>NZ_RBCI01000001.1 GCF_003628535.1 Flavisolibacter nicotianae
CACCAGGCCTTGGGCTTCGTGCCGCCAGTTGAATACCATAAAATCCAAATTCCTATGTTTAAACCAAAAGAAAACAACTGATTTTATACTTTTAAACGCAGCGAATTCAGGGGGAGCTTACAAGTAGATAGTGAGTTTATTAATCCTGAATATGTTTCTTTTTTTACAAAGTCATCGTCAACTCGAAGGTACTTTTTTGATAATGCTAATCAAACAGTCAATTTAGCTTCTATCAACTTAACCACATTATCTAAAGTACCAATTGCCCTTCCTCCGCTAAATGAACAGAATAAAGTTGTTGAATCCATATTGAATATTTTTTCAAGTTTTAATAAAATTGAAAAGCGCTACTTTTTGGTCCAAAAAAAATTAAGTGAAAGTATTCAAGCTATACTATTAATGGCATTTAAAGGTGAGCTAATTGACCTCAAATCTGAAAAGGAACAACTATCGCAATTTCTCAAAGAAATGGAGCTTGAACGAGAAAATTACTTGAAACTCTCAAAAGAGGAACCTAAAAAAGAAGCAAAAGTGAATAGCATCAAAGAGACTATAAATTTGGAAACGTTGTTGAGAACTTCATTGAAAAATGAAAGTTTTTTATTTTCTGACATTGAATATCTTTTTGCCGAATACGATTATAGACTTATGAGAGACCAGTTTTTCAAACTTATAAAAGATGGCGTTGTGAATATCGAATACAGACCTGATAAAAAGAATTATAAGTTCTCTTTTTCAAAATAGACTTTCATGAAGATTCTGAGTATTCAACTTGCCGATATTTTCAATAGTCTTCAGCCTTTTGAAGCAATCAACTTGAGTCATGTACCCAGAGAAGATAATAAAATTGATCCTATTTGTCTCATAGGCATTAATGGTTCGGGCAAATCAAATTTACTTGAATTGATTGTAGAGATTTTCTATTATGTAGAAAGCCTTCATCGGTTTGGAAGAAATAAACCAAAGACAATCAAGAAACTTGAAATTGTGTACACGCTTCAAAGAGTAAAAAACAAAAAGATCAAGATCTCTACTCTTAATAGTTCAAGTCCCAAAATTTATACGACTCCCGACGATGCAGAAAAATGGACAGAAATCAAAAGTTCAAAAGCCATTCTGGATTGTTTACCGACTAAGGTCGTTGGCTACACTTCTGGAATGAATGAAACACTAAGTTTTCGATTAAATCAACTCGACGAAGAATACTCCGAGGATGTTCGGATAAATGCAAAACTAAAATCAACTAAGCCTGTACCAGATAACAGGATGATCTTTTTAGATTATGAAAGTAATGAAGCAATAGTGGCGTCAAATTTCTTATTTCGTACTTCCACAGATCTAGATGTATTTAATGATCTTTTACGTATCAAGGGATTAGACAGTTTTAGACTTATAATCAATCTTAAAAGAAAAGGAAAATCAGGCAGAGGCAACTTCGTTATCCTTTCCAATGAGCTTCAAAATAATTTAGATAAGCTTAGGCGATGTAGTGTTTGTAATATTTGGCAAGCAGAAGAAGGTTATTTTGAATTCGATTTTTTGAACACAGAAGCTACTAAACAAGCTTTTAGGGACCATTTTGGAAGCGTGTACAACCTATTTATGGCTTTTCAAAAATTTGAGCTTCTTAACTCGTTGAATTTAGAAAAGAAATATCGAAAGACCGTAACTAAAGATGATATAACAGACAACAAACCGACATTAGCAAGGGAGGACAAAGTTTTTCGCTTCGAGGAAATACAACTAAATATTTCAAAACCAGAAAAAACAATACCATACTTTGGTATCAGTGACGGCGAACATCAGTTTTTGCAAATTATAGGGGCGATCATGATTTTCCAACAAGAAGATGTGTTGTTTTTGTTGGACGAACCGGAAACTCATTTTAATCCTACTTGGAGAACGAAATTTATTCACATCATCAATGAGCAAATGAAGGGTCGAGATCAAGAGCTTGTTCTTACGACACATTCACCCTTTGTTGTCTCGGATTGTAAAGGATACCGTGTTTTTAAATTTATTAGAATTGATGATAAAGTTTCATTCGACGAAATTGGTATTGAGACATTTGGAACTTCTTTCGATGTGATATTAAGAAAAGCATTTGATATAAAAGAAACAATTTCGGAAGAAGCAATTTCGGAAATAAAGACACTATTAGGAAGTGATAATAAAGAAGATATACAGGAGTTTGTTGATAATACAGGACCCTCTTTTGAAAAGTTGGCGCTTTTAAAACATTTGAAGGAGCTTAATTCAGAGGATTAGGAGTATGCGGTTTAGGTTACTTTTTTTACACAATCAGGGCATATACCAGCTTAACGAAGACGTGCTTTCTTTTTTTCAGAATGCAATTAGTATATCGAGATTCAATAGAAATCGACTTTTTACTAATGCCTTGAAGAGCGTTGTAGAAAACTCAAATGACCTGCTGGCAAAATTTCAAAGAGTTTTTCAAGAATTGAACCAACCTAATATTAATAAGCAAAATGTTTACGATCTTATTTTACATAACAATAATGTCGTTCAGTTGCTAACAAACAAAGGCTTTCCTATTCTAAACTTTCCTTCAGATGATTACGATGAATTAAAACGTGCTATTAAAAACCTTTACCTGTTTTTATGGGCCTCCACAATAAAAACCGTGAGTTGCAGCAACAACTATAGTTCAATTCAAGAACACTATAGATTATTGGATGAGTTAAATCATTTTACTACAAGGCGAATTTGCACATTTTGTGGACTAGAAAAGCTAAAAAATCCGAAGGAAAAAAGAAATGAATACGATCATTACTTAGATAAAGACCATTATCCCTTTGCCGCAATTAATTTCTTTAATCTTGTGCCGATGTGCGACTCATGTAACAAAGCTCCTAATAAAGGAACGCAGAACATCATAATAAATTCTATAGATGGAGCTAGAAGGATTGCTTATTTTCCATATGATCCAGTTGAAAATTTTACTGTGGAATTGTCTTGCCAAAATATATTTTCTCTGAATGAACAATGGATAGTAAAAACTTCTCCGGAAAACTTGAACGAAGCATTTGAAACTTGGAAATCTGTTTTTCGTATTGACTATAGATATTCTAACTATTTGAATGACGAATACAGTTTCTGGTTAACTGATTTTATATCTTACTTCAACAATACTGTACCGAACGACTTAGGTGACTTGCGCTTAAGAATTGATCAATACTATAATTTTAGGCTTGGTTGCGCAATTCAACCTGGTGACTTTCTGGAATTCCAGTTTTGGCCATATGTTTCTGCATTAGATGATGACGATTTGTCGCTTTTTTTACATTTGCTTCAACAGCGTCATACTGTCTTGAATAATTAGAGGTTATTGCTACATTTATTAGGTTTAAATGGGTCATATTTTTTATTGTACTCTCCCACTATCCTTCTGAATCTTGAATAAGATCTTCCTCCTTTAGAGCACCAAAATTGTGAATCAGTTTCCAGTAACTCTGTTTACAAAAGCTGCTTCTTGTTAGAAATTCAATAGCTCCTTTGGCGAAATATTCAATGCATCAGCTATTTTTTTCAGCGTAAGCATGGATATATTGACCATTCCTTTCTCGATTTTGTGCATGTTTTGCCGGTCCATATCGCACTTGACGGCAAGGGCGTTTTGGCTCAATCCAGCAGCAGTACGCTTTTCTGCGATTTTCTCGCCAAGTTTTACCAAATAATCAGACTGAGCCATCCTGCAAGAACGGAGTTTCAAAAAATTCTGATGTCATGTTTTAATACTACTGTCATGTTTTAATACTACATTCGTGATCTAAAGCTTCTTCTATGCGTTATTTATTCATTTCTGCCGCTCTCCTGCTGGCGGCTTGCGAAAAAAAGCAGGAACCCGCAAAACAAATGCCCTTGGCCGGTGAACTCTACGCCAGTGTCAAAGACAGCCTTGACCTTTCCCACATCGAGACTACCACCGGCAAGGAAGGGGTATTGATTTACATGGCAAAGTTTAAAGGAAATCCCAATCGCACCTATGCCACTAGCGAAAAGGGCGATGTGCTGTTTACCCGCTACATCACCGACGAGAAGAACGCTACGGTGGAAATCCAGAAGGGAAATGAAATTGCCACCATCAACATCAAGGATGGGCAGAAACGTATCAGCAGCCGCACCGCCGTACTCGACCACGGTGGCAAGGGCTTTTGCCAGCGAGAAGCAGGCGAAAGCTTTTCGACCTGCTTCAAGGCAGAAACAGACGAATTTTGCGATAGCTTTATTTCGTGTATAGCGCTAGCAACACAGCCCACTGTTTCCATCGTAATTGCCATTGCTTGTAGTTGTAACGCTTTAAAATGATGACCATGAAACATAACAAAGGAATATTGATCTTCCTGCTGTCAATTGTTTTCACGACATTGGGCAGTATCGTTAAGGTGATGAAGGTGGAGGTACTGCCAGATGTACTTCTTGGCCTTGGCATAGTGACATTTATCATTGCACTAGTGATAATATTGAAAGGATTGTTCAGGCGGGAAACAAACTAATTTTGGAAGCCTCGTAAATCGAGGCTTTTTCTATCGACACACTTTCTTAGGAAGAAATGTGCTGTAGCGTTGAGTTTCTTACGGAGGTGTGTTTTCATTTTGCCCTATACGAAAATTGACCTATGGCTTTGAATTTATAAGGTAGAAGTTTGAGTTTTGTACCAAGACGATTATAAAATAAATTCTATATTCAGTCAATCCCTTCTAAGGCTGGAAGGCAAACATCATTAACGCATCAATTCATCTGTCGAAAAAACGAAAATTTGCCTTCTTGATTGCAATGTCTTTCTCCCTCCGAAAACGTATTAACAGTCGTACGATAGTCTTCCATTCCTGACTCATACAAGGCTTTGTCACCCGTGCTATAGGCTAGTTTGCATTTTGCTAAACCGCGATTATTCAATGCGGTATCCCAAGTAACCTTGGCATCCTTATCCTCCTCAATCGCCAGTGCCACTGTATCAATAATCTTTGAAAATAATTCAATTGCTTTCCCGTAATCACCTGAATTCAGCATCAACTTTCCTCTTTCAAATTCAGCAGAAATAGCTTCTTTATTGTATACCATACGATGACATTTAGCTTGCAAAATTATAGTTCGTTTTCCATTGATGACATACAGGCTTGCTTGTCAAAAAAGCGAAAGAACAACGCCCCTTTAACCAATGTACTAAGACTGTTCGATGCTTACCGAATATAGCATTTTACCATCTTTCCGACTAACTTGAAACAAATCTTTGACCGATACAAATTCTGCTTTCTTTACTGAAGAAGCGTTTACCGGATACCAGCCGTGTTCAACCCCTCCGTCAGGCCGGATAGTTACAGTGACTTTATCATTCCAAAATTTAAAAAACCTAAAGTGGGGAATTCTTTCAGACCGGGCCTCCACGTTATCTATTCCAAGCTCCTTTATCCAACGTTCAATGGTGCGGTTACGCATATCGGCGTTCCTGAAATCACCATTCCAGGACGACGGAGCATAATCATTCCCAAAGTGTTTACCGTTAAACAAAAAAGATTTTACACTAAACCCAAGCCGCTTCTGCAGCACTTCAAGAAACTGTACCATCATTAAACAACCTATGGGCGTTTTTAGATACCGATCTGAATAAACCGCCTCAAATCGATGACCTTTCATTGCTGAGGCCAAGTCCAACTTCCCAGTTAACTTCTTGAGCAAAATGTCCACTAATCCATTGGAAGAAATGCTAGATGGATCGTTTTGATCAATATAAATATCTACCGTGTTTTGACGGTCAAGCACTATCGTCAATGGAATATGGTCTTCAGGTTTCTGGCAAGGCCGCTTGTAAACAAATCCGAATTCTGGATTGCCCCAAACATTATCCAAAGTAAGGTTAGGTTGAGCAGCCAGATATTCCGTGCATTGTCCATTATTCTTTTCCAATTTGCAAATTGTTTGTAGTACCACAGCTTTAACTGGAGAAAGCTGATAAAAATTAAACTGTTTCTCCAATTGAATAATTCTTACCCGTTCATCTGTGTCCCAAGCATTTTGCCTGTCTTCAAGCAAGATGTTAATTGAATATCTTCCTTTGAGACTGTTAAAGAGCTTGATATTCTCCGGTTCCCAATCTCTTACACTCGTATCTGCATATACCCAGAGTGTTCTGATTTGCTGGGTATATGCCAGCCGTGCCAATTCATTCTCCAACGAGCCAACTAGAGGTTCGATGCCTGGAAATTCATTTTGTAGTTCGGCGGGTGCTGAAAGGCTGAGCGCATGCTCCAACCATTCAACAGCGGTATGCCTGTCCAGTTTGCCAATGTGCCATTGCGTATTGCGGTCAATGAGACATTTGGTGCAAGCCTTGTCGCAATCACAGCGCTCTAATTTCTCCTTAGCTGTTTTGAAAAGCAAATCAGCATAGAGCGGAAGCTGTACGGCATAGCCGGCTCCTCCCCTTACGTTGTCATAAATAAAGATGGTAGAATAGGTGTCATAACGTTTCAACCCGAAAGCAATTTCACCTTCTTCAATACCCAGATAGCGAGCCAGGCTTTTGGTAAGCACCGAACCAAGTGTATACAACAAGATTATGTTGTCGGAAAGTTGGCCATCTTTCCTCCTCAAACGCAACTCGCAAAAATCGGTTTTGAAACGGCCACCCAGGATTACGTGCTCCCGGATAGCATACCCGCTGTTGTTGCCAGAACATATTGCATTACGGTCATTGTCTTCGGACCTGCCGCCCCGTAGCCGTTTGTGGTCTTTCAAGCCGTCGGCGCTGTTTGCTGTTCTTCCGCAATCCAAACACACGGCGTAGCCCTGCCCCTGGCCGGTATTGTAAAAAAGAATCTCGCCGCCGCCGTCGCTTTCCCGGCATTCATACAAGGCCGGACTGCCCGAGGGCCAGGGCTGTACGTTTATCAGCAGCGGGTCAACGTACTGCGTGTTGGACACCGGATTGACCCGGCGGCTTGGTGGCTCGTACAAATCAACGGCAAATCCCACCGGCTCAATAAGCTCTGTGTAGCCAGGGTTTCCGCCTTCCAATTTCAAGCCCTTAAAGTTGCGCTGGCCGCAATGCATGCAGGCGTCGTGTTTGAGGTCGTCGGCCACCGCCACAATCCGCTCATTGCCGCAGGTGCAGCGCTGCACAATGTCATGCTTAGCTTGGTCGTTTCGTTCATTTTTTAGAATAATGCCTGCGGGGTAATAGGTTCTGCCGTCAACCACCACTTCGTTGCCTGGGGCAAACTCTGAAAGGGCCTGGGTAATGAAATAAGATGGCCGGGCAATATCGGTACGTTTGTTTTTAAGGTCATCCACGGTAAGCGTTTCCAATTCCACAATGCCGGTGGGCATGCCGGCACTGGGCAGAAAACATTCCTCGGCCAAGTACTGCACGGCATTGCTATTGATGAACTGGTCTCTTTGAAAGCGAACGGCTGCTGCAGCCGGCGACTTTTCGCCAAAATCCCTCTCCAGCGAAGAAATTTTGTCATCGAGGCTTGTTTTCCGTTGCCTTGTTTTTTCCACCAGTGCATCAAAGGCATGGCTTGTTTGCTGGAGCAGGTAGCGGTGAGAATTGTTTGCCAGTGGCGTGTTCTGCACTAAGTGGTTTAATGCCTTAAAATAAGGCCGCACATCCAACTGCCGTAGCCAGTTTTGAAACCGGAATGCCAGCGATCCGCCTTCGGTGAAGAAAAAAGCCTGGATGGTTTCGCGAATATTCAATCCTCTCACGCCGTCAGTTTGCACAAACTTGCCCAGGAAAAAAGCATGTACATGGCGTTCTGTCACTGCATTGCTCCGGAGACTCAATGTAGGTGGAGCAATCGGGTGATCTAAGGCCCACTGCGGTCTTTGCATGGCATACATGCCAATAGGGTTGGGTGCGCATATTGTAAGCGCCACCGATTTTGCCTCTGCCCGCCTGCCGGCCCGACCCGCCCGCTGCAGGTAGTTGGCCGGCCCCGGTGGTACGTTGTTCATCACTACAGCGGATATGCCGCCAATGTCAACACCCATTTCCATGGTTGTGGAACAGTTCAAAACGCTTATTTCTGCCTGCTCAAATTTTTGCTCCAACTCCTCAAGTCTGGCCTTTCGTTGTTGGGCCGAATGTTCGCCTGCCAGGTAAACAGGCTGGTGAAGAATCACCTGCTCGTGCAGGTTGTTCCAAATACCGCTTCTCCGTAACGGCATTGAAGCGTCCTCCATCCACTGCCGGCTTCTGCCCAAGTTTTGATTCTTTTCTTCATCCAAATGAAAAGGATAAGGAAGAACAGGCATCTGTACTGATTGGGTAATTTGATAGTGTCGGATATTTTCGGCGGTCAGCCGGCCTTTTATCCAGGGCGAATAGTTTCTGAAATGCACATCCAGCAAGCGCCGCTTCACCGGGCAAAGCCAAAGGTTGTGGGAAAGTTGAAAATGGCAGGCGGTTTCCAGCCTTAGTTTAAAAGTTTGGTTGTCTTCCTGGAGCAGGGCTGACTTCAATGTCCGCCAAATGCGCTCCATTAATTCGTTAATCTGGTCAATTGTATCTGCATCAAGCGCATCCAGTTCATGATAACCCAATCCGGCGCAAATCAGCAAAGCCAACCGGCCGGGTATCAAAGCTTTCTTTTTAAAACTGGGCCAGCGTTTTCCATCCTTTTCCTGTGCATCCGGGTTGCGCAGCGGTATGCTTTTAAAATATTTGTCAAATGAAGTGGTGTAAGGATGGATATCAGTGTTCAATTCAAAATGAAACGGAATGCGAACTCCAAAATCTACGGCAATTTTTAAAAGGCTTTGCCACTCGCTGGCCGTGATGCCCAAACTTTCGGCAACAGTCGGTAGCGGAACTTTTTCAAGTTTAGGGTATACCACGCTCACCATGCCCAGGTTTTCTAATGACCGTTCTTTTGGCAAGCGGCGGGCAAACTGGTCGTACAGCATGGCCGACAGGTAAAGTCGTTTGCCATTCGGATTTTTGTCGTTCGGGTTGTTACCGTTGAAAAGTGTAGTCAAATCTAAGCGGTATGACAAGTCGTCCAACGCCTTATCCCAGCTTAAACGGGCAGGCGGCACCGGTGCAGCAATGCCTTCTAACGCTTGTTTACATCTTTTAATATCATCTTCAATCAACTGGCGTACTCTTGGTTTGGTTGTTGTAGCCAATTCCATTTCCAACTCGCTTATTTCCCGCATCAAGTCAACCTTGTTTGCAGCAGGACGGTCTATTTCCAACGCTAGTTGCCGCTGGCAAAGCAGGTGGTACACCATGGCACGCACCCAACTTGCTTCTTTATCTTGATTGATAAGGGCGGAAATGCGGGCCGTGCCCTGCCGGCTGTCAGTAAAGGAAATGTACTTCCGTCCTTCCCACAACATACCTGTTTTCGGCTGTTTCTCCGGAGGTGTTTCTTCCAGTATTATATCGGCCAATACCCGGTTGATAAAAGAAGACGACAACCGGAAGTGGAAAGGATGGGTGACGCCTTCACCGCAATGAACACAGCGGGCTTGGCTTTCATTTTCCCTGCGAAGACATATATACTCATCACCATGATGCATTTTGCCTTCCTTGTCAAGAGAAAAGTGATAGTGTCCGTTTGAGTACCGGCCATCCTCCCTGACTTTGGCGAAATAAAACCGGGAATGCGGCATACTGCCGGTCTCGTCTTCCTCGTCGTCTGCTCGATCAATAGCAAAAGGGTCCTCCACAACCTTTGACACCATTTTTAACAGCTCTTCACTGTTTTCGACAACCCGGTCTGCTTCAAACAAATAGTTACCGCAAGAACTGCAAGTTACCAGTTCCAGCATGGGCCAACCGCATTGGCAAGCCACAGCCGCGTGGGTGGACAGCTTGCCTAGTGGTGCACCCGTTTTGTTGTGTTCGCAAGCGGGATTGGTACAAACGTACAGCCCGCCAATGCCACGAGCAAAAAAGTGCCCACGTACAGGCAGGATGGATTTGCCTTTTACCTGCCGTTCGCTTAACCCATCAATCAACTTTAGTGCGTTTGGAACATCCGGAGCCAAAAACTGTTTTTGTATTTCTTCTACTGATACACCACCGGGTGACTTCAAGATTTTGTGTCTGAGCTGTTGCACTTCCATTACCTGTTCCGGAGCAGGATTGCTCATTAGTGCTTGAAACAAAGTCGCTGAATGGGTGGCGGGCGGCAACTCTTGTGAAAACACCCGTTGGCCGGTAATGATCTTGATGTTGCTCGCTTCAATGCCGCACAGGCCGGCCATGAATTCCCTTAACCGTTCAGCACTATCGGCACCGGAGCCAACGGTGGCAGAGGTGATAGCAAAACGCAGTTGCGATGCATCCGCTTCAAAGGCATCTACAATACGCCGGATGAGCAGCGCCATTTCTGCTGCCCTTGACCCGGTTAGGGTATGGGCTTCATCCAGCAAAATCCAACGCAGCTTACCTTTTGAGTTTTGCAGTAGAGGCACATCCCTGTTACGCACCAACACATATTCCAGCATGGATGGGTTGGTAAACAAAATCTGCGGCGGTGTTTCACGAATTTGTTGCCGGGACGCTAACTCAGGCAATCGGTCAGCTGCCTTTTTCCCAGGAAACTGGTCGGGTGTATCGCCGTTGTACACAGCATAGTTAACACCACCCAAGGCCTTACACCAGGCATGCATCCGCTTTTTTTGGCTGCCAATCAACGCATTAAGCGGATAAAGAAAGATGGCGTTTACGCCGGTTTGGTTTCGGCAATGAGAAAAAATATCGTAGAGCACCGGTAGCATAAAGCACTCTGTTTTACCCGAACCTGTTCCAGTAGTGACGGCAATGGATTTTTTCTGGTGCAGCAGCGTTTGCCAACTTTCTACCTGATGCTTGTATGGCCGCCGGTCCGCCGGGAACCGGAAGGTTTCGTCTTTGATTTTGTCAAGTGCTTCAATGAATGTGGCATCAAAGAGGCCGTCTGTTTCGGCAAAGGTTTGTGCTGCAGCCTCCCAAGGAAAGGAAGTTTGAAAAACGGGCTTGGCCAACAGTTGCTCATCTTCTTTTTGAAAAAGGGCTCGCAGTTGTTGTTGCATTTCCGCATCGCCGGTAGCCCAAAGCGACAGGATTGAATCGTTTAACCTGTTTTCAATCTTCTGGTATAAGTTGTGAAAGTTCATAATAGCAGTTTAGCTTTTAATAAAAAATGACAAATGGCATAGCCGTACCAATCGGGGTGTAGTTGTTGGCTGTAACGGACGTTGCGGCGAATGTGCTCGCCTTCGGCACACCACAGGCAGTTGTTCTTCCCTGTGATAGACAACGCTACGGCTAAAGGACTTTTTATTAATAGCGCCAGGTTGTCGGCGCATGTTACCGGTAGCAGCTTCTCATGCATTTCAGGCACCACCGGGCATTGGCGGGGAATGCCGCTTAAGACTTTCTCTCCTAACGACGACCGTATATTATTGAATTTCTGCGTTGGCGAAACAGAAGTGTCAACTACCGGCCATTGGTCTTGCATGGCAAACCGACGGATTTGCGAAAAGTGGGCAATGGGATGTTGGGCGGAATAGATACCGCTTATGGCTTCCCAAACAAGCGTAAAATCACGGGAGCCAAATTCGCAGCCTGCCCATTCCATTGCCTCCTGCCAATGCTGCTTTTCTACCCAGTGAAAGCAAAAACCCAGGTCTGCCTCCAATTGTGGGCACTCGGCGGTGACAAACTGCTCTGAAGTGCCGTAACTAACCAGGAAAACAAACAAGCGTGCCGCCAATAGGGAGGAAAAACTACAAGACCGGAGGAGTTCAAACGTGGCAAATGGCAGGTGGTTGTCAATACAGATTTGGTAATAAGCCAATAGTTGCTTCCAACAATCACTTTCCGGCCCACCTTCCAATAATGATAAACGATACAATTCGAGGCGGGCCATGCGGTCATCTGGTGGAATCGGGCTGCCCGGCGGCACAAGGTTAAGAAAAGCAGGCTTAATCGAACCCCGTTTGCCGCCCTCGCCAAAAACGATGTACTTTGACGCCTGAGGTTCATCCAAAAACCGGTAGCCTTCTTCTGAGGGCACCAACCCCGCCAGAGAGATGTTGGCGTTTTCACATTCCAGCGGTACGGCATACAGTAGTTCCCCATCAATGTTCCCGGCTTTCACTAAAGCTTGACCCTGGTCGTCAACACTACATTCCAATTGTTGGGCATAGCGCTGTATGGAATAGCTTCTTACGGGGTGAACTGATTTATTGTCGTCACGCCAGACTTCTATTTGCACTTCGGCACGGCCGTCCAAAGGGTCGCATAAGCTGAAGAGTTGTTCGATTTTGTCGGAGAAGCGCGTTAATGGCAATAAGGCCTCGCTTAACCTTTGCGATAACACAATATCCTTACATTTTGTGTTGTAGAGCCGGACGAATAAGGGTTTCCTATCGCACAGCAGGCGGTAGCCGTATAAATGGTCAAGTAGCAATTTATGATCTTCAGCTATAACGCATTCATCGTTGCCGATTAGCTCCACGCCGGAAAATGGCGGCGCCATTTCAAATTGAATGCCTTTGCTCTGGCCCACCAGCCGCAAGCTGGCGCCAATAGACTTTGGCTGTTTGGTGGCATCGGTACAGGTGAGGCGCACTTCTTTATCAGAGAGAATTGCAACTGAAACCAAACTGCTTGTGCTTGCATTCAACTGTAATCGAAAATCGTTGTTGCTTATGTACAATTCAGCTTCCAGCAGGGTGCTGTTGCGCACCTCTAATTGGAGTGCCCCGATGTTGAAAAAGCAATCCTCTTCCTGCACGCCATTCACTTCTATGCAAAACTCAATCAGGCCTTTTGGCATTGGTTCATTCCAGGCTTTCCAGCACTGCTCACCTTTGCTGCGCCATCGCTTGGTTGCATTAGATAACAATTCTCCATTTTTATCGTACGCTACCAGCTTTGGCTTGCTGCGCACCACCGGCATGTTGGCTTTCTGCAACCAGAGAGGCCCTTCATCAGGAACATACCAATCGAAAGATGGACATCCTGTTTTATAGGTGAGTACTGCTCCATCTCGTATCAAATTAAACTGGCCTTTAAACTCACGGCCGTACAAAATCTCATTTGCCACTTCCACCAGTCCCGCTTCTAATCCATCCTGGGGTCGAAAGGCTTCCGGATACAGTACCATCGCATTGTCTTCAGCCGTGTGTGTCCCTTTTTGCAAGAGCCATTGGCCTTCAGAGTAACGGGTCCATAGTGTAGGCCGCTGCAGGCTGGGCAAGCTACCAAGAAGGTGTGTACAACAATGCCGCCGGCCATCATGCGCAATAAGGTACAAGTCCGGCCGCTGATCAGTGCCGTGCCATCGCAATCGTGCGGAGCTCACCCACACTACGGTGAAGCGGTTGACACTGTTCCGAATAAACTTGCACACTACCCTCTCTTCATAAAATAGTTTATACTCGTACGATGGCTCTTCTTCCCTGTCGTCGTTGATTAAGAGCTTATCCCGGAAGGTTTCAGCATCCATTTCCGGAAAACCCAAATAAAGCCAGATAGATGCCTTGGCCGGCTCTAACACCCAAAAGCTGCGTAGCCTTCGCTTTTGGGGTACTTGGGTAAGCGAACGTTTTTTACTTTTCAGTTCAGCGCTGATCTCACCCATTACATCATCCTTCTCCAGTAGCGACAGAAAGTCGGCATCCTCGTTATTGACGGCTTTCACAATCTGCAGACAACAGGCATAGATCTCATCGTTTCGACTTGAGGGAGGTAGTATAGAGGTAATAGAAAAGTCAAAAGCGAAATCGTCTATAGCTGTCGGGTTTAGCTCTAGAATGCGCAGCAGAAAACGGGTATATGCTCCTTTGTTTTTACCAATATGGCGTACCGGTAGACCTCCTTGGAGCAACAGGGTACGGAAGTAGTGTGTGTTTGCATTGCGTATCCAGCGTACACCGAGAAGTTTAGCACCGTGTATTGCATGCCGGTAAAAATCGCTCTCACCAAAGGCTTGCTTGTTGGCTATGGTGTTGAAGATTTCCTGCTTAGAAGGGTATCCACCATCGTAAGCGCACTTCCACCAGGCGGCGTAATAAAGGGCGCAATCCCTTGCGTCAATGGCTGTTAAGCTGTGTGCATTGCGCAGGTGATTTTGGAGCAAATAAAAGAATTGCGCATCCAAATTATAGCGCCATAAGGCACGGCCATCGTGTTTAGTAAGAGTGTTTCTAGCAAGCAATTTTGTTAAATGGTTCATAACAAGCAGCAGTAAACTTTATATAAGAATGAACTTTTTTAAACTTAAAACACGGAAAAATATCATTTGTATGAAGTCTGTTTCGATGCTTATAGACCACCACAGAATTTATAGTGTTCTCTATTTGAGCAGTCTTCAAAGGACCTCCTGATCTTGAAATATATTTAATCGCTTCGTGTAAGGTCATTTCTACATTCAGAAGTCAAATATGAAAAAACATAGTGCAACCTATTTGCACTTTCTAACGGTAGCAGGATGCTGCTGTTTCAAAAATTTCCTTCATGCTATTCCGTAAGGCTATTGGTTTTAATACTTCCACATCACAGCCATACCCTAGCAATACCGAGCGGAGCTCGTAATTCACGACAAGCTGAAGGCGGATAAGCAAGGCTCCGTTTGCATACACCTTTAAAATTTCCTGCGTATGATGAATGGGCTTCGTGCGGATGTAAGGCGCTTGACTTGGGGCAATTTTAATTTCGACCGCCTGCACTGGCTCGCCCTCGGGCAAGCTAACACCCACGAGATTATTGAAATAAGTTTCAGGATCGAAAAAAGGATTCGCAACAAAGGGGTGTAATGAAGGCTTTATAGCCTTTATCCTGTCCAGTGCGAGGTTTGTAACTTTTTCGGAACCATCGTGACTACCGATCAAAAACCACCGATTGCGATACTCCCTCAACAAATAGGGGTGAAACAAACCTTCTGTAGGTTCTGTGGCTTTGAAAGATTGGTATGTAATGCGTAAGACTGTTTTTTCCTTGATAGCAGAAAATAAATCATCAATGTGTTCGGTGCCAAAAGCCACTGTGTGTTTCTCAAATTGAATGATTGCTGGTCCGCCTGGCACGTTGGTATTAACGGTGTTTTGCAGCTTGTGAATAATACCATTTACATCCTCTAACACTTTAAAATCATTTACCTGCTTTAAAATGTGAATAGCATCATTCAGCAAACTGATTTCTTCACTTCCTATCGGTAAATTTTTGATGGAGTAACTGCTGTCAGAATAATAAAAGTAGGTAGTTGGCCCTTCCTTTCTTTTTTCAATAGGTGCTACCTTCTGTTCTTTTAAATATTTTAAGTCATCTTGGATGGTTCGTTTGCCTGCGCTGATGCCAAAACGTTCATTCAACTTTTCGTTCACTGCATCAATTAGATTTTGTAAGGTCCACCTTCGGTAATGGTTACGCAGGCATTCATCAATGATCTCTATACGAGCTGCAAAATTTTTATTGTCAGGCATGAGCAGTTAGTTGGATCTGAAAATTAAAGCGGATTTACCAAATAACCATCAAAATGCAAATAGACTGCATCCTCCCTTTTTTCTTTTGCTACAAATTCAAGAATATCCTTGATACAAGGCAGAAGTGAACGCCTGCCTGACAAGCGTTCCGGAGAGAAATTGCCTTCACTCTCATTGTTGAAGGCGGATTAAATTGGAATGAGATGCCTGTTGGAACTACCGCAAGGACCGGTGAAACCTGTCCGGAAAGCGGCGTGTGGCAAGTAGTTGGCACACCCAGTACAACAGCGCCAATCGCAAAAGGGAACCGGATGCCACCATATGATGGACGAGCCGTAACCTGGAAGCTAATTCGGTTGGCGTAATTCATAATACAGCCTCTAATTATTGGAGGCTGTATTTGCTATGTTTATTTCGAGACTCTGAATTTACAGCTCACATTGGCTCATACCGTCTCAAATCGTATCACATGATTAAGACAATTATCGTACATTTGCGTATCAAAACGTATCATGGAAATTCACACTGTACAGTTTTCTCCGCTAAATTGGATGCAGTTTACGCAGGAATTGAGCCAACTAGACCGATTCGATGCACAATGGCAGGCTATTGAACGAAGGGAACAAAAAACTCTAAAAGAGTTGAAAACGATTGCCACTGTACGTAGCATTGGCGCTTCCACCCGTATTGAAGGATCGCAATTATCAGATGCTGAAGTAGAGGTGCTAATTGAAAACTTGGACATCAATAAGCTATCTGACAGAGATCAGCAGGAGGTGGCCGGCTATTACGATGCCTTAAACCTGATTACCGAATCATACCGGGACATAGCAATTGCAGAAGCCAGCATCAAGCACCTGCATAAAACCCTAATGAAGCACAATACAAAAGACAGCTATCATCGGGGAGATTATAAAATTAGCCCAAACCGGGTAGAACGAACCGAAACTGATGGCAGCAAAACAACCATCTTCGAAACCACTGCGCCTGGTTGGCCCACCCAGGAGGCGATGGAAGGTTTGGTAAGATGGTATAACGGTGATGCAACCACACACGCCCTGATTCGTGCTGCCATCTTTGTGTATGATTTTCTAAGCATCCACCCGTTCCAAGACGGTAATGGCCGTTTGAGCCGCCTGCTGGCCACCCTTTTGCTCATGAAAAGCGGCTATGTATGGATCGAATATGTAAGTTTTGAACACGAAATTGAGCACCGGAAAAAAGAGTACTACAAGAAACTGATGGATGCGCAAAGGGAGAGGCCAGGTGAGGATGTAACGGAATGGGTGTATTTCTTCCTTGATTGCTTAAAAAATATACAGCACCAATTATTGCAGAAGGTAAGAGAAAAAGAAAGTCGTGGAGCAGTAGGTGTTCGCGAGCAGCAGATCTATAACTTGGTTGAGTTGAATTCTGGTATTAGTAGCGGCGAAGTTGCCCGGCGCCTGAACATTCCGCTGCCGACAGTAAAACGGATTTTGTCGGACTTGGTAGCCACCCGCAACCTGATTGTTCATGGAGCAGGAAGAGGTACCAGCTACAGCATAGCGAATACAGATATGGTTCGACATGATGTGACGATTCGATTGACAAACGAAGAAAGAAAAAAAGATTTCATCCTGCCCAAAATCGGGTCTTTTCTGCGCATCAAGAAGATCGTACTCACTCCCCTATTCGAATGGAAGCACCCTGACGAATGGAGCCAAAAACTTGCGCAAAACGGCTTGTGTTTTACCATCGAAGCCTTAACCGCCCAAGGAATTGTGTATCGCCAACTTTACTCAGTGGCTAATTATAACGACCCAGCGTACTTTCAGCCAGTGTTTATTGTAAATCCAAACATAGTGTTACCGGATGTCCTGAAAACATCTGGCATTTATAAGATTAGCTATCCCATCAAATGTAGTATTGAGCTAACAGGCAGCATGGACCGATTTGATTTTGCTGTGATGCTGGTGACAGATGAAGGATAAGATAACCAGATAAGTATTCCGTGCATTGCAGGTGCATGGCCGGATATAGAAAAATTATAAGCGGCCAAAACATTGCAAAATTATATAGTTTTGGCCGCTTATAGAGTGAGTATAAACAGCCAAAACCCCGACTTTCTTAAGCAGAAAGTGAAACAGAATTATTCAGGCGTTCGATTACAACTCCTCTTTTTGCCTCCAGCTTTTCTTCGATTCCGGACATATCACTGATGATTTTCTCTTCATCAACGTCGGCATAAATCTGCGTTGTTGTGATCTTGGTATGCCCCATCATCAATTGAACGGTTTCCAACGGAATTCCATTTTTCAGCGCTACGGTTTTTGCGAAGGTGTGCCGGGCAACATGGAAGGTTAGCGGAATATCGAATTCGCAAGCCTCTTGAATGACCTTCAGGCAACGATTGACGAACTGGTTGGTAAGTCGTTTGAAAATCGAATCGCCATGGCCCAAGTCAGCCACATTCCGCTGCCGGTTGATGATTTTGGCAGCATCTTTTAGCAGTGGGATGGGCGACAGAACATCGGATTTGGCCCGGTATATTCTGCACCAAATGGTTTCATCACCATCCCATTCAAAATGACTTTCCCGAAGCGCCATTACATCTGCAAAAGCAAAACCAGTGTAGCAGCTAAAGAGGAACAATTCTTTCACGTAATTGAGAGTAGCATCTTGAAACGTTTTTCGTTCCAGTTTTACCAATAGCTCAAACGTGAGTTTCTTACGCTTGCTCTTTTTGAGGGGACAACTGTACTTCCCGCACGGATTTGTTTTCATCCAACCAATTCCGTCCTTCGCATCAGACCCCCAATTTAGTATTCGCTTGAAGCGCTGTATGTGCTTTCCTACACCGTTTCCCACGCTTGGGTCATGTTCCTTGAGGGGGCATGTTCTGACGTAGTGTTCAAACTCTGTTGCAAACTCCATATTCAATTGAGCGAGGTAAACATCTTTTGAAGGGTACTTGCTCTCCAGGAACTTGGTCAGGTAGTCTATGGTTGTTTTGTAGTTCTTGAAGCCGCCTTTCTTCATCTTGGTCTCCCAAATCTTCTTGTAGTAAGCCATAAGCTCCGCCAGCGTGTGCCCCTTTTGGGAGGCAAGTATCCCCTCATATGCCTCCTTAACCTTTTCGGCAGTGATAAGAGATTCGTTTTCTTTCAGCATTCGGTATTTAGACCGGATCTTGTGGCGAATGTCATCGAGGTGCTGGTTGATCTCTTTTACCTCAATAGTCTTTCCCTTTACGATTTCCTTGTCCGGATCCCAGGCAGCAACGTCAATTTTTTCTTTGGTTGAAATTTCGGCTCGTTCCTCGTCAACGGTAATGCGTGCATAGATGAACGCCTGCTTTTTGTTGTGCTTGCATTTTCGGATCAGCAGGTCAATCCCGAATGTGTGAGTGGTCTCCATACAAATTGTTTTGACAGGTTTAAAAATGATTTGATTTCTCTCTCACTCATTCCTTCTAATCCACAGCCCGAATCGCAGACTAATCCTACCAAAACAGGTCAAAAAGAATTAACCCATTTCAATGTAAATCAATGACTTATAACGAAGCCAGTGAGTCCAAAACGGGTGCCATGATTGACTCACCGGATGACTCACCGGAGTTTTGCTATTTTCTGCTATAAATAGATAGGGAGAAAATAAAAAAACCTGTAAGTCACTTAGAACTTACAGGTTTAGTTACCTTTTGACAAGGTTAAAGTCGGGAAGACAGGATTCGAACCTGCGACCCCCTGGTCCCAAACCAGGTGCGCTACCGGCCTGCGCTACTTCCCGAACATTTTCGGCAGCCTGCCGGAATGCCCGGCCGCCGAAAATGGAGGTGCAAATGTAGGGCAATGCAGTATAGCAACCAACGAATTCGGCCGAAATCTTTTTCCGGCCGTTTTGCACCTTCCTGCCCCCATAAAAAAAGAACAGCCTGCATCGGGCTGCTCAAACAAAAACTAACCAATCGAAAGCTTTAGTACCGAACGAAGGGAATGATTCGCTGCCCTCCCCTTTCTTCTCCGCAAACCAGGTAATATACACCGGCACCGGGTGCTGGCAACAAAACCGTCATCAGGCTGCCACCGATCTGTCCGCTTGCCACCGGCCGGCCTGTTGCATCAGTGATGAAATAACCCTTTCCCACTAGGTCAGCGGAAACAGAAAAGCGAAGCGTACCGTGAACCGGGTTTTGCAACAGGCAAACGTCACCCGCCACGCCACTGCTCACCCGCACGATTTTGGAATACGAGAATCGACCGTCGACATCAACTTCTTTGATACGGTAATAAACACTGCCGCTGCTTCGTACAGGATCATTCGCCGAATAAGTGGAAGGCTGCGTGGCACGGCCGGTGGCAGCCACAGTGGCAACGGCCGAAAAAAGGATACCATCACGGCTCTTTTCCACGGTATACGAATCAACACCGGTCTCCTGCGCTGTGGCCCATTCCACCAACACTTTGCCGTCTTTTTCTGTTGCCCCTACAGAAAGCCAGGCTACCGGCAGGGTGCTTTCCTGGAGGGTCGCCGTTCGTGCCGGATCCGTTGTTCGGTAAAGCACGGCCGCGCCAAACGCGTTGTACTCAAAAAGTGCAAAATGGTAGGCCGTATTGGGCTTGAGGTTGGAAACGGTGGCCGTGGAGGTCGTTCCGTTGAAGACCACAAAATTCCCGTTGCCAACCTGCTGTCCGGTGCCAAACAAATTATTGGCCGCATACGAAACATTGTCTGTCGGAACGGCATCCACAGCCGCACCTTCTTTGGCCAGGAGAATGCGCTTTTGCCCGCTGCCATTGGTCCAGTCCAGTTGCAAAACACCGTTACTGAAAGAACGGATATGCAGCCCGGAACTTTGAACCAGGGGTGCCGCAACGAATTGCGCAAGGCTGTTGGCAGTCGAAAGCGTAAGATAGGCCGTGCCGATCGTTGCGGGTTCTTCAAACTCAAATACGGTAACATAATACGTGCTGCCCGGCTGCAGGCCGGTAACATCCACGGTGTTGCCCGTCCCGTTGTACACCGCATACTGCCTGCTGCCATCCGTACTGATGTCGGTGCCGGCCCCCAACACCGCGTTGGCGGGATACACCTGCCCGTCGAGCGGCTTCGCGGTGAGGCTCGTCCCTTCCCGCATCACCACCAGGCATTTGCCGCCGTTGCCGCGTGTCCACGACAGCGTAAAGCCTGTAGCCCCGGTGTTGCTGAAGACAATGGCCGATGCGGCTTTCGTGGGCCGTTCCAGCGTGGTTGCCGATGTTGCCAGCGGTGGCGTAAGGCTGGCATTTTGAAAGACCGGCGCCAGGCGGCCGTTCGCCTCAATCACGGCAAAATGGTAGGTCGTAGCCGGTAACAGGTTGGTCAGGCTAACGGACGACCCGGTTCCTTTGTACACCACAAAATTGCCGCTCCCGATTTCGGCTCCTGTGCCAAAAGCAGCGCTGGCGTTATAATCTGCCAGGTCGGCTGGCAGGGCATCCACAGGGCCGCCGGCCTTCGCCACCACGATGCGTATCTCACCCGAGCCGTTCACCCAGTTCAGGCCCAGAGACCGGTTGGCAAGGGCCGAAACGGAGGGCTGCCGTGCCGCGATGGTGGGAGGCCGCGAGGTAAAGGCATTTCCGGTTAATAGGGTCGCCGGCGTTGCAGGCGAAACCGTGGCATACTGCAGCACACCGTTCAACTGGCCATATTCGTACACGGCAAAATAGTATTGCTTGTTCCCTTCCAGCCCTTTTACCGTCAAACTGTTCCGCGTATCCACGGTTCCGGCGCTGTCGTTATACACCACAAACTCGCCGGGTTTGATTTCGGCTCCCTGGCCAAAGACGGCATTAGCTTCGTACACAACAGCGTCTTTCAAATCGCCGGAAGCACCGCTCGTCGCTGTCACCGGCGAACCCTTGCGGGCAAGGATCACACGTCCCCTCCCGTTTCCGTTTGCCCACGAAAGCCCGATGCTGTTGCCATCGGGATTGCCGAAGGCCAGGCTGCTGGCAGCGATGGTTGGACGGATGGCGGTAACAAAATTCACCCGTGCAGGATCGGCATCCAGGTACAGCTTTCCAAAATAGCCGATGTATTCAAACACCGCGAAATGATATTCGGTTGCGCATTGCAGGCGCTGCACCGTGCTGCCTGTCTGCGATTCCGAAAGCACATAGGTATCGCCGTTGAGCACACTGCCGCTTCCGAAATTGATGCTCGACGGGTAGTTCACGAGGTCGGCCGGCGATGCGTTAACGGGCCCGCCCTTTCGCCCCAGCAAAATCCGCCCGGTTCCGTTTCCTGGATTCCATTGAAAGCTGGCGCCATTATCGGTGATCGCTTGGGCCGTAAGACCGGTGGCCGGAACAGTGGGCTCGTCGTAGGTGGTGCCGCTCGTTGTAGCGGCATTGGTTACCAGGTAAACCGGTCGCCCCTGGCTGTCCAGGTCATATTCGAAAATGGTAAAATGGTACGTGGTGTTGCGCTGCAGCGATTTGAGCGAAAGAAGGTTGGTCCCCGATTCATTCACGTTCGAGCCGTTGTAGATCACGTATTGCCCACCGCCCAAATCACTGCTGCCGGTTCCGCCAAACGAAAGATTGCCCGTATACACCGTCCCGTCCGTCGG
The DNA here is from genome assembly GCF_003628535.1 of Flavisolibacter nicotianae. GTDB lineage: Bacteria > Bacteroidota > Bacteroidia > Chitinophagales > Chitinophagaceae > Flavisolibacter > Flavisolibacter nicotianae. The sequence goes on from NZ_RBCI01000001.1 coordinate 22,046, forward strand.
CACAGCGGTAACCGGGTTTCCTTCCCTGGCCACGATGATGCGGGCAGAACCATTGCCCAGTTTGTACCGGAAATCCAACTGGTTGCCTTCCCGCCGTTCTACCGCAAAACTACTGCTGTTGATCGTAGGCCTCTCGTTGGTCGTCACAACGGAGGTGGCCGGCGGAACGGCCTGGTAAACCGGGCGGCTACTGCCGTTGTATTCAAAGACGGCAAAATAATAATCCGTGGACGTGGGCAATCGCCACACATCAAACACATTTCCCGAACCGATGTAAACCACGTAATTCCCATTCCCGATCTGCGCATTCAGGCCATAGGTGGCGAGATCCGCCGGCCTGGCGTCAACGGGTGCGCCTTTCTTCATCAGCACGATCCGCCCAAAGCCGTTGCCGGCTGTCAGCCCTACCCGTCAGAATTACCGGACAGGTTGGAAAAAACAATGTTCGAAGCGGCCACGGTTGGCGGCGTTGCCGTGGCATGGTTACCCGCTAGCGCTGTGGCCAGGTACTCGGTGGTTGTTCCGCTGCCGTTGTACTCGTAAACGGCCACGTAATAAAGCGTGTTGGGCAACAGGTCGTAAACCGACACCGCGTTGCCGGTGCCGTTGTAAACGACGTATTCACCGTCGCCCACGGGTGAGCCGATGCCGAAATTGTTATTGGCTGTATAGGCCGCACCGTTGACTGGGACAAATTGCACCGGCGCCGCCTTACGCACCACGATGATGCGACCGGCGCCATCACCTTTGGTAAAGAACAAATTGAAACTGGAGCCTTCAATGGAATTGAAGGTCAAATTCGATGAAGCGGCAGTCGGGCTGGCCGCCTTCGCAAGGACATGTACAAGCAAAAAAACAACGGGTAAAAATGATCGCATAGAAAAGAAATTTTGTTGGAAGAATTTTCATCACAGGCAGGATCGTTGCTTTTTACAGGAAGATGGATGGGCGAAAACCGTTACCGGTTGCAGAGGGCAAAGAACGAAGAAGCACTAGGGAATTTTCTACGCTGAACAACCTAAAAAACAAAACCCGTAGTACTACGTAGAACTGAGGCAATACCATTTTACGTTAGTCGATACGAAAAAAAAGTTGGCAGTTAGCAGTAGGCAGTGGTGATACGGGAATGGCGATACCGAACCAAATTGATGAAAACGGTATAGAGAGCCGTACGAACCATTCGAATAATGAGAGGATGTCTTGACTCAAGTAACAATTTGCAATCGGCAATCAGCCATCAGCGATCGGGAAATGCAGGTTTGGCAAGGGGTTGCTTCAATGGCCAGCACAGGCAAGCTGCCGTTTTCATTTCAGCGGCCTGCTATTGGATTCTGTAACGGGATTAATCGATGACAGGAAATATCCCAATATCAAATCTCCAATATCCAATATCAAACGGAAAACGCCCTAATCAATCAGCCCCCGCTTCAGGGCTTCTTTCACCAGGCCGGCCGTGTTCTTCACATCCAGCTTCTGGTTGATATTGAGCCGGTGGGTTTCAACAGTGCGCAAACTGATAAACAGTTTGTCGGCGATCTCCTGGTTGGAAAGGCCCTCGGCAATGTGTTTTAAAATCTCTTTTTCCCGCTTGGTGAGGGGCACTTCAAAGATGGAGCGGCGCTGGCCGGTGAGGCTTTCCTGCAGCAGGATTTTCTTGATGGCATCGTCCATGTAGTCCTCGCCTTCCATCACGGCTTCAATGGCCCGGACGATGGTTTCCTTGTCGCAGTTTTTCAGCAGGTAGCCTGTGGCGCCGCAGCGAAAGATCTGCTTCACATAGTTCGAATCATCGAAGCTGCTAAAGGCGATCACTTTGAGGCGGGGATGCAGCCGCACAACCTGTTTGCAAAGGTCAATGCCGTTCATCTCCGGCATCTGGATATCCATCAGCAGCACGTCCGGCGCCCCCTGTAGCAGGAAATCCAGAAGGGCTGCACCGCTTTGGGCGGTAAACACCACTTCCAGTTGCGGGAAGGCTGCAAGCATGGTGCGCAGTCCGTCGATCACCACGGCGTGGTCGTCCACGATGGCCAGTTGAATTTTAGGCATCGATCGCCTCCTTTCCTGTTTTCAGGTCGGCCACTTCAAATTCCAGATAGGCACTCACGCCGGTTTGCGCCGATGCCTGCATTTCCATTTTCCCGTTAATCGCTTTGATACGGCTCTGCAGGCTGCGCAGGCCCATGCCGTCGCCTGCTTCCTCGCCGGTAAAGCCCACGCCGTTGTCTTCGATGGATATGGTGAGAAGATCTTCCTGCTGGCTTAGTTGCACCATGGCCTGTGTGGCTTTGGAATGTTTTACAATGTTGTTCACCAGTTCCTGCACAATGCGGTAAACCGATAATTCAAAACCATCCGCAAAGCGGTCGATCTCGCCCCAGGAGTCATATTCGATCTGCACCGTTTTGCTGTTGTTCACACTGTTGCAATAGCGGCGGAGCGCTTCGTCGAGTCCCTGTTGCAACAACACTTCGGGCATCAGGTTGTGCGAGGTCTTGCGGATCTCCTGCGCCGCCTCGTTTAGCAACTTCATGCCCTGCCGGTAGCCCTCGGTTTGCACCAGGTTGTCGGCCATCGGCATGCTGCTGAAATGCATTTTCACGGCGGCGAGCATACCAGCTACGCCATCGTGCAGGTCTTTGGCAATGCGGCTGCGTTCTTTTTCCTCGCCCTGCATCAGGGCCTGCAGCAACTGGATCTCCTTTTCCTGCTGCAGCGATTTGAGCTCCCGTGCATGAACCAGTTTTTTATTTCTCGACTGCAGGTAAAGCAATGCTGTCAATAGCAGGGCCACCAGCAGCGCCGTGATCGAATAGTACATATAGTAACGGTTCTTCTGAAGTTGTAAATCAATTTGTGCCAGTTGCAGGCTTTTCTGCGACAGGGCTTTCTCCTTTTCAGCGGTTTGGTAGCGCACTTCCAGCTCGGAGAAGAGCTGGTCGCTGTTTTGTTTTTGCACCTGCGCCTGGTAGTATTGCGAGGACTGGTTGTAGGCAAGGGCATCCTTGTAGCGATGCGCACCTTCTGCAATCGCACTCAGCGTGTCGTAAATATGTTGCACCAGCTTCACGTAATTCAACTGCCTGGCGCTGGGCAATTGCTGCAGCAGCAGGGCCTCGGCTTTTTTGCTGTCCCGCATTTGCCAGTAGATCATGCCCATGATGGCCATGTTCGCCGTGAAATAATAGGGAGAGATATCGTAACGCGGCAGATCCCTTTCCAGCTCCGCCAACTGGTTGCGTGCCGATGCGAAATCGTGCAGGGACACGTAGTTTCTTGCCAGGTTCATTTTCGTGGTAATGAGGTAGTCGCGGTTGTCCAGCGATGCTGCCAGTGGCATGGCCCGCAGGTCCACCGCTACCGCTTCCTTGTGCTGCCCCAAAAAGGTTTGCGTGATGGCCTTGCTGCCCAGGCACACGACCAGCAACTCCACCCCGTTCTTCCATTTTTCGGCGTGCTGTACCGCCTTCTCACAAAACTGGAGGCTGTTCTGGAAGTCATTGCGTGCATTGTAAACGCTGCTGAGACAGGCATAGGATTCTGCGATCAGGCTGTCGTTTTGCAGCGCCCGGCCCAACTGCAGCGCCCTGAAATGGTAGTACGACGAAGAGTCGAACTGGTTTTTGTTCATCAGTGCCAACCCGGTGTTGATCTGCGAAACCGCTTCGTACCAGGTATTTTTTTCCGCCCTGGCCAGGACCTCCATTTCCCGGGAAATCTTCAGCAGGGTATCGGTTTGCGATTGCCGGAAGCACAATGTGGCATACAAACGCAGCGCATCCAGCAAGCTGCCTTTTTGCGGCTGTGCCCGCAACTGGCCAATCCGCTTCCGCACGCTGTCCATCTGCGTTAGGTCCTTCGACGGGTGTACAGGGCTGGCCATTTTTGTAATGGCCAGTTCCACCGGATACGGCTCCTGCGCCCTTGCAGAACAGGCAAGGCCAAGCGTAAATAGGAAAAGAAAAGACAAGCGCATGCAAAACGACATTTGACAAGAATACAAACAAGCCCCGACACTGTAAAAATGAACCAAAAGCGGCTTTCTCTTCTACGTAGTACTACCGATATTGAAAGAGCCGCATTAGAACGGAGAACCGGTGGAGCAACTGTCCTGCGCCTTCCCTCTTTCAGTTCGCCTGGATTGGCTGGCTATCGCCTGTGACGGCAAGGCCTTCCACGTTGAATGAAAGCTGCGCCGACACCCCGCTGCCGGTTTCGCCAAACACCAGGCTTCCGTTCAGTGCCCGGATGCGTTGCTCCAGCGAATCCAGTCCGATCCCGTTCGATTGGTCCGACCGCGCCGCAAACCCGGTGCTCTTGTCTTCGACAGTTATACAAAGCAGGCGTGCCTGCAGGCACATTTGCACGGTGGCCTCCGTTGCCGTCGAATACCGCAAAAAAGTATGGAGCAATTCCTGCACAAGGCGATAAACCGACAACTCGAAGCCTTCCGGGAAGCGCTGTTCCCTACCGGCAAATTCGTAAAGAACCGGCAGCGATGCACGGCTGATGTTATTGCAATACCGGTAGAGGGCAATGTTCAGTCCGTGCTGCAACAACACGTCGGGCATCAGGTTGTGCGAGGTCTTTCGCACATCAGCCGTCACTTCATCCAGCAGGCTTACCGCTTTCCGGTAGGCCGCATCTTCATACGCCACGCTGGAGGAAAGATGCATTTTCACGGCGGCGAGCATACCAGCCACGCCATCGTGCAGGTCTTTGGCAATGCGGCTGCGCTCCTTTTCCTCGCCCTGCATCAGGGCCTGCAGCAACTGGATCTCCTTTTCCTGCTGCAGCGATTGGAGCTCTTTTTGGTGAGCCGTCTTCTTGTGCCGTGTGCGGATAAAAAGCAGGAAGGCCAGGAGCAACACCACCACTGACGCGGCCAGCATGTAATAAAGCGAGTGCCGTCCTTTTTGAACCTGTAGATCTTTTTGCAACAGCGACAACCGCTGCAACGACAGGGCTTTTTCCTTTTCGGCGGTTTTGTATTTCACTTCCATTTCCGAAGCCAGTTGCCCGTTCGCTTCCTTATTCAGCAAAACGCGGTAACGCTGTGCCGTTTTTTTGCAGGCCAGCGCCTCCCTGTACTGCTGCTCCGCCTGCGCAATCACGCCGAGTGTATCGTAAATGCGTTGCAGCAAAAAATTGGTGTTCAGCTTTTGGGCAACGGTGGCCTGTCGATGCAGGAGCTGTTTGGCCTTTTTGTTTTCCCGCATGTCCCAGTAGATCATCCCGATGATCGCCAGGTTTTGCGCAGCGTAGGAAGCCGGCACGGTCGCAGTGGAAAGTTGTACCACCAATTCGTCCAGGCAGGCACGGGCACGGCCATAGCGGTGCAGCGACACATAATTGCTGGCCAGGTTCATTTTTATGGGCGTGCTATTGTAATCGTTTCCCAGCTTTTCAACCAGCGGCAGGGCTTTCACCTGCAGTGCAACGGCATTTTCATATTGCTGCAGCCACGACAGGGCCAGGGCTTTGTTGCCCATGCAGACCAGTTGCAGCCTTTCGGCGCCCCGCACGTTTTCGGCATGCTGCAGGGCTCTTTCAAAAAACGAAAGACTTTTCGGGTAGTCTTTGCGGAAATTGTAGAGCGATCCCAGCGAACCCAGGGCAACGGCCAGCAGGCTGTCATTCCGGAGCGACTCGCCAAGCTGCAGGGCCCTGTATTGAAAATACATCGCCGAATCAAACTGGTTCCGGCCGGCGAGCCAGCGGCCGAGAAAGACGGAAGCAACACTTTCGTAAAACGGCTGCTTTGTTTCCCTGGCCAGCGACAGCAATTCGCGGGAAGCCAGCATCGTTGCCTGCGGCTGCATTTTCTGCTCGCAGAGATTCGCATAGCGAAACAGGCCCGGGAGAAGGCTGTCCGTTGCATGCTGCCGGCGAAAGACGGCCAGCTTTTTTTCCAACTGTTCCAGTTGAAGAGTAAGAGTTTCCGCCGGCCAATGAGCTGCATGCTTTACAACTGCGGCCGTATGCACCTGGCCGACAGGCTGCCCCGGTTTTTGTGCCGTGCTGCAAAGGGCGGCACAGAGGGCAACAATGAAGAAGAAAAGAATTTGCATGCGTCCGTTCGTTGGGCTCTTTTTTGCCGGCCGGGTTATCGCGGTAAAAATCAGAAGAAGACGGTTTTCTTTTCTACGTAGTACTACGGATTTCTTCCGCATTCTCACCCCGTTTGATTTTCCAGGCGTCCGGACGGCTTCCTGCAAAGAACGGCTTTTGCCAAAAACCTTATAAAGCAAAAAAGGGGCAACAAACGAACTGTCGCCCCGGTTGATTGCTTATAAGAGAAAAGCTATTAGAACTTCAGCGCCACACCCAGTTTCAACGGGGAGATACCGTAACTGAGTTCGCCAAAGGCACCCACATGGTCGTTAAAAAGATAACGGGTACCGGCATGCAGATCGATGATCATGTCGCCACCGGAACTATTGAAATCGTACGCGGGCTGATCACCGGTATTGCCATCCGTATAGGTAAAGCTGAAGTGCCTGTAGAGAAGGCCGGCACCGCCGTAAAGATCCAGTTTGGGATTGTTGATCGCAAAGTGATACGAACCCCGTGCACCGAAGATCAGGTAAGTGTACTTCCAGTCGGATGCATATTTCTGTTGAATAAATCCGGCTTCCAGGCCAACGCTGATGTTCCTGGATACCCCGTGTTCAAACGATGCGATCAGCGGCAATCCACCCGTGCCGGAAAGACCAAAACTTCCCAGGCCCACACCGGCGTTGAGCAGGTTGGTTCCTTTCACATCGCCAAAGGCGTCATTGCTTTGAGCCTTTATATTGGTTTGAAGAAAGCAGGCAAGCAGCAACACAAAAGCAGTCAGTCGAATGTTCTTTTTCATTTTCGTTTTTTGTTTGATTGATGGTGCAAAACTATCTTTCGCTATAGCGGCATCCCTTTGTACAAACACCGAATTTGAAATATCCGTAGTACTACGTAAATCAAGGCCAGGCCTTGTTTTGGCAGTTGAAACGGGCGGTTTATTGGATAGTGGGATATTGGCAACTGGAAATATCCCACTAGTTTGTATTCAAACTGAATCGGGTAGTAAAGGCCTAATGTGGAGCGACAGAATGCAACAGTGATATACACCGAATTTGTTTGCCAACAAAAAAGCCAGCAGTTGCCTGCCGACTTTTTGACTCAAAAAAAATACGTGTTCAATTCCTACTGCCCTTCTTCCTCACGAAGAGCAGTTGGCTGGCAAGGCGCGATTTCTTCAAGACGGTTAAAAATAATCTTTCCTTCCCGTTCACCGGTTCGCACCATTTCATCGGCACCGGCAGAAGGGCCGCCAATCCGCAACACGGCATCGCAGTGAGCCACCAGGCGAACGGCCACCGGGTGAAAGATTTCATTGAAGACCTCGTCGCCTGTTTGCCGCGAACCCGCTGCCTCAATCAGCGGGAGGGCAAACCATTCGCCCAGCACCGGCAGGTGCCCCCGGCGATAGAGTTCCAGCGCCGTATCGGTCATGGCTTTCACGTTGGCCGCAATCCGGTCCGGATCGTCGTTTGTACCCGAGCGGTAGGGACCGGCAACGAGTATCAGCAGGGATTTTTTTTCGTGCATAGAATCTGTTTGAAGAATTAAAAGCAGTTGGTTTCGGCCGTTGTATTTTGCGTGCCTTTCCGGTGAATGTAGATCAAACTGCTAACAAAGTAGCGCAATTATCTGCGGTGAATGAAGGCTTTTCTGAAGACTGTCATCCGTCATCTGTCATCCGTCAACCTGTCCGCCAGAATCATAATAATCGCTATTGCGTTTCGATCATGCCGCAGCCAATGCGGGTGCCGGAATTGCCGGCCGGCTGCGAGGTGTAATCGTCCACGCCACTATGCACGATCACGCCGCGGCCAAGAATGTTGGTAGCATCCGCACCGCCGATGGTCCACAGGTTTGTCGTGCGTTCCAGTCTTCCCCTTCCGGCCGCATTGAGCGGGATATTGCCGATATCGCCGGCGTGAAACGAGGCGCTGCCCCACTGGCCATGCTGTTTGCCGGTTGGGTTCCAGTGCCCGTGCGCATCGGCACCGGCATTGCCGCACATGCCGTGTTCGTGCAGGTGCACCGCTACCGATTTGCCAGCCATCACCGGGACAAACACCTCCAGTTCCATCTTCACCGAACCGTCTTTTTGTTCCGAAAAATGCAGCGCACCCTGCACCACCGTGTCTTCCTTCGTTCCGGAAAGAACGGCAACGGCCGACTTGCCTTTAAAATGATCCTTTTGGCAGGAGAAAAAACTGGTGAGGGTAATCAGCGCCAGGGCAAAAAATGCCTGCGCAAAAAAAGAAAACGACTGTTTCATGTTTTGGTAGTGCTGTTTATTGTTGAAAATTTGTACACGTGGTTTCCCAAACGATTCTCGCGGTTGGTGAATAGTGAATGGGCAATAAAGAATCTTCCTCTTTCACTACTCATGATTAATTAATAATTCTTCCCTCGCATTTGAACACGGCTTCCTAGCGTAACGACGACAGCCATTGCTGTGCATACTGGCGGGCGGCGGCGATGGTTTCGCGGCCACAGCGAAAGCAGCGTTTCCATTCCCAGCTTTTCGCTTCGAGCCCGGGGTCGGCAAACACCAGTTTATTGCCGCTCTTCACCAGCTTCGCCGTAAAGTCGATGTCTTTGGTGAGATCCTGGAATTCCGCCAGCCGCCGTTTCACCCGTTCCTTTGCTGTCGGCGGGTATTCCTCCAACCAGTATTTCTCATCCTCCCTTGCCTGTTGCGTTTCCCATTCTGTGGCCTTTGTTGCTTCTTTGCGGAAAGAGGCATAGGCCGGGTCGGCGGGGTTGCCCAATGCCTTTTTCTCTTTGCGCAATTCGTCGATGGTTAACTGGTGAAGCTTCTTCATCTCGCCGCTGGCCTTTGCCATGTCGGCCTGGTTGGTTTCGATGTCGAGATCGATCTGTGCCAGGCGCTGCTTTATCTTCTCGTCAGCGCTTTGCAGCCCCTGGGGCCTGGCCGCCTCTCTTGCCGCCTTGTATTTTTCGGCAAACGCCGCCGACTCCGTGTAGGCTTTTATAAAATCGCCCAGCTCCCGCACAGCCGCCTCGCGTTTGCCCGGTGCAAATGTTGTCACTAGTGTTGAGTAGGGAAAATCCAGCACGCCGTCCTGGAAGTTGTTGAAAACAGACTCTTTTGCTTCTGTAGGATCGATTTGCAATTGCCCGAGAACATCGAGGTTAGCCCGGACTGTTTTAAAGGCAAAGGTGCCAAGGAGAAGGGCCGCAGCCAGCGTTGCGTACACAAATTTTTTCATGGTGAAAACGATGGCAGCAAAACTATCGACGCCGCCTCCGGCGTTTCTACGTAGAGATACGGAGTTTTGAAAATACGTACGTGGCCACCGGCTTTTCTTCCGGGAATAACGGCGCAAAAGCTGATTAGAATTGAATTAGAATGTCCCCGCACCGATTGTCATTCCTTTCGTTGTCGGCAACTTTGCCCGCAGGATTTGTTTAACGTGAATAGCATAGAAATGAAAACGGACGTTACAGTAAAGGTTGCAAACGGGCTGGCCACGTATCGTATCCAGATGGATCGTCCCGGCATTTATTCGGCGCGGTTGCAGTCGTTTGAAGGAAAACCGCAGTCCAAACCGGCCGAAAGCATCACGCTGGTCAGGGGCGTCCGTTCGTGGACCGGCAGCACCGACGACAGCGAATTACTCAATGCCCTGGGCCAGTTCGTCGAAACAGATTTTTGAGCCGGCCAACAAATAAACACGGGCTGTTCGCCAGAGACGGCCGGCCGTTTCTTATACCCGACTTCTATCTCGCTGGAGAAAATTGTCGGTGAACCCTGAGAAAAAAGTCCTCAACAAAGTGAAAGATTTCCTGTTTCTCGTCCTGACGTTTGACGTTTCACGTCCAGCCCCGCCCCTCCCGGGCAGTCAGGCACTTGCCGGGTAGCGGCTCTCTTCCGCCAACTGGCCCGCCAGTTCTTCCAGGCTTTTACAAACGAAATTCGGCGTTGGCGCAAGCGGGTAAAGGATTTGCCTGTTTTGTTGCAGATACGCGGTTTGCAGGCCGGCACAGCAGGCACCCGCAATATCCCATCCGTGTGCGGAGACCAGCAGGGCCTCTTCCGGCAGCACATCCAGTTTGCGGATGGCCCATTGGTACACCTCGGGTGAGGGCTTGTATTTTTTAATACTTTCGGCACTCAATACCATTTCGAAATAAGAGATCAGCCCGGAGCTTTCCATGCGGTCGCAAACCACATCCTCCGGCGTATTGGTCAGTGCGGCCAGCCGAAAGCCTTCATCTGCCAGCAACGACAGGCCCTGTTGTGTGTCTTCGTGCAAAGGCAGGTATTTCAGCCGCTCCAGGATCCCGTCGATTTCTTCGGCTTTGATCGACCGGCCGACCTTCTGTGCGGTCATCTGCATCGTGGCCCTTGCGATGGACGGAAAAGCATGAAACTGTCCTGTACAACTGTCCACAAAACAATATTGCATGAAGATCTCAAACCAAAGCGCATACCCCTTCGTGCTGTTGAACAGGTCATTCACCCTTCGTTCAATATCGCTCATATCAAGCAGGGTCTCGTACACGTCCAAAACGATCACCTTCGGCTTCGGCAGGTTCATTGTAGCTGTTTGCATGCTGTGAAGTTCTGTAAATTTCCATCACACCGTGGTCAATAAAAAGCCTCCTGCAAAAACAGGAGGCTGTTGTATAATCAACCATGAAAAACAAGTCTTTTCAAAAAGAAAACGGTGGGCACCAATGCCGGCCGCCTTTCCCGGCAAACCTACCGAAAGCCCGGCTGGCACCGCCTCCAATTGGATTAGAATTTTATTAGAAGTCGCCGGCGGCAATCGCATGTCTTATCTTCCAGTACCTTGCCGCCATGAAAGACAGGTGGAACGGGTGGCGATCAAAAGGGAAAGAGGTGTTTGATCTACTGGCCAACAACCGGATCAGGACCAATGCACTGCAGGCGATTCCGTTTTGGGCGGCCTCTCTTTTAACCGGCCTGATTGCCGTCGGTTATACAAAGCTGTTTAGCCTGGCCGAAACCTTGTTGCAGTCGGTGCTGCACTGGCACCGGTGGACCATTTTCCTACTCACGCCTTTTTGTTTTTTGCTTGCCTGGCTTTGTGTGCAGCTCTTTGCGCCGGCGGCCAGGGGCAGCGGTATCCCGCAGGTCATGGCCGCCATCGACCTGGCAACGCCCAAATACGAATCAAAGCTGGGCAGACTCCTGAGCTTTCGCATCCTGATAACCAAGATCGCTTCCAGCCTGCTGATGGTATTGGGTGGTGGCGCCATCGGCCGCGAAGGCCCAACGATCCAGATTGCAGGCTCGGTCTTTACACTCATTCACCGCCTGATACCAAAGACCTGGCCACGGCTGTCGAACCAGAATTTTATCCTGACCGGTGCCGCAGCCGGGCTGGCGGCAGCCTTCAATACGCCCCTGGGCGGGGTCGTGTTTGCCATGGAGGAACTGGCCCGCATCCACATCCGCTTTTTCCGTACGCCCCTGTTTTCTGCCGTGATCATTTCCGGGCTAACGGCCCAGGCTTTTCTGGGCCCCTATTTGTACCTGGGCTTTCCCGATGTACGCAACCTGCCGTTCCGGATTTTTGCGGGTGTTGCCCTCTCTGCCATCATTGCCGGCCTGCTCGGAAGCCTCATGTGCAAGCTGACCTTGAAACTGATGGCCTGGAAGAAAAAATTTTCCCCTGCCCGTATCGTCGTCTTTATCTTGATGGCCGGCGTGTTCATTGCCGGTTGTTCGTTTTTTTTCAACGCGGCCATCCTGGGCTCGGGCAAAGAGCTGATGAACAGTGTGCTGTTCAGCCAGGAAAAATACAGTTCGTGGCACACGGTGGTGGTGAGAACCCTGGGTCCCATTATTTGCTTCAACGTAGGTGCGGCAGGCGGGGTGTTTGCCCCCTCGCTGGCAGCCGGCGCCTCCATCGGCTCCTATCTTTCGGGGCTCTTTCACCTGTTGGACGGGGAAGCCAATCTTTTGGTCTTGAGCGGGATGGTGGGCTTTTTAACGGGTGTCACCCGAACGCCCTTCACGTCGGCTATTCTCGTATTGGAAATGACCGACCGGCACAGCGTCATCTTTCACCTGATGGTGGCGGCCCTGCTTTCGAACATCGCAGCGCTGCTGGTGGACAAACATTCGTTTTACGAACAGCTCAAGAAAACCTATGTCGAAGAGGTAATTGAAAGCAAAAACGAACAGGCATCACCGGTGGCACCTGCTGCAGCAGACCCGCTATAACGGTTTTGCAGCCCTGATCTCTCCAACGTATTTCCGGTAAAGCGTTATAGGCTGCTGCACCGCATCACCGTTGGGTTCGACGGGATAGGTTTCACGTCCGTTCACCCAATCCCACTCCCGGTCTTTCAGTTGTGATTCCAGTTTTTTAAAATCGGTTTCCCTCCCGTTTTGCAGGTCGGCCGTTACCTGGGAGAAAAACTGCTCCCACCGTTTTTTGTAAAATCCGTTCAGCAGGCCTGCCCACTGCTTGCAGGCATATTCGTGCAGCTTGTTGTTTTTGTCGCCCCACAGCGTGATCAGGTTGCGGGCATTGCGTTCGTACAGCTTTTTCTCACCGACAGTTGTACCCCACCGCTTCGCGTCTTCCAGCCAGTTGCCCAATAAAAAATCCTTTCTTGTAGCCAGCAGGGCATCCAGGTCGGCAATCAGGGTAAGGAAGCGCTGGCTGTTCCGGGCAAAGGCAACGGGATCTTTTCGCTGGTAATCGGCTGCGAATTGCTGCTGGATCACCGAAGCATAATTGGCCAGCACCTGCCGCGTCAGGTCTACCAGGTCAAAGCGGAAGCCATCGCTTGTTTTCAGGTCGTCTGCCGCAGCAACCAGCAGGGTCCAGGCCTTGACCAGTTCCTGTGGATCGTACGACAAGGTCGTTGTTGTTCCGCCGGTGTTTTTGCCAAACGTTGGCCGGCCCGTGATGATCGATTCCGGTCCGCCGTTGGTGACACTGTCGGCATACGCCGTGCGGCGCAAAATACCCCAGGCTTCTTCTGCCCTGCTGTCTTTGCGGCCATAACGGCGCCGGGTATAGTCATTCAACCACGCCGCCAGGTCGACCGGTGTTTGCCGCCACACATTCTCCAGCATCAGGTCGTACATCACGGGGTTTTGCTGGATGCCTTCCGGCGTCAGGCCAATCCCCGTAAGCTTTCCTGCCGCCGGGTCGTGCAGCGTCTCGGCGGGTCCGTTGGCAACCTGCTCCATTCTCCCATATAGGTTGACGTTGCCGCCGAAATTGTGCAGCATGCACCAGATCCAGGGCTTGCCATAATAGGCTTCCGTCCGGTTCCAAACCGGGTTCTTCTCGCTCCACAGGTCGAGGATGATCATCTTCTCGTTCGGTACGGCATTGAGCAGGGCCCTGATCTGCGTGGGCTGCCAGAATTTCGACTGGAAATGAAACATCCATCCCTGCATGATCCAGGTTGCCTGCGGATCGGCAGCGGCCATCGACTGGTAAACCTTTTTGCTGACATCATTCAAAAACGTGGAATCGTTGGTGGGCGGTTTGTTTTCGTTGAATGTATCGGCGGTGTAGAGATGATCGGTGCCATAGGCTTTAGTTTCCGCTTCAATGAATCGCTTGCCGATCTCGAGAAACATCGGCTCGGAGGGATCCAGAAGACTCACCGGGGAGAAACCCGCCCAATCCGTTTTCTTCAGCTTGACTGCCGGAAATTTTTCCTTGAAGGCTGGCGGCACATGCCCTGTAAAGGCAGGCAGGATGGGCGTCATGCCCAGGGACCGTTCCCGCTCCAGGATCTGCTTCTGCAGCGCCTTGTGGCTTTCCATCCAGCTTTGCGGCAGGGGGCCGCCCCAGGCATCCAGGTTACCCATCCAGAACCAGTTGAAATACGCAGGACCACTGAAAAAACTCTCCAGTTCCTTGTCGGTAAAACCCAACCCGTTGTACACTTCTTTCCAGATGGCATTCTGGCCGGTAATGGCCAGCGGCATATTGATCCCGTTGAGAGCCATCCAGTCGATTTCCTTTTGCCAGCGGTCCCAGTTCCACCAGCTCATGGTGTAGTTGAACGTACAGTAGTTGAGATAGTAACGATATCGGTACGGCGTTTCTTTTTCGATTTTTTTTGGAACGGCCGGGAGTTTTTTAGGCAGGTGCAGGTTTGTGCCGTTCCAGGTGATGCTGCAATGTGTGAGGTGTTTGAGATAGTAATGCAGGGCGCTGGCGATGGAAACGCCGTTGCTGCCATGCAGCACGATCTTGTTGCCGATGCTTTCAATCGCAAAGCAATCCTTCCCGTTTTTCTTTTCCATAAAACCAATTTGAAATTGGTTTGCGTGCCCCGGCACCACACGCCTGATCAGCGCAAGAACGGCACGGGATTTCTCGTCGCCACCGTTGCAAAAGGCCGTGGAAAAGCTGCTGCAAAAAAGCAAAACAAAAAACAAACGGATAGTTCGTTGTAACATCGGCTGGATCTCCGTGAGTTGACTAGATGATTGAATACCGCCTTTCGATGGCGTTTGCGGATACACGTTTTGCGCTGCCGGTTACGCTGCGTGTTTACGGAAGAAAGACCCTACCGGCAGGATCTTCTTTCTCCCTGCCGGATCAGTTGAGTTGCAAAACCGCCTTTACCGGCCGGTGATCGGAAGCGTATGATTCGTCCACAACGCTGTGGGTGAGCACACGGAATTTCGCCGCCGGTGCAAACGCAATGTAATCGATGGTTTTGGTTGGATTTTTTTCCGGTATGGTGAAGCCGCAATCCGCCACGCAGGAACGGGTAAACGACGCATCCAACTGGCGGATCACATCGCTGGTGGGCACTGCGTTAAAGTCGCCGGCGATCACCACCGGCAACCGTTCCTCTTTCAGCACTTCCACAATTTTTTTGATCTGCAACTGCCGGTTGCCGTCCGCCTTTTGTGCATCGAGATGGGTGCAGGCAAAAACAAATTTTTGTCCGCCAGGCAGGGTAACCGTTGCCGAGGCCAGTGTGCGGTGCTCGCCTTTCGTTGATTCGTCTGTGGGAAGGGGAACATTCCTTGTTTCTTCAAGCGGGTAGCGGGAAAGAATGGCCACGCCGTATTCGCCGCCGTCGTAGTTGATGGCTTTGGCAAAAAAAGCTTTCATGCCGGTCAGCCTGGCCAGTTCTTCGGCCTCGTGCACGGAGGGCCCGGAACGTGCCGTATGCACATCCACTTCCTGCAGCGCCACGATGTCCACCTGTTGCTGGTTGATCACGTTGGCCACTGCCTGCAGGTCGATCACGTTGGGTTTCGACGGCGGGTTGGCGTGGTGAATGTTATAACTCAGCACGGCAATTTCATTCCGCTTTTTTGCAGCGGCCGTCGATTGCGATGAAGAGGGAACGGTCTTCGGGGTACAGCCAGGCTGCAACAGTATCAATATTGGTAAAATCAGGCAAACGATTTTCATATGGCTTTGTCATTTATTTCAGCGTGGAAACAGGTTTTGCTTCCACGAAGAAACGCAGTAAGCCGGCATGCGTTTTTGCTCCCGTATGCATGGCATCCAGCAAGGCAATTTCTTCAAAGAGGGAACGGGCAAACGGTTCATTGCCCAGGCCCAGAAAACCCAGCGCCATCATGTAAATGCAGTGCACTTTGTTTCGCTTTCCGAGGTCGTCGTCAAACACCAGCAGGTCGGGCAGCGAGACGGCAAAAAAATCAATCTTCACCGTGTCGTCGAGGTGCGTCTTGCCATAGTTGACCAATCGTTGAAAGACCGCTTTCGCTTCTTCGGCTTTGCCCATTTTTTCCAGGGCAAGTCCCTGGTAAAAAATCGTATCGGGCTGGGGGTCGTTGTAAAAAATCGCAGCAACCGGCGTGGCATTGCCCTGTGCCGCTTTTTGAAAACAGTCTGCCGCCAACGCTTTTTGTTTCAATCCTTCGTAAGCGCAACCCATCCAGTAAAAGATTTCGTTCTCCGGCGTGCCGTATAATTTGCCTTCGCCCAGGTTAGCGGGATAGTGCTGTGCTTTTTGCAGAAAGTCCAGCGCCTGTTCAAATTCCTTCTTGCCCAAAGCCTCCCTGGCCATTTGCAAAAGGCTGTATTTGTATTGCGCGGAAACTTTTCCTTCGCCGCCTTCCCAGGGGTGAAACTGGCGGCCCATAATGAGCTGAAACGCCATCTCGTATTTGCCCAGGTGATTGTAAAGCGCCGCTCTTTCAAGGAAAAGATCATCCCGCGACTCCACGAGATCCAAATGCGCTTCCAGGAAATCCAGCCGCTCCTGCGGTAACCGGTTCAGCCGCTTGTACAACTGGTCGAGCTCCATTAAAATCCGCCCGTCGTTTTGATGGAGTTGAAACGCCTTTTCAAAGAATTTTCGGGCTTGCTGCGGATCGGATAATTTGTTGAAGCAGGCAATCCCGAGGTTACGGTAAACAGCCGGCAGGTCGGCGTCCAGGTCTGCTGCTTTTTGCCAGCAGGCAATGGCCTCCGCATACTGCTTTTTATCGAACCACAAACATCCCAGATAGTAAGAGGCTTTCGCATCGGATGGATTGTACTGCAAGGCCGTTTGTAAAATGGCAATCTCCCGGATGCGGTTGGGAAAGCAATAATCGGGTCCCAGCGCCGCCGCTTTTGCAAAGGCGTCGGTGGCTTCAGCCTCCCGGCCAAGAAGGTGCTCGCACCAGCCGGTATAATACAGGGGCAGGGGATTGGGTGTATCGCTTTGGGCGATCAAATACTGCAGCCATTGGATCGCTTCTTCATACAAACCGGCTGCGGCATAATCAAGCGCATATTCGAGAAAATTCTGCACATCGCCCCGGCTGACCAACCAGGCTTTTTCCAGGACTTCATCGGCCAGCTGCGGGTGACCTGACATGCGGTGCAAAAGGCTTTTTTCGAAATAAAGCGAGAGGTGAAAAACATCGTTTTGCAACCCCTCGGCACAAAGGGCCAGCGCCTCTTCTACCCTGTTCAGTTTGCGCAGGGCGGCTGCTTCCAGCGCCACGGCTTTGGCATTGCCCGCATTGCCCTTCAGGGCCCGGCGCAGGTGCGTCAGCGCCTGGTCGTAGCGGTGTTGGGCCAGGTCGATCTGGGCCAGGGCAAAAAAGCTGTTCGACTGGCAGGCGCCGCTCCACGTGGCTTTGTAAAACGCATCGTAGGCTTCGTCAAACTTATGCTGAAGCTGCAAACACAAACCCAGGTGATAATAGGGTTCGCTGTCAGCAGGGTTTGGATTCAGGCGTGTCAGCGTATCGATGGCCCTGCGGAAATAGGTTTCACTTTCCGCGATCTTTCCACGGCGCAGAAGAAGCAAACCCAGGGCATTGTTGCAGCGGCTATCGCCGGCGTCACGCCGCAAACCTTCTTCGTAATAATCCACGGGGTTGAACGTGGCATGCCGGTATTGCTCCAGGTGAAGACCGGTTAGGTAAAGCGCTTCGATCGTTTCGGTTTCTTCGGGTGTCGCCGGTGCTTTTGCCGGTTCGGGAACGGGCGGTGTTGCCTGGTGTCCTTTCTCCGGGTAGGCCAGCAATTCGGTTTTGGCGGCCGACAAAACGCGGATGTTCACGTCCTCTTCGGTTGCGGACGCCGGTACGTTAAAACTGGTTGTAAACACCTGCTCCGGTGTCAGCTCCGTTACAAAAAACGGGAAGGTTTCGCCTTTGCATTGTACGTCGATGGAGAGGTCGTGCAATGCTGATGTTGCAAACAGCTTGAGACAGGCTTTGCCCTCGCAGATCGAAAAATGCAGCAGCAAATCCTTGCTTGCATTCTTCAGCACACCCAGCTCGCGGTAGGGCAAAAAATACTGGGTAAAGGTTTTTTCCTCGTACGGCATCAGCCATGAAAAATCGGGCTGGTTATCGGTGAACACACCGGTCATCAGTTCAATGTAAGGACCATTTTCATCGGTCAGGTTGCGGTCCCAGGCTTTGCCGAATTCACCATTGCCCCAGGTCCACTGTTTTTTTCCCGGCGAGATATGGTGATTGGCCACGTGCACCAATCCGCCCTGCGTGTCGTGCTCGTAACCACCCACAAAATCATAAACAGAATTCACCGCCATGTAGGATGTCGGCACCGGGATATTCTGGTACCGGGAAATGTCGGTACCCGGTGCATAATCCACTTTGTAATACACGCCTTTGGCAATGGGAAATTCCGACACGTCTCGCCGGCCGTGATCAAAAACGGCATTCACATCGGGCGGAAAGATGGACTGGTAGTGTTCGTTCACATGCACCGCGGGATTGGCCCACCACAAAAAGGTTTGGGGCAGTGGTGTGCGATTGAACAACCTGGCTTTTATTTCGAGGTAAGCCCTGTCAGGATAAAGGGTGAAGCCCGCCGTGCCCCTGGTGCCATACATCTTATCAATCTCGTTGATCCAAATCGTTTTGCTGCCGTCTTCGTTTTCTTCGAGTGAAAAATCAACCGGCTCGAAGGTGCTGGGACGGTGGTGCTGCGGCCAGTTGAATTCGATGCCGCCCGAGATCCAGGGCCCGCACAAGCCCACCAGCGCCGGCTTGATCACTTCGTTGTAATAGATAAAATGGCGGTTGGCAATTTTATCATAGGCCATCTGGATGCGACCGCCCAGTTGCGGCAGCACCATGATCTTCAGGTACCGGTTTTCCAGGAATACAGCCTCGTATGCCTTGTCCTTTTTTTCATCGAAGATTTTTTCAATGATGGGCAAGGGATACACGGCACCGGAACTTCCCTGGTAAACGCGTTTCTCAAAAAACATGGGGTTTTTCTCAGGCAGGCCAGTTTCATAGGTCGGTATGATCACCTGTTCTTTCCAGATGTTCACGGAAAACTTATCCATATGATTCATTATTCTATTGCGTGTAAAATCAATGTGCAGTTACGGTGTGCTCCACCTGTTCAAGAGTCTGGCCTTTGGTTTCCACGACTTTTTTCCGGATGAAAAAATAGCCCAGCAGGCAAATGCCGGCATAGACATAAAACGGTCCGTAGGTCCCGATTTTTTTCGACAGGATCGGAAAGGTGAAGACGAGGATGAAATAGGCGCTCCACAAACACACGATCGCCAGCGATGTAGCCTTGCCGCGAATGTTGTTGGGGAAAATTTCCGAAATCAACACCCAGGTGACCGGTGCCAGCGACGTAGCGTAAAGAGCAATGGCCAGCAGTACAAAAACGGATATCCATCCCGGTGAAAAACTGTTTTGCAGCAAAACGGCCAGCACAATGTACACGACCGATAAACCCAGCGAACCCACCAGCATCAGCGGGCGGCGGCCCAGTTTATCCACCTGCCACATGGCCAGCACCGTAAACAACAGGTTGACCAGGCCAATGGAAATGGTTTCGAACAATTGCTGGTTGATGGAAGAGCCAACCGATTCGAAGATGGTGGACGTATAATTAAAAACCACGTTGATCCCGCAAAACTGCTGGAATACCGCCAGCGCAATCCCGACGACAACCGCCGGCCGTACGCTTTTTGCCCACACGGAACGTTCTGCTTTCTTTCCCTGTTGAACCGACGACTGGATGGCCGCCATTGTTTTCTCCGCGTAGGCGGCACTGCCGATCCGGGCAAGGATGGCTTCCGCTTTTTGGGTCTTCCCTACGCTGAGTAGCCAGCGCGGACTTTCGGGCAACCACAGGACACCCACAAAGAAAAATGCCGCCGGCACTGCACCCAGTCCAAACATCCAGCGCCAGGAATCGGTGCCACCATCGGCAAGATGGTAGTTGACAAGATTGGTGACCAGGATGCCGATAACGATGGTAAGCTGGTTGATGGCCACATTGCGGCCACGGTCTTCAGCCGGCGAAATTTCGGCAATGTACAGTGGACTGAGCATGGATGCCATGCCCACGCCAATACCGGCGGCAAACCGCATGAGCACAAAAAAGGTAAACTGCGAAGCGGCCGCCATGCCGAGGGAAGAAAGGGCGAAAATAAAGGCCGCGATCAGCAGGCCCGGTTTGCGACCATAACGGTCGACGAGGGTGCCGGCAAACAGGCAGCCAACGATGCAGCCCAGGCCCAGCGACCCGGTAAGAAAACCCTCGCCCCAGGCTTCCAGTGCAAAGGCTGTACGCAAAAAAGGCAGGGCGCCGGAGATCACCGCAAAATCAAAACCAAACAGGTACCCACCAAGCGCAGATATCAGCGAGATCAGGACGACATAGGCTTTCTTTTTCCCGGCAGATTGATCATTCATTTTCTCCAAACATTTATCGTTTCAAACTTAGGAGGAAATGCCCGGATGCCTAATGGAAAATCACTTGAATAGCATGGACAATATTCTGCCAGCCGTGAACAACAACAGGTTTATACAGCTTGTTTGCGGTTGCGGTATTCGAGCGGCGACATGCCCATGATGTTGCTGAAAAAACGCGAGAAATAAAACGGGTCATTCACCCCCAGTTTATACGCGATCTCTTTCACCTGGAGGTTGGTGAACTGCAGGTACTGGCAGGCTTTCTGCACTTTGATGTGATTGAAATACTCCAGTGGCGGGTAGCCGGTTTTCTTTTTGAACAGCGCCGAATAATGCGAAGGTGAAATGTGCGCTTCGGACGCCATCTCCTGGAGCGACAGGGCCCGGTGAAGGTTTTGCTGCATGAATTCGATCGACTGGTCGATCGCGTCTTTTTCTTCCCTGTTGAACGGTGCCTGGAAATGATCGGCGTAGCAAAACGACGAAAGAAAATGCCAGAGGCACATGCTGATATAGCCAAGGTTTTCGCTGCCATAGCCGCTTTCCAGTCGCGAATACAGCGTGTCGAACAGGCGGATGCGTTCGTCGGAAAAATGAACAGCCGTGGCAACCGGTGTTTTTTCTTTGTTGAGCAACTTCACAAAATGCGGCGAGGCCTCACCCGTGAAATGCATCCAGTGGATAGACCAGGGATCGCTTTCGTCGGAACCGTATTTGTGGGGCGTCGATGCCGGGATCACCAGGTACTGGCCCCGGGCAACGTCCACCCGTTTCTCCCGGAATTGCACCCAGCCTTTGCCGTCGATGCAATAAAGAAGAATGTGCTGCGAACTGCCGGCCGTGCGTTCGCGGTAGTGAAATTTTGCCTTGGGATAAAAGCCGATGTCGGTAATGAAAAGCTGGCTGACAAGCGGCGTCTCTTCACAAAACCGGATGATTTTATTGGGAAGCACAATGGCCTTCTGGCCGTTGAAACCATCTTTTTTCCTGTGTGTGACTGTAAGGGTGTTTGACATAACAGCGAGCAATGAGCACACAAGTTAAAGCCGGCGGCCGAACCACCCGTTAAAAAGAGGGTTAAGGTTTCGCTGTATTTCTTCTCCCGGCGATTTTGCCTTTCTGCAGACGACAAACAATATGTTATGCAATGAACAAACCTGGTAAATGGCTTACTGCGCCGGGTTTGCCAGCAAGCGGTTGCGCAACCAGGCATTTACCGCTTCGTTTTGCTGCGGTGTCAGCCAGTGCCCCGCTTCTTTGACAAGCAGTTTTTCTTTGGGTGCCTGGATGGTGTTGAATACAACGGAACTGGTGGTTGCCGGGCACACTTCGTCGTTGTATCCCCAGCTATACCAGCCTGGAATTTTCAGCAGCCGTGCAAAGTTGACCACGTCGTAATAAGCAGCCGTTTGAATTTTTTCCTTTGTTTTCAAAGAAGCCGGCGCCGCTGCCGCAAACAGATGGGGCCAGCCGCCGGCACGCTGGTGAAGGTAACCGGTCAGGTCGCTGAGTGCGGGGTAAAGTGCAGCCACGTATTTGATCCTTGGCTCGAGTGCCGCTGTTACGACAGACAAAGCCCCGCCCTGGCTGCCGCCGTAAACAGCCAGGCGGCTGCTGTCGGTTTGCGGCAGCGAAACCAGGAAGTCCACAGCCCGCAGGCAACCGAGGTAAACCCGTTTGTAATAATACTGATCGCGGTTGTCAAGGTTGAAAAAATAATAATCCCGCAAGGGGCCAAACGCCAGGTTGTAATACACGTCGTTGGGGAGGGTAACGGGTATGCCGTGGATGCCGATCTCCAGTGTAATCATTCCCTGTTCGGCCAGGGCCGTATCGCCGCGGTAGGCACGCACACCGGCACCGGGCACTTTCAGCAGGGCCGGGTAACGGCCTTCTTTTTTGGGCATGCATAAGATGCCATAGATCCGCGAACCGGGGCGTTCGTTTTGAAACGAAACTTCGTAAACATTGATCCCACCCGTGGAGCGTTCGGGAAGCAAGCGCATTTTTGGATCGAGTGAAATTTTTCGTGCGGCTGCAAGTGCACTGTTCCAGAACGAAAGAAAATCTGCAGGCATGGTGGCCGTGGCCTGCAGGCTGTCGGCAGAAAAAGCGGCCGTGGCCAATCCCCTGTATTTTTTCCCGTTCATGACGACGGTTGCCGTACAGCGGAGATAGCCGGGTTTCACCAGCGTTCCTCCCTCAATGGTCACAACGCCGTTTTTCACAGCAACGTCACTGCTTTTTAGTGGTGGAAGCTGCTCCTCGCCGATCTCGTAATGAAGGCTTGCAGGCTGCAACGGCTTTCCTCCCCGGCTGACTGCGATCGTAAACCTTGCCTTTTCCTGCAAGGCATAATTCCATTGCGGATGATCCAGTGAAACACGAACAATGACTTCCGTTGAATCTTTCTGGGCAAAAGAAAAGATGGAAACGGTCAGTGAAAGAATCGTGACCAAAGCACGCAGGTCTGTTTTTCTTTTGCCGGTACTGCACATAAATTCAAATTTAATCCCGGGGCGTAAACCGGATGGCGACACCGTTGCGGGCACCGATTGAAAAAGCGAGTACACTGTCCCGTGTCACCCGCTGTGTTGACACCCTGACCTGCGTTGGCGTTTTCAGCCCCGGATCGTCGGTATAAATCGTGGCCAGGTAGGTTTTGTTTTTATCCAGGAAAGTAAGCGGCCAGCTCACGGACCGTTGTTTTTGTCCATTCAGCGAGCCCAGGAACCAGGTCCCGTTTTTCTTGCGGGCAATGGTTGCAAAGGCCTCCATGTCGCCTTCCAGGACTTTCGTTTCCTCCCACGACGTGGGCAGGCTGTTGAACCAGGACATTTCGGGCACTTCCTGTATCTCGCCTTCTTTTCCGCTGCGCACGGAGTCGGGAACCGGCCGGTCGTACCAAAACAGGAACTGCAAGGGACTGAACAGGCAAACGGATTTTGCCATCTGCGCCACATGCGAGCCCATTTTGTTGACACGGTTGGTGAAATAGCAAATGGTGTTGTCGGCCGGGCCGGCAATCATCCGTGTGAACAACGTCGTGATGCTGTGTTCAACAAACGGGCTTTCTTCGTCGCCGCGAATCCCTTCCTGTGTCAGCAGGTTTGGGTACGTGCGCTGAAATCCCGTTGGCCGGTATTCATCGTGTATGTCCACGACCAACTGGTGTTCGGCGGCCTTGCGAACGGCCTCGTGCAACCATGTCGTCCAGTGCTGCGATCCAACTTGTACAAAGCCAAATTTCAACCCTTTTACCCCCCAGGATTGATACAGGGGCAGCAGGGTATCCAACTGTCTTTCCAGCGCACGGCGGTTGACATAAAGGATCACACCAACGCCTTTCTGTTTTCCATATGCAATCACTTTTTGCAGGTCCAGCGGGCCTTTGCCCCGGGCCGGGTCGATCGAAACTCTTGTCGCATCCGCTGTGTCGCTGTCTTCCTTGCCGTACCAGCCGGCATCGAAACAGATATAGCGGATATGATGCGCTGCGGCAAAATCAATGGAAGCAAAAGAGCCTGCCGTGGTCAGCGTGGCTTCCCGCAAAACCGTGCCCGGTTGAATCCAGGAAGTGTTGCGAACCCGGGCCGGTTCGTTCAGGTTGAGAAGCAAATAATTTTTTTCCAACAAGTCGGCCGGACTCGCAGCACAAAGCACATAACGCCAGGGGGAAGCCAGCGTTTGCTTTCCCTTCACTTCTTCATACAATTGCGTTTGTAAAGTATTGGTACCTGTGCTGCGAAATTTCATGCGGGCAAAATCCGTCAGTGCTGCCTCGCCAAGGGCGATCAATTGCTGCGAGCTGGTTCGAATGGTTAAGGGCCGTTCAACAGCTTCTGCCAGGTCGCCAATCTTTTTTTGCACCAGCTTGGCCTGCGCAAAGTTGCTCACCCAGGCCGTGGCATCGCTTGCACAAAGCGGGAACGTCGACTCTTCTTTTTGAAGGTGAAGCGAATCCGCATTGGTGCGGATGGTATAACGAAAAGCAAAGCCTTCGTTGTAAGCCCGGCACACAATCACAACCGATGCGTTTGAACGTCCTGTCGCCCTGAATGAAAACTGCAGCTCGTTGTAGTTTTCGGGGATCGATTTTCGTTCGCCGACAACCGTTGTCCAGCTCCGGCTCACCTTTTTTGTTTTCACGCCGGCTAGCGCAAACGGCGCATCGCCCAGTTCCCGCACGGCAACGCCAATCGTTGCTTTCTGTAAAACAGGCTGCCCAGTCGAAAGATCATAGGAAAGCAGGGCATTCAATTGCCGGCCGGTCGAAAAACGCAGCCGGATCCTTCCATCCGGACTCGCCAGGTTCCTGCTTTGAGAAAAGCCCTGTTCCGAAAACAGAACAAGGCTTATCCACATCAAAAAAAACACAAAGAATTTCTGCATCTAGTAACCGGGGTTTTGTTCAAAGACAGCCTGCGAGTTGGCATCGATCACCGCCTGCGGGATCGGCATCAGGTTGTTTTTGGGTTGAACGGTATTTTGCGAAACCACATAACCAAACCGTTTGGTGCGGTCGTAGAGAAGGCCCAGGCGGGTCAGTGTCAGCGTGTGCAATTCTTCACCAAACAATTCGCGGATGCGCTCATCCAGGATATAATCAATGTTGATTTCTCCGGCCGTGGCAGGTGTGGCACCGGCGCGGTTGCGAACGGCGTTTACATCGGCGGCCGCTTTTACATTGTCGCCCGCTTTCATATACGCTTCGGCCCGCACCAGGTAGGTCTCCGCCAGGCGAATGGCGTAGGATTCCTGTGCAAAACCATTGCTGGGATCACCGGCATAGTGCCAGTCGGAACCCATTTTCATCACCCGTGGGTACACCCGCTCCATTGTATCCTGGCGGGACGTGAGCCACTCCTTGCGAATGGTATCCATCGGCTTCAGGCGAACCACCATCTTCGAACCGTCGAACAGTGTAACGTTGGTGGTATAGGTTGTATCGTAGTTGGGATCTTCCTTACCATTTTTGATGGGATAGGGCGCTACAAAATAACGCTGGATGTTGACCGGTGAATTGCGCATGTCGTTGCTGCCGGAATTGTTCCAAAGCACATAGGTAAAATAATTCGTGGGGCGCACCATGCTGATGCCTCTTCCCATCCAGTCGCGGGCCGGGCCGGAGTAACCGAATTTTTCCAGCGCCCAGAAGCTTGGCCAGAAGGCACGTTCCTGGTCAGTACGTGGCATCGTGGAATTGAGGCCGCCGGTCAAGAACTTATCCACCTGCATCACCCAGATGGCTTCTTTGTTGCCGCTCTGGTAATTGTAATTCGACTGCGAGGTTGTGCTCCGCATCTGGAACATATCCCAGAACACATTCTTTCCGGCCACGTTGCTGCGCCAGCCAAAGCGCTGCGTCATCAGGCGGTAGTCGCCATCGGTTCCATCAATCACCCGTGTGGCGGCTTCAATGGATTTTGTGTACAGCGCATTGTTGTGTGTTTCATCGCCAAGGGCAATGTACATTTCTGCAAGATGGTGATCGGCGGCAGCCTTCACCAACCGGCCTGGTTCTGTTGTTGTCTTGGGAAGATTGGCCGCTGCAAATTCAAAATCTTTCACGCAGAAGTCATAGACCTCGGCTCTTGTGTTGCGTTTGAAATCCAGTCGTGGCGCGGTAACGTTTTTTTCCAGGATAGGTACACCGCCAAACAAATACGAAAGATAGCGGTATGCATAGCCACGGAAGAAACGGGCTTCGGCCTGCACCGTTGCTTTTTCCGCAGCCGTCAGCGCCACCGACGGGTTTTCTGTTTGCGCCAGGATGTTGTTGGCGAAATAGATCATCTGGAAATGGCGGTTATACACCACCGCGAAAATCCCTGATGTCGGGTTGACCAGCGACCAGTCGGTAAAGCCGGCATTGTCGAAGGGTGGAAAAATATTGTCGGTGCCGGAACCAAAATGAAAGAAATCGTCCGACACATCGCGGTTGTCGTAATTGAACCTTGTCTGGCGGTAGAGTTCATTCAGGCCGGTTTTAAACTGGGCATAGTTCAAAAAGCCGTTGGCCGTCGTTAAAAAATCGGTTGGTGTTTCTTTCAAAAAATCACTGTCTCTTTTACAGGAAGAAAAGATCAGGAGTGCAAGCAAGGTTGTATATGTAAGCTTTTTCATTGTCAGAGTTTGAGCGTTTGCATTTGTGGATTAAAACGTAACCGATAAGCCAAGCGTCACTGTCTTCATCACCGGGAAACCATTCACGGAGGCATAGGTTGTTGCGGTCTCCGGGTCCAGGCCGTCCCAGTTGGTAACGGTCAGCAGGTTTTTACCGGCAATGTAGGCTTTCACATTTTTCAGGGGCGTTTTGCCCAGCACCTTTTCACCCAGCGAATAGGAAAGGCTCAGATCCTGCAAACGGAAGAAATCATGACGGGTCGTGAATTTGTACCCGTACTGGTTGTTGTAATCCGGGCGGGGAATTTTGTTCGACGGATGTTCCGGCATGTAGTATTCGTTATCCAGCCAGTTGGCCACGGTGGCATAAAGCGTGTTTGGATTCTGCGCATACTGGTTCGAGGCAATGTAATAATTGTCCTTGCCGCCACCGATCGTTGCGCCAACCATGACGTACAACTCAAAATTTTTGTAGCGAACGGTATTCGATAACGCAAGCTGGTAATTGGGTTTGGTATAGCCGATCACCGAGCGGTCGTTGGCATCGATCTTTCCGTCACCATTCAGGTCCTTGAACTTGATATCGCCTTCCTTGGCTTTGTAGGTGCGCATATACGTGGTATCGCTTTGCTGAACGATGCCATCAAATGTCAGGTCATACACGGCGCCCAAGGATTTGCCGATAAACCAGTTGTTGGCCACGTCGTCGTCTTCTTTGCCGTTCTTGTCACCATCGAGTCCGTACAGGGAAACAATGCGGTTGCGGTTGATCCAGTAATTCAACCCGGACGACCAGCTAAAATCATGTCCGCGGATGTTTTGTGAATTCAGCGAAACCTCAAGTCCCCAGTTGTGTACTTTACCGATGTTGTCGTCCACGTTCACAAATCCGTTCATCACGGGAATGGCCCGGCTCAACAGCAGGTCTGTTGTGTTGGAGTTGTAGTAGTCGACGGTACCACTGAGCACGTTTTTAAAGACACCAAAATCCAAACCGAAGTTCAGTCCCTTTGTCGTTTCCCATTTCAACCCGCTGTTGCCAAAACGGTTGGGATAGGTGGTGTTAACCGGCGTTGTGCCAAACAGGTAGTTGGAGGTGCTGACGCCGGGGAACGTGTAATAAGCGCCGATGCTCGGGTTGCCGTTCTCGCCATAGGAAGCACGCAGCTTGAGGAAGTTGAAGGCCTTCATGTTGTTTTTGAAAAAGTCTTCTTCACTCAGTGCATATGCAGCCGACACGGCGCGGAACACACCGTATTTATTACCTTCGGCAAAAACAGAGTTGCCGTCTTTGCGAATGGAGGCCGTCAGGTAGTAACGGCTTTTGTAAACGTAGTTGACACGGGCCAGGTAAGCCAGTTTGGACAATTCATTTTCACCGGTGTTGAGGCTACGTTTAGTGGGGTCGCCGAGTTCCAGGCTGTTGATGCCAAGCACGGTTGTACCGGCCAGTGAAAAATCGGTTGCCGACAGGCTCATGCTGCGGTTTTTGATGTTCTGCCGTTCAGACAGCAGCGTAACATCGAACGAATGATCGTTGATAGTCTTCACATAATTTACGATGTGGCTCATGTACCAGTCGGTTCGCTCGCTGTTCGAGCGGTTACCGTTGGCATTCGTGAGGAACTTGGTCTGGTCCTTCAGGTCGCCTTCGACCATGGTGTTCACAAAGGTCTTCTCGTCGTTGAACTGTGCACCGTGTCCTTCCCAGCGGTTGAGCGAATAATTGAAAGTATAGGACAAGCCTTTTACCCATGGCGCATCGAGGCGCACATAGTTGAGCGAACGGTAATTCTGGTTGCGGTCTTCATCATACGTCAGCGTACGCCAGAAGGGATTAAACGTGGTGGTTGATCCCTGCGGGTAGCGTTCGTACCAGTTTTCGTAGCCCGGAATAGTGGAATACAAATACCCATACGGTGCATTGATCGTTCCTTTTTCCAGGTCGGCGGCCACACCATCAGCGTTCTTGCTGGCCACCGAAAGAGTCAACCCGTATTTCATCCAGTCGGTGATCTTTGCTTCGACTTTGGAAAGGATGGTAAACTTTTTAAAATTGTCGTTGTAAACAATGCCCTTCTGGTCGAGGTAATCGCCGGATACATAGAAATTGAACCGGTCGTTACCGCCGGAAAAATTCAGTTGATAATCCTGGAACGGTGCGGCCCGCACCACCTGCTTCCACCAGTCGATGGTATGGCCTTCGTTGTAGGCCTGCAATTCCTTTGCGCTTAGCAAACGGTCGATTGCCAGGTCACTGGGCGAAGCACCCCGCATCTTTTGCACGTCGTAGCGGTATTGAATGAATTCTTCGGGGCTGCGCATGTCAGGCTTGCGGGTGTAGGTCTGGTAACCGGATGTAACCCGTGCATTGATCACCGGCTTGCCGGAACGGCCTTTTTTCGTGGTGATCAACACCACACCGGTCGATCCCTGCGAACCGTAAATGGCCGTGGCGCTGGCATCCTTCAGCACATCCACCGTGGCAATGTCGTTCGGGTTGATCTCGTTGAAGCTACCGGTGTAGATCACGCCATCCAGAACGATCAGCGGGTAGGTGGAGGCGCGGATCGAGTTTTGCCCGCGGATGAAGATGTCGGGGTTGCCGCCGGCATTGGTCGTTACACCAACGTTGAAGCCTGTGATGCTTCCTTTCAACGCATCAAGCGGGTTGATATTCGGCAAAAGCGAAATGGGTGAGTTCTCGAGTTTTAATGTACCCACCGAACCGGTGAGGTCTTTCTTTTTGCGTGTGCCATATCCCACCACAACCACGTCTTCCATGGTGGATGACGCAACGGTTAAGGAGACGGATAAGTTCACGTTATCCGTCAGCCTGATGGTTTGCGCTCCATAGCCTACCATGCGCACTTCTAGCTGATCGCCGGGCAGGGCCGGAATGGAGAAGCTACCCGTTTCGTCGGTAGCGGTTGCCGTTGTTTTGTTCAAAACAGAAACGGTTGCACCGGACAAGGGCGAACGCGACTGCGCATCCGTGACCTTTCCGCGGTAAAGTTTCTGTTGGGCAAAAGCCGACTGGCTGACGAAAAGCGCCACTGCCAGCAGCAGAGATAAAACACAGCCTGACCGCATGCGTGCAACAGGCAATTTCTTCGGGCGGGAGAAAGCAGAATTCATTTCCATATACAAAGCAGGTTTTACAGAGACGGACAAGCCACTTCACCACCATTCAGTGCCGTTGCGAACAGAGTCCATTTTCTCATTTTCAAAAAACAATCAACAGTTTTTGTCTGGAGATAAAACAGCAAGGCGGCTGCCTTCATGTTTTGTCCAAAATTATTTTTAACGCCGGCGCCAAAGAATAGGCAATATGATGGTATGAATGGACAATCCTATGATTGCAATTTCACCAAACGCTTACTGCGGGCTGGTTTTCACTTCCACCGTTGACCCGTCTGCCGGCAGGTCGACCGTGTATTTTTTTTGTTTAACAAAAAGTGTTAGTGTTCCGCCTTTGTGCAACGGATCGCTGACAAAAATGCGACGGCGATCCTGCAAAAAAAGACAAGGCATGTCGACGGAAATTGTTCCCGAAGCAGCAGAAGCCATCCTGCCTTCTTTGTAAAACGCAGCCATGAGCGTTCCATCGCTAAACCGTACGGCCTGGCAAAGCGTGTCGTTGCGCAGCACGGTCCATGCCGGGTGACGGGCAATTGCCGCCGCCGCTTTGGCAGACGGTGCGTAACTAACCGCATACCCCGTTGCGCTTTGCTGGTGATGGAGCGAAACCAGAAATCGCCTGTCGTGCAAAACCGCTTTCGATTCGGAGTGATTGATCGCATACCACGAACCTTCCACCTCTTTTACATTAACCGTCACCGAGTCGGATGCAAGGGGGAGATAGACAAAATTCTGGTGATGCACCCATTTGACCCGGCGCTCAACAGGCAGGCTTCCATCGATCCTGTGGCCTTCCCGATTGGCTGTCACGGGTCCTTGCAGGCGGCTTTGTTCAAGCGTGGTAAAAGCGCCAGCCAGCAGATCGGCCGGCTGCAATCCTGCGATGAGAGCAACCGTTGTATTTTTCCAGGAGGCCCAAAGTTTTTTTGCCTGGAGCGTATGCGTTCCTTTTTGCAAAGCATAGTCCATTACCGCCAGTCCCGACGAACCATCGGAAACATTTCCCACGAATGCATGCGGGATGAGTTTTCGTTTTCCATCGCCGTTAAAATTGGTCATCCCGGGCAGGCGATCCCAATCCCAGAATGGCAGGAAGTTGTCGTATTCGTTCCCGTTTGAAAGAAAATAGGCATCGCCGCCATCGAGCAGGTCGCCCTTTAGATTTTCCTCGTTGATGGATTCCGTGAGCAGTGTGCGGGTGGAAGCCGTTTTCAGAAAAAAACTGTACTGCAGCTGCTGAAAAGCGGTAAAATCAGAATAAGGAAAATACCGGTAGCCCTGCAAGGCATCCTGCCCGTTTTGTGTACGCAGCAAGTGCCGGAAGGCAGCGGTACGATCGGGGTTGACGCGATACAGCAGCGGAACGAGCAGGCGGATATCGGCACTGCGCAAGGCATTTTTCCGGCTGGCGGCACGATCGATCGTTCCGGGCACAGTGTGAATGCCGCGTGTCATCCACTGCCATCCCTTTAAAACAAAATCGGTGAGTACGTCGATCTTTTCTTTTGGAAACGCCAGCGACGTACCTTCTAACTGCCAGGCCAGGCGAATATCATCCACCAAAAAAGCACCGCCGTAATGATACATCTGCAAGCGCCTTCCGTGCTGGTGAAAACTAAAATCAGGTTGCACGCCTTCCGCTGTTGAAATTTTGATGACCGTCAGAATGGTATCGCGGCAATGACGCATCAGCGCCGTGTCGTTGGTGAGAGCCCCATAGTGCAGGCCGAGGTCGGCGCTCCACACAAGGTTGGCACCGGTGCCTTTCACCTTGTGCTGATCCAGGATTTGCAGGCAGTTTGCCGTTTCGTCTTTTGTCAGGTTTTCTTTGAGCAATACAAGAATGTCCCGCATCGTTTGCGGCACGCCAATTTCGTTGTGCCACCAGTTTTTGCTTTGGTAGCGGTGCGTAAACCAATCGCGTAGTGCAAGGGAGATAGTGGTTTTGACCGCTGCGGCCTGCTCACCGGAAAGCTGGCCTTTTTGCACGCAGAGCGCCAGCGAACGGATCCGGTTCAAGTGCACGGACAACTGCCACAGACCCGGCTGATTATCGCTGTAGTTAATGTCGCTCCAGCGACCATCCGGATCAACAGGTGGAATGGATGAACAGGAAGTGGCCGTGTCCATGCGTTGCAGGTATTCTTTGTAACGCTTCAGCACCAGCGTTGCATCGTTGTTTTGCGCAGCGCAACAGAAAAAAAACAAAACGAGGATTCCACAGCCAACCAGTTTCCGCATGATCTTTCGTCGTTTAAAAGGGTTCGGGTTTGTAAACATAGGGAAAAGCAATCCATCACCGGTGCAGCATTCTACCTGCACTGCGTTTCAACAAGACGATATTGCATCCGTCCGCAAAGAATTATTTAGCGGCAGGCTTTTGTCCCGGGATGCCGATCTCTCCGCGGTAGCGCAGGGCCGATTCAACAAAATAATAGTCGGCATAACTCAGCGGTACATCGATCTCCGATTTACCGGGCAGGTGACCCACACTGTGTTTCAGCAGGAAGCCGCCGGCTTCCGCCCCAACTGTTTTGTAGGGTGCACCGGCAAGGCTTTTCAACATGGTTTCGGCAGCCGCCCGATAGGTCTTTGCTTCGGCAGCCGGCACGTAGAGGGCCAGTTCCTGCAGGGCAGAACTCATGATCGCCCCGGCCGATGCATCCCGCAACGCGTTGGGTATACCCGGCGCATTGAAATCCCAATAGGGAATTTTATCGGCCGGCAGGTTGGGATGGTTCAACAGGAACTGCGCAATGTGCCGGGCCTGGCCAAGATAATTTTTATCTCCGGTTTCCCTGTACATCACCGTAAAGCCATAAAGGCCCCAGGCCTGCCCTCTTGCCCATGCCGATTCATCGGCGGCGCCCTGGTGGGTGTGCTTTCGTTGTACGGCGCCTGTTTTAGCGTTATAATCTACCACGTGGTATGAGCTGTAGTCGGGACGAAAGTGATTTTTTATCGTGGTATTGGCGTGTGTCACCGCAACCTTGTAAAACGAGGAATCGCCGGTTTGCCGGAAGGCATACAGCAGCAACTCCAGGTTCATCATGTTGTCGATGATGACCAGGAAATGCGACGAGTCAGAATCCCAGGAACGAATGCAACCGACCGCCGGGTTGAACCGCGACAGCAAGGACCTGGCGCTGTTGAGTAGAACTTCTTTGTATGCGGGATTGGGTTCGACCTGTAAAGCATTGCCAAAACTGCAATACATCATAAAGCCCAGATCGTGGGTATGCGTGTTGAACTGCTCTTTTTCCAGCACCTGCAATTTTCGTTTGGCTTCCGCCAGCAGCGACGATTCGTTTGCATGGCGGTACAGGAAGAGCAGGGTGCCGGGGTAAAACCCACTGACCCAACCATCGGATTTGATTGTCTGGACCTGGCCCTTTTCGAACGTCCGGGCAAACCTGTCGGCCGGCACCGATGCCTGCAGCAGGTGGTATTGTGTAACGGCCGTATCGAGCACCGCGGCCAGTTTTTGTTGCAACGTATCGTCTTGCCAGTGAAGCTTTTTCTGCGATGCGCAGCCTGCGAGCAAACAGCCGGAAAGCAGGCAAATGGAAAAATGTGTCAACAATCGTTTGGTAAGCATTGAAATGGGTCCCCCGGACAAAGATGGCTGATTACCGAGGATTTTCCTTGCAGGTTTTTCTGGATGAAATGGATAATCTTCTGAAACCCCTGCCTCCGGCTTTAGCGCCCTGCATCCGGCAAATAGTCTATT
Source organism: Flavisolibacter nicotianae (assembly GCF_003628535.1). Taxonomy (GTDB): domain Bacteria; phylum Bacteroidota; class Bacteroidia; order Chitinophagales; family Chitinophagaceae; genus Flavisolibacter; species Flavisolibacter nicotianae. The sequence goes on from NZ_RBCI01000001.1 coordinate 55,249, forward strand.
GATTTCGCTCGATTCTCCATTGATGCGGTGAAGCGGCCCAACTAATTTTGGTCTTCCATAAGCAATCGTTTTTAGCATAGCAGTTAAAAAGCACTGAATTTCTATTCGGTGCTTTTTGTTATTCACTCTTCTAAAAATTCAGTGCTTGTTGCACGCCGCGTGGCCGATGTGCCAGGCTTACTATTATACCGGAAATGCGTTGCACCGCTCCTGTTGCGTCCCATGCAAGCAGCAAAAAAATCTTTTCAAAAAAGGATCAGGGTATCACCTGCTCGATGGGGTTATGCCTGGCAAATTTGATGCGGCGGTTTTTTGCCTTCCTTCCCGGCTTGTATTTTCCAAAACAAATTGCGACTCGGCTTACCCAACCGTTTGCGTGCGGTTGATATCGATGCCGGATTGCACCGACGGCGCCTGCCTTGCCGCTGTCAGCCCCCGATTGCCTCTGCCATTATTTCTACCTGTGCAAGGGTGAATGCTACCTATCGAAAAGCAGCTTCGGCTCTTTCCAAACAATTATTTCTGGCTTTCTTTTTTCCACCATTTCAGCGGGAAGGTGATATCTTTTACAGACCCTACCACCATATCGGGCTTAAAGGCATAGTGGTTCAACTCTTCTTTTTTGGTAATCCCCGACAACACGAGGATGGTCTTGTATCCCATTTGCACGCCTCCCTGAATATCGGTGTCCATCGTGTCGCCGATCACGGTTGTATCGGCTGTTTCCAGGTTCAATGCTTTGCGTGCAGAGCGCATCATCACCGGTCCCGGTTTGCCAATCGTAAATGCTTTCCTGCCCGTCGCCTCTTCGATCATTGCTGTCACGGCGGCAATACCCAAATTACTCCAACCGGGTTTTCGTGGCGATGGATCCCGGTTCGTGGTTACCAGTTTTGCGCCACCCAGGATCATGTCCACGGCCTTCTGCACCATTTCCAGGGTGAAGTTTCTCCCCTCTCCCAGCACGACAAAATCCGGTTCTGTTTCCACCAGCGTTAAACCATTTTCGTGCAAACTTGTGAGCAAGCCGCCCTCGCCCAGGACATAGGCCGTTTTATTGGGCGCCTGGTCGGCCAGGAACTTGCCTGTTGCCATGGCACTGGTGTACACGTGGTCTTCGGTGACCTCGATTCCCAGCTTTTTTAATTTGCGGACGGCTTCCAGTCTTGTTCGCTGGCTGTTATTCGTCATGAAAAGGAAGGGTATCTTGTTTTCCAGCAAAGAGGCGATAAAGACGTCCGCTCCCTGGATCATTTCATCACCGCCGTAGATGACCCCATCCATATCGATCAATAATCCTTGTTTCATTTTTTTAATTTAAGGGTTTCTAAACTTTTTGCATTCGAAACATTTTTCCTGTTTCGCCTTATTGTGTCTTCTACAGGCCATCTCTGCATTTGCCAACTTCACGACATCGATCCTTTCTTCCGCTGATCAGCAACCGAAAATGTCCTGCGTCCCTGCAGGAGAATCTGTCACAGGTACAAAGACAGAATCCAATGCTATAGAACGGCTTTGTTGCGAGCCTCATCGATGTAAAGATAGAATGAGAGGTCCCACTGCACCTGTCAAAATCAACGTTACTCTACCACTTCCAAAAGCGTTGAAAACCGGTTGAATTCATGGACCACAAAGGATTGCAGGAATTGGATTGCTGTTCACCAATGGCTGTGAGAAAAGGCAGGCCAGCGCTTTGTTTCGGTGATTTTTTTGCTTCTTTCCTTCTCCGTTTCTACCTGTAATTATATCCCTTATTTTTTTAACACAACTGTCTTTCCCGTTCTTGCAGATTCTCTAGCGGCATCCAGGATCTGTACGACTTTGCTGTTGTTTTCCAATGTATACAACCCGTTGGCCGGCAGTGTGATTTTACCGCTTATCACATCAGCAAAATAAGAAAACGGGTCGGTGTACACGGGCACATCGGCGGTTGTCACTTTTAGGCTTTGCTCCTCTTTCATGTTGTTGTTCCGCAGGCGCATATCGGTATTATCCTTCGTTATGATGTACCCGGATTCGCCATACACTTCCATGTCTTTCCTGTTGAAGGGCCAGTTCCACGAAGCCTGGATGATGCACTGCGCCGACGGATAGGTGACGACGATCGTAGCTTCGTCGTCAACGTTTGGGTATATATCGGGTTGAAAATGCCGGGTGACAGCGGTTACAGAGACCGGATCTTCGTTTTGCATTAAATAGGTCATGATGTTTGCGCCGTAACAACCAAAATCGACCAGTGCACCGCCGCCGTTTTGAACGGGGTCGGTAAGCCAATCGAAAAACGCCTTGTTCACGCCGATTTTCTTGGGTCCCTGGTGACCGTGATGAAAGACCACCTTTCTGACCCTTCCGACAGCGTTGCTGTCCCTTACCAACTGAACCGTTTTTTCGGTTGTCGGATACCACGAAGTTTCATAATTGGTCAGCAGGTAAATGTGGTTGTCTTTTGCGAGTTTTACCATCTTCTTTACCTGCTCATTCGACGTCGCAAGCGGCTTTTCAACCATAACGTGAATGCCTCTCGGCGCACAGGCCTCCACGGCAGCCAGGTGTTGATAAATGGAGCCAAAGGCGACCACGGCTTCCGGTTTTACCGCGTCGAGCATTTTATTCAGGTCGGTATAAAATAACCCGGCGTCCAGGCGATAGGTTTTCGCATATTGATGCGCCAACGCGGTATCGGGTTCGTAAACACCTACAAGGACAACATCGGTTTTATCCTTTCTTCCCAGGATCCAGGGCACATGGCCATGTGTGATTCCTGCCACCGCCAGGCGAAGCGGAGCCTTGTTTGTTGATTGCGCATTGGTTCCATTCAGCATAAAAAGCATTAGCAAGGTAAACACACCAAGTGTCTTCAACTGTTTCAGCGTACCTGTCATTGGAAAAAAATTGAATTGACGCGAAGAACGTTTTCGCTTATCCAAATGTCGAAATTTTCGGTTGTACTTTCTATACCAACCAGTTGACCTGTTTGAAACGGGCATCTCTTTTCCATTCTACACCATTGCTGCAATCGGCCGCCGGCATTTTCGGTTATCCGGGAGGCGAACGTGTATCATTTGCCGGGCAATGCCGGCAAACTGCAAAACTGTCCCACAATCAGGCTTCGATATACCGCTCCCGGCAATCGTAAAACCGTTCCTGTTGATGAACCCAAACTTACCGGTCAGACGCCGCAACTTTATTTCACCCGCAATTTTGTACTTTGATGCGCTTTTAATTTTTGAAAAATGAAACGGAAGGCTTTTTTGGTGCTTTTTTTACTGGTGCTCTCGGGAATTGCAGGCTATGTGATGTCGAAAGCTTCACTGATAGGAAGGGCTGGAATCTCTCTCTTTTACACGCAATACAAATTCTTGAAAACATGGTGGCAGGGAGGTTTGGCTGTTTTTGCCATTTGGATGATCCTGTTTTTTCTGCAAGGACTGGCGCAACGAAAACTGTCGCCGAAGGCTTCCAGGTTGCTGCAGATTGCAGCCATTGCCGTTGCCCTCCTTGGTTTGTATTTTACCTACCAGGATTTCCGGCACACCACGTCGCACCGCTGGCTCGGCGAACGATTCCATTTGGGCGGTTATCTTTTTTGGATTGGATGGATTGTGGTCAGCGTGTTTTATGTAACCGAAAACAAAAGGGTTGAATTGGAACAGGGCACAGTGCCACGTGCCGATAGAATTTCTTTACCGGATCAGCATCAAGGGTAATTTAACGAACTGCACGGCTTCTGTATAACAACTGGCAAAGAAAGGAGAGGGCAATGATGTTTTGTATTGCCTGCATCGACGCATACGATACAAGCGCAGAAGCACGGCACAATATCCAGCAATGCAATTCCTCGATTCGTGAATCCAGGGGAAACGGCTCTCCTCGTCAAAACGGTTGGCCACAGGCAATGAATCTTTATGTAAATACTTTATAAATAATTCCCGGAATTTTATAAACAAGTCCGTCCGGGTCAAAATAGCTTTACAGGAAGATAACCTTACAAGATGGAACACGAACATCACCATCAGCGGGAAAATCATTCGGAACACCTGCACCATCAAACCGTTGAAGGAAAAAGAACAGCGCCTGGCCAGCCTGCACATCATCACCACACAAAGACAAGTGCAGTGCCGGAAGCAACCATGCACGATAAGCACGCCGGTCATCAGACGCACGATTTTTTGAAACGGTTTTGGATTTGTTTGTACTTGACTGTCCCGGTTTTGCTTCTCTCAGAAATGATACAGCATTGGCTCGGTTTCCATCTCGTATTCCCGGGAAGTAAATATGTCCTCCTGCTCCTGGGATCCATTATTTATTTCTATGGCGGCAAGCCCTTTCTGAAAGGCATGATCAGTGAAATACGGGACATGGCGATTGGCATGATGACCCTGGTAGCTTTGGCTATTTCGATTGCTTTTATTTACAGTGTGGCCATTGTCTTTGGCCTTCGGGGTATGGACTTCTTTTGGGAACTGGCCACCCTGATTGATATTATGCTGTTGGGCCATTGGCTGGAAATGAATTCACAAATGGCTAGTTCCAGGGCTTTGGAATCCCTGGTTGCACTGCTGCCTTCTAAAGTGCACGTAGAAAGAAATGGGGCCGTAAGCGACATTGACCTGCAGGATTTAAGAATCGATGATATTGCGTTAATCAAACCCGGTGAAAAAATTCCGGCGGATGGTTACGTCGTAGAGGGAAGCTCTAACGTCAACGAAAGCATGTTGACAGGTGAAAGCGTTCCGATCCGGAAAGCAAAAGAAGACAAGGTCATTGGAGGATCGATTAACGGCGATGGTTCACTGCGTGTGAAAATCACCGGCACCGGCAAGGAGAGTTACCTGAACAAAGTAATTGCACTGGTTCAAACGGCCCAGGGTGCCAAATCGACTACCCAAAACCTTGCGGACAGAGTTGCCAAATGGCTGACTATTGTTTCGATTACCACTGGTGTCGCCACCTTTATCTATTGGTTTAATGCAGGGGAAACCTTAGCGTTTGCCCTGGAGCGGATGGTAACCGAAATGGTAACCGCCTGTCCGCATGCGTTAGGTGTAGCCATTCCTTTAGTCGTTGCCTTATCCACCACTATCTCGGCAACACATGGTCTTTTGATTCGAAACCGGACGGCATTTGAAAATGCCCGGAAACTTACGACGATTATTTTCGATAAAACGGGTACACTAACAAAGGGTTCACACGAGGTTCAAAGCGTAATTCCGTTGTCGAAAGATTACAGTGCAAATGAAGTGCTGCAGTATGCAGCTTCCGTACAGCAAGACTCTGAACACCACATTGCGCATGGAATATTGCGGAAACGGAATGAACAAAACCTGCCTGCCTGGAAAGTCGACGATTTTAAATATATACAAGGAATTGGCGTTAGTGGCACCGTAAATGGAAAGAAGGTGTTGTCAGTCGGTCCAACCTATTTTAAACAAAATCATCGAATGCCTCCATCCGTGCCGGACGCGGTAAATCAGGACATTGAAACGGTTAGCTTTCTTCTGATTGACGATGTACCGGCAGGTATCATTACATTGGCCGACACAATCAGAGAAACGTCAAAAGAAGCAGTTGATCAGTTAAAACAGATGAACATCAAATCTTTTCTGCTTACAGGTGACAACGAAAAAATTGCCAAAGCCGTTTCAACACAGTTAGGTATGAATGGTTACCTGGCCAATGTTCTTCCCCATGAAAAGCAAGCGAAACTAAAGGAATTCCAGGGCCAGGGCGAAGTGGTTGCGATGACCGGCGACGGGGTAAACGACGCACCAGCGCTTGCCCAGGCAGATGTAGGAATTGCCGTTGGCTCCGGCACTGACGTTGCAGCCGAAACAGCAGATATCATTCTTGTCAACAGCGATCCAATGGACGTGGTGCAGATGATTGCCTTTGGAAGCGCCACCTATAAAAAAATGATTCAAAACCTCATCTGGGCTGTCGGATACAATGTGGTGGCTATTCCTTTAGCAGCAGGGATTCTTTACCCGAAGTTTGTTCTTAGTCCGGCACTGGGAGCAATTCTTATGAGTTTAAGTACAGTTGTTGTGGCGCTGAATGCGCAACTTTTAAAGCGCCAATTTAAATAACGACCCGCGGGGTGAACCATTCATCGTAGTTATTCCTTTATCATTTCCAGTAATTGCCGTTTATGGTTTTGAACTAGTTCGACAAGTGGCAATCTCCGGACATCTGCCTTTATAAAAAGAAGGAAGTAATGCGATGGTACAATAAAGACGGATATACAACAAGATTGACGGTGACCAGTTCGCTAACGCTTCACGTGACAGAACGAATTCATTATGCTTGTCATCCTTTATGGAGTAGTTCTACAATGATTTTGCACCGGTGACCTACTGATCTTTGTAGCAATTTGCCTGTCATTGACAAGGGCAAGAAAGCAAAACGCCTGCATTTCCGGAGATTTGCAGGCGTTTGACGTTGTCTACTATTGACTTTGGCGGTGAGGGAGGGATTCGAACCCTCGGTAGAGCTTTAAGGCCCTACGACGGTTTAGCAAACCGTTGATTTCAGCCACTCATCCACCTCACCGGGCAATTTGTAGCGCCCTGTTCTTCGCAGGGGTGGCAAAAATAGGGAGATGCCTCTGAATATCCCAAAAAAACAAATCCCATTTTGCGGGATTTTTCAATTTTCCTGCAAAATGGGATTTGCCCTGCCGGCAGGTATTTACATCGCCGCCAGCTGCACTTTTTGCTGCAGTTCCATGACACTGTCGCGGAAGGTTGGATCGGTGTCCATGAGGTCCTTCACGGTTTGACAGGAGTGGATCACGGTGGTATGGTCGCGACCGCCAAAATGCTCACCGATCGTCTTCAGTGAATTTTTAGTAAAGGCCTTCGCCAGGTACATCGTGATCTGCCTGGCCTGGACGATTTCACGCTTTCTTGTTTTTTGCAACAGTTTGTCGTAAGCGACATCGTAGTACTCGCAAACCATCTTTTGGATGGTTTCGATGGTAATTTCTTTGCTAGCTGTTTTTACAAAATTCCGTAACACTTTTTTCGCGAGGTCTAGATCAATTTCCTTGCGATTGAGCGAAGATTGTGCCAACAACGAGATCAGTGCGCCTTCCAACTCGCGAATATTGTTGTTGATATTATAAGCAATGTACTTCACCACTTCTTTGGGCATCTCCAGCCCGTCGTTCTTCATCTTTTGCTCCAAAATCTCGATGCGTGTTTCATAGTCCGGCATCGATATATCGGCACTTAAGCCCCAGCGGAAACGGCTCAGCAAACGCTCCTGTACGCCTTCCAGGTCTTTGGGCGCCTTGTCGGATGTCAGGATCAACTGCTTGCCCGACTGGTGCAGGTGATTGAAAATGGCAAACAAGGCATCCTGCGATTTTTCGGCGCGGCTGAAAAACTGTACATCATCGATGATCAGCACGTCGATCAGTTGATAAAAGTGAATGAAATCGTTGATGGCGTTGTTGCGGCTATGATCCACAAACTGGTTGATGAATTTTTCCGAACTAACGTACAACACTACCTTGTTTGGGTGCTGGCGCTTCACCTCGTTGCCGATGGCCTGTGCGAGGTGGGTTTTGCCCAATCCCACACCGCCGTAAACCACCAGCGGGTTAAAGGAGTTGGCACCCGGTTTTTCGGCCACGGTTTTACCGGCACGGCGGGCCACACGGTTGCAGTCGCCTTCGATATAGGTTTCAAATGTATAATTGGGGTTGAGCTGCGGATCGATGTGCATTTTCTTCAGCCCCGGAATCACAAACGGATTTTTGATGGGTGTGTTGATCACCAGCGGGAAGTCCATTTCGTTGTTCACAAACGTCTTATAGGAATGGCCAGCCATGTCCACCGTCAGCGGCTTGTTGTATTTGTTTCCGCCATCGACCATAATGCGGTATTCGAGCCGTGCATCCTTGCCCAGCTCCCGTTTCAATGTCTTTGCCAACAGGTTCACGTAATGCTCCTCCAGGTATTCGTAGAAAAACTGGCTTGGCACCTGGATAATGAGAACATTTTCTTTTAAAGCAATCGGCTTGATCGGTTCAAACCATGTCTTAAAATGCTGCCACTCCACAATATCTTTGATGATTGCAAGACAATTGTTCCAGACCGAGGTTGTTGTTTTCTCCATCTATTTTCGTAGCAGTTTAAAGTGAACAAGAAAGATCAAAAAGGTTTTTCACAAGGTGTGTATAAATAAATTTTTTTGAGACAGGAGGACGAATATCAGAAAAAGAAAATCCAAAAAAAAATTTTTAATTCTGAAAAAAACGACAGGCCTGACAAAGCCTGTTTAAACAAATATTTCCCCGGCTGAACTTGCATTTTCTCCTGAAATTTTTAACTTCTTAACACCACGCTTTTGCCGGTATACGTGAAAAAAAATCGTGCCCCTTACCGGCCTCCTGTTTCGCTTCGCCACGATTGTTTTCAAGCTATCTTTGTCTCCATGAAATTTGGTGTAGTTGTTTTCCCCGGTTCCAATTGCGACAGAGACGTATACGATGCACTGGTACACGACCTCGGCCAGGAATGCGTGATGCTGTGGCACAAAGACGATGACCTTTCGCAGTTTACAACCGATGATTGCATTGTGCTGCCCGGTGGCTTTTCGTACGGCGACTATTTGCGCACCGGCGCCATTGCCCGCTTCTCTCCCATCATGAAAAGCGTGATCGAGTTTGCACAGAGTGGTGGTAAGGTGCTCGGCATCTGCAACGGATTCCAGATCCTGTGCGAGGCGCACTTACTGCCCGGCGCACTGCTGCGCAACCAGGAACAAAAATTCATTTGCCAGAATATTTATGTGAAAGACATGGATGGCGATGTGTTGAAAATTCCGATTGCCCATGGCGAAGGACGTTACTACGCCGATGAGGCCACCCTCAATGAGCTGGAAACAAACAAACAGGTATTACTATATTATAGCGATGCCGGCGGCAACATTACAGAAGCGGCCAATCACAACGGCTCCGTACGCAACATCGCCGGCATCTGCAACAAGGAACGGACTGTCTTTGGCATGATGCCACATCCCGAGCGGGCCTGCTCCGTTGCCCTGGGTAACACAGACGGACGGACACTGTTTAACAAGTTGTTTTCATTTGTAACAGAACCCAGTCTCTGACACCGGCTTCCCGCTTCCATTATTAACACATCCGAAGTGTTTTAAACCGGAAATTTGTACAGCAAACAATTCGTATATGAAAAAAACGATTCTTTTTTTCACGCTTGCATTTTCCGCAGTTGTTGGATTCGCACAGGTTGCCAGCCCAGTGAACTGGACGTTTACCAGCAAGAAGGTTTCCGACAATGTGTACGAGGTGCAGATGGTGGCCACCATTCAAAACGGCTGGCACCTGTACTCGCAGTCGCAGCCGAAAGACGCCATCGCCGTGCCCACAACATTTGAGTTTTCGAAAAACCCCCTTGTGCAGCTTGACGGCAAGGTAAAAGAAGCCGGCAAGATGGAGCGGTTTACCGATAAAGACCTGGGTGTTTCTGCCAACCAATACAGCAAGCTGGTGGCGTTTTCGCAACGGGTGAAGCTGAAAGGGAAAGCAAAATCGAACGTCAGTGGCAATGTTACCTATCAAACCTGCGATGACAAAAAATGCCTGCCCCCCAAAACAGTCAACTTCAACATTGCCTTAAAATAAATTAGATGCGCTACCTGAACCGAGTTCTTGTTTTTCTGGCCGCATATCTTTTTATGACAACTGCACAGGCTCAAAACCCTGTGCAGTTTCGTTTTACACAGGAAGCAGCCGGCAAAGACGTTTTGCTTAAAATCAAAGCTGTTGTCCCGAAAGGAAGTGAAATCGTTTCTGTCAAACCCATCTCAGACGAGGCTCCCATCAATACCCAAATCCGGTTTGATTCATCAGCGAAAGTTCAGTTGAAAGACTCTGTAAAAGAATCTGGTTTGCAAAAGCAGGTCACCGAGGCAGACTTCAACAATGCGCTTGTTACCTACTATTCCGACTCGGTGGAGTGGCAGCAGCGATTGCAGCTACCTGCTGCAGACAGCACCACCGTAAAAGGAACCATCGCCTATTTTGTCAAAAGCAATGGTGCCTTCAACAGTTATGAAGAACCGTTTGCTGTCAAAATTCACCCATCCGTACAAAGCGCTAAAACGGCAACGATCCAAAGCAAGGACGACCTGGAAAGCCGTTCGCTTGGCTATATTTTCCTGATCTCCTTTTTGGGTGGCTTTATTGCCCTGGTTACACCTTGCGTGTTTTCGATGGTACCGGTTACCGTTGGCTTTTTCACCAAGCGAAGCAAAAGCCGCGAACAGGGTATTCGCAACGCCATTTATTATTCCGTTTCCATTATTCTGATCTTTACGTTGCTTGGCTTCCTGGTCACGCTGATTTTTGGCCCAACAGCCTTGAACAAACTTGCCACCAACTGGATAGCCAATCTCCTGTTCTTTCTGATCTTTCTTGTCTTTGGCATTTCGTTTCTTGGCGCATTCGATATCCAGTTGCCTTCTTCCTGGCAAACGGCAGCAGACTCCAAAGCCAACACCAGCAACTTCACGGGCATCTTTTTCATGGCGCTTACACTGGCACTGGTTTCATTTTCGTGTACGGGGCCTATCATCGGCAACCTGATTGTGCTTGCCTCCAAAGGAAGCTATTTTGGTCCGCTGGTTGGCATGTTCGGTTTTTCGGTTGCGCTTGCTCTTCCCTTTACATTGTTTGCTCTTTTCCCGCAATGGATCAACAGCTTTGGCAAGGCCGGCGGATGGCTGAACAGCGTGAAAGTGGCACTTGGCTTCCTGGAACTGGCACTTGCACTGAAATTTTTATCCAATGCCGACCTGGCAAAAGGCTGGCGCTTGCTGGACCGGGAGATTTTTCTTTCGTTGTGGATCGTGTTGTTTGGCCTGCTGGGCTTCTATATTTTGGGTAAGATCAAATTTCACCACGACAGCGACCTGCCGAAGAACGATTTTGAGCAACCGTACGTCAGTATTCCGCGCCTCTTCTTTGCCATCGTTGCTTTTGCCTTTACCGTGTACATGGTTCCGGGTCTTTGGGGCGCACCGCTCAAGGGAATCAGCGCTTTTCTTCCGCCCTATGGCACGCAGGATTTCAGCAACTCCGGTGGAACAGTGCCGGCCAGCACAAGTGCCGATGGAGAGATCAAACCGGCGAAATACGTAAAGGAACTTTCGCCTTACGAACCCGAAGTCGCCAAAAAGGCCGGCCTTGTTACCTTCTATGATTACGACGAAGCGCTTGCCGCGGCACGCAAAGCCGGGAAGCCGCTGATGCTCGACTTTACAGGCATCAACTGCATCAATTGCCGCAAGATGGAAGCACAGGTGTGGAGTCAGCCGGAAGTGATGAAGCGGCTAAAAGAAAATTTTATTATTGCATCGCTTTACACCGATGTGCAGAATATTTACCTGCCGGAAGCCGAAGAATTTGATTCGAAGGAACTGGGCGAACATGTAAACACCGTTGGTGAAAAGTTTTCGCACCTGGAAGTAAGCCGCTACGGCGTGGCTTCGCAGCCCTTCTATATCTTTCTGGATACGAAAGAACAAAAACTGGCGCCGGATGGCTATCCTTACGATCCCGATGTACAAAAATTTATTCAGCACCTGGATAATGTCGTTGCTGAATACAAAAAAAGAAAGTCGTAACCGCATGGCTGCCCAATCAAGTCCATGCAATAAAGTAAAAAGGCTGTCGCAGGACAGCCTTTTTACTTTATACAGATCGTTTAATATTCGTCTTCATTAAACATAAAATCTTCCTGCGAAGGATAGTCGGGCCAGATGTCTTCGATGCTCTCGTACACCTCGCCTTCGTCTTCGAGTTCCTGCAGGTTTTCGATCACCTCGATCGGTGCGCCGGAACGAATGCTATAGTCGATCAGCTCGTCTTTTGTGGCGGGCCAGGGAGCTTCTTCAAGGTAGGATGCTAATTCCAATGTCCAAAACATTTCGCTACAATTTATTGGTTACGAAAAGGTAAAGTATAAATTACTATGCCAATTTAAAGCACTTTGCGCTTTTCAATTTTCCGCAAATGTAGCAGGATTCACCAATTTTCCAAACGAAGTTCGCCGAGCAGGAAAAGGCCTTCGTTTTTTGCGGATATTTGGCCTCTTTACAAGTTGTATGCTGACAGCGACCAATATTCACAAACGATATGGCACGGTAGACGTTCTGAAAGGCGTAGATGTTACCATCAATAAAGGCGAAGTGGTAAGTATCGTCGGGCCCTCCGGCTCGGGCAAATCCACCTTCCTGCACATCCTGGGCACCCTCGACAAACCCGACCAGGGCGAGGTGCACCTGCACCAACAAAATATTACCCGCCTGCAGGGGAACTCGCTTTCTTCCTTTCGCAACAAGCACATTGGCTTTGTTTTCCAGTTCCATCACCTGCTGCCCGAGTTCTCTGCCCTCGAAAATGTCTGCATTCCCGGCTGGCTGACAAAGAAGAACAAAAGCGACGTGAAAAGCAAAGCTGTTTCCCTGCTGAAGACCCTGGGCCTGGGACATCGAATTGAAAACAAGCCGTCACAACTATCCGGCGGTGAACAGCAACGGGTGGCCGTGGCAAGGGCCCTGATCAACAGTCCGGAAATTGTTTTTGCCGACGAACCCACCGGCAACCTGGATACTGCCAATGCAAAAGAGCTTCACCAGTTATTTTTCGAATTGCGTCGCCAGTTCCAGCAAACATTCCTGATCGTTACACACAACGAAGAACTGGCGCAGCTAAGCGATCGTGTGTTGCACATGAAAGACGGGAAGATCGTCTGAATTGTGAGGAAGTGGTTTTGGGAACAAAGGAGATACGGGCTACATTCCAGCCTCTCCAGGTCGTCCGACGCATCCCAAAAATCACGGTTCCGACAGTACCTTTGCAACCCATGACAGATTTTCCACACGACAGCATCAAACCTTTTTCGGAAGAAGGCCCTAAGAAAGTACAGGTCAGCGAAATGTTCGACCGCATTGCCCCCCGCTACGATTTCATGAATCGCTTCCTGAGTGCCGGTATAGACCGTAGCTGGCGCAAAAAAGCCATCCGGTATTTTACCAAAGACCAACCCCGGATCATCCTGGACGTGGCGACCGGAACCGGTGATATGGCCATCCAGGCCAACCGGATGTTGGCGCCTGAAAAAATAATTGGCATTGATATTTCTACTAAAATGCTGGCGATCGGACGAGAAAAGATCAGCAAGGAAGGCCTAAACGAAAAGATCGAACTGGTGAGCGGCGACGGCGAAACAATAAACTTTCCCGATGCAACGTTTGATGGCGTGATGGTTGCCTTTGGTGTTCGCAATTTCGAAAACCTGGACCAGGGGCTTCGGGAGATCTTACGGGTAATGAAACCGGGTGCGCAACTGGTGGTGCTGGAATTCAGCAAACCCCGCATACCGGGAATCAAAACGTTGTACAACTTCTACATGGGCGTTGTGGCACCGCAACTGGCAAAGTTGTTCAACCAGAATAAACAGGCTTACCAGTATTTGAATGAGTCAGCCAAAGCATTTCCGGATCGCCAGTTATTTGTGGACATCCTGAACAAAACCGGGTTTTCCAATACCTATTATCAATCGCTAAGCTTAGGAATATGTTGTATTTACAGTGCAAGAAAAAGAGCCTGAAAAAAATTGCTTTCCTTGGTGCCCTGCTGGCTTCCTTTTCCACGTTTGCGCAACAGCAACTGAACATGGAGGAACACGATCAGAAACCCTATTTTTTCGGGATTTCGCTGGGCTTTAACCGTTCGGGTTTCCGAACCGACCTGCACCCCAATTACCTGTTGCAGGATAGCATCCTGACGGCCCAATCCGTTCCTTCCATTGGATTCAACCTGGGTCTTTCGGCGACGGTTCGCCTAAGCCCGCGATTTGAATTACGGGCCAACCCCCAACTCATGTTCATGGACCGGAGCATCCAGTACACTCTTCGCTACCCCGACAAGTTGGACAATGCGTACGTCATTGACAAAAAAGTGGAGTCGGTCATTGTCAGTGCCCCACTGCAGCTTCGCTTCCTGTCGGACCGGATCGGGAACTTTCGTGTGTACATGATGGGTGGCGGCAAGCTCGATTATGACCTGGCATCGAATGCGCAATCCAGAAACGCAGAAGACATGATCCGCATCCGCAAGTACGACTACGGCATTGAAGGCGGGATTGGGTTCAAGTTCTATTATCCCAGCTTCATCCTGGCACCCGAGATTAAAATCAGCAACGGCTTTCGTGACATGCATGGCAGGACTCCCAAACTCAATTATTCCAACGTACTGGACAAGATTAATTCCCGCATGATCGTTTTTACCCTCAACCTGGAAGGATAGTAACCTTTTAAAAATGAGCATAAGGTATTGAGCAGGCAGTGCGCAGTTGGCAGTCGGATCTCCGCTACAGCTTATTACGGACTTCTGATCACCTACTTGCTTTTATTCGGGCTAATTAGTTTAATCCTATTCGGTTCTTCTACGAAAAGACGTCATTGCTGGCTCTCAAGGCCAGCATTTTTTTTTGCACGATCGCGAATGAATAGCATCAGCCCAAAAAGAAAGACACGCCAGTAGCATGTCTTTCCGTGATCGTATCAACCAAATTTTTTATTCATCAACCATGCCTGTTTGCTAAAATTCAAACTCCCGCCGGTGCATGTTCCAGCGAACCCCAATGTTCAACACCGTTGTATTTTTTGAAGGCATAGTTCCATAAGCATTCTGCTTGCGCACAACCGCATTGGCTTCGAGAAACAGGTTGGGCCTGACCTGGTAAGAAAGCAGCAACGACGCATAGGCAACTTTAGCCAGTGCGCCCGACCCTACTTCAAAGCCATAGTCGCTAGTGCGATAGGGAAAACCGTAGGGAAGAAAAATATTGGAGCCATAACTGACCCTTCCCGTATCGCGGCCCTGTTTGTAAAAAAAGGCTTTGGCCTGCAACAGCCATTTGGGAGCAAACTGGTAACGCAGGCCCGCCAGCACCTCGTTGAAATTGGCGCCCAGCGGATGGGCCAGCGGCAGATTATCATGGGTCCAGTTCGCAACCGAATCGCTGTGTGAATAGGTGAACGGACGCACCCGGTTCAGTTCAACCTGCAGGTCCAGGTTGTCGATGCCAAAGGCATCAATGTATTTTGCACCCATCTGGAAAGCAAACTTGTTGCCCCACCATTTTTTCCGCAATTCCGATAGTTTGAATTCATCCAGCAATAACTGTCCATAGAGCTGAACATGATGGGCCAGGTTGGCTTTGGCATCGAGACCCACCAGGGCATTGTCCGAACTCCCGTTTTGCTGTTCGGCAGACCGGTAAAAAATCACCGGGTTCAGGTAAGAAAAATCAAAGTGCTCGGGGCGGCCAAAAACGATTCCTTCAAACAGGCCAATGTTCAGCCACTTGGTTATGGAAGCATCCAAGTGATGAATGGCCGCGTATTTTTTCACCAGGTAATGGTCGCCGCCACGAAGGTGTGCATTCGTCAGCTCCATGAAAATATTCTGGTAGTTCAACTTCCAGATGCGTGTATTCAGTCGCAGGAACAAAGCGTTGTTGGCAAAATCGCTCAGGAACAAACTGCGGTAACCGCTGCCGATAAAGTTTTTGTCGTATCCAAACGAAACATCAATATACTTGGTAGCATTGACAGTGATCGTACCACGGGCATCAAAATAATCGAGTCCCGTCCCTTTGAATTCTTTGTAATACCCGGCACCCGGCACAGCCTGCCGCTCGATCACGTAAGACTGCACATATTTCGGGTCCCGTTCCTGGTTATCGGTCACGTAAGCCGAAAACCCGACTTTGTTGGCAATGTACCCCCGCAATGTGATCCCGCGGGTATTGAGGAACAGATGCTCGGTGCTGTTTTGCTCCTTCCCTACCGTGTATTGGAAGACCGGGTTGACGACCAGGAAAAAATCTTTGGCGTTTACTTCCAGTGCATTGGCCGGCGTCTTGTAAAACACATTCAGGATTGGCTTCTTGCTCTGAAACTTGCGAGTGGAGAATTCGCTGTTTTTCTGCAGGGCCAGTTCGGCATTGTACAGGTCCACCCTTGTAAGACGGCTGCCAACAAGGTTCGTGGCTTGCACAGCGTTGTCCGCTATTGGCGAGATTTCGCCCGCAGATTGGACCGCCCGTCCTGCGTCGGCGTATTTTTCAATCACAGGAATGAATTGTCTGCGGCTGTAGGGTTTTGTTTTTGAAAAATTCAAAATCGAATCGGTGCCGGCCTTGATCTCCATCCTCTCCAGCAGGATGTTTTCGGCCGCACCCTGGGGCAGGTACGTTGTTGTTTGCGAAAAGGAAACAAAAGGAAAACACAGAACCGAAAGCACAACGAGGGTTTGTTTATATTGCATGCAGCAGGCGATTTAAATAAAAAGTGATGCAAAAATACCTGATTAAGAACATTCAGATTGTCAACGAAAACAACATTCAAACAGGTGATGTGCTGGTAAGTGGCGAACGGATCGAAAAAATTGCCCCGCAGATCTCCAATGTCAATGCCCGGGAGATCAATGGTGAAGGAAAATTCCTGCTGCCCGGGGCCATCGACGACCAGGTGCACTTCCGCGAACCGGGGCTGACGCACAAGGCAACGATTTTTACCGAGTCCAGGGCCGCGGTCGCAGGCGGTGTTACCTCGTTCATGGAAATGCCCAACACGGTGCCGGCTGCACTGACACAAGACCTGCTCGAAGAAAAATACAGTACAGCGGCGGCCACCTCGCTGGCCAACTATTCCTTCTTTATGGGCACCGCCAACGACAATGCCGACGAAGTGCTGCGCACCAACGAGAAAAAACGCGAGGTCTGCGGTGTCAAAATTTTCATGGGTTCCTCCACCGGGAATTTGCTGGTGGATAATTATATGTCACTCGACAGGATTTTTCGCGAAAGCGAAGTGCTTATCGCCACACATTGCGAAGAGGAAAGCATGATCCGGGAAAATTACCAGCGGCTGAAAGCATCCAAGGGCGAACTGGAGCCATCCGACCATCCTATCATCCGGGATGAGGAGGCTTGTTTTGAATCGTCGTTCAAGGCCGTGCAACTGGCAAAAAAACACAACACCCGCCTCCATATCCTGCACATTTCCACCGAAAGGGAGTTGCAGCTTTTCACCAACATGCTGCCGCTGCAGGACAAACGCATCACCGCCGAAGTGTGTGTGCATCACCTGCATTTCACGTCCGACGATTATGCCAGCCTTGGCTACCGAATCAAGTGCAACCCGGCGATCAAGGCGCCGCACAACCGCGAAGCCTTGTGGAAGGCCTTGCTCGACGACCGGCTTGATGTTATTGCCACCGACCATGCACCGCACCTGTTGAGCGAAAAAACACCGCCCTACGAACATGCCCACGCCGGCCTGCCACTGGTGCAGCATTCCCTCTTGCTGATGCTCTATTATCACAAGCAGGGAAAAATTTCGTTGGAAAAAATTGCGCAGAAAATGAGTCACGCAGTAGCCGATTGTTTCCACATCAGCGACAGGGGCTATGTACGGGAAGGCGCCTATGCCGACCTGGTGATTGCGGACCTGCATGAAACGACAACCGTTCGCGAGGAAAACATTCTTTACAAATGCGGCTGGAGCCCGCTGGAGGGCACCACGCTTCCCGCCTCTATCACGCATACGTTTGTAAATGGCGCATTGGTTTATGAAAAAGGAAGGATAATTGACTCTCAGTTAGGAAAGCGGCTTTTGTTTAATCGCTAACGGCGAAGCGTGTATAGTGCAA
Source organism: Flavisolibacter nicotianae (assembly GCF_003628535.1). Lineage (GTDB taxonomy): Bacteria > Bacteroidota > Bacteroidia > Chitinophagales > Chitinophagaceae > Flavisolibacter > Flavisolibacter nicotianae. The sequence goes on from NZ_RBCI01000001.1 coordinate 73,001, forward strand.
AGGGAAACCTTCAATAATCAATCGGCAATGCAGATCGACAAAATCACCTTTAACGACATTTCGATTTTCCACCCGGAAGAGGAATCATCCATCTTTCACAAGCTGAACTTCACCCGGACCGTGGGTGGCAAGGAATGGCTGCGTCGTTTTTTTTCCGAACCGCACAATGACCTGAAGCGGATCCTTGGCACGCAACACATCATCAAAACCCTTTTGGAACACCTCGACGACTGGCCGCAGGACATCACCAACGGTACCATCCTGATGGTGGACAAATTCCTCGACTACAACCTCGACCCCATTCCGCCAAGCATTAATTCGTTTAACGCTTATTCATACAAACTCCTGCACAATGCCGATTACGCGATGGTGAAATATTCGGTTAAGCATTTTGCCGATTTCATGCGCGGATTGCAAGCGATCATCCAGCTTTTCGACACCCGGGAACTTCCCGCCTACCTTGCTTTTTATCTCGACCGGATGAAGAAACTGTTGCAGGAAAAACCCCTGCAACAACTAAGCGCTACCCGCAGCGATGAAAAATTTTCGCCGCAGCAAAATCTTTACTTCGGCTATCACCTGCGGGTGCATTTTAAAACCGAATTGCTGGAACTGATCGACATTTACAGCCGTCTCGAAGCCTGGTGGTCTATGGCTATGGCCGTCAAAACTTACGATCTTCATTTCCCGCAATTCGTGGAGCAGGACGAACCTTATCTGAAAGCCGAAGGCCTTTATCACCTTCTTCTGCAAAAACCCGTCGCCTACGACCTGGTGATGCATCCCAATGAAAACTTCATTTTTTTAACTGGTGCCAACATGGCCGGCAAGAGCACCCTGATCAAGTCGGTGGGATCGTCGGTATTCCTGGCGCACATGGGCATGGGCGTTCCTGCGAAGAGCATGGAACTTTCTCTTTTCGACGGCTTGCTTACCAACATCAACGTCGCCGACAACATTGCCAAAGGCGAAAGCTATTTTTTTAATGAAGTGCAACGAATCAAGAACACGATCTATAAAATCAACGACGGCCGCAAATGGCTGGTGTTGATCGATGAATTGTTCAAAGGCACCAATGTGCAGGATGCGATGAAATGTTCGCTCACGGTGATCAAGGGACTTATCAAGATCAAAAACTCGCTGTTCATTCTCTCCACACATCTCTACGAAATTGGCGAGGAACTGAAGCAATATCCCAACATTGCATTCAAGTATTTTGAAACAACCGTCTCGGAAGACCAGCTTTCATTCAGCTACCAGTTAAAAGACGGCATCAGCAACGACAGGATCGGTTATGTGATTTTGCGGCGGGAAAAAGTGGTGGAGATGCTGGAGAAATTATAAGCTCGCACAATGTCCCGGATTGGCTTATTTTGAATGTTCATTTTGACTCTATGCAAAAAGGTTTGCTTGTCCTCCTTTTATTTCTGACCACTTGCCTGAATGCCCAGGATATTGATGTACAGCATTACACATTCCGACTGGAACTATCCGACTCCGGTTCAGCCATCAGGGGAAATGCAACGGTTGAATTCAAAGCCCTGCACAACCTCACATCCGTCACACTGGATCTGACAGGCCGGAACGGTGCAACAGGCATGGAGGTGACAGGCATTTACCAGGCAGAAAGAAACGACAAACGCCTTTCTTTTTCTAATGTGAACGACCAGTTGATCATCTCGCTTGCCGACACCATAAAAAAGGGAGCAACGGAAAAGCTGACCATCGCGTATTGGGGCCTGCCCGACGATGGGCTGATCATCGCAAAGAACAAATTTGGAGAGCGGACATTTTTTGCCGACAACTGGCCCAACCGTGCCCACCACTGGATCCCCTGCGTTGACCGTCCCGACGACAAAGCTTCGTTTGAGTTTTTCGTAACGGCGCCATCGCATTACAGCGTGATCTCGAACGGAGAGAAGGTGGAAGAAAAAGAGCTTGGCCGCGGACGCAAGCTGACGCATTGGAAAGTAAACATTGCCCTGCCCACAAAAGTCATGGTGATCGGCGTAGCCCGCTTTGCGGTGAAAACCTTCGACGACAGTCCGCCCAACCTGCCCGTGAGTGCCTGGGTGTATCCACAAGATAGCACCAAAGGATTTTACGATTATGCATTGGCGACAGAAATCCTTCGGTTCTTCTCCGGCTATATTGCCCCCTTTCCTTATAACAAGCTCGCCAATGTACAGTCGACGACGATTTTTGGCGGTATGGAAAATGCTTCCTGCATTTTTTACGACGAGCACTCCGTTACCGGTAACCGCGACTCCGAAGACCTTCTGGCCCACGAAATTGCGCACCAGTGGTTTGGCGACATGGCTTCCGAAAAATCATTTGCCCATCTGTGGCTAAGCGAAGGTTTTGCCACATACTTCACCGACCTGTATTTCGAAAAAAAGTACGGTCAGGAAGCGGTGGTTGCACGGCTGAAAAAAGAACGCGGCGAGGCAGTTGAATTTGCACGCCATTCAGCCAGTCCCGTAGTTGACTCGACGGCCAACCTGATGTCGCTCCTCAATGCCAACAGCTATCAAAAAGGTGCCTGGGTGCTGCACATGCTGCGCAACGAGGTTGGCGACTCTTTATTTCAGCAAATCATCCGCAGCTATTACCAGCAATACAAAGGCGGCAATGCCGACACAAGGGATTTTGAAGCCGTAGCGGAAAAGGTTTCCGGTAAAGATCTCTCGTCCTTTTTTGCACAATGGCTCTATCGTCCCGGCATTCCGCAACTGGCGGTGACGAAATACAACGTGAGGGGTGCGCTGGTTGTGCAGGTCACACAAAAGCAAAAAGCCCTCTATACCTTTCCAATCGAAATTTTAGTTGAAGGTGAAAACGGGAAAAAGCAACGCTACCGGGAATTGGTTGCAACCGCAAAAAGCAGTTTTCAATACCGGCCCGGGTTTGCGGTTAAAAAAGTCACGATTGATCCCGATTGCAAGCTTTTATATGCGGCCTACTGAACCCGGTTTGCAAAATAAAAGCCGCTGAAAATTTCAGCGGCTAAACCTTTTCACGTTTCACATTTGACGTTTCACCTATACCAGCATCGTCACCGGGTTCTCCAGGTATTTCTTGAACGTTTGCAGGAAGCCGGCACCGACGGCACCGTCCACGCTGCGGTGGTCACAGCTCAGGGTTACTTTCATGACGTTGCGTACACCAAAGCCATCGCCTTTGCGCACCACTTCTTCTTTGATGCGACCAACAGCCATGATGGCACTGTCGGGTGGGTTGATGATGGCCGTGAATTCATCAATATCCATCATCCCCAGGTTGGAAATGGTGAACGTATTTCCGGTGAATTCGTTCGGTTGTAATTTTTTGTTCCGGGCCTTGCCAGCCAGTTCTTTTGTTTCGGCAGCGATCTGGCTCAGTGTTTTTTGATCGGCAAAGCGGATCACCGGCACGATCAAACCATCTTCAATGGCAACAGCCACACCAACGTGCACGTGCTGGTAAGTACGAATGAAATCGCCCATCCACGAGCTGTTGACGGCGGGGTGCTTGCGCAGGGCCATGGCCACGGCTTTCACCACCATATCGTTGAACGAGATTTTTACATCACTCACTTCGTTCATTTGCGTGCGGGCCTGCATGGCATTGTCCATCACAATTTCCATGGTCAGGTAGAAATGCGGCGCACTGAATTTGCTTTCGCCAAGGCGCTTCGCAATCACTTTCCGCATTTGCGAAACATTGGTATCAGAATAGCCTTCCTGCCCGGAAACAACCGGTTGCGCTGCGGCCTGCGGCTGTGCGCTAGCGGCTATCGGCTGACTGGCGGCCGCCTGCTGCGGCTTGAAGTTATCGATGTCGGCTTTGGTGATTCGTCCGCCATCTCCGCTGCCCTGTACCTGGCGCAGGTCAATGCCTTTTTCCTGGGCCATTTTCTTTGCCAGCGGCGACGCTTTGATGCGGCCGTTTTCGGCTTGCGGCTCGGCGCTTTGCGCCTGGGGCTGGGTTTCGCTTTGTTGCGGCGCTTCTGCTTTTGCGCTTTGCGGCGTTGCGCCCCCGCCACCTTTTGCGGCAGCAACAATGGCGTCCACGTCTACTTTACCCGGCTCTCCGATAATGCAAAGCAGATCGTTCACGGCAATCTTTTCGCCCTGTTTGGCTCCCTGGTATAAAAGCTTTCCATTCTTGTAGCTTTCCAGTTCCATGGTCGCCTTATCGGTTTCAATATCGGCCAGCAATTCGCCTTTCTTCACATCATCACCCACCTGCTTGTGCCAACCGGCGATTACACCTTCTGTCATTGTATCGCTGAGACGGGGCATCAGCACGACTTCCTCCATCTTGGAAAGATCAAGAGAAGGAGAAGATGGAGATGCAGGTTGGGGTTGGGGCTGGGGCTGAGACTGCGGTTGAGAAGGTTGCGGCTGTGCGGCGTCCTGCGCCTTCGGAACAGCCGTTTGCGTAGCGGCTTTGCCGCCACCCGAAACATATTGTGAAATATCTTCTCCCGGTGCACCAACAATGGCCAGGAGGTCATCGACATTAATTTTTGCTCCCTTTTCTCCACCAATGTGCAGGAGCGTGCCTTCCTTGTAGCTTTCGAGCTCCATGGTGGCCTTGTCGGTTTCTATTTCAGCAAGCAAATCACCTTTCTTTACAGAATCACCTACCTTTTTATGCCAGGCTGCAATCACCCCTTCGGTCATCGTATCACTCAGGCGGGGCATTAAAATCACTTCGGCCATTGTGTGTTTTTGTTTGAGGGCCGAAATTAAAGGAAAACAGGGAAAAATGCGTTTTACCCCGAAGTTTAGCCCAGAAAACCCCGGCACGTCCTGCAAGAGAGTCAGGGCTTTTACGATTATCATCCGCGGAAGGACTGCGGCAGTACCGGAAACCCTCTTCCCAGGCTTGCACGGGCAACGCCTCCGGGGGCGATGGCCGGGGTTTTACTTTCTGATTTTTCTTTGTAGTTTCAGGCTGTTTATGAAATACGGTTTTTTTTTACTACCTGTTTTCTTTCTGCTTTTGGGATGTGCAAAGACTGTCGAGAAGGCCAAGGAAAACGCTGTCCTCAGTGCAATGACGGATGGCCAGTGGCGGATGACACGGTTCGACAGGGCCGGGCATGACCTGACAACCAATTTTGCCCCCTACCGCTTCCAATTCCAAAAAGACAATACGGTTCAGGCAATCAACAATGGCATTCCGGAACGAACAGGAACCTGGTCGGCCGACCCAATCGCACAAACCATCACTTCCTTCTTTGCAAATGCAGGTGAACCGGTTTCGCTGTTGAACGGAACCTGGAAAGTCACCAACAACAGTTGGACGTTTGTAGAAGCCACACAAACAGTTAACGGTGAAGCACTGAAACTTCGGATAGATAAATAAAGAAAGGACATTTAACCAGGCCTGGTAGACCGAAACGCCGAAGAAAGTTGTGGTGCAAAAATTCCCGGGAATGATTTTTGTTAGGACTTCTCGACCGTACATGTAAAACGAACCCACGCTTTACTGCAAAGCGTATAACGAGAATTTGATGCTGAGATTTTTATTCCTAACCTATGTGTGTATTTGGCTCACCAATGTTGCCGAAGCGCAGGCACCATCACCGTCATTTACCGCTTCCGCCACTTCGGGATGTTCCCCGCTGGTTGTGAGTTTTACCGATCAATCGGGTGGCAAGCCGACAGCATGGGTTTGGGATTTTGGCAACGGCGCTTCGTCAACACTTCAAAACCCGTCGACGACTTACTTCCAACCGGGCACTTATACCGTAACATTGAAGGTCACCAACGCCAATGGCTCTACGACGCTGACACAGGCCAATTACATTACCGTTTTCGATAAGCCAGAAGCCAGTTTTGCCGCCAGCGATTCCGTGGGCTGCTTTCCGTTTCCCGTGCAGTTTACCGACCTTTCCAAAGCCAGCGCCGGAACCACCAACACCGCCTGGACCTGGGACCTTGGCGACGGCACACAATCCAACGAGCAAAATCCCCAAAGAACGTATTTATATAGTGGTTCGTATTCGATTTCCCTCAAGGTCACCAACGACAAAGGCTGCTGGAGCACGGCAACGAAGCTGGCTTATATCAAAATACCAGGCGGCGCCAAAGCCGACTTCACTGCACAGAAATCCACAGCATGCCGCCTTCCCATTACGGTGAATTTTACCAATGCCTCCAGCGGTTCAGGAGTCTTGCGTTACACCTGGGATTTCGGTGACGGCACCACAGCCAGCGACATCAATCCATCGCATACCTATACGCAGCAAGGTGTCTACACGGTTACGCTGATCACCCAAAACAGCAGTGGCTGCAGCGATACGATGCGAAAAGAAAACCTGCTGACGCTGGGGAACACCACCAGCAGTTTTACGGCGCCGGACCCGGTTTGCACGAACAACAACATCAGTTTTACCAATACGTCTTCCGACTCGGCCCTGTCGGTAAAATGGGATTTTGGCGACGGCACGACGTCAACGGCTGTCAGCCCTGTAAAATCGTTTGCCTCGCCAGGCATGTACACGGTCAAACTCGTTCAAAACTTCAGCGCCTGCACCGATTCGGCGACAAAAAACATCCAGGTGGTAGCGAACGCCACGGCCGCATTCACCTCTGCTAAAACGGAAAGTTGCCAGGCACCCTTGACGGTTTCGTTTCAAAACAAATCATCCAACGCGGTAAGCTACCGCTGGGACTTTGGCGATGGCAGCAGCTCTACCGACATTTCGCCAACACATACGTATACAGGCTATGGCTCCTATACCGTGACGCTGCTGGCCAGCAATGCGGCCGGCTGCACCGATAGTGTGCGGATGCCGGATTATGTAAAACTGGCCAAGCCTTCCATCAGTTTTAACGGCCTACCTGCCAAAGGCTGCGCCCCCTTTACCCATACGTTCAGCGCAACGATCAATTCTTCCGACCCAGTCGTTTCGTACTTGTGGAATTTTGGTGAAGGCACAACATCAACCGAGGCTTCTCCCACGTTTACTTATACCGAACAGGGAATTTATACCGTAAGCCTGACCGTCACAACAGCGAGCGGCTGCAAAGAAACGTATTCACTGGCCGAAGCCCTGACGCTGGGCCAAAAGCCGGTGGTCAATTTCAGTCGCGTGCCCGATGAGTTTTGTGCCTTCCAGGAAGTCTTTTTCAGCACCTATGCCAGCGATCCCACCTCGTGGAACTGGGACTTTGGCGATGGCGGACACTCCACCAACCCCAACCCGCTTTACCAGTACAACGACACCGGCACCTTCACGGTACATGTGATCGTGGAAAGACAGGGCTGCGCCGACACGCTTTTATTTCCCCAGCAAATCCGGATCAAGCCGCCCATTGCCCGTTTTAGCTATACAACCGATTGTAATTACAAACCGCTGTGCACGTTCAAAGACGAGTCGCTGGGTGCAACCTACTGGCAGTGGAAATTTGGTGACGGCGAGATTTCCTACGAACAAAACCCGGTTCATATTTATCCCAAAGACGGCACCTATACCGTTCAATTGCTTGCCGGAACGTCCTCTTGTTATCACATTACCACCAAAGTGGTTCATGTTACATCAAGCGTCAAACCGGACTTCACCATTTCACCGGCCTCCGTGTGCAAAGGCGGCACGGTTTCGTTTGCGGCTGATCTAAGCGACTCGGCCAATATTGTCCGGTATGCGTGGGATTACGGAAACGGCAACCCGATTGACTCTGGTACCACGGCCAGCACAGTGTATACGAAATCGGGATACTACACGGTAAGCATGATCATCACCGATATCAATGGCTGCGTGGACACCGTGGCAAAGCCAAACGCGGTTAAAATCAACGGCCCCACCGCCATGTTCCGGCTGGCCAATCTGGTTAATTGCCGGGGATCGAATGTGACCCTTACCGATGCTTCGACTGGCGACGGGCAAAGTAAAATCGTCCGCTGGCAGTGGAATCTTGGTGATGGCACTGTAATCGACACCACCACACCAGGCCCGGTGCGTCACTTGTATTCTACCATCGATTCGTTCAGCATCCGCCTGCTGGTTACCGATACGGCCGGATGCACCGACCAGACTGCGCTTCCGCTGCTGGTGAAAAAAGAAGGCATCATTGCAGATTTTGTTGCGGCCGACACGATCACTTGCCCGGGTTCGAAAATTTCGTTTTCGAATTTGTCCAAAGTTCCTGCTGCCTACACCAGTCGCTGGAGTTTTGGCGACGGCAGCAGTGCTGTTGATCAGAACCCCGTCATAGCCTACAAGACCGATGGCGTTTACACGGTCAAGCTCACGATCAACGATGGCAATGGCTGTACCGATTCGCTGAGCCGCAACGCCTACATTACGGTCAAAAGCCCGCAGGCTTCCTTTTCCGTAAGCAACACTGCCAGTTCCTGTTTACCGTTCAAGGTTCAGTACACCAACACGTCAAGCAATTACATTCAGCAGGTGTGGGACCTGAATGGGGGCACCAGCACGGCGCCCAATCCGACCCAGTATTACACCGAACCGGGCGTTTACAAAACCACGCTGGTTGTAACAAGTCCCGGCGGCTGCACAGACACGGCTGCAAAAAATATTACCGTGTACAATGCGGCCGATGCGAAACTAAACTACCTGCCGCTGAACGGCTGCAAACCCCTGAACGTCGACCTGCAGGCACACAGCCCTCAAAAAATGAGTTACGTGTGGGACTATGGCGATGGCACCATCGTGAGCAGCGATGACACACTTTCCCGCCATACCTACCTGTCGTTTGGCGATTTTATTCCTAAAGTCATTATGCGGGATACGGCGGGATGCGTGATACCCGTGACCGGCACCGAAACGATCCGGATCAAAGGCGCGACGGCCAAATTCGGAATGGACAGGCAACTCCTATGCGACAGTGGCATGGTGCAGTTTATCGATTCTACCACCTTCAACAATCCGATTACATCTTATACCTGGAATTTCGGCGATGGTGCAACATCGTCTGCAACAGCGCCTTCGCACCTGTTTGCTCAACCGGGCAGCTACACGGTTTCGCTCAGTGTAGTAACCCAGAACAACTGTGTGGATACCTTCCGCTTCTATCCCCTCAAAGTGGTAGCCTCGCCATCGATCGTGATCGGTGGCGACTCGGTGGTCTGTGTCGGCGAAGGCATGGCGCACCTGGGGCTGTATTCCCGCCCCGACACATCGCTGGTGAAGTGGACATGGCAGTTCCCCAACGGCCGAAGCTCCGCCCTTCAAATGCCACCCCGCCAGGTCTACAGAACGGCGGGAAACTTTACCGTTCAGGCCATGGCAATCAACAGCAGCGGTTGCCAGGCAATGACAACGCGGAACATTCTCGTCAACCCCCTGCCTTCGGTTACGCTCCCCTCGGTGATCACGACCAAACAGGCATCGCCTGTGCTGATCCCTGCCGTTTACTCGGATGTGATGCAATCGTACCAGTGGAACCTGCCGGAAGGCCTGAGCTGTACCACCTGCCCGCAACCCATGGCCGCACCGAAGCTGAATACCAAATACAACGTGACGTTTGTGGACAGGAACGGCTGCCGCAATACCGGCGAAGTGCAGGTGATCGTGTTGTGCAACAACGACAATGTTTTTGTCCCCAACACCTTCTCCCCCAACGGCGATGGCAGCAACGACGTGTTTTATGTGCGGGGCAAAGGCCTGAGCCGGGTCAAGACCCTGCGGATTTTCAACCGCTGGGGACAAGTGGTGTTTGAAAGAACTAACTTTAGCGTGAACGACCCTTCCATGGGATGGAACGGCACCTTCAAGGGCATCAAGTCCGAACCGGGTGTGTATGTTTACCAGGTGGAAATCTTTTGCGACAATAGCCAGGTGATTACATTTGAAGGGAATGTGGCGCTGATCCGGTAAACGGGAAACGCCAGGCCCCATCGCGTAAGTAGCTCTCCAATATCAACGAAAATCCTGTAAAAGTCCTGCCCTGAATTCCTATGAGCAGCCGTAAACAACAATGAAACAGAAGTTGACAAAACTTCTGCAGAAACACCAACTTGATGGCCATGAAATATTTGCGTGCAACCGGTTTACGTCTTCTCGCCCTTATTTGCTGCGTGCAGCTTTCGGCGGCTTGCTTTTCGCAGGACATCCATTTTTCGCAGTTTTTCGAAGCGCCACTCTTGCGCAACCCCTCGCTGGCCGGCATTTTCTCCGGCGACATCCGGGTGCAGATGGTGTATCGCGACCAATGGAACAGCGTGACAACGGCCTACAAGACAGCTTCGGTCAACGGCGAATATAAAATGCCGGTTGGCAAGGGAAATGATTTTGTAACGGCCGGCCTCCAGTTGCTGCAGGATCGTGCCGGCGCCGTATCGTGGGTGACGACACATGTGTTGCCGGCGTTGAATTACCATAAATCGCTGAGTGAAGAAAGAACCAAATACCTGTCGGTTGGCTTTATGGGCGGTTGGGTGCAGAACCGGTTCGACCGGAGCCGCATGACCACCAACACCATGTACGACGGAAACGGCGATGGCGAAACCTTTTTACAACCCAAATACAGTTACTGGGATGCATCAGCCGGCATGAGCTACAATGCGCAATTGAATGCCAACCCCGAAAACAATTTTTACGTCGGCGTTGCCTACCACCATTTCAACAAACCCAAAAACTCGGTGTACAAAGACCCCTCGGTGGAACTATCGCCGAAGGCAGACATTTCAGCGGGCATCCGGTTTGCCGTGGCCGATGCGAGTTACATTACCATCCAGGCCAACCAGTCTTTCCAGGGAGGCTATAAAGAAAGTATTGTAGGCGCCTTGTATGGCGTGAAGCTGGGCGACGACCTGGACAACCCGAAATACACCCTGCATGGCGGCGCTTTTTTCCGGGTGAACGATGCGCTGATCCCGGTGCTCAAAATGGATTACAACCCGTTTTCGTTTTCGGTGAGTTACGACGTCAACATTTCGCAACTGCGGTCGTCTTCTTACGGTCGCGGAGGATTTGAACTGGGCCTTTCGTATGTTGGTTTTACCGACCGCGATAACTCAACGCTGAACGCGGTAGTGTGCCCGAAATTTTAATAGCAGATGGCAGAAGACGGATGACAGCACCTTTCCGTCATTTGTTCTTCCTGATCGATCGCCTGTTTAATATTCATCCTTACCAGGTGCCTCATCTAACTTAGGGGCTGTCATCCGTCAGCGTTACGCCATCATCGATTCACTAATACGGCTTTGCTTCCTGCGAAACTTCTCTTGCCTGCTGCACACCTTCTTCGGTTTGGGTAGCGCCGGAAGGAGCACCCACTTCACCGGCATTTTTCTGTTTGCTTTTCAAGCCTTCAGCCACGCGGCGGCCGTAATCGGCATCGGCTTTGGTGAAGTTCTCGATCATTTTATCCTGGATGATTTTGTTGGCATTGGCCAGGGTATTCACCAGGTTGCTGATCAGTTCATCGCGTTCCCAATCTTCGAAATTGCGGTAGGTTTCTCCGGCCTGTTTAAAATCGTTTTTGCGATCGATTTTTTGGCGAACCAGTCTTGCATTGTACAGCGGTTCGTAATCCTTCCCGGCTTTCGGCGCTTCCTTTAATCCGCCAAGGCTTGACGGCTCGTAGTTGACGTGCGGGTTCACTCCCGGAACAAGGTCCTGGTGATAGGCCATCTGGCCGTCGCGTTGGTTGGTGGCTACTTTGCAACGCGGTGCATTGATGGGCAATTGCAAATAATTGGTGCCAATCCGGTACCGCTGCGTATCAGAGTACGAGAAGGTTCTTCCCTGCAGCATTTTGTCATCGGAGAAATCCAATCCGTCCACCAGCACACCGGTGCCGAAGGCTGCCAGTTCCACTTCGGCAAAATAGTTGACCGGGTTCCGGTTCAGGGTCATTTTACCCACCGGCAACCAGGGGAACTGGTCTTTTGGCCATAGCTTGGTATCGTCCAGCGGATCAAAGTCCAGTTCGGGATGATCGTGGTCTTCCATGATCTGCACCAACAATTCCCACTGCGGGTAGTCGCCTCTTTCAATGGCCTCGTACAGGTCCTGCGTGGCGTGGTTGAAATTCTTGGCCTGGATTTCCGCCGCTTGTTCCTGCGTCAAATTTTTGATTCCCTGCAACGGTTCCCAATGATATTTCACCAGCACAGCTACTCCGTCTTTATTGACCCATTTGTACGTGTTCACACCGGAGCCCTGCATCTGGCGGTAGTTGGCCGGGATGCCCCAGGGCGAAAACAGGAAGGTGGCCATGTGCGTGGATTCGGGTGTATTGCTGATGAAATCAAAAATGCGTTCGCCGCTTTGGATGTTGGTTACCGGGTCGGGCTTTTGCGAGTGAATCAGGTCAGGGAATTTCAACGCATCCCGGATGAAAAATATTTTCAGGTTGTTGCCCACCAGGTCCCAGTTGCCATCCTCGGTATAAAACTTCACTGCAAAACCGCGGGGATCCCGCAGGGTTTCCGGTGAGTGGCCGCCGTGTCCAACCGTGGAAAAACGCACAAATACCGGCGTTTGTTTTCCTTTTTCCTGGAACAATTTCGCACGGGTGTATTTCGAAATGGGCTCGCCGCCAACGGTGCCGTAGGCTTCAAACACGCCGTGGGCGCCGGCTCCCCTTGCATGCACAACACGCTCCGGGACCCGCTCCCGGTCGAAGTGCGACATTTTTTCCAGGAACTGGTAGTTCTCGAGCGTTGCCGGCCCCCGGTTGCCGACGGTGCGCAAATTCTGGTTATCGGTAACAGGATGCCCCTGCCGGGTGGTCAGGAAAGCAGGTTCCTGGCCCTGGCCGTTGCCTTGTTTGCCGTTGCCGTTGTTTTGTTCTGTGATCATAAAATTTCGTTTGAATGGTTAACGAAAAAAGGTTTTGTTCCGCAGCCACGCTGCCTCGATAAATCTACCGAAGTGCAATTGCTTGCATGCTGACAAAAGTCACCGAATAAACGTATAGACAAAAACAAATCTTTCTATACTTTTATTGATATTATCTATGAGATGAACTTGCAGCAACTCGAATACATTGTAGCCGTCGACACGCACCGTCACTTTGAAAAGGCGGCCGAGCAGTGCTTTGTCACACAGGCCACCCTGAGTATGATGATCAAAAAGCTGGAGCAGGAACTCGACGTGATCCTCTTCGATCGCAGCAAGCAGCCTGTTGTACCCACCGAAACAGGCAAGGCCATCATCGAACAGGCCCGGGTGATTTTAAAAGAAACGCAACAACTGAAACTGCTTTCCAAAGAGGCCAAGTCGGGCATTGCAGGCGAACTGCGGATCGGCGTCATTCCGACCGTGGCTCCCTACCTGCTGCCGCTTTTCCTCACGGCGTTTTTGAAAAAATTCCCCGCGGTCAAGCTAAAGATTGTTGAACAAACCACCGAGCATTTGCTGCGTCTCCTGTCTACGGACAAACTGGACGTGGCGATCATGGCCACGCCGCTGTCGGAAAAAGGATTTTTGGAAACACACCTGTTTTACGAGGAGTTCAAAGTATATGTGGCAGAAACCAACCGGAGCCTGAAAAAGAAATACATCCTTGCCGAAGACATCGACATCAACAAGCTGTGGCTCCTGGAAGAAGGCCACTGCCTGCGGTCGCAGGTATTGAACCTTTGCGAAATCCAGAAACAGCAGGCCATCGTGCATCATCTCGACTACGAAACGGGCAGTATCGAAAGCCTGCTGAAGATCACCGAAATGAACGGGGGCATTACCATCGTACCGGAACTGGCCACGATCCATTTTGAGAAGAAAGTCAAAGAAAAACTGCGGCATTTCAAGCCGCCGGTACCGGTGCGGGAAATCAGCCTTGTTACCTACCGGCATTTTGTAAAAAAAGGATTGCTGCACGTGCTGGAAAAATCCATTGTGCAGGCAGTGAAGGCGTATCTTCCTCAAAAAGAAGAAACCGACGTGATTGCCGCTTCCTAGCTTTGGTTTACTTCTTTCAACCATTTTCCTGAACAACTGTTCGTACAAAAAACAACAACATGCAGATAGAAATCGGTCAACCCGCGCCAGGCTTCACCCTGTACAACACCGAGAAACAGCCGGTCACGCTTTCGGAACAAAAAGGCAGCAATGTGCTCCTGCTCTTTTTCCCGCTGGCCTTCACTTCCGTTTGTACGGCCGAACTTTGTTCGGTACGGGATAATTTTAAACTTTACGAAAGCCTGCAGGCAGTGCCCATAGGCATCTCCGTGGATTCGTTGTACACGTTGAAAAAATTCAAAGAAGAGCAAGCACTGAATTTTGATTTGCTCAGCGACTTTAACAAAGAAGTCTCCGCAGCTTACGGCTCCCTGTACGGGCAGTGGGGATTTGGCATGCGGGGCGTTTCCAAGCGGTCGGCTTTTATCATTGATAAAAACGGAGTCGTGCAGTATGCGGAGGTATTGGAGAATGCTGGCGAGCAACCCGACTTTGCCGCCATCCGCGAAAAGCTGGCGGCCTTAACGTTGTAGTTTACATTTTATTGCCATTTTTCGGCAAGACCTTTGTATTTTCCTATTCTTGGAGTATACTTGTACTCCGATCACAAATCCTAAAAAGCCAGTATTTGAAGAAATTTTTACTTATACTGTCCCTGTTTGCAGGGACACTCGCGACAAAAGCACAAAACAAGCCCCTCCCCCTTTCGGGCATGCAGGCTTCTATTGTGCGATTTTTCCCCAATCCGGCATCCTCTTCGATCAGTTTTGATTTTCAAAAAGATTACGAGCAGGGCTATTCTATCCAGATTTTCAATGCCATCCTCGGCCGGAAAATGTTTGAACTAACCAACATGCCGGAACGCATGAGTGTGAACCTTGCCGATTTCAGCCGTGGGATTTATATCTACCAGCTCCGCGACCGCAGTGGCCGCATGGTGGAATCAGGAAAGTTCCAGGTAGCGAAATAATTGTCTCTGAACCGGGATTTGAGAGACGCATCGGATAAAAGGATATAAAATCATTTAAAAAAAGAAAGTCGTTCTTTAACAGAGCGACTTTTTTTTATCCCATAAATCCCATTCATCCCGGTTCAGACAACCTGCACAATCAAAAATTTCAGGTAATTGGTATTCTCCATGTTCCAGATAATGGGGTGGTCGGACGACTGGGCCTGGAAGGTGACCTGCCGCAGTTTGCGACGGGCATCTTTGGCGGCCATGTCGATGATCTGAAGAAAAAGTTCGGGCTGCACAAGGTTGGTGCAACTCGATGTAACCAGGAATCCGCCCGGCTTCACCAGCTTCATCCCGCGAAGATTGATCTCTTTATACCCGGTGATCGCTTTCTGAATAGTGGCGCGGCTCTTGGTAAAAGCCGGCGGATCGAGCATGACCACGTCATAACGCCGGCCCTCTTCCTTTCCCCATTGCTTCAGCACGTCAAAAGCATTGGCGGTTTCAAACTTCACGATGTGTTGCAACCCGTTTAGTTCCGCATTTCGGTTGGCCTGGGCCACGGCATTTTCAGAAATATCGATGCCTAAAACTGATTTGGCACCGTAATGCGCCGCGTGGATCTCAAACGTGCCGGTATACGTAAAGGCACCCAATACGTCGGCTCCTTTGACAATGTGTTGAATGGCCCGACGGTTGTCCTGCTGGTCCAGGAAATAGCCGGTCTTCTGGCCGTTCTCCAGGTCCACATGGAACTTTAAGCCATTTTCGTTAATGATGATTTTGGGATCGAAAGGTTCTGACAAAACGCCTTTTTGCTGCGGCAGGCCTTCCAGTTCCCGTACCGGCACATCGTTGCGTTCGTAAATGCCTTTGGGCTTGAAAACAGTCTGCAGGGCTTTTACCAGCGCCGGTTTCCATACGTCGATACCCAGTGCCAGGGTTTGAATAACGAAATAGTCGTTGAACTTGTCAATAATCAACTGCGGCAGGCCATCGGCTTCGCCAAATACCAGGCGGCAGTTTTCTTCATAACCGATCTGTTTTTTATAGGCCCAGCATTCCCGGATCTTCTCCAGGAAATAGGCTTCGTTGATCTCGGTCTTTTTGTCCCAGGTCAGCAGCCGCACCATGATCTGCGACTGCGGGTTGAAATAGCCTTTGCCCACAAATTTCCCGTCGTGAAAATAAACCTCCACAATGCTGCCGGCTTCGGGGCTTCCCTCCACTTTTTCCACTTCGTTGGCAAAAATCCAGGGGTGGCCGCCTGCTATCCGTTGGGCGATCTTCCGCTTCAGGTGAACTTTCTTCATGGGCGCAAGCTACTAATTTGAACATGTGAAAATGCGAAAATGTCGGTTAAGGCGCTCCGTGTCCTGCATTTTCGAATTTTCATATTAACACATTTTCAAATTAAAAGACATTTTGTCCTTTTCGTAGGCATTGGCAACGTTCTTGAAACCTACCTTTGCACTTCAATTTTTTCGACCATGAATAAACCAGAAATGCAGGACAAGAGCATGGAAACAGAAAACAACGGATTCAACATCAATGCCGATGAAAACGTGGACGGTAACCAGCATTTGAACGAACCTGTTGCGGAAGAATCCGAAACAGAAACGCTGAAAGAACAAATTGCGCAATTGAACGACAAATACCTGCGGCAGGCTGCCGAATTCGATAACTTCCGCCGCCGCACGGCCAAGGAAAGAGTGGAACTGATCCAAACGGCGAGCAAAGACCTGATCAAAGATCTGTTGGACGTACTGGACGACAGCAACAGGGCTCAGGAGCAACTGGAAAAAACAGATGACATTGCCCAAATCAAAGAAGGGGTAAACCTGGTTTTTAATAAATTTCGCAATACGCTGACGGCAAAAGGCCTGAAGCCGATGGATGCTGTGGGCACAGAATTCGACCCCGATCTGCACGATGCGGTGACGGAGATCGATGCCGGTGAAGACATGAAAGGCAAAGTCGTGGCCGAAGTGCAGAAAGGCTATTACCTGCAGGATAAAATCATTCGCCACGCCAAAGTGGTAGTGGGCCGGTGAAGGAATCAGAAAGCCCAAGGCTTTCAAACCATAAAAAATTTCTTTAAAAAAAAGCCGTAAGGTGAACCGGCAACGGGATACTAATGACGCTCTCGTGGCGTCGCATACACCAGGTTCGGCACGAGGCCGAACGACTAAAGAGGAAACAACAACATGTCGAAAAGAGACTATTATGAGATACTAGGTGTCAGCAAAGGCGCAGCGGCGGATGAGATCAAAAAAGCTTACCGCAAAGTGGCCATGCAGTATCACCCCGACCGCAACCCGGGAGACAAATCGGCCGAGGAAAAATTCAAGGAAGCGGCTGAGGCCTACGAAGTGCTGAGCGACACCGATAAGCGTTCGCAGTACGACCGGTTTGGGCATGCCGGCGTTAGCGGCAACGGCCGTGCCGGCCATGGCAATATGGAAGACATCTTCAGCCAGTTTGGCGACATCTTTGGCGAAGACATTTTCGGTTCTTTTTTTGGCGGTGGCGGTGGTGGCCGGCGCAGCGGCGGAGGCCAGCGTGCCCGCGGGGTTCGCGGCAGCAACCTGCGCATCAAACTGAAGCTGACGTATGAAGAAATTGCCAAAGGCGTTACCAAGAACATCAAGGTGAAGAAATACGTTCCCTGCACCACGTGCAGCGGCAGCGGTGCCAAGGATAAAAGCAGCGTACAAACCTGCGGAACCTGTGGCGGAAGCGGCCAGGTACGGCGGGTAACCAACACCTTCCTGGGTCAAATGCAAACCGTAACCACCTGCCCGACCTGTAATGGCGAAGGCAGCACCATCACGGCAAAATGCGGAAGCTGTAAAGGCGAAGGACGGGTGTATGGCGAAGAAACCGTCAACATCGACATCCCGGCCGGCGTACAGGAAGGCATGCAGCTCAATATCAGCGGACGCGGAAATGCCGGCGAACGCGGTGGCTCGCCCGGCGACCTCATTATCCTGATCGAGGAAGAGGCGCACAAGGAACTGCAGCGGGAAGGATTGAACGTAGTATACGAACTGCACATTTCGTTTCCGGATGCCGTTTTCGGAACCCAACTGGAAGTGCCCACCATCGATGGACGGGCCAAGATCAAGATCCCGCCGGGCACGCAAAGCGGCAAGATCTTCCGCCTGAAAGGCAAGGGCTTCCCTGCTGTAAACAGCTACGAAAAAGGCGACCAACTGGTGCATGTGAATGTGTGGACGCCGCAGCATGTGTCGTCGGAGGAAAAGTCTACCCTGGAAAAGCTGGCGAATTCGCCCAACTTCAAACCGGCGCCGGACAAAAGCGAAAAATCATTCTTCGATAAAATGCGGGAAATGTTCTCGTAACGTATGACCGCACCGAACAAAACGGAAACCGGAAGCAACCCTTAGTCTTCCGGTTTCCGTTTTTTTGTGCCGTAAATTTTTTTGGCCAGCTCTACCAGCCGCAGAAATTCCACCTGTGAAAAATTATTCGGATTTACGGCCGGCCGGGCAATGGTCAGCACGTCGTTCCAGGAAGTGTTCTTGACATAAGGAGAACTGCGCAACAACGACCCGAAAAGCACCACAGCCGCGGCAAACCTGTCGGAAGGGGCAAGCTCGGCGAATGGCGTGTAGGTCAATGCAGGGCGGTCAGCCAACTCGTTTTCCACGTGCAGGTCCGGATGCTTGTATTGCAACGTAAAATCCACCGGGCTGACGACACCTTCCTTTACACTTTGTGCAGGTACAATCTCGAAGGCGGCAAGCATAGAATAGCCCGGGCCGATCTCTCCTCCCAGCAGCGTGGCGGCAGAATCACTGAGAGCACTCACCTTGTTATCGAAACCGATCACCCGGTATTCTTTCACATAGGCAGGATTGAAATGAACCGTCAGCGATGCATCGTCTGCCACGGTGTGCAGGGTTTGCAAAAATTCTTTCAGCAGCACTTTTTCCATTTCAATATAGCTGTCTAGATAAGCAAAGTTCCCGTTGCCCCGCTGCGCCAGCGACTGAATCTTCGAGTCTTTATAATTGCCCATTCCCACCCCCAGGCAGGTCAGGTACACACCGTCTTTGCGTTCCTTATCGATCATTTCTTCCAACTCTTCTTCCCGCTTGATTCCGACGTTGAAATCACCGTCAGTTGCCAGGATCACACGGTTGTTTCCACCCTGGATAAAATGTGCCCGTGCAAGGCTATAGGCCAGCTTGATGCCCGACTCACCCGGCGTAGAACCACCCGGCTCCAGGTTGTCGATGGTGTTCAGAATTTTTGTTTTTTCGGCGCCGCTGGTGGGGAAAAGGGCCACGCCAACCGAACCTCCGTACACCACGATGGAAACCGTATCGATGGGCCGCAGGTGCGACACAAGCGCTTTGAACCCGCTTTTCAGGAGCGGGAGGCGGTTGGGAAAATCCATGGAGCCCGAAATATCGATGAGAAAAACCAGGTGACTCTGCGGTACCAAATCCAGGTCGATCTTTTTCGAATTGACCTGCGCAAACAGGAGTGCATTGTTCCGGTTCCAGGGGCAGGCGGTCAACGTGGCGTCGATGCCAAAGGTCGCACCATCCTTGGGCTCGCTGTAATAGAGGTTGAAATAATTGAGCATTTCCTCGATCCGCACGGCGTCCGGCGGCACTTCAGAAGAAAGCGAAAGAAAACGGCGGATGTTGCTGTACGAGGCCCTGTCAACATTCAGGGTAATGGCGGTTGACGGCCTTTCGGCTGCGCTGACAAAATCATTTTCCACCAGGGCTGCATAGGTTTCGTTGCCGGTCGCGTGGAGGGAAAGCTGCTCTTTCGGCACATTTTGCACCAGCGAAGATAGTTTGGCGGCTACCGTTGTTTTTTCCTGCGGTGCCTGCCTTAGAATGATTTCGTTGAAAACATCGGCGCGGATCTCCCGCTTCTCCTTTTCGTATCCTTCGCGGAGAAGGGTAAGCGTATCGGTTTTCCCCGGCGTCGGGATACCAAAACCGCCATCTTTTCCGCTGTGATACAAATACCCGCTGCTTTGCAATTGCATGGTGACATTTTGCAGCGGCGTGCCGCCCTCGTCTTTCACCACCCCCTTGATATAGTACGGTTGTGCAAACGGAAACAAAGGACCCAACAGCAGCAATACGACGATATGAATAGTGCCCTTCAATACAGTTAAACTGCCAAAAGGTACAAAACAAAAAGCGCCGTATCAAACATCCGGCGCCAGTTGGTAGATTTCTTTGAGGTTGCGGCCCAGGCCATCGTAATCGAGACCATAACCCACAACGAATTTATCCGGAATTTCAAAGCCCACGTGGGCAAGCGAGAGTGGGAATTTAGTAGCTTCCGACTTGTGCAGCAACGTTACAATGGCAAAAGAGCGGGGCTGCTGGTGATGAAGCTGGGGTAAAAACTCGTGTAGCGTTTTGCCGGTATCCACGATGTCTTCCAGGATGACCACATCGCGGTCGTACAAATCCTGGTCGAGACCGATAGCGGTGATCACCTGCCCAGTGGATTTGGTACCGCGGTATGAAGCCAGCTTGATAAAACAAATCTCCGACTCAACGGTGAGGTGCTTGAAAATGTCCGAAGCAAACATAAACGAGCCGTTCAGGATGGCAATAAAGAGAGGACGCCGGCCGGCATATTCCCGGTTAAGGGCATCGGCCAGTTCCCGCACTTTCTGCTGGATGGTTTCTTCGGATAAATAAATCGTAAAGGATTTATCGTGCAGTGTTACAATCGACATTTAGCGGGTTTTATTGATCTTGATTTGCTGTCCGATCTTCAGGTCGGTGGTCTCCATTTCGTTCCATTTCTTCACTTCATCTACACCCACTTCGTATTTCCGAGCAATGCTGTATACCGTGTCTTTGGGTTGCACCACGTGCATAATGGCCAGCGATGCTTTGGGTGCTTCTTTCGCTGTATAGGAGGATTCGGTTGAAACCGTTGTTGCCTGTACCCGCTCACCGGCCAGCCGGGGCATCGCAGGCGCCTTGTCTCTCAGGTACAGCTTTTCCCCTGCCAGTACCTGTACGTTGGCTGTAAGAAAATTGTAACGGAGCAGGCTTTCCAGGCGGATGCCTTCGGCCTGTGCTATCTGGTAAAGGGTTTCGCCGGCGGCCACAATGTGCGTGTCGTTTGCACCGGTTTTGCGTTTGCGCTGCAGGAAAAGCAGGCCATCCTCACGGGCGACATCCCCGTCCTGCAGGTCGTTGAACTCGAGCAGGCGGCCCAGGGAAATATTTTGTTCGGTGGCAACTTTCAGGTAAGACGTGCCTTTGGTAATGAAAATTACTTTGGTTTCATTGATGGTGAATACGCCAGCCGGGTAGTTATGTTTCACCGCCGGCACCTCGCTGTTCTTCGCCGTCACGGCACGCGGCTGTTCGGTTGAAGCTTTTGTCCAGGCCGGATCGTTTTCGTTGCGTTCTTTCTTGCCCAGAACAATCAGTGTATAATCCTGCAGGTTGTAGTCTTGAATCAGTTTGATCAGGATTTGCGGGTATTTCGGGTTGGTGGCATAACCCGCTTTTTTCAACCCGAAAGCCCAGGCCTCGTAATCGGTTGGGTCCAGCTTGAACAGGGCTGCATAAAAAGGGCGGTTGCGCAAAAAATCCGAATGGTCTTTGTAGGAAACAAACGGATCATCGTATTTGCGGAAACACTCGCCTTTAGCATCATCGTCGTGGTAAACTTTTTCACCATCCCATTCGGTTTTGCACTTGATGCCAAAATGGTTGTTGGATTTCAATACCAGGTCACTTGTACCGGCACCGGTTTCATGAATGCCCTGGGCCAGCGTAATGGCAGCCGGCACACCCGTGCGTGCCATCTCGGCCATCGCGATGTCTTTGAATTGAGCGATGTACGCTTCGATCTGCGCCCTGGATTGCGCAAACAGGGAGGAGCTGCATGTAGCAGCGAGGAGGAGCAGTGCCACTCGCAGTTTTTTCATGGATGTGTTTTCTTCTTATGGTTAAACAATGAACAGGTCAAAAGCAGAAACGATGTTGCTTATGTAAGAAACGCGTTTCCCAATTGACGTCTTTCGTTTGACGTTTAGGGCAGCTTTCGTATCAGGTACAGTCCGTCGCGCAGGGGAAGCATCACCATTTCCACATCGGTTCTTGCCTTGACCATTTTGTTGAAAGCCTCGATGGCCTTTGCATTTTTCCCCCTGACCGGCGTTTCCAGCACCTGACCATGAAAGAGCACATTGTCCGCTAAAATAAAACCGTTTGGTTTTACGAGCGGGAAAACTCGTTGAAAATAGTTGCTGTAATTCTCCTTGTCGGCATCAATAAAAACCAAATCCCACTGTTCGTCCAGTTCACCGACGATATCCAACGCATGACCGATATGTAAAATTATCTTTTCCTTATCATTACTTCGGTCAAAATAGCTTTTAGCCCTGGCGGCATCCTCGTCGCGGAGTTCGATCGTGTGCAACTGCCCGTCGGGCTGCAGGCCCTTTGCGAGGCAGAGAGCACTGTAACCAGTAAAGGTGCCGATCTCCAATATCCGTCGCGGCCGGATCATGCAACTCACCATCTCCAAAAACTTTCCCTGCAGGTGCCCGCTCAGCATGTGCGCATGCTGGTGATGCGTGTACGTATACTCCGCTACTTCATGCAGCAGCGCATCTTCAGGTGATGTGTAGTTTTCTGAATAGGCCTGCGCCTGTGGAAGTACGATGTCCATTATTGTTTTTCAACTTCAAAACTACGGTCGCTTTGATTCTCTTTTGCCAGCAATTGTTTGTCCGTTGGTTTTGAAACCAGCAGCAAACCCAAAAACACCAAAAGCCCATTGATGATGATGAGTTCCAGCCCGATCTCGAACTTGCCAAACAACTCCTTTTGAAACTTATCGAGGAAAAAGCACAGCAGCGGGGCCGTAAGGGCAATGTAGGGAACAGCCTTATCATTCACACGGCGATTGGTGAGAATGCCGAATGAAAACAGCCCCAGCAAAGGTCCATAGGTATACCCGGCCACTTTCAGGATCACACCGATCATACTGGGATTGTTGATCACTTTAAACATCAGCACAAACAGGAGAAAGACACCGGCAAACACAAGGTGAACGGTTTTGCGCACTTTGTTTTTCTGTTTATCGGTCCAGTCGCTTCTCCGTTTTAGTCCAAGAATGTCGATGCAAAACGAGGAAGTCAGCGCGGTGATGGCCCCGTCGGCACTGGGGAAAAGCGCCGAGATGAGCGCAATGATAAAAATAACGGAAATGATCGCCGGGATGCCGGTGCCGAGTGCAATGGTTGGAAAGATGCGGTCGGGCCTGGCAGTGATGCCGTTTTGCGAAGCGTAAAGGTAGAGCAGCCCACCGAGGAACAGAAACAGCAGCACCACCAATGCCTGGATGATGCCAAAGGTCAGCACGTTTTTCTGCGAGTCTTTCAACGTACGGACGCTGATGTTTTTCTGCATCATCTCCTGGTCCATGCCCGTCATCGTGATCGTAATAAAGGCCCCGGCCAGCAATTGCTTCAAGAAGAACAGGCTGCTGTTGGGGTCGGCAATGAACATGCGGGTGAATTGTGCCTGCTTCAACTGGTTAACGCCTTCGCCAAATCCGATGTTGAGGGTTTTCAAAATGTAGATCACGCAAATCACTAGACCGATCAGCATGCAACTGGTTTGCAGCATGTCGGTCCACACGATGGTTTTCACACCCCCTTCGTACGTATACAAAAGGATCATCAGCAGGATCACCAGCGTTGTCACCCAAAATGGTACGCCAAACGACGAAAGGATCGTATCCTGCAAAATGGCAACCACCAGGTACAGGCGGGCAGTGGCACCCAGTGTGCGGGACAGGATGAAAAACCCCGACCCGGTTTTGTACGAATAAAAGCCCATGCGGTTGCTCAGGTAATTGTAGATCGACGTCAGGTTGAGGCGATAGTAAAGCGGCAGCAGCACATACGCAATCACCACGTAGCCCAGTACATAGCCAATCACCACCTGGAAATACGTAAACCCTTCGAAGCCGCCGCCGGCAAAGGGCTTGCCCACCGCACCCGGCACACTCACGAAGGTGACGCCGCTCAGCGAAGTACCAATCATACCAAATGCCACCACCATCCAGTTGGAACTCTTGTTGCCGATGAAGAATGATTCGTTATTGGCGTTGCGGGAGGTAAAATAAGCGACCAACAGCAGCAAGGCAAAATACCCAATCACAAACGAAAACAGCAAAGCTGGCGACATAGATTATTTTTTTGTAAACCACCCGTTTCAAATGGGTCCGTTTTTTTGAAGATCGGAAAAATTGTTTTCCATTTGCGGCACAAAATACGAAGCGTGATGATTAAGAAACTGGCAATTTTCTGTGGCAGCAAAACGGGCAGGAATGAATTGTTCGAACAGGACGCAGTGGCACTGGCCGGAATTTTAGCACAGGAAAAGATTGAACTGATCTACGGAGGAGGCAAAAGCGGGCTGATGGGAGTCGTGGCTGATACGGTGATGAAAAGCGGCGGCATCGTGCGTGGCGTTATTCCGCAGGTGCTGGTCGAATGGGAACACCAGCACGATGCGATCAGCGAGTTGTTTGTGGTGGAGGACATGCATGTGCGCAAACGCAAGCTCTATGAACTGTGCGATGGCGCTGTCATTCTCCCCGGCGGGTTCGGAACGCTGGACGAACTTTTTGAGATCCTGACCTGGAACCAGCTTGCCATTCACGATAAAAAAATCTTTATCCTGAACACGGGCGGCTTTTACAACCACCTGTTTGCGCACATGCAAACGATGAGCGAAGAAGGTTTCCTCTATGGAAAACTGGAGGAAAAACTGATTCTGCTAAATACCCCTTCAGACCTGCTGCAACATTTGTAAAAACGCAGCGCAAAAAAGGTGCTAGGAAGACAACACTTCGTACACAAGAACAGACCATGGCTCAAGGGAAATCGTTTCGCCTGGCTGCAGGGTTTCTGGTCCGGCTGTATGACCAGCTTCCTGCAACTGCCACGACGCATCTCTTGAGTCGAGTTTTTTTACCGCCGTTTGCAATGTAATTGGCAGGGCGTACAAAAGTGGTTTGGCAGAAAGATTGAACAAACAAAAAAGGTTTTCGGTGCCGGCCACGCTTTGCCGTTGCAAAACAAATCCCCGCTCTTCCAACACATCGACCGCAACGCTGTCCTTGTTGAAATTTTTCAGTGCAGGATGTTCCCGTCGCAATTTCAGCAAGGCCGCATACCACTGCAGCACCACGCGGTGGTGTCCTTTGGCCCGTTCCTCCCACCGCAGTTTGGAGTCGTTGAATGTTTGCTCCGCCTGTGGATCGGGTGGCTCGGTGGTAAATCCATAGTCTTTGAATTCTTCTTTCCGCCCCTTGCGGACTGCTTTTACCAGGTCGGGATCGGAATGCGAGACAAAATAAAAAAACGGGCTGTCGTCGGCATATTCCTCTCCCATGAACAACAGGGGAATATAGGGCGAAAGAAGGATCGCGGCGGCGGCCAGCTTCACCCGTTCACCATCCACCAGCATGCACAAACGCTCACCGTTCACCCGGTTGCCTACCTGGTCGTGATTTTGGTTGAACACAACAAATTTCTCCCCCGGAACGCCGGCTGAAGACGCACCATGTTTGCGCTTGCGAAATTTGACCCACTCACCGCTGTGTACAAAACCATCCTTGTAGGCCTTGGCCACCTGTGGCAGTGAGCCAAAATCATAATAGCGGTCCTTGTCCTCTTCGTTCAGCAACACATACAGGGCATGGTGGAAATCATCGAGCCATTGCGCCGAGAAACCGTAACCGCCGTCCGCCGGATCTTTTACCACCCGAGGGCTGTTCAGGTCACTTTCTGCTATCAGGTGAAACGGACGACCTAGCTCAATTTCTTTTTCCCTGATCTTCTGGTGCACCAGTTCCCAAAAATGGACGGCGCCGTTGTCGTAAACCGCGTGGATAGCATCGCAACGAAGGCCATCGAGATGAAACTGTTCGAACCAGTAAACGGCATTGCCGGCAAAATATGCCCTTACCCCGTCGCTCCATTCGCCGTCAAAGTTGATGGCATCACCCCAGGGTGTGCAGTAACGGTTGGTGAAATAGGGACCGAACGATGAAAAATAATTTCCTTCCGGGCCCAGGTGGTTGTACACGACATCAAGAAAAACCGCAATGCCTTTTTGATGACAGGCATCCACCAGTTTTTTTAATCCATCCGGACCGCCGTAAGAGTGTTGCACCGCATAGGGAAACACGCCGTCATACCCCCAGTTACGGCATCCGGGAAACTGCGCCACCGGCATCAGTTCCAGTGCATTGATGCCAAGTGCTTTTAATTCGTCGAGCCTTGGTATCATCGCCTCAAATGTTCCCTCGGTTGTAAAGGTGCCCACATGCACTTCGTAAAGAACAAGATCTTCCATCGGCAGGCCTTGCCAGTCCGCGTCGTGCCAGGCAAAGGCCGCATGATCCACAACTTGCGAAGGACCGTGTACGCCGTCGGGCTGAAAACCGGAAGCCAGATCGGGAAAATCTCCTTCGTCATCAGGACGAAAAAAGTAACGGGCATCCGGTGGCAGGTCCGTAACCGAGACTCGCCAATAGCCCTGCTCGTCTTTTGTCATTGCCTGGTTCTCATCGGTTGGATAGACGAGATGAAGAATCATGCTTTCCTTAAGCGGTGCCCACACGGTAAAATCGGTGCGGTTATCTTTTCTTACAGAAAAAAGCGGTGGCGTTGTTTCGTTCACAAACAGGGTTATTTTAAAAATATCCGTCAAAAAATTCTCCCGGAGATATCATCTTGAAATGACATTTCCTGTTGCACGTGCTGCCGATCATTTTCAAGGCCCGGCGTATCATGTGTCGAGAGCGACAATAATCCCCTCGTCACCACCGAGATTGATCCGTTCGGATACGACTGTCCCTTCCAGTTCCATAGACGTGGACAAAACAACTGTTCCACTGACGTGACGGTGCTGGATATGCAGGTAACAAGGCCGGTGGCTCATGTTTAACACCACTAAAAACGATTTGGCAGAAGGTGCTTCGCGAATAAAGGCCATGGCCTGGTGATCTGCATAAACCGGGCTGAACGTACCTGTCATCAGTGCAGGTTCGCCCTGGCGGAGTTCAATGAGTCGCCGGTAAAGCGCCAGATGCGAGTAAGGATCGTCTTTCTGCTTTTCCACGTTCGTACGTTTAAAGGCTGCGTTTAGCCGAAGCCAGGGCCTTGCTGTAGAGAAGCCAGCCCAATCGCTCCTGTCCCACTGCATGGGTGTTCGCGACGGATCGCGACTGAGATTCTTGTCGGGCATGTTCAGCCCCTGCGGATCCTGCACTTCGTTGGGTGGAATTGGAACATCGACCATCCCGATTTCATCGCCGTAATAAATCGTCGGCGTGCCGCGCAGTGTCAGCAAAAGCATGGCGGCAATTTTCGACTGCTGAAGGCCGACACGGCTGGTAATCCGGGGCTGGTCGTGGTTACCCAAAACCCAGTTGGGCCAGGCACCGGCGGGCAATGCACCTTCGTATTCGGCAATTGCCCCCGCGATAAGCAAAGGTTCCCACGGAATGTTCAACAGCATGAAATTAAAGGGCAGGTGGGCGCCATTGTTTTGCGGACCGTAATACGTGATCAGTTTGTGAATGGGCAGGTAAATCTCGCCAATCATCATCCTGTCGCTGTACCCGTCGAGCACCCGGCGCATTTGCTGAACGATATCGTGTACTTCGGGTTGATCCGTGGAGTAAACCGGGAACAGTTTCTCGTAGGTTGCCTGGTGCGACTGGTAAGATGGGTTGATTGGATTATCGCGAAACTGGCCATCCTTGATCATATGCCACATTACATCCACCCGGAAACCATCCACGCCTTTATCCAGCCAAAATTTCATCACGTCGAACATGGCTTTTTGGACCTCCGGATTGCGCCAGTTCAGGTCGGGCTGCTCTTTGAGAAAAGCATGGTAGTAATACTGACCTGTCGCCTCATCCCACTCCCAGCCGCTGCCGCCAAAAACAGACAGCCAGTTGTTGGGCGGAGTACCGTCGTCACAGGCATCTTTCCAAATGTACCAGTCACGTTTGGGATTGTCGCGGGAAGAACGGGATTCTAAAAACCAGGGGTGCTGATCGGAGGTGTGATTCGGCACAAGATCCAAAATCAGTTTCATGCCCCGTGCATGCACCTGCCGGAGCAATTCGTCGAAATCCGGCATCGAACCAAAGATGGGATGAATGCCTGTATAGTCGGCGATGTCGTATCCAAAATCGGCCATAGGCGAAGGATAGATGGGCGATATCCAGATACCGTCGACGCCCAGCCACTGCAGGTAATCCAGCCGCTGCAGGATGCCCTTTAAATCGCCAATGCCATCTGCATTGCTATCCTGAAACGAACGGGGGTAAATCTGGTAGAGAATGCCTGTCTGCCACCAGGGATATGTTTGTTTTTCCACGATGTTTTTGTCTTAGTTGTGTGAACGAACGGATGTCTTGTCAATGAAGACATACCTGCATGCTTCCGTAAAATTTATGCCAAGCCAAAGCGGTCACGGCACCTGGCGGGATTGCCGGTTTGTGCAAACAGGATCGCCGAAGAGATGGAAATATTGGGAAAAGACCAGATCAGCGATTTACAGTTTACTTTCTCTCTTTGTCGTATCGTCTGCTTCGGCCTGATCGTTTGCATCGGGCAGGTCTTCGATATTACCCGCTTCTCGCAGGTAGGTTTCTGCCTCTTTGCCCAAAAGTTGTGATCTCCCGGGAGACGCAAAATTGTTTTCCTGCGGTGAAGGATTGCTGGCATTCCCGGTAGGAGCCGAAAGATTGTTCTCGTTTTGATTCGCCGGGGAATTATTGGTTTGCTCTGCGGGCATAGCACTGCGTTTGGTAAATGCCGGTAAATTCTATGCCATCAATCGACATCCAGGCAAACTACCTTGTGGTTTGCCTTCGCCTCTGTGAAAAAGATTATTTTCCGATACAAAACTTACTGAACACGTAATCCAGCAAGTCGTCGTTCGACACCTCGCCGGTGATCAAACCCAGGTAGTGCAGGCAACGCCGGATATCCAGTGCGAGCAAATCACCCGGAATATTGTTCACCAGGCCTTCCGCAACATCGGTCAAAGACGTGTAGACCTCCTGCAGTGCATGGTAATGCCGGGCATTGGTAACGATCACACTTTCGTTTTTTACTTTATCGTGCAACACGGTATCCACCATTCGTTCTTTCAATACTTCGAGGTGCAAACCCGATCTGGCGGAGACAAACAGGATACCGGCCACGTGAAGGAATTTTTGCCGCACGTCCGCTTCATCCAGCAGGTCCACTTTATTGGCCACCAGCAACGGGTGAATGGCCTGTGCCTGCATGTCGGCCACGGTCTTCTCCAATTCAGCCGGCGGGGTTTCGTTGACATCGAACAGGTAGAGCACCACATCCGCCTGTTTCATTTTTTCAAGGCTTCGTTCGATGCCAACTGATTCGATGACATCAGCGGCGTGGGCACGGATACCGGCCGTATCAATCAAACGGAACAGAATTCCATCAATATTGATCACTTCCTCGATCGTGTCTCTCGTCGTGCCGGGTATTTCGCTGACGATTGCTCTTTCTTCATTCAGCAAGGCATTCAGCAAGGTCGATTTACCAGCGTTGGGTTTTCCAATGATGGCAACACTTACACCGTTTTTGATCACGTTGCCCAACTGGAATGATTGCAGCAAAAGCTGCGTATGGTTCCGTGCATTGTGCACAAGGTTTCGCAACTGTGAGCGATCAGCAAACTCGACGTCTTCCTGCGAAAAATCCAGCTCCAGTTCAATTAATGCCGAAAACCGGACCAGTTGTTCACGCAGCTCTTTCAGCGAATGCGAAAAGCCTCCGCGAATATTGTTCAACGCCGTCCGGTGCGAGGCTTCCGTATTGCTGGCAATCAGATCGGCAACGGCTTCTGCCTGGGTAAGATCCAGCTTTCCATTCAGGAATGCACGCTGGGTAAATTCGCCGGGCTTGGCCAGCCGTGCACCGGTTTGCAGGCAGGCCTGGATGACCTGCTGGTGGATAAACGGCGAGCCGTGGCAACTGATCTCCACGATGTCTTCGCCGGTATACGAGCGGGGCGATTTGTAGAGCGAAACCACCACTTCGTCCAGTGTTTGTTCCTGGCTGCGCAGGTAACCCACATGCAGGGTATGCGAGGGTTGTGCGTGCAGGTCTTTCGAGGGGAACAGCGCATTCACCACGTCGATTGCCTTGTTGCCGCTCAGACGAATGATTCCCAAAGCGCCAATGCCTGGCGGCGTAGCCAGGGCTACAATCGTATCGTCCCATCCGGAAAGGTGTAAACTCATGGGCCAAAAGTAAGAAAGGACAGAGAGACCAACGGGCAACAAGCAATGGACAAATGATTAAGGACACCGCATGAACAAAGCTTTTCTTACAATGCAACAATCCATTTGGTTGCCGTTTGCCAATAAAAAACCCCCGCCGGAGGCAGGGGTTTCGTCATTCGTATGAAAAAGCTTATTGTTCCTGGATTACAAATGTAATTGGCTGTGTGTGGTAGGAACGCACCTTGCGGCCGTTCTGCTCACCCGGGCTCCATTTCGGACCCCTCTTTACCACTTCTACGGCACCTTGTGCCAGACCGCTACCCGGATCGTTCAGGGCTCTTACATCGGTGATGCTACCGTCTTTTTCCACGAGGAAGCGAACGTTAACGGTATAGGTACCGGGGTTCATGCCAGATGACGCAGCATCTTCAATGTAACGCTGCAATTGGCTTTCCAGGTGACGGCGCCATTGCGCCACGTTCACGCTGGCTTCGATTTCCACCTTTTCAAATACCTTGTTCTCGTCTTCCACGGGTTTGGTTTCAACCACCTGCGTACCCTTGTCCACTACCGGGGGCGCATTCAACAGACCTTCGTCTTTCGCACCTTCCTGGCTTTTCTCGGCTACCTGCACCTCCTCCAGTTTCTCAATCGGCGGAATTTCTTCCTGCCTTACTTCTTCGTCTTTCTTGATCACCGGTGGTGTAAACTTCGCCGTTTCCAGTTGCGGTGGCGGTGGAGCTTTTGGTGGCGGTGGTGGTGGCGGTGGTGGCGGCGGTGCTTCTTCCTGGATGTTTTGCACCACAACATCACGCACTTCTACCGTATCGTCTTTCTTCGAAGCCAGCGCACTCGACAGAAATGAAGCCAATACGATAGCCAACCCAATACCAGCAGTAATCACAAGCGCCAGTGTAATGCGCTTATTGTACTTTCTTCGCAACTCGTAGGCACCGTAATCTTTGTTCCGGTCCTCGAAAAGCAAATCCAGCAGATCGGCCTGTAAAATTTTATTTGCTTCCATTTTTTCGTTGTTTGTAATTAGATGCGACTTACTGACAGTTTCCACAAAAACTGTTCAATTTTTACTTGACCCCATTGCGTTGTTCGGTCAGTGTAATCGCTTGTTTTTCGGGTTCGGAAATATCAACAAGGGCGAAACGCTTGATGTTGTTGATGGTCATTTCATCCAGGATGTCCACCGTGTTTTTATAGGTGGCTTCCGCGTTTGGCTTGATCACCACAACCATGTCCTTGTCGGCCGAATCCTTTGCGTAACCGAGGCTTCTGCCCAACTGCATGACATCGGTTCTTTTCTTTTGAATGACGTTCCGAATGTCAGCATAGGTGGTGCTCATGAAATTTGAACCATCCGGCTTCAACTGTCCCTCGTAATAATAAACCCCATTGCTCTTTCCCATCAGGATGGTCAGGGCACCCGATTCTTTTACTTCGGTTTGGTTTTCCGGATTCTTTTCATCCTTCGGCATAATCAGGCGCATCGTGGTTGGTGTGCTCATCGTCGCTGTAAAGATGAAGAACGTAATAAGCAGGAAACCAAGGTCCACCATGGGTGTCATGTCAACACGGGTAGAAAGCTTTTTGGCTTTTTTCACCCCAGGCCCTTTCTTATGGCCACTATCGCCACCGCCGCTATCTATTGATGCCATATAAACTTGTTTTTAGGTGTTAAGATTGATCTTCTTTGCCGCCGGCTTCACGGATCTTGTACAATTCGCTTCCCACCGGAACGCCTCTCGGATCGGTGATCAGCTTGTATTTAAAGATCTGGTTGAAACGCAGCGCATCAATGACTCCTTTGAACTCAGGATACTTGGCGTTGTTATCGCCTTTGATCATGATGTCGACCGGGTGTCCCTGGAATGTCTGGCTAACGGCGCTCATCCAGCGGGAAAGCTCGTTATTGGCCGAATCGACAGGGATGCCTTTTTGCTTTACCTTATCCCATTCGTTAATGGGAAGAGCGAACAGGGCTTTCAATTCGTTCAACGGTGATCCCACCATTGAATTTTTGACAAACTTGTTCATCTCGTTATCGGAAAGTCCCAGTTTAGCATCGTTATTGAGCCGGCTGATAAAGTCCTTCTTCAAATTTTCATCTTCTTTCTTTGGAAGGTTCACACTCAGGTAAACCTTACCCGAAGAGTCAAACTGGATCATGATCGCATCTTTTTCTTCCAGCTTTTGCGAAGAAACAGACTTTGGCGTTGTGATCTTCAGTGGCTCCGGTGGTTTGAACTTGGTTGCCATGATAAAAAAAGACAGGATCAGGAAGGCGACGTCCACAAAGGGCGTCATATCCGTATCCGTGCTTTTTCTTGGCATTTTTACACTTGGCATATCTGAATATTTTGTATTGAGAGAAAAAAGGTTTGTTTATTCCACAAACAGGTCACTTCTTATTTGTATAAAGAAGCAAAAGACTGTGTTAAAGTGAAACCGCTTTCGTCAATACCATAAGTGATGCTGTCAATTCTTGTTGTGAAGACGTTGTACATGATCAGGGCCAGGGCCGATGTACCGATACCCAGGGCTGTGTTGTACAGGGCCTCGGAGATACCAACGGCCAGTTCGCCGGAGTTACCGCCACCACCTTCAGCACCAAGGGCAGAGAACGAACGGATCATACCCATTACCGTACCCAACAGGGCAACGAGGGTACCCACAGAGGTAATTGTCGACAGGAACACCAGGTTCTTTTGCAGCATGGGCAGTTCAAGTGCTGTTGCTTCTTCCACTTCCTGCTGGATAGAAGCCACTTTTTGCTCCAGGTTGAACTCGGTATTGGTTGTCATCTCTTTGTAACGACGCAAACCAGCCTTCATTACATTGGCTACAGAGCCGCGTTGCTTGTCGCACTCAGCCAGGGCAGCATCGATGTTGCGGTTGGCCAGGTGATACTGTACTCTGCGGATGAAATCAGAAATATTTCCTTTGCCGAGTGCCTTACTGATCGTGAGGAAACGCTCAATGGAAAATGTAATTACCATCAACAACATACCAATCAGAAGGGGAACGATGATACCACCTTCATAGATACCGTTCAAGGCGCCTTTGGGTCCTTTGTGACGAGGCCAAAAACCGCCAGCAGGATCGGGTGCGCTAAAACCGGCAGGGTTACCCAGAATGAAACGCCAGATCAAATAACCGGCAATGAGACAAATAATCGGCGCCAGCCAGGAGATTGCATTGCTTGATTTCTTCGCTTGAACGGATGTTGTCGCCTTCACTGTTGATGTTGCAGTCGGTCTAGACTCTGCCATGATTGTAAATTTTAGTTTTTGAAATTTTAAGAAAATATTGCGTTGTTGAATGCACAATTCTACTGAAAAAAATGAATTGATTGTTTACCCCGTTTTATTTTTTTATCTCCGAGCGGTTTCTTCCGGTAATCAAAGGTTGCTAAAGTTAAGAAGTTCAACAGTAAAATGCTTTTTTCTCTGCTAAAAATTCCGGCTTATTCATAGCGCAGAGCCTCGATGGGGTTTAGGTTTCCGGCTTTTACTGCGGGGTATATTCCTGCTGCAAATCCAACCCCTGAACAAAGAGCTATTCCATAAACGATCCAGTTCCAGGGAATCACAAAACGGGTTTGCAACAACACGCCAAATAAATTGCCCAGTGCAATGCCGGCACCTACGCCAATTAATGCCCCAACTAAACTGATCATCAATGCCTCCGTTAAAAACTGCCAGCGGATGCTGCTCTTCTTTGCCCCGATGGCTTTCAACAGCCCCACTTCTTTGGTTCGCTCCGCAACGGCCACCAGCATAATATTCATAAGCCCAATGGCTGCGCCGGTTAATGTTATCAGTCCAATTAATGTAACAGCCGCCGTCAGGTAACGTAAGCTGTTGATGGCTTTTTCGGCAATGCTATTGCTTCGTTCCAGCACAAAATTGGCCTCCTCGGTTACGGCCAGTTGGCGTACGGAGCGAAACAATCCTTCGGCTTCCCCCATCGCTTCTTCCACCCTTGTTACCTGCGGTGCCTTGATTCCAATGGAAAAAGAGCCATGCGAAAAGTTGCGCACGAGGTTTTTATACGGAACAATGACAATGTTGTCACGGCTAAAACCAAAAATGGCACCACGGCTTTTCAAGACGGCAATGACCCGGTACGGAACGCTTTGCACACGGACTTCATGTCCCACAGCGGCATCGACATTCGCTCCATACAATTTCGTTGCCACATCATATCCCAGTAAACACACACCGGCCCCTGCGCCTTCTTCCTGCCGCGTAAAATTCCGGCCAACTGCAATTTCATTCCCGTTCAGGATAAGATAATTCCCGTCGCCGCCAAAAACAGAAACGGTTGGATTGGTTTGCTTTGAAGAAGAGGCAACACTGTATACATTTCCGGCAGCACACGAAAAACCCACCAGCGCAGGATACGAAAACTGTTCACGGAAGGCTTCGGCCTGCTGCATGGTAATGGGCAAACCAAGGTTTGATTTTTTCTCCTGCCTGTCTCCTTTTCGTCGCACCTGCATTTCGCGTCTCCCGATGCGAAAGCCTCTTTCTTTTGAACGGATGGTAAACCCGTTGGCACCCATGGTGGAAAAACTCTCGGTCAGTTTTTGATTCATCGCCTCGATGGCCGTGATGATGCCCACCAAGGCCGTAATTCCTAACGCAATGATGGCAATGGTGATGGCGCTTCGAAGCTTGTTGCTGCGAATGGTGCGCAGGGAAAGCGAAAAAATATCGACCGGCTTCATGCTGTCCGAAGATAAGTTAGTGACAAGTAGTAATGAGCAAGTGGACTTTTATGCATTCTTTTCTCCTAAAACAAAAACCTCCTGAACATTCAGGAGGTTTATTTATTGCAAAGATTATTTGAATAAAATGGCTACTTGCTACTCGCTACTTACGACTCGCTGTTCTTAAAAATACAGCCAGTACAGCAACAGGTTTGGATACACGCCCAGGATGATCGTAACGGCAGCAACCGCAACCAGCGTGATTTTAAAACCCGCGGAAATGTTGACGACCGTTGCATTGCCTTCTTTAAAATACATGGCCTGGATGAGTCGGAAATAATAGTAAACCGAAACGGCTGCCATCAGTACGGCAAAGACAGCCAACCACACGTTGCCCACGGACACGGTTGCTTTAAGCATATAAAACTTGGAAAGAAACCCGGCGGTCAGCGGGATACCGGCCAGCGACAGCAGGAAGACCACCAGCGTAGCGGCAATCAGGGGCTGCTGTTTGGCAAAGCCGTTGAAACCGTCGAAGGTGTAGTCACGCATCTTTGCCAGCACGGCAAAAATTCCGATGGTGGCCAGTGAATAGGCAGCCGCGTAAAGCAGCAAGCCTTCTCTGGCTTCTGCCGTTAACGTATACACGGCGAGCATCATAAAGCCTGCCTGTGCGATCGACGAATAGGCCAGCATGCGCTTGACGCTTTGCTGAAATACCGCGGTAATATTCCCGATAAATAACGTAGCGGCAACGACAATGGCAGCCACCAGTTTCCATTCGGTACCGATCTCGCGGAAGGCATCGGAGAAAAGGCGCATGAAGGCAATAAAGCCGGCTGCTTTTACAACGGTTGCCATGTAAGAGGTAAACACGGTTGGTGTACCGTCATACACATCCGGCGTCCAGAAATGAAAGGGCGCAGCCGATACTTTAAACGAAAGCGAAAACAGGAGCAGCATCAGTCCTGTGATTAATAAAACAGGAGCCTTGCCGGCTGTTATGCCCATGGTGACCGTGCTGAACGTGCCGGTCGCACCATATACCAGGGCAATTCCCATCAGCATGATGCCGGTGGAAAAAGAGCCCATCAAAAAATATTTCAGCGAAGCTTCGTTGCTTTTCAGGTTGCGCTTGTCGCTTCCGGCAAGAATGTACAGCGGGATAGACATGATCTCGATCCCCAGGAACAGCATCAGCAACGACTGGAAGGCGGCAGAAATGATGACACCACTCAGGATGAAAAAAATCAGCGCAAAATATTCGGCGTAATCCGACCCGACCCGCTCCATGTCTTTCGCGGAAAGAAGCGAATACACCCAGGTGCACACCGATGCGATCAACGAAAAAAGCAGGGCAAAATGATCAAACGACAACATGCCCCTGGTGTCGACGTGAAAAAAGCTGACACCTCTTAACTCCAGGACAGTGGCCACCACCACCAGAAAGAACAGGACCTGCGCCAGTGTTCGGACAGCGCCGCGGCCCAGCGCAAAACTGCTGAACATCATGAGCACACCCGAAAGAGCCGAAAGAATGATTGCGTTCATATTATTGACCCAAGGCTTGCGAAATCGCCTTTGTTGAATTGTTTATAATCGTTTGAGAATAGTCGCTGGTAACGTTCAACAGCGGCTGCGGATACACGCCGAGCACAAAGATGATGACCACCAGGGCCGCCAGAGCCAGCTTTTCATTCAGGCGAATGTCCACGGCATTGGCCGTCCGTTCGTTCACCGGGCCGAAAAACACTTTCTGCACCATCGTCAGCGTATAGACGGCAGCAAGGATAATACTTAACAGGGCCAACACGGTAAACACAAAATTGTACTTGCTGTAAGCAGAGGTAAACAGCCCGGCAAACATCATGAACTCCCCGACAAAGGCATTCGTCAAGGGCAGCGAAATATTAGCGAGGGCCATGATCACGAGCAGGGTGGCCAACGCCGGCGCCTTGGCGGCAATACCGCCCAGTTCAGAAAGCTTGCGGGTACCGAATTGCCGCTCGATCATTTCCACCACGATCCACAGGCCAATGATGTTGATGCCGTGGTTGAACATCTGCATCATTACGCCCTGCAGGGCCAATTGTGTTTCGGAGAAAATGGCCAGCGCCATAATACCGATGTGGGCAATGGACGAATAGGCGATCAGCCGCTTCAGGTCGTTTTGCTGGATCGCCAAAATCGACGCATAGATAATCCCGATAACAGCGAGTGTGGACACCACGTCTCCCCAGGCATAGGCCGCCGTGGAAACAATGGGCAGCACCCAGCGGATCACGCCATACACACCCATTTTCACCATCAGTCCACTCAACACCATTGTTACAGCCGTAGGTGATTGTTCGTAAGTATCGGGCTGCCAGGTGTGGAAAGGAAAGATGGGCATTTTCACGGCAAAGGCTGCAAACAGGAGCCAGAAAACAAGGGTCTGGTTCCAGCTTTTTGATGCAGACAGGGCGTAGAACGACTGAATGGAAAACGAATGATCGGGTGTTTGAAAATAGAGATACAACAAACCGACCAGGCATCAGCACGGAGCCGGTAAAAGTGTAAATGAAAAACTTGAACGTCACCGGAATTCTTCTTTCGCCACCCCAGCCGGAACAAAGAAAATACACAGGGATCAGCGCCAGTTCCCAGAAGAAGTAAAACACCAGGGCATCCATGGAGGTAAAGACCCCCATCAAACCAGCCTGTGTCAACAGCATCAGGGCAAAAAAGTTATTGGGTTTGCTGTACGACGTGCGCCAGGTGGAAACAAAAATCACCGGGTACGAGATCGCCGTTAACAGGCAAAGAATCTTCGCCATGCCATCCAGCTTCAGGGAGAAGGTAGAGTTCAGGCCTCCCAACCACGGCGTGGAAAATTGCAGGGCGTCTTCGGCTTTTATAAAGCGGGTTCCCAGAACTGCGATCACCAGCGTTACCAGGGAAACCACGAGTGCCAGGATGCGAACGCCTTTCTCTTCCTTGATAAAAAAGGAGAGCAAGCCGCCGATCAATGGAACCAAAAAGAGAGATAAAACGATCATATCAAAGTCAAAATTCAAAAGCCGATTGGCAAAAGGATCTTCGCTGCTCCGGCTTTTTACTTTTTAATTTTTACTTTCTTAAGAAGAACTGCAGCACAAACAACAGCACCATGCTGATCACCATTAGCAGCACGTAATTTCCAACCTGGCCGCTTTGCAACCAGCGCATCTGGCGTCCGCCGTAATTCACGGCCTTGCCCACCCCGTTCACCAGCGCATCGATGGTGCCTCTTTCAATGACAGTGTTGACAAAGGCGCCCAGTTTGTTCAGCGGCTTTACAATGATGGCGTCGTAGATCTCATCCACGTACCATTTGTTCTCGAGTGCCCTGGCAAGCGGCGTTTTGCGTTCTTCCCTGTAGCTGCGATAGCGCATCCAGGCAATGATGATCGCGACAACGGCAATCACGGTGGTAAGGATCACCAGGATCCATTCTGTCGAATGCTCAACCTGTATTTCTTTGGAGGCCACAACGGGACTCAGGTAATCAGCCAATTTTTCACCGCCGTGCATGAATAATTCCGGGATGCCGACAAAACCGCCAACGATGGACAGGACAGCCAGGATGATCAGTGGAATGGTCATGGCTGCCGGGCTTTCGTGAATGTGATGCGCCTGCTCCTCTGTTCCCCTGAAGCTTCCGCCAAACGTGATGAAAAGCAAACGGAACATATAAAAAGCCGTCATCGCAGCCGTGAGCAAACCAACGGCATATAAAACTTTGTTGGAGGCAAACGCACTTAACAGAATGGCATCTTTGGAAAAGAAGCCGGCAAACGGTGCAATGCCGGCAATGGCCAAACAGCCGATCAGGAAGGTTGTATAGGTAACCGGCAGTTTTTTACGCAGGCCGCCCATGTAACGAATGTCCTGTTGTCCGCCAACGGCATGAATGACAGAGCCGGAACCCAGGAACAACAGGGCCTTGAAGAAGGCATGCGTCATCACATGGAAAACGGCAGCGACATAAGCGCCGGTCCCCAAGGCCAGGAACATATAGCCTAACTGGCTGACAGTAGAATAAGCCAGCACTTTTTTAATATCATTCTGCCGCAGGGCAATGGTGGCTGCCAGGAAAGCCGTGGCCACACCGATAATCGCAATCACATTCAGGGTCAAAGGGGCTGCCGAGAACAAAAGATTGCTGCGAGCAATCATATAGATACCGGCTGTTACCATCGTGGCGGCGTGGATCAGTGCCGAAACCGGCGTAGGACCAGCCATCGCATCGGGAAGCCAGGTATAAAGAGGGATTTGGGCACTCTTACCCGTGGCACCCAGGAAAAGCAGCAAGGTAATTCCAACAATGTCGCCGGTGCTCAGCCGGTCAATCACTCCCGGAGTCAGCACATAGCTGTAATCGACCGAACCCAGTTTGGCAATCAGCCAGAACACGGCCAGCAGAAAGCCCAGGTCACCAATGCGGTTCATCACAAAGGCTTTTTTTGCCGCCTTGGTGTAGTCCACATTTTTAAACCAGTAACCGATGAGCAGGTACGAACAAAGACCCACACCTTCCCAACCGATGAACATGATAACAAAGTTGGCACCCATCACCAGCAACAGCATCGAAAACACAAACAGGTTGAGATAGGCAAAATAGCGTCCGAAGTGATCCTGCTTTTCCTCGTGCATGTAGGCAGTCGAATACAGGTGAATCAGAAAGCCGACACCGGTAATGATCAAAAGGAACAAGGTCGAAAGCTGGTCGATCTGGAAGGCGAACGGAATGCGCAGCGCCCCTACTTTGATAAAATCGTAATAATGAAGAACCGGGTTACCCAGGATTCTGGCACTGGAAGAAATGACTTTTTCGCCGGTAAACTTTCCCAGGTTCAGAAACGCGTAAACGCTGATGGCAAACGAACCGAGGATGACGCCGCTGCCGATAATGCCGATCAGTGTTTTTGACAAATATTTTCTGCCCAGACCATTGATCAAAAATCCCAGGAATGGAAGGAGCGGAATGAGTAGAATTAAGTTCTTCATGTTTTTATAAAGCTGCAAGCCTTAAGCTACGAGCTGCAAGCAAATACCGGATGGCTTGTAGCTTGCGGCTGATAGCTTGCCGCTTCCTAGTGTTTTAGTCTGTTTAAAAAGTTCACATCAACCGAATGTGTATTGCGGAAAAGCATCACGATAATAGCCAGGCCCACGCTCACTTCGGCGGCGGCCACCACCATGATGAAGAACACGAACAACTGGCCTTCGCTGCCGGCTGTTGCGCTGGTCGCTGCATTGGCCAGGTGGTGCATTTTGGAAAACGCCACCAGCAACAGGTTGACAGAGTTCAGCATCAGCTCAATACACATAAATATGATGATGGCATTGCGACGCGTCAGCACGCCAACAATCCCGATAACAAACAGGGCGATTGAAAGAAAGATGTAGTACTTGATATCCATAAAAAAATATAACCTCTTACCTGTTCAGGAAAGCGGA
Source organism: Flavisolibacter nicotianae (assembly GCF_003628535.1). Classification (GTDB taxonomy): domain Bacteria; phylum Bacteroidota; class Bacteroidia; order Chitinophagales; family Chitinophagaceae; genus Flavisolibacter; species Flavisolibacter nicotianae. The sequence goes on from NZ_RBCI01000001.1 coordinate 113,357, forward strand.
CGGCTCGTTTTGATGAAACTCTGTTTTCACAACTTCAGCATCGGCGATCTCGTCTTCCACCCGCTTTTTTTCGCGTTTACCAATCACCACGGCGCCAACCATGGCACTCAAAAACAAAATGCTGGCAATCTCAAACGGTACGACGTACTCTTTGAAAAGCACATTGCCCAGGTTTTGAATCAACCCGATATTGCCACTTCCCAACTCCGTCATCCTGGTTTCGGTGTTGCGCAGCGCAGCCACCAGTACCAGCAGCAAACAGCCGCCGGCAACAGCACCGGCCAGTTTGAGCCATTTGTTCTTTTGCGGCTCGGTGTCTTTACTTAGGTTCATCAGCATAATCACAAACAGGAACAGCACCATGATGGCGCCTGCATAGACGATGATGTTGACGATGGCAAGAAACTGCGCATTCAGTAAAAGATAATGACCGGAAATGGTGAAGAAGGTCACAATGAGCCAAAGCACACTGTAGACAGGGTTCTTGCTTGTAATGACCATCAGGGCACTAAACAGTGCGATGGCGGCCAGTGCCCAGAACAGAATTTGTGTTATACCCATGCAGTCGGTTCTAAATTATTTAATGCCTGTTCCAATCGTACCCTTCGCTTTTTCATATCCCTCAGGATCGGTTAGCGGATTGGGGATCAGCAGATCGTCTTTTTTGTAAATAAATCCTTTGCGACCATAGTTGGCAGGCGCAAATGTTTTTGTCAGGTAGATGGCGTCTTTGGGACAGGCCTCTTCGCACAACCCGCAGAAGATGCAGCGCAGCATGTTAATCTCGTATTTGGCGGCATATTTTTCTTCGCGGAACAGGTGTTCTTCACCGGGCTGCCGCTCGGCCGCCTCCATGGTGATGGCTTCTGCCGGGCAGGCCACCGCACACAGCCCGCAGGCGGTACAGCGCTCACGGCCTTCTTCGTCGCGGTTCAGGATATGAAGTCCGCGGAAGACATCCGAAAAAGGACGTTTTTCTTCCGGGTAACTGACAGTGGGCTTCTTTTTAAACAGGTGCGAAAACGTGATACCCATGCCCTTGAAGATGGCAGGCAGGTACAGTTTTTCCGCCAGCGTCATCGGCTTGCGCTCCACCTGTTTTTTTCTATTTGTTAATGCTTGCATCGCTGTTCCTCTTCTTCGTTTAACGGCCGCAAAATTAGCCGTTCTACACGATCCTTTGTTTAAAAATTGATTTATTTATTCAGCAACAAAACCACCACGGCCGTGATCAGCATGTTTACCAAAGCCAGTGGCAGCAAGCCTTTCCAGCCCAGGTTCATCAGCTGGTCGTAGCGGAAACGCGGGATGGTCCAGCGGATCCACATGAACAGGAAGATGAATGCAAAAGCCTTCGCCATCAGCGCCGCAAAGCCAAGCAGGCCTACCCACCAATGCGGTCCCCAGGCCGCTTCGTTCACAAACGGGATATCGTAACCGCCAAAGAACAACGTTGACATCACCACGCCGCTGATGAACATGTTGATGTATTCGGCAAACAGGTAAAAGCCCAGTTTCATGGACGAATACTCCTGGTGGTAACCAAAGTTCAATTCGTTCTCCGCTTCCGGAAGGTCGAACGGCGTACGGTTACATTCGGCCAGCGCACACACGAAAAAGATCAAAAAGCCCAACGGCTGGTAAATGATGTTCCATCCGTGCTGAACCTGGTGCGTAACGATGGTGCTCATGCGCAGGTCACCCACCAGCATCAGCACCGCGATCAGCGAAAGACCCATGGCCAGCTCGTACGAGATCATCTGCGAAGCACCGCGGATAGCGGCGATCAGCGAAAACTTGTTGTTCGACGCCCAGCCCCCGATCATGATCCCGTATACACCCAAACTCACCACGCCAAAAATGTAAAGAACCCCAATGTTGATGTCGGCAATCTGCAGCGGCACCTGGCGGCCGGCTACGTCGATGGTCCATCCCCAGGGAATGACGGCACTGGTCATGGTTGCCGTAATCATGGCCAGCAAAGGTCCCATGATGAATAGCGTTTTGGAAGAGGTCAACGGAATGATCTCTTCCTTCATGAACAACTTCACACCATCGGCCAGCGGTTGCAGCAAGCCGAAAGGACCTGCACGGTTGGGGCCTCTCCGGTCCTGCAAAAACGCCGCGATCTTTCGTTCCGCATAGGTGCTGTACATGGCCACGATCAGTGCCGTGGTCACGATCACCGCGATCAGGATAAATTTTTCAATAATGATGAACCAATCAATTTGTAGTAACATAGCTATCAGCTGTTAGCCGCAAGCTGCAAGCAGGTCGCTTTTCACTTGAAGCATTTTTTTGTTTGTCAACACTCGTTCTCTTATCAACTTCCGTTGCGTCGCACTCTTGTACGTTCAGTAATTCTATTCAACACGCTTTCGCTCTTCCTCTATTTTTCATCGGACACGCCAGGAGCGTGTCTTTACATATGCGTTCTCTCCTTCCTTCTTCTGTTCCTTGTTCGTCTGTTCTGCTGTTCTTTACGGGGTATTCGGATTTGTCGAATCCGTTCCCGCCACGTTTCTCCCCTTGCCTTCCTTCACATCCGTCACGTTCGTTCCCACGGCTTTTGGATTGCCGTTGAAAGTAGCGTTGGTTGCCGGTCCGTTAATCACGTTCAGGTCGACCATGTTCACATCACTCACCGCGTGAATATCGAGCAGTATCCTCGCCGCATGCCCGTGCATCACTTCCGTTAAGAATTCTTGCGGTTTTTCTATTTTCTCGTAGTGACCGGCATTGATCACCGAGTGCCTGTCCAACCGTGTCGGGCCTTCGATCACCCAGTCACTCACCTGCTTTTTCTCAAAGCGGCATTCGTTACAGATCCATTCTTCCACTTCGCCAAACTGGTCTTTTCGGGCCGTCACACGCAGCACGTCGTCGCCACGCATCCACAGCCGTACTTTACCCTTACAGTGCGGGCAGTCGCGGTGGGCATCCACCGGCTTGGTAAACCACACGCGGTTTTTGAAGCGGAAGGTCCGGTCGGTCAGCGCACCCACGGGGCAAACGTCGATCACGTTGCCGATCATAGGGCTTTCCAACGATTTTTGAATGTAGGTTGCGATCTGCGCATGATCGCCTCGATCCAGCACGCCATGCTCCCGGTTACCCGCTACCTGGTTAGCCGTGTGTACACAGCGGTAGCAAAGAATGCAACGGGTCATGTGCAACTGGATGTACGGACCGATATCGATGCGCTCGAAGGTCCGGCGCTTGAACTCGTAGCGGGTGGCCTCCGCACCGTGCTCGTAGCTCAGGTCCTGCAGGTCGCACTCACCAGCCTGGTCACACACCGGGCAATCGAGCGGATGGTTCAAAAGGAGGAATTCCACCACGCCTTTCCGTGCTTCCAGTACGGCCGGATTGGTAATGTTCTCGACAATCATGCCGTCCATCACCGCCGTGCGGCAACTGGCCACCAGCTTGGGCATCGGACGGGGATCGGCGGTAGAACCGGCCGCCACTCTTACCAGACAGGTACGGCAATAACCACCGGTGTTTTGCAGCTTGCTGTAATAACACATTGTTGGCGGCACAATGTCGCCACCGATCTTGCGGGCCGCCATCAGGATGGTGGTACCGGGCTCCACTTCCACAGTGATGTTATCGATAGTAACCTTCAATAATTTTTTTTCTTCAGCCATAATGAGAATAAGCTTTTAGCTATTAGCTCCAAGCTGCAAGCTTTACCACGTCTCTCCTGGCTTGTCGCCAGAAGCTTGTGGCTTGCAGCGTTTTTCAATCACGGTGTTGCCGCTACTTCGATCGGGTCGGCATAATGCGCCAGTCCAAAGTTTCTTTGTAATGCTTCATCGGGGTTGGTCACGTGCCATTCAAACTCATCGCGGAAGTGACGAATGGCCGCTGCCACCGGCCAGGCTGCCGCATCGCCCAACGGGCAAATGGTGTTGCCCTCAATCTTGCTCTGGATATCCCAAAGCAGATCGATATCGCTCATCTTGCCCCTTCCGTTCTCGATGTTGGTCAGGATCTTTTCCATCCAACCCGTACCCTCGCGGCAGGGCGAACACTGCCCGCAGCTTTCGTGGCGGTAGAAACGGGCCAGCGACATGGTATGACGCACCACGCACTGGTCTTCGTCCATCACGATAAAACCACCCGAACCCATCATCGAACCGGTTGGGAAACCGCCATCAGCCAGGCTTTCGTAGGTCATCATCCGCGGCTCACCTTTGGCTGTTTTCAGCAGGAGATTGGCCGGCAGGATGGGAACAGACGAACCGCCCGGGATACAGGCTTTCAGTCTCTTTCCGTTGGGAATACCACCGCAATATTCATCGCTGTAGATGAATTCTTCCACGGAGATGGTCATATCAATCTCGTAAATACCGGGCTTGTTGATGTTGCCGCAGGCAGAAATCAGCTTGGTACCGGTAGACCGGCCCACGCCAATTTTTGCATACTCCTCGCCACCGATGTTCATGATAGGAACAATAGCAGCCAGGGTCTCCACATTATTCACTACAGTTGGGCAGCCGTACAAACCTTTGACGGCCGGGAACGGCGGCTTGATACGGGGATTGCCACGCTTGCCCTCAAGCGACTCGAGCAACGCCGTTTCTTCACCGCAGATATAGGCACCGGCGCCACGCTGCACATAGATCTCACAGTCAAAGCCGGTGTTCAGGATATTTTTCCCAAGGAACCCTGCTGCCTTTGCTTCGGCAATAGCCTGCTCCAGGATGTCCACGATCCAGGCGTACTCGCCACGGATGTAGATGTAGGTGCGGTTGGAACCAAGCGCAAACGAAGAAACGATCAGGCCTTCGATCAGCAGGTGCGGGATGAATTCCATCAGGTAACGGTCTTTGAAGGTTCCCGGTTCGGATTCATCGGCATTGCACACGAGGTAACGAGGAACGCCTTCCGGCTTGGCCAGGAAGCTCCACTTCATACCTGTCGGGAACCCGGCACCACCGCGGCCACGCAGGCCGCTTTTCTTCACCTCTTCCACGATATCGGCAGGGGCCATTTTAAAAGCCTTTTCCACGGCGGCATAACCACCGTTTTGCCGATACACATCATACAACCTGATGTTCTCGATATGTGCGTTTTCTAATAATAATTTTCTACCCATTTATTCAAGTCAAAATTCAAACGTCAAAAAGGCATTTCCCCGTTTTGACGTTTTACTTTTTTAATTTTTACTTCTTCGGCTTGTCGTAGTTGAACATCCACTTGACACCGTACTGGTCTTGCAGCATGCCAAACGTGGCGCCCCAGAACGTATCCTGCAAAGGCATGGTCACTTTTCCGCCGTCGCTCAGGGCAGCAAAAGCCGATTGAATACTCCCGGAGTCTTTAAAGTCCAGGCTCAGGCTGACAATACCCGAATCGCTGGCGTCGACCGGACCGTCGGAAGCCATGAACAAAACATTGCCGTCCTTGACAAAATGCGTATGCATGACGTTGTCCGGATCCATTCCCATCGGGTTTTCCGGTGCATCCGCATAACGGGAAATAGGGCCTGTTTCGCCACCCAGGGCTTTGCCGTAAAATTTCAACGCTTCTTCGCAGTTGCCTTTAAAAATGATGTAAGGAATGATTTGCATATGCTGGTTTTATTTGTCTGATAGAGAAACTGCCTGTCTGCCCATCAACCGCCACTTGCCTTTCTCCTTCACCCACACAAGCATCATTGAAAAATTCAACGGCGTGGTGCTGCCGTCTGCTTTGTTTTCTTTTGCCCTGAACAGGTGCCGGACGATAGCTGCATCATCCTCCACCAGGACCTGCACATTGCTGACGGCCGTGTCGCTGTAGGTTGATCTGTTTTTACTGATCCCATTGATTGCCTGCTCCCTTGTTTGCAGGTTCCCGTGCGAATGGCCGTAGGTTGCTTTCCTGGCAAACAAATCGTCCAACACCGCACTGTCTTTCGTGCCAAACACGGTGTGGCTTAAAAGATAGGTCCGATCAATCAGCGTCTTTTCGTCTTTTGACTGGGCCAGGCAACTCGCTGCCGCAACCAGGAAACACATTGCAAAACAAAGGGTCTTCATTAGTTATTTGTTGCTGCAGTACGCCTGCATTCGTCAATGATCTGGTCGACCTTTTCTTTCGTCAGGTGCTCTTTGTAGTGTTTGCCCATCTGCATCATTGGCGCATAGCCGCAGGCACCCAGGCATTCCACCGTTTTCAGCGTGAACAGGCCGTCGGCCGTTGTCTCGCCTACCTTGATGTTCAGCTTTTCCCTGATGTAATCGATGATGCCATCGCTGCCGTTCAGCATACAAGGACCTGTCTGGCACACTTCAAAAAGATAGCGGCCAACAGGCTTCAGGTTATACATGCTGTAAAACGTTGCAACCTCATACACTTCGATGGGTGTGAGTTGCAGGAGGCCTGCCACGTAATCCATGGCTTCCGCACTCAGCCAGCCGCCGTTCTCTTCCTGCGCAATGTGCAAAACAGGGATCAGCGCACTTTTCTGTTTCCCTTCCGGGTACCGTGCAACAATCTCCTGAACCTTTTTTAGTTTTTCTTCTGAAAAATTCATTTCTCTAATTCGAAAATTTGAAAATTAGCAAATGTGAAAATGAGCTTTGTCCAAAGCATTTTCACATTTTCATATTTGCACATTATCCATCCATCTCCCCTGCAATCAGGTTGAGCGAAGACATCACGATGATGGCATCACTCAGCATGCTTCCTTTTACCAGTTCTTCGTAGGCCTGGTAATAAATAAAGCACGGACGGCGGATGTGGAGCCGGTACGGGCTGCGGCCACCATCGCTGATCAGGTAATAACCCAATTCGCCGTTGGCCCCCTCCACCGCGTGATATACTTCACCGGGTGGCATTTCCACTTCTCCCATAATGATTTTAAAGTGATAAATGAGCGCCTCCATTTTGGTGTACACGTCTTTCTTTTCGGGCAGGTAATACTCCGGAACATCCGCATGGTAAATGTCAGCCTCCGCACCTTTGAATTCCTGCACCTTGCGATAGGCCTGCTCGATAATTTTCAGCGACTCCCACATTTCTTCCTGGCGAACGATGAAGCGATCATAACAATCGCCTGTAGAGCCCACCGGAATGACGAAGTCAAAATCCTCGTAACTGCTGTACGGCGTGTGAACCCGTACGTCATAATCCACACCGGCGGCCCGAAGATTGGGACCGGTAAATCCATAGTTCAGGGCCCTTTCGGCACTGATGGGACCTGCACCGATGGTACGCTCCATGAAGATGCGGTTGCGCAAAAACAGGTTTTCGAATTCCTTCAATGCTTTTGGATATTCGGCCAAAAACTTCTCCAGCTTTTCGAAAGCGATGCTATTGAAATTCCGTTCAAAGCCGCCAATGCGCCCAATGTTTGTTGTCAAACGGGCACCGCAAACCTGTTCCCAGATTTCATAAATGAGCTCACGGTATTGCATCAGGTACAAAAAGCCCGTGTACGCCCCGGCATCCACCCCAACGATCGAATTGCAGATCAGGTGATCGGCAATGCGTGCCAGCTCCATGATGATGACGCGGAGATAATCGACCCGCTTGGGCGTCTGAATGCCCAGCAATTTTTCGCAGGTCAGGTGCCAGCCAATGTTGTTGATCGGCGACGAGCAATAGTTCAACCGGTCGGTGAGGGGCGTGATCTGGTACAGTGGCCGGCGCTCGGCAATTTTTTCGATGGCCCTGTGCACATACCCGATCGTTTGCTCGGCGGAAACAATGCGTTCGCCATCCAGCTCCAGGATATTCTGGAACACGCCATGCGTTGCGGGATGGGTGGGACCAAGGTTAATCCTCGTGGTGGTTGTTTCGATACTTCCTTCCGGAAGCGTGATATGTTTTTCTGTCGTAGACATTTCTATGTCGAAATTCAAAAGTCAAAATGAAAAACGAACTTCTCTGCTTTTGACTTTTTAGTTTTTAATTTTTACTTCTTACGGATTTTTGGCTTCAGCCGGGATGGTCATCGGTGAGCCATCAGGGTGACGGTTACCAAAGTCAAAGCTTCCGCCCCGTCCGAACATCTCATCATCTTTATCAAGGCGGGTCTGGTCTTCCAGTGGGTATTCTTTCCGCAGCGGGAAATAATCCATCTCGTCCACGTTTTGAATCCGCTTCAAATTCGGGTGCCCAACAAAGTTGACACCATAGAAATCATAGGCTTCTCTTTCCAGCCAGTTGGCGGCTTCAAAAATCTTTGTGACACTGGCAACATCCGGCTTTTCAATGGGTGTAAACACCTTGAAGCGGATACGGCAGTTTTCCACCAGGTTGTGCAGGTGATAAACAACGGCGATCTCACGACCCTTGTAGGCAGGATAATGAACCGCTGTCAGGTCCGTCAAAAACTGGAAACCCAATTGCGGGTCATCGTATAAAGTCTGCATCACCTTCAGGTTCAGCTCGGGCTTTGTTTCGAATGTAAGCATGCCATGCGGCTCTTCGAAACTGTACACATCCTCACCAAACATTGCCTGCAGCCGTTGTTTTATGAAATCGTTGCTTAAAGCCATCTTTCAATTTGAAAATTTGAAAATTTGAAAATTCGGAAATGCCCTGGTTGCACATTTGCCTATTTTCAAATTTGCACATTACTGTATTCCGTAACTCTCTAACAATTTTTGGTAGTGCTCGCTGCTTCGTCTCCGCAGGCTTTCCTTCCCTACCAGGTCCTGTACTTTCATAAAGCCATCGAGGATGGCTTCCGGCCTGGGCGGACAGCCCGGCACATACACATCAACAGGGATCACCTGGTCCACACCCTGCAACACGCTATAGGTGTCGAAAATCCCGCCGCTGGAGGCACAGGCGCCAATCGCCATCACCCACCGGGGCTCCGCCATTTGCAAATACACCTGCTTTACCACCGGAGCCATTTTTTTGGAAATCAGCCCGATCACCATCAGCAGGTCGCATTGCCGTGGGGAGAATCCCACCCTTTCGGCACCAAACCTTGCCAGGTCGTAGTGTGAAGCCATGGTAGCCATGAATTCGATCCCGCAGCACTTGGTGGCAAAGGGAAGCGGCCAAAGAGAATTTTTTCTTGCCAGCCCAACCACGTCACTCAGCTTGGTGGCAAAAAAGCCTTCACCCTGGTAGCCATCCGGCATATCCACGATGCTGATGTCTTTTTCTAAAGGCTTTTCTTTGATATTAAACGAAACTGGACGAGCCATAACGATTTAAGATTTAAAATTTACTATTTAATATTTCCATCCCACAACGGCCGCTTTCACCTATTAAATATTCAATCTGCAATATGCGATTCTCTTAGTCTTCCCAATTCAATGCCCCTTTCTTGATAATGTAGATAAATCCACAAAGAAAGAACGCAACAAACATCAACACGGCCCAAAATCCACTCCAACCCAGGCCTTTGAAGTTGACGGCATAAGGATAAAAGAAAATGATTTCCACGTCGAACAGGACAAACAGGATGGCTACCAGGAAATACTTGATGGCAACCGGCTGCCGGGCTTCACCGTGGTTTTCAATACCGGATGCAAAGGTTTGCAGCTTGTCAGTTGTTTTGCGCTTGGGACCTAACAGGTGAGTCACCACCAGCAGGGTGCCGATCATGCCAAAGGCAAAAATGAACTGGAAAGCGATTGGAAGCCAACTGCCGGCACTGTTTACATCCGATACGGTTTTACTGAGGTCTGATTGGAGTAGGTAAAACATAGTTTTCCAAAATGGCAGGCAAAAATAAGCCGAGATATGCAATAACCGGCAACAATTTCAAGAGGTTGCTTTAAAAGAAAAGCCCCCGTTTCCGGGGGCCATCCAAAGCGATTTGCCTGCTTATCCTTTTGATTTTGATTTGACCTTCCCTCCTGCGGCTTCGGTCTTTGTTTTTGTCTTCGAATCGGCTGCCCGTGGCGTTTTTCCCGATTGCGACAGCACCTTCTGGATATTCAACAGGTTATCATTTGCCGGGTCAAATGCCAGTCCGCGGGTTACATAACCCAGCGCAGCATCCCGGTCCTGCTTGATATTGGTGTTGTACACGGCCAGCGACGTTGCGGCCCTGACACCCTGGCTCTTAAAGCGCTCTTTGTTGCCTTCTGCCACCGTAAGAACTTTTTCCCACATCGGTATAGCCAGGCCCTGTTGCATATTGGTATCGATCGCTGTGCGGGACAAAGCGCTCCAGTAATAACCGTGGATGCTGTCCGGAACGGCGGCAGAGTAAGCCTGCGCCACGCTGTCGGCTTTTTGATAGTTGCCCCCCAGGTAGAGCGGAACGGCGATATAGCTGATCAACTCGTCATTGGAAGCGCGGCCCTGTCCCTGACGCAATTGGTAAGAGATCAGGCGCAATTCACCTTCAAGCAATTTGTTGTTGTTGGCTTTTGCATTTTCAATGGCATCGTTCAGGGTTTCGAGCTGACGCGACAACACACTGTCTTTTTTAATCGCAGCGGCAATATCATCGCGGATCAGGGCCGGATTGCCCCTTCCGCAAGCGGTTGCATGCAGGATATAATCGGCACCGATGATGTCTTCTTCCGGTGCTTTCTGCAAATACAGGTTCGAGTTGGTGCAGGCGCTGGCTGTGTCTTTTGCCCCCAGGTAACTATAAGCCAAAAGGCGGTATACACGGGGACGTGGATTTTGCGAGCCGCTCACAATCTTGCTGGCAGAGGCAATGGCGGCGGTAAAATTGTTTTGTACAAACGCGGTTTGCGCTGTGAGATATTCGTTTTCAACGGTCGGGTCGGCCACGGCCTTGAACTTCTCGGCAAACGACGCAGCGGAAGCAAAATCTTTCTTGTACAGCAGATTATAGTAGTAAAGGTCAAAGAATGCCGGTGCAAACTTCGGATCAGCCGCAACAGCACTGTTCAGGTTTTCCGTTACCGCATCCCAGTTGCGCTGCGACTGGTAAAGCGATGCAATGCGATACAAGGCGGGTGCATAGTTGCCGGCTTTTCGGTAGGCTTGCACGGCATCACCGCCCTGGTGCTTCTTCCGGTAGGCATTGCCCAGTGCAACAAAAATATCGGGGTTCGTCGGTGCCTGCTGTGCAGCTTCGTTCAATTTGGCAATGGCATAATCCAGGTCACCCTGTTTTTTCTGATCGGAGTAAGCCTGTATATTGGCACGGGCAACAGCGGTAAGGATCGCCACATCGCTACCTTTTTTTCCTTTGCTGGCAGCAAGGGCGGCGTCAAACAACTGGCGGGCCTCAGCGGCTTTACCATCCAGCAGGTTGATTTGTCCCATTCCCACCATGATCCAGGGCGCATTGCCGTTCGCCGCCAGTGTCTTTTGATACAAGGCCCTGGCACCATTCACATCATCCTGTGCCAACAGTGTTTGACCCAACCAATACACAGCTTCCAGGTTATTGGGATTGGAAGCGGTAAGTTTTTCAAATACCTGCCGGGCACTTTGGTACCTTTCTGCATTCAGGTGCGCTATTCCTTCCTGCACGGATTGCGCCATTGCATGTAGAGAGAACAATGCAGCAAAGAATAAAAGGATCGCAGACTTCTTCATTTTTTTCTTTTTTTCTTTTAAGAGTTGAAATTATTCTGTTTCGCTTAATCACTGGTTGTTAAAGTTCACTGCGTTTGCGCATCCCGCATATAAAAGGGTCGCAACGCGGGGAACAGGTATGCCCGCCTGAAAATTAATTGACCGCGGTCGTTTCGCAAAAAATTCGCAAAGCTCCCGGCCAGTCCCTGTTCTTTCTCTTTCAACACGTATACCAAACTTCTGATCAGCGGGTAGGTTCTTGTGTAAATCAGGTATTGCACCGGTAAAACAAAGCCGCCTACGCTGTCGGTACTTTCCATTCGTGCCAGCCGCACTTTTTTCAAAAGGTTTAATTGGGCCGTATCGTCGGCATTGCCGACCCATTCTATCCCGACAAATCCCACCGCATTAGGAGTGCGGGCCACATAATCGATCACCTCTTTGCTGTTGGGCGCTGCCGATACATTTTTCCCAAGCGGTTCGCCGCGAAGCACCGAATCAAGCATAAACCGCACCGTACTGGTTGCTTTCAGGCCGTCGAGTACTGGAATTAAGTTTTTCTTAGACTTTCCCGTCAGCAGGTTGCGCACGTCGCCAAGGGTAAACATCGAGTCGGCCGATTGCGGGTGAACGAGTACTGCAATGGCATCGTAAGCAACTGTTGAATAGTCGGTTGCCACATTCAGCGAGTCGGCAATCAGCCTTTTTTCCTTTTGCGAGTAGGGCCTTGTGGCAATCACCATCTCAATCGAGTCGACCAGGAAATCCCGCAAACAATCGGCTTCGGGCTTGTACTGCACCACTACATTGGCCTTGGGATAATCGCCCCGGAACACCTGCAGTTCCGCTTCCAGAACGGGCTTAAAACTTTCGTCGCAACTGATATAAACCGTACCACTGTCGAAGCGGCTGCGTGCCGGCAGCCCGGTATGATTGCTGCAATGCGAGAATGACAGAAAACCCAAAACAGCCAGTACCAGTCGACCTGTCCACTTCATCGATAATAATCCTTTTTATAACCCCGGTAAATGCGCCAGCCGCCATACACTACAAAGAGCAAACCAATCAGGTAATCGATGCTCGATGGTTCCCTGTTCAACAACTTCCAGCCCAGTTTTTCATAAATCAAAAAATACACCCCCAACAGCAAAAACACTGTTCCCATGGTATAATCGACCACGGACCGCATACGGGTTCGCTGCTTGCGGTGCTTGTCCTGAAAATCTTCAATCATAACGATTCTTTGGGTTGGGCAAGTTAGCCAATTTTATTCTTCAACTCCCACAAAAGTCACCGGTTGCGTGAAGCTGACCGCCACCGGTTGGCCGGCAAAAAGCGCCGGTGTCCAGCGGGGCATTTTCTTCAATACGCGGATCACTTCATTGTCGAACGGCGCACCGGCCGACTGCACCACCTGGAAGTTGGCGACACTACCGTCTTCGGCTACGTGAAAACGGATCAGCACCGTGCGCTTTTCACCGCTTTCCAGCTCTTCCGGGGAGCGAAGATTTTGAGTCAGGAAGGAAAGCCAGGCCTGCATGCCACCGGGAAACTGCGGTTGCCTGTCGGGCACCACATCTTCTTTCTGTTCGTTTGCAGGGGCTGGGGTTTCGGTAGCCGTTTTTGCAGGAATCGACGGTGGCTGAATGGCCGTGGCATCGCCACCCGGCATGGTGATGTTTGAAATGACAGCCTTTTCCATGGCGTCTATCGGTGGCAAGGGATCAGTAACCACTTCTTTCATCTGGAACCGATCGGTGAAATTTTGTTGTTTGGCTTGTGTTTTCGGGGCTTCCTGCGTCTTGGGTGGTTCCGTCTTTTTCTCTTTATCCGGTAGCGTTACAACACGAACCAACACATCATCTTTCGCGGCGATAGTCACATTTTTATCAAATGAAGGCTTGAAAAAATAGAGCAGCAGGAACGCCGTTGCGATGGAAATGGTCACCGCTTTTACCAGTTGCTGCTGGTAATTCCGTCGCAACTGGTAAGCGCCATACGCTTTGTTGCGTTTCTCAAAGAGAATGTCGAGCAGATCGGCCTGAAGGATTTGTTGGCTGGTCATGGTGTGTGGTTTACAGTTGAGACGAAACCGTTCTTTGTTTCCACATTTTTTAGCGAAAATTCTTTCCAGCGGCAATGGCTTACTTTTGCGCAGCAAAAAAAATCGCGGATGAAAATCTTGATGGTGTGTTTAGGAAATATTTGTCGCAGTCCGCTGGCGGAAGGCATCTTGGCGCACAAGGCAAAAGAAGCGGGTCTCCACTGGACGGTGGACAGTGCCGGCACCAATGGCTACCATACCGGCGAAGCACCGCATCACCTGTCACAAAAAGTGGCGCGGTTAAATGGCATTGACATTTGTGCGCAACGGGCCAGGCAATTTGTAAAAGAAGACTTTGACCGCTTTGATATGATCTATGCCATGGCAGACGATGTGCTGGAGGAAATCCGGAGGATTGCCAGGGAAAAATATGACCCGTCTAAAGTAGACCTGTTTTTAAATGCGCTTCACCCGGGCCAAAACAGTTCCGTTCCCGATCCCTGGTATGGCACCGAACCTGGTTACCACGAGGTATACAAACTGATTGAGCAAACCTGCGAAAAAATCATTGAGAACGCAACATTACAGGCACGAAACATCCGCTCTTAATTATTCATTGTTAATTCTTCATTGTTGATGAAACCCTCTCTTCCGCAAGGCACACGTGATTTTGGATCTGACGTTGTTCGCAAACGCCACTATATTTTCAATACCATCAAAACAGCTTTTGAGCTCTATGGCTTTCAGCCGCTGGAAACACCGGCCATGGAAAACCTGGAGACCCTCATGGGCAAGTATGGAGAGGAAGGCGACAAACTCATTTTTAAGATTCTCAACAACGGTCTAAACGACCCGAAAAACATCGAAAAATCACGGGCTGCTTTTGCGAACGTGCTGGAGGGAAAGAACGACAAGAACCTTACAGAAAGAGCGTTGCGTTACGACCTCACCATCCCGTTTGCCCGCTATGTTGCCATGAACCACGGGCAGTTGACCTTCCCGTTCAAGCGCTATCAAATTCAACCCGTGTGGCGGGCCGACAGGCCGCAACGGGGCCGCTACCGCGAGTTCTACCAGTGCGATGCAGACGTGGTTGGCAGCAGGTCGCTGCTGAACGAAGTAGAACTCACCAACATCTATTCCACCGTCTTTGAACAACTGTGCATACCCGTTGAAATCCGGTTGAACAGCCGCAAGATCCTGGCGGCATTGGCCGACAGTGCCGGTGGCAGCGAAAAGATGATGGACATTACCATTGCCATTGACAAGCTGGATAAGATCGGCCTGGAAAAAGTACAGGAAGAACTGGCAGAACGCGGACTCGATGCACCGCAAATTGCTGTTGTTGCCAACTACCTGTCCATCGCCAACCGTGCAGGCGACAACGATTGGGTGCTCGGCGAACTGCAAAAACTTTTCAGCGACAACGCAACCGGGAAGACTGGCCTTGATGAACTGACCTACATCCTGTCGCAAACAAAGGACCTCTCTTCTGTAAACAAAATCATCATTGATCCTACGCTTGCCCGGGGCCTGAATTACTACACCGGGACCATCTACGAGGTCAAAGCCGTCGGTGTGAAAATCGGCAGCATTGGCGGCGGTGGACGGTATGACGATCTCACTGGTTTATTTGGCGTCCCGAATATTCCCGGTGTCGGCATTTCGTTTGGCGTAGACCGCATTTACGATGTCATGGAAGAACTCAAACTCTTCCCGGCTGCAGTTGAACAGGGAACAAAGGTTTTGTTTTTCAACCTCGGCGAAGAAGAAAGCAAGGCTGCCTATGCCCTGCTGCAGGACGTTCGAAGGGCAGGCACACCAGCCGAGATCTTTCACGAAAGCCAAAAGTTTGACAAGCAATTCAAATACGCGGAGAAAAAAAGCATTCCGTACATTGTCATCATCGGTTCGTCGGAGATTGTCGAAAAAACAGCCGTGATCAAAGACCTGCGCAGCGGTCAGCAACAGAAAGTGGCATTTGACGAACTGGCCCGCTTCAACTTTGTGTAAGCCTGCCAAAAGAAATTTGAATAGCCTGCTGGTGCCAGGCTATTTTTTTTGCAGGGAAAGATAATTGGTGGCGGAATCAAAGGCCAGTTCCTTCGACTGCGGTACCAGCCGATAACCAAAGCGCAAATGCCCTTGCCGTATTTCGCGGTAAAACAGGTCGTCTTCGTTCTGCCCCTTGTAGACCCAGCCACCTAGCCGGTGAATTTGTGGCTGGTGAAGCGCTGTGTCGAAGGGCTGGATTTCAAACGTCGTGTCGGTTAAATAGGCCGCATACAGCAGTGCCCCGCCGGGATAGGTAAACGATTGCAGGGTGATGCCTGCCGTGTCTTTTTTTTCTTCTTTGACATAGCCTTTCGGAACCACCATTGGCAGGTGAACCGCCCGGCCGTCTGTCGTATAGGTAAATTGCTTTTGCTTGTAGTCTTTCACCAAAAAGCAGGAACTGAAAAGAAAAATCAACCACAAAAAAAGAAAACGGAACTGCATGTCTAACCATTTTAGGTGACGATGCCGATCCAACTTATCGCCATCATCCGGGTTTAAACGCCTTCAAAAATTATGCTTGCCCCCTGCCCCACTCCCACGCACATGGTGGCCAGGCCATATCTGCTGCCCCTGCGTTTCATTTCATGAACCAGGGTTGTTGACAGGCGCACGCCACTGCAACCCAACGGGTGGCCCAGCGCAATAGAGCCGCCGTTCACATTTACCTTGCTCCTGTCGAGTTGCAGGTCGTGCAGGCAGGCCAACACCTGCGAGGCAAAGGCTTCGTTCAGCTCAATCAAATCGAGGTTGTTCACCGATAGCGAAGCCTGTTTTAATGCTTTCTGCGTTGCCAGCACCGGGCCAATGCCCATGATGGCGGGGTCAACACCTGCAACGGCTGCCGCAACGACTTTCGCCAGTGGCTTGAGCTTGTATTTTTTTACAGTGGATTCGCTGGCCAGCAGCATGGCGGCCGCCCCATCGTTGATGCCCGCAGCATTGCCGGCCGTTACCGTTCCGTCTTTTGTAAAGGCCGGCTTGAGCGAAGCCAGCTTTTCCAGCGTAGTTTTCCGCGGGTGCTCGTCGGTATCAAACAGCCTGGCGCTGCCCTTTTCACCCGGCACTTCTA
This sequence comes from Flavisolibacter nicotianae, assembly GCF_003628535.1. Lineage (GTDB taxonomy): Bacteria > Bacteroidota > Bacteroidia > Chitinophagales > Chitinophagaceae > Flavisolibacter > Flavisolibacter nicotianae. The sequence continues at coordinate 129,991 of NZ_RBCI01000001.1, forward strand.
CCGCCACGACCTCTTCTTTCCATTTGCCCGCTTCCAGGGCGGCAAAATATTTTTCCTGGGAGGAAAGCGCCCATTCATCCTGCGCCTCCCGGGTGATGTTCCAGCGTCGGGCTACGTTTTCACCGGTTTCGCCCATGCTGTAGGGATGATACCTCTCGGCCAGTTTGGGATTGATAAAGCGCCAGCCCAGCGTGGTGTCGTAGATTTCTGTCGTTCGCTGAAATGGCGCTGTTGCCTTCGGCATCACAAAGGGCGCACGGCTCATGCTTTCCACGCCACAGGCGATGATCAGCCCGGCATCCCCGCATTCGATTTGCCGTGCCCCGTCCATGATCGCCTGCAGGCCGGAGGCACACAGGCGGTTGACGGTATTGCCCGGAACCGTGACGGGCAGTCCGGCCAGCAATGCCGCCATGCGGGCCACGTTGCGGTTGTCCTCACCGGCCTGGTTGGCATCACCGGCAATCACGTCTTCTATTTCTGCCGGATCGATGGAAGGATTTCGCTGGAGAAGTTCGCGGATCACATGGGCCAGCAGGTCATCGGGACGGACGGAAGCCAGCGCACCGCCGTATTTTCCCAATGGCGTACGGATGGCATCAATGACATAGACATTTCGCATAGCATTTTTTTAAAGTCAAACCTGCGACGTCAAACATGAAACCGGGGCGGCCCGATATTCTCCGATTTACCCCCTCAACTTGTGAACTCTCCTTTCTCGCATCGCACGTTTGACGTTTCGCCTTGTTAAAAACGCTGCAAGATAAGTCTTGCCCATCATCCGCCTCATGTGAAAAAAGTATCTTTGTACGATGGCAGAAAGCGCAAAAAGCAAAGGGAAAGGAAGCCGTAACATCCGGCAAATGGGTTACACCGACCTGGAGGATTTCTTTCTTTCTCTCGACGAAAAGAAATTCCGTGTCAGGCAGGTTTGGGAATGGCTTTGGCAAAAGCATGCCCTTTCGTTTGCAGACATGACCAACCTGAGCAAGGAGCTTCGCCAGAAGCTGGGCGACAACTTTACGCTGCCGGCCCTAAGCATTCATTCCACGCAATACAGTTCCGACGGTACGGTAAAGTCGGGTTTTAAAACCCACGACGGCCACCTTTGCGAAGGCGTGCTGATTCCAACCGAGCACCGGTATACGGCCTGTGTGTCATCGCAGATTGGTTGTTCGCTGAGCTGCCGCTTTTGCGCTACGGGCTATATGGAGCGACAGCGCAACCTTGAGTTTGACGAGATCTACGACGAGGTGGCGTTGATCAACGAGCAATGCGAACGCATCTATGGCAAGAAGCTTTCAAACATCGTGTTCATGGGCATGGGCGAACCGTTGCTCAACTACAAAAACGTGTTAAAGGCCATTGAAAGAATCACGGCCGAAGATGGATTGGCCATGAGTCCCCGACGCATCACGGTTTCAACGGCAGGTGTGGCCAAGATGATTCGCCAACTGGGCGATGATAAAGTGAAGTTCAAACTGGCGCTGTCGCTGCACGCGGCCAACGACACAAAGCGAAACGAGATCATGCCGATCAACGAAACCAACAACCTGAAAGCGCTGATCGATGCCCTGAACCATTTTTACAAGGAAACAAAAAACGAGATTACGCTGGAGTATATTCTTTTTAACAATTTCAACGATAGCCTGAAAGACGCAGACGAATTGATCAAGGTTTACCGCCAGGTTCCGGCGGATTTGGTGAACATCATCGAATACAACCCGATCGACTTTGCCAAATTTGAAAAGCCGACCGAAAAACGAATGACGGAATTTATGGATTACCTGGCCAAGAACAAGGTCAATGCACGGCTGCGCAAAAGCCGCGGCAAAGACATTGATGCCGCCTGCGGACAGTTGGCAAACAAGACTTCCGAACTGGGAAAAACGGAACCCGTTGAATTGAAAGCATAAAACAGTGCTCATTTTACTATAGCAAGAGCCGTTCACTTTTGAACGGCTCTTGCTTTTTCGATCCTTCACTTCCGTTCAGGCAGATTAACCTTATTTAACCCACCAGGGGTTAAACTTCACTCCTCCGTGCCCGTCTGAATTCTGTTCCGTTTAAAAACAGAAAATAAATGATAACCATGAAAAAAATCATCTCCACCGCATTTGCAATCGTGCTTTTTGTTGGTGCATCACAGGCACAGACAACAGAAGACAAAGGCCGCCATCACCAGGGTCAACGACAGGAGCAGGCCTTCCATCAACTGAACCTGACCGCCGATCAAAAAGCCAAATTCCAGAGCATTCGCGAAGCACAGAAAAAAGAAATGCAGGACCTGCGGAAAAACGGGGAGGTCACACCCGAGCAACGCAAGGCACTACACGAAAAATACAAAGCACAATTTGAAGCCGTACTGACACCGGCCCAGAAAGAGCAATTTCAACAGCAACGCAAGGACTGGAAAGACAAAGGCGAAAAGGGCCAGGGCTTTGGTAAAAGAGGCGGCGATTTTGGCAAGCAGGCCGCATTCTTCAAAAAAGAACTGAACCTCACAGCCGACCAGGAAACAAAACTGAAAGGCATCTTCCAGGAGTTCCGCACCAAGGCGCAGGGCATCCGCTCCAACAGCGGCTTGAGCCAGGAGCAGAAGAAAAGCCAGATGCAGTCGCTGGCGCAGCAATACATGGAGCAGGGAAAGTCGGTGTTGACCGCTGAGCAACTGAAAAAATTCAATGATCTGAAAGGCAAGCACAAAAACCGCCGGTCGGATAATGTATAATCCCTATTGAAAAATAACAACCCATAGGCCCCGCTTCTGGCGGGGCTTTTCTATTTTTGCGCTTCATCCTGTTGCAAAACAGCAAAAACTTCAACATGAAAAAAGGTTCGGGCTTCGAGAAATTCTTTAAGGGAAAGGAAAAGACCGGCGGCGCTAAAAAAGAAGCCATCCGCAAAGAGAAAAGGGAGATCAGAAAAGAAAGGGAAGAAAAGATCGCCAATGCAAAACGGCAGAAAAGAGCCCAATACAAAACAACATCCAGCAACGAACCGCCCAAGTACAATTTAGAACCACCCACATCCAAATACGGGAAACGAAATACCAACCAGCCGGCAGGTAACCGCAACAAACCCTCGTTCAAAGTTGAAAAGCAAAACGCAACCAGACCGGAGAAGTTTGATCAAAAAGAGCAGCGAATTCAAAAAGAGGGAAACAGGGCCGGTGCGGAAAGACCCCAGCGCTTTGAGCCACAGAAGAACCGCACTGCCAAAACCGGCGATTACCAGACTGACCGCAGGAAACCCTATGGCGATAGGCCAGGGAAAGATGAAAGATTTGAAAACAACAACAAAAAACCATTTGACAAGAGCAGGGAGAAGCCTGTTAACGCCGGCCGAAAAATAGAACCTATCAAGCCAGTGCGAAGAGAAGAAGGACGCAATACGGTTCCACTGAAAGCAAAATCCACGACAACAAAACCGTTGACCGATCAAATGCCATTGAACAAATACATTGCGCACAGCGGGGTTTGTTCGCGCCGGGACGCCGTGGACCTGATCAGGGGCGGCAAAGTAAAAGTCAATGGTGAACTAATCCTGGAACCCGGCCATAAAGTGGCTTTGACCGATGACGTAAGAGTAGGCGGCCGGAGAATGAACCCTGTAAAAGATTTTGTTTACATCCTCCTCAACAAACCCAAAGATTACCTCACCACCACCGATGACCCGCAGCAACGCAAGACGGTATTGGATCTGTTGAGCGGTGCACCCGACATTCGCATTTATCCTGTTGGGAGGCTGGACAGGAACACCTCGGGTGTCTTGCTATTGACCAATGATGGCGACCTCTCGCAAAAGCTGACCCATCCCAGCAACGAGATCAAGAAAGTGTATGCCGTAACGTTGGACAAGCCCCTGACACGACATCACTTTGACGAAATTCTAAGAGGTGTTCCCCTGGAAGATGGCATGGCCCATGTGGATGTACTTGCCTTTACCGATGCCAAAGATCATACGCAAATTGGTGTTGAATTGCATACTGGCCGCAACCGCATTGTACGACGCATTTTTGAACATTTCGGCTACGATGTAAAAGGCCTGGACCGCGTTATTTTTGCTGGCCTCACCAAGAAAAATGTCAACCGTGGCAAATGGCGTTTTCTCACCGAAAAAGAAGTGCGGGATCTAAAATTTTTTAAAAAAGGAAGATAGTGTGCGGAAGAACGGGTGAAAAAACTGCTCATCCGGCACTATTTCCTGACTTTACCAATTGCGCATGAATTTCAAGTTACAGGAACACATCATTTTTCAGAATGAAGACTTTGTGGCGATCAACAAACCGTCGGGCTTGTTGACCATACCCGACAGAGAGGGCAAGGATGTGTCGTTAAAAACAGTGCTGAAAATAAATTTCGGAGAGATCTTTACGGTTCACCGGCTCGATAGGGACACCAGCGGCATTGTAGTTTTTGCCTTGAATGAAAAAACACACAAACACCTATCGCTGCAGTTTGAAAACCGCGATACCAGCAAGATCTATTATGGCCTTGTTTTAGGGAAACCTGCTGAGCAGGAAGGCGTGATCAACGAACCCATTGCGGAACATCCGACCAAAAAAGGTGTGATGACCGTTTGGCGCAAAGGCAAAGAGTCCATCACCGAGTTTAAGGTGCAGGAAAGTTTCCGTCTTTATTCGTGGATGCAGTTCAGGATCCTCACCGGCCGAACGCACCAGATCCGTGTGCACATGAAGCACCTGGGTCATCCCATTGTTTGCGATCCGCTGTATGGTGATGGCAAGCCGGTATTGCTCTCGCAAATCAAATCAAAATTCAAGCTTTCGCAGGCAGACGAGGAAGAACGTCCGATCCTCTCCCGCCTGGCCTTGCACGCTGCACAGTTAACGTTCAGGGACATGCAGGGAAACGAAATCAACCTGGAAGCACCGCTGCCGAAGGATCTACGGGCTACACTAAATCAATTGGGCAAGCTGGTGAAAAAGTAGAATTCACTTTCACACCGGGGCGCTGAGTAAGCAGCGACTCTCGCTCTCAGCGTCTCCGCGTGACACCCTTTTAAAACAAAGCCTCCACAATTGCGGAGGCTTTTTTATGTCGTAGAAATAACAATGTTTACTTCTGCTCTTCGTCCGGCACCGGCGTATAACGCAGGTAAGGCTTTACCACTTTTACACCTTTCGGGAACTTCTTCATCGCATCTTCGGTTGACACGGAAGGCACCACAATCGCATCTTCACCGGGCTTCCAGTCGGCGGGAGTTGCCAGGCTGTGCTTCGATGTCAGTTGCAAAGAGTCAACGACACGCAGCACTTCGTGGAAGTTGCGGCCGGTAGACGCCGGGTAGGTGATCATCAGTTTAATGGTTTTATCAGGACCAATAACAAACAGCGAACGCACCGTGGCGGTTGCCGATGCGTTGGGATGGATCATGTCGTACAAGGTAGCTACCTGACGGTCTTCGTCGGCAATGATGGGAAAATCAACCTGGCAGTTTTGCGTTTCGTTGATGTCGTTGCGCCAGCCAAAATGTTTGTCCAGCGGGTCAACACTCACCGCCAGCACTTTTACATTGCGTTTGGCAAACTCCTCTTTCAACAGAGCCGTGCGGCCCAATTCGGTTGTGCATACTGGCGTGTAGTCGGCCGGGTGTGAAAACAGAATGCCCCAGCTATCGCCAAGAAATTCGTAAAAATCAATTTCGCCTTCGGTGGTTTGCGCCCTGAAGTTGGGGGCTTTATCTCCTAAGTGTAAGCTCATAAACTTTTTTTTGGAGTTTAAAAATAAGACTATTCGGTAATAATCAGGTCGTACTGAATATCGGAATTTTTCTTCAGCATAGCGGCCACGCCACAGTATTTCTCCAGCGACAGGTCAATGGCTTTGCGGATTTTCTCCCGGTTGCCTTCGTCGGCTTGCAACTTATAAATCAGGTGAATGGTCTTGAAAACTTTGGGATGATCCTCGGTTTGTTCGACTTCGGCGTCGATCTCGAGACTGGCAAAAGGCACCCGCATTTTTTCCAGGATCTCCACCACGTCAATGCCGCTGCAGCCGGCCAGCCCTGTCAGCAGCAAGGCCTTGGGACCAAAGCCCACGCCGGAATGCAAGCTGATTTTGGCGTTGTTTTGAAACGAGTCGTATTCTCTTCCACCTTTCCAGATCGTGGTTGTTTTCATACTACAATTATTTGGTTTGCAAAGATGCGGCGGGGATACCAAACGGCAAACCTAAGATGTGAAACAAGCACGCTGTGCAAAGCAACAGCCTCTCCGGTTTCACGTTTGGCGTCTCACGTTTCACTTTCCTTGTAGCCATGTTTTTCGTTTTGAAGCGCATTGTCCAGGGTCCAGTCGATGGACTTTTCAAACGCATGCTGGCGCACCGGGCAGTCCATTTTTTTGCAGATATGGCACTGGAAATAAAGACAGCCATCGTTGTGGACAAACAGCTCCAGGGTTTCGCCAAACTCGCCGCGAATCAAACCCGCAAGTGTATCGATTTCGGCATGGGCCTGGTGCACATTAAAGTACCAGGGTACCGTGAGGTGGCAATCGACATGCAGCACATTGCCATACTTGATCACCCGCAGGTTATGCAGGTCCACCCAGTTAGCGGAGCGGTTCTTCGCCAGCAGGGCCACCATCCGTTCCAGCAGTTCCATGTCGGCTTCGTCCATGATTCCGGCCAGCGATTCCCGCATGATTTTATAGCCGGTGTAAATGATAAACAAGCCAAAGCCAATGGCGATTACACTATCGATCCACAATTTGCCCGTAAAGGCGATAAGGATCAACCCGGCAATAATGGCCAGCGTGGAATAGGTATCCGTCTGGAGGTGTTTGCCGCTGGCAACGAGGGCCAGCGATTTGTGTCGTTTCCCCTGGCGCAGCGAAATAGCACCCAGCAGCCAGTTAACGATGGCCGTTCCGGCAATCAGGTAAATCCCGGTGTCCAGTTCGCGGATGGTGACGGGATAAAGCAGGTTTTTTCCCGCGTTGTAGACGATCAGCACACCGGCAATCAGCACCATCGTGCCTTCCACCGCCGCCGAAATAAATTCAGCCTTCCCGTGACCATACGGGTGGTCGATGTCGCGGGGCTTGGCCGACACGTATAAACTATACAAGCCAATAAAGCCGGCCACCACGTTGACAATGCTTTCCAATGCATCCGTTAAAATCGAAACGGAATGCGTCAGGTAGTACGCCCAGAATTTGGCCACCAGTAATCCGGAGGAGGCAAAGGCAATGGTACGCTGTAGCCGCAGGTTGCTGCTGCTTTGCGCCTGGAGAGAAGTAGACAAAGCAAAAACGAATTAAATAAAGGATTGATACCGGTCGGAGACGTAATTCCAGTTCACCACTTTCCACCAGTTGTTGATGTAGTCGGGACGTTTGTTCTGGTAACGCAAATAGTAAGCGTGTTCCCACACGTCCAGACCCAGCAGCGGAAAGCCTTTGAACTCGGCCACATCCATCAGCGGGTTGTCCTGGTTAGGCGTAGAGCCGATGCGAAGCCGTTTGTCGCCGTCCACATAAAGCCATGCCCAGCCACTTCCGAATCGGTTTTTGCCGGCGTCGGTATACTGTGTTTTAAACGTATCGAAGGATCCAAACGAGCTATCGATGGCTGATGCCAGCCCGCCTGTTGGCTTTTCTGCATGCTGGGGTGCCATGCACTTCCAGAACAATTCGTGGTTGTAATGTCCGCCACCGTTGTTGCGCATCTTGGTCGAATATTTCGAAACCTTGCGCAGCACATCTTCCAGTGGCTTGGTGGTGTCTACCCCTTCTGCCTTGGCCGCGTCGTTCAAATTCGTCGCATAAGAGGCCGCATGCTTGGTATAATGGATTTCCATGGTTTGCGCATCAATGGCTTCGTTCAGCGCATTGTATGCATAGGGCAATGGCTGCTGTGCAAAACCGGTAATAAGCTTTGACGGAATAGTGCCGGTAACCCTGGCGGTGGAGGCGCAAGACGATAAAATTCCGGAGCTGATGTACAAACCCAGTCCTGCTTTCACGGAAGAGGTAAGGAATTCTCTTCTTGGAGTTAAAGGTGCCATACGTTCTTTTTTCAAAGGTAAGAAGCCAGCGGTGTATTCACCGGCAAGATTAAACGACAAATCTGCACCCTGGCGTTGCGCATCGGAAAGGGAAGCCATTTTACATGTGGCCGTTAGCTTTCCATTACACGTTTTTTCTTTTGCGGAACGGAAGTTTTTTCGCCAGCCGGCTGTAAAAATCCTTGTTGAAAACCTGCGAGTCGTGCATGGCTTTGTAGGTTAAAAACACGCCGACCGGGATCAGGATCAGGAACGAAAACCACATGCCGGTAACCATGCCCCACGAACCTTCCTTGGCAAATTTCTCGCCCGATGTGCTGCTGAAGTAAAACACCATGAAAAAGCCAATGGCAAAGACCAGCGGTGTACCCAGCCCGCCCTTGCGAATGATGGAGCCCAGCGGGGCACCAATCAGGAAAAGCACAACGCAGGCCAGGGAGAGTGTCAGTTTTTTATGCCACTCGATCTTGTATAGGCGTAACGTACGCGACTGCTCTTTGTATGTCAGCAGTTCGGTTTCCGTTGCATTACGCATCGATTCGATTTTAGCCTGTGCCCGTTGCTGCACAATGGTGCGCACACTGTCGGGAATAAAGGCGTCGAACGATTTTTTCGTCACCGGCGTATGGGTCGATTTCCAGTTGCTGTCGATGTGCGCTGTCATCGACACGATGGAGAAAACATCGTTTTTCACCCGCTCGCCGATTTTTGCGTTTACTTTTTTGATGGAGTCGATGGCTGTATTCAGTTGCCGCATGCTAAGCATACGGGCATTGTTTTTATTGACGCTGTCAGCTGTCCGCTGTTGCAGTCCAAACGAGCTTAGATCAAAGCTTTTCCGGTACTCCTTGAAGCCAAGCCGGATAAATTCAGTTGGTGTGCCGGGGTTGCCCCGCTCCTCGTAGCGCCAGCCGTTTTTCAGGTGAAATTCTAAGTCCCGCTTGTTATCGGCGATGCGCATGATGCCGTCGGAGGCCACGATGAAGTTGTCCTGCAAATAATCTTTTTGTTCGTAGATGATGATATCGCGGATCACGCTGTCGTTTTCTTCCTTCTTCCCGATCTTGATGGAAAAACCGGGAATCTTGTCGTAGAAAACGCCTTCTTTCAGGTCGAAGGCCGGCTTTGCATACACGATGTCGGTGAGCATGGTACGGCTCTTCAGGTTGGAAACGGGAATGATGTAGTTCGAAAAAAGAAAAGCGAGGCCGCTGATCAAAATACTGACAAAAAAAAGTGGCCGCATAAAGCGCAGCAGCGAAATGCCGGCCGACTTGATGGCGACCAGTTCGTAGCTTTCTCCCAAGTTGCCAAAGGTCATCAGCGACGAAAGCAAAACGGCCAGCGGCAGGGCCAGCGGCACCAGTGAAGTGCTTTGGTAACCGATGAATTCCAGGATCAACCCGATGCCAAGACCCTTGCCCACGAAGTCGTCGATATACAGCCAGAAAAACTGCATGACCAGCACCAGCAACGTAATGAAGAACGTAGCGATGAAGGGTCCGACGAAGGCTTTGATAACGAGTAAGTCGAGCTTTTTAATCACGTGTTACCTTTAGCTGATGCAAGGGTCAAAAATAAGGCTTTCCCTTTCGGAGGCAGCATTGTTCAATAATGCCGGGGTGATCTTAACAAAAAATAGCATTCTGCAAAAAACCGTGGCTTTGCTGGCCGGTGTACAGGAACAACTTTCGCAAACAGACAACCGGCTTACCCTTGCAACCTCGCCGAAAATTTCAAAGGGTGAAAACTACCGGGGATTGCCCTACGTGGTACTGGATTACCCCCGCATTGCAAACGGAGAAAACCTGTTGTTCATCCGCTCTATGTTTTGGTGGGGACATTTCTTTAGCTGTACGCTGCAACTAGCCGGGACATACAAAGAAGCGAATCGAGAAAGGCTTGCCGCGGCTTACGAGTCACTTGCTGCACGAGACCTGTACATCGGTATCCACGAGGATCCCTGGCAACATCATTTTGAAGAATCGAACTATAAAAAAATTGCAGCCGTATCAAAAGCCGGATTTCTTCTCCAGCTGCAGCAACAGCCGCACATAAAAATTGCTGCCCGGTGGCCCCTTTCGCAATGGGATGCGGCAGCAAATCTCCTGGTCGATACCTGGTTGTATTTCGCAGACTTAGTTTCCTAAGCGGTGGAACAGGTCTTTTACCTGGTGGTCCCACAGCATACTCTGGTCTTTGATCTCTCTTTTTTCTGCAAAATCCTTAATCACCAAAATCGTCTGGTTGGTGACCTCTGACTTCTCAATGCGGAATTCAAAGAATTCCTCGTTGGGTGCATGACTCCAGTGAAAGCGAATATATTTTTCTTCCTCCTTTTCTACGACTTCCGCCTCTTCTTCCGAACCATTCCATGAAAAATAAAATACGCCGTCGCGTTCGTCCACCTTGTCGGCAAACCACTCCTGCAGACCCGAAGGATTGGCCAGGAAGTCGTACAGGATGGCAGGTGAACACCGCACCGGGTATTCTAAAGTGTATAATTGTTTTTTACTCATGTTGTTTTTTTAACACCCCTCAAGGGCTGCAATAATAGGAAAATAGTCCAACCGTCAAAATTTTTTTGAACCTATTTTCAAATGGCACCCAAGAATTTTTTTAAAAAAATTTTTTCATATTCTTTAATTCCCTAATTTGGATACTGTAATACCAAAACCAATTGCTTAGTGTAAGAGAAATTGTGATGGATATTTTGGGATTTAACTAACCAAAACAAGAGAAAACATCAATCTTAAAATAACCAATCAAAATCAATCCTATGAGTATGCGTCAACTAAAGATCACGAAGTCGATTACGAATCGTGAATCGCAAAGCCTCGAGAAATACCTGCAGGAAATCGGCAAGGTAGAACTCATCACCCCAGAAGAAGAAGTTCGTTTAGCAACCCTCATCAAACAAGGCGACCAGCGAGCCCTCGAACGGCTAACGAAAGCCAATCTGCGATTCGTTGTATCGGTAGCCAAGCAATACCAAAACCAGGGTCTTTCGCTTCCCGACCTTATTAACGAAGGCAATCTTGGCCTCATCAAAGCCGCCCAGCGTTTCGACGAAACAAAAGGTTTCAAATTCATCTCTTACGCCGTGTGGTGGATTCGTCAATCCATTTTACAGGCCATTGCCGAACAGGCCCGTATCGTTCGCCTGCCACTGAACAAAGTAGGCCTGACCAACCGCATTCACAAAGCCTTCAGCCAGCTGGAACAGGAGTTTGAACGGGAACCCTCTCCCGAAGAACTGGCCGAATTGCTGAACATGGAGCTGGATGAAGTTGAATCGTCGCTTGGCATTAATGCCCGCCACATCAGCATGGACACGCCACTGGCAGAAGGGGAAGAAAGTACGCTCCTGGACGTACTGGAAAACCACAACGCCGAAAAGGCCGATGCCGAACTGGCCTACAACCAGTCGCTGAAAACCGAAATCGACCGCAGCCTTCAAACCCTCACGGAGCGGCAGAAAGACGTCATCTGCTATTTCTTTGGTATTGGTGTCGATCATCCGCTCAGTCTCGAAGACATCGGCGAACGCTTTAACCTCACCAGGGAACGGGTGCGCCAGATCAAGGACAAAGCCATTCTCAAATTGAGGAGTCACCAGAAAAGCGACTTGCTGCGCAGTTATTTGGGAGCATAAGCTTCGAATTTCCCCATCCTCATTATCTTTGCCTAACCTTATTAAGAGTGAACATTAGCTGTTCACTCTTTTACTTTCTATTAAAAGAAACGCAATACCTATATGTTCGATTCACTGCAGGACAGATTAGAAGGAGCCTTTAAAAACCTAAAAGGCGAAGGCCGCATCACGGAATTAAACGTGGCGACCACCGTGAAAGAGATCCGCCGCGCATTGGTAGATGCCGATGTGAATTATAAGATTGCCAAAGAATTTACCGACAAGGTAAAAGACAAGGCAACGGGTGAAAAAGTAATCAATGCCATTTCGCCCAGCCAGTTAATGGTAAAAATTGTGAAGGACGAACTGGTGCACCTGATGGGTGACGAAGCGGCTGACTTCAATGCCAAAGGCGCCCCGGCCGTGATCCTGATCGCCGGCCTGCAGGGTAGCGGTAAAACCACTTTCAGCGCCAAGCTGGCCAATTACCTGAAAAAGCAAAAACGCCTCTCTCCCATCCTCGTGGCAGCCGACGTTTACCGTCCGGCAGCCATGGAACAGTTGCGGGTGCTGGGCGAGCAGATCGGTGTGGAAGTTCACCTGGAGCTGGAAAACAAAAACCCGGTGGAGATTGCGCAACACGCTATTGCCGAAGCCCGCAGCAAAAACAAAAACGTTGTCATTATCGATACTGCCGGTCGCCTGGCGATCGACGAAGCCATGATGACCGAGGTGGCCAACATCAAGAATGCGGTGAACCCGCAGGAAATTCTGTTTGTGGTGGACTCCATGACCGGACAGGATGCAGTGAACACCGCCAAGGCATTTAACGACCGCCTTGATTTCAGCGGCGTAGTCTTAACCAAACTGGATGGCGACACCCGTGGTGGTGCTGCGCTTTCCATCAAGTACACCGTTGATAAACCGATCAAGTTTATCAGCAGCGGTGAAAAGATGGACACGCTGGACGTATTTTACCCCGAACGGATGGCGCAGCGTATCCTGGGTATGGGTGATATCACGACCCTTGTAGAAAAAGCCCAGGCCCAGTTTGACGAAGAGCAGGCCAAAAAGCTGGAAAAAAAGATCCGCAAAAACCAGTTCGACTTTGCCGACTTTAAGGAACAGTTGCAGCAAATCAAGCGCATGGGTAACCTGAAAGACCTGATGGCCATGATTCCCGGCGTCGGAAAAGCAATCAAGGATATCGACATCAGCGACGACGCCTTTAAGGGCGTGGAAGCCATCATCAACTCCATGACCCCTTACGAGCGGGCCAATCCCGATGAAATTGACGGCGGCCGTCGCAAACGCATTGCCAAAGGAAGCGGCAAGGACATCAGCGAGGTAAACGCTTTTATGAAGCAGTTTGAACAGATGCGGGAAATGATGAAGATGATGAACAAGATGCCGATGGGCCGGATGATGCCGGGCATGAAGCGGTAATCCGTCTTGAACTGGGAAATGTGGGATAGATGGGATTTTTGAGATTATTTATTCCTCTGAATAAAACAACGGCCGTTCACAAGTGAACGGCCGTTGTTTTATCCTATCCATCCCACATTTCCCACGCATCCCTGTTCCAAGACAAAAAAAGTCCCGCCAAGGCGGGACTTAATCTGTTGAAGGTCTCGGATGATGAATTATCCTTCAGAATCAGTACCAGGAGCCGGTCTTCTTTCGCGGCGCTGGTAAGCAGGGTTTCTTCTGGCTCTTCTTTCTCTTTGAGCTTCTTCCTGACGACGACGCATCTGCGCTTCATGCTCAGTATGCCAGGTCTGGAATTTGGTCATGGCCGTTGCTTCATCAAACAAGCCGAGTGATACACCACGCAATAAATGCTTCAGGTACAACACACCTTTGTACGATAAAATCTTCCGAACGGTATCAGTGGGCTGGGCGCCTTTGCCTAACCAGTCCAATGCTCTCTGACGATCCAGCTGAATAGTAGCAGGCTGTGTTTGAGGATTGTACGTACCTAATTTCTGAATGAATTTACCATCGCGGGGAGCTCTAGCGTCTGCAACAACGATGAAGTAGAAGGGTCTTTTCTTAGACCCGTGCCTCTGTAATCGGATTTTAACAGGCATCTTAAATAGAAATTTAAATGCGGTGAAACAATAATGATTAAGTGTGCAAATCTACGCTTTGAACCGAAAAATTCAAATAAAACTGTTGATAAAGTTTTGATTTCATTTCGGATATGGATCAATGGCGGTCGTTTATCGCAGCCCGGGCAACCTGTATTTCGCCTCCGGAACGCCTGAAACAGGCAAGGCCACACCTGTGAACAAACACAACCGCCATCCAGGCAATCGCTTCGCACAGGCGGTCAGGCTGTTTCATGCCCTTGCAGGTTCACCCAAGCGGCTCGCCGCCAGGACTCTATATCGAGAACAACGCCGGTGAAGCAATACCCCGGCGCAAAAAGAAAGGTCGGTACCAGTAAAGCCCCGTCTAAAGCCGGAAGAAGATTTTTTTCCGGTAAAGAAAATAACACAATCCCCACTCCAACGCAAAGATGCAAAGCGAAGTGAGGATCAGCATCGCCGTCCGCGGAACAGCGAGCAGTTGCATCAATCCGTTTGTTACGGCACCCACGAAGCCATTGAACCACCTGGCACCGACAATCTCAAAAAAAAGGTAAATAAACAGGGAATTCATTCCCACGATCGTCCAGAACTTCAAGTGCCTGCGGTGGCGACGAAGATCAATCCACCAGTAGCAAAACGCCAGTGCGGCCAGACACCATCCCAGCGAAGCCAACGTAAAGGAGGACGTGGCAATGCGCTTGATGATCGGGGTCACCTGAAAAATATCCAACAGGTATCCGCCGGCCAGGCATACCCCAGCCCAAAAGAGCATTGTTCTTACCTTGTTTTTTGCACCGCCCAGGAACAGTTTACCGACCAGCGCCCCGGCAATTGTGTGAACCGCAGTGGGAATACAGTTAATGGCCACCCAGCCATCCCGGTTGATCTTGTTCATCAGGACAAGGTCCATGTAATTGCCAAAGTTGTGCTGATCGGTAAAGGGCTGGTCGAAGCCGGGCACACGTGTCAACCGGTAAAGCCCCTCTGTGAACACCAGAAGAAAAACACAGAAAAGAACCTGGGCCCTTGCAGGCCAGCGAAAGATCAAGAAGGCCACCAGCGTGGTAAAGGCAAGCTGCGTCAGCACATCCCAGAGCTCAAATGACAGGCCTGCCGGCCGCACCGCGTAATCAAGGACACCCCAAAAAAACAGCCAGGCGCACCGCTTTACTATTTTCTGGAACGACCGCGACCATGCCAAGCCTTGCTGCTGCTGTTTGTGCAGGGAATAAGCCATGGCCACGCCGGCCATGAACATGAAACCCGGCTGGATCAGGTCCCAAAAGCGAAGGCCATTCCACGGGTGGTGAAAGAATTGCCGGAAGAAGCCGTTGAGGAAACGACCCTTTGTCGCATCGAAAAGGTGCTCGTATAAACCGGTGCTTTCCAGTGCAAGCAGCACCATAATAAAGCCCCGCATAAAATCCAGTGAAAGCAGACGACCGGAGAGTGGCCCGCTGAGCAGGTCAGTTTTAACAGGCCCCGGCACGGCCGTTTTTGTTTTAGCAAGCATCGCTGAAGTTTGAAACAAGATAGAACGAAACAAATGAATTTTTGGCGGCGCCAGCAGGATTGCCGTGGCCAGAGAAAGTCTCGAATGAAAGCCTTCGATTTATGCCGCTGGCCGCACTATGGCCTCTGGACTTATTTTTGCCGCCTGAATCTTATGACGGAATACTTCAACATTGGCAAATTTGTTTCCACGCACGGCTGGCAGGGCGAACTGGTACTAAAACATACACTAGGAAAAAAAACATCATTGAAAGGCCTGGCGGCCCTTTTCATTGAAGAGAAAAAAGAAAGCTTTATTCCCTGGTTTATCGAAAGCAGCAAGATCAAAAACGAAGAAGAAGTCTATATCAGGCTGGAGGGCATCAGTACAAAAGAAGCGGCCACAAAGCTGGCACAGAAACAAGTGTGGCTGCCCGAAGCAGACTTCAAGAAATTTTCCTCCAAGTCCTCTCCCATTTCCTTTCTCGGTTACGAGATTGTTGAAAACGGAAGTGTACTGGGAAAAATTCTTGAAGTGATCGAACAGCCACACCAGATCCTCTGCCGGATTGAACTAAACGGCAAAGAAGTCTTAATCCCGCTACACGAGGAGACGATCGTAAAAATCGATAAAAAGAAAGCGCAGATTATTGTGGAATTACCTGAAGGATTACTGGAAATTTTTCTGTCGTAACCCCAACTTCCCGCAATGTGTTCCGTGCCTGGATCATGTGGCGCTGTTCGTGTGCGATGAGAAAGCGGAACATGTCTCCCAGTTTTAGCTTCACAAGGCTGGTTAGCGTAATGGGAATGTGAATCGCATTCAGGTCGCTGCCTTTTGCCATTTCCAAAAGCCGGGTGAATTTGTCCTGGTGGGACAAAAACTCCTGCAGCACCGAATCCACATGGAGGCTATTGGGAAAGGTATAGGCTTTCATGGCCTTCATCTTGTTCTTGATCTCGTACACATTGTTGGGCTTCATCTTTTTCGTAAACATCTCGCCCCAAAATCCCGGTGTAAAAATGGGATTTCTCGAATGCGTTACGATGGAAACATGTTTCTCTATCAGGGGCAAATAATGACGGTTGTAGGCATTCAGGTGCTCCAGGATCTGCACCACGCTCCATTTGCTCTTGTCCGGACTGTATGCCAATTTCGTCTGATCGGAAGACTGGAAAAACTGCGCCGATTCTTTGATCCGCTGCACATCTTTTACCAGCTCGTTCAATAAATCTTCGCTTTTGTACTTAGGCATAGAACGATTTTTTTAATTCTGTATGAAGTTACTTTCAAATAATAGACCAGCTTAGCTGAACAGGTGATGCAACACGGCACGGACAGAAGAGCCTTTGCTTTCTGCGGCCGTTTGTGGTCTGCGCCGTAACTTAACAACACTGTTGGACGAAAGAATGGAAACCAATTTCTTAAGCAAAATGCAATGGGGCCGGCCAGCCGACCGGTTTAGCCGCAAGAACATCGTGAGCCTGGTAAAAGGCGGCGCACCTTTTTTTTCCAAATTGGAGGAACTGATCGCCAGGGCCGAATATTCCATTCACCTGCAAACCTATATTTTCGGCGCCGACGCCACCGGCAAAAGCGTGGCAACGCAATTGATGGCCGCAGCCAAACGCGGCGTTTCCGTTTATCTCATGGCCGATGGATACGCCTCCCGCAGCCTGCCCAAAGACTTTATTCACCAGTTGGAAAACGCCGGTGTGAACTTTCGCTTTTTTGAACCCCTTTTTCGTGGTGACGATTTTTATTTTGGGCGGCGGCTGCACCACAAAGTGATGGTGGCGGATGCAAAATTTGCTTTAGTTAGCGGCAGCAATATTGCCGACCGCTACAACGACCTGCCGGGCCAGCCTGCCTGGTTCGACATGGGTTTGCTGATCGAAGGCGATTCGGTGCTGGAACTGTATGATATCTGCACCAAGATTTGGGAGCGCGACAAAACCAAGAAGAATGTGCTGCGCAAAAAGCTGCTCAACATCTTCAACTACATCTCGGCAGACGATGCTGTTGGTGTGCGGGTGTTACAGAACGACTGGGTACGCCGCAAACTGGAAATTTACTTTGGATACCATAAGCTTTTCAAAGAGTCCAAAAAAAGCATCGTCATTGTGTGCAGCTATTTTTTGCCGGGCATTTCGCTGCGCAACCGGCTCAGCAAGGCAGTCAAAAGGGGTGTTGATGTCAAAGTGATCCTGGCCAACACATCGGATGTAGCCCTGACCAAGCACGCCGAACGCTATCTCTACCGGTGGATGCTCCGAAACGGCATCACGGTGTACGAATACCTTCCCACGGTGCTCCACGCTAAAGTGGCGGTGGTAGACAATGAATTCCTGATGCTGGGCTCGTACAACATCAACGACCTGAGCGCTCAGGTAAGCGTAGAGCTGAACATGCTGGTAAAAGACAGCGAGCTGGCTACCGAACTGGGTGCAGAAATCGACAACATGATCGCCACCAAATGCGTCAAAATCGATGCGTCGGATGACTCGCTGCGCCTTTTCACGCTACGCCAGTTGTGGCAGTTTATTTGTTTTCACGCCCTGCGCTTTCTGCTGACGCTTGGTACATTCTACCTCAAGCAGGAAGAGTAGAGAACAAATCAACATGGAAGGCAGAATGGAAGGAATGTCAGTTGGTCTACTTTCTCTTTGCATAGCAGCCTGCCTGTAAACAGAACGGGAAGTTGCGCCTAAACAGTTCTTTATTCGTTATTCCTTGTTCCGCGGTTCCCGTTCTTCTCTTTTTCCCAGCATGCGACGAAAAAACGCTTTCACACTTTCCCTGTTCCAATGCTCGAATCGTCCCCGCTGCACCACCAGGTCATTTTGAGCGGGATAGTTCAGGTAATAATGAAACGCAAAATGCTCATGCGGATCATACCAGCCGACAACCTGCCCAAACCGAAGTACATTCAACACTAGGGTATCCCCCCAATTCTCCACCGTATAGTAGCCTTCGGCAAAATCTTTCAGCAGGCGCAGGTCTTTCTGATTTTGCACACGGCCGGCCAGCGAATCGTTTCGCGGGAAATAGGTAAACGTCAATTCGCCTTTATCGAAAACGGACCGGTAAGCGGTATGATAGCCTGCACTGTCTTTTACCACAACAAACCAAAGCAGGTTATTGAAGGGAGAAGGCGTGGAAAAAAAGACCGCTGGTTTATTTTGTGCTGCCAATGATTTTCGCACGTCGTTGTTGACGATCCACTTGTTCACAACAGCAAAGCCCAGGTAAAATGCAGACACCCAAATGCCCGTAATAATCCAGTGCACCCGGCGATGATGCGATTTGTGCAGGAACAGCAAAAAGAGAAAGGAAACGAAAGGTGCAACCGAAAACAGCGGATCGGCCACATAAAGCACATTGAACGTGTAGTGGTAATTGCTGAATGGCATCAGCAGCCCGACGCCGTAGGCATTGAACGTATCGAGAAAAAGGTGCACGGCAATGTTGGCAGCAAAAAGCAAAAAAACCGAGCGGTAGGAAAGTGGCGTTTTATGAATTTTTTCCTTGACCAGCCAGGTGAGAAAAAACGTTGCCACCACACCAAAAAGAAGGGAATGGGTGATGCCCCGGTGGGCAACAACATTATCGGCACCGTGCAAAAAAAAAGCGGCTACAAAATCCACATCAGGCACGCTTTGCGCCAGCGCCCCGTAAAACAGGGAACGCTTGCCCAGTTGCGCTCCGGCAACGGCTTCGCCAATACAGGCGCCCAACACAATATGGGTCAGCGAGTCCATGTGCAGAAGCGAATAGTAGAAATGCTCATTACTGAAGGCACAAGCAACTGCTTCCAGTTGCAACAAACATTGTCGCGACAAAGACAACAGCCCTCCCAAATTTACACTGCCTTTGCCTGGCAACAATGGTTCCTGGAAAAAGCGTATATGCAGTCCCGTTTTTTGTCAGCGCTCCTATGAACATACTGACCAAACCGACAAGACACTGCAAAAGCCACATGCTATAAACCACATAAGCTTCCAGCCCTGCAGCCTCAATGCCGGCTACGGCTGGTGTCTTTTGCTGCGCCTGTGCCGCCGGCTCCTGCTCCTGATGCTGTACCCGAGCCTCCTGTGCCGATACTCGTGCCGGAACCCGTACCGTTGGTTGCGCCGGTACCTGTACCGGTTCCTGTACTTGTATCAAGACCGCCCGTACCCGTGCCGGCACCAACACCACTCGTTCCGCCGGTACCGGTTGTCGTTGTGTTGGTTGTAGTGGACGTAGAGGAATCAGAATTACCGGCACTGCCGGATTCATTGCCAGTTCCGTTCGAACAGCTAAAAAAACAAAAGGCTAATCCGCCCCAAAAGAACATGCGTTTCATGATAACGTTGTTGAAGGTTGATGAATACTGACTGCTTTTCCCCTTCAACTATTTTGCCAGTAGAAAATCCGGGGAAGAAAACCGGTAACAGAACTGGGGCTATTTGTTCCTGGCCATCTGCCCCGTTCGGGCATGGCACTAAACCCGGTTTTGCTGCAACCACCAGAATGCCTACGTTGTTGAAGACACGTCGGGAAACCAGCAGACGAAAGTGGAACCCTTTTCCGGTTCGCTTTCCAGTGTAATTTTCCCGCCGTGTTTCTCCATGATTTTTTTGCAGATCGCAAGACCCATTCCCGTGCCCTCGTACTGGTCGCGGTTATGCAACCGCCTGAACATTTCGAATATTTTCTTATGGTGCTCGCCGGCAATTCCAATACCGTTATCACGTATGAAAATTTTTAAAAAAGCACCTTCTCTTTCTGCACCAATCTGAACAAGCGGCTCCTGCCCATCGGCCTGAAACTTGATCGCATTGCTAATAAGATTCTTGAAAAGATAAAACAACTGGCTTTCAGAACCGGCAATTGAAGGCAACGGAGCAATTTCGATGACGGCCCCGGCCTTCTGCCACTTTTCAGCCATTTCTTCCCTTAAACGCTGAAGCAAGTTGTTTAGGTCGACGGCTCTGACTTTTTCATTCCCCACATGCACCCGGGTCAGTTCCAGGATGTCGTTGATCAGAAGGTCGAGCCGCTTGACTGCGCCGGTTATTCGTTCAACATGTTGCCGGCCGGCTTCAGAAAGCGAGGGCTCTTTGGTTAGCAACCAGTCACTATAGGTGTACAATTTGCGCAAGGGTTCCCGCAGGTCGTGGCTGGCCACAAACGCAAAGGAAGTGATCTCTTCATTTTTATCTTCCAACTCTGCATTTTTTCTTTCCAGTGATGCATTTAATGCCTTTAGCACCCGCTCGGCCGCCTTTTCCTCGGTCACATCCTGCAGGATGCTCAAAACCTTAGTAACCTTTTCAGCAGCATCACGCTGAAAGACCTTGGACCGGTTGCGCACCCAAAGAAGCGAAGAATCTTTCCGAAGCATACGATATTCAACGACCAAAAGATCGCCATCCATGGCGGCTTTCATTTTTTCGTTGAAATGAAGAAGGTTTGCACGATCGTCAGGATGAACGAATTCCAACCGGCCATCAATTCCCCTGTTCACCAGGTCCTCCGTTGTTGTCCCAAGCCATTCTGCCAGGCAGTTGTTCAAATACACCGGCTGGCGTTTGGCGAGATCGTAAACAATGATGGCGTCTGGCGACGCTTCGGCTGTTTGCTGCAACCATCGCTGGCTTTCTTTCCACCGCTCCTCGGCAACCCGGATATCGGTAACATCCATGTCAACACCCACAATCCGTTGCGCCCTGCCAGCTTCATCGTATACCACTGCACCTTTGATTTTCAGCAGCCGCGTTTCGTTTCCCCGCTGGATGCGCATCACTTCCTCAAAATGCCGCGGATCGACTGTCAGCGTCTGAATGATCCGCCTCGCAACGGACCGGTCTTCGCCAACCGCAACATCCCAGTAAATCTCAGGACTTACGGCCATGCCCTGGGGCAGTCCAAACAATTTATACATCCCATCGCTCCAGATGAACCGGCCGCTTGCGATCTCGTATTCCCAGCTGCCCATTTGTACCAGTTCTTCGGCCTGCTGTAGAATGGTCAAGTTCTTTTTCAATTCCCGCCCGGCATTTTTGCGCTGGGTAATGTCTTCAATGACATTCAATACATGGGTTGCGCTACCCTGCAGATCGCGTTGAAAAACCTTCCCCCGCACAAAAAACCATTTCCATTCTCCGGCAAATGTTTCTGCACGGTATTCGGCTGTAACAACGTCATCATCAGATGCAGTCGAAAAGGCGCCAAAATAGTTGTCAAGGATGGGGCGGTCATCGGGGTGGATCAATTTCCCTCTATTTTCACGTCCAATGCTGATCATTTTTTCAGGATCAAAACCATGTTGCGAAAGCGTTTCGCCGTTTAAAAAGATAACGGTTTTTGTTTCCAGTTCGATGACACTGATGATATCCGGGACAGTTTCGGTAATGCGCCTGAGGTAATGCGATTGTTCTTTGATTTGCTCCTCGGCTTTCTTTTGCTCCGTGATATCCTGTACAGTGCCGGCCAGGTAAATTACATTGCCGTCCTCTCCTGCAAACGACTGTATTTGTCGGCGCACCATGCGCACATCACCATCGGGTTTCACAATGCGATGGGTCGTGTCCATCCGGCCGGGACTTTCCCGCAAATGGATTAATTGCTCCAAAATGCCTTCATCATCCGGGTGTAAAAAAGACAAGACTTTTTCCAAAGTCATCTTCTCGCATTGCGGTTCCAATCCATGAATGCGAAACATTTCATCGCTCCAGTGAATCTGGCCCGAGACAATATTTGATTCAAAACTTCCGACCCTCCCGATAGCCTGTGCTTCTTTAAGCCGCAGGTGTTCATTTTCCAGTACCTCTTTGGCCTGCTGCTCCTGTTGCAGCAGTTTGTACTCGTTTGTCAGGTCGTGCACAATCCAAAGTACCGACGACACGTCGTTGCCCTCTTCTTTTATAGGGATCAGATAGGTTTCGAAATACTCTCCCGATTCTTCATTGATCGTGGCCGGCAGGTAAACGGTTTCGCCGCGCAGCACCTTACGAAATTCGACATAGCCCGGATCGTTGCGAAAGCCGGGAAAGATTTCAAGAATATTGCGGCCAATAACCCGGCTCTTGGAAAGGCCGTAGTAGTCTTCGGCTTTTTTGTTCCAGTACAGGTAATTCATGTGCCGGTCAAGAACAACAATGCGATCGACAGAGGCGTCCACCAGGCTTTCAATAAAGTTGAGGCGTTCGCTCAATTGTTGTTGCAGGTCGAGTTCTTTTGATACATCTTCCACTACATGCAGCACCTTTGTCACGTCGCCATTTTCGTCCTGGAGTGGTGCAAGGCTGTAGTGATGCGCCTTGCGCAGGTAAGCATTCCGCACTTTCAGTTCACGCACCGGTGTCCCGGCCATTGCTGCATGAAGCTGTTGCAGGTAGCCTTTTTCTTTCAATGCAGGGAAAAGATCAAACAGGTTGGCTGAAATTGCGTCTGCCTCTTTCGTGCCGGTTTTTTGCGCTGCTGCTTTGTTCCAGTGCAATACCCTGTTATCGAGGTCTGTCACAAGGATCATGTCGCTGCTGGTTTGTCCAAGCACCTCCGCGTACAAACTGGCATTGGCCGTCTTTTGCCGGAGGTCCTCTTCCGTCGCACTGTTTTTTATCACCCCGACGAGGGTTTGCCGGTTGGCTGCAGCAATGCGGTGAAAGAAAACAGTCGTCAGCTGCACGCCGTTGCGACCGAGAAAACGAACGGAACAGTCGCTTTGCGGTTGTCCGCTTTGCACAGCGGCCATCGCTTCCTGAAACGCCGACACATCGGCCGGGTACACATGGTTGTATAACAAGGATACCGACGGCACGACTGCATCAGGCCTGTAGCCGAAAAGCCGGTACAGCCCTTCACTCCAATGAGTACCTGCATCGGGCTGATGGAGAAAGTATCCCGACCCGGTGATCGATTCTGCCAGTTGCTGTATGGCATGGTGCAGCGCCGCTTGCTCGTTCAATTCCCGAATCTTGCGTTCCAGCCCGCGTTGCACGGTGACGTCCTGCACAATTCCAACCAGCACTACGCCTGTGCCGGTATCCACTGGTTTCCCGCTTTGTTTGAGGTAGCGCTCCTTGCCGTCGTTGCGAATGATGCGAAAGTCAATGTCCGACAACGGTTGGCCGCGCCACATGTTATCGAGAAATGTCTTCACCAGGTCCCTATCGTCGGGATGCACCAGGTTCAATATGGAATGGCTCTCGATGGACTGGTGCTTCAGCCCATAAATGCGAGCATAATTCTCCGAATACGTGACTTTTCGGGTTTCCGGTACAAGAAAAAAATAGCCTGCATTCCAATGCAGTTCGGAAAACCGCAACACCTGCTGATGCAGCCTGGTTTTACTTTCGGTTTCGGCGGCTTGTGCTGCGCCAATGGCATCCTCGGTTTTATCCTGTAAAACAGCAGTAAAAACCGGGTGGCCTTTGCTGTTGTACGTCCAGTGTGTTAAAAGCCGAACGGTCAGAATCTCCAAATCCGGCCGAACAATCCGGTACTCGAGATGCACCGGCACTTCGGCTTTGTAAGCAGCTTCGAAAGCGTCCAGGAAAGCCATCCGGTCGTCCGGATGCAGAAAGGGGTGAAACGTATTGGCATGTGCGTTCAGGCTTTGGGGCGCCAGGCCATGAATGTGGTATATGCCATCGGAATACCAAACCTCGGCTGTGCTTTTATTGATGGCCCAGGCGCCGGTACGAAGCCATTTCTCGGCGGTAGTGGCTATCGCATGCCGCAGGCGAAGAAAGTCCACTTCGCGGCGGAGCGCAAACTGTTGAAGCGGTTGCTCCCCTGGAGACTGTTCTTCCGGCAGTGGCGTATCCGGAGGTCCGCCAAACGACACGTTCGTCCCGCAGATGAACTTCACGTCGCCATAGGTTGTAATAAGCCGGAAATCCAACCGGGAAATTTCACTGTCGGAAAGCAATTCCAGCGCACTGCAAACATGGGGCAGGTCGTCGGGATGAATGATCCCCTTGGTACCTTCGAAATCCGGTGGGAAGGACATCACATCGCTGCCATAAAGGGCAGCACTTTGCATGTCCCACAACCACTGGCCGGTGAGTGTGTAGTGGTTTGAGCGGATGAACAGGATCACGCTCCCTTCAACCGCGTCTTTGCTATTTATCTGCTTTCTTTTTGCGGTTTCCTGCAAACGAGCCTCCGGGATTTGATGTGTGCAATGCAAACGTATCAGCCTCGTTGTACTTTCTCATAAGACGGGAATGAAAAACGAGTTTATAGGGTGTCGAAAAAATGAACGGATATTCATTTTTCGCAGCTTTTGTAAGATAAGTCTTTCTTTCCATTTGTCATTCCCGCAATCAATAAAAATGGCTGGCAATGGCTGCAGGGAAACAGTCACTCACCATAGCTGCCAGCCGATGGATGCAGGAAAAGCAGTTGAAAGCCACAATTCCTCACACCAAATCATCCTGGACTCCCGGGTTCCCAACTCCCGCAAGGTGCAAACCAACGGAGCGATCAAAGCCCAAAATTTACCTTCTCCTACGCGCCAAGAGATGCGGGTCTTCAGGGAAAAAGCGCATTTGAATTTGTTCTACCTTCAAACCCTTAACCACCCGGATGCATAGAGAAACTGGCAATGAGACATTGCAATTGTCCTCTTTACAGGAAAACGATAAAGTAGCCGACTTGCTCTATTGCAAGGATTGGCACGGCACCAGCATCGGCCCACCCGAAACCTGGCCGCAAAGTCTTCGCACAGCGCTTAGCATTGTATTCAACTCCCGTTTTCCGATGGTGCTTTTCTGGGGGCCCGACCTTGTTTGCTTTTATAACGATGCATTCCGTCCCAGCCTTGGGCAACCGGGCAAACATCCCTGGGCCTTTGGGCGGCGCGGTGAGGAAATGTGGGCCGAGATCTGGGGCACCATCAAACCCTGGCTCGACCAGGTGCTTTCCGGTGGCGAGTCGATTTGGATGGAGAACCAGTTGGTAGGCTTTTACCGCAACGGGCGGATGGAAGATATCTATTGGACATTTTGTTACAGTGCTGTCCAGGACGAAACGGGTGGTATCGCCGGCGTCTTTGTGACCTGTACGGAAACGACCGATGCCGTGCTTTCGGCCCGGCGCCTGAAAGAAAGCGAACTCTTTGCCCGCAACATCATCATGAACTCGGAAGCCGCCCATGCTGTATGGACGGGACCCGATATGATCTTTGAGATGGCCAATGGAAAGATGCTGGAGATGCTGGGAAGAGATGAAGGCATACTCGGAAAGTCCCTTCTGGACGCCGTTCCTGAGCTGGAGCAATCCGGCTTGCTCAATCGCCTGCACCACGTGCTGCAAAGCGGTGAAACCTACTACCAGCCAGAAGAGATTTTTGTTTTCAACCGGTACGGCAAACCACACACCGGCTATTATAACTGTAGCTTTAAAGCCCTCCAAAACGCCGAGGGAAGAGCCTATGCAATTCTCTGTACGGCCATCGACGTGACGGAGCAGGTGCTGGCCCGAAAAAAGCTCGAAGACAGCGAACAGGCCTTCCGGAACCTGGTGATCAAGGCACCGGTTGGCTTGTGCATCGTAGCAGGAACAAATATGGTGGTTGAAGTGGTGAACGATCTTTTCCTGAAGTTGGTGGGGCGACGGCGCGAAGAGTTTGAATCAAAAGGGTATTGGGATGTACTCTACGAAGCAAAAGCAGTATACGAACCCATTCTCCAGGCCGTTTTCAATACGGGCAAAACGTATACAGCTAGCGAGCACCAGATTCCCCTCATCCGTAACGGGTCGGAGGAAATCGTCTATGTGAGTTTTGTCTATGAACCCCTCAAGGATGACGATGGGACCATCTCCCGGGTATTGATCCTGGCCATCGATGTGACAGCGCAGGTACTGGCGAGAAGAAAAATCGAAGAAGCGGAGGAAAGGGCAAGATTGGCCATCGATGTGTCGCAGTTGGGTCTTTTTGAAGTGGACCTCCAGTCGAAGACCATTATCGCCTCGCCGCGGCTGAACGAAATTTTTGACATCAGTTCCTCTACCAATCAGGATCGCTTCATCGGTGCGATTCACCCGGATGACCTTGCAGCAAGAGAGGAAGCCTACCAGCAGGCTTTTCGAACCGGCGTACTGCAATACGAAGGGCGGATTCTCCGGAAAGACGGCACGGTGCGCTGGGTGCGCTCGAGAGGAAAAATCTTTTTTGACAAAGGCAGCCAGCCGGTGCGGTTGATTGGTGTGTCGCAGGACATTACCGAGCAAAAGGAATTCGAGGAGGAACTCAACAAACAGGTGAAAGAGCATACCTCTGAACTGGTAAACAAAAATGCTGAACTGGAACGCACCAATCAAAAGCTGGAAGAGTTTGCCCATGCCGCCTCGCACGATCTGAAAGAACCGGTGCGCAAGATCCACTTCTTCACCGACCGTTTAAAAAACCAACTGAAACAGGCGACCGAAGAACAGCGAAACACGCTTGAACGCATTGAAGCCTCTGCCCGCCGAATGACCCTACTGATCGATGACCTGCTGCAGTATTCGTATGTGAGCCAGCCAATGCTGAAAAAAGAAGCGGTTGACCTGAACAAAAAAATCGCCCTTGTTCTGGAAGACCTGGAACTGGATGTGCACCAGAAAAAAGCCATCGTGGAAGTGCATCCGATGCCCACAGTTATGGGCTACCGCCGCCAGCTGCAGCAGTTGTTCCAAAACCTCATTAGCAATGCGCTGAAATACAGCAAAGCCGGCGTGCCTCCCCATATTGTCATCAGCGCCACCAAAAAAACCTGCGATGAAGTGCGGGATCTTTTTACCGAATGCCTTACCGGGGACGATTTTCATCTCATCACCGTCAGCGACAACGGGATCGGTTTTGAACAGGAAGACGCCGAACGGATCTTCCAAATGTTTCAGCGACTGCACGGCAAAACAGAATACAGCGGCACCGGTATCGGCCTGGCTATTGTTCGGAAAGTAGTCGAAAACCACGGTGGGAAAATCATTGCAAGCGGCCGGCCCGGCGAGGGTGCAACGTTCAAAATCTATTTGCCGGTCCGGGAGTTAACGGACTAATGCCGTTTTCACTTAGGTGCCGTGAGAGCAGGATAGCGATTGAAACGAGTATAAAGTAAAAAGGCATCGCCGGCAAAAATTCCAAAGTACAAAAGGTATTCCTGCCATTCGTTTTCATCCTGGTGCTTAACGAAGGAATTCTTTCCGGCTATTGCAAAAAAAGAACACGCCAGTGCGTGTTCTTTTTCTATCTGGAGAGTAGCTTATTTCGCTTTTTGGATATTGATGGCAACAGGTCCCTTCGGTCCCATTTGGGTTTCAAACTGTACCCGCTCGCCTTCTTTCAATGGCTCGGTTAACTGGCTGGCATGAACAAAAATGCTTTCGCCGCTTTTGCTGTCTTTGATAAAACCAAATCCTTTGGCCGTGTTGAAAAACGTAACGGAGCCAAGACGCACCACTTCTTCCTCTTCTTCTTCATGCTGCCGCACACCGATCTCGATTTCTTCGGCATTGAACGTTTTCATTTTGGAAGGATCGGGCGGTGTGGAAGAAAGATTGCCGTTTTCGTCAATATAAGCCATCATGTCTTCCAGGGCCTGGCCCTTTTTTGCATTGGCCTTGCGCTCCTCCATTTTCTCTTTTTTCTCCTGGCGCTCCTTTGCCCGCTGTTTTTCTTTTTCCCGTTTATTGAAAGACTGACTTGATTTTGCCATAGCGATAATTTGTGCCTTGAATTTACAACGCTTTGCGAATGTAAAGGAAACTGTCACCACAAAAATTTTTCTTTTCGCCGCATTTTTCTTTACCAAACCATTCACAGGAAATTTTCTATCTTCACGTCCTCTTCGTTGCTGACTTGATAAATTTCTTCCCCCATCCGTAGAAGCTCATCTGGTCCTTCAAAAGAGACCACCGCTCACCAAACGAGCACATTTTAAACGAAAAAACCATTTATGTCATTTGACCAATTAGGAATCATGGAGCCTATTTTAAAGGCTCTCAGAAAGGAACAATACACAACTCCCACCCCCATACAATCACAAGCGATCCCGCATGCTTTACAAGGCAAGGATATCCTCGGCCTGGCACAAACCGGTACGGGAAAAACGGCTGCATTTGCCATTCCCGTGTTGCAGCAACTGGCAGCGGAACCGACTTCGAAAGGCTACCGTTATACAAGAGCGCTTGTACTGACACCGACCCGGGAACTGGCCGTGCAGATCAGCGAGAGTTTCGCCAGCTATGGCCGTTTTCTTGGGCTCAAGCACGAAGTGATTTTTGGCGGCGTATCGCAGACACAGCAAACAATTTCGCTGCGGGATGGCGTGGATGTGCTGATTGCCACACCGGGCCGCCTGCTCGACCTGATGAATCAAGGCTATGTGCACCTTGACTATCTCCAAACCTTTGTGTTGGACGAAGCCGACCGCATGCTGGACATGGGCTTCATTCACGATGTACGCAAAGTGGTGCGGGCCCTGCCCAAAGAAAAGCAAACGATGCTTTTCTCCGCTACAATGCCCAAAGAGATTGCCCAACTTGCCTCATCGCTGATGAAATCACCGGTGCGGGTGGAAGTGACACCGGTTTCCTCCACAGCAGAAAAAATTGACCAGGCTGTCTATTTTGTTCCTAAAACCAATAAGAACAACCTGCTTCTTCACCTGCTGAATGAAGAAAAGATTGGGCGTACACTTCTTTTCACCCGTACAAAGCATGGTGCCGACAAAATTGCCAAGCACCTGAAAAAGGCCAATATCAAGGCCGATGCGATTCACGGTGATAAATCGCAAACAGCCCGGCAAAATGCCCTGACCAATTTCAAAAGCGGCAAGCTGAAAGTGCTGGTGGCAACGGATATTGCCGCAAGAGGCATCGATGTGGATTCACTGGAACATGTGATCAACTACGATCTGCCCGACGTGGCCGAAACCTATGTACACCGCATTGGCCGCACAGGCCGGGCCGGTGCTTCGGGCAAAGCCATTTCGTTTTGCGACGGCAAAGAAGAAATGAAAAATCTTCGCAGCATCAACAAGCTGATCGGCCTGAAGATACCTGCTGTAGAACACCCCTTCGAAGTTTAAGGGTAGTAAAATAAAGCCTTAAAAGGCGGTGAGAAAAGAATGGATTTTCTCACCGCCTTTTTGTTTTCCCTGTAGGATGAATTTCGGCTTTGGTAAGTATGGCATGAAATTGAACCTTATAGAGAAAATATTCAACATGATCCAGTTTCTTGAACGTATCGGTATAGTGAGGAAAGAGACCAGAAACAGTTTTAAAATGGGACCTGCCGTTGCCCTGATGGTTTTAATGGCTGCCTTTGTGGGAACAACTGTCTACATTCTGATCAGCAGTTTATCGGGATAAAAATTTCTTTGTCGCCTGCAGGTTGTTTTAACCTTTCGTGGCAATAAATCTGTCAACCAGTTTCCTGACGTTTCTATTTTCTGCAGAAAATCCCAGGGCTAATTCCAAGTAGTTGCAAATACGGTTTACAGCAACAATGGAAATAAAGGCAAGCCGGCCCGGTCAGCGACCTTCCTCCCGCTTCTAGCCAGAGTACAAACCCAGCATTCAGCCGATTTCCAGGACAACGTCACCGCCCACAGGGTGGCCAACACAGGTGAGCACAAGACCTTGTTTCAGTTCTTTCTCGGTCAGTACTTCGTTGTACGAATGCCAGACTGTTCCACCAACACACCGCGCCACACAGTTGCCGCACCGACCGGCTTCGCAGCTATAGGGCAACACCAAACCTTCATTCTTTGCTGCACGTAAAACGGAATTGGGATAAGTCACCTTCACCGAATATGTCTTGCCGCCCAGGTAAATGACTGCCGTATGCGGTTCCTTATCCGGCGGAGCCGCATCCCGTTTTACCACATCACTGAAGTAAAAATTTTCTTTGCGCAGGTTAGCCGGCGGCACTCCTGCCTCCTGCAAGGTGTATGTGCAAAGCCGCATATAGCTTTCCGGGCCGCAGATATAAAACAGCGTTTGCTCCTTCTCTTCGCCCACAAAACGGTTTAAATAGGAAAATAGCAGGTCGCGGTGCAGCCGTGCTTTCGCGAGGTCAGCGGCGTTGCTAAAAAGCAGTTCCAAATGAAACCGCGACGCGAATTGTTCTTGCAAGGACTGAAGCGCCGACAGGAAAACAGCCTTGTCAGGCGATGCATTGCTATAGACCAGCACCACATGCAAAGCGGGGTAGGCATGCAAAGCCGTTTTGATCAGGGAAAAGACAGGGGTAATTCCACTGCCGGCGGCAAAAAAGAAGAGGCGCCGAAAGGGGTGCATATTACCGGGAAGTACAAAAAAGCCACCGGCACCGGACGTGAGGATTTCGTCTCCGGGTTTGGCCTGGTCAACCAAGGCTCGTGAAAAAGCACCGTTCTCTACCCGCTTAACACCGATGGAAAGGGGCTCGTTCAACGAAGGTGATGAGGTAATGGAATATGACCGGCGGATCTCCTGCCCGTTTTCGAACCGCACCAGTGTCAGGTACTGCCCTGCCTTATACTGAACCGAACCACTTTGCCCGAAAACAATTGTCTTGAAACCCGGTACCTCCTCGTGCACATGTTGTATCTGAAGCTGGTGATAAATTCCGTCGTGCACCATAGTGTTAAAGATCGGCCTTTTTGAAAAACGCCTGATTGATCCGCAAAGAAACTCCGGCTGCTTTCCAAGGCTACTCAATCAGCGCAGTTAGGTTCATGTCAATATTCAATCCTAATGGTAGCTATGAAGGAATCATGATCGAAAGCAAGGATGAGGTTTTTCACATACCTTTTTTTGGAACTCATCCTTTCGCTGTGAAAACGAATGTGGATTTCTTCAGGCGCCACCCTTTAATCGGTTTAATGTAGAGTCAAATACGCAGAAGCTCAGGTATAGCACAAAAAAACGGACCTCTCCCCTCGTTTTCTATCTTTTCGAAAACGGCATTTCCTTTTTGTCCTTCTTAACAGGAGTGAGTAGCACCACAGGTACTGCTCCTGCTGCATGCACTCCTTCAAACTTTCATCCCAACATTTTAAAACTTCGTCGTATGCAAGAAAACTTTGATCAAGCGCAACCAAAATCCAGAAGAGGCTTCGCAGCCATGAGTCCGGAACGCCAGCGTGCAATTGCCAGCCAGGGGGGCCGTGCAGCCCACCAACAGGGCGTGGCGCACGAATGGAGCAGTGAAGAAGCAAAAGAAGCAGGTAAAAAAGGCGGACAGATTTCAGGTAAGAAAAGAACATCGGACAGAAACGAAGACCGGGGTCTCATCCTTTAAAAAGGCCAGCCCAAAAAGAAAAAGCCATCCGGCAGAACCGGATGGCTTTTTTATAGCGGATAACAAAAATCAGTTCACGGCAAACGTCGGGTTATCGAGTTTGTACAACTCAAATTTGTCGATGGTCCGGGTGATGTCGGCCACCCATTTTTGCTTGGCTTCGGCATACGAAGCAGCATTCATAGCCTTTAGCCACTGCTTGTAATCGGCACAGGACTTCATCTTTACGTAGAATTTCTTGTTCATCAGGATCTGGCAAAAATGCTCAAAGCTGGCCGCATCGGTCGGATATTCCTTATAGGCCGACTTGTAGCCGAGCTTGGCCTGCGAACCAGTGTTCGATCCTTTTACACCAAAGAAATTGCGGAAAGCCTTGGCAATCGCACTTTCACCGGCTGCACTTTCCACAATACTAACGCCCAGGATAATACTGGCCGGGATACTGTGTTTTTGCATGCTTTCAATGGCGAGCTGCTCGTACTTTTTTATAAACCGTTTCACTACTTTCTGCGCCTGAACGCCGGCGCTCAACAACAACGAAAAAAGAACTGCAGGAAGTTTCCGTCTGAATATGTGTTTCATAAGCGGGTCTTTTTTTACCAGTTGTGCTTGGCAATGATAACGCAAACATAACTAACGAAAGGCTGATTTCCATCAGGGCGGGCAAACCCAATCCCTATGTCATACAGGGAAGAAGCCCATTCGTCCAGCCCTAAAAGGTGCTTGCGGTGTCCCAGCGAGGGAACGTTTTTATCAACAACCAAGGTACGGATGGCGCCTTCACCATTGGGTGCACCGGCGCTGATCGACTCAAAATAATTCAGCTCTTTCGACGCTAACCACTTGGCATTCAGTTGATATCCAGCCTTGTTAATGTAATAGTTGAGTCCGTATCCATCCGGATCCACATGACCAACGTACTTGCGGGTGGCCATGTCGAGGGCTTTGGCCTCGGCAACCCGTGCAAGCGTATCATTCCAGTTCAGTAGCGGTTTTTTACTGATTTCGGCCAAAAATGGCATTTCATTGGTAAAAGCAGCCGGGTTTGAACGGATTTGATTGAGCAATACAAAAGCCTTTTGTGCTTCTTCCTTGTCGAGCTGCGGCGTTACCGCGTGACCGGCAATGCAAAGGGACAGGACTAAAAAAAGGACTTTCATGTCTCCATAACGGGAAAACCGCCATTCTATTGCCAGTCTATCGGATTCGAGTTCTAATACCCGGTTTGGTCCCTCCTGTCAAGGGATGACAGGAAAGCCTTTACCAACCAGTTTTCTTGCTGGTTTAAGTCAATGGCCGGTGGCAAATAAACGCAGGGAGAAGGCCTTGCTTTTCCTGCAGACACCTGTTTCACCCCGGTCGCCTTTTGGTACGGGCAAACGTTTCTTTATAAAAAAAACCCGCTGTTTATACAGCGGGTTTGAAAGATTTATGGAGAATGCTTAGCGTTGCTTTTTGGATTTCCAGAAGTTCCCGGTCCGGTGCTTGTTTCCTTCGGGGCTGCCCATACGGTCCATGGCGCAACGGAAACCGATGGTGCTCATGGCCTGGTCTTCTTCGAGGTAGCGGCGTGTACCGGGGCTGAGCCAGTAAGCACGGTCGTTCCAGCTACCACCTTTGTACACCCTGGTCTTATCAGAGATCAAGGTAGTTTGGCCGTAACCATAGCTGGCGTTCGACAAACTGTCACCATCGAGGAAGTTGATCACGTTTCCGCGCTGGTAGTTGCGGCGGTTGCGGCTTTCGGCGTCAGTCACGTCACGCATTTTCACACGGCCCATGCTGTCCACTTCCGTTTCACCGTTGCCATTCTTATACAGTGTCTGGAACTTGTTACCACGTACCGGTGCCACATCTTCCATGTCAAGTGAGTTCAGCGGACGGTAAACGTCGAATACCCATTCGCTAACATTACCCGCCATGTTGTAAAGGCCAAAACCGTTCGGGTAGAAAGAATTGACTTCCGCAGTATAGATCGCACGGTCGTTCAAACCACCGGCCACACCGGCGTTGTCACCGGATCCTCTTTTGAAGTTGGCCATAAACTGACCCTGCCAGCTTCCGTGTTTGGTATCACGCATTCCGTTTACGTTAACAGCCCAGGGATAGATCTGCTTGTTCGACTGCAATTCTTCCCCTCTTTTTCCTTCTTTCTGGGTTGGACGGGGGTTTTGATTGATCAAACCATATGCGGCATACTCCCACTCCGCTTCAAAAGGCAGGCGGTAGTCGGGTTGCAGAATGCCGTCTTCCATCGTAGCCTGGGCCCTTGGGCGATCGTCGGCATCACGCAGCGGGTTCTTTTTGGAGTTAACTCCTTTACCGGGCTGCGGTGTATACAGACCAAGCAGGTACGATTTCGTTGTAAAGTTGTCCTGGCCGGCACCGTTCTGTGACTTGATGTTTTGTGGAGAAACCAGGCCTTTCTGCATCAGCAGGCCTTCGTTCACACGGTCGCTTCTCCAAAGACAAAAGTCGTGGGCCTGTTTCCAGCTCACACCTACCACGGGGTAGTTATTGAAACTCGGGTGGCGGAAATAATATTCAACGAGAGGCTCGTTATAGCTCAATTCACTGCGCCAAACCAGCGTATCGGGCAGCGCTGCGTTCATTACTTTTTGTCCCTGCTCTTCGTCTGTGGGGAAAATGCGGCCCAGCCAGTGAATGTACTCGCGGTAGTGCACGTTGGCGACCTCGGTCCGGTCCATGTAGAACGAGTTGACGGTGACGCGGCGGGGAACGTTGTTCCAGTCGCCCATTACGTCTTCATCGGTTTGGCCCATGGTGAACGTACCTCCCTGAACGAACACCAGTCCGGGTCCGGTGGCTTGTTCGGTTGCTTTCGAAACCTGAAAGCCGCCCATGTTTTTGTCATTGTAATTCCAGCCGGTTGAATCTGACTGTTGTGGTTTCTTCTTAAATAAATTACAGCTCGCTAATGCAGCAGTGCAGGACAATAGGATTACCAGATTTTTTACTTGCATGGTTGCTTTTTTTGTCTTTCTGAAGGACACATGGATTTTAACATGTGCCGCTTTTCCGAAAACCTTTGTTCCGATTTACAGTAACGGCGTTGAAAAGCAATTATTGTAAGGCGTCAAAGCATTTTTTTCAAGCGGTTTGCGAATATAAATCCTGCCCCGTGAAATAAACAACAAAAATTACGTTTTTTGCATGTGAATTCTACGAAACTGCCCTGGACTGCACGCTGGAAGACGCTTTTCCTTTTGGGTGCAATGGGTCTTTCCCTTTCCGTTTTTGCGCAGCGCAGTTATAAACTGGCTTCGGTACTGGCAGCCGGCACCTGGTACAAAATAAGTGTTCCGGCAGAAGGCGTTTACAAAGCAGACGTACCCTTCCTGGCTTCATTGGGGATAACCGGCTCCATTCCCGCCGGCGAAATCCGGGTCTTTGCCGGCGCCAACGGCATGCTGCCCGAAGCGGCCGGTGAAAGCCGGGTCGACGACTTGGAAGAAATTGCCATCCAGGTGGAAGACGGCGGTGACGGCCAGTTGAACGGCAACGATTATTTTCTTTTTTATTCCGATGGCCCGGATAAATGGAAAAAAGACTCCCTGAACCAGCAGTTTTTTCACCAGAAGAACCGCTATTCCGACAAAGCGTTTTACTATATCACTCTTGGCGGCGCCGGCAAACGTGTACAGTCGCAACCGGTTTCTTCCCCCGCTGCCGTAACCGCATCACGATTTGACGAACGCTACTTCCATGAACTGGACTCGGTCAATTTTCTTTCCAGTGGCAGGGAGTGGTGGGGCGAGGAGCTTTCTTCCCTGCCCGGCCGTTCACTGGAACGAGCTTTCGTGCTGCCCCTGGCAGACCTGGTACCCGGGCGGGCAACCGTGGTAACCTCTGTTGCGGCACGTTCGGTAAACGCCGAAAGTAGTTTTCTGGTCGCGCTGAATAATCTGCCGGCCCAGCAAATACCGGTAAGAGCCCTGGGCACCGGCCCGTACGAGGTGTTTGCCCAGCCGGCCGAGCAGGCCGACAATACTGCGCTTGACCTGGCCGGCGCCAGCCTGCAGGTTAGCTACCGGCCGGGAAGCTTCAACAGCCAGGGCTGGATCAATTGGTTCGAATTTTTCTGCCGGCGGCGCCTGGTACTTGGAGCCGGGAAACAACTGCCGTTCCGGGACTGGCAAACGGTGGGGAACAGCGCTGTAC
Organism: Flavisolibacter nicotianae; assembly: GCF_003628535.1. Lineage (GTDB taxonomy): Bacteria > Bacteroidota > Bacteroidia > Chitinophagales > Chitinophagaceae > Flavisolibacter > Flavisolibacter nicotianae. Next base: position 165,690 of record NZ_RBCI01000001.1, read on the forward strand.
AATTCACATTGACCGTACCCGAAGCAACGGCCCGGGTCTGGGATGTCACCAACCCCTTTGTCCCGGAAAAAATGAACACTACGCTTCAGGGCCCATCCCTCCAGTTCACGAACGATGCACGGCGGTTGCGTGAATACATTGCTTTCACATCCGCCTTTCCCGTTCCGAAAAGCGAAGGCAGGGTGGCCAACCAAAACCTGCATGCAACCGCACCGGCCGATTACCTGCTTGTCACCGACCCGGCCTTTTTACCCCAGGCACAACGCCTGGCCGACTTTCACCGGCAACGGGACAACCTGGAGTCGGTCATCGTTACACCCACCCAGGTCTTCAACGAATTTTCGGGCGGCATTCCCGACCCAACGGCTATCCGCGACTTTGCCAAACTCTATTTCGACCGCTACCGGGCCGACTGGAACAACAAAGGCAAATACCTGCTCCTGCTGGGCAAGGGCTCATTCGACTACAAAGACCGCATCCAGGGCAACACGAACCTGGTGCCGGTGTACGAAAGCCCGGCCTCCCTGGACCCGCTGGCCACCTACACTTCCGATGATTTTTTTGGTTTCCTCGAAGACAGGGAAGACATCAACACGACACTGGTAACGAATACACTCGACATCGGCATTGGCCGTATCCCGGCAAAATCAACCGACGAAGCAAAGGCCTTTGTGGACAAGCTGATTGCCTATCACTCGCCTGCCGCTTATGGTTCATGGCGAAATAACCTGGATTTTATCGCCGACGACGAAGACCAAAATCTCCACCTCCAGGACGCAGAATTGGTTACGGCCACCGTGGCAGCCACAGCTCCCGTTTTCAATACGGAAAAAATCTACCTCGACGCCTTTCAGCAGGAAAGCAGCCAGGCCGGCGGCCGTTATCCCGGTGCCAATGCGGTCATCAACAGCAATATCTATAATGGAACGCTGGTCTGGAACTACACCGGTCATGGCGGACCGCAACGCCTGGCGGAGGAGGTGGTGCTGGACGAATCGATCGTGAACCATTGGAACAACCCCTTTCGCCTGCCGTTGTTCATAACGGCTACCTGCGATTTTGCAACCTACGACAACCCGCTGCTCTACTCACTGGGAGAAAACCTCCTGCTTCGACCCAAAACCGGCGCCATCGCCCTGATGACCACGTCGAGAGTGGTGTTTGCCAACAGCAACCGGATCCTGAACGACAACTACATGAAAGTGGCGCTGACCCCTTCTGCCGGCGGCCGCTATAAAACCCTTGGCGAAGCCGTGCAGGCATCGAAAAACCTTACCTACACAACCTCCGGCGATGTTGTCAACAACCGCAAGTTTTCCCTGCTGGGCGATCCGGCCATGCGGCTCGCCTTCCCGGAACTTCGGGTACAAGCAACCAAAATCAACAACCGTGACCTTGCTTTAGGGGCAGACACCTTGCGGGCCGCTTCATTTGTTACCGTGGATGGAGAAGTGCGGGACAGCAACAGTGTTTTGCAGCCCTTCAACGGCACGGTTTACCTGACAGTCTTCGACAAGGAAAGAACTGTAACAACCTTGGGGAACGACCCGGGCAGCCAGCCTGTTGCCTTTCCCGACCAGAGTGCCGCCCTTTTCAAAGGCAAGGCTTCGGCCGCCGGCGGACGGTTTTCGTTTCGCTTCCGGATGCCGCGGGACATCAATTTTCAGTATGGGCAGGGAAAGCTGAGTCTTTATGCCGACGACGGCACAAAAGACGGCAACGGCTATACAAAAAATGTATACATCGGTGGCTTTGATCCCGCCGCGAATACCGATAATACCGGTCCGGTGATCAATGCCTTCCTCAACGACGAGCGGTTTGTCAACGGGAGCATGACCAACGAAAACCCGGTCCTGATCCTGAAACTCACTGATTCCTCGGGTATCAACACGGGCCGCTCCGGGATCGACCACGACATCGTTGCCACCCTGGACGGCAACAACAACGAATACTTTGTGCTAAACAATTTTTACGAAAGCGATTTGGATAATTACCAGAAAGGAGCGGTGCATTTCCAGCTTCCCTCCCTTTCGCCGGGAAGCCACACCCTGAAAATCAAAGCCTGGGACGTGGTAAACAACAGCAGTGAAACGGTACTAAACTTCACGGTCATCAACAACGAACAGCTCCACCTAGCCCACGTTTTGAACTATCCCAACCCCTTCACCACGCAAACGGCTTTTTGGTTTGAACACAACTATCCCGGTGTGGACCTGCGCAGCAAGGTGGAGATTTTTACCCTCAGCGGAAAACTGCTCAAAACCATCACGCAAACAATAAATACTCCCGGCAACCGTTCCAATGAGTTAGCTTGGGACGGAAGGGACGAATGGGGCGACAAAGTAGGACGGGGCATCTATGTTTATCACCTGACAGTAAAAGCTGCAAATGGGAAAACTGCCGGCCAATGGGGCAAAATGGCTGTCCTCCAATGAGTTTCTTCTCCTATATTTTATTTTAGAAATACACAAAACTCTCTATTTTCACGCACTTTAAAATTGAACCATGAAGTCAATTGCATTCCGCATTGCTGCTGTTACCCTGTTGATGACGGGGGCCTGTTCTGTGCACGCACAAACGGCCCAGCCCATAAACGTTGTAACGACAGCCGTTCCGTTCCTGCGCATTTCACCCGATGCCCGTGCCGGTGGCATGGGTGACCTTTCCATCGCGACCAACCCCGATGCCAGTTCCTCTTATTTTAACCTGGGCAAAGTTCCCTTTAACGAATCGCCGCACGGCATCAACGTAACCTATACGCCGTGGCTGAAACGACTGGTCAACGACGTCTACCTCGCATCGCTGGCCGGCTATCACAAGCTTGACGAGAACCAGGCGATTTCGGCGTCGCTGCGTTATTTTAGTTTGGGATCGATCCAGTTCACCGATAATTACGGTAACCCGCTGCAAAGCTTCAACCCCCGCGAATTTGGGATTGATGTGGGCTATTCCCGCAAGCTGGGCGAGAAGACCGGTTTTGGCGTTGGACTGAAATACATTTATTCGAACCTGGCCGGCGGTAGCGTGGGTGGCAACACTTACAAGGCCGGAACTTCTGTTGCCGGCGACCTTGGTATTTACCACAACGGGCAAAATGAAGTGGGCCAGGGCTGGTCATTTGGTGCGGCACTGACCAACCTGGGTGCCAAGATTTCTTACACCGACAATGCCGATCAGAAAGACTTCATCCCGGCCAACCTGGGTATCGGTACCACGTACACCAGCGTACTGGATGAAAGCAACAAGATCACGTTCGGACTCGACATCAACAAGCTGCTGGTACCGACCCCGCCTGCATTGGGCGACTCGGCCGGATTGGTCGCTTACCGCCAGAAAAGCGTGGTAAGCAGCTGGTTTTCTTCCTTTGGCGATGCCCCCGGCGGTTTTAGCGAGGAGCTGAAAGAATTCCAGATCTCTACCGGCGCCGAGTACTGGTACGCGAACCAGTTTGCCCTGCGCGGCGGTTATTTTTACGAGAACAAAACCAAGGGCAACCGCCGTTATTTCACGGCGGGTGTCGGCATTAAATACAACGTATTTGGCCTGAACTTTTCCTACCTGATCCCAACCGGTTCGGGCATCAACCAAAACCCGCTGGCCAATACGCTGCGGTTCTCGCTGGTGTTTGACCTAAACGGCGAAAACGCTACCAACGGCGGTCAGTAGGATTGTAAAACATCATTTAAAAAGCGAAGGAAAACCCCTTCGCTTTTTTTGTTTGCAAAAACGAATCAGGAACCCGCTCTTTCTGATTCCCATCTGCCAAATTCTAATTTCCACTCCGGTAATCGAAACGCTTTCTCTGTGCAGCACTCACCTTTCCGGGAACTATATTTGTCGTAAACATTTTCACCGATCACCAACCTTGCCTCCATATTATCCCAGCCTATCGAATATCTTAAAGGCGTTGGTCCCCTGCGGGCCGACCTGCTCAAAAAAGAACTGGGCATTTTTACCTACCAGGACCTGCTCTACCTGTTTCCCTACCGGCACATCGACAAGACTTCGATCACAAAAATCGAAGACCTGACATCTATGTCCGACTATGCGCAGGTACAGGGCAAACTTTGGTATTTTGAGACCACAGGTGTTGGCAGTTCAAAGCGCCTCACTGCGTACCTGAAAGACAGTACCGGGGTCATTGAACTCACCTGGTTCAAGGGCCTTACATGGGTAGAGCGCATGCTGAAACAGGATGAAGTTTACAATGCTTTTGGCAAGATTGGTTTTTTCATGGACAAGCCGCAGATCGTTCACCCCGAACTGGAGTTGGTCACCAATCCCTCTGCCGCTGTCAAAAGCTACCTCGAGCCGGTCTATCCCACCACGGAAAAATTAAAGGCAAAAGGCCTCGGCGGACGGCAGATCGGGAAGCTCACCGCTTCGCTGTTTTCCCTGATTCCCGAGCGGGAAATCGAGGAAAACCTGCCGGCCTATTTACTTGAAAAACTAAAGCTCATTTCCCGTGCCGACGCCTTGCGCAACATCCATTTTCCTACTTCTGCCGCGATGTACGAACACGCTGTGCGCCGGCTGAAGTTTGAAGAGCTTTTTATTTCGCAGTTGCGCCTGGCGATGGTGCGCATGGAACGGCACCGCAAGTCGAGGGGCGTTGTCTTCCACAAAGTGGGCGACTTGTTTAATGATTTTTATACGCACCATCTTCCCTTCCAACTCACGGGTGCACAAAAACGGGTCCTGAAAGAGATCCGCACCGATACCGGCAGCGGCCACCAGATGAACCGCCTGCTGCAGGGCGATGTGGGCAGCGGCAAAACCATTGTGGCCCTTCTCTCCATGCTCATTGCCATTGACAACGGCTACCAGTGCTGCATGATGGCGCCAACAGAAATTCTTTCGCAGCAGCATTTTGCCGGAGTCAGCCGACTCCTGGATGGCCTGCCGGTCACCGCCAAACTGCTTACAGGCTCCACACCGGCGAAGGAACGGCGGGTCATTCAGCAGGGACTGGCCGAAGGCACCATTCAAATCGTGATCGGCACGCATGCCCTGATTGAAGAAACGGTGCAATTCAAAAATTTGGGTCTCGCCATCGTGGACGAGCAGCACCGCTTTGGCGTGGAGCAACGGGCAAGGCTTTGGAAAAAAGCACCGGTGCCGCCGCATATTTTGGTGATGACGGCCACCCCCATCCCCCGTACGTTGGCTATGACCGCTTACGGCGACCTCGATTACAGCGTGATGGACGAACTGCCGCCGGGCCGCCAGCCCATCACCACTGTGCACCGCTACGAAACGCACCGCATGAAGGTGCTCGAGTTTGTCAAATCAGAAATAGAAATCGGAAGACAGGCTTATTTCGTATTTCCCTTGATCGAAGAAAGCGCCAAGATGGATTACGAAAACCTGATGACCGGTTACGAAAACATCAAGGCCTTTTTCCCGGAACCGAAATACTGGATTAGCATGGTGCACGGCCGGCAAAGCTGGGAACAGAAGGAAGCGAACATGCAGCGGTTCAAAAACAAGGACACCCAGCTTTTGGTGGGAACAACGGTGATTGAAGTGGGCGTGGACGTTCCCAATGCCAGCGTAATGGTGATAGAAAGTGCGGAAAAATTTGGACTTTCCCAGCTGCACCAGTTGCGGGGCCGTGTCGGTCGCGGTGCGGAAAAAAGTTATTGCATCCTGATGACCGCTACGGAACTTGGCAACGAAGCCAGGGAACGAATCAAAACGATGGTCAGTACGGGCAATGGTTTTGAAATTGCAGAAAAAGATTTGGAGCTCCGCGGGCCCGGCGATATTGAAGGCACCAAACAAAGCGGTGTTTTAAACTTCCGGCTCGCCAACATTGTCCATGATAAACCGATCCTGGATGCTGCCAAAAAATGGGCGGAAGAAATTGTAGAAAAAGACCCGGAAATCAGCCTCCCTGAGAATACCCCCATCAAACAGTATCTTCTTTCGCTGAAGGGGAAGACGGCCTGGAGTAAAATATCTTAACAGGAGTTAGAACAATAATTTGTGCGAAATATCAGTTAACTTCAGAAACAATTGACCTACAAGCTTTCCATACTCTTTGTAATCGCTTGCCTATACAGCCTTTCTGTCTTTTCCCAAACCGTTGAATTTGTCGAAAACAAAGGCCAGTGGGATAACCGTGTCAAGTACATGGGCAAGGTGCCTGCCGGTGCCTTCATGGTGGAGCAAACCGGTTTCACGGTGGTGCAGCACGATCCGAAAGAATGGGTGCAGTTTGCAGAAGCCGTTCATGGCCACAAGACCGGAAAGGAACCGCAAACTCCCCCATCGCAAACACTTCATTCCCATGCGTACCGGGTCCGTTTTGAAGGCGGCAACCCGGCACCGGAAGTTATCGCCGACAAGCCGTTGTATACCTACAACAATTACTTCATCGGCAGCGACCCGTCAAAATGGGCAAGGGACTGCAAAATCTACCAGGGCATTACCGTTAAAAACATTTATCCCAATATCGATGTACGCTATTATGCCGGCGATGGTTCGGTGAAGTACGACCTGATTGTGCACCCCGGCGGCAACCCGTCGCAGATTGCCCTTCGTTACGATGGCGTCCAGGGGCTCGACGTCAAAAACAAAGACCTCCTGATCAGGACCTCCGTTGGCGACCTGCGGGAACTGGACCCTTACGCCTACCAATACACGGAAACGGGACGAATCCCTGTTCAAACAAAATTTACGGTCGAAAAGAACACGGTGCATTTCGATATTAAAAACTACAATTCCAAAACCACGCTGGTGATCGACCCAAGCCTTGTGTTCTGTTCGTTCAGCGGCAGCCGCGCCGACAACTGGGGCTTTACTGCTACTTACGGCCCGGATGGCAGCATGTATGGCGGCGGCATCAGCTTCAGCCCGGGTGGCTACCCGGTAACGCCGGGTGCCTTTCAAACCAATTATGCCGGTGGCGACTTCGATATCTCCATCATCAAGCTTACCCCCGACGGATCGAACCGTGTGTATGCGACCTATATCGGCGGCTCCGGAAAAGAGCAGCCACACAGTTTGTTTGTAACGAAAGGCGGTAACCTTGTTATTGCCGGACGCACCAACTCTCCTGTAACCGGCAGCGGCGCCTTCCCGCTGAAGGGTGCCGGCAAGGTTGGCGATTGCGGCGACTACGACATCATTGTAACAGAACTCAACGCAACCGGAACAGACATCGTGGGATCGGCCCGCATTGGCGGAACGGGCAAGGATGGTGTAAACATTACGGAGCAGGAAACCATGTCTTCCCTGCTGCGCAATTACGGCGATAATGGCCGCAGCGAAGTCATTGTGGATCCAGGTGGCAATATCTGTGTTGCGTCGTGCACCCAATCGCTGGGCAGCGGCACGTCGGTCTTTCCTGTAACCGCCAATGCCTTTCAAAAAACAGCCGGTGGCGGCACGCAGGATGGCGTTGTGCTGAAATTCGACCCAACGCTTTCGACGATGGTGTACAGCTCTTACCTTGGCGGCAGCGGCAACGATGCAGCCTATGTTCTGGCCATCAATCCAAAAGACGGGAACCTTTACATCGCCGGCGGAACAGAAAGCAGCGACCTCCTGCCAGGCACCACCAGCGGGAGCCTTGGTCCTACCAATTTTGGAACTTCCAGTAAGATTGACGGCTTTGTAACCATCCTTAACCCGGCGGGTGCCATTGTCAAAACCACTTACGTTGGTACCAGTGGCGACGACCAGGTCTACGGAATCCAGTTCGACCAGAACGGCTATCCGTACGTCATGGGACAAACCTCCGGCGACTGGCCGGTGATCAATGCGCCCTGGAACCAGCCGCGAGGAAAGCAGTTTGTTGCCAAGCTGCAACCCGATCTCTCTGCCTATGTGTATTCCACTATGTTTGGCAAAGGCGATTTCGCTCCCGACATCTCGCCGGTTGCGTTCCTGGTTGACCGCTGCGAGAATGTCTACATTTCGGGTTGGGGCGGGAAAATCCCCGGCTATAATTTTTTGGCGGCCGGCGTGGACGGCCTCCCGGTGACGGCCGATGCACTGAAATCTTCCCCGGACATTAATGCACAAACCGGCAGCGGCTGGGACTTTTATTTTTTTGTGCTGAAGAAAGACGCGGCCTCGCAGCTTTACGGAACCTTCTTTGGCCAGAATGGCGGTGAGTTCCCCGATCATGTCGATGGTGGAACCAGCCGTTTCGATGCTGCCGGTGTGATCTACCAGGCTATTTGCGCTTCGTGCAGCAACAACCTTCCCTTTCCCACGACAGCCGGCGCCTGGGCCACCACAAAGCCGACTCAGGCCTGCAACCTCGCCCTGGTAAAAATTGCATTCAACCTCGATGGCGTGCGGGGCAAGGTTCGTTCCACCATCAGGGGCATTCCCCGCAAAACCTCGGGTTGCATACCGCTGACGGTTGATTTTACCGACACCATTCAAATGGCCAAACAATACGAGTGGAATTTTGGCGACGGCAGCCCGGTGGTGAAAACCACTGATCCCAACATCCAGCATACGTTCGACAAGGTTGGCGTGTACAACGTCATGATGGTTGCCATTGATCCGGACAAATGCATCACCCGCGACTCGTCCTTTGTTACCATCAGGGCCAGCGACAACATTGCCCGCCTGAACTTCAACCCGGTGAAACTAAGCCCACCGTGTGAAATTTTCCGCTACCGCTTCGACAACACCTCCGGCGCACCGCCCGGCGTCCCGTTCAAGTCCGGTTCGTTTACCTGGGATTTTGGCGACAACTCGCCTTTGCAACCGGCCGGATCCGAATCGGTTTTCCATACCTATGCGGCCGCGGGAACCTATACCGTCCGGCTGATCTTAAACGATACCACCTATTGCAACTCGCCGGATACCCTCACAAAGACCCTGCGTGTTTCTGCCAATGTAAAAGCGTCTTTCGAGACGCCGGCTTCCGGATGCGCACCGTATGACGCGGTATTTGAGAATACATCGCAGGGAGGCGCAGAATTCCACTGGACCTTTGGCGATGGCGGCACATCCACCGACCAAAACCCGGTACATACCTACTTATCACCGGGGACCTACGTGGTGCGGATGACGGCCATTGATTCCAATACGTGCAACAAGATCGACAGCACCTCGTTCACTATCCTGGTTTTGGGCAAACCAAGCGCCGACTTTACGGCTTCACCCCAACCGCCGGTTACCAACACTCCTATCACTTTTACCAATCTTTCGAGTGCGGATGCGGTACGGTTTACCTGGCAGTTTGGCGACGGGGATTCGCTGGTAACCACTTCCCGTGGCCCGGTAAAGCACGAGTACAATTTAACCGGCACCTATACAGCCTGTCTCGTTGCCTATAATGCGGCCGGCTGTCCGGCGCAGGCCTGCAAGCAGGTGTCGACGCTTGTAGAACCGGCGGTAGATGTACCAACGGCTTTCACGCCGCTCAGTAATGATGTGAACAGCATGGTGTTCGTGCGGGGTTATGGAATTGCCAAAATGCGCTTTGCCATTTTTGCCCGCTGGGGAGAAAAAGTGTTCGAAACCGGCGACCGTAAGATTGGCTGGGACGGCCGCTACAAAGGCCAGTTACTGCCGATGGATGCCTATGCCTATATCCTGGATGTTGAATTTTTTGACGGCAAAAAATACCAGAAGAAAGGCGACATCACGCTGATCCGGTAGGGAAGAAACGGGTGAGCAAAACACCCGGCAAAAGACAAAAGCGATTGTACCCGATGAAATCCACCTTGCTTTAAAACCACCATGGTGTTGCGATCTGCGGAAAAGAGCGTACGCCGAAAATAACCAATTGCAGATGAGGAACAGAGAAACCTGTTTACTTCAACTGAAACGCATATTGTGAAAAACATTTACTACAATCTGACAATTTGGATGCTTGCGACAGTGACGGTTGCACAAGGCCAGGACCTGCATTTCTCGCAGTTTTTCCGTTCGCCTTTAGTAACCAACCCGGCCAATACCGGCTTTATGCCCGAAGGCGATTACCGGCTGGGCATCAATTACCGCAACCAGTGGTCATCGGTCATGCAGGTGCCCTACAAAACCATGAGCGCATTCGGCGATATGCAACTCATGCGCAACAACTCCGACAACGGCTGGCTGGGACTGGGTGGCCTGGTACTGCACGACGTGGCCGGCAGCGGCAACCTCACGTCGACAAAAATTTACGGCTCGGTGGCCTACCACCAAACGCTGGGTTATTCAAGCCTCGTAAGTCTTGGATTCAATGTTGGCTGGGCCAACAAACGGATCAACACCTACAACCTCAAATTCCCCGACCAGTTTGACGGCAACTTCTTCGACAACAAGCTGCCGACCAGCGCCATTCTCGACCGCAACAACATCAGCTACCTGGATATGCACGTAGGCCTCAACTATGCGTACTTCCCCACAACCAATGTGTACCTGAATGGCGGCTTTTCGGCCCAGCACGTCAACCGTCCAAACGAATCGTTTTTTGTGGACCAGGGCGATAAGAGTGCCAGCCGGGTACCGGTTCGCTATACCGGCTTTGTCAACGGCAGCTTTAAGCTCAACGACTCCTGGATCATTAACCCGAACATTTATTATTCGCGGCAAACGTCCCTGTACGAAGCAGTGGGCGGCATCAATGCGCAGTATAACCTGTCGGGCGAAGGCGATTACGTGTTGATGGGCGGACTGTATTACCGGCACAAAGAAGCCATCATCCCGATGATCGGCCTGGGGCTGAAGGATTACACGTTTGCCTTTACGTACGACGCCACCATCTCGTCGCTGAAAACCTACAACGGCACCCGTGGGGCTTTCGAGTTTTCGCTGATCAAAGAAGGCGTGTTCGACCGGTACAACGGCAACCGCCGGCAGAGCATGTGTCCCAGCTTTAAACAATAACATTTCCTTCTTCGGGATTTGTTGCTTTTGTCCGAGTTTTACGGCCATGATGACCGCTGCGCCTTCCCCGGTGATGGAACACCTCGATGCATTCCGCAGAATCGTTGGTGAGAAATTTGTTTTTGTCGACGAAGAGGTATTGCACCAATATGCACACGACGAAACTGAAGACCTCCGCTTTTTACCCGATATCGTACTGAAGCCCGGAACGGCACAGGAGATCAGCGAAATCCTGAAGATTTGCAACCAGTTTAAAATCCCGGTAACCCCCCGCGGCGGCGGTACCGGTTTGAGCGGCGGTGCACTGCCCCACCTGGGTGGCGTCCTGCTCTCGACAGACCGCCTGAACCGCATTATCGATATTGACGATCGTAACCTCCAGGTGACGACCGAACCGGGAGTCATTACCGAAGTATTGCAAAATGCTGTAAAAGAAAAAGGACTTTTTTATCCACCCGATCCCAGCAGCCGCGGCACCTGTTTTATCGGTGGCAACATTGCCGAAAACAGCGGGGGCCCCAAGGCCGTGAAGTATGGCGTGGTGAAAGACTACGTGCTGAACCTGGAAGTAGTATTGCCCACGGGTGAGATCATCTGGACCGGTGCCAACGTACTGAAAAATGCCACGGGCTACAACCTCACGCAGTTGCTGGTAGGTAGCGAAGGTACTCTTGGGATCGTGACCAAAGCCGTGCTGAAATTATTGCCGCTTCCAAAGCTGGATTTGCTGATGCTGGTGCCTTTCAAAAACCCGGTGGACGCCTGTGCGGCGGTGAGCGCCATTTTTGCTGCCGGCTTTGTGCCGAGTGCCATGGAGTTTATGGAACGCGACGCCATCGAATGGAGCATGCGCTACGTAGACAACTGCATCGTACCCTTGGACGAAGACACACAGGCCCACCTGCTGATTGAAGTAGACGGCAACGACATGGATGTACTGATGAAAGAAATGGAAGGCATTTCGGAAGTGGTGATGCGCTACGACTGCGGCGAAATTCTCTTTGCAGAAGATGCGCAGCAAAAGGCCGAATTGTGGAAACTGCGGCGGCGGGTGGCCGAGGCGGTAAAATCGCACTCGGTGTACAAAGAAGAAGACACCGTGGTGCCCCGCGCCGAATTGCCGGTGCTGCTGAAAGGTGTAAAAGAAATTGGCAAAAAATACGGCTTTCACTCGGTTTGCTACGGGCATGCCGGCGACGGCAACCTGCACGTGAACATTATCCGTGGCGACCTAACCGACGAACAGTGGACTGGCTCGCTGAAAAACGGCATTGTCGAAATCTTTCACCTGGTCAAATCACTTGGCGGCACCATCAGTGGCGAACATGGCATCGGGCTGGTGCAAAAAGAATATCTGCCCATTGTTTTCGAACCGGTGCAGATGCGCCTGATGCAACAAATCAAATCGATTTTCGACCCGAACAATATCCTGAATGCAGGAAAAATCTTTGATTGAATCCACTATGAAAAAAACGATTATCACTTCCTTGTTCGTATTCGCTGCCGTTTGCGCTTTTTCACAGGATGAAAACGGGGAGGCAAAAGAGAAGAAATTTTTTGCCGGTGGTGGTTTCGGTCTCTCACTGGGCCGCTACACACTGATCAGCCTGAACCCGCAGGTAGGCTACCGCTTCAACCGCTTTCTTGGTGCAGGTCTTGGAATGAACCTCGTTTATACCAGCCAGAAGGAGCGCTACAACGGCGCCGACTACAGCAAAACAACACAGGGCATTACGGGTCTCAACACCTTTGTCCGCTTTTATCCCATCCAACGGTTCATGGTGCAGGTGCAGCCGGAAGCCAATTATATTTTTGGAAACGTGCGGTATTACAATCCCCCGGAAAAGTACAAACTGGATGCGGAGATTATACCGAGTATACTCGTTGGCGGCGGCCTGGTTACACCGACCGAAAAAGGCGCCATGCTCTTTACGGTTCTTTACGATGTGCTGCAAAATCCCAATTCGCCGTATGGAAACCGACCCGTGGTGAATGTCGGCTACAATATCAACTTTTAAGTACACGGCCACCTATTCCGTAAAAACCACATTCTTCAATTGGCGTGGTTTTTCCCGATTCTGCGCAGCGCAACAAAGAGCAGCATATTCGATTGGTGAAAATCTTATATTCGTAAGAGACACGAAAACCACCAGCCATGACTTATCTCTTCGAACCGTTCACTCCCGAGAAATTCAAACAGGCGACAGGTTTAAACGCAACGGAAAATGAGGCGATTTACCTACGCTGGGTCAACAGCCAGATCAACTATGCCAATTACCTGCAAATGCAGGAAATGAATACCTCTCTTCGACAGATTATCGGGCTGCTGAAAGAAGGCGCCCTTTCCGAAAGTTCCAAATAGCCATCCCGCTGGTGGCGCAAAATTTTCTGCGCTACCGCTGATGAACCAGTATCATTTTTCCACTGAACGATTGTCCTCCTGGAACGAATTCAGCCAGGTCATCCTGCAGTTTTCCGAACGCTGGGCGTTTCGCGGGCAGGCCAACGCCAACTGGGTGCTGAACAACGCCATTGAGCGAACGGATTTTATCCGGCACCACAAAGGCATTGAAGCGCAATTTGTAGCCGAATTCCAACGCGGCGCCCTGAATTATTTAACCAAAGACCAAACACCGGGGCACCTCATCGAATGGCTGGCCCTGATGCAGCACCACGGTGCGCCAACCCGTTTGCTGGACCTGAGCCGGTCTCCCTTTATTGCCGCTTATTTTGCTTATGAACTGGCGCTGCTTCGCGACGATCACCACGTATCGGTTTGGTGTCTGAATATCGACCACCTGCGGAGCAAGGCCCTGGAAGTGCTCTCGCAGGAATTTGGAGAAGCCCTGAAAGAAACGCATAACCGGATCAATGAAAAACTGTTTGAACTCATTTTTTATCAGAACAACAAAAGCCTTGTCTTCCCGGTGGAACCCTTTCGCATGAACCGCCGCTACTCGCTGCAACAGTCTGTTTTTGTCAGCACGGGCAACTCCGAACAGCCCTTTATGAACCAGTTGTATTTTTTGCAGGAGGATATGCCGAAAGCCGTAGTAAAGTTGGAGATTCCAGCAGGGGATAAAAAACAGGCGATGCGGGACCTGCTGAAAATGAATTTGCACAGGGCCAGCCTCTTCCCCGACTTGGATGGCTATGCGCTTTCGATGCGGTTGCGTTACAACAACATGAAAGCGCCGGAGGAAATAGAAAAGGAAAAGCAAAAAAAAGAAAAGGACAGTAATTACCCTTACTTTCCTTAGCGGTTCACAGTTGGTTGGACATCCCACTTATACCTAAATTTGGTGCTTGCATTTTTTTGATCAAAATCCTATGTTTGATTATAACGGATTAACAAATCATTGAAAAACTTTGCACCATATCGAATGTCCTACTATTCCAAAATCCTTTTGAAAATGAATAGCTGTTTTTCCAATGTTTACCAGTACTTCGAATTTGTGGTTCATCCCGCAGCCGGCAAAAGCACCAGCAACAAAACAAAAAAACGCAACGGCAAAACAGCCGTCTTACCCAAGGCGACGCCCGACAGCCACAACCTTCGCGATGGCGTGAAACGGGCCGACAGTTACCGCCGAAATCCTGCGCCCTGATTGCATAGCAATGGCCTTTGTTTGACGTTGTTTGCTTTTCTTCTTTTACGGTTCAACGCAAGCAATATTTTACCTTTCGGAGCAGATGTTCGCTCACCTCGATCCGAATCCGGCCTTACCTTTACAGCGACGATTTACCTATGGGTGTCTGGAAACAATTAGCCGAATATTTATACTTGCGAAAGCCTGATCCCGACAGGCCGAAGACGAATTTTGTGAAGTACATGCACGGCATCAATCGCCTGAGCCTGCTCTTGTTTATCGTGGCCCTGATTATCCTCATCATCCGGCTAACAGTGAAGAAGTAGAAACGTGAAAGGTGAGATGTCGGAGGGAAACATGTCTCTCCAAAAAAATTTGCAAGACACATCGAAGACGCACTGAAACAGTGCAACTATTTTCCTGTAAAAAGCAGGACACCTAAAACTGTTTACTGCCAATTTCCAGTTCTCGCTCCCGCAGTCTCCGATTGCAAAAATCCGACAATCTCCTGCGCCGCACGGGCCGAAGCATCGCCCTCTTTCTGAAGGAGCATTTTCAGTTCCGCATAGTCGGCAATCATTTGACTTCTTCGGTTTTCGTTGTGCAGAATGGCATCCAGCTCATGCCGGATCTTTCCCGCCGTCAGGTCATTTTGAATAAGTTCCGTTACGACAGGTTTATCCATGATCAGGTTGACCAGTGAAATGTATTTGATCTTTACCAGCCGCCTGGCAATCTGGTACGAAACCGGTGAACCTTTGTAGCAAACGACCTGCGGCACACCAAACAAGCCTGTCTCCAGTGTCGCCGTTCCCGACGTAACCAGGGCTGCTTTTGCCTTGGCAAGCAGCGTGTAGGTTTGACCGGTTACAGCAAGGAGAACGCCAGGAAACGAAGAAAGTAAATCGTTGTAAAATTCAATGGGCTGACCCGGTGCCTGGGCCACGATAAACTGGTAGGACGGGAATGATTTGGCGGCTTCCAGCATCAGGGGCAACTTGACCTTGATCTCCTGGCGGCGACTGCCGGGTAAGATGGCGATGATCTCTTTTTGGCCGACCTTTTTTTCCGTCACAACAACGCTTCCACCGGTTGCGATGTTCCGGCACTGCAGCCCCTGTGTTGCCCTTTCGCGACTGGCCTCGTCAATAACTTGTACCAGAGGGTGCCCAACATAATCCACCGGGTAATCCCATTTTTGGTAAAACGCTTTTTCAAACGGAAGGATCACCAGCATTTTGTCTACCCATTGCCGGATACCTTTCACGCGGCTTTCCTTCCAGGCCCACACCTGCGGTGAGATGTAGTACACCACCTTCAGCCCTTTTTCTTTTGCCCATTTGGCCACCCGCAAATTAAATCCCGGGTAATCGATCAGGATAAGGACATCCGGCTGAAAAGTGGCAATATCTTCTTTGCAAAAGGCGAGGTTGGACAGGATGGTACGCAGGTTCATGACCACTTCGATGAAACCCATGAAAGCAAGTTCTTTGTAATGCTTCACAACCTGCCCTCCGGCCGCTTGCATCAGGTCGCCGCCCCAGCAGCGGATCACAGCAGCACCATCGCGTTTTTTCAGTTCCCGGATCAAATTGCTGCCGTGCAGATCACCCGATGCTTCCCCTGCAATGATGTAATACTTCATCCCCCTGTCCCCCTAAAGAGTAGACTTCGGTGCAAGTTTCCCTTTTTTCTTTTTGCCATTTTTTTGGTGCAATTATTATTTAGCTGAATCACCGGACGTAGAAGTGCGCAGCACAACGGAAGAAGAAGAACAGCATCTGTACGTTTCCCCGACCCAAGTCTCCCCTTTAGGGGGATCAGATCAACACTTTTGCCAGCAAAATGCCGATGCCGTAAAGCAGCGTAATGGCAAAAATGCCTTTGGCCGTTTTGTCTTTTTGGGTGTTGACATAGTAGGTAAAAAGCGCAATGTTGCTCACCAGGCACCACACGCCAAAAAACGTGATCAGTCCCTTCTGGGCGGCAAAGGTTTGAATGAATTCGGTGAGGGATGATTCACTGAAGCGCACCAGATAAATCAATAAAAACACCACCAGCGGTAGCACAAAACCCAGCGCCATTCCCAGTTGCAGGTTATCCTTCTTGAGAAAAAATGTTCCAGTCGTTTTCAATTTGCTGCTTCAGTTTATAGTTGGTTAAATCAAACTGCACCGGTACCACGCTCACATATTGATTAGCCAGTGCCCAGACATCGGTATCGGTGCCTTCGTCAAAATTGACAAACTCACCTGTCAGCCAATAGTATTTCCGTCCGTTCGGGTCTAAACGTTCCAGGAAGTCTTCTTCGTATTTTGCATAGGCCTGCCGGCAAATTTTAACACCCTTGATCTCCTCCGGTGTGGCAATGGGAAAGTTGACATTCAGCACGCAGTGCTTGTCGGGCGGGTGTTGCAGCATTTGCTCCACGATGATGCGGGCATATTTCCGGGCAGCGCTGAAGTCGGCTTCCAGCGCATAATCCAGCAGGGAAAAACCCACGGAAGGAATGCTTTCAATGGCGGCTTCTACAGCTGCCGACATGGTGCCGGAGTAGATGACATTGATGCTGTGATTGGCGCCATGGTTGATCCCGCTGATGCAGAGATCGGGCTTTTGGTGCAGTATCTTATCCACTGCCAGCTTCACACAGTCGACCGGTGTGCCCGAACACTGGTACGAATCGATATCCTCGAACAGGTGCACTTTGTGCAGGCGAAGCGGGATGCCAATGGTGATGGCATGTCCCATTCCCGATTGCGGCTTGTCGGGCGCCACCACCACAATCTTTCCCAGTCCTCTGACCGCTTCCACCAGGTTCCGGATACCGGGTGCGTTGATACCATCGTCGTTCGTCACTAAAATTACAGGCTCACGTTGTTCTGCCATGCTCGGGTTGTTTTATGCTTTCCTGCAAATTTGTTGCAGAAAAGACGGAAAACCAAATGATGAGTAAGGAGCGATCAATGATGAGTCCCGTAAAAATTCTGGTTTGGATTTTAAATTGAAGAAAAAATGTTTTTAACGTTAGCACATACCACAACCAATGTCTTTCAAACGTCGAAGAAATTTGTACCCGATGTTACCAGGTTACAAAAGAGTTTCCAACAGAAGAACGCTTTGCTATAGGGCAACAGATACGCAGGGCTGCATTGTCCACACCTGAATATAGCCGAAGGTTGCTCCCGGAAATCCCCTGTGGAACGAAAGCGGTATTTTGAGATATCCCGCGGTTCTATTGAAGTCGATACCGCGCCTGACATTGCGGAGAATCTGCATTACAAACAAAAGAAGAACTGCAAACGCCAGGAAATTATCTTGTCAGTATGTTTAAACAACTTTCCGGATTAATGGGATGACACGAGGAAGAAGAAACTTTTTCATTGCTGATCACTCATCATTCGTTTTTCTAAATAAATTAGTATTTTGCGGCTAAATAACTTAGCTCATGTCTTTCGCCAACAAGAATTTAAAATACCTGCGCAAGCTGCGCGGTTGGACCCAGGAAGAATTTGCCCAAAAACTACGTATCAAGCGGTCCCTTTTGGGCGCATACGAAGAAGAACGTGCCGAACCCCGCATCGAGATCCTTGAAGCGGTGGCCGACATGTTTAAACTCACGCTGGACGACCTGCTGCGCCGGGATGTCAGCGATAACAAAACGAGCTATCTCTCCCGCCGCCGGGCCCAGAAACTGGCAAGCGGCCGTGCCGATATTCCGTTTGTGCCGGTGAAAGCAGCTGCCGGTTACCTGGCCGGTTATTCCGACCCCGAATTCATCGACGAGTTGAACACCTTTACGCTTCCCATGCTGAGTGGTGGCGACTACCGTGCTTTTGAAATTGTTGGCGACTCCATGATGCCCACCCCAAGCGGCAGCGTGATCGTGGGCGAAAAAGTACAAAGCGTGGAAGAGATCAAATCAAACAATACCTACGTGGTGGTATCGAAAACCGATGGCATCGTCTACAAGCGGGTATTGAAGAACAACCGCCAGAAAAACAAATTCACGCTGGTGAGCGACAATCCTGCCTACCAGCCCTACAATGTCAGCGCCGAAGAGATCCTGGAACTGTGGCAGGCGCAGATGGTTATTTCCAAAGCCAATACGCAGCAGCGGTGGGATGTAAACAACCTGGCCAACCTGGTGAGCAACCTGCAGGAGCAGGTGAGCGTACTGAAAAAGCGGATGGCCTAAATATTTTTTGTCGGAAATGGCGCAGTAAATTGAAGGAACTTTATATTTACGTTTTTCGCCAAAGCTGACATGAATGCTGAGAGGATTGATCCTTGCCGTCGTCATGTTTTTGACGCATAGAGGGCTAACGCAGAAAACACTAACCGCATACAAAACACTGCAGCCTCCTGTCATCGACGGGAAGCTGGATGATGCGGCCTGGCAGTCAGCCCTGCCGGCAACAGACTTCATCCAGAACTCTCCCAACTTCGGCCAGTCTTCTTTGGTTCAGTCTTCGGTAAAAGTGCTTTACGACAACAATGCCGTTTACATTGGCGCCATCCTCTACGACAATCCGGGACAAATTCAAAAACAACTGACAGCGCGGGACAACGAGCAGCGGCAAAATGCCGATTGCTTTGCTGTTTTTTTCGACACATACAACGACAAACAAAACGGTTTTCAGTTCCTGGTTACACCCGCCAATGTGCAAACCGATAGCAAACTGGCAGCAACGGCCACTACCGGGTACGGCGATTACGGCGACCGCTCGTGGGATGCCGTGTGGCAAAGCCAGACCAGCATCACCGAAAACGGCTGGATTGCTGAAATACGCATTCCGTATTCATCTCTCCGCTTTGCGCGGAAAGACATTCAAACCTGGGGCCTTCAATTTCTCCGGTACACCCGCCGCAACAACGAGATATCGTATTGGAACCCTGTAAATCCGGCCGAGAATGGCTTTGTCAACCAGTTTGGCCAGCTCACCGACCTGCACGACATCCAGCCGCCCCTGCGCCTGAGTCTTTCGCCCTACCTGTCAAGCGGTGTGCGCTATTACCCGCAGAATTTTGGAAAGAAAAAAGACGTGCTTCACAGCGGCGGCTTGGACGTTAAATACGGCATCAATGAGAGCTTTACCCTCGATGCCACGGTCATCCCCGACTTTGGCCAGGTGGTATCGGACAACCTGGTGAACAACCTCTCTCCTTTCGAGCAGCAGTTCCAGGAGAACCGCCCGTTTTTTACCGAAGGCACAGAACTGTTTCTAAAATCGGGGTTGTTTTATTCCCGCAGGATCGGCGCCATCCCGGGCGGCTACTACGCGGCCCAGGAATTACCGGGCTATTCCGCCGTCAAAAACCCCTCGGTCACGCAATTGTACAATGCCGTCAAGTTGTCGGGCCGCACCAGAGGAAAACTGGGCATCGGCGTTTTCAATGCCGTAACCGCACCGATGTACGCCACGGTCCAAAACACTAATACGAAGCAGGACTCGACCTTTGAAACAGAACCGCTGACCAATTACAACCTCCTGGTGCTGGACCAGGCATTGAAAGGACGTTCGTCCATTACGTTTACCAACACCAACGTGTTGCGCAGCGGAAGTGCAAGGGACGCTAACGTTTCCGGCCTGGATCTTTCCCTTTTTACTCCCGACAACCGGTACCAGGTAAAACTCACGGGCCGTTACAGCAAGATCTTTGGCTACTCCGCCTTACCCAGCTTCGATTATTCTTCGTATGGCATCAACCTGATCGGCGATACCACACGCATCAACAACCAGTTGTTGGTAAAACCCTACGACGGTTTTAAAACCTCGTTGTTTGTCGGGAAAGTCAGCGGGAAACTGCGGTTTGCTTTTACGACAAACGTGGTTTCCAGCAAATACGACCCCAACGACATGGGCTACCTGCAGGCGCCTAACAAAGTGGGTTATATTGCCGAAGGCAGCTACAACCAGCTAACTGCCACCAACCGGTTTATCTCCTACCAGTACACATTCGGCACCCGTTACAGCAACATGTTCAAGCCCTATGCTTACGACCAGTACGAGGCCTATGCCCGGGGTTTTTGGGTGTTTAAGAACTTCTGGGATGTGGCCCTCAACATCGGCTCGCAGCCCTTTGCATCGCACGATTATTTTGAACTGCGTACGCCCAACCGCTACCTTGTGAAGCCCGCTTTTCATTATGTTTCTGCGGAAGGCAGCAGCGACAGCCGGAAGAAGCTTTTCGTCAATTACATTTTGGGATTTTCGCATGCCGAGGTGGAAAACGGCAATTACTATCTCGTGAACCTGGGTACCCGTTACCGTTTCAGCAACCGGTTTACGCTGGGTCTATCGATTTACAGGGAAGACGAACAAAACCAGATCGGCTATGCGTTTGTGAGAGAGTCCAATGGCGAGCCTATTATCGGCTACCGCAGAAACCTGCAAACGACGGCCGTACTGAACGGCATTTACAATTTTACATCGCGGCTGAACCTGACCCTTCGCACAAGACATTACTGGAACCAGGTGCGTTATCACAGCTTCTTCAACGTAAACCAGGATGGTCACCCCGTGCCGCGGGCCTTTCTTCCCAACCAGGACGAGAACTACAACCTCTTTAACGTGGATGCTTTTTTTACCTGGGACTTCCGCCCCGGCAGCCGGGTGATTGCAGGCTACAAGAACTGGCTTGGCGATCCGACAGGTGTTGTCTCGCAGTCGCGCTACCTCGGCAACCTGAAAAACATTTTCCAGACCTCGCACGGTAACGAGTTAACCGTCAAGCTGATTTACTTTCTGGACTACAACCAGTTTCGCAAAAAGCGCTAGGGGCACCACATAAACACTCCTGTGCGTGCTTGTCTGCAGAAATCCCCCCATCTCACTATCCACTCATTACTCCAAGTCAAAAATTTCTTTCGCCGCCTTAAACGTGTTGCAGTGCGCCTCCACGATGGTTTTCACCTGTGGCGAGTACCCGCCGCCCATGGCCACCACGCAGGGAACGGAAGCGGCCTTCAGTTGCGAAAACACCAGCCTGTCGCGCTGCCGGCAGCCCTCCATGGTGACCCTGAGTTTGCCAAACCTGTCGGTTTCCAAAACATCCACACCCGAGAGGAAAAAAGCCAGGTCCGGTTTTTCGGTTTCCAATAAACGGGGCAGGATAGCCGCTAGTTTCTCCAGGTAAATGTCGTCCGTGCATCCATCCGGCAGTTCCACATCGAGGTCGCTTTTTTCTTTGACGAAAGGATAGTTATGCTTGCCGTGCATGCTGAAGGTGAAGACCCGCTCTTCGTGTTCGAAGATCTTTGCCGTGCCATTTCCCTGGTGTACGTCAAGATCGATGATGAGGATCTTGCCGGCCCTGTTTTGCTGCAGTAAAACTGTTGCGGCGACGGCAAAATCATTGAGCAGGCAAAAGCCTTCGCCCCGGTCGCGAAAAGCATGATGCGTGCCGCCGGCCACGTTGAGGGCCACCCCGTTTTCCAACGCATGCCGGCAACAGTCGATGGTGCCCTGCGTAATGACGAATTCACGCAGGGTTAATTGCGGCGACTGCGGAAAGCCAATGCGGCGCTGTTCCCGTGCGGAAAGTGTTTGCTCTTTGAGTTTCGTTACATAGTCCGGGCAATGCGCCAGCAAAACAACAGCGTCGCTGCAAGGCTGCGGCGAAAAAAGCGCATCGCCGGTGATCACCCCTTCGTAAAGCAATTGCTGCGGTATGAGTTCGTATTTCAGCATCGGGAACCGGTGCCCTTCGGGCAACGGGTGTGCATAGATCGGATCGAAGGCAATGTGCAGCTTCCGGCTTTTGTTCATCACAGTTTTATCAGTTCGTTTTCAACGATCGCATAAATGGCATCGGCCTGCCCTTTGTCCATACTCACCGCCCCGGTAAACTTGCTGAAGGCCGGCAAAATGCAATGGTCCGGGCCAAAATAAAAACACGGAAACCGAAGGCTTTGTTTACCCAACCCATGGATGGACACACCGGGATGAATGTGCCCGCAAAACGAATACAGGCCGGGGGCCGTGTCGCAACGGTCGTGCGCAAACAGGAAAGGCTTTGCAACCAGGGTGGGATGCACCACCTCAATGGCGGCTGCACGGTACCAATCGTCTTTCAGGATATCGTGGTTGCCTTTTACCAGCGTTATGGCCAGCGAGGAAAATTCGTTCCGCCACCGCCGGAACCAATCCAGTTCAACATTGGCATGGCTGTGAAAAAAATCGCCAACGACGATCAGTTGCGAAGGCCCGAAATAATGCAGGAGGTTCACCAGCCGCTGTAAATCTTCTTTGTACACGCCCTGCGGAACAGCAATGCCCGCCTTGCGGAAATGACCCGTCTTGCCAAAATGCAGATCGGACACCACGAGGGCTTTTTCTTCTTCCCAAAACAAGGAGCGCTGGGCCGAAAGCCAGAGCGTTTGCCCCTGTAATTGATGGCGTAAAGGTGCTTGCATGAGGGCTGCAAAATTACCGTCTTTGAACCGGGATCAATGGGATGTAGGGCAGCCCCGGGATTCTTTTGTTTTTCTTTACAAAACAGTGCCGTTCCATTGTAGCAGGCCGTTTTCTGCTTCCCCAAAATCACAACCGTCCCAGTTCGGACTGCATGCGCCGCACCCGGTCGGCCAACTTTTCGGAGGTCAGGTTTTCCCGCAGGCTGTCCACTTTGATGGGAAAGCAAAACGGGGTCAGGCGTTCCGGGTAGGTAAGAACGATCCTGGATTTCTGTACCCGCTGCAGCATTTCCCGCAGGCGTGCTTCTTCCATTTGCTGGTCGAACACTTCCTGGTAGGCCTGGCGGATCAGCACATTACCGGCATCGTATTCATTGAACACGTTGAACAGCAAACCGGCCGAGGCCTGCAGGTGTCTTGCTTTTTTGTATTCGCCGGGAAAACCCTGGAAGATCAGTCCACCGATGACGGCAATGTCGCGGAACTTGCGCTTGGCCATTTCGGTTGCATTCACGCTGCGCTGGATATCTTCAATCAGGTTAGCGGGAGAAAAAAGCTCGTACACATTGCTATCGTCGACGGGGATTGGCTGGTCGCTCAGCAGCTCAAAGCCGTAATCGTTCATGGCAATGGAAAACGTAATGGGCGTAATACGGGAGATGCGATATGCAAGAAGCGCCGCCATGGCTTCGTGCACCAGCCTTCCTTCGAAAGGATAGACAAAGAGGTGAAAGCCGTCGCGGGTTTCGATCTGCTCGATGAGCAGCTCGGCTTCTTTCGGCAGGTGCGAAAGGCGCCGCTGGAGGTCGAACAGCGGCTGCAGTACCTCCAACTCTACCGGCATCTTTCCAGGGGTTTGCCGTTTCCCGTTTGACGATTCACCCCTTACGGCCCCCGCATCGTCCACCGTCTGCCGCAGCACTTTTCCCAGGCTGGCCGACAGGGGCAGGCGGCCACCCATCCAGCTCGGGATGAGCGCATTTTTCTTGGTGGATTTTTTTACAAAAGCCGTCATTTCCTTGATGGTGACCAGCTCTACATGGCGCCCTGCCAGCGTAAAGGCATCCCCCGGCTCCAGCCGCGAGATAAAGCTCTCTTCAATAACACCGACATAGCCGCCGCCCAAGAATTTCACCTTCATCATGTTGTCGCTGACGATGGTGCCGATGTGCAGGCGGTGGCGCATGGCGATGCGGCGGCTGTTGATCCTGTACACGCCGGCCTCCACCTCCACTTTTTTGTATTCGTCGTATTGCTGCAGGGCATTGCCGCCGGAGGTGATGAAATAGAGCATCTCGTTCCATTCGTCTTCGGTGAGTTCGGCAAAACAATTGGTGGCCTTTACTTCTTCAAAAATGACGGAGGGAATAAAGCCATCGGAACAAGCCAGGGTGCAGAGGTATTGCACCAGCACGTCGTAACAAAGCAGCAGGGGCTCGCGGCTTTCGATGAACTGTTCGCCGATCGCCGACTTGAGGGCCGCGGCTTCGATCAGCTCCAGTGAATGGGTGGGTAAAAAATAAATGCGGCTGATGGCCTCGGGACTGTGGCCGCTCCGGCCTGCCCGTTGCAGAAAGCGGGCAACACCTTTGGGCGAGCCAACCTGGATGACCGTTTCGACAGGCCGGAAATCAACGCCCAGGTCCAGGCTGGCCGTGCAGACAACCGCTTTAAGCTTGCCCTCGTGGAGGGCTTCTTCCACCCAGGTTCGCAGCTCCTTTTCGATGCTGCCGTGGTGCAGGGCCAGGGCACCGGCCAGGTGCGGGGCGATGGTGAGCAGGGTTTGGTACCACAGTTCACTCATGCCGCGGGTGTTGATGAAGATCAGCGTTGTGCGGCTTTCTTCCAGGATGGGCAGGATCTTCGCGGCGAGCTTGATGCCCAGGTGACCGGCCCAGGGATATTTTTCGATTTCATCGGGCAGCACGGAAAGGATTTCCAGTTGTTTGTGCAGCTTGGCCCGAACGATGGTTCCCACCTCACCCCGGCCCTCCGGGGGAAAGCCCTCCTGCCCTCCAAGGGGCGAGTGGCCTGGTTGCGAAGGCCCGCTTTGCGGCGACTCCACTTTCAGCAATTTCAGTGGTGCCAGCAGGACGTCTTTTGCTTGTTCCAGGTTGCCGATCGTTGCCGAGATCCCCCAAATGGACAAAGCCTCCCTGCCCCCCAAGGGGGGAGTGGCCATCTCACTATCCTCGCTTTTCGACGAAGCATTTTTCTTTTTGGATTTTCCGCCGGGTATGGGTTGTGCATCGGCCACATCTTCCCTGGAAGGTGCGGCGGCCCGACAACCAACAATCCGGCTGAGGGCCAGTTCTACCTGCACGCCCCGTTTGCTGCCAACCAGTTCGTGCCACTCGTCGGCCGCAATGATCTTCAGCGTGCGGAAGAGATCCGCATAGCCTTTTTGGGTGAGCAGTAGGTGAAGGCTTTCGGGGGTAATGATGAGGACTTCGGGCATCTGCCGCTTTTGCTTTGCCCGGTCGGCCGTGGAGGTGTCACCATTCCTAATCCCCACCTGCCAGCGCATGTCCAGTTCAAAAAGCACTTCTTCCATGGCCCGGCCAATGTCCTTGGCCAGTGCTCGCAGGGGAGTGATCCAAATCAGCTGCAGGCCATTTTTCGCTTTGGATTGGTAGGTCTTTGGATGCAGGTTAATGAACTGAATCACGGCGCCCAAAAACACGGAGAAGGTCTTGCCCGTTCCCGTCGGCGCATTCACCAAACCGCTTTCGCCGTTGCAGATATGCCGCCAGGCTTCTTCCTGGTAGGCAAAGGGTTTGTATCCCCTGGTGGCGAGCCAGTCCCGTACCACCGCGTACCCTTTCGATTTCTTCAGGTCCTTCATCCGCGTAAATCTACAACGGGATTGCCTGGCAGGTTCCGGGAAACCAGGGAAACAGGAAGCTGAATTGCCAACGCCTTTTTCATGCACTATCCATGCTTTATCTATACATCATCCATGCTTTCTGTCTCATCTTCTCTCGTCCTAAAATAGCTGTACAGGTGAGAGAATAAATTCTGCTATGGCTATACCGTTCGGTTGCTTCGTCCTGAACCGGCTTACCGAAAGGTTTGTTGGCTGCAGGAACCATTCCTGGGTTCTTTTTGGTTCGGTCATTTATCCATTGCTCTCCTCCGGGGAGGGGATGGCCATTTTATGAGTAGGCAGGGAGAGCCGATTTCTTACAAGAAAAGACAGTCGTATCGGCCATGGCGGAAACGATTGAAGGTTGATGAATAGTGTTGAAGCACGTTTGTGCGGACTAAAAAAAGACCCGGCAGTAGCCGGGTCTTTTCCAGTTAGGGACGGATGAAAAAATTCTTATTGACCGCAACCCAGGAAACCGTTATTCACGGAACCGTTGTCGAAGTTTTCATTGATGGCTGTTACCACGTCGTTCATCTGGCTGGGGCTGTAGGCTGTGGATGTGCCACCCAGCACTTTTTGTGCGAGGGCAAAGATTTCCTGCACCGATTTGCCATTCCAGGACTTCAGGGCGGCCCAACCCTGATGCGCAGTGATGTCGGCGTCGTCGATGTTCACCACCAGGTTGGCCAGTTTGCCATCGGCCGCACCAAAGGTGGCGACCTGCTCGTCGGCCTTCAGGTTGATGGCAAGGGTCAAGACCTGAGCGGCCAGGGTGCCACCGTTGGGCAATACACCCGGGGTGCCGTTGGCTATACCGGATTCCAGGAAGGTCTTGACAGAAGCCGCATCGGCAAAGCTTTGGGTATTGTTGCCGTCACCGATGGTTAGGGGAAGCAGGCCGGGATGTGCCGTTACGAAAGCCTGGCCGTTGTTGTTGCGCCAGTAGCCGCGGGTTTGGGTACGGTAGTCGCCGGCTGCGATCGTGCAGGTTTTTACCGGGCAGATGTCACGCAACACGTATTTCAGGGCTTCGGTGGTTGTTACTTCGCCGGCAACCGTTGGGTTGCCACCGCCTTTCACCATAAAGGAAAAGCTGATTTCGGAACAGGCGGGCAGGGCTTCCCGGGAACGGATCACCTGGATCTTTTTGACCTCTGTTGCAAAACCAAATCTGCCCGGGCCATTGTCGACGATGGGAATCACAGCCGGTGAATAAAAGCGGATGTTGCCAAACAGGCCGGTGCTGTTGTTGCGTTCCAGCGTGAAATACACGTTTTGGGCATCGTGGCTAACCGTGACGTTTACGTTGCCGACGGTATAGCGTTCGACCGTTGTTGGAATGGTGGTGACGGTCGTTCCGGCAGCGGTTAATACACCGGCTTCCAGTTTCAGGACCGCATTGGATGCCAACGTTTCCGTTTGGGGCGTAAAATTGGCGACGCAGGTGGGGCAGGTGCTTTGCACGATGCCATCAACTGCTTGTGTGGTTGTAACCGAAGGAGCCTTCGCCTGGGAAAGGTCCTCATTGGAACTCATATCTTTTTTACAGGAAAGAAAGCCGCAAAAGAGCAGCGTGGCAAGTATGCCGGAGCGCATTGTTTTCATGAGAGACGGTTTGTTTTTGATTAAAAATGAATGTGCGGAATTTCAGAGGATGGTCTTCCGGTTTCCAGGAATGCGTTGACCCTGCATTCATTCAGAGGATGGGATGATAGCCGGGCCGCAAGGTAAACTGCTTTTCCTGGTTTTGCAAGTATCGCTGAAAAATACCCGAAGTGCTCAATAAAGACAGGCTATCGGCAGCCTCCCAAAACAAAAAAGGTGGCCCAAAGGCCACCTTGTGTTTTTCTTACTAACAATAAAGCTTAGTTGGTTTTGACGACCTGCAGTCGTTCGCGTTTATCGCCCTGGATCACTTCGACAAAGTAGGTTCCCTGCTTGTACGACGCCCCTATCTGAACCGTTTGACCGGAGACGAGGTTGCGTTTTACTTCGAGCACCTGGCCCATCTGGTTGTACACGATCATTGTAATGGCATCTGTTGTATTGGTGCCAGTTAGTTTGACGGTAAACTGGGAGATAGCCGGGTTGGGATAAGCCTGCAGTCCGAGTTTCGAAACTGGCGTTAGGTCCACTTGTGTCGCTCTTACAGTTGGTGCAACAGGTTTGGCTGAATTCGCCTGATGAATAACAATAGAACCACCACCCAGAACTGTAATCGGATCGGCATTGTTATCCGTATTTGTTAATTGGTTATCGTAAACAATTGTACCTGTTACTGGATTCCAAATCTTGATACGGAATTTATCAACACCACCGCCACCGCTAATTGATCCGTCAATTGCAGAAATCATAAAGTTGTAGTTACCTGTACCATTGATTGTACCCGAGCCCTGGAAGATTGCTTTTGCACCTGCAATTACCAGCGTTCCCGCAACATAACTCGAGCTCTTGAAGTTCAGATTACCAGCGTTAAACTGAAATTCCGTATTACCGTCAACTGCGTTACTACCCTTCTTGTACTGCGCATTGAAGCCAAAGTTTGCTTTTCCAGTCAAAGTTTTGTCGGCAACATAAGCACCTGCCGGAGAATTGATCCAACCACCACCTGTAACGAAGCCTGCATTTGGATCGTATACTGTCATATATGATGCAGCAATTGAAGTTGCACAACCCGACGCTGTTGTCGCTGTCACTTTGTAAAGGCCCAAAGCTAAGCCAGTTATCGGAGTAGTAGTTTTTGCTATTCCGCTCGCATCTGTTACAGCAGTATAGGTCGATGTCGTACCGGTGTTAGTAGTTAACGTGAATGTGAGATTAACACCGGCTACCGCAGGCAAAATCAATGCGCTCAAAGATGCAGGTGTACCCAAGGCAAATGTGTTACCGCTGCCAGACACATCGATGCTATTAATTGGCTTAACAGTTAGAATACCATCAACTGGCACAACGTTATAATTGTCAATTGTGGCACCAGTTACAGCAGGGACAATAGGATAATTACCAGAAGATGTATTTTGACCTACAATAGTTGTATATGTATCAGTAAACATCTCTCCATTCTGTTGGCCAGTGATCTTTCCTGTAAGTGTAGGATTGTTCTGTCCACAATACTTTTCCTTATTATCTGCGGTCACTATCAGGGTGGCCTTGTTAATGGTTAGTATCCCGTTTTTGTACGTAATGCTATAGTTAGAAAGACCAGTACCTGTTGCAGCAGAGGCTACAATCGGATAGCTGCCCACCGCCGCTGTAGCCGCAGCACCGCTGGACACCAGCGTGACACTGGCTACCGCATCGCCGTTCACCAGGTCACCCGCATGTGGGGTGAACTCTGTGCCGGCAAACGTTACCGTCTGCCCGTAGGTCCAGCGCCTTCGCATCTACTGTCAGGGTGCCCTTCGCATACGTGATGTCGTAGTTGCCCAGCCCTGTACCGGTGGCCGCACTTGCAGTGATGTCATACGACCCTTTGGCCGCTGTAGCCGCAGCACCGCTGGACACCAGCGTGACACTGGCTACCGCATCGCCGTTCACCAGGTCACCCGCATGTGGGGTGAACTCTGTGCCGGCAAACGTTACCGTCTGCCCGTAGGTCCGCCTTCTTATTTAATAAAAGCCTTGGCGTCGTTTCTGGATTATTATCACTTTCACTTATTGCATAACCATTAGAACCCAGGTATTTTGCCTGCAATGAATGGTAACCAGCACTCAAACCAGTTATTGAATAACTATAGGTAGCTGTACCAACTGACAGAGGAGAAGTTCCAACCTTGGCACCATCCACATAGAAATCTACATTTCCCGTTGCTGCATTTGGACTAACATGGGCGACCAAATTAACAACTGCATCTCCATATGTTGCTGTTGCTGCGTCAATGGTCGTGGTTGTATTTGCCGGGAGAACAGTAAACGTATTACTAATCCCATTCACAGCGCCATTTGTTGCAGTGATGGTAAAATTGCCTGCATTTGCAAAAGAGACACTATGAGCAGCAAGAACGCCGGCAATAAAATTTGAAGTATTCCCTCCACCAGTACTTAATGTGCCGGAAGAAGTAATTGCGGCTGTACCTGTAAAGACGTTTGGCCCACTATTCACTATATTATTATTCGCATCTCTTGCCGTTATCTTTATATCAAATGGCGAAGCAACTGTCTGCGTACCTATATTACTACCAGAAGATGATTGAACTAGAAAATTATTTAGAACCCCTGGTTCAACAGTAAATAAATTACTGGTACCTGAGGTCAAAGTCATTCCAGTGGTTCTGGCTGCTGTGATACTTACTCCTGTCTCAGCCTTTGTATAAGTCACACCAGTGATTGTTATACTTGATGTACCATTGGCAATCGTGCCTGTAAGAGTTCCTCCTAAAGTACCCGTACCAGTTGTCTTAGAAAGGCTGATACCGGTTGCACTTGTTACATTAGATGGGTTGCCTGAGGCGTCTTGCGCCGTAACTGTCACACTGAATCCTGCTCCGGCTATTTGTGTTCCAATATTACTTACAACTATTTTAGTAGGGGTACCAGCAGTTATGTTAAAAGAGTTTGATGTAACTCCTGTGAGTGATGGGGTACTTGTAGCCGACAAAGTATATCCAGTTCCGGAATTATTAATTGACAAATTGCTAAATGTAGCAGTACCTCCAGATACATTGGCCGTTGTAGTGCCTGATAACGTTCCAGCGCTCGGATTTGTACCTATAGCAACACTTACTTGCGTGCTATTATCTGTTGTTACCAAATTACCGTTCGCATCAAGCACACGTATTGTGACAGCAGGTGTTATGGCAGTAGTTGCCACAGCATTGGAGGGCTGTTGTCCAAATGCAAGTTTAGTCGCCGCTCCGGCCACCTC
The DNA here is from genome assembly GCF_003628535.1 of Flavisolibacter nicotianae. Lineage (GTDB taxonomy): Bacteria > Bacteroidota > Bacteroidia > Chitinophagales > Chitinophagaceae > Flavisolibacter > Flavisolibacter nicotianae. The sequence continues at coordinate 196,274 of NZ_RBCI01000001.1, forward strand.
TGTCAATGTACCATAGTTAGGATTTGACGCTGGTATTGTGGAATAACTTGACGTTCCACCAGCTGCACCACTCTTTCTTTCGATATTTCCTGATGCCAATGGAGCGGTTGCTGAAGTTGGGCGGACTCTGATATCCTGAAATGTTAAGACATTTGGAGTGCTACCGTTACTTTTAGCGTTTATTGTAATAGTCAATGTGGTCGGGCCTACGGAAACCGGAATAGTTCCACCATTGGCGACACCATTAATATTTTTACTTGCGTTGCTGGCATCGCCGTTAACTTTTACGGTTGGTGCTGGCCCCGAAGGTCCGCTCGTAACATCAAAAACGAAACCAGATGGAACTGTAAGTATAATTGTTCCAGGATTATTCGAAGGGCCAAGACCGATGTCCCCTGTCGTTGCTTCAGTCAGTACGGGCCCAGTGAGTGTCGTCCAAGCACCACCAACATTGTCAGCTGAAATATTTCCCCCTCCAGAAGCTGGTGTTATTGTGACTGCAGCATCTGAAAAGTATGCATAAGCCGTATCGTGTGATGTTTGCCCTACTGCTCGTAAACGCAAAGAATCCCCAAGGCAATCGCAGACCAACCAATTCGTCACAAATCCACCATTTGCATCTGCAACCACCGTCCACGGCTGATAAGACGAATCCGCCGTTACCGTATTACAGGCCCGAAAGAGATTTTTTACCCTCAGCGCAACCGTTTCCCCCGGCTGGAAACCAGCACCGGTGAAAACAGCGTTTGACCGCGGCGCATAGTCCGGCTTGTCGGTTATTACCGTGGCCGGACCCACATTTTCTTTATACTGCGCATGCAACTTTTGCACGCCACCAAAGAAAAAGGCGAAAAGCATCAGAGCCATTAAGCCCAGGCGCACGGAAATCGTTCTCTCACTGCGGAGTTGGCGGAAGGGTAAAACTGAATACATAGTCTGGCGGTTTAGGTAAACAACAGAAGTGGCTTTGGGCCACGGTTTATTTGTACGCGAAATGTTTTGCGGTTGAATGGTACCGGGTTTCGGTCTGCCCTCTTCCCCTTGTGCGGAACTTGCGGGAAAGAAATGGGCTCGAAAGCAAGTCAAAATGCTGCGTAAAGTTTGGTGCATATAGGCGCAATTAGTAGTCAAACTGTTTGGTGGCTTCACAGGGGAGTGCTGGCAGTAGTCGGTTGGTTCCGGAGAACAAAGACGAAAACGGCAATCTTGGATTTTCAAGGGGTGGAACAGACGGTAGGGAAAAACCCGTAGAGAAAGAACGAATATCCACTACCTTCCTCATGTTAGTCCTTCCTTTTATATGTATCCATGTCTTTTGCCGGTGAAACGGCCTCTTTTTATCGACGAACGCTGCAGTACTGCTGAGCGAAATCAATCTTCCAACCTTCGCCGCTATCACCAGAACCGGCATCTTACAAATGCCAAATCCTACCGGGAATAGGCTGTTCGGCCAACCGGCAGGAATTGTTTCAGGGCAGACGGATAACAACATCTTTTGCAGTTTTGTGTTTCGAGTGGCCTTGCGACCGGTGTTTGGCTCTACAGGGAGGAATTGGCAGTTAGCAAAAAGCGCTGGGGCGCCGGTGGTTCAAAGGATGGGACCTGGTGTTTCTGACGGGAACTGCCCTTCTTTAAATGCGTTTCGTGTTTCTAAAAAGGAGTGGCCCTCATTTCTTCTCTGTTTCCGATATGGCATTTTCAAGTCTAAGAAAACGTATCGGCTGCCGGGTCGTCCGACTGCATGGTTTTATCGATGTGTAAGGGGTGGTTTGCGCAATCAGTGCTGTTGCCTGAAAGACTTCAAGGGATCGGATCGTCGTTGTGGAGTGATTTTTCGGGAGGAGCTGGATGAGCAGACAAATATAGTCGGCGGCTTTGCAGAAACAAATCTTTTATCAAAAAAATCTTTCATCCGGCGCAAAGCTACCAGGGAAGAAGGAGCAGGTATTGTGGCAAAACATTGGCAGTTGCCTTCTTGAAAATTGATGCTGTTTCTTATTTACCATACACCTCGAGCATCTTTTTCAGGTCTTCCAGGGTGTTGATCTCCTCCGGCTTTTTGTCCCGGCGCCAGCGGCTCATGCGGGGAAAGCGCAGGGCCACGCCGCTTTTGTGGCGGCTGCTGGCGGCAATGCCCTCAAAAGCAATTTCGAAAACAAGCTCGGGCTTCACCGTTCGCACCGGGCCAAATTTTTCCAGCGAATTCCTTTTGACAAAGGCATCCACCTGCGCAAACTCCTTGTCGGTGAGGCCGGAATAGGCTTTGGTGAAGGGCACCAGCTTGTCGCCGTCGCGAACGGCAAAGGTGTAGTCGGTATACAAGCCGCTCCTTCGCCCCGCCCCTTTCTGGGCGTAGATCATCACGGCATCAATCACCAGCGGGTCGATCTTCCACTTCCACCAGTCGCCGCGTTTGCGGCCCACCTGGTAGGTGGAGGACTTTTTTTTCAGCATGAAGCCCTCGGCGCCCATTTCCCTCGACTGTTCCCGCAGGCGGGCCAGGTCTTCCCAGGAAGTAAAGGGCACGATGTCGGAAAGGAGCAGCGTGGGGTGATGGAGGCTTTTGACAATTTCCTCGAGCCTGGCCCGCCGCTCCGTGAGCGGCCGGCCCCGCCAGTCCTCGCCTTCGTATTCCAGGAGGTCGTAGGCAAAAAAGGCAATTGGCGCTTCCTGGAGTTGTTTTTTGGTGACGTTCTTCCGGCCGATGCGGGTTTGTAAAAGGGCAAAGGCCAGCGGTTTGCCATCCACCGCGGGAATGATCTCACCGTCCAGCACCAGGCCGTCGGGTAAGATCGTTTGTAAGGCGTGGTACTCCGGGAACTTTTCGGTCATCAGCCCCTCGCCCCTGCTCCAGACAAAGAGTTCGCCGCCCCGTTTGATGATCTGCCCGCGGATGCCGTCCCATTTCCATTCGGCCTGCCAGTCGTGCGGATCGCCCAGCGTGGAAAGATCGTCTTCAATGGCATAGGCCAGGTAAAACGGGTAGGGCTTGGAGTTGTCAGAAGTGACGGCGTGCTCGCCCAACAGTTCCTCAAACGAAATGAGGGCCGGGTCCCACTGCCCGCTGATCCGGTGCGCAATGACGGACGACTCCAACTGGAGCACTTTGGCCAGCGCATTCACCATTACGCTCTGCGAAACACCAATGCGAAAGCCGCCGGTTATGAGTTTGTTGAAAACAAATTGCTCCGCCCTGTTCATGCCCCGCCAGCTTTCGAGGATAAAGCCTTTTTTGACCTCTTCGCTTTCTTTGTCAAGACCGATCAGCCCTTCGATGTAGTCGTGCAGGGGTTCTGCATGTTGCTGCTCCGGCGCGGATTCGGGCAGCAGCAGCGCAATGGTCTCCGCCAGGTCGCCCACGGTATGATAGCTTTCCTCGAACAACCAGAACGGAAGCCCCGCCACTTCAATGGCGTAGGTGGCCAGTTGCGTGGTGTTCACTGCCCGTTTCGGCCGCCGGCCGCTAAAAAGGGCTATCACCCACACTTTGTCCTTTTCATCCACAGCCGAGGAAAAGTAGGCCACCAGCGCATCCAGCTTGTCGTTGGTCTTTGTACTGCTGCCAACCTGCGTTACCAATTCTGCAAATTGCCGCATGATTTCATTTGAAATTTGACGTTGATGATTTGAGATTGTTTTCCCTACACATTTCCTTCATCATTCGCTATTCCTTGTTCATCTGTTCTGCTATTCCCCTCCTCTTCGTCGTCGCCGTACTCGGTTTTGACTTCCCGGGCCTGGATGCCGTTCTCCCGGAGGTAGCGGCTAAAGGCCGCCTGGAAGCCATGCGTTGCATACACGCATTCGGCTTCGGTGGCTTTGCAGGCCGTGAGCAGGCCGTCCCAATCGGCATGATCGCTCAGGATAAAACCGGCATCGGCATTGCGCCGCCGCACCGCACCCCGCACCTGCATCCAGCCGCTGCACACGCCAATTTCGTAGGGCGCAAAGCGCCGCAGCCAGGGTGTGCCTTCCGCGCTGCCGGGAGTAATGACCACGGCGCCTTTCAGTTCGGCCTTCGGTGTGTCGGGTGTTACTTTTTCGACCGGCGGCAGTTTCCAGCCGGCATTCACCAGGGCCATGTGCAGGTTGTACACGGCACCGTGCACAAAAATCTTTTCCGTCACTTCCGACAGCGGCTGCAACAGGCGCTGCGCTTTGCCCAGGCTGTAGGCGATGAGGATGGATGATTTGCCCGCGGCCTGGTTGCGCTGAATCCAGGCTTTGATGCCGCTGTAAATTTCCTGCTGCGGCTTCCACTTGTAAATGGGCAGGCCAAAGGTTGACTCGGTAATGAAGTTGTGGCACTTCACCGGCTCAAAGGCGCCGCTGATGCCATCGTTCTCCAGTTTGTAATCGCCGCTCACCACCCAGATTTCGCCATTGTGTTCGACCCGGATCTGCGAAGAGCCGATGATGTGCCCTGCGGGGAAAAACGTAAGCCGGACACCGTTCAGGTACAGCGGCTCGTTCCAGCCGACCGGTTGGTAGTGATTGGGACCCAGGCGCTGCTGCAGCAGGGGCTGCGAGTCGCGGTGACAGAGGTAGGATTTACTTCCCCAGCGGGCATGGTCGCTGTGTGCATGCGTGATGACGGCACGGTCCACACCCTGCCAGGGATCGATGTAAAAATCGCCGGCCGGGCAATACAAACCTTTGTCGGAAAATTCAATCAGCGGCATGCGGGTGTTTATGCGATAAACATGCCAGCAGAGGAACAGTTCACGAGTTCACGGGTTCACAGGTTCACGAGTTGGAGTTCTCAAGTTAGAGCGTTGCCTTCGTCCCTGTTTTTGTACTTTGAGCCTTTGTAAACAGAAGTTTCAAGGTAGCCAATCAGCTTTTGCAGCATGACGATCACTTGTCGTGCGAGTTCATACAATTCGTCAAATTCATTCTGCGAAATGTATTGGCGGTCCAGTGCCCGGTACAACTGCGACCGGAATTCACCACAGGATCCCTTTGCTATATATAAAAACTGAAGTAATTCTTTATTGCCGCTTCGTTCAAAGCCTTCAGCAATGTTGTCCATTATGGAGCCTGCCGATCCTTCTATTTGGTTGATCAGGCGGTAATTGCTTTTAAAGCGCCCAGAATCGATAAACCCGCCCACTCTTTTGTTCAGGTACCTTGCTTTTTGCCAGGCAATGATTTCTTCAAACTTTTTGAAAGCAGCCATGCTTAAAAGATAAACTGCCGGAAGGAAAAAACAACTTGTGAACTCGTGAACTCCACCCTACATAAGCCTTTTGAAGCCGCCAGTGACCCGGACGAAATTGATGTTCTTGTTCTCGAAGTAATCCAGCGTCATGTTCTTTTTGTCTTTGAACACAGGCTGTATGTCGAAGCGGGTGAAGACGTAATTTCCTTTTTGCACGAGGCTGGAGGCCACGTCTTTTTTGGCGTCGAGCAGCAGCAGGGCAAAGCGCATGGTGACCTCGTAGCCACGGAAAAAATAATCGGTGGGGCGGCTGCCGATCTGCTTTTCGAAATTGCTGGCCAGCCGGCTTTCCAGCGGCGTCAGGCGGTTGTAGAAAAACGGTGTGGAATAAATAATGTCGAGGGATTTGAACTCGGGCCGGTTGAAATTAAAATTGTCCCAGGTAGGCATGCCAATCAGCGTTGTGGGATACTTGCTTAGCTGCGACAGGTTTTTGGCCAGCGCCACACCAAAGTCTTCGTCCATGCTGCCGGCGATCACCACGTTGCGGCGGGTGCTGTCCATTTGTGCCGCCAGCATTTGCGGCGTAAAGTTTTCACCGATGTCCACCATGCGGATGTTCAGCGGCACCGAAGATGTTGTCCGGCCAAACTCCACGAAGTGTGTCTTGATTGCGTCTTCCTGCTGCCCGCTTTTGCGAAAGAGAATGATGCGGTCGAGGCTATAGCTTTTTTGCAGCATCCGGTAGAGTCCTTCAATGTGTCCCTGCAAGGTGGTGTTGAGCACCACGAAATACGGATTGTTGGTCACACTGGCATCGTTGGGCAGGGTAGCTGAAAGGAAAGGGATTTTTTTTGCCAGTGCGATGTCGGCCAGTTGCCGTGTTTCGAAGGGATTGGATTGGGCGATCACCATTTCCACGTTAGACAGTTCGGCACTGCGCATTTGCTGTGGTATCGATGACCCTCTTGCTTTTGTATCGAACACAAACACTTCCAGCGGCGCCCCTCTTTTTTTCAGGGAATCAAGCGCCAGCTGAACACCCTGGTAAAACTCCGCACCGGGATTTAAAAACTTGGGAAAGGTTTTGCTGAACCGGTACTCACCTGTATATGTAAATGCAGAGTCCAGGTAAAGCGGGGCAAAAATAGCCAGCTTGCGTCGCTGGGCACCGGCCTGAAAAGACGCTGCCCCAATCGTGAACAAAGCGAGTAGAAGGAAAAGTTTTTTCATTCAAAGCATTTAATCCGTAAAACAAGGCGCTGTGCGTAGACACTCCCTCCCGGACCCATCCGGCCGATGGCCACCTTCACCCGAAGGAGAAGGAAGCGGAACCCTTCTATTTTGGAGAAGGCCGGTGCGGTTTATTCCCACTCGATGGTGGCCGGCGGCTTGCTGCTGATGTCGTACACCACGCGGTTGATGCCCCTGACCGAGTTGATGATGTCGTTGGAAACATGGGCCAGGAAATCATACGGCAGGTGCGCCCAGTCGGCCGTCATGCCATCCACACTGGTCACGGCCCGCAACGCCACGGTAAACTCGTAGGTCCGCTCATCGCCCATCACACCCACACTGCGTACCGGGAGTAAGATAGCACCGGCCTGCCAAACCGTTGCATACAGCTTGTGCGCCTTCAGGGCTTTAACATAAATGTCATCGGCCTGCTGCAGGAGGTGCACTTTTTCTTCCGTCACTTCGCCGAGGATGCGGATGGCTAACCCGGGCCCGGGGAAGGGATGACGTGCGATCAGGTCTTCGGGAATACCCAATTCCAGGCCAACTTTTCTTACTTCATCTTTAAATAAAAAGCGAAGCGGCTCCACCAGGCCCAAATGCATTTTTTTCGGAAGTCCACCCACGTTGTGGTGCGACTTGATGGTGACCGACGGACCATGCACCGATACGCTTTCGATCACATCGGGATAGATGGTGCCCTGTCCGAGCAGCGAAACCCCTTTGATGCTTTTGGCTTCCTGCTGAAAAATATCGATAAACAGTTTGCCGATGGCTTTGCGCTTTTTCTCCGGGTCGGTTTTGCCTTTCAGCTTTTTGTAAAATTCTTTTTTGGCGTCGATGCCTTTTACGTTTAGGCCTAGTTGTTTGTAGGTAGCCAGCACGGTTTCAAATTCGTCTTTGCGCAGCACGCCGTTGTCTACGAAAATGCAGTGCAGGTTGTCGCCGATGGCGCGGCTGATCAGGGTAGCCGCAACGGTGGAGTCTACACCGCCGCTGATGGCCATCACCACCTGCTCGTTACCGATCTTCTTTTTCAGGGCTTCCACCGTATCGGTAATAAAGTGTGCCGGCGTCCAGTCCTGGCTGCACCCGCAGATGTTCACCAAAAAGTTGCGCAGGATCTTTTTGCCTTCAATGGAATGGTATACTTCCGGGTGGAATTGCAGGCCGTAGAGGGGGTTTGGGGTTGAGGGAGACTCCTCGTTTGCAGGAATCATCCGAAAGGCGGCAACAGGAATGGAGTCTGTTGTTGCCAGCACTTCAAAGCCGGCGGGGAGCTCGAGAATGGAATCACCATGGCTCATCCAGACCTGCGAGGCGGGGGTCAGTCCTTTCAGCAGGCTGTCTTCCTGTTGCGGGTGCAGGATAGCGCGGCCGTACTCCCGTTTGCTGCTTCGCTCCACCCTGCCGCCGAACTGCTTTGCGGTCAGCTGGGCGCCATAGCAAACGCCCAGTACGGGGGTTTGCTCTATCAGTTCTGTCACATTCACTTCCGGTGCGTTGGGATCGTTCACCGAAAACGGCGAGCCCGATAAAATAATGCCTTTGATGGAAGGGTCGTGTTGAATTTTTTTACTGAAAGGAAGGATTTCGCAGTACACATTCGCTTCTCTAACGGCACGGGCAATGAGTTGGGTGTATTGCGAACCAAAGTCGAGGATGATGATTTTTTCCGTCATGCGGTGCAAAGATAAGGCTCCCCCTGTCCCCTCGAAGGAGAGACATCGATTTTGCTTTAAACGCGAACATTCATTACAGCATTGGGTCGCAGAAAGGAACTCTTTGCACAAAAGCAAACATTTTGCGTGAAGGTTCTGCAGCGGCCAGGCTACCGGCTAGATTGTCTCAAAGAAAGGCTGCAAAGAAAAAAAGACTCTCCAATCCAAGTCTCCCCTTCGAGGGGACAGGGGGATGCGTATATTTGCGGCCGAATAAAACTTCTATGGTAGATGTTATTTTAGGCCTGCAATGGGGCGATGAAGGCAAAGGAAAAATCGTTGATTATTTTGCTTCGCAATACGACATTATAGCCCGCTTCCAGGGTGGGCCCAACGCCGGGCATACGCTGTATGTCGGCGATAAAAAAATTGTGCTGCACCAGATCCCTTCCGGTGTGTTTCACGAACAAACCGTAAACCTGATCGGAAACGGCGTGGTACTGGATCCCGTGACCCTGCTGAAGGAAGCGGAGAAAGTGGCCGCCTTCGGGATCGACCTGAAAAAAAATCTCTTTATCTCGGAACGTACGCACCTGATCCTTCCTACCCACAGGGCACTGGACAAGGCGGCCGAACTCGCGAAGGGAGAATCCAAAATCGGTTCGACACTGAAAGGCATCGGGCCGGCCTATATGGACAAGACCGGCCGCAACGGCCTGCGTGTGGGCGACCTGCTGCACAAAAGCTTCACCCAGCAGTACATCAAGCTGCGCCTGAAGCACCAGACCCTCCTGGACAACTTCAACTTCAACGAGGACATCTCGGTGTGGGAAGAAGAATTTTTCGACGCCATTGAATTTTTGAAATCCCTGAATATCGTCAACGGCGAATATTTTCTCAACAACAAAATCGGCGAAGGCAAAAAAGTGCTGGCCGAAGGCGCACAGGGCAGCATGCTGGATATTGATTTTGGCACCTTCCCGTTTGTGACGTCGAGCAATACCATTTCGGCCGGCGTATGCAATGGCCTGGGTGTAGCGCCGCAAAAGATCAGGGAGGTGATTGGCGTAAGCAAAGCCTACTGCACCCGTGTGGGCGGCGGTCCGTTCCCCACCGAACTGGAAGACGAAACCGGCGAAAAGCTGCGCAAGGTGGGCAACGAATTTGGCGCCACGACCGGCCGTCCGCGCCGCTGCGGATGGATGGACCTTGTTGCCCTGCACTATGCCTGCATGCTCAATGGCTGTACGCAGATCGTGATGACCAAAGCCGATGTACTGGATGCGTTTGAAGAACTGCAGGTGTGCACGTCGTACCAGATCGATGGCAAGCCAACGAATGAAATTCCGTTCCAGATGACACACAGCAAAATTGAGCCGGTGTACCAATCCTTCAAAGGCTGGAATACGGACAGTTCGTTCATCAAGGACCCGGCCGATTTACCTGCTGAAATGAAGGCCTATGTTGCTTTCCTGAACCAGTCGTTGCCTTGCGACGTAACCTATATTTCCAACGGTCCCGGTCGCGATCAACTGATCAAAATCTAAGCAGAAAAAAAATTTTAGAAAATTTGGCGGATTAAATTCCTTACGCAAATTTTACACCGCTAATCGAAATAGTTATGGCAGAAATACTGGTAGAGGAAATCACCTCCGGAACAAGTTTGATCGACACATTACTGGCGCAGGCCAAAGGCCGCTCACCCAAGAAGGCAGCAGAAGACGAAAGTGATGATTTTGATGAGGAAGATGTTGCCCCGGCCAAGGGCGGGAAAGGCAAATCTGCCGATGATGAGGATGACGACGATGATTTCGATGGCGAGGAAGAAGATGACGACAACTGGGACCCGGATTTCGAAGAATTTGACGTCCCCAAGTCAAAGAAAGGAAAAGGCAAAGCCGAAGAAGAGGAGGATGAGGATTTCAAGATCGAAGAAGAAGAGGATTTCAGCGACATGGATCCTTTCACCGGCGGCGGTGGCTTTGACGACGAGGAAGACGATTATTGATTTTGAATGCATACAACCCTGAAATGCTGCACCTTTCCCGTTGCTGATCTTTCAGGCCTGAAGAAAAAAGTGCTGAACTGGCTCCGCCCGTTCGGCACTTTTTGTTTTTTGGACAACCAGCAATACCGCCTGGCGCCACCCCATGAAGCCGAATGCCTGGTAGCCGCCGGCGTACGGGAGTGGATGGAAGGAACAGACATCCGCGAAGCCGACCGTTTTTTCGACCAGGAACAGTGGCTGTTCGGACACCTCTCCTACGAATTGAAAAACACCTTGCATCACCTGGTCTCGCACAAAGAAGACAGGATCGGCTTTCCGCCCTACTTCCTGTTTTCGCCGCAGGTGGTGCTGGCCATCAGCGGGGATTGTTTGACGATCCATGCCGAAGACCCATCGGCCGTTTATGCCAGCCTGGTGCAACAGCCCGGGGCGATCGATGCTGCACAGATGGATTCGTTTGAAGTGAAACCCGTTCTTTCCAAAGAAGCCTATGTGCAAAAAATCCAATCGCTGCAGCAACATATTCTTCGCGGCGATTGCTACGAGATCAATTTCTGCCAGGCTTTTTTTGCAGACGGTGTTTCCCTGGACCCGTTTGCCGTTTTTCACAACCTGATGAGGGTTTCGCCCAATCCTTTTTCCGCCTTCTACCGGCTCAACGGCCGCTATCTTCTTTGTGCCAGCCCCGAACGGTTTCTTGCCCGGAAAGGTGCGCACCTTCTTTCGCAACCGATCAAAGGCACGGTGAAACGCGATGTGCAGGACCCGGCACATGATGAACAATTGCGGGATAGCCTGCGCCTGAGTCAAAAGGAAAGGGCCGAGAACGTGATGGTGGTTGACCTGGTACGCAACGACCTGACCCGGATCTGCAAACCTGCTTCGGTGAAAGTGGACGAGTTGTTCGGTGTTTATTCGTTCCCGCAGGTGCACCAGCTGATCTCGACCATCAGTGGCGAGGTAGAAGACAATACTTCCTTTTCGCAAATCCTCGAAGCCCTTTTCCCGATGGGCTCCATGACCGGCGCACCAAAGCGCAACGTGATGAAACTGATTGATGCCTACGAGCAAACTGGCAGGGGGCTTTTTTCCGGCTCGGTGGGCTACAAGGCGCCAAACGGTGATTTTGATTTCAATGTCGTTATCCGGAGTATTTTTTACAACAAGGCAACACAACACCTTTCCTACCAGGTCGGCTCGGGCATTACGTTCTACAGCGAGGCTGAAAAAGAATGGGAGGAGTGCATGCTGAAAGCCGAAGCGATAAAAAAGGTGCTTTCCCTGTAAGGCTTTTACAGGCGCAGACGAACGGTTTACGAATACACAAACTCTTCCTCCTTAACCTGCCTTCCTCCTCCTGCATGGCCAGGACAAAAACGGGCTAAAGCATCACCGTTCCGTTTTGCATTTTTTCCTGGTTTTCTCCATAAAAAAAGTGCTGACGGAAAACCGGTCAGCACTTTTTTGGTTGAACGAATCTTATCCTTTGATGGTACCCAGCAACATGCCAACAGACTGCTGCAGGATCTGGATTTTGTTTTGCCTGAACTGCTCCATTTTGTCATTCGGCAGTCGCAGGTCGTAATTGCCATGGGCTGAAAGCTGCCTGTCGAAATTCGGGTTCAGTTTATTGAACTCGGACGGGTTCATTTGCAGCACCTGGGCAATCGCTTTTGAATAGTACTTACCCGAAATGTTCTGCATCGCCATGGAGCCATCAGTGGATACAGCGGGAGCTGCCGCATATCCGTTGAGAAGCTTCGTGGTCTCGTCCTTCGTCAGCGTGGTCAGTCCGCCTTCGCCTTCCATGATGTAGTGCGTGGCAATGAACTTTTTCACATGACTGCGGGATTCCGCCGGCAGGTAGTTCTGCAGGTCCCAGAAATTACGGCTGCCGCTGCGTTTGATGGCGGTGTTCACTTTGCCGGGACCACCGTTGTAAGCGGCAATCACCAGCAGCCAGTCTTCGTACAGGTCGTACAGATAGGCCAGGTAGCGGGCAGCGGCATAGGTGCTCTTGAAATAGTCGCGGCGCTCATCGATTCTTCCGTTGACGCGAAGGCCAAGGTCGCGGGCCGTTTCGGGCATCAGTTGCCAGGGACCACCGGCTCCTTTTACGGACGTGGCGCTTGACTTCAAATCGGATTCGATCACTGCCAGGTATTTGAGCTCGGTTGGCAGGTTTCGTTTCGTGAGAGCGGCTTCGATGATGTTGAAATAACGCTTACCGGAAATTTTCAACGCGGCCAGGTTGTCGCCTTCGTCTTCCATGTAATCCTGGATAAACGCGACAGCTTTGGGGTTCAATTTGCCAAGGCTGAAATCACTTGTTGATGAGGAAGCATCAAAAAGATCTTTAAAGCCTGCTTTGGGGTCAACTTTCAAAAGCTCTGTGTCAGTGGTGTCGGTTTCGGTTGCTCGTCCCATCGGGGTAGCGGCTGCATAATCCTTCAAAAGAAAACTGACGAGGATGGTAGCCAACAATAAAAGTTTGTTCATCACAAAAATGTGTTTTAGAGGGTGAACCAAATCGCACGGGAATCTTACTCGCCTTTATTGTTGCATCAGTTGATGCGTAAAGCGTTGCAAACTTACCTCATTCCGGGGAGACGAGAGGACTTGCAGACCAAAAGGAAGGTTAGAGGAATGTTTAAATACTGGTAAAGAAGCAGCGGGCACACCGGTCAAATTGGCAAAAACGGTGAAGATATCGCCCATATACATGGCCAGTTTATCGGCGTTTTTTTCACCGGCCTTGTAGGCGACGGAGGTCGCATTCGGCGCAATGATAAAGTCAAAATCGTTGAAGATCAGGGTTGTCTGCCTCTGCAGTAACTGCCGAACCTGCTGCGCCTTTTGGTAGTAGGCATCGTAGTAACCGGCACTCAGGACAAAAGTTCCGAGCATGATGCGACGCTTGACCTCGCTGCCGAATCCATTTTTACGATTTTGTTGATAAAATTTGGCAACAGTTTGTGATTTGTCGTGCCAGTTTTGGCCATAGCGGATCCCATCGTAGCGGGAAAGATTGGAAGAGGCTTCCGCCGTTGTGAGAACATAATAGGTGGGAACGATGTAATCGGTCAGGGAAAATGTCACGGGTTCTACCATATGGCCGTCTTCTTTCAGCTGTTGAAGCTTCTCCTGAATGGCCGAGGAAATTTCGGGGTCGATAGACGGGTGGTTGATCCATTCGGGAAAGTAGGCAATGCGGTATTTTGTATCCTCTGCTCCCCTGGAAAAGGCTTCCGGTGGCGAGCCGATGGCCGTGCTGTCGTAGTCGTCGGGACCGGAAATGACAGCCAGGACTCTTGCCGCATCCTCCACCGAGTTGGCCAAAACGCCAATCACGTCAAACGAGGAAGCATAGGCAATCAATCCGTGGCGGGATACACGCCCATAGGAGGGCTTTATACCAACCACGCCGCAGAAGTCCGCCGGCAGCCGCACGGAGCCCCCTGTGTCGCTTCCCAGCGCTGCCATGCAAAGGCCTGCCTTTACCGCCGCAGCGCTTCCACCCGATGAGCCACCGGGAACACGGCTTTGGTCAACCGGGTTCAGGGCAGGCCCATAAAACGAGTTCTCGTTGGTGGAGCCCATACCAAACTCGTCGCAGTTCTGGCGGCCAATGAGAATGGCGCCTTCGTCCAACAGGCGTTGAACGGCAGTAGCCGAATAGAGTGATGTAAACTTTTGCAGGATGCCGGACCCGGCGGAAACCCGGTGGTCTTTATAGCAGATGTTGTCTTTGATGCCGATCACAACACCGTGAAGGCAGCCTTTGGGCTCCGAGCGGTCTAATGCGACAGCACGGGCCAGGGCTTCTTCGGCAAAAACTTCGACAAAGGCATTCAGGGAAGACTGCTCTTCGATGCGGGAAAGAAAGTGTCGTACCGCCTGCTCGCAAGTGGTACGACCGCTATGGATGTCAGCCTGATATTGTTCAATGGAGGTAAACTGGAACAAACCCTTCTTGTCGGCGGAAAGTGATCGGAAGATTAAGGTTGAGAAGGAGTTGTCGTCGTTGTCGTCGTCGTGTTGGGAGTGCGGTCTTTCTCGCTCAGCCCTTCTTCAATTTCCCTCTTCACGTTGCTTTTGGCATCGTTGAATTCGCGAACGCCACGGCCCAGGCCACGCATCAGTTCAGGAATTTTTTTGCCACCGAAAAGGAGAAGAACAATAATCAGGATGATCAGAATTTCATTGAAACCTAGGGGACCCATAAACTGGATTTAAAAATGAATGAATAAAAACAAAGGTATCTGAAAATAACGGTTACGAAATAACCAAATTCTTGTGAAAATGAAAAAGCGTCCTGCTTATGACAGGACGCTTTTCTATACGTTTAAAATGCTTAGGCAGTTTCCACCGCTCTTTTCTTTTCCTGGATACGGGCTGATTTCCCACTGCGCTCACGCTGGTAAAACAGCTTCGCTCTGCGCACACGACCGGATTTGTTCACCACAACGCTTTCAATGTTGGGCGAAAAGAAGGGGAACAAACGCTCTACGCCGACACCGTCGGAGATTTTGCGAACCGTGAACGTGGCTGTTGCGCCCTGGCCCTGTAATTTGATTACATCGCCACGGAATGACTGGATACGTTCCTTGTTTCCTTCGATGATTCTATAGTTAACGGTGATGTTGTCACCGGCTTTGAACTTGGGTAAGCTCTTTTTATTGGTTAACTGTTCGTGTACAAATGCAACAGCGGCGTTCATGACTTAAAATTTTGGACGGCGAAGGTAGGGAAATGATTTGAGATTTGACTTTTGAAATTTGAGATTTTTCGTCTGACTTAGGATTTTAGGAGATTTTTGGGATGAACAGGATTGCGCAAACGCAAGAGCCGCTCCTTACAGAACGGCTCTTGCTTTATAAAGTTTGATTGATTTCCTCCAAATCCTTCAAATCTCTCCAAATCACGGTTCAGACTATCTCGCCACGTTCACCGCTCTCTTCTCCCGGATCACCGTCACTTTAATCTGGCCCGGATAGGTCATCTCGGTCTGGATTTTCTGGGCAATGTCGAAGGACAGGCGTTCGCTTTCGTTGTCGGTTACCTTGTCGGCTTCCACAATCACCCGCAACTCGCGGCCGGCCTGGATGGCGTAGGCTTTCTCTACACCGTTGTAGGCTTGTGCAAGGTTCTCCAGGTCCTTGATACGCTGGATGTACTGCTGCATGATCTCGCGGCGTGCACCCGGGCGGGCACCACTGATGGCGTCGCAGGCCTGGATGATCGGTGAAATCACGTACTGCATTTCCATCTCGTCGTGGTGGGCCCCGATGGCGTTGACCACGGCCGGGTTCTCACCGTATTTCTCGGCCAGCTTTGCACCCAGCAAGGCGTGGCTCAGTTCTGTTTCCTCATCGGGCACCTTTCCAATATCGTGGAGCAGGCCGGCCCGCTTGGCCAGCTTCGGGTTCAATCCCAATTCGGCCGCCATGATGCCACACAGGTTGGCCACCTCGCGGCTATGCATTAATAAGTTTTGACCGTAGGAAGAACGGAAGCGCATCTTCCCGACCAGGCGCACCAGTTCTTTGTGGAGGCCATGAATACCCAGTTCAATCACGGTGCGTTCGCCGATCTCCATGATCTGCTCTTCCAGCTGGCGCTTGGTCTTTTCCACCACTTCCTCGATCCGGGCCGGGTGAATACGGCCATCAGTTACGAGGCGCTGCAGGCTGAGGCGGGCAATTTCCCGTCTGAGCGGATCAAAGCAGGAAAGGATGATCGCTTCCGGGGTGTCGTCTACAATCAGGTCCACACCGGTAGCGGCTTCAATGGCACGAATGTTCCGGCCTTCCCGACCAATGATCTGGCCTTTGATTTCGTCGCTTTCGAGGTTAAAAACGGTAATGGCGTTTTCAATGGCCTGCTCGGCCGCCGTGCGCTGAATGGACTGAATAATGATCTTACGGGCTTCCTTGTTGGCTTTTTGCTTGGCTTCGTCAATAATTTCCTGCTGGAGACCGATGGCCTGGGAGTGAGCTTCCTGCTTCAGGCTTTCGACCAACTGCGCCTTTGCTTCTTCGGCTGTCAGGTTGGCCAGCTTTTCGAGGCGGCGGGTGTGCTCTTCCTGGTGCTTTTCCAACTCTGCCTGCTTCAGGTTTACCACGTCGAGCTGACGGGTCAGGTTTTCTTTGATGGCGCTGTTTTCTTTGATTTGGCGCTCCAGTTGCTCGGTCTTCTGGTTGAGTGCCTGTTCTTTCTGGCGAAGCCGGTTTTCGCTTTCGCCCATTTTGCGGTTGCGATCCAGGACTTCCCTGTCGTGCTCCGACTTGAGTTGAACAAACCGTTCCTTGGCAGCCAGTTCTTTTTCCTTGCGGATGTTTTCGGCCCTTAATTCGGCTTCTCTAATGAGGTTTTGCGCATGAAGGTCGGCTTCTTCAACTTTCTTTTTCGTGTCTTTCGCGAAGATGAATTTCCCCGCTACAATGCCCACCAACAGGGCCACAATACCGACAACCAGGGTAACTATGCTGAGTTCCATTAATCCTTTTTTTAAGTTTTTTTATCGTATACAAGTTTCTCATTCCGACAGATTTGTCAGGAAGGCGAAGATAGCTAAAGCGGACGGATTTTCATCATGCGATGAGTGCGGTAGGGTGGAAAGCAATTTGCAATCAGGCAGCCATGGACCACATTCAAATCGAAAAACATCCGTTCGTTGCTTTCTTGCCGGCCAACCTCCGTTGCCTGATTTTGGGCAGCTTCCCCGGCAAGGAGCAAACCCGGGGCGGGCTGGATGAAAACGCCTGGTTCTATGGCGCGCCGCTTAACCAGTTCTGGCGTATTATGGCCAGGGCCTACGGACGGGATTTGCCGACAAAAAAAGCCAAACAGCAATTGCTGGAGGAAGCAGGCATCGGGATAACGGACATTTTTCGCTCGGTGACCAGGACGAAAGGAAACAACCTGGACGAAAACCTGCAGGTTGAAGAATACAACTGGAAAACGATTGAAGACATCATCGCTGCATACAAGCCCCCGATACTTTGCACCAGTCGCTTTGTGGAAAAGGAATTTAAAAAGGCGTTCCCGGCTTACGCGGCGGTGGATGTTCTACCCTCTCCATCGCCACGCTATTTTAAACTAACGGTTGCGCAAAAGGCGGAGATCTATCAAAACAAGTTGCCTCCATTGGATCAACCCTAACAGGTTTGCGAGGCTTGCTAGGGTTGATCCAATGCCCCGTCGATCAGTTTTTCCAGGGTTTGGAGCCGGCTGCTCACGTTGTCCATGTTCAACTGGTTGGATATGGCTGCATTTTGCTCGGTGGCAAACCACACCAGCACCATCGCAATGTAGTCCTGCATATCCTTCCCCGCAAAGGCCGTCTTGAATTCAACGATCTTATCGTTGATGGTCTTTACCGTTTTGCGCACCACTTCTTCATCTTTGGGCAGTATGCGTACACGGTAGGTGCGGTCGCCGATCACGAGGTTGGTGGGAATAAGTTCTTCGTTCATGGGAGAAAAGCTTCAGGCTGTTAGCTGCAAGCTACAAGCAGAGAGATCAATGTAAAGTCTTGTAGCTTGCGACTTGCAGCTCTAGTTATTCACTTAAATAGGCAATGGCCCTGTCGATTTCTTTGATATACTGAGTCAGCTTTCGCTCAAAGGTCTTCTTGTCTTTTTCCGACATTTCGCCGGCAGCGAGTTTGACGATCGCGAGCTGCTGCTGCATTTCTTCCATCCTGCGCTGCGTGGCCAATTCCCGCTGTTTCGACTGCTCCAGTTCCTCCTTTAGTTTTTCGGTTTCCCGCTGCAAACGGTTTTGCCGTTGCAGGAGTTGCTGCAGCTTTTCGTACAGGGTGGTAAACTGTTGGTCAACGGTCATTGCTTGCGGATTTCGGCACCGATGTTTTTCTCCAGCGTGTTCATGATCTTGTTCATCCAGCCGTCGATCTCCTTATCGGTGAGGGTTTTTTCTTCGTCGAGAAAGGTAAAGTTGACCGCCAGCGATTTTTTGTCGTGCCCGAGCTTCTCGCTTTCGAAAATATCAAAGAGGCGAATGTCCTGCAACTGGCGGATGCGAAGCTGTTTGATTTGCGCGGGAATTTCGCCGTACTGCAGGCTTTTGGGCACCACCATGGCAAGATCCCGCTCCACCTGCGGGAATTTTGAAAGCCCTTTGAACTGCACACGGCTCGTGGTGTTTTGCAGCAGTTCGTCCCAATATAGGTCGGCAAACAAAACCGGCTGCCGGATATCGAACCGCGACGCAAGGGATTTTTTCACCAGCCCGATTTCCCCTACTTTTTCCTTTCCGACCAACACAACGATAGAGGCATCGAAATCGCTGTTATCGCCTTTTTCAAAAGCAGCACCTTTTATATTCAATGCCGTGAACAAGGCCTCCGCCACACCTTTCAGGTAGTAAACATCGGCTGCAGCGCTTTTCCCTTTCCAACTGCTTTCCACCAATTGGCCGCTGGCGTACAGACAGAGATGGTTTGCTTCGGCATATTCACCCACGCCGCTTGTGCTGTAGGTCTTGCCAAATTCGAAAAGCCGCAGGTTGTTGTTTTTGCGATTCAGGTTAAAGGCGATCACTTCCAGTGCCGTTTGCAACATTGAAGGCCGCAGCATGTTCAATTCGTTGCTCAAATTGTTCAGCAGCTTCACGGAATTTTTCAATTCCTCTTCGGTAAAATAGGCGGCGTTGGTAATGGAATTGGTCAGGATTTCGGTAAAGCCTGCGCCGGTTAATACACCGGCTGTTTTCTCCTTCAACCGTTCGCCCAGGTAATTCTCTTCCACGGAAGGTGTGATCGTAATGGAAGTCGGAATTTCAATGTTGTCGAGACCATCGATGCGCAGAATTTCCTCTACCACATCGGCGGGAATGCTGACATCGGGCTTGTGGTGCGGCACCTGCACCACCATGGCATCGATGCCTTCTTTTACAATGGTGAACTGGAGGCTTTCCAGGATCGACTTCACCGTTTCGGGATGATACAGCTTGCCACTCAGTTTGCGCAGGTACTGGTAGGGCAGCACCACTTCTTTTTTGGGTTCCGGCGACGGGTAAACATCCAGCACTTCGGAAGCGATGCTGGCACCGGCCAGCTCCCTGATCAGCATGGCAGCTCTCTTCAGGACATTGGCCGTATTGGAGATGTCTACCCCTTTTTCGAACCGCGTGGCGGCGTCGGTACGCAAGCCGTGACGGAACGAGGTTTTGCGGATAAACGTTGGATTGAACCAGGCGCTTTCCAAAAAGATGTTGGTCGTGTTTTCCGTTACGCCACTGTGCAGGCCACCAAATACACCGGCAATGCACATCGGTGAAGCCTCGTCGCAGATCATCAGGTCTTCACTGCTTAACTTTCTTTCTTTTTCGTCGAGCGTGGTAAACGAAGACCCATCCGGCAGGGTTTTCACCACGACCTTTTTGCCGCCGATCTTGTCGTAGTCGAAGGCGTGCAGCGGCTGGCCGGTTTCGTGCTGGATATAGTTGGTGATGTCGACGATATTGTTGATGGGACGAAGCCCAATGGCCTTTAACCGCTCCTGCATCCACCGGGGCGAGGGGCCGACTTTGACATTGGCAATGCAAACACCCGCATACCGTTTACATGCTTCGGTGTCTTCCACGGTTATGGTGATATCGAGTGAGGGCTGATCGACCTTGAACGCCACATCCGGAATCACCGGTTTTGCCGGCAGGCCGTCGTGATGCGACAGGTAAGCGCAAACATCCCGCGCCACGCCCCAATGGCTCATGGCATCCATGCGGTTGGGCGTCAGCCCGATCTCGTACACCACATCGCTGAACGGCTTGAAATAGTCGGCAGCCTTCATGCCCACTTCCACATCACCAGGCAGCACCAGGATGCCCGCATGCGACGTGCCCAACCCGATTTCGTCTTCGGCACAGATCATCCCGTAGCTTTCCACGCCGCGGATCTTGGCCACCTTCATCGTCAGCGGTTCACCGGCGGCCGGATAGATCGTTGTTCCCACCGTTGCCACCACCACTTTTTGTCCCGCGGCTACGTTGGGAGCTCCGCATACAATCTGCAGCGGCTCGCCACCCACGGTCACCCTGGTCAGTTTCAGCTTATCGGCATTGGGATGTTGCTGCACGTCCAGCACTTCACCAAGCAGAAGGCCCTGCAGTCCGCCCTTTACTTCTTCAAACGATTCCATTTTTTCCACTTCCAGTCCAATGGATGTCAGAATGCCGGAAAGCCGCTCCGGCTCAATGTTTACAGGCAGGTACTCGCTAAGCCAATTATAGGAAATCGTCATTGATACGCAGTATTTAAGAGCGGACAAAGATAAAGGACAGATCGGAGTTTGGCGTTTGAGGTTGTCCGTAGCCGGTTGCCTGGGGTTCCAGCATCCTGCCGGCCGTCGGAGCGGACCTTCGTTTGAAAAACAAGCGATCTAACCTGATAAACTGTTCACCCGTTGTGCCACCCAACGGAAAATGCCGGCACACCACTGGCCGCTGGCCGCGACTCCGCTCTGCCGGGCAACCTGCAATAAAAGTCGCGAGGCATTCCGGCCTTTTTATTTTTGAATTGTAACCTCTTTGCTACCTTGGTTGTCTTAAACCAAAAGACGTTTTATGAGAATTCTCCTGATTGCCTCCGCCGCTGCCCTTCTTTTATCTTCCTGCCGGTATTTCGGCGGCGAACGCATTGATGGCAATGGCCGGGTGGTAACCGAGCAACGCAACGTGGGCCGGTTCAACAGCGTTGATGTGGGCGGTGCCCTGGAAGTGCGTGTGCGCCAGGATGCAGCAACCTCCGTCAAAATCGAAGCCGACGAAAACCTGCAGCAATACCTCGAAGCCTATACCGAAGGCAATACGCTTACGATCCGGCAAAAACACGGATACAACCTTGACCCGAGCCGGGAGATCATCATCTATGTTTCGGCACCTGCCTTTGAAGACCTGGACGTTTCCGGGGCTTCCAAACTTATTGGCGAAACACCCATCACGGGTAACGAACTGGGACTGCATGCCAGCGGTGCCAGCGAGATGAACCTGGCTCTGAAAGTTTCCAAACTCGACACCGAAGTTTCCGGTTCCAGCACGATGGAGCTAAAGGGAAGCGCCTCCCGCTTTTACACGGAAGCCACCGGTGCCAGCAGGGCCAGGTGCCTGGAGCTTGCAACCGATGAAGCAAAAGTTGACGTATCCGGCGCATCGGATGCCGAGGTCACGGCCAACAAACAACTGGACATCGAAGCCAGTGGGGCCAGCCATGTCCGGTATCGCGGCAATGCCAACATCAACCAGAAAAGTTCGGGTGCTTCCGGCGTGGAAAAAGTTTCCTGACACCGAACGGCCGGCATTTAAAAACACAGCCGTTGCCCGTTGCTTTCTTTCCTTCGCGGCAATCCGCCTGCTGATTTAAAACGTAATTTGTGACGCTTAACAGCGTCACTTTTTCTATGCCCTTCGAAGAAAAAAACATCTCGCTTTTGGTGAACCCGCTTCACCCCTGTGCGCTGCGTGTGGCAGATGAAATTGCGCTGCTGCTAAAAGAGAAAGCCATTGCGCACACGGTCTTCACAACGGAATGGCCGCAAAACTGGGTGGATGTAACAGAGGCCTGGATCGTCGGTGGCGACGGCACGCTGCATTATTTCATCAATCGTTACCGCCAGTTCGATCTGCCCATGGCCATCTTCAGGGGCGGCACGGGCAACGATTTTCACTGGCTGTTGTATGGCGAGATTTCCGTTGCCCAACAAGTGGAGCAGGTCTTAGCGGCAACACCCCGGCCGGTCGATGCGGGCCTTTGCAACAACCGTCTTTTCCTGAACGGTGTGGGAATCGGGTTCGATGGCAAAGTTGTGCAGGACCTGGTGGGCAAGAAAAAGAAAGCAGGAAAAACAACCTACCTGCTAACGGTGCTCAAGAACCTTTTTACCTACCAGGAATTTCTTTGCAGCGTGAACACGGAACGGTTTCACTGGGGCAAAAAATGTTTTATGATCAGCGTGGCCAACGGCAGGCGCTATGGCGGCGGTTTCCAGGTATCGCCGCAAAGCCTCGTTAACGACGGCCTGCTGGACACGAATATTGTCGGGAGCCTTCATCCCTTTTTGCGATTGAAATATTTGCCGGTGATCGAAAAAGGCAAACACCTCAACCTGCCTTTTATTACCTATGTCAAATCGTCGATGGTCATTGTAAAAGGACTGAAAGAACTGCCGGCCCATGCCGACGGCGAAGCGTTTGCAGCCACCGAATTCAATATTGAATGCTTACCAGCGCGGTTTCTCTTTCTTTATTAACTCCACCTGCCTTGGTTTGTCGAAGGCCTTTACCAGCAACAGCCCGGCAATGAAACCGCCAATGTGCGCCGCGTAGGCCACACCCGAGGCATCGTCGCCTCCCAGCATTCCCAGGCCGCTGAGCACCTGGAACACAAACCAAAGTCCCACAGCGATAACAGCCGGTACAGCCACAATAAAAAAGAAGATCCAAAGTTTAACGCGACGAGCCGGGAACAAGAGAATGTAGCCACCCATCACTCCCGATATCGCCCCGGAGGCGCCGAGGCTGGGCAGGAATACGCTCTGCGCCGTATAGGCCGTAAACAACACATGCGACAGGCCGGCCAGTACGCCGCACAGCAGGTAAAACGTAAAGTAGCGGCGATGCCCCATGGCGTCCTCGATGTTGTCGCCGAAGATGAGAAGGAAAAGCATGTTGCCAAACAGGTGCGCCCAGCCGCCGTGCATGAACATGGAGGTGAACAGGGTGAGGTAGACATTGATTGGTGTAACCTGCAGCCCCGGTATTTGAATCCGTTCGCCTGTCACCACGTCGGTCAGCACTTTGGAATGCGATACCACATCATGGCCTGTCAGGATTTCGGCGGGCACGGTGGCATAGGCATAGGTGAAGCGCCAGTCGGTGCCCATTTTCTGCAAAAAGATAAAGACAAGGACATTGATGGCAATAAAAAGATAATTGATATATGGCGTTGTTCGCCTGTCGCTGTTATCATCTCCGATCGGAAAGAACATGAATCTGTTTTATCGACCTGTTGCAAATGCTATTCCTTTACATCGTCCGCGGTTCGAAGTTCAACGTATGCTGCCTGTTCTTCGCCTTTCCTTCGTCAGCACCGGCATCTTCCGCCAATGAAAAGACAACTGCGAGAACCCAACCCCGAACATCGAATGTCAAAGCAAAAACGGCCTGTGTGGCAAAATGTCGTGTTTTTGGGCCGGGCCTGGTATTTGTTAGCCTACCTTCCAGTAAATTGCTAAAAATCTAATACAGACGATATGAGTTTTCCTTCCGAATTTGAAAAATATGCCGTTAAGCACAAGGGGATTTCGAGTAACACATTAGATAGTTATAACAAATATCTCGTTACCGCTCTGACGCCCAACATCATTGAGGAGCGTCCGATGAACGTCGCCGTGATGGACGTTTACAGCCGCCTGATGATGGACCGCATCATCTTTCTGGGTTATCCCATCAACGATGAAGTGGCCAATATCATCACGGCCCAATTGCTGTTTTTGGACAGCACCGACCGCACCCGCGACATCAACATGTACATCAACTCTCCCGGCGGCAGCGTGTATGCCGGCCTGGGTGTGTACGACACCATGCAATATGTAACTCCCGATGTTGCCACCATCTGTATTGGCATGGCGGCCTCTATGGGCAGTGTCTTACTGGCAGCCGGCACCCACGGAAAGCGTGCTGCACTAAAACATTCCCGCATCATGATGCACCAGCCCAGTGGCGCCATTGGCGGACAGGCAACCGACATCGAAGTAACGGTGAAAGAGATCCGCAAGATCAAGCGGGAACTGTACGACATTGTGGTTAACCACTCCAACCAAAGCTTCGAAAAAGTGGAAGCCGACTTCGACCGCGACTACTGGATGACGGCCATCGAAGCAAAAGAATATGGCCTGGTGGATGAAGTCTTACTGACTAATCCCCGGAAAGAGAAAAAGGAGCAGTAATTCAAAATTCAAAAGTAAAAAGTATGGTCATAGCGTTTCAGCCAACCAGTTGAATTTTGACCTTTTACTTTTGACTTCAACCGAAATTTAAACCTAAAAGAACGATACGATGAGCTATCAGGATTTATTGATGAACAGATATATGCATACCATGCAACCACAGCCCGAACCCGGCGTTCCCGGCGAACCGGAAGAACCGGATGAGGAAAAAGAAGAGCGGGCCGAAGTGGATACCCGCATGCTGTACAAGCGACTGGAAAAATATTTCTTCGAGACACGTGCAATCTACCTCTGGGGTGTCGTGGACGATAAGTCAGCCAAGGATGTGGTGACGAAACTGCTGCTGCTGGAAGCCGACAAGCCCGGCAAGGAGATCAAGTTTTTCATCAGCAGCCCCGGCGGCTCGGTTACCAGCGGCATGGTGATCTACGATACCATGAAACTGATCTCCTCCCCCGTGAGCACAATTTGCATGGGCCTGGCAGCCTCCATGGGCAGTATCCTGCTGAGCGGTGGCGAAAAAGGCAAGCGCTATATTTTCCCGAATGGCGAAGTGATGATTCACCAGCCTTCGCTGGGTGGCCACATCCAGGCAGTGAGCGCCGACATGGAAATCCATGCCGAGCAAATCCTGCGCACCAAGGAAATGGGTGCCCGTATCCTGGCAGAAAATACCGGCCAGACCATCGAACGCATCCGCAAGGATTTTGAGCGGGATTACTGGATGGATGCACAAAAAAGCATCGAGTATGGCATCGTGGACAAGATCATGGACAAACTGATTTAAGATCACCACGGCTTTTGGCCCCCTTGATCTCCTAAAAGCCTCCCCGCCCTCCAAAGGAGGGAGTGGCATCTGCACAGACCCTTGCTTTTGCACGATACTTCAAAGCCTCCATCATTCATTTTGATGGAGGCTTTTCTTTGCCCCGGCGGGGCATCGTATTAATAGAAAAAGAATTGTAGCGGGAATGTAGCTCCGAAGGAGCGAAATATTTATGTTTCCAGTAACAGAACAGCCATGAAGCTTCCGTTACACAGTTTATCCTGACAAAGGAAGGGCTCCGTTCAACGTTCGGAACACAGATGGACAAAAAAGGAATTCCATCCCTTGAAGGGATGGAATTCCTTCGCTTAAAATAGCCTCTTGCCTAAGCCGGCTTTGTGGATTGCGGCTCCCTCTCCCCGGAAAGAGGGCCGGGGTGAGGTGACCATATATTCCTAATAATCCTATAAATCAAGGCCCTGATCGTCGCTTCCCACAAATGATTTGTCTATTTTTGTCGGCTGAATGCAGCTTTTGGGCTGCTTTTGGTTTCTACTACTAGACAATACCCAACATGGCGAAAAATATTTTACACTGTTCGTTCTGTGGCCGCAGCCGGGATGAAGTCCGGATATTGATTGCGGGGCAGGAAGGACATATCTGCGAGAATTGTGTGGACCATGCCCGTGAAATCATCGAGCAGGAGCTGATGGTGCGTGACGACAAGGCCTCTGCCCAATCTGCTTTCAAACTGACGGTGAAAAAACCCATCGAGATCAAAAAATTCCTCGACGAATACATCATTGGCCAGGACGAAGCGAAAAAAGTGATGGCCGTTGCCGTTTACAATCACTACAAGCGCCTTCAATACAAAGCGACCGACACCCCAAAAGACGAGATCGAAATTGAAAAAAGCAACATCGTCATGGTGGGTGAAACCGGTACGGGTAAAACTCTGCTGGCCAAAACCATTGCCAAGCTGCTGAACGTGCCGTTTGCGATCGTCGATGCAACGGTCTTCACCGAAGCCGGCTACGTGGGCGAAGACGTGGAAAGCATCCTCACCCGGCTGCTGCAGGTTTGCAACTACGACGTGGCGGCTGCCGAACGCGGCATTGTATACATCGACGAGATCGACAAGATTGCCCGCAAAAGCGACAACCCGTCCATCACCCGTGATGTGAGCGGCGAAGGTGTGCAGCAAGGAATGCTGAAGCTCCTGGAAGGAACCGACGTGCTGGTTCCGCCGCAGGGCGGTCGCAAGCACCCCGAGCAAAAGCTTATCAAGATCAACACGCAGAATATTCTCTTTATCTGCGGCGGCGCCTTCGACGGCATCGACCGGATCATTGCCCGCCGGGTACAAACCAACACCATCGGTTTTAACGTGGACAAGGTGCAACAGGACAGCATGAAGAAAAACCTGCTGCGCTACGTAAACGCACAGGACCTGAAAGCCTTTGGTTTGATCCCGGAATTGCTGGGACGTTTGCCGGTTGTGACCCACCTGGACCCGCTGGATGCATCGACCTTGCGGGCCATCCTGACCGAACCGAAGAATGCCCTGATCAAGCAGTATATGCGCCTTTTTGAACTCGAAGGTATCCAGCTCCGCATCGAAGAGGATGTGCTGGACTTTATGGTGGAAAAAGCCGTGGAGTACAAACTGGGTGCAAGAGGGTTGCGCAGCATCTGCGAAAATATCCTGACCGATGCCATGTTTGAACTGCCTTCTTCGAAAGAAAAATACTTTACGCTTGACCTCGAATACGCCCAGCGCAAGTTCGACAAGAGCAAGATGAGCCTCTTGAAAGTTGCCTAATGTGCAAATTCGCAAATGTGAAAATTTGAAAATGGAAGAAAGCTAAATGCAGTATACTTCATTTTCAGATTTTCACATTTTCATATTTTCAAATTAACACCCATGTTTGGACTCAGCAAAGACAATGTACAAGGCCAGGTTGGCGAGTTGGTAGAACGTTTAAAGAGCGGTGCCAACCTTAATGACGAACAGGCACAAAAAGTGCTGGAAACCATCAAAAGTTTCGTGGTAGAAAAATACCCGATGCTGTCAGGCGCCGTAAACAGTATGTTTGGTGACAAATAATTGTCATTGCGCAACGGCCCTCTTTTTTTTCAACGCTGCACCATTTTTTTCTTTCTCTTTCTGCTTTGCTCCTGCAAGGAAAGAGAAGAGCGAAAGGTGCAGCGTTCGTTTTATTACTGGAAAACCGCTTTTCACCTCTCCCCCGGCGAACACGAAACACTCAACAGGCTTTCCGTACACCGGCTTTATGTCAAATTCTTCGACGTGGAGTGGAATGGCGAACGCAACGCTCCGCAGCCGGCCGCCAAAAGCATCTTTCAGCAAAAGCCGCCGGCCGGAATCACTATAACGCCGGTTGTTTTCATCACGCAGGAACCGCTGCAAAAATCCAGTCCGGCCCAGTTGGATACGATGGCAGCCAACATTGCCAGACTGCTCCAGTCACTTGCCACCAGCAACCAACTAGCGCTTTCGAATGAAGTGCAAATCGACTGCGACTGGACAGCGGCAACGAAAGAAAACTATTTTCACTTCCTGCAGGCAATCCAAAAGCAGCCCTTCGTTCAAAACAAGGTTCTTTCAGCCACCATTCGCTTGCACCAGTTAAAGTTTCACAGTCAGACCGGCGTGCCACCGGTGCAAAAAGGCCTGCTCATGTGTTACAACATGGGCAACCTGCGCTACCCGCAAACTAAGAATTCCATCATCGAAGAATCTGAATTCAAAAAATACATCGGCCACATAGAAAACTATCCCCTGGCGCTGGACGTGGCCCTGCCCATTTTTGATTGGTATATCCTCTTCGACGGTAACAATTACAAGGGCCTGGTGCGGGACTTTTCTCCCGGCAGGACGTGGGCCAAAAAAGACCGGATTGAATTTGCTTCGGATACGCTCATCAGCGGGTACGCCTTTCGAAAAGGACAATGGTTGCGCCATGAACGAAGCGATGCAGAAACCATAAGAAACTGTGCGGCGCTGCTCGGTAAAAAAATCAAAGCGAACGAACTCACTGTAATTTTATACCACCTCGACGAGGACAACCTGACCAATTACACACTGCATGAACTGGAAAGCTTTTACAATCGCCTGCGTTAGTGCCGCGGCCATCTTTTTTCCCCTTAACGGTTTTACCTGCGCCGACTCGGACGATCCGCATGATTATTTCACGTCCTTTTTCAGCCGCAAGCTAGCCGCGGAACCCGTGTACGAACCGTTTTATTACACGGCCCTCCTGGATTTCTATGATGAAGATGGTTACTGGAGGCGTGAGGATTCCATGGCCTTTGTCAACAACAGCGTTGCCCGGGAATGGACTGCTTACGGCAAAGCGGACAGTGTCAAAGCCGCCGTTCAATTGGTGTATAAAACAAAACCGGCGGAGCTGCAGTCACTCGTGGACTGTATCCGTTCCGGCAAGCCCATTCCGGCTTCATTGGCAAAAAATGCGCTGGCAAGAAACCTTGTGCGGGATAAAAAAACAGAAGCCGTCAATTACCTGGTTTTTGCCACCCAAACAGAAAAGGTCAGCTCGTCCACCGATTGGGAAGCGAACCTTCACGACAGCCTGCAGATCGACAAATTTATCGGCGAAGCCAATGCCGCTTTCGCAAATGCCAAGGACCCGTTCCTCAAAAACAAATATGCTTTTCAGCGCTGCAAGCTGGCGTTTTATAACAACCGGTTTACGGACTGCATTCGCTGGTACGACGACTATTTCACCGAATCCAGTACGGCAGCCGTTGCGCAACTGGCACTTTCTTACAAAGCCGGCAGTTTGTTCAGGACAGGCAAACTTGCCGAAGCGGCTTATACTTACAGCAAGGCTTTCCTGCTTTCCGATCAAAACAAAAAAAGCAACTACCTCGGCTTTTTGTGGGCCAGCGATTTTTGCAACCAGGATTTGATCCCGGCCTACACGGCTCTTTGCAAAAACACGAAGGAAAAAGCAGGCATGACCGCTCTATTCGGCCTGTATGGAACGGGTTACCGGCTGGACGTTTTGCAAAAACTTCATCAGCTCGATCCGTCTTCCACCTTCCTGCCGCTGCTAGCCACGCGGGAGATCAACAAGCTGGAAGAGCAGTACCTCACACCATTGCTTGACAAAGAAAAAGGCGGCAAATCGCTTTACGGAAGCTGGATATGGAACGAGGACGATTCAACAAAGGCTAAAGCAGACGACAGGGCGCAGGTAGTAAAGACCGCACAGTTTTTTGAAACATTGCTCAACGAAAAATCGCTTCCGCACCGCGGCCTTTACGGTGCCGGCGCTGCCTACCTGCATTTTGTGAACAAAGATTACGAAGGCGCCAAAACAATCCTGGCAAAAGCAAGTGCAGTACCCGTTGACGAGAAGACCAAGGAACAACTCCAACTAATCAACCTGTTGATTGCGGCCAACGAAGACAAGACGATCGCCAAAGAAAGAGAATCTCAACTGCTGCCTTCACTGAAATGGCTGGTGCAAAAAGCAAAAACGGACGGGGATTACCAAATTTTCTGCCGCAACTTTTTTTCGCAGATCCTGGCGCAGAAATACGAGCAGCAGGGCAGTATTGCCAGGGCGGCGCTGGCCTATGCCTTGTCCGATATGGCTTTTTTGTACAAAGGAAAGCGGGACGATTATTCGTACGGAATGGCACTTGGGTTTGCACGGGAAGAAATGAATACCGCAAGCCTGCTCGATTTGTACAACATCATGACCGCACCGGCCACGGAAACGGAAAAGTTCCTGGTGCAAAATGCGTCCATCCAACGCGACGATGTGATCGATGTCATTGGCACCTCGCACCTGCGTGACCGCAATTATTCAAAAGCCATCGAATGGCTAAGCAAAGCGCACAAGCTGCAACCGCTTGTTGAAAGCCAGTACAACTACCAGACCGACAAAGAGACCACCGTCAACGTAGATCCCTTTCACGATTACCTGAACGACTGGCAGCGGCTCAGCAAATCCGTTGCCGTTCCGTATACCAAGCTGACGCTGGCCAAAAAGCTGCAGGAAATGGACACAAAGATCCGGAGCGGCGCAGCGGTGGCCGACAAAGCCCGCCTGTATTACCAGTATGCCAGTGCCCTGTACAACCTGAGCTATTATGGCAACAGCTGGAACGCCGTGGCCTATTACCGCACCGGCGGCGACTGGAACGAAGGCACCTATTCATTGCCCTGGCAGAAAGAATATTTCGGCGTGTCTACCGCCAAAACGTTTTACCAGAAAGCCTACGAGGCGGCCACCGACAAAGAGTTCAAAGCGGCCTGCCTGTTTATGGTGGCCAAATGTGCACAACGGCAAATACCCCGGCCAACATATGAATACAACAGCAATTACGAAGCGTACGAAAAAGCAGACTCTCTTTTCCAGCAAAAATTCAAAAACAATCTTCTGTTCGGTCGTTTTCAATCCGAATTCAGTACCACACGGTTTTATCAATACGCCTATAACCGTTGCAGTTACCTGCGGGATTATGTAAAGCAAACCGCACCGGCGAAGCGGAGGTAAAAGAGGGATATTAGATATTGGGATATTGAGATATTGAGATATTGGGATACTTGCGTAGGGTGACTTTTTTGGAAGGCCTTGCGGGTAGCAAATGGACCGTCTGTTTTGACGACTTTTCCTACACCATTCACAAGCCAGCACG
This sequence comes from Flavisolibacter nicotianae, assembly GCF_003628535.1. GTDB lineage: Bacteria > Bacteroidota > Bacteroidia > Chitinophagales > Chitinophagaceae > Flavisolibacter > Flavisolibacter nicotianae. Next base: position 226,767 of record NZ_RBCI01000001.1, read on the forward strand.
CACAACTGGGTTTTTCGTTTGCTGACAGCTTGCAGCGAACAGCTAGCGGCTTCTTTTGTATCTTAGAAAAAACAAATACCATGGTACAAGACTTAATCAACCAGATTGTAGAAAAGACAGGCGTTCCGGCCGACAAGGCACAGCAGGTGTTGGGCGTCGTGGCCAGTTTTGTCAAGCAAAAATTTCCCATGATGGCAGGACAGATCGATTCGGTGCTTGGCGCAGGCGGCGGCCAGGCCGGTGGCAACACCAATGCGGAAGGCGGCAGCAATTTTATGGGCGATATCGGCGGGAAACTCGGTTTTTAAAATAGCAAAAGGCCTTCCCCTTGGAAGGCCTTTTGTTGATGCGTCGTTGTGCTTTTATTTCGAACCCAGTTCCGGCTTCAGGAACAGGAGTTCTCCCCACTGGTGGCTTACGCTGGTTTTGAAAATTTCGAGGTAGCGTTTCCAGGCATCCTCGCCCCCGTTTGCCTTGGCAAATGTTACGGCCAGCGGTGGCCTGAAGGCCGTTTCTCTTTCCTTCAAACCCTGCTTGTACATCGTAATGGTCATGAATTGCGGTTCTCCCGACGAACTACTTTGAAAGACAGCCACGGACTGGTCTGTGTCTGTCCAGTTTTTTTTCATGGCCTTGTACCACTCCTCTACGTCTCCTATGTAGCCGGGCTTTTGATAAAGATGGTTGATGGCAATCTTTCCGGTGACCGCCGACAGGTCGGCCGTGCTCAGGTCGAGCCGGTAACTAAAATAGTCGCTGCGCATTTTGTCGGTCAGCAAAGGCTGGACGTTCATTTCCCAGTCGTCCATGTGGGCCTTGCTGATGTCACCCCGGTTGTCGATTCCCTCCCAATTGTTGGGACCTTCCGCTACCATGTATCCACCGGCATCCGGTCCGCTTTCAATGGAGAAAACCATCCACCGCACATCGGCTTTATGGTATTTCTGGGCATGAGCACCGACGGCTTTTTCAAACAGGGTCACCTTGTCGGCTTTGGGAAAATAGCGTGAAACGGTGAGGACGCTTTTCTCCTGTGCAAAAAGCACCACTGGCATAGCCAGCAATAACAGGAATTGCTTTTTCATGTGCAATTGTTTTAACGTTAATCAATAAGAGGCCGCGTTGGTCAGGAGGAAAACAGCGGTTTAGAAGGGAGAATTAGACGGTTAAAATGACAAGAGAAGTTATCCGAATTTACACCTGTTTTTTCAAACCCTACCCGGCAGATTTGAGAATCTGCAGCCCGGAAACTTTCTTACATTTAAGTATTGCGACGTTTTAAAACCCGGGATCATGAACGACATGCGCTTCTACCAGGATCTCCGGCCCGTGAAACTCCCGCTTGCAACTGTTTTTTGCCCGCCCAATTTTTATGCTGTCCCGGCCGGGTGGCATGTGATCATTTCCGATGTAAAGAACTCCACACTGGCGGTGGCAGAAGGCCGTCACAGCGATGTCAATCTTGTGGCAGCCGGCAGCCTTATTGCCGCCTTGAACGTGGCCAAAAAATACCGGATCGAAGTGCCCTTTTTCTTTGGGGGCGACGGCAGCACCTTGCTGGTACCGGAAGCGGTTCACAAAGAAACCATGGACGGGTTGCTGGCACACAGCCGCAACAGCAAAAAGAATTTTGGACTGGAGATGCACATCGGCAGCCTGCCCGTACAGGCAATCTGGGATGCCGGCCATTCTCTCCGGCTGGCGAAGCTTGCCATCGACCCCGCTTACAGCAAAGCCATCGCGGTGGGTAGCGGGCTGCGGTTTGCCGAACAAACGATTAAACAGAAAGGGGTGGATCAAGCCGATAGGCTGCCGTCGAACGCCCAACTGAATTTAACCGGGCTGGAATGCCGCTGGAACAAAGTGGCCCCGCCCCGCGAAGAAGCCGAAAACAGTTGCTACCTGATTGAAGCGCCCAATCCGGAAAATCAACTTCACGTGTATACGGCGGTGTTTGCCACAATTGAAGACATCTACGGCGACCTGCAAAAACGCACCCCGTTGAGCATGGAGCAGCTCAAACCCCTGTACAACTGGCAAAAGCTGAAAAAAGAAATGCTGGTCAAATTTGGCCGGTGGAAGCCGGCCTACCTGCTGGAAACATTCCTGCGGATGGTCTTCGGCGTCTTTTCGTTCCGGTACAATTGGGATATCGGCGGCATCCGGGCCAACGATTACTTGGCACAACTGATTGCCCATGCCGACACGCTGACCGTTGAGGGACGCATCACCACCATCATTTGCAGCACGCCGGACAAGCACGGGCAGTTCCTCGATTACCTGTCGCAGGAAGAGCAAAAAGGCCTGCTGGTCTTTGGTCACCATGTCAGCAAGGAAAGCATCATGACCTGCTATATCGAAAACCGCAATGCCAAGCACATTCACTTTGTCGACGGCGCCGATGGCGGGTATACGGAAGCTTCGAAAGAATTAAAAGGCAAGCTGAAGAAATTGCACCTCGTCGAGTGAAGCGCTACGCTATAAAACACCCGGCGGCAAAGGGGGTGGCAGAACAAGAAAGAAGGGATTTGTTGACGCACACTCACACCGGTTTTTTCGATAAATCGACATACACGATCCGGTGCGTTTTTTTGCTAAAACCATCCGACGAAAACAGTTTTTTGAAGAGGAATCCCAGGCCGAAGGCGCCGCCGGCGATTCCAATCCGGCGTAAATTCTTGCCATCGGTTAGTGGCAGGTCGAACAGGGCGCCGTTCAAAACATTCAGTGCAAAATAGCCGGCGCCACCGGTCATGAGCATGGGACTGACCGCACGCTGCAAAAAGCTTTTGCGGCGATTCAGCAAAATGCGTTTGATCTCCCTGACAGGCATACCCACGAGTGTGGTGGCGACCGTATCTTTCATATATGTGCCCCAGGCAGTGGGGTAATAACGGATATCGTACAGCAGCAGGAACAGGCTGTCGTTGCGAATGTTTTGTACCGGGCCATTCAGGTAACTGCCATCGGTTTGCTGCAGAACGATCTCCGAACCGGTGTAAAAATTTTTCAGCACCCGCCCATTCCAGTTCCGAACGCTGATGTAATCGAGGCTTTGGGCAAAGGCCGTTTGCAGGGAACAAAGAAACAGGAAGAGAAGCAGCGGTTTCATGTCCTGAAGCTACACGCTGCACCCCTATCAAAAGGTTAATTTCCGGATGTTGAATTTCCGGCCTGCTGTTTCTACTTTTAACAAAGCAATTCTTTTCAGCAAGGCAGGTTCTTTCCCTGTTTTCTGTAAAAGATCGTGCGACAAACCACCACCACGCAGCCACCCTTTTTTACATCACTAAAATGCAGAAACATGAAAGCATTTTCCGTAAAAGGAATTGGCACGCTGGTGAAAGATTCCTTCAAAAGCTTCCTGGACGACAAGGTTCCGAAGCTCGGTGGCTCGCTGGCCTATTTCACAATCTTCTCCATTGGCCCCATGCTGCTGGTCATCATTTTTCTCGTTGGAATTTTTTTGGGGAAACAGGCGGTTGCCGGCTCGCTGCACCAGCAAATGGAACAACTGGTTGGAACTGGCGCCGCACAGCAGATCCAGGAGATCATTAAAAACGCCGCCATCAGCAAGGGTGGCTCACTGGCCTTTATCGTAGGGTTGGTCACCCTGCTGCTGGGCGCCACGTCCATCTTTACCGAAATCCAGGATTCCATCAACGGCATCTGGCAGCTGAAGGCAAAGCCCAACCAAAGCTGGTGGCACACCGTCAAAATCCGCCTGCTTTCGTTTGGCATTGTGGCCAGCATCGGGTTTTTGCTGCTGGTATCGCTGGCCGCCGCTGCGTTTATCGAGGGCCTGGGCAAAAAATTACAGGAGCTTGTTCCCGGTGTTGGCGTGCTGCTTTTCTACATCATTAGCCAGGCGCTCACCCTGCTGACGGCTTCGTTTTTGTTTGCCCTGATTTTTAAACTGCTGCCATCGGCACAGCTGCGGTGGGGACAGGTATGGCCGGGTGCCATTGTTACGGCGCTGCTCTTTATGTTCGGCCGGTTTGCCATTTCTTTTTACATCAGCCAAAGCGATTTTGGCAATGCGTACGGCGCGGCCGGTTCGCTGGTGATTGTGCTGGTATGGGTCTACTATTCTTCGCTGATCCTTTATTTTGGTGCCGAGTTCACCAAAGCCTATTGCAACCGGTTTGGCACCGGCATTCTGCCCAATGCGTATGCCGTTTCCACCCGGGTAGCACCAATCGAAGCAACCAATGAAAAGCCCGATGCAAATAAGGTTTGACGATCTTTAAAACAAGAAGTCCCGCTTTTCAGCAAGATCTATTTGGTTCGGAAACATAGGTTGGTTCGACCGTCCAAACCATCCTGCTAAGGCGAATTTTAGATTGCGATCAATGGAAAGCTCCGGAGGACTATTGAAAAGGGTGTGGTAGACATTTGTAAAGAACAGCGTCCTGCCCTGCGAGGGCATCCGACGACATTTGCTCCGATACGGGTTATTACCCAGGTCTGAAAGCATCAGCAGAAATTTGTCGGCAGCGGACGGCAAGGCGCTACGAAGCGCAAACAGAACGTTGACGCAATGAAGTTATTTTCAATGAAAGACAGTTACCTTGTTGCGCAGACACAGCAATCGTTGTAAACCAGCCGGCCCTTCTGCAATAAAATGTACGCACGATGATGTCAACAGATACAGTTATCGCCCAAACAAAAAAATGGATTCTTGATGTGGTTATTGGCTGCAACTTTTGCCCCTTTGCGGCCAAGGAAGTCAGGCGGGATAGCATTGCCTATGAAGTAGCAACGGATGGTCAGCCAAAACTTGTTTTGCAAAAACTGCTGGCGGCCTTTGAAAAAATGAAGGATGCGACTTCGATAGAAACCTTCCTGTTGATTCTGCCGACTGGTTTTGGATCGTTTGCTTCTTACCTGAAACTGCTGCAGGCTGCCAACGGCCTGTTACGGAAGAAAGGGTATGAAGGGGTGTATCAACTGGCTTCCTTTCATCCCGATTACCTGTTTGCCGGAAGCCGGCCCAATGACCCGGCAAACTATACCAACCGTTCGCCTTACCCGGTGATCCAGATCCTCCGGGAAAGTTCCGTAACCCGTGCGGTGGAAAGCTATCCGGATACCTTGAAGATCCCGGAACGCAATATGACTTTTGCCACTGAGAAAGGCATTGCGTTTATGAAGGACTTACTGGAAAACAGCAAGAAGCAAAATCGTTTGTAGGACGCTATTAAAACAAAAATCCCGCCTTGCAGCGGGATTTCTTTTATTCACCATCGTGAGTCAGTAAACAACTTTTCTTAACTGCAACCCATGCTGTTGCCGCAGTTCAAACATTTGTAACACGTTCCGCTTCTGACCGTGATATGTCCGCAGGTGTTACAGGCCGGTGCATCGCTTTGCATGCTCTTGGCCGCCACGTTCACTGCGTCCATCGCAGTTACCGGTTTGGTGGCTGCGGCATGTGCCTTCACGCTTTGCGGCGTGCTGGCCACCACCCGTACGCTGGATAACTCGGGTTGCTTCACGGGCTCATCCCAGTCTTCTTCGCCGGTGTTGCTCACCTCCGGCTTGTCCAGCACATGCACGAGGTCTGTGCGGTTCAGGTATTCGTAACCCAGAAGGCGGAAGATGAAGTCGATGATCGACGTTGCCGATTTGATGTTCGGATGCTCCACAAAGCCGGCGGGATCGAACTTGGTGAACACGAATTTCTCCACGTATTCGTCCAGGGGCACGCCGTACTGCAAGCCGACGGAGACCGCAATGGCAAAGCAGTTGAGCATGGAGCGCATGGTAGCGCCTTCCTTCGCCATGTCAATGAAAATTTCACCCAATGTACCGTCGCCGTATTCGCCGGTTCGTACAAAGATGGCCTGGCCGTTGATCTTTGCTTTTTGCGTAAAGCCGCGGCGCTTGGCCGGCAGGGCACGGCGCTCAACGATCTTGGCCAACTGGCGTTTCAGTTGCGTATCCGGTGAGGACTGTACACGTTTCTGCACTTCTTCGAGCAACTCCTGCACAGTGAGTTTGCTCATGTCGACGATCGTGGAATCAGATGACGGATGACCAGTGGTTGATGCCAGTGTTTTTTCCTTGCTCTCATCTGTCACCTGTGTGCTGTCATCTTTTTTCTTTTTGTCGCTTTTGTTGCTGAGCGGCTGCGAAAGCTTGGAACCGTCGCGGTAGAGCGCACAGGCTTTCAGGCCCAGTTGCCAGCTCAGGAGATAAGCATCGGCGATTTCTTCCACTTCCGCTTCGTGCGGCAGGTTGATGGTTTTGGAAATGGCGCCGGAGATGAAGGGCTGCGTTGCACCCATCATGCGGATGTGGCCGTGTGCATGAATGTAACGTGTTCCTTTTTTGCCGCATTTGTTGGCACAGTCGAACACCGGGTAGTGTTCCTGCTTCAGGAACGGTGCACCTTCCACGGTCATGGTACCACACACGAAATCGTTGGCGGCTTCAATTTGCTCGTCGGTAAAGCCCAGGGCTTCCAGCAGGCTCCATTCGAAATTGTAGTATTGTTCGGGAGTGAAGCCCAACCGCTGCAGGCATTCTTCACCGAGGTTGTACACGTTGAACACAAAGCCGATCTCGAAGGCACTGCCAACCGCTTTGTCAAGCTTCTTGATTTCATCGGCGATGAACCCTTTTTCGCTCAGCGTTTGGTGGTTGATGTGCGGCGCACCGGCAAAACTTCCGGTACCAACGGCATATTTAATAATGGCATCGGTTTGTTTTTCGTTGTAGCCCAAATTTTTCAGGGCCACGGGAACCGACTGGTTGATGATCTTGAAATAACCGCCACCGGAAAGTTTCTTGAATTTCACCAGGGCAAAATCCGGCTCCACACCCGTTGTGTCGCAGTCCATCACCAGGCCGATGGTTCCTGTGGGAGCGATCACCGTAGCCTGGGCGTTTCTGTACCCGTATTTTTCTCCTAATTCCACGGCATCATCCCACGCCTTGCAGGCGGCTTTCAGCAGGTAGTCGGGGCAGTACTGCGCCTTCAGGCCCTGCGGCTTCAGGCTCAGGCCTTCGTAACTGTCGGCATCGTAAGCAGCCAGGCGGTGGTTGCGCATCACCCGCAGCATGTGCTCGCGGTTTTCTTCGTAACGGGGGAAGGCGCCGAGTACCTGCGCCATCTCGGCGGAGGTTTTATAGGCAATTCCGGTCATCACCGCGGTAACGGCACCGGCAATGGCTCTTGCTTTTTCGCTGTCGTACGGAATGCCGCTCACCATCAGCACCGTTCCGAGGTTGGCATATCCCAGTCCCAGCGTTCTGTATTCGTAGCTCAGTTGCGCCACTTCTTTGGAGGGGAACTGCGCCATCAGCACGGAGATTTCGAGTACGGTTGTCCACAGGCGGCACACGTATTCGAAGCCTTCCACATCGAGTGTATTGTTCTCGAAGTTGAAAAACTTAATCAGGTTGGCCGATGCCAGGTTGCAGGCCGTGTTGTCGAGGAACATGTACTCCGAGCAGGGATTGGACGCCCTGATCTCGCCGCCTTCGGGGCAGGTATGCCACTCGTTGATGGTGGTATTATATTGTGTTCCGGGGTCGGCACAACGCCAGGCCGCGTAGGAGATCTGGTTCCACAATTCTTTGGCGGGAATACGCTTCATCACGCGGCCATCGGTGCGGGCCTTCAGTTCCCAATCCTCGCCTTTTTCCAGTTTCTCAAAAAACGAATTGGGGATGCGAACGGAGTTGTTGGAGTTTTGTCCGCTGACGGTGCGGTAGGCTTCGCCTTCGTAATCGGACGCATAACCGGCTTCGATGAGGGCGGCTACTTTTTTCTCTTCTTCCACCTTCCAGTTCACGAACTCCACGATCTCGGGGTGGTCGATGTCGAGGCACACCATCTTGGCCGCACGGCGGGTAGTGCCGCCGCTTTTGATGGCACCCGCTGCACGGTCGCCGATTTTCAGAAAGGACATCAAACCGCTGGAGGTACCGCCGCCACTCAGCTTCTCACCTTCGCCGCGGATGTTGGAATAATTGGTGCCCACGCCTGAACCGTATTTGAAGATGCGGGCTTCGCGAACCCAGAGGTCCATGATGCCACCGTCGCCGACCAGGTCATCCTCCACACTTAAGATGAAGCAGGCATGGGGCTGCGGACGTTCGTAAGCAGACGTTGACTTTTTTAGTTGCCCGTCCGTTTGATCAACATAATAGTGTCCCTGCGGCTTGCCCTTGATGCCGTAGCTTTCGTAAAGGCCGGTATTGAACCACTGCGGGCTGTTGGGCACACACATTTGGTTCAGGATAGAATAAACCAGTTCGTCGTAAAAAACCTGTGCATCTTTTTCGGAAGCGAAGTAGCCGTACTTCACGCCCCACGCCTTCCAGCAGTTGGCCATGCGGTGCGCCACCTGCTTCACCGAAGTTTCCCGCCCGAGCGAACCATCGGGCTGGGGCACGCCGGCCTTGCGGAAATATTTCTGGGCCAGGATGTCGGTAGCGATCTGGCTCCATTGTTTGGGGACTTCCACGTTGTTCATCTCGAACACCACCTCGCCGCTGGGATTGCGGATCACCGAAGTGCGGTAGTCGTAGTCAAATTGATCGAAGACGGTGATGTCGTCGCGAGTGTACTTACGGGTGAACGTAAGTCCGGATGTTGGTTTTTTAGCACTGGCCATGTCCAATTTTTTATATTGATTGAGGTAATTTGTCGTTTCGTAGCCCGTCGAAAAAATCTTAAGGCGGACGACGAATGTAGATTTACCTATCGGAAAAAAAGGGCCAGAGATATGCACATTCGTGGATAAATGGTGTGCGGAAAAATGGTGGTGCTGACTGGATGTGCATTCGCTTCAAAAAGCCGCTTTAAAAAAAGCAACGCCTGTCAAAAACAGGTCTTTTTATTCACATCGGTGGAATAATTGATGTGAATAGGTCAGCAGGGACAATGATTGGCACGGAAAAAAGCTGAACCGATCGACACGAAAAAATCCCACAGCTTTCGATGCGGAAGGACCAACTTTGATCAGAGCAAAAAAATTGTCACTTTTAGATTCCCCAACACCAAAACTATCTTTGCGCATGCTTGTAAAAACCTTTGGCAGTGCGGTCTACGGCGTGGAAGCCATCACCATCACCGTGGAGGTTAACTGGATGGGATCCAACACGGGCTGCACCATCGTGGGCCTGGCCGACAATGCCGTGAAGGAAAGCCTGCAGCGCATCGAAAGCACCTTTAAATGCATCGGCAAGGAAATGCCCCGCACCCGGATCGTGGTGAACCTTGCCCCGGCCGACATTAAAAAGAGCGGCACCGCCTTTGACCTCCCCATTGCCGTTGGTATCCTGGCCGCCGCCCGGCAAATGAAAAACGCCGAAGCGATGGACAAATTCATCATCATGGGCGAGCTGAGTCTGGACGGCGAAGTGCGGCCCATCAAAGGCGCCCTGCCCATTGCCATCCAGGCCCGCAAGGAAGGCTTTAAAGGATTGATCGTCCCCACGGCCAATGCCCGGGAAGCCGGCATGGTGAATAACCTGGACGTGTACGGCGTGAAACACATCCGGGAGGTGATCGAATTTTTTGAAAGCGGCGAACAAAGCCTGCAGCCGGTGAAGGTGAACACGCGGGATGAATTCTTCGAAAGCCAGTACGATTTCGAGATCGACTTTGCCGATGTCAAAGGGCAGGAAAACATCAAACGGGCCCTGGAAATTGCCGCTGCTGGCGGTCACAATGCCATCCTGATCGGCCCGCCCGGTGCCGGAAAAACCATGCTGGCCAAGCGCCTGCCCACCATCCTGCCGCCCCTTTCGCTGCACGAAGCACTGGAGACCACCAAGATCCATTCGGTGGCGGGCAAGCTGCCGGAGAACACGACCCTCATCTCGAGGCGTCCCTTCCGGAGTCCCCACCACACTATTTCCGATGCCGGGCTTGTGGGCGGCGGCGGCGTTCCCCAACCGGGAGAAATTTCACTGGCCCACAACGGTGTGCTGTTTCTCGACGAACTGCCCGAGTTTAAACGGACCGTGTTGGAAGTGATGCGCCAGCCGATGGAAGAACGGCGGATCACGATCTCGCGGGCCAAGGTGGCCGTAGACTTTCCCGCCTCGTTCATGCTGATCGCATCGATGAACCCCTGCCCCTGCGGCTACTACAACCACCCGGAAAAAGCCTGCACCTGTCCACCCGGTGCCGTGCAGAAATATTTGAACAAGATCTCGGGGCCGCTCCTGGACCGCATTGACCTGCACGTGGAAGTCACGCCGGTGCCCTTCAGTGAACTGGCGGCTCTCAGGCCACAGGAGGCGTCCGAAACCATCCGTGAAAAAGTAATCAAGGCAAGAACCATCCAGGAAGAACGTTACAAAACCCACAGCGGTATTTACTGCAATGCGCAAATGAGCAGCAAGATGCTCAAGGAAATTTGCGTCATCTCCACGCCCGGTCAGAATTTGCTCAAGACGGCCATGGAACGGCTGAATCTTTCGGCACGGGCTTACGACCGTATCCTCAAAGTGTCCCGCACCATCGCCGACCTGGCGGAAAGTCCCGAAATCAAAATCGAGCACCTGGCCGAAGCCATCCAGTACCGCAGCCTGGACCGCGAAGGCTGGGCGGGATAGGGAACGGAAGAACCAGGAATGTTGAATATCGATGTAGTGACACGCCGTGGCGTGTCCCTGGCCTGTCCGAAAGAAAACCACACAGATCCCAAAGAAAAAACGAGTTGACGCTTTCCGACTTTTGCCCATCGCTACATCATCCGCCGACATGAACCGTGAATTTGTCTTTCCTTTGCATGCGCTCTTCGCCAGGAGACATTTCAAAAAATGGATGACGTGCAGGCTTTTTTTTCACAACTGAATCAATTCTTCGACAAGATCTATGTCATCACGCTTGAGCGTGCAGGCGACCGACAGGCGCAGATCCGGAAAGAACTGGACGGGTTGAACTACACTTTCTTTTTCGGCAAGGATAAACAGCATTTTTCCGTAGAGCAATTGCAGGCAGACGGCATTTACAACGAAACGCTGGCACGCCGGCACCACCGGTACGGAAAACCCATGCAGGCAGGTCAGGTCTGCGTTTCCTGGAGTCATGCCGAAGTGTATCGTGACGTGGTACAAAACGGTTTTCAGAAAGTCCTCATCATGGAAGACGACGTGGTGCTCGACGCGGCTGCCGCACAAAACTTCCCGGCAATCGTCCGGGAACTGCCCGCGGATTGGGAACTGGTTTATTTCGGTTTTGCCGAACGGGAAAAAGCGCCTGCCGGCCTTGTATTCAAAAAACTGTTTTATCATTTCTTGCGGCTTTTCCATGCCATCCGGTTCTCCCATGCCACCATCAACCACCTCTACCCGAAAAAAATAGCGCCGCACGTTTACCGGGCCGGTTACCACGACTGCATTCATGCCTATGCCATCACGCAATCGGCTGCCCGCAAACTGCTGCACCTGCAAGAGCCGATCTCCTTTATTGCCGACAACCTCACCGCCCATGCCGTTACCAATGAAATTGTGAACGGTTATGTGGTGTGGCCCAGGATCTTTTACCAGCAGTACCAGCTTGGCAGGTCCACTGCTTCCTATCTCAACGACAGGCTGTAACGGCGTTTGCTGCAAACAGAAAAAATGCGCTGCCTGCATGCTGCGCTAACCCCTTCCGGCCCCTTTCACGAAAAGTTTGGTTTTCTCTGTATTGTTGCAGGCAAATCGCCGCTGATGGATTCCATTTTTTTTCTTTCGCTGATGAATGGCGCTGCCTGGGGCGGAAGCGAAGAGTTGTGGTACCGCACAGCCCTGCAGGCAGCGGCAAAGGGCCTGAAGGTGGGTTGCGCTTTTTATGCATGGAAAGAAAAAGAGCAAAAGATCGAAACGTTGCGAAAGGCCGGCTGCCAGGTCTACCTGTTGCCCAACAAGGGCCGGGACAAAGCAAATCTTGGTGAACGGCTCCGGTACAAAATCAGCCGGTGGCAGGTAAACCAAATTGCCGGCAACCTTCCCTTTCACGACTACAGCCTTGTTGTGGTAAACCTCGGCGGCTTCGAGATCTACACGTCCACCTGGAAAAACCTCTATCGAAAACTACCGGCCTATGCCCTGTTGTTTCACAATTACGACGAAGGAGCAAACTTTAAACCGGCCAAGGCAAAGCGCCTTCGCCGGTGGATTGGCGGGGCTGCGGCCAATCTCTTTGCCGCACGGCGGATTGGGGAAACACTGGAAGAAAAGCTCCACATCTCCATCCCGCACAGCGGTGTTTTCATCAACCCCATCACCTTTATACCCCCGTCCGCACCGGCTCCCTATCCTGCGCTGGAACAAACAGTTTCGCTGGTCATGCTTGCCGAACTGGATGTGAGCCGCAAGGCGCAGGACAACCTGCTGAAGGCGCTGGCTTCGCCCAAATGGAAGATCCGCGACTGGCATTTATCGCTCTACGGAAAAGGCAATGACAAGTCCCTGCTGCAGGGACTCATCGGCCAGCTTGGACTGTCGGAGAAAGTGGCGTTGATGGGCCATTCGTCCAACGTCAAAGACGTGTTGCAGCAGGCACACCTGGTATTGCAGATCACGCACCGCGATGCCATGCCGCTGGCCGTTATGGAAGCCATGGCCATGGCCCGTCCTGTGGTCGTAAGCAAGGTTGGCGATATGCCTTCCTGGGTAGAAGAAGACCGGAACGGCTGGATGGCCGCCAACGCTTCTGTCGGCCAAATCGACGCCGTGCTGGAAAAGGCCTGGCAGCATAAAAACCAGTGGCCGGTGGCCGGCAGGCAATCGTTTGCGCGGTTTGCTGAAAAATTCCCGGCTTCCCCGGAAGAGCGCTTTCTCCGGCAATTGCAGCCTGCTGCCCGGTGACCGGGTTTCTGCTATCGGGCGACACCTCATTTAGGGTTGGCATTACTTCTGCTACACGGCAATGAGTAAGTTTGCACTTAACAGAAACTATGCAGAACGCACTTTTGTATCAGGCCTACGGCGGTCAGGACTTCGTGAACGAATGCCGTTATTCTCTTTTGAAGTATTTACAGGTATACAACCTGACCCCGCCGGTTCATACGGGCATCGTGGTGTACACCGATACGCCGAATGCGTTTGCCGACTTTCAACCTTTTCTGCCCTACCTGTCTACGCGGCCTTTGACGAAGGACCGCGTGCAGCAATGGCGGGGCACCATCAATTTTGTGCACCGGGTAAAAATTGAAATGCTGATCGATTTTCTGCGCACCTTCGAGGGTAATGTGCTCTACTGCGATACCGACACCTACCTTACCGCACCCATTCAACCGGTTTTTGAAAACATCGGCAAAGGCGTGTTTTACCTGCATGCTTACGAAGGCGTGATCGACAAAACCCTCAGCCCCTCTTTTCACAAATGGGAGAATTTTCTTTCCACCACGCCGATTCGTTTCAACGACAAAGAGCTCCAGTTCAGCCCGTCGCTGAAAATGTATAACGCCGGCGTGGTGGGACTTCGGCATGCCAACAAGGCAATCCTGCACGACGTGCTGGCCCTGACCGATGCGGTTTATGCCCAATTTCCCAAACACATTGCCGAGCAGTTTGCCTTTAGCTACTGCATGCAAACCAGCGGCACCGTACAAACTGCCGAAAACGAAGTAGCACATTACTGGAACCTGAAAGAGTTTCGCCGCCTGCTGCAACGGTTCTTTACAGCCAACGCGGAAGAAAGCATTCCCAACCTGATAAAAAAGCTGAATGCCATCGATGCCATGGCCATCCAGGCCGAGAAGAATGCCTACGAGAACCTGCCTTTGCTGCAGCGGCTGATCCGCCAGTTGTCGGGCAAGGCCTGGAAAATAGCGCCGTATGAAAAACGACTCTAGCCCGTAGCTTTACATTATGAAAGTTTTGCTCAATTATCTTAAACCATACAAGGGACTTGTGTTCCTGGTGCTGCTGCTGGCGGCCATGAACATTGGGTTCTCCCTGATCGATCCCATCATCTTTGGCCGGCTGATTGACCTGGCGAACAGGTATACCAACAACAAATCCGCCTATCCTTCTTTCTTCTGGAGTTTTGCCACGCCGGTGCTTTGGCTGCTGGGTGCTTCCATTGGCGTGGCCATGGTGAGCCGCATTGCCAAAAACTTCCAGGATTATTTCCTCAATGTCATTCAGCAAAAATTCGGGGCAAAGGTTTTTACCGATGGCCTCAAGCATGCCATGCGCCTGCCCTACCAGGAATTTGAAGACCAGCGCAGCGGCGAAACGTTGAGCATTCTGCAAAAAGTGCGGACAGATACTGAGCGGTTCATGAACTCGTTTGTCAACGTTTTATTTACGGTTATCGTGGGCATCGTTTTCGTAGCCATTTTTGCCTCCAATATCCACTGGTCGCTTCCATTCATCTATTTCGGCGGCATTGCCCTGCTGGTGGTGATCTCGAACCTGTTGAGCAAAAAAGTCAAGACCATTCAAAAAGTCATCGTTTCGCAAACAACCTCCCTGGCCGGCACTACAACGGAAAGCTTGCGCAACATCGAACTGGTGAAAAGCCTTGGGCTGACAGGCCAGGAAGTGGAACGCCTGAACAAAAACACCTACAAGATTCTCGGTCTTGAACTGACCAAGGTAAAACGTATCCGCAGCATTTCGTTTGTACAGGGCACCTTTGTGAACACGCTGCGGCAGGTGATTCTTTTTATGTTGTTGTGGGTGGTGTACCAGGGTAAATTATCGGCCGGGCAACTGGCCACCATGCAGATCTTTTCCTTTTTTGTTTTTGGTCCGCTGCAGGATATCGGCAACATTCTTTTGAGTTATCGTGAAGCCGAAGCCTCGCTCAACAATTTTGAAAACCTGATGAAGAAAGAGCCCGAGAAAGAGCCGGGCCAGCCCAGGCATCTAGGCCCCGTGCAGACACTGGAGTTCCGCCACGTTTCGTTCAAACACCAGACGGCGCAACACAAGGCCATCGACAACATTTCCTTCAAAACACAAAAAGGCGAAACCATTGCGTTTGTGGGCCCGTCGGGTTCGGGAAAAACCACGCTGATGAAATTGCTGGTGGGTTTGTATCGTCCGCTCGAAGGCAATATTTTTTACAATAGCCTGGACGAAAACAGCATCTTCTTCGATGACCTGCGCAGGCAGATCGGCTTCGTTACACAGGATACACAACTCTTTAGCGGCACGATCCGCGAAAACCTCCTGTTCGTAAACCCGGAAGCATCGGAAGACGATCTTTTGGATGCGTTGCAAAAAGCATCCTGCAACAATCTTTTGCTTCGTGCCGAGAAAGGTATCGATACGATGATCGGTGAAGGCGGCCTGAAATTATCGGGCGGCGAAAAGCAGCGTTTGTCCATTGCCCGTGCGCTGATCCGCAAACCCAACCTGCTGATCTTCGACGAAGCCACATCCGCATTGGATTCGCTGACGGAAGAAGAGATCGGCAAAACCATCCGCACGGTTTCGTCGCTGCAAAACCAGATCACCATTCTCATTGCGCACCGCCTGTCGACCATCATGCACGCCGACCGGATTTATGTGTTGGAAAGAGGCATTGTAACCGAAACCGGCACACACGAAAGCTTGCTGGAAGAAAAAGGTTTGTACTATGCCATGTGGCGGCAACAGATCGGCGAACGGAAAACAGCCCCCCTGCCCCCCAAGGGCGGCGTGGCAACCGCACAGATGCCGGCGTAAGCAAGTGTTTTTTTCCTGCCCGGCCATGTTTTGAACGCTGAAGTGTGCGACGCAACAGGCGATGCCAAACAATTCGATCGCTCGTCTCATAAATAAAACAAAGCCTCAGCTTTATAAGACTGAGGCTTTGTTGCATCGTGCGAAAGCCAGGGCCTGTGTTCAAGCCTCTCCCCTCCTTTTGATGGTGACGATGCTTTTTACTTTACGTTAATGGGCACGTTCAGTTTCACGGAAAAATTCCGGCCCATGTTGAACACGCCCTGCCGGCCGGTCAGGTTGTTCACGTCCGTGTATTTCAACCGGCTCAAATGCTCCTGGTAGGCCACATCGGTGATGTTGTTCAAGGCCAGGTGCAGGCTGGCAACGGTCTTTCCTTTCTTCGAAACGAAATCGGTTCCGACCCCGCTGTTGTACAACACATATCCCCGTGTTGAGGTTTCGGTGTTGTAGCCGGTGAACGGGTGAACCTGCCGGAAAACGGAATTGGCTTCGACAAGAAAATACAGGTTGCGCAGGCTTTTTCCCGTCTTTTGAAAATGCGCTCTCAACTCGCTGTTCAGCCGTACGGCCGGAATCTGCGGCAGGTTTTTACTACCGTCCAATGCTTCGCCAAAGGTGCCCCGCACATAGGAAAACGTGTTTTCAAAATGCAACCAGTCCAACGGGTGCGGATGGATGTCCAGTTGCGCTTCAACGCCGGCCAGGCTGGCGGTGTTCTGGCTGAACGCAAAGACCTGGAAGGCCTGCCCGTTGTTTTCAATGATGGAGTCCTCACCGGCGCGGTTTTGCAAACGGCGGTAGAAAATAAAATCATTGATATGGTTGTAGAAAGCGTTCAGTGTAAGGTTAAAGTGCAGGTGGTCGACTTCGAGGCCGGCATCGGCCTGGAAGCTTTTTTCGCTGCGCAGGTTTTGTTGCCCGATCTCGTAGCGGTAGGTGCCCTCGTGTGCGCCGTTTGAAGCCAGTTCGGAAAGCGCCGGCGCCCTGAATCCCTTGGCCACATTTGCTTTCAGCGTCACCGCATGCGAAGCCCGGTAGCTAAGGCCCGCACTGCCCGAAACGTTGGCGAAGTTGCGGGTGAAGGGGGCGAACTTGGTTGTGCCACCTTCCATCAATTCTTTGGAATGGATGGTGCGGTGATCGAAACGAAGGCCGCCGGTCAGGGTTGTTTTTTCAAAGAACCGTTGGGTAAACAAAAACGTCCCGATGTCGAACAGGTTATAGGCCGGGATGATCACCTCCTCGCCACGATTGCGGTTGGCTTGCTGCATGCCGCTAACGCCGAGGGTTGTTTGCCAGTCCCGCACTTGCGGCAAGGTCCACTGTAGGTTATAGCTCAGTGTCTTCAGGTCGAAAAACATGTTGGCCGCCTCCGGTTTTTCCGCATCGCCGAATTCCTTGCGCAAATTGTTTTGCCAGGCCAGGTTTAGTTTCACACGGCTGTGCCCAATGTTGAAACTGTTGTCGGAGATCACCTTGTAGTGGCGGACATTCTGGTAGGGCACAAGAGGCGAATGCCCTTCGTAATCGCCGGTGGCGGCAATGCGCTCGAGCGGCGTGTCGGCATAGAGCAGGAACTTTCCAGTTGCGGAGTCCCTTCTTCCCTCCACCAAACCCAGGTTCTGGTTAAACGAGCTAAAGATCAAATGGCTGAAGCCCCAGCTTTTGTTCAGCCCTACGTAACCGCCCAGGTTTTTTTCGTTGAAGCGGGAGTTCAGCACGGCACCATCGTAGCGATTGTGGTAGTCGCCGGCCGTACGCAATGAGCCGTACACATTCCAGTTAAACCCGTTTTGATTGCCGGCCAGGTTGCCGTTCAGCCCGACCATGGAATTGTTGCTTTGGTAATTGGTGTAGATATTGCCATGCACCGTGCCATCCGTAACCGGCACATTGGTAATAAAATTGATCACGCCGGCCAGTGCATCACTTCCGTACATCAGCGAAGCGGGACCTTTGAGCACTTCGGCACGGTTCACGCTCAGTTCATCGATCTCTACGCCGTGCTCCTCGCCCCATTGCTGGCCTTCCTGCCGCACACCGTCGTTCACCACCACCACGCGGTTAAATCCAAGGCCGCGGATCACCGGCTTTGACACGGCCGGGCCGGTACTGACCTGCGACACGCCAGGCTGTCGCGATATCAGGTCGATGATGTTTGTCGCCGGCGTTTGCAGCATTTCCTGTTTACGCATCACCGTTACCGCGATAGGCGCATTGCGAATCGACGTGGCATGGGCCACCCCGGTGATGGTCACGCCCAGTTGCTCTTTTACGGAAGGCGCAACGGAAAAATTCTTGACGGTGCTTTCTTTGATATCGAGATGCTCCACCAGGGTATTGAACCCGGAATAACTCACTTCGATTGTATGGTGGCCAGCCGGCACGTTTTTGATTGTGTAGTTGCCCGCCGTGTCGGTAAGGCCGCCAATGCGGGCCTCGGCAAGCGAAATTGAAGCGCCAGCCAGGGGCTCACCGGTTTGCGCATCGATCACTTTTCCGCTCAGGGTGATCTTGTTGGCTGGCTGGGAAAACGAAAACAGATAAATGAAAGAAAAGAAAATAACCAGTAGGCATGCCCTCATGGCAAATCGTTTTGTTGAAAAAATAAGAGAAAGAAAAATCAGCTTGGTCGACCAACAGGAGGGCCGCGGTTTTCGGCGCGGAGGAGCACTGCCGGTAAAAGAGCGGGAAGAAAAAACGACACCGGCCGGTTGTCGAAACAAGGGGGCGCAGCAACTGCCAAAGGCAGGGGTGCGAGATAAGGGGCCGTTACCACCAGGTCGTTGAACGAACAGTGAAAGGCCTGCCGGTGAAAGCAAGGTAGATTTTTTCCCGGGTGCTGGCATACAATCCCATCCCGGTGACCGGCAAAGGCTTCGTGCAGGAATGTTCTGGGTGTAATGCTCAGTGCAAAAACCAACAGCAGGAAAAAGCCCCCTTTCTTTCGTATCCGGTCGTTGCCGTTCAAATCCATAGATTCCTTTCGGTAGCGTAGATGGCAAAAATGCCGCCATTGTGCAAAAGTACCGGCAAAATGCTCAACCAACGAAAGGAATGAGTTGCTGCAGGATGGTCTGCCAGGCCGTGAATGTATGCGGCTTGCTTAAATAAAGATCGGCGCCCAGGTATCGACAGGTTTCACGGTCAAGATTGCTGGAGGAGGTAGAAACAATAGCGACCGGGATGTGTCCAAACCGCGGATGCCCTTTTAACCGCTTGAGGGTTTGCCGGCCATCCAGTTTAGGCATGTTGAGGTCAAGGACGATCAGGGCAGGCATTTCTGCCGTAGACAGCGGTTGCAGAAAGTCCAACACTTCCTGGCCGTTTTGCAGGAACGAAACAGCCAGGGAGGCGCCGAGTCTGCTGCAGGTTTCCTGCACACAGGCACGGTCGTCCACATCATCATCAGCATATAAAACAAATTTCCCCACGTCAGGAGGCTTTCATATACCGGTTAAAATTGTTCACAATGGTGATGTATTCGTCGTACTTATAGGGCTTTTTAAAATAAGAAGCAGCCCCCAATTGCGCAAAAAATTCCTTGTCCGTTTTGTTGTCGGAGGTAGAGAACACAACAACGGGAATACCGGCCAGGTGCGGCTGCGATTTCAGGTAACTCAACGTTCGTCTTCCGTCCCAGCGGGGCATGTTGATGTCGAGTACAATCAGGTTAGGAAGCGATGCAGCGGGAACAGCATTGAGGTATTGCATGGCCTCTTCGCCGTCGCTGGCGCAAATGAGCCTGGCCTTGTTTCCGGCATCTTCCATGGAAGACCGGAGGATCAGGCAATCATCACTGTCATCGTCGATGTACAGTATGGTTGCATTGGTGGTGCTGGTGGTGGTCATAAAATTGGTGGTTGGTGGCAAAACGAATATAACGATTTACCGTAATAATTCATACCAAAAAGATGAGGTTCCTCTTCACGCAGTTGAAACCCCTTTTCTGCCAGACAAACACCAAAAAATCTCTCAGAGCCGCTCGAGGATACCAGCGATGCCCTGACCCCCACCTACACAGGCGGTGATCATGCCGTATTTTTTCCCCGTGCGCTTCAGGTCAGCCAGGTTCTGGATAGTGAGTTTGGCACCGGTGCAGCCAAGCGGATGGCCAAGGGCAATGGCACCACCGTTGACATTGACAGTACCCGGGTTCAGCCCGGCTTCGCGGATAACGGCCAGGGCCTGCGAGGCAAAGGCTTCATTCAGCTCTGTTAAATCGATCTGGCCGAGGTTCATCCCGGCCTGTTGCAGCACTTTCGGAATGGCCGCCACCGGCCCGATACCCATGATGCGTGGATGCACACCGGCCGATGCGCAGGCTACGAGTCGGCCAATGGGTTGAACACCCAATTCCCTGACCAGCCGTTCGCTCATAACGAGAACAAACGCAGCACCGTCAGAGGTTTGTGAAGAATTGCCGGCCGTTACGGTACCACCGGCAGCAAACGCCGGTTTTAATTTGGCCAGGGCTTCCCGCGAGGTATCGGCACGGGGCCCTTCGTCTGTATCGACCGTGAATTTTTTTGTTGCTTTTTTCCCTTTTTCATCCACGTACACCTGCTCCACTTCCATGGGCAGAATGCCGTCCCTGAAGTAACCTGCCTCGATGGCTTTCAGGGCTTTCTGGTGCGACTGCAGGGCAAATTCGTCCTGGTCGTCGCGGCTTACGTTGTATTCTTTCGCCACGGCTTCGGCCGTAAGGCCCATGCTGAGGTAATAATCCGGTTCGTCTTTGGCAATGGAGTAGGCAGGAACGGTTTTCCACCCGGCCGTGGGTACGAGGCTCATGCTTTCGGTCCCACCGGCAATGATGCAATCGGCCATGCCCATCCGAATTTTAGCCGTGGCAATGGCAATGGTTTCCAAGCCGGATGCACAATAGCGGTTTACCGTCATGCCGGGGGTATCGAAGCCCACCGCCCGGGCGGCAATGATGCGGCCCACCTGCAAACCCTGCTCGGCCTCGGGCACGGCATTTCCCACGATCACATCATCGATCTGTTTCCTGTCGAGTTGCGGCACAGTGGCCAGCAACCCTTTTATCAGATCAATCGCCAGGTCGTCCGGACGATAAAACCGGAACCCGCCCCGTTTGGCTTTGCCGACTGCGGTTCTGAATCCGGCTACAATATAGGCTTCCTGCATAGCAAAATTTTGTGTACTAAAAATAGGGAAAAAGGGAATTGGTTGCACCAACAACCAATGCATGCTTCCCGCCGCTTCTCCTATCTTCGCAACCCATGTACCAGGCAATCCGACGCGTTTTATTTTTGCTGTCCGCCGAAACGGCGCATTCGTTTTCCATGCGTGCCCTGACTCTTTTTTGTTCGGTTGGTTTTGTACGCAAAGCCCTTCGAAACTATTTTCGTCCGAAAGCCGCTGCATTTCCGGCGTTCGGGCTTTCCTTTCCGAACCGTGTTGGTCTTGGCGCCGGCTTTGACAAAAACGCCCGGTATTTGCGGGAACTGGAAACGCTTGGGTTTGGCTTCGTGGAGATCGGCACCGTAACGCCCCGGCCGCAGGCAGGAAACGACAAGCCAAGGCTTTTCCGCCTGCCAAAAGACAAGGCACTGATCAATCGCATGGGGTTTAACAACGATGGCGTGGATGCTGTTGCAAAGCGCCTGAAACAGTGGAGAAAGAATGATGGCAGGTCGCAGAGGAAAGAGGACAGTCGCTACCCGCCAGCTCTGCTCATCGGCGGCAACATCGGCAAGAACAAAACCACGCCCAACGAAGAAGCCTGGAAGGACTACGAGATTTGCTTTCGCACCCTGCATCCCTACGTGGATTTTTTTGTGGTGAATGTCAGCTCGCCCAACACACCGGGCTTGCGGGAGTTGCAGGAGAAAGACGCGCTGAAGAAAATCCTGACGCATTTGCAGGAGATGAACAAAACCTTTGCGCACCCAAGACCCATCCTTTTAAAAATTGCACCCGACCTTACCCTGGAGCAGATTGACGATGTGATAGACCTGGCCAAAGAGATCAGCCTTGACGGCCTTGTGGCAACCAATACCACCATCAGCCGTGCGGGTCTTCAGACGGCCGCCGGCGAAGTGCAGGCCATCGGTGCCGGTGGCGTCAGCGGGAAGCCGCTGGAACAGCGAAGCACGGAGATCGTTCGCTATATCCATCAAAAAACAGGCGGGCAAATTCCCCTCATTGGGTCCGGCGGCATTTTTACAGTTGATGATGCCCGAAACAAGCTGGCAGCAGGCGCTTCCCTTATCGAAGTGTGGACAGGTTTTATCTATGAAGGCCCGGGAATTGTAAAAAGAATTTGCGGGGCATTTGCGTAATTATTTTTAATCAGTTTTATGGCAGAATTATTCTCGGTAGAAAGTCTTGTTAGTTTTTTGGTATTGGTGATTCTAGAAGTCGTGCTGGGTATTGATAATGTCATTTTTGTGAGCCTCATCTTAAACCGCCTGAAAGAAGACATGAAAAAAAAGGCACGGCGTGCCTGGATGATCAGCGGCATTATTATCCGCAGCATATTATTAATGGGATTGAGCTGGCTGCTTTCGCAACGGGGCAAACCATTGTTTAGCGTTGGGGAAAAAGGCTTTGACCTGGCAAGCCTGGTGATGCTCGTAGGCGGGCTGTTTTTGATTTACAAGTCGGTAAAAGAAATTCATGGCAAGCTGGAAGGCGACGACGAAGAAGGCGGCCTTGGCAACGCGGCTTACCTTTCGTTTGGCAAAGCCATTCTGCAAATCATGCTCATTGATACCGTGTTTTCCTTCGACAGTGTGATTACAGCAGGCGGCACGGCCAAACACGTTGAAATTATGATCGCCGCCGTTGTCATTGCCATGATCATCATGTTTTTATTCAGCCCCAAAATTTCATCCTTCATCCACAAACACCCAACGCTCAAAATGCTGGCACTTTCGTTTTTGGTGATGATCGGGTTAAGCCTTGTCATTGAAGGCTGGGCTGCGGAAAAGGCCGAAGAACTGCACCTGAAAAACTACATCTACTTTGGCATGGCCTTTTCGTTTGGCGTAGAATTGCTGAACATGACGATGTTCAAGCGCAAACGGCAAAGAAAAGTTGTAGAACTGCACGAACCGATCCTCCGTTCGAATGAAGAAAACATTTCAGACGAAGCGCATTAAACAGGCACTCAACCAGCCCGCTGCCAAGCCATAGAGAAAGGTGAGACGGCAGACGTCAAACAAAAGGCCTTCCATTTCGCCTTTCCCGTCTTACTGATGCAGCCGCATCGTTTCATAGTAGTGAGGCATTCATCTTCAGAAGTGTGGCCGCTACAATGCCGGCTGTTTCGGTTCGCAGCCGCGTATTCCCCAGGGCAACGGGTTGAAAGCCTTCGTTCAGGGCCAGCGCAATTTCTTTGGGTGTAAAATCCCCTTCGGGGCCAATGAGGATAAGGGCTGAGGGTTGGCGGATGCGGGATGACAGTTGAGTCTTTTGATCGGGCAGGCAATGGGCAATGAACCTGCTTTCCTGCTTTGCATTTTTTACCGCGTCCGGAAAATTTTGCGGCTCGTGTAAGAGGGGCAACCAGGCTTGCTGCGATTGCAGCATGGCGCTAACCAAAATACCTTTCATCCGGTCGTAGCGGAACTTTTCTTTTTCCGTCCGTTCGCAAAGAAGCGGAATGATTTCATTCACGCCGATCTCTGTTGCTTTTTCCAAAAACCATTCGAAGCGGGATGCATTCTTGACAATGGAAATCGCAATGCTCACCCTGGGCATGCTTTCCGGTTCTTCCTTTACAGCCGAGACCTGTACGACGCAACGCTTGCGGTTGTCGTCAACGATCTGCGCCGTTGCTTTACGGCCCTGGCCATCGGTGAGCAAGACGTCCTCTCCTTTTTCCATGCGCAACACACCGATCATGTGCTTGGATGTGTCTTCCTCCAACTGCAGCAAGCCGTTGCTTATTTCCTCCACAAAAAAATACGAAAGCGCCATGCTGCGAAGCTAAGAGACAAAGAGAAATCTTATTCAGTACAGATAGGTTTAAAAAGAAAAGAGAGAAAGAGTGGCTTTGATGTCTCTTTCTCTCTTTTCCATCTTTTGAACACTTAGCCTTAGAACGGATCGTCGTCATCCGGCAGGTCGTTCATCTTGCTGCCCGTTTGGATATAAAGCTTCGGTCCTTCGGAATCAGTTACCGGTTTCCAGTTGGGTGGCATGCTAAAGCCGCCGCCAAACTCATCGCCCGAGTCTTCAAAGAATTTCTGTATTTCCAGCCGTGCACGGAACTTCAGGTTCTCCAGCGAACCGTTCCGGTGTTTGGCGATCCGCAGGTGGGTTTCTCCCTTCACGCTTTCGCCCATCTCGTTTTGCTGGATTTCGTGGTATTCCGGACGGTAAATAAAGCACACCATGTCCGCATCCTGTTCGATAGCACCCGATTCACGAAGGTCACTCAACTGCGGCATCTTATTGCCGTCTTTGCGTTTCTCCACCTCACGGCTTAACTGCGAAAGGGCAATCACCGGCACCTGCAATTCTTTGGCAAGACCTTTCAAGCTTCGCGAGATGTTCGAGATCTCCTGTTCACGGTTGGTATTTTTTCCCTCCCCGGTCCCGCTCATCAACTGCAGGTAGTCGATGATGATCAACCCGATGTTGTGGGAGTTTTTCAGGCGGCGGCACTTGGCCCGCAGTTCAAAAATGTTCAGCGAGGCCGTATCGTCAATAAACAGTTTGGCATCGGCCAGCCGTTGGATTCCTTTTTTGTACAACTGCTCCATTTCGTAATCTTCCATCTTTCCCCGGGCAATCTTCTCCAGGTGAATTTCGCTTTCGGCCGAAAGAATACGTTGCACCAATTGCGCCGCACTCATCTCCAAAGAGAACACGGCAACAGGCGTAGGCTTGGTGGGATGCAGGGCCGCATTACGGGCAAGGTTAAGGGCAAAGGCCGTTTTACCCACCGAGGGACGAGCGGCCAGGATAATCAGGTCCGTGCTCTGCCAGCCGTAGGTGATTTTATCGAGGTGGGCAAAACCGCTGGGTACACCGGTGATCTCTTCGTTCCGGTTGCGCATGTCCTCGATGCGCTGGATCGTTTTTACCAACACCGTGTCGATCGTTTCCACGCTGTTGCGCAGGTGTTCGGAAGTCACCTTGTAGATCTTGCTTTCCGCATCATCGAGCAGGTCAAACACGTCGGTGCTTTCTTCGTACGCATCGGAAATAATCTCGCCGCTAATGCGGATCAGTTCGCGCTGAATAAATTTTTGCAGGATGATCCGCGAGTGGGCTTCGATGTGTGCCGAGGAGGTAACGGCATTGGTCAGCTTCGTGATATAATAGGGGCCGCCAACAATGTCCAACTCTTCGTTGGAGCGAAGTTCTTCCACCACGGTCAGCATGTCGATCGGCTGGCTTTTGTTCGACAGGGTTTTCATGGCCCTGAAGATGCGCTGGTGTGCATCGACGTAATAACATTCCGATTTCAAAATCTCGGCGACCGTATCGAACGCACCTTTCTCCAGCATGATGGCACCCAGCACCGCTTCTTCCAGTTCTCTTGCCTGCGGCGGCACCTTGCCGTAAACCATGGTACTTAGATCGAGCGACGCTTTGCGTCCCTTCTTTTTATCGCGGTTGAGATTCGTTAGATCCATACAAAATTTTTTAGCATTGACGCCCCCTCACTTGACACGGAAAATTTGTACATCTATGAAGTTTGCTGGCAATTGGTGATCCGCAGGTTTCCGTCCGTCGGTTAACGAATATAGGCGGATAAAAGCCCCTGATAACAATTCCGTAACGTTTAAATTAATCCACAGCGCTCTTCACAGGTTATACACAGCTTTCCGGCAGATATACACGCCTGCCGATCTGTTGTGCACAAAATTCCAATTTTTT
Source organism: Flavisolibacter nicotianae (assembly GCF_003628535.1). Classification (GTDB taxonomy): domain Bacteria; phylum Bacteroidota; class Bacteroidia; order Chitinophagales; family Chitinophagaceae; genus Flavisolibacter; species Flavisolibacter nicotianae. The sequence continues at coordinate 252,261 of NZ_RBCI01000001.1, forward strand.
TAGCATCTTTTGTCCAGTTGTGCACAAGTTTTTGTGCGAAAAAAAACCGCCTTTTTCTTGGTAACGTAAATCCGGCGAAAGCCCAGCCCGGGCGCCCTGCCCGATGCAAAAAAGGGTGCGCCTGCCCGTCGGTTTGCCATCGCCAAACCCGAAAATCGGTTCGACCCAAGACTGTTGATAAATTTTTGTGCGGTGCTTTGTGTTGTCAGGATGATAACCTTGGTTCAAAATAGCTTCCCGTTTTTTTCGACAGAAAGCTCTCCGTCAGGAGGTTGTGCCGCCGTAAAGAAGGAAAATGACCGGCCGTTTGTGCAACTGCGGTAGTCCCGCCTTCCACTGCTGTACCGTTTTTGTCTGTACGCTTTCCGATGTCCCGGTAAGGTCGGCCGCCACGCAAATCTGTGTTTGCGGCTGGCAGGTTTTCAGCAGCGCTTCCAAAAGCTGGTTGTTGCGATACGGTGTTTCAATAAAAATCTGCGTACAGTCTTTTTGCTTCGACTCGCTTTCGAGTGCACGAATGGCTTTTCCCCGCTCGCCTGAGTCGATCGGCAGGTAGCCCACGAACTGAAACCGCTGCCCGTTCATGCCACTGGCCATCAGGGCCAGCAAAATGGAATTGGGACCCACCAGCGGCTTTACGGTTGCCCTTTGTTGTTGCGCCAGGTGCACCAGCACCTGGCCCGGGTCGGCCACGCCGGGACAACCCGCCTCGCTGATCACACCGATCGTTCTCCCGTCTTTCAGCTTTTGCTGAAAGGCAGCAGCAATGGCCGGCGTCACTTCCTGCATGTTGTACCATTCATAGTCGTCGATCACCATTTCTTTCCAAAGCAACTTCAGGTAGCGCCGTGCCGTGCGTTCGTTTTCGACAAAGAAGACCGAACAGGCTTTTACCGCGTCCAGTAGATAAGCCGGCAGGCAGCCGGTAGCACCTTCAGCTAAAACGGTTGGTATCAGGTAAACGGTTGCAGGCATGAGAGCGTTTGTTGTTTCTTGTTCGGCGTTCGAGGTTTGCGTTCACTTCACTATTCACCTGTTCTGCGGTTCCAACTGCTGCTGCACTTTATACAGGCTTAATGTGGCCGCAACAACTGCATACGCCGGTGCCAGTACCCAGCCCACCAGGACGACGGCGTGCATCAGGTAAAACATCAGGCCATTGCCGATCGCCAGTCCGCGGTGATGCCCGATGTAATCGATGCTCGCCGAGGCCGGCACACGGTTGCGTTCGAGGCTGTAATCCAGCATGGAAAAGCCATAGTAGTAACATTCCATGAACAAGCCTACCATCGGCGTTACCCAGCCAAACAACGGGATCAGCGAAAGCAGCAGGATGGAAAAAACATAGACCGTTTGCCACAGCGAATTGCGCAGCGCCACACGGATGCCACGCCACATGTCTTTCAGCAACTGCGAAAGCGAAAACGGGAAATCCTTGCCTTCGATGATGCTTGATGTTTTCTCGCTTAAATAGGCAAACACCGGCGAACCGATAATGAGGAAAAGGTATTTGAACCAGGAAAAATAAAAGAACACCAGCAGCAGCCGCAGGATCAGGCCGGCCATCACGAACAAAAAGCTGAGCCACTCGCTGCGCTCTTTTTGCAGCCAGGTCTCCAGCCCGATGCGCCGGCTAAGCCAGGTAACGGCTGCATCGGAAGAATTCCAGAAAAAGTACATGCCCACTATAAAAAGGATCATGTACACCACACCCGGAATCAGGATCCATTTCCACAACCGGTGCTTGCGGATGAAATTGTGCGCATCAAAAAAAGACTGTATCGCAATGATGATTTCTTTGAGCAACCCGTAGATTTATGGCGGTAAATATAGACGTGAAAAGGCAAACGGCAGGCCTGAAACTGTGGCTGCAAAATTGTCTCCAAACAATCGTTCCTGCAAATGAAGAAACTCCCCCTCTCCTTTTACCTCCGCGAAGACGTGGTGACGATCGCAAAAGAGCTGCTCGGAAAAGTGCTGGTCACCAACTGGGATGGTGCACTCACGTCGGGCCGCATAGTTGAAACCGAAGCCTATGCAGGTGAACTGGACCGGGCTTCGCATGCATCGAAGGGCCGGACGCAACGAACGGAAGTGATGTACGGCGCCGGCGGACGGGCCTATGTATACCTCTGTTACGGCATACACCAGATGTTCAACATCGTGACGTCGACGGAAGGCGAACCGCACGCCATCCTGATCAGGGCCGTGGAACCGATCGCCGGCAAAGACATCATGCTGCAACGCACCGGAAAAAAGAAGTGGGATCCGTCTGTCACGAGTGGGCCGGGACGGGTGGGCAAGGCCTTTGGCTTTCACACCTCGCAGTGCGGGCTTTCGTTGACCAGTGCTGAACTTTATATTGCCGATGATGGTTTTCGCATCCGGGAAGAAGACATTGTTGCGTCGCCCCGAATCGGTGTTGACTATGCCGGTGCACATGCCGAATGGCATTACCGCTTTTACCTGAAAGACAATCCCTATGTCAGCGGCACCAGGGCCAACGGCAGGCGTGCGAAGTAAAAGGCTTCTTCCCGTTTAAATTTTGAGGTTTGCCGTTTGCATTCTTTCTTCGGCAAAACTTTTTCGTTGCAGATCAAATTTTCCAAACAACTGATTGCACTGATTTGTGTCACGCTTGCTGTGCTTATTTTCTTCACCAACCCGTTCGGCGTAAAACCGGAGGCTGCAAAAGTGATCAGCTTTGCGGTGCTCATGATCAGCCTGTGGGTGACCGAAGCGCTTCCCATGCCCGTTGTGGCCCTGTTGCCCTTGATCCTTTTCCCGCTTTTTGGAATTGCCCCGATCGACACAACCGCGTCCGGCTATGCCAACCCTGTCATTTACTTGTTCATGGGCGGCTTTATGCTGGGCCTTGCCATTGAAAAATGGAACCTTCACCGGCGCATTGCACTGAACATCGTACGCCTTACCGGCACCAGCGGCGACCGCATCATCCTCGGTTTTATCCTGTCCACGGGCTTGATCAGTATGTGGCTGAGCAACACCGCTACCACCATGATGATGTTTCCGATTGCCCTTTCTGTCGTGAAGGTGATGGAAGCCAACAGTCCTCACCAAAAAGGCCTGTCCAATTTTGCCATGTCCATCATGATCGCCATTGCGCTGGCATCGAATTTTGGCGGCATCGCCACCCTGATCGGCACGCCGCCCAATGTGGCCTATGCCGGCTTCTATAACAAACGCTATCAGGCAACGATTGCCTTTTCCGACTGGGCGATGGTGTGTGCACCACTCTCCCTGCTGCTGCTTTTTTTGTTGTACCTCGTTATGGTAAAATGGCTCTATCCCAATGGCATGAAAAGCAACGAAACCACCCGGTCCATCATTCACAACGAGCTGCGGCAACTGGGTCCTTATTCAACGGCCGAAAAGCGGGTGCTGGTCATTTTCCTGGTAACGGCGCTGCTCTGGATTACCAAAGACCTGCTGAACAAAATCGGTCCGCTAAAGCTCGACGACAACATGATTGCGATCCTGGGAGCCACGGCACTCTTCATCACCCCCAGCGGAGAAAACAGCGATGCCTTGCTGGAATGGAAAGACACGAAGAACATGGCCTGGGGTATCCTGCTGCTGTTTGGCGGCGGCATTGCGCTGGCCGGCGCCCTTGAAAAAGCGGGGCTGATTGAACAATTGGGAAACTGGTTTGCCCATTTTGGCCTAAACACTTTTCTGCTCATTTTCCTGGTTACCCTGGTCTCGCTGTTTATTTCCGAAGTGATGAGCAACGTGGCGCAGGTGATTGTGTTTGCACCCGTGGTGAGCGGGCTGGCCGAAGCATCCCATATGCACCCGCTTCTCCTGGGTATTCCCATGACACTGGCCTCCTGTGCCAGCATGCTGCCGATGGGCACACCGCCCAATGCCATTGCATTCTCCAGTGGCTACATCAAACTAAAACACATGACACGGGTAGGCTTTATCATGAATATCATTTCCGTTATCCTGATCACGCTGTTTTGCTGGCTGTTGTTGCCGCTGGTCTTTAACGTGTAAAGCGAAAACTTAGAAGTCTATTTTGGTGATTACCTTGACGACCCTGTATTCTTTTTCACTTGCCTGGTACACTTCCATTTCCCTGTACATGATCCTAAGTGGCTTGTTCAGGAGTGTAATTGGGGCGGATTGCAGCTTCTCTGCGCCAGGGAAAAATTCCAACCAGTAAAATTTATCGGTGCGTCCCTGGCTGTTTTGCACCAGTAGGTATGTAAACGGTTTCCCTTCTATCCTAACCAGATTCCCCGAAAAAGTTTTGGATGCGCTTGTCGATTGGTTGGAGACAATTTCATTCATGTTGGCTTTGACATATTCCTGGAAAGAAGGGCAATTGAGCGTGGCCAGTTGTCCGATCCTCTCACCAATCGACCGGTAGTCGGTGGTTTTGCTGGTGCTCAGTCCCCACTCGCTTTCGATCTGCGTACTGTACTTTGAAAACAGCGGCAGGATCACCATGCCCATTTCAGTCGTCATGTTTTCCCTGCTCATATTCGGAAGCTTTTTGGAAAACGAATCGCAGAACTCGGCGATGATGGCTTTTTCAAACTCCGCTTTGTTTGCTGTTTGTGCATACACGGAAGTAACGGGCAGAAGGGCAATAAGAAACAAGAAACCAGCAGCAGTTTGGTTGATTTTTTTCATGAATTGAAATTGAAATATACAGGGGGAATCTAAAACTTCGGGCAGTTTAGTTTTTTGGCGTTCGGGTCACTTGCCTTTTGAACGTAGATGAGTGAAAATTCCGCCCCGCCCCGCATGTTCGATCCGGGTTTCAGTTTGGAAAGGTTCACGTCATAGGTCGCCCCAAAATGCAGGGAGCCAAACTCCAGGCCGATGTATGGAATGGCGGCATCGCCGAGGCGGAACCAGGAACCCAGGTAAAGATTGCGCGGACTCTCCGGATCGTTGTCCAGGTTGAGCATGTAGGCACCGCCGATCACCGTGTTGTAGGCCCCGGCCTGCCGGCTGTGGATAGCACTGAAGTGAAAGGCGTTGTTATCGGCCAGTGGCATCATGCCGCCGGCCTGCAGCGTGAGCCGCGGATCTTTCAGGTAATTGCCTTCCTGGAAGGTTTCCTTCGGACGGGTGAGGTGGTACATCGATGCACCAACGTAATAGTTGTTGCTTCCATCTGTCGACCCGTTGAACAGCATGCCGGCGTTCAGATCGAAATAGGAAACATGCATGCTTGTCCCGGAAAATGATTCCGTGGTGATCCCGGTAAAACCATCGGACCGCAGCATGTCTTCAAAATGAAGCCCGTTGATGTTGAGTGTTTTTGTAACAAAAGTTCCCTGGAAACCCAGTCCCAACTGGTTAAAGCCGTTTTCGTCCAGCGCTTTGTGGTAAGCCGTGGACAGGCCGATAAAGTTGTTTTGCAGCACACCGTTGCCGCTCTTATCGGAAAATGCCAGCAGTCCCACGCCAAACTGGTCGAACTCGGGAACGTGGCTTTTCAGAATGCTGCCGTCGATCGAAGCCGTATAGGTGGTAAATGCGTTGTTGATGGTCGGCCATTGGTTGCGATAATTGCCTGCAACACGTAGCACCCCGTCGAACTTTCCGGTCAGTGCAGGATTCAGGGTCAGCGGAGAAGCGAAGAATTGCGAGAAGTTCGGGTCTTGCGCACTCGCCAGCCTCCCAATGCAAAGCAGGATTAAAAAGCAGACAGTTTTTTTCATTATCTCAAAGTGGAAGTAAATTAAGCCAAAACGCCTTCCCGGCAATTTTTTTTTGTCAGGACTGCACTTTGGTACCGAACGCCAGGTCGCCGGCGTCGCCCAGCCCGGGTACAATGTAGCCCTTGGCGGTCAGTTCGTCGTCGATGGCGCCGCACCAGATGGCAGCTTCCGGAACGTGCAGGTGTACGAACTCGATTCCAACGGTGCAGGCAATAGCGGTAACGATATGGATGGATTTGGGCCTGCCTTCTTCTTTCAGGTATTCGATGGTCTTGACCAGGGAGGCACCGGTGGCCAGCATGGGATCGGAAATGATCAGCGTACGGCCATCGATCTCCGGGCAGGACAAATATTCCAGCATGATGTCGAAACTGCCATCGGGCTTGTGTTTGCGATAGGCCGAGACAAAGGCATTGTCGGCCCTGTCAAAATAACTCAGCAACCCGTTGTGCAGGGCAAGGCCGGCACGCAGGATGGTGGTTAATACAGGCTGCTCCTCCAGCACCTCGCAGATTGCTGTGCCCAGCGGTGTTTGAATTTCTTTTTCGACATAGGGAAGGCGGCGGCTGATCTCGAAGGCCGCCACTTCGCCGATGCGCTCCAGGTTGCGGCGGAAACGCATGCGGTCGTTTTGTATTGTGACATCTCTCAACTCGGCTACCCAGTTACTCACTAAAGAATGTTCTTTGCTTAGATTAATTACCATTGGTTCAAATTCTACCTTCGCCAAAATTAAAATTCAGAAACTATAAATCGGAAATTATGTTATACCGGGCCATTGGTGTTATGAGTGGAAGTTCCTTGGATGGATTGGACATTGCGTTTGTCGAACTGCTGCACCAATCGGGCACCTGGCAGTTCGACATTGTTGCCGCTGACTGTTATGCCTATCCGGCCGACTGGAAAGAAAGGCTGCAAACTGCCACCTCTCTCACAGCGCTGGATTATCAACTGCTGCATGCGGAATACGGTCACTATATTGGCAAAGAAATCAATCGCTTTATTGACGAAAACAACCTCCATTACAAGGCCAGCCTGGTTTCTTCCCACGGTCATACAACCTTTCACATCCCGCCCAAAATGACCGCGCAACTGGGCGACGGCGCCGCCATTGCCGCCGAAACAGGACTGCCTGTTGTCAGCGATCTGCGGGCCCTCGACGTGGCCTTTGGCGGACAGGGAGCACCCATCGTTCCCATTGGCGAAAAATTGCTGCTGAAGAACTACGACTATTACCTGAACATCGGCGGCATTGCCAACATTTCGTTCCGCGAAAACGATGCGTATACCGCATTCGACGTGTGCCCGGCCAACCGTGTGCTGAACATGCTGGTGGCCCGGGAAGGAAAAGAGTACGATGCAGGTGGTGAAATGGCTTCCGGCGGAAGGATAAATGAAGCCCTGCTGCAGCAACTGGCCGGTCTTCCCTATTACAGCCAGCCCTACCCGAAATCGCTGGCCAATGAGTTCGGAACAAGCGAAGTGTACCCGCTGGTTGATTCATTCAATCTTTCTACCACCGATGCGTTGCGTACTTATGTTGAACACATCGTGCAGCAAATAAAAGCGGCTATTCGCCCCAACCCGCAACGACCGGACGCCAAACTACTCGTCACCGGCGGTGGGGCCTTCAACACCTTTCTGGTACAGCGGCTGTCGGAAGAATTGCAGCCGCTGAACATCGCGGTCGTGGTACCGGAAGAAAAACTGGTGCAATACAAAGAAGCGCTGGTCATGGCCTTGATGGGTGTGTTGCGCTGGCGGCAGGAGTACAACGTGCTTTCGTCCGTTACCGGTGCCCAACGCGACAGCATCGGCGGCGCTTTGTGGATCGGGCAGGAAGCCTGAGGATCGCACACCTGCGTCACAGGTAAATTTGTGTGGTGCGAAGTTCTTACGACTTCGCCACTTGTCCATCGACAAACGAAAAGCTGTCGCCGTTGAACAAACCCAGGTCGCTTAGTTTCAAATGCGGGATCACCAGCAGGGCCATAAAGGACAGCGTCATGAACGGCGCAGACAGGGTACTTCCCAATTGCTTTGCGGCTTTGTCGATCGCGGCATAATTTTCCGCTACTTTGTAGCCGTCGTCGGTGCTCATTAGGCCGCCCACAGGCAAGGGAACAATCGCGTCCGCTTCGCCTACGCAACTAACACCGCCTTTTTCCTGGATGACAAGGTTGACGGCGCGGCAGATGCTTTCGTCATCCACGCCAACCGCAACGACGTTGTGCGAATCATGGGCAACCGAAGATGCGATTGCCCCTTTTTTCAAACCGAAATTTTTAATGAAGGCCTTGGCCACAGGCGCATCGGCGTATCGATTCACCACAACGATTTTCAAGACGTCGTTTTCTAGATCCGATACAATATTTCCCGCTTCGACGTTTGGTTGTACAGAAAGGTCGTTCGTAATTAATTGCCCGTCCAATGCTTCAATCACAGAAAGTGTTGGCTGGCCGGTGAAAGGCACCACAAAATCTTCCGGCTTCTTCTTCGAACAATTGAACCGATTGATGGCTTTCCCCGTTGCCAATTGCGCATTTTCAATTAAGCTTTTTCCATTCTCCGCTACCAGTTCTCCGTTGACATAAGTTTGCAGCACCTCGAAATTTTCGAGGTCCTTCACCACGACAAAATCGGCAAAATCGTTCTGCCGCAGCAAGCCGACTTTCAGCTTGTAATGCCCAACGGGATTCACGCAGGCCGCCTTTACGACCTTAAATACATCGATACCTTTTGCAACGGCCCGTGCACAAAGCTGGTTGATGTGTCCTTCCACCAGGCTGTCGGGATGCTTGTCATCGCTGCAGAACATGATGCTGTCGGGATGATCGTTCAACAGGCCAATCAGCGCCTCGAAGTTTTTGGCTGCGCTGCCTTCGCGGATCAGGATTTTCATGCCGTACTGCAGCTTATCCAGAGCTTCTTCTGCCGTAAAACATTCGTGGTCGGTAGAAATGCCGGCGTCGATGTATTGCTTCGCCGCCTCTCCCCGCAGGCCCGGCGCATGACCGTCAACAGGCTTGTTCCATTTTTTGGCTGCCGCAATTTTTTTCAGCACTTCCGCATCGCCGCTGAGCACACCGGGAAAGTTCATCATCTCGCTCAGATACAAAACATCTTCGCGCTGCAGCAGGTCTTCCACCGCTTTGCTGTCCAGCGCAGCTCCGGCCGTTTCAAAGGATGTTGCCGGCACACAACTGGGGGCACCAAAGTTGAATTTAAAGGGCACGGTTTTACCGTTTTCGATCATGAACGCCACACCATCGGCACCACACACGTTGGCAATTTCGTGTGGGTCGCTCACTGTGGCCACGGTGCCGTGCACCACGGCCAGCCGGGCAAACTCCGACGGGATCAGCATCGAGCTTTCGATGTGAATATGCGAATCCACAAAACCGGGCAGGATATAGTTCGGTGTTTGGAGCCCGGGGTTGGGCGTTATGGAAACAATCCGCTCTCCTTCGATTTGTATGTCTGCCGGGTAAATCCGCTGCTGGTGCACATCAACCAAATTGCCAATAACTGTCTTCATGCCTTTTCGATGAATGGTTCTTTTATTATAGGTGAGAAGTTTTATTTTTAAGTATTCTTCACTAAACCAAAACAAAATGAAATTAGGGAAAGGCCTACTAACACTTTTCATTTTCTTCTCCTGCCGGCTTTTTGCCCAGACAGCCGATGAAATCATCGCCAAACATGTGAACGCAATCGGCGGACTGGATGCCTGGAAAAAAGTGCAGACCATGAAGGTGGCCGGCGTCATCGACAACAATGGAACCGAGATCAATCTCGATATGGTGGTGGATCACAACAAAGGTGCAAAGCAAACCATCTACGTGGCCGGCCTGCAGGGATATACGATCGTCACTCCCACAACCGGCTGGCGTTTCTATCCCTGGCAGGGACAAATGAAACCGGAAGCGCTGACGCCGGAAGATGTAAAAGAGTCGCAGGACGACATCGATGCGCAAACGCCGCTGATCGACTACAAAGCCAAAGGCCACACGGCCGAATATGTGGGCATGGATGAATTTGAAGGTACCGACTGCTACAAGATCAAACTGACCGAAAAAGGCGGAAAACTGATCACCTACTACATCGATCCGTCCAATTACTTCATCATTCATTCCATCACCATTACCAAAGCCAATGGGATGGAAAACGAGAACAAATCCAGTTTCAGCAATTACCAAAAATTGCCCGAAGGCATTTGGATGCCGATGAAAATCGACAACCTCAAATTCAAAAGCGTGCAGGTGAATATACCTGTCGATGAAAACACATTCAAACCATCCACCAACTGATTTCACATATGAGAAGAATAACATTCGGTCTGCTGTTGACCGTACTTGCCGGGACAACCGTTCAGGCACAAACGAAAATCTCTTCCTCCACTTTTGGCAAAATGGAAGCCCGCTGGCTGGGCCCCGGCACCATGAGCGGCCGCATTTCCGCCATTGACGGCGTGGCCGGCGACGGCAAAACCATTTACGTCGGCACAGCCGGTGGCGGCGTGTGGAAGAGCACCAACGCCGGCGCTTCGTTCAAGCCCATTTTTGACAAATACACGCAATCCATCGGGGCCATCGCCATCGACCAGAAAAACCCGAAAGTGATTTACGTCGGCACAGGCGAAAGCAACATGCGCAACTCTGTATCGATCGGCGATGGCCTGTACAAAAGCACGGACGGCGGCGACAACTGGACCAGGATCGGGCTGGAAGGCACCGAGCACATTTCGAAAATTGTGATCGATCCTTCCAATTCCAACATCCTTTATGTGGCGGCACCCGGCCCGCTGTGGAGTGATGGCCCGGAAAGAGGGTTGTACAAATCGACCGATGCGGGAAAGACCTGGTCGAAAATTTTATACATCAACGAAAAAGCCGGCTGCGCAGATGTGGCCATCGATCCGTCCGACCCCGGTACCGTGTATGCATCCACGTGGGAGTTCCGGCGCCTGCCCTATGCCTTCAACTCCGGCGGCAACGGCAGCGGCATGTACAAAAGCACCGACGGCGGCAAGAGCTGGAAAGAACTGAGCAAGGGGCTTCCGAAAAAGCCGTTTGGCCGCATCGCCTTTGCGCTGGCGCCGTCATCGCCCAAAAACCTTTTGGCCATTGTGGAGTCAAACGAAACAGGCTTGTACATTTCCTCGGATGGCGGCGAGAACTGGAAGCAGCAAAGCGCCACGGCCAATATCGTAGCCCGCCCGTTTTATTTCAGCACCATCGTCATCGATCCCAACGATCCCAAGAGGGTGTACCGGCCGGCCTTTGAGTTTTCCTATTCCAGCGATGGTGGCTACTCCTTTGCCACGGCCTCCAACGAAGGCGGCTGGGTGCACAGCGACATGCATGCGCTCTGGATCAACCCTACCAACACCAACCAGCTTTACGTCGGCACCGATGGCGGTGTGTACTACAGCCTCGACCGCGGCGCCACCTGGAACTTTATTCAAAGCCTGCCCGTGGGACAGTTTTACCATGTGGCCCTCGACAATCGCGAACCCTACAATGTCTATGGCGGCCTGCAGGACAACGGCAGCTGGATGGCGCCTTCTTCCGTTCCCGGCGGTGTGTCCAATGCCGCCTGGAAACCCATTTATTTTGGCGATGGCTTTTGGGTGCAACCCGATCCGACTGACCCCAACATTGCCTATGCCGAAGCCCAGGGCGGTGAAATGGGCCGGGTGAATTTGACCACCATTAAAACCGTCAACATCAAGCCGCAGGAAGTGGGCAACGACGAAAAGCTGCGCTGGAACTGGAACACCCCAATCGTGACCGGCACGAAAAACAAAAAGAACCTTTACACAGGTGCACAGTTCCTCTATCGCTCTAGCGACCAGGGTCGCAACTGGCAAAAGATCTCTCCCGACCTCACCACCAACGACAAGAAAAAACAAAAGCAGGAAGAAAGTGGCGGGCTGAGTGCCGACAACACATCGGCGGAAAATCACTGCACCATTTTTACCATTGCCGAATCGCCGCTGGACGAAAACCTGGTGTGGGTAGGCACCGATGACGGCAACCTGCAATACACGATCGATGGCGGCCGCACCTGGACCAACGTGGCCAAAAACTATGCAGCGGCCGGAATCCCGGCACAAACCTGGGTGAGCAGCATCGAGCCGAGTCCTTTCGATAAAAAAGTGGTATTTGCCACCTTCGACAACCACATGTACGGCGACCACAAAACCTACATCGGGATGTCGGGCGACATGGGCAAAACCTGGAAGCTGTTTCAAAGTCCCGAGTTCACCGGCTTTGCCCACAAGATCCGGCAGGACACCAAGAACAAAGACCTGCTTTTTGCCGGCACGGAAAGAGGCCTGTTTGCTTCGGTGGATGGCGGCAGCAACTGGTTCCGCATGAAAAACCATATTCCCGATTACGCCATGGTACGCGACATCCAGATTCATCCCACCACCAACGACCTCGTGATCGCCACGCATGGCCGCGGCATTATGATCGTGGACGACATCGCACCAATGCGTTCACTCACCCGGAGCACCGTAGACGAAGACGTCCATCTTTTCGACCTGAAACCGGTCACGCTGACGCTGGGCAAGTTTGGCAACAGCGGCTTTCCGTCAACCGGCGGGTGGATGGCGCCCAATGCACCGTCGATTCCTCCCATTCAATATTACCTGAAAGAAAGGGTCAGCACCGCCGAAGTGAATATCGAGATTTACGATCCGGCCGGCAAGCTGGTAAAAACGATTCCCGGCACCATTCGCAAAGGCATTAACAAGATCACCTGGGACCTGAAAATGAAGCCGCCAAAAGTGGCCAGCGGCGGCACCAAGATCGACTACAGCGCCTTCGTGGCACCGATGGTACTTCCCGGCGACTATACCGTGAAATTAAAAGTCGGTGACAAGGTGTACACCAAGCCTCTGAAGGTGGTACACGACAGCAAGGACAAAGACTTCACCCTGCTCGACAGGCAGGCACAATACAAGACGGCCATGCAACTGTATGGCCTCCACGAAAAACTGGCCCTAACCGTTGACAGCCTGAATAACAAACAACGCCTGCTGCGAACCAACATGGCAAGGGTAAAAGACAGCACCACGAAAAAGCTGCTGCAGGAATACAGTACAAAGCTGGAAGAACTGCGCAGCACACTGTTGGCCACCAAGCAAAAATCCATTTTTGCCGATGAGAAAAAACTTCGTGAAGAGATCACGGATGTGTATGTGGCCATCGTGAACCAGGAAGCCAAGCCATCGAACCTGCAAATGCAGCGCATTACGCAGCTGCAGCAAAAAGTAAGCAAGGCGGAAGACGACCGCAAAGCGCTCTTCAAACAATACCAGCAGCGCATGGAGGCGGCGCTGGCAAAAGAAGGCCTTACCGAACAATTGAAAGTATCGTAACAGAACGCCCCGCAGCAGCGGGGCTTCTTTTTGGCAAGTGGCGTCCCGGTACCTGGCAACGTCATGTGCTTAGCACATCATCTCATTGCGCATTGCGCAAGCGGGAAATACAGGTCAGACAAAGCATTGCTCCAAAGCAAATACAGGTAATCAAATAAAACCGGTATAGCTGAAAAGATATTGGTTATTGGATAATTGATATTGACGGTAAACATCCCACTATCTACTTATCCCAATATCCTGCTTTCAAACTGTAACGGGCATAAGCCACTCGCCGGCCGTGCAGTATGTGGCCAATAGAAAATTTCCTTTTTCCTGAACCGGCATCCGTTGTACCTTTTGCCCTTTAATCCCTGGTAACATGAGAAGATTTTTATTGCTATTCGTGTGTGCATCGGCGAGCCTTTCTCTCGTTGCACAAAAAGGTGGTAAGCGAAAAACCACCATCGAAAACCCTGGCTCCGATTCCATGCTTTTCTCCCAAGTGAAATACCGCCTGGTAGGTCCGTTCCGTGGCGGACGCAGTGGTGCGGTAACCGGCAGCTACAAAAACAAGAACACGTTTTATTTTGGCGCTACCGGCGGCGGTGTATGGAAAACCACCGATGGCGGCAGCAACTGGAAAAACATTTCGGACAAATATTTTGGCGGTACCATCGGTGCGGTTGCCGTGGCGCCAAGCGATGAAGATGTCATTTATGTTGGCGAAGGCGAGAACACCATTCGCGGCAACGTGAGCGAAGGCAAGGACGGCATGTGGCGAAGCGATGACGGCGGCCGCACCTGGCGCAACATCGGGCTGAAAGACGCCAATCACATCATCCGCATTTTAGTGCATCCCAAAAACCCCGACATTGTCTGGGCCGGCGTGCTGGGACATGCCTTCGGTCCTAACGAAACCAGGGGTGTGTACAAATCGACCGATGGCGGCAAAACATGGAAACGCACCTTGTTCATCAACAATCTTTCCGGCGTCTCCGACCTGGTGATGGAGCAGGGCAATCCCTCCGTGCTGTATGCCGGCACCTGGCGCATGATCCGCACGCCGTACAGTATGGAAAGCGGTGGCGAAGGCAGCGGCCTTTGGAAAAGCACCGACGGCGGCGAAACATGGACCAACCTTTCGGCAAAGAAAGGATTGCCTAAAGGAATCTGGGGCATCGTGGGTGTGGCAGTAGCGCCATCGAATCCCGACCGCCTGTATACCCTGATCGAAAACCCCGGCGGCGGTATGTTTACGTCTGCTGATGGTGGTGAAACATGGACACTGACCAGCAGCGACAACAACATTCGCCAGCGGGCCTGGTACTATTCCAAAGTGTTTGTGGATCCCAAAAACGAGAATACGGTGTATGCACCAAACGTGAACTTCATGCGAAGCCGTGATGGCGGCAAGACCTTTCAGACCGTGCGCAGCACACCGCACGGCGATCACCACGACCTGTGGATCGACCCGGAAAATCCCATGCGCATGATTGTTGCCGATGACGGCGGCGCGCAAATCTCGTTCGATGGTGCCGAGAACTGGAGCACCTACATGAACCAGCCAACTGCACAATTTTACCGCGTCACCACAGACAATGCTTTTCCCTATCGCATCCTGGGTGCCCAGCAGGACAACTCCACGGTTCGCATCAAAAGCAGGACGGCCGGTGCTGCCATTACAGAAAGCGACTGGGAGCCCACAGCCGGTGCCGAAAGCGGGTACGTTGTGGCCGACCCGCTGAACCCGGATGTAGTATATGGCGGCAACTACGGTGGCTATATTTCCCGGCTCGATCACCGCACCGGTGAGAACCGCGCCGTATCGCCCTGGCCCGACAACCCGATGGGTGCCGGCGCCGACGTGTTGAAATACCGCTTCCAGTGGAACTTCCCGATCTTTTTTTCGCCACACAATCCAAAGCGCCTGTACACGGCCGCCAACGTATTGTTCGTCACCGAAAACGAGGGTGCAACCTGGGAGCAGATTTCTCCCGACCTGACGACAAACGACAAAACCAAACAGGTAGCGAGTGGCGGTCCCATTACAAAAGACAATACGTCTGTTGAATACTATTCGACGATTTTCACCGCAACCGAATCACCATACGAAAAGGACCTTTTGTGGACAGGGAGCGATGATGGCCTGATCCACGTCAGCCGCGACGGCGGCAAGCATTGGGATAACGTGACACCGAAAGGCGCACCCAAATGGATGATGTGGAACAGCATCGACGCCGACCCGTTCAAAAAAGGTGCGGCCTATGTTGTTGGCACCCGCTACAAACTGGATGACTTTACCCCCTACATCTACAAAACAGAGGACTACGGTAAAAGCTGGCAACTGATAACGACCGGTATCCCCAAAAATTATTTTGCCCGTGTAGTGCGTGCCGATCACCGCAAAGCCGGGTTGCTGTATGCCGGAACCGAATACGGCATGTTCATATCGTACGATGATGGCAACAGTTGGAAACCGTTCCAGTTAAACCTGCCGATCGTTCCCATCACCGATTTAACCATCAAGGAAAACGACCTGATTGTGGCCACCCAAGGCCGCGCCTTCTGGTCCATTGACGATTTAACGGTGGTGCAGGAAATGAACAAAGACATTGCGAATAGTGCCTTGCATCTCTTCCCCGTTGAACCGGCCTTTCGCATGCAGGGCAGCGGTTTTTCCTTTGGCAGCACACCGCGCAATGCAGGTACCAACGCCCCCATCGGCGCCCTGATCAACTATTATGCGAAGGATGTAACCGACTCGACAAAGGCATCGGTGACCATTCTTGACAAAGACCGCAAAGAGATCAAGACCTTCACCACCGAGGCCAAGGAGGCCAACAAAAAAGTGGAGGTCAACAAAGGCATGAACCGGTTTGTCTGGAATCTTCGCTATCCCGAATCCGAAACCATCGAAGGCATGATCCTTTGGAACGGTGTGCCCAGTGGCATTGTGGCTCCTCCGGGATCTTATTTTGCAAAAGTGAAAGTCGGCAGCGATTCTGCGGAAGTACCGTTCACCGTCAAAGCCGATCCCAATTACAAGGTGACGCAGGCTGAATACGAACAGCAGTTTGCCTTCCTGAAATCCGTGCAGGATAAATTCAACGAAACGCAAAAAGCCATCAAGGATATCCGTTCGCTGCGGACGCAGATCACCGACTTTGTGAGCAAGCAAGGCAAAGAGGTGCCGAAGGAGATCAGGTCGGCTGCCGACAGCATTACCAAAAACCTGACAACCATTGAAGAAACGCTGTACCAAACCAAGGCAAAGAGCGGGCAGGACGTGCTGAACTATCCCATTCGCCTGAACGATAAATTGTCCGGTGTGTTTGATGTAGCCAACAGCGGCAATTTTGCTCCCAGCAAGCAGGCGAAAGAAGTGTATGCCGATTTGGCGACACAGATCGATGCGCAGCTGGCCAGGTTCAGAAGCATTAAGGAAAAAGATTTACCGGCTTTCAATGCGCTGATCCGCGAAAAAGCCTTGCCGGTGATCCGGGCGACAGCACCTTAAGCCCCTTGATCATCCAGGAGCCTCCTCAAACCCCTCCAGGGAGGGCTTTCCATCGCACAGACCCTTGCTTTTGCACGATACTTCAAAGCCTTCATCAGTCATTCTGATGGAGGCTTTTTGCTGCCGTTTGGCGTCCTCACCCACGTCTTTTTCTTTTGCCCCGGAGGGGCACCCTGTTAGTAGAAAGAAAGAACTATAGAGAGAACAAGCTCCGAAGGAGCGATATATTTTATGGTGCCAGCAACAAAATACCAATTGAGCTTCCGTTGCACAGTTTATCCTGACGAAGGAAGGGCGCCATTCAACGTTCGGAAACGCTGATCATCCCTTTTTAATTCTTTACCTGCACCCATCCGGCTGCCGGGGCAAGCCTGCGGGCTAATCGTTTTACCAGCATCCATGCACGTTGGCCTGGATACCGCAAAGCTTAGAAGAAAACCGGGCAAGCAACCGCCATCTTGTGTAAATACGCCGACAGGTCATCTAAATCAATTTACTGTCTCTTGGGCTGAAAGGGGGTGAATAAATAAACTTCATACTCACTGTTCACTCCTCCCCCTTCACAACCCGGCACGCAGACCGGGAATTTTGGCAATCGCTTCTAATTTTTTCCATTCCACTCATGGTGTTATATTTGTTGCACCCTTAATTATGAAGTGTTTAATTGTTGACGATAACAAAATGGCCCGCATGGCCCTGAAGCAGCTCGTAAGCCAAATACAAACACTGGAACTTGTTGGTGAATGCTCAAATGCAATTGAGGCTTACAACCAACTGGCCAATGGCCCCATTGACCTGCTCTTCCTCGACATTGAAATGCCCGATATCAGCGGCATCGACCTCATTAAAAAGCTGGGTAACAAAAAGCCCCTCATCATCTTCACAACAGCCAAGAAAGAGTACGCTGTGGAAGCCTTTGAACTAAATGTGGTGGATTACCTGGTAAAGCCCGTTTCGCAGGCCCGCCTGCTGCAGGCCGTGGAGAAGGCCCAGGAAGCCCTCGACAGCAACAAAGAAGAGGTCAAGATCGAAGAGCAAAGTTTTGTGTTTGTGAAAGACAATGGCATGCTCAAGCGCATTTCTATCGACGACATACTTTTCCTGGAAGCCATGGGCGATTACGTGAAAGTGCACACGCCGCAAAAATTCCACGTCGTGCATGCCACGCTGAAGTCCATTGAAGAAAAGCTCCCGGCCAGCAAGTTCCTGCGGGTGCACCGGAGCTATATTGTTGCCATTAATAAAATTGACTTTATCCAGGAAGGCACCATCACCATAGGCAAGACCACCATCCCTGTTGCCGACACGCATAAAACAAGTCTCAACAAACGCCTGAATTTGCTCTAAACCGTCCGTCTTTTTGCAGTTTCGAACAGCCATCCACGACAGGCTGCGCAGCATTTTTTGTTCTGCCTGTTTGAGGCTGCTGCACTACCCATCATCTGCTGTTTATCCTATGTGCAGTTCCGTTTGCCTTTCCATTTTTGCCAAAACCCGTTTTGTTCGCCGTTTCGATTGGAGAGTTCACCGAAGGCTTTTTTTGTTTAGCCTAACAGTTACCCATCCGCCCATGCCACGTTCTATTTTCGCTGTGTCAGACCGATATCCTATCCATGAAAAACCACTAACAGAGAAACTGCTGCATCCCAATTCGCCGGTACACCAGGGGGGTCGCAACCAAAACAAACTTCCGTGAAAGAACCAGTTGAAATTGTATCGACCCGAAGGGAAACAAGCAGAAGAGTGGCTAAGACCAAAGTAGCCTCTCTTTTTCCAGACACCATGAAAAAGTTTCTGATTTTCATATTGATCCTTTCGCTGCTGATCGTGTCGGAATACTATTTCTTCACCGAGATCTTCACGCAGAAACGCATCCCGGTAATTGCCGTGACCGGCCTTGTCATTCTCATTTGCCTGTATCGACTGATCCGCATTTTCAAGCGGTCGATTCTTTCCTCCTGAGCAAGCTTGTTCTCACTTGGCCTAATTTTGTATATTCGGCAGCCTTAGATGCGAAAACCGGATTTACGATATTGGGTGTTGTGGCTGTTCCTGCTGGGTATTGTCTTTATTGTTTTTCTCCAGGTAGTCTCCGGTTACAACATTACCCGCCTGCTGGACGGAAACAGGAGGCTTGCCCGTGAAATGCAGGTGCAAAATGACCTGCGCAAACTGCAAAGCGACCTGCTGACCATCGAAAGCGATATCCGCGGCGCCATCCTCACCAACAATGCTGTTTACGTTACGGGTGTAGAAGAGAAAATTCAGCACATCGATACCCAGCTCGGGCAAATGCGGCAATGGTTTGCTGCACCGGCTTATAGTCGTCATTACCAAAAACTCGATGCGCTGATCCACCGCAAAATTGCTATCAGCAGCGAGACGCTGACTGCGTTTCGCAAGGGTGGAAAAACCGAAGCCGAAGCGATGGTGAAAACCGGCCGTGGCCGCACCCTGCGTGACAGTATTGAGCAGGTGATTTACGAGCTAGACAATGTGCGAAAGGCCGAATTAAACCACATCACCGGCGCCATTGAAAAAAGTGGCCAGTCAACCCGCTTCTGGGCCTTTGGCATTGGGGCGATTGCGTTGATTGCGGTGATCTCTGCATTCTGGTTTATGCTGAACCAGGGACGGCAACAACAAAAAATCATCAACCTGCTCAACGAGTCGGAAAGGCGCAGCAAAGACCTGGCGAACATGAAGGAGCAATTCCTCGCCAATATGAGCCACGAGATCCGAACCCCCATGAATGCCATTCTTGGTTTTACCAATCTCCTGCGGCGCACACAGCTCAATGGTGAACAGCGGCAATATGTGCAAAATATTCATTCGGCAGGCGAAAACCTGCTGGCCCTTGTAAACGATATACTCGATCTTTCCAAGATCGAAGCCGGCATGATGTCGCTGGAAGAAACCCGCTTTAGCCTGCACAGCCTTTTGAGTTCAGTTGGTGCCATGTTCAGTGAAAAAATCCGGGAAAAAAATCTCGACTTCGCTGTCCGCATCGACCCGGCGGTACCGGATATTTTGTCGGGCGACGCCGTGCGGCTGACGCAAATCATGGTAAACCTAATCAGCAATGCCGTCAAGTTTACCGAGCAGGGAAAGGTAGATGTGGAGATCAGCCTGGTAACGCAGAAAAAAGATGAAGTGCGCCTGCAAATTCATATTGCCGATACCGGGATCGGCATCTCGCCGGAAAAGCAACGGGCCATTTTCGAACGCTTTCAACAGGCGGACACCGAGACGACACGGCGCTTTGGTGGTACCGGCCTGGGGCTTGCCATTGTAAAGCAACTGGTGGCGCTGCAAAATGGAAGCATCACGGTAAAAAGCGAACAAGGCAAAGGCTCCACGTTCGTTCTTCAACTGACCTATAAGGTTCCTGACGTGAACCTGCTCTACGCCGCCGCACTTTCGGCGCAGGAAGAGGCCGTGCCCCTGCAAAAAATTACGGTGCTGATTGCCGAAGACAATATCATGAACCAGCAACTGGTGTCGCACCTTATGAAAAGCTGGGGCATCGACTTTGTGCTGGTGAGCAGCGGCAGCGAGGCCGTGGAGGAATTAAAACGAAAAGCGTATTCCATCGTGCTGATGGACATCCAGATGCCGGGCATGGACGGCTATACCGCCACGCAGGTTATTCGCAACGAGTTGAAGCTGGCAACACCCATCATCGCCATGACAGCCCATGCCATGGCGGGTGAACGGGAAAAATGCCTGCGCCTGGGTATGAACGATTATGTTTCCAAACCCATTAAGGAAACCGTGTTATACAACATGATTGGCCAGCATGCACAAAACCTTCCGGATTCCGAAGCGCCTGCCACAGCCATCATCAGCATGGATTATTTGAACGAACTGTCGGGAGGCGACAAGACATTTGAAAGGCAAATCCTGGAGCAGTTCCTTGTGCAAATGCCCGAAGAACTGCAGCAACTGGAAGACGCGATTGAAAACAAGGCATTTGATCTTATCAAACAAACATCCCACAGCCTGAAATCAACCGTCGGCTACGTAGGACTTTCCGAAGAACTGCACCCCCCACTCGACCGGATTGAAAAAGATGCCATCAATGGCGAGGAAAGCAATTTCCGTGTTGATTTGGATTATGTAAAAAATCATTGCGATCGGGCAAAGGCTGAAGTGGAAAGCCTTTTGCAAAGCGAAGCTGTTTAACAAAACCTTCAGTACTTCCCCCCTGCCCGGTGGCAACCTTCATATTTGGCGATTCGTCTGTTATTTGAACCGATAAATTAGTGGGTTTCGCCGAAACGGCTTTGAAACTAAGTTTTGCGTATGCTACTTTTACACTGTCAACCGAGACAAACATCCGACAGACAGTAGATCGAAAGATTCGATATATAAAAAACTTGGTTTCGTATGGTTAAGGGTGAAGCCCTGCTATTCTTAGCGGGGCACTTTTTTTATTAGAACCCTGCCCCTTCATCAACCGAATCCTGCAAAAAAAATTGAAAGAAGCTGCCCGCGCCATAACCGGGCTGCAATGTCCTAATCAAAGCGTCCTGTGTCTACAGGGGGCTTTTTTTTGCTCCCTGATCCTACGTAAGTCTCAATTACCCCCGGCGCAGGTTAGCTAAAGCATAACGCGGAACGCGGCAAGATGCTTTTTCACAGGCCAACGAATTCCATTCTTGAAAAGTTGCATTTCCTTTTTTTGCCCATTTGCATCCTGGACGACGAACGGAGCCCTTCCTTCGTCAGGATAAACTGTGCAACGGAAGCTCAATTGGTATTTTGTCGCTGGTGACATAAAAAAATATTCCGCTCCTTCGGAGCTTTGTTCTCTCTATTGTTCTTTCTTTCTACTAACAGGGTGCCCCTCCGGGGCAAAAGAAAAGCCGTTGGCGGGGGCGCCAAACGGCAGCAAAAAGCCTCCATCAGAATGACTGATGAAGGCTTTGAAGTATCGTGCAAAGCAAGGGTCTGTGCGATGGAAAACCCTCCCTGGAGGGTTTGAAGGGCCAAGGGGCGGGTACGCTACTCCGGCGCATAGCCAACTTTTTTGTCGGCCATCAGCTTTCGGTCGCGTTGCACTTTTTGCCAATAGCGTTTATGCACGAGCAACATGCCAAAGCTTTCGCCTTCGTGTTTGTCGAGGTGCTTATGGTGCATCTTGTGGGCCCAGCGAATGGCCCGGACATAAGTGCTGTTGCTGCGGCTGAACCATTTGAAACGCTGGTGAATAATGACATCGTGCACAATGAAATAGGCCGCACCGTATAGCATGATCCCAAAGCCAATGGCCTGCATCCACCAGTTGGGTAGGTAGGTTCCAAATCCAATCAGGCACATGCTGGGAATGGCAAAAATCACAAAGAACCAATCGTTCTTTTCAAAAAAACCCGGCTCCTTTTGGTGATGGTCGCGGTGCAGCGACCACAGAAAACCATGCATCACATAGCGATGCGTGAGCCAGGTGATTCCTTCCATCACCAAAAAAGTTCCCAGCAAAACGGCCAAATAAAACACTGTGCTCATGCGCATTCATTTTCTTGTTCACGAATTGACTTTCCAATTTTCCCGGTTTGCGTACTGGCCATTCCACCAGGCTTCGATCTGCGGAAAGGCGATCCCGAACCAACTTGTAAACTGCTCTGGCTTTTCCTGCAACAAGGTTTTTATTTCTGCCACGTCGCGATAGGCATAATCGCAGACTTCTTCTTTGTTCATTGCAATGCAGCCTTCGTATTCACCGGCAAAAACATGGTCGTATTCATGCTCGATCAAATTGTTTTCAACCGTGGCCCGATAAGTGAATTCGAATATTTTTTGCAGCGGCGCCGTAAAGCCCAATTCCTCCATCAGGCGGCGCCTGGCCGCATCTTCCACCGGTTCGTTCCACATCGGGTGACTGCAACAGGCATTGGTCCAAAGAAAGGCACCGTGATATTTTTGCGGCGCTCGTTGCTGCAGCAGCATGCGTCCTTTTTTGTCGAAAATAAAGACAGAAAAAGCCCGGTGCAGCAAGCCCTTTTGGTGGGCTTCCATTTTTTCCATGACACCAATGGCTTCGTCGTGCGGTGTTACCAATATGACTTCTTGCGGACTCATTCAATCAAATTCAGGCGGTTTTTCACACTGGCCCTGAGCACAATATACGCCTTGTGATAATTGGGTATGCGGATGCGCTTTTGCAGGATGTGCTTTGGTTCGATCTGCTTGATTTTCCGGAACAGCGAATAATAATATTTGTACGCAACATACACACCAAACTTGGCCTTGATGGGCAGGTGCAGGATACCCTTGTAGGCTTCGCGAAAATCCGACTCGATATCGTCCTGTATCTGCAGCTTGTCACGCTCTGTAAAATTGTGAAAATCACAACCGGGAAAGTAAATCCGCGACAAGTCGACAAAATCAGCCTTGATATCCCGCAGAAAATTCACTTTTTGAAACGCTGCGCCAAGCGCACGGGCCGGACTTGTGAGTCGTTCAAAAAGGGCCGTATTGCCCTCGCAGAACACGCAAAGGCACATCAGGCCTACCACTTCGGCCGAGCCATAGATGTATTCTTCATAGCCCTGGCGGTCGTAGCGGTTTTGCGTGAGGTCGCTTTCCATGCTGCAGAAAAAAGCATGAATGAGCTTGTGGTTGATTTTGTACCGGTTGACGGTACGTTGAAAACTGTTCAGAACGGGATTGAGACTGATTCCTCTTTCGATGGCGGCAAAGGTTTCGTCTTTGAACTGCTGCAGCAACGCCTGCTTGTCGTGCTGGTGAAACGTATCGACAATTTCATCGGCAAACCGTACAAAGCCATAGATGTCGAAAACCGGCTGCCGCAGGTCGCGGTGAAGCAGTTTGATCGCCGATGAAAACGAGGTGCTGTACCGGATTGTGACGTTCCGACTGCATTCGTGGCCAACCTTGTGAAATAGCTCTATCGTCATGTCCTATTCTTTAAACGATTGAATCAATTTTTTTGATACCACTTCACCGCTGATGAGACTTGGCGGCACGCCAGGTCCCGGTACCGTAAACTGGCCGGTATAAAAAAGATTAGGCACTTTTTTACTCCGGCACGAAGGCTTGAAAACTGCAGTTTGCAACAGGGTGTTGGCAAGGCCATACGCATTGCCTTTGTACGCGTTGTACTCCGCCTTAAAATCCGATACGGAAAATGTTTTTTTGAAAGCAATGGCGCCGGCCAGGTTCTGTCCTGTGTGCTGTTCCAACCGTTGTACTACTTTTTGAAAGTAGTGTTCCCGCAATTCATCTGTATCGTCTGCCAGGCCCGACGCCACCGGTATCAGGACCATTGCATTTTCGCAACCCGCAGGGGCGCAGGCAGGATCTGTTTTCGACGGAAGGTTCAGGTAAAAAAGTGGTTCGCCGGGCCATTGCGGACGGGTATAAATCTGGTCCGCATGTTCATCAAACGGCACATCGAAAAACAGGTTGTGGTGCAGTAAGCCACTGACTTTTTTATTCAATCCTATATAATACAAAAGGCACGAAGGTGCTAGCACCCGTTTATCCCAATAGTTGTCCGAATAGGTGCGGTAGGCCGGTGGCAGCAAGGCGCTTTCGGTAAAGCGGTAATCGGCGCCGCTGATGATGGCGTCGGCGGTGTATTCGCTTTTTTCGGTCACCAGTCTTTTTGCCTTGCCGCTTTCGATCACGATCTCTTTCGCCGCTTCACCAAAGCGAAAGGTGACACCCAGGCGCACGGCCAGTTGCTGCATGGCTTTTACAATGCTGTACATGCCGCCTTCCGGGTACCAGGTGCCTCCCATGATATCGGCATAATTCATCAGGCTGTAAAGCGCCGGCGTATTTTTCGGCAAGGCCCCGAGAAAGAGCACCGGGAACTCCATGATCTGGCGCAGCTTTTCGCTTTGGAAATGCTTTGCCACGTGTGATTTGATGGACGTAAATACATCGAGGCGGAAAACATTTTTCAGCATATGCCAATCGACAAACTCGGTAAGTGACTGCCCCGGCTTATACACCAGGTCCTGCATACCGATGCGGTACTTGACCGTTGCTTCTTTGAGGTATTTTTCCAGCTTTTGTGCGCTTCCCTTTTCGATCGTTTCAAAAACGGCTTTCAGCGCATCGAAGCTGGCCGGCAGGTCGGTGTGGCCATCCTGCCAGTACACCCGGTATGAGGGGTCGAGACGGGTAAGTGAATAGTAATCGGAAACAGATTGGCCAAACTGGTTAAAGTAGCGTTCAAACACGTCGGGCATCCAATACCAGCTTGGGCCCATGTCGAAGGTGAAACCATCGGCCACCAGTTGCCCGGCGCGGCCGCCGGCCGTGGCGTTTTTCTCCACGACGGTTACCGTCCAGCCGCCCTTTGCCATAAAGGCAGCAGCCGAAAGTCCCGCAAAGCCTGCTCCTATGATCACCACTGATTTGCTCACCGGTCGATTTGTTTTTGCAACATCTTTTTCGCAAAATGGATACGGCTCTTGATTGTTCCCAGGGGTTCGTTCAGTGCCAGGGCAATCTCATGGTATTTATAACCTTGGAGATACAGCAGGCAGGCAGTTTTAAAGATAGCGGGTAATTGGTGAAGAGCCGCATGAATCTCCTTCAACCGCACCGTGTTTTCGGGGGAAAGTGCATAAGGCGTTACCGAACCTTTCACCGTATCCATGACTCCCTTTTTGCGCTGGTTACGGCGGTAATCGTTGATAAAAATGTTGCGCATGATAGTAAACAGCCAGGCCTTGATGTTGGTTCCCGGCTCGTATTTTTCGCGGTAGGTAAAGGCTTTGCACAAGGTTTCCTGGCAAAGGTCCCTGGCCGCCTCCTGGTCCCTGGTCAGCGTAATGGCAAAGGGCTTCAGACCATCGGCATTGTGCAAAACCAAACTGCTAAACTCCTGAATGCTCATTTTGTCTAATCTTTACTTTGATAAAGTTAAACAACAGTTTTGGAAAAAAGATCATTTTGTTTAAATAAAATTTCCATTTTCTTAAACAAAATCGCCTTCCGAAACTATTGCAGGGAGTTTATATACGATGCGACAGCCTGGAGCGATTGTAGCAGCGTGATTTTTTCGGCGGGTCCTTTCCGGTACACCTGGGCGAGGTGGCCCGACAGGATCAGCGAAGCGTGACCGGCTGCGTTTTGGAGCTGGTGCAGCAGGCGGTTCAGACGGGAAAGATTGGGAAACGTGGTCAGGTGGGAATAAACATAATCGGGCTTCTTGACCTCGATGATGTATTCCATATCGTTCAGGGGCACATTGGCGCCAAGATAGATCACTGGGAGCCCCTGTTTGCGGAGTAAATAATACACGTACAAAAGGCCCAGTTCGTGGTGTTCGCCTTCGGGCAGGAACAAGATGAACAGCGGTTGCGTTTTCCCGGCAAAAGGCAGGCCTTCAATCGCATGGATGATCTTCTGGCGGATGATGGCCGAGACGATGTGCTCCTGCACCGGGCGCAGGCGGTTTGTTTGCCAAAGAATACCAACACGGTCCAGGAAAGAAAACACAAGTCCCGTAATGGTTTGTTCGATGCCCCGTTCACGGATCTGCTGGTTGAGAAGTGATTCAAAGTCGGTGCTCTTTAAATCGATCATGCAGCCGATCAGTTCATTGATGATGTATTCATCGCGGGCATTGGGTTCCTGTAGCCGCAGGGCAGCTTCGGTTCGCTGCTCCGGCTGCATTTCATCAATATGGGAGATCTTGTAGCCATACTTGTTCAGCAAGGCGATTGTTAGCAGGGTCTTGAGCTCGTCGTTGTTGTAACGGCGGATGTTTGTCGTGGTCCGCGAGGGTTTTAGAAACTGGTAGCGTTGCTCCCAAATGCGGATGGTGTGGGCTTTAATTCCCGACAACGATTCCAGTTCTTTGATCGTAAAGCTCATGCGAAGTATGACAATCCAAAAGGAATTTGGTTGAAATCAGAGTTCTGCATTTTTCAGCACGCCGGCTTCCCGCAAACGGGCCAGGGTTCCATTCGAAGCCGCCTTTCGCAACGCCATAATATGGCGCTCGTGGTGCAAATCGGTTCCGGCGAAATCATAATAATTTTTCTTACACAGGTATTCGGCCAGTTCCTGCACGCCCTTGCCGTAGTAGCCAATCAGGGAAAGCAGGTTAAGCTGGAAAAGACAACCCGCTTCTTTCAACTCGTCGAAAAACTCCTTGCGGCCGGCCAGGTACACATACCGCTCGGGGTGCGCAATGATCGGCTGGTACTGCTGGATCTGCATTTCGAACAGCACGTGCTGCAGGTCCATCGGCGCCGTTACCATCGAAAACTCCACCAGCACTTTATTACCGCTGACGGGCAGCAACGGCTTTTTGTTGCGCAGGGCTTCTTCAAAGTGTTCGTCGATGAAATATTCGGCAGCGGCCTTCAGCTCGATCTCGATGCCTTCTTCCTGCAACGCTTTTTGCAGCCAGTCCAGCTTTTCAGCAATAATTTCGGGGGTGTTGGGATAAAGTTCCCAAAAGATGTGGGGCGTGGTAATGAGTTTGCGATACCCGAGGCTGTGCAGGCCGCGGATCAATTCGAGCGATGTTGCCAGGTTGCCGGAGCCATCGTCGATTCCCGGCAGCAGGTGCGAATGCATATCGGTACCGAGCCAGCTCAGGTCCGCACTTTCCGTTGCCTTCTTTCTACCGAAGAACCACATCCGCCGTTATTTTTTTTTGAAGCAATTCGTAATAAAGTTCCGACATATCCCGCATCAGGCGCTGGTAGCTGAACCGCTGCAGCACATAAGGGCTGCTGTTGCTGCCCAGGCGCACCCGGAGGGCTTCGTCTTCCACCAGCTTCAGAAGGTGGCGGCAAAAGGTTTCCTCATCATCCAGGGCAGCCAGCAAGGCGGTTTCGCCTTCCAGCACAATGTCGCCGATGCCACCGACCCTGGTGCTGACAATGGGCTTGCCGGCGGCCTGCGCCTCGATTAAACTAACCGGCGTGCCTTCATTAAAAGAAGTCAGCGCAATGATATCCAGGCCGGCGGTGATGGTGTCCACATCACTTCGCCACGAAGTAAAAACAAGCGGATGCGGATGGGTGTCGCTGTCCTGCACCGAGAACGGGATACCCAGCCGCGACGCTTCGGCTTCCAGGTCGGCCCTTGTTTCGCCGTCACCAATGATAAAGGCCTTGATCTTGCGGCTGCTCTGCTGCAGTACGTGTTGTATGGCTTTTAAAAACAGCGGGTGATTTTTTACCGGTACCAGCCGGCCGATGATACCGATGGCCACGACCTCATCATCCAGCCCGAACTCCGCCCGGAACGAGCGGCGTTTTTCCGGCATGTCCCGCTGAAACTTGTCCAGGTCCAGGCCGAGCGGTATGATGCGGAATTTGTGTTCCGGTGCGATCCTGAACTCCTGCGACAGCTCTTTCTTTTGCGCTTCGCTGATGGCCACGATGGCGCTTGACTTGCTGGCCAGGTAGCGTTCGAGGTTGATGTAAAAACCGGATTTGACTTTATTAAAATACGAGTGAAAGACATGGCCGTGATAGGTATGCACGATGGCCGGAACGCCGCAGGCCGACGCCGCCAGGCGACCCAGCGCCCCTGGTTTGGCCGCATGGGTGTGCACGATGTCGGGCTTGAAATCCCGGATCAGTTTTTTCAGCTTGTTGTACGCCTGCACGTCCTTCATCGGACTGATGGACCGGCCCATTTCGGGAATGGTGACGTAATTGATCCCCAACTGCCCGGCGAGGTAATCTGCGCTTTTCTCGTGTACTTCCTTTTCCCCCACAACCAGCAGCGTATCAAACTCCGGGGAGAGATACTTCGTAAGGTAGGTTGCATTCAGCACAGGCCCACCGACGATTAACCGGTTTAATATCCGCAAAATTTTTGGCATACAGCGGCACGAAAATAAGGGAGAATAGGGTTCTTTGAAAATAAGGAGGCGGGCAGGACGGCTTGGCGTGTAAGTGTCGGCCTGCCGGTTGCGCCTTATTTTTCTTCGTTATTGGGAAAAACCGGTGGCCTGTCACCGGCAGCAATAGCCGCCAAAAAAGCCTTTGAAAAATCGAGCGCCTCCCCGATCACATGATGCATGTCCATGTAGCGGTAGGTGGCCAGGCGACCCAGGAAGCTTACATTGGAAAGTGCTTCGGCTTCGCTGCGGTAACGATGAAGCTTTTCCTTGTCGCCGGCAAGCCGTTTGGGATAGTAGGGAATATCCTCTTCTCCTGTTTCCTTGCTGTATTCTTTGAAGTACACCGTGCCTTCGTGCT
Organism: Flavisolibacter nicotianae; assembly: GCF_003628535.1. Classification (GTDB taxonomy): domain Bacteria; phylum Bacteroidota; class Bacteroidia; order Chitinophagales; family Chitinophagaceae; genus Flavisolibacter; species Flavisolibacter nicotianae. Next base: position 281,061 of record NZ_RBCI01000001.1, read on the forward strand.
GCTCCCAGGGTGTAAAATGTTTGTGCTCGTGCACACGGGTGTAGGGCACTTCCTGGTTGCAGTAATTGATGACGGCATTGCCCTGGTAATCGCCTTCGGCATAGCCTTTTTCAAAATAGACGGTGCGGTACGAAAGCCGGCCATACCGGTAGTGAAAGTACTGATCGAGCGGACCGGTGAAAAACACATGGTCGTAGCCGGCAACGTCTTCCTTGCTGTCGAACTTCCGGTTCAGCGTCACGGTAATGTTAGGATGATCGAGTAGCTTGTCGAACATTTCTGTGAACCCGTTGCGGGGAATCCCCTGGAGCGGGTTGTTGTAATAGTTGTCGTTGTAATTGAACCGTACCGGGATTCGCTTGAGAATGGCCGCCGGCAGTTCGGTGGGTTCGCAGCCCCACTGCTTTTTGGTGTACCCGTAGAAAAACGCCTTGTACAAATCCTTCCCGATAAATTTCATGGCCTGCTCCTCGAAATTCTGCGGCTCGTCAATGCTCTTGTCGGCAATGGAGTCCAGAAACTCCTTTGCCTCGGTTGGCGAAAGTGCTTTGTTAAAAAACTGGTTGATCGTGTGCAAGTTTACCGGCATGGAATAAACCGTTCCATTGAATACGGCTTTTACCCGGTTGATAAAAGGCACCATCTCGATAAACCGGTTGACATAATCCCAAATGTCCTGGCGGTCCGTGTTAAAAATATGCGGACCATAAATGTGCACCATCACATCTGTTTTTTTGTCTCTTTCTGTGTAACAATTACCCCCGATGTGGGAGCGTTCGTCGATTACCTCTACCTGGCAATCCAGGTTGTTTACCAGTTCGTTTGCCAGCACTGCACCGGAAAAGCCGGCGCCGACCACTAAGTATTTTTTCATTCCTGTTTCGGATTTCTGCTGTAAAAAATTAGGGATGACCCGTTGCCTTTCTAAAAAAATCAAACCAACACCTGACAAAGAAGGATACGGTGTCATTGCGCTTGACCGGTTTCAATTTCACTGCTCCAGCGGCTGAAAGCAGGCCGGAACCCTTTTCTATGCTATTTTCGCCGGCAGAAAGATTTATTGTGGAGCAACAATTCTTGACGATCTGGGACCTGGTGTTGACACCTTTGTACCTGCTGGCTCTCGTGTTCATTGCCATACGGTACCGGGACAACAAATATCCGCCCGGGCACCCGCTGCGGAAGTATTACCTGCCCGGCCTTTATTCCAAAATTGGCGGGGCGATCTTTATCGGTTTGCTCTATGCATTTTATTACAAAGGTGGCGACACCTTCAACTATTTCAGGCATGCACAGATCATCAATTCGGCACTGGGTGATTCCATCGATCGGTGGCTTAAACTTATTCTGCATTATTCGCCAGATCAATCGCCTGAAATTTATAAATACACATCACAATTATACTGGTACGATTCGCCTTCCGAATACATGGTGGCTGTGATAACGGCATTGCTAAGTATTCTCACTTTCAACACCTATCTGCCAACGGCGCTTTTGTTCGCCGCTATTTCCTTCACAGGGATTTGGGCCATGTACAAAACATTTGCACAACTCTATCCCAAAAACACGGCCTCTCTGGCCATCGCGTTTTTATTCATACCCAGTACAGTGGTTTGGGGCTCCGGCATTTTCAAAGACACGATTTGTATGTTTGGCGTTGGATGGATCACACATGCCACGTTTCGCCTTTTTATCAACAAGGATTTCTCCGTCCGGAATATTTTTTTGATCATCTTAAGCTTTATCCTGGTTGCCAAGATTAAATTGTACATCCTGCTCGCCTTTTTGCCCGCCCTGGCCATGTGGCTGCTGCTGACCTATTCCAAAAAAATTGAGCGGCCGGCGATGCGCTGGCTTACCAATGCATTTTTTATTCTCCTGACAGTTGTGGGGTCTGTTTTTTTCATGCAACGCTTTGCCGATGAACTGAACAAGTATTCGCTGGAAAAAATTACACAGACGGCGAAAGTTACACAGGACTGGACCAGCCTTGCTGCCGGTGAAGAAGGATCGGTTTATAATATTGGAGAAATCAGCGATGATCCGGCCAGCCTGATTGCCCTTTTTCCCAAGGCGGTGGTAGTCACCTTCTTCCGGCCCTTTCCATGGGAGGCCAAAAAAATCATCATGGTGTTGTCGATGATTGAAGCGCTGGCCTTTATCTATTTCACGCTGCAAATGTTTTTCAACCGGAAGTCCAAACCCGTGCGCACCCTTATCCAAGACCCGAACATTCTATTTTGCCTGGTGTTCGCCCTGATCTTTGGTTTTGCCGTCGGAGTCTCTTCGGGCAACTTTGGTACCTTGTCGCGTTACAAGATTCCCTGTCTCCCGTTTTATGGCGCCATGCTGGCCATTATGCTGGGAGAAAAAAAAGAAGGGGCCGAAAACAGCCCCAACAAAAGTTCCAGACGACAGTATCAACCGGCGATATAACGCTTCCACCAATGCTGAAAAACGATCAGCGCCCACACGGTGGCGTGGCTGTCGCCGGGATTGGAAGAATGCAACTGCGTTTTCAATTGCCGAATGGCACCGACGTCAAAAATTCCCTGCTCCTCGACGAAGCGGTCGTGCAGTAAGTCGTCGTTGATCAATCCCCATAGTTCGTTGCGGAACCAGTCCAACAAAGGAATTTCAAAACCTTTTTTAGGCCGGTTATACAGTTCGGGCGGAAGCCTGTCGCGGAAGGCATCCTGTACGATCTTCTTTTTCAGGTTCCGGTCAATCTTCTGTTCCGTGGGAAGGCCAAAGGCAAACTCCACCACGTCCTGGTCAAGAAAAGGACTGCGGATCTCGAGGCTGTTGGCCATGCTCATCAGGTCGACCTTGACCAGCATATCACTTAACAACACCAGGTTCATGTCGGCAAGGAGCACTTCGTTGAAATCGGCGGTTTGAATTGCCCCTGTGTATTCCTGCTCGATTGCCTGTGCAACTTTCGTGTTGATGCGCTGTGTTATATTGGTTGAAAATAAACCCCTGGCTGTGGCATTGTCCATGAACGTGGCCCAACGCCAGTAACGCTGTGCAGGTGCCAGGCGGCTCCCTTCCGAAAACCGGTGAAGCTGGCGAAAAATATTGGTGATTTTGTTGTTGCGGCTTTTTGGCAGGACAGACCAAAGTGGGTGGCCCATTTTTACGAGGCTGTTGGCCATCCCGCCGCTGCGCATGCGGAATTCGGCCGCATGCTTGTTATAGCCGGCAAACACTTCGTCGCCGCCATCGCCCGATAAGGCCACAGTTACGTGCTTACGGGTGTAGTAGCTTAAAATAAATTCGGGTATGGCCGATGAATCTGCAAATGGCTCGTCAATGTATTGCAACACGCTGTCCACGTGTTCAAGGAAATCGTTGTTGCTCAGCGAAAAGACCGTGTGATCGGTGTTGAATTTTTTTGCAACGAGGTTGGCGTAGGCCGTCTCGTCAAAAAAGGGATGGTCTTTGTAGCCGATGGAAAACGTCCGGAGTTGATCGGTATGCTGCGAAGCCAGTGCCACCACAACCGAAGAATCGATTCCGCCACTTAAAAAGGCACCCAGCGGCACATCGGAGATCAGCCGCATTTGAACGGCCTTGTCCATCAACGACACCAGCTGTTGCTTGGCATCTTCATAGCCAACTGCCCGGTACCGTTCGGGATGAACGCGGAGTTCGTAGTAGGCTTTTTCTTCGCTGCCGGAACGGGTGATTGTCAGGTAATGGCCCGGCGACAGTTTTTGCACGCCTTTCACCAGGCTGTAAGGTTGCGGGACGTAGTTGAGTTGAAAATAAACCGGCAGCAAATCCCAGTTGACCTGTTTGGGAATACCGGCCGCGAAGAGCGCTTTCATTTCTGAAGCGAACAAAAGTTTATCCTCGTCCTTGTAATATAACAATGGTTTTTTCCCATAGCGATCCCGCACCAGGACCAGGGTTTCTTCTGCATGGTCGTAAATCGCCGCTGCGAAGAAACCGCGGAGAAGCGCAAAGGTTTTTTCCTTTAACCGCGTGTAGAGCAGCAGGAAAATTTCGGTGTCCGAATGCGAACGAAGCGGCTCGTCCGGCAAGTATTTATCCCGCAGTTCCGCGAAATTGAAAATTTCTCCGTTAAAGACGATCGTGTACCGGCCGTCGGGTGTGTGCATGGGCTGGTCGCCGGCACAACTTACATCAATGATGGAAAGGCGGCGGTGTCCCAATGCAACCCGGGAATAATAGGAAACAGCTCCGCCATCCGGACCCCGCTTTTGCAGTTGCGCATTGGCCGCAGCGACTTGCTGCAAAAAACCGGTTCCCCCGGAAGTAAACGCATACGCACCGCTAATTCCACACATAGACGATTGTTAAGTGAGCAAAGAAAGGAAATTCGACGCATTGGACTGCGTACTGAAATGTTCGACAATTTTCTCCCGTCCCTTTTCTCCAAATTTGGTCCGCATGTCTTCGTCGGTCAAAAGACGGCGCAATGCTTCTTTCCATTCTTCCCGCGTTTGGCACAGGAAGCCATTTTTTCCCGGTTCAATGATTTCGCGGTTCACGCCTACCGGGCTGGCAACTGATGGAATGCCCAGCGCCATGTATTGAATTAATTTAAAGCCGCATTTGCCTTCACTCCATTCGTCCTGTTCGAGCGGCATAACCCCAATATTGATCGACAGCAAATCTTCGATTTCTGTGGCTTCGCGCCATTTCACGAACTCAAGGTGCTGTAAGGAGAAAGCGGGCTTCCTGTCGCAGATCACACGGAAGGTAAAGGGAATTTCATTTTCAAGTTCTTTCAAGACATCATAAAGCAGGTCCAGGTATTTCATGGTGGAGTGCGAGCCTGTCCACCCGATAGAGACGAGGTCAGTTTCCTGGTGTTTTTGTTGGTTATAACGGTTCTCCGTGTCAACACAGGTTGGATTGATCACCACGCTGGTATTCTGCTTTGCCGCCCAGGCAGCGAGGTATTGATTCCCGGCAGAAACCTTGTATGCCCATTTTGAGATGTGTTTCACCTTCCAGAAACATTTCACATACCGCGCAACATAATTGGATTTCGAAATATTGGGTATCCAGATGGCATCGTCGAAATCGTAAATGATTTTTTTGCGGAAGACCCTGGCCAGCAGCCATTCAAAAACTGGTGGGCCCAGGGGTGCTGCTTCGCGGTGAATGAAAATGTAATCGTATTTCTTGCTTTTGAAAAGAATGGTTTTCAGTCGTCGGGCAAACCCCTTCAGCACAGCGCCGGCCTTTTGCAGCGCCGAGCCTTCTTCGTAGAGGATTTTCCAGGCCTCGTTGTCGAAAAAGACATCCGTGTCGTAGTGAATGTTTTGCTGCGCCAGCAGCGGGAAATAGGTTTCCACACGGAACCGTTGCGAAGGCGCACGGTGTAATGGGTAAGGCAAAATAAATAAAACGTGTTTGGCCATGCTAGTGTCCCGTGGTGCCGATGATACTTTCATACGTATGGCTACAGGCGGCCGCAAAACTATGCAAGCTGAATTTCTCCCGCACATGTTTTTTGCCCGCTTCACCAAAGGTTTTTTGCAATGCGGGGTTTCGACTCAAATACACCATGGCTGCAGTCATTTCTTCAAGATTCCTGTTGGCCACCAGCAGACCAGTTTCGCCGTCGACGATAATCTCTTCAGGTCCCCCGCACCTTGTGGCGATCACGGGCAGACCAAAATAACAGGCTTCCGCCACGGTCATGGAAAAAGATTCTGCTTCGGAAAAATTCAGGACAACATCGGCCGACTTGATCAGCGTTTCCACATCCGAAGCAAAAGACAGGAAACGCACGGCATGTGAAATCTGGTGTTGCGCTGCAAAATCAAGCAGGCTCTGTTTAAACCGCCTGTTTTTTTCCAGACCCATGTCGCCGCCCGCAAATACAAGACTGATCGCCGGGTTTTGCCGGAATGCCTTTTCGAAGGCTTGCAATGCATAATCGTGTCCTTTGCCTTTAATATAATTGCCGAGGTATAAAAAAGAAGTGACAGGCGATTTGATCCACCGTTTGGGGGGCAGGTTTTCCTTGAAGTCGACCGCATTGTAAAGCCGGAGCGTGTTGCTTTTTTCCGGAAGTTGCTTTAACACGGCATCCGAAACAGCAAGCATCCTGTCGGAATACTTCTGTCCCAGGCGGGTCCATATTTTCCGCAAGGGCGCAAACTGCGTTTCAGGTAGAAACCGCACGTAGGTGACCAGCCGTACAGCAGGACACATGCGTTTGATCAGCACACCCACCATGTTGTAAAAATCATTGACGATCACAATGGACGCTTTTTCCTTCGCAATGATTTCTTTTACAGCTTTGGCATTGCGCCATAACCGGGGAAGATAGGAAAGCAAAACAACCGGATCCTTCCGGATCTCCAGCAGGGGAACCTTGTAAACACGAAAGCCGTGTTCTTCCAAAATGCCGCTAAGGGTTGAACGCGAGTCCAGGACAAACACTATCCGAAAATCCTCTCGCTGGATCATTGCCTGCTGCAGCGCACTCTTAAATGCACCGGTAAACGAAACGGAGTTCTCAATGAGTATAATCGTCGGTTTCTCTCCCATCATTAACAGACTGTTGTAAGCCGCGAAGGTGATGAAAAACTACTTTTAGCAAAAATCAGTTTTGTTGAAACCATACGTTTTCTTTTTCGCCTTCTTCCTGCTGGCCAGTGGTGTGCATGCCCAAAACTTTTCCATTCGGACAATTACCTCCTTCGGCGCCAAAGGCGATGGCAAAACCAACGACCAGGCAGCGTTTGAACTGGCGGCGCAGTTTTTCAACAACCGCAAAGGACAGGGCAAACTGGTGATCCCCAAAGGTGTTTACATCGTTGGCAAACAGGAATTCACCCGTGGTAAAAACGGGAAACCGGCTTTTGAAGGACACGATGTGTTGCATCTCACCAATGTAAAAAACTTCGCCATTGAAGGTGCAAAGGGGGCAACGCTGAAATACACTCCCGGTTTAAAGTTCGGGTCTTTTGAACCGGAAACCGGGTTGCCATACGTGGCAAAAGGATATTTCGTCAACTGGGCTTACGCGGCCATGATCGGGCACTGCATTTTTATTGACCAAAGCGAAAATGTAACGGTATCGGGCCTTGAACTGGATGGCAATAGCAAAACATTTGTCCTGGGTGGTTCCTATGGCGACGTCGGGCGGCAACTGCCCCATTATGGTGTGTTTATTCAAAACAGCCGGTCGGTGAACATAAAGACGGTTTGGGCTCACCACTTTGCACTCGATGGAATTTGTGTGGCCAACAAAGCTGCAGAAAAGGACGATGACATTGAGATCAACGACAGCCGGTTTGAGTACAACAGCCGGCAGGGCTTATCGTGGATCGGGGGCAACGATTTGAAGGTAAAAAATTGCGCATTCAACCATACCGGCCAGGGCGCATTCAATTCTGCACCCGGCGCCGGCGTTGACATCGAAGCGGAGTATGGCCCTGTGAAAAACGGAAAGTTCAAGAACTGCGAATTCACCAACAACAAGGGATGTGCACTCGTGGCCGATTCGGGCAACAGCAGTGATTGCGAATTTGAATCCTGTACCTTTTGGGGCGTAGAGAACTGGTCGGTGTGGGTCAACAAACCCGGCTTCACATTCAGGAAATGCAATCTTTACGGGTCCATTGTGCATGGTTACAATGCATCGACGGAGAAAGAAGCAACGAAATTCATCGATTGCTGGTTCGAGGACAAGGCTTACCAGGCCAAAGAACCATTCGGAAATTTTTTAATTGAGAGCAACGGCATGCGCCGCGTTAGCTTTATCAACTGTACAATGGTAGCTAACAAGAAAAAGTTATTCTGGCTTTCGATCTCACCAATATTAAAACCGGAAGAAAAATACCAGTTTGATGGGTGCCGGATTATTTCCAAAGCCAGTTTTGCACCCCACGATTATTCGGCCATATTCAGGGGTGTTCGCTACCGGAACACCACGTTTGAATTTCAAAACCCAAAAGCAAAATTGAATGGCAACGGTCTGAATGATTGTTGCGAGGCGTTTAATGTGGATGCGGGCGGGAATAAAACCATCTGGAAGTAAACAATAAGGTGGTTCAGTGCCTGTGTGCGAGGAGACGGAAAACGTGCCGTTTCATATCAACCAAAAGGAAATCGTCGTTGACAACGGCAACTGTATGCAGGCCGTCCTTGTAATACGAATCGAACGGCTTTACCTCGCCAATTTCCTCTTCGGCATAGTCGGTTGTCGACAGGGTGGTAATCTTATTTAAGACCACACTGCCACCATATGTACGGCAGAAATTTTGTGCCGGGCGGATCAGGTTTCCATCGGGGTCAAGGTAGGGTGTGCCGGCCGGCCGAGCCGAGCGGGCAGATATTTTGACAGGATTTTGCGGATGGGAGGTAAATGCATTTCCCAGGCTGGTGCTGTACGCAAGATGAAGGTGGAGGTCAGCGTCAAATTGGTTGCTGTGTATGGTAAAAAAGAGCCAATACATTCCCTGGTGATGAAGTAACGTAGCATCTGAAATGGCCTGTCCTTTCAACAAATCCGCTTCCCAGGTCCACCGTGCAGGAAACTCCTCGGAACGAAAAAGCGATACTTTTTTAGCCGCACCTGTTTCAGGGATCATAAAAACTGCCCCATTTTCGCGAAACAAATAGGGATAGGATGCATGGGTCTGGATATCCAGTCCTTCCGGAATCGCATAGCCGATTTCCTTACCTCCCCGATCAAACTTCGCCAGTTTGATTTCGCCTTTCCCCTGCTTGCTGTAATCCAGTTCCTCATAAAAAACAGCGATGCCTTCCTCTGTAGCTGCGCCAAAGCAGTCGGCATTGAAACTGTGTTTATTTCTCTGTTTTAAAAATGTCCTGGGCAGACTGTGCGGAGTCGTTTGCAGCATTGCCATATTTCCTTTGAGCAGGGCAACATTCCAGCGCTGCATGACAAACAGCCGGAAATACACATGTCGCAAAAAATTGGCGAAAAGGATCCAGCCAAAACGGAAAAATTGGCTGTTGGTTGGGTACCGGTAAATGGGCGCCTGCGTGGGAGTGGGCGGATTGCCGATGTAAGCCGCGCTTCCGTTTACAATGTCCCTGCACACCCAGGCCGGCCACTTGGCACTTTCGTAATAAGCCTGGTCAACGTTTTTTTGGTAAGAATAACGCTTGGTCCGGAAGATGCCTTTTTTTAGCACCACGCCGCCGTCCAGTTTATCCGTTAGCTTTTGCAAAACAGCGCCGGTCTCCGGGTCACCGCGGTAAATTTCCCAAAAACAGGGTGGCCCTCCGCGATATTTCATCTCGTCATCATGGTGAAACGACCACACGCCGTACGTGGCAGTCTTCAGGATTTCACCCCGTATAATATTAAAGCCAAAACGAAGAATGATGTCCAGTTGATAAGAGCGAATAACCTGGATGTCGTCGGTGGAAAAGTATTGCGAGTACTTCCCTTTTTTCTGAACAACGCAGGAAATAACAGGAATATCCGCAAAAAGGGACGATGCATCCTGTGTTGCAACTGAACGAGGCTTGTACAGAATTTTTGTATAGGCAGTAAACAGGAGCTTCGAAGATTCAATATGCCTGACCTTGTTCCAGGAGGACGTCGACGGGTAGTTTTCAGGAGCATCCAAAATTACAAGGCTCAATTCCACATGGCCGGTCGCCAGCATGTTGTCGATACAGCGCTTTTGCCAGTCCGGCAACGCCTGACCAAGACACATGACCCCCAGACGAAGTTTTTCAGTTTTCTTCATACGTTATCTATCAACTGCAGCCATTTTTCAACGATCACTTCCTGGCTGTATTGGCGCACTTTCTGGCGACATGCCTGCTTCACAGCTGCATACCATGGTTGGTCGGAAAGCGTTTCAATAGCCGTGACCCAAGTGTTTTTTTGAGCAGGACTGAGGGAGTTTGTATAAAAATCGGGCACCAGGATGCCGCACGCTACGCTATCGGAATACGTTTTATTTTGCGGACGAAACGAGCCATCATCGCTCAGAATTTCCCGGGGCCCGGTTTCGCAATCGACAGCGATGACAGGCGTTGCACAAGCAAGTGATTCACCAAGCACCAGCGGAAAGCCTTCAAAAAAAGAACTTAACAAAAAAGCCTGCGCACGGGCCATGAACCGATACGGGTTGGTTTGCTTACCCAAAAAATAAATATCCCTTTCGCCTGCCGGCACATCACTGGTTTCATGATCATAAACGGATAGGCCCCGCTCCTTCGCGTACTGCAAAAGATCGCTTTTCAACGGCCCTTCCCCTACAATACAAAGCTTTTTGCGGATGCCCTTTTCCTTTAATCCATGCATCACGTCGACCAGCACCCGCTGGTTTTTTTGAAGGCTCAACCGCCCGACATGAATTAGCACCTCTCCTGCTTCGAATATTGGTGCAAACGTATCTAATGGCTCCCTGCTCAATGCTTCGATCCGACCGAGGTCAAAGAAATTGGGGATGGCAATGACTTTCGCAGCCGGAAGCCCGATTGATATCAGTTCTTCCTGCATTGCCCTGCTCACCGCCACAATGCTGCGGGCCCGCCGGTAACTGAGGGGCAAAACAGCTTTGTTGAGGATCGCCTTTTTCAGCGCATGTTTCCCGCTATCGCCTTTTATTGAACCGTGAATACAAATTATTTTTTTACAACTTCCCAGGCGGCTCCAGCACAGTAGGATATTTGCACCCTCCATGTGGCTGATGCAAACGTCTATCCGGTGTTCTTTTACCAATGTTTCCAGCCTTTTTTTCCGGTATTGAAACCGTTGCAAACTACCCTTTACAGGTTGATCATCCAGTTCAAGCACAGGGTAATGGCTCCGGAAAGCAGGCTCGAAACCAGCCATTGTAAACACGCAGGCAATAACGTTGTGTTCCGCAGAAAAAGCTTCTGCATGGTCATAAAAGACCCTTTCGGCTCCGCCCATGCTCATTTGTGTAATGAGCATCAGTATATTCTTTCGCTTCACGGTCATGCAGACTGGTATAGATTGAGATAAGACCGGACACAATTGTCCATACGAAATTTTTCAAAAGCGCCACCCGCTACCTCGGCAAATGCTTTTCGTGTTTCCTCACCGGCCAGTTTCTGCATGCTTTCGGCAAGTTGCGCAACCGAAACGTCACCGTTGAAAAAGTCGAGCAGATGGCCCGCTTCATTCCCGTTGCGATCAGTGATCATTTTTTTTATTTCGCCAACATGTGTGGCAATAACAGGCTTCCTGCAGAACAAATACTCCATGATTACAGTCGGCAAACTTTCGTACGGGAACAGGGTAGGCAGGAGACAGAAATCAAAATGTTGAATGTAGTGCAAGGGGTTGGCCGAAAAGCCTGCAAACAATATGTTGGAAGAAGCATACTTTTCTTTCAGCCCGGCCATGTAATCGCTCCAGCCCACCAACACCAAAACGGCATTGGCTAGCGATGCCTGCTGAAAGGCAGCAATCGCTTTTTCCCAGCCCTTTTTAGGGACACCACGGGAAACCATCCCGATCAGCAGGATGTTTTCGGGCAGTCCCAGCATCCTCTTTGTTTGCGTTTGATAGGCTTCGTCGGCCGGTTTGTAGCCATTGTAGATCAGGTGCAATTTCGAACCGGTCGCCTGGGGGAACTGTGTTTCAAAAAACGCACGGTGTTCTTCACACAGGCAAGCCAAGACATCCAGGCAGGCAACGGTAAACTGCATTTTTTCCCGGAGGTGCAACATCCTTGCATTGCCTTCGCCGTGGTAAAACGAAGAATAGTCGCCGTGGATCGTTGTAACGTGTCGAAACGAAAACCCGTGGAACTTCTTCAGCCGGGCAAACAGATGATCCGTTTTGAACAAGTGCGAGTGCACCACGTCGGGCCGGAACGCCGCCACGACGTTTTTTGCAGCCGTTAGTATTTCTTTGTCTTCCAGGGAAAAATCTATACGTAGTTTTCGGAATCCGCTGTCGGCTTTTTGTTTTACTCGTCGCGCCGCAATAAAACACGGAAAAAGTTTCACTTGCGGCCGGAGCTGTTGGACGAGTTCTTCCCTGATCATTTCGCTGTGCGCCACAAAAAGGGCTACAGAATGCGACAAGCTCAGTTCATTGCACAACCGCACGACAAACGTCTCCGCCCCGCCAACCACCAGCGTCTCGGTTGCAATCAAAATATTCATCATGGTAACCGGTATGGTCGTGAACCGCATCTGCAAAAACACGATTCGTTTTTTTATCATCCAAAAAGTCCTTACTTCTTACAGTTGTTAGCCAGGACTTTGTTGTAACTTTCTCAATCTGCTTTAGTGTATAGACCTAATCGGCAAGAAAGCTGACTCCATTTTTGTGTAAAGACGTTGTAGCAGTTCTGCTGCCGGGCGGAACAAAAGCGTGTCAACATTCTACCTTAACCTCCCGGTCTATCAAAAATCTTTTCGCTGTACACAAAGCAGCAATTCATGCGAACGACCTTCAAGACCATTTGACAAACGCAACGCAAATGTTTAGGTCCTACCAGGAGATGCTGTGCCAGCCACAATCGAAATCTTCATAGAGACAAAGTTCTTCGGGGTAGTTTTCCTAAATACTATCCGATGCGTAGCTAAAAAAGTCTTATGCGCTTATGTTGTTTTCACTCAATACCCTATTGTACTTGAAATAATAAATAAGCGTACGATAAAAATTGAGACTAAAAGGATTGTTTTTGAATGACTTGATCAGAAACGCTTTGGCAGATCTTTTGTCCTTGTAGTCGAGACGAACAGCCGCCGCCTGCCGGTATTTTTCAGCCAACCACTTTTTGTCCCTTATCAAAGCCTGCTCATAGGCCAGGGCCTTGTCATATTGCTTTACTTCCAGCCAGTCGGTACCGGACTTCAGGCGCTGTTCCTTTAGCTCTTTTAGCAAACACACAATAGTGAGTTTACGCATGTTATTGAAACTGGCGGTAATGGAGTTCTCGTTTGCACGGTAGTAGTAAAGAGCCTGATTTAAATAATAGAAAGGGAATTTTTCTGCAACCCGAAAAGCCCAATAGCTGTCGTCACCTAATAATCGATCGAAATACGGTTCAAAGCCACCAACGGATTCTACGACCGTGCGGCTGAACATGATTCCGGCGCCGGCAAAAACCATTTCTTCATTCGCTGTAACGATAAAACGGCTGGAAGGATAAAAATCCATTTTTACGCATGTTCCGTCCGGCTGCACACGCCAGTAGTTACACATACAAGCACCCAAACCGTTGTGGATAAAGAACTGTGCAAGCTGAACCTCGAGACGCTCTTTTGCCATCCAATCATCGGCATCGAGAAAACAGGCGTATTCACCCGCAAACTGCTTTAATAAAACATTCTTAGAAGCCACATAACCGATGTTCTTCGGGTTGTAGATCCGCTTTATTCTTTTGTCAGTAAACGAGTCAATCACCTCTCTTGTGTTATCGCTGGAAACATCATCGAGAATTAGAAGTTCCCAATTGGCATATGTTTGCTCCAACACACTCTGGATGGCCTTGGCAATGAAGGGCTCTGCGTTGTAGACCGTCATCAATACAGAAACAAGCGGTTTGTTCATGTTAGCGGATTGAAACAATGTCTTTAAAGCCGAGTTTTTGTACCGTTTTGTTGTATTCACTCCACTCACCAATGTCCATCCATGCTCCTTCGCTAACGGGAAAGACACCTATTCGTCCATTCCGCAACCTGACTTTCTCAATCAACTCTGTAATGTGGAAATGCTGATTTTCAGGAATTTCGTCCAGGAGATGCGCTTCCAGGATATACATACCGGAGTTGATCTTGAACGTATACTCCGGTTTTTCCTGAATACTTTGCAGCATGCCTCCCTCCTTGGTTTCCAGTACACCATAGGGGATGGGATAATGCTTTAATACCCCCACAATGGTAATCTCGTTTTTATTCTCCTGGTGGTACTTGTAAATCTCCGAGTAATCACAATCGATGATAATATCGCAATTCGACACAAAAAAGGGTTTCGTGATTTTCCCTTTTAACAAGTACAGACTGCCTGCTGTACCTAAAAAATTCTCTTCGTGGATGTACTCCAGTTGATATTGGCTGTTGTTCAGCGTGTCGAAATAGTGCCGGATCATTTCCGCTTTGTAATTTACCGTCATCACAAAAGAATGGCAGTTAACAGCGACAAAACGATCGAGAATGTGCTCCAAAATCGTTTTGTCCCCGACTGGAATAAGGGGCTTGGGCAGCACATTGGTAATGGGTTTCAGGCGAGAACCTTTGCCGCCGGCCATAATCACGACAGGTAAGCCCAGATCGGCGCTAGGAATCTTTTTATCGTAACCAAAAACCTCCTCCCAGAAATAGACACGTTCTAAAGTTGCTCCTTCACTTACTACGGGCATACACTCTGTGCGGTACTGAAGCATGCGGTTTTTGATGATCTCAAAGTCTTCATCAGGCTTTGCTACCAATATACCATTTTGGCGAATGATGTTACCGATCGGAGCATCAACGGAAACATTCTTAATAATACCTCTTTGTATGTCCCCAATGCTTAAAAGGCCCACAAATTGCTTGTCATCCATCACCAATAATAGCTTTGCCTGCAGTTCATCCATTTTTTTCAATGCGGTTAGAATGCTGGTTTGCGGTGCGATGGTGATCTCCCGTATCCTTTCTTTGTTTTCTTTCATATGGAAACTTTGCCCTTTGTTGCCAACATCTCCTCAAGTCCCTGTTCAAAGGTAACAGACGGTTGCCAGCACAGTTTTTCTTTTGCCTTGGCATTGTTGCAAATGGTGTCGAGAATTTCGGCAGGCCGCCGCTGATCCACAGTCTTCAGACGTAACGCTTTCCCGGTCAGCGCTTGTAACAGCTGTGCAATTTCAGGAATGGAGTAGCTGATTCCGCCGCCAAGATTAAAAATCTCGCAACCGGTACCTTCATCGGTTGTTGCCAGTAAAATTGCTTTGGCAACATCCCGTGCATGCACATAATCTCTTTTCGGTCGAACATCAAAGACAGTCACTTCTTCATTCTTGATGTGGTGCGAAACCAGTTTGGGTAAAAGAAAATGTTCGGCTTGCCCTAAGCCATAAATATTAAAAGGACGGAGAATGGTGCAGGGAACGTCAAAATCGCGGTGATACGCTCGGCAAAGCTCTTCTGCGAGCACCTTACTTTGGGCATAGGGATTGAATGGTTGCACCGGATGTCTTTCATCAATAGGCTGGTAAAGTGGTTGTCCGTAAACATACGAGCTGACGTAAACCATCCTTGCCCTGCAGCGGCGCACCTGTTCCAGCATGTTCAAGGTGCCGTTGACATTGGTATCATAAAAAAAATGCGGCTTTGTATACGAGTCGGGCACGTAAGAAACGGCAGCAAGATGAACCAGCACATCAAAGGGCGGTATTCCCCCCAGCGACTCAATCTGCCGAATGTCATGGCCGGTCCTTCTGCTCACAGGAATGATGTTGATTCCCTGTTCATGCAGCAGGGTTTTTACATAGCTGCCCAAAAAGCCATCGATCCCGGTAACGGCTACTCTCACGGTTAAATATTATAAATGCCAGCCTTGTATTGGTGAATGTTCTCTGGCTGCCGGAACCACGCGACCGTTTCCTCCAGGCCTGCCTTGAAACTATACTCCTGCTGCCAGAGGGTATGTTGCTTTAGTTTTTCATTTGACCCATAAAGGCGGAACACCTCGCTCTTTGCAGGTCGAAGCCTGTCATTGTCTGTCGCAATGTTGGCTTTCGGATTGATGATGTCGATCAGCGTTTGTGCTACATCTTTGACACTGATCTCGGACTGTGTGGCAATGTTGCAATCTTCGCCAATCAACGAATCTGCTTTGGCTATTTCCACAAAACCGCTGACAGTATCTTTTACGTAAAGAAGATCTCGGGTCGGCGACAGGTCGCCCAGTTGGATGGTGGAATAACCGTTCAATAACTGGGTGATAATCGTGGGGATTACGGCTCTTGCCGATTGGCGTGGACCAAAGGTATTAAACGGTCGCACGATAGTAAGCGGCAGGTTGAAGCTCCGGTAAAATGATTCTGCAATGCAATCCGCTCCAATCTTGGAGGCGGAATACGGTGATTGTGGCTGCCGCGGATGTTTTTCGTTGATGGGAATGTATTGTGCTGTTCCGTACACTTCGGACGTAGAGGTTACCAGGACCCGCTCGATGCCAAGGTCCCTTGCAGCCTGTACAATGTTGAGGGTACCTTTGATGTTGGTATCAATATACGAATCTGGCGAATGGTAACTATAAGGAATCGCAATCAGGGCGGCGAGGTGGAAGACGACTTCCGTACCCTTCAATGCAGTCCGTACGCCGTTGGGGTCCCTGATGTCCCCCGTAAAGACATCGATTTGCTGGCGTTTCTCTGCTGTTAACGTATCGAGCCAGCCCCAGGAGTTGAACGAATTGTAATAACAAAATGCCTTGACCTTGCAGCCTTCAGCTAATAGTCTTTCTACTAAGTGGCTTCCGATGAATCCGTCGGCGCCGGTAACGAGAACTCTTTTATTTAACAGGTCCATAATTAATTCAGTGCGTTACTTTAGGCTTTCGGAGAAGCCCGAAGAGTTTCAGAAAATTGTGCTTCAGAATAGCAAACCGGTAAACGGATCCATCCTGAACTTTCAGCGTATCAAAAATGTTTTTTAAACCAGGCCGCTCCCGTGTTAGGTGCAGAAACTGCTGGTAGACGATCTCCTGCTTGCCGCTCTTGTAGTACCGGTGGTCTCTGTACCTCTCAATAGTCTGAAGCATTCCCTGGATGTACGTTGGATTGCTCGCTTGTGACATGTTGCTTGCATGTCGTCGATAGTATACCAAGAAATCATTTACAAAACCGATTTTGTATCGCTGACTCAACCGGATCCATAAATCCCAATCTTCAATCAGCAAATCTTCGTTGAAACCACCCACTTCATGGGCCTTTGTTACATCCAGCAACACACCTGGTGCCACAAGAAAGTTCCCTTTGATCAGTTCATCGAACACATACCCTTCGTAGCGTCTTTCGCCTCTTTGCTCAACTAACTCTTGCGTATCATCATAAAATGTAAACGCCTCCGAATAAACAACGGCAATGGTATCATCGGCTGCGATTTTCGAAACCTTGGCGGCGATGTTTGTTTCCGCCATCCAGTCATCTGCAGAGATGATGCAGGCATAGCGGCCCCGAGCCCGTTTCAACAGCCAGTTGAAATTGGCTGCGATACCACAGGGACTTTCCCTTTTAAAAGCCTGAAACGAAACATGTTGTTTTTCCAGAAACGCCTGCGCCACGTCAAACGTATGATCGGAGGAATGATTATCAAGATATACAATCTCAAGATTGCTGAATGTTTGCTGACAGATCGATTGCAGGCATTGCACCACGTAAGGTGCATGATTCCAGGACAATACACAAACAGATATGACCGGGCTCATAGAATATACTTCCAGACAATTACGAGTTGTGCAATGAGATATAAAAATGAGTTCAAAGAAAAAGCGTAAACAGTCCCGACCAATCCAAAGTGATTGATGAAAACATAGCTCACCGCCGTGGAAACGACTGCAAAGCCGATTTCTGTAAGGATGAAAGCTTTTTTCATGGCTTTGGCAATGACCAGATAAGCCAATATCCATGAAGCAATCTTAATAACGTCGCCAAAGAGTTGCCACTTCATTAGCGAGAGCATTTCAATAAATTGATGTGACAAAAGATATTTCACAATGAGATCACGCATCAGCCACACACTGATTGTTATAAGAAGAACGAGTGGCATGATGCGCAGGTATCCCAACAGCAACTCCTTTTTGATGTCTGCCTTTTCTTTCAATTGCGACAGTTTGGGAAGATAATAGACGCCCATCACGGCATAGACAAAATTCAAATAATAATCACTCAAACGGGTATTGGCCTGCCACAGCCCTGCTGCAAATGGATTTAAATTGTGCAGGAGCTTTGTACGGATAAACAGTTGAACAGTAGGAGCCAGAATGCCACTGACAACAGTCATCAAAGAAAAACCGAGCAACAGGCGAATGATGGCGGGATCCGGCTTGCGAATTTGTGGCCAGGAAGGGGCAAGACCAGTTTTTTTAAGGATCGTATAAAAGAGATAGAACATGACAGCAGAAGAAGTGATGTTGGCCAGCAATACCCCTTTTATTCCCCAGAAATGTTTACCAAATAAAAGAAAAGCAATGTTTGCAACAGCCATCGTGATGTTCAAAATAGCCATTTGATGGATCTTGCCAAGTGCATTCAAGATCGAAGTCACAATATTGTTGAAAACAGAAAAAACCAGAAAGGATCCAAAAACGATAAAGACAATCGTGAATTCCGGCGTATCAAAAATAAGCTTTGAAAGAAAATAAGAGAACACGATGCACACAAGACTTACAACCAATGTACAGGAAAGCACTAGCGCCAAAGAACTGCTAATGATTACCCGCCGCTTCGCCTCTTCTTTGTATTCGGATACATATTTGACCACACCTGACCCGCAGGCAGCGGATGCCAGAAAGCTCAGCATCATCGTGGCATTCGTAAACTGTCCCACATAAGCCATCCCCTGCGGTCCAATAATGACAGCAACGTATTTCGTCGTAATCAGTCCGCACAACATGGTGACGCCAGTGGAAAGAGAAGCCCAAAAAGAGGTTTTTAAAAAATTCATTCCAATAACCCTGTCCTTACCGGCCAAAAAATGATTTAATTTCCTGTGCGACTAAGCCAACATCCTGCTGCGTCATTCCAATCCACAAAGGCAGGCTTAGGCAGGTATTGGCAATTTCTTCAGCAATCGGGAAGTCTCCCTTTTGAAAGTCCAAGGATTGGTAGGCTTTCTGTAGGTGCGGCGGGATCGGATAATGAATCAATGTTCCGATCCCGGCATTTGAAAGATGCTGCTGCAGCGCGTCTCGCGCTGCAGTTCGGATGACATATAGATGGTAAACATGCGTGGCGCCAGGAGCAACGTACGGCAGTACCACTTCCTGTATGTCCTTTAATTCATTGTTGTACCAGACTGCTATCTGCTGACGCATCTCGGTCCATTCAGGAAGGTATTTGAGCTTAACACTCAGAAATCCGGCCTGGCACTCGTCGAGCCGCATATTGAAGCCAATGGTTTCATTGAAATATTTTTTTTGTGAGCCGTAGTTCCGCAGCACTACCGCTTTCTGCGCCAGCAGTTCATCATTGGTTGTAACCGCTCCGGCATCACCCAAGGCTCCCAAGTTTTTTCCGGGATAGAAGCTTGTGCCGTTTATATGGCCCCAGCTGCCGGCCGGCTTCCCATTGAAAGCAGCGCCCTGCGCCTGGGCGTTATCTTCGACAACATACAGGTTGTACGTTTCGGCAATGGCCATAATGGCTTTCATATTGCAGCACTGCCCGTACAGGTGGACCGGCATTATTGCTTTGGTTCGGGACGTGATAGCCGCTTCAATATTGGCCGGATCAATATTAAAGGTCTGCAAGTTGGGCTCGGCAAAAACTGGTGTCGCACCCACGTAGGATACTGCCAACGCTGTGGCGATATATGTATTAGAGGGGACAATCACTTCGTCGCCTTCGCCGATCTTCAATGCCCTAAGTGCAATATGCAGTGCGTCGAGGCCATTACTGACACCCACAGTGTGTGCAACCTTGTTGAACGCGCTGTACTCCTCTTCAAATTGCTTTAACCGGTTGCCTAAAATATACCAACCTTCATCAAAAAATGTCTCGAACGATTTCAGAATTTCTTCCCGGATCAAACGGTTACCGTGTGCAAACGACAAAAAGGGTACTCTCATTTTTGACTAACTTGTTATTGTATACGCTATACTTCTCTCCACCGGCGTCAATGAACTCGTGATTTCCCGCCGCCTGCAATTTATCCCTTTTTTCGTTGAGTCATCCGACAGCGCTGGCCGGGTTTCCAATTCCGAGGCTTGCGAAAGTACTTTTTTGGTAACGACAGTTCCAGCACCCACAATCGCAAAAGCGCCGACTTCCACCCCGCCTGGCACAACATATTTCCAGAAAGTTCGGGCCAAAGAGAAGGATAGCTGGGTTTCATTTTCAAAAAATGAAAGGTTTCCTCTTTCGTCCAAAATTCCAGGTAGTTGTATACGTCTGACCTGATCAAGCATCTAAAGAAATCTTTTGGATCAAAGTCGAATCCATTCTTTGGGGATAAAGTCATTCATCTCTCTTTCCTGCTCTGCAATCCATACTTTTGGTGCTACCACCGTTTTTTCCGGATTTTGATTTAGCCATGCACCCCACCAACTAAAACCACTGTTGGCAATGATGTTGTGCCGGCAGTTTTTCATGAGTTCCATATCCCAGTAATTGTTTTCATCACGGTTAAAGTTGACAACCTCATAGTTGAATGGGAACCGGATATTGTCAATTACCCACTCAGGTTCATCAGAAAAAATATACAGATAAGGGTCGGCCAGTTGGCTACAAATTTTATCAATGGCGGCTTCATAATAGTCTTTTGTGAGCATCCCGTGGAATGAAGTGAGTGCATAATCACCCCGTCTGAAATGGACGCTTACCGCATTTGTCGCCCTGATTTTGTGAAGACAGCTGCTGTTTTTTTGATTTGGCTGTTCATTTGGTGTAAATTCTCTTAAGAGACAATCTCTGACTTCCTCAAAATATTTGTAGCTGTTAAAATAACCATCCAGCACACTGTTGTTCTTCGTTTCAATGATTGACGGATCAAACCGCGAAAAATCTTTTTCTTTCACCACAACCAGAGAGAATGGATTCAGGCTTTTGAGCCGGTGCATCGTTCTTATCTTCCAGTACAAACGAGAATAATCAACTTCTTTGTATTGGACGTTCAACTTGTCCAACTTAAACGTTCTGGGAAAAGTAGAATTTTGATTTTCTGACTTATACCAACTTAGATCAAGATATAATTCTGTTTGGTTTTTCAAGCTAAGGTTTCGGCCAAGGGCATATTGTAGCATTTGTCCGGCAAGACCTCCGTATAGTTTCGAGACAATCATTTGGCGGGGTACAGGGATTTCAGGTACTGTTGATCAATAAAGATGGTGTTGTTGAATGTATCTGCGTAAACGATATAATCGCAGCTCTTAAGATAATCTATGGCCTCGTATTCTTTTTTGCCCGGCGGCACCGGATCGAATTCAGCGGTCTCTACACAGATAACATTGGGTCTGTATTGAGACAGGTCCATGGATTTCAAAATTTCAAAGTCCAAGCCTTCCACATCAATCGAGAGGAAATCCGGCACAAAGTAATCCCGGAATAACTGATGAATATGAACGACTGGTATCTTCTTGACCTCTTTTATTCTATAGGTTCCTTCCGCATCCAGCCGTTCAGCCTCTTGCTTCGAAAACGTGTTCAGGGTTCGCACAGACATAATGTAGAAATCAAGCTTCTCGGCAACGTTGTCGTTTTGAGAAAAGCAAACGCCTACATTCAGGTTGCGGTCTTCAGGTCTTGTGATGGTTAATTCACTGTGCAAGATTGGATCCGGTTCAATGGAAACGCCGCGCATGCCTGCTTTGTAAAAAAGATACGTATTGCTCAAATAAGTTGGATGGTGAGCACCAATGTCAAAATACGTGAAGGTTGGTTTTTGAAGAATATTTTTAAAGATAAAGTAAGTAATGACATCTTCTCCGGTTTGCGCATAGGACTCAACATAAGGTCTTCCACCTTTTGCCAAAGCATAAATCTTCCGGTACACACGTTTCAGGTTATTCATCATCGAAACAAATTAGAGTTCGGTTACAAACATACGATTTTGACGATAGCTCATGCTTTCATTGACACTTCTGATAGGAAGAAATATTGCTTTTCAAAAATCCCTTGCAGACAATCTCTATGCATCGAATACTGGGTGGGCAATGACACAGCAGCGTACCAAAGCCATTGCTCACTCCAACACAAGGTTCCACCTGACAGAAGGCAGCAAAAGCGCTTTCAAATCCTTACACATGCTGGCCAAGGATATACCGTTTGCTTTCCAAAATATCCTGAAATGCCTGGTTGATTCGGGTTGAATTTGTTGTTTTGTCGGCGTAAAAGATAAAAGGCAATATTCATATTTTTTTCAATACATAATTTTTAAGCTGATAATGGCACCCGTCTTCTCCTTGCCAATGTTCTTCACCAATTTGCTTAAGCTTCCGGCCTCGTTCATCAACCCATCCTTTAATACGTCCGGGATTACCATATACTAATGCATAGGCCGGTATGTCGCGAGTGATCACAGTGGCAATTCCTGTCATTGCATAAGCACCAACTGTGACGCCTGCTAAGATGGTAGAGTTAGCCCCGATAGAGGCACCTTTTTGAATGGTGGTTATAGGATAGTTAATTCGTTGTTTGCTTCGGGGACGCAGGTCATTTGTGAACACAACATTCGGACCGATGAATACGTCATCCTCGATTCGTGTGGCATCCCAGATAAATGTCCCGCTCTTTATAGTTACATTTTCGCCTATAATAACGTCGTTTTCGATAAAGGTATGAGAGTTGATATTGCAGTTCCGTCCAATGATCGCTCCTTTTAATACGACTGCAAACTGCCAGATGGTTGTCCCTTCTCCGACTTGGCAAGACTGTACATCAGCTAATGGGTGAATTTTCATGAGCCGTGAATAAATTGTTTAAACTGTTCGTAATCTCGTATGTAGTCGCTTGCAGAATAGGGTTCAGATGCAAGAACCAAACAAATCGACCCCGACGAAAAATTGACCTCGCTGGCCCAGATCATGGGCGGTATATGCAGCCCGATATAGGGGCGGTTGAGCTGGATGAGCCGTTGGGTGCGGCCGTCGTCGAGCAGCACTTCAAAGCTGCCGCTGGCAGCAATTAAAAACTGGTGACATTCCTTGTGTGCATGGGCACCACGGCTTTCGCCCCCGGGCACATCGTATAAATAAAAGATACGACTGACATTAAACGGCAGTTCCTGGGAGTTGTGTACAGGTGTGATATTGCCCGCCCTGTTTTTAATCTTGGGCAGCGTCACAATGCTGCAGTCAAATACAGATGGATTGGGCCGCATATCAGTGAAGTTGTTTGAACTGCTCAAAGTCTCGTATGTAGTCCGTTTCATTGTAGGGTTGATCGGCTACGATCAGGGCCAGCGAATTGGTGGAAAAACTCTCCATGTGACGCCAGATCATTTTGGGCACATACAAGCCGAAATACGAGCGGTTCAGCGTAAACCGCTTTTCTTCTTTTCCGTCATTCAGTATGACGTCAAAACTACCGGAAAGTGCCACGATGAATTCCTGCAGGCTATGGTAAGCATGTCCGCCCCTTGCCTCTCCGCCCGGCACGTCATAAATCCAATAGGTTCGCCGGATCGGAAACGGGATTTGATTGTTGCTTTCGAAAAACGAAAGGTTACCCCGTTCATCCAGGATCTTCGGAAGCTGAATTAATTTGACATGTTCGAGAGTCATGGGCCGGATCGTTGGAGGTCTTGCCAAACGCTGTTGCGTATTTCTCTCCAGCATTGCTACCGGAAAAAAACGCTGGCTGTTTACCGTGTTTTTTTAATTACTTCTTCGAGGTATTTTCCATAGCCGCTTTTCATGAGGATGGCGGCTTGTTCGCGCAGTTGGTCTTCCGTAATAAAGCCCATGCGGTAGGCCACTTCTTCGATGCAGCCGATCTTGGTGCCTTGGCGTTTTTCAATCACCCGCACAAATTCGGAGGCATCGCTTAGGCTGTCAA
The DNA here is from genome assembly GCF_003628535.1 of Flavisolibacter nicotianae. GTDB lineage: Bacteria > Bacteroidota > Bacteroidia > Chitinophagales > Chitinophagaceae > Flavisolibacter > Flavisolibacter nicotianae. Next base: position 304,721 of record NZ_RBCI01000001.1, read on the forward strand.
AGGTGCCCGTGTCGAGCCAGGCCGTGCCGCGGTCCAGGATGGCCACATGCAGCGCACCGCGCCGGAGGTATTCCCGGTTCACGTCCGTGATCTCGTACTCACCCCGCGCCGAGGGCTGCAGGTTTTTAGCAATCGACACCACGTCGTTGTCGTAAAAATAAAGGCCCGGTACGGCGTAGTTGGACTTGGGTGCGGCGGGCTTTTCTTCAATGGAAAGCACTTTTTGCTCGCCGTCGAACTCGACCACGCCGTAGCGCTCCGGGTCGGAGACTTCGTAGGCAAACACGTAGCCGCCCCCGATGTTGTTGAGCGACTGCAGCTGGCGGCCCAGCCGGGAGCCGTAAAAGATGTTGTCGCCCAGCACCAGCGCCACCTTGTCCCTACCGATGAAGCTCTCCCCGATCACAAAAGCCTGTGCCAGCCCGTTGGGCACTTCCTGGATGGCATACTCAAAACGGCAGCCCACCTGCGAGCCGTCGCCCAGCAGGCGCCGGAAAGAGGCGTTGTCCTCGGGGGTGGTGATGATCAGGATTTCCTTGATGCCTGCCATCATCAGCACCGACAGGGGATAATAGATCATCGGCTTGTCGTAGATGGGCATGAGCTGCTTGGAAATCGCCTTGGTAATTGGATAAAGCCGGGTACCGCTGCCACCCGCTAAAATGATTCCTTTCATGATGCGTGCGCCGTGGTGTATTGGGTTTGGTAATATTGCTGGTACTCGCCGGACGTTACATGCTTCAGCCATTCTTCGTTTTCGAGGTACCAGTCGATGGTCTGGCTCAGGCCCTCTTCAAAAGTTACACTTGGTTTCCAGCCCAGCTCGCGGTTGATCTTGCCGGCATCGATCGCATAGCGGCGGTCGTGGCCGGGCCGGTCTTTTACATAGGTGATGAGCGCTTCGCTCTCGCCTTCCCGGCGATTCAGCTTCTGGTCCATCAGGCGGCAGAGCAGCTTGACCAGTTCAATATTTTTCCACTCGTTGAAACCGCCAATATTGTAGGTTTCACCGTTTTTCCCCTGGTGATACACCAGGTCGATGGCGGCCGCATGGTCTTTGACAAAAAGCCAGTCCCGTGTGTACAAACCGTCGCCATACACCGGCAGGGGCTTTTTGTTGATGATGTTGTTGATGAAAAGCGGGATGAGTTTTTCGGGGAAATGATACGGTCCGTAGTTGTTGGAGCAGTTGGTAACCACCGCCGGCAGCCCGTAGGTGTCGTGGTAAGCCCGCACAAAATGGTCCGATGCGGCCTTCGACGCCGAGTAGGGCGAATGGGGATCGTACGGCGTTTTCTCGGTAAAGAGTCCCTCATCGCCAAGGGCGCCGTAAACTTCGTCGGTGGAGACGTGGTAAAAAAGTTTGCCCCCGAAGTTGCCGCTCCAATGTGTTTTGGCAGCATTGAGCAAATTCACCGTTCCCACCACATTGGTATAGACAAAATCCAGCGGGGAGAGAATGGAGCGGTCGACGTGCGACTCGGCTGCCAGGTGAATGACCCCGTCGGGAGCATACTGCACAAACAGGCGTTCGAGTGCTCCCGCATCCAGCAGGTTTACTTTTTCAAAACAGTAGTTCGGTGCGTTTTCAATGTCCCGCAGGTTTTCCAGGTTCCCTGCATAGGTGAGTGCATCGAGGTTGACGATTCGGTAATGCGGATATTTGTTCACAAACAGCCGCACCACGTGCGAACCGATAAACCCAGCCCCGCCCGTTATAACAATGGTCTTTGACTCATTCATGGTAGAAGAGTGGCTTTTATGAATATGAAAAATGGTGTTGCTTCCGGTACCAGTCAAACGTGGGCTTCAGTCCTTCGCGGATGGTGAAACCGGGCTTGTAGCCAAGCAGGTTGCCGGCCTTGGTGATGTCGGCCAGGCTGTGTTTGACATCGCCTTTGCGTTCCGGGCCGTATTGGGGTGCCAGGTCGCTGCCGGCGACATTTTTAATCATCTCAAACAGCTCGTTCAAGCTGGTTTGCTCGCCGCAGGCGATATTGTAAACCTGGTTCACAGCGTCCTTGTTTTGCGTGAACAGGGCCAGTTCGTTGGCTTGTACCGCGTTGGCCACGTAGGTGAAATCGCGGCTGTGTTCACCGGAGCCGTTGATCAAAGGCGGTTCGTTGCTCAAGACGGCTTTGACGAAAAGCGGCACAACGGCAGCATACGGCCCTTGCGGATTTTGCCGTGGGCCAAAAATATTAAAGTACCGCAACCCGATTAGCTCCATACCGTACAGGCTTGCATACACTTTTGCATACAACTCGTTTACCAGCTTCGTCACTGCGTAAGGCGAAAGCGGGTTGCCGATCCGGTCTTCCTGCTTGGGAAGGCCCGGATGATCGCCATAGGTAGAAGAGGAAGCTGCATACACAACCCGTTTGATCCCGGCTTCTTTGGCTGCAGTGAAGACATTGAGCGTACCGGTGATATTGACGTCGTTGGAAGTCAGCGGATCGTTGATGGAACGGGGCACGGAGCCCAGGGCCGCCTGGTGCGAGATCAGGTCAATATCGGTGCAGGCCTGCTGGCAGGTCTCGTAACTGCGGATATCGCCTTCAAGAAATTCGAACTTGGGATCACCCTGGAAGCTTTCGATGTTTTTCAGCGAACCGGTTGCGAGGTTATCCAGCACCCGCACCTTCGTAACCTGTGGATTTTGCAACAGGTGTTCCACTAGATTGGAGCCAATAAACCCGGCTCCCCCGGTAATCAAAATGCGCATTATACTTTTTTGCTTTTGCGTTTCGTGGTTGTTCCATTTTTTGAACCCAGCCAGCCAAACCATTTGCTCAAACCTGTTGGCTCCGTTTCATCGTCTTCAAAATAGCCGGCACCGTAGCCATACCCATAGCCATAACCATACCCATAACCATATCCATAACCTCCTTTCGTCTTCACGTCGTTAAGCACAATAGAAATTTTGGGCAGCTTACCCTGGCTATTGTATTCCTCCACAAGGTGGATCTGTTTTTTGAAAGTGCGCCCCTGGCGTACAATGTAAAGTGTGCAATCGGCGTATTTGCTCAGTGTCATGGCATCGCTTACCATGCCAACAGGGGCCGTGTCCATAACAACCACATCAAACGCCTGGCGAAGATAGACAAACAATTCGTCCAGCTTGGCGTCGAGCAGCAACTCCGAAGGGTTGGGCGGGATGGGGCCGCAGGGCAACACAAACAGGTTTTCGTAGCCTGGCACCCGTACCGGCAACTCATCCAGTGTTGCCTGTCCCAAAATGTAGTTGGTCAATCCTGCGTGCTTGGGCAAATCCAGGCCCAACATCACTTTGGGTTTGCGAATGTCGAATTCAAGAATGATCGTTTTTTTGTTGGTCAGCGCCAGGACGGCGCCCATGTTGGTGCTGACGAATGATTTTCCCTCGCCGCTAAACGAAGACGTAACCATGACCACCGGTTTTGGGGTGTGCGGCAAAATGTATTGCAGGTTGGAGCGCAGGATGCGGAACTGTTCAGCAATAAACTTTCGGTTATTGACCGTTACCACCAGGTTCTTATCACCGGAGGAGTGCCCCACTTCGCCAAGAATCGTGGCGTCAGTAAGCTTTTCAATATCGCTACGGGAGGTTATCTTGTCGTTCAGCAATTCCATCACTACAATAATAATGGTTGGGATGACGAGACCAATGAGCACCGCCAGGATCTTTGTACTACGCCGGTTGGGTTTCACAGGTACAAGGTTGGGTGTGGCTTCCAGCAGCACTTTGGTATTGGAAATAGTGGAGGCCAAGGCAATTGCGGATTCTTCGCGTTTGGCCAGTAGAGTATTGTAGATCCCGGCCTTGCTTTCCAGTTGTTGCTGGATGTTGACTAGTTCCTGCTTCTTATTCGGCAATGTTCTGATTTGTGAGACGGCCTCGCCACTCGCTGAGCGTACAGTGCCGATGGCCGAACTGTAAGCGGACCGGATATTTTTTATATTCTCGATAATCTTGCCGCGCAAGACTTCCACTTCCTCTGCCTTCTGCTGCACCATGACGTTGCCCGAAGGTGCATTGTTGAGCAGTTCCTTGCGTTCCATCTGTGCGTTGTTATACCCCAGCACCAGTACGTTCAGCGTTGGGTCTGAGAGACCAAGGGAAGATGGCACAATGCTTTGGGCTGTTTCTTCATTGCGGAGATAATCCAATAATTGATTCGCTGTATTCAGCAGCATGCGTTGTTGTTGCTCTGATTTTAGCGCATCTTCCACCCGTGCCAAATAATTGGATGTCTGTGCTCCAGGATCCACAATATTGTTTGCCCGCTGAAAGGCCACGAAGATCTGCTTAATGCTGTCGAGTTCCCGTTCCCGCTCTTTCAGGGTCGCATCGATGAAAACAAGCGACTTACGGTTTGTTTCATTTTTGTCTTCGATCGTAATTTCTTTGTAGTCTTCCACCAGGCGGTTGATCACCTCAGCCGCTAAATAAGGGCTGCTGCTTTCCATGGAAATGGTCAAAATTCCTGTGCTTTGCTTGGGAGCAACGGCCAGCCCACCCAACAACAAACCCGCCTGCACGGTCGTCGGATTCCAGGTTATCCGGCACTCAGTACTGATGGCATCCTGGCTGATCCGGTTGATCCGGAATTCTCCAAACTGGTTTTTAAAAACCTGCCCAAAAGCATAACGCTCCTTTGAGCCATTGACGGTGAACGATTGCTGCGTGGGAAGAAAAAGATCCAGTGTAAAACTTTGCGATGAGTCAGCAATTTTCAGGGCCTCGATCCTGAATGGCGCTACCTTGTAAATATTCGTTTCGCGGAAGCGGCCTTTTGATGAATAGTTGAAATTGAGGTTCAGTGCTTCCACGACCCGGTTCATCACCGGGCGGGATTGCAGCACTTCCAGTTCGGTCTGCACGTTTTTGCGGGAATCCGTCTGCATCAGCACATCCAGTTTGTCGCCGCTCCCGCTACCCGCCGTTTTTTCGTCCCTGATCATAATCTGTCCCGTCGACCGGTAGACTTCTGTTGTATACCGCAGGTAGATGTATGCGCCAATCAGCGAAAGGGCAACAAAGATGATATAGAGCGGCAGAAACCGCACATAGGTAAAAAAAAGTTCCTTTAGATTTCGTCCCGATAGATTGCCTTTTTGCTTCTGCAGAAGTACTTGCTCCTCCATCCCTTGTGTTGTTTATGCGGTTAGCGGATAATGTTAATGACCAGTGCAATGGTTGCAAGGATGCCCGTAGCAATCCCAAGTTGCTGTGCAAAGCTCTGTTGCTCCTGCTGGCGTATCTTCCTCCGGGTTTGGTCTACAAAGACGACATCATTTTGCTGCAAGCGGAAATAAGGCGAACGAAACAGATCCCCTGAAGTCAAGGGCACGTAGCCAATTTGGATTTGCCCGTTCACTTCACGGGCCACTTTTACCGTATCGCGTTTGCCGGATTCCGTTACATCGCCGGCCATGCCCAGGGCCTCCAGCAAGGTAATCCTCTCCGTTGGGATCGAAAATGTGCCTGGCGACTTTACCTCACCCAAAACCGTGACCCGGTAATTTAAAAACCGCACGATCACCGAAGGGCTGTTCAGGACATTTGACAATTTTTCCCGGACCTGCTGGGCCAGTTCTGTTTTTGTCAGCCCCTCCACGTGCAGCAGACCGATGCGGGGGTATTCGATATTGCCTTTCTCGTCCACCAAAAACCCGGTTGTGGAAGCGGAACCGCCCTGCGCGGCCGTTTCCGGCAGGTTGTAGGGAATATCTGTACGGGGATCGGCGCTTAAACTATAGACCTTAATAGAAAGAAGATCGTTTTTTTGGATCCGGGGCTCGGCCAGGTTGATCAGTGCCCGCTGCGAGGTATCAATCAGCTGCAAATAGCTGGTCATAGCTGATTTTTGGCTTTTGCACGACAGCAGGAAAAGTGCAAAGAACAGAACCGGAAAGGGGAAAAAGCGCATGTTTATCATTTATCAGTCGTTGTTTCGATATGTTCAGATTGAGACAGACGGGGAACCAGCAAAAGGTCCAGGCCTTCGATCCACAGGGAAGGGGCCTTGTGTTTTCCCTGCTCTGCCGGCGTCCCCCCGTTTTGCAAATTCACCGCTTTTACCACATCAACTGCCGGGTGGGCATGCTGAAACTTGCGGATGTTGTTGATGAGTTTTTCTTTCACCAGGACAGGCTTGCCGCTTCGGTACACAAAATTCACCACCCCGTCGGTTAAACGTACAAGGGTGCGCTGTTCCTGGGCCACTTTCACAAAAACATAAGATTTCAGGATAGGCTTTTCCACGGTTTTCAGGCGATCGCTCCACTGGTGCTTTAACCGGAGCACCGGGCAAAAAGCATCGATACCTTTTTGTACAAGCAGCCGAACCACTTTTTTCTCCCAGCGGGATCTCGTTTTGATGACAAACCAATTGTTCATATAGCGGCAAGGCTTCGCCCCCCTCAGTCACGTGTGAATTGCAACCGGGTGGCCTGGTTAAGGCGGTGCAAATATAGGGTGGTCGTGTGAGTGTAAAAACAGCAAAATGAGCAGAAAATGAAGGCGTTATTTATAAAAACTAAATCGACTGTACTCGGTTGTCTATCAGCCGATAGCGTTCCCCAGTACCAGGGCAGGCAGCCGTGTCGCCGGCAAAATGAAGAGAATGGCCGGCCTTGCTTATCCATCCCCGCTGCTCGGCCGGGTTGCCATAGACCATGGCAAACGGGGGTACATTTTTCGTCACCACGCTGCCGGCTCCTACCAGCGCATACGCACCAATTTCCACTCCGCAAACGATTGTGGCGTTGGCCCCAATGGAAGCACCTTTCCGTACAACGGTGGGTTTGAACTCCTGCTTCCGCTCAATAAAACTGCGGGGGTTGATCACATTGGTAAAGACCATGGAAGGACCGAGGAAAACGTCATCTTCCACCAGCACACCGTTGTACACCGATACATTGTTTTGAATTTTCACGCCGTTGCCGATCCGGGTATTGTTGTCCACGAACACATTTTGCCCCAGGATACAGTTGCTCCCAATCTCGGCACGGGGCATGATATGGCAGAAATGCCAGATTTTGGTTCCGGCGCCAATGACGGCTCCCGCATCGACGATGGCGGTGGGGTGCTGAAAGAATTGCTCGTTCATGGCGGACGAAAGTAAGACTTCGCTACATTTAAGGTAAATCTGTCTGCTTTGAAACAACGCTATTACTCCCTGGATGTCTTTCGCGGGGCTACCGTGTGCCTGATGATTCTGGTGAACAACCCCGGAAGCTGGGGCCATATTTATGGTCCCTTGGAACATGCTCCCTGGCATGGACTGACACCCACCGACCTGGTTTTCCCCTTCTTTCTTTTTGCCGTGGGCAATGCCATGGCTTTTGTCATGCCCCGGCTCGAAGCGGCCGGCGACGCCAGTTTTTGGAAAAAAGTGATTCGCCGCACCCTGCTCATTTTCGGTATTGGCCTTTTCCTGAACTGGTGGCCTTTTCTGCGCTGGCAAAACGATGCGCTGGCGGCGAATGGCTGGACCTGGGTCAATACCGAAGGAAAAGTGGTTGGGGTACGGATCCTGGGCGTATTGCAACGCATTGCCCTCTGCTATTTTTTTGCCTCCGTCATTGTCTATTATCTCAAAGCAAGAGGTGCGTTCCTGGCCGGCCTGATCATTCTCCTGCTTTATTGGCTCCTTTGCTACACCCTCGGCAACCCGGCCGATCCTTATAGCATGACGGGCTATTTTGGGAATGCCGTCGACATGGCCGTCCTGCACGAGCCGCACATGTATCATGGCGAAGGCATCGCGTTCGACCCCGAAGGACTAATGAGTACCCTGCCTGCCATTGTGCAGGTCATCTTTGGATATCTCGTGGGCGACTATATCCTGAAACGGACAAAACTTGCCATTGCGGCGGAGAACCCCGAGGCCAAACAGGCGATCAGCCCCCTCTATCAAATTCTTACCGGTCTTTTTATTTCTGCCGTGGCTTACCTGGTGGCCGGCTATATCTGGAGCCTCAGCTTTCCTGTCAATAAAAAGATCTGGACCAGTTCGTATGTGCTGGTCACCACAGGACTGGCAACCGCCATCCTTTCCACCCTTATCTATTTTATTGAAGTGAAAGGACTGCGTGCCTGGTGGACCCGCTTTTTCGATGTCTTTGGCAAGAACGCCCTGTTTGTGTTTGCACTGAGCGCCTTTCTGCCAAAAGGTTTCCGGCTGTTGCGCATACCCAACGGCGTGGATGCCAAAGGCGCAACGGTTTACACCAATCCCTGGAATTTTTTGTACGACAAAGTGTACAAGGCTGTTCCCGGCGACCCGCGTATCGGTTCGCTGCTCTTTGCCCTCACCATCATCACGTTTATGTGGCTGATCTGCTACTGGCTCGACAAAAAAAGAATTTACATCAAGGTATAGCGTAAACGCCTTTCATGGTGGAAGCGTTTACCCGACGGCAGATGAGGGATGACAGGAGAAAGCAAAACAATAGTTTTTTCTACCGACTGTTTTATTGGAATGCAAGTAAAAGATGGTGAAAAATTTTGCAGCGAAAGCCATCATAAAATAAAAAAGTCGTTCTTTCCAGAACGACTTTTTGTTTCACGTCTTGCATGGTAAGTGAGGCCATGTTACTCTCCCATGATCACATCGGATTTACCCTTCTTCCACTGCTTTGGCTGCGCACCGTCCATCTTCACAATCTTTGGATGAAAGACACCGACGGTCTCTACCAACTCTTTTTGGGCTTTCATCACTTCGTGAATGTCTTTGTAGGCAAACGGCGCCTCATCCAACCCGCCACCCAGGAGTTTGACGCCTTGTTTCGCTAACGCTTCGTTCAGCTCTTTGTGGGTTACAGTTTTCAAGGCAGCCGTTCGGCTCATCTTTCTCCCGGCCCCGTGCGAAGCCGAATTCACCGACGACAGGTCCCCTTTGCCTTTGACAATAAAACCCGGTGCAGCCATGGAACCGGGAATGATTCCCAGCACACCGTTCGCTGCAGGCGTTGCACCTTTCCGGTGCACAATCACATCCCTGCCTTCCCATTTTTCTTTCCAGGCAAAGTTGTGGTGGTTCTCGACCCTCTTCAACGGCCTGCGTCCCAACTGCCTCGCAATCTTATCATGAATCACCTCGTGACAGGCGGATGCATAATCACCGGCCAGATTCATCGCCATCCAGTATTCAATACCCTCCTGTTCATCCAGCGATAACCAGGCAAGGTTCACTGCATCGCCAGGCAGCCGGCGTTTTTCTTTCGCCAGTTTGGTATAATGGTTCGCCACGTTCGCACCCAGGGCTCTCGAACCGGAGTGCGACAACAGGCCCACGTAGCTTCCGGCTTCAATGCCCAGCACCGTGTCTTTTTCTGTTACGTCAACGACGCCCCACTCCACAAAATGGTTGCCCGAACCAGAAGATCCCAGTTGCTTCCAGGCACGTGCCTGCAACCCTTTCAGCAAACCCAGTTCATCGAACTCTTTGCGGTACATCACTTCATGGTCGGAAGGCTTTTGAAACAGGCCCCCGCTCCCGAACAAGGTCGCTTCGTTCAATTCACGGGCAAAATAATGCTCCCTGTCTCTTAGTTCTTTCGGGTTGATATCAAAAACGGAAAGACACATCCGGCAACCGATATCGACACCAACACCGTAGGGGATAACCGCATTCTCTGTTGCCAGCACGCCACCGATCGGCAGGCCATACCCGTGATGTGCATCGGGCATCAGGGCACCGGCAACAGCCACGGGCAATTTTGCCGCGGTGTACATTTGGTGCAGGGCGCCCTGCTCAATGCCGTCCGCACCGAACACGTTAAACGGAATACCTTTTTCCGCCAGCGGGAGTTCATCACCGCCAACTTTCGGCTTTGGCAGCAGCGCTTCCGCAATTTTATCCAGCACACCGTCATGCGCATACTGGTTGGGGCTTTGCAAAATGCTACGCAAGACCTCCAGCGCATCTTCTTTGGAAAGGTGCCTGTAATTTTTTTCCATGATGTTCATTGCAATCGAGATCACCGGCCCTTCGGGATAACCGATCCTGCGCAATTCTTTACCGGTTAATTTTAATTTTGCCATATACTCATTTTTTTATGATACGGGCTGCAACGCTCCGATTGGTCTTCCGTTGCGTCGCAATCCGTTCATCGTTCTGTACTTCTTATCATCAATTTTGCAAAACAGATCTTCTGAAGCCAATAATTTCCACCTGTTTTGTTTCGAACGCCTTTTCGTTCTGACTGCTGATCTCAGCCACCGTCATTGGCTCTGTAATGATCCGGTCAAATCCGAAATGGTCGCTCAGTCGTTGTGCCTTTTCCACGCCAAGTTTTTTGAAGGCATACTTGGCAATCAATCGTCCTTTCCGCATCAGCGCATCATCAACCATTGTGAGCGGACTGTTGAACGTACAGATTAGCTGTACATTCAAAAAGTCAGCCAGTAAGCCATCCGAAATATTCAAAAGATTGGAAACAGATGATGTGCCTGCCGCTCTCCGGTCCATGATGATGTTCTCCGCATCTTCAATGATCACCACCGTGTTCGGGTTATCGATCAGCAGGTCAATAAAATCCGGATCCATCAGGTTTGCGGCCACATTGGGCGAAAGAAAAAGAACTCTTTTCTTCACCTTGCCAACCAGGTAACGCAAATAGGTTGTTTTGCCGGTTCCCGGCAGGCCATGCAGGAGGATAATTCCTTTGTCCTTCTTTTGATTCAGCCGTTTTTGAATGATGGCATCCACCTCTTTGAAATCATCGTCATAAAACAAGTCCAGGTCGAGCTTTGTCCGTTTGATCTCCATCGCTTTTAACTCCAGGCCATAGCTTCCTTTGACAATCAGGTTTATTTCCAAAGGCATTCGCTTTTTTCTCTCCTTGAATCGGCCCATCAGTGCCGTGCAGTGCTGAATAAATGCGTCCTGTTTTCCATCGTGAAGAATTTCGCAATAACCCTTCATCTCCACAACACAATTGTTGCTGAGAACAAACACCGTTTCGTCAAACTGGTACTTCTTGTTTTCTTTTTTGAACCAACGGTACTGGTACTCCGAAACGATCAGTCCGGCAAATGTTGCCTTGAACGCCTTATAAGCTTCTTCACCTTCAATGTTCCCGATAAAATGCACGCTGGGCAAATGGTTGAAACGGTATAAGTACAAGGACCTGCTGTTCAGAAAACGTTGTGCAAAAACAGCGTTTGCATCAATCGTTCGCTGATGGTTTAAATTGTCCATAAAATGGTTTGAAAGATTCAATCAATCCTTGCTGTTGTTTTCACCGAAACAGTTTTCTGTTTCAGCACAAGAAAAAAGAGAATCGCTTAAAAAAATAAAATGTTGTAAAAAATTGCCGGAACAAAAAGCCCCGCAATGGAGCGGGGCTTGCACATTCGTTTTGGTTTAAAACTAGCTATCTGCAGCACATGCCCCGCGAAAAAAACAGCCCTTCCGGCGAAGTTTTTTTTGATCGATATGAAACAAATGGCGCAGCATGGTGAATAATTTTTTAGAGCCACAAAAATAAACGTCCTTTTTTGAATGCAACAAATCTTACATGAAAAATATTTTTGCAGCATGCGTGCAAACATGCATGGCCGTTATTTTACTTCAACAGGATTGGTGCACTTTCCTACATTTGACGAAACCTTCTTATGAACCCCACCATTGCAACTGAACAGGAAGCCGCTGCCGCCATGTTATTTTCCTGCGTGATGTACAAACACAAGAATCTCACCCAATCACAAATCGACCAGCTTTCCCGCATCGTTGTTCTTTGTTCGAAGTTCAAAGGAACGGACTTGAATGAACTGACCGTGAAAGCCATCTCGCTTCAAAAAGAGCTGGATACAAAATCGATCATCGAGCAAAGTGCGCCCTTGATCACAGAAGAATTTCGCGAAACGCTTTTTGCCATGATTTGCGAAGTGATCACGAACAACGGCACCATCGATGAAAAAGAAAGCGAAGTGCTTGGCATGGTGGCCTTGTTCCTAAACATCCCGGTCGAACGCATGCGAATCATCCTGACTGCTTTTCTTATCCGGAACAAATGGAATGTGCAGGTGATTGAAGAAATGCACGGTTAACGTTCTGCTCATTAAAACAATTTTCCCTGCTCACCCGGCCGTCTGAATTGGGAACAGTCCAATCCCAACCGCTCGTGGCGCAAGCCATATTTTTTCGTGAACGTGTTGTATTGATCGGCCACCAGTTTTGCGATGTTGCCTTCGCCCCGCATCCGTCTTCCAAACTGGCTGTCGTTTACTTTGCCGCCATGGCTTTCTTCAATGAAATGCCAGACCTTGTCGGCACGGTCGGGAAAGTTTTTGTGCAGCCAGTCGTGGAAAAGAAACTTGACGGCGCCATTTAACCGAATGAAGGTGTACGCAGAAAAAACAGCGCCGGCCTCGCTGGCCGCTTTGATAATGCCAGGCATTTCCTGATCGTTCAGTCCAGGGATCACCGGTCCCAGCATCACGCCGGTTTGCACACCGGCCCTGCTCAAGGCTTCCAGTGTACGCAGCCGCTGTGCAGACGTCGTGGTTCGCGGTTCCATGACCCGGCGAAGGTCTTCATTCATCGAGGTGATCGTCATCAGCACGGAAACAATGCGCTTCCCTGCCATCTCCTGCAAGAGGTCTTTGTCGCGCAGGATGCCGGCGTTCTTGGTGATGATGCCAACGGGCTGGTTGAATTCGTTGCAGACCTCCAGCAAGGCTCTTGACAGGCGAAAGCGTTTTTCAGCCGGTTGATAGCAATCGGTGTTGCCGCTCATGCTGATGGGCACGCAGTCCCATTTGGGATGTTGCAGGAACTTGCGCAGCAGTTTGGGCGCCTCTTTTTTTACCAGGATCTTGCTTTCAAAATCAAGGCCTGCACTGTAGCCCCAGTATTCAAACGAATTACGGGCATAACAATAAATGCAGCCGTGTTCACAGCCCTGGTACGGGTTCATGCTGTAAAACATCCCCACGTCCGGGCTGTCTACCTTGTTCACAATGCTCTTTGCCGACACATCGATGTATTGTGTTCGCACGTCTTCCTCTATCCATTCGTCGATGGCTTCGATGTGCTCCCTTGCGGTTGACGTTTTCTCGAAGCTGTTGCGTGTGTTGAACTGTGCCCCACGCCCTTTTTTATACTCCTCTTCACCTTCCTTTTCGTTTCCCAGGTGACCCAAATGCTTTTTCGTCCGTAAAATATGGTCTGCCATAGCTGGTTTGGTTTACATACCCCTTCAATCCCAAATCCATTCGCACAATCATTATCCCATTATCAAATTATCCTATTATCGAATTCTCACATTACCCCATTTTCCTATTTTCACATTTTCAAATTAGCGCCATGTGTTACCATTACTCCCTTACCAAAAAGCAGGAAGAGATCATGCGGATGGTCCAGGCCGAGTGGGAACAGCCTTTTGAGCCGGTGTTTCATACCTCGGGTTTCAACTTTCCGCAAATGCCGGTCATTACCTCCGAAAAACCAGGCACGGTTCAACTTTACCACTGGGGCCTGATCCCGCACTGGGTAAAGTCGCTGGCCGACGCGGACAAGATCCGGACACAAACGCTGAATGCACGGGCCGAAAGCATTTTTGAAAAACCCGCTTTCCGCTCCTACACCAAGAACCGTTGCATTGTGCTCGCCGACGGCTTTTTCGAATGGATGGAGTACAAAAAGAAAAAATACCCGCACTATGTCTACCTCGATGGCTTTGACATTTTCGGCTTTGCCGGGCTGTATGGCCATTGGACCGACAAAGAAACCGGCGAGATCCTGCACACCTTTTCCATCATCACCACCGACGCCAATCCGTTGATGGCCCGCATCCACAACACCAAGCAGCGCATGCCAGTTATTCTTCAAAAAGAGCAATGGCCGCAGTGGCTGGAACCATCGCTCACCAAAGAACAAATGGCGCAAATGCTGTTCCCCTGCGACGACAAAAAGATGAAAGCGTACCCCATCTCAAAACTGATCACCACCCGCGGCGCCGAGACCAATGTGGCGCAGATCAAAGAGCCCTTTACCTACCCGGAGCTTGTTTCATCCGAACAAGGTTCCCTGTTTGACAGTTTGTGATAGGGAGGCAAATTCGAACCGGCGCACTTCTTCGTACTGGTGGTTGACAATTCCCCGCTTCATCAGTACCATGCTGCCCGCCATAAACCGCCCGGTAAACTGGGTGTGCTCACAATCCATCCAGATACGGGTAAACTGGAACGGCTTTAGCTTCTGGGCAATGAGGAGGTGCGGTTCGTGAATGAAATGCGGATCGTGGTCAGGCACCTTTGTCAATGACTTCACCACTTTCAGCTCCTTTGCCAGCTCGTGAAATGGGCTGCGGGTCGCTACATGCAGGTAAACTGTATGCGACGGATAGGCCGCAAAATTTTTCAACTCCACCCGGAACGCACCGGTGCGGGTGGCCACCTGCTGCATGCGTTCGACCAGCTTGGCTTCCATCCCTTCGTAGGCATGACAATGAAGAACGGTGAGCGAAGGCTTTAGCTCAAACGGCAGCGGAAGCCGGTAGCGGTCGTGCAGCTCTTTACGTATTTGCATCACAGTTTGCTGCAACGCTTCACTCAGGGGAACAATCAAACGATACTCGCAGATCCGGTGACCGGGCATGACCAATGCGTTACTCATATGGTTGGTTTTTACAGTTGTGAATAACCTAATTTCCTTAGTACGAAATTACTAAATAACTTAGCATTACAAAACCACGGATCATGGAAGGGGATAACTTTTTTTACGCATCGTACAAAGGCTCGAAAGATTTTACACAGCAGCAGGTACACACCGCCAATGCCACCGGCTTTGGCGCGGCTGCCGATGATTATGCAGAGAGAGGCATTGATTTGAATGAGCACCTGGTCAAAAACAAACCCGCGACGTTTTTTCTCCGCGTGAACAGCGATGCGATGGTCGGCGCCGGTGTGCACGTAGGCGATGTGGTCATCGTGGACCGCTCGCTGGAACCAAAGAATGGCCGCCTTGTCATTGCCGTTGTTGACGGGGAATTACTCATCCGCAAACTGGAGATCAACAACAACCAGACACGGTTGACAACCGCGAACAAACGATTAGCCTCCCTGGATGTTACCGGAATGCAACTGCACATTTGGGGGGTGGTCACCTACGTTATCCACAAAGCATGAAAGCCATCGTCGACTGCAATTCATTTTATTGTTCCTGCGAAAAAGTGTTTCAGCCTTCACTGCACAACCAACCCGTTGTGGTGCTAAGCAACAACGATGGCTGTATCATTTCACGCAGCGATGAAGCAAAACAGCTTGGCGTTGGCATGGCAGGCCCCTATTTTCTTGCCCGGCCCCTGATTGAAAAACACAACGTGGCGGTCTTCTCGTCCAACTACAATTTATACGGTGATATGAGCTGGCGGGTAATGGATGTGTTGAAGCAGACCGTTGGCGCGGAAAACGTGGAAGTGTATTCGGTTGATGAGGCATTCCTGCACCTGGAGCAGTACACCACCGGGCAACTTCAAACCTTATCCGAATACTTGCGGGATACGGTGGAGCAGTGGACCAGTATTCGTGTGTCCATCGGCGTGGGCCCCACTAAAACACTGGCTAAAATAGCCAACAGGATGGCAAAGCAGGACAAGCAACGTTCGCAGTGCATTCTTCTTTTCGATACCGACGAAAAAATACGGGAAGCCCTTAAAATCACCCGTGTGCGGGAGATCTGGGGCGTTGGCAGCCGCTATGCCGACAAGCTGGAGCAAAGGGGCATCCGCACGGCCTGGGACCTGCAGAACCTTTCGGAAGAATGGGCCCGGAAAAACCTGGGCGGCGTGGTTGGCGTTCGCCTGATTAAAGAACTTCGCGGCGAGCCCGCCATTGAAATGAAGGATGCGCTTGAAACAAAAAAAATGATTGCCACTACGCGTATGTTCGGCTGCACGGTCACCGAGCTGAAAGACCTGAAAGAAGCTGTTGCCACCTACGCGGCACGGGCCGCTGAAAAACTGCGGCGCCAGAACGGTGCCGCCGCTATGATTAGCACCTTCCTGGTGTCGCAGGAAAAAATCGATGGCCCGCGGTTTCGCCACGGTCCGACCACCAGTGCCTGTACCACGCTGCTGCAACCCACGGCGCTGACCAACGAATTGATCAAACCCGCCGTTCGCATGGCGGAGCAGTTGTTTGTGCCCGGCAAAAAATACAAAAAGGCCGGTGTCATTTTAAGCGGCATTGTTCCGGATTCTTCCATCCAGTCCAACCTGTTTGAACCCACCCAAAGCATTGGCCGCTTTTTGATGGAACAAATCGACAACATCAATTTCAGCATGCGGGGCGACGTGGTAAAGTTTGCCGCGTCGGGGACAAAGCGGGACTGGAAGATGCGGCAGGCCTTTCATTCGCCGCGCTACACCACGCGGTGGGATGAGTTGTGCAAGGTCAGATAGCGCGGTTGGTTTCCTGTACCAGCCATTCGGCCGGTGTGTAGCGAGGCTGTTTTTTACAAAGGGCTTGCAAAAGGTTGACGATGTTTTGCAGGCCGATTTTTTTCGCCCATTCAAACGGGCCGTAGGGATAGGCCGTACCGAGTTTCATGGCTGTATCAATTTCTTCCCCGGTGCTGACGCCTTCACCCAATGCAAGGTAGGCTTCGTTCACAATCATGCTTACGATACGTGGCGTTACAAAGCCCGGTTCGTCGGGCAACCATTCCACGGTTTTACCCAATTGGGAAAATACGTTTTCCGCACCGGCTTTCCTGCTTTCATCCAGGCAGGACGCTTCAATCACCGGCGATGATAAAAAACTATCCCACCCGTTGATGCGAATAAAGGAAGCGTGTGTTTGCTGCAGCGTATCCGTGACGGAATTAACCACGACAAGAGCAGGCAAAAGCCGGCTTAAAAAAGCATTGCGTTCCGGTGTATTTATATAACACAAATCCAGAAAAGCACCGGCGCCGGCATGCTGCAGAAAGTCCTGTTCATCCTCTACCCACACCAGGCCATCCGCGTTCTGTACGGCCAGTTCGGCCTTCTGGCTTTCCTTTGCTAAAACAACCACCTGCATGGCACGAATTACACACATTCATCCGACTTGAACAAATGAAGACCGCAACAGGCGACAAAAAACTTTGGCGCAAGTCGTGCAAATTCCTGTAATTCGTGACATGGAAAAAAAGATCATCACCACCCAAAGTGCACCGGCGCCCATTGGCCCTTACAACCAGGCCGTTCTTGTAAATGGCACGCTCTATATTTCGGGGCAGGTTTGCATTGATCCGCAAACCAATGGCCTGAAGAACCGCGACATCCAGGAAGAAACGCACCAGGTGATGCAAAACCTCAAAGCCATTTTGACCGAAGCAGGCATGACGTTCGGCAACGTGGTCAAAACAACCATCTTCATCACCGACATGAATCAGTTTGGCGAGATCAACGAGATCTATGGCAAATACTTTAGCGGCGATTTCCCGGCACGTGAAACCGTGCAGGTTTCGGCCCTTCCCAAAGCAGTCAACATCGAGATCAGCATGATCGCGGCGCACTAAAACACGTCAGGGTGAGTTGCCGGCTGAACCAGGAGAGTTCGTGCGACAATTAGCCCGGCTTGCAACCATTGTCGCTTCTCCCGGCAGCATACCACCCGGCACAGAAGCCAAACCTTTTTTCGTTAATTTGACGAAAGCAATGCCGCAACCATGCTTCTTTGGGTACGACAAAATCTTTTCAAAATAGTGCTTTGGGCATCGAACCGGTTTGCTTCCCGGCCCGAAAAAAATGCTGTCTTTGAATCCCTGAGCAAATTGCACGAAGCCATCGGGTCCAACAAAGAAAGCAAGGGCATCGTCATCCCGTTTGCCGCTGCAACGGGCCGCTTTGTCATTTTCTCCGACCAGCACAAAGGCGCCAAAAACGGCGCTGATGATTTTATGCTTTGCGAGCCGGCCTACCTCGCTGCGCTGGATCATTATTTTGAAAACGATTTTCATTTTGTGTCGCTGGGCGACAGCGAGGAGTTATGGGAAAACAGGCTTTCCAGCGTGCTGAAAAAACAGCAGCCCAGTTTTGACCGCTACAGGCGTTTCGCTGCAGCTAACCGCCTGTACAAAACCATCGGCAACCACGACCTTGACTGGAAAAACAATCCGCTGACAATGGCGCAGGTCAGGTTGATCTTTAAAACCAGCCTTTGCATTTATGATGGTATTCTTCTGCAAACGGAGATCAAGGGCAACCGGCTTTCTATTTTCTGCACACATGGCCACCAGGGCGACAAGGCAAGCGACGGCAACTGGTTCAGCAAGTTTTTTGTATCGAAGATCTGGGCACCCCTCCAAATTCTTTTAAAAATCAATCCCAACACGCCGGCCTACGATGCACAATTGAAAACCCTGCACAACCGCCTGATGTACGAATGGAGCAACGAACAGCAAAACCTGCTGCTCATCACGGGCCACACCCACCAGCCGGTCTTTGAATCACTGACACACATCGAGCGGCTTTATCGCCAGTTGCTGTTGGCAAAAGCCGGCGGCGACGAAAAGACGGCTGCCGAAACCGAAGTCGAAATTCAAAAACGCAAATTTGAATACAGCCATGTTTCGTCGGATTACCTGAACATGCGGCCTTCTTATTTCAATTCCGGCTGCTGCTGCAACAACGACGGCGACATCACGGGTATCGAGATTGAAGACGGTTGCCTGCGGCTGGTGAAATGGACCTCTAAAGCCGGCCATCCGCATCGCGAGGTGCTGGAAGAAGAAACACTGGAGGTGCTGTTGCAGGCTGTTGCGGCAAAACCAATCCCCGAGAAAAACAACGCTGCAGAAAGTTCGGCGATGTGAAACCCGGCCGCGACCAGTTACTGCCATACAACCAAAAAAGGGTCCCCTTGTTTCCACCGGAAAAACGAATCAGCACACGGCGATATAAAAAAGAACCGGGGCTTGCCACTTCTCTTTGCCTGATCGTGAAGGTCGTTGTTATCTTTGCCGTTGTGAGTCTTCTTTTAAACATTGACACGGCCGTGCAGTCGGCTTCGGTGTGCCTGGCCGATGGCGACCGGGTTCTTGCTACGAAAATCAACCCGTCGCAAAAAGATTCGGCAGCCTGGCTGCATGTGGCCATCCAGGACCTGTTAACCGAAAATGGTGTACATCCAAACCAGTTGAAGGCAATTGCCGTGAGTGCGGGTCCCGGCTCTTACACCGGCTTGCGGGTGGGAATGGCAGCAGCCAAAGGTTTGTGTTATGCCCTGTCGATTCCGCTCATCAGCATCAGCACCCTGCAAATGATGGCGGCGGCCATCAACGATCCGGAGGCCGATCTTCTTTGCCCGATGATTGACGCAAGGCGCATGGAGGTCTTCACCGCCCTTTTCGATGTTTCGCTGAACGAAGTCATGCCGCCGACTAACCTGATATTAACACCTGACAGCTTCAACGGCTGGCTGCAAAAACACCGCATCCTGTTTTTTGGCAACGGCAGCCAAAAAGCAATGGACCTTTTCGAGAATTCTAATGTTGCTTTCGCAGCGAGTACAGCAACGGCACAGGATATGATTTTGCTGTCGGCAAAAAAATTTCAGGAGGGGCAATTTGCCAGTCTTGCTTATAGCGAGCCTTATTACGGTAAGGATTTTCACTCACCTATTTCTAAAAAGTTTTATTAAAACTTCTTCTTCTGTGTATAGAAATCATGCAGTTTGGAAAGATATATGTTTAAATTGCGTTGCATAAACAACTATTAATAAAGAACAGTATCTATGATTATGGAAAAAGTTGCATCTGCCAAGGATGAACTGAAGATTGACGCGATCCAGCTAAAAAAGGCCGCGCTGATCTTCCGGGCTATCAATCACAAGCTCCGGCAGCAAATGATTAAGTTCATCAACCAGCACGGAAAAATTACCGTGACTCAGATTTATGTGAAGTTGCGTTTGGAACAATCTGTTGCCTCGCAACACCTGGCGATTTTACGCAAGGCTGGATTTGTGACCACCGAAAGAGACGGTAAGTTTATTTATTATTCCATCAATCACGACCGCCTTGGCGAAATTCATAAAGTAGCCCACGAGCTGCTGAAATAGGCCTCCCATCTTCACATTTTCCTTTCGTTGTAAGGGTTACTTTTGCAGCGAAAGGATTTTTTATGTTTGTTCAGCAACTGTACACAACCTGCCTTAGCGAGGCGGCTTATTATATCGAGAGCAATGGCGAGGCAGCCGTGGTAGATCCCCTGCGCGACATCGACGTTTACCTCCGGCTGGCGGCGGAACGCAAAGCCACGATCAAATACATCTTCGAAACCCATTTTCATGCGGACTTTGTGAGCGGCCATCTTGACCTGGCCAAGGCCACCGGCGCCACCATCGTGTACGGGCCTGAAACCGAAACGGCCTACCCGGTGCAGGTAGCGAAAGACGGCGAAACATTCCCGGTTGGCCAACTAACGGTGCAAGTGCTGCATACTCCCGGTCACACGCTGGAATCCTCCTGTTATTTGCTGAAAGACGAAAACGGCAACGATCATTGCGTGTTTACCGGCGATACGCTTTTTGTGGGTGACGTGGGCCGTCCCGACCTTGCCCAGGATGGCACGAACCTTACCAAAGAAGACCTGGCCGGCCTGCTGTACGACAGCATCCAGACAAAACTGTTGCCCCTGGCCGACAGCGTGATTGTTTACCCGGCACATGGCCCGGGCAGCTCCTGCGGCAAAACGTTTACCGGGAAAGAAAGCACGATCGGCGCGGAAAAGAAAACCAACTATGCACTGCAGGCCGCCAGCAAAGAGGCCTTTATCAAGGTCGTTACGGAAGGACTCACCGACCCGCCGCAGTATTTTCCCATCAATGCAAAAATCAACAAAGAGGGATACGAAAGCTTTCACGACATGCTGGAAACGGCACTCCGGCCACTTTCGGTGGACGTCGTAAAAAAGGCCTTGCAGGAAGACAGTATTTTACTCGATACACGACCAGCGGCCCAGTTTACCATGGGCTTTATTCCCGACTCCATTTTTATCGGGCTGGAAGGTCGCTTTGCCGAATGGGCTGGCAGCCTGTTGCCCTTTGATAAAAACATTGTGCTGGTAACAGAGGAAGGAATGGAAAAAGAGGCCGTTACCCGCCTGGCCCGGGTCGGCTTCAGCAAAATCGAGGGCTACCTGGCAGGTGGTTTTGAAGCGTGGAGAACCGCTGGTGAGCCCATCGACATGGTGATTGATGTGGAGGCCGATGAACTGGCGATGGATCTTCCCTTCGACGAGAACCTGGTGGTGCTCGACGTTCGCCGGCCGGCCGAATATGCCGACGGACACGTAAAAGGTGCCCTGAATGTTTCCCTTAACGAACTGGCCGACCCCGCCAACATGAGCAACCTGGAAGAAGACCAGAACATCTATGTGCATTGTGCCGGTGGTTACCGCAGTGTGGTTGCCGCTTCGCTGCTCAAGCGCCAGGGCATTCACAACATCCGTAATGTTTTGGGCGGCTGGGGAAAAATCAAAGAAGAAAAAAAGATCGCAACGGAAAAAGAAAAAAGCGTTTTGAATTAGGCAAGCCGCTCGTGGCTTGTTGTCATAGCCGGGCAATCGTGAAAGATTAAACATTTCTTTCACGATTGCCCGGCTTTTTTACCCCAAAATGGGTATTGACTCCAATGGTTCAATCATGCAACTTTGTTAGTGCAAGGGCAATCACCCTTACCATAATCAAGTAACGTTTTTTATTCTTAGTTGTACAAAAGTAGGAGCATGTCTATGCTCCTTTTTGTTTTTATAAACGTCCAGGTTTGTACGTATTTAAGATTCGTTGGATATCTAACCCAAAAGGGGTAGATATTATTTTTTGTATTGATTTTATTGCTATTTTATACCCTGTTTGGGGTAGCGGCCCCAAACCACCAGAATCAAACTTTGTAAAACACTACCTATGACGCTTATTGTGAATGCAGACGGCATGATGAACGACAGCCCGCTGACCCTAAGAGAAAGAGATATTTTGAACCTTTGGGCGAGGGGACTCAAACAAAAGCAAATTGCGGCCGAACTTTTCCTGAGCCCCGAAACGGTCAAAAAACACCTGCGCAATGTATACAAGAAACTCAACGCACATAACAAAGTCCAGGCCCTGACAAAAGCGGGCTACCTGTAACACCCATTTGCAATGCGCAACGGGCTATAGGCAATCGGGAAAACGCAAGTCTGACAGGGAATTGCTTCAAAGACAAATGCTGGAAAGCAAAATGAAAACGGCATGTACCCGGCGGCGCCTATAATACCCGTTCCCCAAATTCTTCTTTCCAGCTCCATTTCCAGCGACGGTGACTCCAGAGGTACATTTCAGGGTATAGGCTGATAAACCGTTCGAGGTAGGCAGCATAATTTTTTGTAAGCTGGCCCTTTGGCAGGGAGGCCGGTTCGCTTTCGCCCAGTTGAAAAAACCCTTTGTAATAGCCACGTTTTGTCCTGGTAAAGTAGCAAAAGATGACGGGCAGGTTGGCCACTCTTGCACCGTTTTCGGGTGCCCGTAAGAAAGGCGTGGGCCGGCCAAAAAAATCGACCCAGTAGGCATTCCGCGGATCGGCCGGGCTTTGATCCGCCACAAGGCCCAAAACGTATTGCGTCTTGCGCCAGGGCAGGATGGCAGACCGGATTTTGGTGGCCGGCAGCAAGGCCGCACCGGTGCGTGTCCGGATCTTTAAAAACAGGCGTTCAAACAGCCCGCTTTCGATGGGCATGTACACGGTGAGCAATTTCTGAGGAATGTTGGCGGCGATGGCCAGGTTGGCCAGTTCCCAGTTGAAATTATGCCCGGTGTGAATCTGGCATTTCGTTCCCCGCTCGTACACCTGTTTGAAAACAGAATAATCGGCCGTAAAATGTTTGTTGATGTAAGCGGTATCGGCACTCAGCAGCTTGATGGTCTCGATGAAATTATCTGTAAAGTTTTTGTAGAACTGCCTGGCGATGCGCCTGCGCTCCTGTTCCGTTTTGCCCGGAAACGCAATGGCCAGGTTGGAATAGACGACCTTCTTGCGGTAGCCGACGATGTAATACAAAATGCCGTACGCCAAATCGGAGAGAACAAACAACACCCTTAGGGGCAACAACGACAACAGGTACAACAAACCATAAACGACATAATACATACAGGGCGCAAAGATAGATGGGAACAAGAGAACCGGTGAACAGCCGAACAAGGAATACAGAATGGCGAAGCGGAATTCCTTTGTTCATCCGTTTTCTCGAATTGCAGCCAGACTGCAAGCCGAAAGAATACCTGCGCCTGAAGCACGTCGAAAATCATCCTTCCCTGTTCGCCTGTTCGATATCCTACAGCACAATATTCTGCACCAGCTCTGACTTAAACGGGTAGTCGGTATTGTAGTGGAGGCCGCGGCTTTCTTTGCGGAAGGCAGCACCTTTGGTAATGAGGTAGCCCACTGTAATCATGTTGCGCAACTCGAGCAGGTAAGGCGAAACCGTGGTGGTCTGGTACAAGCCTTCCGTCTCTTCAAACAAGAGGTCGATGCGCCGTATGGCACGCTGTAAACGGACGATGTTGCGAACAATGCCTACGTAGTCGCTCATCACCTGCTGCAACTCTTTCAGGCTTTGCGTTATCAGGATCATTTCCTTGGGTTCGGCCGTTCCTTCCGCATTCCAGTCCGGGATGGGCGGAAGCGCGGCAATCGCATCGATCCGGCTGGCTGCATCCACATAACAGCGGTGGGCAAAGACCATGGCCTCGAGCAGCGAGTTGGAGGCAAGGCGGTTGGCACCGTGCAAGCCGGTCGACGCACATTCGCCGCAGGCATAAAGATTATTGATCGAGCTCCTGCCCCATTCATCGGTTTTGATACCGCCGCAACTGTAATGTG
Organism: Flavisolibacter nicotianae; assembly: GCF_003628535.1. Taxonomy (GTDB): domain Bacteria; phylum Bacteroidota; class Bacteroidia; order Chitinophagales; family Chitinophagaceae; genus Flavisolibacter; species Flavisolibacter nicotianae. The sequence continues at coordinate 328,558 of NZ_RBCI01000001.1, forward strand.
CTGCCGGTGCAACAGGAATCATGCTCTTCGCCACATCGATGCCAAGGGACAAACATTTTTCGTAAATATTCGGAAAGTGTTCCCTGAACTTTTCCATGTCCATATGCCTGCAGTCGAGATACACATGTTCGGTACCGGTGATCTTCATCTCGTTGTCGATGGCACGGGCCACAATGTCACGTGGTGCAAGATCTTTTCGCGGATCGTAGCGATCCATAAAGGCCTCGCCGTTGCTGTTGCGCAAAATGCCACCGTCGCCACGCACCGCCTCGGTGATCAGGAAGGCCTGGCCGCGCCGGCCGGCTTCGTACAAAGCCGTGGGATGAAACTGGATGAACTCCATGTTTTCAATCCGGCCTTTTGCCCGGTACACCATCGCAACGCCGTCGCCGGTGGCGATGACGGGATTCGTTGTTGTCCGATACACCTGCCCGTTACCGCCAGTGGCCAGCAGGGTGATTTTGGCAAGAACTTTTTCGATGCGGTTGGTTTGCGAATTCAGCACATACACACCGTAACAACAGATGTCGGGTGTCGACTTCGTAACGAGATAACCGAGATGGTGCTGCGTGATTACGTCGATGACAAACAGGTGATTGAGCAACGTAATGTTTGACGCTTTTTTCACGGCATCCAGCAGGGTTCTTTCCATCTCACGGCCAGTGACGTCTTTGTGGTGCAGGATGCGAAACTCGGAGTGGCCGCCTTCCTTCCCCCGCTTGTACTCGCCTTCGGCGTCTTTGTCGAACTGCGCTCCCCAGTCGATGATCTCCTGGATGCGGGCAGGCCCTTCCTTGACAACGATCTCCACCACGTCGCGGTTGCACAAACCATCACCGGCAATGAGGGTGTCCTCGATATGTTTTTCAAACGAATCGTTCTCCGGGTCGTTTACCACGGCCACGCCACCCTGTGCATACTTGGTGTTGGTTTCGTCGGGTGAGGCCTTGGTGATAACAAGCACCTGCTTTTGCGGAAACTGGTGCGCCACTTTCAGTGCATAGGTAAGGCCTGCAATACCGGAGCCAATCACGAGGAAATCTGTCTGCATGGAGGGTTCAAACTTTATGGCTGTGAAGTTAGGTGATTACCGCAGAGGAAGATAGCTCTCACAAATGCCGGGTTGGACACAGCTTTCATTTGTGACAACAGTTTTATCCGCAGGAACCTCTTCCCGTTCAACAACGTTGAAAAAACTGGGCGGATGTCGTTACATTTAGTTAACAATTTGCTGCTATGAATGTCCGCAACGTTTTCACCTCCTGCTTTTTCCTTTTTCTTCTTTGCATCTCCTGTTCTTCCGTGCATAAAACTGCCACGTCGAAAAACAGCGTGACCAACAACAACCCGCTTCCCGACTGGGCATTCGGCGGCTTTGCCCGGCCGGCAAATATGAACCCGATTATTTCGCCCAACCCGGCCTCCCGGTTCCGCGACCCGATGACAGGGAAGGAAGTGGGCTGGGAATCGAATGACACGTTCAATCCCGGTGCATCCGTGAAAGATGGCAAGGTGGTACTACTCTACCGCTCGGAAGACAAAAGCGGCATTGGCATTGGCGAACGCACCTCCCGCCTTGGTTATGCCGAAAGCAGTGATGGTCTTCACTTCACCCGGAGTGCAACACCTGTTTTGTATCCGGCCGATGACAGCCAGAAAGAATTTGAGTGGCCGGGCGGCTGCGAAGACCCGCGGGTAGCCATGACCGAGGACGGGACCTACGTGGTGTTTTACACGCAGTGGAACCGAAAGGTGCCCCGGCTGGGTGTGGCCACATCAAAAGACCTGAAGACCTGGACCAAGCACGGACCCATTTTCAAGAACGCAAGCGGCAATACCTTCAACGAGCCACACAAATCGGCTTCGATCGTCACCACGGTGAAAGACGGCCGGCAGGTCGTTGCAAAAATCAATGGCAAGTATACAATGTACTGGGGAGAGCTGGGTGTATTCATGGCCACCTCCGACGACCTGGTGAACTGGCAACCTTTGCTGGATCCTGCCGGGAAACCAAAGCCCCTGATTTCGCCAAGAGAGGGCTACTTCGACAGCGACCTGACCGAATGCGGTCCGCCGGCCGTGCTCACGGACAAAGGCATTTTGCTGCTGTACAACGGCAAGAACAACCCGCAAAAAGGCGACAGGCGATTCACCGGCAATGCGTATTGTGCCGGCCAGGTTTTGTTTGATAAAACGGATCCCACAAAAGCCATCGGCCGGCTGGATGCACCGTTTCTGCGACCGATGGAACCGTTTGAAAAAAGCGGGCAGTACGTGAACGGTACGGTGTTCATCGAAGGCCTTGTGTATTTCCAGCAGAAATGGTTTTTGTATTACGGCTGCGCCGATTCAAGGGTAGGCGTAGCGGTATTCGACCCGGTTCGCCCGGCCCCTGCCGACCCGCTGCCAATCCTGCCTAAATAGCCACTATCTTTAGTTTACAACGCCAAATCGTTCGTTATGAAACAACTTCTTCTCGCCTCGCTTTTTACACTTGCCGGCTTTGCTGCCGTCGCCCAACAAAAAGAAACCAGGACCGCCAAACCCGATCCTGCCAAAAAACTGTACACGGTGGAAGCTGCCTGCGGCCAGTGCCAACTGGGCCTGAAAGGAAAAGGCTGCAGCCTTGCCATACGCATGGACGGCAAAGCCTATTTTGTTGACGGCACCAATATCGACGACCATGGCGATGCCCATGCCGACGACGGTTTCTGCAACAAGATCCGGAAGGCCAACGTGCAGGGCGAAGTGGTTGACGGCCGTTTCAAGGCGAGTTATTTTGAACTACTGACGGGCGAGCAGAAAAAGCAAAAGACGAATTGAGGTTTGTTTGATAAATTAAACTAGTGAGTAGACCTGCCTTGGCGGGGTATTTCACTTCCTCTAATGAGTTGATTTGTGAATTGAAATACCTGAAAAGGCAGGCAGGTCGCCATTGAAAAACAAAAGATTCTGTGTTGAAACAGGCACGAAGGGAGTTTTGTTAATCTGGATAATAATTGTTGTGCGAAATTGAGTTCGTATTGAAACTAATAAGAGTATGTCCAGGTTTACTTGCCGTCCAAGACTGATATGGTTTGTTGGTTCTTTTATCTGCTTGGGTACGTTGGGTTATATGGATGGTTCCGCTTTGATTGCGCAAATCCATGGCAAAAGCTTTTTTGCCGAAGGTCGCCGACCACTCGATGGTTTGGATTGGTTCTTTTCCCTTTTCATACTGGCCCTTGTGCTCTATGTACTTTGGTATTATTTCTGGAGATTGACACTTGTTTCGTTTGATGTTTCAAAAAGACAATTGATAGTGAGACTGCCTTTTCAACTACATAAGCAACGCTACGAGTTCGATAAGGTGAATGGCTTTTACTTTACTAGCCAATGGGGCAAATGGTGTGAGATAAAACAACTGGTTCTACTACTGTCAACAAACAAAAAGATAAAAATTAGTGACTTGGAAACCGGCAACTTTCGCGAGATGGAAGCTGGAAGTTGGGAGTTATTTCCCTTCCTTGACCAAAAGACACAAACGCCCCTTACCGAAGAGCAAAAACAGGCCTACAGGAAAACGACAAATAGGACGTTTGACTATCGTCAGGCAAAGGCCATCCGCTTCTCACTAATTGTAAGTCTTGTGGTCTTGATATTGCTTGCATGCATGGATTTTAGCATTTCTTCTAATCGGTCCTTCCGCTCCCTGCCGAAACCTGTTCAAGTAGGCATATTGCTGTTAATCCCTTATATCGTTTACGAATTAGGTAAAATAGCTCGAAGAATACAACAACTGCGAGAATAACCACCTCTCAACTCTTTCGCACAACAGCAGGTTTCTAAAACCAAGGCTGACGAACAAAAGCTAAACACAATATCTTATCCGTTGGCATAAACACATTTCAGTCGTTTCCGATAATCTAAGTAATTTCAGGTTGTGAAGACACTCACTTTTAACATACCCGACAACGTGGACTTAGATTCCCGGGAAGCAGCCTTGCTTTTAGCGTCAAAGTTGTACGAACAAGGTAAACTTTCCCTGGGACAGGCTGCAGAACTGGCCGGCTATAGCAAGGGGACATTTATGGAACTGCTTGGCCGTTATGACGTATCCGTTTTCAACTACAACGAACAGGAACTGGCAAACGACATTCGCAATGCAGGCCACTATCATCTCTGATACTTCCTGTCTCATCTTACTGGACAAAATCCAGGAATTGGTATTACTAAAAATTCTTTTCGGTCAAGTGCTGACTACTCCCATTGTGGCAGAAGAATATGGCGGCATACTTCCTGACTGGATCCGCATTGAGGAACCGCAAGACAAAAAGAATCAGAAAATCTTAGAAACCTCTTTGGATAAAGGAGAGGCAAGTGCGATTGCCTTGGCGATGGAACAGGCAGACTGCCTGCTGATCATCGATGAGTTGAAAGGACGCAGGCTGGCAAAGCAACTTGGGCTCAAGATAACAGGTACATTGGGCATACTCGTTGAAGCTAAACTCAGTGGTCATATCACGTCTGTTCGGCCAATGCTGAACAAAATCAAACAAACAAACTTTCGTCTGAGTGAGCAATTAGAAAGCGCTGTTTTGAAAAATGCCGGAGAATAACAACTCCTGCCACAGGCGTCTCCCCCGCGACAATCATTTGTCTCAAACACCCACTGCGAGGTCGCATCGTTATCGATAATGTCATCAACCTGTACGCTTCACTAACGTCAAAGAATAACCTTATCTTGTATCCATCGTTTATCGTCCAGGCAACAATACATCCGCGCAGAAGAAGGATCACGAAGGAATGATAACGGGGGGTACATCGAAGAAGAAAAATTACTTGCACCGGGTATTTGTTTCGGACAGAACAGACGATGAATATTCTGCCTTCAAATACGCAAACATCACAGTGCATATATGAAAAAATATCAACTGCCGGCAAAAGCCGCCGTCCTGTTCGCCAACCTGTTTTTATTATCCTGCGGCGCAGAGAACCGACAGAACGAATTAAAACCAACAGCCAGGCCAATCGTAGGAACATGGAAACTTCTCCAGGGAACACTGATTGAGAAAGGCGATACGACGGTTACCGATTACACCCAAAACACCTCCTTCATCAAAATCATCAACGACACGCATTTTGCCTTCCTGCAGCACGATTTAAAGAAAGGAAAGGACTCGGCCGTTTTTGTCGCAGGCGGAGGCAATTATTCGCTAAGCGATAGTTTATACACGGAGCATTTGCAGTATTGCAGTGCCAGGGAGTGGGAAGGAAATGACTTTGCCTTTACCATTTCGCTAAAGAATGACACTCTCATTCAGCGGGGCATCGAAAAGATCGAAAGCGCAGGCGTAAACAGGATCAACATTGAAAAATATGTACGGATGAAAAACTGATTTCCTGCCTAATCAATCCTGCTTATGAAGCCAGCACCGGTTTCTCCACCCATACGTCACTTTCCTTCAGCAGGCCAATAAGTTCGTCCACGGCCACTTCGCTGGGCACGTTCCGCTTCACGATCTCTTTGCCTTTGTAGAGCGTGATCTTGCCCACACCGCTGCCCACGTAGCCAAAATCCGCATCGGCCATTTCGCCGGGACCGTTCACAATACAGCCCATGATGGCAATCTTCACGCCTTTGAGGTGGTTGGTCACCGCACGGATTTTTGCCGTGGTTTCCTGGAGGTCAAAAAGGGTGCGTCCGCAGGAAGGGCAACTGATATATTCTGTTTTGGAAATCCGCGTTCTGGTAGCCTGCAGAATGCTGAAGGCCGTGTTGTTGATGAACTGCTCCACCGTTCCTGACTCCTGGTAATTTCGGCCACTGACCTGCTTGTAGCTTGCCGCTTGTTGCTTGTAGCTCTCCGCCGTCATGCCAAAGCACACGCCATCGCCCATGCCGTCGAGCAAAAGGGCACCGGCTTCGGTGGCATAATGAATCAGGTGCTCATCGGCGGTTTGCCAGTAACTATCCACCGTAAGCACAACGGGGTTTTGGATGCCGCGATTCAGCAGCTCAACAAACATCCGCCGAACCGATTGCATGGCGTTTTTATTGGTGCTGCTCAGGCAAAAAACAACAGAGGGATCGTTGCCGATTTGGTTGAGATATTCCATTTCCGACAGGTAGGGAATATCGGCCGGGAAGCAATCCACCATCACAAAATTCAGCGTCCCGCTTTTTTCGCCGGCTTCGGCATAAGCCCGCTGGTCATAAATGGGAAAATATTTTTCCTTGTCTTCGGTCTGCAGCCAGGCCGCAGGATAAACAATGACCTTTAAGGTTCCGGGAAGGGAAAAGTTCAGGACGTGATGACCCGTAAAAACATAATCGGCCGCCGTATCGCTGATGTTCCATTTATCGCTGGCCTCGTCGTATTGATAGCCGATGCTTTCCAGGTCTTTCGTTGAAATGGTTTGCAGCTTGCTCAGGTCAGCAATCACCACCGGCACATGATGCCCGCCGATATTGCCGACTTCAACTGTTTCCCGACGTTTATACGCAAACGGATTATAAGGTAGTTGCTCAATTTTCGGAACTTCATTTTGCTCATTGGCCGTTACCGACTGCCGGTTGCTGTATCGCTTCACCAGGTCTTTGCACACCGGGATCTCCAGCTCGGGATCTTCTGTCAGTGAAACACGGATGGTATCGCCGATGCCGTCTTCCAGCAAAGTACCGATGCCCACCGCGCTTTTGATGCGGCCGTCCTCACCGTCGCCGGCTTCGGTCACGCCAAGGTGCAGCGGATAGATCTCGCCAAATTCTTCCTGCATGGTTTTTACCAGCAGGCGATAGGCCTGCACCATTACCTGCGGGTTGGAGCTTTTCATGCTCAGCACAATGTTGTGATAGCTTTCGCTGCGGGCAATGCGCAAAAATTCCATGGCACTTTCCACCATTCCCATTGGCGTATCTCCGTAGCGGCTCATGATCCGGTCGCTCAGCGAACCGTGGTTGGTACCGATGCGCATGGCCGTACCATACTCCTTGCAAATCTGCACCAGCGGCGTAAAGCGTTCGCGGATTCGGTCGATCTCCTCGGCATATTCCGCGTCGGTGTATTCCAGCGTTTCAAATTTTTTCTTGTCCACGTAGTTGCCGGGATTCACCCGGACCTTTTCCACGATGCGGGCCGCGATTTCAGCGGCATTCGGTGTGAAGTGAATATCCGCAACCAGCGGTGTATGGTAGCCCCGCCGGCGCAATTCGTTTTTGATATTGAGCAGGTTTTCCGCTTCTTTTTTCGAAGGCGCCGTGATGCGTACCAGCTCCGCACCGGCTTCGATGCAGCGGATGGTTTGCTCCACTGTGCCGGGGGTATCCATCGTGTCTGTGGTGGTCATGGTTTGCACACGAATGGGATGGTTATTGCCCAGGAGCAGGTCACCAATCCTTACCTCTTTGGTTAGTAAACGTTGATAGCCGGTTAGCGAAGAAGCGTAGTAAAGCATGGATCTGCAAATGTGAAAATGAGAAAATGAGAAAACCTGCAAATGCCGGATTTCGGACAACAAAAATAGACCACAAATAAAGCAAAGGATGTTATTTCATTGCGAATTAAAAGTCCCGCAAAGGTGGATGGCAGAACAAGAAGGCACCCATTTGCACATTTTCAAATTATCACATTATTCAATTATCACATTACCAGTCCTTGCTTCCGCCCGTGCCTTTTCCTTTGGCTGAACTTTGCATGCGGCGCTGCAGGTCTTTTTCCTTTTGCTCCAGTTCCTTCAGCTTTTGGTCGGCCTGGTTTTGGTTCATACCGCCGCCACCGCCGCCCTTGTTTTGTTGGTTCTGCTGGTCCTGCTGCTGTTTTTTTTGCTCCTGCAGGGCTTTCTGCAGGTTTTCGCGGGCATCTTTGTCGGCTGGGTTGATTCGCAGGGCCGCCTTATAGGATTCGATACTGTTTTCCAGGTCTTTCTGCTTGGTGTAGCTGACCCCCGCATTGTAATAGGAAGAGGCACGCAGGCTCTTGTTTTCCGAGGTGGCCACCTCGGTATAAAGCTCGTTGGCTTCCTTGAACTTCTTCTGCTGCATCAAGGCATTGGCCAGGTTGTACTTGGCTTCGGTGTTGCGGGGCGCGACGTTCAGCGCCTGGCGGTATTGTTCTTCGGCAAGGTCGAATTTCAACTGCAGGTAAAAATCATTGCCCTTGCTGATATAGCCTTTTTCGGCCTGCGAGGAGGCCTTCAGGGAGAGCACTAAAAAAATGACAACCAGCTTCTTCATTCCTTCACTTCTTTTCGGTCGGGTAAAAATAATTCGGTGAGCAAAAACAGGAACACCGGCAACAGGAACCAGATGTAATACGATTCGTAGTTCAGGGCCGATGTGTCCAACAGGGCTTTTTTGTCGACATTTTTATACTGGTCCTGGATCGTGGCCAGGGCGGCCGGGATGTTTTCGAGGTGGATATAGGTGCCGTTGGTCGTTTGCGCCACCTGCTGCAACAGTTCTTCGTTCAGCTTCGATATTACCACCTGGCCGTTTTCGTCGGTTTTGGCCTGGTGCGTGGCCGAGTCGATGATGGTGGCACCTGAAGGCGAACCCAAACCGACCGTGTTCACCATCACGCCCTTCTTGGCCAGTTCCTGCGTTGTGGGCAGGGCCTCCTCGTCGTGGGTTTCCCCATCGGTCACCAGGATGATCGTTTTAAAGCGCTGGCTGGCTTCTTCAAACGCCGCACTGCTCTGCAGAAGCGCATCGGCAATCGCCGTTCCCTGTTCCGGCACCATGTTGGGATTGGCCGTTGATACAAACAGCTTGGCCGCATCGTGATCGGTGCTCAGGGGCATCTGCGTATAAGCGTTGCCGGCAAAGACCACCAGGCCAATGCGGTCATTCGGCATTTTGTCAATCAGGCTGGTAAGGAGTTTTTGCGCCTGGGCGAGCCGGCTGGGTGCTACGTCGGTAGCCAGCATGCTGTTGCTTACGTCCAGGGCAATCACCACGTCAATGCCTTTTCGCACTTCGGCCGATTCGTCGTCGGGTTTGCGGGGGTTGGCAAGGGTTACACAGCCAATGGCAAAGGCCAGTGCAACGAGAGAAAATTTAAGGAGGGCCTTTTTGGGTGAGTGACTGCGGGTCAGTTCGGCCACCAGCCGCTCGTCGCCAATGCGCCTGGCAGCCCGCTTTCGCCAGGCGAGATAGAGAAAATAGATGGCTACCAGCACCGGTACCAAGAGCAGTAACCAAAAAGCCTCGGGATATTGAAACTGGAAATTCAATTCAATTCGTTTCGGGTCAACAGGCAAAGAATATGCTAAAGCTGTTTAAAGAGTTCACAAGTTTACGAGTTCGCAAGTTCACGAGTTATTTTCCCTGCACAAAGCCAAACTGTAAGACTGTTTACCTGTGACAACTTACTTGTGAACTCGTGAACTTGCAAACTCCCCTACCGCTGTCCCTCAAAAAATCCCAACTGTTTTAAGATGCCCCGCAGTGCCGTCATGCGGCCATTCAGTAAATCGGCCGTACTGTCTTTTGATTCCATGTTCAACACAAAAAAGTAAGGATGACGGTTTTCTTCAATCCAACCCACGACCCAGGCCAGCGGTGTGCCGTCTTCTTTCCGACCCAGGCCGGTTTTGTAGCTTAACCGGTAGGTTGGTTTGTCCTCAAACAACATCGCTTTTTTCACCACCTCCTGGTAGGGCGTAAAAAACGGGAGCTGGTTGAAATAAAGGCGCTTCACCAGGCCCATTTCTTCGTCGGGTGTAATTTTCAGCGTATTGTTCAGCCAAAAAGAATCGACAGGCCCTTTAATTTTCTTGGTGCCATAGGCAATGGAATCAACCCAGTGCTGCAGGGTATCGCGACCAATGCGGCGGGCTACTTCCTGGAAGTAGGGCACAGCCGACACACGAAAAGCCCGGTACATGCTCAGGTCCTGGTTCCACTCCGGGTTATCGCGGGTCACCCCGTCCCATTTGATGATCATGCTGTCGTTGGTGATCTTGCCGGTTTGCAGGCCCACCAGTGCGTTCACGATCTTGAAGGTGGACGCCGGCAAAAACGCACTGTCACGGTAGCGGGGCAGGTTGTAAATCGTAAATTGACCGTTGCCGTTGTTGAACAAACCAAAACAGCCTTCTGCTTTTTGTTCGTCGAAATATTTCTTCAAAGAATTATCCGTGGTGACATTGTTGGACGTGCAGGCGGCAAAGGAAAACGCAACGATGAGGAAAAGAAAAAAACGCATGCTGGGTTGAAATTTGGCGCAAAGGTAAGCGAGGGCCCGCTTGCTTGCCGGCACGAATTCTTCTTCCGGAACGAAGCAAAAAGGAGTGATGCTTTTTGCTGGCCGGACGTAAAAAGCCACCGTTGGTTGCCGCTACGGCACTTAGTCAAAGAAGCATTCGCATTCTCCCTGCATCAGTCTTGCATAAAGCAATTCGATTTGTGAACGCAGGATCCGGTCTTCCGAAAGCCCGGGCAGATCGTCGATGGCAAACCAGGCCGCATCCAATACGTCAAAACCTTTTTTCATCTCGAAGGAGAGGGCTTCGCACCAAAACACCATTTTGTACACATAAAAAGGCTGGGGCGGATGCGGATGCTTGCGTTTGTCGAACACGGCCAGCAGGCGCCGCACGTCCACATCCAGCCCGGTTTCTTCCCTTACCTCTTTGACGATGACTTCCTGCGGGCTAAATCCCACGTCGGCCCAGCCACCGGGCAACGACCACCTGCGATCGGCCATCTCCTTGACCAGCAGTATTTTTTTGTCGGGAGAAAGGATGAGTGCCCGGATATCCACTTTGGCCGTCGGGTACTCATTTACCAGCGGAAACTGTTGTTTCAGGTCCTGCACCGAATGATCGCTCAGCATCGACAGCAGGCGAAAGCTGATTTCGGACAGTTCCTGGTAGCGCTCCCTGTCGTAGTCGTTTTGGGCATACAGCAACCCGGTTTCCGCCAGTGCTTTCAGGCGTTTGATTTCTTCGAGTGGTTGGTGCATCAGTCACAAATTTATCAGCGGCCCTAGTAGTGCAAAAAATCCGGCACCTGCTCCCTACCCTTGCGTTTGCAGGCCTGGCCGGCGGTTATTTGCCGCTGTCTGTTTTCTCAAAAATTTGCCGGCTACCGCCATCGGTGGGAAAAAAGCCGGAGAGAAGCGTCAGTTTGTTGCCCTCTATCTCAAAAAAGATCTTGGTAGCCGATGGGTCGTTCGCAAGAACAAGACGGTTGGTGAACTGGCCTGCCGGCAAATCCAAACCGACTTCCGTTTGAGCTGTTGTATCACGCACCACCTCGTAGCTTCCGCTTTTCACCTGGTTGCCGTTCTGGTACTGTTCGTAAGCCGTTTCGGTAAACCGAAACCGGCTTCCGTTGCCGGGAGCATGTTGCATTGTCGGCATCATGCCGTTCTGCGATTCCCGCAGTTCCCAGGTCCCTGCCAGTGCGGCTTTTGCAAGTGGTTTTTCCGCGATTGTTTTTTTGCCGCAACCGATCAACAGGAAGAGGATCGCACCAATGCAAAGGCATAAACTCTTTTTTTGCATACCGACGTTTTTGGCACGACAAGGTAAAGCATTGGTACCAAACGGCTATCAAGGCGGGGTGAGAGGTCAAACGGCAGACGCAAAACAGGAACGTCTTCCGCCTTGTTCTGGATAATTCTTTCTCCCATTTCACTTCTTACCTCTCACCAATGGTTTTCTCCTTCCTGTCGGCGATTGGGCTTGAAGTGTTGCGTTCTGGTGAAAGTAGACGCTTGTCTCCCTTTTAGAATCCGAAAGAAACAACGACAAAAAGGAGTGCCGGCAAATTGCCGGCACCTTAGAATTTATTCCTGTATGATGCATGTTTTACTGGGCCAGCGAAATCCGCACCTGCACCCCGGCTCTTGTGTTGGTTACTGGTGCCGTGGTTGCAATCTTTGGAATGATGCGGTTTTGCTCGAAGTAAAACTTCAGGTTCACCCGCTGGTTCACCACGTAATCGATGGCCGGGGCGATGCGCACGACTTTTTGTCCTGCCGTACCAAAGGCCGTGTTCTGGTCCAGTTTGCTGTTGGCCGTGGCATCGTCACGCAAACTGAAGTCGAAGCGCATGGTCACATCGTTGTTCAACTGCTTGGCATTTTTACCAAAACGCAGGTTTTGCAGGAAGGGGAAGCCCTTGCGGCGCCAATCCATACCGATGGTGACTTCCGTGGAGCGGTTTTCCGCCAACTGGTAATCCACGAGGCTCAGGCTCAGTGTCCGTGACTTGCGGTATTCGAACCGTGCCGACAACTGGTTGGTAAAGGTCATGTCGGCGGCAATCAGGGGACTGAACTGCTCGTTGATGGTTACGTTCGGCACCAGGAAGTAGGGAATGAAGTTGCCCGTGCCCGTATCGCGGAACGAGGGATAACCTACCCGGAACGGATCCTGGAACAGCAACGCCGTGGTAAAGCTGTTCATGCTCAGCGTGCTGGTGTAGCCGTGTCGAATGGTGAAGTTGGTAAAGATCTTTTCCATCCCCGGCAGCCGCGACAAACCATTGTATGTTACCGCCCAGTTGGGCTTGGGCAGCAGGCGGGAGAAGGGGTTGGAACGGAGGTTAGGATTCGAGTTCTTGATCAGTTCCACCGTGGTGGGATCCTTCTTGGTGTATGCCGCAATGAAAGCTGGGATCAGCACATCCTGCGCATAACGGCCGTAGCCCTGCACATACCCATCCGCCGTGCGGTTGGCCGGGTTTGCGTAAAATTTATTTTCGCTACCGAGGCGCTCCGAGAGGATCGCACGGTTGGCCTCAAACTGGCGGAAGATCTCCGACACCTCGTTCGGGTCGAACCGGGTGAACAGGGTTTGATAGGAGATGTACGATATGCTGAAGCTTCCCGTCGCATAAGGGTTCAGGCGGCGAATGCCGGTGCCGGTGTCTTTTTCCAGCTCCGAATAATCTTTCGAGAACGTCCGGTTCAGGTTTATGTCGACGGTAAAATCGCGGAACGGCGATACCTGCGCCGTCAGTGCCAGCGTATTGGTGTAGCGTTGCTGGATCAGGGCATTGAACAGCGAGTCCCGCGACAGCAGCCCCTTTTGCGCCAGTCCGTTGATGGCAGTGGTATCGGGCTGGTAGCCCAGTACGTATTTCAGTCCGGGGTTGCCGTTTCGGGTGTTCAGGCCAAAGAAGCGGGTGCTGTCCATGTAACCGGGCAGCAAGGTTCCCATGTCTTCGTTGTACTGCACACCGATCCGCTTCAGGGCCGTGGCCAGCCGCAGGAAGAATTTGGGAACCGGCGAAATATAGATCGGCTCACCCGCGATGCGCTGGCGCTTTTTCGTGGCAGTATCGGTTTTCGCCTTTGGCTGCTGCGGTGCAGGTGCCGGCCCCTCACTGTTCACTGCCTGCAGGAAGCGCCATTTGTTGTAAAGGCGATCAAAATCCAGGTCGGCCGTGGCATTGCGTGTTTGCCCGGTGAACAGGGTGTTGCCCAATTCGCGGGCCAGGAGCGAACCGGCCAGCCAGTCGTATTTCGCGGTATAGCTCACCCGCACCTGCGTCCAGTCGAGCAGCGGGAACTTGGCGGTCGGCACGTTGTACGCGGCCGTCAGTTCCTGGTGGTAATGCGTGTTACGTCCGCCCTTGAAGAAGTTGTTGCGAACGGTGTCTTTTTTCGCTTTTGTGTCCAGCCGTCCGTACGGCTCGTCGATCCGGGCATTGTTCACGGCATTGTAGTCCAGTGTAATGGAACGTGTCAATTCCCAGCGCAGCGAATAGAACCGGTCGAACGTAAAGAACTTGTCGAAATATTCCGGCAGCTTGTACGGCGATCCCACGTTGCGGTTGCGCAACGCTCCAAACTGGCGAAACACGTCGGCACGTACAGAAATCAGCGAGGGCTTGTAGTTGAAGTTGAAATCACGGACCAGCGCCAGCCAGGGCGATCTTGTTTTTAAAATCTTTTTCAGCGGCTCCACAAAGGTTGGCTGCGGGGCAAAGTTGTAACCCACGGCGGCCCGGGTGCGCTTCACATCATCGTATTCGATAATGGGATTGCTGTGCACTTCATGCGTGTAGTTGTAGTTGACATCGATGTTCGACAAGTCCCAGAGCTGCGGCTTTTTACCAAAGGGCTTGGTGCGTTTGACCGATGTAAAGTTGAGTGTCTTAATGGTGCGTTCATCCACCGCATCGCTGCGGATAGAGTCCCGTTTGTCGCTGGGCGCATCCCGTAGTTTGTCCTTTAGTTTTACATCGAGGTCATACGGGTCGTATTGGGGATTCGACACCGTTTTGCTTACACCGGCATACATGGGAATGGTAATGGCGGCATCCCTGGGCAGCAGTTTGCCCAGGTCAAGGTTGGCGGCAATGTCGTACTGCTGGAAATCTTCGCGGCTCCGTTCGTTCACCCGCTGCTCCAGCGTACCAAAGCCCACGCTGCGCAGGCTTCCGGTAAAGCTAAGATTACCCAGGTCGGCCAGCCGCAGGTCCACACGGCCAACGGCCGCATAACCGCCTTGCTCGTTCAGGCGGGAAAGCCGCAGTTCGTTGAACCAAAGCTCGGCGTCAACCAGTTCCTGCGCGGCGTTTTCCACGCCCAGAAAAAAGCCCCTTACCTCGCCCAGGTTTGGATTGCCGAGGATGGCATAGCTCTTCCCATCGATCGTTTGCTGGAAGTATTGCGAAGGCGAACCACCGCTGCCATTGCGCTTCGATTTTAAAGCGGTCAGGATATTCAGGTCGAAATCAAGGTTGTTGTTCTCCGGCCAGATGGTCAGCGAGTCCGATGCACCCCAGGGGGTGATCTTTAATGGGATCTTGACCTCGTAATAGTTGCTTACATAATCGTTCCCGATGCGGATCACCGCATTCAGGTCGTTGTCGCGAATGTCGGTTCCACCGGGTTTTGTCGATTCGGCATGAATGAACATGGACAGGCGGCCATACTGGCGAAGATCCAGCACCTGGCTGCGGAAAAGACCGCGGGTCTTGGCCTTCAGCAATCCCGATACCCTCAGGCTGAGGGCCTGCTCGTTGAGGAGCAACTGCACGTTGTTGTTGCTGATCTGCTGCTGGCGCTGAATACCCGGCGGCTGGCGATACGGGATCGGCTGGCGCTTGTCGTTTTCCTCGATGTTCACGGCCAGGATATCTACCTTGGTCGGGTCGTTGGCCGGCAGGCGTACAAAGTCGCCGGTGGTGTTGATCTCGTAATCGAACTTGCGCCACTGGTTGCGCACCAGTTCCAGCTTGGCAAAACGCAGCACCGCCGTGTCTTCCCAGTTGGTCATGAACATTCGCACAAAACGGATCGACTTGAAATCCGGAATGTTGCCCACCTTGGCCTGGTATTCCTTGATGGGAATGCGAAACAGGAACCAGGTTTCCTGGCGGGACGTATTGTTGGCCAGCTTCACATTCACCGTGCGTTTGTCGGTAATGTAATTGGTGCCCACCTGCATGTTCGGCTTCAGTTCCAGGCGGTACTGGAAATACTCTTCCACTTCGTTGAGCGTATTGTCGCGGTTCAGCTCTTCCTGGTCGGGATAAAGCGTAAAGGCATTGGTGAACTGGTCGCCGGCCGTGGCGATTGGCGAGTTGCCGTTCGGGTTGTTGATGTCTTTGTAGCGTTCCAGGATACCGGCGTTGTCGCCATACGAAGGATCGCGGTAGCCACGGAAGTTATCGGCCGATGGATCGGCCTGTGCCCGCTGGTAAGCCGGCGAATTGGCCCCAACGACAGACGACAACTGGTTCAGGTAAGGCCGGAACTTGCGTTGCTCTGCCGAGTCAGGCATGCCGTCAAAACCCACATCCTGGAAGGGACGGTCGGCCGGGTCGTTGCTGAAGGCATTGGTCACCTGGATGGGGTTGCGGGGCACCTTGGCCCAGGCAGTTTCATCAACCGGGATGTTCGGTTGCGTTGGCGTGGGCAAGCCATTTTCGTACTGGCGTTTGCCATCGCGCAGGATATCTTCCGAAATATTTCCGAGGTTAAAATACAGTTCGCCCCCCTGGCTGTTTGGCTTCCTGATGAAGGGATCCTGCATCCAGAATTCGATAAACTCGATGTTGGCAGTTTCAAAATCCGTTTGGTCGATATTGCGCATCAAACCACCCCAGGCTTTTTTGGCATTTGCCAGTTCGCCACGGGAGTTGATGCTTGTCGTATTGAAATTGTACGGTCCCCTTTCTTTGGGATAAAAGGCAAGGTCAAAGGTGTTGATCAGCCCCTGGCCAAAGTCGTTGGTACGCTGCGGGAAGATTTCCTGCGACAGCACCTGCCTTGTTTCCGGGCGGGAAAGCTCGTCGAGGTTATTTCGCAACGGGTTGTTGGCATTGCGTTTTTCCTGCAACACCGGCTCGATGTTGTACCAGGCCATCTTTGCCCGGTTGTAACCGCTCGACAGGTCGTTGATCTTTTCAGCTTCGGGGAAAAGGATGTTGCCAAACTGGTCCGGCGATTTTTGGGGCACGGAAGCCAGGTTCCAGCTAATCAGCGGAAAGCGCAGGTCAATGGAGCTGCGGGTCCCTTCAAAGTCATCGATAAAAATGGCGCCTTGGTTGCCCTTGCCGATCTCTTTGGCGTGGCCCGGATCGAGCATGGCGGCTTCGCCATAGGCCGTGATGGCCGACATGGCCTTGCTGTTATAGAACGGCAGCTTGTTCAGCCAGCGGGTCAGCCGCGGGAGATTGTCGCGGTAGTCGAAGTCCAGCCCGTACATGGTGTTGCGGATTGGGTCTTCGCCGTAGGACTGTTTATTAAAGAAGGGCCGCTCGCCCAGACGAACAAGGGTACCACCCAGGGTTAAGTGTTTGTTGGCCAGGTAATCAAGGCGCAGGCCCATAAAGTTTTTCTGTTGCAGGCCGAAAGACGCGTTGTTCTCGTACTGCACCTGTACCGGCAGACCGGCGTTGATGATGGCCTGGTTGATAATGCGCAGCGAGCCCAGGTCGTAGTTGATCTCGTAATCGATATTTTCCTGAAGGATCCGGCCGCCGGCAGTAACCGTTACGGAACCCCTTGGGATATTGAAGCCTAACTGGTAGTCGCCGGTTTGTGCCGATTTGGAGCGCCCTACCAGCTTAAACCGGTTGAGGTTAGCATAGTTGGAGGCAATGGCACGGATGGTATCGTACAGCGGGGTGAAAAGATATTTCTCCGCCGTGGCCGAGTCAGGATATACATACCGCAGGTCGCGGCCAAAAGGCTCCAGCACGGGAAAGATGATCCGGCTTTGCGACGAAATCACGGTATAGCCTTCCAGGTAGTCGAACCGGCCGTCGGGCTGCGGGTCGTTCTGGTTGTTCAACCGGTCGAGGTTTACCAGGGTCAGGATGGGAATGCCCTTGTACTCCTGTTTTACATCTGCTTCCGGCAAAAAACGCTTGTCGCCTTTGCTTGGCTCCTCGTAGGTCACCTGCAAGTCGAAGTCCTGGCGCTGCAACTGGCCAAAGCCTACGCTGTACACGTTCTTCATCATCAGGTCCCAGATGGGCAGGTAGGTCCGCTGCGAGGTGGCCTTTAGCAATTTAAGGAAAAGCACTTTGGTGGTGTTGCCACTGCTGTCCGGCGGCACGTCCTGCGAAAATTCACCCACCTGGAACACTTTTCCGTTGAAGGTGTACTGATAGGCAACGCCCAACACTTCATCGGGCTGCAGTTGCTGGTTCAGGGACAAAAACCCGATCTGCGGGTTGAAATAATAATCGGTCGGCTGCAGTTTGCGGGCAAAGGTTTTTTCAAAATCCTGCACCGGCTGCAGCCCCAGGCCGCTCAGGATGGTTTGCACGTCCGACGAGTTGCGGGCTCCCGGCGTGTTGACCACGGCACGATACAGGTCGTTGGCATCGTTGCTCGGAAACGCCTGGCCACCCGGCGTCCAGCGCTGGTTGTACGGACGGCTCTCGCCCAGGTCCATAAAGCCCACCACGTCTCTTGTTTCGGTAGTGGCGCCGGTGCGGTTGGTTACCCACACTTCCATGCGCAGGATCTGCACATTGCTCTGCACCACCGGCAGGCGCTGCATATTTTTATTGTAGTTCTCGCGGAAATATTGGGCCAGTAGGAAGTGGCGGTTCTCGTCGTATTCATCAGCCCGGAGGGCAAACTGCTGCGTGGCGGAGCCACCCTGCAGTCCCAGCGACTGGCGGTTGGAACGCTGGTTGGCGAGCACACCGGTCACAAAGAGTTTTCCAAACTGCAACTGGCTTTTGATACCAAATAAGGATTGTGCGCCGGGGATCAACGTTCCTTTCGATGCAAAGTTGACCGTACCGGCCTGGAAGGTTTTCAGCATTTCGTCTTCCTTGCCCTGGTAGTCGAACTTGAGCTGGTTTTCAAAATCAAAGTTGGCCAGCGTGTTGTAGTTGATGGGCAGGTTGATCTTGTCGCCAATCTTGGCCTCCACCTGCAACTGGGCATTCTGGTTAAAATCAAAACCGCCTGTCTTACGGGCCCGTTCCGGGAGTGTTGGATTTTTTATGTGCTGTCCCTGGTAGCCGGCCGCGATGTCCACGTAACCGGTCGGGCGGATTTCCACCTTGTTGTTGCCCGTGATGCGGTTCACCCAGTCTTTGTTGAAACCAAACTTGGGTTTATAGGTCCGGCGGTTCAGGTTCGAAAGCAGGTCGGCCCGCTTGCGGAAGTAGTCCCGCTCATCCTGCTTTCCCTGCAGGTCGAGAAATTCTTTCATGGAAAACGTTGCCGGCGTTCGGTAGTACTGGCTGCCGACTTTTTCGATGATGTAGTATTGATTGGTCTTGGGATCGTACTCCACCCGGCGCCGCACAAACGACGTATCCGATAGATTGAACGGATTGCGGTTGGGATTTAAATAGGGATCACCACGCCGGTCGGTAATGGGGTATTTGGTAGTATCGTTTTGAAATGGGGAATAACCTGCAAGTGCAGGGACGGATAAGGCCGAAAACACGATGGCCGCTACCACTTTTCGTAGTCTATCGATTCTTATGGTGCTCAACTGTATTTCCTCGACAATTAGTTTAGGGAATCTGGCCATGCGTTACAATAGCTGCAGGGCCTTTTTTATCAACTGCTCCACGCCCAGGTCAGGGTCCTGTTGCAGCACTTTTTGTAACGCACTGTCGGCCACCTGGCGGTTGATGCCAAGTGCGACTAAGGCATTTAACGCATCTGCCTGTAAAGTATTGCCCTTCCAGGCAGATATATTTACACCGGTCTCCACAGGGTGTTTGGCCAGTTTGTCGCGCAGTTCCACCACGATGCGTTCGGCCGTTTTGCGGCCAATGCCTTTAATGGCTTCGAGAGCCTTGGCATTGCCCTGCACGATGGCTCGGCTCAGTTCATCGGGCTTCATGTACGACAACATCACACGTGCCGTATTGGCGCCCACCCCGGAGATAGTTATGAGTTGGAGAAACATCTCCTTTTCGGCGGTGTCGGAAAAACCAAAAAGAATCTGGGCATCTTCCCGCACGATCAGGTGGGTCAGCAGGGTTCCCGATTCTTTACTCTGGATCTGGGAATAGGTGTTTAAACTGATTTGGACTTCGTAGCCCACACCGTGCACGTCGATGTGTACGAACGACGGTGTTTTATGGGCGTAGCTCCCGGTTAAAAAGGCGATCATACATGCAAGATAGTCGTGAAAGGTGAATGGTCAATAGTTGAGTCCTTTGGTGAGAGAACCAATATCGGAATTAGTCGTCCTATTTGTTCTGTTTAAAATAAAGAAGCCGAAACGACCCATATTCACCATTGACCATTCACCATTCCCCTTCCCTATCTTTGCCGCTCAAATTTTTGACAATGCCTCATACCCAAAAGATCACGGCCGCCATCACCGCTGTAGGCGGCTATGTACCGGAAACAAAACTGACCAATGCGGATCTCGAAAAAATGGTGGAAACGAACGACGAATGGATCCGGACACGAACGGGTATCGAAGAGCGGAGGATCCTGAAAGAACCCGGAAAGGCCACGTCCGACCTGGCAGCGCCGGCCGTACTGCAGTTATGCGAAAAACGCGGAATCTCCCCCGAAGAAATCGACGTCATCATCTGTGCCACCGTAACTCCTGACATGGTGTTCCCGGCTACGGCCAATATTATTTCCGATAAAATCGGCGCCAGGAATGCCTGGGGCTTCGACCTCGAAGCAGCCTGCTCCGGCTTTTTGTATGCCCTTACTGTGGGAGCATCGCTCATCGAAAGCCGCCGCTATAAAAAAGTGGTCGTGGTGGGCGCCGATAAAATGAGCTCTATCATCGATTATACAGACCGCACCACCTGCATCCTGTTTGGCGACGGCGCCGGAGCCGTGCTGCTCGAGCCCAACACGGAAGGCTATGGTGTATTGGACAGTATCCTGCGCAGCGACGGCAGCGGCCGCGAATTCCTGCACATGAAAGCCGGTGGTTCGCTACGGCCGCCGAGCACGGACACCATCGCCAACAAAGAGCATTTTATTTTCCAGGACGGGCAACCGGTGTTCAAGGCTGCGGTGAAAAGTATGGCCGACGTCAGTGCCGAACTGCTGGAACGCAACAACCTCACCGGCGACGACATTGCCTGGCTGGTGCCGCACCAGGCCAACAAACGCATTATCGATGCCACGGCCAACCGCATGGGTCTTTCGCACGACAAGGTGATGCTGAACATTCACAAATACGGCAACACAACGGCGGCTACTATCCCGCTTTGCCTGTGGGAATGGCGGCACGAATTGAACAAGGGCGACAACATTGTACTGGCTGCCTTCGGCGGCGGCTTCACCTGGGGCGCTACCCTCGTGAAGTGGGAATATTGAACAGAACGAAAGAATTAGGATAACTTTTTTTGCACGCTGCCGGTTTAATGCCGGCAGCGTTTTCTTTGTGCCATGAAAGCAACCGTCGACGGACGCCGGTAGAAAAGCCGATAACTCAGACCTGCTCAATGTGACACGACAAACAACAAACATGCGCTGGCAGTTTTCTGATCAAATAAGTTAGATTTAAACTGCTGAAATGCCGCAGTCACGGCAGGCTTTTCGGCCAATCATAATTTTACAGGCCATGAGCGACCGTCTTCAAATTGTAAATCGACTGATCAAGCAGGAAGCAGATGAGATTTTATACAAGAAAGGGCTCAGGGAAATTTTACACGCCTTCGGCACACCCCACGTTCATGGCAGTTATGCGCTCGATCTGATGACCTGGAGAGACCTGGACATCTACCTGCAGGCAGATAATTTTCCGGAAGCCGACTTCTTTTTGCTGGGAGCGAAGATTTGTACGGTTTTCCAGCCCGTAAAAATGAGCTTTCGCAACGAAAGAATTGCCAAAACACAACATCTCCCAACCGGACTCTATTGGGGCATTTACCTGGGCGACGAAAGAGCCGGCGCCTGGAAGATTGACCTCTGGGCCGTGGACCGCCCCGAATACGAACGGCTTAGGAGGTACCAGGAGGAAATCAAAAAAAAGCTGACACCTGCTCGTATCACAAGCATCTTAGCCATTAAATCACAGTGCTGGAGCGATCCCGGGTATCGACGTGTCTTCACCAGTGCAGACATTTACGATGCGGTACTCGAAAAAAATGTTTGCGATACAAAAGGATTTAGAACGTTGATAGGAATGCCAGGGTAAACTGATAAGCACTCCGGCAGGTGCCTGCCAAACTTCCCTTACCCGGTATCGTTATATTTGAGCAACAGGAACAAGAGAAGCTGGCAATTTCAGCGGTCAGCCGAAAAACCTTCATTCACCAAAAGCCAGCCGGATGAAAATTTTTGCCGAAACGGAACGATTTATTTTACGAGAAATCCTGCCGACAGATGCCGACAGTTTCTTTGAACTTGACTCCGACCCGGACGTTCACAGGTACCTGGGGAACAACCCGGTGAAAGACAAAGAACAAATCGATCACGTAATCGCTTTTATCCGACAACAATATCTGGACTATGGAATTGGACGTTGGGCAATCGTTGACAAAAACACAAAGGAGTTTATTGGCTGGACCGGGCTGAAATGGGTAACAGAACTCACCAACAAGCATAGAAATTACTATGACCTTGGCTACCGGCTTCGAAAAAATTTTTGGGGAAAAGGCATTGCCACCGAAACGGCAATCGCTTCGCTGGCCTATGCTTTTGATAGCCTACAGGCAACCGAAGTATACGCCATGGCAGCCTGTGAAAATAAGGGCTCCACTAACGTATTAGCGAAAGTGGGACTTTCCTTGCTTGAAACATTCGACTTTGACGGAATTAAACACAACTGGTATAGAATCGACAAAAAAGGATTTGAAGAGATCATGTCGAACCGCTAACATCGTCATGGCTGGCGGGTGGATTGGTTTCGGTTGGCGGCGATGCAAGGCTTAACGCCGGTTCAGTGAAGGTTGGGCAAATCCTTGGCAATTAGTAAAAAGGACCGCGTTCGAAATCAAGCGAAAATTCATCTCCATCAAACCCAATAGCTACCCACGCATTTAATCTTTTAAAAAAAATTCAATCATGCAATTCCTTTCACTAGAACCATTCGTTCCCTCCGGGGACAATTTCGAAGGATCGAAACAATTGTTCCAGGACCTTGGCTTCCGCATCAACTGGGATGCCGGAGACTACATTGGCTTTGAAAAGGACGGCTGTAAATTCATCCTGCAGCGCTACAACGACAAAGCATTTGCAGAAAATTTTATGGTCAATGTGCGGATCAGCAATGCAGAAGCGTTTTGGGAAGAACTGGTCGAAAAAAAACTGCCGGAGAAATACGGTATCCGGATCGGCAAACCAACCCAGCAGCCTTACGGGAAAGAAGTAAACATCATCGACATCGCCGGTGTATGCTGGCATTTTGTTGAATAAACGACATACCGACACTTCCTTGTTTGCGAAGTTGTCCTTGTCTGGATGCCAGGGGCACTATTGGTTTGCACCTGACCGTTTGGTATGTTCTCTTACGGTGTAAAAAATCCTCCTGCCTGGAGAAGCCGTATACCAATAACCATTTCAGCAATGCATCGCTTTCGTTGAAGTGACAGGCAGTTACTCCGGCAGGAAGTCAGGGCAAAGTTCTTACCTTCATCTGCAAACCGGCTGCGCAGCAACCCGTTGCAGCAGCAATACATTCACGATATGCGCAAGCATTGTTTGACACCCGGCCAACGATATGAACCCATTCTGGACACAGATCATTATACGCACAACGCTCCGGCATAAGCAGGCGGGCAAAAAAGACTACTCCAACTACGAACTTGCCAAAGGTTTCAAGGAATTCAAACAAGGCGTGGCACAGCAAGCCCGAAACTTTTTCCTGATCACACTCGGCATCTTTTCAGCCGCCTTTGGGTTCAAGGGTTTCCTGCTGACCAATCATTTCATCGACGGCGGCGCCACCGGCATTTCGCTTTTGCTGTCGGCCCTTACGGCCATCCCTCTTTTCATCCTGCTTATTTGTGTCAATATTCCCTTCATCATCCTCGCCTATCACACCGTCGGGAAAGTGTTTGCGCTCAAAACCATGCTGGCCATTTCGGGCCTGGCACTGGTGGTGGCGACCGTGTCTTTTCCCGATGTCACCAAAGACAATTTGTTGGTTGCTGTGTTTGGCGGCTTCTTTTTGGGAGCGGGCATCGGCCTGTCTGTGCGCGGCGGCGCCGTGATCGACGGCACCGAAGTGCTGGCAATTTTCTTAAGCCGCAAGCTGGGCACCACCATAGGCGACATCATCATCATGATCAACATTATAATTTTCGGCGCGGCGGCTTACCTGCTGTCGGTGGAAATTGCCCTGTACTCCATGATCACCTACCTCTCGGCTTCCAAAACACTTGACTTTATCGTGGAAGGCATTGAGGAATATACAGGTGTCACCATTATTTCTCATCACAGCCAGCGCATCAGGGAAATGATCATTGAGAAAATGGGTCGCGGCGTGACGGTGTACAACGGCAAAAGCGGCTTTGGCAAACACGGCGAGACAAAAGACATCGAGATCGTTTACACCGTGGTTACGCGGCTGGAACTGAGCCGGCTAAACAGCGAACTGGCAAAGATCGATCACGATGCATTCGTGGTGATGAGCAGTGTGCGGGACACAAAAGGCGGCATGATCAAAAAGCGGCCGCTGAAGCACTAAACCAGCGTTAATGCGGCCGGCGATTGGAATTGCCTCCGGATTTGCTTATTTTTTACACCAGCTTTTTTGCAAAATCCACAATCATGGCAAGCGTTACCAAAACCAAAACGGTAAAAGCCGGCGACTGGCGCACCCTGGAATCCGGCTGGAACTTTCATTGTTTCGTGCAGTTTGTGTTGCCTCGCGGCGCACAGGTAAAAATCCGGTACGGCGGCGGCTGGCCTTTTGGCTGGGACAGCCAGAATAAAACACTCAACGGGCAAAACACCGTGCAACTGGAAGTTTCCTCCACATCCAGCAAGGCCTATGCACGGGTGCAGATCAAAGTGCCGGAAACAGGAAATGTCACCTACACCTATATTGCCGCATGATGATCGCGGCCATTGCGGCCGATGGCGACAATGCCGCCAGCTCTTTTCACCCAACGACTAACCACTTTGTAAACCCGCAACAACATGCGATCCGCAAAAACCATTTTGGCCACAGCGCTTTTCGTTGGCACCCTCGACATCTCTGCCGCGCTGATCCAGTACTATTCCCGCACCGGCAAAGCCCCGTTCCGTCCCGTGCTTTTTTTTGTCGCCAGCGGCCTGCTGGGAAAAAGCGCCTATAGCAGCGGCGATATCATCTTGCTGGCCGGGCTGCTGATTCACTATTGCATCGCAGCCACCTTTACGGCGCTCTTCTTCCTTCTCGTTGCCCAACAGCCGTTTGCCCGGCAACACCGGTTGCTGACAGGGATTTTGTATGGTGCCCTGGTGTGGATGATTATGAACCTGGTGGTGCTGCCGCTGACCGCGGCCCAGCCGTTGCCCAAAACCGTTTCCAGCGTCGCCATCGGCATGGGCATCCTGATCCTCTGCATTGGTTTGCCGCTGGCCCTTGTGGCAAACACGCGGCAGGAGCGCCAACCGTCTGCTATACGGACCGTCTAGCTTTCTATTTCTTCCGGCTCCACACGATAAAATCTGTCTGGGGAATTTTCTCGATGCCCAGTTCGCGGAGCATGGTTACCACTTGTCCGCGGTGATAGGTGCCGTGGTTAAAAAGGTGCAGCAGCATCTGGTACACCGGCTGCTTGAAGCGCTCCTTGCGCAAATTGTAATAAATGAATTCATGCTGCAGGGCGTGCTCGCCGGCACCGCCTGCCCACTCCTGCCACAAGCGGTTCTGCTGCAACAGCTGGCTGGCCAATGCTTGCATGTCGCCGGAAAACGACTGGCTGGGAATGTCGATTTTTTCCTGCAATTTCAGGCGTTGCCACCAGATGCTTTCGGCATCCAGCATGTGTAAAAATGTTTTGTATACGGTGGGAAAACTGCTCCGCATTTCTGCATGCTGCTGTTCTTCGGAAAGTGCGCCGGCGGTGTTCAGCAGCAGTTCATTTGCCCAGGTATGATAAGTGGCCAGTTGGAGAATAATTTCCTTCATCGGTAAAAGGAATTCTATTTTTGAAAGAGCGAAATAACGAAACGATTTGTCACAGATGGAGAAAAAATTTACCCCGCAGGGCTTTGGTTCGGCAGCCGTACATGCCGGCCATTTGCAAGATCCCAACTATGCGCACCAAACACCGATCTATGCGTCCAGCACCTATGTATTCGATACTGCCGAACAGGGCATGCGCCGCTTTGCCGGCGAAGAAGAAGGGTACATTTATTCGCGTTACGGCAACCCCACCATCGCCGAAGCCGAACGCAAGATCACCGCGCTGGAAACCTTTGGCCTGGATGTACAAGCGAAAGGCATTTTACATGCTTCGGGGATGGCCGCTATCTCTACCTTGCTGCTTTCGACGCTGCGGGCCGGCGACAAAATCCTCACGCATTACTCGCTGTACAGCGGCACTGATAACGTGATGCGCACCATCCTTCCGCATTTTGGCATTGAAGCCATCACCATGGATATGCAGGACCTGGAAAAAGTAGAAGACGTGATCCAGCACGACCGGCACATCAAGCTCCTGTACCTGGAAACGCCGGCCAATCCCACCATCCAGATCGTGGACATTGAAGAACTGACCGCCATTGCCAAACGCTACAACCTGCATGTGGCCTGTGACAATACATTTGCCACGCCTTACCTGCAACAACCTTTCCGCTATGGTGTGGATTACATTGTCCATTCCACCACCAAATTTCTCAACGGTCACGGAACAGCCATCGGCGGTATCCTGATCGGCAGCGATGTGGAACGCATGAAAGACCACATCACCAAATCACACCGCATTCTCGGCGGAAACGGGAATCCCTTCGACGCCTTTCTTCTCACGCAGGGCATCAAAACGCTGGAGCTTCGCATGGAGCGGCATTGCAGCAATGCCGTAAAAGTGGCGGACTACCTGGAGAAGCACCCGGCCGTGGCCAAAGTCAACTACGAGGGCCTGGTCTCCCACCCGGGCTACGAAGTTGCCAAGAAGCAGATGCGCAAGCCCGGCGCCATGCTCAGTTTCGAACTGAAAGGCGGTATGGAAGCCGGGGTGGACTGCATGAACCGCCTGCAGTTCTGCACCCGCACTGTTTCGCTGGGAACCGTAGACACCCTGCTTTGTCATCCGCCTTCCATGACGCATTTCAGCGTGCCCAAAGAACAGCGGGAGCGGTACGGGATTACCGATGGCCTGATCCGCATGAACGTGGGCATCGAGAACGTGGAAGACATTCTAGCCGATCTGGAGCAGGCCATTCGCTAAAAAGGAAATCGGGTTATTTTGCACCCATGAACGTGATCATTCGAAGAGCGGTGCGGGAAGATTGCCACCGTATTCTGGAGCTGGTGAAAGAACTGGCCGTTTACGAAAAGGCCCCTGATGAAGTAACCGTGACGCTGGACCATTTCGAGGAAAGCGGGTTTGGCAAAAACCCCGTTTGGTGGGCTTTTGTGGCCGAACGGGATGGCCGGGTGGAAGGATTTGCCCTTTACTATATTCGCTTCAGCACCTGGAAAGGGCAACGCATGTACCTGGAAGACTTCCTGGTAACCGAAGCCCTCCGTGGCCAGGGCATCGGGAAAAAACTCTTCGACCGCCTGGTCGAGGAATCGAAGGAAAAAAACTTCAACGGCATTGTGTGGCAGGTGCTCGAATGGAATGAACCCGCTATCAACTTCTACAAAAAATACAACGCTTCGTTCGATGCCGAATGGGTGAATTGCGCAGTCAGCGTGTAGGAGAAATTGGATATTTGGTTAGTGAGAGATCGGGTGGTTAAATGATTAGCAAGATTGTATTTGATTAAAATCACTCACGATCTGCTATCCAATACGCGACTATCTCTTCCCACGCCGACAGCGGCAAAGCATTTGCAAAGGTTCTTTCTTTCAGAAAGGCCATCATCGCTTATGCCTGTGAAACAAAGTTTCGTTTTTCTTTTCGTGTGTGCCTTCCGGTGTATCGTGGCGGCACAGTTCAGCCATCCTGCCTTTCATTATACAGGCAGCGATTCGGTCGTTGTCAATGCCAGCAACCGTTACAAAGCCCATTCGTTTTTGCGCCACTGGTTGATGGGAAAAAATTACCGCAGCGAGTGGGAGCAACCCGTAACGTTGCCGGTGCTGCGGCTCTCGGCCACGCCATTCAGGATCATTGAGCTGGGTGGCGGCATGCAAACCAAATCCCTCAAGCTGGAAGACGACAAGGGGAAAACCTGGGCCCTGCGCACCATTGAAAAAGATGTATCCGGTGCCATGCCTCCCCTCCTGAAAAATTCGCTGGCGCAAAAGCTTACGCAGGACCAGATCTCCGCTGCCATGCCTTATGGCGTATTGGTCATTGGCCCGCTGGCAAAAGCGGCTGGCATTCGGGCCGCACAGCCAACCATCTATTTTGTTGCCGACGACACGGCACTGGGCCCCTACCGCTCCATTTTTGCCAACACGATGTGCATGCTGGAAGAACGCGATCCCGGCGTTGAAACGTCGATCGATACCGAAACCCTCCTGCGCCTTGTGCAAAAGGAAAACAGCGCCGTGGTGGATCAAAAAGCCCTGCTGAAAGCAAGATTACTGGACATGCTGATTGCCGACTGGGACCGGCATTACGATAACTGGCGCTGGGCAAGCCGCGATTCCGCCGGCCTGCGTTTTTTTGAAGCCATTCCCCGGGACCGCGACTGGGCATTCTACTCCAGCAACGGGCTGGTGCCAAAACTAATGCGCCTTGTCGCCCTGCGTTTTCTGATCAACTTCCAGGAAAAACCCGGTTACATCAGGAGCCTCAGTTCCAAGGCGCACCTCTTCGACGGCGTTTTCCTCAACGGCCTTGCGGCCGAAGACTGGCGCACCGCCATACACGAATTGCAGCAACTGCTGACCGATAAAGCAATTGAAAATGCCGTTGCCAACCTGCCGGCATCCATCCTGACCATGGACGGCGAGTCGTTTGTGCGAAAGCTCAAAAAGCGAAGGGACGGGCTGGAAGAGCCGGTGCTGGACTATTACCGCTTCCTGGCGAAAGATGTACAGGTCGACGGGAGCAATGAAGACGAGCTTTTTTATTTTCTTCCGGCCGAAAATGGCTTTGTGCTGCGGATCTGCCGTTATGCAAAAGAAAATGGCCGGGAA
Source organism: Flavisolibacter nicotianae (assembly GCF_003628535.1). Classification (GTDB taxonomy): domain Bacteria; phylum Bacteroidota; class Bacteroidia; order Chitinophagales; family Chitinophagaceae; genus Flavisolibacter; species Flavisolibacter nicotianae. The sequence goes on from NZ_RBCI01000001.1 coordinate 357,154, forward strand.
CAAACCATTTACGAACGCAGGTTTCTCCGCTCCGAAACCTATCGTGTGACCATCAATGGCCTGGCCGGAAACGATCGGTTTGTCATTACCGAAAATGTCGCCACCCGCATCAGGCTGAAACTGAATGGCGGCTCGGGCCAGGACCAGTATGACCTTCGCGGGCAGGTTCCCACAGAAGTGCACGACGAACAAACGGAAAACAATATCGTGCGCAATAAAAACAGTGCACGGATTTGTTTTCACTAATTCTTCGGCATATTTGCCCTTTATTTTGCGAAACTATGAAGCACGGATTTTTTTTGATTGTCGTATTCACACTGGCAGCCGGTGCACAGGCACAGGTGCAATTCAGCGGATGGCTGTCTTCGTTCAATACGTTCAGGCTTAACAAGCGGTTCAGCCTTTTTTTTGATGCGCAATTGCGTTCCACAGACCGCTGGGAACAGGCTGGCACCATCATGCTTCGTCCGGCCCTGAACTACCACCCGAGTCAATCCCTGACTCTTACGGCCGGTTACGCAGCCGTCTTTGGCCGTCGCAACCTCAATGGTCTTTCGGCTCTGCTGCCCGAGCACCGCATCTGGCAGCAGGCCTTGCTGACGTATAAGATCAAACGCATTGCCGTTTCGCACCGTTTCCGGTTCGAGGAACGTTTTCTGCCGCGGCCCATGGCGGTTGGCAACGAGCTGACCACCGACGGTCACGACCCGGCTTACCGCTTCCGGTATTTTGTACGGAGCGTATTTCCACTTACGGCCGGTGGCAACAGTTTTTCGAAAGGATTGTTTTTTGCCCTGCAAAACGAAGTATTCCTCAACACCGGCGACAAAACGGCCGTGAATGGAAAAGCGTTTGATCAAAACCGTTTGTACGGAGCGGTGGGCTACCGCCTTCCCGGCAAGGTTGACCTGGAGACCGGGTACCTGAACCAGTACACGTCAACCCGTAATTCTTTTATCAATAATCACGTCATACAACTGGCTGTCTATAAACGGCTGTAGCCTGCAGCCCATTTTTTTTGCATTTTTGCACCCATAATACACGCGGATGAAGATGAATGTTTATGCCTCCCTGGTGGAAAGAAAACAGACTGGCCAAAAGAGCTTTGTGGTTTTGATTGATCCTGACAAAGTCAATTCATCTTCCCTTTCTTCTCTTGTGAACAGGGCCAACCGTGCCGGTGTGGACTATTTCTTCGTGGGCGGCAGCCTTGTTGTCTCCGATCATCTCGACGACTGTATTCAACTGATAAAAAAAGAAAGCAAGATCCCGGTGATCCTTTTTCCGGGAAGCCCCTCGCAGATCAGCAAACAGGCCGATGCCCTGCTTTACCTGTCGCTGATCTCGGGCCGCAACCCCGAGTTGCTGATTGGCCAGCACGTGATCTCGGCACCTTTTGTCAAAAAGAGCGGGCTGGAAATCATCTCCACCGGCTACATGGTGATCGACGGTGGCGCCCCGACGACGGTTTCGTATATCAGCGGCGCGGCCCCCATCCCGGCCGACAAAGCCGACATTGCCCTCTGCACGGCCATGGCCGGCGAGATGCTGGGCAACAAACTGATTTATATGGACTCGGGCAGCGGTGCCAAAAAACCCATCACCGAAGAAATGATCTCGCTGGTGGCCAAAAACATTGATGTACCCCTTGTCATCGGTGGCGGCATACGCGATGCGGAAAAAGCCTACCGCAACTGCAAGGCCGGCGCCGATGTAATTGTCGTGGGCAATGCCATCGAGCAGAACCCCTCGCTCCTGGAAGAAATGGCGGCGGCCATCCACCAGGTTAGCGTGGTAAAAAGCTAACGGGTTTCGGACGGCCAGTCCTTTACACGAGCTGCCAAGCAGCAGCCAACCCTCTTGCAGATACAGACGCGTTGCCGTAACTTCCTGCATGTATGTGGCCACTACAGCGCATCCGCCATTTTTTCACCCGTTTAATCAACAAACTTATGCGTCCTTATCCAGCGTCGGCTTATCACTTTCTTGTCAATTGGGGTGGTGTCAGCACAGGGTTTACCGAAGTTTCGGGCCTTTCGATGGAAGTGGAAGTGATTGAATACCGGGAGGGCAATTCGCCGCAGTTCAATACGATCAAAATGCCGGGCATCCGCAAGTATGGCAATGTCGTCCTAAAGAGGGGCATCGTAGCGCAGGACAATGATTTTTTTCTTTGGATGAACACGATCCAGGGCGGCCAGGTCGAACGCCGCGATATCACAGTCAGCCTGCTGAACGAAAGACACGAGCCTGTCAGGGTCTGGAAACTGCACAATGCTTGGCCCTGTAAGATCACAGCCAGCGACCTTCGGGCCGATGCCGGTGACATTGCGATCGAAAGCATTGAACTGGTGCATGAAGGCATCACGATTGAAACCACCTGATACCAATCTGCTAGCAAGCTGGGGTGAGACGTCAAACGTCAGACGTAAAACAGGGAATTCTTTCGCTTTGTCGTGGACTTCTTCCTTACCAAAAGTTTTCTCCATCCAGACGGCGGTTTGATATAAGCAATAAGCAAAACTGAACAGGGCTCCTTCCGTTTGGAAGGAGCCCTGTTCAGTTTATTCGCCGTAAGGGCAGGTGTGCTGGATCGTTCAGAAGTTCACTAGTTCACAAGTTCCGTACAGCAAATATCCCAGTATCTAATATCCCAATATCGAGTCGCCTCGTTTTACTCTTGACACGTGTTAAACCTTCATTTTAACGCAAATCTTCGGTCTTTACTCTTGTCGGTGTGTCTTTCCCGCTTACGATGGTTTTGCTGCTTTCTGCAATGGCGCTGATGATCTGCGCCATGTTTTGCAGGTCCAGTGTTTTCACCTCGTCGCTTGGCTTGTGGTAATTAGGCTCGTCTTCCATTTTCGCGGTGGAAATGGTGTGCGCCGGTACACCCTGGCGGGCAAGCGTTGCATTGTCGGAGCGGTAAAACAATTGTTGCTGCGGGTAAGGGTCAGGGTAAAAGGTAAATGCCGACCCTTTCAGGTTGGCCTGCAGGATCTCACCCATATTGGTTTTCTCGTAACCGGTGATGTAGGCTGAGTTTTTTCCCCATTTGCTTTCCGTGCCGATCATTTCGATATTGAACATGGCGGCCACCGATGCGGGATTGAGCTGGCGTGAAAAATACTGCGAGCCAAAGCCGCCCACTTCTTCGGCGGTGAAGGCGGCAAACACCAGGGTCCGTTCGTTGGCGGCCTGTTGTTTAAAATGCCTGGCCAGCATGATCACCGCCGTTGTTCCCGCAGCATCGTCGTTGGCGCCGTTGTAGATGCTGTCGCCTTCCACCGGCCGGCCGATACCCAGGTGGTCGTAGTGGGAAGAGAAAACCACCTGCTCGTTTTTTTTGCTTTTCCCGGGCAATACGCCGACTACGTTGAACAGTTTCATCTCTTCAAAACTGTGTTCGGCTTTCACCTTAAACTCTTTTGGCAGGGATGATCCCAGCAGAAACAACACACTGTACGGCGATTGAAACATTTGCCGCTTGAGAAAGGCCAGCCGCGAAAAATTTTTAGCAAAGCTGGTGTCTACCAGGGCAATGGTATTTTTCTTTGCCTGCGTCAGTTGCATGGCTTTGGCAAACAAATTCTCGCCGGCCCCCACCCGTTCTACCGCATAGCCCGATTTTTCGTCCACTTCCAGGTTTGGTTGACTGGTAAAAACTACCAGGTTGCGGGTTTCGGCGTCGGCACCGTCGGCTTTGAACTTTAGCTCTTTCAGCCGCGGCTTCACCATCGTAAAGGATTGCAGGTAGCTGCCCTGCAGCGGCTGCAGACCGGCTTTTTGAAATTCGGCCGCGATAAAGTTGGCCGCTTTTTCAATCCCGGCACTGCCGGCAGCCCGGCCCTGCATGCTATCGGACGCAAGGACGGATTCGATCCGCTCCACTTCATTGGCCGTAAACGAATGGCCATTTGCCTTTTGGGCCATGCACGCAGCCGGCACAAGCCAAACGGCCGATGCAAAAAAGAAAAACGCAACAGATTTTTTCATTGATACAATTTAAAGCTTGTAAAATACGGTTTTTGCCCTGCGAAAAACACAAAGCCCTTTCTGGGTCGAAAGGGCTTCGCAGGGAGAAAATTTGATTTATAGACTCATCATCTCTTTGAACTTTACGGTTTGCCGGCGGCTCACTTCGATCTTTTCACCACCCTTCAGTTCCAGCAACAGCCCGCCGTTGAAATAGGACTCTACTTTTTCAATGGCCTGCAGGTTGACGATATGCTTGCGGTTGGCCCGGAAGAATGATTTTGGATCGAGACGCTCTTCCAGTGCGTTGAGTGATTTTAAGATCAGAGGCTTGTTGTTGCCGAAAAAAACCTTGGCGTAGTTGCCCACGCTTTCGAACAGGCGCACTTCCGACAGGCGCACGAACCAGCAGCGGTCGCCGTCTTTCACAAACACCTGGTCCTGCTCGCCCAGCAGGTGCATCGGCTCCGAATATGTTGATGGCGCACCGCCGCCCTCGCCGTTGCCGGCATGCTGCTTTTTCACTTTCTCCACGGCATCGGCCAGCCGCCTGGGCTCAATGGGCTTCAGCAGGTAGTCCAGGGCATTTACTTCAAATGCCTTGAGGGCATAATCGTCGTAGGCCGTGGTAAAGATGACGGTGGGAGCATGATCGAGTTCCTGCAACATTTCAAAGCCTGTTTTCCCGGGCATTTGAATATCGAGGAAAATAAGATCGGGATTGTGGCTTTCAATTTTCTGAACGCCTTCTTCCGCATTGGATGCTTCATCCACTACGTCCACTTCGGGAAACTCCTGTAAAAGCTTGCGAAGTTCGGTCCGTGCCAGGCGTTCATCATCAATAATGATTGCTCTCATGTTGTTCGTGTTTGGAGTTCAGTGTTTGGTGTTCTTTATGTCGATCGTCAGGTTATCCGTTTGCTGGTTTTCGAGAGATTTTTGTTTACCGGATTCTTTTTCTCCGGGCTGCCTGGTCCTCTTCACCCATCGGCATCTGCACTTTTGCTTCCACCAAAGTAGCCTCGACCTGGCTGATTTCAAAGCTGGCATTTTCGCCATACAGCAGGTTCAGGCGGTCTTTTGTACTGGCAATGCCAAACCCGCCTCCGTGTTTGGCATACCCGTTCAGGTGACCGGTGTTCTGAACCAGCAACTGGTGCCGGCCGCCGCTTACCGCCGACACGATGCGGATAACACCGCCCTTCATCTGCTTGCTGATGCCATGCTTGATGGCATTCTCCACGAGGGTTTGCAGCATCATGGGCGGCACAGGGTTGGTCAGCGTCCGTTCATCGATGTCAAAGTCAATGGTGAGGCGGTCTTCAAAACGCATGCTCTCCAGTGCCAGGTAATCTTTTACAATCTTCAGTTCCTGTTCCAGGGGCACGGTTTCGGCCTTCTCGGCGCTCAAACTGCTACGCAAAATATTGCTTAATTCGGTAATGGCCTTACGGGCCCTTGCCGGATTTTCATCGATCAGTGCACGGATGCCGTTCAGGGCATTGAAAATAAAGTGGGGGTTGATGTGTGCTTTGATGGTATTCAACTCCAGTTGGCGCACCAGGGCTTCCAGTTTGATGGTGTCCATCTCCTGCTTGCGGGTCTTCATGATGAAATGGTACATGAAGTAAATGGCGTTCCAGATAAGCAGGTTGGGAACATAGATCACGAGGTTGGTCACGAACAGCGATAAATACGACACCCGCTTGCCCAGTTGGTAAATGTGTTCGAAAGGCGATGCCACGCAGGTGCAGAAAAACGAAAAAGCAATGGTCAGGAGTAAAAACGTCAGGATTTGCTGGCGGAGGTCTTTCAGCAGCAAGGAGGAGCGATGAACCACCTCCCGCATAAAGTGAGAGAAGATCAACCCGACTTCTACAAAAAAGAGGATTTTCTGAAGAATTTCGGGTTCGTAGCTGTTAAACAGAAGTGCAAAAAATATGTTGATCAAGGCCAGGAGTCCCCAACCGGCAAACTGAAACGCCCAATACCTTGACAACCGGAATGACTTCATCGGGTAAAATTATACGTAAGCTTACGGACGCAGAGGCCGTAAATATACCAGTGGACAAAACGTTGTATAAGTGGATAAACTTACTGCCTATTTTTTTCTCAAAAAAATCAGGCTTGAATAGTTGATTTTCTAAAGGTCGGTTGTATTTTGGTACCCAAATCCAACCCAGTGAAAGCACGAATCTACCGTATCCGTCTTGTCTGTGTTGTTGTGATCTTTTTGTTTACCACAACCACTTTTGCACAGACCCAGGGAAGAGTGGTCATTAATGAATACATGCCATGGCCTTCCACTACTTGTGGAACGACCTCCGAGTTTGTTGAACTCATGAACTACGGTCCCGGACCCGTCAACATAGGCTGTTACATTTTGACTACCGGCGTTTATTCCGTTACAATCCCGGCCAATACAATCCTCCAGCCCGGTCAATATTATGTGATCGCCGGCCAGAACTTCATTCCCGGCACCTGCGCCAACATTGACAGTCTTTCTCCCGCAGGCGTGCATGCCAGCCTGAACTGGAATACCTGCAACTGCACCAACAAGCCTATTCCCACCACCGGTAACGGCTTGATGACGGACGGCGGCAGCGGCAATACCCCACTGGTGCTCCTGGATCCTTCTTTAAATGTGATTGATGCGGTGGTCCGCTCCCTGCCTTCTGAGGCGGTTGGCCCCATTGTTTCATCCAGTGTAAACGGCAACTGCACCAGCCAGCGTTTTGATCTGAGCCAGATGACCGTCCGCTACGAACAACTGGGCATGGCCACCGGAAAGCAAAACAGTTTTGCCCGCCTCCTCGATGGCGACTGTAACTGGCAAAAAACGCCGCAGCAAAGCGGCGGCGCCTCCAACGACCGGCCCGGAAACACTACCGATATCTCTTATGAACTCGACATGGTCAATCCCACCACCTGCGGGGAAACAGGGATGGGCAGCGTGAGCATTTATGTAAAGCACAGCAACTACGATGTCGTTTTCCCCATGTCCTATACGATTGCCTACGATGTCAACGGTGACCGCATTTTTGATTTCGCTGACAAATACACTACATATACCGACGATTCGCCCCCCTTTATTGAAATCGACAATTTGCCCGAAGGCACTTACCGGGTGACGGTGGCTTCGGTAAACGGCTGTTATTTAAAAAGTTTTGATTTCACCATCATCCCCTGCAACCCGGCCCTGCTGCCGGTGAAGCTTGTGTCGTTTAAGAACGCAGGCATCAAAAACGGTCAGCCAAACCTGGAATGGGTGCTGCAGGATGTGCAAAACCTGCAAAGCATCGTTTTGCAGAAATCGGCCGACGGTGTTACGTTCGAGACCTGCAAGATCTATGTGGGCGAACAGCAAAGCGGCACCAAACTTTATTCCCTTCCAGTAACGGGAAGTTCATCTTTCCCCTACTACCGGCTGAAGGTGCAGCAGAAAAACGGCCCGGCCTTTTATTCTCCCATTGTTCGATTCGAAAGCGGCAGTGTCCACGGATCGGCCTCCATGTGGCCCAACCCGGCAACGGATAAACTTTATCTCGATCTGCCCGAAACCAGTCTGCAAAACCTGCAGTACACCATTTGCAATACCAGCGGAATGGTTGCGGCAAAAGGCAGCCTGCCCGGAAGACAAAGCGGTAACCAGCGTCTCGTGTCGTTGCCGGCCAGCCTTCCCCCGGGCATTTACAATTTACAGGTGAGCAGCATTGATGGCGGGCAACCTATTTCTTTCCGGTTTGTTAAGCATTAGTTCCATTTCGGCCAATTGGCCGAAATGGGATAATTTTACCGCTTAAACCCTTGTCAATGCAAATCCCTGCAGGTCCGTTGCTGCAAACCATCAACTCGCCGGAAGACCTGAAAAAAGTACCGAAGGAAAAGCTGCACCAGGTGTGCGATGAACTGCGTCAGTACATTATCGATGTGGTCAGTGTGCATGGCGGTCACTTTGCGGCCTCCCTGGGTGTGGTGGAACTGACCGTTGCCCTTCACTACATCTACAACACACCGTACGACCAGTTGGTTTGGGATGTAGGCCACCAGGCATACGGGCACAAGATCCTGACAGGAAGACGGGACAATTTTATCTCCAACCGCAAATACAAAGGGCTGAGCGGATTTCCCAAGCGCAGCGAAAGCGAATACGATTCGTTTGGCGTTGGACACTCCTCCACTTCTATTTCTGCCGCACTGGGAATGGCCATGGCGGCCAAATACAAAGGCGAAACCGACCGCAAGGCGGTGGCCGTCATCGGCGATGGCGCCATGACGGCGGGGATGGCGTTCGAAGCGCTGAACCACGCCGGCGTAGCCGATACCGACATGCTGGTGATCCTGAACGACAACTGCATGAGCATTGACCCCAACGTGGGAGCGCTGAAGGAGTACCTGACCGACATTACCACGTCGCAGACGTATAACAAACTGCGCGACGATGTCTGGAAGATGCTTGGCAAACTGCCGGTGGGCAAAAACTTCACCCGGGAGATGGCCTCCAAGCTGGAAGCCGGCATCAAGGGCATGGTGACCCGCAGCAGCAACCTGTTTGAAGCGCTGAACATGCGCTATTTCGGTCCTATCGACGGGCACAACATCACCAAGTTGGTAGACACTCTGAAAGACCTGCGCAACATTCCCGGGCCCAAGCTGCTACACATCGTAACCGTGAAGGGCAAGGGCTACGAACTGGCCGAAAAAGACCAAACCAAATGGCATGCACCGGGCCTCTTCGACAAGATCACCGGCGAGATCTATAAAAAGAAATTCGACCTCCCGCAGCCGCCCAAATACCAGGACGTGTTTGGCCACACGATTTTGGAGCTGGCGGAGAAGAACGAAAAAGTCATGGGCATTACGCCGGCCATGCCCTCCGGCTCGTCGCTCAACATCATGATGAAGGCGATGCCGCACCGGGCCATTGATGTAGGAATTGCCGAGCAGCACGCCGTGACGCTGAGCGCCGGTATGGCAACGCAGGGACTGAAAGTCTTTTGCAACATTTACTCCTCCTTCATGCAACGGGCCTACGACCAGGCGGTGCACGACGCGGCCATCCAAAAGCTGCCGGTGATCTTCTGCCTCGACCGTGCCGGATTGGTGGGAGAAGACGGCCCCACGCACCATGGCGCTTACGACGTGCCGTATTTCCGCTGCATCCCGAACATGATCATTTCGGCGCCGATGAACGAAGCCGAGCTACGCAACCTGATGTACACAGCCCAGTTGGACAGCACCAACCTGCCTTTCGTGATTCGCTATCCGCGGGGCGAAGGTGTGATGCCTGAATGGCGCAGGCCCCTGGAAGAAATTAAGCTCGGCACCGGCCGCAGGCTGCGGGAAGGCAAGGATGTGGCCATTCTTTCGTTTGGCCACCCCGGCAACTTTGCCGCCGCGGCCATTCGCGAACTAAGAGCCGAAGGCATTGAGCCGGCCCATTATGACATGCGCTTTGCCAAGCCCCTGGATGAAGCCCTTTTACACGAGGCGCTTCTCCAGTATGAGAAGATCATAACGGTGGAAGACGGAACCGTCGTGGGTGGATTTGGCAGTGCCGTGGCCGAATTCATGGCGCTTCACGGGTACAAAAACGATTTGAAAATTCTGGGCATTCCCGACCGCATCGTCGAACACGGCACACTGAAAGAACTGCACCGCGAATGCGGCTACGATGCACAGGCCATTGCCGATGCCGTGCGCCAGATGCGGAAGCAGCCGGTCTCGGAGATGACCATTCCTGCATGACCCTTTTACAAGTATCGATAAAAACAGCAGTCCCGGTGGCTGCTGTTTTGCTTTTCATCCGGCACAGGACCGTCTCACTCCCCACTTGTTTTTGCCGTTTCACCGAAGGGTCTGCACATCCCGCATAATTCCCTGCAACCCCACTGTTTAGGCGTTTTGAAATCTGCACTTTTCCGTTAATCTTTGCGCACCGCTGCAGAAGCGGCTTCTGTCAACCAATATCCACATGGTCAACCACTTCGCTCACAGGTCCGCCGGACTGTTTCGTACCTGCCCGCCCGGCGCAACTTCTCTTCTCCTGATCTCTGTTTGCTTTCCAGTGATGCAACATGGTAACGGGTTATTTCAATTGCCCAAGGCAACCACCGCCGCGGCCTTTTTTGCCAGCCCACAGGATGATACCCGCCAGATTTTGCCCAACGGTGTAAACTCCAAAGAAAAAATCCAGCCCTGCTGAAAAATGAACCCACAAATGATGAGAACCCCGGTACCCGCGATTGTTGCCAGCGTCAAAAACCTTTGCAGGGCGCTCCTCCTGGTTTGCTTTTTTGCCACCCAACTGGCGGCGCAAACCGATTCCCTTTCCAACCCTGATAAAGCCTTTGCCCTCGCAAAGCAAATGGCCTTTGCCGGCAACCGGCAGCAGGGCCGCGACCTGGCACTTCGCCTCCTGGAACGATACCCGCTTTACCTGGAGATCAAAACCTTCGTAGGACGCACCTACGCCTGGGAGGGCAATTACAGCGAAGCCCGGAAGACCTTCGCCGATGTAGCAGCCACCGATGCAAAGACACTGGATAACTATCTTGCCTGGATCGATACGGAGCGCTGGGCTGGTGATCCTGCCCGGGCATTGGCGGTTGCTGAAAAAGGACTCACTTTTTTTACCAACGACCCGGAACTGCTCTATCGCAAAGCCAAACTGCTTTCGGTTACCGGCAGGATGCTGGATGCCAAACTGCTGGTGCAAAAACTGCTGCGCCTTTCTCCAAAACACGGCGCAGCCTATATACTGCTGCAGGAATTGCGCGGTCAACTGCTCGAAAACGATCTTTCGGCCGGCTTTTCCCATGAAGCCTATGCCCGCTATTTTTCTGCGGCCCGATATGCCTTTGTGCAGGGCAGCCGGGTAATGTCCTGGGGCTCTGCTGTGGCAAGAGTGAATTACGCCAACCGTTCAGGCCATAACGCTTTTCAGCCGGAGATTGACCTCTACCCCAAAATCTACCGCGGGATATATGCCTACCTGAATGCCGGTTTGTCCGACGGCTCGCTGTTTTCAAAACAGCGTTACGGCGCCGAAGTTTTCGCCGGTTTGCCGCACGGCTTCGAAGCGTCGGCCGGGCTGCGCTACCTGGATTTTGGTTCGCAACGCAAGGTGACCATTTATACCGGCTCGCTCGGTTATTACACGGGTAACTACTGGCTGTCGTTTCGGCCGTACCTGACTCCCGACAGCAGCCGTACCAGCGTGTCGGCCGCACTCACCATCCGCCGGTATTTCAAGAACCCCGAACACTATTTTTCCATCCGGATCGGTGCCGGGTTTTCGCCGGAACTGATCAACCTGCAAGCTTCGGCCAAGCAGTTTTACAACCTGCAATCGCAGTCGGTGAACATCGGCTACCAGCAGCCGCTTTCCAGGCGGTGGACGGTGAACGGTAACGTCACCGTTGGCCGGCAAGAAACGACATTCGCTCCGGGTGACTACAGCAACACCCTCGTTACCGCGCTGTCGGTGAAATACCGGTACCGGTAAGCTGACGAACGCCAAAAGGACTACAAAGAACAAGCAGCAAATTGCCTGGCTGACAAGCATAGAACGCCATTGGAAGCTTCCGGAACGAAGAAGCGCAAACGTTTTTGTTTGTGGAAAAAATCTTCTTCCACATCTCTTCAACATGAAGCCGCTGCTGGTCGTCTTTTTTGTTTACTTCTTTCTTATCCTATACTCGTATCTTTTTCCGGCAAACAGGAAATACCGAAAAGTCATTTCAAAACCAGCCACGTATATAGAAGGTAATGCTTTAGGTCAGCGCCTGAAACAAAAAGCTGCGTTGAGTCGGCAGTTTGCTTTGCAAAATGGCCTTTCCTCCCACTATGTTTTCTTAATTGACATGCGGTTGCCGAGCGGCAAAAAGCGATTTTTTGTTTATGACTTTACAAAAGATTCGTTGATCATAACTGGCCTTGTAGCGCACGGGAGTTGCAACACCTCATATATGGCCGAACCGGCTTTTTCCAATGCACTGAATTCAGGTTGCAGTTCGTTAGGGCGGTTCAAAATTGGCGGTGCCTACCAGGGCCGTTTTGGAAAAGCGTTTAAGCTCTACGGACTTGACAGCAGCAACGCCAATTGTTACGAACGTGCCATTGTATTACACGCTTACAAACACGTTCCCGATGTTGAAGTGTATCCCCGGCCGATCTGTAATAGTCTTGGCTGCCCGATGATTTCCTATCACTTTTTGGAAACCCTTTCGCAGTTATTGAAAAAAGAAAGAAAACCGGTTCTTCTCTGGATTTATACATGAAGTTTTTTGCATGCGGCCGAAAGCAAAACAAGATTATCCCGCTGCCTGCACTTCGCTTTCCTTCCAGCTTTTTTTGTGCAACACGTAATAGGCAATGGCTGCACTGGCCAGCATGAACACGGCCCCAATCAGAAACGGAGCGCCGGGAAAATAAACGGGGGCGTTTTTGGCGGTGAAATGGGCAAAGATATTGGTCATGATCAACGGCCCAATGATGGTGGTCAAACTCATCACGCCAGTCAGGGATCCTTGCAGTTCGCCCTGCTGGTTGGCCGGCACGTGACTGGCCATCACCGACTGAAGGGCAGGACCGCAGATCCCGCCGAGGCAATAAGGAACCAGGAAGGCAAACATCATCCAGCTTTGTGTCGCAAACGCAAACAGGAACATGCCGATCGAATAAAGGAACAAGCCGAGATAGATGCTTTTTTCATTGCCCAGTTTTGGATTCACCACCCGGGTCAGCCCGGCCTGCACCGCCCCTACCAGCAGCCCAACCGCCGCCAGTGAAATGCCGATCATGCTGGTGTTCCAGTGAAATTTTTCAATGGTAAAAAAACTCCAGTTGCTTTGTACGGCATGCGAGCCGATATAAACGAGGAACAGGGCAAACACTAGTCCCGTGATGGCCGGGTATTCCCGCAACTTGTAGATGCTGACGCCGGGGATCGTTCGCACCCATTCGAATTTTCGGCGGTTTTCCGGCTTCAGCGATTCGGGCAGGATCAAAAGCCCGTACAAAAAATTCAGCAGGCACAAACCGGCCGCCACAAGAAAGGGTACCCGGGTACCAAAGCCGCCGAGCAGGCCACCGATGGCCGGGCCAATGATAAAGCCAAGACCGAAAGCAGCACCAATCATTCCGAAATTCTTTGCCCGGTTTTCCGGCGTACTCACATCAGCAATATAGGCTGCCGCCGTTGTAAAGGAAGCACCGGTGATACCCGCTACAATACGGCCCACGAACAACCAGCCGATGGTTGGCGCGAAGGCCAGGAAAAGATAGTCCACCGCAAAACCCAAAAGAGCGGCCAGCAGCACCGGCCGGCGTCCATAGCGGTCACTCAGGTTTCCCACCAGCGGAGAAAAGAAAAACTGGGTGATGGCAAAGGCAAAAAGCAACCATCCGCCAATGCGTGATGCATGACTTAAATCGACATGTCCCAATTCCTCGATCAGTTTGGGCATGACCGGTATAATGATTCCGAATCCCACGACATCGATCAGCAGGGTAACGAAAATAAAGCCGATGGCGGCGTTGCGGTTACTGGCCATAAAAAGAAAATAGTGCACAAAAATGGCGGTTTTGCCGCGGTCGTCCAAGCCTGCGGGTGGAAATCGTTTTTGCAGACAGAAAGGAAGGTCTCCCATTCCGATCTTTTCCTATTTTAGAGCGAGAAATCCAAACCATGAAGCACCACCGGCTACTGCTGTTCGCGTTTTTTTTGTTCGCAACGCACGCCTTTTCCCAAGCCATTTTCCTGCGCACCGGCACCCTTCGCCCGGGGCCGAACCTGACGCAAAAATCACTGGATTCGTTTTCCAAAAAAACCAGCCGCTTTACGGGTAAAGCTTTTGCTGTCCTGCAGTTCACCCATCTGCCAACAGCCGAAGAAAGAAAAACACTGGCAGCGGAAGGAATCACCCTGCTGGATTATTTGCCCGATAATGCATACACTGTTTCGGTAATGCAGTCGCCGTCGCTTGCGGGGCTGCAGCGTGCCGGCGCCAGGGCCCTCGTGCCGCTATCGCCGCAGCAGAAGATGCAGGACTATTTTGCCCGGGGGCAAATCCCTTCCTGGGCCGTGCAGGTGCAAGGCACGGTCGATGTCTGGCTTTCATTTTACCCGACACTGGATGCAAGCCAGGTGGTGCAGCAACTCAGGGCGCAGAATGCGGAGATCCTGTCGACGGCGCACCTTGAATCGCGGATCATCGCCCTGCGTATCGCATCCTCCCGCCTGTCCGACATTGCTGCACTGCCCTTTGTGGAATACCTGCAGCCGGCGCCTCCCAAAGACCAGCCGCTCAATTCCAACAGCCGCATGGCCTCTACCGCCAATGTCCTGAATGCCCCGGCAGCCAGCGGCGGTCGCGGATTGAACGGTGAAGGGGTCACCGTGGGCCACGGCGACAATGCCGACCTGCAGGCGCACGCCGATTTTTTTGGCCGCCTGATCAACCGCAACGCGTCACCTTTTAATGCGCATGGCGTTCACACCGCGGGCATCGTTGCCGGCGCCGGCAACATCGCGGAACTTTATCGTGGCTATGCACCGAAAGCCACGCTTGTGAGCCAGCTATACAGCGGTATCCTGGACCATGCGACAGACTATGTCCGCGACCACCATATGGTCATCACCAACAATTCTTACGGCAACGTCATCGAATGCGAATACAACGGCACCTACGACCTGACGGCCCGCCTTCTCGATCAGCAGGCACTGGACCTGCCCAATTTGCTGCAAGTGTTTGCAGCGGGCAACAGCGGCCTGAATACCTGCCTGCCCTACCCCACCAGCTACCGCACGGTTTTGGGTGGTTACCAGTCGGCCAAGAATGTAATCACTGTCGGCGCAACCAACGATTCGGGACTGGTTGCCGATTTCTCCAGCCGTGGCCCGGTGCGGGACGGAAGGCTGAAACCCGAGATCGTTGCAATGGGAAAGCAGGTCATCTCGAGTTGGCCAACTAACGCCTACGCGTACAACAACGGCACCAGCATGGCGGCACCGGCCTTAAGCGGCGGTTTGGCACTGCTCTACCAGCGCTTCCGGCAATTGAACAACGGGGCCGATCCAAAGAATGGATTGATGAAAGCCATTCTTTGCAACGGTGCGCTGGACAGGGGCATGGCGGGCCCTGATTTTTTTTACGGTTTTGGCTCGATGAATTTGCTGCGCAGTGCGGAAATGATAGAAGGCCGAAACTATTTTACCGGCACCAGCACCAATGCCACAACAACCACGCATACTATCACGGTCCCGGCGGCCACAGCAGAACTGAAAGTGTTGCTCTACTGGAACGATCTGCCGGCTTCCCTTCTCAGTACCAAAAGTTTGGTCAACGACCTGGATCTCGAAGTAGTGGACCCTTCCGGCAACGTGGTGTTGCCAACGGTCTTGGATACAACGATCACTGCCCTGGGGAATGAACCCGTGAACGGTGCCGATCATGTGAACAACATGGAACAGGTCGTAATCCGCAATCCCCTGGCAGGCACTTACACCCTCCGGGTAAAAGGCACGACGGTAACCAACGTCGCCCAGGAATATTTTTTGGCCTATGACGCGGTGCCTACAGGGCTGCGTATCACCGCACCGGCCGGCGACATGGCACTGGTCCCGGGTGAAACCACCAGGATCGCCTGGGAAAGCCACGGCCTTTCCGGCAATGTTACCCTGGCATTTTCTCCGGACGGCGGCAATTCCTGGATGACCATCGCCGACAACCTGGCTGTGTCGCGGCTGTTGTATACCTGGTTGGTGCCTTCGCTCGCAACCGACAAGGCCCTGATCCGGCTGACCCAAAACAGCAGCGGTGAAACGTCGACCAGCAACCCATTCACCATTCTTGGGAAACCGGCGCTCTCTCTGGCAGCAACGCAGTGCGAAGGATATCTTGCCATCAACTGGCCCGCTGTACCCGGTGCCACCGACTACGAAGTGATGTGGCTGCGTGGGGATGAAATGAAACCGGTCGGCGTAACAACAACTCCGACCTACCTCTTTAGCGGCCTGGCAAAAGACAGCCTTTATTTTGTCACCGTACGGGCCCGGATCAACGGAAAGGCGGGCAGAAGGGCGGACGCCGTTTCGCGAACGCCAAACAACGGGACCTGTGCCGGTTCCCTCTCCGACAATGATGTCAAAATGGATGCGCTGGTTTCTCCCCGAACGGGAAGAAAGGAAACCTCAACCGCCCTAGGTGCGGCCGAGCCAATCCGCATTCGCATCAAAAACCTTGACGATGCCGCCGTTTCCAATCTGGTGGTTGCTTATACCATCAACGGCGGTGCACCGGTTATTGAAACGGTTCCAACGCCAGTGGCGGCCGGCAGCTCGTATGTGCATACCTTTTCCACCCCGTCCGATCTTTCGGCTCCTGGACTTTACGATATCAAAATCTATGTAAAAAATAATGGGGATGCCGTTGCCGCGAATGACACCCTCACCGCCTTCGTACAGCAAATCCCGAATGCGGCCCTTGATTTGTCAACGACACTGTTTATTGACAGCCTCGAATCCGTGCCGGCAGCCGTCTACGAGCAGGACACCACAGGCATTGCCACAGACGGTCATTACGATTTTAGCCACAGCACGCCGTACGGCCGCCTGCGCACTTTCGTTGACCCGGAATTTGCCGCATCAGGTAAAAAGGCCTTTGTGCTTGATGCCAGTCGCCTGGTAACGGGAGGCAACTCCAATTACCTCTACGGCACGTTTAACCTGGGCCACTACTCTGCAGCACAAAACGATATCCGTCTGGACTTCCGTATCCGGCAGCATGGCCAGTTGAACAACCGTGCCAACCGGGTATGGATCCGCGGCAACGATACCCAGCCCTGGATTGAAGTATACAACCTTGATTCGGCCAATGAAACCGAGGGAACCTTTCAACGGACCAGGAGCATTGAAGTCTCGAACGCTCTTTCGGCGAACGGCCAGGATTTTGGCACAAGCTTCCAGGTGCGGTGGGGACAATGGGGCCAGTGGCCAACGACCGACAACGAACTGGCTGCCGGTTATACCCTGGATGACATTCGCCTTTACCAGGTGCGTAATGATGTGCAACTGGTGAGCATCGATTCGCCGGCGGTCAACAATTGCAGCCTGACCGCATCCGGACGAATCACGGTTTCGGTGCGCAACAGTTCGCCCATGCCCGTCACCAATGTGCCGGTTCGCTACAGCATCAACGGGGCCGGCCTTGTCAGTGAAATCATTCCCTTCATCGGGCCAAACGCGACACAGCAGTATACATTCAGCAAACCTGCAGGCTTCACCTCGTTTGGCATCTACAATGTCCAGACGTTTGTGGATATGCCCGGCGATACCTACCGGAACAATGACACGGCAACCCTCGCTTTGTACAACGAACCGCTCATTACAACATTTCCCTACCTGGAAAACTTCGAATCCGGCACAGGGCAGTTTTATCCCGGTGGCCGGAGGAGCAGTTGGGAGTACGGTACGCCAAACAGCCAGAAGATCAAAGGCGCCGCCTCGGGAGCCAATGCCTGGAAAACATCCTTGCAGGGAACGTACAACGACCGGGAGCTGTCCTATCTCTATTCTCCCTGTTTCGATATTTCGGGCTTGCCCAATCCAACGCTTAGCTTCAGCGTGGCGCTGGACATCGAAGACTGCGGCTCCTCCACCTGCGATGCTGCATGGGTGGAATATTCGGCCGATGGCAAGACCTGGCTAAAGCTTGGCGTGGCAGGCACGGGCACCAACTGGTTCGACAAGGGAGCGCCGCGAAACATCTGGACCACCGAAAACGCTACCTGGTGGCATGTGGCGACACAGCCCTTGCCCACCGGCCTTTCCAGGCTTCGCCTGCGCTTTGTGCTATCGGCCGACCCGGGAGTGGCGAGGGAAGGCTTTGCCGTCGACGACATTCACATTTACGACAACAGCAAAGGGATTTACGATGGTCCTTCGCTTTTGGCGCCGGTTACGCAAAACCTCTCTGGCAACCACTGGATCGACTTTACCTCCAACGGCCAGCTTGTTGCCTCCGTTCGCCCCGAAGGCCAGTCGCTGGGTACCACGATTCTTCAACCCTACCTGTACACCGGGCCGGTTCGTTTTGCCAACAGCCAGTATTATCACAACCGCAGCTTTACAGTGAAGCCCGCAATAGAGCCTACCGATTCTGTAAGTGTGCGGCTTTATTTTCTGGATGCAGAAACGGATTCGCTTCGCAATGCAACGGGCTGCCCCGGTTGCGCCAGGCCCGAGAGTGCCTATGCACTGGGCATCACACAGTACACCGACCCCGACAAGGCAAAAGAAAACGGCAGCCTGTTCGACAACCAGCAGGGCTTTTGGAATTTTCTCCCTTCAGCGCAGGTGGCAAAGGTGCCGTTCGACAAAGGCTACTATGCCGAATTCAAAGTGGCCGCTTTCTCGGAATTCTGGCTGAACGGTGGCGGCCCGGACTTCTCCTCTCCCTTGCCGGTGAAGCTGATGAACCTTAGCGCCGTAAGACAGGGGAACAATGTGGTGATCAGTTGGAGGGTTGGCAGCGAAACCGACGTGCTTCGCTACGAAATAGAAGTGGCAAGGGGAGACGATGCCCTGAAGGCGGGCAGCTTTACATCGCTTGGCGACGTGGGAAGCCTCGGCAACACGGTCTCCACCCGCGGTTACAGCTTTACCGATGCCGAAACCGACAAGTTCGGTCCGCGCTACTACCGGCTGAAAATTGTCAACGCAGATGGCTCGTATCGCTATTCACCGGTCAAGGCAGTTGTATTCACCGACGCCGTTTTATGGCAGGCTTATCCCAATCCCGGCAACGGCGCTTTTGCGCTGGTGTTTAAACTGGCCACCGGCGCTGTGCTGCAGGCAAGGCTCTATGATGCAAAGGGAAGTTTGATGAAAGAATACCGCAGTGCGGCAACCGGCTTTCTACAAAAGCTGAGCATTGATATTTCGGCAAATAATTATGCCAGTGGTATGTACCTCTTGCGTCTTCGTACGGAGGAAGGGGAGCAGGTGTTCAAATTATACAAGCAATAGCGAAAAGCCACAAGCTGCAGGCCCCAAGTACTAAAATAACCCAATACTTGCAGCCTGCAGCTTGTGGCCTGTAACCCAAACAGACGTTACCAGCCTTTTTTGGCCAGGCCCGCGTTGATGGCGGCCAGGGCTTTTTCTTCGTTGCACAAGGTGGTCAGTTTGTTTCCTTTCCCATCGTGCCCCTGCACCATGTAAGCGCCCTTGGCTGTTTTGGTGATCACTGCATCCTGGATCGGAACATTTTTTTCTTTTGTTTTCACGTTATAGGCGGTAAGATTAACGTCTGCCATGTTGATTGATTTTAAGGTTAGAGTTGAAAGCCGTTCCCTCTTTGCAGGCAAAACGAGGGCCAAGGTGCCAATCAGAACTTTGTATGCATGGGTTGCCGGTGAGACGGCAAAGGTGAAACATGAAAACTCCTGAAGGCAGAGAGCCTTCGCTGCCTCACCTCACAGGCTTGACGTCTGCCGGCCTTTTGCACAGATCATTTTCAGACTAGCCAATAACGGTCCGCTGTTGGCGGCCCCTGCCGTTTCAACCGGCCAAAACCTGTTCGATTTTTTGCAGCTCGCTTTCGCCAAAATTGTAATTGCGCAGGCTCTGCACCGAATCCAACACCTGTTCGGGCTTGCTGGCGCCAACAATCACCGAGGTGATGCGCTTGTCTTTCAGGATCCAGGCCAGCGACATTTGCGCAAGCGTTTGTTCCCTTAACCCCGCCACTTCGTTCAGCGACTGCACTTTGCCAATCAGTTCCGGCGTGATGCCGCTTGCCTCCAGGGCTCCGTTACCCCGGTGGCTGGCTGCACGGGAATCATCGGGGATGCCTTGCAGGTATTTGTTGGTCAACAGGCCCTGCTCAAGCGAAGAGAACGTGATGCAGCCCACACCATTTTCTTCCAGCACGTCCAGCAGGCCGTCTTCCACCCAGCGGTCGAGAAGCGAATACCGTGGCTGGTGAATCAGCAGCGGGGTTCCCAGTTCTTTCAGCACCGCAACGGCTTTCGCAGTTTGTGCGGCAGTGTAACTGGAAATCCCTACATACAAAGCCTTTCCCTGGCGCACCATCTGGTCCAATGCAACCATGGTTTCTTCGATTGGTGTTTCCGGGTCCGGACGATGGTGGTAGAAGATATCAACATAATCAAGCCCCATGCGCTTCAGGCTTTGATCCAGGCTCGCCATCAAATATTTTTTCGAGCCGAAATCGCCATAGGGGCCCGGCCACATCGGCCAGCCGGCTTTGGAGGAAATGATCAACTCATCGCGGTAGGGCAGAAAGTCCTGTTTCAGGATCCGGCCAAACGTTTCTTCGGCTGCACCGGGTGGCGGGCCATAGTTATTGGCGAGATCAAAATGGGTGATGCCGCAGTCGAATGCGGTGTGCAGGATACTCCTGCATTTTTCGTAATCATCCTGTTTGCCGAAGTTGTGCCATAAGCCAAGGGAAATTGCGGGAAGCTTTAAACCGCTGTTGCCGCAACGCCTGTATTCCATGTACGCGTAGCGGCCGGGAGAAGCCTGGTAAGCCATTGTGGGAATTTAAGATGTTCGTGATTGTTTGCTACTAAAATAAGGAAAATCAGACCACCTCACCCCGGCCCTCTCCTCAAGGAGAGGAACTTCTACGCACTGGGGCCGCTTGAGCAGGATGATTTACTATTTCGAGGAATTCCATCCCTTGAAGGGATGGCATCTCTTTTTGCCCGGCTGCGTTCCGAACGCTGAACGGAGTCCTTCCTTCGTCAGGATAAACTGTGCAACGGAAGCTTCATGGCTATTCTGGTGACAAAAAATATATCGCTCCTACGGAGCTTTGATTTCTTTTCTCTTCTTGTTTCTATTAACAGGATGCCCCTCCGGGGCAAAGAAAAAGCCTTTGGCGAAGACGCCAAACGGCAGCAAAAAGCCTCCATCTTAAAGTATGATGAAGGCTTTGAAGTATCCTGCAAAAGCAAGGGTCTGTGCGGTTGTCAGCCCCTCCATGGAGGGGGGGAGGCCAGGGGCTACCGGATCAGCGTGACCGTTCCTTTCTGGAACAAAACCTTGCCGGTGAAGTCCTGCCCTTTGACGATCCATACGTAGGATTCGGTGCCCTGGGGCTTGCCGCTGATTTTTCCGTCCCAGCCTTTGCCATTCACCGAGGTTTCAAATACCAGTTGGCCCCAGCGGTTGTAAATGCGGAAATAGTCGATCCGCGAAAGTCCCACGGCTAACGGACGTATAACGTCGTTCTTTCCATCACCGTTGGGCGTAAAGGCCGACGGCACAAAGACAACCGGGTTGGACTTATAGATCTTCACCAGCACGGTAGCAACATCCGAACAACCAATGGCATCTTCCACGGTTACAAAATAACGTATGCTGTCGGCGCTTCCATCATAAATGGCTACCGGGTTGGCCGTGCGGCTGTTGTTCAATCCTGTAGGAGGCGACCAGCTATAGCTTTCACCTCCCGAAGCGTTGAGTTGCAGGGGTTGTCCCACAACAACAGCCGTGTCTTTCCCCGCATCGGCAAAAACTTCCGGGTTAACAACGACTATCACCGTATCGCGGCCCGGCTTTGGACAACCTTTATTGTCGAAAGATGTCAGCACATAAGCGGTCGTTGCCTTGGGTCGGGCGACTGGTGTCAGGGTATTGGCACCCAGCAGGGTTGATGTCGGCGACCAGAAAAAGGTGGTGCCGTTATGACTGCCGGCCAGTTGCGCCGGTGTGTTGTAACAGATGGCGGTGTCGAGACCTGCATTGGCCACCGGGTAGGGAGCCAAGGTCACTTTCACGTCATCGGTTGCCACGCATTTTCCAATGGTGGAACGAATGGTGTACGTGGTCGTTTGGTCGGGCTGTGCCAACGGACGCAATACTGTGGGATCGTCCAGCAGCGATGTTGCCGGGCTCCATACATAACGCAACCCGTTTGTGACAGCCGAAAGCCGGAGCATATCGCCACTGCAAATGGTGGTATCGGGCATGGCCTGCAGGCTTACCGAGCTTACGACCCGCACCCGCACCGTATCCTGGTTGATACAACCCTGGTCGTTCAGTTGCACCACATAATTCGTTGTGGCCGTTGGAAAAACAGTTGGGTCGGCGGTGTTTGCGTTGATGATACGCGTAGCCGGTGTCCAACTGAAATCGCCGCTTCCAATAGCATGCAGTTGCAGGCTGTCGATGTTGCAAATGAGGGTATCCTTGAAAGCCACGCTCAGCGGCGGCTTGGTCAGGATGCCGACGGACTTGGTAACGGTGTCGAGACAACCCTTGCTGGAGGTGACGATCAGGCGCACATTGTAGGCCGCTTCCTGGGGAAACGTATAGGTTGGGTTGCGCTGCCGGGAAGTGTCGTCTGTGGCGGCGGTATTGCCAAAGTCCCACTGCCAGCTATTCACAAACCCGTAAAGCGTAGTGGTGGTATCGGTAAACCGCGTGGGTTTGCCGGCACAGATTCCGCCAAAGACAAAGCCCGAAAAAAAGCCCGGGTATACCCGCAAAAGAGAGGTTGCACTATCGCCGCATTGCTCGCCGCGGTTGATCACCAGCTTGATGGTGTAAACGCCGGTATCGGCAAAGGTATGTTTGGGATTGGCCGTGTTATAAACCGCACCGTCGCTAAACTCCCAGTAATAGGTATGGATCAGCGGGTTGAACGGAACGTCGTTGGCAAAGCTGTAAGTAAAGCTCCGGCATCCTGCGGCTTCGGGCTTGATCTTGATCCCGTTGATGTCGAAGATCGCCGGCACGGCCCTGGCCACGTTACAATCACCGATTTTGATCTGGAGGTCTTTGCGCTGGGTTGCAATCTTTTGCCCGTTGCGGTATTCGTCCACGCAAACCGTTACGACGTAAATCCCTGCCCCCGGTGCAATCCCGCACATCATCCCGGTATTTGGATCTATAGTTACGCCGGAACCCAAAGGCTGTGCGGCACTGAACGGGCTTTGATAGGGGACAGCCGTATAGACACCATCCCGCGGAGCCGAGGGTGGATCTGGAACAGAGCGTCCCTGCGAACCACCGATATAAGCCGGACAAAATGCATAGCGCAACTCATCCCCGTCGACATCCGTTGCACCAAAGTTGTAGCAGAAATAGTTGTTGGCACAAACGATCACCGTGTCAATTCCCAGGAACCTGGCGCTGTTGTTAACCGGCGCGGTCGCCAGCACCCGGGTGCCGGGAATTTGCGCTGTATAAGTGGCGCCGTCCTGGTTTGAATTACCCGAAATGTTGTTGATCCCCGTGATACGGCAGCAACGCTGGTAAGTGATCAGGTAACCATCGAGTGAGCCGGGTAGTGTGACTTCAAACGTGTAATACCCGACCTGGTAACACACGGTTGGCGGGTTGGAGATGCAGGGATTAGGCGTACCAAGACTTTGTAAGTCAATGCGGGTTTGCTGCACGGTCAGTTTTTGATAAGGCGTGCTGCTGTTGTTATTGTTTTCGAAAACACCGATGATCACCGAAGGATCAAGTTCGGCGCTGCCCGGCGGCGCATTGCAGTCGCGGTACAGTTTCAGTGTGACTTCGTAGGTGTAATCATTTCCCGCTTGCGACTTGAGCGTATAGAACATTTCGCCACCGGTGATGTGGTTGGCAAAGGCCATCACATGCAAAAAGAGCAGGTTGACAAAAAGCAGACGTTTTTTCATCAGGTTCAGGCAGTCTTTTGAGTGGCGTTTACAAACTGTGACAAGATTTGATTCGTTTGGTTTAACTCCTCGATCATTCCCATATGACCGGCATGCTCAAGGATATGAATATACGTTTTTTGCGGCAGGTAACACTGCTTCAACCCGTCCTGCAGCGGTACCGCCGGATCATGGCGGCCCATCACAAAAAGCACGGGAACCCGGCTTTCTTTCAGAACGGCAGTCCTGTCGGGACGCCGGATCATGGCTTCGTAATATAGAACGAGAGAGTCGCCCGAAAAGTTGCATGTATCCCGCACCTGTTTTTCGATCCATTCGGGATGTGTCTTCCGGGTTTCCTCCGCATAAAGGTTCGGTGTCGACATCTTCAAAAATTCAGCGGCACCGTGTTGGCGGATGAAGCGGATGCCTTTGCGGCGGGTCTCCTTTTTTTCGTCGCTGTCGGCAAACGCCGTGGAGTGAAAAAGCCCGAAGCCCCGCAGCCATTCCGGGTATTTTTCGGCAAAGGCCAGGGTAATGTAACCGCCCATGCTGTGACCAATCAGCGCCACTTGCGTGGTATCGCCAGCCGTTGAATCAAGAAGTGCTTTTACCGCATCGGCCAGTCCTTCCATGCTCATGTCTTCAATGGTTTCGCTACGGCCACTGCCCGGCAAATCGGGCACCAGCAATTGATAGCCCGGGAAAAGCACAAACTGGTCCTCCCAAATCGTGCCGTCTTCGCCAAAGCCATGCAGCAACATCACCACCGGCCCGCTGCCCGCGGTCCGGTAAACGATCGTTTTTCCCCTGTAATCAAATTCCTTGCTTTGCATGATTTTGTGTTGAAAGAATCCAGCTTCTTAAAGCTATTAAGAAAACAAGTGGCAACAAAGCGCTGTTCAGGTGTTGCGGCAAAAAAGCCCAGCAAAGAAGTAAAAGCACCGTCAACACAAACGTGCCACGAAAGTATTTCTTTACCCACACCGCTTTTTTGTGCAGGAAAAAAGCAGCGACCAAATGCGTCGGCAGGGCCCACACCAGGTTGTAGTTGTTGGCACACAACGCATGGTCTGTGCCGAACCACATAAACAGGAGCAGCACGCCAACGGCGCCCAGGAGGAAGAAGAACACAAAATCAAACACACCCACCGTTTTTTGTGCCCACCTTTTCTTGGTCAACGACAACCCGCCAACAATAACCAATAACAGCGAAAAGAAGACGAAGGGGGTAATGAGATAACTTCCGGTCGCCAGGCTGGGCATGGTGAGCAAAGGCTTTTTTCCCCCGACAAGCAGCCTGCCGTCCGCAGCCGCGCTGTCCATCCCCCGCAGCAAATTATCGGGCAAAAACATGGTTTCTTCGTTCGTTGCCGCCCGGTCCAGTTTGGCGCCGAGCAAAAGATCGATTCCCAGTTTGCTCCAGTCCTGGTGTCCCTTGTCCAGGTAAACATAAATCAGGTCGCGGAAAGAAGGCTTTTTTACAGGGAACAGCGTTGGATAGCGAACCGTTCCCCCGCTGTTCTGCGCAATGATTTTCCCGGCCCGGGTGGTGCAGTTATCGAATAAAAAATCGTAGCGGTAAAACCGGTTTTGCGGCAGCGCATTGGTGCGGAGGGCCGCATACAATTGCTCTTTTTGCAGGCAGTTGAGCGAAAGTTCCTGCTCCACGATGGAACGGCTTTCGGCCTGGTAATTAAAATAAAAATCGCGGAAGTCCTCGACCGACAAGGCATACAGCAGGCGGCCCTTGACAAACTTGTAATAAAAATCCGGGGAAAACTCAAACGTGCCGTAATTGTACACGTCATCAACACCGGCGGAAGGGTCTGTAACCCGGATGGCGGTATGGCCAAACGTGGAGTACAGTTCGGCGCCGGGTGAGCAAGTCAGCAGGGAAATTCGCAATGCACAACTGTCCTGGGAGAATGCAGCGCCAACAAACGAAATAGACAAAAGGGTAGCCAGTACGATCTTCTTCAAGCAAAGCCAAGTTTGCGGAAAGATAGAGAAGAAACATACTGCCGCTGTCGAAGCAATGTTAAATAACGTTGCCGTGCAGGACTGTTTTTTGCTGGTAGACAGGTACCATCCGGTGAAAAACTTTTTATTTGTAAAAAGCGAGGCGATGAACGATCCCGGTAAGATGAAAAAACTGGAAGAAGAAATGGCCCGTCTTTCCCTGCAGTTGCAGGAACAGGCGCAAACCATTCACCGGTTGCAGGACGAACTCCGCCAACTCTCCGGAACAAAAGCGCAGGAATCACCGGTTCGTCGCACCGTTTTGCCGCATGCTTCGCTGGAAAACCTCATTGGTCTGCGCCTGATCCACCTTGTTGGCATGATCGTGCTGGTCATCGGCCTTTCGCTGGGCGTGAAATACGCCATCGATGCCAACCTCATCTCGGAAAAGATGCGCATCCTCCTCGCCTACCTGGCCAGCGGTGCGCTGTTGTTTTTCTCGTTCCAGCTGCGAAAAGCATATGAAGGCTTCAGCGCCATCCTCTTTAGCGGGGCCATGGCGTCGGTGTATTTTACCACCTATGCAGCCTTTGTCTATTATGCCCTGCTTTCGTTCCCGGCCACCTTCGTGCTGATGGTGCTTTTTACCGTGTACACCGTGTTCGAAGCCATCCGGTACAACCGGCAGGAAATTGCCCTGCTTGGGCTGGTAGGTGCTTACGGCATTCCCTTTCTCATTAGTCCCAACCGGGGCAACCCGCAACTGCTTTTCCTTTACATGACCATCATCAATGCCGGCATCCTGGCGCTGAGCGTTAAAAAGACCTGGATCCTGATGGGCCGCCTGGCGCAAGCCATTACCTGGATCATTTTTATCGCCTGGCTGGTGATGCAGGAATCGATGCAACTCAGGGGAACAGGTCTTCTTTTCATGTGCCTTTTCTTTTTCCTGTTTTTGCTAAACGGCGCTTCGCCCAAACTGGTACGGAAAGAAAAGCTGGATGTGGCCCATTCGTACCAACTGCTCCTGAACAATATTGCCCTGTCGCTTTCGGCGCTGTTTGTCTTTGGGTATTCGTTCGAGAACGCAACGCTTTCGGTAATTGCTCTCTTTCTTTCTCTTTTCGTGGCGGCACAAGCCGTTTTATTTCATTACTGGAATGAAGAACAAACACGAACCCTGCTGGGTTCCTATGCCCTGGCGCTGTTTGTTCTGTTTATCGGTTTTCAATGGAAAGGAATCGTAGTGACCCTGCTTTGGCTGCTAACGGCCGTTGTACTGTTTGCGATAGGTGTCAAGCTGAAATCGATCGCCTTGCGCATGGCAGCGATTTCGCTGATGGGAATTACGTTATTGAAACTGCTGGTGCTGGACAGCCTGACCTTTTCGACCGTTCAAAAAGTGATTGCGTATCTTGTTCTGGGAGTGTTGTTGCTGTTGGTTTCTTTTTTCTACCAGAAATTCAAGGAGCGGTTGTTCGGCGAATAGGGAAAAGCATTCCCGGTTTTTGGTAAAAAGAAAAGGCAACCTGCAGCACGGTTTCGCCACTTGCGATGGCACTGTTTTCCGTATTGCTTTTTCTCATTCCAAATCATACACCATGTTCAAACCAATCGTTTTGGCTTCGGCCACACTTGCTTTGCTTCTGCAGGCCTGCAGCCAGTCACCCTCGTCTGCCACGTCCAACAATGCCGGCACGCCGGCAACGGACAGCACTAACCCGCCTGTCGAAACCAAGCCGCCCAACTCCGATTACAAGCCGGCCTTTCCCGGCCAGACGCGGATCAGGGGCGTAAAGACAACCACGCCTTACGAAGCACGGGTGCTGACGTCGGCCCTTAACCACCCCTGGGGCATGACCTCACTCCCCGATGGCCGCCTGCTGATTACAGAGCGGGAAGGGACCATGCGCATTGCCACTACAGCCGGTGTACTTGGCCAGCCCATTACGGGATTGCCCGCGGTAAATTCGAGCGGACAGGGTGGACTGCTGGGACTTACCCTGGATCCTGCGTTCTCCAGCAACCGCCTGGTGTACTGGGTTTTTTCCGATGCAACCCCCGACGGAAACCTAACCGCTGTGGCCAAAGGCAAATTGTCGGCAGATGAAAAAACCATTGAAGGAGCGACGGTGATCTACCGGGCCACGCCTGCACACAACAGCGCCCTGCACTACGGCGGCCGGATCCTGTTTGACCGTTCGGGCAACCTGCTTGTGAGCACCGGCGAACGCTCGGACCTTGAAACAAGGCCCCTGGCCCAGGACCTGAACGCGGCGCTGGGCAAAGTGCTGCGCCTCACCAAAGAAGGAAAGCCCGCCGCGGGCAATCCGTTTGCCGGCCGTGCCGGCGCCCGGCCCGAGATCTTTTCGTATGGGCATCGCAATGTGCAAAGCCTGGCCTTTCATCCCGAAACCGGCGACCTGTGGGAAGCCGAATTTGGCCCCCGCGGCGGCGATGAACTCAACCGCATCGAGGCCGGGAAAAACTATGGCTGGCCCACCATTACCTACGGGCTGGAGTATAGCGGGAAAAAGGTCGGCGACGGCATCACGCAGAAAGAGGGCTTGGAGCAGCCGGTCTATTACTGGGACCCTGTGCTGTCGCCCAGCGGCATGACCTTCTACAGCGGCGACCAGATTCCCGAATGGAAAAACAACTTGTTTATCGGGGGATTGAGCAGCACGCACATTGCCCGATTGGTCATTCAAAACAACAAGGTGACCGGTGAAGAGATGCTGCTCGCCAGCGAAGGCCAGCGCTTCCGCGATGTGCACCAGGGCAAAGACGGCGCCCTGTACGCCGTTACCGATGACGGAAGACTTTACCAGATCCGGAAGAAAAGCTAGCCAAAGCTCGTGTTGAAAAGCAAAGGATAATATGCAGTAAGCAGTATGCAGTTGGCAGTCGAATCTCTACAAACTGTTTATTGCCTACTGCTTCCTCGTTCTTATCCGATTTGTTCCGCTTGAACCGGCATCAATCATGCATTTCGCTGACAAGATTTTTCAAATAATCGAGATGGCTGCCGAATTTGAGCTGGCACAGGCGACGGCTCACAAAATATTGAAACAGCAAAAAGCCTGCATAACTGCCAAACCGCAGCAAAGGCGACAAGCTATGCCATTTGTCCAGCATGCGGTAGTGTTGAAAATAGGGCAGTACTTCGAGTAAAACGATGAAGTAAAGCAGCACAACCCGGAGACCGATCATGTTGCGCCGGAGCCTTGTTTCCAGTACCGCGATCTGCTCCTGCAACGTTGTTTTCACCCGGCCGTCCATGCCTTCGAGCCGGCTGACAATGCGGTAATTGAACCAGGTGTAAACAACCACCCCGGCGCAGAAGACAACATAACTCCAGAACAAAACACTGGTAAGCGCTTTTTGCCAATCGTTTACATTGACCAGGAAAATAAGAATGGGAAGGATGATCATCACCCTGATTTGTTTTAAAAAAGCCCGTTTTAACGCTGCAATGGGGCCATAGCTTTTGTGGTGGATGAGTTCCATGATATCTGTGTTTTTAATTGGTTCGGGACGTTGCTGTTGCCAGGTTTGTTTCAGGTCATCAAGTTCCATGGTCAGTCGTTTTTGTGAGCAGTCGTAATTTTTCTTTGATGCGGTTCATCTTTACCCGCAGGGTGCTGTTGCTGATGCCCAGGATATCTTCCATTTCATCGTAGGAGCGGTCTTCCATGTACAGCATCACGATGGCTTTTTCCACTTCGTTCAGTTGTGCAATGGCCCGGTACAATTGCTGCAGGCGCTCCTCTTCGGCTTTACTGTACGTATCCTCGCTGCTGTTGTGCGGAAGGTTTTCCGGTTCTACCGACGTAATGAAATCTTTTTTTTGCCGCAGCCCGGTAATGGCTGTGTTAATGGCCACCCTGTACAACCAGGTGCTGAACTTTGACTCCCCTTTGAATTTTGGATAGGCTTTCCAAAGCTGGATCACCATCTCCTGGAACAGGTCCTGCCGGTCGGCGTCCGTGGAAGCATAGATGCGGCAAACCTTGTGCAGCAGCCCTTCGTGTTCACGAATGCTTTTTTCAAATGCTTTTTCGGCTTCCCTGTTCTGCAATTGGTAGTTAGTTTAAAAGAATAGTCGCGGTTTGAACTGAAATGTTACAGGCACGAAGAAAAATTTTTTTTGGCAGGAAGAGGTACGCAAAGCCTGCGTGGTTAGCCACGTTTGTCCATTCTGATTTTTATCGCTCCGCAGAGCACCAAGAAAATTGCCGGTGTTAACACCGGCAATTTAAACAACGTGTAATGGTCCTTGTCAGGGACTCTTCGCGGTGAATTTCTGCCCGAAAAAATCACCTCTGTTCCAGGCCGGTGCCGCTTTTTCGTTGCTCACATAATAACCAATCAGGAAATTGACTTTTGCATGCATGGTTGCCGCCGTAAAATCAAATGGCTGCCGCATGTCGTCCTGCGGTGTGTGATAATGTGTACTGCGCCAACCCACATCCGATTTGGAGCGGTCGACGGTATCGGACGGCACGGTTAGAAAACCACTTTTGATAAACAAGGCCGGGATGCCTTTTTTGATAAAGCTGTAATGATCGCTGCGGATAAAAACCACCTGCTCGGGAAACGGGTCAGGACTGATCTTCAGGCCGAGGTCCTGCGCAGTTTTTTGCGTTTGCACGCCCAGGCTGGAATGATCGGCGCCGTAGGGCACAATGTCCAGTACCGGGTGAAAAAAGAAGGGCATGTCGATGGCGAGGTTCGCCACCACTTTTCCCTCTTTCAGCGGCATGTTATTGATAAAATAATCAGAGCCCAGCAAGCCCATCTCCTCTCCCGTTACCACGGCAAAGGCAATGGAACGTTTGGGTGGTGCCGGCAGTGAACGATACGCTTTCGCCACTTCCAGGAGAATGGCATTGCCCGAGGCATCATCGTGTGCACCGTTGTAAATTGAGTCGCCTTTTACAGGAGCGCCAATGCCGAAATGGTCCAGGTGCGCCGAGTAAACCACGTATTCATTTTTCAGCACGGGATCACTGCCTTTTATGATACCAACCAGGTTAGAGCCTTCCACGTTTTTGGTGGCGGTCTTTACACCCATAGCGGCAGAAATATTCAAGGGAAAGGAATGTGATTTTCCTTCTGCCGCCAGTGCAAAGACCTGCTGCGCCGTTGTAGATGCATTGCCAAAAAGAAGGTCGCTGTATTGCGGGTTGAGGGAAGCCACGGCTTTCAGTGTTTCGTAGCTTTTAGCCGCGATGCCGTCGGAGCTGACCCACTTGTACGAACCGTTTTTGCTTCTCCGCACCGCCGCGTCCCACGCCGACGGTTTTACAGTAGGTGGCAGCAGGAGTATCACGCCAACAGCACCCCTTTTGGCAGCTTCCGCATATTTTGCGTCGGCCGTTGCGAAATAGGCTCTTTCGTTTTCGGGAAAGCCTTTTGGTGCTCCCTGTAAATACACCACAATTTTTCCTTTGACATCGATGTCTTTGTAATCGTCGTAGTGAAACTCCGGTGCCGATACGCCAAAGCCCACGAAGACCAGCAGCGCCGTTACCTTTGATTCGGCTGCTGCAAAATAGGGCTGCAGCAAAAATTCCTTTCCATAAGCCAGGCTCTCTTCTTTGTTGTTTTTTCCAGTCAGGGTGAACGTGCTGCTGTTTTCTTCCACCCAGCCCTTTTGCAGGGGAACCTTTTGTACATACGCGGTGTCGCCAATGCCCGGCTGCAAACCCAGTGCAATAAATTGCGACTCCATGTATTTGGAGGCAAGGGCAAATCCTCTTGTGCCCGGCATCCGGCCTTCCACCAGGTCGTCGGCCAGGAAGGTCATGTGGCCTTTGATGGCATCGGGACTGACATTAGCAAGGGTTTGTTTGAGGGCGGGTGTCAACTGGGCAGAAAGGGTATTCACCAGCAACGCGAAGCCGGTGAGTGAAAGCAAAAATCGTTTTTTCATTATGTGCTCGGAAATTAGGTGTTCTACGCAAAAGGCACAAGATAGTGAAGACGGTGATATCCTTTGTTTTCCGGCACTTGCGGCCATACGAGACGCGGATTTTTTCCAGCACCGGTTACCCATTCCCGGATTTTTGCCTGTCGCCTGTCTTACCCGGCGGACCGGGTATCGATTGCCGTGCAAACATGCAACCGGAACAGAGCAGGAAGGGCATTTCGCATAATGCGAAAGGGAAGACCCGGGCTATATTCTCACACCGTTGGACAGCGTGGTATGCTTCACGCCATGGCAGTCGCGGTTGGTCGCACATGAGCTGAAGACAACCAATAGCAGAAGAGCCGTTGAAAAAGAAAGAAGCGCTTTTTTCATGTGCAAATGAAGGGGATTTTCAAAAAAACGTCCCGGTCCGGCTTTTATTGTCTTTGCGCTTTTTTGTCCATTTGTGATGCAGCCGCAAAAACGTAATTTTAAAAGCAGCAACGCTTTCTTTAACCAAACCAAACAACATGAAAAAATTTCTCCCCGCCCTGTGGGCTGCGTTTTTGATCCTTGCATCCTGCAGCAACGACAAGGCCAAAGTAAAAAGCATTCAAAAGAACGAAGACGGCTCCTCCACAACCACCACGGTTGACATGCAAAAAATGGCTGAAGCATCCGACAAGTCGCAGGAAAAGATTGAGGAACTGAAAAAACTCACGCCCCTGCGCCTGGACCAACTGAAAGCCCTGCTGCCCGAAGAACTGGCCGGCATGAAACGCAGCAGCTACAACACCAGCAGCACCATGGGCTATGCCATGGCAGAAGGAACCTACCGGAAAGATGACTCCACCGAACTGAAAGTGGTCGTGTACGATTGCGCCGGGGAAGCCGGTTCGGCCTTGTACACCATGACCTACTGGGGCGCCATGAACTTCCAGCAGGAAAGCGATAAGGAATACACCAAGACCATCGACTTTAAAGGGGTCAAGGCCATTGAAAACTATAAAAAAGAAGGGAATGAGTCTTCGCTCACCTACGTGAGCAACGACAGGCTCCTGGTGGTGCTGAATGGCACGAACCTAAAGCCCGATGAAGTCAAAGAAGCGGCCAATCATCTTTCGCTAAACCTGTAAAAAAATGTCCCGCTTTCGCGGGACATTTTTTTATTTCAACACACCCAGGTCTTTTCCAATCCGGGTAAAGGCTTCAATTGCT
Organism: Flavisolibacter nicotianae; assembly: GCF_003628535.1. GTDB lineage: Bacteria > Bacteroidota > Bacteroidia > Chitinophagales > Chitinophagaceae > Flavisolibacter > Flavisolibacter nicotianae. The sequence continues at coordinate 389,888 of NZ_RBCI01000001.1, forward strand.
TTGTCCAGGTGCGCCTGCTCGTGGGCCGCACTGATCTGCACCCGGATGCGGGCCTGCCCCTTGGGCACCACGGGAAAAAAGAAGCCGATCACATAAATACCTTCCTGCAGCAGGGCATCGGCAAATTTTGCGGCCAAAACCGAATCATAGAGCATGATGGGCACGATCGGGTGCTCGCCGGGCTTGATGTCGAAGCCCGCTTCCGTCATCTTGCTGCGGAAGTATTTTGTATTGTTTTCCAGTTTATCTCTGAGCTCTGTTGTTTCGCTCAGCATGTCCAGCACCGCAATGGACGCACCGGCTATGGACGGCGCCAGGGTATTGGAGAAAAGGTAGGGACGGCTGCGCTGGCGGAGGATCTCGATGATCTCTTTGCGTCCGCTGGTAAAGCCGCCGCTGGCGCCGCCAAGTGCCTTTCCGAGGGTGCCGGTGATGATATCGATGCGCCCCATCACATTGCGGTATTCGTGGGTACCACGGCCGGTTTTGCCCACAAAGCCCGAAGCATGGCTTTCATCCATCATCACGATGGCGTCGTATTTGTCGGCGAGGTCGCAGATCTTGTCCAGTTGGGCAATCGTCCCATCCATGCTGAACACGCCGTCGGTGACAATGATGCGGCTGCGCAGGTGGGCACTTTCCTTCAGCTTTGCTTCGAGGTCGTCCATGTTGTTGTGCTCGTAGCGGTACCGCTGCGCCTTGCACAGGCGAACACCGTCGATGATGGAAGCATGGTTCAGCGCATCGGAAATGATGGCATCCTGCTCGTTGAAGAGGGGTTCGAACACACCACCGTTAGCATCAAAGGCTGCGACATACAGAATCGTGTCTTCCGTGCCGAGGAATTTTGCCAGCTTCGCCTCCAGTTCTTTGTGTATATCCTGCGTGCCGCAAATGAACCGCACGGAACTCATGCCGTAACCGCGGCTGTCGATGTAGTGGTGTGCCGCTTCAATTGTTTTTGAGTGAGAAGACAGGCCTAAATAGTTATTCGCACAAAAATTCAACACCTGCTTTCCATTCACCGTGATCTCCGCACCCTGCGGCGAGGTAATGATCCGCTCGTTTTTATAGAGACCAGAATCTTTGATTTCCTGGATTTCTGTTCGTAACCGTTCAATGAATTTGTCGTTCATACAGCGTGATTTAAAAAGAAGGCAAAAGTAAAAATTCAGGCGCCAAAAAAGACAAGGCCCCGCCGGGGAAACCGCTTTTTGAATTTTACCGTTTGACTTTTGACTTCCTCCCGCATCTTTGCCCCCATTTTTATCTATGAACCTGCCAAACACCATCCTTGAAAAACTGATCATCCATTACGTTGGAAACAAAAACAACAACGATCCCTTTCTGCTGTCGCCAAAACCGGCGGAGCTTTCCGACGAAAACCTGTACATCATCCAGGACAGCTTTCTGGGCCGGTTTAAAAACAACCACGAACACTATTCCTTCAAGCACGACTCGTCGCTGCAATACCACGAGCTTTACCAATACTGCAAGCAGTTGTTTGATGACGCCGAAACCTTCGAGGACGTGTCGGGCAACATTGCCAAACACCTGTACAACCATTCCACACATCCCAAGGTAAAGGGCGGTGAATTTTACATTGCCTACTTCAACGGCCTGCCGGTGGAAAGCCGCGTTTGCAAGGCTATCGGGCTTTTCAAAACAGAGAACAAGGCCTTTTTCCTGGACGTGGAGCAGGACGGCCAGGGCATCCAGCTCAACATGAAAGAAGGCGTGGAAGTGACCAAGGTGGACAAAGGATGCCTGATTATCGGCCACAAGGAAGATGAAGGCTACGACGTGTTGCTCTTCGACAACCAAAACCGTGGAGAGGAAGCGCAGTACTGGAAGGAAAAATTCCTCGCCGTTGCGCCGCAGAAAAACGAGTTCCATACCACCCACCATTTTTTAACGCTGACCAAGCAATTCATCACCGGGCCGCTGGAGGAAGAATTGAAAGTGCCAAAGAACGAACAGGTGGAATTGCTGCACAAGTCCATCGACTATTTCAAGAGCCACGACAGCTTCGACATTGACGAATTTCAAACCGAAGTCTTCGCGCAGGACGACCGCATCGAAGCCTTCCGGAACTTTGGCTCCCGCTACATCGAAAGCAATGAATTTGAACTGGCCGCCCAGTTTGACATTTCCCCTGAAGCCGTCAAGAAACAAAGCCGCATTTTTAAAAGTGTGATCAAGCTGGATCGGAACTTTCATATCTATGTACATGGCCGAACCGATCTCATTGAAAAAGGGGTGGACATGGACGGCCGGAAATATTACAAGATCTATTACCAGGATGAAGTGTAGGAAACAGACGAACAGAAGAAGTTTTTCACTGTTCCTCTTTTTTTCAAATAGCAGCCAGTCCGAAAGCCGGAGAACAGGTTGAACCGCAAACCACTTCGACATTCATCATTCCTTGCTTTTCTGTACTTCTGTTCAAAAAAGTTTAATACTCCTGTAACATTCAGCCAACTACCTTCGTCTAATCCATAAACCACGACCATGCAAAAGTTTTTTACACAAAAAGCTTTTCTCCTGCTGACGCTTTTCTTTATCCTGATCGCCGGATTTTCCTTTGCCGCTTTTCGTGAAACAGAACAGGTTTGCACCCAGGTGAAAAGCTGCTGCAAGATGACACAACCGGCCAGGAGCAGCGAGATGCTTTGGGAGGTGGTTTCCCGCCAGTTTCTTTCGCTTGTTTCCCTCTAAAAAAATTTTCCATCTTCTGTAACTTTATCGGCACCCAGGCGTTTCACTGCTGGAACAAAGCCCGTTTTGCTGACTGATTATGACCGAAAAAGAGTACAATGACTGTGTGAACCTATACGCCGATAACGTGTACCGGTTTATCGTGAAAAATCTTCGTCACGAGGAAGATGCCCGTGACGTCGTACAAACAGCCTTTGAAAAACTCTGGCGGTCACGCGACGAGGTGGACAACGGCAAGTGCAAATCCTTTCTCTTTACCGTAGCGTACAACTGCATGATCGACCACCTGCGGAAGGTAAAGCGGGTGTACCTGAAAGAAGAGTTCAGGGAAGAGGCCAGGATCAGCGACCGGCCACACAACAACACCCGGCAAATCCTGGAGCGTGCCCTTGCAAAGCTGAGCGAGACGCAGCGTTCTTTGGTTCTTTTAAAAGATTACGAAGGATACAGCTACGGGGAGATCGGGCAGATCATGAACCTGAGCGAAAGCCAAGTAAAAGTGTACCTGCACCGGGCCCGCCTTCAATTAAAAGACTACATTGTAAAAGTGGAAAATGTCATCTAACACAAACGATACAATCAACCTGGGCAACTACGAAGAGTGGTTCATCCTGTACATGGATGACGAGTTGGGCACGGAAGACAAACGGATGGTCGACAACTTCCTGCTTCTGCACCCGCAACTCCAGGAAGAGATGGACGTTCTGCTGAGCACCAAATTACCCGCGGATGGAATCACCTTCGCAGGCAAAGAAGAGTTGAAAGCCGAGGCCATGAAGCTGAATGCGGTGGATGAGAATCTTTTGCTTTACCTCGATAACGAGCTTCCGGCAGCCGGGAAAAAAGCGGTGGAGGAAAGGCTTGCAGCCGACCAGGATTATCGCCTCCAGCATGCCCTGCTGCAACAAACCAGACTGGATGCATCCGAGGTTATTCTTCATCCCAATAAGAAAGAACTTTATCGCCATACAGAAGCTGTCATCTTCTTTCCCCTGTGGCTGCGGATCGCTGCCGTCGTGGTGCTGATCTTATTTGCAGCCTTCTTCTTTGTCTTTACTACCAACCAGCAACCGGCCAACGGTTATGCGATACAGGTAAACAAGCCGCTTCCGTTACCGGAAAATCGGCTGCCCGGAAACCAGCCGGCGGAAAACAGTCTTCCGCTGCAGCAACAAACAGCCACTGTAAATACTGCCAGAAAAGACAGGCCCGTCATCCGCCCGGACGTCAAACAGGCCGTTCAGGTAGTGGATAAGAAAAAAACCATCGAGCCTATCACGCCTGCCGACCAACAGGTTGAAATGACTGCTTTGCAGGAAGCACCGGCTGTCCATATAGAAGCCGCCAAACTGAATGCACAACCGGCAATGGCCATTAACATTCCTGTAGCAACTCCGGCTGTAACATCGGCTACACCTGCTACGTATAAAGATCAAAGCAACCCCGAAATAACTGCAGGTATCGAGGGGGACGACAGATCGAACAGAACACCGGCCAAGGGCTTCCTGCGCAAGGTCTCCCGGTTTTTGGAACGGCGCACCGGAATCGGTACCGTCAATGCAGACAACGAACTGCTGGTGGGTGCCGTGGCGCTGAAACTTAACTAATCAAACAAATGAATTTTATGAAAAGAACTGTACTTGCACTGCTGGCAACCGGCATGGCCCTGACCTCCTTTGCCCAGGCCGACACAACGGCCCCGAAAGCGGACACCATCAAGATCGGCGGCATGATCATCATTAAAAAATCCGGCCGCAACAAAGACGAAGGCCGCGAGGTGATCATCTCCAACCGTCACCGGAAAAATCCCAACATCTCTACCAACTGGTGGATCGTCGACCTTGGCTTTGCCAATTACAAAGACGAAACAAATTATGCAGCGGCCCAGCAAAGCGGCTTTGTCTCCACCGATTTTACCAGCAAAGACAACCTGAAACTGCGCACCGGCAAATCGGTCAACGTCAACATCTGGGCTTTTCAGCAACGGCTCAACCTTGTAAAGCACGTGGTGAACCTGAAATACGGCTTGGGCGTAGAACTGAACAACTACCGCTTCGACAACGAAGAAGTACGGTTTAGCAAGAACCCGACAAAGGTTAGCATCGATCCTTCGCTGCAGGGAGCGGGCAAAAACAAGCTGGCGGCCGATTACGCCACCATCCCGATGATGCTGAACTTCAACTTTACCCCGGGCCGCCGAAATGGCTTTGGCTTTAGCGCCGGCGCCAGCGTGGGTTACCTCTACTCGGCCCGCCAGAAGATCAAGGACGATGGCAAAAAGACAAAGCTGCACGATGACTTTAACCTTGAGAAATGGAAAGTCTCCTACATCGCCGAACTAACGCTGGGCCCTGTACGTCTCTACGGATCGATGGCCACCAGGAACATGTGGGAAAAGGGCCTGGACATGACTCCCTACAATGTCGGCATCCGCTTCAGCCATTTTTAAACCGGCATTCACATTTTTTCGAAGACCCGCTCACGGCACTGAGTGGGTCTTCTTTTTTATCGGTAACCGGAAACCACGCAGACGACCGGGGATTTTTCCGCGGTGCCGAATCCCTTCGCCTTCATTTTTACGGCGTTCGCCGAAAATCACCTTTCCCTGCAAAGGCTGGCTTCATTTTTCGTCGAAAAAGAAATCTATTCACATCGGCTGAAACCTGCCTCCCGCAAACGTTTCCGCCGGCTGCGAAAAACTTTTTCACGTAAAAAATAAAATCGAAATCCTGCCGTTTTGAAGGCAGACAAACGCAAATCCTTTACGGACACATGAAAACCGCCCTTCTATTGACAACCTGCATCCTGGCTTCCGGTGGTCTTATGCTGACCAAATCTGCCAACGATGCGTTAAACTGGCGCAGCAACGCCACCGTTACCAAAGCGAAAACCCTCAGTGCAACCCGGCGCATGTCCACCAATCCCATTGCACCGATGTATATCGTTGTGGACAAGAAAAAGTATGAACTGAGTGTATACGATGCCAAGGGATGGTTTGCCACCTACCCGGTGGTGTTTGGCAACAATTCGCTGGACGATAAAAGAATGGAAGGCGACCGCAAAACGCCGGAAGGACAGTTTAAAATCAACCAAAAACGGCCGCATGAAAAATGGGACCGTTATATGGGAATTGATTATCCCAACCAGGAAAGCATTGCCAAGTTCAACATGCGCAAGCAACGGGGCGAAATTCCTTCCTGGGCAAAACCGGGCGGCGGCATCGGAATTCACGGCACCTGGCCCGACGACGATTATGTCGTGGACCACTTCCGCAACTGGACCAACGGCTGCATTTCGCTCAAGCGCCATGACGTGGAAGACCTGTACAGCTACATCCCGGTCGGCACGCCGGTGTACATCCGGAAGTGAAAGGTGAGACGCCAGACCTGAAACATGAAAAACCTGTAGATAAAAACAGCCTGTCAAACGACAGGCTGTTTTGTTTTTCATTACCTATTTTATCCGCTGGAAATTGCATAAACAAAGGCCACACTGGTTTCACCTTTCCCGTCTGCCGTTTCACATCCTCACAGCTTGCCCTTTGCTATTTCTTCCACCACAGCGGGGTCGAGCAGGGTTGTCGTGTCGCCAAAGTTGTGGCTTTCGCCTTCGGCGATCTTCCGTAAAATGCGGCGCATGATCTTTCCGCTGCGGGTCTTGGGCAGGCCGGGAACAAACTGGATCTTGTCCGGCTTGGCAATCGGACCGATGATCCGGGAAACCGTTTGCAAAATGTTTTGCCGCATGTCGTCCTGGCTGCCGTGCATGTGCTGGCAGATGACATAGGCATAAATGCCCTGGCCCTTGATATCGTGCGGGTAGCCAACAACGGCGCTTTCCACCACGTCGCTGTGCATGTTGATGGCGTTCTCCACTTCGGCCGTGCCGATGCGGTGGCCGCTGACGTTGAGCACATCATCGACGCGGCCGGTGATGCGGTAGTTGCCCTCTTCATCACGCAGGGCGCCGTCGCCTGTAAAATATAAATCCTCGTAGGTAGAGAAATAGGTCTTGCGGCAGCGCTCGTGATCGCCGTAGGTCGTGCGCAGGATCCCAGGCCACGGTGCTTTGATGCAAAGATTGCCGGCGGCAGGGTTGCCGGTGATTTCTGTCCCGTTCTCATCCACCAAAACCGGCTGCACCCCGGGCATGGGCAGCGTGGCCCAACTGGGTTTGGCTGGTGTCACCCCGGCCAGGTTGGAAATCAACGTGCCGCCGGTTTCGGTTTGCCACCAGGTATCCACGATCGGGCACCTTCCTTTGCCAATGTGCTCGTCGTACCAATGCCAGGCTTCTTCATTAATCGGTTCACCCACCGTGCCCAATACTTTTAAGGTGGACAGGTCTTTTCCTTCCAGCGGCTTCAGGCCAAAACCCATCAACGACCGGATAGCCGTCGGGGCGGTATAGAGGATATTTACCTTGTGTTTGTCGACAATCTCCCAGAAACGGCCGGCATTGGGCCAGGTGGGCACGCCTTCAAACATCACCGAAGTGGCACCGGCCGCCAGCGGGCCATAAACTATATAGCTGTGGCCTGTAATCCAGCCAATGTCGGCCGTGCAGAAATGAATATCGCCGGGTTGGTATTGAAATACATTGACAAACGTGTAGGCCGTCCAGATCATGTAGCCTGCGCAGGTATGCACCACGCCTTTGGGTTTGCCGGTACTTCCCGAGGTATATAAAATAAACAGGGGATCTTCGGCATCCATCTCTTCGGCCGGGAACGAAACCACGCCCCCTTTCTCAACCTGCGTTTCGGCATGCTCCATTTCATCTTCCCACCACACGTCCCGCCCCTTGATCATCGAAACCGCTGTTCGGGTACGGGTGTATACGATGACCTTCTTTACCGTTCTGTTGCCGATAAGAGCATCGTCGATCACGTTTTTCAGCGGGATCACTTTTTCACCGCGATAGGCACCGTCGGCGGTAATGATAAATTCGGCACCGGCATCTTCCAGGCGGTCGGCAATGCTTTGGGCCGAAAAGCCGCCAAATACCACGCTGTGTATGGCACCGATGCGGGCACATCCCAGGATGGCATAGGCCAGTTCGGGCACCATGCCCATATAGATGCAAACGCGGTCGCCTTTTTTCACACCGTTGTTTTTCAGCATTTGTGCCACCTGGCACACTCGCTTGTGCAGGCGGTTGTAGGTCACCACCCGCACCCTGTCTTCGGGGTTGTTGGGCTCCCAAATGATGGCCGGCTTCTCGCCCATCTCCGGCAGGTAGCGATCGATACAGTTTTCGGTGATGTTCAGCTTGCCGTTCAAAAACCATTTGACATTGGGTTCTTTGAAATTCCACTCGAGGACCCTGTCCCATTTTTTTCGCCAGTGAAAATGTTCTGCTACGCTGCTCCAGAATGCTTCTGGGTCGTTGACGCTTTTTTCGTAGGCCGCTTTGTATTCATCCAATGATCTGATCTGATAAGGGTAAGCCATACAATTGATTTGGGCCATAAACTTAGCCAAAACTCAGAATTTAAAACGTGGTGGGGAAAATGTAGGCCGGGCGCCGCCGATATGATTCTCAACCGTTGTTAACACGAATTAACGGTTATTTAGTGCCCGTTCGTTGTATTGTAAGCTGTAAACAATAAATTTGCAGCCCGGTGAAAAAGCGCAAACAAATCTATACATTCAGCAATGTTTTTTCCAGCATCATGATGCTGGCGATGCTGACGTGGCTGACCGTTTGCCTCCCGATTGTAAACCAAAGCCAGAAGGTGGCCAAGGTGCAAACCGAACAAACCGACAACGACGCGGATAACGATAGCGGCAACCCGCTGACGAACACGAACGAAGAAAAAAGCGAAAGCGGAACGTCGCTGCTGTCGGAATATCTTCACGAAGTGCCGCAGCACGAACGCCACTTTATCACGCTAACGACGTACTACAAATGTCATCCGTCCTCTGTCTATACCGCGTTTCACCCTGAACTTGTCATTCCTCCTCCCGAAGCATAAGGTCATTTCCATTCATTTTTTATTGCTGCGATTTGCTTGCTGCAGAAAACCGTTTCTGCTCCTGTCTTCCATTTCCTGACCTTAAATTTTCGCAAGATGAAGCGTACAAGCTTTTCCTTTAAAAATCTTGGGACGGACCTTCCTTCCTCGATTGTTGTCTTTCTCGTAGCCCTGCCCCTGTGTTTGGGCGTTGCATTGGCCTCCAATGCACCATTATTCAGCGGATTGATCGCCGGCTTTGTCGGCGGCATCGTAGTCGGGTCGCTGAGCGGCTCGCAATTAAGCGTAAGCGGACCGGCAGCCGGCCTGACGGCAATCGTAGCCGCCGCCATTTTAAAACTGCCGTCGTTCGAGGCCTTTTTGTTTGCGGTTGTTGTCTGCGGTTTGTTGCAGTTGATCCTCGGCTTTTTAAAAGCCGGTGTGATCGGCGATTATATTCCCAACAGCGTGATCAAAGGCATGCTGGCCGCCATTGGCCTGATCCTCATCCTGAAACAGTTTCCGCACCTGGTGGGGTACGACGCCGACCCCGAAGGCGACACCGCCTTTGTACAAACGAATAACGAAACCACGTTCTCGGGGATCGCGAATGCGTTCCGGTACATTACACCCGTAGCCGTGCTGATTGGCGGTCTGGGTTTGCTTTTCCAGATTTTATGGGAAAAGTTTACGGCCAAAAAGAAAGGGTTTATCAAACTGATCCCCGCTCCGCTGGTGGTTGTGCTGATTGGCATCGGCATCAACGAAATCTTTAAAAATTCCGGTGCCGCCTACGCAATCGACCCCAAGCACATGGTGTCGATCCCGGTGGCCAGCTCTGGCCGCGAGTTTTTTTCATTCTTCACGGCTCCCGACTTCAGCATATGGACCAACAAAGACGTGTGGATTACCGGCCTGACACTGGCGCTGGTTGCCAGCCTGGAAACCTTGTTAAGCATTGAAGCGATCGACAATCTCGATACCTACCACCGCGTGACCAACAAAGACCGTGAGCTGAAAGCACAAGGCATCGGCAACATGGTTTCCGGTCTTTTGGGTGGGTTGCCGGTAACGTCGGTGATTGTGCGCTCATCGGCCAATGTCAACGCCGGCGCACAGTCCAAGTTGTCAACCATTCTGCATGGTTTGTTGTTGTTGCTTTGCGTGGCTTTTATTCCTGTTTTGCTGAACCTGATTCCGAAAGCGGCCCTGGCAGCCGTCCTGATTTACACTGGTTACAAACTGGCCAAGCCGGCCCTTTTCAAAGAGCACTATAAAAAGGGCTGGGACCAGTTTTTCCCCTTTGTGATCACCATTGCCGCCATCCTTTTAACGGACCTGCTGATTGGCGTGATGATCGGGATTGGCGTGGGCATTTTCTTTGTGATGCACAGCAATTTCAAATCGGCGGTTTTCATTGTGCACGACGAAAACAAATACCTGTTTCGCCTGCGCAAGGATGTTTCCTTCCTGAACAAACCCATTATCAAAAACAAACTGGAAGAAGTGCCGGAGAACGCCTCCGTGCTCATTGATGCCAGCCGTGCCGATTTTATCGACAAGGACATTGTGGAAGTGATCGAGGATTTTATGGCGCATGCACCGCTGAAAAACATCTATGTTGAAATCAAGTCGAGCTCGTACAAAAACCAGGGCTTCAGCCAATCCATCGTGGGCCACGACAAAGCAAAAGCGGATGGCATCCGCACAGAAGAACATCAATTAGAAACAGTATAAGAATACATTTGCAAACAGCGAAAGGAGGAATTTATGCATTCATACGAAAAATTGTTACTGGAAAACAAGGCCTGGGCATCGGAACAAGTTGCCGATGACCCCCAATACTTTGAGCGCCTTGCTCATTTACAGAAACCCGAATTTTTATGGATCGGCTGCAGCGACAGCCGTGTGCCGGCTGATAAAATCACGGGCACGCAACCGGGTGAAATTTTTGTGCACCGCAACGTAGCCAACCTGGTGGTGAACACCGATGTCAACCTGCTGGCCGTGCTGGATTATGCCGTTACGCACCTGAAAGTGCGGCACGTGATCGTCTGCGGCCATTACGGTTGTGGCGGTGTTAAGGCGGCAGCCACGAAAACGGATTTCAAACCCGTGTTGAACATGTGGCTGCGCAACATCAAAGACGTGATCCGTCACCACCGCGACGAACTCGACGCCATCGCGGATGAGGAGCAGCGCAGCGACAGGCTGGTGGAATTGAACGTGATTGAACAGGTGTACAACCTGGCCAAGACCACCATTATCCAGCGCTGCTGGCAAAAAGAACAACGGCCGCATTTGCATGGCTGGGTCTATGGCTTAAAGGATGGCATCATCAAACCGGTATTTGAGATGAACGCCGGCACGCACATCGACGAAATTTACGAATACGACAACCTGTAAAAAGTGTTTGGTGTTTTAAAGCCCTCGCAGAAGCGAGGGCTTTTTGTTTTTTGCCTTTCCTGTTTTTGAAATTACCGGAACGGAAAAAGTTTCTTCTACGTAAAACATCTTCCCTATTTTTAAAACTTAACCCATTACTACCGATTGCATGGCAGCACCCAAAGGAATCTGGAAAGTTATTACCGCATCTTCTGTCGGTACCCTGATCGAATGGTACGATTTCTACATTTTTGGCAGTTTGTCCACCATCATTGCCGCCAAGTTTTTCCCGGCCGAAAATCCAACGGCAGCCCTTCTGTCTACCCTGGCCACTTTTGCCGCCGGCTTTATCGTGCGGCCTTTTGGCGCCCTGGTATTCGGGCGGCTCGGCGACCTGATTGGAAGAAAATACACCTTCCTTCTCACCCTTGTGATCATGGGCCTTTCTACCTTTTTGATCGGTTGCATCCCGGCCTATGAAACCATCGGCGCATGGGCGCCTTCGCTGGTTTTGCTGCTCCGGCTGTTGCAAGGTCTTGCGCTGGGTGGCGAGTACGGTGGCGCGGCGACTTACGTTGCCGAACACACCACCGCACACAGGCGGGGCTTTTACACCAGTTGGATCCAAACAACGGCCACGCTGGGCCTGTTCCTTTCTCTTGGGGTCATTCTTTCCATCCGCCGGCTGGTTGGCGTGGATGAATTTACCAACGGGCAGGGCTGGCGCTACCCGTTCCTGCTTTCTATTGTGCTGGTGCTTGTTTCCATCTTCATTCGTTTGCGGATGAATGAGTCGCCGCTGTTTGAAAAACTGAAAACGGAAGGCAAGACGTCCGTCAACCCCCTGAAGGAAAGTTTTGGTCACAAGGCCAATTTCAAAATGGTGCTGCTGGCGCTTTTCGGCGTTACGATGGGACAAGGCGTGATCTGGTACACCGGCCAGTTTTATGCACAAACATTTTTGCTCAGCAAGTGCAACCTGGATTATGAACAGGCCAACACCATCATCCTGATTGCCCTTGTCATTGCCACGCCTTTCTTTGTGCTTTTCGGAAGCCTGTCCGACAAATGGGGACGCAAAAACATCATGATGGCCGGCATCCTGTTGGGCGTTTTGCTCTACCGGCCCATCTTCAACGAAATTTACCTGACAGCCGATGTCACGCACAAAGACATTACAGAAACCACGTCGTCGCAAGTGACCAATGCCGTTAAGATGCAAACCATCACCACCGTTTTCAAAACCTTTGCCGACGATAGCCGCCTGAAAACGACTGCCACCAAACATGTCGGTGAACCGGTGATTAAAAATGAGGTCACGCTAAGCAGTCGTGACAAATGGAAAGTTGTGGGCCTGGTGGCGCTGATGGTACTTTTCGTAACGATGGTTTACGGCCCTGTGGCGGCCTTCCTGGTGGAACTGTTCCCAACCAAGATTCGCTATACCTCCATGTCGCTGCCTTACCATATCGGCAACGGCGTGTTTGGCGGGCTGGTGCCATTCCTGGCAACACTGATCACCACCATCAAAGGCACCGATCACCTTTCGGGACTTTGGTACCCGATTGGCGTAGGCGCCCTCAGTTTCATCATCGGGTCGCTTTACCTGTCCAATAAAATTCATGAAGATGTAACGGAGTAAGTGATGAGTATTTAAAACGAACTTTCATATGAAACAAGTGAAACGCATTTTAGGGATTGTGTGGATGCTGATTGGTCCTGCCGCCATCATCCTGCTGTTGTGGGGCGCTGCCAACAACATCAACCCCGCCGGTCATGGCGATATCAACAAACCACTTCCCTGGATCATCATCATTTCCATTTTTACGCCGGTTGCCGCCGGCCTGACCGTATTTGGCTGGTATGCCTGGAAAGGTGAGTTTGACGATGTGGAACACATTGCAGATGAGTTATAGCAAACGTGAAACATCATTACGCAGTAGTCCCCTCTTTGCACAAAGCGGTAATTGCAAAAAGTATGTTGAACCTTTCCTTCAATCGTTCATCTGTTCCTCAGTTAAATTTGCTCCATGTCCATCACGGTAAAAAATCTCACGAAAACGTACGGCGAGCAACGAGCGGTTGACAACATTTCCTTTACGGTGAACAGGGGCGAGATCGTTGGCTTCCTTGGTCCCAACGGGGCCGGCAAAAGCACTACCATGAAAATGATCACGGGCTACCTGGCACCCGACGGTGGCGACATTACCGTCAGTGACGTGGATGTGACCAGGGACCCGCATAGCGCCAAGCAAAAGATTGGCTACCTGCCCGAGTCCAATGCGCTTTACTACGATATGTACGTTAAGGAATACCTGGATTTTATTGCCGATGTACACCGGATCAGCAACAAGCAGGCAGCCATCGACGGCGTGATCGAACAGGTGGGACTCACCAAAGAAAAAGCAAAAAAGGTGGGGCAGCTTTCCAAAGGCTACAAGCAGCGGGTTGGCCTGGCGGCGGCCCTTTTGCACAACCCCGAAGTGCTGATCCTGGACGAACCAACAAGCGGCCTGGACCCCAACCAAATCATCGAGATCCGCAACGTCATCAAGGAACAGGGCAAAGACAAACTGGTGCTTTTTTCCTCGCACATTTTACAGGAAGTGGAAGCCATTTGCGACCGCGTCATCATCATCAACAAAGGCCGGATCGTGGCCGATGACAAACTCGCCAACCTGCAGCAACGCTCCACCACCAACCTTGTACGGGTACAGTTCAAGGAAGCCTTGGAGGCCGAGTGGCTGCGCCGTTTGGCGGGTGTCAAAAAGGTGAACAAGGTGGATGCAAACACCTGGACACTGGAAACCGACGAGCCGGAAGCCGTTCGCAAAGCACTCCTGCAATTATCAGTGGAGCAAAACCTGAACATCGTATCCCTGCAAAGCGAAAACCAGAGCCTGGAAGAAATCTTCAGGCAACTCACCACGGCCTGAACAAGCTCTAAAAAAAGCGCCGGCTTTTTGTTAAAAGCCGGCGCATGTAATGTACAATACCGGTTTCAGTCTGACAGCTGAATAGTAGGATAATAAGATATTGGGATATTTTCTTCCATCAATATCCCAATATCAGCTACGAAAGAAAAAAAGTATCATTTATCGATCTTAAAATGCCTGTTTGGCAAAATCTCCCGCATAAATAATGACCAGTTTTGACGGGTCAAAATACTTGCGCATGGCCGCATTCACGGCATCCGGCGTCAAGGCTTTTACCTTGTTTTCAAACTGTAAAAAATCAGCCAGGTCACGTTCGTCCCGCAAATAACTGCGAAGCAGGTTGGCAAGGAACTCGTTGGAGCCAAGGGAGGTTTTGTTTTGCTCCAGCAGGCTGCCAACCGATTTTTCCAGTTCGTCCTTGGTAAAGCCTCCTTTGATGGCTCTGTCGATCTCCTGGCGCAGGGCGGAATCGACTCTGCCCCTGTATAATGGATTGTACGCTGCATACAAGCCCCAGTTGGCTACATCGTACTTGTATTGCGCATTCATGAATGTACCAGCGCCATAGCTCATTCCTTCATTTTCACGAAGGCGCTGCGGAATGCGGGAGGAAAGAAAAGCACCACCACCCAGCAGTTCGTTGGCCATGTACACCGCCGGGTAATCGGGATGACGCTGCGAAATCTTCAGGTTGATGACTCCCAAGGCAGCGGCATTGGTCTTGTCCGGTGTGTTGATCGTGGCTACTTCCGATTTGACCTCGAAATACCGGGGCTCCAACAGGGCGAAAGAAGCCTTGCTATTCCATTTGCCAAATGACGACTGCAAAAAATCGGTTACCTGCTTTTTATCCAGCTCACCCACAAAAGAGCTGATGGAATTGTTAGCGCCGTAAAGCTCTTCGTAAAACTTGCGCACATCATCCAGCTTGACGCTGCCAAGTGCGGCCAGCCGTTCATCAATGCCAGGCTGGTAGAGCGGGTGACCCACCGGATAATGGGAAGCCATCTTTGCCAGTTTGTTTTGCGCCACGTTGAACGGTTCACTCTTGTTGGCCTCGTAGTTGGCCTTCGTGTCCATGACCACTTTTTCAAATTCTGCCGAATCAAATTTGGGGTGATGCAACAGGTCGTCCAGTAGGGAAAGCGCTGCGGCCAGGTTTTGCTGATCGGTATTGATCCGCACCAGCAAACCACCCGGCGCATCGTTGAAGGAGATATCTGTTTTAATCCGGTCCAGTTCATCACTGATCTGCTTTTTGGTGCGGGACGTGGTGCCTGTCTTCAGCATCGCGGCGGTGATGGTAGCAATTTCTGCCTTGTTCATGAGGTTATTTTCATCGCCCATGCGCAGTGAAATGCTCGCTGATATCTTCTCTCCTTTTGTGGGTTTTTCCAGTAGCACATACTGCCCGCCGTTGGGCAGTTTGCCCGTCACCAGGTTTTTCTTTATGTTTTCGATGCTGTTCTCAAAGGCTGCTTTCTGTGCCGCTCCCTTTTTGCCCTGGTAGCCGGTGAGCAACTTCTCAATGTCCGGCGTTTCGGCCACTACCGTACGGTCGGGTGCCGCTTCGGGAATAAACAAACCGACCGTGCGGTTGGAGGGCTTGTAATACTTTTTGGCGGCCGCCTGTACATCGCTCACCGTGAGATTTTCAATCTGGTCGCGGTAGCGAAACCACAACCGCCAGTCGCCGGCGCCAATGGCTTCTGTCAGGGCAATGGCAAAGTCGGTGGTCTTGTTGGTCTGGTCTTCAATAAACTTCAGCCGGTTGTTTTTTGCCCGTTGCAGGTCTTCATCGGTGATGACCATCGTGGGAATGGCATCAGCGGCTTTCAGCAATTCCATCCTGGCGCTGTCAATGCTTTTATTCAGGGGAACTTCCACGCCAAAATAGGTAAAGCCCGGGTCGTGCAGGGTTTGGCTATAGCCAAAAACCTTGGAAGCCAGTTTGGTCTCCACCAGTTGCTTATAAAACACACCTGAGGGATTGTTGGTCAGTACCTCTACGAGGGCATCGTTGGCGCCGTAATCGTTCGCCGCTACGGGAGGAGTATGATAACCCATGCCGATGTATTGAATGTCGCCGACGCGGCGCAATACCACGTTGCGTTCGCCGTCCTGCGGCGGTTCAACGGTATAGGTGGGTTGCAGCACTCTCGCCGGCTTGGGAATGGGTCCAAAAAATTGCTGGCTGTAAGCCAGCGCTTTTTTCTCGTCAAATTTGCCGGCGATGACCAGTACCGCGTTGTCAGGCTGGTAATATTTTTTGTAAAACGCTTTCAGGTTTTCCGCTTTCACCCGTTCAATATCTTCTTTGCTGCCGATGGTGGATTTCCCGTAATTGTGCCAGAGGTACATGGACGAAAGGATCCGCTCGTTCAGCACGTTGCCGGGATAGTTTTCCCCGATCTCAAATTCGTTGCGCACCACGCTGAATTCCTTTTTTAATTCTTCGGGCAGAATTTTGGAGTTCACCATGCGGTCGGCCTCCATGTCCAGAGCCCAGCGCAGGTTCTCGTCGGATGCCGAAAGAATTTCGTAATAATTGGTGCGGTCGTACCAGGTGGTGCCGTTGGCCTGTGCGCCCTTATCGGCAATGGCTTTTTTAATGTCGGTAAATTTCTTGCACTGCTTGAACAACATGTGCTCCAGCAGGTGGGCCATGCCGCTTTCTCCATAGCCCTCGTGGCGGGAGCCGACTTTATACACGATGTTCACGGCAATGTTGGTAGAAGATGCATCGGGAATGAGCAACACCCGCAGGCCGTTTTGCAGTTGGTACTCCTTGATGCCTTCCACGGTGGTGACAAGTTTAGGCGTTGCCTGGGCACCTACTTTTTGCAGCGGCAGTAAATAAGCCAGTGCAATGGTAAACAGGAGAATTCGCATAGTCGTTAGTTTATATTAAAGATAATTTTTTATCGTGTCGAACCCGCAGCCAACCGGGGAAGTTTCAAAAGGATAAAGCAACCGCTATCTTGGTCCGAAACAAGCCCGAACAAGCCGGTTCAGGAAATTATTTCCAATAGGAAAAGGCCGCCGTCGTATGACCGATTTTGCCGCTTCTCTGCAACTTCTTTTCTTTGCGGTGCGAAAATCTGTCCGGCTGCAGCAGCAGACAGGGTCAGACAACTTAATTTTTAAACGATAAACCACTCGCAAATGAGTTACATAGCCGAAATTTTTGCCCGCCAGATCCTGGACAGCCGCGGAAATCCGACAGTCGAAGTAGATGTCATCACCGACGATGGCGCCATGGGCCGGGCCGCGGTACCGAGCGGTGCCAGCACTGGCATCCACGAAGCCGTTGAACTGCGTGATAACGATAAAAGCATTTACGTGGGCAAAGGTGTTTTGAAAGCCGTTGCCAATGTAAACGATACCATCGCCCCCGAGCTGGTGGGCTACGACGTGGCGGACCAAACCGGAATCGACCAACTGATGATCCAGCTCGATGGCACAGAGAACAAAGGAAAGCTGGGTGCAAATTCTATCCTGGCCGTGAGCATGGCCGTTGCCAAGGCGGCTGCCGAAGAAGCGGGTCTTCCCCTCTTCCGCTATGTGGGTGGCACCAATGCCAAGACCTTACCGGTTCCGATGATGAACATCCTGAACGGCGGTGCCCATGCCGATAACAAGATCGACTTCCAGGAATTCATGGTAATGCCTGTTGGCGCCTCCTCGTTCAGCGAAGGCCTGCGCTGGGGCGTGGAGATCTTCCATGCACTGAAAACCGTTTTGAAGAAAAAAGGCTACAGCACCAACGTGGGCGACGAAGGCGGCTTTGCCCCCAACATCCAAAGCAACGAAGAAGCCATCGAAACCGTGTTGACGGCCATCGACGCAGCCGGCTACAAGGCAGGCTCGCAGGTGTTCATTGCCATGGACGCCGCCAACAGCGAATTGTACAAAGACGGCAAATACATCTTCCACAAGAGCGACGGCAAAACCATGAGCAGCGAAGAACTGGTGAAGTACTGGGCGAGTTGGGTGGCCCAATACCCGATTTGCTCCATCGAAGACGGCATGGCCGAAGACGACTGGGAAGGCTGGAAAATGCTGACAGAAGCCGTGGGCAGCAAAGTGCAGCTGGTGGGCGACGACCTGTTTGTTACAAACGTAAACCGCCTGTCGCAGGGTATTGAAAAGAGCATTGCCAACGGCCTGCTGGTAAAAGTTAACCAGATCGGAACGGTAACGGAAACCATCAACGCCGTAACCATGGCGCAACACGCCGGTTACAACACCATCATGAGTCACCGCAGCGGCGAAACGGAAGATACCACCATCGCGGATTTGGCTGTTGCATTGAATTGCGGCCAGATCAAAACCGGTTCGGCCAGCCGTACCGACCGCATGGCGAAGTATAACCAATTGATCCGTATTGAAGAATTGCTGGGGGCTTCGGCTTACTATCCCGGTGCAAACCTGAAATTCGGCAAATAGGGATACCATCTGATGGATGACAGATGACAGTCTACTCAAAAATTGTCATCTGTCATCCATCATCTATACTTTTCTACTAAATTTACCGTTAGCTGCTTTTGCATGAAACTGATTCGCCGCATACCGCCTTTCTTTCGCAACAAATACCTGCTTACCCTGGCCGGCTTTGTGGTGTGGATTCTCTTTTTTGACAAAAACGACCTCTTTACCCAGATGGAGCGAAACCGCAACCTGCGGGAAATTGAAAAGAGCAAAGAATACTACACGAAAAAGATCGAGGAAAGCAAAAAATTCTCCGAAGACATCCAGTCCAATGCGGCCGCCATTGAAAAATTTGCCCGGGAAAAATACCTGATGAAGCGGGAGAACGAGGACCTTTTTCTCGTGCAAAAAACCGGCAAGCAGTAATTTCTTTTCGCCACACAATAAGGGCTTTCTTTCTGCGTTTCTATGGGGTAGAATTTAACCTTCTCACCTCCTGTATAAGAAAGCCTATGCACAATTTTTCGCCAGAGGACTTACTCCTTTATCTATACAAAGAGTCTTCCCCTGAACAACGAACCGCCATCGAAGAGGCGCTGAAGAATGACTGGACGTTACGTGAAAAACTGGCTGTCCTCAAAACGGCTATGGAACGTCTGAACCAACTCACGGTTTCGCCGCGAACCGAAGTCGTGCTGAATGTTTTAAAATATGCGGCGGCCCAACAAGCTGTCAAAACATCCTAATCCCTCCCTGCTTACCTTAGCGGCAATGACCCGCAAAGAACGATTCGACGCTTGTGTAGCTTATTTTCAAAAAGCTTTACCCGACGCAGAAACAGAGCTGACTTTCGGCAACACCTACGAACTATTGGTGGCAGTGATCCTGTCGGCACAATGCACCGACAAGCGTGTCAATATGGTCACGCCGGACCTTTTCCGGACGTATCCCGACATTCCTTCGCTGGCCAAAGGAACGTACGATGACGTGTTTGCGCTGATCAAAAGCATTTCGTTTCCCGGCAACAAAAGCCGTCACCTGCTTGGCATGGCCCAAATGGTGGTGGAAAAATTTGGCGGCGAAATTCCCATGACAGTGGAAGAACTGGTACAGTTGCCCGGTGTGGGCAGAAAAACAGCCAATGTGATCACGTCGGTTGTGGACAAACAGCCCAATATGGCGGTGGATACCCATGTATTCCGGGTCTCGGCGCGGATCGGGCTGACAATCGGCGCCAAAAACCCCTTGCAGACCGAAATGCAACTGATCAAATTCATTCCCAAAGACCTTGTTTATATTTTTCACCACTGGCTGATCCTGCATGGCCGCTATGTCTGCGTGGCCCGTAACCCCAAATGCAACGAGTGTGGATTGCGGCCTATGTGTAAATTTTACCACTCAACCATTTTAAAGCAAAAAAAGGTTTCCTGACGGGCCAAAATCCTGAATTGTTTAATAGATTTAATGGAAAGTTGGCCGATCGCAGCCAGTTTGGCGTAGAGGTTGATTATTATACCACGAACGTTAAACATTCCATGACATCCGTTTCAAACACATATGCTGGCTTTAATTCCGTACTATCGCTGAAACCCCTGGTGACCGTATTGAACCGCCTGGTGGCCGAGGACAAGCCCGGCGCCAAAAAGCTGTACCAGCACATTCTTAGCGAAATCGAAAGCAAACCCGAATTGCTGCAGCCTGTTGGCGACACCAGCCTCCTGAAAAAACACGAAGAATTGGTGGAAGCGTTGCTGGCCACGATTTTTACGCCGTCAACCTCCGGCAACCAGGGCCTGTACGCCATCACCTTTCCGTTTAGTTCCGAAACCATCTATGCTTCGCCGGGGTTCAAAAAGATTTTTTTGAAGGAGGGCAATGCGATCAATGTTCCCGACCGCCGGACGACTGTCGACATCACCCGGGCCAGTTTGTCGCTGGCCTATAATGTAATTCTCCGCAAATTATATGGCTTTACCGTGCCGGTCACGGCAACCTCCGTTCACGCCTTCCTGGAAGAAGACGGTATCCTGACCAAGTATTATGAACTGAAGCTGAACGCCGAATTTGTGGACGTAAAATGCATCAACGAAAACTATTCGCTGCCCGAATCCTTCTCGCCACAACGGTCGCTGGAAGTGGACGAGCTGCGGGAAATTTTTCCGTTGGAAAATTTCCAGTTCGAAGGCATGGTCGTGATCGATGTCAACGATGTGACGCAAGACCAGATCACCAACGAGATCAAAAACGCCCTGCTTAACTTCAATGCCTTTACCGACGTAGAAGTATACGACGAGTTGCAGCACCACGTGCAAAGCCTAATCCGGCTTCACGGTGTAAAAATTGGGATTACCCCCTTCTTCCGGAAAAACAACTATTATTTTTATACCGAAACGCATTACCGGAACAGTCTTCTGTTCAAGAACCCGGAGGTCTTTCAACACAAAGACCATATCAGCAATTTGTGCCAGGAAATCTTTCGCAACAACAACCAGCCGGTTTTATACAACACGCTAACCGGTCAAAATGCCCGGCAGAATGAGCTCCTGAAATATTATGTCAGTCTTGGCGCCAGCAGCCTGCTTCTTTGTCCGCTCAAATCCGAGGACGGTACACTGATCGGCCTTTTGGAAATCATGAGCGAGGAGGCGGGCAAGCTGCACTACCAGCACGTATCCCGCATCTTGCCGGCAATCGAGCTGTTTACGCTGGCGCTGAAAAAGACCAGTGAGAGCCTGCAAATGGAGATCGACAAAACGATCAAGGAACATTTCACGGCCATCCAACCGGCTGTGGAATGGAAGTTCACCGAAGCCGCTTTTCACTACATCCAGCACCGCCAGACATCGGAGATGGCGAAAATGCCTGCGATCTCCTTTACAGACGTCTACCCGCTTTACGGTGCGATTGACATTCGCAGTTCTTCTGTGGAACGAAGCAATTCCATTCAACTGGATTTACTGGAGCAACTGACTCTTGCCGACGAGGTTTTAAAGAAGGCCTGCAAAGTGGTGGACTTTCCCATATTAAAGGAAACGCAGTTCCGGATAGAAAAATACATCAATGCCGCGTCGGATACGTTGCTGTCGGATGACGAGATGCAGATCTATGATTTTTTGCAAATTCATCTCGATACCATTTTTCAGAACCTGCTTCAATTAAAGCCGGAACTGAAAAAAGCCATCAACGATTATTTTGCGGCGCTTGATCCGTCACGCAAGATCGTTTATCATCATCGCAAACAATACGAGGACAGCATCACCCGGATCAATGATGCGCTGGACCGGTTTACCGACCAGGAACAGCAAAACATACAGAACATTTACCCGCATTATTTTGAACGCTACATTACCGATGGCGTAGAGTTCAACATTTATGTGGGCCAGTCGATGGCGCCGCACAAACCCTTCAGCGATATTTATGTGCGGAACTTGAAGCTCTGGCAGCTTACGTTTTTAACCAAGGCAGCCCGCCTTACCCATTCGCTGGAAAAACGCCTGCCACTACCCTTGCAAACCACGCAACTGATTCTTGCGCATTCCATCCCGCTGTCCATTTCCTTCCGTCGGAAAGAACGCAAGTTCGATGTAGATGGTGCGTACAACATTCGTTACGAGATCATCAAAAAACGCATCGACAAGGTGCACATCCGCGACTCGGAAGAAAGGCTCACCCAACCCGGCAAAATCGCCATCGTTTACTCGCAGCACAAGGAACTTCTCGAATACCTCGAATACATCGAATTCCTGCAGGGCGAAAAACTGCTGGGCGACAACATCGAGCATTATGACCTGGAAGACACGCAGGGTATCAATGGCCTGAAGGCCGTGCGGGTCGATGTGCTGTTTGAGCCCGAACCGCAGCCTGCCTTAAAGGAAGGATTTGCCAAACTGGGCAAAGAAGAACTGGCGAAGAAGTAGGCGGTTCTCAAAACAAGATTGCAATTTCCCACACGGATTCAACTGCCCTGGCAACATCGTAAACTGTTGCCGGAAATCCTCTCAATTAATGTTCAGGATGGAAAGGCTTTCACAAGTGAAAGATGACGGATGACAGGTAGCGAAACGCCGTACTTTTCTCTGCAGCCAATTGTTTTCGCCTGCGGTGATTGACCATCAACTTGCTATCCGGCCACGGATTATATGATCTATTTATTTAATTTTATTTTTACTATTTGTATCGAACTGTGACCATGCAATGAAAGCCTTATTCCGATGTGAAGTCGAATACCTTCCCAGCCCCCACCTGATGCAGGCCTATGCAGGTTTTTTCGACTTACAAAAGAAAGGCATAGTGGACCTGCATATCTATCCAAAGAAAAACGGCAACATTCGCGAATCAATCTTTAGCGCAACCGTCAACGGGAAGTACAGCGTGGTGTATGATGCCCTGGACGGTATTTGTTGGATCCCCGAGGACAGGCAACAAAACCTGCTGTATTTCCAAAAGCAATGCAATGTTGATTTTTATTTCAAAAGAAGCTTTGACAAAGAACTGCTGGACTATGCGCCTGCCGGTTGCAAGGTTTTTCCTTTGGGCCTGAACTACCCGTTCCGCCCTGAAAAAAATTTGCTCTTTCTCTATCCAACGGCAAAGGGGAAAATCAGGTACTTTTTTGAATCAAACAACTGGGTCCGGAAAGCGCTCCACAAACCCATGTATGTATATGCAAAAGACTTCGAACACTATCCCCTCAGGCACAACGAAGACAAAATTCTGTTCATTGCAAGACTTTGGAATCCAAAGGAGGCCACCACCGAAGAAGCCAGGGAAGAAAGGCATCAAATGAACCAATTACGGGTCGAATACATTCAAGCCTGCAAACGACATTTCGGCCGCTTGTTTACAGGCGGGTTGACGGCCGACTCCTTTACCAACAAATACCACAGCGCATGGGTGCTGCCGGCACACCTGACGGACAGGCACGCCTATTTAACCTGTATGAAAGAGCATTCCATCTGCATTGCAACGGCAGGATTGCACAGCTCAATCCCCTGGAAAGTCGGCGAATTTGTAGCTGCCTCCCGTGCGATCGTTTCGGAACCGATGCACTTCGACGTACCGGGTAATTTTGCCCCGGACAGAAACTACCTGATGTTTGAAAACAGTGATCAACTGCTGCTGCAGATTGAACGGCTTTTAAAAAACAAAGACCAGCTTTTGCGCCTCATGCAACATAATTTTCAGTACTACCACAATTTTCTACGACCCGACATGCTGGTCTTGAATTCGCTTCGCACCGTTGTCCACAACGGCGAATAAGATCCTGTTGACGCCATCGTTTTTACACCGGCAGACAGGGCATTTACAAAGCCAGAACATCGCCTGGCCGGCAACACTGCATTCCAACAGGCAAGCAGCCGGACGAACACTTCGTGTCAACTGAAAATACTTGCCTGAACAGGCTTACCGGCGCTGAAAGGTATAGGTTATGTTGAACGTATTTCCGTTGAGATAGACCTGGTCTGTTCCCCGGAGCGTATAGTTATCAAATTGAGAGATGGCCAAATTCAACTGGTCGTCGGGCAGGATGATGTCCAGTTGCCGGTTGTTATTGGAAAGGCGCCATGTGATGTTCTGCCAGTATGCATTACAGCCCTGTCGCATTTGCCCGGATCCATTCGCGTCGAAGGTGGCGACGATGTCCCGCTGGCAGGTGGTATAGCTGCCATAGAGATCCGTTTCCGTACGGCCGTCGTTATTGAAATCATAAGCCCTGTCGGAAGTAATGCCCGTTACGACCCATGTGCCTTCCAGGCTTTGCTCGTTGGTGATGACATCGCTTTTTTGACAACTCGTAAGGAAAAAAACGAGGAGAGCGGAAAAAGCCAGGAGGTAAATTTTCTTGTACATACGCTTGTTTTTAAGAGGTAAGAATCGCTGTCACTTATCTTCTTGCCCAAATTGTGCCAGAGGAAAAAAACGGGTAAAAAACAACTGATTTTAATGTTTGTTTAAGTAAAAAAAGGAGAGCCCTTTGCTCTCCTTTGTCACAAACACCAGGGTGTTTTAAAACCGGAAGCCGAGACTTACATAGGGCAATAGCTTTTCTTCGTTGGAATGTGCAACCGATACGGTAATCACCCAGCGCCGGATGGGGGCCAGCCAGATACCGCCACCATAGCCATCGTGCCAGCGACCGGATTTGTCGTTGTCGGCATAAACCCGTCCAATGTCGTTGAAGAATAAGAGGCCTAAAGAGCCCGGGAACAGATAGGTGTTGAAGTCGGCAAGTCGCAGCCGCAGTTCGGTGTTCTGGAAAAGCATGCTGCGGCCGGCAAAGCGGTTACGCCGGAAACCACGAAGGTTGTCCGGACCACTGAGGTACTGCGCCTGGGGTATTTCGAATGCACCGTAATTCCTGGCCCAGCCAAGGCGGAAGCCGTAAACAGCCGTGGGATTTTCTTTGAACGAGGCCAGGATGCTCAGGTCAAAATGTGCCTGGGTCAGGGGATTGCTTCCGGGTGTCAGGCCAAACAATTGTTTAATGCCGGCATCGAGCACAAGACCGCGGGTGGGCAGGTTGGGATTGTTGCGGGAATTGATATCAACCCTGGCCTCGGCACCGGCATACAGCTTGCGGTCGTAAAGACCATCCATGTCGACACCCGCGAGCTGGCCATTGCCTAAAAACTTGCCGGCGTTTTCTTTTTGCCGGATATGGAAGTACTGAAATGTAGGACCATAATTGATTCGCATCCACGACTGCAGGTGGCGGCGCAGCAAAACCGAAACGTTGCTAAACGAATAGCGGGCCCGGTAATACTGGTAGCCGCCCGGAAGCGTTTTGTCAAAAACCGTGTTGTTGCCAATGCCAAAGAAATTGGTCACGTTTACCGGTACCCGCAGATCGGCTCGCACCAGGAGGTCGTTGATTCCAATGACCTTTGTGAAATCGCCGTCGTAGGTAAAATAGTACGAGTTGGTGCGAACCGCATGCGCCGCCCGGATGATGTGCCGCGTGCTGTAGGGGTCTTTACGGAAGCCGTGCGTTACCCATTCGGCCCTGCCGCCCAGGAAAACGCCGTCATCGACATTGTACGTGACAGACAGGCTTGGCTTAAAATAGCCATAGTTGTAATAAATGCGGTTGTATTCGTTGTTCCGCGGATCGGGGCTGATGCGTTTGATAAAACCACCCTCGTTGCCGGCAAACCGGTTTTCCTCAAAGTTTACGTCGTATACCCTGATGCGTTTGCCGGCGTTGCTTTCATTGGCAAAAACATCTTCATCGGGCCCGCCAATGATCCGGACTTTGATGCTGGTGCGTTTGTTGCCGCGTATCACAAAGCTGTCTTTTCCTTCCAGGCCGTAAACCTGGAGCTGCCGGGTCAGGCTTCCATCAAACTGGCGGTCGTAGATCTTGCTGCTCACGACATTGTTCTTGTCGATTTTCTGAACGGTGACATGCAGCTTGTTTCCGGGTAATTTCTCCAGCACAAATAGCTCCCGCTGATTGGTTCCGACAACATTGACTTCTTTTGCCAGAAAATCGTAATAGCTTTTCATCTCCTGTTTGAAGTAAGTACGCCGGGCTTTTAGCTTCTTCACAATGTCGTCGTAATGAAATGCCCTGACCTCTTTGGGCTGCTGCGCCAGGGCTTGCTCTATCACCTTGTCGGTCATGCGTGAGAGAAAAGTATCTACCTGTTTGTCCCAGGTTTCCCAGGTCAGTTCGTTCAGGAAAAAGCGGTCGAAGTTCCGGGCTGGCTTATTAAATGTCCGGATATTGTAGGCTTTTTTATCAAATCCCTGCAGCTCCGGGACCAGCCAGGGGCTGCGGGCAAAATAGGGAAGGATGCCCTGGTTGGTGAAAAAGATCTGGTCCTGGTCTTTGGGAATGGGGAAATAGATTTTCCCCTTGCCTGTGTCTTTCGAAGCCCAGTCCCACTGCCCTTCGTGCCGGTCAAAGTCCATGTAAAAATTGTCGAGCAGGCGGGCCCGCAGCACACTCACCTGGTCGATATGGTCATCATTGTCCTTGGCCAGCTTTAACACGATCTCGTCCGTATTGTTTTTTTTCTGCACGCCTTCGGGATCCCGCTCTTCCATGATCACCATCGAATTTTGGAAGGTGGAACGGAAACGGCCCAACCGCGGATCATCGGGGATGTAAACCACCTTTTTGCGATGATAAGGCACGCCGGCCGCCCTGGCCATGGGCTCTACAGACAAGCTGCCAAACGGATACGACGCCGAAATTCCCTGCGTGACAATGTCTTTGACAAAGGTTTCCCGCAGATCG
This sequence comes from Flavisolibacter nicotianae, assembly GCF_003628535.1. Taxonomy (GTDB): domain Bacteria; phylum Bacteroidota; class Bacteroidia; order Chitinophagales; family Chitinophagaceae; genus Flavisolibacter; species Flavisolibacter nicotianae. Next base: position 416,556 of record NZ_RBCI01000001.1, read on the forward strand.
GCCGGGATGGCTGCTTCCGGGTATTTTTCTACCGAGCGCAGAGACCATTCCTTGCCGCTGGTGTCGGTCACACGAAGCGACTTCGTTTGCTTGCCGCCACCCAGTTTGGTTGGCTTTAAGCCACCCAGTTCTTTACCCACATCCAGCACGGGCACTCTAATCGGCGTCGTCCATTCCTGGCGGTAGTTTTCGCCCAAAAACAGTTTGCCCCAGCCCGACCCTTTCAGCTTTGGGTCGGCAGCAATCAATACCGAATCCGGCAGCACCGGGATGCTGTCCTTTGAAATTGCTACCGGCGGTGCCGTAATGGTGGGCATGTCCCGCGCAAACGTGGGTGCCGACAGGTCTTTGCTGTGAATATTGTAAAACCGGGTAGTGACCTTTCCGCTTTTGTGTACTTCCAGCATCGCCAATCCGTTTTCAAGGTCGTTGAAAAGCAGGCGGCCGGCCCTGTTTTCTTTGACGCGGCTGGAGTAACTGCCCGCGCCACTGACAATCTGGTAAATCGTATCCTTTTGAATATTGCGCTGAATGAACTGCAGGCTGTGGTCGTGACCCGAGGCAATGATGGCATTCGGATGACTGCGAAGGGCTGCCTCAATCGCCTTGGCCATGCCCTGGTAAAGCGGGTGCCGCACATCCTGCAGGTTGCCGAAAACACCGCGTGTAATGGGATAAACGGAACCCAGCCCCGGCAGCGGGACCCACAGGTTTTTATTGAGTGCGGTGAGAGGAAAAATGTGTTCCTTCCAGGTATAATCACCGCCGTGCACGCCAAACGAAAAAATTGGGTGGTGCGTCACCACCAGCAACAACTGGTTTTTGTGTTCCTCGGCAATTTCTTTCAACTGGGTGGCAAATTCATCCACGGTGCGACTGGCGCAGGAAGATTCGGGTCCCGGCTTGTCGTGGATATACAGGAACCACTGGCTGTCGATAAAAACAACAGCCACCTGGTTATTGAGGTCCAGTTCGTCGGGGCCCGGGCAACCACCGGTCTGCGGCATGGATTGAATGTTTTTGTGGCCGGCACCGTTAATATAATTCTGTTGGTTGCGGATCCGCTGCAGCCCGCCCAGCTTCCCGTTTTCCCAATCGTGGTTGCCGGGAATAAAAAACGCTCTGCCCTGCTTGCCCACAAAAGGTTTCATCAGGTAATCGATCACCTGCTTGGCCTCGGTGTAACCGGCTTCGCCTTTCATGGGCATACCGAGGGGATAAATATTGTCGCCCAGAAAAATAGCCGTGTTGCGTTCGTCGTTCCAGTCCACATTTTTTTGCAGCCAGTCGATCACCGGGTGGGTACCGTTGGGCCCCACGATTTCACCCGCATCCCCGATTAAAAAAATCCGCTGGCTGATGGTATCGGTTTGGGCAGTGCAAACAGATGCCGCCAGCAGCAGGCAAAAAGTCAGTACTCTTCTCATGGTTCTATTTTTTCTTTTCCGTCTCGGTTTGATAAGGAAAAACCAAAAGGGTTGGCTTGCCGAATTTCTTTTCATTGCTTATGAACATCGTGCCATTGGGTGCAAAAGCAATGCCTTCGGCCTGCGGAAATAAATCAGGATTCAGTTCATAGGCCTCCGCCACTTTGCCCCGCGTATCGGTTACTACCAGCAGGTTGCCGGCAGAAGAAAGAATGTAGAGTCGCTTGTTGAGGGGATGGATCGCCGCCGCCGAGGGGTCGAACTTGGCATTGTCAGTTTTCAAAACGGCTTTTACATCGTCTTTGCTGATGGTATAGAACTCGGTGCTGTCGAAGGTTTTTGTTTTGAGGTCGAAGCGGTATGCCGTTCTTGTGCCGCTGCCTTTTTCATGGGCGCAGGTCTTGCAGAGCATCACCAGGCTGTTGATCGACGGATCGTAATACAGCGTTTCAAAATCATTCACTCCTCCCAGGTTCAGGGCGTAGGTTTTCATGCCGGCCGTGTCGGTTGCCTTTTCGGGCAGTTCCACAATTTCCCCGCGGCTCATAAGAAGATACAGGTTGGCATTGACCTTTACAAGGTCTTCCAGGTCACTGTCTTTGGGAACCACCTTGCTGGTGTAGTCTTTTAGTTTGATGTTGCGCAAGTCCAGTTCAAACACCTGTTCTTTGCTGTCGGAAATGGCCAGCAAATCGCCGTTTTCCTTGTTGAAGCAAATCCCGGAAATTTCGTTGAGCACTTTTCCCAGTGGGACGATTTGTGGTTTGTCGATCCGGTAGCCCTCCGGGGAGATGGTTTGCTTTTGTTTGCAGCCCATACCAAACAGCAGGGCACACACGAAAACTAAAAAACCGGATGGCAGGCATTCCTTTTGAAACAACATTTTCATCATTTGTTACTTTTACTTCATCAAACAATGCACCAACTACCATGAACGAAGCAAACAGCCAATTGTTGGCCGCAGCAAGAGCCCATGTCACCGATATCTACCAACACAAGGTAAACCCGGAATTTGTTTTCCATAACCTGGAACATACCGAAGACGTCGTGGAAGCCTGCAGCCACATGGCCGATTACTACCACCTGAACGAAGAAGACCGGCTGGTGCTCCTGGTTGCTGCATGGTTTCATGATGTTGGTTATTCCGCCGGGAAACCCGAAGGACACGAAGAGGTCAGCGTGCAAATTGCCACCCATTTTCTGCAGGGCCGGCGCATCGACGAGACCATCGTGCAGCGGGTCACATCCTGCATCCAGGCCACCCGCATGCCGCAGTCGCCGGTAAGCCTCATCGAAAAGATCCTGTGCGATGCCGACCTGTATCATCTGTCCACGGAAGATTTCAGGGCCCGCAACGGCCTGCTGAAACAGGAACGCGAATTCATCCTCGAACACAAAATTGATAAAAAGGAATGGCGAAAAAGCAACGTTGAATTCCTGGAACACCACAAATATTTCACCGAGTACGGACAGGATTATCTTGAGTCAAAAAAAGCAGAAAACCTGGCACTCATTCAAAAGAAAAAAGACGCCAAAAAAGGCGCCGCCCCCGAAGAAGAGTCCCAGGCTTTTCCCTATGTGACGAGCGCCGACACGACGGAAAAGGAATCGAAAGACACGGAACGCGGAATCCAAACCATGTTTCGCACCACTTCGCACAACCACCTCGAACTGAGCGGCATGGCCGACAGCAAAGCCCATATCCTGATCACGGTGAACTCCATCATTCTTTCGGTCAGCGTTTCTTACTTTGCGCCCAAGGTGCGGTACGATACCGAGTTTTCTTCTTACCTCATTCCAACGGCCATCCTGATCCTCACCTGCCTGGTCTCCATCACCAGTTCCATCCTGGCTACCCGGCCGTCCATCAGCAGCGGCCGTTTTACCGAAGAAGACATTCGCAACAAAAAAACCAACCTGCTTTTCTTCGGCAACTTTCACAAAATGCAGTTGCAGGATTACCAGTGGGGCATGAACCAAATGATGCGGGACAAAGAATACCTGTACAACACCATGATGATGGACATTTATTTCCTGGGCGTAGTGCTGGCCCGCAAATACCGGTACCTGCGCATTGCCTATACCGTGTTCATGGTGGGTTTGATCATTGCCGTAATTGCCTTTGGCATTGCCTGGCTTGCCATGGATTCATCGGCCACTACCAACCAAAGTATCAAGACGCTGGATTATTAGCGGCTATCGTAAACCGCACTAGTTTGAGTGGTAAAATAAGAGGCGCTTCGTTATTCACTATTCTCTATTCACAAAACCGTTTCCTGTCCAATTGCAGCATCTTTGCCAGCCATGCGTAAAGGCTTTTCTTTTCCCAAGGTCAGTGATGCACTGAACGGCATTGTTGCCGCCAGCCGGCAGGCAACGTTTCTAAAGCCCTTTGCTCTCCGGCAAAAAGGCGCCCGCGGCAGGGCGGTGTTTGCCCTGGGCGTTGTGTGTTTTTTATGGGGCACAACATGGGTGGCTTCCAAGGAAGGCGTACGCCACATGCCGGCCCTTCAGCTGGCAGGGCTGCGGCAAAGCATCGGTGGCCTCCTTTACGTGTTGTTCTTCGTGTCGAAAGGCGCCAGTTTCCCCAAAGGAAAAGAATGGGGTCCCATCGTGGTGCTGGGCCTGTTAAACTTCACACTCAGCAACGGGCTTTCTACCTGGGGGGTCAAATTCATTTCAGCGGGACTCGGTGCGATCATTGGCTCCATCTTCCCGCTTTGGCTGGTAGTGATCCATTTTTTTGGCAGCCGGTCAACCATGAATCGACGCACCATCCTGGGACTTGTACTCGGCTTTTTTGGCATTTGCGTCATTTTTTACGAACACCTGCAGGACTTCTTTGATCCGCAGTTCCGCTTTGGCATCCTGCTCTCGCTTATCTCCACATGGTCGTGGGCCTTCGGCACCCTGTACACAAAGGAACATGCATTGAAGTTCAACGCCTATTTTGCCCTTGGCCTGCAGATGATCATCTCCGGGCCGCTGCTTTATTTTATTTCGGCAATCACGCACAACAACATCCCCTTTGGTGCCATCCCCTGGCAGTCCTGGGCAGCCATCGGTTACCTTGCGGTCTTTGGCTCGGTGCTTTCCTTTATCGCCTACCTCTATGCCCTGCAAAATTTGCCAACCGAACAGGCGTCGATCTATGCTTACATCAATCCGGTGGTGGCCTTTGCCATCGGTGCCGTTTTTTTCGGCGAAAAAATTACCGCTGCCATCGTGATCGGAATTTTAATTACCCTGTATGGTGTCTATATCGTCAACCGGTCGGTGCGGAGGAATAGGGAGGCGTAGTGCTACTGCTTCACGAAGAGTTAGTTGATGACGGATGACAGTATGGAGAAAGGCAATTAGCTATCAGCAATCGGCTATCAGCAGTCAGCAATTTGTAGTAGAACAGCGGGTGTGCTTTGCTCTGCAGATGTTTTTTCAGCCGGATCGTGGATTGGTGAACAGCGAGTAGCCCGCTGTGAGAAACGCCTTGCAGAACAAAACCCTTCCGGAAGTTCGGAAGGGTTTTGTTGACCACTATCTCTTTGAATTTGATGGCTACTGGCGACAGGCTTTCAACACAAAATGCTCGTAAGCATTCCGCCATCCTTCGAAGACTTCGTCCACGCCCAGAAAGCTGTTGTGCCAGATAACGATCATGGTTCCATTCACGGCACGAATGGATTCGTAATAGGCCAGCATTTCCTGCAAGGCTTCTGCAGCGGATTTTTTTTCTTCGTAATAGGCGTTGGCATCCATGAAGCAAAACGGGTGGATGCGCAGCGGGGTTTTAGTCTCGCTTTTCAGGTCGTACCAAAAAAACGGCAGCGCTACCGATGCCCGGAAACCATTGACCGTGCCGTAGCCCATGGAATAATCATCGAGGATGCCAACGGCGATAAGCCGCCGGTACGTGGCCGGCAGGGAAAACCGCAGGTAGTGCTGGCGTGAAGCCGTGATGGTTTGTTCCGCAACTTTTTCCAGCCAGCTTTTTTCTTTCGGCAGAAAAGCGGGGTGATCGCTGCTGGCCCACGAGGGATGAAGGCCGATCGTGTAGCTGGCCGCCGTTTGCCGGACAAGGTCCAGGAAAGCGGGACTTTGCACATCAATATTCCGGTCGTATCGCCCCTGCTGCTGCGCCACCAGGAAAAAATAAAGTGGCTTCAATCCCAGCTGGTGGTGCAGGTCGTCCATCCACTCGTAGGCATCGAACGGATCGCGGCGCTTGCCCCGGATCACCCGGATACGATACACCATCGATTTCCATTTGCCGGTTAAAAACAATTTGGCAATCGCACCGGCATTGCGCTTGAACCCCTTGTTCCTGTAGCTCCAGGCAATGTCGATATCGTAGGTTGGCTGGAAACAAAATTCGGGTGCGGGCAGTTGCAGGTCCGGGAAATGCGTGGTGAGCAGGTTTCTAAAGTCTTCCAGCCAAAGGTTAACGAGTGGCAGGTGCAGAAAGCCCTCTTTGAACGCCAGCGACGACTGATGGGCATAGCGTCCGTAGGCGTCCACCTGGTGCGGCAGGTATTCCTCGTAACGGGAAAGAAGAAAGAAAATTCCCGCAAACAAATCAAAGCCCGTATCACCTTCCGTTTTGAAGAAGGCTCTTTTCCCGCGGAGATCGAAACACTCAACTTTTACCGGGCGAATGGTGGATTCGAAAAGTAGGACGTGCGAATGAATCCAGATTTCGTTTTGCAGCAGCCGGTGATAGCTGTAGTTGATCTTGTGCGGATCGGGATGGACGAGGTATTTCTCTTCGTCGCAAATGAGTTTGATGGGTGTATGGTAGTACTGCGACAGAAAGTCAACGACGTATTGCAGACGTGACGTTAACGTATGGCTGTAAATGATCACACTGTAAATTAAGGCCTTTTCCTGTTCCGTTCTTTCCAAAGTTCATTGAACGATTTGGCCGGAAAGGCAATCGGCGCACGGTGCTTGCCCCAGTCCTTTACAAAACGGTTCACCGCCCAGCCTTTCATTTTCCCCGGGCCGGCATTCATCAGCGACCGGTTCAGCATGGCCGTTTTCCAAACCTTCCAGGCCATTTTCTCGGTCAGTGCGGCCTCGCCGTCTTCCACGGCTTCGTGGCGGTTTTCGAGGAGCAGTTCGTGCAGGTTAATTTTCACGGCACATACTTCGGTGCAATTGCCGCACAGCGACGACGCGTAGCTAAGGTGCTTCCATTCGCCCAGGTCTTTGAGGTGCGGCGTAATGACCGAACCGATTGGACCACTGTACGTCGTCTCGTACGAGTGTCCGCCAATGTTTTTGTACACGGGGCAGGCGTTGAGACAGGCGCCGCAGCGAATGCAATAGAGCGACTCACGGGTTTTGGCATTGGCCAGGATGTTGGTGCGGCCATTGTCCAACAAAATCACATACATCTCTTCAGGACCGTCTTCTTCGCCCTGTTGCCGCGGACCGGCAACGATCGTGTTGTACGAGGTCACCCGCTGACCGGTGCCGAAGGTGGCAAGCAAGGGCCAGAACAGAGACAGGTCGGTGAGGGAAGGAATCACCTTTTCGATGCCGGCAATGACGATGTGGGTTTTGGGCCAGGCGCAACTCAATCGGGCATTGCCTTCGTTTTCGGTTACAGCGATGGCGCCGGAATCGGCGATGATAAAATTGGCGCCGGTAATGCCCACCTGCGCCTGCGTGTATTTTTCCCGCAGCTTTTCGCGGGCTACCAGCGTTAATTCGCTGGGCGAAAGGTTGGCTGGCGTGCCCAGCTTGTTACTGAACAATTTGGCAACGTCTTCCTTGCTTTTGTGCATGGCAGGCGTCACGATGTGATAGGGCGGCTCGTCGTCGAGTTGCTGGATGTATTCACCCAGGTCGGTTTCCACACTTTCGATGTTGTGCTTTGCGAGGAATTTGTTGAGGTGCAATTCTTCTGTCACCATGCTTTTGCTTTTGACCAGCGTGGTGCATTTCTTAGCCTGGCAGATCTTCAGGATTTCTGCCAGTGCTTCCTCCGCCGTCTCGGCCCACAGCACTTTTGCGCCCCGTTGCGTGATCTGTGTCTCGAATGTTTCGAGGCACTGGTCCAGGTTTTCAATGGCCTGCCACTTCAGGTTCTTGGCTTTTTCCCTTGCCAGGTGTATATCGGTAAACTGCTGTTTGCCCGTAGGCACAACAGCGTTGTAGCGGGAGATGTTGAAATTGATTTTGCGGCGGTGTTCGCGGTCGGCTGCTTTAACGGTACTCTTCGCCTTGAAAGAGGAGGAATGTTCTGACATGCAGTTATTTTTTCTTTTCATCGAAATGCTCGACCGCTACCTGGTGCAGCACATCGTAGAATTCTTCACCAAACTTACGGATCAACGGCTCTTTCAAAAACTGGTACACGGGCATCTTTAATTTTTTTCCCAATGTACAAGCCGCATTGCACAGCACTTCGCGGGGCTCATAGTTGACGTAGGTGGCATGCTTTGCTTCCACGATGCGGATGGGATACAAATGGCAACTGATCGGTTTTTTCCACGTCACCTTTCCATCATAATAGGCCTGTTCGATGGCACATTTGATGATGCCTTGCTTGTCGCGGATGCCATAGGCGCAGATGGTGCCGTTCACAGTCGGCGTCACCCATCCAAACTCCCGGTCGTACACATATTTGCCCTGGCGTTCGATCTCGGCCAGGCCTTCTTTTGTAAGATAAGATTTGACGGCTTCGAAGTTATCGTCGAGAATTTTCTTTTCTTCTTTGGCCAGCGGCGCACCGGCATCGCCGTCTTCGCAACAGCCGCCCTTGCATTTGTGCAGGTCGCAAACAAATTTGGCTTCCACCACGTCATCACTCACGAGTATGTTGTCGATTGCAATCACAGCTTCCGTTTTGACAAAGATAGGCAGGAGGACGTCAGACGCGAGACGTCAAACGTGAAACAAAAGAATCATTTAACTAGAGGCCTTCTGCCGATAGTCCGCGCCGGCTTTGAACCACCCGCACTTCCCCGTTTGACGTCTCGCGTCTGACATCTCACGTCTTCACTTCCATTTCAGTGTCTGAACCAGGTGTTCGATGTCCTCCCGGAGAAAATTGTTGACCGGACGCAGGGAGTCTTCGTTTGGAGTGGCATTGAAATAAAGGGCACCCCGCAAAAAATGTTTGACTGAATCCGTTGCAAAAAACTGGTTGGCCGTTGCCGCATTTCCCTTCAGCAAAAAATAAACCCCGCTGACCCCGTTTGGCGTTGAAAACGGTTTCGACTGGATGGCCGAGGCTCTTGTTGTGTGCTGTTTGTAAGACATCGTAAAGGCATCATTCACCAGCGAATCAAACCGGTGCCGGCCGATTTCCTTATAGCTCAAATGCAGCCGCCCGTCGAACTGCGGAAAGTCGATGTTGATCCAGTACGGGTTTTCGGCTTTCTCATCGAAAAACAGTGAGTCCTGGATGATATTGCCATAAGCCGGGTACTCGAAACTGTAGGGAAAACCGGGTTGGTTGAAAACGCGGTATTCTTTTTTGGGAAAGGCGATCTTGAAATAACCTCTTTCCTTTTGCACAAAGTCGCTGTTGCAGGCGGTTAATGCGACAAGAAGGAAGAGAAGGTTAAGGATAAGGTTGAGCGGGAGCCTTTTACTGCCAACTGCCAACTGCGAACTACCAACACTCTTATTGCTCATGGCTTGTATGATTGATAAAAATCTTGACCGTTTTGATCCGGTTTTTTTCGACTTCCAACAGTGTAAATTCAAAATCCCCGCTGGTGATTTTTTCATTGACCTGCGGAAACGCTCCCGCCAGTTCCAGGATCAGGCCTCCGAGCGACTCGCTTTCTCCTTTCACCGCGTCAAAGGTGTCGATGGGTAAGCGCATGGCGCGGCAGAGATCGGGCAACATGATTTTGGCATCAACCACATAGGTTTGCTCGTCCACTTCACGAATGGTATTTTCTTCTTCGTCAAATTCGTCGTGGATGTCGCCGATGATTTCCTCCAAAATATCTTCCATGGTCACGATGCCGCTGGTACCGCCGAATTCGTCGACCACGATGGCGAAATGGATGCGTTTGGTTTTAAACACCCGCAACAGGTCGCTGATCAGCTTTGTCTCGGGCACAAACATCGGCGGACGGATTACGCTCTGCCAGGCAAAATCCTGTTCGTGGAGGTAGGGCAGCAAATCCTTGGTGTTGATGATTCCCACGATCTCGTCCAAACTGCCCTTGTACACCGGCAGACGGGAATAATGCAGTTCTTCCACCCGTTTTACCACGTCGGCGAATGGCATGCTGTAATCCAGGCCGTTCACATCGAGGCGGGACCGCATGATCTGCCGCACGGTGATGTTGCCGAATTTGATTACGCCTTTCAGGATGTTTTTTTCTTCAACGGTTGTCTCCACGTTGGTGATGTCGATTGCATCGTCGAGTTCCCGCATACTCACCGAGTCGGACTCGGAGGCGCCGCTGGTTTTGTTGATGCTGTCGGCAATGCCAACCATGCGGGCACTGAGGCCACCCAAAAGCAGGTGCAATCCTTCCACCAGTGCCGAAGAAGTATAGGCAAAGCGCAAGGTGTTTTGCGAAGCCCACAGCTTGGGCAGGATCTTGCAAAAGAAAACGAGGATAAAGGCGATGATAATGATCTTCACCAGCAACTCGAGGTTGATGTCGATAAAGGTGTGGATGGTGGCAATTTGTAGCGGCGATAACAGGAGGTAGGCCAGAAAAATAATGGAAATGTTGAAAATGCCACCGGCAATCAGCAAACTGGTATACACTTCCTTGCGGTTATCCAGCAGGGAGGTGATTCGCCGGGCGGCTTCGTGCTGCTTGGTCTTTAGCATGTTCACGTCCTTTGCGTGCAGCGAGAACAGGGCCACTTCGGCACCGGATACCAGGAAGCTTAAAAACAGCAGCACCAGGAGCAATACAACCAGCAGCAAAGTGCCTTGTGAAGCAGCAGGAGTTTGAAGAATGATATAGAGAAGATGGTTAACCGAATGGGACTCCAAAGCAAGTATTTTGGTTCAAAAATAAGATGAAAGGCAGGTTCCCGGCCTGCCTCTTCAAAGTTCTGTTACCATTTGTCGATTGGAACGTCACCCGGGTCGCTGATGGGTAAATCCGTTCCGGGAAAACCTTCTATGCCTGCATCGCTCTGTGGCGCTGCACTCGAAGGCGTGTGGATACTGGTGTCGGTACGTTTATCCAGCATAATCAGGTTGTCGCCCACCACCTCGGTGGCGAACTTTCGATTGCCGTCTTTGTCTTCCCAGCTCCGGGTGCGCAGGCGGCCTTCAATGTAAACCAGGCTGCCTTTGTGAAGATATTTCTGCGCCAGCTCGGCGAGACCCCGCCAAAGGACGACGGTGTGCCATTCGGTTTGCGAAACCAGTTTTCCGGACCTGTCCTTAAACGTTTCGGTGGTTGCCAGCGGGAATTTAGCCACCCCAATGTTTCCTTCCAGGTACTGCATGTCGGGGTCCTTTCCTAAATTGCCAATGAGCATTACTCTGTTTACGCCTCTCATACAAGACTAGTTTTTCTTGAACGTTTACAATTCGTCTATCGATGCCTTCCCGTAAATTTAAAAAAGATCATCAAATTTTCTGCCAGCAAATTGACGATAATCATACCAGGTGGGTTTGAATGATTTGCTTTAACGTTTTGGGAAAAGCCAATTGTTGCATTTGTGCAAGGCTCATCCATTGATAACCCGCGACATTTTTCTTGCGTTTTACCTGCGCGAGAAAAAAGCAGAAGTGAATGCGTTGATGCGACAAAACCTGGGTTTCTTTCCATTCCTCCTGCACGGCATACTCGTTGATGCCCGACTCTTGCTGGAACAAAGACAGCAAGGTCTTTGCTTTTTTTGCTTTCTCCGTCTCGATCAGGAAAAATTGGTGAAGGCCCTGCCAGACGTCTTTTCCGGTGCGTTGCTGTACAAGCACCTCGTTGCCGCAACGAACAAGAAAGAAATTGAGCCATCTTTCCTTCAGCCTGGTCTGTTTTTCTTTTACCGGCAGCAGCTGCGTTTTACCGGCACGGTACGCAAGGCAGGATGCGTTGAAGAAACAATCCTGGCATACGGGCAATGGTTTGCAGACAGTGGCGCCAAAATCCATGATGGCCTGGTTGTATTCGCCGGCGTTTTCCGCGGGCAGGATGCGTTGGGCCAACGCAGCAAATTCTTTTTTTCCCGCAGTGGAGTCAATGGGAGTCTCCTTGTCGAAAATACGGGCCAGAACGCGGAAGACGTTCCCATCCAAAACAGCATAAGGCAGGTTGTAGGCAAACGAGGCAATGGCAGCCGCCGTATAACTGCCGATCCCTTTGAGCGAAAGAATCTCCTGGTAGGTTTGCGGAAAAACGCCGTTCAATTCGCCGGAGATATAGCGGGCCGTTTGCAAAAGGTTACGGCAGCGCGAATAGTATCCAAGCCCTTCCCACAACTTAAAGACTTTTTCATCCGGCGCTCCTGCCAAACTGTGCACATCCGGAAAAGCCGAAAGAAAGTTCTGGTAGTATTTCAGCCCCTGCTCCACCCGTGTTTGCTGCAACATAATCTCGCTGAGCCAGATTTTATAGGGGTCTTTCTCACCCTTCCAGGGCATCTGCCGGCCGTTGTCGTAACGGTTCCATCGAAGCAGTTCTCCGGCGAATAATGCCCCGCTCTTTTCTTCGCTAATTCCCTCTTTTTCAGCACGTTGTTTTTTCATAATGGAGAAACGCCTAATTTAGTCAAGAAAATATTTTTTTTATTGACACGCACTCTTTTTTGTTCTATATTGTTGCGTAAACAGCAAATTGTTCGCTATGAGAAAAGCAGACTTAGTCAACAAAATCTCCGAAAAGACAGGAATCCCCAAAGTGGATGTCATGATGACACTGGAAACCGCTTTCCGTGAAATCAAAGAGTCCCTTTCACAGGGCGAAAACATTTACATCCGCGGTTTTGGTTCCTTCATCACCAAACGGAGGGCTGCAAAAATCGGCCGTAACATCAAGAAAAACGTGGCTGTTCAAATCCCCGAACACTACATCCCGGCCTTTAAACCAGCAAAGGAGTTTGTGGCCGACGTGAAAAAAACGAGTGTCCTGGAGTAACTTTGCGGCTCCTGACCGGGTAGCGGGAAGGAAGCACGTATATGAACAAACCTCAGTGGATCACACTTTCCATCGCTGTTCTCCTTGTTATCGGCCTGTTTGCCGCCACGCAAAGCCAACTTTTTGGTGAAAGAAAAGCAAAAACTTCCACCGGTTCCGCACCACACGCCGACCACGACCACGAAGAAGGTTTTAGCACCGACAGCGTTCTTTATTACGCAAAAAAGAATCTTCCGCAAACACAGGTGGCCCGACTGGCACAAATGGAAAACAGCATCACCCGCGGCGACGTCGCCGACCAGAAACTTCACCTCATGCATCAACTGGCCCGCTTCTGGGCCGACAGTGCCAAAGCGTTTACGCCGCTGGCCTGGTATCCCTATGCTTATTATACAGCGGAAGCATCGCGGTTGGAAAATTCGGAAAAATCCCTTTCCTTTGCTGCCCGTTTATTTTTGGACGTCTTAGGCCGTGAAGAAGATCCCCGCGTCAAGCATTGGGAAGCAGAACAGGCCAAGGATTTGTTCGAGCGGTCTTTGAAAGTAAATCCGGCAAATGATTCGGCAAAAGTGGGTCTCGGGGCCACCATCCTTTACGGAGGACTGGGCTCACCCATGGAAGGCATTGGTATGATCCGGGAAGTGGCAGAGAAAGACTCCACCAACGCTTTTGCTCAGCAGACGTTGGGCGAAGCCAGCCTGCTATCGGGACAGTTGGACAAGGCAGTGGAACGGCTGAAAACCGTCAACCGCCTGCAGCCAAAGAACCTGCAGGCAATCCTGCTTCTGGCCGACACCTACGAACGCATGAACCAGAAGGAAGAAGCAGTACAATGGTACCGCAAATCGCTTCCACTGGCCGACAACCCGGAGATGAAAAAAGAAATTGAAAAACGCGTATCTGATTTAACAAACCATAAATAAAACATTTTTAGAGTATGCCTTGTGGTAAAAAAAGAAAACGTCATAAGATAGCGACGCATAAACGCAAAAAAAGATTAAGAAAGAACCGTCATAAAAAGCGTAAATAAGGTTCATTCGATCAACCGGAAGCCTCCTGTGAAGCTTCCGGTTATCCTTTTTTGGCAATGCCTACTTACAACCGATTGCAGTTCCCATCAATTTGCCTCTCTTACTCCTATCAACCCAAAAACTTCAGCAACCGGTTAAGAGCATAGCCTGATCTTTACGTACGCCTGTATTTTTAAAGAATTTATAATGTGAATAAGGAATTGATCATTAACTCCACGTCGTCGGGTGTGGAAATTGCGCTATTAGAAGAAAAAAAGCTGGTGGAGCTGCACAGCGAAAAAAACGATGCACGCTTTGCCGTTGGCGATTTGTATCTGGGTAAAGTCAAAAAATTAATTCCGGGCCTCAACGCCGCTTTTGTGGATGTGGGGTATGAAAAAGACGCGTTTTTGCATTATACCGATCTGAGTCCCTATGCAAAATCGCTGCTGAAATTTACCCAGCTTGCCATCAACGACAAGACACCAGGTGGGATGGATTTTGCCACTTTCCAGGTGGAACCCGAGATCATTAAAACCGGAAAGATCAACGAAGTGTTGAACGGAAAGCCCAACATCCTCGTTCAGATCCTGAAAGAGCCCATCGCCAACAAAGGTCCGCGGCTGAGCTGCGAGCTCTCGCTTCCCGGCCGATTCGTGGTACTGACACCATTTAACGACATTGTCGCAGTTTCCCGCAAAATTCATTCGTCCGAAGAGCGCAAACGCCTCCAGCGCATCGTTGAATCCATCAAGCTGAAAAACTTTGGCGTCATTGTGCGAACGGCAGCCGAAGGTAAGAACACGGCCGAACTGCACGAAGATCTATCAGAGCTCACGGCCATGTGGAAGAGCATCCAGGATAACCTGAAAGGCGCTCAACCGCCCACCAAAATCTTGAGCGAGCAAACAAAGACCGCCTCGATCCTTCGCGACCTGCTGAATGAAGATTTCAACCGCATCATCACCAACGACAAAAACATCTTCACCGACTCGAAGACCTACATCCAGAAAGTGGCGCCGGAGAAGGCCGACATTGTCACCTTTCACCAAAACGGCACACCCATTTTCGACCAGTTTGGTGTCACCAAGCAAATTAAATCGTCGTTTGGCAAAACGGTAAACCTGAACAGCGGGGCTTACATCATCATTGAGCACACCGAAGCCCTGCACGTGATCGATGTCAACAGCGGCTACAAAAGCGTCAGCAACAACCAGGAGCAGAACGCACTGGAAACAAACCTGGAAGCAGCAGAAGAAATTGCACGGCAACTGCGTTTGCGGGATATCGGGGGGATCATCGTGGTGGACTTCATCGATATGAAGCTGCCGGAAAACAAAAAGAAGCTGATGGAAGCCATGGAAGGCTTTATGCAACCCGACCGGGCCAAGCATGCCGTACTTCCCATTTCCAAGTTTGGTCTTATGCAGATCACCCGCCAGCGCATGAAGCCGGAAATGAATATCAATACACAGGAAGTTTGTCCTACGTGTAATGGTACCGGAAAGATTTCCTCCACGCTCCTCCTCGAAGATGAAATTGAAAAAAACCTCAGCTACCTCTTCACCCACAACCACAAAGAACTGACGATCGTTACGCATCCGATCCTGCATGCCTACCTTACCAAAGGCTTTTTCTGGAATTCCAAAATTGCCAAGTGGAAACGCAGGTTTGGAAAAAAGATCACTGCCGTGGCAGACACCAGCTACCACCTCACCGAGTTTAAGTTCTTTACTGAAAACGGTGATGAAATAAAGCTCTAAAAAAAAGCCGCTCACTGGAGCGGCTTTTTTATTTGTGTTGTTTTGTGGACTAATATCCGGGGTTCTGCGTAAGGCTGGAATTTGCATTCAGCTCGCGGAACGGGATGGGAAATACCAGCTTGTTGTCGTTCCAGGGCAATCCATCGATGGTGCGCTTGAAACGCTTGGCATCGTGAATGCCAAATCCTTCAAATGCCAGCTCTCTTCTTCTTTCCAGGTAGATCTGGTCTACACTGGTAATGGCCGCCAGATTGCCAAGACCGGCCCGTCGGCGAATGAGGTTCACATCGTTCAGTGGCGTGGCTCCGACCGTAGTGCCCAAGCGGTAGTTCGCTTCAGCACGGGTGAGGTAGAGTTCGGCAAGACGGACAACCTTTACGTTCGTATACAGGTCGCGGAACTTGGTGGTGCGGAAGGCACCGAACTTAAAGTAAAATGCGGTGTTGAAATCCGGCAGGTCGGGATCGTCCGTCACGGTGGCCCGCTCGTCTCCGGCTTGATAGAGGTTCAGGTGTTTTTGGTTCACTTCCACATCGCCATCACGGGCACCAAAAATGCTCACGGAATAAAACAGTTGCAGGTTGTTGGTACCATCCTGGTCGCTGACCTGGATCGCGAAAATATCTTCCGGCGTATTGGTCGACTGGTTGAAATTATCCATAAAATTGGCGAGCAGGCCCTTGTTTTTTGCATTCTGAATGCCCCTGTTGGCCGCATCCCTGGCGCCGGCGTAATCGGCTTTCTGCAAATACACCCTTGACAGGATAGCAGCCGCGGCTGATTTGGTGGCGTACACACCATTTTCCAGCGGCAGGAGGTTTTCCGCTTCGGTGAGGTCGGCAATCACTGCATTGTACACGTCCTGCACCGAGTTGCGTGAGGGCTTGGTGATCTCGTCGGTGGAGTTGGTTGGTGTTTTCACCACCGGTATGCCCGGGTTGGTGGCCGGGTTGCCGTCCGTATAGTCTTTTGCATAAAACCGAACCAGTTCAAAATGCATGGCGCCACGGATAAACAAGGCTTCGCCTTTCACCCTGTTTTGATCGGCTGTATTGACCTTGCCGATGTTGGCCAGCACACTGTTAACGATATTGATGGCATTGTAGCCGGCGCCCCACATCCCCGAAACGTTGGGGTTTGTTGTGAGAAGGCTTTTGCCCCATACTTCGCGGTAGGTGTTAAACGTACCGACCCAGCTCAGCTCACCGTCCGATCCCATCAGGTCGGCAAAAAGCTGCAGGTTGCCGCCGTAAAGGTTGCCCGAACTAATCGCATCGTATGCACCAAGCAGGACTTTTTTAATATTGGCGTCATTGGCCACCGCATCCTGCGGACTTAAAAACTGCGGGTCCTTCAGCTCCAGTTCTTTTTTACAGGACACGGCAAGGAGCGACAGGGCCAGGAGTCCAAAAAGTTTATTCTTCAATTTCATGTGTCTCATTCATTTTAATTGTTAGAAACCAATGTTTAAACCCACCACAAAGGATTTGATCTGCGGAGCCGCATAAAAGTCAGATCCCTGGTTGATGTTCGATGCCCGGTAGTCGGTATTCACTTCCGGATCCCAGCCTGAATAATTGGTGAATGTTGCCAGGTTTACACCGGTTGCATACACTCTTGCACTGCTCAATTTTGCCTTGCGCAGGATGTTGGCTGGCAGGTTATAGGCAAGCGTTACGTTTTTCAAACGAACATAGCTGCCACTTTCCATGTATTGGGTAGAAACACTGGGTGAAGCGAAATCACCAAACCAGTTCAGGCGGGCCTGCGGCACGTTGGTTACGTCGCCGGGCTTTTGCCAGCGTTTCAACTGGTCGCGGGTCTGGTTGTCGAACCAGTCGCCGCGGGCACTCATAAAGCCGCCGGCACCGTTCACGATCTGGTAGTCGAAAACGCCCTGGAACAGCACGTTCAGCTCGATGCCTTTGTAGCTAAAGCTGTTGTTGATACCGCCGAAGTATTTCGGGTTGGGATTGCCCACGACGAAACTTCCGGCTGCGTTGTAATCATTGGTCGTGGTTTTTCCGTCCTGCTCGTAATAGAGCGCATCACCGTTTTGCGGGTCAACACCTGCGTAGCGGGGACCATAAAACACGCCAATCGGCTGGCCTACGATCAGTGCATTCATGTAGCGGCCGTCATTGAACGACAGGGTGTCCTGCTCGCCGTCGATCTTCAGCACTTTGTTTTGGTTGTAGGTAAAGTTGAAGCTGGTGGTCCAGCGAAAATCCCTGCCGTTGATATTGGTGCTGTTCAGCGCTATCTCGATCCCTTTGTTCTGGATCTCACCGATGTTGGTGATGAAGCTGCCATAACCGGTGGTCAGCGGCACGGGTAGATTGAAGATGAAACCACGGCCGCCTTTGGCAGAACGCTTGTCGTAAAAATCAAACTCACCGCTCAACCGGTTGTTGAAAATGCCAAATTCAAGACCCAGGTCAAGCTGGTTGCTGGTTTCCCAGGTCAGTTGGTTGTTTCCCAGACGGGCGGGAGACAGCACCGATACGCCTGCATATTTGGCTACGCCAAAGGCCGGCTGAGCTTCGTAGTTGCCAAAGCCAAGCGAGTTGCCCAACTGGCCATAGCTTCCACGCAGCTTGAGGAAATTGAGCACATTGCTGCTTTTCAAAAAGTTTTCCTGGCTGATAATCCATCCTGCAGAAGCAGCAGGGAAAAAACCGTAGCGCTTGTCCACGCCAAACACGGAGGAACCGTCGTAGCGGCCACTCACGCCAAGGAGGTATTTGTCGTTAAACTTGTAATTGATCCTTCCAAAGAAAGACTCCAGTGCAAACTCGCTTTTCGACGAAGAACCGGCCGTGATCTTACCGGCACTGGCCAGCGTGCGCAGGTCATCGGACGGAAACTGTTCGCCGGACACCGAAGTGGAGCGACTTTGTGATTTCTCAAAAGAATAACCGGCTGTCGCGTCAAAATCATGTCGCGATCCGAGATTGAATTTGTAATTAAAAAAGTTGTTGGTGGTATACCGGACCGTCCGCAACCAGGTGCTCCGGCCAAAGCCATTTGTGGCGTTGCCGTTGATGGTTTGCGAACCGTAAAACTCTTCATCGTTCTGGTTCAGCATGTCGAGACCGAACTCCGTGCGGAAGTAGAGGTTCTTCAGGAAATTGTACTGGCCAAACGCGGCGCCGATGTTGCGGTAGTTGGTGGAACGCCATTCACCGTTCTCCAGTTCGATCAGCGGGTTGTAGTAAGTCGTCACGGGACGATCGTACAGTTTGCCGTTCTTATCACGCGCCGGCGTGATGGGAGAAAGCGCCACGATCTGCATCGGTGTGCTGAAGTCATTGTCTTCGGCCACCCGTCTTGTATTGGTGCGGGCCACCGTCAGGTTTACCCCTACTTTAAATTTATCGGAAAGGTCCTGGTCCAGGTTGATACGACCGGAGATGCGGTCGAAGTTATTGCCGAACAGGATACCATCCTGGCTGTTGTACGAACCGGACATGTAGTAACGGGTCCGTTCGTTCCCACCGGCGGCCGACACATCCACCGAACCCACATGGGCATCCTGGAAGGCCAGGTCTTCCCAATTGGTGTTGGTTTCCAGTTTCTTCCAGTCGCTCCAGCCGCTGTAGCGGGTGAAACGGCCTTCCACCTTGCTAACCATGTAATCAACAGCTTCCTGCTCGGAGCCAAACCCGGCCCAGTTGCCAGCGCGGTTGTAGTGGTATTTGCCGGCGTTGACGGCGGCTTCGCGGAAGAAGTCAAGGTATTCCTGCGCATTCAGGAAACCACGTTTATGCGTGGGATTGTTGGAACCGTATTGAAAATTGACGTTGAACTTGGGCTTGCCTGCGCGGCCTTTCTTGGTTGTAATGAGGATGACACCATTTGCCGCACGGCTACCATAAATGGCTGTTGCAGCGGCATCCTTCAATACATCGAACGACTCCACGTCGTTGAAGTTGATATCGGCCAGCGCATTACCCGACAAGGTTCCGGTGTTGATGGGAATTCCGTCCACCACATACAAGGGTGAATTGGAGGCGTTAATGGATCCCTGTCCGCGAATACGGACCTTCACGCCTTCACCCACTTTACCGTTTTGGGATTCGACAAATACGCCTGCCGCCCTACCCTGCAAGGCTTGCGTAAAGTTGGGCACCGGTGTATTCACCACATCAGCCCCTTTCACCTTGGTAACGCTGGACGTCAGTTCCCGTTTGGAGCTTTGTCCATAACCGGTAACGACAACTTCTGTCAGTTTGTTTTCGCCCTGTGCAAGACGGATGGATGCTGCGGCCGAGGCGGGCACTTCCACCGTCCGGTAACCGACATAGCTGATCTGCAGCGTGGCATTGGGAGCCGCCTTGATGGTAAACGAACCATCGGCAGCCGTGACGGCTGAAATGTTGGTGTTTTTGACGCTCACGGTTGCACCATAAACGGGCACGCCATTCTCGTCCGATACTTTACCTGTGATCTGAGTTGTTTGTGCCCAAAGGAATTGTATGCTACACAACATCCCTAAAAGCAGCAAATTCTTGATTTTTCTCATCTGTAGCGAGTTTTCGTGAAATGTTAAGATTACGCTGCCAAGTTAGACATTTAGGCGGTCAGATTTGCTGCATGAGCGGTTCAATACGCTGCCTGGCAGCAAAAAATTGAAAAACCCCACAAATTCATCATATACAACATTTTATTATTAGGCCACGAAAGGAGAAAACCAGGGCGAGGAGAAGACAAACCGGTTTTTCTCAATTGCTGCATTTCAAAAAAAAAGCCCCGGAGAATTTCCGGGGCTTGTCTATCAATAAAAAACAGCTTAATAGCCGGGGTTCTGCACAATCGCAGGATTAGCCTGGATTTCCGATTGCGGAATGGGAAGGTTCCATTCCCTTGCAGCCGGTTCGAGAGTACAGAAGTTGGAACAGTTGGTTGTCCTGTTGATGGTGCGGGTTGTGCGCTTCAGATCAAAGAAACGCTGTCCTTCCATGAAAAGCTCTTTTCTTCTTTCCACGAAAATCGCATCCAGCAGGGCTGCACCGGTTTCAAGGCCGGAAGCCGCATTGCGGGCCTGGCGTAGGGTGTTCAAATCCAGCAGGGCCTGTACGTCGTTTCCAAGTCGGGCATAGGCTTCGGCACGGATAAGGTACATTTCGCTGGTGCGGAAGGCTTTGAAATCAACGATGCCATCGGTACGTCCTTCCTTGCCAATGTACTTGGACGCCACCAGGCGGTTGGTTCCGCGCCTCGCGATCGAAGAAAAGAAAGAAGGATAGCGAACGTCGGTGGAGGCATTGTAGGTTGCCAGCAGGTTGGTGGTCGGCCTGTACGAAGCCCGGTTGCCAACGGCATAATAAACGTTACCGCCAATGTCGCTGTTGAAAGCCTGGAACTTTACGGACCAAACCACTTCTTTTGTTGTGACGTCTTTCCAGATCTGCGGGTACTCCGAAGGCGTCGCCAGGGGACGTGCATTGATCACCAGGGTTGCATACTTGATGGCGCTGTCCTGCACACCAGCATAATTGTACATACGGGCCAGGATGGCATTCACGACCATCGGGTCGATCAGCGAACGGGCACTGGCCGCCGTGCTGGTAGCAGACTGGATTTCTTTGTCCATGTTGCCCATCAGGTTTTTGGCTTCCTTCAGGTCGGCTTCAATCCGGTCCCAGGTAGCTTTTACCGTCAGGCGGGCCGGCTTTTGCTCGATGTCGAAACGGTCGACATACGGAACACCCAGCTTGGTGGAATTGCGGCCGTAGTCCTCACCGAAATAGCGCAACAGGTCGAAATGAGACAGGGCACGAATGGCCAGAGCCTGCGCTTTGATACGGTTGACCGCACGGGGGTTTTGCGAAGCCAGGTTATCGATGCCACGCAGGGTCAGGTTGGCCTGGCGAACCACGCTGTATGCATCCAGCCAAATGTCTTCCACATAACCATCGTCGGCCGTGTAATACCAGCCGGAAAATTGGGTGTAGTTGACCAGCGACTCACTGGTCTCATACAAATTATCACTCATCATATCGGGCAACGCAACGAAAGCGTTGGCCCCGCTGGTGCTGCCGTAATAGCTATTGGCCAGGAATTGCGAGTAAGCTCCCGTCAATGCGTATTCGTAGTCGTTGATGGTCTTAAAGCGCTCTTCGCCATTCAGCGTGTAGGTCGGGCTTTGGTCGATCTCCTTTGTACAGGAGGCCAGGAACAGAGATCCTACCAGAGCAGAAAATATATAGTTCACTATCTTTTTCATTCGTCAATCAATTTTAAAAATTAAAAACCAACAGTGGCACCAAACGTCCATGTTTTCAACGGCGGATACTGGGCACCCAGCAGGTTCCCCGAAGGCACTTCCGGATCGTAGGCCAGGACGTTGTGCCAGGTGTATAGGTTTTGTCCCTGGATAAAGAAGCGCACCGTGCTGGCTTTGATTTTTCCGGCAACGTTCGCCGGCAATGCATAGCTCAGCATCACGTTGCGTAAACGGAGAAACTTCCCGTCTTCCACATAGCGGGTGGTCTCGGGGTGGTATTCGTCCATCAGGCCCGGAACGTCTGTAATGTCACCGGCTTTGGTCCAGGCACGCTGCAGACTCTCTGCCACACTGGAATAATAATAACCGGGGTTCTCCACGTTGGTGCGGTCGTTGTTGTAAACCTTGTTGCCAAACATGTAGGTGAAGAGCACACCCAGCTCAAAGCCTTTGTAGCCAAACGTATTGGTCACACCACCAAAATGCGGGGGATCGGTGCGGCCAGCAATCACGCGGTCGTTCGGATCGTAGGTTTTGGTTTCTTTTCCGTCTTTGGTCAGGTAAATCGACTCGCCGGTTTGCGGATCCACGCGGGCAAAACGAACGACGTACAGCGAGTTTTGCGATTCACCCACACGGTTGATGAACAGGCCATCGATGTTCTCGGGCTGTCCGTCCAGTTCCAGGATGCGGTTCTGGTTGTAGGTGTGGTTGGCCGACAGTGTCCAGTTAAAGCCTTTGCCTTTAAAGATCGCTGCGGTGATGGTGGCTTCGATCCCACGGTTGCGCATGCGGCCCATGTTGGTGAGGATAGACGTGGTGCCACTGGTGCCGGAGATCTGGCGGTTCAGGTACAAACCGTTGGTAACGGAGTTGTACACTTCAAACGTACCGTTTACACGGTTTTTCAGCAGGCCAAAGTCAATGCCCGCATTGAACATGTTGCGGATCTCCCAGGTCAGGTTGGGTTTTGCCAGGTTGGTGAGCACCAAACCGCCCACACCGTTGTAAGAGGTCGGGCCAAACAGCTCCAGCGCTTCGTAATCATTACCCACATTGGAATTGGCAGCAGAACCATAACCGACTTTCAGCTTCAGGTCATTGAACAGGGAATTCTTCATGAAGTCTTCGGAGCTGATCACCCAGCTACCGCCGATGCTACCGAAAGTTGTCCACTTCTTTCCTTCGGCCAGTTTAGACGCACCGTCGCGGCGCACCGTTCCGTTGAGGAAATATTTGCCTTTGTAGTTGTAATCGCCAATAGCAAAATAAGAAAGCAAGGCCGATGTGGTCTCGTTGCCATTTACCGTTGGGATGAAGCCGTTGGTCGGCGTACCGGGAATAATTCCGGCTGCATTGCGGAAAGCACCCGCCAGTCCGTAGCCGGTAAAGCCAAAGGACGTAAAGCGGTTTTGGATCAACTCGTTAAACAGGTTGATACCGAACGCATGGTCGCCGGTTGTTTTGCGGTAGCCCAACGAGTTGGTCACCGAAAAGCGGCGGTTGCGGTTGTTGCTTTGTGCAAAAGAACCCTGCCCGCCTGTTTGCTGACTTCCGAGGTAAGTCGTAGGACTTACATAACGCTGGATGGTGTTGTCGGTAAAGTCAACACCCAGGTTGGTTTTGGCGGTCAGTCCCTGCAGGAAAGGCGCACGGTATTCCAGGTTGAAGGCGGCAAGTCCTTTCAGTTGCCTGTTGGTGCGTGGGTTTTCCAGCAATTCTTTCAGGGCGTTGGGCTGTCCCTGGATGGCCATGTCTGCATCGTTGTAGCTACCATCGGGCAGGTAAGGCGTTACGTAGGGCAGGTGCCAGCGGATGGCATTGAGCGGTGAGCCGATGCCGGTGTTCGACTCGGTTGTGTTTTCAAGCCGGGAAGAACCCACAAAGGCATTCAGTCCCAGGCGGAAATCGTTCACCGAGTGATCGAGGTTGATACGGCCGGTGTAACGCTTCAAGCCTGTTGCGGTCACCACGCCTTCCTGGTCGAAAGCAGAACCCGAAACAAAAAAGCGGGTGCGCTCACTGCCACCGGTCAGGCTGATCTGGTGCTGCTGGGTTTTTGCCTTGCGGAACATGGCGCCGGCCCAGTTGCCGTTCACTTTGGAAAGACTGTCGGCTTCTTCGTCGCTCCAGCCATTGGGATTGGTGCCGTAAATACCGTCGGCCGACATTTCAAAGGCGATCTTTTCGGCCGCATTCATCAGTTTCAGCTTGTTCTCGGGCAGTTCGCCAATACCGTATTGGTAGTCGTAGGTCAGGCGGGTTTTATTGGCCGTGCCTTTTTTCGTGGTGATCACAATGACACCATTGGCGCCGCGGGAACCGTATTGCGAGGTGGATACCGCGTCTTTCAAAATGTTGTACGACTCAAAATCGGAAGGGTTCAGGCTCTGGAAGTCTGCAGCGCTGATCTGGATGCCATCCACGATGTAAAGCGGCTGGGTTGATCCCAGAACAGAGCCCTTTCCGCGGATGATGACATTGGCGGCAGAACCCGGCTGGCCGCTTCCCGACTGGATCAGCACACCGGCCGACTTACCCTGGAGCTGCTGTTCAAACGACGCTACGGGCTGCAGTCTCACCTCGTCGGCTTTTACCCGGGCAATGGAGCCGGTAGAAGCGCGGCGAGTTTGCGAGGTGTAGCCTGTGACCACCACTTCGGTCATGGCATTTTCGCCGGCCGCCAGTGCCACGTTTACCACGCTACCTACCGGACGCTCAAGGGTCGCATAGCCCACGAAGCTGAACACCAGGGTTCCGTTGTCGGGAGCACTGATGCTGTAGGTTCCTTCCGCACCGGTGACGGCGGATCGGTTGTTGTTTTTCACTGTTACGGTGACGCCGGCAAGCGGTGAGCCGTCTTTCTGATCGGTAACTTTTCCCGTTACCTGCACCTGGGCCCATAGGATTTGGACACAGAAGAGGAGCCCCGTTGCGAGGAGCAGTTTCAATCTTCTCATTCTCATTGTTTTAAAAAGGTTGCAAAAATAAAGGCCGAATAAGTAAGAGTCTCGGAAGATTCTGATCTGCTGCTTTTTTGCATTCCTTTTTGATGAGCGGTCAAATAGGCTGGTGACAGAATACTCATAAAATAATAATCACGCATATGTCTTCCGCCTAATCGCTAAAATGCAAAGGCCACCCAAATGGGTGGCCTTTGCCGCGATGCTAGGAAAGCGGTTACATTTTTTTCAATCGCAATAAATTTTGACCGTATGTGGCTGTGCCGTAAATCACATCCTGGTACAGGATGATATCACCTGTGCATGCAAAGACGTAACTGACTTTGCCGGCAGTTGATTTTACTTTCGCAGGCACCAGTGAACTGCCCGAATAATAATCGCCGACGCTTTGTTCATCAATCGTGGCCCGTCCGCTTGTTGGGTCAATTTTGATAACAACTCCTTTGCGGTTGGTTCCGTACGCTGGTGCGGGATACTCCAGCAACGTAATGGAATTCGCTGTTGCATTGGTTACTTTCAATACTTCACCTGCCGCAAAGTCCTGCCAGTCATTATCGCTAACCACCACGAAATCGCCGGCAAAACCAGTGGGATCAAACGGGCACGTGATGGTGGAGAACATCCGCATACCCATGTTGAAAGCCGCCGATGATTCAAATTCGGAGTTGGTGTTGTTATAATTGTACACCTTTCCCGACTTGGTCACAATCTCGTTATAAATGACATACTGAGCTCCGGGCGACAACGTCGTTGGCGAAACGCCCAGGGCCGTGGCTACCTGAGCGCCGGTAACAGAGATGGTCACCTTGCCATCCGACCCGACAGTTGTTTCCTTTACCTTTTTCCAGGTACTCTTGTCTGCGGAGTTTTTGCTGCTGCTTACGTAACTAATCACCTTATCGGCCGCTTCGCCCACAATGTGTGCATCCCAGCTCACTGCCGATGTATTGATCTGTGCAAAATTGAACTCGGTGTTGTTGGCCTTGTCAATGGAGAGGTAAGAGCCGGTTGCCAGTTGGTCTGGCGACAGCACCTGGTCGGTTTCTTTTTTACAGGCAAAAAATACCAGCAGTGTAAAAAAGGCAAATATGCTGATCTGAATTTTTCTCATTGCATTCAATTTTTTGAATTATTGTAAGGGGTCCGCATTTACATCCCAGAACACTTTCGTCGCCCAGTTGGCTTTCTGCGAAGCATTGGTGTTCAGGTTCACATACGTCGAAGGATAGAGGAACGAACGGATATACGCACCCGGGTTGGGCAGCACGGTGAACTGCAAGCCGGTACCATCGTTGATGCTGGCTTTTGGCTTGCCGGTGCGGCGGTACATGTTGTACGATTCGAGGCCATTTCCCCACAGGGCCAGGTAATATTCCTTCATCACCACGTCGAGCCTGGCATCGGTGGTGGTAGCCGCATCGTATTGGGCCATGACATAATCGATGTACTTCGTCACAGTTGCGTCCGTGGGTACAGAGGCGGTGCAAGCGGTTGCGCCAACCTGGCCGGGGAAGGCCATGACCCGCTTGATGGACTTTGTGACACCATTTTGAAAACGCGTCCGTGCATCGTCGGTATAACCTGTTGTAAGGGCTGCTTCGGCCAGTTCAAACTCTGTAAAGAAAGACATCCAGATGGGGGCAATACCGGCACCGCGGCCGCCGTCATTCAAACCGGTCTGGGTGAAGTCGTTGCAATCGAACTTGCCCGCTGCCGGGTACACACCCCAAACGGTGCGCAGGGTACCATCCGGCGGAATACCCGAGTTGTCACCATGATCACGACCCCAGTAACCGGAACCGAGGTAACAAAAAGGCATTTCGGCCGGGAAGTGTGCCGGTGCATTCTGATAAGCACAAGGCATTTGTTGCTGTGAGGGAACAGAGCTGGTTTGGCGATAGAAATAATAGCGGCGGCGCGGATCGGCCACCGATTTTTCAAACACCATCGAGTACAGGTATTGCACGGCAATATAACCACCCGCACCACCCGAAGCCACGTAGTTGTCGTTGTAACGCGGATGACGGCTGTTAGGAGTCGACTGTTGCGTACCGTACTTGAACGTGAATTCATCGGCATCGGACGTGATAATGCTGCCGGCATCAACCAATGCCTTGATCTTGGCGCCAACGGTGTTGTCGACCAGGCGGGTATTCATGTAGGCCCGCAGCTTCAGCGTATTGGCAATTTTAATCCAACTGCTCCTTGATTGGTTGTTGAACAAAATCGCCGAAGGCGTGGTGGCCGGGGTTTTCCCCAGGTCGGCAATGGCGGCATCGAGCAGCGTAAGGGCAGCTGCATAGATGTTCTTGCCGCTTTCCACTTTCGGATTGAGATTTTCATTTCCCAGGTTGGCCTCTGTATACGGCACATCACCAAACATATCGACGAGGGTCATCAGCGTATAAGCTTTCAGCACCTCACCGATACCGGCGTGAAAGAACTTCTGCTGCTGTTGCGCCAGCGGGATCATGGCGTTTACGTTTTTCAACACGCCGGTGTAGGCCGTGCTCCAGATCCCATCGAAGCTGTTGGGCGAATACCCGTTCTGGTAGGTGGGGCCAAAGAACACCGTCATGCGGGTGAGTTGGGCGCCAAAGTCCTGTGTCTGGTCGAAGAAGGATGCAAAGTTGAGCTGCACCGTGTTGAGGTACAGGTCCACATCGGCACTCTGCGGCGTTGGTGAATTGGGATTGTCCAGCAACGTGTCAAACTTTTTGCACGACCCAATCCCGCACACCAGGGCCGCAACGAAGAAGATATATTTGATTGACTTAATCATAGATGTCGTTTTAGAAAAATCGATTAGAATGTTACCCTGATGCTTCCGCCAAAACGGCGCGAAGAAGGACCGGTAATGAATTCAAACCCTCTGTAGGAGCTGGCACCCAAACCGGATGTTTCCGGATCGAAATTCATGTGCTTCGGCGTGTTGGGCGCTTTGTACCAAAGGTTCTGACCGGAGAACGTCAGCGAAATGCCACCAAACGGTGTTTTGCTGATCAGTCCCGAAGGCAGGCTGTACGAGAGGGAAGCTTCACGCAAACGGATCACCGTGCCATCGAACACGCTGACATCGGATGCACCAAAGCCAAGGCTGTTGAAGTAAGCGATGAATGCATCAACTTGGATATCGTTCGGCGTTCCATCTTGCTTTACACCCGGCAGGATGACCGGCAATGTCCTGTCAAACTCGGTATCCTTGGTTTCGCCCCTCGCCAGCAGCGAACGGATGGTAGCCGAGTAAATGTCGCCACCCTGCGTGTAATCCCATTGCATGCGGAAGCTCAGTCCTTTGTAGGTGAGGTTGTTGATCAACGAGGTTTTGAAATCGGGGTTGGGATTGCCAATGATTCCGATCTCGGTTGAGCTCAGGTAGTTGCCCTGGTTATCTACGATCCGCTGACCGGTCTTGGGATCTCTCTGCACATAATAGCCCTGCATAATGCCCAGCGGCTTGCCGGGGATGGCAAAGCTACCCAGGTCGGTAAAGCCGGCCACGGGGATTTGTTTTACACCATCGGCCAGCGAGGTTACCTCGTTGCGGTTACGGGTAAAGTTCACCGTGAAGTCCCATCCGAAATTGCGGCCTTTCACCGGCGCAATGTTCAGGCCCACTTCGATACCGCGGTTGCGTACGCCACCGACGTTGATCTCTTTTTCCGTATAGCCTGTCGAAGGATCCAACTGCTGCGAAATGATCTGGTCTTTGGAAAGACGGTTGTACCAGGTAAAGTCCAGGTTGACCTTGTTGTTAAACAGGCGGGTTTCCAAACCGGCTTCCACCTCGCGAAGCAATTCGGGCTTCAGGTCGGGGTTGGGCAAACGGTTGGGAATGGAATTGGAGTTCACCTGTGTTCCGTTTTGTGTCACGAACACGTTACTGCCGATGCTCAGCGCCTGGCGGGTTCTGTACGGATCGGGGAAACGGGCACTGGTGGCATAACCGACACGCATTTTTACATAGTTGAGCATCTTGTTGTTCTTTAACCCTTCAACGGCGGCTGTCGGAATAAAAGAAAGGCTACCGCTGGGATAGAACAGGGAGCGGTTGGCTTCTTCCAGTGTTGAGACCCAACTGTTACGGCCACCGACGGTTGCATACAGGAAGTCCTTGTAACCAAGGTTACCTTCTGCAAACACACCCAGGGACTCGTACTCGGACCTGAAGTCGAGGTTGCTGCCGTCTTCACCCTTGTTGGTGTGGTTGATAAAGTTGTTGTGATTAAAGAGGTTGAACACCAGTTGGTTCTGGCTGAACATCCCGTCCTGGCGATAGAGGGTTCTCCGCAGGTTGCTACCGGCCGTAACCGAAAGATCCCAGTTCTGCGAAAACCGGGTATTGTAGTTGGCCAGCAATTCGTGGTTCAGGATCGTGTTGCGGATGTTGGTAGTTCTGTAAACACCCAGCGGCACCTGGACACCGCCCTTGGGCGATTGCAGCGTATTGAAGTTGGAAAAGTTGTCCAGGCCAATCCTATACATGATATTCAGGTTTTTCAGCAGGTCGTAACGCAGGGCCAGGTTTCCGTATACCCGTTGCACGCTCTCGGTGAACTTCACATATTTTGCGGTCCAGCGGGGGTTTTGAATATCGTTCGACGGGCGGTAATAAACCGATGCACCGGTTGTAGGATCTTCAAAGGGCCAGTTCATCAGGTCGATCGATCTTGGCGTGTACATCACGTCGGCAAAGATGCCGGGATAGTTGGCATACTGCGGGCCGCTACCCGTACTGGCCGAGTTCGGAGGCGTTTGGTAGTCAGTGTTGGCAAAGTTTACCACGCCGGAAACGGTAAAGCGGTTGCTTAGCTTTGTGCTTCCACCCAGACCGCCGGTGTATTTCCGCAGGTCGTTGCCGGGGATAAAGCCTTTGTCGTTGTAGAAAGTAAAGTTTCCGCTGACGTTTGAGTTGGCACCCGGAGAACCCGCCACGTTAATGGAGGTCGTATTGATCCAGCCGGTGCGAAAAAAACTGTTGATGTTATCCGGATGGGCTTCAAAGGGAATTTTAACGCCCTGCAGTTCCGGGAAAGCTGCGGCATAGGCCGAGCGGCTATAGGGATGGAGCAAGGTCACTGGCGGATTTTGGAAGGCTGCGCCCCAGTTGCTGTAAAACTGGAAGCCCGTGGAAAGGTGGGTTCCACCGCCATAGGCATTGGTCCAATCGGGCAGGCTGGCCACTTTGTTGGCAAACGTCGATTGTGTCAGCGTGATTTCTGCCTTATTGCCCACTCTCCGGTTCGAACCATTTTTCGTGGTGATGAGGATCACCCCGTTGCGACCTTGTTCTCCATACAATACCGTGGCACTCAATCCTCTTAATACACTCACACTTTCAATGTTGTTGGGGTCCAGGTCGAGGAAGCGGCTGGACGTCTGGTTGCCAAAACGGAAATCCGACTGCGCATTGGTAGATGCGTCGAATGGCACGCCATCAACGATAAACAGCGGCGTGGTTTCACCGGTAATCGACGAGATACCGCGAATAACGATGTTGGTACCGCTGCCCGAAATCCCGCTGGTGGCGCCAATGTCCACACCCGGTGTTTTCCCGTTCAGCACACGGGTAATGTCGGCCTCAGGGCGTTGTTCCAGTTGCTTTCTGTCTACCGTGGTAACTGCATAACCCAATGCTTTCTTTTCCCTCCTGATACCAAGGGCCGTTACTACGACCTCGCTAATAGCATTGCTGGCGGGTGTCAGCGTAATGGTAACGCCCCGTGGATCTGCGCCTACTGCCGCTTCTTTCCTGTCGTAGCCAACAGAAGAAAAAACAAGGGTCGCATTCCGGGCAACCGATAGGCGGAAATTTCCATTGGCGTCGGTTGAGGTACCGTTGGATGTGCTTTTTTCCTGCACTGAAACCCCCGGAAGCGGCTGGCTATTCTCGCCAAGAACCTTTCCGGACACCTCAACTTTCTGAGCGAAAGCAGAGCCCAGTAGCAAGAAGCTTGCTACAAAGCATAGAAGTTTTCTCATGTGAGTTTTGATTTAAATGATGAAATAACAGTCTTTCGATTCTTTAGAGTTTATAGAAATAGCGGGGATTCGCAGTTACGAAGTATTGCACAGCACGCCCAGAATGGGGATGCCGGCAGGCGAGGCAGTTTCATAAGCATTTCTCATTCAAGCGGGTTTTTAATTATGGTTAAATATATGCAAATACTTGACAGACGGAAAAAAGACAGGATGAAAATTTAAATAGCTGCTTTGAATGGCAATAAAAAAACCGCTCTCTTCGGAGCGGTTTTTCAGACCTGTTTCTGCCAATTAATTTCGGTCCCGGCTCCCCATGTAGATCATGATATATTGGACCAGGGTTACAACGGCCGCCAAAGCTGCCACCACATAGGTCATGGCCGCCCACTTCAGGGCATTTTTTGCTTTCGGATACTCTTGTGCATTGGTCACATTGGTTCGGTTAAGCCATTCGAGGGCACGGTGGCTGGCATCAAACTCTACCGGCAATGTAATGAGTGAGAAAAGGACAGACAGGGCAAACAGGGCAATTCCCACCAGTAAGAGCGTCGAATTACCGGACGCAGCCATAAAAACACCAATCAGGAGCACCCAGTTTACAATGGTTGAGCTTACCTGAACCGCCGGAACCAGCTTGCTTCGCAGGTTTAGCCAGGTATAAGCATTGGCGTGCTGCACAGCATGACCGGTTTCATGCGCCGCAACGGCTGCAGCCGATATACTGTAGTTGCTATATACTTCCGGGCTGAGATTGATGGTTTTAGTGGCGGGATTGTAGTGATCGGACAAAAAACCGTCCATAGAAACCACCTTTACATCATAAATACCGTTTTCCCGCAGCATTTTCTCGGCAACTTCCTTGCCGGTCAGCCTGGCCGACAACGGAATTTTACCATAGGCAGCAAACCGGCTCTTCAGTATCATGGACACGATCATGCTGATACCGATAAAAAGAAATGAAACAAGCATTATTGAGGGGGTCATCAGGTCTCCTTTTTTTCTTTTCTATCCCTCAAATCTATATCCAATCCCGGAAAAAAGGGTCTCTAAAACCAGCCTCTCCTTTTTTGTCAGTCCACCTCGCCACCTTGCCCTTTTTTCTGACAGTTTATCAGCAGGATTTTTTTTAAAGTCTTTGAAGCGCAGAAATTATGTTATTGATTTTCAATACTATACAAAGTCAAAGATGTTAAAATCATTTATATAAAATGCTTAAAAAGTTTTGCACATCGCCAAAAAATTATTTTGTAAAGTGCCGCAGAATTGTAATTTAGTGTCAGAATTTAATGGGTTAGTAAGTAAAAGGGTTGGTCGAAAGATCAGCCCTTTTTACTAAAAATTTCTGCCATTTATTTTCCTCTTCCAACTGCACGTTTGATAAAAAAATTTCATCTCTTACGCGAATAAATTTGCTCCATGTCGAAAGTAAAAACGGCTTACTTCTGTCAGAACTGTGGTTATGAAAGCGCAAAGTGGTTGGGTAAATGTCCTTCGTGCCAACAATGGAATACGTTCGTAGAAGAACTGATTCAAAAAGACACGAAAAAAGCGGCGGCCAATGACTGGACAACCTATAACGACAATGGAACAACGAAGAGAACCCGCCATCTCAACGAAGTTGAAACCAAAGAATCACCGCGGCTCTTGTCTGCCGATGCCGAATTGAACAGGGTTCTTGGAGGCGGAATTGTTCCCGGAAGCATTGTGCTGGTTGCCGGCGAACCGGGTATCGGCAAATCCACGCTCTTCCTGCAAATGGGTTTGCAGTTGAAGAATGTTGTCACGCTTTATGTAAGTGGAGAAGAAAGCGAACAACAGATCAAGATGCGGGCCGACCGCCTGAACATGCAGAGCGAAAACTTTTATCTTCTCACGGAAACCTCGACGAACATTATTTTCCAGGAAATTAAAAAGCTGAAGCCCCAACTGATCATCGTCGATTCCATTCAAACCCTCGAGTCTTCGTTTGTGGAATCCTCACCGGGAACTGTCTCCCAGATTAGAGAGTGTGCTGCGGAATTCCAGCAGTTTGCCAAAGAAACAAATACACCTGTCTTCCTGATTGGTCATATCACGAAAGAAGGGGCCATTGCAGGGCCCAAGCTGCTGGAGCATATGGTGGATACCGTGTTGCAGTTCGAAGGCGACCGCCATTATGCCTATCGAATCCTCCGCACGTTGAAAAACCGTTTTGGCAGCACGGCCGAACTGGGCATCTATCAAATGAACGACAACGGCATGAACCCCGTGACCAACCCAAGCGAGATCCTCATTACGCAAAAGGAAGAATCACTGGGCGGGATTGCCATCGCTGCCACCATTGAAGGACAACGGCCACTCCTGATCGAAGTGCAGGCCCTGGTTACGCAATCGGTGTATGGCACACCCCAACGAACCGTCAGCGGTTTTGATACGAGGCGTTTGCAACTTCTTTTAGCTGTTTTGGAGAAACGCGGCGGCTTTCATTTTGGCGTTAAGGATGTTTTTCTCAACCTTGCCGGTGGCTTAAAAGTGGAAGATCCTTCCATTGATCTGGCAGTGATTGTAGCCTTGCTCTCCTCCTATGAAGATGTACCGGTGCCACACGATGTGTGCTTTGCCGGTGAGGTGGGATTGAGCGGAGAAATCAGGGCCGTCAACCGAATCGAGCAACGAATTGCCGAAGCCGAAAAACTGGGTTTCAGCAAGATCATCGTGTCGAAGTATAACCAGAAAGGCGTACACAAACACAAATACAACATCGATGTGGTCATGATGGGTCGAGTAGAGGAAGTGTACCGGCATTTGTTCTAGCTCTTCTTTCCCCTAAACAGGAGACTTGGGTCGAAGAAATTTGACAGCTTTCAATTCAGTTGCCCACATAACCTCGCTGCCGTTGGCGTCTCCGCCAACGGTTTTTTAATAGCCGGTGCTCGTGTCCTGACAAGCATTTCCAATTGAATGCACGATTGTTTACATTTAAG
Source organism: Flavisolibacter nicotianae (assembly GCF_003628535.1). Taxonomy (GTDB): domain Bacteria; phylum Bacteroidota; class Bacteroidia; order Chitinophagales; family Chitinophagaceae; genus Flavisolibacter; species Flavisolibacter nicotianae. The sequence continues at coordinate 449,965 of NZ_RBCI01000001.1, forward strand.
TATGCAGCCCGCAAGAGACCTCAAAGAGGCCGTCCTTCATTTTCTATTCCCGCATGTCTGTGAAGGTTGCGGCACCGATGTGCTGGAGCCGGATCATTTTCTCTGTTTAAAATGCCTTTCTTCCCTGCCCAAAACGGCATTCCAGCTTTATCCTGACAATCCCGTTGAAAAATTGTTTTGGGGACGTCTTCCGGTTACTGCAGCTACGGCAGAATATTATTTCACCAAGGGCTCTCTTATGCAGCACCTCATGCACCAGTTCAAATACAGGGGCAACAGGGAAACCGGCGTTTACCTCGGCAGGCAAATGGGTTTTTCACTCAACCAAGCCAGACGCTTTCGCGGTGTGGATGGGCTGGTGCCGCTTCCGCTCTTTGCGGCAAAAGAAAGAAAACGCGGTTATAACCAGGCAGCCGTTTTGTGCAAGGGCATTTCGGAAGCCACCGGTTTGCCGCTCTTTGAGGATGTAGTGGTGCGCAAGGCGGCAACCGAAAGCCAGACCAAAAAGAACCGCATCGAACGCTGGCTGAACATGGAAGGTCGCTTTGAATTGGTAAAGCCGCAAACGATCGAAGGCAAGCACCTGCTTCTCGTGGACGATGTTATCACCACTGGCGCCACGCTGGAAGCTTGTGGAGCGGTACTGCTGCAGGCAGCAGGGGTACAGCTAAGCCTTGCCACGCTTTGTATTTCGAGTCGCTAGTGTATTTTTACCGTTTATGAACCGGATGAAAAACCTCCTGCCTGTTGCCGTACTGCTTTGTTTTTTGTTTTCATGCCGGAAAGAATCATTCACCACCGATTCCCGTGCCCGGCTCGCAAGCAGCGTTGACACGCTGCACTTCGATACGGTTTTCACTACCACCGGTTCGGTTTCACAATTTGTCAAGATCATCAACAACAACGATAAAGGTATCCGCCTTTCTTCCGTCCGGCTGGCCGGTGGTGCGGCGTCTCCCTTTCAGATCAATGTGGATGGCGTGGCAGGCCCGCAGGTCAGTAACGTCGAAGTCCTGGGCAATGACAGCGCCTATATTTATGTCACCGTCCGCATCAATCCTACGGCCCGGGATCTTCCTTTCGTGGTGCGGGACAGTATTGAACTAACTTACAACGGGAACCGTACCTGGATTCAACTGGATGCCTTCGGGCAGAATGCGCATTTTCTGCGAAACAGGAAGATTACTGGCAACGAAACCTGGAACAACGACCTGCCTTACGTGATACTGGGAGGACTTACGGTTGATACCAATGCCTTGCTGTCCATCAACAAAGGATGCAGGATCTATCTACACGCAGACGCCCCGTTTGTTATCCACGGCAGCTTACAGGTAACCGGTGAGAAATGGGATAGCACCAGGGTGGTGTTTACCGGCGACCGGCTCGACGAACCGTATCGCGACTTTCCTGCCTCCTACCCGGGGCTGGTCTTTACCGCCAGCAGCCAAAACAACAGCATCCGGTATGGCATTATCAAGAATGCCTACCAGGGAATTGTGGTCAGCGACGCTTCTTCTTCCGGAACCAAACTGCAGCTCTCCGAAACCATTATCGACAATGCATACGATGTGGGCTTACTAGGTATCAATACAAGCATTACAGCCCGTAACCTCCTGGTATCAAATTGCGGAAAGAACGTGATCCTTGCCCTGGGCGGTCGTTATGATTTTGTGCACAGCACCATCGCCACCTTTTCGAATAATTTTATACAGCACAAGGATCCTGTTTTATTGCTGACCAATTTCCTAACGCAGGGCAACGTGGTTACCGTCAATCATCTCAATGCCAGCTTTCGCAACTGCATTTTCTGGGGCGATCAAAACGGGTTTGTCAGCAACGAAGTCGTCACGGCCAAACAGGGAAATACCAACTTCAACGTTACGTTCGACAGGGTACTGTGGCGGGTGCAAACCCCGCCGGCCAATGCAACGGTAAGCGGTGTCGTTTCCGGTGAGCCGCTGTTCGACAGCATCAACACGGCAGAGCGATTTTTTAATTTTCGCCTGAAGGACGGTTCACCCGCCATCAACGCCGGTTCCACTGCCGGTGTGCCTCTCGACCTGGATGGCAATCCCCGCCCGGTAGGATTACCCGACCTGGGTGCTTACGAAAAACAGTAGCCGATTGCCAAAGAACTTCCGTACTTTGTAGCAACAAGCGCTGTTTAGGCTAATCCTTTCGCTGCTTTGCTGTAATTCATGTAAAACAAAACTGATCGAAATATGAAAACCTTCATTCTTGCATCGCTTCTTTCTGTGCTGCTCTCCGGCGCTGCTTTTTACGAGTTCAAAGTGCCCAGTCTCGACGGGAAAGAAATCGACTTCGCCAAGTTCAAAGGAAAGAAAGTGCTGGTTGTCAACACTGCCTCCAAATGCGGCAACACGCCCCAGTATGCCGACCTGCAAAAGCTGTACGACAAGTACAAAAACAAGCTTGTCATCGTGGGCTTTCCCGCCAACAACTTTGGCCAGCAGGAACCCGGCACCAACGAAGAAATCGGGGAGTTTTGCAAAAAGAATTATGGCGTCACTTTTCCCATGGCTGAAAAAGTATCTGTGAAGGGCGACGACATCCATCCCCTGTTCAAATGGCTGGTGGAGCAATCCAATGAAATGGCCAAGAAAATTCCCGGCGACAACACAAAAGATATTCTTTACAAGCGCTTTTTGCAAGATCCCGTGCAGTGGAATTTTACCAAGTTCCTGGTGGATGAAAATGGAAATCTCGTTGCTGTTTTCCACAACAAGGTCAATCCAATGAGCGAAGAGATTACAAAATTTCTGAACTGAGATAGGTGGGATGACTGGGATTTGAAGGATATTTGAGCCGCCTGATAAACAGGCGGCTTTTTTTTATTTATCCCACGTATCCTATCAACCCCAGTTCAAAGACAATGTTATTCAAAGACGTCATCGGCCAGCAGGAGGTAAAGCAACACTTAGTGGAAATGGTGCAGCAGAACCGCATCAGCCATGCTTTGCTGTTTTTAGGCAAAGAAGGAAGCGGCGCCCTGCCACTGGCTTTTGCCTTTGCCAATTACATCAGCCTTTTGCCGCTCCAAAACGCTGCACCGGAAGCTTCACTTTTTGGTGAAGCGGTTGACGTGCAACTGCCTTCGACTCCCGAAGAAGCCGACGCCTGGATGCAAAAGCAGTCTTCGTTTTCGAAAGCTGCAGCCATGGTGCACCCGGACATTCACTATACCTATCCCGTTGTCACCAAAAAAGCCGGCAGTCCGCCCCTGAGCACCGATTACATTGCGGAGTGGCGTGAATTCATGCAGCAGTTTCCGTACGGCAATGTCTACGACTGGCTCCAGTTTATTGGTGCCGAAAACAAGCAAGGCAATATCACAGCCCAGGAGTGCAACGACATTCTGCGCAAACTAAACCTGAAAAGTTTTGAAAGCGGTTACAAAGTGGAGGTGCTCTGGATGCCCGAATACCTGGGCAAAGAGGGAAACAAACTCCTGAAACTGATCGAGGAACCGCCGGCCGATACCCTTTTTATTTTGGTTGCCGAAAACGAAGGCGCCATCCTGAACACGATCCTGTCGCGTTGCCAGTTGGTAAAAATTCCCGCCCTGCAGCCCGAGGACATTGAGCAGGCCTTGCGGAGCAAAGCCAGTCTCGATACAGAACAGGCCAGGCTGATTTCGAATGCCTGCGAGGGCAATTACCGCGAAGCGCTTCAACTGTTGCAGCATGCCGGCGAAGATTATTTCAACCTGCTCCGCGAATGGCTCAACGCCATTTTGCGCAACGGCCCTGCGGCCCAGGTAAAAGTGATCGAGGAGATTGCCCGCCTCGGAAGGGAAAACCAAAAGCAATTCCTGCGCTATTTTATTCATTTGCTGGAACAGGCTCTCCGCCTCGAGATCACCAGCGGTGCCTTGCAGGAAAACCTGTTGCAGGCCATGTCGGCCGGCGAACGGGATTTTGCGCTGAAACTGAACAAACAGATTCGTATCGAGCAGAAAGAAGCCATCACCGAGGAACTGGACAAAGCTTCCTACTACATCGAGCGAAATGCCAATGCCAAGATCCTTTTTCATGCGCTTACCATCAAACTGTTCCATATTGTTAAAAGCGGGATCGTGGTTTCGGTGTAAGAAAGCCTTTCTTGGGCGGTGGTATAAAAAAATTATATTTGCTCAATCCCTCGAAAGAGGATCAACATATATCAGAGGTTATCGGCATTGTGAAGAAGGTTTCGAAAGTTATTCATTACTTCAGTATACATAAGGAAAAAAGTAAAATTCAAACGTAAAAAGCGGGAAAACAAGCTGCTTTTCCATGCATTTTACGTTGGCAGGTGCTGGTCATCTGCCGTGGTTGATCTATACGAACGGTCTGTCCATAAAAGGGATTGCCTTTGAATTTTGCCTTCCCCTGACTTTCTCCTTCTCCCCTGTCCATTTGCCTCTCATTTTTAACCGTATTAAAATTCGAGATAGCATGGGATGTGGTTCTTGTGGCACGGGTAAACCCAATGGATGCAAAAGCAACGGAGGTTGCAGCACGGGCGGCTGTAACCGGATGAATACCTACGATTGGCTTCGCAACCTGCCAATTTCCGATATGGAAGTAGCCTGCCGCGTGGTAGAAGTCAGTTTCAACCAGGGCAGCCGGAAAGATTTTTATCGCAATACAATGCTGCACCATCTGGACAAAGGCGACATGATCGCTGTGGAAGGTGTGAGCGGTTTCGACGTCGGCGAAGTATCGCTGACCGGCGAAATGGTGCGCCTGCAAATGAAAAAACGCGGTGTCAATGAAATGGCGCCGGAAATGAAAAAGATCCTTCGCCGCGCCACCGACCGCGACCTCGACCAGTGGCGTACCAACAAAGCCCGCGAGGCCGAAGCGCTGGTTCGCAGCCGCGCCATGGCCCGCCAGCTGAAGCTGGAAATGAAGATGAGCGAAGTGGAATTCCAGGCCGATGGCAAAAAAGCAACCTTTTACTATATCGCCGACGACCGTGTGGACTTCCGTGAGCTGATCAAACAGTATGCCTCCGAGTTTCGTGTAAAGGTGGAAATGCGCCAGATCGGTGCCAGGCAGGAAAGCGGGAAAGTAGGGGGCATTGGATCCTGTGGCCGGGAACTTTGCTGTGCGACGTGGCTGACCGATTTCAAGTCGGTAAACACGGCGGCGGCACGGTACCAGAACCTTTCCATCAACCAAACCAAATTGAGCGGGCAATGCGGCCGCCTGAAATGTTGCTTGAATTACGAACTCGACACCTACCTGGATGCCCTGCAGGGTTTCCCGGAAAATGCCGACATGTTGCAGGTAGCCAGGGGCACGGCCACGCTGATCAAAAAAGATATTTTCAAAAACCTGATGTGGTACATATTACCACAGAGCACCAAGCAATATCCCCTCACGATCGAGCGGGTGCGGAAGATCAAATCCCTGAACATGCAGGGAACCTTTCCCGAAGAACTCGAAGCCGTGGAAGTGGTCTCGACAAAGCCCAAAGACGTAGAACCGGAGTTTGTCGACGTAGTGGGGCATATCAGCTTGCGCAGTCTTGAAAAGGCCGATAAAAAACGCCGCGATAGAGGTCGTGACCAGCGGCAGCAACAAAAAGGTGGTAACCGGCAAGGTCCGCAAAGCAGTCCCCAGACCGGCAAACCAGGCCTGCCCGTTCAGCGTAAAAGCGAGGGGCAAGCCAAGGGGCAGCAGCCGCAGCGGCCACAGGGCGGAACTACGCAGGGACAGCAGCGGCCACCGCAAAACCAGCAGCGTCCGCAGCAGGGTGCTCAGCAGCAAAAGCCGGCCAATGTGCAGCAGCGCGGCGGGCAGCCAAAGCCACAGGGCGGAGGGCAACGGCCGCAGGGAAACCGCCCACCCCAACAGCCACGACGGCCCCAACAAGGGAACAAAGACAACGACAGTCAAAACAGTCCCAAACAGGAAAACCCGGGATCGTAAACGACTCACACGTATAAACTTAAAAGTGGCTTTGGGCCACTTTTTTTATTTGGCTCCAGCCTGTTAATGCTAAATCACCTTTCGCTTTTGCCGTTCCAGGTGTGCTGTTTCCACGTCAGGTTTCCGCATGGATTCATGATGATTATCAGGGCGAAATGCCTGTAATTAGATGCCCTTTTTTATTATATTTAAAAGGCAATCGTTGTGAAATGGACAACTCAAGCTCAACAAATCAGAATGGCAAGGTGAAGGTGTTTATCTCCTACTCCAGCAAGGATGTCGATTTGATGAACGAGTTGCTGGTGCAATTGAAAGTACTTACCATCAGCGATAAAGACGTAGATTTTTGGCAGGATGGCTACCTGGAGCCAGGGCTGAAATGGGACGAGGAAATTAAAGACAAGCTGCACAGTGCCCACATTGTACTCATGTTGATCAGCGCCTATTTTTTAACCAGCGATTACGTCTGGAATATAGAAGTGCAAAACACGCTGGAACGGCAGGAGAAAAACGAAGTCACGGCCATACCTATTATTCTTAGTCCGTGTGCCTGGATGCAAACACCGATCGTCCAGTTCCAGGCCTTACCCCGAAAAGGAAGACCGATAACTGACTTCCCCGACAGAAACACGGCACTCCTGGAAGTCGTCAATGGAGTGTACAGGGTAATCCGGAACTGGAAACAACGACTGGCAAGCATTGGTTAACTACTAAATCGCTTAGAGATGGAAACTTTCGTGGACCGGCCGCAAACGAAGAAGGACATCAATTGGGACGACCTGGTTGAAGATATGGCGGGGAAAAAATGTGTGCTGTTTTTAGGTCCCGCTCTTCCGGTTTATTCCAGGGGAAATGACAAGCTTGATTTTTACAGTCTTGCTTCGGAGTACCTGGCCCAACTGTTGAAGAAGGAAGACCCCGCCATTGACCTCCCGCCAAACCAGGATCTTTATTACATCGCTCAACGGTATTTGCAAACCAAAAACAACTTCCGTCCCAGGCTGGAAGCAAAAATTTGTACGTTGTACAAAACCGAAGTTGAAAAACTAAAAGCCGAATCTACCGATCGCATTCCCTCACTGTACAAAACGATCCTGCAGTTGCCCTGGAACACGATCATCAACATGCAACCTGATAATTTTTTCCAGAATGCGCTAAGGCCCGACGACGTTTTCTCCTACTACCATTACCGCAGCAAAGAAATCGAGCTAAAAGCAGACAACCACCAGTTTTTGGTGTACAATCTCTTTGGGGCCCTTGTGAACGATGGAACGGATTACAACGTCGATTCGCTTGTTTTAACCGAAGGAGAACAGGTAGAATTTGTATTGAATTTACTGAGCGGTAACCCAAAGATCCCGGAATGTCTCATCAGCCGGCTGGATAGCAAAAAGACGTACATTTTTCTGGATTGCAACCTTGAAAACTGGTATTTCCGGCTGCTGATGGAGGTCTTAAAAATGAATAAAGAGTCACGGACCTTTTCTCCCCGGTACAAATCACCTGGGTTTTCGCTGCCTACAAAAGAGTTTTACCAAAAGCGCTATGGCTTTGTCTTTGTCGACAACAATTCAGAAGAATTCATGAACAAGCTTTGGGAAATATATACAGAAACCCATCAACCAAAGGGCCCAAAGCAACCGAAAAAAATCGTGATCGCTTTTGATGATTCAGCAGAGAAACTTGCCTATTCGTTGATCGACCAATTTAAACCATGGATTGAAAAAAAGGAATTGTCCATATGGACCAAAGACGATATCGAAGGCGGCGACTTGCCGGAAAAAGTAAAAAAAGAACAAGTCGATGCAGCCGATGGTCTTGTGCTGTTGATCAACGCACCTTTTCTCAACGACAATTATGCATCGGATCTGGAACCGGCCCTGGCGGCAAAAAATACCAAACAGGTGTTTGCCGTAATTGAAAGTGCCTGTCCGTGGGAAGAAACGCCCCTTGTTAACCTGCCACAACGAAACATTTTACCAAAGAGCCGCCTACCGGTCCGGTCGCAACAGGATACAGATGCCGTACTTAAAGAAATTGCCACCTCCATTACCAAAATTTTATGGGAGTAGATGCTGAAAATAAAACCAGGTTTCGCTATCCCGGCACCAAATTCTTTGAAGCCAGCCAGCACGATATTTTCTATGGCCGCAAGCAGGAAACACTCGACCTTATCCAGGCCATCAAGGCCTATGACATCTTTGTTGTGTTTGCCGATTCGGGCATTGGCAAAACGTCTTTGCTCAACGCAGGAATCATTCCGGAACTGGTGCAGGAAAACATACTGCCCATCCAGTTTCGTTTTCAGAACCCGGACATACCGCCACTGAAAATCATTGTAAAAAAGCTGTCCGAATATGTGAATCCCACCGATGCGACAGCGCCTGCCGGGGAGCATAAGTTGTGGCGGCTTTTTAAACGCTGCGATTTCAACGGAAAGTTGCCCTTGTTTGTCTTTGACCAGTTTGAAGAATTTTTCAACCACTCTAAACAAGCCCGCGAGGAATGCATTGCCGAATTAGCGGATCTGCTGAACGAGTACCTGCCGGATTACGTGAAGGAGGAAATGAAGCAAAAATTCAGAGAAGAAGATCCGACGGAAGAAGAACTGAAGTATTACACACCTGCCCGTTTGAAAATGTTGTTCCTGATTCGTGCCGACAAGTTGAAGCTCTTGGACGACCTGTCGAAAAAAATTCCCCTCATCCTTCGCAACCGGTACCACCTGAAACCATTAAATGCTTCGCAGGCTGAAGAAGCCATCCTGGAACCGGCGCATTTGCCAACGAATGGCTTTGCCTCTCCCCGGTTTGAGATTCAACCGGCAGCACTGAAAGAAATCAGCAATTATCTCAAAAATGAAGAAGGCGAGGTAGAAGGTTTCCAACTACAGATCCTGACCCAGGAATTGGAAAAAAGGATTATCGGCCGTAGTGAAAAAGAAAAAGCTGGAAATGGCCTCCTGATCACGGAAAAAGAACTGGGCGGCGAGGCGGGGCTGGATAGCATTACCAAAAATTATTATACCCGCCAGTTAGAATCCATCGTCGACAAAGCGACCCGGAAAAAGGCCATCGAGCTGGTTGAAGAAAAGCTCATTGTCGAGGACAGGAGAATAAGTCTTCCCGAAGTGCTTTTAGTCAAAGAAGGATATTCAAAAGAATTACTGGACTACCTGCTCAACACCACCCGCCTGATCAGGATTGACAATGACCGTTATGTGGAGATAAGCCACGACCGCTTGTTGCCATCCATTCTGAAATCAAAGCAACAAAGGGAACAAAACAATAAGCGTCGGAAATACACTCTGCTCTTTCTAGGCACTTTCGCTTTAATTCTTGTAATAGGTGCGACAATTTATTTCTATAACCAAAACAAAAAAACAGAGTATAAAAACGCATTGGCAAAGATCGCAACAGCTAATGCATTCATTTTACAAGGTGAGTTTGACCTTGCACATTCAATACTAATGCAAGACAGCGCGACTTTTATTTCTCTCGGGCTACACGATAGCGCAAGTAAGTTGCAGCAACAGATTAACTCGCTGCAAACCCTTCATGTGCTTATGAATAAGGGTCATGCACTGCAACAAGTTGCCGATTCGCTGATATTGCTTGACAATAATCTGATTCCCGATTCGGAAGATCCACGAGACCTGGAAAGCTTTACAACTTTTTACGACGCAAGCCAGCAGTTACGACAGGCTTTTATAACCTATAAGAAAGGGTTCTTTTTGGCTGATCCGACTTTAAGCGAATCAGAAAATATCCCGGCACTACTTGATGACGTGAGTCAAAAAATTCAAAAATATTTTACTCTTTCAATGAATGCTGTGTCCTGTTTTTTAGGTGCCAAACGAGAGACGCAAGCAAAAACCGTGTATCACAACGCTGACTCGCTTTTTGCTTTTGCCACCGCCAATCATATTTCGTTTGATTCTGCCGACATTGCTTATTTCAACAGTAAAAAATATTTAAAATGATGAAAAACATTTTAATTCCGTCATCGCTTTTTATCCTGTTATTTTTTTGTGTCCAAACGTTGCATGCGCAAAACAAACAGGAATGTTTTACAAAGTATAAAACACTTGGTGACAACTACAAGTTAAAAGGTCTATACAACTTGGCACTGCAACAATATCAGGCAGCAAAGTATTGCGCCAATTTAACACAGGTTCAGCTCGCTCAATTAAACGCACTAATCAACGAAACAAGCCAGAAAGTTGTCCGGGTAAAAGTGATTCAAAGAAGGTATTAGAATAGAGACAGCATTTCCTTGATTGAATCAACCTAATTGAATGAAAATGCGTTTCGGCGGAAGATCAAAACCCTTTCACCGTCGTTCCTTTCTGCTCCTGCTCCAGCACCTTGTAAATCGCATCCTGGAGGCGGCCACGGATATTCAATTGGCCCAGGAGATTGTTGGCTCTTGTATTGTACACCCGGTTTGACAGGAAAATATAAACGATATCCGCTTTCGGATCGACCCACACACAAGTGCCGGTAAAGCCCGTGTGGCCAAAGGTTTCCGGCGAGGCCAGGGCCGAAGGATAAGGCTCTTTTCTCGTTGCGTTGTCCTTCTCCGGTTTGTCGAAGCCGTAGCCGCGGCGGCTGTTCTCGCTATGATAAGCGGTAAACAGGTCGATGGTTTCTTTTTTCAAATAGTGTTCGCCGTTAAAGGAGCCGCCATTGAGCAGCATCTGGTAAAGCATGGCAAGGTCGTATGCATTGGAGAAAAGACCGGCATGCCCCGACACACCGCCAAACATGGCTGCGCCTTCATCGTGCACATATCCCTGGAGCAGTTGCTTGCGGAAATATTTTTCTTCCTCGGTCGGGACAATGCCATCCGGCGTAAACCGCTGCCAGGGCTTGAAACCGGTAGAGGCCAGGCCCATTGGGCGATAAAACGTGTTTTGCACATACTGATCCAGCGGCAGGCCGCTGATGGCCTCCACCACTTTACCCAGCAGGATAAAATCATTGTCGCTGTACACGTACTTTCCGTGCGGGCCAAGTTTGCTGTCGACAATGCGTTTCAGCATGGTATCGTTCCAGTCCCTGCGCAGCCAAACGTTGCGTGCCACGGGGATCGAAAAAAGGCTGTCGGGGTTTTCGTGGTAAAAAGCCGGCGATGGCTGCCCGGTTCCGTTCTCAATGGTTTCTTTGTAAAACGAAATATAGGGATTGAGCCCGGCCTGGTGCAGCAACACGTCTTTGATCAGCAACGGCGCCTTGTCGGTACCAACGGTGATGGGCAGGTAATCGCCCAGTGTTTTATTCAGGTCGAGTTTTCCTTCGTCGTACAGCTTCATCAGCGAGATCGTGGTGGCCGAAACCTTGGTTACGGACGCCAGGTCGTAAATGCTTTCGAGTGTCACCGGAGGCGAAGCAGGATCAAACGCATAATGTCCAAAGGCTTTGTGGTATTTGATCACACCGTTCTGCACGGCAAGCACCACGGCACCGGGATAGGCTTTTTTTACCAGGCCTTCCTGTGCAATGGCATCCACTGGCGCCCAGGCCGGCGTATTCCCGACAGGCACAAACGTGTTGAGGGCAATGCCGCTTCCATACGGCAGATCACAGACACTTACCGGCAGCGTTCCTTTTGCCGACAATTTACCCTGCAGAAAATCAGCCGCCGCATTTTGAAACACGCCATCGTCTTCGTACATCGCAACCAGGGTAGAAGCGCTGCAAAAATTTTGCGCCGCATACACATTGCCAAACACAAAAGTGACGGCATTGTATGCCTGCAGGCTGCTGACCAGGTCAATTGCAGCCGGGGAAATTCCGTAGTTGCCGGCAGGCTTGTTGGAATAATTATGCAGGCCAATGACAATACGGTCATAATTCCCGCCCTTGATGGCCTCAAGGATGGCACCCGCTTTCCCGGTGCTGTCGTTGTACGGCAGCAGGTAGGTATCGGTGTTGAAATCGGCCTTCAGCCGCTGGCCGAACGTGTTCAATTCCGCCGTGCCGAGCCCCACATAGGCCATGTGATTTTTGGCAACAAAAGGCAAAAGGCCCGCCTTGTTCTGCATTACGGTAATAACATTGGCCGCTACCCGCTGCCGCAACCCTTCTGTCCTGGCATTGAGATCCGTCAGCAGGTTGGTGGTGTCAATCACCGGTGCTTTATCAAGTCCCAGCTGGTACTTGGCATACAGCACCCGCTGCACTTTCTTGTTAATTACGTCCCAGCTTAACCGTTTTTCCTTGATCGCTTTCTTCACCGCATCGATGGCAGCAGGAACATTCTCCGGCAGGCAGAGCATGTCATTGCCGGCGATCAGCGCTTCGACGGCTGCTTCGCCGCCACCAAAATATTTGGCCACGCCTTTCATTTCAAGGGCGTCGGTAAACGTGAGACCTTCATAATACAGGTCGTCACGCAGTAAATCCGTTACGTTGTTTTTGGAAAGTGATGTCGGGCGGTTGGGTGCATTATCAATTGATGGCACGGAAAGATGAGCGATCATCACGCTGCCTACACCTGCCTTGAAAAGCTGCTTGAACGGATAGAGCTCCAGCGAATCCAGTTGCTCCCTGCTTTTGTTGATTACCGGCAGATCCAGGTGTGAATCTACAGCCACATCGCCATGACCGGGAAAATGCTTGGCACAAGCCATGATACCGGCCGATTGCATGCCCCGCATATACGCTACGCCGAGCTGTGCCACCTTGTATTTATCTTCCCCAAAAGAGCGGTAACCGATCACGGGGTTTGCAGGGTTGTTGTTGATGTCGACCACCGGTGCGTAATTCACCTGCACGCCCATGCGCTTCATTTGTTCGCCAATGTCCACGCCCATTTCGTACACCAGCTTGTCGTTCTGGAGAGCACCCAGCGTCGACTGGAAAGGATATTTCAGCACACTATCGAGACGCATGCCTAGGCCCCATTCACCGTCGATGGTGACCATCAGCGGCGTTTTGGAAATGGATTGGTAAAAGTTGGTGAGATTTGCCTGGCGTACCGGCCCGCCCTGGAAAAAACAAAGGGCACCCACGTTGTAATTTTTGATCAGGTCTGTGACCTGCTGCACATGATCGGGCCCAAGATTGCTGTGGGCACGGATCACCATCAACTGCGCAATTTTTTCTTCTTTCGAAAGGGACGAAGAAACACTGTCCACCCACCGGTCGGCCGGGGTGCGGCCGCTGTACTGCGTGAACAATAAATAAATGGAAAAACAGGTGACGACAAGGGCAAACTTCTTCATACGGTTCAAAGCTGACACAATTTAGGATAATCGGACTAACGAAGCTGCGAAAAGCTTCAAAATCAAACCATAATTCGGTGTGAAGATCAGGGGAACAGAAGAACAGAGGAGCAAGGAAGAACGAAAGTTGACGCACTCAGGTTTATCCTTGCTTTTAATCTTTGGCCAAGCTGCTACTCAAAACGAGGATTGAGCAAAGGAATGTCCTTCAACATTCCTCACGCCTTACTCTTCTGTTCGCTATTCAATACCCTCTTTCGTTGCGGCCTTCCATGTAGTTCATGAAGGCTTTGTTCACTACGCGGTTGCCGCCCGGCGTGGGATAGTTACCGGTGAAATACCAGTCGCCCAGGTTACTGGGACAAGCAGCGTGCAGTGATTCAATTGTCTGGTAAATGACGTCTACCGGTATGGGAAGACCCTTGGGAGTAATGAGCTCCGCGATTTTTTGCGTGATCTCGTCGTTGGTAAAGGACTTGTAGATCTGCTTGACCACGTTCACGGTGTGCAATTCGTTTTTGGCGTGCAACTCCCTGCACTGCTCGTAAAGGGTTTGCAGCAGGCATTCGTTGCCCCTTTCTTTCAGCAGGTCCACGGCCGCATTGAAGGCCACAAAATCGCCCATCTTGCTCATGTCGATTCCGTAACAATCCGGGTAGCGGATTTGCGGCGCCGACGAAACAACGATGATGCGCTTCGGATCCAGCCGCGAAAGCATGCGAATGATGCTTTCCCGCAACGTGGTTCCCCGCACAATGGAATCGTCGATCACCACCAGCGTATCCTCACCCCTTCGCACCGTACCGTATGTAATGTCATACACGTGCTGCACCATTTCATTGCGGTTCACATCTTCGGTGATGAAGGTGCGCATCTTGACGTCCTTGATGGCAATTTTTTCCATGCGCACCCGGCGTTTGATCATTTCTTCCAGCTTCTCCGGGTCTACGCTGTTCCCCCACGACAGTATGCGCTCCAGCTTTATTTTGTTCAGGTAGTCTTCGCAGCCCTTGGTAAGACCGTAAAACGCCACTTCGGCCGTGTTGGGGATGAAGGAAAAAATGGTGTTTTTTAAATCGTAATTCACCGCGTCGAGCACCTGCTTGCTTAAGTTGTAGCCAAGCTGCGACCGTTCGCGGTAAATTTTTTCGTCCGAACCACGGGAGAAATAAATGCGTTCGAACGAGCAGGCTTTGCGCTCTTTGGCTGCCACCACTTGTTCAATTTTCACCGATCCGTCTTCAAAAACAATCAGTGCCTGACCAGGCATCAGCTCCTGCACTTCGTTTTCACCCACGTTGAAGGCCGTTCGGATAGCAGCTCGTTCCGAGGCCGCTACCACGATATCATCATCAATAAAATAATAGGAAGGACGAATGCCGTGTGCATCGCGAAACACAAAGCCCATTCCGTTGCCGATCAGTCCACCCACATGAAAGCCGCCGTCGAAAAGCGGGAGGGCTGTTTTGAGAACGGAAACGATGTCGAGGTGCTGCGGGTTGGCTTCATCGGCTTTTACCAGGTGGTGATGAATCACTTCCATCATCGCCGCCAGGTCGCTTTGCTTTTGAAACTTTCCGGGCTCCATGCCAATCTGCTCAAACAGTTCGTCGGTGTTCACCAGGTTGAAGTTTCCGGCCAGGGCCAGGTTACGGGCCGGTATGGTGTGCCGCTTGATAAACGGGTGGCAAAACTCCACGCTGTTTCGTCCCTGCGTCCCATAGCGCAAATGCCCCAAGAGTAACTCGCCGAGGAAAGAAAGGTGCCCTTTCAGCAAGCCGGGATACTGTCCAATGTCGTTGTTGTATTTCTGCAGGTCGTTGAACTCCTCTCCGATCTTTTTGAAGATATCGGCAATCGGCTGCGATTCATTGCTGCGGATCCGGGACAGAAACGGGTAACCCGGTTCCACGTTCAGCTTTACCGTTGCCACACCCGCACCATCCTGGCCGCGGTTGTGCTGCTTTTCCATCAGCAGGTACATCTTGTTCAGACCCCAGAGAACTGAACCATATTTTTGCTGGTAATGTGCGAAGGATTTACGCAAACGTAAAAAGGCAAGTCCACACTCGTGTTTGATAGCGTCGCTCATGAGGAGGCCAAAATTACGGCAAACCGCCTTAGCGAAACGTTAGAAAGTCGGGAGGACCAATCACACCTGGCCAAAACTCGCCACCGTGCTGTTGGGGAGGCAAACATTCATCTCACATCCTTCTCCCGGCGCAGCATTCAGCAAAACGTTCCCGCCAAAGACTTCTGCGCGGTTGTTGATGTTGGCAATCCCCAAGCCGCGCTTGACTTTGTTGATGTCAAATCCCTTTCCATCGTCCTTGACCTGGAGCAGGATATTGCCGGGTGTCTGGCGGAGAATGATGGCAACGTGGCGGGCATCGGCATGTTTGGCAATGTTGTTCAGTTGCTCCTGGAGCATGCGGTACAGCGCCAGTTTCTTGTTATCCGGCACCTGGTCTTCGTCGAAGTCGAAATAATCCAGCTCAATGGACAGCGACTGTGTGGAACGGAACGATTCGATCAGGTCGTTGATCGAGTCGATCAGGCCAAGATCTTTCAGCGTAGGCGGAACGAGAGAGCGGGACATGGACCGTACTTCGTTGATGATTTCCGACACGCCCCGCAAGGCCTGGTTCACGACCAGCAGTGTTTTTTCATCGGCCGTGGTTTTTGCCATATCCAGGAAAAGCTTTACAGTGGTCAGTTGCTGACCAATGTTGTCGTGGAGCTCCTTGCCGATCTCCAGCCGTTCTTTTTCCTGCCCTTCGATGGTGGCCTGCGAAAGTTGCCGCTGGTGCGCCATCTTTTCGGCAAAACTTTTTCGTTCCAGTTTTTTTCTTTCCGTGATATCGGTAAACGAACTGACCACGTGCAACACGTTGCCGGCTTCGTCCAGGATGGGATCAGAATTCACCATCAACCAGACGCGTTCTTTTTGCTTCCAGTTCCACACACCCATCACCACGTCTTTCACCAGTTGTTTGCTTTGGATCGCCTTGAACGAAGGCCGTTCGCTCTGCTGGAAGCGGCTGCCATCTTCTTGCGTCACGTCATCGTACAACTCCCACACTTTGCCGCCAAGCACTTCCTCTTCCTTTATGTCGAACAATTTGCAGGTGGCCTGGTTGGTCATTTCAATTCGACCGTGTGCATCTTGCAGCAGAACGCCGATCTGCAAATCCCGGATCAGGGTTCGAAAGCGCTTTTCGCTTTGCTTCAGGGCTTCGGTCGCATTCAGGCGGGGCGTATCGTCGTGGATGTAAACAGCCAGGGCCCTGATGGCCGGATTGGCCAAAAGATTGTGTCCCCGCACCATGCACCAAAGCCAGTCGCCGCTTTTTTTCAGGATGCGCACCACGATGAATTTGATCACCGGGTTTTCGTCTACCTCCCGCTCAAACGATTGCAGGGCCCAGCCTAAATCTTCGGGATGGATGTATTGAAAGGCACTGGTATGAAGAACGTCTTCTTCACGATAACCAAGAATGCGCCTGATGGCAGCCGAGGCATACGTGATTTCACCTTCGGCATTGAGAAGCAGGGTCAGGTCAAGTGAGTCGGCGATCAAGGCCCGGTAAAACTGTTCGCTCTGCACCAGTTTGTCTTCGGCCCGCTGCTTATCGGTAATGTCATGTCCCAATCCCATAATCCCGACTTCGCGTCCATCACGATCGACAATGAATTTAACCGTCTGCGCAAAGAAATACGTCTCGCCCCTTGCGTTTGTGAAAGAGACTTTTCCCCGCCAGATCTTGTTCTGATACAATTGCTGCAGCGCTTCGTCCCTGTCGGTTTCGTACAAGGTGAAGTGCACCAAATCCCTTAACCGGCGCCCAATGGCATCGGCAGCCCTGATCGCAAAAAAATGTTCGGCTACCCTGTTCCACGATTGCACAGTAAATTCCAGGTCGGTGATGATGATGCTTTCGGAGATGTTTTGCAGCACCAATTCTTCATAACGGGGAATCAATAAAGAGGGATCGGCATTCATGGGAAATCGGTATTTCAGGACTATTGCTGCACAAAATAAACGTTTCATGCAAAAAATGAAAGGAATTCTCCGCGGTTGCCCATCACCGGAAGGCATTCCTCAAAAATAAAAAACCGAACAGGCTTTTTCCCTGTTCGGTTGTATACGTTTATCCGGCTGCGTTAATTTGATGCGTATGTTTTTGCAGCATCAGCCCATTTTTTCAGTTGCGGGCAGGTGGCCTCATCGGAGTCCAGCATAATGTACTGGGTGTTGATGTGCGTGGACATCCATTTATCCAGCGCCTTGTATTTTTTCTCTTCCAGCGCTGCCGTGGCAATACGGTTGTAATCGTCGTGCAGGTTCATGCGATGGGGTTCCGATTTGCTTTTAAGATAGATCAGGCGAACGCCGCGTTTACCTCTTTGCTCGTCGGTGAAGGCTATCGGCTGCGAGAAGTCGCCGACATTCAGTTTGCCCAGAACACTCACGATCGATTTGTCCATTTCGTCGATGGTCACCAGTGATTCGCCGGTGCGATTTGTCAGGTAAGGACCGGCAAACTTTGCCTGCTCGTCATCACTGAACTTACCGGCTGCCGTATTAAAATCCATGGTTCCCTTTACCAGCAGGTTGCGAACCGAATCCATTTTTTGGGTGGCCGCAGCGATTTCTTCATCATTCACCGGCGGTACCCGCAGGATGTGCCGGACGATGGCTTCGTCGCCATTGCGCTCGACCAGTTGCAAAATATGGTACCCAAACTTGGACTTGAACGGATTGGAAATCTGTCCTTCCTTCAGGCGGAAGGCGGCCGATACAAAAGCCGGATCCCAGCTCTTGTCGGTACGGTTGATCTGGTACTGGCCGCCGCGGTCTTTGGAGCCCGGGTCTTCCGAATAGCGTTTGGCCAGCGACTCAAAAGTGGCGGATTTGTTTTCCACCTGGCGTTTGTAGTTGGCCAGCTCTCCCACGATGTAGGTTTCCATATCGCGGGATGCTTTGGGGAACATGATGATCTGGCCGATCTGGTATTCAGCTTCAAAAAACGGCAGCGAATCTTTGGGAATGCGATCAAAATATGCTTTGACTTCGGCTGGAGTCACTTTCACGCCATCCACGATCTTGCGCTGCATGGCCTGCGCCAGCTTGTTTTCTTTTACCGACTCACGGGCATCGTCCTTGATCTGGTAGATGGATTTGCCGGCCATGGTTTCCAGCGCTTCCTTGCTGCCGTACTGGTTCACAAAATAGCGCACCCGCTGGTCGAGTTCTGCTTCCACTTCGTCGTCGGATACGGGAAGCGAGTCTTTCATTGCCTGCATCATCAGCACCTTCGAAACCAGGGCCTGGTCCAGTACCGCGCAATTGGCGTTTTCCGGAACAGTGGTGCCCTGGCGGGCCATATCGGCAATGGCGTTGGTGATGTCGGATTTTAAAATGATACGATCGCCAACAACGGCAATGATTTTATCGGCCACCACTTTCTTTGGCTGCGCAAACGCAGCTACTGCGAGGGTAATGCCGGACAGGAGAAAAAAGAGTTTCTTCATAACAGTAATGTTGCCAAAAATAGCCTTTCTGCAGTACAGAACTCCGGCGGAAAATCCGGGATTAACAAAGTTCTAACCCGCACCCCTGCCCCCCAGGGGTGGAGTGGCCGTGCTGCGCTCCCCGCTTTGCAGCGAAGCCTTCGTTCTTTCGGCCTCTCCGCCAGGCGAGGACTTTGTGTTGGACAGCCCTCTTTGGATGGGCAGCGGAGCCGTTCTTCCTTTCCATTCATAGCTGCCTACCTGGCTCCAGATGCCAACCAGCACCGTGTAAAAAACATGCAGGGGCTGCAACACAAAAAAGTAGCGCATCAGCTTTTGCTGCCCGAAAAAACCGGCAACAGAGGCCACAAAAGGCCATTCCACTGCCGTTTTGCCCAGCAGGAAAAACAGCAGGCACCAGAAGTAAACGGGCTGAAAAAAACCCGCAACAAGCAGCACAAGGGGCAGCAAATTCAGCAAAAGAACAAACGCCAGTACAGCCGTAATGCGGTGGTCGTCGTAGACCAGGGTTTTACTGGCCCAGCGGCGGCGCTGCATCAAAAAATCCTTCCAGGTGGCCATGGCCGGTGTGGACACGATGGCATCCCGGTTTTTGAGGTAGAACACCCTCGAGGGGTCCAGTTTCCAGATCTTGTGCATCAGCAGCATATCGTCGCCGGTGGGCACTGTGTCGATGCCCGCAAAGCCACCTACGGCCGTGAAGGCTTTTTTGGTATAGGCGAGGTTGGCGCCGTTGCACATGGTGTGAAAATTTGCCGAAACACTGGCGGCCGTAATGCCCTGCAGCGTGAGAAAATCAAGCACCTGCAAAACCTGCAGCAGCGAATTGTCGTGAAGGTATTTTACCGGTGCGGCAATAAAAGAAGCTTCTTTTTCTTGGCAAAAAGAGGCCATGGTGGCAATCCATTTTTCCCCAACGCGGCAATCGGCATCGGTTACCAGGATCACTTCGCCCCTGGCCTGCGCCACGCCGGCAGCGATGGCTTTTTTTTTCGAGGACTGACCCGGCGGGCAGTCCGGCTCGATCATCCGGAAGTTGGCTGGCAATGCCAGGGAGGCAGTACCATCGGTGGAAAAATCATTGACGATGATGACTTCGAATGCTTGCGGCGAAACGCTCTGGCTGCGCAGGTCGGCAATAAGAGCGGGCAGCGTGGCCTCTTCGTTGCGGGCAGCGACCACCACCGATACGAACGTTGCAGGCGCAGCAGAAGGAGAATCGTTCGGGGGCTTTTTCCAATGCCGGTAATAAAACGCGATGAGTGCGGTATAGCCGGCCAAAAACAACAGGGAAACAACTGCCAGGAACATCCGCCCAAAACTAGTTCTTTGCCTGATCAGATTTTCTTTAAATCTTTTTGGTGTATTAAAAGAGAATTGTATTTTTAAGTAGTTGCATAAACAACCATAATGATCGCGACACATTTTAAAAAAGGGGAGCTCTACAGCTTTATTACCGGGAAAGCCTCGACGGCCGTTGGCCGCAGGCTGCAAAAAAAATTCAATGTGGCCGATGTCAACCTAACGATTGAGCAATGGAGTGTGCTGTATCATCTGTGGAAGCAGGACGGCATGAGCCAGCAGGAGCTTTGCAACGCCACGTTTCGGGATAAGCCAAGCATTACCCGGCTGGTGGATAACCTGGAAAAGCTGGCCCTGGTGAAGCGGGTGCCCGACGAAAGGGACCGGCGCATCAACAAGGTTTTTCTGACCAAAAATGCGGAGGCGCTTGAAGAACAAACCATGCAACTGGCAGAGGAAACGCTCAATGAAGCGCTTGCCGGTGTTTCGCACGAACACATCGAAGTGTGCAAGGAAGTATTGCAGAAAGTGTACGATAACCTTAGTCAATAGGTAGCGAGTGGCGATTTGCCATTCACGGCAAGCACGTCTATTGATTGTTTGCTTTTGCTTGCTTGAAAAGAAAACAAAATCGATTAACCCGACAAGCTTAGTGGCGACTGGCGACCCGCTACGCACCACTGGCTTCTGTTAAAACTTCTAACCATGGAAGCAACCATCAACACAACACTTAAGGGCGGCGAGTGGCTGGTAAAAGAGAGTTCCCCATCCGACATCTTCAGCCCGGAAAATTTCAACGAAGAACAGCAAATGATCCGCGACATGTGCGACCAGTTCCTGCGAACGGAAGTGCTGCCCAACGTGGAGCGCATGGACAAAATGGAACCCGGCTACATGCGTTCGCTCCTGCAAAAATCCGGTGAACAGGGGCTGCTGGCCGTTGCCTTTCCGGAAGAATACGGGGGATTGGGAAAGGATTTCGTCACCTCCACCATCGTAAGCGAATATCTCGGTGCCGGGCATTCGTTTTCTGTGGCCATTTCGGCGCACACTGGCATCGGCACGCTGCCGATCCTTTATTTCGGCACAGATGAACAAAAACAGAAATACATTCCCAAACTCATTAGCGGCGAATGGATCGGCGCCTATGGCCTGACGGAACCCAACAGCGGCTCGGATGCGCTGGGTGCCAAAACCACGGCACGCCTGAGCGAGGACGGGAAATACTATTTGCTCAACGGCCAGAAGTGCTGGATCACCAATGGCGGTTTTGCCGATGTGTACACGGTATTTGCCAAAGTGGATGGGGACAAATTCACGGCCTTTATCGTGGAACGGGGCTTTGAGGGCTTTACCAACGGGCCGGAAGAAGACAAAATGGGAATCAAAGGCTCTTCTACCGTGCAGCTCTATTTCCAGGATTGCAAGGTGCCTGCCGAAAATGTGCTGGGCGAAATTGGCAAGGGACACAAGATTGCTTTCAACATCCTGAACATCGGCCGGCTGAAGCTCTGTGCAGCCACGGTTGGCGGCGCAAAATATGCCACGACCAACGCCGTCCAGTATGCGAAAACCCGGGAGCAGTTTAAAACGCCGATCGCCAACTTTGGGGCAATTCAATACAAGATGGCCGAAATGGCGATCAAAACCTTCGCCGCCGAAACGGCTCTTTACCGAACGGCCAAATGGATTGCCGACAAGGAACAGGCCCTGCACGAAAACGGCCAGCCGTTTAACGAAGCGCTGCTGGGTGCTGCGGAGGAATATGCCATCGAGTGTGCCATCCTGAAAGTATTTGGCAGCGAGATTCTTGATTACGTGGTGGACGAAGGCGTGCAAATTCACGGCGGTAATGGCTACAGCGCCGAGTACAATATTTCCCGTGCATACCGCGACAGCCGCATCAACCGCATTTACGAAGGCACCAACGAGATCAACCGCCTGCTCACTGTGGACATGACACTCAAACGGGCCATGCAGGGCCGCCTCAACCTGATGGGCGCTGCCATGAAAGTACAGGGTGAGCTCATGAGCATTCCTGATTTTGGCGAAGCCGACGAAACACCGTTTGTACAGGAACAAAAACTCGTGCAGGGGTTCAAAAAAGCCGTTCTCCTGACGGCCGGTGCTGCTGCCCAAAAGCTGATGCAGCAGTTGCAAAACGAACAGGAAATTCTCATGTGCATTGCCGATATGAGCATCGACACCTTCGTGGCCGAAAGTCTTTTGCTGCGGGTGATGAAAATAACCGAAGAGGGCGCCGGCGAAATATACAAAGACGTTCTTTCCTGCTATCTCTACGATGCCGCCGACCGCATCTTGAAAAACGGGAAAGATGCTATCAACGCCTTTGCCGAAGGCGATGAACAACGCATGATCCTGATGGGCCTTCGCCGTTTTACAAAAGCACAACCCTTCAACAGCAAGGCTGCCCGCCGGCACATTGCGGCGCACCTGGTTGAGAACGACCGGTATTCTCTTTAACCCAAAAAAAGACGGATAACAGCCTCACACTGTTATCCGTCTTTTCATTTACTTCTCTCTTCTCTTTTTACCCCTGGAACAGCATCTGTAATTCCTGGCGGGCAATTTTCAGATCCTGCAACTGCCGGATGCGGTGGCGCATCATGTACAGGCCGATGCTCATCATCACAGCCGCACTGCTGGCCGAGAAAAAATGCCAGGCGTAAATATTGGTAACGTCTTTTTTCTCCTGGAAAAAATAGGCGTAGAACATATACAGGTAGCAACTGTATGAAAACACGATCGCACCCAGCATCAGCAGACGGCCGTTGTTTTTTCCATGTACAACGGTGAAATGCAACTGGCGCAGAAAAAGGAAATGCGCATACAGCACAATCAGCAGCAAACCCGGCGCCATCACGCACAGGCTGGCCAGTGGCGTAAAGCCACAGAACATAAAAATCACTGCTTCGTAGGCCACAAACAAAGCGATAAACAAATGCAGCTTCTGGTGACGATGACTCGCCGGGCAAAAGAAAAGCAACGCCAGCATCATCAGGGGGACTTCAATATAATTGTAAAGCACTTCCCAGCCATTGCTCAAGTCGGGCGAAGGCGGCATTGTAGCGCTGCCGATGCAATGAAAAATAGTGATGATATAATATGCCATCAATGCAATCAGGCTGGCATGGCGGTGCAACCTGTAAAACAGGATCACACAAATGGGTAGCGCAAAGCAAACAACAGAACTAACGCCAAACAACACATCGGGTATCATAGGGATTGAGTTTAGGATTGGTAAAACAAATTAAGCCCCTGTAACCATTGTATCAAAAAAATGAAGAAAATCGGGTAGATATGCGCTTTAGCCTCGTAATGTTACGATTAGGCACGTGTTTGAGCCACGGGATTCACACACGGAATTGTGCGAAACAGCCGTTTTTCCCAAAAAGGCAATGTACGGGCAAGCAACGATTTCTCTAAGAG
The DNA here is from genome assembly GCF_003628535.1 of Flavisolibacter nicotianae. Taxonomy (GTDB): domain Bacteria; phylum Bacteroidota; class Bacteroidia; order Chitinophagales; family Chitinophagaceae; genus Flavisolibacter; species Flavisolibacter nicotianae. Next base: position 473,419 of record NZ_RBCI01000001.1, read on the forward strand.
AAAGGGAGAAAAACAGCGGAAAGCCGTTCGTCTAACAGTACATCAACGCATGAACAGCACCATGTAGATCCACACAAAAACGGACGCGAAAAGCAGGGAATCGAAACGGTCGAGAAAGCCGCCATGACCCGGCATAAAACTGCCGCTGTCCTTCACGCCGGCCATGCGTTTCAGCTTGCTTTCGAACAGGTCGCCGGCTGTTCCCGCAATGGCTGCAATGGCAGCGATACAGGCCGCGTCCACATACGACAGGCCCAGTGCCTTGCCGATAAACGCCATGACCACTACACATAAAATGGCGCCACCGACAGTGCCTTCCCATGTTTTTTTGGGTGAGATTTTCGAAAACGGCGTTTTACCGATAAACGAACCTACAACGTAGGCCATCGTATCGTTGATCCAGATGGAAAAGACCAGTGCCAGCGCAATGGATTTCCCAAAGTCACCTCTGCCCGCCGAATCAACGCCATACAACATGCGAATGCCGATGAGCAAGCCCAAAGAAAGCGAAAGGTAGAATACGCCAAAAAGCGAGTAGGCCAGGTTTTTCAGCAGGAAGGATTTTGACTCCAGCAGGATCACCAGCGGCAGGAGTACCATCATCGCCACCCCGCCCCATAAGCCGGCATCACTGAGGTGAAAGCCGCCGATATACAATTCCTCGTTGGAAAAATACAGGAGAAGAAACCAGCCGGCCAGCATGATTCCATAGCGATGAAAGGGAATGATTTTCCGGTAGTCGGGGTTGAAGCCTTCCACGAGTTTCTGGAATTCCAGCCAGCCCCCGAAATGCACAATGGAGAAGAGGACGAAAAAAGACCATTTGTTCCAGAGCAGACCCGTCATCATCACCACCACGAAGACCACAGCGGTCAGTGCCCGGGTTTTGAAAGTTTGTACGTTGAAAGCCATGGTTAATTGTTTCGTTGGTCTGTTGGTAGGGAAACGTCGTCCCGGTAGATCTCCTCGTAACTGGCTACCGACCGTTTCTTCATTTGCCGCAGCAGCACAACCGTCAGTGCCAGGCTAAGCAGCGCACCCACCAGCAGTTGCATGTCCTGCCCTTTGATCATGGTGGCATCCGGGTTGTTCAGCATCTGCGGATTGGCATACAGGTACACGATCACCGAAGCATCGTAAAGAAAATGTGCCAGGATAGCTGTCCAGAGGCTGCCGCTGTACCAGTAAATGGCACCCAGCAAAATGCCCAGCAGAAAGCGGGGAAAGAACCCGTAAAACTGGAAATGAATACCGGAAAAAATAGCCGCCGTAAGCACAATCCCCATCCAGGGATTTTGTGTCATGCGAATGAAGATGCGCTGCAAAATGCCGCGAAAGAACAACTCCTCGCCTATGCCTGCAAAGAGCGAAATAAAAATCAAATTCTTAAACAGTTCACCGGGTGTGTGGTTTTGCAGCATGAACTTGAGCTGCCGGGCCGCTTCTTCTTCCATGCCCTTCATCCAATTGTTAGTGGATTCGCCCAGCGACAGTTTCTGGTTCAGGTAGCCGATGTACTCCACGAAAGGGTAGGCCACAACGATCAATAAAATTCCAAGGAGCCAGTAAATCGCTTTGGAAGGAGCCTGCAGCCCGAGATAGCGCAAGGGCTGCGGATCGGAAAAGTATCCAAAAAGCAGGGAAGGAATGGTAAACAGGAAGAGGAACTGCAGCAGGATCATCCCGCGAACAAAGGTCAGCATGGCCGGGTTGGTCAAATCCCAGTTTTTGGAATCCTGCAACTGGAATACGCTAAGACCCGTGATCTTCGACAGGACCGGCATGCCGATGAGCACCGAAACCATAAACAGGCCAAAAGCCATTCCCAGGAACAACAACAACTGAATCCACGCCGGCCTTGTTTTAAGATATGTTTGCATACTTCTTCCTTTCTCTGGACTAATTTTGCGGGTTCTTTTACACCTCCGAGGTTTTAAAACCTCGGAGGTGTAAAAGAATAAGGGCGCAAGATAAGCCTGTAACTATCAATCATCATTCCCTTGGTAAAAATTGACAACATAACGCTTCCCGACTTTCCGCTGTTGCTGGCGCCGATGGAAGATGTGAGCGACCCGCCGTTCCGCGCCGTTTGCAAGGCCAACGGCGCCGACCTGCTCTACACGGAATTCATCAGCAGCGAAGGCCTGATCCGTGATGCGATCAAGAGCCGCCAAAAGCTCGACATCTTCGACAGCGAACGGCCTGTCGGAATCCAAATCTTTGGCGGTGACGAAGAAGCCATGGCAATGAGTGCAAAAATTGTCGATACCGTTAATCCCGACCTGCTTGATATCAATTTTGGCTGCCCGGTAAAAAAGGTGGTGACCAAGGGTGCCGGCGCCGCTGTGCTGAAAGACATCGACCTGATGGTGCGACTGACCAAAGCGGTCGTCACCTCCACGTCTTTGCCCGTTACTGTGAAAACAAGACTGGGTTGGGATGATGCGTCCATCAATATCGGGGAAGTGGCCGAACGCCTGCAGGACGTGGGCATCAGGGCGCTTTCCATTCACGGCCGCACCCGCTGCCAATTGTACAAGGGCGAAGCCAACTGGGAACCGATCGCCAGGGTGAAGAACAATCCCCGCATTCAGATCCCCATCTTTGGCAACGGCGATATCGACTCACCGGAGAAAGCACTGGAGTACAAGAATCGCTACGGCGTGGATGGCATCATGATCGGCCGTGCCGCCATCGGCTATCCCTGGATCTTTAACGAGATCAAGCATTTTGTAAAAACCGGCGAGCACCTGCCGCCGCCAACCGTACAGCAACGCGTTGACGTTATTCGCCAGCACCTGCACCGTTCGGTGGAGTGGAAAGGCATCAAGGCCGGCGTGAACGAGATGCGCCGTCATTACACCAATTACCTGCGGGGTCTTCCCAACATCAAAGAATTCCGCTTGCGGCTGGTGACCATTTCGGAAGTGGAACAAATCGACGACGTGCTGAACGAGGTTGAAAAATATTACGACGGCTACCAGTTTGCGCCCCGCAAAGTGAACATGGATTCAATGGCCTATACCTGCGAACCATGATTTGGGGAAATTTGAAGGATTAGGAAGAAATAAATCAAATCCGATAATGAAAGAGGCGTTCTGTAATGAACGCCTCTTTCTATTTCAGCTTACGCAAAAGGCAATCTCCCCAAATCATGGTTCAGACTTTTTGTAATTTTTCGCGGCCTCCTGCGCTTTTTTAAAATCAAGCACCACGCCGTTGATGCAATACCGCAAACCGGTTGGCGGCGGACCATCGTCGAACACGTGTCCCAGGTGCGATTTGCAGCGGCCGCACATGACTTCCGTACGCTTCATGCCGATGCTGTTGTCGGCTTCGTAGATCACCGATCCCTTCGACACCGGCTGGTAAAACGAGGGCCAGCCGCAACCGCTTTCAAACTTGGTATCGCTGATGAAAAGCGGGTTGCCGCAAACAGCGCAATAATAGGTGCCTTTGTCTTTTATGTTTTCAAGCGGCGAACTCCAGGGTCTTTCGGTTCCTTTTTGACGGGCCACGCTGTATACATCGGCCGGCAGGATTTTCTTCCATTCCTCGTCGCTCATGTTCACCTTGCTGCTGTCTGTGTGCGAATACACAGGATTGTTGTTTTTCAGCGAATCCATATTGGTTGTTTTAGTTGATTGCGAGTAGGTGCAGAACTGCAAAAGAAAAGCCAGTGGCAGGAAAAGGAGGATGCGTTTCATGCTTAAAGTTACGACGGCAGGGCGGGTTTGGTTTTAAAAGGAAACGTGAAAGTGGAGCCGATAGTAGATATTAGGATATTGGAATATTGAAGGTGTTTTGATGGCTGGGTTGAGTGTCGATAAGGTGTGAAGTGGCAGGAATTATTCCTGCTTTCGCTGTTTGAGCACAAAAACGTTCACCTCCTCACTAATCCTCAATATCAAATATCCAATCTCCCAATATCCTACTATCCCTGCTGCTTCTCCCCGCCCCCGCATTCGGTTTTCCCCTATATTTGTCCCTCACAGTTAGCAAGCAACATGTTTAATTTGATTCTCTTTGGCCCTCCGGGCAGCGGAAAAGGAACGCAGTCAGAAAAAATCGTTGATCGCTTTGGTCTCATTCACTTATCCACCGGCAATTTGTTGCGCCAGGAGATCAGTGAAAAAACCCCGCTGGGACTGGAAGCCAAAAATTTTATGGACAAAGGCCAGCTCGTGCCGGACGAAGTGGTGATCGGCATGATTGACTCCTGCCTCGAAAAGCACCCCGAAGCCCAGGGCTTTTTGTTCGACGGCTTTCCCCGCACCATTGCGCAGGCCGAAGCACTGGACAAACTGCTGGCCCTGAAAAAAACAGCCATCAGTAAAGTGCTGGCCCTGGACGTCTCGGAAGACGAACTGGTACGGCGCCTGCTGGAAAGGGGCAAAACATCGGGCCGCAGCGACGATACCGACGAGAGCATCATCCGCAAACGTTTCTCCGTGTACAAAGGCGAAACAGAACCGGTGGCGACACACTACGAAAAACAAGACAAGTTCGAACGCATTCCCGGCGAAGGGTCTGTCAACGATATTTTCCAGAAGTTGAGCAGCGCTATTGAAAAAAAAAATGAAGTAGCCGCACAATCCTGATAAAAAATGATCTCCATAAAAAAAACCTCAATCCTTGTGATTGAGGTTTTTTTTATGGAGCCGGCGACGGCGCAGCCATGAAGCTGCCGTTGCGACGCTCCGTTCGGGGCTTTTATCGCTATGCAGCAGTATTAAATCCACGGTGGCAGGGAGAACAGGGAGATCCACAGAAAACCCCTGTGCAACGCTAAGCCTTTGTGCCTCCGTGGATCAAAAAATTTTGCAACAGGAAACACAGGTATCATCCCAGCCTTCTCACTTTCTCAGAAAAAAAACTGCCATCACCTTTCAGTGATGGCAGTTTGCAAAATTCTCGCACCGGCTTACTTGATGTCTTCTGCTTTCAGACCGCTGTTCACTTTCACATCGTTGAAATTAATTTCAATCTTCATCATCCCCATGTCATTCACAATCTTCATCGGAATATTCACGCCGTTGACATTTTTGTAGTTGCCAACAAGCGAAGAGATGGTCATGGTGCCTTGCGGTCCTTCCTGGGTTGTTGTTTTTTTCACCAGCAGGCCAGTTGCCACATCGTAAAAGTTGGTATACTCCCGCCCGGCCGGTGTTTTCACCTGGACAGCGTACGCATCTTTCCCCTCCACCGGCTCGATGCCTTTTACAGCAAACTGGTAACCTTTCTGCGCCAGCATGTACACCTCCGGTATAAAGGCTGCATTTTCATTCATTTCTTCTTTATCTTTTTCATCAACCGGCTTGGCTCCGCCCTGCCCCGACTGGCTGTACTGGCCGTTTTTGAGCAGCTTTTTTTCCAACACCATGCCCTGCATACTCACCTCCTGTACAAAAGCCGTTGGTACAATCTGCTTTTGTGTAACGTTGATGTTCATGCCTTGGACCGATGCACTGCCTGTCATGGACAAATCTTTTACCGCCGCAATGGCCGAAGCGCCGCCATAGGCATCGATCGCTTTTTGTAAAATAGTCTGCGGAGTGACCGAGGCATCAACCGTTTTGGCAGTTGGCGCCGGCACTTCCTGCCCGTATACATTGTAGGATTTCACCGGGCCGTATTTGTCCAGTCCTTTGGCAATTTCTTTGGCATTGCCCACCACCACAACTAGCATGTTGCCGGGGTTGACATATTTTTTTGCCATCGCCTGCACATCCGTTGGCGACACGGCAGCAAGCGTCTTCAGGTAGTTCTGGTAATAATCTTTGGGCAGGTTGTACTTGGCAATGTTCAGTGCAAAGCCGGCAATGGTGGCCGGGTTTTCCAGCGAACGGGCAAACTGGCCGCTCAGGTAGTTCTTCATGCGGCTTTCTTCGTCGGTGGGCACCGCCTCGGTCCGGATGCGGTTGAATTCGTTGATAAATTCGGCAATGGCACTGTCTGTTTTTTCATTCCGCACCGATGCTTCTGCGGTAAAAGCGCCGACCAGCCGGTCGGACTTCAGCCCGGAATAGGCGCCATAGGTAAACCCGTGTTTCTCCCGCAGGTTGGCGAACAACCGTCCCGAAAAACCACCACCGAGGATGTTGTTCATCACCGAAGCCGGGATCACATCGGGAGCACCGGGCTTCAACTCGACCGGTGCGGCAAAGTTGATCACACTCTGCACGCTGGCTGGCCGGTCCACAACGGCGACAAAGGTTTTGGCCGGTGCCTGTGGCGTTTTGTAAGTGGGCCTGGGAACCACGCCGCTTTTCCATGCACCAAAATATTGCGCTGACAGCTTTTTTGCATCGGCGGCTGTAATATCGCCGACAAAAACCAGGTAAGCGTTATTGGGTTTCCAGTAGGTGGAAAAAAAGTTTTTGATGTCGCCCACTTTGACATTGCTCACGGTTTCTTCTGTTTCAATATCGCCGTACGGATGGTCTTTCCCGTAGAGCAAACGGTTGGTTACATTGTCGGCAATGCTGTTGGGATCATCTTTTGCCGCCTGCAAACCGGACAGTTCCTGCCGCCGGATTTTTTCCAGTTCCGTTGCGGAAAACGAAGGTCGCAGCACCACATCGCTCAGCAGGGAAATCAGCTTTGGAAAGTTCGCTTTCAGGGAAGAAGCCGAAGCGCTGAAGGCCGATGTGCCGATGTTGCCGCCCAGTTGGTCGATGGCTTCATCCAGTTGCGCCTTGTTCATTTTCACTGTGCCGCGACGCAGCAGTTCGCCACCCATCGAGGTGAGGCCGGCCTTTTGACCTTCCACAATACCATCCATGTTGAACGACAAGGTGGCCGAGACGCGTGGCAGTTTGGTATTCTCTACCACAAATACTTTGAGACCATTGGGCAGGGTAAAGGTTGCCGGCTGGCCGATCCGGATGGCAGGAGCAGGACCGGGTTGCGGGGCCTTGCTCCGGTCGACCTGCGCCAGTAAGGTCAGGGGCAGCAGGCCGAATAAGGCTATGATTGTTTTCTTCATTGTGTCAGAAATTGTGTTTGTTAGAATGAATTCAGTGGAACTTGAAAAGTGGTACGTGAAAAGCGAGACGTGAGACAGGAGTTCACGACAGTTTGAATGTTTCTTTAGTTTGCCGTTTGCCGTCTCCCGTTGGTATTACATCGCCCCTTCTTTTTTGCCTTTGGGCACGTAGTAAAGCACCACGCGGTTGTCCTTGTTCAGGTATTTTTTGGCCACGTTCAGCAGGTCTTCCCGGGTGACTTTCTGGTAACGGGCCAGTTCGGTGTTGATCAAGTTGGCGTCGCCAAAGTACACTTCGTAATTGGCCAGGCTTTCCGCGATACCGGCCATGGTGGCATTGCTGGAAACAAACTGCGTTTCGATCTGGTTTTTTACTTTTTGAAACTCCGATTCCGAAACGGGCTTTGTCTTCAGGTCGCTGACCACACTGTCGATGGCGCTTTCCAGGGCTTCAGGCTTTACACCCATGTTGGCTATAGCCAGGCTGATAAAAAGGCCGGCATCCTCGTTGAAGAAAGGAATGGCAGCTGCCTGTAATGCCATTTGTTTTTGGTCGACCAAAATCTTGTTCATGCGGCTGGATGGCCCGCCCGACAAGATGGTGGACAGCAGCCGGAACGCATAGTATTCATCGCTGCCCTGTTTGGGTGCACGGTATGCTGCGATCACTGCCGGCAACTGGATGTTGTCTTCAATGGTGGCCCGCACTTCGCCACCCAGCGGCGGTTCTGTGACGGTAGGACGAGGAATGGCTTTGGTGCCTTTGGGAATAGCAACGAAATAGTCTTCCACCAGCTTTTTGGTGTCGGCAATGTTGATATCGCCGGCGATGGAAAGCACGGCATTGTTCGGCACATAAAAGGTTTTGTAAAAGTCGATGAACTCGTCCAGTTTTGCCGCATTCAGGTGCTCCATGCTGCCGATGGGCGCCCAGCGGTAAGGATGCTCTTTAAAGGCCCGCTTCAGCATTTCCACCAGGAAGCTGCCGTAAGGCTGGTTGTCCATGCGCTGGCGCTTTTCCTCCTTGACCACTTCGCGCTGGGTGTTCACCCCTACCTGCTCGATCTTGGCGTGCATCATGCGTTCGCTTTCGAGCCACAGCCCGAGTTTCAACTGGTTGGACGGGAGCAGTTCGTAGTAAAACGTCCGGTCCTGCGAGGTATTGGCGTTTAGCGCACCGCCGGCATTGGTCACATACTTGTCAAACTCACCCCGCTTGATATTATCGGAGCCTTCAAAAAGCAGGTGTTCAAAAAAATGCGCAAAGCCGGTACGGGCTGTGTCTTCGTTTTTGGAACCCACATGGTAGAGGGTTGTTACGGCCACCACAGGCGCCGTTGTGTCCCGGTGCAGGATCACCGTCAGGCCATTGGTCAGGGTGTATTTTTCAAAATTGATTTTCCGGGCCTGGGCATTCGAGGCGATACTGAGCACGCCGGCCGAAAAGAGCAGGAACCACTTTTTCATGCATGTGTATTTTGGTTACGCAATATCTGTAAAGAATGCCGAACGGGACGATTGGTTGCACGAATTTCAACCAATGCAGTCATGACAGGGATAAACGGCCGTTATTGCAGGACCAAACAGGGAAATCCCCGCAACGCCACACCCAAACTTCAAACCCCAAACCCTGCTATCTTTGCCCGCATGGAAGGATTGCTAGACCAGATACAAACGTACCGCAAAGAAATTGAAGCGTACGAAATTGCCAACCCGCAGCAGTTGGAAGAATACCGCATTAAATTCCTGGGAACAAAAGGTATCCTTAAATCGCTTTTCGGTGAAATGAAGAATGTGCCCGCAGAGCGCAAGAAAGAAGCCGGGCAGGTGCTGAACGAGTTTAAACAACTGGCCGAAGCCAGGTACAACGAGGCAAAAGAACTGACAACAAGCAACGGGCAACAGGCAAAGGAAGAAATGGACCTGAGCCTTCCCGGCGACCCGGTGGAGATCGGCGCCAGACACCCGATCACACTCATGCGCAACCGCATCATCTCTATTTTTCAGCGCCTGGGCTTTTCCGTGGCCGATGGCCCCGAGATCGAAGACGACTGGCACAACTTCACGGCCCTGAACCTCCCGGAAAACCACCCGGCCCGCGACATGCAGGACACGTTCTATATTCATCAAAACCCCGACTGGCTGCTGCGCACCCATACCAGTAACATCCAGATCCGCGAGATGAAAAAAGGCAAACTGCCCATCCGCATCATCTGCCCGGGACGCGTATACCGTAACGAAACGATCTCGGCCCGTTCGCACTGCTTTTTCCACCAGGTAGAAGGTTTGTACATCGACGAAAACGTTTCGTTTGCCGACCTGAAACAAACGCTGTATTTCTTCGTAAAGGAAATGTTTGGCAAGGAAGTGAAAGTGCGCTTCCGCCCTTCTTATTTCCCGTTTACCGAACCCAGTGCCGAAATGGATGTCAGCTGCTTTATCTGTGGCGGTAAAGGCTGCCGCATCTGCAAGCAAAGCGGGTGGGTGGAGATCCTGGGCTGCGGCATGGTGCACCCGGCTGTACTGGAAAACTGCGGCATCGACTCCAATAAATACACCGGCTTTGCCTTCGGCATGGGCATCGAACGTCCGGCCCTGCTGATGTATGATGTGAATGATATCCGCCTCTTCAGCGAAAACGACGTGCGGTTTTTAAAACAGTTTAAAGGCGCCGTGTAACACCTCACCCCGGCCCTTAGCCCCCTCGGTCCCCCAAGGGGGAAGTGGCTGCAGCACAGCGCCCAGCTTGGGCAAGATGATTTTCTATTTCGAGGAATTCCATCCCTTGAAGGGATGGAATTCTTCTTTGTTCCGTTACGTTCCGAACGCTGAACGGGGCCCTTCCTTCGTCAGGATAAATTGTGCAACGGAAGCTTCATGGCTATTCTGTTGCTGGTACCATGAAAAATATTCCGCTCCTACGGAGCTTCGTTCTCTTTTCTATGAGCATTTTCTATGAACAGGATGCCCCACCGGGGCAAAAGAAAGCCGTTGGCTGGGACGCCAAACGGCAGCAAAAAGCCTCCATCAAAAAAATGATGAAGGCTTTGAAGTATCATGTAAAAGCAAGGGTCTGTGCGGTTGTAACCCCTCCCTGGAGGGGTTTGGGGAGGCTTTTGGGGGACCGGAGGCCAAGGGCCGGGGTGGCGCAGGAATTGAACTTCATGCCGCATGACAGAAGCCATCTTTACGTTGAGCGACGACCGTAAACTGAGCTACGCCGTTTACGGCCCGGCCGATGGCGAAGCTGTCCTCTACTTCCACGGCACGCCGAGTTCGCGGAAGGAAATTCTCCTGTTGGAAAACGTTGGTGTCGACTTCGACCAAATGCTTCTTGCCTGCAGGCTGAAAATCATTGTACCCGACCGCGGTGCGCTGACCACGTTTCATCCCCGGCGAACCTTTCGCTCTTTTGCAGAGGATTCGATGGAGTTGCTGCGGCACTTGGGTATTTCGCAATGCGCAGTGCTTTGCTGGTCAGGCGGCGGCCCCTACGCCTTGGCGGCGGCGTCCTGCTTTCCCAACACGGTAACGAGTGTTTACATTCTCTGCGGCATTACCCGGGTCTTCGACAAGCAGGTGCTGAAGCAGATGGGTTTGAACAAATGGTATTTTCTGACAGCCAGGTATGCATCGCTGCTGCTCCAGTTATCCCTGGCGGTGGTGCGGCAAACGAAGACTCTCCATCTGCCTAAACAGTGGCTTACCGGCCTGCCTTACGTGGATTACCGCCTGCTGCAAAAAATCTTCCGGGAAGTCACCAACCTGACCCTGAAAGAAGCCATTCGAAAAGGCACCAGGGCTGCCGTGCACGAAGCCGCCATGTATTTCAGCGATTACGGGTTTTCCGTCAACAACATTCAGCAACCGATCCACTACTGGTGGGGAACGATGGACATGAGCGTGGTGGAACTGCATGCGCTGGAAGTGGCGCAAAAAGCTCCGCAGCCGGTGATGCACTACCGCGAAGGCGAAGGTCATCTTTCGCTTTATGTACGGTGTTTCGGCGAAGCACTGCAAGCCATTGCACAAGCCAACGCTACCTGTACTTCTTCTGACAGGTAGGACAATAAAACGTTCTTCGGTTGGTTTCGCCCAAGTGCTCCTTGCAGATTTTTGATCCGTCCCTCGGGCAGGTCTTTTTGGTATGCACCGCCCAGTTTTTGCGCAGCACCCCTTGCCGTTTCCATTGTAAAAACTGGTGGCTGTACGCCGAAGCCTGCTCAATCAATTCTGTCAGCTTCCGCGGCGGCAAGGCACCCACCCTGCTTTCGGGATGCACCCTGATGATGTGAAGAACTTCGTTTTTGATAATGTTACCCACACCGGAAAAAATGCTTTGGTCGAGCAGGGCATCGGTGACCATCGTATCAGGTAGTTGCTTTAATTTTTTCCGTGCCGCTTTGGGATCCCAGTGCGGTGCCAGGATATCGGCTGTCCAGTCGTAAATCTCGTCCAACGGTTCGTCCACCATTTTTACGGCGCAGGAGTAAAGGTTCAGGTGATCCCTTTCGAACTGGAGGGTAAGCCGCGGTACACGGTCTTTGGAAGAATTGATGTAGTACGTACCAAACATCAGGAAATGGATGCGAATGGTAAAGTCGTCAAAGCACCAGAGCATGTGTTTTCCCCAAAGCCTGATCTCGAGAATCTGATTCCCCACTAGCCGCTGCTGGTCGATTTTGGAACTCCCGCTAACGGAGAGGATCGTCTGCCCCACAAAACGTTGCAGGTCTTCACGGAACAGTATGAGCGAGGGGCCTTCGGGCATTTTTCGGGAAAAATAGTTTTTCCGTTTGCTAAATTATTTAGTATTTTGCGGGTAGGAAATACAGTGGGTTAGTCGGTATTTTCCTGTTGTTCGTTGTTGACAAAAGGCCAATCCTAAAATGGATTGGCCTTTTTGTTTGTCAGCTTTTTTTGTCGTGGTGCGTAAACTGTCCCGTAGTGGCATGTTGCCCTTCGGCCAGTTCTTCCAGCATCTTTTTGTTGAAGGCGTCCAGATCGTCGGGCTTGCGGGAGGTCACCAGCCCGTTATCGGTAACCACTTCCTTGTCCACCCAGTTCACACCGGCATTTTTCAGGTCGGTTTGCAGTGAGGGATACGAGGTCATCGTGCGTCCATCGAGCATACCGGTCTCGATTAATGTCTGCGGGCCGTGGCAAATAGCCGCCACCGGCTTGCCCTGCTCCAGGAAGTGCTGTGCAAACTGTACCGCCTTGGAATTGGTGCGCAGCGTATCGGGGTTCATCACGCCGCCGGGCAGCAACAGCATGTCGTAATCTTCCGGGTTGGCGTCGTCCAGGTTTTTGTCGACCGGCAGTTCCATGCTCCAGTGGTCGTGGTTCCAGGCCTTTACTTTATCTTTTTGCGGTGAAATAACATGTACCTCCACACCGGCCTGCTCCAACGCATTCATCGGGCTGGTAAGCTCCACTTCTTCAAACCCGTTTTCTGTCAGGATCGCTACTTTTTTTCCTTTTACATCTCTTGCCATTGAATTTCGTTTTTGTTGTTGACGAGTCAGGGAAGGGGGCACAAAAACCAAACCAGTGCTGCCCTGCTTTTTTCCTGTTGATGAAATAGTTTTCTTTGGTACTTTGCCCCTTCAACAAAGTTTCATGAGATACCTTACGAATACGCTTTCCGGCCTTATCCTGATGGTTCTTTTCTACAACTGCAACCGCGGCCCCTATGCCGCCACCAACAAGCAGTACAAAAAGCAGGCAAAGGAATTTGCCAACCTGCTGAAGCAAACTCCACCCAGGGACAGCCTTCCCCAGATGGTCAGCGCCTGGGTTGGTACCACCAACTTCAACATGCGCAAGCCCAATTTTGTCGTTATTCACCACACCGCACAGAACAGTTGCGACCAAACCCTGAAGACCTTTACCCTGACCCGCACGCAGGTCAGCGCCCACTATGTCATCTGCAAGGACGGCACTATCCACCACATGCTGAACGACCTGTTGCGGGCCTGGCACGGCGGCATTGCCAAATGGGGAAACAACACCGACATCAACTCTTCGTCCATCGGCATCGAGATCGACAACAACGGCACCGACGAATTTTCCGATGCGCAAATCAGCAGCCTCCTGCAGTTGCTGGGTAACCTGAAAAAAGCCTATGCTATCCCGGTAGCCAACTTCATCGGTCATTCGGACATCGCCCCCACACGGAAAGTGGACCCCAACGTTCATTTCCCCTGGAAAAAACTGGCCGACTCGGGCTTTGGTTATTGGTGGAATGACACGACCAGGGTGGTGGTGCCCCAAAACTTCAACAGCCTGCAGGCCCTGCGCATCATTGGTTATGATATCAAAGACAGCACAGCCGTTATCAAAACATTTAAGCGGAAATATTTGCAACAGGAAGGAAATGCCGTGCTGACAGACTCTGACAGGAAAATTCTCTATACGCTTTACCGTAAGTTTGAATAAGCTACCGGTACCATTCTTGCAGTTACAGAGAGAAAGCTTTACTTTACAGGACCGTACTTTAAAATTTCAGCCTATGAAGTCCATCATGTTTTGCATTCTTTTTTGCTGCATTGCAGTCTTCGCAAACGCCCAGACTGTTTCGACCCTGTCTCCCGGCAAATACCAGACAAAGACAAAAACAGCCCAAAGCAAATGGGATAAAGGCGACATCATCCTCCTGGACGAAAGCCGTTACAAACTGAGCGGCAGCAACGACGTGGGAGAATACCGTTTCAGTGTAGCGGCACAACGGATCTTCTTTACTTCGGGTCCGCTGAAAAGTGCTTTTACCAAAGTGACGCTGAACAACAATAAAACCGTGATCATCTTTCCGCTCGAGCAAAACCAGGCACTGGGCTTACCGTCAGAAGTCTGGGCAAGCCAGTAAGGTGGCAAGTGGTGAGTGGGTCGTTCAAAGCAGAAATCTTTATTCATAAAACCTCCTGAGCGTTCAGGAGGTTTTTTTTATGCAACAGGAAAACTGCACAGGAAGGCTTCTCATCATTCATTACTCCCTACTCATCACTCATCTCCTTACCTTTGCGCCGAGGCTATGGCAAAGGAATTACCGCAAATCACGTTTGATTTTTTTCCCGATGACGAAGGACCCAAGGAGTTTCTTTCGGGCCAGCCCATACAGCCACCGCAAAAGCCCAAAGCAGCCCGTGGCCGCAGAAAGTTAAAGGAAGCCGAGCCCGAAGAGCCGATCGACATTCCGGACGATGAAATTCTTTTTCAGAAAGCCTATTACGGTATCGGCGAAGTGGCCGAAATGTTCAACGTAAACGTTTCGCTGATCCGGCATTGGGAAAAGGAATTCGATATTTTACAGCCCCGCAAGAACCGCAAAGGCGACCGCTTTTTCAAGCCCACCGACATTAAAAACCTGGTGCTGATTCACGACCTTGTCCGTCGTCGCAAATACACGCTGGAAGGTGCCAAAGAATTTTTGAAACAAAACAAAAAAGTGACGGAAAAGCACGAAATGATCCAGTCGCTGCAAAAGATCCGGACCTTTTTACTGGAACTGAAAGCGCATTTATAAAGTCAGCGGCTTCACGCAGGGGCTAGGAAAAGCAACAGTTAATTCGCATGGAGAAAGGAGCCGGGAGAAGATCTACCCGTATTCGATACCTCCTTTCCTCCCTGGCTCCGCGTCTGGACAGGCAAGCATCCTCTTCTCTCTTTTCTCTTTTCATCCCTTCTTCTCTTAGCTTTGAAAGGTGAGATACCTGATCCTGCTTTGTCTCCTTCCCTTTTGTGCGGCCGGACAAACAAGTCTTCCTTCGATCGGCCAATGGCGTGAACACCTGCCTTACCAGGTAGCAGTCGACGTTACCGCTTCCGAAGAAAAAGTGTACGCGGCTACGCCCCTGAGTTTGTTCAGCGTGGATGTGGAAACAATGGAAACGGAGCGTTTCAGCAAGATCAATGGCCTCAGTGAAACCGGCATCAGCACCATCCGCTACGATGCCTCGTCGAAGAAACTTTACATTGCCTACAGCAACAGCAATCTCGATGTGCTGACACCCGGTGGCATTCGCAACATCCCGGACATCAAACGGTCTACCCTCCCCGGCGATAAAAACATTTACAACATTTACCCGGACGGCAGCCGCTGTTACCTGTCGACAGGGCTTGGCGTGGTGGTGGCGGATGCCGACAAATACGAAGTAAAAGAATCCTGGTTCATCGGCGACAACGGCAGCTACGTGAAAACAAACGGTTTTGCCAAAACAACCGCTTTCTTTTACGCCGCAACGGAGCAGGGCCTGAAACGCACACCGCTCAGCAATCCAGCTCCTGCCGATTTCAGAACCTGGCAAACGGTTTCCGGTACAGGCGGTTTGGCATTTTCTCCGGCAAGAGGCGTAGCGACTCTCAACAACAAAGTGATCGTTTTACAGAACGATTCTGTATTCGTGGAAAACGGTGCCGTATGGACGTTGTTTTTTGCCAACGGCTGGCCGGTTGCTTCGCTGTCGATTTCCAACAACCGCGTTCTTCTTTGCCAGCAAAAAAGCAGCGGCGAGGCGCAGGTTGTCGTGCTCAATGAATCAGGGACTTTACAGCAACTTATCCGGCGGGCCGGTAAGGTGGTCGCTCCCCAAAAAGCGATTACGGTTGCCGGCGACTACTGGATTGCCGATCGATCGGCGGGGCTGGTTCATGTCGCGGGAAGCAGTATCGAAAACTTCAAGCCCAACTCGCCGCAAAACATCGTCCTGGGTGAGATGACCACCCGGAACGGCACGTTATGGGCCACGGCCGGATCCGTGAACAGCAGTTGGAATTACCAGTACAATCCCAGCGGCGTTTTTACCTTCAGCGATTCGTATTGGTCGGCTTACAACCTTTATTCGCTTCCGCAACTGGATTCGGTGCTGGACTTTGTTTCGGTTGCCGTTGATCCCCGGGACAACACCGCCTGGGCAGGATCCTTTGGCGGCGGACTTGTTCACTTCGAAAGCAGCGGGCCGAAATTGTTCAAGCAGAATTCTCCCCTTGGTCCGACAATTGGCGATCCCGGAAGTTACCGTGTTGCGGGACTGGCATTTGATGCGGACAACAATTTATGGGTTGCCAATTTTGGTGCTTCGCGGCAATTGCATGTGCTGAAAAGCGACAACACCTGGCAGTCGTTTGCGGCGCCTTTTGTGCTGGCCGAAAATGCAGTGGCGCAGATCGTGATCGACGACATCGGACAGAAATGGATCCAGTCGCCCCTGGGCAACGGCTTGCTGGTTTTTGACGAGGGAGCTTTGGAAAACCCGGCCGATGACAAATGGCGCCTGTACAAAACCGGTACGGGCCAGGGCAATCTCCCGTCGAATGAGGTGTTGTGTCTTGCCAGGGACAAGGATGGCTTTATCTGGGTCGGCACAACAAATGGCGTTGCCGTGTTCCAGTGTACGCCGGATGCGTTGGGCAGTGGTTGCGAGGCCATTCTTCCCGTGATCAAGGAAGGTGTGTTTGCCAACTATCTTTTCAAGGGACAGGAAGTGCGCAGCATTGCAGTGGACGGCGCCAACCGTAAATGGATGGCCACGGGGAGCGGCGTTTGGCTGATTGCACCGGACGGCGATAAAGTGCTGGCCAACTATACCGAAACCAACAGTCCCCTGTTCAGCAACGATGTGCGCAAAATTACCATCGATGGCCGCACGGGTGAAGTGTTTATCGCTACGGCCAAAGGCCTGCTTTCTTTCCGTGGCGGCGCTACGGATGCAGAGGAAACAAAGAGCCATGTGCTGGTTTTTCCCAACCCGGTGCCGCCTGGGTTTACAGGTACCATCGGCATCCGCGGGTTACCCGAAAACAGCCTTGTCAAGATCACCGAAACCAATGGGCGACTCGTGTACCAAACCCGTTCGCTGGGCGGGCAGGCCATTTGGGATGGCAGGGACTACAAAGGCAGAAAGGCCGCAACGGGGGTTTACCTGGTCATCGCTGTCGACAACCTGAAAGGCGAGCAGGTGGTGACAAAGATTGTGTTCGTCAGGTAGAAACAGTTCACGAGTTCACATGTTCACAAGTTCACGAGTTGGAGTCTGGTATAGGTCCGTTTTATTGGCCATTTTCACCTCAGAACTTTAAGAATACACTATCAGTTTGAAAGTTTCTTTCCCATCGTTTGCACGTAACTTGTGAACTCGTGAACCCGCAAACTTGTGAACTCCTAAAAGCATGATTTCAAAAACAAAAGGCATTGTTCTTCGCTCGGTCAAATACGGTGAAACCTCGCTGATCGTGACCATTTTTACCGAGTTGTTCGGACTGCAATCCTATCTTGTAAATGGCGTTCGGCAGTCCAGTAAAAAAGGCGGGGCGAAGGCCACTTTTTTTCAGCCGGCTTCGATCCTGGAGGTTGTGGCTTATCACAACGACTTCAACAAACTGCAGCGGCTGCGGGAGTTCAAATGGGATTTTCTTTACCAGCACGTGTTATCCGATGTGCGCAAAAATGCCGTGGCGCTTTTCATGGTGGAGTTATTGGGCAAATGCCTGAAACAACCAGAGTCCAACCCCGACCTGTTTTATTTTGTGGAAGATGCCCTACGCCATTTAGACGAAGCGACTGATTCGGTAACGGGAAACTTCCCCCTGTTTTTTGCCTTGCACCTCGCGGTGTTTTTTGGCTTTCGCATCAGCGATGAATATTCCGACGAAAAGCACTACCTCGACCTGCAGGAAGGACGCTTTACCGGGGACCAGCCTTCGCACCAGTTTTACCTGCTCGACCGCGAAGCCGCTGCCGTTTCCGACATTTTGAAGATCATGCAGCCGCAGGAACTGGAGCAGATCTTTTTGAACCAGGAAATGCGCCGGAGAATCACGCATGCCATCGAACAATATTATGCCTTTCATATCCCGGAGTTTGGCACCTTGCGGACTTTACCGGTGTTGCGGGAGATCATGAGTTGATTATCTTGGGGGCATGAAACAACTGCTTTTTGCCCTTTTCCTTTTGTTGCTTTGTGTGTTTGCACAGGCCCAATTGCCCGACACCACAAAAATCGACATGGCAGGTGTTGAAACCGAGCAAAAAATTTCCACTCCTTTTAGCACGGTGCAGGTTATCGATGTGCGCTTTGACCGTTCCAACATCGGCTGCGTCGGTTATATCCGGAAAGCAAATAGCTCGGTTGTCAAATCCCGGCAAACCGTCGCCGTTTTTCCTGATTCGCTGAAAACCTATTTGCCACAAATACTGCAGGAGCTTTTTCAGTTTCAAAAAGATGCAAGTGACACATTGGTTTTAATGGTAAAGCAGTTTCATCTCAGCGAACGGTTTTACAATCCGATCAATCTGGAAATAGAACCTGAATTTTTGCTGCGTCTGTCATTTTCGGCTTTTGCTAAACGGGACCAAAGACTGACAAAACTGTTTTCAGTTGACGACATGCTTGCAAAAAAGATCCCGTTCGACAGGGCTTTGAAGGACGACCGGGTGAGCGAACTTCGGAAAGATTTGCTGATGCAGATTTTCCAGGAAACGTTTCAAGCCAAACGCTGGCAGGGCACCAACACTGTCTTTGACGTTGCTGCGGTTCAACAGGGCATTCGACAACGCTTCCAGCTTCCGTTGTTGACAGATCCCGTTCTCAAACCCGGACTGTATGCCAGTTTCCGCGAGTTCAAGAAAAATTCCCCTGCCGTTTCCGATGTACAAATCACGGAGAAGAACGGCGAGATCACCAGTATTAAAGACGCCACAGGAAAGGAAATTGATTTCGCAAAATACTGGGGTGTTTGCACCGGCAACAAACAATATCTCGTGTTTCGTGGCGACCTGTATCGACTAATCCGCAGCGACAACAGTTTTTATTTTTCGTCGTACATAAGCGACAGTGATCTTGCAGGCCTCCCAAGCTTTGGCGATTATGCGCCACAAACCGGTTTGCTTCCGGCAGCCATACAAAAACTTCGCGACAGCAAACGGACCAGGCATTTTTTTTACCTCAACATGGACGACGAGAACATCCATCTTGAGGAAGTATTTGGCAAATCATCTCTAAAGCAAATGGAAAAAGACCTTTTAAAATAGCACGGTTTTCACGGCGAGGAGATTCAACTGAAGAAGGATCACACCCGGTTTTTTCCCTTTTTCAAAGCTTCCTAAAAAGCCATCCATCCCCAGTGCTTTGGCACCGTTGCTTGTGGCCCATGTCAGCAGTTCTTCCAAAGGGATTTGAGGGAAATTTTTCCGTATCGTTTTCATTTCATCCAAAATACTCAGGTTCCAGTTGCTGGCTAAGCTGTCTGTCCCCAACACAAGGTTGCAGCCATTTTTGCGCAGCATTTCAACTGGCGGCAGGGCCGTTTCAATGTATTGGTTGGCGTTGACGCAAAGGCAAAAAAAAGTTTGGGGTGGATAACTTTCCTGTCTCACGTTTGTCGTTTCCCGTCTCACGTAGGCCACATCTTCTTCCGCGGTAAACGTGTTGTGCACCAGGATGATTTTTTCCGCTCTGCTTAATTTGTTAAAATAGGATTGCAGGCTGCTCCGGTTGGTTGGCTGGTGATGACTGTTGTCGATTTTCATCAGCTCGTACATCCGCTCAAAATCACCGGTGCCGTGCACAAAAAATTCATCTTCAAACCGTGTTTCCTGGTTGTGGATGGAAACGACCTTGTTTTCGAAATAAGGCTGGATCGCCTGCCACAGGTTTTCCGATACGGAGTATGGCGCATGCGGCACAATGGACGTGTTTGACGTTTGCCGGTTGCCGGTTGCCGTTGTGGAAGACTCACGATTCTCCATCGATCCCTGCCCGCTCACATAGGCATCATAAATCATCTTTGCTCTTTCGAACCGTGCGTTGGAAATAGCCGGCAGCCAGCCGCTGGCTTCGATGAAATTGTAATAGTGCAGATGGCCTTTTTGTTTCTGCGGCAGTGTTAGCGTGTTGTTGCAGATATCACCAACCGCGACGATGCCGTTCCGCTTCATTTCGTCTTCAGCAGTGGCAATGGCCTCCAGGATCTCTTCTTCCGTTGCGCTGCGTTCGGTCACTACTTTGAAAACAAAATCCACCAGGCCCGTGCCCTCCGGGATTTTTCCCTTCATGTGGCTTAACTCCAGGTGGCAATGACAGTTGATTAAACCGGGAGACAGAATCCCGTCGAATGTTTCCACTCCCTCGCCGGCTTCTTTGCGTGGCAGAAAGGCATCTACAACGCCGTTTTCGTCCACAACCAATACGGCGTTTTCCCGGAAGCAGTAGCCGTCAAAGATTTTCGTGGCGGTGATTTTTCGATACGTCATGAAGGGGCGAAAATACAGCCTTCTTAACGTCTTATTCGTGCGGCAAGGGTTACATTTGCGCTCTTAATTTGACGTATGCTCGACAGACTTGACGCCATCAAAGCCCGGTTCGATGATTTAGGCGTAGCCCTGACAAACCCTGAAATTATTGCCGACAATAAAAAATTCGGTCAGCTCTCCAAAGAGTACCGGAGCCTGGAAAAAATTGTGACCGCTCGCAGCGAGTACAAAAAGCTGCTCGATGACGTGGACTTTTACAAAGAAGCGCTGAACGGTTCCGATGACGAAATGCGGGAACTGGCCAAAAGCGAATTGCCTGTTGCGGAAGAAAGCCTGGGAAAGATGGAAAGCACCATTCGCCAGATGCTGATCCCCAAAGATCCGCAGGACGAGAAAAATGCCATCCTGGAAATCCGCGCCGGTACCGGTGGCGATGAAGCCAGCCTCTTTGCCGGCGACCTGGCCCGCATGTACATCCGCTACTGCGAGCGCAAGGGCTGGAAGACCAGCGTCCTCTCCGAAACCGAAGGAACGGTGGGTGGCTACAAGGAGATCCAGATCGAAGTAATAGGCGATGATGTGTACGGCACGCTGAAGTTTGAAAGCGGCGTGCACCGGGTACAACGGGTGCCCGATACAGAAACCAGCGGCCGGGTGCATACAAGCGCCGCCACCGTAGCGGTGATGCCCGAAGCCGAAGAGATCGACTTTGAGCTGAAGGAGAGTGATGTGAAGATGGAGACTGCACGGAGCGGTGGCGCCGGTGGACAGAACGTGAACAAGGTGGAAACGAAAGTAATGTTAACCCATTTACCAACGGGGACAGTGGTCATTTGCCAAACAGAACGCAGCCAGCTTGGTAACCGCGAAAAAGCAATGAACATGCTGCGTACCCGTCTTTACGAAGAACAGGTGCGCAAGCAGGAAGAAGAAATCTCCCGTCACCGGAAAAGCCTGGTGAGCACCGGCGACCGCAGTGCAAAAATCCGTACGTACAATTTTCCGCAGGGACGGGTGACGGACCATCGTATCGGTCTTACACTCTATAACCTGCAGGAGGTACTGAACGGCTTTATCGACGAATTGATCGAGGCCTTACAGTTTGCAGAAAATGCCGAAAAAATGGCAAAACAAAATTAGGCTTGGACAGAAGTGGGTATTTCCTTTCACTTTTCCCATTACCCCTGGTGCGAAGAAGATAAAGGAAGCTAAGGGAAAACACTGCCAGGCAATAAGGGATAAAACAAAAGGCAAACAGCAGGAACAGCCAAAGTCAATCCTTCTTTGTTTTTTGATTCGAAGCTGATCCTTTTGGCACATTATTTACTATAAATCCAATAGTTCTTTCAATGTGATTTTAAAAAAATCCATTTTTAGAATCACTTAACAAGTCAAACGAAAATTCTGGCAACATCTTTGCGATAGAAAAGATAGTTCTTCTCACATAAAGCAGTCAATTTTCTCATAAGCAGTTAGTTTTGGTTGCGACCCCTGTTTCTACAGGGGTCTATTTTTTTTATAGACCTCCCACCAAAACAACAAACCCACAATCGCCCCTGCCATGTCGGCGGTCACGTCCAGGAGATCAAAGGAGCGGTTGGCCACAAAATAATGCTGCACCAGTTCCACTCCCATTCCATAACAAAAAGCAAGAAGCAAAAGAAACCAGGTGTTTTTCCTCGCGGCATCAAACCGGAGGCGCCAGGCAAATAACAGCACGGCAAAAAAGCCGAAGTGCACGTATTTATCAAAATAAGGAATATCGAACAGGCCGGCCTGCGGCAGGGCCGAGCCGGGCAAAAAGAAGAGGACTGAAATAAACAGGAGCCACAGCGGGGCAAAAACCTTCATTCCTTTTTGGAGTACCACCATCACACAAATAAAGGAATTGAGTCGGAAAGAAAAAGGGCAGCTACACGAACGGGCACAAAAAAACTCAATCTTTTTCTCATGATTGAGTTTAAGTCATTCGTCAAATGCCGGAACAGCCAGGTCTCTTTTTCCAAGAAACCGGTTTGAAGACACCACTCCTCTTTAGTTGTATTTGAATGGCGTCACCATTTCGAAAGCCGGAATGTTGACATCAAACAATTCCTTGCTATGAAGGTTTTCCATCAGATAAGCTCCATGCATCCGTCCCATCTCTGTATGCAGGTTGCATCCGCTCACATATTGATATTCCTCGCCCGGGCTGATCACGGGCTGCATACCCACGACACCCTCGCCTTCCACTTCGCGATTGCTGCCATCGGAATCAAAGATGTGCCAGTGGCGGCTGTGAAGTTTCACCGGGAATGCATTATGGTTTTCAATGGTGATACGGTAAGCAAACATGAACTCTGATTGCAACGGGTTGGAATAGTCCTGTTGATAAAAGGTCTCCACGCTCACCTTAACTCCTTCCGATATCATGCTGACCATACGTTACGATTTTTGCTAAATGTAAAACAAAGTTGTTGCCACAAATGATCGCGTATTTTTTTTGTGGAAATCCCTTAACAAGTCGGCCTATTTTTGCGGCAACTTAACCTCAAATAGTTCAATATGAAAATAGCAGTAGCCAAAGGCGATGGAATCGGACCGGAAATCATGGACGCAGTCTTAAGCATTTTTGATGCAAATGGGGTGGATTTGCAATATGAATTTGTGGATATGGGCAAATGGGTTTTTGACAAAGGTTTCAGCAACGGCATGACACCGCAGGCACAACAGACGATCGAGAGCCTTGGCATCCTCTTCAAAGGGCCAATGGAAACGCCGAAGGGAAAAGGCGTGAAAAGCGTCAATGTCACAGCCCGCAAAACCTGGAACACCTATGCCAACAACCGGGTATTCAAGTCCTTGCATGGCGTGGATACCGTGTTTAGCAAAGCCGGCATTCCCATCGACCTTACCATCGTGCGGGAAAATATCGAAGACACCTATGGTGGCATCGAGCACATGATCACGCAGGACGTGGCCCTGAGCCGCCGCTTCATCACCCGTCCCGGCAGCATGCAGGTGATCCGGTATGCGTTTGAAATGGCAAAAAAGACCGGCGCCAAGCGAATCACCTGCGGTCACAAGGCCAACATCATGAAGCTGACGGATGGTTTGTTCCTCGAAGTGTTTTACGAAGTGGCAAAAGAATACCCCGAATTGCAGGCCGACGACAAGATCGTGGACGACCTGGCCATGCAACTGGTGGTTCGGCCAAATGTGTTTGACGTGATCGTGCTCACCAACCTGCAGGGCGACATTATCTCCGATTTGTGCGCAGGATTGGTTGGCGGATTGGGCTTTGCGCCTTCGGCCAACATCGGCGATTTCATCTCCATTTTCGAAGCCGTGCACGGTACGGCCCCCGACATCGCCGGGAAAGGCATTGCCAACCCGACGGCATTATTGTTAAGCGGATTGGCGCTGCTGCGTCACTTAGGCCTCATGGAAAATGCGGCTATCATTGAGAACGCCCTTCTTTATACACTGGAACAAGGCATCCACACCGGCGACTTTGGCGACAAAAGCAAACAGGCGTTGAACACAAAAGAGTTTGCCGATGCCATCATTTCGAATTTCGGCAAAAAACCCGGGCAGGGCGCAAAACCTGTAACACCCAATCATCCCGGCACGCCTTCCGTTTTCAAACTGGAACGGAACTCGATGATGGTGACCAAAGAAGAACAACAGGAAAAGATTGTCGGCGTGGATATGTTCATCGAATGCGAAGAGCAGCCCGAAGTGGTAGCCAACCGTTGCCTGCACCACGGTGGCACCAAGTTCAAATTGATCAACATCAGCAACCGCGGCACACAGGTGTGGCCAACCGGCTCCAAGTATACCAACCTCGTAAACCTGTTTAATGCACGGTTTGAATCGATCAACGACCAGCCGTTGAACCAGCAGGACATCCTTGGCCTGTATGCAAGCCTGAGCGGCGATTTTAAAATTGCTTCGATCGAAGTGCTGAATATGTGGGGCGAGAAGAAAGGATACAGCCTGGCGCAGGGGCAGTAGGAAAAGGATATTGGGATATTCGATATCAAGATATTGGGTTTCCTAAAATAGAAAGGGCTTCAAAGCAGTTGCTTTGAAGCCCTTTTTTAATGCGTACAATATCTCAATATCCTATTATCCTAATATCAATCATCCAACCCGCTTTGCATTTTTGTAACCATTCTTTTGCAACCACTGCAGCACTTTGTCGCGCTGGTCGCCCTGCACAATCACCTCGTTGTCTTTGGCCGAGCCGCCGGTGCCGCAAAAGTTTTTCAGCTTTTTGCCCAGGTCCTGTAAATCTTCTTCCTTACCCACAAAACCTTCAACCAGCGTTACGGCTTTGCCGGCACGCTGCTTTGTATCCAGCCGCACTTTTAATTTCTGCTGCTGCGGCGGGAGAGTTTCCGCAGCACTTTCTTCCTCATGCTGAAATTGAAAATTGGGATCCGTGCTGTACACAAACCCCAGTTTATCGCTTTTATTTTTCTTGCTCATAGGTTGAAAAATCAAAAATAAAAAGCATCCCGCAACAAAAGACAGGCTTTTGATTTTGCCTACTTATTTGTGAATGACGGCCTTCAAACTCAGGTCCAGGCTTTTTGCCTGGTGAATCAAGCCGCCAACGCTCACATAATCCACGCCTGTTGCGGCATAGGTTTCAATGGTATCGAGGTTGATTCCACCACTGGCTTCCGTTTCAAATTCACCGCCAATCATATCAACGGCTTGTTTTACCTCTTCGGGTTTGAAATTATCGAGCATTACGCGAAAGACTTTTCCTTTGCCGATTGCCAAAACACGTTGAACATCCTCCAGGCTTCTTGTTTCCACCTCAATCTTCAAATCGGGCAGGTACAACTGTACATAACGGGCTGCCCTGTCGATCGCCGCTTCCAGTCCGCCGCTGTAATCAATGTGGTTGTCTTTTAGCATAATCATGTCGAACAGGCCAAAACGATGATTCACGCCGCCGCCGATGCGCACCGCTTCTTTTTCCAGCAGGCGAAAATTCGGCGTTGTCTTGCGGGTGTCGAGCAATTTTGTTTTGTAGCCTTTCAGCTTGTCGGTGTAAAGCTTGGTCTGGGTGGCAATACCGCTCATACGCTGCATGCAGTTCAGCACAAGGCGCTCCAGTTGTAAAATAACATGGACGGCAGTTTCTACTTCAAATGCCACCTCACCTGCCTTCATTTCTTCGCCATCGCTTTTGTGCCGCACAAAGCTGCAGTTTGTTTTTTTATAGCGGAAGATTTTTTCCGCCACATCCACACCGGCCAGGACGCCATCCTGCTTGATCTTTAAAACCGCCCTGCCTTTCACATCGGCGGGTATACAGCAAAGGGTCGAGTGGTCGCCATCGCCGACGTCTTCCTGCAAGGCTGCATCCACCAGTTTGAACAATCGTTCGTCAAAATCATTGATCATGGCCGCAAAATTAACCGCAGATTAGCGGGATTATGAACGGATGCACAGGGATTATTTATCCTTTCTCCGGTAGCTGTTTCACGGATGCGAACTTGTGAATTAGCTAAAAAAATCTCCACCACGCCATGGTAATGC
Organism: Flavisolibacter nicotianae; assembly: GCF_003628535.1. Taxonomy (GTDB): domain Bacteria; phylum Bacteroidota; class Bacteroidia; order Chitinophagales; family Chitinophagaceae; genus Flavisolibacter; species Flavisolibacter nicotianae. The sequence goes on from NZ_RBCI01000001.1 coordinate 499,194, forward strand.
AAATGGCCACAGAATGTCTGTGGCCATCGATCAATACGTCTGTTTGTACTCCCGCCAACCCGTGGTTTACATGCTCTGGAAGCGGATCTCTTTCACCAGTTGCTTTCCGTTGCGGTTGGCAAGCAGGAACGTGGTGCGGAAGTTACCGGAACGGGTTTGCAAGGTGCCGATGCAATACTGGCTACCCCCGTTTTCACCCTTGAATTTTACATCGAAGTTTTTGACCCCGTTGGTCGAAAAGAAATCCTGCAGGATCACCACAGCCTGCGAGCGGCTGTAGCTATCGCTTTTGGAAGGAAGCGAGATTTCAATATTATCGTCAACGTATTTGGCCAATTCGCTGGCATTGCCGGTGCGCAGGGCATTGATGACGTCATCGATGCCGCTGAATGTCCTTGCTTCCGAAACCGGCGCACCGGTACGGCCGCTTTCCGTTACGCCTGCATGGCCGGCGAGGAAAAACAGGATAACAAGTGATAAAGAATAGAACTTTTTCATACGTGGAAGGTTCGTTCGGCCTGCTGAGAGCGAAAAATATGCCACATCACAAGCGTTAATTTCGGGCGGTGAATATAAACAAAACCTTCACGAATGGTTAGATTTGCAGCCTTTAAAGCATGTTATGACACCAAACCGTAAAGTTATTTTAGTGATCATGGACGGCTGGGGCCTGGGCAAAGTACCGGCTGCCGATGCCATCCAGCACGCCAATACTCCTTTTGTTTCGTCGCTTTATGCCAAATATCCCAATACAACGCTGACCACTTGCGGCGAAGCCGTTGGCCTGCCGGCCGGACAGATGGGCAACTCCGAAGTTGGCCACCTCAACCTCGGTGCGGGACGCATCGTGTACCAGGAACTGCAGCGCATCAATGTGGCCATCCGCGAAGGCGAACTGGCCCAAAACCCGGTGATGCTCGAAAGCATCAACTATGCAAAGCAAAACAGTAAACCCCTGCACCTTTTGGGCTTGGTCAGCGATGGCGGTGTGCACTCCCACCTGAACCACCTGAAGGCAATGCTCGACATCTGCAAAACCAATGGCCTGGAGAACGTCTTCATCCACGTGTTTACCGATGGCCGCGACACCGATCCGAAGAGCGGCCTGGGTTACGTGCGGGAACTGGAAGCGCATTGCCAGACGTCTGTCGGGAAGATTGCCACCGTCAACGGCCGGTATTACGCAATGGACCGCGATAACCGCTGGGAGCGGGTTAAGCTGGCCTACGATGCCATGGTAAAGGGAATTGGTCCCAAAGCCAAAAGCGCCGAAGAGGCTATCACAGCTTCATATAACCAGAACATCACAGACGAATTTATCCTGCCGACGATCATTACCGGTGAAAACGACGAACCGGTTGCCACTATCAAAGACGGCGATGTAGCCATTTGCTTCAACTTCCGCACCGACCGTTGCCGCGAAATCACCAAGGCCTTAACGCAGGTAGAGTTTCCGCAGCAGTCCATGAAGCCCTTGCACCTTCACTATACCACGATGACGGAGTACGATGCCACGTTCCAGGGTATTCACGTCATTTTTGAGACGGATAATCTCAACAACACGCTGGGCCAGATCATGGAGCAAAACGGCTTGAAGCAGGTCCGCATTGCGGAAACGGAAAAGTATCCCCACGTGACTTTCTTTTTCAGCGGCGGGCGGGAAAAGCCGTTTGAAGGGGAACAGCGAATCATGGTTTCTTCTCCTAAAGTGGCTACTTATGATCTGCAGCCGGAAATGAGTGCGCCGGAAGTAACGGCAGCCATTCTTACCGAGATCGAAAAAGCCGAAGCTTCATTCATTTGCCTCAATTATGCCAATGCCGACATGGTAGGTCACACCGGTGTGTGGGAAGCCGCTATCAAGGCAGTGGAAACGGTGGACAGCTGTGTGGGACGGGTTGTGACCGCCGGGCTCCAACATGGTTACACAATCTTCCTCACCGCCGATCATGGCAATGCCGATTTCATGATCAATCCGGATGGGACGCCAAATACCGCACACACGGTAAACCCCGTTCCGTTTTTCATCATCGATAACGAGTGGAAAGGAACCATCAAGCCGGGTAAACTCGGCGACCTTGCACCCACCATCCTAACGATGATGAATGTGCCGATTCCGGCAGAAATGACGGGTGAAGTGCTGATTTGATCCGACTGACGGCGCTCGCCGAAAAAAGAATCTCTTCCTGTATAAGCTGTCCCATACCGGGCAGCTTTTTTTATTCTCCTTTACTTCTATCTCTTATTCCGCAAGGGACTTTTTGTATCGGCTGTGCAGCATATTAACAAAATAATTGTCTTAACTTACATGCAACCAACGTATTTGTATGACTGAGGAAGCACTCTTGCAAGGTTGCAGGAAAAATAACGCAGCAGCGCAAAAGGCGTTGTACGACAGGTACAGCCACAAAATGTTTGCTGTTTGCTACCGGTATGCCCACAATCGCGAAGATGCAGAAGACATGCTACAGGAAGGCTTCATAAAAGTATTCTCGCAAATCCACAAGTTTGAGAACCGCGGTGCCCTGGAAGGGTGGATCCGGCGAATCATGATTCACACCTGCATCAACAGCCTGAAAAAAAACAAGCGGTTTACCGAGAGTGTGGACCTGATCCACGCCGGCAGCCTGCAGGTAAGGGAAGAATCCATTCCTTCCATCGTGCAGGCAAAAGAAGTGGTGGAATGTATCCGCATGCTGCCGCTTGGCTATCGGACGGTTTTAAACCTCTATGCGATTGAAGGTTTTTCGCACCGCGAGATCGCCGACATGCTCGACGTGGAAGAAAGCACCAGCCGCAGCCAATACACGAGGGCGAAAGCCATGCTGGAAGACATACTACTCCGGAAAAACATCCTTTATAAACCCAAAGAACCCATGTATGCTGCCATCGGCAGCCGCTAACCTTTTCCCAAAGCTTGACTGAAATATGAAGAGAGATTTACGAGATGAAAACTTTGAAGAATTTCTACGGCGCAGTGCGGACAATCTCCGCATGACGGCACCGGACCGGGTGTGGGAGCATCTTTCCCAAAAGCTACATAACGACCGGCGCCGGTTTGGCGCAGGCACAAGTGCTTTTTTGCTCCTTGCAGGTTTGATCGGTTATCTTACTATCAGCACCACCATCAGACCAACAGCCCTGAACCAGCCTGTCTTGCACCCTGCACAGGAAACTCCTGCAACCACAACCAGCCACGGTGCCAAACAATCTGCCAACCTGATTGCCGCAACAGGCCAATTTGCTGCCCCAAACAGAAATGCAAGGAAAGGCAGCCATTCAATTGGTACAACCAATTCGCTTGTCGCAACTGCACCATTGCCTGAACCGGCATTGGCAACAGGAAACAGCGATGAAGTGACCGCACAAACGGAATTTACGCCTGCACCTGTAGACGACTATCCGGACGCCAGGAACAGCAAGACGACAGTAACCGATAAAGCAACGGAAAAGCCATCCTTTCTGATGGCCCACAACACAGCTCCCTGGAGTATCGAAAGCGTGATCAATTCCTTTACACGCAAGCCAAGCCGCTTTCGCACCGAATTTCACTTTGCCCCAACCATCAGTTACCGCAAGCTAAGCGAGAACAAATCGTATTTGCGCACGGCCTCCCTTTTGAACTCGCCTCCCAACGTTGCGGCGCTTTATGGCAGTGTCAACAACATGGTCACCCACAAGCCGGATCTAGGCTTTGAGCTGGGCGTTACAGAAAAATATGCGATTACCGACAGGCTGCGGGTTCGTGGCGGGCTTCAGTTCAACGTGAACCGTTACGATATCAAGGCTTTCAATGCACCGTATGCGCTGGCTACAATTGCGCTGAATCGCCGGGGCAGCAACAGGGTTGACTCGGTGTATACGCTGTCCAGCTACAGCAATGTAGACGCCAGCAGCAACAAATCGAACTGGCTGCAAAACCTTTCCTTCCAGGTGTCTGCGCCTGTCGGTGTGGAACTGGCCCTGAAAAGCAACGACAAGATGCAGTTTGGCATTGCCGGAACGGTACAACCCACCTACGTGATTGGCGACCGGGCTTACCTGATCACCACCAATTACAAAAACTACACGCAGGTGCCATGGCTCCTGCGCCGCTGGAACGTGAATACGGCCTTCGAAACCTTTGTTTCCTACCAGTCGGGCAAAGCCCGGTGGCAGGTTGGCCCCCAGGTGCGCTATCAGCTCCTTTCCAGCTTTATCAGCAACTACCCGGTCAAGGAAAACCTGTTTGATTTCGGTTTGAAGATCGGCGTCTCGCTTACAAAATAAGGTCAGGCTAATTGCTTTCTTTCATTCCCGCCTCTGCAACAATAGCGACGGGAATTTTTCGTTTTGAGGTGTTCCCTAATTTTACCGCCATGATTCGTGTTTTCGCCTGTCTGGCAACGTTGGTTCTTTTGGCCGGTTGCAAAGCAAAAAAGAAAAAGCCCGCGGCCCCCGCCGACCAGTTTTTCCCGGTAACCGCCTACCTGAAAGGCGAACTGGCGAGAATGGATACCTCGCTGGCCACTTTTTATAAAATTGAGGTGGCGGATGGCAAAAGCGACACAACGCCCATCCGCAATGCTGACGTTAAAAAATACGCCGGCGAATTTGCCACATTACCCGACATCAGTGCAGACCCGTTGCGAAACGATTACCAGGTCACCCATGAATACGACGACATCCTGAATGCCTTCGTCTTTATGTTTACGACGCAGGAAGACCACCCGGTGCGCAGGGAGGACGTGGTGCTGGACCCGCAACCCAATGCCCAGGGTAAAAACGATATTCAGTCGATCTTTGTAGAACTTTGGCAGTCGCACAGCGATTCCACCGTTCGTAAAAACATGCTGTGGAACGCTGGCAAAAATTTTCAGATCACCACCATCACTGAAAAAGGCGGAACCGAAAAAACAAAAAAGCTACAGGTAGTTTGGAATGGTTTTGAAGGCCTGAACCGGTAGCAGACAGGAAAACCGTATGACGCAGAAAGAATTCCAGGAAATTGCCGGTACGCTTCCGCAGGAGCCGGGCATTTACAAATACTACAACGAAGAAGGCGAGTTGCTTTACGTAGGTAAGGCAAAGAATATCCGCAAGCGGGTCAGTTCGTATTTCAACAAATCCATCCACAGCTATAAAACCCACGAGCTGGTGCGACGCATCCGGCGCATCGAATTTACCATCGTACACACGGAGCAGGATGCATTTTTGCTGGAGAACTCGCTGATCAAACAATATCAGCCGCTCTTCAACATCAACCTCAAGGACGACAAAACCTATCCGTACATCGTCATCAAAAACGAGCCGTTTCCCCGGGTGTTCCTGACCCGGCAAAAAATCGACGACGGCTCGCAGTATTTCGGCCCGTATACATCCGTAGGCAAAGTGCGGGAATTGCTTGATTTCATTAAGCAGACCATCCCGCTGCGCACCTGCCCGCTCAACCTGACGCAGCGCAACATCGAAAAAGGCAAGTTCAAAGTTTGCCTGGAATTTCACCTGGGCAACTGCAAAGGTCCCTGCGAGGCGCTGCAGTCCGAACAGGATTACGACGAAAATATCCGCCAGATCAAAAACATCCTCAAGGGCAACCTCGGCGAGGTGATCCAGCATTTTAAAAAGGAGATGAAAGGCCTCGCTGAGTCGCTGGAATTTGAAAAAGCCGAAACCATCCGGAAAAAAATCACCTACCTGGAAAATTACCAGTCGCGGTCGATCGTGGTGAATACGTCGTTGAAAGACGTGGATGTGTTCAACATTGTAAAGGACACGGAGATTGCCTACGTGAATTACCTGATGGTGAACAACGGCGCCATCATCCAAACCAAAACCATCCGGGTGGAAACGCATCTCGACGAAACAGTTGAAGAAACTCTGGCTGCCGCCATCGGCCAGTTGCGCACCACGTTCAACAGCGAAGCAACCGAAGTGGTGGTGCCATTCGAGATCGAGTACGAGGAGCTGGGCGTTGTGCTGACAGTGCCCAGGGCCGGTGATAAAAAGAAACTGCTCGACCTGTCGCAGAAGAATGCACAGTATTTCATCGACAGTGTGAAGAGCAAAGAGCAGATGCGGGCATTGAAGATGGATAAATCGGCCGTATTGCTTCAAATCCAAAGAGACCTGCAACTGACTGCCGTACCGCAGCACATCGAATGTTTTGACAACTCCAATTTTCACGGCAGTTATCCTGTCTCGGCCATGGTGTGCTTCAAAAACGGAGAGCCCAGTAAAAAAGACTACCGCGTATTCAACGTAAAGACGGTGGAAGGTATTAACGATTTTGCCACGATGCGGGAAGCCGTTTACAGGCGATACAGGCGCCTGAAAACCGAAGGCGATCCTTTTCCGCAACTGGTGATCATCGACGGCGGAAAGGGCCAGTTGAGCGCCGCCTACGAAGCCATTGAAGAATTGAGTCTGCAGGGGCAAATGACCCTGGTGGGACTGGCCAAAAATGAAGAGGAAATTTTCTTTGTCGGCGACCAGGAATCGCTAAAACTTCCCTACGACAGCGAAAGCCACAAACTGATTCGCCGCATCCGCGATGAAGTACACCGGTACGGCCTGAACTTTCACCGCGAGAAACGCAGCAAGGGGACATTCAAAAATTCATTGCAGGATATCAAGGGAATTGGCAGCACCACGGCCAACCTTCTTTTGAAAACTTTCCGCTCTGTCAACAATATCAAACAACAACCCGAATCCGAACTGGCAAGAGTGGTAGGAGTTTCGAAAGCAAGGATCATCAAAAGCCATTTTGAAAGCCCGGAAGAAGACGAATGAACAGCGGAACAGGAATGAAGGATGGAGAAGGAACCTTCTCTGCTTATCCTTGTGTTTGAACAGCAGTTTGCCTCTAAGTTGAGCCGAACACTTCATCAGTTGAAATTATTGTTCGTCTGTTCTGCCGTTTAAAAAGAAAAAGGGCTGGATAGAAATCCTGCCCCGTTTTAAAATCCAATATCCTATGAAAAACCGAGGTAAAAATACAAACTTCGGCTACTTTTCCTACACGTACTTTCCACATTTTTTATCAGACACAAAGTGATTTTTGCGTTTGCCCCTTCCCGCATGATTGTAAGCAACCGCGTAGCATGATGGATCGCAATTTACGTTACCGGGATCGCTGCTACGAAGACGCTTCCAAGAAGATAATGCTGGTATTCAGTTGATGGATGACAGAAGACAGCAAATAAAAAGCAATGCTTTTCTCTGGCGCATGTTGTTTAATCCTGATGATAGCTTGGTGGAAGAAATAAAAAAAATCCTGTCTTTCGACAGGATTTTTTTTATGCGAAACAAGTTTGTTCATTAATATGACCAAAGGTCCTGCTCGTAGTTGAAAATGCGCTCTTTGATGTTCTCTCCTTCCAGGAGGGCAAGGATCGGATCCTTGATCATCTGGCGGATGGTTTTGTTACCCGGGTTATCAAGCGTCGACTTGGTGATATACGAAGCAAACATTCTGGCTTCGAACAATTCTTCCCAGGTCATACGGCCATACCCAAGGTTTTTCGGATTGTACACCTCGTAGCGTGCCAGGGTCTTGCGCAGGTCGGGATAGTACACCCAGAACAGAACTTCCGATTGCGTGGCCTTACCCCGCTGCACTTCCCGCACCGGTGCAATACCGATGATGCGGCAAACCATGCGGCTCGACTCACGGTCAAACACCCACTCTTCTTTCATCCGGAGCTTGGTGATCGTCTTCGGGTCAAAAGCGGCTTTCGTGACCACATATTTCAGGATCTGGTTGGGATTTGCAGGGTTTACAACCGGCGTCGTATCGGCCGGACCGCCCTGTGTTTTTGCTTCCAGGTCGGTAGCCGTATAAGGCGTCGTGAAACGGTCATCGGCAAAAGCCACAACTGAATCTTTTTTCAGGGCATCGAGCAGGATGTTCATGAACATCTGGCTGCCGTTATCATCTTCTGCTTCGTAGCGGAAGGTCTGATTCATCTTTTCCCGCAGATCCAGTTCACGCCAAACCTTTTCGGAGAACAAGGCATCATCCCAGCGCAGGTGTTCATACGGCAGCGGCGTTCGTTCGTTGATAAAGCTTTTATCAACAATCCCGTCGTTGCGCAATGATTTCTTGACAATGTTCGGACCTGTGCCGGTGTCCGACTCAATGGGAACATTTCCATATGGATTGTATCCCGATGGCGGACGTGAATTGTTGTTCTGCTGCTGCGTTTGATCTTCTGTTCCCGTTGGCGGCGGGGCCGTCTGGCCTCTCCGTCTGCCGGCACGCTGGGCGTCTGCGGACGTTGCCAAAAGGGTCAGCGTCAAAGAAAACAAGCAGAATTTTATGAAACGGCTCCTCATGCTCATGCTTATTTAATGTAATAGACTAATGAAGGAATTTTAAATGTGCGGCCATCCGGACCTTTTGCACGCAAACCGTCAACGGTCACTGTACGGCCAGGCTTTGCATACTGGTTGATGATCTGCTTGGCTCTGGAGTTGAAATACACGCCCTGTACATCAGCGGTTTCAATATCACCCTCGTCGTTGTCAACGCTGATGCTGTAGCTTACCACATCATATTGAATATCGAAGGGGAAATCCTTGATATAGGCACCCACACCGGCTTGCGCACGGAAGGCACCGGCGTTCACATTGTCACCGGATGCAAAGCCACCCACCGTACCAACCGGTGCAGGAATGGGACGTACGCGGAAGCGGGAAGAACCAGCCACCTTTCCGTCTACACTTACGGTAATGATGCAATCCTCAGTTGGCGAGCTTACGCGGACATTGTATTTACCGGCACCGATCTTGGAGATGGCACCACCGCCACCACTGATGGAAACGGCTACTTTGTCATCGCCACCGCCGGATGCGGCAACAGACACAGGGTTGTCAACACCAATGTAAAGCACGTTCATTTTATCAAGGGCGATCGATGCATTCGACTGGCCTACGGTATACTCAACGTTGAATGTACGGGTCTGGGCTTTGCCATCCTGGTCGGTAAAGGAAACTGTAACCGGAACGCTGTGGTTACCGATGGTTCCGGCCGCTACTTTGTAAACCGCCATACCTTTTTCGTTCAGCGACACATTTGAACCGCCGATTGAAATCGTTGGCAGTTTTGATTTACTGAATGCACCCAAACCTGCGGTGATTTCCAAATCCTGTCCCGGCATCAGGTATTTGGAGTTTTGACCAACGATGGCTTCGAAGGCATCGAAGATCACCTCTACTTTACCAACTTGCTCGTGGAGGTGGGAGATCACACGGTTTTCCGTTGTTTTTACGTCGTTTTCGAATTTGCGCAAAATGGTCAACGCAGCCACTGTCGGCACCATGTGGAAGTACGCGTCTTCCCATGTTTTGTTACCGCCTTTCAGGTTACGCGGCATGGAAGGATCTACCTGCAGGCTTTTTTCAAATTCGGCTTTTTTATCCGGTGCTACCAGGTTCACCATAGCGGCACGGTAGGCAGCCAGCTTTTGCTGGAGTTCCTTACCCTTGCCCTCCTTAATCATGATGCGGGTAGGAATATCCTGGTTGTCCTCTTTGTAGGTCGAGTCCTTTTTACGGGCAGGATCAAAATCAGCTGCCTTCAGGATCTCGTTCCGCAACTTTTCGATATCGTTATACAAGGCCGAAGTAAGCTGCTGCGCTTGTTGCGCTTTGGGATACCAGATTTCTGCTTTGGCCTTGCTAGTGGGGTCAGACAGTTTGTTCCGGAATGACTCCATGATATTTTCCGTCGAAATATTAACGGTGTTATTGGTTTTATCTAGGCTATTGTCCACAGTTTTAAACGCATTCAGAATCTCAGCCGAGACGTTCAGTGCCAACAGGGCTGTTAGCACCAGGTACATCAGGTTGATCATCTTCTGCCGTGGCTCTTTGGGAAGTGCCATAAGTTATTTTGGATTTTCTGTTTTACTTATTTGTTTGTCTTTTCGATTTTTCCGATCCGTATGGGCTTATCGTCCCTGCATGGCGGTAAGCATGTTACCATAGATGCCGTTCAGGCGACCCAGGTTGCCAGCCAGCGAGGTAATCTGCTCCTGCACTTTCTTGGCGTCATCGGCGCTGTTGGTCATAACCGAAGCGGTTTCAGCCAGCTTGCCGTAGAAGCCGTTCAATGCTTTCAGGTGGTTGTTGCTTTCCTGCAGTTCCAGTTCATAGATGGTGTTCAGCGAAGAAAGGTTTTTGGTCAGCACCTGGATTTGATCGTGGAAAAGACGGGCACCGTCGGAGGCGGCATTAAAGGCACCAACAGAGTTGGCCGCATTTACATAGGCGTCTTTTACCTGTGTCAATGCAGTGGTTACTTCCCTTGTTTTCTTTGTATAGTCACCGGTGGCGGCTACCACGTCGGTAATGTCATTCATGTTCGAGATCGTGGTGTTGAGCTTTTTAAAGCCTTCGCTCAGGCGGTTCAGGTTGGCCGGAGTGATATCGGCTTCCAGCAGGGCCTTGTCCATCTGGCCCAAAACGCGGCCTTGCGGGGTCATGGTTTCCACGACGGCTTCTTCGCGGTGCGAGTTGTCTTTCACTGCCGGGAAGATGAGGTACAATACACCGTAAAGCGCAAAGATGGCGGCTTCTGTTGTCAAACCAATCCAAAGCCATGTTTCGGCGTCGGGAGCATGGGTAATTTTGCGAAGGGCACCCCAGATTACCAGAGAGGCACCGAAAGAAACGGCTACGTCTACGTATTTACTAATTTTTGGAGGAATAGCAGCTGCCATAATTTACTTGTTTTTAATGGTTGATATTTAGATTTTAAAACTGAAAAAAACAAAAGGAAAAGAGGCACAATCGCCTCGTTATTGTCAGGTTTTGAGTGGTGAACTTATTTACGGCGACCTGTTGAAGAAGCCGGCAAATCGATAACAGTACGGAAACCAATGTAGGATTTTGTCGAGTCCTGGTACTCGTAGGTACGGGTACCGGTTTGCAGATAATAGCCTACATCTTTCCAGCTACCGCCACGCAGCACTTTGCGCTTCATCTTGGGAGGATCGCTGTCTTTGGCATTGAACCGAACGTCAGGGTTCATGTCGTGTTGGAATGTGTACGAACCTTCGTAGTAAATAGAAGAAGTCCACTCGGCCACGTTTCCGGCCATATTGTACAGGCCAAAGTCGTTGGGCCAGTAGGCATCGGCACGGACAGTGTAGAAACCGCCATCCTCGGGATAGTTACCACGGCCAGGTTTGAAGTTGGCCAGCAGACAGCCTTTTTTATTGCGCAGGTAATAGTTACCCCAGGGGAACATGGATTGCGAACGGCCGCCACGGGCAGCGTATTCCCATTGGGCTTCTGTCGGCAGGCGGAAGTCGGATTCCTGCACCCTGTTTTTAGAGTCGAGATAGCTGTTCAGGTATTGCGTTCTCCAGTTACAGAAGGCCTCGGCCATTTTCCAGTTCACCCCTACCACCGGGTAATTCCCAAAGGCCGGGTGAGAGAAATAGCGTTTGGTCATCGGCTCGTTGTACGAATACGAAAAGTCACGCATCCAAACCAGGGTATCGGGATAAACCGAAACCGGGAAACGCTCGATGAACTGTGAACGGGGTTTGCCGGCATTTTCTCTTTTGGCGGCCTCTTTCAGGTCAAAGCGCTCAACTTGGTAAACAATCTTGGAAGGATCCAATTCTTTTTTACCACGGATACGGTCCGGCTCCGGGATAATCATGTCGTTGAGCTGCTCTACTACTTTCGGATCGTTCCATTTCAACGTGCGCATTTTGGCAAAGTCTACTGTTTCGGAACCATCCTGGTTTTGCTTTACATACGGTGCACCCAGTTTTTTGGCTGCAACAGAGTCGCGAACCCAGTAAATAAACTGACGATATTCATTGTTGGTGATTTCAGTGGCATCCATCCAGAAACCGCTAATAGAAACAGAACGGTTACGGGCACTGAAAGCATAAGCAGGATCTTCATCGCTGGGACCCATGTGGAAAGTTCCCTGCGGGATATAGACCATGCCGGGTGGCTTGGGAAGAATGTAGCGGCTTCCTGGTGCAATTCCATGCACCTGGCCATCGTTCGGAAGGCCACCGCCTTTGTCTTTTTTCCCAAGGATGCCGCAGCTAGCCAAGGATAACGCCGAAAGGGCGATCAGGGTGTAGTAGTGGTTTTTCATATTCATAATCCGGGGTAAAGGACAAAAATAGCGTTTTGCTTTTAAGGACATGGCAAGGTTAAATAGTTTTTTTCTCATTTCCAATAGTCAAAATCTTGTCTTGACGTAAAAACAGAAACGGACGAAGATGGGGAATATTGTATAAGTCTTAAATTATTTGATAGATAACTGGTTCAGAGCTTCCGGGAGCGTATTTACCGGTTGTTTGCACACGTAATTCCTGCACAAAAAAATGTGGGTTCTACCCTGCTCTTTTTTTTGGGCAAGGAGGGGATATCGGGGCTGCTCGTCAGGCGAGGCCATCACCATCGCATGCGGAACGGATGTTTGTAAAAAATCAAGCAAATACGCCTTGTAATCGGGGCCGACAATGGCCAATTCGGCTGTTCCGTTCAAATTCTCGTAGAGCAGGGAAAGCCAAACCCCAAAGGACGTGGGGTATTTGACCGGGAGTTCACCCATGGCCCGTACCATGTTTCCGGCTCTTTCCCGCCAGTCCGGGCGGTCGAGCAGGATGCCGAGCCGGTGGAGATTAAACGCCATGACGGAATTGCCGGAGGGAGTGGCGCCATCGTAAATCTCTTTTTTACGCAGGAGGATATCGGCCTGTCCGGCTGCAGTGTAAAAGAAAAAAGGCGAAGCATCGTCCGCAAATTTCTCCCAGGCAATGGCTGTGAGTTCCGCGGCCTTATCGAGATAGGTATAATTGGCAGTGACTTGCGCCAGCTCAAGAAGAGCGGCCACCAGAAAGGCATAGTCGTCCAGAAAAGGCGGGTGCTTTGCCTGTCCTTCCTTCCAACTGTGATGCAGTTCTGCGAACGATGCGCCGAACGCAGACAGCAGGAAAGCCATATTTCGCTCGGCCACGACTTTGTAATGCGCATTCCCGGTGGCCGCAAAGGCGTTGCTGTAAGCGGCGTTCATCAGGGCATTCCAGTTGAGCAATTGTTTGTCGTCAAGCAAGGGCCGCACCCGTTTGCGCCGTTCCTGCAACAAAATCCGCTTGCCATCGGCAATCACCTGCGCCAGCATTTCTTCGTCCAGGTTATTTTGGCGGGCAAAGTCTTTTAGCGGACGTTTGATCCACGGAATGTTTCTTCCCTCCCAATTGCCCTGCGGCGTAATGTCGAAATAGTCGCAGAACAGCGCTGCCTCGCTCCCCAGCGCCTGGGTCACTTCATCGAACTGCCAGACATAAAATTTCCCCTCTTCGCCTTCACTGTCGGCATCCAGTGCACTGTAAAAGCCGCCTTCCGGATGCAGCAGTTCCCGTTCCACAAAAGCAAGGGTTTCGTCCATCACCTGCCGGTAGGTTTCGTTTTTTGTCAGCCGGTAGGCATTGGCCAGGGAAGAAACAAGGAGCGCATTGTCGTAAAGCATCTTCTCAAAATGCGGCACCAGCCATTCCGTATCAGTTGAATAGCGGGCAAAGCCGCCGCCGATCTGATCGTAAATGCCGCCCTGGAGCATTTTATCAAGACTGAAAAGCGACTGCTGCAACGCTTCATCATTCCTGGTCAAATGTGTGTATGCCAGTAAGAAATTAATGGTAAAGGTTTGCGGAAACTTGGGTGCCCGCCCAAAGCCACCCCATTCCCGGTCGGCCGTCTTCATGATGGCTGTAAAAGCCTGGTCGATTTTGTCGGCGGTCAGTGGTGCGCCGGTGGCCAAAACGCCAAAGGCATTGGAGACCATCAGATGCTCCGTCAGGTTTTGCGCCTGCCCGTTGATCTCGTCACGCTTTTCTTTGAAGGATTGAGCCACGGCCTGCAGCACTTCGGTCCAGGAAGCACGGTTAAAGGCCCGCCGGGGCGGAAAATAGGTACCGCCATAAAAAGGCTTTCCATCGGGGGTTAAAAATACGTTCAGGGGCCAGCCGCCACTTCCGGTCATGGCCTGCACAGCATCCATGTAAATGTGGTCTACATCGGGTCGTTCTTCGCGGTCGACCTTGATGTTGATGAAGTGGTCGTTCATCAGGGAAGCCACCTCTTCATTTTCAAAACTTTCCCGTTCCATCACATGGCACCAGTGACAGGCCGCGTAACCAATGCTGACCAAAATAGGCTTGTCTTCTTCTTTGGCGCGGCGCAGGGCTTCTTCCCCCCATGGGTACCAGTCGACGGGATTGTGCGCATGCTGGAGCAAATACGGGCTGGTTTCGTTGCGTAATCTGTTGGCCATGACAAAAATGTGCTAATGTGATAATTCGATAATGGGATAATTGGATCAACAAGAGAGTCAAATAAATTTTGCGCCAAACAGCTCCTGTGAAAGCCTTTAACCGCTATCCACCGGAATAGAACATCTGCCCTAATTCATTTAAGATCCTGCTAATCCGCGGTTAAAAAAAATCCCGCCGAAGCGGGACAACCTTTTTGTTTAGGCAAGCAGGCTATTTTTTGGGTACGTGAGCCGCAAGGTATTTTTCCAGGGCAGCCACCATTGATGGTGCCTGCGGCTGCGGTGCTTTAATCTCCAGTTTCAGGCCGGCTTCTTCCACCGCCTTCGAGGTATTGTTGCCAAAAGCACCAATGATGGTACCGTTCTGTTTGAATTGCGGCACATTGTCAAAAAGGCTTTTTACGCCACTGGGTGTAAAAAAGCAAATCACATCGAATTCGGTCTTTGTCAGGATTTCCTTTACGTCGTTGCTGACGGTACGGTACATGAAAGCCAGCGAAAAGTCGCAGCTGTTGGTTTTCAACCAGCCGGTGATTTCGCTGTCCTGCTGGTTCTCGGAGCACACATAAAGGAACTTTTCGTTGTTTTTGTGCTTGTTGATGACATCGAACAGGCTTTTGTTACTGCCATCGGCGCCGTAGAAAACCTTGCGCTTGCGATAAAGAATGAACTTCTGCAGGTAGAGCGCAACCGCCTCCGTGATACAGAAATACTTGGTGTCCTGCGAAACAGAAACCTTCATCTCCTCGCAAACCCGGAAAAAATGATCGATGGCATTGCGGCTCGTGAGGATCACGGCCGAATGGGCAGCAATATCTATCTTCTGCTTCCGGAATTCTTTGGCTGAAATGGGTTCAAGCCGGATAAAAGGCTGAAACGCCAACTGCACGCCGTATTTGCGCTCCAAATCAAAATAAGGCGACTTATCGCTTTCCGGCCTGGGTTGGGTAATGAGTACTTGTTTTGTGCTTTGGGCCTCTTTGGCGGCCTTCGCCCCTGTGTGTTTTACCATAGTGTGGCTCGACTAACGTTGAGCAAAATTAATATATTTCCCTTAGAAAGAGGAACAACAGTTTGTTAATCAACAGCAGGGGTAGAATTTCAAACGCTGCGAGGTACAGAACAAAGTGGAAAAAATGAATCCGTATCATCCGGTTAATGGAAATATAGGAGAGAAAGTAGCGGTACAAAAACATGCAGGCAACAACAAGAAGACCCAACGTAGCGGCGGCCGCATTCACATTGCCCGTGGTAAAGCCCAGCAAAATAATGAAGGGCAGAAAAAGAATTCCGAGGATTTTGTTGGTGGAAAAAATAATGAATAAATACGTGTTGGCCGCTTCCGTAAACCGGAAAACCCAGCCAAAAAACTTCAGGAACAAAAACTTCCCGGTGTAAACAACAGTCAGTACCACGGCACAATAAAGCGCCAGTATCCAGAAGGGCGGCCCATCGGCAAGGGCAAAATGTTCCAGCATCAGGCTTAGAAACAGCGCCCCGCTCAATAAAAAGAAAAGATTGAAAAGCAGTGACGGCAGCGGGTTTTGCAGCAGCTGTTCTTTGATCTGCCGCTGCCGCATGGTGGTTTGGAAATAGGAACTAAAGAGGTCGGACAGATAGCGCCGAAAGCTGTTTTTGATCATCGCAAACAGGAGAAGAAGCGTTACCACGGAGTAAAAAATCACCTCCTTGCCCTCCCACCGCTTTTCCGATATGCTGTACCGGACGGGATTGGTAAACGAAAAGAAAAGCCGCCTGCGGTAAAGGAACGAGTCCGAGGTAAAGGGAAACTGGAGTGCCGGGCGGATCGAGTCCCGCACCGGCGGCGGCACACGGCTCAGCGAGTCGGCTTCGATGCGGCGCAACGAGTCGGCTACCTGCAGGGAATCGACAGGCGATTGCGCTACGGCACGGCCACACAAAACAAAAAAAGCTATCAGCCAAAAAATTCTCACAAGGCGCAAAAATAGTCGCTCCATCACAGCATTAGAAAAAAGACACAAATCCAATATGAATTTTGGATTGGCGCAGGTTAAAATCGGCGTCATCCCGTTTGCCAATCGCCCAGGTCACGTTGATCAATCCCGCCTTGGGCTGAAACGAAAGCCCCGCACCCGTACTGAGATAGGTGTGCGATTGTACGTTTTCCAGGGGATACTTGCCCCAGCCGCCGTCTACAAAACCAAAAAAATTCGAGTTTAGTCCCGTCAGCAACCGGAACTCCAGCGTACCGACCGCGTATTGCGAGACAAACTGGCTTTCTTCGTTAAAACCCCGCAGCAGGCGGTTGCCGCCAATCTGAAACAGTTCGTTACGGTAAATCGAAGGACTCTGGTAAATCCCTGTATTGCCAGCCAGTTTCAGGGTTGTTTGCCGGCCCAGCGGTACAAACTGCGCCCCCGAGAGGTTTACCCGGAACTGGTAAGCACTGAGTTTCACCGTATCGTACAGGCTTTCGAACTTGAACGACGGATCGGAAGGGTCCTTCAGTTCAAGAATCAAATTATTCTTCTTTAGTTTTTTGGTACCGGCTGTCGTTGTCAGGACCAACTGTGTTCCCCGTCTTGGGTTAAACCGGTAGTCGGTATTGTTGTACTCGTAGCCCACGCCCAGGTTCAGCGAACTTACGTCGGCTTCCTGCGGCAGTTGCCGGCTTTGCATGATTGCCGCCGCGTTGATGCCATTGACGATCGTTGAACGGCGTTGCAGGAAAACAGCAGCGGTTTTCTTTTCCCCTAGCTTGTAGGTGGCACCGAGATTCATGTTGATGTTGAGGAAAATGCTGTCCCGCTTGTACATGTCCAGCGAAAACTGTGCACCAAAGGCCGAATGAAAAATATAGGGCTGTTCGTATAGCAGGTTCAGTCGCGGCGAGCCTTTTTGCAGTTGCTGCCACACAAGGCCAAGGGTTTCGCCGGCGCCCAGCGAATTGCGCAAAAGAACATTGGCATCTACCGTCAACAGTAATTTCCGGTTCACCCCCGTGGGATCGCTGTTCGGCAGAAAACCCACCAGGGCGTTGATCTGACTGCTGCGCCTTGCTTTTAAATACAGGTTCAGCACCGAGCCGGTAGCGAGCATGGTCAGATCGGAAGGCTTTTCTTCTTCGACGTACGAAAGCTCAGCAAGCTTTTTACTGATGCCGGCCAGCTTGCTTTTACTATACATCGTTCCGTTGGGCAACTGAAGGTATTTCTGCAAAAATTCCGTGTTCACCTTTGCATCCCCGACAACCTGGATGCTGTCAATTTTGTAAAGAGGCCCCTGCTCAATCCGCAGCAGTGCGGTTACGTCTTCCCGGTCGATTTGAATGCTGTCGAGGTAGGTCTTTCCAAACGGGTGACCATGTTCCTCCATGTAATCCAGAATCCGTTTCTGCCAGGTATCGAGGGTGGAAAAATCCATTGCGCTTTTAGCGAGGGGAAAATGAATGGCTTCCAGGAGCGGGGCATCTTTTTCCGCCGTCCGCACCCGGCTCCATTTGTAGGCGTCGCCCAAAAAAAGCGACACAAAAGCGGCCGTGGAATCAACCTGCACACTGTCCAGCGAAGCCGTGACAAACCCTTTGCCTTGCAACAAGGGCAAGAGACCCGCGAGATAAGCATTGGCTTCCGGACGCGAACGGAAAGACTCTGCGAGTTGAAGCCTGGCGAAAGAAAAAGAATCGGCAGGACTAAACCGGTATTTCACCGGGTAGGTTTGTGCGGCAGCACACCACCACCAGAGTGTTAAAACCAAAACAGCCGCGAGCCTGTGCTTTACCTTCGCCATCGGTTGATAAAAATAAACGACAAGAAAAACGAGAACGAAGTTGGCCGGAATTTATTTACATATCCCTTTTTGTAAACAGGCCTGCACCTATTGCAACTTTCATTTCACCACTTCCCTGCGCTACAAAGATGACCTGGTAAACGCATTGGCAGGCGAAGCCGAAGCTGAAAAAGGCTATTTGAACGGCGAAATCGTGCACACCCTCTACTTTGGCGGCGGCACTCCCAGCCTGCTGGCAGTTGCGGATTTGGGATTACTGATTTCGGCATTGAAGGAACACTACCCCCTTGCACCGGATGCAGAAATCACGCTGGAGGCCAATCCCGATGACGTGACGAAAGAAAATGTGCGGCAATGGAAAGGCCTTGGCATCAACCGCCTGAGCATCGGTATCCAATCCTTTTTTGAGGAAGAATTGCGCTGGATGAACCGGGCACACAATGCCACGCAGGCCAAAGCCTGCATCGAGGCCAGCTACGAAGCCGGTATCGATAACTTAAGCATTGACCTGATTTACGGTTCGCCGCTCCTGACCGATGCAATGTGGGAACAGAATGTAAAAACCGCCATTGCCTACAACATCAAACATCTCTCCTGTTATGCGCTGACCGTAGAGGAAAAAACACCGCTGCACAAAAACATTTTACAGCACAAAACGCTGGATGTGGACAGCGAAAAACAGGCAAGACAGTTTTTGCAGTTAATGCACTGGCTGCGCACCGTCGGTTACGAACACTACGAAGTGTCCAACTTTGCCAAACCCGGGTTTCGCAGCCGGCACAACTCATCGTACTGGAAAGGCACGCCGTATTTGGGCCTGGGCCCTTCGGCGCATTCGTTCAACGGCACCGAAAGGCGATGGAACATTCCGAACAACAACGTTTACATTAAAACCACCAACGAAGGAAGTACAGAAAGAGAAGCGGAAGTATTATCCCTTGCGCAACAACTCAACGAAACGATCATGATTTCGCTGCGGACGATGGAAGGCATTGACCTGAACAAAATTCAGGAGACATGGGGCGAAGGAGAAAGAAGACGCATGGAAGCTGAACTGGCCAAATACATCAACCATGGTTTGGTGCAAATTCACCAGCAACATGCACAACTCACCGACGAAGGCATGCTGCGGGCCGATGGCATCGCAGCCGACCTGTTTGTATAAATCAGAAGCAGAATTATAAAAGATAAAACCGTCATATTATCTTTCGCACCCAATTTAGAAAACGCACCAATGAAAATTCCATCGATTCTACTGTTCGTCTCCACCCTTATTCTTGCATCTGTTACTCATGCACAAGACCCCCTGGAGCAATACATCAAACGACTTCGCCAGTCGGAAGCTTCCGGCGGCAGTGAAACCGCCTTTCTCTCCGTTGGCTCCACTTTCCTGTATGGCCAAGGTTATTTTGAAAGCAAACAATACGACCTGGCCGCCATGTACTTCAAACAGGCTTATGAAAAAGACAGCACCAATGCGTTTGTCAATTACCAGATCGCCGCTTCCCTGTTGAAACAAAAAAATCAATACAAGGCCGAAGAAGCAAAACGGTACTGGCAAAATGCTGTTCGCCTGAATGCCGGCCTTCAGCAACGGCTGGAAAAAGAATTTCCGGAAGTAAAAACCGGCAAAGCCGATAGCATTACTCCTTCCGGCAACGCAACGGCAAAAGGAATTGCTGCCTACATCGAAGCCTTAAAATATTCGCAGGCCACCGGCGGAAGCCGAACAGCCATGAACTCGCCGGGGTTGGATGTATTGTACGGTTATGGCTATTATGAAAAAGGCGACTACGATTTAGCCGTGATGCGTTTCCGGCCGGCCGTAACCAAGGACCCTGACGATGTGAATGCCAATTACCTGCTGGGTGTCTCCCTGTTGGCGCAGGACCAGGTAAGGGAAGGAAGCACTTACCTCAACAAAGCGCTTGCCGGTGATCCTATGTTGAAACAAACAGCTGATGCAGATATAGCCAAAGCCAAAAGCCTGTTTCAACAAAAGCAAAAGGACAAATTACCCAAACCATCACCGGATACAAAGCCAACATTCGGCGGCAAACTGGTTTACGGCAATTATGTTTGTACCGAAACGGTGTGGAGCGGTTCGAACACCAATGGCGGATTTCAATCACCGATACAAAGGGGCTCTTTTTCTTTAAAGCCGGACGGCACTTACCGCTGGCTCGACAATGGCAACACAGGCCGTTACCGCTATGATGCCCAAACAGGTAACATCACCTGGCTTTCCGGACCGCTGCTCGAAAAGCAGGTAAAAACATCGCAGTTTCAGCCGGGAAAAAACATTGCGCAAATCACGCTCAACTTCTCAGAATCGTATCGCTGGGAATGTGGCTGTAAAAAATAAAAGAAAAAGGGTTGGCACTTGTCCAACCCTTTTTCTTTTATCAAACGAAGGCTTGAATCAAACCGAAACCTTCGCCAATTCGTTCAGGCTTTTTTTCGTGGCTTCAATGGTCCTGTCCAGATCTTCTTTGCTCAACGCATGGCTTAAAAACCAAGTCTCGAAGGCGGAAGGCGGAAGGTAGACGCCTTTGTCCAGCATCGCATGAAAATAATTGTTGAACAAAGCATTGTTGGCAGAAGCCGCCGATGCAAAATCAACGACCGGCTTTTCACTGAAATGAATGGAGATCATGGAGCCCAAATGATTGATGACATAAGGGATGCCGCTTTCCTGCAGAACCACTTTCAAACCTTTTTCGAGGTACGCCCCTTTTTCTTCCAGCTCCGTATAAATGGAAGGATTGTTTTTCAGGTGCGAAAGCAAGGTGTAACCGGCAATCATTGCCAATGGATTTCCGCTGAGCGTCCCGGCCTGGTACACATTGCCCAGCGGCGCTATATGCTTCATGATTTCCAGCTTGCCGCCAAAGGCTCCCACCGGCATACCGGCACCAATGACTTTTCCATACGTGACCAAATCCGCATCGATTTTCAGGCGTTCCTGCGCACCACCCTGCGCCAGTCGAAAGCCGGTCATCACTTCATCAAAAATGAACACGATGCCTTCTTCCGTACACAGCTTGCGCAGGCCTTCCAAAAATCCGGGTTGTGGCAAAATGCAACCCATGTTACCGGCCACCGGCTCAATGATGATCGCGGCAATCTCTCCCTTGTTCTCAGCCACCAACTGTTGAACGGCTTCCAGGTCGTTGTACGGCGCCGTCAACGTATCCGTCGAAACACCACCCGTTACACCAGGCACGGTCTGAATGTTGAACGTAGCCACACCGCTTCCGGCTTTTACCAGAAAGCTGTCGGCATGGCCGTGGTAGCAACCTTCAAACTTGATGAATTTATTCCGGCCGGTATAACCCCTGGCCAGGCGCAAAGCACTCATGCAAGCCTCTGTACCGCTGCTCACCATGCGAACGAGATCAACGTTGGGCACCATGCTTTTCACCAGTTCGGCCATCTCCACTTCCAGTTCGGTGGGTGCGCCAAAAGAAGTTGAATCGGCTGCCTTTTTTTGAATGGCTTCCACCACCGGTTCAAAAGCGTGCCCAAGGATCATCGGTCCCCAGGAGTTGATGTAGTCGATGTATCGGTTGCCGTCCACGTCATAGAGATAAGCGCCTTTAGCGCTTTGCAAAAAGACCGGGTTGCCGCCCACGCTTTTGAAAGCTCGTACCGGCGAGTTCACGCCGCCGGGAATGCTCCTTTGCGCTCTATCGAAAAGTTCTTTGCTCTTTTGAATGTTCATTAGTGTAATTTTTTTGAACCACGGAGACACGGGGCACAAAGGAACACAAAGTTATTCGTGCATCGTCCGGCCTTTGCGCCTTAGTGGTTTAAAAGTTTAACTGCGTCTTTTGCAAAGTAAGTTGCAATCAGGTCAGCACCGGCTCTCTTAAATGATGTCAGCGTTTCCAAAATGGCTTTGTCTTCATTGATCCAGCCCATTTTCGCGGCCGCTTTGATCATGGCGTATTCGCCACTGATGTTGTAAACGCTCACGGGAACGTCAACAGCATTTTTTACGTCCCGTACAATATCCAGGTAAGGCAACCCGGGTTTCACCATTACGATGTCGGCACCTTCTTCCACGTCCATCAGCGCTTCTTTTACTGCTTCGGTGCGGTTGGCATAATCCATCTGGTACGTCTTCTTATCGCCAAAACCCGGTGCACTGTCCAGTGCATTGCGGAAGGGACCATAAAAGCAGGACGCATATTTGGCGCTGTAGGCCATGATGCCCACTTTGGTAAAACCAGCCTTCTCCAAGCCTTCGCGAATGGCGCCAATGCGGCCATCCATCATATCGCTGGGTGCCACCATATCTACACCTGCTTCGGCATGCGAGGCACTCATCTTCACCAGTGCTTCCACTGTCAGGTCATTCACAATCTCGCCGTCTTTTACAATGCCGTCATGGCCATAGGAAGAATACGGGTCCAGCGCCACGTCGGTCATTACATACATCTCCGGCACGGCGTCTTTGATGGCTTTGATGCTGCGCTGCATCAACCCATCGGGGTTCCAGGCTTCACGGCCCGTATTATCTTTCAATTCGTCCTTGCACTTGATAAAAAGCAGTACACTTTTAATACCCAGGCTCCACAATTCCTTTACTTCTTTTACCGTCAGGTCGATGCTTCTCCTGTAATAGTTCGGCATCGATGCAATTTCCGTTTCCACATTTTCACCTTCATCAATGAAGAGCGGAACAATGAAATCGTTCGGTGTTAAACTGCTTTCGGCCACCATGCTACGGATAGCCGGTGTTGTGCGTAATATTCTGTTTCGTCGCTGTAAATACATCTTCGAAAATTTTAAAGTTGTTCAATCAGTTCAGCTGTGCTTTTCACATCAGCATAGAAATAATTCAGGGCCGCCATAAACGCATGGTGCACATCGCTGGCCTCCATCTCTTTACCCTGAATGGAAAGATTTTTCGTTGCACAGGCATCCGCCGCAACGGTGATGTCATAGCCAAGGTCTTTCGCGGCACGCACAGTTGCGTCGACACACATGTGTGACATCATTCCTGCTACCACCAGGTGTTTTATTTCCTGTTGCTGCAAATGGTTTTGCAAGCCGGTTTCCCGGAAACTGTTCGGGTAATTTTTCGTGATGACGGTTTCACTTGCCTGCGGATACACATTTGCGTGAATTTCGGCACCGGTTGTATTCGGCACAAAAAAAGCAGAACCCGGCCGTACGGACAGGTGCTGGATATGGATGACAGGTAAGTTCTTTTGCCTGAATGTTTCCAATAGTTCTTTGGCTTTCAAACTGGCCCCGGTACTGTTGACCAGTTCATTTTTCCCGCCGGGGAAATAGTCGTTTTGAATGTCGATGATCACTAATGCTTTGTTCATATCCTTTCTTTTAATTCGTCCACTCTCTTGGATGCAGGCAGGCCTGCAACAACTTGTCTTCTTCACTTCCCGGTTGCGGCTGGTAGTTGTATTCAAACCGCACGGTTGGCGGCAGGCTCATTAAAATGCTTTCGATGCGGCCATTGGTTTTTAGTCCAAACAAGGTACCCCTGTCATGCACCAGGTTGAACTCCACGTATCGTCCCCTGCGGATCTCCTGCCAGTGCTTGTTGGCTTCCGTGTAAGGTGTATTCTTTCTCCTCTGAACGATGGAAACGTACGCCGGAACAAACGCATCGCCGCAAGCCTTTGCAAAGGAGAACCAGAAGTTCACATCCTTTGTTTCATCGGGACGTTGATAATCGTAAAAAATGCCACCAATCCCACGGCGTTCGTTGTTGCGGTGAACGTTCACAAAGTAGTCATCACAAACCTTTTTGAACTTCGGGTAGAATGCCGGATCAAACCTGTCGCAGGCATCTTTATACGTCTGGTGAAAATGTCTTGCATCTTCTTCAAACAAATAATAGGGCGTCAAATCCGTGCCGCCGCCAAACCAACGGTCAGTCACTTCGTCCTGCTCGTTATACAACTCAAACATGCGGTAGTTGCAATGTACCGTCGGCACAAAGGGATTGAGCGGATGAATGACCAACGACAGGCCGCAGGCAAACCATTTGGCGCCATTGATCTTTAACGCCGTTTTCATGGCATCCGTCACCTCGCCAAAAACAACCGACGTGTTCACACCGCCTTTTTCAAACACGGCACCGTTGGCAATCACTCTCGTTCTGCCACCGCCGCCTTCCGGACGGTCCCATTTGTCTTCGACGAACTTCGCTGTGCCATCCGCTTTTTCCAAAGCGGCACAAATGCGGTTCTGCAAATCGTGAATGTAGTTGACGAATTGATCGGTGATGGGCTGTTGTGTTTCGGCACTCATGTTTTCGATAGCGTTAATTTCTGGAGAAACCGGAGCAAGGGTTTGATAAACAAATCAAACCGTTCGATGTGCGGCAGGTGACCCACATTGTCCAGTTCCACCAGTGTTGAATTTTTTATGCGTTGCTGCGTGGTCCTGCCGAGTGCAGGATAATTTCCCATGGTCTTTCGAACGTCGTCACTCACTAAATTTTTACCGATGGCGGTGCGGTCACGCTGGCCAATGATCAGCAATGTTGGTACTTTGATATTTTCCAGTTCATACACCACCGGCTGCGTATAAATCATTTCAGAGGTTAGCGCGGCGTTCCAGGCAATGACCGGGTAGCCGGGATTTTTTGTCCAACCCGCCAGCATGTTCACCCACTTGTCGTACTGCGGTTTCCACTGCCCGCCGTAATAGCTTTCCTGCTGGTAGTTTTTGATCTTGTTATAATCCTGCTTGAGTTCGTTCTGGTATAAAACGTCAACCGGTTGATAGGGCGTTTTCAGCTTGTAATCTTCCAGGCCGATCGGGTCTTCCAAAATAAACTTTTCCACCCGCTCCGGAAATAGTAACACAAAGCGGCTGGCTACCATGCCACCCATGGAGTGGCCCAGCACATTCACTTTATCGATACCCAAACTATCGAGCAGCGTTTTTGTATTCTGCGCCAGCAGGTGAAAAGAGTATTGAAAACTTGCCGGCTTTGATGATTTGCCAAAGCCAATCTGGTCGGGCATCACAACACGAAAGCCGTTTTGCGACAACACCATTGCCGTACTGTCCCAATACGCACCATTGAAGTTTTTGCCGTGCAGCAGCAACACCGTTTGACCATTGGGCTTTGATGGCTTCACATCCATGTAGGCCATCCGCAGGTTTTGCTTTTGCTCGTTCAACGGCAGGTACCGAACAGGAAATGGATACGCAAAATTCTCCAGTTCCAGGCCCAGTTCACGTACCTGTGCTTTGGCACCAAAACCTAAAATCAAAATCAGAAAAAACAATCCGCCTCTTTTCATAACCTCATTTTAGTTGATGAGTGATCAGTTATGAGTCGTTGTTCGAGTCAATGGCGATTGATCACTCATCATTCATCACTCATTACTGATATTCCTTCACCGCTTCCACAAAGGCTTTGGCATGATCCACCGGAACGTTCGGCGTAATGCCGTGACCAAGGTTGGCGATGTAATTCTGCGCACCAAAACCATCGATCATTTCCTTCACCCACTGCTTGATTTGCGGAATGGGTGCCAGCAATTTTGCGGGATCAAAGTTACCCTGGAGTGTGATGTTGTTGGATGTTAATTCTCTGGCGGACTGCGGCGTAATGGTCCAGTCGATACCGATTCCGGAAGCGCTGCTCCGGCTTAAATCTTTCAGCGCATACCAGGTACCTTTCGGGAACAAAATGACCGGCGCACTATCTTTCACCGCATCGGCAATTTGCAGCAAATACGGCTGCGCATAAGTCTTGAAATCTTCCGGCGACAGCGAGCCTGCCCAGCTATCGAACACCTGCACGGTATCGGCACCGGCTTTCACCTGTGCTTTCAGATAATCGATGGTGATGTCAGTAATTTTTTGCAGCAGGGCATGCGCCAGTTTGGGTTGCGTGTAAGCAAACTGTTTTGCCTTGTCCCAGGTTTTGCTGCCCTTGCCTTCGACCATATAACAAAGGATCGTCCACGGCGCACCGGCAAAACCAATCAAGGGCACACGGCCATTCAATTCTTTTTTGGTGAGAGACAGTGCATCGAGTACATACTTCAAATGCACTTCGGCATTGGCCGTATTCAGGGCATCAATGTCCTGTTGCGTCCTGATGGTTTTTGGAAGTGAAGGTCCCTTGCCTTCTTCCATCAACACGTCCAGCCCCATCGCTTGCGGGATCACCAGGATGTCGGAAAAGATGATGGCTGCATCGACGCCAACCTGGTCAACCGGTTGCAGGGTAATTTCGGTAGCCAGCTCCGGAGTTTGCACACGGGTGAAGAAGTCGTACTTGTCGCGTAACTTGATATAATCGGGTAAATATCTTCCTGCCTGGCGCATCATCCATACCGGTGGACGCTCCACTCTTTCCTTCCGCAAGGCTCGTAGTAACAGATCGTTTTTTAACTCCGTCATAAATTGTATTTTCTGTGCTTATGGTTATTGTTTTTGCTGGCTCAAATACCTGATTGCCTGCTGTGTCATTTCCACTTTATCGGTGACATGCGCCACCACTATTTTTTTGGCTTTCTGTTGCTGCAGTGCTTCTTCAGTGGTTTTGCCAATGGCAAATAAAACAGTGTTTTTGGCAGGCTGGTTTTGGCGGTAAAAGGCCTGGACAGCACTCGGGCTGAAAAACAAAATGCCGTCGTATTCTTTCACCAGTTTTGATGACGTTTCCTGCGTTTCGTACACAACTATCTCTTCCGCTTTCCCGCCTTCGGAACGCATTTTATTCGGTAGTTCGTCCCTGCGTTTGTTGCCGCAAAAAAAGATCACGTCTTTTCTGCCATCGTCAATGAGACGTTCCCCCAGTCGCTGTGCATTTTCAGCCGTGGCAACGAGTTTGTCCTTGCCCCATTTTTCTTCAATTAATTTTCGTGTGGTATTTCCAATGGAATAAATCTTCCAGCCCGGAACCTCGGTCGCCTGGGACGCGACGGCTTCCACAGCGTTCATGCTGGTGAACACTACAACGTGTTCTTCGGCAGCAAGCGCTTTTATTTTTTGAAACAATTCTTCATCCTGTACCGGTGCGGTATCAATAAACGAGAATTCATCAATGATCACATGGCTACGTGCGCCAGCCTCCACGACAGCTTTCGGAAGCGGACGGGTACTCAGCAAATATTTCTTACTGCTTTCCATTTCGCACGGTTTGAATGATGCGTTGCGTACGCGGGTCTTTCAGCAACAGTTGCGCGGCTTCTTCACCCATATTTGCGCTGTTTTCCAGCTCCCGCTCCATCGCCACGGTCACCAGGTCAGTTCCGTCCGGCGCACAAACGTTTCCATCAAGGCGAACAATGTTTCCATTCTTTACCGCCAGTGCGCTAATTGGCGTAGAACAACCGCCCATCAGCGCACGCAGGAAATCACGTTCAATCTTTGTGCAAAGCGCCGTGGCTTCGTCGTTGAATGACTGGCAGGCTTCAAAAGCAAGATCATCATCTTCCCTGCACACGACCATGATGGCTCCTTGTGCAGGTGCCGGCAGCATCCAGTCCAGGTCAACGGATTTTTCGGGACGCAACTGAATGCGCTCCAATCCTGCTGCCGCGAAGATGGCACCGTTCCAATCGTTCTCCTGCACCTTGCGCAAACGGGTGTTCACGTTACCGCGGAGGTTTTCGACTTTATGGGCCGGGTACCGGTTCAGCCATTGTGCAATGCGGCGGATACTTCCGGTGGCAATGGTGGCTTCGGAAGAAAAATCAGCCAGGAAATCAGCGCTGTGTTTGAAAACAAAAATGTCTTTATGCGAAGCCCGTTTCAGCACAGCGGCTTGTTGAATGCCCTGCGCCAGTTGCGTGGGCACGTCTTTCATGGAATGCACTGCAATGTCGATGCGATTATTGAGCAGCGCTGCGTCAAGTGTTTTGGTAAAAACGCCGGTTACACCCAAGGCATAAAGCGGCGTCACTGTATCCACATCGCCTTCGCTTTTCATATGCACCAGTTCCGAAGAAACACCTGCGTCTTTCAGTAAGCCTTGCACCAATGTAGCCTGCCACACAGCCAGTTGGCTGTCTCTTGTACCGATACGTAAAGGGTTCATTAATTATTTGCGTTGATAAAATTGTTCAGGGCAGAAAGGTATTGGCAGCCTCGCTGGTTTTGCACCTTGATCTTGCCGGCTGTGTCGTTCAGCACCCGCTGAATATGTATGTCGATTGTCTTGGGACAGGTGGTGGTGGGTTGCGCATAGTGTGGATGCGCATACAGTTCTTTCAGCTTTCCTTTCAGGTGCTTCAGCATGGGCACATGCTTGCGCATTTCGCACCAGTCCTGGAACTCGATCAGCAGCTCGGAAATGATGCCCTTTGCTTTCGGCACTTCGGCAAGCCGCATTTTCAGCGTATCGTCCTTGAGTTTGGAAAGCTTGTCCACGTTCACCATGTGTACGTTGGGGAGAACCTGTGCGTCGCTGGCCACATTGTACGGGATGGACAGGTCGAGGATAATTTTTTCCCCTTTTCCTTCCACGTGTTCTTTCAGGATCACCGGCTGCGCTGCGTTGGTGGCAACAAGAATGATATCGGCCTTGGCCACTTCCTCGTTGAGACAGTCCAGCGAACTGTGTTGCAGATCCAGTTCACCGGCGAGGTCCTGCGCCTTTTCGGGTGAGCGGTTGATGAGGGTAATGTTTTTTGTTTCGAGATAGTCCACCAGGTTTTTACAGGTGTTGCGACCGATCTTTCCCACACCGAGCAACAAAATCTTTTTGCCCGAAGGATTGGGAACCATGTTGGCGATGTATTGCACAGCGGCAAAAGCAACGGATACCGTTCCGCCACTCAGCGAGGTGGTATTCTTGATGATTTTGGAAGATTGCAAAACACAGTTGATCAGCCGCTCCGTAAATGCCCCGATAAAGCCGGCTTCCTTCGCCACCTTCACCGCCGATTTTAACTGGCCTACGATTTCATAGTCGCCTAAAATCTGGCTATCCAGGCCGGCACCAACGTTGAACACATGCTCAATGGCTTCGATCCCGTTTTTAATATAGGCTGCTTTCTGAAAGGTTTCGGCATTCCCCACGGTTTGTGAACAAAGCAGTTCAATCAGTTGTTGGCTTGAATGTGCAAAGCCGTAGATTTCCGTGCGGTTGCAGGTGGAAAGAATGAAAAGCTCGTTCAATCCCTGGCCCGCCGCCTGCACCAGCAAGGCAGCGTATTGCTCGGCCCCAATGGCAAACTGGCCGCGAACCGAAGCATCCGACTTTTTATAGTTGATGCCTGCTACGTAAAAATTGGGGATAGTTTTGAAGTAGTGATTTTCCATTCTCCTTTTGTCAACTGCGATGGTGCAAAAGTAATTTCGGGAAGCGCCGTAGCCTAAAAACATTGTCACTGGACTGTCATTTGACAAACTGACTTTCATCAGGTTACACGGTGAGGAGCATCAAGTGGCGATTTTGTTGGATGAACTGTCAAGACTCGTGAAACGTCAACCGGCAGACGTTCAACAAGCCATCATAAAACAGGAAAGCCTGTCTTGTTTGCCCTTTCTCCTTTCCCGTCTCCCGTTTCCTGCCCTACTTTTGACGCTTTATTATGAAAAGAGCAATCGTGTTAATGAACCTCGGTTCGCCGGACAGCACAGACGTCAAGGACGTGAAGCGTTACCTGGATGAATTCCTGATGGACGAACGGGTGATCGACAAACCCTGGCTGTTCAGGGCTTTGCTGGTAAAGGGCATCATTGTTCCTTTTCGGGCACCCAAATCGGCCGAAGCGTACAAGTCTATCTGGACGGAAAAAGGTTCGCCGCTGATCGTGATCTCCGAACAATTACGCCATGCGTTGAAAAAAGAAGTGGACGAACCCGTGGCCATTGCCATGCGCTATGGCAACCCTTCTCCCAAAGCGGCGTTTGACAAACTGGTAAATGAAAACCCCGACCTGGAAGAGGTCATTGCCATCCCCCTCTACCCGCATTATGCCATGAGCTCTTACGAAACGGCCGTGGAATATGCAAAAGAGCAGCACAAAAAAGGTGGCTATCCGTTTAAGCTCACCACCATCAAACCGTATTACAACAACGAAGACTACCTGCAGGCGCTGGCAGAAAGCATCAAACCACATCTGGAAGGCGATTGGGATCATATTTTGTTTTCCTACCATGGTGTTCCGGAGCGACACATTTACAAGGGCGACATTACCGGGCAGCATTGCCTGAAAGTGCCCAACTGTTGCGAAGTGCCTTCTCCGGCATACGAATTTTGCTACCGCCACCAATGCTACGCAACAACAAAGCTGGTAGCCGACCGGCTAAACATCCCGAAAGAAAAATGGAGCCAGTCGTTTCAATCACGGCTCGGAAGAGACCCGTGGCTGCAGCCTTACACGGTAGCCCGCTTTGAAGAACTACCAAAGCAGGGTGTAAAAAAACTGCTGGTGGTGTGCCCCGCCTTTGTGAGCGACTGCCTGGAAACGCTGGAAGAAATTGCCGAAGAAGGAAAAGAAATTTTCCTGCACGCCGGCGGCGAACGCTTTGAAATGATCCCCTGCCTGAACGTGCACCCGTTGTGGGTGAATGCATTGGCAAAGTGGGTGAAAGAATATGTAGAAGGCAAGCAGGAAATGGTGCTGGAGAATTAATAATTAATTATGAACAATGAATAATTGCGCAATCAGGCCCATTCATTTTTAATT
This sequence comes from Flavisolibacter nicotianae, assembly GCF_003628535.1. GTDB lineage: Bacteria > Bacteroidota > Bacteroidia > Chitinophagales > Chitinophagaceae > Flavisolibacter > Flavisolibacter nicotianae. The sequence continues at coordinate 529,896 of NZ_RBCI01000001.1, forward strand.
TTTTAATTAGTCATTATTAATTAACCGCATGTACTTCTACCTGAAAGCTCTCCATATCATTTTCGTGGTCACCTGGTTTGCCGGCATGTTTTACATTGTTCGCCTGTTTATCTACAATGCGGAAGCCAACGACAAAGCAGAACCGGAAAAAAGCATTCTGCAAAAGCAGTTCGCCATTATGATCAAACGGCTGTGGCTGGGTATTACCTGGCCGTCGGCCATCCTGACGCTGGTCTTCGGGCCGCTGGTGATGTTCAACGGCGGCTGGAATAAAACCCTGGACAGTGAAGCGGGACGTTGGTTAGCGGTGAAGCTGGTTTTCGTTGTACTCCTGTATGTTTATCACTTTTCACTGCATGCCCTTTACAAGCAGCAGGCTGCCGGCATCTTTCGTTTTTCTTCGCAAAAGTTACGGGTGTGGAACGAAGTGGCGACGATCTTTCTTGTTCCCATTGTGATGCTGGCAACCGTGAAATCCAGTCTAAGCTGGTTGTGGGGATTGATTGGGCTGGTGGGTTTTATCATTGTTTTAATGAGTGCTATTAAGATTTATAAGACACTTCGCACCCGGAAAAGCTGAGTTCGCCGTTTTAGTTTGTTGGTACACTGGGGAATTGCTATTTTGTCGGCTTCCACCAACCCGAACTATGGAAGCATGACCGCCGCTACCACCACCAAAACAAAAGAACGACTGCTCGCATTGGGAGGAGTCGTCGACACAGCACGTGTACGCACTGCCCAACTTTACATACAGGTAAAGTTCCTTGGGTACTCCGAAACAATGGACGACTACGAACAGCGAAAGCTCCGCATCTTTAATCAACTAAACTTTTTTCTTGCGCTTTCCGGCCTCCTGATTCCGCTGCTGGGAATGTTGCTGCCGGGCAATACTCCGCACACGATTTGGCTGATGACGTGTTGGCCCGCGGTGGTGAACATTGTGGTGCTGGCACTGAATGCTTTTCACAAGCACAACGCGGCCCTTTTAACCTGCTTTATTTCTTACCCGCTCTGCATTTGCATTGTTTATCTCAACGGCATCAACCCTGGGATTGAGCTCCATTTTTTACTGCTGATCGTGCTGTCGGTTTTCTTTCTGAACGACATTGGGCTGATGCTCTTCAGCATTGGCCTGTCGATGATCTCGTTCTTTATTCTGGCCGTGGTGCTCAACCATTTTCTTTTTGAAGTCGCCAAAGAAAACACGCTGGTATTTTTGCTGAACAAAGCCATCTCGCTGGCATTTATTTTTTATGGTTTGTTCCTGATCAAAAAAGAAAACGCACTTTACCAGTTCAACATCCTCACCAAGCAGAAAAACCTGCACGAAAAAAACCTGGAGATCGAAAAGCAAAAAGAAGAACTGGCAGATCTGAACACATTTAAAACAAAGCTTTTCTCCATTATTTCGCACGACCTGAAATCACCGGTTTATGCGCTGCGGACCTTGTTTCAGCAGATCCACCAGTGCAACCTTCCGCCGTCGGAAATCAAAGCCATGGTTCCCGACGTGTTGAATGACCTGACGTACACCACCAGCCTGATGGAAAACCTATTGCAGTGGGCCAAATCGCAAATGGATGCCGATGTGGTCAACCCGCAGGAGATCAGGCTGGAGGCACTTGTTGTTGATGTGATAAGGCCTTTGCGTTTACAGCTTGAAACCAAAAAGCTTTCGCTGGAAGTCGAGATGGATTCCAATGTGCATGTTTACGCCGATAAGAACACCATTCACTTGGTGCTGCGCAACCTGCTGTCCAATGCCATCAAATTCACGCCAACCGGTGGACACATCCTGGTTGGCTGCACCGGCAAAAATGGCTGGAAGGAAGTGTATGTAAAGGACTCCGGTGTGGGCATTGATGAGGAGGCGCTGCAAAAAATCTGTCAGCAGATCTTTTATACCACCAAAGGCACATCAAGCGAAGCCGGTACAGGACTGGGCCTAATGCTTTGCAACGAGTTCCTCGCCAAAAACAGGAGCAAGCTGGAAATAATAAGCTCCGTTGGACATGGCAGCCGCTTTTCCTTTTTGCTGCCGGAACGTGCGGAAGAAAATGCTGGCTGACCAAGCTGGCATTAACCTGGCTCTTTTTTGGCAAGATCCGGACCTGCGTAATCCGTTCTTTTTTGCCCGTCCTGGTAGTTTCATTTTCCGGCTTACAACTTTGCTCAATGCGATCTTTACTTTTCCCCATCTCTCCGTCTGTTACGGGAATCATTTGCTGTCGTGCGGACGCACACCGCAGGTGAAATAAAACGGACTTCTACACTTCGCCGTTGACTTTGATGTACGTCACTTTTGCCGCGGCTTCGTCCACCATGTAGTTGGAGTTGTTGATCCCTTCCAATCCTTTGATTCCACCCAGAACGCCAATGCCGTAATTGCTGTTGGAAGCCGTGACGGATTGCGCTACTTCAACTTGGCCGCTTTTGTTTCGTTTCAGCTTCTGTTTTTCAGGACGTCGAGGGAAAACAGGTCCGGTTCATTTTGGGCATCGTAGAGAAAGTATGCGCTCATAAGAAGTTGGATGGAGCGCCTGAGCCAAGGAAAAATGACGGCTGCCAAATTCAATCCAAATCGCGAGCACACGAGGGCTGGCCTGTTCGCAGTCGCTGGATTAAAAAGCATCGCGAAAGGGCAGCCTTCTGCACAAACGACGATACAACATTGAAAAGAGTTTGGCTTGTCCCTATCAGGCTTCCACGCCGGCCATCTGGCGGTTCACCCGTTCCAGCAAATCGTCGTAGTCAAATGGTTTGGGAATGAAATCGTCGGCGCCGATCGCCTGCAGGTTGTTGCTCCCGTCTTCGATGCCCGACATCAAAATGATTTTAATGCCTTTGGTCGCCGGATCGGCTTTCAACTGGCTGCACAACTCCCGCCCATCTTCTTCCTTAATAAAAACATCCATCATGATCAGCGAGGGTTGATGAATTTTAATCTTCTGCACAGCCTCGCCGATGCAGCAGGCCTGCACCACTTCATAACCTTGTCCTTTGAGGATGATCTGTACGATCAGGAGAAGGTCTTTGTTATCGTCCAGCAGAAGAATCTTTCGTTCACGCACAAAACGGCTTTTCGCCCTTTCTTCCAAAAACCTTTCCAAACTTTCAAAACGCGGCAAAGATCTGCTGCAGCGCAGCCGTGCCGGTCCAGTCAGGCCCCGTTTGCCTCCAGGGCGTGTACCAGGCTGGAAGTAATTTCGTCGTGCGGCGGTGAAGCCTGCCATCCACCAGGCTCTTTTTGCAGCCATATTTCGGCCGGCAGGTCATCCCGTTGACCATTGTCGCTGCGCAAAACAGCTTTGTACACACCCTCGCCTTCCCTTTGTACGCGGTACGATGCCAGGGAACCGTTCGCCGAAAACACGCAAAAAAAATCCATAAAGCTGCATTTCCAATCCGAAAGCAAAGTTCCCGGCTCGGGCCGAGCCTACCAATAGCAGAATATGCTTAAACGGCCGGTTTGTTTTGCAGCAAACCCCGGCTGTTAACGGCAACCTGCTTTTCCGCCTGGAGAAACTGGAGCACCTGCCAGGCTTTTTCCTTCCAGTTGGCGGGAAGCTGCGCCACCAGTTCATCGGCCGTCAGCGCTTTTTGAGCCAGGTGATTTTTGATCGCGGAGGCGATCGTTGTAAATTCATCGGTTGTCATGCCGGCCCGGCGCCGGGAGAGGCAGTTGTCGCAAATGCCACAGTCGGCTGCCGCCCCGTCGCCAAAATAGGTGCTGATGAAACGGCTACGGCAGGAACCGGTCTTCAGGTAGTCCACCATTGTTTTTACCCGCTCAATAAATTGCTCTTTGCGCCGGTTGTATTGCGCCAGGTTGATCTTCAGGTCCCGGGTGGCTACACGGTTTTTGCGGAGGATGATCTGCGGCGAATCGTTTTGCGGCGTATAGCTGATGATACCAAAGGCCGTAATGCGGCGAAGCTGTTCTTTGACCCTGGCTTCGTCTTCCCGCAGCAGGCGTGCTACAACGGCTTCGGAAATAAACACCGGGAAATCATAAATGCCTTCGTAGGTGCGAAGCAGCAGGACCAACAGCTCTTCGTGCTCCGGGTGGTTCCGGTAAAATTCGTACAACTGTTCTTTCGTGGTGGTAAAGCCAAGGGTCGATGGAATGAAATTCTTTTCGTTGTAGCTGATCCAGCCATCGCTTTCCAGCGCCTGCAGGGCATAGAGGGCCTGGTGAACATTCAGTTTGAAGTTGCGCACAAATTCATCAAAACGAAAGTCATAGCTCCTGTCCTGCCCCGTGTGCACGTGGATTTGGAGGTAGTTTCCCAGCGCTTCATAAACCGCCTGGATTACCTCGAAGGTCGGAAACCGGGTAATATGGAGATTTTCCAGTTCCTCCACATCCTTTTCGTGGTAGAGCAGCACGGCATAGGCTTTTTTCCCGTCGCGGCCGCAACGCCCTGCTTCCTGGTAGTAGTTTTCGAGGCAGTCGGGGGCATCCACATGCACCACCAACCGCACGTCGGGCTTGTCGATGCCCATGCCAAAAGCATTGGTGCAAACGATGATGCGGGTTTTGTTGTCGATCCAGTCCTGCTGGCGCCTGTTGCGCTGGTCCTGTGGCAGGCCCGCATGGTAAAAATCTGCCGACAGGCCGTGCATCTGCAGCAGGGCCGCCATCTCGGTTGTGCGCTTGCGGCTTTTGCAATACACGATGGCACTACCGCCTACCTTTTTCAGAATATCGACCAGCTTTGCAGGCTTGGCGTCTTCGCGAAAAACAGAGTAGGATAAATTTTCCCGCTTAAACGACTGCCGGAAAATCGTAAAGCCCCCCCGCCCCTCAAGGGGGGATTGGCTAGTGCACAAAGGCCCGCTTTTCGACGATACCGTGTTTTCTGCAGACTGTTTGATAGGCGAGGTTCGTGCGGTGGAAAATCCTCTCTTAGGAGGCAGGGGGGCCGCTAATTTTTCGCAGATGTCTTCCTGCACCCTTGCCGTTGCCGAAGCCGTTACAGCCAGCACCGGCACGCCGGGCAGCTCTTCCCGCAGCGCCGCAATCTTTAAATACGAAGGCCGGAAGTCGTATCCCCATTGCGAAATACAGTGTGCTTCGTCAACGGCTATCAGGTTGACATCCAGCGCGGGCAGGTATTCTTTAAAGAGCGACGTCTCCAGGCGCTCCGGCGAAACATAGAGAAACTTGAAATACGACTGCCGGGCATTTTCCAGTGTGCGGATCACATCTTTCCGCTGCATGCCGGAATAAATAACCAGAGCGCCGATGCCGCGGCTTTTGAGGTTCTCCACCTGGTCCTTCATCAGGGCAATGAGCGGCGACACTACCAGGCAGATTCCTTCCTGCGCCAGGGCCGGCACCTGGTAGCAGATGGACTTGCCGCCACCGGTGGGCAGCAGGGCCAAGGTATCCTTTCCGTCAAGAATGGACTGGATAATCTCCTCCTGTTGCGGACGAAAGGCCTCATAGCCCCAGTAACGGGATAAAATGTCGTGGATAAGCAAAATGCAAAACGTCAAACGCGAGACGTGAAAATTCATCGCGCAGATGACTGGTCAAAAGTAGAGGGATTTAGGCACAGCAGAAAGCTTCTCCTGTTTCACATTTGACCTTTGTCGTTTCACGTCATCAAACCACCTTCTTTTGGAACAACCGCACGGAATTAATGCCCAGCACCACGTCGCTGACGCCCATGGCCAGCGCGGCAAAGGTGGGACTAAGAAAGCCCAGCGCCGCAATGGGAATAGCCACGATGTTATAGGCAAAGGCCCAGAAAAGATTTTGCTTGATGGTAAGATAGGTATGCCGGCCCAAGCCCAACGCCATGGGGAGTTTTTGCAAATCATTTCCCATCAATACCACGTGTGCGCTTTGCATAGCCATCTGCGAGGCCTCGCTCATGGAAATGCCGATTGTGGCTTTGGCCAGCGCCGGCGCATCGTTGATGCCGTCGCCAATCATTACGGTTGGCGTTGCCGCCGAAAGTTCGGCCACCTTCTGCAGTTTTTGTTCAGGTGTTTGTTCGGCAATCACGTCGCTGATGCCCAACGAGTCGGCCAGTTGACGGCAGTTGGCATACAGGTCGCCACTCAGTAAAATGGTTTTAATCCCCCTGCCCTGGAGGTACTGCACCACGGCTTTGGCCTCGGGCCTGATTTCATCGCCAAGGTCTATCCAGCCAAGCAAAGCGCCGTTGCGAAGAACGTAGACGTTGTGATTTTTCTCACCGGTTACGTCGCCGGCGATCCTGGAAGAGCCGATCGCGTACGCATTGCCCTGCATATCGGTTGCGGTCAGGCCAAGACCCTTTGTTTCTTCAATTGTTTTCCAGCGGATCTCTTCTCTCGTTTTCCACGCAGCCGCAATGCTTTTGGCCAGCGGGTGCGCCGAATATTTTTCCAGTGAATACACAATGCGTTTGAACTCCTCTTGCGAAACATCATCCGTTGCCAATTGCCAGTTGTGGATTGCAAATTTCCCCGTGGTCAGCGTTCCGGTTTTGTCAAACACGGCCTGCGTGATGTCTTTGAACAGTTCGAGGCTTTTCGCGTTGCGAAACAGGATGCCGTTACGGGCTGCACGGCCCAAACCCACAGCGATCGCAGCCGGTGTGGCCAGGCCCATTGCACAGGGACAGGAAATCACCAGCACGGCAATGCTGCGCAGCAAGGCCGGCGTAAATTCTTTCAGCACGAGCCAGTTCACCACCAGGGTCACCAGCGCAATGCCGATCACCGTCGGAACAAAAATGGCGCTGATGCGGTCGGCCATCTGCTGCATGGGTGGCTTTTCGCCCTGGGCTTTTTTTACCAGGTTGATGATGCCCGAAAGAACCGTGTCACCGCCTACCGCTGTAACCTGGGCTTTCACCGCGCCTTCTTCCACTATACTGCCGCCGATGAGGAAATCTTTTTTTGTTTTGGACACCGGCAGGCTTTCGCCGGTCAGCAGCGACTCGTTCAACTGTGCGTCGCCCCACAGGATTTTACAGTCGGCCGGCACTTGCTCACCCGTATTGATCTGTACCAGGTCGCCGACTTTCAACTGCGTGTTTTCGATGGGGAAAATATGCTCCTGGTGCTGGTCGTCGAAGGCGATCATGTTGGCCATCACCTTTTGCGATTTCACCAGTGCCGAAAGCGACCGCTGGGTCGATTGAACGGACGCATGTTCCAGGTATTCGCCCAGAAAAACCAGCGTGATAATGGTGGCGGCCGTTTCGAAAAAAAGATAATTGTCACCCAACCCGAGGATGGCACCGGTAAGGCTATACACAAAGGCCGCCAGCGCACCGGTGGTGATCAGCACATTCATGTTGGGAATCCCATTGCGCAGGCTCTTGATAGCCGAGCGGCCGAAAAAGGACATTCCCACGATAAATACCGGAAGCGTTAAGGCAGCCTGCACCCAGGGGTTCATGAGAAAATGAATGTGCACACCCGGTAACATGTGCAGCAACAGTACCAGTGTAAAGGGCAGACAAAACAAAAAACGCTGCAGGTGATTTTTCAGGAAGGGCTTTCGCTCCGCTGCTTTTGCCACGCCTTCCGCTTCCACTTTGTAGCCCATTGCTGCCACGCCTTTGGCCAGCTCCTGCGATTTTTGCGCTTCCACTACATCAAATGAAACATTGCCATCGATGGCGTTGACGGAAACGTTGGAAGCGCCGCCTTTCTGCAAATATTTATTGATGGACAATGCGCAGTTGGCGCAATGCATACCATCGACTTTCCATTGTACTTTTTCCATGCTCTTAAGAGTTCACAAGTTGGAGAGTTCGCGAGTTCACAGGTTGGTGTTTGATGAAGCAAGTCCCCGGTTTTATCAAACCTAACTCGTAAACGTGTAAACTTGTTTTGCAAAATTACCCAAGGGCTTTCCGGCAGGCTTTGGCAGGCCGGATTATCTTTTCAACGCCGTTGCAAACAGGCGTTAAATTTGTGCATGACTGTTGCATTTTCCCTGGATGAATTGCCTTCGTTTGCCCACCGGTTCTGGCAGGCGGTAAAGGACACGAACGTCTTTCTTTTTTACGGCGAGATGGGTGCCGGCAAAACCACGCTCATCGAAGCACTTTGCGCAGCAAAAGGCGTGAAAGAGCGAATGGGCTCGCCAACATTTTCCATCATCAACCAGTATGCGTACCGGGAGAACGGCGAAGAGAAACTCATTTACCACATCGACCTTTACCGACTCAAAGACGAAGAAGAAATTATCCAGGCCGGCGTGGAAGACTGCGTGTACAGCGGCGCGATCTGCATGATCGAGTGGCCGCAGAAAGCACCAGGCCTGTTTGACAACAACGTGGCCAACGTCTTCATCGAACCCATCGACTCCACGCACCGCAGGGTAAAAATCGAACGGCCCGGTGGCAGTATGACGGAACAATTGTAATTTGAGCCTCCAATTGGATAGACCAACTTCTTATGACGTCAAAGCCGTTAATCAGCACATCGTTCAACTACGAAACCTTAGAGGAAACACTCGACATTAAGCCCAAAGGTGCCCAGCTGCACATCGGCATTCCCAAAGAGATTGCCTTTCAGGAAAACCGGGTTGCCCTCACACCCGACGCCGTCGGCGTTCTGGTAAGTAACGGCCACGAAGTCACCATCGAACACAATGCCGGCGAGGGAGCCCATTTTGCAGACAGGGATTACAGTGAGGCCGGGGCCAAAATTGTTTACAACCGCGAAGACGTTTTCAAAGCGCCAATCCTGGTAAAAAGCGCTCCGATTATCGATGAAGACCTGCCGCTGTTGCAATACAACCAGCTGATCATTTCACCCATTCACCTAAGCATCCTGAAAGCGGAACTGCTGCAAAAGATGATGGAGAAACGGGTCACGGCCATCTCGTTCGAAAACCTCAAAGACGACAGCGGCTCCTATCCCATTGTGCGCAGCATGAGCGAAATTGCCGGCAGCGCAGTGATGCTGATCGCGGCACAGTACCTCGGCTCGGCCAACCACGGAAAAGGCGTTTTGCTGGGTGGCATCTCGGGCATCGCCCCTACCAAAGTGATCATTATCGGCGCCGGCATTGTGGGAGAAAACGCTGCAAGGGCGGCACTGGCACTGGGCGCATCGGTCAAGGTTTTCGACAACAGTGTTTACCGGCTGAAACGGTTGCAGGACAATATCGGCCACCGCCTGTGGACCTCGGTCATCGAGCCACGCCTGCTGGCCAAGCAGCTAAAAACATGCGAAGTGGCCGTTGGTGCATTGAGCAACGAAAGCGGCCGCACACCGATCGTTGTGACGGAAGAAATGGTGAGCAGCATGCGTCATGGCAGCGTGGTCATTGATGTCAGCATCGACCGCGGCGGCTGTTTCGAAACCTCCGAGATCACCACGCACCAGTCTCCCATTTATACAAAGTATGGCGTGATCCATTACTGTGTTCCCAATATCCCATCGGGCTTTGCCCGCACCGCTTCACAGGCCATCAGCAACGTGCTGATGCCACTCCTCCTGGAGGCTGGCGACGATGGCGGCTTTGAGCAAATGGTATGGCACCGGGTGCACCTGCGCAGCGGCATTTACATGTTTAAAGGTGCGCTGACAAACTTCTACCTGAGCGAACGCTTCAACCTGAAATACACGGACCTGAACCTGCTCATCGCCAGCCAGCGCTGATTTGTGTTTTCTTTTACCCGGTTTTCACGATACATTTATCCCGCTTAAATCTAAATACGTATTGACTATGGGACTTTTTAAAGCAGGCAATCCAGCCTTCAACGAAAAAACAATCAGCAAGATTACTTATGAATCCGGCCAGGAACTGATGACCGCGAACGGCGCCATCAAAAAGTTTGGCCTTATGCTCGTGATGCTTCTCGGTGCTGCCTCTTTTACCTGGAGCGCTTTTTACCAGGGCGTTAATGTATTACCCTGGGCAATGGGAGCTTCCATCGCCGGTTTCGTGGTAGCCCTTGTGATTATTTTCAAAAAATCGTGGGCACCCTACCTTGCCCTGGGCTATGCCCTGTTGCAAGGCTTGTTCCTCGGCGCCATTTCAGCGGTGTTTGAAGCGGCCTTCGCCGACAAATATCCCGGTATCGTTATGCAGGCTGTGATGCTGACATTCGGCGTGGCCATCGGCATGTTTGCACTTTACTATTTCCGCATTGTTCAGGCAACGGAAACGTTTAAGAAAGTGGTGATCGGCGCCACCATCGGCATTGCCCTGTTCTACCTCGTTGCCTTGGTGATGAACCTGTTTGGCGCACAAATGCCTTACCTGCACTCGAACGGCCTCGTCGGCATCGGCATCTCTGTTTTTGTAGTTGTTGTGGCAGCCCTGAACCTGATCCTCGATTTTGACCTGATTGAGCAGGGAGCCGCACACGGCGCACCCAAATACTTCGAGTGGTATTGCGCCTTTGGCTTGCTGGTGACTATCGTTTGGCTCTATCTCGAAATTCTGAAGCTGCTGTCGAAACTGGCTTCGCGAAAATAACCGCTGCTTTTGCAAGGCACAGAAAAAGCCTCAACCGGTTTTTCCGGCAGAGGCTTTTTTTATTTCCGGCAACAGAATCCACCGTGGGCTTCTGTTGTGTCACTCACTTCAGGGTTCCGTAACGCTTCCCTGCAAGGGAAACTATTTTATCCTCTACGGCTAATTGGTCATCTCCGACACCCGTTTCAGGAACAGCATATCACCTTTGTCCGTGCTGAAATATGCCGGGCGGGTTTCGCTGTCAAACACCTGCCATTGAAGTAGGTCTTCGTTAACAAAGAGCAGGAGGCTTTTCAGGGTCACCACGTGCGAGGAGTCTTTTACCGCCAGGTCAAGCCAAACGGGAGATTTGCTGAAATCGGCTTTGCTGCGGGTTACCAGTTTTTTCTGCGAGCCATAAACAATGTAAATCGTGCCGCTGTCCACTATATCCAATCCTGCCCCGCTGCTGTTACGCCAACTTCCTTTCAGGTTTTCAAAGCTGTACTTCTTTTGCGCATTTGCCACGACATTCATCGATAGAAAGAGCACCAATCCCAGGATCACCTTTTTCATGTCACACATTTTTCGTTACATAATTCGTCTACATCTTTTGTAAGTGCATACGCTGTGCCATTTCCCAACTTGTGGCTTTTCACGGGCACTATTTTTTCTGCAAAACAGCAAAAGCATTGCTATGAAAAGAGACGGCGCTACGATCAGTTTGTGGCAGGAAACAGCTCAGGACGCAACCTTTGCCGGTGCCAATACCGGCGACGCCGTCTTCGATGTATTGATTGTTGGCGGGGGGATCACCGGTGTGACCACTGCATTGCTCCTGCAAAAAGCAGGGAAGCAGTGCCTGGTTGCGGAAGCGCAAAATCTTTGCTTTGGCACCACCGGCGGCACTACGGCGCACATCAACACCTTTCTCGATACGAGCTATGATATGATCAGGAGCGGCTTTGGTGCAGATGCTGCTCGATTGATTGCAGGGGCAACAAACAGGTCAAGAGATTTGTTTCAACAACACGTGGAGGACTACCGTATCGACTGCGGCTTTGAAGAAAAAGACGCCTACCTGTATGCGGTAGAGGAAAAGCAGGTGGCAGAACTGGACAAGATTTACACATCTTCCAGGGAAGCCGGCGTGGCCGTTGAATACGTTGATCGCATACCGGTGCCCGTGCCCTTTCTCAAAGCCATCGTGTACCGCCGGCAGGCGCAGGTTCACCCCACCCGTTATGTACAGGCGCTGGGCAAGGCCTTTGAAGCACTGGGCGGAACCATCTTTGAAAACTGTCCGGTGGAAAGCGTTGACAAAAAAGGCGACCTGCTGCATGTAAAAACCGGGCAGGGTGTGCTTATGGCGAAGGCGCTGGTGTATGCCACGCACATTCCGCCCGGCATCAACCTATTGCACTTTCGAAATGCGCCGTACCGCAGTTATGCCATCGCCGTAACCCTCAACGAGGGTGTTTATCCCAACGCACTGGCTTACGACATGTTTGATCCCTACCATTATTACCGCACACAAAACATTGATGGTACCAATTACCTGATCGTCGGTGGCGAAGACCACAAGACCGCACACGAAGCGAACACCGAAGCCTGCTTTAACAAACTGGTTGCCCACGTACGACAACTTTTTGACGTGGCGGCCGTCACGCATCGGTGGTCATCGCAATATTTCGAACCCGCCGATGGCCTGGCTTACATTGGTCACCTGCCCGGCAACCCGGATAACGTTTACGTGGCCACGGGCTATGGCGGCAACGGCATCACCTACAGCCATATCGCCGCCATCACGCTGACCGACCTGCTCACAAAAGGCGAAAGCGAATATGCTGACCTGTTCAGACCGGAGCGGATGAAACCGGTAGCGGGCTTTGAAGCCTTTGTCAAAGAAAACGCAGACGTGGTGACGCAGTTTGTCGCCAAGCGAATCAGTGCGGAAAAGATCAGCGGCTTTGCCGAGATTGCGCCGGGAGAAGGCCGCCTGGTGAGCTATGAAGGCGAACGCATTGCCGTGTACAAAGACGAATCGGGAAAGATCTATGCACTCAACCCGGTGTGCACGCATGCCAAATGCGTGGTGGACTGGAACGGCGCGGAAAAAAGCTGGGATTGTCCCTGCCATGGCGCACGATACGACCTGGATGGAAACGTCCTCACCGGTCCTGCGCGGAAAAACCTGCAGCGAATTGAGCTCGAAGACCTGGCGAAAAAATAAACGCCGGTGGCCGGGAAATCAGAAAGGTAATTGGATGACAAAATCCGCATACTCGCCTTCCCGTGTGTCCACTCTCAAATCACCGTTGTGACCTTTTGTAATAATGTCATAACTCAACGAAAGCCCAAGGCCTGTGCCCTGCCCGGGCGACTTGGTGGTAAAGAAAGGCTGGTAAATTTTTTCCAAATTGGTTTGCGAAATGCCTATGCCGTTGTCTTTGACGTGAATCTCAACCATCCCTTTTCCAGCCGTTGACGGGGGAATGTAGTTGGTGCAAACCGAAACCGTGGGATGATAGTCGGCACCGGCACTCTTCTTTTTTTCGTTCACGGAGTGGAAGGCATTGGTAAAAAGGTTCAGTAAAACCCTTCCCAGGTCCTGCTGGTTGGCCACAACGCGTTCCACATTCTTATCGAAATGCGTTTCCAGCACGGCGTTGAAATTGTTGTCCTTGGCCCGCATGCCGTGAAACGACAGCCGCAGGTATTCTTCAATCAGGGCGTTGATGTCGACAGGCTGCATTTCGCTTTTTGCCGAGCGGGAATGCTGGAGCATGTTTTTAATGATGGAGTCGGCTCTTTTACCGTGGTGATGAATTTTCTCGAGGTTTTGCCGCAGGTTGTGCAAAAGGCTGATCGCATTTTCCTTTTTGCCTTTGTCGAGTTCCTGTTCGGCTTCATCGACCAGTTCGGAACCGATGTCGGAGAAGTTGTTGATAAAGTTCAGCGGGTTTTGAATTTCGTGGGCGATGCCGGCCGTGAGTTCGCCCAGAGATGCCATCTTCTCCCGCTGGATCAACTGCGCTTGTGTGTCTTTTAATTCGGCATAGGCCTTTTCCACCCGCGCTTTTTGGATATCGGTTTTTTCTTTCTGCTGCTCCAGCAGCCGGAAAGACTTTTGCTTGTAGCGGATGTTGCGCCATAACAAAAGACCAACAATCATCAGCACGAGGATGGCAGCCAATAGGGAATAAAACCGGATCTTGTTCTGGTAGCGCACCCGTTCGGCTTCCACTTCCTGCGTACGGATGCGTTCACTGAACGTGATCTGCTGTACCCGCGACAGTTGTTCTTCGTTGAAAACCGTATCGCGGTACCGGTCCTTGAGCGCCAGATAGTAAAATGCACTGTCTGTCTGGTTGAGTTCTACATAGGTGTCGTACAACAAAGCAGCAGCATTGACAATACCCAGGTTATTGCCGCTGCTCTGCGCCGCCGAAAGGCTTAGTTGCGCATAGCGCTGCACGTCGTCGTAGCGTTTGTGCTCCAGCAGAAAAAGGCTGTAATAGCGGGTGGCATCGGCAAAATTGTACAGGTCCTGAATAGAGTCGGCCAGGGCGATGCTGCGTTTGAAATACTGTTCTGCCAGCCGCAGGCTGTCGAGCCGGTCGTACACCTGCCCGAAATCGTACAGGGCATTGATGTAGGCTTGGTCGTTTTTGTTTTTCTGCAACTCGGTATCTGCAAGTTGAATGTATTTCAGTGCCGAGTCGGAATTTCCCAATCCCAAAAAGCTTTCGCAAAAGTTGATGTACACATATTGCGGCATGGTCGGCGTTACCACCGACGCCTGCGACAGCAGGGCCTGTGCCTTGCGGAGGTAGACAATGGCCTGTTGATGATCTTTCAAACTGCGGTACTGGTCGGCTATGTTGTTGTAAAGCTTGCACAGCTTTTCGGCATCCCTGCTTTTTTCGGCCATCCGCAGCGCTTTCAGGTAGTACGCCAGGGAAGAATGAAAATCGCTTTTGTTGGCAAAATAATTTCCGAGGTTGCCGTAAGAGATCACCAGCAGCGAGTCGTTGTTGAGGGTCTGGGCAATTCCCAGCAGTTCCTGCGACACGGCACCATAGGCTTCGATGTCGCCGCTGGCACGGTAATAATTCGCCAGTTGCCGGCTGGCTTCAAACCGCTCCATTTCGCCTGTTGCTTTCCGCACCTTGGCTTTTAACACTGGCAGGTCTTCGGTTTGGCAAAACGCCTGCAAGGGCAGAATCGTCAGCAGGAACAAATAGCCGGTAATCCGGAAAAGAATGTTTTTTATCAAAGGGATTTCGCACATGACAGGTAAATGAAACAGGCAACGGCGGCCGGAACGGGAAGCAAGCCGGCGTTTCTGTCTTGATGGTTTTGGTTGCAAGGGTAAAAGCAGGGAAACTCATTCCTAAAACGGCGCACGAATGCAGGCCACTGCATCGAACACATATCTAACCGGCTCGCCTTTTAATGACGGTATAAGCACGACTTCGCCGTTTGCTTTGAATTTAGCCGTCAACATGTTGAACGGGTTTGTATCATCACAACTCGAGAGCCCAAACCGGGCCGTCACCGTGTAAACGTTTTTATCCCTGGTCCAGGTAGTGGTTAGTTGCGTAATGTCCGACAAATGAAAATGGTAATCCTGTGATACTTCCAGCAACATTGCCTGGAAGGCCTGCTCCACCGGCGGTGGCACATGGATCGCCGCCCAATCACTCTTCAGCAGGTGCGGCGCAAAGGGAAGTGTCTCTGCATAGGATCGGTTGGCAATTGAAAAAACAGCCATAGCAAACCAAAGGGTGAAGAAACGCTTTCTCATATGAGTAAATTTTACTAAATCTACTCTTTTTTTAAAAATGCCGGGAATTAAATCTTCCTGTTTTGCGGGGCTACAGCAGCCGTTTTGCGTCTTCCACACCGGCCATTTTCCACCGTTGACCCGGCAATCCTTTCGGTTCACCTATTTGCTTGTAAACGATCGCCCTTCCCGGCTAATTTTATATCCGTAATCAATGCGAAAGCAACGATACAAAATCCTGAGAAAAACCAATATATATCCAATTCCGAAAAACCAAACCGTCCTAACTTCTTTTGAAAGGCCCTGCTCGCAAGAGCGGGGTTTTCTTTTTAAGCCAGCCGCCAGGTTTGCCGCAATCTTCATGGATCACTTTCAGGTTGTATAAAATAAAAAGCCCTTGCGGGAACAAGGGCTTTGCTAAAAAAGGTTTGTCTTATTTCAATTTGATCACGGGCCGCAGCTTGTACCCCCCGTTTTCTTCTTTGACTGAAAGAGAGGCGTCGAAATCCAGCGTAAAGGTGTTGAGTGTTTCCTGGAGGTCCTTGTCGATTTTCACCTTCAGGCCGGAGTCTTCGGCACTGGGTGCCTCCAGTGGATAGGTGGTTCCGTTCACTTTTATCGTGTTGTTATTGCCCAGGATAAACCGCACTTCTTTCAAAACCGCATCGGGCACGTCGCCTTTTGCCAACTCCTTCGTTGTACCGTTTTGCAAGGTGAGCAGGTTGTACACACCGGCGTTCACAGGAATATCAATCCAGCCGCTGGTGTCTTTGCTGGTTTTTACCCGCATCCCGATAATGTTGACGTTGACTTCCTGGTAAGCCGCCGGCTGATCGGTCAGCAAAAGCTGAATGGGAACAGACGCGTCTTTCTTACAGGCAACATAGGCCAGGCAGGTGAAGAGCAAAAGAGCCGCAGCGAAAAATCTTGTTTTCATAAGAGTTCAAATTTGCCGCTAAAATACGGCGGAAACACCAGGAATGAAATAGAGGGAAACCGGTAGTGAAACCTAAAGGTTACCGGCGAAAACCAGCCTGTTGCTGCAACCCTTTTGCGGAAAGCAGAAACTCATTTCGCAATAGCCGGCCTCCGGCGCTTCCAATTGAAGATAGAGACGGTGCCCGCAGTTTACAACCAGCGGAGATACCGTTTTGCCATTGCGCACACGGTAATAAATCAGCGCACGGAACACTTCAAATTGATCGCCGGGAAAAAAACGTTTACGCCTGAAAGCAATCGACCGTTCTTCCGGAAGCCAGGGTGAAAGTACCAGATGGGAATTCAGCAGTTTGGAACAGGACCTTTTTGCAGGAGGTCCGCAAGGAGATGGCGCAGCTTGTGGCAAAGTTTTTGGAAAGCAAGAAACAAACCTGCTTCAATCGAAGCACTTGTATTTTCGCATCGTCAATGACCTGTATGCTTTTAGAAATCGCCTGTCTGTTATTCCCCGGTTTCCTTTTTGGAAAAGTGGCGTTGGCTCCATCTCAGGATTTTGCATTGACGGAAACAGACTCTTACCATTCAAACCTTTTTTCTCACCACTTCGGCAAAGCCGCTGGTTACGACACGGTCGACAATATTATTTCCTTTATCTGTAATACCTCCTTAAATTGATACCGCTAATCGATACGACTCTAGTTAACTTTTAAACAGAAGAACATGAAAGCAAAGATTTTTTTTAGTGTTGTTTTATTGGTTTTGGTAGCTGCTGCCTGCCACAAAAAAGATAGCGACACCACGCCTTCAAAGAAAGAAATGTTATGCGGTGTAACCTGGAAATATTTTCAGTATTACATCAACTATAGCCAAGCCAATACGCAGTTGGTTTACAGCATCTATAAACAAAACAACAGCCAGGACCTCTCCAGGGCCCGGATGAAATTTAATTTAGACGGAACCTATACCGAAATCGACGCATCAGGAGCCAGCAAATCGGGAACCTATACGTTGAACGCAGACGAGACCGTAATCACACAAACGTCGAACAATACCACGACAACAATAAGACTGGCAGCCATCGACAGCAAAAACTTCCAGTGGACAAGTATGGATGTCAACACGGTTGGCATAATGATCCCTGAATAAAAAACGGGAAACGGTAAAAGCCTCGCAGGTTTTGAAAACCTGTGAGGCTTGTCCAAGGAAGCAACAACGAGTTTTTGCGTTTTTTAGCAAAAAAAAAGCCCGCAATACATTGAAAGCAATCGGTTGCGGGCAAAATAAACACATGAGAAGTGCTGTAGGGGGAGGATTCGAACCTCCACGGGGCAGTTAGCTAGCGTGCAAAGTTTAGTGGTCAACCCTGGTCGGCCTTACCAATGGTAACGTCGGCTCTACACGTCGTTTGTCCTGTTTTCCCCACCCCCGAGACAAGAGGGCATGTCTGCCTAAGGTTTCATCACCCCACAGTAGATTTAATGAGTGGCGAATAATCAGTCGTGAATTTTCTTCACCGCTTTTGCATCACCACCGTTTCAATGAACTTGACAAGTCAAAAATAGGACGCTTTTACAATTTTCAACCATTTTGAAAAAACTTTCGATTTCATCTAATATATTGCAAATGGATTTGAAAATATTTAATTTCCATGGCAAATACTCCCCCCGATTTGAATCTTGACAAATTGGACCTGAACATCATCCAGCAACTGATGCACGACGCCAGCCTCTCGTATGCCGAAATCGGGAAAAAACTGTTCGTTTCCGCCGGCACCATCCACGTCCGGATCAAAAAACTCCAGGAAGCCGGCGTGATCAGCGGGATGAAATACCAGGTGGACCTGAAAAAACTGGGTTACGACGTCATTGCTTTTATCGGCATCTATCTCGAAAAAAGCTCGCTGTACGATACGGTGGCCAAAGACCTCAAGAAAATTCCCGAGATCGTTCGCATGAACTACACCACCGGCAACTACAGCATTTTTGTGGAAGTCGTCTGCAAAGACATCAACCAGTTGCGTTACATCCTGCACGACGAACTGCAAAAGATCAAAGGCATCGAACGCACGGAAACCATCCTCTCCCTGGAAGAAAGCCTCCATCGAACAGTCACTGTCACGCCGGCCTGAAATGGGAGTCAAACATTTTTTCAAAGGTCTTTCCTGGCTGCTGGTTCTGAATCTGCTGATCAAGCCGGCCTGGATTTTTCTCATCGACCGGCAGGTGCAAAACATCGTTGGTCACGAATCCTACGGAACCTATTTTGCCCTGTACAACCTGACCTATGTTCTGCTGTTTGTTGCCGATGCAGGCCTGAGCAATATGCTGGCGCAACGGCTGGCAGCACAGCAGGCACTGAACGTTCGGCAACTGCTCCGGATCAAACTGCTGCTTCTTTTATGCTACGCCCTTGCCTGCACCGGAGCGGCTGCACTCAGCGGCGTTACGCGTTGGGAGATTCTTTTCTACCTGGTCGGGATTCAAGCCCTTCAATCCCTCTTTGGTTTTTTGCGCAGCCTCCTAACAGCACGGCAGCTTTTCCAGCCCGACGCGTTTTTTTCCGTGCTCGACAAAATCCTCCTGCTTGCGCTTTGCATCGGGCCCGTGTACGGCGTTCTCCGGCCGATCACCATCCTGCTTTTCCTGCAGTTGCAAACGCTTTCCTCCACGGTTGCTGTTGGCTGCCTCCTGTTGTTTCTCTGGCGGAAGCAAAGTTTTTCCAGCGGCCCGGCCACAACCCTCCGATCCATCGTGGCGTGGACGACACCCTTTGTCCTGATCCTTTTACTGATGTCGACCCACAACCGCCTGGATGCTTTCTTACTGGAACGACTACACCCCGATGGCGCCGTGCAGGCAGGCATTTATGCAACGGCCTTCCGCCTGCTCGATGCGGGCAACATGATCGGTTATCTCACGGCTTCCTTTCTTGTTTCATTCCTTGCACGGCACCAAAACGACAGGCGACTCTTTCAACAAGTGCTGCTTCTTTCCCGCCACGGGCTTTTGCTGATGGCGACCGGCGCCGTGGCGTTTGTTCTTGCCTTCACGCCCTGGGTGCAGGCGGCCCTCTACCATTCGGCCGATGCCAATAGCACCATCATCATGCAACTTTGCCTCGCCACGTTACCGGCATCCTACCTGACGCATGTTTACGGCTCCGCGCTAACAGCAACGGCGCAGTTCAGGTTATTCATCCTGGTTGTCTTCTTTTTTGCCCTTCTCAATGTGCTGCTCAATCTTTGGCTGATCCCGCTTTATGGTGCCAGGGGTTGTTGCCTGGCAGCACTGGCAAGCCAGTATGGCTGTGGCATCACACTTTGGCTCACAACGTCGCGCAGGCTTGCCGTTTCAACCGCAGCGGGCAGCATGGCTGCATTTGCAGCCCTTGCCTTGCTTCTCTATTTCCTGTTTTTCTACAGTCAAAAGCTCACCGGCAACGTCTGGATTATTTTGACTAGCATTGCCCTCCTCGCTGCCGTGCTTTTATTCACACAACGCAGCCGGGTTAAAAAACTTTTTTTACCGCTTTATTCGTGACACCATGCCCGACATTGTTTCTGTTCTTGCCCGACGCTGGAAGATGATCATGATCCTGACAGCCCTGGCAACTGCTGTAGCCCTGCTGGCTGCTTTGCTGGCACCCAAACTTTACCTGGGTTCAACCACCGCCCTGCCGGCCAATCCCCTTCTTGCCGACAAGGCCAGGATTCTCAATCCCAACATCGAAGCGCTGTACACGGAGGTGGGAACAATCGATGACCTGGACAAAATAGAAGGCACCACCAGGCTCGATACCCTTTACCGCGCCGCTGTCGATTCGTTTGGCCTCGCTGCACACTACGGGCTCGATACCATGCAGGGCGATGCAGGCGAAAAAGCGGTACTGTTCTTAAAAAAAAATACGTCCGTTCACCGCACCGGGTTTGGCGAATTGAAGATTAACGTGTGGGACAAAGACAGGGAAATGGCGGCAGCGCTTGCCAATGCCCTGATGCAACGCCTCAACGACATTCACAAGGAACTTCAAACCGCAAACAACCGCCTGGTATTGCAAGGCCTGAAGGAAGCGTATGCGTTGCAGTTGCAACAAACGGCAACTGGCGGTCCCTTGCCCGGCGACACGGCCTCTCTCACCGCTAAAAACGGGTACGGAACGCCGGAGGAACGGCCCGTGCGGATGGTTCACCTCCAACAATACCGTCAACTGATCGACGAATACGAGCTTGCCCTAAAAACGACACCCAATGCTTTACTCATCGTGGAAGCCGCACGGCCCATGCCCTGGCCAGACAAACCCAAAGCCGGCCAGATTGCGCTTTTTGTTTTTCTCGGTGCCCTGCTGTTTTCATTTTTGCTGGCCGTGTCTGTCGAAAGCCGAAAAACAAAAACGTGACAACCACAAGCCATAGAATCCTTGTCCTGGCCGGGGCTGCATTCCTGCTCGCCTGCATTTTTGCTGCGGCTTATTTTACCCTTCCGGCGCTTTGCTTTCTGCCTTTTACCGCGGTGGCTTTGCTGCTGTTGGTGCAATACCCGCAGGCACTTTTTTATGCCTTACTTTTTTCCATTCCCTGGTCGACCGAATTCACTGTTTCGGGAAGCCTGGGCACCGACCTTCCCGACGAACCGCTCATGCTGCTGATGGCCTTTGCCGTGGTGGTCATGCATCTTTTCCGACGACGCGAAGAGCAACCCAAGCAAGGCCTTCCACTGCCTCTTTTTCTTCTTTATGCAGGCCTCGCATGGACGGTCATTACGGTAGCCCTGTCAAGCCATGTTTTGCTTTCCGTTAAATACCTGCTGGCCAAAGGCTGGTACATCCTGGCCTTTGTTGGCGCTCCCCTGCTGCTTCGCGAAAAGGAAAAATTCCTGCAGCGGTCCGCAGGGGTTTTATTCATTTCCATGTTCCTTGTTACCTGCATTGCGCTGGCAAGGCATGCTGCGCTGGGATTTACGTTTGCCAAAATCAACGATGCGCTGGCGCCGTTCTTTCGGAACCATGTCAACTATTCGGCCTTGCTGGTCTTCATGGTACCGATAGGACTTGCTTTTCATCAGTTGGAGACGAAAAAATGGCGACGCGTTGCCTGGCGAATTGCCCTGGTAATCATTTTCGCTGCCCTGCTTCTTTCGTATGCAAGAGGCGCCTGGCTGGCACTGGCTGTCGGCCTACCGGCTTACTGGCTGTTGAAAAAGGGATGGCTGCTGAAAGCCTTTGTGCTTGCCTGGCTGCTCGTCGCTGCTGCGGTTTTTTGGCTGCAGGCCAACGACAACTACCTTCTTTTCGCACCCAAGCACGACACCACGATTTTTCACAAGGACTTCAGCGAACACCTTGTCGCCACCTACAAAGGCAAGGACGTTTCAACCGCCGAGCGATTTTACCGTTGGGTGGCCGGTGCCCGCATGGGCAGGGAAAGATGGCTCACGGGTTTTGGACCAACAACGTTTTACCAGCACTACCAGTCGTATGCGGTGCCGGCTTTCCGCACCTGGGTGAGTACTAACCGCGAACAATCGACCGTTCACAATTATTTCCTGCTGCTGCTGATCGAACAGGGCCTTGCCGGGCTGCTCTTTTTTGTTTTGCTCATTGGCGTACTGCTATGGCAGGCGCAAAGGATTTACCGGCGCACCACCGATCCCCTCTGGAAAACAACAGTGGCTGCCATTGCTGCCATCCTGCTGATGCAATGCACGGTAAATTTTCTGAGCGACCTGGTAGAGACAGACAAAGTGGGAAGCGTGTTTTACCTCTGTCTTGCGTTTTTGGTTATTGCCGATGCAAAAACGAGAGAACCGCAAAAAATTGAAGAATGATAAAAGTCGAAGAGAAGAAAGAATGACTGCATCAAACAACACCAAATCCCAGACTCCAAACGCCAAACTACTCACAGCCTGCCCCGCACATTCAGCGCATCCCGCAACCCGTTTCCCAGGAGATTAAATGAAAGAACCAGCAGCATGATGGCAAAGCCCGGCGCCAGTGCCAGCATGGGGTTTTGCGTGATGATGAAGTTGTAGTTTTCTTTAATCATCAGTCCCCAGCTTGGCTGTGGCGGCTGCACGCCAACGCCGAGAAAACTCAAGCCTGCTTCGATCACGATGGCGGAGGCAAAATTGGAGGCGGCGATAACCAGGATCGGCCCGAAAATATTGGGAAGGATATGCCGTACGATCGTGCGGTAATGCGAGAAGCCAAGGGCCCTGGCGGCTTCCACGTATTGCAGTTCTTTTGTCACCATGACCTGCCCCCGCACCAGGCGGGCCACGTTCACCCACATCGTCAGTCCCACGGCAATGAACACCTGCCAAAATCCTTTGCCCAGCAAAAGCGTGATGGCAAAGACCAGCAGCAGGGTGGGGATGCTCCAGATCACGTTGATCAGCCACATGACGGCTTCGTCCAGCCTTCCGCGGAAATAGCCGGCCACTGCGCCCAGGAAAATGCCCACCGACAGCGAGATCAGGACGGTAATCAAACCCACGCTCAGGCTGACCCTTGTGCCGATGATCAGGCGGCTCAGGATGTCGCGGCCGTATTTATCGGTGCCGAGATAAAATGTTTTGGCGATCACCGGCGAAGGGGCCAATGCCGTTTTTGCAAATGCAATGCGTTCCGTCACGCCTTCATCAATAAAGCGCTGGGCAACGAGGCTGTCGCCGGCGTGTTGCCAGGAAGCGAGCGGGATATAATCGTATGCATCCGGTTTGCCGGAAACGAGCCGGGTGAAAAATCCGGCTTCGGTAACGCTTGTTTTTTTCACCAGTAAAAACTCCCGTTGGTAGCCCGGCTTTTCACCGCCGATTTCGAGGATGATGCGGTTGGCAAACGGCGAGGGATCCGGCGAAAGAAAATAACCAAAAACAGCAATGAACACGGCGATCCAGATCATCACCAAACCGGCCATGGCTCCTTTGTTTTTTTTCAGCCGGCGCCAGGAAGCCTGCCAGAAAGTGGGTGACGCATTCATCAAACAAATATAGCCCCTGCGTGTTTACTCTTTCGAAGTGCCCAAAGGCGGTCGTGTGCAGAGCGAAGAACGACGCCGCTTTTATCCTGTACTACATTTGTTTGGATGTCCTTCATCATCGACGTAAACGGCCTGACCAAACAGTTCGGGGAACTCACCGCGGTGGACGGGCTTTCGTTTTCCGTTGCCAAAGGCCACGTGTATGGCTTCCTGGGACAGAACGGTGCCGGCAAGTCCACCACCATCCGTATGCTGCTGACACTGATCCGGCCAACAGCCGGAAGCATTTCCATCCTGGGACAGGAACTCACCCACCACCGGAAAGCCATCCTGCAACAGGTGGGAGCCATCATCGAAAAGCCCGACCTCTATACCTACCTCACGGCGCTGGAAAACATCGGCATCCTCTCCCGTCTCAGTGGTGTGCGGCTATCCAAAGCCGACCTCCTCCAACACCTGGAAAGGGTTGGCCTGGGAGAACGGGCGGCCAGCAAAGTGAAAACCTTTTCGCAGGGCATGAAGCAACGCCTGGGCATTGCCTGCGCCCTTGCCCACAACCCGCAACTGCTCATTCTCGACGAACCAACCAATGGCCTCGATCCGCAGGGCATTGCCGATGTACGCAACCTGATTTTGCAACTGAGCCGCGAGGAAGGCAAAACCGTCTTCGTTTCTTCGCACCTGCTCAGCGAAATCGAAGTCGTTGCCGACTCGATGCTGATCATCGACAGGGGAAAAAAGGTAGCCGAGGGGAAAGTGGCCGAATTGCTTCACCCGTCTGAAACACTGGTCCTGTTAGACACGGCCGACAATGCAGCAACAAAGACACTGCTGGCACAAACACAGTGGCAACATTTTTTGCAGGAAGCTGCAGAAGGAATCCTGCTGCAAATGCACCGCGATGAGGTGCCGGCACTCAACCGCTTCCTGGTGGAAAACGGCGTGGCGGTTTTTTCGCTTCGGGCCAAACATTCGCTGGAAGATTATTTTTTATCACTCACAACGCCCAATCAGCATGTGGCAGCTTACACGGATTGAACTCTATAAAATCTTTAAAAAACCCCGCACCTACATTGCCTTTGCCGCCATTGGCCTGATCATCCTCCTGATTCAACTGGCCATGTATGCCGACGGTGAAACGTACCTGGAGTTCATGCTGCAAAACATCAACGCGGCCTTCGATATTGAAGGCAAAAAGCTGAATGGCTTTTTTGTTTTTTACCTGATCCTCCATACCCTGCTGGTGCATGTGCCGCTGCTGATTTGCCTTGTCGCCGGTGATGCCGTTGCCGGTGAAGCGGCCATGGGCACCCTTCGCCTGCTGGTGGCAAAACCAATAAGTCGCACGAGGCTTCTGCTCAGCAAATTTATCGCGTCTTCCATCTACACCCTCCTGCTGCTTACGTTCATGGCCGTGCTTGGCCTGCTCGGTTCGGTAGCACTGTTTGGCGTCAGTGACCTGATGGTGCAAAAGAGCGACATGTTTATCCTTCTCGATAAAAGCGATGTATTGTGGCGCTATGCGGCCGCCTATGGCTTTGCAGCGCTTTCCATGATGACGGTTGCCTCGCTTGCCTTCCTGTTTTCGGTGTTTGCCGACAACGCCATCGGGCCCATTATCGGCGCCATGAGTGTCGTGATTGTGGCAACGATTTTAACCACGATGGACATCCCGGTCTTCAATGCGCTGAAGCCCTTTCTTTTCACCAATCACATGCTCAACTGGAAGGGCTTTTTCGACCGGCCTGTAGATGTGCGGGAAGTGTTAAAGTCAGCGCTGGTGCTGCTTGCGCACATCGTTCTCTTTGTTTCTTTGGCCATCGCTTTTTTTCGAAAAAAAGACGTTTTATCCTAAATCATCATCATGAAGTATGGATTGCTTTTCGCAGGTTTGTTTGTCGCATCGGTTGCCGTGGCGCAAAAAGAAGAAGCGCTGCTGCAGCGTGTCCGGGCAAAGATGGAAAAGGTGAACGACTACACGGCAGAAGGCCGGATGAAACTGGATGTTTCCTTTATCAATGCGCCGGCGTCGAAGGTGACCGTTTATTACAAAAAACCCGATCGCTTCAAAGTAAAAAAAGCCGGCGGCATCTCCATTCTTCCGAAGGGCGGCGTTAGTGTGAACGTCAACGCCTTGCTGGCCGGCGGAAGTTACCAGACGGTTCCCGGCGGTACATCCACGGTGAATGGCGTAGCAACAACAGTGGTCAAACTGATCCCAACCGATGAAGCCAGCGACGTAGTGCTTTCGGTGTTGCACGTCGATGAAAAAGAAGCCGTCATCCGCAAAGCAGTTGTGACCACCAAAGAAAGCGGCACCTACGAGATCCTGCTGAACTACGGCGCCTACACAGCCTGGGGATTGCCCGACAAGGTGGTCTTTACGTTCAACACGAAAGACTACAAACTCCCGAAGGGCATTACGTTCGAATACGAGAAAGGCGGCGAAAAAAAGGTGGAAGAAAAAGCAAAATCGAAAAAGGGTACGGTAGAAATCACCTATGCCAGCTACGCCATCAACAAAGGCGTTGACGAGAAAAATTTTCGCTAACGATGGCCAGCCTCCAAAGGAGGGAGTGGTGGCCTCCCCAAACCCCTCCAGGGAGGGGCTTACAACCGCACAGACCCTTGCTTTTGTACGATACTTCAAGCCTTCATCTTACTTTAGGATGGAGGCTTTTGCTGCCGTTTGGCGTCTTCGCCAAAGGCTTTTTCTTTTGCCCCGGAGGGGCCTCGTGTTAATAGAAAGAAAGCGTAGAGGTGAAATAAAGCTCCGCAGGAGCGATATATTTTATGTTTCCAGCGACAGAATAACGATTGAACACCTGTTGCGTCGCACTCTTCAACGTTCAGTACAATGATCGGCGCCACGGACATCCAAGGGAAAAAGCCTTCGCTGCCGCGGGGGCAGGGTCGCCCTATATTTGCAGTATAACCCTTTATCATGACGATGGAAGAAAAAGAGCAGTTTTTGCAAAGCCGTCTTATTCCACTCCTGGCCTCACTGCCTACGGAAGCCAGGGCCGCCTGGGGCAAGATGACCGTGCAGCAGATGATTGAGCATTTTGCCGACAGCGTATGCATTGCATCCGGCAAAGTTGTCTATTCCGAAGTACTGACGCCGGAAGAGCAACTCGACAACATGCGCAACTTTCTTCAAAGCGAAAAACCGTTCCGCGAAAATACTGTCAACCCATTGATGCCCGAGGTGCCGGCGCCCGTGCGCAACCCTTCCAAAGCCGAAGCCCTCAAAGAGCTGCAAGAGGAACTCGATTATTTTTTTTCCGTTTTTGAAAAGAACAACCTGCAGGTCACACGCAACCCTTTTTTTGGCGACCTCAATTACGAACAGAATATCCAGCTTCTTTACAAGCACGCCTTGCATCACCTCAAACAATTCGGTCTAACGATTAATGCTGAAATAAACAATGAACAAACTTGAAAACTATGTAACAGGGCGCTGGATCACCGGTGATGGTGAAGGGCAACTGTTACACGACGCCGTTACCGGTGAAACGATTGCTGCTGCAACCACGAAAGGACTGGACTTTGCTTCCATTTTGCAGTATGGCCGGGAAGTCGGCAACAAAAACCTGCGCAAGCTGACCTTCCACGAACGGGGACGCATGCTGCGGGCACTGGCCCTGCACCTGCTGGCACAGAAAGAAAAATTTTACCCAATCAGCTACCGCACCGGCGCCACCAAAGCCGATAGCTGGATCGACATCGAAGGCGGCATTGGAAATCTTTTTGCCAATGCTTCGCTGCGTCGCAAATTTCCCGACCTGCCCTACTGCACCGACGGCGAACCGGTTGGCCTGAGCAAAGGCGGGTCCTTCATGGGACACCACCTGCTGGTACCAAAGGAAGGCGTAGCGGTCCATATCAATGCCTACAATTTCCCGGTCTGGGGCATGCTCGAAAAATGCGCCGTCAACTGGCTGGCCGGTGTGCCGGCGGTAGTGAAGCCCGCCAGCATTACCTCGTACCTGACGGAAGCCGTAGTGAAAGAAATCATTGCGTCCGGTATTTTGCCCGACGGCGCCCTGCAACTTCTCTGCGGCAGCGCCGGCGACATGCTGGCGCACGTCACGGCACAGGACGTGGTTACGTTCACGGGTTCCAAATCAACGGGACTGATGTTGAAATCGCAGCAAAGGATTTTGGAAGAGAGTGTCCCCTTTAACATGGAGGCCGATTCGCTGAACGCCATTGTACTGGGCCGCGACGTGGAACCCGGTTCGCCCGAGTGGGACATTTTTATCAAAGAGGTTCGCAAGGAGATGACGGTAAAAGCCGGGCAAAAATGTACCGCCATCCGCCGGATTTTTGTACCCGAACCGTTGCTGGAAGACGTGGCCATTGCACTTGGCCAGGCACTTTCGGCAACCACCATTGGAAACCCCGCGAACGACAAGGTACGCATGGGCGCACTGGCCGGAAAAAGCCAGCGCGACGAAGTGAAAGGAGCCGTGCAAAAGCTCCTTGCATCGGCCCAACTGGTTTACGGTTCTTTGGACAGTGTGGAAGTGGTGGACGCTGATGCACAAAAAGGCGCTTTTCTTTCGCCCCTCCTGCTCCTGAGCGAACACCCTTTTCAAAGCGATGCGGTGCACGACATCGAGGCCTTTGGTCCTGTGAGCACCCTTATGCCTTATAAAGACCTGGACGAAGCGGTGCAACTGGCAAAAAGGGGCAAGGGTTCGTTGTGCTGTTCGATCGTGACCCATGACAACAAACTGGCTACCGAATTTGTGGTTGGTGCCGCCACCCACCACGGGCGGATTTTGGTTCTGAACCGTGACGACGCCAAAGAAAGCACGGGTCATGGCTCGCCGCTCCCGCTGCTGATTCACGGTGGTCCCGGCCGGGCCGGCGGCGGCGAGGAAATGGGCGGCGTACGTGGCGTTAAACACTACATGCAACGCGTTGCGATCCAGGGTTCACCCACCGTGATCACCGCCATCACGCAGCAATACCAACAAGGTGCAAAAGGACTTCAAACCAACGCACATCCCTTCCGCAAATATTTCGAGGACTTGCAGATCGGAGAACAGATCATCACCGAGAAACGCATTATCACGTCGGAAGACATTGATGCCTTTGCCAACCTCAGTGGCGACCATTTTTACGCACACAGGAAAGACACGGATTTTAGCGGCACCATGTTTGAAAAACAGGTGGCACACGGCTACTTCATCCTGAGTGCAGCCGCCGGTTTGTTTGTCGACGGCAGCGAGCTCGGTCCGGTTCTTTTAAACTACGGTATCGATGAACTGCGTTTTACCAAACCGGTTTATCCCGGCACCGAACTGTCCATCCGGTTCACCTGCAAGGAAAAAATTCCACAGGACCAAAAAGAAGAAACCGACATCCCGCGTGGCATTGTGAAGTGGCTGGTGGAAATGCTCGACGAAACCGGCGAAACGGTTGGCATCGCCACGATACTGACCATGGTGGCTAAGAGAGAAAGAGGATTGTAAAGAGACAAAAGCGAATTATGGAGATGAGTGAATTGACAGGCATTGTTTTAGATGCTTGTATAAAAATCCATACAGAAATCGGTCCTGGATGTTTTGAACGGGTGTATGAAGAGGCTTTGAACTACGAGTTAGCAAAAAGGAAGATCCGTGTAGAGCGCCAACTGGCATTGCCAATTGAATACGAGGAAATCTTTATAGAAGATGCCTATAAGGTTGACCTGTTGGTGGAGGACAAATTAGTAATCGAAATAAAATCTGTTGAAAAACTAAGCCCCATCCATTTCAAACAGGCAGAACCTATCTGAAATTGATGAAACTTAAAAATGGAATTTTAATGAACTTTAATGTAGAATGGATGAAAGATGGTTTCCACAGAGTATTTAACAACGATGGTGTTTAACTCTTTCTCTCCTTTTAACCCTTATCTCTTAGCTAAAACATTATTATGGCAAAAGATCTCATCAACGGTTATGTGACCTCGGAAACACACAATGGCATTACGACGATTGAATTTTTTCACCCGCAAAGCAATTCCCTGCCGCACCGCCTGCTCACGGCGCTGGCCAACGAAATTCATACGGCCGGTATCGACCGGGAAACAAAGGTGGTGGTGGTGCGGTCGGCCGGCGAAAAAGCGTTTTGTGCCGGTGCTTCTTTTGATGAATTGACCGCAATTGAAACCAAAGAAAAAGGATATGATTTTTTTAGCGGCTTTGCCGAGGTGATCAACGCCATGCGCAAATGTCCCAAGCTGACGATCGGCCGCATTCACGGCAAATGCGTTGGTGGCGGCGTGGGCATCGCTGCGGCGCTGGACTACGCCATCGCAGTGGAAGGCGCCGAAATCAAACTGAGCGAACTGGCGATCGGCATCGGCCCGTTTGTGGTTGGCCCGGCTGTACAGCGTAAGATCGGCATGTCGGCTTTTTCGCAACTGGCCATCGATGCCACCATGTGGCGCAACGCCGACTGGGCCCGGCGCAAAGGCCTGTTTGCCGAATGCCATCCAACCATTGAAAGCATGGACGAATCGGTGAGGCGGCTTTCTCACCAACTGGCACATTCCAGCCCCGAAGCCATGAGCGAACTGAAAAAAATCTTTTGGCAGGACACGGAAGACTGGGACGCCCTGCTGACAAAGCGGGCAGAGATCAGCGGCCGCCTTGTGCTCAGCCATTTTACCCGTGAAGCCATTGCAAAATTCAAGGCAAAAGCAACGACCTAAGAAGGCAATCGACAGCCGTGAACGAAAGCGAACACCATAGCAACACATTGCTCACCGAAGAAGAAAAGCTCTGGCACATCCTGGAAGAGGTGAAAGACCCGGAAGTGCCAGTGCTTTCCGTGCTTGACCTCGGAATTGTCAGGGACCTCTCGTATAACAAGGGCAAAGTCACCGTTGTGATTACCCCCACGTACTCGGGCTGTCCTGCCATGGATATGATCTCGATGGACATCCGCCTGAAACTGCTGGAAAAAGGCTACCGCGACATTTCCGTCCAACAACGCCTTTCGCCGGCCTGGACCACCGACTGGATGACCGAAAGCGGTAAACAGAAACTAAAAGCCTTTGGCATTGCGCCACCCAATCCACGGCAACAGTTCTGCACACCGGAGATGTTTCGCGAAGAAGCCGTTCAATGCCCGCACTGCAACTCCTATCATACCGAGCTCATTTCACAATTCAGCTCCACGGCCTGCAAAGCCATGTACCGCTGCCTCGATTGCAAAGAAGCGTTTGATTATTTCAAGTGCCACTAGCGGGTAGATGCGCCGTTGCTTTCGTGTGGAAGAAAGCAATATCTTACCAAAAAAATTCTGCATGAAAAGAACTGCCTGCTTATGGTTGGCCTTCGCACTGCTGGCCACTGCCCATGCACAATTGTCGTCCGCACCGGCAACAGACAAAAGCACAACGGCGACACCACCCGATAAGGAAGAAAAAACGGGTCCGCTGAATGTTCTCAACCCCGACCGTTCCGTTACCACGGAGCACACCGTCACCATCAAAGGACAACGCATCCCCTACAAAGCGGTCGCCGGCACCATACCGGTTTGGGATGAAACCGGCAAGCCGGTTGCCGGCGTTTTTTACACCTACTACGAACGCTCCGACGTCAGGGATCACGAAGCCCGTCCGCTGCTCATTTCGTTCAACGGTGGCCCCGGCACACCATCACTCTGGATGGAATTGGGCTACACCGGTCCGCGCATCCTGAACATCGACGATGAAGGCTATCCCGTGCAGCCCTATGGCGTGAAAGAAAACCCGAATTCCCTGCTCGACATGGCGGACATTGTGTATATCGACCCGGTCAACACCGGCTTTTCCCGCATGCTGGGCAAGGACGGGCCCAAAGAAAAATTCTTTGGCGTGAATGCCGACATCAAGTACCTCGCCGACTGGCTGAATACATTTGTAAGTCGCAACAACCGCTGGAATTCCCCCAAATTTTTGATCGGCGAAAGCTATGGCACCACCCGTGTCTCCGGGCTTGCGCTGGAGTTGCAGAATGCGCAGTGGATGTTTTTGAACGGCGTGGTGCTGGTTTCTCCCACCACGCTGGGCATCGATCGCGAAGGGCCGGTTGGCAATGCCTTAAGCCTTCCATATTATGCGGCCACCGCCTGGTATCACAAAGCCCTGCCGGCAGACCTGCAGAAAAAAGACCTGGCCGAAGTCCTTCCCGAGGTCGAATCATTCACCATCGAGGAACTGATCCCGACCCTGTCGAAAGGGTCATCGCTCGATGGACAAAAACGAAAAGAGATCGCTGCCAAAATTGCCCGCTACGCCGGCCTGCCGGAAACGACCGTGCTGCGCAACAACCTGGTGATCCCGCCTTCGCTGTTCTGGAAAGAATTGCTCCGCGACAAAGGCTACACGGTTGGCCGCCTCGACTCGCGGTATTTGGGCATCGACAAAGCCGATGGCGGTGTGGCACCGGATTACAATGCCGAACTGGCCTCGTGGGAACACAGCTTTGCGCCGGCCATGAACAGCTACCTGCGGGGCGAGCTCAATTACAAAACAGATTTAAAATACTATGTCTTTGGACCTGTTCGCCCATGGGACAACACCAATGATCACACGGGAGAAAACCTTCGCCAGGCCATGGCCGAAAACCCCTATCTCAACGTAATGGTGCAATCGGGCTATTACGACGGTGCCTGTGATTATTTCAATGCCAAATACAACCTGTGGCAGATGGATCCCGGCGGCAGGTTCGCCTCCCGCCTGACCTGGAAAGGCTACCGCAGCGGCCACATGATGTACCTGCGCAAGGAAGACCTGGCCACCAGCACGGAAGACCTGCGTGCCTTTATCCGCAAAAGCCTTCCCAAACCCGGTGAGGCCGCAAAATATACCCGGCCGTTTTAAACCGGTAAAAGCAAAGCCTTTCTCTTTGTTCAACCCGAAGAAAGGCAAGGGCTTTCCATTGCGGTCCCGGAATTTTTCAAAACGCATTGCGTTAGCTTTGCCGTTTAATCCACACACATGTCTTCCATCCGTTTCGAAACCAGCGATTCGATTGCCTTCATCACCCTGAACCGGCCGGAGAAATACAATGCGTTCAACCGCGAGATGGCCTTGCTGCTGCAGGAAAAACTCGAGGCCTGCAAAAGCAATGATATCCGCTGCGTTTACCTCACGGGTAGCGGGCGGGCTTTTTGTTCGGGACAGGATCTCGATGAAGTCGTAGACCCGAATGGACCACGGATCGAATCGATTGTTGGCGAACATTACAATCCGATCATTACCCAGATACGCAAGCTGGAAAAACCGGTGGTAGCGGCGGTCAACGGCATAGCGGCCGGCGCCGGCGCCAACATTGCCCTTGCCTGCGATCTTGTGGTGGCTGCACAATCGGCCGGATTTATCCAGGCCTTTTCCAAAATCGGTTTGATACCCGACAGCGGCGGCACGTATTTTTTACCCCGCCTGGTGGGCTGGCAAAAAGCATCGGCACTGATGATGCTCGGAGAAAAGGTGGGTGCGGAGGAAGCCGAAAGAATGGGCATGATCTACAAATATTTCCCGGACGAAACATTCCCGGAGGAAGCAAAAAAAATTGCCTTTACACTGGCGAATATGCCAACAAAGGGTCTCGCCTATACCAAGCAGTTGCTGGACAATTCGTTTGAGAACAGTTACGAAGACCAGTTGCACGACGAAGAAATTTTTCAGCACCGTGCCGGCAGCACAGCCGATTACAAAGAAGGCGTGCAGGCCTTCCTCGAGAAGCGAAAACCAAACTTCAGGGGCGAATGAGTACACAGGAAGAAAAAGACCGGCTGGCAAAAAACGTTGTCGACCGCATGCTGCAAGACGACCTGTTCAGCCGGTGGTTGGGCATCGCCGTCGTGGAAATCCGGGAAGGCTATGCAAAGCTGCAACTGGGCCTGCGGCAGGAAATGATCAACGGGTTCGGTGTGACACACGGCGGTATTGTTTTTTCACTGGCGGACAGTGCTTTTGCCTTTGCCTGCAACAACCGCAACAACTTATCAATGGCACTCGACACCAGCATTACATTCACCAGGACCACCCATCCCGGCGAGGTGCTGACGGCCGAAGCAAAAGAACTGCACAACGGCCGCAGCACGGGCCTTTACCTGATTACTGTAAGCAACGGCGAAGGCGAACAGGTGGCGCTCTTCAAGGGCACCTGTTTCCGTACCGGTAAAACCCTCGTGCCGGCATGAAAGAAGCACTCCTCGATTTCTTCCGGCAGTATCCGAATCTTGCTTTAGCGACCAGCATTGCCATCAGTATTTTGGTTGCCGTACTGGGTCTTGTTCCCAGTGTTTTTGTCACGGCCGCCAACCTGCTTTTTTTTGGCTTTTGGGAAGGGATACTCGTTTCGTTTTTGGGAGAAGCGCTGGGTGCCGTGGTGGCGTTTTACCTGTACCGGAAAGGGTTTAAAAAAGAAGCGACGCACCAACTGGAAAAACACAAAAAAGTAAAAGCACTCCTCGAAGCCGAAGACAAAAAAGCCTTTTGGCTCATCTTTTCCCTGCGCCTGGTTCCGTTTGTCCCATCCGGCCTTGTGACCTTTGCCGCCGCCATCGGGCGGGTGTCGGCACCCACATTTTTCGTGGCCAGTTCGCTGGGCAAGGTTCCCGCCCTTTTGCTCGAGGGCTACGCCGTTTACGAAGTGACGGCCTTTGGCTGGCAGGGCAAGGTTATTCTCACCGTCGTTGCCCTAATCCTTCTTTACTTTGTTGCCCGGCAGGTATTCACGTCCAAAAAATAAACAACAGCATCATGGCCTTCTACCAATTCAACGGCATCAAGCCGGTTGTCCATCCTTCTTCGTTTGTTCATCCGCAGGCAACTGTTACCGGGCACGTCGTGATTGGCAAGGATGTGTACATCGGGCCGGGTTGTGCGCTGCGCGGCGACTGGGGCAAGATTGTCATTGAAGACGGCTGCAATGTGCAGGAGAATTGCACCGTGCACATGTTTCCCGGTGTGACCGTCGTGTTGCAGGAAGGCGCTCATATCGGGCACGGCGCCATTGTTCACGGTGCTACCATCGGCCGCAACTGCCTGGTAGGAATG
Organism: Flavisolibacter nicotianae; assembly: GCF_003628535.1. Classification (GTDB taxonomy): domain Bacteria; phylum Bacteroidota; class Bacteroidia; order Chitinophagales; family Chitinophagaceae; genus Flavisolibacter; species Flavisolibacter nicotianae. Next base: position 564,072 of record NZ_RBCI01000001.1, read on the forward strand.
AATGCCGTGATCATGGACGAAGCCGTGCTGGGTGATGAATGCATTGTCGGTGCGCTATGTTTTATCCGGCAGGGCGAAAAAATTCCACCGCGGTCGCTGGTAGTAGGTAACCCGTCCAAAATCATCCGCCAGGTGAGCGATGAAATGATTGCCTGGAAAACCGAAGGCACCCGCCTTTACCAGGCCCTACCCCGGCAGTGCCACCAATCCTTGATTCCCTGCGAACCGCTCCCGGAAGAAAGGGAACAATCCCCTTTAGAGCCAGGCAGTTACCAACCGTTCAAAAAAGGCTGAACGCGGCAAGGAATTTCATAGGGAAAAGTTGTAATTTAATCTCCCGATTCACCAACAAATCTTTTGTTATGAGAAGAGCTTTACCCCTGGCTTGCCTTTCCCTTGCCTTTAGCTTGTCTTCTTTCCAGTCTTTTGCACAGAGCGACCGTTTTGCCTATGCGATTACCGATCTGACCAAAGACGGAATGGGCTGGAATGCGCTGCGCAAACTGGACCTGCAAACTGGCCAGTACAGTGATGTGCTGCTCAACGGCACCGATGTGAGAAAAACAGCCTACGACGCTGTTTCCAAAAAAGAACTCGCTCCGCAAACAGACCCAAAATGGGGCAACCTGTTTCAGTCGCCGTTTTCCACCGGCGTAGCCGCTGCTGCGTACGACCGGAAGCACAACCGCCTTTATTACACCCCCATGTTTGTCGACCAGCTTCGTTATATCGACCTGAAGTCGATGAAGGTTTATTTTGTCACCGGCCAGTCGTTCAGTGGCGCAGGTGACATGCACAACGACGAAGCAAAGATCATCACTCGCATGGTGATTGCCGCTGACGGGTACGGGTATGCCATCAGCAACGATGGCTCATCGTTCGTTCGCTTTTCGACCGGTAAAAAACCTACCGTTGAAAGATTAGGCGAACTGGTAGACGACCCAGCCAACAAAGGCATTTCCATTCACAACCGCTGCAGCTCGTTTGGCGGCGACATGATCGCCGACGACGACGGCAATCTTTATATCCTCACGGCCCGCAACCATGTGTTCAAAGTCAACACGGAAATCAAAGTGGCCACACACCTGGGAGCCATTCAAAACCTGCCCGCCAATTTCACGGTCAACGGTGCCGTGGTGGATGGCAATGGCGACCTGCTGGTGAGCAGTGCCGTGGATGCATCAGCTTATTATGAAGTGAATCCCAAAGACTGGCAAGCGAGCCCATACAAGGGACTGAGCGCCGTTTTCCGCAGCTCCGACCTGGCCAACAGCAATGTGCTGGCTACTGCACGGACGAAAGAAATTACAACGGTTGTGGCCCCAACCGACAGGTTTGCCAAACTGGTGGCCGTGTATCCCAACCCGGTTACCAGCAGCCGCATTTCGGTCCAGTTCAATAAAGTGCCCAAAGGCGAGTACACGCTGCAGTTCACCGACATGCTGGGCCGCAGCGTCATGCAACGCAGGGTCAGCATCACCAGCCAGAACCAGTTGCAGGAAATCCTGCTGAACGAAAGCCATGCGAAAGGCCTGTACATGGTAAAGGTTTTGGATGCAGGCAAACAATCGGTATTCACGCAAAAAGTAATGGTGCAGTAAACACCTCACCACAGCCCTCTGGCCCCCTCATCCCCAAGGGAGAAGTGGTGGCCTCCCAAACCTCTCCAGGGAGGGGCTTACCTCCGCACAGACCCTTGCTTTTTCACAAGACTTCAAAGCCTTCATCAGTCATTCCGATGGAGGCTTTTTGCTGCCGTTTGGCGTCCTCGCCAACGGCCTTTCATTTTTGCCCCGGCGAGGCATCTTGTTAATAGAAGAAAGAAGAGGGGGAGAAATCAAAGCTCCGCAGGAGCGATATATTTTTTTATGGTGCCAGCAACAGAATATCTATGAAGCTCCCGTTGCGTCGCACACCTGTACATGCTGTTCATCGATCATCAGGGAAAAAGCAGATCGCTGATGGCAGACAGCCACCACGCAAGGCGGGCTTACTTCTGAATATAGCTCTGCAAAGCTTTCACATATGTTTCAAATGCGTCCACGCCTTTTGCTGTTACGGCGCAAGTGGTTTGCGGATAGTTGTCTTTGAATTGTTTTTTCACATCGATGTAGCCGGCTTCTTTCAGTTTTTGAATCTGCACACTCAGGTTGCCGGCCGTGGCGCCGGTCTTTTCTTTCAAAAAAATGAACTCCGCTTCCTTCACGCTGATCAGCAGTGACATCACGGCCAGGCGCAACTGCGAATGCAATATGGGATCCAGGTCTTTAAACACGGGCAACTGCTTTTTCTTCTCTCTTCAGCCGCCGGAACTCCCGGTTGGCCAGATGGCCGGGAATGATATAGCCGGCCAGCACGGCAAGGGCCTGCAGGATCATGACTTGTGCAAAATCCTGCGAGAACAACGCGGCAATACCAAATGCCCAGGCAACATACGCACCAATGACCGACGGCCGGAAATCGAGCGCCGTCCCGTAGATCAAAATCCAGAAGGCGTACAGGTTGATCAACAGGGCAAAACCAAGGTTCACAAAGGTCATGTCGGGCACACCATACCTGCGGGACAGCACCCTTGCGCCGATGTTGATGGCCACGATGGTAAAGATGATGCAGATAAAAAATCCTCCGTTTAGGCGGGAAAAAAGGTCACGGGTATAGGTTCGCACCCGCGCCGCTTTTTTCACGAAATAGCGCACCACGAGTTCGTATAAAAAAGCCAGCAATGTGACAAAGCCAAACAGGTTCCAGAAGAAAAATGTGTTGAACCAGCGGACCTGCAGGTTCAGGACTGTGAGCAGTGACGCCAGGAAGAGGAGCCATCCCCAGAGGATCCACCCCCTGCCATCATCTTTTTGTTCCTTTTTGGCCATGCTGATCATCTGCTGAATCAGCTGCAGGCTTTCGCGTTCGTTCAGTTGCTTTTCTTCCATGGCTACTTTCGGTTGGTTTGAATAAGATGACCGGGAATGATATAGCTTGTCAGGATGGCTACGGCTGCAATCAGCAGTTGATAATCGTAGGGCACCAGCACACACACGCAAGCAAGTATCCAGTTAAAAACGCCGCCAATAATCAGCGGCTTGAATTTTAAGAACATACCGCTCACAAAGGTTCCCAGCCCATAAAATAAAATGAAGAAAGGATATGCAATGATCCACCCGCCGCCGGAATTGCTGATAATAAAACTTAGCACAAAAAAGGAAATTCCAATTCCCATCCACAGGTACTTCATGCTGTCGCCTACATACGTGCTGTAACGGCGGCGATGTGCTTTGCCTGAACGAACAATGGTGATGATGACGGCCGGAATGATCATTGTCCACACGATGTAATGATGCGGATAGCGCACCACCACCTTTAAAAAGAATTGCGTCAGAATGGCAACAAACGTCAGCCACCCCCAAAACAAAAAGTGGAAACTGTTGGCGCCGATATCGCTTCGCACTTTTTTGATCATGCTTTCAATGAGCTGCAGGCTTTGTTGTGGTGAGAAGTGTTCTTCCATATTCTTTTCATTGAGACGGATACGGGCAAGATAGCCCCTATCCGGTGAATTTTATTTTAGCTGGCTCAGGAAATACTGCGCAGTTGGTCTTCCCCAGATCGGGTCGAGCGGGGTGGCCGGTTTAAAGGCATCATATTTTTTCAGTGCCGCTTCAAACAGTCGCCTGGCTTCTTCTTTACTGCCGCCAAACTGTTCGGGAGTAAAATACTTGTCTTCCGCTTCCAGCAAAAACGTTCGCGGGTTTTCGGGGTTCAGGGTTTTGGCCGTTTGCAACGCCTGTGCACCCTGCGCACCGTAAGTCATGTAGCGGTTCATTGGGTCGGCCAGCATGCGCAGGTTCGCGATCATTTTCTTCAGCACGAAAATTTCGGAGTTGTCTTTGGCCAGCGCTTCGGCTTTCGACAGCAGGGCCTCGGCTTTGTCGGCTACCGGGTCGGCGATTTCGGGCTTCAGGTTTCCGTTGCCACGGGAAAAGGCTGCGCTCACCTGGGCCAGCGAGGCATAGTAATAGGGCTGCCATTGGGTTTTTTCGGCATCGGCAATGCGTTCGAAAGCCGCCGAAAGATCAAGCAGCATTTGCGGGTTGCGCAGCGTGTCGATGGCCGCTACTTTGTCCTGCATCGCCTTTACATATTTTTCGCTCTGTGCATTGGCGGCTGTCAGCACACCGACGAATAACAGGAGGGAGAAGATCCGTTTTTTCATGATTGCTTGTTTTTGTTTTGAAGTTTGTTGTATTCTTTTTCGATGGCGTCGTGTTCGTTGTTTACATACGCACCAAAATAATGGAAGGCTAGTCCGATGCCCCATCCCAACGCCGGCCATACCGGCCAGGGCACGCCGTCGCTGCCATAGGTTTTGCCGCCGGTGAAGTACCAAAGCGCCCAAAAGAAAGCATTGATGACAAGATAGGTTGTCAGGTGCGTTTTAAAAGCTGCACGCTTTTTGGCAATGTCCCACAAACGAGGATCCCTGCCCTGGGGTGTTTGTTCGTCCATCATGGTCTATTTGTTTAACGGTTGATGTTCGACGTTTTTCATTCGAAATTTTCGTTTATCCTTTCCCTGTTCTCTGTTCATCCGTTCGTCAGTTCTTACAGATTGCTGTTGATCACATCCTGTGTTCTGTCGATGCCAAAGGAAATAAAAGCACCGATGAATACAAAGGTTTTGGTTGGCGGCACAATGGCTTCTTTCCGCAAACCGTTGTACGCATAATTGTAGCCAAACACCTGCCGGCTGCCCAGCACATTCGTTACGGAAAGTACCAGCACCGTCATTTGACTGCCGCCTTTTTTAAAAACATTCGGCAGGTAGTTTACACTCAGGCTTAGGCTGTTGAAATCCGGTGTTCGCCCCTGGTCAAAAATGCCAAACTTATTGGTGGCATTATCGTATTGGATATTGTAGTAGGGCCGGCCGGTGGCAAACTGGTAGTTGGCATTGAACTGCGTTTTCAGGCCGGTGATAAATTTTTTAACCACAAGATTGGCCGTATGCCTTGCAGCAAACGACGGCTCGATCTGGTAGGGATAATTCAGGAAGTCCCGCCGGGTGTCGAGAAACGAATACGACACCCAGTAATCGAAATTTTTTATGAGCTTCTTGTCCCTCCAGAAAATCTCGAATCCTTTTGCATAGCCTGCACCACCGTTGCCGGTAGCCGTTTCCCGGTTGTCGACCAGGGCCGTTTTCAGCAGGTGATCGTATTTCTTGTAAAAGGCCTCGGCGCGGAAGGTGGTAAGGCTGGTGAGCTTCTGGTACTGTGCAATGTAATGCGTGGCTTTTGCAAATGTGAGGTCAGCCGCCGGGGGCAGATAGCGGCGTTCCGGCGATTGGTAAAAGATACCATAGGCCAGCGATGCCTGGCTTTCCTTGCCCACTTTGTAGGCCAGCGAAACCCGCGGCGCCACATTGACTTTATCCAGAAGAGACGAATGTTCCAGTCGTGTACCAAGTTTGGCCGCCAGGCTGTTGGTGAGGTATACATCGCCTTCGGCAAAAAGGGCTTTCGTGTGTTCGGTTACGTAATTGGGATAGGTGTTGCCGTTGTACAAGGTGTAATTCAGCCGGTCGTCACTGTAGTTGTATTCGCCGCCGAAACGCAGGGCGCTCAGTCCTTTCAGGCGCCGCTCCACTACCGCCTTGGCGTTGACATAGATCCCATGGGTTTTCAGCCCGAAATTCTTGAACTCGAAATTGGTGACAACCGCCGGCCGGTTGGCCGCATCCTGCAGGTTGGCAGCGATGTCGTCGCGGTTGACGGAGAACGAGGCGCCGGTATTGATCTTCCACCGGGCTCCCAGGTTATCGCGGTACGACAGGTTGTGATACATGTTGAAGTTCGTCAGGTCAAACGCTTCCTTGTAACCAAGCGTATCGAGACTGGGATTGCGAAGGCCAGTGACGTTCTGGCTGAAATAGCCGTAATATTTCAGCATGCCGCTTTTGCCCACTTTGGTGCGGTAGTTGGCATCGCCGGTATGGAATTGCGGAATATGGAAAAAATCGGGCTTTGTACCCAGCAGGGCGAATGCCAATTGCACATTGGTATAGCCATAGTTGACACCCCACGAGGATCTTTGATTGGCCGCCAGCTTTTGCATGCCGGCGCTCACGCTGATGGGCGAAAGGCCGATGCTCCCGGAGCTTCGCTTGGGCAGGTCGATCGACTCGAGGATCAGGGCAGATGAAAGTGCCTGCCCGTAAAGAGCCGAGTAGCCGCCGGCACTGAAAACAGTTCCCTTGAAAATAAACGGTGAGAACCGGCCACGCTGTGCCACATTGGGCACGCTGGTGTAAAAAAAGTTGTTCACCAGGGTGCCGTCGATAAAGGTCCTGGTTTCGGCAGCGGTGCCGCCCCGTACAAACAGTCCCTCCGACTCGCCAACCTGTTGGGCGCCGGGAAGGGTTTTGATCGCACCCGTCACGTCGGCATTGGCACTGGCCGTGGTAACGATATCGATCGAATTCAGCACGGTCGCTCGCTTTTTATCGCTTGCTTCGAAGGTGCCGGCCGTGATCACTACGGCCTTCATTTCGTTGATCTCCTCTTTCAGTGAAAAAGCCAGCGGCGGGATGCTGGTGCCCAGCATGAGTTTTTGCTCCACTGATTTATAGCCCAGCGCAGAAACCACGAGAACCCGTTCCCCTTTTTCCGTTGTGGCAAACCGGAAGGCACCGGACGAATCGGCGGTGGCGCCATCGTAAGAGTCTTTGATGGCAATACTGGCGCCGGCCACGGGTTGCCCCTTGCTGTCTTTTATTGTTCCGCTCACGATCGTTTGGGCGTGCAAACGGACGGTTTGCACCAGGAGCAACAGCAGGAAGGCAGACATTCTCATCGCGTTGTTAATTTCAATTCAAAAATAAAGTAGTTTATGATATAAACCAATTTTGCAAAAAAAATCCCCGCCTTTTTGAGGCAGGGATGCGTTACCGTCCAAAGTAAGAAGGTCAATATGTTTGGTTCTGCCGTGGCGAATTATTTCCGGCCCGACAGCGTTTCCCGGTTTTTTGCCGGTGCGGACACTGGGCTGGATGTCACGTCGACTTTTTTTACGGGCAGATAGGTCAGTTCTTTAGTTGCATTGACGACAGCGATGCGGTACCAGGCTGCAGCGCCGGCGGAAGCAAAGCCTTTATCGCGGTATTGATAGTTGGTAAACGATGCGTCTTCGGCGGTAAAGACAAGGGCGATTTGCTTGAATGAAATTCCGTCCGCACTCCGCTCCACCAGGTAATAAGCCGTATTCTCGCCGCCTTTTTTCCAGGCCAGCTGCACGCAGGGCGTGCCATCCGTGTACTGCGAGAGACCCGCCGTTTCAAAAACAGCTTTTTGCTCCTGGGAAAAAGAAGTGGTTGCAAGCAACAGGAAAGCAGCAATAAAAAGTGAACCCAACGTTTTCATGTGTTTGACGTTTATCAAGGTTAATCAAATCCGGGTCCAGGGGACCCTGCTGCTTTTCAAAAGACAGTGTGGATTTTTTTGCCGTTAGCAAAACAGAGCAACCAGGCGAAAAACTTTCAAACGTTGTTTTATGGGAAAAAGGCCGGTGATGAAAGTTTTCAAGTTGGGGCACGTCTTCGTGCATGTAATTTACTAGCGATTTCTACGAGCAAACATATAGTGGACAACCCACACTTACAAGTATATCTACGAAAATATTTTTCGCATTTTACGATTCATGTGTTTACCAAACCCAATTGACCGCAGTTGCCCATTTTTCACTTTGCCCCATAAAATCCGCAGTCTTTTGGGGAACTAAGCGCCGATGCCTTAGCACCGGCTGTTTCGCTCCTTTTTGGCCTACCTTTGCCTTTTGGATTTCGCTATATGACCTATCAACCACAGAACAAGATCCGTATTGTTACCGCAGCCTCTCTTTTCGATGGCCACGATGCCGCCATCAACATCATGCGTCGCATTTTACAAAGCAAAGGCGCCGAGATCATTCACCTCGGGCACAACCGCAGCGTGAAGGAAATCGTGGAGTGTGCCATTGAAGAAGATGCACAGGGCATCGCCATCACCTCTTACCAGGGCGGCCACGTAGAGTTTTTTAAATACATGAAAGACCTGCTGGACGAAAACGGCTGCGGTCACATTAAAATATTTGGCGGCGGCGGCGGAACAATTCTTCCGCAGGAGGTCGAAGAATTGCAGCAGTACGGCATTGCCCGTATCTACTCTCCCGACGACGGCCGTAAAATGGGCCTGGAAGGAATGATCGAAGATGTGATCAGGCAGTGCGATTTCAACCTCAATGGCAACGGCGAATACACAGCGCCGATGACGCTGGGCGAACTGAAAGACGTACGCAAAGTTGCCCGGCAAATTACCAATGCGGAAAATGGAATTGGGCAAACGTCCACACAACTTAGCAGTCCCCCAGTCTCCATTCCCGTCCTGGGCATCACCGGTACCGGCGGTGCGGGCAAGTCGTCGGTGACGGATGAAATTGTTCGCCGTTTTTTAAATGCCTTTCCCGATCAAACCATTGCTGTCATCTCCGTTGATCCGTCCAAGAAAAAAACGGGTGGGGCCCTGCTGGGCGACCGCATCCGCATGAATTCCATTTCGTCTCCCCGTGCTTATATGCGTTCGCTGGCCACCCGTGAAAGCGACCGGGCCCTGAGCGAACACGTACAGGAAGCGATCGACATCTGCCGGGCTGCGGGTTTTGACTTTATCATCCTGGAAAGTGCCGGTGTGGGCCAAAGCGACGCATCGATCCTCGATTATTGCAACGCCAGCCTGTATGTAATGACACCGGAATATGGTGCGGCCTCGCAGTTGGAAAAGATCAACATGCTGGACTACGCCGACGTCATTGCCATCAACAAATTTGACAAGGCCGGCGCTCTGGATGCCCTGCACGATGTGCGCAAACAGTACAAACGCAACCACGGCCTGTGGACAGTAAAAGACGAGGACCTGCCGGTGGTGGGAACTATTGCGGCACAGTTCAATGATGCCGGCATCAACGAATTGTTTGAAAAACTGCTGGTGGCCGTCGAAACAAAAACAGGCGTGCAATTCGGCCAGGTTCAACTGCATGCGCATGTCGCAGATACCACCACAAAATCGCAGATCATCCCGCCGAAACGGGTTCGTTACCTCTCGGAAATTTCGGAGAACAGCCGGAGCTACGATCACTGGGCGGCCGACCAGTCGGCGATCGCCTCGAAGCTGTATCAAATTACCGGTATCATTGGCGAGAAAGAGCTGAGCCAAATCCCGGAACTGCAGCAGTTGAAAAAACGGTACGAAGACATGCTTCACCCCGAGTGCAAAAAGCTGCTCGAAGGCTGGCCGGCCTTGCAAAAAAAATATGTAGCCGACTTTTTTGAATACACGGTTCGCGACAAAGTCATTAAACAACCCATCACCACGACCTCGTTAAGCGGCACCCGCATTCCAAAAGTGGTGTTGCCCAAATACAAAGACTGGGGCGATCTGCTTCGCTGGCAGTTGCAGGAAAACCTGCCCGGCGAATTTCCGTTCACGGCCGGTGTGTTCCCGCTCAAACGCGTAGAAGAAGATCCGACACGCATGTTTGCCGGCGAAGGCGGACCGGAACGTACCAACCGTCGCTTTCACTATGTATCACAAGGGCAGCCCGCCAAACGTTTGTCGACGGCTTTCGACAGCGTCACACTTTACGGCGAAGACCCTGCTTACCGTCCGGATATTTATGGAAAGGTCGGCAACAGTGGTGTAAGTATCGCCACGGTTGACGATGCCAAAAAACTATACAGCGGCTTCGATCTGTCCGATCCCAAGACCTCTGTGTCGATGACCATCAACGGCCCGGCCCCGATGCTGCTGGCCTTCTTTATGAATGCCGCCATCGACCAGCAGTGCGAGAAGTATATCATCGAAAGCGGGTTAAAGCAGGAGATCAACGACATCATCCAATCCAAATACAAGTTGGATGAACTGCCCACCTACATGGGACGCAACGGCAAGGTGGTGCCGCGGGACGGCGAGCTGATCGGTGTGCTTCCGCCGGGCAACAGTGGCCTTGGCCTTCGCCTGCTGGGAATCTCCGGCGATGAAGTGCTGCCAAAAGAGGTATATGAAAAAATCAAAGCCGATACGCTGGCGCAGGTGCGTGGCACCGTGCAGGCCGATATCCTGAAAGAAGACCAGGCCCAAAACACCTGTATCTTCTCAACCGAATTTGCGCTGAAATTGATGGGCGATGTGCAGGAGTATTTTATCCGCAACAAGGTGCGCAACTTTTACAGTGTATCCATCTCCGGTTATCATATTGCCGAAGCAGGGGCCAACCCGATTACACAGCTGGCGTTTACCCTGGCCAATGGCTTCACCTACGTGGAATATTATCTGTCGCGGGGCATGAACATCGATGATTTTGCGCCCAACCTTTCGTTCTTCTTCAGCAATGGAATGGACCCTGAATACAGCGTCATTGGCCGTGTGGCCCGCCGTATCTGGGCCAAGGCCATGAAGTTCAAATACAAGGGCAACGACCGGTCGCAAAAATTAAAATATCACATTCAAACCTCGGGTCGCAGTTTGCATGCGCAGGAGATCGACTTCAACGACATCCGCACAACGTTGCAGGCCCTGTACGCGATTTACGACAACTGTAATTCGCTGCACACAAACGCCTACGACGAAGCCATCACCACGCCAACGGAAGAAAGCGTTCGCCGTGCCATGGCCATCCAGTTGATCATCAACCGTGAGCTGGGCTCTGCCAAAACAGAAAACTTTATCCAGGGCTCTTTCCTCATAGAAGAATTGACCGACCTGGTGGAAGAAGCCGTGCTAACCGAGTTTGACCGCATCACCGAACGCGGTGGCGTACTGGGTGCAATGGAACGCATGTACCAGCGCAACAAGATCCAGGAAGAAAGCCTGCATTACGAGCACCTGAAGCACACAGGCGAACTGCCGATTGTCGGCGTCAACACGTTCCTGAACAAGAACGGTAGTCCAACCGTTTTGCCCGGCGAGGTCATTCGATCCACCAAGGAAGAAAAAGAGCAGCAGATCCAAAACCTGCACGCTTTCTGGAAACGCAATGAGGGCAAATGCGAAGCGGCCCTGCAGCGCCTGAAAGACGTAGCAGTAAACAACGGGAACCTGTTTGCCGAACTGATGGAAACGGTAAAGGTTTGTTCGCTGGGGCAGATCACGCAAGCGCTTTACGAAGTGGGCGGCCAATACCGCAGAAGCATGTAATTCCGGTTTACGTTCAGTGGCCTGATGTGGGATATTGGATATTGGGATATTCAGATATTCATAGCAGAAAATATCCCAGATAGCCCGATCAAACTGAAACCGGGAAAAGAAATCGTCAGCCTGCAGTTGTTCACCGCACATAACAGCATAAAAAAAACCTCCTGTATGCACAGGAGTTTTTTTTTACGGAAAGACTATCTGCATGCACAGTTTATAAAACGTCATTACGGCTTGCCTGCTTCTTCCACAACATCATGGCCAACAACCCGTGTCTCACCAGTGGAGACAGGAGGGTCTTCTTTTTCGAGCAGGATTTCTTTGATTTCCTGCTTCTGCCCTTCTTTCTTTTCTTCTTCTTTCTTTTCCACGAACCAGGATGCCACGTAGGCTGTGAAGGTGCCGAAAAGCCCCACGCCAACCGTCATCAGGATGGTGGCAATCACCCGGCCCTCGGTGGTAACCGGCACCATGTCGCCGTAGCCAACCGTGGTGATGGTGACATAAGCCCACCACAGTGCATCTTCGGCTGTTTTAATCTTGCTCGCGGGATGGTCATGCTCCACTTCCAGCATGGCGATGGCACAAAACACGATCATCGTAAAAGCAAAAATGGCGGCCGACGCAAAGGCACTTTTGATTGGATTTTTGACAAAATACTGCGAGAGCAGGCGCAGTTCGCGAACAGCCCGGACGACACGAAGCAATTGAAAAACGCGGAAAATGCGACCCACCAATAACACATCCATTGGGATGCTGGAGATCAGGTCTAGCCAGCCCCATTTCAGGTAGTCCGATTTGCTGGAGGCGTGGAAAAACCGGTGTAAAAAATCAATAAAAAAAATGACACACACGCCCTTGTCGATATCCTGCAGCAGCCGTTTGACTTCGGGCGGAAGATGAAAGCAATACGTTACAACCAGGGCGGCGATCACATAAATGGAAAGGAAAAAAACAATGATGTTGATCGGATGTAAAACCTCTTTTTGCTCTTTCGTCAAGTGCATGTGCCGGACGGTTTGTTTTAAATATACAAACCTTTCCTTATTCAAAACGCGGGCAAGGACTGGTTCAAAAACAAAAAATCTCACGCGGATGCGTGAGATTTTTGTATGCTAATTCTTTACTGTCTTCATTCGCTCATGCCGTTCTCACAAGACAGTAATCTCCGTCGAGTGCCGGTGTTATACGTCGCTTGCTCTTCTGCCGAAAATGAGGCTCAGGATGAAGAGCACCAGGAAAATAAAGAACAAAATTTTAGCAATACTAGCCGCACCGGCTGCAATACCGCCAAAGCCGAAAATGGCTGCGATAATCGCTACGATTAAAAAAATCACTGTCCAGCGTAACATAACATTCAGTTTAAAAGTGAATAAATATTTAGAGCTATTATGACGAAAAATGTGCCACATACGGCTTAAAGAACAGCAGTGGACGGTATAAAGCCGGGTTTGCGGAATCTTTGCCGCAATTTGTAGGTGTAGTTGCCGCAAGGCCTTCAACCGTGCGCCTTCCCGGTATCCCATCAATGCCATCTTCCCTGCGTAAACCCGTGGTAAAACAACAATCAAACGGGAAAAAGCAGGGTATTCTGTTCACCACGATCAACCCGCAGCAGGACAACCGGGCAGCACTATTTTCCTGTCGCGTTGAATCAGAAGAAGATACAAAGCTTTATTGCCGAGAGGTGAGCGGTGAACGACCACCTGCAGCCGTTTACCGAAGCCTGGGTGAGAGATTTTTTGTTGCACGAACAAAGCTGCCCGATCATCTACCTGCACAGGAAAAAAAGGCACCGGCAGGACAAACAAACCCTCGTACAATTGCCTTTGATCGCTTATCTTGTGAGAACAATTTCCAGACAAAATTTACTCCGCCACCATGCATTTTGTTGCTGTACAAAGCTTCTCGAACTACATTGATGCACACATTATTTTGGGTCGCCTGAAAAATGAAGGCATCGAATGCTGGCTGAAAAACGAAGCCACGACGACCATCATCCCGGTGTGGACAACCGCCATCGGCGGCATTGAGCTCATGGTCAGTCATGAACAGGTGCAGCGGGCCGGCCTTGTGCTGGAACGGATTGCCGAAGAAAAAAAGAGCAGCCGCATCTGCCCGGTGTGCTTCAGTCACCAGGTCGAATACATCAACACGCTGCGCAAACCCGTAAACTGGCTTAGTGCGCTGGTGACATTTTTTCTTGGAGATCTTGCACTGATGCCCGAGCAACGCTACCATTGCTTTCATTGCGGGGCAGAGTTTGAAAAACCACTTGAGCCTGCCAACAATTGAGAACGACCACAGGAGAAGCTGACTTGTTCATGGTTTACAGGTTGGCAAACACAACACCCGTGTTTAGCTAATTCACCACATACTATTAGCCTTTCACATTCACCACTTACCAGTTGTGCTGGTGTTCCTTGTTGATCCGTTCGGGTTCTACCAAATCGCCTTCCTTCCAACGTGGGCTATAGCGAATAAAAAAAGAGATCCAGACAGAGCGGGAAAGACGCATCAATGGCGGCTGCAGGGCTACTAACAGAAATGCGTTGATGCCCAGCCACCAGAAAAAACGGTTGTCTTTCAGCGAAAAACCGATGGTAAACCACCACAACAGGAAGGTAAGAACGCTGAACAATATAGCCAGTGTGTAACTGATCATATTGGTGCCGTAATAAAAACCGGGCTCCATGTCCAGCGACTGCCCACACACCGGGCAACGCTCATTCATGCGCAGAACGGTGCGCAGCTTATACGGATTGCCGTATTGAAACATGGCACCCCGGCGACAACGGGGACAATGATTTTGTAAAACACTCAGCACGAGATTCGGCTTCACATCTTTATGGTCTGCACACATGAAAATTTGATTGAAATGAGGGCAAAGATAAGTTGGGATGAAAGCGAAACCGGAATTGGCGGCTGGCAGCCAGTGAAGACGGCAAAACAAACAGCAAGACTGGCTACCCCCAACCCAACAAACAACGGAACCACAAAAAACACATTCATCACTCATCATTCATTATTCATCATTCCCTCCCGCTGGCATAACTTTTTGGCCTTTCCGGGCTATGAAAGAAGGTCAATCTTACAACAACGAACCGGATGTTATCCTGGTCGGCGCAGGCATCATGAGTGCCACACTGGGCCTGTTGCTAAAGCAACTGGAACCTTCGTGGAGCATTGAAATCCTGGAACGGCTGGACTCGGCCGCTCTCGAAAGTTCCGATGCCTGGAACAACGCCGGCACCGGCCACTCGGCTTTTTGCGAACTCAATTATACACCGGAAAAAAGTGACGGTTCCATTGATATATCGAAGGCCATCAAGATTGCCACCTCCTTCGAAGAAAGCAAGCAGTTCTGGGCGTACCTCGTAGAAAAGGGCCTCGTCAACCCGCCTTCCTCCTTTGTGCACCCGATACCGCACATGAGTTTTGTCTGGGGCGAAAAAAACGTCGCCTACCTGCACAAGCGACACCAGGCGCTTACTGCCTGCCATCTTTTCAAAGGCATGCAGTTTTCAAACGATCCCGAACAGATCAGGCAGTGGGCTCCGCTCGTCATTGAAGGCCGCAGCGGCAACGAGCCGGTGGCTGCCACCCGCATGGACCTGGGAACCGATGTCAACTTCGGATCACTTACCCGTTGCCTGTTCGCCTGGCTGAAAAATCAGCCCGATGTCAACCTGCATTTCCACCACGAGGTCAAGCGCCTGCGCAAACGCGACGGCCGCTGGGAAATACGGGTCAAAAACATGGTAGACGACAGCCGGCGAACCATTAAAGCACGCTTTGTTTTCATTGGTGCAGGTGGTGGTTCGCTGCCGCTGCTGTTGAAGTCGGGCATACCCGAAAGTAAAGGCTACGGCGGTTTCCCCGTCAGCGGGCAATGGCTTCGCTGCACTAACGAAAAGATTATCCGGCAACACGAGGCAAAAGTTTACGGAGCCGCCGCCGTGGGATCGCCCCCGATGTCGGTGCCCCATCTCGATACCCGCTGGATCAAAGGAAAACGCGAACTGCTCTTTGGTCCCTATGCAGGGTTTACCACCCGTTTCCTGAAAACAGGCTCGGTCTTCGACCTGTTCAATTCCGTGAAGCTTTCCAACCTGAAAGCCATGCTGGCAGCCGGCGTTCACAACCTGCCGCTGACGAAATACCTCATCGACCAGGTGCGTCTTACTCCTGATGCCCGTCTCGATGCCTTACGGGAATACTACCCCGGTGCCCAAAAAGAAGACTGGCGGCTGGCCGTTGCCGGCTACCGTGTGCAGGTCATCAAAAAAGACGAGGAAGAAGGCGGCGTGCTGGAATTTGGTACCGAAGTGGTCAGTGCTGCCGATGGCAGCATTTCGGCCCTGCTGGGTGCCTCACCGGGTGCATCCACGGCTGTTTCCATCATGCTTGGCCTGTTGAAAAAATGTTTTCCCCGCCAGGCAGCATCGGCGGGCTGGCAGCAGAAATTAAGCGAGATGATTCCCTCTTATGGCAAATCACTGGACAAAGACCCGCAATTGCTGAAGAACGTAAGGGAATGGACAGGAAACGTTTTAAACCTGCCGGCCACTGTTGAATGGCACCCGGGAGCAATGAACGCATAAGCAACCGTTTCAGGCAATCTTCGTCGACCCGAACATTCATGTGCCTTCCGCTGTATATTTGTCGCACCGGATGTTTGTCTGCTTTTCACTAAATACAAAAACTTACTGCACAAAATTTGTGACACATCCTTCCAGGAGGATTGGATCATGAGGTTGCATGAATTTATTCGCTTGCCCGAAAAAGAAAAAACATCCCTGCTCTATGAACAGGGTGTTTACATTGGCAAGCGCAGGCAGGGCAATTCCGTTGTATTGTTGTACCAGCTCAACGGATTTTACGCAGAAGTTTTTTACCGTACGTATCGCCGTGAGATTGACCGTATCAGTTGTTTTTCCGGAACAGCCCGACTCGATCCTTACCTTACGGCCATCGACGTTGAGAGCCTGGTGACATGACAGATTCGGACCGAAACAAGCCATCTACCATTATGACAAAGTATCTTGCTCCCACCAACCTTGTTGTGTATGCCGACGATGATCCTGATGACATCGAATTGGTCGAAGACGCGTTTCGGCAATTTGCCAACAACGTGGATGTTGCCACCTTTGCCGATGGCAGTACGGCACTTTCCTATCTCCGAAGCCTGGGCGATACAGACCCGCTTCCCTGCCTGATTATTCTCGATATCAACATGCCGGTGCTCAACGGGAAGGAAGTACTGGTGCGCCTGCGGCAAATGGATAAATTCGAAGGTGTTCCGGTGGTGTTGTTTACCACGTCCTCCATGCCGGTGGATCAGTCATTTGCCCAGCAGCACAATGCTGGCTTTGTCACCAAGCCGCTGGGATTTGAACAAATGGAAATCATTACACGGCAATTCATCGATCATTGCGCCCAGGAAGTTCAACGAAAGATCAGGAGATAAGACAGGCGTTATGATCAACAATAAAATCACAAACATATTTGCCCGCCAATAAAGCGGTGCATACGCCCTGTTCTCAAATCCTGCGACGAAAGTTACCGTTGAACGCTCCAGCCGGCACCGGCCCTTTTCCGGCTTTCGCATGGCACTGTTTTCGCCGCTGCAGGATCATGCCTTTTGCAAAATTTGATTATTCGCTCGATTACAAACACCTTGACCTGCGTCTGCAGCCGGAGCTTTACCGAACCGGCATTGGTGAGCAGGGTGTATTGCTGGTAGAACCCTACAAAACGGAGATCCTTCCCTATTGGCGTTTCAAAACACCGGATGTGGCTGTGGAATCGGCCGCACGGATTTATCAATTGTTTTTGGCTTACCGGGAGCAGGGCGATTTTGTGGGAATGGATATGGCCCGCAAGTTTTTGCAAATGGGTTATACCCGCAGCCGCCGCTATGCCAACCACCGGTCGGGCCGCAAGTACGAAGGCGCCGTACCGGCTGATAAAAAAGGACAAAGCGGTGCACACGGCAGAAAGCAAAGGCCACCCGACACCGATCCCCTGAAAGCACAAAGCGCTTCCATCTTTTACGAAGCCTGGCAAAAAGCAAAACAAGACCCCACGTACAACACACTGCTGCAACAACACAAAGAGCGATACCGGCAGTAAAGCCTGCAGGCAGCGAAAAATTTTATCCTGCTGTCGAGAAGGCGACGGAAGCACTATTGAACAGGCACACTTGCCGGTAACTGGAAAAGGAAGCCAGTCAGATTGCAGGTTAGCCAATCAGCGGAGCAGGGAGGCAACGTGCGGCAAAAAGATCAGGAGTCCAACGACAAAAGCAACGATGGCCGACCACAGCACCGCTGCCGCTGCCACATCTTTGATGATTTTGATCGCGGGGTGAAACGAGGTGGTGTGCATGTTGCAGAGCCGTTCAATGGCCGAATTCACCATTTCCAGGCTGATTACAAGACCGGTGCAGAGCAGGAGCGCCATCCATTCCATGCGGGTGATCTGGAAAAAGGCGCCGCCCGCAATGGCCAGCGCTGCCAGCACACCCTGGATTTGCCCGTTGCGTTCGCGACGAAAAAAAAGAACAATGCCATTGGCTGCAAAACGGAGGCTCCTGATAAAATACCGCATAATTTTCTCCGGCAAAAATAGAGACGGGCTTTGCCCGCACGGCATATTTCGGCAGAACCGTTTTCTGCATCGTCTAACGCGATTGTGAATTTGTGCCCGGGCACCTACATTTGTGCCAACAAAACCAGTATCCTTTTGAAGCTCCAAAAATCTATTCGCTACCTGCTGCTGCTTATTTTCGCCGTTCTTGCTTCCCTGTTTGTTTTTATTTATCAGAACAACCAACGCAACAAAGAATCCTTTCAATGGGTCACCCACACCCATACTGTCATTGAAAACATTAACGCCGTTCGTACTTCCCTGCTGGATGTCGAATCGCAGTTACGGGGCTACGTTATCTCGGGCAATGACGCTTTCCTGCAGAACTATACATCCAAAAAACAAACCCTGTTTCGCAATATCACCAAACTGCAACAACTGGTGAACGACAACAAGCAGCAGCAGATCAAAGCCGACTCGCTGCTGCAACTGGCCCATAAAAAAATGCAGTTCCAGCAGGAAGTCAGGGACCACTATCACACCTCTCCGCTGGAAGCGCAACAACTGGTTGCCGGTCTTTTGGGCAAGTACCTCACCGATTCGATGGAGGCCGTGATGCAACACATGTGTTTGACGGAAAACGAGCTGCTCGCTGTTCGGATGGACAAGCATCGTTACTACATGCAATTGCGCTTCACCACCTCCATCGTTTTAGCCATTGGCGTTTTTCTGGGCCTTTCCATCTTACTCATCCGAATGGCTCGGGAGGCTATGCTTCGGCGCAAGGCCGAGCAGCAGGCCATTCTGAGCGAACGGAAATACAAGGGCCTGATCGAGAATTCGGCCATCATTGTTCACTCGACCGATCTGAATGGCTACTTCACTTACCTCAGTGGCAAGTGCAAGGACATCACCGGGTTTACCGCCGAAGAACTGATCGGCGAAAGCTACCTGTCCGTCATCGAAGAAACCTGGCGGGAAAAGGCCATGGCTTTCTACATGGAGCAAATCGAAAAACAAACTTTTGAGACCATACTCGAGTTGCCCATTATGGGTAAAAACGGCGAATTACGCTGGATCGAACAAAGCACGGTGCTGCTGTACAAAGACGGCCAGCCATCCGGTTTTCAAAGCATCGCCAAAGATGTAACTGAACGCAAATACGCCGAAAAGCTGCTTGCCGATGCCGAAGGGCGACTGAAAGCAAAGCAGGACGAATACCAGGAACGCCTGCAGGCCATCCTCGACAACATGCCCATGATCGTTTACCTCAAAGACCTGGCAGGCCACTTTATCATGGTCAACCGGCAATTTCACCAAACCTTCGGCACCACGGATGAAATGGTTATCGGGAAAGTGGAGATCGACGTACACAAGGATGCCGGTGGCGCCAAGCGCTTCCTGGAAGCCGATGAACAGGTGAAGAAAAACGGCCGGCCGGTAGAGGTGGAAACCCGCGTGTTAACGACTAGTGGCGAACGCGAAATGCTGATCATCAAATTCCCGCTCTACGACAAGAACGACGAGCTGTTTGCCATCAGTGCCGTGGGCAAAGACATTACCGAAGTGGTGCGCTACCAGCGGCAGTTGATCAGTGCGAAAAAGCGGGCCGAGAAGGCCGAACGCTTGCAGGAAGAATTCCTGGCCAACATGAGCCACGAGATCCGTACCCCCATGAACGGGATCATCGGCATGACCAACCTGCTGGAAACCACATCGCTCAACAGCGAGCAACGCGACTACCTGTACCTCATCCAGGAATCGTCCGGTATCCTGCTCAACCTGATCAACGATATTCTCGACCTTTCGAAAATCAAATCCGGACGCATGTCGGTGGAGACGATCGATTTTGACCTGCACCAAACCATCGACTCGCTGATCGCCGCCTTCCGCCTGAAAAGCAGTGAAAAAGGCATTCGCCTGAGCAAGATCTACCAGGATCTTCCCCGCTATATCCGCGGCGACCAGCACAAGCTGCAGCAAGTGCTCAACAACCTGCTGAGCAATGCCGTAAAGTTTACCGAAGCCGGTGCTGTGACCCTGTTTGCCACCACCGGAACAAGGGAAGACGGCGCACAGGTGTTTGTCTGCACCGTCAGCGATACAGGTATTGGCATCGCCAAAGAGAACCTGGAACAGGTGTTCGACTCGTTTGTGCAGGCTGGCGACGACACCGTTCGACGCTTTGGCGGCACAGGACTGGGCCTGGCCATTACCAAGCGCCTCATCGACCTGCAGGGGGGAAAGGTCACCGTTAGCAGCACCCTGGGCGAAGGCACGTCGTTTTACGTTGAACTCCCCTTTGTTTCCAGCGAAAAAACCGATGAAGCGCCGGGCAAGAATCCGGAGCAACAGGAAGTTCCGGTTCACCTGCTCCGGGGCAAAAAAATCCTGCTGGTCGAGGACAACCTGGTAAACCAAAAAGTCACCTACATGATGCTGCACAAGGCGGGCATGCTGGTAGACATTGCCAATCATGGGAAAGAAGCTGTGGAGCTGCTGGAAACCCGCACCTACGACCTTGTCATCACCGACCTGCAAATGCCGCAGATGGACGGTTTCCAGACGGCCGCTTTTATCCGCAACAAGCTGCACCTCGATGTTCCCATCATTGCCATGACGGCAAGTGCCTTGCGCAACGAGAAAGATCGCTGCCTGCAAATTGGTATGAACGAATACCTCACCAAGCCGTTTGCGCCTGCTTCGCTTTTCTTTCACCTGAATCGCTTCCTGGTGAATGGGGAAACCACCCAATCCGATTCGGCCATGCCGGCAAAAGAAGAAAAGCATGAGTCATTGTACAGCCTGTCCTACCTGGAAGAAATGGAAGATCTCGACTATACGGCCGAAGTGTTGTCGCTGTTCCTTTCCTCCACTCCCGAAACCCTGCTGCAGATTAAGGAAGCAACCTTTCGGGAGGAATGGAATGATGTATACCGGAAAGCCCATGGCCTGAAGAGCAGCCTGGGAATTTTGCAGATGACCCCCATGCTGCAAACCATAACCGAAATTGAAACGGTTGCCAGGCAAGGCATCCAGGTCGAATCGCTTGAAACGCTGATCCAGCTTTCGCAGCAGCAATACGACCTGGTGCGCCCCATGCTGGAAGCCGAACTTGAAACAACCCGTAAAAAAAACATCCTATGAAAATCCTCGTTGCAGAAGACGAACCCATCATGCAAAAAACCATCGCCCTTCGGTTGAAAAAAGACGGGCACGAAGTCATCACCACCGACAACGGCCGCGAAGCGCTGACCCTTATTTTCGAGCAGTCGCCCGACCTGATCATCACGGACATCATGATGCCCTATGCCTCGGGACTGGAGATTGTGGGCACCGTAAAGCAATACGAGAAGAAAATTCCCGTCATCGTGCTTTCGGCCATGGGACAGGAAAACGTGGTGCTGGAGGCATTCAATCTTGGTGCCGACGATTTTATCAGCAAGCCGTTTAGCCCCAACGAACTCTCCATGCGGGTGAAACGATTGACAGCACGCTAATGTAGCAACCATGAACCTGTTTGTCAACAGCATTGTACCTACCGCCTGGCTTTTGCTCGCCGCCCGGGTGCTTACCCTGGCCGTGGCCGCCATCCTGCTGTTTGTCTTCCTGTTTCTGTTGCAAAACAAACGGAAGAAAAAACGCAAAGCCCAGTTGCGTGTCCTGTTTAGCGACCTGATCGCCGAGATCACCATTGCAGAAAACCGACCGGAGTTGCAGGAAACCCTGCAGGCATTTGCTTCGCCAAAGGGAAGGAAACAACTATTGGCCAACGGATATGCCCGGAAGATCCTGATCAACGAGTTGGTAAAGACAAAAGAAAACATCAGCGGCCAGTCGGCAGGGAACCTCTGCTGGCTCTACGAAGAATTGGGTCTTCGCCAGGATTGCTTCAGGGCGTTTCGCACCGGAAAGTGGTACCGGAAGGTCCGCGCCATGCAGCAACTGGCTGCCATGCAGCAAAACGATTACCTCGTCAAAATCTACCGCGAAACCAACAACAAGAACTCGTTTATCCGCACCGCGGCACAGTTGGCCGTTGTGAAGCTTACCGGCTTTAAGGGTCTTCGCTTCCTGAGTATTGTGAGTCACCCGGTTTCGCAATGGCAGCAGCTTTCGCTGCTCAGCCACCTGCAGGAAGGTGAAGTGGAAGCCGGCATGATTCGCCTGTGGCTGTCGAAAAAAAACGAATCGGTGGTGGAATTTGCGCTTCGCCTGGTGGAAATCTATAAGTGCCACGACCTGCACAACGAAGTGGTGAACAGCCTGCGTCATGACTCGGCTGCTATCAGGCTGCAGGCCCTGCAGGCCCTCCGGGAAATTTACACGGACAACACGGCGGAAGCCCTATTGCAGGCCTACCCGCTGCTGAACCGTCCAGAGCAACTGGCCATCGTCGCCATGCTGCCCGAGGTCGGAGGCAGCGAAAACGCCCTGCGTTTCCTGACCACGCTTGTGCAGGGCGAAGATGAAGGGCTCTGCTTTCACGCCATGCATGCCATACAGCAAATCAGCCCGGCCTGGTCGTCGCAGGTTATCCATCAACTGAAAACGAACCCCTCGTTTATTCCGATTCTTACCCACCTGCAAAAAGAGGCCGTATGAGTTTCTGGACCCTGCTTTATGATTTGTTTACCTATGGCATTCTCGCCTTTTCGGTCGCCATTCTGTGCTTCTATATTTTCATCGCTATCTATTCCATTGGTGAAACCCGGAACTATATCCGCAAAAGCACATTTGCCGATTACCGGATACTGGCTGCGTCCGAACATGCGCCGTCGCTGAGCATACTGGCACCGGCATACAACGAAGCTGCTACCATCGTGGAAAATGTACGTTCTCTCCTCAATATTTACTACAACAATTTCGAGGTCATCATCATCAACGACGGCAGCAAGGACGACTCGCTGCAAAAGCTAATCGATGTCTACGACCTGGAAAAGGTGCTGTACTTCACCGAGCAGCCCATTGCCACAAAACCCATTCGCGGTATTTACAAAAGCCGCAACCCGGTGTATAAAAAACTGTTGGTGGTGGACAAGGTCAACGGTGGCAAAGCCGATGCGCTGAATGTGGGCATCAACATGGCCAAAAACAAATATGTTGTTTGCATTGACGTGGACTGCATCCTCGAGCAGGATGCCATGCTGAAGCTCACCAAACCTTTCCTGGAAAACGGCGAAGCCCGTGTGATCGCCACAGGCGGCGTGGTACGCATTGCCAACTCCTGCGAGGTGGAAGATGGCAAGATTGTGAAGGTGAACCTTCCCAAACAATTTCTGCCACGCATGCAGACGCTGGAATACATCCGTGCTTTCCTGCTGGGCCGGATGGCCTGGAGCCGCATGAACGGCCTGCTGCTGATCTCGGGTGCCTTTGGCGCCTTCGACCGTGAAATTGTCATCAAAGTAGGCGGCTACGACCATAGCACCGTTGGTGAAGACATGGAACTGGTGGTGCGCATGCGCCGCTACATGGAAGAACAAAAACTGCCCTACCAAGTGGCCTATATTCCCGATCCGCTTTGCTGGACCGAAGCACCGGCAAGCTTTAAAATTTTGGGGCGGCAGCGCAACCGCTGGACCAGGGGCACGATCGAAACCCTGCGGATGCACCGCAAAATGTTTTTCAACCCAACCTATGGGGTACTGGGCCTCGTGAGTTACCCCTACTGGTTCTTTTTCGAATTCATGGCACCGCTGATCGAGTTCATCGGTTTTCTGGGCTTTTGCGTGTTGGCCTGCCTGGGCCTGATGGACTGGAATTTTTTCTTTGCACTGCTGCTTTTCATATACACGTTTGCCGCCGTGTTCTCGGCCTTTGCCATTCTCATGGAAGTAATGACGTACAACCAGTACAAAAAGAAACGGGAGATTGTCAGCCTCATGCTGACGGCCCTGATCGAGCCGGTCCTCTTTCATCCCTTCGTGGTGTGGGCGGCCGTAAAGGGAAATATCGACCTGTTGCGGAAAAAGAAGTCGTGGGGAGAAATGAGCCGCCAGGGTTTTGCCGCCAAGAAAGCGGCGGCCTGAGAACAGTGGCCCTGAGTTTATCAAACTGCTTGCAAGAAAGCTTGATTTGATGGCCGATGACAGCAAGTAAAAAGGCAGTGTTTTTCTCCGCAGGCGATTGTTTCCTCCTGATTGTGGTTTCTATTCCACCGTTTTCAGTTTGATGACCAGCATTGCTTTTGGAGCAATATCTTGTCAGTCCTGCGTTTCCCGGACTGCCGATTGCCTGACAGGTCACCCGGTTCAGTACAAAAAATGAAAGAGAAAGACGTGTTTTGAAAGGCCGGCTTTTTAGTGCGCCGGAAAAATAGCGTTCGGTTGCAGCTTCAACGAATCATCAAAAAAGAAAGAGTGTTAATTATTCAGGAGGCGGCCTATTTCACCGACTGGCCAACCAGGTGGATGCCGGTTACCTGCCCGCGGGCCTGTTCCGCATAGATTTCCCACCGGAAACAGGAAAATCCCTCGGGGCTGCTTTTTTCCGTTTCAACGGTAAAACACTGACCGGGAAATTGCTGGCAGCAGCGCATGGCATCAAGGATTTTTGTGCAGTCGCAGGAAGAGAAAACATCCGAAACAGAGCGGCCGATCAGGTGTTGGGTGCAATGGCCAAAATGCGAAAAAAACGGTTCGTTGCAAAGCACCAGTTTCCCCTCAGCATTCACGAAAGACCGAAGCGTATTTTGGTTATAGTTCATAGAAAATGGATGTAATATCGGCTTGTTTAGATAAAGTTGTGACAAGCCAGGATCGATTCCAAGAAACAAGGCTTCTTTTCTGCCGTGCTAAGTAAGAATCCTTAGCGGCTGCTACCTGAAACCGGGAGATTTGTTTCGCCGGCAATGTCTTTCCACTATTTGCAGAACCGAAGCCAGCCGTACATTCACGAAGAAAAAAGAAGGAGATTTCGATCTCCTCTTTCCATAAAATCAAGCAGCAGAGTGTGCTTTGACCGGCAGGTTTTTTGGGGCTTTTTCCAGAAAAGATTATGACGGACAAAAAAGAACCGAGATCGTCCGGTAAGCGCTCTTCGGCAAAAAGAAATGAGGAGGAAAGAAAACTGCTTGCGCAGCATCCTTTCGAAAGCATGAGCCAGGTGCAAAACCGTTACGGCAAAGGCCGCAGGAAAAGCGGGTCGGATGGCGGCCACCAGGATGGCAGAGGCAGCAATCATTAATCAAAATGGACCATTGTTGTTCAGCCAGGTTTGGAAAAAACAGTCACTTAATTTCTGTTGATAAACCTCCACGTTCAAGCACCTGACAAAAAACCGGGGTGCATCTGTTTCAGCACAAGCATTGGGAACGGCACAAAGTTTTTAGCAGTATCTCGCTAACTATTTCTTCACTTCTAAAAACAAATGTTATGGCAGACAACAGAGACCAGGATCAAAACAGAAGTTCAAACATGGGTTCTGACAGCAAGAGTGGTCAAAGCCAGCAAACAGGCAGCAACCAGGGTTCAATGGGTAACCAGGGCAGCAGCGGCTCTATGGGCAACCAGGGTGGATCATCCAGCTCCCAGTCAGGTGGCATGGGTAGTTCGCAAAACACTGGCGGCTCCCAGAGCGGTTCCGAACGCGGGTCTGGCGGCCTGGGTGGCCAAAGCATGGGGACCAGCGGCAGCTCGGGAAGCAATACCGGCAGCAGCTCGGATCAGAATTTGGAAGGCGGCGACTCCGGCCGTGGCAGCAGCACCGGTACAGGCAACACAGGCCGTAGCGGAAGCGAACGTGGCCAGGGCGGAATGTAAACCGCACGATTGCTACACTATCAATTCTGTCAAGCCTTGTATCACTACAAGGCTTGCTATTTTTCAGCATTATCGTAAACACCAGTCGTATGGATCACAAAGACAAAAAAGAAGAACAACGGCCGTTTGCTTACCCCAAGCCGACCGAAAATGACCAGCAGCTAAGAAACCAGCCGGAATACATCGACCAGGAACCCAACCGGTACGAAAAGCAGATCAGCGATATTCCCGGGCAGCAGGCAACCGGACAGGAAGACCCGAACCCTGTCAAGCGGGACTAGACGGCACACAAAAAAGGATCGCTATATGGAATGGGCGGTTTACAGGCAGGACATATTTGCTTTCATGCCCAACCGCCATCAAAATGAACCAGGCGGAGAAAAGTGCTGTTTTCTCTGCCATCCGTCATCTGCCATCCAATAAAATCCTTTTCAGGTTGGAGGCGTTTGACATCCGCCGGAATCGGGTGTCTCGAATCAGGTATAGATGCGCCTGACGATATCGTTGTATTTTTCCATGATCACCTTTCGCTTCAGCTTGAGCGTTGGCGTTAGTTCGCCACCCTCAATGCTCCATTCCGTTGGCAGGAGCTCAAACTTCTTCACCTGCTCCACTTTGTTGAAATGCCTGTTGGCCTCGTTGATAATTTGCTGGAAGTGATGGTGAACCTGCGGATGATGCAAGAGACCGTGAGAAGCGCCGTTGACATCAATTCCCCGTTGCCGGCACCAGTCGCCCAGTGCTTTTTGCGAAGGCACGATCAGTGCACCGGTAAACTTTTCACCGGCACCCACAATCATGACCTGTTCGATAAAAGGCGATTCGGCCAGCTTGTTCTCGATGGGCTGCGGCGCCACGTATTTGCCGCCGGAAGTTTTAAAGATTTCTTTTTTCCGGTCGGTGATTTTTAAAAATTTATCATTCACCAACGTACCGATATCCCCGGTGTGCAGCCAGCCATCGATCACGGTCTCGGCTGTCAGGTCGGGACGTTTGTAATAACCCATCATCACATTGGGACCTTTGCAAAGGATCTCGCCGTCTTCCGCAATTTTCACGTTCACACCACTGATGACAGGTCCCACCGTTCCGATCATCCAGTTAGCTTCATTTAATTGGTTCACGCTGATTACCGGCGATGACTCGGTTTGTCCATAGCCTTCCAAAATGGGAATGCCCGCGGCAGAGAACAGGCGGATCAGTTTGACCGGGCAGGCGGCGGCTCCGGTGACAATGCATTTCACCTCATCGCCCAGCGCTTCGCGCCATTTTTTGAAAACGATCTTCCGCGCCAGCGCCAGTTGCAGGCGGTAACCGGCGCTGCCCTTTTCCTGGATATCGTATTTCTCTCCGAGACGAAGAGCCCAGAAAAACAGCTTGTGCTTTATCCCCTTTTGCTCGTTGCCCTTGGCCATGATCTTCTCAAACACTTTCTCCAGCAGCCGGGGCACGGTGGTGAACATTTCCGGTTTGACCTCCTTAAAATTTTCACCCAGGGTATCGAGGCTTTCGGCGTAGTGAATAGACGCACCGGCAAACAAAAAAATATAGGTCACCATGCGCTCAAAAATGTGGTTGAGCGGCAGGAACGAAAGCACACGGGTGTTCAGCGTCAGCGGGAAATCGGGCAGTGTGCTCATCACGTTGCTCAGCACATTGTGGTGCGAGAGCATAACGCCTTTGGGCGAGCCTGTTGTTCCCGATGTATAGATGATGGTGAATAAATCTTCGGTGTTGATCCTAGCGGAAGCTTCTTCAATCTTCAGAAAATGTTCCTGCGTGCCCAAGCTTAAAAGTTCCTGCCAGTGCCGGAAACCTTCTGTTCTTTCGAAGCTCACAATTTCTTTGAGCGACGGGACGGTTGCAATCATTTGCTGCACTTTTTCCGTCA
The DNA here is from genome assembly GCF_003628535.1 of Flavisolibacter nicotianae. Classification (GTDB taxonomy): domain Bacteria; phylum Bacteroidota; class Bacteroidia; order Chitinophagales; family Chitinophagaceae; genus Flavisolibacter; species Flavisolibacter nicotianae. The sequence continues at coordinate 591,535 of NZ_RBCI01000001.1, forward strand.
GGTCGGCGTCGTTGAAGAACAGCATTTTTACAGCCGCATCGTTCATGATGAAGCTGATGTCGTTGGCATGGGCCGTTGGATAAATGGGTACCAGCACGGCGCCGATCTGCTGCACGGCCAGGTCCAAGAAAACCCATTCGGGACGGTTTTTGGAAAGAATGGCAATTTTGTCGCGACCTTCCACGCTCATGTCGCCGCAGCCGATGCCCAGAGCAATCAGGCCCGCACTCAGCCTGTCAACAATGTCTTTCACTTCCCGGGTGCTGTACTTGCGCCACCGGCCGCCTTCTTTGGCCACCAGTGCGCCTTCCACGCCCCCCTTCTCCCGCTGCAGCTCGAGACAATCGAATAAACGATGCGGCTTGTTCATAGTTACAAAACTTGTGTGTACAAATTAAGGAAAACAGGAGGAAACGGGAAGCCTTTTCCCAAAAGAAAAACGGCTTTTACAAAAGCCGTTTTTGACAATGCGGAAGCCCTTGTCCTTCTTCGTTCATGAGCCGAAAGTATTTTCAATCCACTGCTGCGTACTGCATACTGCCAACTGCTTACTTCAGGTATTGCTTTGCCATCTCGTCGTACAGCTCCAAATATTGATTGGCCTTGCCGTCCTTGTCAAACACCGCTTCCCAGGTGCTGAGCGGCTCCCAGATAAAGGTGCCCTTGCCCCTGCCGTCCGGCAGGTTGAAGGCAATGTCGTGCACTTCTTTTTTGAGCTGCGAATACTCCACCACGATCACGTCCCTGTTGTAACGCCTGGCCAGGTCGGTGAGATTGTTTTGCAGGTCGCTCAGGGTGCCGTGCCATTTGGGATAATACGACTCGCCGATTACGTCGAACGACACGCCTCTGGCCAGCATGTTGTTGAGAAAGAAAACCGATTCGTCGTTCTGCCCGCCCAGGGCAATGTGCAGCATGATGAGGATGGACGGATCAACGGCCAGCACGGCATCGCTGCCGGCCCTGAAGAGTTGCGCCAGGCTGTCGAAATGCGCCACGTGCCCTTCGGGCCAGATGATGCCGTGGTTGATCTCGTTGCCCACCTGCACCATGTCAGGCGTGGTGCCCTGCGCTTTCAGTTCGGTGATGACCCGCTTTGTAAACTGATAGACCGAATCTTTTAACTGCGCAAAGGCAAGCCCTTTCCAGGCAGCCGGTTTGTACTGCTTGCCCGGATCGGCCCAGTAGTCGCTGTAATGAAAATCCAGAAGGAATTTCATCCCGGCCGCTTTGATTCGTTTGGCCATCTGCCTGGTATGTGCCAGGTCGCAAAAGCCTTTGCCCGGCGAGTAGCCGCTGTCGGCCGCAGGGTTGTTGAAAATGCGCAGGCGGATGTAATTAAAGCCGTGGTCTTTCAGAATTTGAATAGCATCTTTTTGTATGCCTTTGTCGGAAAATTTCACGCCTTTTGCTTCCAGCTCGGGAAGGAATGAAATGTCGGCGCCAATGATCTTTCCCGTTTCCTTTTTCGTCGTCTTCACCGGTGCGCTGCTTACGGTTGCACGGCCGGGCTGAATGGAAAAAATATCGGTTGACCCGGCCCACAGGCCTTCGCTTTTTGCTTCGAATTTGATGGTGCTGGGCGTTTTTCCTGCCAGCAGGATCACCTGGCATTTCCCGTTGAAAAGGTGGCGTTGGGCGGCGGTATCAAAATACTTGTCCTGTTCGTGACTGCTCGGATCCCCGTTGCCCACCCCGATGATCTTTGCATCGCCAGTCACCGAAAAGCAGACCAGGTTCATCGCATCCGGCACTTCGCGTCCCTGCCTGTCCACCACGCTGATGTTCATCACCGCGGCGTCTTTTCCATCGGCGAGCACGGTTGTCCGGGATGGTGATACCACCACTTCCGCCGGTGCGCCGGTGGTTTCCACTTTTGCGGTCAGCTTTTTCCCTTTTTTAAACGCAACGGCTTCCAGCGTGCCCGGTGCATACGCGACGCTCCACTGCAGGTGTCCGTTGCGGGGCATGTCTTTTTTGCCGAGGCTTTTGCCGTTCAAGAACAGTTCAACATTGTCGGCATTGCTGTTCACCCACACATCGATGGGCTGCCCTTCGCGGCCTTTCCAGTTCCAGTGCGGCGAAATATGCAGCACGTCCTTATCCGTCCACCAGCTTTGGTAGTAGTAGTAAATGTTTTTGGGAAAGCCGCAGACGTCCATCACGCCGAAATGCGAATTGATATTGGGCCACTGGTAAGGTGTGGGCTCACCGCGGTAATCGAAGCCGGTCCAGATAAAACCGCCCAGCCAGAAATCGTTGGGTGCGGCCAGCGTCCACCAGGCTTCGGCCGTGCTGGCCCACCAGGGCGCCGTAATGTCCTCGTCGGGCAGGTAAGCACGGACGCTGTCTTTTTCATACTGTCCTCTCGTGGTCACCGTGCTGCCCATCTCCGTGCCGATGATGGGTTGCGCCGGGTGATCGTGGTGATAAGCGGCAACAAATTTTTCGCGGTAATTGAATCCCCGCACCGGGATCACTTCGTTCACGCCCTGGAATACATTCCCCAGGTCGGCGGCATAGGTCGATGTACGGGTAGGATCCAGTTCTTTTTGTCTGGCGATCAGCGTTTGCGCAACACGTTTGCCGATGGACGTGGTGTGCAGCCAGCCTTCTTCGTTGCCGATGGACCACAGGAACACGGAAGGATGATTGCGGTCCCGGCGAATGAGGCGCTCAAACTGGTCCATGTATTCGGGGCTGCTGTTCAGCAGGCGCTGTTCGTCCAGTACCAGCATACCCAGGCTGTCGCAGGCGTCGAGCAATTCCGGCGTCGGCGCATGGTGGCTGGTGCGGTAGGCATTGCTGCCCATCTCCTTCAGCAACCGGATGCGGTAGTACTGCAAATAATCCGGCAGGGCGCTGCCCACACCCGCATGGTCCTGGTGGTTGTTGGTGCCTTTGATCTTTACGTGCTGCCCGTTGAGAAAAACACCATTAGCCTTTATTTCAATTGTACGGACACCCAGGCGGTGACTGTTGCTGTCAATCACTCTTCCATTCTGCTTCACCAGGGAAACAACGCGGTACAGGTAGGGATCATCCAGCGACCATAGGTGCACATTGGCAAGCGACAGTTTTTGTTTGACGAGAGTTTTGCCATTGGGCGAAAGCGTCAGCGGTGAGGCGGTTGCCTGCGCCAGCTTTTTCCCTGTGCGGTCTGTAAGGTACGTTTCGACGGTGGCTTTTGCTGAAGTCAATCCGCTGTTTTCCACTTCGGTTTCTACCTGCACCACGGCATTCTTTCCGTTGACGGTTGAATAGGCAAAAACGCCGTCATGGGCAAGGTGCAGGTTATTGGTTTGGTTCAGCCATACATGACGGTAAATGCCAGCGCCTTCGTAAAACCAGCCTTCGTACTGCGTGGCATCCACCCGTACGGCCAGTACATTGTCTTTGTTGAACTGGAGATAATCGGTGATGTCGTACACAGCACCCACATAACCGCTTGAGTTGGTGCCGAGGTAAAAGCCGTTGATCCAGAAACTGGCGTTGCGAAACACGCCATCAAATTGAACCTGGAAGCGCTGGCCCGAGTCTCTCCGGTCGATCGTAAAATGCTTGCGGTACCAGCCGATGCTGGTTTCCGGATAAAGGCCGCCAACGGGCTTGTAGCCGTGCGACTGCACGTCAAAATTGGGCGAGTTGGCAAAGGGCAGTTCCACCGCCCAGTCGTGCGGCAGGTCCAGCGTTCGCCAGTCCTTGTCGTTCAGCTTCGGGTCGATGGCGGTGCCGGCTGCTTCGCCGCTTTTTTTGAAAATCACGGTCACGCCGTAGTTGAAATCCTTTGCCGGGTTGGCGGCATGGCCAAAATGAAACTTCCAGCCCTCATCGAAATTGACGTGGAGGCGTGGTTGCGCAAACGACGATAACGATGCGGCTAAAAGGAAAAGAAAAAGGAACTGCTTTGTTGGTGTCATACTGCTGCAAAAATGTTGGTGCCGAAAGAATAGACGTGTACCGAAATCCTCAAGCGTTAAAAATAAAAAAGGCCATCCAAACCGGATGACCTTTTTGAAAGAATTCGCTTGACAACCAATTTAATTGATGGTGACGGTTTGTTTGTTTTCGTCCAGCGTAATGGTGTAGGTGCCTGCTGTTGCCGGCGTCTTGAAATTGCTTCCACCTTCCCACTTGATGGCACGTGGTGTGCCTATGGCCTGGCTGCCGCCGCTGTTGTCTTCGTAATCGAAAGCACCCCAGTCATTGCCGGCGAGGAACTTGATATCCTTGTTGGCCTTCAGCGCAACGGTGATTTCCCAAACGCCTTTGCCTTTGTAGGTCATCTGCGGTGATGCACCCGGGTTCCAGTCGGCCACGCCTTCGATGCCGTCTCCCACCAGTCGCATTTCGGTTGCTGCAGACATCTCGTATTTCACGTTATCGCGGTTGCGGCCGTCCCAGATCACGCGGTAGCGACCAGCAGATGGCGGGTTCGGCATATTCGGACCGTTTACTTCCAGCGAGCTTCCGCTGGGCCCTGAAGAACCGTAGCTGCGGGCATTGGTCGCCGAGATATCGCCGCTGTTCCAGTCGTTGTAGTCAAGCATCTTCCAGCCATCCACCGTGAAGTCGGAAAGGCCCACAAACAGGTTGGTTGAAGCCAGTCCCATGGCATAGTTGGGGAAGACGTTGGATGGCGTCCAGCCTGCACCCACTCCTGCACCCACAAAGCCCATGCGGCCTTCGCGGATGTCGTATTTCATATTGGCCAGGTCCACGCTGATGCGGTAGTAACCGGCAGTCGCCACTTTAATGTTTCCGCCGGAAGTTGAAAGGCTACCGCTGCCGGCGTCGCCGTAGGCGATATCCCAGGTGCGGGCCGGCGTAATCTTAAATTCAGTATTGGCCGGCAGGTAAATGTACATGTAGTACAATTTGTTCAGGGCATCCGGACGTACATCGCGAATGAACTCGGGTGCATCGGCAGGCGTCCAGTCAGTTCCGTTGCCGGTGCTGGTTTGATAGTTACCGGGCATGTATAGCCGGATAATCGGCTGGTAAGAATTCACCGTTACGGAAAGAGCGTTGGAATAAGCGGTTGCTCCTTGTGCCGTCACAGCCTTGATGCGGTATTCGATCTTGCCCGTGGCACCGCCGGCAACACCTTCATTCAAAGCCGTTCCGTTGATCTCGCCTTTTGTAAAGGTTTTGGTCACCAGGGAAGCGCCGATGGGCAGCTCCTGCGGTGACGCAAAGTTTTTACCGGACGAATCGTACTGCAGGCTGTAGGTAATGGTACCGTTATAGCCGTTGAATGCTTTTGTCCAGTTGAATGTCAGCCCCGGCTGCGAAGCGGTGCTGAGTGTTCCGGTCATGGAGGTCGCCGATACGGTCAGCACGGAAGGATCCGTGTAGGCCGATGCATTGACCTTAATGGTTTGCGAAAGATACCGTTCGTTGTTGTTGCCGTAAGAAGACACCACGCGGATGTACAGCGGGGTGGCCACACCCAGTTTGGCACCATAGGTCAGCAACAGCGCATTCAGGTCTTTGCCGGTAAAGGCGGTTTCCTGCTTGCCGATGACTTCCCGGCGGGTCGCTGTCGCAAAGGTGTTTGTCGTATCCATTTCAACAGTGAACTTGTACGTATTGGGGTCGGTGCCGTAGTTGGGACTTGTCCACGACAGGTTCAGGACATTTTTCAGGGAGTCGGCAGCTCCCGGTACAACGGCCGTTGACGGGCCGGTCAACACCACCTGGCTGCCATCGTTGTAATACGGCAGGGGATCCACCTTTTTACAACCTGCCATGACCAGCACGGCAGCCGTTATTACCGATAAGATTATTGAGAGTTTTTTCATAACGCTGCAATTAAAGTTTTGATTATTGTTTTACCACCGAGTACTTACCGGTTTTAAAATTCACCGTGATCTTGTAGGTTCCTGCCGACGGAGGGCCAGGGAAACCGGGATCCGAATCCTTTTTTTCAAATTCGCCTGCCTCCCAGGTACCGCCGGTCAGCATGTGGTATTGTGTGGCCCAGTTACCATTATCCTGGAGGATTTTGTAGTTGCCGCCGCCGGGCATGTCCACGACCAGTTCGTACAGGGTATTGGAGACCTTGGTGAACTTTTGCGTAACATCGTAGGGAACCTTCAGGGGATTGTCCCAGCCATTTTTGGTGGCATCACCCACGATCCACAAATTGCCGTTCGTTGGGAGGGGAACCGCCACATCGAGATACGGCGTTACCGTTAGACTCACCACGTTGGAAAGCAGCGGCACGGTGCCGTTGCCGAGAGTCGACTTCACCCGCATTTCCAGCTTGTGCGGCATGTTTTCCATCAGGTTCATCTTCGTCAGGATGGTATTAAAATCCTTCACAGTGAACGCGGTGCCCAATTCCTTGGCAATGGCCACTTCCTGTTTGGAAGGGCTGGTAAAATTTGCCCCTACGGTATCGATCTGCAGAACGTAGTTTACATCCTGTGAGCTGATGCCGGTGGTAAAGCGGTAGTTCGGATTGGTCCATGTCAGGTTCAAAAACGGCTGGGAGGCGTTGGCCTGCACCAGTGTCGTGGAACCGGTGGTCGTGGCCTTCAGCGTTGGTGCTGTACCGCCTTCGAAGTAATCTTTGTATTCGTCTTTTTTACAGGCAACAAGCACCAATAAAAAAGAAAGAACGACAAGCAATCTATTTCTCATACTCATAATTTTTATTGATTAGTAACCTGCGTTTTGGGTCAGGTTGGGATTAGACGTTAGGTTGGTCGACGGAACCGGGTAGTAGTTGTAACGGGAGTTCACTGCCGTACCCGATGCCACACCGCCTTTCCAGGGCCAGAGATAAGTGCCGGTCGTAAGGAGGTTGTAGCGCACCAAGTCTGTCCGGCGGTGGCCTTCCCAATACAGTTCGCGGCCTCTCTCATCCAGCACCAGTTGCAGGGTCAGGTCGGACGAAACCAGCTTTCCCACATTGCTGGGTCCATAGCTGTCGCCATAAGCCCTGAAGCGAATCCGGTTCATGTAATCCAGTGCGGTTGTCAGGTCGCCTTTTGAGCTGCCGCGAAGCACACCTTCCGTATAGATAAAATACATTTCCGGCAGGCGGAACACGGGGAAATCAATGTCGGCAAAGTCGCGGTTGGGATCCGATGTCGGCTGGCCGTCGCTGCGGATGTTGCGCCATTTTTTCACCCAAAGACCCTGTTTGAAATCGCCGATATCATTGATCTGCATGTTCGCCTGGTTGGCAAACATGGCACGCTGGTCGGTTGCGCCGGTCAGGTCAGGAAACAGGTCGGCCAGGCCTTTGGTAGCCCTGTAGCCGCTCCACCCGCTGCCCACGCCCAATTCGTCGTGGTTATCGCCGGAAGCCGCATGCACCAGGAAAGTGGTATTGCCATAGGCTGACGTGCGCAGGCCGTCGCAGTTGATGGTCCAGATAAATTCGTCTTTCTGCTTGTCGTTATCGGCCATGAACAGTTTTGCATAGCCCGATTTCAGTGTATAACCGGCGCCAATCACCTTGCTTGAATAAACAACAGCCGAGTCGTAATACGGAATCGCTTTGTTATCCTTGACATCAATCCCCAGGTATACCGGCGCATTGAGGTACATGCGTGCCAGCAAAGCCCATGCTGCCGCCTGGTCTACCCGTCCGTACTCGATGGTTTTCGCCGGAGCCAGTTCCTGCAAGGATTGTTTCAACTGCGTTTCAATGAACGCGAACAAGCCTTTGCGATCGATCTCTCCGGGCAGGTCGGTTCCGATCTTATTGTCTTCGGTAATAAAGGTTGACTTTCCAAAAAGGTCCATCATCACCCAGTAATTGAAAGCACGCAGAAACTTTACTTCCGCCCGGGCATTTTTGATGTCCGTAGCATCGGTGCCGCTGATGCTGCGCTCCTGGAGCTTGGCATCCGTTGCTTCACGCAAAAACTCGTTGATGAGCGTGATGTTGTAAATCGGGCGGGCATACAAACCTTTCAGGAAAGGATCGGCCGACGTCCAGCGCAGGTTGTGAAAATCCTTGATGGTCTGGTCATTCCAGCTGACCACGGCTTCATCGGTCGGCAATTCCTGCGCATTGAAGAACCCACGAATAAAGGCTACCTGCGAGCCCTCATCCAGGCCATTGATGTCCGGTTGTCCGGCCGCACCCTGGTTGCCGGTCACGGCAAGCGTTCCGTAAATTTTTGCCAGTACACTTTTGTACCCTGCTGCCGTCGAGTAAGTCTTCTCCGGCGTCAGGTCGTTTTGCGGGAACAGGTCCAGTTTCTTGGAGCAGGACGCCAGAACAACCATCGCCACTACTGCAAGAAGAAATTTATTGCTGATTTTGCTTCTCATATTCTGCAAACATTAAAAATTAAAAGTCAAGGTTTACACTCAAAGAATAGGTACGCGGACGGGGGTAGATATTGTTGTCGGTACCTGTGTCGTTCGAGTTTTCCGGATCCAGTCCTTTGTACTTCGTAACGACAAAAACATTCTGCACGCTGGCGCCGATCCGAACACCGGACAGGTTCTTTGTCACACGTCCCAGGTTGTAATCAACCGAGATGTGGTCGAGACGGAAGAACGAAGCATTCTCGATGTAGTAATCGGTCAGGTACCGGTTGTTAAGAAAACCGCTTTCCAGGTAATTTACCGTGGCGTTGCCGATAAAGTTGAGCGGGTTTTTGATGGAGTTCAGTACACCTGCATTCGAAAAATAGTTGTTGTAAAGGTAGTTGCCCAAAGATGCGTGACCGGCTGCGGACAAAGTCAGCTTCTTGTACGTGAACTGTGTGCTGGCGCCGATCAGGGCATCCGGTGCCGGCTTTTTGTACAGGTACCGGTCGTTGTCGTCGACCACGCCATCCCTGTTGACATCTTCGTAAAGACCTTCAATTGGCTTGCCCAACCTATCATATATCTGCTTGAACACAAAGAAGGAGTATGGTGCTTCACCCACAATGTACTTACCGATTTTGTTGCCCGTACCGCCGCCGATGCCACTCACATCAATTCCTTTGAAGGAAGGATCGGGATACTGGAGCAGGTTGGTGATTTTGGTTTCATTAACCGTCGCGTTGAAGTTCAGGTCCCAACTAAAATTGCGGTTGCGAACCACGTTGGTGTTCAGGGTAAATTCAACACCCCTGTTCTCCATGTTGCCCACGTTGGTCAAAAGCTGGATATCGAAGTTGGTACCCGGCGCAACGGGTACGACGCTCAGCAGGTCTTTGGTCTTCTTCTTATAGAGATCAACAGAACCGGAGATGCGGTTGCCAAAAAAGCCGAAGTCCAGGCCAAGGTTGGTGGTGGTCGTCGACTCCCAACGGCGGTCGCGATCGTAGGCACCCGGACGCAGGAAGCTGTAGAAATTGTTGCCAAACTGGTATTGCGCCGTACCGGTGCTACGGGCATAACGGGGCAGGTAACCGTAATAATCGCTACCGGTATTTTGTTGACCGGTTTGTCCCCAGCTAAAGCGCAGCTTCAGATCGGAAATTGGTCTTACATTTCCAAATACCAGTTCTCTCAGTTTCACGGCCACTGCTGCGGCAGGAAAATAGCCCACGCGGTTTTCCGGTGCAAACCGGGAGCTGGCGTCACGGCGCAACGAACCTGTCAACAGGAAGTTGTTGTAAACCGTCAGGTTCACACGAGCCAGGTAGGACTCCAATCTGAATTGCGGTTTGTCTGTGGCAAACGTAGGTTCCGAACCTTGAATGGTATCTTTTTTTCCCGGCTTGTTTGGATCGGCAATGGCGCGGTAGCTAAATGCCGGATAGTTGTAAACGTCCGTTGTAAAATCCTGGTAGCTATGCAGCAACAGCGCATCAAACTTGCTTTTCAGTGCCGGCAATTCTTTCGCATAGGTCAATGAAATATCGGCCAGCGTGTTCGTTTGCGTTTGCTGGTAAAAAGGCACTCTCCGGCCACCGGTTTTATAAACGGTTGCCATTGCCGAATCCTGGAAGTCGTGGCCTTCGCCATGAATGCGGTCCATACCCAGGTTCAGCAACACGTGCAGGTCGGGAAGGAAGTGCAGTTTGTAATCCAGTTGCACGTTGCCGATGAAACGGTTCACATTGGAACGGTTGTCACGCAGCTCGAGCAACGCAAGCGGGTTGCGGTTGGACAGATCGATGGGCAGGCCGTTGGGTTGCAGCCACTCGTAATAGCCGCCAAACCTGTTCTTCGTATAGACCGGTTGTGTCGGATCGTAGTTGATGGCGTTGCCCACGGCGCCGCCGTCGGCAAAGCGATTTCCGGTGCGGCTGAACTTGGCCGCGATATTGGCCGTCAGGTGATTGGTAAAAAATTTCGGCGACAAATTCAGGGTCGATGTCACACGGTTGAAATGATCGGTTTTCAAAATACCATCCTGGCTCAGGTAACCCAGCGAAATGCGGTACGGAACATTGGCATACGTACCCGCAGCACTCAGGTTGTTGTCGGAGCCGAAGGCTTTTTGATAAATCTGGTCCTGCCAGTCGGTATTGGCCGTTCCCAACAATGCTTTGTAAGTATTGTTGCCGGTGGCGACTGCATCGGCATTGATGATGGCCCGCACCTGGTCGCCGGTGAGCACGGCTACTTTTTTTCCAATTATACCAACAGAGGCTCTTGTATTAAAATTGAAGCGCAACTTACCGGCAGCACCCTTTTTCGTCGTGATGATCAGCACACCATTGGACGCTCTAGAACCATACAAAGCCGTTGCAGACGCATCTTTCAATACGCTGATGGATTCAATGTCGTTCGGGTTGATGGTATTCAGTACGTTGCTCGACCCGGCAATGCTGTTGCCTTCCGTGGGCACACCGTCAATCACGACCAATGGATCGTTGCTGGCGTTGAGTGAAGCCCCACCGCGAATGCGGATACGGCTGCCGCCACCGGCAGAGCCGCCACCGGATGTTACCTGCAAACCGGCCACCTTGCCCTGCAGCAACTGCTCGGAAGAAGAGACCTGTCCTTTTTGAAAATCTTTGGCGGAAATGGAGGTTACCGAAGCGGTCAGGTCGCCGCGGCGACGCGTTCCGTAGGCCACCACCACCACTTCGTTCATGTTGGCAGCAGTTGACTGTAAGGTCGCATCAACCGTCGTTTTTCCGGCGATGGAAATTTCCTGCGGGGTAAACCCAACAGAACTCACAATAATAGAAGTTGCATTGGCGGGAACCGGGATGCTGTAGGTTCCGTCTTCGGAAGTCATTACGCCCCGTGCCTGGCCTTTGATGATCACCGAGGCGCCGGAAACGGCTTTCCCGGTTGCGTCGGTTACACGGCCTGTCACTGTTTTCGTCTGGGCAAACACCACAACTGAAAAAAGCAGCAATACAGGCAAGCAAATCGTCTGAAGCAATTTTCTCAGATACATAAGCAATCAAGTATTAAAAATTAAAGAAGATACGCAGTTTATTAGTAATGTGTATCGGGGACACAATGTTAGCCTTTTTTTAACTCCATCAAAAAAATCTTTTCCTTTTTTCGACGAAAACGGCATCCGAAACGGATGATTTTTATCAGGTTGTTTAGGCGGTGAGTTTTTGTTCGGATTTGACCGAGAGTTTCCCGTTTCTTTTTAAACTGGGCCTGAGTTTGTACAGTTTGCCCGGGCGGTGCGGAACGTCTACTTCCATCTCGTTTAAATCGATCAGCCAGTCTTTGAGGATGATTCGTTTGCGGAAATTGCGACGGTCCAGTTCTACACCCAAAATGGCTTCGTAGAGGTCCTGGAGTTCGCGCAGCGAAAACTTTTCCGGCAGCAGGTTGAAAACGATAGGCTGCTCCAGCACTTTTTCCCGCAACCGTTGCAGGCAGGTGTCCAGGATCTGCTTGTGATCGAAGGCCAGTTTCCTGACCTTGTTGACATCGTGCCAGCTCAGTTCATTGTGCGTTAACTGCAGCTTGTTGTTTTTTAAATTGATCAGGGAATAATAGGCCGTCGTGATCACCCGTCCCGAAGGGTGACGGTTTAAGTTGCCAAACGTATGCACCTGCTCCAGGTACACATCGTGTAAATCGGTGCGCTCCCGCAGCACACGGTACGAGGCTTCGTCAAGGTCTTCGTCGGGCCTTACCAGGTCACCAAGCAAGGAATACATGCCGGCAAATTCTTCCAGGTCAGACTGGATCAGCAACACCTTGAGTGCTTTTTCCGCATACGCGAAAATGACGCAGTCGACCGAGACGGCGATGTTGAAGTATTCGAGGTGGCTGCTTTTTTCAAGAGCAGCCGATTTTAGTTTCGCCATATGTTCTTTATTGAAGGGTAATCGGAAGGGTTTTCGATTCGCTTTTCACCTGCAGTTTCAGGAAATAGGTTCCGTTTGCCACGGCCGGTCGTTGCAGCAAAATCTGCCGCTCGCCTTTTTGCAAAAAGCCGTTGTAAACCGTGCGAATATATTGACCCATGTTGTTATAAAGCAGGATCGTTGTGTTTCCGCTTTGCGGCAGGGCCACATCGACCGTGTAGGCCGACCGTGCAGGGTTGGGGTACAGGTTTACGGCCAGCGCGGTTCCGTTCCAGGGCACGTTGCTCACCGGCGTAGTTGTCACATTGTTCACATTGCGGTTCACATACACCCGGTATTCGCCGGGCTGCAGGGTAAAGGTTTGCGCAGCGGTGGTGGCGGTAACGATGCTGTTGTCGAACAGGTTGTACCAGGTACCGGCAGCCGGGAAGGTGAAGGTGCTTGACAACGCCGAAACTTCAAAATTGCCCAGCACCACCAGGTCGGATGTATCGTTTGCCGTGGTCAGCTTGATCCATTTAAATGCATTGCCCAGGCTTTTATCCACCGTGCCCGTTTGAAAGGCTCCCGTATACCAGGGATGAAACCGCAGGTTGATCAATTTACCATACGTGCTGTAAAGATTCACCCGGCGCGGGTCGGCAAGAAAATCCCAGCGGATGGGCTTTGCGCTGACGCGGCAGTCATTGCTGATGGTAACGCCATCCGAACAGGTGTTGATGGAATAATGATAACCCAGTTCGCCAAACTGCCATACCATTTTCGGCCCTGGAATCGTCAGTAAAAAAGCGGCTGTTAATTCTGCACGCTTCAACGCTGTTGTGGTGTCTTTGATATTGTACCCACTGCCGGCATTGCCGTAGGTAAGGTTCTTGTACATGATGCGTTCTTCGTCGTGACTTTCGGCATACGTTACCAGGTGCGGATTGGTCCATCCTCTCGCCGTATAAATGCCCCGCGAAAAATCCCAGCGGTCGTTGTAACCCATCGATGCCTGCGCATAACTGTCATTCAAATTACCCCAGATCAAAAAACCTTTGTCGGCCAGTTCTTTTTCTTCCGTGTTATCGCAGAAATGTTCGAGGATGGTATAGGCATTCGGATCGGCCGCTTTGATTGCCGCGGCATAGCCGTCCAAAATGGCAATACGGCTTGGATCGTACGCGGAGAATGTTGCATCATCCGTCGACGGTTTTTGTGTCAGTCCTTTGGAAAAATCAAACCGGTACCCGTCGATCCTGTATTCGGTTAGCCAGTGCTGCAGGACGCGGTTGAAAAAATATTTTGTGTCTGCGCTTTCGTGGTTGAAGTCGTCGCCGAAGCCAAACGCATGCGGCTGCACCGGGTTGTACCAGGGATTGTTGGCAGCCGGCCGGTTGTTGGTGGCATCCCAATACAACTGCGCCAGCGGCGAAGGCCCGATCGTGTGGTTCAGCACAATGTCCATGATCACGGCAATGCCGTTCTTGTGACAGGAATCGATAAATGTTTTCAGGGTGTTTTTAGGACCGTAATATTTATCGGGAGCAAAATAAAACGTCGGGTTGTACCCCCAGCTGTCGTTGCCATCAAACTCGTTGAACGGCATGAGTTCAATGGCGTTCATGCCCATCCGCTTGATGTAGGCCAGCGTGTCCTTCAGCGTTTTCCAGTCGTGTGCCGCAACAAAATCACGCACCAGCAATTCATAAATGACCAGGCCTTTTTTATCGGGTCGATTGAAGTTGGTCACCGTCCAGTTGTAGCCCGGTTGTGCCGGTTGCAGCACACTCACAATACCGGTCGTCTTCCCCGTCGGGTAAGGCTTCAGGTTCGGATAAGTAGACGGTGAAATGTACTGGTCATTGCCGGGGTCGAGGATTTTTTCCGCATACGGATCCGCGATCTTCAGCACACCATCGACCAGGTATTGAAACGCATATTCGGTTCCTGCCGTAAGGCCCGTGAGGGTCAGCCAGAAAAATTTACCATCCGGTGTTTTGTTCATGATGGACTGCGAGCCTTGCGTCCAGTTGTTGAAGTCACCGATCACGGTAACGACGTTTTTACCCGGTGCCCGCAGTACCAGCGTAACGGAGGTGTTGTCGGCACCATAGTTGAATCCGTCGTGGAGGTTCGCCGGCAGGGCAACAACCGGCGCCGTGCCTACAAAAACGTTGATGGTGTCGTATTTCGTTTCGCTGCCCACTGTAGCTTCGGCTATCAACTGCTGGTTGCCGGTTGCTACGATGGAAGTAGTGCCCGAAACAGTGGTGACATTGGTCGCCGTGGCAATGACGGTTCCGTTGTGATAAAGTTTCAGCGTCGACGCCTGGCTGGCATCAGCGGAAATGGTGACGTTCGTACCAACCGACCAGTTTTGCGTTTCGGGTGTGGGCACAAATTTCGGTTCACGCGGTGGTGCGGTCAGACGCACCGCCAGCGATGCCGTGTAAACCGGTATGTACATGTTGCTGCCGTCGGTATTGCGTTGCGCCTTGTCGCCGCTGCCGCTGCGAAAAAGAATGGCAATTTTTTGAATGGATTCCGTGGGATCGGTGATGTTGAAAAAAGCACGCAGGCTGCCGGCGATGGTATATTTCCATTTGTTGCTCCCCAGCGAAGCCGCCTTCCCGTTGGCAGGTGTCGTGCCCCATTGAAAGGGAACATATTTCCAGTCGTCGCTGTTGGCGCTTTTGTTTGTAATGACGCCGATGTGCACGTATACATCGCCTGAAAAATTGAGCAGACCCTGGTTGCCTTTGCTGGCATCAACAATGATATCGAGGGTTTGCGCGGGGTCGGCCTCTTTTGGAAAGGATGGTGTCCAGGTCAGAAGCTGTGCCTGCGAAATCACGGCACTCACAATACACACAAGAAGCAGCAGCAATCGTTTCATAAGCGAGTTCTCCGGCGCTAAGATAAGAGTATATGTACTTCTTACACATTGTGTCCGGAAAAAATTCCCTATCGTCCCGGCCTACACGCTTATAAAAAAACAGTGTGCTTGTGGCACCGAAAGGCGAACCGGTTTTCTGCCGCTACGAAAGTAATGCGGTGAAACCACCGGCAAAAGGTGAAGCCTGTTTTCAATCCTTCATTCATGTTGTTGCACCTGCAACAAAAAACCGGCGTCCTTCTCTCCTGCAAAAACCAGCAGAGAAAAGCGCCGGTGATTTTTTTGAATGTCTTTACAGTTTTGCCACCACTTTGCCTTCCGTTGAAACAATCGTTGCCAGTATGCGGCCTTCCGGCAATTCTTTCGCGGTGTAAAACAGCTTGAAGGTTCCGCTTTTGGCCGTGATGTCCCGCCGGTAAAAGACCATCCGTGAACTGCCGTTTTCACCGTCGCCGAATTCCAGTTTCTTCAGGAGGTTGTTTTTCTCGTCGGTGATGGTGATCACCCGGTCTTTCCCCGGACGTCCGCAATGGGAGTACTGCACTTCGATCTTGTCGTTGTCGCGGAGCGGGCCGAGGGAAAGTGTTTTGGCGGATTTGTCGGCATAGACAAATTGCTGGAGCACCTGTTTGCCGTTGAGAAAAATAGCGAAACTATCGCCGCCTCTTTTCGTTGAAAACGACAAAAACAGCGAACAAAGAGCTGCAGCAAAACAAAGAACAACATGCTTTTTCATAAACCATTTTTTTGCGTGAAGAAATCGATGATGAGCCCCTGCCCATCGCTTGTCTCCACAAAGGAAACCATCGCAAAAACAGTCCGTGCATTTCTTTGACGAAGCGACACAATGCCTCCACATCCGGCTTCTCCGGACGGCTTTGTCAACCCGGTAAAACGCCGGAAGCAGCCAGAATTTTCTTTCCCGCCAGCCACCGTAAATTTCTATTTTCGCCCCATGTCATCAGGTATAAAAGACGCACAGAAACATACGGAACAACTGTTGAAAAAAATAAAGGACGGCAAGCTGTCCACAAGCGAGATCGACTCGCTGCGGGATGTGCTGCGCTTCCACGAACATCGTTATTACATCCAGAACGATCCGCTCATTTCGGATTTCGAATACGATACATTGTTCAAAGGTCTCGAGGCGCTGGAAAAAGAAGCACCGGACCTCGTTACTCCCGACTCTCCCACCCAACGGGTAGCCAAAGGATTAACCAAAGACTTTCCGGCTGCACCGCACCTGGTGCCCATGCTCTCGCTGGATAACTCGTACGACAGTGAAGATCTTTTAGACTTCGACCGCAAGGCCAGAGAACTGACAGGCCTAAGCGAAATTGAATATTGCGTCGAGCCAAAATTTGATGGCGCCAGCATTTCGCTCATTTACGAAAATGACCGCCTGGCCCGTGGCGCTACACGCGGCGACGGCGTTCGCGGCGACGACATCACGCCCAACATCAAACAGATCCGCACCATTCCGCTCTCGGCCCGTTTTTCTGCGTATGGGTTGCAAACCGTGGAGATCCGTGGCGAAGTGCTGATCAACAAAAACAATTTCAAAAAATTCAACGAGGCCCTGGCCGAACAAGGCCTGGCGCCACTGGCCAATCCCCGCAATGCTGCGGCCGGCACCCTGCGCATCAAGGATCCCGTGGAAGTGGGCAGAAGAAAACTGGAAGCCTTTGTTTACCACGTGAGCTATTATTTAACCGATGACGGATTGCAAATGACAGATGACAGCAAGGATGTTGAAGAGGCTCACACGCCGTCATCCGTCACCCGTCATCTGCCATCATCGCTCACCACGCATTCCGGTACGCTGGACATGCTCTGGGACCTTGGCTTTCGCAGCCCGGCAAACGAAAAAAAAGTGTTCAGGGGCATACAGGCCGTGATCGACTATTGCAACGAATTTGAAAAGGAGCGTGACGAACTTCCTTACGAGATCGACGGCATGGTGATCAAGGTGAACGATTTTACCCTGCAGGATAAAATGGGCATGACCTCGCACCACCCACGGTGGGCCATGGCTTACAAGTTCAAAGCCCGGCAGGCCACCAGCAAACTGCTCCGCGTCGAGTACCAGATCGGCCGCACGGGCAACATTGGCCCGGTGGCCAAAATAGAACCGGTGCACATTGGCGGTGTTACGGTAAGCTCCATCTCGCTTTTTAACGAAGACGTCATCCGGGAAAAAGACATCCGCATCGGCGATACGGTGTTGGTGGAAAGGGCCGGCGACGTAATCCCTTACATCGTAAAACCGCTGACGGAACTGCGCACCGGCAACGAACAGCCGATCAAATTTCCGACGCACTGCCCGTCGTGCGGGGATGAACTGTACCGCTCTCCCGAAGAAGTGGCGTGGCGCTGTGTAAACGCCAGCTGTCCTGCACAGGTGCTGGAGCGGCTGATGCATTTTGCATCGAAGGATGCGATGGACATCCGCGGACTGGGCGAAGCCAATATCGAAAAATTCTACACTCTCGGACTGCTGCGCTCCATCCCGCAGATCTACCAACTGGACTTTGAGGCCATCGGAAAGCTGGAAGGCTTTGGCCCGAAATCGATTGGCAATTTGCAATTGGCCATCAGCAATTCCAAAAAACAACCCCTGCACCGGCTTCTTTTCGCCCTTGGAATTCGCTTCGTCGGCGAAACCATGGCCAAAACCATTGCCAACGCGGTGGGTCACCTGCTCGACCTTCGGGAGTTCGACGAAGAACGATTGCAGACCCTCGAAGATGTGGGTCCGAAGGTCGCCGGCAGCGTTGTACAGTTCTTCCGCAATGAAGACAACGTTAAAATGCTCACAGAATTGGAAGACCTCGGCCTTCAGCTAAAAAACGAAAAAAAGGAGGTTGCAAGCGGCGGAAATCTTGATGGTCAAACGTTTTTGTTCACCGGCACCCTGCACAAACTGAAACGCAGCGAGGCGGAAGAAAGGGTAGAAAAAGCAGGAGGCAAAATTTTGTCAGGAGTAAGTAGTAAATTAGATTACCTGATTGTTGGCGAAGACGCCGGCAGCAAACTGGAAAAAGCCAAGAAAATTGCTACTATCCGCATCCTGAGCGAAGATCAGTTTCTGCAAATGCTTGAACCGGCATAACTCGTATGCGTAGCGCTTGCAGCGGATCATCATTTTTTTTCGCCTAAAAAGCCTACGCCATGATTAAGAAATTACCGGGTGAGGTGTGGAAGCAATTGGTTTTCGAGGGTAGCAGGGACCTTCGCAATCGCTACGCCATTTCTACCCAAGGACGGCTCGCCAGTTATAAGCAAAATGTGCTGGAAGATGGCAAGTTGCTGAACGGCTCACTGACCACCGGCTACCGCACGCTGAACCTGCATCGGCCCGAACGCAAAAGCACCTTGTATCTCCACCGCGAAATTGCCCGCCTGTTCGTCAAGCGGCCTTCGGCCAAACACAAGTACGTCATCCACAAAAACCACAACAAGCTCGATAACCGGGCCAGCAACCTGCGATGGGCGACGTTGGAAGAGATGATTCTTCACCAGCAAAAAAGTCCCGCCAAAATTGCCTACAAGAAAAAGCAGGCAGAAAGAGAAGTGGGCCTGAAGCTGACCGCCACGCAGGTACGCCGCATCAAGGAAATGCTGGCCAACAAAAACCGCCGGCTTACCATCAAGCAAATGGCCGAAAAATACGCAGTCAGCGAGATGACCATGTACCGGATCAAAAGCGGCGAGAACTGGGGGCGGGTTTAAGTTTACAAGTTCACTGGTTCACGAGTTCACAAGTTGAATGAACAACCCATACCATTTTCCACCAACTCGTGAACCCGTGAACTTGCGAACTCGTGAACTCGTGAACTACTTATCTTTCGGCAGCGTTGTCCAGTGCCGTCCGTCTTTTGCAATGAGCGCCTCTGCATCTTCGGGGCCCCAGGAGCCGGGTGTGTAGTTGGGAAAATCAACCGGCGGCCTTGTTTGCCACGAATCCAAAATTGGCTGAATGACCTCCCAGGCTCTTTCTACCTGGTCGGCCCGCATGAACAGCGTGGGGTTGCCTTCGATCACATCCTGCAAGAGCGTTTCATACGCTTCCGGCGCACTATCGCCATAGGCATCGGTGTAGTTGAACACCATGTCCACAGGCTGCAACACCATCTTGGGGCCGGGCTGCTTGGCCTGGAAACGCAGGCGGATATCCATCTGTGGCTGAATGCTGATCACCAGCCGGTTGGGGCGCCAGGTTTCGCCGGCTTCCACCGGGAAGGAAAAATGCGGTGCCGGTTTGAACTGCACCACGATCAGCGTTGTTTTGGTGGTCATGGCCTTTCCGGTACGCACATAAAACGGCACGTTCTTCCACCGCCAGTTGTCGACATAAAACTTCACCGCGGCAAAGGTTTCCACCGGCGAATCAACAGCCACGCCTTTTTCCTGCCGGTAGGCAATGAGTTTTTCGCCGTCGATCCATCCGTCGCTGTACTGGCCACGAACGGCGTTGCGGTGCACAGCGTCTTTTCGCCAGCAGCGGATGGCTTTCAGAACATCCAGCTTTTTGTTCCGGATCTCATCGGCTGCAAACGATACCGGCGCCTCCATAGCGATCATGCACACCATTTGCAGGATGTGGTTTTGGACCATATCCCGTAGGGCGCCGGCACCTTCGTAATAGGACCCCCGCCCTTCGATGCCGATGGCTTCGGCCGCGGTGATCTGCACATGGTCGATGTAATTGCTGTTCCAGACAGGCTCAAAAAGGGCGTTGGCAAAGCGCAGCGCCAGGATATTCTGCACGGTTTCCTTTCCCAGGAAATGGTCGATGCGGTAAATCTGCCGCTCTTCGAACATCTGTCCCAACTGGATGTTCAGTTCCTTGGCACTTTTCAGGTCGTGCCCGAAAGGTTTTTCAAACACCATCCGCGACCGGGCGGGATTGGTGGTCAGCCCGGCTTGGTGCAGCTTTTCTGCAATCATAGGCACCATCTGGGGGGCCACCGACATGTAGAATACTGCGTTGGCCTCCTGCTTCCACTCCTCTGCTTTGTCTTTCACCAGCTTCGCCATTTGCTGGTAGGCAGTTTGTTTCGACAGATCGCCTTTGAGATAATCCACGTGTTTGGAAAAGTTTCGCCAGTGCTCTTCGAGGTTATTCTTGCGGCGCGAAAACTCCTGGATACCTTCTTTGATGAACGTGCGGTAGGTGATATCCGTGTAGTCGGTTCTTCCAATGCCGACAATAAAAAAATTTTCGGGAAGATAGTTGTCCAGAAAGAGGTTGTACAGGGCCGGTAAGAGTTTGCGGTGGGCCAGGTCGCCGCTGCCGCCGAAAATGAAAATTACCGTCGACTCTTTCTTCACTTCTTTTTGTGCCGTATCCATCATCAATCTTTTTTATTCAGTTCACACGTTCACGGGTTCACATGTTCACCAGGTGGTTGCCTGCGAAATAGGTTTCTGCATGGCAGTACGCACAACAGGCAAACCCGTGAACATACAAACTGGTGAACTATTATTCAGTCATGTGCCATTCGGTATGAAAAACGCCTTCTTTGTCGATGCGCTGGTAAGTATGTGCGCCAAAAAAATCGCGTTGTGCCTGGATCAGGTTCGTGGGCAGGCGGTCGCTGCAGAAGGCATCGAAATAACCCAGTGCACTGCCCATGGCCGCAACCGGGATTTTCGCCCCGATGGCAAGTGAAAGCACCTGCCGCACGGCGTTTTCTTTTTCCTTCAGGAAGCCCGCCATGCTTTCGTCGAGCAACACGTTGGGCAGCGTTGCATCGGCAGCAAACACCCGGTCGAACTGGTAGAGCAGGGCCGATCGGATGATGCAGCCGCCTTTCCAGATGGTCACCACATCGGGCAGCGGGATTTGCATGTTATACGCTTCCGAAGCCTTGGCCAGAAGGCTCAGTCCCTGCGCATAGGCCATCACAAAACAAAAGGCCAGCGCATCTTCCACCAGGGCTGTCAATTGCTCGGGAGACAGGTCGATCTTCTGGATTTGCGGCTGGTACAGTTTCCCGGCCTTCACCCGCTGGTCTTTGTACACCGACAAATCCCGCATGGCAACCGCCATATCTATCGTGGGAATCGAAACGGGGAGGTCCATGGCATCCTGCGAGGTCCATTTGCCTGTGCCTTTGGAGCCGGCTTTGTCGAGGATGGCATCCACGAGATAACTCTTTCCCTGGTTGTTACCGGTATCCAGCGTCCGGAAAATTTCCGCCGTGATCTGGATCAGGAAAGATTGCAGGCCACCGCTGTTCCAGCGGGCAAAGACATAGTGAAGATCGTTGTTGGTAAACCCGCCACCGCGTTTCAGGATGTCGTATGCTTCGCTGATCAACTGCATCATCGCGTACTCGATGCCGTTGTGGACCATTTTTACGTAATGACCCGCCGCCCCGTTGCCCATATAGGCAACGCAGGATTTGCCGTCGGCTTTGGCAGCAATGGCTTGCAGGATGGGTTGCAGGTATTGGTAGGCCTCTTTGTCGCCGCCGGGCATCATGCTGGGGCCAAAACGGGCACCGGCTTCGCCGCCCGAAACGCCCATGCCGAAAAAGTGGATGCCTTTGGGCTGAAGATAGTCGATTCGCTTTTGCGTGTCCTTGTAGTACGAGTTACCGCCGTCGATTACAATATCCCCTTCCTCCAGCAGCGGCAGAAGGGTTGCGATGACATCGTCGACGGGTTTGCCGGCCGGCACCAGCATCATGATCTTGCGGGGTTTTTTCAAACCCTGGATCATGAATTGGATATCGGTTGTGCCTTTGACGACAGTGCCCGGCGAGGCGGCGCTTTCAAGTTTATCGGCCCGTTCCTGTTTCAGGTCGTAGCCGATCACCGAAAATCCATGATCGGCCATATTGAGCAGCAGGTTGCTGCCCATGACGCCAATGCCGATCATGCCAAAATCAAATGTTGCTTCCATGGTTTATCCGTTTCGTTTGGTGGTATCCTGCGGCGGACGTTGTTGCGGCCGCTCCTGCTTGGGCGGGTTGGTGGACGGCTCTGTGGAACCGTGGTGGCAGGTAAAACAGGTGACCATGAGCGGCGTGGAAATGTTCATGGCCGAACCGGTGAGGTTAAAATATTTTTTGTTCAGGTCGTTGGTCATGGTCAGCATCTGGCGGGCCACAAGTTTGTGCTTGTTATCGTCGGCCGCCCAGTCCATCTCTTTTTTCTCTTCGTTGCGCACATGGCAGAAATTGCATTTGACGTTGAGAGAGCCGGTAAAATGATGCATCACGCTGTCCATTTGCTCGTGGGTGATGTCTTTGGGGAGAACCTTCAGGTTTTTGTACGATGAATGGCCGTCTCCGCCGGTCGTTTTGGTCACGGCACAGGAAAGCGCTACCAGTCCCACAAAGGCAAGAATAACAAGAAAGGTCTTTTTCATGGAAGTTCCTTTTTTCAGTTGGTGTTAATTGACATCTGTTCTAGCGGGGCTAAAGCAGAAAGCGTTAAAGTTAGCGTCAAAATGGATAAATCACGCTGCCCCGTCTCCTTCTTGTCTCTTTCCCGCGGACCGCTTCGTAAATTTGCCGGCTCAAACGAACAACATGGCCGGATTGATTACCGAATTCAATGAGTACAGGGAGAAAATGAACGAGGTTATCCTCAGCAAGAACAATCTTGTGATGAAGCGTCTCTGGAACCTGGACACCAACACCTACGAAGAAGGCGCCCTGGACAAAAAAACCAAGGAAATGCTGGGGCTCGTGGCCAGCATGGTGCTTCGCTGCGACGACTGCATCAAATATCATTTGGGCAAAAGCTACGAGCAGGGTGTGACCACCGAGCAGCTATACGAGATCTTTGCCGTGGCCAATATTGTGGGCGGAACGATCGTTATCCCTCACACAAGAAGGGCAGCTGAGTACTGGGAAGAACTGACGAACAAGGAACAGACAAATCAGTAAAGAAAAATACCCGTAGGCACTGGCAATGCTTGTTCTTTACTCGGGATTGCCAAAAAATAAATAAAAGTTATCTTTAAATAAAAACAGCAAACGCGGAATGGCAGCCCGTCTCCTTTACGACGCTTTATTCCCCGTTTCTGCGTTCGAGAATCAATATGGAAACAGCTACTGTCAATAAGCCAGCCCTTACCGCGAAAGATTTTGCCACCGACCAGGAAGTGCGGTGGTGCCCCGGCTGCGGCGATTATTCCATTCTTGCACAGGTGCAAAAGGTGATGCCGACGTTGGGCATAGCCCGTGAGAACATCGCCATTATTTCGGGCATCGGGTGCTCGTCGCGCTTTCCCTACTACATGAACGTTTACGGTATGCACTCGATCCACGGAAGGGCCACGGCCATCGCCAGCGGGCTGAAGGCGGCCCGTCCCGACCTGAGTGTGTGGATCGTAACCGGCGACGGCGATGCGCTGAGCATTGGCGGCAATCATACCATTCACCTCCTGCGCCGCAATTTTGATGTGAACGTGCTTCTTTTCAACAACCAGATCTATGGGTTGACAAAAGGCCAGTATTCACCCACTTCGGAGGAAAACAAAGTAACCAAGAGCACACCGTTTGGCTCCATCGACCACCCGTTCAACCCGATGGCCCTGGCCCTTGGTGCCGATGCTTCATTTATTGCCCGCAGCATGGACCGCGATCCCAAACACCTGCAAAGCATGCTCCTGCGGGCTCACGGCCACAAAGGCGCTTCGTTCCTGGAGATCTACCAGAACTGCAACATCTTTAACGACGGTGCATTTGAAGCCTTTACGGAAAAAAGCACCAAGGCCGACAACGCCCTTTTTGTTGAACACGGAAAGCCGTTGGTCTTTGGCGCCAACAGCGATAAAGGGATTAAGCTGGATGGATTCAAACCGGTTATCGTTGACCTGAACAACGGGCACAGTACCGATGACCTGTGGGTGCACGACGAAGGCGACCTGTTCAAAGCCCAGATCCTTACGCGGATGTTCGACGATCCCCGCGTGGAAGGCCACCTGCCGCGGCCTTTTGGCGTATTTTACCAGATTGCCCGGCCGACCTACGAAACGGTGCTGGCCCAGCAGATCGATTTTGCCCGGGAGAAAAAACCGGCCGACCTGGACAAACTCCTCCGTGGAAACGAGGTTTGGAATATTGTTTAAAGGAGAACAGAAAAGAAAAAGCCGCAGCGACCTGCGGCTTTTTTTATGTCACGCCTAAGTCAATCAAGTTACCGGGGATGCATGTCCAGGTTCAACAGTTTCCCCTGCAGCACATTGGCCAGTTGCACCACGGCTTCGTTTTCCCGCTTGCGGGCATCGGTGGCCTTGGTGGGAAACAGCGAAATACCGTTGTAAATGCTGTACTGCAAGGTCAGGTTGTACTGGTTCAGGTGAAACGCCCAGCTAATGGCGTCAAAATCGTCTTCTTTGTTGGTAAAGGCGGCATTTAGTTCATCGCTCAAAACCGAAGCGATCTGGTAGAAGCGCTTCAAACCGCCGTCGCCGTCGATGACGGCTTCCGTGTATCCGAGTGTTGTTCGCAGGGTAAGGCTCATATAGCAAAGGATTTATTATGGTGAAGGACATGGTGCATCAACTACAAGACAACAGAAGAAATTATTTTGTTGCACAGGCAGCAAAAATCAGTCCTTGAACTTGGGCTGTTTTTTCTGGTAACTTCCGTCAACCAGCTTTTCAGCCCCTACGTTTTTGCCATTGGTGCCACAGCCATACTTGGGCGGGAACACACGGTTCCAGACGTTGCAGGAAGAAAGAACGCCGGTGAACAAGAGGAGCAGGAGAGTGAATCGAAAAGCTTTCATGTGAATTGGGTTTACTGGATGAACGATAAATGTAGACTCAAATTGCCTTACTTGCAACATTGGCCCCGCTAAACCATTTGGCATAGCCAACATAATTGTTGGCGATCCGGTTGATCTCTCCCTCCACCTTTTCGACAGGGATTTCCTTTACTTTTTTGGCCGGCACACCGGCATAGATGGAGCCGCCTTCGCAAACCGTACCCTCCAGCACCACGGCACCGGCGGCAATGATGGTGTTGCTGTGCACCACGGCATTATCCATCACGATAGCCCCCATCCCGATCAGTACATTGTCGTGCACCCTACAGCCGTGCACAATGGCGTTGTGCCCGATGGAAACATTGTTGCCAAGGATGGTTTTCGTACGCTTGTAGGTGCAATGGATCACGGCCCCGTCCTGCACATTGACTTTATTGCCCATGCGGATGCTGTTGACATCTCCCCGCACAACCGCGTTGAACCACACGCTGCATTCATCGCCCATTTCCACGTCGCCCACAATGGTGCAGTTGGGCGCAATAAAACAACCGTCGCCCCATTTGGGAAAAGTCCCTTCCACCGGTAAAATCAAAGCCATCATTCAGACATTTTGCTGGCCACGAAGGTAGAAAACAGAGGGAATATCGAACAGGCGAGAACAAGGAAGGGAAGGTTGAGATTAGGATGAAGGTTGAGGGACGAGACTAATACCAGACAAAAGACCAGGCGAACAAGGCTGGCAGAAGCGGAATCCGCTGTTCGCCCTTCTTTTCGAATCGCAGACCGTCTGCAGCTTGAAAGGAAAGATGAACCGGAAGCACGTCGACCTTCATCATTCCCTGTTCACCTGTTTTTTTGTTCTGATCCCTTCTGCGGTTCAAATTTGTGTTTGTTTGTTGAAAGCCTTTCGCCTGCGAAAAATTTATTAATTCTTTTTGCTTTTCTCTTGCCTTTCCCCAAACCTTCAGCATTTTTGCAACAGAAGCCCGTTTTCTTCCCGCTACGGCTTTCGCAATAACCTATGTCTGTTTTCACACAATCCAGAAGCTATATCGTTCGCATCATCTTCGCCATTGCCTTCCTGGTGATCATCGGGCGGCTTTTCACCCTACAGGTGATGAGCAGCAAGTACCAGCGGCTGGCGCAGGAGAATGCCATTTTCAAAAAGATCGTTTACCCGCCCCGGGGGATCATCTACGACCGCAAAGGCAAGGCGCTCGTTACCAATACGCAGATGACCGACCTGATGGTGATTCCTTCCGAAGCCCGCGGCATCGATACAACCTACATCTGCCAGTTGCTGGAGATCGACACCACCGAATTCAAGGAGCGGATGCTCTCGGCCATCGTGAAGAACGGCCGTTCGAGGGCCTCGGTTTTCGAAGCCCTGTTGTCGCCGGAAAAACATGCCCGCCTGGAAGAAAACAGTTGGCGCCTGGGCAACGGGTTTTACCTCCAGGACCGTCCTGTGCGCAATTTCCCGTTTAGCGTCGGTGGCCATTTTGTGGGCTATATCGGCGAAGTGGACTCGGGCATCATTGCCCGCTCGGAAGGCTTTTACCAGTCGGGCGACTACGTGGGCCGTTCGGGAATGGAGGCCTCGTACGAAAAAGTGCTGATGGGAAAACGCGGTATCCAGTACTGGATCAAAGACAACCGCAACAAGCTGGTGGGCCGCTTCGAGAATGGTGAACTGGACGAACAACCTGCTGCCGGAAGGGCACTGAATACCTATGTCGATGCCGAACTGCAGCAGTTGGCTGAAAAACTGCTGCAAAACAAGGTCGGTGCGATCGTGGCCCTCGAACCCCAAACCGGCGGCATCCTGGCCATGGTTTCAGGACCCGATTACAATCCCAATGAACTGAGCGGCTCGGAAAAACAAAAGAACTATTCCCGCCTGGTCCTCGATGTTTCCGGCCCGCTGCTCAACCGCGCCATCAAGGGCCAGTACCCGGCCGGTTCTACCTACAAGCCCCTGGGCGCCCTCATCGGGCTTGATGAAGGCGTGATCACGCCGCAAAGCGGCATTGGCTGCTCGGGTGCCTATTACGGTTGTGCCAGGCCCGTTCGCTGTACGGAGAAATGGGCCGGACATGCGGCCAACCTTCGCCTTGCCATTGCCAATTCCTGCAACTCGTTTTTCTCGATGGCGTACCGGGTAACGGTCGACAACCCCCGTATGGGCGGTGTGAAAAAGGGCTACGCCAAATGGAAAGAATACATGAATCATTTTGGTTACGGTGCGCCGCTGGGCGTGGACCTGCCAAGCGAAGACAAGGGAAACATTCCGGACACGTCGGTGTACAACAAAGTGTACCGCGGCTCCTGGAACTCCTGCACCAACGTCACCCTGGGCATTGGCCAGGACATGATGCTGGTAACGCCGCTGCAGATGGCCAACGCCACCTGCATTGTGGCCAACAAAGGCTATTACTACACGCCGCATTTTGTAAAGGACATCGAAAACGAAACCAAAGACGACACGCTCCTGAACCGGTACCGCCGGAAGCACGAAGTGCTGACGCACATTTCCAACGAAGACTACGAAACAGTGCATGCCGGCATGCAGGACGTTGTGGATGCAGGAACGGCACGAGTGGCCCAAATTCCCGGCATCAGCATCTGTGCAAAAACCGGTACGGCCGAAAACTACCGGGTGATCGACGGCGTGCGGACAAAGCTGAAAGACAACTCGATGTTCGTGGCCTTTGCACCCCGGGAGAACCCAAAGATTGCGGTTGCCGTGGTGGTAGAGAATGCCGGCTTCGGCGCCACCTGGGCCGCCCCGATGGCTTCACTGCTGATCGAAAAATACCTGACCGATTCGCTTCGCCCCGAGCGGGTGAAGGAAGTGGAACGGATCGGCAGTGCCTCGCTGATGCCTTCGTGGCTGGCAAGGGAACAATACAAAGCCGATTCGTCCCGTGCCTACTATTATTTTCACCTGACGAAAGACAGCACCTACATCAAGAAATTTTTCCGCCGCGCAGCAGCAACCAAAAAAGACACCGTGAAAACAACCCGGCCGGTAACCCCGAAACCGGTTACACCCAAACCCGAAGCCCCGCCGGCAGCGCCGGAGCAGCGCATTGGCTACCTTCACCGCGAAGAGCTGTGGAACGAGGAATGGTTGGTAAAAAAGCGGAGGACCTTAGCATAATGGCCAGAAAAGAAAGCAGCTTTTCCAGAAGCATCGATTGGAGTCTTGTTTGGATCTACCTTTTGCTCGTCGGCATCGGCATCATGGCCATCTTTGGCGTGACCTATAAAGACGGCGATCCCATGGTGGCCACTTTTTTTGGCTTCAAAACCGATTACAGCAAACAGCTTTATTATTTTTTTATCGCCGCGGTGCTGGGCATTTTTATCCTGCTCACCGACAGCAAATTTTTCCCGGCCACAGCCAACCTGTTTTATGCGGTTGGCATTGTCATGCTGCTCCTGGTGTTTCCCTTTCACTCACGGGTAAAGGGAACAGAATCCATCATTCGCTTTGGCGGGTTCCAGTTTCAGCCGGCCGATTTTTGCAAGGTCTTCGTGTGCCTTGCACTGGCCAAATACCTTTCACTACCCGATCTTGATTTTTCCAAAACCCGCTCGCAACTGATCGCTGCCGCCATTACACTTTTCCCGGCAGCGATGTGCCTTTTGCAAAGCGAAACAGGCCTGGCGCTGGTTTATTTCTCCTTCTTTCTCGTGATGTACCGCGAAGGCCTCCCGTCCACCATCCTGGTGATCGGCTTTTTGGTCGGCGTAATCGTTGTGTGCGCCCTGCTGATGGAAACCAAAGTGCTCCTGATCGTGCTTTCGGCCCTGGCCATCGTTATCTCGTTTATCGTGTTTCAGCGCAACCGCCGGCGCATTTTGTCCATCGTCCCGGTGATTTTTCTCTGGCTCCTGAGCATGGGTTTTGTGGGCGTTGGTGTGCCGTATTTCTTCAAGCACATGCTGAAGCTTTACCAGGTGGAACGCATCTTCAGCACCGTGGGCCGCGAAGTGCCGCCGGAATATATCCAGGCGCACAGAAAAGAATTCGGGCAGGCCGCAGCCGGCAAACCCAAAGACACCGACTATAACGTAAAGCAATCCAAGATCGCTATTGGCTCCGGCGGCGTGATCGGCAAAGGCCTGCTCAAAGGCACGCAGACCCGTTACGATTTTGTGCCCGAGCAGCGCACCGACTTTATCTTTTGCACCATCGGCGAAGGCTTTGGCTTTGTGGGCACAACAGCCGTGTTGCTGATTTACCTGTTGCTGCTGTTTCGCATTATTGCCATGGCCGAGCGGCAGCGCAGTGTGTTCAGCCGGTGTTATGCCTACGGCGTGGCCGCGGTCTTTTTCTTTCACATCGTCATCAATATCTGCATGACCATCGGGTTGGCACCGGTGATTGGAATCCCGTTGCCGTTTATCAGCTATGGCGGCACCTCGCTGCTGACCTTTTCGATCCTGCTGTTTGTTCTCATCAGGCTTGATGCCGACCGACAAATGGTGCTGCGGTAACTCGATACCTTTGCAAACAACTTTTTTATGAAGATTATCCCGCTTTCCGAAGGTTCGTTTACCATTGACAAAACCAAACTCTTTGTTCCTTTTGACGAAGACCTGCACGAACTGCAGGACCGACCGGTAGGAAGCCTGTTGGTGGAGATCCAGCCGTTTGCCGTGGTGACGGCAAGAGATGTTTTGGTGCTGGATGCGGGCCTGGGTTTCAGCGACAGCAATGGTGAGCTGCAGATCCATAAAAATTTGAAAGCAGCCGGCATCAACCCGGCCGAGGTAACCAAAGTTTTAATGTCGCACCTGCACAAGGACCACACAGGCGGCGTTGCCTTTGGGCCCAACCGGCAATGGCTGTCGTTTCCCGAAGCCACGTATTACGTACAGGAACGGGAACTGAATTTTGCGCTGGAGAAGGGCTTACCGTCTTTTCACCCGGACGAGATTGAGATCCTGAAAGACCACCACCAGGTGCACCTCCTGCGTGATGACGAAGGCGTGATCGATGACTATATTTTTTACCAGCATACCGGCGCCCACTCACCGCACCACCAGGCTTTCTGGATCAAAGAAGGCGGCGAAACGATCTTCTTTGGTGGCGACGTGGCGCCCCAACTCCAGCAAATGAAGATCCGCTACAAAACCAAATACGATTACGACCCGGACAAAGCCGTGGCCTACAGGCAGGACTGGTGGAAGCGGGGCAACGACGAAGGCTGGACGTTTTTGTTTTACCACGATATCAAAACGCCGGTGTACAAGCAAACAAGCCGTTGAGAGAACGGCAGCGGCAGGTTTTGAACCCGGAAACATCGTTACAATGAAAGGGTGTTTTCCTTTTGCTGCGCAGACAGCCTTTCTCTTTCTTCCGCGATATTCAAAACAACCGTCGCCCTAAAATCCTGGTAGCTAATGATGATGCCAATGACGTGGAAAAAGCAAAGAACGAGCAAGTAAACTCCCTCAAACATGCCAGCCTGCGGTGGGCTCATTGCAGCCCAATTGACTTCATGGATAAGCAGGAAAGCAATAAAACTATAAGGCAAAAGCATCCATGCCAGCAAGCTAAAGAACAAGCTGTATGCGACTTTACGGTAACAATTCAAAAACGCTGAAAGCGTAAGCATGCCTGTAAGGCCCGAAAAGAATACATTTTTCAGCAGGGCCTGGCAGAAGCTGTTTTCGGCAACAAGCTGCCAGCTATAATCTCCATGTATCCAGATACCACCTACGATAAAAAATCCAATGAAGCAGGCAAGGTAAAATGGCACCAATACAGCGGCTTTAAAGTAAACCCGGAGAATGTGAAAGGCCATAGGCAGTCAGATTTTGCTTTTCAGAAGATTGCCCAAAATACAATTTGTTGCGAGAGAATTTTACAATCAATCTTCCACCGCAAAACCCAGCTTTCGTTCTACCTCTTTCGGCAATTGCGGCAGCCTTCTTCGCTCGATCAAGAACGAGGTGAGCTGCGCAATTTCCTTGAAGATGTAATGCTTGTCTGCAGCAGCTTTCAGGTAATCTTTTCCGCTGCTGCCACCCGTGCCAATGCGGGTACCGATCATGCGGTGCACCATGTTCATGTGACGGTGCCGCCAGGTGCTGAGCTGTTCGTCGATATCCAGCAAATTATTCAGCAACTGAAACGGCAATTGCAGCAAAGGGTAGCCGCGGTAAAGCATAATGAACAAAGCGGCGCGGTTGGCCTTCGCGGAAAAAGTATAATGCGATTCACGCTGCTGAATGAAGACTTCATCAAACGCTTCGAGGTTATTTTTCTCGGCTTCGGCCAAACTGTTTTCGTACGCCTCTTTGTACGCCATCCAAAAATCAAAAGCCCCCCACCCCCCCGAGGGGGGAGTGGCATACGCACCGGCCTCGCTTATGCTCGTTTTACTTTGGCGGCTATTATTTTTTAAGGCTTGAAGAATTTTGTTTAGGACCTGATCTAAACGATGAGTAATCTCTTCATTTGTAAACCGCACAACGCGATACCCCTTGCTTTGAAGCCACTGTGTTCGTGCTTCATCACTTTCTTTGTTTGCCGGCAACTGGTGAATAAGGCCGTCCACTTCGACAACCAGTTTCTCCGGCAGGCAAACAAAATCGGCTATATAATTGCCAATGATATGTTGCCTTCTGAACTTGTAGTTCGCCAATTGCTTCTCCCGCAATTGCTGCCAGAGAGCATCCTCTGCCTGCGTCGGTTTGCTCCGATGTTCTTTCACAATTTGTTTGAGCAATCCGTAGTTCATTGGATCGGCTGTTCTGTATTCTGCTTCCTCTTCCGCCAGTGCATCAGTGTCATGTTCAAGCGGGCTCTGTGCTTCGGCCACTCCCCCCCTGGGGGGCGGGGGGGCCAAAGGCATCCGCTCCAGCCAGTCATTAACCAACTGCAGAAACGACTGTTCACTTTCCGCTTTCTTGATCATTACAACATGCTCTTGCCGCAACTGCGAGGTGTAATATTCCTTGCCATGGCGATAATCAAACTTCAGTCCCAGCTTTGCCTCCAGTAGCTTGAACTGCCAGCTTTGAAAGCCCGACGCCGGCCGCAGCATGTCGCGGAAGTCCAAAAAATCCATAGGTGTCATTGTTTCCAGGATATCGATCTGGTGCACCAGCACACGCAGGATTACGCCCATCCGGTTCAGCCGGTGTACAACGGTTTGCAGTTCCGGCGAATTATCATTTAAAGACGGCTTGCGCATGATCCCGTGCAGCGAATCCACTTCGAAATGCAGTTGCTTGAACCAAAGCTCATAGGCCTGGTGAATGATGATGAACAGCATTTCGTCGTGTGCGGAGGCGTTGTGTTTATCGCTTTCAAGCGTTTGCGCTGCAAGTATTTTATCCAGTTGCAAATAATCGTGGTAGTGAACGTCTGTCATAAAAATGCCGGTGATTTTTGTTCGCCGCAAAGATGACGAAGTTTCTTACGCAACAGGTCGCACTCACCCCAATACATACTTTTCTTTTCCGCCGATTACATTTTGCTCCCGGACTTTGACCAATGCTTACGTCTGTGAATACGGAAAAGCCCACGGGAAAAATGACCAGGCCACCTCCCCTGTTCACCCGCTATGAAAACACCACGCTAACCAGCCCCATTGAAAACGCCATGCTATCCGGCCGCTTTTATTTCCTCACCTTAAAATTGAACGTATGCAGTTCAAACAAAAAACAAAGCAAGGACATGTCCTGATTCGCAGCCTGCTGCTGGTACTGTTTTGCTGGCTGGCAGTCGAAGGCTGCAAAAAAACAGATGCCGGCACCGCAACCGGCGATGCAACGGCAACATCAAAGAACGGCACCAATCCTTCGCGGGACCTGGACCTGCAACTAATGGCCGACAATTTTGTGTCGCCCATCACCCTCGCAGAGCCACCCGATGGTTCGCACCGACTGTTTGTGGTGGACCAGATCGGTAAAATCTGGATCATTGATGCCAATGGGCAAAAGCTGGCCCAGCCCTTCCTCGAATTCCCGGCCGGCAAAATGGTGCCCTTACGGGCAGGGTACGACGAAAGAGGATTGCTTGGCCTGGCATTCCACCCCGACTACAAGAGCAACGGGAAGTTTTATCTTTTTTACACCGCGCCGCCACCCCCTGGCGGGCCCACGACCAACGCAGGCAACACGAATTTGCCGATGACATGGGACAACACCACGACCATTTCCGAGTTTACCGTTTCCGCAGCCAATCCCAACCTGGCCAACCTGGGTTCGGAAAGGAAAATTCTGCAGGAGCCGCACCCGCAGGCCAACCACAACGGCGGGACGATCGCTTTTGGTCCGGATGGCTATCTCTATATTTCCATCGGCGACGGTGGCAACAAAAATGACCTTGGCCCCGGGCATGTGGAAGACTGGTACGCGGCCAATGCAGGTGGCAATGGACAGGACATCGAACAAAACCTGATGGGCAACATTTTGCGGATCGATGTGAATGCATCCGGCGGAGGGAAAAATTACGCTATTCCCCAGAGCAATCCGTTTGTGGGCAAACCGGGCCTGGATGAAATCTGGGCATACGGTTTCCGCAACCCCTATCGTTTTTCGTTCGACATGAGCGGTTCGCAAAGCCTGCTGGTGGGTGATGCCGGTCAAAGTTTATACGAAGAGATCAGCGAAGTGACCAAAGGCGGCAACTACGGCTGGAACGTGAAAGAAGGAACGGCCTGTTTCAATGCGGCCAACGAGTTAACCGAACTTTCGAGTTGCCCGGACAGGGATGTGTATGGCAACCAATTGATCGACCCGGTGATCCAGGCGCCCAACGCGGCGAACCCGGAAGGCGGGCATTTCGTGGTGATCGTGGCGGGCTATGTTTACCGCGGCCATTCCATTCCGGGCATGGAAGGCAAATATATCTTCGGCAATTTTTCATCAAACTTCACTCCAAGGGGTGAGGTCTATGCCAGCAACCCGGCCGGGCACGGGTTGTGGAGCTACGACAAGCTGACGTTCAAAAGCTTTGGCGCCGACAACATCGGGAATTTTATCAAAGGCTTTGGCCAGGACTCAGGCGGCGAGGTTTACGTACTGGGTTCACAACGACTGGGCCCGGCCGGCACCACCGGCAAGGTGTACAAAATTGTAGCCGAGAAAAAACAATAAGCGGTAATTGGGTGAAGAGAAAAGGCAGGACAAATCCTGCCTTTTCTATTGCATTCCGTTCATCTGAAATGCGCTGAAACAAAACCGTCACGGTTTTTCCTGCACAAATTCATAACCGATATCGGTGCGGTAATACATTTTTTCGAAGTCGATTTGTTGCAGTTGTGCCTTGCTTTTGGCAAGCGCTTCCTGCAGGCTTTCGGCCAGTGCGGTGGCGCAAAGCACCCGTCCGCCACTGGTGACGATTTTGCCGTCGGCCGCCTTGGTGCCCGCATGAAACACAATGCCATCCGCCGTAGAAGCCTCCAGTCCTTTTATTTCAAATCCCTTCTGAAAATCTTCGGGATAACCGCCGCTGACAGCGACGATCGTTGTGGCAAAGCGGGGATCTTTTTCGATGGACAAGTTTGTTAACGCACCTTTCGCGGTGGCTTCCAGGAGTTCCACCAAATCGTTCTTGATTCGCGGGATGACCACTTCGGTTTCGGGATCGCCCATGCGGCAGTTGTATTCGATCACGTAGGGTTCATCACCCACTTTGATCAAACCAAAAAACACAAAGCCTTTGTAATCGAGGTTGTCGATTTCCAATCCCCGGATGGTCGGTTCCACAACTTTCGAGATCACCTTTTGCATAAAAGCGTCATCGGCAAACGGCACCGGGCTCACGGCGCCCATGCCGCCGGTGTTCAATCCTGTATCGCCTTCGCCAATGCGCTTGTAATCCTTGGCTTCGGGCAGCAGCAAATAATTCCGTCCGTCGGTGAGCACAAAAACCGATAGCTCGATGCCCGATAAAAATTCTTCCACCACTACCCGCTGGCTCGCTTCACCAAACTTTGCCTGCCGGATCATCGCTTCAAATTCAGCAAGGGCTTCTTCGCGGCTTTGGCTGATGATCACACCTTTCCCGGCCGCCAGTCCATCGGCTTTTAAAACAATGGGCAGCGCATGCTGTTGCAGGTAAGCCACGCCATCCGCAAAATTTTCTTTCGTGAATTCCTGGTACGCAGCCGTGGGAATGTTGTGCCGCTGCATAAAGGCTTTTGCGTAGGCTTTGCTTCCTTCGAGTTGGGCTGCTTCTTTGGAAGGACCGATAAGAAGAAGTTCGGGATCGAGTTCTGTCTTCAGGTAATCCACCAGGCCTTTTACCAGCGGTTCTTCCGGGCCTATAATGACCATGTCGATTTCGTTGTCGAGGCAGCACTGGCGGATGGCCTCGAAATCGGTGACTACAAAGGGCATGTTAATTCCGCACTGTGCCGTGCCGGTGTTGCCGGGTGCAATGAACAGTTTGGAGCAATGCTTGCTCTGCGAGAGTTTCCAGGCAAGTGCATGTTCCCTGCCACCGGAGCCAAGTAAGAGAATAGTCATAAGCCTTGATTAACGCGGTGCGAATATCGGAACAAAAGTGAAAGCGGTTTTTGGAAAGGTAAATTCACGTATTTTGAGCCATTCATAGTTTCCCGAGTCTACCGATTCATTTACTAAATTAAACACATGGAAAAAAAGGATGTTTTAGGCAGTACACCCACTAAAGCCAGGCACCCGCGGGCCCTGTATGTTCTCTTTCTGACCGAAATGTGGGAGCGCTTTGCTTACTACCTGATGGTGGGCATTCTGCTTCTGTACCTGATTGATGACAAAACCGGCGGCAAAGGTCTTTCGCAGGATCTCGGCGCCGATATCGTGGGCAGCTTTATTGCCCTGGTTTACCTTACGCCGTTCATTGGCGGCCTGCTTGCCGACCGTCACCTCGGCTACATCAAGTCCATCTTCCTGGGTGGCAGCCTGATGGCGCTGGGTTATTTTGGTCTTTCCATTCCCGGCAACACGGCCTTATTTGTTTCACTGGGGATGATCATTGTCGGCAACGGTTTTTTCAAACCCAACATTTCCACGCTTCTCGGCAACATTTACAACCGTGAAGAATTGCGGCCACTGAAGGACAACGCCTACAACATCTTTTACATGGGCATCAACGTCGGTGCATTCATCTGCAATTTCGTGGCGGCCTACCTGCGCAACAAATACGGCTGGGGCTATGCGTTTGCAGCCGCCGGCGTGGGCCTGATCATCGGCCTGATCGTCCTCGCCATGAACCTGAGCAAGGTTCGCGAAGGCGATGTAAAAAAGGCGGTGCAGCGGGAAGACATGCCCACCAGCAAAATCTTTGGCGTGGTGTTTCTACCGGCCATCATTGCCGCTATCATCGGCTGGTTTTTGCCCACCCTTCTTTTTCACAAACCCCTCATGGGATCGCAGGCGAGTGACGCCTTCATCTTTGCCTGTCTGCCGGTGATCGCGTTTTATGTTTCCCTGTATGTACGGGCAAAAGGACAGGACAAAAAAGGGATCGGTGCCCTGCTTTTCATCTTTGCCATTTCTGTTGTCTTTTGGACAATTTACAACCTGAACTCCACGGCGTATACGCTGTGGGCCGAAAAATATACGGACAGAACCCTGTCGCCAACCACGCAAAAAATTACCGGCTCCATCGGCGCCCTGCAAACCGTCAGCGACAAGCCCCGCTGGGTGAACAAGGTGGATGCGCAACTGGTGGAGGTAAAGGATGGGAGTCCCATTGTTCGTTTGGATTCTATGATGGAAGTCAAACAGGCTGGCGAGAAGCAGGAAACCGTGAAAACAATCTTCGGCATTACCGCCAACGGCAACCGCATCGATACCGCCAGCAAGGTGGTGCAGGTGCAGGGTCCTGATCCTTATTTCAACAACGTACCGCCGGATCAGCGGCCCGGAGGCAATGAGGTGAAACTGATGAACACGGAGCTGTTCCAGTCCATCAACCCGCTGTTCATTGTGGCCCTGACGCTCATCTTCGTACCGTTCTTCAGCTACCTGCGTACGAAAGGCAAAGAACCGTCTACGGCTTCCAAGTTCGGCATGGCCCTGTTTATCTGCGGGCTCTCGGCGCTGGTGATGGTGTTTGCCGTGATGTCCGTGCCTTCTGTGTATACGCACAAAACATCGCCGATCTGGCTGTGGATGACTTACGGTGTGTTTACCGTCAGTGAAATTTTTTTAAGCCCGATTGGTCTTTCACTGGTTTCCAAACTGGCACCGGCACGGCTAACCGCCCTGCTGATGGGTGGCTGGTTTTTGTCGACCTCCATCGGCGGAAAGATCGCCGGTATCATGACCAGTTACTGGGATGATTTCTCCGACAAAAAAATCTTCTTCCTCATCCTGGTGGTCGCGGCGTTTATCGGCGGTATCCTGATCTACTCCCGGCTGAAATCGCTCAACGAAATCGTGCGGGAGAAAACCGGATCGGCATAGACCAGCAAGTAGTGAATGGCCAGTGGCGAGTAGCCATCAAGGTTCAACATTCATTCCAACAAAAAAACCTCCAGCAAACGCCGGAGGTTTTTTGTTAGGAAAACAGCCTGCATAAAACGGCTACTCGCTACTCGCAGCTTACCACTTGCTTTCTTCTTACATTTAGCCCAACCAAATCCATTTTATGGCCGAAACAACAGAGACGTTCAAACCATTTATTCCTGCAGAGAAAAAGGTTGCTGAATTCACCCTCAAGTCCATCGTCACAGGTTCCATCTTTGGGATCATTTTTGGCGCTGCCACCGTGTACCTGGCGCTGAAAGCCGGTTTAACGGTAAGTGCCTCTATTCCTATTGCCGTTTTGGCTATTGCCCTGAGCAAAGCGTTTTTGAAAACAACCATCCTCGAAAACAACATCATCCAAACCACTGGTTCGGCCGGCGAAAGCATTGCGGCCGGCGTGGTGTTTACGCTGCCCGGTTTTTTGTTTCTGAGCGAAGCCAAAAGCGGCGACTACTTCAACTATTTTACCATCCTGGTGCTGGCCATCTTCGGCGGCATCCTCGGTACATTGATGATGATTCCCCTGCGCCGTTCGTTGATTGTAAAAGAACACGGCACCCTTCCCTACCCCGAAGGCACAGCCTGCGCATCGGTGCTGAAAGCCGGTGAAAAGGGCGGCGACATTGCCCGGACGGCCTTCCTCGGACTGGGTGTTGCCGGTGTGTATGCACTGCTGCAAAAAGTCCTGCACGTGATTGCCGAAACGCCGGAATTTGCCACGCGGCAAACACAGCGCTTTTTTCCGTCGGCAAAAATCAGCGGCGAGATCACGCCGGAATACCTGGGTGTGGGTTATATTATCGGTCCCCGCATTGCGGGTGTGCTGGTAGCCGGTGGTGTGCTAAGCTGGTTTGTCTTTATTCCCTTGCTTGCATCGCTGGTGCCGGCCGATGTTATCGCTGCCCAACTGGCCAAGCTGGGTTATTTGAAAAGCGTAGGCACTGCGGGTGGTCCCGGCGGATGGGACCCGGTCACACACAATTTTGCCGACTGGACAACAGCCATCTACCGTGCCTATGTGCGGCAGATCGGGGCCGGTGCGGTGGCGGCCGGCGGCTTCATTACGCTGATCAAAACCATTCCGACAATCATTTCTTCGTTCAGGAGCAGTATTGGCTCCATTAAGAAAAGCGGTATCGAAGGCGCGGATGAAGCAGTGAAACGAACAGACCGGGACCTTTCCATCAAAGTAGTAGGCATTGGCAGTTTGATTCTTGTTCTGTGCGTCGCGTTGATGCCTTCTACGTTAATTCCAGGGCAAAATATCGGGAGCAAGTTGCTGCTTGGTTTATTGGTGATCATCTTTGGTGCCTTCTTCGTAACGGTTTCATCCCGCATTGTGGGTTTGATCGGTTCTTCCAACAACCCGATCAGCGGCATGACCATCGCTACGCTGATGGGAACCTGCCTGGTATTCATTGCCGTAAAATGGACCGGCTATTTTTACGAGCCGATGGCCCTGGTGGTTGGCGGCATGATCTGTATTGCGGCGGCAAACGCAGGTGGAACCTCACAGGATTTAAAAACAGGCTATATCGTCGGCGCCACGCCAAAATACCAGCAGATTGCTCTTTTCATCGGCGCTATTGTGTCGTCGCTGGCCATCGGTGCAACGGTAAAAATATTGGATACGCCAACCGCTGAAATGGCCCGCCAGGGAATCCAGCACGCCATTGGTACCGATGCCTACCCGGCTCCACAGGGCACGCTGATGGCAACGCTCATCAAAGGAATCCTTTCCTTCAACCTCGACTGGCAGTTTGTACTGGTCGGTGTGTTCATTGCCATTACGCTGGAATTATGTGGCATCAAATCGCTTTCCTTCGCGGTTGGTACCTACCTGCCGCTTTCCACCACGCTGCCTATCTTTATCGGTGGCGCCATCCGGGGAATTGCCGAATGGCGGCAAAAGAAAAAAGGGGAAGCGGCTGCGGCACCGGAAGAAGAAGACCTTGGAAAAGGCAACCTGTTTGCAACAGGCCTGGTGGCCGGTGGTGCACTGGCCGGCGTGATCGTGGCCTTTTTATCCGCGTTTGAAAACACCAACGCTGGTTTGCAAAAACTGAGTGCGGAAGATGCGCTATCGGGTGGCCTTGGTGAACAAGGATACAAATGGCTGGGCGTTCTTTTCTTTGGCCTGATGGCCTTTATTCTTTACCGGGTTGCCACCAGTAAGGTCAAGGCAGGCGAACAGATTGACGTAAGCCGGTAGGGGTGGAGGGTTGCCGATGTTGGATATTTAGATACTGGGTTATTGGATATTGGGTTAATGAGATGCAAGCAAATCCTACTCGCCTATTGGTCAAATTCTAAATAGCCTGCGACAGGTCCTGTAATTGAAAAGAAGATTCGTAAGAGTACTTCAAAGAAAAATGCCGTATGAGGTCATACGGCATTTTTCTTTGTCCGTTCATCCGGGGTCTTCGCAGGCAGCCTGTGCCCGGGGCGAGATCCCGGAATTTTCATCATCTTGTTTTATTTCGTAAACAGCCTTTTCACCGCTTGTGAAATTTATTCCTGAAAGCCGGGATCATACGGTCCGCGCTGCCCTGGAAAATGCCTTATCGCCGGATAGGGCATTTTTCTTTCCAACAAAAAGGCCACCTGCAAGAGGCAGCCTTTTCCTTACTGATATTTTTTTCACGGTCTATTAGATAAATGTCAGTTTTTCGTAGTTACGGCCTAGTATCTTTTGGTCATCTGAATGTAACCATTTATTCAATACGGTTGCATAGACATTTTTGAAATCGACGTTGTACTTCAGGTCACCTTCGTCCAAATCGTTCAGATCGGGAAGAGCGTTCAAAATCCCTTTTTCTTTCAGGCCGCCACTCAGCAGGAACATGTTGTTGGCCGTGCCATGATCGGTGCCGCCGCTGGCATTTTGCGAAACCCGCCGGCCAAATTCTGAAAAGGTAAAAAACAGCACGTCGTTGAACCGGCCGGCTGCTTTCAGGTCTTTGACAAAAGACGCGACCGCATCGTTCATTTCCTTGAACAGCCGTTGCTGCTGCGCTTCCTGGTTGATGTGGGTGTCAAAGCTTCCCAGCGAAACATAATAGACTTTGGTGTTGATATCGGAAAAAATCAGCGACGCAATCGTCTTTAAATTTTTGCCCAGTTCCGTGTTGGGATAATCGGCGGTGGAGGGATGCAGCTTCGATTGTTTGAAAATATAATCGGCCGATGAAAGGGTGTTGGCCATGGTCTTGTACAGGTAGTCCACCGGCTGCTCGTCGTGATGACCGGCATGGTTGGCCGCAATGTCTTTGAAAAATTTTTCATTGCTGGTCCCATAAAGACGCCGCGGATCTTTCAGCGCAAGGCCGTTCTCCTTTTCGCCCTTCAATGCCAGGCTCAGAACATCGTCGATCTCCAGGGCCTGTGTCGGCTTGTCGCAACCGTTGCACTGCGCATCGAGGTAACGGCCGATCCAGCCCGACGAAACATACTCATTGCTTTTGCTGGCGGTGTGCCAGATATCCATGCTGCGAAAATGCGAACGGTCCGGGTTGGGATAACCCACGTTATTCAGAATGCCCAGCGAGCCATCGTGGAAGGCATCGGCAAACGCTGTCAGTGCCGGATGCAGTCCCACTTCATCGGTTACCGACACGGCATTGCTACGCTGGATACCCAGCTTTGGACGCGAACGGTAGTAAATATCGTTGCGTACCGGGATAACGGTATTCAGGCCATCGTTACCGCCACTGAGTTGCAGCACCACGACCACCTTGTTGCCGGGGGGCACAAATGGTGCACCGTCGAAGGCCTTTAAAAATTTCGGCACCAGGAAGGAGGCGGTGGCCAGGGAGCCTGCCTGAAGAAATTCTCTTCTTTTGATTAGCATAGGTATTTTTTGAGGCTTCCGGCTTCAGGCTACACGCTACAAGCAAATGAACAAAGGCTTGCAGCTTGCGGCTTGTCGCCTGAAGCTGTTTTAACAGAGTTGGTATTCCGGTGTGCTCATGATCTGCAGCGTGGCGCTTTTCACAAAGGCCTCGCGGCTGCTGCTGTCGGCATATTGCTGGATAAGGTTGCTGCCGAACGCCGGCGTCACCTGCAGCAGGGAACCATTCATCACATCCACCAGTTTTTCTTTCGGTGTGGAATCAAAGTTTTTCACATAGGTGCTCCAGTCAACCACGGCCCTGATCGGCCTCCCGATTTTACCGACGGCTTTTTTGGAACTCACCATCGCATTGCCTTCGTCCATCCGCCCCATCATCTGGTCGTCGTCGCTTTTGGGACGAACGTTGAGTTCATCATTGTCGGAGATCAGTTGCGGCAGGCGCAGGCGGAACATCAGGGTCGATGAATCAATCCATGTTTTCCCGCCGGGCCAGCCAGCCACATTGGGCGGATAAAAAAGCATTTGCCCAAGGAGCCGTTGCACAAGTAATTGTGCATCGGCATTTTCAATTTCCATGGGCAGCATGCGGCGGATACCTGCAATCAGTTCAATGGGGCTCTTGATTTTTGCCCCGATATTTTTTTCCTCGTAAAACCAGTCCGATGTGAAGATGTCTTCCATCAGGCCGCCGATGTTATAATCGTGCTGAAAGAAGCGCTCTGCGAGCCAGTCAACCTTTGCCTGGTCAACGGAATCATTGACAAAAAAACGGTAGATCTTTTGGGTGATAAACCTCGCGGCCTGCTTCTGTTGCAACAGGATATCGAGAATGTTTTCGCCAACAAAATTGCCGGTATGGCCCAACACGGTTTTCGTGCCTGTATCGTGCTGGAATTTGCGGAAGACAAAATCACCCTGCAGGTTGGCACCCCAGCCGGTAAAGGCACGTGCCGCTTCCTTGATATCGTTCTCTGTATAATTGCCACGACCCAGGGTAAACAGTTCCATCACCTCGCGGGCAAAGTTTTCGTTGGGATGCCCCTTGCGGTTTTGCTGCGC
This sequence comes from Flavisolibacter nicotianae, assembly GCF_003628535.1. Lineage (GTDB taxonomy): Bacteria > Bacteroidota > Bacteroidia > Chitinophagales > Chitinophagaceae > Flavisolibacter > Flavisolibacter nicotianae. The sequence goes on from NZ_RBCI01000001.1 coordinate 633,740, forward strand.
ATTCAAAAAATTCAGCATGGCCGCGCTTTTGGAGACGCCGTGCAGCAAATCCCGGAAGCTTCCCAATGCATTTTGCCGGATCACATCCAGCAGTTGCTGCTGGTAAAAAACATTCAGGTTGCGGGATGCAAAATGGCCATGCCAGAAGAACGCCATCTTTTCCCGCAACTGCGCATTGGCATTCACCATTTCATCCAGCCACAGGAGGTTCAATCCCTTGACCGCCTGCTTTGTTTGCTGCTGGATGTTGCGGCGCTCTTCCTTGTCGAGCATCTGGCGCACCCCTTCTTCCTGGATTCCCTTGAACAGGCCTTTGAGGTAATCGTCGGTGGCATCGAGAGAGGCAGGCGAATTGGCCGAAGCCTTTTGCAGGGCCTTGTAAAGCTGTGATGGTGCAAGTGTTTGCAACTGCGCCAACTGGCTGGCCGCCGGGCCGAAGCCGGCACGCCACATGAGGTGCTGATTTTTCAATTGGTTCGAGATCATGGCAAAATGAAGTAGGTGTCTGACCGGAAAGATACCGGAACGTTTAACCGGCTTTTAGTAGTAACGCCGGATCCGGCCCATTATTTTTTTTAGCTTTGAAAAAGCCGCCATGCCAGTTCGTGCATTTAAATATTTGTCGCCTTGCCTGTTGTATTTCGGTGCCCTCACCGGCTTCCTGGGACATGGCTTTGGTGTGTGGCTCCCTTTGATTTATGCCTGGGCCATCATTCCCCTGCTGGAGCTTTTCCTTCGTCCCGATGCGTCCAACCTTTCCGAAGCGGAGGAAGAACTGGCGAAGCGCAACCGCTGGTACGACTACCTGCTGTACCTGATCGTGCCGCTGCAATACGCCGCCCTGGCGTTGTTCCTGTACAATATCACGTATACCATGCAGCCATGGGTAGACGTAATGGGAAAGACACTCGTGATGGGATTGCTCTGCGGAACCTTTGGCATCAACGTGGGCCACGAACTGGGCCACCGCAGCAACCGCGGCGAACAACTGCTGGCGAAGCTGCTGTTGCTGACATCCCTGTACATGCATTTTTTTATTGAACACAACAAGGGCCATCACAAACGGGTGGCAACACCGGAAGACCCCAGCAGTGCACGCTACGGGGAGGCACTCTATGCCTTTCATGTTCGTTCCATTGTTTTCAGCTATGTCAGCGCCTGGCGAATTGCGGCCCGGGATGCGCAGAAAAAAGGACACAAGGTTTTTTCGCTGCACAACGAAATGATCCGGTTTCAACTGGTGCAAGTTCTTTTTGTTTCGGTCATTTTTTTCTTTTTCGGCGGACTCACCACCCTCCTGTTTTTCGTGGCGGCAGGCCAGGGTATTTTGCTCTTGGAAACCGTCAACTACATTGAGCATTACGGTTTGCAACGCCAACAGATTGCCGGTGGAAAATACGAAAGAGCGCAGCCGGTACATAGCTGGAACAGCAACCATGTCATCGGCCGCGTGATGCTGTTTGAACTGAGCCGCCACAGCGATCATCACTACCTGGCCAGCCGTAAATACCAGGTGCTGCGCCATCACGACAATTCACCGCAAATGCCCACCGGCTATCCCGGCATGATGATCCTGGCCACCATTCCGCCGCTGTGGTTTCGCGTCATGCACAAACGGTGGCCGCTGGCTTTCGTGAACAAAAACATCCCACCTCACACGGCCTTTCCTTCCGACACAAAAAAGGCTCTCACGCCAGTGAAGCATAAGAGCCTTTAAAAAATACGGGGAAACTACCGCCGTTTATTTTCCAAGCACAAAACGGAACCCGATCGTAAGAGGCGACGCGGTGCTGACATTGGTGGAAAACCCAAATCCGGAACCTTTGCTCGTTGTCGTGCCTCCTAGTGACGACGTTACTGTTTTGTTTTCATTGTAGGACAGGTCAACCAGGTTGTTCAGGCCTGCTTCAAGATGAATTTTCCTGCTAACGGCATAGGCCACACCGGGGTAAAAATTTAGGCCGATGCTACCCATTTTCTGCGTGGACATAAAGTCCGGCATTTTGTTGGTTAGTTCGCTATGGATGTAATACGCAGCTCCTTCACCAAACAAATAAAATTGCTTGCCCAGGCTCTTATACTTTCTGTAAAACAAGCCGGCGCCATAGCTCTTTTGTTCCTGTTTGTAAGAACTGTTATCCGGACCTGATTTTGAATGGGAATATGAAAGGCGCAACCCTGTAACAGTATTCTCTTTTACAGCCAGGCCAATGCTGGGATACAAAGCCAATGATGAATACTTATTTTCCTGGTTGTTGTTTTCCGTTGTATTTCTGCCACCGCTGATGCCGCCGCCCAGCAGCACCGAGCCTTTGGTAATTTGTGCAGAAGACGTCAGCGAGAAAAGACAGAAAGCAATGCAGGTTAAGAGTGCAGTTTTCTTCATGTGCAGATGATTTAGCAAACGAATATGAACAAGGAAATCAACAAGCAAAAGTTGGCGCGGCTGCTTTAACAACGATTTAGTAGGAAGAGTCAGTTTCCTTTTGCACCGGAAAAAACATAGGCACTGACGTTAACCGAATCGGCCGCCTGCAACCGCGCCTTTCGGATCATCACGGTTAAAATCGGTTCCCATTCCTGCGCACTGTATTTCTGTACCGGCTTCAACCCATGACAACGTCCGCAGCGGTTGGTGTATACAACCCTGCCTTGTGCAACAGCACTTGCATTGTATGTTCGGGGAGGAATGTTTTCGTTTGCTTTGGTTCTGGAAGCAGGCACCGTTTTGCGGCTGCAGGCAAGGACAAGCAAAACAGGAATGAGCAGGAGAAGACATTTTTTCATACGGTCCGATTGATTCCAACTGACCGCCAAAAAGCCAGGAGGTTAAAAGCGGTGAACGAATTTGCAAAAAGAATTAGACCATTTTCACTTCAGCTGCCTGGTAGTGGAGACTGTGATAATGGTGAAACAAAAAATCCAGGTAGCCCACTATCCTGCTATCAAACCGAAGTGGTATTAGAGGTTTTTGACAACGCATTCCCGCCCGTTCACTTCCTCTTTTTGAAAGCCCATTTTTTTCAGGAAGTCTGCATGGCCTTTGTTGGCCACTTCTGTGTACACCAGTTTTCGAATGCCCCGGGTGAGCAGGTAAGCCTTTTCTTTCTCGAAAATAAAATACCCCACTTTGTAATCGCGGTATTTGGGAATGGTGTAGTTCAATTTCACCGTTGCCGTTCCATCCGGCGCCAGCGTGGCCACAAACACATTGGCCAGTACCATGTCGCGCAGCACCACAAACCGGATATCGCTTTCGTCTTCCTGCAAAGCGAACGACGGGAAATAGGTTTTGATGTCGGCTTCGTAAAAGCGGAGAAATTTTTGGATCAGCCTTGCATCGGGACCGAATTCGAGCAGGTCGAAGGCTTCTTTTTTGCGATAGATTTTCACCAGCGCAAACACGTTGATGAAAAACAAAAGTGCGTTCGTCAGGATAATCGGGAAGGCCTGGAGCAAACCACCGTACACGATAAAAGCCAGGCAACCGCCGGTGTTCAGCCAGCGAAAGCGCAGGTCGTTGGTTACGAGCAACGAAAGGGCCAGCAGCAGCGAAGCCAGGTAGCCGGCGATCTGTATGATGAGTGCTGTCATGGGATTTTTTTGGGAGTGCGAATGTAGCAAAAGCCGGATGATGCCTGTTGCAGGAGATCGAAACAAGGCCGCAGTCTTATCTTCAGCGTGTGAAAATCATCAACCGCACTGTCCTGGTTTTGTCGCTGGTTTCGCTGTTTGCCGATATCGCCAGCGAAATGCTCTACCCGATCATCCCGGTCTACCTGAAAGAGATCGGTTTTTCGTTTTTGCTGATTGGATTGCTGGAAGGGATGGCCAATTTCACCGCTGCCATCAGCAAAGGCTATTTCGGGAAATGGAGCGACGAAAAAGGGCTGCGGCTTCCCTTCATCAAGCTCGGTTATTTTTTCAGCGGCATTTCCAAACCCCTGATGGCGGCATTCACCTACCCGTTGTGGATCTTTTTTGTGCGGGCAACCGACCGCCTGGGCAAGGGACTGCGAACCGCCGCCCGGGATGCCCTGCTTTCACAAAACGCCACGCCAGAAACCAAGGCCCGGGTGTTTGGCTTCCACCGGTCGATGGACACGCTGGGCGCTGCCATCGGGCCGGCGCTGGCGCTGCTGCTCTTTGTTGTCTTTCCCAAAAACTACATGCTGATCTTCCTGCTGGCGGGCATACCCGGCATTGTTTCCGTGCTCCTTGTTTTTTTGCTCAACGAAAAAAAGCAGCCGTCTTCCACGCTGGGCAAAGGCAATTTCTTTTCGTTTTTCCGGTACTGGAACATTGCCTCAACGCCGTACAAAAAACTCGTGACCGGCCTGTTGCTGTTTGCCCTTTTCAACAGTGCCGACGTATTTCTGCTGTTGAAAACAAAAGAAGTGACGGGTGACGACCGCCTCACCATCGGTGCGTATATTTTGTACAACGTGGTGTTTGCCCTGGCGGCTTATCCACTCGGGGCACTGGCGGATAAAATCGGGATCAAAAAAGTTTTCCTGTCCGGGCTTTTGCTGTTTGCCGGCGTCTATGCGCTTTTTGCCTATGCGCCGTCCGTTGTCACCATCTTTGTTGCCTTTGTTTTGTACGGGATTTATGCGGCCGCTACCGAAGGCATCACCAAGGCCTGGATCACCAATCTCTCGCATGGCGAAAACACGGCAACGGCCATTGGCTTTTACACGTCCTGCGAAAGCATCTGTGCGTTTTTTGCCAGCGTGCTTGCCGGTTGGATCTGGGGTGCATTGGGCAGCGCCACGACGTTTTTTGCAACGGCCGGCGTTGCGGTGCTGGTGTTCTTCTATTTCCTGCTGGCCGATCGGCCGGCCCGTCAAAAGGCAACAGTTGCAGAAGCGTAAAATCGTTTTTACCTTTTGGGAATGGCTGCACGGCTCTGGCACAAAGCCCCGTTTGTCCGTTTGCTGGCTGCATTGGCAGGCGGCGTCGTGCTGCAATGGTATGGGCAATTCCCGCTAACAGCGCTGCTTCTTTGTTTTGCGTGCTGTCTCTCTTCGCTGCTTCTTTACTCTGTATTGCCGTTGCGCTGGCGATACAGGCTGCGGGTAAGCAATGGCCTTGCACTCCTGTTGCTGCTGGTAGCCCTGGGCGGCATTTCTGTTTGGCTGCACGATACGCGGAACAACCCGTTGTGGTTTGGCAATACATACCGCAACGGTGATTTTGTCCAGGTGATCCTGGAAGAACCCCTCGTGGAAAAAACAGCTTCGTACAAGGCACTGGCCACCGTGCATTCGCTGCGCACAAAAGCAGGCGAACGAAAAACAGAAGGAAGGATCATCCTCTATTTCAAAAAAGATTCGGCCCTGCCGCCGCTGCAATACGGCAGCCTGGTTGTTTTTCAACAAAACCTGCAACCTATTAAGAACGCAGGCAACCCCGGTAGCTTCGATTATCAAACCTACAGTCTTTTCCAGGGCATTACGCACCAGGTGTACCTGGCGCCGTCCGATTTTGTTGTGCTGCCGGCCACACGGCAAGACAGGGTGCAGGCATTTATTTACAACAGTCGCTCCTGGGTCGTATCGACACTGCAAAGGTTTATTCACGGCGAAAAGGAACAGGGTCTTGCCGAAGCGCTCCTGATCGGCTACAAGGATGACCTGGATAAAAACCTGGTGCAGGCCTATTCCAATACCGGCGTGGTGCACATCATTGCCATTTCGGGATTACACTTAGGATTGATCTACTGGTTGCTGCTCCTGCTGACAAAGCCGCTCAAACATGTCCGCAAACTGCGTTGGCTGCGTTTACTCCTCATCATTTCTTCGCTTTGGCTGTTCAGCATCCTGGCCGGCGGCGGACCGTCGGTGCTACGGTCGGCACTGATGTTCACCCTGATTGCAGGGAGTGAAATGGCCCTGCGAAAAACAAACATCATCAACACCCTTGCGTTCTCCGCCTTTGCGCTTCTTTGCATCAACCCGTTTTGGTTGTGGGATGTTGGTTTCCAGCTTTCGTATGGAGCGGTGCTGAGCATCGTGCTTTTCTTTCAGCCCATCTACAACTGGCTGCAGTTTCACAACCGGATGGTTGATTTTGTCTGGAAGCTGACAGCCGTCACCATCGCGGCGCAGATCCTTACGCTGCCCATCAGCATTTACCATTTTCACCAGATGCCGCTCCTGTTTTTGCTCACCAATTTTATCGCCGTACCGCTGAGCAGCTTGATCCTGATGGGAGAGATTTTGCTTTGTGCACTTTTCTTTCTTCCCGCTCTTGCCGGTTTTACGGGACTCCTTTTAAAAGCAGGTATTGCCTTCATGAACAGCTACATTGAAGGACTCGACCGGTTGCCGTTTTCCACCTGGAATTTTCTTTCGATCAACCTGGTGCAGGCTATCCTGTTGCTGGTCTTTTTCCTGGCATTTTGCTACTGGCTGATGGAAAAGCAGCGGCGGCAGGCCTGGATTGCTTTTTCGTCGCTGGCTGTTTTTATGCTGATCAGGGGACATTCTTTTTTTGATGCCTACCGGCAAAAAAAACTGATCGTGTACAATGTGCCGAAACATCCTGCAATGGATATCATCGACGGCAGGAGCTTTGCTTTTTGGGGCGATTCGTCGCTGCTGCTGGACGGCTTTGAACGGAACTTTCACCTGCAACCTTCCCGCGTCATGCACCGCATTTCGCCGGCGACAACGGCAGCATTGCAAAAGGCTTTCGTGCTGGGTGGCAAACGGGTACTGGTGCTCGATGAAGCGATGGCTGTCCCTGATTCCGCAACAAGGCAAACGATCGATGTCGTGATCCTGTCGAAAAACCCAAAACTGTTTATGGCGGACCTGGCCAGGTCGTTTCAAATCGGGAAAGTAGTCATCGACGGCTCGGTGCCGCCGTGGAAGGCCACGCTGTGGAAAAAAGACTGCGACTCACTGCAAATCCCCTGTTCCAACGTCAGCGAGGATGGCGCCTTTGTGATGAACTGGTAGCTCTCTTGACAGACCTCGGAGGTTTTGAAAACCTCCGAGGTCTGTCAAAACCAGTGAGGTCGTTAACACAATGCATCCTACTTTTGCGGCTCATTCGCACAATCATGGATAAGAAAATCACCTCTGCACTCATCTCCGTTTTTTACAAAGACGGTCTCGAACCCGTTGTTCAACAGTTAAAAGCCATGGGCGCCACCATCTACTCTACGGGTGGTACCCAAAAATTCATTGAAGACCTGGGCATCGATGTCGTTCCGGTGGAAAACCTCACCTCCTATCCTTCCATCCTGGGCGGACGGGTAAAGACACTCCACCCTTCCGTTTTTGGAGGCATCCTCGGCAGACGGAACAACGAGACCGACATACAGGAAATGCAGCAGTATAACATTCCCATCCTTGACCTTGTGATCGTTGACCTCTACCCGTTTGAAGAAACCCTGGCGCAGACAAAGGACGAAAAAGCCATCATTGAAAAAATCGATATCGGCGGACCTTCCATGATTCGTGCCGCCGCCAAAAACTTTGCAGATGTAACCGTGATTGCCTCCAAGGAAGATTACCAGCCGCTGGTTGACCTGCTTCAAAAGAAAAGCGGCAGCATTTCGCTGGAGCAGCGCAAAACCTTTGCGGCAAAAGCCTTTCAGGTAGTGGCCAATTACGACATTGCCATCAACAACTATTTCAATGCATCGTCGCCGCTGACCGTGATTGGTGCCGGCCCCCAAACACCCCTGCGCTACGGCGAGAACCCGCACCAGAAAGCCGTTTTCTTCGGCAACCTCTCTGGCTGCTTTGACCAGCTGCACGGCAAGGAAATTTCGTACAACAACCTGGTGGACATTGACGCGGCCATTGAGCTGATTAAAGAATTTACCGACACGACCTTTGCCATCATCAAACACACGAACGTTTGCGGTATTGCCAGCAGGAACTCCGCTGCGGACGCCTGGAAGGATGCGCTGGCCGGTGATCCCGAGAGCGCATTCGGCGGCGTGCTGGTTTGCAACAAAGAGATCGATGCCGCAACGGCCGATGCGATCAACGAGATCTTTTTTGAAGTGCTGCTCGCACCCTCCTTTGCTGCCGATGCATTGGAAAAGCTGAAAACAAAAAAGAACCGCATTTTGCTGCAACTGAAAAACACCGACACCACATCCAACATTTACAAGAATGTCGTGAATGGCACCTTGCAACAAGGCAAAGACGAAGGCAATTACGAAAAATGGGAAGAAGCCGGCGGCCGCGAAACCACCGCTTCGGAAAAAGAAGATCTGCTGTTTGCCAACATTGTTTGCAAGCACCTGAAAAGTAACGCCATCGCCCTTGTCAAAAACAGGCAACTCGTGGGTAAGGGCTGCGGACAAACCAGCCGTATCGATGCCCTGCGCCATGCCGTGGAGAAAGCAAAGCAGTTCAATTTCGATTTGAACGGCGCCGTGATGGCCAGCGATGCCTTCTTCCCTTTTAACGACTGTGTGAAGATGGGGCACGACGTTGGCATCACCGCTTTCATCGAACCCGGTGGCTCCATCCGCGACAAAGACAGCATTGCGTATTGCCAGGAAAACAACCTGGCGCTGGTGATGACGGGCCTGCGGCATTTCAGGCATTAACCTCACCCCGGCCACCAAAGGAAGGAGTGGCTCGGCACAGACCTGCGGCCTCCCCAAATCCCTCCGGGGAGGGCTTTCCATCGCACAGACCCTTGCTTTTGCACGATATAACGAAGCCTTCATCATTCATTTTGATGGAGGCTTTTTGCTGCCGTTTGGCGTCCCTGCCAACGGCATTTCTTTTGCCCCGAAAGAGCAATATATTTTATGTCACCAGCAATAGAATAGCCATTGAGCATCCGTTGCGTCGCACTCTTCAGCGTTCGGAACGCAGGGCGGCAAAAAAGAATTCCATCCCTCAGAGGGATGGAATTCTTCGGCCGATTAAACATATCCTGGCCGAGCTAAACATGTGTTGGCTACACTCCGCTTTTCGACGCGACGGGAGAGACCCGCTCATACATCTTCCGCTTCAGCAATCCCCATTTGCACAGGCGGTGCACCAGCGATACCCGCAACACACCCAATCCGTAGATCGAACTTCGTTTGAAATTGATGCTGGAGGCTTCTTCAAAATACTTGGTCGGGCAGGTTACTTCTGCCACTTCGTATCCAAAATAGATGATCTGCGAAATCATTTCGTTGTCGAAAACAAAATCATCGCTGTCGATTTCGTAATTCACTGTTTGCAGCACTTCCCGCGAGAAAGCACGATAGCCTGTGTGGTATTCCGAGAGCTTCTGTCCTACCAAAATATTTTGCGTAAAGGTGAGCACCCGGTTGGCGATGTACTTGTATAGGGGCATCCCGCCACGCAGGGCACCGTTGCCAAGGATGCGGGATCCCATCACCACGTGGTAAAGATTGTTGGCGATCAAATAGGCCATGGAGGGAATCAGCATGGGCGTGTACTGGTAATCGGGATGCAGCATGATCACGATGTCGGCGCCCAGTTCCAGCGCCTTGTTGTAGCAGCTTTTCTGGTTGCCGCCATAGCCGCGGTTGCGTTGGTGCTCTACGATATGACGAATGCCAATCTCCCTGGCCTTTTGCACGGTTTCGTCCTTGCTCAGGTCATCCACCAGCACCACGTCGTCCACGATGTCAAAAGGAATCTCCCTGTAGGTTTGTTCCAGCGTCTTTGCTGCATTGTAAGCAGGCAGGACTACCACAATTTTTTTTCCGTTCAGCATGAGGCGGCAAAAGTAAGCGTCCTGCTGCATTTGCAGGCAGCGAAGCTGCACAGGACCGGAATTTGAGACGTCTGCCGTTTCCTCCTGTTGGCCAGGACGCCTAACCAGCGCAAATCAACCCACCGCAGCGGGTGATTGGGAACAATGATTTATTTTCACGGCCTATGTCGTCGTTAACATTCACTTTGATCCAGACAGCGCTCCATTGGGAAGACAAGAAGGCCAACCTGCAGATGCTGGAAGAAAAAATCAACAGCATCCGCGAAAAAACACAGGTGGTGGTATTGCCGGAAATGTTCAGCACCGGTTTCAGCATGAAGCCGGAGCAACTGGCCGAAACCATGGAAGGCGAAACGCTGGCCTGGATGAAGCGGATTGCTGCCGCGAAGAAAATCATCCTCACCGGCAGCGTCATCATCGAAGAGGACGGCAATTATTTCAACCGCTCCATCTGGATGTTACCGACCGGGGAATATGGCTATTATGACAAGCGGCACCTCTTTGCCTTTGCCGAAGAAGACAGGCATTATACCGGCGGCACCAGCCGCTTTATTGCGTCGGCCAATGGGCTGAAATTAAACCTGCTGGTGTGCTACGACCTGCGTTTCCCGGTGTGGGCACGGCAGCAGTTTGACGAGGAACAAAACTTCGAATACGATGTGCTGATCTATGTGGCCAACTGGCCCGAGCGCCGCAACACGGCCTGGAAAACCTTGCTGCAGGCAAGAGCCATCGAAAACCAGTGCTACGTGATTGGCGTAAACCGCGTGGGCAACGACGGCAACGGCATTTATCACAGCGGCGACAGCATGGTGGTTTCTCCACTGGGCGAAGTGCTTTACCACAAGGCACACGACGAGGACATTTTCACCATCACGCTGAAAAAAGACGACCTCGATGAGGTGCGAAAGAAGTTCCAGTTCTGGCGGGATGCAGACGACTTCCAGATCGAACCGTAACCCGCAAAACAGCCTGCTTAGGATAGCTGCTTCATTACACCATTGCGATACAATTTGCCGATCGGAATTTCCGCATTGCCAATTTCCACCAGTTCGGTTGTAAACGATTTGATCTTGCCAAGGGAAACAATAAAGGAGCGGTGTGTGCGGACAAACTGTTTTTCCGGCAGCATGGCTTCCACGGAAGAAATGGATTGCTTGGTCACGATCGTATTGCTACAGGTAAACACCTTGACATAATCTTTCATGCTTTCGATGTAAAGAATATCGCCCAGCACCACTTTCACCATCTTCCTGTCGGCACGGAAATACACAAACGATTCGTTTTTCTTTTCAGCAGGCAGCAGGGCTTCTTCCGCAAGCGGCTTACTGCCCTGCAGGGAAAACGCTTTGTTCACCGCTTTCAGAAACCGGTCAAACCGGACCGGCTTCATGAGGTAGTCCACCACATCCAGTTCGTAACCTTCCAGCGCATACTCCGGGTAAGCCGTTGTCAAAATCACCTTCGGCGGATGTTTGATGGTCTTCAGGAAATCGGTGCCGTTGAGTTGCGGCATGCGGATGTCCAGAAACAGGAGGTCAACGGCTTGCTGCTGCAAGGCGGCAAAAGCCTGGATAGCATTGGCACATTCACCCGCTACCTGCAGCATCGGCAGTTCTTCCACGTAGCGCCGGAGCACGTCACGTGCTGGGGGTTCGTCGTCAACGATCAGGCATTGTATGCGCATAAAAAAATCAGTTTTCAAGAATGGCCATCGCCGGCGGGGGAGCCGCAACAGCAACGCCTTTCATTCTTTCGAGTTCCAGTTTCAGGTTTACAATAAAAACTTCGTCTTCGCTGGTGATGGAAAGCTCGTGTTTACCGGGATAGAGCAACTGCAAGCGGCGGCGTACGTTTTCGATGCCGAGTCCCGGATGATTCGCCGGCTCTCCGCTCACGGCCTTGCTGTTGACCAACTGCACCGCCAGGAGGTTGCCCGTGATGGACACCTGCAGGTTAAGCCAGGGCTGTTCCAGCATATTGCTGATGCCATGCTTAAAGCAATTTTCTACAAAGGGCAGCAACAGGAGCGGCGCAATGGAAAACCCGTTGGCCTCTCCAGGGAAGTCCACGTGCAGGTCAAGCCTGTTACCGTAGCGGATAGTTTCCAGGCCGATGTAATCATCAATCATTTTCAGCTCTTTTTCCAGCGGAACCAGGGGTTGATTGCACTCGTACAACATGTAACGCAGGATATCCGAAAGACCCATGACCATCCGCGAAGCTGCCGGCGAAGTGTTTTGTGTGAACGAGAAAATGTTGTTCAGCGTGTTGAACAAAAAATGCGGATGCACCTGCGCCTTTAACAACTGGAGTTGCGATTCAACGGCCACTTTTTGCAGTTGCAGGTTGCGCTGTCCTTCCACGTACCAATGCTTCATCAGCTTGATGGCAGCCGCCAGCCCGCCAACAGTAATACCGCCCCGAAGCCCGGCCAGGAAGGCCAGGTGAAAACTGCCTCTTTCCGCCGGACTGGTATGAACCTGCATCTGCAGACCCTGCGGCAAAACCGCCTCCCGCACCGGCAGCACGACGTAGATAGAAAGGAAGGAAGAGAGCAATGCCGTTGCAAGGATAAAAGCAAAGGTCCACAAAGCCGCCGACAGGTATTTGTTTCTCACCACGTAAACCGGGATAACAAAATACATGAGCGCATAGGATAAAAAAATATGAATCGGCAGAAACAACAGGGAGTCCAGCATCGTTTGCGGCAGGCGGTGCAGGTAGTCCATCGAGGGCGAAAGACTGATAAAAGCATAGAGGAATCCCTGGAACACCGCCCAGAACAACCAGAAAGCCACGTGCCGCTTGACACGCTGATGAGGGGCATTGGAAAAGATGAACGGGTGCTGATTCATGACTCTCTTTTAAAGATACAACATCAGCAAAGCAAGCGGCGGCGGGATTGCCGGAAGGAACTGTTTTGAAGACAAACAGCATTTAGCGATGACAAATGGTGGTGCTAATTAGTTTTTCAGGGCCACGGCCACCAGCATTTTATTTTCGCTGGCAACGTGCTGTGCTTCCCAGGCAGCAAGCGACTGCTCCAGCACCGCCTTCAGGTTTTTTAAAACCCGTTTTTTCTGCAATTTGATTTTGACGCCGCGAATGGTCTCTTTATACACCAGCACATTATCCAGGTTGTAGAAATAAATCGTGCTGTTCTTCGGCGTATGAATGTTGCTTTCCACCACCCAGTAGCCGTTGTCGGGCACCCACGATGGCTTGTTTGCTGTGCGAAGGTCCTGGGCAACCCCTGTGGTGATGAAGCCGCAAAAAAACACAAGAAACATAGGGAAAAAAAACTGCTTTTTCATAATCGATGTTTTACGGTGAAACGGGTGTAGGTCCGTTGCACCCTAAAACTAGCTTGCAGCCCTGCGGGAAAAAGGCAAAGTCGCTCACTGTTGCCTGCCTGCATCCAGACATGCAAAGAAGAAAGACCAACAGGAAGAACAAGAGACGAACACCTTTTGTCGATGAAAGAAAAAACCTGCAGACAAAAAGGATTTATTGTGTTGATTTTTCGCGGATCAGTGCCTTTACTTTTTCCAGTTTGTAGTCGCGGTTTTTCCGAATATCCTCCACGCTTGGCGGTGCGGGCACCTGTGGGATAACGCCGCGGCCCTTTACTTCGTTTTTGTCAATCACCAGGCGAAACAGCGGAAGGCGAAAACGGACCTTCGTATTGGGCAGTGTAACATCCGGGATCAGCCAGGCCGTATTGCCATAGGCGCCGCCCCCGGTTTCTTCTCCCACCACAACAACGTTCTCCTGTTTGTATAGCGCCTTCGTAAAAAGCGAGGCGGCCGAAAACGTGTTGCCGCCGGTAATGATGTAGGTCATACCGTTGAAATGATACCGGTTTTTGGGTTTGAATTTTTTGGATTCAAACCAGGTAAAATGATAGCGTCCGTCGGCCTTTTTCCGGGTGAGAAACTGGAGAAACAGCCAGTTAAGAAACCGGTTTTCCCGGTACTTGCCGTAATGGCTGCTGCGCCGGATGGCGTACAGGGTATCGGCAATGGTAAACGGTGCCCTGGCGATGTACTTGGTGAGCAGGTTGGAAAGGATCACGCTTCCGCCGCCGTTGCCCCGCATGTCCACCACAAGGTTGGGAAGATGCTGCTTATTTATCGTGCGGAACGAACGCCTGAAAAAGCGGCGCAGGCCATAGCCTTTTGTAAACGTGTTCACCTCGAGAAAAGCCGTATTCAGGGCCGTGTCGATCCGGAAATTTCGCATCATCTCCCGTTCCATCTTTTTGCGTTCCCGCCGTGGGATCTTTGGCGGTTGTTCGCGCCGGCCGCGGGCCGTGTCGGCTCTTGCATTGTAGAGCGAAAGCATCGCCGTGCGAAGCTGGTTGGCCGTGTCGAGAAAGGTGACGGGTGTGCGCAACCGCAGGCCATAGACCAATGCATAGAGGTTGCGGAAATTACTGCCGTTACTGAGCGTTTGGTATTTGTGTGTAAGGTTGTACCCGTCGGCCGGCAGGTACGCGAACAGCGAGTCGACGATCTGCGGGATGGGCCGGTTGTCGATGCTTTTCAACACCACGCCGCGAACAACCGCCGAGTCGCGGCGGTTGATGTTGGCTGTCACCACCACCGTGTCGGGCCAGGCTTTGATGTAAAGCGGGAACGGCGCATTTTGCCCTGGCCCTTCTGTTGCAGCCTTCGACGGCCGCACCGACGCGTGGCCATCGCGGATCTTTGCGATCACGTAGGAAAGAACGGTGCGAAACTGGCCTTCGGTCAGCGAGTCCTTCAAGCGGTTGCGGCCGGTCTCGAAATAAAAATCCATGCTGTCTTTGGGAGTGTACCAATACAGGCTGGGATGGGCTTCTTCGAGACTGGCGCGGAAGATGGCATAGTCTTCCTGCAGTTGCCCTGCCGAAAACTTCCTGGCAGGATTGTACTTGCCGGCTACGCAGCTGCCCAGCAGCACAACGAGACTTAAAAGCAAGCCACTTCTTCCCATTTCCGCTATCCTTGTTTGAAGGCATTCCATCCCTGTGCGGTGATGGGATGCTTGCTGCCGCCTTTGGTGATAATGTGGGCGCCGGCTTCTTCATCGGTCATGTAACCGATCACGCTGATGTCGGCATTGGACGCAATTTTTTCGTAGTCGTCCTGCTTCACTGTAAAGAGCAGTTCATAATCTTCGCCGCCGCTGAGAGCGCAGGCGGTCGGGTCCATGTTGAATTTAAACGCAGCCAGTTTTGTTTCTTCCGCGATCGGAATTTTTTCTTCGTACAACACGCAACCCAGCTTGCTTTGCCGGCAGAGATGCAGGATCTCCGAACTCAGGCCGTCGCTCACATCGATCATGGCCGTGGGCTGCACATGGCTGGTGGTAAAAAAATCAACGATGTCCACCCGAGCTTCCGGTTTCAGGATCCGGCCAACGATGTGCCGTTCGCCTTCAAGGTCCGGCTGCACCTTGGGGTTCTCCAGGTAAATCTGCTTTTCCCTTTCCAGCAGCAGGAGGCCCAGGTAGGCAGCGCCAAGGTCGCCGCTGACGCAAAGCAGATCGCCCTTGCCGGCGCCCTTTCGGGTAACAAACTTGTCGGGCGCCACTTCGCCAATGGCCGTGCAGGAAATGATAAAGCCTTTTTGCGAGGTGGATGTGTCGCCGCCAATCAGGTCCACTTTGTACTGGTTGCAGGCAGCCAGCACGCCTTCGTAAAATTCTTCCAGCGCTTCCACGCTGAAGCGGTTGCTGAAGGCAAGGCCAAGGACGATCTGTGTCGGCGTGGCGTTCATGGCGCAGATATCACTCACGTTCACGGCCACGGTTTTATAGCCCAGGTGCTTTAGCGGGGTGTACATCAGGTCGAAATGCACCCCTTCGATCAGCAGGTCGTTCGACACCACGGTTTGCTTGCCGAAATGATCAATCACGGCTGCGTCGTCGCCAACGCCCAGGATCGAGGAGGCGTTGTGTATTTCGATGTTTTTGGTCAAATGATCAATGAGTCCAAATTCCCCCAAAGAGGAGACTTCCGTTCGTTCGCTCATATACAATAATTAGGATTGTTGCGGTATCTCACCTTTCACCCATTGTATCAGTTCGTCGTGAATAGTGCCGTTGCTGGCAATGATGCCGTGCTCGTAGGGTGAATAGGGTTCGCCTTTCATGTTTGTTACTTTTCCGCCGGCTTCCTCCACCAGCAAAAAGCCGGCAGCACTGTCCCAGGCCTGCAGCTTGTGTTCAAAAAAACCATCAAAACGACCGCAGGCCACCCAGGCCAGGTCGATGGCGGCAGAGCCCAGGCGGCGCACCGGAACACCCTTGCGGATAAACCGGCCGAACACTTCCAGCGGGCCGTTTGGCTCGTCGAGGTAGGTGTAAGGAAAACCCGTTACCAGGCAGGCCGCTTCCACCGATGTTTTGGTACTGACGGAAATCTTTTTATCGTTCAGCGTGGCACCCTGCCCTCTTTCGGCAAGGAACAATTCGTTGAGAAACGGATTGAACACGCCACCCAGAATCATTTTTCCATTGTGCTCAAGGCCGATGGAAACACAGCAGATCGGAATGCGGTTGGCAAAATTGACCGTGCCATCAATGGGGTCGATGATCCATTTGTATTGCGAGTCCTGCACCAGGTCGCCGCACTCCTCGCTCAGGATGTGGTGATCGGGAAAGGATTCCTTGATGGTTGCAATGATCACTTCTTCGGCAGCATGATCCACTTCCGTTACGAGGTTGTTGATGCCTTCCTTGGAGGAAATTTTAAAGTCGGTTTCATCAAAGCTCCGGATTTTCGTTCCCGCGGTTTCGAGTGCTTTTAGGAGGGTGTTTTTAAACATGCCCAAAGATAACCGCAGATCGGTGTACAACAATTGCCCACCCTGATCGCACCGCCTTACTTCGGCTTATACTTTGCGCCCTCGAAAATCTTCCGGGCCGGCGTGTGAAGAATTTGCGCCACGGAAAGTTTTTTGTTGCGCTGTTCAAACCGGTCGATGATGCGCCAGCCGATCCACGGCCCGATATTGCCCGGCGCTCCTTCGCCGTTGGTGCCGTGTGGCAGGGTTTGGGTAAACGGCGCTTCGCCAATATAGCTTTGCACGGCCGCCTGCTCCACCGAGAACAGGTTCTCGTTTTGGTTGATATAACCCCACACATTGCCCTCTTCCTGGATCACCCAGTCCATTTGCCTGGCCGAGTAGCCGGTGATCAGGCTGTCGGGGGTATCGGGAAGGAACTTCTTCATCAGCCACCATTGCTTTCCCTTTTCAATCATCTGCTCTACCAGCGAAGCGGACTGGCTGGTGTCGGGATAAATCCCGCTGGCAATGGCCCGTATGGAGTTGGGCACGATGTAGGCCGGCTCGAAGCGGCGGCGAATGTAGTCCGGGTATTGCGCCGGGTCGTAAACTTCGAAGTTGCGGCCCAGGAACATCTGCAGGCTGATGACCAGCGTATCCTGGTAGTACGTGGTGCCGTAAATCTCATCGGGGTTCTGCGGGTTGAGGCTTTCAACGGTCGTCAGCACCGCCGGTGTTTTGAACGACGGAAAATAGTATTTGACGTAGCGGAATTGATTGCTTAGTCCTTTTTCAATCGGCTCGGTGCGGGGAAAGTTTTTTTCCACCGTGTTGTACAACGGCCGTATCATGCGGATGTAGTCCAGCAAGGCGTCGCCAAAGGCAAGGTGGCGCTGCTCGGCAATTTCCCGCACCGGCGCAAAGAACTTGAAATAGAGCGGCAGGAAGTCCGGGTATTTTGCTTCCAGGGCCTGGAGCGAGGGTTGCAGGCGAGTGGTGTCGAGGGCAAAAAAATCCCTGTCGAAACGCTGCAGCTTTACTTCTGTTTTGATACCGGAAACATCCGGCGCCTCACGCTTACCCGTACAGGAAAAAACGGCCAGCACAAGGACCGGCAATAACCACGGCAGCAAGGAAGACGGCGTTGTTTTTGATTTATTACAGAACTTTGAAAAGGATTGAATATTCAAGAGAGATGAAAATTTATTTAGCCCAGCAAAATTATCACATTGGCAACTTTGAAGCGAACACGCAGAAAATTATAGACGGAATTAACAAAGCAAAAGCCGCAGGTGCAGACTTGGTGCTGTTTTCGGAGCTTTGCATTTGCGGTTACCCACCCCGTGATTTCCTGGAATTTCATGATTTCATTCACCAGTGCTATGCGGCCGTTGACGCCGTAAAAGCACACGCCGACACGATTGGTGTGCTGATCGGCAGCCCGGCCCGCAACCCGCGACCCGAAGGCAAGGAACTCTTCAACGCCGCTTTTTTGCTGTACGAAGGGGAAGTGAAAGCCGAGATCCACAAAACCCTGTTGCCCACCTACGACGTATTTGACGAGAACCGCTATTTTGAACCGGCCTTCGAGTGGACCTGCATCCCGTTCAAAGGGAAAAAACTCGCCGTGACGATTTGCGAAGATATCTGGAACCTGGGCGACAACCCGCTTTACCGCCAGACGCCCATGGAAGTGCTGATCAGCGAAAAACCGGACGTGATGCTGAACCTTTCGGCTTCGCCCTACAACTATGCGCAGGACACGGTTCGGAACAGCATTGTAAAAGCGCATACGGAGAAATACCGCATCCCGATGCTGTACTGCAACACCGTTGGCTCGCAAACCGAGATCGTATTCGATGGCGGCAGCCTGGTCTACGATGCGCAGGGCAACAAGGTGAAGGAGATGAAGTATTTTGAAGAAGACTATTTTCTGTATGAGCTGACAGCCCCCCTGCCCCCCAGGGAGGGAGTGGCCAACACGCAAGGCCAACTTACGCAAGATGCCCCCATACAGATGGAAACTTCTTTAGGGCAAAACAGTACGGCTGAAAATATTTTACAAAAAGAACTGTCGAAGGCAAACACCGTGTCGTCGCAAAGCGAGGCTTCGCAGCCGGGCCAATCCCCCCTTGGGGGGCAGGGGGACCGGGCCCCCTATTATTATTCTGCCGCTGACGTAGGCAAAGGGTCCGATATCATCGCCTACCTTACCGACGACAAGAACATTGACGAAATTTACCGGGCCCTGCTCCTTGGCATCCGGGACTATTTTCAGAAAATGGGGTTTCAAAAAGCCACGCTGGGTTCCAGCGGCGGCATCGACAGTGCCGTGGTACAGGCCCTGGCAGTGGAAGCACTCGGCAAAGAAAACGTTCATGTCCTGCTCATGCCTTCACACTATTCGTCTTCCCATTCGGTGAGTGATGCAGAGCAGTTGAGCCGCAACCTCGGCAACCGGTTCGACGTGGTGGCCATCAAAGACATTTACGATTCGTTCCTGTCGACGCTGAAACCGATCTTCGGCGACCTGCCATTCAGCGTGGCGGAAGAGAACATCCAAAGCCGTGTGCGGGGAAACCTGCTGATGGCGGTGGCCAACAAATTTGGCTACATCCTGCTCAACACCTCCAACAAAAGCGAACTGGCAACGGGCTACGGCACGCTCTACGGCGATATGGCCGGTGGCCTGAGTGTGCTGGGCGATGTGTACAAAATGCAGGTCTTTGCCCTGGCCCGGTACATCAACCGCAAAAGCGAGATCATTCCCGAAAATATTCTCACCAAGCCACCGTCGGCCGAACTGCGTCCGAATCAAAAGGACAGCGACAGCCTGCCGGAGTACGATATCCTGGACCGCGTGTTGTACAATTACATCGAGTTGCGGCAGGGGCCGAAGGAGATCATTGCACAGGGCTACGATCCCGCGCTGGTGACGAGAACCCTGCGCCTGGTGAACCTGAACGAGTACAAGCGCAACCAGTTTTGTCCCATCATCCGCGTCAGCAGCAAAGCCTTTGGTGTAGGACGGCGGCTGCCGATCGTGGCGAAATACCTTTCCTAGTGTTTGAGGTTGACGATGAGCGACACATTCTGCGCCATGATAACCGTGTCTTTCGTCAGGGTGAAGTTGGTTGCCGTCAGTGTTTTGATGGCCGTTTTCCCGTTCAGCGCCGAAAATACGTTGCCGCTGATCACCAGGTTGGTTTCGTTGTCGGCAAAGGCCCAGTTGAACGTGGAGGTCTGCGGATCGGCCGCGTCGCATTTGCTGCCGCCTTCATCGGCGGTGGCGGTTTTGTCTTTTTTAAACGTCAGCACGTTGTCGAGGCGACAAGACGCGATGCCGGCAGTAGCGGAAGGAATGTCGATGGTGCCGTTTTTGTCCACGTCCACACCCGAACTTTCGTGCACCCAGGCGGAAGACGTGAGATAATCTGTTTTGGTAGGCGTGGCCGGGGGTGTCTGGTCTGATTCTTTCTGGCAGGAAAGAAAAGCGACTGTCAGCGCAAGCAGCCGTACGGAAGTTGAAAAGATTTTCATAATAATGCGGTTTGTGTTAACGTATTTTTATTCAGGCAAACTATTTGATAATCGACGAGACGAAATTTATCTATGACGACATCTGAACAAATCCAACACCTGACGAATCTTATTAAAGACAGACACAATATAAAGCAAAAGCTCTTTTCCGAATTATCCAAAATCATTATAGGGCAGGAAAAAATGCTGGAACACCTTACCATTGCCCTGCTGGCCAACGGCCATATTTTGCTGGAAGGTATCCCGGGACTGGCCAAAACCCTTGCCATCAAATCGCTGGCACAGGCCATCCAGGCAAAGTTCAGCCGCATCCAGTTTACGCCGGACCTCCTGCCCGCCGACGTGATCGGCACCATGATCTACAACCAGCAGCGTAACGAATTCGTGGTGCGCAAAGGCCCCATCTTCGCCAATTTCGTGCTGGCCGACGAGATCAACCGGGCCCCGGCCAAGGTGCAGAGCGCTTTGCTGGAAGCCATGCAGGAACGCCAGATCACCATCGGTGAAACCACTTACAAGCTGGATGAACCCTTCCTGGTGCTGGCCACGCAAAACCCCATCGAGCAGGAAGGAACCTACCCGCTGCCCGAAGCACAGGTCGACCGTTTTTTGCTCAAAGTCGTGGTTTCTTATCCCACCATGCGCGACGAACAAATGATCATCCGGCAGAATGCCGAGGGCTTTACACCACCTGCGATCAACCCCATTCTTTCGACGTTCGAGATCAACGAATCCCGCAAACTGGTACGGCAGATCTACATGGACGAAAAAGTGGAACAGTATATCCTGGGACTGGTGTTTGCCACCCGCGAGCCGGAAAAGTTTGGTCTCAGCAGCCTGAAGCCCACCATTTCTTACGGCGCTTCGCCGCGGGGAAGTATTGCGCTGGCACTGGCGTCGAAGGCGTCGGCCTTTCTCAACGGCCGTGGCTATGTAACACCCGATGACGTTCGCAGCATTGCACACAGCGTGTTGCGCCACCGCATCGGTCTTACCTACGAAGCCGAAGCCGAGAACGTGACGACAGAAAATGTCATTGACCAGATTTTAGGAAAGATAAATACGCCATAAATGAGTGACGAGTGAGGAGTAATCAGTGAGGCCGCCTTCCTGCTCATCACTCATCACTAATCATTCATCGCCATGCTGACCATAAAAGAAATACTCAAAAAGGTCCGGCAGCTTGAGATCAAAAGCAAGCAGCTCACGACAAACCTTTTCTCGGGCGAATACCACAGCGCCTTCAAGGGGAAAGGCATGCACTTCAAGGAAGTGCGGGAGTACGCGGCAGGTGACGACATCCGCTTTATCGACTGGAACGTGTCGGCACGCTTTGGGCACCCGTTCTCGAAGGTGTTTGAAGAAGAGCGGGAATTAACGGTGATGCTGCTCGTGGATGTGAGTGCCTCTTCGCTGTTTGGTACCACCACCACGTCGAAGAAAGGATTGAGTACGGAGATCGCCGCGGTGATCACCTTCTCCGCCATCAACAACGGCGACAAAGTAGGCGTGATCCTTTACAGCGACAGGATCGAAAAATACATTCCCGCAAAAAAAGGAAGGGACCATGCACTGTTCATCATCCGCGAACTGCTTTCTGTTTCATCTGCGAAGAAAAAAACAAACCTGAGCACGGCCTTGCGGTATTTTTCCAACATCAACAAGCACAAAAGCATTGCCTTTATCCTGAGCGATTTCATCGACACCAACTATGCCGACGCCCTGCGTGTCGCAGCCGCACGGCACGATGTGGTCGGTGTAAAAATTTACGACAAGATGGACCTGCAGCTACCCAGGATTGGCATGCTTCGCATCGAAGATGCGGAAACCGGCGAACAAAAATGGATGGACACATCCAACAACTACGTCCGCCACGAATACGAAAAAGATTTTTTTAACCGAACCGAATATTGCACACGAACCTTCAAAAAAAGCGGCTCCGATTTATTGCACATTCGCACCGATGAAGACTATGTAAAAGTGTTGCAGAAATTTTTTATCAGCCGCAACAAACGATGAAAGTATTTTTTGCCTTTTGCTTATTGCTTATTGCCAATTGGCTCCCGGCACAGGTGATCAACCTGACCTACGACAAACAGCGGATCCTGCTGGGCGAACAAATGGGCGTCAGCGTCAAGGCCTTTGTCGACAAAGGAAAAACCTTTGAGGACTTTCCGCTCGACACGCTGCCCCACCTCGAAGTGCTGGAAAGTTCGAAGGTGGACACGGTTCTTGTGGGCAACACTCTGCAGCTTTCGCAAAAAATGATTGTCACCAGTTGGGACAGCGGTAAATGGAACGTGCCCACTGTCATTGCCGGCGGCCTGCCGTCCAAACCAATTTCGATTGACGTGGCCTATACATCGCCCTGGGACCCGAACCAACCCTACCACGATATCAAGGGAATTGTGCCGGTAAAAGATCCGGGCCGCTCCACCTGGTGGTGGTATGTCATTGGCCTGGCCGTGCTGGTTGCGCTTTTCCTGCTGTTTTTCCCCGAAGGCAAAAAAGAAAAAGGAGAAGTGGAACTGGACAAAAGCGCCTACAAGAAAGCATTGCAGCAACTGGAAAAACTGCAGAAAGAAAAACCCGGCGATGCAAAACAGTTTTACACGGAACTGATCAACATTTTCAGGGCCTACCTGAAAGGCGCAAAGGGAATCCAGTCGTTTTCCAAAACCACCGATGATTTGAGCATCCAACTGCAATCGCAGAAAATGCCTTCAGCCGAATACAACGGCCTGGTGCAAACCCTGCGGTTGAGTGACCTGGCAAAGTTTGCCGCCTACAGGCCCGACGAACGCCTGAACCACGAAGCACTGAACACCATTCAACAAAGTATAACGACCATTGAGCACGGAAATGCTGTATGATTATTTTCAAAATATAACCTTCGCCAACGTTTGGGTACTGCCCTTTCTCATCATGCTGCCCGTTATAGTGTGGCTGCGTTATACCACCCTTGGCAAAATCAAATCCACCCTTACGCTTTCCACCGTCCAGGGGATCAATTACCGTACGGCAAAAAACTACCTCGTTCATGTTCCATTCTGGCTTCGTCTGCTGGTGCTTGCCTGTTTGCTGCTGGCACTGGCCCGTCCGCAGATCCGCAATGTTCAAAGCCGCAACAAAGGCGAAGGCATCGACATCGTGTTGTGCATCGACGTGAGTGGCAGTATGCTCTCGCAGGACTTTGCCCCCAACCGCCTGGAGGCCGCTAAATCCGTTGCGGTTGATTTTGTGAAAAGCCGCCCGGTCGACCGCTTTGCCCTTGTCACGTTTTCCGGCGAAAGCTTTACACTGTCGCCCCTGACCACCAACCACGAGGTTGTGCTGCAGCAGATCAAAAGCCTGAAGAGCGGCATGCTGCAGGACGGTACGCTGATTGGCGAAGGCCTGGCCAAATCGGTGGAGCGTCTTTCGTCGGTTGGCAGTGCCAAAAGCAAGGTGGTGATCCTGTTGACCGATGGCAAGGAAGAAGCGCCGGATACCCGTATCATCGATCCCCTTACGGCCCTGCAGATCGCCAAAGTAAAAGGGGTGAAAGTCTACACCGTCGGCATGGCCGGCGATCCCATGGCACAGCGCTATACGCAAAACTTTACCCGCACCAGCAACCTCGATGATGCCCTGCTGCAGCGCATGGCCAGAGAAACAGGTGGCGCTTATTTCAAGGCCCGGGATAAAGAAGGACTGGAGGTCATTTATTCGCAGATCGATCGCCTCGAAAAATCAAGCTTCGAACGCATCACCAAAACCCGCGTGGAAGAACAGTTCATGTATCTTCTGCTGGCTGCACTCTTCTTCCTGTTTTTGGAAGTAATTTTGAGATATACTTACCTGCGGAGTTTTCCGTAATGAGTAATGAATAATGAGTGATGAGTAGATTCCAAACATCAAAAGACTTTCCGATGAGGAAGCCGTTTGCCGTGCAAGCGGTAAAGTCAACCTGTGTGCAAGCAACGACGCCCAACATTTTTGTTGCAACACATCATTCATTGCGGAGATTTTATTACTCATCACCGATCACTCATCACTCATCATGACGGGCCTTGTGTATAAATCAACCGGCAGTTGGTACAGCGTGAAAGACGAAAGCGGAACCTTCCGGAATGCCCGCATCAAAGGCGTTTTCAAGATCGATGACATCACCTCCACCAACCCGATCGCCGTGGGTGATGTGGTGGATTTCGAAAACGAAAACGAAAAAGAAGGCACCGTTACCATCATCAGGATACACGACCGCAGAAATTACATTAACCGGCAATCGCCGCGGGCCAAATACCAGCATCATATCATCGCAGCGAATCTCGACCAGTCGCTGCTGCTGGCCACCCTGAAGGAGCCGCGTACCTCGCAGGGCTTTATCGACCGTTTCCTGGTGGCTTGTGAAATGTATCATGTTCCGGCCATCGTGGTTTTCAACAAAACCGATTTGTACAAAGACAAGGAATGGGCGCAGTACGAACGGTTGAAAGACGTATACGAAACCGTTGGTTATGCTGTATTTCCCATCAGCATCAAGGAAGGCAAGGGCGTTGACGACGTCAGGCAATTGCTGAAAGGAAAAACAACCCTGCTCAGCGGTCATAGCGGCGTGGGTAAATCAACCTTTATCAATGCGGTGATGCCGGGATCAAAGATCCGCACGCAGGATGTGAGCGGCTGGAGCGGCAAAGGGCTGCACACCACCACCTTTGCCGAAATGTACGACCTGCCTTTGGGCGGCCGGATCATCGACACACCCGGCATGCGGGAGTTTGGCCTGGTGGATGTGGAGAAGGAAGAACTGTCCGGCTATTTTCCGGAAATGCGCCAGCGGCTGAACGACTGCCAGTTCAACAACTGCCAGCACATCAACGAACCGGGATGCGCCATCAAGGAGGCCGTGATTGCAGGAGAGATCGACGAAGACAGGTATGTGAGTTATGTCAATATCCTGGAAAGTTTGAAAACGGAAAAGTGGTAATCGTTTACGAGTTGGTGAACGAAAACTTGTGATCCCGTAAACGCGTAAACTCGTGAACTATGCTCATACACATTCACCCGGATAATCCGCAGCAAAGGCTGCTCAGACAGGTCGCAGACATTTTGCGCAATGGTGGCGTCATCATCTATCCCACCGACACCCTTTACGGTTTGGGCTGCGACATCACGCAGCAAAAAGCGGTGGAACGCATCTGCCGCATCAAGGGCGTGGATCCGCAAAAGGCCAATCTCTCCTTTGTCTGTTACGACCTCAGCGACCTGAGTCACTATGCCAAGCAATTGGACACCTCGGTTTACCGTACGCTGAAGCAATACCTTCCCGGGCCATACACATTTATTCTCGAAGCCAGCCGGCAGGTTCCCAAAATATTAAAGACAAAAAAAGACACGGTTGGTATCCGTGTACCCGACAACAACATTGCCCGGTGCATCGTAAAAGAACTGGGCAATCCCATCCTGAGTGCTTCCCTTCCCGGTGAGTACGTGGAAGAGTATACCGACCCGGACCTGATCCACGACAAGTTTGAAAAACTGGTGGACCTTGTCATTGACGGAGGCGCTGGCGGCATGGTTCCGTCCACCATCATCAGCTTTGTCAGCGGCGAAGCGGAAGTAGTGCGGGAAGGCGCCGGCGAAGTGCGATAGAAAAGCTGAATGCTAAATTTTGAAGGTTGACTAAGGATTCTATCAATTCAACATTCAGCATTTAAAATTCCACATTTCTCACAAGGCTGCCAGTGGATTTTTCGGGTAGTCGTAAAACAGGAAACTTTTCTCTGCCCTGGCAAAAGAAGACCAGTCGTCGATCGCTGCCTGCACGGCAAAGATGCCACAGGTGGGCATGTTATCGGTTCGCACAGTGCAAAGCGTGTTGATGTATTCTGTTATGCCGGGATTGTGCGAGAACAGGGCCACGGTTTCGAACTTTTCTTTCAGCGAAGCGATCACCTGCGCAAACTCCTCCGGCGTTGCTCCATAGAGCGCTTTTTCAACAATGATCCCGTCTTTCTTTTCATCGAATTCTTTGGCAAAATAACGGGCCGTACGAAAGGCCCTTTCGGCCGGCGACGACACAAAAGCATCGATGTTCAATCCTCTTTTGCGCAGGCGTTTGGCCATTTCGGGGGCGTCTTTTTTGCCTCTGTCGTTCAGCGGACGTTCGCTGTCGCTCATGCCGGGTGCATCCCAACTGCTTTTTGCGTGCCGTATTAAAATCAGGGTTTTCATACTGTAAAATTTCGTCTGTGCGGAAACGATTATTTCCGCTTCAAGTTACGCCTGTTCATTTTTCCATCATGCATCTGCCCGGCATCTTTTGCCGCCAGCAAATAGATCAGCGAGGCCGTTCCGTCCATCGTTGGCTCGTTGGTGCTGTAGTCGCCATAGTCGTCGTGGTAAACCGCAAGACGGCTTTGAAAAGCCGCATATTCGTCGGGCTCGTACAGGGTAATTCCGATCAGGCTATTGTAGATGCTTCCGTACACCGGCCCGTCCACCAGGCCGCCGTCTATCGGATAGTGGCCCAAATGCGTAAACGCCGAATGCGGATCAACCGGCGTATCGCCCCGGGAGGGTAAGCCATACACCATCGACGTCCCCCATGGATTGCAGCCAAAGAGCCAGTCGAAACCGGCCTGCTCCAGTTCGTCGAATGTTTTATCGCCGGTAAGTTGCCTGTACCAGTAACACTGAATGGCAAAAGAGGCTGTCAGATTGTTGCTGCACCAGATGAAGGGAACGCCTCGAAAGAAGGCGTTTTGTTTGGCTTTGTTCCAGACGCGTTGAATGCCTTCTTTGTAGTAGCCAATGATGGTGTCTCTTTGTTTTCCTTTTAGCTGCTTTGCCAATTCATAGTGACCCAGGTTGATGAAGGGATACCATTGGTAGTGTTTTGCCGTATCGGCCCCGAGCCATGGAGTGACAGGTTCATCACCGGCAAAGGCGAAACTTTTTTCCAGCGGCAAGGAAGGGTTTTCAGGAAAGCGATACGTTTTGTTGAGTGCAGCATACATCAGTTCCACGTCATCCGTCCAATTGTCTTCTGCATAGATATAGGGCGATCGTACCGAAGCCGTTTGGGTAACTCCTGGCTTTTTTAATGCAAAGTTGTATGCCGACAAAGCTTTTTGCTGCAACAGCGCCTGGTAACTCTTATCTGAATAGAACACCTCTGAGCCCAGTGCAAAGGCACTTGAAAATTTTGCCGCCGTGGAAGAAGTCCCGGTTGTGTTGTTCATGAACTTACCCCGCTGTTGCGGCTCACCCGAAACAAAATAGACCGGCCGCTCAAAGCCTTTGCGGTAAAACGTATCTTCTTTTGGCATGCGCATGCCCATGTGGTCGCGGTCGTCGGCGATCTGGTTGAACATCCACTCTTTCCGTGGATGCATTTTCAGCAACCAGTTCAGGCCCCATTTGGCTTCATCGAGCACATCGGCCACACCATTCTTTCCGTCAAGACCATTGGCTGATTTTTCATCACCAAAAACAGAGGGAAAATCGCGGTACGCCATCAGCAAGTGATACGTGGCATTCGCAGAAGTGGTGGAATATTGCAGGTAATCGCTGGCATCGTGCCAGCCGCCCACGGCATCGATGTGCGTGCTGTCTTTGAGACCGGCTTTTTCGCCGTACAGCGAATACCCGTCATGCGTGTGGCAACTGTCTTTCAGAAAAGGGTTGAAACCGCAACGCTGCTGCCGCATGTAGCGCAGGCAAAAATCTGCCGCGCCTTTGTACACGTTTTCAGCAATGCTGAAAACCGGCGATTCAACCGCGCCAGCCCGGAGCTTGTAGTTGCCGGCCTTCGTAAAGGAGGAAAAGTTGAGCCGGCAGGTTTGCGCAAACGGTCCGTAAGCGCCCATGGCCTTGCCTGCTCTTCCCTCGTAAACCGTTTTGTTGGTGACAGCATCCACCAATTGAAACCGGTCAACTGCGTCCGCCCCTTTCGAACACCAGACAGCAACCTTGACGCCACCCGGTTTGTAGCCCAACTGGTTGATGCGGATCCACGATTGTTCATCGTCCCTGTCATGGAAAGAAAACAACGAAAACGAAAACAAAAGCAGGAGAAGGAAAAAAAGCCTGGTCATAAGCTGAAAAACGCAAAAGTAAATATTCAATAAGGGATCACCGGACAGGCCGCAATTTTTTCAGCCTGGCTTTCGCTTATTGCGGCCGCCAGGTGGCATTCGGCTTTTTCTCCAGGTAATCCACGTAGTCTTTGGAACCGGCCCGGATAAAAACAGGCAGGGATGTCAGCTTTTGCAACTGCACCTCTTTTTGACAGAAAAAAGACAGGTGTTGGTTGTAGAAATTTTGCGGCAAAACCCGGATCGACAAGTTTCCGGCAGCGGAATCGGGAATCGGCGCAAACCGGTGCTGGGCAAGAACCTGGCCGTGATTTAACAGCAACCCGCAAAAGAAAAGAAGCACCATCCGGCCCATGGATTGGGATTTGCTGTAAATTTACGGCTTGATTTTTGTGAAACCGGCAGCCTTTTTAAATAACCCGTAAAACAGGCAGCTATCAGAGGAGAACCCAAATGAGCCTTAGCCAGAATTTACAACAAAAACTTCTTCAGAAGCTTTCGCCCCAACAGATTCAATTAATGAAACTGTTGCAGGTGCCAACGGCCAATCTCGAAGAGCGTATCAAGGAAGAACTGGAAGAAAACCCGGCCCTTGAAGTCACCGATGAAGAAGGCGCTGATGCCTACGAAGAGAAAGACGAATTCGCAGACTCGACAACACCCGAAGAAGAATATGACACCGAGGAAAGAGACCAGGACGACCTCTATGAAAACATCGATATTTCGGATTATGTACAGGAAGGCGACGACGACATCGCCGACTACAAGCTCCGCGACGAAAATTACGGCGAGCAGGAAGAAAAAACCACCATGCCCTACCGCATCGAGACCTCGTTTTACGAGATGCTCGAAAACCAGCTGGGCATGCTGAACCTCGACGAACGGCAGTACAGGATTGCGGAACAAATTATCGGCAGCATCGATGAAGATGGCTACCTGCGCCGGGAAACATCGGCCATCGTGGACGACCTGGCCT
This sequence comes from Flavisolibacter nicotianae, assembly GCF_003628535.1. Classification (GTDB taxonomy): domain Bacteria; phylum Bacteroidota; class Bacteroidia; order Chitinophagales; family Chitinophagaceae; genus Flavisolibacter; species Flavisolibacter nicotianae. The sequence goes on from NZ_RBCI01000001.1 coordinate 662,824, forward strand.
TTCGGCAGAATATTGATACCACCGAAGAAGAGGTGGAAGAACTGATCCACCGCATCCAGAACTTCGATCCGGCGGGTGTTGGTGCACGGACCTTGCAGGAATGTTTGCTGTTGCAACTGCAACGACACAAGGTAGAAGGCAAGGAAGTAGAACTGGCCATCCAGGCGCTGACCCGCTATTTCGATGAGTTCACCAAGAAGCACTACGAAAAAATTCAACGCGGTCTTAACCTGAGCGATGACGAATTGCGAGAGGTGATGATCCAAATCACCAAGCTCAATCCCAAACCGGGGGGTAATGTTGGTGAAATCAACAAAGCCGAAAGCTATATTGTTCCCGACTTTTTTATTTACAACAACAGCGGCAAGCTGGAGCTGACCCTGAACTCCAAGAATGCACCGGAGCTGCGCATCAGCGAAGGTTATCGCGATATGCTGAAAGAATACGACCGCGGGGCGAAAAAAGACCGTCGTCAGAAAGAAGCGGTGCTGTTCATTAAGCAAAAAATCGATGCAGCCAAGTGGTTTATCGACGCCATCAAGCAACGGCAGCACACGCTGATGAGCACTATGACGGCCATCATGAACCACCAGTACGACTTCTTTATCACCGGCGACGAAACCTCTCTGCGACCGATGATCCTGAAAGATATTGCCGAGAAAACAGGACTGGATATTTCCACGGTGAGCCGTGTGGCCAATTCTAAATTCGTGCAAACCGAATTCGGCACCTACCGCCTGAAATTCTTTTTCAGCGAATCGCTGACAACCGATTCGGGAGAAGAAGTATCGACCCGCGAGGTGAAAAAGATCCTGAGCGATTTGATCGAAAATGAACACAAGAAAAAACCGCTGAGCGACGAGCGCCTCACGGAACTGTTACAGGAAAAGGGCTACAACATTGCCCGCCGCACCGTGGCCAAATACCGCGAACAGTTGAACATCCCGGTTGCACGGTTGCGCAAAGAACTGTAAGACACAAAACAGATTTTACGATAGCAGGGGCACGCTGTAGCGTGTCCCTTTATTTTGCACAGTCGATTGGAAAGGCAACCGCCATGGCCGATTCCTGCAACGCTGTACCAACCCTGCCAACTTTAGGAAAACTAAAAGCAGCGATTGATGTTTCACGATTGGCGAAAACCTATGTTTGCGCCATGAACGACGTCCACGCACCAAGAGAAAGCATGTTCCATCCGGCCATCCGGGTTGCGGCGAAAGTGATCTCCTATCTTTTTCACCCGCTCTTTATTCCGGTGTACATGGGCTGGTTCTTCATCAAGGTGCTCCGGCTTTTTTCCGCATTGGACGAATGGCACCAGACCTTGCTTCTCGTTCAGTTCTTTGTCAACTACACCCTGCTTCCGCTCGTTACCGTTTTGATCGCAAAAGGCGTCGGCTTTATCGATACCATTTACCTGAAAACACAACGTGACCGCATTATTCCGTACATCGCGGTGATGATCTTTTACTTCTGGGTGTGGTATGTGTTCCGCAACCAGGGTTTTCCAAAAGAGGTCATCCTGTTTAGTTTCGCCACCTTTCTGTCGATCTGCTTTGGTGCTTTTGTCAACACGTTTTTTAAGGTCAGTATGCACGCTCTTGCCATGGGCGTGGTCATCACCCTGCTGGTAATTTTATCGCTCAAAAGCAATCTCAATTACGGCCCTTATGTTTCCGTTGGCTTGTTTATCGCCGGGCTGGTTTGCACGGCACGCCTGATCAACAAAGACCACCAGCCATTTGATGTGTATGCGGGGCTTGTGCTTGGCGCACTGGCGCAGGTGATTGCGTGGCTGTTTGTGTAAGCGGTCCCAGGCCGGTGTTTCATCTTCGATCAGCGTCCTGGTTTTTTTGGCCATTTCGGGTGTCATCCCTACCTATCGCGATACCCGGAAATTTTGTTTCACCACTATCGCACTATCATACTATCTCATAGCAGGCGATTGAATGGTGTTAGAACGCTTTCTTTTCCGCGTTGGCCGCCTCTGTTTTTTTCATCACAATTTTTTGCGTGTCGTCCTGGCTGATCTCCTCAAAAAAAGACCTGATTTCGCCAAAAGCGGTTGCCGGTATTTTGTGCTTGCGCAGCACCAGGGTAGTAACCGTATACGCCGCTTTTTCCGCTTCGTTGTACCAGGTTTTTGCCTGGTAATAGGTGTAGGGGGTTTTGCACTCCTTTTCTGCGGGGAGTACATCCGGCTGAAAGCCGGCCGGAAACCGCAGCACGGTCGTGTCTTTTTTGACGTAGGGATAATGGAAATAATAATCCAGTTTTCGCTTGTCTGCTTTTGGCAACCGGCCGGACCATATCTTCTGGATGCGTGGATTAAAAAAATATTTCGAGCCAGCCGCAAATTCCGGCAGCTTGCGAATGCGCATCTTCACGACGGTTTGTTGTTTGGCGCTTCCTTCACCGGCGGCCTGGTAAAGGAAATCCTCCGGCTCCCGGTAACCCAGGTAAAAAACCAGGGCTTGCTTTTGCTCGTCTTTGTTTTCCTTTCCCAGTTCCGTCATTATTTCACCCAACTCGCCGCTGGCATTGATGGCCGTTTGGCTGATGGCCGAAAGGTCGCTGTCCACATCAACCGTTGTGTACGTACTGAGTGTATTGGCAACCGGGTCGCTGGGAGGCGTGGAAACGAGCACCCCGCCTTCCTCGGTAATCAGCAGGGCGTTGCGGTTTTCCGTAAACGTACCCAGCCGGTTGAATTCGGCGGTATTGCTGGTGCATTCCAGCCAGATCGAATCCTTACCGGGTACGCATAGCACCACGTGGTTGAAACTGTTGGCCGGGAAGTCCCTGTCCACCGGTTCTTCGTTGTAGCCCGCATTGATGATGGCCACGCAACTCCGGATACCAACGGCTTTCAGGGCCGCCTTCATGTAATTGCTCAGGGCTTTGCAATCGCCGTATTTTTTTTCATCGGTGAACGCTGCGGAAAATGGCCGCAGGCCGCCAATGCCCAACTGGATGCTGACATACCGGAAATTCTGTTGCAGGTACTGATAGATGCGGCGGATCTTTTCTTTTTCGTCCGGCGCATCCCCGACCAGTTGCTGTAAAAACTGCTGGCGCTCCGGCGACAGTGCATCGAGGCCGTTGTACAAGCCGTTGATCCAGCTGCCAAAGCTTTTCCACGACGAAAGGTCGCCACGGAAACCGTAGTGGGAAAACTGGTCGGAAACGATGCTGACATAGGGAAAACGGTCCCTTGAAGAAACGCTGCCCTCTTCATTTTCGATTGCCGGCAGGTTGCTGACCGACCATTGGTACGTGGTGCCTTTTTCGCCTTCCGTCATCACGGGAGTGAGTGAGCAGAATTTGGCTTTGTAGCGTAGTTTCATCCCCGCGGGGACCGTGGCGGTATAGGTCGACTGCACAATGGCTTCCCCATCGTGAATAAACCGGTAATCGGGAATGGCAAACGTGCTTTTCAGCTTTTGTTCATAGCTGAATTCAACGGTGACCGGGTAGGCAGACGACTTGACCTGGTAGTAGGTTACCGCGCCATCCTCGATCAGGCCTTCGCCAACCGCAACGGTGCTCATGTCTTTTTTCTTGTGTTTTTCAACCACCTTTCCCAAGAGGTCGTACACTTTGATCTCCGCATCGTCCAGCGTCAGGTATTTGGTGGAATACTCGTTGAACACAAGCGCATCTTTCCCTTTTTCATCCAAAACCGTAAACAGCTTTTGCACCTTTAACGTGGCCTCGTCCAAACCGTCTACATTGAGATGGATGGTTTCGGAATGCACAATCACCGAAGCGCCTTCTTTTAGCTTTTCCGGGATTGATGAGAGGTTCACAGGTGCCGACTGGGAAAAGGCAAGGAACGGCATCGATGCGAGGCAGAAAAGGAAACGCCACTTCATTGCAAATGGATTAAGGTTTAGCCGTTTTTTTCCGAACCACAAATTGTTCATTCAGGATCTCGAAAAGCCGTTGGTAAAATACCTGCAGATCGCCATACTCTGTTACCCCATACATCGGCTTTTTGAAATCGAGCTGAATTTTTGTCTGCAACAAATTTCCGTTGACCTGCGACTGGCGTGAGATGGCGATGCTGGTGTCGGGCATGATCATCCGGATATTTTTGGGAAGTTCGTCAAACTCGTAGCCCTCCGGTGCGGAGAAGGTGCCGTAAATAATCGTGTTTTGATTGTAGCCAAAGAAAACGTCGGCGGAACGGTTGTCGGCAACAAACGGGTTTTTCTCCAGTCCTGTCAGCAGGTTGGCGGAAAAATACCTGTAATCGCCTGTCGTGTTCAACGTCTGTTTGAATTTGACCGTTTGGAGAAGGGGGAGACTGTCGGATTGCACGTTTTCAAATTCTACCGCATCAACCGCAAGCCTCGCATTGGGATCGGTCGCATAGCGCTCAATGAATTTTTCTTTTCCGGCTTTGACGGTCCCGATACGGGCCAGACGGGCATAATCGAAACTGTTGATGACGGCCTCGCCGGACATTTTTCCACCTTCGTCAATCGTGCCGTTGATCCGGATAACATTCTTTGCTATTGTTCCGTCTTTCCAAAGGGTTTTCCATCCCCACTCCTGCGTTTCGATCTTTTCAATTGCCAGTCCCTGCGTCATCAAAATGTCCATGGGGATCAGGTGAACGGGTGTTCCCTTTTGCGTCGCATCCAGGACGTAGGGAACCCCATTCAGCTCCAGGTAAGCTACCACTTTATTGAACTGGTTAAAGCCGGGGTAGTCTTTCGTGCCGGCATCAACCGTGTTGACGACACCGTAGTCGTGAGAGCTTACCAGCAAGGGATGAGCATTCAGCCCCGCATCCTTTAACAGGTTTACCAGGATCAGGTTCATTTCACCCGCTGTCCCTTTTTTGTCTTTCCAGGCGCTTTTTACACCATCCAGTGCCCAGATGCCTGTGTACTCATTCCACTGCATATTGTCCTGGACATACTTATAGATGGTCTTCATCCGCTCGTAGGGCGACGTGATGGTTTTGAGCTTTTCGTCCAGGTCGGCTGTGCGGGGAATGTTTTTCTTTACCTGCGTACCAAAATCTTCGTCTTCCATCAGGAATTTGATCACATCCATCCAGTTCACCACGCGGTTGAACCTGCGTCCTTCAATATTAAAAGCCACCACTTTTGTCTCGAGCCGGTCGCGGTACACATCTTCGTTGATCACAAAGGGCTCGTCATGGAGGGCGGGCACTTTGCTCATGATGTAGGTGTCGACAACCCGGGTGCCGGGTGTTTCGTGCGTTTTCTGGTATTCATGCGCACAGAAAGGAATAACGGCCACGTCGATCTGGTCCGGAAAATCAAGCCTGAAGCGACTGTAGCGCACCGGTATCGAACGCTGGAAGTACCAGTCGATCAACCCTGCGCCGTTGTATTTGTATTTGTACTCGATGATAGAACCCACTTTGACCTGCGGAAAGGTGAAGACTTTTTCAGCGTTACGCTTGCTCAGCTTTTTATCGTACACGAGTTTTTTGTCCACCTTGGTCGTAACGACATTGCCCGCTTCGTCGAGGTTGTAGGTCTGTGCCTCGATGTCGGAGATATACTGGGAGCCGCCGGTTTCGATGCGATAGGGAAGATGAACGTTGGCCCAATCCAGCCCCTTGGTATTGAGAATTTTAATGCGCAGCCGACGGTTCAGCTCCATTCCGGTGTTCGGGATGTAGGCAAGTTCGCCGTCGTCGAGTATCACCATGGCCTCGGCCTTGTCGTCGAAATCGCATTCTTTCATCAACAGGTCTGTCTTTTCCACCTGGCCAAATGCCGGGAGGTTTGGATCGACTGTTTTGTTTTTTTGTGCAGATAGATGAAAAACGCTGACTATAGCAAGAGATAAAAGAATGGATTTCCCGCGGATAGGGCTATGCGACACACAAGCTTTCATAAGTGTTAGTTTGGTTGGTAAAATCTCCTGGAAGGAAACGGAGCCAAAATAGAAAACTTCACGTACTCTGTCAATTCCTTTTGGAAGAAGAACCAAAAAAGATCTTTGCGTACGTATTTCCACCTATTCTAACCCCTTGCCGCGGTAAGGCGGTGTTTCTGTTTCAAAAAAGCCTGCGGGAAACGGCAATTTTAAATGCACAAAGACACCAGAATTCTAAAGGATTCGTGCCTGGTAATGGGCAGACCAAACTCCAAGGTTGGTGCTGCGGTCTGTTGTAACTTGATGTAGGTTTGACGTGTGAGACAAGTCGTTTTTGCCCTGCTATTATTCCTTAGTTCCTGTCAATCCAAAATGAGTAAAACGCATCCGCTGCGCCTGAAGCCGGGAGCCGATCTGAAAAAAGAGATCGAACAATATGTAAAAGCCAACAAGATTCAGGCTGGGTGGATCAGCACCTGCGCCGGAAGTTTAACCCATTACAATATCCGCTTTGCCAACCAGCCCACTGGCAGCACGGCGGAAGGGCATTTTGAAATTGTAAGCCTGGCGGGAACGGTTTCCGTCAATGGCTCGCATCTTCATATCAGTGTTAGCGATAGCACGGGAACCACTATCGGCGGTCATTTGCTGGATGGCAATCTTGTTTATACGACAGCAGAAATTATTCTCCAGGAAGATGAGAACTTTCTTTTTACCCGTGAAAAAGATGGCACCACGCCGTGGGAAGAACTACAGATCAAACGAAAGGATCAATAATACCGGCTGATCATCCAGTAAACGATGGGACCCGTTACTGCCACGTAAAACCACATCGGCCAGGTAATCTTTGCAATTTTCCGGTGACGGGCATTGTCGTTGGTCAGGGCCCGGTAAGCGCTAAAAAGAATAAACGGCAGTGAAATACCCGCAAGCAGAATGTGGGTGCTCAACAAAATGCGGTACACATAACGGCTGGTGCCGGCAGCCAGTTTTTCTGCTTCGTCTACAATACCATTTTTGTCGAGGTCACCGTATAAAGTCGATCCCGAAAACAAGTGGTGAGCAATGTAGCTAAACAGGAACAGGACCGACAGCAAAATGGCGGCAAGCATGAGATTGCGGTGTACGGTATAGTAGCCGCTTTTGGCCGCTGCCAGACCGGCCACCAGTAAAAGCGATACAAACGAGTTGATAACGGCGCTGACAAACGCAAAAAGGTGCGGGTTGAACCCGAGCTGCACATTGAGTGTCACACGTTCCAATGCGGTTACTGCCAGGAAAATGATTGCGGAAAACGCAAGGATAAGAATGCGTGCTTTTTTGTCATTTTTTACCAGTGTCAGGCTCATATACTCTTTTTCGTTTTCAAAACAAACACCAAAACGATCACGCCCAGAACTGCGACAAGCATCACAACGCCGATCAGCGGCAGTTCGTCAGCCAGAAAAAATTTGCCTTTCTTTTCTTTTTCCAGGCGCAGAAGAATGATGTCTTCGGCAATATTCTTTACGTCGTTGGAGTCTAAACCATTGTATAGTTTGATATTTCCAAGGCTGTCGTGCCGGGCCCGGATCACGCGGTCTTTGTCGATCAGCACCATGGACTGCGAATGGATAAACGCGGTGTCAACCTCGGTTTCGTTGATGCCCAGTTTCATCCCGTTCAGTGCCAGGTCGTAGATCTGTTTTTTATCGCCGGTTAGCAACCACCAGTTTTGCGGGTTGATCTGGAAACGGTCGGCATATTTCTTCAATTCCGCAACGCTGTCGTGAAGCGGGTCTACCGTAATGGAAAGAAACTGCACAAAATTGGCCTCGTTGGTACCGGCCCTGTTGTTGTTCTTCACTGCCTCCTGCAGGCGCTTCATATTTTCCGTCAGCCGCGGGCAGATCTGGGGACAGCGGGTAAAAAAGAAATTGGCAACAATAACCTTTCCCTCCAGGTTTTTCCAGGATACTTTTTCGCCCTGCTGGTTGGTAAGTTGGAAATCGGGCACACGGCTCCAGACCGTGTCGTCCGTTTCCTTGCCATTTTTCACCGTTTTGCGAACGTCGTCATAAAACAGGCGGTACGGCATTACGTTTGCCGGCGGAATAAAGCGCATGATGAAATAGGCGGTTACCGGAATAAAAACGCCCAGGATCAAACCGTATAAGGCTGTCTTGTTCATACGTGTCGGTCTCACGGATTTTTTAAGTTGCGCAGAGTCGAACGGGTGAAGACCGTGAGAACGGTGGTTGTTCTGCGAAACCATACAAATGAAAAACCGCCGCAAAGGTAAGCGGCGGCGGAAGAATTATTTGTTTACAAAAAGAGAAGATGAGCCAAACCAATTAGCTCACCTTCGATTTTTAATCGTTATTGCAGCGGGGCAACCGTGGTGTCTTTTTTCTCTACCGGTGCCTGCGTGGTCTTGTACTCCATAGACGGGTCGTAGCGGTTGCGGTTTGTGCGATAGGCATTGCCATCCCACAAAAATGCGCCGATAAACCAGATAAACAGGGTAAGCGGAACCACTACTGTCATGATCATGTTCCGCAGCTCGTCGCCCAGGTGCATGAAGATGCTCACGATATAGAAGGCTTTTGCCAGCGACAGGATCACGATTACACCCTTAAGAAACAGGACGACGCCGTGCGACAGGCTGCCATGGAAAAGGTACATGGTGAAACCCAGCGCCAGTTCAATGAGGGTAATGATCAGGAGGAGCCAGAATGTTTTCCAGATCCGCTTTGTTCCTTCTGCCGGCTCGTGGTGAAACGTAATTTCCGAAGATGATGTATGTTGTTCCATTTGTAAAATCTGTTATTGAGGTTAGATGAGATAAAAACACAAGAATACGAATACCCAAACAAGGTCTACGAAGTGCCAGTACAAACCTGCCTTCTCGATCATCAGGTAATGGCCGCGTTTTTCAAAAACACCATTCGCTGTCAGGATCAGCATGATGATGTTGATACACACGCCGGAGAATACGTGAAAGCCGTGGAAGCCGGTAATGCCGTAGAAATAGCCGCCGAACGCAACAGGCCCGGGTTCGCTGACATGCAGGTGTCCTTCAGCAATGCCGTTGTTGATCATCGACATAAGCTGTCCGTGGTTCATGGCTTCCAGTTGTTCGTGTCCCAGTGTAAGGTCAACACCATGGGCCATTTTTACCAGGATTTCGTGTGGTGTATTGGCCAGTGCCTGTGAAACCTGGGCACCGCTCAGGCGGGGACCCCAGGGGTTCTGGCTCATGGTCTGTCCCATCAATTGGATCTTGTTGTTCACCAGCACGGCATGCTCGCCGGTAATCAAGTGCGTCCACTCCCATGCCTGGCAGGCCAGGAAGGCAAAACCACCGACGATCGTCCAGGCCAGCCACTTCATCACACCTTTCCTGTTCATATGGTGGCCTTCGTGCACGGCCAGCACCATCGTTACAGAACTCATGATGAGGATGAAGGTCATCAGGCTCACAAATGCCAGCGGCAAGTTCATGTGTCCCGTTCCCGGGAAAGCGTTGAACACTTCGTTCGGGTTGGGCCAGTAGTTTTGCGAAAAGCGAATGGTGCCATACGAGATCAGGAAGGCGCCAAAAGTAAACGCATCACTCATCAGGAAGTACCACATCATCAGTTTGCCGTATTCCACGTTGAAGGGGCTTCTCCCTCCGCTCCACCAGTTTGTCCTTGTTGCCGTAGCAGTTGCCATAATTTAGTTTATAGTTTATAGTTTGTAGTTTTTAGTTCTTTTCGTTCAACTGAAGACTAAAAACTATCGACTGACTTCGTTTATCCGATCCAAATAAAGAACACAAATAAATAAATCCACAGCACGTCCACAAAATGCCAGTAGGTGCTCATGATCTCAATGGGTGTTACATTGTAGCTCCGGAATCGGCCGATATACTGCCGGATAAACAGAGACACCAGTGCAACAAGACCTCCCAAAACGTGCAGGGCATGCAACCCGAAAATGATGTAAAGGAATTGCCCTGCACCCGACGATCCTTCAAAATGTACTCCTCTGTCCCAAAGCCACAAAAAACCTTTGTACTGGATCACCACAAAGGCAAGCCCAAGAACCAGCGTCGCCAGCAACAAAGCCCGGAAGGTCGCCATGGAACGGTGCTTAAAGCTCCGCAAGGCAGCCTGTATGGTGATGCTGCTGGTTAACAAAAGAGCGGTGGAGTACCAAAAAAGCATCGGGGTTTTTACCTCGTGCCATCCGGCCTGTCCACTTTTCACAATGTATGCACTCGTGAGACCGGCAAACATCATAATGATGCTGCCAATCGCAATCCACAAGGTAAACTTATGCGGATGAATTTTATTTCGTTGTTGCGTACTCACCATCACAGATTCCACTAGTTATTTTTTCGGCTACACAGTTTGATGATTCAACAGATTGAAAGGCCGTGCAACCGCTTCTTTTCCCATCAATCCGGGTTAGTTTTTACTTGCCAGCAATGCCAAAAGCACGATTGGCAGGTAGATATAGCTGCTAAACATCACTCTTCGTGCCGCTTTAGCATTCATTTCCTTGTAAAGCCGTACGCACTGTGCGATCAGAAAGAAATTCGCCAGCATCACAATGACCAGGCAAACCAGGCCCTTGGTGCTTTGGTATTCCGTCATGCCGATGAAATACGGTAACACACACACCGGGATCAGGAGCACTGCATACATCACGGTTTGAATGGCCGTGAATTTCGTTGGCCCTTTTTCTGCCGGTAGAAGGCGAAAGCCCGCACCCGAATAGTCTTTGTGTGCAATCCAGGCAATTGCCCAGAAGTGCGGAAACTGCCAAAGAAACTGGATCAGGAAAAGTAGCCAACCTCCCCAGGCGTTGACATTGCTTTCAAAACCCATCACCGAGTCATTTCCGGCCGCCCAGCCAATGAGGCAGGGAAGAGCACCGGGAATGGCTCCTACCAGAACGGCAATTGCATTCACCTTTTTCAAGGGTGTGTATACAAAGGCGTAGAGAAACAGGCTGAAAGCGGCCAGCGCACCACTCAGGAAATTGAAGAAGTAGCTCAAAATCGCCACCCCGGCAACACCGGTGATCACGGCAAACGCCCATCCCTGCGTTTCACTCAGTCTGCCTGAAGCAACCGGTCGCGTAGACGTTCGCTTCATCATCCTGTCTGTCTCCTTTTCCACGGTCTGGTTGATCGCATTGGCACTGCCTGCCACAAGGAAACCTCCAATAAATAAAAGAACAATCATCAGCCCATCATACTGGACCACTTTGGGTGCCAGCAGATAGCAAATCACACTTGAAAAAACCACCATGATCGTCAGCGATGGTTTTGTCAACTGGATGTAATCTTTCAATTGTGCTTTCGCACTGTTGTTCGCTCCGGTTTCCAATGTTTTTTTATTAGATGCCTTTGCAAACAAAACTATCTCAAATAACTTTTATTTGCCCGCAGCGATGCCTTTCGCATCCTGCTCAACGGCTAATTGACTCAATGCTTTGATTCGTTCGCGCCAATGGGTTCTGTTTGCGGAATAAAATCACGGCCATCTTTTCCATAATCGTATGGCCAGCGATGAACTTCCGGAATTTCACCAGCCCAGTTTCCGTGACCCGGGTGGATTGGTGTGGTCCATTCCAGCGAAGCCGAATTCCATGGGTTTTGCGTACGCAATTTTCTTCCCTTGAACATGGAGTAGAAGAAATTGAACACAAACATCAGGTTCACAGCAAACACGATGATCGTTACCACGGAGATCATCTGGTTCAGGCTGTTGAACTGGTTAAAGCTTTTCCAGATGCTAAAATCCAGGTAGCGGCGCGGAACACCTGCCAGTCCCATGTAGTGCATGGGCCAGAAGATCAGGTAAGCACCGGCCAAGGTCACCCAGAAATGGATATAACCCAGCGTGTTGTTCAGGTAGCGGCCAAACATTTTCGGGAACCAGTGGTAAACACCGGCAAACATGCCGAAGAAGGCCGACACACCCATTACAATATGGAAGTGTGCAATAACAAAATACGTATCGTGAACGTGGATGTCGATCGTAGAGTTACCGAGCCAGATACCGGTTAAGCCACCGGAGATAAACAGGCTCACAAATCCGATAGAGAACAACATAGCCGGTGTGAAGCGGATGTTGCCCCGCCAGATCGTCGTGATCCAGTTGAACACTTTGATAGCCGATGGAATGGCGATCAACAGCGTTAGCAAAACGAACACGGATCCCATGAACGGGTTCATACCCGATACAAACATGTGGTGCGCCCAAACCAGGAAGGCCAGCACGCAGATGGCAAACAAAGAACCCACCATCGCCATATAACCGAAGATCGGTTTGCGGCTGTTCACACTCATGATTTCGGACACCATACCCATGGCGGGCAGGATGATAATGTATACCTCGGGGTGACCCAGGAACCAGAACAGGTGCTGGTAAAGAATAGGACTACCGCCTTCGTTGGGCAGCGCCTGGCCAGCAGTATAGATATCGCTCAGGTAGAAAGACGTTCCAAGGTTACGATCGAACAGGAGCAGGATAAAACCAGACAGCAGTACCGGGAAAGAAAGGATACCGAGGATCGCGGTAAAGAACAGGCCCCAGATCGTCAGCGGCATGCGTGTCATGCTCATCCCTTTTGTACGCATGTTCAGGATCGTAGCCACGTAGTTCAAACCGCCCAGCAGCGATGACACAACGAACAGGGCCATCGACGTAATCCACAAATCGGTACCGATACGGGAACCCAGGTTAGCTTGTCCCAGTGCGCTCAGCGGTGGATACATCGTCCATCCGCCCGATGCGGGACCAGTTGAGACAAACAGGGAAGACATCATCACCACGCTGGCCAGGAAGAAGAACCAGTACGACAACATGTTCATAAACGGAGACGCCATGTCACGGGCTCCCACCTGCAGGGGAATGAGCAGGTTTGCAAACGTACCGCTCAGACCTGCCGTCAATACAAAGAATACCAGGATGGTTCCGTGCATCGTGATCAGGGCATAATAAAATTCAGGTGCAATGCGGCCGCCTTTTGCCCATTTGCCAAAAAAGGTTTCAAGAATCGGGAAGGATTCATCCGGAAAACCCAATTGCAAACGGAACAGAACGGAAAACAAGGCACCAATAATGGCCCAGATCATACCGGTGATCAAAAACTGTTTAGCGATCGTTTTGTGATCCTGGCTGAAAATATATTTGGTGATAAACGTTTCCTTGTGATGATGATGGCCATCATGACCATTCCCGTTGTGGTGAACATCATGTGTCACCGCCCCTTCCTGCACATGTGATTGAGATTCGTTGTTCATATCAAATTCTTTTACGCTAAACTGGATTAATGTGTTTTCTGAGACGCTGCTGCACCCTGCACGGTGGTTGGCATGGCAGCCTTTGGCTTCGTTGTGTCGTTGGCTGGCACAGCCGTTGGAACAGCGGCTGGCGTTGCGGCCGGCGCGGCTTCGTTGGCCAGTGCGTATTGTGCCTTTTGCTTGGCCATGTACTCATCGTATTCGGCCTGCGATTCAACAACAACTGTACCTCTCATACTAAAGTGACCTTTTCCGCACATCTGGTCGCAAGAGATTTCATACACAAATTCATCGCCGTATTTCTGCTTCATCTGCTTGGTCGTGAACTTCGGCGTAAACCACATGGTTGTTGGCGTACCTGGTACGGCATCCATTTTCATGCGGAAGTGCGGCAGACCCACGTCATGGATGACATCCTTTGAATAGATAACCAGCTTGACCGGCTTGTTCACCACAAGGTGCAGATCCTGGCTGGTTACGATGTCATCCTGGTTGGCAGGGTCGGCCCATACCTGACCCAATGGATTATTCTTCATCGGATCGATTTCTTTGTAATAACGTTTACCCAATTTGCCATCGGCTCCCGGATAACGGAATTCCCATTTGAACTGGCTGCCGGTTACTTCCACGGTCTGCGCATTGGCAGGCGCTTCGCCGGTAATCTCGAACCAGTAGTAGAGACCAAATCCAACGAGCACGGTCAGCGTGATGGCGGGAATAACTGTCCAGATCAGCTCCAGCTTGTTGTTGTGGGGATAGAAATACGCCTTCTGTCCTTCTTTCTCCTGGTATTTATAGGCAAAGTAGAAGAGAGCCACCTGGGTGATCACAAATACGACAAAGGTGATGGCGAGGGTGATGTACAGCATCGTGTCGATGCGTACGCCATGATCGGATGCCGGCTCACCCAGGATCTTGTCTTTCAGTGTATGGTTGCAATACCATACGCCAAACAGACCCACGATTAAAAAAGCGAGAAGCATAAAACCATTGATGCGGTTCGATTCTTTGCGGTTTCTTTCTTCTCCTCGTAAGATGGCAACGTACTCGCTGGCCTTCGCGATCTGGAAAACGATCAGAAAGCCTAAAATAAATGCGACTATAATCCAGGTAGATGACATACTTTCTTTAATTATTGGTCACAAGGCAAAATTCCTTCAGAATACGCCTCATATCAGTTGATTCAAACAAACTTTCACATTACGTGTGATGAATGATACTTTCCTTCAGGAACGGGTGGTTTTTGGCCACCAGCGAGTTCTTGGCAAGCGCACGGCCAGTCACAAACATGATCAGGCCCACAAAACCAAGACCGATACCAATGTCAGGAAGCATATTCGGAACATACGTTTGTTTTGTTTCCGGGTTCATCACCGCTGTCGGCATTACCATCTGGTAAAAGTCCAGCCAGTGACCAAAGATCACCAGTACGGCCATCATGGTGATGGTGCCATAGTTGCGCTTGGATGAACGTTTCATCAGCAACAGCAGCGGTGCCAGGAAGTTGATGATCAGGTTCAGGAAAAAGATTGCACGGTACGGACCCTGCAAGCGGGGCTTGAAATAAATGGTTTCTTCCGGGATGTTGGCGTACCAGATCAGCATGAACTGCGAGAACCACAGGTAGGTCCAGAAGATCGAGAAGGCAAAAATGAATTTACCCAGGTCGTGCAGGTGTTCCTTCGTGGTCAGTTCCAGGTAGCCATTGTTCTTCAGGTAAACCACGAACAGCGTGATCAGTGAAAGAGCCGAAACCCAGGAAGAAGCAAAGGTGTACCAGCTATACATTGTAGAGTACCAGTGCGCATCGATGCTCATGAGCCAGAACCAGGGAATGGACGACAAGACGGTCAGGGCAAACAAAACAGCATACACGGCAGCCCATACGGTGTTGTTCCAGATATAACGCTTTCCCTCTTCCACACTCAGTGGTTTGTTGTCGATTTCCGTCGACAACGTACGAAGCTTTTTACCCAACCACGACCATCCAACGATGGTGATGATCGTCCATACGGCAAAAAACGTTTTGTTCAAAAAGCCGGCTTTGTGCTCGATACCCGGGTCATGTGCAGCTTCGGGACTGGCCCAATGATAAATGGCATGATTGCCACCGAAAACCAGCGCCAACAACACGATGCCGGCAATGCCGCCCAGGAAGGGAACGCAGGCTGCAATGGCTTCGGGAACACGGCGAAATGACATTTGCCAGCCGCCCCAGGCAAGCGTTGTAGCGGCGATAAAAAAGATGCAACCATTTGTAACCATCAGAAAGAAAACGCTGTTCTGCAGAATGGATGCCCAGAAACGGGCAGCCACATGCTCATCGCTGCTTGTGCCATGGGTGATGAATAAAATGATCAACGACAGCACACCAATGGCCATCAACACAAGCGAGAAGGTGTTGTATCGTTTCGGTACTACAAATTGCTCTTTTAAAGTGGTCATTACGCTCTTTCTTTTATTCTGTGTTCGAATTAAGGTTGTGTTTTACCGCCGGTTGTTGCAGTGGCAGCAGCCGGTGCATTTTGCGTGGCTTTACCGGTTGAGTCAGACGTGCTGGCCCCGCCCTGTTTGCTACGGATATAGCTGACGACCATCCAGCGCTGCTCGGGACGAAGTTGGGAAGCATAGCTACCCATTGCATTCTTACCATAGGTGATGGTATAGAAGATCGAGCCGTCGCTCAATGCTTTTGCATATTCCCCATTCAATGGACGGGGAGCTGCCGGGTAAGGACCGTCGCCGCCTTTGTACAAGGGGCCGTTACCATCCAGCGCCGTGCCGTGGCAAATGCCGCAGTTGACCAGGTAAAGTCGCTCGGCTTCTTTCATTTGCTCCGGCACTTTGGAAAGGCTGTCCAGCGGATTTTTCAGGCCGTTGGCTATTTTCAATCCGGCAGAGTCACCTGTCAAATGGGTTGGCAGCTCTTCACCCCGTGCAACGGTTCCGGCAACGGTCAATGAAGTGTAACTGATCCCTCTTTTGCGAAGGCTGTCATATTCCCCGTTTACCATGTTGTAGCCATACGCTTCGTACGCACGGGAGTAATACATATCCGGCATGTAGGCATGACCAGGATCGTCGCCATGTGCGCCACCGCAGCTCCAAAGGCAAAGGCTCATCGAAAGAACAGATGCAGCAAAAACTATTTTTTTCATTCAGCGTTTATTATGATTGTACAACGGGTTCTACGGGTTTGCCAAAAATTTCCGTGTCTTTGTCATAGCGGCCTATCCACCAGCCTGTTTCTTTGTATTGCGTGCTGACTTCAATTGCTCCCAGGTTACGTAAAAAGTCGGAAACCTCGCTGTCGTTCGTTTTCTCTGTACACTCCACCGCCATCACAAACAGGTCGTCGGTGGCCCGTAAATGGAAATGGTCTTTTTTCACGAAGGGCGCCAGCTGGCAGAGATAGCAGAACGTCAGTACCATGCCAACGGCCGAGAACAATACGGTCAACTCGAACATGATGGGAATCCAGGCGGGCAGGGAGAAATAGGGCTTTCCACCAATGTTCAGCGGCCAGTCGTACGTCAGTGCCCACGTGATAAAACTAAAGGCTGTGGTTGTACCGGTAATACCATAGATAAAACCGGCGGTGTGCAGGCTCGTATCACGCAAACCCATCGCGGCATCTAGGCCGTGGATCGGCATAGGTGTATAGACATCGTGAATTTTATAGCCCGTTTTCCGCACATTTTTTACCGCAGGAAAAAGGGTCTTTTCATCATCGAAACAAGCGACCACAAATTTTTTAACTGCCATAGTTTAAGCTTTATGCTTTGAGCCGCAGGCAGCAAGCCGGCGAGCTCTGTTTTTTCTTTCCTGTTTATTTTCTCCGTTTCTGCGATGCTTGTAGCTTTTGCTAAAAGCGTGCAGCTTTTCTAATGTGCATAGGTATGCGCAAACTCCTCCACTGATTCCTGTTCCACTTCGCCCATTTCTTCTTTGTAGTTCTCACCACTCTTTTTCAGGATATGCTTGATCTCGGCAATCGCAATGACCGGGAAGAACTTGCTGAAAAGGAAGTAACAGGTAAAGAACAGTCCAAATGTTCCGATATAGAAACCAACTTCCCAGATCGTTGGTGTGTAGTACACACTCCAGGAAGAGGGCAGGTAATCGCGATACAACGATGTAACGATGATCACAAAACGTTCGAACCACATACCGATGTTCACCAGGATCGACATAAAGAAGGTCACAACGATACTTCTTCTCATTTTTCTGAACCAGAAGATCTGCGGCGACAGTACGTTACAGCCCATCATCAGGTAATAGGCCCATCCGTATGGACTGGAGAGATCAACACGGTTGAAACGGAAGGCAAACCACTCGTATTCTACGTGTGAATACCAGGCCATGAACAGTTCCGTCAGGTAAGCGATACCCACGATAGAACCGGTCAGCACAATAACCTTGTTCATGACTTCGATGTGCTCGATCGTGATATAATCTTCCAGGTAAAGAACTTTTCTTGTTACCAGCAACAGGGTTTGCACCATGGCAAAACCGGAGAAGATGGCACCCGCTACGAAATAAGGCGGGAAGATGGTTGTGTGCCATCCGGGAATAACCGAGGTGGCAAAGTCAAAGGATACAATCGTGTGAACCGAAAGTACCAGTGGTGTTGCAAGGCCTGCCAGCACCAATGACAGTGCTTCGTGCCGCTGCCAGTGCTTGGTCGAACCTGTCCAGCCGAAGGAGGCCAGGCCGTAAAACATTTTCCGCCATTTTTCTTTTGCCCGGTCGCGAAGTGTTGCCAGGTCGGGCAGCAAACCGGAATACCAGAAAAGAAGCGATACGGTAAAATACGTGGAGATGGCAAATACGTCCCAGAGAAGCGGGGAGTTGAAGTTCACCCAAAGCGGGCCGCGGGTATTGGGATAAGGCAGGGTAAAGAAGGCATTCCAAACACGACCCATGTGGAAGATCGGGAACTGGCCGGCGCACATAACCGCGAAGATGGTCATCGCTTCAGCCGCACGGTTCACCCCCGTTCTCCATCCCTGGCGGAAGAGTAAAAGGATCGCCGAGATCAGGGTTCCTGCGTGACCGATACCCACCCACCATACGAAGTTGGTGATGTCCCAGCCCCAACCCACTGTTTTATTCAGGTTCCACTGCCCGGTACCAAACCATACCTCGCGGGTAACAGAGATGACACCAAAAAGAAGACAGAGGACAGAAAGAATAAATCCCACCCACCAGGCTTTTGAGGGCCTGTTTTCCACCGGGCGGCAAATATCTTCTGTAACCTGATGATAGCCTTTCGCTCCATCGACCAGTGGTGGTCTAACCTGCGATTCGTATTTCATTACTGCCATAAGTGTATGCTATGAGCTTTCAGCCTGTAGCTTCCAGCCTTTTCCTTAAAATACTTTTATTCTCTGTTCAGCTCTCAACCCAGCCGTTGACTGGAGGCTGAAAGCCGATTACTATTTGTGCTCTGTTGCCGGCTCCTGCTGCGGAGTCACCGGTTCGCCCTTCTGCTGGCGGGCCTGCTCGTTTGAACTTCCTTCACCTTCGATCACCTCGTCGGTGTTGCGGATTTTGGCCAGGTAACTCACGTTCGGCAGCGTGTGGATTTGTTCCAGCACATAGAACAGGCGTCTTGGGTTTTGCTCCCTTGTTTTCGCCACCGCGCTGTTCGTATCGTTGGCGTTGCCAAAGACGATCGCACCGGTAGGACAAGCCTGCGCACAAGCCGATTGAACTTCATCGCCGCCGATCTTGCGGTTCTCGATCTTTGCCTGGAGTTTACCGAGCTGGGTACGCTGTACGCAGAATGAACATTTTTCCATCACACCACGGCTGCGGGTTACCACATCCGGGTTCAGCACCATCCGGGTCAGTTCGTCGTTCATCTGGTGAACAACGGTATCCAGTTTACCCACACCGCTGTTTGGTCCGAGCACACCGTGCGTAGAGGCACCGGTATAATCACCCCAGTTGAAGCGGCGTACTTTATACGGACAGTTGTTGGCACAATACCTTGTACCGATACAACGGTTGTAAGCCATTTGGTTGATACCCTCGGTGTTGTGCATGGTGGCAGCAACAGGGCAAACGTTTTCGCAAGGTGCGTTTTCGCAATGCTGGCACAGCATGGGCTGGAAAACGACAGCCTTCAGGTTGTCCGGATTTTTTTCATCCGTTACAAAATAACGGTCGATGCGCAGCCAGTGCATTTCGTGTGCACGCAGCACTTCGTTCTTGCCCACTACCGGAACGTTGTTTTCCAGGTGACAGGCCACCACACAGGCGCCGCAACCATAGCAGGCATTCAGGTCGATGGACATGCCCCACTTGATCTCGTGGGTACGCAGTGCAGGATCATCATACAAGGTACCTTCTGCACGGTAGTCGCCCGAACGTTTGGCAAAATCTTCTTGCAGCTCTTCGCGGAACTTAAGGAAGGCATCCGGTTGTGCTTTGAAGGTTGCCAGCGTCGTTTCCTTTACGACGGCTGTTCGGCCTTCGTAAGAATTATGCATTTGGATGCGGGCAATCTTGTAGGCATCGCCGGCCTTGGTCGATGTGGTAACCTCGTTCCAGTATTCGCGAACTTTTGCAGCGGCGTTCCAGCGGGCAAAACCAAATACGTTTTGTCCCAGTCCGGCGGCGGCTTTGGAGAAGTTTTCGCTGCGGCCATAACCAACTGCAACCGCAATTGTATCG
This sequence comes from Flavisolibacter nicotianae, assembly GCF_003628535.1. Classification (GTDB taxonomy): domain Bacteria; phylum Bacteroidota; class Bacteroidia; order Chitinophagales; family Chitinophagaceae; genus Flavisolibacter; species Flavisolibacter nicotianae. The sequence goes on from NZ_RBCI01000001.1 coordinate 682,652, forward strand.
GGGTTCATACCCGGAACCACCATCGCCGGCAGCGATACTTTCCTGCCATTTACCGTCAGGTCGATCAGGGGCTTCTCCTGGTAGTATTCGTAATCCACTCCCTCGTAGTCGATGCCCAGCTCCTTTGCCTTTTTGGTGGAGATCATGGCATAGTTCTCATACGTGGTGCGGGTGATGGGATCCGGCAGTTCCAGCAACCAGGGGTTACCGGCTTGCTTGCCCGAAAGAATATTGACTTGCTGGAAGAGAACGATTTCGTCTTTCCCGGCCTTGCGTTGTCCTGTGATTGCGGTAACGGCGGCTGCCAGGTTACCTGTCGGCGCGGCGGTTGTTGTAACCGGCGTTACCGCCGGAGTGGGAACCGGCGCAATCGCGGCTCTGACCGTGTCGGCAATTGTAGCAGGTTGTGCTGCAGACTGGCTGCCTGCACTACCCAGTACACCATCTTGCAGGGCTTTGTCCAGCGCTGCTTCGCTGCCCAGTCTTCCCACCCAATACGTGCGGAAGTACGTCTCGTAATCCTGGTTGTTGCCACTCCACTTCAGCAGTGAAGTCTGGAAAGGACGTGTTTTGAACAGCGGGTAGATGGCCGGCTGGATAAAGGAAATATAACCGCTTCTGGGCTCTGCATCACCCCAGCTTTCGAGGTAGTGGTGGGCAGGCACCAGGTATTGACAAAGCTCCGAAGTCTCGTCGAGCTTTTCGTTGAAAGAAATAGTGAGCTTCACTTTGGCCAGGCCATTGGTGAAAGCTTTGGCATCCACATAATCGTAGGCAGGGTTGGCACCGTAGAGCAACAGGGCACCAATACGGCCGGCATTCATATCGTCCACGAGGGTTGCCATCGCGGCATCATCACCCTGGCGATAGTTCAAGGTCGTCGCCGTGTCGAGCGTTGTTCCGAATGCACCGGCGGCGCGGTTGATTTCGCGAACCACTGTTTGCACATTGGGGTCGTTGCTGCCGCAAACCACGAGGGCTTTGCCGGCATGTGCTTTCAAATCCGCTGCTACTTTTTGGATGGTCTTTGTCAGGTTTGCATCCAGGGAAGGCGCCGTTACACCACCACCGAGAGCGGCCAGCAATGCAAGGGCCACTGCGCCGGTTTCGGAGGGCCGGTGTGTAAAGCGTTCGTCGGCACTTGCACCCGTTGGACTCAGGTGGCTTTCAAAAACGTAAAGTTTGCTCATGCCGTCTTCCGGGCTGCGCAGTTTGCGCTTGCTCGAAAACTGGCGGGCAAATTCCACCGGGGCCAGCCAGGTCGCAAGGAAATCGGCACCCAGGCTCACCACCAGGTCTGCACGGTCGAAATTGTGTGCCGGGATGCGGCCACCATGAGCCGTGCTCAGGCCCGAATAGGAAACCGCATCGTATTGTACGTGGCGGCTGCCGGGATATTTTGCTAAAAACTGGGAAATGACTTGTTTGGTCGACGGAGAAACGATCGTACTGGTCAGCAAAACCACCGGGGCACCGGCGGCACCGGCCAGCGCTGCACCAATCTGCTGGTCGAGCTGGTCGAAGGTTGGAATCTCCTGGAAGCTGTTGCCGCTTTTGCGCTTGGGGTGTGGCGTGCGGTACATGTCGTACAGGTCCAGAACGGAAGCCTGCGTACGGGGCGAGGTACCTCCCTGCGTATACGGGTAGAGCGTGTTTCCTTCAATTTTGATCGGACGTCCTTCCCGGACTTTTACCACCACGGGAACCACGTCGCCATCCTGCACATAGGTGCTGGCATAATATTTCGCCACACCGGGGGTCAGGTTTTCCGGGCGGTTGACATAGGGCATTGCCTTGCGCACCGGCACTTCACAGGAAGCGGCGATGGTGGCAGCGGCCGTGCTGAAGCCAACATATTTCAGGAAGTCGCGACGCGGCGTTTTTGCATCCAGGATGTTCTCATCCAGTTCGCCAAAAGGAAGTTCTTCCTTGAACTCGTCTTTATTCAGCTTGTCAACTTGTTCTTTATGTTTAAACTCAGCGAAACTTTGCCAGTACTTTTTATCGCTCATAGTATAATGTGATAATTTGATAATTCGATAATGTGATAATGTTTTGTGGCCTGCTGCTCGTTATCACATTATCCCATTAGCATATTGGCCAATTAATAGTGACACTTCTGACATTCCAAACCACCGATGTCTTTTACTGTCAGGCTATCCATTTTGCCTGATTTGAAATCGTTGTGGAATTTCTCGTAAATGCTATAGAATTTGTTCCCGGTGCTGTCGTTGTAATTGAAGGCGATCTTTTGCTGGCGGTGGCAGTTGATACACCATCCCATGCTAAGGCTTGAGGCCTGGGCCACTTTGTCCATTTCCTGGATGTTGCCGTGACAGGTTTGACAGGCGACGTTACCAACGCGGGTATGCTGTGCGTGGTTAAAGTACACGTGGTCGGGCAGGTTATGAATTTTCACCCATTGCGGCGACCTGGCTTTTGAAGGATCCCACTGGGCACCCGGACCTGGCGTAAAGCCGGCGTAATCGTACAGCTTTTTGATCTCGGCGGTACCGTTGATCTCCTTGCCGTTTTCGTCATAAATCTTGGGTCCTTTTTCATACGCATTGATCGCTTTGTGACAGTTCATACACACGTTCAACGGTGGGATCATGGCGTGCTTGCTCTCCAGTGCGGCGCTGTGGCAATACAGACAGTTGATCTGGTTGACGCCGGCGTGCACTTTGTGCGAGAAAAAGATCGGCTGTGTTGGCTGGTAGCCTTGCTGGCGACCCAGTCCGATGGCGCTTTTGGCGACATAGAAACCACCCACAACAAACAAGATCACGGCAAACAAGGCAATGTAGATTTTATTGCGCCAGAACGGAACGGGCTCGGGACGCAGGATTTGTTCCTTGTCGTCGGAAAGTTTTTTCAGGTTGCTGTTTACCTGCATCAGGATCAGCGCGATGATGGCCAGTACAATGGAGATGACTCCAAAGATCAACTCCCCGTTGCCGGTTTCCTGGGGCGCACCTGCGGCAGCAGGAGTTGCCGGCCCGGCACCGGGTGCAGGAGCCGATTTAATATAATCAAGAATGGAGAAAATCTCTTTCTCGCTCAACTGGGGGAAGCTGGGCATAATCTGGCCGTTCATGGAAGCCGCCAGTTGTTGTGTATACGGCGTTGTTGGGATAAAACCACCGGGATTGTGCACCCATTTTACCACGTTGGCCCTGTCCGTCCACGGACCGCGGGTTTCCACTCCCCTCAAGGCAGGCCCTGTCAGTTGCTTGTCCAACGCATGACAGGAGGCGCAATTGGCACTGAAAATCGCTTTACCGTCTTGTGCTTGAAGAGAGATATATGAAAGAAAAAAAAGCAGTCCTAACAGAGCACCTTTTCTAACATTGGATGGTAAAAAATTCATAGAAGTTATTCGTCTGAGATGTGGATAATTTCCCAAATCGGGGGCAAAAATATGACAGGGAAATTACAAAACCGCGCCTGTTTTAATTTTTTTTTGACGCTTGTCAGGCCTGCGTTTGACATTGGTCATCAATTTTTTCAGTGCGATTTAAAAAGGTTGGCCGCAGGATGGACGGATAGAAAACAAGAGTGTGAATATCGCGAAAAATGGCGCAACTTGCAGCCTTCGTTTGTGGTGGCGCTGCGGCGTTTTCACACGAAATCAAACAAAGTCGGTGTAATGTTTTCGTCGTTGAGGAAAAGATGGAAGGTTGGCAAAAAAGAGTTTACCCTTATTCTTTGTGTTTTTGCCATCACCGGTTTTGCAACGGCCTGGCTTTCGCGGTCCGTTACCGGGTGGGTGGGCTTCACGTCCGAAACGCACTGGTCGGCAAAACTGTTGGTTCGCCTGGCCGTTCTTCTCTTCGGCTATCAGGCCATTCTTTTAACGGTGGCGTTTCTGCTTGGCCAGTTTTCGTTTTTCTGGAAATTCGAAAAGCGGGTTTTGCAGCGCATCGGGCTGATGAAGGCAACCGACGCTTCATCTACTAAATCATAAACAATCTGGCGCATGGAAACAGGAAAGACCCATTTTACAGACCCAATGACCAAACACAGACTGGCCGTTTTTGCTTCAGGCGCCGGCAGCAATGCACAAAAGCTGATCGATTATTTTAAGACCTCTCCATTCGCAACCGTGGCGCTGATTGTTTGCAACAAAGCCGGTGCCGGTGTGTTGAGTATTGCCGAGAAAGAAGGCATTCCATCGCTGCTGATCGAAAAAGAACAGTTTTTTCGCGGCAACGCCTACCTGCCGCAACTCCAGGAAGCCGGTATCGACTTTTTGGTGCTTGCAGGGTTCCTTTGGAAAATTCCCCAGGTACTGATTAGTGCCTATCCAAAACGCATGGTCAACATTCATCCTGCCCTGCTGCCCAAGTTTGGCGGCAAGGGCATGTACGGGCAATATGTGCACGAAGCCGTGCTGCAGGCCGGCGAAATGGAGACGGGCATCACCATTCATTATGTTGATGAACACTACGACAACGGCGATATTATTTTCCAGACAGCCTGCCCGGTGCTGGACGGCGACACACCGGAAGTTGTTGCCAACCGCATTCACCAACTGGAGCACCTGCACTATCCACGAGTCGTGGAGGAAGTGGTGAGGAATCTCGAACAGACGAACAGGGACTGATGAATGTAAAAGGAAGAGAAAGAGCAGCCAGTTAGCAGTCGGCAGTCAACATGGCGTCAACAGTCAGCATGATTCCAAACGCCACACCTCAAACGCCGAACTTCTTTTACCATACCTTTTAGATTTCCTTTTGTTATTTGCCCACGCTTGAGAAAACCGGCCGTTCATATTAGTTGTATCCTGCTGTTCATTTTATTTATGTCCGGGCAGGCGTCTGCACAATATAAAGTGAAGGGGCATGTATACGACAGCACACGCATCTTTCCTGTCGAACGGGTAACCGTGCAAAGTACGGGCGGGCAAATAAGCATGACCGACTCCACCGGCGCCTATACGATTTATGTCGGCGAAAAAGATTCCGTTTGGTTTTCGTACCTGGGCAAGCCTACGCCCAAGTACCCGGTACTGAAGATTGCCGACGTCACCCAGTTTGACATTGCGCTTCACCTGAAGCCCGACGTCATGCGGGAAGTGAAAATCCGCACACGCAACTACAAAGAAGACTCCATACAAAACCGGCGCGACTATGCCAAGGCGTTCGACTTTCACCGGCCCTCGCTGGGCACCATGACCTCCATTACCAACTCCGGTGTCGGCTTTGACGTGGACGAGATTATCCGCCTGTTCCAGTTTCGCAAAAACCGGAGCATGGAGCATTTCAGGCAACGGCTCGAACAGGAGGAAAGGGATAAGTTCATCGACCGCCGCTTCAGCAAAGGGCTGGTTAAGCGACTCACCGGCATCGACAAGGAAGACGAACTGTCCGACTTTATGCGCCGCTACCGTCCTACGTACGAATTCACCGCCGGCACGTCGGACTATGACTTCCAGTACTTCATTAAAATTGCTTACCAGGAATACAAAAAGACAAAAGCCATGCCGGCGGGATTTTAAGAGGGGCTAACCAACGCTGGCCTGTCGGTCGCACACCGGATGCTGCCGCAACAGGCACACGAGTTTCCATCGATTGCAGGTGTTCTCCGCTACGATTCCGCAGAAAGAACTATTTTAAGCGCAAAACTTTTCCATGCGGTTGTTTCTTTTCGTTACCCTTTTTCTTGTTTCCTGCCAGTCGTACAAAAGCCTCCATCAAAAAGCCATCCTTGCCGACACGCACAACGACGTGCTTTCCACCGCCACGATGCGAGGCCTCAACATCGACAACGACCTGACCGGCCGAACCCATTCGGATCTTGCCCGGCTGAAGAAAGGCGGCGTGGACGTACAGGTCTTTTCTATTTTTTGCGATGAACGCTTTGGCAAAGACACGGCCTTCCGGTTTGCCAACACAGAAATCGATTCGCTCTATGCCATTGCGGCACGAAACAGGGATAAAATGAGCGTGGTGTCAACGCCGGGGCAATTGCAGCAGGCGCTGGGCGAAAAAAAGCTCGCTGCCTTGATGGGCGTGGAAGGCGGCCACATGATCGAGGATAACCTGGCCTTCCTGGACAGCTTTGCCCGAAGAGGCGTGTGCTACATGACGCTTACCTGGAACAATTCCACCTCGTGGGCAACATCGGCGCTCGACGAAACCATGAAAAAAGATTCATTGCCACACAAAGGCCTCACCGATTTTGGCAAACAGGTGGTGCGGCGCATGAACAGCCTGGGCATGATGGTGGATCTTTCCCACGTAGGCGAACAAACGTTTTGGGATGCCATCAATACCAGCACCAAACCCATACTGGTATCGCACAGTTGCGCCTACACCCTTTGTCCTGTCTTCCGAAACCTCAAAGACGACCAGATTAAAGCGGTGGCAAAAAACGGTGGTGTGATCGACCTGAATTTTTATTCCGGCTTTTTGGACAGCAACTTTCAAAAACGGATAACAACTTTTGCTGCACGGCACAAAGCGGAAATCGACTCCATCCAATCCCTCAAATGGCCCGGTTATGAAGTGGAAGAATACTTTTTCAAAAAATACCCCGCAGAAGCCGGCAACCTGCGGCCTTCCCTCTCGGTTCTGCTGGATCACATTGATTATATCGTGAAGCTGGCCGGCGTGGATCATGTTGGCCTCGGCTCCGACTTCGACGGCATTTCCTCAGCGCCGAAAGAACTGAAAGATGTGACGAATTTCCCGCTGATCACCAAAGGTCTTTTGCAGAGAGGCTACAGCAAAAGCGATGTGCGAAAAATTCTCGGCGGCAATTTCCTCCGCGTTTTTTCGGCTAACCAATCACGATAGGGAAGGCTTTGCAGGCAATCCTCACCTGCTTCATTTCCCTACTGCGGCAGAAAGGCCACGACCGGCAAACCCGTTCTGTGCAGCCGGGCCGGTTTTCTTTTTTCACACAATCTGTTTTATCTTCCTTTTTTCTGCTTTACCGTTAATCGATCGAACATGAGAAAACTTTTTTTACTGCTGCTCACCATTGGACTGTTTGCAGAATCCGGCCTGGCCCAGCCAAAACAGGTCAGGACACTGTTGCCCGCCGCACCGGAATCGGCGGGACTTTCAACCGAACGTCTCAACCGCATCGACACGATGCTGGCCGGCTGGGTTGCCCGGGGACGCACCAACGGTGTTGTGGCCCTGATCGTTCGCGATGGAAAAATCGTTTACCAAAAAGCGTTTGGCTACAACGATCAAGAAAAAAAAGTCCCGGTTCGTACAGACGACATTTACCGCATTGCCTCGCAAACGAAAGCCATTACGTCGGTCGCCGTCATGATGCTGTACGAAGAAGGCAAGCTGTTACTGGATGATCCCATCTCCCGGTACATCCCGGAATTCAGTAAGCCGCAGGTACTCGATAAATTCAACCCGGCCGATTCAACCTACACGACGGTGCCCGCCAAAAGCGAGATTACCATTCGCCAGTTGCTGACCCACACATCGGGTATCGGCTATGCGCAGATCGGCAGCAAAGAAGCCAATGCCATTTATGCCAGGGCCAACCTCACGGCAGGTATCGGCGCCGATGGCGAGCACACGCTGGCCACCGACATCAAAAAGCTGGCAAAGCTGCCGCTGCTGCACCAGCCCGGCGAACGATGGACCTATGGCCTGAATACCGATGTTCTCGGCTACCTGGTCGAAGTGCTTTCCGGCACAAGCCTCGACCAGTTTTTCCGCACACGGATCTTTGAACCGCTGGGTATGAAGGACACCTATTTCAATGTACCCTCGGCCAAACAGTCAAGGGTTGTGAACCTGTTTACCGAGAACAACGGGCACCTGATAAAAGCGCAACCCGTAATTGTCCAAAACGGAAAATTCCAGGTTGATTATCCCAAAACAGGGACCCGCTATTTTTCGGGCGGTGCCGGACTTTCGTCTACCGCACTGGATTATGCCACCTTCCTGCAAATGCTGCTCAATGGCGGGGAATACAACGGGAAACGGCTGCTGGCAAAGAATACCGTGCGGCTGATGACCATGAACCAGATCGGCGATATTGAATTCGGCGCCAACAAATTCGGCCTGGGCTTTGGCATTACCACCGAAAAAGGAAGCGGGATCATTCCCACGCCGGCCGGTGTGTTCGAGTGGGGCGGCGCCTTTGCCACCACGTATTGGGCCGATCCCAAAGAAAGGCTCATCGGTATTTTATACCGCCAGTTGTGGGGCGTTAATCATCCCGATGCGGTAGACAAATACAAGGTGCTGGTGTACAGTGCGCTCAATGACTGACCGGTCGGACCCGGATTTTCAGTTGCCATTTCCGTCAGCCACCGGTTGCAAAAGGAACCTCTGCCTGGCCGTTATCCGATTCGCCTTCCGGCGATCTTCACATTCAAACCAGAACAAAATGAAACGCTTTCTTTTGGCTGCTGTCCTTTTCTGTTTTTTCTGCTGTGCGCAGGCGCAGCCATCGTTTGTGCGGGACAGCCTCGATACCTATGTCCAAAGGGCCATGGCCGACTGGCACATTCCCGGCGTGGCGGTTTGCATTGTCAAAGACGGGAAGGTTGCCCTGATGAAAGGCTACGGCGTATCGGAATGGGGAACCAACAAGAGCGTGGATGAGAACACGCTGTTTGGCATCGGTTCCAACACCAAGGCGTTCACGGCCACCCTGGCGGCAATTTTGGATGCGGAGAAAACCCTGTCACTCGATGACAAAGTGCAAAAATGGCTGCCCGATTTCAAACTCTATGATCCCTGGGTAGCAAAGGAAGCCACCCTGCGGGACCTGCTCTGTCACCGCCTGGGTTTTGAAACCTTCCAGGGTGATTTTATGTACTTCGACTCCGACCTGACCAAAGCGGAAGTGCGGCAAAAATTCGGGCAGGTAAAACCGCTGTACAGCTTCCGCAGCCGCTGGGGCTACACCAATGCGGCCTTTCTGACCGCCGGCGAAGTACTCGCAAAAGCAACCGGTAAACCATGGAATCAACTGTTGCAGGAACGCATTTTTTCACCGCTCGGCATGAACCGGACCGTCGCTACCGACGAAGGGGTGGATTCATCGGCCAATCTTTCTGCCGCACATACCGTGGTTAACGGAACGGTTCAAAAGATCGCCTATGGTCGTCTCAATAACATGGCGCCGGCCGGTGCCATTTACTCCAGCGTGATGGACCTGAGCAAGTGGGTGCAGATGCTCCTGGCCAACGGAAAAGTTGGTGACAAGACGGTGGTCCCTGCAAGCGCCATCGGGCAAACAAGAACGCCGCAATCGATCCTGGGCAATGGCGGGCACCCGTTCAACAAAGCGCATTTTGCCCTTTACGGCCTGGGGTGGTTTTTGGAAGAATACAGCGGCCGAAAGATCGTGGCGCATACCGGCGGGGTCAATGGTTTTGTCACCAGCGTGGCACTGGTGCCGGAAGAGTCTCTCGGTATCGTTGTACTCACCAATACGGACGCCAACAATTTTTATGAATCCCTGCGCTACGAGATCATGGATTCGTACCTCGGCCTGCCCTACCGCAACTACAGCGGTATCGGGTACCAACGTTTTCAGCAAACTGAAAAGGCCCAGCAGGACTGGCTGCAAAAGAAAAAGGACACCGTGGCCATGAACCTGAAAACCCAGGTGCCACTCACAGCGCTGGCGGGCCGCTACCAGCATCCCGTTTATGGCTGGATGGAGATTGCCATCAAAAACGGGAAGGCGGTGGCCACCTTCCAGCATCACAAAGGCCGTTATGCAACGGTGGAACCATTGGGCGGCAACCGCTATCTTGCACAATTCAACGAAGCCCTGTACGGCAACAAAGTATGGCCGTTTACAATTGCCAACGGAAAGGTCCGTTCGGTAACGGTAACGGTGGCCGACTTTGTGGAGTTCACGCCGTACGAATTCGTCAAAACAAACTGAAGATGGAGCAACTGAACCTCGGCATCGGCACACGTTTGCAGCACACCCAGTACGGACCGGGTGTCATCGTGGGTGTTCGCTATGCCACTTACCTGATCTCGTTCATTTACCACGGCATCAAAGAAATCGACAAGAACGACACGGCGCTGGAAGAAATCATCCCGGAAAACGTGACCGAAGAAATCGAAACGCATGCCGACGTAGAGAAAAGCCTGCTGAAGATCCTGCGCCTCTGGGGCGGCTTCTCGGAAGTAGTACCTCTTGGTGATCGCTGGCAGCACGGCACGATGATTCTGCAACCGGCCGATAAAACCCTTAAGCCAAAAGAAATTCCCATCGAAGACTTCTTTCACAAGATCGTGATGCTGCGTGACCGCCTGCGGGTGATGGAGCAACAGGTCAATGCACACAAAAGCCTGAGCGACGAAGACAAGGTGAACCTGCAGCAATACATTACCCGCATTTATGGCACCCTGACCACCTTTAATGTGCTGTTCAAAAACAAGGAGCAGTGGTTTGTGGGTGAAAAGACGGGCGGTTAAGCATAATGCTGCAAAGCATTGCACATGGCAATCTGCATACAAACCGACAGATAGGGTCTCTGGCTGCTTTTTGGTGGCCCTCTGCCGAAAAACCGGCTGCCGCCAAGGGGAAACCGTTACATTCGGCGGCAAAAATCGAGCGACCTTGCCCCGGTTCTTCCACCTGTTTTTTTCCTTTTTCCTGGCCTGTGCCTGTCAGTTGGCAGTGGCGCAGGCGACGGCTGTTGATGTCATTCCCCACCAGCCATCGCCCGAAGCGTACGACCTTCTGCGCGACAGCAAAGGCTATCTCTGGGTGGGCCATAATCTGGGCATAAGCCGTTACGACGGTTCCCAGTTCATCAACCTGCACAATCCCCGGCAAAACTCCCTTTCGCTGTCTGACCTAATGGAAGATAAACGGGGCCGGATCTGGTGTCACAACTTCGGTGGCCAGATCTTTTACGTTGAGAACCTGCAACTGCATTTACTTACGCAATACAAGTCCGAAGAAGAGTATGGCTTTCCGCGGATGATAATTTGCGGCGATGAACTGATTGCCACTTCAGCCAAAGGTCTTTTTGTGTATAACACCGTTACCGACCAGGCGAAATATTACTCGGTACCCAAAGGAACGAGTTCGCTGACAAAAGTGGGAAACAAGATTATCTGCTACAGCAACTCCTGGGAATGGTATTGCTACGAAGCAGGCAAACCCATTTCCAAATTAAAGACTGATTTGTATTTACCCAACCAGGGCTCCGTTTTGCAAAATGTCAGCTTGAACGACACCTTCTACCTTACAACCAATAAAACCGGGCATTATTACAAGCTGACACTGGAAAACAATGCAGTAAAACTTCATTCGGCCAACAAACTGTCAACGTTCATTAACACCATAAGTGTCGATTTCGGCCAAGCCTGGGTCCATACATGGAATTTCAGCTTTACCACCGATGGAAAAGATTCGGTCAGGGGACAAAATCTTTCCGACCTGTTGTCAGACGCGCAGGGACATCGCTGGATGAGCAGCCTGAAAGCAGGCCTTTGCGTTCAATACAACGTACCGCAGGCGAGGTTGCTGCAAAGCTCTCTTTTGAACCCGAAGGATTATATCCGTAGCATGCACACAGAAAACAACGAAGTCCTCTGGGGCATGACCAGCGGTAAATTGTACAGGTTCAATGGCCATTCATCGCTGCAGTATGTGTTGTCCGTTCCAAAACAGGCAGGCGCCATCGAAAACATCGCCTCCCTGGGCAATGGGCAACTGCTTATAGCAGCGTCGATCGGCCTCTATTACTATGACGGCCGGAAACGATCGTTGAACCAAGTGCCCATAGAAACAACGGTCAAGGATATAAGCGAGAACGAGGGTAAGGTTTATATCGCCACGACGGCCGGTATAAAATTCTTCCCTTTGGAAAACCTGCATCAAACGGACCGCCCTTTCTCCTGGCAACAGGTCTATAGTGACGGTGCACGATGCAGGAGTATCGCCTTTACCGGCGACAGTTTGATCGCCGTTTTCAACACCGGCACTTACATTATCCGTCGGAACAACTTCCAGCCTTTACTGTATAAGCACCATCCCATTTACGCTTCGAGAGTCAGAAACATTGGCGGTAAAATAGTTATTGCCACGTTCGGCCAGGGCGTGCTGGTCCTGGAAAATGGCACCCTTAGAAACCTAACAGAAAAAGAGGGATTGGCGTCCAACACGGTAATGGACATCAAATCGAATAACGGCACGACCTGGCTGATTTATACGGATCGGTTTCAGCAACTTAACCAGGCCGCAACCAGTGTGGAAGATTATGCCTTCCCGTATGCCAAAATAGACGGCATCAACCAGTTTGCCTACCTGAATAACTGCGTTTATGTTTCAACAACAACCGGCGTATTCTGCATGCAGATTACCAAGCCTGCAGCCGAAATCGGCAGGGCAACCTATATTGATCGCATCCTGGTAAACGGGAAGGAGAACAACTCCGGCAGGGAACTGCACCACAACGAGAACTTCCTCCAGTTCCAGGTTTCCACGCCCTATTTCTCTCCCTACTCCCATATCCTTTACCAATACCGGATTAAAAATGCACCGGATAGTGCCTGGCAGCGCGGCGCCTCGGGCCAGACGGCTTTCACCATTGCTGCCCTGGAGCCGGGCTCCTACGATTTCGAAGTGGTCGCTACCGATGAAAGCCGGCGGATCGTTTCTTCTCCTGCCGAATACCATTTTGAAATCCTTCCGCCCTGGTACCAGCGACTGGTCTTTAAGATCGGCCTGGGCATACTGGTTGCAGGCTCGGCTTTTTACCTGGTTTGGCTTTATTACCGCCGCCGCCTTCGCAAGCAACGGCAGGAATATGAAAAGCTCCTGGTAATCCAGGCCGAGCGCCAGCGAATTTCGTCCGAAATCCACGACGATGTGGGTGCGGGCCTGTCGGCCGTTCGCCTGCTCACCGAACTGACCAGGAACAAACTGCCGGATACGGAGGCCCGGCAGGAGGTGGGTAAAATCCACGCCTCGCTCAGCGAACTGTCGTATAAAATGCGGGAGGTGATCTGGAGTTTGAACGCCGACAACGATAACCTGGAAAATCTGCTCTATTACCTCCGGCGTCAGGCACGGCAACTGTTTGAAAACAGCCCCATCGACCTGCAGATCACCTTCCCGGCACAGGACATCCCGGACATTGTGATCAGCGGCGAAAAAAGGCGGCATATTTACCTGGCGGTGAAAGAAGCGCTTCACAACAGCCTGAAACATTCCGAAGCAACGACTTGCGAACTATCGATCCGCATTGAAGGCCGGTTTTTGCGGATCACGGTTGTCGATGATGGTAAGGGATTTGTACCCCTGAAAAAAGAAACGGCCAGCAATGGGCTGAACAATATGAAACGAAGAATACAGGAAATGAACGGACAGCTTGAAATTTGGTCGCAGGAGAAAACAGTCGTTGCTTTTCGAATCCCTCTAACTGAAAAACATGCATAAGACCATCTCAATCGTAGAAGACAATGCGCTTTTCCAGCAGGCGCTGGTGGATGTGATCCGGAGCGACCGGGCTTTTGCATTGGGCGAGGTGTACGGTTCGGCCGAAGCGGCAATGGACATGCTGAAAAACCCGCCCGACATTGCCATTGTCGACATCAACCTTCCCGGGAAAAGCGGCATTGAGCTGATTGCACAGTTGCAGGCAAATGCCGCCATTCAATGCCTGGTCTGCAGCCTGCACGACGACGACGACCACATTATGCGGGCCCTGGAAAGCGGGGCTGTTGGTTATATCCTGAAAGACTCCACCGTCGGACAAATCAGCAATGCCCTGCACGAGCTGGTCAAAGGCGGCGCACCCATGAGTCCTTACATTGCCAACCGTGTGATTTCGTTTTTCCGCAAGCCAAAGATCCGGGAAGAAAGTGCGCTGCTAAGCGTCCGCGAAAGGGAAGTGCTGCAGTTGCTGGCCAAGGGACTCCAGTACAAGGAAATCGCCGACCAGTTGTTTCTCAGCACGGAAACCGTCAAAAAGCACATGAAAAACATCTACCAGAAGCTGCACGTGCAAAACAAAGTGGAAGCCATCAACAAGTTCCGGTTCATGTAAGCAGAACCTCTCCTTTCGGTTGACTTGCATTCCTGCCGGTAAATACCTAGTTTCGGATGTCTTGCCAGACACCTGTGGAAAGACTGTATTCATACCGTCGCAGGAAAGTGCGATTGAAAAACGGGCAAAAGGGTTGTCGATGGATGGTTGTGCTGGCATCCAACGTTGTTACCTCTTCAGCTAAATAAACCAACATGAAAAAAATCCTACTTTTTTCCACCGCAGCCGTATTCTTCCTTGCCGCTTGCAACAGCAGCGACCAGGCCACTGTAAAAGGTATGAACACCGGAAAAGAAAGTCCGGCCGAAGCCCCTGCCGCCGTCTCCAAATCGCAGCGCAACCGGCAAACGGTCGAAACCATGTTCGACAACATGAACAAGCACGATGTGGCTGCCATGTTCAGTGCCATGGCTCCGGACTGCATGGATTATGGCGATGGCTCCGGTAAGCCTTCCCCCCTCGACAGCGTGAAAGCCGGGATGACCAATTGGTTTACGGCCTTTCCCGATTTCAGGTCCGACAACAAGCAGGTAATGGCCGATGGAGATTGGGTCATGGTCTGGTCCGACCAGTCGGGAACGTGGAAAGGCTACCTGTCTGGCCAAAAGCCGACCGGCAAGGCCTTCAAAGCGCAGGACGTAGATATTTTCCGGCTCAACGCAGAAGGAAAAGTAACGGAGCACCACAACATTCAATCCTTTGCCACCTTAGCCCAGCAAATTGGGTTTAAACTAAAATAGAACAGCAACTCTTTTCCATTCGGTTCCGGGCTTTTGCTTTTGGCAAAAGCCTTTTTTATGGCCCTTTGTTTCAGCCCACTGCCTGCAGCACATCGCTGATGGCCTTGTCCAGCTTTTCAAACAGGTCGGCAATGTTCAGCCGGTCGTAGCGGATGCAGTTCTCGGCCTGTATATCAAACGGGATCTTGTCCTGCTGGGTGATGAAAATGATCTTTTTCTTTTCGGGGTTGCCGGCTCCTGCGGGAGCGACGCCCATGCCATGCGCCAGGCCCACTTCGTAAAATACGTTCGGGTTATCACCGCTGATATCAGCGACGATCAGTTCGGCATCCTGGATCCGTAAAATCATCCGCTCAACAATATTGCCGGTAAAAAAAGCCTGGTCTACCCGTTCACTAACGCGGCCGTTTTTTTCGATGGCCTGCTTGATGCCAAAAAGATAAACGTCGTCGAAATTCCGGTCGAAGGGCATGGCCACAAACACATGGCTGGCCTTTAGTTTTACCTGGTTGTAATCGATGTACTGTCGCTGCTGGCTGCCAACATCACTGGGCAGAAATACTTCGCTTTGTTCGTACTGCAGGAGGTTTTTCCGCACCAGGAAACCGATCCGCTCCTGCAGGCGCTCAAACACCGATTTGTCTTTTTCTGCGAAAATGATCTCGGACAGCCCGTGATCCGGGAACTCGCTTTGCAGCTCGTTGGCCATTCCCATGATCATTTTCTCCATGGCCTCCGATGCATCCAGCCCGGCGCCAGGGCCGTGGATGGCGGTTGCAATGCTGCTCACTGGCGGGTCTCCCGGCCGGTCGGCCATAGCGAAGCGGATCATTTCCCTTGCATACGAATCCACCGAAGAATAGGTAAACGGCAAATCGTCTTCGTGGAAATTGATCACGTGAATAATGGGATAGGGAAGGCGGTTGTAGGTGAACACGTCTCTCGCCTCGTCGGTTTCCTTTTCGAAGAATACATTGCTGCCGTCTTCCCGCAGTGCCTGGTTGAGCGCCGCCTCGGGCATGGACAGGCTTTTTTCGATGTGCTTGACGAACAGCAGCGAACAGTGAACGTCGGTGATATCGCCGGGAAAAAGGGTAATCTTCAGTCTGTTCATGACAGGGTTTGTTGGGTTTCGAAGGTTGGTGGGCACGGAAGGTGCATTCGCGGGGCGGAGTCAAGCTGAAATAAATATACGTTTTTGCACACAGCTTACACGGCGGGAGATTGCCGGCGGCAAAACCGAAACCCAGGCAGGCGGTCCTCTTGCCGACCACGGAAATCTTGCGTAATTAACGGAAGATTAAGCGAAAGCACATACCAAAACAGGCACTTGCTTTGTTAGTACACTAAAATAAATTGTATGTGCATGAAGCGAATGATTGCCTGGATACCGCTCACTGTTGCCGCACTGGTAACGGTCAGCAGTTGCACCAAGGACCCGATAAAAAATTTGTCGGATGAGGAAAGTCGTCTTTACATTACCAACAGGGATAGCAGTGCCAATTTTGCAAGCTACAAGACCTACAGCATTGCCGACTCGGTGGCCGTAATTGAGAACAATAGTTTTTCCGGCGACCAGGCTACAGCGGCCGACCAGCAGGCGCTGGCTGCAGTGCGTGCCGCCCTGGAAAGCCGCGGCTATGTACGGGTGGGACGTAACCAGTCGCCTGACCTTGGCGTGAATGTGAGCCGCCTGTACAACACGACGACCAACGTGGTAGACCTGAACAATTACTGGAATGACTATGGTGGGTATTACGACCCGTACTACTGGGGCTACGGCGGGTATGGCTATGGTTACCCTTCGGCCTATGGCCTGGTGCAAAGCACCGAAGCAATGCTCTCCGTTGATATTCTCGACCTGAAAAACGCACCGGTCAGCCGGACCATCCGCGTGATCTGGAACGGCCTAATTCGCGGATCGGGGGTATTTGGCAGCGACGCCATGACATCCGGAATCCAGGCCCTGTTTGCCCAATCGCCCTACCTGAAAACCGTTCAATAAAAACAAACACATGAAACAGCATAAAATCGTTTTGCTCCTCCTGGTCTTTCTTTTCGCCCTGGGTGCACAGGCACAGCGAAAAGGCAGCACCCAGTTCGATATTCAACTCAATGCCGGTCTGCCGGTGGGTTCGTTAAAAAATGCCGTCTCCGATCATTCGTTGCGGGGCATAAAGGCCAGCGTCCTGTATGCCGTCGACGACCAACTGGCCATTGGCCTGGGAACCGGTTTCCAGGATTTTTACCAGAAATACCCGCGGCAATTGTACAAGCTCTCTGATGGCAGCGACATGTCGGCCGTGCGTTCGTTTTCCATCCAGGTGATTCCCATACTGGCCGAAGCCAAATGGAACTTCAGCCCCGACGCAGCGGTACGGCCCTATGCCGCGCTGGGCCTGGGAGGAAACCTGATCAACTACAACGACTATGTCGGTGAATTTTCGCTCGACCAAAAAACCAAGATCGGTTTTGCCGCAAGGCCCGACCTGGGTGTGTACATTCCCTTTCGCAAGGGAGGCGAGTCGGGGATGACTGTTGGTGCCTCGTTCAACTTTATGCCCTTCACGGCAGGCGATGTGACAAACCTGAACCACGTGGGCATCCATGCAGGCTTCAGCCTTCCGTTGCGCAAGTAATCACTATTAGATAGTAGGATATTGGATATTGGGATATTGGTAGCCTCCAGTATCCCAATATCCAATATCGCAATATCCTGCAATCAGTCCGCCAAGTGAGAACGGCAGAAAAACAGCACTGGATGTTTAAAATAAAAAAAGGCAGGTAGTGATACCTGCCTTTTTTTATTTCTGTCGCAGGGCGGCAGCAATGCCCTGGTCTACCAATGGCTCCATCACTTTGTACCCGGCCAGGGTCGGGTGCACGCCATCGTGAGTCAGTTCGGTTTTCAGGCCGTTGCGGCTATCTGCCATCACGGCAAAATAATCCACGTACACCAGCTTGTTCTTCGCAGCGTAGGACCGGATCATGGCATTTAGCTTCACCACTTTTTCTGCGGGCTGTAAGCCGGGGCGCCACGGGAAATCGTAGGCCGGCAACACCGAGCACAGAACTGCTTTGATGCCATTGGCCTTTGCCAGTTCGGCCATCGACACCAGGTTGCCAAAGGTTTGCTCCAGGGTCATTGGACCCGTGTTCTGTGCAATGTCGTTAATGCCGGCCAGGATCACCACCACGGCCGGTTTTAGTTCGATCACATCGGGACGAAAACGCACCAGCATTTGCGGGGTGGTTTGCCCGCTGATCCCACGGTCGATATAACCTCTTGCAGCAAAGAAACTGCTGTCGGCATTCTTCCATCCTTCCGTGATGGAATTCCCCATGAAGACCACCCGTTTTTCACCTTTGGCCACCGGCGGCAGGGCGCTGTTTTCAGGCGCATATTTGGCGAGGTTTGCCCAGTCGTTGTGAAAACGCTCATCGGCTTTTTTTCTTCGTTCTTCCAGTTGTTCGGGAGTGGGTTGTGCCTGCTGCGAAAAGGCCTGGCCGCCGAGCAGCAAAGCAGCAAAAAAGGGAAGGGATTTCAGGAAACGATTTCTTTTCATGGCAAACGTTTAAATGCCACTGCAACATCGCGATGCAGAAAGCAGGAACGAATTTTTTTAAGGGTTCAAGATAGCGAATTTCCGGTCCGCTTCGTTGGTGGCGCAGAAGATACGCGAACACTTCCCTGCGGTGCACAAAAACAAAACGCCCCTGCCGTTCTCCCTGCAAAAGACACAGTTTGACAAAAGAATAATTTTCCGGTTCCGTTTGGAATCGTGTACCTTGTATAGCATCTGCACATCCTCCCCTGATAACCACCGCCTGCTCTCCGGAAATGAATTTTTTTTACCACTAAAACTTCCATCATGAAAAGAAATCTGATTTCCGTTCCGGCTTTGCTGCTGTTCGCCTTTCTGACTACGGGCAGCTTTGCACAAAAACCTGTTGGCATGTCGGAAGGTTCCATGACATGGACAACGAAATCACAACAAGCCAAAAAGCTCACGGCCATGGGCATTGCGCACATCATGAACGTAGAAAGGGAACAGGCCTGGCAGGAATTCCAGGCAGCGATCGAAAACGATCCCAATTTCAGCGTAGCCCTTGCGTTTTTGGCCAACCTGTCGCAGGGTGAAACACGAAAAGCCTTTACGAAAAGAGCAATTGAAAGTGCCCAGAACAAGACCGAGGGCGAAAAGCTGTTTGCATCGCTGACCGATGAAAAAGCCACAGAGGAATCAAGAAGAGAAACCTGGAGCAAGCTGCACGTGCTGTATCCGAACGACCGAGCCATCGGCCACTTCTATGCCATTACACGGGCCACGCCGGACGAACGGTTTGCCGCCATGGATGAATACGTAAAAAAATACCCCGAAGAAGCCAGTATGTACAACATGCTTGGCTATTATTACATGAACGATAAGAAAGACAATGCCACGGCAAAAACCTATTTTGAAAAATACATCCAGCTTCACCCCGACGGGCCCAACCCCTATGACTCGATGGGCGAATTTTACCTGAATAACGGCGATATGGAGAACGCAGAAAAATATTACAAAATGGCGCTGGAAAAATATCCGTTTATGTCCAGTTCACTGGAAGCGTTGCAAAAAATAGAGGCAGCGAAAAAGAAGACAGATAAAAATTAATTCAAGCAACAAAAAAGGCCGGTGGTGTACCGGCCTTTTTTGTTTAGGGAAAGACGATGCTTCAGACTAATTTTTAAAATGCAATTTATCCCAGGCGACTTCTATTACCTTATTCAAAGTTGATGTCAATTCTCTTACACCCTTCCGGGTTTTTGGTATCCATCGACATTTAGAACCTGCCGTTTCAACCGTCGGAAAACAACGGCCATCACATCGCCGCCCCGTTCAAATATTTGTTGAACCACCGGATGTGCCGCTCGTGCCGGTCCTTGATGTACGACGGCACCACGATGCCGTGGTTTTGCCCGGGATAGATCACCAGTTCCGTGGGCACGCCCAGCGAACGCAAGGCCTGGTACATCTGTTCGGCACCGGCCACCGGCACGTTAAAATCGTTCTGGCTGGCCATGAAAAGTGTTGGCGTTTTAATGCGGTCGGCATGAAAGAACGGGTACGAAAGATCGATCCATTTTTGCGGGTTCTTCCACGGCGCACCCAGTTCCGTTTCGTACTGCGAGATGTATTGGTCGGTGCCGTACATCGTCAGTTGCAGGGAACTGCCTGCACCACTGATGGCCGCTTTAAAACGCGGATCGGAGGCAACGGTGTAATTGGTCGTAATTCCGCCATAACTCCACCCGGCAATGCCTAAACGGTTTTCGTCGGCAATGCCTTTTTCGATCAGGTAGTTGGCCGCACCAACAACGTCCTGCACTTCCTTATTGCCCCAATCGCCGTAAATGGCTTTGGTAAACTCGATACCGCGGCCGTTGCTGCCGCGATAGTTCACACCTGCCACGGCAAAACCGGCTGCGGCATACATCTGGCGGGTCATATCAAAACCATAATTGTCCTGTCCCACGGGGCCGCCGTGGATGTACAATACCAGCGGGAGCTTTTGCCCTTTCGGTGCATTGGGCGGCAGGTAAAGCAGGCCGGAGATCAACGCGCCGTCCTTGCTCTTCGATTGGAAACCTTGAACAGTGGCCAGTTTTACCTGCGCAAGAAATGAATCCTGCACATGCGTAAGGCGACGCGGCGCACCGTTTTCAATGGCATATAATTCTGTCGGCAGTTGCGGCTCACTCAATGAAGCCACCCACGAGTTGGTGGATGGATTTGTTTCCAGCGAACCAAACGCACGGTCGCCGGCAGAAATGTTTTTCCGCACGCCATCGGTTGCAAACGAAACAAGATTGACCTGGCGGTCGTCATCCATGAGCACCCAGATCGATTTGCCGTCTTTGGCCCAGCGCGGCTGGCGCACCGGCCTGTCTGCAGCCTGCGAAAGCAATTTGGGCTGGCCGCCCTCTTTGGAAAGAAGGGCCAAAATGGGCTGACCATACATCGTGAATGCCTGGTTGCTGCTGCTTTGCAGGTAAGCGATCCATTTCCCGTCCGGGCTCCAAACGGGGCTGCCGTCTGCGCCTTCCCAGTTTGTGAGCTTGCGAGGCTGGGCACCGGCTTTGGCATCCATGACGTAAATGTCGGTATTGTCGTTCTTGTCGGGGTCCTGTGTGCGGTTGCTGACAAACGCAATCTGCGAACCATCCGGGCTGAAGGCTGCGTCGTTTTCGGAATAATTTCCCCTTGTCAGCGTGTCCAGCTTTTTGCTGTCAAGATCAAAAAGGTAAAGGTGCGAATTGCGGTTGTCGAGATAACCCTGGTAATCCCGCTTGAACTGGTAGCGGTCGATCACGTAGGGCGTCCGCACCTTGGATTTGGCGGTATCGGAAAGATCTTTTTCCCGCAGGGTCAGCAAGATCTTTTTGGCATCGGGACTCCAATCGTAATCTTCCATATCGGCTTTGATATTGGTCAGCTTCCGGGCCTCGCCGCCGCGGCGGTCCATGATCCAGAGCTGCGAACCCTCTTCTTCTTTTTCTTCGCCGCTCTTGCGGGATGAAACAAAGGACAGGTAGCGCCCATCGGGACTCCATTTCGGGTTGGATTCGCCATTGGGACTGTTGGTCAGTTGAACGGTCTCTTTGCCGTCCCAGCTAACCATCCACACATCGGTGGTGCGGCGGTCCTTGGCGGTGTCGACGGAACTTAACACGTAGGCTACCCATTTGCCGTCGGGAGAAATTTGTGGACTGCTGATGTCCTTGAAGCGGTACACATCGGAAGGCTGCAAGGTGCGTTGCGCAACAGCCGAAAGGGCCGTGGAGGCCAGAAACAAAAGAGCAATATTCTTCATAATTAATAAGCGAGGATTAAAGATAGGGGGCAACCCTTGAATGTTTGACATTTGACGTTCAAAGTTGAGGGTTGGAGAAGCGTTCGCGTTTGGCATTTCGCATTTAAAGCAGCCGCCGGCAACTTGTGCAAATGTGTTAGTGCAAGTCCTGGTGCACGTATTCAAGGCTTTGGTGTCTTTGCACACTGACACACCGCCGGCAATAAACACGGAAGCCTCCGGCTTCACCTGAAAAGAAATAATCTCCTTACCTGGCAGTCGTTTGCTAGAGAGGTTCATCCAAATCTTAGCCAGTAAAAATGCACGCCTGTTGCAGCCAGGCTGCCAAGAAAAAAGAGAGAGGCGCATGGAGGATCGTCGAACATCAAAACCCAAACGGTTTTAATACTTGAACTGCCGCGTATCAATATGGAACAGCGAATACAGCGGGCAGCGGCCCGTCACCGCTGTTAGGCCAAAAACGATGGCAACGGCAAGCAGCAGGTAATTGAGCGGGGAAGAAATGTCTTTGGTAAAAAACAGGATCACCAGCACTACTGCGAGTACAAAGCGAATGAAACGGTCGCCAACAGCCATGTTCTTTTTCATAAAGAAGCTTTTTGGCGAAGCTATTTTCCCGCCGAAAAAAAGAGCATGATTTTGCTCAGCCGGCTGCAAGAGTAAAATTTGGTTTACATTTAATTGCTCCTGCATCTATCAATCAAACCACGCTTATGCTTACCACGCTGATCAAACTCCGGACGGAGCCGAATGTAGCCACGCCTGCACTACCACGAACACAGTACCGGATCAACTCCATTGACCTCCTCCGCGGGTTGGTCATGATCATCATGGCGCTGGATCATGTGCGGGATTTCACGCACCGCGAAGCGATGATCGACGACCCGCTCAACTTTGCCACCACCACGCCCCTTTTGTTTTTCACGCGGTGGATCACGCATTTTTGTGCGCCGGTTTTTGTGTTCCTGGCCGGCACATCGGGCTTTCTGCAAAGCCTGCGCAAATCCACCAAAGAGCTTTCCCTCTTTCTCATCAAACGGGGACTGTGGCTGGTGTTGCTGGAGGTCACACTGATCACTTTTGCAATTACGTTTGATGTTCACTGGGGCATCCTGGGTTTGCAAACCATCTGGGCCATCGGCATTAGCATGGTGTTTTTGGGCCTGGCCGTTTGGTTGCCCTTCAAAGCCATTCTTGCGTTGGGATTGCTGATTGTGCTGGGGCACAACAGTCTTGATTTTTACGAAGCGGGTCACAAAGGCGGCTATTCTGTTTTTTACTCGCTCCTGCACCGGCAGGGATTCTTCCCGCTTTGGGACAACCATGGCCTGCTCATTCTTTACCCGTTTCTTTCGTGGACAGGACTGATGCTGCTGGGGTATTGCTTTGGCAAAATCTTTACGCTGTATGAAGGCGTGCAGCGCAGAAAAGTGTTGACGGCCATTGGGCTTGGCGTGATCGCATTTTTTATTGCGTTGCGGGCCACCAACACCTATGGCGATCCTTCGCACTGGTCCACACAAAAAAATTCACTATTCACCGTTCTATCGTTTATCAATACCACCAAGTACCCACCGTCGCTCCTGTACATGTGCATGACCATCGGGCCGGCCATCCTGTTTCTGGCCTGGATGAACAACTTTAAAAACGGCCTCTCCAGGATCATCACGGTCTACGGCCGGGTGCCGTTCTTTTACTACGTTCTGCACTTTTACCTGATACACGCTGTTGCGCTGGTGCTTTCTCTCCTTCGCGGGCACAGCTTTGCCGCGGGGGCGGCAGGCGCACCAAACATTCCCTTCAAGTTTGTTTTTCCCGGCGAAGGGGTTTCGCTGGGAGTGACCTACCTGATCTGGCTGGGCGTGGTGGTGGTTCTTTATCCTTTGTGTAAACGGTTCAGCGATTACAAGCAAACGCACCGGCAGTGGTGGCTGAGTTATTTGTAAGGAAATGGCCGCCAGATCCCCTGAGGTTTTTAAAACCACCGGGGTCTGGCGGAGATCCTTAATTTTAGGCATGCGGTATTGTGTTCTTACGCTTCTTATCTTTTTATTTTCTCCCTGTCTGCACGCACAAACAACAGCAGACATCCTGATCAAAAACGGCCGGATCCTCGACGGCAGCGGCAACTCCTGGTTCCGCGGCGACGTGGCAGTAAAAGACGGAAAGATTTTTAAAATCGGTCACTTGCAAAACCTGCCGGCAACAAAAGTCATTGATGCAAGCGGACTGCTGGTTGCTCCCGGCTTTATCGACGTGCACACCCACATTGAAGGTGACGAGGTGAAAAATCCGACCGCCGACAATTTTCTTTACGATGGCGTGACCACTGTTGTCACCGGCAACTGTGGTTCCTCGCACACCGCCATCAAAGCCTATTTGCAAAGCCTCGATTCTTTGCGGCTTTCCATCAATGTGGCCACGCTTGTGGGGCACAACGATGTGCGCAAGGCCGTGATGGGCACGGCCAACCGCAAGCCCACCGAAGATGAAATGCAACGCATGGAAGGCCTTGTGGACATGGCCATGCGGGACGGCGCGGTAGGCCTCAGCACAGGGCTCATTTACATACCCGGCACCTATGCGTCCACCGAAGAAGTCTTACGACTGGCAAAGGTAGCAGCCCGGTATCACGGTGTCTACACATCGCACATGCGGGACGAAGGCGACAGTGTAACACAAGCCATTGAAGAAGCCCTGTACATTGGAAAAGAAGCCGGGATGCCCGTGGAGATCTCGCATTTCAAACTGAGCGGCCAGCAGAACTGGGGACGCAGCCGCGAAACGGTGCCGATGATCATCCGGGCACGGGAACAGGGCATTGACGTCACCATTGACCAGTATCCCTACACGGCCAGCAGCACAGGCCTCAGCACCTTGTTGCCCGACGAAATTTTGGCCGATGGCCAGGACTCCATCAAAGCACGCCTGCAGCGGCCGGAGGTTCGCCGTTACGTGACGGCTTACATGCTGGCCAAACTCAAAAAGCGCAAGCTGAAACATTTCAGCTATCCTGTGGTGGCCTATTACAAGGCCGACACAACCCTCAACGGAAAAAGCATTGAGCAGGCAAACCTTCTGCTGAAGCGTAAGCATAAGGCAAAACTGGAAACAGAAACCGTCATGGATATGATGAGCAACGGCGGCGCCTCCATGGTGTTTCATGGCATGAGCGAAGAGGACATCCGGCGCATTATGCAATATCCCTTCAACATGTTTGCCTCCGATGCGTCCATCCGCGTGTTTAACCAGGGGTCGCCGCACCCGAGAGGCTATGGCACCAATGCACGGGTGCTGGGTCGCTATGTACGCGAACAGCATGTGCTTGCACTCGAAGAAGCCATTCGCCGCATGACCTCCCTGCCCGCCCAGCGATTTGGCCTGCGGGACAGGGGACTGCTGCGGGAAGGGTTTGCAGCCGACCTTGTTGTATTTGATGAAAACGAAGTGACGGACCTCTCGACCTACACACAACCACATGCCTATTCAAAAGGCTTCCGCTATGTGCTGGTCAACGGGAAAGTAACCATTGCCGAAGGCAGGCATACGGGTGAGCGGAGCGGGATGACCCTGCGACACGAAAGAGAAGCGGAAAGGGTTTTATAAATTTTTCTTTACCGGCCATCTCCACCGAACAGGTCTTCGAGACCTGTTCGGTCTGATTTGTTGGATTTGGCTTCGGTCTGCTACATCACCTGCTTCAAAATTTCGCGGTGACTGCGCTCGACCAGGGGCTTGAATTTTTCGTACCAGGCCTGCCATGCTTCCTGGTGCATGCTGCCGGTAAGCGAAGCCTCGTAGTCCATCAGGCTGTCGAAGCCTTCTTCGAAAATGAGACGGTAGGCATCGCCAGTAAAATCGGTGAAGACCCTTGCCTGTTGCGCTTCGGGCATCAGCTTTTGCTGCACGGCTTCGTCGAGCAATTTCTTGGCGGCCCTGTACTGGCCAAACTTTAACTGGAAAATGTCGCGAACCAGGTAAGTTGTCCGCGAATTGACGGCCGCCTGTTTGGCCCCCAGTTGCTTCAGCAGAACGTCAGTCATCATGTAAATATTGGCTTCCTGCACCAGCCCGTTTTTGAGCTGGTAGGTAATGCACATCGGGACGCTGATTTCTTTGCCTGTGGCGGGAATGCCTTCGATCTCGCCAATGTGTTTTCCTTTGATGACCGCTTCCACCACGGCCTTGTCTTCGGTGACGACCGCATTGGTCATGTCGGCTTTGGCATCGAAGGCCACATGGTAGAAATAGTGGAGCATGGCTCCCACCTCGGCCCGGCCCCGGTAGGTTTCGCCGGTACTGATGTTGCGGAACACGGCGTCTTCGGCAATGTACTTGACGTCATGGGTTTGAAAATAAGCGTGCAGGTTTTGCTGTGCCAGCAACAGGGCATCGCTCTTCTGGATGGTTTCTTCCATAATTCAAAATTTTGTTGGTGAATGTTTGGGTCTTCAGGGCCACGCAGTCAGGGGATACAGAGAAGAAAGGCGCTGTTTAAAGATAGGTAATTCCGCAACAGCAACGAATGCAGCGAGCCTGCAGGGCTGTGCGTTTTTTGGATTGGAATAGCCGCGGAAAAAGGGAAAGGTTGCATGCTGTATTGCGGGCCGACCGCAACAAAAAGGCGTGCCGCCACAGGCTTTAAGAACCTGCGGAGACACGCCGTTGTATGCGAAAAACGCTTACTGCTTGTTACGGGCTTTCAGGGCCGACTCGCTGACATAGATATGCTTGCCATGGCCATTCACCCAGTAATACTTGTTGCCGTCGTCGACATAGATGGTTTGCCCTTCAGGGCCTACCCACTGATCCGATTTTTTATCGGTAACATGGGCCGCGCCTTTGGAGGTCACTTCGGCTGTTTTATTGCCCACGGCCTTGGCCCCTTTCTTAGTGCCGTGCCAGGCTTTGCTAGCCCCTTTTTTTGTACCGCTCCATGCTTTTTTTGCACCTTTTTCCACTTTACTGTCCTGTGAAAAAGCAGGCGCCGAAAGCCCCAGCAGTGCGATAAAAGCCAATCCAACTACTTTTTTCATGGTTCTGCGATTTTTTGTTTACGAATGATTTAGCGATCCTGGGTAGTTAGTACGAAAACAATGCCAGCGGCCCGGTCCCAGCGCCGATTTAACGTCTAGTCGGACAGTTTTCATGCACAATTCAGACGTTCTCTGTTCTTCTTCCGCACACCACTCATGGTTTTGTACGTGCCGTCCTAAACTTTTATTCAGTTTGGCGAAAACGGTGTCGTGGACGTGATCCAGGGCAGCAACCGGCCAGGTAGCAAAATCGTTAAACAATAAAGACTGTTTCTCTATTGCAGAACATCCGGAAAGTTGCACTGTTTTATAGGCGGATCGTCTTTCAAACACTTCGGTGAAAAGTATTGAAAGGCTTTTTTGTTTTTGTGCCTTCCATTTTTAACGGAAATAAAAGTTTAAATCCAACACTGCCCTCGCAATTTCAAATGAAGAGAATGGGATGCTGTTGACGGTTAGTGCCGGTCCGATCCGGGTTGAATAAGGAAGATTTTCCGGCAATTGAATCTTCGGACAAAAACCGCCTGACGATTTACCATAAAAAAACAATCCACCCTGCCGCCTGCATTCTACTTTGTGTCGCCATGAACTTTCCCATTGTAAAGCCGGTTGCCTGTTTGGGAGGTTGTCTTCTTACAGCCTGCGAATCGCGGCGCCGATGGCTGTTGCCAGTGCCAGAAAAACGGCCGCTCCAAGTATTGCCAGGTTTTTTTCCTTGTTTTTCATAACGTAAACCGTACAAGTTTCATTCCTTCCTGCCCGCCATTTTGTGCAGAGTTCTTCTTTCGAAAAGCTTCAGAGCTTTGCACCGCACCACTTGCAGAAGGCCGCATCACTGTCGTGCCCTTCGCGGCCGCAGGAGGGGCAGACTTCACCGGCTGTTTTTTTGACCCGGGTGCCGGCCACCACTTCGGAAGTCACGATGCCCGTGGGTACGGCAATGATGCCGTAACCAATGAACATAATGAAAGACGCAATGAATTTCCCCAGCGGCGTTACCGGCGAAATGTCGCCATAGCCAACGGTGGTCAGCGTCACGATGGCCCAGTAGATACTATCCGGAATGCTTTTAAAGCCGTTCTCCCGGCCTTCCACCAGGTACATCACCGAGCCAAGGATAATGACCAGCGTGAGCACCGCCAGCATAAAAACAGAAATCTTTTTCAGGCTGGCCGTTAAAGCGGTGCGCAGGAACTGCATCTCGGATAAAAAATGCGTCAGTTTGAAAATCCGGAAAATGCGCAGCAAGCGCAGCGATCGCACCACCAGCAAGGTTTGTGCACCGGCATAAAAAATACTGAGGTAGGAGGGAACGATGGCCAGCAGGTCGATGATACCCAGCACCGACACCATGTACTGCCAGGGCTTTCGAATGGAAACCAGGCGCAGGAGGTACTCGATGGTAAAAAGAATGGTGAAGGACCACTCCAGCCAAAAGAAGAGAAGACTGTAACGCTGGTGCAGGCCCTGCACGCTGTCGAGCATCACCACGATGATGCTGATGACGATGCAAAGCAGCAGGGCCACATCGAAGGCCTTGCCCGCCTGCGTGTTACTTTCGTAGATCACTTCGTGGAGCCTGTCCCTCCAGTGGAGCGCCTTTTTTTGCATGGTGCTGAATCGTTCTTATACCAAACCGCTTGCCCATTGAAATCGTGTCATTCGATCACGGATGACGAATGATAGATGATAGTAGAGAAAAGAGTTGTGCCTTTCTCGGCAACCTGCTGTTTCCTCCTGGTGACGGTTGGATATTAAAGATAGGCATTGCCGCTACCGCGCCGGTGCTTTTGCCGAACAATCCGGGTTGACCTGTTGCCATCCGACAGGACTCGCAAAACACAAAAAGGTAATGCCCCTTAGCCATTGCCCACCCGCTGGATCTCTTCTCCTGCCGATCCCTGCGACCCTTTAGTGGTCTTGAAGATTTTGCCAAAACGGTAGTTGAAAGAAAGGGTCAGTACCCGTGTGTCGCGGGTAAGCTTGAAGGTTTCATTGGCCAGGTGAAACTGGGTCAGTCCCTTCATCCAGCCCGTGTACAGGAGATCCCGTGCCGCCAGCCGGAACGTGCCTTTGTTTTTGAATACCGCTTTGGACAAGCCAATCGACAACTGGCCGGACGGATCGAGCACTTCCTGGATGTCGGTCTGGCTACGCGAGGTATAAAAGCCCGACACCTCGCCTGCCCAGCCCTTGTTGAACCGCAGTTGGTTGTTGAGATTGAAACCGGCCTGCGTGATCAGCACACTGTATTCCCTGTCGATCAATCCTTCCAGCTTTTTCCGAAGCACATTGCCCTGTGCCGTCAGCGACCACCAGGCAGCCGGTGCCAGCTTCACCGAAACCGACGCTCCCCAGGTTTGCTGGCGCCGCAGGTTTCCTTCGGTGTAGATCACGATGCCGTTGCTGTTCACGGGAAACACCTGCGAGAAATAATCGTGTGCAACACTGTAGGTCAGGCTGGTGGTCAGCACCGATTTGTACTGGTGCGAAAACTCAAGGTTCCAGGTGTACTGTGGCCGGTAAAAGGGGTTGCCCTGCTGAAACGTGTATTTGTTAATGATAAACAGGAAGGGGTTGAGTTTTTGAAACGGCGGCCGGTCGATCCGGCGGCTGGCGCTGAGAGAAAAGGTGTGGACCGAATCCGGCGCAAAGCTGGCCGACGAAGAGGGAAACAGGCTGGCGTAGCTGCGGGAAAACGACGAATCCTTCACCATGGCGTTGCCCAGTTGCCGGGCATCGTAATGGGTGGCTTCGAAGCGAAGGCCGCCCTGCCAGCTCCATCTTTTGCCCTTGGTTTCGGCATTGGCGTAGAGGGCCTGTATGTTTTCGTTGTAGAGAAAATGATTGGTCTTGCCCAGGTCATCCTTCCAGGTAGCCCCGTCGAAGTACTGGTAGGCTACGAGGTTGTCGGTCCTGATCTGGGAGGTTTTGGCGCCGCCTCGAAGTATCCAGTTTTTCTGTTGTTGCGAATAATCGGTTTTGGCAGAAAGAATATGGATGGTCGACGGCATATCCGCCTTCGATGCTTCAGTGTAAGCCCACGGTAAAAGGCCGTCGTTTTCAAAAAACTGTTCGCCACCAATGCGGTAGCCAATCAGGTCCGCGTCGGCCGACCATTCGCTGCCGGCAGTGAAGACATGCCGGAAATTCAGGCTGACGCCGCCGTTCTTCCAGTCGTTGTGGGTGCGGCTGTGCGTAGCGATAAGAGAATCTGTGTGACCGGTGGCATCCAGCCACAGCGCCCTGTTGTTGCCAGTGCCCCTGCGCCAGAGCGACAGCCCGTTCAGCAAAAGTCCCACGGTCGTTTTGCGGCCGAGCGCCAGGTCGATGCCGGTGCGCAGGCTATGCGAAGACACGGTGCCCGCCAAATACCCAGGCTGCTCCAGCATGGAGGCAACCGAACCGTCGTTTTTGAAATAGGTTCGAAAGGCATCGAGGCGGGTAAAGCTTTGCGATTGGTTGAAGCCGTAATTCAAAAACAAATTGACGGCACCGGTGCGGTAATTCAACTGAAGGCTGTTGCTGGTTTTGGGGTAGTGCCCCTGGGCATAAGCGGCAGAAAGACTGCCGTTGAAGCCTTTCTGCGTGTTTTTTTTCAGTTTGAGGTTGATGATTCCCGCATTGCCGGCCGCATCAAACTGGGCGGAAGGCTGATCCATGATCTCCACCTGGCTGAGTTGGGAGGCATTCATCCCAGCGAGCAGGTTGGAAAGCTGGGCTGCATCCAGGTAGGTTTGTTTTCCGTCGATCAGGACCATCACACCGCTTTTGCCTTTCAGCAAAAGACGGCCGTCTTTGTCGATGGTGATGCCGGGTAGTTTTTCCAGTGCTTCCAGTACGCTGGTTCCTGCACTGCTGATCGCCGCATCCATGTTTACGACAGTCATCCCGGGTTTGACTTCGACAAATGCTTTGCGGGCCAGGACAGTAACGGAACGCAGCTTGTCGCCGGCTACCTGCAGCGCAATTGCCGGCAGGTCAATGTATTTGTCATCTATCAGCGCAAATCGTTGGGTCAGGTGGGTTTGATAGCCCAGGTGCGTAATCCGCACCAGGTAGTTGCCCGCCGGCAGGTTTCGGAAGGTAGTCGAACCTGCGTCGTCGGTAAGCTGCAATTTGCGGAGCGAGGAGTCTTTTGCCACCAGCAATTCGGCTGTGGCACCGGCCAGCGGTTCCTCCTGTTCGCCGGTGACAATAACGCTTATCCCGCTTTTATTCTGCGCCGAAAGCACTAGTCCCCACACACTGAACAGCACAAAAAAAAGGTATCGGCAAAACGTCATCGCGGCAAAATAACATAAAGAAACGTGCCGATGCGTGATTTTTGGCTAGGGACAGAATTTATCGGCGAACTGTGCAAGAGGTTGGTTGTAAAGGCATGACGGCGGGACGATAACCAATTTTTTTTGCCAATTTTAAACCATGAAATTCCTCAACGTTTACTGCGAGAACCGCAAAGCCGAAGTTTTTATCAGCCTCGATAAAATTGTACTGATCCAAAAAGAAGAGGAGGGCAGCCTGATTGAACTGGAAGGCGGCAAAAGCGAAGCCGTGAAAGTGCTCCTGTCTGCCGAAGACCTGGTGCGCAAGATCAACGGAGAGGACCGGATTGGAATCGGGTTTCGCACGGGCCGCTAAGCCTTTCCCGCCTCAAAACGCCAGGAGTTTTTGCACGGTTTCGTCCAGGCGGCTTTTGGCCAAAAAGGTTTTTTCCAGTTCCAGGTTAAACGGCACGGGTGTGTCCAGCGAAGCGCACCGCATGACTGGCGCATCGAGGTCGCGAAAACAGTTTTCACCAATCCAGGCAGCCAGCTCCCCGCCAATGCCACCCACCAACGTGTCTTCGTGCAGGAGCAAGATTTTTCCCGTTCGTTTTACCGCCGCGGCAACCGCTTCATAGTCGAGCGGAAGCAGGGTGCGCAGGTCCAGGATGTCGATGGAAATTTCGGGGTGGGCGGCCGCATAGTCCATGGCCCAGTGCACGCCGGCGCCGTAGGTAATAATGGAAAGATCTTCGCCGTTTTGCACCTGCCGCGCCTTGCCGATTTCCACTTCGTACATCCCTTCCGGAACGGGACCGCTGATGCTGCGGTACAGCGCCTTGTGCTCAAAGTATAGCACCGGGTTGGGATCGTTGATGGCGGCGATCAGCAGGCCTTTTGCATCATGCGGGGTGGAAGGATAGACGACTTTCAGCCCGGGTGTGTGCACAAACCAGGCTTCGTTGCTTTGGCTGTGAAAGGGTCCTGCACCCACACCGGCGCCGGTGGGCATGCGTATCACCACATCTGCGTTTTGCCCCCAGCGGTAGTGGATCTTTGCAAGATTGTTGACGATCTGGTTGAAGCCCACCGTTACAAAATCGGCAAACTGCATTTCCATCATGCTTTTGAATCCCTCAAGGGATAAGCCCAGCGCGGCGCCCACGATGGCACTTTCGCAAAGCGGCGTGTTGCGCACCCGTTTTTTGCCAAAAGCTTCCACGAACCCTTCGGTGATCTTGAACGCACCGCCATATTCGGCAATGTCCTGTCCCATCAACACCAGATTGGAATGCTGTTCCATCGATTGATAGAGTCCTTCCTTGATGGCATCGATGAACCGAATTGCCCCCCTAACAGCCTCCCCAAACCCCTCCAGGGAAGGGCTTTCCATCGCACTGGCCTCGCTTTTCAACGGGGTTGTGTAATTGTTTGTCTCTTGCGTACGCAAGGGCTGTGTGTTGGCCACTCCCCCCCTGGGGAGCGGGGGGACCGCATAAACATCTTTTAACTCGTCTTCCGCTTTTGCAACAAGTGGCGCACTGTCGAAACCAATGCGCAGTTCTTCTTCGATCCTTTGCTTCATTTGTTCCCGTGTGCGGGCAATTGCATCTTCCGTCAGCACGCCTTCTTTCAGCAGCCACTCTTCAAAGTTTTTAATGGGATCTTTCTCCTGCCAGGCATCAAACAATTCCTTCGGCACATACTTCGTTCCGCTGGCCTCTTCGTGGCCGCGCATGCGGAAGGTGAGACATTCAACGAGATAAGGCTTTTGGTTGCGGATGCAGTAATCCCGAATACCCTTCACCGTATCGTACACTTCCAGGATGTTGTTGCCGTCGATGACCACCGACTCCATGCCGTAACCCCGGCCCTTGTCGGCCAGGCTTTGGCAACGGTATTGTTCCTGCACCGGCGTACTCAGGCCATAGCCGTTGTTTTCGATGATGAAGATCACCGGCAGGTCCCACACAGCCGCTACATTGAGTGCTTCGTGAAAATCGCCTTCGCTGGTGCCGCCATCACCCGTAAAGGCCAGCGACACTTTGGGCTGTTCGTTTATTTTATACGCCAGCGCTACCCCATCGGCAATGGCCAGTTGCGGTCCCAGGTGCGAGATCATACCGCAGATGTGGTGCTCTTTCGAACCGAAATGAAAGCTTCGTTCGCGGCCTTTGGTGTAGCCGTCCTGTGCTCCCTGCCATTGCTTAAAGAGTTTGTGCAGCGGCATGTTGCGGGTTGTGAACACACCAAGATTGCGGTGCAGGGGCATGATCCATTCGTCGGGCTGCAGGGCCATTGTGGCCCCCACGGCGATGGCTTCCTGGCCGATGCCGCTGAACCATTTGGAAATGCGTCCCTGCCGCAGGAGAACCAGCATTTTTTCCTCGACCAGTCGCGGCCACACTAAATTTTGGTAAAGCAGAATCAACTCTTCGTCGCGAAGGTCGTGGCGGTGAAACGTCATAAGAAAGATTGTGGCAGCGAATGTAACGAGGCTTCTTTATTCTCTCTTCTTTTCGGCTGCCAGGGAAATACTTTATACGCAACCGTCCTCAAGACGGGTTGATTACCGGGTGAAACGGGAGACGAGAAACGGGAGACAGAAGGCCACTTTCCAAGAAAAATGACTTTCCCGTTTCGCGTTTGACGTTTGACGTCGCCTTAATACCCGTTGGGCATTAGTCTTTGTCTCTTACAAGGCTGTTGAGAATGGAGCTTACGAACGAAACGATCAGGCTAAAGAGCAAAGCCGACAACCAGCCCCGCACTTCAAAGCCATCGATCAGGGCATCGGTCAGTTTCACGATGATGATGTTGATGACCAGCAGGAAAAGGCCCAGCGTGAGGATGGTAATGGGAATGGTGAGGATGACGAGAATTGGTTTAACGATAGCGTTGAGGATGGCAAAGACCAGGGCCACGATCACCGCAGTGGATGCGGCGTTGATGCTGACACCCGGCAGGAGCCAGGCGGCAAAATAGGCGGCAACGGCAATGGCGAGTACTTTGATGATAAATCCCATGATGGTTTGAGGTTTTGGGTTTGGCGTTGTTTTATTTCATTTACTTCTTCCTTCCTTCATCATTCCTTGTTCTTCTGTTCGATATGCCCTACTTCCGTTCGTCTTTCCACACAAGCCGGATGAATTGCGCACTGTCTTTAAAGTTAGGACATTTACGGTCGCCCCTGCCGGTGAAACCGCCACTCGGCGCACAAAGGTAATTGCAGTTTTCATCCACCAGTTCGTTGTACTGGTCGCAGCAGTTGCTGCTGAAAAGAAAGGCCCGTTTACCATTGTAAACATATTCTTCCACCTGCGCCGGCGGGTTCCAGCGGGGTTGTTTTTTGATTTCTTCGATGCGGGCCTGGATGCAGGAAGGGGTGACGACAACGGCCTTGTCGCATTTTTGCTGGGTCATGTTCACCACGATGGCGGCGGTCAGTAAGTAATGTTTCATAGTTGCGGGATGCTCTCCGTTATCTTTGCAAAGCAAAAACAATACCTTGGAGAAAAGCAATTTTGTAGACCAGATACGGATTTACTGTCGCAGCGGCCATGGTGGCGCAGGGATCAAACACTTTCGCCGGGACAAGCTGACCGCCATGGGCGGCCCCGATGGCGGCGACGGTGGTCGCGGTGGCCATATCATTTTAAAAGGCAACCGGAACCTATGGACGCTGCTCCATTTGCGCTATTATAAAAACGTGCTCGCCGAAGACGGCGACAAAGGACGCGACAACAACCAAACGGGGAGAAACGGGAAAGACATTGTGCTGGAAGTACCGCTGGGCACCATTGCCCGCGACGAAGAAACCGGCGAGAAAGAAGCCGAAATCCTCCACGACGGCCAGGAGATCGTGTGGCTGCCCGGTGGCAAGGGCGGTTTGGGCAACACCAATTTTAAAACGGCTACCAACCAGGCGCCGGAACATGCACAGCCAGGGCTTCCCGGCGTGGAGGGCTGGCGGGTACTGGAGCTGAAAGTGCTGGCAGATGTGGGCCTCGTGGGTTTTCCCAATGCCGGCAAATCCACCCTCCTGTCGGTGATGACGGCTGCCAAACCAAAGATTGCCGATTATGCGTTTACCACCATCACACCCAACCTGGGCATGGTGGAATACCGCGACGGAAAAAGCTTTTGCATCGCCGACCTGCCGGGTATTATTGAAGGAGCAGCGGAAGGCAAAGGCCTGGGACATCGCTTCCTGCGCCACATCGAACGCAACTCCATTCTGCTTTTTCTCATTCCCGCCGACAGCAAAGACCACCGCAAAGAATTTGACGTGCTGGTGAGCGAACTGGAAGAATATAACCCGGAGCTTCTGCACAAGCAATTCATCATTGCCATTTCCAAAAGCGATATGCTGGACGGAGAACTGATGCAGGCCATCGAACAGGAGTTGCCCCAGGACATCCCCCATCTTTTCATTTCATCGGTTGCCAACAAAAACATCCAACAGCTCAAGGACCTGCTGTGGAAGACCCTGAATTCACCCATCAATCAAGCCTAAAGACTATCCTGTATGGAAGCCGTTTTTCGCATCTTCATGTACCTTTTTCCCTATGGCGCATCCATTGCCCTTTATATCTGGGTCTTCCGTAAAGCGCAGCGGGTGCCAAACAAGGTTGCTAAAGGCATTGCCCTTGCGCTGGTCGTTGCCGGCCTTGGCTACACGGCCTATCAAATTGCCACCACCGTCGGCGCCGTTATGACCGACGACCGCTTTCACTTCCAGATCATGATCATTACGATCGTCGTTCTTTTTTTTGCGTCCATTGCCATGGCGTTTGGCGAACCGGAGGACAAGAAAGAATAGGAAATGAGCCATCAGGCAATACACAAGAAGTGATTTGCAATCGGGAGGCGTTGGGGATGTTTCTTTCCATTGCCAGTTGGCTATTGGTCTTTACTGGATCTTTAGATCAAATCTTCCGTCGGTCACCGTAATGGGCGCACTGCCGTAACGGGCATTGCCGGTGAAGTGGAAGGTTCCGGCGATCACCCGGCTGGCCGTGTCGTACCGGGTGAGCACCACTTCGCCGGTCGCCTTTTCCGATGTGATCCATTCGTCCTCCACCTGGATCTTTCGCCTGACGTAATACGCATAGGCGGCGGATTGGTTAGGATACACGTCTGTTGCCTGGTCGAGCCGGTAGGTGCCCGGCCCCGTTACATTGCGCAGGTAAATTTCCATCTCGGTCTCAAGGGGTGTGCGGCTAAAGTTGCGGGCATTGATGAAAACCGAATTCTCCACGCCAAAGCGGGCTTCGAGGATCGGCGCTGTCGGCAGGATGCCCGCCTTCAGCGGGCCCCAGTTCTCCCCGTTTATTTTGGCGCCAAACGTGTTGGCACCGGTCTGGGTTTCGTCCGGCAGGTTGCTGATTTCTTTTTTACAGGCGGACAGACACAGAGCCGCCACAGCGGCAAGAAGAAAAAATTTTTTCACGAGAACGGCTTTTGTTTGCGTCTGCAGAAACTGTGCGCCTTTTGCGACGGGTGCCGGAGTTTGCAACGTTTTAACGTACTTGCAGAAAAAACCATCCGCATGCAGGGAACCGCTATTCGATCGATTGAGCTTTATAAATTGTTTGTTCCGCTAAAAGAACCCTTTGTGATTTCGCTGGGCCCGATCCACACGGTACAGAACGTGGTCGTCATCATCCGCACCGAAGACGGGTGTGCCGGCTACGGTGAATGCAGTCCCTACATGACCATCAACGGCGAAAGCGTGGATACCTGTTTTATCGTGGGGCAATATTTTGCCAAAGTGCTAAAAGACAAAAATGCCCTGGACATTGCAGGTTGCACAGAGGCCATGGACAAGACCATTTATGCAAACAACAGCATCAAAAGCGCTTTCGACATAGCCCTGCACGACATTGCCGCCCAGCATTCGGGTGTGCCGCTTTACCGGTTTTTAGGCGGCGACAAAAACAAGGTGCTCGAAACCGATATGACAGTCAGCATCGGGGAGCCGCAAAAGATGAAGGAAGATGCCAGGCGCTTTCAGGCCGAAGGGTTTCCGGCCATCAAAGTAAAACTGGGTGGAACCAAAGAAGACGATGTGGCCAGGATCAGGGCCATCCGGGAAGGCATCGGCAGCAACCATCCCCTGCGCATCGATGCCAACCAAGGATGGGGCACGGCAGATTATGCCATCGACGTCCTGCAGGCCCTGGCTGAATACGGCATTGAGCACTGCGAAGAACCCATTGCCCGTTACCGGTTCATGGAACTGCCCAGGGTATCGGCGGCTTCGCCCATTCCCATCATGGCCGATGAAAGCTGCGGCGACGATCACGATGCGGAGCGGCTGATTGCCTTAAAGGCCTGCCCGATGTTCAACATCAAGCTGGGTAAATCGGGTGGTTTTTTTAAAGGAAAAAAGATCGCCGACCTGGGTGCGGCAGCCGGCCTGCACATGCAGGTGGGTGGGTTTATGGAGTCGCGGCTGGGAATGACGGCGGCGGCCCACCTGGCACTTAGCAACGCTGCCATTCACCATTGCGACTTCGACACGCCGCTGATGTTCACCGAAGACCCGGTGATCGGCGGAATTTCGTACCTGGAAAACGGGGTCATAGATGTGCCGGAAACACCGGGCCTCGGAGCGGTTATCGATGAGAGTTATCTGCGCAATGCGGAGTGTTGGATTTTATAAAACCTCACCCGGCCCTCTCCTCAAGGAGAGGAAGCCACAACGCACAGCGCCAGCTTAAGCAAGTTGTTTTGATATGCTGCAGAATTCCATCCCTTCGGGGATGGAATTCTTTTTTGCCCAGCTGCGTTCCGAACGTTGAAGGGAGCGTCGCAACGGAAGCTTAATAGTTATTCTAGTGCTGGTGACAAAAAACATATCGCTCCTACGGAGCTTTATTCTCTCTATTGCTCTTTCTTTCTACTAACACGTTGCCCCGCCGGGGCAAAAGAGAAAGCTGTTGGCGAGGACGCCAACCAGCAGCAAAAAGCCTCCATCAAAATGACTGATGAAGGCTTTGAAGTATCGTGCAAAAGCAAGGGTCTGTGCAGATGCCACTCCCTCCTTTGGAGGGCGGGGAGGCTGAGGAAAAAAGAAAGGGGCCCCGAACCAAGGCCCCTTTTACAAGCCACCATCCTCTTCCACCTAAGAGGTCGTTTATACTAAGTTTGTAAGGTAAGGGTGAAGCGTTTGTCGCGTTCGTGTTGTAGTGAAACAAACATGATACCAATTCCATTTTCTGCTTTAAAGACGGCCTTGTCTCTTTTTTTTCCCAAAAAATTGTTGACGAAAGACAACACCTGTGATTTTGGTAACGAAATTTTTACCCACTTTCGTTCACAAACTCAACATTATCAGTCAACCACATCACTAACATCGGCGTCACTACCGGGCTTGCTGTTTCACCGGCGCACCCCTTTACCTTTGCGGCGCATGCGCATTGCCGTCAACACACGTTTTTTATTGCAGCAGCAACTGGAAGGGTTTGGCTATTTCACCCGCGAGGTGCTTTCCACCCTGACCCGGCAGCACCCGGAGCACGAATTTCATTTTTTCTTCGACCGCCCCTTTCCCGAGGAATTTCTGTTTTCCGGTAACGTCAAAGGCCATGTGCTTGCGCCGCCGGCCCGCCACCCGCTTCTGTGGAAGTACTGGTTCGACGTCAGCGTATCCCGGCGCTTGAAACAGCTCAAAGCCGATGTTTTTCTTTCTCCCGACGGCCAGTGTTCGCTGACAACATCGGTACCGCAATGCCTCGTGGTGCACGACCTGGGTTTTTTGCATTACCCGGAAGGCTATCAAAAAAGCCACCTGGCCTATTACAAACGCTACACGCCAAAATTCATCCGCAAGGCCGCCATCGTGGCGACTGTTTCGGCGTTTTCGAAAAACGATATCGTGCGCCAGTACAAAACACCGCCGGAGAAAATCGCGGTCGTGTACAACGGGGTGAAAGAGATTTTTGCTCCCACCGGCTTTGAAGAGAAGATGGCCGTAAAGGAATCTTATACCGGCGGAGCCGAATATTTTCTTTATGCCGGTGCCATCCAGCCGCGAAAAAACATTGTTAACCTGCTCAAGGCATTTTCCATTTTCAAGCGTCGCATGCACAGTTCTCTGAAACTGGTGCTGGCCGGGCGGCTGGCCTGGAAGAACGAGGACTTCCTCGCCCTGCTGAAAACCTACAAGTATAAAGACGATGTGGTGCTGACAGGCTACCTGGCGGAAAGCGAGCTGGCACAGCTGATGGCCGCGGCCTATGCTTTTGTGTACCCGTCGCATTTTGAAGGGTTTGGCGTGCCTGTGCTGGAGGCCATGAAGTGCGGTGTGCCGGTGCTGACCTCGAAGGGCTCGGCGATGGAGGAGATCAGCGAAGGGACGGCCCTTTTCTTCGACCCGGCCAATGTGGACGATATTGCTTACCAGCTCATGTTCGTTTACAAAAACGAAGGCGAGCGAAGTGCACTGGTGCAAAAAGGAAAGGAAGTTGCTGCCCCTTATACCTGGCAACGAACGGCCGACCGGCTATGGGCTTGTTTGCTGCAGGCAGCAGGAGGGTGATTGGCCCATGGTGAAATGGCTACGAGCTGTTTGGATGGACGAAAGGTTGCCGTGCACACAGTGTTAGCAGGACCAAATGAAAACTTTCTTCCATTCACACTCACCATTGACCATTCACCACCTCACCTTTTCCTATCTTCGCCGCCTAATTTATTCGCATGGCAAAATCGACAATCAAAATCGATGTGGAGCTGGATGAACAAAAGATTCCGGCCAGTATAGAATGGTCGGCAACCGACAGTACGATCGAAAGGCCGCAGCAAGCCAAGGCCTTTATGCTTTCGCTGTGGGATGGTGCTGACAAAGCTGCTCTTCGCATTGACCTGTGGACTCAAAAAATGATGGTGGATGAAATGGCTGATTTTTATTACCAGACCTTCATGACCATGGCGGACACCTTTCAGCGGGCCACCCGCATGACAGAGCTGACCGACGAAATGAAAGCGCATGCACAGGAATTCTACAAGAAATTCCAGGAACTGCAGATGCGGGAGAACAAAGCGTAAGAATTGATGAATGTTGAATGCTGAATTGGCATTTCGTTCATAATTTAAAATTTGCCATTTATAATTTCTTTATATGAGCCTTGAATTACAAGTGATGGCCGAAATGAAAGAGGCCATGAAAGCAAAAGACGAAGCCACCCTGCGCGGGTTGCGGGCCATCAAAGCCGAAATCATCAAAGCCAAAACCGAACCCGGTGCCGGCGGCGACGTATCGGCTGAAAAGGAAGTCAGCCTGCTGCAAAAAATGGTGAAACAACGCCGCGACTCACTCGACATCTATCAACAGCAGAACCGTGCCGACCTTGCACAAAAAGAAGAAGAAGAAATCCGGGTGATCGAAAAATTCCTGCCCAAACAATTGAGTCCGGAAGAACTCAAAGCTGCTCTGCAGCAGATCATTTCCGAAACCGGCGCCGCGTCGCCTGCCGACATGGGAAAGGTCATGGGTGTGGCTACGAAACAACTGGCCGGGAAAGCCGATGGCAAATCTATCTCAGCAGCGGTAAAGGAGCTGCTTTCCAAATAAGCGGTAGAAAGTTGGCAGTCAAATGATGCAACTGCCTACTGCTTACTGCCTACTTTACTCCTATGCTGATTGACATCATCGCCCTGATCTTACTGGTTGTGGCTGTATTCAAAGGATTGCGCAAAGGGCTGGTGGTTGCCCTTTTTTCGTTCGTGGCTTACCTCGTTGGTCTTGCCGCAGCACTGAAGCTGTCCACGCTGATGGCAGGATATATCGGTACCAATGTGGACGTGTCGCAACGCTGGCTGCCCTTCCTGGCTTTTTTCCTGGTGTTTGTCATTGTGGTGTTGCTGGTGCGGCTGGGGGCAAAAGCGATTGAAGGCGCCATGCGCCTGATGCTGCTTGGCTGGCTGAACCGGCTGGGTGGCGTGGTGCTGTATCTGCTGATTTATTTTTTCATTTTCAGCATCCTTCTTTTTTACGCGACGCAATTGCACTGGCTGAAGGAAAACACAATCCGCACGTCGGTGACGTACGGTTTTATCGAACCCTTTGCACCAAAGATCATGGATATCCTTGGCGCCATTCTTCCCTTCTTCCGGCATATGTTTGACGAACTGCTGGATTTTTTTGGAAAGGTCGGTGCCAAAAAGGCAAGCGCCTAGCCGGTAAGTCGACCGTGCTTGACACAGAAAAACACGGATTGACTTCGTGCATTCCGGCAGAATGGAGCCAACGGTTGTGCACAGCGGAAATCATGATTTTGAACACTTTCGCAACATGGCCCCTCACTTCGTGCTATTTGTAAAAAACAGTTACTTTAGCAACATTAGAACACAATATTCATGCAATACCAGGTAAAAGAACAAGGAAGGTTTAAGTTTATTGAAGAGGGTGAAGGCGAACCTCTCGTATTGCTGCACGGGCTTTTTGGTGCACTCAGCAACTTTAGAGATTTGGTGGAGCATTTCAGAAAGCAGTACAAAGTTGTGGTGCCCCTTTTGCCGCTGTTTGACCTGGACATCCTCCACACCACTGTTGGCGGCCTGGCCAAGTACGTTCATAAATTTTTGGAAACAAGAGATTATACCGGCGTTCATCTCCTGGGCAATTCGCTGGGCGGACACGTTGCCCTTGTGCATACGCTGAAGCACCCGGAACGAATCAAATCGCTCATTCTCACCGGCTCTTCGGGTTTATTCGAAAACGGTATGGGCGATACCTATCCCAAGCGCGGCGACTACGAATACATCCGGAAAAAAACAGAGATCACCTTTTATGACCCGGCCATGGCCACCAAAGAACTGGTGGACGAAGTGTTTGAAATTACCCGCAACCGGCTAAAAGTGATCAAGATCATTGCCCTTGCCAAAAGCGCCATCCGCAACAACCTGGGCGAGGAGTTGAAAAACATCCGGCAACCGACCTTGCTTGTCTGGGGCAACAACGACACCATTACCCCTCCTTTCGTGGCACGGGAATTTCACCGTCTGATCCCGGGCAGCGAACTGCATTTCATCGACCGGTGCGGCCATGCACCGATGATGGAACGGCCGGAAGAGTTCAACGTGATTTTGGAAAATTTTTTGAAAAAACTTGCTACCACTGCAACAGTTGCTTAGGTTAGCATGTCTTACCTAAAGACAACCGTTCTATGTTAACCCGTGATCTCATATCGAATGCCATTCCTTATCTCCACAAAGGCGATACTGTTTATCATGCGTTGCAACTGATGAACGATTACCACGTTGCTCACCTGCCGGTGGTGGAAGACGATCATTATCTTGGTATCATCAGCGAAGAACAATTGCTTCAGAACGACGAAGAAACCCAGCTTACCGACCTGGAAATCACCGACGGCACCACGTCCGTGCAGGCCAACGAGCATTTTTTGAAAGCCATTCAAACCGCTGTTGTCAACAAATTGAGCATTGTACCGGTGGTGGAAGAAAAACAGTTGCTGGGGATCGTTACCTACAACGACCTGCTGCGCTATGCATCGGAGTTCATGAGCCTTAACCAGCCCGGCGCTCTGATTGTGCTGGAAGTGGAAAACCACAACTACTCTTTTACCGAAATCAACCGCATTGTCGAGTCGGTTGGTGCACAAATTACCCAACTTAACACCTATACCGACGTGGAAAGCGGAACGACCCAGGTGACCATCCGCGTCAACAAAGTCGAGGTCTCGGACCTGGTAAGCACGTTTCAACGTTACGAGTACAACGTAAAATATTATTTTGGAGAAGAGTTGTACCAGAACGAGCTAAAGGCCAACTACGACAATCTGATGAATTATCTCAATATTTAACCGCCCTTGCAGAATTCCCGCTGCACGCCACGGATACCTGTATTTCCACCGGATTTTGCTTATCTTCCTGACTGCGAATCTGTGATTTTTAGAACGGTACGTTATTCGTATCATATTTGTTGGAGGAAAGCCACTGATGAAAATTTGCTTGCTTTTTGGGTTTTTGTGCGTGGCCTTTTTGTTTGGCGCCAAGCTAAGGGCGCAGGAGGCGTTGGCCAGCGACCAC
Organism: Flavisolibacter nicotianae; assembly: GCF_003628535.1. Taxonomy (GTDB): domain Bacteria; phylum Bacteroidota; class Bacteroidia; order Chitinophagales; family Chitinophagaceae; genus Flavisolibacter; species Flavisolibacter nicotianae. The sequence continues at coordinate 725,613 of NZ_RBCI01000001.1, forward strand.
CTGATTTATTCTACCAGCCATCCCGAAGAAACAGTTCAGGCCAGCAGTGACGTGGCGTTTACCGTTCGCGAGGTATCCGTCAGCGGGAACAAGCGCACAAGACGGTCCACCGTGCTGCGGGAACTTCCCTTCCAGGCAGGCGAATCGTATCCCTTGCCCGAAATCATCAAAAAACTGGAACAGGCCAAACAGCAGTTGATGAATACATCGCTGTTTCGCAACGTGGTCGTCAGCCTGCGAAGCGTGAAAGACCTCGATGCCTATGTTACCGTGGATGTGGAAGAGAAGTGGTATTTCTATCCCCAGCCTTTCCTCCGCTTGGCCAACGGCACTTTTTCACAATGGAACGAAAGGGGCCGGAAACTGGAACATCTGAACTACGGCTTAAAGCTTACGCAATACAATTTCTCCGGACGCGGCGACAAGATGTACGTCAACCTGACCAACGGCTACACCAAAAAAGTAGACCTGCAGTACCGCGGTTTTTTTCTCGATAAAGAATTGAAGTGGTCGTCGAGCATCAACTTTACCTACGGCAAAAACCGCGAGCTGAATTATGCCACCGAAAACAACAAGCTTCTGCCGATCAAAACCCCCGATGGTTACCTCTACGAATTTTACGAAAGTTCCGTTGATGTCAGCTACAGGCCGGCCATCAAAACCCGTCACACATTTTCCATTGGCTACAAATACAACAGGATCGGCGATACGGTGCGCAAGCTCAATAGCTTTTACACGCCATCCAACAACACGTTCAACTATCCCTATATTACGTACAGGGTCTTATTCCAGGACCTCGATTTCAACCCCTATCCCACCAAGGGAAAAGAAGGCGAAGTGTCGCTCCACAAGGCCGGCTTTGGCGGCGATGTCAACCTCTGGCAGCTTTCGCTGAAGGGTTCCCGTTACTGGCCGCTGGGTACCCGGTATTTTTTCAGTCTCAATGCGGGCGGTGTTTTAAAGTTGCCTTTCCGCCAGCCGTATTTCACCCAGCACTTCCTGGGTTACGGGGATGCATATTTGCAGGGCTACGAAAACTACATTATCGACGGTGTGACCGGCGGCTATGCAAAGGCAACCATTTCCCGCAGTCTTTTGAAAACAGCCGTATCGCTGCCACAGAACAAGTGGTTCAAATCGCTGCGCAGCATCCCGGTGAAACTGTTTGTGAAATCATTTGTCAATACCGGCTACGCTTACAACGGAAACGAAACACCATACAATGGCTTAAACAACCGAATGCTCTACAGCGCCGGTGTGGGTGCGGACCTTGTGCTGTTCACCGACCTTGTTTTCAAGTTTGAATGGAGCTTTAACCAGTTAGGGCAAAACGGTCTATATTTACATCAATAGTTCACGAGTTCACAAGTTTACGGTTCACAAGTTGGAAGCCTTTAGTGGCAATTTCTTCCACAGGCGCCAGACTCGTGAATGTATAAACTCGTGAACGGGTAAACTGATTATCTTGAAAGTAGCGATCTACAGCCGGGTATTCGACGAGACACAAAAACGGGACATTCAGCTATTTTTTGATGAACTGGAGAAAGAAGGTATTCAGCCGGTGATCTTCCGCGAATACTATGAAAAAATTGCCAGCCACCTGACCCTTTCCGCAACGATCGAAACCTTTTCGCACCACGCAGAACTAACCAATGAAATTGATTTTTTGATCAGTCTTGGCGGCGACGGCACCCTGCTCGATACCGTTACGCTGGTGCGGGAAAAAACACTGCCGGTGGTGGGGATCAATTTTGGCCGCCTGGGTTTCCTGGCCTCCATCGGCCGCGAAGAAATGACGGAAGCCATCAAAGCCCTGGCCCGCCGCTCCTACATTATCGACAAGCGGTCGCTCATCCACCTGGACTCGAACATCCCACTTTTCAACGAAGTGCCCTATGCCCTGAATGAATTTGCCATCCACAAGCGGGACATAGCCCCCATGATCAAGATCCACACCTATCTCAATGGTGAATTGCTCAATACCTACTGGGCCGATGGCTTGATCCTGGCCACACCAACCGGTTCTTCCGGCTACTCGTTAAGCTGTGGTGGTCCGGTGGTGTTTCCCGAATCGCGGTCTTTCGTTCTGACCCCGATTGCGCCGCACAACCTGAACGTACGGCCGATCGTGATCCCGGACAACACCATCGTTTCCTTTGAAGTGGAAAGCCGCACCGATGAAATCATTTGCGCCCTGGACTCCCGGCGGGAATGGGTGGACAAAAACGTGCTGCTGGCCGTACGGAAAGAGAATTTCTCCATCAACCTGGTGCGCCTGAACGAAAATAATTTTCTGCAAACCCTGCGCAACAAACTTTCCTGGGGACTGGACAAGCGGAACTAGGGAACGGCAAATAAGAAACAGGAGCGCACCAAAGGTAAAGGCCCGCTTGTTTCACGTTTCACGTTTGCCGTTTCACCGCCACTGCATACCAAAGACCAAATTTTTTCGTTTGAGATTTATTGAAAATAAGATATTCGTGACGCGATGAAAAAATTTGTTACTGCTTTACTATTCTGTCTGCCACTGGCCGTTTTTGCGCAAAACAGCATTGTTCAGGAAGGCGAATTCGGCTTTGGCGTTGGTGCCGGTCATTATTTTGGCGACCTGAACACAAGGGCGAAGATCAACCGGCCCAAGTTGGCCGCCAGCCTTTTCTTCCGCAAAAACTTTGGCAACTACATCGCCCTTCGACTGGCCGGAAACTTTACGCAGTTGGGCTACTCGGATATCTACAATACGCAAAACGAATACATGCGCCGTCGCAACCTAAGCTTCAACTCCAAAGTATGGGAGCTGGGACTGCAGGGCGATTTTAATTTCTACCGCTTTTTGCCCGGCGAACCCGATTTTAGCTTTACGCCGTACATCACGTTTGGCGTCAGTGCTTTCAGTTACGACCCTTATGCCTTTTTGAAAGGGGATAAATATTATCTCCGCGAGCTTGGCACAGAAGGGCAGGGAAGTGCCCTTTATCCCGACCGCAAGCCATACAGCAGCATGGCGATGGCCATCCCGTTTGGCGTAGGTTTTAAATATGCCCTCAACGAACGCACAAACTTCGGGTTCGAGATCGTCCACCGCTTCACCAATACCGATTACCTGGATGATGTGAGCAAGACCTATGTCGACCCGGCCGTTTTTCCGCCCAATCCGGACGGAACGCCATCGGCGGGCTACCTGCTGCATGACCGTTCGTATGAAACCGGAACACCGATCGGTATAAAAGGACAGCAGCGCGGGAACAGCCAGAACAAAGACCAGTTTGCCACGGCAATCTTTTACCTGAGCTTCAACCTGCAATCGTATAAATGTCCGTCGGCTAACTAACCGCGGATGAGCAGGGTTTCAAATGGATGTAGCACGGCGTTTTTCCGTGCTTTCTTTTTATCGCAGATGACGCCATGTAGACGGCTCTCCCCCGACAGAAATCAGAATATCGCCATATCCAATATCCCAATATCATTTCCTCTCTGCAGTTTACCTTTGCCCTCTGTTCACCGGAACAACCAATGTGTGAACGCCTGAACTTGTGAACCCGTAAACATCATCGCATGGATCTTCTGCAACAAATCGATAAAAACCGCCTGCCCCGTCATATCGCCATCATCATGGATGGCAACGGCCGCTGGGCCAAAGAACAGGGACAGGACCGCCTGTTTGGCCATTACCAGGGTGTGGAAAGCGTACGCGATATTGTGGAAGGCTGTGCGGAACTGGGCATCGGCTACCTGACCCTCTATGCCTTCTCCACCGAGAATTGGGACCGGCCGCAGTACGAAGTAATCGGCCTGATGGAGCTGCTGGTGAAAACCATCCGCGGCGAAGTGGAAAGCCTCAATAAAAACAACATCCGCCTGCACGTGATCGGCGACATCAACATGCTGCCCGATTATGCACAGCGGGAGCTGGCCGAAGCTCTCCAGATCACCAAAGAAAACACCGGCCTGCAATTGATCATGGCCCTGAGCTACAGTGGACGCTGGGAATTGCTCAATGCCGTCAAAAGCATTGCCTACGAGGTAAAAAGCGGGCGACTGAACGTGGAGGAAATTGACCAGGACACACTGCAGAAGTATTTGACAACGTCGGAATTTCCCGACCCCGAGCTAATGATCCGCACCAGCGGCGAATACCGCATTTCGAATTTCCTTCTTTACCAGCTGGCCTATGCGGAACTGTACTTCACACAGGTGCGCTGGCCCGACTTTCGCAAACAAAATTTGTATGAAGCCCTTCTCGATTACCAGCATCGGGAAAGAAGATTTGGTAAAACAAGCGAGCAGGTAATCTCCGTGTCTTAAAAGGGAGACGTCGGAGGAAGAAACTTTTTTTCTAGCGAGTCGGAGGAAGAAACTTTTTTTCTAGCGAACAGTTCTATTGCATAAGGTTGAAAGCAGACAAGCTAGTTAGAACCCTACATAAATTAAATTTTTAACCTTAAAACATTCTGTCGCTTTGTTCTTTTGGACAGTTGGAGAAAGAGCAGCGTGACAGATCTACGTCGCCCCTTTAGGGGGACAGGGGGAATTATGACAGGAGCAGCATTTGAAGTTATCGGCGGAAAAAAATTGAAAGGCGAGATCATCCCGCAGGGCGCCAAGAACGAAGCCCTGCAGATTATCAGTGCAATTTTGCTGACCGATGAAAAAGTAACCATCACCAACATCCCGGACATTCTCGACGTCAACAACCTGATCGAACTGCTCAGGGCCATGAATGTAAAAGTGTACCGGCCCGACCGCCACACCTGCACCTTCCAGGCTGATGATGTGGACCTGAACATCCTGCGCAGTCCCGAGTTCAAAAGCAAGAGCGGCATGCTGCGCGGCTCGGTGATGCTGGCCGGTCCCATGCTGGGGCGTTATAAAAAAGCCTTTATTCCCAAACCCGGCGGCGACAAGATCGGCCGGCGCCGGCTGGACACCCACCTGTTGGGCTTTCAAAAGCTGGGAGCGGAGTTCATCTATTACCCGGATGATGCGTTTTTTTACTTCTCCACCGACGGATTGAAAGGAACCTATATTTTGCTGGACGAACCCTCCGTGACCGGAACGGCCAACATCGTCATGGCGGCCGTGCTGGCAAAAGGCGAAACGGCCATCTACAACGCGGCCTGCGAGCCCTACATCCAGCAACTTTGCCGCATGCTCAACCGGATGGGTGCGGATATCAGCGGCATTGGCAGCAACCTGCTGGTGATCTCCGGCGTGGAAAAGCTGCACGGCACTACGCACCGCATCCTGCCCGACATGATCGAGATCGGCTCCTTCATCGGCCTGGCCGCCATGACGCAAAGCGACATCACCATCAAGGATTGCAGCGTGGAATACCTGGGCGTCATCCCCGAAAAGTTCCGCCAGCTGGGCATTCAAATGAACATTGTCGGCGACGACATTCATATACCCGAACAGGATATTTACCAGGTGCAAACCTACATGGATGGTGGTGTGCTGACAATTTACGATCATCCGTGGCCGGGGTTTACACCGGACCTGTTAAGCATCGTGCTGGTAGTAGCCACGCAGGCAAGAGGCTCGCTGCTGGTGCACCAGAAAATGTTCGAAAGCCGCCTGTTCTTCGTGGACAAGCTCATTGACATGGGAGCGCAAATTATTCTTTGCGATCCGCACCGGGCCGCCGTGATCGGGTTGGAACGGAAGTACAAGCTGCGGGGCATCACCATGAGTTCTCCGGACATTCGCGCCGGCGTGGCGCTGTTGATCGCGGCCTTAAGCGCCGAGGGAAAAAGCGTCATCCAGAACATCGACCAGATCGACAGGGGCTACCAGTATATCGATACACGCTTGCAGGGCCTGGGAGCAGAGATCCGACGGGTGTAATGTGGTAACATAGCCAAAGAAATTTGCCGAACAACTTCAGCGAAAATTTGACGCTCTGCAACGGTAGCCAGATACAGGAAACAACTCTGCTTCCATCAAAGGCTTAAAAAGCATTCTGATGGGAAGAAGAAACCGGATTTACTACTAGGTGGCAAACAAGAAAATCATCGTGTTGAATATTTACGACACAAGGATCAACTCTTTGCGAAACAAGTTGAAATAAAAATTGCTATCTGTATTGAATGACAAAAGGTGCCGACAAAATCGCATCAGGCAACAAACCGGTTCGAATCCCAAAATAAATCTGGTACTCACCTTTTGGCAACTCTTTCAGGGGAATGTCTAGTTCTTTTTGCCTGCTGCCCTTCGCAGGAATTGGATCAGTGCCCGAAACCACCGCCACAGCATCGGCCCTGATCACACGATTATCTTTTTCGATGGAACAAATGATGGATGTCGTTTCACTGCCGTTGGCAAAATTCACGGGCCACCTTCGCTCATTTTCGATTTCCAGTACAACATGCAGGGCCGTATCGGCCCGACGAACGACCGGCAAGACTGGCTTTAGGGTAATCCCCGTGTAAAACGATTGAAAGGAAGAAATGGTGGTATAAAAGAACGTTTGACCAATGGCTGTTTTCCATTCCGTGCTTCCGGCAAACGGGTACTTCGTCACCAGCAACACGTCTTTCCCCTGCAGGCTGTCTTCGTAGCCCCACAATTCGTACTGCGATTTTTTTGCGGGACGGTTGTACAGGGTCACTCCCTGCTTGCCCGAATAAAACGAATAGAGCGACGATTCCCGCAGGTTGTTGGGCATGAACACCGGCTTGTTGCCGGCTACGATTGAAAGCTCTTTTGCCCAGGCTTTTCGTCCATGGTATACATCTTCACCCACATGCATTCCCGGAATAAGCGGAATCATTAACAGCAACCGGGCAAGAAAAAACAACACAACAAACGGCAGGATGAGCCAGCGAAACAACGTTGTTTTCTCCGGCCGGTTGTAATAGTCCACCGCGAAATAGAGCAGCGGGAAAAGCGCAATCGACGTCCAGTGAAAATGAACAAAGGTTTTGAAGGAACTCACCAAAAAAAAGAGCAACGTGCCAATGATGATGAATCTGAGTGTTCGCTCAAAGACATCTTTTGCCCTGCAAACAAAGGGGAGAAAGATCAGTCCCGGGCCGATGGCAACGATTTGCTGCGAAACGTATTCGCCAACATGCCGGAACGACCATTGACTTGTGCGGCCGCTCAAGTGGTATTTCAACGTGGGAAACGCATGCTGGTATTGCCACCACAAATGCGGTAGAAACAGCACGGCGGCCACCAAAAGCGAGAGGTAAAAATAGCCCTGCTTCAACAGCCTGGGATTGGCCATTACCGTGAACAGCAGCACCAGTGAACCGTGATACTTGGCATAGGCCATCAGGGCCAGTGAAACGCCAAGCAGCAGGGAGGTAGCAAGATTTTTCTCTTTTACAAACTGTTTGTACACTACCAAAAAAAGCAGGCTGAAAGTCAGCAGCGGACCATCGGGAAAAACCAAGAACGTGAGGTAGTGCAGCAAGGGCGCTGACAGCATCACCAGGTAGGTGCGGTTGGTGTGTTTGATCCTTTCCGGCAGCAAGGAAAAGAAAAGCGCCAGCGCTGCCGTGCTCAAAAGCACGTTGAAAAAACGTACCCCCAGTTCGCCCGGGAACAGAAAGCTTCCCAACCGGATCATCACCGCCACCAGGGGCGGGTGATCGTAATAGCCCCACTGCAGGTGCTGTGCGTAAAACCAGTAATAGCCTTCGTCGCTGGTCAGTTCCATAAAGGCAACCTGCAGAAGGTTCAGTACAAGCCAAAAGAGAAGGAAAAAAACAACCGGTCTTCCGCCTGCCTTTTCACCAATGCGCTGCGACCACGTTTTTGCGGGAAGGGATACCGTCTGGGACATGAAAGGGAATGCTGCTTTTTCGGGCTAAATATAAACAATGCAAAAGGACGGGGATTTCTTTCTATCTTTCTGTACCAGCTTTTTGTCATGAAAACCGTTTACTGCGACATCACCAAACAGGAAGTTCCTGCCACAGAGGCTTACCGCGGCGGCGAGATCAGAACCGCCTTGCTGAAGCTGATACAGAAGGACCACCCGGACTTCACAGCCGATAAGTTTATTTCGTTTGACAAGCTGAACGAATACCGCAAGGACTACATTGCAAAGCTGATCGAGCAGGAGGTGGGTGAGATCAGCCAGCTGGAAGAAGAAGTGATCCATGCCATACAGAGCAACAAGCTCCTGTCGGAAAATATTGAAGAGGACATCAACGAGCCGCTCACCTTTGGGCAACGGCTGGCCGACATGATCGCCTCGTTTGGCGGCAGCTGGACCTTTATCATTATTTTCTTCTGCTTTATTGCTTTCTGGATGCTGGTGAACATGTGGATACTGGCACACCGGTCGTTTGACCCCTTCCCGTTTATTTTGCTGAACCTGATCCTGTCCTGCCTCGCTGCCATCCAGGCACCCATCATCATGATGAGCCAGAACCGGCAGGAAGACAAGGACCGCCGCCGCAGTGAGCACGATTACAAAGTGAACCTGAAGGCCGAGATCGAGATCCGTCTGCTGCACGAAAAACTGGATCACCTGATGGTGCACCAAAACCAGCGCCTGCTCGAGATCCAGCAACTGCAATCGGATTTCCTGGCCGATATCTTACACGAAGTCAAAGGCGTCAATGGCAAGGGAACATAAGTTCACGGGTTCACGGGTTCACGGGTTTACAAGTTGGCGGAATACCTTCACTCCAGTTTGTTAGAGAATTGCAGCTCACCATTCCTTGTCCGGCAAACCGCTGAGCCCTCATCCATTCATCATTGACCATTCAGCATTCACGACTTCACCCACTCCACTTTTTCGTCCAGCGGCTTGCGCTTGCTGTCGGGAGAAGGAACGGCCACATGCGCCAGGTAAAAAAAGCCAAGCAGCTTGTCGTCTTCACCCAGGCCAAAAAATTCTTTGGCACTGGCTTTATACGTTACACCACCCGTTGTCCAGTAGCCGCCAAGGCCATAGGCCGCGGTGGTGAGATACATGTTTTGCACCGCACAGGAAACGGCGGCAATTTCTTCCTGCTCGGGGAATTTTTTATTGGGATCACGCTTCAGGCAGATGGCGATCACATGCGAGGCCTTCAGCGGGTTGGCCAACAGGTTTTGATACGTGGCTTCCTTGAAATTGGCAGCGGATTCTTTCTTGTATAATTCAGCTTGAAACGTGGCCAGCTTCTGCAGTCCTTCGCCGCTGAACACCACAAACTTCCAGGGTTCTGTTTGCCCGTGGTTGGGCGCCCAAGTTGCATTCTCCAGGATTTGCCGGACAATGGCTTCGTCCACGGTTTTTCCTTCGGCGTATTGCTTGGGAAAAACGGAGCGGCGGTGGCGGATCAACCGGTTGATTTCTTCTACATTGTATTCCATGCTTCTCATTTAAGTGGCCGCAAAATTCAGGCTTTGCGGGGATTTGGCTGAAAAAGTTTTGGTGTAAAAAAACGACACGATCTTTTTCGTAATACATTTTCTTTCGTCCGTCTATCGCAGTATACGGCAGTTAACAGAGTTTCCCTTCTTTTCCCTGAAATGAAGGTGCTTCTTTACAGCAAAATCAAAGAAGATGAAGAAAATTTTTACGTGTGTTCTTGCCGGTATGCTCACCGCCGCTGCCTTTGCGCAGGCAGGAAAAGGCAAGGCAACCGTAACGGTGCTGAACGGGCAAAACGCACCGGTGGAAGGCGCAACGGTTGAACTGTTGCGCAGCAAAGACTCCGCGTTGGTCAAGTCCGCCATTTCCGATAAAGCCGGTGCAGCCGAGATAGACGGCATCACGCCGTCGGGCTATATGGTCCGGATTTCAGTGGTTGGCTACACGCCGTCATACAGCAAGACCTTTGACGTGAAGGAAGGTGAAACAGTATCGGTTCCCTCCATTGCCATGAAGGAAAAAGCAGAGAACCAGCTACAGGGTGTGACGGTGAGTGCACGGAAGCCTTTTATTCAACGGCTGAACGACCGGCTGGTGGTGAACGTGGAAAACAGCGTGGTCAATGCCGGCAGTGCCGCCATTGACGTGCTGGAGCGTTCTCCCGGTATCACCCTCGACCAGAACGACAACATCATTCTTCGCGGCAAGCAGGGCGTCATCGTCATGATCGACGGCCGTCCTTCGCCCATGACCGGCGCGGACCTGGCAAATTACCTGCGGGGACTGCCGGTGAATGCCATCGAACGCATCGAAATCATTACCAACCCGTCAAGCAAATACGACGCGGCGGGCAACTCGGGCATCATCGACATCCGGTTGAAAAAAGACCAGCGTCTTGGCAGCAATGGTACGCTGACCGCAGGCTACAGCCAGGGTGTGTATCCCAAATGGAATGCCGGCAGCACGTTTAACTACCGCAACAAGGGCGTGAACGTTTTCGGCAATTACAACTACGCCTACAGGGAAATGCTCAATCACCTGCTCATCAACCGTAACTTTTACACGAATGGCGTGTTCAAAGGATCGGACGACAAGGACAACTTCATGTTCATGAATCTCAAATCGCACACGGCCCGTTTGGGCGCCGATTTCTTCCCGTCGAAAAATACGATCGTTGGAGTTGTGGTGAACGGAAACTTCAATGGATTCAATCGCAGGGCCGATATCAATACCGTGGTGAACGACCTGTCGTTCCAACCCGATTTCCGGTTCAATTCGATCAGCACAAACAAGGATCATTTCGACAATGTCTTTGCCAATATCAACCTGAAGCAAAAACTCGACAGCAACGGCAAGGAACTGACAGCCGATGTGGATTATGGCGTGTTCAAAAACGGTTCGCTGACCCGCACGTCCTCGCTGTTTTATAACCTCAATGGCAGCAAGCGCAAAGAAGACGATATTCTCGATGGCGACCAGGCCGGGAAACTGACCTTGAAAACAGCAAAAGTGGATTTGACTAATCCGCTGAAGAATGGCGCCAAGCTGGAAGCCGGCGTAAAAACAAGTTATGTTTCTTCCGACAACGACGCGAAGTTCTATAATGTAACGCCTTCGGAGATCACCGTGGATGCGACCAAGACCAACCGTTTTTATTACGAGGAATACAACAATGCTGCCTACACCAATTTCAGCAAGGAGTATAAAAAATTCAACCTGCAACTGGGCTTACGGGGCGAACTGACCAACCTGCGCACCCGCCAGGTAAAAGGCGACAGGCAATACAGCAAGGATTATTTCCAGCTGTTCCCAAGCGCCTTCTTCAACTACAAGCTGAAGCCCGAGCAAACGCTTGGTGTTTCCGTGAGCCGCCGCATCGACCGCCCGGGTTATTCGGAGCTCAATCCGTTCCTGTTCCAGGTGGATGCCACGATCTATTCGACCGGCAACCCGCTGCTGAAGCCGCAAATGACCTGGTCGTACGAATTGAACTATACGCTCAAGAACCTCAACTTCACATTTGCCTACAGCCACACCACGGATCCGCAGAACGGCGTGCTGGCCAAAATTCTGGATGTCATTCCAACCTTCGAAATCAAACCGGGACAGGACTCCAACATTACCGTGCAAATCCCGGTCAACCTTGAATCGTCCGATTACCTGGGCTTTACCGCATCCGCTCCTGTCCGCATCAACAAGTGGTGGAGCATGATGAACAACTTCAACCTGTTTTACAACAAATTCAACGGCAACCTAAGTGGCGCCCAGTTGAATGATGGGAAACCGGCAGCCAACATCCGCACCAACAACACATTTACGTTTAAAAAGGGCTGGACGGCCGAACTGAATGCCAACCTGAATACCGGCGGCCGCTATGGCTACATGGTGTTTCAACCGCAATGGGGCCTGGGTACCGGCGTGCAAAAAACACTGCTCGACGGCAAGGGTACTCTGCGCTTCAACATCACCGATATTTTCTGGACCAGCCTTCCCAAAGCCCGGGTGGAATACAAAGGAAGCTACGTGGAGAACTGGCATGCTTACCGCGACTCCCGGGTGGCCAGCCTGACCTTTACCTATCGCTTTGGCAACAGCAAGGTGCAGGCAGCCCGCAGAAGAACAACGGCGTCGGAAGAAGAGCGGCAACGGGCAGGGGGAAACTGAGTACGTGAGACGTCAAACGTGAGAGGTCAAACCAAAGAGACTGACGTATCGGCGTTCATGCCTGTTTCACGTCTCACGTCTCACGTTTGACATCAACGCCAGGTGTGGCTGTATAATGTCGATCGTGTGCTTGCAAAGAAATTCTTTCAGGTGTTTGTGAAAATGGCTGTAGTCGTAGTAGCCAAACTGGCTGAAGTGAAAGTCGCCGGGAGCAGTGGTTAGTTTTTCAACGGCCCTGCGAATGCGAAGAATTTGCAGGGCCCGTTTGGTGGTGATGCTGGTGGTGGCTTCAAAATAACGCTGCAGGGTACGGGTACTGATGGCATACCGGCTGGCCAGTTCTTCAACCGAAAGTTCAAAGGAATTTTTTGCAGAACAATCCTGCAGAATTTGCGTTACAATGTCGACAGGTGTCAACGAGCCGGCGTGTTGCTGAATGATCTCATCATAATAAGCTGTCAGGATTTGCACCCGCTGTTCGAAGGTTGAGGCGCCTTTGATTTTTTCCACCACGGCCCTGTCGATGAGGTAGGCCAGCGGAAAAATGTATTCGCGGTACTCCGAAAAATTGACTTTTTTCTGGAAGATGACCGGCGAAACATTGAACTTGATGCCGAAGATTTTATTTCCAGCCGAATGGTGGCAGATCATGTTTTTGTGCCGCGGCAAAAAGCCATCTCCTTTGAGTTCGAACTTCTCCTCTTCCAGTTGCATCACGAAGGGTGTGCCAAGATTGATCAGGTAGGTGTAGCCAATATTGGGAAACAGCGCATCTGAAAACCCTTCCGGATATTGTTTGAACAAGTCGTCGAAGTCCGTTTCCCAGAAAAAGTCGATGAACTGCGAAAGCGATTTTTTGGCCTTTACGCGGTGATAACGGAATGCGAAATGATCTCTATGGAAAAACTCGACGTGCTGCACGGTTTTAAAGGTAGGGCAAATCAGTTCACAAGGAAAGTTCACGGGTTGGTTGTTCGATGTTGTAATATTTCGCTAATCGGAAAAATTTTCGTTTTGCCGACATCCCGCCTTGTGAACTCGTGAACTTGCGAACTCGTGAACTACTTTTGCGCCATGTCTCCCATCGGTGTTTTCGATTCTGGTTATGGCGGCCTGACCGTGCTGCGGGAAATTGTAAAAAGTTTACCGCAGTACGATTATCTCTATCTCGGCGACAATGCCCGTGCGCCCTACGGTACCCGCAGCTTTGAAACCGTTTACCGCTACACCCTGCAATGCGTGGAATGGCTGCTGAAGCAAAACTGTCCCCTCATCATCCTTGCCTGCAACACGGCGTCGGCCAAAGCCCTTCGCAGCATACAGCAAAATGACCTGCAGCGATTGCATCCCACCGCCCGTGTGCTGGGCGTGCTTCGTCCCACCACGGAGATCATTGGCAAACATTCCGCCACGCATCACATCGGCATTTTGGCAACGAACGGCACGGTGCAATCCCGCTCGTATGAAATCGAGATTGAAAAGTTTTTCCCCGACGTAACGCTCGAACAGGAAGCCTGCCCCATGTGGGTGCCGCTGGTGGAGAACAACGAGCACCTGTCGGCAGGCGCCGACTATTTTGTGCAGAAGCATATCAACAACATCCTGGGCAAGGACAAAAACATCGATACTCTTCTTCTTGCCTGCACGCATTATCCTTTACTCAAGGAGAAAATTGAAAAGTATCTACCGCAACATGTCAAACTGCTTTCGCAGGGAGAGATCGTGGCGCACAGCCTGCAGGACTACCTGCAGCGTCACCCGGAGATTGAAACAAAAATTTCAAAGGACAGTCGCCGTATTTTTTTCACCACTGATTCAGCAGCGGATTTTACCGCCAAAGCCTCCCTGTTTTTTGGCGAAAGCATCGAGGGGAAACATGTTGATTTGTACTAATTTGTATGGTATTACGAACGGCATCAACCCCTGTTTATGAAAAAAGCGATTTTTCTTGCCTGCCTGAGTTGCTTGTTCCTCGTTTGTTCTGCACAAGACGAAACGGTTAAAAAATTAAAGGACGAAGCGGGCAAAACCATCAAAAAAGGCGAAGCCGACACGATCGCATGGCGCAGGGGCGGCCTTTACAACCTGAACCTGGCGCAGGGCTCTCTCAGCAACTGGGCGGCCGGCGGCGATGATTTTTCGCTCTCGCTAACGTCTTACCTTAACCTGTTTTCGTTTTACAAAAAAGATAAACACAGTTGGGACAACACGCTTGACTTCAACTTCGGTTATATCCGGACCACAAGCCTTGGCAGCCGTAAAAATGACGACCGGCTGGACCTGCTTTCCAAGTATGGGTATGCGCTTGACTCGACGTGGAACCTGGCGCTGCTGGCCAACTTCCGTTCGCAACTCGCCAAAGGGTACACCTATCCCGATAACGTCAAAACCTTTTCATCGGCCTTTCTTTCGCCGGCCTATCTCCTGGCCAGTCTTGGTTTTGATTACAAACCCGGGCCGAACTTCTCGTTCTTCATTTCACCCGCCACCATTCGTTGGGTGATCGTTAAAGACGACACGCTTTCTGCAAAAGGCCTGTACGGTGTGGAACCGGGAAAACACAGCAAGTCGGAATTTGGGGCCTTTGCCAGCGCCAACTATATCAAGACCTTCAATAAAAGTCTGCAATACCGCGGACGGCTTGACCTGTTCTCCAACTACCGGCACAACCCGCAGAACATCGATCTGTTTATGACCAATGTTTTTTCGGTGTCTGTCTCGAAAGTGCTTACGGCCAGTTGGAACCTTGATTTCATTTATGACGATGATGCACGGCTTTTTGGAAAGAACGGGAAATCGCCGGCGCTGCAGGTAAAATCATTGGTAGGACTAGGATTGCAAATGAAATTCTAACGGCCTTTTATCCGCAAAACAAGAAAGGAGCACCACATTTATACCGCTTGCACTTCGGGGCTTGCAACTAAGAAAGCAGGATATTGGGATATTTAGATATTGGATATTTTCTGCTATTACTATCACACTTTCCCGCTATCGAACTGGCATTAGCGGACGACCAACTATTACCAGCTGTTCACCTTATCCAACTCTCGTTGGATAAGGTGAAAATTCTCTTCATCAAAACAAGCAAAGATCACTTTCTCTATTTCGTTTGTGTTCCGCAAAAAAGCAGCCACGGTTTTCACTGCAATAACGGCGGCTTCGTCTTTGGGAAACCGGTAAACGCCAGTGCTGATATTGGGAAACGCAACGGTTTTGCACTTGTTTTCGACAGCCAGTTGCAGTGAATGAGTGTAGCAGTTGGCAAGCAGCTCGCTTTCTTTTGGCTTGCCGTTCCAGACCGGACCTACGGTGTGAATGACAAATTTTGCAGGCAGGTTGCCCCCGGTGGTGATTACGGCTTCACCGGTTTTACAGCCGCCTTGCCGGGCCACGATCTGTTTGCATTCTTCCAGGATCGCCGGGCCGCCGGCACGGTGGATGGCCCCGTCCACACCGCCGCCGCCCATCAGGGATGAATTGGCAGCGTTGACAATGGCATCCACGGCAAGTTTGGTAATGTCGGCTTTAACGACTTCCAGTTTCATGAAAAAAATTTTTAGGCAGGGTAGCAACGACCCCTGTCTTTAAAACAAACTTCCCCTTCTCCGGCGGGTGCTTCCGCCCAGGCCCAATACACCAAGCAGGGAGCGGGTCAGCATGGTTGCGGCCGTACGGCCGGCTGAACGTACGATGGGATTGTCCATCCAGCTTTCTTCCTTGGCAGCCCTGCCTTTTGGTGCAGCTTTTTGCGCCTGCGCTTCTTCGGCTGCTTCCGCAGACTGCTGCTGCGCCACCGCCAGTTTCTGGTTCAGGATCTCGTATGCACTTTCGCTGTCCACGTCTTTGTTGTATTTCGCCGCAAGCCTGGAAGAAACCACCAGGTTGTTTACTTCGGCATCCGTCAGCACGTCCATGCGGCTGGTAGGTGGTTTCATCATCACATGCACCAGCGGTGTAGGAATTCCCTTTTCATTGAGCAGGGTGACGAGGGCCTCACCAATCCCCAATTGTGTAATCAGGTCTTCGGTTTTGTAGTAGTCGGTTTCGGGATAGTTCTCGGCGGCCTGCTTGATGGCTTTTCGATCCACGGCCGTAAAGGCCCGAAGGGCGTGCTGCACCTTCATTCCCAATTGTCCCAACACCGATTGCGGAATGTCCATGGGGTTTTGCGTGGAAAAGAAGATGCCGATCCCTTTGGAGCGAATGAGCTTGATGACTGTTTCGATCTGTTCGAGCAGCATTTCAGAGGCTTCGTTGAAAATGAGGTGGGCTTCATCGATAAAGATCACCAGCTTGGGTTTATCGAGGTCGCCTTCTTCCGGTGCGGTGGCATACAATTCGGCCAGCAGTTGCAGCATGAAGGTGGAGAACATCTTGGGGCGATCCTGCAATTCTGTAACCCGCAGGATGGAAATCACGCCGCGGCCGTCGTCGGCAATGCGCATCAGGTCATCCACCTCGAAGCTTTTTTCACCAAAGAAATCATCGGCACCCTGCTGCTGCAGCTCGATCACCTTGCGCAGGATGGTGCCGGTAGAGGTCGTGGAAATTTTCCCGTAGTCTTTTTCAATGTCGGCCTTGCCTTCGTTGGTAATGTATTGCAGCACCTTGGTAAAATCTTTCAGATCCAAAAGCGGGAGCTGTTTGTCGTCGCAGTATTTGAAGATCATGGCCACGAGGCCGCCCTGCGTATCGTTGAGGCCCAGGATTTTGGAAAGCAACACCGGGCCGAATTCGCTCACGGTAGCCCGCAACCGTACACCGGGTTTATTTTTGCTGAGTGTCAGCAACTCCACCGGGTAGGCCCCGGGTTTGTAGTCGATGCCAATGAGGGTGGACCGTTCCTGTATTTTATCGTTGGGAGTGCCCGCTGCGGCAATGCCACTCAGGTCGCCTTTGATGTCGAGCAGCAGCACCGGCACACTGGCGCTGCTCAGGCTTTCGCTGATCATTTGCAGCGACTTGGTTTTACCCGTGCCGGTAGCACCGGCAATCAGCCCGTGACGGTTCATGGTTTTCAGAGGCAGGTAGACATCGGCACCATCCACCACTTCGCCGTTGAACATGGCTCTTCCAATGCGGACGGATTCGCCTTTGAACGTGTAACCGTCTTTGACACTTTGCAGGAATTGTTCTTTTGTTGCCATAGAAAAAAGATGTTAAGTATGAATATAAGGTGAGAACGAGGTTGTTTAAAAAATTTGTTTGGCTTTGCAGCGCTGTCACCCTGAGCTTGCCGAAGGGTTGGTGGGTGGCCTTTCCTCCTCAGCAGCTTTTGTGTTTTGCAGGGTATGCTTTTCAGCAGTACACTTTGCCAATTCCTTCAGCAATCATGATCTTGCACAAACAATTCTTCCTTCTTCGCGCTTGACCATCCTTTCAGTTGCTTTTCTCTTTGAATAGCCTGCATGATTTCGGCGTACTGCTCAAAATATTTCAAAACGACGGGTCTTCGTTTAAAGGTAAAGCAGGTCA
Organism: Flavisolibacter nicotianae; assembly: GCF_003628535.1. Classification (GTDB taxonomy): domain Bacteria; phylum Bacteroidota; class Bacteroidia; order Chitinophagales; family Chitinophagaceae; genus Flavisolibacter; species Flavisolibacter nicotianae. The sequence goes on from NZ_RBCI01000001.1 coordinate 743,068, forward strand.
AATTCACCCCCTCATTGTGCTCCTGCAAACGTCGCTTAAGATCATTAGTTACTCCTGTGTAGTAGAAACCATCGCGACACTGCACAACATAGAGAAAGTCGTTATGAGCTATTTTCATATTCGAGGTTTCAAATGATAAACCCACATCGCATTACCCTTCGGCAAGCTCAGGGTGACAGCGCTGCAGAAATTCATTCCTGCATCTGTTTGCAGGCATCACAACAGTTGCTCGGCCCGCTGCAGGTCTTCCGGCGTATCGATCTCCACCCCCATAAAATCCGTCACCACCATGCGCAGGGGAATACCGTTTTCGAGGTAGCGAAGACACTCCACTTTTTCGGCGTCTTCCAGCGGAGAAACTGGCCAGGTCGTGAAATCGATCAGGGCCTGCTTGCGAAAGGCATACACGCCAATGTGTTCATAATAGATGATGGCGATATTTTTGTTTCGCGGATAAGGAATCACGCTGCGGCTGAAGAAAAGTGCATTCATTTTTTTATCCACGCACACCTTGACATAATTGGGATCGGCAATCAGCGCTTCATCGTCCAGTACCTGCATTAAAGATCCGACCTGCACCGAGTCGTCTTCAAATTGCCGCAGGAGTTTTTGCAGCGGCTCTTTTTTCACAAACGGTGTATCGCCCTGCACATTCACGATCACATCCGCTTCCAGGTGCTGCGCTGCTTCGGCAATGCGGTCGGTGCCGCTTTCGTGGTTGCCGGTAGTCATCACTGCTTTGCCGCCGTGTGCGGTGATTTCCTGGAAAATAATATCGCTGTCCGTTGCGACGATCACTTCAGCAAACAGGCCAGTGGCAACGGTGGCGTCGTAAGTATGGCGAATGACTGTTTTGCCTTTCAGTTCGGCCATTAACTTTCCGCGAAAACGGGTGGCCGCGTAGCGGGCCGGGATGAGCGCAATGCTTTTCATGAGAGCAAAAGTAGGGTGTGAGTCATGAATCGTTCGGACCAGGTCGGGCGTTTAATGTCTCACCAGTCACCGTTCACGATTTCATTCTCCCGAAGGGCTTTTTCAACAGGAGCAAAAAGTTCTCGTCGTGCTCATTGGGATAGTGACGGTCGAGGCCATATTTCAGTTGCGATGGCTCGAGCTCACGAAAGGTGCCAAACAGCCGGTCCCAAATGGAAAGCACCGCGCCGTAATTGCTGTCGGTGTAGGGCTGCACCCAGTGGTGATGCACCTTGTGCATATTGGGTGAAACAAAAAACCAGGAGAGGGCTTTGTCGAGCTTTCGTGGCAGGCTGATGTTGGCATGCGTAAACGCGGTGAAGAAAACCAGGATGGTCTGGTAGATCATGAGCGCATAAACCGGTGCACCGGCTACGATTGTTGCAAGCAGGAAAAACACGCCGCGGATCATGCTTTCTACGGGGTGATGACGCAGGCCCGTTGTGGCATCCACATTGTTATCGGCGTGGTGAACGGTATGAAAACGCCAGAGTACAAAGGTTTGGTGCAAGACGAAGTGGGCCATCCACCCGATAAAAAGATCGTACACAAAAAACGAAATAACGAGGGTGCCCCACACACCCGCCCCGGCCCAGTGCACGAGCCCGAATTGCTGCCGCTGGCACCAGTCGGCCAGCAGCACAATGACGATGGCAATGCCGGTTTGAATAACAAGGTGCATAACCGTAAAGGCAAAGTTTACCGCCGCATGCCGGGTCTTGTTCTTTTTGTATTGCTGTTCCAGCAGGGGAATGGCGCTTTCCATCATCCAAAAAAACAGCAGGCCGCCCACCAGGATCAGGAGCCGCTGCACGGGGTGCTGTTCAAGCGTTTTGAAATAGGAGAGAATGTTTTCCATATAGCAAAATGTGGGTATGTGAATATAAGGAAATAACAGCACCTCACCCCGGCCCTCTCCGCAAGGAGAGGGAGTCCTCGTGCACAAAGGCCGGCTTCGGAAAGATGCTTTTTCCTATCGGGGACTTCAACTGAAATGTTGGCGACAAAAAGGGACGCCATCCCTTCGAGGATGGCGTCCTTCAAAAAAGCCGCGAGCAGAATGCTGGCGGCTTTGAACTATCGTGTAAAAGCAAGGGTCTGTGCAGATGCCACTTCCCCCTTGGGGGATCGAGGGGATTTACTGGTTCAGCATCAGCGGCATCACCAGCATCAGCAGTTCCTCGTTCTCGTCTTTTTCGGTAGGTTTTATCAACCCTGCCTTCGTGGGTGTGCTCAGTTCCATGCGCACGTCGTCGCTGTCGGCGGCGTTGAGCATTTCAATCAGGAAGCGGGCATTGAAGGCAATGGTGATGTCTTCGCCATCGTACTGGCACTTCATGCGTTCGTTTCCTTCAAAGGAAAAGTCCACGTCCTGCGCCGCCAGTTGCAGTTCGCTACCGTTGATCTGCAGGGCCACCTGGTTGGTGCTTTTATTACTGAAGATACTTACCCGGCGAAGGGCACTTTGAAACTCACTTTTGCCAACAACCATTTTGTACGGATTGTCCGCGGGGATCACCACTTTGTAATCCGGGAAGCGGGCATCGATCAGGCGACAACTCATCTGCGTGGTGCCATGCTTCACAAAAAGATGGTTGCTGTTGTAGCTGACGGTGATTTCGTCTTCATTCAGCGGCAGGGCAGACTTCAACAGGTTCAGCGGTTTTTTCGGTACGATGAACGAGTCGTTCTTCGGGCAGCTTACATCGGTTCGCTTGTAGCGTACCAGCCGATGTGCATCGGTCGCTACAAACTGGATATAGTCTTTATTCAGCTCGAAGAACACGCCGGTCATTGCCGGGCGAAGATCATCGTTGCTCACGGCAAACAGGGTCTTGTTGATGGCTGTTACCAGGGCCGATGCGGTCATGGTAAAGTTTGTTGTATCGTCGGCAGCAGGCTCTTTGGGAAAATTGTCGGGATTTTCGCCCATCACTTTGTACTTACCATTATCGCTGGTGATCTCGATGGCAAAATTTTTATCGATGTTGAACGACAACGGCTGATCGGGAATGTTTTTCAGCGAGTCCATCAGGATTTTGGCCGGGATACAAACCTTGCCGGCCTCCTTTGCTTCCACATCGAGCTGGATGCGCATAACGGTCTCCAGGTCGGTTGCCACCACACTCAGCTTGCCCTTGTCAATTTCAAATAAAAAATCTTCGAGGATCGGCAGGACAGTGTTGGCGTTGATGACGCCGGCGATATGTTGCAGTTGTTTAAGTAATTGGGTAGAGGAAACAATAAATTTCATGAACATCCGGTTTCAATGGTGGCGAAACTAAGGAATTTTGGGGCAAAGTTCTTTCTTGTTTATCAACCTTTATCCCTCCCTACCTTTCGGGCGGAAACAAGCAGTATGCGGCCCGTATTTTGAAGTAATGGATTGCTTTTTGCGACGGAAGAGCGGTTGAGAGTTGGCAGATTATACGTGGCTGTTGGTGCTGCAAAACCCAACCCTTACGGACGAACGCTTGCTTTTGTTGGAACTGTTTGCAAGAGGGCTGCCAATGGAAAGCTGCTGACTGCCAATTTTCAATCGAAAAAGATCGTTTGCGTTAAACTTATCTATGCTGGAAAAACTGTTTAGCTGGTCGAAAAAAAAGGAAGAGGAAGGTATTGCGCAGGACGAGCCTGCCATCCGGTTTGGCCGATATTCGGACAACAATAAATCCGTGGCAAAAGTGGACCGCTGGAACGAAGCCGAAAGCCTGTTCAAGGAAAAAAAATACACCGAGAGCATCCTGGCTTTTTTTGATTACCTCCGCGACGAAGACGAGGACAATGTGAAAGTGGTGCCGGAAGGACCGCAACACAAGTTCCTTCTTTACCAGGGCTCCAAAATCATCCGCGGCTATTTCAACAGCGAGAAGATGGAAGCCGAAGTGATGCTGGCACAAATGCCGCAGCCAAGCGTGCCGGTGATGCGCCGCTTGCTCGAAATGAACTTCAACCTTTACTACACCCGCTATGCACTGTACCAGGACAAGATCTACATGTTCTTCGACAGCGACATTGAAACCGCCAACCCCAGCAAATTGTATTATGGGCTGAAAGAACTCGCCACCAAAGCCGACAAGCAGGACGACCTGCTGGTGCAGGATTTTACCACGCTGGTGCCAATCGACACAGCGCACGTCATTGCCATACCCGAAGAAGAAAAAGAAACCAAGTTCCGTTTTTTTAAAAAATGGATTGCAGAAACGCTGGAGCTGGTTAGTACGATCGACAGCGACAAATACTCCGGGGGGATTGCGTACATACTGCTGGCACTTGCGTACCGCATCGATTACCTCATTTTGCCGGAAGGCCGGTTGCTGACGGAGCTGGAAAAAATCGTGGAAGTGTATTTCCGCAAAGACAACCGGCCTGTCACCGAAAAAAACCAGGAGATGATCGACTGCTTTCAAAAACTGGCGGCCAAAGAACCGGTGACGTTTTTTCCCTATCTCTTCCGGTCGAAGTTCACGTTCTCGATCGTCACGCCGCAGAACTATAAAACCGCTGCCGATGCGATCTACAATGCCAACCAGAACATTGCCTGGTACAAAGAGCACAAGATGCCCAAAGTGGCAGCCCAGATCAGCGAGTACGGTTTTTCGTACTGCCAGTATTCCTATAGTTTGCCGCGGCCTGTCAGCGACCTGTTTCATCTTTTTATGATGATCAACTACGCCGATTATTTTAAAGCACTGGGCCTGAAGGAAGGCTACTACGATACGGAAAAAGGCGTGTACAACCAGGAAAAAATCGCGGCCGCCGTCGCGTCAATCGTTGAGAAATGGAAAGAGAAATATCCCGAGCTGAAGTTTGATACGGCGAAACTGAAATACGACAACCCGGTCGCCTTCAACCAAACCTTTACCACCGAAGTGGAATATCTAAATTTAGAAACACGGTGAACACACAGCAGATCATAGAATTATACAGGCCCGCCATCATCCAGATCGCCACGCAAACGAGCACGGGTACGGGCTTTTATGTAAAGGAGTTCGACCTGATTGTGACCAATGAGCACGTCGTGGGAAAGAACGCGGAGGTTACCATTGCGGGCCGTCTCTTTGAACGGCGGCTGGGACGGGTGTGGTATACCGACAAAAAGCACGACCTGGCATTTTTGCAACCGCCGGCTGATGTGGCCATGCCGGAAGTAAAACTGGGCGACTACGAAGACACTAAAGACGGCGATGTTGTGGTGGCGATCGGCCATCCGTTTGGACTGAACTATACGGCCACGCAGGGGGTGATCTCGAAAGTGGACCGCATTCGCGAAGGCGTAAAGTATATCCAGATCGATGCGGCCATCAACCCCGGTAACAGCGGTGGCCCGCTGGTTAATAAAAAAGGAGAGATTATCGGCATCAACTCCTTTATTATCCGCGGCGGCGACAACCTTGGCTTTGCCCTGCCGGTGAGTTACCTGCGTGAAGCCCTGGCGCTGTACGCACCGCACAAAGGCGAGGCTTCCACCCGCTGCCACAGTTGCAACAACCTGGTACTGGCGTCGACCATCGAAGCCACCAAGTATTGTCCTTACTGCGGCACGGAAGTAAAGCTGCCACAGCCGCCCGAAAAAGAAAGTAAACCGGTTGGCGTTGCCAAAACCATCGAAGACATTTTGGGCGACCTGGGGAAAGATGTGAAGCTGGCCCGCGACGGTGCCAACAACTGGACCGTAAAGGAAGGGGGCGCCAAGATCAAGATCAATTACAATCCCGAAAACTATTTTGTGGCCGGCGATGCCTACCTCTGCCAGTTGCCAACCGATACCACGAAGATCAAGCCCCTGTACCAGTTCCTGCTGCAGGAAAACTTTACACTGGACGGGCTCGTGCTGAGTTGCGTCAAGCAAAACATTGTTCTTTCCTGCATCATGTACGACCTGGACATGACCAAGGAAAACGGCATCGACATGTTTCGCGACCTTTTTCAGAAAGCCGATTTTTACGACACCCTGCTGGAGAAAGATTATGGCTGCCAGGAACTGCTGGAGGAATAGTTCGCGGGTTCACAAGTTTCGTATAACAACTGGTGAACGACTACACGTGTAAACTTTTAGCGTTGCAGAAAAAGCACTTAACAAAAGAACAGGCCATTCAAAAGCTGCGGCAATACTGCGCTTACCAGGAACGCAGCCACAGCGAAGTCAAACAAAAGCTGTGGGATCTAGGTGTGTGGCGCTCCGATCACGACGAGATCATCGCTTCTTTGATCGAAGACGACTACCTGAACGAAGAACGGTTTGCCAAAGCCTTTGTCGGCGGCAAATTCCGCATGAAAGACTGGGGCCGGAAGAAGATTTATTATGGACTAAAGGAGAAAGGTATCGGCGACTACATCATCAAACGGGCCATGAAGGAAATCGACGAAGAGGCGTACCAGCAATCACTCCGCGACCTGGCCGAAAAAAAATACGAAAGCCTGAAAGGCGAGCAATACCTCGTACGGAAGAAAAAAACAATGGACTATCTTTTGCAGAAAGGATACGAACCGGAGCTGGTCTCGGGTGTGGTCAACAGTTTTGGCCAAAAAGAATAGGTGAAACGAAATCCTGTAACGTGAAGTATTTACTGGCAGCCTGCTTTTCTTTTCCTGTGCTTTTCCTGTTTGCACAGACCGACAGTGTCCGCAAAATCGAACCCGACAAAGAAAGTAGTTTTGATAATTATGAGCTGCTGGTCATTGCCATCGTTGGCTTTCTGCTCCTGATGGGTCTTCGGTTTTGGTTTAAACGAACCCGGAAGCACTGAGTACCTAGTTCGGTCATTCGTTTGCCGTGCTCCACAAAAACAAAACAGCGCATTGGCCTGGTTCATATTTGCCGGGCTTTCCGCACCTTTGACGCCATAAATTCATTTGTGTGCGCAGACTTCCCGCCGAACTGATAATTGTCGTTGGTGCCCTTCTTCTTTTTGTGCCTTTTCTTGGCACAACCCACCTTTTCGATTGGGACGAAATCAATTTTGCCGAGGCCAGCCGCGAGATGCTGGTCACAAAGAACTACGCCATTCCGCAGATCGGTTTTGAGCCGTTCTGGGAAAAACCGCCGCTGTTTTTTTGGTTGCAGGTCATCTGCATGAAGATCTTCGGTGTGAATGACTTCGCAGCCCGCCTCCCCAATGCCGCCTGCGGCATCCTTACCTTAGTCCTTCTTTATCGCCTGGGAAAAAAACTCGTAAACGAACAGTTTGGACGGATATGGGCGCTGATTTATGCCGGTTCGTTGTTACCGCAGCTTTATTTCAAATCGGGCATTATCGATCCCTGGTTCAACCTCTTTATTTTTTTAGCCGTATACCAGTTGGCCGCCTACACCGACAACCGTACCGACAGGCCGCTGAAACGCATTCTGCTGGCCGGGCTGTTTACCGGTCTTGCCGTGATGACAAAAGGTCCCGTTGCTCTTTTGATCACGGGTCTTTGTTATGGCGTGTTTGCTATCAGCACCAGGTTTCGGAAATTTATGAAGCCGCTGCACATCCTGCTTTTTTTGCTGGTTGCGGCACTGGCAGGCGGCATCTGGTTTATCGCCTTGCTTGCAAACGGACAGCAACACATCATCACGGAGTTCATCGTTTACCAGATCCGCCTTTTCCGCACCGAAGACGCCGGGCATGGCGGGCCTTTTTTCTATCATTTCATCATCCTTCTGCTGGGTTGTTTTCCCGCCGCGGCGCTGAGCATTTTATCCATGCGCATCCGCAAGCGACCCGATGAAACGCCACGGCATTTCCGGCTGTGGATGTCCCTCCTTTTTTGGGTGACATTGCTGCTATTTTCTATTGTAAAGACCAAGATCGTCCACTATTCATCGCTTTGCTATTTCCCCCTGACCTACCTGGCCGCCATCAGCTTTTACCATTTGTACCGGCGCAAATGGGACCTGCCTTCCTGGAACAAATGGCTGCAGGCCGGAACCGGTCTTTTGCTTTCGTTACTGATCCTCGGAGTTACCTTTATCGACCAACTCAAGCCATTTCTTTTGCAACCCGGGCGGATCAAAGATCCGTTTGCCCGTGCCAACCTTGCGGCCCAGGTCTCGTGGACCGGTTGGGAAAAGCTTCCCGGCGTGCTGTTGCTGGGCGGTGTGCTGTTTTTTGTGCTGCGTGCCAACAGGAATATCCGCAGTGCGCTGACGGGTTTGTTCCTTGCTTCCCTTCTTGCCATTAATCTTACCATTGTGCTGATCACGCCCAAAGTGGAGCCGTATTCGCAGGGTGCCGCTATTGAATTTTACCAAAGCAAAAAAGGCGAGGCTGCCATTGTGGAACCCTTGCGGTTCAAAAGCTATGCGCACCTGTTTTACACGCAGCGTCCGCCGCAATTTACCCGGTCACTGGCCGATAGCATACGGCAGTTCAACACCCATCCCGAAATTCCTGTGTATTACGTAGGCAAAATTCAAAACAGGGAGGAGAATGAACGGGAGATGCCCTACCTGCAGAAGCTGTACGAAAAGAACGGTTTTGTTTTTTACAGGCGGATAAGTACGCCCTGATTGTCCGCCGTCTGTCAGCACTTTTTCACCGCTGGTCTCGCCTAAAAAAATAAAACCGGCTTTTTTGTATGGAAGTTCTTTTTTCCTGCGTCTAAAGCAGTAAAACCAATTTATGAAGAAAGCATTCCTTGTGGCTGGTGCCCTGTTGACCCTGGCTATTGCAGCGCATGCACAGAGCAAAAAACAACCGCCGCCACCCCCTGCCCCTCCCGTGGAAATGACAAATGATGTTCCGCCCCCGCCGCCTCCGCCGCCTCCGCCGCCAGCGCCGCCTGTTAAAGACGAGGAAAAAACAACGCATCCCAAAGATTACCAGGATTTCCTGGACCGTAACCCTTCAGTGAAGTCAGTGGGATGGAATTTCAGGAACGAGGTCATCGTTTATTTAAAATCGGGCAAGGAAGAGCGGTACAAACTGGATGAAGAAGGCCGTAAAGAAGCCGAAGCAAAATATGGCAAGCTCCCGGTGCCGCCACCCCCGCCGCCCATTCCGCCCAAACCTCCCGTAGCGCCCAAACCACCGGTACCGCCCCGGCCAGAAGACTAAGAGGCATCGCACAAATTCGGTTGTGAGTCGTGCGCTGTGAAGCGTAAGGTGGAAACGCTTTACGTGCGACCGGCTACAACCATTTTCGAACGCCAGCGCTCATGAACGAGTTTTTCATGTAAAACGTCCCGCATTCAGGCGGGACGTTTTATTTTTCGTTGTCTGGTGAATTAGCCAACATGGTTTTTTAACACACCCACCGGCCTGCCGCTGCGGGTGACGATGTTGCCCTTGGCGTCCACCAGCAATTGCGTGTTTTGGGCATCGTAGATCAGGTAGGGAAACCGGTTGCTGTTGAGCCGCGCCAGTTTTCCGAATACATGCACACCGCCATTGTTTATTTTAACGAGGTTGTACGTGTCGGTCACGTAATAGATAGTGGACGGATCGGCATGAAAATACACGTCGCCCAAAATGCTTTGCGTACGGGTTGCCGCCCGGGAGTCATTGCGAACAACCGCATCCGGTGAAACAGGCGCCGTTTGCGTTTCGGTGATCACCGGTTTTTTGCGAATGGTCTGGCGACCGGCCAACTGGTCGTCGGCATGATTCCAGCCGTATTCGATCGCTGCCAGGCGGTCGTATTGCGCCGGGTGTGTGTAGGTGGCTCTTGTTGTTGCCAGTGTTTTCATGGCGGCCTGCGCCTGCGCCAGCGATGCGCCCATCTTGCGCAGCACATAACCCGAGAATTCATCGGCTTCCAGCTCCTTTGCCGGCTGGCTGCCGGTAGCCGTCACCGTATGGCCGTCGAGGTGGTGGCCAATCTCGTGTGCCAGCACGCTGATGGCGGCCCACTCGGTACCGGTGGTTTTAATCAGGTTGTTGACGAAAGTGGGATTGTACAACACATAGCGCTTGCCGCCATAGACCACCGCAGCAGCGTTTTCGATATTGGCGGGTTGAATTTCAAAGTTGGCATTGAGGCCAACGGCATCGAGTATACGTTCGGCGATCTGCCGTCCCTGCGCTGCCGTGGTGAAGCTGTTTTCCGGCACCGTCCAACTGGTGATGGCCTGGTGCTCACCAATCCGGCCGTTGCTCTGTGCCATCGCGGCAATCGACAAAAAAGAGGCAAAAATTGCGAATAAACGTTTGTTTTTCATCGTAAGATTTCTCCTGTTTTTCAATCTTACGAGGATCAATATCTGCGCCGGATGATGTTAAGAAATTCCCCTGCAGAAGGCATTAACAGAGGCTTAAATTAATTTAGGTTAATGAAGGAATTGAACCTCGAATAGTGGAACGGGGAATAATGGTTTTAGACCTGTTTCAGGTTCATCATTTCCTTCGACATGCAGGAATGCCGCTATTCAAAAAAAGAAGAACAGAGGACATCCCTTCGACATTCGAGGTTCCTTGTTCATCTGTTCTTTAGCTCCACTCCTTTTCTTCTTCCGCTTGTTCCTTTTCCACCCGCTTCGCCAGGAGGATGCTGACGCCGTAGAGGATCAGCAGGGGAATGGCAACCGTCATCTGGCTCACCACGTCAGGACCGGGGGTGATAATGGCGGCAATGATCAAAATAAGGACCACGGCGTACTTCCACATTTTGCGCAGGTAGGTGGCCGACACCAGTCCAATCTTTGCCAGCACCAGCATCACTAGGGGCAACTGGAACGCCAGGCCCGTACCGAGGATCAGCGGGATCATCGTATCGAAATAGCTCGAAAGCTGCCAGCGGTTTTCGATGTTCTCGTCCAACTGGAAATTGCCAAAAAAGTTCAGCGTGTAGGGTGCAATGACAAAGTAGCCAAAGAACACCCCGAGGAAGAAAAGAAAGGACACCCAAAAAATAACCCCGCGGGTACTTTTCAGTTCCTTCTTGGTGAGGGCCGGACGGATAAACCGCCAGAACTCGTAGAAGATATACGGAAAGGCAATGATGATGCCGCCGATCAGTAAAATCGAGATAAAGGTGCTGAACTGCCCGGCTACCGACGTGCTTTGCATTTTAATGCCGATGCCCTGCATGCAAAGCGCTTTTTCGAGGTGAAGGGCCCTGCCGATACGGCAAAAAAAGCCATAGGTCGGAAAGTCGGGCCGCGTGGGTCCCAGCAAGACATGTTTGATGAAAAAGCTCTGGTAGATTGCAATGATCACCGCACCGATAACAATTGCGACCACGCTGCGGAACAGGTGTCCCCGTAATACTTCCAAATGGTCGATGAACGACATTTCTGCCCGCTCCCCATTTGAATTGCCTCGTTTGAAAAATGATAACGCCATTTTGGAAAAAGTCGGTCAAAGATAGGAGGAATAGCGAGTAGTGAGTAGTAAGTAGTGAATAGCCCTTAGAATTCAGTTTTTCTTTTCTATTTTAAAAAGAAAAATGTTGGAGTTAAGCCATAAAAAGCTAATTGCCTGGCAAAAGTCTATTGCCTTAATGCCGCTTATTTATCAAATCTGCCAAAAGCTGCCGAAAGAGGAAACATACAACCTTATTGGACAAATGAAGAGGGCCGGACTTTCCGTTTCAAATAATCTTGCCGAAGGCGCTTCCCGAAAATCAAAAGCTGAAAAGAACCGCTTTTATGAGGTATCCCGTTCGTCAGTTGTTGAAATTGATAACTGCTTGGTAAATTGCTTGGTGCTGAAATTCATTATGCCTGATGACTTGAAAGAGATCAACCTTGCTTTACTGGAAGAATTTAAATTGCTCACTGGTCTTATCGACTCTAACAACAAATGAGTAAAGGCAGCATTAAATGGCTACTCGCTACTTACCACTCACCACTGGCTACTTCAGCACTTTCATCTTTACCATTTCGATGCGGGTATCGCTGACGCTGAGAATGTCGAATTCGAAATCATCGATGATGATGCGCTCTTTCTGCCGGGGAATGGTCTCGTGGTGCGAGATGATAAAACCGGAAAGCGTTTCGGATTCGTTTTCCGGAAAATCGAGGTCGTATTTTTCGCAGATGTAATCCAGCTCCAGGCGGCCGGAAAAAATGTACTCGTTTTCGGACAGGCGCTTCTCTACAAACTCTTCGCTGTCGTATTCATCCTGGATCTCGCCAAAGATCTCTTCCAGCACATCTTCCATGGTGACGATGCCGGCCGTGCCGCCAAATTCATCTACCACCCAGGCAATGCTCTTGCGCTCCTTGGTGAATTTGCCGATCAGGTCCGTAGCGCTCATGCTCTCGGGCACGGCCGGTATCGGCAGCAGGATGCTTTGCAGGACCGGCGGATTTTTGAACAGGTCCAACTGGTGCACGTAGCCCACGATGTTGTCGATCGTTTTTTCGTACACCACCAGCTTACTCAGCTTGGTGTCCATGAACTTTTTCCGGGCTTCATCCACCGAGCTGCTGATGTCCACACCGATGACTTCTTTGCGGGGCACCAGGCACTGACGGATTTTGACCCTGGGCAGTTCCAGCGCATTTTCAAACAGCTCGGTATTCATTTCTTCCGCTTCAAAATCGACTGCCTCGTTTTGCTGGAACAGTGTTTCCAGCGTGCCGGCCGGCAGGTTATCCTTTGCCTCTTTGATGCGGATGTTGAAAATGTATTCCAGCGTCCAGTTGGCCAGGGCCAGAAAAAGGCGGGCAACAGGCAGCAGGATTTGGTAGATGATGTTAATGAACCACACGATGCGTGTGAGGATAAAGTTGCTGTGTGCACGGAACAGGGCCCGCGGCACAAACTCGCCCAGCACCATTACCACAAAGGTCGATAGTACGATGTTGAGGATGGTACGCAGCCATTCTTTTTCCAGGTGCAAAAAATCCCAGACCGGGTGGGTCACGGTTTCAAAAAGAAGTGCAAACCATACAAGGGAAAGGGTAAAGCCAATGAGCATCGTGCTCAGAAACAGCTCGGGATTTTCGAAGTACCGCGACAGCAGCAAGGCATCGGGGCTGCCCTGTTTTTTACGCAGTTCGATGCTGAAGCGGTTCACGCTGTAAAACGCCATTTCCACACCGGCAAAAAAACCCATCAGCAACAGGGTTACGATAAACCACACAACAATGTTTACGGCGATCATTAGATTAAAGATAGCATTTGGCGTCTATTACAGGAAATTCAGGATCGCTTCTTCCGCCTCTGCGCAGGCACGCTGCAGATCGTCGTTCACGATGATGCGATCGAAGGAATTTTTGAACGAAATTTCGTAGGCGGCTTTGTTGACGCGGGTATTGAGGGATTCTTCGGTTTCGGTGCCGCGACTCATCAGCCGGCGCTTTAGTTCATCGACGCTCGGCGGCTCAATAAACAACGAAAGTGTTGTATCGGGATATTGCTGCTGCACGTGAATGGCACCTTTAACGTCGATGTCGAGCACCGGCGCCTTGCCTTCGGTCCAGATACGCTGCAATTCTGATTTGAGGGTGCCGTAATATTTTCCTTTGTACACCATCTCCCACTCCACGAATTCTTCGTGTTGAATCTTGTCGGTAAACTCTTCTTCGCTCATAAAATAATAATCCGTGCCGTTTGTTTCGGCGCCTCTCGGCTGCCGTGTGGCGGCCGATACCGAAAAAGCGAGTTTGTCGGAATACTTGTTCAGCAGGTAGCGGGTAATGCTGGTTTTGCCGGCACCGGAGGGAGCCGTGATGATGATGATCTTCTGCTGGTTATTGATGGTCATGCGTCGCTTGCGTAAAGGAGCGAAGGTAGAGGAAAAGAACAGACGATCAGAGGAACAAGAAACGGAAGAAGGATTTCCCTTGTTCACCCCATTCTTTGAATAGCAGCCTTTCTGTGAACGGAAGAAAAGGCTGAAGAAAAGCTTTTGTTCTGTTCATCGGTTCCTTGTTCCTCTGTTCAAAAAGAAAGTCCCGCTCTGGAAAGAGCGGGACGATATTTATTCACTTTAAAAAGACGTGGTTATTGGCGGGGTCTGGCACCGGTTCCCGCAGTTGGACGTACACCGCCAGGCTGGCCTGCACCGGCCGGCAGTTTGATGTTCAGCTTTTTGGCAACCAGCGGCAACAGGTTGTCGCTCGGCGGCGCTACCAGCAGCACTTCCTGGTTGTAGACAAATGCATAGCCGTTTTCTTTGGCAACATCGTTAATGGCACGCATCACTTTCTGGTACACGGGTGCCAGCAATTCCTGCTGCTTCGACTGCATAACATTCTGAGAGATCTGCTGCCAGTTCTGCACCTGGTAAGCGATCTGCTCCAGGTCCTGACGGTGCTGTCTTTTTACAGCGGCAGGGATCTTGGTGGTATCTGTTTTTGTCAGAAGGCTGTCTTTATAATTGTATTCCTGAATTAAGGAAGCAAATTCTGTGTTCAACGAGTCGGCCTGGAATTTTTGCAGGGCCGTATCAATCCGTCCGACTTCCGGCATCAGGGATACGACCTGCTCCACGCTGATGTAGCCAGACTTCTGCGCCTGCACACTGCCCACACCTGCCACAAACAGGGCAGCAAAGAGAAATAACTTGATCTTGTTCATTGAGGTTTTTTTTGTGATGTTATTTTTATGATAGTGGTTTTACGTTCAACGTTGCTTCGCAACGGGCTTTTTGCATTTCTTTATTTCACGCCCAGTTCGCGAAGTACATCATCGCTTTTTTCCAGTTTCGGGTCGGCAAATATAACGGTAATGCCTTCACTTTTATCCAGGATGAAATCATACCCGCGCTGAACGGCTAATTTTTGCACAGCGTTATAAACTTTGTCCTGCACCGGCTTGATCAGTTCCTGCCGTTTTTTGAATAATTCGCCTTCAAAACCAAAGCGGCTTTTTTGCAGGTCGCGAAGGGTTTTCTCCTTTACAAACAACTGGTCTTCGCGTTTCTTTTTCAGGTCGTCGCTCAGCATCACCTGCTCGGCCTCGAAGTCCTTGTACATTTTGTCAAGTTCTGCCTGCATGCGGTCGATGTCTTTTTGCCAAACGGCGGCAATGTCATCCAGTTGCTTTTGCGCCGTCTTGTATTCCGGCATTTTGTCCAGGATGTACTTGGTGTCGATAACGGCATATTTCTGCGCCTGGAGAGAAGCGGCAAGCGTCAGGCTGATAGCGGCAAGCAAAAAGAATTTTTTCATATTGGCTTGATTGAATGTGTTTCTATTTTCAGGAGGACACGCCGTGGCGTGTCCCTGCGAATATCTGAATATCCCAATATCATTTTCTTTATTCCGGCTCAACACCCAGCATGAAGGTAAAGCGGGACGCATTCTTCAACCCGTTTCCACCCTGGATGCGATCCAGCCCCACACCATAGTCAAATCCCAGCAAACCAAACATCGGCAGGAAGAAGCGCATGCCCACACCCACGCTGCGACGCAGCTTGAACGGGTTGTAGTCCTTGAAATTATACCATCCGTTGGCTGCATCGAAGAAGGTCAGCGCATAGATGGTACTCGCCGGGTTGGTTACCAGCGGGAAGCGCAATTCCATGGAGTATTTGTTGAAAATGGTAAAGTACTTGTTGGTGCTGGTTTGATCCGGGTTGTTCACCGTAGGATCGGACACGTCGAATACCGGGTAACCACGCAGGGCAATGATATCGTAACCAAGAACACCGCTGTAATTGGTCATCCCGTCGCCGCCCAACTGGAAGCGCTCAAACGGCGAGATCTCGATCTTTTTGTTGTAGCGGCCAATGAAACCGTATTTGGCAGCCAGCTTCATCACAAACTGGCGGCTTTTTTCGGCACCCATCGGCTTGCCGATCGGCACAAACCATTCGGAGGTAAAGCGCCATTTGTGGTATTCCGGCGTTTTATACGGGTTGGCGGAACTTTCCAGGCTTTTGTTGAACAGCGAATAGGGCGGCGTCAACTGCACGGTGGCCGAAAAATTGGAACCGCTGCGCGGGAAGGTCGGGTCGAAAACCGACGAACGCTGCAAGCCCAAACGCAGGCTCACGTTGTTGGAGTTACCGTTGCTCAGGCCCTGGAAGATCGGGTAGTTGCGCAGGCTGTACTTGGTGAAGTTCAGCGAATACACGAGGCTGAAATAGTCATCGGGCCATTTCAACTGTTTGCCCAGCGAAACATACACGGAGGTCGTTGACAGATAATTCGTGTCGGATTTTGCTTTGTCGAACATGCCCGTGATATAATCGTAAGCATTCGAGAACTTGCTGCTGCTGGCACCCAGCGTCAACGAATTCCTCTTTTTGCCACCCAGCCACGGCTCGGTGAACGAGAAGTTGTAGGAGCGGTAGGCACGGCCGTTCGACTGGTAGCGGATGCTCAGTTTTTGTCCGTCGCCCATCGGCAGCGGATCCCATGCTTCCTTCTTGAAAATATTTTTGATGGAGAAGTTGTTGAAGGTCACACCCAGCGTACCGGTAAAGCCGATACCGCCACCAAAACCGGCCGAGAGTTCCAACTGGTCGGACGATTTTTCCTCCAGCTCCCAGGTAATGTCCACCGTACCGTCGTCCTGGTTGGGCACCACGTTCGGGTTGATCTTTTCCTGGTTGAAATAGTTCAACTGCGCCAGTTCGCGCTGCGAACGAATAAGCAATGTACGGTTGAACAAGTCACCCGGCACGGTGCGCAGTTCGCGGCGGATCACGTGGTCCTTTGTTTTTTCGTTGCCGGTAATGATCACATTTTTAATGCGGGCCTGCGGGCCTTCGGTCACACGGATCTCGTAATCGATCGTGTCGTTGTACACGGCTGTCTCTACGGGGTCCACACGGAAGAAGAGATAGCCTTCGTCCATGTACAAGCCGCTGATGTCGCCGCCTTCGGGACTCAGTTGTTTGCCGAGGCGTTTGTTCAGCAGGTCAATGTTATAGATATCGCCTTTCTTGATGTTCAGGATGGCCGAGAGCACCGAGTCTGGGTACTTGGTGTTTCCTTTCCAGGCGATGTTGCCAAAATAATATTTGTTGCCTTCCTTCACCTTGATGTGCACCTGCATGCGGTTTTTCTCGGCGTTGAAGGTGAGGGTATCGTCGATGATCTGCGCATCGCGGAAGCCAAGCGAGTTGTAATAGGCCAGTACTTTTTCCTTGTCTTCGTCGTACTTGCTCTGACTGAATTTCGCCGCGCTGAACGGGCGGATGCGGACATAGGGATCTAAAAATTCCTTGGTTTTGGTGGGCTGCAAAAAACCGTAGTTTTTAATATAATCACTGAACGCCGGTTTGACCACCGGGCCGTAGGGATGCGGAATAGAGTCGGGGGAAAAATCGAAACGGCTCTTCTCTTTTGTGTTTGACAATTTCCGTTTCAGTGCTGTTGCCGACACGGCTTCGTTGCCATAAAAGACAACGTCGCTGATGCGCACCTTGTCGCCTTTGTCGATATAAAAAGTCAGAGTGCGGGAGTTGGCCAAAGAATTATCCACTTTCTCGTCGATGCGGACAGTTGTATTCAGGTATCCTTTTTCGGCAAAAAACTTCCGGATCACTTCAACGGCATTCCGCTTGGTGTTTTCGGTAATGATGGTGGATTTTGCCAGGCCGATCTTGCCGGTCAGGTCGTCGATCTGTCCCTTGGTGGCACCCACGATTTTAAAGTTGGCCAGGCGGGGGCGCTCCTGCACGTTGATCTCCACGTCCACATTGCTGCCTTCGATCCGCGTGATAAAAACCTGCACGTTGGCAAACAGGCGCTGCTTCCACAAATTGCTGATGGCTTTTGAAAACGCTTCGCCGCCGGGCAGCATGACTTTATCGCCGGCCTGCAGCCCGGAAATGGATTGCACGATGCCGGAATCGAGTGTGTTGATGCCGGTGACGGTGATGGTGCGAACGGTATATTCCCGGGGAACTTTGGAGGAGTTGATGTTTAAAAGATCAGGGTCGACGGACGTAACTTTTGATGTATCCTGTGCAAACAAAACAGAGCCAAGCAGCACCAAAGCAAGAGCAAAAAATCCGGACAAATATCGTTGCATGTTGTAGTATTCTATCAGAAAAATCGATTGGCTAAAGCAGTTCGAACGGGCAAATTAGGGTGAAAAATCAAATGGGATTGTTAAATAGTCCGAACTGGGATTTGCTTGATTTTAGGGATTTTGACGGAAATAAAGAAGTCGTTCCTTGTAGAACGACTCTTAGATTATGACGACTGATTTCATTTCTTCTTCATCCGGATAATTCACTCAAATCAAGGTTCAGACTACTTAAACCTTTTTTTCCCACCATGACGGTTGCGGTCGTTGCGCTGGCTGCCGCCACCGCTGCCGTTGCTGCCGCCGCGCTGCTGGAACTTACCACGCTGCTGCTGGCGTCCGTAACCGCTGCCACGTTCGCCCCAGCCTTCCTGCTGCGGACGGTAGGCTTTGACATACGGCGTGTTGGTAAATTCCAACTGCCCCTTGGTGATGGAATTCAATTCGCTTTGAATGGCATCGTCGTGCACGGTGTCTTTGTGCCAGTTGTTGTAGGCGAGCTTCATATAATAGGCAATCGCATTGGCGAAGCCCTGGCGCTTATCGGGGTTTTCTTCTTTCAGTGCTTTGTCGATCACCAGCTCGAGGTTCTTACCCAGGTGCGAAAACCGGGGATAGCGCTTCGGGTAAGGCAGGGGATCGGGCTTGGCCTTGTAGGTTTCTTTTTGGGGAATGGGATAGGGCGAATCCACATCCAGCTTAAAGTCGGAGATATAAAAAAGATGGTCCCACAGCTTGTGCCGGAAGTCTTCCACGTTTTTCAGGTGCGGGTTCAAAAAACCCATCAGCTCAATGACGGCCATGGCATTGGCCTGGCGGCGGTCGCGGTCTTCAATGGTCAGAAGATGCTCCACCATTTTTTGTATATGACGACCATACTCCCGCATGGTCAGGTAATTCCTTGTTGTATTGTATTCCATCAAAGCAAATGTAGGGAAGTGGCGGCTTTTCAACCGCAAAATTCAAAAGTTAAAAAAGGGCTCCCGGCCCGCAGTTGCAGCGTTTATCGTTCCGAAATGCCGGCACGAACAGGTTCTTTCTGTTATTTTTACCGCCCTTATTTGTACTTGTATGAAATACGGCGCACTCGTTTTGCTCTTCGTTGTTTTGATCGCCTGCAATACCGTTCCGGGAAAGGAAACACCGCAGGCAGATACCTCTTCTGACCTTGCGGCTTTCTTCGACCGCTACTGGAAGGAACGCCTGCCGCTCTTCCCGCTGGAGGCCACGGCTACCGGCGACACCACTTACAACGACCGGCTGGCGATTGCGTTTACCGATTCGTTCCGGGACACACTGCGCCGTTTTTACACCACCTATCTGACGGGCATCCGGCAATTCAGGCGGGACGACCTGAACGAAAATGACCGCATCAGCTACGACATTTTCAAACGCGAAATGGAGATGCAGCTCGAAGGCCTGACATTTCACGACAACGAAATTCCCTTTAACCAGTTTTGGGGCCTTCCGCTGGATTTGGGCCAGTTGGGTTCGGGTACCGGCAACCAACCGTTCAAAACGGAAAAAGATTACCAGGCCTGGATGCAGCGAGCCGGCCGCTTTTCGGCCTGGGCCGACAGTGCAATTGTTTACTTCCGCAAAGGCGTGGCGTCGGGCAGGGTGCTGCCCAGGGCATTGGTGATAAAAATGATCCCGCAGATGCAGGCGCTGGCAAAAAACGATCCGTCGAATGTGTTTTATGGTCCCCTGAAGAACATGCCTTCGCTGGCAAATGCCGACAGCCTTAAAAAGCAGTTGACAGTGCTGGTGCAAACCGCGGTGCTGCCCGCTTACCAGCGCCTGGGTCATTTCCTGCAGACAGACTATTTGCCAAAGGCAAGAACCACCACCGGCATCAATGCGATTCCGCAGGGCAGTGAACTGTACGCCTACCTTGTGCGCCAGTGGACCACCACCAGCAAAACACCGGACGAAATTTACAACACGGGCCTGGCCGAAGTAAAGCGTATCCGCGCCGAGATGGAACGGATCAAGGACAGTGTCGGCTTTAAAGGTGACCTGCCGGCTTTCTTTGCCTACATGAAAAATGACCAGCGCTTTATGCCCTACAAAACCCCGGAGGATGTGCTGAATGCATTTCGGTCGATTCACCAGCGCATGGAGCCCAACCTGAAAAAGATGTTTGGCCGCACACCGAAAACGCCGTTCGAGATCCGCCAGACGGAAGCCTTCCGCGCCGCATCGGCCAGTGCCGAGTACCAGCAAGGCACACCCGACGGAAAGCGTCCCGGCATTTTCTACGTACCCATCCTGGATGCCACGAAGTTCAATACGACGTCCGGAATGGAAAGCCTTTTCCTGCACGAGGCCATCCCGGGTCATCACTACCAAACTTCGTTGCAGCAAGAGAATGAAAGCCTACCGAAATTTCGCCGCTTTGCCTGGTACGGCGCCATGGGTGAAGGCTGGGCGCTCTATTGCGAGTCGCTGGGGAAAGAGCTGGGTCTTTACACCGATCCCTATCAATACATGGGTGCACTGGGCGATGAAATCCATCGTGCCATTCGCCTGGTGGTGGATGTGGGCATGCACACCAAAGGCATGACCCGCGAAGAAGCCATCAACTACATGACCGACAATGAAGCCATCAACACCGAAGGCGCCACAGCCGAAATTGAGCGCTACATGGCCATCCCGGGACAGGCGCTTTCGTACAAGGTGGGGGCACTAAAAATCCGAGAACTGCGAAACAAATACCAGCAACAGTCGGGCAACAAATTCAGTCTTTCGGCTTTCCACGACGAGATCCTGAAAGATGGCGTGATGCCGCTCGACGTTTTGGAAAGGAAGATGGATGCGTGGGCGAAATGAGTTTGGAGTCTGGGGTTTGGAGTTTGGGGTTGTTCAGGGGCTAGTTTCTTTCTTTGAACTTTTGTCCTCTGATGTTTGAAAAGTTGAGGTAGTTAATAAAGGCACCGATCTTTTTGACAAGCAAATCGGCATCGGCATAGAGTTCGCTGAAAAGGGCTGCTGAGAAATAGTGTATGTCCAGTCCTCTGTGCAACTGCGATTTCAACTCTTCTGCTTCTCCCTTTGCAGTGGTTAAGGAATGCACGAATTCATGCTTGCTTCCGCGACTGAAGCCTTCGGCGATGTTGTCCATGATAGCGCCACTGGTGCCTCTTATCTGATCTTTATAGCGAAAGTCTTTAGCAATTGGCTCTTCAAACGTCAGCGGATAAATTTTCCGGCAAAGCTGCCTTGCTAACTGCCAAATCTCCAACTCTTCAAATTGATGAACGGTTGCCATATACAAAGTTTGACTAAACTAAGATAACAACCCCAAACTCCAAACCCCAGACTCCCAACTCAACTGTCTTTCCATTGCCACAGGTGCAAACAGGCATAGGTGCGGTAGGGCGACCATTTGGCGGAGATTTTTTGCATGGCTGCTTTCAATTCTTTTTTGTTGCTGTCATCCAGCTTGTAGATCTTTTTCATGGCCACCTGGATGCCGTAATCGTCCACGGCAAACACATCTTCC
Organism: Flavisolibacter nicotianae; assembly: GCF_003628535.1. Lineage (GTDB taxonomy): Bacteria > Bacteroidota > Bacteroidia > Chitinophagales > Chitinophagaceae > Flavisolibacter > Flavisolibacter nicotianae. The sequence continues at coordinate 764,407 of NZ_RBCI01000001.1, forward strand.
CGGCCCAGCGTAAACATCAGCAGCATTTCCACCGTCCACTGGCCCACCCCCTTGATCTGCGTGAGCAGGTCGATGATCTCCTCGTTGCTCATCTTCTTCAGCTTTTTATCGTTCAGGCCATGGTCGATGCAGAATTGCGCAACGTTCAACACGTATTGTGCCTTGGCGTTGCTCAGGCCAATCCCTCGCAACGTTTCCAACGGCGTGGCAACGATCTGTTCCGGCGTGGGCTCCTCGCCGCCGTAGAGTTCCAGGAAGCGGTGAAAGATCACTTTGGCAACCTTGGTTGAAAGCTGCTGGCTCATGATGGAAGCGCAAAGGCGGAGCGGAATGTTTTTGTGTGCGGATAGTGTTAGGGCATCCTGGTCGGCAAGCACTTTTCGCAGGCGGCTATCTTTGGAGAGGTGATCGATATACGACATGGCGCGAAGGTAGGTACGCGAAACGTCAAACGTGAAATGTGAGACGTGAAAGGGTGCAGTTCACAAGCTCACGATTAGGAGGCTGCAAAAACCCGGCGCAACGTGTCGCAGGAGAAACAGCGGTGTAACGTAGCTCCCGGTTCATGTTTGACGTTTGCCGTTTCATGTTTGACATAGTTTTACGCTATGAAAGAACGGGTGGTGACCAGGGACGGCTCGCATACGATTGCCATTCGCGAAAAAGAGGTGATGTACCATTCCATTCATGGTGCGATCCGGGAGTCGGTGCATGTGTTTATCCAGTCCGGTCTGGCGCCGGTAGCGGCAAGGCTGGAAAAGCCGGCGCTTGCTGTTTTTGAAATGGGTTTCGGCACCGGCCTGAATGCATTCCTGACGGCAATTTTTGCCCTCGAAAAAAAGATAGCCGTTGCGTATACAACAGTGGAACCGGACCCGCTTTCTGCAGAAGAAACCAGCGCTTTGAATTATGCAACGAAACTCGGACATGCCGAACTGTTTCGGCAGTTGCACACCAGTCCGTGGAATGAAACGATCAAACTGCACGACGGCTTCACCTTGCATAAAGTGCAAACAACGCTTTCGGACTTCTCTCCATCACAAACCTATGACCTCATTTACTACGACGCTTTTGCTCCGTCCGCACAACCGGAACTTTGGACAAAAGAAGCATTCGAAAAAATGTTCTCCCTGCTCTCTCCTGGCGGCGTGCTGGTGACGTACTGTGCCAAAGGGGTTGTGAAACGAGCGATGAAGGCTGCAGGTTTCCGGGTAAAAAAATTGCCCGGACCGCCGGGCAAAAGAGAAATGGTATGGGCAGAAAAAGCGTGATGCCTGTTTTCACTTTTCATACGCATTCGCATCCAACGCCGCCAACTCTTTTTGAATTTGTGCTTCCCATTGTTTTTGCGCTGTTCCATCCGTGCCAAACCTTGTTTCCCCGTCGTAGGCTACCCGCCTTTTTGCAAATTCCGACATGTATTGACTGTTCAACGCTTTGGCGATGTCCGTTCCTTTTAAAAATTGTTTCCTGTTCTCTCTGAGCGCCCTGCGAAATTGCCGGGTGTAAATTTCACAAAGATCAAACAGCGTTTGCTGGTACCGGAGTGTTTGCAAAAGATTCGATGTTGTATCAATCCAGGAAGCATTTCTCAGAAAATAATTGTGCACCTTTTGGTTGAAGTTCCTGGTAAAAAAGCTGAAGCCGCCGACTTCGTAGTCAACAGTAAATTGGCCGAACGAGGAGGTCGTTTCCGATTGCTTTGTTTTCATAGCAAAATCGTCTACACGCAAACGCCGTGTGGCATTCCAAAGAAGGTAGTCGTTGGCCGTTTGTGCAAACGAGGTTGCCGCACCTGCCAGCAGCAAAAAAACAAACAAGCTTTTCCTGGTCATTTTCCGGATGTTTAAATTGAATACGGTTCGATTTGCCCTTACTGCATGTTCCAGCTGATATTCCCGTCCTTGTCATCCTTCAACTGGATCCCGATTTCGGCCAGCTGGTTGCGGATCTTGTCCGAGGTCGCCCAGTCTTTTTTGGTACGGGCTTCCTTGCGCAGGTCGATCAGCACTTTCATCACGCCTTTCAGTTTATCTTCTTCCGCAGCGCTTTCGGCCTGCAGGCCCAGGATGTCTTCCACATAGGTTTTCATTTGGGTTTGCAAAAGCAGCAGCGTTTGGCCCGAAAGCGCATCGGCTTTGATTTGTTTATCCTTGATGGAATTGATGACCGGTACCAGTTCAAACATGTTGGCCAGCACTTTGGCCGTGTTGAAATCATCGTTGATAAAATCGTCAAACTCGCTGACCAGCTTCACCACTTTCTCGTCCAGTTCCGTGTCGGTACCGGCCGACTGGTGATCAAAGGTTGTCTGCTTCAGCCATTCGTAGGCTTCCATCAGCCGCTTCAATCCTTTTTCCGATGCAACGAGGGCTTCGTTGCTGAAATCGACCGTGCTGCGGTAATGCGTTTGCAGAATGAAAAAGCGAATCGTCATCGGCGAAAAAGCTTTCTCCAACATCGGATGATCGCCGCTGAACATTTCCGTTAGCTTGATCACGTTGTTGTAGCTCTTGCCCATCTTCTTGCCGTTAATGGTGATCATGTTGTTGTGCATCCAGTAGCGAACCGGCGCGATGTGGTTGCAGATGGTGCTTTGCGCAATCTCGCTTTCGTGGTGCGGGAACTGCAGGTCCATGCCACCGCCATGAATATCGAACTGTGCACCCAGGTATTTTGTGGCCATCGCCGAGCACTCGATGTGCCACCCGGGGAATCCTTCGCCCCAGGGGCTTTTCCACCGCATGATGTGTTCCGGCGGCGCTTCTTTCCAAAGGGCAAAATCGGCTTTGTCTTTTTTCTCTTCCTGTCCTTCCAGTGCCCGTGTGGTTTCGAGAAGGTCGTCGATAATACGACCACTCAGCTTGCCGTAATCGTGGTTCTCGGCGTATTTCTTCACATCGAAATACACGCTGCCGCCGGCCACGTACGCATAGCCGGCATCGATCAGTTTTTCGATCATGCCGATCTGCTCCACGATATGGCCCGTTGCCGTTGGCTCAATGCTGGGCGGCAGGTTGTTGAATTTCTCCATGGCCCAGTGATAGAGGTTGGTGTACTTCTGCACCAGCTCCATGGGCTCCAGTCGTTCGATCTGTGCTTTTTTGGAAATTTTATCCTCTGCTTCGCGGCCTTCCTCTTCAAAATGCCCGGCGTCGGTGATGTTACGCACATAGCGAACTTTATAACCAAGGTGCATCAGGTAGCGATACACCACATCGAACGTAATGTAAGGACGAGCATGACCCAAGTGACTTTCTCCGCTGACCGTCGGACCACACACATACATGCCCACGTGCCCCGGTACCAGCGGCTCGAACTCTTCTTTTTCCCTTGAATAAGAATTATAGATTTTCAACTTGCTCATGCGGCAAAAGTAAGAAACGTCAAACGTGAAACGTCAAACGTGAGACAGGAGCAGCATACAGGTTTGCCAAATGCGTGAAAGAAAGCCTGTGCAGGCACTTGCCAATATGCTTACAACAGTAAAAAGCTTCTGCGGTTTCTGGTCTCACGTTTGACGTTTCACCTCTTCAGCTCCACATCCGCAACCAGCATGTAGTGGTCGGAAAGGCTTTTGACAATGCGGTTAAACTGGTGGATCTTGAAATCCGGGGTGGTAAAAATATAATCGATCCGCAGCGTGGGAGAGATGGCGTCGAAGGTGCGGCCAACGCCAAACCCATGCTCGAGGAAAACGTCTTTGAACCTGTCGTCCTTCACCGTCGCATAAGCATACGAGTTGGGCACGTCGTTAAAGTCGCCGGTGAGAATGGTGGGATAGGGATCGTTCGACACGACCTCCCTGATGATCTCGGCCTGCTCCTTCCGTTTTATCACCGCATTGCGAATTTTCCCGAAAATGCCGCGGGACTTTTGGAGCTCGACTTTTTGTTTGTCCTTGATGTCTTCGATGGTTTCGTAGTCCTGTTTTTGAAAGCGCAGCGAGGCAAGGTGCGTGGTGTAAACGCGGATGGTATCGCCGTGAAACGCGATGTCTGCATGCAACAGGCTCTCTGGGTATTTGTCGCCGGGCAAATTGATCTTACCGCTGTCCACAATCGGGTACCGCGAAAAAATGGCGTTGCCAAACCACGACTCGGCGCCATCATCCCGCCAGGCGAAATAAAAATACGGGTAACCGATCTCCTTTATCAGGTGGCTGATGTTGTTGTAATAGACCGTATCGGTGGACGTAAAAAATTCCTGCATGCACAACACATCGGCATTCTGCTCTTTGATCTGGTCCATCATTTTCAGCCTTGTCTGACTTCCCTTGTTGTTGTTGCGCTTCCACTCGACAAACCGGGCCACGTTCCAGTGTGCCACCCGCAACACCGATTTGTCTTTCTGGTAATTGAATTTTTCCGCCACGTGAAAACCAAAGAACACGGAAATGCTCTTGTAGCCGACAAGCAGGGGCACCAGCGCCAGCAAAATATACCGTGGACGCACCACCAGCCAGAACAGGATAAATGCAATAAGGGTCACCACCAGTAAGCCAAAGCCAAGGCCCAGGAGAGAAACAAACCACCACTTGGTCGGGTCGAGACGGGAGGCGAGACAGGCAAGCAGGAAAGCCGCCGACACCAGGATGTTCAGGATTAAAAAAACAATTTTCGTTATTCGACGGTAGGTGGCGGCCATGGCCTTGCAAGATATAAAAAGTCGATTGTGAATGTTCAATGGTCAATGAAGAAACCGAAATACTTCACGATCCTTTTGCGTAACGTTGAAATGCCTGTTGTAAGTACAAAAAAAGCTGTCATTTCTGACAGCTTGCTTCTTCGTATAATTCGTTTGTATTTCTTCTTACAACATGTCTTCCTGGCTGGCCCGCTTCAGCATTTCCTTTTCGTCTTCGGTCAGGGAGTGATAGCCCTTTTGCGAAATTTTATCGAGGATTTCGTCGATGCGCTGCTGGGTAATGACATTGGCTTTGCGATAAGGCGGCACTTTGCTGTTGTAGTACAGCGTGGTTTTAGGCGATGTGCCTTTCCGTGGCTTGTCGGGATTAAACAGGTTGTTCACCCAATCGAAAAAGTTGTTGATCCAGGCGCCCCAGTCGTGTCCGCGTTGCAGGGCCAGGATGAAGGCATAGCCCATGCCGGCGCCTGCCAGGTGCGCTATGTGGCCGCCGGGGTTGCCGTTGGTGATGGAAGCCAGATCGATAACGAGGTAGATAATGGTGATGACCCACAACGGAATCCCGCCATTGAGCATTTGAAAAATGCGGTAGTTGGGAGCGAGGGCCGTGGTACCGATGGCGATGGCCATTACGCCGGCCGAGGCACCGAAGGCCTGTGCATTGGCCAGATCTACTTTGAGAGGGCCGATCAGGTTAAAGGCCAGCATATACGCAGCGGCACCACCCATGGCACCGTAGAAGTAGAGCGGAAAAAGTTTGCTGTTGCCGGCCAGGTCCTGGAGAATATAACCAAAGGCCCAAAGCCAGATCATGTTGCCGAGAATGTGCCAGATACTGGTGGTGTCGTGCACAAACATGTGGGTCAGCAAGGTCCACGGGCGGGTAATGAACACATTCAGATCAGCAGGCAACGTAAACCATCGGAAAATCTGTTCATGGAACAGGCTCACTCCCTGGTCGCCAAAACTGAAATAATAAACGACTTTGATAAAGGCCAAGATAGCGAAGACACTCAGGTTGATGGCGAGCAGCAAGGTCAGCGAGTTGCCATCCTGACCGATGGAGAATCTTGATCGGTTGCGTTGCTGATAGTAGCTCATAACATTTTCAATTCTGCAATTAATCTGCCACACTAATAAAACCGGCGGCGATCGGTTTTGTTCCAAAAGAGCACTAAAAGAAAGCCTGCTAAAGCCCCGCCCAGGTGAGCAAAATGCGCAACATTATCACCGGCGGAGTTACGGATTCCAAGCCAAAGTTCGAGTCCTGCGTAGATTAAAACAAACCATTTTGCCTTGAGTGGAAGCAGGAAATAAACATAGATCATCGTGTTAGGAAAAAGATAGCCAAAAGCGGCCAAACAACCAAAAATTGCCCCCGAGGCGCCCACGGTTTCCACGTTGATCTTGAACTCCGGCGACCGAACGATTTCGGCCTGCTGGTCGGCCGGCAGCGAGCGGAAAAGTTCCCATACGGGCTGTAGCTCGAAATACAGTACGGCCAGGTGCAGCAAGGCGGCCCCCAAACCGGCAACGAGGTAAAAAATCAAAAACCGTTTGGAGCCGAAGCGGTTCTCCAGCGTTTGGCCAAACATCCACAGGGCAAACATGTTGAAAAAGATGTGGCCCATGCTGCCGTGCATGAACAGGTGCGTCAGCAACTGGTGCGGCTTGAAATACACCGACCGCACGTCGTGCAGCGCAAACAGGTTTTCGAGGTGTACGGTTTCACTGTTCTGAAAAGTCACCTGTGCCAGGAACACCAGCACGTTAATGATCAAAAGATTCTTCACCACGGGTGGAAAAGCATCCGGTCTGTAGTATCGGAACTCACTCATTTATCGCATTTTTAGCTGAACAACGTTTTCAATATGATGGGTGTGCGGGAACATATCGACAGGCTGCACCCGCGTAACCTGGTATTTCTCGTCAAGCAGGGCAAGGTCTCGTGCCTGCGTGGCCGGGTTACAACTGACATACACCACCGTCGGCGCTTCCATCTCCAGGATTTTTTCGACGAGCTTCGGGTGCATGCCGGCCCGCGGCGGGTCGGTAATGATCACGTCGGGGCGGCCGTGCGCTGCAAAAAATGCGTCGTCACAAACCCTGATCACATCGCCGGCATAAAATTCCGCATGACCGATGTTGTTGAGGGCTGCATTCTCTTTCGCATCTTCCACGGCCGCCTCAATGGCTTCCACGCCAATGATCTTTTTGGCACCGCGGCTGCAGAAAATGCCAATGCTGCCCGTGCCGCAGTACAGGTCGTACAAAACCTGTGAACCATCCAGTTCGGCAAAATCGCGGGTGACCTGGTACAGCTTTTCGCCCTGTTTGGTGTTGGTCTGAAAAAAGGATTTAGGCCCGATCTTAAAGCGGAAGTCTTCCAACTGCTCTACCACGTAGCCTTTTCCTTTGTAGGTAATGGGCTCCAGGTCAAAAATGCTGTCGTTCATTTTGAGGTTGACCGTGTAAAGCAGGGTGGTGATTCCGGGAAAGCCGGTGTCGATAAACTGCATGATCTCTTCCCGGCTTTTTTTGTCGTCTTCGCCAAACACCACGTTCACCATTACCTCACCGGTAGTGCAAATGCGGAACTGGAGAAGGCGCAGCAAACCCCGGTGCCCGCGGAAATCATAAAAGCTGTAGCCTTTTTCAAGCGCAAAGCCGCGCAGGGCATTGCGCAGGGCATTGGTTGGCTCCGGTTGCAGCCAGCATTTTTCAATGCTGACGATCTTATCAAAAAAGCCACGGGCATGAAAACCAAGAACACCTGGCCCTCCCGTCTCCCCAAAGGGGGATTGGCCAGGCTGCAATGCCTCGCTATGCGACGGACCGGTGTGACTATTTGCCTCTTGCGTAAGCGGGGGCTGTGTGTTGGCTGTTCCCCCTCCAGCGGAGGGGGTTAGGGGGAGGCCGGACCGTGGCGGGGGGGCCGGCGTGTATTCCTTTGTGCTGAAGGTGTACTCCAGTTTATTGCGGTAAAACTTGTCTTCTTCGGCGCCGATGATCGGCTGAAAGGGCGGCAGGGCCACCTTCCCGATACGGGTCAGGTTGTCGTACACCTGCTGATGCTTGTACTGCAACTGCTTGTCGTACGGCAGCATTTGCCACTGGCAGCCGCCGCACACGCCAAAGTGCTGGCAAAAAGGTGTGGTTCGCTCGTTGGCATATGCATGAAACCGGATCGCATGGCCTTCGGCCCAGTCTTTCTTGTTTTTGCCCAGCCGCACATCCACGACGTCGCCCGGTACCACGCCTTCGATAAAAATCACTTTTCCGTCGCGCCGTGCCAGGGACTTGCCTTCTGCCGCATAATTTTCGACCAAAACCTGTTCTAAAACAATCGTCTTCTTCTTGTTTCTCACCGTGTAAAAATACGGCTGAATAAAAGCGCAGGCGGTTGAAAAATGAAGCGGCCGCGGTTTTAACACGAGGTTTGTGTTTGGCCGCCGGCACCGCTTGTCGTTCAACGGTTTCCTGTTATCGTCAGAATAACGGCATTTAACACCGCTTTGCCGCTCTTACCACCGCAAGCCTTAAATTTGCAGCCACAAATTCACCATCACTATGAAGTTTGAGAAAATCCATAATAAAGGCCAGGCGCAGCTTTTTGAGAATCCTGTGTTGGAATTTTTCACCAAAGGCCATCCCCTCGTGATCTGGGGCATGTACCTGCCGTTTATTATCGGTCTTCCCATTTATGCCGGTGCGAAGCTGGGTTTTAGCGGCAGCAAAATCGCTCTCTGGTTTATCGGTGCCATGCTGTTCTGGACGTTTTTTGAATACCTGGCGCACCGTTATGCCTTCCATCTTTCGCCCAAAAGTGAGGGGGCCAAGAAATTCGTGTACATCATGCACGGCAACCACCACCACTATCCCCGCGACCGCCAGCGCCTGTTTATGCCGCCGCTGCCCAGCCTGATTTTGGCTTCGGCGCTTTTTGGCATTCAATACGTAATCCTGAAAGAGAACGCCTTTGTTTTCTTTCCCGGTTTTATTCTCGGCTACCTGGCCTATGCCTCCATGCACTACGCCATCCATGCCTGGAACCCGCCGTTCAAATGGATGAAGCCTCTTTGGAGAAACCACCACCTCCACCACTACAAGGATGAAGAAAAAGGCTTTGGTGTAAGTTCCACGCTGTGGGACTACATTTTCGGCACCATGTTCGACCTGAAAAGAGAAAAAGAGGACAAGGAAAAAGTAAAAGCCCTGATGTTCGAAAAATCAAAATAATCAACGCTGCACGCTGTTAGCTGCAAGCCGCAAGCAAATTTGCTTCCCACTTGAAGCTAATAGCCTGTAGCTTGCAGCTTTTTTTATGGGTCAGAAGAAATTGGTACGCTTTGCCGAACTGGAAACCTTCTCCAACGTGCTGCAATACCCGGAAGAGGTCCAGGGAACCTGGAACGGCTTTTTTGAAAACCGCAACCCGATCGTTTTGGAACTGGCCTGCGGCAAAGGCGAGTACACCGTTGGTCTGGCCGGGATGTTTCCGGCCAAAAATTTTATCGGCGTGGATAAAAAAGGCAACCGCCTGTGGGTGGGCGCCAAAAAAGCCATTGCCCATCACCTGCGCAATGTTGCTTTCCTGCGCATCCAGATCGAGCAGATCGAGCAATATTTTGCCAACGAAGAAGTGGACGAGATCTGGATCACCTTTCCCGATCCCCAACTGCGCACGTCCAAAGCCAAGAAGCGCCTTACCCATCCCCGCTTTTTGCGCAGCTATTTCCAGATTCTGAAGCCGGGCGGAAAAATCCATTTGAAAACCGACAGCCCCGACCTGTACAACTTCACGCACAGGGTGATCAACATGTATGGCTGCCACCTGCACCGTGATATCCCGGACGTGTATGCCGAACCGGGCATCCCGCCGGAGCTGCACATCAAAACGCATTACGAAGCCCTGGATATTGCCGGCAGCAAACGGGTGCACTACCTCTGTTTTTCGCTGCCTGAAAGCCTGCCCTCGGCGCTGCTCGACAAAACCCTGCAGGAACAATTGAAAAATGAAACAGACCTGGACTGAAGGCGAGGATTATTACGTGGACGGAAATGGCCGCGTGGTACTGACGGCTGCCTGGTTGCAGGCAAGAGGCTACTGCTGCGGCAACGGCTGCCGCCACTGTCCCTATGCCTACGAAGCCGTACCGGAACCGGGGCGCTCCCGCTTGTTGGAAAAACGCGGTAACTTGAATGCCGATAACTAACCCATTCATGCCAACCAGAAAAAGCATCGACAGCGAGCCGTTAAAAAGCATCAAGCCTTCTGGCAAGAAAGACGAAAGTTTTTTTGAACAGGTGTTCGAGGTGGTGCGGCTGATTCCAAAAGGACGAGTGACTTCTTACGGCGCCATTGCTGCGGCCCTGGGTACCAAACTTTCGGCCCGCATGGTGGGCTGGGCCATGAATGCGTCGCATCTTACAAAGCCCAAAGTGCCGGCTCACCGCGTGGTGAACCGCAATGGCCTTCTTTCCGGCAAAATGCATTTTCGCTATCCCGAACAAATGCAGGAGCTGCTCGAAAAAGAAGGAGTCAGGGTTGTGGACGACAAGGTCCAGGACTTCGACAAACGGTTTTGGGATCCGGCAAAAGAATTACTCTTGTAAATAAAAAATCAATACGATTAAACCAACCTGCCCCATGAAAAAACACCTTCTCCTGCTGGCTGTTTCCCTTTTCGTTTCCCTGTTCCTTTCTGCCCAGGCGCCAACGGCAAAAGCCGTTCAATACGGCAAATACGGCTGCACCGCATCGACGTACAAAAACGGCTATTACGAATTTTTGCCCAAAGGTTCGTTTGTCCTGGCCAAAGGCGGTTCGTACACCTACCTGGGTTTCAGCAAGCCCAGTTCGGGCACCTTCAAGGTGGATGGGGCCAGCGGCGTGATTTCGTTCAGGGGCGGTTATTTCGATAAAGGTGTTGCCACGCCGATTGAAGGAAAGCCAAACCGCTACTACCTTGTTTTTCCAACGATAGCCGGTGGCCGGTGGACCTGCGGCCTGACCGAGGAAAAGAAATAACCCGGGATTGCAGCCTTTTTGGATCAATTCAGCGAAATCGTAAACACCGACCCCTTGCCGGCGCCTTCGCTGGTGGCGGTCAGGTTCCCGTTGTGGTGCTTGATGATCTTGCGGGAAAGATAAAGCCCGATACCGGTGGAGGGTTCACCAGCCGTGCCCTTGCGGCCGTTTTTGGTAAAGCGGTCAAACAGCCGTTCCGCTACTTCCGGTTCAAAACCCATCCCCGAATCCCGGATGTCGATAACCGTTTTTCCTTTTTTCTGGTAGAGCGAAAATTTGACTTCTGTTCCTTCAAAAGAAAACTTGATGGCATTGCTGGCCAGGTTTTTCAACACCTGCGAGAAAAGTTCCGGCTGCACTTCGATCGGGCCAGTGTACGCCACTTCTTTTTTGAGCGTAATGCCCTTCTGCCGGGCCGCCTGTTCAAAGCTGACCAATGTTTCATCGATCAGCTGAACCGGGTTGATCTTGTTATACTGGCTGCTGGCAAAAAAGAGGTGATCCTGCCGTAAAATATCCAGGATGTTCTCCAGCAGTGCCGATTGTTCTTCGGCCGACTGGTAGATCATGTCGGCGATTTCACTGACAGAGGTGTGGTCGCGGTGTGTTTTCAACAGCCGGCTAAAGGTTTTTACATTTCGCAGCGGGATTCGCAGGTCGTGCGACAGCAAAGACGTAAGGTCCTTTTTTTCTTCCAGCAGGTCGTTCAATTCGGTCAGCGTAAACTGCACGTTTTGCATCAACTGCCCGGCCTCGTCCAAAAAATGGGTTGGCAGGCTGGGAAGGGTTCGTTTCAGGCGGTAGTCGAAAAGGGCTTTCTTGCTTTTGCGCAGGGGCTGGAGCAAGCCATTCAGAATATACAGCGTCGCTCCTGTGGCGAGGAGTGTCATCAGCAGCGTGATACCGATCACCGACCATTTATTGATGTTGTCGGGTTTGAAGAGCACAAACACAATCAACCCGATGAGCGGGATGTGAATACCCAAAAAAGCGATAAACAAAAATTTGAAGGTGTAGCTCTTCGCCAGCGGCCTGACGGCGGAAAGGCGCTCGTAAATTGTTTTCATGGTACGTGAGTGGACGTGGAAAAACTGTAATGTTAGGCAGGAAACGCCATGCCAGCAAGTATTTCAGCGTTTGTTGCACGATTTTCTTTCAGCCCTGCACAAACCTGAAACAAGAAGGCTGTCCCGAAAGACAGCCTTTGGATAACCAACTATTGCGAACAGGTGTGGAAACATCCATCCTGTTATCCTATACGTTGAATAAAATTTTCCGGATTTAGAGTTTTCCCACCACGTAGGCCTTGCCTTCGGGCACTTCGGGATTGGGCCGGCCGCGTCGTTCCAGCGTGATGGCAAAGGCCTGTGCTTTTTGCACATTCTTCATTTTGACCAGAAGGCGTTTTTCCTTCACGTCGAAGTCAAACACACCGAGGTCGATGGGTTTTCCGTCGAGCAGGGCCCAGAGTTGGTACTGCTGATCCGAGGTGGGTTGCGGCAGGTTGTTGATCAGCATGTACACGTCTTTGGTCCCGGTGGTATCCCAAAAAACAGTGGTTTGGGCCTGCGGTGCCATCTCCGTTCCTTTCAGGGCCACCGTTTTCATTGGATGGCGCAGGATGTCGGCATCCTGCTGCAACAACTGCAACGCTGCGGTGGACTGCTGCAACTGTTTTTCCATCGTGGCTTGCCGTGCTGCCAGGTCTTGATATTTTTCGTTGGTGGAGTACGCCCAATACGCCGCACCGGCCAGCAGGAGAAGGGATGCTGCGGCCACCCATTTCCACGGGTTCAGCCGGCGCACGGGAGCTTCCGTCATCCCGGCCACGCCATCGTCTTCCACCACAGGCGGGGCGATCTGCTGCAGTAGCTTTTCTTTCACGAATGCCGGCGGTGCCGGGGCTTCCTGCATTAAAGCTGTTTCCAGTGAACGTTCAAACGAATCGCGGGCTTCGGCCACTTCCGGATGGGACGCACAGATCTGCTCGAACTCCTGGCGTTCGGCTTCCGTGGCCATGCCCAGCACATAGCTTTCGATGATACCGCTGTTTATGTATTCTTTTACGTTCACTGCAAGAGGCTTCTTAATTGTGTTAATGCACTCCGGATGCGGGTCTTTACGGTTCCCAGCGGAATGTCAAGGGCTTTGGCAATCTGTTCATGCGTGTAGCCCTGGAAATAGGACAGGTCGATGAGCAGGCGCTGTTCGTCTTTTAATTTCCCCAGCACTTTTTTCAACCCGTAATCGTCCATACCCGGCCTTTCGCTGGTATACACCGTCTCGCCGTCGAGCAGGGGCAGCACCCGGCTGCTTTGCTGAAAGCCCTTGGAGCGTGTCTTGTCGATGGCGGCATTGCGGGCAATGTTCAGCATCCAGGTAAACAGGCGGCCCTTGCTTTCATCGTACTGCTCTATTTTTCGCCAGATGTTGACAAAAATTTCCTGCAACACATCGCTGCTCACGTCCGTATCCACCACCACCTGCTTCACGACATTGTACAGCGCTCCGGCATAATGATCGTACAGGTAACTGAATGCCTGTTCGTCCTTGCGCCGAAGAGCTGCCACCAGCTCCCGCTCATCGTATGTCTGCGTCGTGCCCAATAGTTGGTTCAGAGTGGATGCCGTACGACACCGGTTTCAAATACGTAAAATTGTTTCGTTTTGGATTGAGCCCTATGCCACCAAATTCTGGTAAGCCGTCGTGTCCATCAGCGAATCGGCATCGGATGGATTGGCCAGCCGCATGCGGATCATCCAGCCTTCGCCGTATGGATCGTTATTCACCAATTCGGGATTGTTGTTCAGTGTGGGATTCACTTCCGTGATGGTACCGGCCAGGGGCAGGTAAAGATCCGATACGGTCTTCACGGCTTCCACGGTACCAAACACATCGCCGGCGTTCATTTCCTGGCCAACGGTTTCGATTTCCACGTACACGATGTCGCCCAGCTCGTGCTGCGCAAAATCGGTAATGCCAATCACAGCCTCATCGCCTTCGATACGGATCCATTCGTGGTCTTTCGTGTAACGCAAGTTATCGGGATAGTTCATATTGTGAATTTAGGTTGCAATATTAACCACAGTTTTACAGGAATGAAAAAGATTTCAACCGGACGGAAACCTTACGTCCGGCGGCGACGGCAAAGCCGTCTGTCTCCATTCAAATCACATCGTTGTTTTGAAAGTAGAGAAGGATATGGTCTTTGAGAAAATTCTCCTGCTCAAAGGGATTCAGTTCCGGCATGGCTTTGAGCTGCCGGAAGTGCGGCCACCCGTCTTCGTCTACCCGCTCCAGTTCGTAATAGCCACTCGGCAGCAGCACCGTGCAAACGGCCACGTGCATCAGGTCCTGCTTTTGTTCTTTGGTAAATTTTTCCCGTATGTCGCCCAGCTCCTGTATGCCGATCAGGAACAAAATGGATTCCACGTCGGGTTTTTTCCCAAACCGTTCCAACAGCTTTTCTTCCAGTTTCCACCACCGGCTTTGCAGGTCATCACTAAAATTCATCTTTGCATTGTTTAAATCGCGAAGTTAGACCTCTGCAAATTCTTTCAGCATGGAATGGACAAAAGACAATTATTGCATCAGCACCGACAAGAACAAGATCAACCTTGCGTATGTCCATGCCTTTCTCAGCCAGTCGTACTGGGCGCAGCACATTCCTGTTGATGTTGTGCGCCGGTCAATCGACGGTTCGCTTTGCTTTGCCCTTTTTTACCAGGGCGAACAGATCGGCTTTGCCCGTGTCATTACCGACGAAGCCACCTTTGCCTACCTGGCCGATGTGTTTGTTGACGAGCGTTATCGCGGCCGGGGCCTGAGCAAATGGCTGATGGAAATTATTCTGCAGTACCCGTCGCTGCAAGGCCTGCGGCGTTTTTTGCTGGCCACGCGGGACGCACACGGTCTTTACCGGCAGTTTGGATTTGCACCGCTCACCTTCACCGACCGCTGGATGCAGATCCACCAGCCGGACGTGTACAGCAATCCTGCCTTCAAAGTCTTCCCAACCCCTCCGGTAAAGGGGTAACCGGCGCACAATGGCCGGTCTGAGAAATGTTTTTCAATTCGGAAAGAATTCCATCTCTTGAAGGGATGGAATTCTTTGTTGTGTTGTGATCCGAACGCTGAAGAGTGCGACGCAACAGGTGTTCAATCGACGTTCTGTCGCTGGTGCCATAAAAAATATTTCGCTCCTACGGAGCTTTATTCTCTTTACTACTCTTTCTTTCTATTAACACGATGCCCCTCTGGGGGCAAAAGAAAAGCCGTTGGCGGGGACGCCGAACGGCAGCAAAAAGCCTCCACCAAAATGACTGATGGAGGCTTTGAAATATCGTGCAAAAGCAAGGGTCTGTGTAAATGCCACTCCCCTCCTTCAGGAGAAAGTTGGGGTAAGGTTAAATCATCTCCCCGCCAAAATATCCTTGCAGCACCTGCGGCAGCCGGATGCCATTTTCGTCCTGGTTGTTTTCCAGCAACGAAGCGAGGATCCGGGGCAGGGCCAGCGAACTTCCGTTGAGGGAGTGTGCCAGTTGTGTTTTACCATTGCCGTCTTTAAAGCGGATCTTCATGCGGTTGGTCTGGAAGGCTTCGAAGTTAGAAACGGAACTTACCTCCAGCCATTTATCCTGGGCGGCGCTGTATACTTCAAAGTCGTAGGTCAGGGCAGAGGTAAAGCTCATGTCGCCGCCGCACAGCCGCAGGATGCGGTAGTGCAGGCCGAGTGATTGAATGAGTTTCTCCACATGGGACACCATTTCTTCCAGTACGTCGTAGCTTTTTTCGGGGTGCACCAATTGCACGACTTCCACCTTGTCGAACTGGTGTACACGGTTCAGGCCACGAACGTCTTTGCCATAGCTTCCGGCCTCGCGGCGGAAGCAGGGTGTGTAGGCCGTCATTTTAACGGGCAGGTCGGCCTCCTTCAAAATTACATCGCGGTAAATATTGGTCACCGGCACTTCGGCTGTCGGGATCAGGTACAGGTTGTCGCCGGTTACGTGGTACATCTGTCCTTCTTTATCGGGTAACTGCCCGGTGCCGTAGGCTGTGGCTTCGTTTACCATGTGCGGTGGCAGGTATTCGGTATAGCCCGCCTGCGTGTTGTATTCCAGGAAGTATTGGATCAGGGCCCGCTGCAGTTTGGCACCTTTGCCTTTGTACACCGGGAAGCCGCTGCCAGTGAGTTTGTTGCCCAGTTCAAAATCAATGAGGTCGAATTTTTTGGCCAGTTCCCAGTGCGGCACGGCGCCGGCGTAGAGTTCAGGCTTACTGCCGCCGGTGCGAACCACTTCATTGTCTTCCGGCGTTTTTCCCTTGGGCACTTTCACCGACGGAAGATTGGGCAAACGAACCAATAGCTCGTTCAGCTGCTTTTCGGTTGCCTCCAATTCTTCCTGCACGGGACCCAACGTCGTTTTCAGGGCCTCGACTTCTTTTTTCTTGCCCTCGGCTTCTTCTTTCTGGCCCCTGGCCATCAGTCCGCCAATTTCTTTGGAGGCCGCATTGATCTTGCCTTTTGTTTCATCAAACTGAAAGGTCAGTTTCTTGCGGCTGTCGTCCAGGGAAATGATCTGGTCCACCAGCTCCGGCTCCTTGAAATTCTTCACTGCCAAACGTTCTTTGACTTCCGTGGGATTGTTGCGCAAAACGGCCAGTTGCAGCATAGGTCTGAAAATTTTAAGGGGGCAAAGATAACGATGGCTACCGGCCCCCCCAAACCACGCCGGAGGAGCGGCTTTGCAGGCACAGACCTATTAGGCCCCTCGATTCCCGAGGGGGAGTGGTGGCCTCCCCAAACCCCTCCAGGGAGGGGCTTACAACCGCACAGACCCTTGCTTTTGCACGATACTTCAAAGCCTTCATCAGTCATTTTGATGGAGGCTTTTTGCTGCTGTTTGGCGTCCCCGCCAACGGCTTTTCTTTTGCTCCGAAGGCGCGACATATTTTTCTTTTGCTACCAGCGACAGAATAACTATTAAGCTCCCGTTGCGTCGCACTCTTCAGCGCTCGGAAAACTAATGGGCAAAAAAGAATGCCATCCCTTCAAGGGATGGAATTCTTCGATAAATAAAATCACCTTGCCCAAGCGGATCCTGTGCGCAGAAACTCCCTCTCCTTGAGGAGAGGGTTAGGGTGAGGTGTCTGGAGATGGCCGGCTGTATATTCGCACATGGACTTTACCCTCCGCTATGCCACCCGTAACGACGCAGAGCTGATTGCCGACATTAGCCGGCAAACGTTTTACGATACGTTTGCGGCCGACAACACTGAAGAAGACATGGCCAAGTTCCTGGACGAGCAGTTTACCAGGGGAAAGCTGATGATGGAGGTGGGCTCGCCGGAAAACAGTTTCCTGCTGGCCTACAGCGGCGAAGACGTTGCCGGCTACATCAAACTCCGCGAAGGCAAAAAGCTAAAGGCGCTCGAAGGGAAACAGGCGCTGGAGATCGCCAGGATTTACGTGGTGAAAGAATTCATCGGCAAAGGCGTTGGCAAACTGCTGATGCAGACCGCTCTTGATATTGCCAGGCAAAAAGAAAAAGATGTTGTCTGGCTTGGCGTGTGGGAGCGAAACCAGCGTGCCATTGCTTTCTATACATCCTGGGGATTTGAAAAATTTGACGAGTGCGACTTCCTGCTGGGCGACGATTTGCAAACGGACTGGCTGATGCGGAAAGATCTTCCCGCCTGACGATCGTCGTTTTTTTTGGTGAGGCCGGTCATAGGATGCACGTGTTTAATTGCACTCCTTTGTTGGACAATACAACGTCATGAAAGGATTAGCCTTCCTGTTGTTTGTCCTGGCAGCCGGGTGTTCCTCGTCGAAGATCCTTTCCTCCTGGACGGCTCCCGAAGCCGGCAGCAACAGTTACCAGAAAATTTTAGTGGCCAGCATTCTTTCCAATGAAGACAGCCTTCTGCGGCGGCAAATGGAATCACATGTCGTCGGCGATCTGCAGGCGCTTGGGTACAAGGCCGTATCCTTTCACCAACAATTTGATGCAAATGACTTTCGCAGCATCCGGTACGACAGTGCCCGCGCACTCTTTCAGCGCGAAGGCATCGATGGTGTCATCACGGTCAGCCTGCTGGCAAAAGAAAAACAATCGGTCTATGTTCCCGATAAACCGCCACTGCCGGCAGAACCGCCGCAACGAACGGACTTCTGGGATTATTACACCCGTGTGCGGGAGGCGATTGGCAGGCCGGGTTATTACGTCAACTCCACGGAATTGTTTTGGGAAAGCAATTTTTACGACCTCAGCTCCCTCGCCCTTCTCTACCATGTGCACTCCAAATCGTTCGACCCTTCCTCCACGCAAAAGCTGGCCCACGAGTATGGAAAGCTGATCGTGGACGACCTGCAAAAGCGTTCGGTGCTTACCGCCAAAAAGCTCAGCGAATGATCTTTTTAAACCATTTCAGCTTGCCCTGGAACGGCGGGTACCGGATGGCCGGATCGAACCAGGTCGGTGTCTTCATCACGCTTTTCCGGTGACTGAAAACGTCGAAGGAAAAGCGGCCATGATAGGCCCCGATGCCGCTGTTGCCACGGCCGCCGAACGGCAGGTTGAAATTGGTGAGGTGCCAGGAGGCATTGTTCACGCAGCCGCCACCGAAAGCAACCGCTGTCAGCCACCGTTCTTCTTTTTTCGTGCTGCCGGTAAACACATAAAAGGCCAGGGGATTGGCGTTTTGTGCGATGACGGCTTTGGCTTCCTCGAAGGTGTTGAAGGAGAGAACCGGCAGCAGGGGACCAAAAATCTCTTCTTGCATAACGGGAGCGCTGCAATCGGAAATTTCCAGCAGGGTCGGTTCGATGTAGCCGGCGGCAGCGTCGTGTTTACCCCCGTGTAAGATCGTTCCTTGCTGCAGGTAGCCTACCAGCCGGTTGAAGGCTTTTTCATTAACGATCTTCCCGTAGTTGTAGCTGCCCGAAGGATCGGCGGTAAAAAAATCAGCGATCGTTTTTTTCAGGGCGTCGACAAGTTCGTTCTTCACACTTTGGTGTACCAGCAAATAATCCGGCGCCACGCACATTTGTCCTGCATTCGAAAACTTGGTCAGGGCAATGCGCCTGGCCGCCACTTTCAGGTTGGCATCGCTCTCCACCACGCAGGGACTTTTCCCGCCCAGTTCCAGTGTCACCGGCGACAACTGCCTTGCCGCCATTTCATAAATGTTCTTCCCTACCTGCGTGCTGCCGGTGTAAAACACATGATCGAAACGGAAATTGTTCATCATCTGCGGCACCACCTCTGCCCCGTTGCCTTCCACGTAAAGAATGTACTGTTTGGGAAACGTTTCTTCGATGATCTTTTTCATCACCGCTGCTGTTGCCGGTGCAAACTCGCTTGGCTTCAGCACAACGCAGTTGCCGGCGGCAATGGCGCCTGTCAGCGGTGTAAACAGCAATTGCAGGGGATAGTTCCAGGGACCGATGATGAGCACCACACCCAATGGTTCTTTGTAAATCGAGCTTTTGCCGGGCAGGTTGAGTAAATTGGTTCCAACCGTTTCGGGCTTCATCCAGCGTCGAAGATGCTTCAGCGTGTGCCGGATCTCGGCCTGCAAAAAACCTATCTCCGTCACCCAGCTTTCTTCCCTGCTTTTTTTCAGGTCTGTATGCAAAGCCTGCATCAGTTCTTCTTCGTGTTTGGAGACCGCATGGCGCAAGTCTTCCAGTGCCTTTTTGCGAAATGAATACTCTTTCGTCGCACAGGTGGCAAAGAAGGTTTTTAACTGCTGAAGATTTTGTAACAGGTGTTGCATGATGCGGTTTTGAACCATGGAGGCACAGGGCCAGGATTTAAACGGAGATTGCCTGTGATCCTATATGTCTCCGTGCCTTCGTGGTTCAATCATTCTCAAAGCTACTGAAAGCGCTCCCACACCAGCTTCGACAGCTTGCGTGTCAGCACCCAGGCTTCATTGTTCTCCGTCCAGCTCTTGTCTTTGTTGTTTTTGGTGCACACGCAAAAAACATAGCGTGCCCCGTGCCCGTTCACAAACATCACTTCGCCGCGGCTTTCGTCCACGGCCCCGTTTTTACTGGCCACGAAAACATCGGATGGAATTTGCGAAACCGCCTGCTCATCCCAATAGTTGCGTCCCAGCAACCGAAGCATTCTTGCGCTCCGCTCCGGGTTGATGATCTCACCGTTGGAAATTTTTTCCATCACTGTTGCCATTTCTCTCGGCGATGTTTGTCCCCAGCCATACACACTGCGGGCCGTTTCCCTTCCAGGTGTGCGGGAATTCACCCTGGTATGGATAAAGCCCAGGCTGTCCAGGATCTCATTGATGCGGGTGCCTTTACCGGCAAGGCTTTGGAGCCAGAGGGATGCCGTGTTGTCGCTCATGGTCAGCATCAGCATCATCACTTTGCTCAACTCGATCTTTTCATCGCTTTTGAAAGAGCCCAGGATATCCACGCCTTCATAGAGCAGCGAATCTTTGTAGGTCAGGGTTTGGTGATAATCCAGCTCGCCCCGGTTCAGCTTATCCATGATCCCGACAAGAATGGGAATTTTCACCATGCTGGCGGTGGGAAAAACCGAATCGGCATCGATGGCCACCGTCTTTCCGTTTTTCAGGTTTTTTACGTACACGCCGATGTTGCCACCAAAGCCCCTGATCAGCTCTTCCATCTGTCGTTGCAGTTTTTTATCCCGCTTTTGCGCCGGCGCCTGCAGTCCCAGACAGAGGACGGCAAAAAAGAAAATAACTGTTCTCATCGTACGGGTTTATCTTTTTTGGTGGACACACTGCTCTTGTTCGATCCGGCGGTTTGCATATAGTCGGTCACGAGGTACAGAAAAGCTTTGATGCCGGTTTGCATTCCGCTTTCATCCACATAAAAATCGGGTGTGTGGTGCGAAGGCGTTTTCTTCGGGTCTTTTCCCTTGGGCATGCCGCCAAGATTAAAAAACAGGGCCGGCACTTTTTCTCCAAAGAACGAAAAATCTTCGGCGCCCATCTTTGCCGGAATGGTCGATACGTTGGTTGCACCCGCTGCCTTTTGCAGGGAAGGGAGCATCTTCGCTGTCAGTGCTTCGTTGTTGAACGTAACAGGGTAGTGTGAGCTGTACGGCGCTTCCACTGTTGCCGTGGCGCCCATGGCTTCGGCCGTATTGGTCACAATCGTTTTGATGCGGGCTATCTGGAAATCTTCCTGTGCTTTGGAAAGGGAGCGGATGGTTCCCAGCATGGTGACTTCTTCGGGAATAATGTTGGAACGAACGCCACCGTTAATGGCGCCGATGGTAACCACGCCGGCATTCTCGGTAACATCGACATTGCGGCTGATGATGGTTTGCAGGGCATTGATGATTTGCGCCGAGGTCACGATCGGGTCGACCGAATCCCAGGGTGCCGCGCCGTGCGACTGCCGGCCTTTCACCGTGATCTTCATGTCGCTCACACCGGCGTAAAAGCCACCGGGGCGATACGTGATCTTGCCTACCTCGGTTTGCGCATTGATGTGCAGGCCAAACATCACGTCTACCTTCGGGTTGTCCAAAACGCCTTCTTTGATCATCAGTTCCGCACCGCCTTCTTCTCCCTTGGGTGATCCTTCTTCCGCCGGCTGAAACACAAATTTGATAGTGCCATTGAGGTCCGCTTTGTTAGCCGCCAAAATTTCGGCAACGCTCAGCAGCATGGCCACATGCGTGTCGTGCCCGCAGGCATGCATCACGCCAACCTGCTGGCCGTTGTATTCGGTTTTGACTTTCGAGGCAAAGGGAAGGTCGCCTCTTTCCACGACGGGCAGGGCATCCATATCGGCACGAAGCCCGATCACAGGACCCGGCTTTCCTCCTTTCAGGATTCCCACCACGCCGGTATGCGCCACGCCTTCTTTCACCTCGATGCCGAGGGAGCGCAGGTGGTCAGCAATCAACTTGGCTGTTTTGAATTCACGGTTGCCCAGTTCCGGGTTTTCGTGGAGCTGGCGGCGCCAGGCAATGCATTTGGATTCGATTTTGGCAGCCGATGTACTGATAACGCTTTCCCAGTTCTTTTGCGCCGGAGACTGCAGGGAAAGAGCAGCCAGTGCACAGACGGCAATCATTTTCTTCATTGATCAAGTCTTTGCAGGGAAGATAAATCTTCTGGAAAGAATAACGTTATCCGTCACGCATAAAAACGCAAAAGCCCCAGCACCCGGGATCATTTCAGGCACCGCTCCTGTTTTTGAAATTTGTCCTTTCACTTCTTACAAAATATTTAACCAAACCGATTTGCAAAACCCTTCCTGCTGATTCTACATTCAACCATAAATTTTCTTTTTATATGGAAACCTCCGATGAGGAGGGAGACAGTGCCTCCCTCCTTTCCAAAGCCGCACTGATTTTTGCCGTTCTTCTTCCCTTTGCGATTTACAAACCACACCACTCTTTCCGGGCTTTTTCCGTTGCCGCTTCACCACCGCCAGGCAGGGTCATTGCGCCGGTGGCTGAACGCAAACCGCCAAAGATGGCACGGAAAAAGAAAAAGCTCTACATCACCTTCGACGATGGGCCCAACAAAGGCACACGAAACGTGCTGCACATTGTCAAAGACGAAGGGGTGCCGGTGTCTTTTTTCGTCGTTGGCGAACACGTATTTGCCTCCCGCACCCAGGGCGCTCTTTGGGACAGCCTGAAGGCAATGCCGCAGGTGGCCCTGTGCAACCACAGTTTTTGCCATGCTCATGGCCGTTATGCCGCGTATTACGAGAAACCAGATTCCGTGGTCAGCGATTTCAAACGAACACGGGACAGCCTGCAGCTCACCAACCCCATTGCCCGCACGCCGGGCCGCAATATCTGGCGGATCGATTCGCTGCAGTTCACCGATCTGAAAAAAAGTACCGCTGCGGCCGACTCGCTGCAAAAGGCCGGCTTTGTGCTGATGGGATGGGACATGGAATGGCAGTTCGATCCAAAGACCATGAGCGTGACCTCGCCAGCCGAATCGATGGTGGCCCAAATTGATTCTGTTTTCAAACGGGGCCGCACAAAAAAGAGGGACCATCTTGTACTGCTGGCCCACGACCAGGTATACCAGAAGAGCGAGGACTCTTTCCAGTTGCGGCAGTTTTTTCAACTGCTGAAAAAGAAGGACGATTACGAGTTTACGCTGGTAAGCCAGTATCCCGGCACCGACAGGCAACGGGATACGATGAGCACCGGTTCCGTGCAGTAATGCGGAACTACTGTCTCATGGGAAGGGTGTTATTCAATGACAGATGACGGGTGGCGGCAGGGAACATCACACCAGACCACCATCAAGAAGTCCTGCTGCTTTTGTGAGACGTGAAAAGTGAAACGTGAAAACGCAGTGAACGTCAAACGAAAAGACTCTTCGGTTTAACGTTTGACGTTTCGCGTTTCCTCATAGCATGATGGAAGTTGGACATACAGCAAAAAAGCGGCTTCCTTCCGGAAGCCGCCTGCTATTCCAATTAAAGCTGTTTTTTATTCACCGATTGTTTTTACCAGGGTACCCTGCGACACACGATCGGTCAGGTTCATGCCGTTGAGGATCGCCAGTTCATTCAGCCGCGCCTGCGGCATGTTGAAGCTGCGCAGGACCTGCTCCAGCGTGCCGGCCGTGGTCACGGTTTTCAGCCGGATCTTCTCGGGCTTGCGGTTTAGCTTCGAAGCGTCCGTCAGTGACCGGAAGCTTTGCATGCTGTTGAGAAAATACTGCGAGTAACTGCTATAGTTTGCCGCCGTTGTTACACCGATCATGTGGTAAATCGTGCCGTTGTATTGAACGAAAGCCGACAGCGTTCGGATCACGCCACCGTTCTGCTGCTGCGCCTGTCCTTCCACCAGCAAGGCGGGTAGGCTATTGATGGTTGTTTCCCTGGAGTTAACCACCTGCAACTGGTACTGCTGCATGGTGGTGCTGGCCGCCTGCTGCAGGTTGGATCCCTGCGCAAGTGTAAAAATCATGAGTGCACTTCCGTCCTTCGGTGCCATCTGTACCTGTTGCGGCGTGTTCTGGTATTGCCAGCCTGTTGGAATGGCAAACTGGAAGCGCAGCTCGGGGTGATAAAAAACCGAAGATTCCACAAACCCTTCCCGCGGATCTTCACCGTAGACGATTCCTTCGATCAGGCGCAGGTAGGTATCGCGGTTCACCTTGGGGTTGGTAAGACCGGTTTTTTGTTTCCATTCGGTTGCCAGCTGGGCAACGGTTTGGTTGCGTTCGCCGGGATCGGGGTGGGTGGATAAAAGATTGGGAACGGGTTCGGCACCGCTTTGCTCGCCCTGCCGTTTCAACGTGTTGAAAAAATCGGCCATCTGCGTCGCGTCGTAACCGGCTTTGGTGGAGTATTCCACGCCGAGACGGTCGGCCTCGCGTTCGTCGTCGCGGCTGTTTTTCAGGAGCAGCAGGCCCAGGCCTTGCGACGCGGCATTGGCAATCTGCCCGAACTGCGGCGAAAGAATGACACCGGCCAGGATACCTACCTGCCCGAGCATTTGGTTGCGCTGCTGGATCACGCTATGCCGGGCAGCAATGTGTCCGAGCTCGTGTCCCAGCACACCTTCAAACTGGGCTTCGTTGTTGAAATGCGCCATGATGCCGCGGGTAAAATATACGTAGCCCGGGATAGCAAAGGCATTAATGACATTGGAATTCAAAACCCGGAATTCGTACTGGATATTGGGCCGGTGCGAAAGGGCAGCCAGTTGAAGTCCTTTCTGGCGCATGTAGCGTTGAATGGCCGAATCGGGATAAAGCCCGAATTGCGAAACCACCTGGGGATCGGCTTCCTTGCCCATCGCAATCTCCTGTGCTTCGGACATGGTCACGATCTGGCTTTTGCCGGTTACAGGATTACGGGCACACTGCTGGAAAAGAAGCGATGATGTGGCAAGGCCCATCGCCAGCACAAAATGTTTTGTTGTCATTGATACAGTCTTTGAAAGCTAGCTATGCAATGCGAGTGCCATTGGGCAAAAGAAAAGGGCAGCCCAAGACCTGCCCTTTTCGCGATTATCCACCTTATCCAATACACACAAAAAACACAAACTTTCGTCGGAAGTACGGAGGTTGAAAAAAACAGGATCGCTTGCCTCTTTCCTTTTTCTCTCCCTGCTTTTTTCACAACCGCAACCTTTCTATTCTTTCCAAAACCAATGCCAGTCTGTATTCTACGCTTTGCAATCGGCCTGGACCAAAGCTCTTGTGTAGACGTCTATTACCGTTTTGTGTAATGTCTTGCACAGGCAAGCCTGGGATGTTTAACTCCCCTGTTTGGATGCAGAGGGTATTCCTTTTGCCGCCTTTAGTTTTCTCAATCCCGGTTATGACGTTGCAACAATTCCGCGCTGTATCCTGTTCTTCGCAGGAGAGGCTGGTGAAGAGAAAAGGGGTGTTTCTGATGGAGCGCAAATCATTGGGTGTTGCCGTTCTTCTTTTCCAGTTGGATGGCTTTTACGTTGAAGTGTTTTACAACACGGCCACGGCCACTGTCAGCTTTATCAAAAGCTTCAATGACATGGATGGCATCGAAGCCTACCTGACCAACATCGACATTTCGGAACTGCTGGCGATTTTGTAGTGCCCGCAGCATTCCGCTACCCTTCACATTGCGGCAAACCTTGCTTCGTTCCAAGTGCCGCATGCAGTAAATCTTATTTTCAATCCTACGCAAAGTTTAGTAGCTTCCTTTACCAAAGATCCCTGCCGTCAACGCCTCAATCGGCATCGTTGCATTACCGGCGCTGGCGGCGCTCCCTGTTGAAACAACTGCCCTATACAAACGCTGTCGGTCTTCTTTTACAAAACGTTTATTTATGGAACAAAAAGATCTGATCGGCTTAAGCCGTTCGCCGCTGGTCAATAAACTGCATGCGATCAAAGAAAGCATTACCAAACCGGCGCCGGGTCACAACATGCATGGTTACATGCCGCAAAACAAGCTGGCCTGGATCTGGCAAAACCTGCTTCACCTGGGCAACAGCCGCTATCCCTACCAAACCTACAAGGATCCCCGGCAAAACAACGGCATCTTTACCATGCCCGATGATCCCGAGATTTCCGTGGCCCTCCTGTCCGACTGGGCATCAGACACACCCGAGTCCTGTAACGTGGCTTCGCTGTGTGACAGCACGAAACGGGACTTCACCATTCACCTTGGCGATACGTATTACGTGGGCAACGAAAAAGAGATCGACTGCAATTTCAACAGCACCTTTGGCGCTCCCTGGCCCTATGGCAAGCGGGGAAGCTTTGCCCTGCTGGGCAACCACGAAATGTACTCCAGCGGCAAGTCTTATTTTACCCAGCTTTTACCCTATATGACCATGAGCGAGAACGGAGAGGTGCGACAACAGGAAGCGCCCTTTTTCTGCCTTGAAAATGCACATTGGCGCATCATCGGCCTGGACACGGGCTACTACTCGCTGAAAGGGTTTTTGGGTGTCCGCGCCAACCCCGATCTCGAACTCCACAAAGAACAGGTCAAATGGCTACGCGACATCGTGCAGCCGGGCAGGGACAACCGCGGCCTGATCCTGCTTTCGCACCACCAGGCATTTTCGGCCTTCGACAAGGAAGAATACCCACAACCGGCCCGCCAGTTTGCCGAACTGCTGCCGGCCGGCCGCAACGTCTTGTGGTTTTGGGGACACGAACACCGCCTCTCGCTCTATGGCGAAAACGACATCAGCAACGGCCTGAAGGTGTTTGCCCGCTGCATGGGCCACGGCGGTATGCCGGTACCCATCGGCGAGGAACCAGGGACTCATAAATCGCTTCGCAACATCGTGGTGTTTGACCGGCGCGAACGGAAACAGATCGACGGTTTTCCGGTTGGCTACAACGGTTACGTGGTGTTGCGGCTGAAAGGCCCTGAACTCACCATCGACTATTACGACGACAACGACAACAACGACCTGAAACAGGAGCGAAAAATCCTCGAAGAAAAATGGCGCTGCAACAACGGCGAGCTGCAGGGTGTTGCCATTACAGACTTCACCGCCAATGCACCCAAGAAGCTGACGCCGTTGCAGGACCTGGAACGGGCCCTGGCCAAATCACCGGCACTGGCACCACCGCCGGTGGTTCCCTAGATCTTCGGGATCGTGAAGGAATAACGGCTTTGCGCAGCAGAAAACAACCGGCCATGACGGGGAGAAGGCTAAAGACAAACGGTGTGACTGCACAAATGAGACAACCAGGGTTGTTTTACACAAAGACGGCAGTGTTGTTTTTTTAGAATACCTGATTGGGATAAAAAATGCCCATGCAGAACAGTCGCTTCTGCATGGGCAACCTTTTACAGTGGATACATGTCGACCAGCACTTCTTCCACCTCCGTGGCCGCCAGTGCCCGCTTCGCCCCTTTTTTCGGTGCGGCGCCTCTTGCCGAACGCGGTGCTTCTTTTGCCGCGTTGCGAACAACCATTTGAAAATCGAAGTCGACATTCCGGGTGGCATAACTAAGCTGGGAAACACCCGGCGTATCGAAATCGCCGTGCAAGGTGGTGTAGCTGTTGATCACGGTGCCCAGCGGCTTGTCTTCCACCTTGCCGAGGTAGGTCCCGACCACGCCGGCAACCTGCGTGATCACATCCGTCACCATCCCGATTTGGGTGGCGTCTTTGGCCAGCTTTTTCAATGTTCCGATCAGCGACTGGTAATTTTCGTCGCCTTTTACTTTGGTTAAGATCTCTCCTACGTCGCGCAGGTCTTTTTTGCTTTTGACCACCGAACACATGGTGTGGATCTGGCTTGGTGGCTTGTCGTTGCCGTTTTGGCTTTGCCAGTAAAAAATGGTTTTGTTGATGGGCAGGTTTTCGCGGTCGCCGATGCGCTGGAAGCCTTTCAGGTCGATGTTGCCGGCCAACTGGTTGTCCACATCACTCACCACGATGGTGAGGCAATACAGCCGGGCAAAACCGGGAAACGGAAATACCGCCGGTGTGCCGTTGTCTTTAATGAACGGGGGCAGCATGCGCAGTTCAATGCCGGTTACATCGGCCGAGGTGGGCATGCGCTCCGGCAACTTTCCATCCCGGGAAAGCACTTTGAGTTTTTTGATAAACGCGGCGTGGTTGGACTGAAAGGTGACGGAAGGATCGGTAAAATCAAGTTTCATAAAAAAAGATTTGTGTGCCTACTCTTTGTTCCCGTTTTCGGCATCCCGGCTATACAACATTGTTTCATCAGGAAAAAACCTTCCACTTCTTCATGCTGGCAGCGCCAAAGAGATTGGGCGTTTGGGCATAGTCTTCCGAAGGAAGCTTTTTGCTGATCTCTGCGAACCAGTCGGTATAGGTGGCAGATGCCTTTAGCTTTTTCAGGGTCTGCAGGGCAACATAGGAGAAGGCGCCGTTGGCTTTGTTGGCAAATTCTGCATCGAAGCTTACCTGCTGGTCCTGGCAGCCGGCCATCAGCAGTCCGGCATAACGCCCCGGGGGCGAGGCAGACCGGAAAGCCCTTGTGTTGGTTGTGCCGAATTTTTTCAGTTCCGATTCCGGCAAAAAAGTTTCCGGTGGAAGGAATCGCATCTTCCGCACAGGGCCATCCGTACCCAGGAGTGGTCCTACTCTTGACACGGTACCGGAGTGACAGGAATCGGAAATGATCAGCAGCTTGCAGTCTTTGTCCCGCAACGAATAAAGAGCAAAGAGCTCATCGTCGGTAATGAAATTGGGTTTGCCGTTTACCACGATGTCGTAGGGGCAAATGCATTCGTCTTTGCCATCCGGTTCATCGCCATTTTCGTCGGGCACATAAGAGCCGTGCCCGGAATACTGGACCACCACCGAGTCGCCTTTTTCCGTTTTGGACAAAAGGCTTTTAAGTTCTTTAAGGATGTTGTTGCGGGTGGCTTTGTCGTTGAGCAGTTTTTTAACCGTGAAGCCTTTTTGGGTCAATACATCGGCCCAGTCGTTCACATCGTTGACACAACCATTCAGGTCATTGTTGGTACCGGGATAATCGTTGATCCCGATGCAAAGTGCGGTTTTCTTTGGCATGCAGTAACGTTGAAAGGTGAAGAAGAAAGGAGCCCTGCAGGCTCCCGGTTGTTATCGCGGACACAGGGTGTCCAGGGCAGACATGAGCAGCTTGATGCCCTCTTTTGCCTTCGCAGGAATAAAAGGAATGCGCAGGATGATGTCGAGGAAAGGACGAACCTTTGCATACACACCGCAAACATCCACTCCTCTTGCCACAGCGCCACCCCTGGTTTGAAGTTTGGAAAAATCGGCGCGGTTGGCCGCTTTGTGCAATTCGTTCAGGGAGTCGATAAACTCGGTTGAAACATCGCCGGCAGCTTTTTTTGCTTTCGCCATAACGCAGAATTTAAAGGATAATGCCTACTCTTTGTTCCCGTTTTCAGCATCCCGGGTTATGCGTGGTTACGCAGTGCAACAAATGAGGGTAAAGACGTCAGCGTGTGTATTTCGCAGGGAGAGAATGGTATGACGACAAATATGTAAACATATCCTTTCAATGTCAAGTGTTGCCGCGATATTTTTCAGGAAGTAGGGTATACAAAACGGTGTGCAGGGAACGGGAAGACTCTTCCGCCTTCAGCCAGCCCTGTACCCACCCTGCAGATGGCAGGTGCTAAGGAACACTGTAGCTTACCAGAGGGATGACTGAAAACAGTCGCATAAAAAAAACAGCCTTCACCAGGATTGGCTCAGGCTGTCAATGGTACTTACGGTAAGGGCGACTATGTGGCAGAGAAGACATGAGAAAAATTTTGGAAAAACAAACCGGAAGAAAGCCACACTTCCTCCCGGTTGCCGTCAGCACTTAGTTTCGGTTGTTGAAAAGTGAGGCAATCAGCCATTTTGTTTTGTTCAGTGCTTCAATTTTGTTGTGCACGTCCAGTTTGCGGTAGATGTTCTTGGTGTGTTTGGTTACCGTTTGCGTACTGATGTGCAGGGAGGAGGCAATTTCCTTGTTGGACTTGCCTTGCGACATCATGTGCAGGATTTCTGTTTCACGGCGGGTGATGGTTGCGGCTCCGGTTGGCAGAACAGAAAGTAAAGACTGGTTCATGGCTTTGATTGACTACCCCAAAATTGGTATTTCGCAGGGCGAAAGTCAAGGGTGTTTTCACGGTTTTCCGTACCGTTTTTTCACGGTGGAGACTCCGTAAAAAATTCCCCTAGCAGTTCGCTTATGCCGCATCTTTGTATCTTGCAGGCTACTCATCTTTAAACTCTGTTTATGGCAAACAATCTTGAATTCATCTTCCGGACCGAAGACATGAAAAAGCTGCTGGAGCTGAACACCGACTTTATCGTGGTTCATTCCTTCCTTGAAAACGTGACGCTGAATGACGGAAAAGAGGCTGGTGCCCTTCGCGTTTATGCCAGGGCCGTAAACAAGGGAAAAGTGGATGCCGTTGACTCCATTGAAGGTTGTCCCAATCCGCCGTGCAACACCCAATAATGAACGCTTCGCACGACGCTATTGAATTTCTTTTTTGAATCAACCAGCACAGATGGCGACCATCCTGCGAAACCTGCTTGTCAATTACCTGGAGCCGCTGGCCTACCTGCTTTATTTGGTAGCCGTCTGGTTTTATGGACGAAAGAAGGACGATACCCGACTGCGTCCCTTACGCCTGTATTATTTCCTGGCATTTGGCCTGATGATAACAGCGAGCCTGCTGATTGAATTCGATAGGAGTACGACCCTGTATTATCATATCCATGCATTTTTTACCATCTGGTTTCTCGGTCTTTATTTCAGGGGCCTGTTGAATAGCCGGTTTCAAAAAAATACAGTTCTTGCACTGATTCTTGCCACTACTGTGTACATGGTTGTCAAAACCCTGGTGCTGAAAGAAACCCGGTTGTTTGACTCCATTGGCTACAGCATGATTTCCGCATTCGTGGTGCTGTTTGTTTTCCTGTATTTTCACCAGGAGCTGCGGAATGTAAAGGATAAAAACATTTTGGACGACATCAACTTCTGGCTTTCTTCGGGCTTCCTGATTTATTTTCTGGGCAGCTTCATTATCTTTCTCACTTATCATTATTTTACCCTTCAAATTCTGGCAACCTATACGCAGGCGGAGCGGGACGTGCTGACAAACTTGTGGGGATTGCACAACTGCCTGCTTTTTGTGGGTGCACTTTCGCTGCTGGGAGGAAGTTTATGGATCATTTATCGGAACAAGTCGGCATTATCGTAATTGGCTCCGCCTTTTTTTTGTTGGTGGCCATCGGCATCATCCTTCTTGTTTTTGTGTACCAGAAAAAACAAGCCCGGTATCTCCAGGAAAAGGCCGCCCTGAAAGCTGCCTTTGAAAAAGAACTGCTGGAGGCACAACTGGACATGCAGGAACTGACGCTGAAAAACATTGCCCAGGAAATTCACGACAACATCGGCCAGACCCTCAGCCTGGCAAAGCTGAACCTCAATACCATCAACCCCGAAAAAGCGGCTGCTCTTCCCGAAAAACTGGCCAACACCAAAGAGCTGGTGAGCAAGGCCATTACCGACTTGCGCACCCTGTCGAAAACCCTGCACAACGAGGCCGTGCTCTCGCTTGGCCTGGCGGAAGCCATCGAACTGGAATTGCGCCTGATTGAAAAGGCCGGCGTCTTTCAAACGGCGCTCAACATAAACGGGTCGCCGGCTTCGCTCGACCCGCAGAAAGAGCTGATCCTTTTCCGCGCCGTGCAGGAAGCCCTCAACAATGCTATCAAGCATTCCGGGGCCAGCCGCATCGATGTGAACCTCCGGTATACCGAAGCCGAGTTGCAGGTGGCGGTCAAAGACAACGGGAAAGGATTTCGTACCGACGTGGCGGGGCAGGGCTCGGGCATGCGCAACATGCAAAACCGGGCACGGCTCATTGGCGGCCATTTCCGGGTGAGCAGCGGCGAGACTGCAGGAACAGAAATCCGGTTGAACCTCCCTATTATTGCGGCATGAAAGCATCCATCGCCTTAGTAGACGACCATGTGCTGCTCCGTAACGGGCTGGCCAACCTGCTGCGGGATCTCGACTATACCATCTGCTTTGAAGCCGGCAACGGCGAGCAAATGATCCGGCACCTGTCGGCGAACCCCTTGCCACAGGTGGTGCTGATGGACATCAACATGCCGGTGATGGATGGCCTGGCCGCCACGCAATGGCTGAAACAACACCATCCCGATATCAAAGTGCTGGCGCTTTCCATGCTCGACGATGAAGGCATCATCATCAAAATGATTAAGAACGGCGCAAAGGGTTATGTGTTGAAAGACTGCGAGCCGGATGAATTGCAAACGGCCATTCAAAATGTGCTGAACAAAGGCTTTTATCATTCCGAACTGGTAAGCAGCAAGCTGATTCATGCCCTGTCGAAGGAAGACAGCGACAGCGGTGCCGGGCAACCGAAACTGCAGCTCAACGAAAAAGAGCTGGAATTTTTGAAATGGGTCTGCACCGATCTTTCGTACAAGGAAATTGCCGACAAAATGCACGTCAGTCCCCGCACCGTGGACGGCTACCGCGATGCCCTGCACGAAAAACTGGAAGTAAAAAGCCGGGTGGGCATGGCCATCTTCGCCATCAAGAACGGGATTGTACTGCTCGGCTAAAGCCACCTGCGCTGCCTTTACTCCACCACCTACCTTTGCCCGATGAACGACGACTATTTCATGCAACAGGCCCTGCGCCAGGCGCAAACGGCATTTGATGCCGACGAGGTTCCGGTGGGCTCGGTGATCGTCATTGACAACAAGATCATCTCCCGCGGTTACAACCAGGTGGAACTGCTAGCCGACCCGACTGCACATGCTGAAATGATTGCCCTGACCTCCGCCTTCAACTACCTAGGAAGCAAATACCTGCCCGAGGCAACGCTTTATGTGACAGTAGAACCCTGCCTGATGTGTGCCGGCGCCCTGTACTGGAGCAAAATCGGCCGCATTGTCTACGGCGCTTCCGACGAAAAGAACGGCTACCTGCACATCACCAAAGAAACATGGCCCTTTCACCCGAAAACAACCCTTTCACATGGTGTGCTGCACCAGGAGTGTGCCTCGCTGATGAAATCTTTTTTTCAACAAAGACGGTAACCCCAGTGAAAAGTCCCGGTAAAGTGCCCCCCTGTAATGGTGTAAAAAAATGGGGACGAAGAAGGCATCCCCACAAATGGTCAGAGCCGGCTTTTGCAAGGCTTTCCAAAGCAAGGATTCAATGCCCATGTTCAATAAACTGGCCTGGTAACCACTGACCCGGAAAACATCCCGCGACAGGAAGACAGGAACACGATGCACAAGGTTGCGTCCTAACCCCGCGTCAAAGAATCACAGGCAGGAGCATTTCACCTTTTTGCCAACGTTTAATTCTTTTGCGGTTGAGAACTAAAACGCTGGCCGGTTTAGCACATTCTGCGGCTGCCGTTGGCTTTGCAGCTTTTTTTGGAAAAGGGACAACAAATAGCAATCAACAATTATTTGTTGCGGTTTTTTTCCTCAACCCCGAACAAATACTTACTGTTTTTGCAGGTTTATGCATGTTTTTCCTTTATTTTGAACAACTCTGCTTTTGAATGCTTAAACGAGAAAGACACGCCTACATTCTCCACCAAATCAATCTGCGCAACAAGGTTTTGTCAGCAGACCTGAGTTTGGATATCAATGTATCTGATGATACCATCCGACGTGACTTGCATGAATTAGCAGAAGCAGGGAAACTGATCAAAGTTCATGGTGGCGCTTTGTCCACCGCCTTTCACAGTGGTCATTTAGCCAAACGGGATGTTTATTCTTACACACAAAAAAGAATGATCGCCCAAAAAGCAGCGTCCCTGATCCGGGACGGGATGTTTGTCCTCACCGGAGGAGGAACCACCATCATTGAAATGGCCAGGGCGCTTCCGCAACACCTGCATGCCACTTTTATCACCGGCAGCATACCGGTGATTTTTGAATACATGAACCATCCCACAATTGAAGTCATTGCGATTGGCGGAAAGGTGTCAAAGAATTCAAAGATTACGGTTGGCCTGGAAGCCATTTCCAGGATCAGGGGGATCAGGGCTGATCTTTGTTTTCTGGGGATCAATGCCATCAATCTTGAAAATGGCGTTTCGGACAATGATTGGGATGTTGTGCAAATCAAAAAAGCGATGGTCGAATCATCGCAAAAGCTGGTTTGTTTAACTATCGCTGAAAAAATAAACTCGCAACAACCCATACAGGTTTGCGAGCACGCAGACATTGATATATTAATTACAGAACGATCACCTGATGATCCACTGCTTAAACCTTACAAAGAAGCAGGAATTCAGGTGCTGTAGAATCCATTCCTGAAATCATTTTAACTACGCTTTTTTTGGACACGCTTAAGAATTTAAATCGCTAATTATGAGAAAATTACTACAGCTACTGACCCTCGTCCTGTTGCTGATCGTTTTGCTGCCGTGGCAGGGAATGGCACAGCAAAGAACGATTAGCGGCACCGTAAGAACAGAAAATCAAAATCCGTTAGAAGGAGCAACCATTACGATCAAAAACACGAGCCGGATTACACAAACAGGTGATAATGGTCGTTTCACTATCCAGGCGGCTACCGGCGAAACCCTGGTCATTACATCGGTCGGTTATGAACCACAGGAAGTGAAAGTAAACAATGGTTCCGCTGTTGCCGTCACCATGAAGGCCTCCGGCAACAACATGAACGAAGTGGTGGTTACGGCATTGGGTATCCGAAGGGAACGAAAGGCCCTGGGGTATTCGGTATCTGACCTGAATGCGCAGGAATTGATGAAAAATAAAAACACCAACGTCGTGAATTCGTTGGTCGGCAAAGTTCCGGGTGTAAATATCACGCAATTCAGCGGTTCGGCAGGTGCCGGAGCATCCATCACCATCCGTGGCGGTAATTCAACATCAGAAGGCAGGCAAAACCAACCGTTATTTGTAATTGATGGCATTATTTACGACAACTCCACTACGGTTACGGGCAACACCGGTACCGATGGCCTTTCCCGCAGTAATACAACGTACTCCAACCGGATCATGGATATCA
The DNA here is from genome assembly GCF_003628535.1 of Flavisolibacter nicotianae. Classification (GTDB taxonomy): domain Bacteria; phylum Bacteroidota; class Bacteroidia; order Chitinophagales; family Chitinophagaceae; genus Flavisolibacter; species Flavisolibacter nicotianae. The sequence goes on from NZ_RBCI01000001.1 coordinate 799,094, forward strand.
ACCCGGAGGACGTTGAAACCCTATCGGTATTAAAAGGCGCTGCTGCAGCGGCTTTATATGGCTCCCGTGCGGCTGACGGCGTTGTGATTATTACCACAAAGAAAGGAGCTGAAGGCAGGGTAACGGTCAATGTCAACAGTAAAATAAGCACCTCCTGGGCAAATAAATTACCGGAGGTTCAAACTGTCTTTGGTCCTGGGGTTTATTCCAGCAATGGCGTTTTAAACACGGCGAATACCTATAACTCATGGGGAGCAAAAATTCCTTCCGACAGTACGATCTATGACAACATCGGCAATTTCTTTCGTCACGGCCTTATCTACGACAATAACGTAAATGTATCGGGCGGTTCAAAGAACGGATCTTTCTATTTGTCCGGCTCCAATTTTAATCAAACCGGTATTGTACCCGGCACCGGTTATAAAAAAACAACGTTTCGGTTTAATGGCGAACAGAAATACGGACGGTTGACGTTAAACGCGAATGTTGCCTATTCCAATGCCAATACCGACAGAACATTGACGACGGCCGGGTTATATGGAAGCGGCGTGGGAAGTATGCAATCCCTGTATAGCTGGCCGGTAACATTCGATATCAAAAATTACCTCAATCCGGATGGGACACAACACCGGGTCTATGCCGGAACCCTTGCGTTGGAAAGTGATAGAGACAACCCTTACTGGATTATCAACCAGGATAATTTAACCTCGCAAACCCGGCGTTTCACCGGGGGAATTAACGCTAATTTTAAAATCACCAACTGGTGGGACATTACAGGACGTTTGGGTTACGACCAGTATGCTACCAATGACTATACGTTCATCGCTCCGGGTTCTGCCCTGGCTCCCCTGTATCAGAACGGGCGCCTGAGCAAAGACCTTTATGATTATACCTATATTACAACAACGGTAATGAGTAATTTTCATAAGACCTTTGGTGATTTTGATACGCACCTGATGATGGGGACCACTTCAGAAGATACAAAAATCGTCAGTCAAAATCATTGGGGATACGGCTTTACGATTCCCGGTACCATCAGCTTTAATAATATACCAACCACGAGTAAGTTTCTTTCAGATGGTACCACCAGGAAACGCTTGGTAGGAGCTTATGGGGAAGCCGGCGTATCGTATAAAGACCTTCTCTATCTCACCGCAACAGGACGCAATGACTGGTCATCCACGCTGCCTGTAGAGAACCAGTCTTATTTCTATCCTTCCATCAGCGGTTCGTTTGTATTTACACAATTGTTGCCTGCAAACACCCTTCTTTCTTTTGGTAAAATGCGGGCAAGCTGGGCGAGAGTCGGTAAAGACGCCAATGCCTATGCCACCAATACATACGTCAACCCTTCGATCAGCATTGGCTCTTACATCGGTGTTGGTAACCAGTGGGCTGCAGGTAATCCTAATTTGATCCCTGAAATTCAAAATTCCTGGGAAGTTGGAGGAGAGTTTCGATTCCTTAAAGGCCGCATCGGTTTGGACTATACGTACTACCATAGCCAAACAGAAAATCAAATCGGGCAACCACGTTTAGCCCAATCCGGCGGGTTTATTTTCAGTACCCTCAATTCCGGCTCGGTCATCAACAAGGGTATGGAAATCGCCCTATCGGGTAAACCGATCGTGCAAAAGAATTTCAGCTGGGACGTCATGCTGAACTTCTCTTACAACAAGGGCCGCTTGGGAGCTTTCATTCCGGGTGTTGCCTATTTTTACCCGACGGACGCTCAGTTCGGAACAGTGAAAGCAGCTTCCATTCCGAACGGCAGCTATTTCCTGGGCATGACGGGTCAATCGTATTATCGTGAACTTGACTCAAAAGGAAAAGAAATTTCAAACGGACGCTACCAGGTTGATCCGACAACAGGCTTCTATAAAATCAATGCGAATAACCCGGTTGTCGGGAACCGTGAACCGGATTTCCTCGGCGGGTTTAATAATACCTTGCGATACAAAAAGCTCACCCTGTCATTCCTTCTTGACCTTCGCAAAGGTGGAGATGTATTTAATGGTACTGAATATGCTTTGGTCGTAAACGGTTTAAGCAAACAGACCTTGCTGAATGACCGCCAGTCGGTAACCGTGACCGGGGTGAATAGCGTAACAGGCGCTGATTTTACACAAACCTACAATGCAAACCAGTCGTATACCGTCGGCAGCACAACCGTTTCAGGCTACGATATGATTCAACGGTATTGGGCAAACTACGCAGCCAACTCGTATAATTTTATTACGTCAGTCAATTGGTTAAAACTGCGTTCCCTCTCATTAACGTATGACTTCTCCGGTCTGGTGAAAAACCAAAAAGTTATTAAGGGTATTTCAGCAACAGCCGTGGGCACCAATTTGCTTACGTGGACCAACTACAAAGGAATGGATCCGGAAGTCAGCGCGGCAGGAGGAACAGGAGGCTCGGGCTCTACAGGTATCGATTATTTAGGCGTGCCTGCTGTAGCAAGTTTAACCTTCGGATTAAATGTCACATTTTAACCAGTAAAAAATTACATTATGAGAACGATAAAATATAGCATACTGGCCTGTCTACTTGTGATGGTGTCGGCTTCGTGCAAAAAGTGGTTGGATGTGAATACCGACCCGGATAATCCAAACAATCAAAGTGTATTGGTTCAAAACCGGTTGCCCTGGATCGAACATTTTTACCAGTACACGTCAGGGGTGACCAATTTTCGTACTTCGCTCCAGGCAGGCGTTTATTACACGACTTCCGCTGCCGGTAATACGTTTAGCACCACCTGGCAATGCTCCAACAGCAATTCGACAACACCCTATCAAACATGGTTTGTTTCGGTATCGTCCAATGTGGTTGACATGTATAAGACCGCCCAGAAACAAGGCGCTTATCATTATATGGCTGTGGCTGATGTATTCCATGCACTGGGTTTTATGGAAATGCTGGATTTGTATGGCGAGATGCCTTATACGGAGGCAGCAACAGGAAATCCGAGCCCCAAGCCGGATGACGGCAAAACCATTTACAATGGCTGTATGTCTAAGCTGAATGAAGCGATCAGCCTGTTCAGCAGAACACAGGATGCCGGATCGCCCCAGCTTGCTGCAGGCGATTTATGGAACAATGGAAATGTAGACAAATGGCTCAAACTGTGCTGGGGGTTAAAAGCCCGTTATATGCTGAAACTGTCGAAAAAAGCAGACCTGTTTAATGCAGATTCTATTTTGTATTGTTTGTCCAAAGGACCGCAATCGAATGCCGATAATACGGTCGGGCCAGGATTCAACAACAGTACGGTAACCGATTACCTGCTGGGCGATCCCGTAGTCACAAACGGCAACTTCGATTATGCAGCGTATGGCAGTACGAACCGTATTTCCCAGTTCCATTACAACCTGCTGACGAATATGCGCGGCTCCGGAGTGGTTGATCCGCGGATGACGAAAATTGTCCCGGCTTCTATGGCCAATGTTCGGTTGGATGGCAGCGGTAAGGTCGCATCTTACACCTGGAACCGTTCCATAGGTGTTGATTCGTACAATCCCCAGGATAAAAATGCCCCGTTAAGCCTGGCAAACCGGTTGGTAAAAGGTGGCCCTACTTCTATTCAAACGGCCAGTTATGCCGCTGCAGCGACACCGATAAAATATACCATCACCGATGCAACGGACCGTGCCAATTTCATTGCGGCACAGGATGCGGCCGGCCGTACATACACCACCAGCGGCAACGACGTAACCGTGACCTATAAGGCAGGTTCCATTTTTATCAACAGCACCAACTACCTCTATGCCGGCGACACGGTTTATGTAAACATGCGCAGCAGTGCCCTGGCTACATCAGGCATCGCCGCCCAGCCTGCAAATGATGTGAACTGGTATCCTTCAGCAGCAGCCTATAACGCAGGCGTTATTGGTTCGACAGGATCCTTCCAGGTTCGTCCTGTTTCCGACCAGGAGATTTTGACCTATCATGAAATGTGCTTTATAAAAGCCGAAGTGTACATGCGAAAAGGTGATGCCGCAAATGCCTACACTGCCTACAAGGCAGGTATCCAGGCCCACCTCGATATGATGCAGGCGAAGCTCACGCAATGGAAAGCCGGCGGGTTTAACAAAAATGCTGCTGGTGTTACCATACCTGATATGGAGCCGATGGATCAAACGGCTATCACCGATTATCTTTCGAGCAGTGCAGTTGCCCAGGGTGCCGGTACGTTGACAATGTCAGACATCATGCTGCAGAAATATATTGCCATGGGATGCAGCATTGAAAACTGGAACGATATGCGCCGGTTTAATTTCAGCGCAGGAAATGTCGGTAGCTTTGGCGTTGTTTACCCGGGTTATCAACGAGGTCCCTTATTCACAGGTCAGGCCCAGTTGACAGGTGGTTCTCCAACTGATGTCAAGTACTGGATGCGCCGCTGGGCTTTACCGCCAACCTATGAAATCAATTATAACTCTATCAATACACTGGCCTTGAATCCCCATGCCACTGATCCAAACATTTGGAGTATGCCAATCTGGTGGGATTGTGCAACTGATACTGAGTATTACGACTACCTCAAAAAATAAGCATCGCTCATAACGACCATGTCCTTTTCAAAAGGCCGCTCAAAAATTTTGAGCGGCCTTTTTCTTTTTGTGGATGACTTAAAAAAACAAAGCATGATAGAACCTATGTTCCCGCCAACTTTGCCAGCAGCAAGCCTTGCGTAAAAACCTTTTATGAATGAACGCCGATAGTTATTTCCCCTCGCTGATAAAAAAGCTGCAAAGAGCAATAACTTTGTAAGGCTCAGGACAAATATTATTGTAAAATTTAAATCGAAAAAGTTATGGCATTTACACTCCCGCCTCTTCCGTATGCACCCGATGCATTGGAACCGCACATTGACACCCAGACGATGCAAATACACCACGGCAAGCACCACCAGGCCTACGTGGACAACCTGAATAAAGCCATTGCCGGCACCGAGAACGAAAACAAAAGCCTGGAAGAACTGGTTCGCAGTGCGGGTTCCATTTCGCCGGCTGTTCGCAACAATGGTGGCGGTCACTGGAACCACTCTTTCTTCTGGGAAATTTTGGGACCTAACGCCGGCGGTCAACCCACAGGCGCCCTGGCCGATGCCATCAACAGTACGTTCGGCTCGTTCGATGCGCTGAAAGAAAAAGTCAACACTGCCGGTGCGACCCGTTTCGGAAGCGGCTGGGCCTGGCTGCTTGTTAAAGACGGTAAGCTGGAGGTAAGTTCCACACCCAACCAGGACAACCCGCTGATGGATGTAGCCGAAGTAAAAGGCACGCCGATCCTGGGAATTGACGTGTGGGAACATGCGTATTACCTGAAGTACCAGAACCGCCGCCCCGAATACCTTACCCATATCTGGAATGTAATTAACTGGAACAAGGTGAGCGAACATTTTGCAAAGGCTTCCAAGTAATCCTAAAAAAGGTTTAAATCGAAACCGTCCTGTAGCCAGGATGGTTTTTTTATGCCTGTTCAGCCTACATTTATCCATCCACCCAAATACCGGCTTATGAAATATTTTATTCCGCTTTTTCTCCTGCTTCATCTTGGCTTGCTGGCAACCGCACAAAACAAAAAACAACTTTCGCTCGACCTGGACAGGTCCTTTCATGGCACAGGCGATATGCAAGGCGCCGGCTTTGCCGTGGAATATGGAAGTTATCTTGGCAGGCGGATCGAACTTACCGCGGGCCTCGGCGCCAACCTTCACCACGCAGAAGAAAAGCTCCTGCTGACACAATGGGGACAAACGACCGACGCCTCGTACCGCATGGTCACCGGCGGCCTGCAGCTTCATGCACAGGCCAACCTGGCACCGCTGCGCACCCGGGTGCATGAACTGAAACTGGGCCTCGGGCCGGTGCTTCGTTACCAGTCGTCTTCCATGCCCAACGTGTATGGCATCACACGGGATCCCAATTATCCCGAACCCTTTTTCACGTTCCGTAACAACGAAGCGCAAAACCTCGTTACGCTTGGCTACCTGTGTTCCGTTTCGTACTCGTTTACGCTGCCACGCCAGTTCCTGATTGGCGCAAAGGCCAGTTTTCAAAACGATACAAACTCCGACGTAATTACCCAGTATGGCTTGCGAATCGGCAAGCGGTTTTGAGGTCGGCCGGCGCAACAATCGCTGGCAGGAAAAGGAGACCCTTCCCTGAGGGGATGCAGCCCTCAAGAAAAAGCCCCGATCACTCAACGTGATCGGGGCTTTTGGTATCGTGTAAATGCCTGTGTTTAGCCAAATCAAATGGGGATCAACGGGCCATTAGTTCCCTGAGACCATGCCTCCCGAAGGCCGTTTCGGCAGCCAGGGCATGGCAGGGATAGGAGCCTGTTCGCGGTAATAGGTTGTTCGCAGCAGGTCGTTCCAGCCAAAGGGGTTGCGGTCGAAGGTGGTGCTGCTGAAATAGATCTGTCCCTGTACGTTGGGCATGGCACGGGTAGAGTCAATCTGCCGCGGAAGCTGCGTACTGTCTCGCCAGGCGGCATTGCTTCCGGCGCGGTAAATGCCCAGGCCAATGTAACAGTTGCGGCCATAGGTATGCTCATTCCACCATTTCAGGATGGGCAGAAAAGGCGCGTTGGGCTGCGAGAACTCCCAGTAGATCTGCGGCGACACGTAATCGATCCAGCCGTTGCGCAGCCAGAGCAGCACATCGGCATAGAGGTCGTCGTAATTGGTTTGCCCGGCTTTTGTAGGGCTTCCCTCCGGGTCTTTGTCCTGGTTGCGCCACACGCCAAAGGGCGAGATGCCAAACTTCACCCATGGCTTGGTCTCGTGGATTACCGTGGAAAGCTTCAGGATGATGGAGTCGGTATTGCTGCGGCGCCAGTCTTCTTTGTTCATCCCGTTGCCGTACTTGCGGTAGGAAGCGGTATCGGGAAACTCCTTGCCGGCAATGCGATAAGGGTAAAAATAGTCGTCCATGTGAATGGCATCCACATCGTACCGGCTAACGATGTCTCTGATAACATCGACCACCCAGTGCTGCGCTTCTTTGTTACCCGGATCGAAATAGAGCGTGTTGCCGTAGCGCAAAAACCACTCTGGATGCAGGCGGGTGATGTGTGCCGGTGCAATGGAGGCCTTGCCGATGGCAAAATTGGCCCGGTAGGGATTGACCCAGGCGTGGTACTCCATGCCGCGTTTGTGCGTTTCGGCGATCGTGAAGGCCAGCGGATCGTAAAACGGCTCCGGCGGACGTCCCTGCGCACCGGTAAGCCACTGGCTCCAGGGCTCGTATGGCGAGGGGTAAAGGGCATCAGCGGCAGGACGCACCTGCACAATGGCGGCGTTCATGCCGTTTTGCTTGTGCATGTCCAACTGGCGAATAAACTCCGTTTTCTGGCTGTCAACATTCCATTGGTTTCGTTTGGGCCAGTCGATGTTGTCTACCGAGGCGATCCACACGCCGCGGAATTCAGCCTTTGGCTGGGCAAACGAAAACAAGGCAATCAATGCAAAGCTGAGGAGAGAGGTGGCTTTCTTCATAGTGTCTTGGTAAAAAGAATGAAGATAAGGAAACAGGTTTAGCCTGTAGCCTGTTAATGTCTATAAAAAGTTCAATGGCATGCCTGTGGCGGCAAACAGGGATAAAGGAGGGATTGAAAAACAGGGATGAGGAAACGGTTAGGTCGTTTCTTCACTGCCGCGAAGCTTATCGAGCAGGCGGCTCAGGATTTCGGCTTCTTCTTCCGAAACGCCGCTGGCGATCTGGTCCATCTCATCCTGCTGGGCATCCAGCTTTTTTAGCAGCTCCTGGCCTTTTGCGGTAATCACCACATCCACCAGGCGCTTGTCTTTGGGACAGGTGCTTTTTTGAACCAGGTCTTTTACGATCATTCGGTCCACAATCCGGCTGGTATCGCTCATCCGGTCCAGCATGCGCTCACGGATCTGCAGCGTGGAGAGCGGCTCGGGATGGGCACCCCGCAGGATGCGGAGGATGTTGTACTGCTGGTGGGTGATGTCTTCCTGCGCCAGGAAATGTTTGATCTTTTCGATCACCCATCCATAGGTGTACAGAAGGTTGATGATTGCCTTTTGGCGGTGGTTGCGGAAGGTTTGCTGGTGGATTTCTTTCTCAATGCCCATCGTACTGCGAATTAAATGGAATGAAACGGAACACTACAGTTCCCGAAGATAGGATATCCGACCGGGCAAAGTTTTTGTAACTACTTGTTGGTCTTCCCTGAATTGAACAGTCTCATCTTTTAAAATAAAAATGTATGAACTACAATTATGAACAGTCATTCCTGTCGAGAACGATTTTGACGAGTGTCTTGGTTGGCTTTGCAGCGACAGTCCTTTGCCTGGCGTACAACATTTTTTACCGCGAGAGCACGGGCTACCAGCCGGCCGATTTTATCAATGTCTCGTCGCTGATCTTTGCCGTCAACATTATCTTTTTTGTGATCGGTCTGATTTACTTCGTTCTTCTGCGCACGGTGAAAAAAGCCGATTTGGTGTTCACGGTGCTGTTTGCGCTGGTTACCATTCTTTGCGTGTGGCGTGCCAGCCAGGCAACGATGCAACACAACGCGTTGCTCTCTTCCGAGTTCAGGACATTGTTGACCGGTGTTATTGTGATCATGGGAATTGGCGCCTCGTTCTTTGTGCCGTATTTATTCCGTCATAAGAACCTAACCGATCGCATCCTGTAAGAGCCCTAGCCCCACACTTTCACGCCTTCGGAGCAGTTGGCGCAGATGTCGATGTTCTTGCGGCTTTGCAGCACCTGGCCGCGAAATTTTTTGTAGTCGGGATTTTGCCACAATTCTTTGAAAGGCATTTGCTGCAGGCTTCCGAGTTTGTGCTGTGCGTCCTTGTCGAAGCAGCAGGGCACCACGGTGCCGTCCCAGGTAATCACGGGATCGTGCCAGAGCCGCCAGCAGTGGTTGGCGTTGTTGCCCTTGAAAACGTTCCTGCCTTGCCTGTCTTTTTTGTAGCGGCTGTATTTGGTATTGAGCGGAATGAGTTTGTTCGGATCGTTTTCGTAGTCGTAAACCTGCGCCGTTTTCAGCCACACATCGTCTACGCCGATTTTTTTGGCGAGACGCTTTACGTCTTCGATCTGGTGCTCGTTGTGGCGCACCACCAAAAACTGGAAAATGATAAAGGGCGTGTTGCTCTTCAGTTCTTTTTTCCACTTCACGATGTTGGCTGCACCTTCGAGCACTTTGTTCAGGTTTCCGCCCACGCGGTATTGCTTATACGTTTCCTGCGTGGTGCCGTCGATGGAAATGATCAGGCGGTCCAGACCGCTTTCCACCGTTTTGCGTGCATTGGCCTCGGTGAGGTAATGGGCATTGGTCGAGGTGGCCGTGTAAATTTTTTTACCCGCCGCGTATTTTACCATCTCCAAAAAATCAGGGTTGAGATAAGGCTCACCCTGGAAGTAAAACACCAGGTACATGAGCTCACGGTGCAACTGGTCGATGGTGTCTTTAAAAAAATTCTTTTGCAGCATGCCGGTTGGCCGGGTAAAAGCCCGCAGGCCGCTGGGACATTCGGGGCAGCGAAGGTTGCACGAAGTGGTGGGCTCGAACGAAATGGAAACCGGGTAGCCCCATTGCACAGGTTTTTTGATCCATTTGCTGACCTGGTAACTGGCCAGCACTTTGAACGCATTGACGGCCCTTTTCAGCGTGAGCTTACGCAACAAGTTCAGACTATCGCTCCAGTTCCATTGCATGCGGCAAAGATAGGCGGCCCCCTCGATCCCCCAAGGAGGAAGTGGCGGCCCCACCTAACCTCCCCAACGGAGGAGGAACAGACGATATACCAAGGCCAGCTTCAGCAAGATGCATTTTCAGAGAGAAGGATGCCATCCCTTGGAGGGATGGCATCCTTCTCTGCTCCGTTGCATTCTGAACGTTGAAGGGTGCGACGCAACAGACGATGACAAGCGATGCTGTTGCTGGTAACATAAAAAGAAAAAGCCTGCATCATAAAGAACGGTGGGGGCTTTGTTGTATCGTGCAAAAGCGAGGGTTGTGTCCGGCCAGTTCCCCGTTGGGGGAGTGAGGGGGCTGCAATTCTTCCGCCGGATTGCCCGTTATTTGCATGTTTTACACCGTGGCAAAGCGAAAAAATTCATACGGCTCCATGCGCCCATTTATGTGGGCCACTGCAGTGGCAGCAGCGCTTTTTTTCGGTTACCTGTTTTTCCTCTGGGCGGCCACACCAGGGCCCAGTTCCATCCGCTACAGGGAGTTTGGTATTTCCATCCCTACCCATTACACCATCCACGGCATCGACGTGAGTCGCTACCAGCAAAACGTTTCCTGGAAGCTGGTAAGGGAAATGAACGTGAACAACATCCAGATCGGCTTTGTCTTTATCAAGGCAACGGAGGGCAACAACCTGGTGGACCCGTATTTTAAACGCAACTGGAAAAAAGCCAAAGAGGCGGGGATGATCCGGGGCGCCTACCATTTTTTCAATCCCCGCAAAGACGGCAAATCGCAGGCGCAGCGGTTCCTGTCGTCGGTAGAACTGGCCAGCGGCGACCTGCCGCCGGTGCTGGATATTGAAAAAAGCTGGGGCATGAGCAAAGCCAAGTTGCAACAGGAAATCAAAGCCTGGCTGGACGCCGTGGAGGCAAGCACCGGCGTGAAACCCATCCTGTACACCTATGTCACATTTTACGAAACTTACCTGCAGGGCGCTTTCGACGACTACCCGCTTTGGATTGCCCATTACTACCAGCCCGGCAATCCCCGCATCGAACGCTCCTGGCATTTCTGGCAGCACAGCGAAGAAGGCCACGTGAACGGCATTGCCGCCAAAGTGGATTTTAATGTGTTCAACGGCGACTCGGCCGACTTCAGGGCGTTGCTGATCCCCTAAAGGATTTCACGAGTTTACCGGTTTAGGGGCTCCGGTGAAAAGAAGTCCTGAGGAGAATCAGTTCCGAAAACCAGCAACTTGTGAACGTATGAACTCGTGAACTTGCGAACTTTACACCATGGACGAATACAACCAGGGCTGGGACCCGGAGGTAAAACAATACTTCCGAAAAATCATGAACTCGTTTGCCATGGGGGCACTTTGGCTGTTGCTGATCGGCCTTTCGGGCTTTGCGTTTAAGCTGGCCATCATCAAAGACAGCGTGCGCTGGTACAACCTTGTTTTTTACGGCGTGTTTCTCCTGAGCCTTTCGCTCTTGCTGTTGTTTTATTACCGCGTTTGGCGAAAGAACGGGTGAGTTTTCCTAGGAAGAATGATCGGCTACGATCACCCACCGGCCCTTGATTTTCCGGAGCAGCAGGTTGTAATGCCCGCTCAGGTCCCCGATCATTCGCTGCAGCATCCATTTGCCGACGACATAATAGTAATCCGCCGACAGTTTTTTCACCACCAGGATGTTGAAGGAAAGTTTGCCCATGGCGGTTGTGTCGGGATAGCTTTTTTGGTAATTGCGGAGTGTTTCCTGCCAGCCCCATTTCAGGCCATTCTTGCCGATGAACAGCAGGGAGTCGCTTTTCCAGTAGGTTTTCATAAATCCTTCCAGGTCGCCGTGGTTCCAGGCTTCGGTTTGCGCGGCAAGCAGCCCGCGGATTTTTTCCCCGTCGCTTTTTTGAGCACCGGCCAACAGCGACACAAAAAGAAAAAGCAGGAGCAGGCTTCTTTTCATACAAGGTCTTTTGAGCAAGATAGAGCAGATAATGGATATTGGAATATTGGGATATTGTATTGCCCGGAGACAGCCGATTTGTGCGGGAAACCTGTTTAAAGCTCCTGTTAATCCTTCGCTTCGGCAGACGATCAGCGGTTAACTTTGCGTCACAAGCATTTCCCGCATGTCCAAAAAAACGGTCTTCTACATCGTCTTTTTCACCGTATTGGTCCTGGGCTTTTACGCGGCCCTTTCCTCGTCGATCCCGGGGTTCGGCAAAAAGCGTTTTCCGCCCATCACCAAGGTGGAACCGTTTGCCTTTACCAACCAGGACGGCCAGACGGTCACTAACGAAAACATTAAAGGCAAGGTGGCCGTGGTGAATTTTTTCTTTACCACCTGCACCTCGGTTTGTCCGCGCATGAACAACAACCTGAAAAACGTTTACGAAACGCTTCAAAACACACCGGGTGTGGTGTTTCTTTCCTTTACCTCCGACCCGGCCCGCGACTCGGCAGCCCGGCTGAAACACTATGCCGACTCGATGGGTGTGAATACGGCTAAATGGATTTTTCTCACGGGGCGCAAGGACAGCCTGTACAATGCTGCCCGCTACAGTTTCAAGGTCGACGACCCGGATAATTTTGCTGCTAACGAAGGCGTGGATTTTTTGCACACGCAGTTTGTTGCCCTGGTAAACAAAAAAGGTGAGGTGGTTAAAATTTATGACGGCATCAAACCGTCGGAGCTGCACGGCCTTCCTGCCGACGTTAAAAACCTGCTGAACGAATGATGGAAACCAAAAGCACCACAACACGGCTGAACGATATTTTGCACCGCCGGCAGCTCAGCTCCACCGAAAGCCGGCGCAAAATCCTTTCGCTGTTTTTGAACAGCCACGATGCCCTGACACACGGCATCATTGAAAAAGAAGTGGGCGACAAATTCGACCGCGTGACCATCTACCGCACCCTGCAAACCTTCGAGGAAAAAGGGATTGTTCACACCATTCCCACGGCCGACAACTCCGTGCTTTATGCCTTGTGCAAAGAGTGCGAGGAAGGCCATCACCACGACGATCATGTGCATTTTATCTGCACCCGTTGCGAACGCACCATTTGCCTCGATGACGTGGTATCGCCGAAATTGGAATTGCCGGATGGCTATGTCACCGACAGTGTGCAGGTAGTGATCCATGGAATTTGCAAAGACTGCTCGTCTGAACCGGGATAAATGTCTGAACCACCATTTGGTGGATCAAATTGATTAAGCCGGAAAAGCAAGAGGCGTTCTGTGATGAACGCCTCTTGCTTTTGAACGAAGATTTGATTTCATCTCCATCTTCAAAATCTCCTTCGAATCATGGTTCAGAAACTGGCTTTCTTCACATACTTCTCCAGCCACTGGTTTTGCTCGGCCAGCATGTGCAGCAGGTTTTCCTTGCCACGATAGCTGTGCGCTTCGTAAGGAAGCATCACCAAACGAACGGTCCCGCCATGGCCTTTTACCGCATTGAACAGGCGTTCGCTGTTGATGGGGAAGGTACCGGGATTGTCGTCGGCCTCTCCGTGAATCAGCAGCAGCGGTGTTTTGATTTTGTCGGCATAACTGAACGGGCTCATTTCGTAGTAAAGCTGCGGTGCCTGCCAGTAGGTCCGGTCTTCGTTCTGAAAACCAAAGGGCGTGAGGGTGCGGTTGTAGGCCCCGCTGCGGGCAATACCGGCCTTGAAAAGGTTGGTGTGCGCCAGCAGGTTGGCCGTCATAAAGGCACCATAGCTATGGCCGCCCACAGCCACGCGGTTCCGGTCGCCGACACCCATCTCCGCCAGTTTGTTAATGGCTGCTTCGGCGTTCATCTGCAGTTGCGCAATAAAATTGTCGTTGGGTTTTGCCGTAGAGTCTTTGGCAACAATGGGCATTTCGGCATTGTCCAGAACAGCAAAGCCCTGCGTCACATAATAAACCGGCGAGGCCCAACTTACCGTGGGAAAGCGGTATTGTGAACCACGCACCTGCGCCGCATCGTTGGCGGAATTAAACTCACGGGGATAGGCCCACATCACCACGGGCAGCGGGCCGTCCTTGTCTTTGTTATAGCCTTTGGGCAAATACAGGTCACCCGTTAGATCCACACCATCGGCACGCTTGTAAAACACTTTTTGTTTCGTGACGCCAACGAGTTGCGGGTAGGGATTGGCAAAGCTGGTAATGGGCCGGTCGGCTATTTTGCGCACCAGGTCTTTCAGGAAATAATTCGGCACGGCCGTTTGCGTTTCGCGTCTTGTTACTACAACCAAATGTTGGGGGTCCAGCACGTCGGCAACATATTCGTACGAGCCTTCGGGACAGCGCCAGATGATCTCGTTTTTCCTGCTGGTGAGATCATATTTGGCCAGGAACGGCAGGTCGCCTTTGGCAGATGAACCGACCGGGTTGTTTATCAGCATTTTTTTACCGCCATCTACGGTCACAATCACGTCGCGGCCCCACTGGTTTTTTTCCAGTACGGGATCGCCGGGATCGTTGTAGGCATCGGTTTGCGCCAGGTCGTAGAGTTTTTCCAGCGTACCCGTTGTGGTATTGTAGCGGCTGACGCGGTTCGTTTGTTTGGAGCGGAGGCCTTCGATCACCAGGGCCAGCGACGCATTGCCCCAGGTCGTGCCGCGGTAGCGCAGGGTGGTTTTAAACAATTCTTTTGGCTCGCTGCTAAACGGTGCAGCCAGTGCATACACGACATCATGAAAGGGCACCTGTTTTTTAATCAAGCCGCTGTCGAGCGGCTGTGCCCACACCACGGTTGCCGCTTCGTCATCCCGCCATTCAAAAGCACGGGGAACGTTTTGCGTGTTGTCGTAACCGCTCGGTGTGCCTTCGGCAGACGGCAACGCTGCCAGCTGCTTCACCACCTTTCCTGTCATGTCGGTGACGCTGAGTGTTGCGGGGAAACCGCCAGCCGTCACGAGGTAAGAAAACGGTTTGCGGACGGTTCTCGTGAGCAGGTATTTTTTATCGGGTGAAGGGCTTACGGTTAAGTAAATCGCAGGCGCACCCAGTTTTGTTTCAACCCCGTTGCTGTTTTGCACCAATTGCGAAGTGCCGTAAAACTCGAACAGGTCTTCGTCATACGGGGATTTGATCAGGTCCTGGAATGTTGCACTGGGAGCAGCCTTGCCCATATTCTCCTGGATGGTGGGTCCTTTCGGCGTGATGCTTTTCTTCGGTGCTGCCGTTGCCGGCGCAGTGGTGGCCTTGTATAAAACCGTGTTGTCGTCAAGCCAGGTGTAAGCGGCTCCCAGCGTGTTGTTCACTGCCTGTTTGTTGATCTTTGTTGCTGTTTGTGTGGCTACGTCAATCACGTAAAGGTCTACCCGGGATTCACCGGTGTTCAGGAAAGCAATCTTTTTGTCGGCAGGGCTCCAGCTGATATTGGTTGCCAGCAAATTTTGCGGCAGGCCTGTTACCGTCATTTCTTTTCCGCTCCGGATGTTCCTTAATTTGAAATTGTTGATGAACACCTGGCGGCTGGGCGAAAAGTTGGCGGGGTTAAGCCGCAGGCCGGCAATGCGGATCTCGGGCTGACCCAGTTCTTCGACGGTGGGATAAGGATTTCGTTCGCTCAGCAGCATCCACTCGCCCTTGTCGTCGATGCTGACAGCCGGTGTGGGTTTGGCCAGTAGCAAGTCCGCCACATCTTTTGGTGGCAGTTGATAACCGGCAGTTTGGGCAGAAAGGTTAGCGTAAACAGAAAAGAGCAGTAGAAAGGTCACTAGTCGCTTCATGGCAGGTATCTTTTGGAAGAGAGCAAGTTAGATCAAACCGCTTTTACGTCGGTAAGGTTTTATTTGATGGCAGATGACGGATAAGAGATGAGAGCAGGGAAGGGCAATCAGCAGTCGCCAGTAATAGAGATCCGCATGCCGGTTGGGCATGAAACACAAATTCCTCCCTTGTCTGGGAGGAATTTGTATTGGTATCGTACCCGCCGGGGCGAACCTTCTTAAAATGGAAGGCCTTCTTCGCCGCCGCCGTCATTGTAATCGCCGGAAAAAGGAACGCCGTCATCGGCAGCCGGAGCGCCATCCAGCTCTACTTTCCATGCTTTAACATCGGTGTACCAGCGGCCATTGAACTCCCGGCTTTCGACGTCGAAATCAATTTTCAACCGGTTGCCAATCTTCAACAAGTCGGCGTTGATCTTATCGCCCCACACGGAAATGCAGATCTTCTTCGGGTACTGCCCGTCGGTTTCCACGATGATGTCCTGTTTTTTCCATTGGCCGTTGCGGCCCGTGCCGGTCTGCAGAGGGAGAAGCTGAATGAGTTTGGCGGAAACTTGCATAAACTGTTTTGAGTTGAATGTGATTCGAAAAATGTAAAATTGATGTTCTTCCGTAAAACGGTAAAATTCGATTGATAGTCGTATACCGCAGCGCCCAATGGCACGAAAAGCTCCGGCATCCCCCGAAGCTTTTCGTTCAGCGCCTTCCTGCTTACTTCACGACCGGGTGCGTCACTTTTTCCAGCTCGCCCTGCACAAACAGCATCAATTCGCTGATGTAATCGGGTGAGAAGCTGAATTTCAGCCCGGCGGCTTCGTACAGCTGTGGGAGGGTTTTGGTTCCACCCAGCTGCAGCGCCTTGATATAATTGTCGATGGCTTTTTGCTTGTCTTCCTTGAACTGCTTCCACAGGCCGATGGCGCCCAGTTGGGCAATGCCGTATTCGATGTAGTAGAACGGCACTTCGTAGAGGTGCAACTGCCGCTGCCAGCTCCATTTGCGGTATTCGTCCAGGCCGGAAACATCCAGCGCCACCGACGTGTATTCGGCCAAAATGCTTCGCCAGGCCTCTTCGCGTTGCTCCAGGCTATGCGTTGGATTTTCATACACCCAGTGCTGGAACTTGTCGATGGTGGCAATCCAGGGGAAGATGGTGATCACCCGTTCCAGCTGGTGCTGCTTGGCTCGTTGAAGGTCTTCTTCGTTGTCGAAGAACACATCCCAGTAATCCATGCTGAAGAGTTCCATCGTCATGGAGGCCACTTCGGCAATCTCCATGGGATATTCTTTGAACGCCGTCAGCGGCAGGTCGTGTGCCAGGAAGGAATGAACCGCGTGGCCGCCTTCGTGCACCATCGTGGTCACGTCGCTCATTTGCCCGGCGGCATTCATAAAGATGAAGGGGGCGCCGGTTTCGGGCAGGGGACAATTGTATCCGCCGGGGGCTTTGCCCTTGCGGCTGTCCAGGTCAAGCCGGCCCATGGCCTTCATTTTAACGAGGCATTCGGCAAAGAAAGGATTGATGCGGTTGAAGCACTCGATGGTTTTGCCCACCAGCTCTTCGCCGGTGGCGAAAGGCGTCAGTGGCTTTACACCTTCGGGTTCGGCTTCCGTATCCCAGGGACGAAGCGAGGGCAAACCCAGCTTCTGCCGCTTGCGGTCGTAAATAAAATCCACCAGCGGACGCACCTGCGTTTTCACGGCTTCGTGAAACTGGAAGCAATCTTCTTTTTTATAATCGAACCGTCCCAGGTCCACGAACTTGTAATCGCGGTAGTTGGCAAAGCCGGCGTTCTTCGCCACCCTGTCGCGAAGGCCAACCAGCTTGGAGAACAACTCATTCAACTGGTCTTTGTCCTGCATGCGGCGCTCCTGGATCTTGCGATACACCTTTTCCCGCAGGTCGCGGTCCGGGTTCTCCAAAAACTTGGACGCCTGCTGCAGCGTGTATTCCTGGCCGTCCACCTCCACGCTCATCTTGCCGTTGATGACACCGTACTGTTGTGCCAGCACGGCGATCTCCGACTGCAGCGGAATGTTTTCATCGCGGAAAAGCTCGATGCTTTTTCTCACATTGCGCAGGTACACCTGGTAGGCATCGCCTTCCAGTGTTTTGGTGTATTCGTTTTCCACCAGCTTGCGATTGAGCTTGTCGGCATAGGGCTGCATTTTCGGCTGGATCTCGGTCACAAAAAACGTAAAGGCGTTTTCCAGCTCTTTGTTTTCCGTGTCGCAGGTCATGCGGATCTGGCGCCAGGCGGCGTCTTCGCCTACCACCGCTTCCAGCTCGCTGAGGTCCTTCAGCCAGCCTTCCAGATCTTCCCTGGTCGTCAACGGACGATCAAGCAGCTCTTTGAAATAAGGCTCCAGGGCTTCCCAGTTCGTCACCTTAAAGTCCTTCGGCAAAAAGGACCGGGGGATACTGGTAATATTTGCCGTGTATTGTTCCATGCTTTTTGTTTTGGGATTAAGGGCTTTGGATGAATGGTGAATGGTCAACGGTGAATAGGCAGACTTTTCTGCTTTGCACTATTCACTATTCATTCATCACTACTCCTCGGTTTTCTTTTTCCGCCCGCGGCTGCTTTTTGCAGGGGCGGCGGGTTCTGCGGCCACTTCTTCGGGTGCTACCGATGCATCGGCTGTTTCCTCGCTGCCTTCTTCGGCCGGTTGCTCCGTTGCCGTAAAGTCGATATTGTGTTTTTGCAGGGCGCTGAACCAGTTTACCATTTTTTTCATGTCGCTGGCATATACCCTGTCAAAATCCAGCTCGGGGTAGGCTTTTTCAAAATAAGCTTTCAGGGCTTTGTTGTCTTTGGTGTTGGGCAGGGCTTCGCTGCTGCCTTTCATCGCTGTGAAAATATCGGACAACGAAACGTTCTCACCCGTTGTATAGATCTCGATGCTTTCGAGGTGCGACAGGTTGTGCACCCGGCTCGAAATAAACTTGGTGCTTCCATCTTCCAGTGAACGCACAATGGCGCCATCGTTTTTGCTGCTCAGGATTTCGTACAAACCCGGCAATCCGGTAACGGCTACTATTCGGCTATACTCCATAATCAAATTATTTGGGGCTGCAAGATAAGAAAGAGTAAGCAGTACGCAGTATGCAGCCGGCAGCCGGAGTTCTTTACTGCTTACCGCATACCGCCGACTGCCAACCGGTTTTTTTATTAGCCTTAATTAACCTGTCGGGCTCGCGGTACGGCACCATTTTTACGGAGTTTTGTGTTTGTAGATCAATCAGCGTTTATGTTCAGAAGAGTTTTACCCTTTGTTTTGGCTTTGCTTTTTACCCATGTTCTCCATGCACAATACAGTATCAGCGGCACCATCAAAGACCAGCAGGCAGGTACGCCCCTGAGCGGTGCCAGCGTTCGCCTCAGAAGTGTCACCAATAAGACCGTGTTGCATAACCAGCTCAGCGACTCCCTGGGCCGCTTTCAGTTTCAAAATTTGGCACCCGACAGTTTTTTGCTCACCATCTCGTTTGTTGGCTTTAAAGATGTCAGCCGCGGCGTGCGGCTGGACTCCAGCAACATTATCCTGGATACTACCGGAGCCGGTGGTGTGGACATAAACATTGCGATGGTGCCCAGCGCCTCGCAGGATTTGGCCACGGTGGTGGTCACGGCAAAAACGCCACCGGCAAGACAAAAAGGAGATACCCTGGAGATCAATGCCAGCCAGTTTAAAGTCAACCCCGATGCATCGGCAGAAGACCTGGCCCGGAAAGTTCCGGGCATCACCATCGAAAACGGGCAGGTGAAGGCACAGGGCGAAAACGTGCAGAAAGTGACCATTGACGGCCGCGAACTGTTTGGTGACGATGCCACGGCAGCCCTTCGAAACCTGCCGGCAGAGATCATTGACAAGATCCAGGTGTTTGACCGCCTGAGCGACCAGGCCCAACTGACCGGCGTGGACGACGGCAACACCAACAAAGGCATCAACATCGTCACAAAAGCCAACATGCGGAACGGTCAGTTTGGACGGGTGTACGCAGGCTATGGTACCGAAAGCCGCTACCTGGCCGGCGGCAATGCCACCATCTTAAAAGACAACCGGCGCATTTCCCTTGTGGGCAATTTCAACAACGTCAACCAACAAAACTTTTCGCAGCAAGACCTGCTGGGTGTAACCAGTAGCGGCGGCCGTGGCGGCGGAGGCGGTGGTTTTCGAGGCGGCGGGGGTGGTGGAGGTGGCAATCCCCGCGGAGGTGGTGGCGGCGGTAACTTTGGCGGTGGCGGAGCCGGCAACTTTTTGGTCGGTCAGCAAAACGGCATCAACCGCACAAACGCACTGGGAGTTAATTTTTCCGATGTGTGGGGAAAAAAGCTGACGGTCACCGGCAGTTATCTTTTCAACGACACAAAGAACACCACCAACCAGCTGACCAATACGCAATACTTCACCAGCAAGATTGCCAACATTGTGGATACCACCACATCGGAAAGCAACAACACCAATCACCGGCTGAACCTGCGGGTGGAATGGCGGCCCGACTCCTTTAACCAGATCACCATTATTCCGAACCTGAGCTTTCAAAACAACAATTCATCCAGGCGGGTGGGAACGTCCACGGCCTTTGTTTCCGGCAACCCGATTGTGCAAACCCTGAATACCAATATCAACAATGCCGACCGTACAGGCAACAACCTGAGTAATGCCATTTTCTACCGCCGCCTGTTCAAAAAACGCGGCCGTTCCTTCTCGGTCAGCCTGAATACATCCTACAACGAACGGACAGGGGAAACCTATTACAATACCTTCCAGCGGTCGATTGAACCTTCCAACTATAATGACACGGCATCGAACCGCTTTACCGACCAGGCGAACAACAGCTTCACCATTGCGCCCAACATCAACTATTCGGAACCGTTGAGCGAGAATTCGCAAATCCAGTTTACCTACAATCCGCGGTTTACTAAAAGCGAGTCGAACCAGCAGACCTTTGCAGAGAACCCAAACACGAAAGTTTATTCTGAGTTCCTGAATAATTTTTCCAATGTGCTCCAAACAAGAAGCAATGCACAGAATGGCGGCGTTTCGTACCGCTGGGGCAACCGTGACCGGATGCTCTCCTTCGGCGTGAACTACCAAAGCACCAACCTGAAAAGCGATCAAAGTTACCCGACCGCTGTAACCGTGGACAAGACGTTCAGCAATGTTTTGCCCAACGCCATGCTTCGGTACAAGCTTTCTTCCCGCAGCAGCATCCGGCTGTTTTACCGGGCCAATGTGAACGAGCCTTCCGTGACCCAACTGCAAGGCGTGCTGGACCCGACCAACGCTCCTGTTTACACCATCGGTAACGTGAACCTGAACCAGCAGTACATGCACATTGGCAGCTTTCAATACACGTTTACCAACACGGCAAAAGGACTGTTGTTTGTGGGCAACCTGTTTTACCAAACCGCCAATGACTACATCACAAATGCCACCTACACGCCAACCAGAGACACCGTGGTGGGCGGCGTGCCGCTGCTGGTGGGCTCAAGAATTAGCGCTCCTACCAACCTGGATGGGTACCAGAACCTGCGTTCTTTCTTTACGTTTGCGGTGCCGGTGGGTTTTATCAAATCCAACTTCAACCTGAACGGCGGGGTATCGTTTTCAAAGATCCCGGGCATTACCAACAACATCCTGAACGAGACCGAAAACCTGACCTACACACTCGGCAGTGTGATTGCCAGCAACGTCAGCCAGTATGTTGATTTCACCGTTTCGTATTCAGCCAATTTCAACAAGGTGCGGAACAAAGCGCAGCCGCTGCTGAACAACAATTATTTTCAACACGTGGCCGGTCTGCAAGTAAACCTGTTATCAAAAACGGGATGGTTTTTCCAGAACGATGTTTCCAACCAATATTATAGCGGGTTGACGGAAGGCTTCAACCAGAACTATGTCTTGTGGAACATGAGCGCCGGCAAAAAACTTTTCAAGAGCCAGAAAGGAGAAATCAAACTGAGTGTTTTCGACCTGCTGAAACAAAACCAAAGCATCACCCGCAACGTGACCGGCGATTATATTGAAGATGTTCGCAACGAAGTGTTGCGACAGTACTTTATGCTGCACTTTACCTACAACCTGCGCAACTTTGGAACCGCTGCCACACGGCAAATGAACAGGGGAGGCGGCAACCGGAACTTCGGCGGCGAGCCGCGGTTTTAGCTGTGTACACCAAGGCATATTACACTCGTTCCTTTACCTGGAATGCTAGTAAGATTCAATCATAGAAAATAAAGCTTGTGCGCTTTGAACAAAAGTCCACAAGCTTTATTTTTATCAGCCGGCACAAGCTCATGCCTGCAAAATTTTTTCTTTACCAAAACAACAACGTATGGCAACCGACGCGATCAAATCCGCGATGGAATCGCAGATGAAAAACCTGGAAGAAAAAACCGGCAGAAAGCTGGATGAATGGTTCAGGATTGTCAACGAAAGCGGCCTGCAAAAACACGGCGAGCTTGTGAGCATGCTCAAGGAAAAATACGGCATGGGCCACGGCAATGCCAACATGCTGGTGCACCACGCCAAACAAAGCCACGCCGGCTTTGCCGAAGACGATGTGCTGATCAGCGAACAATACAAGGGCAAAGAAAAATTGAAGACCTGGTACGACAAACTGCTGAAAGAAGTAGACGCCTTTGGCAGCGATGTGGACGTGTCGCCGAAGAAAGCGTACGTGAGCCTGCGGCGAAAAAAGCAGTTCGCCATCCTTCAGCCCTCCACCAAGACAAGGCTTGACATTGGCTTGAACCTGAAAGAGGCGGCACCAACCGGCAAGCTGGAAGACGCCGGCAGCTGGAACGGCATGTGCAACTACCGGATCCGGATCGAAGACGAAAAAGACCTGGACAACACGGTAACTGCGTGGCTGAAGAAAGCCTACGAGCAGGCGGGCTAAAGGAAACAAAAAGATTTATGCAAACAAAAGCCGTTCACTGGTGAACGGCTTTTACATTATTGCGTTTTTACTTCGGCCAGTGCGTTTTCCAGTCGCTGCTTTAACGTGTCGTAATCTGTAAAGCCCTGTGCCAGCAGGTAAAATTTCGAAGCACTCACCTGCAGAAATACAGCCGGAGAGCCTGTCACCCGCAACTGCTTTACCAGTGCAAATTCGTAATAGGCCTTTTGCTTGTATGCTTCGCTTTTCAGCTTTGTATAAAATTCGTCTTCAGGAATGTTGTACTTCGGCAGGAGGTGGCGGTAAGCTTCTTTGTCAGTTAAATCCCTTCCTTCATAATTCAGGGCATACTGCAGGTCGGCCGCCATTTCCACGGCTCTTTCCGGCTGGTATTCTTTGAAAATGCACAGTGCAATGGCCGGCATTTCGGACGACGGATACCAGTCCGTTTCATCGGGATGGAAAACATGCCAGAGAAAGTCCTCGCCGAATTTGGCTCCTGTCAATTCTTCCACCCGCTTGTAGGCGCCTTGAATATACTTTGCCATCGGCGCAAAATGCCGTGGTTGTTCCGGCAGGATCATCCCGCCGGAAAAGACTTCAAACTCCAGTTGATCGCTGTACTCTTCGGCGATGCGTGTGATCACTTTGCTGAAGCCATAGCACCAGCCGCAGTAAGCATCGTAACAGTAAATGATCTGAACCATGATTTGGGTGGATTTATTGATTTAACGGAAATGGATTTTCTACAAACTTCAAATTCTCCAGCCGTTTGAATTGAAGGCTGATGCTGCCAAAGTTGATGAGCAGGCCGACCTGAATATTATAGGCTTCCAGGTAGTTTTTTGCTTGCGCCAGGTGAACGTTTTCCAATTGTGTGATGGCTTTTAGCTCGACCATGATCTTATCCTCTACAAAAAAGTCAACCCTCCGTTCGCCAATGTTGTAGCCTTTGTAGTAAATAGGCATACTAAACTCTCTTTTGAAGCGAATGTTTTGCTCCTGTAATTCAATTTCCAGCGCTCGTTGGTAAATGACTTCCTGAAAGCCGTTTCCCAGGGCGGAATGCACTTTCATGGAAGCACCAATGATCTTTTCTGTGACTTCATGAAATTTATATGTTGCCATAACGATCAGTTTCCTGCTCATCCCAAAATCTCCCCAAATCATGGTTCAGACTTTTAATGCGCCTCCAGCCAATTCTCACCCACACCCACTTCGGCAATGATGGGAATGCCATTGGGTAATGTCATGGCCGATTGCATGCAGTCCAGAATCACCGGTTTTACCTTTTCCACTTCCTCTTTGATCACATCAAATACCAGTTCATCATGCACCTGCAGGATCATGCGTGACTGAAAGTTATGCTCTTTGAAGGCCTTGTGAATTTTCACCATCGCCAGCTTGATCATATCGGCGGCCGTTCCCTGGATGGGCGAGTTGATGGCGTTGCGTTCGGCATAGCCACGCACCGTGAAGTTGGACGAATTGATATCCCGAAGCCAGCGCTTGCGGCCCAGTACCGTTTGCACATAGCCGTGCTCACGGGCATAGTTGATCATCTCGTCCATGTAGCGGGTGATGCCGGCAAACTGGATCTTGTAATTGTCAATAATCTCTTTGGCTTCGGTACGACTGATGTTCAGGTTTTCGGCCAGACCAAACGAGCTTTGTCCGTAAATGATGCCGAAGTTCACGCTCTTGGCTTTGCGGCGCATTTCCTTGGTCACGGCTTCTTCGGCCACGTTGTACACTTTGGCGGCGGTGGCGGTATGGATGTCCTTGTTTTGAATAAAGGCCTCGCACATGGCCGGGTCACTGCTGAGGGCCGCCACAATGCGCAACTCGATCTGCGAATAGTCGGCGCTGACCAGCACATGGTTTTCATCGCGGGGAATAAAGGCCTTGCGAATTTCCCGTCCCCGTTCAGTGCGGATGGGAATGTTTTGCAGGTTGGGATTGTTGCTGGAAAGACGTCCGGTTACGGCAATGGCCTGCGCATAATTCGTGTGCACTCTTCCCGTCTTTGGATTGATCAGCAGCGGTAGCGAATCCACGTAGGTTGACTTGAGTTTGGTGTATTCGCGGTAGGCCAGGATGTCGTCGACGATGGTATATTCCGATGCCAGCTTTCGCAACACGTCTTCACCGGTTGCATACTGGCCTGTTTTCGTTTTCTTGGCTTTGGGATCGAGCTTTAATTTTTCAAACAGCACTTCGCCCAACTGCTTGGGTGAGCCCAGGTTGAAACGAACGCCGGCGGTCTCATACACTTTTTCTTCGTGCACACGGGCTTCGGTGTCCAGCACGGTGGAGTATTCATTCAAAAAGTTGGTGTCAATCCGAACGCCTTCAAATTCCATATCGGTGAGCACCGGCACCAGCGGGTTTTCCACGTCGCAGAAAACGTTTTCCACCTCGTGCTTTTTCAACTGCGGCTCAAAAACGGATTTGAACTGCAGCGTAATGTCGGCATCTTCCACGGCGTATTCCTTGATCTTTTCCAGCTCCACATCCCGCATGTTGCCCTGGCCCTTGCCTTTTTTGCCAATGAGTTCTTCAATGTGAACGGGTTCGTAGCCGAGGTATTTGGCACTGAGCCAGTCCATGTTGCTCTTGCCATCAGGCTCAATAAGGTAATGCGCCAGCATGGTATCGAACAGCTTTCCTTTTATTTCCACACCGTACCACTTCAACATCAAAAGGTCGTACTTGATGTTGTGGCCGAGCCACATCTTTTTTTCATCGTTGAACAAATGGCTGAATCGGGCCAGGATGTTTTTTGTTTCGGCCACATTATCCGGCGGCAGCGGCACGTACCAGCCGTGATGCGGCTTTACACTAAAACTCATACCCACCAGCAACGCATTATTGGCGTCAAGTCCGGTGGTCTCGGTATCGAACGAGATTTCTGTATGCTGCGCCAGTGCATCCAGCAGTGTTTTAAACTCCCCTTCACTTTCGACTAACTCGTACTCGTGTTCAACATTGTGGATGTTCTTGCCGGGTTGAACCACATTGTTTTCTTCCTGTACGTCTGCTGTGTCTGCAGATGCGCTGCCAAACAGATCCGTCTGTACACCTGCACCCGGTTTCTTTGGTGTGGCAATATCGCCGCCAAAATCATCCCCCAGCAAACGCTTGCCGAGGGTTTTAAATTCCAGTTCGTTGAAGATATCCCGGAGGCCTTCTTTGTTCCATTCTTTCAGCCCAAAGTCTTCCTCGTGAAATTCTACCGGCACATTGGTAATGATGGTCGCCAGCTTTTTGCTCAGGATTGCTGCTTCTTTGCCAGCCCGCACCTTCTCGCCCAGGGCGCCTTTGATATTGTCGGCATTGGCCAGGATGTTTTCCAGCGAGCCGTATTCGGTAATCAGCTTGCACGCCGTTTTTTGTCCCACGCCGGCAATGCCAGGGATATTGTCCACCGCGTCGCCCATGAGGCCCAAAATGTCAATCACATGGGCCACGTCCGGAATGCACCATTTTTCGCAGACTTCTTTTGGACCCATGATCTCCACGTCGCCGCCCTGGTAGCCGGGTTTGTAAATTTTTACCTTGTCGCTTACCAGCTGGCCATAATCCTTGTCCGGCGTCACCATGTACACTTCGTAACCGAGTTTCTCGGCCTGCTTGCTCAGTGTGCCGATCACGTCGTCGGCCTCATAGCCGTCGTATTCGATGATGGGAATATTCAGGCCACGGATGATGCGCTTGATGTCGGGCACGGCGGCTGAAATATCCTCCGGCGTTTCCTGGCGGTTGGCCTTGTAGTCCACAAAATCGGTGTGACGTTCGGTGGGAGCGCCGGTGTCGAAGCACACGGCCATGTGTGTGGGTTTTTGATTGTTGATTAACTCCAGGAGTGTATTGGTAAACCCGAATTGGGCGTTGGTATTTTTTCCTTTCGAGGTGATGCGCGGATTGCGGATCAGTGCATAATAAGCCCGGAAGATCAGGGCATAGGCATCGAGCAAAAACAAGCGTTTGTCCATA
This sequence comes from Flavisolibacter nicotianae, assembly GCF_003628535.1. Lineage (GTDB taxonomy): Bacteria > Bacteroidota > Bacteroidia > Chitinophagales > Chitinophagaceae > Flavisolibacter > Flavisolibacter nicotianae. The sequence continues at coordinate 825,415 of NZ_RBCI01000001.1, forward strand.
GCTCACGAAGGTAGGCCATAGACGGTTTTGTTGGGCTGTAACAAAAAAGCAGATCCCGCCTCTCGCGGGATCTGCTTTGGGGTGTTGGTTGGTGCCGGATTTACTTCAGCACGGTGTTGTTTTCAGGTTGGGCAACGGCACTGTTTTCACTGGTAACGGTGGTTGACAGCGTGGATGTTTTTCCCGCTTTCAAAAAAGAAGCACTGCTTCCTTCCTTGCTAACAAAATTCAGGTAAAGCGCTACAAACAGCAGCGAAAACGAAAAGACATAAAGAAGCTTGGTGGCGATTTTCTTCATACAATACGGATTAATGAAATACGAAAGTAAATCGTCAGGAGCAGTCTCACAAGCGCAAGACTACGGAAGTTCGATGCGTAGATGTACGAAAAGCGTTTAGCCGCGAGACAGGAAACGTTAAAAGTGACAAGAATAAACGCAGTGTGCGGTTTTGCTTTCCCACCGCGGCTTCTCCAACCCGTGAACAAGTGAACCTGTAAAGTTTCTACTGTCTCACGTCTTCATTCCTTCCAGCTTTTTCTGCATCGAGAACATCTCATCCCGCAGGCGGGCCGCTTCCATAAAATCCATATCGCGGGCCGCTTTTTCCATTTCCTTTTTCGTGGAAGCGATCTTCTTCTCCAGTTGCGGAATGGTGGTGTACTCGGCTCCGTCTTCGGCTGCTTTGGATGTCGGGATTTCATCCACGGCAAACGGCGAGTCGGGGTCGTAACCTTTGATATCCAGCACGGAGGTTTGGCCCATGATCTGTTCGATGGATTTTTTCACCGTGGTTGGAATAATGCCGTGTTTGGTATTGTAGGCCAGTTGCTTTTCCCGCCGCCGGTTGGTTTCGTCGATGGTGCGCTGCATGCTTTCGGTCATCTGGTCGGCATAGAAGATCACCAGGCCTTCCGCATTGCGGGCCGCACGGCCGGCGGTCTGTGTCAGCGAACGTTCGTTGCGTAAAAAACCTTCCTTGTCGGCGTCGAGGATGGCCACCAGCGAAACTTCGGGTAAATCCAATCCTTCCCGCAGCAGGTTCACGCCTACCAGCACATCGATCTTTCCCAGCCGCAGGTCACGCAAAATCACCACCCGTTCCAGGGCATCGATATCGCTGTGAATGTATCTCGATTTGATGTCGATCCGTTTGAGGTATTTATCCATTTCTTCGGCCATGCGCTTGGTCAGCGTGGTCACCAGCACGCGGTCGCCTTTTTTCACCCGCTTGTCAATTTCATCCAACAGGTCATCAATCTGGTTCACGCTGGGCCGCACATCGATCGGCGGTTCCAGCAGGCCGGTTGGCCGCACCACCTGCTCGACCACCACGCCGCCGGTTGTTTCCAGCTCGTAGTCGCCGGGGGTGGCACTGACAAACACCACCTGGTTCAGCAGGTTTTCAAACTCGTGAAAGTTCAGCGGACGGTTGTCCAGCGCCGATGGCAGACGGAAACCGTAATCCACCAGTGTCATTTTGCGGCTGCGGTCACCACCGTACATGCCGCTTACCTGCGGAACGGTCTGGTGGCTTTCGTCGATCACGCAGAGAAAATCTTTCGGAAAATAATCCAGTAAACAAAATGGTCTTGTACCGGGCTGCCGCCGGTCGAAAAAGCGGGAATAGTTTTCAATCCCGTTACAGAAACCCAGCTCCCGTATCATCTCCAGGTCGTAGTCGACCCGTTCTTTCAGGCGCTGCGCTTCGATGAACTTGCCCACGCCCTTGAAATAATCCACCTGCGCAGCCATCTCGTCCTGGATCTCGTAAAGCACATTCTGGATCATGTCCTTTGGCGCCACGTAAAGATTGGCCGGGAAGATGGCAGCGTTATCCAGTTTCCCGATCCGTTTGCCGTTCTGCACGTCGATGCTTTCAATTTCCTCGATCTCGTCGCCAAAGAAGGTCACCCGGTAACCAAAATCAACATAGGGCAGGTTGATGTCCACCGTGTCGCCTTTGACGCGAAACGTGCCACGGTTAAATTCGATCGACGTCCGGTTATAGAGCGAATTCACCAGTGCATGCAAAAAGCCTTGCCGGGACATCACATCGCCCTTGGCGATACGAATGATCCCGCTTTCGTAATCGGTGGGATTTCCCATACCGTAGATACAGCTGACGGAAGCCACCACGATGATATCCCGTCGTCCCGACAGCAACGACGTCGTTGCACGAAGCCGGAGCTTGTCCAGTTCCTCGTTGATATTCAGATCTTTTTCAATGTACGTATCAGTTGTAGGCAGGTAAGCTTCGGGCTGGTAATAGTCATAGTAGGAAACAAAATATTCCACCGCGTTGTTCGGGAAGAATTGTTTGAATTCCCCGTAGAGTTGCGCCACCAGCGTCTTGTTGTGCGTCAGCACCAAGGTTGGCTTTTGCACATTCTGAATGACGTTGGCCATGGTAAAGGTTTTACCCGAGCCGGTAACCCCCAGCAAAACCTGGTGCTTTTCGCCACGCAAAACGCCTTCGGTCAGTTCCTGTATAGCAACCGGCTGATCGCCTGCGGGCTTGTATGGAGCCTGTAGTTGAAATCCCATTGTGAAGTGTTCAAATTTACGAAAGAGTTAGCCGCGGCGGGGGCCGGATTTGCTAAGCTTTTGTCATAACTGTGCGGCTGTATTTTCCCATCCGGACCGCTTTTTCTCCCGCCGAACTGCTTTCATTAACCGTCAAATAAACATGTATTAAAAATAAATAAAATTCATGGGCGCCTTTTTCTTGACAATACGCAAAAAATTCCTTGCAGTGTCTTCTTGTTTTCCGCCAATCACCGTTGTGGTTTTCTTTGGCAAAGCGTTTGTTTTACTATCTGCAGTTGTACCGGGAAACACTGTAGCCCTGAAGAATGAACCACTGACGAGAACTGATTTTTCCTGGAAAACCACCCGTACCTAATGAAGATGGCACTCTGCCAGTAAGCAACGCTAACAATAGCCGTACATAAAAAATCCCGCTTTATCTGCGGGATTTTTCGTTCAATAACGTATCAACTTAAGCTGCCTGCAGATCGCTGATCTTTTCGCGGATCTTTGTTTCCAGTTCGTTCGACAGTTCAGGATTGTCTTTCAGCAACTGCTTTACTGCTTCACGGCCCTGGCCCAGTTTGTTGTCGTTGTAGCTAAACCAGCTACCGCTTTTGTTGATGATGCCCATTTCCACACCCATGTCGAGGATCTCGCCAATCTTGGAGATACCTTCTCCAAACACGAGGTCGAATTCGGCGGTGCGGAAGGGAGGTGCCACCTTGTTCTTCACCACTTTCACCTTCACGCGGTTACCGATCGCTTCGTCACCATCCTTAATCTGCGTCATACGACGGATATCGAGACGAACGGAAGCATAGAACTTCAGGGCATTACCACCGGTGGTTGTTTCGGGGTTACCGAACATCACACCGATCTTTTCACGCAACTGGTTGATGAAAATACAGATCGTGTTTGTCTTAGAAATGGTGGCGGTCAGCTTTCGCAGGGCCTGCGACATCAAACGGGCTTGCAAACCCATTTTGCTGTCGCCCATTTCACCTTCCAGTTCGCCCTTCGGCACCAGTGCCGCTACAGAGTCGATCACGACAACGTCCAGCGCACCGGAAAGAATCAGGCGGTCGGCAATTTCAAGGGCCTGCTCACCGTAGTCGGGTTGAGAGATCAGTAAGTTATCGATGTCAACGCCCAGCTTTTGTGCATAGGCACTGTCGAATGCGTGTTCGGCGTCGATGATCGCACACATGCCACCTTTCTTTTGTGCTTCGGCAATCACATGCGTGGCAATGGTGGTTTTACCGGAGCTTTCCGGACCGTAGATCTCGACCACGCGGCCACGGGGCAAACCACCAATTCCAAGTGCCGCATCCAGGCCGATTGAGCCGGTGGAAACCACTTCCTGCGTTTGCTCGGCACGTTCGTTCATCATCATCACACTGCCTTTGCCAAAGTCCTTGTCAATTTTATCAATGGTTAGTTTCAGTGCTTTTAATTTTTCAGCGTTTGACATGTTTCTGATTTTGATTTTTGTGAGTAGATGGTGATTTAAAGTTAGGCTTTTTCACCAGCCATCCGGAATTTTTAATTGAGGTGTAAAGCTAATGATTTTAGCAAAAAGCGCAGGAAATATTTGCCTGTTTTATCGCTAAGAATAGGTTAAAGAAACAGGTGCCTTTTTTCGTTTGGCAGGCTTTGCATCGGGGCGGCAAACAGCTCCTGTACGCATCACCTTCCCTTCCCTTTTTCAGACCGTTGCAGCCACTTTCCCGCGAAGCAAATGACAGTATCTTTGGTTGCCTAAATCAAGACGTGCATGAAAAAACTTCTCTTCGCTTCTGCGCTGTTCCTGGCCCTCGGCGCGGCAGCCCAAACCAAAGAAAAAATCCCCGCTGCCAGGGGTGTGGTGTACGGCGCAGTGGCCGGTGAAAATGCGCCGGCAGCACCGGATGAACTCGCGGCTAAACTGGTGAACAACCAATACGAAGGCCAGCTCAAAGCCAAAGTGGTGGATGTGTGCAAAGCCGAAGGCTGCTGGCTTAAAGTGCAGCGCAAAGACGGCACGGCCATGATGGTAAGGGCCAGGGATCACGCCTTCCTGCTGCCGGAAAACATCGTGGGCAAAACCGTGCTGATTGAAGGCAGCGCCACCGTGAAGGAAACCTCCGAAGCCATGCGCCGGCACTACGCCGAAGACGCCGGTAAATCAAAGGAGGAAATCGCCAAAATCAAGGGGCCGGAAAGGGACATCCAGTTTTCCGCCAAGGGCGTCAAAGTACTGGATTGATACCCGCACAAAACCTATTGTGAATAGACAATGGTGAATGGTGACAGAAATGCGTAATGAGCACTCGCTCATTCCACCGCCAACTGCCTGCCAGTAACTCCCCTTTCCTATTGCCCATTCACCATTCACCCGGTGGGGATTTTCTTTTTCATTTCCCCAGATCGCTGCGTTTTTGCGCAGCATTTCTTCCAGCGCTCCGCCCGGCTGCTTATGGCATGGAATTTTTCCTTTTGTATAAAAAGAGAGCATGAAGCGATGGGTGATCTATAGCAGCTTTGTCCTGCTTGCCTGCGGCACGGAGCCAAAGGAGGTCACCATCTCGTCCGAATCAAAAAACACCGCTACGGCGCCGGCTGTTGCCGACACGCCGCCGGACAGCGGCAGCCGCATTCCCGCCGACAACACGACCGAAATGGTAACGGTGACGCCGGTAACGCCAAAACCGGCCGGTATTTACCGGGCCATGCTTCCCTACGGCGAGGGAAAAAAAATCCTTCACACCATTGCTTTTTATCCTACGACCTACCGCCTGCAGGAAGAATACCCGGGTAAACCGGACAGCGTGGTCATCACGCAGGGAACCTGGGCACCGTCGGGTGGTTATATCTGGCTTTACCGCGACCAGGTTGCGGCCGGCCGCTATACCTGGAAAGGGAGCACCCTGCAGTACTACAACCCGCAATTGAAAAAAAGCACTTCAATGGAAAAGCTGGTGCCGGCAGCCACCAACCAGGTTTGGCAAACCAAGAAAAAACAAGGCATCGCTTTGTATGGTGTGGGAACAGAGCCGTTTTGGAGCGTGGAGGTTGATGACAGCGATTCGCTTGTAGTGAATATGCCCGACTGGACCTCGCCTTTGCGCTCAAAGATCACAGCAGCCGACCGCAGCCAGGACAGCGTGACGTATACTGCATCCGGAGACTCGCTGCAACTCATCGTTTATCCCCGTTTCTGCAGCGACGGCATGAGCGACTTTCTCTACACGCAAAAACTAAAGCTGGTCTACAAGGGACAAGCCTACAAAGGCTGCGGCGAAGTATTCCGCCCGGTTCGTTAGCGTTTCTTTAGGAAAGGAAACATACCAAGATTGTTTTTCATGCGTTATCGGGTAACAGACTTCCCTAAAACCGGAACGTATGCAAAAGATTTACGTCCTCCTCCGCAACGACAAACAAACGGGCCCTTACAGCCTTGAAGAAATCATTCAGTTTGACCTTAAGCCCTACGACCTGATCTGGATCGAAGGCAAAAGTGCCGGGTGGTACTACCCGCAGGAGATCGGTGCGCTGCATCCCTACCTGCAGTTCCTGCCGCAAAAGCCAAAGCCCGTTGTGCAAACCACCACGGCCAGCCCCGTGTTTGTGGCAATGCCGTCTGCACCCCGTGTGGACGCGGTTCAACCCGCTCCGTTGCAGGAGGCTCCGGTAATCGCCGCCGAAACCAGCACCAGGTCATCCGGGGCAGCTTCGAAAAATCTAGAAGAGGCCATCTATGCGCAGTTCACCGCGCCGGCTGAAAAACAAACCGTCAACACAACGACCACGATCCCCGCAAAGCAAAAGAAAAGAGGCTCGGTCACCGTTGCCGGCGGCGTAATGGCAGTTTTGGTAGTGGGCGGCGTGTTTGCCGCTTCCTGGATGCTGAACCGCCACAACTACGATGACACTGTTACACCGGAACCGGCATTGACAGCGCCGGCTTCCGCCGAAATTTCGTCCACGGCCGTTGCAAAAACCGATGACACCAAAAACACCGTGACCAATGCCGGGCAAAAACGCAGGCAGCAGCGAACCAGCGCGGCTTCCGGACGCACCGTGCCGGTAACGAAACAGGCGGTATCGCAAAAGCAAAAGACAGTAACCGTTTCTCCCGCCGAAGAAGCAAACAACGGGCATGTATCCACGGCTCCGCCGCAGGAGGAGCCGGTGACGAAGAAAGAAGAAAGCACGGCAGCACCCGCTGGAACGACAGCGCCGCAGGAAACAAAGAAAAAGCTCCGCGACAAGATCCTCGACCTTTTTAAAAAGAAACCCGGAGAGCAGAAAAGCGAGGAAGCCAAACCGGCAGACAACAACAACAGCGAACGCACAGCCACCCATCGCGAAGCCGGCGCAAACCTGGCGCAAATGGTCAGCATCCGTTTTGATATTCCCAATGATTGGATGATGGGCATCAAAGGCGCCAAAGCAATCCTGGTGAACCGGGGCAGCGAAAAGATTTCGAAGGCCACCGTGGAAGTTCTCTACTACAACGACGACAACGAGCTGCTGCAAAAAAAGGTCATCAACTTCAGTAAGATCGACGGCAAAGAATCGCAAACCATTGCCATTCCCGATCATGCAACAGCCACCCGGGTCGACTACAACGTGCTTTCCGTAACGGGTTCCGGCCAGCCATCGGCGTGAGGATGTCAAACGTCAGACGAGAGACGGGAGACGTGAAACCAGTGAAACTTCAAACCAAACTATCGTTTAGATGTTTTGCATTAAGCCAAAAATCACTTCATGTGTATGCAGCCGTACGAGAGCTGGTGAAAGAAGTTTCCTCGTTGACTATTCTGCTTCCCGAAAGAAAAATTTAATAGGCTGACGCAACTGCGAAGAGCAGCATTTTTAGTCAAACCAAATTTATCAGAAGCTGCTTCTCGAAAATCAGGTGCAGAACGAAACCGATTCGTTGAAGTAGCAAGAGGATCCGTAGTGGAAATAGACGCGGCTATCGAAACGGCAGTTGATCTCGACTACTACAAACCTGAACAACTGCGCACTGTCGGCAAGCTCCTGAACAAGTGCTTTGCCATGCTGTCGAACTTGATAGAACGATAGGCGGCCTAAAGTTTCACGTCTGCCGTCTAGCGTTTTACATCCTCACTTTATCATCTTGTTCCGGATAATCTCCATCAGGTCGGCCTTGTAGTTTTCACCGATCAGGATTTCACTGTGCACATTTTTCAGGCGGAGCAGGTTGCCCTCAATGCCGGTGATCTTGGCAATGGGAATGATAAAAGATTTGTGCACCCGCAAAAAGTTTTTGTGCGGCAGGCGCTCTTCCAGTTCCTTCATGCTGGTATACACCAGTGTTTTCTTTTCACCGCAATGAATGGCCACGTAATTCTTCATGCCTTCAATGTAGTCGATGTCGGCGAGGTTGATCTTTAAGAGCTTTCCTTTCGATTCGGTCTTTACAAAGATGTAATCGTCCTCCACATCACCGGCCGGAAGATCTTTGCCGTGCTCCGGTGCCTCTTTGGCCACCTTTTGCACCGCCTGTAAAAAACGGGGAAAGCGAACGGGTTTCAGCAGGTAATCCACCACATCCAGTTCGTAACTCTCCAGGGCAAATTCGCTGTAAGCCGTTGTCAGGATCACCTTTGCCTTTCCGTGAATGGCCTTGATAAAATCGATGCCCGACAACTCGGGCATTTGAATATCCAGGAAGATCAGTTCAATTGCCTGCTCATTGACGATCTGCAGCGCTTCGATGGGATTGGTAGTGGAAGCCGACAAATGTAGAAACGGCGTCTGGCTGATGTAATGGGTGAGAATATCGATGGCGTGTTGTTCATCGTCTACAATGAGGCAGTTGATCATACAGCATTAATGGTTAAATCCGTGGTGTAAAATTCGGCTTCGTCTTTTACATTGAGCGAATAATTTCGGCCGTAGGTCAGGTCCAGTTGCTTTTTGATGTTCTCCAGGCCGATACCGGTAGAGATTTCTTTGGACCCGCCTTTCTTTTTGTTATGGCAGTAAAAACGCAGCAGGCCGTCACCCACATCCAGACGGATGTCGATCGGGTGTTCGGGGCTTTTGAGGTCGCCGTGCTTGAATGCATTTTCCACAATGGTGATCAGGATAAAGGGAATGATCATGGCACCGTTCACCACGCCGTTCACGCTGAAATCCACATGCAGGTTATTGGCATAGCGAAGCTGGTTGATCTTGATAACATTTCGTACATGCTCAATTTCATCTTTCAGCAGCACCTTCCCGTCTTTGGCGGCAGGCCCCAGCGCATAGCGCATGATGTCGGACAGGGTAAGAATGCCTTCCGACAGCTCGGCGGAATAGGGCAGTGATTTGGCGTACAGAAAATTGAGGGTGTTGTGCAAAAAATGCGGGTTGATCTGCGCTTTTAAAAAATTGAGGTTGGCCTGCGATTTTTCCACCTCCAGCTGCATTTTTTGTTCCTCTAAAACCTTGCGTTGCTTCCGCTCGTCGCGCAGGTAAGTAAGGTAGGCAAGCAGCAGGGAGGAACCGATGATGAAAAGCGAAGAAAAAAAGTAGGAAAAGATCACGAGGCCCACCGTCAGCTCGCTTTCCATCTTTCCGTTGTTGACCGTGAAGTGAAGCTTGGTGCTGCTGACAAAAAGAAAGGACACCGTGAAATAGGCAGCCATCAGGAAGAAACTAATCAGCACCGGCTGCACATACTGCACGATCCGGTGTTTGCCCGCAAACAGGCGGTAGAACATGTTGAGTGTAACGAAATAAAACAGGATGAAAAAACCAACGCTGAACGCCTGGCTCAGCAGGTTTTGCCAACTGAAAACCTTGTCCCAATTGGGTTGTTTGTTCAGGGCCGGCGACACAAACAAAGCGATCAGGCCGACGGCCTGGAAAAACAAAAAAACACCCAGCGTGATCCAAAACACACGGGAAAACCGGAAGCGACGCCGATGAAGCAAAGAGGGGATTTTCATGTTTGTTCGATTGCCGTGAATGGAGAATCGCCAACCGCGAAGGAAAGATAACCAAAGGAAGGCTTCCGATTCGCGATTGACGATTGCCGTTTCACCGGTAGATTAATTATTGTTGTTGCCGATACCGATACCGCCGCCCTGCTGCTCGGCTCTTTTCTTTTCGTCTTCGGCAGAGCCGTTCTTTTGCTTGGCACCCTTTACCGTGGTGCTTCCAAAGCGCAGGGTAAAGTTGACCTTGAACTGTTGCGCCTCCCAGCGGGCCAGCACTCGTGTCGTTTGCCCCGCAAAATCGGACGTGGCGCGGAAGCGGAAGGTGTGCAAAAGATCGGTACCGGAAACCTTGATGGTACCGTTGCCTTTCAGGATCTGCTTTTGCAGGCCGAGATCAACACCACCCATGCCTTTGTTTTTAAAAGTACCCATCATCACGCTGGGCGCCACGTACACACCGCTTAGCTCCGCGGTCCATGTCTTGGCAAAGCGCAGGGAGTTTTGTGCAAAGAATACCGCGCCAAAAACATTCAGGTCGATCTTGCGCCCTGTACCGAAATCGGCTTTGTACATCGAGTAGTTAGTACTCAGGTTGGCAAACAGGCTATACGCTTTGTACTGGAAAGGATAGCTGATGTTCAGGCTGAACACATCCTGCGTAGCCAGGTTCTTTTTGCTCATGAATGCCTTTGATTTTTCGGCCGTATCCACGATCTGCGTAAACAGGTCTTTGATGTGGCTATAGTTTAACGTGGTGGTCAAACGGTATTTGTAAATGCGGGTCACGCCAAAGCTGTTGGTAAACTGCGGACGGAGTTCCGTATTTCCTTTCATGAAAGAATATTCATCGAGCTTGAACTCAAAGGGGTTCAGGTCCTGGTAGGCCGGGCGGTCGATGCGGCGGCTGTAGGTGAGGCTCCACTGGTTCAGCGGGTTTTTGTTGAAGGTGACCGACGCACTCGGGAAAAAGTTGGTGTAATTCCGTTTGAATTCAGACATCGTTGGCTGGTAGCCGCTGCCGTTCAGTTTTTGCCCTGTAGATGTTCCGGTGCTGACGGTGTTTTCGACACGCATCCCGGCCTGTACCATCAGGCCTTTGTAGGCTTTGTTCCAGTTGGCATACACGGCGTTGATGTTCTCTTTGTATTTGAAACGGTTGCTGCGGTCGCGGTCCAGGATGTTGCTGCCATTCACCACGTCGTAACGCTGGAAGTCGTTGTCGGTATTTACAAAGCCGATCTTTCCACCCAGTCCCAGCTTACCGCCGCCCAGGTTTTTTTCGTAATCCACCTTACCGGAATTGATGTGAATTTTTGTCGGCGCAATCATGTTGTAGATCACGGTTCTTGTCTGGATCTTTTCATCCGGTGTATAGTAGTAGTTGGGCTGGTACTGGTCGTTGTTGTTATCGTAGTAGCCGTTGTCCAGGTTCAATAGCAAGCTGGTACCGTTGGCGCCGTTGTAATTATAGTTCAGGTTCAGGTTGTAGTTACCACGTTTCAGGTTGGAGTGGTTATCGGCAATCAGGATCCTGTCCACCACACCGGTTGGTGCGTAAGTAATCGGCGTGCGGCTGTAGTTGGTCACTTTCGGATCGGAGATAGAACCGTTGAATAAAACCCCCACGGACGACGCTTTATCCAGCGAGTAATCCGCACCCACCTTCACGTTGTGGCTTTGGTTGTCGTAACGGAAAAACCCTTTCTGGTTAAAAATGGTATCGGCTACACTACGGTACAATTCGATGGAATTGTGATTGAGCCCTTTCGAAACGCTGTACGTACCATAGAGGTTGATGTTCTTGTTGCGGTGGTTCAGGCTGAAGCTCCCGTTGTACTTGGGAAACACGCCGATGGCATAACCGGCATTCACCGAACCGTTGGTGCCGTATGCCTTGTTCTTTTTGAGGCGAATGTTGATGATACCCGCATTACCGGCTGCTTCGAATTTTGCCGACGGGTTGGTGATGATCTCGATGGCTTCGATCTGCGAAGACTGCAGCGACTTCAGGTAGTTGGCGAGGTCGGAACCGGAAAGAGGCGAGGGGCGGCCGTCGATATAGACCTGCACGCCGTTCTTGCCGTTCACCGTCAGGTTTTCGTCCCTGTCAACCGTCACGCCGGGAGATTTACGCAGGAGTTCGAGGCCATCCGAACCGGCGGCGTTGATGGTGCCTTCGACGTTCAGCACTGTCTTGTCGGCTTTTACTTCGATAATGGGTTTCTGGTAGGAAACGGTAACGGCTTTCAGGTCGCCGGATGCTTTTGCCAGTGCAAAAGCAGGAACCGTTACGTCGGTACCGGCCACCGCAAAGGGTGCCGAAACAAAGGGCTTGTAGCCAACGTGGCTTACCGAAACACGGTACTGCCCATCGTTGATGCTGGCAAACGAATAAGCACCGTCGGCTTTGGATATGGTAAACTTCACCGTGGAGGTGTCTTTTGCTTTTACCAGCGACACCGTGGCATCGGCCACCGGTGCACCCTGGTCGTCTTTGGCGATGCCGCTAATGGTTTGAGCCTGCGTGGTGGTAAACCCGGCAAGAAGGAGGAAGAGGAAAAACAGTCGCATTTCTTTGTTATTTAGGTTGAGTAATCGGCTTTGGATTGATCGAAGCACAAACCTAGAATGGCCGGAAGGGGAGGAAAAATCTGTTCAACGAAAGGGGTTTTTGGCAGGACGAAAACGGAGTTGGGGTTTGGAAGGAGACAATCCGGCACGGCCCCGCAACCAGAACGCCTTTCCGCTGCTGTTGGCGCCCACGCCAATGGCTTTGTTGAACGTAATTGCGTTAGTGCGTATGCTAATGTAAGTAACAATGAGCGGGAATAATTTTGATCAACTGCCTCTACACAAACGCCACAACCGATCCGTTTCAATCTACAGGGTTACAGAACAATACCCGCCGATCTGCAGCCGGGCTCCTGGTCATGTACCTGTTGGTCAACCATGCCACCGCACGACCCATATCGTAAATCCACAGAACAGGAGTTATTGCAGCCAACCGCTATTTTTGCTGTTCCATGTTTGAGCTCCTGTTTACCAAGTTTGATGAAAAAGTGCAGCTGACCGAGGAAGAAAAAGAACTGGCTAAAACGTTCTTTCTTCCCAAGAAACTACGCAAACGCCAATACCTGCTGCAGGAAGGCGACATAAGCAAATATGTTGCGTTTGTTGAAAAAGGAACGCTTCGTTCGTATACGGTTGATGAAAGAGGCGTGGAGCATATCATTCAGTTTGCGTTCGAAGGCTGGTGGATCGGCGACATGTATTCTTTTATCACGAACGAACCGTCTACGTACAATATCGATGCATTGGAAGATTGCGAACTTTTGCTGCTAAGCCAGCAGGCAGAAGAGCAAATGTTTGAAAAAATTCCAAAGATGGAACGCTTCTTCCGCATACTTGTTCAAAATAGTCTGATCGCTACGCAAAGAAGATTGGTTGGTTCATTAAGTCAAACCGCGGAAGAAAGATATAACGACCTGGTAGCATCCTGTCCCACCATTCCGCAGCGGGTACCGCAACACATGATGGCCTCGTTCCTTGGCATTACGCCGGAAACGCTGAGCCGGATTCGCAAGCAGGCGAGTTTGAAAAAATAAATCCTGTTTGTTTATGGCAAGCAGTTGAATTTATTGCACAGAGCTCATGAGAAAAGGAAATGAAAAAAACGTCTTCTCTTTTGCTCCTTTTCTTTGTGCAACGATTTTTAGGACACGCCAGGGCGTGTCCCTACTTCTTCATTCACTATTTCTTGTTCCTCTGTTCGAAATTCCCTTGACATATATCAACGCTCCATCTTACGCTATGTCAATGCTATTTCTTGCCCTATCGCAATGGTGACCCGCTGACAGCTTGCGAGCTTTGTGTAACAAAACAGAGCAATATGGCAAAGACAGCAATCGCAATTATTGGAGCGACGGGAAACATGGGATCGGCTATTGCAAAAAGCCTGGCAAAAGGCCCTTACCGCCTGCTCTTGTTTGCACACGATAAAGCAAAACTGGAAAGCGTAAAACAAGACATCACGAAAGCAACGCCGTCGGCAGATATCGACTGCGTTGGCTGCCCGATGGATGCAAGCTGGGAAGCGGATGTGATCATTTCTGCCGTGCCGTACGCGGCCGAAAAAGACGTAGTGGAAAAGATCCGGAACGTTGCCACGCAAAAAGTAGTGGTCAGCATCGCCAACCCGCTGAACGAAACCTATGATGGACTGGTGACCGAACCAGGCACCAGCGCTGCCGAAGAATTGCAAAAGCTGCTGCCTTCTTCGAAAGTGGTGAAGGCGTTCAATACAACCTACGCCGCCGATTTCGCACAGCCCGTGATCAACGGTCAGCAAGTGGATGCGTTCATTGCCGGAAACGATGAAGACGCCGTGGACGTGGTGAAAGGCCTTGTGACCACAGCCGGCTTCAATGCCATTGTCGCCGGTGATTTGTCGAAGAGCCGGACCCTGGAAGCCATGCAGGCGCTTTTGATCCAGCTCACGATAAAGAACAACTACAACTGGTTAGCCGGTTTTAAAATTTTACACAACTAAACTCAACGAGAATACAATGGAACTTTTAGATGCACTTCAATGGCGCTATGCGTCCAAGAAAATGAACGGACAGGCCGTGCCCGAAGAGAAAGTGGAAAGAATACTGGAAGCCATTCGCCTGGCACCTTCCTCCATGGGCCTTCAGCCCTACACGGTGCTGGTGATCAAAGATGCCGAACTGAAAAAGCAGATCCTTCCCGTTGCCAATAACCAGCAACAAGTGGTGGATGCATCACATCTCCTGGTATTTGCCGCATGGGACAACATCACACCGGAGCATGTGGCTGATTATATCAGCCTGATGGCGGAAACCCGGAACATACCGGTCGAAAGCCTGGATCAATTCAAGGCGGCCCTGCTGCGGATTGCCGGCCGTTCGGCGGAAGAAAACTTTCAGTGGACAGCACGCCAATCCTACATCGCCTTTGCCACAGCAATTGCTGCTGCAGCCGAAGAGCATGTGGATGCCACGCCGATGGAAGGCTTCAACAGCGCAGCGCTGGATGAATTACTGGGATTGAAAGAAAAAGGCCTTCGCAGCATTACCCTTCTGCCGCTTGGCTACCGCGATGAAGAGAACGACTGGCTGGCAAAATCTCCAAAAGTGCGCAGGGAAAAAGATAAATTATTTGTCATTAGCTAATTGATCAAAAGAGTAACCCTCTTTTCAAATCTTAGCCCAAAAACACAACAAACAAGTATGAAAAATCTGTTCAAAACAAACAATGAAAACTGGTCGGCGCTGATTGCACGGCTGGCACTGGCCCTTGTGGTATTTCCGCACGGTGCACAAAAATTATTCGGATGGTTCGGCGGCAACGGCTTCGAGGGAACCATGGGCTTTCTAACAACACAGGGCGGCCTTCCGTGGATCGTTGCCTTGTTCGTCATCCTTATTGAAAGCATTGCAGCCCTAATGGTCTTCTTTGGCTTTGCCACACGGGTAGCAGCCCTGGGCATCTTTGGCCTGTTCAGCATCATTGCGGTACAATACCATTCGGCCAACGGCTTCTTCATGAACTGGTTTGGCAACCAAAAAGGCGAGGGCCTGGAATACTTCATCATCCTTTTGGGATTGGCCCTGACGCTGATCATCACCGGTGGCGGGAAAGCCAGCGCAGACGCAGCATTGGTACCCGTTAACAACAACGCTAACTAAACACATATGAAAATTTCATTGATAGGAGCTTCCGGATTTGTAGGCTCGGCTATTTTAAAAGAAGCCCTGAACAGAGGGCACCAGGTTACAGCGATAGTTCGCAATCCGCAAAACATCACGGTCGAACACGAAAACCTGACAAAGCAAAAAGCAAATGCATTGCAGGCAGATGAAGTGGCCGGCGTTGTAAAAGGACATGATGTAGTCATCAACGCCTTTAATCCTGGCTGGACAAACCCTGCTATCTACAACGAATCGCTGCAAGGTGCGCAGGCAATTCAGGAAGGTGTAAAAAGAGCCGGTGTGAAAAGGCTGTTTGTCATTGGCGGTGCAGGAAGCCTTTATATCGCTCCCGGACAGCAACTGGTAG
This sequence comes from Flavisolibacter nicotianae, assembly GCF_003628535.1. GTDB lineage: Bacteria > Bacteroidota > Bacteroidia > Chitinophagales > Chitinophagaceae > Flavisolibacter > Flavisolibacter nicotianae. The sequence continues at coordinate 840,961 of NZ_RBCI01000001.1, forward strand.
ATAGCCCCGATTTCCCGCAAGACTGGAAAGCAGGTGCGCTGGCAGCAAGAGACTACCTCGAGATCTTACGAAAAGAAGCAGAACTGGACTGGACCTTCTTAAGTCCCGCCATTGAAATGCATCAGGGAACATCAGGCGAACGAAAAGGAACCTACAGAAGCGGATTGGAAAACCCTGTGTTTGATTCAAACGGACGAAGCCTTATTTCAGTAGAGGATATGGCCATTGCCATCCTCGACGAGATTGAAAACCCAAGGCATATCCGCCAACGTTTTACTGTTGCATATTAACAAGCAGTCACGTATTCAAAAACCATAAAAATTAAAACAAGAAAACAAATGAAAAAGATTCTTTTCCTGGCAGCCGCTGTCGTTAGTTTAGTTGCCTTTACCACACCCAGCAACTGGAACAATGACGCTGCACACTCCAAACTGACCTTTACCGTTACCCACCTTGGCATTTCAGACATATCGGGATTGTTCAAAAACTTTGATGTGAAGGTTGCCAACTCGAAAGATGATTTCAGCGATGCGGTGTTTGAGCTGAGCGCCGACGTAGCCTCTGTGAACACGGAAGTGGAGATGCGTGACAACCACCTGAAAAGCGCCGACTTTTTCGACGCAGAAAAGTACCCGAAGCTGACCTTCAAAAGCACGGGCATCAAGCCTGCCGGTAAAAACCAGTACAAGCTGACCGGTAACCTGACCCTGCACGGCATCACCAAACCGGTCACGATGGACCTGCTGTACCGCGGCACGGTAGAAAACCCCATGTCGAAGAAACCCACATCCGGTTTCCAGGTGACAGGCACGATCAAGCGTTCTGATTTCGGTATCGGCGAAAAATTCCCGGCGCCCATGATCAGCGACGAAGTGCGCATCAAAGCCGATGGCGAGTTTACGAAATAGTGAACACGTGAGACGAGAAACGTGAAACAAGGGAAATATTGATGACAATGTGAACTCCTGTTTCACGTTTGACGTCTCACTTTCTTAAGCCTGCAAGGCTGGTATGGCACTGAAGTATGGAACGAAAACAATTTATTCAAACAATTTTATTCGGAGGAGTAGCGATGAATTCTTTATCAGCCTTTAGCAGGTTTACAGACACACTCAAGCAAGATGACCACACCATGCCCGTGTTGTTCATTGGTCACGGTTCGCCCATGAACGGCATCGAACACACGGCGTTTAGTGAATACTGGAAAAAGCTGGCCAGGGAAATTCCCACGCCGAAAGCGGTGCTGGTCATTTCGGCCCACTGGCTTACCCGGGGAACAAAAATTACCGCCATGGATTTCCCCAAAACCATTCATGATTTTGGCGGCTTCCCGCAGGCACTTTTCGATGTACAGTACCCGGCACCCGGCGATGCGGCGCTGGCACAGGAAACCAGGTCGCTGATCAAATCAGCCGATGTTGAACTGGACCACGACTGGGGACTGGACCACGGCACCTGGACCGTTGTGCGGCACATGTACCCCGAGGCCAACATTCCCGTTTTGCAGTTGAGCATCGATTACAGCAAAGGCCCGCAATACCACTACGAACTGGCCAAAGAACTGGCGGCGCTGCGCAAAAAAGGCGTGCTCATTATCGGCAGCGGCAACATGGTGCACAACCTGCGCATGGTGCACATGCCGAATAGAAGCGTGAATGATTTCAACAGGGCGTATGGCTACGACTGGGCGATCGAATTGAATGAGCTGTTTAAAAAGAATATTCTCGATGGCAATCACGAGCCGCTGATCAACTACGAAAAGATGCATGCAGCAGCACAGCTGGCAATACCGACACCGGATCATTACTACCCGCTGCTCTACACACTTGGCCTGCAGGGTAAAAAAGACCAGGCGTCGATCTTCAACGATTCGCTGCTGGCCGGTTCGCTGAGTATGACGTCGGTGAAACTGACAGCCGCTTAACGCTTTTTCAGTACACGATTGATTTTTCCGGGCACAACATCACGACGGTGATGTTGTGCCTTTTTTGTTGCCGTATGCTTTCTGAAATGAAATGCGTTCCGCTGGTAAAACAACGCTCCTTTCTTTAACGAAAGCATGCTCAGCAACACTTGCAGAAACGCAGCTACCGCCGGTGGATTTTTTTCGTCGTCACACGAAAATGTTCGTAACTTACTACAAACCTCTTTTTATGAAACCACTGCTACTCCTTGGCTGCTTGCTGCTGGGCGGAACAGCAATGCGTGCACAATTTTCCCTCCTTCCTTACGCAGGTTTTGAACAGTCACGCAACAGGGTTACAAACACCAACGGCCTTTCCGCTTCCGACATCAGCCGCAACCTCCGCGCAGGACTGAAAATGGATTACCGCCTGAAAGGCGGGCACGGTCCGTTCATTAGTCTCGGCACAAGCCCTGCACCGGTCAGTTTCCGTTTCAACAACCTTGGCTCGGTGGCCAGCAGTTACGAAGCTGCAAAAGGCGCACTCCAGTTTCGCATGGAGGGCGGCTACCAGTACAGCAGCCGGCCCATTTCCCTTGGAAAGAAACGCACAGCCGCCAGTCCTTCTGCCTCCCTCGTTCCCGACCAGAGCGCAGCGCCACAAAAAACCTGCGGCTCCCTCCTGTATAAATCACGCTGCGGAGAACGAAAAGCATTGACAAAAGCCAGCCCGGTGAACAAGACACTGAACATGCGCCTGCAGCCCTTGCTGGCACTTGCCTATATTCCGTCGGCCACGGAGAGCGTTAAACAAACCGCCAGCGGGTTTGAATACACCGCCGCCCCGAAAACAGCCCTTGTTCCGGCCATGGGTTTTGAATTTGCCAAGGGCAGCCAGCGGCTTCTCACCCTGGGCCTGTTTTACAGCCGTGCGCTTGGACAAAAAGAGCAAACCGTCAACAGCCTATCCGGAGGCAAAGCCTACACCACCACACTATCGCCCCGCACATCTACCTGGGGACTTACGCTGGGTATTCCTATCGGGCTGACCAAAACAAAAGCCGTGAAGCAAATGACAGAGACAAGGCAACGAACAGAGAAACGGTCGTGCACCCAAAGCCATTACAGGCGGTGCATGCAATGGCAATAGGCTTTTTCGTGGCAGGAATTGTTTCCTGTGCTGCTTTGCCTTACTTTCCCTTTGTGTTGTTGTTTTCGCCGGAAAGGCGAAGGCAGAACGCAAAGGGTTTTTTGTGCACGACCGCTCTTCACAACAACCCGAACGATTTAGCAAATTCTTACATTCCTGCACAAGCGGAATCAGGATATTTGTTTACCTGTAATTGAGAAAATTAACCGATACCATGATGAGAAGCTTGATGCTCCTCTTTTTTTGCTTTTTGTGTTCGGCCCTGTGGGCACAGTCTGTCTGTACAGCGCCGGGGCAAAACCCTTCCACTGCTTTTCCTGTGTGCGGCACCAGTACCTTTGCACAGGCTTCGGTTCCTATTTGCGGCGGTCGCCGGATGCCGTTCAAAAGTTGCGGCAACGACCTGCTCACAGATGTCAATCCGTTCTGGTATAAGTTCACCTGTTTTCAAAACGGCACACTGGGCTTTTTAATTACCCCGCTCGACCTGAACGAAGACTACGATTGGGAGCTTTACGATATCACCAACCGCAATCCCGATGATGTTTATACCGATGCCAGCCTGGTGGTCAGTAATAACTGGAGCGGTGAATATGGAGAAACCGGCGCCTCGTCGGCCGGCACACAACTTTTTGTTTGCGGCGGCGACGGCAAGCCTCTTTTCAGCCAGCGGCCGCAGTTGATAGCCGGGCACAACTACCTCCTGCTGGTCAGCCATTTTTCCCAAACGCAAAGCGGCTACAAGCTGTCCTTTGGCGGCGGTACGGCCGTGATCACGGACTCCACAGAACCGCACCTGAAAAAGGTGGAGGCCAATTGCGGCGGCGACCTGCTTGCACTCAAGCTCAGTAAAAAAATGCGCTGCGCAAGCGTTGCCGGCGACGGTTCCGAGTTTTACCTCACGCCGGCTGTTACAACAGTGAAAAGCAGCGTTGGTATTGGGTGCACACAACAGTTCGACACCGATTCGCTGCAGTTGAAACTGGCCGCCCCGCTGCAACCCGGCACGTATACGCTGCACATTAAAAAGGGCACCGACAACAACACGATACTCGATTACTGCGACCGGCCGGTTGCCGAAACCGAAACACTCAGCTTTACCATTCTGCCCAAAGCCCCGACACCGATGGACAGCCTGGCACCACTTTCCTGTGCACCTGCTGCGCTCCACCTCATTTTTTCCAAGCCGATTCTTTGTTCCAGTTTTGCTGCCGACGGTTCGGAGTTTACCATCAACGGCACGTACCCGGTTTCAATAACGGGAGCCACGGGGAGTTGCGCCAACGGGAGCACCAAAGAAATTGTGGTGAGCCTTGCACAGCCGCTGCAAAAGGCCGGAACATTCCAGGTGGTTTTGAAAAAAGGAGCCGACGGCAATACGCTGCTCGACGAATGCGGCGAAGAAACGCGGGTGGGTTCGGCGCTTTCGTTTTCCGTGAAGGACACGGTGAATGCAGACTTTACCTACACCATTTTTTACGGCTGTGAAAAAGATGCGGTGGCGTTTCAGCATCCCGGCAACGGCGTAAGCCAGTGGACATGGAACCTCGACGAATCGCAGCAAAGCAGTCTGCAAAACCCCCAAGCGAACTATACTCTCTTCAACCAGCCGAAGGCAGTCAAGCTGGTAGTGAGCAACGGCTTTTGCAGCGACACGGCGGAACAGATCATCACGCTGGAAAATTTCCTGAAGGCCGATTTTTCCGTTTATGGAGACAACTGCCCGAACGAAGCGGTTCCGTTCACCAGTGCGGCAGAAGGAAAGATCATTGCGCACAACTGGTCTTTTGGCGATGGCACCACGGCTTCGGAAAAAGATCCTACACACGTTTACGCGGCGCCTTACCAGCAAACGTCCTATACGGTTCGCTACACGGTGACGGATACGTACGGCTGCCAGCAAACGGCAGAAAAAAAGATTACCGTTTATCCCAGCTGCTATCTCACCGTGCCCTCGGCCTTTACACCCAACGGCGATGGCCGCAACGACCTGTTTCGTGTGCTCAATGCCATCAAGGCCGAAAACCTGGAACTGCTCCTTTTCAACCGCTGGGGACAACTGGTTTACAAAACCAGCAACTGGAAACAGGGCTGGGACGGAAAGATCAACGGCCAGCCGCAGCCCACCAGTGTGTACGTATGGTTTCTTCGCTATACCGACAGGAATACCAAAAAGAAAATCGAGCAAAAGGGAACGGTGACGCTGGTCAGGTGAGGACGTGAGACGTCAGACGTGAAATGTGAAACTGTTGGCCGCCTATCGTTCTATCATGTTCGACAGCATGGCAAAGCACTTGTTCAGGAGTTCGCCGACAGTGCGCAGTTGTTCAGGTTTGTAGTATTCGAGATCAACTGCCGTTTCGATAGCCGCGTCTATTTCCACCACCGACCCTCTCGCTACTTCAACGAATCGGTTTCGTTCTGCACCTGACTGCCGGCTGGCGCCTTCGGCCAAATTGAGCTTAACGGAAAGCACCGCTCTTCGTAATTGGGGTACCATATTGAATTTCTCCTCGGCAGGGAGAAGATGAGTGATTGCATAAACTTCTTTTGTCAGTTCCCGAATGGCCGTATACACATGAAGCGATTTGTGACTCAGATGTAAAAACATATAGCGAGAGGTTTTGGTTTACAGGCTCTCCTGTTTCACGTCTACCGTCTCTCGTCTCACATCCTCACACCAGGTTGAACGCCTGGGCAAATTGCAGGAGGTCGTAGGTGGATTCCGCATTGAGCTTGCTGCGAATGTTCTTGCGGTGTGTTTTTACCGTGGCTTCGGAGATGAACAAGTCATCGGCAATTTCCATGGAATTGCGGCCGAGTACCAGCAGACGAAGCACTTCCCTTTCCCGCTTGGAAAGCGAGGCAAAAGCCTGCTGGTTTTGCCGTAAAAAACTATTTTCCTGCATCAGCCGTTCGATCTTCGGGGTAATGTAGTGTTCTTCATCGATGGGCAGGGCAATGGTCAGTGAAAGCAGGGGCCTGGCGTCATGGTCGCGAAGCAGGATTTTCATGGAGCTGGAGTACCACCGCCAGGGATCACTGGGCGAGGGCCGCACCTGCTGAAAAAATGTTACGATCTCATCATCGGCATTGCGCTCCATCAGGGCAAAAATCTTCGGCGCATAGTTGGGGATGTCTTCCATGTTGAAGTAACGCTGGTGATATTCCTGGTGCGGCATCCGGATCTCCTCCAGGGTTACACCCAGCGTTTTTCGTCCCCATTCCGACATGTATACGATGGTCTGCTCTACAAGATTGTGCACGATGAGAGCACCGGGAATGTCCTTCTCCACTTCCTGTATGCGAAGAATCTTTTCATGCGCCGCCTGTTGTAAAATGGGGTCTTGGGTGTGGTTCAGCCAGTCTGGTCCTTTCATCAATTCAGAAAAACCAAATATACCTTTTTGCGCCGGGTTTTTGTATACCCAAAATGCGGTATCAGAAAACAAAATTGCCCTCCTGGATGAGGGCAATTTCAGCATAAGATTATTTTCACTTCAGTGGCTGCTATGGAGATATTGTGATATTGGTGGCAGATACTATCCCCCTATCTTACTATCCCAATATCCTGCTTGCAAACTGAAACTGGTATAAGATTATTTCTTACAGCACTTTTTTCACGTCGCCTTTCGCAGCCGGTTTGCCGTTGCCGGGGAAGGTTTCCCGGAAGTTCATCCCGAGGTTGCTCATCACAAAGCTCCAGATATCGGTCGTAAGATCGATGCGCTTGGACGTGGGCATTCCGCCTCCGTGACCGGCATTGGTTTCTATACGGATCAAGGTTGGGTTTGCGCCTGCATTGGCCTCCTGCAGCGAAGCAGCATATTTAAACGAGTGCGCCGGCACCACGCGGTCGTCGTGGTCGGCAGTCGTCACCAGCGTGGCGGGATAGGTCACGCCTTTTTTCAGGTTGTGCAGCGGCGAATACTTGTACAGGTACTGGAACTGTTCTGGCTTTTCGCTGTTGCCGTATTCCTGCGCCCAGGCATAACCGATCGTGAACTTGTGAAAGCGCAGCATGTCCATCACACCCACCTGCGGCACCACCGCTTTGAACAGGTCGGGGCGCTGCGTCATGGCCGCGCCGATCAGCAGGCCGCCGTTGGAGCCACCGGTCGCCGCCAGTTTCCCGGGATTGGTGTAGTTGTTTTTCACCAGCCATTCGGCAGCGCCGATGAAATCATCAAACACGTTTTGCTTGTTCTGCAGCATGCCGGCCTTATGCCAGTTCTCGCCGTACTCGCTGCCGCCGCGTAGCACCACGTCGGCATAGATACCGCCCTGCTCCACGAAGAACAGGTTCGACACACTGAAATACGGTGTTTCGTTGGCATTGAACCCACCATAGCCATACACCAGCGTAGGGTTTTGTCCATTCAGCACAAGACCTTTTTTATAGGTCAGGAACATGGGCACTTTGGTACCGTCTTTACTGGTGAAGAAAACCTGTTTGACCTCGTAGTCTTCGGGCTTGAATTTCACCTCTGCTTTCCGGTATAGCGTTGTGGACCCAGCGGGAATCGAAAAGCGAAAAATAGACGGCGGGTAATTGTAGGAGGTGAAGGAATAGAACAATTCCTTGTCTTCTTTTTTGGCGCTGAAGCCACCGGCCGAACCAATGCCGGGCAATGAAATTTCCCGGACCAGCTTGCCGTCGTAGGTGTATTGATACACTTTGGTAGAAGCGTCGTTCAGATACGAAGCAAACAGAAATCCGCCGCCGGTGTTCACGTCCTGGAGCACGTTTTCTTTTTCGGAAATGATCTCCTTCCAGGCCTCTTTGGCAGGGTTCTTCGGATCCACCAGCACCAGCTTATAATTGGAGGCGCCGTCGTTGGTTTGCACCAGCAGTTTGTCGCCGACATTATCAACAACAGACGGTTCGGTAGTAAAGCCTTTGATGAGCGTTGTAAATCCGCTTTGCCCGTTTTTGAGGTCCTTTACCTTGATCTCCCGTCCGCTGGTTCCTTCGGAGGTGTAGAGGCAAAGAAACCGCTCGTCTTCCGTCACAAAGCCATTGGCAAAGCGCTGCGGGTGTTCCGTGTCTTCGTACACCAGCACGTCGGCCGATTGCGGCGTGCCGATCTTGTGGTAATAGAGCTTTTGATTGACGTTGCGGCCCTTCATTTTATCGCCGGCCTGCGGCTCGGGATAGCGGCTGTAGTAAAAGCCTTCTTCGCCCTTCCAGGAAAAGCCGGTGAACTTCAGCCAGTTCAGGTTGTCGGTTAATTTTTCTTTGGTGCGGGTGTCCATCACAAAAGCCTCCTGCCAGTCGCTGCCGGCCCGCTGGATGGCATACACAAACAGTTTTCCTTTTTTCGAGAACGCCAGTGAACCCAGCGACACCGTTCCGTCTTCGGACAGCTTGTTGGGATCGAGAAAGACTTCGGCCTGGCCGTTCAGTCCTTTCTGCCGGTACCAGACGCTCTGGTTCTGCAGACCGTCGTTTTTGGTGAAGTAGTACCATTCGCCTTCGCGGAAAGGCGCCGAGTAGCGGGTGTAGTTCCACAGTTCCTGCAGGCGCTTGCGCACTTTGTCGCGGTAGGGAATTTGGGAAAGATAATCCTGCGTAACAGTGTTCTGTGCCTTCACCCAGGCTTTGGTTTCGTCGCTGTTGTCGTCTTCGAGCCAGCGATAGGGATCGGCCACACTAGTGCCGAAATAATTGTCGACCGTATCCACTTTCCGGGTAGCAGGATACTGTAGTTGCGCATTGGCTTGTTGCAAAAAGAAAAGCGAGAGCAGCAGTCCGGTTTTTTTCATGAAATAAAATTTGTGATGAGCAAAAGATGAAACGATCAAGATAAGGAAAAAATGCAGTTAGGCCGACCAGATTTTCACCAGCGATACCCAACCCATATAACTCATGGCGGCCACCACCAGCCAGCCAGCCACCTGCATCCACAGCGGGTGCGAATAATTTTTCATCAGGCGCTTTTGCGTTGCCGCTACTAAAATGATGGCCAGCGCAATGGGAAGGATCAACCCGTTGACCGCACCGGCCAGGATGAGCAGCTCTTTTGGCTTTCCGACCGCGACAAAAATGAGTGTTGTCAGGACGATGAAAACCGAAATGCACCAACGTTCGTGGCGTTCGAAGACCGGGTGAAATGTTTTGAAGAACGAAACCGACGTATACGCCGCACCGACAACAGAAGAAATGGCCGCACTCCACAGGACCACGCCAAAAATGCGCAGGCCAACCTGTCCGGCCGCTGAGGCAAAAACGGTGGCGGCCGGGTTATCCTTGTCGAGTGAAACCCCTTTTTGCACCACACCCACAATCGCCAGGAAAAGAATAAAACGCATGAGGGTGGAAATGATCACGCCACTGACGGCACTGCGGTCGATGGTACGGATGTTTTCTTTGCCCTTGATGCCGGCATCCAGCAAGCGGTGTGCTCCGGAGAAGGTGATATAGCCGCCCACTGTTCCGCCCACAATGGTTACGATGGCGGTGGCACTGATCTGTTCCGGAAGAAAGGTGTGATGGACGGCCTGGGCCAGGGGCGGATGCGCTGCAAATGCAATGATCAGTGTCAGCAGGATTTTCAGGGTGCCGAGGATCTTGGTAAACCCATCCAGCATTTTTCCCACTTCTTTGATCCAGAACAGCACGAGGGCTACGACACAACTGATAACTGCACCCTGCTCAAAGGACAGTCCTGTCAGAACATTGACACCCAGGCCACAACCGGCGATGTTACCAATATTGAATGCGAAGCCGCCGATGATCACCAGGAAGGAAAGAAAATAACCTAAACCGGGGAGCAATTGATTGGAAAGATCCTGTGCCCGCAATTCGCTCATCGTCAGAACACGCCAGGTATTGAGCTGTGCGCCGATATCCAGTAAGACGGAAACGAGAATGACAAAGCCGAAGCTTGTCAACAGTTGCTGTGTAAAGACACTGGTCTGTGTAAGAAAGCCCGGGCCGATCGATGAATTGGCCATGAGGAAAGCCGCTCCCAAACTGGCGCCGCTGAAGAAATGTTTTTTCAATTGTTTATTTTTTTGAACCACGGAGACACAGGGGCACGGAGGATCACAGAGGGTTTATAAAATCATCCGCTTCATTCCATTTTTCATCAGTGGTGTGTGAAAGTTCAGGATATAACCTAAACGTTTATTGGTTAGTTTGAGATAACTCAGCAACTGTGCTTCCCACACAGGATGCGGGTTTTCTTGCGCCTTTAATTCAAGGATAACCAAATCATCAACCAGTATGTCAACACGCAGGGCATCTTCGATCACCAATTCATGGTATACAATGGCAACAGCCTTTTGTCTTTGATATGAAATGTTGCGCTTTGCCTGTTCAAAGCAAAAGATCTTTTCATAAACACTTTCCAGCAAACCCGGACCTAAGGCCTGATGAATGGTAATAGCAATACTTACGATCTGCTCTGCCAGCCATTTCTCCCGTTCGGTCAAAGGAGTGAAGGTTCTCTCTGTGTTACCTTGTGTCATTGTGCCTCCGTGGCTTTATTGACCGCCTGAAAAATAGCTTTCGCAAATCGAACTGCATTCTTTCCATCGCCGTGGATGCAAACCGTTTCGGCAATGATGGGCACTTCCTTTCCGGAAACGGCCGTTACCGTTTTCTTTATTACCATTTGCAACACCTGCTGAATGGCTTTGGTTTCGTCCTCGATCAACGCGTTGGGTTGCGAACGCGGTGTGAGGCTGCCGTTGTCCTGGTAGGTCCGGTCGGCAAACACTTCGCTGCGTGTTTGCAGCCCTGCGGCTTTGGCTTCGCTGATGGAAACACTGCCGCTCAGGCCAAACAAAACCAGGTTGGCATCGAAATCTTTTACCGCTTGTGCAACGGCTTTTGCCAGCGCTGCATCCCGTGCCGCCATGTTGTACAAGGCACCGTGCGGCTTTACATGATGCATGCCTGCACCGCCTGCTGCCGCAATTTTTTTGAACAGGATAAGCTGGTCCCGGATCAATTGATACACTTCTTCCGGTGTTGTTTTCATCTCTGTGCGGCCAAAATTTGCCCGGTCAAAAAAAGACGGATGCACACCGATGTTCACGCCGTGCCGCATGGCCAGTTGAATGGTCGTTCGCATCGTTTCTTCGTCGCCGGCGTGGTAGCCGCAGGCAATGTTGGCCGACGTGATAAAAGGCATGATGGCCTCGTCGTTGCCGATGCCTTCGCCCATGTCGCAGTTGATGTCGATGCCTGCCTGTCCGCCAATGGCGGAGGCGTGGTCGGGCTGCGAAGGCCTGCTTTGCGACGTGTTATCCTCACTCGTTGATTTCATCGTATTGCTGTGCATTGGTTTTTATGCGTGCTGCTGCAACCAGTTTTCGATTTTCAATTTACAGGTGTTTTGCAAGCGGAGTAAATAATCCTTTTGCACAAGGGCTTTTTCTTCGGCTTCTTCCATCGTTGTCATCACCAGTTTGATTTCCGCACCGGCATTCATTTGGGCCAGCTTTGGCAGATGCACACTGATCACATTCGCTACTCTTGGATAGCCGCCGGTGGTTTGGTGATCGGCCATTAGCACGACCAGTTGCCCTGTGGGCAGCAACTGCACCGTTCCAAAATTGACGGCAGATGAAACGAGTTGCTCTTTCCTTTCCTGTTCCAACGCTTCGCCCTGCAGGCGATAGCCCATCCTGTCCGAAGCAGGTGTAATTGAAAACAGTTCGTTTTGCAAATCCGTTTGCCCTTTTGTCGTCAACCAGCCCCATTCGGGTCCCACAAGAAAACAGATCTCGTTGGTGTCATCAACCGGCTCGTGATATTTCCAGGGCAAAAGACAAAAATCTTTTTCCATCAAAAACGAAAGCGGGGCAAACACCAGTTCATCCCCTTTCTGCAGCCGCCTTCCGTCGCATCCGCCAACAGCGGCTTTGAGATTCGTGCTGAAACTGTTTAGCCAGGGTTGCAGTTGCCACTCGTTCAGCACCGACAGGTAACACCGTGCACCGCGACGCCGTCCTTCAAATGACAGCAACGCATTTCCTTTCACGGCAACCGGCTGGTTGAGGGAAACTGATTCGCCATTCAGCAATGGTCTAAAATCCGCCCCCGTCAAACAAATGATCGCATGCTTTTGAAAAAGGATCTGCGGCGCAGGATAATGCATTTCGATGACCGGTGCCTCCAGCTCTTTTCCCAGCAAGGCGTTGGCGAGGCGGGCCGCAAAACGGTCCATGGCGCCACCGGGATTGATGCCCAGGTGCTGAAAGCCATAGCGGCCCCCGTCCTGCACCGTGTCAAGCAATCCGGCTTTGATAATTTTCAAACGCATCTTCACTGATGGGATAAAAGGTAACGCTGTCGCCGGGTTGCAGCAATGTGGGTTCGCTCCTGTCTTTGTCAAACAGTCGGAGGGGCGTACGGCCGATGATGTTCCAGCCGCCCGGCGAGGTAAACGGGTAAATGCCAGTTTGCTCGCCGGCAATGCCAACGGAACCTGCCGGTATCGCTGTTCGCGGACTGCTTTTCCGTGGTGTGGCAAGGCGGCTGTCTACCTTGCCCATGTAGGGAAAGCCGGGCAGAAAACCGATCATGTATACCCGGTAGGTCTTTGCCGTATGCAAGCCGATCACTTCTTCGGCGGACAACGCTTTTTGCGCCGCCAACTCTTCGAGATCGGGTGCAAAGACTCTTGCATAGCAAACAGGGATTGCGATGGTCTGCCCACTCTTTTCTTTCTCCTGCACCGTTTGTTGCAGAAAGGGCAACAACGCCTCTTTCACTTTTTCAAAAGCGGTCGCCTCTTTGGTGCGCCACGAATGCACGTCGTAAAAAAACGTGAGCGAACTATACGCAGGAACAATGTCCGTAAACGGAAGCGGGGTGTTTTGCAGGCAATGGAAAAGCTGCAGCACGTTTTCATTGATCTCTTCCTCCATCACATTGCCGAAGGAAATCACGAGAGCGCCGTCGCCGAGCGGCGTGATGGTGAACGCGGGGTGCATGACGATCAAAAATACGCTTCTGCCAGTTGTTTTTTAGCGTACGAATGCCATCCCTTGAAGAGATGGCATTCTTTCTGCACACCTGCGTTCCGAACGTTGAACGGAGCCCTTCCTTCGTCAGGATAAACTGTGCAACGGGAGCTTCATGGCTATTCTGTTGTTGGTTACAAAAAAATATTGCGCTTCTACAGAGATTTGTTCACTTCTCTATGAACATTTTCTATTAACAGGATGCCCCTCCGGGGCAAAAGAAAATGCTGTTGGCAAAGACGCCAACGGCAGCAAAAGCCTCCATCAAAAAGAATGATGAAGGCTTTGTAGTATCGTGCGTAAGCGAGTCTTGCGCTTGAATCATCCCTCCACTGGAGGGCCGGGGTGAGGTTTACTTCAGCAGCTGGTAGGCGATAAAGCTGAAGACATAGGCAATGCCGGTCATGTAAACAAACTGGATAACGGGCCATTTCCAGGTCTTTGTTTCGCGGCGAACAATGGCGAGAGTGCTCATGCACTGCATGGCAAAAAGATAAAAAAGCATCAGCGATACACCGGTGGCAAGTGTAAACAGCGGCTCGCCGTTGGGCTTTTTGGCTTCCTGCATTTTTTCGCGAAGGAGAGTGCCCTGGTCGTCATCGGCCACGCTGAACAGTGTTGCCATGGTACCCACAAACACTTCCCGTGCGGCAAACGATGTTACTAAGGCAATGCCGATGCGCCAGTCGTAACCCAGCGGCTTGATCACAGGTTCCATGGTTTTGCCCAAAATGCCCGCATAGGAATTTTCGAGCTTCGCTGTATTGTAATGGATGGCAAGCGAATCTTTTTTATCCGGCATTTGCGCCAGCTGTTGCTGGTAGGTGGCCTCAGCTTTCTCCATGCGGGAGGAAGGACCAAACGAGCTCAGTGCCCAAAGGATCAAGGAAATCACCATGATGATCTTCCCGGCGTCGGTCACGAAGAGGCGGGCCTTTGTAATCATTGTCTGCACAATGGTCTTGGCCCTCGGCGGACGATAGGTAGGCAGTTCCAGAATAAAAAAGCTGCGCTCTTTGATATGGATAAACCATTTGGCCACATAGGACACAATCATGGCCATGACAAAGCCCAAGAGATAGAGCCCCATCATGATCAGCGCCTGGAGACTGAAGATGCCCCAGTAGTATTTATTGGGAATGACCAGTGCGATAAGGATGGTATAGATCGGCAGTCGGGCCGAGCAGCTCATGAGCGGTGTGATCAAAATGGTCAGCAGCCGCTCTTTGCGGTTCTCGATGTTGCGGGCACTCATGATGGCCGGCACGGCACAGGCAAAGCCGCTGATCAGTGGCATCACGCTTTTTCCGTTGAGGCCCACGCTGCGCATCAGCCGGTCGGTGAGAAAGGAAATGCGGGCCATGTAGCCCGTGTCTTCCAGGATGGTAATCAGCGCAAACAGGATCATGATCTGCGGCACAAAAATGATAATGCCGCTTAAGCCGGCAACAATGCCGTTCACCAACAGGTCGGAGAACCAGCCGGCCGGCAGCACGTGGTTCAACCAGGTGCTGGCGTAGGAAAAGCCTTCCTCGATCCAGGTCATAGGATATTGCGCCAGGTAAAACACGCTTTGGAACAGGAGAAACAAAACCGCCAGCAGGGCAAAATAACCCCACACCCGGTGCAGCAGCACTGAATCCATGCGGTCAGTCATCAGCTTTTGCTCCTTTGGATCGGGCTCCGTTACCGACGACTGCATGATCTTGTTGATGCGCTGGTAGCGCTGCAGGATCTCGGTCGCCTGGGTTTTGGTATGGTTGAACTCGTGCTTTTGCTCAATGCCTTCGATCGTGTCCTGCAGGCGGTGGTCAAGTTCAAACTCCTCGTGGTTGATCAGGTAATGAATGGCCGAATAATCCGAGGTGCCGGGTAGTACGGCCTGCAGGTCTTCGATGGGCGCCATGGCCAGTTCGCGGTTCTCGATAAAATCGCGGATGGGAATTTTATACTGGTTCGAGGCGGTGAGCTCAATGGCTTTTTTCAGCTGCGCCATGCCTTTGCCTTTGCGCGGGTTGACGGACACCACCGGAACACCCAGTTCCCTTTCGAGTTGCGGAATATCGATCTCGATTCCTTTGCGCTTGGCGATGTCGGCCATGGTGAGCGCCACCACTACCGGCATTTTCAGGTCCATGATTTGCGAGCAGAAAAGCAGGTTGCGTTTCAGGTTGCTCGCATCCACCACCACCACGAAAATATCGGCCCTGATGTCTTTGTCCTGGTTGAGCAGCACCCGGTAGCTGACCCATTCGTCGAGGCGCTTGGGGTAAAGGCTGTAGGTGCCCGGCAGGTCAATGATGTTGCCGCTCAGCGTGGCGGAAATGGCGGTGTGGCCCGTTTTCTTGTCCACCGTCACACCCGGGAAATTCCCGGTACGCTGGTTTAGGCCGGTCAGGACGTTGAATAGCGAGGTCTTACCGCTGTTGGGATTCCCGACAAGAGCAATATGGACGGTTTTTTTAGCCACGATGAGGTTCGCAAAGGTAGCCTGCGGCCTTTGCAATCATTTACGAGATCGGGAGTTTTGTGTTAAGGTTAAGGAAAATAGCCCAATCAAAAAAATGACCTTTGACTCTCTGAAAACTCCGGGGCAAAGTATTTTTGCTATCCGCACTTTAAAAGATCGTATCGTGTTGAAATATTCCCTTCTTCTCTTTTTGTTTCTTGCCGGTTGCGCCACGCAAAAAAAGGCCGCTACGGAAACCACTCCTTCGCCTGCCAACCTGCAAAGCCATGTGGCATTCCTCGCCAGTGACAAGCTGGAAGGACGGCGCACAGGAACGGCCGGCGAAAGCCTTGCCGCCGATTACATCGCCGCCACGTTTCAGAAAGAAGGCCTGCAGCCTAAAGGAAGCAACGGCTTTTTTCAATCCTTCCCGGTTTCGGAAGGACAGGAAATTGCGCCGGCCACTTCGCTCAGCATCAACGGCGAGACGCTGGAGGTGAACCGGGATTTTTTCCCGATGGCGTATAGCCAGAACGGCAGTTTTGAAGCATCAGCATCTATTGCATTGCTGGAAAAAGGCGAGCCCTGGTTCTTGGATGTGGACGACCTGTTGCAGCAAAACAAAAGCAACCCGCATTTCGATATCGCCAGTGCCCTGCTCAACAAAGCCAATGATGCGGCACGCAAAGGCGCCACCGCCCTGTTTTTTTACAATAGCTCCAAAGTAGCAGACGGCATCAGCTTCGACGGCAAAAACGGCGAACACCTGGCCATCCCGGTGCTTTACCTCACACCGGCCACCAGCGCAAAATTTTTGAAAGATCCTTCCGCGCTGCTGCGCATAAAAGGCACCGTGGCCCTGCAACCAACAAGCCGCAATGGGAAAAACGTGGTCGGCTACGTGGATAACGGCGCTCCCTACACGGTGGTGATCGGCGCCCATTACGACCACCTGGGCTATGGCGAAGACCACACCTCGCTGTACAGGGGCACGGACAAACAAATTCACAACGGCGCCGACGACAATGCCAGCGGTACAGCGGCCTTGCTGGAACTGGCAAGACTGGTGAAAGGCAGCAAGCTGAAAGCAAACAACGTTCTGTTCATCGCCTTTTCGGGCGAAGAGCAGGGGTTATTCGGCTCCAAATATTTTGTGCAGCACCCAACGCTTGACCTGGCAAGCATCAACTTCATGATCAACATGGACATGGTGGGCCGCCTGAACGATTCCACCAAAACACTGACCGTCGGTGGCTACGGCACTTCGCCGGCATGGGGACAATTGTACAGTGCCCAAGGCAAAGAGGCGTTGTATCCTGCAGCGACGTACCGCTTCGATAGCAGCGGCACCGGTCCGAGCGACCATACCTCGTTTTACCAGAAAGGCATCCCGGTGCTGTTTTATTTCACCGGCCTGCATTCCGATTACCACCGGCCAACCGACGACGTGGAGAAAATCAATGTAGCCGGCGAAGCAGCCGTGGTGCAACACGTTTACAGCCTGCTGCTGGCAGCGGATAAACTGCCGGGAAAAATTCCGTTTACCAAAACAAGGGAGGTGCAGATGGGAACAGCGGCCCGCTTCAGCGTCACCCTCGGCATCATGCCCGATTACACCTTCAACGGCGCCGGTGTGCGGGTGGATGCCGTGAGCGAAGGCAGGGCGGCGCAAAAGGCCGGCTTGCAGGAAGGCGACGTGATCACGGCACTGGGTGAGTACACGGTTACCTCGATGGAAAGCTACATGCAGGCGCTTTCGCACTTTAAAAAAGGAGATACCACCAAACTGCGTTACCTGCGCAACGGGAAGGCGCTGGAAACCACTGCATCGTTTCAATAATTGAAAAGCGATCGTTATGAAACTGACCCTGGACAACAAGGATTTAACAGATGGTTTCTTTGAAGAAACCAGGCTGCTGGGCATCATGGCGCCGATCAAGGACTACCTGTTTTGCTGGCAGGTCAACCAGCTGATGGGTGTCGATTTCCGTGCGAACAACGAACTGGAAATTCAACTGAACAAAAAAGGCCGCAGCTATTTTTTCTCCCTTTATGAATATGCCCAGCCGTCCACCTGCCTGATGCATTACCTCTACAACAACCACCACGACGGCGAATACCTGCTGCCCGAATTCAAGCACCTGGATTTTTTGTGGCTGTTGAAAGATGATTACGTAACCGATGAATTCGTGGACAATTTGATCTATTCCCTGAAGTCCATTAATGGCGTGCAACTGGTGGTGGAACTGACAAACGAAAAGATCAGGAACAAAGAGCACCTGGTGTTTTAATGCGATAATGTGCAAATATGAAAATGTGAAAATGGTTTGAGCGCTGTCTTCTTTACAAAACAAAACCATCTCATATGCACACCGATTTAATTGAAAGAAACCCTGTCCTCAAGCACAGTTTTGACTTAGCTCTGAAAGTGATTGCGTATTGCGATTTACTACAGGAACAAAAGCATTTCATTATTTCCAACCAGTTACTCAAAAGCGGAACCTCGGTTGGAGCCAATGTCATGGAAGCACAAAATGCAGAAAGCAAAGCTGACTTTATTCACGAAATGAAAGTTGCTGCAAAGGAAGCTGAGGAAACACAGTATTGGTTGATACTTTGCAAGTTTTCGAACAACTATCCTCCGTGTGACGAGCTCCTTTTCAAACTGAATGAAATTCACAAACTGTTGGGCAAAATTTTAGCAACATCCAAAAGAAAAAATCCATTCAACTACCTTTTGAGCTATTCCATTTTCTGATTTTCCCATTTTCAAATTTTCACATTTACCTTATGTGGCAAGAAACCAACAACGCCCTGTACCGCAAATTCGAGTTCAGGGATTTCAGCGAAGCGTTTGCGTTTATGACAAGAGTGGCCCTGGCAGCCGAAAAGATGAACCACCACCCGCGGTGGACCAACGTGTGGAATACCGTGGAAGTCTGGCTTAACACCCACGATGCCGGAGACGTGGTAACAGAAAAAGACAGGAAGCTGGCGGAAAAGATTGATGCGCTGCTTTAAGCGGATGCCTTTACAAAAATTGTTTTCTCTCCCTTCTTCACACACCTGCCAATTGGGGTGAGGTGTTCCTGCAGGTTGTTTTTTGCCAGCACTGCTTTCACTTCATCCACCGCATTTTCAGCAACAGCGATCAGCAGGCCGCCGTTGGTTTGCGGGTCGGCCAGGAGGTTGACCAGTTCTGTTTCGTTCAGGTCCTCTTCAAACGCCACGCCGTTCCCGTAGCTGCTCCAGTTGCGTGCCGTGGCGCCGGGAATTGTTTTTAACTGCAGGTAGTCATCAAAGCCTTCCACTTTTTTGATGCCGGCGTAATTGACCTCGGCGCTCACACCGCTGCCGCCAGCCATCTCTGTCAGGTGGCCCAGGAGGCCAAAGCCGGTAACATCGGTCATGGCATGAACGCCGTCGATTTTTCCAAGCGCTTCGCCAACGCTGTTCAGGGTGGTGAGCTGCTTCAGCAGAATGCGGTAGTGCTCCTCTTTCAGCAGACCTCTTTTGACGGCTGTTGCCATCACACCTACACCCAGCGGCTTTGTGAGGAACAGGAAGTCACCTTCCTGGGCACCGTTGTTTTTTTTCAGGTTTTGGGGAGAAACCGTTCCGGTCACGGCGAGGCCAAAGATGGGCTCCAGCGAATCAATCGTGTGACCGCCGGCCAGTGGGATCCCGGCTTCGCGGCAAATGGCCCGTCCGCCTTCCAGCACTTGCTGGGCCACCGTTGGCGGCAATTGGGCCACCGGCCAGCCCAGCACTGCAATGGCCATCAGCGGTCGGCCACCCATGGCGTAGACATCACTGATGGAATTGGCCGCGGCGATCCGTCCAAAGTCGAACGGGTTGTCGACGATGGGCATGAAAAAGTCGGTGGTGGACACGACAGCCGTGTCTTCGTTCAGCAAATAAACGGCAGCATCGTCGCTGCTTTCGTTACCCACCAACAGATCGGGAAACGATCCTTTGTCGCCGGTGGCCAGCATTTGCTGCAAAACAGACGGAGCGATCTTACAGCCGCAGCCGCCGCCTTTCGAAAACTGGGTCAGCCTGATTTCTTCCTGCATCATTTATGAAACAACTTGAGCCTGCGAAAGTAGGACAGCATTTTTCTCCGTGACGGTTTCGCAGGGAATTTTTGTAAGAAGGGTGGAAAGTTCTTCGCGGTTGTGCAGGCCTTTCAGGTAGTGCTTGTCGTAATAACTGAGGAGGATGCGAAAGCACTCCGTGTAATTTTCCTCTGCTAAAAACCGCAACGCATTTTTGGTTTCCAGCCCGCCCAGCCGTTTTTTGATTCGCTCAATGGCGTCCGCTAATTTTTCCTTGCTGCACTGGCTGTATTCTTCGGTAATGTGCTTTAGCCGTTCTTCAAACGGAATTTCAAGGAAATAAAGCGGGGAGGTTCGCATGGCCTGCCACAACGAGTTGGGAAGATTGACCGTTCCGATTCGCTGGCTTTCATCTTCGAGCCAGATGGACGGGTTTGGAGTTTGGAGTTTGGGGTTTGGAGTTGTCTCCGGTTCATCTTTCAGCACGGGCCATTCGCCTGGCTCTTGGCTCACGGCTCGCAGCTCATGGCTTAACAAGTTTTCAAACATCTCTTGTGTAGGCTGCGGCGGCATGTTGATGTTGCCAAAAGCGGAGCCTTTGTGCGAGGCGACGCTTTCCAGGCAGATCACTTTTTCGCCCATGGCCCTGAGTTCCTGCAACACTTCCGTTTTCCCGGAGCCGGTATAGCCACCGAGGATTTTAAAATTATACGGTTGTTCAAACGTCTTCAGCACATGGTTGCGAAAGGCCTTGTAGCCGCCGGTCAGAACCGTCACGTTAAACCCATAAAGGTTCAGCAACCAGCCAATGGCGCCGCTGCGCATGCCGCCCCGCCAGCAGTAGAGAAATATGCGATTCGCAATTGGCAATTGACCATTGGCATCTTTGCTTATGGCCTGTTGCCTGCTGCTAAGTAAAGCCTCTACCTGCTCCACCATCGGCCGCATCTTCGGGCCAAAATAATCGAGCCCGATCTTTATCGCCGCCTGCCGGCTCACCTGTTTATAGGTCGTGCCGACAACCTTTCGCTCTTCGTCCGTAAACAGCGGGAAACTGATGGCGCCGGGAAGGTGGGCATGGTTGTACTCGGCCGGGGAACGCACATCGAGCAGCAATGCATCATTGCAGCCTTCCAAAAACTCGTGAATGGCAACTCGCCTCATGCAAACAAAAGTATTCAAAATACAGGCGCACCGGCGGGCCTTTCGCTCCATGCTTTAGCCCATCGCAAAGCAATTCGCTTGGCTGCAATAAAAAAGGGAGGGTTTATACCCTCCCGAGCAGTGAACTTTGGCTGTTTGCTCTTTCGATATTTTTCTGTGGCTGCCCGGCGCACCGGAAACCAACTGAGGGACGTTTGGTTTGGAGGGGTACTGGCGTTTTTTTTCTCAGGTCGAATGGCTAGTGGCGAAGCGCCGCAAAATAAAGTTCTTATTAGTGCCGCCTGTTCAATTTCCCGGATAAACTATAAGGCCTGTCTTTTCGTTTGTTCAGCGCTACAAATATTTACTGTTTCCTTTATACCACCACTAATTAATTTTAAGTAGTAAGGGTAGAAACGGAGAGGGCAAAACCGCCGGAAGCCGCACGGTGCAACCGAAACGCCGGCACCCCGCGTCTTCCTCTTTCGGAAACAACAAACGGTACTTGCCGAAAACAAAACGTGGTTGCTTTTCTTCGGGTATTCCTTAGCTTTAACCTCCCGGAAAAACAGCACGATCCGCTCAACCGAAACACTGTGAAGCATGCCCATGAGAAAGCAGTTATTCACCCTTTGCCTCCCCGTTTTTTTGGCAGCCTTTCAGGGCAGCAGTCAAACGCAGACAATTGACCGCCTGAAAAAGCAGGTGGCCCTGGCCAGCAACCCGCAGCAACGACTACAGGCGCTTTTCCGTTTGTGCGAACAGCGCCAGTCGCTGAGCACGGACACCTTGTTCAGGTATGCCCAGGCCGCAAAGCAACTCAGTCTGGCCTCGGAATACCCCGTGCAGAAAGCCTGGGCCGATTACTACATGGCCAACTACTTCGTGAAAAATGGGCGGCTTGATTCCGCCCTTTTGCTGTGCAACGGGAGCCTGGCCACACTTTCCCAGGCCGGGCAAGCCGACACAGAGTACTGGCTGAAGTTTGCCGCCCTGAAGGCGCAGGTACTTGTAAAAAGCAACAAGTACAAAGACGGCATTGCGGTCTATTACAACACGCTGGCAAAAGCCGAACGGACCAACGATACGCTGTTGCAGATGATTGCGAAAAATGGCGTGGGTTGGGTAAACATGGAGATGGAGCAGAACGACGAGGCGCTGAAATGGTTTTACCGTGCTTTGCAAACATCCGGCAACCCGGTGCTGCACCGGAAGAACAGCAATATCTATTCGAATATTGCGGCCATTTACACGGCGCTCAACCAGTTTGATTCGGCCGACCAATATGTGCGAAAAGCGATTGCCTTTGCCCGGGAGGATGAAAATTTGTTTTATCTCTCGAACAGCCTGAATATCCTCGCCGATAACTATATCCGCCAGAACAAACCCGCCCTTGCCGAGGCGCCCCTGAAAGAAGCCCTTCAGATCAGGGAACGGATCGGCGACCCGTTTTACATCGTTTCGGACCTGAGCCAGCTGGCCTTGTTTTACGCCGAACAGCGGCAACCTGCAAAAGGCATTGCGGCCAGCAACAAGGGCATCAGCATTGCCCGGAAATACGGGCTTACTGCAAAACTTCCCTACCTGCAATTTGCCCTGGCCAAAAACTACAAAGCGGCCGGCGACTACCTGCAGTACGGCGAGATCATGGAAAATGTTTTATCGCTGAAAGATTCTGTCTACCAGCAAAACTCCGAAGAGGAGTTGGTGGGACTGAAAGCACGATACAACCAGCAAAAACAGGAAAACCTGATCATCCAGCAAAAGCTTGACCTGAGCCGGCAGAATACCGTCATTTACGGCGGCGTTACCGTTGGCTTTTTCGGGATCGTGATTGCCGGCATTTTGTTTTCCAATTACCGGCGCAGGCAAAGACGAATAGTGGAACAGCTGAAAGAAGAAGAAGCACGCAATGTGCAGCAGGCAATCCTTACGGCCGAAGAGAACGAACGCAAGCGCATTTCGGCCGACCTGCACGACAACCTGGGTGCTTATGCTTCGGCCATTTCGGCCAATGCCGATGACCTGATGCTGACCGGCGACCCGGGCACCAGTACCCTCGTTTCCAACATCAAGAACAACGCCGACGATATCCTGAACAGCCTGAACGAAACCATTTGGGTACTGAACAAAACCGAAATTTTTCTGTCCAGCCTTTGCGACCGTTTCAAAACCTATGTCGCCCGCATCCGCGATTCGTATCCCGACATGTTGCTCAACATCAATGAAACGATTTTGCAGGACATTTGCCTCTCGCCGGAAGCAGCGCTCAACATGCTGCGCATCATGCAGGAGGCGTTTCACAATGCCATTAAACACAGCAAAGGCGACAGCATAACGGTGGAGATCACCGGCGGTCCGGCCATTGAAGTGAGCATTGCCGACAACGGGCAGGGAATGGTTCAGACGGTGAACCTGACGGGACATGGAATTAAAAACATGCAACGGCGGGCCAGGGCCAACGGCTGGACGCTGACGCTGGAAAGGGGAGAAGTCAGCGGAACCATTGTAAAACTTTCGGCCGCCCTACTCTAAATTCATTATCTATCACTGATCGAAAAATCTTCATTTTTACGCTATGCCAACAGCTATCGCTTATGTAGAAGACAATGCCGTCAACCGGAAAACCTTTATCAGCAAGATCAATCATTTCCCGGATCTTTCACTTGTATTGACGGGAGAGAACGGCAACGATTTTCTTTTACAAATGAAAGGGCTGCCCCTGGAAAAACATCCCAGTGTGGTGTTCATGGACATTGAAATGCCGGAGATGGACGGCATCCAGGCCATCCGCATCGGGAAAGCCTTGTATTCCCATATTCATTTTGTGGTGCTGACGGTGTTTGACAACGAAGAAAAAATCTTTGAGGCTATCCGTGCCGGCGCCACCGGCTACCTGCTGAAAAACGAAAAAGCGGAAGCCATCCGCAAGGCCATCGAAAACGTGCTGGTGGATGGCGGCATTCCCATGAGTCCTGCCATTGCCCGTAAGGCTATGGAGATGCTGGTAAAAACAGGGCCTTCCACCGCCGGTCAAGCCGGTACAAAGCCTGTCGACAACAGCGGCACCATGCTTTCGGGCCGCGAAATGGAAATCCTGGAATACACGATCAAAGGTTGGGACGCCAAGCGAATTGCCTCCTTTCTAAACCTTAGTGTGCACACCGTTCGCAAGCACATCGCCAATATTTACACCCGGCTTCATGTCAACTCCAAAGCACAGGTGATTCACCTGGCGCACGAGCTCAAATGGTTCCAGTAGCAATGGCCGTTCCGGAGCAACAATTGCATGACGGCAATAAAAAAAGCTGTCTCGTTTGGCGAGACAGCTCCTAGTGTCGTTTCTGCAGTAAAGGTACTAACCTGGTTGCTGCATTGCGAAGAAGAAGGCTTACTGCTTTTTCAGATTGCCGTTTGAATCAACCTTGACTTTTTCGCCATTGACTTTGATCTTGGTGTTGCCTTCCTCGTCGTTTTTCACCTTGATCTTATCACCGTCTTCAGTAACCATTTTCTGCTTGTTGCCAGCATCTGACTCTTTCCACTTTTTCATGTTTTCCTCGTCTTCTTTCATCCACCTGGTATCGTAGTCAACCCATTTATCTCCATCTCCTTTATACATAAGCTTATCGCCTTCCATTTTGGCTTCGCCTTCCTGGCTCCAGTCATTGCCACCATACACCCACCAGTTGCGCCTGTCGACATAGCGCCAAACCGGTTCACCGGCTTCCGTAGTGACCCTTCCTGTGCTGCGGTCCACCGTTAGTTTTCCGTATGCCTTTCCTGTTTTGGGATTGAGATAGTAACCCTGCTCGCTGTTTTTTTCCACGCTGTCGGCCATGGCTGCATAGTTACCTGTGCTGCTGGCCATGGTTGTTTCCGTACCTGTGGTTGTCGTTGTTGTAGTAGTGCTGTCGGTTGTAGCGATATCATTGGCACCGTTGCTGCACGAAGTAAAACCCAATGCCAACGCCGTGATTGCTGCCAGGCTGAAAAATTGTTTCTTCATAATTGTTCAATTTGTTTCAGCTTGGAAATACAAAAATGAGACCACAGCAGCCTCAATGGGCAATTGGCAACGGCAAATGAGCAGAAAAGGAAATAGGCCAAGAAGAAAATGATTTCTTCTTGGCCTATTGCAAATTGTTTCTTACCGGTTGGCTTACCCGTTCATGGAGGCCAGGAACTCTTCGTTGCTCTTGGTGCCACGCATGCGGCGGAGCAGCTCGGTCATTGCTTCTTCGGTATTCATATCGTTGAGGTACACACGAAGCAGGTTCATGCGCTGCAACACGTCTCTTTCCAGCAGCAGGTCGTCGCGGCGTGTAGAAGAAGACACCAGGTCGATGGCCGGGAAGATACGCTTGTTGGCCAGGCGACGGTCGAGCTGCAGTTCCATGTTACCGGTACCCTTGAATTCTTCAAAGATCACTTCGTCCATTTTCGAACCGGTATCGATCAGGGCCGTGGCCAAAATGGTCAGAGAGCCACCGTTCTCGATCTTACGGGCCGCACCAAAAAATTGTTTGGGCTTTTGCATGGCGTTGGCTTCCACACCACCCGACAAGACTTTACCCGATGCCGGTGCGACGGTGTTGTGGGCACGGGCCAGGCGGGTGATCGAATCGAGCAGGATAATTACATCGTGCCCGCATTCTACCAGGCGCTTTGCTTTTTGCAGGGCCATGGTGGAAACTTTTACGTGCTTTTCGGCCGGCTCGTCAAAAGTGGAAGCAATGACTTCCGCTTTTACGCTGCGTTCCATATCGGTTACCTCTTCCGGACGCTCGTCCACCAGCACCACCATCAGGTAGCACTCGGGGTGGTTCTTGGCGATGGCGTTGGCCACGGCTTTCAGCAGCATCGTTTTACCCGTTTTTGGCTGGGCCACGATGAGTCCGCGCTGGCCTTTACCAATGGGAGTAAAAAGGTCCATGATGCGGGTGGGATTGTTCCCGGCATCGTCGAACAGGTTGAGCTTTTGATAAGGGAAAAGCGGTGTGAGGTAATCGAAGGGTACGCGGTCACGCACTTCCTCGGGGCTTTTGCCGTTGATCTGGTCAACCTTCAGCAGGGCAAAATATTTTTCGCCTTCCTTGGGCGGACGTACCGCACCCAGCACGGTATCACCCGTTTTCAAACCAAACAGTTTGATCTGCGACGGAGACACATAAATATCATCGGGCGAAGAAAGATAGTTGTAGTCGGAAGAGCGCAGGAAGCCATAACCGTCAGGCATCATTTCCAGCACGCCTTCGGCCAAAATGATACCGTCAAACTCGATGTTGAACACCTGTTCGCGGCGTTGCGGGTAAAATTTGTTGATCTGGTTTCCTCTTTCCGGAATTTCAACACCAATGGCCGGCAAGCCGTCTTCGGCTTCGTTGCCGCCAGGACCATCTGTAACGGCTTGCTGACCGGCACTGCTGTTGCCTGCATTGTTCTCCGTATCCATGGGCAGTTGCGGCATTTCGTCCTGTTTTTTCCGGGGACGTTTGTTGGGCGCTTTTTCTTCTTTCGGGTGCGGCTTCTCTTCTTTTTTGGTCGCCGCTTTTTTTGCAGCAACATGGCGCTTCGGCTCTTCGGCCGCCGCTTCGATAGCCGGCTCGGAAAGGTCTTCCACAACCGCTTCTTCGGTGCTGTTGGCTGTCGTGGCTTTTACAATGCGTTTGCGCTTGCGTTTGTCGCCATCGGCGGCTGCAGCCGTTTTCTGCTGACTGCCCACTACGGCCTGGCGATCGAGTATTTTATAAACAAGATCCTGTTTGGTCAGTTTTTTATAATCGGCGATGTGTAAATTTTCAGCTATGTCCTGCAATTCGGGTAGGAGCATATCGTTCAGCTGCAAAATGTCGTACATAGAAAAATGGTATTTAATCTGCTAATCAAGCCCAGATGCGGTTAACGTTTGCTAATTTTCTGCTTGGGAATTGTTTGAAACAACCGGTGTTGTGAGTGATTGGGATATGAGCTCTCAACGGTTTCCGGTGCAAGTTTAGGGAGAAATGGGCAAAAGCGAAAAAAATTTTTACTGTCCTGACGCTGGCCGCATGCGGTGGTTGCAAGCCTTTCTTCTCTTTGTGTTCCGCTAAAACGTGCCGACAAACCGGTGCCACACCTGCCACACCGCCCTCTTCTTTTTTAACAATTCCGGTTGAGGAACCAGGAAAAATCCACCGGTGAAAAGCTGAGGCCAGTTCCGCACCAATCTATACGCCTTACCAAAGCAGGTTTTGCCATCGCAGCCGGCAGTTTATATTTGCACCCTATGTTTAACAAACGAATCAAGATCAAAGAGCTTCTTGCCACCGAACCGCAAGAACAGCAAGTGACCGTTATGGGTTGGGTGCGCACCTTTCGCAACAACCAGTTTGTGGCGCTGAATGATGGCTCTACCAATAATAACCTGCAGGTGGTGATGGAACTGGGAAAGTATGACGAGAGTTTTCTGAAACGCATCACCACGTCGGCTTCGCTGAAAGTGACCGGCACCCTGGTCGAATCATTGGGCAAAGGACAAAAAGTAGAAGTAAAGGCGACCGAGGTCGAGATCCTTGGCGACAGCGACGCAGAGGCGTATCCCCTGCAACCCAAAAAACACAGCCTGGAATTTTTGCGGGAAAAAGCGCACCTGCGCTTTCGCACCAACACCTTCAGCTCCGTGTTTCGCGTTCGCCACTCGCTGGCCTTTGCGGTGCATAAATTCTTTAACGAAAAAGGATTCTTTTACCTCCACACGCCGATCATCACGGCAAGTGATGCGGAAGGCGCCGGTGAAATGTTCCGCGTCTCGACATTGCCGTTTGACAATCCGCCCCGCAAAGAAGACGGTAGCATTGATTTTGCCGACGACTTTTTTGGCCGTGCTACGAACTTAACCGTGAGCGGACAACTCGAAGGCGAATTGGGTGCCACCGGCCTTGGCGACATTTATACCTTTGGTCCCACGTTCCGTGCGGAAAATTCCAATACGGCCCGTCACCTGGCGGAGTTCTGGATGATTGAACCGGAGATGGCCTTCTGCGATCTGGAAGACAACGCCAACCTGGCCGAGGAATTCATCCAGTACATCATCCGCTACGTAATGGAAAACAATGCGGACGACCTGGAGTTCCTTCGCCAGCGTCTCCTGGAGGAGGAGAAAGCAAAACCGCAAACAGAACGTAGCGAATTGGACCTGATTCAAAAACTGCAGTTTGTGGTTGACAACAAATTCGAACGCATTACCTATACCGAGGCGATCGATATCCTGCTGCAATCGAATCACTACAAAAAGAAAAAATTCCAGTACGATGTGAAATGGGGCATCGACATGCAGAGCGAACACGAACGCTACCTGGTGGAAAAGCATTTCAAAAAGCCGGTGATCGTGACCAATTATCCTGCTGCCATCAAGGCGTTTTACATGCGCCAGGATGAGGGCTGCGAACCGGGAAAAGAAACGGTGGCTGCCATGGATATTTTAGCTCCCGGCATTGGAGAAATCGTCGGCGGCTCGCAACGCGAAGAGCGTTACGACAAGCTCACCGAACGCATGAAGGCGATGCACGTACCGGCCGATGAATTG
Source organism: Flavisolibacter nicotianae (assembly GCF_003628535.1). Taxonomy (GTDB): domain Bacteria; phylum Bacteroidota; class Bacteroidia; order Chitinophagales; family Chitinophagaceae; genus Flavisolibacter; species Flavisolibacter nicotianae. The sequence goes on from NZ_RBCI01000001.1 coordinate 869,209, forward strand.
TGGTGGTACCTCGATACACGCCGCTTTGGTACCGTGCCGCATGCCGGCTTTGGCCTCGGCTTCGAACGCATGGTGCAGTTTGTGACCGGTATGGGCAACATCCGCGATGTGATCCCTTTTCCACGAACACCGAAGAATGCGGAGTTTTAAACTTTTACACGTTTACCGGTTTATTTGTGCACAAGTTAAAAGAGAGGAATGCAATCATTCCTCTCTTTTATTTTTAGTAGCGACAACTTGTGAACCAGTGAACGTGTGAACTGGTGAACTTCCTTCCTAATCATTCCGCAAACTCATCACCGGCACCGGCATGGCATGCAGAATGCCCTTGGTGTGGCCGCGGAAGAAAAGGCGTTCGTATAAATTGTGTTTGTGCGGCAGTACCAGCACCAGGTCAATGTTGTTCTGCTCTACATAACGTTTGAGGCCTTCCGTTACATCGTCTTCCCGGATGGGATGGTACGATGCGTTGATCCCCACAAATGCCTTCATCAACTCCTCGGGGTAGTGGGTGCTTTCTTTCTGCTCCACGTGCACCACGTGCAGGTTGGCGCCCAGCACAGCGATAATCGCAGCTATGTTGGCGGCCGGAATTTCTTCCGCATTCAGCAGGTCTGTGGCCAGTACCACGTTGGTGGGTACGCCAACCCGCGTATTTTCCGGCACGGCAATAACGGGCACCGTGCAGTGCTTAACGAGAGACAAGGTTGTGTCGCCAAAAAGCATCCGGTCGAAACCGGTCATCTGCTTTACGCCGACAACGACAGCCACCGGGTTTCGCTCCTTGCACACATCGTCAATTTCCGTCACCACATCGCCCAGCCGGCTTTCGGTTTCAAACGGCACATCGGCGGCGGCTTTTTGTCCTTCTTCCTTTGCCCGCTGCAAACTGTCTTCGGTTACTTTTTTCAGGTCGTCGGCCGTTACCATCAACACCGGGTAATCCGTCATGGGAACCGGCAACTGGTAAGCATGCAGCAGGCGAACCGACGCGTCGACTTTCTTCGCCAGTTGCGCCGCATAAGCCGTGGCTTTGGCGGCGGCGGGAGAAAAATCCGTGGGAACAAGAATGGTATTCATGTATCAAGTTTACAAAGAAAGATCGGGATGTTCTATGGAAACGAAATTGATTTTTCTCATAGAAGAAACACTTTGCAATGACAACACTTGCTCCAACACCAGCCGCTTCCGGTACGCGAAAATTTCATTCCCTGAAGATCGACATGACACCTATGGTGGATCTCGGCTTTTTGCTGATCACCTTTTTCATTTTCACGGCCACGCTTTCGCAGCCTGCCGTTACCAAACTAATCATGCCTGCCGACGGTGCTGACATGCCGGTTCCGCAAAGCAAATCCCTCACTGTTTTGCTTGACAGGGACAAGGCTTTTGCTTATGAAGGTCTTTGGGAAGATGCTCTTCTGCAAAACAAAATCACAAGCACTACCTACCACCAGCTCACCGGTGTGGGAAACCTGATCCGGCAAAAGCAAAAGAAGATGGAATCAAAGAGTGCATTGGTTGTCCTCATCAAGCCGATGACAACAGCTTCCTATCAAAACGTGGTGGCAGCCCTGGACGAAATGCAGATCAACAATGTGAAACACTATGCACTGGTTGATGCAACGCCAGGCGAAAAAGTCTACGCCGCTCAGCACTGAGTTTATCCACATACCGCTTTCGCCACTCTTTTTCCTGTCGCCGCAAGAATGCCCGTGAACGGCACTTGCCTGCTTTCTTGCGTGTGTAAAACTACAATTGTAATTTTGGCGCTCTTTTACTAAACGATTTGATATGACAATTCCTGTAGTTGACCTGTCCGACTTTTTAAGTGGCGACGAAAACAGAAAGCAAAAATTTGTGCAAGAACTGGGCAAAGCCTATGAAGAAGTAGGTTTCGTGGCGGTAAAAAATCACGGCATCCCCGACGAGTTGATTGCAGATCTGTACAACTATGTGCAGAAGTTCTTTGCCCTTCCGACAGAAACAAAATTGAAATACGAAAAGCCCGAGCTGGCAGGTCAGCGTGGCTATACCTCGTTTGGCCGTGAGCATGCCAAAGGTTTTGATGCGCCGGACCTGAAGGAGTTTTTCCAGTACGGCCAGACGGTTGAAGACAACGAGCCTGTAGCGGATGACTATCCCGAAAATCTAACGGTTGCCGAAGTGCCGCAGTTTACTCCAACGCTGTACAATGCCTACCGCAATTTTGAAAAAAGCGGCAAAGCACTGCTGCAGGCGATTGCCCTGTACCTGGGACTCGATGAACATTATTTCGACCAGTGGGTGCACAACGGCAACTCCATTTTGCGGGCCATTCACTACCCGCCCATCAAAAGCGAGCCCAAATCGGCAATCCGTGCCGAGCAGCACGAAGACATCAACCTGATCACACTGCTCGTGGGTGCGTCGGCCGACGGCCTGCAAATCCTCACCAAACAGGGCGACTGGATTGGTGTGACGTCCCTGCCCGAGCAGATCGTGGTGAACGTGGGCGACATGTTGCAGCGCTTGACCAACAACAAGCTTCGCTCGACCACGCACCGGGTGGTCAACCCGCCCCGGGAATTGTGGGGAACGTCCCGTTTTTCCATTCCTTTCTTTTTGCACCCGAAGAGCAATATGAGCCTGGCTTCGCTGGAAAGCACCATCGATACGGAACATCCCAAGGTTTATGAAGATGCTACGGCGGGCGAATACCTGGATGAACGCCTCCGGGAAATTGGGTTGAAGAAATAAGCCCTGCAGATATCATTTTGCTGAAAGCTGTCTTTGCGACAGCTTTTTTTCTTGCCTTCGATCAAACACTTATCCTTAAAACCGACCAGTCATAAAAATCGAAAAAAATTTATGTTTATGCAAACGATTGGTAATCAGAATGTAAGCGTATAATTAGGTCCTAAACTTTCTCAGCTTCCTAAAAAAACTTGGTACTATGTATTGTAAAGTACCAAATGACGTCATATCTTTGACTTGTCAAGGTTATTCAACAGCAACCGCCGCAACCGCCGACACCTGTTGGCGACAGGCAAAAAGAGAGAAACGTCATGAACATCGAAAATACACAGAGCCAGATGAAGAAGGGGATCCTGGAGTTCTGTATTCTCTCCATCATTCGCCGGGGGGAAGCCTACCCCAGTGATATTGTGGAGGAAATGCGGGCCGCCAACATGAACATCCTGGAAGGCACCCTTTACCCCTTGCTGACCCGATTGAAAAATGCCGAAATGCTGACTTACCGGTGGGAGGAAAGCAACTCGGGTCCTCCGCGGAAATATTTTTCCCTGACTGAAAAAGGCGAGGCCTTTTACCGGGAACTGGAAGCCACCTGGATCGAGCTTTCCAATGCCGTGAATGCCCTCACCAAAAAAGAAGAACAACCCAACGTCTAACAACTTCAACCAAACTGTAGAATATGAAAAAGATTATCAACATAAACTTGTCGGGCCGGGTGATCCCCATCGAGGACACGGCTTACGATAGTTTACAACGTTATATCGAAAGCCTTCGCCGCTATTTTGCCCACGAAGAAGGCCGTGACGAGATCATCAACGACATTGAAAGCCGCATCGCGGAACTGATGAACGACAGGATCCGGAAAGGCGCTTCTTCCATCACCGATACCGATATCGAAGAGATCATCACCACCATGGGCCGTGTGGAGGATTTTGAAGAAGTGGGCGGAGAACCCGCAACAGCCGCCGCAGCAGCGGGAAGCGGCACAACCGACAGTACCGGCGGCGCTTACCAACAGGGTACGCGGCAACGCTTTACCGGCCGCCTGTACAGGGACAGCGACGACAAGATCATTGGTGGCGTGTGTTCCGGTCTTGCCAACTACCTGAATGTAGACCCTGCCATCGTGCGACTGGTGTTTGCCGTGATCACCTTTGGCGGATTTGGTTTTGGCATCCTGCTCTACATCCTTGCCTGGATCATTCTGCCGGCCCGTTCGCTGGATACCTATGTGGGAAAGCGCCTGTTTCGCAACCCCGATGACCGCATCATTGGTGGTGTGGCCGGTGGTTTGGGCGCCTATTTCAACAAGCCTTCCTGGGCCATCCGCCTGATCTTTGCGGCCCCCCTGCTGTTGAATATTCTTTTCGGCATCCTCAACGGAATGTTCTTTGCCTTTCACCGCGACGTATTCCCGAACTTCTTTTTCGGTTCGTTTACCGGCACATTCCTGTTAACCTATATCATTCTCTGGATCGTGCTCCCCGAAGCGAAGACGCCCTATGATAAAATGGAAATGCGGGGCGAGAAGGTGGACATCAACACCATTCGCCAGAATGTAAAGGAAGGCATGGGTACGTTCAAAGACCGTATGCAATCCTGGGGAGAAGAAGTGAAGGAATCAGCCCAAAACCTGGGTGGCCGTGCCCGCGAATTTGCCGGCACCAGGGGGGCGCAGTTTGCCGCGGAAGTCAGGCAAACCGCAAGGCCGGTACGCAGTGGAATTGCACATGCACTGGGTGTGGTGATCAAGGCATTTTTCCTGCTCATTTTCGGCAGCATTGCGTTTGCCCTGTTCGTGGCCCTGATCGTCTTGCTCTTTGGCGGCGGCAGTGCGGTGTGGTCGTCGAAAGACAACCTTCTCGATTTTGCCTTGGGCGGTTTTTGGCAGCACTTCTTTTTCTGGGGTACCGTGGTGTTTTTATTCCTTGTTCCCATTGTGGCCTTTATCACCTGGCTGGTGCGCCGCTTTATGAAGGTGCGTTCCCGCAATCATTACCTCGGTTATATTTTCGGCGGTCTTTGGTTTTTGGGAATCATCTGCGCCGGTTTGCTGGCCTCTGCCCTTGTGAAAGACACGGTTCGCCGTGGTGAGATCGCACAGCCTGTGACCATCACCCAGCCGGCCGGCGGCCGCTTGCTGGTACGCATAGACGAACCCCGCGTACGCTATAGCGGCGACCTCCTGTTCATTGAAGACGGTGAAGGCTTTGACCTGACCGGCGACACCATGCGACTGACCGATATCAAGCTGCGTGTAGTACCCAGCGACGACAGCACCGCCTACGGTGTGATCGTTCGCAAGCAAAGCCGGGGCAGAAGTCGTGCGGCGGCCGAGGACAGGGCAACACAGATTGTTTACAATACCGGCTTTAAGGATAGCGTACTTTCTCTCGGCAGCGGCTTTGCCATCGACAAATACAACAAGTACCGCGGCCAGCGGGTGATGGTGGAAATCAAAGTTCCGGTGGGTAAGAAAATCCGTTTCGACCAGTCGGTGGTAGACAAGCTCGATGCCGTGCACATCCGTTTCAACAACCGCTACGACGACAGGCGCTGGAGAAGAAATGAAGATTTCGACTGGTACGACGACGATTATTTCAATTACAAGACCGACGTGGATTATGTGATGATGCCGAACGGCCGCCTGGAAGAAGTTGGTGCAACCTCACCGGTCTACAATGAGAGAACAGATACCGGCACCAGAAGAACCGACACGTCACAACAAGACACTTACAGGATGCAGAACCCGGAAGAAGAGGTGACAACGTTTGAAACCAGAAACGAGAAACCCGTCCTTCTTCCGGCAAAAAAAGAAATCGGCGGCGATGTGCCCACACCTATGCCAATGCCTTTTATCCCCACGATATTTTAACCTTGGTTGAAGTTGCGTCCTGTTACAGTCGGGACAAGACGAAAGGCCTCCCCGGGAGGCCTTTTCTTGTTCCAACAGGAGCAAAAACCTCGAAGATTCAAAGCCGGAAATTTTCGGCCTTCGCATCAGATCTTTTTTCATCACATCGTTCATTTATGCAAAGCAAAAAATCCCGCCGCTATGGCAAGACTGTTTTCTTGTCTTTTCTTTTTCTCCTGGTTGTCCTGGTCGGGCTGACGCTTTACAGTTCCCTGTTGAAAAAGCCTTCAGTGACCCATCGCGGCCTGCTTCAACCGGAGATGATCTTCAAGGAACACAAAGCACCGCTTTGGGCCGTGGCCTTTAGTCCCGACGGCAACCTCGTGGCAAGCGGCAGCGTGGACAGCACGGTCAAACTCTGGAACAAAAACGACGGTCGTGTTGTACACACCCTGAAACATCCCATGGGCGTTACCACAATCAACTTCAATGCAGACGGTAAGACCCTTGCCACAGGAAGTTATGATGCCGTCGTCAGGCTTTGGAATGTAAGCAACGGCACGCTGATCAAAGCACTAAAAGGAGCCGGAGGGACTGTTTGGTCGGTTGCGTTTAGTCCCGGCGGAAAAACAATCGCCGGTTGCGGTGAAGACAGAACGATCAAATTGTGGGATGTTGAAACGGGTGCCCTCCTCAAAACCATCAATGCACACAAGCTGAATATCTGGAAGGTTCGCTTTACTCCCGATGGCAGTCAACTTATCAGCAGCAGTTTTGACAATACCATCAGGATCTGGAATGCGGCCACCGGAGATCTTTTAAAAACGCTGGAAGGACATACGGAAGCCGTTGTTGGTTTAGCGGTCAGTCCGGATGGAAAGATCATCGCCAGCGGCAGCGACGACAAAACCATCAAGCTGTGGGACAGCAACAGCGGCAAGCTTCTTCGCACCCTGCAAAACGACGATGGCCACGTATATGCGGTTGCCTTTAGTCCCGACGGGAAACGGCTGATCAGCGGCAGCAGGGACAAGGACAATCTTGGTGAGATCTTTCAAAACTTTTTTGGCGACGGCGCCACCAGCAAAGGCATCAGCATGCGGCTGTGGGATGTACAAAGCGGCGAACTTTTGGAATCGCTGGCCGAACATGCCAATGATGTGATGGATGTTTGCTACAGTGCCGATGGTCAATGGATCGCCAGCGCCAGCGATGATCAAACGGTACGGCTCTGGCGTGTGTTGAAATAAATCGGTGAGGGGGTACTAAAAATCTCCTCAAATCGTGGTGCAGACGTTATTTTTGCCGCCTAAAATTTTTGCATGAAGAACACGCCTTTCACCCAGAAGCACATCGAACTGGGCGCCAAGATGGCCGCCTTTGCCGGATACAACATGCCGATCAGTTACAGCGGCATCAACGATGAGCACCAAACCGTTCGTCGCAACGCCGGAGTGTTTGATGTCAGCCACATGGGTGAATTTATGCTGAAAGGAGAGGGCGCACTTGACCTTATTCAGCGGGTGACTTCCAATGATGCATCGAAACTCACGGCCGGCAAAGCGCAATACAGTTGCCTGCCCAACGAGCAGGGCGGCATTGTGGATGACCTGCTGGTGTACTGTATCGAAGAGAATAAGGTGTACATGCTGGTGGTCAATGCCAGCAACATTGAAAAAGACTGGAACTGGATTCAACAGCACAACCCTTCGACGGGCTCAGGACAGGCTGTGGAAATGCACAACATTTCCGACGACACCTGCCTGCTGGCGGTGCAGGGACCGAATGCCACCAAAATTTTGCAGTCGCTGACCGAAATGGATATTCTCAACCTGAAATACTACACGTTTGTGAAAGGCGAGTTTGCCGGTGTGAAAAACGTGCTGGTAAGTGCAACGGGTTATACCGGTGCCGGCGGAGTGGAAATTTATTTTGAGAACAAGGACGACAACGCCGAAAAAATCTGGAACGCCATTTTTGAAGCCGGCGCCGCCCAGGGCATCAAACCCATTGGGCTGGCCGCAAGGGATACGCTTCGCCTGGAAATGGGTTACTGTCTTTACGGCAACGATATCGACGATACCACCTCTCCACTGGAAGCTGGCCTGGCGTGGATCACCAAGCTTTCGAAAGGTGATTTCACAGCCAGGGAAATTTTGCAAAAACAAAAAGAAGAAGGCGTCAAACGAAAGCTCGTTGGCTTTGAAATGGTGGACAAAGGAATTCCCCGTCATCATTACGAGATCTGCGATAAAGACGGCAATCCGATCGGCTATGTAACCTCGGGCACGCAATCGCCCAGCCTGGGTAAAGCCATTGGTATGGGTTATGTGGACATTGCCCACTCTTCCCTCGACAGCATCGTCTACATCAAAGTGCGGGAGAAACTGTTGCAGGCGAAAGTGGTGAAAATCCCGTTTGCCTGATGCCGCTGATCGTTATTGAAACCTTTATCAACGCTTCTCCGCAGGTTGTCTATGACTTAAGCAGAAGCGTTGATCTGCACAAAGCCTCTATGATACATTGCCAGGAAGAGATTATTGATGGCGTAAGAAATGGTTTGATGCAGAAAGGCGATACAGTGACATGGAGAGCCTTCCATTTTTTGAAAAGCAGGACACTGAAAGTAAAACTGACAGAAGAAGAACCACCAAGGTTCTTTGCCGATGAAATGATAGAAGGTGACTTTAAAAAGATGCGGCACGAACATGCGTTCACACTGGAAAAAAACGGGACACTCATGACTGACCGTTTTTTATTTGAATCGCCTTTTGGTATAATTGGACAACTAGCCAACTACCTGTTTTTGAAAAATTACATGACCCGGTTGCTGAAGAAAAGAAATGCAGTCATCAAAAGAATAGCAGAAAGCAACGGGGCAAAACAATATTTACACAGCTGAACAAACTATCCTCTATTCCCGTTTCTGCCCGGCTCATCCAATCGAGCGATTGACCAATCGTCTACCTTTGCTTTCCTGATTTTTCACCTTAAATCAACAAACGATGCAAAGCTCTACTCTTCAAAAAAGAGCAGGCATCATTCTCACCGGCGCTTTTTGCCTGCTCCACTTCGTTGTGTTTTCGCAAGACCTTTCTCCTCTCACGCTGAAAGAAAAAATTAAAGGTTCCCGGTCCATTGTGCTCGCAAGGTTTGTCGACTACCAGTCGTACCTGGCGATCGGCGACAACATCTACACCCTGCACAAAGTGACGGTCATTGCCCACCTGCGCAAAAAGAAACCGCCCAATGAATTTTACATTATTGCCCCCGGCGGCTGGATGGAAAACCGGGCTACCGTTGTGTATCCTTCGATTCACCTGGCCGATGGCGCCGAGGCAGTGCTGTTCATCGAGGACGAGGACTTTGTCTTCGACAACAAGGCCGTCAGGGCCCAGCAGCCAAAGATGCCCCAATACAAATTGTACGGGTATCCGCAAGGGGCCATGCTCAATGTCAACAACTGGTACGACGATGTAGGAGGACGTAAACCGGAGACGCAACTGCTTTCCGACATTGCGAGCCTTGCAGGCGACCAGTGGGTAACGGCGAAGGGCGATGTTTTTGCTGCCCGGAAGCCGGCTCCCCAGCCACCGCCCTCACCGAGTCCCGGCGGCATCAGTTCCTTTGCGCCCAACCCCACCAGGTCCGGCACCATTAACCCTTCGGACTACCTCACCATCACGGGCTCGGGCTTTGGCTCGGCGCCAGGCACCGTGGCCTTTGCCAACGCAGATGACGGCGGTGCTTCCCGCATCACGCCGCCCGCCACCAGCGATTATGTTTCGTGGGCCGACAACCAGATCGTGGTAAAAGTGCCCACCCGGGCCGGCACCGGCAGCTTTGTAGTGAACAGCACCTTTACGTCGCCCTCGGCACTCACGGTTTCGTATGCGCTGATCGACATCTACAGCAGTTTTCTCAATTTTCCTGTCACCACCCGCCAACTGCCGCACCTGGTGAATAAAAATGGCCTGGGCGGCTACACATTTTTGTACAACAGCACGTCCGGCTTTTCGGGCAACGCGGCGGCCGTGGCGGCCTATGAGCGGGCCCTTACTACCTGGCGCGGCGCCACCGGCGTCAACTTCCGCACAGGCGGCACCACCACTGCAACGAATACCAATGACGGCATCAACACGGTGCTTTTCGGCACCCTGCCCGCCGGCACGTTGGCCCAAACCCTGACCAACTATTCCGGCACCGGCTCGACAGGCAGCTGCGAGCGGCAAAACACGGTTTGGTACATCAACGACATTGACATGGTTTTTTCCACGGTGCCCACCAGCAATACCACCTGGCAGTTCGGTCCCTCGCTTCCCGGATTTTACCAGTACGATTTTGAATCGGTGGCCCTGCACGAGCTGGGGCATGCCCATAACCTGGGCCACGTGATTGCACCGGGGCAGGTGATGCACTATGCCATCTCCAATGGGCAGACGGCAAGAACGCTCAGCGCCAACGACATTGCCGCCGGTAAAGAAATGATGGCCTGGTCCTCGAGCCTTTGCCTGATACCGGCTGGCGTGTTTGGCCCGATGACACCAACAACAGCCACCCTTACGCAGGCCGTCACTCTTGGCAAAAGGGAGCAGAACGCCGCTGCAACAACGACCGTCAAAGCGTGGATCGACAAAAGCTTGCTGCGGGTGAATTTCTCCACGGAATCTGCTGCACAGCACATGCTTTACCTCTATAATGCCGAGGGCCGGCTGCTGTTGCAACAAAAGCTGCCAACGCAACAAAACCTGATTTCCCTGCCGCCGGCTGCGAGAGGCGCCTTGCTCTACCGTATACGCACAAACGAAAACTGGCAAACGGGCAAGCTGTTCGCTCAATAGCAGCAAAGACTGAAGCCGTTTAACGGACCTTCTGCGAAGCGCCTGTGATGACGGGGATCACAACAACCGGATTGTGTCCAGGAAGGCAGGTGCTGCCTTCCTTTTTTTGCCCCTACATTTGCAGCTGCTTTTGCCGGATTTCCGTTGTTCAACGGCCCGTCCGGCGAAAGCAGCACCAATTTTTGAACACATGACAAAACCCACTTTATATACCTGTCTTTCCCCGGCACTCCTGCACCTCTATGATGTGAAGAACACGATTGTTGTAGTGATCGATGTGCTGCGGGCCACGTCCACCATTGCCACAGCCCTGCACAACGGCGCCAGGGAAATCATTCCTGTCGACAGCGTGGAACGGTGCATTCAGCTCGGAACACAGATTGAATGCGTGACGGCCGGTGAACGTGACGGGCAGGTGGCGCCGGGTCTTCAATACGGTAACTCGTCGTTTGAATACCCGGAAGAATTCATTAAAGGAAAAATCCTGGTGCTCACCACCACCAATGGCACCAAGCTGCTGCACATGGCGCTGGCCAAGGGCGCCACGGAAATCATCACCGGTTCGTTTCTGAACCTTTCTGCTGTTTGTGAGCATTTGATCGGGATGAAGAAAAATGTCATTCTTGGCTGCGCTGCGTGGAAGGACAAACCAAACATTGAAGACACCCTCTTCGCCGGTGCTGTTGTAGCAAGGGTGAAAGAGCATTTTACCATCAACTGCGATGCGTCGCACATGGCTGAAAATCTTTACTCTTTTGCAAAAGAGGATCTCTATGAATTCATGAAAAAGAACGATGCATCACACTACCATCGCCTTACCAACTTTGGCCTGGAAAGAGACATCCGGCATTGCCTCACGGAAGACCTGGCGAACATCCTGCCGGAGTATGTGGATGGGAAATTGGTGGTGCAGAAATAAGCCAGCCAGCAACGTTGATTTTAACGGTAAAATAGCCCCATTTGTCAGGTTATATGAAAATGTTTCGTTTACTTTTGCCGATTGGCCTCTTTCAAAGAGAGTAGGCAGTAAGCAGTAGGCAGTAAGCAGTATTCCACGCCGCAGCCTGCCGGCTGCATGCTGCCAACTGCCAACTTTCATCTATGGCTTTACCGCATTTAATTAAATACGTTTACACACACGGTTCTGATGAAGTGATTCGCCGGGGAAAAAAGATCCATGCCATTGGCTTTGTGGAACTGGTAGAGCACGACGACCTCTTTGGCTCTGCCGTTTTCCGGGTGAAGGACGATAATTATTCCACTTTCTATAAAGTTTACATCCAGCACTACAAGGATCCCAAGACGGTGTCGCTGCGTTGTGCCTGCCCTTACAACCTGGGTGATATTTGCCGGCACGAAGCGGCGGCTCTGCTGCGCCTGCAGGAAATGATGGATAAGGGACAGCTGGTCGCAGATGACGTGGCCTACGATCAGCGCCACACGGTGGCCAAGATGAAGACCATCGACCTGAAAACCATCCAGCTTCTGTCCAGCCATGCCATCATTGCCGAAGCGGAAGCCTGGCTGCAGAAACACAAGCCGACGATTGAAAGTGCAAAAGAAGAAACCGTACGGGCAAAGGTGACCCTGGATGGCACGGAATACGACGTGATCATCCGCCGCAATGAAGAGCGCAATTTCGATACCAGCTCCGATTACGACGACCCGGCGCATCTTCTCTGCCTGCCGAAAGTGATCGTGTTCCTGCACCTGCTGCGCACCAAAGGACAACACTATTTCGAGACCATCCGCAACTGGGACAAGGAAAAAAACAAGCTGCTCGAAGCCTATGGTTATTCGCTGAACGACGACCTGAAAGGCAAGTTCGAATTCAGTTACAAAGACGGTAAGCCTTTTTTGCGGGTGCTGGACCGCAACATCAAACGCATTGCCACCCCAACACCGCTCACTGCGCCACGCTTTGAAAAAGTAGAAGTGGCCGAAGAAGATGTCAAACCCAAACAGCATGTCATTTCCAAAAAGCTGGGTGTTGTTTTCAACTTCAACAAAGACCTTTATCCCTTCTTCTCGCTGGACCTGATTGAAGGCGAGATGGATGAAGAAGGCAGCTTTGCCGGCAACGTGCTAAAGCTGGAATTATCCCGCTACGTGGAAACCGAATCGTACAGCGAAGAAGACAAAGCTTTACTACAGCTGGTGCGCAAACTGCAGGACGCAGAGATCAATAAATACGTGAGCCGCAATTCGCCTTTCGCCGGCTTTTGGGAAAACATTATTCACCACGAAGACGACGATCTGCCGGCGGAAACAAAAAGCCTCATTGCCGAATACCTTCTTCCCAAATTGAAAAAATTATTCGCCGAGTTTGAAGGTGCACCCACCTTTGTCCTCACGAAAGGGAAGCTCTTTAAAACCGCGTCGCTGCAAAAAGTGGAACTGAGCAACGATTATTTATCGCCGCATTTCAGTGTCAGCAACGACGACGACAGCTACGAAATTGAATGCTATGTAAAGCCCGATGGCGTGGCGCATTCACTGGAAGAGAACGAGGAACGGTCGCCGCTGGTGTATCTCTACAATCACCAGCTCTCCATCTGGGAAAACAAGGAAGCCGCGGAAACGGCCGAAAGCTTTGGTGAAAAAGGCGCTGAAAAAGTGGCCGGTGATGACTGGCCGCAAACACTGCTGCGAAAGGTGATGCCACTGACAAAAGAGTACAAAGTTGACTTCGACCGCAGCCTCGTGGAAGAAGTAAAAGACGGCGAGCCCGAAACCAAACTGACCCTGATTGAAAAAGGCGAGTACCTTGTTTTTCAACCAATCTACAGCTACAAAGGTTTTGATACAAAAGGGGCGGACAAAGGGGAACTGATCATCCCGCACGGCAACAAGGTCGTAGTGGTGCACCGCAACCGCGAAGCGGAAAAAGCCTTTCTGCACAAGCTGTCCATGCTGCACTCCAACTTCGTTCCTTTTGATGACGGCGCCTCGCTGGCCCTGAAAGGTGCAGAGGTGCTGAAGAATAACTGGTTCTTTCTTTTCGTGGATGCCATGAACGAATCCAAGGTGCCCGTGTTTGGTTTTGAATCGCTGAAGAACTTTCGTTTCAACACGGCCAAGCCGCAAACACACATTTACATTTCGTCGCACACCGACTGGTTCGATGCCAAGGTGGACATCCTGTTTGGTGACCAGAAGGTCAGTGTGGCCGAAGTGAAAAAAGCCCTTGCCAACAAACAACAGTTCGTCCAACTCAACGACGGCACACTGGGCATCCTGCCCGAAGAGTGGCTCAAAAAATATTCGCTTCTTTTCCGTGTCGGCGAAGGCCGCACCGACAAGCTGAAGCTGTCGCGTTATCACCTCAGCGTGATTGATGAACTCTACGAAAACCGCAACGCGGAAGAGCTCACCATCCAACTGGAAGAAAAGTACGAACGTATCAAAGAGTTTGATACCATCAAGGAAGTGCCGCCGCCGGAGAACCTGGCGCCGATCCTGCGCCCTTACCAGGTGTCGGGTTTTCAATGGCTCAATTACCTCAAAGACGTGTCGTGGGGCGGCATTCTGGCCGACGACATGGGTTTGGGTAAAACCGTGCAGGCGCTTTCGTTTCTGCAGCATTACTACGACAACAACGACGGCGAGATGAAAGCCCTCGTCGTTTGTCCCACCACGCTGATCTACAACTGGGAGAACGAGATCAAAAAATTTACGCCGTCGCTGGAATACTATATTCATCACGGCCCCCTGCGCAGCCGCGACCTGAACGAATTGCTGCAGCACCATATCATCATTACCACCTATGGTACGCTCCGCAGCGACATCAAGCTCTTTACGCAGATGAAGTTTGACTGCGTGATCCTCGATGAGTCGCAGGCCATCAAAAACCCAACGAGCAAGGTGACGAAAGCGGCTTCGCTGCTGCATGCCAAAAACCGGTTGTGCATGAGCGGTACACCGCTTCAGAACAATACGTTTGACATTTATGCGCAGATGAATTTTCTCAATCCCGGCATGCTGGGTTCCGTGGAATTCTTCCGCCAGGAGTTTGCCATTCCCATCGACAAGTTTGGCGAGCAGGAACAGAAAGAACACCTCAAAAAAATACTGTACCCCTTCATTCTTCGCCGCACCAAAGAGCAGGTGGCCAAAGACCTGCCGGATAAAACCGAGATGGTGCTCTTCTGCGAAATGGAAGATGAGCAGCGCCGGATCTACGATGCCTACCGCAACGACTTCCGGGCAAAGATCATGGGAACGATCGAAGAGCAGGGCATCCAGCGTTCGCAGCTCACCATCCTGCAGGGTTTGATGAAGCTGCGGCAGATCTGCGACTCACCGGCCATTTTGAACGAGGAGGAAAAATTCCCGAATCATTCCATCAAGCTCGACGAACTGGCCCGGGAAATCACCGAGAACATCGGCGACCACAAGGCGCTGATCTTTTCGCAGTTTCTCGGCATGCTGGCCCTCATCAAAGCAAAGCTGGACGAGCTGGGTGTGAAGTACGAATACTTTGACGGCAGCACATCCGCACCCGACAGGGAAAAGGCCATCCAGGCTTTCCAGAACGATGAAGAGACAAGGGTGTTTTTGATTTCGCTGAAAGCCGGTGGTGTGGGTTTGAACTTAACGGCAGCGGACTATGTGTACATCGTCGACCCCTGGTGGAACCCCGCCGTGGAGCAACAGGCCATCGACCGTACGCACCGCATCGGGCAAACCAAGAACATCTTTGCCTACCGCATGATCTGTAAAGACACGATCGAAGACAAGATCATGCAACTGCAGGAAAAAAAGCGGGCCCTGGCCAAAGACCTTATCGCTGACGATACTTCGTTTGTAAAAGCGCTGTCGAAGGAAGACGTGGAATACCTGTTCAGTTAATACACGGACGCTATTATCTTGTAAAACAGCCCGCAAAAGCGGGCTGTTTTGTTTTCGCACAAGTTTTTGCCTGGTTCCGGTTGAGGGACATCAATATTTTATAAGGAATTTTTTATACATAACGATTCCGCGGAAATACGCACGGTTCTTGCCTTCCGGAGGTTTCATCCTTAAAATTTAATCTATGAAGAAGCTATTGTTTTCTTTCTTCCTTCTTGGCATTGTGGGTGTTGCATCGGCCCAAACCACGCCGCCGGATACGACAAAAAACAAACCGGTGGTTCCGGGCAGTTTGCCTGCCGACACAACCGTTCCGAAAGCAATGAAACCAGTGACAGACACATCGGCAACGAAAGTTGGTTCCATGACCAGTACTTCCAACAACAATGCAGCCGACAGCACGGCGACTGCAGCACCTGTCGCCGACAGCACAGCCAAACCGGCAACCGGCGTACCGGCCCCGAATCCCACCGACGCCAAAATAAAATCGAAAACCAAAATGGCAGACGGTAATGTGATCAAGGTTAAAACAAAAGACGGTAGAACAAAAGTGAAAGGCGATCAGAAAGAGAACCAGTAATGTAATAAAGAAGAGCCCCGGTAAAGCGGGGCTTTTTTGTGTCGCACCTGTACCTGTCAACTTTTGCCTGGCCGCTGTTGTTACCCATTCATGAAGGACGAATCTCCGCTGGTGATAACGCTGCAGCTGGACCAAAACGCCTCTGCGTTTTTCAACGACCTGCGCAAGCGCTTTTATCCGCCATCCCGCAATTTTCTCGAAGCCCACCTGGCTCTTTTTCACCGGTTGCCGGCCGGTGAGGGCTCGATCAGCGAAGACCTGCACCGGTGGTGTTTGAAACACGGTCCTTTTGCACTGCAGTTTACAGGGCTCAAACACCTGGGAAAGGGAGTCGCTTACAGGGCCGAGTGTCCGGCATTGCTGGCAATGCACCGGCAAATGCAGCAGCAGTGGCAGGCGTGGCTCATTCCACAGGACAAACAAAAACTTTGGCCGCACGTCACTATCCAAAACAAAGTAGCGGAGGAAGAAGCACGGCAAACGCTAACGCAATTGCAGGCCAGCTTTCAACCCTTTATGGCTTGCGGAATCGGGTTTCGTGTCTGGCTGTATAAAGGCGGCCCGTGGAGATGGGTTTCGGATCACCCGTTCGAGGGAAAAGCGTGACCTTATTCTTTCTGCCTTTTATCGTTTTTCTCTTCCGCTTATCCGGCACTTAACCTAATTTAACGGGAGTTCACATTGGTTGCGAATAACTTCGTAGTTCTCAACCACCGCTTATGAAGAATGTTTACCTCCTTGCTTTGGGACTTTTTTGTCTGCCCTTTTTAGCCGTGGCGCAAAAAGTAGCCGGTACGGTCAAGGGTTCGCTGCAGGACTCTGTTTCGGCCACGCCGCTTGAGGATGCGACCGTCTCCGTTATTCGTCTTCCCGATTCAACGCTTATTTCGTTTACCCTTACCCGCAGCAACGGCGCCTTTGAAATCAGGAACCTGGAGGCCGGCGATTACCAGGTAGTGGCTACGTTTGTGGGCTTGCGCACATTCAAAAAGAAATTCTCCATCGGCCCTGCTCATACAGAAGAAGACCTGGGATCCGTTCGACTGCAACGGGCCGATAAGGCGCTCGATGAAGTGGTGATCGTGGATGCTCCAGTGAAAGTCAATGGCGATACGGTTTCGTTCAAAGCCGATGCCTTTAAAACCAAACCCAATGCCACCGTGGAAGACCTGCTGAAGAAACTGCCAGGTGTGCAGGTGGACAGGGACGGCACCGTGAAAGCGCAGGGCGAAAACGTGCAAAAAGTCTATGTGGATGGAAAGGAGTTTTTCAACAACGATCCCAAGCTGGCCACGAAGAATTTGACGGCCGAAATGGTCGACCGCGTGGAAGTATTCGACGACATGAGCGAACAGGCAAAGTTCAACGGCATCGACGACGGCAGCCGCAGCAAAGCCATCAACCTGAAACTGAAAAAGGACAAAAAGAAAGGCCTGTTTGGCAAAGCCTATGCCGGCTATGGTTCCGATGAGCGTTATGATGCCGGGCTGAACGCGAACTACTTCAAGGGAGCGACGCAGGCCAACGTGATTGCCAAAAGCAACAATACCAACAACATTGGTTTTACGGTTTCGGACATGATGGGCATGTTTGGCGGCGGCGGAATGATGGGTGGTGGAAACGCCGGCGGTGGCATAGGCGGTAGTGGTTTCGGCGGCGGGGCCATGAATTTCGTCAATTTCGGCGGCCGTGGTGGCGGCAGTACCAGCGGCTTTAACCTGGGTTCAACAACAGGCGGCGGCATTACAACGTCTTCGCAGGCAGGACTGAATTACCGTGATACCTGGAGCAGGCATTTCGATGTAAACGGCAGCTATTTTTACAATTTTGCACAGAAAGAAAATCAAAACACCAGCCTGCGGCAGAATTTTCTCAAGGACTCCACCATTTCCACGGCAGAAAATACCTACTCCAGGAGCACTAATTACAATCACCGTTTCAATCTGAACATGGTGGCCTCCATCGACTCTTTTAACTCGCTCATTTACCAGCCCAATCTTAGTTTTCAAAAAGCAGAGACCTTCAGCAACGACACGCTGCTGAGCAACAGTTCGTCCGGCAAAATCCTGAACCAGGGGCGCACGGTGAACAGCAACACGGGTGACGGCTATAACTGGAGCAACAACCTTTTGTGGCGCAGAAAATTCCGCAAGGCCGGCCGAACGTTTTCGGTTGCCCTCACCAATACCTGGAGCAACAACGACCGGGAGGGCTTTACGCTGTACAACCTTTCCGTAAGGCAATCGGACCAGATGAACCGCACCGAAAGCAGCACCGGCAATTATGCCGTGTCGCTGTCGTACACCGAAGCCATTGCACGGGACAAGATCCTGGAGTTTAACTATAACCACACCGACAACCGCAGTACATCGGACAGGAAGACCTTTTTGAAAAACACCGCCAATGGTTCTTATGAGATACCGGTTGACCTGCAGACCAACCATTTTGAAAATGCCAACCGGTTCGACCGCTACGGCACCAACCTGCGTATCGTGAAAAAGAAATACAACTACCAGTTGGGTTTTGCCGTGCAGCAAACCGACCTGGAAAGCAACAACCTGTCGAAAGGCACGAACCTGGTGCAAAAGTCGACCAACCTTTTCCCGACGGCTTCGTTCAATTACCAGTTCCAGCGCAGCCGCAGCCTGCGCTTCAGTTACCGCGGCCGCACCAACCAGCCCACGGTCAGCCAACTGCAGGACGTGGTGAACCTTGACAATTATCCGTACATCTCGAAAGGCAATCCCCTGTTGCGCCAGGAGTTTTCGCACAATATCATGCTGAGTTATAACTTTTTCGACATTGTGAAGTTCCGCAACCTGTTTGCCTTCCTTACCTATAGTGCCACGCAAAACAAAATCGCCAATGCCATTGATTACCTGCCCGGCGGCGTACAGGTAACGCAGCCGCAGAACATTTCCGGCGTTTATAACATAAGTGGAAATTTCAACTTTGGCCTGCCCATCAAACACCTGCAGGGCGGGAACTTCAATACCAACACCCGCATTGGCTACAACCAGGACGCCAATATCGTGGACAACGTGAAAAATTACAGCCGCAACCTGTCGGTAACGGAAGACCTGCGCCTGAGTTACAACTATAAAGAAAAGCTGGATATGGGCCTTTCGGCCAGCGTGACCTACAACCAGGTACGCAACACGGTACAGAAAACCAACAATTCCAATTATTACACACATGTGTATTCGGCCGACATTACCTACACTCTGCCAAAAGATTTTATCCTGTCAACCGATGTGGATTACACGTTCAATACCGGTCTTGCCAGCGGGTACAACCAGAATTACGCCATCTGGAACGCCGGTTTTGCCAAACAGTTTTTGAAAAGCAAGAGGGGGGAAATTAAAGCGTCGGTGTTCGATATCTTAAACCAAAACACCAGTGTGTACCGAAATGTAAGCGACAACTATATACAGGATGTGCGAAACAGTACGCTGAAGCGTTTTTTTATGCTCAGCTTTACCTACCGGATCAACCGGATGGGTGGCAGGGCGATGCCGGCAATGCTGGAGCGGGCTACCAAAGGGCTGCGGTTTTAACCGGACAGCCGGTGTCATAAAAAAAACCTCCCGTTGGGGAGGTTTCTTTTATTTTGACAATCGCTTGTATGGCGCATAATCGTGGGGGGTGGAAGAACCATAAAACCAGGCGCCCAGGATCGACTTCATAAACCGCCACACGTTGGTGGAGGGTTTGTAGGCATGGCTGTATATTTTTGCCGCCTGCTTTGCGTGAACAATTTCTCTGTTTTTCATGTGTTTTGTGTTTTTATAGTTTGTGGATAATGGGTGAATAAACTTACGCATTTCTATTGGTAAAACGAAGCTTTTGGCTATTTTGTATGCGAATTCTGAAAAAATCCCTTCTATGAAAATGAATGCTACCCGTGTATCGGCTGTCTTCTTCTCCCTTTTTGTTTTCGTGTCTGCAAATGCCCAGCTCCGGTTGCCCAGCCGCTCGGGCAGCGATATGCGCCAGGCGCTGGAAAAAGTCATTACAGATTATACAAAAGGCTTTTCGAACCTGAAAGGTGACCTGCTGAACGACAGCGATCCGCAGCGCATTGAGTACGCTTCGCTTTTGACCTTTAAATCGGCCGAGTCCAATACAATTATCCAGTATTCCGGTGCATCGCCGATTTACAGTTGGCAGGCGCAGTTGCTGGCGACGGATGATTTTGCGGTTGCCGAAAAAAAATACAATTCGCTCTACAAGGATCTGAAAGGAATGAGCCTCACCCTCAATCGCGACTATACTTATGGCCTGGAAGGAACCTACGATGCGCCGAACGAAAGCCTTGGCTTTGCCTCAACGGAGTTTCATTTAACGCCCAGTGCCAGCAGCCTGCCCAAGGTAAAAGTGGAGCTTTCCCTGCAATACGAAATGCCGGAGTGGAAGATCCGGATCGCCGTCTACCAAAAAGAACGAGAAGACAATGAAAGAGGAAAGGTGAGGGAGGACTAAGCGGCCTCCCGGTGAAGGGGTAGGCTATGCACAGAGCCTGCTTGAGCACGATACAACAAAGGCTCCATCATGTAAAATGATGGAGCCTTTTTCTTTTATGTGACCGGCAGCAGATGATCGATTGCGCTGCCGTTGCGTCGCACACGTCAGGGTTCAGAGCAATACTGAGCAAGGAATGTGTCTAAGCTGGCCTTTGCGTGCCAGCCAATCCCTCCTTGGGAGGCAGGGAGGCTTTGTACACCGGTACGGTGCTGCATGGCTCGCCGTACATGATGCTTTTAACCTCCGGCAGCAAACGTTTTGTTAGTTCGGCATAGGCAAAGGCACCAACGGGCACGTCACCGCAGCCCTTTACCACGATGCGCTGGCCAGCGTATTGCGCAGCATCGATGGCCTGGATATTTTTTACGAACAGGTGCTTCTGCATTTCCTCGATTGTTCCCACGTACACGTCCCTGGCAACTGGCTGCAGGTAGGTCGTTACCAGCATGTAAGCCCACAACGGAATAATGGCATCGGCCGTGCAGGTGACAGCGACATTTTTATCCTGGTAAGCTGACCAGTCCAGCGCCTTCAGCGCTTCCCTGAAATCTTTTTCTTTCAGGATCAAACCCATAAAAAGATAATCCTTCAGGTCGAAGACGACGAACCCGCCTTGCGGCAGGTAATCTTCCAGGTTCAGGGTCAGCAGGCCGCTTTGGGCGACTTTGTTCACAATGGCATCACTCATGGTGCAAAGGTAGTCCGAACCGGGATTTGCGGGACGGATGGTATGCGCGGGACGAAATCACCACAAAAGCAAAGGGCCGTCTCTTTCGAAACAGCCCTTTGCTTTTTATAAACCGGTGAGCAATTAATAGAAATTGCTGCGGTAATCTTTGATGTCGGCTTTTTTCTGCAGTACTTCCACCGGTGAGCGGAACATCTGGCGACTTTGCATTTCCAGCATCTGGCGCTGTTGTGCAATGCCGGCGTTGTCAACAGCAGCCGTGAAGACGGCATCCGTGCGGATGGCGTAGACACCTGCCTGGCCGGCAATTCCTTCAGCACAAACCTTGCCTTTGTTGGCCGGGTTAAAAATGGCACCCAGCACTTTGTTTTCGTATCCCAGGGCACCACCGCCGGTGAAATGAAGACTGTCGGCACGCTGCACCTGTTGGTTGAACTTCGTCGCCACCACATTCAGGTCGGTAACAGTCCCCATTTGCTGTTTGATCATGTCGGCTTTCTTCTTGTTGCGCAGCACCGGCTCAAGCATTTGGCGAACCGAAGAAGCAGAAGGCAGGCCGGCCTTGTTTACGTCGGTTACCACGGCCACGATATAGCTGTTGTTGATCGGCTGGCTGGGGCTTACCACGTCGCCTTTGTCGGCTTTGAACACATCTTTCACCAGTTCACGGGCCGAACCGTTGACACCTGTAACAAAAAAGTCCATCGGGTGCAGGTTGCTGGCCACCTGCTTCTGGTAACCTTTTGCCTTCAGGTTCTTTTCAAAATAGTCGTTGAAGCTCTTTTCGTCTTTTACGTTTCCGGCAAACATGTTGGCTTCATTGCTGGCCTGGCTTTGCGTTTCGGAGCTCGCCTCGATCGGCAGGGCAAACAAAGCCAGTTTATACACAGGGGATGAACCTTTTTGCGAAAGCACTTCTATATAATGGTAACCAAACTGGGTTTTTACCACACCTTTTGCGCCAACAGGGTTGTTGAAGGCAAAATCCTTGAACTCCGGAACAAACTGTGTTTGACGGGTAATGCTGTCGTACACACCGCCGCGGAATTTGCTGCCTGCATCATCGGAGAGTTTTACAGCGATGCTGTCGAAGCTGGCGCCGGCGGCAATGATCCGCTGCACGCTATCGGCGATGCGCTTGGCCGTTACCGAGTCACGGGCGGCGCCTGGCTGCCCAGCAGCATCCTGCGGGTTCAGGGCAATCAGGATGTGCCGCACTTTTACCGTATCCGGCTGTGTTTTCTTGTCCATGATTCGTGTGAGCAACATTGCATCCTGCTCGACCAGCGGCCCGGTAACCACGCCAACGGGTGCTTTAAAGATCGAGTCCTTGCCTTGGATGTTCAGGTCTTTATCCGAAACATAGGTCTCGTTGTATTGCGCCAGGCTGCGGTTGGCCACCAGGAACTGCTGCACATTGCCGGTGCGCTGGAACGAGTCTTTCAGGGAAAGAAGCTGGTTGCGAACGGCAGCGCTGTCGGCGGCAGAAGGAGCGGCGCTGAACGATACATAATTAAAGGAACGGCTTTCTTCTTTTTGGTCGAAGTCTTTTTGGTGGGCCTTGATGTAGTCGGTGATATCCGCATCCGTCACTTTTACAGCACTGTCGGAAATGGTGGTGTAGGGCACAGAAACGTACGCTGCATTTGCCACCTGGCTGTTATCCACATTACGTTTTTCCAGGAACCATTTTGGAATATAAACAGAGTTTGTCAGCAACGCATTGTATTTATTGAGCAGGGTTTGCTTTTCGATATAGTCGATCAGTTCGGCCAATTGAGCCTTTTGCTCAGGCGTACCACTTTTTTTGATTTGGTTGTATTGCTGGCGCACCTGGCCCGGGTCCCATGCCTGCGGATCTTGCGGGTTACCAAAAGCCTGGCGAAACTCCTGCGGGGGATTCGGTCCAAACAGCAACTGGTCCAATTCCTTGTCGCTGATAGAAATGCCCAACTCATCATATTGATCGCCCATGATCTTGTCGGTCAACTCCTGTTGCCACAATCCGTTAACGGCTTGTGCGGTTCCGTTTTCGCCTTCAAAACCCTGGCGCTTGGTGATCTCCGACACACGGCGCATAAACGCTTCGGCATCGACCTTTTTCCCATTAATCTTTCCCATGGTGGTTTCCCTGCCGCCGAACATGCGGCCGCGACCTGCGAAGGCGTCCATTAAGATGAACCCTAGCAAGGCCAGCGCAATGGCGATTACCGCAATGCGGGCATACTTGTCTCTGATTTGCTGAATAACTGACATAAATGGTGGTGTTCTTATTTAAGGATGGCGAAAATAGGGTAAAAGGAATTATACACAAAATGTGGAAAACCGCTCTGAAGCAGAGTTTTCGACGGATCCGGCAAAGAAAAAGCTAATGCGTGTTTATGGCTTGCCGGCTGCCTGGAAAGATGTGCATGTACTGGTGGAATTTTTCGTGAACAGTAGCAACCGGATATCAATTCCGAAATTTCAAAAACGCATTTTGCAAATTCTTCCATCCGGTATCTATATATAGTAACAGGTCATTCGTACAGCTTTTCCGGCTCCGGCGTTCTCCGACTCAGGATTGCCATACGGGGTCACACAAACGGCATTTTTGGTGTGTATATCCCCCATTTGATGTGAATAACTGTGGCTTTACCGTGAAAGGACTGGTGTACTCTTGGCTCACAAGTTTGTCTGGCGACGGAGGGTTTCCGGTTTTTGTTCATTAACCCTGTTTTATCCCACGCCTATTCACATCACCGAAAAAACGAATAGAGCGGAAATCTTTTCAATTTGAGTAATCCACATTTTTGTGAATATCCCCTGTAATCCGCAAGTGGTCCTACCTTTGTTGTGCGTGGAACAGGAAAAGCTGTGGATAACTGTATATTAAGTGCAGCGGCTACAAAGTGAACCAGGCTCTTTCCCCAAATTCACACCCATAATAATAGTAGCTTCTCTTTATAAAAATAAAAAGATTATTAATTATTACATGAGCGAAGAAATGTTGATAGCGAAAAAAGAAATAGAGGAAAAAGGGTTTTTGGACGTGGACATAGACCCGACGCTGGACCTCTTTGCCGAGATCGAACGGCTCAAGAAAGAAAAGAACGCCATCATCCTGGCGCACCTGTACCAGGAACCCGATATACAGGACATAGCCGACTATGTTGGCGACAGCCTGGGACTTGCCCAACAGGCGGCAAAGACCAATGCCGATATGATCGTATTTGCCGGCGTGCACTTCATGGCCGAAACAGCCAAGATCCTTAACCCAACCAAAAAAGTGGTGATCCCCGACCTGAAGGCCGGCTGTTCCCTGAGCGAGAGTTGTCCGCCACCCCTCTTTAAACGCTTTAAAGAGCAGCATCCTGACCACGTCGTGATTTCCTATATCAATTGCAGCGCCGGGATCAAAGCCCTCACAGATGTCATCTGTACGTCCTCTAATGCGAAAGCAATTGTGGAGAGCTTCCCCCCGGAGCAGCCGATCATCTTTGCACCCGATAAAAACCTGGGTGGTTGGATCAACCGCACCACCGGCCGGAACATGCTCCTGTGGAATGGTGCCTGCATGGTGCACGAGATTTTCAGCCTGGAGAAACTGACAAAGTTGAAAGTGCGTCACCCGCAGGCAAAAGTGATTGCCCATCCCGAATGTGAAGAACCGGTGTTGCGGATAGCCGATTTCATTGGGTCTACCACGCAGTTGTTAAGCTATACCCGGAACAGTCCCGACAAAGAATTCATCGTGGTCACCGAAGCCGGCATTCTCCACCAGATGGTCAAACAGTCGCCGGACAAAACCTTTATCCCGGCACCACCCGATAATGCCTGCGCCTGCAACGATTGCCCGCATATGAAGCGGAACACCCTGGAAAAGGTTTACCTGTGCATGGAATATGAGCAGCCGGAGGTGGTCATGGAGGAAGAATTGCGGGTGCAGGCGAAAAAGAGTCTGGATCGCATGCTGGAGATCAGCGCAAGGATTGGCTTGTAAGCTTGTTCACAAATCAATGTGGAAAAGACCCTGCAGAAAATTGCAGGGTCTTTTCATTTGTCTTCAGCAATTCATCAATTCGTTTGATGTGAAACCCGTGTTGGTTCAGCACGTGAATAATTCCGGCAAGCCTTTCGTACAACTTGTCTTTTCTTCGCTGATCAGTTCCGGCGTGGATCAGCACAATCGCACCATTCAGTTTTTCGGGTGTTGTTGCAACGACTGTTTGCAGCCAGTTCACAATCCATTCGCTGCTTTTATAGGCTGCGCCAAGCTCTGGCCATGTGTAATCGGCATTGGTACGGATGCCGGGTGTGAAATTGAAAAGTGACATTTTTTTTTCCCGGCTCCAGGCGGCAATGGAATCGTTCCACCATTCAAACGGCGGAATAAATAACTGTGGTGTGTGAACTGGCAGATGCAGATTCTGCATTGCCTTAAGGTTCGCTGCCATGTCGTTAACAAAACTGTCACTGCTCACCAAAAGACTGTCACGTTTGTTCCAGTCGCAATAAAGCAGGTGCTGGTCGGAGTGGGGACCCAGATAATGTCCGTCTTTTACCAGTTGCCTGACCTGTTGCCGGAAGGCCGGATTCCGGTAAAAACGACCGGTGAAAAAGAAGGCAGCCTTTACGCCTTCGGCTTTGAGTGTTTTGCGGATCTGTGGCAGTCCTTCTCCGGTTTCATCGGCGGTAAACACCAGTGCCAGTTCTTTTTTTGTACTGTCTCCCCGGGTCATAGCGCCTTGTTGATACGTGAAGTTTTTCTGCTGCGCATCCAAAGGCTGCAGGGCAAAAAGTAAAAGCAAAATGAAAACGAAGAGACGCATGGCAGTCAAAAATAGACGTTCCGTTGCAGGTTCGTTTTCCCATGCGTTTTTGTAGGGGCTGTTTTTTCATCGAAGCCTTATCTTCACCCGGATAGATTTGATCATGTTCACGCATCAAGACATTGCCCGTTATTACGACCTGAGCGAGGTGCATTACCGTCTTTTCTGGAAGCTCGACACGTCGCGTTCGTTGCACTATGGTTACTGGGATTCGTCAACAAAGGATTTTCACGAGGCGCTGCTCAATATCAATCGTGTGCTGGCCGATAAAGTATCCATCACGAAAGACGACAACGTGTTGGATGCCGGCTGCGGCGTGGGTGGCTCTTCTCTTTGGCTGGCTGGTTTCCGGGGTTGCCAGGTTACTGGTATTAGCCTGAACGAAAAACAGGTGCAAAAAGCAAATGCGGCAGCGCAGCAAGCCGGGCTGCAAAACCGGGTGACCTTTGCTCAAAAAGATTATTTGAATACCGGCTATCCTTCAGAGTCGTTCGACGTAGTATGGGGCATTGAAAGTGTTTGTTATGCCGATGACAAAAGCGCTTTTTTAAACGAAGCATCCCGTTTGCTGCGAAAGGGGGGACGTCTTGTGATTGCTGACTTTTTCCAGGCCGAAAACCTTCCGCAGCGTGCAGCAGCTGCGGTGAAAAAATTTGCCAATAGCTGGGCCATCAATGAATTTGCCCTGGAAAGTGAATTCTGCCGGGACGCTGCTGCTGCCGGCTTTTGCAGGATTGTGTCGGAAGACATCAGCCAGGCGATTTTGCCTTCTGCCAAACGTCTCTACAAGGCTTATTGGCTGGGAAAACCGGCCGCTATTCTCTACCGCCTGTTCCGTGGCAAGCCAACAAGTCTGGCTGCCAACAATGTTGAGTCGGCATTGCTTCAGTACACCACACTGAAAAAAGGATGGTGGAAATACCGAGTCATTTCCGCTGTAAAAGCATAGAAATCTTGAACGACGAATTGTTTGAGCAAATAAAAAGAACCGGTAGCGGTTCTTATCGAGGGATAAAATTATGCGTTATTCACCGTGATCTTCTTCAGCACTGACATCCTTGATCTTTTCACTGGTATACTGGCTTTTGATGTACTCGTTGAAAAATGATCCGGGTGAACCTTCGCATTCAATGTAGAGCTGAAACACTTTCCATAACCGCTGCGGCACATTGTAATAGCGGTACACGTTGCCGCTGCGAAATTCAATATCCAGTGCGCTTTCGGCCTCATTGTAATCAACCCTGTGGATCGTAGAGGAGCGGGATGTGAATATCGGTTTTGACATGCTATATAAGCCAAAAAAATTATACCATTTAAGCCTTCTCTTCTGTTAATTCCTTCGCACGGCGTTTGCAGCACGGACATTATGTTCAAGCACATTTCAAAACGGGTAAAAAAGACCTGGGCGGCGGTGGCGCTGTTTTCTGCAGAAATGATTTTGGTGTTGCTGGTTTTTGTCATTGCGCTGTTGTCGCTGGCTTACCTGATCCGGAAGGTGATTGTTTTACAGGACACCGGTTTTGACCAAAACGTGTTTACGCTCTTACAGCAACACGTCAGCAAGGAGAACAGCGATATCATGTTGTTCTTTACATTTTTGGGAACGCATAAGTTTCTGATCCCGGCCAATCTTTTACTGATCGCCTATTTTCTCTTTGTGCAGAAACACAAGTGGTATGCAATCAAGATCCCCGCTATTGCATTAAGCAGCCTTGCGCTCATGTTTGGGTTAAAGCATTTTTTCAACCGGCCACGGCCTGGCGTACCGCTACTTTTTCATGCAGAGGGGTTAAGTTTTCCGAGTGGTCATGCCCTGTTCAGTGTGACGTTTTATGGTCTTCTGGTTTACATCATTTACAAGGGAATAAAGAACAAAAACATCAAGTGGAGCCTGATCTTGTTTCTCCTGGTTCTCATGTTGGTCATCGGTTTCAGCCGGGTTTATTTGCGGGTACATTACGCAACGGATGTGATTGCGGGTTTTTGTGTAGGGATTATCTGGCTTGTACTCACTATCTGGTTACTGAACCAAATAGAATCCTATAGCAAGCGCCAATTAAATCCGATCATTGAGCAACCGGGCCGGACTCAGGTAGCAAAAGGCGGGTGAAGTGCCACCGGTTCAAACCTTGTCTTGCCTTCTATCGATGCGTTATTTCAAATGCTGGTTGGAATTGGATCAAAGAGTCCTAAAGCAGATTATACAGGCAAGGCGCTGCCATACTTTAACGAAAAGCCATTCGGATAAGCAGGTGCAAAAACCTACCTTTGCGCCTCAATTTTGAGCATTTATGATTTCTGTAAATAATGTTTCGTTGTCCTTTGGCAAACGGGTACTTTTCGATGAGGTAAACATCTCGTTCACCAAGGGCAACTGTTATGGCATCATCGGTGCAAACGGTGCCGGTAAATCTACCTTTTTAAAAATTTTGTCGGGCGAAATCGAGCCCAACAAGGGGAGAGTGGATATCACGCCGGGCGAACGGCTTGCGGTATTGAAGCAGAACCATTTTGCGTTTGATGAGCAAACGGTTCTCAACACCGTGTTGATGGGGCACAAGAAGATGTGGGACGTGATGCATAAGAAAGACGCGATTTATGCCGATCCGAATGCCACGGAAGATGATTACATGAAGGCCGGTGAACTGGAAGCAGAGTTTGGCGAGATGGGCGGTTATACGGCTGAAAGCGATGCTGCCAGCTTGCTGAGCGAACTGGGTGTTAAGGAAGAATTTCACCAGTCGCTGCTGAAAGATATTCCCTCGAACATGAGGGTGCGTGTACTGTTGGCCCAGGCGCTATTTGGTAACCCGGATATCCTGCTGCTCGATGAGCCGACCAACGGCCTGGACATTGAAACGATTGGGTGGCTGGAAAACTTTCTGGCCGATTACGAGAACATTGTTCTTGTGGTTTCGCACGACCGTCACTTTTTGGACGCGGTGTGTACACACGTTGCTGATGTGGATAGGCAGAAGATCAAAATCTTTACGGGTAACTATACGTTCTGGTATGAATCGTCCCAACTGATGGCGCGCCAGTTGAATGATAAAAACAAGAAGGTAGAAGAAAAACGCCAGGCACTGTTGGACTTTATTGCCCGTTTCTCGGCCAATGCGTCTAAATCCAAACAGGCAACGTCGCGAAAGAAAGCACTGGAAAAGCTGACTATAGAAGAAATCGAACCATCCAACCGCCGTTATCCCGGGATCATTTTCCAGCCGCAGCGTGAGGTGGGTAACCAGATTTTGAATGTGGAAAACCTTTCGAAGTCCGTGGACGGCCGCGTGTTGTTCAGCAAGGCAACCTTCAGTGTGAACAAAGGTGAAAAGATTGCCTTCTTTAGCAAGGACCCGTCGGCAGTAACGGCCTTCTTTGATATCATTAACGGTAACGAACAACCGGACAGCGGAAAGCTTGAATGGGGAACAACGATTACCAGGGCTTACCTTCCTGTGGAGAACAATGAATTTTTTGGAAATGGCTTAACCCTGATGGAATGGCTTCGCCAATATGTACCGTCGCATGTAACGGACGCAGACGAACCTTTCCTTCGCGGCTTTTTAGGCAAGATGCTTTTCAGCGGTGATGACATTCTGAAGAAGACCGATGTACTGAGCGGAGGGGAAAAAGTGCGCTGCATGATCAGCCGGATGATGTTGCAAAATCCAAACGTTGTTATCCTTGACCAGCCGACCAACCACCTTGACCTGGAAAGCATTCAAAGCTTCAACGAAGGGTGTGTTGCCTTCCCGGGCGTTGTGTTGCTGACATCGCACGACCATACGTTTATGCAGACAGTTGCCAACCGTGTCATTGAGCTGACTCCAAAAGGCATTATCGACCGCCTGATGTCGTTTGATGAATACCTGGCAGACAAGCGTGTGAAAGAATTGCGGGAAGAACTATACGGTGAAGCTGTTATGGCATAAAGAGGAATCAACCCAAAAGATAATAGAAAAGAGCTGTTCGTGAAGAACGGCTCTTTTTGTTTTGTGGAGTGATATCCATTCGATTCGGCCAGAATCTTTAACTTGAGGCGTCATGATGTTGCGCCACATACGTTTTCTAAAAAATGTTTTTCTCTACAGCATTACAGCGTTCGGAGGACCGCAGGCGCACGTTGCGATGATGATGAAATTCTTTGTCGACAAAACGCCGTATGTCACCAAAGAAGAATTACTGGAGTACAACGCCTTTTGCAATCTTTTGCCCGGTGCTTCTTCTACGCAAACCGTTACATTGATTGGATATAAAAGGGGAGGGTTGTCGTTGGCAATTGCCACGCTGTTTGTATGGATTTTTCCAGCCTGTCTGCTAATGGGTATTTTTTCCTTTGTTCTCAACCGGGTTGACAGCCATTCATTACATAAAGATATTTTTAAATATATTCCAGCGATGGCTGTCGGGTTTTTGACCTATGCTGCGGTAAAGGCTTTCAAAATTTCGATACACAATTTGATTACCTGGATCATCATGCTGGTTTGCGTGGCGGCCACGTATATCTTTTTCAAATCGCCATGGGTGTTCCCCGCACTGATCATTTTCAGTGGTGCAGCAACAAATGTGAGCAAGAAAAGAATTCCGGAAACCGAAGTGTCGAAAAAGAAAGTTGCCTGGGGAAATATCTGGCTCTTTGCATTGATCTTCCTGTTAGCAGGCGCATTTAGTGAAACCGCACGGAAAGAAAACTGGTCTACACGAAAGCCCATTAATTTGTTCGAGAATACCTATCGAATGGGAAGCCTTGTTTTTGGTGGTGGGCACGTCCTGATGCCAATGATGTATGAGCAATATTCTGTTCGTCCCGAGGCAAGAACTGCCACCGATTCCACTACTGCAAAAAACCAGATCTATATCAAAAAGGAAGACATGGTCACAGGTATGGGAATCGTCAGGGCCATGCCGGGTCCAGTCTTTTCGATTGCTTCATTCGCCGGCGGTATGGCGTTGAAAGATAAGGGTGCGCTTTGGCAGATCATAGGTTGCGTTATCGGCATGGTTGCCATCTTTTTGCCCAGCGCCCTGCTGGTTTTATTTTTTTTCCCGGTTTGGAATTATCTGAAAAAATATGCGGTCGTATACCGCTCGCTTGAAGGGATCAATGCCGCGGTAGTTGGGATCATGATTGCTTCTACACTTTACATCATGAAGGACATTTCTTTTCTCCAGGGAAATTTTACCAGCCTGGTTAATTTGGTCATTGTTGGGGTCACATTCCTTTTGCTGAAATTTACCCGCATTCATTCTCCCTTTATCGTTGCCTGCTGTTTGTTGGTTGGTTATTTCTTGTGAGCCTTTTTGTAAAACCCGCTTTTTTCAATTTCTTCTTCCACGGCAGTAGGCACCAGGTATTTGATGGATTTCTGGTTTTGAATACACTCCCTTATGTAGGTGGCGGAAATTTCAAGCAGGGGCGCATTTAAAACAGTGGCCTTCGCTCCATGTGTGTTTGTTATGTCAAACCCCGGCCTGCGGTAAATTAAAATCGGGTAATTGGCCAGGATGGTTTCCGCATTTTTCCATTTACCGAGGTTCTGAAAACTGTCGCTACCCATGATAATGGTGAATTCGTGTGAAGGATATTTTTCTGTCAGGTAGGCAAGTGTATGTACCGTATAGGAAGGTTTCGGCAGCGAGAATTCGATATCCGAGGCTCGCAAACGATCGTCGTGTTCAACTGCTTTTTGTACCAGGTGCAACCGGTCGTATTCGTTCAACAGTGTCGGCGACTGTTTGAAGGGGTTTTGCGGCGACACAACAAACCAGAGTTTTTGAAGCGTTGTTTCGTTCAGTACGTGATTGGCGATGATAAGGTGACCAATGTGAATAGGGTTGAAGGATCCGAAATAGAGTCCGATTTTCATTGGAGAAGTTCAGGTTATTCTTCGAGGAGAATTTGATTTGCTTCATTCTTTCGAAGGCTCAGCGAGTAGCCGGCAATACGGATCGAAATCGGATCACCCAAAGGAGCCACTTTTTCGACAATCACGGTTTCTCCGGGTATGCAGCCCATTTCCATCAACTTGAGTTCCAGATCGGACGTTTCAAATCCTTTGATAATGCCCCTGTCCCCGGCTTTCAATTCTGATAATTTCATAACTAGTTTCAAAGCTACTTCAATCAATAAAAACGCTTGCCGAATTTTGCAGGATGAAAAAGGCAGGCGATAAAATAAAGTTCCATTTCCTGGTCGATAAGTTCTATTTCCCGGACAGAGGCCTGTTGAAGGCATATCTTGAAAAGCAGCTAAAAGGGGAGGGGAAAAAAATAGACGCAATCAATTATGTCTTTTGTGATGATGCGTACTTGCTGCAGATGAACCAGCAATATTTGCTGCATGATACCTTAACCGACATTATCACCTTTGAACTTTCTCCCAAAGGACAGGCATTGGTTTCTGATATCTATATCAGTATAGAAAGGGTAAGAGAAAACGCCACGAATTTCGCCACGCCTTTTGCTGCCGAGTTATTACGCGTTGTATTTCATGGTATTCTGCATCTGGCAGGGTATAAAGACAAGAAGCCGGAGGACAGCCGGAAAATGCGGGAAATGGAGGATGTTTATTTAAGAAAGTTTCACGTGGAACGTGAAACGAAAAAACGGAAAGATTAACATGTTCCCCGTGGAACACTAAAATACCTTTGCTACTTATGTTTCAGAAATATGACGTTATCGTGGTTGGGGCTGGTCATGCAGGTGGTGAAGCGGCAGCCGCAGCAGCAAATATGGGGTCGAAGGTTCTTTTGATCACCATGAACATGCAAACGATTGCCCAAATGAGCTGCAACCCAGCGATGGGCGGTATTGCAAAAGGCCAGATCGTCCGTGAAATTGATGCCCTTGGCGGCTATTCGGGTGTTGTTTCGGACGCTTCCATGATACAGTTCAGGATGTTAAACCGTTCAAAAGGCCCTGCAATGTGGAGTCCGCGGTCACAAAACGACCGTATGCTATTCGCTTTAAAGTGGCGTGAAATGCTGGAAAACACGGCAAATGTTTCTTTTTACCAGGATATGGTAAGGGGGCTTTTGATCGAAAATGGAAAGGTGGCCGGTGTGATAACTGGTTTGGGTCACCAGATTAAGGCAAAAGCAGTCGTTCTTACAAACGGAACCTTTCTAAATGGGGTTATCCATATTGGTGAAAAGCGCTTGGGAGGTGGACGGGTTGCCGAGAAGGCGGCAGAAGGGTTGACCGAACAACTCGTAAGCCTTGGTTTTGAAAGCGACCGGTTAAAAACCGGTACACCGCCTCGGGTCGACGGTCGTTCGCTGGACTATTCCAAGATGGAAGAGCAAAAAGGCGATGAGGACGTGGTAGGCTTTTCCTTTCTCGACACGCCAAAACCTGCTACGCAAAGAAGTTGTTGGATAACATATACCTCTACAGAGGTTCATGATATTCTAAAGACCGGTTTCGACCGTAGCCCAATGTATACCGGGAGAATCGAAGGAATTGGCCCCCGTTACTGCCCTAGTATTGAAGATAAAATCAACCGTTTTGCCGAAAGAGAGCGTCACCAATTGTTCGTTGAGCCCGAAGGATGGAATACGGTTGAGGTTTATGTCAATGGTTTTTCGACTTCCCTCCCCGAAGAAGTGCAGTTTGAAGCGTTGCGAAAGGTGCCTGGTTTTGAAAACGTACAATTTTTCCGCCCGGGCTATGCCATTGAATACGATTATTTCCCACCGACACAACTGTCTTATAGCCTTGAGACCAAGCACGTCGAGAACCTGTTCTTTGCCGGCCAGATCAATGGAACAACCGGGTATGAAGAGGCGGCTTGCCAGGGCCTGATGGCAGGAATTAATGCGCATTTAAAAGTCAGGGGCGAAAAACCCTTTATTCTGAAGCGGAGTGAAGCCTATATCGGCGTTCTGGTAGATGATCTCATCAGTAAAGGAACCCAGGAACCTTACCGGATGTTTACGTCGAGAGCCGAGTTTCGAACACTGCTTCGCCAGGATAATGCTGATCTGCGCTTAACAGAAACCAGTTATCGTATGGGATTGGCCTCACAGGAAAGGATGGATAAGGTGCTGCAAAAGAAAAAGGAAGTGGGAGAGATTAAAGAAGCACTTAAAATAACGGCACTTGAGCCTGCTGAAATCAATGGGTTTTTCGAAAGCATTGATAGTTCTGCTATAACAGAAAAGCAACGCCTTGAAAAGATCGTTCTGCGTCCCAACCTCGGCCTTGATGATCTGGTAAATTATGTACCCAAGCTTCAGGAAGTTTTCACCGGTTACTCAAGGGAAGCAATGGAACAAGCAGAGATTCAAACCAAGTATCAGGTTTATATCGACAAGGAAAAAGAATTGGTAGACCGAATGCGTCAACTGGAAGACCTGGAAATACCTGAAAAGTTTGACTACCAGAGGATTGTAGCTCTTGGGGCAGAAGCTAAGGAAAAGCTGATCCGGGTAAAACCAAAAACGCTTGGCCAGGCCAGCCGGATCTCCGGTATTAACCCCGCAGACGTACAGATCCTCATGGTATACATGGGTCGATAGAGACCGAACAGAATAGAAAATGCCGGCTATATGCCGGCATTTTTATGTGAGGTTTTCTGTCGCCTGCTTCTTTTGTTCCTCCTGTCGGCGGTAGTCATTCATAACCGCCCTGATTTCTCCATAGGAAAAATCTTCCGGCAACTGTTGTTTAATGGCCGTGGCTGTCAGTCCGGCTGTGTCAATAGCTGCCAGAATTGTCTTGCTTCGGTTTGGAGGAACCAGCTCTTCCAGGGCAAGTTCGCCGGTATAAATAAACGAGGAGAGGTGGCTTTCAATCGTAGTCGCTGCGAGGTTTCGCAACTGTGCGATTTCCTCTACCGATTTTCCCTCCCGGTATAAGGCCAACGTATCGCGGTTGCTGGCACCCTTTACAGGCTTTTCTTTTTTGCCTTTAAGAACAGCAGCTTGTGGCTTTACGGCCGGCGCTTCGAATTGAACAAAAACGAGCTCGCCATACACTAACTGATTTAATCTTTGCAATTGCTGCAGTACAACAGTTTCTGTTCCCCGAAGCTCCTTTACATATTTGGTCACTTTGCTTGCAAAACGCAAAGAAGAGAGGTGTTCCTGCAGGGGGTGAATGACTTCGTCAGCCAGCGCCTTGGCAAAATAGATGATGGCCTTGTTAACCCGTTGCTGCAACAGATCACGGTCGCCGGTTTGAATTACCTGCCGGAGCTGCGCCTGAAACTTTTCAGCAATCCCTGCCTGTTCTCTTACCTTGCTCAGGATTGAGTTACAGAGAGAGAAAGCTGTGTCCGGATCGGGAAGTTTTTTTCCTTGGATATTTTCTTTCCATTCCTGCAAGGCCGCAACCACCTTGCTCCAGTTGAATGTTTTTACCAGCAATTCCGCCTGGAATTTTTCTTTTTCCTCTCTCAGCAGCGCCTGGAGGTGTTCATCGCTTTGTTCCCGCTGGGCAAAGGCAAGTACACGCCGGTCGGTGGCAATGGCATTGGAATAAATCCTGGAATGCAGAACAAGGCCGTCCAGCGAAGTACAGCGGCTAAGCGCCACATAAACCTGTCCTGCTGCAAACGAAGCACCGGCATCAATCACTGCTTTTTCGAACGTAAGGCCCTGGCTTTTATGAATGGTTATCGCCCAGGCCAGTCGAACCGGAAATTGCTTGAAATTGCCGAGCTCTTCTTCTTCTACCTCATTCTTCTCCTTGTTATAATTGTAGCGGATATTTTTCCATGTTTCCTTTTCCAACACAAGCTCTTCGTCATCATCAAACGTAACGGTGATTTCTTCGCCTCTTATTTTTTTGACGATCGCCAGGCGGCCGTTGTAATAGCGGCGCTCTGTACCCGAATCGTTTTTAATGAACATCACTTGTGCCCCTTGCTTAAGCTGGAGGTTCATTTCGGTAGGCAATGCTTTCTCCGAAAACTCGCCACTGACTTCAGCTGTAAATGTGTGCGTCGGGCCGCTCAGCTTTTTCAGCTCCGCTTCGTTAATAACGTCTGCCTTCCGGTTATGCGTTGTCAGCGTGATATAATTTTCGCCGGCCGGTGGATTAAAGGCAGGCTGGTACCGGTCGTTTAGTTCTTCCAGGTCTTCGCGTTGCGGAACATTGTTTCGGACCCGGTTGAGGATGTCGATAAAATGCTGTTCGCTTTGCCGGTAAATTTTCTTGAGTTCAATGTAAAGCGGCGGTGCTTCCTTCACGACCTGGGCATCGAAAAAAAACGGGCTGTTGTAATGGTCTCCCAGAATGCTCCACTCTTGTTGGGCGATCACCGGCGGCAGTTGAAAAAGGTCGCCAATATAAAGCACCTGCACACCGCCGAAAGGCACATCGTAGCGCTTGCGAAAATGCCGTAGGATTGTGTCCATGGCATCCAGCATGTCACACCGCACCATGCTGACTTCATCGATGATCAGCAGTTCCAGTTCTTGCAAGAGTTCCCGCTTGCTGGTTGTAAAAAATATATTCCGGAACAAACTGTGCTTGTCCGTTGCAGGCCCGTTGCCATTGTAGTTGTTCAGCGAGTCGGGGACAAAAGGCC
This sequence comes from Flavisolibacter nicotianae, assembly GCF_003628535.1. Classification (GTDB taxonomy): domain Bacteria; phylum Bacteroidota; class Bacteroidia; order Chitinophagales; family Chitinophagaceae; genus Flavisolibacter; species Flavisolibacter nicotianae. The sequence goes on from NZ_RBCI01000001.1 coordinate 905,628, forward strand.
CAAACGGCAATTGAAAAAACGAGTGCATGGTTACACCGCCGGCATTGATGGCTGCTACTCCTGTCGGAGCAACGATCACCGCATTCTTCTTCGTGTTTTCCCTGATGTATTTTAAAAATGTGGTCTTCCCCGTACCGGCCTTGCCGGTCAGGAAAAGATGTCGCGACGTATAATTCACCAGATCAGCGGCCAGGGCAAAAAGTGTATTTGTGCTGTCGTGTTGCATTCAGAAAGGGCCTCTAAAATATGTTGATTTTTTTTAAACCGTATCGATAAGCCTGTCTAAATTACACCAGATCAATGGCAAAAAACCTTTCAGTTTTGGTAAAAAAAAGAAAAGGGATATTCTCCCTTTTCTATCTGATAATCAATCTTCTATAACAGGTTTAGCCGCCGGAGTGCCGAGCAGGAGCAGTTCGGCAACATGGATTTCCGTAACGTACCGTTTTACCCCTTCCTTATCCGTATAATTGCGATTGACCAGTTTCCCTTCCAGTGCGACTTCCGTGCCCTTGTCGAGATATTTTTGGGCAATGTCGGCCACCCTGCCAAAAGCCACCAGGTTATGCCATTGGGTGTCGGTTACTTTTACACCCTGGGCATTGCGGTACACTTCATTGGTTGCCACAGAAAAGCGAACCAGTTTTTTGTCGTTTTCAAAGGTGTGGGTTTGGGGTTTGCCTCCTACGTGGCCGATCAACTGCACTCTGTTTTTAAGAGCATACATAACGTTTGATTTAAGCATGAAAAAATTTGTTATCCCAGTTGTTAGCGGCGCCTTGCAACAACACCACAAAAATGACATGGCCAGGAAGCCGCACTCGGTATTTAGTCGTTTGCTTTCGAATGAAAGCGTTTATAAGCGTTTGTACACGGATAAGGAATTGAGTACCTGGTAGTGTCTCAGTTTGAAATGTTAAAAACCCGGAGGGTTGGCAAAATGGTGAGGACATTTAAAAACCAACCCTCAGATAGCGGAATACCTGAACCCTTACCGGGAGACCTGGATGCCTCAGAGTTAGTCTTTAGAATGTGAAGAACTCGTTGTAAATCAGCTATTGTGTACGGTAGCACCATAGCAATACGGCCGAAAACGGATCTACAGCAGCGAATAATATAGCAATTATTTTTTCACAAAAAAAATGATATGTGGATAAGTCTTTACACTGGAATTGCATTATTATTGCATTGAAATTACTATGATCCCCGTAAACTCTCCAGCCAAATCCCGAAAAGATACTACTCAGAAATGGGAAACGCAAGAGAATGCTGTAACCCATAATGATGTAATTGATGCGTTTTTGACAGGTAAGGAAGTCGGACGCTCTGAACAGCTTTCTGTAAATCTTCGTCTATTTGGAGAGAATTATGAAAAGGCAAAAAGCCTTTCCGAAACTTTGCATAAGCAACTCGAAAGTATGGGCTTTAAGGTAGTGGGGCTTCATCTTCGTGCAGATTCTATTACTTCCTTCAATACGCTCCTTATTGTTGATAAGATGGATTATCTCAATGAAAGTTTTTTGAAATCTTTTAGCATTGCCCGTGCATTTAAAAATGATGCCGATAGCGATACCTTCAATATTGCATTTACTTTTACTCCTGACTCCGATACCTTGGATGAAAATTGTTTAGAACACGATGGGTTCTTCGCAAAATACAAGAAATAGTATTGAGGTTTTTCAGCATGGCGAACACAATGAAGAGGTCTGTGACCTCTTAAACGTTGAGAAGAAGTACCGAGATTGGATTATTACTACGGCTTTTTATGCTTCGCTACATTTTGTTTCCTGCAAAATATTTCCATTCAAACATCCAATTAAGGCGTCTGATCCCATTGAGATAAAATCAATCGAAGAGTGGCAGAGGTTTAAAAATTATGCATCAAACAAGCGCCACGATTTGTTAGCTGAACTTGTGTCAAGGTTTTGCACTGACATATCTGAAAAATATGATTGGCTATTGAGTACTGCAAAAACAAGTAGATACCATCAGTTTCAATATGGAGATGTGCAAATTTCTGACCTTGCAGTAAGCTATATGAAAGCAATAAAGAAAAGCTGTCAGCCAAAAGTGAAGAAATAATCAGTCTGCCAACTTCACAATATCCTCAATACTCATCAGCCGCTTAATTAATCCTGCCTGCATTGCTGGCGGCACTCTCAAAGACTTATGTATTTTGACAAAATTGTAATACACAAAATGCAGGGCAATGGCGTGACAATGGTTATCGACCTTCTTTGAAAAAGCATTGGTCAGTCTGGTAAACCTTCTCATGTGCATACGCATAGTGAGGTTTTGTCTTTCCACATACGAGGTACTGATGTGCTTTTCGTCAGGCTGGCCGGAAACAATGGTTTTCTTTGCACCAATGTATTCAGTCGGACTATACTTTCTTTCCTGTTTACTGTTGCCGCTTTCGCCACCGTATAGTTTCACCAATTGGGCGAAATCTATATCCGCTCCAAAGTGACTGCCAATGGCATCCAAGTACGCTCTCAAGCCATCGGTCGTTAACTGCACCTTATTAGCTAATCTTGCCTTTACATCCTGCATAAATTCATGGGCTGCATACGCATCCCGCTGGCCTACGTGCCATGAAACAACCAGTTTTGTATCGGCGTCTATGCCTACCCATGTCCATACATCACCGGCATAATCTTCCATGCCTTCCGGTACATTCTTCTGCTTAGAGTAAACAAACGACCAGATTTCATCGCATTGCACCCGCTTTGCTGTAATGCCTTTTACCGTTTCATCATGGAATTTCTCACAAGCCCTGCCTACGTCCACTAACAGTTTAGTAACTGTGTTGATAGACACATCGGCAATGCGGGAGGTAGAGCGCAAGGAATTACCCTCAACAAGCAGATTAATAATCTGAACTCTTTTCTGTAAAGGCAACTTATTCATAAAACAAAGGTATGCTTTATGCTTAAACGCTCAAGCATAAATTTTATTTCATTGCTCTCAAACTTTCTCTATTTTTGAAATGAAAATGTAGTGCCGGTGGGGGACGATCCCACAACTTCCGACTTAGCAGGTCGGTACTCTGTCCGGTTGAGTTACGGCACTTTCCTTTAGCAATAATCAAGCTCCTGAGGCGGTCAAACTTCGAGGGGCTTTTTTATTTGCCTAAGCTGAAACAAACCTATGACATGGTGGCACGAAAATGGGGTGAAACGGGGTGAAGAAGGGGTGAATTTACCCATTCAAAAAGGCTGATAACTAAGAAGTTATTTTATATTATTTGGATTATCTTTCTTTGCCCTGTTGTGCAGTTCAATGAATTTTCCTGTCCAGAATTTAGCATCCTCAACATCAAAATTGCTCCACAGACGACCTAATTTACCTACGCTCAATTGTTCGTTTTCCTTCTTGCTTTTTACCTGAAAACTGTCGGCAATGAACTGATGAAGTTCTTTGTAAGTAGTAGTTTCTATAATTTTTAATTCGTATAGCATTTTAAACAGAAATAAAAGTCGAGAGGCTGTTAGATTGACCTTAATCTTGGTTTGTTTATAAAGTGTTTCCGGCAAAGGTTGCAGAGTGGCTGGTTTTATTGCTTGTAAATGCCCTATCGCTATTGTTCCAGGCTTTATTTTTCCGGCCTCGTATCTTTCTATGTGCTTTTGGATTGCACTTTTAAAATTCTCAATGATCCCTTTAAGGAAGTCAATGTATTGCGGCAGATAGCTTTTGTCAATTAACTCAGGGGTTTCAGTATTGCAGTAAAACCATGAATTTGTAATAGTTCTCTTTTTAGGATAGCGGCCAACTGTATAGCCGCCAGCCATAAAAGCTGCCGGTATTAATGTATTTTCTACCTCATACTTTTCGCCATGAGGCCTGTTGAAATCAACTGTCAATCTGAATTTCAGCTCATCCTCTTTTATTTTCTGCTCGTATTTGACATAAGCCTTATCATTATAGTCGTCAACCAACTTTGAAAGGTATTGTATGTTAATGCCTGTAATTCTCCAATCATTAAGCCATAGTTTCAAATCCTCAAACATTACCATCTGGGCATTTTCATTGGCGGTTAAAATTGTCTGGATGATTTCATCTTCCATTAACCTATGTGTCCGCAGAGTATTTTCGTAGTAGGTGTCCAAATAACCATAATGATGCGCACCTGAGAATCTCGATATGTGATCTGCTATCCGGCCAATTTCATAATATTCTAAGGTGAACTTGATTGCAAGGTTTATTCTTGGAAAAACAAGCATTAGAAGCAGTTGGAATGGTGGCTTAATTGCTTCTAAAATAAGAATATTGCAGCAAGCTATTCCATGAAGTACAATTAATTGCTACATTTAAAATAACCAAACAAGTAGAGCTGTTTATGAGAAAAATCCTTTTCCCCCTCCTGCTTTTAATTACCACAAATGCGTTTTCGCAAATAGACCACATCAAGGTACTAATAGGAAGACCTGAAAGTGCTATCAGAGAGTATTTTGATTCCCTCAATCATTTGAAGAGCAACCCTGCTTACCGGATTGATCGGGACGTTGCGGAAAATGGGGATTTGATGCTGTCTGTTAGTTTTTCGCTTAAAGACGAAGATTTCTATACCTGTATAGGTATTGCTGTCGTGTTTATTAGGATTTCAGGTGGCGAAGAAATTTGCAGAACGCAGGTGGTGCATGGTAGTTCCAAAAATGCACAGCCCAATCTAGCCTACATAAAAGACAACTATAAGTATATAAAAGAGAATTATTGGGAGCGGGCAATTGCCCCCGGCGCTAAAATAGGCGCAGAGTTCAAGTCCGAGATGGTAAATAACCATTCCTCCTATACAATTGCTTATTGGGCAATAATGGAATAATTATTCTTTGTTCTGTCCCCACCGCTTTTGGGCTGCCTTGATCGCAATTTCTTTTCGGCGCTCCGGTGTCAGGGCTTCTTTCCTGGCTTTTCCGCCTTTCAAGCCTCCTTTTCGGCCAAGTATAGCGGCTGCGCTCTTGATTTCATTCTCGTTGATTGGGTCGGTAGTTTCGCCCGTCGCTATATCGACTACCTGTTTCGCTCTTTGGTTTGTGTCACTTGGACGTTTTGCTTTTGCCATGACACAAATCTAATAAAAAAGATGCTTATTCGGTTAAGCATCTGAAAACCACTAACTTTGAAACTGAGACACTACCGAGTACCTTACTGGAACGATGATCGAAAACCCTGTTACCAAGCGTGAATGTCTTGCCTGCGGCAAAACCCTGCAGGGGCGTGCAGATAAAAAATTCTGCAATGACTACTGTCGCAATGCGTATAACAACAACCTGAAATCGGCCAGCAGCCCGGTGGTGCGCAACATCAACAACGCCCTGCAGAAAAACCGCCGGATCCTGGAAGCCGTACTCGACACGGAAGAAATGCAAAAAGTGCAGAAAGAAAAACTGTTGCAGCAGGGATTCCGGTTTCAGTTCATGACCCATACCTATACCAACAAAAAAGGAAACACGTATTTTTTTTGTTACGAATACGGTTATCTGCCACTGGACCACGACTGGTATTTAGTGGTAAAAGAAAAAGAGGTTTAATTTTATCTTTTATACAACCCTGTGTTACAACTCATCATCGGTATTTCGCTGGGCATCATCCTGCTTTTTGTAATCGTACTCTTGGTTACAGAGATGATGGCGACTTACCCGGTGTGGAAACAGTTTCACCGCCCTGCAGATTTGCATGAATCGTCTTCGGGCAGCGGCAAATCGGCCAGTTCAACCTTTCTTTTGCTACTTCTTGCCTGCCTGGTTGTTTTGGCCATCGTGGCCTTGCTTATCACTAACAAAATGCCGGGAAAGCAGGTCGATGAAAACAGTCTCGTACACAGTGCCAGCAAACAGGAAAGTATAAAAACCGAAAAGTTAGTTGTAGACAGCATGTCGCAGCCCGGGATCTTTTTTCGATCAGAGTCCAAATGGGAAGACGGGAAAATGTACTGCAACAACCGGGTGTTTTTCGAAAACCCGCTGCCACCGACCTTCACCGAAATGCGGTTTTCATTTCAGGATAAAGACCATTTTCAGATTAGCGAGTTACAACTCACTCCCGGTGATTTTGTGACGGAGACAAATGGTTACGGTGGTGTTTCTGCCCTGCTAAACCACAGCACTGTCGAAATGAGCGTAAAAGAATACGGCCGCATTGAAATACTGCAGGTAGTGCTGGACAAAAAATTCCAAAAGCACTAAACCAATCGAGACGACAATCAAGCCAGGCGTTTGTCTGTTGTTCCCACCCGCTTGTTTTTTCGGGTCACCGTTTCTATCTTGTAAAGAACAAAAGCTTACTGTATGAAAAAACATCTACTCCTTTTTTTTCTTGCAGCTTTTTTCTTTTCCTGCAATAAGAATTCTTCACCGACAGAAACCGCAGAGCAATTCATAACAGCCCTGGCATCGGCTGACCTGACGACGGCAACCGCACTGGCAAGCAGCGATACAAAAACCGTATTGGAAAAGGCCCAAAAAGAAACAAAGAACACACAGAAGCCAGCGGACAGTTTTCAGTTTGCATCGCTGGCCGAATCCGTTTCGGGTAACAAAGCCGACGTGCACAACGACATCATTTCTCTTCCGCTGGTAAAAGAAAGCGACGGATGGAAAGTTGTGCTTACAGAAACACTGCTCAACGAAATCCAGAAACGTGACGAGATGCAGGCAACGGTGAAAGCAAAATGGGCTGCCTTGCTGAAAGAATACGAAGCCCGTCTCCAGGTTGCAAAAGAGTACATCAACTACAAAAAAGGAATGGGCACATTGTCACCCAAGGCTGCCCTGCTGAACGAAACCCTCAACAGCATTTCGGCACCCGGGGAATGGACACGTGAAACCACTGCCGGTTATCTACAAAAACAGCAGGCATTGAGCAAAGTCATCGACCAGGCCCTGGAACCATCGAAGGCGGCCAATGCAGATCTTTCGCTTAGCTATTTCCTGCGCATCAGTAATGCCGGCGACAGGATCAAAGCCGCAGAAACAGATTACCAGGTCTCAGCGGAAAAAGCCCATTCGCTGGTTTATGTTCCACTGTTTGCCAAAGCCGATACAGTCAATGTGGTCAGCAAGTAAAGGCCCAGGAAACATTCCTGCATCATGCTGTGAAAAGAAACACAGCACGAACAACCCCTCAGGTAAATCGAAAAAAAGAAAAGGACGCGGTCAATGCGGCAATTGTATCGGTGACCCGGTTTTGCTTTTTTGCGGAAAGAATTTTCTTTGCAGCCAGCAAGTTTAAACCGTCTGCTATGAAAATCGTTTTTTGCCTGGCTGCTTCTTTTTTTTGTTTGCAAAGCCTGTTTGCGCAACAAGACAGCGCAGAAAAAAAAGTTCCCGTTTTAGAACTGGGGGTGCGTTACCAAAGCAACAGTGTATACCTGGGACGTAAAGACTCCCTGCCATTGCCTTACGTCATTCCGAACATTCGATTCACGTCGCCTTCGGGTTTTTATGCTTCGGCCGAAACGTACCTGCTTACCAGCGAAAGCAGGGCCGATGCGTTTTCACTGGATGCGGGGTGGGAGTTTTCCAAAGGAAACCTGTATGGCGGTATCGGGGCCTCTGCCTACATGTTCAATTCGCAAAGCGTGAATGTACTGGCCGAAGCGTCTACCAGCATCAACAGCTATCTTGGTTTTAGCCTGCCCTTTATCCAACCGGGTATCAACGGTGCGCTGATTTTTGGAAAGGGTTCGCTGGATTATATTACGGGCTTTAGCCTGGAACATAATTTTACCACCGCAAACGAAGCCTTTTCGTTGACACCAGGCATTTACCTGAATGCCGGCACACAGAATTATTACAACGAATATTACCAGGAGCGCAAGTACAATACCGGCAGCGGCAAAGGACGTGGAAAAAAGAGCAGCAACAGCGGTAACGGAAGCAGCAGCGCACCGGTGATTGAAAATGTAGAAACCCTTCAATCGTCGCAGTTCCGGGTGCTGGATTATGAATTTGCCGCCCCTGTTGAATACAAACACAAACAGCTTGCTTTTTCCTTTTTACCCCGGTATGCAATTGCACAAAGTCCCAGCACGGTTGTGATGACGACCAAAGCGGCAAGCGGCGCGGTATCCACGCAAACATTTACCGAAAAAATCAGCAATAGCTTTTATTGGACCCTGGGTGTCAGCTACCACTTCAATCTGAAAAAACACGCCTGAAAACAGGGGAAAAAACAGCCATTTTAAGATGGCGATAGCAGGGCCAGAACGTACCTTCGCAGCTATGCAAGATTACCTGAAGGGATTGAATGACCGGCAGCGGGATGCCGTCGAAACCACCGAGGGTCCGCTGATGATTGTGGCCGGCGCCGGCAGCGGAAAAACCAAGGTGTTAACCACACGAATTGCCCACCTGATGAACAAAGGCGTGGATGCCTTTAACATTTTGGCGCTGACCTTTACCAACAAGGCTGCCGCCGAGATGAAAGAAAGGGTAGAGCACATTTTAAAAAACCGCGAAGCCCGCAATTTATATATCGGCACCTTCCACTCCGTGTTTGCACGGATCATGCGGGCCGAGGCCCACCGTATCGGTTACCCCAACTCGTTTACCATCTACGATACCGACGACGCCAAAAGTGTTGTAAAAGCGGTAACGGCTGAACTCAACCTCGACGTTCAGCACTACAAACCCAATGCTGTTTACAACCGCATTTCGGCGGCAAAGAATGCCCTCGTCGGACCCAAAGAATACATGGCCGATTACGCCCTGCAACAGGAAGACATGCGGGCCAACCGTCCCATGATCGGGCATATTTATGATGCGTATTCCAAGCGTTGTTTCAAGAACGGCGCCATGGATTTTGATGACCTGCTGTTTAAAATGTACGAGCTGCTGAAATACTTCCCGGAAGTGCTGCACAAGTACCAGCACAAGTTCAAGTACATTCTCATCGATGAGTACCAGGATACCAACCCGGCACAGTACGAGATCATCAAGCTGCTGGGAGCTGTGCACGAAAATGTGTGCGTGGTGGGCGACGATGCGCAGAGCATTTACTCGTTCCGCGGCGCCACCATTCAAAACATTTTACAGTTCCAGAAAGATTACGACGATGTGAAAGTGATCAAGCTGGAACAGAACTACCGCAGCACGCAAACGATCCTGAACATTGCCAACGAAGTCATTAAAAACAACAAAGGCCAAATTCCGAAAACGCTTTTTACCGAAAACACCGCCGGTGAAAAAATCAAGCTGGTGCGGACGATGACCGACAACGACGAAGGTAAATTCGTGGCCGACCAGATACAGGAAAACCGCCTGCGCAACCATTACAAGAACAAGGAGTTTGCGATCCTTTACCGCACCAATGCGCAAAGCCGTTCCTACGAGGAAAGCCTGCGTCGTGCCAACATACCCTACACCATCTATGGCGGCATTTCGTTCTACCAGCGCAAAGAAGTAAAAGATTACATTGCCTACCTGCGAATCATCGTCAATCCAAAGGACGAAGAAGCGCTGAAGCGCATCATCAATTTCCCGGTAAGAGGAATTGGAAAAACCTCGGTGGACAGGGCCATCCTGGCAGCCAACGAACGCAACATCTCCATGTGGGAAGTACTGGAAGATGCCGGTGCTTCCGGGTACAGGGCCGGCACCTTGCAGGCGATCGAAGAGTTTGTGCTGATGATCAAAAGTTTTCACAGCATGCTGCAAACGAAAAACGCCTACGACATTGCGTTCCACGTGGGCAAGCAAACGGGCTTCGTGAAAGAACTGTTCAACGACAAAAGCACCGAAGGCGTGCAGCGTTACGAGAACGTGCAGGAATTGCTCAACTCCATTAAAGAGTTTACCGAAACGCCTTCGAACGAAGAAAGCGGTGAAGTTGGTGACAAAGGACTGGGTACCTACCTGCAGCAAATCACCTTGCTTACCGACGCCGATCAAAAAGATCCGGATGCCGATACCGTAAAGCTGATGACCATTCACGCCGCCAAGGGATTGGAGTTTCCCGTGGTGTTTGTCGGTGGGTTGGAAGAAGGATTATTTCCCAATGCCATGAGCATTAACACCCGGGAAGAACTGGAAGAGGAACGCCGTCTTTTTTACGTGGCCATCACCCGTGCAAAAGGACGCCTGTATCTCACGTATGCCAATACACGGTATAAATTCGGGCAACTGCAGCAGGCCGATCAAAGCCGCTTCCTCGATGAAATTCCGCAGCAATACATCGATAAAACATTTGCCGGCGGCGGTGTCAAAAACCAGGGCTCATCGGGTTTGATGGGCAGTGCATTTGAGCGCATGCAGCGTGGTTTTGGCAGCACCGATAAGCCGGAAAAAAGTTTTGTATCCACTCTGGTAAGCGGCAACGCCAAACCCAAAGAAGTGGCGCATGTGCCTTCCACCAATTTTGTCCCGAGCGATGTTTCCAAGCTGGAGATGGGCATGCGGGTGGAGCACCAGAAGTTTGGTTTCGGAAGTGTTGTAAAGCTGGAAGGGTCCAGCCACAATCCCGTCGCCACGATTAAGTTCGACCAGAACGGAGAGAAGAAGATCATGCTCAATTATGCAAAGCTGATGATCGTGAATGCGTAAATCCGATCGTCTCTGTAGATCGCAAAAGAGAAAGCCGCAACGAATTGCGGCTTTCTCTTTTTTAGAGTCGGCGCTTCAACTGCACCGGCTGTGCCTCACCGGTTGTTTGGATGGTATAGGTTCCGTTTAATTTTTTGCCGTCCTCGGAAAGGGTGGCTTTCAGCACCGTTGGCATGCCAAGAAGTGTAAAATTCAATTCTACATGATTGTGATCGACCACGCCTGTTCCCGTGCTGATCACCTGTCCGGACATTTCAACCTGCAGGTTGATCTGGTTTCCGGCCTGTCGCAAAACAAAGGTGGAGGTAACCCCTTCGTCCACTTCATCCCAGGTGCCGGCAAGGTTCGCGTTGCTAGTCGTTTCACTTTCCGTATTGGATGTTGCCGGGTCATTCGACTGGTTTGTAGCCGGCGCCTCATCGACGGTTTTGGAAACACCTTTTTGGAAACCCGACTGTGTTTGTTCCGCTGCTTTCTCCGGTCCTTTGTCTTTCTCCATGTAATAGCCGATGATGGCCAGCGACACAATAGCGAGAATAAACCCCGCGCCGATATACATCCACGTTTTTCGTTTTTTGAACTCCTGGATGGAAGAGGGTGTATGCTGGGCTTTCAGCGGCGGAATGCCCATAGATTTAATCAGGAAGTCGATCAGTTGGTCGGTGTCGTAGCGCCAGCGCCTGTTGCTGATTTCAAAGGTTTGCCTGCGCAACAGCGATTGCAGGTCGGGTGGAAGTTGTTCGGGTTTGGGCAGTGTTCCACCGTCCACCAATACGGGTACTACGCGGATGTTGCGGCGCAGGGCCGTGCTTACTTCCATGCGCACCCAGTCGTTGGCTTCATTGATTCGAAGGGGTTGACCATCACGGTCGCCAACCCAGTGCGGACCAATAATGGCGAGAAACACATCACAGGTGTCCAATGAGTTCTCAATAGCGACGGTAAAATCGGCACCGGGCTCCAGGTTTTCAATGTCCATGAAAATCTGGTCGTCGGTAAAGTGCTGCTTCAGCGCATCCACGAGGCGGCCCGTTTCGCCGGCAGTGTCCTGAACGCGGTAAGAGATGAAGATTTTCTTGCTTGCATTTTTCATACGTCCTGTTGTGTATAAACCTGCGAAATGAAAACGTGCATTCGGCTCTCTGAAATTAAAACAAATAGCGATACGACGATGGCAACCCGGAAAGGATATGGCTGTTTGGCTTCTGTGCATTTCCCCGCGGTGTGTTGACGGTAAACCAACAACAGGGGACTATTTTTATGGCATGGCCAATGAAACCATTTTTTACCCTTACGAAATTTTACAGCAAAGTACCGGCAGTTCCTGGAACTGCAAATGAAAAAAGGTCGCCGCCGGTTCACCGGTTGGGTGCTGCGGTTTGCTCCTTTGTTTTCCCTGGTGATGGGTGTCGCTGCCTATATTGCTTCCGACGAGCTGTTCGTCCTTTTTTCATTCACCGGTCTTTCCCTGGTCGACCTGATTGTTCTTTGGTTTGTGAACTTTCCTGTAGGATTAAAAATGGATTCGATGGGCCTGACGGTGCAAGCCGTTTCACTGAAAGGAGAGCAGGAAACGTTTTACCTGTGGCAGGACATTGATCATTTTCGGCAAAAGATTGTAAGAACAAAACAAGGTCCGCAACTGGTTTACCAGGCCGTCCTGAAAAATAGAAAACGTGTAACCATCTTATCATTTTCATCCCGCCGGGCGACGCAAAAAAATGAGCCCGCTATCAACAGTACGTTGCAAGGGATCAGTAAAAAACCCGTGCTGAAAACGTAGAGAAACGGCCATGCGTAAAACTCCGCGTTTTCACTTTCTTAACAAAATCCCTTAACAAACTTTAAACCTTGGCACAAATTTCCAATCTACTTCTGCACAAAACTCTTAAACGATGAAATCTATGAAACAAGCACTTTTTCTCGTAGCCGGAACATGTATCGGTACCCTGTCATTTGCACAAGTTAACCTCGGCGTAACCAATTCAACGCATGCTGCTGTGCAAAAATCCGTCAACGTAGGGGGTGCAACCAATGCTGCAACCAATGCCGCTACACGTGCGACAACAACAGTGACAACCGCAACGAAAAACACCGTGTCCGCCACAGCATCGAAGGGCGCTGAAGTGAAAGCAACAACGTCGGCTGCCGGACAGTCGGCGACCGATAAAGTAAAAAGCAGCAGTGATGTAAATGCCGGTGCCCGTGTGAATGCGCAGGCGGAGACACATGCCAGCGAACAGGCAAAAGCACATGCCAATGACAACTCCGCTGTCTTTGGATCGAAGGTTGATGGTACCACACAGGTTGATGCCGGCGCAAATGCCCACGTTAAGGGAAGCGATGCCATAAACGGCGCAGAAGAAAAAAGCGGTAAAGTGAAAACCAAAGTGGAAACAACCGCCGATGGTACTGTAACAAAAGCGAAGGAGACCTCTTCTGAAACAAAAACAAAACTGAAGACGACCGCCCACGGTGCCAAACAAAAAGCAGAAAGCACAAATGTGAACGGTAGTGTGGATGTGAAATCAGAAACCAGCGTGAAAGCAACAAAGCACTAATTTTTTTTCTCGTGTGTAATAGCCACTCTTCACAGGGTGGCTTCTTTTTAGAATCTTTCCGAACATATGAAACAAGCAAAGAAATTTTTACCTGCACTTTCTTTCCTGCTGTTGTTACACGCAGCGCATGCGCAAAGCGATACCGCGCAAGCAAAACCACAGTTTAAACTAAGTGTCAACTACAATACGCGGTTAAACTATTACGGCCGCACCGACAGCCTGAAAAGCAGCGGTATTTTCCCGCTGGCGGAATTGTGGTTCACACCGAAATTTTATGTCAATGCGGCGCCGATTTTTGTAAACAATTCCATGCAGCATTTCGACTATGCCGGTACCGTTGCCACAATCGGATATCAAAATGTAGGCACCAAATGGATCAGCGGCGTTTATGTAACAAAGCCTTTTTACAAAGAGAGCAGCGCCCTGGTGCAATCGGCGCTGAAAGCGCAAAGTGGTGTGAGTCTTGCCTATCAAACAACGATCGTCAACATCAACGCCGGTGGTGATGTCAAGTTCAGCGACAAAGTCGATTACGGTGCTACCGCTGGCCTGGATCACATCATCCGCATCGAAAACAGCGACAAAAGTGTGATCGTTTTGGATCCTGCGGTATATGCCTATGCGGGAACGCAAAACTTCCAGCGTACCTATTACAAGAAAAACAATTCCGGCTTCCTGTTGTTTCCCGGTAACAACCAGCAGGTGACCGAAGAAGTGAGCCGGTTCAATGTGCTGGCCTACGAAGCCACCATGCCGCTGATTTACGCCAAGGGCAAGGTGATGCTGATCGCCACGCCGGCGTATATTATTCCGCAAAACCTGGTTACCGTTGCCAACAGGCCCGACCTGTCGGAACGCGGTCAAAATACCTTCTATGCAACGCTGACGGCGAAGTATACATTTTAAGGCAGGGAGACAAAGGGGTGGGAAGGAGAGAAAGAGTAAAAGCACTTTTTCTTTTTAGCCAGGTGTACAACAAAGAGAGAAAGAGGAACATGGATTCCTCTTTCTCTCTTTTCAGCCATTCTTCTCTTAGCTTTGAAAACATGAAAGTTGTTTCGCTCAACGTGGGAACACCGCAGCAAAAAGAGTGGATGGGAAAAACGGTGCGAACGGGCATTTTTAAATCGCCGGTAACCGGCAAACGGAACGTTTCGTTTGTCAACATCGAAGGCGACGAGCAGGCTGACCTGCGGGTGCATGGCGGTGCCAACAAGGCGGTGTATGCATACGATCTTTCGCACTATGAACATTGGAAAACTGTTTTGCAGCGGGAGCAGTGGGAATATGGCCTGTTTGGTGAAAACCTGACAACGGAAGGGTTGCCGGACGACGAAGCGCGGATTGGCGATATCTATCAAATCGGCACAGCAAGGTTTCAAATTGTGCAGCCCCGTTTTCCCTGTACTAAACTCAACGTTCGTTTTGCGCTTCCCGACATGATGGAAAAATTCAGGGAAGAAAAGCGAAACGGGATTTACCTGCGGGTACTGGAAGAAGGCGTAATAGAGGCGGGTGATAAAATTGTCCTGGTCCAACCATCTTTTTACAATCTTACGGTCCAGGATTACGTGAACAGTTATTATTCCAAAGGCAAAGACCGCGATCTTTTACAAATCATTCTTTCCATTCCTTTTTTGCCCGAAGGGCAGCGCAAAGCCTTTGAAGCCTTTCTTTGAAAAAAACGGATGAGAAGATGGTTTGCTGGCCGCAGTTGTTTTTCTCGACGATCAACCATGTTTCTTGCTGTTCATCCAAATAGCAGGGAGTTTGACAGAGGCAGCGGGAGACTGCAGGCGAGACTGTGCCGTAGCATTCCCACTCCTGAAGCAAAAGACGATGGTGAAGTTTTGCGGCAGCTTTTGTAAACGATTTTTTAACGCCCTTGTGCCTTCTGCGGACGGAATTTGGGGCAGTATTCAATAAATTTGCAAAATAAATACTATAGATATGATCAAGACAGGTAACCCCATCATCAGCATATATACCGAAATGACTCCCAACCCGGAGACCATGAAATTTGTCGCCAACAAACTCCTGTTTCCCGGCAAGAGCGCCGACTTCCAGGACGTGGAAAGCGCAAAGCCGTCGCCGTTGGCCACCGAGTTGTTTGGTTTTCCTTTTCTGAAGGCCGTTTTTGTCGCTTCCAACTTTGTGACGCTGACCAAAACACCGGAAACCGATTGGAATGATGTCATCCCCACCATCCGCCAGTTTTTAAAAGAATACCTTGAAGAAAACAAGCCCGTGATCAACGAGGAAGAACTGGCCACCGTGAAGCAGGAAAGCAGCAACACCGTTGCCGCCGACGATGACGATGTGGTGGTGCGCATTAAAGAGCTGTTGGAAAATTATGTAAAGCCTGCCGTGGAAATGGATGGCGGCGCTATCCAGTTCAAAAGCTACAACGATGGTGTTGTGAACCTGATGCTGCAGGGAAGCTGTTCGGGTTGTCCTTCGTCGATGATCACGCTGAAAGCCGGCATCGAAGGCATGATGAAGCGCATGATCCCCGAAGTAAAAGAAGTGGTAGCCGAGGCCGAGTAAGAAAGAAGATATTGGATGTTGAGGTATTCGATATTGTAAAAACTTCCTTTAAAAAATTGAAAGCACCGTTAGGGTGCTTTTTTTCGTTGTTTGGCGGCCGCTACTTTTTTGGCGAGTTTTTGCAGCACGGGCTTTTTGGTGGGGATGGTGTGATGGTCGTCATCCATCAGAACGGCAAAGGGAAGAAAGGCCGGAATGTCTTCAAAAATCACCTTCAGGATGGCGAGGCCCGGCACCGCCAGGAACATGCCCGGGATGCCCCAGATGGCTTCGCCGATGATTACCCCCATGATGGTGGTCATTGCATTGATCTTGATCTTGGAGCCCACGATCTTGGGCAGCAGGATATTGGCATCAGTGAGATGAATAACCAAAATTGCCACGACCGACCACAGCACCGCAGAAGGTGTGTTGGTACTGAACGTGATGAGGGCTGTGAACAAACAGGCCACAAAAATTCCAAGATAGGGGATAAGGTTCAGGATGGCGCCGATCACGCCCAGCAGGATGGCATATTTGACACCGATGATGAAAAGGGCGCTGCAATAGGCAAAGGCCACCGCCAGCATCTCGATGAACAGCCCAATGATATAGCCGTGGATCACAAACCGGATGCGGTTCATAATTTTGTAGATATGCGAGGAAAATTCCTCGGCAAACAGCGACACGAAAAACTTGACGATCTGGCTGCGGTACAAGAGCAGCAGGAAGGTTTGCAGGAAAACCACCACACCCGTGAGGAAGGCACCCGATACTGCAGACAGCGCTGCGTTGACGATCACCGATGTTTTGGGCAGCACGTTCGACGTTGATGAATTCATGAACTCACGGGCCTTTTCCGTACTCAGGTTAAGGTGCCTGTGCAGCCATACCTGGATATCGGTGATGGCTTGCTGAATGTTCTGCACCATCAGCGGAAAGTCGTTGCGGAACGACACAATGGAGCTGGAGATAAAATAAAAA
Organism: Flavisolibacter nicotianae; assembly: GCF_003628535.1. Classification (GTDB taxonomy): domain Bacteria; phylum Bacteroidota; class Bacteroidia; order Chitinophagales; family Chitinophagaceae; genus Flavisolibacter; species Flavisolibacter nicotianae. The sequence goes on from NZ_RBCI01000001.1 coordinate 922,243, forward strand.
ACAAACGAAAAAAGAATCATGGCCAGCAGCAGGCAAATCAGGGCGGCAAACCCCCTCGATACGCCCCATTTTTCCAGGCGGCGGCTTGGGGCGGCCAGTAAAATAGCCAGCAGGCAGGAAAACGAAAACGGGATCAACACGTGCTGGCCGATATGAAGGATCAGAAGAATCAATACAAAAGAAAGAAGCGGGTGAGCCATCTTGGCAAGAATGGCCGAGGTGCTCGCATTGCGAAAAATACCCATGGTATAAATTTAGCCATCTATTAAAAGAACTCCTATTTCATTTTCGCATGAAGATCTGGTGGTTTTCCGGCGCTTTTTTCTTTTTGTCCTGCACAGTGTTGCAGAACAACCAGGCCGTTTATCAAAAAAGCAAAACAATTCCGGCAACCGCTTTTGTTTACCCGTTGCCATTTGCCAAAGGCACGTCGCACCGGGTTGTGCAGGGATACGAGTCGCTGCTTTCGCACCACCGCAATTTCGCCATCGATTTTAAAATGAAAGAAGGCACGGCCGTGCATGCGGCACGGGAGGGACGGGTGGTCTTTGTCGAGCAGGGCAATTGGAGGGGGGGCGTCGGCCGGCGCTTTGTGGGCAAGGAGAATGCCATTGTTGTGCAGCACAGCGACGGCAGCTACGGTCATTACCTTCATCTGCGTTACCATGGCGCCTTGGTGGCACCCGGCGATTCGGTGCAACAGGGCCAGCAGATCGGTTGGAGCGGCAGCACGGGATTCAGTGCTTTTCCGCACCTGCATTTCGAAGTGACCGAAGGCCTGCAAAAAGCAAAAAAAGAAATACCGGTTCGCTTTTGGACAGAAAAAGGCGCCGTCTTTGTTCAGCCCCTTCGCCGCTACAAATCCATTTAAGGCAGATACGAAACCGCAACGTACAAACGGACTTCAGAGGTTCTGAACAGCTTTCGGTGAGGTTCCTGTTCATGGCAGATGGCGGATGATAGCGGGAAGCAAGGCGTACTTTTTTTCTTCAGACAATCGGTTCATTCTGAAGGCAGGGTGGTTTCGGATGTGAGGAACTGCTTAATTTTTCCTTTTGACGTTTGGATTTCGACTTCGCCTTAGGTTTGCGCTGCCATGCAGGAAATCATTCAGCACTTTATTGCCGAAATTCAAAAAACCACACTGCTCGAATACATTGCCGTTTTTACCGGCATCATCAGTGTCGTGTATTCCCGCATCGAGAACGTGTGGGTTTATCCCACGGGGCTGATCAATACCATCATTTACATTTATCTCAGTTTTCAGTACCATCTCATCGGCGAAGCCAGTGTCAATTTTTATTATACCGTGATGAGTATTTACGGCTGGTGGCTGTGGACACGCAAAGACCGGAAAGAACAGCCGCTGGTGAAAGTGACCTCTTCCAGCACCAACGAATGGATGCAACAGATTGTTTTTTTCCTGGCGTTTTATGCAGTCATCTTTTTTGCACTCACGTACCTGAAAAAGTATTTCTCCGGCGCCATTCCATGGGCCGATGCCTTTGCCTCCGCAACGGCCTACACAGGCATGTGGCTGATGGCCAAAAAGAAAGTGGAAAGCTGGTGGTGGTGGATTGCCACAAATATGGCTTCCATTCCGCTGTATTATGTGAAAGGCCTGGTATTTACCAGTGTGTATTACGTGGTGTTGCTGGTGCTTGCCATCTTTGGCTTGCTTGAGTGGCAGCGCCGCGGAAGAGCAACTGCGAATGCCGCTACTTTTGCCATGGAGAATACATGAAAAAAATTGTCGTCATAGGACCCGAGTCGACAGGCAAAAGCACCTTGTGCGAAGAGCTGGCTGAACACTACGGAACCGTGTGGTGCCCGGAGTATGCAAGAGAATACCTGCTGCGGCAGGGAACCGATTACACCTACCACGACCTGGCGGCCATTGCCAGGGGGCAACTGGCACTGGAGACAGAGACCCACGCAAACGCAAACGGGAGCCTGTATTTTGTCGACACGGATCTGTATGTGATGAAGGTCTGGTACGAAGTTGCTTTTGGACACTGTCCCTCCTGGATACTCAAAGAGATCACCCGTTCTTCCTGCGACCTTTATCTGCTGTGCAACATCGACCTGCCCTGGGCCCACGACAGCCTGCGGGAATACCCCGACCTGAAAATGCGGCAACGTCTTTTCAACATGTACAAAGACATCATGGTCAACAGTGGCCGTCCCTGGGTGGAGATTGGTGGAACAGAACGGCAACGCCTTCACAACGCCATCGGATCGATTGATACCTTCCTTCAAACTAAATAAGCGCACTTGACGACGTTTGTTCAAAAGCACCACCGGAAAATTTTTTACACTGCCTGGTTTTTATTGAACCTGTTTCAGGCTGTCTTTACAGAGCTGCAGGACGATGAAGCGTACTACTGGGTGTTTTCCCGTTACCTCGATTGGGGCTATTTCGACCACCCGCCGATGGTGGCCCTGCTGATCAGGATCGGGACCTTATTTTTTGGCGGAGAGCTGGGTGTGCGGCTGTTGCCGGTGATCCTGAACACGGCCACCATCTACCTTACCGAAAGGCTTACCGACAGGAAAAGTCCGTTTTTGTTTTACGCCATTGTGCTGTCGGTTGCGGTTTTGCAGATCAGCGGTTTTGTGGCCGTGCCCGACATTCCGCTCCTGTTTTTTACGGCGTTGTTTTTTTTGTTGTACAGAAAGTTTTTGGCGAACACTTCGTGGCTCAATATCCTGTGGCTGGGGCTTTCGGCTGCCGCACTGCTGTACAGCAAGTATCACGGCGTGCTGGTGCTTTTATTTGTCGTGCTGTCGAACCTGAAACTGCTGCGCCATCCAAAGATTTATGCGGCCGGATGCATTGCCTTCCTTCTTTTTGTGCCGCACCTTTACTGGCAGTACCAGCACGACTGGATCAGCTTTCGCTATCATTTATTCGAGAGCAATGTCAACCCCTACAAGTTTTCTTATACGACCGATTACATCCTGGGGCAGTTACTTCTTGCCGGTCCCATTGCTGGTTTTTTCCTCTGGCCCGCGAGTTTTCTTTACCGCACCAAAAACAGTTTTGAAAAAGCGCTGAAGTTCACGGCCGTTGGCTTTTTTCTTTTCTTTTTACTGAGTACCATAAAAGGAAAAGTAGAACCCAACTGGACCGCCCCGGCGATCATTCCTGTCATGGTGTTGGCGCACCAATTTCTCCTGCAAATGCAAGGCTGGCGAAAATGGCTGCTGCGCCTTTTACCGGTGACGGTCCTGCTGGTGCTGGCGTTTCGTGTGATCATGGTTGTTGACCTTGTGCCGGCCGAAGCCATCGTGGAACGCTACCATGCCTGGAAGGGCTGGCCACAGGCGCTGAAACAAAAAACAAAAGGCTACCCCGTTGTGTTCAACAACAGCTACCAGCGGGCATCCAAGTACTGGTTTTACACCGGGCAGATGACGTATTCGCTCAACAAATTCGATGACCGCCGCAACAACTACAACTTCTGGCCGGTGGAAGATTCGCTGCTGGGCAAACCTGTTTACATCCTCGATATCTTTAACCTTCCCAACTTTCCCGACTCTGTGAAAGCACCGCTGTTTACGGTAGGTTACCGGTTCGACAGCAGCCTGCATTCGTTTGCAAAAGTGCAGTTCCGGAGCAACGATTATCGTGTACGTCCCACCGATACCTTGCGCCTTCGCTTTACGGTAGACCTGCCGGAACAATACCGTCATTACTTACAAAATCATCCCGGTACGGATGAAAAGGTTGCGATCGTCATATTCAAAGACCGGGACCGCGTTGCGGTGACGGAAGCACCGTTTACCCTTCAGCAGGCCGTGCGGGGCCAGGTATCCGGATGGTCTCTTTTCCCGGCCCTGCCCAGGGGACATTATTTCTTCCGCTTTGGAGTTATGTCGGACAGTGAATTGTATACGCATAATAGCGAGAAGATCGGGCTAACGGTTGACTGACCTGCGTTTCAGGGGAAGAAGCCGCAACCGGAATGCGGTTGGCCATCCCATTTCGCAACAAATCCGTTCAGCAGTCGTTCCGCTGTTTTGCCCTACTTTTGCCGCGCAATTCTGGATTATGAAGCTGTCACATTTATCCGAAACATTGATCGGCTCAGAGATCGTAAAACTGGGTGGAGAGATCAGGGAACGTATCCGCAAAGGCGAACGCATTTACAACTTTACCGTTGGCGATTTTGACCCGAAGATTTTTCCCATTCCAAAAGATTTGGAAGACAACATTGTGGATGCTTACCGCAATCACTTTACCAATTACCCTCCCGGCGAAGGCAGCCTTGAGCTGCGGGAAGCGCTCAGCCGTTTCAGCAAGCAATACCAGGGCCTGGACTATGGTGTGGACGAGATCCTCGTCGCGTCGGGTGGCCGTCCCCTGATCTATGCCTTGTTCAGGGCTGTGGTGGACAAAGGAGAAAAAGTGGTGTATGCCGTTCCCTCCTGGAACAACAACCACTACACCCATTTTGTCGAAGCCGAACACGTTGTGGTGGAGGCCAAAGCGGAAAACGCATTCATGCCAACGGCGGATGACCTTCGTCCGTATATCGGTGAGGCTTCCTTCCTGGCGCTTTGCTCGCCGCAAAACCCTACCGGCACCACCTTCCGGAAAGAGGAACTCGCTGCGATCTGTGAAATGGTAGTGGAAGAAAACAAACGCCGCGGCGAAAAGAAAAAACTGTACGTGATGTACGACCAGATGTACTGGCACCTCACCTACAATGGCATTGAGCACTGCGACCCGGTTTCCCTGAATCCGGACATGCGGCCCTACACGATTTTTATCGATGCGATCAGCAAGTGCTTTGCGGCTACCGGTGTACGTGTCGGTTGGAGCATGGGCCCTGCCAGTGTGCTCAATAAAATGAAGGCGATCCTTTCGCATGTCGGTGCCTGGGCGCCGATGCCGGAGCAAAAAGGCCTGACCAAATTCCTCGGACAAACAGATTCGATCAATACCTACTTCACCCATTTCAAATCGGAGATTGAAGAAAGACTTCGCCGGATCTACGATGGGCTGATCTGCCTGAAGAAAGAAGGCTTTGCCGTGGACGCAGTAGCGCCGGAGGCAGCCATTTACCTGACTATCAAAATTGACCTGGCGGGAAAGAAAACGGCAGAAGGGAAAACGCTTGCCACGCAGGCTGATGTAACCGCGTATTTGTTGCAAAACGCAAGTCTTGCAGTGGTGCCGTTCTATGCCTTTGGAGCATCCAGCTCATCGCCCTGGTACAGGCTGAGCGTGGGAACATGTAAGAAGGAGGAGATTGATGAAATGCTGCAAAAATTAAAAAGCGCCTTGCAAGAGCTTTCTTAATTTTTGTTGATCAGAAAATGAAACGGTTTTAGTTCAGGCCATTCTACAGCTTTTAGAATGGCCTTTGCTTTTCTGGTGATCTTATAGCGGGTTACCAGTTCATGCGCCTGACAAAACACGTCATTCCGTTCCACTGTCATGAGGATACGGTGCAGACCTTCTACTTCGTTTTGAATTAAGTCGTCGTTATACACTTCTTCTTTGTACAACAGTAACAAATCTCGGTTATAGTTTTTCATGGCTCATCTTTTTTCCTAAACCTTGCCGGGACATCCGCAACTGCTTCCTTTACCCGTACCGGAGTAATAATTACGGGAGCAACCGGTCATACCAAGGATAGTCAAGAACAATGCCACATAGATAATCTTCTTCATACTGGGATTTTGAAAATAACTATTTTGCCTACGGGTTTCGTATGCACTTCGGTCAAACATAAAAAATTTAACGTGGATCAAGACGATCTTTCGCCTAAGATTCTGTTGGCCCCGCTGGACTGGGGACTCGGCCATGCCACACGCTGCATCCCGCTGATCCGTGAATTGCTTCGGCAACAGTGTGCCGTTACACTTGCCGCCGATGGCAAAAGCAAACGCCTTCTGCAACAGGAATTTCCACAACTGCCCTTTCTCGATCTGCCGGGTTATGACATTGAATATGCAGCAACCGCCTGGGGACTGGCCCTGAAAATTGTGGCGCAAATTCCCAAGCTGCTCGCCGCGGTCAAACAGGAGCAGGCCTGGCTGGAAAGCCTTGTCGCGGCGCAGCCGTTCGATGCCGTGATCTCCGACAATCGCTATGGCCTGAATCACGCCTCCATCCGGTCTGTTCTGATCACGCATCAGCTACGGATCAAAGCGCCGCTGACCCTTGCCGAAGACCTGTTGCAGGAGACCGCCTATCAATACATCAATCGCTTCAGTGAGTGCTGGGTGCCCGATGCGGAAGGAGAAAATAATTTAGCCGGCGAACTCTCGCACCCGCTTACCAAACCTTCCATTCCCCTGTACTATACCGGGCCGCTTTCGCGGTTCGGACAAAACAAGGCGGAGGAAAAGCCCGGGCAACTCCTCGTGCTTCTCTCGGGCCCCGAACCACAGCGCACCTTGCTGGAAGAAAGCCTGCTCAACGATTTACAGGAATACACCCGGCCGGTCGTCCTGGTACGGGGGCTGCCCGGCGAAACGGCACCGGTTGCCGTGCCCGAAAATATCACCGTTTACAATCATTTGCCCGCAGCAGAACTGGAGCAAACAATCAGGGAAGCCTCCTTGGTGATCGGCCGCTGCGGCTATAGCACCGTGATGGACCTGGCAGCCCTGCAAAAACGAAGCATCCTGATTCCCACGCCGGGACAAACAGAGCAGGAGTACCTGGCCAGGCACCTGATGCAGAAAAATTTCGCCTTCTGCGTGGAGCAAAAAAAATTCAGGCTAAAGCATGCACTGGAGCTGGTTGAACGCTTTCCGTTCAAACCTTTTGAAACAACCAACAACGAATCCTTGCAGCGTATTGTTGGCCGCTTTGTGTCTTCATTGAAAAAAACGGAAACACCGCGTGAATGAAACTCCTTTTTCCTTTACTCCTGTTCGTTGCAATGGCCGGTTGCTGTAAAGAGTTCTGCTCCGGCAACGAGATCATCCTAAGCTTTGAGAAGTTCAGGGCCGTCGATACAGACACGGTTTACGTGGTCCGGTATCAACCCGGTACGCAGTGGACAAAAATCATCGACACGGCCAGGCTGTATAGCAATGTGGCTGCAACGGATACAAGCCGTTCCCGGTTATTTCACACCATCACCGGCGATTTCGACTGGAAAATTCACCTTCCTTCCCTGAATAAATCATACACCATTGCCGACTTCAGCGTGACCAAAAAACGGTGTCCCTGCGGCGGCGATACCTACCGCTCCATCGAAGCATACAAAGTGAACAATGTTTCCAGGGAAGGCTTTTACCTCGCACTGGACTAGCCGCAGCCATACCGCAAAGCGAGGGACTTGCGCCAACAAAAACGCCCCAGTAAGGGGCGCTCTTGTTAACCTTCAACCATTTTTACGGCAGAACATTCAGTTATGCAGTATTCAGTAGACAACCAATAGACAGTAAAACGCTGCATAGGTTTAATAAGGCCTGTACACTGATCCCGGAAAAATTAAATTGTTTCGGCCGATAGCGAACCGGCTTCAGGCGCCGTATCGGTCTTGGTGGTAAAAAGGGCCGGTTGGCTGTAATCGAGCCGGAAGGATTGCCGGTGAAAACGGCAGGGGCCAAATTTCTCCAGGGCTTGCTGGTGTTCCCTGGTGGCATAGCCCTTGTTTTTTGCCCAGTTGTAGTGTGGATATTTTTCGTGCAGCGCCAGCATGTAATCGTCGCGGTAGGTTTTGGCCAGGATGCTGGCGGCGGCAATTGATGCATAGAGGGCATCGCCGCCAACGATGCATTTGTGCGGAATTCGTTTGTATGGGATAAACCGGTTCCCGTCAATGAGAAGCAATTGTGGCTGTACCGGGAGCGATTTCACGGCAAGATGCATGCTTTTGAAGGAAGCCTTTAAGATATTCAGTTTGTCGATTTGCCTGTTGTCGAGTTGGGCCACCGCATGGGCAATGGCATGACGTTCGATGAAAGGACGCAATTCGTACCGCTGCTCCTCGGTAATCAGTTTTGAGTCGTTCAGCAAGGGGTGCGAAAAATCCCTGGGCAAAATAACCGCAGCGGCAAACACAGGACCGGCCAGGCACCCGCGGCCTGCCTCGTCGCAACCGGCTTCCATCAGTTCTTCCTGGAAATAAGCGTGCAGCATGGATTCAAAAATACAGCAGCACCAACAAAATCGGGGACGGCTGCCTGATTTTATCATCCATTTAATTCTTTGTAACTTGACGAAGCAGCTTCCAACTATGCGCTCCCGCCGATCAACCTGGTTTCCTTTCTGGATCATCCTTTTGGTATGCATCCTTATCCTGGCCGACCTGTTTTATCCCCGCTTCAAATCCAGGCAATTTAAAACGCCTGCGCCAGCGGCCGCCGGTGAATGGAAGGCGCCCTCCGAAAGCGACCTGGCGTCGGAACCCAACAGCGCATTGATTCGTTATGGCAAGGATCTGGTGGAAAGCACCGCCCATTACCTGGGCCCGAAAGGAACAGTGGCACAACTCACCAATGGCATGAACTGCCAGAACTGTCACCTGCAGGGAGGCACACAAAATTTTGCCAACCCGTTTAGCGCTGCTGCCTCAACCTATCCCAAGTACCGCGACCGGAGTGGACAAGTTGAATCGATCCTGTTTCGCGTTAACGACTGCATGCAGCGAAGCCTTGACGGAAAAGTATTGGACAGTGCAAGTAAAGAAATGCAGGCCATGATCGCCTACATCCGGTGGGTGGGTAAAAGCGTACCAAAAGGAGAGACACCAAAGGGAGCCGGCACGGAAAAACTTAGCTATTTGCCGCGGGCTGCCAGCCTGGAAAAAGGAAAACAAATTTTTGTGTTGAACTGCACCCGTTGCCATGGTGCGAATGGGGAGGGAGTATACCTGCCGGATTCATCGGGTTATGTTTTTCCGCCCCTGTGGGGTAGCCATAGTTTCAACGTGGGCGCAGGCTTGTACCGGCTTTCGCTGCTGGCTGCTTTTATTAAGAACAACATGCCTTTAGGCGTCACGTGGAAAGCGCCGCAACTCAGCGCCGAGCAGGCCTGGGATGTTGCCGCTTACATTGCCTCTCAGCCGCGGCCGGTAAAACCGTTTCCAAACGACTGGCCCAATATCGCCAAAAAGCCCCTCGATTATCCTTTCGGTCCCTTTGCCGATACGTTCCCCGAAGTGGTGCACAAGTATGGCCCGTTTAGCGGGATAAAGAAAAAATGAACCAACACATAAAAAAAGGCAGTCTTCCCTTCGCAACAAGCAATGGCAAAGTGAAGACTGCCGGGTTTTCTGATTTTACACGCGGCAATACGCACACTTGTGTTCCTGTGCACGAGCTACGGCCCAAACACCCGAGGGAACAATCTGAATACCGGGGAGGATTGCTGCTTTAAAATCGTTGTACACTTCTTTCGGATCCATGTTCATCGACTGGCCTATCGCGGCGCTGTACACCGTCATGGCCATGTTACAAACACAAAACATAACACCGCTTTCCTGCAGCTCGTTAATGCCAATGGCCACAGGCCCGATGCCGGGCACCTGGAAATCACCGGAAGCCGGTTTGTAAAACGCATTGCGCATTGCCGATTCTTTTGTTCTGTCATCGGTAATCTTGAAGACTTTTCCGAAGTTATACTTCGTCCAGGCAGAATTGTTCATGGCATATGGAATGGCTTCGTGGCGCAGGATCACCACGACGCTGCTTTCTGCTTCGGGTGTTCCGGTTGCCGCATTGGTCAGCAAAAACACCCGTGGCCAGGCAAACGGAAAGATCCCGCTGGGCTCCACTACATCAAAGACAATCCGGTGCTTGCCTTTGATCTGGTTGAACCAGGCATCCGGGTCTTCGTCACGAGGGGCAATGGGCAGTTCTTCCCTGGCAAAGCCTTGAAGCGGCGTGGCCAATCCTGCCAGACTCATAGCGGCAGCGCCGGTGGCCAGTGTGCCCAGGAACGCACGACGATCGGTAGGGGGGAGATTTGACGGTTCCATACTAAATGTTTTGGTGAAGAAAAAAGGAGTGCCAAAAAGGTACGAAATCCAAAGCCCTGCAACAAGTTTTTTATCCCTGCAGCTAATCAGCTGGTTGCCGCTGCGGTGGTTTTGCGGTAAAAAAGCTGTAAATTTTAAAACCAAAATTGTGCAAACATGAAACGCCTACTCTTCTTCCTTGGCCTGATGGCCGGCAGTCTTTTTTCACTCGCCCAGTCAGTTCCTTACAACGTGGTGTTTGACCTTACAAGCAAAGACACCAACGACCACAAAATGGTGGTACGCTGGCTGAGCGAAATTTCAAAAGAGAGACCCGATGCCAAACTCGAAGTGGTGTTATACGGCCAGTCGCTCGACATGGTGCAAAAAGACAAATCAGCCGTGGCACCCGCCCTGCAGGAGCTTACGCAGAACAAAAACATCGCGGTAAAAGTATGCGCCGCGGCAATGAAGCGTCACAACGTGGAAGCTTCGCAATTGCTGCCCGGTATCACCATCGTACCCGATGGCATCTACGAGATCATCACCCGTCAAAAAGAAGGCTGGGGGTACATCAAAGCGGCACATTAAAGAGAAGATCGGATAAACGAACAAGGAATGTTGAATGATAAACTGGCTTCGGCGTATCATCCTTTCTTCACAGGGGCATCCTGCCGTTGAATAAAAAAATAAACAGCGGAAGAGCCTTCTACATTCTGCATTCTTTACTCGTCTGTTCTGCGGTTGAGTTTTTCTTTCGGTACGCTGCGATTTCCGGTGAATCCATTTTTCCTCCACTTTATCCGCGGTTAGCTTTGCACCGCTATGACAGAGGCTTTTCATCTGCAACAGATAGATGTGATTCGCAGTAAACGCAGCCGGCCGGTTGCCATCTGGCTTTTGGTGGGTGTGTTCATGATCGTTGTTCAAATTATTTTGGGCGGAATCACCCGTCTTACCGACTCTGGGCTTTCCATTACGGAATGGCAACCGATTTTAGGAACGTTGCCGCCGCTGAACGAGGCGCAATGGAACAAAGCGTTCGAAGGTTACAAGCAGATCGCCCAATACAAAAACCTGCATGCTTATTTTACGCTGGACGATTTTAAGTCCATTTTTTTCTGGGAATGGCTGCACCGGCTTTGGGGCCGACTGATCGGGATTGTGTTTGCCATCCCGTTTGTGCTTTTCCTGCTGCAGAAACGGTTCAGCAAGGACATGATCAACCCGATGCTCATTCTTTTTTTGCTCGGCGGCCTGCAGGGTGCCATCGGCTGGATCATGGTGAAAAGCGGCCTCAATGACGAAAACCTCTATGTCAGCCACATTCGCCTGGCCATTCATTTCATTACCGCTCTTGGCTTGCTGGTGTATACCTATTGGTTTGCCCTGCAGTTGTTGGTGCCACCCGGGCAGAAACTTGTGTTGCCTTCTTCCCGAACTTTTCTTTTTTGGATAATCGGGCTGCTGGTGCTGCAATTGATTTACGGTGCCTTCATGGCAGGGCTGAAAGCTGCAACAGCGGCACCAACCTGGCCTTCTATCAACGGTTCGTACCTGCCGGCCGGTATCGGTTCTTACCAGGGTAGGGAAGGCACATTCTTTTCGGCGCTTGTCAACAACCCGGTCACCATCCATTTCATTCACCGGAACCTTGCTTACCTGCTAAGTCTTTTGCTTTTGGTTTGGACGAGCAAAGTGGCCAGGGTGCAGGGCAGTCCCCTGTTTCGCCGGGTGCGATGGATCCCGCTTGCACTGGTGATCGTGCAGGTAGGACTCGGTATCGCTGCCGTTTTAACCAGTTTGCAAAAAAAGCCGCAACAGTGGGGGATATTCGAGTGGAATGCACAGTTGCACCAGGCCGTGGCCATGCTGCTGCTGCTTTCCCTGGTTACGGTTTTATTTCTGCACAAGGCCTCCGGGTCTTCCGAAGGTGCGACTCGTGATGCATAAGGACTGACTTAAGCAAGAGGCTTTTGTTTGCCGAAGAATTCCATCTCTTCAAGAGATGGAATTCTTTTTGCCCCACTTCGTTCCGAACGTTGAACGGAGCCCTTCCTTCGTCAGGATAAACTGTGCAACGGGGGCTCAATGGATATTCTATTGCTGGTTCCGTAAAAAATATATCGCTCCTTCGGAGCTTTATTCACTCTATTGTTCTTTCTTCTATTAACAGGATGCCCCTCCGGGGCAAAAGAAAAGCCGTTGGCGGGGACACCGAATGGCAGCAAAAGCCTCCACCAAAATGACTGATGAAGGCTATGGAGTATCGTACAAAAGCAAGGGTCTGTGCGATAGAAAGCCCTCCCTGGAGGGGTTTGGGTAGGTTACCACTTCCTTCTTTGGCGGGCGGGGAGGCCGTAGCCGTGTGCAGCGAAGTAACCGCCTGGATCGTCTTAAAAGAAAGGTAAAGCCGCTAACTATGGAATACTTTTCTTTCCTGCCCCGTAATCTACATAAGCAGTTTCGCAGTACTTTACAACCGTTGAAAAAGCACATCGCCCTTTTTGAATACCTGCGAGGCACGTTTTATTCCCTGCCTGTACAATTACTGTTTTTGCACTTTCGCAAGTACCAGGTGCTTCTGCTTTTTTGGGGAATGCTGTTTGCAACCGTTGGCGGTGCTTTCATGAAATCCTTTGGCGCGGAAGCGCTTTTCCTGGCACCCGAATACATGGGCGATGTCAATGCGCTGGGAGCGGCGATCGTGGGGATTGCCATCGGTATTTTTATCATGTGCTGGAATGTGACCACCTTTATTTTGTTCAGCCGGCATTTCACTTTTCTTGCGGCAACGCAGTACCCGTTTTTAAAATACTGCATCAACAACAGTGCAATCCCGTTTGGCTTTTTGTTTTTTTACCTGTTCAAAGCGGCTTCTTACCTGCATACCAAAGAACTGATCGCCACTATCGAAATCGCCGTCATAATCGGCGGCTTTCTCATTGGGCTGATCCTTGTCCTAACCGTTTCGTTTTTTTACTTCTTCAGTGCCGACCGAACGATTTTTAAAAAACTGGAACCGCTTTTCAGCAGTGCCAAAAACTATATCTCGCACCTGCAGCCCGAAAAAGCGGCCGGCCGTTCGCTGCTTCATTCCGAGTGGTTCCTGGATTCTTTTTACCGGGTGCGCCGTTGTCGCGATGTGTCGCACTATTCGCACGAGCTAATGGAAAAGATCTTCAAGCGCCACCATTTTGCCGCGGTGCTTTCCATCTTTATCGTCTACCTGTTTTTGCTGATGATCGGCTTTTTTATCGACTATCCGTTTTTTCAATTGCCAGCCGGGGCGTCCATCACTATGTTGTTTGCCATCCTCATTGGCGTAACGGGTGCCATTGTGTATTTTTTTCAAAGCTGGAGCGTACCGGCACTGCTGCTGTTTGTGTTGATCATTAATTATTTCTACAACATCCAGTGGATCGACCCCCGCAACAAGGCGTATGGCCTGAATTACGACAATAAAATTTCGCAGCCGGCCTACACACAACGGAATATCGATAGCATTGCCGCATCGCCTTCGGCGGAACAGGATAAGCATAATATGGAAACGATCCTGAACCGGTGGAAAACCAAACAGGGTGAAGAAAAGCCCCTGCTTGTGGTGGTAACGACCAGCGGTGGCGGCACCCGCAGCGCCACGTTTACCATGAATGTGCTGCAGCGGCTCGACAGCATCACCGGCGGCACCATGATGAAAAAAACATTTCTGTTTACCGGTGCGTCCGGTGGCATGATCGGTGCTTCGTATTTCCGCGAACTGTACCGCGAACGGCTCCGGAATCCTTCCGTCAATTTGCAGTCCAATGCCTATGTCAACAACATTGCATCCGACCTGCTCAATCCCACGTTTACATCGTTTGTGGCAAGAGATGTGTTTGCACCGGAGCGCAAATTTTCTGTGGGCCCGTATTCGTATTTACGCGACAGGGGACTGGCCTTTGAAGAAGCCCTGAACCGCAACACCGGCAAGGTACTCGATAAAAAACTGGGCGACTACGCAGCCGACGAATCGGCGGCTAACATCCCGTTGATGCTGTACCATACCCTCATCACCCGCGATGGAAAAATGATGACCATCAGTACGCAGCCGATGCGCTTTATGATGGAGCCGCCGAAGGACAGCACGCAAAGCCTCGCCGCCGCCGATGCCATTGACTTTACATCCTTCTTTGCCAAGCAGGATCCCTACAATCTGCGCATGCTCACCATCCTGCGCATGAACGCCACTTTCCCCGTGGTGTTGCCCAACGTGTGGATGCCGTCGGAACCGGTGATCGACGTGATGGACGGCGGGCTGAGGGATAATTACGGCGTGGAAACATCGCTGCGTTTTTTGCTGCACATGCAGAAATGGATTGAAGAAAATACGAGGGGCGTGGTGCTGGTGCAGATCCGCGACCGCATGGACGGCGGCTGGGACAACCCGTACGAGTTTGACGACCTGGTGCAAAATGCCACCAAGCCTTTCTTTCTGCTGCAGCACAACTGGTACAAGATGATGGAGTATTTTCAAAAAGACATGGCCACCTACTTTTTGAGCAACAGCCGCTTCCCGGTGCACAATATCTCGTTCCAGTATATACCCCGTAAAGAACAACACAAGGCAGCCCTGAGTTTTCACCTCACCAAGCAGGAAAAACTGGACATCGCCGGTTCGTTGCAATCAGGGCACAACCAGCAAAGTTTTAAACAGGTGCTGTCACTCTTTAACGCTACGGGTAAATCAGCAAAAAGCAGTCTTTCACAATAGCAAATCGCATTTCTTCCATGGTCTCCACCGGGTCGCCGTCAATGTGCAGCGGTGCGCCACGTTCGTTGCTGATTTTGAGTGTTTCAGTTTGAAAATAAATCAGGCTGCTTCGTTCATCGACAATGTCCACGCTCTTCACTTTGTTGAAACCGCTGATCTGTTTGAGTGTTTGAAACAACACGCCCAGTTTGTTTTGTTTGGTCATGATCACCACGTCCAGCAGGCCGTCGTTGAGCGATGCTTTTGGCGCAATGGTAAAGTGATTGCCAAACTGGTTGCTGTTGGCCACCGAAATAAAAAACGCTTCCGTACGAATTTCTTTTTCGCCGGTGGAAAGCGTAAACGGGTAAGCTTTGGATGTCAAAAAATTCTGTATGGTTTTCTTTACGTACGTCGTCAAACCCCGCTTGGGTGCATTGGCAAAATCGTGTGCCACCTGTGCATCAAAACCCAGTCCGCACAACATGCAGGCAAACTGGTTGTTGATAGAAAAGCCATCGGTCAGTTTGCTGCGGCCGTTAAAAACTGTGTGCAGTGCCTTTACCGGGTCTTTGGAGATCCCCGCGCTAAAAGCAAGGCCGTTGCCCGACCCGCAGGGAATGATTCCAAACTGCACCCCCAGTTTGCGAAGACTGTTGACCGCCTGGTTGATGGTGCCGTCGCCGCCGGCGATCACCACGTCGGTGAACTTTTGTTCTTTGATGATGGGATAAAGAAAGGCATAATCACCGCCGGCCACCGAAGGGTAGATGGCAAACGAAAAACCGGCCCGCCGGGTTTCCTTTTCAATGATTTCCTGTACTGACTTTTTATTTTTTGTTCCCGAAATGGGATTTACGATGTAAAGGATTTTTCGGTGCACTACACGTCCGTATTAATTGGCGCAAATGTAGGTTGCAAAAAAAACTCTGCCGCTCAAACAATTTGCCGAGGAACCGATTGCTGCAGGCGCTTTTGCAGTTCGGCTTCATCGGTCAGGTCGAGTCGCAGCGGCGTAATGGAAACATAGCCGTTTTCCACCGCCCACCGGTCCGTGCCTTCTTCGGCCGGTTCCAGCGGGATTACCGTAAACCAGTAGTGCTTTCGACCCATCGGGTCCATGCCCGGTTCGATGCGGTTGTCGTACAGCCGCACGGACTGCCTTGTCCACATGATGCCTTTGGGCTTTGCCGGGAAGTTAACGTTGTACAGTGCCAGGCGGTCGTCCTGCAGCAACATTGTCAGCGTTTCTTCCACGAAGGGCGCCAGCGCCTCAAAATCCGGCTCTTCTTTTCCCACGGGTGTGCTCAGCGCAATGCCTTTTACACCGAGCAACACAGCCTGCTTGGCGGCTGCCAGCGTGCCGGAGTGCCACATGGCGTTGCCCAGGTTCGGGCCCATGTTGATGCCGGAAAGCACCACATCGGTTTTGGCCAGGTGGGTACCTAGCGCGGCGCAGTCGGCCGGTGTTCCATTCACTTTGAAGGCCTGAACGCCATCCACGGGGATGTTGGCTTTTTTAAACGAAATGGGCAGGTGGGCCGTAATGGCGTGGGAGGCGGAAGAACGTTCTACATCGGGCGCCATGATGCGCACCTCGCCAAATTTTTTGGCCACCTGGGCCAGCGCAGCCAGCCCCGGGCTGTAAATGCCGTCGTCGTTTGCGATCAGGATATTCATGCAAAAACCTGCAACATTATTATGCCAATCTCTCGCAGGCCGGTCTTTCTGCGATCTGGTATGCTTTTGTTGAGCCTTGGTGCATAGAAGATAAATTATGCAAAGAGTAAAATTGATCCACAATCCAACGGCAGGCGATGAGGCGCATAGCAAGGAAGCGTTAATGGAAGAAATAAGAGTAGCAGGGTTTGACTGTAGATACGCCTCTACAAAGGTCAAGGGCTGGAAGGAGATAGAAGAAGACACGGAGTTGATCGCCATTGCCGGCGGCGATGGCACGGTGCGCAAAGTGGTAAGACAGGTTCTGAAGCAGAAAGCCCTGGCGAAAAACCTGCTGCTTGGTGTGCTGCCACTGGGCACGGCCAACAACATTGGCAAGACCTTTAACGTTAGCAGCGACACGGGGAAAACCATCCAGTCGTGGAAAGAGGCTAAGATCAAAAAAGTGGATATCGGGCTCGTGGAAAATGTACCCGACGTATCGTTTTTCCTCGAAGGCTTTGGCTTTGGACTTTTCCCCTACCTGATGAAAACCATGAAAGAAAAAGCCGAGGTGTACGACTCGCCGGAAGAAGAGCTGAAAGGCGCCCTGAAAGTGCTGCACAATATCCTTTTGTCCTACAAGCCCCGTTATTGCAAGCTCGAGATCGACGGCACGGACCACTCGGGCATGTTCTACATGGTGGAAGTCATGAACATCCGCTCCATCGGTCCCAACATGGTGCTGGCACCGCTGGCCGACCCGGGTGATGGCGAACTGGAAGTGGTGCTGGTACCGGAAGCCAACAAGGAAAAGTTTGCCGAGTTTCTGCTGCACAAGCTCACCGAAGGCGAAGATGCCTACCAGTTTCATACACTGAAAGGAAAAAACATCTCCATCCGCTGGGATGGCACCCGTATACATGCCGATGATAAAATGCTCAAGCTGCCAAAGGAAACAGATGTTCGCATTACCGTAAAAGAAGGAGCTTTGCAGTTCATTGTTCCGGCCGATGAACCAGCAAACGGGTAAATACATCATTGTACTTGGCGCCGTGATCGTTTTGATCGGCGCCATTGTTTATTTCTTCGGCAACAAGCTGCACTGGATTGGCCGGCTGCCCGGCGACATCCGCATCGAGCGGGAAAACATGCGTTTTTATTTTCCACTCACCACGATGATCCTTTTCAGCGTGCTGCTGACGCTGATCGTGAATCTGCTTCGGAAAATTTTATAAGGCGAATTTCTTTTTGTTTCGCCATTGCACCAGCAGCCAAATCACTTCGGCGCTGCACAAGGTCGCCAGCGCAAACAGGGCGGGTTTTAGTGCTTTTTCCATGTTGAGAAAGGCGCCGGTCAGCGCAAGGGCGTAGACGGTGAAGGGCAGGAGTGCCATCAAAGCCAGCCCGGCCCTGTTGAGCGGGATTTTAAACGGGCGGTGATCGTGTGCGGCAATTTTCCGCAGGCGAATTAGCGCAATGTATTCCAGGCAAAGGGCCGCGCCGTAAAGTGTGATATCGATGATGATCAGTTCGCCAAAGGTCCAGAACACCATGCCGCTCACGACAATGGAGCAGCAAAGGATAGACACGTAAGGGCTTTTGTATCTTGGATGAAGCGCATGCAGTTTGGCGGGCAGGAGGCCGTCGTCCGACATCACTTTGGGAATGCGGGAAACAGAAAGCAACACGGCGGAATACAGGCCCAGCGCACTGGCCATTCCGCCCAGGGCGATGATGGCGCCCAGGGTTTTTCCACCCAGTAACTGGCCCAGCGACGGAAAGCCTGTTTCGGAAAGGACCGTTGCATTAATGCCGGCATTGATGGCAATGAGTACGGCCAGAAAGTAAATGCAGAAAACGGCCACAAAGGCCATCAGCACCGAAAGCAGGTAGGAGCGGACCGGCTTGGCCACTTCTTCGGCATAGGTGGTGACGTTGTCCCAGCCAATGAAATTCCACATCACAGTGTAAAGCCCCAGGCTTACCATCGAAAAATTCGATTGCCGCAAAGAAGGCGTTGGTATGACCAGGTGCCCGTTGTGCTGCACCATCGACCAGCCAAAAAGAAGCACAAACGGTATCAAAACAAGCACGCTTAAAACAAGCGACGTTCTTCCCACCGGCACAATGCCCAGGATGTTGATGCCACCGGAGACCCAGATAACCAGCAGGCAAATGGGAATTTTATACGCTTCCGCTTCGGGAAAGAAAAACGACAGGTACTGCACAAAGAGCACCGGGTAGATGGCAAGATCTGCAAAGGTGTATAGCCAGGTCCACCAGCCCTCGTAAAACGCCCAGCGAAGGCCGAGGGCACGCTTTACCCACTGGTAGTACCCACCGGTTACCGGCATCATGCTATTTAGCTCCAGGATGGTGAAGATGGTGGGAATGTCCCAGGCCAATGGCGTCAGCAGCAACAGCAGCAGGGAGGCGTTAGCGCCGGTTTGTTCCAGCAGCGGTTCCAGGCCATAAGGACCGCCGGAAACGGTCAGGAAAATGACGGCAGCCAACTGGATGGGTTTCAGCTTTCGTTTTGCAGCAACAGACATGGCGGTAAATGTAACGGGAATTGTTTTTTGTAGCGGCCGCTTTCATTTATCGGAAAAGTGAGCGCTGGCATCCTTATCTCCGCAATCTGCTGTCTCACCGAAAAGTTTTTGTTAACCTTCCCCCTTCTTCTGGCTACCCCGGTCGAAAGGTGTACCTTCGCGCCTCCTAAAACAGCCGCAAGCTGTTGGCGACAAGCCGCAAGCTTTTTTGCACCGCTTGAAGCCGATGGCTTGAAGCTTGCAGCTTAATCGTTATGGATATCAGAAACATTGCAATCATTGCCCACGTTGACCACGGTAAAACAACCCTGGTTGATAAGATCCTGCACGCCACCAAGGTGTTCCGTGATAACCAGGAAACCGGTGAACTCATCATGGACAACAACGACCTGGAACGTGAAAGAGGGATCACCATCTTTAGTAAGAACGCAGCCGTGACCTACAACGGCGTTAAAATAAACGTGATCGACACGCCGGGCCACGCCGACTTTGGCGGCGAGGTAGAACGGGTGTTGAAAATGGCGGACGGCGTTTGCCTGCTGGTCGATGCCTTTGAAGGCCCGATGCCGCAAACCCGTTTTGTGCTGCAAAAAGCACTGGC
The DNA here is from genome assembly GCF_003628535.1 of Flavisolibacter nicotianae. Taxonomy (GTDB): domain Bacteria; phylum Bacteroidota; class Bacteroidia; order Chitinophagales; family Chitinophagaceae; genus Flavisolibacter; species Flavisolibacter nicotianae. Next base: position 941,719 of record NZ_RBCI01000001.1, read on the forward strand.
ACTGGGATTAAAGCCCATAGTGATCATCAATAAAGTAGACAAGCCAAACTGCCGTCCGGACGAAGTGCACGACGCGGTGTTCGAGTTGTTCTTCAACCTCGATGCCACCGAAGAGCAGCTGGACTTCCCCACCTACTACGGTTCGGGCAAGAACGGTTGGTTCAACGACAGCCTGACCGAGATCGATAACATTACACCCCTGCTGGATGGCATCATCAAGCATGTTCCCGCACCGAAAGTGAGCGAAGGAACGCTGCAAATGCAGATCACCTCACTGGACTACTCTTCTTTCCTTGGCCGTATTGCCATTGGTAAAGTAGCCCGCGGTACCATCAAAGAAAACCAGCCCATTTCCCTGATGCAGGCCGATGGCGTCATCAAGAAACAACGTGTTCGCGAACTGTATGTGTTCGAAGGCATGGGCAAGAAAAAAGTGTCAGAAGTCGTTGCCGGCAACCTTTGCGCCGTGGTTGGCCTGGATGGTTTCAACATTGGCGACACCATTGCCGATTTTGAGGCCCCCGAAGCCCTGCCGGTTATCAGCGTGGACGAGCCCACGATGAACATGCAGTTTTCCATCAACAACTCGCCTTTCTTTGGTAAGGACGGAAAATTTGTGACCTCCCGTCACCTGCGTGACCGCCTGATGAAAGAAACGGAAAAGAACCTGGCCCTTCGTGTAAAAGATACCGACAGCGCCGATAGCTTCATGGTCTATGGCCGTGGTATCCTGCACCTGGGTGTGCTGATCGAGACCATGCGTCGCGAAGGCTATGAACTGACCATCGGTCAGCCGCAGGTAATTACGAAAGAAATTGACGGCAAAAAATGCGAGCCCTTCGAAACCCTGGTGGTGGATGTGCCGCAGGAATACGCTTCCAAAGTGATCGACCTCGTTACCCGTCGCAAAGGCGAAATGCTGGTGATGGAAACCAAGGGCGACATGCAGCACCTGGAATTTGAAATTCCTTCCCGCGGTCTGCTGGGTCTGCGTACCAACATGCTGACCAACACCGCCGGTGAAGCCGTGATGAACCACCGCTTCAGCGAATACAAACCCTGGAAAGGACCGATCCCCGGCCGTAACAACGGTGTGCTGATTGCCAAGGAAGCCGGTACAACAACCGCCTATTCGATTGATAAATTACAGGACCGTGGTTTCTTCTTTGTCGACCCGGGTGAAGAAGTGTATCGCGGGATGATCATCGGTGAGAACAACAAGCCTGGTGACCTGGTGGTGAACCCGAACGAAGGAAAGAAGCTCACCAACATGCGGGCCTCCGGTTCCGATGGTACGGTCAGCCTGCCGCCCAAGCGCCTGATGACCCTGGAAGAATGCATGGAGTACATCCAGCAGGACGAATGCATCGAGGTCACACCGAACTACATCCGCATGCGGAAGGTGATCCTGGATGAGGAAGAAAGAAAGAAGCAGCAAAAGCGCATGAGCGCCGAAGCCGTGTAAATAGAAACGCCATCCCGCACTTGCAGGATGGCGTTTTTCGTTAAAGACCGAACAGGTTTCGAAACCTGTTCGGTCTCTTTTTTAAAAAGCCTTCGGTACCGCTTTTTGTTTTTCGATCTGCTGCCGGATTAGTTCCTTGTCCCCAACCATCACCTTGGTCATTTTATCATACTGGATATAGTTGCGAGTCATTTCCGAAACTTTTTCGGGTGTCACCGCGTACATGTTTTTGATGTAGTTGGTAAGGTAGCTGTCGTTGAGGCCATAGAGGTCGAGGAAATTCAGCTGGCTGATAATGCCGCCGGGCGAAGAGTTGCGCAACACGAAAATGCCGGCCTCGTAGTTTTGAATGCCCTGCAATTCTTCTTTTGACGGTGGACCCGCCTGCAGGCGGTTGATCTCTTTGTGAATCTCCTGCAGGGCATCGATGGTATGTTCACTGGTCACATCGGCCACTTCGTACCAGAGCGAGCTGCCTTTGCGGTTTTGCACCGTACTGAAAGGCGAATAGGTGTAGCCTTTGTTTTCGCGGATATTGCTGGTGATGCGGGAACCAAACGAGCCGCCCAAAAGCGAATTGGTCACCAGCAGCGGCAGGTAGTCTTTGTTATCGGGTGTTGGTACCGGCATGCCCACCATTACCGTGGTTTGCGGCGCCCCTTTCCGTTCCACCATCAGCGTGTCGCTCACCGGGCTTGCCGTCACCGGCGGGTATTGAACGGGCGGACCGGCCTTCCATTTGCTGAAGGCCGTTGCGATGGCAGCGTCCACGGCCGCCTCGTTAAACTTGCCAACGACGTAAACCACCGAGCGGCGGGCACCGAAATTCTTGTTGTAAAAATCCTTTACCATTTCCAGCGAATAGCTATTGATCATTTCTTCCGTCGGGAACATGCGTCCGTACGGATGATCTTTGTAGAGAGCCTGGAAAAACTGCTCCTGCGCCTGTGCCTGCGGCACCGCTTTTTGCACGGTCAGCTGTCGTTTCAGATCGCCCTTCAATCGCTCCAGCTCACTGGCCGGAAAGGCGGGGTTCATCACCAGGTCCGCTACCAGTTTGATAAAGGCCGGTGCAAATTCCGAGAGAACCGATCCGTTGATCGTGGTTTGGGTCATGCCCACACTCACGTTCAACTCACCGCCCATCTGTGCGGCTTTTTTTGAAAGGGCGGCAAAGTTCATCGCGGCCGTTCCTTCCTTTAGCAGGCGGCCTGTCAGGTCGGCCAGCCATACTTCATTCGCTCCTTCGTGCACATTGCCCGTTTTGATGATCAGACTGATGGTTGCTTTCGGGATGGCACCGTATTGCACAGTGGTGCTCTTTAAACCGTTCGGGTAGGACTTTTCTTTTTTTGCCGAAAGCTTAAAATCTTTGGCTGTGCCACCGGCTGGTGGCGTCTGCTTTTGCGCAAACAGGGCTTGAACAAAGAGCGTACAGACAAGTGCGGTAGTGATCGTTCGCTGTTTCATGGTTGTGCCGGTTTGGGTTCAATAATCAGGATCGTACGGTTGGTGGAACGCAGGTATTCGCTGGCCGTTTTACGTACCAGCGCCGGTGTGATTTTTTTGAATTCGCCTTCCAGCCTGTTGATCTTCGACGGGTCATCGTCGAAGAGGGCAAACGAGGCCAGGAGGTTTACCTTTCCCACACCAAAAAAAGAGCTGATTTCGTCGTAGAGACCCGAGCGCATTTTTACACTGGCCAGTTGTATGTCTTCTGCAGTAACGTGGCTGGCTACATCGGCAACGGCCTTGTCAAATTCGTGGATGATGGAATCGGCCGGCACTTTGGCATCGTAAATCAGGTTGGCCACCCAGAGCATGGGACCGTTGTAGTCGAACATGTTGCCCAAGCCAACGTTGATGCCGCCGCTGACATTGCTGGAATACCCTTTCTGTTGCACCAGCTGCTGGTACAATTTGCTGTTTTGTCCCTGCAACAGCATTTGGTCAATCAGTCCCATGGCATAGTATTCCGGCGTGTTGCGGGGCGGCATTTTGTAGGCCACCGCAATGGCTGGTTTTTTGGCCAGTTTGTCGTCCTTGGTGGCCCGTTTTTCTTTTTGCTGTGCCGGTTCGGTCAGGTCTGGTTTGGGCGGCAGCTTGGCCGCGGGAATTTTACTGAAATACTGGTCAACCCACTTCTTTGCATCCGGTATTTCAAAATCGCCGGCCACCACCAGCACCGCGTTGTTGGGACTATAGTACGTTTTAAAAAAGCTTTCCACGTCTTTCAGGTTGGCCGAATCCAGGTCGGCCAGGTCGCCGTAGAAGTTGTGGGCATTGTACCAGTTTTCATTGGCGTACTGCGGCATGTCCAGCCAGGGAAAACCACCGTAAGGCTGGTTCAGCACGTTCACCTTGACTTCATTTTTTACCACGCCCTGCTGGTTGGTCAGGTTTTCCTGGGTGATCTTCAGGCCCCGCATGCGGTCGGCCTCGGCCCACAAGGCCGTTTCCAGTTTGTGCGAAGGCATCACTTCAAAATAGTTGGTGAAATCAAAACGGGTGGAGCCGTTCAAAATGCCACCGTTTTCCTGTACCAGTTTGATGAATTCCATCTTGCCCAAATTCTCCGAGCCCTGGAACATCATGTGTTCAAACAAATGTGCAAACCCGGTGCGGTTTTTCGGCTCGATGCGAAAACCAATGTTGTAATAAACACCAACGGCCACCGTCGGTGCAGTTTTGTCGGGCGACAAAACCACTTTTAGTCCGTTGGGCAGTTTGTAATACGTAACCGGCACCTGCAGGCCCGTGTTGCTTTGCGCACACAAAGAGCCAAATGCCGCAAAGACGCCGAGCAGTCCACAGAGCGTTGTTCTTGCCGGGAAATAGCGAAGAAAGCGCATAGGCAGTATCGATTTAGTGGTTAAAAAACAAGGTGCTTGGTTTCCTTTCCGGGTCCGGATCAGGCAGTTCAACTCAATACACTGAATATAAGCAAGATTCCGAATGACTTGCGGGAAAGATGAAGAGCGGTTATAAAAATGGCTGGAGTTGAAAACACCTTTTTCCCGGCCAACGGGTCGCAGCAATTGATGAAGGAGGGATGGCAACTCATGGAAACAAAAAAGCAGTTGGTTCTTCCGGGACTTTGCAAGCATTGCCGGTACGTGTAGACTTGCACTGTCCCGTTACGCAAAACCATTTATTATGCAGTTGTCCAGCATTGCTTACAACGATAGCAAGCCGCTCCTTCACCTGGAGCCCGGCACCAAAATCCTCATTGCCAATTTCCCGGCCGACGGGCACTTCAACCCGCTGACCGGACTGGCTGCACACCTGAAGCGCATTGGCTGCGACGTGCGGTGGTATACTTCCGAACGTTACCGGGCCAGGGTGGAAAAACTGGGGCTTCCGTTTTATCCGTTTCGCCGGGCCATCGATTTTTTCACCGACCCTGCAGGAATGGCTTCGCCCAAGCGGGCCCGCTGTAAAACCGCAATCGGCCGTCTCAATTTCGACATCGTGCATGCCTTTGTGCTTCGCGGGGCCGAGTTCTACGAAGACGTGAAAGAGATCCGCCAGGACTTCTCCTTCGACCTCGTGATTGCCGATATCTGCTTTACCGGCATCCCGTTTATCCGCGAAAAAATGAACCTGCCTGTGGTGGCCATCGGCATCCTGCCACTCACCAAAACCTCGAAAGATTTACCGCCGAGCGGCCTGGCCATGACGCCGGACTACAGCTTTGCCGGCCGCCTGAAGCAGGCGTTTTTGCGCAAGCTGGCGAAAACGGTTTTGTTTGCCCGGTCCGACAAAGTGATGCACCGCGAGTTTGCCCGTTACGGCATTGACGTGGAAAATGAATTTTTGTTTGATGTGCTGTACACCAAATCCAGCCTTGTGCTCCAAAGCGGCTGCCCGGGCTTTGAGTATTGGCGCAGCGACCTGGATGCAAAAATAAAATTCATCGGCGCCCTGCTTCCGCGGCCTGTCAACCGCGCTGATACTAAATTCTGGTTTGATGAAAGACTGCTGCGCTACAAAAAATCCATCCTGGTCACACAAGGCACGGTTGAACCCGATGTGAACAAGATCATCGTTCCCACACTCGAGGCATTCAAAAATTCCGATGTGCTGGTAATTGCCACCACGGGTGGAAGCGGCACCGAAGACCTCCGCCGCCATTACCCACAGGCCAATTTGATCATTGAAGATTTTATTCCTTTTGCTGCCGTCATGCCGCACGTGCAGGCTTACGTGACCAACGGTGGTTACGGTGGCGTGATGCTGGGGATTCAGCACGGGCTGCCGCTGGTGGTAGCCGGTGTGCACGAAGGCAAGAACGAGATCAATGCCCGCATCGGCTATTTCGGGCTGGGAATCAACCTGAAAACCGAAACACCCCGGCCGGTGCAGATTCGTTGTGCCGTGGAAGCCGTTCTATCCAACCCTTCCTACAAACAGGGCGTGGAAAAACTCCGTGGTGAACTGGAAGGCTTCGATCCGGCTGCGCTTTGCGAGCACTATGTTGCCCGCCTTTTGCCGGCAAAAAGAAAAATGCCGGTCTCTGAAAAAGCACCCGATACGGAACCGGCACTGGAAGAATAAAGCGCAGGGAGTGGTCAGAATTGCCAAAAAGGTTTTTCCAGATGAGGGATGACAGGAGGAAAAAGGAGTGCTTTTCTTTGCAGGCAATGATTGCATGTTGATTGAGGTTTGGTTTGCGCAACGCATTTTGGCCGGTGCTTTGCAAAGAAAATGGTGATGAAAAGCCTGACCAGTTTCCTTGTGCTTGGCCTTTGTGCGCTTTCTGCCTGCAACATGGTGGAGAATGTCGACACGCCAAAAAGTTCGAAGAAGATGACGTATTCCTATACCTGCCTGGATAGTGCCGTCAGCGGCAGCAGTACCAGCAAGGCCGTCAGCCGCACAACCAGTTTTATCCGCGACCTTGCCGTCAACAAAAAAGAAATTACGGATGCCGTGCAAAACCAGTGGGGGGATGATTTCCACAAAGACGCAATCGAGTCAAAATCCTTCGTGTTGCTGGATGACCCTGCCATACATGCCCAGTTGCAAACCATCCTGAATGATTTGCTGGCCGCACGGGAAAATCCATCCGGCATTCAGTATTCCATCTACCTGATCGACGATAAGCAGATCAATGCGTTTACGTTTGGCGGGCACGTGTATCTCACCAAGGCCATGTACGACCGTTGCAAGAACAACACGGATCTTCTCTATTCGGTCATCGGCCACGAGATTGGCCACTCCGAAAAAGGGCACATCAAAAAAACGATCCAGGAAATGGAGTTGTCCGAAAAGCTGTTTGGACAGGAAGGCATGACTTATTTCCAGCTCAAACAATTGCTGGCCGGTTCCTTTAACCAGAAAAACGAACTGGAGGCCGACTACTACGGGATCGACCTGGCCAATCACCTGAACAAAGACCTTTGCGCTACGGTTAGTTTCTGGAAAGACATGTCGAAAGAAGAGAACAACTACAGCAAGCTCGAAGATTTTTTCCGCACCCACCCGTTCTCGTCGCTGCGGGCCCAGTGCCTGCACGATCATATCCTGCAAAACTTCGGCATCGATTGTAGCGCCAAATAGGTTTGGGTGCCAGATCGGCCTTTGTATTTGCTGCCAATGATTAGCGGAACTTTATCATTTTCTTTGCCGGCAACATCGTTCCCGGGCTACCTTTGCCGCAGGGCTCACGACAATGAAAAACAAACGTTTCTTTTGGTTTCTGCTGGTATGTGCACTGACAGTGGTTTCGTTTGCCGCCAGCGCACAGTGTTCCATTTGTACCCGCACGGCGCAGCAACTGGGCGACAAGCCTGCACAACACCTGAATGCCGGTATCCTATACTTGGCGGCCACACCGTTGGCTATTGCCGGCATTTTAGGCTACCGTTGGTGGAAGCGCAACAACGGCGAAGCATAATCTTTGTTTTTACCTTTCCGCCAAACACACCCGGTTCTCTCCTCTTTCTTTCCGCTTTCATTCTCTATCTTCCACCGCAAATATGAAAAGCAAAATCACAGGTGGCGATACAGCGTTGCTATTCACAGCAAGGGTGCTCGAAAAGTACGATGTAAGCTATTACCGTTGCAAGGATACCGGCTTCATTCAAACCGAAGAGCCGTACTGGCTGAATGAAGCCTATTCCTCGGCTATCACCAAGCTGGATGTGGGCATCGTGATGCGCAACGAAAACCTGATCAGGATTGCACAGCCGCTCCTTTCCCGCTATTTCGATCACAACGCTTTGTTTCTCGACTATGCCGGCGGTTATGGACTGTTCACACGGATGATGCGGGACCGGGGTTTTCGCTTTTATCACACCGACCCTTATTGCCAGAATATTTTTGCCGAATACCAGGACCTGAAAGAGCTGGAGGAGGGAACGAAGTTCGAGGTCGTTACGGCGTTTGAAGTGCTGGAGCACCTGGCCTCACCGGTGACGGAAATCGGGAACATTCTTTCGTACAGCGACAATTTCTTTTTCTCCACCGAGCTGGTGCCACCCAACGTGAACAAAGACTGGTGGTATTTTTCGTTTGAAACAGGCCAGCACATTTCTTTTTACACTAAAGAAGCGCTCCATTATATTGCCAAAAACTTCGGCCGCGAGTATTACACCGATGGCCGCTGGCTGCACTTGTTTACCCGAAAGCCGCTGGCTGAAAATCCCTTCGAGGCTTTGGGCCTGAACAGAAAAGAACCTTTCCTCATCCGGAAGATGCGCAAATTCCTGCGCAGCTACGACAACCGCAAGCAGTTCATGTTACCGAAAGAAAGCCTGCTGGATGCCGATGTAAAAGAGGCCCAAAAACGAATTCGGTAAAAAGTTATTCTTCCAACAGCCGCCTGACTGCGTATTCGAATTGTGGCTGGTAGATGAAATCATTGGCGCCACGGCCTTCCACCACTACGTTGGGAAGTTTGTAATACACTTCCAGCAGCCGCGTAACCTTCAGCGCTTCCGCCAGGGCAAAGGGGAAAGACTGGTTGCCGATAAAAAGCCGGCAACTGTTGATGATGGTGGCCATTTCCAGAAAGTCGTTCACCGGTTGGTACACCAGGTCGGGCAAGGCCTTTTTCATGTCCTCGTATTCTTCTTTTACACCGACGAAAAGCTTGTTGGGATAAGCCTTTAGAAAACTGTAGTCGATCAGCGGCGAACGGTAGCGATGGCTGCGGGCAATGACAATGTTGTTGGCATACTGCGCGTCTTTGGGTGCCCTGAGCCATGGCTGGCTGGTGTCGTAACTGATGCCGTACACATTAAAATACCAGCGGGTGATGCTGCCCCTGTCGAGGTGGAAGCTGTACTTTCTGAATTCATCCAGGTCGTAATCCACTGGCTCGCCTTTATAGATTTCGACCTTCTCGATTTGCGGCTGATACAGGAGCAGCGGTTTTAACAGGCTGATCATTTTTTCGCTCAGCATCACGTTGCCCAGCGGGTGGTAGTTGAAGCTGTACTCAGCCTGCTGCTCCACATGCAGGTAAAGGATTGCTTTGCCGTTTTTCGACAGTTCGAAAACAGCGGGCAGGGCGTAAATGATGTCGCCGCTGTTGCCGCTGTGTTTAAAGCTGGTGAGGGCTTTGTACGCATGCGCCAGGGAAGGGTGCTGGAGCTTAATCGTCTTGTGATAAAACGCATAGTCCTGCAACGATCGCTTGTACTCGATGTAGGCAGACCGGTTGGTATATTTCAAATACCACTTGTGTAATGTCGAAAGCTTTCTGTACGCCATTCACCTTTTTTTGCAAAAGAAACTATTCGGCTGCTATAATCCTGCACCGCCAGGGAATATTATTATCGGCTTTTCGTTCTGTTGCGGTAGAAACCGTTCTTCTGGCAAGCGGGAAATTTTTGTTGAAAAAAGAAAAACGATCACCTGCTCCTTTCTTCCCAGGCCTGTCCGACGGTTCTATCAATGTCAGTCCGATTTGGGGCACAGCCATCGTGTTGCCCGTTCGCTATCAAAAGAGATAACCATTTTGCAGGAAAAAAATGAAAAGGTGAATCTCGTTTCAAAGGCAGGCTTTAGAAAAAGATTTAGTGCTTTTTTGTTGGTAAAGTGAACGGCTGGATGAAACGGTAAAGATTGAAATGTGTGTTGTTCTCCTCCTGTGCCAGTTGTTTTTGTAAGACGGCTTTGTCAATGTCCTTCATGCGGCGGCGCTGAATTAAGTGGTAGGCTTTTTCTGCCAGGAGCCAAGCTTTTCGTTCATTTTTCAGACCCGCCTGCTGGTGTTTGCTGATGGCCTTCTTCAGGTCTTCGATCCCGGTGTGTGCGGAAGCAATCGTTTTGATCACCGGCACTTCCTGTGCGTGGGTAGCAAAGGCCGGCGCCAGCATCAGCCGCAGGTTTTTGACAAAGGTATCGGCATCGGGACGATCGCTTTTGTTTACCACGAAAATGTCGGCGATCTCCATGAGGCCCGCTTTCATCGTTTGCACTTCATCACCGGCTTCGGGCACTACGACCACAACCGTCGTGTCGGCCAGTCCGGCAATCTCGATTTCGCTTTGTCCCACGCCAACCGTCTCCACGATCACATCATCAAAGCCGGCGGCTTTTACCAGTTCGGTGATCTCAATGATTTTCGGGTGAAGACCGCCCATGGAACCGCGGGTCGCCAGGGAACGGATAAAAACATTTTCGTTGGTGTACCAGTCGCTCATGCGAATGCGGTCGCCAAGTACGGCGCCAAGATTAAAGGGCGAGGAGGGATCGATGCACAGTACGGCCAGCTTTTTTCCTTCCTTTACCCACTCGCCGATCAGTGCGTCCACCAGTGTGCTTTTGCCGGCACCCGGCGGGCCGGTGATGCCCGTGATTTTTGCCTGCGGCCGGTGGGGCAGTGCCTGCAGCAACTGCTCATAACCTTCCTGTTCGTTTTCTACGAACGATATGCTGCGGGCCAGCGCTCTTGTATCGCCGGCCAGTAAATCTTTCAGCAGTTGTTGCCACATGCGCTAATATTGTACGTTGTGATGACTGCGTGCAAAAATAGAGGGAATCACGGGAGGGCTCAGTGGAAAGACAAGGCCATTTTCGCTTCGATCCTCCTGATGATCGCGGGCCTGTTTCTGTCGAGGGCCGCTCTCTCCAGCAGTGTCATTCTTTTTTTGTTGCTGGCAATACTTGACAGGGATTTTAAAAAAGCCTGGCGAAGATTTTCTTCGAATCTTTTTTTTCCTGCATTCACCCTGTTGTTTTTTCTTCCTTTTTTCTCGGGCCTGTGGAGCGAAGACAAAAACCAGTGGCTCGACGTGGTGCGGCTCAAACTACCCTTGTTGTTTTTCCCCCTGGCCTTTGCCGGCTGCTGGCAGTTGACAAAGCGCCAATGGCAATGGGTGGCCCTGGTTTTTTTAGGCGGCGTTTTTGCCGGCTGCGCAGCCGGGCTGCTGCACTATGCTTTTCACCCCGATGAAGTGCATGCCGGCTATCTCAGGGCCAAAACCCTGCTCACGCCATTGGAAAATGATCATGTCCGTTTTAGCTGGCTGGTGAGTGTGGCCGTGATCGGCTGCTTTTTCTTTCGTTGTTTTTTCGAGACGCGCTGGATCAACACCGCCCTGCTGGTGCTGGCTGTTTTTTTTGTGCTCTACCTCCACATTCTTTCTGCCCGAACGGGACTGGTGTCGCTGTATCTTTTCGGGCTTTTGTGTGCGGGCAATTTCCTGTTGCGGAAAGAGAAGAAAGCAATGTCGTTTTTGCTGGTAGCGTTGCTCGTTTCCCTGCCGTTGCTGGCTTATTTTTTTGTTCCCACCTTTCAAAACCGCATCCGCTATTTCGTGTATGATTTTTCGTTTGTAAAAAAGGCTGCATACCTGCCGGGTGCCAACGACGGGGCAAGGGTCATGTCGTTAAAAGCGGGCTGGCAGGTGTTGAAAGACCATCCGCTTGGCGTGGGGGCCGGCGACATCATGCACGAAGCCGACAAATGGTATGCGGTCCACGTGCCGCAGGTGTTGCCTACCGATAAATTTTATCCCAGTTCCGAATGGTTGATCCATGGTGCCGTGGCCGGGTGGCCGGGTGTGCTGATTTTTACATTCGTAATGGCGCTTCCGTTTTTTTACCAGCCAAAACAACACCGTCTTTCCTGGACGGCGTTTCATGTGACGGCTGCCTTCAGCTTTCTGTTCGATATGGGGTTGGAAGTGCAGTACGGAATCTTTCTCTATGCCTTCATTACGTTCTGGTGGTGGAGGCTAGCAAGTGGCGAGTAAGAAGAAGCAAGTAGCCATTCAGCGCAACGGATTTCCTGAATGCAATTCTTTACCCAATTTAAGATAGAAACAGAGTGATGCGGTTTCGTTTACTCACCACTCGTTATTCACTACTCGCTTTCGCCAATCAGCTTTCGATAGATCGCATGATACTGCCTCGCGGCTTCGTCCCACGAAAACGAAAGCGCTCTTTTTTTCAAGGCCTGTTTTTGTGCTGGAGTGTTTTCGTAGCGCCGAAGACTCTCGTGCAGGACGCGTTGCATTTCCGCAGCGTCGAAGCCGGGAAAATAATCTGCTGCATCGCCGCCGATTTCCGGCAGCGATGTTGCCGTTGAAAGCAAAACCGGTTTTTCAAAATACATAGCCTCCAGCACCGGCAGGCCAAAGCCCTCGGCCAGCGAGGGAAACGCAAAAGCGGTGCAATGTTTCAGGTACCATTGCTTGTCGTTCTCCCAAACCGGCCCTGTAAAAACAACCCTGTTCTCCACGCCGTGCTGCCTGGCTTCGGCAAGAATTTGTTCCTTGTAGGCTTCGCTTTGTGTAACGCCGGCGATCACCAGCAGGAAATCGTTGCCCGGCAAAAGGCGTGGCAACACGTGGAAATTTTTTTTGACCGTGACGGTTCCCAGCGTGAACAGGAAAGGTTTTGGCGGAACGTACTGCGGCGGGTGCAGCGAGGCGATCTCCCGGATGGTGCAGCCGTTGTAGATCACCGATGTGTCTTTTCCCTGCACGTTCAGGTGCGCTTCCACATCGCTGCGGGTGTACTGCGATATAAAAGCCAGGTGATCCGCCTCGTCGATTTTGCGCTGCACGTCGGTTAAAAATGCCTTTCGTTTGGCGCTGCTTTTCCGGCTGTCGTGCAGGTAATTGAGGTCGTGAATGGTGAGAATTTTTTTCGGCTTTTTGCCAAACGGAAAATAATCCGAATCCTGGTGGGCACAGTGCCAAAGCGCCACCTTGCGGGTGGAGGGGAAAAAGAATTTGTGCAGCGACCGTTGGGGCAGGTAACAGGGCAGGTCGCCAAAGGGTTTGCCCACGGCCGGCGGGGTGTAAAAACACAGCGGCACACGTCCTCCGGTTTTGATCAGTGCCTGCGCCAGTTGCAGGCAAAAATGATAAAGCCCCGTATGCGGGTACTTCATCCGTTCACAATCAAACACAATCGATTTGCCGTCTGCTTTCATGAAGCTGCAAACTTATTTCAATCCCGCATGCCTGCAAGGCTGAATTGGAGGAGCCCGAAAAATGAACGTCATTTGCAGTTTCTTTTTTTGATCGAATCCGCTTCATGAGACCAGAAATTTCCGTGGTAATTGTGTGCAAGAACGAAGAGCACATCATCGGCAAAACACTGCAAAGCGTGCAGTCCTTTGCCGGCGAACTGCTCGTTTACGATACCGGCAGCACCGACGGAACGCTTGCCATCGCGAAGGAATTTGGTGCCCGTGTGGTGCAGGCGCCCTGGGAAGGCTATGGTCGTTCGAAGCAAAAAGCCATCAGCCTTGCCGTCAACGACTGGGTGATGAACCTGGACTCCGATGAAGTGGTGGACGAAGAAGCGCAGCAGCAAATTCGGCAGCTTCCGCTCACCGACGAAAAAATTTGCTACCGATTTCGCTTCCGGAATTTTCTGGGACAAAAGGCTTTGCGGTTTGGCGAGTTCGGATTCGATTCGCACATCCGTCTTTTTAACCGCCGGCAGGTGTTGTGGAACGATGCGCCGGTGCACGAGAAACTGCAGCAGGCCGCCGGTGTGAGAGAGCAAAGTCTAAAAGGACGGATTCTTCATTACACCATGAAGGACACGGCGGAGTTTGTGCAGAAATCGGTGAACTATGCCCTGGCCAACGCAGCCAGTTATTTTGAACGTGGCAAAAGAGCAACCTGGGTCAAGCAATATCTCAGTCCCCTGGTGATGTTTGTAAAATATTATTTTATCCGGTTGGGTTTTTTGGACGGCTGGGCCGGTTTGTTCTCCGCTCGCATGGCTGCCCTGTACACCTACCTGAAGTATGCACGGCTGCGGGAGCTGCAGGAACGGGAGAGGTGAGATGTCAAAGGTGAGACCGGAGAATCATTCGGCCACAGCCTTCTCACTGTGGCTGGTCAATGAACGTGTCAGTTCATAAACTTGCGGACCTATGAACGATTCCCCGTTTCACGTCTTACGTTTGACGTCTCACGTCTTTTGCCCCAAATTTGCAAGAGCTAAGCCATGACGAATTTTATTCCGATATTTCCTCTGGGCATTGTGGTCTACCCGGGTGAGAGCCTCAACCTTCATATTTTCGAACCCCGCTACAAGCAACTGATCAATGAATGCCACACCGGCAACAAGCCCTTTGGTATACCCACGGTCATCGACAACAAGGTGCAGGATTACGGCACCGTTGTTCGCATCAAAGAAATCACGACCGTGCATGAGAATGGTGAAATGGATATCAAGACCGAAGGCGAGAAGGTGTTTCGTGTGCTGGAAGTGATCAAAGAAATTCCCGACAAATTGTATAGCGGCGCCATTGTGAACTACCCGGTGAATCACGAAGCCGGCAGCGCCGAAGTCATGCGCCGCCTGCTGAGCAGCTTGAAAGAAATGTACAAAATGCTGAAGGTGGAAAAGGACTTTAAAAAAAGCGAGGAGCAGTTAAACAGTTATGACCTGGCCCACCACGTGGGCTTTTCCTTGCAGGAAGAATACGAATTCCTGAACCTGATGCACGAACGCCAGCGCCAGGAATACCTCAAGCGCCACCTGACAAAGGTGATTCCGCTGGTGGCCGAAATGGAAAACCTGAAAAAGAAAGTAAAGCTGAACGGCCACTTCAAAAATTTATCGGCCTTCAATTTTGAAGAATAGTTCGCCAGTTCACGGGTTGAATGACCGTTCAAAAAACGTGTGGACCTGCGAACTTGTGAACCCGTGAACTAATTTCGCCCCATGATCACGCTCTGCCTGGACTTTGGTAACACCCGTTTGAAAACAGCCGTTTTTGAAAATGATGATCTGACAGAAGTGATCGTGCTGCGCAGCGATGTTGTGGCGCACCTGCAGGAGATCATTGCGCAGCACCGGCCGCAACACGCCATTCTTTCTTCCGTGATCAACCACGACCCGGCCGTGGAAGCACTGTTGGCACAGCATACCGACTTTCATAAACTATCGAATACGTCGAAGCTGCCGTTTACCATTCCGGTAGGCAAGCCCGAAACCATGGGCGCCGACCGGCTGGCCATCGCGGCATCAGCCGTGTTTCTTTTTCCGGGCCGGAACAACGTGGCGGTAGGCCTGGGCACCTGCATCACGTTCAATTTTATCAACCAGTTCCACGAATTTTTGGGTGGCTCCATCTCTCCCGGTATGGAGATGCGCTTCCTGGCCATGCACCAGTTCACGGCCAAACTTCCATTGGTGAAAGGACACTGGAACATCCCGCTTATCGGCTACGATACAGCCACCAATCTGCAAACCGGCGTGGTGCTGGGCATGGCCAAAGAGATCGATGGCATACTGGATTTGTATCAAGAAAAGTTCGGGAACTTTAACGCCCTTTTAACCGGGGGGGATATCCAGTTATTCAGGCCGCATTTGAAAAATAAGATATTTGCAGACCCTCATTTAATTTTTAAAGGTTTGTATGCAATCAGTCGGTATAACAGTGTTTCGAAATAGAACGTTCCTTGCCGCTGCTCTTTGTTCCTCCATATTTTCCCAATCACTCCACGCACAGGATAACTCGCCGTATTCGCGTTATGGCATCGGTAACCTGTATTCGCGTATGAATGTGATCAACAGGGGCATGGGCGGTGTATCGGCTGCGTATTCGGATATCTTTTCCATCAATTACAACAACCCGGCTTCGTATGCCGGCTTCCAGGTATTCCAGGAGCAACGGTCCAAAAAAGTTTCGTCGGCCCGTGTGATTCTGGATGCCGCCGTGAGCTACGACAGCCGCAAGCTGGCCGAGCCCAACACCACCAGCAGCTTCACGTCGAACGACATCCTGTTTTCGCATGTGTATGTAGGTGTGCCCATTCGCAAGAACTGGGGCCTGGCCTTTGGCATTCGTCCGTTGAGCCGCATCAGCTACGATATTTTGCGCACAGAGCAACTGCATACGCCATCGGGCATGCTGATCGACAGCGCCTTTACCCAATACAGCGGATCGGGCGGAAGCTTTCTGCCTTCGATCGGTACGGGCTTTGGCACCAATAACTTTCGTGTCGGTGTGAACATCGGTTACCTGTTTGGCAAAAAAGAACTGGTTACCCGCCGCGGCTTTTTAAGTGATACGATCAGTTATGCTGCGTCCAACCACACGACCAACACCAACTTCGGCGGCCTGTTTTACACGGTGGGCACACAATGGTCGGTAGACCTGAGCAAGAAAGCGATACTGCGCCTCGGCGCCTCGGGCAACTGGAAGCAGACCATCAACGGAACACAGGACATTCACCGACAAACTTATACCCGCAACTCCTCGGGACAGGAAGTGCAGGTGGACAGTGTGTTTAGCCAAACTGATAGCAAAGGCTCCGTGATTTATCCCGGAACCTACACGGCTGGCTTTATGCTCGACCTGGCCCCCGGCCAGCGTACCAATGGCTGGAACATCGGTGTGGATTATGCTGCCGGCAAATGGAACGACTACCGTTTCTTTGGTGCACAGGACCTGGTGCAGAACAACTGGGAGCTGCGTTTTGGCGCACAGATTACACCGTCTGAAGACGCCCTGCAGAACGGCAAGCTGAAAAGCTACCGCATCGGCTTTTTCACAGGTCGCGACTACGTCAAAGTGGGCAACGACCTGCCGGTGGTTGGATTTAGCCTGGGCCTTGGTCTTCCGCTCCGCAACTACAGCCGCCTGAGCAACCAGGCCAGCGTGCTGAATTTTGGACTGGAATACATCAAACGCGGCAACGACCAAAACCTGATCAAAGAAGATTTGTTCCGTCTTTCGCTGGGCCTCAACTTTACGGACTTTTGGTTTGGCAAGCGCAAATATGACTAAACAGCTTTTGCAAACACATCCTCTCTCTTTCGTCAAGCGTCAAACGTCAAACGTCAAACAAAGGACACTCCTGTTTCACGTCTCGCGTTTGACGTTTTTCGTTTTCGCCTGCCTGGTCTTTTGGAGCTGCGAAAACGACGTGGAAAAAGTAAATGCCACCAACGAACGCAAACCCAATATCGAAGAAGCGTTCAAAATAGAGAGTTTTCTCAGCCAGGCCGGCCTGCAAAGAGCCAAGCTGGTGGCGCCTTACATGAAGCGCTACACGATGGATACGTCCTACCTCGAATTTCCGCGGTCGCTGCACGTGAATTTTTTCGACAGCACCGGCAAAGTGGAAAGCCAGGTAGAAGCGCTTTATGGCAAATACCTGGAAACCCAAAGCAAGGTTTACCTGCGCGACAGCGTGGTTGCCTTCAATGTAAAAGGCGATACCCTGCGAACGCCGGACCTCTGGTGGGACCAGAACACCCGGAAATTTTTTACCGATAAAGTGGTGCGCTTTAAATCATCAACGAAAGTGATCTATGGCGGAAAGGGCTTTGAAGCCGACCAGGATCTTTCGCACTACACCATCTTCCAGCCGACCGGCGTGCTCCTTGTACCCGACAGCATGACGGCACAATAGCCCCCTCGGTCCCCCAAGGGGGAAGTGGCATCCGCACAGATCCTTGCTTTTTCATGATAGTTCAAAGCCTTCATCATTCAGTTTGATGGAGGCTTTTTGCTGCCGGCCGGCGTCCTGCCAATGGCTTTTCTTTTGCCCCGGAGGAGCATCCTGTTAATAGAAAATGTTCATAGAAGAGATAATAAAGCTCCGAAGGAGCGACATATTTTTCTTTTGCTACCAGCAGCAGAATAGCCATGAAGCTTCCGTTGCACAATTTATCCTGACGAAGGAAGGGCCCGTTCAACGTTTGGAACGCAGCCGGACAAAAAGAATTCCATCCCTCGAAGAGATGGAATTCTTCGGCAAACAAAAGCATCTTGCCTAAGCGGGCCCTGTGCGTTGTGGCTCCCTCTTCTTGTGGAGTGGGCCGGGGTGAGGTGTTCTTTGCCTACCTTTAACCATCCTAAAAATTTTATTGAATGGAATACAGAAGAATGGGAAGAACAGGCCTGCAGTTGAGCGTTCTTTCGTTTGGCAGTTGGGTAACATTTCACAAGCAAATCGACGATTCAATTTCGGATGAACTGATGGGACTCGCCTACGACAACGGTGTCAACTTTTTCGACAATGCCGAAGTTTATGCACTGGGTGAAAGCGAAAAAATGATGGGCCGCGTTCTGAAGAAAAAAGCATGGGACCGCACATCCTACACCGTTAGCAGCAAAGCCTTTTTCGGCTGGCGCGGGAAAGAGAACAAACCCAATCAGACAGGTCTCAGCCGCAAACACCTGACGGAAGCCTGCCACGAAGCCCTGCAGCGTTTGCAAACCGATTATCTCGATCTTTTCTTTTGTCACCGGCCCGATAAGAATGTGCCGATCGAAGAGGTGGTGTGGACGATGAATTTACTTATTCAGCAAGGAAAAATTTTATACTGGGGCACCTCGGAATGGAGTGCGGCGGAGATCATGGAAGCCCACCGCGTGGCTGCACAACTGCACCTGCTCGGCCCATCGGTGGAACAGCCGCAATACAACCTTTTCGAGCGAACGAAAATGGAAAAAGACTATGCTGATATTTTTCGAACGGTCGGCATGGGCACGACCATCTGGAGCCCGCTTGCATCGGGCCTGCTCACAGGGAAATACAACGACGGCATTCCCGAAAACAGTCGCTTTGCACTGGAAGGATTCGACTGGCTCAAGGACCGCTGGATTGCCGAAGACAAACTGGGACGGGTAAAAAAACTCACGGCTCTGGCCGGAGACCTGGGCGTTTCGGTCAGTGCCCTTTCCATTGCCTGGACCATCCGTAACCCGAATGTGACCACGGCGATCCTCGGCGCAACGAAACGCGAACAACTCCTGCAAAACCTGGACGCCTTGCAGGCTTTGCCCAAGCTCACGCCGGAGATCATGCAGCAGATCGACGAGATCATGGCAACCAAACCTGCAACGCCGGAATACTAAAACATCCCGCTTATGCACCTGACAAACAAAACGGCACTGATCACCGGTGGCAGCCGCGGCATCGGCAAGGCCATTGCCCTTCGCCTGGCAAGGGAAGGTTGCAACATTGCCATTGCTGCCAAAACCACCGAGCCGCATCCCAAACTCGAGGGCACGATTTACACCGCTGCCAAAGAAGTGGAAGCGCTGGGTGTGCAATGCCTGCCGCTGCGTTGCGACATCCGCGACGAGGTCCAGATCCAGGCGGCGGTGGACGAAACCGTGAAGCAGTTTGGCGGCATCGATATACTGGTGAACAATGCCAGTGCCATCAGCCTTACACCCACCGAACACACGGAGCCCAGGCGCTTCGACCTGATGATGGACATCGAGATCCGGGGTACTTTTTTTATGTGCAGGGCCTGTCTTCCGCATTTGAAAAAAAGCACCAATGCCCACATCCTGAACCTGTCGCCGCCGCTGAATTTAAATCCCAAATGGTTTGCGCAACACCTGGCTTACACCATCAGCAAATACGGCATGAGCATGATCGTGCTGGGACTGGCCGAAGAGTGCAGGCGGGACAGGATTGCAGCCAATGCCCTGTGGCCGCAAACAACGATCGCCACGGCAGCCGTGCAGAATTTGTTGGGCGGCGATGCGCTGATGCAAATGAGCCGTACGCCGGAGATCGTGGCCGATGCGGCGTTTGCCATTTTATCGAAGCCGTCGGCAGAATGCACCGGCAATTTTTTCATTGACGAAGACGTGTTGCGGAAAGAAGGCGTTCGTGATTTCAGCAGGTATGCTGTCAATGCATCGCAAAAGCTGATGACGGATATTTTTGTTGATTAAGGAAAGACCCCGGAGGTTTTCAAAACCTCCGGGGTCTTTCTCGTGTGAAAAGAAACAAAGAAGCCGGCAATTGCTGTCGGCTTCTTTGTTTTTACGAATCTGCTTTTTTCCGGTCGCCCCGGTCACCGTAGCCAGGCTTTGCATCGGTCTTTGCTTTTTGTTTGCGATCCTGGCTCAGGGAGCGGCCCACGTCGTCACTTTCCCGGATCCTGCCTGCGTCATCGCGCCGTATGTACCGTTTATCACCGTTTGGCGCAATGGTCTCCCGTTTGTCTGAAGCATTTCTGCCCGCGGGTTTGTTTGTTTGCTTTGCCATAATTATCTGGTTTGTTGAAAAATGAGTACTATGCTACTGTGTAACAAACAGCGTGCAGATAAATCCCGGCAGTAATAATTTTTTTGGGCGGACTGTGTGTCGTCTTATACAAGGCGTTTGGCGCTATGCGATTGTTGCAAGCCAAAAAAAGAGAGTTGACTGCTTTCGGGTCAACTCTCTTTATCTTAAAAAAGTTCTGTGCTTATCCTTCTTTGATCTTCACCACATCGCCAGCATCTTCTCCACCAAATTTTTCCGGCCGCATTTGCGGGAACAGCAGCACATCTTGGATGGAAGGCTGATTGGTGAGCAGCATGCACAGGCGGTCGATGCCGATCCCGATACCTGAAGTTGGCGGCATGCCGTATTCCAGTGCCCGCAGGAAGTCGTGGTCGATGTACATGGCTTCCAGGTCGCCACGCTCCATCAGGCGCACCTGCTCTTCAAAGCGTTCACGCTGGTCGATGGGATCGTTCAACTCGCTGTAGGCATTGGCCACTTCTTTGCCGTTGATCATCAGCTCGAAACGCTCTACCAGCCCGGCTTTGCTGCGGTGCTTTTTGGTAAGCGGGCTCATTTCTACCGGGTAATCGATGATGAAGGTCGGCTGGATGTAGTATTGCTCGCATTTGCCGCCAAAGATTTCATCAATCAGCTTGCCCCGTCCCATCGTCGGGTCAACGTCAATGCGCAGTTGGCGGCAAACGTCGCGAAGGCCCTCTTCGTCCATAGCACTTACGTCAAAACCCGTGTGTTCCTGGATGGCATCGTAGATGGAGATGCGCTTGAACGGCGCCTTGAACGAAATGCCTTTATCGCCTACCGTCAGCTCCGTGGACCCGGTAACGTCTACAGCGGCTTTTTCCAGCAGCTTTTCGGTGACGTTCATCATCCACTCGTAATCTTTATAGGCCGTGTAAAACTCCAGGATGGTGAATTCCGGGTTGTGCGTCCGGTCCATGCCCTCGTTGCGGAAGTTGCGGCTGAACTCGTACACC
Organism: Flavisolibacter nicotianae; assembly: GCF_003628535.1. GTDB lineage: Bacteria > Bacteroidota > Bacteroidia > Chitinophagales > Chitinophagaceae > Flavisolibacter > Flavisolibacter nicotianae. Next base: position 962,631 of record NZ_RBCI01000001.1, read on the forward strand.
CAGTCGAAGCCGCCCACGATGAGGCGCTTCAGGTAAAGCTCGTTGGCAATGCGCAGGTAAAACGGCACATCCAGTGCATTGTGGTGGGTGATAAAAGGCCTTGCAGCCGCGCCACCCGGGATGCTTTGCAGCACCGGCGTATCCACTTCCAGTGCACCGTGTTCGTTCAAAAACTCGCGGATGGAGTTGATCATTTTTGTACGCTTCACAAAGGTCTCTTTTACCGATGGGTTGATTACGAGGTCGGCATAGCGCTGGCGGTATTTGAATTCGGGATCGGTCACGGCATCGTAGGCATGACCGTCCACCTCTTTGACAATCGGCAGCGGGCGGAGCGACTTGGCCAGGAAGGTCAGCTCTTTTACGTGCACCGAAATCTCGCCCATCTTCGTGCGGAACACAAAGCCTTTGATGCCAACAAAGTCGCCCAGGTCAGTGAGCTTTTTCCAAACGGTATCGTACAACGAAGAGTCGCCGTCTTTGACCAGGTCGTCCTTGCGTACATAGATCTGGATGCGGCCCTGCGAGTCCTGCAGTTCGGCAAACGCCGCTTTGCCCATATCGCGGACACTCATGATGCGGCCGGCCAGGCACACATCGGTAAATGAATCTTTGTCTTCTTCCTTAAATGAATTTTTTATAGCGAGCGAATAGTGTGTAACGGGAAACAGGGGAGCCGGGTAGGGATCGATGCCTAGCCTTTGCAATTCGGCCAGTTTGTCGCGGCGAATGATCTCCTGTTCAGATAAATGTGTCGTGTGCATACAAAGTTTTATGGAAGCGCAAAATTAGGGCATTGAGGAGATGGATGGCACACGCCTTTTCGCGGCGGTTGGTTGCAGGACTGCAGTACTGGTTCTATTTTTACCACCATGAAACAAATCCTGACCCTGGCTTTTCTTGCGCTTCTTGCCGGTAGCGGTTGCAACAACGGCACGCACGGAAAAGACACCGGCACAACACAACAGATAACTGCAGCCGAAACCGAAACCCGCAGCACTTCCGGCGGCCACTGGAAGGGCTCTTTTTCCAACGGGCTAAAAGGCGCCAAAATCAGCTTCGACGTCGACGGTAAAGAACTAAAGGAGCTCACCTTCCAGGGCTACTGGCGGTGCAGCGGAAAGCTGGAACTGACCACGCTGGGCCCCAAAGAAGGCTTCGCGATCAAGGGCAACCAGGTGGATGGCATCATTAAAGAGCAGGGCTTTTATTTTGAGCTGCACGGCAATTTTAGCGGTAACAAAGCCAGCGGCACCCTGCGCATTGCGTTTGTAGCCGGCGGCTGCGATACCTATAAATTGAACTGGACGGCGGAGAAGGCGTAAGCGGTAAAAAGGTGGCGGTCGACAGCTGGCAGCCTGGAATAGGGTTGCAAACTGTCAACTGTTCACTGCAAACGCAATTCTGCGGTTACCTTTGCGCCACTATGAGCACAACCGCATTCCGCAATTTCAAAATGGTTGACTACGTGGTGTACGGCCGCGGATCTTTCAGCCAGCTCGATGAGATTTTAAAGCCGCATCGCAAGGACGATGCGCCGATGATTTTCCTGGTGGACCATTTCTTCGAAGGCAAACCGCTGGTGAACCGTATCCCGCTGCGGGGCGATGACAAGATCATTTTTGCCGACGTAACCTACGAGCCCAAGACCACGTATGTTGATTCGATCGCCGATAATCTCAAAGACGAATTCGGGATGGTCAGCGGTGTGATTGGCATTGGCGGCGGTTCTGCCATGGATCTGGCTAAAGCCGTTTCGCTGATGATGACCAACCCCGGTTCTTCGGCCGATTACCAGGGCTGGGACCTGGTAAAACATCCCGGCGTGTACAAAGCCGGCATTCCCACGCTCAGCGGAACAGGGGCTGAAGTGAGCCGCACTACGGTGCTGACAGGACCTACCCGCAAGCTAGGTATGAACTCCGACTTCACACCGTTCAATCAAATTGTCTTAGACCCGGAACTTACGGCCAATGCACCGGTAAACCAACGCTTTTACACCGGCATGGATTGCTACATCCATTGCATCGAAAGCCTGCAGGGTACCTACCTGAATGAGTTCAGCAAAAGCTATGGCGAAAAGGCCCTGGAGCTTTGCCAATACATTTTTCTGGAAAAAGACCACTGGGACGATGAGTGCGACGACAAACTGATGATGGCATCCTATGCCGGCGGCATGAGCATCGCCTATTCGCAGGTGGGAGTGGCGCATGCTGTGAGCTATGGCCTTAGTTATTTGCTCGGGACTAAGCACGGTGTGGGCAACTGCATCGTCATGAATCACCTCGAAGACTATTATCCCGAAGGCGTGGCCGAGTTCAAGCGCATGGTGGAGAAAAATGGCGTCGACATTCCCCGGGGCATTTGCCAGGGTTTGAGCGAAGACCAGTTCGACACCATGATCAACGTGGCGCTGGGCATGAAGCCGCTGTGGGAAAATGCCCTTGGAAAAGACTGGGAAAGGATCATGACAAGGGAAAAGTTGCGGGAGTTGTACGGCAAGCTGTAATTATGAAGAAGGGTCTTGAGATATTGGATAGTAGAAGATTGTTTTTACCTGTTCATAGGGTCGCTTAGAATTGAATAAGATGTGAAACGGAAACGGCTGTTGCAAGAACAGCCGTTTCCGTTTTAATTAATATCCCAATATCTCAATATCTCAATATTCAATATCTCTAACCTTCCTACTGCACCACCAGTTGCTTCACGCAGCTCGTTCGGGTGGCCGCATCGGTGATCTTCACCCAGTAAACACCACTTGCAAGGGGCGCCAGTGGAATGTAATCTGTCGACGCGACCATTGCTTCTTTCATCGCTACCTGCTGTCCCTGCGCATTGGAAACCTGGATAAGCAGTTTGCCTGGCCGCATGTTCACCAGCTTGATGCCCGCCGTGCCGGAGGAGGGGTTGGGATAAACGCCGGTGCCGGCAAAAAGCGGGTTGGTGAAGTCAACAGCCTTTACAGCCGTGTACCGCACATAGCCGTTGGCCCAGTGCTGCCGCACCCGGAAATAATAGCGTCCGTAATCGTTGTCGGGTACACGGAAAGCATAAAGAAACAGGGGGTTGGCGGTGTACTTCCGGTTGAGGGTGACCAGTGTGGAAAAGTGACGTCCGTCGCGGCTCACTTCCACATCGTACGTATACAGGTAGTCGTCATTCTCGCCTTCCCAGGAAAGGTTGGCGGTTTCGGCCGATGTCCTGTTCACGGTAAAGTTTTTCAGGCCGATGGGCAGGGTTACTTTGGGGCATTTGCAGTACTCGAATTTAAAATTGACCAGGGCCGATGTCAGCACCAGGCTTTGGCTGCTGCCGCCGGTGATCGTGGCCGCGGTGGACACGTCGATCTGGTAAGTATACGCCACGCTGTCGTGGCCGTAAAACTGGGCGATCTCCGTCGAATCGGTTAGCGTCCGGATGGTTGTTTTGCGTAGCACCGTATCTCGGGGAATGGCATGGTAATCTGTACCGGCAGTAAAGTCGCCGTCGAACTCCGTGATCGAGTAAGGCCCGTAATACCTGGAGTAGCTGTTGGTCAGCGCCGTCGTCAGGCCCGGCCCCGTCATCTGGTCGTTCCGCACATAGTCAAAACTGGCCGTCTGCGTTTCGGACGAAAGGTTCTGCATCGCCACCGTATCTACCACACCGATCATGGTAACCGTCAGCTTGACGCACCGCAGCATGCCATTTTCCGGGTCGAACTGGGGAAACTTGACAACCGTGGTCGTTGCACCGGTTTTAAATTTAATGGTGGTATCAATCAGCACAGGCGTCGGGTTGGAGCCATCGGCACATTGCGCAAAACTTTTTCCCGGAACGATCCACAGCACAAGGAAACAGATTGCAAATGCCACCAGGTAGTGATTTTTCATAGGATATCGGTTAGAAATTCCCTGCTAAAGTAGACCGGCAAAGCCGCCGCGTCAATTGTAAAAATGCCCTAATATATACGTGTTGCAGATTCGGAAACAACGCGGCCGTGAAAGCAGATTCACGCAACCAGGAAAACTGGTTTTTACGCGTCAAAACGCCCTGCCCGTTCGCAGGAGGCAGGCTTTTTCCTTACCTTTCTTCTTCATTCTTTTTTTATGAAGATTCTGCTGACCTCCGCCCTGGCGATATTTTCTTTTTCCTGCTTTGCGCAAAAAGTCGTTGACGTTGATAAAAGCGATGGTGTTCCAATCAATAGTTTTTACACGGTCAACGGTACGCCGGTTAGCAATGTTCGTTATGTGCGGGTTACCGACGGCACGCCATACTTCCGCGATAGCTGGATGAAGGGCGTGGCCATCTCTGCCAAGGATGCCCGTTACCAAAACCCGCGGGTCAAGCTTGATCTCATGGACAACGAGGTGCATTTTCTTGTCGACCGCGAGTCGGAGCTCATTTGCACCATCCCGCTGAAAGACATTACCCTGACCGACACCATCAACGGGACCTCATATCATTTTGTGTGGTCGCCGGCAGTACCGGGACTTTCATCTGTCAAAAAGGGCTGGTACCTGCAACTGGCCGAAGGGAAAGCTTCACTATACCAGGTCTTCAACAAAACCATCCAGGAATTCAAACCCTTCAATTCGCCGGTGGCCGAGCAAAAAATTGTCACGACCGAAGACTATCTTCTTGCATACAACGGCAGCCTGTTGCATCCCAAAAAATGGAAAGAGATCCCCGCACTGCTGGCGGATAAAAAAGAGGCGCTGGACGCCTTTTTGAAAACCGACCGGATGAAGGAAGGAAGCAATGCCGAACGGATGGCAGCGATCGTTTCTTATTACAATAGCCTGCAGTAAATCTTTGCGGCTTTTGTGTCCAGCGAAGTCTGCTTTTTCATTTTCTTCCCCGTGCGCAGCAGTTTCTTTACTTTGACTGAAATTTAGACTGGTGAAAGCGAAACGTTATATCCGCTACTTGATCCCTTCCTCCCTCTTTGGCACGCAGCGCACAAAAAAGATCGTGAACGTGAACCCGACGGTGCAAACACACCGCCAGGACGCCAAGGAAAGTTTTTTAACGGTATATGATTACAACGAAGAAGGATTTACGGAAGATAAACTGCAGACCGTAGAGGACAGTTTTCGCTTTCTCGACAATCAACACATCAGTTGGATAAATGTCGAAGGCCTGATCAAAGCCGACGTCGAAAAAATGGCGGCCCATTTTGGGATCCATCCGCTGATTGCCGAAGATATCCTCAGCATCAGCCAGCGGCCAAAGATGGATGAAGTGGAAGGTATTTTTTACTGCCTGCTGAATATGCTCTACTTCAACAAGGAACACGGTTGCGTGGAAACGGAACAGATCTCGATCGTGCTGGGAAATAAATTCATCATCACCTTCCAGGAAGATCCCGAACGGGATGTGTTTAATCCCATCAGGGAAAAGCTGCGCATGCACTACAGCAAGCTGCGGCAGCGCGGGGCCGATTATCTCTGTTACTCGATGCTCGATATCATCGTCGACAATTATTTCCTGGTGATGGAAGGACTTGGCGAAAAGATCGAAGAGGTAGAAGAAGAGGTCATCCGCAACACCAACACGCTGGCCCTCGCCAAAATCACCCAGTTGCGCAAAGAATTAATTATCCTCAAGCGAAACATTGCACCCGTGCGGGACATGATCACCAGCATCATCCGCAGCGAAAGCGAACTGCTGGACGAACGCACCATCAAATATTTTAAAGACGTGTACGACCACATTGTGCAGGCACATGATCTTTGCGAGAACTACCGCGATGTGATGGTGAGTATGCAGGATCTCTACATCAACAACGTCAACCTGCGCATGAACGAAGTGATGAAGGTGATGGCCATTGTAACCTGCCTGCTGGCACCGGCCACGGTGATCGGCGGCATCTTTGGAATGAATTTCCAGGAGATACCGCTGCTGCACAATCATATCGGTTTTTGGGTGGCCGTCGGCGCCATGTTGCTAATCCCGGTTTGGATGCTGCGGATGTTCCGTAAGCGGGGATGGTTTTAGAACAGAAAAACAGACGAACAAGAACCGATGAACAGAGGAATTTCTTCTTTTGTTCCTTGTTCCTCTGTCCCTCTGTTCAATTCCTCTCCCTTCCTATCTTTGCCCCTTATCTTAAATTTTAAATCTTAAATCTCATATAATCCTATGCCTGGTTTTGAATTGTGGAGTGATGCCGAACGCAAAGAGTTGATGGACGTAGTGGAAAGCGGCATCCTGATGCGCTACGGTTTTGATGCGCAACGCAAAGGCCACTGGAAAGCCAAAGAACTGGAACAGGCGATCTGCGATCGTTTTGGTGCCAGGCACGCCCAACTGGTTTCGAGCGGCACGGCTGCCTTGACGACAGCAATGGCCGCCCTTGGCATTGGCGCCGGCGACGAAGTGATCATGCCCTCGTTTACGTTTGTGGCGTCGTTCGAGGCCGTGCTCAGCACGGGTGCCGTGCCGGTGCTGGTGGACGTGGACGAAACGTTGACGTTAAACCCTGCTGCTGTTCGTGCCGCCATCACGCCAAAAACAAAATGCGTCATGCCGGTGCACATGTGCGGCAGCATGGCCGATATGGATGCGCTGCAGGCCATCTGCAAAGAGCACAAGCTGCTGTTGCTGGAAGACGCCTGCCAGAGCATTGGTGCTGCCTACAAGGGAAAAAGCCTGGGCACGATCGGTGATGCAGGAACGTTTTCGTTCGACTTTGTCAAAACCATGACCTGCGGCGAAGGCGGGGTGGTGATGACCAACCGCGAAGACGTGTACACAAAATGCGATGCCTTCAGCGATCACGGGCACGACCACAAAGGCGTGGACCGCGGTGCCGATCTGCATCCTTTTCTCGGTTACAATTTCCGCATTTCCGAACTCCATGCGGCGGTGGGCCTGGCGCAGGTGCGCAGGGTCGATGAATTTTTGGCGATTCAGAAAACGAACCACGCAGCCCTGAAAGGTTTCCTTTCTTCGGTTCCGCAGGTTTCGTTCCGTCAACTTCCCGATGCCGAAGGCGATAGCTGCACCTTCCTGAGCTGGTTTTTGCCCACGGAAGAACTGACCCGAAGCGTCGTGGCCGAACTGAAGGCACAAGGAATTTTGGGCGGCAATTTTTACTGGTACGACAACAACTGGCACTACATCCGCAAATGGGATCATTTGAAAAACGCGACCGCACTGTACCCGCTGAATGAAGCACAGCGCACCGCCTTGCTCCACCTGCGCGAACAGGATTTTTCCGCCTCCGACGCGGTGATGGGTCGTTGCATTTCCACGTCCATCTCGCTGTTGTGGACCGAAGAGCAGGTGAAAGAAAAAGGAGAGAAGATCGTCGCCGCCATCAACAAGGCTTTGAAAAACGCGGCCGTGCCCTCGCAGAACTAAATGACCCTGCGTTTTTGCAGGACGAATCCAGCGATAAAATCGTTTATACACAGCCGGTTCTTTTAAAAGAACCGGCTTTTTTTAGCGGTCAGAGAACATCGTAGGTGGCTTCAAAGATTTCTTTTTCGCAGGGATACATTTCGCCTTTGATGCCGATCATCAGGTAATCGCCTGCCTTCCCTTCCAGCGTGCCTTCCATTGTTTCGACCCGGAATGGTTCCTGTATTTGGATGCAGCGAACGGGGATGGGTTTCTTGATCGCTTGTTTGAAATTGTAGTGCGGAATTTCGCCTTTTTTGAAGGTGATCATAAGCTGTTGTTTTGTTTGTTCCTCTAAATTTATCACACCTGAATCAGCTTGTCAAAAAATTGCTTGTTGACTTTCTTCCTGCCTGCTGCCATCGTATGCGTCAGCCAACTTACTTTTGAAACCCTAAATGCATACGAATGAAACTGGTCTCTTACCTGTACGACGAGCATGACTACCTGGCCGTTCTGGTGAACGGAATGCTTTACAACCTCGAAGATGTACACCCGGACCTGCCAACCAACATGAGCATGTTCCTCAACTATTGGGAGGACTCCTTCCCGGTGGTGCAGAATGGCGTGCTGATGATCGACGACGAAAAGATTGCCCGTGGCAAAGGCATCCCTGTCGAAAGCGTGACCCTGCTGGCGCCTGTTCCATTTCCCACCTCCTGCCGCGATGCCTATGCCTTTCGCCAGCACGTGGAAGCTGCCCGGCGCAACCGCAAGGTGCCCATGATACCCGAGTTTGACCAATACCCTGTTTTTTATTTTACCAATCATCACAGCATCAAAGGCCCCGGCGATGTGCTTTGCATGCCCGATCAGTTGAAGAAGCTGGATTTCGAACTCGAAGCGGCCATTGTGATCTGCAAGCACGGACGCAACATCAGGGCCGAAGAGGCCGAAGAATATATCGGCGGTCTGATGATCATGAACGACCTGAGTGCACGTGCCCTGCAAATGCAGGAAATGCTCCTCAACCTGGGCCCTGCCAAAGGAAAAGATTTTGCCACCACCACCGGCCCCTGGCTGGTAACGCTGGACGAGCTGGAAGAATTTGCCGTAGAAGCCAAAGAAGGGCACGTAGGCAGGTGCTGGAACCTGAAAATGACCTGCCGTGTAAACGGTGTGCAGGTAAGCGAAGGCAACCTGGCCGACATGGACTGGACCTTTGCCGAGATCATCGAGCGGGCTTCGTATGGCGTTGATCTTTATCCCGGCGATATTATTGGCAGCGGAACGGTGGGCACCGGCTGCTTCCTGGAACTGAACGGAACCGCCAAGCTGGCCAACCCCGATGCGGAAGAGCAGTGGCTGAAAGCCGGCGATGTGGTGGAACTGGAGATCGATGGCCTCGGAACGCTAAGCAATACCATTGTGGCGGAAGAAACAGACTGGAGCATCATCTCTGAACGCGGATAATGGGGATGTATGGGATGAATTGGATTAAAATGAAAGAGCCGTTCATTTTTGAACGGCTCTTTTTTTATGACGAAACTGATTATTCCAAACTTCCCATGCATCTCACTCATCCCGGTTCAAAGACGGTTTAGATAACAACCTTGTTGTTTTTCCGCATCGGCGCTGCGCCTTTGTTCTTTACGCGGCTCATCATGTTGTCTTTTACCTTCAGTTCTTTTTCGGCATTTACGGTGGCGCCGCCCACGCCGTTGTTTTCAATGTTCATGGTTTGCACCACCAAGCTGCCGGCATCCAGGTTGCCCACACCGTGGTTGGTGAAGACGGCGTTTTGCGCCTTGCCCGCCAGCTTTACTTCGCCCACGCTGGTGTTGTCGAATTTGAGGGTGTTGGCCGAAAGCGCCAGGTCCACTTTCCCTACGCTGGCGTTTTTGATCTGCAGGTCGGAAAAGCTCAATTCCTTTTCGGCATTGACGCTGCCCACGGTGCTCAGGTCGAGCGACTGAAGCTTTTTGAACGAAACAAACACCCGCAATTTGCTTTTGTTTTTCATGTTCAGGTTTTTCAACCCTTTCATGTCAATGACCAGCGTATTGCCTTCGTTGTGCACGTTGAAATATTGCTGGAGATTTTCATCGGCTTCAATCTTCACGGTTTCTTTGTCGCCCTGCGACAACTTTAACTCGTACACGCCGCTTGCTTTTAAGGCATCAAACGACGAAACTGGAACATCACGGGTGACCAGTTTTCCGTTACCCTCGATGGTTTCACGATCGGATTTTTGTGCATTGACAGAAGCCGCAGCAAGAAACGCAGCCGCAGCCAGGAACAAGACTTTACTCATACAGATTGATTTTAGGTTTTGCAAACGAATTGCTTCGTAGAACGAAAGTAAGCCTGCTGTTGTTACACATCCGGTCTTTGAAAGTATGAATGGCAAATACGGTGTACGAGCGGGCAGCCAATCGTTCGTCAGTTCACGGGTTGTTTTTTAGTAGCGGTTTCATGCTTGAAAAGCCGGGCCGATCTTTTAGCACGTGTGAACCCGTGAAGTCGCACACCTGTGAACTATTTTTGTGTATATGATCCTGGATCTGAAAGAGCTTTCAACGGCGGAAAAACAGTATTACCTGCAGCACGTAGTGGCGCCCCGGCCGGTTTGTTTTGCGTCCACCATCAGCAAGGAGGGTGTGGTTAACCTGAGTCCTTTCAGCTTTTTCAATCTTTTTTCTTCCAACCCGCCCGTTGTGATTTTTTCCCCGGCACGGCGGGTGCGGGACAATACCACCAAGCATACCCTGCAAAATGTGCTGGACGTGCCGGAAGTGGTGATCAATGTCGTGAACTACGACATGGTGCACCAGACCTCTTTGGCAAGCTGCGAGTTCCCAAAAGACGTGGATGAATTTTCCAAGGCGGGCTTCACCAAGGAACCGGCGACTCTGGTACGGCCACCAATGGTGCGGGAAAGCAAGGCCAAACTCGAGTGCCGCGTGATTGAGGTAAAATCGCTCGGCAGCGAAGGCGGCGCCGGCCAACTGGTGATTTGTGAAGTGCTGAAGCTGCACCTGGCCGATGAACTGCTGGACGCGAACAAAAAAATTGATCCAACAAAACTGGAGCTGATCGCACGGCTTGGCGGTGACTGGTACTGCCGGGTGTCGAAAGAAAATTTATTCCTTGTTCCCAAGCCAAACGTAAAGCTGGGAATCGGCATCGACGCCCTGCCCGAAAGTATCCGCAACAGCAAACTGCTCACCGGTAATCACCTGGGCATGCTGGGTAACGTACACGAAGAACCGGTTGTCGATCCTTCTTTCGATGACGAACACCTCAAAACGATCTTCCAGTATTTCGCCGTCGATCCGTCTGAAATGGAGCGTGAGGTGCATGCCTATGCCGCGAGGCTTTTGGACCAGCACAAAGTCCACGAAGCCTGGCAGGTGCTGCTGGCAGCGGAGAATGTTGTATGAGTGAAGATGACGGCAGAAAAACCTTGCGCTTTCAACAGTCAGCCAACGCCTACAGGCCCGGCAACCACCCTGCTGGTTTTGCTTCCCCTGATGCATACCCGCGGAAGGCAGGGAAAAAGTTATCGCATGGGTTGACATCTTCCATCATTCTTTCTAACTTGTTAAGCGTTGCACAACCGTGCACGTTATTTCCGGAAACATGGAAATGCTCGGAAGAGCGGGTTTTGATCGTTGCAATTTGTTCCCTGCGAATCGTTCCAGTGTATTCAAACCGGTGTTCGATGCAAACGATAACCTTTTTACAATTTTTCCTGTTTTTGGGCCTTTCTTCGCGGCACCCTTCTTTTGCCTGTGTAAAACAGTGTGGGTTACAAAAAAAACAGCGACAGGCAGCGCCGGGTCTTTTTCACCTTTCTCTTTTTTTACTTTGCTTCTTCGGTGCCACAGACGTTGGGGCGCAACGTATCGGTGCCAGGCTGGGACTGGGCATCACATCGCCGGCTGTTACATATCAACCCAACCCCTATAGCGAACTCAGTGCGGAGAGCAATACCGGGCTGGTTTTGGGCATTTTTACACAGGCGACTTTATCGTCGAATTGGTTTCTTCGGCCGGCCGTGCAGCTTGCGTTTAAAGGCTATATGGAAAAATATGTCTCTAATTTTTCACCCAATTCGAGTCGTTACAGCAGCACCATCACTTACCTCGAACTACCCCTGGATTTTATTTACGCCGCTGGCGCAAAAGGCAATGGCTTTCAGTTGGGCGCCGGCCCGGTGGGTGGTGTGCTGCTGAACCGGGATGCGCAGCTATATGCCCTCAAAGCATTTGACCTTGGTGCCAACGTGCTCGCCGGTTACCAGACGCCGATCGGCTTTTCGGTGCACCTAAGCTATACACACGGCTTTTTCAATGCGGCAAAGGGCGACGCCTTCCTGACGAAGATGAAAAACCGCTTTACCGCATTAACGGTTGGTTACCTTTTTTGATCCGCCTGTTTGAACAACCGCCTTGCCCGCCGAAGGACTGCAATCACTCACCAAACCGATACATTGTATGATCCGCAAAACCGCTAATCTGCTGTTCGCCGTCTTCGGCAGCGTGCTGCTGCTTTCGTCTTGCAAAAACTATTACATGGCCCGCAGGGTGCAACCCGGTCAGGATGCAAACGGGGAAATCGACTCCCTCTACAATCAAGCCCGTTTTTTTGTGTTGCGCACCGGCAGCCAGGCTTTTTACATGAAGACCATGTCGCTGAGCAGCGACCAGAAGACATTGACCACGACGCTCGACACCCTGCCGCCGGAGCACCGGCTGCACCTGGTAAACGGTCGCGGGGGTGAAATGCGCTACAAAAAAGACGACTTCGCGGATGCCGGCGTGCTGAATGAAGTGCACCTGTATGTGCCGTCGATGGACGTCAGGGCAGGTGAAACGGTGAATCTTTCGCTCGACAAGGTGCAGAAAATCGAGGTGCTGGAAAAAGACAAAAAACGAACGACCAATAGCTATGTCCTTGGGGCAATTGGTTTTACCCTGGGCACCCTTGCAGTGGCGGGGGTTATTATTGCAGCGACCAAAAGTTCCTGTCCCTTCGTTAGTGCGTACAACGGACAGGAGTTTCTATTGCAGGGCGAAATATATGGCGGCGCCCTCTACCCGCAACTGGCACGCCATGACTACCTCCCGCTACGGATGCAACCGCTTGCCGATGGTACACTGCAACTCAAAATCAGCAACGAGCTAAAGGAAAAACAATACACCGATCTTTCCAGCCTGCTGGTGATCAAACACGATCCTGGCGTTAAAATTCTCCCGGATGAAAACGGGAAATTATACAGTGTGCGTTCCGCCGCGGCGCCTGTGTCGGCGAAACTTGGCAGCGGTAAAGACCTCCTGCCATTCCTCCTGAAAGAAAACGACCAGGCCGTTGCTTACCTCGATGATCAAACAACCGTTGACGGGAGCAATACCGTTTCCCTGCAGTTCACGAAAGCAAAAAAAGCGAAGCTGGCCAAGCTGGTGCTGTCGCTAAAAAATTCGTACTGGCTCGACCAGCTTTACGGCGAGCTGGCCCAGGGCTTCGGCCGCTATTACGCAACGTACCTGGACAAGCAATCCAAAAAGCCCGCAAGCCAGTTGGTACGATGGACAAAAGAGCAGCAAATCCCGCTCACTGTTTCCCTGTCGGCTGCAGGCGGATGGAAGAAGGTGGCCGATCTTACCACCACTGGTCCGCTGGCCAACCGTTCGGTGGTGGTGCCGGTTGACCTGAGCGGTGTGGAGGGTGACATCGTCAACATCCGCCTTTCCACCGGCTTTCTGTTTTGGGAACTGGATTATGCGGGTATTGACTTTTCTGCCAACGAGGCTTTCGGTGTGGAAGAACTGTCGCCGGCAGAAGCCCGCGACGAAAGGGGGCAGGATGTACTTGCGCCGTTGCAGCGCGAAGACAACCACTTTCTTGAACAACCGCAAATCGGCAATGTGGCCACGCTTGTTTACAAGCCTTCGCCGCGGGACGAATCAAAAAGCTATACTTATATCCTGCATGCAAAAGGCTGGTACCGGCACGTGCGGGACTTTACCGGTAAGCCCAATATTGCTTTTTTGAAACAGTTTACCAGGCCCAATGCTTTCCCGCTTTACGGGAGAACCCGCTTCCGGCAAATCGAATCGCAAACCCTGCGAATGATGGCCGCGAACAACTAACCACAAACAATTTTGTATGGAAACAATGCCCGTTCTTGCGAAATGCATCGTCCCTGCACTGGAAACAGAAATACAGGATGATCGTCTGTCTCCTGCCGGAAGTGTCGGTGCGCTGGAAAGAATCCTTGTCTGGCAGGCCATCCGGTTGCGGCTCTTTTATTTCGCCTGCATTATTTTAAAAAAACCATCGAAGGTGTGGCGGCTTTTCCGGACCATGCTCCGTTTGCGGACCAACGTTTGGGGCGGCGACCTGAAAAAGATCTACAGGCTCGATGGCAAATATTATTTCAACATGTACACACCGGGCTGGCCCTCGGCCGCCTACGATGAACTGATCAAAGCCGAACTGCGTCGTCATTCATCACCGCTGAATGTGCCCGAAAAACTCTCTTTTATTTTCCTGGCTATTACCCGCAAATGCCCCATGCGCTGCGAGCATTGTTTTGAATGGGACAACCTGAATCAAAAAGAGTCGTTTACCAAAGAAGACCTGTTGAAGGTTGTTGATCTTTACCGCAGGGAAGGTGTGCTGCAAATTCATTTCAGTGGCGGAGAGCCAATGGTGCGCTTTAAGGATTTGATCGAATTAATCGCCTATGCCAGTCCAGGTATTGCCTGCTGGGTGCTTACATCGGGGTTCAACTTCACCGCCGAAAATGCAAAGAAGCTGAAAGAGACAGGCTGCAAGGGCGTGGTGGTGAGCATTGATCATTACCTGCCGGAAATGCACAACCTGTTCCGCGGAAGGACAAATGCGTTTGAGGGTGCCGTAAACGCGGTGAAAGCCGCAAGGGAAGCGGGACTGGTAACGGCTATAAGCGTATGTGCGACCAAGGCATTTTTGAACGGCGGCCATCTTGTTCCCTACATGGATTTTGCAAAATCTCTCGGTGTTCAGTTTGTTCAAGTACTGGAACCGCGGGCCGTGGGGCATTATGCTGGTAAGGAAGTGTTGTTGGACAAAGCGCACATTGATTTGCTGGAAAAAACATTTACCCAATTCAATCATGCACCGGCTTACCGTGCGTATCCAACAATGGTCTACCACGGTTATCACCAGCGGCGGGTGGGTTGTTTTTCGGGAAGCCGAAGCGTGTACATCGACTCGGCCGGCGATGTGCATGCCTGCCCGTTTTGCCATACCAAATCATACAACATCATTCCCCTTGTCCGTGCAAATGAAACCGTATTGCCCCAAAAAGAAAACAGGTGCCCGCAGTTTGAAAAAATTGCCTGATCTGCCTTGTGAAGGATCTCCGTTTGCCTTTTTGAAAGCGCATTCTAAAACGTCAAACGCAAAGACATGAAACAACTGAAACAACACAGCAGCCGGCAAAACGGTTTGCCTGCCGCCGGCCGGTTTTTTATCGTCGCACTAACGGCATCGCTGCTGCTGGCAAGCTGCCAAAAAGAAGTGACATCGCCTGCAACAAGCGGCGATGCGGTCGTGAGCAAGGCCGCACCCAAAGCACCATCGGTAGTGGTGCACGCCGGTGGCTCCATCCAGCAAGCCATCAACAATGCCGATGCCGGCTCCGTGATTAAAATTGAAGCCGGTACCTACAAGGAAAGCCTTGTGGTGAACAAGCCCGGAATGACACTGGCTGGTGAAGATGGCGTGATCCTTCAAAACCCGGGCGACGAAGAAGACGGAATCACCGTGCAGGATGCAGGCGACGGCTTTACGCTGAAAAATATCACCGTTCGCGATTTTGAAGAAAACGGCGTGGTGCTGCAACATGTCGACGGCTTTTTGCTTTCGCATGTCACGGCCATCAACAATGGCGAATACGGTCTTTTTCCTGTGTTCAGCAGCCACGGGGTCATCGAGCACTGCACTGCTTCGGGCCATTCCGATACCGGTATTTATGTAGGCCAGTCAACCGATGTAGCCATCAATCAAAACCAGGCGTACGACAACGTGAACGGGATCGAGGTGGAAAACTGTTTGCGGGTGGTGGTGGATAAAAACCAAAGCGTTCACAATGTGGTTGGTATCCTGTCGGTGTTGCTGCCAGGCCTTGTTGCAAAACAAGCCTCAGACATCGTAATTACCAACAACCAGGTTCGCGACAACAACCATGAAAATTTTGCCGAAGCCGGCGAACTGGAGGCTTTTGTGCCCACCGGCTCGGGTATCCTGGTTGTGGGAACGGACAATACGCTTGTAAAAGACAATCATGTCAGTGGCAATCATTTCACCGGCATTGCGGTGGTGAGCACGCTGGTTTTGGGTGCGCTGGCCCACCTTCCGCCGGAAGCCTTTGCCGACATTGAACCCAATCCCGATGGTGTGCACGTTATCAGTAACGTGGTAAAAGACAACGGCGCCGCACCGCCTGTCGGCTTGCCTTTCCCGGGTGTCGATCTTCTTTGGGATGGTTCGGGCAGCAACAATTGCTGGAGCCGGAACAACTACAACACCTCCTATCCGCCGGTTTTGCCGGCTTGTCAATAACCTGAACGGGTAAGGCCAAAAAAGGCTGTCACAACGGGTGACAGCCTTTTTTCTTTCGCTAGGTGATTGTTTGGTATAAAGCAACCGGCCTTGTACGTCTTATGTTTTGTTGGCCCAGCCGAATACTTTTTTCAGGATCTCAGTTGTGCGGGCTACCGGGTTATTGCGGATGTTTACCTCTTCCTGTGCCACCTGGTCGAACAGGGCATTCACTGCTTTATCCACGACATACGAGGGAAGGTCGGGATTGATCTTGTTGAGGGTTGTTGGGAAGCCGTTGTAGGTATTCACCAGGTCTGCATAATATTTTGTTGCGCTGAATTTATCAAGCGAACTTTTGATAAGAGGCAGGAAGGCCGCAACCAGTTTATCGGTTGTTTTTTGGCGGAAATACTGTGTTGCCGCATCCCGCGGTCCTTTTACGATAGCGATGGCATCGGCAATGGTCATTTCCTTAATCGCATCGAGAAAGATGGGCCGCGCCGAACCAACGGCATCCTCGGCTGCACGGTTGATCTGCAAAATGGCTTTGTCCACGAGCGATGAAAAACCAACCTGGCGAAGGGTATTCTCGATCTTTTTTGCATCGGGGGGAAGAAAAAGCTTGTAGGCTTCATTACCGAAGAAGCCGTCCGGCTTGTTCAGGAAGCCAATGCCTTTGCCGGTTCCCTGGTCCAGGGCTTCGCGGATAGCCTGGGCAGCTTCGGCTTGGGTAATGGTGGTGGTTTGCGGAAGGTTGCTGATCACGTCACAGGAAGAAAGACCAAGAAAGAAAAAGCCGGCCAGCAGGATTTGTTTGCGCATCTTTTTACTGAACTCGTTGTCAAATAACCTGCCAAGCCCTCGGGTTATTGACCGAAGCCCGGAAAAGAATTTTGCCGCTGCCTGCAACGTTTGGCCCGGTGAGAACATCAATCCAAAACGGCGGTTGCTTTGGGTCATGCAGATTTGGGAGCAGAGACCGCCACGATGTTTTATCTTTAAGAGAATGCAGGAACAACGCACAGCTGGTTTTGTCCCGACACTGCTTTTGCGAAGACGGATTGGTTCAGGAGGAATCAAGATGGTACCGTTTTGCAGTGCCGTTTTGTTTTTCTGCCTGTTTTTGTTGTCGCTTTGTTCCGCGGCGCAGGAGCAAAAACTGGTGTATACGATCCAGCGCAACGGCGAAAAAGTAGGCGATCTGCATTTTCAAAAATTCAAATCCGGCACCAAAACGACCTACCATCTTCAATCGGAAGTGAATGTAAAAATGCTGCTGTCCATTTGCGTAAAAGCGCAGGAGCAGTCCGTGTACGAAAACGAGGTGTTGCAGTCGTCCGTTGTGTTGCGCCAGGTAAACGGAAAAGAAAAAGCCAACAAGCAAATTCACAACAACGGCAAAGGCCTAACGGTTTCGGATGATGGCGAAAAACGCGAACTCAAAAATTATCTTGTCCGCTACAACAGCCACTGCCTTTACAGCACAGAGCCGGTCTATTACACCAATGTGTTTGCCGACAACTACCAGCAGTTTGTTCCCATCCAGAAAGTGGCAGATCATCATTACCGGGTTACTTTTCCCGACGGCAACAGCAATGACTATTTTTATGAGAACGGCGTTTGCAAAAAAGTGAAAGTAAAGAGCCGTCTTTTCGATGCGGAATTCGTTTTGGTTTCTCTTTGACCTTGTGTAATGAAAACGCTCCAACGGTTAACGCAAAGATTGCGTAGCAGATAAAGAGTATTCCCACAGGGATATGCAACCTGGCGACAGGCAATAAAAAAGGCAGGACGTTCGCCCTGCCTTTTTCGTAAACCCTTCCTGCTTATGCCGGTGATGCGGCAGGAAGGGTTGTGTTGGTAAACATTTTTGCTGCCGTCTTCTGGTCATAGCCGTAAACGTCTTTGCGGAAATTCAGCTTTCTTTTCTTATCCATCCAGGCCGTGTAATAGGTAATCACAACCGGCACCGGGTTTTTTACCGTCACTCGTTGTTCTTTGTCACTGTTCATAGCAGCGGCAATTTTTTCCGGTGTCCATTCGGGCTGGCCACGCAACACGTAATGCGCCAGGGAATCGGGTTTGGCTACGCGGATACATCCATGGCTGAGGGCCCTGTTCTTTTGGGCAAACAGGTCTCTGTTCGGGGTGTCGTGCAGGTAAATGTCAAAGCTGTTGGGGAAAAGAAATTTCACACGGCCCAACGCATTTTCCTTGCCCGGCAGTTGCCGTACCTGTGGCAGGCTGTCGTTCTGCTTCACAATTTCCATGTTCTTTTTTTTCAGGTATCCCGGGTCTTTGTCCATTTCGGGTTTGATCTCCCGTTGCACGATGCTCGGGGGAATATTCCAATAGGGGCTAAAGACCACTTCTGAGATCTGGTCGCGAAAGGCCATGGTGCCTGTGCCTTCTTTTCCCACGATCACCGGCATGTGCATCACCGTTGCCGTATCGCGGTACACCACCAGTTCCAGCGACGGGATATTGATGGCGATCTCGCTGCTGTCCTGTTTTTGCGGCATCCAGAGCACCCGGTTCATATTCACCAGGATCTGCTGCATTCTTTGCTCCGCCGGCACGTTCAATTCTTTCACCAGCGAGTCGGTCGGTTTGCCGGTTGGCAGAAAGCCGTACTGCTCCTGCACCGCTTTAATGGCTGTTGCCAGCGAATCGGTAAAGATGTTGGAGGTATCGCCGGCCGGGTAATCGCCTGTTGCGGCAAGACGCTTTTTCAGCGCGGTCACCGACGGCGATTTGCTGCCTTTGTGCAAGCCGGTTGCCGCCGTAATGGCCGGCCAGCCGCCGTTCTTTGCAGCCGTGTAATACAGGTTCAGGCTTTGCTTCAGCGCGGTGTACTGCGGGTTGTTTTGCCAGAGCGCCGAGTCTTTCTGCTTGTTGAGCAGCGAGTCGGCCAGTTGGGCCGCGTCTACTTTTTTCCGGGGCACCAGCCACAAATAATTATCGGCGGTAACAATGCTGTTGTTCGCGGAAGCCAGTTCCACATACCGGGCTGTTAAGGCAAGTTCTGTCTGCACCAGCGACGTGTCGGCCGTGGAGAACTGCGTGGAGTCGTCGGCGATCAGCGAATCCATCTTTTGCTCGATGGATGCGGCCGGCTCTTTTTTAGTTTCTGCCCCAGACAGGCTCCAGAGACCGCGTCCCTGTTCGGTGATGCCATCCGAGGAAAACCAGGCAAACTGGTTATTGCGAACAAGGTAAAAGTCCCGCATTTTGTCGGCCCTGTCGGCCTGCAGGTTTTCTTTTTTGATATAGTTTTCCAGTGCGACGCTGTCGAGGAAAAGGTCGGAATAGGCATTGTCTTTTGTGATGCTTTCGTCCCGCATCACCTTAGCCTTGTTGCTGCTTTCCGACGTCATTGTCGTCTGCGTACTGTCTTTGCTGCTGTTTGTGCCAAACCACCCCGCCACTTGCTGGCAAGAGCTGAGAACGGCTACAGTTGCCATGCCTATGATCATCTTTTTCATGCCTAGACGGTTACAAAGGCTGTGCCTATCAGAAAGGCCGAGGCGGCCTGCCGCCCGGTGGCAGCAGCGCTGAAACCCCGATTTTAACAGGTTTTCAGAAAATATTTCTGCCTGTCGATCCCTGAATCTGGTCTTTGCACCTTACTTTTGCCGTCCTTTCACAAAATCGCATGGGTGTGGTGACCCGGTGATGAAACCTGAAACAAACCCGGTTCTCCACGGGTGATTTTAGAACGTGAAAAAACTCATTCAATGAAACGTACATTTCAACCCCATCGTCGTCGTCGTAAAACAGTTCATGGCTTCCGCAAGCGTATGCAAAGCGCCAACGGAAGAAAAGTGTTGGCCAGCCGCCGTGCCAAAGGCCGTCACAAGCTGACTGTCAGCGACGAAAAGAAATTAAAATAAATAGCCCCCTCGATCCCCAAAGGGAAGAGGCAAAGCACAGGGCTCGCTTATTTAGACTTCTTGAAAGCTCTCAATCATTTTCCAATGGTGAGAGCTTTTTTCATTACAGGTGATGGTTGAAGAAGCTGGCTGTGCGTAGGCCATCCCCTCCTTTGGGAACGGGGATGCAGTATTTTTATCCCATGGCAAAACGCTTTGGCCTCCCGAAAACCGAACGGCTGAAAAGCCGCAGGCAAATCGACGATCTGTTTGCAGCCAAAAAAGGCTTTGCTGTTTTTCCCATCCGGGTGATGTACCGGTTTTTCCCCTCGGGGGAAGGCGGCGTGCAGGTTGGGGTCACGGCCAGCAAGCGGACGTTTAAAAAAGCGGTTGACCGGAACCGGATCAAGCGTTTGCTGCGGGAAGCCTACCGGCTGCAAAAAGAAGAACTGCGCACGGGCCTGGACGCTGCCGGCAAACGTGGTATTGTTTTTTTCCTGTACACAGACAAGACCGTGGCTTCGTTTGACGTAATCAAAGCCGCCATGGCTAAATGCCTTAATAAATTAAGTGGAATCGCCAACAGTGAAAACCCTTCGTAAAATAGCCTCCTTTCCCTTCATTGCCCTGATAAAGCTTTACCAGTGGATCATTTCCCCGCTGCTGGGCCCCAAATGCCGCTTTACTCCCACCTGCTCGCAATACGGGGTGGAGGCGTTTCAGAAATACGGCCCTTTCAAAGGCTTTTGGCTGACGCTGAAGCGGGTTGGCCGCTGTCATCCCTGGGGCGGAAGCGGCTACGACCCGGTGCCATAATCCCCTGTAGGGTACAGAGGGATCACTTTATCACCGCCTGCACATCAGGGTCTTTTTCCAAAAACAGCATTTGCACCAGGATCCAGTTGCTTCGTCCTCGTACATAAGGGGAGGCCGGCTTTACCGTAAAGC
This sequence comes from Flavisolibacter nicotianae, assembly GCF_003628535.1. GTDB lineage: Bacteria > Bacteroidota > Bacteroidia > Chitinophagales > Chitinophagaceae > Flavisolibacter > Flavisolibacter nicotianae. Next base: position 983,375 of record NZ_RBCI01000001.1, read on the forward strand.
GTTTGGGGTTGGGAAGACAGGCCGCGATCATCGCAGCTTCTTTGCGGGTGAGGTTTTTGGCCGGTTTGCCAAAATAGGCCTGTGAGGCGGCTTCGGCTCCATAAATGCCCGGGCCCATTTCGATCACGTTGACGTACACATCCAAAATGCGTTGTTTGCCCCAGATCCACTCGATCATTTTGGTAAAGTATAGCTCCAGGCCTTTGCGCACCCAGTCGCGGCCCTGCCAGAGGAACACATTTTTGGCCACCTGCTGCGAGATGGTGCTGGCGCCGCGAATGCGGTTGGGCTTCCGCTTGTTGTACTCCATGGCCTTTTTGATATTCTTCCAGTCGAAGCCGCTGTGGTCGGGAAAGATCTGGTCTTCGGAAGAAATAACGGCAAGCTTGAGGTTGGGAGAGATGTCGCCGGCGCCGACATAATCCCGCTTCAGGCCATCACCGCTGATCATGCTGCCGACCTGGGTCAGCGTCAGCGGGGGATTGATCCATTTCAACGCAACGATGTAAAGCAGGTGCAGAACAAACAGGAGCAGGAGAATTCGTTTTATCCGCGACCAGAGCCCTCCCCGGGAACCTTTCTTTTTTGCTTTCATCAATGTCCTCCTGCTTTGCCATAAACCAGCAATCCCCAAAGGAGAACAAGGCCAAATCCAATCAGGATACCGCCGTTGATACGGTTGATGCGGTGAATGTTTTGCGGTGTGAGCTTTTTGCGAATTTTATCGGCCAGCACCACCTTGGTGATGTCGGCCCCAACGGCGATCAGCAGGGCGATGCCAAAAATGATAATTCTCTGCTTGATGGTATGCGATACAAAGGCGGTGGCGGTGGTAAACCAGAACACGATGATGCCGGGGTTCAATAAATTCATCACGGCGCCCGAAAGAAATAATTTGGCGTAGTCGCCGGTATTGAAAATTTCGACCTCCTCTTTTTCCCGGGGCAGCGGCATTTTTTTAAAAAAGAGAAAATACGTGCCGACGGCCAGGAGCAGAATACTGCCGCTGATTCCCAGCGGTCTTTCGTAATGGGAGAGCGCCGTAAACAACTGCGAAAAGGCGTTGCAGCAGATCACCAGGAAAATGTCCGTGGCAAAAATGCCAAAGATGAAAGCCAGTCCGCCCCGGAGGCCGTTGTTCAGGCTTTGTTTGATGACGGTAAAAACAATCGGGCCTACCGAAATGGCGAGCCAGAATCCAAGCAACAAACCTTTGATAACCGCATCGAGCATAAGCAAAATTCCGGCTGCGAAGTTAGCCGGATGAGAGGAGAAAAATACGTTGTGTTGGCCAATTGATTACGTGCTTTTGCCGCTTTGTTCCCGGGCCGCCAGAAATTCGTCCCACTCCTTCAGCATCTTGCCTTTCAGCACCCGCGGAAATTTGTGCTGGCTACCCAGCTTGCCTTCCGCTTTCATAAAATTGAGAAACACCTCTTCGGGCAATACGTCGATGAAGATTTTTTTGAGTGCGGATGTCCGCTCGGTAGCATAATCGTCGTTCAGTTCGCAAAGATGCCGGTCAATTTTCCCGATGAGGGCCTCGGCATCGACAGGGTCGTTGCAGGCGATATACCATTTGTGGGCAAACCAATTTTCAAACGGGAACCCAACCACGGTAAATTCCGGGATACTGACATTGAATTCGTTGCTGACCAGCTCAATGGCCCTGTTCATGTTTTCCACGCTCAGGTGCTCACCCACCAGGCTGAGAAAATGCTTGGTGCGGCCGGTGATCACGATTTCGCAGCGCTCCTTGTCCACAAAGCGAAGCGTGTCGCCGAGCAGGTAGCGCCAGGCGCCGGCATTGGTGCTCATGAGCAGGGCGTAGTCTTTTCCTTCCTCCACTTCGTGGATCATCAGGGCCTGCGGCTTGTCGATCATTTTTCCCTCGCTGTTGAAGTTGGCATCGTCGAAGGGAACAAATTCAAAGAAGATATTGTTGTCGAGCACCAGGCGCATGCCCTTGGCATTCTCGTGGTCTTTGTAGCCGATAAAGCCTTCGCTGGAAAGATAGTTTTCGATGTACACGATGGGCTTGCCCAGCAGCTTTTCAAACCCTTTTTTGTAGGGCTCGAAAGCCACGCCGCCATGCACGAAAAATCCAAGGTTGGGCCAGATATCGTGAATGGTTTGCACGCCGTAGTGTTCAATCACCATTTCCATGCACATCTGGCACCAGGCCGGCACACCAACGATATAACCAATGTCCCAGTCCCTTGCATGCTCTACAATCTCGTGGAGCTTTTCGTTCCAGTCTTTGATCCGGGCAATGCGGCCGCCGGGTTTGTAAAATGTCTGAAACCAAAAAGGGCGGTTCTTGGCCAGGATGCCACTCAGGTCGCCGGCATACCAGCCGGCATTTCCTTTTTGCAGGTCGGTGGCGCCGCCCAGCATCAAAAAGCCTTTGGTCATCGCGTGGCGGGGCAGGTGGTGGTAGCCGAGGAGCGAAAGAAGCTGCCGGATGTAGTTGATGCGGTTGCTGCGCAACATTTCTTTCGTTACCGGGATGTATTTGCTGGCTGCTTCCGAAGTGCCGGAGCTTAAGGCGTAGTACTTGATCTTCCCGGGCCAGGTCACGTCGGGCACGCCATCGAGTGTTTTTTGCCACCACTCCGAATAGATCTTGTTGTAGTCGTGCACAGGAACGGCCTGCTGAAAGGCTTTTCCCGGGTGGCGGCTCAGCAAAATCGTGTCGAAACCATAATATTGACCAAATGCGGTGAAGCGGGCTTTTTTGAGCAGCTTTTTCAGCACCTTCAATTGCTGGCTGCGTGGGTCGCTTCCAGGCAACCGCAGGGCTTTGGCAATCGCTTTCGGAAGTTTAATATCAATGATTCTCGCCATCAGCACGTAATAGGGCAAACGAAGGTACCCCTTAGCTCCCTAAATCAGGATAGTGCAGAAAAATTGTTTTCAGGTCCTGCAGGGGCTCATAATTGCGGGCATACCAGTAGTCGAGCAACTGCCGGTTTTCAACTGCCGTTGACATGGCCTCCTTCCTGCCGCTGGGCGCCAGCACGCTGTTGCGCAAACGCGGCAGGGAGGCGGAAGAGCGGGAATAGCCGACCCAGGTTTTTTTGCCGGCCAGCACGTCGATGCAGTTGCGAAAAAAACGAAGCGGCCGTGACACCAGGAAGAGTTGCAGCGGGAAGGTGAGCAAAAAGAAAATTACCACACACACATCCATCAGCCGTTTGAGCCGTTTGTTCGCGGCCTTGGCCAGTGCAAAATCCGTATCGGCAGAAAGAATTTCGCCGCTGGCGGTGCTGGTGTCGCTACCCACAATGCTGCAACTGCCATAGGCATGAAAGCGGAACTTCAGCCCCGACCGCAGCCGTTCGGTTTGGGCAATTATTTTTTTATACGACAGGGTGCCGGCGCACCAGATCAGTTCGCGGGCATGCAGCACCTTGGCTGTTTCGTTCAGGTTCTCCAGGCCGGCCACGCGGTTCTCCGTGGAGCCGTTAAGGCCCACTCGTCCGATCACCCGTTCGCCCACGCCTTTTTTTTGCAAAAACTCCTGCACGCCGTTGAATTCTTCCTTGGTGGCGGCAATGAGGATGTGGGGATTGCGCGAGGCATCGGGTGGCTGCAGCATCAGGCCTGCCTTGCGCAGAACCGTGCGCAGTACCGCAATCAGGACAAAGGAAAGCAGGGCGCCAAAAACCACGATCGCCCTTGAAAAGCGGAGGGTTTCGGGCAGCAGGGAATAAACGGAGAGAAGCGTCACCGTTGCCACCAGCGTGGAGCGGACCAGATTGACCGTTTTGTAATAACGGTCGTACAGTCCTGCATAGTAGGCTGCCGTCAGATACACGGCTGTAAACGCCGGGAATGAAAGCAGGAGGAGACGGTTGGGATAAACAATGTCGGTGCGGACATAGGTTGCCCATGCCTGCTTTACCAGCCAAAACGAAAACAGGATGGTGATGGCGTCGATCACGGGAATGCCGAAAAATGAAATGACTTTGAGCAGCGCCGAAATCAGGGCCCGGATCCAGATGGCCAGTTGAATGGCAAAGGTGAAAAAGCTTGCCTGTACACCGCCATAGTGCTTTTTGACAAACACACTCATGGCGTAATAAAACATGCGGACATAATTAAAACTTCCCCGCTTGGTGCTTTCGCCCTTGAAGTGAATGATGGTGGTCTCGGCCAGGTAATAGTTTTTATAACCCGCCTTCTGGATGCGGTAACTCAGGTCCACGTCTTCGCCATACATAAAAAAGGCCTCGTCGAAACTGCCCACTTCTTTCAGCACCGCGTGTCGCACCAGCAGGTAAGCGCCGGCCAGCACGTCTACCTCGTGGTTCTGCTCTTTATCCAGGTGACCAAGGTGGTAACGGCTGAAGATGCGTGAATGCGGGAAGAGCCGGGCAAAGCCAAACAGCTTGAACAGCGACGTGAGCGGGGAGGGGAAGGCTCGCTTGCTTTCTTTCAGGAAGGTGCCACTGCCGTCGATCATTTTTACGCCAAGGGCACCACAGTCGGGATGCGACCGGAAAAATTGGATGCATGTGGCAAAGCTGTCTTCCGCCACGATGGTATCGGGGTTCAAAAAAAGAATGTACTCGCCCCTGGCTTCGGCCAGGCCACGGTTGCAGGCTTTGCCAAAGCCGCTGTTGGTGCGGTTCTTCAAAAATCTGACCTGCGGAAATTTCGGCGCGAGGTAGGGCAGGCTTTCATCGGTGGAGTGGTTGTCGATGACAATCACTTCTGTCTCCACTTCTTCTGCAGCCCGCAGCACGGAGTGCAGGCACTGCTCCAGGAAGTATTTGACGTTGTAATTGACTATGATAACCGACAGGGTCAAAGGCAGCCGTTTTTGGGAAATGGACAAATATAAGCACCTCACCCTAACCCTCTCCTCAAGGAGAGGGAATTTCTGCGTACCGGGCCCGCTTGGGCAAGATGATTTTTTATGTCAAGGAATGCCATCCCTCGAAGGGATGGCATTCCTTGACATCCATCTGTGTTCCGAACGCTGAACGGAGCCCTTCCTTCGTCAGGATAAACTGTGCAACGGCAGCTTCATGTCTATTCTGTTGCTGGTGACATAAAAAATATATCGCTCCTTCGGAGCTTTGATTTCTTTTCTCTTCTTTTTTCTATTAACAGGACGCCCCTCCGGGGCAAAAGAAAAGCAATTGGCAGGGACGCCAACCAGCAGCAAAAAGCCTCCACCAGCATGACTGGTGAAGGCTTTGAAGTATCGTGTAAAAGCAAGGGTCTGTGCGGTTGTAAGCCCCTCCCTGGAGGGGTTTGGGGAGGCTTTTGAGGGATCAAGGCCCGGGGTTCGGTTAATTCATCCTGATCACATTTCCCCGCGGCATGTTTTTGCGCATTTCCTCCATCATCTTGTCCCGCTCTTTGGAAAATTCGGCTGCCGTGAGGCGCTTGCCTTCACTGGGTTCCTTGATCTTGCCGGCAGACACCTTGGGTGAGAACTCGATGGCCCTGGTGATGTTCTGGCCTTTGTTGACGTCGAGCTCCAGAATCAGCCCGGGCAGCTGCCCCTGGAAATCGGGACCGGCCGGAACGGGAATTTCAGTGGTGTACCAGGCGACAACCGGAAGCGTGTCGGTGACGGTTTCGACTTTGAATTCACCATTTTCCATGGACCGGCGTTGCCGGGTCACAACGCTGGTACCCGTTGCTTTGCGGGCCGTAAAATTGAGGATTGGCTTGGTTTCTTCGCTCAGTCGCCACTGCAGTTTTGTGACGGTGTCGGTGACCACAAAGCTTTTTTCAAACATCTCCCGCTGGTCGATGCGGCTGCCTTTGGCATAGTCGACGTAGGTGGCTTCGCCGGCACCGCCGGCCATGCGGATCACCATCCCGCCTCCTGCAAACGTGTTTTGATCGTCGTTGGCCGCATTGGGCAAAAACTGCCAGAGCGAATGCTCCGGCGTAAAAAGAAGTTCGTATTGCATGGTGCGGGATTTGGGCATCTGGGCCTGCACATCAGGTGGCAGGTTGCCAAAATTTCGTGTCGGCATTTGCACGGTGCGTTCGTACACAATGCGGCCTTCTTTGGTTTGCGCCTGCGCCAGCAAGGCAACGGCGGAAGCGGCCAGCAAGAATAGTTTCTTCATAACCCGTTTGGTTTTTCTCAAATGTAAAATCCCTAAACTGCCTTAGCGGTTAATTCACGTTGAAACCACGTTAATAATAGTTAAGGGAATGATGAGCGGTAAACAGAAGAATTATTTTTGTTTGGATGGGTGTTTTAAAAAACAGGAAATGGATGCCGGTGCTGATGGCCGCCACGATTTTGGCGATTGCCGGCTTCCAGGTCTATTGGCTGAGCAAAGCCTATGAGCGGGAAGAACGAACGCTGGACATGCGGACGAATTTTTTGTTTCGCGAAACCATTCGCTCCATCCAGGCCTCCAAGATAAAACTCGACAGCCTCGCCAGTGACTCCACCGGCTCGTTGCGCATGAGCGTGCAGCAGGAGTTACGACACGGGGCGCAGGTGGAGGCCCTGCCCCGCGAAAAAGTGATCGGCATGGTGGACGTGCTGATGCAGCGCACAAAAGATCCGGGCAAACGCAAAATCATCTTCCGCCGCGGCGACAGTGTACGGGTTTTCAACAGCGAAGTTTCGCCCCGGCAAAACCGCATCATGCAGTTCCTTTTCGACATGGACGCCTTGCAGGATTCGATCCGTGTGGCCGAAGTGGAAAAGGCTTATGCCAAAAAACTGGCGGAACAAAACATCGACGTGCCGTTTACCGTGAGCCGTGTGCCCACCGAGGAAACAGAGCCCGAACGGCGCCGGTTCAATGAAGTTACGCTGGGCTTTACCAATCCCGTCACCTACCGGCTCGAACTGGGCAATGCCTTCCCGCTGCTGTTGAAGCGGATCGGTCCTGCCATCCTGTTTTCCGTTTTCCTGGTTGGCTTTACTTTCCTTTCCTTCATGTTGCTTTATCGCAACCTGCTGCGGCAGCGCAAACTGGCCGATATCAAAAACGAATTTATTTCCAACATCACCCACGAGTTAAAAACACCAATTGCCACCGTAAGCGTTGCCATCGAAGCCTTGCGCAGTTTTGGCGGAAGCGTAAGCCCGCAAAAAACAAGAGAGTATCTCGATATCTCGGCCAACGAACTGCAGCGCCTGTCGCTGCTGGTCGACAAGGTGCTGAAGCTGTCGATGTTCGAGAAAAAGGAGATTGAACTGAAGTACGAAACCCTGAACATGCGGCAACTGGTGGACGAAGTGACCAGCTCCATGCGCCTCCAGTTTGAAAAAAAGAAAGCCGATGTAACGGTGCATGCCGAAGGCGATACCACGCTGGAAGGCGACCGGCTTCACCTGGTCAGCGTGTTGTTTAATCTCTTGGACAATGCACTGAAGTATAGCAAAGAAGCACCGAAGATCGACATCTGCCTGAAGGACAACGGACCGCAATTGCAATTGGTGATCGCTGACAATGGCATCGGCATTCCGCAGGAGTACCATCGCCGCATTTTTGAAAAATTCTTCCGTGTGCCGCACGGGAACGTGCACGACGCAAAAGGCTATGGCCTCGGCTTGAGCTATGTGTCGCACGTGGTAGACCAGCACCGCGGCAGCATTGAGGTTACATCGGCAGAAGGAACCGGCAGCCGGTTTATCATAACACTTCCCAAACACAAGGGATGAACGAAGCTGCATGCAACAAACTGTAAGACGCAAGCTCCTTTGTTCACTCATTCCTGACGGGCGGCACGCCCTGATGGACAGAAGATAGCTTGCAACGCGGAGCTGACGGCTTGCAGCTTTTCTCCTTAATTTCACTTCATGAAAAAGACAAAGGTTTTATACGTCGAGGACGAGACATTCCTGGCCAAGATCGTCAGCGAAACGCTGGAGAGCCGTGGCTACGACGTAGTGCTGGAGGAAGACGGCGGCAAGGCGCTGCAACGGTTTGCCGAAACAAAGCCCGATGTCTGCGTACTCGATATCATGCTGCCCAACAAGGACGGCTTTACCATTGCCGATGAAATACGGGAAAAGGATGGGGAAGTGCCCATTATTTTCCTGAGTGCCCGTTCGCAAACGACCGATGTGGTGAATGGTTTTAAACTGGGTGCCAACGATTTCATCCGCAAGCCCTTTAGCATCGAAGAGCTGATTGTACGGATCGAGAATGTGCTGCGCAACAAAACGGTAGTACCCGAAGAGCAGGAAGAAGTGAAGATCGGGCAGTACCTGTTTCACATCCGCCGGCAAACCCTCAACCATCCCGACGAACAACGCAAGCTCTCGTACCGCGAGAGCGAGTTGCTACGGCTCCTGTACGAAAACCGCGACAAGATCGTAGAGCGCAGCGAGATACTGACCCTTCTCTGGGGCAGCGATTCTTTTTTCAACAGCCGCACCCTCGACGTGTACATCACCAAGCTCCGGGGCTACCTGAAACACGATCCTTCGATCGAGATCATCACCATCAAAGGCATTGGCTACCGCTTTGTGATGAGCTAATGGCATAGCTTTTACAGCACACCCGGTATGGTGGCTGCTACAAAACGGAAAAAACTGCGGCGGATTCTTTTCCTGCTGGCGGGTGCATTGCTGGTGTTTTTATCCGTTGTGGCCCTGCTGGCCAACGTCTTTGTGGAGCCGGTGCTGCGCAAGCGATTGCAAACCCTGATCGTCGAAGGCTCCGACAGCCTATACACATACACGCTTGGCGATTTGCACGTAAACTTTTTTGGCGGAGATGTTGGCGTGCACGACCTGGCTATATCGGTGGACAGTAACCGCTATAAGCAGTTGAAGCAGGCAGGCACCCTGCCGGCACTGGTCATGGAGGTGAACGTGAACAGCGCACACATCAAAGGACTTGGCGTGTTTTCGCTTCTTTTCGGCAAAAAGATTTTTATCAACGAAATTTCCTCCGAGGACGCCGACGTTAAACTTAACCGTTTCCCGAAAGACAAGGATACGGTGGTGACCACCGGGGAAAAGCCGCCGTTGTGGAAGGCCCTGCAACCCCGGATCAAATCAGTAGTGGTCAACAAGATCCGGCTGAATGGCATCAAGCTGCTATACAAGAATGCAGAAGGCAGCGAAGGCAAGCTGCAGTTCGACCGTTGCGATGCCCTGTTTGAACACATCCGCATCGACAGCGTGGCGGCACAGGATACCAGTAACCTTGGCTACGTACAAAACTTCTCGCTCCGGCTGAACGATCTGAAGTTTCGCACAACCGACTCCACGTACAAACTAAAAGCGGAGTGGATAACCTACAATTCGGCAAAGCGCCTGTTGGAAATCGACAGTTTTAAACTGCAGCCAACACTTAAGAATGACGAACGAAACGACACGCTGCGCAAATCGTGGTACACGGTCAAATTCGACAAGGTCAGTTTTACGGGACTGCGCCTCGATCATTACCTGCGGCTGAACCACGCCGAAGCGGATAGCGTGATCTTTCAAAATCCTTCGCTGGCCGTTTACCAGGATAAAAAGGGGTGGAAGAGTTATGCCAGCAAAATCGGTCAGTACCCGCACCAGGTTTTGCTCCGTGCAAAGGCAGTTATTGCTATCAAAACGATCATTGCCCGCAACATGCAAATTGCCGTTACCGAAAAAGACGAAACCACGCGGGAAGAAGGTACAATCAATCTTGATGGCGTGAACCTGCAGGTGGCCAACATTGTCAACGACCCGTCGCTGCTGAAAAAAAATCCGGTTACAACCGCCGAAGCCAAAGGCCGCATCATCGGCAGCCCAATAAAGGCTTCGTTCCGGTTTTACCTGGATTCGGCCGATGGCCGGTTTGATGTAAAAGGACGTATCGGGCCGGTAGCGGCTGCACAGATCAATCCCATCTCGACCCGCCTGGCCAACATCGAAGTGCCCACGGTACAGATCTCGTCCATTGATTTTTTTGTGCGGGGTGAAGACTATGAAGCCACGTCGGATGTGCAGATGCAGTACAGCAATCTGGCCCTCATTTTCCGCAAGCGGGATGAACAAACCGGGGCCAATAAAACACGAAAGTTCCTGACCAGGATTTTGAACCGCTATGCAATCAATCCTTCCAACAACGGCAGGGATGTGGAGGCCCGGAACGTAAGGGTAGCACGGCTCACCACCCAATCGTTTTTCGGCATTATCTGGAAGGCTGTTTTTGAAGGAATGCAGCGGATTATGTTGAAATAGGAGTTTGGAGTTTGGAGTTTGGAGTTTGGAGTTTGGAGTTTGGAGTTTGGAGTTTGGAGTTTGGAGTTTGGAGTTTGGAGTTTGGAGTTTGGAGTTTGGAGTTTGGAGTTTGGAGTTTGGAGAAATGGAACCCGGTAAGATAAATAAGGATCACTTTCTTTTTCACTGCGAAGCAGTGCCGTGTTGATAGACAGAAACCAGAACGGGGAACCAGCTACGGAGGAGCCGCGAGATTTAAATTATCACGTAAAAGCAGGTGCAGAGCTTAGCCGTTTACCGTACTATTTTGACTTCTTCTCCCGTAAAAGAAACCTTGGAAAACAACGCGATAGCAAGGCCCATGGCGGAATCGCAGGCGGCAGATGGCCGTCAAATCGGGGAAGATTCGGTGCAGCACAATTTCTACATTCTTATTTGCCTGATAGGCATGCTCTTTGGAGAAGCTAAGGCAAATGACAACAATGGAAATTACAGCAGCTGTGCTATATGGTGGTTCACTTGCACATTATGATGTGCAGGTCGAAAGCGGGAGAGAGTGTTTTGCTCGACTTTCCAGCTACAACGGTAACCCATCGCAACAACCACCCAGCACAATAAAATTACGCAAAGAAGGCCGGCATTGGGTCAGCGACAGCGCTGAGAACGGCCTTTCCGACGACCTGGGTTACGCAGTGGAACTAAAGGCAAAACCAATACTGGAAGGCAGGCGACGCGATGGCAGCCACCCGGCAGGATAAGTGTAAAAGGCAAAATTTGAAAAGGAGTCCTTCATTCATCGGCTCCTTTTATTTTTACAGCCGAATGTATCCACGTGAAAGCGCTACTTCTCATCGACATACAAAATGATTTTCTACCCGGCGGCGCATTGGCCGTACCGGATGGAGATGCAATTATTCCCCTCGTCAACCAGCTCCAGCCGGCATTTGAGCTGGTGGTGGCTACGCAGGACTGGCACCCGGCCGACCACAAAAGCTTCGCTTCCAATCACCCGGGTAAAATCCTCTTCGAGCAGATCGACTGGCAGGGATTACCGCAAGTGTTATGGCCCGACCACTGCGTACAGGAAACGGCCGGGGCAGCTTTTGCCAGTGGTGTGGACTGGCGACGCACGGAGGCCATTTTTCGTAAGGGCACCGATCCGCAGATCGACAGCTACAGCGGCTTTTACGACAATGGCCACCGGAAAGCAACAGGACTTGCCGCCTATTTGAAGGGCAGAGGTGTGAAAGAAGTTTACCTGGCCGGCCTGGCAGCCGACTATTGCGTTTCCTATAGCGCCATGGATTCTCTGGCAGAAGGCTTTGCCACCTTTCTTATTGAAGACGCTACACGAGCCATCAGTATGGAAGGATTGGAGGAGGCCAGAAAAGCGATACGGGAAAAAGGGGGGCAGTTTGTACGAAGCCACAACATCCTGGCAGGATAGTAGGGAAATCTTAAATGAAGCGAATTGCTTTCCTCCGGCTATTAATTATCCAAATCGAAATGGGTAACCAGGCTACCGGGGCAGGTGGCAAGTTGCCGCAAAAAATATCCAATATTTAATATCCCAATATCCCTCCCTCACGCCGGCAGCAACACACGGAATGTTGTGCCTACACCGGGACTACTTTCCGCAGAAATATAACCGTGATGATTTTCCACCACCTTGCGCACAATGGCCAGGCCTACACCTGTTCCATCGTATTCGCTGTTGCCGTGTAGGCGGGTAAAGACATTGAAGATCCGGTCGGCATACTCCTGTTCAAAACCAATCCCGTTGTCGGCAACCTCGATCAGGTGAAACAACTTTTCCGCATCCATTGTAGCCACACTGAAACCAGAAGCACCACCGGTTATAGTATGCGCCGACACCGTCACCACCGGCTCAATGCCTGGTTTTGCATACTTGATCGCATTGCTCAGGAGATTGTGAAAAAGCTGTTGCAATTGCCGCCTGTGTCCTTTGACTACCGGTAACAGACCTACGTCGATCTTTGCTTTTTTTTCCGTCACCATTAGTTCCAGGTCCGACAGCACCAGTTTGACTTTTTTGTTCAGGTCAATATCCTCCATTTCTGCCGCCGGCTGTGCATTCACATGCGCATATTCCAGCAAATCATCCACGAGGAGCTTCATCCGGGACGCTGCCGTTTCCATCCGTTCCATCATGCTCTTTTCTTCTTCCGACAGGCGGCCTTCCAGCCTGCCCTTCAGCCGGTCGGCAAAAAACTGCACCTTTCGGATAGGCTCTTTCATGTCGTGCGATGCCGCACGGGTAAATTCTTCCAGGCTTTCGTTGGAACGCTTCAGTTCATCAAGCAACGACTGCATGCGCTGTTGCGACTCTTTCGCCTGGGTCACGTCGGTCGTCACGCAGATCAGGTGTTCCCTGTCCATTTTCGATGCGGCGCCTTCGATCCATTTGCCGGTTGGCAGCCGGTAATCCGTATAACAGGATTCGCCTGTTTGCAGGGTCATCGAGAGCAAATGGAAAAGCGGGCTTTGCAGAAAAGCCGGGTCAAGTGCCGCATTCGACCGGTTCAACAGGTCCTGCCGGGAAATGCCCGTAAACTGTACGGCCAGGTCGTTTACAAGAACGTTCTGGAAGTCAATAACCTCGCCCTCTGCGTTGCGGATCGCTTTAAGCACCGAAATGCTGCTGGGCGAAAAGCGCAGAATCTTGTCCAGCATGTCTTTCTGCTGCTCCACTTCAAGCGCTGCCTGTTTTTGGTCGGTAATATTGGTAAAGGTGACCACCACACTGTTTTCACCCAGTTTGACGGCGCAGGTGTCGTACCAGCCATCATAGTGATCGCTGCGATAATGGACTTCAAAGCGCTCCGCCTTTCCGGTGTTTATCACAGATACCAGTTTGTCGACCATAATGGTTTGACGGGTCGCCGGAAACTCTTCCAGCAGGTTTTTGCCAATCACGTCTATTTCGGGCCGTACGCTTAGTTCACGGAAGCGCTGGTTGACCTGGACAAAGCGAAAGTCAACAATGTTGCCGGTAGCGTTGCGAACTGCTTCGCAGGTGTAAACTGCATTCAGCGATGCATCGAGAATGTTGTTGAGCAGGTTTTTTTGCTCCAGGATTTGCTGTTCGTAGACCTTTTTTTCGGTGATGTCCACAAAGGAGGAAATCACGCCGTCGCCCAGCCTGGACAGGGAAACCATAAACCATCCATATTCCTCTCCGCCCGGTGTTTTGAACGTGGTTTCAAAGCGAACCGGCAGGCCGCTCTCGACAACACTTTTGTGCAGGTCGAACTGCTCGGAAAACTTCAGGTGTGGCAGGAGTTCAAGGAGTTTTTTGCCAACGGCATCCGGCGGAAACTGGCCCCATTCCAATCCCTTCCTGTTGCAATGTGTGACGTAGAAATCGACAATCCTGCCGGTCTTGTTGCGAATGCTTTTCAGCAGCATCACGCCATCGGCCGAGCTGTCGAGAATGTGCTGGTACATTTTCTCCTGTTCCTGCCGGTCGATCTCCATCCTGACCTCGCGGGTGCGGTCGCGGGAGATGCTAAGAATACCCCCGTCCACTTTGCGCCGTTGTACATTGAAATAGCGTTCGAATCCCGGGCTGTAATAACTGTGTTCCAGCGGTTCGCCGGTTCGCCACACCTCGAGGCATTGCTGAAAGATCAGCTTCACGGAGGGATCGTCGAGCAGGCTTGTCGATTGGAGACGGCCGCCAACCACCTGGCCTGGACTGATACCCAGGATCTGTGCTGCGGAGTGGTTGCAGTAGCGGGCTTCAAAATCAATCACAACATTATTGCCCTCGCTGTCAAAAACAGGCACAAACCAAACCACAGAGTCCGGCTGGCTGTCGAAGAGTTGAGCAATAAGGTTTTCGGTTACGCTTTCTTTCAACATGGTTAAGGAATCACAGAACAAGTTACGAAGTTTTGAATGACCCGCTTTCATCCAACCGCAAGAAAAGGTCTTGTGGCTGTGGCTGCCCGTCGGAAAAGGAAAGGTTCGTTCCTGTTATTGACAAACCGTATCGTTGCCGAAATTTTCTTACTTTCCTTTTTAAAAACTTTGCATGTCCAACCGTCGTCATTTTCTGAAACAGTCTTCCACCTTGCTGGGAGGAACGGCCCTGCTGTCGGCTATTGATCATCCCGCCTTCGGGATTTTGAAATCATCTTTTTCTCCTGCCAACCAGGTCAACATTGGTGCGATCGGGATCAACGGCATGGGCTGGGCCAACGTTACTTCGGCACTGAAGCAGCCGGGTGTAAACCTCGTGGCGCTTTGCGATGTTGATAAAAACGTACTGGATAAACGCATGGGCGACCTGGCCAGGATGAACGTGAATGCAGCCAACATTAAAACCTATACTGATTACCGTAAGCTGCTGGAGCAAAAAGACATCGACGCGGTGATCATCGGCACCCCCGACCACTGGCATGCGCTGATCATGATCCATGCCTGCGAGGCGGGCAAAGATGTGTACGTAGAAAAGCCGGTCGGTAATTCCATTGTTGAATGCCGTGCCATGGTGGCGGCGCAAAAGCGCTATAACCGCGTGGTGCAGGTAGGGCAGTGGCAACGCAGCCAGCAGCACTTCCGCGATGCTGTTGACTTTATCGGAACGGGCCAACTGGGCAACATCCGCACGGTGAAGGTGTGGTGTTACCAGGGATGGATGCGACCCGCACCCGTGGTTCCGGATTCCGCGCCACCTGCCGGCGTGGATTACAAAACCTGGCTGGGACCGGCCGAAACAAGGCCGTTCAACAGCAGTCGCTTTCACTTCAACTTTCGCTGGTTCTGGGACTATGCCGGCGGCCTGATGACCGACTGGGGCGTGCACCTGCTGGATTATGGCCTGCTGGGTATGAATGCACCCGTTCCCAAAACGGTAGTGTCGCTCGGTGGCAAGTTTGCCTATCCCGAACTGGCGCAGGAAACTCCGGATACGCTGACGGCTCTTTACGAGTTTGACAACTTCAACCTGGTGTGGGACCATGCAATGGGAATCGACAACGGCTCGTATGGGAGAGACCACGGCATTGCCTACATCGGCAACAACGCCACGCTGGTGTTGGACCGCGGCGGATGGGAAGTGCTGGAAGAAAAGAACAGCAAAACCAAAGTGAGCAAACCCCTGGTAAAGCCGTCGGACAATGGCCTGGACAAGCACTGGGAAAACTTTGTTTCCGTTGTTCGCTCCCGCAAGATGGCCGACCTGCATTGCCCCGTAGAAGCGGGGGCACATGTGGCCACGGTGGCGCAGATGGGCAACATCAGCTTCCGTAGCGGCCAGCGGGTGGTGTGGGACAAAGGTGCCGGGAAGTTCACCGATGAAAAGCTGAATAAGGACTACCTGCTGAAAGAGTACCACAATGGCTATAAGCTGCCGGTGGTTAAAGCATAAAAAATTGCAATAAAGAGAAAGGGTCTCCGTTCAATCGCTGCCCAATAAAATTCAAAACCTCGCCGGTTCTTTACCCGCGAGGTTTTTTTATGCGCCGATCAATTGACGATGCCTTTCCAGGTGAACCCGGGCAGCCGGGTGCTGCCATGCAGATTCGTCGGGGAAGGGAGCTTTTGAGACAAACGATTTACGTGTGTATGGAAACGATAGCGGAATCAGTTTGGGCGCATCCTGGTGGCTAAGTGTTTTCACATATTTCTATTTTGCGCCCTGCCTTTTAACTTTGCTCCCTTTCCGCTTCCAATCCTTTGCAAAGCCCCGTTTCCTTTCCTTCTGAAAATGCCTGAAAAAACTATTTTCATGACACTGTCAGCATTTCAGGAACTCGACTACAAAGGCAGGACGGCAGTTACCGGCCGGGGCGTTTGCGTTGGCGGCAGAGCCGATAGCGAACACATTATTTTGCTCTACCAGATCGAAAGCTTTTACATCGAAGTTTTTTTCCACAAGAAAAATCACTACATCACGAGGTTTTTTGGCTTTGATGACATGAACCTCCTGGACCCGTACCTGGAAAAAATAAATATCTGCATCCCTTACTAGGATAGGGTATCTTTTGCCGACGGGTACATAAACTGTTTGTTTTTTAAACGGGAATTTGCAATAAGAAGAAACAGGTTACGTCTACGCTATCGCATTTAATTTTTGCCAGGAACTCCTCCTTTGTAAACTATAGGGTGGCCGACCAGGAAGCAGGCTCTCTGCTGCCTATCCTCTGTGTGCGCCCAGCGATCTGCCCGGGTGGAGTACAAGATGATAAATCATATCGTCAATGAAGTAATTCCAACACCTGTTTCATCTCAACAGCGCTACCGATTCTTACGTGTTTTTGCTTATTGCATAACGGAAGGATACGTAGTATGTTTGCGGTACACCCACCGGACTCATGTATACTGTGACGTACTATAAACTAGGAAAACATTGGTACCTGGATGCGCCAGACTATATCGCCCAGGGAGGCGAGGCGGATGACCTGGAACGCATTGGTGCCTTCCACGATTTTTTGGAACTCGCTGCCGAAGGGGCAACTACGGTTGTTTTTCACATGGACACAAATGCCTTTAACGATGCTGATTTTTTTGAACTGGTGGCATCCAGCGGTGGCCGAACCGGCGGGCATTACCACCTGCATAGCTTCCAGGGCCAGCCGGTCGACCTGGAACTCTGGTTCAATTCCATGATCTTCTCCGGCCTCGCAACACTGCCGCAACGGATTTATTTTAAAAAGGTCGCCCATTCCATGTTGTAACAAATCCGCAAATGTCCACCTGCCAAAAGACGTTCCGCCAGGATCTTGCCCCGGATATTCTTTGAGAAAAACGGGTGCACCATGAAAGCCTGCGACGTGGATTTGGGGCTGTGTACCAACAGCTTGTGCCGCCCATTCTTATCATAAAAACCGGTAAAGCCGCGCTGCAAAACGCTGGCGCCGCTTTCCTCTTTCCAGTTCCGGCCGCCTTCATGGATTGGTTTTTGTGGTCCATATATCATCGACCATGCGCAGCAAGCAATACGATATCCTGGTAGTAGACGATGATCAAGAGGACCGGATGATCATGGGTGAAGCGTTCTCGGAATTGAGTTGTCACGACCGGGTAACCATGTATGACTCGAGCTCTGCATTCCATCGTGATATGATGGAGTTGAAAATCCTTTCGCCCCTGCCGTTTTTGGTTGTTTTGGATTACAATCTTCCCGGATCTGACGGGGCCGTCATTCTTAGCCTTTTGAAAAACGACCCGGTATTAAGTACCATTCAGGTTGTGATGTATTCGACGGGAATGAGCAACACACAACGGCAGGACTGCCTTCTCAAAGGTGCCGTCAACTGCTTTGAAAAAGGCATTACCTACCAGGATGTGCTCTCGTTTTGCAAACAGGTGTGCAATGTTGCGTTTGGTAAATCAACGCCCGTGTAACGAAACGGCTGCTGCAGCCTCGCTGGCGGCTTGTGGCTCGAATTTGTGTCCTTCCAAAAGAAACGTACATTGCCATTTAACGAAACTCCAATGAACCTCTTTCGAATAGCCATCCTTGTTATTGGCCTGGTGTTTTGCAGCCACGTTTCTGTTGCACAGACGGTCCGAAGCAAAGAACTTCTTCTCCACCTTTCAAAGGAAGACAGGTATGCGTTTTTGATGTACAAAAGCAAAAGTGAAAAGTCGAAAGCCATCGGCGCGGCCATCGCCGGCCCTGTTTTATCCGGCCTGGGTCTTTACCTCCTGGGCAAAGAAGGCCCGGTTCCAAACGTGCAGAACGATTCGCCTACGCGGCTGTATGGCGTTCTGCTAGGCAGTTTGGGCCTTATGGTCAGCATCAGCAGCATTTCCTTATTTTATTCCGCAGCAAAAACGAAAAGGCAAGCCCAGTTGCTTTTATCGGCCACTTCTACTTCGCAGCTTACCGGCGAGTTCCTCGCACCTGGTCTGCGGATCCGCATTGTTTTTTGATTGAACGATTCTTCGCAAGGCCAAAAGGTTTCATCGGCGCTATGGATTCTGTGTAGAACGGTGGCGTTCTGTTGTGGGCCTGGTGCCCGCCGCAGATGCCATACAGGGGCATTTGGGATGGGGCCAAGGCGCTTGGAAAAGGTTGTTATTCCGTTCGTTATCTTTGATTACCCAATTCGTACTGCTTATGAAAGTCAATCTTCTGTTTACCCTGTTTATTTTGATTCTTACCGAAGGGGCAGTAGCCCAAACAAAATTCCGAAAAGCTTCAGTGATTACATCCAACGGCGATACGCTGCACGGCTATGTTGAAAGTATGGAGTGGGTGCGGACGCCGGATTTTTTTTCGTTCTCTCTTTCTCCAGCTAAAACCGAGACAAAAAACTTTACGGTTCGTGAGGCCAAAACCGTGATGATTGAGGAGGGCCTGGTATATCAACGGTTTGTCGTATCCATTAGCATGAACCAAACCGAAGACGCGAAGCTGGATTTTGTAATCGATACCACCAAACGAACAGAGGTTGTGTTTTTGAAACTGCTGGCGCAGGGTGACAAGATGAACCTCTATGCTTATCGGGACAAATTAAAGGACCGCTACTATTTGCAAACGCCTACGCAGGAAACCCCGGTTGAACTAATCTGGAAAAAAGAGCTGAAGGATGACCAGATCCATACCATTGATTTCTACCGTCAGCAATTAACAGACGCAGCCATCAGGAGTGGCACTTTTACGTCTTCGGCGGAAAAACAAATTGCAACGGTTCGGTATTCCGACAAGTCCCTGACCCACCTGGTGAACCAATTAAACGGAAGACCTGAAGTGGCACTTACTAGGGGCGCAAAAGCTCCCCGGCAAGGCCGGTATTTTGTGGGGCTGGGAATCAACAACAGCGTACTGACGTTTAAAGGAGAAACGCTGATCAATGCCGATGGATTGGATGCCAATGAGAACACAGCTTACAGGTCGGAGGTCAGAACAAAATCCCTGTTGCCGGTTGTTTGCGGAGGCTACGATGTGTTTTTTCATCCATCGCTGGAACGGACTTACCTGCGTTTAGAAGGAGCTGTGACGGCCATCCAGGCAAAAACCACATCCGTCTTTAAATTTTCCCGGCCCAGTGACGAAGAGCTGACGAACCGGTATGAACTCTTTGGTGTTTTTGTTTCGCTGGCGCCGCAACTCATTTACGAGGTTTACCAACGAACGAATTTTCGGCTGTTTGCCGGCGCCGGTATCATGCTGCGGCATGCCATCTATCCAAAGCAAACCCTGTATCAAACCACCAATAAACATGGCCAGGGGTATGCTGACCAGGTTA
Organism: Flavisolibacter nicotianae; assembly: GCF_003628535.1. Taxonomy (GTDB): domain Bacteria; phylum Bacteroidota; class Bacteroidia; order Chitinophagales; family Chitinophagaceae; genus Flavisolibacter; species Flavisolibacter nicotianae. Next base: position 1,002,743 of record NZ_RBCI01000001.1, read on the forward strand.
TTGAAGAGTACTTCCGGTTTTCTTCTTTTGCAGGTATACCCATGGGGAAGGCTGGTGCCACCATTCAAAATAAGTGGAGTGTTTGGGGTTCCTGGCTTGCTTCTCGTTACCTGACCCCTTCGGATAAAACGCTGATCAAATCGGTCCGTGAGTCCTCCTGGCAGGCAGGTGTGAGTTACCTGTTTTAAGCTGTCATTTGTTTCGCTTTTCAAAACAGGAGGTCCGGATTTCTACGACAGGCTGTTCCCGTCTTTGCCATGAGTCATTCACTATAGCAAATGGCGCCTTCGCTAATACTCCCGGATCTGGCCACCAGGCCAGTGGTTGGAGCAGGCTGCGAAGAGCCCAGGTGAGAAGCAGTTGCTGTTCGCCGGGAACAGCAACTGCGAATACCGGGACCATACACCGGGAAAGAACACCGGAATTATCTCGGGTTGATTTTTAGAAACCGCACGGTTTCACTGCCTGCCTTTAGCAGGTAAACACCTGTGGGTAAACCCGAAAGGTCGATGGCAGTCGTCACGTACCCCTGCTGCTCCACCGGTATTTTTCGCACAATGGTTCCTGCCATATCCTGCAGCCGGATTTCCGTAGCCTGCGTACTATTCAGTGATACATTGATCACCGAACCTGCGGGGTTGGGAAAAACTGCCAGTTTCTTTTTGCTATCGGGCCGCACCAGGACAACCAGGCTGTATCGCACAGAATGATCGGCATCCACCATTTTCAGGCGGTAATAGCCTGCCGGTGTTAACGGCTGCCCGTCCTGGCATTGGTAGCTTTGTTCACTGCTTGAATTTCCTGCGGCAGCCACCGTGGCAATCGTTTCGTAGTGCCGGCCGTCGCGACTCCGCTCTACCTCAAATCTTGCTGTGTTTTGCTCAAAGACTGTTTTCCATTGCAGTTGGACAATGTCAGCCGTGCTGGTCGCTGTAAATGACACCAGGGTAAGCGGCAGCGGTACTGTTTCGGAAACCTTCACCAGGAAAATATCATACGAGCCCGGACCGGTGAGAGTATAAACGCCGGCACCCGGGTTAAAATCGCCTGCTCCCTGGAAGTAACCGCCAACAAACAGGTTACCGGTGGGGTCCAGGACCATGGCGGACGGAGAATCATTGTAGCCACCAATGGATCCGGCCCACAAAAAGTTTCCTGCTGCGCTGTACTTGGCAATGTACATATCGGTGCCACCGCTGGACGAAAGGTTGAAGGTGCCCGCTCCCGGGTCGAAATCAACAGTGCCGGAGAAAATCCCGGTGGTGTAAACGTTGCCGGAGCCATCGACCTTAACGAGTTTTCCCTGGTCGTAATCCGTATTTCCCATGCCGTGTGCCCACAGGTAGTTGCCTGATGCGTCCAGTTTGAGCGTAAAAAGATCGGTATTGCCGGCCGAGGTACGATTGACCGTACCGGCACCGGGGTCAAAATCAACAGTTCCCTGGAATTTACCAACGGTGTACACATTGCCGGAGCCATCGACCGTGATCGATTGCCCCATGTCGTCACTGGTGCCACCAAACGATTTGGCCCATACGTAGGAGCCGGAGGTATTCAGCTTGGAAACAAAAATATCTACAGTGCCAGCGGCTGTTCGTGTGGCCGTGCCGGCACCGGGGTCAAAATCGACGGTTCCGCCAAAAAATCCAGTTGTGTAAACGTTACCCGACGCATCCAGGGCAAGCGAATAACTTTCATCCTGCCCAGTGCCTCCCAATACTTTGGCCCATACATAATTGCCGGAGGCGTCCAGTTTCGAGAGAAACACATCGGTAATCCCGGCAGAAGTCAAGGTAACCGTACCGGCACCGGGATCAAAATCACCCGACAACCAAAACGACCCGGTGGTGTACACGTTACCCGAACCATCGACTGCAATTGCATTGCCGTAGCTATCGTCAGCGCCACCCATACCCCTGGCCCACAGGAGTGTTCCGGCCGCATCCAGCTTTACCACAAAATTGTCATAACCGCCTGCCGATACCAGGTTGGTGGTGCCTGCACCCGGATCAAAGTCTGCGGTGGTTTGAAAGCTACCTGTCATATAAAGGTTCCCGGTAGCATCAATGGTAATAGCGTTGCCGAAGTCATAGTCAGCGCCACCCATGCTTTTCACCCACAGTAGATTCCCGGACGCATCCAGTTTTTGCAAAAAAATATCGCTTTGGCCTACAGCAGTGAGGGCGGTAGTGCCGGGGCCGGGATCAAAGTCCAGGGTGCCATAAAAATAGCCGATGTTGTAAACATTTCCCGATGCATCGGTGACCATGCCACGCATTTCTTCGGTACCGACATCGCCAATTGTTTTTGCCCAGTGGAGATACGGCTGGGCCAGGGCCGTTACAGAAAGAGCGAGCAAGCCCGCCAACAAAAAGCCAGTTTTCAAAGTTCTCATAGTCTTGTTTTAGTTCCCCTCATCCCACCGGTGCCGGCGAGGACGTAGCATGCTGGCCGGTGCAGGATGTGTAAGGCTGCGCAAGATAGCGGCCACAAAAGGAAATTCAAACATGATCGGGAAAATTAATACGGGCAGGCCGGCTGTTCAGGCACAGTGCCCATGTGGCCTGGCATGGGTCCGGGCAGCGGCGAGGGAGCAGGCTCCCTTCAAAAATCCCGCTCTACCTTCGTGGCCTTCAAAACAAGGAATGCATGAAACTTGACGAAGGCCTGCTGAAAAAATATGCACAAGTGATGGTGCACTATGCCCTCAACGACGGCAAGGGGATCAACAAAGGTGATACGGTTTTCCTAGTGGGACAGGAGTGCACCCGTGACCTCTTTATGGCCATGGCAGAAGAGATCTATGCAGCCGGTGGTAACCTGATTTCCAACTACCAGCCGAACAACCTGCGAAGCGGCAGCCTTGCCCGCTACCTGCTGCTGCAGGGAACGGATGAACAGATCGGGTTTTTTGCCACACCCTACTGGAAAGGAATCGTGGAAGCCACCGATCATATCCTCTTCATCGTTTCGGAGCCGGACGTGCACTACCTCGAAGACATCCCGGCTTCTAAGATCAGCCGCATGAACAGTGCCCGTGCACCGTACATGAAAATGCGGGAACAGAAAGAGCAGGCCGGGAAATTATCCTGGTCGCTTTGTCTCTACGGCACGCAGTCGATGGCCGACGAAGCAGGACTTTCGCTGGAAGAATACTGGGAGCAGATCATCGAAGCCTGTTATTTACGCGAAGAAGACCCGGTAGGCAAATGGAAGGCGGTACAAAAAGAGATCGAGACGATCAAAGACAAGCTGGATGCGCTGGAAATCGACACCCTGCACATCAGGGGCGAAGACGTGGACCTGGCCGTAAAGATTGGCGAGCACCGCAAGTGGCTGAGCGGCGGCGGCAAGAACATTCCCAGCTTTGAAATTTTTACCTCACCCGACTGGCGGGGCACGAACGGCACCATCCGCTTTAACCAGCCGCTTTATTATTCCGGCAAACGGATCTCGGGTGTGTCGCTGGCGTTTGAAAACGGGGTGGTCACTGCGGCTTCGGCTAGCGAGAACGAAGAGGCGCTGAAAGAAATGATCGCCCAGGAAAATGCCGACAAGGTGGGAGAGTTTTCCCTCACCGACAGGCGCCATTCGCGGATCACCCGGTTTATGGCCACGACTTTGTTTGATGAGAACAGGGGCGGCGAATTTGGCAACACGCATATTGCCCTGGGCAATGCCTACAAGGATACCTTTACCGGCGATATGGCAACCGTGAAAGAGGAGGAATGGGCCGCCATGGGTTACAACAGTTGCCCGAAGGTGCATACGGATATCATCAGCACCAGCGACCGGACGGTAACGGCTATACTACGCAATGGAACGGAAAGAGTGATTTACCGGGACGGGCAGTTTGTGCTGGATTGATTTCTCTTCTCTGATTCATCTTTGTAACCGGCCCAGGAAAAAAGCTTTTCGGATTCATTGGGGAAGGAAACAAGAAATAATACTCCCGGGGTCTCGCCACTGCGCCGGCGCACGGGTCTTGCCGCGAAGACCCCGGGTGGACAGCAAGAACCCGGGTGAACGATAAAATAACTCCACAAGTTGATGAGAAACTTTTTGGCGGATTCAGAAGCCAGGTATGTCTTTAGTGCAGGAATGGAATCCCATTGATCTCCGTTTTGGGAATTCCGGGCAGTTTGTTTTTTAGCGACGAATCGTCAATCAGTAGGTTCGGCAGATCGATATTGGGAGAGTTTTTCATCTCCAGTGTCACCACTGCGAAACCATTAGCAGGGTGCCGGCTGGATTGGATCTTTTCGGTTACTATCCGTATAATGTCGCTTTTATCGTATTTGAACGGATTTTCTTTTTCACCGAAGTAAAACGTGGGGTTGCCTCTCGACATCACCAGTAGCTTGCCTCTGGCGTTTTTGTAGTAGCCGAAAAAGAGCCAAAGGTTCAACCCGCCACCCATAAAGAATATCGCAAGGCATAAGATAAGAATTTCAATAATGGATATACCAGCGCGGTGATTGATGAACAGATACGGAAGAAGAAAGAGAGATAAAATGAAATTGATTCCACTTGTCGAAAGCAGAAACTTTCGAATTCTTTCAGGTGTCAGGGTGTAATGAAAATCCGCGGTTTCAAAATGTACCCGGTTATGCTGAAACGGGGTAGGCTCTTTTTTGAATCCGATAGGCGTGAAGGGGGATGCCGCAAAAAAATCTTTTACGAAGGGGAATAGCTGCTTGTAGTCAATCGCACTCCTGGTAAAGAGCCGTTGCGCATGGTCGAAGTAATACAGAACATATTTTCCATTGTAATAGGGTGCAAGTTTAAGGTAATCGTTGTTTCTTCCCTGGATGGCGACGGATGGATTGGTAAGGCTGATCACAATTCCTTTCCGCTCTTCAGCCCATGGAAACTGCTCAATCAGTGCAAGTGTCTGATCAATGGTCCTCGGTGTTTCTTCTATGAACTCTCCCGGTTCAAAGCTGCGCAATTGCAGTTTGACGATTAGTTGAACAGGGTGGATTTCAGCATTCATAAAGACGCTGAAAATACAGGAAAAGTCATTGCCATACTGTTGTCATTGCACAATGTAAGTTCACTGTTCACCCGGGGTTTTCGTAGATGGCCTGTGTTCTGATATTGTGGCAAAACCCGGGGGAATGAAAAAGCCGGCGCACGGGTCTTGCCGCGAAGACCCCGGGTGGACGGTGAGGACCGGAAGGATCGATGCATCCGGAAAGGAAGAACGGGTATTTCGAAAGCCTTTTCCCGCTAACTTTAGAAGTATGACTGAAACCAAAAAAATCCTGATCATCACCGGCGATGCCGGTGAAAGCTTTGAAGTGCTGTTTGCCTGCCACCGTTTACGCGAAGCAGGGTATCAGCCGGTGATTGCCGCCCCTGCCGTCAAGCGGATGAACTTAGTGATACATGATTTTGAACCGGGCTGGGATACCTATATCGAACGCCAGGGTTATGGGGTGGAATCCGACCTTTCGTTTGACGAGGTAGATCCTGCCGACTACCACTGCCTGCTGATTCCCGGCGGCCGGGCCCCTGAGTTTTTGCGCAACGACCGGCGGGTCATCAACATTGTGAAAACGTTTTACAACAGCAACAAGTACATTTTTGCCATCTGCCACGGCGTGCAGATCCTGGTGACGGCCGGCCTGGTGTCCGGGCGGAAGATCGCCTGCTACGAACACGTGAAATTCGAAGTGGAATCCTGCGGCGGCATCTATGTAACCCCTGACGAGGCGGTGCAGGATGGGCGGATCGTGACCGGCAAAACCTGGCAGTCGCACCCCGCGTTTTACCAGCTTGTTTTTGCCTGCCTCGAAAAAGTAAAAGCGGAAAGCCCGCAGGTTGTTCTCAGTTAGCCGAAGGTGTTTGACGAACCATCATACGACCCCGCTTTGCTCGACAGCCAGTACAACAACCGGCTGCATGTGCCCGATTACCAGGATTACCTGGACCGGTGGGAAAAGCAAAGCCGGGAAACCGAAAAGTCGCTGCGGGTTTTCAAAGACATTCCGTATGGCGATTTACCCCGCGAACGGCTGGATGTATATCCTTCATTAAGGCCGCATTCCAAAACACTGATCTTTATTCACGGCGGGTACTGGCAGATGCTGGACAAAACCCTGTTTCATTTCATTGCCGGGGGCTTTCAGCGGTACGGCATTACCACGGTTTTGCTCACCTACCCTTTGGCGCCGGAAGCTTCCATCGATCAGATAGTGCTTTCCTGCCGGAAGGCGGTGCAGTGGTTGTACGGCCATGTGGCTGACTATAACGGTGATCCCCACCAGCTTTACGTGGCCGGATACAGTGCCGGCGGACACCTGACAGCCATGCTGGTAGCAACGGATTGGGAACGTTTGGCCACCGGTATTCCGGCCAATGTGCTGAAAGGAGCTTGTTTCATCAGTGGCTTGTTTAACCTGGTGCCGATCCAGCATTCTTATCTCAACGCCGTATTACAAATGGATTCGGAAACCGCGGTACGAAACAGTCCCGTAGGTCTTACACCCCTGGCCGCATGCCCGTTGGTGGTAGCCGTAGGCGAAGCGGAAACAGCAGCGTTTCAGGAGCAGAGCAATGAATTGTATGAATGCTGGAAAGACAAAGGAAGTGCGATTGAGTTTCTATCATTGTCTGGATTGAATCATTATTCGGTTGTAGAAGCGGTGGTTGACAAGAATGGTGCGCTTCATGAGGCCATTTGTGGTTTGATGGGAATTTACAAGTGAATCGTTGCAACGGAAATTTACGATTTAGGCCTGGTTATATAGGAGAGCATTGTTTTTTGTTCCCGGCTTCAAAAAGATATATGCTTGCAGGTAGGTTGTTGAAATAGAAACAAAGAGGAGCGACGGACACAGAGCCGATAAGTCCAGCATAGAAAGTTTCGAGTTGTTAGTCTCAACGGCGGAGACTCATCGGGGAAGGAAGAGTGATTTATCGTGACGGGCAATTTTTTCTGGGTTGATTGCCGTTCCCTTATTCATTTCCGCAACCGGCTTTGGAAAGAAACTTCTTGGGTTAATTGGGAAATAAAATAGTGAAGCAATAATCCCGGAGTCTCGCCACTGAGCTGGCACACAGGTCTTGCAGTGAAGAGCCCGGGCGGACAGCAAGGCCTTTGCTAGGGAAATCAACGTTTTAGATGATTCTATCACTTTTGCTCAAGTTGTGTCTTGCACAAAGCAGCTGAATATTTTCTGTCTTAAGCGAAGTTCCTCCTTTGGAAAAGGGTAAAATATGGTCGAAGTGTAAATTATCGGTACTACCGCATTCCACACATCTGCCTTTATCTCGTTTCCAGACTTCAAGTTTTACGGAAGTAGGAATCATTCTGTTATGGTCCAAATCTTTTAATTCCTCAACTCTTCTTTCCTTTTCAAGAATGGTTTTATCAGTGACATGCAATTTGAACTTAAAAACATTGCGATTGATATCCTTTTCTATCCATGCATCGACTAATTCAAATACACCATTGTAAACCCAGATGCCATCTTTTATTTTTTCATAAACCTTTATCAACTCTGGACCTTGCAATCCTTTTTTAAACTTCTCTGCAGCCTCGAAAAATTTCCCGTTTTCAGTAAGTGCACCTTTGGGAGTTTGGTAAGGTTGATCCACAGACTTTGGATCGCGAGCAAGATTTCTTGGAACATCATGCCCTTCATAAACTAGAGTTTCTCCATTGTCTTCGACCATATCTGCGTACGGTGCTCCTTTGCGCAAAGACATTAGAATAACAGTTACTCCTCCTTTCAGTCGAAAGTTCATTCCCTTTTGTAGACTGACGCCTTCTTCCATACACATCTCAGCATGAGAAATAATATCACCTGGATAAATAGCCATTATTTCTTGAAACTTTTAGCATCAAAGAACTCAGCGAAGGAAACTTCAAGAGCAGCAATAATCTTTTCCAGGATTTCTATAGAAATGTTGCGGCGACCGTTTTCAACATCCGTCATATACGTGCGATCCACTTCTGCTTTATTTGCTAGTGCTTCTTGGGAAAGTTCTAACTGGCGTCGTAGCTCTCTTATTCGTTGACCAACTTTTTCTTTGATATCCATTCAGGTCAAACATAGAGGGTTGTGGCTTTTAAGTCAACGGACTATAAGTGACATAGCAAAATACTTTGCTTTATTTATCTTGTGTGCCGTTCCCATGAATGCACTTTCGAGATACGTTCAAAAATTTAGCAAGCTTAGAGTTGACCGCTCCAAGGGAAAGCCTGCCCCACACAAGCCAATTCTGTTGTTATCAATAATTGAAGGGCTTACAAAAAATGAAATAGGAGAAAACAAAATTTACATCACTCCTGAACTGGTCGCAACCTTTAAAGACTATTGGCATCAATTGGTCTCTGATACAAGATTTACCCCGAACTTTTCTTTGCCTTTTTACCACTTGAAAAGCGATGGCTTCTGGCATTTACAAACAACCGTAGGCCGTGAATTGCTTCTGACGAGCTCTCATTCTATCAAAAGTTTTTCGCAGCTCAAACAGGTGGTTGACTTCGCCTACTTCAACGAAGACTTGTTTGAACTACTAACAAACGCACATACACGGCAAATCCTGAAACAGACGCTCCTTGATGTATATTTTAATAGTGCCAGACTGGACGCTTCCCATCAGCTAATAGGAGCGATCATCGACCAAATCCTGCATGAGCCTTCTGTCGTTTACAAAACAAAAGCATCAACTTTCGATGAAGAAGAGGTCTTTGTCAGAAGTGGTGTATTCAAGAAAGAAATCCCAAAGATTTACAACTACACCTGTTCGATATCTGGCATGCGGATCATTACAGACCGCGACATTCAAATGATTGATGCCTGCCACATTGTTCCGTTTTCTGAGTCACACGATGATACCATTAAAAACGGTATTTCGCTTTGCCCAAATCTTCACCGGGCATTTGACCGGGGATTGATTTCTTTAGACGCTGAATACAGGGTGCTTGTCAAGCCTTTTACCGAACAGGAGAACTTTTATTCGATTAAGCAGTTTGCAGGAAGGCAGATTTTGCTGCCAACCAACAAAAACTACTTCCCTGCAAAGGAGAATCTGGCTGCTCACCGGCTTAGACACAGCTTCATATAATGTAGAATCATTTTTTGAAGTGTGCCAAGATGGACCTGAGACACAGTCTCAGGTCAGCAATTATAAAATTTGAAGAACTCTACGGGTAGCGGGGGACGGAGTGGTGCCAGGCACCGGTCTTATTGTTGGTGAGCCTGTGCCCAGGAATTAAACCTCAACACCAACAATGACAATAGATGAATGAGGGTAAACCACTAGCTGGTACGGGTTCTCGAAATTTATAAAACAATATTTAATAGCACTTTGGCATAGTTGAAAGTTTCCTATCTCACTAATAACTTATGCTTGATACTTTCTTCTTCAATCCAATATTCAGGAATTAACTTTTCTAGCAATTCGACTGCTTCTATTGAAAATAAGGAATAATCAATCTTTGTTTTCCAATCACTTTTTACTTTTGACAACTTTATTGGTTCTTCTGGAATAAGTAATTGAATAGAGGGAAATAAATTTTTCTTGATGTCTTGGTAAATCTCAATACCTCGATTATCCCAGTCACACAGATAGTAGAATGACACCTTAGGCTCAGGAACAAACTTTAGCTTCGCTGTATTCCTGCCACCTGCAAACCAAAGCTCGATATCATCCAGTCTTGGCTTTCTTAACTGGTTATCATTCTCACAAAGAACAACAATTTTAGGTATTTTATTTTTGCAGTGTAATACATGTAGATATTGTTGGTCGTGTTCATCAATTGGCAAGGTTTCTACATCTAAAATCTTTAATACTGCTTCATACAACTTAGTGCCCCTCTTGAGATATTTAGCATCATCAAAATATAGAGTAGAAATCTCTTTCATACTTTGTGAATCCAATAATATCGCCCCCTTATTCAACTCAATCTTCACTAGTGCTATTAAATCTGTTTCATTGAAATTGGTGTCCTGTAAGCTATACTTACTTATTAAATCCTGAAATTGTTTATAATTTCTAAGTAATGTACCAGAATAATAGCCGTCAAAAAGGTTAGTCTTGAATACTCTACTCTTATTAGAATAGACTATATATTCCATTTCCAACATTCTCTTAGCGAGAGGGATATCCATTATTTCTTTTGAAGTTTCACCCTTCTCGAATAACTCATTTAAGAGTTTTATCGACTTCCAGTTCATTTTGTTCCTGCTTATACTGCGTTAACTCAACTTTTCTGTATTTCGTCTTAAAGAAACTCATGGGAGTATAGTTACGTTCTTTATCCTCCTTTCCTCTAACTAGCATGTGTAAGTACCATTCCTCATCATTATAGGAGCCAAAGGGTTTTGGTGTCATTGTTATTAACTGATATCCAAACTGCTTCGATATCTCTGGAAAAATATTAAAGTTGGTGTCATCAATATTTGACAACTCTTCAATTATTATGAACTTAACTCCCTGGTTTTTTTCTTGATGTTTCTGGACAATTGACAACCTACCAATACAGAGTAAGGCTAAAGCAGTGTATGCTTGTCCCCCACTACCTGAATTTGACTTACCTTTTTCGTCCTCCATCATTACCTTAAGTTTGAAATAAAACTTAGGATTTAATAACTCAGACGGCTCTGCATTTACAGAATGATAAAATGTACGTGCAATATTTTTTATTAAGTTTTCTGGGGTATTCCCATTCTCAGGCAAGTTCTCCGGTAATGTAAATAAGTCAGGACCTAGCTTTTGAACCCTAGCCTTCTCCTTCATTTTTTCAATCCAGTCAATATTTATATCTTTTCTTGGTTCAAATTCAATTCTAAACTGAAAAAGATTACTTACTTTATTTTTCTGAAAAAAGAAGTTTAGCCGCCTTACTGTTTCTTCATTCTCTTTATACTGCTTTTCAACAAGACTAAAAACTTCAGTCAAAATTTTCAACTGCAAATCGCCTAAGGTGATAAGTGTATCATTAAGCTGTTTCAACTCTTGTGTTAAGCCTTCAACTCCAATCTTACCACAAAGAATATCAACTAACGTTTGAAAGCTATAAGTAGGAAGGCCATTTGCCAAGTAGATTTCTGGATTATTATTTACTTGCTTAGTTTCATCAAATAGTTCACATACAGTTGTAAACTCCCTTTCATAACTCCTTTGAGCAATATCATACTGCTCATTTAAAGTGGAAATAATATCTTCTGTAATATTACCTAAGGAAAGTAATGAATCAAACATCAAATCAGTTTGCTCTTCTAACTCAGATTTAGATTGATTGAATGATTTTTCAGCACTAGACTTGTTTATACTTAAAACTTTGTCCTTCTCTTTACATACCTGATAAATCCGGTCTAATTCATCTTTCTTTTTTCTGATTGAGTTTCTAGCTTTATTAATTGTATCCAAGTCCTTAGATAAATCATCCCTTAAATCGATAAGTTGATTCTTACTTAAAAAGGAAATATCACTTTTTTGAAGTTCAATTGGATTAAGCAGTTCCCCTCGGATGTCTCTAAGCTCAACATAGATATTTGCAGACACTCTATCATTCTGCTTATACTCATTTTCCAAAGTAGCATTGTTACCAATAGCCTTTGTTATGTACCCATCTAACTTATCTGCTTCCTTTTTTATAGATTCTATTCTCTCAAAGGAATCAAAGCTTCGTTCAATAAAGTCTAAATTCTCTTCTGTAAGAAGCTTATTAACTTCAAAAGCTTCTATATTATCTCTGTTACAATATACTTCACAATATTCCTGGTTGTAGCCTAAATTCAGCAACTCTTGATTAAGTCTTTTTATATCCTCTTTTTCTTGTTTAAGCTCACCTACTTCTGCAACTACATTATCCCTATTGTTTTCCAAAGCTTGCTTTAGCTTATCCTTATCACTAAAGATTTGTTTTTGAACAAGTGGGATATACTCACATAAGTCTCCTAGCATAACCCATACTCCCTGACCTTCTCTTTCAAAAGAATTCAACAAGAACTTAGGGTTCAGAGTAAACCTTAATCCTTTATTTGGGGAAACACGACTTATAAAGACATCTTTAAATGCCATCAAGATGCTTTCCTGCTCAATACTCAAAGAGCTACCTTCACTGATTGCCCAATTGAAAAACGAATCTTTATTGCCCTCGTCATATAACTTCAAGAGTTCATCATGAGACTCTAAAAGCCTATCAATCTCTTGTAACCTGGCATTATAAAACTCATAGGCACTAGTATAATCATTTGCCCACATGGAACTTTGGAACTTCCTGTAAAGAGTACAGGCTTTTAGTTTTGAGAGCCTCCTCTTTCGGTCTTTCATTTCTTCTTGATGTTCAAAAGCAGCATTTATTTGTTCAACTGTTTTATACTTATAAACAGTTGGCTGTAACATTTGCAGTCTTTCAACTTCACTCCTTAAGTTTTGTAGCTTCTTCTTTTGGGCATCAATATGTTGAGCATCGGATTCAGCTTTCTGCTCATCAAGTATATCTTTTATCCGTTGACAAGTTTCTTTCTGCTCTATTAGCTTTGAATAATACAATTGGCTTTGTAATTCATATTCAGCTGTAGAATTTTTGAAATCACTAGCAGCCTTTTCCATCTTTGCATTATTCTCGTTATAGGCCTTTAAACTTTCGGTATAAAGGTTGAAATGAAAATGAGCTTTTTTAGTCAGGTGCTCACCCTTTGATTTCAAATAAAAGTTATACGTATCTTTTAAATGTGATAGCTGTTTTTGCTTTCTTTCTAAGGTTTTAATTTCTAAATCAGCTTTATGAAAGTTCCGTATGTGCTGGTTTAAAACTTCTTTTTGTAGGTCAAATGATGTTTTAATATCGTCATTATCTTCAAACAAAAAGTCTTGTAAACTTTTGGACTTATTTACATCCAACGTTTTAGCCCTAGAAAAGGATTGTAACACCTTAGCAAAAGATTTAAAATTGTTCTCTTTTGTTAAGTCAATGGGTAGAATTTGATTCTTATATAGAAGGTCAAAGTATTCATTTATCTGGTCCCTCTGATAAAAGTCCTTAAGGAAAAGATTGTAGTTTTTGTTTAAGGCTCTCTTTAACTCAGCCAAGTCATAAATATGCAGATTATCAGCAAGAAAGTCAGAATAAGATAATATTTGCTGAAAAGGTCTTAATGGCACTTTTTTATTCTCAAAGTCATCCCCCGCCTGGATTATAAAAGGTCTTACGGGCAACCTTGAACTTTTAGGAATAAACACACCAATAGTAATAAAGGAAGATTCAGACTTCTGTATGTTTATGAAGCAATAAGCATGATTTATCCACTCCTTATCTAAGGGAATACTTTCTATTCTTCTTTTATCCTTATCTAATCCTTCTGTCCCCGGTTTCCATTCATCTCTTAAGGGTATAAATACTAATTGCAGTAAATCGGCTATTATAGACTTACCTAATCCGTTATTCCCAGTAAAGTCAGTCCTAACAGAATGCAAAAGGAAGTCAACATTGTCATGCTGACGAACACCAACAGTTGATATTGAATATATTTTAGGGTAACTACTCATTTTTTTAAATATTCTTCTATTGTATCAACATTCTTAATAACATCACTATATAGTTTGCTTATTCTCTCAATACTCGGCATTATTTCAAACCGCATTTCATCATTATCTTTAATTACTATCCAGCCTAACTTTTCGAAATCATTTAAGGCCCTCTTGACCTTGTCTTTTACTGCTAGTTCCTCATTTGGTGTATAATTAGGCTTGACCTTACCATAAAGCAGATTTTGCCAGAGTTCTCTCTGTTCACTTTCCTTAAAGATTTGTTCAAGCTCCTGCCATTCAAACTCTTTAGCTTCAAAGAATTTCTCTTTGTATAGGTTAAGCATTAGAATAAGAAAAATAACTTTTTCATCTTCTAGCTCTTTACTTCTGTTATCCTTACCAAACTTGCCTTTGCTATCTTCTGGAAACTCTAAATAATAAAACCGTTCATTATCACTTGAGTCTTTTGCCAAGTTCATCCCAAAGAAATCACGATAATACTCCCTTAATCCTTTATCATAATATTCATCGATAAAAGAAAACAACCTAGTATCACTACCATAATCTTGGATATGCCGACCTTGCTTTAAAACAATATCAGTATCTGCAAAGTACCTTCTTGCCGATTCAGAGCTTAAGAAGGAGTAGACTGTAACTTCATTCTCCATAAAGCAATATTATACAGGGTCTTTTCAACCTTTTCTTTTTGAATTGAAATGCTTTTATTATTAGAATTATTGTAAGACTCAATTAAACCAAAGCAAACTTGTATTGGTACTTCCAAGTTCTTCTCCTGAGATAAAATCTTATCAAACCATAGGTCAAAATCCACTTCAACACCACTTTCTATCTCCTGGCTAATTTTGTCTATCCATTTTGCAGTTGATTCCTGAACTTCTAACATTTTCAAGCCTTTTTCTCGTTCCATCTCCTCATACTCTTTATCAACTACATTCTTCTCTGGCTCAGATTTAGAATAAAATTGAAAATCTATATTTGGAACTGCTAAAAACTTTGTTGGTATAAAAGGCAACAACTTTTTAGGAAAAACTTGATGAATACTTATCTCGCCTTTGTCTACCGTGCTTGTTCTCAGCATAATCAGCAATAGCTTTTCAATATTTATTTTGAAGTATTGCTTATGTTTTAGAGTATCTAATAAGTTCCTTAACCTTTTAGATGCTAACTGTATTTTATGATTGATAGCTATAATCCTTCTATCAATACTTTGAAAAAAGAATTCTATCTCATTTTGCATCCGGCAAAACTCCAAGTAGGCCTCCTCTTCAAACAAGAATTTGTCCTTAGACGACTTTATTTTATTGAGAGTGTCGTTCTTATGATCAATTGTATTAATCAAGCCAGAAGTTTGATTTTCTAATTCTTTAAAGATTTCCAGAAATGAGTTTATTAATTCCTTTGGATTTTCAACGTCAGGCTTTAGCAGCGTTCTTAAGTCATTTAGTCTCAGCTCAATGGAGGTTTGCAGCAATTCTGTATGTGCCAGTATCTCGTTCCTTGCTGGGCGAAAGTTATTATCAAACCAGTATTTTAAATTATCTATATTCTCAAGGTCACCATCATGAAGTGGTAATGTCCTCTTAAAAACGTGATATAGTTCCAGCTTTTTAAGTTCTGGCTGCACTTGGGTAAGTACTAATTTACAGAATTCCTTGGCATATACTGTGAGATGTATTTGATACTTATTTCCAATCCTTTCGGTGATGAAAAAATAGCTACTTAGCTTACGGGAAAGGTTTTCCTTATTCTTTTCAGTTTCTATCTTTAGAAAATCTACAATTTCATCAATTGTATCATTCAAATCCTTTTGCTCGAAATCCTCATTTATGTAATTCTTTTCTACCTTTCTATATAACCAAACAATCAATAGTAAAGATTCTTTGTTTTGAGGTAAGAGGTCTGAATAGCTTTTTGATAATGAAATTAATAACTCGTTTTGCAAAGCAGTAGCAGTTGGTTTATATATCAATAGTCAAAATAAGCTTAACTTGTTAGAAATGACTTGCTTATATAGAAGAAGATGACAAGTACAAACTGAAAATAAGAAAAGGTTTAATCATTTCCCATAAACGCAAAAGAAAGAATTCTTCGGCAAAAGAGTGTTGTTATGTTCAAATATTTTGTGCGTACTCCTAAATATTGGACGGTTAAGAATTTAAGTAGAATACTTCAATTCAACAACTGTCATAATGAAGCAATCACGATTTACTGAGACCCAGTTTGTGGCCATTTTAAGCAGCAGGAGTAAGGACTTAGTTCTTTAGAAGATCAAAATGACAATGTTAATGTTCTCAAAATTGAAAAGGCTAAAAGGGTATAAATGTTAAATAATAAATCAACAACCAACGCACCGGCCCTCTAAATAGAAAACCCCTAAGTATTTATATCTAAGTTTTTAGCTTTTTAATTTGGGTGTGGGGCGGGATCGAACCGCCGACACAAGGATTTTCAGTCCTTTGCTCTACCGACTGCTCTACTTTATCACATCATTCAAAAAACAGCTAACATGATTCACATCCTTAAAACCTAAGTCCAAAAGTGGACTTTTTGACTTAGGTCGAGTTATTCATATATCAAGTTCTGATAGAAAAAGCAAAAGAACCTTTGCATAAGGGTACTGCTGATGGCTGTCCGGCAAATAAAAAGCCCTCAGTAAATACCGAGGGCTTTGTTGTGGTGTGGGGCGGGATCGAACCGCCGACACAAGGATTTTCAGTCCTTTGCTCTACCGACTGAGCTACCGCACCAGCCTTCCGCGTTTGCGGGCAGCAAAAATAAGGGAATCAACCCGATAAAAAACCAAACAGGGCCAAGAGATTCTTAAAAAATTTTGGGGAAGGGGGAGGCAATAGGCATCAAGGCAGAAAGGCAATAAGGCAAAGAGGCAACGAGGCAGAAGGCAACGAGGCAACGAGGTATGGCGGTGGGAAAAAGAAAAAGGAGAGACGAGCCAAAACTCTTTCTCCCCTTTCAATCCTTTCTCTCTTAGCGCCTAGTTGCCGTACACGCTCAAAAACTTGATCCGCATGATCTTCAACTGCTCCCAGTTGTAGTTGCCGTCGGAAAGTTCCTGCTGCGCCACGTCGAGCGAAGAGGTTTCGCAGCCCTTGAAGTATTCCAGGATCTCTTCCTGCTCGTATTCGTCGAGCATATCGGAGATGGCGTAGTCCAGGTTCAGCTTTGTGCCGGAAGCGGCGATGGTTTCCATTTCCTCCAGCAGGCTGTCGAGGCGCAGGTCCTTGTTTTTGGCGATCATCTCCAGCGGGATCTTTTTGTCCACCTGCTGGATGATGTGTACCTTGTTGCTGCTCTTGTTCACCACGCTCTTCATCACAAAGTCGTCCGGCTTTACAATATTGTTGTCCTCTACGTATTTCGCAATCATCTCGATGAACGGCTTGCCGTAGCGGATGGCCTTACCCTTGCTCACGCCCTGGCATTTTTCCAGTTCGGCGGTGGTGGTGGGGTAGAGGGTCGCCATGTCCTGCAGGGAGGTTTCGAGGAAGATCACAAAGGGCGGCAGGTTCTTTTTCTTGGCCTCTTTCTGGCGAAGCTCCTTCAGCATGCCAAAAAGCTGGTCGTCCAGCGCAGTGGCCGTGGCGGTGTCGGCCGGACCTTCTTCATCATCCTCGTTGGCGTTGTCGTAGAGGTGATTGACCACGACTGGGAATGACTTCGGCTTTTTGAAAAAGTCTTCGCCTTTTTTGGTCATCTTCAACACACCGTATTCCTCGATATCTTTTGTCAGAAAACCTTCCAGCAGCATCTGGCGGATCAGCGAATTCCAGAAATGCTCGTTCTGCTCTTTGCCAAGGCCAAATTCGGCCAGGCCGTCGTGGCGGAACATCTTGATCTGCGGCGTCAGCTTACCGATAATAATCGAAACCGTGTAATCGGTGGCAAAGCGTTCGTCCAGGGCTTTGATCACCTTGATGGCTTGCACCACGCTGTCTTTTGCCTCCACCTTTTCTTTCGGGTGACGGCAGTTGTCGCAGTTGCCGCAATTGTCTTCTTTGAATTCTTCGCCGAAATAGCTCATTAAAATCTTGCGACGGCAAACACCGCTTTCGGCATAGGACACGCTTTCATTAATCAGCTGGGCGCCCACCTCCCGCTCGGAGAGCGGCTTGTCACGCATCAGGTGTTCCAGCTTGGAAACGTCTTTATGCGAATAGTAAAGAATGCATTTTCCTTCGAGCCCGTCGCGGCCGGCGCGGCCGGTTTCCTGGTAATAATTTTCAATCGACTTCGGGATGTTGTAGTGGATCACAAAACGGATGTCCGGCTTGTCGATGCCCATTCCAAAGGCGATGGTGGCCACGATCACCTGCACGTCTTCGTTCAGGAACTGGTCCTGCCGCTCGGCGCGGAGCTTCGAGTCCAGCCCGGCGTGGTAGGCCACGGCTTTGATGCCGTTGGCCATCAGCATATCGGCCAGTTCTTCGGTGGTCTTCCGGTTCAGGGTATAAATGATGCCGCTCTTGCCCTTGTTCTGCACGATGAACTTCGTCATGCTTTTCAGGGTCTGGTCTTTTTTGACCTTGGGCAGAATTTCGTAATAGAGGTTGGGACGGTTAAACGAGGAAATGAAAATGTTCGGCTCCCGCAGGCCCAGGTTTTTCACGATGTCGCTCTGTACTTTGGGCGTGGCGGTGGCCGTCAGCGCAATCACCGGAGAGGCGGGGGAGATCTGGTCCATCATTTCCCGCAGGCGGCGGTACTCGGGGCGGAAATCGTGTCCCCACTCGGAGATACAGTGCGCTTCGTCCACGGCAAAAAAAGAAATCTCCAGGTCGGAGAAAAAATCAAGGTTGTCCTGCTTCGTCAGCGTTTCCGGCGCCACGTAGAGCATTTTGGTATTGCCCGACTTCAGGTCGTCGTGCACTTCCTTGATCTCTTTTTTAGAAAGGGTGGAGTTGAGGAAGTGGGCCACATCGTCTTTGCTGCTGTAGCCGCGGACAAGGTCCACCTGGTTTTTCATCAGCGCAATCAGGGGACTCACAACGATGGCCACACCGTTGCTGATCATGGCCGGCAACTGGTAGCAAAGGCTTTTGCCACCACCGGTGGGCATGATCACAAACGTGTCCTGGCCGGAAAGCAGGGAATTGATGGCATTTTCCTGCTGGCCTTTAAAATCTTTAAACCCGAAATATTCCAGGAGAGGGCTTCGTAAATCGATTCCGTTTTTTGGCGTGGTGGTTTTCGTAGTCCTGGTTCTGGTTGTTTTTGTTTGGTTTTTCTTTACAGTAGGCATCTTCTTAGTTTTAAAGCTTTAAAAAGCTATCATTCAATCACACTTCACTTTTATTCAACAGTAAAAGAACAGGTTACCAAATTGTGACGACCGCGTTTTAAATAGGTACGGTATTCTGGTGGCTCGGTTGGAAAGCCGTTCTGACTGTTTCCCGAAGGGTCAGCGAATTTACTTCACGAAATTTTTTTTCAAAACAGTAAATAGTTAAAATGACAACTATTTACCATGGAGTGGTTTGATTATTAGCCAGATAAGGTTTTACCGGTCAGCAAATCCCGTTCCTGCGGCGGTGAGGCGTTGATCCTGGTCATAAATTCTCCCGGGTTTGTGCAAGCCGGCGGCGCAACCAGGGCCCAACCGGGAACGGTTTTGCCGCAGGCGCTAAAATCCCATTCAACCTTTCGGGAAATCCTGCCAATCAGCGGTTATTTTTGCCCCCTTGAAGACAATGGATACAATACGAACAGCGGCGGTGCGAACCATCGAGATGGAGGCTTCCGCTATAAAGGGACTGGTGAAACGGCTGGACGAGACCTTTGAAAAAGGCATCGAGTGCCTCGCGGGCTGCGGGGGGCGCATCGTTATCAGCGGCATTGGCAAAAGCGCCATCATTGCGCAAAAGATCGTGGCGACCCTGAACTCGACTGGGTCGCCGGCCATTTTCCTGCATGCCGCCGATGCCATTCACGGCGATCTTGGCATGGTGCAGCAGGACGATGTGGTCATCATCATCAGCAAAAGCGGCGAAAGTCCCGAGATCAAGGTGCTGGTTCCGCTGATCAGGAATTTTGGCAACCGCCTTGTTGCCATCACCGGCAGCACCGGTTCTTACCTGGCCAAGAAAGCCGATTTTGTTTTTGACACCACGGTGGAACAGGAGGCCTGTCCCAACAACCTGGCGCCGACGACCAGCACCACGGCCCAACTGGTGATGGGCGATGCCATTGCCGTTTGCCTGATGGAGAAGAAGGGGTTCAACATCGAGGATTTTGCCAAGCTGCACCCCGGCGGCACCCTGGGCAAGAAGCTTTACCTGCGGGTGGGCGACCTGTCGGGTGAAAACGAAAAGCCGGAGGTCCGGGCCGACCAGTCGGTAAAAGAGGTGATCATGGAAATGACGCGGACAAGGCTGGGGGTAACGGCCGTTACCGGCTCCGGCGGAAAACTGCTGGGAATCATTACCGACGGCGACCTGCGGCGCATGCTCCAAAAAAGCGACAGCATCAGCCATATCCTGGCCCGCGACATCATGACCATCAATCCCAAAACGGTGCGGCCATCGGATATGGCGGTGAATGCGCTGGACATCATGCGGAAAAATGAGATCACGCAGTTGGTAGTTGCCGAAAATGATAGTTACCTTGGCATCCTTCATTTGCACGACCTGGTGAAAGAAGGATTGATCTGAATAGCCACCGGGTGCATTGAATGCCAGCCGAAGTCAAAATCAAAATTCAAACGGGAAAGAAGAGGTGTAATAAGAAGACAGCTTTTTGATGACCGATAAAACAGTGAAGCGTTGAACAACATGAACAAAGACACCTATGTGGCCATTATGGCGGGTGGTATCGGCAGCCGGTTTTGGCCGGTAAGCCGCGTGGGGCATCCCAAGCAATTTCTCGATATTCTCGGCGTGGGACGAACCCTGATCCAGCAAACCTTCGACCGGTTTGCCCGGCTGGTGCCCGTTGAAAATATTTACGTCGTTACCGCCAACGAATACCTCGACATCACCCAGGAACAACTGCCCCAGCTACCCGCAGAGAACATCATCGGTGAGCCGTTTCGGAAAAACACGGCGCCCTGCATTGCCTATATTTCGTTTAAGCTGCAGCAACGGAACCCCGAAGGCTCGCTCATTATTGCGCCGGCCGACCACCTGATTTTGCAGGAAGATAAGTTCCTGGAAGTTTGCAACGAAGCCCTCGATTTTGTAAACAGGCACCACGCCCTTCTCACTATCGGCATTCAGCCCACCTATCCCAATACCGGCTATGGCTATATCCAGCATGGATCGGCCGAAGCGGCACCCGGGGTATACAAGGTGAAAACCTTTACCGAAAAACCCAACCTGGAACTGGCCCGGACCTTCCTGTCGAGCGGCGATTTTCTCTGGAACTCGGGCATTTTTATCTGGAAGATTAAAAATGGGCTGGAGGCCTTCCAGCAGTACATGCCTGAAATGTACGAGCTGTTTTCTGCCGACGAACCCAGGCTGAATACAGGGGAGGAAAAGGCGGCGATCGAAGCCATCTACCCGCAGTGCTCCAACATCTCCGTCGACTTCGGCGTGATGGAGAAAGCCAACAACGTGTTTGTGATCCCGGCCTCTTTTGGCTGGAGCGACCTGGGAACCTGGAACAGCGCCTGGGAAAATATGGAGAAGGATTATTTCGACAACGCCGTAGCCGGCGACAAGGTGATCGTCTTCGACAGCAACAAATGCGTGGTGCATGTGCCGGACGAAAAACTGGTGGTGCTGCAGGGGCTCGAAGATTTTATCATTGCCGATACCAAGGATGTGCTGCTGATCTGCAAGAAAGAAAAAGAGCAGGCCATCAAGGAATACGTGGCAGAAGTGAAACGGAATACGGGAGAGAAATTTTTGTAGGTGGCCTCCCCAAACCCCTCCAGGGAGGGGTGATCCAAGCGCAAACCTCGCTTACGCACGATATGTTTTAAGCCTCCATCATTCATTTTGATGGAGGCTTTTTGCTGCCGTTTGGCGTCCCCGCCAACGGCTTTTCTTTTGCCCCGGAGGGGCATCGTGTTAGTAGAAACAAGAATAGAGGGAAGAATAAAGCTTCGTAGGAGCGGAATATTTTTTATGTTGCCAGCGATGGAACGTCGATTGAACACCTGTTGCGTCGCACTCTTCAGCGTTCGGAACACAGCCGGACAAAAAAGAATTCCATCCCTCGAAGGGATGGAATTCTTTGGTAAACAAACGCCTCTTGCCGTAGCCGGCCTTCGTGCATTGTGGCTCCCGGAGGGCGGGGCTGTGCATAAACTCTTTTTTAGTTTTTGCAGGCAGCGTGTAGCTTGCAGCTTATCGCTAAATTGGCGCTCATGAATTTCAACAATATCTTATTCATCGATATCGAAACCGTTTCGCAGGTGGAAACATACAACCACCTCGATGAGGACTGGAAAGAACTGTGGGATCACAAGGCGCGGTCGCTTATTCGGGGAAGCGATGTCGAAACGAGCGAAGACGTGTATCACCGGGCAGCCATCTACGCCGAGTTTGGAAAGATTGTTTGCATTTCCTGCGGCTGCCTGCAGGGCAATGGCGAGGGTAAAAAGATCGTCATCAAATCCTATTTCGGCCACGATGAAAAAAAGCTCCTCCTCGATTTTGCGGCCATGCTGCAAAGCTGGAGCGGCAGCCCCGATAAATTCCTCTGTGCGCACAACGGCAAGGAGTTCGACTATCCCTACCTCTGCCGCCGCATGGTGATCAACGGTATCGAGATCCCGGAAATCTTAAAGATCTCTGGCCGTAAACCCTGGGAAGTGCGTCACCTCGATACGATGGAACTGTGGAAATTCGGCGATTACAAAAGCTTTACATCGCTGAAGCTCCTGGCCAAAGTGCTGGGCATTCCTTCGCCTAAAGACGATATCGACGGCAGCATGGTGCATTCCGTGTACTGGGTGGAAAAAGACCTGGAACGCATCGTGCTCTATTGCCAGAAAGACGTGATCACGATGGCGCAGGTGCTCCTCCGCTTTCATTGCGAGCCGCTGATCCCGGCCCCGAACGTTGAAATCAAAACGCTGCGCAAAGCAGATGTTTGACCGGTAGCATGACAAGCTTTCAACATATCCATTCGGACGAAAAAATCCTGGGCGGAAAACCCTGCATTAAAGGCACGCGGATCACCGTGCAGTTGATCAAGGAACTGACGGATTCGGGAGCGACGGTAGAAGATATTCTCGCCGCCTACCCGCACCTGACGGCAGAAGCCATCCGCGAAGCCGTTGAATACCCGCTTGCCCGGCGAACCAACTACAGTTCCGGTGCCGTATGGGAAGACAAAGTGGGCTACAGCCGTGCGGTAAAGGTGGGCGGTCACATTGAGGTCAGCGGCACCGTGGCATCGGATGACAACGGTAATGTTGTGGGCCGCGACGATGCCTACGAGCAAACGAAGTTTATCCTGCAAAAAATAGAGACCATTCTTCACAAAGCCGGTGCGACGCTGAAAGACGTTGTTCGCACCCGGATGTTTGTCACCGACATTTCCCGGTTTGACCAATACGCCAAAGCGCATGGCGAGGTGTTTGGCAGCATCAGGCCCTGCACGTCGATGCTGGAAGTGAAAGGCCTGGTGGCGCCGGAATACCTGGTGGAAATTGAAATAACAGCGATCCTCACACAATGAACATCGAAACCCTTCAGCAATATTGCCTCTCCAAAAAAGGCGTGACGGAAGAAACACCCTTCGGCCCCAATACCCTGGTGTACAAGGTCGGCGGCAAAATGTTCCTGCTGGCTTCACTCGACGCTGTTCCGTTGCAGTTCAATGCCAAATGCGATCCCGAAGAGGCCATCCAGTTGCGTGATGCCCATCCCTGTGTTTTGCCGGGCTACCACATGAACAAAAAACACTGGAACACCATCCTGGTTGACGGCACTGTTGGCGATAAACTGTTGCATCAATGGATCGATGATTCGTATGACCTGGTCGTTGACAGCTTGCCCCGGAAAACCAAACAAGAAATCTCCCGTTAACATGATTGTATCCAAACTGCCCAACGTGGGCACCACCATCTTTACCACGATGAGCGTACTGGCCGCGCAACACAACGCCATCAACCTTGGCCAGGGCTTTCCCGATTTTCACATGAGCGAGGAGCTGATTGCCCTTGTTGACGAAGCCATGCGGAAAGGCTTCAACCAGTATACGCACATGAACGGCTACCTGCCCCTGCGGGAATCCATCGCGGAGAAAGTGGAATTTTTATACCGCACGAAAATCAATCCCGATACACAGATCACGGTGACTCCCGGCGGCACCTATGCGCTGTACACGGCTCTCACCACCATCCTGCAGCCAGGCGACGAGGTGATCGTGTTTGAGCCGGCTTACGACTCCTACATTCCTGCCATTGAAGTCAACGGTGCCAAAGCCGTTGCCATCCAGCTTACGTTCCCGGACTACAGGATCGACTGGACCGAAGTGAAAAAGCGGGTGACGGAAAAGACCCGTGCCATCATGATCAACTCGCCGCACAATCCCACCGGCAGCGTCTTGTCGGCCGAAGACATTGCGCAGTTGCGGGAGATTGTAAAAGACACGCCGATCATCATCATCTCCGATGAAGTGTACGAGCACCTGATCCTCGACGGCTACCAGCACGAGAGCATTTTAAAACATCCCGACCTGCTGGAGCGCAGCTTTGTGTCGTTTTCGTTCGGCAAGGTCTACCACTGCACGGGCTGGAAGCTGGGCTACAGCATTTCCTCGGAATTTCTGATGAAAGAGTTCCGGAAGATCCACCAGTTTAATGCCTTTTGTTGCGACACGCCCAAGCAGGTGGCGCTGGCGGCGTTTTTAAAGAAAAAAGAAAGCTACCTGGAGCTCGGCCCTTTCCTGCAGAAAAAGCGGGACTATTTCCAGGCCGGTATGGCGCAGACAAAGCTGCAGCCGCTTCCCACCCGCGGCAGCTATTTCCAGATCTACTCCTACAAAAACCTTTCGGATGAAAGCGAGAAGGATTTTGCCATTCACCTGACCAAAGACGTTGGTGTGGCCACCATCCCGGTGTCGGCCTTTTACCAGCAGGAAGTGAATCACCTGGTGTTGCGCTTTTGTTTTTGCAAAAAAGACGAAACGCTGGATGCGGCCATTGAGCGGCTGGTGAAACTGTAGTGGCTCGTGTTGCATTCAGAAGGCGGCAGGCGCTCTTCGCATCTTTCCTTTTTAGTTAGTGTTTGTTCCTTTTTGGCATTGCTCTAAAAAGATCTATGCCGCCCTGAACGCTCCGCGCAGGCGGCCGGGCCTGCGCACAACAGCCATTTCTTACAGGTCTGAGGCTTTTCCTTTGTTTTCAATCTTTCTTCTTTGGTGCGATCTGCACGATAAGTGGTAAATCTATGTGATTACAATCTGCTTTCGGCGCAAGAGCCTGCAGGCGCTGTCTTGCGCCTTTAGAAATTAAAATCTTTTCCGCAAGTGCGGGTGGCGCAAAAAGGCGCTGGACGAGAAAGGATCACCAATTTTTTGAAGAACAACGAAAGCCAGTAGCAACAGTCTTTTAGGCTGAAGCCGCAGAAGGATTTTATGCGCATTTCATTAGGCTGTTTGGCATTCACGTGTAGGGACATGCCGAAGGCACGTCCTGCTTGCGAGCCAGCGGTTTTCAAAGTCTCCGGGAATTTTTTCAAAATGAGAAAATGCCTTTCATCATAAAAATTTTTTTGGTGCGGGTTCTATTATCGTATATTTACGATATAAAATAAAACAATGGCGTTTCATAAGAAAGAAGAGTTTGGCAAAAAAGAACAGGAACTGGCCGAAGTGGCCAAGGCACTGAGCCACCCGGCCCGCATCGCCATTTTAAAAGTGCTGGCGCAGAAGAACGAGTGCATCTGCGGTGAGATCGTGGACGTATTGCCGCTGGCGCAATCGACCGTTTCGCAGCACCTGAAGGAACTGAAAAATGCCGGCCTGATCGAAGGCACACTGGATGGACCGCGGTCCTGCTACTGCATCAACTGGAAAGCCTTTGAGAAGTTCACCGCGGGGATCAACAGCCTTTTTACGAACCTGAAAGCAAAGAACGAGAAGGCCTGTTGCTAGTGGGATAATGTGCAAATGTGAAAATGCTGAACAGAATAAGGATTGCCAGCTGCCATTTTCACATTTTCTAATTTTCTAATTTTCAAATTCATTACAATGAATAACGAAACACAATTAAAAGAACTGGTGAAAGAAAAATACAGCCAGATCGCTAACCAGTCGCTGGCGCAAAATCTTACCTCCTGCTGCGGCGCTACGTCGCCCTGCTGCACGGACGAAGCGTACACCATCATGTCCGATGATTATACAAAGCTCGAAGGCTACAATCCCGATGCGGACCTTGGCCTGGGATGCGGCATTCCTACGCAGTATGCAAAGATCAACGAGGGTGATACCGTGCTTGACCTTGGCAGCGGCGCCGGCAACGACGCTTTTGTGGCCCGCCGCTACGTGGGGGAAAGCGGGAAAGTGATCGGCGTTGACTTCAGCGAAGCCATGATCGAAAAAGCAAGGGCCAACGTGGACAAGCTTGGCTTCAACAATATTGAATTCCGCCAGGGCGATATCGAAAAGCTGCCGGTGGCTGCCAACAGGGCCGATGTCATCATCAGCAACTGCGTGCTGAACCTGGTGCCGAACAAGAAGGCGGTATTTGCCGAGATCTTCCGGGTGCTGAAGCCAAAGGGGCATTTTTCCATTTCGGATATTGTGCTGGAGGGACAGCTTCCGGAAAAACTGCAACAGGCCGCCGAGATGTACGCAGGTTGCGTGGCCGGTGCCATTCAAAAAAGCGATTACCTGGCCCTTGTAAAAGAAACGGGTTTCCAGAACATCGAATTGCTGAAAGAAAAAAAGATCATCATTCCCGATGACATCCTGCGCAACTACATTTCCGAAAGCGAATTGCAGGAACTAAAGGATTCTGATCTGGGTATTTACAGCATTACGGTGTATGCCGAAAAGCCCTGCTGCGAACCGAACACCGGCTGTTGTTAATCGCCGGCAATTTTTGATTTCTTCATTCCGGTAAATTCGCGAACCATGACCGTCTCACCTGTATCAACCACGACGTACGAAAACGCCATTGACCTGTTGGCCAGGGCCAATCTTCCTGTGCAGGACATCGGCGAGCACACGGAGCTTTTTGAACTGAAAACAGATGCCGAAATCATTGGCACGATCGGCCTGGAGCACAACGGAACGGTGGGCCTGCTCCGGAGCCTGAGTGTGGAGGAGGGCAGCCGCGGAAAGGGATATGGAGAGCAACTGGTGGGCTTCCTGGAAGAAACGGCAAAGGCAAGGGGAATCGAAACGCTCTACCTCCTGACCACAACTGCTGCTGCGTTCTTTTCCAAAAGAGGTTACCTGGTCATTGGCAGGGAAGAGGTGCCGCCGTTTGTCAAGCAAACGACGGAATTTTCTTCCGTCTGCCCTTCTACCGCCACCCTCATGAGAAAACAGCTTGTTTGATAAATCCCGGAGGTTTTCAAAACCTACGGGGATTCATTTTAAAAAGTACCATATGCCCGTTAAGATCCTTTTTGTTTGTGTGGAAAACAGCAACCGCAGCCAGATGAGTGAAGCCTTTGCCCGGATTCTTGGCGGCAGCGAGGTGGAAGCCTACAGTGCCGGCTCAAAGCCTTCGGGTGTCATCAATCCCAAGGCCATTGCAGCCATGAAAGAGCTGGGTTATGATCTCACAACGCACCATTCCAAGTCGCTGGATGAAGTAAAAGTCCATGCACCTTTTGATGCCGTGGTGACCATGGGCTGCGGCGATGCCTGCCCGTGGATGCCGGCCAGCCAATTTATCGACTGGCAAATTCCCGATCCAAAGCACATGAACGAAGAAGACTTCAGGGGTGTGCGGGATTTCATTGCGCAAAAGGTAAAGGAACTGCTACCGCAGCTAAGCAAAAACTAAAAGGCAAAAGGGAGTCTTGTGGCCCGGTTCGCCGGTTTTCCTTTTTCCTTTTGAATTTTGATTTTCTCCCCGGTTAGCTTTGCCAAAATTTTGTTTGTGCAGTCGACCGTTTTCTCCCGTTCTCAGTACCTGCTGCTTTTTTCCCTGCTGGGCGTTGTATACATCATCGGCCTCTTTGTGCCGCTGATGGATAACGACTCGGCGCACCATGCCGACATTGCCCTGCGCATGTACCTGACCGGCGATTACGTGAACCTGGTCGATCACGGCGAAGATTACCTTGACAAACCCCACCTTCATTTCTGGCTGTCGTCCTGGAGCTATTCGGTGTTTGGTGTAACGGGTTTTGCCTACAAGTTTCCCTCTTTTCTCTTTACCATCTTAGGCACCTATTCCACCTTTCGCTTAGGCAAAAGCCTGTACAATGCCGAAGTGGGACGCCTGGCCGCCCTGATGGTGGCTTCGGCCTTTGCCTACATCCTTGCCAACAACGACGTGCGGATGGACGCCATTCTCACCGCCTCCATCATCTTTGCCACCTGGCAGCTGGTGGACTGGGTCAACCACAAGCGGTTGGTCAACGTCGTTGGCGCGGCGCTGGGCCTGGCGCTTGGCTTTTGTACCAAGGGACATATTGCGGTTTTCACGCCGGCCGTCGGCACTTTCTTTTACATCGTGTACAAGGGCGATTTTAAAAGCTTTCTTCACTGGCACTTGCTTGTATTGCTGGCTGCCTTTGCCCTTTTTATTTCACCAGTGGTGTACTGCTATTACCTGCAGTATGATCTGCACCCGGAAAAAGTCATCCGCGGAAAAAGCGGCCGTTCGGGTGTTGCATTTATTTTATGGAAACAGAATTTTGAGCGATTCCAGGGCGACAGCTTTGGTGCCGATGCCAAGAACGATTACCTTTTTTTCTTTCACTCCTTCCTGTGGGCTTTTGCGCCGTGGAGCGTGCTGGCTTTTGTGGCCTTCTTCCACCGGCTCAAAGGCTTTTTTACCCGGCGATGGGAGTGGCTGACGATTACCTCGGTTTTGGTGATTGCGCTGATGCTGACCTTTTCGGGGTTCAAGCTGCCGCACTATCTCAATATCATTTTTCCTGTGTCGGCTGTGCTGACGGCTTCTTTCCTGCTGGACCGCTGGGAAAAGCGAAAGAACCTGCGTCCGCTGCTGGTCACGCAGGTCATCATCTGCACGCTGTGTTTGCTGGTGGCAGGCGTTGTGAATATCTGGGCCTTTCCCATTTTCGGGTTTTGGGTGATCGCGGGATTTTTTCTCCTGCTTTTGGCCGGCGCCTATTTTCTTTTGCGGGTGCGGCTGTCGCTGCCGAAAATGGTGGCGGCTTCCGTGGTGACGTCGCTGCTGGTGTTTTACCTGCTGAACAGCAATTTTTATCCCCAGCTTTTGCGCTACCAGGCTGGCAACGAACTGGCGTTTGACACGAAGGGAAATGTGGATGCCAAACAGGTTTATTTCTGGCCGGGAGTGTACAGTTCTTCCTACGTATTTTACACGGCCGAACTGCGAAAAGAATTTGCCGACTCCGTGCTGCAAAACCCTTCCCCTGTCTGGCTCATGACCGACTCGCAGCACCTGCCGGAGATAAAGCAAAAAGGCTTTTCGTTTCTGCAAACCTACCAGCACAATGACTACGAGATTACCCGCATGCAACTGCCCTTTGTGAACCCGGCAACACGAAAGGGAGAGCTGACCAGGCTACTGCTGGTGCGGGTGAAGTAGGATAGTGGATATTGAGATAGTGGGATATTGGTTGGAGGGATGAAAAAGGGCAGTCCCGATTCTGGGAAAAGAAACCTTGTTACATTTATGCCATGCGTAAGACCCTCCGTGCGGAAAAGTTGTTCACCGGTACCGAATGGCTCTACAGCCAGGAAATTTTGATTGAAGATGATTTGGTCAGGGCCATTAACCCGTCGGCCGAACAGCCGTTTGTCAGTGAAGAGGCAGAAACCTTTATGGTTCCCGCTTTTGTCGACTTCCAGGTATATGGTGCGGCGCAAAAACTTTTTGCGGTCTATCCCACGGCCGATACACTTCGCACCATGAACGAGGTGTTTTCAAAAGAAGGGACCTGCCTGTTTCAACCCACGCTGGCAACCAATACGCCGACCGTTTTCAAACAGGGGATCGACGCGGTTCGGGATTATTGGCAGCAGGGCGGAATCGGCGTTGCCGGTCTGCACCTCGAAGGGCCCTGGATTCATCCGGCCAAACGCGGTGCACACATCGAGAGCCTGATTCATGCGCCGACAGCAGAAGACGTGAAGGCGCTGTTAGCCTATGGCAAAGACGTGATCAAAACCATCACCCTTGCACCGGAAGTCTGCAGCGACGAGGTGCTGGCCCTGCTTCTTTCTTCAGGTGTTCTTCTTTCGGCGGGCCACAGCAACGCCACGTACACGCAGGCCATTGAGGCGTTTGACAAAGGCATCCCGACGGCCACGCACCTGTTCAATGCCATGAGCCCTTTGCATCACCGTGAGCCGGGACTCGTTGGTGCCGCTTTTCAGCATCCCAAGGCCATGGCCAGTATTATTCCCGACGGCCACCACGTGGATTTCGCCGCCATCTCGATTGCCAAAAACCAAATGGGCGAACGCCTTTTCGCCATCACCGATGCCGTGACGGAAACCACCGAAGGTGCGTACCGGCATCACCGGGTTGGCGACAAGTACGAATGCAACGGCACCCTCAGCGGTTCTGCCATCAGCATGTACGATGCTTTTTTTAACCTGGTCGACAAAGCGGGAATTGAACTGGAGGAAGCCCTGCGAATGTGTTCGCTTTACCCGGCGCGGCTCCTTGGAGTCTCGCACCTGTACGGAAAAATTGCGCCGGGTAGTGCGGCGCAATTCGTCGTGTTAAATAAGCAATTACAGATGGTTGATGTTATAGCCTGATCAGCGAACGGAACGACAAGGCTTCTTTGTTGCGCTTGAAATAAAGCAGGGCCCAACTGATGGTAAACGTCGGGATAAAATCAATGCCGGGAATCAGTTCCTCGATAAACGAAAACACACCGCCCAAAAAGCCTTTGCGGAAACCAAACATCCGCCAGAAAATAACAGCCGAAATGGGCGCCCAGATGACTTCACCGGCCACGGGGATCAGGATAACAGCGCTGCCGATGGCATCCATCAGCAAACACATCGCCAGTGAGGGCAGTGGCTTTTGTTTTTCCGTCACGACCACTGCTGTGTTCTTGCGAAAGAGAAGTTGTTTCATTTTCACTTGTTGGCAGAAATTGTTTTAATCCGGCAAGCCGAAATTTCTTTTTGAGAGACGAGCGCATGACCCCTACCGTTGTATGGCCCGGATTTTATTTTGTTAAAGCGTGGATTCGCACATTCATATCGGCACGTCCGGTTGGAGCTACCGGCACTGGAGAGGCTTGTTTTACCCGCAAAAGCTCGCTTCCGCGAAGTGGCTGGCCCACTACTCGACTTTTTTTTCCACGACAGAAATCAATGGCAGTTTTTACCGGCTGCCGACCATCGAAACCGTGGAGAAATGGACGGCACAGGTGCGGGACGATTTTCTCTTCTGTCCAAAGATGAGCCGCTATCTCACGCACATGAAAAAACTGCGGGAACCCGAAGAGCCGCTGGACCGTTTTTTCTCCGTGTTTGAACCCATGAAGCGAAAGATGGGACCCATCCTGGTGCAATTGCCCTCGATGCTGAAATTTACCTATGACGTGGCCGAACATTTTTACCGCCTGCTAAAATTCAGCTACCATCCCTATGCGTTTGTGATGGAAGTGCGCCACCCCTCCTGGTTTGCGGAAGAAAGCCTGACCCTGATGACGGCGTTTGACATCGGCCTTGTGATTTCACAGTCCGGCAACGTGTTTCCTTATTCGGAGATGATCACGGCAAAAAATATTTATATCCGTTTTCACGGCCCGGACGCGTTGTATGCGTCTGCCTACAGCGATGAAATGCTGCAGGAGTTTGCCGGCAAATTCAGGCGATGGGTGGCCGACGGACACGAGGTTTGGGCCTATTTCAATAATGACATCCACGGTTACGCACCGGTAGATGCAAAACGGTTACAGCGGTTCATAAAGTAAAATAGTCACACATTGCTGCGTGACTATTTACAAAGCAATAGGCTACTGATTAAAGGTCGTCTTCCTCGTCTTCGTCTTCATCCAGGTCGTCATCTGCGTCCAAAACCAGATCGTCGTCGTCAATATCGTCCATGTCTACATCATCATCATCCATCTCGATCTCGTACTCTTCTTCGTCGCCTTCCAGTTCGTCTTCGTCGCCTAAAACCAGGTCTTCCTCATCGCCGGTATCATCATCGTCGTCGTCTTCAATGTCATCTTCCGTGTCGGGGAAATAATGTCCGTTCACCTGTGTATTGCCGTTCAGGAGATCGTCGATCGTAATGTCCGATAATTCCGGTCCGTTGTATTTATCTCCTTTCTTCATAGCTTGCTTTTGGTAATCCACTCAAAAAGCTATGCCAAAAAACCGCCGGGAGATAACCAGAAGAAAGTCAGGTTTTTAGTGCATCAGGCCGGACAGACCACCGTTTATGCAAGTGAGGATTTTTTTGCCAGCAGCAGGTCACTGTATGATTCGGCTATAAAATCGTCCTGCTTTACGCCAAGAATATCCTGGTAGTGACTGCACTGCTCTTTCAGTTTTTCGAGGCCGATGGTTCCGTTTTTGTCGATGGCTTCTACCTCAACAAACGTTCCGAGGCCCTCCACCGTGTCGAAGTGAAATTTGACGTTATCGATAAAATAGATCCTGCGTCTTTTATCCACCACGGTTTTAACCCCGAGCGACTGTGCCAGAACCTGCTTCAGCGCAGGGTCCGACTTGTGCTGGTAAAGTGTGACGTCGGACTGTTTGGCACCTGCCACATTGGTGCGCTGGTAAAAGATCAGGGACTGCTCGATGTTGCCCTCCCGTAGCTTCAGGCGGCCATTGGGAACATTGAAATAGGTGTCTACCTGGTGGTCTTCACCAACGAAAAGAGGAGCGTGTTCTTTCAGCCGCTGTTCGGCATCGCCGATATCCTGGTGTCTTGCCTTGAATTCGAAGTTGACATGCATGGCGCAAAGAAAGAGATATTTGGATATTGGATAGCAGATATTGGGATATTGCGATAATTCAAATAAAGTTCAACCAATTCCCGATCCCTACTACTATCCAATATTGGACTATCTTCTCCCTACTGGCATAATTTTTTCCCGACCTTTAGGCAAATTTTTTCGAATGAAAAGAACACAATCCGGTCTCTTCATTGCCCTTTTTCTCGCCTTTGCCTTTACGTCCTGCGTGTCGCAGAAAAAATACAAGGAGTCGTTGTCCCGCGAACAAAGCCTTCTCGATCAGAACACGAAACTGAACGATGAAGTGGTGCGCCTGCGCAGCCAGGTCGACAACCTGCAAAAAGACAATGCCCGCCTGATTGCCCAGATCGACGAAGCACTGAAAAAATATTCGCAGGCATCCGGGCAGGCCAACCTCACCCAAAAGCAACTGGAAGCCGAGCAGAAGCGCCTGCTCGAACTGCGTCGCCTGCTGCAACAACAGGGTGAGGCCGTGGAAAACCTGCGCAAGAAAATGGCCGATGCATTGGTGGGTTTCAATTCGAATGAATTAAGCGTGTTTACCAAGAATGGCCGCGTGTACGTGAGCATGCAGGAAAGCCTGCTCTTCCCGTCGGGCAGTGCGGTGGTGAATGAGAAAGGAAAAGCGGCGCTGCAAACCGTGGCGCAGGCCCTGAACAATAACCCCGACATCAACGTCGTGGTGGAAGGGCATACCGACTCGATTCCCATTCGCAAAACCTACGAGGACAACTGGGCGCTGAGTGTGGCCAGGGCGACTTCCATCGTGCGCCTGCTGACCAATACGTATGCCGTCGATCCCACCAGGGTTACAGCATCGGGCCGCAGCTATTTTGAACCCGTAGAAAGCAACAGTACACCGGAAGGCCGGCAAAAAAACCGCCGCACGGAGATCATCCTGGCGCCGAAGCTTGACCAGATCCTGCAACTCCTGGAGCAAACGAAGACCATGAGTGAAGCCGGCACCAATTAACGGCGGAAACCAAGGTGCAATCAACCTGAACCAACAAACCCTTTTTATGGAAGATCTTTTTTGGACCACACTGCCCATCGATGGCCAGAACGCAGATTACCACATCATTTTTGAAAACGAGACCTACTGCTTTCTTCCCAAAAACACGGCATTGCCCCGGTATTGTTTCCGGCGCACACACGACGAATGGCAGGCTGTTGACGAGGCGTCGGAAGGTGTGAAAGACAACGCCGTTGATGCACTGGAAAAATATTTACTGAAACAACACTAAGCAAAAGACTTCCCGTCAGCGAAATTGTTTCAGCCACTCTTTGGCCGCCTTGTCATCCGTAAAGCTTTTCATGGGAATGGGCGGCGGCTTTAGCCGGAAAAGAATGTTCATGATAAACTGTGCAAGTCCCGGTTTGGACACCATGGCCATGGCCGAATAGATCAGCGGCAGTTGCGTGGTCGAAAATTTCCGGGTTGCCTTGTCGGGAACCGGAGACGGCGACAGGTAGATGAGCAGGGGAACAGGCTTGTTGCCGGTAAGTTCTTTTACCAGCGCCACGTTGCGGGTGATGTTTTCAACTGTGCGTTTGGGGCTTTTGGAAAGCGAAACCAGGATACCGTCGTCGAACCAGTAGGTGGCAATTTCGCCTTCGAAGGTTTGTTTGTCTGCGGGAGGTGTCATACGATGTTTGCCGAACGGAGAAGCGCAACGCGGCTTCCGTAGTTAGAAGACCTGCACCTCGCACCATTACCGGGGCAAAATACTCTTTCTTCCAATAAAAAATCGTGTTGCAAAAGCTGGTGCCAGCAGCTGTGCGATTTACGGCGATCCCCTTTCTTTCTTTGGGTGAATCGAATGCCAGTAATCGATCCATCGATCGGTTATTTGCTCTTCGGACAAACGGTCATACGCAGGCGAAAACAGGGCAATGAGCTGGTTTACCTGCACGAGAATGATATGCCTGATGGCATATTGACTGCCGGCGCTGCAGTAAAATGAAAGAATCGATTCGAATACCGCTCCCCGTCCGAGTACTTGCGCCACTCCTTTGAACCGGTAACCTTTGCGGGTAAACACATCCACCACATTGATTTCGATGGAAGGGTTGGCCAAAAGATTCGCGGTTGTTCCCGGCGAGTGAATATCAGCAAAGGCCAGGTGCTCTTCATCCCAGGCGATCGTCGTTCCCTTCGGTGACAGGTTGGGCGTTCCGTCGGGACAAACAGTTGCAATAAACCCCAGCCTGGCCTGGTTGACAAAGCCCGGACTTCTTGTGTTAAGAGACCCATGGGAAACGTGCTGTTTGCCCAACAAAATTACGCCAGGTAGAGAGGAAGAAGAATTCGGGAAGCGAGCGAATGATTGATCGTGTTTCACAGCTAAGGTTGGGCATTCAATGTTCGTCAACATGTTTTGGCCGCTTGTCTCACTTGTAGAATTATGCAGTGAAAGTCTCCCGACTACATTCTGTCTTGTGCCGCCTTTATTAAACCAACGTGTCACTTGACACCAAGTGTCCGCTTAATGATTTATTGCATTTTACTTTTTTGTTTATAATACCATCGAACCAAAAGAATTCCCGGAATTACAAATAATGTAAACAAGATTGCCCCTTGCATAATTAGCTTGATCAAAGGCGCTTCACTTAAATCTTTTGCTACATAAGCTCTATCAAACCATGTCCGGGAAACTGCAATAAATAGTGCAAAAAACACAATAAAAGCATAGCCATTTTTCATCAAATTCACTTCTCAAACTGGTTTATACTCCTTCCACATTATTACGTCAATAATTGTGATTTGTCACCCAGGAAACGTGACAATCTTAAAGTGAAGCTTCTCTGTTAGCTTTGGTCATACAGGGTGGTTTTAGTTGTAGCTAACGTGAAAGCGCTTTGTGAAGGTGGGTTATTTGGAAATTGGTTGCTCAACTTCTGTACTTTCGAAGATTGATGTTTGCCGCTGAAAATTAGCACTTCAACTCCACTTTTACAAAGCGGTATGTTAGCCGCATCCTTGCTGCTATTTCGTCTGACAATCCAAAAATGAAGCTGTTTATGATGATGCCATTGCTTCAAATCACATTATATTTATAACTATTGGGCTAATTATTTTGTCTGTTATGAGTGATATCTTTCTTATTAAAACATTGATTGTAAGCCTGTTGTCATTTAGTTTCGTAGGTTACGCTCAATCGGCAACCACTCAATCAGCCGCTAAATTTTTAAAAGAAAGAGACGAACGAGTGTTTCGTGATAACAACAACAACTATGGGGTAACCTATGCTGATGTTACAGGAACTCCTTTTTGGAAAAACAGTTATTTAAACGCAATCCTGTTTGAAAATGGGGCTCCGATTGAAACAACTCCTGTTAAAATAAATCTGTTTACCAATGAACTCTATTTTTTAAAAGAAAACCAAGAACTTGTTTTGGCCGATAACAATGTCAATAAAGTCGTATTTGTTACACCGAGCGACACAGTCACATTCATTAGATTTGTCCTCAATCTTTTCTTAAATAGGAAGAAAATGGATGGCTTTGTACAAGTACTCAATACTGGTGAATATCAACTTTTAAAATACATCCAAAAAGAGCTTTTAACCAGTGATTCTGCTTTATCAGCCAAGCGCTATTATTTCAAAGAAACCAATTACTATTTTATAAGAAAAGGGCAAAAGGTTGAACAAATCAAAAAGATGGACAAAGAAAACGTACTTGTTCATGTACCTCTTTCAGGTAAATTGAAAGAATGGATTGATGCAAACCATTTAAATTTTGAAAAAGAAAAAGACATCATTTTATTTTTAAGCTATTATAACTCAAGTGCAGTCCCAAGGAATTAACGTTTTGCTGTGAGCTGTCAAAATGCAGTTATAAAGCTTATATCGTATGGTGCAAATGCAAGTGCAAGTGCTGCCACTTTACGGCTAACAGTTGCATTGCCGAAACTTCTTGCTCCAAAATAGCCTGCCTTCCAATAGCAAACAGCGCATGAATACAGCGCTTAATAATTCACCACCTGTTCCACCATGGCTTCCGGCAGTTCCCGCCACTCGTACTGCTGGTTGCGCAACTGCGGTTCGAAGCCCGCTTCGCGGATGGCCTGCTGGATGGTCCTGGAGGTAAAGCGGTGTGGCGCCCCGGCGGCACTCACCACGTTTTCTTCGATCATGATCGAGCCAAAATCGTTGGCGCCGGCATGCAGGCAGAGTTGGGCCGTTTGCTTTCCCACCGTGAGCCACGAAGCCTGGATGTTGTTGATGTTGGGCAGCATGATGCGACTGATGGCGATCATGCGGAGGTATTCTTCCGGCGTGGTCAGGTTGTGCACACCGCGGATCTTGGTCAGCAACGTATCCACGTCCTGGAAGGTCCAGGGGATAAAGGCCAGGAATCCCTTGGCGCCTTCGGGCTTTTTTGCCTGCACGTCGCGGATCTTCACCAGGTGCTCAAAACGTTCCCGCACCGTTTCCACGTGGCCAAACATCATGGTAGCCGATGTGGTAATTCCGAGCTTGTGCGCTTCGTGCATGATGGCCAGCCATTCGTCGGCACCGCATTTCCCTTTCGAGATCAGGCGGCGCACCCTGTCCACCAAAATTTCGGCGCCGGCACCGGGCAGGGAGTCCATACCGGCTTCTTTCAATGCCGTCAGTACCTCGCGGTGGGTCTTTTTTTCCAGCTTGGTAATGTGTGCCACTTCGGGTGGCCCCAGCGCATGCAGCTTGATGGTCGGATATTCCTGCTTGATCTGGCGGAAGGTGGTGGTGTAAAAATCCAGTCCCAGCTCCGGGTGATGACCGCCCTGCAGCAGCAACTGGTCGCCGCCGTAGCGGATGGTTTCCTCGATCTTTTTTCGGTAGGTGGGCATGTCGGTGATATAGGCCTCAGCATGTCCCGGTATGCGGTAGAAATTGCAAAACTTGCAGTTGGCGATGCACACGTTGGTGGTGTTCACGTTGCGGTCGATCTGCCAGGTAACCTTGCCGTGCGGCACTTTTTCGCGGCGCAGGGTATCGGCTACAGACATGAGTTCCGTGAGCGGCGACTCTTCAAAAAGCGTCATTCCTTCTTCAATGCTTAAAAATTCGGAACGGAGCGCTTTGTCGTAGAGAGAAGAAAGGTTCATAGTGCAGCAAAGGTAAAGCAGGAACTGCAGGATAATGGAGGAGTGGTTTTTTGTTGTGACAAGCTTGTCCTATTTTTAAAACGGATAATCATTCGACTGTAAAGATCATCTTAGCTGTAGCCACTGACTGTGAAGTTTATTTTTGCCTGCATATCAACCCTCCTTTTTTTGCAGAGTACCGCTGCGCAGGAAGAGTTTGTGGTGCCCTCCCGCTTTATCACCAAATTTCCTTTTGTGCAACTGACCGGCGGCATCATCCTGCTGCAGGGACGTTTTGACAAATTCAAAGACACGCTCAACTTTATCCTCGACACGGGCAGCGGCGGCATTTCGCTCGACTCTACTACTGCCGATTATTTCGGCGTGAAACCGGAGCCCTCCAGCCGCACCATCCGTGGCATTGCGGGTGTGCGGAATGTGAGCTTCCTGAACAACAAGAAGCTGCACCTGCCGGGACTCACGATCGACAGCCTCAATTTCCACGTCAGCAATTACGATATCCTGACAGCCGTTTACGGCGAACGCATCGACGGCATTATTGGCTATTCGGTTTTCAGCCGTTACATCGTCCGGATCAATTACGACAGCACGCAGGTCGAATTCTGGACGAAAGGAACGTTCAAGTATCCCCGTGGCGGGCACCTGTTGCGGCCGGCCATCACGGCGCTGCCGGTGCAGGTAGCCCGGCTCAAAGACAACAGGGCTGTCGAAACGCGGTTCCTCATCGACATGGGAGCGGGGCTGAATGTGCTGTTCAGCCGCGACTTCATCAAGGACAGCAACGTGCTGCGGGCCAACCGCAAGCTGTACACCAAAGAAGCCGAGGGCCTTGGCGGCAAGGTCGACATGCAGGTCACCGTACTGAAAGAATTCCGGATCGGTCCGTACAAGTTCCGGAACATGCCGGTCAATGTTTTTGACGACGAGTTCAATGTCACCTCGTATCCGCACCTGGGCGGACTGATTGGCAACGACCTGTTGCGGCGGTTCAACGTGGTGATCAATTACGAACAGAAAGAGTTTCACCTTCTGCCCAACTCGCATTTTTACGATCCCTTCGATTATGCCTACAGCGGCATTGAGCTGTACCTGATCAACGGCCGGATCATTATCGGTGATGTGGCCAAAGATTCGCCGGCTGAAAGCGCCGGTGTGCGGGAAGGCGACGTAGTGGTGGCCATCAACAAAAATTTTATCCAGAATATTTCGCTTTACAAAGCCACCCTGCAAAGCGCCAACGAAGGGGTGAACCTCATTCTCCTGCGCGACGGCCAGTTGCAGGAATTCAAGTTCAAGGTCAAGAACATCCTGAAAAACCAGTAGGGCCATCCTCAATTCGTCGCCTACATAAATAGCCCAATATCCAATATCTACTGTCCAATATCCGGCCAGTAAACCGAAAGTTCTGCCAGGCCTGGCGCTGTCAAGTTTAACCGGTTCTTTTGCGGCTTTTCAGATATTTTTACAGGCCGGTGCAGGCGCACCGGATTAAATCAAAGGAGTATTAGCTGTGGTCAATTTTGAACGATTTACGTTAG
Organism: Flavisolibacter nicotianae; assembly: GCF_003628535.1. Taxonomy (GTDB): domain Bacteria; phylum Bacteroidota; class Bacteroidia; order Chitinophagales; family Chitinophagaceae; genus Flavisolibacter; species Flavisolibacter nicotianae. The sequence goes on from NZ_RBCI01000001.1 coordinate 1,041,937, forward strand.
CGAACGGTTTGCGGGTACTGGTGCACCAGGATACATCCACGCCCATGGCAGTGGTGAATGTGCTGTACGATGTCGGTGCCAAAGATGAAAACCCGGCCCGTACCGGTTTTGCCCATCTTTTCGAGCACCTGATGTTTGGCGGCTCCGTCAACATCCCGGTCTACGACGAGCCGCTGCAGATGGCCGGCGGCGAGAACAATGCCTACACCACCAACGATCTGACCAACTATTATATCCAGCTTCCGGCCGAGAACCTCGAAACGGCGTTCTGGCTCGAGAGCGACCGGATGCTTTCGCTGGCCTTTAGCGAAAACAGCCTGGAAGTGCAGCGCAAAGTGGTGTGCGAAGAATTCAAAGAGCACTACCTCAACAAGCCATACGGCGATGTGTGGCTGAAGCTGCGCGAACTGGCCTACGATGTGCATCCTTACCGCTGGATGACCATCGGCAAGGAACTTTCACATATCGAGAACGCCAGCCTGCAGGATGTAAAAGACTTTTTCTTTAAGCACTACCGCCCTGTCAATGCCATCCTGGTGGTGGCCGGCAACGTCACAACCGAAAAAGTCAAAGAACTGGCGGAGAAATGGTTTGCACCGATTGAAAGCGGTACGCCGTACAGCCGCCAGTTGCCGGCCGAGCCTTTGCAAAAAGGGGCAAAACGACTGGAAGTGCATGCTGCCGTACCGCTGGATGCGTTTTATAAAACCTGGCACATGTATCCCCGCATGGACCAACGCTATTACGTGTCGGACCTGATCACGGAGATCCTGAGCGGTGGCGGTTCGTCCCGCCTGTTCCAGTCGCTGGTGAAGGAGAAGAAACTGTTCAGCAATATCGAGTGCTACCATTTCGGCACGGTGGATGCCGGCCTGCTGACCATCGAAGGCAAACTGGTGAAGGGTGTGAAGATGGAAGACGCTGAAAAAGCCGTGGAAGAAGAACTCGAAAAGATCAAAACCGAAAAAATTTCTGAGGCCGAACTGCAAAAGGTGAAGAATAAAACCGAAAGCCAGATCGCTTTTGAAGACATGAGCGTGATGAACCGTGCCAACAGCCTTGCCTTTTACGAACTGCTGGGAGACGCGGCACTGATGAACGAAGAGCTGAACCGGTATGGCCGGGTAACCACCGATGACATCCGGAACGTGAGCCGCGAGATCTTCCGCGATGAGAACAGCAGCACCTTGTATTACCACGCCCAGGCGTAAAACGGGCAGGAGGCTTTTGTACCCGGGAAGTTGTAAATTGTGTCAGCAGCTATCCGGCCTTCTTTACACGGAACAAAAAGGGCCGGCATCAGAACGATTGCTTTCGGCAGGCCGTTTTACCAAAAAGCGCACTTGCTTTTTGGTGTCCTGCTGCGGGTCTCGCTCTTCCTTCAAAAGACTCTGAACTATGTTTTACAAAGACGACGATGAAGACTTTACCAGCCACCTGTCCAATGTTTACGATACGGACGACGACATCAAGGCGGCTGCGCTTTTTTTTCATCTCAACGAAACAGCGCCCAACAAAAAACAGTACTACCGCATCGACTACCAGGCACTGAGCCGCGAACTGGCCACCCTTTTTCCGCACCGCTGGCGCGACGACTACAGCGAACAGGAGTTCATCAAGCGGGAAAGCCGTTACAAACAAAAAAATCGGATCTGGTTTTTGCAAAAAGACGTCTGGATTCGCTACCGCAACGATTACGAAAGCATGACGGCCACCCTGTACTACCTGGCCTCGGCCGATGCGGAAACCCTGCAGAAAGCCGAAAACCTGCTGCAACAACTCGTAAAGGAAAAAGACGATGACCACAAGGGGAATTTCAGTTTCATTACCACCATCCACGGCCATTTTCATTTAAAAGAATTCAAGCACATCGGCAACAAGGTGGACATTGAAGACCATTACAACGACGACTTCTATCCCTTCAGTGGACGGGTGATCGAAAAACTGCAAAAGCCCAAAAGCCACGGGCTGGTGCTGCTGCACGGAAAACCGGGTACGGGAAAAACAACGTATATCCGCTACCTCGCCAGCCAGTTGACCAAGCGCATGATCTATTTTCCGCCTTACATGGCGTCGCATATTTCTTCGCCGGAGCTGATCAATTTTTTAATGGACCAGGAAGAAAGCATCCTGGTACTGGAAGACGCCGATAATGTGATTTGCAAACGGGTGGGATCGGAGAACAGCGCCATTTCCAACCTGCTGAACCTTTCGGACGGTTTGTTGGGCCAATGCCTCCATATTCCCGTTATTTGCACCTTCAACATCCAGCAGACTGAGTTGGACGCGGCGCTGCTGCGCAAAGGAAGGCTGCTGGGGATGTACGAATTCAGGTCGCTGCAACCGGCTGTCGCCAACCGGCTGGCGCAAAAATTACAACTGGACGATACGTTCAGCCACCCGGCAACCCTGGCCGAAATTTATAACATTGGAGAAGAGGCCTACCAGCCTCAGAAACACGAAATAGGATTTAAACGATGACACAAACACTCAATCGCACACAACCGCCGCATATAAAAAATGCTGTCGAACTGGAATTGAAGCTGAAGCCCTATGAAAAAGCAACCCTCAACAACGGCGCCGATGTTTATGCCGTCAATGCCGGAGCCGAAGACGTGCTGCTGGTAGAGTGGGTGTATTACGCCGGCAACTGGTACGAAGACAAAAACCTGGTTGCGGCTACCACCAATTTTATGTTGAAGAACGGTACGTCCACCAAATCCGCCTTTCAACTGAACGAGCATTTTGAATACTATGGTTCTTATCTCAACCGCAGTTGTTTTAATGAAACGGCAACGATCACACTGCACTGCCTGAGCAAACACCTGGAAGCCCTGCTGCCGGTGGTCAGGGAAATGATCGTCGACTCGGTTTTCCCGGAAGAAGAACTTGGCATCTACAAGCAAAACATGCAGCAGCGCCTCCGGGTGAACCTCCGCAAGTCGGATTTCGTGGCCGGCCGCCTGATCGACGCCTATCTCTACGGGCAGGAACATCCCTACGGCCGTTACACCAGCTTTGAAGATTTTGATGCCCTGAACCGCGACGAGATCGTGAATTTTTACAGCGATTTTTACCAGAAAGGAAAATTTTTGGTTTTTGCTGCCGGCAAACTGCCGTCGAATTTGATGGCTTTGCTCAACCAGTATTTTGGCGACCTGCCCCTATCGCCCATCCAGGTTGCTGCGCTTCCCACAAAACCGGCAGCGGAAAAAAAATACCGTGTTGCCAACGACGAGCAGGGCGTGCAGGGCTCCATCCGCATCGGTGCGTCGTTTCCCAACCGCCATCATCCCGACTTTGTCAAGGCCCAGGTGCTCAACAATGTTTTCGGCGGCTTTTTCGGTTCCCGCCTGATGAGCAATATCCGCGAGGAAAAAGGGTATACCTACGGTATTTACAGTTACCTGGAAAATCATATCCAGGAGAGCGCCTGGATCATCAGCACCGAAGCCGGGCGGGATGTGTGCGAAGCCACCATTACGGAAGTGTACAAGGAAATGGAAGGCCTGCGCCAGGCGCCGGTTGACGAAGAGGAACTGCTCCTGGTGCGCAACTACATGATGGGTTCTATTCTCGGCGACCTGGATGGACCATTCCAGATCATCAACCGCTGGAAAAATATTATCCTCAACGGGCTGGATGAAGGCTTTTTTGAGCGGCAGCTCGAAACCATCCGGACCGTTTCGGCAGCAGAGCTGCAACTGCTGGCCAATAAATATTTGCAGCCGGAGAACTTTTATGAATTGGTTGTTGTCTGAACCACGATTTGGGGAGATTTGATGGATTTAGGAAAATGAAATGACTCTTTTAGATAAAAAAGGCGTTCTGTGAGGAACGCCTTTTTTATTTCTGACTAAATCTTCTTCAACCACCCAAATCCCGGTTCAGACAAATGTGCTTTCATCGGCGCTGGGACCATAGCTACCGGGAATGGGAATGTCGAGCAGGCGCAGGTACACACCCAACTGTGCCCGGTGGTGGATTTGCTGGCTGAACGACATGCGCAGGATCTCAATCTTCGGGTCCGTGCTGTAAATAGTATCGCCGTTTCGCAAGGTCCAGGGCTTCTCAAGCAGCGATTCGTTTTCCGGTACCAATGCGGACAGGCCTTCTGCATAGCGTTTTTCAAAATAGGCCATCAGGTCCGTGGTCGTATCGATCTGCGGTTGTTCATAGGGTTGGGCAAAATCTATCTGGTCTGTCGTAAAGGTCATGTGTATCCAGCCGGGAAGATCGGCCAGGTGGGTCGCCAGCCGTTTCAGGTCCATGCTTTTTTCATGCGGTTTGTAGTCCCATTTTCCGTCAGGAATGCGGGATAGCATTTTGCGGGTCGTTGTGCCTTCGTCGATAAATTGCTTTTTGAAAAATTCAATGAATGTCATGTCTTGCTGTTTTGTACAACAAAGTAAACAGCCGTTGGTGACAGCCCTATGTCAGCAGGGTTGCGCTGCGTTCAAGTTTTTTTAAAATTTTTTCCGCCAGCGCCGCCACCATTTCTTTCAGCTCCAGCGGTTCGAGAATGACTGCTTCGTCGCCAAACAAAAGAAACCAGCGGGCAAAACCGGTCAGCGAGGCGGACAAAAACGTCATGCGAACTCGGTCGCGATGCGCTTCCTCTTTTACGAAGCCCTGGTAATATTTCTGTTCGCCAAAGTATTTCACAATCTCCCGTTTTACTTCGATCACCACCTTTTGCAGTTCCCGCTTTTCGGTGAGCCTGTTGAGAAAATCCTGCAGCGGCGGGTGGGTCTTCGTCATCTTATCGCCGGTTGGTTCCAGCCGCGAAATCTTGTCGGTGCGGAAATTCCGGTAGTCGTTGCGGAGGTGACAGTAAGCGGCCAGGTACCAGTGGCTACCCTGGTAGTAAATGCCGATCGGTTCCACCTTTCGCTGCAGGTGTTCGTTTTTCCCGATGGACACGTAACTGATCTGCAAAACGGCTGTTGACGCTATGGCCTGCAGGATTTTGGAGAGATGCAGTTCCGCCGGCGGCCTGTAGGCAAATGAGGGGTGGGGCACCACGGCCACATGCTCGTCGATGCCGGCGATGTGGTGCTTTTCGGTTAGCCGCAACACGGCCCGGATCTTATCGAGGGCCGAATGATAGTGGTTGGACGTGGGTGCATCGCTGAGAGACTGCATCAGTTTCGCGGCTGTTAACAGGGCCGAGGCTTCGTCTCCGTTGAACATGATGGGCGGCAACTTGTACCCGTCCATCAACCGGTAACCTGTACCGGCTTCGCCAATCACGGGCACGCCGGCTTCCTCCAGTGCCCGCACGTCGCGATAAACCGTGCGCAGGCTGATGGAAAACCTGGTTGCAAGATCCTGGGCTTTTACCAGCGGCCTGGATTGAAGCTGGATCAGAATGGCGGCCAAACGGTCGATGCGATTCACGGCAATTTTTTGAAGATAACAGCGTGTAAATTACAACTCTGTCCATAGACGGCAAGCAAGGTCCGGAAAGAATGGCGCCGGTAGAAAAAGCAAAAGCCGCTCTGCGCAGAACGGCTTTTATATCCTAAAAATTTCTATGTCTGTTTCAGGTAAACGAAGTGCTGTATCGTGGCGGAAAAAAAAGGCCCGCCCTAAAAAGAGCCGGCCGTTGCTAACCTATGAAAAACACCAAGCTCAAATTTAGGGGAAATTTAATTTGATTACAAGTCGGGGCCATTTCTTTTGTTAGCACGGCCATCGTGGCGTTCCTGCAAGCGTTCGTTGCGGATGTCCTGCACCTTCTCAACAAATTCACGCTCATAGGTAAAGACGTCGTTGCTGCGCTTTTCACCGATAACCGGTTTGACCTGGTCGCGGAAGCGCAGGCGGACTTCAATGACTTTTTGCTGCAAGACAAGCCTGTCGTTTTTGAATTCCTGTTTGGTGGTGCGCAACTGGCGCAGGTAGTCCATGAACAGGGGTTGAAAGCGCTCGGCTTCCGATTTGTTCAGGCCCAGTTTGTTCTGGATGTATTCCACCATTTTTTCCTTGAGGCGGGCGGCTCCCGGTTGCTCCTCCTGTGCGAAGGCTGTTTGCAGGGTGAAGAAAAAAAGAACTGTGTATAAAATTTTTTTCATGGGTTAATCAATTAAGGCCAAATCATCTTCGGCGGTTGGTAATTGCTCCAAAAAGGCGTCGATTTCCTTTTCCGAAACATCGTTCAGCAAAGCTTTGACGGAAGCTTTTTCCGTTGGCTGTGCAGCCGCTTGTTGCTTGTCCGGCACGACCGGAACGGTCCGGATAAATTCATCCAGTTCGTTGGTGCTGGCTTTTTTAATCTCCTGCACAACGCGGGGCTCATTTTTCGCCAGCCAGTTCTGGCTGGTGTCGACCGGTTGCTGGCTGGCTGTTTGATCACCGGCACCGTTGAAGTACTGGTAGCCGCCCAGGAAAACGATCCCGGTAATCACGGCGGCGATAGCCACCCGCATCCAGTTCCGCGAAAAAAGCGGAACCAGTTTTGCTTCAGGCCTTGGCAGTTTGGCCAGTACCTGTTGCGGTACGGTGTCAAAATATCCCTGCGGCACGGCAAAAGGCAGTTCCTTGCCGATGGCGTCCAGAACAGCCGATTTTTTGTCTCCGTCCACAAAGGACAGGACCGACAAATTTTCGTCAAAATAACCTGCGGGAAGACGGTAAGGCATTTCCCTGGAAAGGGAGGCCAGCAGGGGAGAGAGTTCGCGCAGTTCATCGGCAGCCGAAATCTGTTGGCCTTTCAGTTTTGCCAGAACAGATGCTGCCAGCCCGTCAAAATAGCCCTCGGGTACGGAAAAAGGTCCCTGGCTATTGTTCACAGGCAAATCACTGTTCAAACGCCCCAATTCATCCTGTATGTTATCTTGGTCTGTCATTTTCGGGCTTTATGACCTTGCACGGTAGTCAAAGTTTAATGATTCTTGATGAAGTCTTCTATTTTTTTCACGGCGTGGTGATAGCTCGCTTTTAGCGCTCCCTCGCTGGTTTCCAGCACTCGGCTCATTTCTTCATACGGCATTTCGTCGTAGTACCGCAGCGTGAAAACAATGCGTTGTTTTTCCGGCAATTGCTGAATGGCAAGCTGCAATTTCCACTCCAAACGGTTGGGGTCAAAATGCTTGTCGGCCTTGATCTTATTGCTTAGTCCACTTTCCACATCGCTCAGGCTGACAGCCGCCCGTTTTTTCTGCCCTTCCAAAAAGGTCAGGCTTTCATTCGTTGCAATGCGGTAAAGCCAGGTGTAAAGCTGCGATTCTTCCTTAAAATTCTCCAGCCCGTTCCATACACGGATGAAAACGTTTTGCAAAACGTCGTTTGCATCGTCATGGTCTACCACCATACGCCGGATGTGCCAGTAAAGGCGCTCCTGGTATTTTTTAATGATGGCAGTAAAAGCCGGTTCTTTCGTTTGCGGGTTCCGGAACTGCTGGAGTAATTCTGCGTCTGCTTGGTCGGTTAGTGCCATTGCCAGTGAGTTACAAATCTTATGCTACAGGCGTAAAGATAAACGTTCTTCTGAAAGCGGGCAGATGGGCGGCCGGTAAGGACTTTGGATCCGGGTTTGCTTTTTACTTCTGCCGCAAAAAAAAGAGACGCCTTGATGCGTCTCTTTTATCGAACGGCTTTTTGCTGCTAATTCAATACAACCCCGAGGCTTTTTACCACGGCACCAACGCGGACAGCGTCGTGCACCCGCTGTTTTTCACTGCCTTGTTTGACCAGGGCAGCTTCGTGCGAAGTGACACAAAGTGAACAGCCGTTGACGGCACTGACCACAAGACTGATCAACTCGAACATCTCCTTACCCACTACAGGATTGGCCATAATGCTCATGCGGATGCCAGCCGGCGCCTTTTCGTAGAATTCATCATTCATGAAATGACGAAAGCGGTAGTAGACGTTATTGGCATTCATCAGGCTGGTACAGGCGAGCACTTCGGCGATTTCTGCCACCGTTGCACCCTGCTCCAGTGCCTGCTTTTCGAACGACTGCTGCAACGCTGTGTTCTTTTCATTCACCGCTACTGCAAAGGCAATCAGCAAGGCATCTTTTTTACCAAGGCTTTCTGCGTTGAGTGCCGTGGACAGGTTCAGCTTCAGGTCTTTGAGATACCGGCTGCCAGCTGCTTTCAGGGCTGCCAGGTGTGGTGTGAGCGCTGTCTCGTCAAGCCCTAACTCCTTCAGCAAGGGCGCTGCATCGTCCTGCGCGGTTGTATTTCCGAATAACATAAATCTTTTTCTTTTGGAATGAATTCAAAATGGATTAGGCCGTAAGGGTTGCTTCGCCTTTTTGCCAGTTGCAGGGGCAAAGTTCATCGGTCTGCAGGGCGTCCAGCACACGCAGCACTTCTTTGACGTTGCGGCCTACGTTCAGGTCGTACAACGATACCCAGCGAACGATGCCTTGCGGATCAACGATAAACGTGGCACGGTAGGCGATTTTTTCATCAGCTTGCAGGATGCCCAGTTCTTCGGCCAGGGATTTCGAGGTATCGGCCAGCATAGGGAACTGCAGGTTGCGCAGGTCTTCGTGGTCTTTTCTCCAGGCAAGGTGTACAAACTCGCTGTCGGTAGAAGCGCCAACCAATACCGCGTCGCGGTCGGCAAAATCCTGGTAGTGTTTATTGAACTCAGCAATTTCTGTGGGGCAGACAAAGGTGAAGTCTTTGGGCCACCAGAACTGCACCATCCACTTGCCGGCATTCCTGATCTCTTCATAGGTCAGGTCGTAAAACTCCGTGCCTTTTTCGATGGAGACAACAGCCTTTTTCTTGAAATCCGGGAATTTCGATCCTAATGATAATGTCGTGTTTCTCATGTTGTGTCTTTCTGTTTTTTCGAGGCGCAAATTTCCGTGCTGGACGGTTGCCGGCAAAATGGTAGCGAAAAAATTCAGCACATGGAATGTTAATTGATGAAAGAGAACGGGTTGCCGGTCGATTGCGACCGGTTGCGAACTACCGCGGCTCCGCAACCGAAGTTGGGAATGGAAGTTTTAACCAAATGCTTGGCCGTCCTGTGCCGGGTTATTGGAAGAAAATGCCTAACTATGCACGCTTTTTCGATCTGGGCAAGGCTGTTATTCAAAACTAAACACATGGAAGGCGACAGGAAAAGACGGTTTTTCATCTCCAAACGAGTCGATGGTTTTTTTATCATTTTTTCAAATGTCACGTCTTTTATCGGCCGCTTTTTTAAAGAAATGTTCCGCCGTCCCTTGGAGTGGAACGAATTCATTCACCAGTGCTACGAGATCGGTTACCGGTCGCTTCTCCTTATTACCATGACCGCTTTTATTACCGGCGTGGTATTCACCAAGCAGTCCCGCCCGTCGCTTTCCGAATTCGGTGCGCAGTCGTGGCTGCCCTCCCTGGTGGCCATTGCCGTAATCAAGTCGCTGGCGCCGCTGGTTACAGCGCTCATCTGCGCCGGGAAAGTCGGTTCGGGCATCGGCGCCGAACTGGGATCGATGCGGGTGACAGAGCAGATCGATGCCATGGAAGTATCGGCTACCAACCCGTTCAAATACCTGGTGAATACCCGCATCGGCGCGGCGACGCTGATGCTGCCCATGCTGATGCTGTATGCTGCTTTTGTATCCATGATGGGCTCGTACCTGGATATATCTCTGAACGAGCAAACCAGCTTTACCACCTTTTTGCAAAACGCTTTTTCGAAGATCACCTTCCTGGATTATGCTTCGTCCATCATCCGTTCGCTGGTCTTTGGATTTACCATTGGAACGGTTGGCTGCTACCAGGGATTTAACACCTCCGGCGGAACGCAGGGGGTGGGCCGGGCGGCCAATTCGGCGGTGGTCGTGTCCATGTTTTTTATTTTCATCGAGGAGATGCTGATCCTTCAAATCATCAACTCATTCAGGTAATATGGAGAGGACGAATCAACAACGAGAGGCCGTGGTCAGCATCCGCAACCTGTACAAGGCATTTGGGAGCAACGAGGTGCTGCGCGGTGTGGACCTGGATCTTTTTCACGGCGAAAACCTGGTGGTGCTGGGGCGTTCCGGTACGGGAAAGTCGGTGCTCATCAAGATTATTGCCGGCCTGTTGAAACCGGACAGCGGCACGGTGAATGTACTGGGCAGGGAAGTTCCCGGGCTGAATGCAAAAGAACTCAATGCCCTGCGGCTGGAACTGGGTTTTTCGTTTCAAAACAGTGCCCTGTACGACAGCATGAGCGTGAAGGAAAACCTCCTGTTTCCGCTGCTGCACCACCGCCGGCATTTACCCAAATCGGCCGTGGACCGCTCGGTTGAAACCGTGCTGGATGCGGTAGGACTGCTGCAGGCAAAAAACCAGATGCCGGCGGAATTGTCGGGGGGGCAGAAAAAGCGGATCGGCATTGCCCGTACGCTGATCCTGCAACCCAAGATCATGTTGTACGACGAACCAACGGCCGGTCTCGATCCCATTACCAGCAGCGAGATCAATGAACTGATCAACGAGGTGCAGGAGCGCTACCACACCAGTTCCATCATCATCACCCACGACCTGACTTGTGCCAAGGATACCGGCGACCGGGTGGCCATGCTGCTCGACGGGGTGTTTGCCAAAGAAGGAACATTCGACGATGTATTCCGCTCCGAAGACGAACGGATTCAGAGTTTTTACAATTATAATTTTACAGGATAAATGGAAAAGAAAAACAAGCGGGCTGTCATTGTGGGAGCATTTGTGTTTGCAGCACTGGTCATTTTTGTTTTGGGTGTGATGACCCTGGGCGGGCAGAAAAGCCTGTTCAACAAAGGCGCCACTATTCATACCATCTTTAACGAAGTATCGGGCCTGCAGCCGGGCAACAATGTTTGGTTCGCCGGCGTGAAAGTAGGGACGGTGCAGAACCTCTCCTTCAACAAGGAGGGCAAGGTAGACGTGGAGATGAACATCGGGGAAAAATCGCTTTCCATGATCAGGAAAGATTCGAAAGCGAAAATCGGCGCCGAAAGTTTTATCGGCAACAAGATCATCGTGATTTATGGCGGAAGTGCCGCAGCACCGGTGGTGGAAACCGGCAGCACCCTGCAGTCGGAGCAGTCGTTGAGTACCGAGGAAATGATGGCCACCTTCCAGGAAAACAACAAGAACCTGCTGGCGATTACCGAAAATTTCAAGACTATCAGCGGTCGTCTTTTGAGCGGCCAGGGTTCGGCCGGTAAACTGCTGAACGACGACGGTCTTTACCGCGACCTCCAAGCCTCCATGGCCTCCCTGAAAATAGCGGTTGCCAATGCGCAAAACCTCGTGGCCAACGCCAGCGACTACACAACACGGTTAACGGCCAAGGGCTCGCTGGCGAATGACCTTGTTACCGACACGGTTGTTTTTGCACGACTTCGCAGCACCGTGCGGCAGATCGACGCCCTCTCCCAACGAGCCGACCAGGTCATGGCTAACCTGAACACAGCCAGCAGCAACGTCAATCAAAGCCTGGCCGATCCTTCGTCTCCGGCGGGCCTGCTGCTGAACGACAAACAAACGGCAGCGGAAATCAGGACCACGATCAAAAACCTGCAATCCAGCACCCAAAAGCTCGACGAAAACATGGAGGCCCTGCAGCATAATTTTTTACTTCGTGGGTTCTTTCGCAAAAAGGCCAAAAGCCAGGAAGAGGTTCATTAAGCGTTGAACATTGGAAATCAGTAGAAGGAATTGTTCACTGCGCCCCAGGCAATTTGCAAGGTTCAGGATCGAACAAACAGGCCATAAAAAAAAGCTCCGAACGGAGCTTTTTTTTATGGGATATCTTTTCTTGTTTTGTCGATTGATTTCAGTTTGAGTTAATCCTGCCGCCAACGCCTGCCGTTTGCTTCTTGCCAATTACCTATTACCCTTCTTCCGTTCCATGGCTTTTTCTGCGGCCGACACAATGTGTTGCACACTCAGGCCATATTTTTCGAGCAACTGGTCGGGTGTACCGCTTTCGCCGAATGTATCGTTGGTGCCCACGTATTCGATAGGAACAGGGAAATGACGGGAGGCCACCTGTGCCACCGCATCGCCCATGCCACCCAGCACATTGTGTTCTTCCGCGGTTACGGCGCAGCCGGTCTTGCGAAGTGATGCGAGGATGGCTTCTTCATCGAGCGGCTTAATCGTATGCAGGTTGATCACTTCCACGCTTAACCCTCTTTCTTCCAGCTGCACGCCGGCCTGGATGGCCAGCCACACGAGGTGGCCGCAGGCAAAAATGGAAACATCAGTTCCTTCGGAAAACTTCTGTGCCTTGCCGATCTGGAAAGGTTCGCCGGCGTTTGTAAAAATGGGCCAGCTCGGACGGCCAAAGCGCAGGTAAACCGGGCCCTCGTAATCGGCAATCGCCAGCGTGGCTGCTTTCGTCTGGTTATAGTCGCACGGAACTACCACCGTCATGCCCGGCAGCATTTTCATCAGGCCAATGTCTTCGAGGATCTGGTGCGTGGCACCGTCTTCGCCCAGCGTCACGCCGGCATGCGAAGCGCAGATCTTGACATTTTTGCCGCTGTAGGCAATGCTTTGACGGATCTGGTCGTAGACACGGCCGGTAGAAAAGTTGGCAAAAGTGGTGGTGAAGGGAATCTTTCCGCCGATGGTCATACCGGCAGCGATGCCCATCATGTTGGCTTCGGCAATGCCCACCTGTACAAAGCGTTCGGGGCACTCTTTCATAAAGCCCTGCAGCTTCAGCGAACCTGCAAGGTCGGCGGTGAGGGCAACCACGTTAGGGTTCTTTCTTCCCAGCTCCGTCATAGCATCTCCAAAGCCACTGCGGGTATCTTTTTTACCAGTCGGTTGAATGTCTTTCAGCATGGCAGCGAAGATAAGGAAAGCCCCCGACCCCCCAAGGGGGACTGAACACAAAGCCTTGCTTCGGCACAAGGCTTTGTGTTCAGTCCTGTTCTGAAGGCTGAAGGGTGCGACGCAAGAGAGATTCAATCCCTGGTAACAAAAAACGAAAAAGCCTCCATCAAAATGGTTGATGAAGGCTTTTAAATATCATGAAAAGCAAGAGTCTGTGCCGGGCCAATCCCTCCTTTGGAGGGCGGGGAGGCGTTTGGGGAGAATCTAATTCAACTCGGAATTCATCGCAGCAAAAAAGGTTTCATCTTCTTTCAGCTTTACTTCCCATTTCCAGGCCGTGGCCATCATGTCGTCGATGGTCATTTGCGGATCCCAGCCCAGGCGCCCTTTGGCCCTGTCGTTGTTGGCATAGATGGCCACCACATCGCCGGGACGACGCGGCCCGATCTCGTAATTGAGCCTGGCGCCACTGACTTTTTCGAAGGCTTTGATGGCTTCCAGTACCGTAACGCCGTTGCCGGTGCCCAGGTTGAAAACTTCGCAGCCGCCGCGGTTGCGGCCTTCTTCCAGGTATTTAATGGCCAGGGTGTGGGCATGCGCAATATCGCTGACGTGAATAAAGTCGCGAACACAACTGCCGTCGCGGGTGGGATAGTCGTCGCCGTACACCACCATCTTCGGCAGTTTGCCAATCGCCGTTTGCGTAATGGCCGGTACGAGGTTTTGCGGCCTGCCAATCGGCATTTCGCCAATCTCAATGGAAGGATGTGCACCCACAGGGTTGAAATAGCGAAGCAGGATGGTTTGCGTGCCCGCTGCTTTTTGAAATTCGCCCAGGATCTGCTCGCCCATCTGCTTGGTGTAGCCATAGGGCGACTCAGCGGGCTTGGGCGGTGTTTCTTCGGTAACCGGTATCTGGTCCGGGTTGCCATACACGGTGCAGGAAGACGAAAAGACAAACCAGGGCGTACCGAATTCCTGTACGCATTTCAACAGGTTGATCAGGGACACGAGGTTGTTTTCAAAATACATCAGCGGCTTCTCTACCGACTCACCCACGGCTTTATATGCCGCGAAGTGGATGATGCCCCTGATGTCTTCGTTCTCCTGGAAAATCGCGGCTGTGTCGTCAAAATTGCACAGGTCAACTTTATAGTTCTTCACGGTTTTCCCCGTGATGCGCTCCACGCCTTTTAAAATGGCCGGGTTGGAACGGGAGTTATTGTCCACGCTGATCACGTCGTATCCGTTTTTGATTAAATCAACAAGGGTATGGGAACCGATATAGCCACAACCGCCTGTCACCAGAATCTTTGGCATGCCGTAAAAATTGAACGGCAAAACTCGGGAAATAAATTTTAATATTTTGGTCCGGAATGCCCTAAAAAGCCGGAAGGATGCAGCAGATGTGCATCCTTCCGGCTTTTTCTATGATCGAAAAGATCTAAAAGAAGAGGTGTACGACGTGGAAAATACCGATGGCCAGCAGCGCACTGATGGGAATGGTAAGAACCCATGCCCACAGCAGGTTGATGGTGACACCCCAGCGCACAGCCGACAGACGCTTGGTAGCACCCACGCCCATAATGGAGCCCGTGATGGTATGCGTTGTGCTCACAGGGATCTTCAGGTACTCGGTGACAAACAGCGTGATGGCACCGGCCGTTTCGGCGGCCACACCTTCAAACGGTGTCACCTTTGTAATGCGGGTTCCCATGGTTTTGACAATCTTCCAGCCGCCGCTCATGGTGCCCAGGCCCATGGCCGTGTAACAGGCCAGTGGCACCCAGGTAGGCATCTGCTCAAACGTGTGGATGGTACCGTTGGCGATCAGGGCAGCGGTGATGATTCCCATAACCTTTTGGGCATCGTTACCGCCGTGACCGATACTGAAGGCCGCTGACGAAACCAGTTGCAACCGTTTGAACCAGACGTTGGAACTGTGGGCATTCAGCGTGTTGAGCCAAAACGTAAATACCGCCATTACCAGCAGGATCAGGGCCAGCAGGAACCATTTAAAGTTTTCACCAAAAAATACGATCTGCCCAAAGCGGGACGTGTAGTTGGTAATATAAGGCGACGTTTGGGTTACGGTGTCGCCCTTCCGTACCACGGTATAGGTAAAGCTTTTATTGAGGCCGGTCTGCTTGAGAACCTGGTCAAGATCTTTTTTCGCTGTAATCGGCACGTTGTTGGCGCTGACCAGGGTATCGCCTTTTTTAAAGCCCATTTTTTGCGCCGATGAATTGTTGGGAACATCGGAAACCTGCACCAGGCCCTGCTCGGTTTTCACCTTCATGCCCGAAATATCGGTGTGGCTGGTGGTGATGAAGCCTTTCAGGAAAAAGAGAATGCCGACGATGAAAAGCAGCGAAACGATACGCGGCAGGATGTCCTTGCGGAACGAAAACAGGAACCAGAGAGAAATGATAAAGGCCATCAGCATTCCCACCAGTGGTGCCAGGAAGATGAAGGCAGTCGTGCGAACGATGATATCGGTGTTGATGGCGCTGATGCCACCCGCTGCGATCCCCGCACCGGCAAAGCCGCCAATCAGCGTATGGGAAGAAGACGAAGGAATACCAAACCACCAGGTCAGCAGGTTCCAGACAATCGCTGCGATCAGTCCGGCCAGTACTACGACCAGCATGATGTTTTTGTCAAGCAGTTTAATGTTGACTGTCTTGGAAATGGAGTCGGCCACACCGTGGTCTTTAAAAATAAAAAAGGCGGCGAAGTTGAAAATGGCGGCCCATACCACGGCCTGGAAAGGCGTCAGCACTTTGGTGGAAACTATGGTGGCAATTGAGTTGGCCGCATCGTGAAAGCCGTTGATAAAGTCAAAGACCAGGGCCAGGGCAATGATCAGGATAATAAAGGTCATGAAGAAATTTAAAAATTGGCAAATGCGAAAATGTGAAAATGGTCAGGCTTTTAACAGAATGGCCGTCCTGCACCTGCCTTCATTTTCACATTTTCAGATTTTCACATCGTTACATTGACTATGCGTATTTCACAATGATGGATTCAATCACATTGGCGGCGTCTTCGCACTTGTCGGTAGCGCTTTCCAGCACCTGGTAGATCTCCCGCTTTTTGATGACTTCCTTGGCGTCTGGCTCGGTGGCAAACAGGCGCTCAATGCTCATATCGAAAATATCGTCGGCTTCATTTTCCAGGCTGTTGATCTTGACCAGCGAGTCGGTGATCACCCGCATGTTTTTCATGTCTCGCAGTTCGCCAACGGCTTTGCGCACTTCCAGTGTGCTTTGCACCACGATCTCGGCCAGCTTGTGAAGACCAATGTCGTTGGGATTGACGCGGTAGAAGTTGATTTTTTTTGCGGAGGCAAAAACAAAGTCGGCAACGTCGTCGAGAGCGGAAGCGAGATAGTGGATGTCTTCGCGGTCGAACGGTGTGATGAAGTTGCGGCCAAGTTCGGTAAACAGGTTGTGCGTCAGTTCATCGTTGGCATGCTCTACATCTTCCATTTTGGAGATCAGGCCCTGGCGTTTGTCGAAGTCGGGCTCCTGCACCACTTGCAACAGCAATGCTCCCATTTGCTTTACGTTGTCGGCACTTTTTTCAAACAGCTCATAGAAAACTTTGTTTTTGGGAGCAAGAAACTTTGCAAAGATGTTCATACAGAATCGCTTTAAAGATTGGGTGCGAAATTAGAACCAATTATCCGGAGCCTATCCGGTAACAGAAAATTAATGATAACTTAATATAGCCTGGCCATTCTTTCTTCCTTGGCACCTGGCTCTCAAGGCTTCATGTATTATGCCAAGAAAAAAACGTTCATATTCGCTCTTCCTGACATTTGTTTAGAATTCTGGTTTTCAGTGATATGCAACACTGTCAGGCCGGTTGCGACCCACACGTTTAATCCAGGATACGGTGAGGCCGTTTGTCAAACGTTTTCGCAACCGCGCCATCAGCAGGGTACATGCGGTCGCCATTTTCGGTGTGCAAAACCGTGGTGCGGCAACCTGTGACATTGGCCTGAGCCGCTTCTTTACCGGCACCCGACATTCCCGGCATAGGGCGATCCTGCGTGAAACGACAAGACGGCACTTGCGGGATAGTCTGCTTACCCTGCGCATGCGCTTTTCTCAAAGGGGGGTAATGATTTGCTAACAATTTCTTCATCTTTCCGTTACCGGTCTGTGGCTGTTGCTGGATAGCTTTAGGCTTTCTTAGCAGTTTCCCAAATTTTTGAGACAGAACGGCCTTCTATTCTTAGAGGGCTTTTTCATTCAGATCCCGAAGGTTTTCGAAACTCCGGGATCTGAATGAAAGGTTTGGAATGAACATTACCGGATGCCGGCTTCTGCGTAGCGGTTTGGATAATCGCTGATCAGGCCATCCACTCCCAGCGCCACAAGCCGCTTCATTTCAGCAACCGTATTGACCGTCCACGGAATCACCAGCATGTGTTTTTGGTGGCAGGCTTCGATGCGCTCCCGGGTGGCCAGCACGGCAGCCGGGCTGTAAATGGTTGGAACAAAACCCAGCGCCGAGAGTTGCTCATCGAGGCTTCGCCTGTCGTAGTCTTCTATCAGCATGGCCGTACGGATGGCGGGAAATTTTTGATGCAGGTATTGCAGGGTGCGAAAGTCAAAGGATTGAATGATCGTGTGGTCTTCCAGGTTTTTATCCTTCACCACGTCCATCAGCAAGTCGACAAACGCGGATGGCGCCGGGTGATAAACGCCGTCGGTTTCGGGTTTTGACTTTGTTTCGATGTTGAACTGCGGAAGCGGTACGCCTTTTTGCCGGCAGTAGGCCCGGATGGTATCGATCACCTCACGCAGCAGGGGTTTGGTGGCAGCGATTTTTTCCTGCTGCGGAAAGCGGGGGTCGAGTTTGCGGCCCACATCGAAGGTTTGCACCTGCGCATAGGTCATGCGGAAAATATTCAGGTTTTTTTCCTCCGCTTCGCTCACCGGCGAGCCATCGGGTTGGGTGGTGATGGCATGGTTGAAAAACGGTTCGTGCGACAGCACGACCTGACCGTCCTGCGTGATGACGGCATCCATCTCCAACGTCGTCACGCCCAGGTCCACGGCTTTTTTCATGGCGGCAATGGTGTTCTCGGGCAGCAGGCCCCGGCAGCCGCGGTGACCTTCTTTGTCGAAATGCTTTGTTGTTTGCATACCGGGTTGTTTGGTCGTTTGGCAGGCTGCCGCGACAGCCAGCCAAACGATAAGAAAGCAACGGTTCATGAAGTCTGTTTGGATGCGAAAGCTAGGCAAAGTTTTTTGCGGGGCAACGGCAGCGCAAGGCTTTCTATTTTCTTAACACTGCGGTAAGCCTGTGTTCATTTGCCTGTGATTGTTTTGTGCCTGTTCGTCAACAACTGCTACACCATATGCGCAGTTTTTGATTTCGCTGCCGACTTTTTCCAAAAGGAGAAGTCGTTTATACGGCCGCGTTGCCTGCACGGCTCCTTTCACCAATACTGTTTAGCAATGTATACCTTCTACCGTTTCAAAGCGCTTTCGTCCGACATGCAAATTGAAGAACTGAGCCGGCATGGCATCATGCTGGACCTGGCCTACACCATCCAAAACAGGGAAGCGGTTCTTTTTGCCTACGGCGATTTTTATGTAGAGATGGTTGTGCAAAAGTATAGCGACGATATACATGCGGTCCGTTGCTTTCAAAGCATGAAAAGGCTGGAGCCCTACCTGCGCCAGGTGGATATTTCAGAGATAACCGACATGCTTCGTTGCAACCTGTAAAAAATACTGGCTACCCTTTTTCCTGTACATCAGCCTGTTTTCAAAACATGGCATTTCCTTTGAACCAATTCTTGGAAAGTACAGATCATGGTCCAGCAAGATCCTGCACAGAACAATCAGCGCTTTGAAAGCGATACCCAGAAAATTGTTCGCAAGCACCTTTCCGATCCCAATCACGTCATCACGGACGAGGAGATTGCCAACGTTCGCATCGGCATGACTCCATCGGCGGATGTGCCGACACAGCAAGCCCTCGAAGAGAGCGAAGACCGCATCGCTGACCGAAAAGCCGATAGTGAAGACGAGACAATGCCCGGCGCACAAAAAAGCACGCCGTGGGATGTGCTCGAGTAACAGGGAAAGGAGTAATATTCCGGTAACATTGGCTTCACCTTTCGTTAATACAGTCGTAACGTTGAAGTAACGTTTGATGGTGTGCTTTGCGGCAAATTACTGTACATGCATTCTCTGTTACGAAACGTCATTCTGGTTTTCCTCTTCTTCGCATCACCTGCCGTGCTGTTGGCACAGGAAACCACGGCTACACTAAGCGGCCGGGTTACAGACATCAAAGGTGCCGTAGTGGATGGCGCCACCATCACCGCTATTTACGATCCTACCAGTACAAAGGCCGTTACCTTATCGAATGGCAAAGGCCTGTTTGTGCTGCCCAACCTCAAGCCAGGCGGCCCTTACACCATTATCATTTCGTTTGTGGGATACGATGAGCAGCGGCTGGAAAATATCAACCTGTCGCTGGGCAACAACCCCGATGCGAATGTGCAATTGAAAAACAGTGAAAAAAACCTGCAGGAAGTGGTGATCAACACCGCCCGCCGCTCGGTGGCGGGACTGACGGTGGGCCGCGTACTATTAGGTACACTTCCCACCCTTGGCCGCAGCCTTTCCGATTTCACCCGCCTTACGCCCCAATCGAATAACAACTCTTTTGCCGGTACCAATTTTCGGTACAACAACGTAACGCTGGACGGCGCTATTAACAACGACGCCATCGGCTTCAGCAATTCCTTCGGCGGTGTCAGCGGTGGTGGCCAGGCCGGAACGGCAGGTGCCGGTACCCGCACCAATCCGTACAGCCTCGATGTGATCCAGGAAGTACAGGTGCAACTGGCACCTTACGAAGTAAAGCTGGGTAACTTCACCGGCGGCAGCGTGAACGCGGTAACCAAAAGCGGTAGCAATACCGTTCACGGTTCGCTCTATGGTTATGGCCGCAGCCAGGCCCTGATGGGCAAAAGCGTTGATGGACTCAAAACAAAAATCGGCTCCGATTTTCACGACTACCAGTATGGCGCCACCATCAGCGGCCCGATTGTAAAAAACAAGGCGTTTTACATTTTCAATTTCGAACAAACCCGTCGCCAGGAACCAACTTTTTACAATGCAGGCGATCCGGGTGCAGCCATTACGCTGGCCGATGCACAGGCGATCAAAAGCAACCTGCTGTCAAAATATGGATATGATGTGGGCAGCTACGACAGGTACAACGTGTTTACCAACAGCGATAAATTTTTTGGCCGCTTCGATTTCAACCTGAGTCCGAAAAGCACACTGACCCTGCGTGGTATTTACACCAACGGCTGGGGCAATAACCTGGAACGGACCACCACAAACTTCCAGTTTTCCTCTACTGATTTTACCCAAAACACCAAAAACTACAACCTGGTGGCAGAGTTGAAAAGCCGCATCAGCCCATCGCTGAGCAACCAGTTCAATGCCAGTTATATCAACGTTCACGAATACCGCGACTTCCCCGGAACGCTGTCTCCTTTTATAGACATTGGGAGCGGCGCCATCTGGGCCGGTACCTGGCGCGAAGCGTCGATTTTCAACATGAAGCAGCGCACCATTGAACTGACCGATAACCTGACCCTGACCAAGGGGAGCCACAAATTCACGGTTGGTACGCACAATGAGTTTTACAACCTAAACTATGGTTTTGTGAACTCCTGGAACGGCCGTTGGGAATATTCCGGCATGGGTAATTTCCTGGCAGATAAACCGGGCCGCATCCGCGGAGCCTTCACTACCGACCCCAAACTGCCGAACGACCGCAGTTCGATTTACAATAACCCGCCCAATCCATACAAGGTGGCTTTGCTGAGTGCCTATGCGCAGGATGAACTTTCGCTGGCAAAAAATTTCAAGGTCACACCCGGACTTCGGCTCGATTATTCGGCACTGGATAATCAACCAACAACCGACCCGGCTTTGAACAGTGTCAATGACTACAATTCACCAAACCCCACCTTTACCCATACGCCATTCAGGAGCCTTACCAACAAATGGCTCGGTAAAGCGACCCTTTCCCCGCGCCTCGGTTTTAACTGGGATGTGAAAGGAAATCAATCCGTGGTAGTTCGCGGTGGTACGGGTGTCTTCACGGGGCGCATTCCCTTTGCCTGGTTAGGCTATGCTTACACATTGAACGGTACGACGTATGGCAATATTGATTATCGTCCTTCTGGCGGACAATCTGTGCCACTGGCAATTAATCCACTTTACCTGAAAGATACGGTTACTAACTACGGCGGCGCCTCGGCGAGCAATACCCGCGAAGTGGATGTGATCGACAACAACTTCAGAATGCCCACGATCTGGCGTTCGAATATTGCCGTGGATTTCAAGTTCGGCAAAGGGTACAAACTGACCCTGGATGCCTTGTATACAAAAACGCTGTACGACGTAAAATTCCAGCAGATCAATATCAAGGATAGCGTGCAGTATTATTCGCAGGGCCCGACCCAATCACCGGTGTATGTGGGTGGCAAATTGTACGGCCAGTATTCGAACGTCTACCTGCTGACCAACACCACCGAAGGCTACCGGTACAACCTGACAGCGCAGCTTTCAAAAGCAACCACTAACATTCAGATGGGCATGCGCCGTCTCAATACCAACTGGAGTCTTGCGTATACATATGGCATGAGTAAAGACATTGCCAACGGTATCCGCAACTCTTTCCAGTCGAACTACGAGGTAAACCCTGCCATTGTGCCGAGCGATCCGCAGTTGTCCTACTCCAATTTCGACCTGCGTCATCGCATCGTGGCTACGCTGAGCGGCAACCTGCAGTGGAATCAACTGAATGCAACTTCGCTGGCCTTCTTCTATAGCGGGCAATCGGGCAGCCCCTACTCTGTGGTGTATGCATCGGGTGGCGCACCGTTTGGCAATGCCGCCAATGCCAACTTGCCCTATATTCCGAAAAGCCAAAGCGACATTCGTTTGGTCGACAAAGGCGCCTATACCGCCGCACAGCAGTGGACCGACCTGAATAACTTCATTGAAAGTGATGCTTACCTCCGCACGCACCGCGGCCGGTATGCCGAAAGAAACGCCCTGCGTACGCCCTGGAACCACGAAGTGGATATGAAGCTGATGCATGAGTTCAGGCTAAGCAAAAAAGACAAAAGTAAATCGCTCCAGTTAAGCCTTGATGTATTTAATGTGCTGAACCTGCTCAACAATGAATGGGGACACATCAACTTTGTGACGAATACCAATAACTATACAGCAAACCTGCTGACGTTTGCGGTAGACCCCGCCAACACCAATGCGGCCAACCCGAATGGCATTCCGGTTGGCAAGCCTTCGTCGGGCTATATGCCGGCCTTTACGTTCAACAAACCGACAGGGGTTAACAACCAGTACTACACCGTTGATCCCATCAACAGCCGTTGGCAAGGGCAGTTGGGCGTGAAATTTAATTTCTAAATGCCCATCCTCAACTTTCCGGAAAAGGTCGCCGAAAGGCGGCCTTTTTGATTCCTAAAAACAGCGCGAATTGCATTTTTTGGCACTATTTTTTTAGCCGGAGGGTGAACCAATAACGTGTGGTGATGAAAACGAACGGTGTTGCCGGTGGTAAACGGTTTCGGCTAAGGGGGATCAACAGCATACTGGCTCATGCCGCGGCACTCATGCTTTCGGGTGTGCCCGCCGTTTTGTGCGAAACGGTATTGGAAGAGGTCTATTGTTCTGTAAGAAAATCCATTGAACGAATGAAAGTGTAAAAGGCAAGCCGACTTCATTCCTCACTTCTGACTTTCCGGCTTCTTATCCTTCTTTCCTCTTGTCCAGTGTAAACCCAATCGTCGTTCCCACATCCTCTTTGCTGCGCACATGAATGGTGTGGCCGTGTGCTTCGATAATGTGTTTGCAAATGGCCAGTCCAAGGCCACTGCCCTTGATGTCCTTGTTGCGGCCGCCACTGGTACGGTAGAACCGTTCAAAAATCCGGTCGAGGTATTTTTCGGGAATACCAATGCCGTTGTCGCTGATCTCTACCAGGATGGTGTTGTCGTCGGTATTGTACACGCTGGCCACAATATGGCCGCCGGTTTTGCCGTACTTGATAGCGTTGTCGAACAGGTTGCAAACCACCTGCAGGATCTTTTCCTTGTCGGCATACACCACCACCGGTTTTTCGCAACCTTTTTTGAAGGAAAAATCGACGCCGGCACTCTCCGCTTTCAGTGACAGGCTTTCAAAGGCTTCGCGGATTACGTCCTGGATCACGAAATTTCGTTTCACCAGTTTCAGCTCGCCCCGTTCCAGCTTGGAAATGGCGTCAAGGTCTTTCAGCAGGTTGGCCAGCCGGTCCACGTTTTTGCCCGCTTTTTCCAAAAAGCGCTTATTGACTTCGGGGTTTTCGAGGGCTCCGCTCAGCAGGGTGTCGATATAGCCCTGTATGGCAAACACCGGCGTTTTGAGTTCGTGCGACAGGTTTTGCAGAAATTCCCTGCGGTAGGCTTCGTTGCGCTTGAGCGCATCCACTTCGCGGCTTCGTTGCTTGGCCCAGGCTTCCACGTCTTCCCGCACTTCATCGATGCTTTTTTGCGGCAGGATGTATTTGTAATAGGTTTCTTCGCGCCGGGTGGCCTTGGTTTGATGAATGAACTTGTAAATGAGTTTTATTTTCCGGTAGATGAAATTTTGAACGATCGAAAAAATAAGCAGGTAGCTGCCGAGGAAGATGATGCAAAACGAGACCAGTCCGACCAGCCATTGCCCCTCCAAAACATAGATTCCAATGCTGATGGGAACCGAAAGAATGAGTGCCGTCAGGGCCGCGAGCTTTTTGGGAGTAAGATTTTTTGAATCAAACATGGAGAAGGCAAAAGTAAAAGTCAAAAATTAAAATGCGTCCCCTGAAAGCATGCACCAACCCCGGCGGTTGCCGGTCTCAGGTTTGACAGATCACATCTCACATCTCAAACTTATAGCCCACACCTTTTACGGTGGTTATGCAGTCGATGCCCAGCTTTTGCCGGATCTTGCGGATGTGCACATCGATGGTGCGGTCGCCGACGATCACGTCGTTACCCCATACCTGGCTCAGGATTTCGTTGCGCAGGAAAACACGGCCCGGCCGGGAGGCGAGCAGGTAAAGCAATTCAAATTCTTTTTTGGCCAGGATGATTTCCTGCCCTTCGTAGTTCACCACGAATTTCTCGGGGTCGATCTTCAGGGCGCCGATCGTGAGGGTCTTGTTTTCCGAGGGCTTGAGGCGGCGGAACAGTGCATTTACCTTGCTTACAAAAACCGAGGTGCTTACCGGCTTGCTTACGTAATCATCGGCGCCGGTGTCGAACCCCTTCAACTGGGTGGTTTCGTCGCTCAGGGCTGTCAGGAACATGATCAGGGTGTCTTTGAACTGGCTTTGGGCCCGCAGCAGCTCGCACACTTCCATGCCGCTTTTTTTGGGCATCATCATGTCCAGCACAATCAGGTCGGGGGAGGTCAGCCTGGCTTTGTGAAAGGCTTCGTCGCCGTCTTTGGCTGCAATCACCTCGTAGCCTTCCTTTTCCAGGTTGTATTTCAAAATCTCCACAATATCCGGTTCGTCGTCGGCGATCAATACCTTCCGGTGTTTGGATTCCATCAGCGGCTTCTTTGCGGCAAACCTACAGGAAAAGGCCTTAAACCCTGCCGGCTGTGCATTTTTGCCGCGCAGACTTAATGATTTTTTAATACCGGGTTAAACGCTTTGTTACACCGACCCTCCCGGTTTTCGCCGCCAAATGGCTTCTGGTCGTCTCCCTATTAGGAAGTCATTAACCACCTGTTTTTTCTTCGGGTACTAAATTTGCGATATGAGGCGCATGTCCTATCCACTACGAATCTCTCTGTTCAGTGCTTTTTGTTTTTTCTCTTTTGCCGTATCCGCCCAAACTGGTACCGATGCTGGCTGCAAGGTCCCGATCAGTCGTAAGCTTTGGCACGATAACATCGACAAGGCGCAGGCAGCCGCGTTAAAGGCCGGCTTTGTCAAAGGCGATAATCCGGATGTTGTTCATTTTGTCAACAATGCCTTGGTGCACCAGGTGGACGCCCTGCAGTGCCGGATCGACAGGGACAGCATGGGCGACCAGCGGAAAGTGGGTTACCTCCGCGGGCTGGAGCGCTTGCTGCGAAACACCGTGGCCGAATTCAAGGCCCGGCGCTTTACGCCGTCCAACCTGCCGGAACTGCTCGATGCCTACGAAGCCGCCGTCAGGCTCGACAAAACAATTGCTTCCATCGAGCCGGTGATCGAAAAGCAGGAGTACGAAGTGAGCAAAATGCTGATCGCCTCCGAGGCCTTTGTAGGCAACCCGGGTTTGTCGAATGTGAAGCACCGGCTGGTGCTCAAGTTTGCCACGCTTTACCCGGACAAGGTTTTTGCTTCGCTGAAAGACAACATGGACCTGCCCTTCCGCGATAGCTTGATCAAGGTCATTGGCTATAAATTCCCCCGGCAGCTTTACGATTATGCCGCAGCCGACAACAAGCTGGGATATGCTATCCGCGCCATCAACGACAGCTTTGTCCGCACCGTTTCCCGCATGGCCAAGAGCAGCAGCGGGCAGTTGTATTTTCCTTTCCTGGATAACATCGTCAAGGGCCGGCAGACCCTGGATGACATTGATGCCGTGAAGAACGACCCCGTAAAATATTACAGGCTGCTGGTAAAAACCAAGATGGATTATGTGCAGCGGCAACTGGAAGGGGAGAAGATCATGGAGATGAAGGCCCTCAGCGCCATGCTTGAAAAAAAGGCCGTGGAAAATTTCATTAAGCCGATCAACGACCTGCACGAAACGGAAAACGCAGCAGTGCGTTTTGCTGCCCTCAACCCCCTGAATGCACAGGAGCTTTACTACCTGGTGATCGCTGGCGAAACTGACCTTTACACCTCCAGCTATGTCAAAGGCGTTTATCCGCGCATGATGCAAAAGGTCAACAACCGCGGCGACTCGCTTTTGCTGAGCGTGGGCTTCGATCATTTTAAGAAATTTATCAAGATGGCGGCGGGCTACAACACCCTGCCCAATTTCCTGGCATCGTTTCCCGAACAAGACAGGGCCCGGGTGCTGATGACAGCCTTCGTCAACAATCTCGACAAGTCGGAAGGGCTGGAGGACGGTGTGGATGTGGCGGACTCCTATGCCAGTATCTCGGAAACCATGAAGCCCGTGGCCGACCAGATGCTCGAAAACGTCAAGCGCAACTACCAGGATGCGGTGCAGGCCAACAACCGGCGGGGCCAGGTAATGTACGACCTGCTATACAAACTGTTTGAATCATCCACCGATTCCAGCATCGATCTTTCCAAGGAATTCAACATTCCGCCGGTTTATGGCGTCAGCTACAAAACACTGGCGAATGCCACTGATTCTACCGAGGGCCGTGTAGTGATCCAGGTGTTTTTTTATGGCGACAAAGACGGTCGCTTCAACTACGCCAACTTTGTTCCCCAGTTCCCGGCCAGCCTCTGGAAGCGCAATGAAACGAAGCAGTGGATCAGTTTTACCTCTACAAAGGGCAAACCGATCCTGGTTTATGCCAACAAGCCGCTCGATGAAGAATCCGGCGAAGTGGACAGGGCGCAGGCTGCCCTGTGCGATTACCTCACCGAAAAAGATTTGAATCCAACGGTCGTCATTCACCGCGGACATAGCTATTACGCGCCATATACTATCGAGCAATTGGCACCGTCGGCTAAGATTGTATTCCTTGGATCCTGTGGTGGCTACCACCTGATCCACGATGTGCTGGAGCACGCCGAAGATGCCCACATCATTGCTTCCAAGCAAATTGGCAAGCAGGTGATCAACCAGCCGCTGATCGATATGCTGATGGAAAAGCTGCGCAACGGCAGCAACATTGAATGGATCCCTTTCTGGCGGGAGTTTGAAAAGCGCTACAAAAACATTGAAGGCTTTGGCGATTACATCCCGCCCCACAAAAACCTCGGTGCTATTTTCATCAAGGCCTATAAAAATGCGATGGGCGGCGAAGGCATAGGGATATAGAGAAGTTCACGAGTTCACCCGTTCGCGAGTTGGGGTGTTGATCGTAGTTCACAGGAACTTGAAAACTCCTGAACGATATTTGCACTGAATTCTACAAAAGGGAATTTTGAACTTTGAAAATTAACTTGTGAACTCGTGAACGGGTGAACTCGTGAACTACCAACGTATGAGCACAACAGGGGGGAAGAAGTCTTTTTTTGATGTTTCGCTTTTAAAAAGGGTCTTGCAATTTACCCGGCCCTACAAAGACCGGTTTGTCGGGTCTATTGTGCTGGCTGTTGTACTGGCTGCGTTTACGCCGGTTCGTCCTTACCTTATCCAGCTTACGGTGGACCGGTACATCGCCAGGGCCGACCGGAATTTTACCGACAAAGCCATCGACGCCCTTATCTGGGTCACGGTGCTGCAGATCGGGTTTACACTGATCGAAACCCTGCTGCGTTTTTATTTTTCCTATATCACGTCCTGGCTGGGGCAGGCCGTGGTGAAAGACATGCGGGTAAAGGTCTTTGGCAAAGTGCTCCACCTGAACCTGCGCCAGTTTGACAAAACGCCCATCGGCACGCTGACCACCCGTACTGTAGACGACATCGAACGCATCAATGATATTTTCTCCGACGGTCTTATTCCCATCATCGCCGACCTGTTGTCGATTATTTGCGTGCTGGGCATCATGCTCTGGACCGACTGGAAGCTGACGCTGATCTGCCTGATTCCTTTTCCCATCATTGTGATCGGGACCTATTATTTTAAAGAAAGCGTCAACAAATCTTTTCACCGGGTTCGCAATGCGGTGGCCAACCTGAACGCCTTTGTGCAGGAGCATATCACCGGCATGTACATCGTCCAGGCCTTTGCAGCCGAAGAGCGGGAACAGAAAAAGTTTGACGATATTAATAAGGAACACCGCAATGCCAACATCCACGCCATTTTTGCTTATTCGGTCTTCTTTCCGCTGGTAGAGATTGTGCTGGCTTTAGCCACGGGTCTGGTTGTCTGGTGGGTGTCTAAAGAGGTCATCAATACCAAAACAGCGCAGCCCGGAATTATTATTGCATTTATTCAATACCTGAACCTGATCTTTCGTCCGCTGCGGGTAATTGCCGATAAATTCAACGTGCTGCAAATGGGCATGATCGCCAGTGAACGGGTGTTCAAGGTGCTGGACAACGAAGATTCCCTGCCACCTTCGCCTCCCACGGCCTATGCACCGAAGGAAGTGGAAGGCAAAATTGACTTTGACCATGTGTGGTTTTCCTACGTCGACGACCGCTACGTGCTGAGGGATGTTTCGTTCCGGATCGAGCCGGGGCAAACGGTTGCCATCGTTGGACACACCGGCAGCGGTAAAACCACCATTATTTCACTGCTCAACCGGCTTTACCAGGTTAACCGGGGAGCGATCCGGATCGACGACGTTTCCATCGATGAGTATAACCTGGATGTGCTGCGCCGGAACATTGGCGTGGTACTGCAGGACGTTTTTCTTTTCCCCGGTTCCGTGCTGGACAACATCACGCTGATGAACCCCGGCATTCCGCAACACAAAGTGGAAGAAGCCGCAAAGCTGATTGGCATGCACGACTTCATCCAGCAATTGCCGGGTGGTTACAATTACAATGTTATGGAACGCGGCGCTACGCTTTCGCTGGGCCAGCGCCAGTTGCTTTCTTTTATCCGGGCACTCCTGTACAATCCCTCCATCCTCATCCTGGATGAAGCAACGTCCTCTATCGATACCGAAAGCGAAATGCTGATTGAAAACGCCATCAACCGGCTCATTGCCGATCGCACTTCGATTGTGATTGCGCACCGGCTTTCCACGATTCAGCGGGCCGATAAGATCATCGTACTGGACAAAGGCGAACTGAAAGAAGTGGGCACCCACACCGAACTGCTGGCCAAGGGCGGCTTTTACAGCAAATTGCACCAGATGCAGTTCGAACGGAAATCGGCCGTGGTCTGAAAAAATCTTTTGTGCACAGCAATGCAATTCCTTAATAAAAGTTCTGTAAAAAAGCGCTGCTCCGCCAGGGATTTGCAGGGTGCTTCCTTTTTATCCCGGCTAATGCGCTATTGCCGCAACAAAATCCGCCGGGCCCCGATCGTTCTTTTTTAAAAAGTGCAACTAGTCATCAGCGTCATCCCCGGGGAGACAAATTATTTTTATATTAGATAATAAAAGATATTCATTTGTATAAACATTCCAGTAATTTCGGATTCGAAAAGCTGTATGCTTTACCGGTATGGCCGATGAACCAAACACCATATCAGCGCAGGTTGTTGTAAAGACAGATTCGGGCAGTAGCATTGCCGGTGAAACAGAAATTACATCAAAAAACATACAACATCTTTTCCCTTCTGAAACAAACCTGACCCACGCTTTTACCCAATTGAAGGAACATGGTTTTTCTGTTCGGCGCACACTTCCCACGCTGACCATTACCGGAACAAAAACCCTGTTCGAAAAAACCTTCCGGCTTTCCTTCGAAAAGAAAGCACACAAAAGCGGGTCTTATTACGTCCCCACTACCCAGGCATCAATTCCCTCTGAAATGAAAGACAGCGTTGCCGCTGTTGTTTTTCCCGAACCCGTGGAATTTTTTGAATAACCAGTCAGCAATTTGTTTCGCTGGAATTTAAACCATATGTATGGCAAAGGCACGCAGAAAGCAACCGGCGGCGCCGGTCAAAAAACGAGCATCTGCTTCGCAAAAAGTCGCAGTGCCGGACGACAATATATTGCCTCCCGAGGTATTTGCCCATGCTTCCGTTCGGTCAGTTGGGGGCGTATCGCTGTTTGAGTCGTCCAGACAGATCACCAAAGAAACCGTCTTTGATTTTTATTCCCCGGAAAGCCTGGTGGTGCGGGCAGTTGAAAAATTAAAAGCGGCCGGCTTTCGCATCATGGGTGTAAACGGTATCACCGTTTCCATTGCGGCGCCGGCAGCCACGTATGAGGCTGCTTTTCAAACGAAGCTTGGGATCAAAAACAAATACACCATCAAGGAAATGGGCAAGCGGGAACTGGCGCAATTCATCCTGCCGGAAGATGGCAACGTGCCCGGAACCATTGACGTGCGCAAGACATCCTTCCGGGATGTGCTCGAAGGCGTGTCCATTAACGAACCGGTTTATTTTATGGGTAGCGCTTTTCCACCAGCGGTGGATTACTGGCACCTGGCCGTTCCCGGGGATGTATCTGCAGGCTTAAATGCTGATTGGTGCCACCGCAACGGCATTAGCGGAAGAAACGTGCGGGTGTGTATGGTGGATAGCGGCTGGTACCGCCATCCTTACTTTACCCGCAGGGGCTACCGGTCGCGGCCTGTCGTGCTGGGTCCTGCGACGGCCAACCCGCTGGCCGACGAGTCGGGTCATGGCACCGGCGAAAGCGCCAACCTGTTTGCTGTTGCTCCCGACGTTGATTTTACTATGGTCAAAATGCATTTTGCCGATGCGTCCGGAGCATTCAACACAGCAGCGGCACTGCGGCCCGGCGTGATCAGTTGCAGTTGGGGCAAGGACAAGCCCCAGGGCCCGCTAAGCGGCGATGATCTTGTGCTGTCGGCGGCCATCGCCAATGCCGTTGTCAACGGGACGACCGTGGTTTTTTCTGCCGGAAACGGCGGATGGGGCTTTCCAGGTCAGCATCCCGATGTCATAAGTGCCGGTGGCGTGTACATGGACGAAAATTTTTCCCTGCAGGCAAGCGATTACGCCAGCGGGTTTGCCAGTAACATTTATAACGGGAGAAATGTGCCTGACGTTTGTGGCCTGGTAGGATTGCAACCAACAGCAGCCTACATCATGTTGCCGGTGCAGCCCGGCGATGAGATCGACCAGCGAAGGGGCGGAGGCTCGTTTCCCAACAACGACGAAACACAACAAAATGACGGGTGGGCGGTGTTTAGCGGAACCAGTGCCGCCGCTCCGCAAATTGCCGGGGTTTGCGCCATACTGAAGCAGGTGCGCCCCTCCTTAACGCCGGTACAGGTAAAAGACCTGCTAAAAGCAACAGCCATCGACATTACAAAAGGCGCCTCTCATACCAATACGGGTGGTCATCCGGCAAAGGCCGGACCCGACCTGGCTACAGGGAATGGGCTTGTAGATGCCTGGAGAGCCGCGAACGCGGCGCTTCGTTTGGTAAGTCCGCCTGTTCAAACATTTTGGTACTAACCTCTATTGACTATTCTTATTGTTTTACTTAAACCAGAATCGATTATGGCAACCAGTAAAAAAGAAAGCGCTGCCGGTGGAACGAACATCCGGTACGACGCTTTTATCCGGAACGTCAGGCCCGACCCTGCCAATACCGAGCAACTCGTATTGATGCAGGGCTATGTCGGCGAGTCGACCAGTGCCGACAAATTGCGTCTTTACAGCGATGCAAGTCTGAGCAGCTACGTGGAAATTCCACTCGAGGATGTTGTGTACAGCATTCCCAACGAAGATGACCCGCTGGGGGGAAGCATGATGTGGGTTCGGCAGAGCGCCAACCTGCAATACAGCGACCCGCAGGGTTATTCGCAGGGAAATATGTACAACGAATTCATGAACAATGCCTATACGCCGGAAGGCGGGTACGGCGGGTACGGCGAGGCGCAAGCGGCAGCTACGTTGACTGCTGTTTGCGGTCCGGTAACGCTGGTCAATACCTGCCGAACACTGCTGGCCAATTGTCCTTCCCTGCGATGCAGTGTTCCTGTATGGCGCTGCCCGCGTCCGACAATATGGGAATTGCGCTGCCAGGTTTCGATCTTCAGACCCTGCATTACACGAAACAACCTCCGGACCCCGTGTCGTCCTTGTCCCCAAACGCCGCCGCAAACGCCGGGTTTCCCGGGCGGGCTGGTAAATGATCCCTATGAATTCAGCGGTGAATCGGGGTATGGAGATTATGGTGGCTACGGCGACTATACCGGTGGAGAGATGTACAACGATTACATGAATAACGCCTATACCCCCGAAAGCGGCTATGGTGAATATGGCGAAGCACAGGCACAAGCAACCCTTACCGTTATCTGTCAGCCGAGGGTCTCGCTGGTGTATGTCTGCCGGACGGTGCAGGTCAACTGTGCTTCCCGCCTCATTATTTGCAGCCTTCCGGTTTGGCGCTGCCCGATACGAACGATCCGGCGGCCATGCATACCGAATGACTGTCGATTACAAACCCGGATACCGCCTCTTACGCCGCAAAGCATAGCCGGTTGTCCTTCCGATTTCTGCACGCCCCAAACACCCCAAACCCCGCAAACACCGGGCTTAGGCGGCGGTGGCTTTATGGACGATCCTTACGGCGCCTACACCGGTGGTTATGGCGATTACACAGGAGGCGAAATGTACGGCGACTATATGGCCAATGAGTATACACCAACTGCCGGTGGAACGGCTGCTGCTGGCGCCATAACCCTTCAGGTATGGTGCCGCACATCTCCCGCCATCTGCCGCACAAGCCCGATTTACCCACCCTGTCGTGTTACACAGGTGTTTAACTCGAGGTGCTGTTCGCCCAGGATCACAATTTGTCCCACGCGGTGCTGCACACTGCCACAGATTACACCGTGCCGGATCTCGATCCAGGTATTTTGCCCGCGGCCCACGCTGACACCGGCTTGCGGAGGTGTGCAATCCTTGCAATGTGGTGTCAATCCCGGCGGAAACTTTGATGCCGGTTACTATGATCCCTACGGAGAATATGGTTATTAATTCGTAATTTTTAGGCAAGCATGTTGTTCGCAACATGCTTGCTTTTGCTTTTTTAAAAAAACAGCGCATGCTCTTAACCGAACACAATCTTTTTTACTACCTGTTGGATAAAGGAATGGTCGACAAAGACAAGGTGATCGACGGAGAGTTCACCGTACGACGAAGCGACAGCCGCAACAACAATTTCCTTGTCAACCGCGAGTACGATCACCATGCTTATTTTATCAAACAGGTCAAAGCCTTTGATGCCGAAAAAACCGAAACCCTGCGTACCGAGGCGCACTGCTATCAATTGGCCAACACCGACTCCGGATATCAGGCACTAAAACAATTTCTGCCTGCATTTTTTCACTACGATCCGCTTAGCCATGTACTGGTTACCGCACAGGTGAAAAATGCGGTGTCCGTTTTTGATTTTTACTATCGCTCTGTTAACAGCAAAATACCTGAGATCATTGCCGACATTCTTTCTTCCTACCACGGCACTATTAGCACAAACTTGTTACAGCAGCCAGCCTTCACGCATTTTCGGCAGCAAAAACCCTGGGTTTTTTCAGTGGCCACCACGCCGCCGGGCTTTTGGTCGCAGGAAGGCCAGGCAGCTGAGCAGCAAATGATGCAGTTGATTCATAAAAACCGGGATTATGTGCGGTTGCTCTCGCAGTTGGAGCATGAGTGGCATCCGCAAACCCTTGTGCACAACGATGCCAAGTTCAACAACTTTCTTATCAGCTACGACAGTGAAAAAAACGACATCCATTTTATCCAGCTGATCGACTGGGAGCTAGCCGATATAGGCGACCCGCTCTGGGATGTGGCCACCATCTTTCAAAATTACCTTTCGCTTTGGGTAGCGAACGATGTGCCGGAGCAAACAGGAGCAAAGGGGTTTGCTATCACATTGGCACAGGTGCAGCCGGCCATACAACAATTTTGGCGGCGCTACACAGCGCAAATGAAGTGGACGCCGGAACAAGCGGCCGGCCTGCTGCTCAAGGCGACCCGCTTTTGTGCACTGAAGCTGATACATGCCTGTTTTGAGACCGCGCCGTATTCACCCACCCTGCAACCCATAAGCGTAAAGCTGCTCCAACTAAGTTTCAACATCCTTCGGTCGCCGCAGGATGCAGCCATTAAACTTCTGGGGATCACCAATACATTCCGAAATGAATCTCACTTCCAATATGCATAGCCTGCAACACATCGTGCAGGCCATCGACATTTCCCCGCAACGAACCGTGCTTTTACACGGGAAACCCGTCGGTGGCGAATTCTCCAACCCATATGTCCAGCAGGCCAGTCAAAAAATGTTGTTTCAGTCGCTGGAAAAAGTTGTCTATACTGTTTTCTATTCAAAAAACAAACAGGCGTTTAACCCTGGGGCCACCTACGCAGACATGCAGCAAAGCCAGGCCTTCGTACGGACACTGAGCAGTGCCAATTCATCGCAGGAGCGGTTCGATACGGGCTGGGTCATTGAACAGGTAGACCTGCAGCGTCAGGTTATTGCACAAAAAGGCAGCCTGAAGCGGGCAGTTTACCCAGGCGAGTTTTTAAACGAAAGCGGGTTTCACCAAATGCCCGTTGCCAACGGCGAGATCCGGCTGGTTGCCCGAAAGGAACACAAAGACGGCCACACCGGTTTTTATTATGTTTTCGGTAGCACACTGGGGGAAGACAATTACGACCAGTTTGTTCGAATCTATTTCAACCTCCAGGCCGAAGGCGCTGCAAAGCTGGTAGAGGTCATTACGCAGCAATTGAACGGGCACCAGGTACCGTTCCAGTTCAAATGCCTGAATGACCCGACACTTTATACTCGCTGCGATACGGCCGTTCTTTATTTTGAAAAACGCTACAGCGATATCGTGTTCTACCTGTTGCCGGACATCTACGTCCAGGTTAAAAACAGCCTGAACGAAGAAACGCCCCTGTTTACACGTCGGTTGGCAAAAGGCATGGCGTTTGCCGAAAGCCCGCTAAAACAGGATGAAAGTTTTGGCACACATTGCAGCAAGATGATTGCGCAAGGCATTCTGCAGGCACTGCAGAAAAACCTGGGCAAGCAGGCCTGGCCAGCCGAAATCGCCGAAACGATCCGACAGTGGCACGGCTATACCGATCTCGAAACGTTGTTTCTAAATCCCGGTTCGCAATACCCGTATTCGTTTCCGCAGCTTTCCTGACAGCTATTACATCGGTACTGGCCGGGCCGGTTTATTTTTCACAGACCATTTGCTCTTACGTTTTATTTGTTTTTACCTTCTTCAGCCAGGTTTATGGTACACCAAAAAGAATTATATAAACAAGCTGCCGCTACCATCGCCACCTCTATCTGTCGCGACGCGATCTGGAAGGGAACCCGGTGTAATTGGATCGGTACCAGTTCGGAAGACTGGTACGGTATGCCCAGGGGCTATGCCAAAGCGCTGGGCACTTCGTTTTACGATGGCACTTCCGGTATTGCTTTTTTTTTGTTGCAGTTGCGGCGTGTTCATTCCAATCCACTGCTC
The DNA here is from genome assembly GCF_003628535.1 of Flavisolibacter nicotianae. Taxonomy (GTDB): domain Bacteria; phylum Bacteroidota; class Bacteroidia; order Chitinophagales; family Chitinophagaceae; genus Flavisolibacter; species Flavisolibacter nicotianae. Next base: position 1,077,003 of record NZ_RBCI01000001.1, read on the forward strand.
GATAAAACCCTGCGTGGTGCGCTGGAGCAGGTGATTTCGGTGGAAGGCGATCGCCAAAAAAACGCTTCTGATGCCATACTTGGTTTTCACGCAGGACTGGCCGGTTGTGCCTACGTACTGCATCTTGCCGGCGAACTGCTGGGAGAGGAACGGTACCAAAAAGCAGCCACACAATTCATAGACTGCATCTGCAACCTGCCCGAAGAAACCTGGGGCCTGGATGTAATTGACGGTCCGGCCGGCGCCATACCTGTTTTGCAGTTTTTATACAAAAAGCAACCTGGTGAGGCGCTTCGACAGTTTATTCTTCGTTTGGCCGCCTATTTAATTCGAAAAGCTGACAAGCAGACCCCGGGCTGGAGTTGGGAGACTGTCCCCGACCGTTACCATAACTTAACGGGGTATGGACACGGGGCGGCCGGTTTTGCAACGGCCTTTGCCGAACTGTATGCATTTACAGGAGATGAACAATACCTGCAAATTGCCCGGTCTGTCGTGGGTTACGAAGATTCGCATTTTGTTTCCGGTCAGCAGAACTGGCCCGACTACCGCCGGTTTGATCAGGAGTACGGAGTCGAAAAAGCCGTTGCCGAGCCAGCCTGTTCCATCGCATGGTGCCATGGCGCACCGGGTATCGGCCTGTCGCGGCTGCGTATTTTTGAGTTGACGAAAGACCCGCAGGCAAGGCAGGATGCTGAAATCGCTCTTCAAACCACCCGTAAGAATTTACACCTGGACGTGCTGGGGAACTACTCTCTCTGTCACGGCCTGTTTGGTAATGCGGAATTGCTGCTTTACGCAGCCGACGTTTTCAACCGGCCACAATTAAGGAGTGAAGCGGAGCAGGTGGCGGATGCATGTATACAGGAATTTCTGGATAAAAAAGTCCCGGTGCCCAATGGCCTGCAGCTTCCTGCCGAAACGCCGGATTTTATGCTGGGCAGTAGCGGCATCGGCTATTTTTTTCTGCGGGTACTGGACCCCGGTATGTTTCCGTCGGTGCTGGTGTTCCGTTCCTGAGCCAAACAATTTTTAGCAGCCTGTTTTTCCAGCTTTATAAGAAGGCGAAATTTTCACAAAACAATCTTCCAACTTCCTTCCCTGAATTCGTCTCTACCTCCTTATCTTTGCGCAAAATTTCAGAAAACGTGATGGCTTTCGGACGATTCAAATCCTTATCAGTAGCGGTTTTCGGCTTATTGTTGATGCTTTTTTCTACTGCATCTTTTGCGCAGGATAACCCTGACAGCGCAAGTCACCTGCAGCGCGAAGACAAAGCCGCAGAGAAAGCGGACGAAAAAGGCGGTGCCTTCAATGCCAACGAAGTCATTTTTGGCCACGTAATGGATGCCCACCAGTTCCACTTCTTTTCCTGGAAAGGCAGTGAAGGCGAGCAGCACCATGCGATTATTCCACTGCCAATCTTATTGTACGAACCCGGCAGAGGCGTTTCTTTCTTTAGCTCTTCGAAATTCCATCACGGCGAGGAAGCCTACAACGGCTACCGTGTTGTCACCGAAAGCTACCGCGAGAACCTGAAGGAAAAGGGAATGGAAGAAGACCAGATCCGTTTGTTGCAGGACGAGCAGATTGTAGCCGTAGACAACAACGGCACCCCGATCTCTAATATCAAAGTGTACGATCTTTCGATCACCCGCAACGTTGTGCAAATGTTCATTGCGCTGACGATCCTCGTTTTGCTGATGACGTCTATTGCAAAAAGATACCGCACCGGTCAGGGCCTGACTTCGGCCCCGAAAGGCTGGCAAAATGCCGTGGAGCCGGTTATCCAGTTCATCCGCGACGAAGTGGCCAAACCGAACATCGGCCACCGCTACAAGCGTTACATGCCGCTTTTGCTCACGATTTTCTTCTTTATTCTTATTAATAACATCTTTGGATTGATCCCCGGCTCGGCCAACGTTACAGGAAACATCGCCTTTACGGCTACACTGGGTGTGATTTCTTTCCTGGTCATCACGTTCAGCGCCAACAAGCATTACTGGGGACATATCTTTAATCCGCCGGTTCCCTTCGGTATCAAGTTTATCATGGTACCCGTGGAGATCCTGTCCATTTTTACCAAGCCCTTCGCCCTGATCATTCGTCTTTTTGCCAACATGCTGGCCGGTCACATCATCATCATCTGTCTGGTGTCGCTGATCTTCATTTTTGGCAACCTGAGTACCGGGGTAGGGATTGGTTTCTCGCCGATCTCCATTGCGTTTGCGGTGTTTATTTATGTGATCGAGATCCTGGTGGCGTTCATCCAGGCCTTCATCTTCACCAACCTGACCGCCGTGTTCATTGGCCAGGCCACCGAAGATCATCACCAGCACGAAGCGGATGCCCACCATGGCAATCCGCCCACTGAGCCGGTGATCATTTAGCAGCAAGCCACAAGCGGCAAGCTTCAAGCCGGAGAGAACCTGCTTGCAGCTTGTGGCAATAAGCTTGCAGCTTTTAACAACGTGATTTTTTTATCATTATAAACAAAACAAAACATGGCTTTATTATTCACATTGTTGAGTACAGTAGCTTGGGCAAATGCCGGTGGTGCTATTGGTGCAGGTTTAGCTGCAATTGGTGCCGGTATCGGTATTGGTCAGATTGGTCGCGGTGCAGTTGAATCAATTGCCCGTCAGCCGGAAGCTTCTAACGACATCCGTGCAAACATGATCCTGACAGCAGCCTTCATCGAGGGTGTTGCCCTGTTTGCGGTAATTGCCGGTATCCTGGCGATGTTCGTTTAAAAAAACAAAGCGGCACCTTAAGCACAGGGCGGCGGGTGCCGTTTTCAATTTGCCAATGTGCAAATCTGAAAATGTGAAAATGACGGCAATGCTTTTTGTTTTCACGTTTACTAATTTTCAAATTTTCAAATTACAATATGAGACTACTGACACCTGAATTGGGTTTGATTTTCTGGACAGCACTGGCTTTTATCATTGTCTTTGTTGTACTGCGCAAGTTCGCCTGGGGCCCGATCATGAGTTCTCTTGAGCAACGGGAAAAAAACATTGCCGGTTCGCTGGAAACTGCCGAGCGGGTAAAACGTGAGATGGCCCAGCTGAAAAGCGAGAACGAAGAGCTGATGGCCAAAGCCCGTGAAGAAAGAAGTGCCATGCTGAAAGAAGCCCGCGATACCAAGGACCGCATCGTAGCCGAAGCCAAAGAGCAGGCGAAGACAGAAGCGAATAAGATCATCGCCGAGGCGCAACAGCAAATCAACGCCCAGAAAATGGCTGCGATTACCGACGTGAAAAACGAAGTGGGTAAACTGGTGATCGAAGTGACCGAGAAAATCCTGCGCCAGCAGCTTGCCTCCACCGATGCGCAGGAAGCGCACATCAAAGGGTTGATCAACGATATTAAATTGAGTTAAAAAGAACTGTCAGCGGTCTGCTATCAGCTATTACCTAATCAATGAGGAAATGCTGAAAGTGAAAAGCTGAATGCTGAAAGCTATATACTATGTCCAATCCAAGAGTTGCATCCCGGTACGCAAAATCGCTTCTTGACCTGGCTATTGAAAAAGGCCAGCTGGAACCGGTTTATGCCGACATGCTTTATTTGCAACGCCTGACAAAAGAAAGCCGCGATTTCCTGAACCTGCTGCGTAGCCCCGTCGTAAAAGCCGATGCCAAAAACAGGGTCCTTCAGCAGATTACCCAAGGAAAGGTAAGCGAGCTGACGGCGGCTTTCATTAACCTGATGGTGAACAAGACCCGCGAATCCGTGTTGCCGGAGATCATCACCGCTTTCATTAGCCAGTACAGGGTGCACAAGGGCATTCAGATCGTTAAGCTGACGACGGCTGTGCCGGTAAGCAGCGCCGTAAAGAATGCCATTCTGGAGCAGGTAAAAAAATCGGTCGATGGCAAAACGGTGGAACTGCAGGAAGTCGTGGATCCCAAAATCATTGGCGGGTTTATTTTGCAGGCCGGCGATAAGCTGATCGACGCCAGCATTTCGTACGATCTTCTCAATGTGTCGCGCCAGTTCGAGAACAACGATTTTATTTACCGGGTAAAGTAAACATTCGAACTTTTTATAGAAGTAAAAAGCGGCTGAAAAGTCGCTTTTTTCATTTACGGGATGGGCGGATTGAAACGGACATTCGGTACATGTTAGAAAAAAGTTCTATTTCCACTGTAAACAAGAGAAGAAAACCCTGAAAAAGAAAGCTTTCGCCAAATTTTTCAAGATTGTGCCGATCTCCTTTTGATTCCTGCTAAATCATTTTATTTTAGACGTTTAGAAAGTCCAATAGTATGAAAAAGTGTGTGCTTGTCTCAGTGGGGTTGGCAGCCGGTCTATTAACCTATGCACAGCCGTCCCTCCAAAATATGGCCGAAACATTCAAAAAGCAAAAGCAGGAAGACCTCTATTCCCTGCGCCTCACCGGCCAATCCCAGGGAAGCCTGCGGTTTTCCCCCTCTTCCCGGATGATGAAATCAGGAGCTAAAACCTGGCTTTCATCGGCTCTTGGCCTGCGAACGGGCAAGGATGAATTGCGAAAAGCACCGGCCCTTACCTCTGCTCCAAAAGACATCGAAATTGAAAAATACCAGCAATGGTACCAGGGTATCAAAGTCGAACACGGCGCAATCAGCGTTGTGAGCAAGGCGGCAAAAGTAGAAGCCGTTCAGCTGGAATTTTATTCCCTTGATGATTCGTTTTCCACAACGCCCAAACTCTCAGAAGAAGAGGCCCTGCAAAAAGCAACGGCTTTTGTCGGTGCTGCCAAATATGCCTGGGAAGGATATGCCGGCAACGACCCGCAGTACAAAAAACCTTCGGGGTCGCTGGTGATTGTCGAAGACTATTATGGAAAAAAGGGCAAGATGAACCTGGCCTACAAATTCGAGATCTATGCCGAGCAGCCTTTCAGCCGGTCGAAGGTTTATGTCAGTGCCGTCGACGGGTCGGTTTTGCTGGTCGACCGGATGGTAAAGCACCTGGGGCCGGATTTCAATCATAGTGATGTCTCCATGCGGGCTGGCGTTCCGGCGGCAATCGTCGCCAATCAAAACAATCTTTTTGCCAACGCAAGCGCCACGGCACAAACGCGGTACAGCGGCACGCAACCGATCATTACAGACGACGGCAGCGCTGTTGCCGGGAAGCCTTACCGGCTGCGGCAGGTGCGCAACGGTCACAACATCACCACGCTCGATTACCAGCGTAAAGTGCAAAGCACGACCAACGACAACGCTGCAATCGACTTTACAGACAACGACAATAACTGGACGGCATCCGAACGCAGTTTGAACTATGACGATGCTGCACTGGATGTGCAGTTGGCGATGCAGTACATCAGCGACTACTGGCGAACCGTTCATAACCGCTTTAGCTGGGACGACCTGGGATCGGAAATGAAAAGCTATGTCCACGTGCGGTCAGTTGCCAATGCCGGTTTTGACAATGCCTACTGGGATGGTTCTGCCATGTATTACGGTGATGGGTCTTATTATTCAACCGACGGCAGCGGAACGATTGCCAATTCGTACGGCTTTAAGCCACTGACAGCCCTCGATGTTTCGGCACACGAACTGGGACATGCCGTTTGTCAATCAACGGCCAATCTTGTGTACCAACGGGAAGCCGGGGGCATCAACGAAGGATTCAGCGATATCTGGGCCGCTTGCGTTGAAAATTTTTCGGGCCTCCCGAAACTTCCGTTCCTGATCGGCGAAGAAATTTATCCTTCTGTTGGCGCCTTGCGCAGCATGCAAAACCCAAAGGCCCTGGGCGACCCGGATACGTACGGCGGACAGTACTGGGTTCGTGTGTCACTCGCTTCCTGTCCTCTTCCCGGCAATTCAAACGATCAATGCGGTGTGCATTACAACAGTGGTGTGCTGAACAAATGGTTCTACCTGATTACAGCCGGTGGCAGTGGCACAAATGATAACAAGGACACGTACGCGGTTACCGGCCTGGGTTTTTCCTGCACCGAAAAAATTGCTTTTCTGACCGAGCAGAGCCTGACACCCAATGCCGACTACGCAGCCGTGCGCCAAGCTTCCATCAATGCGGCAGCAACATTGTATGGTGCCTGTTCAAATGAAGTGGTACAGGTAACCAATTCCTGGTTTGCCGTTGGCGTCGGTGCCTCGGCCAATTGCCTGCCCTTGATTGAATTTGGCAGCACCAATACAACGGTTTCGGAAGGATCGGGTCTGGCCGGAAATTGCACCAGCACCAAGACTGTTTCCGTGCCGGTAAAACTGGGCGCCGCAGCCACGCAAAAAACCGATGTGCTGTTCAACTTTGGCGGAACCGCTGTTCAGGGTGTCCATTATACCGTAGCGTCGTCCAGCCTCTCCTTTGCAGCCGGTGAAAGCGGGACAAAAAATTTGGACATCACGATTCTCGACAATGCTACCGCCGAGGGAAACAAAACCATCCAGCTCAGTTTTACCATCAATGCCAACGGGGGCAATGGCGCAGCCGGTACCAATAACCAGGCGTTTACTGTCACCATCAGCGACGATGATGCGCCGACCCTTCCCATCCAGGCCGGTGCGATTTCGACTGTTACCTTGCTGAACGAGAGTTTTGAATCGGTGTCTGCCGGTACAACCTTCCCGGCGGGCTGGGACGCTTCGCAATCGTACACGGGTGGCGCCAGTGCCACCAACGTTTGGGCGGTTGGAACAAATGCAGGGCTTTCCGGCAATGCAGCCTATATCACCAACACACCGGCAGGTGCGGTTGGTTACGCTTACGACCCTACCAGCACAACCGACAGGTTGTTGCGGTTGCCGGTTTTAAATACATCGGGTTTGACGGACATTCAACTGCGCTTCAATTACAAAGTTGGGGGCGAAGCCTATCCCTTGAGCCCGTCCAATTCCAACCCCAATTACGAACCCGCCCTGTACGATTTTGGCCGTGTGGTTTACGACGCTTCGGGTTCCGGTACTACCGGCTCGTTCAGCACCTTGTTCAATACCACGGCAAGCGACCATGTGGCCTTGTATGGAAATGGAACAACGACCCAAACCTTTGGTACTTTCCGCCTGCCTTCCTCCATGGAAAACAAGGCAGCCGTTTACCTCGGCTTCCGGTGGACCAGCGACAATTCTGCCGGTAACGGAATCCCTCTTGCCATCGATGATATCGTGGTGACAGGTAAAACACAGGGAACCTCGATCGAAACAACGGCAGGACAGTCCAATTCAGTGAAAGTGATCCAGGGAAATATGGATACTTATATCGCCAGTGGCGGCGGTGCAAATCTGCTGGCAAAACTTTCCACTGTGAGCGAAAGTCTTTCCTGCCTCACGGCGACTGTAGCGGAAGCCGGCAGTGGCCGCACAACGGTCAATACCAGCAGCGGCAGCTATTTCCGTACGCAAAAAGTTATCCAGCTATCGCCGGCTGTTCCCAATACAACGGCCACTTACCAGGCAACGTTTTATTACACTGCAGCGGATCTTAGTGCATGGTCATCAGCCGAGATCCCGCAATTGAAAATTCTAAAGGTCAAAGACGGCGTTGACCTGGCCGGAACACTGACGGCAGCAGATGTAGAATTGGTTACGCCTGTGTTTTCTGATAATTCGGCCAACGGCTACTATAGCTACACCGGCAGCTTTACCGGTTTTTCCCGTTTTATGCTGGTGTCGCCTTCATTTACCCTGCCGGTAAACTTGTTGTCATTCGACGCCCAGCCGCAAAAAAACCGCGTGGTACTTTCCTGGCAAACAGCGTCTGAACAAAACAGTAAAGGATTTGATGTGGAGCGCAGCAACGGCGGTGCTGATTTCGCCGCCATTGGGTGGGTGAAAGGTGCCGGAACGGGCAACCAGAAAAAGGACTATTCCTTTACCGACAATTTTGCGCAGCCCAATGTGGCTTACCAATACCGGTTGAAGCAGGTCGACATGGACGGGCACTCCCGTTATTCGGCCATTCGCCAGGCAAAGATTGTCACCGGCAACATCACTGTGGCGGTGAGTCCCAATCCTGCACACACCACACTCACAGTATTTGTAGCTGGCGCTTCCCGCCCAGCCGATGTCCGTTTGGTTGATGCAAAAGGACAGGCCGTGGCAGTTTGGAAAGAAGCCAATGTCCGTTCAGCTTTTTCTGTAGATGTCAGCCGTTTTAGTCGCGGCGTTTACACCCTAATTGTGCATTTGCCCGACGGCGATCAGACGGTCCGTGTACTGTTGCAATAAGACAAGAATAGCCCTGATTTGCGGGCGGACAAAAGAATGTAAGTGAACAGCGCGGCGGGTTTGATTTCAAAAGCGTTAAAAAGGTCAGCAAGGGCTGACCTTTTGCATTTGGAGGCTCAAAAATTTCTCCTTTTTAGCGGAAACAAGACCCTGAACACTTACCTTTGCGCCACTAAAAATTTGTGTAATGGCAGATATTGAAATAAAACCAGATGAAATCAGTGCCATCCTGCGCCAGCAGTTGAGCGGTTTCAATGCCGGTGCAGACCTGGAAGAGGTAGGAACCGTGCTGCAAATGGGCGACGGAATTGCCCGTGTTTACGGCTTGGGCAATGTACGTGCCGGTGAGCTGGTGGAATTTGAAAACGGTGTTCAAGGTATCGCCCTGAACCTGGAAGAAGACAATGTGGGTGCCGTATTGATGGGTGAAATGGGCACTTTACAGGAAGGTTCAAAAGTGCGCCGTACCGGCCAGATCGCCTCTATCAAAGTGGGTGAAGGCATGGTTGGCCGCGTGGTGAATACGCTGGGTGAACCCATTGATGGAAAAGGGCCGATCACAGGCGAACGTTATGAAATGCCGCTGGAGCGCAAGGCGCCTGGTGTTATTTTCCGTGAGCCGGTAAAAGAGCCGCTGCAAACCGGTATCAAGGCCATCGACGCCATGATCCCTATCGGCCGCGGTCAGCGTGAGCTGGTGATTGGTGACCGCCAAACTGGTAAGACTGCCATTTGTATCGACACGATCATCAACCAAAAAGAATTCTACGAAGCAGGCAAACCTGTTTACTGTATATACGTTGCCATCGGTCAGAAAGCATCAACCATTGCCGGTGTGATGAAGACCCTGCAGGATGCCGGCGCTATGGTGTACACAACCATCGTTGCTGCCTCTGCATCCGACCCTGCGCCACTGCAGTTCTATGCGCCGTTTGCCGGTGCGGCCATCGGTGAATTTTTCCGTGATACCGGACGTCCGGCCCTCATCATTTACGATGACCTGTCGAAACAGGCTGTGGCTTACCGTGAGGTGTCGCTGCTGCTGCGCCGTCCGCCGGGCCGTGAGGCATATCCCGGTGACGTATTCTACCTGCACAGCCGCCTGCTGGAAAGAGCTGCGAAAGTGATTGCCAATGATGAAGTGGCAAAGCAAATGAACGACCTTCCCGAAAGCATCCGTCACCTCGTAAAAGGTGGTGGCTCGCTGACGGCGCTTCCAATCATCGAAACACAGGCAGGTGACGTATCGGCCTACATCCCGACAAACGTTATCTCGATCACGGACGGACAGATCTTCCTTGAATCGAACCTGTTCAACGCCGGTATCCGTCCTGCGATCAACGTGGGTATCTCGGTAAGCCGCGTCGGTGGTAACGCCCAAACCAAATCGATGAAAAAAGTAGCCGGTACGCTGAAGCTTGACCAGGCACTTTACCGCGAGATGGAAGCGTTCTCCAAATTTGGTGGTGACCTCGACCCGGCGACCAAGCTGGTACTCGACAAAGGTGCCCGCAACGTGGAAGTGTTGAAGCAACCGCAATATGCACCGGTACCCGTGGAAAAGCAGGTTGCCATTATCTACCTGGGTACACAGGGTTTGCTGCGTGATGTTCCGGTAAACAAGGTGAAAGAATTCGAAGAGCAGTTCCTGATGGAGATGGAAACCAAGATGCCGGATGTGCTGACAGCCTTCAAGAAAGGCAATCTTCCGGAAGAAGGGCTGGCGAAGATGACCGAGCTTGCCAAAAACATCAGTGCACAGTACAAAAAATAAGCAACGAGTTTTTGTTGATAGAAAAGCGGCCTTGTGCCGCTTTTTTTATTGCCTGCCGTAACCGTTTACGTTCGTTCCCCGGAAGTTTCCTGGCGGTTGATGCACCGGTCGTAACTGCTGGTGTATGCCATTTTCCAAAGATGATGGAGAGGTGGATATTTTCTGCGATCACTATCGCTCTATCCAAACAGTTAACCAATCTGAAAACGGGAAAGATGCTCTACTCGTTTGTAAAGAATTGCACAGCATTCTTCTGCCATCTGTCATCGAACAAGCATTTAACGTGTGTAAGTAACCGGTGAAAATCGGGCTTAACGAAAAATATTTTTCAACTTTTTTAAGCCCGGTTTTCAGGAAAAAAAGAAACAAAAAAAGCAAAGCCATCGATCCCTGCCAATCCTTGCCCCGCTTGCTTTTACGCAAATATGTACCGTAAAAACCTGCCATAATTTGCGGAAATTACAACTATGCGATGTGTGTAAAATACGGTCAAAAAGAAAAGTTATTTCGTAGAACTACTTGCAAATTCAAAACACGGGACGTATGTTTGCGTTCTCGTAAGCGATAACACTTACCAATCCTAAGGAAAAGCAATAAGAAATCCGTACCGGCCCCTAAACAAGAAAACTGCCTGCCTTTACTCATTTCTTACACTTTTCTTCCCGTCCAATATTTCTATGGGTTAACGAAAATTTTTAATTCTAATCCCTAAGAAATGAAACAAATCTTTACCCTTCTGTCCGCTGCTCTTTTCACTGCAACGATTGCTAACGCACAAATCAACGAACATTTCGAAAACAACAGCACCTTGCCTTCAAACTGCTGGCAATTGATGGCTACCCACGACGTAACCGGTACTGCTGCCATCAACGGTGCGGCGAGCATCGCTTCCGAGCCTGCCGCCAATTCCGAAATCAGAACCCCTTACCTGGACATCACCGGCCCTTGCCAGGTCTCTTTCAGCTACCTGCTGAACAACAAGCTGAATAATAATTCTATCCGAACCGTTGAAATCGGAACAACCGATAAAAACGGAACGTTCGTTGCCGCAACAAGTTTTGTGTTGAACAAAAACACGAATTTCAACACCGTGTTTTCCTTTAATCAAAGCCTTGCACTAACGACCGGTGTTCAGCGGTTAACCATCCGCGTAAATTCCGCTAGCGGCGATGGCAATTCCTTTGTCACCATCGACGATTTGACCGTGTCATCGGCTACCTTGCATTACGGTGCCGCACCCTGCAACACGCCGCCCGTGTCTACCGATGCCAACTTCTTTACAGCGAGTTCGGGTCCTTTCAACGGCAGCATTGCGTCAAAAGCAAGTGACGCCAATGCAGGCGAAACTGTTTCCTTCGTGCTCGATACGCTTTACACCGTCAACGGTACGCTTACCCTGCGCAGCAATGGCACATTCACTTTCACACCGGCCGGAAATTTTGCCGGTGGAACCGTAACGTTCAAATACAAAGTAACAGACGACGGTTACGACCCACTGACCTCGAATGTCGCAACAGTGACAATCAACTACCCGGCGCTGGCTCCCCTGCCCGTTTTCCTGACCAGCTTCTCGGCGAATGTTGGCGGTGGCGCGGCCCGCTTCTTCTGGAGTGTTGCGCAAAACGAAAACGGCAACCGCATTGACCTGGAAAAAAGCAGTGACGGAAAAACCTTTTCAACGGCAGCCGTGATTCTGACAACCATGAAGACCGGTGCGGAAAGTTACCAGTACAACGATGCAACGTTTGAACGCAGTACTTACTATCGTCTGCGGATCGTGAACAACAACGGCGGTATCGAATATTCCAGGACCATCTTCCTGCAAAACGCTGCCCTTGCCCAGGCATCAAATCTGACCATCCTGCAAAACCCGGTTTTGTCGACGGTGAACTTTGAGTACACTGCCGCGGAAGCGGGCCTAAGTACGGTAACAGTCTATAACCTGAACGGGGCAAAAATGCTGACCACGCAGATCAGGATGTACAAAGGCAGAAACACAATGTCGGTGAATTTGGACAGCAGGGTTGCTCCGGGTTCTTATATCATGGAAGTGACAAACGGAACCGACAGAAGCATTGCAAAATTGATCAAACAATAACGATATTTCTTTGGACGGAAATAAAACCAATGGTTTTTCAAAAGCGGCAATTTGCCGCTTTTTTTTGTGCTTTTCCTGATGATAGTCTACAGGAAAACCATCAGAACGGTGGTGATTTCTCTTTTTTTCTTGCTTTTTGCAGGCCGGTTTAAGTGGCTTTAACAGGCAGTAAAACGTATTTGCCGATCATTCTGTTTTGTCGGACGGATGACAAACAAATTCTGGTGACCGGAATCTTTCTTTACGGCCGCTTAAAAATCGATAAACCAAAACCATTCCTATGAAGAACGGTGTGCTTATGAGAGCGTGGGCTCTTTTGTTTTTTCTTTTCCTGAACAGCAGTTTTCTTTTTGCGCAGGGTACCGGCATTATAGTTCGGACAGCAGGCCTGCCAGCCAGTCAAACCGTTCTTGATCCCATTGCGCCATTGGGTTATACGTCTAAAACAACCGCCGGTTTTGCCGGTGATGACGTTGGCAATTCCAAGTTGCCGTTCAAGCCCCTTCCTTCTTTTTCCAACGAACCGTTTGGTGACCTTCGCCGCGGGCCCAACCATCTTTACAGTGATTTTGTTCCGGATGCCAACGGCAGCGGTGTGTACGTACATTTTGACGGCACCTATTTTTTGTTTCGCATGCGCCTGGGCTCTATTGTTCCCGGTGCAAAAGGCTACAGCATCCTGATAGACGCCGATGGAAAATTTGGTGCAACCGGACCTAATGCCGATCCTACCTACCAGGCTGCCACAACCGGAACCAACGGCAACCCCGGTTTTGAAATCGAGGTCGATTTGTTTACGCAAAACACCACGAGTGCCGGTGTGGTTATTTACGATGTGGATGGCCCATCCGGCCCTGTGCAGAAAAAAACCTATACCAACTGGCTGGATTATTCGCAGGTATCCATTGCAGGGACCAACGACAACGGCGACCCGGATTTCTTTCTGGATTTTTACATTCCGCTATCCGACCTGACAACCTATTTTGGTGTAACGGCCAGTACGCCTTTGCGCATGAATGCCACTACGGTAATGGCGCCGCAGGCGTCAATTGGTGGTCCCAAATCGGATTTGTATGGCCTTGCCGACAGCGGCTACAAAGACGTGAACGCGGAATGGGAGGCCTACATGAATGCACAGCCATCATTTACGCCAACCTCGCTGAATAACACCAGCACGTCGGTCGTAGGAGCCATGTGCACGGCGCCGCCCATGCTAAATACGCCGATTACAACCGGCGCTACATCTGTGTCGGGCACGTGGACAATGTCCTCGCTGCCGAATGCACTCGGCACCGCCACGATTAAAATTTATATAGACGGGGTGTACTCGGGTCAAAGTGCTCCGGCCACGTCGGGTTCCACCTGGACGGTGACAGGCCTTTCGCCTTTAGCGGCCAATAAAGTCATTACCGCCAAAGCGTATAATGCAACCGAAAGCGAATGCCTGAGCAGCAATTCAGTCACGGTTACAAGCTGTAACAAACTGACCAAGCCAGCCACACCCACACTCTCCTGTGCAACGTTTCAAAAAGGTCTGACCGGTACCAACAGGGGCTCTACGAATTCCGCGCTGTGGGTGGTGCACGTTGACAACCTCTCGACCAATGACCTGCGAAACAGTACCAGTGACCAGACAAATGCCTACTTCAGTAACATGTCGGGTGCCAACTGGGATTTCTCTTCGGGTTGCACAACAGGCAGCCAGATGACCGCCGGCAGCTACAAAATTTATTATACCGACAACACCGGGTGTAATTCCGAACCCCTGTTCATCTGCGTCAGTCCCGGTAAGGCCGGGTCGAACGTTGCCGGCACGCTGGGAACACCAACGATTACTTCGCCGGCAGGGAGCGTGTTTACCACCGCCGTCAACGCCATTGCCGGAACCACGCAGGCAACAACAAACGGCACACTGATGACGCTTTATGTCGACAATTTTCCGACATTAACCACAACAGCTACGGCAGCCGGCGCTTTTTCTTTTTCGAATCTAAAACTGCTCCAGGGCCAAAGCCTTTATATCACCAGTGAGTACAACACGGGCACACAAACCACCAGCTATTGCTCCGCAAAAACATCCGCGTACACCGTAACCTGTTTCACGGCCGTGCCGGGAATCAACACCGATGCCACCGGCCAATTGGTAGCAGGCGCACCGATTACTGGTACCTCGGGAGAGCCGTCCGGCACAACGATTAAAGTGTATACAGCGGCAGGAACGCTGGTGGCAACGACAACTGTCAGCGGCACCGGTACCTGGACAACCGGAAGTTATACCGCCGTAGCCGGAACTTCGTACTATGCCAATGCCGCCAACGGAACCTGCGGCGTAAGCGGCAACACAGCCAACGTGTCCACGCCATCGACTGTAACCAGCACCAGCCGCTGCGGAACCATCGACGGTGGCCTGACTTCCTCTTCCACAACGGTCAGCGGCACGATCGTTGGCTCTGCCGGTTCGCCCATCGCAGCCGGAACGAAAGTGAACGTCTACCAGGATGGAATGAACATCGGGACCTACGTGTTTCCGTTGTCCTCTACCAGCGCATCGGCAATTTGGTCGATCGCAATATTGTCCCACACGCTGTATGCCAGTGGCGTGGTGACCATCGGCATACAGGAAGCCGGAACGGCCGGCGAAGTGATTTGCTCTGCCAGCGCAACGGTGACGTGTGCCGGACCGCTCAACCCAAGCTATACGCAGCAATCGAGCAATGGAACATCGGGTTCGGGTGCAACCGTACCGAAGGGTGGAACCATGACCTATACGATTACCAATCTTTCGCCCAATACATTCTATAGCGTAGCCGACGCCACGAGCGGCCAGTCCTACGCGTCCGGCGTTTGGACCAGCAACGCCACAACGGCAAGCAATACAATCAGCATCACCACCAACCCGCTGACAACATCGGGAACGTATAACGGTATGATCAAAGCTACTTCTGTAACGTCGACGGATATGTGTACAACGATGGCTGCGCTTTCTTCGTTCACGGTGTTGCCGGTTACGCTGACGGAATTCAGGGGCGAACATACCGGCCGTGCCAACGTGCTTCGGTGGAAAGCAACCGGTGAGAGCAAGACCGTTCGTTACGATGTGGAGCGCAGTACCGACGGTACCCTTTTCTCCGTGATCGGCAGCGTGGCGGCGAATGGAACTGGGGCGTATGTTTTCAACGACAACAAGCTGTCTGCGCCGGCCAATTACTATCGCCTGCGACTGGTGGAAGGCGATGGCAGGGTTGCGCTCAGCAAAACCATACTTCTGCAGGAAAATGGCGCCAGCCTTGTGTTGGGTGCCGTGCGTCCAAATCCCTTTGTCGCTGACCTTGCCGTTAGTTTTTCGACCGCCAGCCCGCAAATCATGACACTGACTCTGGTGGATGCGACCGGACGAAACGTGGTGCAAAAGCAGGTGAAGACCGTACAGGGCACGAACGACGTGCGGCTCGACGGCCTGGCCCATTTGCCGAAAGGCATGTACGTGCTGAAACTGCAGTGCGACGATGTTCTCTTTCAGGAAAAGCTGCTCAAGGCGCAGTAACAAAAAGAACGTTTTACCGAAGCGGCGCCGGGTACCGGCGCCGCTTCGTTTTTTGTTGCTTCTGTAACCGCAAATGTGCATCCGCAACCTTTTTTCGCTGTGCGTTCTGCGAAATTTTTATTCCCGGTAAAAGCAAAATGCAGGCCTGTAAAATCGGGTGTAATCGGCTTACATTTGCGCCATGCAGGAACTCGTAAATGCCGTATCGCAGTTATATAAAAGCTGGTGCAATTGTGAACCGACGCAGGTCGATGTGTTGCCGCAATCGGGCAGCGACCGGCGGTATTTCCGCTTGTACAACGACAAGGGCGAAACCGTTATTGGTACCTATGGGGTGAACGTTCCCGAGAACGAAACCTTTATTTACTTCTCGGGAAAATTTTTCCAGAACGGTTTGCCTGTGCCCGAAGTGCTGGCCGTGAACTACGACAAGACCGTTTACCTCCAACAGGATTTTGGCGATGTATCGCTGCTGAACATCCTCGAGCAAAAAGGCTTTGTTCCCGAAGTGTACGACCTGTTCAAGGAAAGCCTCCACCAGCTGGCAAGGCTGCAAGTGCAGGGTGACGAAGGGCTGAACTATGAGAAATGTTTAACCAACAAGGAATTTGGCAAGCAGGCCATCATGGCAGACCTGCTTTATTTCAAATACTATTTTCTCGATGCGCTGCAAAAGCCTTACGACAAGCAAAGCCTCATTGATGATTTTGAAGCATTGAGTACCTATCTCACGCATACCGAGTACAAATATTTCATGTTCCGCGACTTTCAAAGCCGCAACATCATGGTAACGGGTGACAAGCAGGTGCACTTCATCGACTTCCAGGGTGGTATGAAAGGCGCTCCGCAATACGACGTGGCCAGTGCCTTGTGGCAGGCAAGAGCCAATCTTCCCGACGAGTGGAAGGCCAGCCTGCTGGAAGATTACATGAACAGTTTCGAAAGCATTATCGGAACGGGCATCGACCGCGACGTTTTTCGCAGCCAGTACAACGGCTATGTACTGATCCGGCTTTTACAGGTGCTGGGCGCCTACGGGTTCCGCGGTCTTTTCGAACGCAAGGCACAGTTCCTGACCAGCATCCCGCAGGCACTGAAAAATTTGAAGTGGTTTGTAGACAACAATAGCCTTGGCATTGCTGTGCCGGAGTTTAAAAAAGTCCTGCAGTTTTGCATTGCCGACGAAGTGATCGACCGCTACACACCTGTACAGGCAGATGAAAGCACACCGTTGGTGGTGAAGGTCTGTTCTTTTTCGTATCGCAAAGGCATACCCGAAGACAGCAGTGTTCATGGCGGTGGATTTGTATTCGACTGCCGCGGCATCGACAATCCCGGAAGGCACGTGGAGTACAAGGAAATTCATGGCCGCGACCGGCCCGTAATGGAATACCTGGAACGCCAAACCCGCATGCAGGATTTTTTGAACAGCGCTTTCGACATCGTTGACATGACCATTGAAGAATACATCAAACGCGGCTTCGATCACCTGGCCATCAACTTTGGTTGCACCGGCGGACAGCACCGCAGCGTCTACGCAGCCGATGCCATGGCCCGCCACCTGCACAACAAGTACAAAGTGAAGGTGGAATTGTGTCACCGGGAACAGGAGGCCAAGGGGTGGAAGAACCCGCTGCCGAGCCCACCGGCCCCCCAGGGGGGGATGGGCTGAGGCGCAAAGGCCAGCTTATTCAACCATCCATTTCAGCTCAAATACTTTTTCTTTTTCATGGCAGATAAATTGAACGGGAAGATTGAAGCTCCTATGAGTAGGGTCAGTGCGATGGCCAATCCCCCCTCAGGGGGCAGGGGGCCCAGGGCAATGATTTTTTGTGCCGGCCTGGGCACACGCTTTAAGCCGTGGACCGACACGCATCCGAAAGCCCTTGCGCTTGTCAATGGCAAATCACTTTTGCAGCGCAATGTCGAATACCTGCAGCAATACGGATTTGACGACGTGGTGGTGAACGTGCATCACTTTGCCGACCAGATCGTCGACGCTATTGAAAAGGCAAAGGGCTGGGGCAGCAAGATTACCATCAGCGATGAGCGGGACGAAGTGCTGGAAACCGGCGGCGGTCTTTTAAAAGCAAAAGAACACCTGCAGGGCAACACCTTTCTTACGATCAACGTGGACATACTCACCGACGTCAACCTGAAAGACTTTCTTTCTTTTCACCGGCAACAGGGGGCCGCTATTTCCCTTGGTGTCACCGGCCGCACCACATCGCGCTACCTTCTTTTCAATGACTCCAATCGCCTGTGCGGCTGGCGCAACACGGCAACAGGACAGGAGCGCATTGCGATCCCGCAGGAATCCTATCAACAAAAAGCCTACAGCGGCCTGGCCCTTTTTGAGCCCAGTGTTTTTGATGCCATCACACACCGTGGAAAGTTCTCACTGATCGATGTGTATCTTTCATTGGCGCCAACTTTTACGATCGTTGGCTACGACCATAGCGAAAGCAAAGTGATCGATGTAGGCAAACCGGAAAGCGTGGTTAAGGCCGAATCAATGTTTCCTTAAATTTCAGGCTCTTTCATCGGCACAACTTTTATGTGCATGTAATTCCTGTAATTTGGAACACAAAGATTTTACCTCGATGAAAAGAATCCCTTTCCTGGCGCTGGCCAATTTGTTTTGGCTGGCTTCGTTTGCACAAGCCTCCAAGTTCAATCCCCGTGACCTGTTTGCTTTAAACTTTTATCCCAATACCGGTAACGAATACCGTTCGGCCAACGGGGCACCCGGGCCAAAATACTGGCAAAACCGGGCCGATTATAAAATTGCCGTGACACTGGATACGCTGCAACACAAAGTCTCCGGCGATGTGGAGATTGCATACACCAATAACAGTCCCGACGACCTGAAATATTTATGGCTTCAACTGGACCAGAACATCTTCCGCGCCGACTCCCGCAGCACCGGCACAGCGGCGCCTGCCGGTGGCCGTTTTGCCAATGTTGGCTTTACGCAGGGCGATGTCATCAAGTCGGTTTCCCTGGAGGTGGACGGGAAAAAATACACGCCGCAATTCACCGTCAACGATACCCGCATGCAGGTGTGGTTGCAGGAGGCATTGAAAGCGTCCGGCGCCAGGGCCAAACTTTCCATTGCCTATGAATTTACCGTACCCGAATACGGCACCGACCGCATGGGACGGTTAAAAACCCGCAACGGGTGGATCTATGAAATTGCGCAGTGGTATCCCCGGATGTGTGTTTACGACGACCAGCAGGGATGGAACACCTTGCCCTACATTGGGCAGGGAGAGTTTTACCTCGAGTACGGCGATTTCGATTACACGGTTACAGCCCCATCCAACCTGATCGTGGTTGGTTCCGGTGAACTGGTCAACGAAAAAGACGTTTATACATCGGCGCAGGTTTCGCGGCTGTCGCAGGCCCGCAACAGCGACCAGACGGTAATGATCCGGGCAGCCAACGAAATCGGCGACAGCAAGAGCCGGCCCTCGGGCAGCAACCTGACCTGGCACTTCCGTGTTCAAAATGCAAGAGACGTAGCCTGGGGTGCGTCGCGGGCATTCGTGGTGGATGCGGCCCGCATCAACCTGCCCAGCGGCAAAAAATCGCTGGCCATGAGTGCTTACCCGGTGGAAAGCATCAAGCCCGATGGCTGGCAACGCAGCACCGAGTTTGTGAAAGCCACGATTGAATACAATTCGAAGCAATGGTTCGAATATTCGTACCCGACAGCCGTGAACGTGGCCGGCATTGTGGGCGGAATGGAATACCCCGGCATCGTGTTTTGCAGCTACATGTCGATCGGTGCCGACCTCTGGGGCGTTACCGATCACGAGTTCGGGCACAACTGGTTCCCGATGGTGGTGGGTACCAACGAACGCAAATATGCGTGGATGGATGAAGGGTTCAATACCTTCATCAATGGTCTTTCTACAAGGGCCTTCAACAAAGGCGAGTTCAATACGTTTTCGTATTTCGGTGGAGAGGAAATGCTGAAGTTCACCTTCAACGACAAGATGGACCCGCTGTACACAAAGCCCGACCAGATCACCGAGTTTAACCTGGGCACGGCCGCGTACGACAAGCCTTCGCAAATGCTCAACGCCCTGCGTGACGTGGTGCTGGGTCCCGAACGTTTCGATGCGGCATTTCGCGAATACATCCGCTCCTGGGCCTTCAAACATCCCACGCCCTGGGACTTTTTCCGCACCATGGAAAATGCCGCCGGCGAAGACCTTGCCTGGTTCTGGCGGGAATGGGTTTTCAACAATTACAAATTCGACGTGGCCCTGCGCAGCGTCACGCCTACCAGCACCAAGCCGGAGCAGGGCGTTGCCATCCGGTTGGAAAACCTGGAGCAAATGGCCATGCCGGTGCCCATCCTGATTAAGGAAGCCAACGGGAAAACACAAAGCCTTGTAGTGCCGGTGGAGTCGTGGATGCGGGGAAGCGAAGCAACATTTTTTGTCTATCCCACCAGCAAGATCACGGAAGTGATCGTGGACCCCGATAAAAAACTTCCGGACCTGAATCGGAAAAACAATTCCTGGAAACCAGCGATGTAATCGGGAACCGATACCGCCTTGTAAAGGGACATGCCGCCGGGTATGTCCCTTTGTTTTTTGCCTCTGGAAAAATCATTCGCCAGGCCCTGTGTGGGTTGAAAGCGTACCATTCCCGGGAAAGGAGAGTGTTCTTTTTTGATGGTTGGTGCAGGCGGCGGCTGTTTCCAGTTGCTGCCACCACGAAAAAAGCCCGGGAGAACCGGGCTTTTTACAATGTCTTTTTTATGCGGTTATCGTTTGGACATCAGTTCCAGCATGCTTTCCAGTTCGGCCACGCGGCTCATTTCCGATTTCAGCTTGCGGCTGGCTTCGGCCATGTTCATCATTTCGCTGTTTGATTCTTCGAGAAACTGTACTCTCCGAAGCAGCTGCTGCCGTTGCAGGTTGGATTGCGACAATTTCTCTTCCAAAGCCTGGAAGGCTTCGTGCAGGTGCTGGTTTTCCAGGGTCAGTTCGCGCAGCTTTTCTTCTTTTTTGTGCAGGGTTTTTTCCAGCTGGATCTGTGCCTGCTCGGCATGTTCGAGCTGAATGGAAAGTTCGGCAGCCTGCCAGGCCTGCTTTTCCATCTTTTGCATTTTTTCCTGCAGGCTTTCAAATTCGTCCTGCATTTCCTCGAATCGTTCCTGCACTTTTTGCGAAAGCAATTCCTGTTGACGCAGGCGTTGAATTTCCGTGTCTTTTTTACTGAGCTGCAACTTCAGGCTTTCCAGCCGCCTTTGCTCTTCGAGCAGTACTGAGGTGCTGCCTTCCTGCGGTGCACTTCGCTGGCTGACCAGGGCCATTTGTTCCAATGCCCTGGACAGCTCCTGCTGTTGCTGCTGCAGTTGGTTGCGCAGGGCTTTGATCTCCTGCTTCGTGCTGTCGGAAGGGGTGGCGGGTGCGGGCCGGCTAAAAACCCTGCCTGTGCCCGGCGCTGTTTTTTCCACTGTTTTCGGAATCAGGAAGCCGCTGCGGTCAATGCCGAAAGGCAGAACCTTCGACGGCTGGAAAAGGCCCGGAAACGATTCTTCCAGGCGCTTGCGGCTTTCGATAAAAAAGCGGACAGCGAAAACAAAGACGACGATGGCCAGTACAAAAAAGGCGATCTCGATATATCCGGTTGGTAAAAAAAGAAGTAACATGTAGTTTTCCCATGCAGTTTTGCGGGGACAAGCTAAATCATTTTTCCTGAAAACTATACGTAGATGCCCTTGGTAGAAATACGATTACTCGGAAACGAGTGTCCCTACTTTTTCTCCGGTTACTACGCGACGTAAATTTCCTGGTTTGTTCATGTCGAAAACAACAATGGGGAGGTTATTTTCCATGCAAAGCGTGAAGGCCGTCATGTCCATGACGTTCAGTTTCTGGGTGATGCATTCCTGGTAGGTGATCTTTCCAAACTTGGTGGCAGCGGGATCTTTCTCGGGGTCGGCTGTGTAAATTCCGTCCACCCGTGTTCCTTTCATGATCACGTCGGCCTTGATCTCGATGGCACGCAGCGAGCCGGCTGTATCTGTTGTGAAATAGGGGTTGCCGGTACCGGCGCCGAAGATCACCACGCGACCCTTTTCTACGTGGCGAATGGCCCTGCGGCGGATATAGGGTTCGGCAATCTGCTCCATTTTAATCGCACTTTGCAGGCGGGTGAACACACCGATTTTTTCCAGGGCGGCCTGCAGGGCCATGCCGTTGATCACGGTGGCCAGCATGCCCATGTAGTCGCCGTGTGCCCGCTCGATCCCCGTTTCGGCTTCGTTCATGCCGCGGTAAATATTGCCGCCACCAATCACGACAGCGACCTGCACACCCAGCTCCGTTACCGACTTAATGTCTTCGGCATACTGGCCGAGAACAGATGTGTCGAATCCGAAACTTTTATCACCCATCAATGACTCACCGGAAAGCTTTAGCAGAATGCGTTTGTATCTTGGAAGCATAAATTTTTTATTAGCGGTGCGAAGATAAGAGAGAATGGGTTTGGTGTTTGGAGTTTAGCGTTTGGGATGTTGGCCGCAACTTTCTTACTTGTCAACTGTTGAGAGGGCATGAGCAAAGTGTATGTATTGTACAGCCGGCAGCACGTTCCCGCATCACTGGATGCGGTGTGGACTTTTTTTTCCGATGCCAATAACCTGCTGGCCGTAACACCACCCGGCCTGAACCTGAAAGTGACCAACGAAGTGTATGGCAAAACCGTTTATGCAGGACAGGTGATGACCTATACGGTAAAGCCGCTGCTCGGCATCCCGCTGGCCTGGATGACGGAGATCACGCATGTGGTGGAGAAGAAATATTTCGTGGACGAGCAGCGTAAAGGACCCTACACATTGTGGCATCACCAGCACCATTTCAACGCCGTTGACGGTGGCGTGGAAATGACGGACCTGGTGCATTACCGCCTGCCCTTTGGCCCGCTGGGCAGTCTTGTCCACAGCCTTGTGGTAAAAAAGGAGTTGGAGAAAATCTTTACCTACCGCTACCAGAAGATTGTTGAACTGTTTGGCGGGTGGAAAGGCGAGCGGATGGAGATTTTGATTCAATAGCAATTGTTCCAATAAGCAATGCGCCGGAAGAAAAAGAAACAGGCAAAGAGGTTAACCTTTGCCTGTTGCCCATTGCTCGTTGTCGATTGACCTTTATCCCGGGATGCGGGAAATATATTTTTCGATTTGCTTGATCTGGTCTATGATCTGCGGCGTGGTTGGCTTGGCTGCTTTGGCCTTGCGGAAGAAATCCTTGGCCGCACGAAACTCCCGCTTGTTCATCATGATGGAACACATTTGCAGGTAGGCAGCCGCCTGGTTTTCTTTATCGGGCAGGCCTTTGCGCAGGGCCTGGCGGATATAGCTTTCGCCGCCTTTCATGTCGTTCTTTTGGAGGGCCAGCATGCCCATTTGCAACAGGCTGGCGCCTTCGGCTTCCTTCATCGGCATGCCCAGGTCGAGCCCTTTCTTCATGTTCTTTTCGGCGCCTTCAAAGTCCTGCTTCATCATGGCCAGGTTGCCCTTGAGGGTATAATAAACGGAACGGATCGGTTTGTAAAGGAGGTTGGGAAACTGGATGGAGTTGACGATTTTTTCGGCTTCGTCCATGTTGCCTTCTTCCATGTGCACCTGGATGAGCCGCAGGGGGCCGAAAAAGAAATGCCCTGCGATCAATACCACACCAACAAGATAAAGTGGGAAAACAGGCCAGAAACCACTCACCGTTACATTCAGCAGCACTCCCGCCACAAGCAATACCAGTCCAATATAGAGGCGGTATTTAATTAGCCAGTTGTAAAACTTCATAGAAAATTTAATCCAGGCGCAAAGATAAGACGGCAGGTGTACAATTCTTTGTTATTTTGCGGCCCTCAGAGCAGGCCCGGACAGCAGGGAATCTACCGCTGTTGGTCTTTGTTCTTGCGGCCCCGTAGTTCAATGGATAGAATAAGAGTTTCCTAAACTCCAGATACAGGTTCGATTCCTGTCGGGGCTACCTGATTGGACAACTCTACGTTCGGTAAGAGTTGTCCTTTTTCTTTTTTGCTGAAACCCTTGTCTGTGGTGGCGATCAGCAACACCGCTTCGTTGATCTTTTGGGTTCGACATCCATTTTTGGAAAGCACGAGTTTCTCCGGAAAGATCGAACCCACTACGTCTCGTTTTGTTTGGCCACTGCTTTTCTGATAAAAAACCGGCAGATTCTCCAACATGTGAATGCCCCTCTTTAAGAACTGTTGAAACTCGCTTTGCGATGAACCCTGCTGCGTCAGTTCTGTTTGTAGTTTTTGCAGTTGTGCACTGTACCTGCTTTTAACGCTTGCATAGGTAGCAGCATCGATCACTTTGTCCATGAGGTTATCATCCAGCGTTTGCAGTCTTGTTTCAACCTGCTGCAGGTCAGCTTGTATGCTGGCCAGCGGTCGTGTCTCTGTTTTCCGTTTTTGCAGGAGCTTTTTCACCATCGCTTCATAGAGCTTTTTTGCCGGGCTGTTGACCTTCAGCCCTGAGAGGATCTCGAGCATCATGTCATGGGTTTGTTCGGCCCGTAACCGCTGCGTTTTGCAATTGTTGCAGTGATAGTAGTAATGCCGATCACCGGTATGGCTTCTGGAGGCGCTCCCTGTTAAGTTCCGGCCGCAGTTCTCACACAGAAGCAGGCCACGCAAGGGAAGTTCCTCGCAGAAGGCTTTGGGCTTTGCCAGTTGCTTTACCCGGTAGTTACCCTGAAGAAGCGCTTGCACCTTTTCAAAAACATCGGTTTCAATAAGGGGCTGGTGCAGGCCTTTGACATAGTAGCCGCCTGTTTTGCCCCCTCCCTGCCGCACGTGGATTTCACCAATGTAGACCCGGTTGCGGGCAATCACCGAAAAGGTAGCTCTTGGGATCACCACCCCTTTTTTCTTTAAGACTTCTCTTACTTCTGCCTGTGACCTTCCGCTGGCCAGTTGGGAATAGATCTCCTTGACAACAGCGGCTTTGTCGCTGGGCACGATGATGGGTTTATTCCCTTCATCTCGTGCATTCCTGTAACCATACGGCGCTTTGCCTTGCCAACGGCCAGCGGCTGCTGCGGCCCGCACCCCTTCGGTGATCTTGATGCTGCGTCTGCGGTTGTCAATATCAGGCAAGTTGAGATAAACGCCCAAAATGAGCAGGTTTTCGGGAATGGAGAGGTCCAGAGGCTGTTCAATGGCCTGGACTTCCACACCCAGTTGCTTTAGTGTGTCCAGCACGGCATAGGACTCGGTCACATTGCGCGAAAACCGGTCCCAGGTCGTGACGAGCAGCAGGTCCACTTTGCCCCGAATGGCTTTTAGCTCGCTCAGGATCTTTTTAAACTCCGGGCGGTTGAAGTTTTTGGCCGAGTGGTCTTCGCGGTAAGTGTTGATAATCTGAATGCCTTCCCTTGCACAATGAGAGGAAAGCTTGTCTACCTGGATATCGAGGCTATAGCCTTTGGCCTGTTCATCAGAGCTCACGCGGGCCATCAGGATTGCACGTTTCATGTGGTGTGCTGATTTGATGATTGTTTTTTGTTATTGTTTGTTGTCGTTCAACAATTCTTCGTAGGTCTCAACGCTAAGCTCGGCAAAGCGCCAGAGCAGCTCACTGATCATCTTCACTTCTTCTTCTTTGTACTGTTCTTCACCCTCAGTGAGGATCTGCTTGCAGGTGTGGATGTCCAACATCTTGGTCGACGGTTGTGCAGGCAATCCTCCGTGTAAGGTAAGCTGCGGGTGCGACCATCACACCTGATGGGTTCAGGGTGGTTGTTGTTTTCATTTGATCTTTTTTTGTTTTTTCACCGAAACCGGCTTTCCGTTCTGTGTCACGATGGTAATGGTTTCATAACTGCCGGCGGCAATGATCTCCGAAAGACGGGCCTCCAGCTGCACTTTCTTTTTTTTGGTGACCTCCATGTGCTCTACATGGCCGTCACCGCTAAACTTGACTGTAATGGCGTCTGGCTTTTCGTTGCGGATGGTTTGGATAATCTTCCATTCGTCCTTTGAGAACACCGCCTCCTTTAACGAATCCTGGATGTAGTCTTTGGAAAGAAAAAAGCCAATGACGCTGTTTAAGTGTACACTAAGATGAGGGGATTTGAAAAAGTCCAGAAACTCCTGATCGTTTTGTAAACCATTTTTGAATTCGTTTTCCAGGAGCAGGTGCATCTCGCCTTCTTTGTTCAGCAGGACGAACAGGGAACGTTTGAGGTAAAGGGCACTGTTGATAAGGCTTAGCAAGTAGGTCGCCTGGTACTCGGTAAACGAGCGCTTGTTCTGCAGGGTAAAATCAATCAGTGCCTTGACACCGTCGGGCGCCACCCCGGACTGCAGCAGGACCGCTTCCATGGCGCTTCTGTTTTCCTGTAGTTTCTGGTATAGAAATTCCGCGTCAGTCTTTGCCAGCAGGTCCTGCTTTAATTTAAACAGCTGACGTTTGCTCACACCCAGATCCCGAAATTCCTTGACAAGGCCCAGCCATACCAGGTCGTGAAAAGAAAACCGGTGATGGCCGGGGTTTTCCTCCGGCAGCAGGCTTTCTTCGCCTTCCGACCAGTAGTTCAGGGTACGTGAATGGTTGTTGATGTAGGCGAGGGCTTCGCTGGTGTAATCTTTTTGGGTCAGTATCCAGGCAATCTCCACCACCTTTTCATCCGGGTCAGGCAAGTCAATCTTCGGTACCTTTTGCATTTATTTTCACTTTTCGTGAATATAAGAAAATTATTTACACAAGCGTAAAATTTGTATATTCGGGAAGCACAGGTCAATCCATGTTCGTTCAGCGGAAGAATAGCGGAGACTTGGCAGCAGTGGCAACGCTGATGCGCAGCCTGAACACAAAAACAACAAGCATTCATTCTACTAAATTCCTCAGTCATGAGACAAAGCCTAAAACAACACGCGAAAACCTGCCAGTGGTGTAAGCAAGCGTTCATTGCCCAGCGGAGCGATGCAAGGTTCTGTACCAGCTCCTGCCGCTCTTATGCGTACCGCCGTGGTGGTGAAGTCAGTTCCAGTGTGGAAGATGTTAGCGTTGCGGCAGCCAGTGAGGAAGCAGTGGCAGCAAACCATCATGCGGCAATCATCCATAAAGTTGTCCTGGAACCACAGAAACGACACGGCTCGTATCCAAAGCCCGGCCGCATCGAAGAGACGATCCGGCGCAGGCAGATCCTCCAAGACAATCCCTGGCAGTACGGGCCGCCCGGTGAATATGTGAACAGCCCGTACAGCATACTATCTTTTGACGATGAAGTAGCGCGTCAACTTTATGTCACGGTATATCGACGGGAATTTGAAGACGACAGCCCTCTTCATGTAAAGGACAAAAAGCTGTTTCTACCCACTGCAGATCTACACCACCTACTGGGTGGCGCAATTCAGCGTTACTATTTCCAATCGAAATTGTTTGTTTATTAAAAGGGGAAGGGAGCAGGTAAAAGGCGATGCACCAAAAATAAACCAGGGATAAAATCGCACTTCTGGTCCCGCAACTGCAGCGCCTGGATTGGAAAGGGAATAAAGATCTTATTGCCGTTGTTATTTTGTTGTCTTCAGTCTTCAGTGTTCTTTTTAGTTGTGATTTATTTGTTTTTAGTACTTTTTATCTCAGTTAACTCACAATGATCCGTTATTGAATTTCCTCTTTATTGGAATTAGCATTCTGAAAATTCATTCATCTTCTCCAAGTAAAGCGTTTTTCTTTCTTTTTTTACAATACACCAAATGCAGGCAGGTATTTCTGGTTTCAAAAGCAAAGCTGGTACCGCTTTGTTAACACAATCGGGTAGTGAATAAACGTTTATGATGGCAGATGGCAAGCGCGAGTGAAATCGGGATTTCTTTTGCGTGTTTGCAAAATGATCCCCAAAAATCGGTGCTGGATTTTCGGTCGTTCATCCATTCCATTTTCGGGAATTTATCCGATTTATGAGATTTTGTGCCATGCATTTTTTGATCAAGTGCGTTGCAAACCGTTAGAAAAATAATCGTTTATTTTTCGGAAATAATGATAAAAGCACAATTTACTGTTTGTCGTCAGTTTTGGGGAATTTCCCCATTTTGCCGGTGTAACGATGTAAAATTAAAAACTGTTCAGTGAAGACCTCTGGTAGTAGTGATCGAATTTGTCAATGGTGTAGAATCGAGTAGAGGAAACACGCTGATTATTCTATTGCAAGAGACGCATTAATTCAAAGCCTTTCTTGAAAACGACAGGGCATTCAGCCTTGGAATTCAAACTGGCAAAGGCGATAACCCGGGCACTGCTGAGGAGGGGTGGCCTTCCGAGGTACCTGGTGAAGAAAGAGCCTTGCCTTAGCTCACCTGCAATTGCCCTTGCCCGAGAGGGATGGGGGCATTCCCCAAAGGAGGTATTGACCTGGAGAGATTGTTCAAAGGTAGCAACGGCATCCGCCAGGTGTTCAAAAGCCAGGTCGGTGTTGTTCGCTTCGCCATAGATTTTTTTGTAAAGTGGATAGTAATTGGCGCTGCGCAGTTTGGCAATCACCATGGCGGCATCGGCGTTGTTCATTTCCAACTTGTTGAGAAAAGGCTTTTTTGCCTGCTCCTGCAGCGAGTTTACTATTCCATCTAAAAAAGAATCCGCCCACATAAACCGAATCGATGGTATCAAAATGAAAAAAACGGGGCGAAAGAACTGTATGTAATAGAGGGGCAATTGCGATTGTTGAGTAGGCCTGAAACCGCCTCTTGAGAAGTAATGCCGTGTGCAGGATCGCTGAACGCCGCTTCGGGACTGTGACAAGAAGCACGTGACTGTCCAATGGGGTTGGAAAGGTTTTTATCAAAGAAGAGTTGCCTTCCCAACTGCACTTTATCAACTGGGATAACCGTAATCACGTCGCTGTCTTTTGAACAGGCAGTCAGGATAGCAATACTGGTAATGATAGCTGAAAGAATAAGCAGCGTCTTTTTGTTTTGCATGAATTAGAGTTTTACAGATAATCCAATATAGACACTTCTGCCTACGGCAGGGATAATGCCCGGACCGGGATACTCGTCGGTTCTTCGGGTGAAGTAGGCCTTACCGGCCAGGTTGTTGATACCGGCTTTGAGTTGATAGTTGCCTGTTTTGTACGTGGCACTAACATCCAGGACGCTGTACGCCGGGATGTAGCCTGCTACCGGGTCGCTACTGGTGCGGGCATTGGTGGCATCGCCAAAGGCA
>NZ_RBCI01000002.1 GCF_003628535.1 Flavisolibacter nicotianae
ACCTGTCCAATTGACCTGCCGGTCTCCCTCAGGCAAAAGGAAACCATTGTCTCGTATAGTTTAAATATACGGAAGAAGTCTAATTTGATGAACGTCGATGTTGGCTTGGTCATCTGGCAACTGGCAATTAATGTCCATACATCTTCACCCTTTAGGATTACGCCATATTTTCTTTGCTGCAATCTTAAAATGGAGTCTGCATTCTTATGAGTGCGTGTGCCTGAAGTACAACAATTTGGTTAATCCGGATACTGACAGGTGAACCGATGAGTAGCTTGATTTATAAAAATATCTTATGTATATTTATTTTAAACTAACGGTTATGAAGTGGATACGCCTGCTCCCGGTCTTCCTTTTTGTTTTTTGTTTACACGCCCCGGCCAATGCATTGCCTTTTCCTTTTTTATCAACCTGTGTTTTCAACGACACCACGTCAACCACAAAAATAAAAGTGAATGCACCCATAAAAGAGAAAAAGGGCTTTTTTATCAGTTGAAGGAAAAACTAACAGTGCTTTTTGCACGGACAGCACGACAGGATAACGTCGCAGCTGATCGGAAAAAGACGCTCACCATTGTGTCTGTAGCACTTGTGCTATTGAGTATAGTGCTTTGGGCTGCAACAGGCTCTCTTTTGCCTGGGTTGTTTGTAATGGGCGGACTTTTCACGGCAGTCATGGCCACACATGGGAAACAACAGGGAGAAATTCCAACAGCACCAAAAAACTCTGATACGCCTGGTGCCCCAAGCAAAAAAAGCTGGTTCAAGCGACATGCTGCAGTGATCATTGCCATCACCCTTCTCCTGGGTGGACTTGCGGCGCTAGCCATTGCTTTCGGAAATATGAAATTTCATTAGTGCTTTTTCTTTTCCGTCAGAAAAGAAAGATGCCGTTCGAAAAGCTACCTGCATTTTTCGTCGTTTCAACAAGGCTAAAAAATTGGTATAAGGCTATTCGCCTTGCAAGGAAGTGACTGATATTAAAATGTACTCTGTGGATCATGAGTAGCTTGAACCTTTTTAGGTAAGTTGTTCTTTATCAGTGAAATACGCTTGCAAAAAAGAAGTAGGTGACACGAGGGTGCACTGCCCGCGTTTGGCGTCGTTTCGGCTCGTTTTTAGAACTTCTTCGAAGATAAACACCTTTTTGTTTTTACAGTCATCGAAGATTAGTAACCAATGACAGATCGAAGATCTACGCTCTCAAATCTGTCAATGGTGTAGAATCGAGTAGAGGGAACACGCTGATTATTCTATTGCAAGAGACGCATTAATTCAAAGCTTTTCTTGAAAGTGACAGGGCATTCAGCCTTGGAATTCAAACTGGCAAAGGCGATAACCCGAGGACTGCTGAGGAGTGATGTCCTTACCAGGTACCTGGCGCAGAAAGAGCCTTGCCTTGGTGGTAGCTCACCTGCAGTTGCCCTTTCCCGGCGAGCGGTGGGGGCATTCCCCAAGGGGTATTTTCCGGGTGGGTCGGCAGGGATACTTTTGTAATTGATTGCGGACAATTGGCCTTCCGGAGCTGCTGGAGTTGGTGCGGCGTGACCAGGGAGTCCCGCCAGAAAGTGGCCCCAAGCAAAACCATGGCGCTTGTCCGCTTGCCGGTTTCGCTTTACCCTTCCTGTGACTGAGGCGTAGCAGCGCTTTGCCTTGACACATTGGGTAACCGCCTTTCAGTTTCACTCGTTTTAGGTGGCCAGGGATTATTACTCAGATGAACATTTTGGTCGGGAATGCAATGAAGAAATCAGCCTGTGGAAGTTCTACAACTTCCTCACGGCTGCCAACAAGTCGAGCTATATTGACCTGCTGCTCCCACGGGCTGCCAATGCCTCTGCGTTCGTGGATGGGGTGACTACGTCTTTCGAACACAGGAATCCGCATTGGTTCCTGAGTTAAGCTGCTGCTTTTTGCTGTCCGTTCGTCCATTTCTCTTTGGTGATTTGGATGGATGGACAGTTTTTCATTGGCATATTGTACAGAAAGTATTTTGTATCTTTTGCTACAACATATAGTTCCGATGCCTGCTTTGAGAAAATACTTGCTGTTTTTTTGGCCCTGTGCGATTTGGCTCTTCCATCCTGCTTTGCTTCTGGCTCAGCACAACGTCCGTTTTGTGGTAACCGAAAGGACAGCCATAAAGCACGACCGCATTTACCTGTCAGGGTCCTTCAACAATTGGGACTCCACAGCCAACGCAACGTACCGGTTGCAGCCTTCTGAGAATGGAGCAAAAAGTCTCACTCTTCAGCTTCCCGCAGGGAAATACGAGTACAAAATCACACGGGGTAACTGGTTGACGGTGGAAAAAGATTCCTGGGGTCTTGAAATTGCCAATCACGTTATTACAGTTAGCCGTGATACCGTTGTTCACCACACTGTTGAGGCATGGCGTGACCAAATCATTACCGACAAGTGGCAGGCGTTGGCAAATGCCAGAGAGGACACGGCAAAAGTTTTTTTACTGACACAACTGGCAAACATCTACGGCTACTATCCGGAGTGGTACAACGCCGATTCAGCTTTGTTTTACGTTCGCAAAACATTGTTGCTGTTGCAGGCCATTAAAACATCGATGGAGTTTAAGGCATGGACAGCCCAACAGTATGTAGGCCGTTTCATTGACCTCCAGGAAATGGCAGCCAGTCTGTTGCACGCCTTTGGCAATTACTCAAAAGCCTTGGAATTACGGCTGAAAAATCTTCAACTGGCCCAGACGGAAAACAACCCATTTGTGATGGTTCGGGTTCTTGATGGGGTAACAAAGGAATACATTGCCATGCACGATTATGCAAACGCCTTGATTTACGGCAGACGTTTGTTGCAGGGCCCAGTGTTATCTCCGTCGGGGGCCGATTACCTCGCGTGGCGTGGCA
Organism: Flavisolibacter nicotianae; assembly: GCF_003628535.1. GTDB lineage: Bacteria > Bacteroidota > Bacteroidia > Chitinophagales > Chitinophagaceae > Flavisolibacter > Flavisolibacter nicotianae. The sequence goes on from NZ_RBCI01000002.1 coordinate 2,880, forward strand.
GTCTTACCTTAGCCGATGTCTATTACTACAACGGCAAGCTTGACTCAGCTCTATTCTTTAGTCGGCAAGCCTATGAACTGTCCGAAAAGTTAACGGCATTTTACCAGAAAGTTTTTGCCCCTCAGCAATTGGGTGATATCTATGCAAAGTTGCACAATCGCTCGTTGGCATTTGTCTACTACAGAGAGACAATGACCCTTGCCGCTAAAAACCGTGATCTGGCGGCGCTGGCCAAAGTGCAACAGAGCATGGCCTCCCTTTTTGAACAAAGCGGTGTTCCTGATTCAGCTTTGTATTATGCCAAACATGCCTTTGCGATGGTTCAGGGTGAACCAGCGGATGTCAAGGCGTGGGGCGAGAACCCGGACGATTTTCTTTTGATCACTGCGCCACTAATTGCCAGACTCTACAACCAAAAAAAACAAAATGACAGTGCCTACAAATACCTGAAGTTCTCTATTGATATCCGGGACCGGTTGTACAACGCAGAAAAGCTGCGAGAGTTTCAAAATGTCAGCTTTAACGAAAGCATCCGGCAGCAACAACAAGCACAGGAAGTCAAAGCAAAACAACAGGCGTATGAGACAAGAATGAAGTTGTACGGCCTTGCTTTTGGTATGTTGGTGTTGTTGATAGTTGCCGGGTTGTTGATACGGAATAATCGGAACAAGCAGAAGGCTTATACACTCGTGCAACACCAGAAAGTGGAAACAGAACGTGCCTATGAGCAGCTCAAAGCGGCGCAAAACCAATTAGTCCAACAGGAAAAAATGGCCTCACTTGGCGAACTCACCGCGGGCATTGCTCACGAGATCCAAAACCCCCTCAACTTCGTGAACAACTTCGCGGCAGTCAACAAGGAACTGCTTTCGGAGATGAGGGACGAAATTGAAAAAGGAAATTTTGAAGGCGTGAAAGGCATCGCGGGTGACCTGGAGGCCAACGAAGAAAAGATCAGCCACCATGGGAAAAGAGCTGATTCGATTGTCAAAGGCATGTTGCAACACGCAAGGGCCGGCACCGGCAGGAAGGAACCCACAGACATAAATCAACTGGCAGATGAATACCTCCGGCTTAGCTTTCAGGGCATGAGAGCCAAAGACAAAACCTTCACTGCTAACATAGAAACGCACTTTGACACGAGCCTTAGCACCATCCGTGCGGTGCCACAGGACATTGGCCGGGTGCTGCTCAATTTATTCAACAATGCGTTTTACGCGGTGCGTGAAAAGCAAAAATCTCTCAATGGCCAATATGATCCGAAGGTTGAAGTGAGCAGCAAGGGGGAAGGAGATCACGTCTTGATCATTGTAAAAGACAATGGTGTGGGCATGTCCCCAAAAGTGGCGGAGAAGGTCTTCCAGCCGTTCTTCACGACCAAACCCACCGGGGAGGGAACAGGCTTGGGTCTTTCACTGAGTTATGACATTGTTACCAAGGGGCATGGCGGTGAACTGAAAGTTGGTACAAAAGAGGGCGAGGGCAGTGAATTTATTGTGCAGTTGCCTAATTCAGGGCAGCAGTCAAACGGCCTGCAATGAGAAAAGTTCTCTTCATCATAGGCTTTTTATTATCCAATGGTTACGCGAATGCGCAACTGAACGAAGACAGTTTGTATGCCATCATCAATCAGCACAAGGGCGACACAGCCGAAGTCATTGCGTTGGTTTATCTCGGTGCTCTACAGCAGCAGATCGACTCACTTCAGGAGTATGCAATGCAAGGCATGAGCCTGGCTAAAAAAATAGAGTACAAAAAGGGGGAAGCCGATTGCCTTATGCTCTTTCAGGATATTTATGCTCGCCAGGGCAATTTCAGCCAGACGATACAAACGAATTTAGATGCCTTGGCTATTTACCAGGACCTGAAGGATTTTACAGGTATAACCTCGGCGCAGGCCGAGTTGCAAGGAACTTACAGGGAGGTCGGCGATTATCGCAAGGCTTTGTCGCATGGTTTTTCGGGCCTGCAGACAGCGGAGGCCCACAATGTTCATGGCTCATTCTTTTTTCGGGGCCACCGCTGGGCCCCGTTGCTGTTGGCAGAGATTGGGCAAACCTATCTGTTGATGAATCAATTAGACTCCGCCTTATTTTACACCAAACAATCCATTGCGCAAAAAGAGCTGTTTAATGGAACTCCGTGGGAGTTTCCACTTTACCTGCTGGCAACCATCCTAACCATGAAGGGAGAATACAAACTGGCACTGGAAAAATACCGCGAGGCCCTGGAGTTGTGTCTACCCAACGACTTTTTAAGGGACACGTTGCAGATTTATAGCGGTATGTCAACTCTCTTTATAAACACAAGGCAATATGATTCAGCCATTCACTATGCTAGCATTGTTACAAAAGGCTGGAATAGTCAGTCTGAGTACAAAAACCTGCTGGAAGCCGTTCGTAACCTGGCGCAAGCCTACAAAGCAACAGGGAGCAAAGACAGCGCACTGAAATATTTAGAGGTTAGCCAGATCATAAAAGACAGTGTTTTTAGTGCCGAAAAAGACCGCAGTGTGCAGCAGGTAGCCTTTGATGCAAAGCTGAATGAAGAAGCCTTCAAGGCAGACCGGATTCGCTACAAGAGCAGGGTGCAATTGTTTGTTCTTGTTTCCGGTGTATTTGTCTTGTTGTTGATTTCCGTCATCTTGTGGCGGAATAACCAGCACAAACAGAAAGCAAAAGCAAAAATTGAAAAAGCGTATGAGACGTTAAAAGCAACGCAGGCACAGTTGATTCAACAAGAGAAGATGGCTTCACTCGGCGAACTGACGGCGGGCATTGCGCATGAGATTCAGAACCCACTAAACTTCGTCAACAACTTTTCCGAAGTAAACTGTGAACTGCTGGATGAACTGGAGCAGGCCAATGCACGAGGCAGGCCGGAAGAAGTACAAGCCATCGCTCGTGAGTTAAAGCAAAACGAAGAAAAGATTGCCTACCATGGCAAACGTGCTGATAGCATAGTGAAAAGCATGCTGCAACACTCCCGAGCCAGCACCGGCGAAAAACAACCGACTGACATCAATGCCCTTGCTGATGAATACCTGCGCTTGAGTTACCAGGCGATGCGATCAAAAGACAAGTCGTTTCAGGCTGCGATAGAAACCCGTTTTGATAACGACCTTCCTAAAATCGATGTTATACCGCAAGACATTGGTAGAGTTTTGCTGAACCTGTTCCAGAACGCTTTTTATGCGGTAAACGAAAAAAGAAAAACACGGGACGGAACGTTTGCACCGGTTGTTTCAGTCAGTACCAACGAGCGGAACGGGAAAGCAGAAATTTGTGTAAAGGATAACGGCACCGGCATACCCCCAAAAGTACAAGACAAGATCTTTCAACCCTTTTTCACCAGCAAGCCAACGGGTGAGGGCACTGGACTGGGTCTATATCTCAGTTACGACATCATCACCAAAGGACACGGCGGTGAGTTGAAGGTGGAGACAAAGGAAGGCGAATACGCTCAGTTTACTGTCAAATTACCCATACTGACATAATTTAAACAGGTCCCATGCGCAAAGGGCTACTCTTCGCTTTATTCATTCTTTTCCGCTGGCTCACTGTCCAGGCCCAAGGAACTTCTGCCCAGCATCATTTGCAACAAATAAATCCGTTTAAAAATGATACGACCAACATGTTGCACCTCCAAACCTTGGCCGAGGCCTATGAAGAGACAAATCCAGATAGTTCCTATTTCTATGCCGAACAACAGCTAAGTCTTGCCCGCAGCTTGCAACTCAAATTGAATGAAGCCTACGCGTTAAACGACATGGGCTATGCGCAGTTGAACATGGGCAATTATCCCAAATCCTTGCGATTTCTGTTGGCAGCGCTCGAAATTGCCGAAGACCCTGAAAGCGAACGACACGTTCTCCCGGAAAAATACCTGAACCCGAAAGATTATTTAAAGCGACCGGTGACGGCTCACATGCTTCGTCTTGAAATGTTGGGCACTACGCACAGTAATTTGGCTATTTTATACGGTAACACCGCCAGTTACGAAAAAGAGCTTTCTCATTTCCTGCTGGCCCGGACACTTGTGGAGCAAGCAGGCAACGGCTTTTTATTGTATTCCATCGACATGGGTTTGGGCAGGATCTACTTATCCCGACAGCAGCTGGACTCGGCGCTGCGCTGCGAACAAAGGGCTTATCAGCTATGCCTGCAAACAGGCCATAAAAAATACCTCGGAAGCATTTTGCTGACTACCGCCAAGATTTACGCTGCACGAGGCAATCCCGCACAAGCCAAGAATTATTTCAGACAAGCGTTGCTGGCCAGTGCTGAGGAAAAATACTTCCGTGGTGTGGTGGCCTGCAACCTCGCCCTGGCGAATTTGTTCCGGCAAGGCGGGCAAAAAGACTCCAATTTTTACTACGCCAACACCGCCTTTCAGTTGGCGCGGCACCTAAACATTCCGGATTTGCTATTACGGTCCTATACCGAGCTGGCAGCATTTTATAAGTCTGTAAACAACAGCGATAGCGCCGTTAAATACCAGGGGCTCATCATTGGGGTGAAGGATAGCGTGTTCAATGCCAGACAAACGCAGCAGTTCAACAACATCGACGCATACGAGCAGCAACGCAAACAAGAATTGCAAGAGGCCAGGAAGTCCTTTCATAATCGTTTACGTCTGTACGGGCTTTCGGTCGGATTGCTTGTGTTTCTACTGCTGTCGGTTGTTTTGTGGCACAATAACCGGCAACGGAAAAAGACAAACTTTTTGTTGGAACACCAAAAAAGTAGAATTGAAAAGACGTTAGAACAACTCCAGGCCGCCCAAGCACAGCTCATCCAATCTGAGAAAATGGCCTCCCTTGGTGAACTGACTGCCGGCATAGCGCACGAAATTCAGAACCCACTCAACTTCGTGAACAATTTCTCGGAGACGAACAAGGAGTTAATTGAGGAGATACAACAAGCAGCACAACAGGGAAGTCTACAGGAGGTAATTGCCCTTGCAAATGACCTCAAAGCCAATGAGGAGAAGATAGCTCACCATGGTAAACGAGCTGACAGCATCGTCAAAGGGATGCTTGAGCATTCCAAGGGGACAACAGGAGAAAAGCAATCAACCGACCTCAATGCCCTGGTAGCTCAGTACCTGCAGCTGGCCTATAGCGGCTACCGGGCCAAAGACAAAACTTTCAATGCTGATTTAAACACTCAATACGATCAGGCAATTGGTAAACTAAGCCTTGTGCCACAGGAGATAGGAAGAGTATTGCTCAATCTTTTCAACAACGCTTTCTATGCCGTGCAGCAGCAGAAAGCACTACGCAATGGAACCTTTGAACCAGCGGTTACGGTTTGCACAAAACAAGAGGAAGGCAAGGTCATCATCACCGTGAAAGACAACGGCACGGGCATCTCTCAAAAATCAATGGGCAAAATCTTTCAACCTTTCTTTACCACCAAGCCTACAGGCGAAGCAACAGGACTTGGATTGTCGTTAAGCTACGATATTGTCACCAAGGGGCATGGCGGGACATTGTCCGTTCAGTCAGTAGAAGGCGCGGGGAGTGAGTTCGTGGTGCAATTGCCTACCATTTAACTATCAAACATTTATTCTTCAATACTCCTATTAATCTATTGCGGGTTGCAATAGCCCGATACCTTCTTTTTTCAGGATTACGCTGTATTTTCTTTGCCGCAGTTCCACATGGCTGCGGTTTTCTTTTGTGTGGCTTTGCCTGAAGTGCAACACTGAAAAGCGACTGAAAAGAAATGGATACTTCTTCAAGGGCTGGCAGGTACCACAGCCCTTCTTTCTTCACTTCAAAAACAAACAATTATGGCAAACAAACATCAACAACCGCAGTCCCAGCGTGGCTGCCTTATTGCTTTTATCATTGGTATCTTTATCGTTGTCGTCCTTGCAGGCGTGATAGACACCTGTGCTTCTCCCAGGAAGCCGGGTGATCCAATTTCAACGGTGCTGGTGTGGGCTTTTCTCCTAACCTCACTATATGTGTTGATCAACACAAAATTCAAGAAAGATGAGAATTGGTTCGAGTAGCTCTCAATAGCTCATTCATTATTACCTTTAAGATCAGGAAAACAAAAGTTCTTTGGTTTTGTGTCATTCGTTTGAGGTGTATGTACGGCGTATGTGCAATAAAAAAGGCTACAAGCTTTTTAACTTGTAACCTCTTGATTTCTAAGTGGATCCTGAGGGACTTGAACCTTTTTAAGTAAGTTGTTCTTTATCAGTGAAATACACTTGCAAATTAATCTGTGAAGTTTCAACACATTCGCTACATTTTTTGTATTTTGTGTGGAGCTGATGAAAAGGAGAAATTAAGGCTCGTTTCGAGCCGATGTCTTTTCTGATAAAAGCTGAATAGAATTCCTGCAGTTGCAAAAGACATCGGTGCCGAACGAGCAGGCCTGCCGCAGGCATTCTATATTGTTTTTTCATCTCACTTTCCAATTGCCATGGCTGAACAACATCGACAACTGAAAGCAAGAGAAGCGTGGATCCGGTGCTTTGTGCAGACAGCTTCCGTCAGCAAAGCAGCGCGGAAATGTGGTATTCCTCGCTCTACGCTGTACCGGTGGATCAAACGCTTTAATGCAGAAGGTAAAGAAGGGTTGCAGGGTCATTCCAAACGTCCCAAGAAACTGGCAAAACAAAAGCTCAATGCTTCTTTACAGCAGCTCATTCACTCCATTCGAACAGAATTTAAATTCGGACCGCAACGTATCCAAGTTCATTTACTCCGGGTGCATCAAATAGAACTCTCCGCTGCCACCATTTGGCGGGTGCTAAAGAAAAACAATGTACCAGCTATCAAAAAGTATCGCAAGAAAAGTGATTATACCCGCTACAGCAGGCCCATTCCGGGAGATCGAGTGCAAATGGATGTCAACAAAGTGGGAGTGAAATGCTACCAGTATACTGCCGTCGATGATTGTACCAGACTTCGAGCTTTGAAGTTGTACCCAAATAAAAAAGCTGAGTCCACGGTTGATTTTCTGGGCTATGTGCTGGATACATTTCAGTTCTCAATTCAGCGGGTGCAAACTGACTGGGGAACGGAGTTTTTCAACGATCTGTTTCAGTATGAGTTGGCCGATCACTTCATCAAATTCCGACCGATCAAGCCCAGAAGCCCGCACCTTAACGGAAAAGTAGAACGCTCTCAGCTCTCTGATAAGGCGGAGTTTTATGCAACGATTCCGCACAAAGAAAGAAACATGGCGTTAGCGCCAAAGCTCTCAGAGTGGCAGCACTTTTATAACCACAAAAGGCCACACGCTTCCCTGAATGGCAAGACACCGTACGAGAAGTACCATGAACTGGAGCACCTCATCCCGATCCAACCAGATGTAACCGCTAAGTACTGCGAAAAAGAAGTTGAAATCATCCCAAGAAACAGCAGTTGGTACTACAGAAAACGCATCTAAACTTGTCTCACATGTGTTGAAACATCACAATTAAAAATACGTGACACCAGGGTGAACTACCCGCGTTTTGCGTCGTTTCGGCCCGTTTTGAGAACTCCTTCAAAGATAAACAGCTTTCGTTTTCAAGAATTCTTTTGTTTCAGTGATCATCCCAAAATGACACCTACGACAGATCGTAGGTCGAAGCTCTCGATTTTGCCATTGGTGTCGAGTTGGACAGGGGGCAGCACTAATGTTGGTGTTCAATTCCTTGCCGGACAAATAACAGAAAGGGTCAATAATATCTTCGTAGGTGACCAGTTAGAAAATTGCCAATCTATCGAGAAAAAGGTCAATAGAATTCCGTTAAAATTCTGAAAGAACATGGATGAGAAACGATGCAGGTAATTTCACTTCCTCATTCTTTTTTCCTTTATTTATACCAAATTCCCAACTATGAAAACGAAAGCTGTATTCCTTTTTTGCGCTTCAGCAGTTTTATTCGCAAGTTCTTGTAAGAAAGAAAGCACGCCCAGGCCTCAAATTAGTTTTACCAACAACACCGCAGAAGGCACTGCCAACGCAAGTGGAGAGTACACGCTGGCTGGCCATATTTCCTCGCAGGTGTCACTGGCAAAAGTGACCCTAACGAAACAAGGCCAGTCAACAGTTTTTCTAAGTGATGAGTCTACGGCAAAAAACAAGAATGAATATGATTTCTCTTACGTCGTCACAGGCATCAATTCGAGTACAACAGTGATCATTGATGCCTACGATCAGCAAGGTGGCCAAACCAGTTCACAGTTCCTGATAAAGAAATAACGCCGTTCAGCAATCATTTGAGGCAAACCAAACAAGGGCAATATTTTTGTAAAAACTCTTGTTTGGTTTTTTAGTTTATGTCAAAAGTAAAAGGTTTCTTTCAGAAACCAGCCGGGCTTGATGGCTACTTGAAAATGATAAAGTTGGTGTCTGATTATCGGCAGGTGGTGTGCCGGCATGCGAACAATAAAGGTCAAGCTATTGCGTGGTTTGGGTGATTGGGGTATTTCGTTCTCCTTTTCGTTCTTCCGGGTTATTACAGCCTTATTGTCTATCGATGTCTTCTGAAAAGGCCCTGCTTTCTAAACAATTTTCATGGTCTGATTATTTCCGGGTTTACTAAACTTAATCATTTCATTCATGAAACCATTCGACACAACCCGGTTTAGGCAATCCCGTTTTTTCTATTCTGTTGCTTTTGGCTGCTGTGCCATTTTATTCACCGCCTGTGGTAACGACAGCGGTTCAGCTACAACCAATGCCGATAGTTCCAGTGTGATGAACAATACCGCTTCGTTAAAGCCAAAAGGTGAAGACCCCGCCTGGGGAAAAGACATTGATGACGAAATGCTGGTGGTGATCGAGAAACTGCAAAGCTATGGCGATAAACCGATTGAGACCGTGTCGGCACCGGAAGCACGAATGGGACATACACCAACCGACGCCGTGATGGATGTGATGAAAGAGCACAACATCCCGGTGCCGCCTTCCAACGTGGACACGATTGGAAAAGACATTCCGGTTGAAGGCGGCAGCATTCATGCCCGTATTTACACCCCAAAAACCACAGACAGCCTACACCCGGTGATTGTTTATTACCACGGCGGCGGTTGGGTGATTGCGGACCTTGACACCTATGACGCTTCGGCAAAAGGCTTAGCAGAGCAAACCGGCGCTGTGGTGGTATCAGTGCACTACCGGCAAGGCCCGGAACACAAATTTCCAACAGCCCATAACGATGCGTTTGCAGCATACCAGTGGGCACTGAAAAATGCGGCCTCCTTCAACGGCAATCCCAAAATGGTAGCTGTGGCCGGTGAAAGCGCCGGTGGCAACCTGGCTTGCAGCGTTAGCATGATGGCCCGGGACAAGGGTGTGCAGATGCCGGTGCACCAGCTTTTGGTTTATCCTATTGCCAATAGCGATATGAACAGCGAGTCGTACCAAAAATATGCACAGGCCAAACCGCTGAACAAACCTATGATGGAATGGTTTGCCAAAAATTACCTGGGTGATATGAGCAAGGCGGCTGACCCTCTGATTTCTCTTGTAACCGCCAATTTGAAAGGCCTTCCGCCAACAACGATTGTAGGGGCCGAAATTGACCCGTTGCAAACGGAAGGAAAGCTGCTTTCCGATAAGTTAAAAGAAGCAGGTGTTGAAGTTGACTACAAGTTATACAACGGCGTCACCCACGAGTTTTTTGGAATGGCAACTGTCGTTCCCGATGCCAAAGATGCCCAGGGATATGCTTCCGGCAGATTAAAGAATGCATTCAACAAATAATTGTCATCCGGCCATACACGACAGGGTATAAATATGTTGTGGTGTGTGGCCGGTGAAAAGCGACCCTAATTTGCCAGTAGTAAACGTACAGCCGCGATGATTGCTGATGGCCGCTTTGTGGGTATAGCGGCCCAGGTACTCAATGACCTGCTCTGCAAGGAATTGACTGATTTTGAAACTTACTCTGTGGCTCCTGAGGGACTTGAACCTTTTCAGGTAAGTTGTTCTTTATCAGTGGAATACGCTTGCAAATTTATAAAAGGTGACACGAGGGTGAACTGCCCGCGTTTTGCGTCGTTTCGGCTTATTTTGAGAACTTCTCCAAAGATAAATAGCTTGTTGTTTCTAGCAATACGCTTCTGCATGCCAGGTGAAAAATTTGGACACCTACGATCTGTCGTAGGTACAAACGCTCAATTTTGCCAATGATGCGGAACAAATGAGAAGGGACATTCTGAACGATGTATTCAATCTCTTGCCAGGGAAAGTTCTGGTTGGCACTAGCACGGCTGCAGGATTCTCGGATTCTTCAATGAGGCACATCGTACGCCATTGTTGGTGTTCTTTCACGCCACATCCAATTGAGCAGAAAACACCATATCAGAATATGGAAACTCTGGAATCTTTAGGTACAAACATTTTATCCCCCGGCTTCACATTAAAGGCATCATAGAATTCCGGTATGTTCACGACAGCTGCATTCACTCTAATTCTATCAGGCGAATGAAGATTTGACATTAACCAGGTAGGCATTCTTTCGCGGCGTACTGCATAACACTGTCGAAACGCAAAGCCAAGAAAATATCGCTGCATAGCCGTAAATCCACCTATGGTTTCATGCTGCTGGTATTGCTTTGTTTTCTTGAGCGCATCCAAACCAATTAGCAGTCCTGTAAGGTCCGCCATATTCTCTCTTTTTGTTAATTCACCATTCACATGCAAACTGTCTATTGCTATGTACTGATTATAATGATTTATAAGTTTGCTTAATCGCGAGTTATATTCTGCTTCATCTTCTTTTGTCCACCAGTTGTTTCTATTTCCATCCGCATCATACTGCATTCCGTCCGCATCAAAACCGTGTGCCATCTCATGACCTGCGAATGTATAACCATACATAAATGCATCGTCAACCTCGTTTGAGTTTACATTGGGGATTATGAACGATGCCGGCTCAAGGGTGAGTGCATTTTGTTCGTTTGCATACGAGGCTTCCATCATCGTTGGCCGCATTTTCCATTCATCTTTGTTAACAGGCTTTCCTACTTCAGCAATCCATTCTCGTGTCCTGTGATAGCCACCACGCATCATGTTTTCATAAAGTGAGTGACTGTCTATTTCAACGTCGGTGAGATCATCCCACTTGTCAGGATAACCAATACGAAATTTCATTTTTCTTATTTTCTGTATTGCTTTTTGCTTTGTTGAATTTTGCATCCACGAGACGTTTTCCAGTCGTTGCTGAAAAGCATCCCGAAAATCCTCAACCATTGTAGTATATCGTTTCTTTTGTTCAGGACTAAAATATTCTTGCACCATCAAATGCGTAATAGGCTCAGCGAGTATCGTATTTTCAAATGCCAGGATCATTCTCCACCTTGCAGGAGGTTGAGTTTGTCCTGTAAAACTCATGATAACTTTGAATTGGTCCATAAACGTTTGATTATCCAACAAAGGCGCAACAGAGGAAACTGACCAATAGAGAAGATAGTTTTTCCAAACCTCAACCGGAGTTGATTGCAAAAGGGTATCTACATTTTTAAAGAAAGCCGGGTCATCAACCTGGATCGAATCCAATTGTTTAAACCCGTAGGTTTTAAAATAACGTAGCCAATTGATATGTGGCGTTAACTGTTGCAGTTCACTTACCGACATAAGCCTGCCGTCGTAATCTCCAAATCCTTTGGCAATAGAAGCTTCCAGTGCATAAACATCATTGGTATTTTTTTTAGCGGTAACGCTATCTTGTCCAAGCCGGCGCAATGTCAAAAAAATGAAATGCTTTAGTGCGTCCTGGCTCTTTTTGAATTGTGGGTTGTTTGTTAAATAATAGGCGGCATTTGGAAGCTTAAGCCCTCCTTCATGTATAACAAACTCCATTTTGCCATTGTCGGCCGGTGCAGCCCATTCGGCAAACAAAAAATTGTTATATCCATTTGTTTGGATTTTTGCAACCTTCTCAATAATCTCACTGCGCAACTTTATTGCTCTAATTTCATTGAACTGTTGTTTTAGTGGTTTAAGCCCTTGCTGGTTGACGTAGTTTGTATCCATTCCTGCCCGCCAGAAGTCTCCAATTTTTTGCGGAATTGTTCCTCTTGCAGCATTTTGGTTTGCGGCTTCTTCAACCAGCGTTCTAACCCGTTCTGCAATTTGATTTTGAACTATCGTTGAAACGCCCCAAGACATTTGGTCTGGAGGTATAGGATGTTTCTTCAACCACCCACCATTTGCAAACTGGAAAAAATCGTCGCCGGGACGTATGGTACTATCTATATTTTCTTGCACGAAATCCCTGGCGGAATTTTTTTTGTGAAACGAAGCAAAGGCTAAGAAAACAAACGTTATCAGTGAAAAAATGTATCGCATAAGCAGAGGTGTTTACAACTGATGAAAGACAATTTCCACATACGTTAAGTTACAAAAAACTTGTTTTCCGTCGGCGGGTTTTTAAGTCTTGCTTTCCTTCCACGATGAGTCTCACCAATAGTCCTTGACGCCATTGATTACATAAAAAAAGGAAATTTCGTTTTTAGGGCAATCTGGAATATTGGAAATAAAACAGCTTCATTTCATAAGCATACATACAATGGTACGAATGGAACAATTTAAAGCTCCAAACACAAGATTGAAGTGGTGACCAATGCTGGAAGCCGGTTTGTAGAGTTTAATGAAGCGGAATTGTTGAATGCCTTAACCAAGCCTGATGCTGCTAACACAGGATTGGTGAAATAATGGCTGACGAACTATCTTTCAACGATAAAACAGTAATCAACGGCAGGAAGGAAGTGATGCAGCAGTTTTCTAAATGCCGCTACTTCACCAATCCTCTCTCCGTTAGCGGTCATTGTAGAGCGGTAGAAAAAGTAATAGGCTACCTAAATAAATTGTCGTAATCAACTACTTGTTTTGTCGTAATCACACCGCATTCATCTTGAAATAGACAATAGTTTTGTATTATTTAAATTATCTTGGTATATGAAATCAATGTGTGATAAAACAACAAGAGACGAATTGATAAAGAGGATAAATTCACTTAATGAAAATAGCAGGGCACAGTGGGGCAAAATGAACGTTTATGAGATGTTGAAACATTGTACGTTATGGGAGGAAATGTTGCTGGGCAAAAAGCAATACCGGCAATCCTTCCTTGGGCGCTTGTTTGGTAAAATAGCACTAAAGAATATGCTGAAAGATGAACCTATGAAGCCCAACTTACCCACTGTGCCATCTTTTAAAATCAGTGGAAAGGGCGACATCATTGCTGCAAAAGCTGAATGGATCAACCTGATTAGTGAACACGGGCAGAAGAAAAGTTGGGAATTTGTTCATCCCTTCTTCGGCAAACTAACTGATGAACAAGCTGGCAGAATAGCTTATAAACACATCGATCACCATTTAAGACAATTTGGGAGTTAGAAAATTTACAATAAGGCGACTTGATAAAACAACGAACCGCTAACAATGGTGGCCGTTGCACAACTCAGTTCTAAAAATTCATTTTCGCTGTTTTCAATTCGGTAGTTGACACTTGCTGCTTCGTCTACTCACAGCGACCGTCAAACGGCTTTTTCCACCCTGCTGCATTAGGACGGGCCACAGCACAAAAAAGCATTTTGCAAGCGTTTTTTTGATGTTTTCAATGCCCCCAGCTGTTCATTTTAATAGTCGTTTCAGGTTGTAACAGACCGCTGCCATGAGCAGGCAATTTCTTGCCATTCACAAGATGTGGTCAAATATCGTTGTCCACCAATGTAAAAAGTCCCAAATTGACAAAATCGAGCGCACCAGTCTTCTGAAACCCATGGATCCACAATTTTCAGAAAGGGGAGTCTCTTAAAACCTAACTGCAATAAATAATTATATTGAAGGTATTCGTACCGGCCTGTTGTCCGATTTGCCAGTATGTTATCCAAAAATCTTCCGCTTACGGTTCGGTTTCCACCCAGCACTTTCCCATTTTCTACAGATTGGTAATTATCGCTAAAAATGTGGGTGCAATGGGTCCGATAATGGGGCCAATACCGGGAATTGCCCGATGAAACCAGTGCACAATAAATAAGACTGTTTGGCAGAAAAAGCTGTTAGCGTTAAGTAGGATTTATCGGTGCACGTCCGGGTGAGTTCCGATAATTGTTCCGATAATTTGGTTCTGTTGCCCCATTTCAAGCTTTTATGTAGTTACCTGGTTACAGAGTTAGCGAAGGCCGTTTTCCCGAACTTTTAACCACTGCCACCCAATTCCTTGCCTGGACCACCAATATCATTATTGAGATTTTCCAAGTAGATGGGTACTTCCCCATTTCTCCCACTGAATTTAACCGATCTTTCGCCATCCACATAGTCAGCAGCCAGGAAAACAGCTATCGGACAATAACCCATAGAAATGGGAGAGTTGATGGGAGCGTTATCAGGAATTGAACCGCTCAATTCACCTGTGAAAAGGAAGAACTGAGCGCCGATCCTGGTTATGGGGAATGCCTGTCCTTTCCCGAAAAAAACGACCCATAAAAACGCTTTTTTGTCCAGTCGGGAAGGTCATAGCAAAGCGTTTGGTTTCTGGGAACATGGGCCACTACACTCATGTACTGTTATTCGCATCTACAAAGGTTGCAATGGTCGATTGATCTGAGGCTGGGTTTACCTGCAATGGCATGGTAGAGCCTAAATCGGAAGGCTCGGTGTAATTGATGGGGAAAACCCTGGGAAAATCGGTGGCAGGATGGTTTTTTGTCCGATGGTTAAATCAAATCACAATTAAGGACACTAGGTGTCTGTGGATGGGTAAACTCCCCATTTTCCTTCCGGTGAAGTCGCACAAATCAAAAGACGGGAAAATGGGGAAGAAAACGACATTTTGGTTATAAAAATGGGACGTTTGACCGGTGGACAATCGTCTCACCTTTCTTTTCGGTGCAGCGCTGGTCGTTCTTTTGGTTTACCCGGTAATGGATGAAAGAAAGCGTTGGGGCTTTACTACATTATGCCAGGGGCTTTCGGAAAAACAATTGGCCTATATCGAATGTATATGTGGGCACTTTCGAGAATTGGGCAACGCCCGATAATCGGCTGTTGAAATCAGATAGTTTGCCCGATAATCCGCATGTGTTACCTACTTTTTTCCCGATAATGCATTATGGGTGTAGAATCCGGATCATTGTTTCACCCCCATTCCGTTTTTTATTTTCACCCCTATTCCGGATGAAGCTTTCACCCCTTTGTTAGGTGAGTCAATCCTGCAAGTGCGCAGTATTGCGCCGGTACAACTTGACCACCCGATATAAAAAGGTGGGTGTGTCATTCCGGCGGATACTTTCACCCCGTTAGTGAAAGTTAAGCTGTCGTTCCGGCGTATTGTTTCACCCTGGTAGGTTCTTGAACAGTAAGGTAGCGGCTTTTTCCTCTTCATTTGCGCTCTTAAATCAAAAGCACAAATGGGAGCTAAACCAAAAGCCATGGAAGATATCAGATCGGTCATTCGGTTGCATAAGGATGGATTTTCTAACTATGCTATCAACGAACACACGGGTATTAGCCTACCCACTATACGAAAGTATCTAAGCCGGTTAAAGGGCTTGGATTTTAGCGCAGAACAACTGCTTGCCCTGGATAACCAGCTGCTGTCTCAAATCTGTTTTCCGGAGAAGATCAGGGAAGATGTTGATGGCCGGTTGCGTAAACTGCATGGCCATTTTGAATATGCTGAAAGAGAACTTACCAGGACAGGTGTAACCAGGCAGTTGCTCTGGATTGAATACAAGGAACAAAACCCGGATGGATATAACTATTCCCAATACTGTTATCACCTCGCTGAACACCTTAAAAACAAAGAAGTGGTCATGCACTTGGAACACAAGTCTGGTGAGACCATCATGGTTGACTTTGCAGGTAAAAAACTTTCTTATACTGACTCCTCAACCGGTGAGATCATCCCGTGCCAGGTGTTTGTTTGTGTACTTCCCTTTAGTGGGCTGATGTTCCTTTGTGCCGTTCACACACAAACGACACAGGATTTTGCGCACTGTATTAATGAGATGCTGCACTATTATGGCGGAGCGCCGCTGACGATCCTTACCGACAATCTGAAGACGGCTGTCACCCGCCCTTCCAAATATGAGCCGGTATTTACAGAAGTGTGCCACCAGCTATCGGAGCATTACTCGACGACCTTCTCTGCCACGCGTCCCTATCATCCCAGAGACAAGGCGATGGTGGAAAGATCGGTGATGATTGCTTATCAGCATGTCTATGCGCCGCTGCGTGGTGAAGTCTTTACTTCTCTTAAAGGGTTGAACAATGCCATCAGGGAGAAGCTGGAACGATTAAACAACAGACCATACAAGGGATCCCATTACAGCAGAAGAGACCTGTTTAACGGAGGTGAAAAGAATTTGCTTAAGCCCTTGACCCCTTTACCCTTTGCTCCTAAAAAAACGGTTGTGGCAACTGTACAACGCAACTATCACGTGCAGCTCTCGGAAGATCACCATTATTACTCGGTTCCCTACCGCTTCGCGGGGAAAAAGGTTAAGGTTCTTTATGACAGCAAATCAGTAGAGATCTACCTAGAACATGAACGTATTGCTGTTCACTCAAGAAGTTCTTTTGGAAGTGCTTACCATACCATCCCCGATCACATGCCTTCCAATCACCAACATGCAATTAATATCAAAGGTTGGACAAAGGATGATCTTCTGGGCCAGGCAAACAGTATAGGCCCTTGCACACATGCAGCTGTTGAACGTATCCTGATCAGCAGCTTTTACCCCGAGCAAAACTTTAAAAGTGCCCATGGTGTGCTGATGCTGGAAAAGATCTATCGAAAGGAAAGGCTTGAAGCTGCCTGCAAAAGAGTGCTCACCGGCACACGCATCAATTATACATTGATAAAAAATATACTCTCCTCTGGCCTGGACAAAGTGCCTCTGATGGTGGAACCAATGCTGCAGCTACCGCTGCATGAGAACATCAGAGGGGCAGATCAATACCGCTAATCAAAATCAATAATATGAACACGACTCAAACACTTCAGCAACTGAAAGATTTAAAATTAACGGGCATGGCTTCTTCTTACGGTTCCCAACTGGAGCTACCGCTCAACCAGCAGCTGGAAACACATGAACTCTTGGCGCACCTGGTCCAAACCGAAACACTGCACCGGTCAAATGAGAAAACAGCAGCCTATCTAAGGCTTGCCAAATTAAGATTGCCATCCACTGTAGAACAGGTGGAATGTTCTGCCACAAGAGGGCTCACCAAACAACAATTGTCATTGCTAATGGAAGGAAACTACATCAAGGCAGGAGAACCATTGCTGATTACCGGTGCTACCGGATCAGGAAAAAGCTTCCTGGCCTGCGCTCTTGGTCACCATGCATGCAGCGAAGGGGCTAAAGTGGCTTACCTGAACATGAACCGTTTTACTGAAAAGATTATGCTGGCAAAACTTGACGGTACTTATCTGAAAATCCTGAATCATTATGAAAGAATACCGTTGCTGATCCTGGATGACTTTGGGCTTGTGCCAATGGACCATACAATGAGGGTGGCCTTGCTTCAAATCGTGGAAGACCGGTATGCAAGAAAGAGTATTATCGTCACATCCCAGCTTCCTGTAAGTAAATGGCACGACTTTATCGGAGAACCAACACTTGCCGATGCCATAATGGACAGACTAACGGCCAGGGCACATCGAATAGAGCTTAAAGGAGAATCCAGACGAAGAAAATCTGTCGAAACGAACAATAACCAAGTTTAAATACATTTGAAAGATCAAAGCAACTACCAAGCTCTTTTAAAACCTACAAACAGAGGTGAAACAATCGCCCGGAATAGGGATGAAACGATCACCGGAATAAACAATGGGGAAAGACGGTTTTATCCCAAGTACTGGTAAGCTGCTTTACTGGTAGGGTGTGCCGATGATATGGTCATTTGCTTTTTTTCCCGGTAGCGGTGTTGTCCATTTTCGGTAATTGCCCAACCGTAATCCATTGCTTTTCCCAAATTGAAATAGTTCCTTTCATTCAATAGTCTTGTCAGACCTCGAACTAAATAATGGATAGCTTTGAATACAAATGGATTACTTATCCGTAAGAGAGTTATGGTGACGTAAGAGCGAAGTATTGCAACTTCAATATAATGAAGGTGCAAGCGCTCGATTTTGCCTAGAAGTATTTATAAAAGGTTAGATTCCTGATGGGGCTACAAATGTCCGATTTGGGCAGAAACGGGAAGGTTTGGAAAGTTTTGGGAAGGTAATCGTCAAAAAAGGTCAATAATCCCCGCAGAAAAGTTCGAGTGATTCCAGAAACTTTAAGAGTTGCAAGATCAAAATTAATGTGTTTGTAAACACGGCATCATGCGCCTTTCAAACACTTATCAACTCACAACAACGCTTTTGCTTTTATTGTTTCGGCCACACTTACATACTCTTCGTAGCTATGTGGCTTTACCACATAATCCAGAATGCCTATTCTTTGGTATTCTTGAATCTCTTCGTCTGTCTTCGAAGTGGACAGTATAACCACCGGAATGTGCCGGTATTTTTCCATGCCTTTTAGATCAGTTAAAAACTCCTTTCCGGAAATGCCGGGGAGGAAATTATCGGTAATGATAAGTTTTGGCAGACACTCCCGCTCTGCCGTTTCCAGGTACATAAATGCTTCCATCGCTGTGGTCACATGATGCATCGCATCGACACCACTTTGTAAAAAAGCGTTCGCCAAAATTTCTACGTCATCTTCATCATCGTCAATCACTAAAATTTTGCAGGCATTCATAAATGATTATACCGGTTAAAATATTTCTTCATTAATTAATTATGGTGCTTACATCAGGTTCAGCTGGTTTTCCACATGCTTTAAAAACGATTTAGAAGCATCGAGATAATCCAGCATTTTTTCTTTTTGCCCCTCACCAGTTTTTTCCACTTGTTTCATCGTATCCTCCAAGTGGTAACCAATGTCCGCTGTCAGTTTTTTCACATTTACTACGGTATTCCTCAGCGATAAGCGCAACTCCATTTCGTCCATCACAACATCTGCCAGCTCTTTCAAAATTTTTTGTTCTTTTTCTGTCAGCGTTCTGGGCGTTTTATCAATGATGCAAAGCGTTCCCAGGTTACACTGGTCTTCTGTTTGTAAAGGAGCCGCTGCATAAAAGCGCAGGCCAAACTCACCGGCAACCA
Organism: Flavisolibacter nicotianae; assembly: GCF_003628535.1. Taxonomy (GTDB): domain Bacteria; phylum Bacteroidota; class Bacteroidia; order Chitinophagales; family Chitinophagaceae; genus Flavisolibacter; species Flavisolibacter nicotianae. Next base: position 22,008 of record NZ_RBCI01000002.1, read on the forward strand.
GTGGATTGGATAAAGACCTGGGGTCATTGACCGCATCGCCAATGACATACAAGTCACTAGATAAAATAGCCGATGCACAAAGACCCGGCACCCTGTCAATCTGATTTACGGTTAAGCCGTGTGCCGATTTAAACCAGATCCGCTCTGTATCCACCAGGCTGATAATGGCAATGGGAACTTCAAAAATGGTAGATGCCAGTTTGGTGATGCGGTCAAAGCTGCCATCCGGCGGCGTGTCCAATATGTTGTAGCGTTTTAACGCTTCTATTCTTTTTTCCTCGTTTTCGGGCTTTTGTAAGGTTATCATATTTGTTCGTTTAAAGGTTATTGTGTCAATGGTAATACAACAGTAAACTTAGCACCCTTCTTTAGTTCTCCTTCGGCAAAGATCAGTCCTTTGTGTGCTTGCACCACCTTTTTGCACAGCGCAAGGCCAATGCCGTAACCTCCAAAGCTGCTTCGGTCATTCAGCCTTTGAAACACGGTAAATATCTTTGAAGCAAAGGCCTGGTCAAAACCAATTCCGTTATCCTGTATAGTAATTATGGTATAGTCTTTTTCCGGTTTAAGGTCAGTTAAGCGCTTTTTGCTTTCCTCAGCCAGCGGTTCCGCGCTGATTTTGATAAGCGGATACACCCCCCTTTTGGTAAACTTTAAGGCATTGCCAATCAGGTTAAAGAACAGCTGGTTCATTTGCAATGATACCCCCTCAATGACAGGCAGGGTACCAATTTCAAATGTTGCTCCTTTTTGTTCGATCAGCAATTCGTAATCCGTCAAAATCGTTTTCAACAAATCGTTCAAATCCAGTTCTTCAAACCTCGGTGTTGCATTGGTTGTCCGAGAATATTCCAGCAGGCTGTGAATGAGACTCGACATCCGTTCAGCCGACGCATTGATCTTTTGCAAATGCGTATTCGCCCCGCCTTCCTTTTCTATGCTTTGTGAAAGCAAGCTGGCGTATAGTCTGATTTTTCGAAGGGGCTCTTGAAGGTCGTGAGAAGATACGTAAGCGAATTGCTGCAGTTCATCATTAATTGCCAAAAGCTGTTTATTTGCCTGCTCCAGTTCTTCGGTTCGCTCCTCTACTTTTCGGGCAAGCGCTTCCGAAAAATTTTTATGCTCGGTTATTTCCTGCACAATACCCACCAGCCGTTCGGGCTCCTTGTTTTCGTCAAAATAGATCTTGCCTTTTACCCGTACCCAAATCACAAAGCCAATCTTTTTGATTACTCTTCCTTCGTATTCTAAAATGCTTGTCTGGTAAGCGCTTTTATAGGCATTTTCCCGCAGCACCAAATCATCCGGATGAATAGCGGAAATGTAGCGGTGGCGGTCGGCATCGTCTTCAACGTCAAAGATCTCCGCCAGTCGCCTTGAAGCCTTCATTTCATTTGTTTTCACGTTCACGTCAAACGTGCCCTGCTCCGAAGCCTCTATGCCAAGCCTTGTGCGGGCCTCCATTTCTTCAATTTGCTGGCGGGCTTTCACTTTTTCTGTTACGTCAATTACCAGTGCCATTACGCGGTTTACAGAACCATCGCTTTCCCGCAGTGGTTCATAAACAAAATCTACGTAGATAAGTTTTTTATTCTGCTCTTGATCTTCCAGCTCAATAGCGTATTCTGTCGCATAAAAAGGTTCGCCTGAATCCAACACCTTGTAAAGGATAGGCTCGTATTGACCGGCTATCGGCAAAACCGCTGTAATCGGTGCCCCTTCCAACTCGATGCGGCTACGGTTGATCATCTGCGCATAGCGGTCATTGGCAATTTCCACGGTTAGCTTATTTCGATGCAGGATACAAATCCCAACAGGCGCCTGCAAAATGAGTGAGCGAAAATTAGCTTCGCTTTCTGCTGCTTTTTTGCGGGCCAACACCTGCTCTGTTACATCTGTAGCAAGAACGAGCACCCCACTTATAAAACCATCTTTTTCTGTATAGGGATGATAGACAAAATTGAAATAATGCAGGTCTTGCTTACCGTCGCGTAAAAAATAAACCGGTGAATCGTATCCATAATGTATGTAGCCTTCCCTGTACACTTTTTGCAACAAGTCCCAAAAGCCCTGCTCCTTCATTTCGGGTAAAATATCCAGAAATGGGCGGCCCAGCGAAGTTTCGTCTATCCCCCAAAGTTTAAAAAGCGGCGGGTTGGCTACCTCCAACCGGAGCTCTTCTCCTTTCATAATTAAAATAGGATAGGGCGCCTGGGCTAATACATTGCGGAACTTTTGTTCCGACACTTCTACCGCTTTACGGCTAAGTACCTGCTCTGTCAGGTCGATGCCAAACGCCAATACGCCTTCAATGTCACCGTTTGCACTGTAATAGGGCTGGTAGATTAAGTCGAAATAAAAATCCTTCGGCTGCCCATCAATAATAATTGTAAGGAGGGTTTCATTGGCCCTAAAGATTTTGCCTGTCCTGTACACTTCTTTCAGAAGATTGTGGAACCCCTGGCTTTCCATTTCCGGTAGCACGTCAATAAAGCGTTTGCCAATTACCTCCGGCGTCTTGCCGGATATTTTAAAGGCTGTTTCATTGGCATAGCTTACTATCAACTCTTCCGTTTTATACAGGGACACAGCAACCGGTGCCTGGCTATAAAGGGCAAAAGCCTGCCCTTCTGCTTCATAAATTTTTAATTGCTGCAAGGCTTCGGCTACTTTTTCTTCCAGCACCTGTGCATAGTCCAGCGCGTCCCTGTGGTTCTCCATTTCTTTCAGCGCCAAGCGGGCAAACTGTTGCAGCAGGCGTTGCTCTTTAGTACTAAATGCTTTCGGCTTAAAGTCAGCAATGCATACCGTTCCAATGGCGGCGCCATCCCTCGTTACGATTGGTGCACCGGCATAGAACCGTAGACCCTTTGGTGGCGTAAAGCCAGGGTATATCTCGGTCCACTCAATGTTTTGAGTGTCTTCAAAAACAGTTACGTTTTTGCTTAAAATACTTAAGGAACAATAGCTATGATCACGTGGTACTTCAGTAGCTTCATAGGGGCCTTGTTTTGCTTTAAAAAAAACCTTGGCCTCATCAACCAGTGATACAAAGGCTAGCGGCACCTCAAATGTTTCAGCGAGTAATGCTGCTATTTCATCAAAAGCTTGTTCTGGCGAAGTATCCAGAATATAAAAACGGCGCATCGCGTCAATACGTACGGCGTCATCATGAGGGATGAATGAGGGTCTGCTTACAGCATGTAGTTGATCCAAAGGAAGCTAAGGGTTTGTGGAGGCTAAGTTAGTTCAATTGAAAGAAGATAATTTATTGGTTTGACAAAAAAATATAGCAAGGACAGCAGTAATTTGATTAGGCACTTGGTATTCCTTTATACGACGCACTTATTAAATACAATATCGTGTGATTAGGCAGTATAGACCTCTGAAAACTCGAACTTTTTACTGGCCGGTTTTACCCGGAAATACCCAATAAGGGACATAAATCCCGTAAATCTTGGAGCAAAAGGTTCGAGTTTTCAACCCTTGGGGCTGCAAGGAATTGACTGATTTTGAAACTTACTCTGTGGATCCTGAGGGACTTGAACCCCCGACCCTCTAATTATGAGAAAGAAGCTTGCATCAATAGCAGGATCGAGCGCTTTGACCTTCGTTATACCGTAGGTCCAATTCAAAACGAGGTAATGTTATACTAGTTATACCCATCGATTTGATGCACTTTATCCATTTTTAAAGTGGCCAGTGGTTTAAGTACGAAAGCTGACGGGACAATCATTGAACTGCGGGCAAGAATACGTTTGAACAAGTGAGCTGCTGTTTATCAGTGCTTTAGATGTGATAGTATCAACAGATCTTCCATAAAAGAGTTCGATAATCCTCCTGTTACCTCTACTTTCTGCAATGAAATTTTACGACTCAAAATTTCTTACAAAGTTTTGAAAGCCTTGCCCCGCAAGGCTTTCCGCTTGTTTGTACACTTGTTAAATCTTTTCAATTCGTGCTGATTTTTTTCCGGTTTGTTTTCCGGTTTTGCCTTTTTTTGCCGTAACTCTTGGTATGATTCTCCCGTTTGTCACGGTTGTTTTTAACTGGCGGAACGATGTCAACCAATCGGGCCTCTACTCCATTTACCTGCGCATCACCATCAACCGGGCATCTCGGTATTATAAGATCGAGGTGCCGCAAAAAATTGCGCCCCGCAGTGGACCGGTGTGGAGGATAACTGGGTAAAACCCTCGCACCCTTTCGGCTTCGAGATCAACAACAAGATCCGGGAAAAGAAAGCCATTGTCCTGGACCTCATTAAGCGCAGCTACAGTTTCAATAAGAACCTGGACTTTGGTCCATTCTTTCGCACCTTAACCGCGGCTAAGTACAAAGTCACAAATTTTTGCTCTTACTTATTCAAACCGCTCCAGCGGCTTACATAAATGGCAGAATCGAGCGCTTCGACCTACACTTCATCGAAGGCCAAGGGAGCGGTAGGGTCGCAGAGCGGACGATCATCGGACACAGATGTGGAAAATGGGAAAAGGGCTGAATAGCACAAACTCAACCATGTAGGCGACAAAACAGCATCCATACTTCCAGCGTGGTGTTCAATCACCATTCGCTCGGCTCCACATCGACGCGACACTTCATAGATATGCCTGCTCATCCTCGCCAGAAATCTAAATGCAAAAGAGAGGAAGACATGCTAAATCCATGGATTCGACAACTTGCTCTGCAGGGGTGGGATGGATCCACAGGGATATATTAAGACCCAACTACTTGCGGGGCAACGCAATTTGTTTTTCTTTGCTGCCACACGCTAAATTGATCTCATGAAGCTTTTTCTCTCGATACTCCTCACTGCCATTGTTTTCTTCCATGCGACTGGCCAGGTCAGAATCGACTCTTTGGTGGTTGAGGGGAAGTATAGGACCTTTCGTTTTCAACAGCCAACAAAGACCACAAAAGGAAACAACTTGGTTTTCATCCTTCACGGTTCGGGTGGCGACGGCAATGGAATGATGAAACCGGCATCGGCGCTGCAAGCCATCGCCGGGCAGGAACACCTGCTCCTGGTTTACCCGGACGGCTACAAGCGGTATTGGAATGAATGCCGTAAATACGCAACTTCAGAGGCAAACAAAGAAGACATCAATGAGCAGGCTTTCTTTGCTGCCATGCTCCGCTATTTCACCAAAAACTACAAGGTCGATAGCAAAGGCTTTTTTGTCATTGGCCTTTCCGGTGGCGGTCACATGGCCTACAAACTGGCCATGACCATGCCGCAGCAGTGCAGGGCCATCAGCGCCATTGTAGCCAATGTACCCGATACAACCAACCTCGATTGCGCCGAAGCCAAACAGCCGGTGGCGGTGCTAATATCCAACGGAACGGCTGATCAGCTTAATCCCTATTCCGGCGGAAAAATGATCATGAACGGTGCTTCGTGGGGAGAGGTTCGCTCCACCGAACGTTCGTTTCAGTACTGGGCAAACCTGGCCGGATACAAAGGGCAGCCAACCGTAAAGGAACTGCCGGACACCGATACCACAAACAAGCAAACCATCACGCAATACACTTATCAAGGGAAAGGAAAACCGGAAGTCACCTTGCTACGGGTGAATGGCGGTGCGCATGCCTTCCCGCAAGACATTGATATATTCCTGGAGTCCTGGGCTTTTTTCCAGCGGGAGATAAAGCGGGTTAGCAAGAAGGGCCATTGACGATAAGCATCGCATGCAGTAAAACCGGAATAAAAATTTTACCGCCTGCTTTCCACCGTATAAACAAAGGAGTCGGCTTTGTAATAACCAAGATTGTATTCGATGGGCCGGTCGCCATGGTCGAAAACATAGCGCTTGCGGAAAAGGATAGGACTGCCGGGTTCTATTTCCAGTTTGGCAGCAATGGCCTTGTCGGCCGCCTTCGCACTGATTTCTTCCTGCGATAGATTGGCCACCACCATATGGTCTTTCTCCAGTATCTCGTACAGGGGCCGCTTAAAATCTTCGTCGCCGGTGAGGCCGACACGGGGGTGAAAGTAGGACACAAAATAAACGAAAGGCCCTTCTGGCTTTCCCCGCAAACGTTCCAGCTTCAAAATCTTTTTGTCAGTACTGATTTCAAAAAAATTAGCCACTGCCTCAGGTGGAAGCACCCAGCTGACATGCAGCTCGAAGTTTTTGATGGGGATCCCACGAGCCTGCATTTCTTGTGAAAAGGAAAGCCAGTTATTTGATCTTGAGCTCACCGAAGGCACGGACACCTTTGTACCGATTCCTTTTTTACGAATGAGCAAACCTTCGTACACCAGCTTGTTCAAGGCCTGACGGATGGTGGTGCGGGAGATGGCTAATTGCCTGGCCAAATCAACCTCATTCGGCAGCAATTTGCCATCGGCATATTGCGGGTCGGCAATCAGGGTGCGCAGCAGGTTTTCTGCCTGAATATGCAGGGGCACATGGCTCTTATGATCGATGCTGAGTTTTAGTGGAGAATTTTCAGGCACAGTCAAAAATAGAAAACTTGACCATTTGTTGTAACATTTCATTTCACCAATAAAATTGTTTGGACCGAATGAATTATTTACCTAACTATGTACATACATTATAACATAAGGTGTTTTGCGGGCTCTTGCTGTTCACAATGCCTTTTTTGTCATCAATGCTATTGAATGATCATGCTTGAAATTTCCACTCAACCGGCAGCTACAAATGAGAGAGTAAAGCCTCTCGCAAGAAAAAGCACACAGGCGGTGATGCCCTCTCATCTCCCCCGTAAAACGGCCAATGAAGATGGCTACAACATTTACCCGGTCCATTCGCTTGGCAGCGGTAAAATAAAGAGTGGTTATGCATCGCTGGCTGCGTGGATAGCGTCGCAGCCGGCGGTTATCATCGACGGATTTAGCGGCGTGCTTTGGGACGAAGTACAACGTTGCCTGGAAGAAGCGTTTGAAAAAGAAGGGGTGAAAGCAGGATGGATGAAAGCAGCCGACTATCTCAAGGATGAAAAGGATGTATTAGACCTGGTAGAACCTTTTTTAGGTGAACGGGACGCCGTTTGGGGCACCCGCACAACACTTGAACTAAAAGACTTCTTTCGGGTCGATAGCCTGAAAGCGGTACAAGAAATAGAGGGTGTTCACTGCACCATCCTGATTGGCACCGGCGCCTCCCTGGTAGATTGGGACGTGCCGGTCATTTACCTGGATGTGCCCAAAAACGAAATCCAGTACCGCATGCGGGCCGGGTCCATCACCAACCTGGGAAGGCGCACCGCCGACGAGTCAGCACAGATGTACAAGCAGGCCTATTTTGTAGATTGGGTAGTATTGAACAAGTACAAGGCGTCCATCCAAAAGCGCATCACTATCCAGGGCGATGTACAATGGGAAGGAGACATCAACTGGATGTTTCGTAAAGACCTTGAAGACGGTCTTCGCCACCTAAGTACAACGGTGCTAAGGGTACGGCCCTGGTTTGAACCCGGTGCCTGGGGTGGCCAATGGATGAAGGAGCGCATCGAGGGCTTGAATAAAGAGGCCGTCAATTATGCCTGGTCCTTCGAGCTGATAGTGCCCGAAAACGGGATTGTGTTTGAAAGTGATGGCTACCTGTTGGAAGTGCCGTTCGACCTGCTGATGCTGGAAGACAATCAAAAAATTCTGGGTAAACACGCCGCTTTTTTCCGCAATGAATTCCCGATTCGGTTTGATTTTCTTGATACCTGGGAAGGAGGCAATCTTTCCATTCAATGCCATCCTTCGCTCGGATATATCCGCAAGCATTTTGGTGAACACATCACGCAGGACGAAACGTATTATATCCTTGATTGCAAGCCCGGCGCCCAGGTCTATCTTGGCTTTCAGGAAGGGATAAATCCCGACGAGTTCCGCAAGGAGCTTGAAATAAGCAAAGCAGAGAAAAAACCGGTGGAGATGGAAACTTTTGTACAGGCCCATACTGCCCAAAAGCACGACCTGTTCCTGATTCCAAATGGCACCGTTCACAGTGCCGGCGCCAACAACCTGGTGCTGGAAATCAGTGCCACGCCTTACATCTTTACGTTTAAAATGTACGACTGGCTGCGGATGGACCTCAATGGCCAACCGCGGGCCATCAATATCGAACATGCCTTCAACAACCTGCGCTTTGAGCGGCAGGGGAAAAGGGTAGCAGAAGAGTTGATTAGCCATCCGCAACTGCTGGAGCAGGCGGCGGATTGCGACATCTGGCACCTGCCTACGCATGCCGAACATTTATACGATGTGCACCGCCTGGAGTTTGATAAAATCATCGACGTGGATACAGCTGAAAGTTGCCATGTGTTAATGCTGGTAGAAGGTGTATCGGTGCTGGTGGAAGTCGGTGGCGAAACGCACCGCTTTCAGTATGCAGAAACCTTTGTCATTCCTGCCGCTGCTGGCCGCTATCGATTGATAAACGAAGGCCCGGCACGAGCAAAAGTTGTCAAAGCCTTTATCAAAGATGCAATCGACCACATATTTTTTTGAAGGTGAAAAGTGGAAAAGTTCTGTTAGACAATGGCAGTTTTGCCCTTTCGTGAATTAGGGTGGCAAGCCTGAACGCATTTCGCCTTCCGGGTAAATCAAAAAAAGAAAGAAAACTTTCAATCAACAAGCGTATGCAAACGCAAAAGAAAAGAACGTCAATCCTTACCATTACCCTCGTTGCGTCGCTCGGTGGTTTTCTGTTCGGGTTTGACATGGCCGTAATTTCCGGCGTGCTTCCGTTTTTGCAAAAGCAGTTTTCCTTATCCGCATTTGAGGAAGGTTGGTTTGTTTCGTCGGCCTTAATTGGATGCATCATCGGTGTTGCTTTTTCAGGTGAGGCCAGCGACCGGCTTGGACGGAAAAAGCCACTGCTGCTCTCGGCCATCTTTTTCTGCTTGTCAGCGGCGGGTTGCGCCTTTATGCCTTCCTTGTTCTGGATTGTTGTCTTCCGCTTTATCGGTGGCGTAGGCATTGGCCTGGCCTCGAACGTAGTGCCGCTTTATATTTCTGAAATAGCGCCGGCCAAAAGCCGTGGACGACTGATTACGTATTACCAGTTTGCCCTGACATTGGGCATCCTGGCGGCCTATCTTAGCAATGCCGGTTTAGTGAGTTACGCAACGGCACATCCGGCAAGCGGAGATGCAGGGCCCTTCAACTTTATCTTTTCACAGGAAGTTTGGCGGGGCATGTTGTTCCTTGGCGTTGTGCCGGCCATTTTGTTTTTAATGGGCTTATACCTTGTTCCCGAAAGTCCCCGCTGGCTGATGCAAAGGGGGAGGATTGAAGAAGGCCGGGCGGTGCTGGCACGTATCTCCGCAGACAAGGAATTTCAGCAGGAGGTAATACCGGTGAAAGAATCAGAAAATATTTCCTACAAAGAACTGTTTTCAACCCGCTGGCGCAAGGCGCTCCTGATTGGCATGCTGCTGCCCCTGTTTTCACAATTCAGCGGTATCAATGCCATCATCTATTACGGCCCAAGCATCTTAAGCAATGCTGGCATTTCGCTAAGCAACTCGCTTCTTAGCCAGGTGATATTTGGATTGGCGAATATGATTTTTACCCTCATTGCCATCTGGAAAGTGGACAGTGCGGGACGGCGTCCGCTTTACTTGTTCGGCACCGCCGGAGCAGCCCTCAGCCTTGCATTTACCGGCGCCTGTTTTGCCAGTGGTGCCACTGCCAGCATCTGGTTGTTGGTTTGTGTGCTCGCCTTCCTCGCTTGCTTTGCCTTCTCCATTGGTCCATTAAAATTTGTGGTGGCCGCCGAAATCTTTCCGGCGAAAATCCGGGGCCGTGCCATGGCCATTTCGATTATGGTCATGTGGATTGCTGATACCATCGTGGGCCAGTTAACGCCGGTTTTGCTCAAAAACATTGGCACTGCTGCCACCTTCTGGACCTTTGCAGCGTTTTGTGTGATTGCTTTTTTAACGGTGTACAAACTGCTCCCGGAAACCAAAGGCAAATCGCTGGAACAGATAGAGGCGGAGTGGAGCGGACAGGGTTTTGTTGATGGAACGGAAGTAAATAAAGAGCCGGCGCCTGAAAAAGTGAAAATATTTCATCCATAAGTAGCGAACGTGTTCTGCTAACAACCGATGCAGTCTGAATAAAAAACAACCTCTCGTAAAAATTACAGTGACCCCTATTCTTAACGGACATACCAGTTTTTTGCATGAAAAAATTTTTGATTGATACCTCCACGCTTGCTGTTGTTTTCTGCCTTTCGCTCATGGGCAATCCGGCGGCGGCGCAAAAAGATTTTACGCAGTATGTTGACCCCAACATCGGGACGGCGCATTGCCGGTGGTTTCACTACACACCGGGTGCGCAGCCGTTCGGCATGGCCAAGCCGGCACCCTCCACCAATGGCAGCTATGGCAACGCCAATGGCTGGGAAGCCACGGGTTACGATTACCGACATACATCCATTGAAGGCTTTCCCAATTTTCATGAGTTCCAGGTAGGAGGAGTTGTATTTGCGCCGCTGGTGGGCGGCCTGCAAACGGTTCCGGGCAAACTAGAAACGCCGGATGAAGGTTACCGCTCCCGCTTCAACCGCAAGGACGAAGTGAGTACGGCCGGTTACTACTCTGTGCTGCTTAAAGATTACAACATCAAAGCCGAACTGACAGCGACCAAACGGGTTGCCTTTCATCGCTACACCTTCCCGGCCAGCAGTGAAGCACATATCCTTTTCGATATTGGCAACCAGCAGGGCGAAAGCGGACCAGTGAAAGATGCCGAAGTGAAACTCCTGCCCAACGGGCGGGTGGAAGGTTGGGTTACAACACTCCCGGTGTACATTCAAAAATACCAGCCGGGTGCTTCGGTCACAATGTACTTTTCGGCAGTCATCAGCAAGAAGCCCACCGCTTATGGCACCTTCAACGGTACGGACGTAAGGGCCGGCCAAACAGCGACCACCGGCAAAGGCGCCGGGATTTATCTCACGTTTTCAACAAAGGCGAAAGAGGCCATTACCATCAAAGCCGGCCTTTCCTATACCTCCATCGCCAATGCCCGCCTGAACTTGCAGGCGGAAGCGGCTTCACTTTCCTTTGATGCGGCCAGAGCACAGTCGAAAAAGGTTTGGAATGAATACTTGGGCCGTATTGATGTGGAAGGAAAAAGGAAGGAAGACCTGGTGAAATTTTATACAGGGCTTTATCACGCAGTGTTAGGCCGTGGACTGGCCAGTGATGTAAACGGCGCTTATCCAAAGAACGACGGCACTGTTGGGCAAATAGAATTGGACAAAAGAGGCAAGCCGTTACATAACCATTACAACACAGACGCTATCTGGGGCGGCTATTGGAACCTCACCCAATTGTGGGCCCTGGCTTATCCGGAATACTATTCCGATTTTATCAAAAGCCAGTTGCTGGTGTACAAGGATGCCGGCTGGCTGGGCGATGGGATTGCCAACAGCAAATACGTATCAGGCGTCGGCACCAACATGGTGAGCATCGCCATTGCCGGCGCTTACATGGCAGGCATTCGCGACTTCAATGTGCCGCTGGCCTACGAAGCGGCCCGCAAAAATGAACTGGACTGGAAAGACCGTCCCGCAGGCGCAGGCAAACTGGATGTAGACCGCTTTCGCCGATATGGTTATGTGAACCACCTGGATTCAGGCAGTGGCAGCAGCGAACGCTGGCAGTTCTCGGTTTCGCATACGCTGGAATATTCGTTCAGTGGCTATGCGGTGGCACAATGGGCTAAACTGCTGGGTAAAGGGGAAGATTACAAAGAGCTGATGCGTCTTTCAAAAGCCTGGGAAAAAGTGTACGACCCGGCGCTTCAACTGGTTCATCCCCGGCTGGCCAATGGTCAGTTTATCGAACCCTTCGACCCCTCCCAACCGTGGCGCGGCTTTCAGGAAGGCAATGCCTGGCAGTACACCTATTTTGTGCCGCACGAACCCGAAGAGTTGGTAAAGAAAATGGGTGCAGAAACATTCAACCGCCGGCTGGATAGTGTTTTCACTATTGCCGAAAAAGCCATGTTTGGCGGCGGTGCCAACATTGATGCCTTTGCAGGGATTGCCGGCATCTACAACCACGGCAATCAACCCAACCTGCATGTGTCCTGGCTGTTTAATTATTCCGGAAAGCCTTCTCTGACGCAGAAATGGGTAAGGGCCATTTGCAATCAGTTTTACGGCACAGAAGGAATACACGGCTATGGCTTTGGACAGGATGAAGACCAGGGACAGTTAGGCGCCTGGTATGTGATGTCCTCCATTGGCCTGTTTGATGTGAAAGGACTGACGGAACCCAAACCGCAGATGGGGATTGGCAGTCCCTTGTTCGACAGGGTAAAAATTAAGCTGAGCCCCCGCTATTATTCCGGGAAAGAGTTCATCATTGAAACAAAAAGCAACAGTGCCGCCAATCAATATGTGCAAACCATCAATCTGAACGGACAGGCGCATCATCGTGCTTTTATTCCCTGGGAGAAAATAACAAGAGGCGGCAAGTTGGTCTTGCAAATGGGCCCTTCGGCCGTGGACAACTATTAGTGCAAGCCCAAAATTTTTCTTCGAAAGATTTTCGATTGCCACCCAAAGGGACCGAGTAGCGGAGAAACCTCTTCTACGTGACTAAGGAGTAAGTCATTCGTTGTTCAAACAAAATCTAGCATGCGTTCACTCTATTTACTGTTGGTGCTCCCGTTTTTTCTGGCTATTGCGCCGGGCAGGATTTCTGCGCAAAAAGCAACAAAAAAGAAAAGCGGCTTTACCAGCTATGTTAATCCCTTTGTCGGCACCACACCGTTGACCGATCCACGGATTGTTGGTTTTGTCACTCCAAAAGGCTGGCGACCCTGGTCTGGACTAACCTACCCCGGAGCGGCGCTGCCCAACGCCATGGTGCAGCTTAGCCCCATGACCGAATACGGCTCCGGTGCCGGTTACGAGTACGAGGATACCACCATCATTGGTTTTACACACACTAACAAAGGCCACTGGAATTTGTGCAACATTCCTGTTTTGCCGATCTCGGGTGAGCAAACCGGCAAGCCCTTTGCGTCCCGTTTTTCCCACCAAAAGGAATCTGCCGCACCTGGCTATTACCAGGTTTATTTGCAGGATTACGGCATCAATGTCCGCCTGACCTCAACACTGCGTTGCGGCTTTCACCAATACGAGTTTACCAACCACAAAGACCGCAAAATCCTGTTTGACCTGGCGAAGGCAAACAACCGGGTGCGGGACTGGAAGATTGAGCAGGCCGGCGAATCGGCTGTGCAGGGCTACCAGGATGTGGGAAATGACAAGATCTATTTCTACGCTATCCTCAACGGCACGATTGCGAACCTGGAGAAAGAGGCAGAAGGAAAGCGGGAGGGAAGAGCGATCCTGCATCTCAGTGACAACAATACCAGGCCGGTTGAATTGAAGATCGGCTTGTCATTCGTAAGTATCGACAATGCGAAGCAAAACCTGCAGCAGGAAATTGGTACAAAATCATTTGAAGAAATCAGAAAAACCGCAGACCAAACCTGGGAGTCCTTGCTCTCGAAGATTGCGGTGCAGGGCGGCACCGAAAAGCAAAGGGGAATGTTTTATTCCTCCCTGTACCGGGCCTTTCTTTGGCCGGCACTACGCAGCGACATAAACGGGGAATACACCGATGTAAAAAAGAAGGTGGTAAAAGCCTCCTTCAATTATTATGAGATACCGTCTCTTTGGGATACCTACCGGAACAAACTGGTGCTGTTAAGCATTGTTTCGCCAAAAGTCACCGCAGACGTGATTCAATCCCTCAAAGACCGGGGCGATAAAACCGGCTTTATTCCCACTTTTTTTCATGGTGATCATGCGGCTTCTTTTATTGCCGGCTCTTACCTGCGAGGGATCGAAGATTTTGATGTGAAAGGCGCCTACGAGCTCCTGCTGCGCAATGCCTTTGTGGAAGGCAGCAGCCGTCCGCACCTGAACGAGTACATCCAAAAAGGGTACATTTCGGAACCCGACATTGAAAAGCCCAACGTGGAGACGAAAGCCAACGCCGGTGTTTCCAAAACGTTGGAATATGCCTACGATGATTATGCCCTGGCGCAGATGGCAAAAAAGCTTGGCGACACGGCGCATTACCGGCAGCTAATGGAGCGCTCCAAAAATTACCGCAACGTTTTTGACCCCGCCACCCGCTTTATGCGTGGCCGGTTGGCAAATGGCGACTGGGTGAAGAACTTCAATCCGCAGTATCCGTATTACGAATACATGTACCGGGAAGCCAATGCCTGGCAGGTTTCCTTTTTTGCACCGCACGATATGGAAGGACTGGTGAATCTGTACGGCGGCAACAGGGGCTTCGAAAGCAAACTGGATTCGCTGTTCACTGTTCCCTGGAACCCGGCCTACATTGCCCGCAACGTGGAAACCATGGTGGGCCAGTATTGCCATGGCAATCAGCCCGACCACGAGGCGCCGTTTGGGTATTATTTTATCGGCAAGCCGGAGAAATCGCAAAAGATGATCGACTTTATCCTGGACAGCCTCTATGGTATGGGGCCGCAGGGGCTTGACCTGAGCGGCATGGACGATGCCGGCGAAATGTCGTCGTGGTATGTGTGCAGCGCCCTGGGTTTGTATCCCTATGCCGCCGTGGAGGACCGGTACCTGGTGACGGTTCCGCTTTTTACGGAAGTCAAATGGAAACAGGGTAACGGAAAGGTGCTGACCATCAAAAAGAGCGGAAAGAGCCGGAACCTGCAGGCCATCATGGTGAATGGCAAAACCATACAAGGCTATTTTGTTCCGCACGAGCTTTTTAAAGAAGGTGGTGTGATTGAGGTAAAAACAAAATAAGGCCGGCTTCAGTAAGAAGAAATAACCAGGCAAATTGTCCCGCAACTGCGGCGATCAAATTGCCGATTCGAGAGAGCGGGAACCGGTGAGGTTCCCGCTCTCTCTTTTCAGACATCCTTGTAAAGGCAACAGCCAAAAAAAATTTCGCGCCAGTAGCGGATAGCCCTTTTTCCCGTGACAATATACCGGATTGCTTTTCCATCTCAATCATTAATCATTTTAATCAGGAGTTTAAACTGCATGCTTATGTTACTATTGAACCGGCCAACCGAAGAGCACCAACGCTCAGGAATCAGGTTGTTGGCCACAGGCAAACGCATCTTCCTTTTCATGGCTTTGCTGCAGTGCCTTTCGGTGCTGGCTTACAGCCAAACGACGGCCCAGGGCAAAGTTGTCAACGAAAGCAACAGCCCGATTGCCGGCGTTACCGTTTCGCAAAAGAATTCAACCAACGCCACCACCACGGATGAAGGCGGGAACTTTACCCTTCGGCTGCCATCGGGCAACGAGGTACTGGTCTTTTCCTTCGTGGGCTACACCACCCGCGAGCTGGCGGCAGGCGCCAACATGTCCGTACAACTGCAACCCATGAACAACACCCTGGGTGAAGTAATTGTGGTGGGTTATGGTACACAGCGCCGGGTATCGGTGTCGGGTGCGGTGGATAAAATCTCTGCCGATGCGCTGGAAGGCAAGCCGGCGGTAAATGTTAGCCAGGCCTTGCAGGGCACGGCCCCTAACCTGATTATCCAGCAGCGGAACTTTGAGCCGGGCCAGGGCCTGAACATCAACATCCGGGGTTTGGGAACGCTGGGCAACAACAGTCCGCTGGTGGTGATTGATGGGATCATTGGCGGTGACCTCAACCTGCTAAACCCGGCTGATATTGAAAGCGTATCGGTGTTGAAAGACGCCGGAACGGCAGCCATCTACGGCTCGCGTTCCAACAATGGCGTTTTGCTCATTACCACGAAGAAAGGCCGCAAAAATCAAAAGGCCACACTCACCTACGAAGGCATGTATGGCATTACGCATCCCGAGATTACGGCACAACCGGTGCACGCCTGGGAAAATGCCTATTACAAAAATGAATCGCTGGTGAACTCCGGCCGTCAGCCGGTTTATTCCGCTTCCGACATTCAGCAGATTGCGGCGCAGGGCGATGGCGACTGGCGCCTATCCAGCATTCTGAAAAATGCGCCACAGCAAACGCACAACGTAAGCTTTCGCGGTGGCGGCGACAACAACACCTATTTCATGTCGTTTGGTTACATGGACCAGGCGAATAATTTTATCGGTCCCGATTATGGCTGGAAGCGTTACAACCTTCGCCTGAACCAGTCCACCGAAGTCGGCCGGTTCAAGCTGACCACCATATTAAGTTATGTTCGGTCAGACGGCAAGGATCATTCTTCCAGCACGGGTACACTCACGGTTGACGCATCCCGCGTTCCCCTGCTTTACAATTTCCAGGACTCTTTGGGCCGCTACCTGACCAATGCGGTTTCGTCTGAATTTAACCCCAAGGCCATTTTGGAAAACGGCGGTTACCGCCTGTATAACAATGACGAGGTCTTTGGCAATTTCACCGGCGAATTATCCATCACCCGTGATCTGAAGCTCCGTGGCGTTTTTGGTGGGACGGTACGCTCGAACCACACCTTTGCTCGCCGGATGGAACTTTCGTTCTTCCCGGGCGGCCGTTACGGGCAAGACAGGGAAGTGAACGACGATAACTACAAGTCGTTAATGACAAATACGCAACTGATCGCCGAATACAAAAAACGCTTTGGCATTCATGATGTGAACGTATTGGTGGGCGGCTCCAACGAGTCGTTCAAAGGCGAAGGCAACAACATTCGCAAAACGCTGACCGATCCTGTCTTTGGTATTCCGACAACGGGTACCGTGGTGGATGCCGGTTCGGCCAACACCAACCAGCGTACGTCTGAATCCAGCCTGAATTCCATGTTTGGACGGGCGGGTTATTCTTACAACGATAAATACTTTGGCGAGTTCTCGTTCCGTTTTGATGGCTCATCCAACTTTCCGAAAGAAGGTCGCTGGGGCTTTTTCCCTTCGGTGAGTGCCGCCTGGCGCTTAACGGAAGAGAACTTCCTGAGCAACTTTAAGTCGAATGTTGGTGACTTGAAATTGCGTGCATCCTACGGCATCCTGGGCAACCAGAATACGGATGCGTACCGATACCAGACGATGTATTTCAACTACACCAACGCGTATGGCTTTAACAACAATATCGTAGGCGGATCCGGTTTCCTTCTGGGCAACTCGGGCCTTACCTGGGAAAAAGCGGCCACCGCTAACGTGGGCCTGGATGCAGAACTGTTCAAGAGAAAGCTCTTTGTTTCGTTTGATGTGTTTGACAAAACCACCCGCGATATCCTGGTGCCAAGGGAAGACGTTCCGGCTTTGTTCGGCGCCAGCTTCCCCGCATATAACTCCGCAGAAGTACGCAACCGCGGCTGGGAGATCAATGCAACCTATCGCCTGTCGGGCAAAAACTTCAGGCATACCTTCAACTTCAACATTGCCGACAACAAGAACGAGCTGATTGATTACACATTTGGCGTGAAAGAACTGGTGTTGCGCAAAGAAGAATTCGAGTTTGTGCGCCGCATTGGCCTGCCGATTACCGTTTACCAGGGTTATCGTCGCGACGGCTATTTCCAAACGCTTGACGACATCAAGACCTATGCAAAACCCGCGAATGTGACCGTTGTTCCCGGCGACATCAAGTTCAAGGATAAAAACGGCGATGGCGTCATTGATGACCAGGATAAATACATCCTTGGTAATCCGTTCCCCCGCTACACCTTTGGATTTACCTATAACGTCAGCTTCAAAGGCTTCGATGCGCAGGTTTTTGTGCAGGGTGTGGGACGCCGCGACCAGATGATCCGTGGTGAACTGGTGGAACCTTTCCACGTGGGTTATTCCGGTACCATGTACACGCACCAAACGGATTACTGGACGCCAACGAATCCAAATGCAGCCTGGCCGCGTCTTGCCGAAGCCGGCAGCCCGTCCAATCAAAACAACTACCGCATTGGTTCGGACATCTACCTGTTTGATGCGGCGTATGCCCGCCTGAAAAACGTGCAGATCGGCTACAACCTGCCAGCCAACATTGCCGAAAAAGCCAAGCTGAAAGGCGCACGCATTTACTTCACGGGACAAAACCTGTTCACCCTTACCCGCCTGCAGTTTATTGACCCGGAAAACACCGAGTTTGGCAACAGCACTGACATGGGCGCAGGGGCCAACAGTGGCCGTGCATATCCGCTGCCGGTATTTTATGGCATGGGCCTGAACCTTACATTCTAAATTTTTTAATGCTTTTTTACATGGTCAAAATAATTTTTAAGTCAGTCCTTTCCTTCATGGTGCTTGTCGGCCTGCTGACCAGTTGCAAGAAGATGGATCTGGCGCCAACCGATCGGTTTTCCGAATTAAACTTCTGGGAGTCCAGCGAGAACGTCAACAATGCGTTGAACAATGTGTACAACCGGATGTACACGAGCCAGCTTTTCTTTTATAACGAAGCGCTGAGCGACAATGCATATACCCGGCTTGGGATTAGCGCCGGTTTTCCGGATGCCATCAGCAGCGGCAGCTTTACTCCTACACTGGCCCGCTTCCAGGATGAATGGAGCTACTACTACACGGGCATCAAGGCAGCCAACGTTTTTTTGGACAATGTGGACAAAAACACCACGCTTGACCCGGCATTGAAAAACCGAATGAAAGCAGAAGTGCGTTTCATTCGTGCTTTCCACTATTTCAAACTCACGAACTGGTGGGGCGATGTCCCCTTGCTTACACACGACATCACGCCTGATGAGTCCAAAGCCGTAACCCGCACACCCAAGGCCGACGTGGTGAAGTTCATCACCGATGAACTGGATGCCGTTGCCGCCATACTGCCCACCAATACGCAATACGCTGCCGCTGACCGTGGCCGTATTACCAAAGGCGCTGCAAAGGCCCTGAAGGCAAGAGTGCTTCTTTACCAGGGCAACCGCATGGCAGAAGTAGCCGCCATCTGCGAAGACCTGATGAACAACCAGTCGGCCAATGGTTCGTATAGCCTGGTAACGAAGTATGAAGATGTGTTCAGCCCTTCCAACGAATACAACAGCGAGGTGATGCTGGACATTCAATATGTACCGAACCTGCGCACCTGGGGCGAGTACATTGATTTTGCACCGCTGTCGGCAGGTGCCAGGGGCAACAACATGGCGCCTACGCAGGAACTGGTGAACAGCTATGTGATGCTGAACGGCAAAAAGATCAACGAAGCCGGTTCTGGTTTTGACGAGAACAATCCCTACACCGGCCGCGACCCGAGACTGGCCGCCACCATCATTTACCATGGTGCTACCTGGCGCAATGCGAACGGCACCAACCAAACCATTTATATCAAGCCGGGCAGCGATCCGGATGCATCGGCCAAGAACGAGTACAAGGCCTCCGGGCAGGGTACTGCTACCGGTTATTACTGGAAGAAATACTATGATCCTACGGCCACCGCGGGGTTCAATTCAGGGCTTAACCTGATCCTGATCCGTTATGCCGAAGTGTTGCTGATGTATGCCGAAGCCAAGAATGCCTTGGGGCAAATGGATGCCAGCGTTTGGGATAAAACGATTGGCGCTTTGCGCAGAAGGGCCGGTTTTACCGATCCTGCTGCACTGGCCTTTCCAGGTGGCGATCTCACGGAGATCATCCGCAACGAAAGAAGAACGGAATTTGCCATGGAAGGCCTGCGCATCGACGATATCCGTCGCTGGAAGATTGCCGAGCAGGTGATGAATGGTTGGGCTCATGGCGCCAGGTTTGGCGACCCTTCCGTTGACAATGGCTACCTCCGCGTGCAGCAGCGTGTTTTTGATCCGTCAAGGCATTACCTGTGGCCTCTTCCGGCTTCAGAGCTGGCAAAGAACACCAACCTTTCGCAAAACCCGAACTATTAAGCAAAACCCAACATCAACTTTTTAAAAACTTGTTTATGAAATATTCGATTTTCAATCTTTCATCCCTTTTCGTGCTGTTGGTGGCCTTCACCTTCGGCAGCTGCAAGAAAGACGAAAGGGCCATCAATATGAACATCACCGAAGTCTCCACCTTGTATGCACCTACCGACAACCTTCATGTGAAGCTGGAGCCGGCAACTTCTGCCAGCGTAGTGTTTGAATGGGACCAGGCAAAAGCCGAAGACGGTTCACTGGTGATGTACGAAGTGGCCTTTGACAAAGTGAACGGCGATTTTACAGCCCCTGTGTATAAAATGAGCTCGGATGGAAACGGCGTGCAAAACAAGCTCACACTGAGCCACAAGGACCTGAACCGCATTGCCAACTTTGCCGGCATTCAGTCGCTGGAAACCGGGAAGCTGCGCTGGACGGTATTGGCATCAAAAGGCACCAACGTAAAGAAAGCAACCGTGTCGCGTATCATTGAAGTGGAAAGGCCCGCAGGTTTTGCCGAAATTCCCACAGAGGTGTACCTCACCGGTAGCGGAACCGAAGCCGGCGCCACCCTGGGATCAGCGATAAAAATGAAATCAACCGGTCCGGGTGTGTTTGAAATTTACACGCAACTGAAGCCGGGAACTTACGGGTTTGTGAATAAAACCACCGGTACACCGACGTCGTACACCATCCAGGGAGCGTTCCTGAAAATAGGTGATGCGGCAGCAACGCCTGTTACCACACCAACCGTTTACCGCATTGAGCTTGACTTTAACAACGCGGCGGTGAAGCTGACAGAAATTACAAAGGTTGGCTACTGGTTTGCACCACGCAATGCGTTAGAAGCAGAACTGACCTATGCCGGAAACGGTGTTTTCAAGGCCGAGAATGTACCCGTTCAGTTCAAACAGGAAAGCTGGGGCCGTGATGAACGCTATAAATTCCGCATGACCCTGAAAGCTGCTGACGGAACAACATTCCAGGAAGACTGGGGCAGCGTGAACCGCGACAACAGCCGTCCGACTGCAACCACGCCGGCTGCCTGGTACAACGTGTTTAAGCAAAATGTCAACCAGTGGGATTATACGTTCAAGTTCCCCACAGAAGCCGATATGAAGAACGTGGACCTGATCCTGAACTTTAAGCCGGATGCAGCCTACAACCACCAGGTTGTAATTAAGTAATCTCTTTCTCTCTCATATAGCAGTTTCTCATGTCCTGGCCCTACTCCAGGGTCAGGACATTCCTTTCAAACATGATCAAGTCAGTGCCCTTCTAAAAAGCCGGAAACATGAAGAATAGAATTACCAGCGTTTTTTTACCCGCCGTTTTTGTTTTGTTAAGCGTTGTCGGTTGCAAAAAAGATTATGACAATGGTTCAACCGGCGGTGGTACAACGAACCCACCAGCAGCCATTAATTGGAGCAAGGCCGCAGACAGCAGCACGGGAGCAACCCTGGCGAAGTTTTGGAATGCGGGTGAAAATTACTTCAACGAAAAGAATAACGGAACGGCGTTCCACTACTGGCCGCAGGCGCATGGACTGGATATACTGGTGGATGCTTATCTGCGAACGGGCAAGGCAGAATATAAAACCTACATGGACAACTGGTTTGCCGGTGTCAACAAGAAAAACGGCAACACCTTTCTGAATGAATTTTACGATGACATGGACTGGAATTCGCTGGCTATGTTACGGGCTTATGAAGCCACCGGTGACCAAAAATTTAAAACGGCTGTAGATGCTGTTTGGGCTGATATAAAAACCGGTTGGAACAACACGATGGGTGGCGGTATTGCCTGGCGGAAAGCGATGCCGTACTATAAGAACACGCCAGCCAATGCACCTGCAGCCATCCTGGCTGCCCGCCTTTACAAGAAATTCAACAACGCAGATGATTTAGCGTGGTCAAAGAAGATTTACGCCTGGGTAAAAGACAGCCTTTATAACAAAAGCACCGGCATGGTGTACGATGGAATGAATTCCGACAATGATGGAAAACGAAACACGACCTGGAAGTTTACGTACAACCAGGGCACCTTCATTGGTGCAGCCGTGGAGTTGTATTCGATCACCAACGATGCCGGCTACCTGAACGATGCGTTGCAAGCCGCAAACTTTACCCTTACCGATAACACTTTGACAAACTTCACCGACAACCTCTTACGCGATGAAGGCGGTGGTGATGGCGGGTTGTTTAAAGGCGTTTTTGTCCGCTATCTCACGCAACTGATCCTGGCACCCGGCATGGTGAGCTCCGATAAGCAACGCTATGCAAATTTCCTGAAACAAAATGCCGAAATCCTTTGGAACAAAGGAACCGACAAATCTTATCTTCTGTACGGTACCTACTGGAAAAATCCTCCCGGTGCTTCTACTGACTTTACCACGCAGGCAAGTGGCGCCATGCTGATCGAGGCCGTTGCTTTGCTGAAAGAAAAAGGAATTTTGTAAACACGGACGAGCAAAACGCACGAAGCAGAAATGGTAATATTTTGACCATTTCTGATACCGTTTTGTCCGGCCTTCATCGAAGAACAATCGTGTGATTATCTTTGATCGTTTGCAAAGCAGCATCTTTCTTTCAGGGGAGCGATGTGAAATAACCTTACCAGACCAACATCAGGAAAAGTACAGAGGCGTTCTACGAAGCTTCTGGTTTTCTGCACAAATAAAATAACCATGGTTGAATCTTTGGCAATCGGCGTTGATATTGGCGGGTCGCACATTACGGCTGCGCAGGTTGATCTGGCTACGCAACGTATTTTATTGCCTTCATTAAAAAGGGCCGCTGTGAACACAAGGGGAGATGCGGACGAAATCATTTCGGCCTGGTGCAGCGTACTCGTTGAAAATTGCAAAGGCCTTTGCCCGCAAACGGTAAAAATAGGGATTGCCATGCCCGGCCCCTTCGACTACCAGCAGGGCGTTTCTTATATGCGGGAGCAAAACAAATTTGATAGCCTGTATGGCCTGAGCGTCCGCACTCTGTTGGCGGAAAAACTGGGTCTTGTACCGGAAAATATTTCTTTCCTGAATGACGCAGCCTGCTTCCTCAAAGGTGAAGTCTTCGGCGGCGCGGCGAAAGGTTGCAGCAGGGTATTAGGATTGACATTGGGAACAGGATTCGGGTCCGCTATCTTTGATAACGGTCTTGTGGAAGATGCCAATCTTTGGTGCGACCCTTACAAGGATGGTATTGCGGAGGACCTGTTTTCGACACGCTGGTTCGTGAAGCGCTATACTGAACTGACCGGAAGAAACGCGAAAGACGTGAAGGGTATTCTTGATTCTGGCTGTGATGATAAGTTTGTAAAGCAGGTCTTTCGTGAGTTTGGTGAAAACCTGGGTGAGTATCTTGTTGGACTTTCGAACAGGTTCGATTTTGATACGGTTGTGATAGGCGGAAATATTGCAAAATCATTTCCGCTGTTTGCAGAGCCGTTACAAAACTTCGTTAGAGAGACCAATCAGGCAATCGCATTTAAACAATCAGTGCTGAACGAGAATGCAGCCCTGGTTGGTGCAGCAAGCATTTGGCAGGACGTGCAAACAGGGCCCCGGGTTCTGCACAGTCAGGAACTTCGTTAAAATAATAGATACTTTTACAATGCCTGACATAAACAGCAAATAAATTGAGATCGTATGCGCAAGGTTTCCATCAAGGATATTGCAATGAAGGCAGGCGTGGTTCCTTCCACGGTATCGCTTGTCCTGAATGGAAAGTCCAAGCAAATGCGCATCAGCGACGAACTGGCTGAAAAGATTAAAGCCATTGCCGAACAAACAGGGTATATTCCCAACCAAACGGCAGTTAGTCTTCGCACCGGACGTTCAAAAATTTTAGGGCTCATTGTCGAAGATATTTCCAACGTCTTTTTCGCTTCACTGGCAAAGGTGATTGAGGACGAAGTGAATTCTCTGGGGTATAAAATTGTGTACTGCAGTACCGACAATAACGACGAGAAAGGCCGGGAACTGATCAAAGTTCTCCTGCACCGGCAGGTGGATGGATTTTTGATCACGCCAAGCACCGGCATGATGAACGAAGTGAAAAGGCTGGTTGAGCTGAAGAAGCCAGTCGTGCTGATGGACCGCTTTTTTCCACAGCTCAATAACTCGTATGTGCTGGTAGATAATTTTTCCGGTGTGCAGCAAGGTGTGGAGTACCTGGTCCAAAAAGGACACCGCAACATTGCTTACATCACCAACGACCTGGATCAAAACCAGATGCACGAACGGGAGCGGGCCTATCGTGACATCCTGAAGAAACACAAACTGCCGGTAAGTGAGGCGCAGATTCTTCGATTGCCCTATGAGATTAAAAGCGAAGAGGCCGTGGCGAAGATGACAGAATTCCTGCGTTCTTCTCCGCAGCTCGACGCCGCTTTTTTTGCCACGAACTATTTAGGCGTTTATGGTCTGGAGAGTATACAGCAACTAGGCTATCAAATCCCCCGTGATCTGGCGATCGTTTGCTTCGACGATCATGCGCTTTTCCGGCTGATGGCGCCAGGCATCACCTGCATCCGGCAACCGATTGAAGCCATTGCTACTACGGCTGTCAATTTCCTGCTTCAGCAGTTTGCCGATACAGTGCCGCCGCCGGAGCAACTACAGGAATTAAAAAAGCCAACTTTAGTCATTAGGGGCTCGGTATAGAAAGACAAAAACAAGATAGGATGTGAATGAATTCACCGACGGATTTATTGATTGTGAGGTAAGCGTACACAAACAAACAACTGGAGAGCTTATCTTTAAGTAAAGAAAAGACCCGGTTCAAACCAACAAATGAACGACGAGCTTTTGATATTAATTGAAAAATACCTGAATGGTGAAGCCACGGAAAGTGAACGGGAGGCCGTTGACGAATGGTATCTTTCATTTGAGTCGCATCCCGGGCTGACAGCGCAACTGGGCCCGGAAGAAGCGGCAAGAGCAATGACGGCGAGCTTTACCGCACTTTCCCGGAAATTAGAATCAACAGAAACTGACTTTCATCAATGAGCCGTTTAAATATTTCCTTACATTTGGAATCTCACTTTACTTTCCGTTGAATTGAATAAAAAACGAATTGCATGCTCCAAAGCCAAGTGCCATATCTCTCCTTAACCGATGCGGAGTTGTTCAGGATGACGCAGCAGGAGAACGATACAAAGGCCTACGAGATCCTCTATTACCGGTATTGGCCAAAGCTGATTGATACAGCTTACAGGCGGCTTTCTTCGCGACAGGCTGCTGAAGACCTGGTACAGGATCTCTTCGTCAACTTTTACCAGCGGCGGGCACAGATCGAATTCACCACCTCCATCCAGTCCTATTTAAATCAGGCATTGAAGTACAAAATTCTGAACGAATACCGGGCTGCCTCCACTCGTACCGCTTACAGCAACTTTTTTTTAAACACCGTTTGCAAAAACGATTTTGCAAATCCGGTTGAAGCAAAGGAATTAACACAGAAAATTGAAACAGTGCTGGCTTCCTTGCCCGAAAAGTGCAGGCAGGTCTTTCTGCTGAGCCGGAAGGAAAAGCTCTCCAACAAAGAGATTGCGGCGCGGCTGAATATTTCCGTCAGCACCGTGGAAAAGCACATTGTAAAGGCCCTCAAAATCCTTCGCAGTTCCGTTAGCGATTATCAG
The DNA here is from genome assembly GCF_003628535.1 of Flavisolibacter nicotianae. Lineage (GTDB taxonomy): Bacteria > Bacteroidota > Bacteroidia > Chitinophagales > Chitinophagaceae > Flavisolibacter > Flavisolibacter nicotianae. The sequence goes on from NZ_RBCI01000002.1 coordinate 47,431, forward strand.
GCTTTATAAGCCGGGGTTTAGGATGATGCCTTAGTGCGAAAAGTTCACCGGCAATGATGGCGGAAAGGCCCTCGTTACGTGACTATTCAATAGCCATTTTTGTTTTGCCATCATTTCAAAAAACATCTTATGCAAAGAAGGGATTTTATCAGAACCTCCGGTGTAATCGGATCGGGTTTGATGCTTAGCGGACTGCCGGCCTTTGCCGCATCAGCGGCTTACCCGGTGGTGAGAACGCCGGAAAACGCACGACGGTTTACCAGTACGGCTGTTGAAAAAGCGATTGCCACGTTTGAAGCAGGCGTGAAGAACAAGGAGCTTGGTTGGCTTTTTGGCAACTGTTTTCCAAACACGCTGGACACCACTGTTTTTCACGAAATAAAAGATGGTGTTCCCGATACCTATGTCATTACCGGCGACATAGATGCCATGTGGCTCCGGGACAGCAGCGCACAGGTTTGGCCGTACCTGCAACTGGTAAAAGAAGACAAGGCACTGCAAAACCTCATTGCCGGCGTTATCAACCGCCAAACCGCCTGCATTCTGAAAGATCCCTATGCCAATGCATTCTATAACGACCCGAATAAACGGGGAGAATGGGCAAAAGACCACACGGATATGAAGCCCGGCGTGCACGAACGCAAGTGGGAGATTGACAGCCTTTGCTATCCAATCCGGTTGGCGTATAACTATTGGAAAAAGACCGGCGACACAAAGCCCTTTACCGGCCAATGGAAACAAGCGGTGTTGACGACCCTTCAGGTTTTTCGGGAGCAGCAGCGGAAGACAGGGAACGGACCGTACAAATTCCAGCGAAACACGCCTTTTGCCACCGATACCCTGCCGATGAATGGCTATGGTTACCCGGTAAAGCCGGTTGGTTTAATTTGTTCTGCGTTTCGCCCCAGCGACGATGCAACCGTTTATTCGTTTTTAATTCCCTCCAACTTTTTTGCTGTCGTTAGCCTGCGGCAGGCAGCCGAGATGATGACGGCTATTGCCAAAGACAAAGCATCCGCCGACCAACTGACAAACCTTGCGGCTGAAGTGGAGAAAGCGTTGAAAGAACATGCCATTGTCAACCACCCACGCTTCGGAAAAGTCTATGCTTTCGAGGTGAACGGCTTTGGCAGCTACAACCTGATGGACGACGCCAATGTTCCCAGTTTGTTGGCCATGCCTTACCTGGGCGCCATCAAAAACACCGATCCGGTTTACCAGAACACACGTCGATTGGTTCTTTCATCCGACAACCCGTTTTTTTTCAAGGGAACGGCCGGTGAGGGCATCGGTGGTCCGCACGTAGGGCAAGACATGATCTGGCCCATGGCCATTATCATGCGTGGCCTCACCAGCAACAACGATGCGGAAATAAAAAGCTGTATTGACATGCTTCGCAAAACGCATGGGGACACCGGTTTTATGCACGAGTCGTTTCACAAGGACGATCCAACAAAGTTTACCCGGAAATGGTTTGCCTGGGCCAATACCTTGTTTGGTGAGTTTTTGTGGAAGACGTACAGGGAGAAGCCGCACCTGCTTGCCTGAAAAACAGAAGACGAGCCTGACCTCTTTTAGTTGTCACGTTTTGTATTTCTACGACAAGTCTGCTTTTACCATTTCAACCCTTCAACCATGTTAGTTTCTTTCCGGAAACCAAGGCAAGCCGTTTTGCTTTCCTTGGTTTTGTTAGCGGTACAAGCCGGTGCTCAAATAAAGCAGGCACCTGCTTATCCGTTGATTACCCATGATCCGTATTTCAGTGTCTGGTCCTTTGCCGATACGTTAAGCAGCCGGACAACCACACACTGGACAGGTGCGCCGCAGTCACTTTTGGGAATGATAAAAGTAGATGGGAATGTTTACCGGTTTCTTGGCGCCGACGAACCGCACTATTCGGCTATTTTGCCAGCCTCCGACGAAGCAGACTACACCGTTCAGTACACCGAGGACAAACCAACCAATGACTGGATGCTTGGGTCCTTCAATGATGCCTCCTGGAAAACAGGCATGGCTCCATTCGGCGACGACGGTAAGGCGGAAACCAAATGGTCAAAAAGAAACCCTGTGGGTGAGGAGAGCGTTCCAGGTTGAAAATCCCATCAGCGAAGCGCTTTACCTGAAAACGATGCATGACGATGATTGCGAAATTTACCTGAATGGTGAAAAAGTATACACGTCAGGATTGGTCAACAATTTCAAGTACAGTAAAATTAACCAACAGCTAAAAAAAGGAAAGAATGTGCTGGCAGTACTGGCCACAAATACCGGTGGAGGTGCCTGGCTGGAGGTTGGGTTGGTGTACGAGCAGAAAGACAGCTCGCCACAGCCGCAGAAAGCCGTGCAGCGTGCCGTCACCGTTATCGCTACGCAGACCGTGTATGATTTCACTTGTGGCGGCGGTGACCTGAAACTGACTTTTCTTTCACCATTGTTGCTGAACAACCTGGACCTGCTGTCCCGTCCTGTGTCATACCTTGCAACCACAGTGGCCGCCAATGATGGCAAAACGCACCAGGTGCAGGTTTATTTGGGTGCTTCTACCAACCTGGCGGTGAACACGCCGGTCCAGGAAGTGCAGGCACAAAAAGGCAAAACGGGCAGCCTGTCGTATATAAAAGCGGGAACCACAGCTTAGCCGGTCCTGCAGAAGAAAGGCGACAATGTGCGCATCGATTGGGGCTACCTGTATGTGGCGGCACCGCAAACAGCCAACGCAGTTCAGTCCATTACGCCAGCTACCGAAGTGGTAAACTTTTTTCGCATGGGCAACACGACTGCGTCTTCTTCAACCGGTAAAGGACTGATGGTAAACACTGTCCTGAATTTGGGTATGGTAGGAAAGGCAGCAAATGAGCAGTTTATCCTTCTTGGCTATGATGATATTTATTCATTCATGACCAATGAAACAAATGCCTGTGTGTTTTTATTTTTCCAGGCGAGTGCTTTTGTTACCCATTTAAAACCACCGTATTTGGCAGGGGTTGTTTATCTGGAGAAGTGATACACACGCAGCAACGATTTTAAGATTTTTAAAACAGGCAACACTCCCCTTCACCCGCATTATGGTAAAAATCTTTCGGCTTTTCTTTTCAATGCAAGGGATTGACTGATGTGGAAACTTACTTGTTGGATGCACGGTGACCTGGACGTAGTCGGCCCTTTGCGTGAGAAACGGGATAGGGCGCCTCTGTCTATGTAGAAGAGAGGGTTTGTCATCTTTTCTGTTTTTCTGCGTTGTTAATTCAATTGCATGGAATTTCTCCGGAGAAATAAACCACGGGAGGCAGAGTTCCAATCTTCGCCATTTGATCATCAGGCCGTTAATCAGGCAAATAGTTTCCTGTCCTTTGCAATCGGTTCGGGATTTGTTTTGTTGGGGCTACCAGCCATAACAAGTGACGATGATAAAATGATTGTCGCCGCTTACATAGTTTGAGTAAGCCATGCTGACATAACTTGACGATACATATCCCGGGTCTCGCCATAAGCGCTTGTCCAAAGCGCCTTTCTGCGAAGACCCCGGGCAGGCAAAATCGACAGCCTAATTTTTCACGATTTTAAACTCCACCCGCCTGTTCAATTGCCTGTTCTCGTCGGTATCGTTCGGCGCAACCGGTCTTGTTTCGCCATAACCCTGTGAACTGATCCGGTTGGGCGCAATGCCTTTGGAAAGGATGTATTGCATCACCGAACGGGCCCGGTTATCACTCAGTTTGAAATTGTATTCATCAGCACCACGGCTATCCGTATGCGCACTCATTTCAATTTCGATGGCAGGGTTTTCGTTCAGCAACTTCACCACCCTGTCCAGCTCCAGGTACGACTCCGGCCGGAGATCCCATTTGTCGAAATCAAAGAACACGTTGTTCAGCCGGAACACCTGTCCCACTTCGATGGGCACCAGGAAGAGGTCTTTGTGGATCTCTTTGTACCCGGCTTTCACCAGCGAATCGAGGTTCAGGTTTTCCGAGATGGCGAAAAATTTATCGGCTGCAGCACGAATGCTGTAGTTCTTATCGTAGGGCAATACCATCTTGAACGAACCATCCGATGGACTCGACAGGCCGTTGCCGGCAACAGCACCATCCGGCAGGGTTTCGTACACAAGCGAAGCGCTGAGCGGCCGGCCGGTCTTTTTGTTGTACACATTGCCGCTGACCAGGACCACCGGCGCGGGTTTTTCTTTTTCCAGCAGTTTGATCCGCACAATATCACTGGAACCCAAACTATTCAGGTGGGTGCTCATGTACGCAAATTCGCCCCCTGCATCCATCGTGAAAAAGGCGTCCCAGTCGCTGGTGTTGATCGGGCTGCCCAGGTTCGCCGGCTCCGACCAGTTTTGCCAGGTGTCGTCGAGGCGTTTGGTCATCCAGATATCGTTATCACCCAGCCCGCCGGGCCGGTCGCTGCTGAAGTAGAGGGTTTTGCCGTCGGCAGCGAGATAGGGCGTCATTTCGTTGTATTTCTTCAGGTTGATTTTCTTCCCCAGGCTTTTCGGCTCCGACCAGGAATCGTCGGGCAGGAGGAAGCTGACATAGAGATCGTTGTTGTCGCCGCCTTTCTCTTCGCTCATGTAAAGCAACAGGGTCTGCCCGTTCTGTGCCATGCTGGCCCCGTTCTGGCTGCCGCGGTCGTACTTGTCGTAGTTCCGGATCCACAGTGCCTGGGGCTTGCTCCAGGTGCCGTCTTTCCTGCGATGGCTCATGCTCACGCCGTTGCCCGCATAGTCGCCATCCACAAAGGCATTGCGGATGAGGATGCGGTTGTTGTCGGGAGAGATCCAGAACACCGCGTTGTAGAAATAGGTATTCAGCGGGTATTCCATGTGAATGGCTTCGGACCATTTGCCGTTGCTGTCCCGCTCCGAATACCAGATGTCCTGCGAGTTGCGGATGGACGTGTATTTTGTATTGTAGGGATGATTTTCGCAGATAAAGAACAGGAGGTTGCCATCGGCCGAAATCGTTGGACGCAGCTCTGCCAGGTTGGAATTGATGTTCCGGCCGATATTTTCCACCTTGATGATGGTTTCGGCACCGATAAGGTTTTCTTTTTGCGGCACCAGTTTTTCGGCGCTGTCGGCGGCCAGTTGCGCTGAAACCGGTTGCAGCAGGGAAGACAGCAGAAGCCAGGCGATCACATTTTTCATAGGGTTGGCTTTGACGGGAAATTCAATTAAAATAACCCTACAAATACAATCAATTATTCCGACGTTTCAAAATCAGGTCGGCGTCGCCTTGCCCGGCCGCAAACGGAAAAGAAGAAGTGAACCTGGCTGGTTCTGCAGATAACAGGCCAGTCGGGAGAAGCCGGGAAGCCTTGGAAGAAGCGTTCACGGACCGTTAATCCGGTAAACAGAATCCCGGTTGTGTCGGCCCGGGGTTCGCCACGGCGTCTGTCTCGCCGGGTCAACGGCGAAGGGGCCGGGCGGACAGAAAATAAAGAATGAGACCAAACCACGACTCGGCATCATCATGCCACCGGATAGTTGGCCTGGACCCTGGTGCACCCACTGCCCGCCAGGGAACGTTGATGTGTAATTTTTCTTAACGGCACACGCTATTCTACAAATCTTATACACACAACGACAATCGTGTCAGGGGCCGCCAGCCCAGGCGTTTATTTTCGTGCCGGTCGGAAAAGACTATCTACTAACCATACAGAAAGAGATCGCATGCAGAAAGTCATTGTTTTATTGTTTGGCATGATTGCACTGGGAGCACAATCCCAAACCTGGAAACCGGCCAGCGTGAGCTTAACCACCCGGTGGGGGAAAGAGGTAACACCGTCCAATGCGTGGACAGAATATCCCCGCCCGCAACTGCAGCGGGCTTCCTGGATGAACCTGAACGGCCTTTGGAACTATGCTGTGCAGCCCAAGGGGCAGGCCATACCGGCTTCCTACGAAGGCCAGCTCCTGGTGCCGTTTTGTATTGAGTCGTCTTTGTCCGGCGTGGGAAAGCCCCTGTTGCCTTCGCAGGACCTGTGGTACAACCGGACGTTCACGCTCCCTGCGGCCTGGACCGGGAAAGACGTCTTGCTGCATTTTGATGCCGTGGATTGGGAAACCAAACTTTGGGTGAACGGGAAAAAAGTGGGCGAGCACAAAGGCGGATCCGATCCCTTTAGCTTCAACATTACCCCTTATTTAAAGAAGAAAGGCGAACAGGAGATCGTCCTCAGTGTGTGGGACCCAACCGACACCGGCCTGCAGCCAAGAGGCAAGCAGGTGCTCGATCCCAAGGGAATCTGGTACACGGCCGTTTCGGGCATCTGGCAAACCGTTTGGCTGGAACCGGTGCCAAAAACGACAGTGCAGCAATTTGTGCCTACGGCCGACATTGAGGGAGGCAAGATCCGTTTTGCGACCACGGCTTCCGGTTTAACGGGCAACGAGCAATTGCACCTTGTTATCAAAAGCAGGGGCAAAACAGTAAAAGATACCACTGCTGCATTCCAGCCCAACCTCGCTGTTTCACTCCCTTCTGTCAACCTGTGGACGCCGCAGACGCCCAACCTCTATACGGTTGATGTGGAACTGCGCCGCAACAACCAGGTGCTCGACCGGTTCAACTCGTATTTTGCCATGCGCAAAATTGCCCTGGGCAAAGACAAAAACGGTTACACCCGCCTGTTGCTGAACAACCAGCCGCTTTTCCAGTTTGGAACGCTGGACCAGGGCTGGTGGCCCGACGGGCTCTTAACGCCGCCGTCGGATGAGGCCATGGTCTACGACATGGTGAAGCTAAAAGAGATGGGCTTCAACATGCTGCGCAAACACATCAAGGTCGAACCTTCGCGTTATTATTACCACGCCGACTCGCTGGGAATTTTGTTGTGGCAGGATATGCCCTCGGGCTTTGCCGGTTTCAACACGCCATCACATGTGGCGGCAGAGGCCAGGGAGGACTGGAAGCGTCCCGCCGAATCCGCAACGCAGTTCGAAACCGAATGGCGGGCCATTATGGACCACCTGCGCTTTTTTCCCAGCATTGTGATGTGGGTGCCGCTCAACGAAGGCTGGGGCCAGTACGATACCAAACGCATTGCCGAACTGACAAAAAATTACGATCCCACACGACTGGTGGATGCTCCCAGCGGCTGGACCGATCGCGGGGTGGGTGATGTGAACGATGCACACCAGTATCCTGGTCCGGGTATGGAGCCGCCGGCGGCCAACCCCGGCCGGGCCATTGTGCTGGGCGAATTTGGTGGCCTTGGCCTGGTGGTAAAAGATCATATCTGGGACCCGAAAAAGCGCAACTGGGGTTACAAGACCTACCTGGAAAAAGACAAGCTGGTTTCGGAATACACCGAGTTGCTGTACAACCTGCAACTGATGGTGCCGCGGGGACTGGCCGCTGCCATCTATACCCAAACCACCGATGTGGAGGGGGAAGTCAACGGAATGTTGACCTACGACCGCGAAGTGATCAAGATACCCGAAGCGTTATTGCGCCAGTTGCATGCATCCCTGTATGCGCAGCCCAACGGAAAGATCACCTTCATCAATAAGGCCACCGAAACAGAGCCGAACAAATTTAAATACGTGATAGGCGCAGCCCCGGATGGCTGGCTGCAACAGGCCATGCCGGCCAGCTTTAAAGAAACGGAATCAAAACCCCTGCTGGCCAAAGGCGCTTCCATCTATGCTTACCAGGATTTTACTATCAATGAGATGCCCGAAGGATTGGGGGTGAAGCTCTATGGATTTGGCGATGCCAAAATTTATCTCAACGGCCGGTTGATCTGGGAGGAAGAGAAGATCCGCACAAAAAGGCATTACGACGACATTAATCTCTCCAACAAAATTTCCCTGCTGAAAAAAGGGAACAACCGCCTTGCGGTGGAATGCACCAACGCAACACAGGAGACCCATTTTGATTTTTGCCTGTATCGGTTAGATAAATGATCTTGCTACGATGATGAATAACCGTCTTACCTGGATCAATTGGCTGTTGCTGGCGTTTGTGGCCACCACGGTTTCCTGCTGCGCTGCAAAAAAAATGGCGCAGTCTTCACAGGAACAGGAGAATCTATTTCTGGCCGACCCTTCGATTTTTTATGAGAAGGGAACCTATTATTTGTCCGGAACCGGGGGTGCCCGGTTCACGTCCGGCTTTGCCGTTTACGCATCGAAAGATTTGAAAACCTGGACAGGTCCTGTCGGTGCCAAGGAAGGCTATGCCCTGAAAAAAGGCGATGCTTTTGGTGAGCAAGGTTTCTGGGCGCCGCAGGTGTTTTCCTATCGCAACAAATATTACATGGCCTATGCTGCCAACGAGCATATCGGCATTGCCGTAAGCGATAGCCCGGCTGGACCGTTTACACAACCCAATGGCCAAGCCATCTCGCAAGCGACGAAGCAGATCGATCCCTTTGTGTTCATCGATGACGATGGAAAAAAATACCTGTACTACGTAGTGGTGGCCGATGGCGGCAACCGGATTTATGTCGCAGAAATGAACGACGACCTGTTGTCGGTAAAAGAGGGAACCGCAAAGAAATGCATCGAGGCCACCGAAAAATGGGAAAACACCGACCCGGCTTACAGCAACTGGGCTGTGACAGAAGGCCCCACCGTTGTAAAGCACAACAACCTCTATTACCTGCTGTACAGTGCCAACCATTTTAAAAGCGTGGATTATGCGGTGGGGTATGCCACCAGCACTTCACCCTTCGGGCCCTGGAAGAAATACGGGGGAAACCCGGTTCTTCATCAAAGCTTGACCGGGCAAAACGGCAGTGGTCACGGTGACCTGGTGAGAGGAAAAAACAACGAGTGGTTCTATGTTTTTCACACGCATTTTTCAGCCGAAAAAATTTCGCCGCGTAAAACAGCGATCATCCAGGTGAAATTTGAAAAAGAGCCGCAAACAGGCATCGACAAACTGGTGGCAATGCCATCCACATTCCGGTATTTATATCAACAATGAAATCCCTGATTCCTTCATTTTATACCCTCGCGATATGCAAAAATTGATTTGTCTCTTTTTCGTTACAGTGGCTTGTATAGGCTTCTCTGTTGCAGAAGCCCAGCAAAACAAAAAGCCCAATGTCATCATCATTTTTATCGACGACATGGGCTATGGAGACCTGAGCAGCTATGGCAACACGCAGGTACAAACCACCAACATGGATGCCCTGGCGGCAAAGGGCACACGGGTATCGCAGTTCTATGTCAACTGCCCGGTGTGTTCGCCCTCCCGGGTGGCGATGATGACAGGACAGTACCCGGCACGGCACCGCTTTTACACCTACCTCGCGGGCCGCAAGAAAAACGCGGAAAACAAAATGCCCGACTACCTGCCCGCTACCGTACCAACGCTGGCGAAACTGATGAAGGCAAACGGTTATGCCACGGCGCATTTTGGCAAATGGCACCTGGGCGGCGGCCGGGATGTAGGCGATGCGCCGCTGCCCACGGAATACGGTTTCGATAAAACCTTTACCAGCTTTGAAGGCCTGGGCGACCGCACGCTGACCATGGCCGATAACCTGAACAAGCAAAGCGCTGAACTGGGTCGCGGCAATATTGTAGTAGCGCCGCAGCACAAGCAAACCGAAATGTATGTCGACAGCGCCATTGCATTTATTCAATCACATCAAAACCAGCCTTTCCTGGTCAATCTTTTCACCAATGATGTGCACGATCCCTACAATCCAGCCGACGGCGGGGCCCAGCAGTATGCAGCCGTGACTACCAATAAGGAGCAGCAAAAGTTTTTGGCTGTATTGAAAGATCTGGACAACCAGATCGGCCGTTTTATGACAGCGCTGAAGAACATGAACCTCCTGGAAAACACGCTGATCGTTTTTACCAGCGATAACGGTCCCACCGACTGGCCCTTTTACTACAAGAACGGCGGCGAGCCACCGTGCAGCGCCGGCGACCTGCGGGGACGTAAATGGAGCCTCTATGAAGGCGGTATCCGGGAGCCTTTTTTCGTGGTGTGGCCCGGGAAGATACCGGCGGGAAAAGTGAACGAAAAAGCCGTAATGAGCGTGGTGGACATTGTGCCAACTGTAGCGGCGCTGACCGGTGTAAAACTGCCCAACGACTACCGTTCGGATGGTGTGGATGAAAGCAAAGTGTTGCTGGGAAAACAGGCTAACGAACCGCACGACCTTTTCTGGTATTATAACAACGAACCCGTTCCGGGCAAGGCGGCCAACATTTCGCCAACATTGGCTATGCGCTCCGGGAAATGGAAGCTGCTCATGGAACCCGATGGCTCCAAGAAGCAGTTGTACAACCTGGAGAAAGACCACAAGGAAACCACCAACCTGGTGGACGCGGAGAAAAAAATCACCACGGAAATGACAAAGAAATTGGCCGGCTGGTACAAAGGCGTGGTGGTGGGAAACGCCCCTGCCGGCATGTTCTGAACCTCTTTTATTGTAAATCCATAATAGGCTCATGAGAAAGATTGCTGTCAAACTGGGTTGGCTTTTTACGGGGCTGGCCATGGGAAGTCCGCTTCTGCTGCAGGCGCAGCAACCGCAGCGCCCCAACATCATCCTCATTCTTTCCGACGACATGGGCTATTCGGATCTGGGCTGCTACGGTGGCGAGATCAAAACCCCCAACCTGGATGCCCTGGCAAAAGGCGGCTTGCGCTACACGCATTTTTACAATGTCGGGCATTGCTGTCCCTCCCGGGCGGCACTGCTGACGGGATTGTATCCCCAGCAAACGGGATTGGGCTGGATGGTGGATACAAAATTTGAGCAGCCCGGCTATACCGATGAATTGAACAACCACTGTGTGACGGTAGCCGAAGTATTGCAAAAGGCCGGTTATGCTACCTACATGGCGGGAAAGTGGCATCTGGCGCACAACATGCGGGACGATGGGCCCAAATACAACTGGCCCTTGCAGCGGGGCTTAGAAAAGTTTTACGGCATCATCACCGGTGCCGGCAATTTCTACGACCCGGCCACCCTTTGCCGTAACAACACGCTGATCACACCTTACACCGACTCACTGTACCACCCCAAAGACTTTTACTTCACCGATGCGATCTCGGACAACGCGGTTGCTTTTGTGAAAGAACACCAAAGCCCAAAGCCGTTTTTTCTGTACCTGGCCTACACGGCTGCGCACTGGCCCATGCAGGCGCCGGAAGCCGCCATTGCCAAATACAAGGGCCACTATGCTGCCGGTTGGGACAAGCTGCGGGCTGAGCGACTTAAGCGGGAAAAACAATTAGGCATGATCAATGCCAACGCTGTTCTTTCGCCCCTGGACACACATAGCTGGGAAGAGGAGCCCGACAAAGCTGCTATGGAGCGCCGGATGGAAACTTATGCAGCGATGGTAACGATCATGGACGAGGGCATCGGCCGCCTGGTTGCCGAGCTGAAAAAAGAAGGCAAGTTTGAAAACACGATCATTTTGTTTTTGCAGGACAACGGCGGCAATGCGGAAGGTGTTGGTTTTGGCGGTCCCAATGGCGAAACGCGGCCCGTGGCGAAAGACACGGCGGCGGTGAAGCGCCTGGCGAAAACCGATGTGCAATACAGCGTCATTTCTCCCATGACCCGTGACGGTCAAATGGTGAGAATGGGCAAGCAGGTGATGGCCGGACCGGCCGATACCTACCTGGCTTACCTGAAGCCCTGGGCCAATTTGTCCAACACGCCTTTTCTGAAGTATAAAAATTTCACCTACGAAGGCGGCATTGCCACGCCGCTGATCATTCACTGGCCGGCCGGCATCAAAGCAAAAGGTGCCACCCGGCAGCAGGTCGGCCACGAGGTTGACATCCTGCCAACCCTGGTGGCCCTGGCCGGGGCAACCTACCCGCAGCAGGTTCAGCAAAACAGCATTACACCGGTATCCGGTGTGAGCCTGGTGCCAACGTTTGCCGGCAGGCAACTGCCGGAGCGGGCCATTTATTGGGAACACCAGGCCAACCGGGCCATGCGCCTGGGAAAATGGAAGATCGTTTCCGGGGGGATCATGAACGGACCTTACGGCAAATGGAAAACCTATACCAGCCTTCCCTGGCAACTCTTCGACCTGGAAAAAGACCCGGCCGAACTCCAGGACCTGTCGGGTGCTTACCCGGATGTCGTCAAAAAAATGGTGGCCATGTGGGAGAAATGGGCACAGGAAACAAACGTCTATCCCATGCCGTGGAAAGAAGAGAAAAGACCGGCCGCGGCCAACTATATTTCAACGCCCTGGGAGTATCCAAATTTTTAAATGCCTTCTTTTTCTTCACCCAAACCCGATAGCAAGCTGCAATGAAAAAAGCCAATCTCAATCAAACAAAAACGGTGCTGCTGGCCAGTTTCCTGTTACTGGCGCTGAGCGGCTTTGCAGGAAAAAAGTTTGACCGGAACACCGCCAGCCCCGATACATCCGGGAAAGAAAAACTGCCCAACATTGTTCTGGTGATTACCGACCAGTTCCGGGCCGACGCCTGCAAACGGGAGGGTTTTGCCCTGAATACCACACCCTTCCTTGATAGCCTGGCTGCCAGTGGCACCTGGTTCAACAAAGCCTACTGCGCTTCGCCGGCATGCGTGCCCAGCCGCACATCGATGATGACAGGTCGCTTTCCCAGCGCCACACGGGTGCGGTCGAACATGAACCTGCAGGATGCCCTTTACCAAACAGACCTGGTGGATGTGCTCAAAGCGAAGGGTTATGCCACGGCCCTGATCGGGAAAAACCACAGCTACCTGAAGCCGGAGCGGTTTGATTACTGGGACAGTTATTTTCACCTGGGCAAAGACAAGCCGGAAAGCGAAGAAGACAAAGCCTTTAAAGCTTACCTGCAAACCACCAACTACTACGCCGATCTGAAACCGGCGCCATTTCCTGCCGAACAACAATTGCCGGCCCGGATTGTCAGCGATTCCAAAGCCTGGATCAGCCGGGTGCAGCAAACGCCGGACAAGCCGTTTTTCCTGTACATGTCCATTCCCGAGCCGCACAATCCTTACCAGGTGCCGGAACCCTATTATTCACTTTTTCCACCGTCATCGTTGCCGCCGGTACTGTCCGGCGATGAGGTGTTGCCGGCAAAAGGAAACAAATGGGTGCTGCAAAAAAAGCTGATGGAGATGGGTTATCCCGGCTTCGAAAAAAACATTCCCCGCGTTCGCAGCAATTATTACGGCATGATGCGGCTGATCGACGACCAGCTCAGAGGCTTTGTGGATTTTCTGCGCCAAACAAACCTTTCCGAAAATACGCTCTTCATTTTCGTGGCGGATCACGGCGACTACACCGGCGACTACGGCCTGATCAAAAAAGGCGTTGAAGTGCCCGAGTGTCTGACCCGCATCCCGATGATCTGGTACGGGCCGGCAATTACCAAAAGCAAACGGCCGCATACGGCACATGTCAGCAACGTGGACATCCTGCCCACCCTCTGTGAGATGCTGCACGTGGGCCTGCCCGAAGGTGTACAGGGCCGGAGCTTGTGGCCTTTGCTCACCGGCCAGTCTTACCCGAAAGAGGAATTTGCCAGCATGCTGGTGCAGCAGGGCTACGGCGGACTTCATTATACTGACCTGGAAGAATACGATCCCTATACCGGCGATGGGATGCTCACGAAAGGCAAGATCGAGTTTGATGAACTCAATACCTGGACGCAAAGCGGCACCATGCGTATGCTGCGGAAAGACGACTGGAAGCTGGTGTACGACATGCAGGGCAAAGGAGAGCTGTACAACCTGGCAAAAGACCCGGCCGAGATCAACAATCTTTTTGGCAATAAAAATTACACGGCAAAGCAATTGGAACTCCTGCAGGACATGATGGCCTGGGAACTGCGCACGCAGGATCCGTTGCCTTTGCCCCATCCAACCAGGGCCCGGCACTACGGCTTCAAACGCGATCCCCGGAATTACTGGTCGCCGTATAAAAAAGAGCCGGAACAAAAGCTGAAAGCAAACAATCACCAACAAACAAAGGGTAAATAACCGGCCACAGCTTCCATCCCCGGAGGTGGCTGCACACGGATGTTTTGCCAAAATTCCAATGTGCCGCGGGATGGCGCCGTTCCGCTGCATTGGCTGCGGCAGGGGTCCTTTTTTCTGTATGGGTGATTCCCGTGCAAACAACCGCGTTTGGTGAAAAGAATCGGCGGTTCGTCAAACCATTTTCACCGAATCACCACGAAACCCGCCACCAGCAACGCCTGCACAACGCAATAAAAGCCCCCTGCACAAAATTGACAGCCAAAAACACAAATGTGAAAGACCGCCTTGGGCACAACGGCTAATTTTTCACTTTCAAGTTGACTATATGAAAAGATGTAAAAACGCAATCTTCCTGCTGACGGTCGGACTGCTCTTTTCCCAATTCCTGCTGGCGCAAAATGCCGTACAGGGAAAGGTGACGGACGACAAAGGCACTCCTTTACCGGGAGTGAGTGTACGACTAAAAAATTCTTCTGCCGGGACCAGCACCGACTCTACGGGTGTGTTCAGGCTCGCCCTGCCGGAGGGCAGCGGTGTTCTGGTGATTTCTTCTGTTGGCTATACTACACAGGAAATGCCCGTGAAAAACCGTTCCGGCATGACCGTTCGTTTAGTCACCGCCGAAAACAGAGAAAACGAAGTGGTGGTGATCGGTTACGGTACCACCCGGAAAAAAGACCTGACCGGCTCCGTCACCTCGCTGAACGGCGATGATTTTAACAAGGGCTTGAACACTTCGGTCACCAACCTGATTGCCGGCCGGGCACCGGGTGTGAACATCACGCAAACGAGTTCGGAGCCCGGTGGCGGCTTGTCGGTGCGCATCCGGGGTGCCAGCTCGGTCAATGGCGGCAACGATCCCTTGTATGTGATCGACGGCCTGCCCGTCGAAAATGGTGCACCGGTCAGTGGGGATGCCGGCCGCGGTTTCCCTGCCGGCAGCCAGGCCCGCAATCCCCTGAATGCCTTGAATCCAAATGACATTGAATCGGTCGAGATCCTGAAAGATGCATCGGCCGCCGCCATTTACGGTTCACGGGGAGCCAACGGCGTTATCTTAATTACCACGAAAAAGGGAAAAACCGGTGCCCTGCAAGTGACCTACGACACCTATAGGGGTACCCAAAAGGTAGCACGGTCGCTACCGGTCTTAAGCACGTCGCAGTACATCCAGGCGCAGAACGAACTGGCGGTGGCCAGGGGCGGGGCGCCGCTCTTTTCGCAGGCCGACATTGCAGCCATTGGTGCCGGCACCAACTGGCAGGACCTGATCTTCCGCGATGCACCGATGCAAAATCACAACCTTTCCTTCTCCGGTGGTGCCGGCGGCACCCGGTATTACGCTTCGCTGAATTATTACGACCAGGATGGGGTCATCATCAGCTCGGGCATGAAGCGCTACATCGGCCGCATCAACCTGGAACACAAAGCAGGCAATTTCCGTTTTGGCATGAACCTCAATAGCTCGTTGATCAAAGACGACCTGGTGGCGTTTGGGGGAACCGGCTTCAATGCCGGTGCAGGCATTATCAATGCGGCCATCCAGTTCTTTCCCACCGTGTCGCCCTACGACTCGGCCGGCAATTTTGCCCGGTACTATAACATCGATATGGAAAACCCGCTGGCCGTGGCCAACGGGGTGGATGCCAAACAGGCCACCAGCCGCACCTTCGGAAATATCTTTGGCGAATACACCATCCTTCCCGGCCTGAAGGCAAAACTGAACCTCGGTTCCGACTACACCAATGCCCGGCGGGATGTGTACAATACAACGGCCACTAAAGCCGGCTTTGCCAACGGCGGCATTGGCTCCGTCTTCAACGGCACCAACTCCAATTACCTCGTCGAAGCCACGCTGGATTATGTCAAAAGCTTTCACGATCACCGGGTCAGCCTTTTGGGCGGCTACACCTACCAGTATTTCCTGAACACCAGTATCAGTGCCGGCAACGTGGGCTTTCCCTCTGACCTGAACGGCACCAACAGCCTTGGCTCGGGCAGCACCACGCTGGCCAGTGTGGGCAGCGGCAAAAGCACCAACAAGCTGCAGTCTTACCTCGGTCGTATCAATTACGACTACAAAGGAAAATACCTGCTCACCGCCACGTTGCGGGCCGACGGCTCGTCGCGTTTCGGGATCAACAACAAATACGGTTATTTTCCCTCGTTCTCCGGTGCCTGGCAGATCGGGCAGGAGGCCTTTATGCGCAACCTGCCGCAGGTTTCCAGCCTCAAGCTCCGCGCTGGCTATGGCCTCACCGGCAACCAGGACATCGGCAACCTGAATTCGGTGGCCACCTTCAACAATTCGGGTGGCGCCAATCTTGGCGGCACCACGCAGATTGGACAGGCGCCCACGCGAATTCCCAATCCCGACCTGAAATGGGAATCAACGGCGCAGTTTAATGTGGGTGTGGACCTGGGTCTCGTGGGCAACCGGGTGAACCTTTCGGTGGATTATTTCCGGAAGAATACCAAGGACATGCTGCTCAACCTGCCGGTCAGCGGCACCAGCGGTTTTACGTCCCAACTGACCAACATCGGCAGCATCGAAAACAAGGGCTGGGAATTTTTGCTGGAAACCAAAAATCTCACGGGTCTGTTCAACTGGACGACAACGCTGAATGCCGCTACGCTGGAAAACACGGTAAAAGACATCGGGCCGTTGTCGCAGATCCTGACCGGGTCCCTGCCGTTTACCACGCAGATCGTCGTCATCCAGCCGGGCTTTCCGCTGGCGGGCTATTATGGCTACAGGGTATCGGGAGTATTTCAGACCGGCGACGACATCGCCCATTCGGCACAGCCAGCTGCAAAGCCGGGCTACCTCAAATTTGAAGACGTGAACGGCGATGGCAAGATCACCACAGCCGACCGCACCCTTATCGGCAACCCGCTGCCCAGGTTTACGTACGGCATCAGCAACAGCCTGAGTTATAAGAATTTTGGCCTGGACTTTTTCCTGCAGGGCGTTTCTGGCGTGGACATCCTGAACCAGAATTTGCTGGAAGCCATTTTCCCGCTCGACCCGCTGCGCAACTCCCTGGCGGAGCCCCTGCTCAACCGCTGGACAAGCAGCAACCCGGGTGCAAAGTGGCCCTCGCTGGTAGGCTACAACGACTACTCGGCCCAGCGCATCAATTCGCTGACGGTGGAAGACGCCTCCTACCTGCGCCTGAAAAACATCACCCTTTCTTACCAGCTTCCGCTGCAGAACGGCCGGATGATCAAATCGGCAAGGATCTATCTCTCGGGACAAAACCTGAAAACCTTCACCCACTATTCCGGTTACGACCCGGAGGTGAACGTGAACGGCGATGGCAATGTGCGGGTGGATTACAATGCCTACCCGCTGGCGAAAACCTACCTGGTGGGACTGAACATTGGATTTTAAGATCGAACACAAAAAACGAATCATGAAAACAAACAGATTGACATACCTGGCAGGCCTTGCGTCCCTTTCGGTGGCCCTGTCGTTTGGCAGTTGTAAAAAGGGATTGGAAGAAGACAATTTTTCACAGCTTTCCACAGAGGACTTCCTGCGCACCGAAGCCGGGATCAAGGCCCTGAGTGTTTCGGCCTACAGCAATGCACAGTTCGTGGCCTTCCCGATGAACGCCAAAGTGGACTTTGCCGAGCTGCCGACCGAGATCATGTATCAGGCCGGCGGCGGTGTGGCCGGCAATGCCGCGCAGCTTTACAACTTTACCTGGGAACCCACCATGGCCTGGTTCAACGACCAGGGATGGAACAAACCCTACCGGGCCATCCGCGACGCCAACGTATTGCTCGACAACATTGACAAAGCGTCCATGACGGAGGCAAAGCGCAAAACCTTTGTTGGGGAAGCCCGCTTCCTGAGAGCTTACACCTATTTTATGCTGTACGACTGGTACGGGCCCGTACCGCTGGTAACCACTTCCGGGCAAGCGAAGGAAATTCGCCGGCCGACAGAGGATGAAATGAAATCCTTCCTGGAAAAAGAATTCACGGATGCGGCCGGCCTGCTGCCCGTAACACAAAGCGAATACGGCCGGGCCACCAAAGGGGCGGCGCTGGGCTTTCTTACCAAGTTTTACCTGAACACCAAGCAGTGGCAAAAATGTGCGGACGCCGCAAAAGCGGTGATGGACCTGGGTGTGTACCAGCTTTATCCCAATTACGTGGACATGTTCAAGGTACAAAACGAGCGGAACAAAGAATTCATTTTCGTCAGCCCCTGTGAGCCCATTGCCGGGCAGGGCAACCAGTGGATGGCTGTTTCGTTTCCGGCTACCTACCCCCGCCTGACCAACCAGGCCAGTTTTGCCGCCAATTACAAGTTGTACGACAAGTTTGTGAATTCGTTCGAAACCGGTGATGAACGCAGGGGATGCATTCTTACTTCGTACCAGACGGCAGCGGGAGCCACGGTTCAGTTGCTGGGCCGCAACGAGTCGCGGAGCTTTAAATATTTTCCCGATCCAGGCTCATTGAATGCCGATGCCGGCAACGACATCCCCGAACTGCGGTATGCCGATATCCTGCTGGCAAGGGCCGAAGCGCTGAACGAGATCAACGGGCCCACCGACGAAAGCATTGGTCTCATCAACCAGGTCAGGGGAAGGGCCAAGGCTTCGTTGTACACGGCAGCGGCCTTCACCAAAGACAGTTTCCGCGACGCCATCCTGAAGGAGCGCCTCTGGGAATTTTTCACCGAAGGCTTCCGCCGCCAGGACCTGATCCGCCACGGTAAATTCATCAGCGACGCCGTGGCCCGGGGCAAAAATGCTAAGCCTTTTCATGTGCATTTTCCCATTCCGCAGGCGGAAATCGATGTGAGCCATATTGAGCAAAACGAAGGCTATTGACGGAAGGACGGGCTGCAAGCCATTGCTGCCCGTCTCTCACAAAGCAGCAACGGGGCAGACCTTGTGCTCCTGCATCGCAGCAGGAAAAACGGGTCTGCCTTTTTGTTTGCCGGAAGGCCAATGCACCGCAAAATTTTTTGTTGTCGTAAAACAAAAATGTCCCCGCTGCCGGCAGGGACATGAACCAAAACGGCGCCTTGTTTTAGGGCCTGTTGACGCCGGATGGCAGCAGTTGCGGTTGGGTCGTGGGCCCTTCAACTACCAGTTTTCCGTTGGGCAGGATCTTCATTCGGTCAATGAACACCACCCGTTCGTCGCCGGTGGCCGTGGTGCGGCCGTGGTAAACGCAAAACATTTCTTTCCCGTCAGGCGAGTAGGTGATGCTGTTGTGGCCTGTACCGGTGACGGTTCCGTCTTTGTCCACATTCTTTTGCAGCACGGGATTGTTGGCTGCTTTGGTAAAAGGTCCCAGCGGGCTTTTGGCCGTGGCATAGCCCACCGCGTAATTCTTTCCTCCAAAATAATTGGCCGAATACATCATGTAATAGGTATCGCCTTTTTGAAAGGCAACCGAACCTTCGGTCCAGCGGCGGGCCACTTCTTTGGATGTTACCGAACGGCTTTCCCATTCGGCCTGCTTGTCTTTCATGGAGACCGGGGGCCGCAGCAAGAGCACCGGCTCGCCAATTACACCGCTGAAGTCGGGCTTCAGTTCGACACCCTAGACCCAGCTTTCTTCGATTTCTTTGAACCATCCCCTGGCTTTTGCCCAGTCGGCTACCTCGCTTTTCACCGGGTGTTTGTAGCAGCAGCGGGAGTAATACAGGTAGACTTTCCCGCTTTTGTCAAAGAGAACATTGGCATCGATGATGGGATAGCCGGGATCGAAAATGGGCCTGTCTGCCAGGTCAATAAAGGGGCCTGTTGGCTGATCCGCCACCGCCACGCCGATGCGGAAGTTTTCCGTTTCTTTGGCCGGGTTGACTTTCCACTGTGCACTGTAAAACAGGTAATATTTGCCTTGCCGCTCGTAAACTTCCGGTGCCCAGTAGGCCCCGTTCCAGGCAGCCGTGGGATCGGTCCAGCCGTTTTTGTTGTTATGGAAATACACCTGTCCTTCAGGCTTCCAGTTAACCACGTCGGTAGATGAATAGGCAGCGAAGCCCTTGTCTGCGCCTCCCGTTCCGTACATGTAATACCGGCCGTTGGCAGACAGCACAAAGGGGTCGCCCAACCTAACCGGCAGGGGATTTTGATAGGTAGCTTTGCTGTTTTGGGCTGCAACAGGCTGCAGGCTGCCGGCCAGCAGCAACACGAACAGGCCATTCATGATTTTTCTTGTCATATAGGTTTTCTTTTTCCGGCCCCGGTTCTTCGGCTGCCAGGCGTGCAAAACATCCCGGCACGTTAGCAAAGGCCGGTTGCTTATTTCAGGTCTTTCACGCAGCGAAAGCCCGTATGCTCCAACCCCGTATCGGGGCTGCTTTTCATACGGCGGGCTACGCGGTAGCCGCTGCAGTAACTGTCGTTGCACAGGAAGGAGCCGCCGCGTAATGAACGCTTGGGAGTATAGGGTTCGTCCGGGTCAAAGCTTTTTGCGGGTCCCTGCGGATTGGTGGTGGTTTTGCTGCTAAGGGATTTGTAATAGTTCGCGTCGTACCAGTCCTGGCACCATTCCCACACATTGCCGCTCATGTCGAACAGGCCATAACCGTTGGGTGCGTAAGACTTTACCGGGGCCGCGGTAACGTAGCGGTCTTTTTGCAGGTTGAGGTAAGGGAAATCTCCTTCCCAGCTGTTCATTTTTGCGTGGCCGTTCCCGATCGGCTCGTTACCCCAGGCATAAATGCCGTTTTGTGTTCCGCCCCTGGCGGCAAACTCCCATTCGGCTTCGGTGGGCAACCGCTTGCCGGCCCATTTGCAATAGGCCTGTGCATCGTACCAGGAAACCTGCACCACCGGATAGTTCTCTTTTCCTTTGATTGTGCTGCCAGCGCCTTCGGGGTGTTTCCAATCGGCGCCGGGCACCCACTGCCACCACTGGCTGTAGTCGTTGAGGTCAACCGGTCCGTTGGTCGAGTGGAAGACCAGTGATGAAGGCACCAGGACCGATTCGTCGGGTTTGGGGGTGCCGGGCGGAAGGGTTTTTTTCAATTCTTCCCAGTCGGGTTTGCGTTCGGCCGTGGTGACATAGCCGGTGGCATCCACAAATTTTTGAAACTGCGCATTGGTCACTTCCGTGGCATCGATCAGGAACGAATGCACCGTGACCTTGTGTTTTGGAAATTCATCGGCCGATGCCTGCTCATTATCGCCGCCCATCAGGTAGTCTCCGCCGGGGATGTACACCATGCCGCGGTTCGTGCTGTCGGCAGCAAGCGCCTGCTCGTTGTAGGAAGCAGGGCCGGTTGCGGCCAGCCGCGAAGGCACCCGCATGCAGGAAAGCACCTCCTTTTTTTGGGTGGCCGCTTCCTGTTTCGGGTTTTCGTTGTTGCAGGAAAAAATGGCTGCCCCAAGCAGCAGGGCAAAACCATATCGTTTCGCCTGAACCGTTTGAAAAAAGAGTGGTATACCCGTGCCTGGCCTGCACGGCCTGGACCGGGAAAGCAAACGATGCGGGCTTTGCAACGGGTGAAATTTCTTTATGCGCATGGGGCGGTCTTTTCTCTTTTACAAATGTGTTGGTCTGCTGTTCCGCAATAGCCCCGACGGGAGGGACCGATCCGGTAAAAGGGATGGACAGGCGGCATGAGCGATCGTTTGTTTAGCACCCTTTGAAGCAAAAACAACATCCTGCCGGCAAAATACGGATTATGCCCCGATGACGCTACCAGTATTGTCGCGGAGGCTAAAAAGAATGTACCGGCAGCGGCTTTCCGGCTTCATCACCGTTGCCGGGCATTTTCCGGCCGGCACTTCCTCCTTTTCGTCCGGAACTGCCTTTTGAAACAAATTTATTAGTGCAGGAGACAATTGTGACAGCCAAAACAAGGGTGACGGCGATAACTTGCTGGCGGCGGTTGAACGGAAGTGTAGCCTTGTAGTCTGTCCGCAGGCTTCGTAAGTCCTGAGAACCAGCCGAAACAAAAAGCTTTTTTCACCCTGCTACGGCTGCATTGCCTATTTTTCCAGGCGAAGAACCGGCTTTTGCGGCAGGTGCCGGACAAGTTTTCCGCACCGTGGTCTTGCAACACGAACGATGAAAAAAATTGTTTTCTTTCTCATTCTTGCGATCGGAACCGTGGTTGGCCACAGCCAGCCGGCGCGGCATGTGCTCCTGGTCAGTATCGATGGCTTCCGCCCTGACTTTTACCAGGACAAATCCTGGCCGGCGCCGAACCTGCAAAAGCTAAAAGCGGCCGGCGTTTACGCCACCGGTGTCCGCAGCGTCTTTCCTTCGGTCACCTATCCTTCGCACACCACCCTCGTAACCGGCGCATTTCCGGCACGTCATGGCATTTACTACAATGCGCCCTACAGGGCCAAAAAAGGGCAGTGGTACTGGGAGGAAAGCTACATCAGGGTGCCCACCTTGTGGGATGCCGTCAGGCAGGCCGGCCTTACCTCCGGTGCCGTGATGTGGCCGGTGACCGTTGGGGCCCCCATCGATTACAACTTCCCGGTGCGCCGGGCCGACAACGACGAAACCAGCAACCAACTCGAGATCACCCGGCCGCTGGTGACGCCGGCAGGCCTGCTGGATGAAATCGAAAAAAAGGAAACCGGTCCGCTAACCGTTGCCGATTTCGACGGCAACCATGCCATCGACAAAACCATTGGGAAGATGGCGGCCTACATCCTCAAAACCTACCAGCCGAATTTGATGGCGGTGCATTTCATTACGGTCGATCACATGGAGCATGCCCACGGACGGGATGCCGTTGAGGTCCGCCATGCCGTGGCGCTGGTCGACAGCATGATCGGTGTGCTGCTCAAAACCCTCAAAGAAGCCGGCCTTAAAAAAAACACGGCCGTGATCATCACCGGTGATCACGGTTTTGTCAACTCCACGCATACATTTTCACCGAATGTGTTGCTGCAACAGCACGGACTTTTGACGGCCGATGGTGGTCCTGCCAGCTTTCACCCCGCCGGTGGTTCGGCCTTTCTCTACCTGAAAGACAAGGGCGATACGGCAACTCTTAGCAAGGTCAAAGCAATTTTACAGGCCCTTCCTGCTGAGCAGAAAGCCGCTTTCCAGGTTGTTGACCGTGCCGAATTGGACCGGGTGGGAGCCAACCCCGACGTGGCGCTGGCCCTGGCCATGCAGGACGGCTACGTGGCCAACAACGAGGCAAAAGGAGAGTTGGTGAGGATGAAAAAAGGCGGTGGGAACCATGGCTATTTTCCTGATTTCAACGCCATCAACACCGGCTTTCTGGCCATTGGTGCAGGGATCGGGAAACCGAACCAGGTCGGCGATATGGGAATCCAGGATATTGCGCCGCTGGTTGGCAAGCTGCTGAACCTTCCGTTCAGGGCTCCCGACGGTGTGCTGGTTCCCGGGATCTTAAAACCGGGAAACTGACGGCAATGACGAAAACTCCTGTCCCTTTTTTTTATAACCGCTGTTCAGTACAATAACGAAAGCAAAATCGTATGCGAAAACTGGTAAGTGCTCTCCTCGTTTTTTTTCTTCTGCACGGCGCACTGTCTGCGCAGAAACCCGCCCGCAAGCCCAACATCATTTTTATCCTGGCCGATGACCTGGGCTGGGGAGAACTGGGTTGTTACGGAAACACCTACAACGAAACGCCCAACCTCGACAAGCTGTCTACGCAGGGGCTGAAATTCACCCAAGCCTATTCGGCGGCACCCATCTGCTCGCCTTCGAGGGTGGCCATCATGACCGGCCAATACCCGGCCAGGACGCGAATCACCGATTTTCTTCCCGCCAAAACAGACCGCTGGCTGGACCCGTCCAAATACCTCACCATCAACGAAGCACTTTCCAATGTCGGTTACTACACGGGCATGTTTGGCAAATGGCACCTCGATACCGATTACCTGACCAACAAAGGCGGCCCGAAGGCACACGGCTTCGACGAGGTGATCGGCACAGAAACCAAATACATTGCCGACGGCGATTATTTTTTTCCCTACGACAAGATCAACACCTTTACCACGGGGGCGGACGGCGAATACCTGACCGACCGGCAAAGTGCCGAAGCCTGCCGGTTTATTGAGCGCAACCAGGAGCGGCCCTTTTTTCTTTACCTTCCTTTTTACGCCGTGCACACCAAACTGGATGCCCCGGAAGACCTGGTGAACAAGTACAAAAAGAAATTCGACGCGAAATACGGCGAAGGCGAAGCCGAAAAATATTACGGTGCTGCCAACCCCAGGCACGAGGCGGACCATCGCGACAATCCCTACCTCGCGGCCATGCTGGAGCGCATTGACGCCGGCGTGGGCCAGATTATGCAAACGCTGGCGGCAACAGGGCTGGACAAAAACACGCTGCTGGTCTTTTTTTCCGACAACGGCGGTGCCGGTAAAGCCGGTAACAACGGCTTCCTCCGGGCGGGCAAGTCCTGGCTCTACGAAGGCGGCATCCGGGAATGCCTGCTGATGCGCTGGCCCGGTAAAATTGCAGCCAACACGGTGACCAACGAACCGATGGCAGGGACAGATTTTTACCCGACCTTCCTGGAGGTGGCCGGCACACAAAACCCGCCGGGAAACCTGGTGGACGGCAAAAGCATTGTTTCGCTGATGATGGGTAAAAAGGCGCCGGCGCGGGAGGCCTTCTACTGGCATTATCCCTCCGAAACCGGCAAATGGAAGCCACGCATGGCCAGTGCCGTGCGCAAAGGCGATTACAAGCTGATCGAGTTTTACCTCGGGGGGCGGCTGGAGCTTTACGACCTGAAGACCGACCCTTCGGAAAAACACAACCTGGCAACGGAAATGCCGGAAAAGGTGAAGGAACTGAAGGAAATGCTCGATACCTGGAAGATAGAGGTGAATGCGGAGATACCGGACCTCAATGCTGCGAAGGGTGTGACAGACTAAAAACAACCTGGTTTCAAACAGCAAATCAATCCTGCTTTTATGAAGTGCAATTGGCGTGAATGGAGAATGATCTTAGGTAGTGTTTGCCTCTTGCTGCTGGGCACCGCCGCCGGGGCGCAGCAGATCCTCTTTCGGAACTATTCGGTTTCGGATGGCCTGTGCTCCAACACGGTCTGGTCCATTGCGCAGGACAAGGAAGGCTACATGTGGTTTGGCACCAAGCATGGCCTCAACCGCTTCGACGGCTATGCGTTCAAATCGTACCAGTTCCGCAAAGACATTCCCGGTTCCATCGGCAACAATTTCATTCACGCCATCTGCCGTTACGACGACAAGAACTTCTGGATCGGCACGGAAAGTGGCGTTTACAATTTAAATCTCGAAACGGAGCGCTTTACACCGGTGTCCATTGCCGGCGATGACCTGGTTTTTGACCTGCTTCGCGATAGCAAGGGAACTCTATGGATCGCCACCAAAAGCAGGGGCTTGTACGGCTACCGGCCAGGCGATAAAAAGCTGGTTCATTTCACGGCAAATGCCGGCGGCGGCTTGTCGCTCAACCAGGTTAGGAATCTGGAAGAAGACAGCCGGGGACGAATCTGGATCGGCACCTTTGGCGAAGGCGTTGATGTGCTGGATCCTGCCACGCAGCAGGTGGCGCATTACAAAACAACATCGACGGATGCCGGCACCGGCATCAACAAGATCATTACCCTGTACAAAGACCTGCAGGGAAATATGTGGGCCGGTTCGCTGGGCGGGCTTGCCGTGTGGTATAGGGACGGTGGCCAGGCCGTTTTTACAAACGGAGCACCCGGCTCTATCAGCGACAACATCGTACGGGCCATTTACCAGCCTTCGCCGGACAAACTGTACGTGGGCACCGAAAAAGGTCTCAACATACTGGACACCCGCACCCAAACCTTCACGGCCTACACCCACAAAACCAACGATCCGCACAGCATCAGCGACAACGCGGTTTATTCCATTTACCCCGACCGGGAAGGCGGCACCTGGGTGGGTACGTTTTTCGGCGGGCTGAATTATTTCTCCACCAAGGGCTCCCGCTTCGAGCTGTATTACGCCACCGGCGAAAACAACACCCTGTCGGGCAATGCCGTCAGTTGCTTCCTCGAAGACAAACCCGGAACTTTCTGGGTGGGAACGGAAAACGGCGGGCTGAATTATTTCGATGCTCACGCCAAAACCTTCCGGCATTATCCCTTCACCGCGTCGCAGCAGCCGCTGTCCTATCACAACATCCACTCCCTGCTCAGGGACGACCAGCAGAACCTCTGGATCGGGACCTTTAGCGCCGGGTTGAACATTTACAACCCGGCAACCGGGCGGGTAAAAAAATACCAGCATGACCGGCTCGACACGACCTCGCTCAGCAACAACAACATCTATGCACTGTACAAGGACAGGGACGGTGTAATCTGGGTAGGCACCACCGAAGGGTTGAATGTTTATGATGCAAAGACGGATGCGTTTCACCGCGTTCGCGACAGGGGGTTGGACAAGAGCCTCGTCTACGGCATTTACGAAGATCACAATGGGTTCATCTGGTTTATTACCTACGATCTTGGCCTGGTCGGTAAAAACAAAAAGACGGGCAGGTGGGTGCAGTACACGGCAGGGAACCAGCCCAATGCACTTAGCTCCAACAAGCTGATTTCGCTCCTGGACGACCAGGCAGGCAACCTGTGGATCGGGACGGAAGGCGGTGGACTCAACTGTTTCAACCTGCAAACAAAAAAGATCACCGTTTACAACGAGCCGCAGGGCATCAACCCCATTGTGTACGGCATCCAGAAAGACGACAACAACAACCTGTGGCTGTCGACGAACAATGGCATCACCCGGTTTTCGCTGCAGACCGGGAAAACCAAAGTGTTTACCAACCTGGATAACCTCCAAAGCCCGCAGTTCAACTACAACGCCTCGCTGAAAGCAGCCGATGGCAAAATTTATTTTGGCGGCATCAACGGCTTCAACGCCTTTTATCCCGATAGCCTGGCAGATGCCGTGACCGTCAGTTCCCCGGTCATTACCGCCTTTAAATTGTTCAACAAAGACATTGTTCCCGGCAGTGAGGATAGCCCTTTGCAAAAGCTCATTGGCTTTGTAAAGAAGATGACGCTGTCGCACGATCAGTCGGTCATCAGCTTTGAATATTCTGCGTTGAGCTACCTGGCGCCGGAAAAGATCCAGTATGCCTACCTGATGGAAGGCTTTGACAAGAGCTGGAACAATGTGGGCAGCCAGCGCAAAGCCACGTACACCAACCTGCCGCCCGGCACCTACACGTTCAGGGTCAGAGCCACGGATATCGACGGGAACTGGAACGGGCAAACAGCCAGCGTGCAGATCGTGGTAAAGCCGCCCTTTTACCGCACGACGGCCGCCTACCTGTTTTATCTCTTGCTGCTGGCGGCAGCAGTGGTGGCCTTCCGCCATTACCTGCTGCGGAGAGCCCGGAAGAAAAACGAAGCCCGCCTGGAGCGGTTGAACGTGCAACGGGAAAAAGAGTTTTACAACCAGAAGATCGAGTTTTTTACCACCATGGCCCACGAGATCCGCACGCCTTTGTCGCTCATCATTGCACCGCTGGAAAAGCTGCTGACGGCCGAAGAGTGGAAGCCCGAGGTGCGGGAGCAGCTTAGCATCATGGACGAAAATTCGGACCGCCTGCTCAACCTCGTGAACCAGCTGCTGGATTTCCGGCGCATCGAAAGCGATATCTATACCATCCGTACCGAAGAACTGGAGCTGATTTCGTTTATCCATTCCCTTTATTCGCGTTTTTCGGCGATCTCGTTTCAAAAAGGCGTAAAGTTTTCCCTGGCAACCACCATCAACCGCCTCGATGTGGATGCCGACCCCGAAGCCCTGACCAAGATCCTCACCAACCTGCTGATCAACGCCTTCAAGTTCACCCGCAGCAAAGTGGAGCTCCGCATCAATGACGTCACGACCGGGGAGGACGAGAAGGAGTATTTCTCCATCAGCGTGGCCGACGATGGGATGGGCATCCCGGCGGACCAACTGGAAAATATTTTCAAAGCCTTCTACAAGGTGAATGACAACAACCAGAATGTGGGCGGCACCGGTATTGGGCTGGCACTGGCCAAATCACTGGCCGAAAAACACGGCGGCCAACTGCAGGTGGAAAGCCGCGAAGGCGTGGAAACCATTTTTACGCTGCTGATTCCCTACCGCTGTCCGGCCGGCGAAGCCACCGAAAGCAAGCCGGAACCGGCAGTGGCCGACGAAACCGAGGGCAAGCCTGCCGTCCTGGTCGTGGAAGACGACCTTTCCCTGCAGGCCTTTCTTGCCAAAAGCCTGCGGGCTGAAAATTACAAGAGTCTTTGTGCGGCGAATGGCGCAGAGGCCCTGCGGTTGCTGGAAACGCATTCGGTAGAACTGATTCTTTCGGATGTGATGATGCCCGAAATGGACGGCATTGCTTTTTGCCGCCAGGTTAAGAGCAACATCCAATACAGTCATATCCCGCTGGTTTTACTCACGGCCAAGGGAAATTCCGACGCCGAGATTGCGGGCATTGAAAACGGTGCCGACGCCTACATCACCAAGCCGTTCAAATGGAAACACCTGACGGTGGTGATGAAGAACCTCCTGGATTCAAGAGCGAAGCTGAAAAGCAAATTCACGCAGCAGCCCTTTGCCGACGTGGCCACGCTGACCACCAACACACAGGATAAAAAATTCATTGAAAAGCTCATCGCCATCATTGAAGAACGCATGACCGATTCGCAACTGTCGGTGGAAGAGCTGAGCCGCGAAATGGCCATGAGCCGCTCCAGCCTTCACAAGAAGCTAAAGGCCATGTCGGGCCATGTGCCCAACGAATTCATCCGCCTGATCCGGCTGAAGCATGCGGCGAAGTTGCTCCTGGGTGGCGAGCACAATATTTCGGAGGTTGGCTATTTGGCCGGGTTCAATTCACCCTCGTATTTCTCGAAATGCTTTCTGCAGCAGTTTGGCGTTACGCCAAGCGAGTTTTCGGAGAAGCAGGCCGCAAAGCCCAACCACAACCTGGAGGATATCCTGGGATAAGTTTTTGTGCGGCGACAATTGTGTTAGTCTCTTCGACAGGCGTGACAGGAAACCGTTGTCCCTTGTATTACTATTGTTGACCGTTAGCTATTTGTTGTATGAACCCAAGACCTTTCCTGTTGCTCTTATTCTTCGCCCTCGGCTTTGGCTGGCTCTGTGCCGGTGCCCAGTCGGCAAAGCATCCCAACATTGTCTTTATCCTCGCCGATGACCTGGGCTGGGGAGATGTGGGTTTTCATGGCAGTGAGATCAAAACTCCCAACCTGGACCGGCTGGCAGCGGAAGGCGTGGTGCTGAGCCGTTACTACACGGCACCCATTTGTTCGCCAACAAGAGCCGGTTTGATGACGGGGCGCTACCCCAATCGCTTTGGCCTGCGGGCCACCGTGGTGCCGCCCTGGAGCCAGTTTGGCGTGGACACCACCGAAGAGTTCCTGCCGCAAATGCTGCAGCAGGCCGGTTATGCCAACCGGGCGGTGATCGGCAAGTGGCATCTCGGGCAGGCGAAAAGAAGATACCTGCCGTTGCAAAGGGGCTTCACCCATTTTTACGGACACTACAACGGCGCCATCAACTATTTTACGCATGAGCGGGAAGGTGAGCTGGACTGGCACAACGACGAGGAAACCTCGTACGACAAAGGCTATTCGACGGACCTGCTCACCGACGAAGCAGTGCGTTGCATCCAAAGCTATTCAAAGCAAGGGGCGCCGTTCTTTGTTTACGTGGCGTACAATGCGCCGCACGGTCCCCTGCAGGCAAAAAAAGAGGACCTGCAGTTGTATGGCTTTGACGAAAGCAAGCCTTTGTTTGGCAAGAACGGATCGATCGGCGAAATCGACAAGGCCGACGAAGGCCGCGGCAATTCCCAACGGCAAACCTATTCAGCGATGGTTAACTGCATGGACCGTGGCATCGGTCGCATTCTTCAGGCCCTGAAAGAACAAGGACTTGAAGAAAATACGCTGGTCATCTTCCACAGCGACAACGGCGCGGCACCCAACGAAGGCGGCACGAGCGGCGAACTACGCGGATTGAAGTTCCAGGAATGGGAGGGTGGTGTCAGGGCGCCGGCGATCGTTCGGTGGCCGGGTGGATTTCGGGGCGGGAGAACCGTCGATGGGGTGATGGGCTACGTTGACCTGGCGCCAACGCTAAGGGAGATCACAGGCCTTCATTCTGCCCCGGCAAAACCGTACGATGGTGTCAGCATGCTGGCCGCCTGGAAAGGACAGAAAACAAAAAAGAATCGAGAACTCTACCTCGGTTACGGCAGCATCATCTCCAACAACTGGAAACTGGTAAAAGCCAATGCCGGCAACCCGAAAATGGAAGCAACTGAAGATCTTTTGTTCGACATTGTAAAAGACCCGTCTGAAAAAAATAATGTGAAGGCGGCGCACCCCGATGTGTATGCAGAACTCCTGGAAAAAGTAGCCGCTTACGACGCCATCAAACCCGCCGTGGAAGTACCGCCTTATGGCCAGGGACGCAAGGGGTACAAGGCGCCCAGGGAATGGAAAATTACGGAAGAATAAGAGCCGTCCACAACAACAACGCTGCCTTCGTCATCAACCTGTTTTCACATAGCAATCGTTAAGCCCTTTGTTTCTACAAAGGGCTTTTTTTAAGTAGGGCTGTGGCTGCGACTCCGGCGGGTTCGAAAGCCAAAATCCTATACATGTAGCAGGATATCCACCAGTTCCCTGGGTTTGCTGAAAAACGGCGAGTGACTTGTTGGCAATTGATACACGTTCTCACACGGCATTTCGGTATACATTTTCCGTTGGATAAACGGCGTGACCGCCCTGTCTTCCGTACATTCAATGTATACCCTTGGCACGCTGCCAAAATTTTCTTCGGTTAGTTCAAGCGGTGTGATACCCGATTCGACCGGTTCGTGGCTCAATAAAAGTTTTGCCAGTGCTGTGATGTCCTCATCGCAGTCGTGGTATAAACCTTCGCGGTAGATTTTGGGCTGCAGGGTGTGGGAAGAGGTTTCCGGGTGTTGCGTAACATAAGGTTTCAGCCAGCCTTCCGTATCCTGGAGCGAATACTCCCGCTGCGTTTTGCCGTTCGGAATTAAATAGGCCGCGAGGTAAACCAGTTTCTCAATTTTGCCGGGACGGTATTCTGCTACTTGCGAGATCATGATGCCGTTCTTGCTGTGGCCTACCAGGACGACTTTCCCGGGAATTTCATCAAGCAAGGCGCACAGTGTCTGCACCGTGTTTTTCATTTTCACGTCCCCGATCGGCGTCTTGTCACGCCCCATGCCCGGGAGGTCGACGGCGATGGCCTGGTGACCTGCTTTTTCCAAAAGCGGAATAACCTTGTGCCAGTTCCAGGCACTGTGCCAGGAACCATGAATTAAAACGAATGTTTTCATGCTAGTTGTTTTCTGCTGCAAAAGTGAACCACAGGCTTAGCGATGGCAACCCGGATCTTGCTGTTTTAAACAACCGTCGAAACCTTTGCCGCTTCCCAGCCGATCATGGCTGTTTTGCGGACAGGTCCCCAATGATAGTTGCCAAAGGTGCCCGCGGATTGAATGACGCGGTGACAGGGAATAATGAACGCAACCGGGTTTTGCCCGATGGCCGAACCAACGGCCCGCAATGCATTCGGGTTGTTGATTTGTTCGGCGATGGTCTTGTACGTTGAAAGCGCACCGGCCGGGATTTTCAGAAGCGTTTCCCATACTTTAAGTTGAAAGGCGGTGCCTTTTAAGTGAAGCTTGATTTGATAGAGCTGACTCCAGTCGTGCGTAAAAAGATAAAGGGCATTTTGCTGTATGCGATCCACCACCTGTTTGTACGAAGCATTGGGAAAATCCTGCTGCAGTTCGTGCAGTGCTTTTTGTTCATCGTCGGCAAAGGCCATGTGGCAAATTCCTTTTTGCGTGGAAGCTACCAGGATGGTTCCAAAGGGACTTTCGGCATAACTGTAGTTGATGGCAAGAGCAGCCCCACCGTTCTTGTATTCACCGGGTGTCATTCCCTCGATCCCGATAAAAAGATCGTGCAGCCGGCCCGTCCCGGACAGCCCGGTTTCAAAGGCAGCATCAAACAACGTGGTACCTTTTTCTTTCAACCTGTTTTTTGCATACTCAACGGTCAGGAACTGCAGGAACTTTTTCGGGCTAACTCCCGCCCAGTCGGAAAACAGGCGCTGGAAATGGAAAGGGCTCAGGTGTATTTTCTGTGCAACTTCTTCCAGCGTCGGTTGTGTTTTGAAGTTTTGCGTGAGATAGTCAATGGCTTCGGCAATGCGGTTGAAATTGATCGTCTCTTGCGGGTTCATGGCTGCTTTGTTTGTACCACAAAACTAGCTTGCCGGCGTGCTCCGGGAAACCCGGTTCTTGCGGAAGTGGAAAGCACACAAAAGAAAATTATCTTCAGGAGCCTTCGTTCTCACAAAAAAGAAACTATCCTGCCTCAGACCCCTGTTCCCGGCGCTTGACAAAACTGATCTCTCCTGTCCGTTCCAGATACACGTCCTTGATTGAATCCAACGCTTCCTCCTGTACGGTAAGGCGCAGTTCTTCCAGCACATCCTGCTCCGAAATCCCGGCTTTTTTCAGGTTGGCTGACCGGAACCGGCCATTTTCAAACAGAACCATTCGCCGGCCTTTCACGGCATCGCCAAACCATTTGCTGTACACCGACAGGCGGGAAAGGGCCTGGTGAATGAGCAGGATAACGATCACCGAAACCACCGTTGAAACAAAAGGCGTGGCACCGACTACGCCACGGCTGATGATGGCGCCGATCAGGAACGTGATGATTTTGTCGAAGCTTTCGCCCTTGCCAAAGGGACGCATGCCCGCAAGGCGCAGCAAAACAAGTGTGATCAAAAACATCACAGCCGACCGTGCGGCAATTTCGGCAAGGCCAATGTCTTCTTTCACGCCCCACCAGTGAATAGGATCTGTCATAATTTTTTATCTTAAATACACCGGGCGGGTTCTGTGTTTTTCCCGCTCTTTCGCCAGCCGGTTTATGAGAAGAGAGGCCAGTTTCACCGATGCAAAACCAACAACTGCTCCTGAGAGCACATCGGACAGCCAGTGCTTGTTTTTATACATCCGCAAAGCGCAAACTCCAAGCGCCGGCGCATAACCGGCGAAGGCCGCCAGCAGGGGCTTGTCCTCCAGTTCGAGCGCCAGGGCAGCGGCGCCCATGAAGGCCGTGGCGGCATGGCCCGACGGGAAGGAATTTTCTTTGAACGAGAAGTTGGGGCGAACATGGTGGGTCAGGCGTTTGAGCGACAGCACTACAGCTTTCTGCAAGCCCAGCGACACGAAATACACCAGGGCTTCGCGAAGAACAGTGTCTCTTTTTTTTCGCACCAGCGCCGAAGCCAGGGCCAACCCGGTTGGCATCCATTCGAGCAAGCTGTCAACGTGTGTGCGAACAACAGGATGCTTTCGGTGAATGAATAACTGCGTCAGCTCATCGATTTTCTTTACTGTCATACACTTCAGTTTTTGCCTCTCTTTCGTTTCCGGGAATCGCTGTTCTCAACGGATCAAAGCCAGTGCCAAAATAATTTTGTTCTGCACCGGCACGTGCATCGTCAAACAAAGCAAACCAGGCAGGTGTTTTCACCAACCGGAAGCGGTAAGAACCGGGGCGATTTCACCTTTAGAAATTTTTGTACAGGCAGGCGATGGGCACAAGCAGGTAGCGGCAGGAGGTTAGCGCAATAACGCGACGGGCTGCCGCAAAAAGATTTGCATTTTATCTGAAATGGTTTGATAACCGGTAGCAGCGGAGGCCGGGACGAAAATATCTTTGTGGCCTGATAAATGATGGAGTGCCACGTTCCTGATCTTGTCGCTTACCATTCATACGATGCCGCATACCACGACCAATAAAAAATTTCCTGTCATCCTGATCATGGGACTTCTTACCGCCATCGGCCCTTTATCGATCGACATGTACCTGCCCGCCTTCCCGTCAATTGCCAGAAGCCTTCATACGACGGTGGCGGAGGTAACGCTTTCTCTCTCCAGTTTTTTTATCGGCATTTCCGGCGGGCAGTTGATCTATGGTCCCCTGCTGGAACGGTATGGAAGAAAAAGGCCGCTATACTTTGGACTTAGCCTTTATTTCCTGGCCTCTTTTGGTTGTGCGCTGGCCCCGTCGGTGAATAGCCTGATTGTATTCCGGCTTTTCCAGGCACTGGGCGGCTGTGCCGGGATGGTGGCTGCACGGGCAATGGTGCGGGATCTTTTCGACGTAAAGGAAAATGCCAAAGTGTTTTCCATGCTGATGCTGGTGGTGGCTGTGTCGCCGATCATTGCACCGACGCTGGGAGGTTATATCACGGCTGCGTTTGGATGGCGCTATGTCTTTGCCGTTCTCATTCTTGTGATCCTGCTGATCCTGATCGGCACGCATTTTTTCCTGCCGGAAAGCAAAAAGCCGGACCCCTCGTTTTCCTTGCGGCCGGCCTCCATTCTGAAAAATTTTGCGTCGGTTTTGCGCCACCGTCAGTTCATGACCTATACGCTGACAGGTGCCATTTCCTATGGCGGCCTGTATGCCTATGTTGGCGGTTCGCCATCGGTGTTTATGGAACTTTTCAAGGTGAGTGAATCGGCATTTGGATTGATCTTCTCGCTGGTCGCTGCGGGAATCATCGGTGCCAGCCAGTTGAACAACCTTGCGTTACGGTATTACCCGGGCGAAAAGATCATCCGCTTTGCCTCCTTCTGCCAAAGCCTGCTTGGGATGTTGTTTGTTTGCCTGGTTTTGCTTCACTGGAACAACCTGGTGCTGACCATTTTGTTTGCCCTGCTTTTCCTGGGTTGCCAGGGTTTTGTGTTTCCCAATGCAACGGCACTTGCCCTGGCGCCCATGGGGCACAATGCGGGGAATGCGTCCGCATTGATCGGCGCCATCCAGATGTCCATTGGCGCAGGAGCCGCTGCCGTCATCAGCCTTGTCCAAAACCAAACGGCCCTGCCGATGGCGATCGTGATGACGAGTTGCGCTGTCGTGGCTTTTCTTGTTTTTGTATTCGGGCATAAATTTCTGCTTCAGCGTGTCGACGAATCCCTGCTGCAGCAACGGGATGTGGAAATGGCAACGACACTTTAACGTGCATCCCTGCGGGAGAGGAAAAGGCAAGGCGGCAGGGCAGCAGCAATCGGCGTAAATTCGCTGACACGATCAAACAGGAGCACTATGAATAATTCAATAGGTGCATTTTATCATTGTCTCTTACCCTTTCTTTTCTATATGCTGGCCGCTTTTTCAAGTCAAGATGCACTTGCGCAGGAGAAAAGCCCCTACGTCCGGGTTGCCTCGATCGTTGTCGATTCGGCACGTCTCGACAGCTTCAGGGCGGCCATTAAGGAAGGGATTGAAACCGCCGTCCGCACCGAGCCCGGTGTCCTGAGTTTGTATGCGGTGTATGATAAGAACAATCCTGCGCATGTAACCGTCTTCGAGATTTATGCAAGTGAACAGGCCTACCGCCTGCACATCCAGACGGCCCATTTTACCAGGTACAAGGCGGCGGTGCAGGACATGGTAAAATCGCTCGTGCTGACAGATGTGATACCGATTGCGCTGGAGGCCAAGTCCAACCGGTAACGGCGGCAGAAGACCTGACCGGGCAGGGTACACAAAGAGATAACGAACATTCAAATCACGAATCGCAAACCCGGCGATCATTACTTAACAAAAAGGAGTCATTATGGAAATTATACGAATCGGTTCACAGCCTTCCGGTAAAGGTCCAGGCGATTGGTTTACCGGCGCCGTACGCATCGATCCCCTGTTCCAGCCGAACGAGGCAAGACGTGCCGCCGCTGCCGCGGTAACATTTGAGCCGGGTGCCCGGACGGCCTGGCACACGCATCCGTTGGGCCAGACCCTGATCGTTACAGCAGGTTGCGGCTGGGTGCAGCGGGAAGGTGGCCCGGTGGAAGAAATACATCCCGGCGATGTCGTTTGGTTTGAGCCGGCCGAAAAACACTGGCATGGGGCAACGGCAACGACCGGCATGACGCACATTGCCATCCAGGAAAACCTGAACGGCAAAGTAGTCGAATGGATGGAAAAAGTAACCGACGAGGAGTACAACCACCCGCGGTAAGCATACTGGCAGCGATGATTTTTTCCGGGAAGATCGACGCTCCAGGCAGGCGATTGCATAAACTGTCACAGAAAGTCCGGACCGGGGCTTTCGTTATTTTTATCAGAATAAAAAGCACATGCAAATCGTCTTCATTCAATATATTTTTCTCATCCTGATCATCCTGGCACTGGTGATGGTTGCCAACAAACTTCGGTTGGCTTATCCGATTGTACTGGTCGTGGGCGGGTTGTTATTGAGTTTCACATCTGTTTTCTCGTATATCACCATCGATCCCGACCTGGTGTTCTTTATTTTTCTGCCGCCGCTTCTTTACGATGCCGCCTGGCAGGTGTCGTGGAAAGAGTTCTGGAAGTGGCGAAGGGTCATTACCAGTTTTGCCTTTCCGATCGTCATCATCACCTCGTGCGTCATTGCATTTGTCTCCAACGCCATCATTCCCGGCTTTACGCTGGCCCTGGGGTTTTTGCTGGGTGGAATCATTTCGCCTCCGGATGCGGTTTCGGCCACCACCATCATGCGCCAGGTAAAAGTTCCGCGGTCGCTCCTCAGCATCATCGAAGGCGAGAGCCTGCTCAACGACGCCTCCTCACTCATTGTTTTCCGGTTTGCGCTGGCGGCCGTGGTCACCGGGCAGTTTCATGTGGGAGAGGCTGCCATGAGCTTCGCCCTGGTCATTGCAATGGGCATTCTCATCGGGCTGGTCGTCGGGGCTGTGTTTTATGCCGTTCACCGCTTGCTGCCAACCAATTCCAACATCGAAACGGTGCTGACTCTCCTGGCGCCTTACTGCATGTACTATGCCGCGGAGCACTTTCATTTTTCAGGCGTTCTTTCTGTTGTTTGTGGCGGCCTTCTCCTGTCGAACCGCCGGCAGGACATGCTAAGCTACAGGAGCCGCCTGGAAGGAATCAACGTTTGGGCAAACGTGGTGTTTGTGTTGAACGGGCTGGTGTTTTTGCTCATCGGGCTCCAATTGCCAACGATCGAAAACCAGTTGGGAACAATCAGTACGGTCCGGGCCATCGGTTATGGCCTGGCTATTTCCGCCATCCTGATTGTTACCCGTATGCTGTGCACCTTCGGCGCTTCGCTTTTCACCCGTATGGCCAGTCGTTTCATCACCGTGGCCGACCCCGAACCGGGGTGGAAGGCGCCGCTGATTACGGGATGGGCAGGAATGCGTGGCGTGGTGTCGCTGGCTGCTGCATTATCCATTCCTTTACTGATCAACGGCGGGCAGGCGTTTCCCTACCGCAACCTGATCCTGTTTATCACCTTCATCGTTATCCTCGTTACCCTTGTGCTCCAGGGCCTGACGCTTCCGTGGCTGATCCGCAAAGTGGAAATGGAAGACAAGTTCTCGCCGCTGAGCGACCAGCAGCAGGAGTTCATCATTCAAAAGAAGATTGCCCAGAGCTCATTCAACTACCTGCAGCAGAAATACGGCGATGACCGGCTGCAAAACGACCACCTGAAAAACCTGCTGACGCGGTTGCAGCTTGACCTGAATTTTTTCGGCCAGGATATCGACGCGTTGAACAGCGCTAACGGCAACACCTTGTCGGATTACCGGCGCATTTACCTGGAACTGCTGGAAGAGCAACGAAAATTGCTCCACCAGATGAACCAGCGCACGGAATTCGATGAAGAGTTGATCCGGAAATACCTTGCCCTGATCGATTTGGAAGAACTCAAGGTACGGGAAAAGCGGCTGCAGGAACGCGAAGAGAACTGACAGTTTTGGCAACAGGAATTGATGTGTGCTTTTTTCTGGCCCAAATGTTCTGTACTCCCCTTGCATCATTCCCCTGTCTCGTGAGTCATGTTCGACTTTCTGCCGTTTGTGATTGTTTATCTTTCCCTGAAAAATTACGCATGTTGTTAACGACAACACCTACCATCGAAGGCCGGCCCATCCGGGAGTACCTTGGCATTGTGACGGCAGAAACCATCATCGGCGCCAATATCGTCAAGGACCTTTTTGCGGGTATCCGCGACATTGTCGGCGGCCGCAGCGGCACGTATGAAAGAGTGATAGAGCAGGCCCGGGTCAATGCCCTGCAGGAGCTGGAAGCAAAGGCTGCGCAGATGGGGGCGGATGCTGTGGTGGGCATCGATCTTGACTTCGAAACCGTGGGCAGTGGCGGCAGCATGCTGATGGTCGTGGCCAGCGGCACGGCGGTGAGACTTTGATGCCGGTTGGCAAACGGTGGCTTCCAATGCCCGGATAAAAGCCGATCCTGGCAAAGAAGCCTGTTAAAAACTGACCGCTATGGACGTGGCAAGCCATGTGCTGTTGGTTGTCAACACCCGGTTTCTTTTTTCAAAGATCTTGTCTTTGCTGTTCAGTGTTCTTGCCTCGATACGCCATAAC
The DNA here is from genome assembly GCF_003628535.1 of Flavisolibacter nicotianae. Lineage (GTDB taxonomy): Bacteria > Bacteroidota > Bacteroidia > Chitinophagales > Chitinophagaceae > Flavisolibacter > Flavisolibacter nicotianae. The sequence goes on from NZ_RBCI01000002.1 coordinate 85,807, forward strand.
AGATTTGCCTTTATGCTGAAGTCGAAATTGAGCGAGTAGCCCACTGTTTGAAACCCGTTTGCAGTTCGTGTGGGGATCACGACGCCCTGCTTGTCGGAATAAAATTCGGACCTTGCAGTCGCTGCTACTTTCTCATTCAGTTGATACCTTGCGATCACTACCGGTGCATACCAGCTATCCATTTTTACACTGCCTTTTGACTGCTGCTCCATTCCAGCATCTATTCCCGCGATGAGTGAAAATGCTTTGCTGATGTGGAAAGTGCCATAGATGTTTTGGAAGTATCGCCATCGCCTTGCACTATCCGGCTTATCGTTACCAATAAACGTACTCCAGTTTAGCGTACTCCTCGCCGACGGTTTGTAGGTGACCTGGGTTCCGAATGCGGGAGTGGTATTTCCATCCACCCGTTTTATTCGTTGCCAGCCGTTCAGCAGCAAAAGGGCGAGGTACCATTTCTCCTCTTTCGTGGTGTAGCCCAACTTCAGGCCTGCTTCGTAATAGGGAGAGTTTTCTGCCAGGATGCTTCTTGTAAGAGTAGGACAATCTTTCCCGACAGCGCTTTCAAAACCGATGTGCGAGGGTAGGATACCTGCATCGAGCCAGAGGTTTGATTTTGCCGACAGCTTTACGCCAATATCGGCTTCAAAAATATGCCGAAGCACCTCCGGCTCTGCCGCCAAATTTGCAACCGCGTAGGTGCCTGTCATCAGGGCAAGATTCGCTCTTACCCTATCTTCCGAGTAACTGCCTTTGATCCATCCCAGGTTGAGGTTGATCTCACCGACCCTGTGGTAGCTATACAGGAAAAATGGTTGGGTATTGTTCAACGGCCTGTTGAAGTTATAGAGATAATACACTTCGGCATAGGCCGTAATCGTTACCGGTTTTGTTGTGTCTTGCGCTCCTGCCGTAATCGGAAAAATTCCCCAAACCAACCCTGTCAACACATCGATGGCGAACGATTTCTTCATCTCCTTCAAATTTACCTTGACACCTTTACTTGTTTCAAAGAAATGTTCGCGACAGGTGCCACCACCAGGGGAAATTTTTCGATATCCACATTGCTTTGGTCCAGGCCAAATCCTTTTGCTTCGCTCAGGCTGTGGCCTTTGATCCAGAAATGAAATTTCATCACCAGGCGTTCAAAGAAGGGCAGTTCATTGTCTTCCGACAGGAACTTTTCCATTACCACAAACTGGATGTCGCCGACCGGGTTAAGGTGCTGCAGTCTTTCGTATTTGCTTTCAACATGCACCTTGCCTTCTTTCACCAGATCTTCCACAACTTTCCGGAACAGCAGGTTTATTCGTGGCTGCACCCTGAAGCCTAGCAGGAACTCAACCCTGATAATATCGTTGGGAATGATTTCCGTTACCTTGTATTCACTTGTATAAGGGTCGTCAACCGTGTGCACATGTACAAACCAATAGATATCGGCCCGCTTTGGCTTGCCGCTAAGGATGGAATAAATGATTTTATGCTCCACCTCCTTTGGATTGTCGGCACTGGTAAGGTAAACCAAATGGGTTGCGTATTTGGGAACGGTTGTATCGTTGCTTAGTTCTTTCAGCATGGGCAGGTAATGTTCCAGGCGTACAAATTCAACATACCTGTTCTTGATCTTTCTTGCCCGGTACATGACATACATTACGGCAATAATGCCGAATTCAAAAAACAGGAACATCCACCGTTGTTTTATTTTGGCGATGTTGGCAACGAAGAACGAAATTTCGACCGTGAGAAAAACAGCGAGGATCAGGCTTATCAGTGCAATGTGCCACTTCCTGACAAACTTCATAAAGTAAAACATCAGGATGGTTGTCATCAGCATGGCAATGGTGATGGAAAACCCGTAAGCTGCTTCCATCTTGCTGCTTTCCCTGAAATACAGCATCACCGCTATACAGCCAAACCATAAAATGAAATTAATACTTGGGATGTAAATCTGGCCCCGGACGACAGTCGGAAATTTCACCCTGACTTTTGACCAGAAGTTTAGCCGCATGGCTTCGCTGATCAGGGTAAAGGAGCCGCTGATCAAAGCCTGGCTGGCAATGATGGCTGCGGCAGTGGCGATGAAGATGCCAATGATTAAAAACCATTGCGGCATGATTTCGTAGAACGGATTTAAACCGTTCAGGTGACCATCTTTCCGCATCATCAACCATGCACCCTGTCCGAAATAGTTGAAGAGCAAAGCCGTCTTTACAAATATCCAGCTGATCCGGATGTTACCCCTTCCGCAGTGCCCCAGGTCGGAGTACAAAGCCTCCGCACCTGTTGTGCAAAGAAAGACGGAACCCAATAGCCAAAAGCCTCCCGGATATTTCGCTAACAGCTCATAGGCATAGACCGGACTGACGGCTTTTAAAATGGATGGATAAATCGCAATAGAATTCACTCCAAGTACGGCCAACATGACAAACCAGAGCAGCATAATCGGACCGAAGGAACTGCCGATAAGGTTTGTGCCAAACTGCTGAAAGAAAAACAGCAGCGAAATGATCGTGACAATAATACCGACTGTCAGCATGTTGCCCGGTGCGATGAGGTGTTCTAACCCGTGGACACCGCTAAGCCCTTCTATGGCAGAAGCAACAGAGATGGGGGGTGTAATGATGCCATCGGCCAGCAACGTCCCGGCGCCAATGATGGCCGGTATGTACAGCCATCTTCTGTAACGGCGCAGCAAGGCAAACAGGGAAAAGATGCCGCCTTCACCCCGGTTATCTGCTTGTAATGTCAGGATGATGTATTTGAACGTGGTCTGCAAGGTCAGTGTCCAGAACACACACGAAATGCCGCCGTAAACGAGGTGTTCCGATATTTCCCGCTTGCCGATAATTGAGCTCATGACATACAAGGGCGATGTGCCAATATCGCCATAGATAATGCCCAGTGCCACGATTAATCCTGCTGCTGTTGCTTTATTGAAATTCTTGTTCACGTTTGCGATTTTATGTTGAAAGGCTGTTGACATTTTAAAGCAGTCGAAGTTTTGCGATGACCAGGTAGAGAAGTGCCAGTGCGATAAGCCATGCCACAACGATCGTTAGAGTATCGCACAGGAGTTCCCCTTTCGAAAAATGCTTCTTCGATTTCATGGTGAGACAAACTGTTGAATGATGGTTATTCTCTTGCTACGAATCGGTACCCTACGCCTGCTTCCGTTACAATGTATTCGGGGCGGTTCGGGTCATTTTCCAGTTTTTTCCGCAGTTGTGCCGTAAATACCCGCAAATACTGCGACTGGTTGATAAAGCCGGGTCCCCAGATTTCCCTGAGCAAATAATGATGGGTCAGGACCTTGCCTTCGTTCCGTGCCAGGAGCGACAGCAGGTTGTATTCTGTTGAGGTGAGTTTGACAAACTCGCTGTTCTTTTTCACTGTGCGTGCCGACAGGTCGATGATCAAATCCCTGCACTTGATCACCGGGATGCTTTCTTCACCGTTGGTGCTTCGTAGCGAAGAACGGATGCGGGCTAAAAGCTCTCCTGTACGAAATGGTTTTACCAGGTAATCGTTCGCTCCGTTGTCCAGGGCTTTGATGATGTCTTCTTCGCTGTTTTGAACCGATAAAATAATGACCGGGTTGGTGTACCACTCCCGTAATTTCTTCAGTACCTCATGCCCGTTTTCATCAGGCAGGCCCAGGTCAAGAACAATCAAATCGGGCGGATGATTGGCGGCCATGATGGTTCCCTCTTTGGCTGTGGCAGCCTCCTTTACCGCGTAGTCGTTGCTTTGCAGGGTTATCTGCAGCAACTTGCGTATCTGCACCTCGTCATCAATGACTAAGATTTCTGCCCTGTTCATTTTGAAATTTTAAATGCGATGTTTCCCCTTTTATCGAAATGGTAAACTTCGCGCCGCCAGTTTTCACGTTCTCCAATGTAATGGTGCCATTCAGCGCTTCGACAAAACCCTTTACGATGGACAGCCCCAATCCCGTGCCGCCGGCGGCGGAATGCTTGAGCCGGTAAAACTTTTCAAAAACATAACCGATTTCATTCTCCGGAAATCCCGGTCCGTTGTCCTCTACAACAAGTTCCAGCACGTCAGCATAGGCGGTGGCCCTTATCCAAATGCTGCAATCGGCCCCGGTATACATGGCTGCATTGTTCAAAAGGTTGTACAGGATCTGTTCCAGCATTCCTTTGTCTAACCTGAAAAGCGGAATGCCGGGGTGAATCGTGATGTGTATCTGCTGGGCAATGTGATTTTCTTCCACCCGTTTTACGGCATCATAGATGATTTCCGAAATGTCGCACCAGTCTTTTTTAGGTTGAATAAAGCCTGCTTCGATCCGCGACATATTCAAAAGGTTATCGACTTGCTGGTTCAGCCGGAACGAAGCTTTGGCAATTTCGGAAATCAGTTCGCTTTTGTGCACAGCATTCAGTTTTGCATTTCCGGCCTGCAGGTTATCGGTCGCAGCAATGATCGTGGAAAGGGGAGTCCGCAATTCATGTGAAAGCGAATTGAGCAAGGTGTTATAGAGTTTTACGGTAGCTGCTTTTTCTTCCCGCTGCCTTGCCAGTTTTTCGATCTGCCGGATTTTATAGGTGAGAACCGCATTGACCAGGGCTATCACAAAATACATCAGCAGCAGAATTACATCTTCGGCAGAACTGACTTGCAGGGTGAAGTGTGGTGGAATGAAAAAATAGTCCCAAATGAACGCACTCAGGACGGCAGCGGCAAGAACCGGAAAAATGTCCAAGGTGATGGCAAGAAGTGAAACGGAAAAAAGTAAAATAAAGGCAACCACTCTGTACCCGATAACTGCTGACAGGCCATAGCAAACAATTGAAACAAGACAAACAAACCCGATGCTTATCATTAACTGTTTTGCCTTGCTTATCCTGTTCATAAAAAGTTCCATCAGTTGCTGTTCGCGATCAAAGAACAAAAGTAATTGGGCTCGTATAAAAGCGCTATAAAAGAAGACCCGGCTTCTATAAAGATTTTATAAAGACAGGCTGCCCTTTCAGCAGGAATGAAAATCTTCCGGTTCGTCGCAATGGTGCGTCAATTGCCTGCCCCGTTGAATGTTCTGCCTGTTTGTAAAACTTCGCTACTGTCGCCGGTATTGCCTCTTGCTCCCGCGTTTAACGCTTGCAAGAACTTTTATTTCTTAGACGGTTGCCCTTCGCCGTTTGCGTCTTTTCATGAAATAAAAATTCATGGGGCCGCGAACGCGAAAACCCATGCGTTGGTAAAGTGCGATGGCTCTTTCGTTGTCTTTCCGCACATGTAAAAACGGCGTTTGCTCCCGTTGCAGGATCAGGTTGGCCTCGTGCTGGACAAGCGCAAATGCATAGCCCTTGCCCAGGTAGTCGGGGTGGGTGCACACGGCGCTGATTTCGGTGAACGACTGTACGTGCAGGCGCTGGCCGGTCATCGCCACCAGCCTGCCGTTTTCGAAGATGCCGAAGTAATGGCCAAAGGCGATCGTTCGCGGACCAAAAGGACCGGGCTTTGTCAGTGCCGCCAGTTCCATCATCTGCTCCACATCTTTTTCCTGCAGCGCAATCGGTTGGATGGAAGCCGGTGCGGGTTTCCAATCTTCCAGGATCATCTGCAGTCCCTGGGCTTTTTGCAGCAACTGCCAGCCCCGTGGTGTACGGGTGTGCAGGGGAGTGGCCGAAAGCACTGCACGTCCTTCCGGCAGCAGTGCAAAAAGTTCGTCGAATCCGTTGTGGTAATCATCGGCAATGCCCACGAAAGGGGAAACAGCCGCGTCGAAGAATTTGACCTTCTCTGTTCCCTGGGCAAGGTGCCGGTCTCCGGACGCCAGTGCATGGTAAACAGGATTGTTCATCAGTGTGTTCACGCCGCAAAGATATTTAACCGGACAGCAGGTAGCCGCAACACGAAAGCATGGTGAAATCCAAAAAATTAATCACACGCATAACCGAAACGAAATATCTTTAAGAGGCCTTCGGCGGAGAAGTCGTTGTACAGCGAGGCGCCCGGAAGAAGCAGGTTTTTTTCGCTTGTTGCAAGGCGGCAAAATCGTTCCGGCACCAGCCGGTTTCGTTGGTTGCGCAGAAGGGCCGAATGGCTACCTTGTCGAATTGCTTGTTCATTCACATCACCGATAAACGCAATACATTCATGGAAAAAAAGTCAACCCGCCGCCAGTTTTTAGGAACGGCAACCACCCTTGCTTCCGGGGTCCTGCTCGGCAACCGCCTGTTTGGTGCTCCGGCCATTATCCGGGAACTTCGAAATTCCCGCTCGCTGGTCAATGGCGTACAGATTGGTGTGATCACCTATTCGTTTCGCGACCTGCCCGACCAGAGTGCCGAAGCCACATTGAAGTACATTCTCGAAAGCGGCGTGAATGCCATCGAGTTGATGGGCGGCCCTGCCGAGTCGTTTGCCGGTGCGCCGAAAAACCCGGTCGATTTCCGGGCTGTCATGCCGCTGATGCGAAAGCGGTTCAACAAGGAAACCCTGACCGAGTCGGAGCAGAAAGAGCTGGCCGACGTGGATGCCCGGAACAAAGCCTACCGGCAGGAGATGGCGAAGTGGCGTCTTTCCGCACCGATGGAAAAATTTGAGCAGATGCGCAAAATGTACAACAGTGCAGGCGTGCAGATTTATGCCTTCAAGCCCGATACGTTTGGCCTGCAAAGTTCCGACGCCGAAATCGATTACGGCCTGCGTGCGGCAAAGCTCCTGGGTGCCAGCCACGTCACCCTCGAACACCCGGGCAACGATGCCCATACCCTCAAACTGGGACAGATGGCGCAGAAGCATGGCCTGCGGGTGGGGTATCATGGCCACGAACAGCAAACCCCCACGCTTTGGGATACGGCCCTGTCGCAGTCGCCGGCCAATGCCATGAATTTGGACCTGGGTCATTTTATCGCCGCCGGCAATACCGATCCGCTGGGGCTGATCCGCGAAAAGCACGACCGCATTGCCAGCATGCACATCAAAGACCGGCAGACACCCGCACATGGCAAAGGCAATTTACCCTGGGGACAGGGCGATACACCCATTGCCGACGCCCTGCGGCTGATGCGGGACCAGAAGTATTCTTTCCCCGCTACGATCGAACTGGAATACCCGGTTCCGCAGGGTTCCAGCCCGATGGCAGAAGTGCGGAAATGCCTGGCGTTTTGCCAGAATGCACTCAGTGGAAAAGCCTGACCGGAAAGGAGAGGCCTGGCTACCAGGCGGCGGGTTTTCCGGTTTGTGGTGACGAAAGCAGGCGCACCAGCTAATACGAAAACAGCAAAGGGTTCAGCGGCGTGTCGATCACATCGCCCACGACCGCACCCGGGCACCAGGTGTTCCAGTCGTTCACCTGGTTTTTGTTTTCGGGTTGTTTCAGCCGCATATCCCTGTCCATGTAAATCACGGTCATTACCCGCCGCATAGCGGCCGTATTGTTGGCGCCGGCACGGTGAAACACCCAGCCGGAGTGGAAGCTGATCTCACCGGGTTCGAACGGTTCCACCACGTGTTTGAAGTCCGTTACCCGCAATTTCTGCTGAATGGCTATTTCACTTTCGTCGCCGATCTCCAGCTCGCGGCCATCAACGATCTGGTGGCTCCCGGCGCTGAATTCCAGCGGACCCATTTCCAGCGGTGTGGCCTGCAAGGGCATCCAGGCGGTGACGCTTTTGTCCGTTTCCAGCGGCCAGTAATACTGGTCGGCATGCCAGGGGGTAAAGCCGCCACCGGGTTCTTTGTACAGGGCCTGGTCGTGATAGAGCCGTGCGCCTTTTGTCTGCATCAGGTCTGTGGCAATCTTTGCCAGGCGTTTGCTGAAGACAAGGGCTTGAATGCGCTCGTCTTCCCGCCAGAGGTTGAAGAGTTGTAAAAAGGCTTTGCCATATGTATCGCGTTGTGTCAGGGGCCGCTCTTCGCGGCTCATTTCCGCTACTTTGTCGCTGATGACTTTTGCATAGAAGGCCAGCGTTTCTTCGTTCAGCACACCTTTCAGCTTGCAATAGCGGTTGGCATCATAAAACCGGATTTGCGCATCGATCAGCGGGTAGGGTTCCGCCAGGAAGGAAAGAATGGAAGAAGGAACAGTTTGCATGCAGGAAAGATTTCTGAAAAAATAGGGATTTTCTGTCGGACTCTTCTTCCTTCCGGGAAATGAGTTGCCGGCCTACCGGTAGGCTTGCTCGATGACCTGCCGCAGTCTTGCTTTTGTTTCCTCGTTCACAAACGCATGGTCAATGGCTTCGAGGTTGCATTTTTTGAAATGCGCCTTTGTCCAGCCGAAGATTTGGTGAAGACGGCCATACTCGCTGTCCAGCGTTACAGCGGAGATGGTGCGGGCATCGGTGTTAATGCCCAGGGAAACGCCGCTCCGGAAAAGTGTATCAACCGTATGGTCTTCGATGGAAGGGTACACGTTCGTCTGAACATTGCTGGTAGGGCAGACTTCCAGGTGAATGTTTTTGTCTTTCAACAACTGCAGCAGTCTTTCGTCCTCGCTGCTGCGCACGCCGTGCCCGATGCGCAGGGGATGAAAATTTTCCAGGGTTTCCCGCACGCTTTCGGGGCCTTTGGCTTCGCCGGCATGGGCCGTGCAGGGAATGCCTTTTTCTTTTGCATAAGCAAATGCAGAAAGGTGGTTGTCGATCGGGAATCCCGCTTCGTCTGCGGCAATGTCGAAGCCTGCCACACAGGTTCCGCTAAACTGCTCTACCAGGCCAACCGTTTCGAGGCTTTGCGCTTCGGTGTAGTGGCGAAGGGTGCACAGGAGCAGTCGTGCCTCCACACCGGTTTGCGAGATGCCTTCCGCCACCGCATCGTTCACCGTTCTGACCACGTCGGCCGCCGTCAGTCCGCCCTGCAAATGCTGCAACGGGGCAAAGCGGATTTCGGCATAAATCACGTTGTCGGCCTCCAGTTGCTGAAACAAATCCAGCGTTACCAGGCGAAGCTGTTCCCTTGTTTGCATCAGTTCGATGCCTTTCACTGCGCGGCTGATGTAATCGGCCAGGTCGGTGCATTTGGCCGGCGCAACAAACGACCGCCGGTATTCTTCCTCCGTAACGGAGGGGGCCAGTTGCCGCACCACGTCGTAGCTGAGCGAGCAGTCGAGGTGCAGGTGCAATTCGATTTTGGGGAAACGCGAATAATCCATTCTCGTGGTATTAGGCTGTTTGAAACTGGATGGTTCGGTAAGCAAGAAGTTTGGCAATCAGCAATCGGCCATCAGCCATCCACGTGATGCAACTGCCGCCTGCGTACTGCCTGCTTGTACTTCACCGCCATACGTTCGGTTTTTAAAATGGTATTACCGTCCGGCCGGTTCAAAATGTTCGAGCAGTTCGGTGAGCTTGTCGAGTTGCCTGAACTGTTCGTGTTCGATATTGCTGTCGACGTGCTCGTGGGCCCAGGTTACATGGTAGGGCACATGGTAGGCATGACCGCCAATGGCCAGCACGGGCAGGATATCCGATTTCAGTGAATTGCCCACCATCAAAAACTCATCGGCTTGGATATCGAGGTGCCGGATCAGTTTGAGATAATCCTTTTCCTGTTTGTCGCTCATGATCTCGATGTGGTGAAAATAATGTTCGAGGCCGGAAGCTTTCAGTTTGCGCTCCTGGTCGAGGAGGTCGCCCTTGGTGGCCACCACGAGCCGGTGACTGTTTGTTAGTTTGGTCAGCACTTCTTCCACGCCTTCGAGCAGTTCGATGGGTTTGGAGAGCAGGTCCTTGCCCAGTTCTATTGTTTTTTCAATCGCCTCCAGGCTGATGGTTTTGTTGGATACGGTCAGCGCCGTTTCGATCATGGACAGCATGAAACCTTTGATGCCATAGCCATACAGGGATAGGTTGTCCACTTCTGTTTTCAACAACTCCCTCGATACGGTGTGCTGGGGCAAATAGTCTTCGAGTAACTGGCAGAATTTGTGTTCCGTTTCCTGGAAATAAGGCTCATTGATCCACAGCGTGTCATCTGCATCAAAGGCAATCACTTTTATCGCCATATACAATTGCTTTCTGCAAAAATGGGTCTTTTTCCCGCAGGCCGCCCGAAACGATTCCCGTAGGCTTCAGGCGATCGGATTCAATCGAGCCCCTGCCCAAACCGGATGCCTGCCGTTGTTCCCGGCTGTTCATTGGGTGCCGCAGGGTGAATGATCCTGTGGCAAAGGAGGCTGGCTGCGCTGCCAATCACCGGAAGATCACCACCAGAGCATCGGCTTCGCGGCAAATTCTCCCTGACTTCATCCTTGTAGGGTTGTTCCACGCTGCATTCCGGCCCTGCAACTGGCACAATAATTTTGGCATTCCCTCCCGCAGTCAGCAAGGCCCGTTTACCAAAAAACGCTACAAAATCCTGCATTGCATTCTTTGCCATGAGTGAGATAAACGACAACACGAAAGGAAAAAAGGTCCCTGCACCCGGCGGGGAAGGACATAGGCCAGTACAAGCAACGGGGCTGGAAGACCCGCGGGAAAAATATCCAAAGCCTCCTTTCGAAAGCCAGTCGCAGCCCTGGCCCGGCCTTGCCCGGGACATGGATCCCAGGCCCGATCACGGCGAAGACAGCTACAAAGGAAGCGGTCGTTTGAACGGACGAAAGGCCCTGATCACAGGTGGCGATTCGGGAATGGGACGTGCAGCGGCCATTGCCTATGCCCGTGAAGGCGCAGACGTGGCGATCAACTATTTTCCCAACGAAGAGCCGGATGCGCAGGAAGTGATTGAACTGATCAGGGCCGAAGGCCGCACTGCCATCGCCATCCCGGGAGACCTGCGCAGCGAAGCGTTTTGCCGGCAACTGGTGGCCGATGCCGTGCAGGGGCTGGGCGGTTTGGATATCCTGGTGTGCAACGCAGCCCGCCAGCAAACGAGGCCTTCTATCTTGGATGTCAGCACGGAAGATTTTGATGCCACGATGAAGACCAACATTTATGCGCCTTTCTGGATCATCAAGGCCGCACTGCCGCACCTGAAACCGGGGTCGGTCATCATCGGGACCACGTCGGAGCAGGCTACCGATCCTTCGCCCGATCTCTACGATTATGCGCAAACGAAAGCCGCTACAACCAATTATGTGCGGTCGCTGGCCAAGCAACTCGCCCCGAAAGGAATCCGGGTGAACGGCGTGGCGCCGGGCCCGATCTGGACGCCCCTGCAGGTGAGCGGCGGCGCCACGCAGGAAAAGCTAAAACAGTTTGGCGGGCAAACGCCGCTGGGGCGTCCCGGCCAGCCGGTGGAACTGGCGTCGATCTATGTGCAACTGGCAGCGGCCGATGCCAGCTACGCCACCGGTCAGGTATACGGCGCCGCGGGTGGAGCGGGGCAGCCGTAGGCAATGAGTAATGAGTAATGAGTAATGAGAATTGCGCAGGATTGCAGTTGCAAACTGCCTGTTGATGTTTACAGGCCGGCTTTTCGCTGCGAGGAGAAGCCCTGTTCTTTTTCCTGTTCCCTGGAAAGTTTGTAATTGTAGAATGCCACGAAGTTGACTTTCTCGTTTACCAGTTGTTCGTAATAATCGTAGCTCTCCCGGCGCGAAGAGCCGTAAGCCCGTGTAATGCACCCCAGTGCATTGATTTTTTCGGCCAGGCTGCCGTGTTCTTCTTTCAGGTTGTAAAAGACGATGTTTTGCGCATTTTCCCGGGCGATGCCCCTGGGCCGAAAGATTTCTTTTTCAGAAGCGATACGTGGCGAAACAAAACAAACCGCGTTGGTTTTTTCCTGCGACAGGTATTCGTTCAACGGCTTGCGGTTGTTGAGAAAGGTGCCGTCCGTTATTACAAAAACAAATTTCCCTTTCAGCGATTGCAGCGAGGGCCAGTTGGTGCAGGCCGCTTCTTTCAGTGTGGCTTTGTCCTGCAGCAGGTCGGACGGCGTGAAGATGCTTTTTTTCGAAAACACCGAAAGTAACAGGCTGTCCATATCTGCCGGGCCTTTGCCGCCCGGCCCGTTCCACCAGTTTTGCTTTTTGTCGATAAATACCGTGATCACATCATGTTCCGGGTGCCGGTCGCTCCAGGCCTTGATCTGCAGCAGGCAGTCGCGAAAGGAGCCGCCAACGCAGTTCTTGTTGCCCCGTTGTTGCGGTTTGTGTTTGACGTACCAGTCGGCATTAATGCTTTTGCCCAGCAGGCCGGCAATAAAGCCAATCCCGAAGTTTTCGTTCCAGATATCCAGTTCAATGGTATTGGTGTAGGTAAAGACGTCCTGGAAATCGGAAGCCCGTTTTTTTTCGTAGCAATTGTGACAGGCAACGGAATAGCTGTTGTTGAATTTGACATCCTGGCCAAACAGGAGCAGGGGAAAGAGCGAAAGGGCTGTCATAACGAGGTTCTTCGGATTTACCTGCATACGCTTCTTGTGTTTTGAAGGATTGGATTTGCAAACCGGGTCATCGGGCCAGGCGGTAAACCGTTTCCGTCGACCCAACGAGACTTACCTGTTTTTTTCTGCTCCTGTAAGTTAGTCATCGCTGCGGCCTGGAAAGCAGGAAACGCCAAATGGGGTTTCCTGCTCTTTGAACAGGCATGTTCGGGCAGTGCGGCAGCGGAACGGTTCGGGTTTGCAAGGCGCACTTCCGCATTCGTTTGTCCCGGTCTTTTTCGTCCCTTTTTCTTCCGCTTTCATCACTTTTGCTTCAACAAGGGGAGAAATTGTTTTTGTTTTACAGCATTCGAAAACAATTAATGACCTTTTAATGGAAATGACAATGAACAGATGGGTGCCGGGAAAAGACGGCGAGATCACCCGTACGATTTTGCTGGTAGTAGGCTTGTGGGGGCTTAGCATTCCGCTGCTGATTTTGGGACATGCCGACCGTGATGGCATCGTGGTGTGGAGCATCTTTGCCTTGTTCGGCGTCTTTACCTACTGGTGGTTTTTCCGCAACCTGATTCCGGCTGCTTACACCAGGCGAAAGCCAGTCTGGAGCTATCTCGAAAAGGTGATCCTTTATTTGGTTGTTGCCTGGCTGCCGATGACCCTGTTGATCACGTTTCTGATGCACGGGGTGGATCATGCCGTGGAAGTGAGCATGGCCAACACGGCCTTCCAGTTCTTCGTTACGGCGCCGCTGCTTTGGTTTTTGTACCGCCGCCAATTGAAGGCAAAGGAAGAAGTGGTGTCGCTGAAACGCGAACTGGGCCAGTCCAACGCCAACATTGATTTTTTGCGGTCGCAGATCAACCCGCATTTTTTGTTCAATGTGCTGAACACGATCTACGGTACCGCCATCCAGGAAGGCGCCGAACGCACCAGCAGCGCCGTGGAAAAGCTGGGCGACATGATGCGCTTCATGCTGCACGAAAACATGCAGGAAAAAATCGGTCTCTCGCGGGAAATTGATTACCTCAATAATTACATCAGCCTGCAGCGGCTGCGCACCGACGGCAATGCGGCCCTGCAGGTGGAAGCCCACGTGGAAAGACCCGATACCGTTTTGCAGATCGCACCCATGCTGCTGATCCCCTTCGTGGAAAATGCATTCAAGCACGGCATCAGCTTCCGCGAGCCTTCGCACATCAAGGTCACGCTGGAAATAAGAGACAACACGCTTTATTTCGATGTCTACAACAGCAAACACACAAGGCCCGAGCACGACCCGGAAAAGGAAAGCAACGGCATTGGCCTGAGCAATGTGCGGCAACGCCTGCAACTGCTTTACCCGCAACGGCACGAGCTGGTTGTACGCGAAACGGTCAAGGACTTTTTTATTCATCTAACCCTGCAGCTAACTTAGCCTGTAATTGACGCAACGTTTCATGAAAGCCATTGCTGTTGACGACGAACCCATTGCCCTGCAGATCATCGAATCGCATGCAGCCAAAGTGCCTTTTGTAGAACTGAAGGCCAGCTTCACCGATGCCTTCAAGGCCATGGACTACCTGCAGAAAGAAAACATCGACCTGGTCTTTCTCGACATCAAGATGCCCGACATTTCCGGAATCGATTTTTACCGGAGCCTGAACAAAAAGCCCCTGCTGATTTTTACCACGGCCTATTCGGAGCATGCCGTCACCAGCTTTGAACTGGATGCGGTGGATTACCTGCTGAAGCCTTTTTCGCTGGCCCGTTTTATCAAGGCCTGCAACAAGGCTTTCGAGTTGTATAATTTTCGAAACGCCGGGCCCGCGCCGGATCATTTTTATTTGAAAACTGGCTACGAACAGGTGAAGCTGTTTTTCGACGACATTCTTTACCTGGAGGCCGCAGGCAATTATGTAACGTTCGTGCTGAAGGAAAAAAATGTTTTGTCGCGGATTACGTTCAGTGAAGCGGCCAGTCTTCTGCCCGCGCAAAAATTTGTGCGGATTCACCGCTCTTACATTGTTGCCACGGGCAAAATCGACAAGATCGAAAAGCACCAGGTCACCATCGGAAAAACCGTGCTGCCGGTGAGCGAGGCCTTTAGCCAGGACCTGGCTGCAGCGTTGAAAAAGAGCTAGGTATTCAGATAGTAGATATTGAGATATTAGATATTGGTGACAGAAAATATCCCAATAACCAATATCCAATATCATCCACCTAAGCAAGCAACCCTGGTCGGAAAAGATTCACAAAAACTAAAACCCCAGCGGCTCGTTCACCAGGAAGAGGTGCAGTTTGCGGTGGGAGGAAGGATCTTCCCGCTCGAAGATGAGGAACTTGCCGATAAAACTGCCGCCGTGTCCCAGCCGGCGTTGCTTTTCGTTTTCCTGCGGCAGCCAGTAACCCATCACCCGTTCAAGTGCAGCGGCTACATTGTTGGTGATTTTTTGTGCACCTACCACCCAGATTACGTTGGGACTGTTGAAGCAGTAGGCCGGTAACTGGCCTCCCGACGCAGAGGCAAACACCAACTCCCCCCGTTTGGAAATGGCGTGCACACTTCCCAGGTAAAAGTCGGCCATGGTGCTTTGCAGGAACAGGTGGTGATGCCGTTCGGGATCTTTCTCCGCCGTCACTTCTTTTGCGAGGTTGTGCCACTGGTGCCCTCCTTCGTTGAGATAGGCGGTGAAGCCGATCTCGTCGAGCGACTGCGAGCCGGAGACCATGACGGATACGCCAGCGGGAATGAGGGCTTTGATCCGCTCCAGCGCTTCCTGTTTCGTTTCGACGATTTCGGCCAGCACATTGCGGGATTGCAGGGCCCTGATGGTTTCGTCCATGACCTGCCTGCTGGCGATCTGCGTATAGGAAATTTCCGTGGTGTCCATAAACAATCAGTTTGATGAAGCGGGATCTGTTTGTTTTGTTGGTGCCTGTTAGCGGTGTTTTGCAGAAGGTGTACAGGATGGCGTTACCCGCCAAACAAGTTACAATGATTTCTTTGATTTTAGCAAGGGAGAACGAAGGGTAAAAAGGCCGGTAGTTCATTTGCCATGGTGGTGTTGTTTGTCGCTACAAATGGAATGTCCTGGTTCTTCCCACTGCTTCCAGCAGATTGCTGCGATGCCATAGCGGTTGCGTTTGCTCTTTCGCCTTTTCAAGGCTTGTCACTTATGCCCGGGCTGCGTCCCGGGTTTGTGATCACCGTCCCTTCGGGGCTTGGTTTTGCGGGGAAGGATCGCATAAAAAAGCGGAAGCACATTCGTACAAATATGCTTCCGCTTTTTTATGTTGTAACTGATGATCAGGCTTCTGCTGCCACAGGCGCGGCCGCCTCCTGCGGAACCACAGCTGCGGGATCCATCCACATGATCTCCCACACATGGCCGTCGGGGTCTTCGAAGC
This sequence comes from Flavisolibacter nicotianae, assembly GCF_003628535.1. GTDB lineage: Bacteria > Bacteroidota > Bacteroidia > Chitinophagales > Chitinophagaceae > Flavisolibacter > Flavisolibacter nicotianae. Next base: position 101,494 of record NZ_RBCI01000002.1, read on the forward strand.
TGCGGCCGTACATGAAGCCGTGGTCTTCCGGCTGGCGGAATTCCCGGCCACCGGCGGCAATCACTTTTTCGATGTGCCGGTTCACCGCATCGCGGCTGTCGGCAGACAGGCAAACCAAAACCTCTTTTGCTTTTGCCGTGTCGGAAATTTCCTTGCCCGGCACAAAGGTTTGAAAAAAGGGCTCCGTGATCAGCATGGCGTAAATGTCTTCGCTGATCACCATGCAGGCGGCCTTTTCATCGGTAAATTGTTTGTTGAACGTGTAGCCCAGTTGGGAAAAAAAGTTCATTGACGTTTGCAGGTCTTTGACCGGGAGGTTGACAAAAATTTTCGTTGCCATAATCGTTGCATTTAAGATGAGGAGATCAGATGTTTTCCAAAACGGTGGGTTTTTCCAGGCTTTCGGCAGCCGGTGATTTCTTTTCATAATTCAGCATCCAGCGGGTACCGAATTGGTCGGTGACCATGCCAAACAGCGAGCCCCAGAACTGTGTTCTTACCGGTTCAACAACCTGCCCGCCCTCGGCCAGTTTATCGAACAGCGTATGGATTTGTTCCTCGGAACTGCAGTTCACCGTCAGCGAAAAATTGTTTCCCGGCTGGTAGCTGCCGCCGCTGAGCATGTCCGACGCCATCAGTGCAAAGCCATCGCCCTGCAGGTGCGCATGCATGATCTGGTTTTCGGTGCCGGCCGGGCACCGGGCTGCCATGGGCGTTTCTTTCACCGTCATCAGGTGCAGCTGGCCGCCCAGCGTGTTCCGGTAAAATGTCATGGCCTCGCGGCAATTGCCGTTGAAGTTGAGGTAAGCATTGATCTGTTTCATAACATGTTTGTTGGAGTGGTTAATTGGGTTTTAAAGCGCCTTCCTGTCTTCCTGCAAGACGCCGAAAATATTGTCGTCCGGATCGGTGAAAAAGGCCAGCCAGCCGACGGCCGGGATGGACTTTTTGGGTTTGATGATTTTGCCGCCGGCCGCTTCAATCTGCCGCAGGCTGCTGTCGATGTCGTCTACCGTGATGGTGTTGATGACCGGCTGTTGCGGCCCCAGCTCTTTCATCACGGCACCGTTGATGCCCTGCTCCCCGTCGCTGCCGGTGTGGGCAAACCAGTACTCCTGGGCGCCCCACTGCCGGAACTGCCAGCCAAAGGCTTTTTCGTAAAACTGCCGGTTGGCGTCGGGGTTCGCCGATGGAATTTCGAAATACGTGACCCGGTTGCTCATGCGGTTGTTTTTTGCGGGAAATGCCCAATACAAAATTGTTGCGGTTTTTGGAATTTCCGACAGGTTAAAGGCGGCAATTTCGCGGGTTGATTGCGCCACGGAATTGCCTTAGTTTTAGAGCATGAAACACATTTCCATCCTGATACCGGAAGGCGAATGCAGCCTGGTGAACATTGAAGGCACCCACCAGATTTTTACCGAAGTGAATTCGCTCCTGGCCCGTCTTGGCAAAGCACCGCTCTTCGAAGTGCAACTGGTAGGGCTGCGCAAAGAAACCACGATGCGCAAAGGCCTGTTTCATGTGCGGCCCGATGTGCTGATTGACGACGTGGTGCACACCGACCTGATTGTGATCCCGGCCATTCATGGCGAGAAAAACAAGGTGATTGCCGATAACAAGGCCTTCCTACCCTGGATGGTGCAGCAGTACAGGGGTGGCGCTTCCATTGCCACGCTTTGCATCGGCGTGTTCCTGCTGGCGGCCACCGGTTTGCTCAAAGGAAAGCGTTGCGCCACGCACTGGGTGGAGGCCGATACCTTCCGCAGCATGTTCCCCGATGTGAACCTTGTGCCCGATAAGATCATCACCGACGACAGCAACATCTACACCAGCGGCGGTGCTTATTCGTGGCTGAATCTGATCCTCTATATCATTGAAAAAATGGCCGGCCGCGACATGGCCATCACCTGCTCTAAATTGTTCGAGATCCAGATCGAACGCAACAGCCAGTCGGCCTTTATGATCTTTAGCCCGCAGAAGCGCCACGAAGACGACGCCGTAAAAAAAGCACAGGACTACCTGGAACAAAACTATGCGGACAGGATTTCGGTCGACGACCTGGCCCGGGAGGTCGGCGTCAGCCGCCGGAACCTGGAGCGCCGATTCCGCAAAGTGACCTTCAACTCCATCGCGGAATACCTGCAGCGGGTCCGCATCGAAGCGGCCAAGCAAACGCTGGAACAGGAGCGGGAAAACGTAAACGAAGCGATGTACAAAGCCGGCTACAACGACAGTAAGGCTTTTCGCACCACGTTCAAAAAACTCACGGGCTTGTCGCCCTTAGCCTACCGGAAAAAATACGTGCGGAACGAAGTGCTCGTAGAAGACTAAAACCGTCTTCATTTCCTTGGTGTGATAGAAGGATGGTAGAAGATTGGATATTGGATAGTAGATAGCAGTTATTGGTAACAGAAAATATCCCAATATCTAATATCCCAATATCTTTCTATCGAACGGTTTTCAGCAACACTTCCTGCGTGGCGATGTCGACCAGCAAAAGACCCTCGCTGTGGCAATCCAGTTGGCCAAGCAATTCTCCCTTTTTATTCCAGGCAGACGAGCGGCCGTCGCAAACCACGCCGTCACAAAGGCCAACGCAATTCACCAGCAACGTTGCCATCCCATACTGCCTGGCAATCTGCGCCATTCTTTCCGCAGCCTTGTTCATTCCCTCCGCTGTTTTGGCCACACTGGCGATATAGGTGTGGGCGCCTGCCAGATAGGCCGCTTCGGCATGCGCCGGTACAGACAGCTCGTAGCAAATGGCCAGGGCGGTGCCCGTGTTTTCCCCGATGGTGCCGGTGGTCGTTGAGCCGCTGATGAAGAAAGCTTCTTCATCGGGATGAAGGTAGTGCTTGGCGTAGGTCTCTACAGGTTTGTGCGGTTGAAACAAAAGAAGGCTGATGGTGATGCCGTCTTCTTTTCTGACCGGTGCACCAATCCCGATTGCGATGTTGTTTGCATCGCTGGTTTTTTGAAAGACAGCAAAGCGGTTGTCGCCAGCCGTGGTGGCCAGTTCTTTGGCAAGAGCGGGCTCGTAACCGGTCAGGGAAAGCTCGGGAAAGAAGATGGTGTCGGCGCCGTTGGCGATCGCTGCTTCAATCAGCGCCAGGTGACGGCTGGTATTGGCGGTGATGTCGCCTTTAACGGGTTTGGTTTGTGCAAGGCAGTGTTTCATGTGATTTCTTTTTCGCCGAAAGTGATTGAAAGCGACGGCCATGGTTAACCTACAATAAGCCGGCACTGGTTAAACGATGTGCGGCTGTTGTATCGTGGCGCATGAAGTCTCGCTGCACTACCGGTTATCTTCCTGTTACTTCCGGAAACATGCACCCATGGCTGTTTTTACGATGCCTTCGTATTCCTTTAGTTCCGCTGCATCGTCCGGCAAACCGATCAGGCAATGGATTTGCCCTGCGAAGCATTTGTCCCAAACCCTGACGCCGGCTTTTCTCAGTCTCGCGGCATACAAGATCCCGTCATCCCGCAACGGGTCAAATTCCGCATTGATGATCACGGCCGGCGGCAGGCCGGTTAAATCCGTCGCCAGGATCGGTGATACTTCGGGGTTGTTGTACTGGCCGGGGGCATAGGTTTCGATGGCAAAGAGGCAGGCGTCTTTGGTTTGAAAATAGCCCCTGGCGTTTTCCTGGTACGAAGCGGATGTTTGCATGTGTTGCGGGCTGCAATCGGCCGGCAGTCCGTTCATGACCTGCAGTTTTATGCGCTGGCTGATGCCGTCTTTTTTTGCTTTCTGCGCTATCACGGCAACGAGGTTTGCGCCGGCGCTGTTTCCCGTCAATACAACGCGGCTCGTGTCGCCGCCCCACTCGCCGCCGTGTTCCGCAATCCATTTGAACGCATGGTAACTGTCGTTCACCGCGGCCGGAAACCGGTGTTCGGGAGCCACGCGGTAATCAACGGCACAAACAAGAGCGTTATAGGTTTTGGCATCCTGCCAGAGCGAATATTCCAGCGCCGGCAACAGGGGCGAGATGAAGCCGCCGCCATGATAATTGATGAGGATGGGAAGGTTTGTCCCGTGCGTGGGATTGAACACCAAAACAGGGATGCTGTCTGCCGTTATTTTCATGCGTTGGACATCTTCTTTCGGGTAGGGCCGCGGCGGCGGGCCGGCAAACTTTATTTGCTCGATCGGCATTTGCCGCAGTTGCCCGATCGTCAGGTCTTCATACCCGATCATCTTCAGGAAGGCTGCAATTTTCGGATCGAGTTGCCGTGTGCCGCAGGCCTGTGCAAAAACCGGTTGCCGGGTAAAAAGGAGGAGAAGGGCTAACGCAAGAAGAGATCGTGACTTCTTCATAAAGCAATTTGTTTTTTGTTGAAGCAGTTCAAAGCGTTTGGCCAGGCAATCAATGATTGCAGTATCACGGAAAGAGATAAGCACTGTCATTGCAAACGCCAAAATAAAGATAGGTTGTTTGCGGTGTACCGCTCTTGCGGGTGAACCCGGCCAGACCTGCTCCCCTTCACTGGTGTGGCTCCACGGGAATATTCGTTAGACGTTCGTCATGACATCGGGAGACAGATCGGGAAAGGGAGTGGTATAGCGAGTTCATTGCTGCCTGTATTTTATTGCTTTTTTGACTCTTCGAAAACGCTTCCGTCATTTACATAAATCTTTATGGACGAATAGCGGCCTTTGGGATCCTTTAAAAACTCGATTTGCGCATTTTCTTCAAGAACAAATAGATTGTTGGCAATGTGTTTTAATTCAGACACCTTTCGATTATAATTGTTTTTGCTTAAAAGCTTGCTTTTGTCAAGGTAAATAGTCACATCAGGATAGTTGCCTATAAATTGGCTTAACAGGCTTGAGGGGATGTCATTCGTTTCTTTTGTGGGCATCAGTGACCGCAGGTAATATTCACTTTTGTGTTTTTCTTTTTCATTTTTTGCTGCCTGCAGTTGTTTTGTAAAAATGTGTTCCTGTGCTTTTAAAAGGGCCTTGCCAGCGTCCACTTTTACATCCGGTATGATACCCGTGCCTTCCCAATCCGTTTTGGTAACAGGGTTGTACGACCGGGCAAAAGGAATGGAACTTACAAAACCCTGGCCAACAGAAAATGGCATTTGAGGATGTGCACCACCGCCTGTAATTTCACCCACAATTGTTGCTCTTTTTGCCTGTTGCATGCCATAACCAAAGTCTTCTGCCGCTGAAAATGTTTTATGACTGGTAAGAATATAGACAGGCATAGCAAGGTTCAAACTGTCAGCCTTTGCAGGGTCTGCATAGAAGACTGTCGTGTCTTTAGTCGATCGGTTAATAAGATCGTTCATGTGCGTCTTTTCCTGGAAAAAGTAACTTTCAATTTGACTGACCATCTCCGGGCTGCCGCCCTGGTTCTCCCGCAAATCAATGATGATGGCGCTCGTATTAGACAAAAATTTCAGAGCCGAATAGATCGTTGGCTTCGCACTTTCTATATCGTCGACAAATCCAGTAAAAGGAAGGTAGCCAACGTTTCCTGGTAGTATCTCCAACTTGGGGAATGAATAGTTTTGCTCTTTCCAGTAGTTTTTGGACTGGTTTATTTCTTCTTCCGAAGGCTTGGAATAGGCCTGGGCAACAAAGCCGGGATCGTATTGAATGTGCAGGTGGGGATCATGATGTACGTGGTTAATATCAGTTTCTATCTGCTCCGCAAGTTTTTGAGGACTTTTTAAAAAGGGCCTATAAATGTTCTTTTTTTGTTGCGATTGCAAATACAGGGATATGCTTTTGGCTTTTTCAGGAAAAACATAATTATTGTTCAGGCTTACAGTCAAAGAGTCAATCAGTTGGTGGATATCGATAGGACTTTTTGTATTGGTTTGCCCGCTGCATAGATAAGGAGAACCAAACGCAAGTAAGAAAACAGAGCAGTAAGTTTTGAATAGTTTTTTATACATGTAATTGTTTTGAATGCTTAGATGCCTGCTCGTTCAGTTTCCATAAGCAATCAATATATTTTTTTACGCCGTTGGTGTTGAAGCAGGCGTATGATATCGACTCAACACAAATGGCATAAAATTATCTCCTTGGGAGATTTGGTGAATCATTTTAATGACAACCCTTCGCTAGTGTGTCTCCCGCAGTAGACTCATACTCGAGAGGGAAAGGTCAGGGGAAATGCAACGGGTTTGTAGTGAACCGATGATTCCCAAGGGAGTGTTTTTTAGAGGTGAGTTGCTACAGCGGAAGACGCATCGGATAAGGGAGAAGCTATTTATATAAATAGCTAAAGGCTATCATTAAAGAAGTTTAATTCCGTTTCATCAAGGAATTTTACTTCTTGCGAAATAGTATTTCTTTTTAAATCATATATACAGCTCAAATCTCTCCTGAGGTATTTAAGGCCCCAAAACTCTTGATAACTTGATTGTGATAAATCAGTAAAAGATTCATCAATTCCCAATGGCGGACGAAAAAAACAAATGCTCTTTTTTTCGTCTTTAATAGCAGGTATATGAATTTCTTCTGGAAAATGGTCTTCCAGCCAAAATGATTTGAATCTTTTACTTACTTCTGCAAGTATCGAATCTAGTGTTTCTAAAATGCCAACGTTATTTACAGAATAAATAATGATTTTTGAATCGGACAATTCTAGGCATAAAGTATTGACTTCTAAAAATTGATTTTTTTTCTTTAAATTTTCATATGCCCTTTTCAGCGGTTTAAATAGTAAAGAATCCAAATATGGGTCTGCAACCTTATCTATCGCTTTTCCGCCTAAATAGCCAACTACGATTTTTAAATAATTTTCAAGAGGAAGATTGATAAACCAATCTATAAAAAAATGATAGGCTCCAGCACCTCTTCCCTGAGGTATACCTTTAACCAGAGAGATATAAGACTCAGATAAAGATGATTTAAATGCCTCTATCTCTTCAAAATCTTCTTTTCCGTCTGGTCCTGTAAATAAACCGTAGCTAATTTTTAGTGAAGAATATCTCATACAATTCCGACTAACGTTTTGCAACTAATTGATAAGAACTTCCAGATTGTCAGTTGTGGATTAAACATAGTGATAAGTTTTTTCATTTACTGCACCTTTCGTTTCTTTCTTCTTGCATCTGGAAAAGAGAAGCACATCTGTACTCCCACTGAGTGGTTAATATGTAATGGTGCGATAAGTAACCAAAGACGTCATGAAATCTTTTCCGGATAACTTTCTGGCACGCATCAATACTTACCTTTTTCGTTTTTCATTTTATACCGTTTCGGCAATCGGTTTTTCGCTCTCCCGCTACCTTTGCCGCCATGGATTATTTCAAGCGGCTCGCCGAATTGCTGCAGACCGAAAAAGAGGAAGACCGCAGGCAGTACGAAAGCCTCACCTCCCATTTGCCTGTTGCGGAGCGAAGAGAGAACGGCATGAGCTGGTATCCCGTCGCCATCCGCGATACGGAAATCGGCCGCGGCGATTACCTGGCTGTCGAAGTGGAACGCACCACCCACCAGGATATCATTCACCAGTTTCGCTTTGGCACCACGGCCGCTCTTTTTTCCAACCACGATCCCCGGGCCGACAGGGTGGAGGGCACCGTTACCCACATCAGCGGCAACCGCCTGAAACTTTCGTTGCGCATCGATGAATTGCCCGACTGGTGCCGCAATGGCAAGCTGGGTATCGATGCCGTGTTTGACGAGAACAGTTACCAGGAAATGGAAGCAGCGCTAAAGCTGGCGCCGGCAATCGCGGAAAAAAAAGAGGAAGGGGAGTTGATCCAAATTCTCACCGGCGCAAAAAAGCCAACCTTTCACACAGAACATTCCATAGCCAAACCGGAACGGCTGAACAGGAGCCAGCAGGAGGCCGTTGAAAAAATCGTGGCCGCCAACAGCCTGGCCATCGTTCACGGCCCGCCGGGGACGGGCAAAACCACCACGCTGGTGCAGGCCATCAAGGCGCTGCTCCAAAAAGAGCACCGGCAAATCCTGGTCGTGGCACCCAGCAATGCAGCGGTTGACCTGCTGAGCGAAAAGCTTTCCGACGAAGGACTCAACGTGGTGCGTGTGGGCAACCCGGCCCGGGTGAACGAGCGGCAGATGGCGCTGACCCTCGACAGCAAGACGGCTGCACACAACAGCGCCAAAGAAATCAGACGGTTGAAAAAACAGGCAGCCGAGTACCGCGACCTGGCGCAGAAATACAAGCGCAATTTCGGTGCTGCCGAACGGGAGCAGCGCAAGGCCCTTTTTGCCGAAGCCCGCAACATCAGCAGGGAGGTGGAAAAGACGGAGCAGTACATCGTGGACGATATTCTCTCCCGGGCCGATGTGATCACGGCAACCCTTGTGGGTGCGGCCCATTACACCGTGCGGCAGCGGCGCTACCATACGGTGGTGATCGACGAAGCCGGGCAGGCCCTGGAACCGGCCTGCTGGATACCGGTGCCGAAAGCAGGGAAGCTGGTCATGGCGGGTGATCACCAACAGTTGCCGCCCACCATCAAATCGGGTGCGGCCGCAAAAGAGCTTGGCGTTACACTGCTGGAAAAAGCGGTTGCCTTGCACCCCGAAGCGGTGGTGCTGCTCGAAGAGCAATACCGCATGAACGAGATCATTGCCGGTTTCTCCTCGCAGGAGTTTTACGATAACCGCCTGAAGGCCGATGCGGCGGTTGCCCACTGGACAATCTTTAACGGCGACGACCCCCTGCTTTTTATCGACACGGCTGGCTGCGGCTACGAGGAGCTGCACGAAGGAACCGGTATCTCCAACCCGGAGGAAGCGGCTTTTTTGCTGCGGCAGGTGGCACACTACGCGGAGCGGTTAAAGAACTTCTTCGTCCCCGAACAGTTCCCCAGCATCGCCGTGATCTCGCCCTACCGTCACCAGGTGGAAGCGCTGAAGGAGGGTGTGCAAAACCATCCCTTGCTACGGGAAATGGGTGCGTCTCTTTCCGTCAATACCATCGACAGCTTCCAGGGACAGGAACGCGACGCTGTGTTTATCAGCCTCACCCGCAGCAATGCCGACAGCACCATTGGCTTTCTCTCCGACATCCGCCGCATGAACGTGGCCATGACCCGGGCCCGCAAAAAACTGGTGGTAGTGGGCGACAGCGCCACGCTTTCGCAGTTCCCGTTCTATGCCGATTTTATCCACTACGCACAGGCGCATAACGCGTACCAGAGTGCGTGGGAGCTGATGGAGTAAGCGCTCCTTCCATCCTCAAAAGGGGACTGAACGGGGCGCAGACCCTTGCCTGCAGTATCCTCATGCAGGTCGGCAAGCATTCTGCTTTCGCAGTGCCGTTTGTTTCGCTTTGCACTGCCAGTCCAGCTTTTAAATACACTGTAAAAGCGCAGTTTCTTGCTTGTCATCCCGGTGCAGGAGGGAGTTGTGTGCAAGGAGAAAGAAGGGTAAAAGCGTTACAGTGCCGTTGCTTTGCCTGCAGCAGTCAGAACGGAGTCCTTGTACCCTGGCATGACAGGCGGGTGGGCCTGGCAGGTGAATGGTTGCTGAGGGTAAGTGAGATGCTGCAAGCGGGCATTGGAGCGAACGCCAAATCCTCCTTGGGGGATCGAATGGGCTTCCGTAAATTCAGGGCTTCTTATCAACCCGATTGTTTATGTCAACCCAAAGCCGAAAATCATTTATGGCCACTTCTGCTCTTCTTGCGGCCGGCGTAGCCGCCACTGCACTTTCTTCTTTTTCCGAACCGGAGAAAAAAGGGATTATTCACCACGTCTTTTTCTGGCTCAAGAACCCGGGTTCCAAAGAAGACCAGGACAAGCTGATCGCGGGCCTGCAAACCCTGCGCAAAATCAAAGTGATCAAAAAAATGTACATCGGCGTGCCGGCTTCCACCGAAAAACGCGACGTCGTGGACAACAGCTACGCGGCTTCGGAACTGATGTTCTTCGACAATCTTGCCGACCAAAAGGCCTACCAGGATGATCCCATTCACCAGAAATTTATTGCCGACTGCTCGCACCTCTGGGAAAAAGTAGTCGTGTACGACGTGCAGGATGTTTGAATAAAAGATGTACGCACAGGCAGCACGGAAAGACACGGCTAATTTTTCCGTGTTCATTCGTGCGATCTGTGAGAAACCCTCACAAATACGTCTTCAAAAACCGGAAGAGTTGCTGCCGGATTTCCGGTGAATCGAACATGGGTCCGTAGTGCGGCGCACCGGGAACGATGATCAATTCGTTGGGTATGCCGTACACCTTCAGCCAGCCGCTTAACAGCTTCGAGAGGGTGTTGGGTACCGACTCGTCTTTTTCCCCGTTCACAATCAGGAAGGGCGGATCGCCCTTGTCGATGTAGGTGACAGGGCTTGCCCGCCGGGCAAGGTCGGGCCGCTCGAGGGGCTGGGCGCCGAGGAGCTGGGCCACCGGGCTGCCGGCATTGTTGGCCGCGGTGTCGGTGCTCATCGAGGCTGCCACCAGGTCGGAAGGACCATAGAAGTCGAGCACACATTTGATGCGGAAGGCCGGCTTTATACCGTTTGCATAAAATTCGTTTACCGTGTTGTTGTTCGACAGGCCCTGGAGGGAAGCCAGGTGTCCGCCGGCTGAAAAGCCGATCAGCGCTATGTGGGCAGGGTCCAGGTTGTACCGGGCGGCATTCCGGAAAAGAAAATCGAGGGCCTGGTTGCAGTCCCGGATCTGTGCCGGGAAGGGCGCCGTTGTGCTGAAGCGGTAGTCGATGGAAGCAAGGGCGTAGCCGCTGTCGACCAGGGCTTTTACCGTGGCCTTCATGTAACCCATATCGGCGTATTTGTCGTTGTGGTTCCAGGCGCCGCCGTGAACCCAGACAACCAGCGGCCGTTTGCCTTTTGCTCCTGCCGGAAGATAAAGGTCGAGCAGGTGTTTTTGCAGCGTGTCGCCGGCATAGGGGATGTTGCTGTGAAAAATGGTTCCTTTTGAAAAGAACGCCTGGGTGGTGGCCGCGTTTTGTGCGGATGCGTTTATGGCGCCGATAGCCCAAAGCAGCAGCAGCAGCCGGAAGGAGAGGGTCGTCATTCTTTTCATACAAGCGGTGTTGGTTAAATGTAGTGAAATTCGACCGGGCCTGTGCCGGTTGGTCTTTTCCTCTTCGACCCGTTTTTGTCTGATAACACGAGTGTCGGGTATCAAGATATTAAGATATTGGATATTGGGATATTTCCTGCTACCAATATCGCAATATCTACTAACCAATATCCGACATCCGACGACCAGGCCACCGAAGAAAAACGATGGAAAATGATGCGGCAAAAACCCTCGCCCTTTGCGAACGATCTTTTTTATTTTCCGCGGTTTCCGGCGTAATGTTTGCTGAGAGAGGCCGCACAACTATGAAAAACCGTTCACGCTTTCTCCTGCTCCCCGCCATATTCTGCATGGCCTGCAGCACACCCATTGGAAAGATCTTCGACAAGAAAACACCGCACGAGGAATACGCCGAAAAGCTCGATGACAAAGACCTCGATAAAACAGCCGACGGACTTGCCTGGCAGGCGGCTTCGCAGGCCGCACTGGAGGCCCCGGTAAGCATTGCCCTGCCCTACCGGCAGCAGGGCTTTTTTCATGCGGACAAACCCCGTGCGATGGGATTGCAGTTTACCGCCAGGCCCGGGGAGTTGCTGCGGTTTTCACTAACCCGGAAGAGCGGCAATGCATTGCCCATTTACGCCGACCTTTTCCGGCAGTCACAAACATCTGCACCGGTGCTTTCGGCCGATACCGGCAGCACAAGCTTCAGCTTTGCCGTGGAGGAAGCCGGCGCCTACGTGTTGCGCCTGCAACCGGAACTGTTCCGCTCCGGCGAATACACACTTTCCATTTCCATTGCTCCTTCCATCGGCTTTCCCGTTTCGGGTGGCAAGGCCCGTGTGGCCAGCGTGTGGGGCGACCGCCGCGACGGCGGCAGGCGTCGGCACGAAGGCATTGACATTTTTGCACCGAAGCTGACTCCTGCCGTGGCAGCGGCGGATGGAATAGTTACCGGGGTGCGGACCGGCGGCATCGGCGGGAAAACCGTTTGGCTGCGCCCCGAAGGAAAAACGTACACCTTGTATTATGCCCACCTCGACCGGCAACTGGTGCACGAAGGACAACGGGTGAAAAAAGGCGATGTCGTCGGGTTGGTTGGCAATACGGGCAATGCCCGGCACACGCCTTCGCACCTGCATTTTGGCGTGTACACCGCTGCCGGTCCGCTTGATCCGCTGCCCTTTGTCGACCGCGATGAAAAAGCCGCACCCGCCCTGGAATCAAAAACTCTCGCCAACCTGCTGAAGCTGAAAAAAGCACAGGTGGTGACGGGAGGCCCGGCCGTTAAGGGAGCCACCTCGCTGGTGCCGCTGGCGGTGGATGCACAGGGCTACCTGGCCGAAGCGCCGGATGGCCGGCGGCTGCAATTACCCTTCAGTGCCGTAGAGCCCACCAAAGAACCGGTGAAGCGGCTGAACGACATTGCCGTTTATCAGTCTCAGCCTGCACGCAAGTCATAAGCTTTTTTGAAGAAGTCTGAGTAAATTAGACGGACAAACCGTTTATTATGCCACAAAGCCGTCACCGCCAGGGCCACCCGTTTCAAAAACCGGCATCCATCCCGTCTGCCCAGCGGGTAAAAGGCCGGATTATCTGGGCTATTCTTTTTGCCGTCTTTGGTTTTGCGATCGTTTATTTTGCCTCCGAGGGCAGTTGGCTGGTTATTCTTGCCGGTGCGTTGATCGGTGCTTTTATCGGCTACTTTGCAGGCAAGAGCATGGAGCAGGACGCGAAGGCGTGAAAGGAGAAACGTCAAACGTCAAACAGGAGACTAAAGCGGTTCACGAGTTTGTTTGAAGAGAACTTCGGTACAAACTATCGTTCGGGGACTTACCATTGAATGTTTCCGTCGTTTCACGTTTGACGTCTCACCTCTCAGGTAAGCAGGTTCCACCGGTTGCGCATTAAAAAGGTGGCGATCATTACCCGCATCAGTTCAATGGAGATGCCCAGCGAGAGAGCGGCAAGCCCCACGATCTCGCTTTCGGCGGTCGAGAGTTCGCCATCGTTCGTGAGCAGCTCACAGATCATGGCAAACAGGGTTTCGCGGAAGGACTCCGAAATGAAAGACGCACTGTATTCAATGACATTTTTATTCCCGTAGGTTGCCAGCAGCGGCATGGCTTTATGGGCCAGCATGTCGAGCGGGTAACCCTGGAATTTAGCGGAATGGGCCAGCATGCGGGAAAGGTGGCGGAACTGTGCATCAATCACCGCCTGGTCGTGCTGCCCGATCATGCAGCTTAAGATGATGGCTACGGCGGCCTCCTGTTCGTTTTCGATGGCAACTGGTAATGTCATGGGATAACTGTTGGGATTCTTTACCAAGATACAGAACGCCGCCGATGTTTTTATGGTACCGGAGCAGGGAGCGGCAAAAACAGTTGTTCTCCGCGAAGGCTGCCTGAGGGGATGCCTTTCTTCGCCTATTTTTACACCAATCTTTTACCATGAGCATTCGGATTTTTATTACCGGCGGAACTTTTGACAAGGAATACAATGAGCTGGACGGGCAACTTTTTTTTAAAGACTCGCACCTGCCCGAAATGCTGGATTTGGGTCGCAACCTGGTGCCGGTGGAGATCCGCACGCTGATGATGGTGGACAGCCTGGAAATGACCGACGAAGACCGCGACCTGATTGCGGAGCACTGTAAAAAAAGCAAGGAAGACAAGATCATCATCACCCACGGTACCGATACCATGGCCGATACGGCCCAACTGCTGGACAAAAAAGTAAAAGGCAAAACCATTGTCATTACCGGTGCCATGATCCCCTATAAATTTGGCTCCTCGGATGGCTTGTTCAACCTGGGAAGTGCGCTGGCCTTTGTGCAAACCCTGAAGCACGGCGTGTATGTGGCCATGAACGGCCGTTATTTCAACGCCAACAATGTGCGCAAGAACAAGGAGACGGGAGTGTTTGAAGAGATAACATCCTCTGTCCCTCTAAAGGGGTGACGTAGGTCTGCAAGACTTCTCTTTTCTTTTTCCAACATTATTGCTATTGGCAGGATGCCAACGGCCTTTTTACAAATCGGCGGTTACTAACAACAAAAGAGAAAATGTGTTTTTAAGGTACCGGCTGTGATACGGCCGGTTCTTCCGGTACACAGTTTACTTACACGAAGGAAGGACACTCGTTCCCCTTCCATCATTCCGGTGGACAAATTTGTTGCTGTTGGCAACACGTGGTTGTCGAAATCGTAGAGTCCAGGAATGCAACAATGGCTCTCCTCAGCCTTTAAGGGAACAGAGGGGGATTCGCCTACATTTGTTTTACCAAATACATCCGCCATGTTCTTACTCTTTATCGGGCTGCTTGTTCTCGTTATTGCCTTTTCCATTCAGCGCACACCCAATCTTGCCGCCGCGGCACGCACCGGGAAACTGGTCGGCGTAGGACTGGTGATCGTTGGCTTTCTCCTCAGTTGTTTTGTGCAGATCGACGCGGGCCAGGTCGGCGTGCAAAAGCTGTTTGGAAAAGTGCAGCCCGCTGTCCTGAACAGTGGGTTGAATTTTGTCAATCCGCTTGTGACCGTGGAGCGCCTCGATGTGCGCACACAGAATTACACCATGAGCGGGACGACCGATGAAGGGCACAAGACCGGCGACGATGCCATCCGTGTACTTACGTCCGACGGGTTGGAAGTCACGATCGACCTGACTGTTTTATACCGGGTCATTCCCGGTGAGGCACCGCGGCTGATCCGCGAAACGGGGGCGGATTATGAAGACAAGATCGTTCGTCCTATTGCCCGGACCCGCATCCGCGACAATGCCGTGTATTATGAAGCAGTATCGCTGTACTCCACCAAGCGGGATGAATTCCAGGGGCGCATTTTCAAGGGCATCGAAAACGACTTCAAAAGCCGCGGCCTTTTGCTGGAGAATTTGCTGGTCCGCAACATCACGCTGCCGGCCAACGTCAAAGCCACCATCGAGCAAAAGATCCAGGCCGAGCAGGAGTCGCAAAAGATGCAATTCATCCTTGCCAAGGAGCGGCAGGAAGCCGACCGCAAACGGGTGGAGGCACAGGGGATTGCCGATTACCAGCGCATCATCTCCGAAAGCCTGACAGACCGCCAATTGCAGTACGAGCAGATCAAAGCCACCATGGAACTGGCCAAATCGCCAAATGCCAAGATCGTGATGATGGGCGGCAAAAGCACACCAGTCATCCTGGATGGAACAAAGCAATAAACAGTTGGCTCTCGTTGAGCGGGTTTGTTTCTGCAGGTTCGCAAAGGTTTCTTTATCTTTTCAGTCGCATATACAAGGCTTATGGGATCTCTCAACGCTGGCCGCCCGTTTTTCCTTTTTTTCCTCCTTTGTTTTTTGCTGCTGCAGGCGACGCCTGGCCGCACCCAGGTTTATGGATGCAAAGACCCGACAGCCGTGAATTACAATGCAGCCGCTACCGTGAACGACGGCAGTTGTACCTATAGCACAACTTCCTACACGCCCCCGGTAAAAGTTGACCCTCTCAGTTCCGTGCTGCAGGAAGGAAGCGGGCTGCAGATGGCGGGTGATTTTTTGTGGAGCTTTAACGATGGCGGCGGTGCCGCTGCCATTTACCGCATCGATACGCTGACGAACGCCATTTTGCAAACGGTGAACCTGGAAGGTGCCACCAATGTCGACTGGGAAGACATTGCTTTTGACGGGACCTACTTTTATGTTGGTGACGTGGGTAATAATGCCAGTGGTAACCGCCAGGATCTGAAGATCTACAAATTCCGTCTTAGCGATATCCCGGATTATGCCACCAACGCTGTTGTCACCATTCCCTCTACACAAATTGACGTAATCAATTTTACCTACAGCGATCAGCCGCAGCCGCCGGTAGCGGCCGCACCCAATAACACCCGGTTCGATTGTGAAGCCCTGATCGTTGATGAGGGGAAAATTCATCTCTTTACCAAAAACTGGGTGGACGTCAACACCGTGCATTACGTGATCAACGGCACGGCGGCCGGCAGCTATGTTGCAAGCCCTGTCGAAACGCTTTCGACCGGCTATCTTGTAACGGCTGCCGACAAGGCGCCTGGAACCAATCTCATTGCCTTGCTGGGCTACCAGGCCAGCGGTACCGGGAACCACTTTTTGCACCTCCTGTCGGACTACAGCGGCGGACTTTATTTCAACGGGAACAAACGCCTGATTAACCTGCCCTCGGCTGCCGAAATGGGACAGGCGGAAGGACTGGCGTTTCGAAACACCAGTTACGGCTACATAAGCAACGAGTATTTTACAAAAACGGTTCTAAGCATCAATATCACTGTCGATCAAAAACTGCGCTCCTTCAACGTGAACAACCTGGTGCCGGGTTATGTTCTGTCACAGGGCCTCAAGCATTTCGCGGCCGTAAAAGGCAACGGGGCCAACGAACTGAGTTGGGACTTTACCAGCCCCGTAAAAGAGCTGAAGCTGCAGTACAGCGCCAACCGGGTTGATTTTTCGACGATACAATCGTTTGCCACCTCGGCAAGCGGTACCTTTTCGCATTCGCTGTCCACGGCAGTAAGCTGCTACCGCCTTTCGTGGAAAGATGCCAACGGCATGGACCGCTACTCGGATGTGGTGTGCCTGAAAAACGACGTAAAAAAAAGCCTGTCACACATCGTGCTTCGAAGCAATGGTGAACTTTCGTTTACATGGAGCGGCGAGCAGCCGGCCCGTTATGTCTTTCGCCTGCTGGCAACAGATGGACGGCTGCTGGCGCAAACAGGGCAGCAGGTTGTTTCTCCCGGTGCCAATACCCTGCGGCTTGCCACCAGGCCGGGACACAATGCCGTGTTGTTGCTGCAGGCAAGCGGCGACGGGGCAAGGCAAAGTAGTTTACTGCGGGTTGACTAAACCTAACCGTCTTCAAGCCATGGAGAAATGTGAGACGTCAGACGTGAATCTACAGAGGCTTTCGAGTTGAAGTTCACGGTGGTCTCACGTTTCACTTCTCCTCATCGATAAACCCATCTTGGCGGCAGTTAGAGTACTTAAAGCCGAACAATACCTGTTGCTTGGTTTGGCAAAATCTTCTTCCGGCAAAAGAAAACGGGACCCTGGGGCCCCGTTTTTTATCGATACAGTTCGATGCCTGCATTATCCCAAAGCAACACGTTTGAATTCTGTCACCTTCAATTCAGGGCTTACAGTCTTCAGGTAATCCTGAACAGATTTAGAGCTGTCTTTTACATACGCCTGGGCCAGCAGCGTGCTTTCTTTGAAGAAAGAATTCAGTTTGCCTTCGGCAATTTTCGACAGCATATCGTCGGTCTTGCCGGCCATTTTCGGATCCTGGCGCATTTGCTCCATCACGATGTCTCTTTCACGGGTCACTGTTTCGGCAGGAACGCTTGACGGATCAACGGCAACCGGGTTCATGGCAGCGATCTGCATCGCTATGTCTTTACCGGCCTCTGGTGCATCCTGGGTCAGGCCAACCAGCACGCCCATACGGTACGCACCGTGGATGTAAGAAGCAACATAAGGCGCTTCGATTCTTTCAAAGCGGCCGATACCGATCTTTTCACCGATAGAAGCCAGCTTGTCGTTGATCAGGTCAGAAACTTTCTGGCCGTTTACAGAAACCTCGTTCAGTTCTTCTGCGCTTTTTACGTTGTTGGCAACAGCGGCATCAGCGATGCTCTGTGCAAAGGCAACGAAATCGGCGTTCTTGGAAACGAAGTCGGTTTCGCAAGTGATGGAAACGATAAAGCCGGTTTTGTTGTCGGCTGTTGTTTTGGCAATCACCACGCCTTCCTTGGCTTCGCGGTCGCTGCGCTTGGCGGCGACTTTTTGTCCTTGCTTGCGCAACCAGTCGATGGCTGCTTCAAAATCACCGTTTGTTTCCGTCAGGGCTTTGCGGCAATCCATCATACCGGCGCCGGTCGCCTGGCGAAGTTTATTGATATCCTGTGCTGTAATTTGTACAGTAGACATGAGTAAACAATTTGAAAATTTGAAAATTTGAAAATTTGAAAATGAGGCTTCAAGTTCAAACCTTCTTTTCGTGTTCGGAGTTGTTTCGAACGTTGAAGAGTGCGACGCAACAGAAGCACAAAGAATGCACTTCTGTTGGTCACATCATCTTTCTATTTATTTAAAGAGCTGAATGTGCTTGTGAATGAATGACTGCAGTCGTCATTTTCACATGTTCATATTATCACATTTGCACATTATCGAATTGGTACATTAACGACGTCCACCGCCAGGACCACGGCCCGGGCCACCTGTTCCGGGTGTGCGACGACGCTGACCACCCTGGCCACCACCGGCACCGGGACCACGACCAGGTCCGCCTTGTCCGCCACGGCCACCACGACCGCGACCACCGGCTTCCTGTTGTGCTTCGGCTTCCAGGCGGGCTGCTCTTCTTTCGTTTTCGGCGTTAGCTTCTGCATCTTCACCTTCGTCATCTTTGGCAGCCTGGCGCTCGGCCAAACCTTCGGCAATTGCCGCTGTGATGTAGTTGGTGATGATGGCGATTGACTTCGTTGCATCGTCGTTACCGGGGATGGCGAAATCAACTTTGTTCGGGTCGCAGTTGGTATCAACCACGCCAAAGGTTGTGATGTTCAAACGCTTGGCTTCTGCCAGGGCGATGTGCTCGTGGCCAATGTCGACGATGAACAGGGCAGCCGGAATCCGTCCCAGGTTGGCAATACCGCCCAGTACTTTTTCCATTTTGTCTTTATCGCGTGTCAGGGTCAAACGCTCTTTCTTGGTGATCGAGTCGAACGAACCGTCGTTCAGCATTTTGTCGATGCTCTGCATCTTCTTCACGCTCTTGCGAACGGTGTTGAAGTTGGTGAGCATACCACCCAGCCAACGCTCGGTCACGTACGGCATCTGCACACGCTGGGCGCATTCCGTTACGATGTCTTTTGCTTGTTTTTTGGTACCAACAAACAGGATCTTCTTCCCGCTGCGGGCAATTTGTTTCAACGCTGCCGCAGCTTCCTGCAGGCTTTCGGTTGTTTTATTGAGGTCAATGATGTGAATGCCCTTCTTCTCGGCGAAGATGAAAGGCAACATCTTGGGGTTCCACTTCTTTTTCAGGTGACCAAAGTGTACACCTGCTTCGAGGAGTTGCTGTTGCAACGAAGTGTTTTGTTCCATTTGAATTATTTGATGTTTGTTTTTGAATTTGTTGCTTTCGGCTGTCAGCTTTCAGCCATCAGCCATCGGAGAAAACCTGATAACTGATAGCTGACGGCTGCTAGCAAATTATCTCTTCGAGAACTGGTAGCTTCTGCGGGCTTTCTTCTTACCAAACTTCTTACGCTCTACAGAACGTGGATCGCGTTTCAGCAAGCCGGCTGCTTTCAGGGCCGGGCGGAAGTCGGCGTTGATTTCCACCAGGGCACGGGCAATGCCCAGCATGGCGGCTTCAGCCTGTCCTTTTACACCACCACCGGTTGCATTGATTTTTACATCAAACTTGTCGGCTGCTTCAATGGTCTTCAGCGGACGCTCTACCTGGTTTTGCAGGTACACCAGTGAAAAATATTGTTTGTAGTCTTTATCGTTTACAGTGATGTTGCCGCTGCCTTTGGAGATGAAGACACGGGTAACGGCTTCTTTCCGGCGACCAACACTATTTTTTTGCTTTTCCATGTTTAAATAAGCTTTTAGCTTTTAGCTGCAGGCTGCAAGCTTGGAACTTGGAGCTTGTGGCTTGTAGCTGATTTTAGAATTTCAGTTCTTTGGGTTGCTGTGCCGTATGCGGATGTTGGTCTCCGGCATACACAAATAATTTCTTGTACATCTTGCGGCCAAGGCGGTTCTTCGGCAGCATGCCTTTTACGCCTCTTTCGATGATGACTTCCGGACGACGCTTCAGCAGGTCTTTGGCCAATTCTTCTTTCCGGCCACCAGGATAACCGGTGAAGTGGTCGTACACTTTTTCTTCCATTTTGTTGCCCGTGAATTTCACTTTGTCGGCGTTGGTAACGATCACGTAGTCGCCACAGTCAACGTGAGGCGTATAGTATGCTTTGTTCTTGCCGCGAAGGATCGCTGCAATACGAGCACACATACGTCCAACGGTTTGATTGGTACCGTCCACAACATACCAGTTGCGCTGCACGGTAGCCGCGTTCGCATGCTTGGTTGTAAAATGTAATTTGCTCATGAGATTGAAATTTGCGCCACGGCCATCCCCGTAGCTGGTTTTTTTAATGAGGCGCAAAAGTACGCGGCCAAGGCCATACAACCCAAGGAATTGAACAGCTATTTTGCAAGGAGCTTTTGTAAGTGGTTGATAAACAATAAAAATTTTGATGGGTTTTAGAAAGACTTAACGAAAGGGCGGGAGAGCGGGGGAAATTTTATAGGGCGACCGGCTGCATGGCCATTATAGAGTAACGTTTGCGCATCCCTGCCGATGCCCTGGTCCGGGAATACGACCTGCACGAATGAAACGGCCTGATCAAACCGGGAAGTAGAAAGAAATTGAAATTGTTAATCATCCTTAGAAATTGCTTTCAGCATAATTTTATTCCTTTTAACTCGGCATTTACACCTTACTTTGTTGTTTACCCCTTTTTATGAATGCAACTGCTGCCAATCAGCCATTGTTTCTCGGTGACAGCGAAATGGCTGGTTTAATCCGGCATTTCGACTGGTCGGCGTCGCCGTTGGGCAGCATTGCATACTGGCCGGACAACCTGCGGTTCACGCTGGATTTACTGCTTCACTCGGCCTTTCCGATGACTCTTTTCTGGGGAAGGGAAAACACCTGTTTTTACAACGATGCGTTCCGGGCTGTATTGGGTGCAGGTGGCAAACACCCGTCTGCACTGGGCCGGGCCGGCGAACAGGTATGGCCGGAAGCCTGGGACATCATCAGGTCCCTGATCGAAGAGGTAAAAGAAGGGAAAAGCACCCGTCTTTACCAGGACCTTTGTGCGCCGATTTACCGCAACGGGAAAACGGAAGAAGCGTATTGGACGTTTAACTATAGCCCGGTCAAAAACAGCGAAGGCACGGTGGAAGGAGTCCTGGTCATCTGCCAGGAGACCACGCAAAAAGTGCTGGAGCAGCAAAGGGCCGAAGAACTGCGCCTGCAACTGCACCATGCCCTGGAGTCCTGCGACCTCGGAACCTGGGACCTGCATCCGCAGACCAGGGTGTTTCGCTGCAACGAAAAGACCAAAGAAATCTTTGGCTTGTCGGGGGTGGCAGACATTAACCTTAAATCGGCGGTCGATGTCATGCATCCCGACGACCGGGAACGGGTGCAACAAGCCATCGAACGATCTTTCGACCCGGCGTCCGGCGGCCGTTATGACGTCGAATATGTCGTGGTTCACCCGGCCTCGGGCCAGCACCACATCATCCGTGCAAAAGGGAAGACCTATTTTGACGCCGATGGAAAGCCGGAAAAGTTTACCGGCACGGTGCAGAATGTAACGGAAGAACGTTTGTCCAGCCAGCGCAAAGAAAAAATGCAGCAGCTTGTCGAACATTCAAAAGACTATATGTCCATGGCCACCCTCGATGGCCAGATGACCTATATGAACGCTGCCGGCCGGATGCTGATCGGTATTGAGCCCGATCGCGACCTGTCTACGCTTACCATCAAGGATTTTTATAGCGACGAGCAGTTTCGGCGGGTTCAGGCGGAAATCATTCCGGCCTTGAACGCAACGGGATTTTGGTCGGGTTTTGTAAGGATAAAACACCAGCAAAGCGGTGAGGAAATACCCTGCCACGGTAATTATATGCTGATCAGGGATTCGGTGAGCGGCAAGGTGATTTCCAGGGGCCTGACCCTTCGTGACCTGCGGCCGGAACTGGTGGTAACAAAAGAACTGGAGGACAGCGAAAAGCGCTTCCGTAACCTGGTGCAGGAAGCCCCCGTCGCCACGGCCATCTACATTGGCGAAGAAATGCGCATCCAGTGGGCCAACGATGCCATGATCAAGCTCTGGGGCAAGGACAAATCGGTCATTGGCAAAACCGTTCGCGAAGCCCTGCCCGAGCTGGAAGGACAGCCGTTCCATGGCCTGCTGCACGATGTGTTTACCACGGGCCAGATGTACCAGGCAACCGAGGACAAAGGGGAACTGATGGTGGAAGGGCAATTGCAAACCTTTTTCTTCAACTTCAGCTACAAGCCCCTGCGGGATACCGACGGTAAGGTGTATGGTATTTTGAACATGGCCATCGATGTAACGGAGCAGGTCAAAACAAAACGCAAACTCGAAGAAAGCGAAAAGAACTTCCGCAGCCTCATCATGCAGGCGCCGGTGGGCATTTGCCTGCTGGCCGGCGAGGACTATGTCGTGGATCTTGCCAATGAGCAATACCTGGCCCTGGTGGGCAGGAAGCGGGAGGGTTTTGTCAGCCACCCGCTTTGGGACGTGCTGCCGGAGGCCAGGGAGCAGGGATTCGACGCCTTGCTCAACGGCGTACGAACGTCGGGCAAACCTTATTTCGGTTATGAGCAGCCTGTGTCCTTGCTGCGCAACGGCGTGGAAGAACAGGTCTATGTCAATTTTGTGTACGAGCCGCTTTTTGATGAAGACAAAAACGTGCACAGCATCCTGGTGATTGCCATCGACATCACGCAGCAGGTCATTGCAAGACGAGCGATCGAAAGCGCGGAGGAAAGAGCCCGCCTGGCGGTGGAATCAGCAAAGCTGGGAACCTACGAACTCAACCTGCTGACCGACGAAATGATCGCGTCGGTCCGCCTCAATGAATTGTTTGATACCGACCCCACTCATACACATCCCAACTATATTTCCAAAATCCATCCCGATGACCTGCCGGTGAGGCAAAAGGCACACGAACAGGCGCTTACCACCGGCAAGCTGCAGTACGAAAGCCGTGTGGTCAGGAGAGACGGCACGATGAACTGGATCGAGGTCTTCGGGCAGTATTATTTCGACGAGCAGCAGAAGCCGTACAAGATCGTCGGGATCGTGTACGACATCACCCAGCAAAAAATGGTGGAAGAAGAGCGGGAGAAGTTCTTGTCGCTGTCGCACTACAGCCGCGACTTCATCGGCATGTGCGACATGAACATGAAAACGCTTTATGTCAACAAAGCCGGCATCGGTATGCTCGGTATCGAAGGCGATGTCATGCAGGCCAGTTTGTGGGATTGTTTCTTCCCGGAAGACCATGCCTACCTGAAGGAGACTTTTTTCCCCGCTGTGCTGAAGGAAGGGCATGGCGAAGTCGAGATCCGCTTCCGACATTTTCAAACCGGTGCGCCGGTGTGGGTGATTTACAGTGTGTTTATGATCCACGACAGCAAAGGCAAACCATCAGTCATGGCCACCGTCAGCCGCGACATTACGGAGCGCAAAAACATGGAGAAGGAACTGGAGAAAAGGGTGGCGGAACGAACAGCGGAACTGGTAAAGCTGAACGATGAACTGCAACAGTTCACCTATGTCTCGAGCCACGACCTGAAAGAACCCTTGCGCAAGATCCAGATGTTTGGGCAACTGGCGCAGCAGCATACCGATCCGTCCAACACCAAAGCGGTGGCAAGCATGGAAAAAGTTGTGCAATCGGCCAGCCGCATGTCAACGCTGATCACGGACCTGCTGAATTATTCCACGCTTTCCAACATCCAGCGATCGTTTACAGCGGTTGACCTGAACATACTCTTGCAGCACACGATCGACGATGCCGAGTTGCTGATCAAAGAAAAAGCGGCCACGATCCATAAAAACGAATTGCCGGTCGTGGAAGGCGTCTCGTTTCAGCTCAGCCAGTTGTTTTTTAACCTGCTGAACAACGCCCTGAAATTCGGCCGGCAGGAAGAACCGCTCGAAATCACGATCGAAGCCTCCCCTCTGCGTGAAGAAGAACGTGCAGCTTATCCTTCGCTCTTGCCGGTTGCTTATCACAAGATCACTTTTGCCGATAACGGCATTGGCTTCAGGCCCGAATATGCCCAAAAGATTTTTGTCGTCTTTCAGCGCCTGAACGATAGAAGCCAGTATGGCGGTAACGGGATTGGCCTGTCGATTTGCAAAAAAATCGTTGAAAACCACCACGGCGAAATCTTCGCCACGGCAGAAGCGGGAAAGGGTGCCGTATTCACTGTACTGTTACCGCAGACGCAAGCGCAAGCATAATTTTTACCAGGTTGTCACTGGTTTAAAATGACAAAAAATCATTTGTCTGTCTTTTTCCTGTCCTCATAAAAGACTGCAACCCGCATGAATTGTTTTCTAAGCAGGCATTCCTGCAGCGCTATTTATCCCAGAAAATTTTTGGTGTGGACAAAGTGGCTTGCGGTGCATGTGCGGCGTTTAGCGAATATTCGTTTGTTGGATACAGAAAACGGCGCGGAACACCCACGCTGCCCGCCACTGGCGTAAGGTTCGGTGAGCCGGTTCTGCGCCAAAGCGTCCAGGCCTCCGGATTCAGGTAGAGGGCTATCCATTCCTGCTGGGCCAATTGTGCAAGAGCGTTGGAAACCGTTGCAGGCAAAGTGCCGTTTGCAGCGAGGTAGGTGGTAATATCCCCGGATGCAACGCCTAATTTTTCCATGTTTGCAGTAATGGCAGCCCGATAATAAGATTGTGCAAGCGCAACATTTCCGGTAGAGCGCAAGGTTGCCTCGGCTTTCACGAACAACATCTCGTCGTACGTGATGAACTCTACATGCCCATTGATATCGCCGTAATACGAACCAATGCCTGCCCCATTCACATCGTTATAATTCGGGTCCATTAGAATGTTCAAACGCGGATCCTGTAGTGTAGTCAGCTTGTCGGCCAACGTGCCGGAGGCATAATCAATGTCTCCTCGCTGTTCGTTGAATTGATACACCGGGTTGGCAAAGGTTTCTGCAGTGCCAAAAACAAATTGTGCATTGTCGTTATTGCTTTCAAAAGCCTGGTTGGCTTCAGCCAAGGCACTGGTTGCCATCGCAGGGTCTCCCTTGCTTTGATGAATGAAAAGCCTGGCTTTGATGGCATGGCCGAATTTGATCCACTTCGAAGCGTCTCCTCCATAAATCAGGTCGTCTGTACCGGGTTTTCGTCCGCCGGCATTGGGGTTGGTGAGTTGTGCAATGCCGGCATTGGTTAAACTTTGAATGGTGTCATAAAGCGCCTTGGCATTGTTGTAAGCCGGATGTGTATTGGCTTCGCCAGCTAAGGCTTCCGAATACGGCACATCCCCCCACATGTCCACCAGGAGCTGAAGACTGTAGGCCATCAGGATTCGCGAAATCCCGCTGTACCGGTTATCGCCGGCCGCATCGGCTTTCTGCATCAGGTCCCTGTCATTGCCCATCACCGACGTGTACAGGTTGCCCCAGGGCGTATCAAAGTCGGTAGAGGTCAGCACGTAATTGTAATAAGCTTCCGCCTGCCGCGAAAAACCAACGGCTTGCTGCACAAAAAGTGATGAAAACCTGGCCACGTCGCCACCTTCTGTGTATGCTAACGCTGTTTCGACAATCGGCAGGATGTTGTCCGGCGTTACGGTTGCCGGAGAGTTGGGATTGATGTTGGCTCTTGTAAATGTTTCCTTTTTACAGGAAACCTGCAATAGCAATACAAGGAGTATAAACGCCAGGGAGGAGTATCTGTTGTTGTGGGATTGCATAACTCGTTTTTTGAGGTTTATAAACCGACATTGAGTCGAATGCCATAATTCCTGGTACCCGGATTGTTGAAGTAATCCAGCCCCTGCCCGTTTGCCGGTCCTGCCAGGCTGGTTTCCGGGTCCACACCAGTATAGCGGGTATGAAGAATGATGTTGTTGGCAAACACTGAAAGAGTCAACGATCGGAATGTTTTTCCCAGGAGCGAAGCCGGCAGGGCATACGTAAGACCTACCTGCCGTAGTTTAACGAAGGAGCCATCCTCCACATCCGGTTCGGAAGGGCCGATAAAGCTGCTTCCCACATTCTGCCAGTAGTATTGGTTCAACGCAACGGTTGCATTGTTGGCACTTCCCGGGCCGGACACCTCGTTGCCGTTTGCATCGAAGTGCACCACTTCCCCGGCCGCATTCAGGTGTCCGGATAGACCACTAAACATTTTTGTGGTGCCCCGGCTCTCTGTTTCTTTCGACGTGCCGAAGTAACTGATAGCGCCCCTGGTGCCATTCCAAATATCACCGCCTCTGCGAACATCGATCTGGACGTTCAGCGAGAGGCCTTTGAATGAAAAGTTGTTGATGACAGCGCCCTGCCAGTCGGGATTGATGTCGCCTATGATGGCGTTCTTTGCTGCAACGATGGGCATGCCGTAGCCCGGACTGCTTTTATCGTCGTTGATCAACAGGTCGCCAGTGGGAATGTTCTTGCCGTTATCCGTTGTTGTGCTGGCCCGTTGGTACACACTGCCGTAGATCTGGCCAAACGGCTTTCCTTCAAACGCATCAATCTCACCGTTTTGGAAACCGGCAATCAGCACTTTGTCAATTCCCGGATATAGCTTTTCGACTTTGTTGCGGTTCAGTGACCAGTTTAAGTTCAAATCCCAGTTGAAGTTCCTTCCCCGGACAGGGTTGGTGTTGAGGCTCAGTTCAACACCCCTGTTGGTAATCACGCCTGCATTCAGCAGTTGCGAAGCAAAGCCTGTGCTGTAGGTGAACGGCACAGTGAAAATCGCATCTGTTGTTTTGGAATAATAATACGTTGCCGAAAGATTGATCCGGCTCCGCAGGAAGCCTAGCTCAAGTCCTGCTTCGTAGGAGGAGGTTCTTTCCGGCTTTAGATTGGGGTTGCCGATCACAGAAATCAGGGATGTGAGCTGGTAGCCGCCAATGGGTGTGCCGTTGTTGATCGGGAACAAAATGCCGGATGTAAAGCCATCGTTGAAAGCACCGGGAACATAATAGGTCTTTGACCCGAAGACCGGGGCGTCTTTTCCGACCTGTGCATACGACAGGCGCAGCTTGCCAAACGACAGCGTGGAACTGTTTGTTTTCAAACCCGGTAATTCGGTAAATACCCAGGTCAGCCCTGCCGAGGGATAAAAGAAGTTGCGGTTATTCTCCGGCAGGGTTGAGGAGGTTTCACGCCGGCCTGTCAGATTTAAAAACAGCATGTTCCGGAAGGATAGATCAGCATTTCCGTAAAATGCCATGGTGCGTTTGAGCTGATCCGCTTCAACGGCCGAATAAGACAGGGCGTTAGAGATATCAAAATACTTTGGCGCAATCAACGCATCGCCAACAGTGGTACGACTGGAGAAGGAACTGTAGAAATAGTTGTGCCCCAAAAGCAAGGATCCATTGAAATCATTGCTGAATGTTTTCTTCACCGTAACCGTGAAATCGGAATTGTACTGGCTGTTGAAATATCCGTTTACGATTCCTTTGCCCGCCCGAAAGGCGTTGGAATTGATATCGTAAAAGTTTTTGGAATCCTGCGAATAGACATCGCCCCCTAGACGGTAGGCAACGGTGATCCAATCGGCAAACTGATAGGTGGTTTGCAGGTTGCCAATCACCCGGTTAACGTTTTCTTTAAACGGGTTGCGGTTCACGGTCCAATACGGGTTGTCGTAACCGGCGCCGCCGCGGTAGTTTCGCTGGTCGCCCGTGGATGCAATCACGTAAGCCCGTTCGTCATCGGCGGCATTTGCCAGGCCGTACGCATTGTCAAAATTGGGTGGTGTACGCAGCAGCCCTAACATCACGCCGGAAACGTTTGACCCTTGCTGCACTTTGTTGTTGTACGAATTAATGTAGTTGAGGCTGCCGGAGATGCTTAGTTGATTCGTGAGCTTTGTTTGGCCATTCAGGGAAAAATTGGTTTTGTTGTATTGCGTTTTCGGCACCACACCGGTCTGGTACACGTTGCCGATAGAGGCCCGAAAACTTGAGCGGTCGGTATTTCCCGACAACGCAATATTGTTGTTTACGGCAAGTCCTGTTTTAAAGAATTCATAGCGGTCATATGGTGTTACGGGGATCTTTGCCAAGGGGCTTGATTTCCCAACAATGTTTCCGTGCGGATCCCATTCGTTAATATTTCCATCCCAGAACAGGGTGTCCAGTGCGGCACCCCAGGTGATGCGCCTGTTGGCGTTTCCCTTCGGCCCGGCGTATATGCCGTTGGAACCCTGCGAATATTTCTCCTGCAGTTCCGGCAACCGGTTGGTTTGGCTCCAGGTGACAGAAGAATTAAAATCAATGCTCATGCGCTGACCCACCGCACCTTTTTTGGTGGTAATGATCAAAGCGCCGCTGGCTGCCCTGATCCCGTACAAGGCCGTGGCTGCAGGACCTTTCAACACCGTAATTGATTCAATGTCATTTGGGTTGATGTCAATGCCTCTGTTTGTTGGAACAGTGCCACCCGTCAGGTTGGCGTTGGCGCCACTGACATTGGGCGTGGCAGAAGTGGGGTCGTAATTGTTGATGGAGTTATCAATGGGAATGCCATCGACCACCATCAGGGGCTGATTTTCTCCCGTGATGGACGTTACACCGCGTAAACGAATATAGGTTCCGCTACCCGGGTCGCCGGAACTGTTGATGACCGTCAGGCCGGCTGCTTTGCCTTCCAGTTCGCTGAGCGGATTTCCGGTGCCGGACCGGTTGAGTTCATTGCTATTGATGGTTTGCGTGGCATAGGTCAGCGAACGCCGCTCCCGGCGTATGCCCAAAGCAGTAACAACAACCTCGTTCATCTGGGCTTCCGTTGCCGGCAGCACAAAATTCAGCGTGCTGGCGTTGGCTGTTAACGTTTGTGTCTGGTGGCCGGAAGCCGACACACTGATTTGTGCTCCGGGTTTGACGGTGATTGAAAAGTTTCCGTTCTGATCTGCCAGTACGGTGTTCCGTGTGCCTACCTCTGTGACTGTCGCAGATGGAACCGCTTCGCCCTTATTGTCCTTCACCTGTCCCGTGATTGTCCGGTTTTGTGCAAAGGCACAATCGCTGCAAAGCAAAAGCATTGTCAGCAAGAATAGTTTACCCATGGTTTGGTGTTTAATATGATTGAATACGCTTCGTAGGCCGATAACCCGCATGGTAATTCAGCTTTGGTTATTGTAAGAACCGTTTTTGTAGGAGTGCGGTGAGGGTACGCTTTTCTTCAATCAGAATGGACAAAAAAAAGCAGTGGAAAGCTGTACATAAAAGGTGCGTTTTTTATCGAAAGATGACAAATGCAATCCGAAGGATGAAAAGTGCCGTGTAAGGCAAGCAAAATGGCTTGCGCCACGAGGCTGCTATTGAATATTTACAGTTTACTGGAAGGAAGAAGTTCAAACACACTGTATCTTGCTGCCCATCTTATGGCAGACGCAATTCAACCCCTTGGCAGAACAACTTTTGGCGATCCCGCAAATGCCGGCACTGTTTTATCCGAAAAGGAAGCACTCGATCTTTTAAACTCCTGGGTGGAGAACGAACGCCTTCGCCTGCACATGAAACAGGTAGCCGCCGTGATGAAAGCCTGGGCTCTCGAAAGGGAACACCTTCCGGAGGAAGAAGCGCACAAGTGGTGGCTCGCGGGCCTGCTGCATGATGCCGACTGGGAAAAGCACCCTACGGAGCACTGCCGCATGATTGTGGAAGAGTTGGAGCGTCGCAAAATCGATTCGTCCATTATCCGCTGCATTGCCTCGCACGGGCCAAAGCATTTTGGTGTGGAACCGGAGTCGAAGATGGACCATATGATCTATGTATTTGACGAGCTGTCGGGCTTTATCCACGCGGCGGCCCTCGTTCGTCCGGCTCGCTACGATGGCATGGATGTAAAAAGCATCCAGAAAAAACTAAAAACGCCTTCGTTTGCCGCGCAGGTAAGCCGGGATGATATTAACGATGCCATTGCCCGCATTTCCAGCCCGTTGGAAGAAACAATCGACTTTGTGATCCAACACCAGCGGGACGTGGCCTAAACTTTCTTTCACGTTTTGTTTGCAATTGATTAAACCTGTCTTTCTTTTCCCTGTCAGTTAGGCGACGCTGTTGTACCTGTGAGGAAACCCGATCTTCTGCACAAGTCAATTCTGTATGAGAAAAACATTGCTTTTGCTTGCTGCCGCCTGTTGCGGTCTTTTGCTTTCTGCGCAAACTGTTCCCTCTGTCAATTTTGGATTTACCATCGACGCTGCGACGTCCAATGCCAACTTTACAAACCAAAGCCGCAATTTGGGCGACGGCGTTAAAAAAGCCTACTGGAGCTTTGGCGACGGTAACCGGGCTGTTACCGGTGCTGCCGACGGCACGCACCATCAGTACGCCAGGGCCGCCTCTTATGAAGTGTGCCTGAAGATTTACCGTTATCCCACCAACTCGCACGACTCGGTTTTGGTTGGCTCAGCCTGCAGGTCGCTGACGATTCAGCAAGTTTGCACGGCAGCCTTTCAGTGGGTTGATTCAATGGAAGGAGCCAAGCCTACCCGTTTCATCAAATTTTATGGCTATGGGCAAAGCAATGCCGGAAGGGTGCTGGAAGTTTGCTGGAAGTTTGGCGACGGCACCGATAGCTGCCGCACCTTCACCAACAGTTCGATCCCCGACCGTTATTTGCTGATGATGCATCGTTACCAGGAAAGCGGTGTCTACACAGCCTGTCTCCGCGTGAAGTTTGACGGTGGCTGCGTGGCCGAAAAATGTTCCACCGTTACGGTGCCAAAGATTGAAGCCGACAAAGATAGCTGCCGCGCCGAAATGGCCGTACAATCCATCACGGCAACGCCGCTGGGCCGTCGGTTCGTTGCAAAACCCTGGAGCAGCCTGCACAAAAAACCCCTCCGCGTTTGTTGGACTTTTGGCGATGGCAAAGACACCTGCGTGGAATACACATCTACCTATACCGGCGATTATTGGGTAGAACACCGTTATGCACAAAACGGACGCTACGAGGCCTGCGTCAGCATCCGGTACGATGGCGGTTGCGAAAGCCGTTCCTGCCAGGCATTCACCATTGAGCAGCCTGCGCCACCACCCACCTCTTGCGAAGCCGGACTAAATGAAGTGGCAACCAACCTGGCCAGCCTCGAACGAAAGTTTTACGTAGGCCTGCAGGCCAATCGCCGGGCGGAAAAAATCTGCTGGAAGTTTGGCGATGGCACTGATAGCTGCGTGGTCCTTTCCAATCCTGTCAATCCGCAGCAACTGTTAGTGGCACACCGCTATGCGGCGCCGGGCAAGTACACGGTCTGCATCCGTGTGCAATATGCCGAAGGTTGCGTGGCAGAACGCTGCCGGCCGGTTGAAATCCGGGTGCCGCACAACAACATCTGCGGTGGGTATATGACGGACTCGCTGGGCGATGGAAATGTTATCCGCTTTACGGCAACCAGCATACACGGTCCGAACGACGAAGCCACGGGTTACCTGTGGTCCTTTGGCGACGGAACCTCGGCCAGCGGCAAAGAAGTAAAGCATGCGTTTGGAACGCCGGGCACCTACACGGTTTGTGTTTCCATCAAAACAAGAGAAGGTTGCGAAACAAAGATCTGCAAACCCATTACCGTGGCCGGCAATGCGCAGCCGCAACTTACTCTGGCGCCCAACCCGGTTGTGAATAATTTGACAGCCGTGTTCCGCTCGCTGGTGCAGCAAACGGTGTCGGTACGGATTTACAACGGCACCGGTGTGCTCATCAGAAGCTA
This sequence comes from Flavisolibacter nicotianae, assembly GCF_003628535.1. Taxonomy (GTDB): domain Bacteria; phylum Bacteroidota; class Bacteroidia; order Chitinophagales; family Chitinophagaceae; genus Flavisolibacter; species Flavisolibacter nicotianae. The sequence goes on from NZ_RBCI01000002.1 coordinate 133,061, forward strand.
TACCCGAAGCGCCGTCGTGGGAGCCAACACGTGGACCTTTGAACTGGGCAGCCTGCAAACCGGCGTGTACTCCATGGTGGTACAATCGGCTAATCAATTTGCCACGGCTATTTTCTTTAAGCAATGAGAACGAAGAATGATGAGTGATCAGTGACCAGTCGCCTTCCTGTCAAATTTCCCTCCTTCATAAAAAAACCTCCTGCGTGTTCAGGAGGTTTTTTTATGGGGAAGTGCGACCGTATCAAACGGCTACTTGCTTTGCTGCTATTTTTCCTTTACGCCATAAAACTGGCCGGCCGGCATTTTGAACACCCGGTTGCGCTGGAAACTGGTAAACTGCTTGTAAGCGTCGCTGTGTGTCCTTGTCCACAGGTCAAATCCTGCGAGATTGTCTACCGGTCCGAAAAGCCATTGGTTGTAGGCTTCAAACATCCCTTCGCGAATCAACTGGCGTTGGTAATCGAAAAGACGGAAAGGAAATTTATCGCCGTATTTGTTGAACCAGTCCAGAATAAATTTGGTGCGGATCATGGTGAGGGTTTCCACCGTCAGGCCTTTTGCCGTGAGAGAGGCCTGCTTTTGCAGTGTTTCATAAACGGCGCTGGCAAACGGCGAAAGATTCTTTGCGGCGTCTGCCTCCCTGTTCAGAAACAGTTTTTCCTTGTAATCCCGCAACAGGATTTTTTTGACTTCGGTTGCCCTTTCGGTGAGGTATTCCATGTTCACGAAAATCTCGCCGTAGATCAGCGACCATACCTTGTCTTTCGTATCGTGGTAGTACGTGGCGGCATGATAGTAATTGCCGGCATAGGCCGGGTCCATCTCAATGCCTTTTTCCCACTGGCGGATGGCGCCGTCGTCGTTCTTGCTCCACAGCATTTCGCCGTACTCGCTGTACAACACGCCGCTGTTGGGATATTTTTTCATGGCCTTTCTGTACACTTTTTCGGCTTCCTTGGTTTCTTCGAGAGCACGGTACACAGTGCCGGCAATCTGGTAGGAAGCCACGTCGGCGTCATCGCGGTCGGCGATCTGCTTGGCGTAGGTTCTTGCCTGGGCAAAATCTTTTTTATAGTAATAGGCCAGTGCCAGGTCCTGGAGCAATTGTTCGTTTTGCGGCTCGGCCTGGATGGCTTTGTTCAGCACCAGGATGGCATTGTCATGGTCGCCGGTTTTCATAAAGCTGTAGGCCGTTTCGTGGGCCGACTGCGCCAACGCAGCTGTAGCGGAGAAAAGAGCCAGGGCAACAAAAAGGTGTTTCATACGTCAAAATAAAGGATAAAGATAAGCCCAACGGCCTTGAAGACTTGTTGGGCTTGGGTTTTAGGAGATTTATAAGACTTTGTCAAATGCGGTGGGTGAGCAGGCCATCCCGCAGCTTGGGCTCAAACCAGGTGCTTTTGGGGGGCATGACCTGCCCGCTGTCGGCAATTGCAAACAGTTGGTCGATGCTCACGGGATACAGGCTGAAGGCTACTTTGGCATCGCCACTGTTTACCCTTTTTTCCAGTTCGGTCAGTCCGCGGATGCCGCCAACGAAATCCACGCGGTTGTCGGTCCGTGGGTCTTTGATGCCGAGGATTTTGTCGAGTACGTTGTTTTGCAAAATGGTCACGTCCAAAATGCCGATGGGGTCTTCACTGTAACTGCCTTCTTTGGCTTTGAGCGTGTACCATTGCTTATCGAGGTACATGCCAAACTGGTGCAGCGATTCGGGATGAACAGCGGCAGTGGCTTTTTCCACGTCGAAGGCCTCGTTCAGCTTTTGCAAAAAGTCCTCTTCGCTCAGGCCGTTCAGGTCTTTGGCGAGGCGGTTGTAATCGAGGATCGCCAACTGGTTGGCGGGGAAGATGGTTGTTAGAAAATACCGGGCGTCTTCACTGTCCGGCAAGGCCTGGCTCACCTTGGCTGCCGAAGCGGCGCGGTGGTGGCCGTCGGCAATATAGGTAGCCGGAACTTTTTCAGCAAAGAGGTGCGTAATGGAGTCGATCGTGGCAAGGGCATCCACCACCCACACGGCATGCGTGACGCCGTCATCGGCTGTAAAGGAATAGGTCGCATTGTTGTGCGCCTTCCAGTGTTCGAAAATGTTGTTCAGTTCCCGGATGTCTTTGCAGGCCAAAAACACATTACCCGTTTGTGCCCGGATGGTGCGCATGTGATCGATGCGGTCCTTCTCTTTTTCGGGGCGTGTGAACTCGTGTTTTTTGATAACATCGTTGAAATAGTCTTCCACCGACGATACGCAGACCAGTCCTGTCTGGGTGCGTCCTTTCCAGGCCAGCTCGTAAATGTAGTAGCAGGGATTCTCATCCTGGAACAGGATCTTGCGGTCGATAAAATGCGCCAGGTTGTCCGCCGCTTTTTGGTACACGGATTCGCTGTGAATATCTACGTCGGCCGGCAAGTCGATTTCGGCCTTGGTAACGTGCAGGAACGAAAGCAGGTTGCCCTCTGTTTCTTTTCTTGCTTCTTCTGAATTCAGCACGTCGTAAGGACGCGAGGCTACCTGTGCCGCGTATTCGTTGTGCGGCCGCAAAGCCCGGAAAGGTTTGATGATTGCCATGGCTGCAAATTTAGGGGGTTCGCTTTCACTGCTAAGGAATTCCTAATTCGAAATCTGTTAACACCAACAGCACGCATTCTTTTCTTGCTTTAAGACATCGATTAAACCACTAAACCAGACGTGTATGAGAACAGTTTTACTTTCTGCCCTCACTCTTTTTCTTTTTTCCTGCGGCACCAACAAAGCCATTTACCGGTCGCCGGAGTTTGCGCAAAAAACAGCCCGCCACCAAACCGTTGCCATCCTGCCGGTGAAAATCGTGCAGTCGGGACATGTAGCCAAAAACACAACCGAGGCCGACGTGAAAGCGGCCAATGAAAAATGGGGTTATGTTTTCCAGGAGTCGCTGCAGTCGTTTATACTGAAGCAGACACAGAAAAACAAAAAAGGCCAACCGGTGCGTTTCCAGGCCACGCAAAAAACCAATGCTATCCTGAAAGAAAAGGGCTTCACCCTTGAAACCCTGTACGACCAGCAACCGGAACAGATTGCCCGCCTGCTTGGTGTGGATGCCGTGATCATGACAACACTGAGCCACAACAAAAACATGAGCGACGGCGTGGCCTACGGGCTTGCCGCTGCCCGAACGGTGGTGAATGTGTTGTCGAAAACGGCAACCATCGGGCCTGGCTTGAATGCGTCGGATGTCAGCATCAACTGCTCGCTCTATGATGCGGCTGACAGCCAGTTGCTCTGGAAAACCTACCGCGATGGCGGCACCGACCTGCCTGCGAACGTAGAGGGGTTGATAGAACATTACAGTAACTGGATCGCCAAAAAGCTTCCGTACAGAAGCTAAAGACGTGAATAGTGAATGGTCAATGGTGAATAGAAACCTGACTGTTTTGGCACTCTTTCGAAATCTATCCGTTACCGGCAGGAATACATCAGTAAGTTTTAAAAGGCTAAGCAGTTGCTTAGCCTTTTTCGTAAAGAGCGGAAGTTTATTAAAACAAAATTTTAATGTAAGGGAACAATGTAATGGATTCTGAATAGCCAGCAGAAATGGTATAATAAAACTGGGTTTTTACGCCAATGTTCACTTTGGGTTGGAATTTATACTCGTAAGCCAATTCTGTAAAAGCGCCCCCTTCATTAAGTCTGCTGTTTTTAAAATCTCTTTCTACATCACCAAAATAGTTTGGATAAAAGATCTCTACTTCTTGTTGTTTAGGTCTTAAATAATATAGACCCAGGCCAAATGCAAAAAGATGACTTTTCTTTTCCAGCTTTTTAGCCAGACTGCCAAACCACATGTAATCTCTGTGATGAATATCGTGGCTGAGGTCAATTTGGACATTGTTAAGGGTGTCCAGTGATTTTATTCTTCTGGTAAAATGTTGAAAATTGATGCCGAATCTTACCTCCCAATTTCTTTTTAAATTCACTCCTATCGCAGCATTTTGCGAAACTCCGATAAAGTTTTTTTTATAAAAAGTCTTGTATCTCTGTATAGGAGAAAATTCCTGATAGCTTCTTACAAAGAAGCTTCCAGCCAACCCATAGCCCGCCGATAGAAAAAACGTTGATTTAGGTGTATTGTTCTCTTGCGAATAAGAGACGTTACTCAATAAAAAGAAAAGCAGAAAAGCAAAAGGAACCTGTTTCCTCATGGATAATTTTTGAAATACGAATTACTGAATTTATACTCGGTAAAATATTCCTTGAAAAGTAAAAGAGACAAGACTCCGCACGTACTACTTCGGAGTCTTGTACGATGGTTGTTTTTTCAATTTAAATGAAATCCTTTAGCCTTTCCGCTGTGCAAAATATTTCATCAGGTCAGTGATAGCCTGTACACTTTCGAGCGGCAGTGCATTGTACATCGAGGCACGGAAACCGCCCACCGAACGATGGCCTTTTACGCCAATCATTCCTTCCTGTTCGCAAAGCGAGAGAAACTCTTTTTCCGTTGCTTCGTCCTGTGCTACAAACACGGCGTTCATCTTGCTGCGGTCTTCTTTGGCAACGGTGCCTTTGAACACCGGCAGGCTGTCCAGCGTATCGTATAAAAGTGTTGCCTTTTCGTTGTTTACCTTTTCGATGGCGCTAACGCCGCCAACGTTTTTCAGCCAGCGCAGCGTGAGCATGCACACATAAATGGCAAAGACCGGCGGCGTATTGAGCAGCGACCCGTTTTCGATGTGGTTGCGGTAATCCATCATCGTCGGTAACGACCGGCTGACCTTACCGAGAATGTCTTTTTTCACGACCACCACATTGACACCGGCAGCGCCGATGTTTTTTTGGGCACCGGCATAAATCAGGTCAAAGCGGTTAAAGTCCAGGTCGCGGCTCAGGATATCCGAGCTCATATCGGCCACCAGCGGTACGCCTTTGTCGTAGAACAGCGACAGGTCCTGCCACTGCGTACCATAAACCGTGTTGTTGGTCGTGAGGTGGAGGTAGGCTGCGTCTTTTTTTACATCAAATTGTTTTGGCAGATAGGTATAGTTGTCGGCTTTGGAACTGCAGACGACGTCCACGTTGCCATAGAGCTTTGCTTCTTTGATGGCCTTGGCGCCCCAGATGCCCGTGTCGGTATAAGCGGCTGTGCGCTTTTCATCCAGCAGGTTCATGGGAACCTGGAAAAACTGCGTGGACGCACCTCCATGGAGAAACAGCACCTCGTGCGATGCGTCGAGGTGCATCAGTTCTTTCAGCGTGCTGATGGCTTCATCGATCACCGCCTGGAAAATCTTCGTGCGGTGGCCGATCTCCAGGATGGATAGACCCGTCTCGTTGTAGTTCATTACGGCACGGCTGGCTTCCTCAAACACTTCCCTGGGAAGGATAGAAGGACCTGCATTGAAATTGTGCTTGTGACCTGTTTTCTTGTTGAAAAGACGCAGGCCGGTGTTTTCCGTTGTATTTGTCAACATGGCTTTGTTTGAATGTCTACAAATATAGTCGTCTTCAACGGAAAGGCGCGGGAGCGGTGGAACAGCGGAGGAAGGCGAGAAATGATTCGAACCGCAGAACAGGTGAACGAGGTGTAGCGAATGTTGACGTGATCTCCTCTGTTCATCTTTCACTTCTAATAAATTTCTTTCTCAAAGCGGAAAGGTGAGATGAGGCTAAACCACCTCTAACTTCATCATGCCTTGCTCGTATGTTCAATTCTCTTCTTTGCGACCGATGATGGTGGCAGAACGCCAGGCGAGATTCAATTCTTCAAATTCTTTACGGTCGGTTTCGGTGAAATTTTGTTGCATGAGTAAAGAAAGGTCGGGCTGCCCGGCATCGACCCAGGCCGTGTACCAAAAAGAAGCAACGGCAAAGATGGCCTGCCGCATACGCCGTTCGATCATGCCGTTGAGCAGGCGGTTGTAGGCAAGCGAATAAGCGGAGGAGTATTGCCGGAGCAAAACGCCGTTACGCGTTTCAAATGCATAACGCTGGCCGGCGGGGAAGGAAGCGGAAAGTTGTTTTTCGGTTTGCAAAACTGTGTCGGCGGCAGCAGCACTTTCCAGCACCCGTTTCCAGATAAAGTCCTGCGTATTCGGAATGTACTGTGCATGACCGATAAAGAAATCCCACTCCTTATCGGCCAGCAATTCCGGCATACGGCTTTCCCAAAAACCGTGGATTCCTTGCTGGCCCGTTTGCTGTCCGTTGTGGTTGCTGTTGGCGTGCAGCGGTACATGTGCATCGGCAATGTAATGGCCGATGTCGGCAGAAAGCTTCAGGATCTTTGCGCCGTCATTTTCTTTAAACGCATTTGTCAGCCTTGCTTTCATCGTTTGCACCCACCAGGGCACGATGCCGTTTGCCTGCACCGTATCGGTGCCGAATTTGGCAATGGCGCTGTCCCACCGGTGTGGCAGTACAGGAAATGGGTAGGTTCCGTAAAGATCGATGTCGATGTAGTGCCGCGATCCTTCTTCGGGGAGAAGGTAGCGCCGCTTGTCGGGGTCTGTGGCGTGTTCGGAAAGAAACTGGATGTTTTGCTTGTAAAAGAGAAGCATCTGCGGCGGCAGCAGGAAGACTGCGTCGTAATTGATTTTCTGGTGGGCAAAGAAGCCCCAGCAGAAGGCTGTTTTGGCAAGGTGACACAGGAAGATAATAGGTAGTATTTTATTCATCAATCGGCAATTGACAATGTGCAATTGACAAGGGGGATTGAACAAAAGGCATAACTTGTTGAGCTAATACTTTTCAGGGTTGCTGATCATGTGTCCCAGAAGTTTGCCTACTTCTATTTGTTGGTTTAGCAGGTCCTGCTGTTTTTCTTTTGTGATATAGCGACACGATGCAGCAAAATCCAGCCATACACTGGTTTCGGAATTTTCCATGTCTGCGTCTGAAATTTTTGAAAGAAAATGGGCCGGATATTGCTTCTTCCTATAAGCTTCTGCAAGGCAGGCGCAAACACTTCGCGACGATCGTCTGACTTGATCGGTAAGGGAAAACTTTTCTTCCGCAGGAAACTTTCGGGTGATTTCAAAAATCTCCATTGCCAAACTAAATGCCTTCTGGTAGACTTTTGTTTGTTTGAAATGTTGTACACTCATGGCAGTTGGTTTATGGGAATCTCAATTTACCTTCTTTTCCGCTTATTATCAACTGCCAACTGCCAATTGCCTATTGGTTCCTCTGCTCCTCCACATCCGTCACGCCACCGCTGATGGCAAACTTCATGGCGTCGGTTGCATTGATATTGGTCACCTGCCGAACCCGTGTTTTGGGCAGGATGTACACATTGCCGGCGATCGAGTACGACATGGGAATATAAACGGCTACGTAGTCGATGAAGCCAAAGTCCTTGGCTTCGTCCTGTGTGATGAAGCCCACCCGCCACACATCGTTGTCGTCGATATTGGCCAGCACCGGTTTGTTGAATTTCTTTTTCTCCCCGGCAAAGGCCTCGAAAAACTCCTTGGTGGTTGAATAAATAAAACGAATGCCCGGCGTCCGTTTCAGCAGGTCATCAAACAGGTTGAACACGCGGTTCTGGATAAAAAACGTGCTGATGTAGCCAATGAAAACAATGCCCACGATCACGGCCAGGAAACCCAGCCCGTAGTTGCGCACATGGAGTCTGCCTTCGCCGTCCCGTGCGGTAAAGATCGGTACCTGGTTATCAATGAACGAGACAATGGAATACACGGCGTAAATGGTGACGGCAATGGGTGCAAGCACCAGCAGGCCCTGCAAAAAATACTGCAGCAGCTTGTTGAACCGAAACGCCTTTCCCTCTGTTGACTCATTGTTCATACCGCAAATGTACTGTCCCGCCATTCATCCCTGAAATGTGAAGGTTCATAAAAAATTAATGGCGGAAACTTTGGCAACGGAAAAAGTTTCCATAGTTTTGTTCCCCGATTATGGAGACAAAAGAACGCATCCTGGTAAAGTCGCACGAGCAGTTCAACCGCTTTGGTATCCGTTCGGTGTCGATGGATGATATTGCCGCTGCCCTTGGTATGTCGAAGAAGACCCTGTACCAGCATTTTGCCGACAAGGAAGAACTGGTGAGCGCCTGCTTTCTGCAGGTGATGGACCACAACCGGCACCAGTGCCTGCTGGACCAGAAACGGGCAGAAAATCCGATCCACGAAATTTTCCTTTCCTATGATATGATGCAGGAGGTTTTTACCAACATGAACCCTGTGGTTTTGTACGAGATGGAAAAATACCACCCGGCGGCGTTTAAGAAATTCCACGAGTTCAAGTACGGTTTTCTATACAAGATGATCGTCAGCAACCTGGAGCGGGGAATGGAAGAAGAGCTCTACCGACCCGATATCGACGTGGACGTCATAGCCCGCTTTCGCATCGAAAGCGTCATGCTACCGTTCAATGTTGATGTTTTTCCCGATAACCGCACCCAATTGATCCACATCGAACAACAACTCTTTGAACACTTTTTATACGGCTTGGCCACTCCCAAAGGGCAAAAGCTGATTCAGAAATACAAAACGCAACGCACGAAAAAATGAAACAACTGAGATGGATGCCGTTCCTGTTTGTGCTTTTTGCCGGCACGGCACAGGCCCAGCAGCGGCACGAATTTTCTGCCAAACAAGCTGTCGAGTATGCACAGAAAAACAGTGCACAGATCAAGAATGCGCTGCTGGATGTGCAAATCCAGGAGCAAACCAACAAAGAAATCACGGCCTCGGCCTTTCCGCAGATCAACGGAAATGCGGGAGTTAACTATTTCCCCAATGTTGCCGTGCAAACACTGCCCAACTTTATTTCACCTGCCGTCTACGGCGTGCTGATCGACGAAGGCGTGAAGAACGGCAGCGGTGCCGACATCAAAATGCCCAATGACATTGGTTATATCCAGGCACAGTTCGGGACCAAGTTCTCCAACTCTGTGGGGGTTAACCTGCAGCAATTGCTTTTCGACGGGCAGGTGTTCATCGGCCTGCAGGCCCGAAATGCCTCCATGCAATGGGCCCGCAAAGCAGCCGAAGTAACCGAAGAGAGCATCAGGGCCAATGTGTACAAGATTTACTACCAACTGGCCGCCAGCAAAAGCCAGATCAGCATTCTCGATGCCAACATTGCACGGGTACAAAAGTTTTCGAGCGACACGAAAAAGCTGTTCGAGAACGGCTTTGCCGAAAAGCTGGACATCAGCAAGCTGGAAGTGCAGCTCTCCAACCTGCAGACGGAACGGGAAAAGGCACTCAACAGCATCAACAACGGTTACATCGGGCTGAAGCTGTTGATCGGTATGCCGATCCAGGATTCGCTGATCCTGACCGACAACATTACCTACGAGGATATCCGCAACGGTGTGCTGGATGCATCGCAATACAATTACAGCGATCGCAAGGAATACCAGTACGCGGAACTGGGCAAACAGTTGGGCGAGTTCAACATCCGGCGCTACGAGTTGAGCAAGCTGCCTACGGTTTCGCTTTCGTCCAACTACAACTATATCCGGCAGGCCAATAAGTTTGGTTTTGGCGGACGCTGGAATCCCAGTTCGCTCATCGGTCTGAACATCAATGTGCCCATCTTCAGCGGCTTTGCCAAAGATGCCCGTATCGACAAGGCCAAGCTGCAGTTGCAGCAAACGGTGAACAACATGGAAGCGCTGAAGCTTTCCATCGACAAGGAAGTGCAGCAGGCCGCCAACAATTACCGCAATGCCCTGGCCACGCTCGACAACCAAAAGCGCAACATGGAACTGGCCCAGCAGGTGTACGACCAAACCCGCCTGAAGTTCCAGAACGGCGTTGGTTCTAACACGGAAATTTCCACTGCGCAAAGCGACCTGCTCGTGGCCCAGAACAATTATATCCTGGCAACCTACGATGCCATCAATGCCAAAATCGATTATTTAAAAGCCACCGGGAAACTGCAATAGAAAAGCTGCGAGCTTTTGTTTCTCGCTAGCAGCTTTAAAAAACATCAACCACTATCTAAACAGACATACATGAAAAAGTATTTGATTGGAGCCGTTTTGATTTCTTCACTGGTCGCCGCTTCCTGTGGTTCCAGCAAAAAAGACAAAGCCGGCGATTTGAACGACAAGAAAGCAAGACTGACTGAACTGAAGACCGAACAGGAAAAGATCACTACTGAGATCGTAACACTGGAAAAAGAGATATCCAAACTGGACACCACGGTTGCGGCCAAGCCAAAGCTGGTGGCTGTCATGCCGGTTGCTCCGGATAATTTTCAACACTACATCGACCTGCAGGGCAAGCTGGATGCGCAGAACATTTCATACGTGGCGCCTCCCAACGGGCAGGGCGGCATTGTAAAAGCTCTGTACGTCACACAGGGACAGACGGTGCGCAAAGGACAGGTGCTGGCCCGCCTCGACGACCAGATGATCCGCCAGCAGATCGAACCGTTGCGTGTGCAACTGGCGACGGCCGAAGACACCTACCGCCGCACCAAGAACCTGTTCGACCAGGGAATTGGTACCTATCAAACTGTGTTGAATGCGCAAACGCAGGTGAACACCCTTCGCCAGCAGATCGGGGTGATCCAGAAGCAGGCTTCCATGATGACGGTGACAGCGCCGGCCTCCGGTGTGGCTGATATCGTCAGCGTTCGTGTAGGTGAGATGTTCGTGGGTGCAACGGCTGCCGGTCCGCAAATCCGCATCGTCAACACCAGCGATCTGAAAGTGGTCGCACAGGTGCCGGAAAATTACCTGAACAAAGTGAAGGTTGGTTCTGATGTGCTGGTATTTCTGCCTGACCTGAACCGCACACTGAACGCAAAAGTGACGGTGGCCGGCCGCACCATCGATCCGACCAACCGTGCGTTCTACATCGAGGCCCGTATTCCTTCCACACCCGAACTGCGGCCCAACCAGATTGCCGTGGTAAAAATCCAGGATTACGCTGCCGGCAACGCTGTTACCATCCCGGTGAATGTGCTGCAGAACGATGAAAAAGGAAAGTATGTGATGGTGGCTGTGAAAGAAGGAAACAAGATGGTTGCCCGCAAACGCACCATCACCGTGGGTGAACTGTACGGCGACAAACTGGAAGTGAAGAGCGGACTGCAATCCGGTGATGTGCTCATCACCGAGGGCTTCCAGGGACTGTACGAAGGACAGGCTATAACAACCGCTGCTGCCTGATGTAAACAGCAGACAGTAAGCAGTCGGCGATAGGCAGTAAAAGGCAATCTCCTTCATGACTGCATACTGCGTACTGCCGACTGCGGACTCAGAAAATGAATCAACAACTGCATTAAACTGACTATATGCTTCAACAAGTCATAAAAAAAATTACCCGGCGGGAAGAGCCCAAACACAAATCGTTCGGGCCAACCAACTGGAGCATCCGCAACAAGACGTCCATCTACCTGCTGATGCTGTTTGTTACCCTGATTGGTGTGTACCAGTTTGTGACGCTGCCGAAAGAACAGTTCCCGGATATTGTGATCCCTACTGTTTACGTGCAAACCATTTACGTGGGCAACTCTCCCCGCGACATTGAAAACCTGGTGACACGCCCCATCGAAAAACAGATCAAGGGCATCACCGGTGCCAAGATCAACAAGGTGACCAGCAATTCCGTGCAGGATTACTCGGCTATCGTAGTGGAGTTCAATACGGATGTAAAAACCGACGTGGCGGTGCAAAAAGTAAAGGATGCCGTGGACAAGGCCAAGCAGGACCTTCCCACCGACCTGACACAACTGCCCACCGTGATGGAAGTGAACCTTTCGGACCAGCCCATCATGTATGTGAACCTGAGTGGCGACTACGATGGCGTGCAACTGAAAAAATACGCCGACAACTTAAAAGACCGGCTGGAAGAACTGCCGCAGCTTAACCGCGTCGACATCGTCGGTGCACCTGAACGCGAATTCCAGATCAACGTGGACAACTACCGCATGCAGGCGGCCGGTGTGACCTATGACGACATTGAACGGGCCGTGAAATACGAGAATATGGATATTTCGGGTGGCCAGCTGGAAGTAGGCAACAGCCGCCGCAACCTGCAACTGAAAGGCCAGTTGAAAACGGCCTTCGATATTCAGAACATCGTGGTGCGCAATACCAGCGGTGCGCCGATCTACCTGCGCGACATCGCCGACGTGCGGGATACCACCAAGGAAAAAGAAAGCTATGCACGCCTGGACGGAAAGAACGTCGTCACACTCAACATCATCAAACGGGCCGGCGAAAACCTAATCGAAACATCGGCGGATGTGCAGAAGACCATTGCGGAACTGCGCAGCAACGGAACCCTTCCGCCCCAGCTGAAATCGGTGATCACCGGTGACCAGAGCATCAAGACGCGAATTTCTTTTAACGACCTGGTGAACTCGATCGTCATCGGCTTTATCCTCGTGCTGCTGATCCTGATGTTCTTCATGGGTGTCACCAATGCCTTCTTCGTGGCCCTGTCTGTACCCCTCAGTATGTTCGTGGCCTTTATGTTTCTCCCGGCTGCCGACATTGTGGTGGGCGGGCATGTGACCCTCAACTTTATTGTACTGTTTGCCCTCTTGTTCGGATTGGGAATTATCGTGGATGATGCCATCGTGGTGATCGAAAACACGCACCGCATCTTCGTGGAGGGCCGCGGAAAATTATCGCCGTCCAAATCGGCTATGATGGCGGCAGGAGAGGTGTTCATCCCGGTACTGGCGGGTACCTTAACCACGCTGGCACCGTTCTTCCCGCTCCTGTTCTGGCCTGGCATCATTGGTAAGTTCATGGTGTACCTGCCGGCGATGCTGATCTTTACCCTGACCGCTTCGCTGATCGTGGCCTTCATCATGAACCCCGTGTTTGCGGTTGATTTCATGAACCATCCCGAAGGCGAGCCGGAAAAGAAAAATGCCATCTTCCGCAAGCCTGCGTTTTGGGTGGCTGTTGCAGCCGGCTTACTGCTCGATGTGATGGGCTATCCTTTCCTGGGTAATCTGTTGCTCTGCATCCTGCTGCTGATCGTGCTGAACCGTTTTGTGCTGAACGATGTGATCCACTCGTTCCAGAACCGTGTGCTGCCGGCCATCATGCGCCGTTACGAATCGGCCCTGCGCTGGGCCCTGAATGGCTGGCGTCCGGTGCAGCTGCTGCTGGGGACATTTGCCTTGCTGGTGTTCACGTTTTTCTTTTTTGGTGCCTCGGTAAAGGCAGGCCGGGTGCCGATCGTATTTTTCCCCCAGGGCGATCCGAACTTTGTGTATGTGTATCTGAAACTGCCGGTGGGCACCGATGTAAAATATACCGACAGTGTCACCAGGACTTTGGAAGCAAGAGTGAACAAGGTACTGGGAACGGAAAACGGGAAAACAAACCCACTGGTGGAAAGCGTGATCTCCAACGTGGCCGTTGGCGCCTCCGACCCGACAAGCGGCGACCGGAGTACAAGGCCGGAACTGGGCCGCATACAGATCTCGTTCGTGGAGTTTGAAAAGCGCCACGGAAAATCTACCCAGCCTTATCTCGACTCGATCCGCAACGCCGTCAAGGGCATTCCCGGCGCGGAACTTTCGGTCGACCAGGAAAAAGGTGGTCCTCCCACCGATCCTCCTGTCAACATCGAAGTGGCCAGCGAAGATTTTGATGCGCTGACAAAAACGGCCGTTTCGCTCAAGAACTATCTTGACTCGATCCACGTGCCGGGTGTTGAAGAACTGAAGATGGATGTTGATTTGCAAAACCCCGAGATCACCTTGTCCGTAGACAGGGAGAGAGCCCTGATTGAAGGCGTGTCTTCGGCACAGATTGGCATGGCGATTCGCACGGCGTTGTTTGGCCGGGAAATTTCGAAGATCAAGGAAGGTGAAGACGAATACAAGATCCAGTTGCGCAACAACGAGATCCAGCGGAAGAACCTTGCCGACCTGCTGAATATGACTATTTCTTTCCGCGACATGGCCAGCGGCGGCCGGGTGAAGAACGTGCCCATTTCCAACCTGGTGAAAGTGGATTATACCAGCACCATGGGCAGCGTGAAGCGCAAGAACCAAAAGCGCCTCATCTCGCTTCGCTCCAATGTGCTCAGCGGCTACACACCCACCGCGGTGAATGCCGTACTGGCGCAGCACATTGCCAACTTTAAAAAGAAGCCGGACACGGTGACTATCGGTCAAACCGGTGAAGGTGCACAGCAGGCCGAAACCGGTGCCTTCCTGGGCAAGGCACTGATGATTGCCCTGATGCTCATCCTGTTCATCCTGGTGCTGCAGTTCAACAGCATCAGCAAGCCGGTGATCATCCTAACGGAAATTGTCTTTAGCGTGATCGGGGTGTTGCTGGGTTTTGCCATCTTTGGCATGACGGTGTCGGTGGTGATGACGGGCATCGGTATCGTGGGCCTGGCGGGTATCGTCGTGAAAAACGGTATCCTCGTGATCGAGTTTGCCGATGAATTGCGTTCGCGGGGCATGAAGACAAGAGAAGCCGTGATCCAGGCCGGTAAAACGCGGATCATCCCGGTGCTGCTGACCGCCCTCGCCGCCATCCTGGGCCTGATCCCGCTGGCGGTTGGTTTCAACATCAACTTCGTGACCCTGTTCTCGGATCTGAACCCGCACATTTTCTTTGGTGGCGACAACGTGGTGTTCTGGAAGCCGCTGTCCTGGACCATCATCTTTGGCCTGGCCTTCGCCTTCTTTATGACGCTGCTGATCGTGCCGAGCATGTACCTGATTGCGGAGCGGCTGAAGCGGCCCATGCGTCGCCAGTTTGGTGGTAACTGGGTGTCTATCCTGGGTATTCCGCCGCTGACGCTGGTCTTTATCCCGATGATGCTCTTCACCATGGTGAAGCAACGCAGGGCTGTGCGCCGCAGAAGAAGAACAATTGCCAACGAAGACACTGTCAACAAAGCATTTTTGGGTAGTTGGTTTTAAGATAGGTTGATAACAACAGATAGGTAGCGGCTCCGAAAGGGGCCGCTTTTGTTACCCCTTTAGGGGGCTTGACCTCAGCAATCCTTCCGGCACGCTCAACTCTCCGGTTTGCGGATCAATTAAACCATTGCGTTCGTCTTCAATATTCGTGGCCTGCGTGTATACGTCGCCGGCGATGGGACGGCTGCGCATTTCTTCTTTGAAGGTTCTGATCAGTGTTGTTCTTTCATCGGCACTTTGCGGTCCGCCATAATCGGAGAAGCCAAAGCCACCCCACTCGCTGACGATCAGGGGTACCTGTTTGCGGTAAAAGAACGGGTCGCCCACGACGAGTGGAAACGCAGCCACACCTTCGAGTTGGCCCGCGACCAGGTCATCCAGCAGGCTTTTCCACCGCGTGGTATCGGGTGTATAAATATGCACTGTGAGCAAATCAGATTTCAAGCGACCGGTATACGACACGTGGTGCCAGCCGTCATTATCCACCACCAAAAACTGCGGATGGGCAATCTGCATAAAATGGTACATATCCATGATGTACTGCCTTGTTTCGGGGTTGGTGGCAATGTCCTGCGCACCCCAGTCTTCGTTGTACAGGCTCCAGATGACGATGGAGGGATGCGTTTCAATGAGGGCCAGCATGCGCAACAGTTCTTCGCGGTGCAACTTGCGGCTTCGCTGTGTGGAGCTGTGCGGGCTGGGCACCTCTACCCAAAGCACCAAACCGAGGGTATCGGCCAGGTTGTAGATCCGCGGGTCCACACCGGCAATGTGGATGCGCACCAGGTTGCAGCCCAGCTTTTTCATGGCGTACATGTGCCGGCTAATTTCCTCGAAGGATGCCGTGCCGGGTTGGTACAATATGCCGTCGAGATAAAGGGCTTCGTTGTTGAGGTAAACGCAGCAGCCCCTTGCCTCAATTTTACGGAGGCCAAAATGCGTTTCAATACTGGCGGTGTAACCCTTTTCATCTACCAGTTCGGCTTTCAGGGCATAGAGGTGCGGCCGGTCCGGCGACCAGTGCACCGCATTGGGCACTTCGATAACCACCCGCTGCTGTTTCTCACCTGCATCAAGCTTGAGCGGAAATTCGTCGGTGGCCACCGGCGCTACATCGGCTTCTTTCCGGTCATAAATATGCAGCCGTAAAATATAGTTGCCAGGATCGTGAATCCGGGTGGTGAGATTGAACCGCACCAGGTTGTCTTCCACGATGCTCACTACGCCAACCCGGGAACGAAGGCGGTTGCGCTCCACGGTTTCGAGCCACACGCTGCGGACGGCACCCGTATAGGTTTGATACCAGATGCCTCCGCGTTTGTAGACATGCGACTCCTGCTTGCCGCGGGGAATATCGGCATCCATCGTGTCTTCGATGCGTACCGTCAGGCGGTTGACCGGTTTTAGCATCTCCGGTTGCAGTTCGTACGAAAACGAGGTGTATTCGCCCACGTGCACGTCTTCGCCTTCGATGGTCTGCAGGAGTTTACCATTGAGCCACACCCTGGTCTCGTAGCCGCAGGCGCCGAATGTCAATTGGATCAACTGGTGCGGACCTCCGTTCCCGTTGCCCAGTTCGGGTGCCGGGAACTCCCGTTCGTACCACGCGATCACCCGGTCCTGCCAGCGGTTTTGCAAACCGCCGTGCGTCATGTGTTCCTCGATCGATCCGGGCCAGTGCGCCATGTCTGTATAGTCGTGCCCCAGGTGCCAGCCTTCCTGCAAGCCCCGGTCGTCGTTGTCCAGGGCAAATTTCCAGTCGCCATCCAGCAGGATAAATGAGTTGGAGCGCAGTACGGCTCGCGGCAGGGGATTCACAAACTGTTCATCTACCTGTCCTTCTTCGGTGCTCTTCGTTAGTCCATAGTTCGGATGTATTGATTCCATGCGATTTCGTTGATGGCAGAAGCGCTGCGAATTTTGGGCCAGCCCGGAGAGAATTAGATATTGTGATATTGGATATTGGGATATTTGCGGGCATGATCAAAACGCAGGAATTCAGGTTGGGAAACTACCTGATGCATAAAACAGGGGTTCGCATTCTCACCGTCCGCTGCACGCTGGAGCATTTTGCCCTGGTGGCCAAAGGCGGTGAGAAAGATTTCTTTCCCGTGGTGCTGTCGGCCGCCATTTTGGAAAAATGCGGCTTTGCGGAGAACAGGAAATATGCGCTGTTGCCCGAAAGCCGCGAGTTCGTCCGTGTTGTGCCGGTGATGGGCAGTGGTGAAATCGAACTTCGTGCTTATGTCAAAAACAATAAAGAATGTTTTGGCCGTGTGATGATGAGCGGTGTGCCGGTGAGCAATAATTTTTTTCACCTGCACCAATTGCAAAATGTCTATGCCGCGCTGACCGGGCAGGAACTGGAACTGCAGTTGTAAAAATGGCCGTTCCCGAAAATTTAGCATAAGCCTGTCATAAATCCCGGGCACCGGTTGTCAAAGTAGCACCTGCTGAAAAAGAGAAACCTTTACCTTCCCAGACGAAACATTGTCTATGAAACAAATACTCTCGTTCGTTACTGTGTTGATGGTCTTCTCTGCTTCGGCACAATCGTTACCCAAACCACCGGAAATCCAAAAGGCATTCACCCTCGGTACCCGTTCCGAAGACGGCCGGCCCGGCAAAAATTACTGGCAGAACCGGGCCCGCTACACGATCACGGTGACCGCCACACCGCCCGACCGCACCATTCGCGGCCACGAAGACATTACCTATATCAACAACAGTCCCGATGCATTGAAGGAACTGGTGTTGAAGCTGTTTTTGAACATCCACAAACAGGGAGCGCCCCGCATGGGACCTGCCGGTAAGGACTATCTTACCAACGGAACGATCATCGACAGTGTGAGCGTGAACGGGAAGGCGGTTGCCTGGACCAACAGCCCCAATACTTTTACCGTGGCTACGCTTCCGCTGCCCGAGCCGCTGGCCGCACACGACAGCCTGCAATTGTCGTTTGCCTGGCACTACGAGATATCGCTGCAAAGCAACCGCGAAGGCATGATCGACAGCACCTCGTACTACCTTGCGTATATCTATCCCCGCATCGCCGTGTACGACGATTACAATGGCTGGGACACCACACCGTTCAACGATGCGCTCGAGTTTTACAGCGACTTCAATGACTACACGCTGAATGTGCAGGTGCCCAAAAACTACCTGGTGTGGGCTACCGGCACACTGACCAATGCACCCGCTGTTTTGCAACCAGCTTTCCTCCAAAAATTCCAGCAGTCGTTCACCACCAACGATGTGATCCGCGTGGTGACTCCGCAGGACCTTGCCGCGAAGAACGTGACAACGCAAAACGATCTCAATACCTGGCAGTTCACGTCGAAAAATATTCCTGATGTGGCCCTGGGCCTGAGTGATCATTATGTGTGGGATGCGGGCAGTGTTGTCGTGGACAAAACCACCGGTCGCCGTGCCACGGTTAATGCGGCCTACAACGATACGGCCTCCGATTATCACTACATGGTAAGCTTTGGAAAGCAGTCACTTGACTTTCTGTCGAACAACTGGCCGGGTGTACCATATCCGTACGAAAAAACGTCGGTGTTCCAGGGCGTGGCGGACATGGAATATCCCATGATGGTGAACGACAACAGTTTTGCCGATACGACGTTTGCCAAATTTGTGGTCATGCACGAGATTGCCCACACCTACATGCCGTTTTACATGGGCATCAACGAAACGCAATACGGCTTTATGGACGAAGGCTGGGCCACCACCTTCGAATATCTTTTCAATACCGACAAGATGGGGAAAGCCAGTGCCAGCGATTTCTACAAACAGTTTCGTGTGCAGGGCTGGCTCAGGGCAATCGCCCAAGGTGCAGAGCAACCCATTCTGACTCCCGGTACGGAGCTGCAGGGTTTTACGCTGGGCGACAATGAATACGGCAAGCCTTCGCTTGGCTACCTGGCTGCAAAGGAGTTGCTGGGCGATGCGCTGTTCAAAAAAGCGCTCCAGGAATACATGGCCCGCTGGAACGGCAAGCATCCTATTCCCTGGGATTTCTTCAACAGCATCAACAATGCGGCGGGCCGAAACCTGAACTGGTTTTGGAACCGCTGGTTCTTTACCAATAATCACATTGACCTCGCCGTAAAACAGGTGAGAACCGCCGGCGGCCTTACGACGGTTGTTGTGCAAAACAACGGCGGCATGCCGGCGCCATTCGATGTGGTGGTGACCTACGCGAATGGCAAAACAGCCAGTTTTCACCAAACACCTGCCGTGTGGCAAAATGCAGAAAAAGAAGCCACTATCAAGGTGAAGACCACCGGTCCTGTACGCAGCGTAAAGCTGGAAGGCGGCATTTTCATGGATGCCAATCCGAAGGATAACGAGTGGAAGAAATAGCCAACAGGCAATCAGCAATGAAAACAGGCAAGGAAAGACCGTTTTTCCTTTCCTGTTTTCATTTACGCCAGCCTGCAGATTGCCTATTGCTCCTTGCTGATTGCCTGTTCATCGTTGTTCTCTGCCTGCTGTACTTCTGCCTCTTCCGCCAGCTTTTCTTCAATTTCTTTTTTCTTCTGCATACGCCGGAAAATGCGGTCCCACCGCTTTTGCCAGACAAGGCCGATGTGTTCGGACGGGACCTCGGTACCGAGCAGGCTTCCCCAGGGTTTGAGTTCGTCGATCCGGTCGAAGACAATTTTCAACACGCCAATAAGCGGGATGGAAAGAAACATGCCCGACACGCCCCACAAGGCCCCGCCCAGCAACACACCCACAATCGAGAGCAGGGCATTGACCTGCACCTTGCTCGATACGACCCGCGGCATCAGGATATTGTTGTCGAAAAACTGGATGACAAGATAGGCGCCGATCACGGCCAACTGCCCCGAGAATCCATTTTGTGTTATGGTCACCATCAGCACCGGCAGCGCAATGGCAATGAGCCCGCCGATGTAAGGAATCAGGTTGAGGATACCGCCGATCACGCCAATGACAATGGCCGACGGAACACCGATCAGCAGCAGGGCAACGGCGTTCAGCACACAGACGATCACGGTTTCAATCATCAGTCCCTGCATGTAGCTCTGCACGGCGCCTTTTGTTTCGCTCAAAATTTCCGCTACCCGCAGCGAGTGTTTTTCCGAAAAGATCTGGAACAGGAAGTCGAGAATCAGGGGTTTGTAATACAGCATCAGGAAAACGTAGGTCGGGATCAGCAGCACCACGCTGGTAAAAGCCAGCACCGGCCCCACGGTGTTTTTCAGCATGTCGCCGCCACCGTTGTTCAAACTCGATGTCAGCGCCGTTACCTGCTTTTGAATGCTGAAGCCCAATTCGTTTTTTGTCCAGTGCTGCAACTGCATCAGCAGCAGGGTTAGTTTTTGCTTGATCAGGGGCAGTCTTTCCAGGAACACGGAGATCTGCGTGGATAAAAAATAAAACAGCCCGGCAATGACCAGGCAGGCGATCAAAAGGGTGAGCAGGATTGCCGGCACCTTGGGCATGATGGTTTCGAACCTGGCGTAGAGTGGGTTGAGCAGAATGGCGATCAGGGCGGCGAACGCCAGCGGGATCAGAATATCGCCGAGTACAAATAAAATATACACCGCCGCGATCAATCCAATCAAAATGGCCGGGAGCTTTATGTAAAAGGGGTATTCGTTTTCTTTTTCGGTTTCTGTCATTGTGGAAGAGATTGAAGAAACCTGTACAAAAGCAGTACCACCCCAACGGCGCTTTCTGCCACACCGGCTTTTCGCTGCGCCATTTGTCAGGCCTATTGACGAACGCAGAACTGTTTCCTGTCAAAAGCGGCGCATTTCCCGGCTGGGCTGGTCTTTGTGGGTTGCTGGGTGTTAATCGATTGTTCATTTTTAAAACAACAACATGTACTACAATCAGTCATGTGCCGCAAAAGGCAAAGAGTACGGAAGCCGGCAAAGGCCGATGCTTATCCGAAGCATGCAGCGTGCTGCTGTGAACATTTACAAAACCGAGAGCAGCTACGAAATGCTTGTTTTTGCGCCCGGTCGCATCAGGGAGCATTTCAGCATTGACGTGGAAGGGCAGGAGCTCAGGATCTCCTACACACCGCCGGAAGGCTTTCCCCGGCCCGAATGGGTGTTGCGGGAGTACAGCCGCGGTGGTTTTGTGAGAGTTTTTACACTTGACGAAACCATCGATTCCGCCGGCATCACCGCCAAATACGAAGATGGTGTGCTGCACGTCAGTCTGCCCCTTTTACCCGGTAAAACGATCACGAAGAAGCAGGTCGTTATCGGCTAAGAACACACGTGGTTGACAAGACAACAGGCGGCGGCGAAGGTGGCCGCCTGTTTTTTTAACATAGCCACAGAAGTTGGTGGCCTTATTTTTTGTACCGTGAGGGTGAAAACCTTTTTTTACACGCAACAAAGAACGCTATGAAAAAACTTTTTTTACCCCTCCTCTTCGCTTTTCTGCTGCCGGTTTCGTTTTCGTGCAGCACACTGAAAAGTTATATGCTGAATGAGCAGGATGCAGCCGCTGCCCTGAAGCAAATGCTTTCGCTGGGCGCCAAAAGCAGCCTGCAGGGCGCTTTCAGCCGGGAATCCGTAATGGCCACACTTTTTCCTGAGCCCTTGCGTAAAACCCTGAACACCCTGCAGCAGATTGGCCTGACCAGCGAGATCGACCGGTTTACCAACACGCTGGGCATAGCGGCAGAAAAAACCGCCACCCGTTCCGTTCCCATCTTCCTGCAGGGCATTAACAACATGAGCATATCGGATGCCATCCGCATCGTGAAAAACGGCGGCACGTCGGCCACCGATTACCTGCGAAGCAATGTTGGTCCCGATTTGCGCAAAGAGATCACACCCGTGATGCAGGAGGCGCTCAACGAATACAAACTCGTGGAGCAATGGAACAACATCATCAAGCCTGCGCAGGCACTCGTGGGCAACAAACTGAACCTGGACCTGCCTACCCTGATGGCCGGCCTGGTGAGCGAAAAAATGTTCCAGAAACTGGAAGAAAAAGAACGCGACATCCGCACCAATGCATCGGCAAGAACAACCTCGCTGTTGCAAAAAGTGTTTTCGCGAAACTGGTAAGGGCAGCTATTGGATAGCGGGTATTGGATATTGCGATATTTTTCATTTATCCTAACCCGGTAAGCCGGGAACAAAACCGTTTACTGCTGATAAACGAAACAACGGCCTTCTAGCAGGAGGCCGTTTCTTTTGTACGAAACAGTCCTTTATCTTCCGTTTTGAAGGGGTGAAAAATTTTACCGGTCACCGCTATCTTTACATCCCTGAAAAAAAGCCTGTCATGCCAGATTCCGAATTTTTTGATGCCTGCCGCCGTGGCGATCTGCCGGTTGTGCAACAATTGCTTGCTGCAAATCCGGGGGTTGTCAATGCCGTCGATGCAAAAGGCTTTACACCGCTGATCCTGGCTGCGTATAACGAGCAGCCGGCCATCGTGGACCTCCTGCTGGCCAACGGCGCCGATGTCGACGCACGGGACGCGGCCGGCAACACGGCCCTGATGGGTGTTTGTTTTAAGGGCTATAAAGACATCGCCAAAAAACTCATGGATGCCGGTGCCGATGTCAATGTCTTCAACAGCAACGGGGCACCCGCTCTCACGTTTGCTGCCACGTTTGGCCACCTGCAAATCGCGGAGTGGTTGCTGCAACACGGTGCCGATCTTTCGCTGCGTGACAGCCGCGGAAAAACGCCTTTCGATCATGCCGTGATCCAGGAAAACGAGGCCATGATCGAGTTGTTTCAGAGGTATATTTCTCCATCAGCCTGAGCTGTTTGTGTATTCTTTTCCCATCTTTTTCCCCCTCTACGGCCGGGCCGGTTTAACCATGCACCAGTTTGCATTAGTTTAACAGCGTTTCGGTACCCATCTACCAGTATGGCACACTTTTGTCTTTAGGTAGAGTGCACAATGAATTTTTGATTTTCAATGAAAAAAATTTGACTTATGAAAAAGGTACTTTTTGCTTTAACAACGGTGGCAGTGATGGCGTCTTGTAGCCAGAATAACCCCCGCACAGCGGCGGAAACGCAGATGCTAAAGCCGGCTGATACCGCAGGCCTGTCACAATTCCAGGCCTGGAAAGCACAAAACGAATTGGCTGTTGCGAACCAAATGGCACAGGCTAACCAACTGGCCGCACAGCAACCGACAAAAGAAATTGTACGCGAACGGGTGGTCTACGTGAACTCACCGCGATCCACCACATCCAGAAGCCGTTCCCGGAGTTCTTCCGGCAGCAGTGGCGTGTATAATTCCACGTCCTCCAACACGGCCCGTAAAAAAGGCTGGAGTAAGGCCGCGAAAGGTGCTGTCATCGGTGGTGCCGGTGGTGCAGTACTGGGTGCCGTGATCAATAAGCGCAACCGTGCAGCCGGTGCTGTAATTGGTGGCGTATTGGGTGGTGCCGTTGGATACGGTATCGGTCGTGGCCAGGATAAAAAGGACGGACGTTACTAGCATCGATGGGCAATCAGCAATTGGCCGGGAAGAAAATTGGATAAGACAATTGACGGTAAAGAAAAATGAATTGAGGCTGTGCCCAGGTCGTCATCCCTCTCCATAAATCGAAAAGCGAAGCATTATGCTTCGCTTTTTTAGTTGGCATTGCCGATTGCATAGGATTACTTGCCAATGCGCCGGCCCAGCAGCAATTTAAAAATCCGCTGGTTGGAATTGTCGGTGAGGCCAAAAAGAAAACCGGCGTTGATCTCCCAGTCCGGGTGCAGGTAAAGGTCCACCGCAGGGCCCAGGAGGTGCTCCTGCATGCCGTAGGGAAGAAGGCGCCTGAAAGAACCCAGGGCGCCGTAATATTCAATGCCAAGGCCGTATTTTTTTCCCAGCGTGTACACGGATTTGACCTGCGGTGTAAGCCCTGCACCTTTTTCACTTCCAGTTAAAGCAAATTCGATGTTGGGGTTGAACGAGAGATAAAAATTGCCCCAGGTTTTGTCAACGATGGGCCGCAGTTCGCCGCCCCAAAGGAAAGCGCTGTCCTTGTGCGGACGGGAAAAACCAATCTCACAGGAAAGGCTGGCCCCGACCGGCCAGTTCCACTCTTGCGGTGCCGTGACCCTTGGCCGGATCCGGTTTCCCAGGTACTGAAAGTCGCCCTGCGGCGAAATACCGCTGAATGTATAGAAGCCCAGTTCGAAATTTTTTCTCACGCCGTGCGTAATTTCCAGCGTTTCGTTTTGCCACCTGGCCGAAGCAGGGTCGGCAAGCATCCGTGTTCCCCGGAAAGTGTAGTTGGAATGCAGTTCGAAAATGGTCCATTTTGGCTGAATGGTGGGGGAGGCGTAAACCTGGATTTCGTCGTCGGCCTGTGCAAATAACGCAGGGCGGAAAAGAATGAAGGATAAGACGAAGGCAAGAAGTTTTCTCATTGCCTCAAATGTAAGGACGAAAACAGGCGCATCCGGTAGGCATTTTTGGCTGTGCTTCCCAGTTGGTTTACCAGTTTGTAATTGGCCACAATGCCCACCACGGCACCGATACCGGGTACCAGTTGGGCCATCTTTGCCAGGTCGATATAGTCGCGGTATTCCTGCTGGAAAGCCCGCCAGTTGAACTGGTGGATGTCGTCGGGCAGAACTTGTTTTTGCTGCTCCCAGTTGTTCATCTTCAGGTACACGTTCCGGCGGTGATCCTGGCCGCTGAAGGCCAGTTCAAAAACATGCAGCAGGTACACCCGTTCCTTGTAATCTTTTATATCAAAGCCGTAGAGGGCCGCAATGTCAAACAGCATTTTCAACTTAATGCCCAGCAGGAGAGGAAAATCGGCAAGGCCCATCAAAAAGCCACCGGCGCCGGTAAGGCCGCCTTCTGCCGCAGCGGTATGCCGGTAAGTTTTAATCAGCCGGTCCACGGCTTCTTCGGTTTTCCGCAGGGTGACGACAGGAGCCGGTTTGCGGGTGGTATATTGGGCGCCAAACAGCACGCCTCGGATCATTTGCTTGATGGCAACGGTGATGGCGTGGTGTACTTTTTCGGGAATGTAGCTGTTGATTTTTGTTTGCACCTGCCGCGACAGCCTGTTCAGCAGCGAGGGCCGTCGCTGCATCTTTTTTTGCCAGCGGGAAAGTTCGTCAAAGGCTGTTTGTTCGTATTGCATCACTATCCTTTTGCAAATTTGGAACCGGCAAGGCTACGCTTTCGTAGCGGCTCAATTTGTCCAGTTCAAGGATGGTGGTTTCGGCATCTTCCGACTGGTGGTACATCTGGCTGAATTTGGCGCCCCATACCACTTCGTTGAAGGTATAGGAGGTGCGCTGCAGCACCTGGTTGGAAAAAACCGGGTCAAAGCCGGTCACCTGAATCATGAGTTCAAAGTCGGCCCTGGCCAGGTCTTCCGGAGTAAGGTTGTAGAGCGGGCTGGTTTCGTTGATGGGATGCACCACCGTCCAATTCATGTTGAACATGTCGACACGGGATCGCTCCAGCGGCAACTGGTAAAATTCGTAATCGGACCGGTCGTTGTCTGTGATTAACAGCGACAGGTTGACCGCCACTTTTGCATCGGTGAGCTGGTGAATGTTCTTGAACGGCACCATGCGAAACATCAGGCCCGTGCTGTCTTTGTAAGGACTGATCAGTGCTTTTTCGCTAAAGGCAATGTAAGCCCTCGGACGGGTAAAACGGCCGTACAGCAAGCCCGTAACGAGGGCAAAGAACAGCCAGCCGGCCATGGTTTCGACAGAAGCGATTGTATCGGCGCCGTCGCCGGCGGGATGAAGGCGGCCATAGCCGACCGTGGTAAAGGTTTGCGTACTAAAGAAAAAGGTTTCCTTGATCCGGCCCCACTGGGTTTTGGCCAGGAAGCCCTGCAACTGCTCGATGCCTGCCAGCAGGTACAGGGCGGAGAAGAAAATGTTTGCCAGGAAATAAAAGACCACGATGACCAGGAGGAACTGCAGCCAGGAGAGTTCAAGGATATACGAGTAAAGGCTGATGCGCTTCCAGAAAGGCCAGCCGGTTTTACGCAGGTTGAACGACCCATCGCGGTTGATGTAACGGCCGCCGATGCTGCCGGCCTGCGTGCCGAAACCCGTGTCGGGGTTGGCTTTGATGCGGCGGTTGATCTTGCTCGATGCCATGGTGTTGTCAGTGGGGAATGGTCAATGGTGAATAGTGAATTCGATCAGTCCTGAAAGGATTTCGAAGGTTTGAATCATGGTCTCTCCCAGGGTTTTAGATTTAGGCTTTCCAGCTAAAGCAATACTTTGGCAATGTTCAAGGCCGCATCGATTTCAATCACAGCTCCTCCCGCCACCTCGTCACAACATTTCCGTTCCTGTTCAGATTTTCTGGAAGCGTCTACAGCAATGTTTCCCTGTACAGCGAAGGCAGTTCTTCAGATTTTTGAACTCATTCCGGATTTCTCTTCTACAGGAAGTAGCCTGCTTCGTCGATCGCATTCAAAAACAAATTTTTTTGAGAGCTGTAAACATCCGCCTCCGGTGATTAAGCGTTCAAAACATTGTGGTTGGTATTCGTGAATAGGAGAAGTCGAAACAACAGGCTAGATTGCCCATTCACCACCTTACCATCCGTCGCCGTCGATCATGTTGCCCAGGCCGCCAAGGATGCTGCCTTCTTCTTTGCGTGGCCCAACGCCGTACTGCAAAATACGGGCAGCCAGGCGGCTAACCGGTAAAGACTGGATCCACACGTGCCCCGGGCCGCGCAGGGTGGCAAAGAACAATCCTTCGCCGCCGAAGATGGTATTTTTGATGCCGCCGATAAACTGGATGTCATAATCCACTCCCGCCTCAAAGGCCACGATACAGCCGGTATCGACTTTCAGCAGTTCACCCGGCTGCAGGTTTTTTTCCAGCACAAAACCGCCCGCATGGCAAAACGCAAAGCCGTCGCCTTCCAGTTTTTGCATGATGAATCCTTCGCCGCCAAACAGGCCCGTGCCCAGCCTTCTTTGAAATTCGATGCCGATGCTCACGCCTTTTGCAGCGCATAAAAACGCATCTTTCTGGCAGATGACTCTTCCGCCAAAGCGGCTGAGATCGAGCGTTACAACCTTGCCGGCGTACGGAGCGGCGAAATACACTTTCTTTTTACCACTGCCCATGTTGGTAAACGCCGTCATGAAAAGGCTTTCGCCGGTGAGAATGCGTTTGCCTGCCGACATCAGCTTGCCCAGGAAACCACCGGACTGCTGGCGGCTGCCATCGCCGAAAATGGTTTCCATCTGGATGCCATCATCCATCATCATAAAGGCACCGCTTTCGGCAATGGCGGTTTCCTGCGGGTCCAGTTCGATCTCTACGCACTGCATTTCTTCGCCAAAAATGCGGTAGTCAATTTCGTGGGAGGTTCTATTGAAGGTTTCCATTTGTAAATCTTTGCCCTAAGGTAACAAAGAAGTCAAAAGTCAAAAATCAAAATTCAAAGGGTGGCTGCACGTTCGGGGTTGCATATTTTCCTTTGGAATTTTGCCTTTGCTGCAGTCTCTGGCAATATATCTGCAATGCAGTTGAAGTAAAGACCCTTTATGAGTTTAGGCGATGCATTGCTGAAGAAGATCAATCAAAAGTTTGAGCCCTCTGCGAAGGTATTGCTGCGCTACCGGAGCCAGGACCTCGTGTTGGTAACCGATAAAGAAGGAAATGCCGTCCAGCTTTTTATGGGCAGGGCCAATGACGAAGGTGTGATTAAAGGCGACCGGTATGCACGAACAATCAAGTACGATCGCGATGGCCGTCTCCTGAAAGATTACTGGGAGCGAAAAGGAAAAGCCTCCTAAAGGGAAACGTGGAGAGGGGCGCGGGTGCAGCAGCAAAACGGGTTGGAGAAAATAAGCGCATGTACAAAAGAAAGCACTGCTTCCCTTTGCTATTTTTTAAGTTTGCTTTCGTAGCAGGCGATCCATTCATCCGGCGATACTTTTTTCATTAGCTCGCCAATTAGGTCATAAGGGATATCGTCTGCCTTTTTAAAACGGATGCAGCTTTTACCCATATCCAGCTTCTTTTTACTATGCTTCGAATACTCTTCCTGAAACCAGTGCAGCAATGATGGCATCATATAAAGCCCCATGTGGTACAACGCAATAAAATTTTTCTGCGATGCAAGGCTTACAAATGGTAAAGGCTGTTTGGGGTCACAGTGATAACCGGCCGGGTAACGGCTGTGTGGGACTACATATCCCAGCATGCCATATCCCATTCCTTCTTCGAAACCCTTGGGTAAATTTTTCAGAATAGTTTGACGCAATTTTCGCATGGCCTCTTCGCGTTCAGGGGGCAATGCATCCAAATATTCTTGCGGAGAATCAGCTGTAGACGTCATATGCAGATGTGTATAAAAATACAAATGTAAAAAGTCAAAAGCAGCTCTTACAAAAAGAGACTTCTTTTGACTTTTACCCGTTGCCGTATTTATGAGTCGGAAAGATTCTTAGTAACGGCGATCTTTGTCATTGCCATAACCACCGCCATAGCCGCCACCGCCTTTGTTGCCGCCGTAGCCACTGCCGCCACCTTTATTGTAACCGCCGCCGCCGCCGCTGCCGTAGCCGCCACCACGGTTGCCACCGCCGCCATAACCACCGCCACCGCGATTGCCACCATAGCCGCCGCCGCTGCCGCCTTTGTTATAACCGCCGCCTCCACCATAGCCGGACGAACCGCCGCCGCGATGATTTTCTTCGGCTTTTTTCACGATCAGTTGTTTTTTGCCAAAGGCAATGTCTTTGAGGTGCTCAATGGCATCCAGTGCGTCTTGTTCGTTTTGCATTTCCACAAAACCAAACCCACGGCTTTTGCCGGTTTCTCTATCCAGCGTCACTTTAGCGGAAACCAGGGGACCAAATTTTTCAAAAATCTCCACTAATTCATCGTCAAACAAATCATAGGGAAGACCAGCAACAAAAAGTTTCATACGAAATCAAATATTATCCGATAAATGTACAAAACTTATTCCGGCCTCAAAGTGAAGCGCCAAACCTTTTAACGCTGCCTTTGGATCGGCCGGGAGAACTTAACCCAAATCACGAAGAAAAGCAACGTGTGCCGTAGGCTGCAGTGGGATTTGTTCGAATTCCGGCAGGGGGTTTACCTTGCACGACCAATCAGCAAACAACCGATTCCATGAAAAAAATAAAAAACTTTCTTCTCGCCGGTGCAGGCGGAAAGCCAATCCTGGCGGATATTTTTTATGGCGAAGGCAAGCCAAAACCGGTCGTGCTTTATGCCCATGGCTTCAACGGTTTTAAAGACTGGGCCAGCTTTGACCTGATTGCAGAACAGTTTGTCGCTGCCGGTTTTTGTTTTGTCAAGTTTAATTTTTCGCACGGCGGCACGGCTCCCCATGCACCCGAAGAATTTGTGGATCTTACTGCCTATGGCAACAACAATTACACAAAAGAACTTTTCGATTTGCAGCAGGTGATTGACTGGGCACTGGCTGAAAACAATCCACATGCAGCGGCAATCGACAAAGAGCGACTTTACCTGCTTGGTCACAGTCGTGGCGGTGGCGTGGTGCTGTTGAAGGCAGCCGAAGAACCGCGGGTGAAAGCGGTGGTGACATGGGCCGCTGTTTCGCAGAGCAAAACACCCTGGGGATCGTGGCCGGAAGACCGGATCCGGAAATGGAAGGAGAGTGGGGTAGAGCACTATACCAACAGCCGTACAGGGCAGCAAATGCCGTTGTATTACCAGCTTTACGAAGACTACCAGGCCAACAAGGAACGCCTTGATATAGGAAAGGCCGTGCAGGGGCTAACGATCCCGGTGCTGATTTGCCATGGAACACGTGACGAAGCCGTGCCGGTGGAAAATGCGTACAAGCTAAAAGAAGCAGCGAAACAGGGAGACCTGTTTTTGGTGGATTCGGATCATGTGTTTGGACGGAAGCACCCGTGGACCAGCGACGAACTTCCTGCACCGATGCAGCAAGTTGTTGAAAAGACGATTCAGTTTTTCCGGGAAAAAATAAACACCTGATCGTTTTCGACATCCGATAGATCGCGGTTCTTGCGGCGGCTCATTTATTGCATAAAGTCCTGTGGACTCGATCTGCGATCTTTTATTATACCAACCAAACATGAAACGATTATCCGTATGCTGCCTTCTTTTTCTGCACGTCTATTCCTTTGCACAGGACAGTCTTACGCATCACCTGAAAGGTGTTTTTTTTCCTTATCCGATGGAGCAATCAACCAAGTTTTCCATAGGGGTTACCAGCACGACGTTGCCATATGATATTACGGCCGATGTGCATTACCGTGTGCCGGCGCTTGACGTGCATTGGCTTAAGAAGATTTCACCCAAACTGGCGCTGAACATTCGGGGTAGTTTGCAAGTGCTGCAAAACCTGGTTACCGTAGGGCCGCGATGGTCAACGATCCTAAGCGACCGCTACTCAATGGCCATTGGCGATGATGCGGGTTTCTGGTTTGGCTATATCAATGTCTCGGGAATAAAAACAAGAGGTTACGGTTTTCAAAACCTTCCCAATTTTTCGGTTGGCCGAAGGTTCAATAAAAAAGTATTGCTTACGTTCAGGGCCGATGCGCAGATTAATTACGGCATTAAGACCTACGCAAAAAACACGGCACTAAAATCCGGCAACCGCGTTTTGAGCGGCTCTTCCTATGCATTGATTTTAGAACAGCCATTTTACGGTAAAAAAGTTTTGTCGCTGGGCTTCCGTGCACTTTACACTGATTTCTTCTGGCAGACATGGACCTTCTACGCGCCTTACGACCGAAACATCTTTTACCCTCAAATCATCATTGGCCTTAACTTATGAAAAAGACTTTTTTCTTTTTTCTTATCCTGCTTGGTTTTTTTTCCTGCCGCAAACGCTACGAGGCGCCAGTTCCCGATCGTAGCTGGGACCAGTTTGATTCTCCATCGGCAATACCCCTGCAAAACAATAGCGGTAAAAAAATGGAAGGCATCTACAATTTTACGACCGGCAGCGACAGGTTTGGCACCGATGCAGCGCTAAAATGGAGCTATACGGCCAATGGAAACGATACGGTTTACCATCTTTCCTTTTTTTGTCAAAAAGACATTACCTATATTATTTGCGAAGGCAAACGGGTGGACAGCACCATTTTGCTCAACGGCTATTGGCGGCGGATGATCGGTACTGAAACAGGAAGGGCCAGGTTCACCATTTCGCCTGCCAGCGGCGCACTCAATCTACTTCGAACCGATTCTCTGCTGGCCGGCGACAGCATTCGTATGAATGGCGTTTATGGAAATGGCGATGCGATCCCCGATATCCCGGTTACACTGCAATATGCAAGACCTTTGTACAACAAAACACCATTCGAGATCGTATCGCATCACGGCGGTCAAAATGCAGATTTGTTACCCGCTTCAGAGAACTCGGTAGAGGCTATTAAGCTGGCAGCCGGCTTTGGTTCTACGGGAATTGAAATTGACGTACGGATGACGGCCGATGGCGTGCCTGTTTTGTTTCACGACCCTACGCTGAACGAGCGGCTGATTCAAAAAAACGGCTTGGTAGGTCCTATCGAAAATTACAGTTTTGCGCAGCTTTCTTCTCTTGTGCGATTGATTAAGGGCGAACGCATTCCCAGCCTTGATGAAGCCTTGGCCGCTGTGTTGTACAGTACGCCGATGCGCTATGTCTGGCTCGATATGAAAGTGCCTGGCCCCATGCTGAAAGTGCGTGAACTGCAGGCAAAATACCTGCAATTGGCTGCTGCGATGGGTCGCGACCTTACGATAACCATCGGCATTCCCGACCAGGCGGTACTGGATAAATTCAAAACGCTGCCCGACTACACCCGTGTGCCCTCGGTGAATGAAATGACCACTGCCGATGTGGAGTCGGTGAATTCTTCCATCTGGGGTCCGCGGTTTACGCTGGGACTTCAGGACAACGAAGTGGCCACCATGCACGCACAAGGCCGCCGGGTATTTGTGTGGACGATTGATATTGAAGAAAACATCAAGGAATTTTTAGTCAATGGCAATTTCGATGGCATTATTTCCAGCTATCCGTCTGCCGTAGCTTATTACTATTATGCGCAACAGTAAATACATCATTCTGCTCTTTGCCGCTTTCTTTTTTGTTCTGATTGTTCGTGCACAGGACGATGAAAAATTTTCTTCCCGGCCTACCGGCCGCGGCGAGTATTCATTGGTGCTCTACCTGGGCGGCGGCATGGGTTATTACGCGTCCACTAACGGGGCGCCAGCCTATTTGCAGCCTGTCGTTGCCAGGTGGAATCCTGTAGGAACGGTACGGGTAATGTGGCATCCCGACCATTTGCTGAAAGCGGGCCTGGAAACCGGCAACATTAGTTTTTATTCTTACTCACTAAAAGACTCGGCTGGAAATGCGGGGAAAATTTCCCTGCAAGCAACACCTATCCTTCTGGAATGGAGCATGTCGCTGAAAAAGCACATTAACATTTTTGCTGGCTCGGGACTGTATATTCTTAAGACAAAGTTAGATTATGCCGGAAACGTCAATTCTAACAAACTGAGTGTAGGCTGGATGGCGGCAGCTTCCTACATTTATCCTATCGGAAAAGAAGTAGGGCTGGGTACAGAGATCAAGTGGCTTTACGCCGCTGAAACATCGAACGGATCTGTTTGCGGGCAGCTTCAATTGGTATGGCGCTTTTTAAAATGGTAAACTCCATCTTCCTATATGCAGCACAAATTCATCCTCGGTGTTTTCTGTCTTCTTCTCTTAGGCAAAGCAAAGGCGCAAGCCACTGCCGGCGACTCTACCTTGCTTGCCTTTGCGTCCGACACGCAAAAACCCATGTGGGTGGAAACGCTTTTTCTGAAAGCCAACCACAATCAGCAGGCGACGAAGCAAATCTTTTCAACCTTTGCGGCTATCCGTCCAAAGGCTTTGTTCCTGCTGGGCGATGTGGTGAACCTGGGCTACAGCAACCGGCAATGGAAGGCCATGAGCGGTTACCTGGAAAATTTGCGCAGTGAAGGCATTGCCGTTCATGCCGCGCTGGGCAACCACGAAGTGATGGGAAAGGCCCGGAAGGGCGAAGAAAAATTCCAGACCTATTTTCCCGATCATGTGCGCACCGGTTATGTGAACGTGGTGGATTCTGTTGCTGTTATTTTACTCAACTCCAATTTTGGCAAGCTCTCGGCAGACGAAAACGAGGCGCAGGTGTCGTGGTATAAGAAAACCTTGCAGTCGCTTGATGCCGATCCGGCCATCCAGTACATCATCACCGGCTGCCATCATTCGCCGTATACCAACAGCCGCATCGTGGGTTGCTCCAAAGACGTGGAGCAAAAATTTGTACAGCCGTTTTTGCAATCACGCAAAAGCCAGTTGTTTCTCTCCGGTCACTCGCACAATTTTGAACACTACCAGGTGAAGGGCAAAGATTTTTTCGTGATCGGGGGCGGTGGCGGCCTGCACCAGCCGCTGAATACCGGAACCGATTGCCTGCCCGACATGTGTGCCGATTACAAGCCCGAGTTTCATTACCTCACGGTAAAACGCTGTGCCGAGGGTTTGCTGATCAAATCCATTGAGCTGAAAAAAGATTTTTCCTCTTTTGATGAAGGCCGCAGCTTCGTGATACGGAGGGCCGCATCGCCGCTTAGTGACTATGCCGCGGCGGGGAACCACTAAATTGAATCGACGGCAGAAAAAAGGGCGACAATGCGTTGCCCTTTTTTCTTTTCCGCCCGGCGGTCTGCTTATTGCTTTTGCAACAGGAGAACCCTTCATTGCAAAAGCAAACAATGAAAAAATTTTACCCTCTCCTTCTTCTTTTTCTTTTTGTGTCCTGCCAGGAACTGATTGATGCCCCGGTCCCCAGCCTTTACTGGGAACGCTTTGAAGCGGCCGGTGCCAGGCCGCTTTCCGCTTCGGCACTGCAACAGTTGGAAGGCCGTTACCAGGTCCAGGTGGCTGATGATGATTTTGGTGATTCCGCCATTGTAAAATGGACGTACGACATCCAGGGCAAAGACACCAGTCACTACCTGTCTTTTTTTTGCAAGGAAGACGTGCGTTATTTTATCCTGCAGGGCAAGTCGCTGGGCGACTCCATCCTGCTCAACGGGTACTGGCGCAATGTAGAGAACACCAAAACCGGCAAGGCGCATTTTGTGATCAGCAGCCGCGATGGTGCGTTTGCCGTGCACAGCGGTGCCGGTGCTTCACCCGGCTCTTTTTACATCAAAGGCCGGTATGGAATGTTTGATGATGAGCCGCAGAAAGAAATCAATTTCCGGTACGACCGGCCACTGTATAGCGGTGTGCCGTTCCAGATCGTGGCCCACCGTGGCGGCGGACGAAACAACGACCTGCTGCCGGCTTCGGAAAATTCGCTGGAGATGATCCATCTCGCCTCCCGCTTTGGCGCCACGGGGATCGAGATCGATGTGCAACTGACAAAAGACAGTATGCCGGTTTTGTTTCACGACGCCAATCTCAACGACCGGCTGACACACAAAACGGGTATTCACGGCACCATCGACAGTTATACGTTCGATGAATTACAGCGCGATGTTGTGTTGAAAAGAGGCGGAAAAATTCCTACCCTGCAGGATGCGTTGCACACGGTCGTGTACAATACGCCCCTGCAATTTGTGTGGCTCGATTGCAAGCTGGAAGGTGCCCTGCCCATCATTCGCGGCTTGCAGAAACGCTTCATGCAGGAAGCAATGGCAATCGGACGAAACGTTGAGATCGTCATTGGGGTACCGGATAAAGAGATGCTGCGACAGTTTTTGGCCCTGCCCGGTTTTGCCGGCATTCCGTCGCTTTGCGAACTGGAACCGGACAGTGCAAAAAAAATGAATGCAAAGATCTGGGCACCGGCCTGGGCGAAGGGACTGCAAACAGAAGACGTGCAGGCCGCACAGGCAATGGGCATGCGGGCCATTACCTGGACACTCGACGCTCCCCGCAAAATTAAAGAGTATATGCGGCACGGACGGTTCAACGGTCTTACCACGAACAGGTCTACGGCCGTGGCCTACGAGTATTACAGCCGGCCGCTGTAGGTAGCCGATATTGGATATCGGATATTGGGATATTGCTCTTTGCCTTTACCGGGTTGGTACGAAATTATCTTGTAGAAGATTTTGAATGGAAAACCTGTCTGAACTGCAAACAACGTCGCAAAATGTTCTGGCCTTTGTTTCCGATACGCAGGCACCCATGCTGGTGGAAACCATCCTGCTGAAGTCGCACAACAACCGCAAGGCAACCGAGCGGCTCTTCACCGATGTGCTGGAGCGGACGCCAGCCGCTATTTTTCATTTGGGCGATGTAGTGAACCTGGGGTACAGCGGCCGGCAGTGGCGGCCGATCGACCGTTATCTCGAAGCCCTGCGCCTGGCGAAGATCCCGGTCCATGGCATTCTGGGAAACCACGAGGTGATGGGCCGGCCGGTGGAGGGACAGCGCAAATTTCAACAGCGGTTTCCCGACCATGATTGTACAGGTTATCTGGTGCGTTACGACACGGTAGCCGTTGTGCTGCTAAACTCCAATTTCAAGGTGATGACACCGCAACAGGACAGGAAACAGCAAGAATGGCTGCAGGCAACCCTGCACGAACTGGACGGTGATGCCACTGTTATGGCGATCATCGTTTGCTGTCATCATTCGCCGTTTACCAACAGCCGCATCGTTAGGCCGTCGAAAGAAGTGGAGCAAAAATTTGTCCCGGCCTACCTGTCGTCCCGCAAGGCTGTCCTGTTTCTTTCGGGACACTGTCATGCATTTGAGCATTATAAGGTCAAGGGCAAGGATTTCCTGGTAATTGGCGGCGGTGGCGGTCTGCGGCAGCCGTTGCGACAGGGACTTGGCACGCTGGCCGATCTTTCGCCGGCCTACAAACCCATGTTTCACTATATAACGGTAACGAGCCTTGGCGAAAGTTTATCCGTTACGTCTTACCACATCAAAAAAGATTTTACCGGTTTTGAAGAAGGCATTAAGCTGGAGATGAAAAAAGGCTGAGTGAAGAAATGGTTTGTTACGACGAAAAACATAACTCGCCTCTGTACAGTCATTGGTCATCTGCCATCGAATAATGTCCAGGCCTGCATTTGCCGATTGCCCGGGTACAAATTGGTCTTATTCCGCGTGGACGAGGCGATGCTTTTTAAAGGCGTGCAGCAGGGCATCCACCTGGGCCAGTTTCTCTTGTTCTTCGCCAAAAATCTGTTCCACTTCGGCTTTCAGTTCGTCGTCGTTTTCCTGCGCCAGGTAAACTTCAATTTTGTTGACCGCCTGCGTGGTTGCCCTTTCCAGCAAAGCTTCCGTGTCGGTCATCCCGGACAGTTCGGACGATGTGTGGGCTTGTTCTTCGCGCTGTGCGGCCGTGTGGAGAATCTGCACCCGCAGATCCTCGAGGCTGCGGATGACGCTTTCGAGCGGCGGGGCACCCGGCATTTCCAGTCCTTCCAGCAGGTAATCCTTTCGCCGTAATTCAAAGTTTCGTCCGAGGTAGAGCCGCTTCACTTCGTCATCTGCCGCCAGTTCTTCGGCCGTCCCATGCTTGAAGATCTTTCCTTCGATGAGCAGGTAGGCACGGTCGCAAATGGAAAGGGTTTCGGTTACGTTGTGATCGGTGATGAGGATCCCGATGTTTTTGTATTTGAGTTTGGCCACAATGGCCTGGATGTCTTCCACCGCGATCGGGTCGATACCGGCAAACGGTTCGTCGAGCAGGATGAACTTTGGGTCTACGGCCAGTGCCCTGGCTATCTCGGTACGTCGTCTTTCACCGCCGCTCAGCACATCGCCCGGGCTTTTCCGCACATGGTGCAGCCGGAATTCATCGAGCAGGCTTTCGAGCTTTGCCTTTTGTTCCTTGCGGGAAAGTTTGGTCATCTCGAGCACGGCGCTGATATTGTCTTCCACGCTCAGTTTGCGAAACACGGACGCTTCCTGCGGCAGGTAGCCGATGCCCAGTTGTGCACGGCGGTACATGGCCAGCTTGGTGATGTCTTCGCCGTCGAGGTACACGGCGCCTTCGTCGGGTTTGATCAGTCCAACGACCATGTAAAACGTGGTTGTTTTTCCGGCACCGTTGGGCCCCAGCAGTCCCACGATCTCTCCCTGCTTTACTTCAACGGAAGCATGGTTGACCACTGTGCGTTTGCCGTAGCGTTTTACCAAATCCTGCGTATGTATCCGGATGCTCATGGGGTAAAAATAAGGAAGGGTGCATATTGGATAGCCGATATTGGGTATTGGGGAATCGTTTATTGTGAAGTCGTTTTGAGTTTTTTGATATAGCCGTTTAACTTGTGATGCAGGGTACGAAGTTTTTCTAACAGCAAATCGTATTCATCTTGCTGGATAAGAGATCGGTTTCGTGCCTTTGTCGCCCAATTCTTTGTTTCCAAAAGCGATCCCCGGCTGTAATAGCAGAATGATTTTCTATCCTTATAAAAATAGCGGCCATAACCCTCCGCGATGTTAGCAGAAATAGAGTCTGACGCTTCTACAAATTGCTTTCCTATAGTTGCCTTTGAAAAATATTCCCACTTGATCACAATACTCCAAACATCTTCTCCAATTGCCAGTGCTAACTGATAGATGTCTAAATCTTCAAGCTTGAGGGTGTCCATTGGCTTAATTTGCATAGCAAACTATAAAAAAAAATCTTCACGTAATAAAAATATCCACTATCTAATCCCTCAATATCTAATATCCTAATATCCCAATCTCACCCTATGTTTGCACCCTTATTATGACAGTCATCGAGCAAATAAAAGAGGCGAAAGACACCCTGGTTTCCTTTGAGATCCTTCCCCCGCTGAAAGGCAAAAGCATCAATGCACTTTGGGAACACCTGGATCCGCTGATGGAATTTAAACCGGCGTTTATCAACGTGACCTACCATCGCAGCGAAAGCATGTTTAAGAAAAAACCGGACGGCACCTTCGAAAAAGTGGAAGTGCGCAAACGTCCCGGCACGGTGGGTATTTGTGCGGCGCTGATGAACCGCTACAAGGTGGATGCGGTGGCGCACCTGATTTGTGGCGGCTTTAACAAGCAGGAAACGGAAGATGCCCTGATTGACCTGCACTTCCTGGGAGTGAACAATGTGCTGGTGCTGCGTGGCGATGCGCCCAAAAACGAAAGCTCCTTCGAGCCGGACCCGGGCGGACACCGGTACGCCATCGAACTGCTGCAGCAGGTAACCAACATGAACAACGCGATATACCTGGAAGAGGACCTGAAAAATGCCGTGCGCACCAATTTTTGCATCGGTGTGGCCGGGTATCCCGAGAAACATTTCGAGGCGCCCAACATGCAAACCGACCTGGCTTTTTTGAAAGCAAAAGTGGATGCGGGTGCCGAGTACGTGGTGACACAAATGTTCTTCGACAACCAGAAATATTTTTCCTTTGTGCAGTCGTGCAAAGACGCCGGCATTCATGTTCCCATCATACCCGGACTAAAGCCGATCACGTCGAAAAAGCAACTCACCATCATTCCCCGCACCTTTCATGTAGACATTCCCGAAGAACTGTCTTCCGAGATCACGAAATGCAAGACCGATGCAGACGTGGAAATCGTGGGGCAGGAGTGGTTGTTAAAACAATCGAAAGAATTAAAAGCCGCCGGCGTGCCGGTGTTGCACTACTATACCCTGGGCAAGCCGCAGGTGATTGCCAATGTGGTGAAGAATCTTTGAGGAAGAGTATGTAGCAAGTAGAGCGCCTAAATCAGGCAAACATTATAACGAAAAAACCTCCTGGACATCCAGGAGGTTTTTTTTATTGCATATTGTTCGTAGCAAAAACGACCGGCCGCCTGCTATTTACGACTCGCTTTCCTGACTACTTCGCTCCAGGTTTTCTGGTTCACGCTGACGGGATATTTTTTCTTCAGCCTCTCCAGCCATTCTTTTTCCAACTGCGTCTGGTAGTCGTTGATCACAAGACCTTTTGCTTCGGCAAAGCTGCGCGGCTCTGTGCCTTTGTGAAGGTGGGTCACGTAGGCGAAGGAGGCAGTGTTATCGGCTTTGTTTACCACAGGCGGGATCACGCGGCCCTCGGTCAGCGGGGCATTTTCATTTTTGGGAAGCTGATCGAGTTCAAACCGGTTCGAGTCGGCCGTAATCTGGTCTGCATAATTGGTCAGAACAGTTTTCCACTCGGCAGGCTTTGGTGACACGGCATTGTAAAAATCCTTCGCCGCCTGCTCGTTGGCCGCGTAGAACAAAACGGCATCGGCGCTTTCTTTCCAGTTGTAGTTTGCCCGGTGTTTCCGGTAATACGCGGCCAGTGCCGCACTGTCGGACTGTGCCGGAGTCCATACACGGCGCTGCATGATCTCGAAAAACAGGTTGCCTTCGGCAAACTCGGTGATCTGCTGGCGAAACTCTTCGTTGAAATCTTCGAGGTGATCCTGGTAATAATTGAGTGCGGTTTGTTGCAGGAAGTCTGCCCACAACTGCGGGTAAGGCCGGGTGCCGGTGCCATCGGGTTTGTACAGGTGAGCTTGCGCATAGGTAGTCCAGTCATTCACGGCAAACGTCCGGTTGCCGATCTTCAGCAGGGGAGTAGACGGCTTCAGGCTGATCTTCGTTTTCGGCACCATGTATTTGAGGGCACTGTCGCTGTAAGCCCACAATTCCGCATCGGTCACGGAGAATTTCTGGTAGTTCGCCTGGCGCAGCACTTTTTCGGCCAGCACTTTTTGCGCATAGGCAGCCCGGTCGCTTTGCTCGATGCGCTTTCGCAGGGATTCCTGTGTTTCGTCATCCAGTTTTGCAGACACCGGTGAAATCTTCAGGCGCTTCACAATGTGGTAGCCGTAAGCTGTCGCAAACGGCCGGCTGATGTCTCCGTCCTTAAGCGACAGAACGGTCGTTTCGAAAAGCGGGTCGTACTCGCCAACGCTAAACTCCGTCATTTGCCCGTTGGATGCTGCAGAAATAATGTCATTGCTGAAAGCAGCTGCCAGCTTTCCAAAATCATCGCCCTGCTGCAGGCGGTTATAGAGAGAGTCGGCCCTGTGCTTCACTTCCTGTCTTGCCGCCTCATCGGCGCGGGGCGGGATGGCCAAGAGAATCTGCGCCGCCTTGATGCGACCCAGCGCTTTGCGTTCGCCCAAGTTTTTAAAAATATGGTAGCCGGCTTTGGTCTTGAACACAGCCGATACCTTGCCCGCCGGTGTGCTGTAGGCCAGGTTCTCCAGTTCGTATGGAAGCGAGAAAACCGTCAGCCACCCCAGGTCGCCGCCGTTTTGTTTTGCCGACGGATCGTCGGAGAATTCCCGGGCCACATCGGCAAAATCTTTTTTGCTGAGTGCAGCGATTGCCTCTGTTTTCTTTTGTTCGGTGGCGATCTCGTTTTCGCCAGCCCTGATAAAAATGTGGGCCAGGTGAATGTCTTTCTGCGAACGGCTGAAGGCTTCGCCGATCATCCGGCTCATGCTTTCCTTGTCGTTTAAATATGTGGGCAGGATTTGCTGCCGCAGGTTGGCCAGGTCCGAAATCAACTGGGGCAGGGTGTCGTAGCCCAGCTCTTTGGCTTCCTGGATCTTTAGCCGCGATGCGACATAGAGGTCGAGGTAGTCTTTCAGGGCTTTTTCCGTGACGGGGCCCTGGCTATTTTTCCGGAAGGCCCGTAAAAAATCAGAAGCGTTAACGGAATGTTTTCCGTAGGTAAACAACGTTTGCGCCGGTGCGGAAAAAGCAGCGGCCAGGCAAACGGCAGTTAGCAATTTTTTCATTCGATCGTTTTTAGAACGGTTGCGCAATGGTTGCTGGATTGTTGGTATACGGTTACTGGTGCTTACCCTTTTGCAGCTTTTCTCCGCTGCTCCAGGATCTCGTCGAGTTGTTTATCGGTTATTTTTTTGGCGATGATGCGTTTGTCTTTGTCGAGGAGATACAAAGTAGGAAAACTTTGCACATCGTACAACTGCGAGTACGACGGGGTGTTGGCGGCGATACGGGCTTTTTCGGCTTCGCGGGAATAGTACACGTTCACCCATTCCTTCATCCCGGTGTGGTGCATGAAGTCGTACCAGTCGCTTTTTTGTCCGTCGGTTTCTTTGGCCATGGCAAACACCTTGACGCCCCAGGCTTTCCATTTCTGGTTGTATAGGCTGTCGATATGCGGAAGGGTTTCTTTGCAATGGCCGCAGGTGGGATCATAGATGACCACCACCGTGTAGGGGGCATCCACGCCATACAGGTTTCGTTTGGCGCCGGTGGAGTCGGGCAGCTCAATTTCCGCAGCCGGGGAGCCCATGATATTGGCCATAAGGCTGTAGGCGCGGTCGGTGATGATCTTGCGGCCTTTGTCGTTGAGCCAGTCGTAATTTTTCTGGGCAAAATATTTTTCAAACAGGTGCACGAACACGGCGTCTTCCCACATGTATTTCTGGTTCAGGTAGCGGTTCACAAATTTCAGCAGGAGGAATTTTTGCATGTCCTCGCTGATCGATGCAAAACCCATCATCCAGTCGATTTCTTTAATCACCGAATCGGAAGAAGGAAAGACCAGCTGGTCGAAATATTTGTCGACGCGGTTTTCGAAAAACGGTGTCCGCGTGAGGCGGTCGTCCCAGAGGTTGATGCCGTCCCAGTAATGTCCTTTGAAGTAGTGGTAGGCATAAAGCGAATCTTTTTTCTCCGCTTCCTTGTTGGCCGGCACGGTGGGTTCTTTCATCCCCCTGAGCAGGGCACTGAGTAAACTGTTCGGGGCCTTGTTGATAACGGCCAGCCGGTAGTCCACGATTTTTTTCGAAAGGGTATCAATTTGTGCCGTGATCCGCAGCGAATCGGCTGCGCTGCTGCCGGTTCGTTTTTTGTACAATTCGTCCAGCCTGCGGCCGTTCTGCAGCATGAACTGCTGGTAGGCTTTGAAGGCGGTATTTTCGGCCGAGCCGGTGAAACTGATCCTGTCAATCGCAGCGGTA
The DNA here is from genome assembly GCF_003628535.1 of Flavisolibacter nicotianae. GTDB lineage: Bacteria > Bacteroidota > Bacteroidia > Chitinophagales > Chitinophagaceae > Flavisolibacter > Flavisolibacter nicotianae. Next base: position 174,822 of record NZ_RBCI01000002.1, read on the forward strand.
TCGGCCACGACGGAAAATTTTTGTTCGGTGCCCACCAGCAGCTCAAACTTGTTGGAACGATCGGGATAACCCACCAGGTAAATGCCGCCGCCCAGTTTTTTGGGCCCTTTAAAAACGCCGGTGCTGTTGGCATCCAGTTTTACCGAATCAACAATCGGCAACTGCTTGCCGTAGTAATGCCCCAGGTAGATGTATTGATTTTTGAACGGCTTGAGCGTGACTTTGATCTCGTAGCCGTTTTGTGCAAAAAGGGAAGTGCCCACAAGCAGTGAGAAGGCGGTGGCCAGATATTTCATAAGAAATGAATAAGTAGACGTAAAAATAGATTTTAATGGGAGATGAGTGGTTAAAAAGATGCAAAACAGTTTGGAGTTTGGAGTCTGGGGTTTAGGGTTATTGGGTGCTAGTTTCTTTCTTTAATTTTTTGCCCCTGATGTCCGAAGCGTTTAAATAGCTGATAAAGGCACCAATTTTTTTGACCGGTAAATCTGCATTGGAATAGAGTTCGTTGAAAAGTGCTTCTGAAAATAGTGTATGTCCAAGCCCCTGCATAATTGCGATTTCAGCTCCCCGGCTTCTCCCTTTGCAGTGGTTAATGAGTGTACAAACTCATGTTTACTTCCCCGGCCGAAGCCTTCGGCAATATTGTCCATAATAGAACCACATGTGCCTCTGACCTGGTCTTTGTAGCGAAAGTCCTTGGCAATAGGCTCCTCAAAAGTGAGCAGATTGATTTCCCGGGAAAGCCGCCGTGCTGGCTGCCAAATCTCCAGGTCTTCAAACTTATGAACAGCAGCCATGGTAAAGTTTGACCGAACTAAGATAACAACTCCGGACCCCCATCTCCAAACCCCAAACTCTCACCTATCTTTGCCCGCGTTTAACCTTTCATTAACCCAACGGCGAATACATTTGTTTCCTTTAACAATCATTATGAGAAAAGTAATTTTCAGTGTGTTGATCCTTTGCTTTGGCTTTGCTGCAGTAGCCCAGACCGATACCTCCCGGAATGCCCGTTTGCTCAGTCCCATGCAGATTCCGTCCAGCGACCATTTCATGATCCAGATCGGAAGTGCCGCCTGGCAAAACAAGCCCGACTCGATCCAGACAAAAGGCTTTTCCCGGACGTTCAACATGTACCTGATGCTGGACTTTCCGTTCAAGACCAACCCCCACTTTAGCGTGGCGCTGGGTCCCGGCCTGTCGACCGACCATATTTTCCTGGACAACCGGACCGCCGCTATCACGTCTACGGCCACCAAACTTACTTTTCCCAACGTAGCCGATACCAATCATTTTAAAAAATACAAGGTTTCAACCGCCTTCCTGGAAGTTCCTGTTGAATTGCGTTACTCTACCAAGCCTGAATCCAACGGCAGCAGCGTGAAGCTGGCCATCGGCGCCAAGGTAGGAACCCTGCTGGCTGCCTGGACAAAAGGAAAGACGCTGCAAAACAAAACAGGCAGCACCATCAACGATTTTATCGAGAAAGAAAAAGACAAACGGTATTTCAACTCCACCCGGCTTTCGTTAACCGGCCGTATCGGGTACGGGCATTTCTCCGCCTTTGCCTCGTATGCCCTGACACCGGTGTTCAAAGAAGGCGTGGCCCCCAAGGTGAACACCTTGAGCCTGGGGTTAACTGTGAGCGGCTTGTAAGAGATTGCCTGGCGACAGGAAAAAAGCGGTGCACTGAATAGTGGCATCGCTTTTTTACATTTAAGTAGGTTTGCGACGAAACATATAGAGCAATGCTGGACAAGAAAAACAAGATCAACAAAGAAGAACGGGCGGTGCTGGTTGGCGTGGTGCACAAAGACCAGCGCGAAGAAGAAGTGATGGAATACCTGGCCGAACTGGCCTTCCTGGCTGAAACGGCCGGCGCCGTAACGGTGAAAAAATTTATCCAAAAGCTTCCGCACCCCGACAGCCGGACTTATGTGGGCAAAGGAAAGCTGCAGGAAATCGCAACCTATGTGCAGAACAAAGACATCGACCTGCTCATTTTCGACGACGAGCTAAGCGGCGCCCAGATTGGCAATATCGAAAAAGAAGTGAACGTCAAAACCATCGACCGCTCCGACCTGATCCTCGATATTTTTGCCCGCAGGGCAAAAACCGCACAGGCAAAAGCCCAGGTGGAACTGGCCCAATACCAGTATATCCTTCCGCGGTTACGGGGGATGTGGAAACACCTCGAACGCCTGGGCGGTGGCATTGGTACACGGGGACCCGGTGAAACGGAGATCGAAACCGACCGCCGGATCGTTCGGGATAAAATTTCGCTCCTGCGCAAACGGCTGCTCGAGATCGACAAGCAGGCTTTTACACAGCGAAAAGATCGCGGCGAATTTATCCGCGTGGCCCTGGTGGGATATACCAACGTTGGCAAAAGCACCATCATGAACCTGCTGAGCAAAAGCGACGTGCTGGCCGAGAACAAGCTCTTTGCCACGCTGGACACCACCACCCGCAAGATCGTTTATGAAACCACGCCCTTCCTTCTCAGCGACACGGTTGGATTTATTCGCAAGCTGCCGCACCACCTGGTGGAAAGTTTTAAAAGCACGCTGGACGAAGTGCGGGAAGCCGATATTTTGCTGCATGTGGTGGATATTTCGCACCCGGCCTATGAAGACCAGCTTGGGGTGGTCAACAAAACGCTGCAGGAGATGGGCGTGCAGGAAAAGCCCACCATCACCATCTTCAATAAAATGGACCTCTACATCAAGCACACTTTTGATGAATGGCTGAACGAGGAAACAAAGGAGCAGATCCTGAATGATATGAAAGCAAGGTGGCAGGAGCAGACAGGCGGCAACGCCATCTTTATTTCGGCGCTGGAGCGGATGCACATCGACGAACTGCGGAAAGTGATCCTCGATAAAGTGCGGGAACTCTACCGCATCCGCTATCCCTACAAAACGGAATTCTTTTATTAACCGCGGACGGACAGGATTGTTTCATGAATGATAAAATCAGCTGGGTCAAAGTGGCGGAGAGCCGGGAAGAAGTGCCGTTTGGTGAAAACGGTTTGGCAGAACTGATGGCCGGCGACAAAAAAGTTTGCATCGGGACCTACAAAGACGAACTGTTTGCGTTTGCGGCCAAATGCCCGCATGCCAGCGGCCACTTGAAAGAGGGCTATATCGATGCGCTGGGCAACGTGGTTTGTCCGCTGCACCGCTATAAATTTTGCATGAAGAATGGCCGCAATGTGAGCGGCGAAGGCTACTACCTTAAGCATTGGCCGGTGGAAGTAAGGGCCGACGGGGTGTATGTGGGAATGAAGACCGGTGGCTTTTTCGGGTGGTTTTGAGCAGAGCGGTTTTTTAAGAAATTTATTGTGAAATGGGGATTTTCTCCTTTGCTGAAAAGTGAAAAACCCTATTTTTGCCGTCCCAAATACGGGGTATTCCTCCTTAGCTCAGTTGGTTAGAGCATCTGACTGTTAATCAGAGGGTCTCAGGTTCAAGTCCTGAAGGGGGAGCAACAGAAACGTTCTTATTGTCAATTTTATTTTCCTCCTTAGCTCAGTTGGTTAGAGCATCTGACTGTTAATCAGAGGGTCTCAGGTTCAAGTCCTGAAGGGGGAGCTGAACGAAAATGGTTTGAAAAGCAATTTTTTCAAACCATTTTTCTTTTAATCCCTTACCTGGACAGTCTAACCAAAGTCAATGGATCGGTTAATTCCCATATAACATTGCAGCAACCGATAAAGATCCATTTCTGAAACAATCTTAAAGTAAAGTTCATAGCCTTCTAGCTGGCGGTATGGGAAGTGTTTTTGCTCTGTACGAGTTGGGTAAAAATAGAGCGTGTTTTAGCAGCCACTAAATGGCTGGCCTAAAAAAGAGAAAGTGGCAATACCGACAGCATTGCCACTTTTACCAATAAGACGCTATATATGCAATTTCAGAGAGTCCTAAAAGTTTTAAGTACTGCCAACGGCGCAACCAAAACTTAATCACTTATAGCTATTTGCAACACCTGTCCGCCGCCAATGGCTGTGGGACCCAATCCCCAATTGGACACATAGAGGTTACCATCGGGTCCCATGGTCAGGCCGGTGGGCAGGCTAAGTCCCGATGCAACTGTTGTTACCCCGGTATGGTCCAAACGGACGACCCGGCCCTTACCTGGTTCGGGAAATCCACTTGAGGAGCCGACGGTATTTTCCAACACATAAATGCGGTCTCTTTTATCCACCACGATTCCCAGTATAGTAGTAAAGCCGGTTGCCAGTGTGGTAACCTGGCCGGAAGGCGTGACCTTCATGATCCTGGCGCCTCCCAGTGGAATGGGGAAAGTGTCTAAATTCCCTACGTAATAGTTCCCTTTGTAATCCATTACGGTTGGAACAATATGTCCAAAAAGGGCTGAAAAATCCACTACGCGGCTAATGTTTCCATCGGTGGTGATGCGCAACAGTTGGCCGCTGTTGGCTTCCACTACATAAAGGTTATCTCTTACAGCAGTCATGCTGTAGGGATCACCGTCCGGTTCAAAGTCATCCTCTTCCGGATTTTTTACCGGGTGCGTTTGTACAAAGGCGCTGATGCTGGCCACAAGGCTCCAGGATCCGTTGGACTCCACTTTCACAACACCGTTCGGTATGGAAGGGTTCCCATGTGAACAACCACCGCCTTCGATCAGTGCATAAAGCTGGTTGTGGATAAAAGCCACATCGGCTACCCCGATGATGTCCCCTCCAGTGATCTCGCTTAACATAGCGGATGGAAGCTGGTCCGTAACCGTGGTTCGTACGCCAGCAGGGCTGACTTTTGAAATCCGTCCGCCGGTTGGACTTCCTTTAACCGGACCTAACGGAAAGGGCACCTGTCGGCAAAGTCCTACCGTAGTATTGGTGCCGCCGGTTCCGCCCTCGGCTACATAGAGATATCCATCAGGACCGAATTCCAATCCTCTTGGATTGTTGAAGCCCGTGGCAAAAACCCTTACATTGTTAGTGAGCTGGCTTTTAACTTGTTTGCTCAATGCAGCTTTCCGCAGGGCCAGAGATTCATCGCTTTTGGGCGCCGTGGGTTCCGTAACCGTTTTTTTACAAGCCGTAAAAAACAGGACAATCACCAGGACGGCTGCCGTTGGTTTTGAAAACTTGCGCATAATTACCTCCTATGATTTTTAGTGAATAAGCCGGTTGAGTCGAAAGATGGATAAAGACAAACGTTAAAGACTACAAACCAGCCAGCCCTCTCTATCCATTTTTGTTTATATAGGGGATGTGGATGCTTACTCCCGCAAGATTCATTCAGTTGGGCCAGAGGGTTAGACAAGAAGGATCGCCAAGGGCAGATTGTAACAGGAGGATAAAATTACTGAAAATACATAATCACAGCGAAGAACGGTTTGTTTTGCATGGTAAGAATTGAATCAAACGATATGATGTTGCGAGGCCGGGGTTTGGTGTAATACCATTTCAAGTTGGGTAGTACGGTATCTTTTCATGACCATTGTGCCGTACTGAAACACAGGGAAAATTCTCTGGATTGACATGAGGGATCCCACGCACCGGCAAACGATTGCAACCGGGCTGGATTCGCCAACCGGTATGACCATGGGACCCGATGGCAATTTGTACGTTTCCACACGCGGTTTTGCCAGCAGCCCGGGTGATGGGATGGTAATGAAATTCAGCCTGCACTAACCGAATATTGATTTGCCCTGTTTACCCACAGGATTGTTGAAAGGGCAGGGATATAATAACGGCTTGAAAACATTGTTTTCAAGCCGTTTTACTTGCATCCTTTTTGACAGGATAAATCAAACTGCCATCCAGGTCAAACACTCGCCTGCGGAGAAAAGCCGTTCTCTCTACTGTCATCCGTCATCTGCCATCCGGACAAAATCTTCCCAACCCTTAACTCACTACCTTAAAGTTGAATGCCCCGTTCTGCGTAGCCGTCCAAATGCGCAGCCAGATGGGCAACACGGCTTCAGTTCCTCTTGCCGATGTGATGTCGCCAAGGTCGAGCAGGTTTTCGTTCTTCCAGCCAAATTCATTCAGCAAGGCTTTTACGTTTTGCTTGGCTTCTGCATCATTGCCGCAGATAAAATTCGTGTGATCGCCACTGTTGATCATGGCCGGGTTTACCATCAGTCCGCACCACATGGTGTTCAGTGTTTTCACCACTTTGGCGGAAGGAAATGTTTTCTGAATTTCTTCACCCAGCGAATGGGTGTTGCTTAAAGAGGGAAGAAGACTTGGTGGCGCACCTTTGCTAAAGTCCAGCGGGTTGGCAATGTCGACGATGATCTTTCCATCGATGTTGCTTTCGCCGGCCAGTTTCAGTGCTTCCACAGAAGCGCCTCCGGCCGTGCAGTTGAAGATGATCTCGCCAAAGGCTGCCGCATCGGCAAAGGTGGCGGCGCTGGCCTTGCCATTGTGTTTGGCAACAAAGGCCGCTGCTTTTTCATTATCCGCCGTGCGGGAGCCCATCCTGACTTCATGTCCCAGTTCGATCAGTCTTGAACCGATGGCATCACCGACCATGCCGGTTCCTAAAACAGCAATTTTCATTTGTATAAATTTTTATTGTTTGTGAATGATTGACCACACAAAGTTCCTGCTCTGTCACGGCTGCAGCATGGTCAATAACTTGGTTAAAATGGTCCATTCATAAAAAAGTCCTGTTCAGGCGAACAGGACCAATCATGCGATGCCAGATCATTCTATTTATTCACTACCATGCCCATTTGCGGCGCTGCGTACCGTGTTCCGGCAAAGGCACCTTCCGGAAAATTCTTGTCAAGCCTGGCCAGTTCTTCTGTTGATAAAGGAATGTCTCCTGCGTCGATATTTTCTTTCAGGCGACTTTGTTTCGTCGTGCCGAACAGGGGTAAAATATCATTGCCCTGGTGCAGCACCCACGCCAATGCAAGTTGCGAAGCCGTGCATCCTTTTTCTTTTGCCATTTCCTGTAAAAGCGCAACTCGTTTTTTGTTTGCTTCAAAATTTTCACCTGTAAACCTTGGTGCATGTGCCCTGAAATCGGTTGGTGCAAACTGGCCGGTCAGTTCACCGGACAGCAAGCCGCGGCTCAACACACCATAGGCAACTATGCCAATGCCCAGTTCGCGGCACACCTGCAGTAATTCATTTTCGATAACCCGGGAAGCCAGGGAATACTCCACTTCCACGGCGGTGATGGGATGAACCGCATGGGCTCTCCGGACCGTTTCGGGACTGGCTTCGGAAAGGCCGATGTATTTGACTTTTCCCTGTTGCACCAGGTCTGCAATGGCACCCACAGTATCCTCGATGGGGATCGTTGGGTGAACACGGCCGGGTTGGTAAATATCAATGGCTTCCGCACCCAAACGGTTGAGCGAGTAAGCGGCAAAGGTTTTGACGGCTTCCGGCCGCATATCAAATCCCAACCAGTCGCCGGCAGGCGAACGCAAGGCGCCGAACTTGACGCTGATCACCGGCTTTTCGCTTCGTCCCTTCAGTGCCTCGCGGATCAACAATTCGTTATGTCCCATGCCGTAATAGTCGCCGGTGTCGAGGAAGTTGATGCCCATGTCCAGGGCCGCATGTATCGTCGCAATGCTTTCGGCATCGTTGCGGGTTTCTTTGTTGCCGTACATATCGCTCATGCCCATCGTGCCCAGGCCGGGCACAGCCACTGCAGGACCTATTTTGCCTAATTGGATCGTCTTCATGTGCTGAATGATTTTAAAATGTCATACAAAAATCAGACAGTGCTTTCAATAGATCGTGGTGAGAAGTTCAGAAAAAATAGTGAGAAGTTCAGGTTATCCGCCGTGGCTGTCGCGAAACTTCTTCGGCGTTGTTCCTGTAAAATGTTTGAAGAACTTGCTGAAGTTAGACGGGTCAAACGTCAGGTGCCTGGCAATGGCTGCAATGGAAAGGTCAGTTGTGAGAATGATTTCCTTGGCGAGGTTCACCAGCCTTTCTTCGTAAATATCGCAGGGCGACCGGTTTAATTCGGCCTGTATGGTGTTGCTCAGGTGCGTGGGATGAATGTGCAACAGCGCCGCAATGTCTTTCACTTCAAACGTCGTAGCCGCCTTGCCGGATCTGAGCTCGTCGATGTGCTTGTCCAGTTCTTTTAAATAGGCTTCCGTGATTTCTTTTGGACGTTTCATTTCCCTGTTTGTGCTTTTCGGTAGGCCAGCGGTGTTTGTCCTGCGTGCCGTTTGAAAAACTTTCCAAAATTAGCCGGATCGGAGAAATTCAACTGCCAGGCAATCTGCGCCATGTCAAAACCGGTGAACCGGATGAGCGATTTGGCTTCAGTCATGATCCGCTCGTTGATAAAGGACAGTGCGTTTTTGCCGGAGGCTGTTTTTACGGCCTGCGATAAATGGTTGGGTGTAATGAACAGGAGATCGGCATATTCTTCTATGGTGCGCTTTTCCAGGTAATAGTTGTTGACCAGTTGAATGAATTTTTTCAAAAGCGTTTGCTGCGGGGAGGCGAAACCATCCTCCCACTGGTTGAAGGCGGCTGCAAAGTCTTTGACCTGGTAGAGGAGGGCCAGCAATTTTAACGTCGCTGCGGCGTGCCGGCCTTCCGTTTTTTCGTAAGTGCTCTGCACGTCTTCAAACAAAGGGGCAAACTCGGTAAAGCGGCTTTGATTCAGCCTGAAAAAATTGGTGTGCAATAAATCAAAAAAAGGAAACTCACTTTCGAATTCGGGTTTGAAAAAGGAAAAGCATTCTTTTTTGAAATAAAACAGGTAGCCGCTGGCTTTGTTGTCGCGAAAAAAACTGTACACCAATCCGGGCGACTGGAAAACAAGAAAGGCATTCAGGTCAGTGACGCTGGTCGTATCGTAGGTGATCTTGGTCTTCCCGGCATTGTTGACCAGGGCGATGAAGTAAAAGTCTTTTTTAAATGGCGGTTTGTATTGTTGCATTGCCGGCATGTTTTCGTTCAGCCGCAGGCAATAAAGGTGAGGGTCGCGGGTGTTGTAGCCGGATGAAAACGACTGCAGGAAATCGTTGATCTCCTGATAGTGCGGGATGATGTGTTTTTGCGTCGCCACCGGATAAAGATAAAAGCCGTGACCCAAAGCATTCGATTATTCCGGGCCTGTGGCCGTGTGTCAAATCATCTCGTGCATGTGCAGAGCCTCCCACAGGAAGATGCGACGCTGTGTTTTTGTTGGCGCGATTGCATAGAAAACAACCGGTATACATTTCTGTCCTGTCATCAAGCGAAGTGTTTGCAAAAATGCTCAGGCAAAGCGCTGTCGGTAACTGGATTTGCTGATTGCGTTTAAGTGCAAGGCCTTATTTTTTTTAGTTTTCCAACTGCATTCATTGCCGGTTTTTTTGTTCCTTTTATCTTTCGGCCCTTCACCCCGCTAACCACGTACCATCCCAAAAAATTACCTATGAAAAACCCTGGCTCGTTTTTCACGGCACGGCAAATGCCTTTGGATTCGTCGATGGTAATCGACCATCCTGCAGGCAGAAAAGAAAAGCCTGTGTTTGTGTCAGCGGCCAGTCTGCACAGTTGGAAGGGAAAACAGGAAAAGCTGGTCGGGGAGGCATACGCCAGGTTGGTGCTCCCCGAAGCCCTCCGCACATTCCGGCAAACATGTGCCTTCCCTGCAATTGATTTTCCCAGCCACCTTGTAAACGAAACGGCGATGGACGGTGACAGGCGACTCACTTCGCATTTGCCAACACCAATCAACCGTGCAGGAATGAATGCGGACGACTTTTTTGCCGATGCCCCTGCCTGCCGTCTTCAACCTCTGTTGCTGCAGAACGATCCCGGGAATATGGATAGGTTTAATTCGAACAGTCGCAGTTGGCTGCGTTTTGTTCAGCCACTGCTTTTTGTACAACTATGAAAAAAAACACTCTTCTCATTATCGACGATCACACGCTTGTCAGGGAAACCTGGCGTTTGATTTTGGACCAGCATCCTGCATTTACAGTTGTGGGAGAGGCTGGAACTGCAGCGCAGGGAATCGAGCTGGCAAAAAAACTGCGTCCTGCCGTTGTGATCATGGACATTAACCTTCCCGATAGCAGCGGCATCGAAGCCACCCGGGCGATCCGCAAGGAATTGCCTTCGGCCAGGGTGCTGGCCGTGTCCCTGCACACGCATCCTGCATATGCCAGGCGGATGATCCGGGAAGGAGCGCAGGGCTATCTGACCAAAAATTCGTCGCGGGAGGAAATGTTTACCGCACTCCTTGAAATACTCGGTGGAAAAAAATACATCTGCCGGGAGATCAAAAACATTCTTTCCGAACAACTGCTGGGCGGTGGGGAAACCTCCGTTGCTGGTGAGCTTTCCAAACGCGAGAAGGAAATTGTGTCATTGATCCGGCAGGGGCATTCGTCTAAGCAAATTGCCGCAGCCCTTTCGATCTCCATCAAAACAGTGGAAGTGCACCGCTTCAACATACTTCGGAAACTACACCTGCGAAACAACGCCGCCCTGCTGGATTTCATTCATGCCAACAAACTGGCCTTTGTCTGATACGAGCCGGTAAGCCTGCCTGGTCGGGTTTGTTGCAATGGTGTTTTCAGCATGTTGCCGGGATGGCAACCCGCAATTCGCAGCCACCTTTCGGACCGGCGGAAAGTTTAACGGTCCCATTGAGGTGCTCGGCACTGGAGAGAATTTTGTTGATGCCGACCCCGCGTTTGAAATTGAGCATATCAATGCCGATGCCGTCGTCGCAGATCGTAATATGCACCGATGCCGCCACACGGATCTCAATGGCCACCTGTTTTGCATGGGCGTGCTGCTGCACGTTCAGCAACTGTTCCTCCACGATCCGGTAGATGGTCAGTGCCAGTGAAGCGTCAACCACAGCTTCGCCATCGTAATGCAACTGCGTTTCCACAGCAGTGCGGCTGGAAAACGCCTTGAGCATGCCCCGCAGCAGGTCTTTCAATTCTACCTGCTGCAGCAAAGAAGGCGAAATGGCTTGCGACAGCTCTCTTACCTGGTTTACCAGCGAGGCGATGTTCTGCCGGCTCATGCGAATCAGGTTGGTCCTGTCAAGATTGCCGCCTTCGGCCATCTCCAGGTAAAATTTGGTTGCGGCAAGGCCCTGTGCAATGTTCTCGTGCAGTTCCCGCCCGATGGATTGTTTTTCTTCTTCGTGTTGTTGCAGGGTTTTTTGCAGGAGACGTTTTTCCAACTGCAATTGTTCCTCCGCTTTTTGTTTGAGCAGTTTGTTCTTCAGGCGGAGTTCCAGGAGTTTCGATACCTGTCGCGAAATAATCTGTAAGGTCCTGGCCTTCGTGGCGGGCAAGTCTCGTGGCTTATTGTCAATGACGCAAATGGAGCCAAGGTTATAGCCGGTTGGCGAAACAATGGGGGCACCGGCATAAAAACGAACATTCGGATCCGACTCCACAAAGGGGTGGTTAAAAAAACGGTCGTCATTTCGTGCATCATTTACGATCATCACATCCTTTTCAAGGATGGTGTGGGCACAAAATGAAAGAGACCGGGCTGTTTCGTAAAAGTCGTCTGCGAGGCCGATTTTGGATTTGAACCACTGTCGTTCACTGTCGATAAAGCTGATGGCGGCAATCGGGCATCCGCAAATGTCTGCCGCCACTTCCAAGAGGTCGTCGAATTCCCTGTCCTTCCCGCTATCGAGAATGCCATAGGAGTAAAGATCCTGCAGGCGGAGGTCTTCATTGAGGGGTAGGGATGCGATGGGCATATGAACCTGTTCCGGCGTAATGGATAAATCCGAAAACGCCTCAAAAATATTCCGAAACGGCCCTGCGTACATGCAAACCGCAGTGATTTTTTGTTCGCTATTTGTTTGCACTTAGTGTGCGCTGGTGTTGCTGCTTATCCGCGCAGCCGAAAAGTGCTGTTGCCCGGTTGTATTCAATGGCAGGCCTGTTTTTCAGCTATCAAAATGACCCTGGTTCTAGCCCCAATTTGCACGGGTTCTCTATGGCGGTGCCAGCACGAAGCGGTTGGTGAACGACCATTTCCGGATTGCTTCCCGGCCGTATTTTTGGCCGGCATTCGATTGGTGCAGCCGTTCGGGTTGCCTATTTGTTTTATTCTTTTACCGACCAGTGGCAGGCATGAGTGGAAAGACCTTGATCGAACAGGAGTTTTCGGTTCCCTTCCGGCACCTGCAGTTCCATTTTGGCGGTGTCAGTTGCAAAAAGCGGATCCCGGCGCTGAATAAAAAGGTTCCCATCACCATCATTAATTACAATATCCGCGAAGAGTTTGATGCGGTGAAAGACTATTTTGCCAATGCCCTGGGCACAACCGCGATTCACATCAGGGTTCGCATTGCCATAACGAACGACCAGCCCAGCACCATTGAAGCCACATCGCCGGAGATCGATGCCATCAACACCCGCCTTATTGAAACCGTTCGGTTCCGGTATGTAAAAGAAGCCGTGCGGAAAAAGGCGTGGCCGGAGACGGGAAAGAACCTGCTGACCATGGATGAATTTTTTGAAGCCTTGTCGGAAGAAACATTCAACCCGGCTGCTTTTTACAGCCAGGAAAGCGAACTGGCGGAGGACCTGCTGGCCGTTACCGAAACGAAACATTACCAGCACCTGCGGTTTTTATCATCTGCACATGTCCACCACATCATGCGGCTGCGGTTTGTGTTAAAGCCATTTTCCTTTTTGTTCCTGCTCGAAGGGCAGGAACAGTACCACATCGTGTGGGAAACACTGGACACGGAAGAAGCCACTTATGTGTGGCCGGTGGCCAAGGATGTCGGCAAAGTAAAGTTGGCCCTGCAAAAGGTGGAAGATGTTCTTCAACTGGTGAATGTACAGGGTAAAACGGCCTACCTCAGTTCTGACGAAACCTGCTCACGGATCTTTCATCACTACAAAGAGGGCATCAGGGGATTTGTCAAATGGAAAAACGAACTGGAAAGCCGTCTGACATGATTTGCGGGTTCAAAGGCAACACCGACCCTGGTGCAGAAACCCGGTTCACCTGTACCAACTATTCGCCGCAGGCATGTTTAAATGTTTTTAAAAAAGAGGCAGTGGGCAAACAAAAAGGCCGGATAGAAATCCAGCCTCGTGTAAAATCCAATATCCTATGAAAAACCAGTTCAGTAATAAACAAATTGTAAACCAATTCTTCTGCACAGGGAGAACAGCAGGCTCACCTGTTGAAAACAGGACGGGGCGGGAATTTTTTTGCCCATCTTTTCGGTAATCCTTAACGCACTGCTTTCCAATATGGGTACGCCATTTGCTTTTTTATTCAATGGAAAATAATTAATTCATACCCACGTTTACCAATAAACAGGGAAAGTGATTGTGCAGATGGAAGATCAGTTTAAAAAATTAGAAAATGCCGACCTGAAAGCCTTGTATGAAAAACAATTGCAGGCGCTTTCCGATGCCTTGATCAGCGGTGCAGAATGGAAGGACGTGCAGGACCAACGCAACCTGCTCATCGAAATTTCCAAACGCCTGCATCGCGGCAACAGCAGCAGCAGTCCGGCCGACTATCCTAACCGGGGAGAATAAAATTTCTTTCTTTATTGCCATCCCACGATAACCCAGGCTTGCAGGGTGAGTGTTTAATTTTTCTCTACTTTTACGCCTGCTTCATCATACATTCACCTTAATTCAATCTCAAATACAAGTATGAAAGTGGATATTTCCAAGCTTCTTCAAAAGAAGAAGAAGCAAATTTTAGAGCAATGGATGAACAACCAACTGGCCGATGAAAGCCTGCGTGAAGACCTGATGAGCAATGACGAGTTGCGGATACAGTCAGAAGAATTGCTCAATGCGTTGGTAACCTCTGTCAACAACCGCAACATCGACGACGCCCAGTCCCCTGATTTTGATACCACCATTGAAATTCTTTCGGGAATTTCCATTTCACGTGCCCGGCAGGGTTATTCGCCCAAGGAAACAGGCATTTATGTTTTCAGTTTGAAGGATGCAATCTTGCAAACATTGCAGGAAGAAATCAAAACAGACCCGGTGACATTGTACACGGTGTCCTTTAAGGTCGGTAAGCTGATAGACAGCTTTGGTGTAACCACGTTCGAAACCTTTATCAAAGGCCGCGAAGAAGTCATCCTCCGCCAGACCGACGAAATTGCGGAGATATCTACACCGGTGATCCGGGTGTGGGATGGGATACTGGCCCTGCCCATCATTGGCACCCTGGACAGTGCCCGCACGCAGGTGGTAATGGAAAACCTGTTGCAGCAGATCGTCGACTCGGGGAGCAGCATTGCCATCTTGGACATTTCGGGGGTGCCGGCCGTTGACTCGCTGGTTGCGCAGCACCTGATCAAAACCGTGAGTGCCACACGCCTGATGGGTGCCGAGTGCATCATCAGCGGCATTCGTCCGGAAATTGCCCAAACGGTTGTACACCTGGGTATCGACCTCTCCAACATTGTTACCAAAGCTTCGCTGGCCAGCGCCCTGCGGTATGCGTTTACCATGTTGCAGTTAGAAGTAAGAAAAACAGCAAAAGAAAAAAACAGTCTCTAAGTATATATGGACAGGATACCAATCCTCCGGATGGGGAATTTTTTACTGGTCACGATCCAGGTCGATCTGTACGACAGGTTGGCCTTGAACCTGGAAAGTGACCTGGTGCAGATGGTGAGCAAAACCGGTGCAAGAGGCGTTCTGATTGACATTTCCGCCCTTTCCATCGTTGATTCGTTCATGGGACGCATCATCGGCAATATTGGAAGCATGAGCAAGATTATGGATGCCGAAACCGTGGTAGTGGGCATGCAGCCTGCCGTGGCCATTACGCTGATCGAACTGGGACTGGAACTGAAAGGAGTGAGCACCGCACTCAATGTTGAGAAAGGAATGGAATTGCTACGAAGTAAAATCGGTTCTTTCGAGGACTTTGAGGAGGAAGAACACGATGATCATCGTCCTGAGTAAAGACACGCTTGTCATACAAAAAGAGCAGGATGTAGTACCGTTTCGCAACCGGATCAAAGAGTATGCGGTCAAGATCGGAATGGGGTTGGTGAACCAAACCAAATTGATCACCGCTGCTTCCGAACTGGTTCGCAACATGCTGCGCTATGGCGGTGGTGGAACGACAATCATCGAAGTGGTGAGCAAAGGCCGTGAGAACGGCATTCGCTTAACTTTCCAGGACAAAGGTCCCGGCATCAAAGACATTCAACAGGCCATGAAGGACGGATTCTCTACCGGTAAAAGCCTTGGCCTGGGTTTGCCCGGTGCCCGGCGGCTGGTGAACGAATTCGACATTAAAAGTGTGGTGGGAAAAGGGACAACAGTTATCGTTACAAAGTGGAAGAATGGTTAATGCAGTACACCTCCGGCTGAACGCGGCAGACAGAAGTTATTTTGCGATATTGAAAAAAGAAATCCATGCACTGGCTGCATCGGCCGGTTTCGGCCTAAAGCGGCTGGCGGAGATCGATATCGTGGTCGCTGAAATTGTTTCCAACCTGTCCAAGCACGCCATTGGCGGAGAAGTGCTGGTAAAACTGATCGAAGAAAAAGGGCTCCAGGGCATCGAGATCATCTCTATCGACAACGGCCCAGGCATCAATGACCTGAAGAACATGATGGTCGATGGGGCTTCTTCCAAAAACACGCTGGGTCAGGGCCTGGGCGCCATCCGGCGGCTTTCCGATGTTTTCCAGATCTATACGCAAAAAGGGTGGGGCACGCTGCTGCTTTCCCGTTTGTTTGACGGAAAACTGCCGGAAAAGAAAGTACGTGCCGGTTTCGACGTCCGTTCGCTGCTGGTTCCCAAACCGGGAGAAACGGAATGCGGCGACGGATTTTATTTCAAACACTCCAAAGAGCATCTCAAGTTATTCCTGGGCGATGGCCTTGGGCATGGGAAAGAGGCGGCCATTGCCGTGAACACGGCTATTGAAGCCTTCAAGGTCTGTCACGAACACAGCCCGGTAGAGAACCTTCGATTCATTAACCTGGCCGTCAAAAAAACAAGAGGCCTCGTGGCAACCGTGGCTATCTTTCACTTCAAAGAACGTCGCTGGGCTATTTGCGGCGTGGGCAACATCAGTACAAAGACCTACAGCGTCAATGGCGCCAAATACCACAATCCGTATAATGGAATCGTTGGCCTTAACATGCCGACTTCCATGAAAGACCAGGAAATTCTGTACGAACCGGGACAATGCCTGATTATGTGCAGCGACGGACTGAAGTCGAAATGGGATATGCTGAAATTTCCCGGAATTTTGCGGAATGACCTTTCGCTGCTTGATGCCGTCTTGTTCAAAGAATTTGTACGGGGCACCGACGATGCATCCATTGCCAGTTGTAAACTTTATGTATGAAGACGCAGGAGTTAATCCGGGTAACGTTGCAGAATGAAATGGACCTGATCCTGGCCCACAAGCGCAGCATGCGACTGGCGGAACTGGCCGGGTTATCGTTGTCGGCACAAACTACCTTTGCCACGGCAGTTTCCGAAGTGTCGCGAAACACCATCGAACACGGAAAGAACGGCTGCCTGGTGTTGAGCATCACCGAGGCCCAACGCGAAAAATACATCGTTGCCAAGATTCTCGATGAAGAACAGCAACACCAGAAATACGAAGGGCTTGCGTTTGCCAAGCGGCTGGTGAGCAAGTACAACATCTCTACGACCGAAAAGCAGACCTCCATCGAACTGTATTATTCCATTCCTTTCGCCGACAAGCTTGACGCCCAAAAGCTGGACGAGTGGAAACGGGTCTTCCGCAGTGAACCCCCTCTCTCGCCCTACGAAGAGATCAAGCGAAAGAACGAACTGCTGCAGGACCTTGCCCAGAAACTGCAGGAAAGCGAGCAACAGTACAAGATGCTCACCAATGCACTGCCGCTGATCATTTTTTCGCTGAGCGACAAAGGCGAACTGATTTATGCCAACGAATGGCTGAAGCGCTTTACGGGCATGACCACTTCGCAACTGAATGCCTCCCGCTGGAAGGAAGTGGTGCATCCCGAAGACTATGATTCATTTTCCATCCTGGTCAAACAGGAAGTGCCGTTGGGTGCATCCACCATTAAAACCCAGTGCCGCCTGCGTCACAAGGGTGACGAGGATTACTACTGGCACCTGGTTTCCATTTCGCCGCTCAATGATGAAAAAGGCAAGTTGCTCTACTGGATCGGTTACTTCGTCGACATCAATGCACAAAAGATGGTGGAAGAAACCCTGCAGAACAACAAGGAGCTGAAAGAAACGCAGGCCCGGTTACGGGAAAATCAGGCTGCTCTCGAGCACAACATCACAGAGTTGAACCGCAGCAACCTGGAACTGCAGCAATTTGCCTACGTGGCTTCGCACGACCTGCAGGAACCGGCACGGAAGATCAGTTTTTACAGCGATTTCCTTTTAAGTAAATACGAGCCGGTACTGGACGAAAAAGGCCGTGATTACCTGAATAACATGCAGGCTGCCTCCCGCCGCATGCGTAGCCTGATCAACGACCTGCTGGCATTTGCCCAGGTAGAGCGAAAAGCGGTCCAGTTTAAAAAAATCAACCTGAACCAGGTAACGCACAACGCACTGCAGGATCTTGAAATGCTGATCGAGGAAAAAGGCGCGATTGTTCACATCGACCCTTTGCCGTTGATCGAGGCGGATGAAAACATGCTGCACCAGTTGTTTGAAAACCTGATTAGCAACGGGATCAAATATGCCCGGGACAACGTAAAGCCGGAAATAAAAGTCTGGGGCGAGACAGACAACAACGATCTCCGGATTCACATCAACGACAACGGCATTGGTTTCGAAGAGAAATTTTTGCCGCAAATGTTTACGCTGTTTCAACGGCTGCACTCTACACAGAAATACGAGGGCACCGGCCTGGGGCTTGCCATTTGCCACAAAATTGTTGCCCTGCACGGCGGCAACATCACAGCGCAAAGCCGCCTCGGAAAGGGATCGACGTTCGTGATCACATTACCGATTAACCACTCCGCAGTTTATGAAAAGCAAAGACATTGACATCTTAATGGTTGACGACGATGAAGAAGATCGTCTGCTTCTCAAAGATACCTTTGAAGAATTAGGCTATGGCGACTGTGTGCAGTACGAAGAGAACGGCGAACGGGCTTTAGCCTACCTGCAGCAATGTACCAAGGAAGGCGCAACGCTACCCTGCCTGATGATCCTGGACCTGAACATGCCCAAACTAAACGGCAGGCAAACACTAAAACTGCTGAAAGCCGAACCTTCCCTGCAGCACATTGCCGTGGTTATTTATTCTACGTCGCTAAACCCCGTTGAGCGGGATGAGTGCCTGGCCCTGGGTGCACACTCGTACGTGGTAAAACCGATTTCCTACAAAGAGTCTGTCGACATTGCCAACAAGTTTTTTGCCCTGTGCAAGTCGTTGAAGGCGATTGCAGCGAAGTAGTGAAATTTTTCTGGCAGGACGAAAAATGCCCAAATGCAGTCCGCAGGCAGCTCTCCGTTTGTTACAAAGAGCATTCGCTGTCTCACAAAAAAAACGGTGCAACAGATCGCATTTATTTTCTCTATCTTCCGTGGCGAAATCAGGAACCAACCTCCCTTCAACGCACGTTTATGAGAATAATCTCCCTGCTTTTTCTTTCGCTTTTGCTGCGATCCGTTGCGGTTGCGCAAACAATCGCCGTTTCGGGCCAGTGTATGACCGGGACCATCACACTGAATAAAATTGCCGATGTAAACGGGCAGGTTGCTTACGAAGGCACGGGAACCGTTGCCGGCACGGCTGGTGTCACCGTCGATATTTTCTGGATGGGCGCACCCGATAACGTGTGGGTATTGGCGTTTGACGGGCAGCCTTATTATCAAAGCCCGTGTAACCGCTCCACGCCGCCCAGCACCAGCAATCCTTCCTGCTCCTGGTCGGGGGTTACGCCAAGTCCCAATCCGCCTTGTACCGGTGGTACCGCACTCTCTATCACAGGCTCGGGCACACTGCCGATTCGCCTGGTTAGCTTTACAGCCGCAAAGACCGGCCGGCAGGTGCAGCTCAACTGGATCACAGCATCGGAAACCAACAACAAAGGTTTCGAAGTGCAGCACAGTCGCAACGGCGCCGACTGGACGACGATCGGGTTTGTCAATGGCGCGGGTAATTCTGCCACGGAACGGGCTTACCATTTTACCGATGCCACGCCGGTATCCGGCCGCAATTATTACCGTCTCCAGCAACGCGATCTGGATAACCAATCTGCTTATTCTGCCATCGTAAGTGTGGATCTTTCTGCCGGTGGTTTTTACACGCTGCAGCAGGCCGGCAATGGCCGCTACCAGTTGAGCATTGATGCCAACGGGCCGGTGGAGATTTCTGTTGTAGATATGAACGGACGCAAGCTGTTTGGCCAAACAGTGGCGCAGGGCCTTCACCCGGTAGATCTGTCGCCGTATGCGAAAGGCATCTACCTTCTCCAGATCAAAAAAGACACGGATCTGCTTACCGAGAAACTGATAAAACAATAACCCCATGAACAGTAGCAATACCAGCCGGCGAAGTTTCCTGGGCAGCCTGGCCGTACTCTCTGCCGGCGCCGCCTTTGGTTCCGTCGGCCAATTTCTTCCCCTGCCGCAAACCGAAGACCTGCAGCAGCTCTGGAAAAATTTTTCAACGAAAAACAGTGGCCGGCGTTTTAGCGGGACCGTTCAGCAGGACGGCAATCTACCCGTAGCCAATGGACATTTTCACCGGGACGGTGACGCAGTTGTTTTTTCCGAACACCATCTCGTGGCAAAGCCCACCTGGATTTATTGGAACGAAGAAGCCAGGCGGCCTTCGGATGTGGTAGTTACGTTTTTCAGCGCTGACGGGGAAAACGAAAAACTTTTCCGGCTCAACCGCTTTGAACTGGAAGCGCTGCAGGCACTACCGATGGAGGAAGAGACTACCGATTCCATTCTGCTGCTGAAAAGAAGCTTGCAAAAAACCAGTGCGTCAAAGCCACCGTTGTTGAAAGTAAAAGCGAAGGTGCGGAAGGGACAGCAGGTGAATATCATCGCCAGCGTTTTGGAAAAAGAAACAGTTTTGAACAAGAAAATCATTTATCACGTTTAAACTTTTATTGTTATGCCAGAAAGTCCATTGCTCGGAGAAATTACCATATCCGGGATAAACTTTGCTCCACGCGGTTATGCCTTCTGCCAGGGCCAAATTCTGTCGATTGCCCAAAATACTGCCCTCTTTGCTCTTTTGGGTACGACGTATGGCGGCAATGGCCAAACCACGTTTGCTCTTCCGGATCTCCGTGGTCGTGTGCCTATGGGCCAAGGACAGGGGCCAGGTCTTTCACCCAGAACCCTGGGTGAACTGTCCGGTACGGAAACCGTTACCCTCCTGTCAACGCAAATGCCTATCCATAACCACGCCTTCACCGCGGTATCGGATGCCGGCGATACCTCATCGCCTTCCGGGGCGTACCTAGCCAATACCGGTGCATTGGACAGAGAATACAAGACCAGCGGAACAGCGGTGCAAATGAACCCGGCTGCGGTTGGGACAGCCGGTGGCAGCCAGCCCCATAACAATATGCCGCCATATCTGGTGTTGAATTTTTACATTGCTCTCGAAGGCATATTTCCTTCCCGTAACTAAACTGTTTGCGTCGAAACAATGGTACCCGATCTTTTATGGTGGCGGCAGTTGTCGCCGGGATGGAAACAGGCGTTTGCCGAAACGGTTTTTCACCATGCGAATGAGCCAACTCCCGGTGAGTTGGCTCAGCTTTTTGCATTGCAGGCCCTGCGTTTTGCCGGTCCCCGTGCGGCCTATGCCAATATGCGTTTTGAGCTGACTGATCTTTCGGGCGTTGCAGCGCTGACCAACCTGACCGTGCTGGTCGTCATCCACCATAGAATCGAAACAATCACCGAAGTGCAGTCGCTGACACAATTGAAAGCCTTGTTTTTGCTCGACAACCAGATCAAAAGCCTGGCAGGTATCGAAGACCTTTTGTCGCTGGAGCAACTGTATGTGCAATTGAATCAAATCGACAGCCTGAAGCCCGTGGCGAAGCTCACGAACCTGAAGGAACTGTATGTGCACGACAACCCGCTGTCGTCGCTGGAAGGTTTAACAGAAGCCCATTCGGAAAAACTGGAAGGTTTCTTTTGCAAGCCCAATGAGGGACTGAAGCAAAAAGAAATCATGCGGGTGGAGCGGGAACTCTATATCCGCTGCCGCGGCATCTGATCAAATTTCTTGTCTTCACGAAACAGTACTACGTCTTTGAAACCGTCATTCGCCTTGCACAATTGGCTTCCTGTACGAATGCAGAAATCGTCCCCGGCTCTTTTGTGCGAATGGCTGTATATGGGCGAAAAAGAATTTACCGAACCTTTTTTTGAAGAGACCCTATCCGCCTGCAAATACGCCCAGGGCGGACGTCGCCGCTACAAATCCGTTTCGGATCTGCCCATGCTGGTTGAGTGGTCGACGGGCATTGCAGCTCTTGCACCAACGGCGATCATCTTTCACGTGTCCCGTTGCGGCTCCACGCTGCTTTCCCAGTTATTGAGTTTGGAAAAGGAAAACCTGGTGCTGTCGGAAGTTCCGTTTTTCGACAACGTCCTCCGGTTGCCGTTTCAATTGCCCTCGGTCAGCCAGCCTGCTGCCGGCGAGTACTTCCGGGCCGCATTGGCCTTTTACGGCCGGCAACGCAACAGCGAACAGCAGAATCTTTTTCTCAAAGCCGATAGCTGGCACCTGCATTTTTACGAACAGCTTCGAAGACTTTTTCCACAGATCCCTTTCATCCTTCTTTACCGCGAGCCGTTCGAGGTTTTGCGCTCACAGCAAAAACAGCGGGGCCTTCAATCGGTGCCGGGCATGATAGAACCGCAGCTGTTTGGTTTTACAGAAGAAGAAAGCCGCGAGTTAAACCCGGACCGATACATGGGCCATGTACTGACTTCTTATTTCAGGCAGATCAGCAGGATCATCGAAAGCGATCCGCTGGCCTTTGCGTTTGACTACGCAGCCGGCATGGATAACATCATCAGGGACGTGTACAGCCTCGTGCAACTCCCGTTTTACTCTTCGCTGGAACAGCAGTTTGAAGAACGCTGTCGCTACCATGCCAAACGTCCGCAACAGGTGTTTGCGGAAATGGGGGAGAAATCGCAATGGCCCGGTTACCTGGAGCCTTGTTATGCATTTTATGAAAAGGTAAAAAAACTACCTGCCGGCTTCCAAAGACGATAGGACAAAAGAGAGCAGGCAATGGCCGGACTCTGTAACGTTCATCACACCGGTGTCAATCACAAGGTCCGGCGCCGAAGGCAATTCGTAGGGATCGTTGATGCCTGACAGGTTGCGGATCTTTTGGGGGTGATCGTCGGGAAGAAATGCTTTTTGGTAAAGACCTTTTGTGTCTCTTTGAATCAGGATCTGCAGATCGCACCGCACCCAAATAATCTTCGCACCAACAGTTTCCGAAATTTCTTTCCGTATTTCTTCATAGGGGTTGATGGCAGCGATGATGGCAATGACGCCTTGCTGGTAAAAACCGTTTGCTACACCGGCAAGCCGCCGCATGTTTTCTTTCCGGTCGGCTGCCGAAAAGCCAAGGTCCTTACAGGTCGTTTGCCGGTACACATCCCCGTCAATCACTTCTGCCGCCAGGCCCTTTTCGTCCAGGCCTTTTTTCAGCGCAAAGGCAAGCGTGGACTTTCCTGCGCCGGACAAACCTGTGAGTTGAAGAATGAGCATGGGGAGGATAAAAAATAAATAATGAAGAATGAGGGCACTAATCGCGGAGCCATTTTTTCATGACCGGGTAAACGGAATCTGCACCCGGTGCCGTTGTTGTCAGACCCAGCCATTGCAGCATCGGCACGCCAATGTAATTTCCGTTACTGAAATTTTCCACGATGGATTCGCCGCCGCCCTGGTAACCCTGCCCGTGAAAAACAAAATGCGGATCGATGGAGAGATGAATGCAGGCGGCATAGCTCCAGGCAATGGCCATCATCTCTTCGGCCGGCGCATCCTTCCGCTGACCGATGGCAGGCCCGCTTAGTGTGTTTCGATCGGCTGCAGGAACTACGGCGAGATGTGCCGCTTCATGGAGCACATCACCGTGGTGCCGGAGCTTTTCTTTGTCGATCAGGATCCGGCCTTCTTCGATAGACAAGCCGGGTAGAAAACAATCCTGCTCCGGCAGGCTGCAATAGCTTGTTTCAATGCCGATGCTGTGGATAAAACCCAGTGTTTTTTCGAAAAAATATTCGTTGGTCATGACAGGCTGTTTTCGAGGTTGGCGGCCAGTTCCAGGGAAGTTGGCGTATTCTGTTTGCGCAATTCGGCAATGATTTTTTTCGTGGTTTCGGGATCGTGGTGGTGCTGTTTTTCCTCCGCCTGTTTTTGCACCCGTGCTTGTTGCGCAAACAGGTTACGTACCCACTCGTTAACCTTGCAATCAATCACGAGGTGCACACGGTCGGTAGTGCCGGCGTTTTTGACGCGGTGTTTAAGCGAGAGGTTCAGGTACCAGCATTCGCCTTCCTGCATCACTACCTGTTCTTCTTCGAGGTAAAACGCCACACCCGGGTTGGTGGTCACCGGGATATGAAACCGCACCTCGCCTTCTTCAAAACTCATCTCCTGGTCGCAGTGTTCTTTGATGATGGCGCCGGCGTGCAGCTTCATCAACCGGACAGCCCTTTTTTCGCAGGCGAAAAAACGAAGCACCGACTGAATGGAAGGAAAGGACTGCAGCAGCGGCGTATCGCTGTATGGATTGGTCGTGGCATGGACGGAAACAATGTTTTCAGCACTGCCGTTCAGGGACCGCAGCGGCGACACATTCCATTGCCCTTCGTAATGGCTTTTGTTGTAATGCTGCTTCCACCGGCTCTCTTCCATTTGCGCCATTTCGGCCTTTATTTTTTCGACATCGAAATGTTGTTGCAGTTGCAGGTATTTGATCATGGCGGACTTTTAACGCAGCCAATATAGTGGATTTGGAAGCACGCAGCGAAGAGCGTCGAAAAGCTTTGCTGTTTTTGCAAATTGCTGGCGGAATGAAAACCGCTCACGCTGTTCAATTGGCTGAAGCAGCCAATCGGTGTAACAGTTTACGACAAGAAAAATTTCTGGTAAGACTACTTGAGACGATAACCGTTTAGAGTGGAAGCGGAGCCGCTTCGTTGAGCGAACTGATATGGTTGTAGATTTCCTGTATCTCGGAATGAATCGCCTTTAGTTCGTCCTGCGAACGCTTTTCTTTTAAGGCAAGGGTAAATGCTTTGTTTCTTTCCACCAGCCGTGCCGACAGGTCTAGCACAAATTGAATTCTTGTCTTCTTCTGCACCATGCGAAAGGTTGTATAGATCGACTGTAACAAATTTAGGGCCGCTCCCCGAACAGAGGCGTGCCCGGCAAAATGGTCGAAGAAGAAAGCCAAATTTCTTGCCTTCCTTTTTTTATTTGTGGACGAATGGGGCGTTCTTTTCTCACCGCAGAGCTGCGTCGAGGAGGGCTTTCAATTCCCTGTATTTTTCATTGCGGCCTTTGTTTTTCAGGTTAAAGGTCATCAGGAAAGCACAGTAGTTTTTTTCATGATCCACCAGCGGGAAGGAACCAAAAAGGCCGGGGCTGCAAACGGCTTTGGTGCGGTTGTTCGGCGTGGACGTTTCCATCACCCACTCGCCAAAGCCATAACCAAAGTTGCCGGCTTCTGCTGGTGCATAGGCGATTCGCACAGGCGGTGTGATGCGGTTGACTTCCATTTCGGCAATGCTTTTTTCCGAAAGGATGCGCTGGTTATTGAAAACACCCTTGTGCAGGATCATCACCAGGAAATTCAGGTAGTCTTCCGGTGTGCTTTGCGCACCGCCGGCGGGTAGTGCTACCCGGCCTTTGCCAAAATCGGTCTTCTTCATCTGCAGGGGGGCGGCAAGCCGCTCCGCAAAAAGCGTTTCAAACGATTTTCCGCTGATCTTTTCCAGCACGGCGCCTGCGATCTGCAGGCCGGTATTGCTGTAACGAAATACCTGGCCGGGTTCTCCTTCCATGGGCAGCAAAGCAATTTGTTCGATGGCTTCGTCCATGCTGCCGACGTCTTTCATCTCCCGCAGGCTTTCCCGGAGTTCCGGTGCCTGGATGGCTGTCAGGTGCGAAAGACATTGGCCGATGGTGATCTTGCCTTTTCCGTGATGGGAAAGAGCGGGCAGCCAGCGGCCGACCGTATCCGTGAGATGGAGTTTTCCTTCGTCAACAAAGGTCATCACCAGGGCGGCGCTGAGCCACTTGCTGCAACTGGCAATGGGCTGGCGGGTTGTGGCGGTGTAGTCGTTGAGGTTGGGCTCTTTGCCCTGCCTGCGGGCTATGAATTTGCCAACGGCTTTTTGGCGGCGGCTCATCTCGTTCACCGCCTGTGAGTAGACAACCTTGCCATCTTTGTACACCAGTAGCATGGCCCGGCCGCCCAGGTCCCGGATATTGGTTTGCAGCCAGGAATCGACAGCAGCAAAGGATTGTGCACGACCGGCAAGACTTGCAGCGACCAGCAGAAGCAGGAGAAGAATGCGCACTTGAATTCGAACGCAGGTTGTTTGCATAGGTGGTTGACTTTGTTTTTTGCAAGGGGTTTAGCGGCTTAAAATAATACACGGCGTTTGCGGTTCAAAAGGAAAGCAATTTTGTTCCGTATTTTAAGGGCCTTATTCTTCCTTTTATTCTTCTGTTATGCATCGACGGATTTTTATTCTTGCACTTGTTTTTTGCGGCCAGCTTGGTGCCTGGGCACAGAATACGGTTGTCCGGTACCGGCAGGCTGTGTTTGCCGATCCGGCCCGCGTTGAAAAAATCAAGGCCGCCCTGCCCTTGGTCGATAGTTTGTACAAGGCCTTTGCTGCCCGGATTCATTCGCCGGGTTTTGTGTATGGCATTGTGGTCGACGGCCGGCTAATTGGCTCGGGACAAAGCGGCGTGCTGGAAACAGGAAAAAATACACCGGCAGGTTCCCAATCGGCATTTCGCATTGCGTCGATGAGCAAAAGCCTCACCGCAATGGCTATCCTGCAACTGCGGGACGCCGGCAGGCTACGGTTGGATGATCCTGTTTCGCTGTACATTCCCGCCTTTAAAACGCAGGAGTACCCGGCAGCGGATGCACCACCGGTCACCATCCACCACCTGCTGACCCATGCAGCAGGCTTTCCCGAAGACAATCCCTGGGGCGATCGTCAACTGGCGAAGACCGACCAGGAATTACTGGCCTTGCTCAGCAGGGGCATTCGTTATTCCAATGTGCCCGGTGTTGCTTATGAATACAGCAATCTTGGTTTTGCCACGCTGGGCTACATCATCAAAGCCGTTTCGGGGCAAGCGTATGACCGGTATATCACAGAACACATCCTGCAGCCGCTGGGCATGAACCATACCTATTACGAATTCACCAAGGTTCCTGCGGAGCAACTGGCGCACGGCTACCGCTGGCTCAACGGGCAATGGGTGGAACAGCCCCTGCTGCACAACGGCGTGTGGGGCGCCATGGGCGGTATGATCACGACCATCGAAGATTTTAGCAAATACCTGGCGCTGCACCAGGCTGCTTGGCCGCCACGAAGCGAGAAAGAAACGGGCCCGCTGAAACGAAGTTCGCTGCGTGAAATGCAGCAGCCCTGGAATTTTAGCGGCCTGAATGCAGCTTACGTCTATCCTTCCGGTCGTCCCTGCGCGGTGGCATCGGCCTATGCCTATGGCTTGCGGTGGCAGCGTGATTGCGAGGGCCGTGTTTCGGTAGGGCACAGCGGCGGCTTGCCCGGCTTTGGCAGCAACTGGCAAATTTTACCCGACTACGGCATTGGGGTCGTTTGCTTCAGCAACCTGACCTATGCTCCAACCACCGCTATCAACAACCAGGTGCTTGATACCCTGGTTAGGCTGGCGGGGTTGAAGCCGCGGCAGTTGCAGCCTTCATCCATCCTGGTGCAGCGCAGGGATCAACTGGTGCAATTGCTGCCGTCGTGGAAAGGGGCAGAGACGGCCGGCATTTTTGCTGAAAATTTTTTCCTGGACTATTTTCCCGATGTGTTGCGGAAAGAGGCAACGGCCATATTTGAAAAAGCGGGAAAGATCCTCCGTGTGGGTGAGGTGGTACCCGAGAATGGCTTGCGCGGCTCCTTTGTGCTGGAAGGCGAAAAGGCGAATGTGGAAGTCAGTTTTACCCTTACACCGGAGAACCCGCCGCTGATCCAGGAATACCACATTCGCGAACGGAAAAACTAACGGTACGGAGAAATTTTTCGCGTTCACGATGGAAACAGAAAGACTCAAAAAATTCCTTTTGCAAGTGCACCCGCTTTCCGAAGAGGAACTGGCAGCACTTACGGCCACCTGGCAACCGCTGACGGTGAAGCGGAAGGTGGTGCTCACCGCGGCCGGTGAAACCGAACGGTACCTGTATTTTGTCCTGGAGGGTATACAGCGTGCCTTTTACCTGGGTGACGACAACAAAGAAGCCACCATCGTGTTTACCTACCCGCCATCGTTCAGCGGTGTGGCCGATAGTTTTCTCACGCAAACCCCCTCCTTGTATTTTCTGGAAACACTGACGGCCAGCCGGCTGCTGCGTATGCACCACGATGAACTTACTGCGCTGATGGAACGGTATCCCGCCGTGCGGCAGCTGTTTTTCAAGGCCTCCGCTTTTGCACTCAAGGGCGCACTGGAGCGGCATATAGAATTGCAATGTTTTACCAATGAAGAAAAGTTCCGAACGCTGTTCCGGCGAAGCCCGCACCTGTTAAACCTGGTGCCGCACAAGTACCTGGCTTCTTATCTTGGTATCGACGCCACCAACTTCAGCAAGCTGCTGGCAAGGGTAAAGATTGAGTAAGACCTGTAAGACATCGATGCAACCGTTTTAGCGCTCCCGTTTTTTCTGTTCCGTCGAAAACTTGGTATTCACCAAGATTCCTGTCTGCCCCTGTTTTCATTTTTGCGTTACTAAAACAACAAGATGAATTACAACAGTCGTTCTTTGGTAGACAGCCTGCAGGCCGATGTGCGCAGCCTTATTTTACAGGTCAATCAATTGCAGATATTGCCGGCTTACCTGTTACAAGCACAACCCGCTTTTCAGCAGTGGAGCCCGGCACAGATACTGGAGCACCTGAATATGTATGCACGGCATTACATCCAAGCGATGGAAGAAGGTTTGCACCTGAACCAACAACCTGCCGCCACGAAATTTCGTCCGGGCTGGCTGGGCAACTATTTTACAAGGCTGATGATGCCGGAAGAAAACGGCAGCGTGAAAAACAAAATGAAGGCGCCAAAGCAGGCCATCCCCGCGTCACAGCCCGATGCCGAAATGCAGGTAGCGGAGTTCCTGCAGCACCAGCACCATTTGCTCAACCTGCTGGAAATTGCCAAAGGCGCCGACCTCGCGTCGGTACGTATCCCCACGACTTTGCACAAACTGGTACGCCTGAAACTTGGCGACACCTTCCGGTTTTTTATTGCACACGAGCAACGGCATTTTTTACAACTGCAAAATGCGTTGGCGATACTGGAAAAGAGAATGCACGTGGAGGCATAACCATTGAAATGGAGGCTGTGTTTGGCCATGCGCCTTCGCGGTTTGCGGAGCATATACCCTTACTTTTTCAGCAACTGGCCGAACCGTTTCAGGTCGGCCAGTTCGGCCGGAGAAAGCGGTTGGTTGTTGTTGTATTTCGATTGGAGAAAACGTACGGTTTTGTGCTGCGGGTATTTGGCCAGGATGGCTTCAATAAGCTGGCCCGTGCTTTCATCTTTTTGATAAAGCGGTGTGCTTTCTTTTGGTGCTTCCGACTTTGTGCGGTTGGGCATTTTGTTGATCATGGCTTCCAGCGACGCCAGCTTGCCCGGTGCGAGGTCTTCAATTTTTTGCGCTTTGGCGTAAAGACCCTGCAACTGGCCTTTGGTCAGCCAGCCACGGCTGATGTATTGTTTGTACAGGCTAATGATAAAGGACGAAACGGGGTAGGCGAGAATACAGGCTTCCAGTACTTCGTTCACAATGTCGATACTGCCTTTTTTGTGTTCCATTCGGTTGTTTGCGCAAGGGGTTGGTGATTTCAGGAGGCGGGCCTTTTTTCTTCCGGCGATTGTTCGTTGCTTCTTTCCGCTTCTTCCTGCACGATTGCGGGCTCAAGGTACGCCGCTTCGTATTGGTGTCGCAACTGATCGATGCAAATCGTTTCGTCGTTGCGTTTCACATACCAGAACAGCCAGCCGTTGCCGGTGTCTTTTTTCTGGATGGCAGCGCTGATCTTGTGAATGGAACCGGTGATGCCGTCGTGCTCCAGTGAGGCATCGGCCAGCACGATCGCCACCTGCTTTCCATCCCTGCTGAACAACGGCTCGCCGGTTGCGATGTAGCCCTTCTCTACCAGGTTGCCAAACGACACCCGAGGCTTACGGTTTTCCATCTTGTATACTAGTAGCGAATGATCGAGAGGTTCAATTGTTTTCAGCCGCTCGTGGGCAATCCGAATGTAAAACGCGTCGCGTTCAAAGGCAATGAAATTCCGCCCCAGGCGCTTGGCTACCGCCGCCGTTGTGCCGCTGCCGGAAAAAGGATCCAGCACGACGTCGCCGGGATTGGACGTGGAAAGAATCACCCGTTGCAACAGCGCTTCGGGCTTTTGCGTGGAGTGTGCTTTTTCTCCGTTTACCCTGATCCGTTCACTACCGGTGCAAATCGGGATCAACCAGTCGCTGCGCATTTGCAGGTCGTCGTTTGCGGTCTTCATGGAGCGGTAGTGAAACGTGTAAAGCGAGTCTTTGGAACGGGTGGCCCAGATCAGTGTTTCGTGTGCATTGTTGAACCGTGTGCCCTTGAAATTGGGCATGGGATTGGTCTTTACCCACACCACGTCGTTCAGCAGCCAAAAGTCCAGGTCCTGCATGATGGCGCCAACCCTGAATATGTTGTGATAGGTACCGATGACCCAGATGCTGCCGTTGGTCTTCAACACGCGGCGACATTCGCTTAGCCAGGCACGACAGAATTTGTCGTAGGCCTGGGTTGATTCGAACTTGTCCCAGGTATCATCCACTGCATCCACCCTGGTAAAGTTGGGCCGGTACAACTCGCCGTTTAACTGCAGGTTGTAGGGCGGGTCGGCGAAAATGAGGTCAACCGAATTGGCCGGCAGCATTTGCAACAGGTCGATGCAGTCGCCTTGAACGAACGTGTTCAGCGGAAAGGGGCCAATTTTCGACATGGCAGGGGGTTTCAACAAATTTACTGTTTTGCCGCTGTTTGTTTTTTATAGGCCAGTTTCGTTGGGGCACCGATCGATTTGAGCACGCCGACGAGGATGGTCTTCCACACGAGCATCATAAAGCCGCCGGTCGGGTCGCGTTGAAAACTGCCCTGCTCCACTCGCGGTGTTTTCCCACCTTTTGGATTGTCTTTTTTTAACACCACCAGGTTGGCCAGGAGCGAGGTGACGTCTTTTTTGTCCAGTGTTGTTTTGCCCTGGTCTTTTTCGAGCAAGGCCAGCTTTAAATCGTTGTAAAGCACCTGCACGGTTCCGCTGGCACCCGTTTCGTCACCCCTGATGGTGGCGTCAAGTTTTTTCAGTTCACCTTTTTCCACCCTCATCATTCCCAGCGGCGCTGTAAAAGAATTCAACAGACTCCCGGCATATGGCGTCGCTGAATGAACGGAGGCGGAAAAGCGGCCGGATTTTGCCCGGCGCATGTCGAATTCAAACCGTGCCCGCACGGGAACCTGGTGCATGAGCAAAGCGGTTCCGTTGACCACGACCGGTGCTTTGTTTTGGTTGCCGGCATTGGTAATATCCATCGACGCATTATCGAAATAAATGGTTCCGCTTTGTTGTGAAAGCGGATTGTACTCCTCGTACGATAGATCGAGGTTGCGGATCTTTATTCGGGCAATATCCAGTTTAAACGGAAGTTTCAGCAACAACTGGTTGGGAAAGTTGCCCAGCTTTTTTTTCGACGGGAGGCTGCGGTTAAAATACACCGAGAATTTTCCACCTCTCATTTCTACTTCAGTAGCCAGCACGTCTTCTTCGTTGAGCAGAGACCACCAGTCCACGCCGGTCAGGGTAACCGTCGGAATGGAAAGCCCGTACATTTCCTTTGCCTGCTTCTGCTTTTTGACAAAGGCCTGCTTGCTAAGCGGTGAACCAAAGGAAAATTTGTTTAACGTGATCTGCTTTTGTGCCGCATTCACCGAAACGCCGGCGATCTTCAGGTTGTACAAGCCGTCTTTTGTTCTGCTGCTATAATCGTGAAAATCGAGGCGGGCTTCTTTTGCAAAAAGAAAGCGGCTTTTATCCGCCCGGGTTTCTTCGTTGAGCAGGATGTCTTTCATCAGCACCTGCACGTTGGCAAATCGTTTCGTTGTACCCTTTTGTTTGTCGTGCACACTGATGTTGCCATCCTGCACAACCAGCTTGTCCAGCGAGAGTTTTTGCATTTCTTTCAGGAAGCGTTGCGTGAAGTCGCATTCGGGTTTTGTCCTGCCGGCTTTGTAATGCACGATTTCGATCTCGGGGTTCACCAGTTTCACGAGTTTGTAATCCATGGTTTTGCTGGTGATGGCGTCGTCGAGGTTCACGCCTTCGATGTGCAAATTTTTAAACGCAAATGTGAAAACGTCATCGGGCAAAAGCCCCGATGCTTTCAGGGCTTCAAGCTGTTTTGCGTCCGGACGAACCGTTACGTTTCGCAACGCAATGGTGGATGCCAGCACATCTACTGTCAAATCGCCAACGGTCAGCTCGTACAAACCATTTGAACTTTTTTTCAGCAGTTGCTGCAGGCGTTCAACAAAGTGCGGACGCAGGTCGAGGGCGGAGACTTTTTTACCTCCTAGCGTATCTGTTTTTTTCCCTTCACGCACAAGATTATTGCCCGTGGCTTTTTCCTCGTCGCGGATAGTGGCACGCAGGTAAACCTGTACCGCAAAATAACCGGCAATGAGCAGCAGGGCCGGGGAGAGCAGCAAAAGAAGTCGTTTCCTGGACATCACCGGAAGGATTTCAAAAGGCAAGCCAGAACAGTCTCGTGCCGCCAAAGCCGCACAACGCTTGTATCATGGCATCAAGGTTGTAAAGGTTGGGGGAAATGATGCCTCATGAACAAGCTCGTATCCGAAACAGAATATAGCTGGAACAAGATTCCGCTGCTCACGCTTTTATTCTGGATCATGAAAATAACGGCCACAACGCTGGGCGAAACCGGCGGCGACCTGGTGGCGCAAACGCTTAACGTCGGTTATGCGGTGAGCACACTGATCTTTTTGGGTTTTTTCCTCGTGGTGCTGACGCTGCAGCTCCTGGCCAAACGCTACATTCCACCCATTTACTGGGCCGTGATCGTGGCAACGAGTACCGCGGGAACAACCATGTCGGATTACATGGACGGAACGTTGCAGCTTGGTTATGCCAAGGGTGCCATGCTGCTTGTTTCCCTTCTCATTGTAGTTCTGTTGATATGGAAGATGGTGGAGAAGAGTTTGTCGGTGAACCGAATCAGCAGCTTTCGCGGCGAAATTTTTTACTGGCTGGCGATTCTTGTTTCCAATACCCTGGGTACGGCGCTGGGCGATTTTCTTGCCGATGATTCCGGGCTGGGTTTCGGTGGCAGTGCGCTGCTCATTACGGCTGCGCTGGTGTTGGTTGTGCTGGCCTACTTCTTTACAAAAATCTCCCGTGTTGTGCTGTTCTGGATTGCGTTTGTGCTGACCCGTCCTTTTGGCGCCACCTTTGGCGACCTGCTAACCAAGCCGCACGAACAAGGCGGGCTTGCTTACGGCACAAAGGGGTCGTCGCTTATTCTGTTGGTGTTGCTGATCGGTCTCGTGATTTACGAAATGGTGCGGCAATCGAAGCAGGCGGGTGGTGAACGGTACAGCCACCAGCGGGTGAAGGTCGTAACGCGGTAACCCGCTTTAATGCTGCTTGTTCAACGGCAGTGGAGCGAAAAATTTTACCGAAGAAAAAAGGGCTGCCGTTGCGGGCAGCCCTTTGCGTTTTTTGCGAACAGGGTTAGAAGGCCCTGCTCACATTTTCGTATCCGAACAGGTCATCTACGGCCACTTTTTTCACCTCCCCGTATTTCTTCAGGTCGTCTACATTGATCTTTTTTTCCGAGGCAATCACGGTGTACGTGAACGGCTGGTTCTGGAACTGCTGCTGGTGGTAAGCGGCAATATCGGCCAGTGTCAGTTTGTCGAGTTCATTGTACACGGTCTTGCGCACATCTTCCGTCAGGCCTTTCTTCTTTGCATTCAGGTAGCTGAAGATGATGGCGTCTTTGGTGATGCGCTGTGTTTCGATGTCTTTTTTCTGACTCTTCACTGCGTTCACAAAATTCTGCTCTGTCTTCGGCATTTCCTTCAGCAGGTCGTTCATGCCGTTGATGGCATCGTTCATCTTGTCGGCCTGGCTGCCCACGTACCCCACAAAGGTGTAATCGTCTTCCTTCTTGGCCGGGGTCTGCACAAACGCATAGGTTGAGTAGGCCAGCGCTTTTGATTCGCGGATGGTCTGGAACACAACGGAACTCATGCCACCACCGAAATAGTTGTTGTACAAGTTGATCTTGGCCGTGCTTTTCGGATCGTACTGGCCGAGGTCACGCACCCAGTAGATCTCCGATTGCACCGCATCGTAATCGTTGAACAGAACCTGGTTGGCTGCTTGTTTCAATGGTTTGAACTGAACGGCTTTGGGGGCCGCTGTCCATGCTTTGGGCATTGGGTGAAGCCTGCTGATGTCGGCACTCAGTTTGGCCAGGGGTGAAGGACCATAGTAAAGCACGTCGTGCTTGTACGACGGCAGCGCATGCAGCAGCGCGACAAGGTCTTCGGCCCTGAGTGATTTGATCTCTTCGTTTGTCAGTACATAATTGAACGGGTTGTTGGCTCCGTACACTGCGTAGTCGCGGATCGCAGCAGCAATCGCCTGTTTGTTGGTCTTGTTGTTGGCGCGGCTTTTCAGCAGGCGGTCTTTCAGCGCTTCCAGTGCTTTTTCATCTGCCTGGCAATTGCGCAGCAGGTGTTCGAACAGGGCTACCGACTGGTCGAAGTTTTCCTGCAGGCCGCTGATGGTGATGGTGGTTTCTTCGTTGGCCGCATTGGCAGAAAAGCTGCTCGCCAGGTTGTAAAACTGCTTGGTGATGTCTTCGGCCGTGTATTTCTCGGTACCCAAAAACTGCAGGTACTGCAGTGCAATGGGAAGCATGCGGTTGTTGAAATTGCCCATGCTGAAATAATAGTTCAGGCGGAACAGGCTGTTGTCTTTGTTGGGAACAGTCAACACGTCGGCCAGTCCGGCTTTTCCTTTCTGGATGTCTTTGTTGTAATCCATCCATACCGGCTGGGTGGGCGCCAACGCATCTTTGGTGATCGATTTTACAAAATCGGATTGTTTGCCGGCATTGGTTTCTACCGGGGTGATGGCCGGCTTTTCCACCTTCACGATGTTTTTGTCTTCGCCTTTGCGTTTATAGATCACCGCATAGTTGTCGGCGAGGAAAAAGCGGTTGGCAAAATCCACGATCTCTTTCTTGGTTACCTTGGCCATGTCGTCCAGTTGCGCCACGTTTTTATCCCATCCCTGTCCGCGGTTTTTGATAAACTGGTCCACGATGTCTTCCACGCGGTTGGCGTTGTTTTCCATCGCTGTCAGTTGGCTCAGTTTGTAGTTGGCCACGATGGCCTTGATCAGCGATTCGTCGAACTCGCCCTTTTTCAGCTTGTCAATTTGCTCCAGCAAAATGTCTTTCACCTGTTCCAGCGTCTGACCCTGTTTTGGATTGGCCAGCAGCACAAACACGCCGTAGTCTTTGTATTGACGCACACCGGCGCTGGCACCGAGCACTTTCTGGCTCTTGTTTAAATTCAGGTCCAGCAGACCGGCTTTGCCGTTAGCAAGGATGGAAGAGGTAAGGTCGGCCAAAAAGGCTTCACGTGAGTTGGACGGACCGGTGCGGTATACAATGCGCATGGTTTCGGCCGAAGGACCATAGATCTCTTTTACCACGGCGCCTTTCACCGGTGCTTCCACAGGGCCTTTGTATTCTTCCACCGGTTTGGGCTGCATGTAATTGAAAGCAGCGTCCACCTTTTTGATCACTTCGTCCGGGTTGAAATCTCCCGCCAGCACAATGGCCATGTTGTTGGGCACATAGAATTTGTAGTAGTACTCGCGGATCGCTTTCAGGGAAGGATTTTTCAGGTGCTCGATGGTGCCAATGGTGGTTTGCTGCCCGTAGTTGTGCGTGGGGAACAGCAGGCTATGCATAGCTTCCTGCACCTTCCAGCCGTCGTTGTCGAGCGAACGGTTTTTCTCTTCGTATACGGCTTCCAGTTCCGTGTGAAAAATGCGGAAAATCGGTTGACGGAAGCGT
The DNA here is from genome assembly GCF_003628535.1 of Flavisolibacter nicotianae. GTDB lineage: Bacteria > Bacteroidota > Bacteroidia > Chitinophagales > Chitinophagaceae > Flavisolibacter > Flavisolibacter nicotianae. The sequence goes on from NZ_RBCI01000002.1 coordinate 210,188, forward strand.
TCGGACTGGATGGTTAAGAATTTATCCAGCGCAGTGGCGGGAATGTTTTCTTCGTACACCGTTTCCTCCACCCAGGTATGGGCGTTGGTGCCCTGCGAACCGAGAGCCGCCATCATCTTGTCGTACTCGTTGGCAATGGCGTATTTGGCAGCAATACCCGACACGCTGTCAATGGTGTGGTAGATGGTTTTGCGTTGTGCTGCATCCGTGGTCGAGTTGTACTGCTCGTAAAGATTGTCTACCTGGTCGAGGTAAGGCTTTTCCTGTGCCCAGTTGAGCGAACCAAATTTGTCAGTGCCCTTGAACAGGAGGTGTTCGAGGTAGTGCGCAAGGCCGGTGTGATCTTTGGGATCGGTGTTGCTGCCGGTACGCACCGGGATGCGAACGGCAATGCGGGGCTCTTTTTTGTTGGGCGATAGGGCGACCGTCAGACCGTTCTTCAACGTGTAAAAACGGGTTCCCATCGGGTCGTTGGTAACATACCTGTACGTGTAGCCGCCAGCGGTAGCGGTCTTCCATTCGTACTTTTTTTGTGCCTGTGCCGCGGTGCTAACCACAAGCAGCAGGAGAAACAAGTGCGTAAACTTCATGCTGTGTTTATTTTGAAAAAGAATAAGCGGATGTTTTGTTATCCAGTCTGTTGGTGCCGTTCCGGTTGCAGGGAGAAAGGACGTAATATAAGTCCGGAACGGCTGACAACGGTTACCACTCATCATAAAATATTTTGAAAGGCGGAGCCGGATACGCTTTGTGTTGGCCGTTCGCGAAAGGTGGTGTAAAATCGTTACCGTAGTTTCGGTTCCCTAATTCCACCTGCACATGAAAAGTTTCCTGTTCCCGGTTGCCGTTCTTTTCTCGCTGGCGGGCAAAGCGCAGCCGGTTGCACAATTCGTCCGGCAAAACAAGGCGCAACTCCTCGACGAATATGTTCGCTTTCTTTCGATACCCAACGTGTCTGCCGATACGCCCAACATTCGCAGAAACACTGCCTTTATCCGCGAAATGATGGAACGAAGGGGAATCCGGGTGCAACTGCTGCAGGGAACCACGCCGGGTGTGACACCGGCTGTTTTCGGCGAGATCAAAACCCCGGGTGCCGCGAGAACACTGGGTTTTTATGCCCACTACGACGGGCAGCCCGTCAACCCGAAGCAATGGCACGAAGGACTGGCGCCATTCGAGCCGGTGGTGCTGACAGCACCGCTGGAAAGCGGTGGAAAAATTGTCGGGCCGTACAAAGCCGGCGAACCGGTTGACGACAGTTACCGCATTTCGGGCCGCGGCAGTGCCGATGATAAAGCAGGAGTCATGGTCATCCTGAACGCCTACGATGCGCTGGTGAAAACCGGTGCAAAGCTTTCCGCCAACATCAGGTTCCTGTTCGAAGGGGAAGAAGAAGTCGGCTCCATTCACCTCGACGAAATTTTTCGCCGGCACAAAGACCTGCTCACCGCCGACGCCTGGATTGTGGTAGACGGGCCAAAGCACATCACGGGCAGGAAGACCCTTTCGTTTGGTGTTCGGGGCGACGTGAACATGGCGTTGACGGTCTATGGCGCCAGGCGTCCGCTCCACAGCGGGAATTACGGCAACTGGGCGCCCAACCCGGCTTTGCGGCTGGTGCAACTGCTTGCTTCCCTAAAAGACGAAAACGGGAACGTGCTGGTGAAAGATTTTTACGCCGACGTGACACCGTTGTCACCGCGGGAAAAACAGGCGCTCGCCCAACTCCCCAACAGCGATTCGCTGCTGAAAAAAGAACTGGGCCTGAAAGACCCGGAAATGCCTGGCCGCTCCCTTGCCGAAGGGCTCATGGTGCCAACGCTCAACATCAACGGCATCCAGAGTGCCAATGTGGGCGCACAGGCCAGCAACGTGATCCCGGCAAAGGCGGAAGCCGTACTGGACCTGCGGCTCGTGAAAGGCAACGACTGGCGGCGACAGGTGCAAAAAGTCGTTGATCATATCAAAAGCCGGGGCTTTACAGTAATAGACCATGAGCCAACCGATGAAGAGCGGGCCGCGTCGGCAAAGCTGGTAAAGATTACAATGGACCACGGTTATAATGCACAACGCACATCCATGGACCTGCCCATCGCAAGGGCCGTGCAGGAGGCAGTACAGTCGACCACCAACGACCCGCTGGTGCTGGTGCCTTCGGCGGGTGGCAGTCTTCCGCTTTACCTGTTTGAAGACGTCCTCCAGTCAAAGGTGATGGTTCTTTCCATTGCGAATTACGACAACAACCAGCACGCGGAAAATGAAAATGTGCGGATTGGGTTCTTGTGGGAAGGCATCGAAACCGTCGCCGCCGTGATGCGGATGAAATAGCACGCCGGCTTCTGCTCTTTTTTGCGCCGGGCCACGGCTGTAAATGACAAGAACACACCAGGGTGTGTTCTTGCAAAAGTCAACAGTGATCCGTATGGATAAGGGCTCAGGCCTCTTTTTCCCAGGGCAAATACGCTTCGTACTCGATGCTGCCTTTGATGAGGCGAGCTTCCACGTATTCGTAGGTGGATGGCCGTTTGCGGAAGCTTCCTTTCTCGACAATTTCCAGGAAACCATGAATGGTGTCGTCGTCGGGAATGGGGAAAGCAAGGTTGCCAAGCGAGGTTTTGATCTTTAGCATCAGCTTCTGGCTTTCATTGAAAATAATGGTGACGTAAGCGTCAAACGTGAAGCGCAGTCCGTCCTGGCGTTTGAAGACGGTACCGAATTGGGGACATTGGATTATTTCGACATGCATGGGGCGAAAGTAAAAGTGGGCGGTTTCATATCCAATTGCACTATTACGGAAAAATTTTGGTGGTTCTACGGCGGCAATCCGGCGCTGTTTTGGAAGATATTAAAGGTAAATTCTCGCATCGGTACGAGTGGTTTTTTGAGCGGGCAACTGCGGAAACTGCGTGATTTACGATTCCGGTATTGGGAAGCGTCTTTTTCCGGCGGATGTGCAGTTGCCTGCTCCTTGCCTGTGGCAATGCAAACCGCTTCATCCTGCCGGCATTTTTTACCTGGGAAAGCCGCCATCAACCGGATTTGAAACCTGCTTTGCGAAAGCGGTTACATTTGCGCAAAGCAAAGCAGATATGGACCAGGAGTTGTCGCTCCGAACGGTGACGGTTACACGCTACGTTACACCTTTGCGGGAAGGCGGTTCGCTGCCGGCCATTGTGGAGGCAGATGACGAGTTTTTGTATGCGCTCAAGTTTCGCGGGGCCGGCCAGGGGGTAAAGGCCCTGGTAGCAGAGTTGCTCGGTGGCGAAATTGCCAGGGCGCTGGGACTTCGGGTGCCGGAGATCGTGTTTGCCCAGGTCGACCCGGCCTTTGGCCGCACGGAGCCGGACGAAGAAATCCAGGACCTGCTCAAGGCCAGCGCTGGTTTGAACCTTGCCTTGCATTACCTGTCCGGTGCCATCACGTTCGACCCTGTGGTGACAACCATTGACGCCACGCTGGCCTCGCAGATCGTGTGGCTGGATTGCTTCCTGACCAACGTGGATCGTACGCCGCGGAACACCAACCTGCTGATGTGGCACAAGGAACTTTGGCTGATCGACCATGGCGCTTCGCTTTATTTTCATCACAGCTGGGACAACTGGAAAGAACAATCGGAGCGGCCTTTTGTGCAGGTGAAAGACCATGTGCTTTTGCCCTGGGCCAGCGAGATGGAGACGATCGACCAGCAGTCCAGGAAAATCCTGACTCCCGAACGGATCGCCGCCATTGTTGGCCTGCTACCCGACGACTGGATCAACACGGATTCTTACCCGGCAGACGTCGATGTGCGAAAGGTCTACGAGGACTTTTTGCGCAACCGTCTTACTCATTCTTCCACCTTTGTAAAAGAAGCGCAGCATGCCCGGAAAGCATTTGTTTGAATATGCCGTGGTGCGGGTGGTGCCGAAGGTTGAGCGGGAAGAGTTTCTCAACGTAGGCATTGTGCTTTACTGCAAGCAGCACCGCTACCTGCACACTTTTTTCCACCTCGATGAGGAACGCCTGAAAGCGTTTGCTCCTTCGCTCGATCTTGCCGAGGTGCAGGCTTACCTGGCGGCGTTTGAAAAGATAAGCCAGGGCGCCAAAGACGGCGGACCCATTGCCAAACTAGACCTGCCGTCCCGCTTTCGCTGGCTGACCGCTACCCGCAGCACCATCGTGCAGGTTTCCAAAACCCATGTGGGTCTGTGTGAGGACCTGGAAAAAGCCGGGCAAAAATTGCTGGAGCAATTAGTGCTTTGAGGTTATTCCGTGTTCGACGTTTGACGTTGGATCGTTCAGCCTTCATTCTTTTCCTGACGAAACAGCAACAGAAAAGGGAGAACAGAACCCTCGGCAACCAGCATCAAAGCCTGAACAGGCGAGCCCTTGTTAAAGAAATCTTCATTAACAATTGCTAACAAAAGATGGGTAAAGGTTTGCTCCAGATTTGGCAGAACGGCCAAATCAACGTTCCCTCCATTTTATGAAAAAACATTTATTCTTCCTGTCCTTCCTCTTTGTTTCGGGAGCCGTGATGGCGCAATCAAAACCTTCGTTCGGTGTCCGTGTAGGCGTGGTCAATTCATCCATGAGCGGCGATGCCGTCAATAATTTTCAAAACCTCCTGACCTATACCGGCGGGGCTGTTACCTCGCACAGCAAAACCGGCTTTTACGGTGGCGGCTTTGTTTCCATTCCCGTGTCGGAAAACTTTTCGGTTGAGCCGGGACTTACGTATACCCAAAAAGGATATGAGCTGAGAGGAAGCCTGGGCATCAAGGGCACCGATATCATTGGCGGCAAGTCGCAGCTCGACCTGGCCTATATTGAAATGCCCGTTCTGGCAAAGGCGACGATCAGCGGCCTGCAACTCTTTGCCGGTCCGCAGGTCGGCTACCTGGCCAGCGCTAACTTGCATACAACCGCCGGCGTTTTCGGTTTCAATTTTATCAACGATAAGCGGGATGTGAAAGACCAGTTCAATCCCTGGGATGTGTCGCTGACCGGTGGTGTTGGCTACCAGTTCGGCAATGGCTTTAGCATCAATGCAGCCTATGATCACGGGCTGTCGAAGGTCAATTCGGGCCAAAGCATTCAGGCCTACAACCAGGCCGTAAAAGTGGGTGTGGGCTTCCGTTTTTAATCCGGACAAAACAATCTCTTCGGGCAGCCGCTTTGGAAACAAGGCGGCTGTTTTTTTTGAGCGGCTTGCAAGTGGCCGGCACCGTTTCCATGACTGCGAAATAAGGCGGATAAAAGGCCACCGGAAACGCCTGACATGGCGTAACTTTATTATATTAAATCAGTGGTTATGAACCAGCACATTATCTCGCGGATCGCCATTTACATCCTAGCCTCTGTTATGTTTTATTTTGGCATCCGGCATTTGCTTTATCCCGATGTATTGGTTGTTTCTGTACCGGATTTTTTGCCTGGTGGCAAGTTTTGGGTTTATCTCACCGGTGTGGCATTTATCCTGGCCGCGCTTTCCTTTTTCGTCAATGTATGGGTACGAACAGCAGCCTACATGTTGGCCTTGCTGCTGTTTGTCATTGTCCTGACCATACACCTGCCCAATTACCTGCAAACGGCCGATAAAGCGTACCAGCAAATGGCCCTGACCAATTTGCTCAAGGACGCGGCTCTTGCTGCCTTTGCTCTCTACATTGCCAGCAATGCCAGGCATCAGCGAATCCTGGAAGAAACCGAAGTGGAGGAGGAGATCAAAGCAATCAGGATCGAACCCGAGCCGATGTAATCCGGCCGGCGCCTCTCACAAAAGAACCATCGTTCTTCAGCGCTGGCTGATTAAATCATGCTTACTCCAAAGCATTCCCCAGTCCCCTTTTACAAGCCTTTTTTCCGTTCGTGTGATCTAGCGGGTCACACCGGCAGGGTTCATCACAACCACCGCAGGTTGCGGAAACAGCGCGGCAATTTTTTGCTGCACAAATTCAGGCGGAAAAGGTTTGGCTATAAAATCATCGGCATCAAAGCGCATCACACGACTGGTGGGACAGCAGTAGCCCGACATCAGCATCACCTTCGTTCTGTCGGCTTCAGGCCCGTGCTTGATCTTCCAGCAAAGCTGGCGGCCGTCTTCTCCATTTACGTTGATGTCTATAATGACCAGTTCGGGTTTGAAAAGCGACAGGACATATTCGGCTTCCGAAAGTGAAACGGCTGACTCTACTACAAATCCATGTTGCTGGAGTTTGCGCTCCATGAGCATCAGCAGGTCAATGTCGTCGTCTACCACTAAAATCTTCACTCCATTTTTCTGCATAAAACAACAGTTAAAACAGTTACACAATCCTGCTGGCCGGTACGAACAGCAGCAATTCTCAGTAGGGACAGAAGATAATTTCTTGGGTGGTGGATTGTAGAAAGAGGTTGAAAAGTGGAAAGTTTCGTGGCCACATTGGTGCGTCAACCTCTATTTCAAAAGTATTGTACAATGGTTCCCCCGTCAAGAGCAGAATCGCCCTTTCCTTGAATCGTGTTTTTACGGATAAGTGTTCGCTTTGGACTGTAGAACTACGTGACGGAATTATGTGAAAATACGTAGTTGGCGCCGCTGCCACGGTGAGTCGAACGACGCCGGTTCGACCCGGTGCAAGGGCGGTGGAAAGAGCGGAAAGCGGGCTGTGTACAACTATTTTTTCGGCCGGCTCTCGCATTGAAAACAGGGTAGAGAAGCCGACTCCGGAATCTGCAGGATATGTACAAGCGATGTGCAAAACTATTTTCCTTTTTGTCGTTTGCTGCAGTGCTTAATTTGACCAGGCGTTACCCGTTTTTATGCCGAAATACAAATCTGTGGGAAGGGCTTACCTTTTTTGGACAGTGGGTCTTTTTGGTTGTTTAGGTCTTCACAGGATTTACCTGCGGAAGAAAAAGACGGCCGCTGTATGGATGCTTACGCTGGGATTACTGGGTATCGGTGCGCTGGCTGATCTTATTTTTTTGAAATGGCTTGTAAAACGCTATAACATGATTCAAAAACTCAACGAAATCCAGAACGAATTGCTGCGTACAGAGCAGTGGCGGGAAGAACTTGCCCGCAAACAGAAATACGACGAAGCCTCCTACAAGAGGGACAAGGAAAAGCTGCTCCGCCGCGAAATGGCACGCCTGCGCCTAAAGCTGAAACTGGGACGGGAGATCGAAAGAGAATAGGCAATCAGCAATTTGAACAGAACATCAATAAGTGTGGACTACCGGAATGGGAGTTCTGCCTTTTGTTTCTTGCCGGTTGCAAATTGCCCATTGCCCCCATGGCACAGCAATTGTCCTTTTACCGAAAACGATTTTTATGAAGGGAAAATATTTTGCTGCGGCGGGGCTGGCCCTTGCAGGTTTTGTTGTGTATTATTTTTTGAACAAAAGAAAGAACAGCGAAGTGGCGCAGCCGCAAAATGAAAACGAACGCCATCACCTTACCAATGCTTTTGCCAAGGCAAAACAGGTGGCAGTCGGCAGGTAAAGCGGCATTCGTATGACTGGCTGCAGCAGGCCTTATTCCGGCCGGTAATTCCACAGTCCCAAGCTGCCTCGTATGGCGATGGGTTTAATGAACGGAACCGGGTTTTGCAGCAGCCAGGCATACCGGCCTTTGGTGTAATCGCCAAAGGCTTTTTCTTCCAGTGTGAGATGTGCCAGTGCGGTAGCGGGAAGCTGCAGCGTTTCAACAGGGACAATTTCCTCCAGGAAAACACTGCCGATGATGGCACCAAATGGGAGGCGCTCGAAGTCGTGGATATACCGGTTAAAGGGTGGATCGCTCACGAGGGCCGCTCCTTTTTTCCCCATACTGGCATGGATGAGCAGTTCGCCGCGATAGGCGGTTTGCCAGGAGCGGGTTTCAATTTTTTTGGCGCCCATGATAACTAGGCTGGCCCAGGGTTGTAACAGCGACAGAACTTTCATCTCACTTTATTCTAACAAAGCGTCCTGCCGGTGCAGGACGTTTCAATTTGGCCGGTACGCTGTACAGGCAGTAAAGCCAACGGTTTGCAAGGTTCAGTATATCCAAACCATACCTCCATTGTGATAGAAGAAAATCGTGCCATTGCTTTGGCGATTTCGGCTGGCAAACTTTCAATCAAAATCATGAGGGTGACAGCGAAACCAAACATAGGACCTAATGCCGGGGAAAGTTGATTGCACCGCTTTAGTAGAGGTCTAGTAAATAAAAAGAAGGCATTCGCCTCAGGCAAGGCACCACCGGCCGTCCTCGTCTTTGGTATAGGAAAGGCCATTGCTCATGTGATAGATTTCCCGGCCGGTCTTCGGATGCACCGATATTTTTTGTTCATAGACACGAATACCGTTGTTTTCTCTTGCGAGGTAAACAAGAAGCGCATGCATGGTGGGCTGCACCTCGTGCAACCATTGCTCATCGCTCTCGCGGACAAATGCCTGGCTCATACCGATCATTTTTTGTGTTTAGCAATCGTTTGTTTTCACAGGAGCGTAAAGTTGCCATTTGCGCTGGCCGTGCCTTGGCGTGAACCTGTTCCCGCTGTAGGGGCACAAAGGAACAGTTGTGAAAAATATGCCATCGTCAGGCTCGCTTGGGGTGGAAATGATCCATGCCGGCCTTGGCAAGAGACTTGCTTCTTTATAAAAGTCGTCATACCCATGATGGCTGAATAAAAAAAGTAAGTTATGAAAAAAGCATTGTTGATTTTATTGTTGGCGATGGGCACCACCATGGTGTCGGCGACCTTTAATGAAGCGGCTGCACAAAAGAAATGGAGCAGCCGGAAAAAAGGAGCGGTGATCGGGGGTGTCGTGGGCGCAGGCACGGGTGCAGCTGTCAGTCACAAAAAAGGAAAAGGTGCGATCATCGGCGGCGCGGTAGGTGCCGGTGCCGGTTACGTGATCGGCCGTCACCGCGACAAGAAAAAAGGTCGTGTTCGTTCGTAGACCGTGATGTTTTTCCCACATGAAAAAAGCTCCGTAGCGGACGGGGCTTTTTTCATGTGGCAGCCTAAGGGCTGACCGTTGTTTTTGCCACAAGGATCGAAGCCCTTTAATGGTTAACCGACAAAATGAAAGCGTTAAACTAAAACGCACAAAGGTCAATTAAACATTGTCCAATTTTACGGTCTAAACCTCGCACCAAACAACCAATTATGAAAGACCGTACGTATACATCCACTACCGACATTGAGCGGGCAAGGGCTTTGTGGGAGAAGGGCGTTTTCCTGGCACAACGAACCGAAGGCTTTCACACCCTGCAGCTTTATCAATTGCACGATATCTACGTCGAAGTTAGCTGGCACACCCATTTCAACGTAGCCCTGAAGGTGACGACCTTCAGTGAGACTTCGCACCTGGATCCCTATCTCGAGGCCATTTCACTGGACGGTTTACTGACCTAAGCTTTACTGAAACCGGTTGCTCTACTAATGTTTTGATGACCCGATAAGATTTCCTGTACGCCGCAACCCGGCGTTTCAACAGCAACCTTGCGGTTGCTTCTTACTTTTGCCCGCATGAAAACCTGGGCAGATCACCTTTACGAATTCTACACATCGCTCCACCCCACACAAAAACTGCCCAACCATGTACAATGGCTTTACCCCCAGCAAAGCGAGGCGGTATTGCAGGTTGTCAAGACTTTTTTGGTGAAGTATTTCAATGATGCAGGCAGGCGCCAGCTGTTCCTGGGGATCAATCCCGGGCGGTTTGGTGCCGGCATTACGGGTGTCAATTTCACAGCAGCCCGCCAGCTAACAGAAGACTGCAGGATTGCGCATCCATTTGGCAAAGGCTCCGAGCTTTCGGCCGAATTTATTTACGCGGTTGTCAATGCCTATGGCGGGCCGGAACTGTTTTACCGGGATTTTTTTATTGGATCTGTGTGCCCACTGGGCTTTGTGAAAGAAGGCAGGAACATCAATTATTACGACGACAAAGACCTGCAAAAGGCTGTGGAGCCGTTTATCATCGAAAGTATCGAAAAGCAATTGCGTTTCCCGGTTGACCGCAGTCGCTGCCTTTGTATTGGTGGAGAAAAAAACTTCAAGTATCTCTCCGGACTCAACAACCGTTTTCACTGGTTTAGTGAAGTTGTGCCGCTGCCTCATCCGCGTTTCATCATGCAGTACCGCCGCAAAGAAATTGCTTCGTTTATCCAGCTCTATTTGGCGGCAATGAAAAAGGTTTGATATATTTGTTTCTCTTCAAGCAAGCGCATATGATTTTCTAACAAGCCTTTTACGGCATTTTCCATCTGCAGGCTAAACGCCTTTTTCCTGTTTCGTCCATTTACAAAACCAACCTCTTTATGTCGCAGACTGTGACGCAACCAAAAGTTGTCAAAGCTTTTTCTCTATTCATCCGCGCTGTGAAAGGTGAGCCGCAGGACTACACTGTGGGTAGCATACGCCAGGCTATTTTTTTATTGGCTGTTCCCATGATTCTCGAGATGGGCATGGAAAGCGTGTTTGCGCTGGTGGATCTTTTTTTCGTAAGCCGGCTGGGTAAACATGCCGTGTCTACCGTTGGCCTCACCGAGTCAGTACTGACCATTATTTATTCCATTGCCATTGGTGTTAGCATGGCAGCCGCAGCCATGGTGGCCCGCCGCATCGGTGAGAAAAATGAAAAAGGCGCTGCTTCGGCCGCTATGCAAAGTTTGTGGCTCAGTCTTGCCATCATTCTTTTTTTTAGTATCACGGGAGTGGTGTTCGCTGCGGACATTCTTCGCCTGATGGGTGCTGAGACAGAGACGATCGGAACCGGTGCTACCTACACCCGCATCATGATGGCCAGCAGTACGGTGATCATGCTGCTTTTCCTGATCAACGGGATCTTCCGCGGCGCCGGTGATGCTTCGATTGCGATGCGCAGCCTGGCCATTGCAAACGGGTTTAACATCGTGCTTTGTCCACTCCTGATCAACGGCCTTGGCCCCGTTCCTGCATTCGGGATTACCGGCGCAGCAATGGCCACGTCGATCGGCCGGAGCATTGGCGTTTGCTACCAGCTTTATCACCTGTTCAACGGCAAAAGCGTGGTCAGGTTATCGAAGGCTTCGCTGAAAATCGAAGGAGCGATCATCCGGTCGCTGGTAAAGATTGCCTGGCCGGCGACCTTCCAGTTTATCATTGCGTCCTGCAGCTGGATTTTCCTGGCGCAATTGGTTGCCGAAACAGGACACAGCGCCGCTTCTGCCGGTTACCAAACGGCGATCCGCATCATCATGTTTTTTCTTTTGCCGGCCTGGGGCATCAGCAACGCAGCTGCCACGCTGGTTGGACAAAATCTCGGTGCAAAGAACCTGCTGCGGGCTGAGCAGTCGGTGGAGCAAACGGCAAAGTACAATGCCATTTTCATGGGGATGGTATCCTTGTTGTTTTTGTTTTTTCCGGGAGCGATTGTAGGATTGTTTACACCAATCATTGAAGTGCAACAATATGCAATCACGGCACTGCGAATCATTAGTGCGGGCTATATTTTTTACGGCATCGGCATGGTATTGATCAATGCTTTTAACGGTGCCGGCGATACCCGTACGCCAACCGTCATCAACATCTTTTGTTTTTGGCTGTTCCAGTTGCCGCTGGCTTACCTGCTGGCCAAGTATTTTGCGCTTGGTCCCAAAGGTGTATTCATTGCAATCCCGGTTGCGGAAATGGTCATTACCGTTGCGGCTTTTATTCTTTTTAAAAAGGGTCGGTGGAAAGCCGTCAAAATCTAGATATCGCCGCAAAAAACATGTTCCGTTACTGGTGCTGGCATTTTCTTCTTCCAAGGCAAGGAGGTGGTTTTTGTTTGGTATGGTAACTTCGTTTGGAAACCGTGTTTCGATCTGTTATGAACAATACGACCATTGATAATAATGTCCTGAAGCAGATTTTCTTCATTGCCGTCATCTTGTTTTTGGGAATCGTACTGGCGAAGGAGTTGTGGTTTTTCTTTTCTGCTTTTTTGGGTTCGGTTACGTTTTATGTGCTGATGCGGCAGCGGATGTTTTTCCTGGTAGAAAGAAGAGGCTGGAAACCAACACGTGCCGCCATCGTGCTGCTGGTGCTCTCCTTTTTTGTGATCCTGGTGCCGATTGGGTTGCTGGGAAACATCCTGTATTCTAAAATCAGCTACCTGGTAGCACATTCCAACGAGCTGATCAATTCGCTGAATGTCGCTGCCGGCCGCCTTGAAGATAGGATAGGTTACAAGTTCATCGACACCAATGCCATGAATAAGGTGAGCAGTTACCTGGCGCAGCTGCTGCCGAAGATTTTAGGGGTGACATTCAATAGCATTATGCTGGTTGCCGCCATGTATTTCCTGCTCTACTTCATGTTGGTTAACGGACGCCGTATGGAGACGGCCCTGTATGAATACATTCCCCTGAAAGATTCCAATGTTGATCGGCTTGGAACCGAGCTGCGCAACATTATCTCGTCCAGCGCCATCGGCATTCCGCTAATCGCATTTGTACAGGGGATTGCCGGGCTGATCGGTTACCTCATCATTGGCGTTAACGAGCCCTGGCTTTGGTTTGTCGCCACGACCATTGCAGCCATGTTGCCTGTTGTTGGGGCGGCCATCATCTATGTGCCACTGACCATTATGTTGTTTGTCCAGGGTCATACCGGCAAAGGCATAGCCATGGGCCTTTGGGGTTTTGTTGTCATCGGCCTGATCGACAATGTGTTTCGTTTGCTGGTGAACAAACGGCTTGGCGACATTCACCCCCTCATTACCATCTTTGGTGTCTTGATTGGCGTACAATTGTTTGGCTTTATTGGGTTGATTTTTGGCCCGGTACTGATTGCCCTATTTATTTTGCTGCTACGTATCTATTCTTCGGAGTTTATTGTCAAAAAACGGGAAGTGAAAGAGGTGGATAAGTAAAACAACTACAATTCTTTAACGTAAGAATCCGTGCTGCCCGGGTACTAGTTCGTAACTTTGTTCGGCGATGGCAAAAACATGATTTTTTGCTTGTCCATGCGGGGGGTGCATACTATTTTCACACCCGCAGCGTTTATCCAAAAAACCTGAAAAACCCAATGCACGTGAAAAAAATCTTTTTACCGGCATCCCTTGTTTGTCTTCTAACCGTACTGATCGCTATCCCAACGCTGAAGGCCAGAAGCAACAAGACACTCGTAAAGAGTACAGTCGTTACCGAAGAAAAGACTGAGTCAAAATCCCTTTCCGCAGTAGAGGTCGCTTCCAATTTGCTTTACGACAGTTTGAAGCTGGCCGATATGGGCCTGTCCAAAGATGCCATGCTGATGGCCTACAAAGGACAGCAAGTGCTGGCGCAACGCGGCGTGCTGAACAGGGACAATGTCGTGGCTATTTGCGATTTCAGCCAGTCATCAAAAGCGAAACGCCTTTATATCATTGATACCAAGAACTACCAGGTGCTGATGAATACCTATGTTGCACACGGTAAAAATTCCGGGCTTGACTATGCCGAGAACTTCTCGAACCGCCCCGAATCACTGCAAAGCAGTCTTGGCTTCTATGTTACGAAAAACACCTATTTCGGCAAGCACGGTTTATCGTTGAAGCTCTCCGGACAGGAGAATGGTTTTAACAACAATGCCGAATCAAGAGCCGTTGTTATTCATGGTGCCAATTATATTGGTGATAACCGTCTTCAATCCCCTTACATGGGTCGCAGCTTCGGCTGTCCTGCTGTACCACAGGAACTGTCGGCAAAAGTGATCGACCTGTTGAAGGATGGAACTTGTTTGTTTATTTATTCTCCGAATCAAGCCTATCTGCACGGATCCAAAATACTAAACGGCTGATTTGGACGCAAACAAGGATGGATGAACAAAGCCCACCGTACCCTATGGTTGGGCTTTTGTTTTTTCTGCCGGTGCCCGGTTACCTTTGTGGCTGTGACAACGCTCCACTATAAACGCATTCCTGCCGGGTCGCCTGCCTATGAAGACATGCTAGCCCTTCGCATGCGAGTATTGCTTGATCCGATTGGTATCCCCCGGTCTTATATCAATCCGCAAAAAGAAGCCGGAGACTTTCTTCTGGGTGCCTACCAGGACGATGCTCTCGTGGCCTGTTGTATTTTAACCCCGCTATCCGGACGTGTTGTGCAGCTCCGGCAAATGGCGGTAGACCTGCCGTTTCAGAAAAAGGGATCAGGTGCAGCTTTGTTGTCATTTGCCGAAAGCATTGCAGGGCAAAATGGATATACCGAACTTGTGATGCATGCACGGGACACGGTGCTTCCCTTCTATGCAAAGTGCGGCTACCGGATTGCCGGCGAACAGTTTTTCGAAGTGGGAATTGCGCATCATAAAATGAGCAAGACTCTCCGGCCGGCAACCGTTTGAAACCGGCTTTCCTGATCGGGTAGAAGGCATTGTTCAGAGCTCGTTATTTTTTAGGTGTATGACACAAAAAGTCATTTCATACCAGATTGCCGATTCGATCGATGTCAAACAGTTCAGTGCTTTTTTTAAAGCTGAGCTGTATTACAGCGATCCATCCGAATTGTTTTACCGCATCGACACCGACCATTATCTCTACGTGTTCAAGTATGGCGCAGTTTGCTTTTTAAACTACGATCCCGTTAGCATTTCCGAATTTTTACGCATCATCAAGCCGTTTTGCAAGAACATTTTTGAAAACAGCCTGACCGATGAGTTTTTGGTCGAAACCGGCTCGAAAGACCTGCGGGTGGGATTTAATAAAATCGAAATTCCATCGGCCAGCATCGACGTGCTGCGCCTGGTGATGATCAATGTGTCGCAGTCTGTGGCGCTGGACTATTACGGGGAGCAAACTTCCAAACTGCTGGCCGAAACCAACCAGTACACGCAAATGCTGGAAACGAAAGGCCGGCTAGGGATTACCGGGAAAAAATTAAAACAGTACATCGGCCGCACCCTCCTGCTGCGCAACCGCATTGCGGAGAATATTTACGTCTTCGATTCTCCGCCGGAAACGTGGGAAAACGAAAGGCTCAACAAAGCCGATTCGGATCTGAAACGAACATTTGATTTGCAGGTGCGTGTGCGGGTGATCCACGAAGGCTTGAGCATTGTCCGCGACAACCTCGAACTTTTCCGCGGACTGCTCCAGTACCGCAACAGCAATATTTTGGAATGGATCGTCATCATCCTGATTTTGGTGGAAGTGCTGAACATTGCAATTGAAAAATTGTTTTGAAACCCTTTTCGCCAGGCCGTTATTTGGAAGGATTGATTCCTAACGGTCCTGTCTTTTTTTGATGTTACCGTGCCTTTTGATCTGGCCATTTTATTGGACCCAGACCGGGTAATTTGCCCAGCGTACATGCTTTTTTCGGGGCCGGGTTGGTATAATTTTTTGACCGTTGAAAACTCTTTTGGCCGCAATCGACAGATAGACGTAAATTAGTATGCATAAACCAGTTCTTACGACCTTTTAAATTCTAATCATTATGGCAAAAGCTTCGAAAAAAGCAGCAACAAAAAAGACAGCAGCAAAGAAAGCTCCTGCAAAAAAAACAGCTACCAAAGCCCCTGTTAAAGCAGCACCTAAAAAAGCGGCTGCAAAGAAATCAACCCGCAAACCCAATGCAGCTTTCATGGCGCCTCTGCAGCCCGATGACACACTGGCTGCCGTGGTTGGCAGCAAGCCGATGCCCCGTACGGAAATCGTTAAGAAAGTATGGGACCACATCAAGAAGAATAACCTGCAGGACAAAACCAATAGGCGCATGATCAATGCCGATGCAAAAACAAGAACGCTCTTCGGCAAAGACCAGATCTCGATGTTTGATCTTGCTAAGATTGTCAACAACCACATTAAAAAGTAAAACAGTGAACTACCGGGTCGAAAGCCCGGTAGTTTTTTTCTCCCCTTTTCCTGCCTTGCTTTTGCCTGCAAGTGCAGAAGCAAATCGTTTGCATAATTCGCTTTTACCGATCGCCTTTTTCTTCATTTTTTTCCGTTAAGCCATTCGTCTACTTCAACCGGCGACCTTGGTTTTTATTTCATTGCTTGTTGACGTTGTACTCCGGTTCTGCGCATTGCTTGATAGCAGGATCTGTTGAAGAGACTCCCCTTTCCGGGGCAAAGACTGTTACACGCCCATCGTTTTATTTAGAGTCGGCATTTCGTAGCGATATCCGTTTCCATCACCTATACAGTACCGAAGGGAAATTTGTTTGGCGGTAAAGCACTCATCGTTATCCTCAATTCTTTTCGGAGATATTCACCTCGTTTTTGGATGACAAATGTTTGATAGGTATAAAAACACGGCATTCGACGTTTGCGGTTATTCATTTTTGCCGGGGAAATTGAGTAACTTTTAAAGGAATATGGCTGCTTCAAGTGTATCATCTTCGGTATTACCAACAGCACCTTCGGTTGCAGACGTAGAGCGAATTGCAGCGCAGGCAATCCCCGTGCTTCGCAACCTGCAGATCACGCAGTGTTACTGCGAACTGTCGGCGTCATTTGCCCACCGCACAGGGCTGGTGGCCAATTGGTGCACATTTGCCACCTGGGCTTCCAGACAGGCAGGCCAAACAATCCGTAAGGAAGACATTCAACGAAGTATGGCAACCTGCCTGGAAGAGGACGACGAATTGCAAACGGCACTGGTGTTGGTGATCACAGTTGCCCGGGAACTGGGTGCGCAGAAATCAACAGGGTAGGTGAAAAATTCGATCCTGGAAAATTTTGCTTCCACTGCAGCGCAAAAAGCCGCCGAAGCCGTGAGTCGCGGCAATAAAAAAGTGTTTGAAGAAATCGCCCTGCAGTTTGCCCGGTTTATTCAAGTATGCCTGAACGACGAAACCTATAACGAAGAGCACATCACGGCTTTTTGCCGCCAGCTCAATCCCGGGCCACCGCCTGACCGACAGGACTACCTGCAACGTGCTTTCCGGCATTACTACCTTGCTTTTTTCGAACAGGATGAAAAACGCAGGGCCGAACTCTCCCTTCTTGCGAATCTGGAAATCGGCTTTCACGAACAAACCCGGTTGCAACCCGAAATTTTAGAGGCGCTGAATGCCGGTAGCATGGATATCGATCCGGTAAAAAAATACGTGCATGCATTGCTGATGGCGGACACAGGCTTTTGGAAAAAGCTCTACTTTCTTATTCAGCGTGTTTTAGGGAAAACAGGTTTTTTGGACGAGGCCATTGCCGCCCTGGCGGTGCGTGTACAAGAGCTGCTGCGTCGGTTGCTGACAGCACACCTGATGGTTCTGTCGCTACCGGGCAGGCATCTCCATTTGGGAAAAGATCTGACTACATCCTTCCCCGCGCAACTGGTTCATTTGGAAAATGCAGACCTGCTTTCGCTGCTTCGCACCATTGACCCCACACCGGATAGTGTATTGCAAAGCGGTGCGACGGACTGGGCCAGCCTGCCGGAACGAATCCATTTTATTGCCGATCTTTTTCGCTGCTTCCAGGAAGACGCAACCCTGTTTTCTGACGCTTTTTCAACCCTGCAAGCCGCGGATATCAAGGCTGGTCGTGTTCCGGCCGGTGAATTGTGATGCAATATCGAGCCGGCAACAGGCCTTTCCCAATTATCCACGATTGGAAATGTCAAAAGCGCGGCGTTCTTTTGCGATGGGGAAAGGAAGAGCTGGTTGGAATGGCGGGAATTTTCCCGGCTTCACGTAGGTCGATGTGATTGTGATTACAACATTTTTTCATGTGTCGTGGTTTTCGCAGCCTTTTTACCGTACATTTGCGCTCCCTTACCACCGAAAACCCAAACCATATCTTAACCTATGCAAAAGTTTTTACATTTCGAGATCACCATGGCTGTCAAAGACAGGCCGAAAACGTTCCAGGTCATTACCCTTATGCTATTGGCCTTTTCAATAACAGTTATCCTTGTTAACTCGGTTTCCCGCCTTTCTTCTCTTGATGTAGCAGGAAAACAGACCCTGGGACAAGCCCCCGTGACACCGTATGCCGGGTTTGTTACCTCGCCGGCCCACCACCTGGTCACGCTAAAAAAATAAAACCCTCCGAAGAGGGCTTTACTGCAACTGAATTGTTGTCTCGTTGCTTACAGGGTGTTGAAGTTTTACTGACCAGGGTAACGGGTTGGTGTTGTTTCAATAGGTCCTTATCAGTCACGTATAATCGTTTTCTTTTCCACCACTCTGTTTGTACTACCACCACCACTTAACAGGGCTACCAGCAATACCACAAACACAAGACCACCAATCACCCACAACCAGGGAAAACTGCTACCGCCGCCGCCTGATTTCGTAATATCCACATTTACATCGGCTCCACCATTCTGTGCCATTGCCATCACGCTCATCAAAGCGGATAAAACAAGAAAAGAAAGTC
Organism: Flavisolibacter nicotianae; assembly: GCF_003628535.1. Classification (GTDB taxonomy): domain Bacteria; phylum Bacteroidota; class Bacteroidia; order Chitinophagales; family Chitinophagaceae; genus Flavisolibacter; species Flavisolibacter nicotianae. The sequence continues at coordinate 228,485 of NZ_RBCI01000002.1, forward strand.
GTTTCATATAAGGTATTTTACTTAGTAGATTAAAAGACCGTGCCAGAATAGCCGCAATTCGTATGGACCAATCTGGGCGGCAAAGGTTTTGCTGCGTAAATAAAAAAACGCATATGAAAAAGTTCCTTCTGAGCTTCCTTGTTGTGGTTGCACTCGGGTTGACCGCTGCCGCGCAAAACAAGGAAGTAAAAGCCACTGACAAAAAAGTAAAAGTGGAAACATCTGTGGCCAAATCCAAGGTCAAAAAGACATCCACACCCAAGCAAAAAGTGCACAACATCCTTCATCCCAAACGCAAAAAGTACAGCGGTGTAAAAGTGAAACACGAAGCAAAGAAAGACTGATCCGGCCAATGCTGTTTTGCCAGCGAGGCTGCAGCCGCACCACCACTTGGTGCGGTTTGTTTTTAGTTGCCGGCAGTCCCTTCAATCGGTTTTCCGTTTAAAAAAGGATCCGTCGCGGGATGGAGAAAAATAGTACATGGCCGAGATCCCAAAGAAAGTCACATCACTGGCCGAATAACGGCCGCTGTAAAAGTACTGGCCAAAAACAACGTTGAAGTGCAGCCGGTCGTTGTGTGCATATTCGATACCGGATGTGAGCTCGGTCATGAAGTTTTCTCTTGCATGGAAAATTCCGCCGATGCCGGCGGTAAATGTATTGGTGAATTTGCCCTGCTGAAACACGTTGAGGTTAGGACGTAGCTCAAGATAAACGGAACTGTCCCTGCCGGGCATTGATGCCATGGTGGTTTTGCCAATGTCGATACCCATGCTGAAAACGCTCCACTGGCGGCCGATCTCGAGTGCAAGGTTGCTTTTTTCGGCAATGGTGCCAGCCGAATTGGTCAGGCTGGGCGCCAGCGAAATATAGGTCTGCGCGAAGCTGCAAGGCGAAAACAGGGTGCTAAGAAAAAGCAGGATGACAACCTTCATCGGCATGATTTGAACAGAAAAATAAAACGCTTTCTTTTCAAAAGAAAGCGTTGTCTTGCTGCTGCCGGCGAAAAGAAAAGCCGCTACTTAAACTGCAGGTTCAGCGAAACGATGTCCGAGTTCAGCCCGGTAGTCCGGTTGTAGTGCCCGTACCGCAGTTCCAGTGCACTGATGCGCTGCACATGAAAGACACCTGTGGCCGGCGTCAGCCGGAAGCCGGCGCCGTAGAAATGGCTGTTGAATGCCGACAGATCATAATTGCTGGTGTAATAGGTTTCCGAAGGCGAGTGAACTTTATACGGTGCAAAATAATTCACGCTGTTTTGTTTGTAATAGCGGTAAAACGGTGTCAGCGAGAAGAAAGGCGAAAGTTTCATCGATGTCTCGAACTGGGCCGTGTGAGCTGTAAGGCCCCAATCGTCGTGATAAAACCGGTAAAAGCTGCGCAGGATTAACTTGTCGCCCACGAAATAGTTGGCGCGGAAACCCAACGGGATTTTTAATCTTGTGTCCGGTAGGTTTTCAATCGCGACGTTCCCATCAGTGAAATAAATACGGTGAAAAGGCAGCCCCAGGTATCCCTGCTGGTAAACAACGTCGGCAATAAGGGCCAACTGCAGGCTGGGGTTGATAATCTGCGAGTATGAAAACGAGCCGCTGAACGAGTTGCGGCTGGCGGTGGCATAATCATCGCCTCTTTCTTCTTCACGGGTTGTGGGTATAACGCCGGAGCGCAGCTCAATGGGATAAATCAATTTCAGGTTGTCGAGATAAGCCTGCAGCCGGGCACTGAACTCGCCGTTGCGGTTGGCTGTTTTTTGGGCAAACAGCACATTTGCACCGATGGACCGGTAGTCGAATTCGTTGGAAAAGGAAAGGCCCGCGCCAACGGTCGTGCCCTTTGCATTGTTTTCAGCCATCCAGCTCAGCGAAGGATAAATGCGGGTGTCGGCGTGCGAAGGAGAGGAGATGGTGTAAGGATTAATCTTGTCGGAAGAGGCAGACGTATAATGGTCCATGCCCACTTCCAGGTGAAAGCTGTGTTTGATATCCTTACGACCCCATTTGACAAATTTCAGGTCGACGGTATTGGAATAGTCCGTGAGGTTTTCGGTGCCGATGCCACCTGTGACAGCGGAGTTGTTTCCGTCCTGCCGGTAGTAGCTCGAAACGAGGTTGGCTTCTTCAAACGTCAGTTTGCGAGGTTTGTACGTACTGGTATCTTTTTCTGTCTGTCCAAACAAAGCCACGAAACTGAGAAAAAGCCCGACTACGGATAAGCAGATTTTTTTCATGTAAAATCGTTGAAGTATATGTGTACAGGTTCGGCTTCGAGCAAAGAGTATCAAATGCCGTCCAATCGCTTGCTGCTCAGTTGCAGCCGCAGCCGCCGCCGGTTTTACCACCGTTGGCGCCGGATGCTCCTTCGCGGTAGGTTTGAAAACTCATTTCGGTTTTTTCCACCTTGCGGGCAGCCAGTGCCATTTCGTTGTCATTGAGTTTGTTCTTCTGGTATTCCTTTACCGTTGTGCACGAAGACAGCACAAAAATGACCAAAGCCAGAAAGGCTGGTAAAGCACTGGGGAAGCAGCGGGCCTTTTTCATTGTAAAATTTTAATGTTGTTTGACGTGAAAAGCCTGTTCTCTTCATCGATGATGATGCAACTCAATCCCCTGATCTGGTTGATCAGGTCCAATCCCACCTTTACGCCCATGATCATGACCGGCGTGGCCATGGCATCGGCGATTTCGGCATTGGGACTGATGATGGTGACACTCTTGATCCCGTGCACCGGCAAACCGGTTTTAGGGTCGATGGTGTGCGAATAACGCTTGCCGTCGATCAGCGCATATTTTTCATAGTTGCCCGATGTGGCGACGGACATGTTGGTCAGTTCAACATAGGAAAATGGTTGCCGTGCCGAGGCCGGATCAGCTATGCCGATGGTCCAGGGTTTTTCGTCGGGCTGGTATCCCCAAACCGTAAGGTCGCCAGCTGCATTCACCACGCCGCTTTGCACACCGCGTTGTTGCAGTACGGCCTTGGCCATTTCAGCCGCATAGCCTTTACCAATTCCGCCGAAACCAATCCGCATTCCTTTTTCCTTTAAAAAGACCGTGCCCTTTTTTTCGTCCAGTAGGATGTTGCGGTAATTAATCAGCCTGACCATTTCTTTTGCCGTGGCCGCATCGGGCAACGAGGTCATCTGCTGGTCGAAGTTCCAAAGCCGCTTGTCGATGGAGCCGTAAGTAATATCGAAAGCGCCCTGGGTAATTTCGGAAATGCGCTTAGAACGTTGAATCAGGTCGAACACTTCTCTGTCCACCTTTACGGGTTTTACCCCGGCAAAGCGGTTGATCAGTGCTGTTTGGCTTTCTTCGGTATAGGTCGTGAACAACGATTCGATACGGCGGATTTCTTCTACCGCTGCCGCGATGTGTTCTTTTGCTCTTTCGGGATTTTTTTCCACCACGGTAATTTCAAAGCGGTTGCCCATCAACTTGAGCACCTCTTTGTGCGCTGCAGGCGCCTGTGCCAAACGGCTATTGGTTGGCATGAACAAGCGTTTTCAGCTGGCCTGTAAAATCGTCGGGTGAAACATTCGGATAACCATCCCACGACTTTACCACCTTGCCGTCTTCTGTCAGCAAAAGCGTAAGCGGGAAGTTGCCTTGCGGGTTGTATTGATCAGCCAGTTTTTCGTTTAGTTTCTGCTGGTCTTTGGGGAGTTGGTTTTTCTTTAGGCGTGGAAAGTCTGCATTTACCAGTTCAAGGTTGGATTCGGCAAAGTCCTCAAACGGTTTGCTTTCAAAAATTTCCTTGTGCAGCCGGATGCAGGGAATGCACCAGTCGGAACCGGAAAACGAAAGCAGGATGTATTTGTGTTCTTCTTTTGCTTTCAGCTTTGCCTGGTCAAAATCGGTTTGCCATTTTGGGGCAAAATTCAGAAAGAAAAAAAGCGATAGAAAAGGGAAGGCCTTCATAAAAAATGGGTTTCCATAAAACTAACGATCACTACCCGCAAAAAAGTATAACGAAATGCAGATTAACAAACCTGTAATGGCAGCTTAGCGTTTTTTTTTACACCCCGGTGCATTGACCCGGTGAATGAATGCAAGGGAGTTGGAATGTTGAATTGCTGTGGAGTGCTTATTTTGTGTCAACCGAAGTACAAGAGATGTGACCCGATTTCGGTAACCACCGTATGTTCAGACACAGAGGAAAAAGCAGAACGCTGATACACAACCTGAGACTTGCTTCCCTTTTATCGTTCGTAGCCGGTATCGTCAATGTGAGCGGCTTGTTTGCCGTGCAACGACTCACTACCAATGTCACGGGTCATTTTGCCTATTTTGCCGATGAGATGGCCAAAAAGAATTTTACGACGGCCCTTGTTTACCTGCTTTACATCGTTGCCTTTTTTTTGGGTGCATTTTGTTCCAACCTGCTGGTCGAGATCATGTCCAAACAAACCATCCGTTTTGTCAATACCATACAGGTGGGAGTGGAGATGGCGATCCTGGCTTTCATTGCTTTTCTGCACCCGCAAACCGTTGCCGCCGCTGCAAACATCATTGCCTGCCTGCTCCTGTTTGCCATGGGAATGCAAAATGCACTGGTGACGACTCTTTCCAATGCCGTGGTGCGAACGACACACCTCACGGGCTTGTTCACTGACCTGGGAATCGAGGTTTCACAACTCTTTTTTTACAAAAAGACCGAGCAGCGCAGGCAGCTCGCCTCCTCCATTAAACTGCGGCTGACGATCATCTGCTTTTTCTTTCTGGGCGGAATCACCGGCGGCTTTGGTTACCTCGTGTCGGGGATCAGTGTTTTGTTGCTGGCGGTGGCTGTATTGGCCATTGCACTGGTGTACGACAGTGTGCGGCTCCGGATCGTTACGATCAAACGCCGGTATCGGAGCTGATGCCAGCCTTTTGCGACTTCAGCGACTGTTTGAAAAAAGGAGCGACCGGTGATCTCTATTCCGCCTTTGCCATGTAGAGCCAGGCTTGTTTCCCCGATGCCAGCACCACGCTTACCCGTTGGTAGTTGGCTGGTTCATACCTGTCTGCCTGCAGCAGTTCTTCGCTTGTGATTTCGAAAACCATTCCCCGAATGCCGTCGTTTGGTTTGTCGGAACGCACGGCAGTGGATTGGTTCCTGTCTTCGCCCTTGGCGAGAAACGCTTCGTCGCTGATCTCGATTGCGGCAACGCAGTAGCCATTCAAGGCATCGCTGGTTCCATGTAAACGTCTGCCGAAAAGCGCTAGTTGCACTGCTTCGTTTTGCAAGGTCCCGTATGAAAAAAGGAATTCGTTCATGGTGGTTGTGGTATCAGTCCCGGTCCCTATTCTCCCCGGTAAGGATCTTTGATTTTCTTCGCCTGGTACCGGAAGGATGAAAATTTTACCGCGCAGTTTTTCCCGGTTGGCGACTGTGCCAGGAAGCCGACCCGCACGTTGTTGGAGCCTTCGAATTGCAGGTGCCGCACCAGGTACCAGCTCTTGTTGTTGGTTGAATAGTACAGGGTGATCACGTTCCCGGCTTTGGCCACTTTGTAATAAACCTTGTTGGCATTGAGCTGGACGGAATTGCAATCGTCGGAAACCGTTTTGGTGACTACGCTAACTACCCGCCTGGCACCGGTGTAGTCTTTTTCAAAACAAAATTTCACCCAGTTCAGGCTGTCCTGCACCAGCACAATGGCGCCGCCGTCCCATTTGCTGGCAAACGCATGTTCAATAGACGCGGAGAGCACAAAATTTTCATCGGCCCTGAACAACAGTTTTGGCGCATTGTCGGTGTTGTAGCTCGCATTCGGATCCCTGAACATATCGGTTTTTTCGCCGGCCACGATGGTCAGCGTGGTGTTGTTCAGCGCATATTGTTCCGGTGGATTTTCCCATCCCAGTTTCCGCGGAAGGCCAACGATTCGCATGCTGTCTGCCGTTTGTGCAAGGCAAACCTGCGCTGACAGGAGAAGAAATAGCGTTAGCAGTTGGCAAGCAAAACGTTTTTTACGCATAGCTGCAATCGTGTTCTGTTTTTTCTTTTGAAGAAGGTTTGTTGCTGGTTAAAGATAATCCTTCAGGATAGATTGCCGCAAGGCAAGCCTGCGGTAATGATTAATGGTTGCTTGCGTTCGCAAGCAGATTCACAGTTCCCTGTTGAATTGCTGCCGCACACGGTTCGTGGCATTGAACAGGCACTGGTTTCTATTGGTTCATGCGTTTGCGGGCTTCCATGCACCAGGTGAATTCTTCCAAAAACAATTTGGCCCGCTTGTCGGTTGTTTCCTTGTCAACCGGCACGCCGTCTTTATTGTACGCATCCTGCACTTTGGGAACGCGGAAGACGGCCGGTGTCACGAGGGCGCCAATTTTCAGGAACAAAAAAGCAAGCGACGGACCAACCTGCGAGCCGCCAAAGGCACCGGCCGAAACGGTCGCAATGCCAATGGGCTTGCGCTTCCATTCGGGGTATAAAAGATCGATGGCATTTTTGAGGGCAGCCGGGTAGCCGCCGTTGTATTCCGGTGTGACGATGATCACGCCATCGGCCTTTGTGATTCGTTCGGCAAACTGCAGCACAGCAGCCGGTGGGTCTTTCATAAACCGCAGGCGTTCGTCGAAGACCGGGAACTGGTATTCGTTCAGGTCGATCAGGTCAACAGTGCCCAGCGAATGTTCCGTCACGTACTGTTTCAGGTACAAAGCCACACGGTGACTGTTCCTGCCAATGCGGACACTGGAAGAGAGTAGCGCAATTGAATACATACAAGATGGTTTGTCGGTGAAATGATTTTTTGCTGTTTGGAAAACAGGCTGTTGCAAACAGTTGGCCGATACGTCAAGGTAGGCATCTTTCTGCGAACCGGTGGTTTGTCTTTCTGCAATCCCGGGTCTGTGTGGCAAAGGATTGCCGGGAAATGGAGCTGCAAAAAACCGCTGAAAACGTGAACGGAGAGGGTGGTGGCAGCGCGGTCATAATTGCCCTTCCGCCTGTGACGGCAGGCGCCTGTCGAATTTGTTTACAGCTTATCTTCGCTTGGCTTACACAGGAAATGGTGTCTTCCTGACCCAACCGCTCCCCGAGCTAATGGCGCCTACAAATAGTCCTGTCATTACTCATAAATCTATTTGTAGGATGGATAAATACCAGTATTCGTTTGAACAGTTGAAAATTGCACGGCACCTGCTTTACTGGACGGTGCTGATTCTTCCCGTGGCTATCGTGGTGGGCTCTCTGGTGGCTTTGTTTCTTTGGCTGCTGGACCTGGCCACGGCAACACGCTGGCAAAACACCTGGCTGCTTTTTTTGCTTCCCCTGGCGGGCCTGCTCATTACCTTTCTCTACCGGTTTTACGGAAAAAATTCCGATGCGGGTAACAACCTCATTATGGACGAAATCCACAAACCGGGCGGCGGCATCCCCACGCGGATGGCCCCGCTGGTCCTGTTCTCAACCGTTGTAACGCACCTCTTTGGCGGCTCTGCCGGCCGGGAGGGAACAGCGGTTCAAATGGGGGGCAGCATTTCCTCTCTTTTTTCCAAATGGTTCAAACTAAAACACCGGGACAAGCGCATCCTCCTCATGGCAGGCATGGCAGCCGGTTTCGGGGCCGTGTTCGGAACACCCGTAGCCGGGGCGGTATTTGCCATGGAAGTGCTGGCCATCGGACGCATAAAATACGATGCCCTGCTGCCTTGCCTGATTGCTGGTCTGGTGGCCGATATTACCTGTTCTGCTTACGGCATTCACCACACGCAATATAGGATTGCTTTTGTGGGGCACACGCACCAGGTATGGTCCTGGCTCCCCGTTTCGTTTGACCTTTTGTTGCTGGGCAAAGTCATCGTGGCGGGAGTTGCATTTGGGTTTGCCGGCTTTCTTTTTGCCGAAACCTCGCACCTTCTCAAGGAAGGCGCTGCCAAATACGTTCGCAACAAATGGCTGCTGCCGGTGGTCGGAGCGGCCCTGGTTATTAGCACCAGCTATGCACTGGGAACCTTTGATTACCTGGGATTGGGCGTCACCAACCCGCGGGGAGGCGTCAGCATCGTTTCGGCTTTTACACCCGGCGGTGCCGCTACCTGGAGCTGGCTCTGGAAATTGCTGCTGACGGCCCTTACGCTCAGTACGGGATTTAAGGGCGGGGAAGTAACGCCGTTGTTTTTTATCGGGGCAACACTGGGAAATACGCTGGCGGCGATCAGCGGTTCGCCGGTCGATCTTTTTGCGGGTCTTGGCTTCATTGCGGTTTTTGCAGGAGCCACCAATACGCCACTTGCCTGTACACTGATGGGGATCGAGTTGTTTGGCGCCAACAACGTGGTGTATTTTGCCGTGGCCTGTTTTACCGCTTATTATTTCAGCGGCCATTCAGGCATCTACGGCTCGCAACGGCTTGCCGTATCAAAATTTCATCTCACCCACACCGGGGAGCGCACCCTGAAACAAATGAAGCAGGAAAAAGCGGCAGTAAGCAAAAGGAAACAATAACGGCTGGAAAAGCTGGAATGGCAAACCATACCAAACAATTCGCCAAAGCGTTTATATCTTGTCCCCGCTAAATGCCAGTCAATGAAAAAAATCCTGTCTATTATCCTTTGTCTGCCGCTCACCGTCCTTTCGCAGGACTTCCACTTTTCGGCAAGGCTCGGCCTCGCCAACTACCACGGCGACCTGACGCGAAAAACCATCAACCTTGCCGGTACAAAGCCCCTGTTTTCACTGGGCGCCCGGTACGACCTTTCGGAACACCTGACCGCCAGGACCTATTTCAGCTACACCTCGCTGCAGGCCGACGATAAAAAAGGAACAGACGAAATGAAGGCCCGCAACCTGAATTTTAAAACCAGGCTTTTTGAATGGGAACTGTCCGGCCAGTATAATTTTTTTAGCCTGAACAACGAATGGTGGACACCCTATGTGTTTGCCGGCATCGGCGTTTACCATTTCAATCCCTATACCACCGATGCGGACGGGGCCCGGGTCTTTCTGCAACCCCTCAGCACCGAAGGGCAGGGCATTCGGACGGGTTCGTCACCTTATAAGCTGACGCAATTCAGCATACCTTTTGGTTTGGGTGCCGATTATTCGCTAAACGAGGACATGCGCCTCGGGCTCGAGTTCGGCTACCGCAAACTGTTTACCGACTACCTCGATGACGTCAGTACCACCTATGTGGATCAGAATGCCCTGCTGCATGCCAAAGGCGACAAGGCGGTGGAACTTGCCTGGCGGGGCGACGAGGTAAACGGGGCTCCCTATCCAACCGACGGCACCCTGCGGGGAAGCCCGAAAGCAAAGGATGGTTATTACTACGTGGCGCTTACTTATACCGTCCGTTATTTCTTCGACAAGTACAAGGCTGTTGCGGGAATCCCTTCGGGGAAAAGGGATAAAAAAGTTGGCTGCCCTGCTACTCGGTTTTAGCAGAACAGCCAGTAGCCGCCTTTGGTTTTTTTGTAGAAAGCGACAAAGAAAGCCGTCGGCAGTATGCAATGGAAAACAGTGACAAGAATTGCCCATTGCCTGCTGCTTACTCTTAAAGACCTAAAAGCCGCCACGGCCCCCCAGGATTTTTCCCAGTAACCCGCCGGTGCTGCGCATACCACCGCCGCCACTGAGCATACCAATCAGCGAGCCAAGACCGCCGCCACCCAACATGCCCCCGAGGCCACCGCCTCCGCCGAGCATACCGCCCAGCGCACCGCCAAGGCCTCCTGTGCCGCCGCGCCGTCCGAGTCCGCGGGAGATCATGCTGCCGATCAGCATGGGTGCGGCAATGCTCAACACGCTTTTCAGTAACCCGCCGGCGTTGATACCGGCCTTTTGCAGCTTTTCCTGCAAGCCGCCCCCAAGCAGGGCTTGCGGTTGCGCCGGTTCGCCACCGGCTGGCGCAGGCGACGCCGGCTGCTGGGCCACTTCGTCGAGAACGGAAAGCTGCTCCTGGTTCAGGCCAAGGTAGCTGCTGATCTTGTGAATGCTTTGTTCTTCAGCTTCCGAGTAATCGCTGTCGGATTTGGCAAAGGCCAGCAGGTCGGTCACCAGCGAATATTTAAGCTGGCTGTTTTTCAACACATCCAGGCACTGGTTCAGTTCTTCACCCGAAAGTTCGGTGGCTGCCCGGCGCACGACATCCTGCTGTTCAGTTGAAAGTTGGGCCGCTTCGGCCAGTTGCTGAATGTAAGCCAGTTCTTCTTCTGATGCCTGCCTGTCGGCTGTGGCCAGCGACGCAATGGCGCCGAGGTAAGCGCCTTTTTCCCTGTCGCTATAGCCTTCCAAAACGGTTTGATGCTCTGACATGATGAATGATTTGTGGGATCACAGAAAAAATAAGACCGCGGTGGCAGGCGCCGGCCGGAAAGTGCAAAAGGCTGGCACAGTTGTTACGGGTAAGGTTTGGAAAAGATTTTTACGATACGTGCAGCCAAATGCACGCTTTTTTTGTTCTACTAGAAAAACACCTTTTATGCTGGCAACGTATAAGCTACCTCGCTTTCTCGATTACCTCTATACCAACTACCATCGTTATTACGAACTGTATGTCGGTCGGTTAATGGAACTTTTTCCCAGTGATGAAGAAACGGAGAACACCCTTTACATCCAGGACGAAGAAAAAACCAGCAAGGCCGATAACGAAGAGATCTATCACTTGTGGATGGCGTTTCATTGATTTGAAAACAGGCAAGGCAGGGCTCCGCTTTACAGGATGTGATTTGGTTCGCATGTTCTTTGCAGCAGTCGTTGTGGTACGCGTTGACTGATGACTGAACCCTGAACATGAAATTACCTTCTTCGCTGCGGGCTTTGCAGGCCTACAATTTCCGGCTTTATTTTTTTGGACAGGCGGTGTCGCTTGTCGGCACCTGGATGCAACGCATCGCTGTAAGCTGGCTTGTGTACAATGTAACCCATTCTGCTTTTTACCTGGGACTGATTGGTTTTGCCGGGCAGATACCCATGCTGGTACTGTCGCCTTATGCCGGTGCGTACGTGGACCGCCACAGCCGGTACCGTACTTTATTGGTTACACAGGTTGCTTCCATGATCCAGGCAGGGTTACTGGCGCTGCTGGTGTTTCTTGGCTACTACCATGTGCTCACCATCCTTCTTTTAAGCCTTGCGCTGGGCGTTATCAATGCATTTGATACGCCGGCGCGGCAGGCACTGATGATCGTGCTGGTGCAAAACAAAAAGGACCTTCCCAACGCCATCGCACTGAATTCTTCCATGGTGACCCTGGCGAGGCTGGCAGGGCCGGCGGTGGCAGGCATTCTACTGAGTTCATTTGGTGAAGACATTTGCTTTGGCCTGAATTTTCTCAGCTTCGTTGCCGTCATTGCTTCGCTGCTGCTGATGAAGCTCCATTTGCCCGAACGGAAGAAGCATCCGGATCCCATCCTGAAAGGATTGAAAGAAGGATTTGTGTACCTGCGCCGGCATCGTGGACTGCGCTCGGCCATTGCGCTGATGGCGTTTACCTCCTTTCTGGCGATGCCTTATACCAACCTCTTTCCCTTATATGCGCAAACCATTTACAAAGGCAATGTGGCCACCTTTAGCTGGATGAACAGCATCGGGGGCCTGGGTGCTTTGCTGGGTGCCATGTACATGGCCAGCCGCACGGAAAAAACCAATCTTTTACGCCTGATTGTTTTTTCGAGTCTCCTGTTTTGCCTCTCGCTTACCTTTTTTGCATACACGACACAATTGACCGTTGCCCTGTTGTTTATTTTGATCGGCGAAGGCGGCATGCTGGCACAGATTGCTGCCACCAACACCTATGTGCAGACCCGCGTGGAGGAGAGCATGCGTGGCCGGGTGTTGAGTTATTACGGGATGGCTTTCCAGGGAATGCAGCCTTTGGGAAGCCTGGTTGTTGGGTGGTCGGCGCATGCCCGGTCTGCGCCTTTCACCGTGATGCTCGAAGGTGTCCTGGGACTGCTTGCAGCCCTTGCATTCATTCCCACACTGCGGAGGATTCGAAAAAGAGAAGACCGCGAACGGTTAAGGAATAGTCCCGGGTAAAATGGCCTGCAGCCGGTCAGATCCATTTGTTCATGATGGAAAGAATGAGCAGGATGGCAACGATCAACATCAGGATCGAGAATCGCACTTCGGGTGAAAGTTTGGAATCTTTCATACAGCATCGTTCCTGCAAGGATTGTTCCACCGGAACTGTTTTTTCTTTTGCCGGAAAGAAAAGTTTTCGCCGACCGCTGTATCTTTCCTGCATGCTGCGATCCGGTTTTTTCGTTTTCCTTTTTTTATTTTTTTACATGGCAATGGCACAGCCGCAAACAGACAGTTCTTTTGCTTCGGTGCTTCACACAAATCAGCAAAGTTTGTTTCAACAGGTGTTGCGGAATCCCGAACGCTACCGCCTGCAGATCATCTATACACAGATCAACCGCGACCGGCAGAACAAGCCCGTGTTTGCCAATTATTATTTTCATTACGACCCGTCGCTTTATTTCAACCCGGCCTCCACGGTGAAAATGCCGCTGGCGTTTTTGGCGCTGGAGAAACTGAAAGGGTTGAAGAAAAAAGGCGTTGACAAAAACACAACCCTTCTTTTCGACACCAGCCAACCCTGGCAGCGGCCGCTGTACAAGGACACGTCGGCCGCCAATGGCCATCCGACAATTGCGCATTTTATCAAGCGGGCTTTTTTGATCAGCGAAAATGATCCCTATAACCGGCTTTATCAATTTGTCGGACAGGGCGAGACCAACCGCCGCCTGCACGAAATGGGTTACGCCGATGTGCGCATCACCCGCCAGTTCATGGGACTCACGCCGGAACAAAACCGGTATACCAATCCAATCCGTTTTGTGAATGGCAGTGGCGAAACCGTTTATGTCCAGCCACCGGCCTACAACACCGATTCGTTCGACTTCAGCAAGCCAATCAGGGTCGGCAGGGCCTACCTGGAACGGAACGACAGCCTGGTGAATAAGCCCTTTGATTTTACGGTACACAATGCGCTTTCGCTGGGCACGCTGCAACAGTTGCTGCAATCGGTTTTGTTTCCGCAATCGGTGAGGGAAAAACAGCGGTTCAATTTATCCAAAGACGATTACACCTTTCTTTACCGCTACCTCTCGCAGTTTCCGTCCGAAACAACCGATCCCAAATACGACACAGCAGCCTTTTACGACAGCTATGTCAAATTCTTTTTTCGCGACAGCACCCGCCGCCTGCCTGCTGGCGTACGGGTCTTCAATAAGGTCGGGTGGGCTTATGGTTTCCTGACCGATGTGTCGTACGTGGCCGATTTTACGCACGGCGTTGAATACATGCTGGCCGCAACACTGTATGTCAACAAGGACGAAATTCTCAACGACAACAAGTACGAATACGAAACCGTTGGCTGGCCGTTTTTGTACCAGTTGGGACAAACAATTTATCAATACGAATTGAAGCGTCCGCGAAAGTTCCGGCCCGATCTTTCAGCATTCAAATTGCACTACGAACACCGCGACCCGGCCGACAAGCGGCCATCATTGAAAGAAGTGGACAATTAAATTCACTCCGCCTTCTCTTCGCCCTTTTCTCCCAGCTTGACAATGTCGCCGCTTTTGAAAAGGATTTCTTTCAGCGTGGTACACCATTTTTCTTTTTTGCGCAACAGAAATTCGAGGTCCATGCCGAAGTGCTTGAACTCTTCCTGCTGGGCATTCTCCATGATGGCCTTGGCTTCTTTGTCTTTTTCAACCGAGATGCGCTGTTCGTACCAGTTGATGGCTTCCACTTCTTCGATCAGCGAAGCAAACATGCGGGCCAGCGTACGGGTTTCCTGCGACAGTTCTTCCGGTGGTTCGTGGTATTGGTCAAAAGGCATAAAAAAAGTTTGTGAGGAATGATAACAAACATCGGACCCGGCCACAGAAATGCATTGCGTTGACCGGTTGCAAATGGCAAGGACGCTTGTAAAGGCACGGCATTTGACGCGTGTGATGCATGCAGCAAAAATTTCAATCGAATGGCAGAGGCGACGGGTATGTGCATGTGCGTGGTGCAAGGGAACACAACCTGAAAAATGTCAGTCTTCAAATTCCCCGCGATGCGCTGGTGGTCTTTACCGGTGTTTCCGGTTCGGGTAAATCTTCCCTTGCCTTTGGAACCTTGTATGCCGAGGCGCAGCGGCGTTACCTCGAGTCTGTTTCACCCTATGCACGGCGGCTGTTTCACCAGATGCCCGTGCCGGTGGTGGATGAAATTGACGGCCTGCCGCCGGCCGTGGCCCTGCAGCAGCAACGCGGTGGCACCTCCACACGTTCGTCGGTAGGATCGGTGACCACCATCTCCAACCTCTTGCGCATGCTGTATTCCCGTGCCGGTGAATATCCCAGAGGTCAGGGCATCATTTACGCCGAAGCGTTTTCGCCCAACACACCCGAAGGCGCCTGCCCGCAATGCCACGGCCTGGGGCGCATTTACGAGGCTACCGAAGAATCCATGGTGCCCGACCCGGACCTCACCATCCGCGAACGGGCCATCGCCGCCTGGCCCACGGCCTGGGGCGGACAAAACCTCCGCGATATCCTCATCACGCTTGGTTACGACGTGGACATTCCCTGGAAAAAGCTGCCGAAAAAAGACCGCGACTGGATCCTCTTTACCGACGAACAACCACAGGTGCCGGTGTACCCCGGCTTTACGCATGAAGAGGTGAAGCGGGCCATCAAACGCGGCATGGAACCGGGTTACATGGGTACGTTTAGCTCTGCCAGGCGCAACCTGTTTTACACCTTTGCTAACACCCAAAGCGCCATGATGAAAAAGCGGGTGCAGCAGTTCATGGTGAGCAGCGATTGTCCCACCTGCAGGGGCAAGCGGCTGCGGCCCGAATCATTGTCTGTAAAATTTGCCGGTTTGGATATCGCCGACATGTCGCGGCAGCCCCTGAAAAAACTGCTTTCCCTTTTTCGGCCTTATGCCGATGGGAGCGCCGCCGGAATCGCCAAACACCTGAAAGAACAGCACGAGGAAAAAGGCATGGTGGCGCAGCGCATCGCCGAAGACCTGGTAGCAAGGTTGAATGTCCTGCTCGATCTCGGTCTTGGCTATTTGACCCTTGAGCGCAGCACGCCAACCCTGTCTCCCGGCGAGCTGCAACGGTTACGGCTGGCCACCCAGGTGCGCAGCAATTTGTTTGGAGTGGTCTATGTGCTGGACGAGCCCTCTGCCGGTCTGCATCCTTCCGATACGGAAGCTTTGTTGCGGGCACTGGACAGGCTAAAGGCTTCCGGTAATTCGCTCTTTGTGGTGGAGCATGAACTGGATGTGATCCGTGCTGCCGACTGGATCGTTGATGTAGGTCCCGCAGCGGGAGAAAAGGGCGGTGAAGTGTTGTACAGCGGGCCAATGGAAGGGTTGCGGGAGGTAAAGATTTCCCGCACACGGGAGCACCTGTTCAACGGCCACGCCTTTCCGGATACAACGTACCGGAAGCCAGCGGGATGGCTCAAACTTGCTGGCGTCACCCGCAACAATCTTTACAACCTTGACGCGGCCTTTCCCCTCGGTGTGATGACGGCCGTTACCGGTATTTCGGGGTCGGGCAAATCAAGCCTGGTAAGCCAGGTGCTGGTGGAACTGGTGGCGGATTGTCTGGGACACGAATTGCCAGCCGAAGAAGAGGAAGGCGATCCGCTGCAGCAGGAAACCGTGCAGACGTTGGGCGGCAAGATCACCGGCGGCATGGAAACCATCCGGCGCATGGTACGGGTGGATCAAAAACCCATTGGCCGTACGCCGCGTTCCAACCTGGCCACTTACACCGGCTTGTTTGATGGTGTGCGGAAACTGTTTGCATCCACCAAAATGGCCCGCAGCCGGCATTACGACGCCGGCCGCTTTTCGTTTAACGTGGGCAAGGGCCGTTGCGACAATTGCGATGGCGAAGGCTTTGTGATGGTGGAGTTGCTTTTTCTTCCCAGCGTGTACGCTCCCTGCCCTGTGTGCGGCGGCACCCGCTACAATGCCAAAACACTGGAAGTAACCTACAGGGAAAAAAACATTGCCGACGTACTGCGCATGACCGTGGATGAAGCGCTGGAATTTTTTGCCGATGAACCCCTGATCTGCCGTGCCCTGCAGATGCTGCACGAAGTGGGCCTTGGCTATTTACGGTTAGGCCAGCCTGCTACAGAGCTTTCGGGTGGCGAGGCGCAACGCATCAAGCTAGCCACTGAACTGCAACGTCTCGGCAAGGGTAATACACTTTATATCCTGGACGAACCCACCACGGGCCTCCACCCCTCGGATGTGGAAAAGCTGGTGGTGCAACTGAACCGCCTGGTGGATGCCGGCAATACAGTGATCGTGGTGGAGCACGACATGCACGTGATTGCGCAAAGCGACTGGGTCATCGACATCGGCCCCGGCGCCGGCGAAGAAGGCGGCCGCATTGTTGCGCAAGGCACACCGGTCGACGTATCCAAAATAAAGGAAAGCAAAACAGCACCCTACTTGGCGCGGACGCTGGATCCCCGGGCACAAACGTGATACCCAAACGTCAATAGGTGGTGCTGCTTTTGTGAGATGTAAAAAGTGAAACGTGAGACCGCAGTGAACGGCAATCGAAATGATCCTCCAGATTGACGTCTGGGGTCTAACGTTTCGCGATTGTCTGAGAGCGGGCTAGTGCCAGGTTGGTGTAGCCTCCTTCCCTGCAAGTAATTCTTACCGCAGCAAAGCCACCGTTCCTTTTTTGGTGATCGTTTGACGGGTATTGGGATCGGTGTATTGCAGCAGCCAGGCGTATACACCGATAGGTGCTTTGTTGTTGCGGATCTTACCGTCCCAACCCTCGTTGGGTTGCGATGTGTGGAAGACCACGCCACCCCAGCGGTCCACTACCTGGAAGCGATAGTTCACTGCGGGGCATTCAAAAGAGGGCTTGAACCGGTCGTTCAGGTAATCGTTATTGGGCGTAAAGGCCGTGGGCACGTAGGACACGCATTTGCAGGTGGTAAAATTTACATGAAAGCGTTTGTAGTCGAAAGAGCATTCGTTGCTGATGCGGATGGAGTAAAGCCCTGTGTCTTCAATTAGACGCTGCGGTGTTTCCATGTTGTTTTCCCACACATAGTCCATCGCTGTGGGCTGCGATACATCCAGTTGCAGGCGGTCGCCGAGGCAAAGACTCGTGTCTTTGACCGAGGCCGGTACCCGCACGGCGCTATTGTCCTGCAGGATGACCTGCTTGCGTGACGTATCGACTATACACCGGGTATACACATAAGCCGTTACATTGTAAGCTCCTGCCGCGGAATAAATGTGCTGTGGCGTCAGCGATCTCGAGGCATTCATCTCTCCGGATGCGGGGTCGCCAAAATCCCAGCGCACGGAGTCGACCTTGTTGAGCAGGAGCGAAAACGCCACCGGCTGATCCCTGCACGACTTGCGCTGCACCGTGATCCCGTTTTCTTTCAGCGAGAAGCTGCCGGACCGGATATAATTGTAGTTCAGAAACCGGTATTTCTGTCCCACTTCGACGGCATTTTTTTTATAGACCGCACCCGGTGCTGCCTTGTTGGGTTCTTCAATCACGGAGAGGTACAGGTCCTGTTCATGCGTGACCACATCCCGCATGCTCACGTAGATTTTTCCGTCGGGGCCTACCTGCAGGCAGCGGTAAATATTGTAGCAGTCGTGCGGCGTGCAGCCCGAGCGGTCGGCCCGGTCGTTCATTTTGTAGAGGGTCGCTTCAATCTGCGCCGGCGTGCCTGCATTGAGATCCAGCTGATAAATGTTGTGTTGTTCCAAACCCGGATCCGATTTTTCATGGGAACCAAAATAAAGCCTGGAGCCGTCGGGAGAAATTTCGCCGTCTTCGAGTGTTTTACCTGCCGGTATCCGGATTTTCCGCGGGTTGGAAACAAGGCCTGTGGCGTTGTTGAAGTCAAAAACAAAAATGGCGTTGGCGTTAATGGCCGGCATGATTAGCCGCTCACCGTTGGCGGAAAATTTAAGGTTGCTCCAGCCCTGGTCGAATGTAGGCGGAACAATGGCTGGCGCAAAGGCCGATGTGACAGCGTTCGGCTGTACGCCGCCTGCCGTTACCAGAAAGGCACTGAAAGCCCCGTTGTCGTAGCTAACGATCCAGGTGTCTTTCTGATTGCAGTGCGCCGTGCCTGCCAGCAGCAGCGCCTTGTTTTTTTTCAATACGGTAAAATAGTCGGTGGGAGACGAGGACGGGTAAACAATTGCGCCACTTCCAAAATTTGCCTGGGTGTTGATGGTGAGATAAAGCAGCTCGCCGGGATGCTGACCCTGGGTGGAAATGCCAAAAATATAGTACAGCGAATCGTTGGTGGGGTAAGGGCAGACCAGGGGCATGGCCTGGCCGGCCAAGGGCCAGCGCCAGTTGTCGGGCAGGATGGGCTCGTGGTTGCTGTTCCAGACGGTAAGGCCGTCGGTATAAAATTGCAGGTAACCGAATCTGCTGCTGATGGCCGATGCAAATCGCGGGGGCGGAAGACTGTCGGTGGTAATGGGCGTATAGCCAAGCGGGGTGGGGGGATCGGTGTTAAAGCTCAGTCCCGCATGGTGACCGAAAAGCCAGTTGTTGTTGATCTTTTGGGCATGTGTCCAAAGCGTGAAAACAGTCAAAAGAAAAAAAAGAAACCTGCCTCTCAAGTGCGTTTAGTTAAGGTCTGGAAATGGCAGCGCTGCTGCGTTTCTGCCTTTAAATGTAAGACGCAGCTGGCGATGTTGCGAATCGTGTTTTCCCGGCTGTGCATTTCCGTGAACGAACGGTCGTTAGGGACGGATGAATTGTAAAAAACCGGCTTCAATTGAAAGGTCGGCGGACCAGGGAGTTGCGCAGGCTTTTCGTAAGAAGCCGTTGCGCTGCTTTCGAAGGAATGATTTTTTTAATAGCTTCGGCCAATGGCTACGATCGAACACGAGAATGTTGTCCCGCCCCGGCGGCGCAGTAACGCTTTCCGGCGTGTTGGCTGCATTTTTTCGCTGGTGCTGCTCCTCCTCCTTTTTGGGTTTGTCTGGTGGCGATACTATTATACGTACAGCGACGGCACCCGCTTTGGATTGCTGCAAAAGTTTTCGCATCGCGGCAATCTGTTTAAAACCTACGAAGGCGAAATGATCCTGAGCAGTGTCAGTGGAAACCAGAATGTACCGGTGGCCTCGGAAAAGTTTTATTTCACCGTTACCGATAAAGAAGTGGCCCAAAAGCTGAACGACCTGCAGGGGCACCACGTTACGGTGCATTACATGCAAAAGAACAATGCCGCCTTCTGGCGTGGCGACAGCGAATACATTGTCGACAGTGTGCGGGCCGAACGCATAGACCAGTAAGCGAAAGCGCCTGTCTTTGTCTCGCGGTCATCCGCTAAACCGTGTGTGCCAGGACGTCAGGAACAAAAAACATTTCTTCAGCCAGAAGCCGTCCTGTCAATTGAAGCGACTGTTTTTTCACTTCATGCACCGGAATCTGCAGTCCCGTTGTTTGCCCGTTTTTCCGTGTGAATGAATGCTGTTTTTTGCGCATTCAATTCACACAAAATGAAAAAAATCCTCTACACCATTTTTCTCTGTGCTCCCGCTTTTTTTGCGCAGGCACAGCTTACCGATTTGCAAAAACTGGCCGACAGCCACACGCCTCGCTTTGGCGTAAAAGTGGGTACTAACTGGTCTTATCTTTCCGGCAGTGCCGACGGGTTTACGGCCAATAACAAAACCGGTTTCATGGTCAGTGCGTTTTATTCGCCGGCTTCTCACACGGGACGCGGCTTTCGTTCGGAACTGGTCTTTTCCCGCCAGGGTTACAGCTTCGATGATGGCGGCAAGAACACCAGTGTGCTGAACGACTACGTTTACCTGCCCCAGTTGGCCACCTTTGGCATTGGCAAATTTTTCCAGTTGCAGGCCGGCGCCCAGGTTGGCTTTTTGTTGAATTCGAAAATGAGCGGCGCCAAAGACAGCACCACCACGGGACTGATGAACCGCATCGACTACGGCTTTGCTGCTGGCGTGGAATTGAACCCGGTAAAAGGCGTGTTGATCGGGGGCCGTTACAACCTCGGATTGGGTAAATTATACAAGCAGTACGAGCAGGGCGGCAGCACCACGCCCATGCCCTTCCCGCTGCCATTTAACCCCGATAAAACCGATATGAAAAACGGTGTGGTGCAGCTGTTTATCGGTTACCGTTTTTAAACCCGTTATTTCACTTCTGGACCAACCCTCCTTTGCGGAGGGTTTTTTTATTTGGTACCTGCCGCCGGAAAAGAATATGTTCTTCCACTTCGATGATTTTGCCGGGAAACACAGGCGGTCACAACGCAAGAAGAAGAGCACCAATCATTTTCAACAAGGCGGTGAAAGATCCAATTTGTTTCGCTATCTTTCAGAGACCGATCTTCTTTCAGCACTACTGCTTACCTGATACCGTTTATTCTTCCCCGAAGACAGCCTTCGCAATTATTTTTTTAACCTAAACCGAAATGACCATGAAAAAGGTTTTTTACGTTTTGCTTCTGCTGCTATGCGCTGCTTTTTTCACACAACTCCACGCACAGGTTCATTTGAAGGCCGTGGCACCTCCCGGTGACCTTGGCGGACAGATCATCGGAGACTCAAAACAAAAAGGACATGAAAACGAAATCGAGGTGCTCTCGTACAGCCAGGGTGTTGCGGGCTGCACACCCAACCTTTCGAGGGGCGGCCTGAATGCCTGCAGGGCATCGGTTGGCAGCCTGAATTTCATGATGCAGTTTAACCCGGGACTGAACCAGTTGCGCTCCATGGTCCTTTCCGGCAGGCGCCTGCAAACGGCTGATTTTGTTTTTGAAAAAGCGGCTGGTGATCAGAAAATGGTTTACTACAAAATCCACATGGAAGATATTGCTGTTGTGGCCGTGCAGGAAAGCGGCAGCAGCGAACTACCCATGGTTTCGGTGGAATTTGCCGCAGCCCGCATTGCCTGGGCCATTTATGCGCAAGACCAAACCGGCCAGACAAAGCTGGTGAACAAGGTCGGGTTTAATGTTGCGACCAACACGTTCTGGTCCTACAGTTTTTGAGCGCAATGCCGGCGTTTTATTTCACGCTGACTTCTAAAACATTTCAGATGAAAACATTGAAACAACTTGCCTTGCTGGCCCTCTTTTTCCCAGCGGCTTGCCTGCATGCGCAACAGGCGAAGCAAACAGCAAAGGCTGTACGCGACCTGCCCTTTGCACAATCGATTCCCCGGCTCCGGCAGGCGTCCGATCTGATTGAGAGGGCAACCATTCCCGCCATTAAAAAACCGGTCGTTGTTCACCTTGATCTTGCGGCAGAAATAAAAACGATAAAGGATGAATGTCCTTACCTGCTGGCGCAACAGCCAACGCTGCAACTTTCCGGAGAAAGAACCGACAACCGGTCGGTCAATCTGGAATGGGAAACAACCAATGGCTGGAACAATTATTCATTTCTGCTCGAACGTTCGCTGGACGATACCCTGCATTTTGAAACCGTCAATTCGGTTTGGGCAAAACCTGTTGCCGGCATTAAAGACTGGTACCGCCAGCCCGACGAAAATGCCTACAACAAGATCTCGTATTACCGGGTGCAACTGCAGCTTCGCGACGGCAATTGGCTCTATTCGAACATCGCCCCGGTGAAAGGATATGCAACCGGCCTGCTGAAACTTTATCCCAACCCCGGTTCCGGTCCTGTGGTCATGACGCTTTACAGCGAAAAGGAAGGCGACGCTGTTGTCAAAACCTTCGATGCTGCAGGCAAACTGGCTGTTCAGCAAACCGAAGCGGTGGTGGCGGGATTCAATACAAGGGAATTGAACGTCTCGCGGCTGGCCGGTGGATTTTACACGGTGAAAGTGTTTCTGCCGGATAAAACGGAACAATCGGCACGCCTGGTCAGACAGTAGGGACGGCAGACGGGAGACGTCAAACGTCAAATGAAAGGGGAAATAAAAGTCGTTTTAACAGGTGGCTGCCCCCTTTGCTTGTACTTGCGTTCGTCCGGGGGCGTTGCAGCATGAAGTTGGTTTTTACGTACAGGGCGGGCTCTCTCCATCTCGCGAACGGCTGTCTCCCGTTTGGCGTCTCACGTCTCACATCTCACGGTCCTTAGTCCTCCTTACAGGACCTGTGGTGATGGGCAAACCATTATTACGCGGGGAAATAAATTTCAAACGTGGTTCCCTGGTTCACTTCACTGTGCGCCTGGATAATGCCGTGGTGATTGTCCACTACTTTTTTGCAGATGGTTAAACCAATGCCGGTGCCCTTGTAGCCCTGGCCTGTATGCAGCCGTTGAAACAGGCGGAAAACGCGGTCGGCATGCGACTGTTCGAAGCCTAGTCCATTGTCACTGAAAAGCAGCTTGACGTAGCGCTTGCTGGTCTTGTGTTCCGGTATGCCAATTTCGGCCACGTTCACCAGCGTACTGTCGATGGTAATGACGGGTGGTGTTTTTTCCTTTTTGTACTTCAGCGAATTGCTAAGCAGGTTTTTGAAAAGCTGCTTGATCTGGAAGGGCAGGCCTTTGATCACCGGCAGGTTGGCAAACCGGATTTCGGCACCTGTTTCCACAATTTCTTCATCGAGGTTTTGCACCACTTCCGTGACGATCTGATTGAGATCCACTTCCTCGAATTTCTTTTCGCTGCTGCTCGTGTGCGAATAATACAGAAGATCGTTGAGCAGGTTTTGCATACGGTCTGCCGACTGCTTGATCTTTTCAAAATGCACCTTGTTTTCCCTGTATGGCACCTCTTCGTCATTCTGCTCGATCATCGACGTATAGGTGAGGATTTTTCGCAGCGGTTCCTTCAGGTCGTGGCTGGCAATGTAGGTAAAGGAGTCCAGCTCTTTGTTGGACAGTTCCAGTTGATGGTTTTTCTGTTTAAGCTTGTTGTTCAGTTTTTTGAGGCGCACCAGGAGCTTTTGCGTCCGCTTCAGGTAGCGGCTGTTTTTTTCGTAAGAGAACACCAGGATCACCACGGCAAAAACAATCAGCAGGATAGCATAAAAAGGTGTGAGGAATGTATACCTGCGGTTTTCCTGCTCGCGGTTGCGGTGCCATTCGTCGGCATGTACTTCAATGCCCTGCACGTAGTGCCGGATGCTATCCATGGTGGCTTTGGTTCGCCGCAGCAGCATCTGTTTCAGTGCCGGTGTGAGACTGGGATCGTCAAATTGTGAAAACAGGTGAGTGAACGTGCCGAAGCGAACAGCGACAAAGGTTTGCAGCGCATTGAACCCCGGGCGTTCGTTCGGACCCGTCAATGCTTCGATGTCGTTCAGCAGGTTTTTGGAGCGGGCATAAGCGCCGTAATACGGGTCGAGAAAAAGCGAATCTTTTGTCAGCAAAAAACCACGCTGCGCCGTTTCGGTGTCGATCAGGGAACCGAGTAATTGTTCCAGTTTTATTTTCAGCAAATTGGTACGATTGATCTCCCGCTGCGATTCCAGAAGGAAGTGAATCTGTTGGTACAACAGGGCTGAAAGTGCCAACAGCGCAAGGGCTGTAAGAAGGAAAATGCGTTTTGCGGTTTTGCCGGATAACTGCATGATGGTTTTTGGATTTGGATGAATGCTTGTTGCCTAAGAACAAAAAACAAATCGTCATTCCATACACCACCGGTAACAGGGTATTCCACGATTCTTAAGCAGGGCGCAAAGAACAAAAATGGTTCCAAATTCTTTTCCCGAATACAAGGCGGCGGATTCCTGTTCGATGGTTGATGATCGACGTTCGGCGGCAAGGATTTTTGCGGATAGCCCCAAAACCAGTCAACAAAAGCCTTGCGGTTTGCAACAGATTGTGAATATCTTTAAGCTTATCAAAATAGAAATTTATGAGAAACAAACTTCTGGGCCTTTCTCTTGGTCTTGCGATTTTTACCACGTTTGCAGCCTGCGCACAGGGCGATAAGAGCAACCGTCCCAGTCCGCCTGCAACGGCCACGGGAAAAATCGGTAACGCCACCATCACGATCAACTACAGCAGTCCTTCCGTTCGCGGTCGCAAGATCTGGGGCGAGCTGGTGCCCTACAACAAAGCCTGGCGGGCCGGCGCCAACGAGGCAACCACGTTTGAAACAAGCCAGGCAATTAAAGTGGAAGGCAAAGACCTCCCGGCCGGCAAATACACCCTTTTTGCCGTTCCCGGCGAAAACGAGTGGCAGTTCATTTTCAACAGCGAAACGGGGCAGTGGGGTATCAAGCGCACAGGTGAGGCCAATTTCGACGCGGCTAAAAACGTGTTGACGGTTTCGGTAAAACCCAAGGCGTCTTCAACCATGAACGAAAAGCTGCTCTACCAGGTTACCGGGCAGGGCTTTGTGCTGAAATGGGATCGCCTCGAGGTGCCGGTCAGCATCAGGTAAAAAACGTTGCAAATTATTTTTTTGATCAAGTCTCCGGGAGGAGACTTTTTTGTTTTCCGGTGCCGCCGCCGGTTTGCCTTCACAGGCACAATTTGTGTTGACACAATACAAGACAAACAATTTGTAGACTGTAAAAAATTTGTATATGGCAGAACTTCATGTGCAAACGAAAAAAAACAATACGTCGAATTCGATGTGGATCTGGATCGTACTGGCCCTGGTTATTGCGGGAGCGGTGATTTATTATCTCGTCAGTCGCAACAAAGCCGGTACGAACACGGCAGCGCCGGCCAACACGACAGGTGCCATTGAACCGTCGGCCAATCCATTAAGTATCGAAAACATCCTGCAACAGCAAAACGCAGCGATGTACTTCTGTTAAGAACACATTTGATAACCGAAAGCAGTGCTTTCAAAAACGACGAACAGATTATGGATACGATGAAACACAGGCGTCTCCAGGAACTGGACCACTCCGATTTTGAACTGGTGAAAGGCGACCCCGACATCCGCGGCTGGGACGTGAAAAACGTCACGGGCCAAAAGATCGGTGAAGTGGAAGAGTTGATCGTGGATGCGCAAAAGAAAAAAGTGCGGTATATGGTAGTCGACCTCGACGATAACGAGCTGAAGCTGGAACACCGTAAAGTGTTGATCCCGATCGGCCTGGCAGAACTGCACAAAGAAGATGACGATGTGCTGCTGCCCGCCGTCACCATTGACCAGTTAGGGGCCCTGCCTGCTTACGATAAAGACAGTCTCGACGAAGAGACCGAGCGGCGGGTCTGTAACTCGCTGGGCCGTGACACGCAGGCACTGGCCAGCCGCATCATGGCAGCAGAAGAGCGGCCGCAGGTTGCAAAGACAGCGGAACACGACAAGGCTCCTGCTACAAGCCAGGACGATTTTTACCAGCACGATTATTTCCACGACGACAATTTGTACAAACACCGCCTGCACGAAACAACGGCGGCAAAAACTAAGGAAGAATCCGAGTACGAAAAAGGCCTGCGGCTCTGGGAGATGCGCAGCGAAGGGGGCATCATAGCCGGCAGTGAGGCAAAGCAAAAAGAGCGGGAGGTGAATGAAGAAGCCCACCTCGAAAAAGTGCGCAACCGGCGCAAATCGTACGAAGAGCGGCGCGGCTACCCCGAACGGGAGCGGCAACGCGACGAGACCGATTATCGAAAAGACAACACGATCATTGGCAGGATTCGCGACGAAGGATTGCGGGATGCCTAAACAAAAGCGGTAGCACTGTCTGCCGCTTTTGTTTTGAATACAAGAAAAGCGGTGCGGATTTTTTTGCACGACGGGTTCGTAAAACCTGCAGTCAATTTTATTTGCTGACGTACATCAATGGCATTTAACCATACCCCGCACTACCTTTGCCCGTTTAACCCTTGATTGTATGAGCAGAATAAAAGCCTTCGCAGCCTACGACGCTGCTTCTCCTTTACGTGATTATGAAATCAGCCGCCGCGAACCGGGTCCACACGATGTGCAAATCGATATTTTATACTGTGGCGTGTGTCACTCCGACCTGCACCAGGTGCGCAACGAATGGGGCGGTACCGTTTACCCACTGGTTCCCGGTCACGAGATCGTGGGCCGTGTGTCGGCCGTTGGCAGCGATGTCACCCGGTTCAAAGTCGGCGACCTGGCCGGTGTGGGCTGCATGGTAGACAGTTGCCGCGAATGCCCCAAATGCAAAAAAGGGCTGGAGCAATATTGCGACAACGGCTTCACCGGTACCTACAATTCTTTCGAACGCAATGGCAAAACCCTTACCTATGGCGGCTACAGCAAGGTGATCGTCACGACGGAAGATTTTGTGCTGAATATATCCGGCAAACTGGACCTGAAAGCCGTGGCGCCCCTTCTCTGTGCGGGCATCACCACCTATTCGCCGCTGCGCCACTGGAAGGTGGGCAAGGGCCACAAAGTCGGTGTGCTGGGCCTTGGCGGATTGGGACACATGGCCGTGAAGTTCGCCGTTTCGTTTGGGGCGGAAGTAACCATGCTTTCGCACTCCCCCTCGAAGCAGAAAGATGCCGAACGCCTCGGCGCCCATCGCTTTGCCCTGACCTCCGACAGCGAGACGCTGAAAAGCCTCGCCGGGTATTTTGATTTTATCATCGATACCGTGTCGGCACCGCACGATTACAATGTTTACCTCAACCTGCTCGATACGAACGGTGTGTTGATCTGCGTGGGAGCGCCACCCGACCCTGCGCAGGTAGCAGCCTTCAACCTCATTATGGAACGGCGCAGCATTGCCGGTTCGCTCATCGGCGGCATTCCCGAAACACAGGAAATGCTCGACTACTGTGCAGAGCACAACATTGTTTCCGATGTGGAGATGATCGCGATGCAGGATGTGAACGAGGCCTACGAACGCATGCTCAAAGGCGACGTGAAATATCGCTTCGTGATCGACATGGCGACATTGTAAGTATTTTTCTTTGCTGTGAAAGCTGCACCGCACCGGTGCAGCTTTTTTGTTTGTGGCAATGGGAGCCGTCAGCCATTTGCGATTCGCTGTCAGTTGTCAGCCAATAGTTATCAAATCTCCATGACTGCTTACTACCTACTGTCAACTGTCAACTGTCCATTGCCGAATGCTAACTGCAATCCATCCCTATTGAAAATTGGCGTAACTTTTCTCTTGCCAATCGACTGCACTCGTGGAAACGCATGTTACATCACGTTAAAACCTGTTTTATGCGCCACAAAACAGCTTACTGCCTTGCCCTGCTGCTTTCACTGTTTTTTGGTTTTGCCTCTGTTGCGCAGGCCGTCGCCGGCGTAACCGTGGGATCATCACGCCAGATCAGAACAACCAAAAGCGGGAACAAAGTGGATGTGCTGAAAACCGAGTTGCTTCGGTTCAACATTTGCCCGACACGCGGTACACTGGATCTGCTTGAAAAGCTCAACCCGCAATTAAAAACCGATACCTCCGTTGCGGAAGGAACTTCCGTTATACTGCCCCTGCTCAACGATGTGGACGATGCCGTGCAGCAGAAAATGACGGCCTTCCTGGCAGATGATAACGCGGTGAGCAAAACAGGGAATGCCCTGTTGCTGAAAAACAGCAAGGCCCTGCGCACCGTTCTTACGCCCTGGCTGAAAAACCGGCCGGATTCCAGCCCGTGGATGATCGAATTACGCGACATCAATTTGCTCTTGCAAAAAATAACGGGGCAAAAAACGCCTGTGCTCCGGAAGTATCACACCGATATTCTCAACAGCGAAATCGAGCGGTTCACCCGTTACCTTTCCGGTCAGCCGGCGAAGCGTCCGCCGGTGGGCTTCGATACAGCTTATGTCCGTTCGTTCCGGGATTATTTTTACCAGGTTGCCGGGCCTTATTATTCCGTTTTGCCATCCATGGGAATGCGGTCAATGCGAACAGGCGGTTCGGGACTTGCCGCGGTCAAGCCGGCTCGCTTTCTTTTTAACGGGCACCTGCCCGACGATGCGGCTACCGCTGTAGATGTATGGATTCATGTACTGGTGCCCGTCCTTATGCAAAGCAAGTTCAAATACATCGATTCGATGAATCAATACTGGGTGTATTGCCTGAGTCAATTTCAATTCGATAACCTGAACCAGAAGCTGGCAGCAATGACTCCTACGGAGAAAAGAACCCTGGCGGTGGACAGGCTCCGAACGTTCATTACCGTTGCCGACCTGGAACGGGTAAGGGCTCTTTGCCCTTCGCCGGCTTCGGTGACGGCCAAGCGCATCGACACCCGGTTTGCTTACCATTTTATCGTGGTTTCGCTGAACAAAAAAAACATTCTCATTCACGACTGGCTCGACCTGGCAAAGTATTCTTTTCAATTGCAGGACGGGAAATATGGCCTGGGCCTGTATCAAAACATTAACTGGGCTCCATGAGTCGACCACGCAATTTCAAACTGCGCCTGCTGCTGGTATCTTTTGCCGTTACGGTGGCGCTTTCGTTTTTGGCCCGCCTGTTTGCGCCGGCCGGTTTAATCAGTTGGCGGGAAACAGCTGCTGCCGCACTGGTTTCACTGCTTGTGTTTCATGGCCTCACCGTCTTCTTCGAAAACAAAAGCAGGAAGGTGGTTGTGCGATACCTTTTGCTGGCGCTCCTGGTTCTTTCTTCCGGCATTTATTTTTACGCGGCCAAAACCCTCCTGTGTGACGATGTCGTTGTCGGCACAACGTTGAGCGAAGACTTTGCCAACGAACGAAGCCTCGCCATGAACCAGGGGCGCACCAAATGCGACATCTTCGGCTACGTAGCCGAATCGGACCCGCGGCGGATCTGGACGGATGTGGATGATTCCAACCTGAAGCTGCGGGTTTCGTACGTTGCTTTCGTGGTTTTCCTGATCGCCTTTTTCACGCATCTGACAGAAGAGATTTTGCGGCGCAGCCTGTTCAAAGACAGCAGTGGTTTTTTGGAGGATGGCGATGCCGTTTTTATTTCCTACAACCACGGGAATGCGGCAGAGGCTATGCAGGTAAGAAATGAGCTGGTCAAAAACGGCATCAAAACCATCATCGATACCGAATCGATGCCGGCCGGCTACGCGATTGAAAAATTCATTGCGGAGTCCATTCAACAGTCACAGGTTATTTTATCGATTGTGTCGGAAGAAAGCATTCTTTCCGGGTGGGTGGCAACGGAAACCATCAACACGTTTTTTCTCCAGTTGTTCGACACGGACAAAAAGTTTATCGCCTGCTACCTCGACGAATCGTTTCTGAAGGACGATTTTCCGGAAAAAGCCTACGCCGCCATTGATGCAAAACTGGAAGCCATCAATCAAAAAATTGATGCGGGCAACCGGATAATGGTCAACCGCAGCGACCTCACAGATCAAAAAGACCGGCTGTTCAAACTCCGGCAAAATTTAGCTGATATTCTGCGTCGGCTAAAGGCCTCTAAATGCATCGATATCCGTGGTGAAAAATTCCGCGAAAATGTACCGCCACTGGTAAAAGAGATCAAGGCGGTGCTTGAGGCGTAAAGAGCAGTCAGCAATCGGCAATTGAATTTCCCCGACTGCTGACTGCCAACAACTGCCTGTTTTCTTTTTACGACGATTATTTGTCGTACGGAACCACGGTAGTGTTGTCTTTCACACCCAGGTCCGTCCACAACGTCGTGGCCATTTCGGCTAGTTGTGCCGACATGCCGGCCAGCGTGTTGATCTGTGCCCGCTGGTCCGGCGGCATTTTTTCATCACCCGCAAAATGCGCCATGGCGCCGTTGCGCAGAAGGGGCGATGCAAAGGCTGCAAGATCCGGCGGCACACCAAGGCGGTTGGTGAGGTAATACTGGAAATACCCGTCCAGGTGCTGGCTCAGGAAGGCAGCTGAATAATCTGTAAAGCTCATGTCGCCGGGAAGCGTCGTGGCGATGCTTTGCACGGTGTTGGTCCTGATCTCCAGTTTTTTGTTCTTGACCGTCACGATCCGGTAGGGACTTGGTGGTGTGACGAGCGAGCCGGTTTCGATGTCGTAGAGTTGCTTCCCATCCTGCACGTAACCTGTAATGTCATTGGCGTGGTAGTGGCCTGTGAAAATGATTCGCAAGCCGGCGTCCATCAGTTGCTTCACCCGTGTTTGCCAGTTGTCGACCACATAGCCCGGATCGAGTTGCGTTTGTCCGGAATAGTGCTCAACCAGGTTGTGGTGCATTAAGCCAAATACGGTTACGCCTTGCTGCTTTGCCTGTGCCAGTTTTTCCAGTGCCCAGGTCATGGTCGCGTCTTTGATCCGGCCGTCTGCCTTGTCGCCTTCAGGCCCGTAGGTCTCGTATTCGCTGGCATCGATGGAAAGAATCCACAGGTCGTTGTACGGCTTCGCCAGGTAGCTGAGCGAGGCCGGGTCCCGGTCTGTCTGATCGTAGCCAAAGTTTTTGTAAATGGTGGTAAAGTCGGCCACCTGCGTTCGCGGAAGCTGCGTGTAACCGGCACCGTCGTATTGCACGGCTTTGGCATTGTTGATATCGTGGTTGCCGGGGATCACGAACACCTTTGTTCCGCGGAGGCGAAGCTGATCGAGGTAGCCAGCAACAGCCTGGTGACTGACCAGTTCACCGTCTTTTGTCAGGTCGCCCGGAACAAGAAGAAGATCGGGTTGCAGGGTTTTTAAGTCGGAAACCACCTGTTGAAAAATCCAGGAGCTGAATTGCACCAGTTTGGGATCCTGGGCAAGGTAGTCCTGGAACGGAGCCTGGTTTTCGGCGCCGTTTCGCAGGAGCGACGGGTCCATGTAGTGGATGTCGGACACTACGGCGATCTTGATATGCGGGCCACCCTCGCCGGTTAACACCTTGCCCCCAGCGGCACTGATAGTGGAAGAAGGTTGCGGTTCAATGATCTCCTTCTTGCAGGAGAAGGCCAGGATGCTGAGGCAGATCATCCAAAGCCAGCGTTTTTTTGTCATAAAAGGAAGTTTTGAGATGAACATTTAGGCCGTGCTTTACCGGGCGGCCATCGCCGGAATGCAGTGGTGCGGAAGCGCAACGAAACCTGTCTTCAAAAGGGATTTTGTTTTGCCGGGCAATGAATGGTTGGCGGTACCGTCTCCTGCACAGGACAAGCAGTTCGATTTTGGTTGCTGCGCCCTGCAAGGACTGCCGTGAATCGTGGTAACGGGTTGCCAGGGCTACAAACATAGATTGGGGAGATGCCTGGCACAATGACCGCTGTCAGCTAACCGGCTGATGAAAAAACGGTGCCGTAAAGCCCAGCCGGAAGCAGGGAGAGGGAAACCGAAAAACAACTACTGGTTACTGTTAACCCGTTGCGGTCTCCGTATGTATTCGCATTGGATTACGTGCTTTTACGAGGGGCTTTTGCTTTGTTTTTTTGCACGCCGTGTCTTTACTTTGCGGCATCCTAATCCGATCCTATGAAGAAACATCTTGCAAAGCAGGCGTTGCTACTGCTTTCTGTCTTTACCCTTTCGAAAGGGTATGCTAACCAACTAACCGTTTGCAACAGCAGTTGCGACTACTCCACAATCAGCAGTGCTGTGGCAGCCGCCGGAAATGGCGACACCATCCTGCTAAAAGGACAAATCACCGAAGCTGGTATTACGATTTCAAAAAACCTCACGTTCATTGGCGAAGCAATGGCATCAACCATCGTGCAGGGAAGTGAAGTGCGGGGCACGGCTGTGCACCGGGTTTTTTACATCACCAATGGTGCTAACGTCACGTTTCGCGATCTCACCGTTCAGCACGGGCGGGAAGGAATGCCCGACCCGGCCAATGCCGGTGCTGCCGGTGGCGCCTTTTTGATTGATGGCAGCGGTACCACGCTGACCCTCGTGAATGTAACGGTAAAGAATAACGACAATGCTATTTCCGGTGGTGCCGGTGGTGCCATCGGCCTGTTTGGCTCTGCCACCAACCTGAATGTTTACAACTGCCGGGTAGAAGGAAACACCTCGCTGGGATCGGCCGGCGCTTTCTACCTCACCGCCACAAACGGCGCTGTCACGGCCAAGAATACGGTGTTCGACAACAACACCGCGGGAGGCGGATCGGGCGGCGCTATTTTCCTGGGCAGCACCATTCTCTCGTCGTTTGCCAACTGCACATTTTGCAACAACACGGCCAGCGGGACCGGCAACGGCGGAGCCGTTTACGGAAACGGTGTAGCGCCAGAGTTTACGAATTGCACTTTCAATAACAATACGGCTACTAACCAGGGCGGCGCCTTGCGGATTGGACCGGCCACACTAACCAATTGTACGTTTTTCCAGAACAGGGCTTCGGGCCAGGGTGGTGCAATCTACCGGGGCGGCATCAGCGGCGGCACCTTGTCGATCGTGAATTGCACGATCTACAACAACACGGGAGAAACTGGCGGCGGACTTTGTTACAACACATCAACCGGCGCGATCAACCTTGTGAACAGTGTGCTGGCCGCCAATACCGGCAGCGACCTGTTTGCCAGCAATTCTTCCAACCTTGGTGTCAATCAAAAAAACTATGTGGCGGGCAACAGCTTTGCCGCCGGCTCGGCCGACTTCGACTATACCAGCGGCGCGCTGAACATTTCTTCCGCACTGGTACCCAACGGGGGCTTAACGCCAACACTGGCCGTTGGCGCCGGCAGCGTGTTGATCAACAGCGGCGTCTCGTCGGTGAGCGACGTTACCGTTTTGCAAAAAGACCAGCGCAATTTCGACCGTGCCGGCATCGTCGATATCGGTGCTTACGAAACATCGGGCAGTGAAGGCGTCTCCATTTCGTACATGCCGTTAGCGAATACCAGTTCGGTTGCCAGCCGTTCTTTACGTACCACCATCTCCGATGAAACCAATGGGATACCGACGTCGGGTTCCTATGTTCCGCAGATCTATTACAAAAAGAATAATGGTAGCTGGTACAATTCTGCCGGAACGCTTTCGTCCGGGAACAGCACCAGCGGCACTTGGGATTTCACCATCAACTATGCCTACTTGGGCGGTGTAACCAGCGGCGATGTGATCAGCTATTTTATCACGGCACAGGACAACGCCACGGGATCGTATGCCAAATCGAACCTGAGTGGCCTGGTGGCCGCCGATGTACTCACGGTAAGTACGGTGCCAAACACCCCCGAGACCTACACGATTAGTGGTGCTACGCTTCCCATCAGGCTTCTGCGTTTTGCTGCCAGCCGGCAGGGCAACAACGATGCCCTTGTGTCATGGGACGTTTCGGAAGATCCCGACGCCGAATCGTACGAGGTCCTGCGCAGCAGCAATGTGGCAAACCTTCAAACGGTAGCAACACTTGCCGCGAAGGGCTTGTCGTCCTATTCATTCACCGACAGGAACCAGGCGGGAACGGTGTATTACCAGTTGAAAATGTTGACGGATGACGGGAAGGCCCGCTACAGCCAGGTGGTCAGCGTAAGTTTTGGCCGGAATGCAGCGGTGCAACTGCTGCCCAATTTTGTGACGGCCGGACGTGCCACGCTGGCGATCACTGCGCCATCCGCCGGCAAAGCCGAATACATTCTCGTCGATGTGGCCGGAAGACAGGTGCAGCGCAAACAATTGGCACTGACAACCGGGAGCAACAGCTTTACACTGCCGCTTGAAGCACTGGGCAACGGGCAATACTTCCTGCAGGTACAACTGGAGCCGGGTAAGGTGCAAACGCTTCCGTTGATCAAACAATAAGGTGGAAAAATGAATGAAAGCCCTGCAGCACATGCGGGGTTTTTTTATTGGCGGGTGAAGGACGTTTCTGCAGGATAAAAATCTTTTAGGCTGTCTTCCTTCTTTTTGTAGTTTCCGTTTCACTGGCTAGCCAGTTGTACACAAGTAAATGAGAACCCTGCTGACAATATTGATTCTTTCTGCCTTGACATGCAAAGGGCAGAATACTACGACTGACGTAAAAAACTCTCAAACATTCAAAAGCTTCTATTCTGCAATCAGGCATCAGTTTATTCTTATTGACAGTTTACGGGAAGCCAACTACGATTCAGTTGAGGCGGCAAACGACAAATTGGTTCAAATTATCAAGTCATACAAAGCAGCCATATTCAATTTTCCAGATACGCTTGACTATGACCTGATTTACCTGGCCAAGTCTTCTGATAAGAAGTTGGCATTACTATCATGGGACACAAGGACAGGCGGAACTCTCATTGCGTTTACGACGATGGCCATCTTTAAAACACCACAAGCAATACGGACCAAAATGCTTGCCGATACCACTAATGAGACTATGCCTTACACGTACATGCACTATAACTCCATACATACTATCACTACTGCTGACGCAAAAAATATTTATTTGGCCTGGGGTAACGGACAAGGTTCCACAGCACTGCCTTGGCAGGAATTACGAACATTTTCTATTACAGAAAATCAGCTAACAGAGCCAGAAATTTTTCCTGATAAGACTTCTAGTGTCTATGTTGAATTTGACTTACATGCTTTTAAAGACGACCAAAAAGTGCCAGTCATCAGAATAAAAAACAGCGGCAAAACATTTCAGGTTCCAATTGAAGGAGAAAGACAGGGCTTTTCAGGAAAATACAAAACTTATATTTTTAATGGAAAGGTGTTTACAGCAAAATGATTTGCAAGCATACAGCAGTATTTGCCGGAATACGGCAGGCGGATAGACGATAAACAACATGAATTCCCTTTAACTTTAAAACATAGGCTAAGCTGATGTGGGATAAATATTCGTACTTCGGTCAGCTCTAAAACGTGAACAACAAGCTAAATCAACCAATTTGAAACGAAAAGACTTTCTGCAAATGACAACAATGGGACTCGGTGCCCTGATGCTCCCGGACTACCTGTTTAGTAAGCCGGTAGATGCGGCCCGGTTCCTCGACAGCGGCATCGACACCAAAGCCAAAAAAGAGCTGGCAGATGCGGCGCTGGCCCGCGCCAAAAAGAGCGGTGCCACCTACGCCGATGTACGCATCGGCCGCTACCTCACACAGTCTGTCACAACACGGGAAGCGAAAGTGCAAAACATCGCCAACAACGAATCGTTCGGCGTGGGCATTCGTGTCATCGCCAACGGCACCTGGGGATTTGCCGCTACCAATGAGGTGACAAAGGAAGGCGTGCAAAAATGTGCCGACAGGGCCGTGCTGCTGGCAAAAGCCAACGCCAGGCTGCAAAAGGAGCCTGTAAAGCTGGCACCCCAAAAAGGCCTGGGCGAACGCTCCTGGAAGACTCCCATCGAAATCAATGCGTTTAAAATTCCGGTGAAAGAGAAGGTCGACCTGTTGATGAAAGTAAACAGCGAAGCCCTGAAAGCCGGTGCGAATTTTATCAACTCTGCACTCTTCTTCGCCAACGAACAAAAATATTTTGCGTCCACCGATGGCTCGTACATCGACCAGGACATTCACCGCCTGTGGCCCACGTTTACAGTAACCGTAGTGGACAAGCAAACAGGCAAATTCAAAACCCGTGATGCCCTGAGCGCACCCATGGGCATGGGCTACGAATACCTGACACCGAAAGCGTCGGAAAAAATCGCCGGTCCACAGGGCTTGGTCCTGTACCGTTATGCCTACGATATGGTGGAAGACGCCGTGCAGGCCGCCAGGCAGGCCAAGGAAAAGCACACGGCAAAAAGCGTAAAGCCGGGTGAATACGACCTGGTGCTCGATCCCAATCACCTCGGACTGACCATTCACGAATCGGTGGGACACCCGCTGGAACTGGACCGCGTACTGGGTTACGAAGCCAACTATGCAGGCACCTCGTTTTGCACGCTCGACAAATGGAAATCCGGCAACTTCAATTTCGGCAGCAAGATCGTCAACATCGTTGCCGACCGCAAACAGCCACATTTTTTAAACACCGTTGGCTACGACGATGAAGGCGTTCCCGCCAAAGAATGGGACCTTATA
Source organism: Flavisolibacter nicotianae (assembly GCF_003628535.1). Classification (GTDB taxonomy): domain Bacteria; phylum Bacteroidota; class Bacteroidia; order Chitinophagales; family Chitinophagaceae; genus Flavisolibacter; species Flavisolibacter nicotianae. The sequence continues at coordinate 264,185 of NZ_RBCI01000002.1, forward strand.
AAGGACGGCATCTTGGTCAATTACCAGGCAACAAGAGACCAGGTGCAACTGCTGGGGCAAACCGAGTCACACGGCTGCAGTTATGCCGATAACTGGGGCAGCGTTCAGTTCCAGCGCATGCCCAATGTGTCCCTTCGCCCGGGCCGCGAACAACTGAGTGTGGAAGACATGATCAAAGGCGTGGAGAAAGGCATTTACATCCTGGGACGCGGATCGTATTCCATCGACCAGCAACGCTACAACTTCCAGTTTGGCGGGCAGGTGTTTTACGAAATCGAAAACGGGAAGATCACCGGCATGCTGGACGACGTAGCCTACCAAAGCAACACACAGCATTTCTGGAACCAGTGCGTGCAGATCTGCGACGAAAAGGACTACCGCTGCTTCGGCACCTTTTTCGACGGCAAGGGACAACCCGGCCAGGTGAGTGCCGTATCGCACGGCTGCAGCACCAGCCGCTTTGCAAAGATCAATGTCTTGAACACCAATTCTTCTAAAACTGCTTAATCTGAAAAGATGTCAATGTTGAACGAACAGGAAGCTAAAAAGCTGCTCGATAAAATTCTTTCTTACGCAAAAGCCGATGAAGTAAGTGTGACCATCACCGGCAGCCGCGTAGGTAACATCCGCTATGCACGCAACACGGTTTCGACCAACGGCGAAACCGACAATCTTTCCTTTGCGGTGACATCTGTTTACGGCAAGCGTTCCGGCACCGCCACCGGAAACGAATTCGATGATGCCGCCCTGGAAAGAACCGTACGCCGTTCCGAAGAAATCGCCCAGCTGGCGCCGGAAAGCCCGGAGTTCATGACTGCTCTTCCGCCCCAGCATTACCAACAGGGAATGAACTATTCCGAAAACACAGGCCGCATCGATCCAGTATTTCGCGTTGACGCCGCGCTGGCCAGCATCCAGGAATGCGTGAAGAACAAAGCCACTGCAGCCGGCTACCTGGAGGACACCACGTCCTTTAAAGCGATTGGCAACAACAAGGGGTTGTTTGGCTATAACAAAGAGACGTCCGGCGAGTTTACCGTAACGGCGCGAACGGCCGATGAAAAAGGTTCGGGCTACGGCGTGAGCTATTTTACCGATGCGGCAAAACTCGATACGAAAGGCGCCACGGAAGTGGCCGTGAAAAAGGCGCTTGCCTGGAAAGATCCAAAAGAGCTGAAGCCAGAGAGGATGACCGTGGTGCTGGAGCCGCAGGCAGCTTACGACCTGCTGTCGCTGCTGGTTAACGCCATGGATGCCCGCAGTGCCGACGAGGGCAGAAGTTATTTTGGAAAACGCGGTGGCGGCAATCGCATCGGCAGTCAGTTGTTCCAGGATAAGGTGACGATCTTTTCCGATCCGTTTAACGCAGAGAATCCATCAAGCCCGTTTTTTGCCGATGGCCGTCCGCAGCAAAAAGTGACCTGGGTGGAAAACGGCGTGCTGAAAGCATTGCCTTATTCTCGTTACTGGGCCGCACAAAAAGGCGTGGACGCCGTGCCGCCGCCGGAAGGCTTCATCATGCAGGGTTCCGGCCAGTCGCTGGATGACCTGATCAAAGCAACGGACAAAGGCGTGCTGGTCACCCGTTTTTACTATATCCGCCTGGTGGACCCGCAAACGCTGGTGTTTACGGGACTGACCCGCGACGGGACGTTTTCCATTGAAAACGGCGAGATTAAAAACGGGATCAAGAATTTCCGTTTCAACGAAAGCCCTGCCGCCATGCTGGCAAACCTGGAAGCGGTGGGTAAGCCGGTACGCATTCAGAACAGCATGGTGCCGCCGATGCGGATCAGGGATTTCAATTTTACCTCGTTGTCGGATGCTGTCTAAAGCGGAAGGAGGAAACCTGCCCTTGCCGGTTTCGCCGATCCCCCGTTATCTTGTCGCCGCCAAAACAAATTGCCATGCAGGAATCTCTTTTTCCTTCAACAGTTACACAGAAATTATATAACGAACGGGCTATTCTGATCGGCACCTTCGTTGGTGGTCCGCTGGCCGGCGGCTACCTGCTCGCACGGAACTTTGCTGCACTGAACCAACCCGGCAGAGCCGGGAAAACATGGATGGCAACCATTGGCGTGTTGCTCCTGCTCATTGCTTCGTCCTTCATTCCCCTGGCAGACAAGATACCGCCTGTTGTATACGGTTTTGCGCTTGGATGGACAGCCCATTTTGTCGCAAGAAAATACCAGGGAAGCAACCTTGCGCTACACCGGGAGAACGGAGGCCAATTTTACAGCACGTGGCGTGCAGTTTTCACAGGAGTTGTTTCCCTGCTGCTCCTGGTTGGATTTGTACTGGGACTTTTTTATTTGCAAGACCAATTAGCCGGTTAAAAAAAACGCGATGACACAGGAACAAATCAGTGAACACATTATTGCCAAAGAAAAAGAATGGATGGAGGCGTGGATCATGAAAGACGAACACGTGTTCAACATCCTCTTATCCGACGATTTTCTCTTAAGCAGTGCCCGCGGACATTTCATGACCAAAAAAGAATGGATCAGCGGTGCAATGGGTGCATATACCTGTGAGAGCTTCGACTGGAAGGAGATCAGGGTACGGGTGTATGGCAATACCGCCGTGGTAAATGCGCTTGCAAAGCAGCGGGCCAAAGTGGGAGAGAGCGACTGGAGCGGCCGGTTCATGCTCACCGATGTGTGGGTGTTGCAAAACAACGAATGGAGGGTCGTGGCCCGGCAGGGAACAGGGCCGTTGCCGGTGGAGGAATAATGCCATCTTAAAAATGATGTATAGAATTTAGCAAGCAGTAGGCCGTATGCAGTTGGCAGTCGGATTGCCCCTTGCCTGTTGCTTCCTGCCGACTTGTTCCTACTCGAACCATCCAGTTGAAAATAGTTTTCTTGCGGGCTGCCTTTCCGGCGCCAGCCGGTCTTTTCTCCAGCAGCCCCTGCGGGATTGGTCGAAATTGTTTTTATTTTTTTTTGCCTTGCGGTGTGAAGTCTGTCGCAGGCGGGTTAATTTAGCACTGTATCGCCCCCTGTGCAGCCGCACGGGAACTTTTGCCTCGGTTTTATTTCAATGCATTTTATGGGTCAACGCCGGCCGCCGGCGTGTTCCGCTTGTCCGGTACGTGTACACGGGCAAGACCGGTTCGACATAATTGGAAAGATTCATTTTTCGCCAACGCAAAATCTGAAAGCCATGAGACTGTCTGATTTTCTCCTGTTAACCGAAGACCAAAAAAAATGGACTGTTCTGCACCAGGGTGTGCTCATTGGAAAACGGAGCAGCGCCAATTGCAGCGTCTTTCTTTTCCAGGTCAATCATTTTTACGCGGAAATGTTTTGCAACCGGCATAATAAAGCCGTCGAAGAATACCGTGTATTTGCAGGAACGGCAGCCTTGCATCCGTACCTGGAGTCGATACCACTGGACGATCTGTTCCGCTAGGGTAACGCACCGTTTTGCCTGCCGGGTAATGCCGTTGCAACAAAGCGAAGGTTGCGGGTTGCGCATGGAATGTTTGCTGTCAACGCGGCAGGAAGGAGTGTGCGCTATTCGCTGCTGGAGATTTCGGACTTTCCGTCGGAGGCAGACAATCCCTCGCTTTAATACGCCCATGGCTGCTGCGTTTACCGAAAAACCATCCCAAACTATTTAGCAAAAACCTACATTTGTTTCATCGCCTGTAACGCGGAAGACCCACGCATGTGGGATGCGGAAAAGAAAAAGAGGGGACCTCCGAAACAATCAATCGACATGACGCAAAAAGAAAAGCTACTCCAGAAATTTACCGAAGAATACAATCGTCTCAACGAACAGCAACGCACAGCCGTTGACCAGATCGAAGGGCCGGTGATGGTGATTGCCGGACCGGGCACAGGGAAAACACAGATCCTGAGTGCACGCATCGGGAAAATCCTGCTCACCGACGTGGGCACGGAACCCGGCAACATTCTTTGCCTCACTTATACCGACTCGGGGGCCGTGGCCATGCGGCGGCGGCTGCTGGGTTTTATCGGTCCCGATGCCCACCGTGTCAACATTGCCACGTTCCATGCGTTTTGCAACGATGTAATCCAGGACAACCTGGGCCTGTTTGAAAAAACAGCGCTTGACCCGATTTCCGACCTGGAGCGCATTGAGCTGATGAAGGAACTGATCGATGCATTTCCCAAAGACCACCCGCTGAAGCGTTACCGCGGCGATGTGTATTTCGAGATGACCAGCCTGCAAAGCCTCTTCAGCCTGATGAAGCGGGAAGGATGGACGGCTGATTTTATCTGCGGGAAAATTGATGCCTACCTCGATGACCTGCAGTACCGCGAGGAGTACATCTGCAAGCGGGCCACCAAAGAGTTTAAAAAAGGTGATGTACGCTGGGACAAGATCGCGGAACAAAAGGAAAAAATGGAAAAGCTGCGGGCCGCCTGCGGCGAGTTTACAAGGTTCCAGCAAATGATGCGCAGCCGCAACCGCTACGATTTCGACGACATGATCAACTGGGTGATCAATGCCTTTGAAACCGACGAAGACCTGCTGCGCAATTACCAGGAGCAATTTCAGTATATCCTTGTGGATGAATACCAGGATACATCGGGCAGCCAGAACAAGCTGGTACAGTTGCTCATCAACTACTGGGACAAGCCCAACGTTTTTGTGGTGGGCGACGACGACCAAAGTATCTACCGTTTCCAGGGCGCCAACGTGGAGAACATGATGGAGTTTGCCACGGCGTATGAAAAGGATTTATTGAAAGTGGTGCTGGTGAACAACTACCGTTCGACACAGCACATTCTCGATATCTCCAAAACACTCATTGATAACAACGAGGAACGGTTGGTGAAGAAGATCGACGGCCTGAGTAAAGAACTCATCGCCAGGAATGCGGAGCTGTCATCAGTCATCTCTCATCCGCCATCCATTCTTGAATACGAAACGCAACGCGACGAAATGATCGGCACGGTGCTGAAGATCGAAGAGCTGACCCAAAAAGGTGTGCCCGGTAACAGCATTGGTGTGATTTATCGCGAAAACAAATACGGTGATGAGCTGGTGAACTACCTGCGCCTGAAAGGCATTCCGTACTACAGCAAACGCAGTCTCAACATCCTCGACCAGCCGGTGATTCAGCAGCTACTGCTGGTGCTGAATTATCTCTGCGCCGAACACGATATCCCGTACAGCGGCGATGAAATGTTGTTTGAGATCCTGCATTTTGAATGGTTTCAAATTCCGTCCATTGAAATTGCCAAGGCCAGCATGCGGGTGTCGGAGCTGAATTATAAAGGACAGAAAACATCGCTGCGCCGGTGGCTTTGCGAAGAAGCTTCACGGCCGCAGATCGACCTTTTCGATACCGGCCTGCAAAGCGGGTTGAAAGAAGCCAGCGCAGTGATGGAAGGGCTCATCAAAGCCGTCTCGAACGAAACCGTGCAAACACTGTTGGAGAAGGTGGTTCGCGAAGCAGGCTTTCTTTCCTACATCGTTCACAACGAAGAAAAAAACAGGTTGCTGCAGTATCTCACCGGCTTTTACGATCACGTGAAGGAAGAGACGCGGCGCCACCCGCTGCTGCCGCTGCAGGAGTTCATGAACCGCATTGAGCTGATGCGCAAAGAAGGACTTGTTCTTCCGCTGGTACAGGTGAGCGGCAACGAAAAAGGCGTGAACCTGATGACGGCACACGGCTCCAAGGGACTGGAATATGACTACGTTTTTTTTGTTGGCAACGCATCGAATTGCTGGGAGAAAAAGCGCAAGCCATTCAGTGGCTTTTCGTTTCCCGATACACTGTTTGCCACGGGTGCCAAAGGCAACGACACGGAAGAACTGCGCCGCCTGTTTTATGTGGCGCTTACCCGGGCTAAACGGCAACTGTACATTTCCTACGCCAATTATACCAACGAAGGCAAGCAACTCGAAGCAACGATGTTTCTTGCCGAGATCCAGATGGAGCATAACCTGCCGCTGCAAAAAGTGCCGGCAGACGAAAGCCGGCTAGCGGAATTCAGCGTGCTGCAGTTCCAGCAGTCTCCGGCGCCGGAAGTGGCGCACCTGGACGATGAAATCGTAGACCGCGTGGTGCAGAATTTCGGCATGAGCGTGTCGTCGCTGAATGCCTACCTGAAATGCCCGCTGGGTTTTTACTACCAGAACATCGTTCGCATTCCATCGCCCCGCAACGAAGCCATGGAGTTTGGCTCGGCCGTGCACTTTGCACTGGAAAGCCTGTTCAACAAAATGAAAAAGACAGAGGTCTTTCCGGTGCTGGACGATTTTCTCCAGGACTTTACCTGGTACCTGAAACGTCACCGCGAAAGCTTTACCAAGGAGCAGTTTGCACGGCGGCTGGAGTATGGACTGGAAATCCTGAAAAATTATTACAACACCTATGTCACCCAATGGAACAAGGTGGTGGTAGTGGAGCTGAACATGCGCAACCAGATGCTGGATGAGATCCCGCTTCGCGGCGTGATCGACAAGATCGAGTTCAACGGGAAAGAAGCGACGGTGATTGATTACAAGACCGGCGATCCCGAAAAATGTTCCGACAAACTGGCCCGTCCCGGCAAGGAGCCCAACGGCGGCGACTACTGGCGGCAGGCGGTGTTTTACAAAATTCTTTTGGACCTCTACCCCAAAGACTGGAACGTGACCAGTATTGAATTCGATTTTGTTGAACCGGACAAAAAGAAAACCTATCGCAAGGAAAAAGTTTCTGTTTCTTCCATCGATATCGACCTGGTCAAACAACAGATCAGGGAGGTGTGGTTAAAGATCCAGCGCAAAGATTTTTACACCGGTTGCGGCAAAGACGATTGCCACTGGTGCAATTTTGTAAAGACCAACAAACTGGCCATTGCCCTGCACGAACTTAAGGAGGAAGAGGAAGTGAGACGGTTTATGCGAGCCGTGTAAAACCGCATCCCGGGCCTTGGCCCCTCGATCCCCTAAAGGCCTCCCCAAACCCCTCCAGGGAGGGGCTTACAACCGCACAGACCCTTGCTTTTGTACGATACTTCAAAGCCTCCATCATACTTTAAGGTGGAGGCTTTTTGCTGCCGTTGGGCGTCCTCGCCAACGGCTTTCTTTTTGCCCCGGCGGGGCATCGTGTTAATAGAAAGAGAGAGTAGTAAAGAGAACGAAGCTCCGTAGGAGCGGAATAAATTTTATGGTGCCGGCGACAAAATATCTATGAAGCTCCCGTTGCGTCGCACTCTTCAGCGTTCGGAACGCAGCCGGGCAAAAAAGAATTCCATCCCTCGAAGGGATGGAATTCTTCTGCAAACAAACGCATCTTGCATAAGCCGGTCCTGTGCGTAGCAGTCCCTTCTGCTTGAGGAGAGGGTAAGGTTTATTGCTTTGTCGTTCGCATCTCGTCCAGTTTTCTTCTCTCGGCTTCGATGGTTGCCTGCTGGGTTACCTGTGTTTCTTTGTTCTTGCGAAGCTCTTCCTGCAGGCCGGCGATTTTTTTATTCAGGTCCCTTTCTTCTTCCTGCAGGTTCTGGAGTTTTTTCTCTGCCTTCTTCACGGTTTCATCCTGCGTCTGTACATCAAGCGTGTGTTTGTATGTTGCCGTTTCGGAGGTAAAGCCGTTCAAAAATTTTTGGGCGGCCGTGTACACGGCAGGGTCCGTGGCATCGCTCACAAAATTTTCTGCGCCTTTGCTGGTGAGGAGGTACATGACCGACTGGTTGTCGCCCTTGCTGCCGCGGCGGTCGACTTTAAAATAAAGGTCGACCAACTGCAGGTTGTCGCCCTTCAGCGCCACACCTTTGAAGGCGTAAAAGCCATTCACTTTGTTTTGCTTCCAAAACAGCGAGCCTTTGCTCTCCGGCTCAAAGCCAATTTCTTTGAGCTTGGTGAGAATAGTGCCCTCGGCCACCTCCGCGCTGTACGGCAGGTAAAGCATCAGGGCCTGCTGGTTTGCTTTTGCGAATTTAACCGACGTGCTGACGGACTGCGCAGAGGCATGCAGGCCGAAGAAAAACAGTGCAGCAGAAAGGATGGTTTTCATCTATCGTTTTTGCCCTAAATATAATTGCTGTTCTCTTTTTTCGCGACGTATTTAACAAGCGTTATATCGGCGGTAAAAAACCGTCCCGATCACCGCAATAGATGCTGAAAGGCGCCTGTGGACCATTGCATCCGAAATGCGGGACGTCCACTTACCTTTAGCAAATCAATCTTGTGTATGACCAAAGAAACACTTCTCGCCGAACTGGAGCAAACCACCCAAGCTCTTTGCGACCTTCTGCTTTGCTTTACACCGGAGAGCTTTCATCAAAAGCCTTCCGGAAGCGGGTGGTCGGCCGCACAGGTGGCCGATCACCTGGTGAAGGTGTATGCGTCCACAAACGGGGCGCTGCACAGCGAATCCATTCCCACCAACCGTCCACCCGATGAAAAAATTGCGTTGCTGCGACGGGCAATGGAAGACACCGGCACCAAACGGGTAGCACCCGAACGAGTACAGCCGTCCGAACAGGGCGGTGATCCTTCCACGCTTGCCAGCCAACTGCAGGCGCAAGAAGAGGCCTTGCGTAAAGCCATCGCCGTGGCCGATCTAACGGAAGCCTGTACCCAATACCGGCATCCGTCGCTGGGCACGATGACAAAAATGGAATGGGTGGCGTTCAACAACTATCACACGCAACGCCACATCAAACAACTACAGCGCTTTCTTGGAAATGTACTTGCATAAAAAAAGGTGACGGGAGAACGTCACCTTTTTTGCGTTTGGTTCGCGGGCTTTATTTCTTTAGCGTGGTCTCAAACAGTTTAAAGACACGCTTGTATTCATCCGTCCAACTGCTTGGCTCTACAAAGCCGTGGTCTTCCAGCGGGTAAGGGGCCAGTTCCCAGTTGTCCTTGTGCAATTCGATGAGGCGTTGCGTAAGCCGAACGATATCCTGGAAGTGCACATTCACATCCACCATGCCGTGGCACATCAGCAGGTTGCCTTTCAGTCCCTCCGCATAGTAAATTGGCGAGCTGCGTTTGTAGGCGAGACTGTCGTTGTAGGGTTCGTTGAGGATGTTTGACGTGTAGCCATGATTGTAATGTGCCCAGTCGGTTACCGAACGAAGCGCCGCTCCCGAGTGAAACACGTCGGGCTGTGTAAACATGGCCATCAGCGTCATAAAGCCACCGTACGAGCCGCCGTAGATGCCGATGTTTTTCGGGTTGACACCGTGTTTTTCTACAAGGTATTTCACGCCGTCCACCTGGTCGCTCAGGTCTTTTCCGCCCATGTGGCGGTAGATGCCTGTGCGCCAGTCGCGGCCGTAGCCGGCACTGCCGCGGTAGTCGATATCGAGCACCGTGTAGCCATTATCGGCAAGCAGGTTGTTGAACATGTATTCGCGCTGGTAAGTGCTCCACCATTTGTGTACGTTTTGCAAATAACCGGCACCGTGCACGAAAATCACCGCGGGCCTGGACGGGTGCGGATTGGACGGTTTGTAAAGCCTTGCATAAACCTGTGCGCCATCACTGGCAGTAAAAGTGACGATCTCGGGATCCCGCCATGCATAGGATTTGAACTCGTCGGATTGCGCAAGGTTGGTTAGCTGGTGCCATTTCCTTCCCGGCTTTGCTTCCTGCAGGTACAATTCCCAGGGCTTGTTGGAATACGAATACCGGATGGCAAGCCATTTCTCATCCGGCGAAAGTGCAACATCGTTGTTACCGGTTTGCGTGGTCAGCCGTTCCGGTTTACCGCCGCTCACCGGCAGGCGGTAATACTGCATATCGCCGGGGTGCGGCTCGTTGCTGTTGAAATAAAAATAGGTTTTGTCCCTGGAGAGATGCAGGTTCGAGACCTCAAATTTGCCGCTGGTGAGTGGCGTGGTTTCGCCTGTTTCAACATTGGTTTTGTAAATGTGCGAATAGCCGGTCTTCTCACTTTGGTAGGCAAGCATGTTGTTAGTAATCCAGTACAGGGATACCGGAAAATCACCAACACCGGGGCCCGCCACCCAGGCTTCATCACGCTGGCGGTCGATCGTTTTTAATTTGCCAGTGACAGGATCCAGCAGGACAATCCAGCGATCCTTGTTGTCGGTGGAACGAATGTCGACAGCCAGGGCGGTCCCGTCTTCGTTCCATTCCAGGCTGCGAAAGCCAACGGTCCGGGCCAGCGGCTTTTTTTTCGCCGTGTCTTTTGCGGGATAGTCTTTCACATAATCCGGCATGTCGGTAATGCCGGGCAGGTTGTCGGTTTTAACCTGGTAAACGGTGTCTTTTTCACGATCAAAAAGATAAAGCTCCGTGGCACTCAGCGGCGCACCCACTTTTGTGCGTCCGGGGATGTCGGTGGTAAAACCCGTTTCGGTAACATAATTGGGAATGATGCTGTTCTTTGCATTGGCTGCCGGCCGGTTGAGGCGATAGGCAACAAAGCGGCCATTGGCGGAAATTGCCGGGGCGAACAAATTTTTTTCTTCGAGATAAATAGTGCGGAGCTCTTTTGGCTTCAGGCGCTTGTTGATGGCATCCGTTGAGTCTTTCTTTTGCTTTCGCTCACGCACCACTTCCGACATAGCAATTGCTTCCTGCTGCAGCCATTTTTCCTGGGTGTTCTGCACGGGTTCTTTGGGTGCGGTGCCGCGTTGAAAATTAGTGAGCTGTGTTGTCTGTCCTGTGGCGATATCCCAGGCGTAAAGATTTTGTGTCCGGCTGTAAACAAGTTTTGAATCGTTGTCGATCCACTGGGGCGACGATTCGCTTTCGGTGGTGTGGGTGATGCGCCGCTCTTTGTGGGTTTTGGCATCAGCATAAAACAAATCGCCGTCGAGGGTATAGGCATAGGCTGTCTTGTGCTTGTTGTACACGATGCTGTTCAGCGAGGGGATGCGTTGCCGCATTTCGTAGCCCGCTTTTTTAGGCGTTCTGTCGGTAAGGGTGATGTAGTAAACCGAGTCCGATTCGCTGTTCGTGGGGTTCCAGCTAAAGAAAAGAAACCGGCCATCGGCACTCCAGTACGCGTTCGACGGCGATGTGCCGATCCACTTTTGGTCACGCATGATTTTTTCCACCGTGAGCGGTGAAAGACCCTGTGCCGAAAGGCAATGGGTCAACAAAAACAACAGGGCAAGGGAAACAATTTTCTTCATTCGAATGACTGATTGAAATGGTGAGTTGAAATCCCTAAAAATAAAAAGATTCAGGGTTGAAAGTTCTACATTCGGTTTTTTAAATCCTGTTACAGCATGAAACATATTGCGACCGTTTTTCTTTTCTTTCTTTTCGCACCGGCACAACACCTGCTTGCACAAAACAGGGACTCCGTGATGGTGCAGCAGATTGTTCGCGAAGCGACCACCAACTCGCAACTACAGCCCCTGGCGCACCAGTTGCTCGACGGCATTGGTCCGCGGCTGGTGGGCAGTCCCAAAATGAAACAGGCCAACGACTGGGCCGTGTCCACCTATCAAAGCTGGGGTATCCCCGCCCGTAATGAGCAATGGGGCGAATGGCGCGGTTGGGAACGCAGCATCAGCCATATCGATATGGTGGCACCCTGGGTAAAAAGCCTCGAAGGAACGCAACTTGCCTGGAGTCCTTCTACGAAGGGCAAAAGCATTGCGGCCGAAACCATCCTGCTCCCCGAGGTTGCCGACTCGCTGGCTTTTGTGGCCTGGCTGCCGTCGGTAAAGGGAAAATTCGTGCTGATCTCCATGCCGCAGCCGACCGGGAGACCTGACTATAACTGGCAGGAGTTTGCCACCAAGGAATCGTTTGAGAAAATGAAAAAGGAAAGGGCTGATCAAACCGAAGCCTGGCGCAAACGCCTCCAACGCTTTGGCTATACAGGCCGCGGTGCCCTGCCCAAAGCACTGGAAACGGCCGGTGCCGCCGGCATCGTGATGAGCAACTGGAGCAATGGCTTTGGCGTGAACAAGATCTTCAGTGCGTCTACCAAAAAAATACCGACCGTTGACCTGTCACTGGAAGATTACGGCCTGCTCTATCGCCTCACCGAATCCGGACAAAAACCGAAGATCAGCGTGCAGGTCGATTCGAAGGAACTGGGTGTGGTGCCCACCTTCAACACCCTCGCAGAAATCAAAGGAACAGAGAAGCCCGATGAATACGTGATCCTTTCGGCACACTTCGATTCCTGGGATGGCGGTACCGGCGCTACCGACAACGGCACGGGAACACTGACGATGATGGAAGCCATGCGGATTTTGAAAAAAGTCTACCCCAACCCCAAACGCACCATCCTGGTGGGTCACTGGAGCAGCGAAGAACAGGGGCTGAACGGATCGCGGGCTTTTGTGGAAGACCACCCGGACATCGTGCAAAAGGTGCAGGCAGTCTTCAACCAGGACAACGGTACAGGACGGGTGGTTAACCTGTCCGGCCAGGGTTTTTTAAACGCCTACGACTACATCAACCGCTGGTTGTCGCGGGTGCCCGACAGCATCCGCAGCCAGGTTCAAACCTCCTTTCCCGGCGTGCCGGGTGGCGGCGGGTCCGATTTCGCTTCTTTCGTGGCCGTGGGTGCACCGGCCTTTTCGCTGAGTTCTCTCAACTGGTCGTACGGCACATACACCTGGCACACCAACCGCGATACCTACGATAAAATCGTATGGGATGATCTTCGCAGCAATGCCATCCTGACCGCCATTCTTGCTTATATGGCCAGCGAAGATCCGCAAACCACGTCGCGGGAAAAAAGTTTGCTCCCTGTTAATCCGCGCACTGGCGAACGCACAGCATGGCCGAAGCAGGCAAAGGCTACCCGCAAGGGAGGACTGGATTAATGAGTAACGAGTAATGAATAGAGCAATCTCTAATTCACTATTCAACGTTGGGGATTATTTCTATCATACGACAGCTACCCGTGATTGTTCCGGGTAGCTGTTTTAATTTCGGGAACTGTTATGATTCAATTTGATTTTACTGGTAAAACCGTATTGATCACCGGCGGTTCGAGAGGCATCGGAAAGTCCTGTGCGCAGTTGTTTGCAGGTGCAAATGCCAATGTGGTCATCACGTATAAATCGGCAAAAGCCGAAGCGGAAAAGATCGTGCGGGAACTGGGCACACCTGGTCTACACGCTGCCTTTGCGTTAGACGTGGCGCAGCCGTCGATGATTGAATCCGTCTGGCAGAAAATACTTCAGCAATACAACAGTATTGATATCCTGGTAAACAATGCCGGCATCTTCACCGAACACAAAATTCTCGAAACCGATTTCCGGCGCTGGCAGGATGCCTGGCAGCAAACGCTGGCCACCAACCTGGTTGGCGTGAGCAACCTTTGCTTTTTTGCTGCCCGCCACATGAAGGAAAAAGGAGGCGGCAAAATCGTAAACATCTCTTCCCGCGGTGCCTTTCGCGGCGAGCCCGATCACCCGGCATACGGCGCATCAAAAGCCGGACTGAATGCCATGAGCCAATCACTCGCCATTGCGCTGGCACCGCACAATATTAGCGTTGGCGTGATTGCACCGGGCTTTGTCGAAACCGATATGGCCAAAGAATACCTGGAAGGCGAAGAAGGAGAAAGGATCAAACGACAAAGCCCACTAAACCGGGTGGCAAGTCCCGAAGAAGTCGCACGTGCAGTCGCCGTGTTTGCCAGCAACGGCACCGAGTTTATGACGGGTGGGATCATCGATGTCAACGGCGCTTCGTATTTGCGCAGTTGACTGTAACGAGCAACCATGAAAATTTGCCGCATCAAAGAAACCTGTATCTACGTAACCGATCTTGATCGGACAAAAGCGTTTTATGCCGGTAAGCTCGGTCTTCCGGTTATTTCCGTTGTGCCCGATCGTCACATTTTTTTCAGGGCCGGCGAGTCGGTGCTGCTTTGTTTCATCGCGTCCAAAACAGAGCAGGAAGGCGAACTGCCGCCGCACGGGGCAAGAGGTAGCATTCACTTTGCTTTCGAAGTTAGCGGGGAGGACTATCCCGCCGTTTTGCAAAACATAAAACAGGCAGGCATCACCGTTTTACACGAGCATACCTGGAAACAAACCCTGCGTTCGTTTTACTTTCACGACCCCGATGGCAACCTGGTAGAAGTGTTGGAAGAAGGTCTTTGGGATGAATAGCGTTTTCACTCCGATGCCGGATAGCAGGATATGGGGCTATTTTCTGTCAACAATATCTCAATATTCCAATCTCCCAATATCCTGCCATGAAACTGAAACCGGGCTAAATCCTCCGGCCGGCGAAATTTCTTCTGTTATAGCCGCACTTTCTTCTGCCGAAACCTGTTTCTTTGCTGATCGGTAAAACGTTTCACCAGACCCCCTTTAGACTTTATGGCATTACTTGAAAAGCATTTGTTCGTCGACGAATCCACGATACCCGGTGCAGGAAAAGGCCTTTTTACCTCGGTTGCTATCCCCAAAGGAACCCGGATCGTTGAGTACAAGGGCCGGCGAACGACCTGGAAAGACGTGAAGGACGACAGCACCAACTATTACATTTATACCATCACCCGCAACAACGTGATCGATGCTCAGAAAACCCTGTCTGCGCTTGCACGCTATGCCAACGATGCCCGTGGCCTCGTCCGGGTAAAGGGTCTTACCAACAACTGTGTTTATGTAAACGACGATGGACGTGCCTACATTGAGGCGGTTAAAAACATTCCGGCCGGTGCCGAAATTTTTGTGGACTATACCCAGGATTACTGGAAGGTGCTGAAGGAAAATATCCGTGCCGAGAAAGAAGCGGCAAAAAAAGCGCAGAAAAAAGCGCCTGTTAAAAAGAAAGCAACGGCGGGAAAGAAGGCAGCTTAGTGGCAGGCGGGACTTGTCAAACGTCAAATGTGAAACTGTGGACTCTTTAGCCTGCGATGTACTCACGTTTCACCGGTTTATGTTCTGCCCTGCCAGCGGATTGCTATATGATAATTGGTCGCCTGTTTTGAAAATCAAACTTTTTAAAGACGCAGGCATGATCGTGAATCGGTTATTGGATCTTCACTATTGCTAATTGCTTACTGTAAATTACCTGCACGCCATTATCCGAATCATTCGGTTTAAAAAATTATCAGTCGTTCAACGTTGCCTTTTTTCGCGGGTCGCTCTGGCTTGGGGCCTCTTCCAGTTGAACGGGAACCCGTATGGCTTTTAACCCGCTGATCGACTGCAATTCTTCCACCTCCAGTAATTCGATTGTGCCCTGGACCAACGCCTGTGTTTTCAGGTAATCGATGTACTGCATGTATTCCTTGGCTTCGTCGTCGTGCGAATACACGATGGCAATGGTGCCCGGCTGGGTCAGGCGTTCGTTGGTGCCTTTGATCAGGGCTTTGTCAATTCGCTTTTTGAGAATTTCATAGTGCGCATGGTGTACGCCGTCCACATCGAATTTGCGTTCGGCATTGCGGAACCGAATCGAGATGGGCTCGTTGTACACCAACACCAGTTGCGTGGTTTGCAGCGGCAGGTGAAGGCTGGCACTCATGCGGTGCACCTGCCTGGCCGCTTCTGCCAGAAAGGTGAGTTGCCACAGCCGCAAATTTTTCAGGTGCACCGCATGGTATTCCCTGCTTGGAACGATGGACTGGCCGATATAGAGGTTGAAATCCACGCCGTCTGTTACAAACCGCTCGAAGTAATGCGGATACAGCGTTTGCATCGTTTCTTCTTCCTGCTCCAGGAAATGCACGATGCTGTTGTTGATCATGGTCACACTCTCTTCAAACTTCTGGCGGCTTTCGTTCAGCAGGCGAAGCGGGTTGTCGGTCCGGCGGAAATACTCCTCGATCTCCGGGGTAAAATCCGGTGCCACCTTGGCCAGGTACTGAAACAATTCGACCACTTCGGTTCGGAGGAACTGCTGGATAACCTGTTCGTCGGCGGCAAACAGGTAATTGGCAATGCTGCCCGTATAAGCATTGCTGCGGGTCTTTATTTCTTGTATCAGCGGATAGTTGAGTTGGTCCTGTACGCTGGTCAGCAGGTTGTTCACCCACTGGAGTTGCTGCAACAGGTCTTCCTGGATGGCCCGGTTTCGTTCGCCGGACGAATTTTTTATGTCGATGGCACCGTACAACGGGTAGACCTGTTCGAAAACCACCGACTCCATTTTGGCTGCGTCGCCGCTGTGTTGCTGCAGCAGGTAGCGGATGGCCGCGTTGTTGAATTTCCATTCTACCGACGACTGCACGGCCGTGAAATGTTCTTTCACCAGGGCCGTGATCCTGTTCTGCACCTGCTGGCGGTATTGCTGCATGGCTGTTTGCAGGATTTCGCGAACGTGTTCCAGTTGACGAAGCATGGTCTTCTCAATCAGCCTTCCTTTGCTGGTAACAATTTCCAGGCTGCCAATTACCTTTCCATCGTTGTAGAGGGCAGTGAGCAGGGCACTTTGCCACCCGTCGTTTTCGAGTTGCCGGTCCACCAGGTTGCCGTTGCCTTTTTCCCTGCGAACGTCCTGGTCATGCCAGTGGCGGGCCCGCCAAAAATAATTCGGACGTTTTTCCAGCGCCTGGGCCAGGTGTTGCGAAAACGCGATGACGTCGCCGGTATCGCGAATGGTGCGCAGTAAAATGCTCGCAAAATTCACCGTCGGCAATTCCACTTCGTTGTTCGCATCATAAAACGCCGTAAAGCCGATGTCGGCTTCCTCCAGCCGGAGCAGGTAGCGAATCTGCTGCTTTAGTTCGTGGAGCGACTGCGGGTTTTCGAGGCTGTCGCCTTTTTGCAAAATGTTCCGGATGTTGTTGACCGTTTCCCGTTCGGATACTTCGCGGATGCGGGTGATGACAAGGCCTTCGAACAGGAAGCGGTCCAGCGGTAACAAGGTGGCGAGTTCGGGATATTTCACCAGGTCGCGTACATGGTGGCATTCCAACAAAAAATCTTCGGGCAGGGGCGGGATGTCGTGCGAGGTGGAAATGTCGATGAAGCGGGAATCCCATTCCAGTTCGAAATAGTTGTGGATGTTGTGTTCCCGCTCGGGGTAGGCACAAAGGAAAGCCTGTCCGCCGATCAGCTCAATATCGTACCATTTTTTTAAAATGAGTTTGTAGGCAAGATTGACCTTAGCAAAGGCGATGTTTTTTTCCACCTGCGGATCCAGCGGCAGCACGTAGTTGTCGTTGCTATCCAGGTAGGTCTGCCGGAAGAACAACGACGCGTAAATCACTTTGCTTGAGAAGGGCATGGCCACGGCGTTGAGTTCTTTTTCTTTGCTGAAGCCGGCCGGGAAAATCGTGGTCATGGCTTCTTCGATCAGCGACTGGTGTGGCGTCAGCGCGGCATAGTCACTGATAGGCTGCAGCAATTCGGGAACCGCACAAAACTTCCGGTACAGGTCCGCGCAGATACGGGCCGCCACGGTGTCGCTGCCTTCGCTGGCTTCTTTCCATAACCGCAACAGGGGCTGAAAAGAAACACAGCTTCGCAATAGTGAAAGTTGATTGTAGATCGTCCCGGTCATTGGCGGCTAAAAGGTGCTGACATAAATGTAAGATTTTTAATGTGATGCTGCGTGCCGCGGTTGGCAAGGGCATAATGCCTTCACGAAAGCTTTGCGGTGTTTTTTTGCTAAACCATTCTTCAGCAGAGGGATGCATTCTCCGTCCGGAAAGCCTGTAAGGCTTGCCTGTTCGTAACTGCCGAACTCCAAACGTAGAGAAATACGAGGGGGCTGAAAGGCGAAACAGCGGCTGCACAGACAGCTTTGCACAAATGGACAGCGGTTTGCTATTCCATGCGGTCTGTTGCCCACACGAAAACCATTTTACAGGAACATGCGCTCCAGTTGGTTTTTGCTGAACTCGACATAGGTGGGACGTCCCGAGGGTGTGGCATTGGGTTGCCGGCAGGCAAACAGGTCTTCTGTCAATTGGTTCATTTCCTTTTCAGTCAGCACCGTGCCGGGCTTGATGGCTTGCTGCCAAGCCACAGTGCGAAGCAGCATTTCCCGACGCGGCAGTTTCAGTTCGCTGCTGAAGTGCTTGTAATGTTCCAGGATGCTCTCCAGGGCCGCCTTTTCGTTGCCGGCAAGGAGATCGGCCGGTGTACCCTGGATCACAAAGCTGCTTCGTCCAAACGGCTCGATGGTGTAACCCAGCTTTTGCAGGTCGGGCAGGAGTTCTGCCAGTAAAACGACGTCCTGCGGCGCCAGTTCCACCGACACGGGGAACAGGCTGTTTTGCGTGGCCACGGCCCTTCCCAATGTAGCTGCTTCGAAGCGTTCGTAAAGGATGCGTTCGTGCGCTGCCTGCTGGTGAACGAGGTAAAACTTTTCTGCCGTTGGCAACAAAATAAACGTGTTGAAAACCTGCGTGGGAGAACCGGTGGTGAGCGTCGCCTGTTGGTGCGTGGTGAGCTGTGTTGGCTCGGGCATCGCGGTTTCTTCCAATTGCATCAATTGTTTTGTGAGTGACACAAAACCGGAAGATTCGTTCTTCACCGTGGCCCATTCACCACCCACGATCCGGTGTGCCTGGTTGGCCTCGGTAAATGTTTGAAATATGGTGGACGACCGTGTCGCCGACTGTTCTCTTTCGGTAAAGGGCTTTTGCACGGCATCCAGTCCCTGGATGGACGCGTCAAGCTCAAAGTCGAGCGTGGGAGTGATGCTGAACTGCGCCAGCGAATGTTTTACGGCCGCCTGCACAAAAGCATACACGATCTTTTCGTCCTCGAATTTGATTTCCTGCTTGGTCGGGTGCACGTTTACGTCCACCTGCGTTGGGTCGAGGTCGATGAACAACACGTAGGCAGGGAACGAATCGCTGGAGATAAGGTCCTGGTAAGCCTGCATGATGGCATGGTGCAGGTAGGCGCTCCGGATAAAGCGGTTGTTGACAAAAAAGTACTGGTCGCCCCTTGTTTTCTTGGCAGTTTCGGGCTTGCCGATAAAGCCGTGCACATTGAGGTAGTCCGTGTTTTCTTTTACCGAGACCAGTTTAGCGCTGTAGTTGTTTCCCAGCAGTTGTACGATGCGCTGCTTCAGGCTTCCGGCTTCGAGGTGGAAAAGCTGCTGGCCGTTGCTGGTCAGCGAGAAAAAGATGTTGGGGAAGGCCAGCGCCACCCGGATAAATTCATCGATTACGTGGCGCATTTCGGCCGCGTTGCTTTTTAAAAAGTTCCGTCGTGCCGGCACGTTGAAGAAAAGGTTCTTCATGCAAATGCTGGTGCCCACGGGGGCGGCCACGGGTGTTTGCTTTTTTACGAGGCTGTTCTCGATTTCGATGCAGGTGCCCACTTCATCCTGTTCCCGCCGGGTGCGCAGCTCCACCTGTGCCACGGCTGCAATGGAGGCAAGCGCCTCGCCGCGGAATCCCATGGTGCGAATGTGAAAAAGGTCGTCGATGTTCCTGATTTTGGACGTGGCATGCCGCTCAAAGCACATGCGGGCATCGGTCTCGCTCATGCCGGCGCCGTTGTCCACCACCTGGATCAGGGCTTTGCCCGCATCGTTCAGGAACAGTTTGATTTCGGTCGCACCGGCGTCCACCGCGTTTTCCAGGAGTTCTTTCACGGCGCTTGCAGGGCGCTGGATGACCTCGCCGGCAGCGATCTGGTTGGCAATGTTGTCGGGAAGAAGTACAATTCGATCAGCCACAATTATCTCGTCTTATGTTTCAAAAATACAGGTTGGGTGCGGATTTGGAAAGAATAGGGAAGAATCCTTAGTGGCGAAAGGTTTTTCCACAAATGCTTTTGCATTTGCGGACCCATGCCTAATTTGCCCATCCAATCCAATGAAAAAACCAATGAAACACCTGTTCTACGGTGCTGCAGCCTTGCTGCTGTTTTGCACCGCCTGTCAAAAACAATCACTGACAGAAAATTTATCAACACCGGCCAGCGCCAACCCGTTGCCCGGCTCCGTGCAATACACCATACCCAAAGGCGGGCACTACGCCACCAACAACAATTACAAGCCGGTTGACCTGAGCGAACTGCGGTTCACGGTTCGCTTCGACAGTTCCTGCGTGTACCAGACCGCAGATCAGGCCAACCAGTGGGACATTAACAAACTCTATGGCTTTGCCGATAACAACGCCAACCACCAGGAGTTCAGTGCCCGGATTGGCTGGCGCTGGAGCGAAGGCGCCCTGCGCCTGTTTGCCTATACCTACAACAAGGCCGTTCGCGACTCGAAGGAACTCGCGGTTATCCCGGTTGGCCAGGATGTGCATTGCGCCATCAAAGTGGCGAAGGATCGCTATGTTTTTTCGGTGGACGAAAAAAGCGAAACCATGCCGCGGTTAAGCACCACGGCAACCGCACAGGGCTACCAGTTGTATCCCTATTTCGGCGGGGACGAAGTGGCGCCGCACGACGTGCGGATCTGGATCAGGGAGGAGAAGTGAGCACCGTGCTTTCAGCGGAAAGTCAATTATTGGGAATTGCTTTTTTGTTCAGAATCATCTGCTAAATTCGGACACCTGCATAGCGACTGAACAGTCGCTTTTAGCCGTTATTTATTCGTGAGCGGAAGAGTCTTGTAAACCAGGTCTCCGTTTTCCGTAATGCCGGTTATCGTCACCTCGTAATGTCCCGGAATATCGTTGGTGAAAAACGGAAAGGTGAATTGACCCGTTGCCAATTCGTTGCCGTTCCAGTACAAGTCAAAACGCCGGTCAACAAAAGAAGGATTGTTACTGCTTTTTTGGTTGTAACTGACCAATGGGAACAGGGCTGGTTTAGCATACCCTTGCCGGTAGAACTTATACACATTGCCCTCAGTGGTTACGAAGTCCTGGTGAATTTTGCTGGACGAATGAATGTGAATGACACCCGTTCCGCCTCTTAGTCCGTACATACTGGCGTCGGAACCTTTTAGCACTTCGATGAAATCAATTTCTCTTGGGTTCAACGTATTTAAAAACTGAATGACAGGGCTGGAGGCTGCACCTTCTCCGGCGGGCAATGACACCTGGACGCCATCCATGAACACGAGCGGTTCGGAACTGGCTGTTACACCGGCAAAACGGTCAGGGCCATAAAACACAACAAAGCCATTGATGATTTGAACACCCGGCATACGCAACAATCCGATACCGATATTTCCCATGCCCAATTTCACTAACTGTTCAGACGTCAGGACGGACCCTGTTGAAGAAATTCTTCGTGCATCCTCCGCATATGGCTTGCTTTGTGATTGTAAACTGACGGGGGTTAACCACCCGGTTCCTCCCGCAACCAGTGTCGTATCGGCGTGCTGCCGTAAAAATGCTGCTCTTTGTGTCGGCGAAACAATCACCCGTTGTTTTAAGAAAGCCGGTGTTTGAAACGGTGGAAAAGAAGTGGCCTCCAGCTCAATCCTTGGCTTTTCCACTTTGTTTTTTGTGGCATTCACCTGGATCATAAACTGTGTGCTGTCCATGTATGCTGAAAGCGGAAACGAAAACTGGCCGGCAGCATCTGTGGTATCCATTGCAAAAATGCCATTGCCCGCCTTAGACAGAAGGGTAAGGACCTCGTTCGGCACGGGGCTGCCCTGGGCAGTGAGTAACCGTCCGTTGATATCGAAGAAACGCTCCGTAACGGAGGTCGCTGTTTGACCGGGTTCCATTTTTCGATTCTTGTAAAAAGGCCGGCTGCTCAGTAACAGCAAATCAATATCCTCTTCCGATAACGTCGTCAGGTGTGCCAGGTCCCAGTTTGTAATGCCTGTTTCAATCGCTTTCTGAACAAGTGAATTACCCATCAACGCTTCCGGGGCAATCACAGCATCACTGTTGCTGACGGCCACCGTCAATGATGCCGTGACCGGCCGGTTGTCAGTTGTGGAAACAGTTGTTGAAAGAGTGGCCTGAGTTCTCCTGGCGTAGGTGGGTTTATCCAAACTTGCTGCCACATTCAAATTCCCCTCTTTCACATAATAACGCCGCTCACTCAAAAGGTTGAAATTCTGATCAAACAAAAGAAAAGTGGTTATTCCCTTTGGTAAAACAGTCGTTTGTATATCGGTTTCATACGAACCATACCCGATGCTTGCAAAGCATAAACTATCCCTTGCCACACCCAACAGATAGGTCACTGCATCTTTCCGGTAAATCGAGTCTTCCAAAATCGTTCTTAGTTTGAGCGTTTTACCGGAAACACCGGCAACCGATAATTGTCCTGCATAGCGATTGAATGATGGAAGCGGGAAGGTGTACTCCTTTTCTTTGTACGTAAGAACAGCTTTGTATTTCCTGTGGAAGTAAGGAAAAAAATCCGCCTTTGTAAGTCCGAATTTGTTCGCGGTAAACGTTGCAACAACGGTATCGCGGCTGTCTTTGATCGACCCGCTCAAGGGTAAGGGGTTGCCATTTTTGTCGTGTAAATAAAGGCCCAGTGTTGTGTTCAACCCGGTTACAAGCGAGCCTCCTTCCGGGAACATTTCAATGCTCACCTGCTGTTCGCCGGCAGCGCTGTTCAGTGATTTAGTAGCGACACGAACAGGCGCCGGGTTGACCAAGTTGATGATATACACAGGTGCCACAGCGGCGTTTTGCGGCTCACCATTGCTGATGGAACTGGTATAGGCTCTTACCCAATAATTGCCGGTGGGAAGCGCTTCGGGCAAAACCAGTTTGCCATCTGTTTGCTGCCCGCGGGCATTTAAAATCGACCTTGTCCAAACGCTGTCCTTTTCATCTACCAGATCAATCAACAGGGATCCGGACTGCGTGCTTATTTTCTCGGAAAAGGAATGAACCAAAAAAGCCCGGAACCATACCGCTTCGCCAGAGGCATAAATGGTTTTGTTGGTTGTCAGGTACGCTTTTTCGCTCTTGTCGGCCTTTATCTTTTTCAAGAATGTACCGGAAAAGGCATCCAGTGCATCCACGTTACTTTGCTGGCAAAAGGCAGTGCTGCCGTATAGCAGTAAAGGCAACAGGTAAACGTTCAACTTCAGTTTCATATAGCAAATTGTAAAGGATAGCAAAAGAGCATAAGGTAAAGAAAAATCCCTATAGGTTAAAGCAACCAGGCGATTGTTTGAAAACCTCTACCGGGAAGGCAAAGCTTTTCTACCAGGTGCGCTCCGTCGGACTGGAGCCCAGCGACGTTGTGCTTACCGGAGCTGCCGGTCAGCGACCTGCTCTTCGTGATGCCCGTTTCCCTATTTGCCACGGATCCGCCAACCAGTGGGGCATCAACAAGCTTTACGGATTTTTTTGAAGCACCGGGTACGAAGGCCTGAAGGATAAAAAAGCGCCTCCTGCCACTTTGTATCCTGGAGTCGGAGTGGTTCAGCGCATTCCCTACTTTTGCACAAATTTCAAAATGATGGACGCTGTGTTTGATTTTTCGAAACCCGTCGCGATCGGCTCCGACCATGCCGGCTTTGAATACAAAGCAGGAATCGTTGCGTTTCTGCAGGAAAAAGGCCTGGCTGTAAAAGATGTTGGTACGCATTCTTCCGAGTCGACCGACTATCCCGACTATGCCCACCCGGTGGCCGAAGCTGTGGAGAGCGGCGAAGCGGCCGTGGGTATTCTCGTTTGCGGCAGTGCCAACGGTGTGGCTATCACGGCCAACAAACACCAGGGCGTACGGGCCGCCATTTGCTGGCTTCCGGAGATTGCCTCGCTTGCCCGCCAGCACAACAATGCCAACATTATTTGCCTGCCCGCACGGTTTGTATCACCTGCCGATTCAAAAATAATGGTGGCAACTTTCCTGGAAACTGCGTTCGAAGGTGGCCGCCACCAGAACCGGGTAAGTAAAATTGCCTGTATGTAACGCCGTTTTTCTAACCCTAATTAACATCTTACATCCACAACAAAACTTCAAATTCGCCGCATGAAACAACTAGCGATCCTGCTGCTCCTCGGCAGCACTACACAGGTCTTTGCGCAAAAGGTGGCCAAGCCCGATGCGTTTGCAAAGACCATCACGGCCGCCGATGCCAAAAAGCATCTTTACACGCTGGCCTCTCCCGATATGGAAGGCCGCGAAACCGGTACTGCAGGCCAGCGCAAGGCTGCCGCCTACATCGAGAATTATTTTCAGCAACTGGGTCTCCAGCCCGGGAGCAGCACCGGCTACCAGCAGCCTTACACCCTTTACCAAGATACGCTGCTGGGGGCTACGGTGGAAGTGAACGGCAAAGCCTTCGAACTGGACAAGGACTTCGCACCCGGCTTTAACAACATCCAGGCGACCCTGAAACTGGGCGAAGTGGTGGTGATGGGTGCCGGTGCCGCCGACTCGCTGAAAGGTGCCGACCTTGCCGGCAGAGTGGTGATGGTGATTGGCAATGCCAACATGCCCTTCTTTTTACAACTGGCCAAAAAAGGCCCTGCTGCCATTCTCTCCGTTAGTCCCAACTTTCCATCCAGCCGTCCCACCAGCCGCAAGGGACGTGCAGGCATCCATGGCTTCCGCAACGCCATTGCGCCGCAGCAGTATGTCATTTCCGAAAATGTAGCCAAAGCCATTGCCGGCCCCGTATACGACGCGGTGAAAGCAGCCGGTAATTCGGTGCAACTGGCGAAAGCAGAAGTGTTGCTGGAAACAAAGAAAGCCCCGATCAATGGCACGGCCAGCAATGTAGTGGCCATGCTGCCCGGCACCGACCTGAAAGACGAGTACGTGGTGATCAGCGCACACTACGACCACGTGGGTATCGTAAATGGCAAGCTGCATCCCGGCGCCGACGACGATGGCTCGGGTACGGTAGGCGTGCTGGAAATTGCAGAAGCATTTGCCAAGGCCAAAAAAGAAGGCAAAGGGCCACGGCGCTCGATTGTGTTCCTGGCCAACAGCGGCGAAGAAAAAGGGCTGCTCGGATCGGAATACTACAGCGATCATCCGCTGTTCCCGCTTGATAAAACAACCGTTGACCTGAACATCGACATGATCGGCCGCAGCGACCCGGATCGTGCCAAAGGCGACTCTACCAACTATGTTTACGTGGTAGGCGACGACAAGGTGAGCTCAGACCTGAAACCGATCAGCGAAGGGCAGAACAAGAAATACCTGAACATGGAGCTCGACTACAAATACAACGATCCCAACGACAAGGAGCGCATTTACTACCGCAGCGACCATTACAATTTTGCCCGCTACGGTGTGCCCATCATTTTTTATTACGATGGCATGCTTCGCCCCGATTATCACAAACCAACCGATACGCCGGACAAGATCAACTACGACCTGTTGCGGAAAAGAGCGCAACTGGTTTTCTATACCGCCTGGGAAATGGCCAACCGGAACGCGATGTTGAAACGCGACCTGCCGCTGCCAACCGCCGGACGCTAAAAACAAAAAGCGACTTCACTCTGAAGTCGCTTTTTTGTTGAAGACATGGCACGAAACCGTGGCGTGGATAATGAATAATGAATTGTAAGAGTTGCATGTCGTTTCTTTCAATTAGACAGCGGTACTCTGAATCGCTTTAGCTGCATGAAACTCCGTTTCATGGCAAGTGAAAGGTTCCTTTTTCTTTTATTCTTACCTTCGAATGAGATGTCAAATGCAGTCAAAATATTGCCACACTACACATACGATGATTACGTGCAATGGGAGGGAAAGTGGGAGCTCATTGACGGTATTCCGCATGCCATGAGCCCTGCGCCGACGCCGAGGCACCAGGTGATTGCCGTGAATCTTTCGGCAGAATTTCGCGTCGCACTGAAACGATGCAAGTATTGCAAGGTTTCGCAGCCGGTTGACTACAAGGTGGCAGAGGACACGATTCTGCAGCCTGATATGTTGATTATTTGCGGGGACACTTCCAAGGCTTACCTCGACTTTCCACCTGCTTTGGTAGCAGAAATCTTATCGCCTTCTACAGCGTTAAAAGACAGGCACGGAAAATTTGCCCTTTATGAGCAGCAAAAAGTACCTTATTACATCATCATCTCTCCTGATTCAAACGAAGCAGAGGTGTATGTGCTGGAAGAGAGCAGTTATGTCTTAAAACAAAAAGGAAACGCTTTCACCTACTCCTTCTCGCTCGAGAAGGATTGTTCTGCAACGATTGATTTTTCCGAGATCTGGAAATAGGAGCGGAGACCTGAAACGATAAACGTGAAACAGGAGTGCATTCTAAGGTAAAATGTCTCCAGTTTCACGTCTCACATTTGTCGTTTTGCTTTCCTTGCCTACCAGCCGAGGATATAGGCAAACACGAGCGGCGCAACAATCGTGGCGTCGCTTTCGATGATGTATTTCGGTGTGTGGATATCAAGCTTGCCCCAGGTGATTTTTTCATTGGGGTGCGCCCCGGAATACGAACCGTACGAGGTGGTGGAATCGGAGATCTGGCAGAAATAACTCCAGAACGGGATTTCGTGCATCTCGAGGTCCTGGTACATCATCGGTACAACGCAAATGGGGAAGTCGCCGGCAATGCCGCCGCCCACCTGGAAGAAGCCAATGCCCTTGCCGCTGCTGTTGTCTTTGTAATAGTTGGCCAGCCACACCATGTATTCAATCCCGCTTTTCATCGTGCTGGCGTTGATCTCGCCTTTGTACACATACGACGCAAAGATGTTTCCCATCGTGCTGTCTTCCCATCCGCCGACAACGATCGGCAGGTTTTTCTCGGCCGCTGCAATCATCCAACTGTCTTTCGGGTCGATCTGGTAATCGTCTTTCATCACGCCGCTCAGGAGCAGTTTGTACATAAACTCGTGGGGGAAGTACCGTTCGCCTTTCTCGTCGGCCTCTTTCCAGATCTTGTGGATGTGGCGCTGAATCCGGCGGAAGGCTTCTTCTTCCGGGATGCAGGTATCGGTGACGCGGTTTAGCCCTCTTTCCAGCAAATCCCATTCTTGCTGCGGTGTCAAATCGCGCCAGTGGGGGATGCGTTCGTAATGGTTGTGGGCCACCAGGTTCATGATGTCTTCTTCGAGGTTGGCACCCGTGCACGAGATGATGTGTATTTTATCCTGGCGGATCATTTCGGCCAGGGAAATGCCCAGTTCGGCCGTGCTCATGGCACCGGCCAGCGTAACCATCATCTTGCCGCCTTCGGTCAGGTGCAGTTCGTATCCTTTTGCCGCATCCACCAGGGCCGCCGCGTTGAAATGGCGGTAGTGATGGGTGATAAATTGCGAAACGGGTCCTTTGTTCATTGCCTTTCCATTTTAGGCGGCAAATGTAGGCCAAAAAAAAATCCCGCCTTTGTGTAGACACACGCTGCGGGACAGTTTACACACCAAAACTAACGAGTTGATCCGTGAGGCAGAATTCGGCTAAACGCCAAAGACTTTTTTGTTTCGTGTTTGACGTTTCTCGTTTGCCATTTCTTGCCTAGGACTTGCGAACTTTTTTATACGTCATCCAGGAATTGCCGATCGATTTCAAGGTGATTTTTGTATCACCGTTTTCCACGGTGGCAAAATAGGATGTGCCGTTTTCGTCCGACATTTCAAACAGGTCGGAGATCCAGTAGCTGTCGTAAGATTTTTTCAGGTTGGCCTGCAAGGTAACGGGCAACTGTACGGGTGAAATGTTCTTGGTAGCGGCTACCAGGTTGGCGTTGACATCGTAGTAAGCAGTTACGTACTGGCCGCTCATGGTGAAGTCGGCTTTGTAGTACGTGCCGCAATCTTTCCACTGCACATCGGCAGCGTGTTTGAAGGATGCATTGAACGAGTTGACCACGGCAGCAGACAATTTAATGTCCTGCGCATTGGTGTCGATGGAACCGGTCGATAAAAGAGCGGTTAAGGCGATCAGAAGAAGTTTCATAACAATGGTTTTACTGGTTTATGAATGTTGTTTTTGTCGTCGGTTGTTCTATCAATGTGACGAAACAAAAGTAGATTGGGTTACATCCGTCGGCAAGCGAATTGTGACGACCGGAACGTCCTGTTAAGCCTCTTAACAATGGTTGCAAAATTGTTAAGTCGTATGAATTGTACTTTTATCGGGATGAACTACCTCGCCCATGCGTATCTGTCGTTCAACAGGCCTTCCGTGCTTGTTGGAAATATGATCGCCGACTTTGTAAAAGGGCGGCAGAAATTAGGATATACGGCAGCGGTCCAGCAGGGAATCGAGTTGCACAGGGCCATCGACAACCTTACCGATACGCATGCTGCCACTGCAAAAGCAAAAGAGATTTTCCGCCCTCACTATCGTTTGTACAGTGGGCCCATCGTCGATATCGTTTACGACCATTACCTCGCCACCGACGAAACGGTTTTTTCCGACCCGTCTTTGCTGGCATTTACAACTGGTGTTTATCAAACACTGGAAGACGAAGCCGTGCACCTGCCGCTTCGTTTTTTGCCGGTGCTTACCTACATGAAGCAGGAGAACTGGTTGTATCATTACCGTACACCCGATGGCATCCGCAAGAGCCTGCGCGGACTGGTGCGGCGGGCCAGCTTCATCCGCGACAGTGAAACGGCCTTTGCGCTTTTTCTTGCCCACTACGCAGAATTGAAGCAGTGCTACGAAGCCCTTTTTCCCGATGTTAAACAAATGGCAAAACAGGCACTGGACAGACTTTCTCCCGAATTTTAAGGTTGATAAACGTGGCCGATAGTTAGCTTTGTCGCCTAAAATCCACTCGAATGAATAAAATCCTATTCTGTTGCCTTTTGCTGCTTGCGCAAGTGGGTTTTGCGCAAACATCCGTGAACACAACGACAACTGGTCAAACGTCTCCTGCGTTTAAATTGCCGGTGCTCGACAAGTCGCCCATGGACATGAGTTACTATCCCGCCAATTATCCCGTGCTGCGCATCCAGGACAAAGCAAATGAGCCATTGGTGGCCCGGGTGATTTACAGCCGTCCGCAAAAAGAAGGAAGAACCATTTTTGGTGGCCTGGTCGAATACGGGCAGGTGTGGCGACTGGGTGCCAACGAAGCAACAGAACTGGAGCTGTACCGCGATGTAAAGGTGAAGGATAAGAAATTGCCGAAAGGCCGTTACACCTTGTATGCGATACCGACGGAGACCCAGTGGACCATCATCTTCAACAAAGACACGGACATCTGGGGCGCTTTCAAGTACGACCAGAAAAAAGACGTGCTGCGGGTGGATGTGCCGGTGCAAAAAAGTCCAACGGTGGTTGAACCATTTACTCTTTCGTTTAACAAATCGACCAACGGCGCGGATATGATCATGGCCTGGGATGAAGCCATGGTGACAGTGCCGTTCTCGTTTAAATAAATTGTTTTTTAAAGTGCAGCGTCCTGCCAGGCGGCGGGACGTTTTATTTTCTGACGGATGGCACCGGTAAATACAGATGGCTGTGTTCTGTGTACATCCGGGCATCTGAGAAAGTCCATTGCTTTAATCTGGTCCTAATTTCGCAGGTGACAGGTAAATCATAAACGATGACGATCAGGCAAACGATTTTGAAATGGCTTTATCCGCTGTTGATGTGGGGACGAAAAAAAAGCACGGGAGATAAACTGTTGCACAATGAAAACAAAACAGCAGCGCCGGTTTCCTTTTATTCGCTCTCTGCAGTGCTCAACAACGGCCGGCCGCTTTCCTTCGAATCCTTGAAGGGGAAAAAAGTGCTGCTGGTCAACACGGCCAGCGACTGCGGCTATACTGCCCAATATGCAGACCTGCAACAATTGTATGCGCTGGCCAAAAACAATCTTGCGATCATCGCATTCCCCGCGAATGATTTTAAAGCACAGGAAACAGGAAGCGATGCGGAAATTGCCCGCTTTTGTTCCGTCAATTATGGCGTGGAATTTCCCCTCGCCCAAAAAGCCGTTGTGGTGAAAAACAATGCGCAGCACCCCGTTTATCGATGGCTCACCACTCCTTCGCTGAACGGCTGGAACAGCCAGGCGCCAACCTGGAATTTTTCCAAATACCTGATCAACGAAGAAGGCCTGCTGACGCATTTTTTCGATCCGGCTGTTTCTCCTTTGGACCCGGTTGTGCGAAACGCTATCCGCGGATAAACTGGCACCGCATTCAATAGAACAAACAAAACAAATACATGAGCACAAGCGATTGGATTGGCACAGTTGGCGTATTCCTGATTCTGGTTGCCTATTTCTGTAGTACATTTCGGTGGATGTCGTCGCAGAGCCGCGTCTTTTTTGCCCTGAACACCATTGGGGCGGCCATGACCTGCTTTGCCTCGTACCTGATTCAATACTGGCCGTTTTTTGTGCTCGAAGGCACCTGGACAATTGTATCGTTTATCGGATGGATCAAGGCAAAAGAATGAATGTGTATTTTATCAGCGGATTGGGCGCCGACAGGCAGGCGTTTGAAAAAATCAGGCTTCCGGAGCGCTACCGTATTCATCACCTGGACTGGATCAAAAACGAAAAGAACGAAAGCCTGGAAAGCTACGCCAGGCGATTGGCAGCACATGTCGATACCAGCCGTCCGTTTGCCCTGGTAGGCCTGTCGATGGGCGGAATGATTGCCACCGCCATGACGCAATATATCCGTCCCGCAAAAACGATCCTGATCTCCAGCCTGGGGTCGCCGGCCGAATTTCCCCCGCTGCTGAAGTTTGCCCGCCTGACCCACATCCACCGGATCATCCCGGCTTTCCTGTTCAACCATCCCAATGTGTTTGCCCATTTTTTCTTTGGGGCCAAAAGCAAAAACGAAAAGCGCATCATGGACTACATCATCACCCGCTCCGATGCCCGGTTTGTGAAATGGAGTATCGGCGCCATTCTCAACTGGAACGGCAAGGCAAGGCCACACCATCTTTATCATATCCACGGCGAAAAAGACAAGATCCTGCCCATCCATTATACACGGCCCACTGCCGTGGTGAAAAACGGTTCGCACTTCATGGTGTGGACAAAAGCTGCGGAAGTTTCCCGCCTGCTGGCCGCGGCCCTTGCCTGAAGCGGCGCAAGCCGTTCGTGCCTCGCTAATCTTTCCTACTTTTGCTGACTGTTATTATGAAAATTCACAAAGAAGGTTTCGGATCCATTTTGGTTGCCGCTGTTGTTGCCGCCCTCGTCATTGTACCGACGGTGCTGTTCGTCTTGCCATCTTACCCCGTTCTCGGCTGGCTGACAATTGCCGTGATCATTGCATTGTTCCTGTTTATCATTTCATTTTTCCGCATTCCTGCCCGCTCCCATGCAAGCGGCGACGACCTGATCGTTGCCCCCTGCGATGGAACCGTGGTGGTGATTGAAGAAGTGGATGCTGATGAATATTTCACCGACCGCCGCCTGCAGCTTTCCATTTTTATGAGCCCGCTGAATGTGCACGTGAACCGCAACCCGGTGAGCGGCGATGTGATGTACAGTCAATACCACAAGGGAAAATACCTGGTTGCCTGGCATCCCAAATCATCTACCGAGAATGAGCGCCACTCGGTGGTGTACAAGCAGGACGGAAAGGAAATGCTGGTGAAGCAGATCGCCGGTGCGCTGGCCAAACGCATTGTCAATTACCTGAAGCCCGGCGACAAAGTAGAGATGGGCGAGGAGATGGGCTTTATCAAGTTTGGCTCCCGTGTGGACCTCCTGTTGCCGCTTGGTACAAAGATCGACGTGAAGATCAACCAGAAGGTGAAAGGCGGTGTAACGGTGCTGGGAAAATGGTAAGCAGAGCGGATTAAATTTCCTACCTTACTTATTCAAATAACGGGTTATGAAAAAATACTTACTCGTTTTTATTGCGCTTTTCCTCACAGCCGCCGTGGTGACTGCCACGGTGCTGAACAGCAGCAAAAAAGTCAATGCCAAAAAAGAGGCCCGGAAAGAATGCACGTACAAACGTTCGCATTGTTCGCGGTCGCTGTCGGTAGCCTGCTATTGACATGAAGTCCCGCTGCCGGCGGGACTTTTTGTTTTACAGCAAAATGGTATTCGGCAGATAAAGCAGGTGCGCAAGCACCTTTTTAATTTTTTGCCTGTGCACAAAATCCCATCTTTTTTTGCCGGAATATTTTACAGCAAATCTTTCAGTTCATTCAAATGGTAAATGGTGTAGGTGGGCTGAATGTCCTGCGCCACGCGGTTGTAGTTGACATGCACGGCATCCATGCCCACGGTAAAGGCGCCTGCAATATCCACATCCAGGGTGTCGCCGATCATCAGGCTTTCTTCCACGGCGGCGCCGGTCAGGTTCAACGCGTACTCGAAAATTTCTTTTTGGGGTTTGAGGCTGTTGCTTCCTTCCGATGTGACAACCACTTTAAAAAAAGGCGCAAGGCCGGAGCTTTGCAGCTTGGCATGCTGGGTTTCTTCAAAGCCATTGGTGATGAGGTGCAGACGGTAGCCTTTTTCTTCCAGGTAGCGCAGCACCTCGATGGTGTCGGGAAAAAGTATGGTGCGGGTGGGCAGCAGTTGCAAAAACAGTTCATTCATCTGCTGTGCCAGCTCTTCATCGTCGATATTGAAATCGAGCAGGGATAGCCACATGCGCTTGAGGCGCAGCTCGTCCTGCCGGATGTTGCCCGTGCGGTATGCGGCCCATAACCGGTCGTTGTGTGCCAGGTAATTTCGATAGAAGAGATCAAAATCGTGAATGCCTTTCTCCGGCAGGTGCAGGTCAACGTGCAGTTGTTGCAACGTCATGCGGGCATTGGCGTCAAAATCCCAAAGTGTATGATCGAGGTCGAAAAACAGGTGTTTGTATCTCAAAATAAAAATTCAAAAGTCAAAAGTAATAAGTCATCCTGGTTAAGATGCTTTTTGAATTTTTACTTTTGCCTTTTTCAAACAAACTAAACCCTTGCCAATATGAATGCCGTCATTACCGGTGCGTCCCGCGGAATTGGAAAAGCCCTGGCCCAAATCTTTGCCCTGCATGGCTACAATTTGTTTCTCTGTTCCAAAACCGAAAGCCATTTGCTGGCAACCATCGAAGAACTCAAGGCGGCTTTCCCTGCTGTTTCCATTGATGGCAAGGCGCTCGACCTGGGACAAAAAACCGGCGCCAAGCTATTTGGTGAATGGGTGCTGAACAATACCGATTCGGTTGATGTGCTCATCAACAACACCGGTACGTTTATCCAGGGCAATGTCTCCGACGAGCCCGACGGCGCCCTGGAGGAAATGCTGGGCGTCAATCTTTTTAGTGCCTACCATACCACACGGGCCATCCTCCCAAAAATGAAGGCGCAAAAAAGCGGGCATATTTTTACGATCTGTTCCATTGCCAGCCTCGCGGCCTATCCCGGCGGCGGCGCCTACGGCATCAGCAAATATGCCTTGCTTGGCTTTACCCGCAACTTGCGGGCAGAACTGAAAGAGCACGGCATTAAAGTAACGGCCGTCATTCCCGGTGCCGTGTACACCGACAGTTGGAAAGGCAGTGGTGTGGCCGAAAGCCGGATCATGGAAACGGAGGATATTACAAAAATGATCTTTGCCGCCACGCAACTTTCGCCCCAGGCGGTCGTGGAAGATATTGTGCTTCGTCCGCAACTGGGAGACCTGTAGTGTCAAGGGGGAATCAGCTACAGGCAATGGAGCGGGGCTGGATTGCTTAGAACTTATTTCAAATTGAAACGTTGTCAGGAATGGATGGCGCCCCTGACCAGCAATGTTCAGAACGGACAAGTGTGCGACGCAACGGAAGTCAAATAGATATTCTGTTGCTGGTAACAAAAAAATATGTCGCTCCTGCGGAGCTAAGTTGTCTCTTCTATGAACTTTTTCTATTAACACGATGCCCCTCCGGGGCAAGAGGGAAAAGCCGTTGGCAGGAACGCCCAACGGCAGCAAAAGCCTCCATCAAAATGACTGATGGAGGCTTCGTTGTATCGTGCAAAGGCAAGGATCTGTGTTTGGCGCTCCCTCTCCTTGAGGAGAGGGCCGGGGTGAGGTGTCACGGCCTTTCCTGGGCCCGCAGCCAGCGTTCGGGAAGCTCGTTGTTGCCGGCGGCCAGGTAGTCCTTGTACGAGCAGGCAATGAACTGCTTGTCGGGCAACTGCATCCACCAGCGGCCGGTTTTTTTACTTTGCAAAAACACGGTATCCACTTCCGAGAGGGCCAGGTGAAACTCGTTGAACAAATCCCTTTCCTCCAGCTTGGCTTCCCGCTTGTTGCGGCTAAAGCCGTCGAGAAAATACCAGAGCATCTGGCTGATTTGTTTGGCCGTCAGGTGCTCCACGTCCTGCTCCGGACGATAGCCGTAAAGGCCAATGCTGGTGAGGTTGGGACTCATGCCGGCGTATTGCATCAACACACAGGCCTCCTCGCCGTTCAGGCCATTGGGGGTAACATGGTTGGCGGGTGCAAACGACCGGGCAATGGCCGAAATGTCGAACGACATGATGCTGCAGTTACGGATCACCGGCTCCATTTCTTCGATGTGTTCTTTTACCGTGCCCACCCGGAAACAATCAAAGCGCAGCTTGTCCATGGTTTCCAACATGCGGGGATGCACATAGTAGCTTTGAAAGCCGATGTGGTTGTAGTGCTGCATGAAGTTGGGCTCGGCCGTCAGCAGCTCCATCAAAAAATTCTCGGCACGGAAGGGTGACTCCAGGTTGATGTCGATCAGGGCATCCACGCCAACGGCATCGATGGCTTTTTTGTCTTCGGCAAAGGCATGGTACTGTGCCAGCGTAAGGTCGTGTGAACCGCCCAGCACGATCACCGTTTTATTCGCCTGCTGCAGTTCGTGGATCACCATCTTCAGCGCCGCGTACGTATCGGTGTTGGCTTTTCCTGTTTTCACATCGCCGATGTCGGCCAGGCGAACATCCTGGTGCCAGTAAAAAAGATTGTAAAACTCGCTGCGAATGGAAAGCGGCGCCCCACTCGGGTGCAGCAGGGCCGCACCCCGCTGGTCGGTACAACCCACCAGCACAACGTCCACATCATCCAGGTCCGGGAACTCTTCATCGTACACTTTAATGGCCTTGCCCACCTGGCCCTCTTTGTAACCCGCATCGCCACTGATCTCGGAGCGGTTCACAGGATTTAGAAAATCTAAAATTGAATCGTACATGCTCTGCTTTTTGGTCAAACGTCAGATATCAGACGTGAAACATTGGAAGCCGCGAAGGTAAAGTGAACTCCTTTTCACATTTTATATTTCACGTTTGCCGTTTCACTTGTTCACATACACGGCATAGCCCCAGGGCTCGATGCCAAAACCTTTGTCGACCGGTTCCTTATCGCCTTTGAACACGTTGTTCCATTCTTTCTCGGAGGGCTGGTCTGTCCAGGTAAAGTTTTGCGGATTCCGGGACAGGTTGAGCACCACCAGCACTTTGTTGCCCCCCTTTTCCCGCTCAAACGCGTAGACCGCTTTGTCGTTGCTGGTGTGCAGTTTTTTGAACGAGGCGTCAACGGCCAGGGCCGGGTTTTGCTTTCGCAGGTTGAGCAGGGTTTTGTAAAAGCCGGCCCTTCCCAGTTTGCTGAAAGTGATGGTGTCCTTATAAAAAAAGCTCACGCTGTCGAGAAAGGGTTCTTCCTGTCCGCTGTACACCAGGGGAACGGTGTGCGCCATGGTTTGCGAAAACACGGCAAAGGGTGCATGCGAGGCGCCGGGCATGGTGGCGTAGTCGGCCTTGTTCCAGCTATTCTCATCGTGGTTGCTGGTAAAGTACATGGGAATGGCATTGGCCGGGTAGGCCGTGTCGTATTTGGCTTTGATGGTGTCCAGTGACAGGGCCGTTTTTTTACCGGCTGCTACATCCACCATGGTGTGAAAAGCCTCCCAGGGATAAAAGGCATCGAAGCCGTTTTGCAGCAGGTAAGGCTTGTCGCCTTCGGCGAGGAAGAACAGATTGGCCTTGGCGTTTTTTAACTGCGACGTGCACTTCTTCCAAAAATCTCCCGGAACGTTCCAGGCCACGTCGCAGCGAAACCCGTCCACATCCGATTCGGTGATCCAGTATTTCATCGCAGCGATCATGCTATCCTGCATCACAGGGTTTTTGTAATCCAGCTGGCGTACGTCGTCCCAGTCGAAGGCCACCGCCGGCTTGCCCGCGCTGTCTTTCACAAAAAAATCGGGATGTGCCGTCAGCCAGCGATGATCGGCGCCGGTGTGGTTGGGCACCCAGTCGATGATGACCTTGAAGCCCATGTCGTGTGCTTTTTTGACAAGGGCTTTCCAGTCGTCCATAGTACCGAATTCCGGGTTGATTGCGTCATAGTCGGACACGGCATAGTAGCTGCCCAGTGCTCCTTTGCGGGCTGTTTTGGAAATGGGATTGAGGGGCATGAACCACAGGGTTTGCACACCCATATCTTTCAGGCGTTGCAGCGAGGGTTCAAAGGCCCTGAACGTTCCTTCGGGGGTATACTGCCGAACATTGACCTCGTAA
Organism: Flavisolibacter nicotianae; assembly: GCF_003628535.1. Classification (GTDB taxonomy): domain Bacteria; phylum Bacteroidota; class Bacteroidia; order Chitinophagales; family Chitinophagaceae; genus Flavisolibacter; species Flavisolibacter nicotianae. Next base: position 300,289 of record NZ_RBCI01000002.1, read on the forward strand.
ATATTTCCCTGTGCAATCCAGGCCGGGTGACCGTCCACACGGGCTGCCGAATCGCCGCCTTGCCCGGCCGAGTCGATGCCCGCTGTATGAGTGTTGGAGCTGTTGGTGCAGGAAGCCAAAAAAACGGCAGTGAAAGCCAGGACGAAAAGCACATGTCGCATAACGTGGAGTTTGCGCTAAAATAGGCAAAAGCACTTTGCCCGAGCCTTGGCACCTGGCTGCTTGACCAACCGATCCTAAAAAAGCCGGTCTTTCAACCGGCCCTTTTCGAAAACAGTTTTTCAGGGATTCAAAAACCGGCTGCTGTTCTTTTGCAGGTATTGCACCAGGGCGAGGCGAACATCGGTGCGGGGATCGGTTTTGCCCGAAGCGGCCGGGTATACTTTCACCACGTCCGGGTTTTTGGGCTGGAGAAAATCCATATTGGCCTCCTTGCCGGAGAGCAAAAATTCGGGCATAGCCACATGGTAAATTTTCCCGGCATCAATGGCTTTGCCGTTGAGCAGCCAGGCGTTGGTGTTTTGATCGAACTGCAGGTTTTCGTTGTAGTGCAAAAAGCCGCCGATGCCTTTGTTGGCCCGCCCCGCTTCCAGCAGGCGAATCACCAGGCTGCCTTTCAGGTCGGCTTCGCTGATGGCACCGCCAAAAGGCAGGCTGCGCAAAATATCGTACTGCGAAACGGGCAGTTGCACCACGTCGTCCACCCGAATGGAGCCGCCGTTGAGGACAACAACATCCGCCTGCGGTACAGCCTCTTTCATGGCAGCGACAATAAGACGCGTTAAGTTGGTTGAATGACTGCGCACTTCCGTTTCTCTTCCTTCCAGCGGTTCGCCTTTGCTGATCACAACGGCTTTGGCATCGAATCCCAGCGAGCTGTAATTTTCTTCGGCAATGCGGTTCCACTTCTGCACCACGTCGTTGGTGGCGCTGTCGAGCGGCATTGTTTCGTTGAGTGCCACCAGGCTTGTTTTGACGTTGTGCTTTTTCTTTTTGGTATTGACCTGCAGGGTCACTACGTAGGCATTCTTGGCATTGGCCAGCGCCTTGGTGATGGGCAGCTTGCCGATCCGGGCAAAGCGGCCGTCGTGTTCGTGTCCACCGATGATGGCGGCAAGGCCCGGTAGCTCTCTTGCCAGCCGTTCGTCTTCTTCCATCGACTGGTGGGTGATGGCTACCACGGCATCAACGGAATCTTTCAGGCGGTTGTACGCTTCTTTTGCTGCCTGCAGGGGATCGGTATAACTTACATAGTCGGCTTTGTTAAATGGAAGGGTAACCGCCAGGAGGCCGATCCTTGCCTTTGTACCGTCGGCATCGGTTAACTGCAGGATGCGGGTGGTGGGAAAGGCACCGGTGCCGTTTTTCACAAAAGGAGCAGTGCCATTGCCGGTCTTATGAAATGAATTGGTAGAGATCCATTGAAAGCGGGATTCGTTGATCCGGTCCTGCAGTTCGGCTTCCCTGATGTCGAATTCGTGGTTGCCAAACATGGCGATGTCAAGTCCTGCCGTGTTCAGCGCATCCACCATCTGCCGGCCGCGAACGGCCTTGCCCTGGTATTGCAGGCTGTTGTACACAGAGGGACTCAGGAAGTCACCGGCGATCACGAGGAAGGTGTTGCTGTTTTGTTGCCTGTATTGTTTTTTCAGCGTGGCCACACGGGCAATACCGCCCTCACGGCCACCGCTCAACGGTGCAATTTCATACACATCATTGATCTGCAGAAAGGTCATCGTGAGTTTGTGGTCGTCTTTTCCTTTGCCGTTGGGTTGGGTTGTTTTACAGGCGGAAAGCGTGAACAGGAGCACTACTGTAAAAAGAGTAGAGAAGGATTTCATTGTTGGGAAAGTTGAAACGCAAAGTAAAGTCTATTTCCTGTTGTGAACGGAAGCGTCGCGTTGCCGCATTCACTATTTCCCTTTCGTGGTACGGCACATTTTTTTTACCTGACTTGATATAAAACTTATTCTATGCGTTTGCAAGGCGAACAGGAAAGCGGGAACGTAGAAGATCGCCGCGGGATCGGCGGTGGCGGAATTGCTGTAGGCGGGGGCATTATCGGCGTGATTGTCTTGTTGTTTAATTTATTTACCGGCGGTAATGTCGATCCATCGCAACTGCCGATCAATACCGGCCAACAGACACGGCAATTGTCACCGGAAGAAAAGGCCGAACAGGACAAGCTGGCGAGCTTCTCAAAAAAGGTATTGCACACGACGGAGACCGTTTGGCAGAAAGTATTGCCGGAGCAAGCCAATATCAATTACCAGGATCCTACGCTGGTGCTTTTTACCGATGCGGTGCAATCGGCCTGCGGCAATGCCAGCAGCGCAACCGGGCCGTTTTACTGTCCCGGCGATGCCAAGCTTTATGTTGACCTGTCTTTTTTTGATGAACTGAGCAACCGTTTTGGTGCGTCGGGTGATTTTGCCATGGCCTATGTGATTGCGCATGAAGTGGGACACCATATCCAAAACCTTCTTGGCACTTCGGAGAAGATGGCACAGTTACGGCAGCAGGTGTCGGAAGGTGAGTACAACAAGTATTCCGTGAAACTGGAACTGCAGGCCGACTACTACGCCGGTGTGTGGGCTCACTATATACAGGGCCAGGGTTTGCTCGAAGCCGGTGATATTGAAGAAGCGCTAACGGCCGCCAACGCCATTGGTGACGACCGCCTGCAAAAGCAGGCAAGAGGTTATGTGGTGCCGGAGTCGTTTACCCACGGCACATCGGCGCAGCGGATGTACTGGCTTAAAAAAGGCTACCAGTCCGGCGACCTGCGGCAGGGCGACACGTTCAATGATCCAAGCCTGAAGTAACGGCCAACACACAAAGCCTGCTTTAGCAAGGTGTATTTTCATAGAGAAGGATGCCATCCCTCGAAGGGATGGCATCCTTCTTTGTTCCGTTACGTTCTGAACGTTGAACGGAGCCCTTCCTTCGTCAGGATAAACTGTGCAACGGAAGCCTCATGGCTATTGTGTCGCTGATACCATAAAATGTGGCGCTCCTTCGCAGCTTTGTAATCTCTACACTTTTTTTCTATTTACACATTGCCCCGCCGGGGCAAAAGGAAAAAGCCGTTTTCAAGGGCGCCAACGGCAGCAAAAGCCTCCACCTTAAAGTATAATGGAGGCTTTGAAGTATTGTGCAAAAGCAAGGGTCTGTGCGATGGAAAGCCCCTCCCTGGAGGGGTTTGGGGAGGCCGTTTTAAGATAGCGATGCCGTGAGGTGCAAATGCTTTTTGATTTCTTCTGTCAGTTCTGTTTTTGTGATGGGTACACCCATGATCTTATTATAGGCTTTGGCATCCACCAGGTACTGGTCGCGGATGATCTTCACCAGTTGCCCGTTGTTGATCTCGGGAATCAGCACGGTTTTGTAGCGCCTCAGCATATCGCCCAGGTTGCGGGGGAAGGGCCGCACATAGCGCAGGTGCGCATGGGCCACGCTGTGGCCTTGCTGCAGCAATTCTTCCACGGCTGTTTTGATCACGCCATAGGTGGAGCCCCATCCCAGCACCAGCACATCGCCTTCTTCGGGGCCGTTGTCCAGTGTTTGTTCGGGAATGTTGTAAGCGATCTTGTCTACTTTCTCCTGGCGAATCTTTACCATCAGCTGGTGGTTCTCCGGGTCGTAGCTTACGTTGCCCGTAATATTTTCTTTTTCCAGTCCGCCGATGCGGTGCTCCAGTCCGGCCGTGCCGGGCAGGGCCCAGGGGCGAACGCCATTTTCGTTGCGCTGGTAGGGCTGGAATTTGGCTTCGTTGTGTCCCAGTTCCGTTTTGAATTCCACATGGATCGGCGGCAGGTTTTCCGAGCTGGGATACTGCCAGGGCTCGGCCCCGTTGGCAATGTAGCCATCGCTCAAAAAGATCACCGGTGTCATGTGCTCTACCGAGATGCGCACCGCTTCGTACACGGCCTCAAAGCAATCGCTGGGCGTGGAGGCGGCCACCACGGGCATCGGGCTTTCGCCGTTCCGTCCGTAGTATGCCTGCAGAAGGTCGCTTTGTTCCGTTTTTGTCGGCAGACCCGTTGACGGGCCACCGCGCTGCACATCCACGATCAGCAGCGGAATCTCCAGCATCATGGCCAGTCCCATGGCTTCGCTTTTCAGCGCCATACCCGGCCCGGACGTCGTGGTCACACCCAGGAGGCCGCCATAGCTGGCGCCGATGGCCGAGGTGATGGCCGCAATCTCGTCTTCGGCCTGGAAGGTCTTGACCCCAAAATTTTTGTGCTTGCTCAGTTCATGCAAAATGTCGGAAGCCGGCGTGATGGGATAAGTGCCCAGGAAAAGCTGCAAGCCACTTTTTACCGACGCGGCGATCAACCCATAGGCCAATGCCTGGTTGCCCATGATGCTGCGGTAGGAGCCGGCTTTGATCTTTGCTTTTTCAACCTTGTATTGCGTGGTGAACGTTTCGGTGGTATCGCCGTAATTGTAACCGGCCCGCAGCACCTTCAGGTTGCTTTCGAGAATCTCCGGTTTTTTACCGAATTTTTCCTGCAGGAATTTTTCGGTGTTGGCCATGTCGCGGTCGTACATCCAGTACAAAAAGCCCAGGACGAACATGTTTTTTGCCCGGTCTTTTTCCTTGGTGCCCATCTGGAAATCCTTCAGGGCTTCACGGGTCATTTTGGTCACGTCCATTTTAATGACCTCGTAATTGTCCAGCGAATTGTCCTCGATCGGGTTGACGCCGTCGGGGTAATTGGCAAGGCGCAGGTTCTTGGTGTCGAAGCCATCGGTGTTGACGATGATCTTTCCGCCTTTTTTCAGGTTTTTCAGGTTGGTTTTCAGTGCCGCGGCGTTCATGGCCACCAGCACATCCCAATGGTCGCCGGGAGTATGAATGCTCTCACTGGAAAAACGAAGCTGGTAGCCGCTCACCCCGGGCAGTGTGCCCTGCGGCGCCCTGATCTCGGCGGGGAAATCGGGAAAGGTGGAAAGGTCGGCACCCAAAAGCGCCGTGTTGTTGGTGAATTGTGTACCGGTGAGCTGCATGCCATCACCACTGTCACCGGCGAATTTTATTACGACGTCCTGGAGGACTTCCTGTTTGCGATTCATCGGGCAAAAATAGTTTAGTTTGAAGTTAGGGATTTGTCATTTATCGTTAAGGTTTTTAACTTCCTTTGTCGATGGCCTGTATTCCTCTGTTTGCGTATGGGAAAAGTGGCCGGTGGAATGAACGGGGGACTTGCAGACTCTAAAACCACCGGTTTGAAAAAAGTCATTTTGGTCCTGATTTGTCTTTTTGCTTTTTCTGCAGCATAAAGCCAGGGTTCAGATACTACCCGTTTTCCTTCCAGGGAGCAATTGTTAAATAAAAGCTGGGCACAAAAGAGCGTGGGGTGGTTTATGGTTGGAACGGGAATTCCTGTGGCACTCGCCTGTCTTTACTTTCTTACGTTTCCTGATGATGCTCTTTCGGAAAAAGGCCTGGTGGGTGCGATATTGGCAGGGAGCACCGGTTATACGATCGTCAGGATTAATCTCATCAACAAAGGGGCACGAAACAAAGCCAAAGCTGCTACCTTGAGCCTGGACCTTCAAAATATGTCGTTTCCTTCCTTTTCCGGAAATAAGGCCCGTCTGCAGCCAGTGCTCTCCTTCCATTTCAAACTGGCATAACACGGCGTTGTTTGCCGCCCTTGCCTTTGCCGGGTTAGCGCTTCTGAAAAGGCAAACTTTCTGTTTTTCCATTGCAACGCAATTCCAGCAAATAGGTGCCGTTGGGCAAGGCGTGCACGTCGATTGCAAAAGCGGTGTTGTCTTTGACTACTTCATTTTGCTGTCTCACGATCCTTCCGGCTGCATCAACGATTCGTAGGGTAGCCGTTCCGTTCCCTGTAAAAGACTGGATGTACAACTGCCCTGTTGTGGGATTGGGAAAGAGTTGCAATGCTTTTGTTGTTTCACTTCTTTTTACTGCAACGGTACGACTGTAGGTGAAGGCCCCGTCGTTATCGTTCATTTTCAGTCGGTAAAAGCTGGTGCCGGTAAGCGGGTTGGCATCGGTGAACGAATACGATTTCGGCCCTGTACTGTTGCCGGCCGCAGGCACGGAGTCAATGTTTGTAAAATTGATGCCGTTGGTGCCTCGTTCAATGATAAATGCCTGCGTGTTTAGTTCGTTTGCCGTTTGCCAGACAAGGTAATTTGCAGCGCTTTGTTGCGTAACAGAAAATTGCAGTAGCGTAAGAGGTAAAGGCCCAGAAGAAGCTTCGTTGAACTTGGAGATAAACACAGCAGCATTGCCGGTACCCGCTGTGAGAATAAAGGTGGCTGGACCGGGATCTAAATCTGCTGCGACAGCAAATTCCCCGGTTGCATAAATATTACCAAACGCATCCAATATTAGGGCTGTTCCAAAGTCTGACGAGGTACCACCCATATTTTTAGCCCAGCGGAAATTTCCCGCAGAATCAAGTTTGGAAACGAAAATATCATAATGACCACTAACACCATTCGGAGTTTCAAATGCCGTAAGCAAGTAGGTGCCTGGGCCAGGATCAAAGTCTTCTGTGTCAACAAAACTTCCTGTCAAGTAAATATTTGCCGATTGATCCAGGGTGATTGACCGGCCGTTTTCATAGCTAAAACCACCGGTGGCTTTAGCCCATACAAGGTGCCCATTGTTGTCCAACTTTAAAACAAACATGGCACTGTTTCCCATTGTCGTCAAATAAACATGACTGCCAAACGGGTCGAAGTCAACCGTGCCTTGAAACCGTCCGGTCACAAACGCATTTCCAGCTTGATCAACGGCCAGCGAACATCCAAATTCATCCGAGGCACCGCCAAATCCTCTTGCCCATACAAGGCTGCCAGCGCTATTCAACTTGAAAACGAAAATGTCACTCGTAGGGCTAACCCCGGCCATTGAACCATAAGCGACAAGCCCAAAATCGGTTGTTCCATTAAAGCCCCCCGTTGTATAGCTGTTGCCAGCAGAATCGACGGCAATCGAATAGCTCATATCATACGAGCGGCCGCCAGTGCGAATTGCCCAGACGAAATTGCCTGCCGTATCAAGTTTGGAAACAAAAACATCCGGGCCGCCGCGAGACTGCAGGTAGGACGTGCCCTGGTTGGGATTAAAATCAACGCTTTCTGTAAAGTGACCCGTTGTATAAATGTACCCTGATCCATCCAATGCAATGGCAGCACCGCCATCGTCGAGGGGGCCGCCTATTTTTTTTGCCCAAACAAAATTTCCTGCGGAGTCCAGCTTCAGAATAAAAATGTCACCCGAGCCGGCAGAAATAAGATTGTAGCTATCTGCTCCCGGATTAAAGTCAACGGTATCGGCAAATTTTCCCGTGAGGTAGGCGTTTCCTAAAGGATCGACAGCTAAATCAAAGGCAAAGTCGCCATTGTGTGCATTTTGCATATAATCAGAAGTCGTGTCCTTGCCACCAATCTGTTTGGCCCATAGGAGGTTGCCGGAAGAATCCAGTTTGGCGATGAACGCATCGGCAAATCCGGCAGCGGTAAGAGTGAACGTTCGGGGGCCGGGATCCACGTCCATCGTACCGGAGAAATAACCGCTTACGTAGACGTTTCCAAATGAGTCGGCACCGATGGATTTGCTAAATTCCTGGCCTGTTGCATTCAATTGCTTTGCCCAGTGGAAATTGGGTTGTGGATAACATACGGTCGTGCCAAGCACCAGGATGGTGAGAATGAACAGGCGTGTTAGCGGAAGGGCTGCAGAATGCGATTGGGGAACATCCTGTTGAACGGTTCGATGATTTTTCATATTTCATGTTTAGATATGAGAAAATCCATTTCATTCAGGTGCCGGCAGAGGCTTTGGCATCAGAGAATTTGCCTGTTAAAACAACGAAAAGAGAAATGGATAAACGATGAGTACCGTCAAGCGAATCGGTGACAGTGGTTACAGGGACTGTTTTTCCAAAAAGGATGAAGCGGAATGATCGTGGGCAGGAATGAGGGCGCCGTTTGGCGTGTACGGGTTGCAAAAAGCTTACAACTCACCTTTCTGCTCCAAACGCTGTATTCGTTCGCGGACCTTTGCTTTCTCTGCCTGTACGTTGGCAACGATATCCTGGAATTCTTTGTCGTGCCAGAGGTTTTCGAAGAGTGGGTCTCGCAAAATGTAGTAAGGCGCTCCCCAGCCCCAAACAGAGTTATTGGAAGACGGCTCTTTTAATATTTCGTAAGCAGCCTTTTTGTTTCCCAGGAAAGCATACACACCCGCTAGGTCATACTCTTTAATTGGATGTCCTTTTGCTTTTTCATCTTCTTTGTACTTGTTGAGTGAACTATTCATCCATTTCGCTGCCTCTTCTTTTCTGCCCACTTTCCATAAGGCCACCGCATAGCGATGCGCATTGGGATGGTTGGAGAACGATCCGAAGACCTTTTCGTAAAGAGTAACGGCTTTGGTACAGTCATTCTTCAAATAGCAGTACGCCTCTCCTGCAAAGTAAAGTGCATTGCTGCTGCTGTCCTGCTTCAGGTACTCATAGGCATATTTGATGACTTCTTCACCGGTCCCCACCCGCATCAGTATTCTTGCCATGTCTAGAAATCCGCGGGCTTTTGCAACGGCATTCACATCCTGGTCAATGGCTTTTTGGGCATAATGTTTTGCCTTTTCAAAGTCGAGAATATTCTGATAAACAAATGATAAAAGGCCATAAACTTCTGGTGTCGTAATGGATTGAGGATCTAAGCGGAGCGCTTTTTTTAGGTAATGCAATGATTTCTCAACTGTATTATCTGAGTGGACGTAATATTCCGCTAAATGAAGGTTGGCTTCAAAATGATTGGGATTAAGGGTAATTGCCTTTTCCAAATAGCTCAACTGCCGGTCTTTCTTTCCTGTAAAGTCATAATATTCGCTGAGCAAAACCATGGGATCAACTGCATTATTGTCTATTGTCAGCGCCTTTTCACACGGAGCAGCAACCGAGTCGGGAAGCTGCTGTTTATTTATTTTTTTCTTCAAACTATTTATATAGACTTTTTCCCAGTAAGCTTTTGCTTTTAACGTGTAAGCTTCGGCAAGGTTCGAATCAATGGCAAGCGCCTGCCTGCACAACGACTGGATTTTGTTGTAGTCTGACTCAAGCTGCGGTAACGTATAGGCATATTTTACAAAATTGGTCTGTGCCTCGTAATAAAGATCCAGCGCTCTTTGGTTGGTAGAAGGCACACGAGCCAAGCGACCTTCCACCTCAGGCGCAATCTTTACCTTCAGCGCACTGGCGATTTCGCTGGCGATGTTTTCCTGCAAGCTGAATACATCGTCCAACTCGCTGGTAAAGCTGTCTGCCCAGATTTGCTGGTCGGCCTTTGCATCAATCAATTCGGTGGTGATCTTCACCTTGTTGCCAACACGCTGCACGCTGCCTGCCAGGATGTACGATACACCCAGTTCATCAGCGATGTTGCCGGTTGTCTTTTTACTGTCCCGGTATTGCTCCACCGACTGACGGGAGATGACATGAAAAGACCTGACCTGCGAGAGGTTGTTCAGCACCGCTTCCATCATGCCGTTGCAGAAGAACTCGTTTTCGCCTTTTTGCAAACTCTCGTTGTGGAAAGGCAAAATGGCAATGGCCTTTGTGGCCGTGTTGGCAGCCAGCACCGAAGGCGCGAATTTTTTGAAGAAGAAAAACGAAGCGGTACCGATCACTAATACAAGTCCCAGCCAGCGAAGCGCAGATGGAATCCGTTTTGTGCTGTTTGGTGCACGACCCTTACCCTGCAATGTTTCGTTTTGCGGAACGCTGATTCCTTCATTGCTAACGGCATAAATCGCCACCGGTTCTTTTACGTTCTTTAGCAAGAAACGTCCCAGGCAAACCGCTTGGATGTCTTTATGATTTTTGATGTCGTCGTACACTTTTGCCGAAAGAAAAATGCCGCCCGGAACAGCAAAGGACTCGATCCGCGAAGCAATGTTCACACCATCGCCATAGACGTCCGATTCATCCACCATTACGTCGCCGGCATGAATGCCAATGCGCAGCGGCACGCTGGGTTCTTCTCGCATCTGCTGCTGTACGGCCACCGCCGCTCTTGCCGCTTCGATGGAACTGGAAAAGATACAGAGAGCTCCATCACCCATCATCTTCTGGATGCGGCCACCGTGTGCTGCGGTTTCCTGTTGCAGGATGTGTTCAAACTTGTTGCGGATTTGCAGGGCCTGTTCCTCGTCTTCCTGCATCAGTGTGGTATAGCCCATGATGTCGGCAAACACAATGGCTACAAGTTGGCGGCTGGAGGACATAAAGAAGGTTGTCCTTTGTAAGTTACGGTTTTTGGGTTGCAATAGCTACATGAAACGGCGATGCTATTGATGACCAATGCAGCATTATTCCACTGCTAACTTTTGGGGAAAGTTGTTGTTTGAAACGTTGTGGACAGGCGCAGGGAACCTGCTCAATATCCGGATCTATGCCTCACTCAGCGTATTTGTACCCAACCCCTCTCACCGAGTGAAAATATTTCGGCGTACGGCTGTCTTCTTCAAAATACTTGCGGAAGCTTAAGATGAAGTTGTCGATCGTTCGGGTAGTTGGATAAACATTATAGCCCCATACCGCCTGCAGGATTTTTTCTCGCGGCACCACTTCGTTTTTGTTTTCGATAAGCAGTTTCAGGAGCATGGCTTCTTTCTTGCTCAGGTCTATTTTTTCGCCACGGGCCGTTACTGCCTGTTGCGCTTTAAAGTCCACCGTGTTGCCACCAAAGCTATAGGTTTCGCCGACGGTGGACGTTTTTTGCAGGCGCTTGTTTTTCTCAATCAGCTTTTGCACACGAAGCAGCAGCTCTTCCAGGTTGAAAGGCTTGGTGAGATAATCGTCCGCGCCTTTTTTCAGTCCGGTAACCCTGTCGGCGCCGGTATCTTTAGCGCTCAGGATCAGGATGGGCACTTCGGTGTTGGTGAGGCGGATGTTTTGCGTCACGCTGAAGCCGTCCACTTCGGGTAGCATGACATCGAGGATGATCAGGTCGAAGTATTCGTTTTGCACTGCTTTCATGGCCTGCAGGCCGTCAAAAGCGGAGGTCACCTGGTAGCCCTGTAACTCAAGGTTCATCTTCAGGCTTTCGTGAAGGTTTTCTTCGTCTTCTACCAAAAGAACGGAGGGTTTGTTGGGATCGATCATAATTGAGCGTTCAATTGAACTATAAATTTACTTCCTGTCGGCTGATTGTCTTTCACAACAATCTCGCCGCCGTGGTCTTTGACGATTTTGCGACAGATGTAGAGTCCAAGCCCGGTGCCTTGCGTTTTGCGGGTTTCTTCGTTGCCGATTCGATAGAACTTTTCAAACACCGCTTTCTTTTCTTCGTCCGGAATGCCGGCCCCTTCGTCTGCCACTTCCAGTGAAATGAGGTTGCCGCTTGTTGTGAGGGAAAGCGTAATGGGCTTATCCCTGGGCGAATACTTGTTGGCGTTTTCGAGCAGGTTGCTCAGCAAAAGTTTTAGCAGCATGGCGTCGCCACGGGTATCCACGTCTTCCTGGATAAAAGTGCGCAGTTCCCTGCTCGTGTAGCGGGCTCCAAAATTTTTTACCACGTCCTTCACCAGGTCCGAAAGGTCCAGTTCTTCTTTCGAAAAGCGGTAGGCATTGCCTTCGAGCTGCGACGAGATGAGGATGTTGTTGATCAGCGTATCGAGGCGCAGGGTTTCCTGCAGGGTCATCTGCACCAGCTTTTGCTTTTTTTCTTCTTCGAGGTGATACTTCTGCAGTGTTTCGAGGTTCAGCCGCGCAACGGCAATGGGCGTTTTCAATTCGTGGGTCACGGCCATCACGAAGTTTTGCTGCTGCTGCTGCAACCTGAACTGACGCCGCACGGAACGGTACACAAAGAGGGCGCCCAAAAGGATCAGGAGAAAGAACGCACTGCCCTCACCGAGGAATTTGTAAACGCCGCGTTTTTGGCTTTGTTCAATTGCCTGTAGCTGGCTTGGATAGTCGGGCCGCGACGCATCGAGAGCAGCACGCCGCAGGTCGTGGATGATGTTATTTTGATGCAGCAGGGAAAAAGCCCACCAGGCAAGAGCGGCTACGATATAGAGCAGAAGCACCCAATAGACGATGGTGACCATCTGCAGTTTGCGTTTGCTGTCGTGCGCCATGTCAGGGTCTTTTCTTTTCGAGGCGAAGACCAACATTCATGACTTCGGGTAAAGGATCTTCCCGCATGATTTGTTCGACCATGAACGTGTATTCGCCCGGCCTGGTAAAATGAAAGCCATCGCCGCCGGGTTGGAAAAAGGAAAACCTGCCGGCTTCTTCGCCCACACGGATCCGGTGCTCGAAAATATCATCCATGCCGGTGCCCAGCCATCCTTCCTTGCTCGCCAGCGGCAGTTCCAGCGCCAGTTTCTGCAGCGTGTCATTCGGGCCCTTCGCCCAAAGATTCACCCAGATGTTGTTGTACTTATACTTGTTGTTGTGCCGCAAAAGAAGGTAGAGCTGGTACGGGACAGTAGTGTCTTTTATCTGGAAGGTAAACTGCGGTTTAAAATTGCTGCGCCACTGGTGAGCGGGAACCGGGACCACTTTTTCGTAAAGGTCAATTTGGGTGCAGGAGAGAAGTTGCAGGCTGCAAGCGACAAGCTGCAAGTGCAAAAAAGAAGAAAGCTTGTTTCTCAAATTAAACATGCCGTAAAGCTAACTCGTGATGGCTAAAAAGTTTGAACAAAGCTTGCAACGTGCTGCTTTTCCTACAGCACGTTGAGCACCTGCTCTTTTGCTTTTTCCAGCTCATCCTTCATCAGCACGACAGACTTTTGGATGGTGGAGTCGTAGGCCTTTGCGCCGGTGGTGTTGATCTCCCGGCCAATCTCCTGCAGCACAAATGATAGTTTTTTTCCTTTGCTTTCTTCCGCGTCGTTGAGGATCGACGAAAAATAGTCGCAGTGATTTTTCAGGCGCACCTGTTCTTCGCTGATATCGATTTTTTCGATGTAGTAGATGAGCTCCTGTTCCAGGCGGTTGCCGTCATAATTTTCTTTGCCCACATTTTCCTCCAGCAGCTTGACAACGCCTTCGCGGATCTTTTGTTTGCGCAGGGGTTCGAGGCGTTCCACTTCTTCCTGCTGCTTTAAAATGTTGGCGATGCGAAGTTCAAGATCGGCCTGCAGCGACTTGCCTTCTTCACGCCGGTGCTCGTTCAGGTTGTTGATGGCTTCCCGGATAACGTCGGAAAGTTTTTGCCATTCTTCATCCGTCAGCGTATCGCTGTTGGGCGTAATGACTTCCGGAAGTTTGATGAGTGTGCTTAAGATCGTTGAAACATCAAGTCCCAACTCTTCTGATAAATGACGCAAGGGCTCGTAGTAGGCCTTCGCCAGGTTGGTGTTGATGCTTACCGGTTTGGCATTGCCCGTTTCCTTGAGGCTGATGGTGCAATCCACTGTTCCCCTGCCAAGGCCTTCCGACAGAAGCTTGCGGATGTCGAACTCGAAAGGTTTTAAAAATGCAGGCAGCTTCAACTGGAGATCAAACTGTTTTCCGTTGAGCGATTTGATGTCCACCAAAAACGTTTTATCACCTACGCTTTGCTCCGCTCGTCCGAAGCCCGTCATTGATTTAAGCATGTACAGATTCTTTAGGTAGAAGTAAATTTATTTCTTTTCAACCAATCCTCGCCGGTATAAATAGGGCAAACAAAAAGCCCCGCTTTTGGCGAGGCTTAATATGTAGATGGGTTAGTAAGTACAGGAAATCAAATTTCCTATCACAATATTAAAAAGATTTTTTACTAACGAAAAAAAAATCGCACAATTTTTATTCACATTTTTTTGTGCCGTTGTTAATTCATCACTGCCCGATCGTTTCGCGTAAGCATGTTTTGGAAACCTTGTTGGCGTGGTGAACAGACGTTGTTATTTCAAACGCAGGCGGCGTAGGTGCTTTCAGCGCTTTCAAAAAATGGAAAGCTGTCGCGGACAATCTGCATAGCGGCATGCACGAAGGCAACGTTCGCCATTACCTTTGGAAAAATTTTTTCTCGCATGCGATTTGAAAAAGCAGTTCCGTTAACCGAGATCGCCCGTTTGATTGGTGCCCGCATTGTTGGAAACAGCGGCGGTGCAGCAACAGGTATCAATGAGATTCACAAAGTCGGGGAAGGTGACCTGGTGTTTGTCGATCATCCGAAATACTATCAAAAATGCATCAACTCTGCCGCAACCTATATCATCATTAACCAGGAAACCACTTTCCCTCCGCACAAGTCCCTGCTCCTGGTAGACGAGCCGTTTGAAGCCTACCAAACCATCGTTTCGCATTACCGACCGTTTACGCCGCTGCAAAAAAACATCAGTGATACGGCCACCATCGGCGAAGGAAGCATTGTGATGCCGGGTGCTGTGATCGGTCATCACGTGCAGATCGGAAAAGGTGCACGTATTTTTCCGAACGCAGTCATCATGGATCATTGCGTTATCGGCGACAACGTGATCATTCAAAGCGGAACCGTGATCGGAAGCGATGCGTTTTACTACAACAAGAAAACGAACCGTGATATCCACTATAAAAAAATGCTGAGCGGCGGACGTGTGGTCATAGAGAACGATGTAGAGATTGGTGCCAACTGTACAATTGACCGTGGTGTGAGCGGAGATACCGTGATCGGTGCCGGCACCAAGATGGATAATCTGGTGCATATCGGGCACGATACGGTTGTGGGTAAAAACTGTTTGTTCGCAGCGCAGGTTGGCGTTGCCGGTGCTACCACCATTGAAGACGAGGTAATATTGTGGGGACAGGTTGGCGTGAGCAAAACGCTGACCATCGGCAAGGGTGCCGAAGTGTATGCGCAAAGCGGCGTGCCGGCCAGCCTCGCCGGCGGTAAAAAATATTTTGGTTCACCGGCAGAAGATGCCTTGGTCAAAAAGAAAGAACTGGTGTGGATGAAGCGCCTCCCGGTGTTGTGGGAAAAGGTGTTTGGGAACAAATGAATAGCGAACAGAAGAACAAGAAATATCGAATGTCGAAGGATGCCGCTGTGCATCCTTCTTTTTTAAATAGCATCGTTCCTGCATGCCGGCAAAATAAGAGCTACAAAACACTTCTGGAATCAGCCTTCCTTGTTCTGCTGTTCATTTATTCACTTCACATTTTTCTCCAGCCAGGTGCCGATGGTTTCCAGCACGCTTGGTGAAATGGTTTCTTCCAGTTGGCCGTACTCCGCCACCGTGCACTGGGTGCAACGTTGAAAAAGATGATTGAGGCCGCTCAGTTCAACAACATCAAAATGCCTTGTCTTGCTTTTTTGTAACAGTGCGTTCAACCCTGCAAGGTTGGGCCCGGCCAATACCTGTATGTCTCGGTTGCCATTCAGGGCCAGAACAGAAGCGCTGATTTTTTTGACATAGGCTGCCGGATCGTAGTGAAGGAAATAGGAGAACCAGGGCGTGCCAATCCCTTTTTGAAATGCCTGGATAAACGCTTCTCTGCTTTTTTTGTCGCGGATACCTGTGGTGGCTGAAACAACTTCTTTCGGTGTTTTCTTCAGCCAGTTGTTTACGATCGTATTTGCTGCCGCTTTTGCTGCAGATTCGGAAGTGGAAGACGTTAGTGCCAGTGCCAGCGGTTTGTAAAGAGAAAGGTAAGATTCGATGAAGTGTTTTGGCACGCCAGCCGTTTGCAGGATGGCCCCGTTTTGATGCGCCATCAGGTCAATGACTTTTTCCCCGGGTGCGGCCAGCAGGACCACGAAAGAAAGATCGTTTCGCTGTGCCGCTATCATTTCTGCAATCATGCCGCCTTCGCTGTGACCCAGCAAACCCAATTTTCCTTTGTCAACTTCTGGCAAGGCTTTCAGGTAATCCAAACCCACCAGGGCATCATTGGCAAAATCCTTTGATGTTGCATTTTTTATTTCGCCGGTCGTTTGTCCAATACCACGGTCATCGACCCGCAATACCAGGTAACCTTTTTTTGTCAGGTAATCGGCAATCACGGCAAAGGGCTTGTGGCCAAACAACTCTTCATCCCTGTTTTGCTGGCCCGAACCCGTGATGAGTAAAACGGCCGGGAACGGACCTGTGCCAAACGGTTTTGTGATGGTGCCTCCGTACTGAATGGATCTCGTCTAGTTAAAATAAACGACATCGGTACTTGCATAGGGAAACGGCGGCCTGGGTGTTTGCGGCCGTTTTACTTCCGCGGTAGTTTCGCCGGCTGCCGATTTTTTTAAGGCAAGCGGGAGACGGATACTCTGGATCCATTCGCCACTGAAAGTGGTGTCACTTGTTAATTTGCCGGACAGTTTTGCGCCGGCCGCGGCAACGTCCAGAAACAGGCTGTCGCCGGAATATTTTACATCGCTCACGGGAATGCCTTTTGCGCCCTGGTCGGGACTGTCCAGCGTGGCTGTGTATGTTCCGGCGTCTTCGTGAATGTGGACCACGACACGCAGGGAGGCTGCGGGTAAAACCAGCTTCCCTTCCCAGTTGCCGGCAATGTTTTTTTGCGCCTGCACAAAATCAAAAAAAAGCAAACTGTAAAAAGCCAAACAGAATTTTTTCATGAAAAAAGGGTAAACGGTTTACACGTGGTGTTTAAAAAGCCTGTACGAATACACAACGGGAATAAGAACGATGACCACCAGGATTCCGATGAAAACGGGGAAGATCACCGGTGGTAGTAAAACAAGGCTCGCCGCGGCAAGTACGATGCCCCCGGCAAACCAAAGCTTTCCGGCCAGTTCGTGTGTGCGCCGCCAGTTCTCGTCGCTGCTCAGGGTCCAGGGCAAGCGAATGCCTGCAAAATAGTTGGGACGGATATGGTTCATGTAGTTGCCGATGAATGCAAGCAAGAGGCCCAAAAGCGGGAACAGCAAACTTTGAATCACCAGGGCGCCTTTTGCCGACTCGATGATGATGACATTGAGGGCGGCCATGAAAACCACCATGCCGAAGGCCAGTTTGTTGAACGTGGTGGATGGCGGCATACCTTTCCGTTTAGGGTCGATGCGTTCAAGGTTGTTGAGCAGGAAATAGATGCCAACCGATACGACCGACAGCACCGCAGTCACCAACCATAGCTCCTCCTTGCTGCCCATGCGGTCGGGTTTGAAGTCGGCGCCAAAATGTGTGGGTACGGTTGGCGGAAGGGTCTTCCAGAAAATGGCCAGGTAAACGGCCGGCAGCAAAGCTACCAGCACCACCATCCAGGTGAGTAGGGGCTTTCTTTTCATAACCTTATTTCTTTTTTGTTTTGAATTGAATGAACCACTGTGCAATCTCGTCCACCACCGTTGTGTTGAGCGAGTAGGTGATAAACTGCGCCTGCTTTTCGGCAGCGACCAGGCCGGCCTGCTTCAGCAGGTCCAGGTGGTGCGAAATGCTTGGCTTGGAAATGTGGAAATGGTCGGCGATTTCACCGGCCGTTTTATCACCTTCTTTCAGGAGCTTCAGGATTTCCCGGCGGGTCGCATCGTTCAGGGCTTTAAACAAAAGGTTCATGGACCGGTGTTTTGATATTTAGACAAATGTCTAAATAATTCGGGCCGGTAAAAATTGTTTTATACCAATGGGCTATTTCCCGGTACATTTTGGCGAAGAAAAAAAGGAATTTGGCTAAAGGGCTTGCATTCGTGGCCGGCGTTTTTCAATTTTGGGCGCCAATTCAAATCCTTATGCAAAAAATCTTCAGCGCACATTCACTGAAAATGGGGTTGCGCCTGGTCCTGGTCGTACTGCTTTGTTTCATCCTGGTCAACCTGTTTTCCTGAGTCAACCCAGGTCCCTTTCCTCGTGGGGAGCGGACGGGAATTCGGATTGTTCGCCCGGGTTGTCAAGCTCCAGTTGGGGAGCTTTGGCCGGCGGCTTGTCCCCATGGTACCGGTTCCGGTTCCATAGCAGGTAAAGGCCGGCTGCTGCAATCAATCCGCCAAGGGCGGCTACCAGGATTTCATTCTTTTTCATGTCTGTTGCTCTCTTCTTCCGAAGTTAAAAATTATTGTACCATAATTTTACCGCAATCTTGCGGTATGACAACGATCTGTATTTGCGGAGCGGGCACCATGGGTAGCGGCATTGCACAAGTGGCGGCAACGGCCGGTTACGCCACCCTGCTTTTTGATGTGCAGGAATCTGCCGTACAGAAAGCCAGGGAGCGTCTGAAGGCCGACCTGGCAAGGCTGGTGGAAAAAGGCAAGCTGGCGGCAGAAAAAGCAGATGAAATCTTGGGGAGAATTGTTTTTCTTACCGATAGCGCTCAATGCCGCGCCGATGTCGTGATCGAAGCGATTGTGGAAAAGCCGGAGGCAAAAATTGCTCTGTTTCGCCAATTGGCAACGGTCAATACGGCGCAGACCATTTTTGCATCGAATACCTCTTCGCTTTCCATTTCGGCGATTGCCAAAGAGCTGCCGCATCCCGAACGGGTGGCGGGCCTTCATTTTTTCAATCCTGCACCATTCATGAAATTGGTGGAAGTAGTGCGGGGCGAACAAACGGCCGATGCGGTGGTGCAGCAACTGGTGCATCTCGCCAAAGTCCTTGGCAAAGTGCCGGTGGTATGCAAAGACTCGCCGGGCTTTATTGTGAACCGCGTGGCAAGGCCCTATTATATCGAGTCGCTGCGGCTGGCCGAAGAAGGCAAACTGTCTTACGAGGTCGTGGATCGACTGCTCGAAGGCGTTGGGTTTAAAATGGGGCCGTTTAAGCTGATGGACCTGATCGGGAATGATATCAATTATGCGGTGAGTTGTTCGGTCTACGAACAACTCGGTCAGCCGGAACGATTGAAGCCATCCTTTCTTCAGAAAGAAAAAGTAGAGAAGGGAGAGCTGGGAAAAAAGACGGGAAAGGGATATTACCCCTATTCGGCCCCCCCGCCCCACAAGAGGGGGATTGGCTAAGACTCATGGCCAGCTTATTCGATTATGCATTTCAATCTAAAATTTTATTGCTTTTCATGTTGGAAGAAACGAACGATAACAATGACTCGCAAAGGAGAGAGGAGCGTAGCGCTGCCACTCCTCCCTCGGGGGACGGGGCTATTTTTATCACGGGCGGCACCGGTTTTCTCGGGGCCTATATCATCAAAAATTTAGTGGAGAAAGGACATGTGGTCCGTGCCCTGCGACGCTCCTCGTCGCGGCTGCCTTTTTTTATTCCGGAGACCATTTGGAAAAAGGTTGAATGGGTGGAGGGAGAGGTGCTGGATGTGGTGGCACTGCAGGAAGGCATGGAAGGCGCATCCGCGGTTATTCATTCTGCCGCCATTGTTTCGTTTGTGAAAGAAAACCGCGGCGAAATGTACAAGGTGAATGTTGAGGGAACTTCCAATGTCGTGAACCTGGCGCTGGAAACCGGCGTCAAGCGTTTGCTGCATGTCAGCTCCGTGGCCGCTCTTGGCCGCACCCTCAATGCGGCGACGGTCAACGAAGAAAAAAAATGGGAAGACAGCAAGGCCAACACCCACTATGCCATCACCAAGCACAAATCAGAAGTTGAAGTGTGGCGGGGATTTGCCGAAGGCCTGCAGGGCGTCATCATCAATCCCAGCACGATATTGGGCTTTGGCAACTGGCACCAGAGCAGTTGCGCCATTTTTAAAAATGCGTACAGGGAATTTCCGTGGTACACAAGGGGCGTCAATGGTTTTGTAGGCGTGGAGGATGTTGCCGAAGCGGCGGTTTGCCTGCTGCAGTCCGACATCAACGAAAAACGGTTCGTGGTCAACGCGGAGAACATCAGTTTTCAATCGCTGTTCACGGCCATCGCCGAAGGCTTTGGCAAACGGCCGCCGCACCGCTATGCCAGTCCCGCCATGAGCGAACTGGCCTGGCGCATGGAAGCCGTAAAAGGGGCACTTACCGGTGCCCGGCCGCTTCTTTCCCGCGAAACAGCAAAAATTGCCCACAGCCAGACCGCCTTCGACAACAGTGCCCTGCTGAAGGCACTGCCCGGTTTCCGGTACCAGCCATTGGAAACGGTAATCAAAAACGCCTGTACCCTTTACCTGCAGGCAATGAAACAAGGTGATTTGACGTTATAACCCTTTTCTTATGAAACATCCTTTCCTTTTTGTCATTTCTTTTTTCAGCACGGTCTTGTCCTTTGCGCAGGGAACCATTTCCGGTACGGTAAAAGATGCTGAAACCGGCCAGCCGCTCGAAGGCGCTTCCGTTTTTGCCCAGAACACAACCAAAGGCACCCTCTCCGATAAGGACGGGGCGTTTCGGCTCTACCTCGATAAAGGCGGTTATGAAATCGTGGTTTCCTTTACCGGCTACACCAGCAAAACCATCAACCTGGAAGTGAACGGTGACCGGACCTTCAACCTGCAACTGGAAAAAGGGGAGAACGCCCTGAGTGAAGTGATTATCAAAAACAGTAACGAGGTGCCCGACGGCTGGGAGAAATACGGGAAATTTTTTGTGGATCATTTTATCGGCACAACACCCAGCGCCGACAGTTGCGAGCTGCTGAACCCACAGGCCTTGAAATTTTTGTACTTCAAGCGCAACGACCGGCTGAAGGTGCTGGCCACCGAACCCTTGCAGGTGCATAACAAAGCCCTGGGATATAATCTGCGCTACGAACTGGATTCGTTTGTTCACTTCTTTAACAGCGGCCTGAGTTCCTACCGCGGTAAATGCCTTTACCAGGCAATGGAAGGCGATACCACAGCGCAAGCGGCCTGGAACAAAGCCCGCAAGGATTCCTATTACGGTTCTCGGCTTCATTTTCTTCGCGCCTATTACGACAGCACGCTGACGAAGGAAGGATTCACCGTTGATCTCTATACGGCTGAAAGCCCCACCAAGTTTGGCCGCCTGCGCAATCCCTACGACACCGCTTATTATTCATACATCGACAGTTCGGCCAACGCGGAATTGTGGTTCCCCGAAAAAGCCAGTATCACCTACACGAAAAAAGCGCCGGAAAAACGATACCTGGAGCAGAATAAATTGCCGCTGAACGTGCCGGTCCAGATTTCGTATGTCGATCTGGCCGATGCCATCCTAATCAAGGCCAACGGTTATTTTACGGAGCAGAAAAGCTGGGTCAACCAGGGCTACTGGAGCTGGAAAAACCTGGCCGACCAGTTGCCGTATGACTACGACCCGGGCCCCCCTGCTCCCCAAGCGGGGAGTGGCCAGCTTAAGTAAGCGGTCTTTCTTGCCCGGTGTTGTTCTGAACGTTGAAGTGTGCGACGCAACAGACGAGGAGCAGCGACTCTTTGCTGGTGACATAAAAAGAAAAGCCTCGATCATACAAAATGATTGAGGCTTTATTGTATCGTAAGAAAGCAAGGGTCTGTGCGTTAGCCACTCCTCCCCTTGGTGGTAATGGGCTAGATCATCTTCACAAACGGGTTGGTCTTTATTTCGTCACCAATCGTAGTGGACTCTCCATGACCGGGATACACCACCACGTCTTCGGGTAGGGCATACAGTTTGGTTTTGATACTTTCTTCCAGAATGCCGAAGTCGCCGCCGGGCAGGTCGGTGCGGCCCACACTTCCCTGGAAAAGCACGTCACCGCTGATCACAAACTTCGCCTCCCGGTCGTAAAACGATACGCTGCCGGGTGAATGTCCCGGCGTGAAGAGCACCTGCAGTTCGTCGTCGCCAATGCGGATGGTTTGCCCTTCTTCAATAAACACAAGCTCACCGTCGTAGTTGTCGAAGGGTAGTTGCCAGGCCTGGCCGCTGGCCGGGCCGCGGTCGAGCACCTGCTTTTCATTGGGGTGAATGTGAAGGTGCAGCCCGTAGGTGCGGTGTATAAACTTGTTGCCGAAAATATGATCGAGATGGCAATGCGTGTTGAGCAAAAGAACGGGTTTCAATCCGTTTTGTTCAATGAATCCTTTCAGGGCCTGTTCTTCCGAGGCAAAATAACAGCCCGGGTCTATAATACAGCAGTCGCCTTTTTCGTTATAAAGCACGTAGGTATTTTCCTGAACGGGATTGAAGGTGAAGGGTTGAACCGTTAACATGCAGTTTTTTGTATTTTTAATTGCAATTTACAAACCTTAACAGGAAGCACTATTATCGAAAAATTATACCACATCCTTTATGATTAAATGGCGTCTCCGGACAGTTGTGATTGTTCTTTGCCTCCTTAGCTTTTCGTTTGCACAGGCCCAGGTGAACACCGTGGAGTTTGGTAAAAACCGGGTGCAGTATCAAAAATTCAATTGGCGTTATTACCAGACCGAAAACTTCAATACGTATTTCAGCCAGGACGGACTGGAGCTGGGGAAATACGTAGCGCAGGTGGCGGAAAAAGAATTGCCCCAGCTCGAGGAGTTTGTGGAGTACGGCCTGCAGCGCCGGGCCAACATCGTTGTGTACAACAACTTCGACGAGATGTACCAAAGCAACATTGGCCTGGGTATCGACTGGCAGGGCACCGGCGGCGTTACAAAGCTGGTGAACAACAAAATGATGCTTTACTTCGACGGCAACCGTGAGAACATGCGCCGTCAGATCCGCCAGGGAATTGCCAGCGTGCTGGTGCAAAACATTCTTTTTGGCGACGACCTGGGCGAATTTGCGGCCAACCAAACGTTGCTCGATTTGCCCAAATGGCTGACGGATGGCTACATCGACTATGCCGCAGAGGAGTGGAGCACCACGCTGGACAACCAACTCAAGAACGAACTGCTGGGTGGCGACTACAAGAACTTCTACCATTTCGCGTTTAAAAAGCCCTTGCTGGCCGGTCATGCGTTCTGGTATTATGTCGGCAACAAGTATGGCCGCCAGAAAACAACCTACCTTCTTTACCTGGCCCGCATTTACCGCAACCTGAACAGCGCCACCAACAAGATTGCCAAAAAGAAGTTTAAAGACATGTTGAGCGACTTCATGCAGGAGATGCCCGACATGTACCAGAAAGATTTGCGGGGCCGTAAATATGCACCCAAAGGTACCGTGACGGTAACCGAAGACGTAACGGACAAAAAAGACTTTATCCGCTTTAACGCCAACCCGCAACCGAAAAGTTTCATGTACGCGGTGACGGAGTTCAAGCAGGGTAAATACAGCGTGGTGCTGCACGAAAACTATTACGACAAGAAAACGCTGCTGACCTATGGCACCCGCACAAGGGAAGACGAGATCAATCCCAACTACCCGCTCCTGGCATGGGACGGGAAAGGCTCGCGGCTTGCGGTGCTCTACAGCCAGGAAGGAAAGATCAAGCTCTTTATTTACGATGTGGTGAACCGCATCAAACGCGAAAAGCTGGAGCTGCCCATGTTCGACCAGGTGCAGGACATGAAGTACATGCTCGATGCCAACACCCTTTTGTTCAGTGCTGTGCGGGGTGGACAAAGCGATATTTTTGTGTACAAGATCGACCGTGAAAAAGCGGAGCAGGTGACAAACGACGTGTACGACGACCTGGATCCCGCCTTTGTGGCCTTCCCCGGAAAAACAGGGATCATCTTTTCCTCCAACCGTCCGTCGCCCAATGCGCCAAATACCGACACGGCCATCACCGCCCGGCCGTACAATATTTTCCTGATCGACAACTGGAACAACGAGGCGGCCTTCAAACAAATTTCGCAACTGACCAATTTGAGTTTTGGCAATGCCCGCTATCCATCGGCTTATTCGCTGGCCCACTTTACGTTTGTCAGCGACGAAAACGGGATACAAAACCGCTACGCCGGTTTCTTCCGCTCCGAGAGAGCGGGGCTGGATACGCTGGTTTACATCGGTGATGAGGTGTTGCGCAACCCGCAACTGCCGGAAGTGGACAGTGTGCTGCGCAACTGGAGCAAGACGGATATTGACTCTGTAGGCTATGTTTCGGTGACCACTGACTCGGCCTATGTGTTCCCGCTGACCAACTACCAGGCAAGCCTGCTGGAAACCCGCACGGCCGGCGACAATTCGCAGGTAAGTGAAGTGATCCGCCAGGGAGATACCAAGTTCCTTTATAAGATTAAAGTAAACGAAGACGCCCTGCGCCGCCGGAATGTCACGGCACGTCCGACCGATTACCGCAGAAAACTCGAAGAGCGCCGGCGTATGGCCCTGAACAAATTGATGCTGGACCAGCCGTTTGCACCGGACACCACCAAAAAGCCGGGTGACTTTTTCAACAGTGAATTCGACAGCGAGAAAAAAGATTCTTCGCAGGTGGGCCGCGTGTTGCCAGGCCAAAACCCCCTTACCGAATCCGTATTGACAAGGGCCAGGGTGTTTGAATACCGGCCGCGGAAATTCTTCAATGATTACGTGGTGGCGGGGTTGAACAACACCCAGTTTGTCGTCAACAAGTACCAGCCTTACCAAGGTGGGATTGGTCCCATCGATCCGGCCAACAACAACCAGCTCAATGGACTGATCCGCATGGGAACCGTGGACCTGCTGGAAGACATCAAAATCTCCGGCGGTATCCGCATTGCGCCGAACCTGAAAGACAATGATGTGCTGTTTGAATTTACCAACCTGCGCAAGCGCCTCGACTGGGGTTTTACCTATTACCGAAGCAATGTGCAAACGGTGATCGATACCAATGCTTTTCAGCAAAACACTACAGCGCTGGTGAACCAGCATTCGAGCTATTACCTGGCCCGCCTCCGGTATGCGTTCGACCGGGTGCGCAGCATTCGCTTCACCGTTGGTCCGCGTTTCGACCGCAACGTATTCCCCAGCATCAACCTGCGTAACCTGAAACAGCCCGATCTAAAAAAGACCTATGGACAGGTATCGGCCGAATACGTGTACGACAATACGCTCAACCCGGCACAAAATATCTGGCATGGCCTGCGGTATAAATTCTATATCGACTGGTTCACGCAGATGAACAAGGTCCGCAACACCGAAGGCAAATACCTTTTCAACTTCGGCTTTGATGCACGGCATTACCTGCCGCTCTACCGCAACCTGATCTGGGCGGTTCGTGCAGCGGGTGATTTCTCCTGGGGTAACCAGAAAGTGGTGTACTACCTCGGCGGCGTGGATGGCTGGCTGAAATTTGGCGATAACCAAAAGGTCGATGCCAACGGCAATGTGACGTACCGCTATTTTGAACCCAACAACCCGCCTGATCCCGATGCCGACTATGCCTACCAGGCCCTTGCGGTGAACCTGCGCGGCTTCAAGCAAAACGTGGCCAACGGTAACAACAACGTGGTCATCAACTCCGAGATCCGTTTCCCGGTCTTCTCTACCTTGTTCAACCGTCCGATCAACAATGCCCTGCTGCGCAACTTCCAACTGGTGCAGTTTGTGGACCTGGGCACAGCCTGGAACGGCGGCTACGACAAATGGGAAAGGCCGTCGATGTTGTATGCCAACAACTCGGCACCCGGTGTGGCCGTGCGGATAAAAGCCGGGGGCATCGGGCCCTTTGCCGGCGGCTATGGCTTTGGCGCCAGAAGCACGCTGCTGGGTTATTTTGTCCGCTACGATGTGGCCTGGCAGATGGATGGTGTGTTTAAAGGCAAGCCGCAGATGTACCTGGCCCTGGGACTGGATTTCTAATTCACGATTTGATGATTCGAAAAGAGACGCTGTTGAGGCGTCTCTTTTTTTTATCTGTCAACTGTACCAACGACCACGTAAGCAGGATGCAGTGCGCAGTGGAAAACAGTGACAAGAATGGCCGGTTGCTGACCGCTGATTGCCGATTGCCAACTGCCTATACGCAGATCCATTTACGTAAGACGGCACGAAAGGGAAAATCCTGCATGCGGCGAAAGTTTTACGGCAATCAGTCGCGATTTCAGTCAACGGAAAATATATTTGAGCTGCCAACCACTCTTCATGAAACAAACGAACTGCTTTACTACGCTGGTCCTGTTATTCTTTTCTTTGAACCTTTTTGCAGGAAGCAAAAAACCCGTTATCGAAAAACAACCGGCATGGGTTTCATCGATCCCGGTCAATTATGCGGCCAATCAATTCGACCAAGACACCGAAGATGGTTATGCCGATCTTCACCTGGAAAAACAGGTGTCTTTGCAGCAGCAGGCGGTGTTTGTAAAAAAAGCCGTCCATATCCTTTCGGAAGCCGGCGTGCAAAACCAGTCGCAAATCTCGGTTGATTATGATCCGTCCTACCAGTCGCTGGCTTTTCATTCCATCCGCATTCTTCGTGGCGGTGAGGCCATCAACAAACTGGAGCTTGCCAAGATCAAGACCATCCAGCAGGAAAAAGAGTTGAACCGCTTTCTTTACAACGGCTCGCTGACGGCCGTTCTTTTTTTGGAAGACGTGCGGAAGGATGACATCATTGAATACAGCTATACCGTCAAGGGGTTCAACCCAATTTTCGGAAACAAGTATGCCGAACTGTTTCAGACAAAATACGGCGTGCCGGTGTACGGCCTCTCTTTCCGGCTTCTTGTTCCCAAAGAACGAAACATTGTCATTAAAAACAGCCTAACGGATCTGCAGCCGGTGATTTCCACCACGGCAACGGAGAAGGTATACGAGTGGACGATTGCCGAATCGGAAGCAGTGCATGCGGAATCAAATGTTCCTTCCTGGCACGATGCCTATCCGGTGGTGATGATCAGCGAGTTTGCGAGCTGGCAAGAAGTGGCCGACTGGGCTATGAACCTGTTTCCGTTTTCGGGCCCGCTGCCGGCCTCCCTGCAGAAGAAAGTGGCCGACATCAAAGCCGGCAATGCAACAACCGAAGCGCAGTTGCTGGCAGCGCTTCGCTTTGTGCAGGACGATATTCGCTACATGGGAATCGAGATGGGCGAGAATTCGCACAAGCCGCATGCGCCGACCCAGATCCTGCAACAGCGCTTTGGCGACTGCAAGGACAAAGCCTACCTGCTTTGCACGCTTCTGAAAGCGCTGGGTATCGAAGCCTACCCGGTGCTGAACAACACCTACTACAAAAAGACTTTACTAACCTGGCAACCCACACCTTTTGCATTCGATCATGCGACGGTTTGTGTGCAGCTGAAAGGCAAAACCTATTGGTTCGACCCGACGATTTCCTACCAGCGCGGACCACTGCATGCCATTTCCTATCCGGATTACCAGGTCGGGTTGGTGCTTCGTCCCGGCACGGCAGGCCTTACCTCTATCGCCTTGCAGGAAAGCGGTAAGACGAGTGTAAAAGAACTGTTCACGGTTACCAGCATGACAGGACCTGTCCGGTTGAAAGTGGTCACCGATTTTTCCGGTTCTTATGCCGATAACGTCCGCTACAGTTTCAAGAATAACAGCCTGAGTGAGATCCGGAAATCCTACAAGGAATTTTATTCGGCCTATTTTAAGAAACTGGAAATCGACAGTGTCACCTACCGCGATGAAGAAGAGACGGGCACGTTTATCACGACGGAATATTACACCATCGCGGATTTCTGGTCGAAGGAAAATGGCAAGACACGAGTGGTGCTGGAGCCTTACCTGATCAACAGTGTGCTGAAAAAACCAAAAGAACAGGAGCGCACCATGCCCTTTGCATTGGCTTTCCCCACACGCTACCACGAGGAGATTGAAGTGCAGTTGCCGGAAGCATGGCCGATTGAAGAAAGTTCGGTTGCCGTTGCAGATTCTGCATTTTCATTAACGTCTCGTTTTTACCAGCTCGAGAACGACAAAATTTCCATGGTGTACGACTACGAGAACCTGCAGGATCATATCAACCCGGAAGCAACAGGCCATTACCTGGAAACGATGAACAAGGCAGAAAAATCCATTGCATACGAGCTTTTCAGAACGCCGAGCACGTCGTCATCTTCGGCATTTACGACAACCTCGGACAAAGGCTTTACAACGGCTTACGTGCTGCTTGGGATCTGTGCCCTTGTTACCTATTTCTACCGGCGTCGGAACCGGGAGCGAAATCCTTGGAATTAAAACAGCAATGCCTTGCCATCATTTCCACTTAACGCAATCTGTGGCCAGGCAGTTGTTTCTTGCCCGCTACCACACCGCTTTGCTGATTTGTTTCAGGGCCAGGTAGATCAGCGACATGAAAACGGCATAGCAAACGATCATGCTCCAGTCGAAGCGATTGCGAAACGGATGAACAAGAAGGTAAATGAGGTCCTCTGTCAACTGGAAAGGACGGGCGACCACGTCCCAACTATTATAACGCAGGAAGCGGCCGATGTAAATACCAAAGGCATTCAGCAGCATCATCGGGTAAACAAACTGCCATTCTCTTAACCGTTGCCATTTGCACGCAATCATCTGCTCCATCTACCGGATGGATGTAGCGCCAAGCAGAATTCCATTCCACGCAAAGGAAAAGATCAGCGCCAGGTCGAACCAGAAGGGGACGACTTTCCTGTCTTCCAGGTGAAACAGGTCGGTGATAATGTAAAACGAATTGGGAAGAAAAAGCAGCCAGACCGTGAAAAGCAAAGCGAACAGGCTGTTGTTCTCAATCCATGCCGGGCGGCGAAGAGCGGTACGGGTTAGCAAATAAGGAACGATAGCCAGGAACAGGTTCCAGCCCATCCAGACGAACAGGTATTGCCCTGTATAATACACCCGGAATCCTGTCAGGCATAAACTGAAAAGACAGGAGAGAATCAGCAGTTTTTCCAGTTCGGTTTTCGCGGTGTAAAGACCGATAAAAGAAGAAGAAATTCGTTTCAGCTTTGTCTTCATTTCAAATTGATTTTTGCGCATCCGGTTCAACGAAATCGTGTGGCGGAGGTGTCGACGGCCAGCTTGCATCACTGATCGTCTTTCATGCAATAGCAGGGAACGGCGAGGTGCCGCCATCCTTTTCTTTTTTCACCTTCGATAAAATGCTTTCCAGCAGCGGAAGCATTTTGTTTAAACCTTTTGTTTTAATGATAAAGTTCCACAGCGGTTCAAATTTTTTCCAGCCGCCGGCGTAGGCAAAATGCTTGATGCAGTGCTTGAGTTGCTCGTGCTGCAGGCTGGCCTTTGCAATGTTGGACCAACTGTAAAACGACTGGTAGGCCCGGTCGTACCCCGCCTTTAATTCTTCGGCTTTAAGACTTTTTGTTTTGTACACCACCTGCCGTGTATCGTACCGATCCCAATCGCGGTGCAGGAGCCGACCGTCTTTTTCCATTTGCTGAAAAAGCCTTGTGCCGGGATAGGGCGTCAGGATATGAAAGGTGGCAGTCGTCAGGCCGTTGTTTACGGCCCAATCCACTGTTCGGTTGAATACGTCCTTGTCGTCATCATCCAACCCGAAAACAAAACTGCCGTTGATCATAATGCCCAGGGAATGCAGGCGGCGGATTGCATCGGCATAGTCTTTCCCGAGGTTTTGTTTTTTATTGCTCTGCCGGAGGTTTGCCTGGCTCAGTGTTTCAAAGCCGACAAAGACGGAACGAAGGCCGGCCTCCGCCGCTTGTTCAATCAGGTTGCCGCGAAGAATGGCGTCGATGGTGGATGCTCCCTGGAAAACGCGGTTCATTCCTTTCATGCCCTCAAACAATGCAGCTGCAAACTTTTGGTTGCCCAATAAATGATCGTCGAGGAAATAAAGGTGCCGTCCCGGAAGGCGATCGATTTCCGAAAGCGCTGCATCCACCCGCTGTGTGTAAAAGGACCGGCCGCCTTCAAAAAAAGCATCCTTGTAGCAAAAGTCGCAGTGGTGCGGGCAGCCACGCGACACGACAATCGAGTTGGGAACAAGATAAAGCTGCCGCTTGATCAGGTCGCGCCGCACCGGCAGAATTTCTTCAATCGTCCGCTCCCGGTTGTAATAGATTTTTTTGGGGCAGCCGGCGCGAAAATCGTTTAGAAAAACAGGAAACGTGTCTTCGCCGGGACCGATAAAAAGACTGTCGGCATGCGGTGCGGCTTCGGCCGGCAAAGAGCTGACATGAAGACCGCCCAAACAAACATAACTGCCTTTGCTGCGGTAAAGGTCGGCCAGTGCATAGGCGCGGTAGGCATTGGTGATGTAAACCTGGATCACCACAAGGTCCGGCGCCTCTTCCGTATCGACCGTTTCCACGTGTTCATCCCGGAGGTCGATTTCATCATCAGGCGAACAATAGGCCGCCAGGGTTGCCAGGCCTAACGGCGGAAACAAGGAATACTTGATCGGCCGCCAGTACGGACTCTTGGCTTCGGTTAGTGCGGGTAAAATGAATTTGATTTTCATATGCTGATTGATGGGAAAAGAGTGCATTCGTCTGGGTCGTTATCGACTCACCATTGAAATTTTTTAGAAAAACGCATGATGACGGCAAGTGTCAGGAACAAGCCAATGCTTCCCAGCAGAAGGGAATAATCCTGTAATTGTAAAATGGTAAAGACATAGCCATACAACAAAAGCAGGATGAAGGACAGCAACACGGCCAGTTTCCCCGAATGCAGAATGTCTTTGACAAACCAGCCAAGAAGTGCAATGGTTGCTAGCGATGCAATGGCATACGAAGGATTAAAACCAATGTATTCGGAGAACGAAAGCAGGAGCGTATAAAACAGAACCAGGGCAAGGCCGATCAGGCCATAATGAAACGGGTGCGCAGATTTCTGATTGGACATTTCGATCAGGAAAAATGCGGCAAAAGTGAGCAGCAGGAAGAGCAGTGAATATTTAATGCTGCGCATGATTTTCTGGTAACTGCCAACGGGCACAAACAGGTCGGCGCCAAATGCGCTTGCAGAAAGGGGCGAAGCCGAATCGGTGGCGCCAAGATGATAACTGTCGTCTTTCCATTGTTGCGGAAAATTTTGTTTGTGCGCCATACTTTTCCAGGTTGCGGAAAAGCCGCTGTCCTTAATGGTTGTAGTCTGCGGCAGGCTGTTGCCGGTGAAACTGGGGTGCGGCCAGGTAGAAGAAAGCGTGACCGTCGTTGACTTGGCAATGGGGGTAAACAACAGTTCTTCCGAGCCATTAAAAGAGAGCGACGAGGAGAACGTCAGGTTGTTGGCCTGTGCGGCCGTTAACGAAACCGGTGTGTATAAACCATCGCTGGTGCCATCGGTTTTTTCGTAAGGGGCAAGCGTTGCGGTGCTGTCACCCAGTTTCAGCCGCACTTCGTCGTTCAGCCCTTTGTTGTCCGAAATGCTCATTCGCACAAAGGCTTCGCTCCACAGCATGTCTTCCGGCGCAATGCCTAAGCGCTCCGGTGAAAGGGCATGGAAACGGCCTTGCAGGTTTACCTGTGACGAGTACAGCAGCACTTTGTAGATGCCCCTGTATTTTTCCTGTGGCGTTACCGTCGATTGGATGGTGAGTTCATCGGGCAAAAAATAAGCAAGGTGCTGTTCCCGCTTGACCTGTGCGCTCGTGTCTCTTTTGCTTTGCCAGAACGGAACCACCAGCACGGGCCCCACCAGGTTTTGCCGTCCGGCCCATTTGCTGCTGACTTCTGCGATGGCTTCCTTTTGCCGGCCTTCCCGTTCTTCAATTAGTTTTTCTACCTGGTAGGTTGGAATTTGAAGAACAAGAAGAATGATTCCAATGATGCCGCATTTAACCAGCAGTTTGCTGCGCGACCATACGGTTTGAACAACTGTTTCCATTTTGATTGTATTCATTGATGAGTGATTTGGTTTTTGTATAAATGATCCGGAGCAGGAGGAAGCCGAAGACGCCAAACGAGCAGTCGATCAGTCGCCAGCCCAACGGAATGCCGCGGAAATAGCCGGCTGCAAAGGCAAAGGGAATCACCAGCACACAGGTGATCAATCCAAACTGAATGATCCAAATATTTTTAACAGGATCCCGGTAAGGCCCAAGAAAAAGCAAGGCTAAAATGAAGTGCGCAAAAGCCAGCCAGTCGTATCCGTAAAAAAGAAAGGGGTATTCGTTGGCTACTTCGCGGTAGGCCAGCAACACCTTTTGTAACCACGCATGCAGTGTTGTATCCTGCTTCACCGATTTTACCAGGATACCTAGTTGCAGATCCACCGGAATGGCTGTGAGCCCGCTCAGAAAAAGGCAAACCATAAAAAGGAGAAGAAGCTGCCGGATTGTTTTTTGGGTTCTATCGTCGCGCATGTTCTGATGGTTTAAAAGCACTTTGTATTTCAAAGTGAAAGGATAAAAAAAATTTATTTCACGCCCCTGATCATGTTTTCCAATGCCTGGATATGATCCTTAAACGCCTTTTCCCCGGCTTTGGTGATGGCATAGGTGGTGTTGGTTTTACGGCCAACGAATCCTTTGTGCACTTTCAGGAAGCCACTTTCTTCCAGCGTTTGCAGGTGCGTGGCCAGGTTGCCGTCGGTGACTTCGAGCAACTGCTTCAGGTCATTGAAGTTGATCTCTTCGTTCACCGAGACAATGCTCATTACACCCAGCCGGATGCGGTTGTCGAAGATTTTGTTCAGGCCTGCTATGGGATTGTTTACTGCCATGGTACGTTACTGGGCGGGAGCCGGTTTGCGTTCATTTTTCCACCACATCACAAAGCCATAGACGATGTGCAGTACACCAAAACCAATGGCCCAAAAATGCAAGCCGTAGCCGATGAATTGCGTGGCGATCAGGCCTACAATGATTTCTGATAGACCGAGGTAACGGATATCACTGAGTGTGTATTTACTGCCGTTCACGAGAGCCAGACCGTAAAAAAGTAAGCTGGCGGGAACCACAAACCGCCATTCATTGTGTTGCAACATCGTCAGGAGAAAAAGCCCGCCGGTTGCCAGGGGAATGAACATGTTGATGGCAAGTTGCTTGGAGGTATGGTTCCAAAATTGTCCGTTTGTTTTTTGGGTTCGGCGCCAGGTAAAATAAAAGGCGGAAAGCAAGGCCAGGCAAAGCACGCCTCCTGCCAAAAGAAAGAGTTTCAGTTTGAGTTCCTGGAATTCGCGGCCGGAAAAATTGCCTTCCTGGTTGTAACGGTGGTAATAATCGCCGATCCACTGGTAGGCAAAATACGCACCGAGCAAAGCCCAAAAGCCGGCTGCAATGCCGCTTAAGCCACTCAGGGAAAGAAAGCGGCTGGAGCGCTGCATCATTTGCCGTATGTCCTGCAATGCCTCCAGGTGTTGGTCTTGTTTGATCATGTAAAAAGCACTTTGCATCACAAAGTAATAACGGTTTCTTGATCTTTCAAAATAAAGGGGCCGGTATTTTTTTGCCGCCGTAAAAAGCAGCACCGGGAAAGGAGGTGCATCACCCGGGGCAGTCAACGCATTCCCCTCATTCTGCGGTTAAGGATCGCAGTAAGATAAGGGCGGTGCAAAAACTACCAATTTTGATTATTGCGGGATCTGTTTCCTGCCAGTAGGTTTGCGCTTCAACCTTAACATAAAAAGTATGAGAAACAGATTTCGTACCGTCATTGTATGCGGGCTTTTTTTCGTTGGCACCGGCGCGTTTGCGCAGGAGAGTCCTGTCAGCCAGGTGCTTCCTTTCAAGAAAAATATTGTCAAAATCAACCTGACCTCGCTGGCCTTCAAAAATGCGTCCCTGCAGTTCGAGCATGTCACCAGTCCGAAGACTTCGTTTGCACTCGGTGTGAGTTTTTTGCCCAAAACAGGATTGCCTTTTGCGTCGACCCTGCGTGATAAATTTGGCGACAACGCCGATGCCGAAAGAGCCATTGAAACGACTAAGCTGAGCAACTTTGCCATCACTCCCGAGTACCGTTTTTACCTGGGAAAAGCGGCGCCAACTGGATTTTATATTGCGCCATTTGCCCGTTACCAGCATATGAGCTTTGAACAGGTATACAGCTTTACGGCCAGCAATGGCAAAATGCACTACCCGCTCATTGGTGGTACGATTAACAACATCGGTGGCGGCGTTTTGTTGGGAGCACAATGGAATTTGGGTTCGAACATGACCTTCGACTGGTGGATTGCCGGTCCCATTTATGGTTCTACCAGTGGCCTGCTGACCGGTACCGATGACATGAGCGACCTGTCGGCACAGGACCGTGCCAACCTGGAAAGCGACATCGAAAGCGTGGAGCTTCCTTTGACCAAGCTCGATGCCACCGTTGGCAATAACCGCGTCGATGTAAAATTAAGCGGGCCCTATGCCGGTATCCGTGCGTTTGGTTTTGCACTGGGGATAAAATTCTGATTGCTGAAAATGAATGGCAAAAAATCCCGGAGTGAAGGCCCCGGGATTTTTTTTTGCCTTTAGCCAGCGATGATTGAAAAAGTTCTTTCTTCATGGCGGAGCAACCTGCATGGTTGCCCTGGCGTTAAAGAATTTTTCATCACCCTGCTTTCTATTCCTGATTTGTCAATGACAAAAGATATTTCTGCAGCAAGCGGCCTGTTGCCGCCGGCTTGTAGGTTTCGTCGGAATAGTAACCGGTAGCCTTGTCTTCTTCTTCGTTCGCCGGTTGCTGAGGCCCTACCACTACCAGGTACTCTTTCTTTGCTTCGCCATCGAGGGCAAGGCGAACTTTAAAGAGCTGAAAAACGCGTTTTTTCCCTTCATACGGCGCAGTCCGTGCACCCAATGGTACAAGGGTAAAATCAGCGGGCTCATAGTCGTTGGTGAAAAGATGGTAGGCCTTGCTCTCAGCCAGTTTGGCTTCCGTAGCATAGACAGCCGGAAAAAGTTTACCCTTCCCGGCTTTCTTCAGGGCCTCGTAAAAATAAAACCGCTGGTCTACATCGGCTGCAACCGTGGTGAGGACAACCAGTGGTACCGTTTCGCCGGCTTGCAGCAAAGCCATGATCGCCTGTTGTTTTGTGTACGGATCTTTTAGCAATAAAAATTTTGACAGCAACGCTTTCGAAGACGGGGTGTTCAGGTGGCCCAGTAACGTGGTCCATGCCGCCAACTCCCACCGGTTTTTCTCGTTTTTCAAACTGTTCAGTGCCTGTGTTGCCGCTGTCAAGATTGAATCGGTATAGGGCAGCAGCGCATCACGGGAAAGCAGGTTGCTGTCGACCAGGTTGTTGGCCAGGTAGGGAAGGAAATTCGTCAACAGGCTGTCAGTGGACCGGCTCAGGAGTTGTGGGAACAAGGTTGCTGTTAATTGCAGCGAATCAGTCAGTGCACCTCGAAGCCGCCAGTAATACCCTTTTTGTGGCGGCATTTGCAACAACAACTGTTTGATCGCGGCATACGACCTGGCAGTCTTAGTTTTTGCCAGCAGATAGAGCAGGTCCAGTTTCAACTCGTCTTTTTCTCTTCCCAGCTTTGGATAAGTGGTTTCGATAAACTGCACCGTCGTGCTATCGGCCATTGGCAGAATGCTGCCGATTAATTGGTCTACCGTGTTGTTGAGTCCCTCCAGCGTGTCGCGGTAGGAGACCAGCAAGGCCTGGTGCAGCAAGGGCAGGTCGGAAGCATTGAACGATACTAGTTTGAAAATGGCCTGTGCATTTGCTATCTGAGCCGAATCGGTGCTGGCAAGCGCCTGGAGCAATTGTCGGCTTCGGGAAGTATACATGGTTGGCGCTACTCCATCAGTCAAACGAAAGCTGTTAAAGAACGCATCGTGATCCGGGTTGACGCTGTCTTCGGCC
This sequence comes from Flavisolibacter nicotianae, assembly GCF_003628535.1. Lineage (GTDB taxonomy): Bacteria > Bacteroidota > Bacteroidia > Chitinophagales > Chitinophagaceae > Flavisolibacter > Flavisolibacter nicotianae. Next base: position 335,635 of record NZ_RBCI01000002.1, read on the forward strand.
GAATAGCTGCCGAACAGCGTGTACAACGTGTCCCTGCTGATAAACATTCGCACCCGGCGCTGCAGGGAACCTTGCAGCGGCTGCACCACAAAGTCGATGCCTTTCAGGTTGCCAACCGAGATCCAGTTTTTTCGAAGCACGGTATCTCCATCTGACGAGTAATCGCCGATCTTGGAATTGAAATAGGACGTATCCGATTTGATCCAGTATAACGAATCAAACACGTCTGTCATCACCTGATAGGTCACTGCATTGGCAGGGTTGGTCGATGTGTAAACGCGAAGGCGGGGACGCAGGCTGTCGGTTTCCTGTGTTTGAAAGTCCGACGGCGAGGTGGCCGAAAAGCCCGCGGCGCCGTGCGTGGAAAATGTTGTTCCCCTATACGGCAAAAGTTCCATGGACTCCAGGTAGTGCTGGACATCGGTACTGTCGGCTCCCTTCGGTGCACCCGCAATAAGGGTGTACACCCGGTTGCCGCGAATTACATGCAGGGTATGGTAGGTGCCATTGACTTTTTTTATGAAATAGTTCAGGTAAAGAGCGGGCCGGCCGTGATAGGTGCCAATGGTTGAAGCGGTGATTTCTCCCACACCCTCCATTTCTTTTTTGACCTGTTCAAAATATACCGAGTCTTTCGGCAGATAATAGCCCGGCTTTAATTGCTTTACCTGGGCCAGATAATAATAACCAGTTTCGGGGTCGACGGCCTGGTGTGAGAGAAAAACCCAGTTGGATTTCTGGGCCACGCCAGCGTCGAGGGCAGGCAGCGGCTCGGGCCGGCCGGGCATGCGCACCTTCAGGCCTTTTTCGGCAAGGGTGAAATCCTGCCAGTTGTTTTTGATGTTGGTTTGACCGGGAATGAACGAGTTGAAAAACCGTGCGGCATCGGTGGTAAACAGGCGGTCCTTTCGGGGCGAACCCACCAGCAGTAGAAACAGAACCTTGTCTTTTACATAGGTCTGTATACGGAAAGAGGATTCTTCGTTGTTAAGGACCGTTTCTTTTCCCTGCAGGCCGGCTATAGAGACAGCCGTAAGACGGTATTGTGCTTTGCTATCACCCATGTTTTTTGCCATGTTTTTCACGATGTCGTCAAGCGGCATGCTGCTGGCCGCATAGCTGGTGCTGTGGCCCACCATGTAAAACGTGTTGTTGGGAAGATCGAAGCACATTTTCATGTTCACCAGATTGCCAAACATTTTAATGTCGGCGCCTTTAAAAGGCATCTGCACGGTATAAATCCCTGCATCGCCGGTAATGCTTTTCCAGGGTCTTTCCTTCAGGTGCTGGGCGTAATCGTTTCCGAAGGTAGTGCTGGAAGAAAAGACGGGATCCACCGAAAAGCCGCGACTGCGCAACAGTGCGATCACCCCGGAGTCGCCGGGCAGGTGGGCGGCGCCGACAGCGAAAAAAGACGACCGAACCTGCGAAAGGCTGTCCATGCGATAGGCCATTTTTACATTGCGCCGGGTGAGCACCAAATCCCGTATGCGGGTACCGTAGTTGATCATGTGATCCAGTTTTTCCAGGTCCTGCGACGTGTACGTGCGGATCATTTCTTCAATGCCTTCGTTCATCTTCTTTTCCGGCGCCAGCACTTCTTCCGGCTTCAGGTCGCGGCCCACTTCATCCAGGACGTCCAGCTGGTCGCCGATGTCCTCAATGCCACCGGTCCATTTATCCTGCCGCAGGGCAAGGCCCAATAAAAAGCCGTCGACGATCGTGGGCATTTCACCTTTCTGCAGGTATTTCTGCATGCGGTAATCACGGATTTTCTTGAGTTGTTTTTTCGACACCGTGTTGCCTTTGACACCAAACTTTTTCAGCAGGCTGTCGGCCGAGCCGGAAAGCTTCGAGCGGTCGATTGATACGGCTTGTTTGGAAAGAAAAAAGTCTTCTTCTGCTTCACGGGCCTTGTTGCTCATAAGCGAATCCATGAACGCACTAAAATCCACTTCCGTGGCAAAACCGGCGGTCGTCTCCAGGGCGTGGTAAACCGAATCGCCAAACTGGAACAGGCGTTTGTCCTGCAGGTGCATGGTGCCATAGAGATAGGAAGGGGTTGATAGGCCGTTGCCGCTGATGCGCCAAAGAAGCGTGCTGGGTATCTTTTGTGAAAAGCCTGACAGGTAGAACAGGCAGGCACAACTGGCAAGAATGTGCCGGAGGTAAGCAGTAGTCATGGTTTGAATTTGACGCAAGATAACCGGAAAGCCGGAACCGGCAAGTCTTAGAGAGCATTGGCTGCAGCCAGGATCACACGACAGGCGGCCGCCAGTTCTTCTCCGGAGATGGTCAGCGGCGGCGAAATGCGCAGGCAGTTCGGCGCAAACAGGAACCAGTCGGTGAGCACACCGTTTTCAATACAGGTATCGATGATTTGTTTGCACTGGTCAAAACTTTCAAATTCCACGGCGGCCCACAAGCCAAAAATGTGCAGGGTTTTTATTTTCGGGTGAACCAGTTGTTCTTTCAGCAGCCTTTCTTTTTCGGCAACAGAGGACGTTAGGTTTTCCTGCAGCAAAGCCTCCATGGCGGCCTTGCCGGCGGCACAGCAAAGCGGGTGGCCACCGAAGGTGGTGATGTGCCCGAGCACCGGGTTGTCGGTAAAGCAGTCCATTCTTTTTTTGTCGGTGATGAAAGCACCCAGCGGAAGCCCGCCGCCCAGCGCTTTGCCAAGCAGCAGTACATCCGGTTCCACGTCAAACTGCTGGAAGCCCCACAACTTTCCTGTGCGGCCAAAGCCGGCCTGGATTTCGTCTAAAATAAAGAGTGCCCCGGTGTCCCTGCATTTTTGTTGCAGCGCCTGCAACCATTCTTTTTGCGGGGGCAAAATGCCGGCTTCCGCCTGTACGGTTTCGGCGATCACGCAGGCAGTGTTTTCGGTGATCCATCCAAGGTCGTCGAACGAATTGTAAACAAGATGCTGTACGTCGGGAAGCAGCGGCCGGTAGGCATTGCGCCAGTACTCGCTGCCAATGATGCTCAGCGCACCCTGCGTAGAGCCGTGATAGGAATTTTGAAAAGCGGCGATCCCGGTTCTACCGGTCACCCGTTTGGTCAGTTTCATGGCGCCTTCCACGGCCTCGGCGCCGGAATTGGTGAAATAAACAGAGTGGAGCGAATCGGGCAGGTTTTCCGCCAGCAGTCTAGCATACTGTACCTGCGGGCTTTGCACAAATTCGCCGTATACCATCACATGCAGGTATTCGTCGGCCTGCTGTTTGATGGCTTCAACGACTTTGGGATGGCGGTGACCGACGTTGGCCACACTGATGCCGCCGATCAAATCGATGTATGTCCTTCCTGCCGAATCGGTGAGACTGCAACCTTCCGCTTTTACAATTTCAATGGCCAGCGGTGCCGGGGAGGTTTGTGCCACATGCTGCAAAAAAAGCTGCCGTAAGTTCATCGCGGCAAAAATAACCGCGGATTACGCGGATTTCGGATGGATTGAACGGATTGTTTTCTGTTCGGCTTTGCGTTGCACGGCCGTCCTGTATACATGAATTAGTTGTTGGACCACCTTGCAGAAGCGATCATCGCTTCAATCAAACGTTTGCAATGGGTGGCTGTCAGCTTTTGCCGCTATGGTCCAACGGAAACTGTAGCCTCGATGCCCGGCAGGCAACCATTCCTTTCTCCTTCGCTTCGTGCAAAAAAAAAAGTCCCGCACCTGCGGGACTTTTTATACGAAGAAAAATCTTCTTACCAAATATGGATTCTCTTTTCCGGGGCAACATAAAGTTTCTCACCGGGTTTCACGTTGAATGCATCGTACCAGGCGTCCATGTTCACCACGGCACCGTTGGCACGGTACATACCGGGAGAATGCGGATCAGTCAGGATCAGTTGCGCTTGCGTTTCCGGTACTGCGTTGTTGCGCCAGATCTGCGCCCAGCTCAGGAAAAAGCGTTGGGCCGGCGTGAAGCCGTCAACAGCCTTCGCGTCTTTGTACTGCTTTGTTTTGGTAAAGGCTTCGTAGGCAATGTTCAATCCACCGATGTCGGCCAGGTTTTCACCCAGCGTCAGCCGGCCGTTCACGTGCAGGGTGTCCAGCACGGCGTAGGCATTGTATTGCTCCACCACCTGGTTTGCCTTTGCCTTAAACTTCGCTTCGTCCTCTTTGGTCCACCAGTTTTCGAGGTTGCCGCTGGCCGCATATTGAGCGCCCTGGTCGTCGAAGCCGTGAGTCATTTCATGACCGATGACGGCACCAATTCCACCATAGATGATGGCATCGTCGGCACCAAAATCAAAGAACGGAAATTGGAGAATGCCGGCAGGAAAGGCGATCTCGTTGTTCACCGGGTTGTAGTACGCATTGATCGTGGGAGGCGTCATGCCCCATTCGGTACGGTCCACAGGTTTGCCCAGGCGGTTTACTGTGTAATAGTTGTAGCTCCACACCGAAGCGCTACGCAGGTTGCTGACAAAATCGGTTGGCGTTACCGTGACACCCTGGTAGTCTTTCCATGTATCGGGATAGGCGATTTTCTTGGTGAAGGCATTCAGCTTTTGCAGGGCTTTTTGCTTGGTGGCATCGCTCATCCAGTCCAGGCGCTGGATGCGGCTGGCAAAGGTTTGCTGCAGGTTGTTCACCATTGCCACCATGCGGGTTTTGGCTTCACCCTTGAAATATTTCTGCACGTACAATTGTCCCAGCAGGTCGCCCAGCGTGTTGTCGAGCAGGGAGCTGATTCGCTGCCAGCGTGGTGTTTGTTCTTTCTGGCCGGTCAACACCTGTGTCAGGCGGAAGTTTTCGTTCACGAAAGCGCTGCTCAGGTAGGGGGCTGCGCTGCGCAACACGTTCCAGCGCAGGTAGGCTTTCCAGTCCTGCAACGGAAGGGCTGTCAGCAGGATGTCGGCAGTTTTCAGGAACGAAGGATTGGTGACCAGGAGGCTGTCGGCCGCTTTGATATTCATTTTCTGCAGCAGGGTACTCCAGTTCAATCCCGGTGTTTGCTGCGTCAGGTCTTTTACGGCAAACTTGTTATAGGTTTTGTACGGGTCACGCATTTCTACACGGCTCATCTGGGCCTTTGCCAGCGCGGTTTCGATACGCAAAATGGCATCGGCATCGTAAGTGGCCGTGGCGGAATTTTCTCCGACAAGCGAAAACATTTTTTCCACGTGGTCCCGGAACGCCTTGCGGATGGTTTGGCTGCGGGCATCATCCTTTATATAATAGTCGCGGTCGGGGAGGGAGGTGCCGCCCTGGCCCAGTTGAACGATGTATTGGTTCACGTTCTTGCGGTCCTGTCCCACGAACATGCCAAACAGGGGAGAGGCAATGCCTTTGGTGCGAAGCGTGACAATTTCCGTCAGCACATCCTGCTTGTTGTTCAATGCGGCAAGACGGTCCAGGTCTTCTTTAATGGGCTGGTAACCTTTTGCCTCGATGGCTGCCGAGTCCATGCCACTGCGGTAAAAGTCGCCGATCATTTGCGAAAGGCGGTCCTTGCTACCGCTTTTGGCCGCTCCTTCCAGTAAGGTATGAAGGCGTTGCGAGCTTTCTTCCCGCAGCACATCAAACGAACCCCAGCGGGTCTTGGACGCCGGGATGGTATTCTTTTTCAGCCAGCCGCCATTGGCATATTGGTAAAAATTGTCGCCCGGTTTTACCGACAGGTCCATGTTGGCCGGGTCAATGTACCTGGGCTTTTTGTCATTGGTGGTAAAGGCCACAGCGGAGGTGGCAACTGCACCAATGAAAAATGCCTGTAGCAGTGTTCTCATGTGTTGTAAGATTTTTAGGGTCACGAAGTTACAAGAACGCTGGGGACTTGAGGTTAAGAAAGGTGAATAAAGTGCAAGGCCTTTGGGCGGATTGGATACATTTGTTTTTTATGATTAAACGTCGCAGTGTTTTTCTTTTTTTGCTGGCATTTACTTTCCTTGCCTCCTGTAGCCTTTCCCATCAAATTCAACAATCAGCGCAGAAACGGATCCTGAACGATTCGGCTTTGCATACAGCCCATATTGGCATCAGCATTTACGAGCCGGCAACCGGCAAACGGTGGTACGATTACCAGGGCGATAAATATTTTGTGCCGGCCAGTAATACCAAGCTGGCGACCTGTTATGCGGCGATGAAATATCTTGGCGACAGCCTGGTGGGAGCACGGTTCGAGAGTGGAAAGGATGGTGCAATGGAATTATTCCCCTCCGGCGATCCGACGTTTCTTCACCCGGACTTTCCGTTTCAGCCGGTTTACGAACGCCTGAAAAAAGCAACGGTGCTCCGGTGGAACCTCACCGGTTGGCAGGATGAGCGGTGGGGCAGTGGCTGGAGCTGGAACGACTATGCCGACGATTACATGGCGGAACGATCTCCCTTCCCGGTTTACGGCAACCTGACAAAGGCCTACCTAAAAGAGGGAAGCCTGCAGTTTCTGCCGGCGCAGAAACTGGTATGGCCCGAAGGCCAGGCCCCTGCATTTCCAAAATTCAGCCTGACAAGGGCCTTGAATGAAAATGTTTTTTACGGCACTCCTTCGACCGGTCTTTTTAAAACCACCTGGTTTCCCATGCGGATGGACCCCGCATTTGTATCCAAACTGTTAAAAGATACACTGCACCTGCAAAACGTTTTGACGTTTGAGGCGCCGCCGGGATATGCAGACCGGGGAAACAAAACGGTCATTCACTCCCAGTCCACCGACTCCCTGCTCAGGCCCATGATGCACCGCTCCGATAACTTTTTTGCAGAGCAGTCCTTGCTCATGGTCAGCAACGAGGTGCTGGGAATAATGAACGATGCCCGGATCATTGACACGCTCCTGAAGACCGACCTGGACGACCTGCCGCAGAAACCACGATGGGTGGACGGTTCCGGGCTGAGTCGCTACAATTTATTTACGCCGCAGGATTTTGTGGCGATCCTCGGGAAGATGAGGAGCAATTTCGGGATGAAACGGCTCCGGGAAATCCTGCCCACCGGCAACGAGGGAACCCTGGCAGGCTATTACAAATCCGACAGCACTTTCTTCTACGCCAAGACCGGCACCCTGTCCGGCGTAGTGGCAATCAGCGGCTTTTTGACCACGATCAAGGGAAGGGAGCTCATCTTCTCAGTCCTGGTAAATAATCACCAGGCATCGGCAACCCAGGTGCGACGGGCGGTAGAAGGCTTTCTTCAAACCCTGCGAAAGCGGTACTGAACCTGCATTTGGGCAACCTGTGAAAACTCTTAACTCTTTGTTTTTCCTGTTTGTTTATCAAATCTTTTCCATCACCTTTGCACAACTTGTAAAAATTTAAATACGAAAGAGCAGTATGGGACTTTTTAACTGGTTTACACAGGAGATTGCCATTGACCTGGGTACTGCAAATACGCTCATTATACACAATGATGAGGTGGTGGTGAATGAACCGTCGATTGTGGCCCTTAACAGAAACAATCCAAAAGAAGTATTAGCCGTGGGCAAACGTGCCCTGATGATGCACGAGAAAACACACGAAAGCATACGCACAGTAAGACCCTTGAAAGATGGCGTGATCGCCGATTTCAATGCTGCCGAGCTGATGATCAGGGAGATGATCAAAATGATCTATCCCAAAAAGCCCCTGTTTCCCCCGAGCTGGCGCATGATGATCTGTATCCCGTCGAGCATTACCGAGGTGGAAAAACGGGCCGTACGCGACAGTGCCGAACAGGCCGGTGCCAAGGAAGTTTACCTGATTCACGAACCCATGGCCGCAGCGCTGGGGATTGGAATCGATGTGGAAGAACCGGTTGGTAATATGATCATCGACATTGGCGGCGGTACCACCGGGATTACGGTGATTGCCCTTGCCGGTATCGTTTGTGACCAGTCGATCCGCATTGCCGGCGACGAATTTACGGCTGATATCATGGAAGCCCTTCGCCGTTACCACAGTCTTTTGATTGGTGAACGCACGGCGGAGCAGATCAAAATCCAGATCGGTGCTGCCATGAAAGACCTCGACAACCCGCCGGATGATATCCCGGTAAACGGTCGCGACCTGGTAACCGGTATTCCCAAGCAGATCATGGTCAGCTACCAGGAGATTGCCGAAGCCCTGGACAAGAGCATTTTTAAAATTGAAGAAGCCATTCTGAAAGCGCTGGAGCAAACCCCACCCGAGCTGGCCGCCGACATTTACCGTCGTGGCCTCTACCTTACCGGTGGCGGTGCCCTGTTAAAGGGTTTGGACAAGCGCCTGAGTGCCAAGATCAAGCTTCCCGTTCACGTAGCCGACGACCCGCTGAAAAGCGTCGTGCGGGGTACAGGGCTGGCGCTGAAGAATTACGACCGATATCCTTTTGTAATGAGATAAAAAACAGCCACAAGCTGGCGGCTGCAAGCTACAAGCCTTGTGGCTGACAGCTTGTGGATTGCCGCTTCTCTCCATGCTTAACATCTTTGCATTTCTTCGCCGGTATTTCACCTTCATCGTTTTTGTGGTTTTGCAGTTCGTCTCGTTGTGGATGCTGTTCAGCTACAATCGCTTTCACCGGGCTGCCTTCCTGGGCGTCGCTTCCGAAGTGACGGGACGCGTCAATACGCAGGTGGATAAGCTGGACGATTATTTTCACCAGGGCGAAGAGGCCCGGCGGGTACACCGCATGAACGACTCCCTGCTGAATTTACTGAAGTCGAACTTCGAATTCCAGGATACCACCCAACGCCTGGTCGTGGATACGTTGCACTTCGATTCCACCGCCGCCATCCGCCGCTATACCTGGCGGGATGCCAAGGTGGTGTACAATACCATTAATTCCGAACAAAACTACCTGCAGCTCAACCGCGGCAGCCGGTATGGCATCCGCGATGAGATGGCCGTATTGAATTCGGATGGTGCCGTTGTGGGTGTGGTGGTCAACGTGAGCCCTAACTTCAGCCAGGTGATGAGCCTTTTGCACGTGCAAAGCTCTGTGAGTGCGGCGCACCAGAAGAGCGGTACGCTGGGCAAGGTGGAGTGGGATGGGAAAGACCCCAAATATGTCTGGCTCAAAGGTGTCTCGCGAAGCGTGGATGTAAAAGTTGGCGACAGCGTGGTGACCAGCCGCTATTCGTACAACTTCCCGCCCAACCACCTGATTGGGACCGTCAGCCAGATCAACAGCGACCCGTCTACCGGGTTTTACCTGTTGAAAGTAAAGACGGCGGCCAATTTCTCTACCATCCAACAGGTGTTCGTCGTGGAAAACCTGTTGCGGGAAGAGCAGTTGCGCCTGTCAAAGGAGACGGATAAAAAAATGGAACAACAAAAAAACAAACAACGGTGAGCGACCTGGTAAGAAATTTCATCCGGCTGATAGTGTTTTTGCTGGTGCAAGTTTTTGTGCTGAACAAAATCCCCTTCCTGCACCAATTTGTTGTGCCCTACCTCTATTATTTATTTATTCTCTGGCTGCCGTTTTCTCTTCCGCGGCCGGCTCTTTTGATCATTGGTTTTTTTACCGGGCTGCTGCTCGACTATTTCATGTGGCAACCCGGTTTGCATGCCGCCGCCTGTGTGCTCATTGCCTATATCCGGCCATTTATCATTGGCCTGCTGATACCGAAAGACACCAATGAATTCAACTACCGCGAACCGTCGCCACGGGCCATGGGCTGGGCGCCCTACACGGTATATGCCCTGGTGATGACCCTTGTGCATCACAGCTACCTCACCCTGTTGGAATGGCTGCAGTTCGGCACCTTCCTGCAATTTCTGGTCAAGGTGCTGGCAACAACGGCCATCAGCATGCTCCTGGTCTTTACAGCCGAATTGCTCTTCCCGCGAAAAGTAAAGTACCGAACCAATACGGCGTAGGCAACAGGCGAACAAGGAAGATCGGATGGTGAAGAAGCTTCTCTGTTCATTTTTCTTTTGACTTAGCCTTCCTACAAGTTGAAGGCAATGATGAACGGGAAACACCTCTAAAATCTTCCTTCCTTGTTCATTTGTTCGGGGAGTTTTAGTCTATCCTTAGGAAAGGCGCTTTCCTGCATCACCGCGAAAGGGCTTATGTTTGCCCCGCATGCGAAAGGCTTCATTTTTCACCGCTACGTTACTGCTTTTCATCGCGGCTGCCTGGACAGCCGTTTCTACCGGCTGCGCCAACATTATTCCCCCTTCCGGCGGACCCAGGGACACCCTCGCCCCGCGGTTGGTTTCGGCACTGCCCAAGGACTCTACGCTGAATTTCCGGTCCAACCGGGTAACGTTGAACTTTGACGAATACGTTGACCTGCAGGAAGTGCAGAACAACTTGCTCTTCACACCCACCTTCGAGGTGAACCCCGAAGTGTCGGTCAGGGGCAAAACGGTAACCGTCCGCTTTCGCGACAGCCTTCTTCCAAACACTACCTACCTGCTGAATTTCGGCAATGCCATCCGGGACATGAACGAATCCAACCCAATTCGCAATTTCATCTACACATTCTCTACCGGGCCTGCCCTCGACTCGCTGACCCTGTCGGGAAAAGTGACGCTGGCCGAAAACGGCAAAACCGATTCGATGCTGATCGTGATGTTGCACCGCAATTTGACCGACTCGGCCGTGGTAAAAGAACGGCCGGTGTATGTGGCGAGGGTGGATGCCAGCGGGAATTTCCGCTTTCAAAATTTGCCAAGGGACACATTTGCCATTTATGCGTTGGGAGAGGCCGGCATCGTGCGGCGCTACCAAAACAAGAACCAGTATTTTGCCTTTGCCGACAGCGCGGTGGTGCCCGGTGCTTCCCGCGACCTGACGCTCTACGCCTACCGCGAACAGCCAACGAAAACCACAACGGCGGCCCCGGGGCAAACCCGTGGTGCGGCTGCGGCAGACCGGCGCCTCCGGTTTACCAACACGTCCGGTACGCTGGACCTGCAGCGTGATTTTGTGCTCACCTTTCAAACGCCGTTGCGCCGGTACGATTCCACACAGATGGCGCTAAGCACCGACAGTGCCTTTACCCCGGCTCCGTTTATCACCTTGCTCGATACATCCCGTACGCAGCTCTCCATCCGGTCGCAGTGGAGAGAAGGGACGCCCTATCACCTGGTGCTGGGAAAAGATTTTGCCGAGGACACGGCCGGCCGGCGACTCCTGAAAAGCGACACGCTGAATTTTTCCACCAAAAAAATCGCCGATTACGGCCAGTTGCGCCTGCGCATCCGCAATGCCGATACGGCCCGCCGGCCCGTGTTGCAGTTTGTGCAGAGTGGCCAGGTGGTCTTTTCGGCACTGCTTCCGCCGGGGGGTATTTTTACGGCAAGGCTTTTCAATCCCGGCGACTATGAACTGCAGGTTTTATACGACGCCAACGGCAACGGCAAGTGGGACCCGGGCCATTTTTTTGGCACCAAACGGCAACCCGAAATTGTGGTTCCGCTCAAGCAGGGCATCAATGTAAAAGCGGCCTGGGACAACGAATTTGAGCGGTCTTTATAAAGCCTTTTTAACACCGTTTGCGGGGGCAAAACTGTACATTTGTACACTATGCAATTCTCTTCTTCTCTCCTCGAAAATGCCGTGAACGAGTTTGCAAAATTGCCCGGCATTGGCAAGAAAACCGCCCTGCGCCTGGTGCTCCATTTGCTGAAACAGGAAAGCGAAGATGTGCAGCATTTCAGCGAGGTGGTGAGCCGCATGCGCAGCGAAATCAAGTTTTGCCAGCGCTGCCACAACGTGGCCGATGCCGATATCTGTTCCATTTGTGCCAACAGCCTGCGCAAGCAGGAAATGATCTGCGTGGTGGAGAACATCCGCGACGTGATTGCACTGGAAAGCACCCAGCAATACAGCGGTACCTATCACGTACTGGGCGGTGTGATTTCTCCGCTCGACGGCGTTGGTCCGAATCAACTGAACATCGACACGCTGGTTCACCGTGTGCAGAAAGAAGAAACGGCCGAGGTGATTTTTGCGCTCAGTCCAACCATCCAGGGCGATACGACGATTTACTATATCCAGAAAAAACTGCCGGCAGCTACAAAGGTGACCACCATTGCCCGCGGCATTGCCTTTGGCGGCGAGCTGGAATACGCCGATGAAATGACGCTGGCCCGCAGCCTGCAAAACCGTTTGCCAGTCGACAGCTATGTCAGCAGCCGGTAAAGCGCCGGTCCCGCTAAAAGGGCGAGGCAGGTGGCTGCGATCTTTTACAAGTATTCGTTTATTTTCATCTTTTCTTTTTTTATGTAACGAGCAACGGGCTATCGATGGGACTTTTGTTGCGTCGCACACCGCATCGTTCGCATGGCTATTCAGCAAATGCTGTCTTGTCAAGACAAGCTGCTGCACCGAAAGCATAAGAGAGGACAGAAAAACGAGCCAGATTCTGCTCTTCAGGGAGACAGGTGATTTGCCTTATATTTGCACCACAGGCGGATTTGTTTATTGTTCGGCCTTAATTGAACTAATAAACGCAGAAACTCTCCAACCAAGTTTTTCCTGACGTTTATTGGTCCAGTACACGTGAGACGTGAGAAGTCAAACGTGAAACAAAATAGTCTGGTCAGGCTACGTTCACTCCTGTTTCACCTCTCACGTTTGACGTTTCACGATTTAAATTAATGCAATGGCAAACATTCAAGACTTACTCAAACAACGCATCCTGGTAATTGACGGCGCCATGGGCACCATGATCCAGCGCTATAAACTCACTGAACAGGACTACCGCGGCGAACGATTCAAGGACTGGCCTTCCGACCTGAAAGGCAACAACGATCTTTTGTGTTTAACGCAACCGCAGATCATCAAAGCCATTCACAAGGAATACCTGGCGGCCGGCGCCGACATCATTGAGACCAATACGTTCAATTCGCAAAAAGTTTCATTGGCCGATTACGGCATGGAAACCCTGGCGTACGAGATCAATGTGGCTGCTGCAAAAATTGCCCGTGAAGCCATCGCGGAATTCAATTCGCCGGAGCCCAAGTTCGTGGCCGGTGCCATCGGCCCGTTGAACAAAACACTTTCCCTGTCGCCGGATGTAAACAACCCCGGCTTCCGTGCGCTGAGTTTTGACGAAGCGGTAGCAGCCTATTACGAGCAGGTAAAAGGATTGACAGAAGGGGGCGTAGACCTGCTTTTGATTGAGACGATCTTCGACACCCTCAATGCAAAGGCTGCCATTTTTGCCATCAAAAAATATTTCCGCGATACCAAACAGGAAGAACGGCCGATCATGATCAGCGGTACCATCACCGATGCATCGGGAAGAACCCTGAGCGGGCAAACGCTGGAAGCGTTTTACAATTCCATCCGTCATGCACGGCCGCTGAGCATCGGCTTGAACTGTGCGCTGGGTGCGCAGGAAATGCGTCCGCACGTTGAGGAACTGAGTCACCTTGCCGAATGTTTTACCTCGGCTTATCCCAATGCCGGACTGCCCAATGCCATGGGCGAATACGACGAACAGCCGGAAGACACCGCCCACTTTATCGAAGACTGGGCAAAAGAAGGTTTTGTAAACATCGTAGGCGGCTGCTGCGGTACAACGCCGGATCATATCCGGCACATTGCCGACCATGTAAAGAAGATCAGGCCACGTCCGTTGCCGGTGGTGGAGACAAGCGTGCAAACAGAAAAAGAAGAAGCGGCCATCTCTTAAATTCAAACGTGTGTAAACAACCCCTGGCGCTTTGATGCCTGCGTGGTTCAAAACAATATTATGAGCGAAGCGACGATCATCAAACCCTATCTGCGCCTTTCCGGCCTTGAGCCGCTAACCATCCGTCCCGAATCGAATTTTGTGAATGTGGGTGAACGGTGTAACGTAACCGGTTCTAAAAAATTTGCCCGCCTCATTCGTGAAAACAAATACGAAGAAGCGCTTTCCGTTGCCCGCCAGCAGGTGGAAAACGGTGCGCAGGTGCTCGATGTAAACATGGACGACGCACTGCTGGACGGCGTGAAGGCTATGACCACCTTCCTGAATCTTTTGCAGGCAGAACCGGACATTGCGAAAATTCCCGTCATGATTGACTCATCCAAATTCGAGATCATCGAAGCGGGATTGAAATGTGTGCAGGGCAAGTGCATTGTGAACTCCATTTCGATGAAAGAAGGTGAAGAGAAGTTTATTGAACAGGCCTTCATTTGCCAGGCATACGGAGCGGCTGTGGTGGTGATGGCGTTCGACGAGCAAGGGCAGGCCGATACCCTGCAACGAAGAATTGACATTTGCGAAAAAGCCTACAAAATCCTCACGGAAGTCGTGGGCTTCGATCCGCAGGATATCATCTTCGATCCCAACATCTTCGCCATTGCCACCGGGATTGAAGAGCACAACAACTATGCAGTTGATTTTATCGATGCCACCCGCATCATCAAGCAAAAGATGCCGCTGGCAAAGATCAGCGGTGGTGTGAGCAACGTTTCGTTTTCCTTCCGTGGCAACGACCCGGTGCGGGAAGCCATACATGCCGTGTTCCTCTACCATGCCATCAGGGCCGGTATGGACATGGGTATTGTGAATGCGGGTCAGTTGATCGTGTACGATGAAATTGAACCGCAACTGCGGGAACTGTGCGAAGACGTGGTCCTGAACCGGAGAGAGGATGCAACGGAACGCCTGGTTGCCTTTGCCGAAACCGTCAAGGCAAAAGACAAGGCTGAAGTGAAAGACGAGGCCTGGCGTTCCACCTCGGTGGAAGAACGGCTGAAACATGCACTGGTCAACGGGATCACAGACTACATCGATGGCGATACCGAAGAAGCGAGACAAAAATATCCAAAACCACTCGATGTGATCGAAGGGCCGCTGATGGCCGGGATGGACGTGGTGGGCGACCTGTTTGGCAGCGGTAAAATGTTTTTGCCGCAGGTGGTGAAAAGTGCAAGGGTGATGAAAAAAGCCGTTGCTGTTTTAACGCCATTCATTGAAAAAGAAAAAGAAGAGAAAGCCGCAAGAGGTGAAATTTCACCTTCCGGTGCCGCCAAAGTTTTGATGGCAACCGTGAAAGGCGATGTGCACGACATTGGTAAAAACATCGTGGGTGTTGTGTTGGGATGCAATGGTTACGAGGTAGTGGACCTGGGTGTGATGGTGCCGGCAGAAAAAATCCTGGAGACTGCACAAAAAGAAGGCGCGGATGTGATCGGACTCAGTGGGCTGATCACGCCGTCGCTGGACGAGATGGTGCACATTGCCCGTGAGATGAAACGTCGCAATATGAAGCAGCCGCTTTTGATTGGCGGTGCCACAACTTCACGTACCCATACGGCAGTAAAAATTGCTCCCGAATATGAGAACGGTGTTGTGCACGTGCTGGATGCCTCCCGCAGTGTAACGGTGGTGAGCAACTTGCTGAACAAGGAAGGCAAGGCGCAATTCCTGCAGCAAACCCAAAACGAATACCTAGCCCTGCGCAACCAGTTTCTCAATAAACAAAAGCACAAAGTACAGATCCCTTACGAAGAGGCGGTGGTGACCAAGGAATATTTCGACTGGAAAAACTACAAACCAACCAGGCCCGCCACCGATGGCATTAAGGTGTTGAAAGAATTTGATCTTGGCACCATTGCCAGGTACATCGACTGGGGGCCGTTCTTTATTGGATGGGAAATGCCCGGACGTTTCCCGGAAGTGCTCAGCGATAAAATCTTCGGTGCGGAGGCGACACGTTTATACAACGATGCGCAGAAGATGGTGGAGAAAATCGTTGCCGAAAAATGGTTCTCGGCCAATGGCGTGATCGGCTTCTGGCCGGCTCATTCAAACAACCGCGATACCATCACCCTGCAAACGGCAAACGGCGAAGTGAAGTTGGAATCGCTGCGCCAGCAGATGAAAAAAGCGGTTGGGCAACCGTCTTATTCCCTGGCCGATTTCGTAGCTCCCGACACCTTCTCGCAAGACTACATGGGTGCCTTTGCCGTAACCATTCAGGGTGCACGGGAACACATTGATCGTTTTGCCTCCGAATACGACGAATACAACAAGATTCTGGTGCAGATCCTTGCCGACCGTTTTGTGGAAGCCTTTGCCGAATGCCTGCATGAAAACGTGCGAAAAGAGTATTGGGGCTATGCCAAGGATGAAAACCTGACAAACGAAGAACTGATCAAAGAAGGCTACAAAGGCATTCGCCCGGCGCCGGGTTATCCTGCCTGTCCGGACCATACAGAGAAATTGAAATTGTTCTCTTTGTTGAATGCAACCGAGAACATCGGCATTGAACTTACAGAAAGCCTGGCCATGAACCCGCCGGCTTCTGTCTGTGGCTGGTATTTTGCACATCCCGGAAGTCATTACTTCGGCATTGGCAAGATCGGTCGCGACCAACTGGAAGATTATGCCAAGCGCAAGGGCATGAGCCTCGAAGAAGCGGAAAAATGGCTACGGCCGGTGCTGGAGTAAAATGCATTCGTTCTCAAATAAAAAGTCCCGCTGCTGGCGGGACTTTTTATTTGTATTGAGGTTATTGTTGCTGGTAGGCTCTGCCTGATTGGATCAGGCGCTGGCGTGCGGTATTTCCCGGAACGGCAATATGTGTTGCCGGATCGTACTCTTTTCCCACAGCCGGAGAACCTTGCGGCACCCAGATGTTCACAATGGTATTGGTATAGGAATAAGGAAGGTAACGGACATAATAGCCATCGGGATGAAACGACCAGCGACCGCTTGGAATATCCAATGAGCCTTCGCCCTT
Organism: Flavisolibacter nicotianae; assembly: GCF_003628535.1. Taxonomy (GTDB): domain Bacteria; phylum Bacteroidota; class Bacteroidia; order Chitinophagales; family Chitinophagaceae; genus Flavisolibacter; species Flavisolibacter nicotianae. Next base: position 352,237 of record NZ_RBCI01000002.1, read on the forward strand.
TGGTGCAAGACCGGCCAGTACGGCCACTCTCTCCATTTCGTCATAACTGCTGCTGGCACTTGTCAGCATGCCACGCAACTGGTTTTCTGCTTCCAGGACGGCTTTCACGCCGGCCGGCAAACCATCCATGCCTTTTTGCATCAGGGCATTGGGGATCAGCCCAATGGCGCCGCCATTGAGTTGCACCAGTTGTTTGGGGGTCAGCAGAAGGGCTGCGACGGCTTTTAGTTTGGTTTGCAGGTCATCGAATTTTGCACGGGCTATGATGGACCAAAGCAGTAGTTGAATATCGTGCTGGTCGATCTCGGGGTGGTTAACGGAGTTTCGCACAATCGCCTTCACCACTTCTTCCTGCGGACCTAAGGGCGGAGCAAAAAGGTACCCGTCACCGCCGCCAGGACCGTGGGTGCCGGCCTTCAAGCAATAACTCTGGTCGTGCAACTCGTAGTATCCGGGCTGCAGCACAAAGCCGCCGTTGGGTGTTCGCTGCAACGTCATCAGGCTTCGTTTTGCTTCCCTTGGCGTAAATTGATCAAGGCTGTCGACCGCCCACCTGGCATCGGTGAGAGAGGTGGTGATAGGGGCCGGTTTTTTCAATATATCCTGAACAGGATTGCTATCCAGTTCGCTGGCGGCTTTCTTCAGAATGTTTTTGAACTGTGCGTCTGCACCCAATCCAAACAGGCAGAAAGCGGAGAGGAGCGTTACGATGTGTTTCATATGCATGGTTTTGATGGTTAATATGGGTCATCAGTTGATAGATTCGCGAAGCCTTTCCACTTCACGGGCATCCTTGTACGCTCTTACAAGCGCAACCACGATCAGGATTTTCAGTATAAACCCTTTGACGATGTTGGTGGGATCCACAAACATCATCCCGATATGAATGACAACATAGGTAGCCAGCGCCGTGATGAATGCAGCGGCTGGCTTTTTGTAACTCCACAGCGCCAGTGCCAAGAAAATAACACCGATGCCCGCATCGATCATGCCGGCAACCAGGGCCACGGTTGGATCCTGTGTGGACGCGTATTCCCAAATGCCGATGCCGGCCTGCAGTGCCGCAATGACATAAAGCCAGATGCGGGCTGTTTTTAAACTTTTTTCATATGGCTTTGTATCTGCCAGGTCGCTGAAGATGGTTTCCTGTGGTTGCGATAGATCCGGTGAAAAGACATCGTTGGGTGATTGTTGTGTTTCCATTGTTTTGGTTGTTTCACTAAATATAAGTCATCTCTGCCGGCACCGCAACGAGTGGTTATAAAATCTCCCGTGCCTTTAATTCTTCCCGCAGTTGTGCCGGGCTTTGGAAGCGAATGGTGGGTATGCCAAAAGCCTGTGCGGCTTCCGCATTGCGCAGATTGTCGTCAATAAAAACGGCTTCTTCCCGGTTAATGGCAAAGCGGTCGAGGATTCGCTGGTAAATCTCCGGGAAAGGTTTACGGGTTTTTTCTTCTCCGCTTACCAGCCGTCCGTCGAACCAATGAAGAAAGTCGTATTTGCGCAACGCAACGGGGAAGAGTTCTGCGCTCCAGTTGGTGAGTGCATACAGTTTGTACCGGCCGCTTTCCTTGAGTTCACGGAAGATCTCAACGGTTTCGGGAATGGGACCGCCCAGCATTTCTTCCCAGCGGCCGTAGTAGGCTTCGATCTCGTTCTGCCATTCGGGGTGTTGGTCCACCAGGAGTTGGGTGGCTTCTTTCAGCGAACGTCCCGCATCCTGTTCTTCGTTCCATTCGGAAGTGCAAATGTGCCGGAAGAAATGGCGGCGCTTTTCTTCGTCGTCGATCAGCTTGTCAAAAACATAGGCGGGGTTCCAGTCAATCAGGACGCCGCCAAGGTCAAAAATGAGGGTGTTCACTTTCATCTGGTCTTATAAAATTTGGAGTGATTGCAATTCGGAGCGCAAGGCTTCCGGTGTGGTGAATAAAACGGCTTCAAGGCCCAGCCGCCGGGCAGTTTCCACGTTGTGCTGGTTGTCGTCGATAAACAGGGCTTCCTCCGGCTTGATCCGGTACCGGCGGAATAAAAGGTGGAAGATGTCTTCGCTCGGCTTTATCATCGATTCCTCTCCGCTGATCACTTTACCATCGAACCATGCGAGGAATGGAAAATCCGCTGCCGTGCGCTGGTAGAGTTCCGCATTCCAGTTGCTCAGTGCGTATACCTTGTATCCCTTTTTTTTCACTTCGTCCAGGATCTGCACCGAACCGTCAATAGGCCCGGCGAACATTTCTTTCCAGCGGTCGTAAAAGGCGCGGATGGCGGGTTCCCAGTCCGGATGTTCTTTTACGAGGGATTCGGTGCCAGCCTGCGGTGAGCGGCCTGCATCCTGCTCGGTATGCCAGTCCATCGTGCAGACATTCTTCAGGAAAAAATCGACCTTCTCTTTGTCGTCGAAAATTTTCGAGTAGAGATTGGCAGGGTCCCATCGTACCAGCACATTGCCCAAATCAAAGATGATCGTATTCTTTTTCATGCGTCTTCCCTTCTTTCGCCGCCGGACATGCCCAAAAGCCGGCTCGCCGTGGCGTTTTTTGAAGGCGTGAAATTAGGGACAAAAGTTTTCGGGTTTACCTCTTCGCGGGTTGGACGTGATGAGTGGCCATTTGCATCACAAGCCAATAACCCGTGAACAAGTGAGCCTGTAAATTTTTCGCTCAGGCGGCCGGCTGCCGGCGCACCATTTTTTCAAACAACCACCATTTCGGTTTATAGGGCATCACCTTGTAATTGCTGCTGATGTATTTGGCGATGTGGTCCATGGCTTCGTCGATGTTGTCGGTATAAAGCACGAGGTTCATGTCCTCCCTGGAGATGGTGCCGCGGTTGGCCATGTCCTGCATCGCTTCCCACAATTCCTTGTAATACTCTTTTCCAAACAGCACCATCGGGAAGCTGTTCAGCGATTTGGTTTGAATGAGGGTAAGCGTTTCAAAAAATTCATCCATGGTGCCAAAGCCGCCGGGCAGGATAATAAAGGCATAGGAATATTTAATGAGCAGGGTCTTGCGCACAAAAAAATGCTCGAACGTAAAAGACCGGTGCACGTATTTGTTGACCACCTGTTCGAATGGCAAGCGGATGTTGCAGCCGACCGACAGGCCGTCATTTTCGTAAGCGCCCCGGTTCGCCGCTTCCATGATGCCGGGACCCCCTCCCGTCATCGTGGTGAAGCCGGTGGCGGCAATGCGTTTTCCAAATTCGCGGGCTTGCTGGTAATAGAGATTGTCTTCCTTGAATCGGGCCGAACCAAAAACCGTAATGCAGGGACCTACATAGTGCAGGGTGCGGAAGGCTTTAATGAACTGGGTAAACACTCGCCAGGCAAACCGTAACTCGAAACGGCGGTTCCGGGGTCCCTGGAGGTAAAGCGGTTCTTTGGGTGGGATAACGGGTTTCTTTTCCATAGCAGGTTATTGTAAAGATAAGTCACCAGTCCGCAGTTGGAAGGATGCAGCAGGCGCTAAATACATGTTACCTGAACAGTCAGTGGCACAAGAAACCTTTGGGGCTATTAACTGCTCGCTCATTATAATTCCTCTTCCCGCTCCAGCATCAGGATGGCGCTCTGCGGCACAATAAAGTATTTGTCTCCTTCGTACATCACTTCCGTTGCGCCATTGAGTAAAAAAACAGCAAGGTCGCCTTCCTTTGCCTGCAGCGGAATGTATTTCACCTGTTCTTCCTGGGTCTTCCACGGTTCTTCTTCGGTAGGAGAAGGAATGGCATAGCCGGGTCCCGTTTTAATAATGTAGCCCTGCTGCACCTTCTCACGCTCCTGCACGCCGGGCGGAAGGTAAAGCCCGGTCTGGGTTTTTTCGTTTGGCCGGGTAGGACGAACCAGGACCCTGTCGCCAATGATGATCAGTTTTTTGAGCCGGTTATCGGGAGTGATATGCATGGACTGCATTTTTACGGTTAGTAGAGACTACAAAAGTAGGGTGGAAGAATTTTTGCATGCAATTCAGGAAGCGGATTTGTAAACAGAAACACGTTAATTTTATACGCAACAAAAAACCAATCTCATGGCTGATAAAGACAAACGAGCGAAGATTTTATTATGCGAGGACGATCCGAACTTAGGCAGTGTTTTGAAGAATTACCTTGAGTTGAACGACTATGACGTGACCCTGGAACGCGACGGCCGCCTTGGGCTGGCTGCGTTTCAACGCGAAAGCTTTGACCTTTGCCTGCTGGATGTGATGATGCCCAACATGGACGGCTTTACCCTGGCAGAAGAAATCCGGGACATAAACCCTGATGTGCCCCTGTTTTTCCTGAGCGCCAAGACGATGAAGGAAGACATTATCCAGGGCTATAAGCTGGGTGCCGACGATTACATCACCAAGCCCTTCGACAGCGAAGTGCTTCTGCACAAGATCAAAGCCATTTTAAAACGCAACGAAGAGATCAACCGCGAAGCCGAAAACCGCGAGTACGACCTGGCTTCCTATCACTTCAACCCCAAGCTGCGTGAGCTGTCGCATGACGGCAAAACACAAACGCTTTCGCCCAAGGAAAACGAGTTGCTGAAAATGCTTTGCGAGCACATGAACGATTTGCTTCCGCGGGAGCAGGCCCTGAAGCGCATCTGGGGCAGCGATACCTACTTCAATGGCCGCAGCATGGACGTGTACATTGCCAAGCTGCGCAAATATTTAAAAGACGATACCAATATCGAGATCGTCAATATCCACGGCAACGGATTCCGGCTGGTGGTAAAATAAAGTTTGCACGATACAAGTTTGAAAGCCTTCGTCCTTCATGGGCCGGAGGCTTTTTCTTTTGCCCGGCAGGGCGCCACGTATGCAGCAGGAAAAAGCATCGGCGGGGAGAAACCTGTTTTTGGGAGGGACTTTTTGCTGCCATCCGGCGATGCACGCCAATGGTCCCGGATTCTGCTGGGAAGGCTTTGTCAGGAAGGAACAACCTTTGAGCGGAGCAAGGCCCGCATTTCCGAAAGCTGTTCTCCGCTGAACGCCTTTTTAGGCACCAGGAAAAAAGACGTGGCGTTGAAGTACAGGTGGAAAAAATACGGTGTCTCCAGGTAATGGCTGACGGCTTTCCAACTCCATTGCCGGCCGCCGCGTTCGTTGCCTAGGGAAAACCCTTTTTCTTCAAAGTCCATGGTAAAGTGATCCTGGAAGGTGGCCGCCCGGCGGTACACAATGCCGGGCAAAATGGCCCAGAAAGAAATCATCAGCACCAGCCATAAAACGGTGCTGACAAAAAAAGCCAGCGGCAGAATTTTCTTGAAATAAAAAAGGGCTGCCGACAGCAAGGCAAAGACATTCACCAGGATGATCATGATCCGGATTTCCTTGCGGCTTAAAAAGTGGTAACGCAAGGCTTGCAGCACTTGTTTTTTATCGTAACCAAAACTGACGGTCATGCAAAAAATTAGAGGCGTAAAGATAAGCGAGTAGGGATATAAAAAAACCCCGCAGGAAGCGGGGTTTTGCCTATGAAGGAAAAGCTTACTTGTTCATCATTTGCTTGGCTTCAATGCTTAGCGTGGCATGCGGTACGGCACGCAGGCGGGCCTTGTCGATCAGCTTACCGGTGACCCGGCAAATGCCATACGTTTTGTTTTCGATCCGCATGATGGCTTTTTCCAGGTGGTCGATGAATTGGATCTGGCGGCTGGCCATCTGGCTCAGTTGCTCCCGTTCCATGCTCATGCTGCCATCTTCCATGGTCATGTAGCGGCCTTCGTCCAAATCGCCGCTCTCGTCCTTGCGGGTAATCAGACCCTGTAAATAAGCCAGCTCTTTCTTCGCAATTTCTAGTTTCTTGTTGATCAACTCTCTGAACTCTGCCAATTCGGCGTCACTGTAGCGCATAGTGGGTCCGTTTTCTTCTTGTTTTTGTGAATTGTCCAATATGGATCGGGTGAAATCAGGCTCATACTTGATGGCCTTGTCCGTGCTTGTCTTCGGAATGACAACTTTCACAGGTTTTGCCGGCACCTTCGGAGCAGCGGCCGGTTTATTTTCCAGCGGCTTTGTTGCTGTTTTAACCGTTTCGTGGTTGGGTGCTGCCACTTCGGGTTTCTTTACCGGTTCGGCCTTGGGCTTCTCCGTTTTGGCAGGTGCCTTCGGCGCGGCCGGTTTTGCGGCTACGGCTTTTGCCGGGGTTGTCGCAAGCTTCTTCGGGGCTGCAGGGGCCGGTTTTTTTGCGGCTTCTTTTTTCGGAACAACAGCCGGCTTTTTCGCCGTTGCTTTTACAGCGGGCTTGGCAACAGGCTTTGCTGCAGGCTTTGCTTTCGCTGCGGGCTTGGCGGTTGTCTTGACCGGTTTTGCCGGAGCCTTTTTTGCGGCCGGCTTTGCTTTGACCGGTACAGGTTTAACAGCTTTTTTTGGAGCGGCTGCTTTCCCGGTAGCCTTTTGGGCAGGCTTTGCCGGCGCTTTTTTTGCAGGCTGGGCAGCTTTGCCTGACTTTTTGGTTGCTACCTTTTTTGTTGCCATACGGTTATTACCCTTTTTTTAAAACGATGACTTTCAACTGGTTTTCGTTAACCTCGATCTCAATGCCATCGGCAATCGTTGACGTAATTTCCAGCGTGTCTGCCAGAATTTCCGCGCAAATATAGTTATTAAATTTACTAAGTGAAGCGGCGATCCCATTGTTCGCTGCCACTTTAACGTCGATTCTGTCGGTCACATCAAAGCCACTGTCCTTACGGATTTTCTGGATTCGGTTGACAAACTCACGGGCATTGCCTTCGTCTTCCAGTTCCGGGGTGATGTTGATGTCCAGGGCCACGGTCAGCGGGCCTTTGCTGGCTACGGACCATCCCGGGATATCTTCACTGGTGATTTCCACCTCGGCCAGCGTCAATTCAACAGCCTCATCGTTAATGGGCAATGAATATCTGCCTTCTTTTTCAAATAAAGAAATGTCGTGCTGGGAAAAATTTTGCAGGGCCGTGGATACCGCTTTCATCCTGGCTCCCAGCTTTTTACCTAACGCAACGAAGTTGGGTTTGATCTTCTTTTTGATGAAGCCTTCGGTGTCTGTCAGGTACTCCATTTCTTTTACGTTCACTTCCGCTTTAATTAGGTCTTCCACCTTCTGCAATTGCTGTTCCATGGTTGGGCTCAGTACCGGAAGGAGCACCTTTTGCAAGGGTTGGCGGACCTTGATATTGGCCTTTTTCCGCAGCGAAAGCACGAGGGAAGAAGCATCCTGCGCCAGTTGCATCCGCTCTTCCAGCTCCGTATCGATCAGCTCTTCCCTTACTTCCGGGAAAAGAATATGGTGAACCGACTGCCCGTGATGTTTCCCGGTCACGGCGTTTAACTGGATAAAAATTTCATCACTAAAGAAGGGCGAGATGGGCGCCATCAGGCGAACAACGGTTTCCAGGCACTCGTAAAGAGTTTGGTAGGCTGCAATCTTGTCCTGCTCGTAGTCGCCCTTCCAGAACCGGCGGCGGCAAAGGCGCACATACCAGTTGCTCAGGTGCTCGTCCACAAAATCTTCGATCAGCCGGCCGGCCTGCGTCGGCTCGTATTCGTCCAGCGCCGCGGTTGCCTGCTTTATCAGGGTTTGAAGGGAAGAAAGAATCCAGCGGTCGATCTCCGGCCGTTCCGCCACCGGGATGTAGTCTTCCTTAAAGGTAAAACCATCCACATTGGCGTACAGTGCAAAGAACTGGTATGTATTATATAAGGTACCGAAGAATTTCCGCTGTACCTCTTTGATTCCTTCAATATCGAACTTCAGGTTGTCCCAAGGCGAGGCGTTGGTGATCAGGTACCAGCGGGTGGCATCAGCGCCAAACTGCTCGATGGTCTTGAACGGGTCTACCACGTTGCCGAGGCGCTTGCTCATCTTGTTGCCGTTTTTGTCCAGCACCAGGCCGTTGGAAACCACCGTTTTGTAGGCCACGCTGTCAAACAGCATCACGCCAAGGGCATGCAGGGTGTAAAACCAGCCACGGGTTTGGTCCACGCCTTCGGCAATAAAATCGGCCGGGAAATTTTGCGTAAACTTCTCCTGGTTCTCAAAAGGAAAGTGCCACTGCGCATAGGGCATGGCGCCACTGTCGAACCAAACGTCGATCAGGTCCGGTTCGCGGCGCATGGGCTTGCCGCTGTCCGACACGAGGATCACCTCGTCCACGTAGGGCTTGTGGAGATCCAAGATGCCGTTGTGCAGGTAATGCGTGTTCACGTCGCCACCCAACACCTCGCTGGCCTTGCGGATCTCGGCATTCAGTTCCTCAATGGAACCAATGCATTTTTCCTCCCGGCCGTCTTCAGTCCGCCAGATGGGCAGGGGTGTTCCCCAGTAGCGGCTGCGGCTCAGGTTCCAGTCCACCATGTTTTCCAGCCAGTTGCCAAAGCGGCCGGTACCGGTACTTTCGGGCTTCCAGTTGATGGTCTTGTTCAGTTCCACCATCCGGTCTTTCACGGCCGTGGTACGGATGAACCAGGCATCCAGCGGGTAGTAAACCACCGGCTTGTCGGTGCGCCAGCAATGCGGGTAGCTGTGCTCGTATTTTTCGACCTTGAAGGCCCTATTCTCTTTTTTCAACTTGACCGAAATGTCCACGTTCACGTCGACATAAGCCGGGTCGCTTTTATAGTCTTTAATGTAGCGGCCGGAAAATTCGCCCAGGCCATCCACAAATTTTCCCTCCCTGTCAACCAGGGTCAGGATACCAATATTGTATTTCTTTCCCACCCGGAAGTCGTCCGCACCAAAGGCCGGGGCGGTATGCACAATGCCGGTACCGTCTTCGGTGGTAACAAAATCGCCCAGTAAGATCCGCCAGGGTTTTGCGCCTGGGGTGATGGCCTGCACCGCCGCCAGGGAATTGGCTTCATCCGGCAGCAATTGTTCGTATTCGAGGCCTTCCAGTTCCGAACCTTTGAATTCGGCCAGGATCTTCCAGGGAAGCAGTTTTACTTTTTCATCGTAACTGTCAAAGTCACCATTCTCGCCTTCGGGCTTGAAATATTTGCCCAGCAGGGCCTTGGCCAAAATGACATTAACCGGCAGGTGCGTATAGGGGTTGAAAGTCTTGACCAACACGTAGTCGATGTTTGGCCCCACGGTCAATCCCAGGTTGGAAGGAAGGGTCCACGGGGTGGTCGTCCAGGCCAGGAAGAAAATTTCGCAGTTGGCAGTTGGCAGTTGGCAGTTGGCAGCCTGGAAAAGAAACGCACTTTTTTCATTTCTTACCGCCTTGAACATCGCCACGGCACTGGTGTCTTTCACATTGCGGTAGGTTCCGGGCTGGTTCAGTTCATGCGAGCTTAAACCGGTGCCGGCAGCCGGCGAGTAGGGCTGGATGGAAACGCTTTTGTACAGCAGTCCTTTTTCATACAACTGTTTCAGGCACCACCACAGCGTTTCGATGTATTCGTTGGTAAAGGTGATGTAAGGGTGTTCAAGGTCAACCCAGTAGCCCATTTTGGTGGTCAGTTCGTCCCACTTGTCTTTGTAGCGGAGCACGGCTTCGCGGCACTTCTGGTTGTATTCTTCAATGGAAATTTTCTTGCCGATATCCTCTTTGGTGATTCCCAGTTCCTTCTCCACCCCAAGTTCCACGGGCAGGCCGTGGGTATCCCAGCCGCCTTTGCGCTCCACTTTAAAACCCTGCATGGTCTTGTAGCGGCACACGAGATCTTTCAATGTACGGGAAATGACGTGGTGGATGCCGGGCATGCCGTTGGCGCTTGGCGGGCCCTCGTAAAACACAAAAGGCTGGGCGCCTTCCCTTACTTCCACGCTTTTTTGAAAGGCGTTTTCACGCTGCCACCTGTCCAACACTTCTTTTTCGATCGCAGGCAGGTTAAGATGTTTGAATTCTTTATACCGATTGGCCATAAAGGGCTCCTTCCTTGTTTAAAATGTGTGCAAAGGTAAGAAAATACACTCCCTGTGGTTTGCGAAAACTGGGGAATTGGCGGTGATGGCTATTTGCTACTTGCCATTGGATCAACAGCAAAACCAGCTTTTTGTTTCCGGTTTTGCAGGGCCCCGCCTGACTATAGAGGAGCTTCTTATCGTCCTTCCTATTTGCAAAATGTCAGGCCTGTGTCATTTTTCGTATGACCTGACTTCTGTCCTGTCGCTATTTGATTTATATCACTGCCACACGCATGCTGAACGGACAGTTTTGCGCCTGACGATTTTTTTATGATGCATCTCAAGACAACGACAAGTTTTTCCACTTTCCGTAAAGCCTTTTTCCCGATCCGGCAGCAAAAAAAGGCCGGTCTCGGCTCTCTTTGCAAAAAAATATTGACCGTGAGACGAGTTGTTCTTTTTTCCTTGCTGACATTTAATTTATATACCCTTGCACAGGCCGGAACTGCGGCGCCCCGTTTTGCTGCCGCTATCGATATTCCTGCTGCAACCATCACGGGCCAGGTGAAGACCGCCGATGGTCGGCCGGCAGCTTTTGTAACCGTGCTAATAAAAGAAAATAAAAAACTGACCCTGACCGATGAAAACGGAAATTTTGTAATCAAAGGCCTCAAAGAAGGAACCTATACGCTTGAGATCACCATGGTCGGTGTAAAGCCGCAAATCAATACCGTCCAGATAAAAAAGGACGAGACGCTTTCTCTTTCGTTTATGCTGGAAGAAAATGCAGGCGAATTGTCGGCCGTTGTGGTGACCTCTGGCCGTTCGCTGAACAACCGGCCCGTATCGATTGGCAAGATCACGATTCACCCAATGGACCTGCCGCAAAGCATGGCAGTGGTGGGGCAGGGGTTGATCCGCGAGCAGCAGGCGCAACGCCTGGGCGATGTGATCAAAAATGTGAACGGCGTCTATGTAACCACCACCCGCGGCGCTGTGCAGGAAAGTTTCGGGGCTCGGGGCTATGGCTTTGGCAGCAGCAACCTGTTTAAGAACGGTGCCCGCATCAACTCCGGTGTAATGCCGGAAATGAGCTCGCTGGAAAGAGTGGAAGTGCTGAAAGGCAGCTCGGCGATCCTGTTTGGTCAGGTGGCACCCGGTGGCATTCTGAACATGGTCACCAAACAACCCAAATTCGACGGCGGCGGCGAAATTTCCTTCCGTGCCGGGAGCTATGACCTGTACAAGCCTGCATTTGATATTTACGGACCCCTGTCTTCTTCGGTTGCTTACCGGGTTAACGGAACCTACGAATCGGCCGGCAGTTTCCGGGACCAGGTCACGTCCAGCCGCGCCTATATCAATCCCTCTCTTCTCTTTAAATTAGGAGAGAATACGGAGCTGGTTACCGAAGGCGATTACCTCTTTCACCGCTTTACGCCGGATTTTGGCATAGGCAGCCTGAATAATACAACGATTCCATCGGTGCCCCGTTCCCGTTTCATGGGCACGTCCTGGCAGTACAATAAAACAAAACAGGCAACCGCAACCGCAACACTGAAGCACCGGTTCAGCGATGCCTGGAAACTCAATGCCTCTGTCGCTTACCAGTTATACCAAAGAGATTATTATGGTGTGGAACGAATCCAGGCGGCTTCGAACGGCGACTGGACACGACCGCTGGGTAAAATTCTTTCACGCGAAGATTATTCTACCGGCCAGGCGAACCTCAATGGAAAATTTGCTACCGGCGACTGGGAACATAACCTGCTGACCGGCGTAGATGCCGATCATTATATCACCGTAAACAACGATTTCCGTTTCCCGGCCGTTGCCGGGCTGCCCGCAGGTGGTTACGACAAGATTAATATCCTCGATCCCGAAAAATACATGCAGCGCACCGATGTGCCCGAGGCTACGCCCATCCGCAAACGAAATGCGCCGGTGGATCGGTTCGGGGTATATGCGCAGGACCTGATCAAGATTTCTTCCAAATTCAATGTGCTGGCAGGCCTTCGCTGGTCGTACGTGGCAACAAAAGGCATTGATAGCACCAACCTGCTTACCGGTGCGCAAACAATTGGGGCAAGCCGTTACGACCAGGCCTGGTCACCCCGTCTGGGACTTGTTTACAAACCGTCTGCGAACACGTCTTTCTTTGTTTCGTACGCCAACTCCTTTGTGGTGAATACGGGCCAGGATGTTGAAGGGAATCCTGTCAAACCTTCTCTGATTGATCAGTACGAAGCGGGGGTGAAGAATGAGCTATTCAACGGCCTGCTTTCGGCAAACGTGACCGTGTACCGGATCAAAAACAATAACCTGGCACAAACGGCACCATTCCGGATCGACGGTACGCCCAACACGGACGCGGGGATTAAACAATTGACCGGCCAAACCACCAGTGATGGTGTGGAAGTGGACCTGGCGGCACACCCGGTGAAGGGGCTGGATATCCTTGCCGGCTATAGTTATAATTATATGCGCTACACCAAAACGGATACGACGGTTGGCAGTTTTAAAACCGGCGAACGCCTGGTGAACAACCCGGCACATACTGCCAACGGAAGTATATTTTACACCTTTGGCAACGGGTTGTTGAACGGGCTGAAAACCGGTGTAACAGTGGTGTACACCGGCGATCGTTTTGGTGGATGGAACACGGATGTCGTATCAACCAACCCGGTGAAATACCGGACACGCATTTTCCCGGTTGAAGGTTTCACCACGGTTGACCTTTCTGCCGGCTATACGTACAAAAAGATTTCCCTGATGGGCAAAGTGCCCAACCTCACCAATGCACTGAATTATTATGTGCACGAGAACTACAGCATCAACCCCATTCCGCCAGCCCAGTTTGTGGCTACCGTATCGTATAAATTTTAAGGAAATTATTTTTGAAAAGGCAAGACCCCGGAGGTTTTAAAATCCTCCGGGGTCTTTTGCGCTGCGGAAAAAGATTGGTAAAAAGATGTTTGAGCAGGCAGCGGAAAGCATGAACAGGTGTAGGGAATGAGAACGTTTTCGTTGACGCGTAAGAGGCGCTTTATAAAAGGCGCCTCTTGTTGTTTGAAAGCGTTTGGCACGAAGCATGCACAGTGTATTGTTCTTTTGGAAAAACGATTTGCCCTGCCAATTTTCCTGTCCTGATTGTGCCATTTATTCAATTCGGGCCGTTGCGGATTATTCTGTTCAGGAAGACTATTTTTGACGCCATGAAAATCATCAGCTACAATGTCAACGGCATTCGTGCAGCCATGAAGAAAGGCTTCGTGGAATGGCTGCAAACCCATCCCGCCGATGTGATCTGCATACAGGAAAACAAGGCACAGCAAAGTGATGTGGACGCCAAACTGTTCAATGATCTCGGCTACCACGATCACTGGTTTTGTGCGCAGAAAAAGGGCTACAGCGGTGTGACTGTTTTTTCTAAAATTCATCCGGACAATGTGCAATGCGGAACAGGCCACCAGGTAAGTGATGACGAAGGCCGGGTGATTCAACTGGATTTTGGAAAGGTGAAATTGATCAACGCCTATTTCCCGTCCGGTACCTCCGGCGACGAGCGGCAGACCTACAAATACCAGTGGCTGGATGAATTTTACGATTATGTGCAGGTGCTGCGGGAAAAGAACCCGTACATTATTCTTTGCGGCGATTACAATATTGCCCACAAGGAAATCGATATTCACAATCCGGCAGGAAACAAAAACACCTCCGGCTTTCTGCCCGCCGAAAGAGCCTGGATGGATAAGTTTTACAGCAATGGCTGGGTGGATGTGTTTCGCCATTTCAGGCCGGAGCCGCACCGTTATTCGTGGTGGAGCCAGCGTTTTCCCAAAGTGCGCCTGGAAAACAAAGGATGGCGTATCGACTATATTTCTGCAACGGAAAAATTAAAGCCCTTCTTAAAAGATGCGGAGATTTATCCCGATGTGAAGCACAGCGATCACTGTCCCGTGTATGCGGATATCGACGTGGAAAAAATCAACGAAAAATAACCGTGATGTCAGAAGCGATCATCTATAATGTAACGGTGAAAGTGGACGCCTCTATTGCCGATGCCTGGCTGCAGTGGCTGAAGGACGAACACATTCCGCAAATGTTGCAAACCGGCTGTTTTACCGGCGCCAAAATCGTTCGCCTGCTGGAGGTAGACGAAAGCGAAGGACCGACGTACGCCATTCAATACAGCGCCGAAACCAAAGCCGATTATAACCGGTACATTACGATGCATTCGGCGGGCATGCAGCAAAAGTCGTACGGCAAATGGGGCGATCGTTTCATTGCGTTCCGAAGCGTCATGCAAGTGGTCGGCTAAGATTCTGCGTCCGAAATGCAATTCGCAAGCCTTGTCGAATCATACATTCTCTACCTGTATTGGATTAAATCGTGTGCCGGATGTGGACGGTGGTGTTTTGTGCGTGGTCTCGTGAAACGCTGATGCAGCAAGGCTTTGCGCCGATGTGCGTAAAAGCCGAAACGTACTTATGCGCAGGTCATTCGGCTGAAACCCTTAACCACGGCGGCTTACAGCCTGCGATGCTTTTTGAAAAAAGGACGAAAATTATTTTGTTGCTATGGAAAACCGTCTAAATTTGTTCCATTCAATTTTGAATTAAAAAAATAACTATGAACAAAGCTGAACTGATCGCGAAGATTGCCGAAGATGCTGGCATCACCAAAACACAAGCCAACACTGCCCTGGATTCTTTTGTGGAAGCTGTAACCAAAACCCTGAAAGGTGGTGGTAAAGTAACCCTGGTGGGTTTCGGAACATTCTCTGTTTCGAAGCGTGCTGCCCGCAACGGCCGCAACCCCCAAACAGGTGAGGTAATCAAGATCAAAGCTCGCAAAGTTGCCCGCTTTAAAGCTGGTAAAGAGCTTTCTGCCAAGTTGTAACCAACTGCAAAACCGTATTAAAAGTCCCGCATTTTTTGCGGGACTTTTTTATTTTCTCCGCCATGGCCTTGGCTGCGGCCATTTTTTTCCGACATTTGCCACCTAAAATTTTGATATGGGAAGAGGTGATAAAAAAACCAAAAAAGGAAAAACCTTCAAAGGTTCTTTCGGCAAGTGGAGACCGGCAAGCAAAAAGAAAATTTCTGCAACCGCTCCGCAAGTGAAGAAAGCAACAGAGGAATAAGCAATTTGCAATAGGCAATTGGTAAAGTGTTTACAGAAAGATCATGGCCAATTGTCTATTGCCTATTCCTCATTGTACACTACGGTGCCAACCGCTCAATCTTCCAGGCGCCATTTTCTTCCATCGTATACTGTATCCTGTCGTGCAGGCGGCTGTAACGGCCCTGCCAGAATTCGATCATCACAGGCTTTACCATGTATCCGCCCCAGTGTGGTGGACGCGGTACGTCTTCATTGCTGAATTCCGCTTTTCTTTCGTCAAATTTTTGTTCCAGCCATTCCCGGTTCTCGATCACCTGGCTCTGTGGCGAAGCCCACGCACCAATGCGGCTGCCGATCGGACGCGACTGGAAATAGGCATCGCTTTCGGCCGCCGGTAATTTGGAAACAAGGCCCATGATCCGTACCTGCCGTTCCAGTTCCTTCCAAAAAAACACGAGGCTTGCTTTGGGGTTTTCGTCTAATTGAGTCCCTTTAAAACTTTGGTAGTTGGTGAAAAAAACAAACCCGTTTTCATCAAATCCTTTGAGCAAGACAATCCGGGCCGAAGGAAGTCCATCGGCCGATGCCGTGGCAAGAATCATGGCGTTCGGCTCCGGCACTTCGGCGGCAAGGACCTGCGTCCACCACCGTTGAAATTGTTGAATGGGATCGGCCGCAATATCTTTTTCCAACAGGGTTTCCGATGCGTATTCTTTTCGGATATCAGCAATGGCTTTGTTCATGCAGGCGAAGGTAGGCATGGGTTTGCTGCGGTCTGGGTGATTTCCCTCAGGGCTTAGGAGATAAGCTGTTCGAGGTTGGAAGAACTTTGTCTTTCAATTCAATCTTGGGACAGGCTGTTATGCAAAGGCATGCGGAATGGGAAAGGAAACGCCGGTATTGTGTTCAACCGCAAACCTCGAACAATGGAAACTGAACCTCGAATATTTCTCCGCTTTTCCCGTTAACTTGCCCCGGTGAAACTGTTTTCCCCGGCCATATCGCGACTTGCCCGCCTACGCCTCTGGTCCATCGAACAATGGATGGCCGAACCGGCAAAGGCACAATATGCCGTGTGGCAGGATCTGCTGGCTGCGGGGCAATACACGGAATTTGGCCGTAACCACGGCTTTTCCCACATACAATCGCTGGCCGATTATAAAACCGCGATACCCTTGCAGCGCTACGAAGACCTCAAACCCTTTATCGACCGCATGATGAAAGGAGAGGAAAATGTGCTCTGGAACACACCCATTTCCTGGTTTGCCAAAAGCAGCGGCACCACCAGCGAAAGGAGCAAATTTATTCCTGTCAGCGAAGAGAGTTTGCAGGACAATCATTACAAAGCCTCGAAGGACGTGTTGTCGCTTTATTATATCTCGCATCCCGAAAGTGACCTGCTCACCGGCAAGGGGCTGGTGATTGGCGGCAGTCACCAGATCAATCAATTCAACCAGGATATTCAATATGGCGACCTGAGTGCCGTCATCCTGCAGAATTCTCCGTTCTGGAGCAACTGGATCCGCACGCCGGACCTGGCGATTGCGCTGATGGACGAATGGGAAGAAAAACTTGAAAAGCTGGCTCAAAGCACCATCAGCGAAAATGTGACGTCAATGGCGGGTGTGCCTACCTGGCTGATCGTTTTATTGAAGCGCATTTTGGAGATCACCGGCAAAGAAACCATTAAGCAGGTGTGGCCGGCGCTGGAACTGTACATGCATGGCGGCGTGAGCTTTGTGCCTTACCGGCAACAGTTTGAAAAGCTGATTGGAGCACCAATCAACTACATGGAAATGTACAATGCGTCGGAAGGTTTCTTCGCGGCGCAGGACGACCTGACGCAGGAAGGCATGCTGCTGCTTTGCGACCACGGAATTTTTTACGAGTTCATGCCGGCATCCGAATGGGACAGCGCCCATCCGCGGACCATTCAACTGGATGAAGTAGAGCTTGGGAAAAATTATGCGCCGGTCATTACCACCAACGGCGGCCTGTGGCGCTACCTTTTGGGCGACACCATTCAGTTTACTTCTTTACATCCTTTCCGCATCAAGGTTTCCGGCCGGATCAAGCATTATATCAATGCCTTTGGCGAGGAAGTCATCGTTGATAATACCGACAAGGCGCTGGCGCTGGCCTGCGAACGAACCGGGGCCGCCGTTTCCGATTATACGGCAGCACCCATTTACTTTTCCGAAGCCGGCAACGGCGCACATGAATGGCTGCTGGAGTTCGACCGCGAGCCGCAAAGCTTGGTGCAGTTTGTTGCCGAACTGGATGCGGCGCTTCAGCAAATCAACAGCGATTACGAAGCCAAGCGGTACAAAGACATTGCCCTCCGGATGCCGGAAGCGACCGTACTTCCAAAGGGAAGTTTTGCAGCCTGGCTGGGCAGCAAAGGCAAACTGGGCGGCCAGCACAAAGTGCCACGGTTAAACAATGACCGTACCGTACTGGAAGAAATCAAAGCGTTTGCTGCGGCTTCCATTCCGAAATAATCTGCACAGCATCAAACAGCAATCCTTTACTTTGCCGGACTAAAAATCAACCGATATGAGACTTCTGGAAAACAAAGTTGTGATTGTGACCGGCGCTGCTCGCGGCATTGGTGAAGGCGTTGCCCTGAAGATGGCCGAACATGGAGCGCATGTGGCCTTTACCTATGTTAGCGAAAGCAGTGCGGAAAAAGCAAAAGCACTGGAAGAAAAACTGGTATCACTCGGTATAAAAGCAAAGGCCTACCGGAGCAATGCAGGTGAGTTTTCAGAATGCGAAAGCTTTGTGTCGGACGTGGTGAAAGAGTTTGGTTCGGTGGATGTCTGTGTCAATAACGCCGGTATCTCCAAAGACAACCTGTTGCTGCGTATGACGCCGGAGCAGTGGGATGACGTGATGAACATTAACCTGAAAAGCGTTTTTAACATGACCAAGCTGGTTATCCGTCCCATGATGAAGGCAAAAAGCGGCAGTATCATCAACATGAGTTCCGTGATCGGGCTTATGGGCAACGCAGGCCAGGGCAGCTATGCGGCTTCGAAAGCCGGTATTATTGGATTTACCAAATCGGTAGCCAAGGAACTCGGAAGCCGTAACATCCGCTGCAATGCCATTGCGCCGGGTTTTGTGGAAACCGATATGACTTCTTACCTGAAAGAAGGCGAACAGGCCGAAAAATACAAAGCCGGAATTCCCCTCGGCAAATTTGCTACGACGGAAGACATCGCCAATGCCACCCTATTCCTGGCCTCGGACCTGAGCGGTTATATTACCGGTCAGGTGCTAAGTGTCGATGGCGGACTGTATATGTAAAAAAATCCCGGCAGGCTGCGTTTCAACGGATGATCTTCCGTACAAGCGCAGCCTGCTTTGTTTTTTATCGCCAGCAATTTTCGTGAGTCCCCATTGGCGTATAAAATTCTCGTTTGGAGCAAATCGGCTCTTTCCCGTTGGTGTCACTTTCCCAGCAACTGCTTTTACCTGCCCGGCCTCACGGTGCGGTTGTCCATTCGTGAATGAAAACGTTTGGATGAGGGCCGCTTTTCCTAAAAGAAAAATTGATCTTCCTCGAATCACTTTTGTATTCCATATACCAAATAGAAACGGACAGTTTAAAAAAAATCATTTGGTGTGATCGCCAGAACATGGTAAATTTAATTGACTCTAATTTCCCCTGTTAAACCGTTTGGGTTCTGTAGTAAAACCAACGTAAACCACAACCATCGTTCTCATTTGTTTCAGTATGAATGTTTTTTGTTGCCGTTCATCTACACTGCTGCCCGGGAAATGCGCCACGTAGCCGAATGTTGGTTGGCAACGGATTTGTATTAGTCTATGACATTTCTCAAAATGACGTATTTGTGAATTGTTGTGGCGGCCTTTGAGAATCGAAATTGATTTTTATAAATTCGCAAAACAGATAATGTGTTCCAGATTTGAGAGCATTTTGCGAACTGTAAAAAGTAAACTCCTTATCCTCATAAAAAGCTAACTGGAAATTCCTTTTTCCGTTTGTACAGTTTCTATGGGCATTGTCGGTTTTGTCAGAACGAACCTGTTACCGGGATCGGCGAAGCCCTAAATAAAAAAAATCAAGTTCACCCAAACCCGTCTTATATGAATACAAACCCCGTTTGGTATGCTGTCTATACCAAACCCAAATGGGAAAAGAAAGTTGCGGAACTTTTGACCCGGAAGGGAATTGAAAACTATTGCCCTCTCAACAAGGTGATGAAGCAGTGGCACGATCGGAAGAAGCTGGTGGAAGAACCTTTATTTACCTCGTATGTTTTCGTTTGTATAACGCCGGCAGAACTGACCGAAGTGAAGAAAACCGATGGAATCATCAACTTCGTTTATTGGCTTGGAAAACCAGCCATGGTCAGAGAAGAGGAAATTGAAACCATCCGCGACTTTTTGTGCTCTTACCGTGAAGTTCAGCTTGAAAAAACCAGGATAAAACCGGAAGACTCCATCCAGATCATCAACGGGCCGCTGATGAACCGCGAAGGAAAAGTGCTGGAGGTTCACCAGAAAACAATCAAGGTGATTTTGCCCTCGCTGGGGCATGCACTGGTTGCCCAGGTGGAAAAAGCAAGCGTGGAAGTCATTACTGCCAAGGAAACAAATTTCAGGCAGGAGCTTTCCTCACCTTCTCTCAAAAATTTCAAGATCGCCTAACACGCCGGGAATTGAGTCTTTTTAACCCGGCCAACCTGTAAACGGGGCATCACTTCTTTGGTTAGAAGGCGAAGCCCCGTTTTCCCTGGACCAGCCCGGCGATTCCCCGTCATCTTTTCGCAACCTGTCAACCGCAGTTTTTGGTGGAGATCAGCACCTCTTGTGGTGCTTGCTGTTTCTGCTGGCGGCTGTAAGCCCAGGTCCTTTTTCAAATAACCGGCCGGCAGGCCTGATATGTTTCTTGGTGTAAGAACAAAAAATTTGATTTCAAACCATTACTTACCGCATGATGAACAATCGTTACTCCCGCATACTACAGTTCTACGAAATCACGATGGATTTTACCACGCTCAACATTGTGTATTTTCTGACACGCTACCTGATGCGGGACAGTATCTCCCTTGCCAGTACGGAATATTCCTATTTCTGGCTATGGCTCAATACCGCCTGGCTGCTTACCAGTTGGCTAAGCCAGTTATACGGGGAAAATTCCATGGCTTCCTTCGAAGGCTTTTCCCGCCGAAGCATGCATACCTATTTTTACTGGGCCGTACTGGTTTTGACCTACCTGTTTTTTACCCGCCAGTTAGCGATATCCCGGTTGTTTATCCTGGTGATCATGGTGAGTTACGGATGCATGCTTTTGCTGAACCGCCTGCTGTTTTTGATGGTGCGAGGCTATTTACGGGAAAAGCAGCTCTTTTGCCGAAAGGTCATTATCCTCGGCTACAACGAAACTGCCAAAAAGCTTACGACCTATCTCGAAGACGAAGACAACCTAACCGAGATCGTCGGCTATTGTGAAAAGGAAGAGAATGTGAGCGAGCTAACGCATTACCCTGTGCTGTCGCGGCTGGAAAACGCGATGCAGGTTGCCATGCAATACAACGTGGAAGAAATCTATTCAACCATCGCTCCCGAACACAATTTTGCTATTTACCAGTTGATGAAAGAGGCCGAGCAGGCCTGCATTCGCTTTCGTTTTATCCCGGACATGAGCTTTTTCATCAACCGGTCCTACCATGTCGAATACATGAAGGATATACCGGTGCTGACCATGCGCCGCGAACCGCTGGAGGACAGCCTCAACCGGATGAAGAAACGCATCATGGATGTGTTGGTGAGTTCCTTCGTGATTGTTTTTTTACTGTCGTGGATGATTCCCCTGCTGGGATTGCTGATCTGGCTGGAATCTCCGGGACCGATTTTTTTCCGGCAAATGCGCAGCGGCCGCAATAACAAGCCGTTTAAATGCATCAAGTTTCGCAGCATGAAGCGAAGCCAGGACGCCAATTCGAGGCAGGCAACGAAGAATGATGATCGACTTACAAAAATTGGCCGCTTCATTCGTAAAACCAGTCTCGACGAATTTCCGCAGTTCCTCAATGTGTTTGTGGGAGAAATGAGTCTCGTAGGGCCGCGGCCACACATGCTGAAGCATACCGATGATTATTCCAAACTGCTGGAGGAGTACATGGTGCGTCACTTTGCCAAACCGGGCATCACCGGCTGGGCACAGGTGAATGGTTACCGCGGCGAAACGCGAACACTCGAGCAAATGCAGGGAAGGGTTCAGTACGATATCTGGTACCTTGAAAACTGGAGCCTTTGGCAGGATGTACGGATCATGTTTCTTACCGTCATCAATATATTTCGCGGGGAGCAAAATGCCTTTTAGCAGGGCAAATGCCGCGTGGTGTTTTTGTTAGTGCAGGATCCTGATCTTCTTTTTTTGAATGTAAAAATGCCACAACATCATAGTGGCAATGGAGCGGTAGGGTTTCCAGTTTATGGCTCTTTTTTCCCACTCTTCTTTTGACCGTTTTTCACCGTTCACCATTTCCAGTGCCCTCACCAGTGCCAGGTCACCCAGGGGGAAAATATCTGTTCGTTGCAAGGCGTGCAGGAGATAGATGTCAACCGTCCAGTCGCCGATGCCCTTGAGGGCTTTCAGCTCTTTTCTCACCACCTCATCCCCCTCTTGTTCAAACCGTTTTAAACTGACTTTTTTCGACAGGAGTGCCTGCGCCAGTTCTCTTGTATACACGATTTTTTGCCGGCTGAAATAGCAGCTTCGCAACTCTTCGTCGTTAAGTCTCAGGAAGGCAGCAGGACTCGGATTCGGCAATCTTGCTTTTAATCTTTGATAGGCTGCATACGCAGAAGCCAGCGAAACCTGTTGCTCCAAAATCGTCAGCACCAGGGTTTCAAACCGGTTGGGCCGCGTCCACATCGGTGGGTAGCCATACTCGGACAGGATCCACTGCAGGTGCGGATCGTGTGCTGCCAGTTGGTCGCAGAGAGAAGTGAAATTCTGTTCGTGAAACTGCTGCATGCCTTACCAGGTGGTGTTGGGATAAACTCTTTGCAGGTATTGCATTTCGGCAAGAAGGTAGCCCAGGTGCTCCGTGTGTTGGCCGCTCTTGCCACCACTTTGCGACCAGGATTGTTTCGGCGGTTCAAGGGTCGCTTCTGCAAACACGGCCTCCACTTTTTTTAACCAAGCTTCCCGCAACAACAATACGTCTACTCCAAATCCTTCTGTGGCGGCCGCCTGCTCGTAGCCGGCCGCAGTAAAAAATTCTCCTGTAAACATCCACAGGTCGGCCAGGGCTTCCTGCATTCGCCGGTGGCTTTCTTCCGTTCCATCGCCAAGACGCACGACCCATTCGCTGCTCCAGCGCAAATGATAGGCCACTTCCTTGCTGCTTTTTTCCGCGATCGCCGCTAACTGCGGATCGCTGCTTTGCAGCAGTTCCTGGTAGAACAAATGCTGAAATGCACTGAAAAAGAACTGTCGCAAAACGGTAAACGCCCAGTCGCCTTTTGGTAGCTCTGTGAGCAGCAGGTTACGATACTGGTGTTCATCGCGAAGAAAGGCCAGGTCGTCTTCCTGCAATTCGCGGTGAAAGCTTTTCCAGGGTCGCGGAAGGGAGCCCTCCAGCGAATTTTTATCGTGATCGGAAAGGCTGTTGTATAACGCAGCCGCATGCTGGTAATAATTGCGTGCCTGTCCCAGCAGATCCAGGGCAATATTGGTGATCGCAATGTCCTGCTCCAGCACAGGGCCGTGGCCCGTCCATTCGCTGTTGCGTTGCGCAAGGATCAGGGCATTGTCGGCAAGATGGAGGGTATAAATAAATAGCTCTTTGTTCATGCAAGTAAAAGGCAATCGTCAAAAGTAAAAAGGCAAAAGAGGAAGGAAGCGTTTTTGAATTTTGCCTTTTCCCTTTTGACTGGTTCGTTACATGTGATTTACTTCATCCGGAAGGTCGTAAAAGGTAGGATGGCGATAGACCTTGTCTTCGGCCGGTTCGTAAAAGCTTTCCGCTTCATCGGGGTTGGAGGCATGAATGTATTTGCTTTCCACCACCCAGATGCTCACGCCTTCCATGCGTCTTGTATAGACGTCCCGTGCATTTTCGACGGCCATCTGCGCATCGGCTGCATGCAAAGAGCCGACGTGCTTGTGATCGAGACCTTGTTTGCTGCGGATAAACACTTCCCAAAGCGGCCATTCGTTTGCGGCTGCTTTTCCCGTGTCGCCGCCTGTTGGCGCTTCTTTGTCACCGTAATCGCCGTAGTAATATTTCCTGAAATAGTTCATTGCTGATTTTATTGAAGTCGAAATTCAAATGTGAAAGTCAAAACAGTGGACGTTTCTTTTGAATTTTGCTTTTTTACTTTTAATAGACTACGCTGCCTGTT
The DNA here is from genome assembly GCF_003628535.1 of Flavisolibacter nicotianae. Classification (GTDB taxonomy): domain Bacteria; phylum Bacteroidota; class Bacteroidia; order Chitinophagales; family Chitinophagaceae; genus Flavisolibacter; species Flavisolibacter nicotianae. The sequence continues at coordinate 375,577 of NZ_RBCI01000002.1, forward strand.
GCTTGTTTCTTGCAGCCCTCTTCTCCGCATGTGCTTTCGCGGCTTCCCGCACCCAGGCACCATCGTCCCAGGCCTTTTTCCGGGCATCGAGCCGTTGCTTGTTGCAAGGGCCGTTGCCGCTGACCACGTTCCAGAATTCTTCCCAGTTGATCTTTCCAAAATCGTAGTGACTGCGCTCCTCGTTCCATTTCAGATCGGGATCGGGCAGAGTCATGCCCAGCAATTTTACCTGCTCGGCGATCATGTCCACGAAACGCTGGCGCAGTTCGTCGTTGCTAAATCGCTTGATCTTCCATTTCATGCTTTGTTCGCTGTGCAGACTTTCGCTGTCGTGCGGACCAAACATCATGAGGCTGGGCCACCACCAGCGGTCGATGGCGTCCTGCACCATGGCCCGTTGTTCCGGCGTTCCCCTGCTCAGCACCAGCAAGGATTCGAATCCCTGGCGCTGGTGAAAGCTTTCTTCTTTGCACACCCGGATCATGGCGCGGCTGTAAGGTCCATACGAAGTCCGGCACAGCGGCACCTGGTTCATGATGGCGGCACCATCCACCAGCCAGCCAATGGCGCCCATGTCGGCCCAGGTAAGCGTGGGATAATTAAAGATGGAAGAATATTTGGCCTTGCCGCTGTGTAACTGCCCGATCATTTCGTCGCGGCTGATGCCCAGCGTTTCGGCAGCGCTGTAGAGATAAAGACCGTGGCCGGCTTCGTCCTGCACCTTCGCAATGAGAATTTGTTTGCGTTTGAGGGAAGGCGCACGGCTGATCCAGTTGCCTTCGGGCAGCATGCCAACGATCTCGCTGTGCGCATGCTGCGAGATCTGGCGGATCAGGGTTTGCCGGTATTTCTCCGGCATCCAGTCTTTGGGTTCAATGCGCACATCGGCGTCGATCTTTTCCTGGAAGTGGGATTCGAAATTCTGTACAGGCATAATGCAATCGTTCTCTGCAAATTTAATGCAACAGCAGGCAGCCACATGTTAATTGATGGTAAGTTTTGATGCCGGTTAGATTGCTGTTCAGGGGTTGGCTGCGAGTTGCCTTTTGACCGGAATAAAACGGCTGCGAACGCTCCAAATCAGTTTTGCCGCTTCCCGAAGATCTTCGTAATTTTTACCAACTAAAACCATCTAACATGAACTTTCAAACAATGAGCAAACAGCGAAAAATGATTCTGATAGCAGCGGCTGTCGGAGTGATTGCCATGTTCTTACCCTGGTGGTCCATTTCTCTGGGCATTTTTGGAGGCGGAAGCGTAAACGGCATGCACGGTGAGGGCCTTCTTGTTTTTCTCTGTTTTTTGGCAGCCGGCGCATTCGCTTACATCGGTGATCAGACAAAAAACCTGGATCGCACCAACTGGATGCTGGCATTGATTGCCGGCGGTATTGCTTCGCTTGTGATGATCATCCGGTTTCTGAGCTGGCTTGATATTCTGAGCGCACTTAGCTTTGGTTTTTACCTTGCCATGGCTGCTTCATTTGCCATTGTTGCATTTGCCTATACACACCGTGCAGCAGGCGAAACCCTGCAAGGCGGGTTCGATACATTGAAGAACAAGTTTACCAATCAGCCTTCGTCCACACCAAGCGATGCCACACCAACCACCAAAGTGATCAACCCCACCAGCAGCGATCCATCAAAGCCGGTTGTTTGATTTTTTAAACCGGATTTGTGGGGTGGGATGAGATGCGCGGGATCACCTTTACCCAATATGCAACGAGGCGCTCTTTCACAGAACGCCTCGTTATTTATTGGCCCTATTATCAAATATCTTTTAATATCTAATATCTTACTATCCCAATATCTCCCTAGCTACTTCGTATCAAAATCAATTACCACTTTTTCCGTTTGCGGATGCGACTGGCAGGTGAGTATGTAGCCCTTTTCCACTTCATCGGGTTCGAGGCCCCAGTTCACATCCATCGACACGTTGCCTTCCACTAGTTTGGCCTTGCAGGTGGTGCATACGCCGCCTTTACAGGCGTAGGGCAGGTCGGCGCCGTGTTTCAGGGCGGCATCCAGGATGCTTTCGCTTTCATAGGCCAGGTCGAAATCGAACCAGATTCCGTCAACCTTGATGTTGATGGCGGCTTTAGGACCTTCGTCCGAAACGGTGCCCGGTTGCTGGCTGCTTGTTACCTGTTTTTGGCCTGGAACGGTAAAGAGTTCGAAATGGATTTTTTCTGCCGCAACGCCCCTGCCGGCCAGGTAGCCCTGGATGCAGAAGATCATCTCCTCGGGTCCGCAGAGGAAAAATGCATCGCTGTTTTCCAGGTCAATGACCTTATCGAAAAGAAGCGCCAGTTTCTCCGTGTCGATGCGGCCGGAATTGATTGGCACATCGGTTTTTTCGCGGCTCAGGATATGGTAAACCCGGAAGCGATCAATGAATTTGTCTTTCAGCGCCTCCAGTTCTTCTTTGAAAATGATGGAAGCCTTTGTTCGATTGCCGTACACCAGCGTAAAGCTGCTTTGCGGTTCCGTGAGCAGGGAGGTTTTGATGATCGAAAGAATGGGAGTGATGCCGCTGCCGGCAGCGAAGGCAACGTAGGCCTTCTTTTGTGCGGCATCGAGCGCTGTATAAAATTTCCCCGTGGGCGGCAACACCTCCAGTTGGTCGCCGGCTTTTAATTCTTCGTTGGCCCAGGTGGAGAACAGGCCGCCTTCCACTTTCTTTACCGCCACCTTCAGCCTGTTGTCGAAAGGGCTGGTGCAGATCGAATAGTTGCGGCGTAATTCCTGCCCGTTCAGTGTTTTCCGGATGGTGAGATTTTGACCCTGCACGAATTGAAACGTGTCTTTCAACCCGGCCGGTACAGCAAATTCGATGGAGACGCAATCGTCTGTTTCGCGTTCAACTTTTTTAACAGCTAAAGAATGAAAATGGATCATAGCGCAACCGCAAAAGACCAAAGATAAAGGCTGTGCAGGATTGCGATGCAGGTTGGCGGCACGTTCCATGCGTTCCGTTCTTCCACGCTGCCAGGATTCATTTTGTTAAAAGATCAAATTGACCGTCTGTCAGTCAGGGGCATGAAGGATGACCGGGGCGGCTCATGCCGCTGCGGCTTTGGGTTTTGTGAGCAGAAAAGCCGTAGGTTTGCACGCCAATTTTTCCGTACGAAGTACAAACGGGGTGCAACGGTGCAAGCCTTTTTCCCCGCTCTGTGCTTTGTGCCGCGTACTTCAAAATCAAATTATGTCGCTTATTGTTGTGGGCACCATGGCCTTCGATGCCATTGAAACGCCTTTTGGGAAAACAGATCAGATCATCGGCGGTTCGGCTACCTACGTGGCGTATTCCGCGTCCAACTTTGTCAAGCCTATTCAGCAGGTCTCCATTGTCGGCTACGATTTTCCCGGTGGGGAAATGGCCGACCTGCAGGCCCGCGGCGTGCAGCTTGACGGCGTGGAAATCGTCAAGGAAAAAAAATCGTTCTTCTGGAGCGGCCGTTATCACATGGACATGAACACCCGTGATACGCTGATTACAGACCTGAATGTGCTGGCCGACTTCAACCCGCAAATCCCCGATGCCTACCAGGGCGCCGAATTCCTGATGCTGGGAAACCTGATGCCCAGGCTGCAGAAAAGCGTGATTGAGCAACTGGCGCAGCGTCCGCGGCTGATAGTTTTGGATACCATGAATTTCTGGATGGAAACGGCCCTCGACGACTTGAAGGAGGTGCTGACCATGGTGGATGTGCTAATGGTGAACGACGGCGAAGCCAGGGAGTTGAGCCACGAGTTCTCGCTGGTGAAGGCCGCCAAAAAAATTCTTGCGATGGGTCCCAAATTTCTCATCATCAAAAAAGGCGAACACGGCGCCCTGCTCTTCCATGGAGAGCAGGTGTTTTTTGCACCGGCGCTGCCGCTGGAAGATGTGTTTGACCCAACCGGTGCCGGCGACACATTTGCCGGGGGGGTTATCGGTCACATTGCCCGCACCAAGGATATTTCTTTCGAAAACATGAAGACCGCCATCATCGTGGGTTCGGCCATGGCTTCTTTCTGCGTGGAAAAGTTTGGTCCCGAACGGTTAAAGGAAATTACCAAAGAAGATATCGACAAACGCCTGGCACAGTTCCAGGAGCTGGTCAGCTTCGACATTGAACTGGTCTGAACCAGGATGCCTGTGAAATAAATACGCTAGAATAAACTCTCGTGCAAAAGCCGTTCTGAAAAGAGCGGCTTTTTATTGTACTGACGTCATCCCGCAAATCCCTGTTCAAAATAATTTTTCAAACTGCTTCCTGTACAGTTTTCGCTGCTTGCCGTAATAGAAATCACGGTACTTCTCCGGCCGGGCCGTTTGAAACGACTCGAGATAAATGGTGCTCCTTTTTTTCTTTTTGTTGTTGGTGGAAATGGTGAACTCGATGTTTTTCAGGGTGTCGCCATCCAGCACATAGTAAGGAATGACGTAAAACGGCGTTGATATCCGTCGCAGGTAAATGGCCGAGTCTTTCGAGTGCGGAACAGGCGTCCAGCTGACAGTCGAATCGTTTGGCGAGGACAGGCCGTAGTAAAGATTATCCCCGTTGCGGACAGGGTAATAACGCACCTCTTCGCGGTAGACGGCGAGGCCTTTGTCTTTGAGTCCCTGCACCAGTTCTTCTTCAGTTTTGGCTGATTGAAAATGTTCGTAAAAACCCATCTCGTTTTCGCGACGTCCATAACCCAGGCCTTCACGATAGGGAACAGAAGTGGAACACAGCGAAACAAACGTGATCACAGCCAATGCAGTTCGCAGGCCTGCCTGCAAGGTTGCCTGCAGGTTGTAGCTGACCGGTTTTATTCTGCCGGCCAACGGCAAAATGGCCAAAGCAAAAAGGTCTGTATAATCCACCGTCCGTCCAATTGGCAGCGAGAGTTGCTCATTGAAAAAATGAATTACCGGACCAGACAAAGAACTCTTCCACCAAACAAAAAACAAGGCAGAAAACAGGAGATGAAATGTCTTGTGGGCAGGAAAAAACACGGTTAGAAAACCCGGCAGTACCACCAATCCCGCAACGTCGGAAAGCTTGCCGGTAAGCCAGTTGGGATAAGCGGACTTCCAAGAAAGGTCATTGGCCAGCAAAACAAAAAGGCTGACCAGGAAGAGAGGGTGAAGAAGTAACGAGGCAGTTCGTTTCATCTCCGAATGTATCAATTCAAAGGTCTCGCCAGCACGATTGTGTTTCGGAAACTTTTCTTCCGGCCTTCAAGGGTAAAAATCTCGGTGAAGACAATGTAAGTCCCAATTGGCAACCTGTTGCTATTTTCACCAAGACCATCCCAGGTCCAGGTTCCGCTTGTTGCCAAAAGATCATTTTTGACCAGGTGCTTCACCATGCGGCCAGCCGCGTCAAAAAGAAATACATTGGCAACGTATCCTCTTTCCGCTACCTGGTAAGAAATCTGTGCGATGTCATCGCGGCCGTCGTTGTCGGGAGAAAAAATGGCGGGGGATATGCTAACTGTTGCCTTCACTGTTTCTGCCTGCCTGTACTGCGAGTTTACATAACCCGGTGTACCGTATCCGGCCGTGGAAGCGGCCGAGTGCCAGTTGCCGGCGCTTTGTGAGGCTGCGTCCGGATCGATGCGTTCCAGGGCCACGCCTGCGTCGTCGCTGATAAGGGCAAAATGCCATTCTTTCGCGTAGACCACTTCATCGATCTGCGTGCCGTTATCGCCTTGCAATACGACGGTTCCCTTGTCGTTGGGATAAGAGGGAAGGCTTGCCAACTGCAGAACGGCGTCTTCGTTCCGCACGAAATATTGCAGGGCAAGAGCTGCCTTGTTTTCTGTCAGTGCGAGGTAATCGCCCGGGAAAAGATAAAATGGTGAGACGCTGATCTTTTTCAATGCCGCTACTGCGCCGCTGCTATTGCGGTTGGCAAGCGACAGGGTTGATACATCAATCACCTTGTTGCTCCTGTTGTAAAGTTCCACGTAATCCGGGCTGCCGGGCCGCGGGTGAAACAGGATTTCGTTGATCACCACATCAGCCGGCGATACCGGCTGCGGACGGCCCACCCTTGCCCGATTATAGCTGCCAATGCTGTTGCCTGCACAGTCGCTTACGTTGCTCGTCGTTACCTCCAAAACGGCACCCGGCTGCAACGCTTCAGTTAACCTTAGTCGCACCGATTGAAACAGTGGCGGCACCGGTGTTGCGGCAACAATAGTATGGCCGGGAAGGCGGTAGTTGGCTGTGATCGCGGCACTGGTGCTATCCAGGGGTTCATCAAACACAAGGTTCACCGTCACACTGTCTTCCACAGAGGCATTTTTGAGCTGCGGTGGCCGGGAGTCTGCATGGCTGCCATTCACCGAATTCGGGCTGCCCGGCGTTCCGCCGCGGGCATGGGTGCTGGCCTTCCAGTTTTCCATTCCGGTGCAGGGGTTTTGTGGGTCGATTATTTCCAGGCTCCAGCCACCGGCGGCTTTTGTTTCGTCGCGGTACCAATCGGCGGCATATCCCACAGCATGGATGATCTTGTTTTGCGGCGAACGCAGTATAAGGGTGTCACCGTCGTTGTCGAGCGACGGAAAGGAGGCAATGCCAATCGTTCTCCCATATGCAGAAAGGGGGAGTGCATTGCCGGTGGAACAAAGAATGACCAGGCTGTCGGGTTGCAAAACCAACGGCGTGAGAAGGATGACAGTGGAGGTTTTGTCGCTCAGTCGCCAGCCATTCAGCGGTAGGGCAAACGACGATGTGTTTTTGATTTCGATGTATTCGGCGTTGGGCAGGCCAACAACGGGTGAGGGATCGGCCATGATCTCGGTAATGACCACGTCGAAGCGGGCAGGTTGTTGGGCAACAGCGGCCAGGCCGGTCGTGAGGGCAAATGCCGCCAGCAGTGTTTTGGCCCTTTTCATGTCAATCAAAATAAAAATTATTTGGATAGGGCGGAAGAGATTTGGAAGAAACCGGTTTGTGCAATACATTCGCAAGCACATGAACGGAGCAAAACATACAAAACGCACAAAGAAACAGGTTCTCGACAGGGAAGGTCTGTAACGTTTTTGTATGTCGATATAATTACAAGCCTTCCACAAACGGAAGGCTTTTTTATTACGAGTTAAAACCATCAAACAAACAAAACATGAAAGTTGCAGTAGTTGGCGCCACCGGTCTTGTCGGTACAAAAATGTTGCAGGTTCTGGCAGAGCGCAATTTCCCCGTAGACGAATTGATTCCCGTGGCCTCCGAACGTTCGGTAGGAAAAGAAGTTGAATTCAAGGGAAAGAAATACAAAGTGGTAAGCATGCAGGACGGCATCGACGCCAAACCTGCCGTGGCGATTTTCTCTGCCGGCGGAAGCACGTCGCTGGAATGGGCGCCCAAATTTGCCGAAGCCGGCATTACCGTGATCGACAATTCCTCTGCCTGGCGGATGGATCCCACAAAACCCCTGGTCGTTCCGGAAGTCAATGCCACGGTACTGACGGCGAAAGACAAGATCATCGCCAACCCCAACTGCTCGACCATCCAGATGGTGGTGGCGCTGCAGCCGCTGCACAAAAAATACCGGATCAAGCGGGTGGTTGTTTCCACTTATCAAAGCGTGACCGGTACCGGTAAAAAAGCCGTTGACCAGTTGTACAACGAACGCGATGGAAAAGAAGGCGAGATGGCCTACAAATATCCCATCGATCTGAACGTGATCCCGCAGATCGACGTTTTCCTCGACAATGGCTACACGAAAGAAGAGATGAAGATGGTGAACGAGACAAAGAAAATCATGGGCGACGACAGCATCCGCGTTACGGCAACGACGGTACGGATCCCCGTGGTGGGTGGACACAGCGAAAGCGTCAACATCGAATTTGAAAATGATTTCGACCTGGACGAAGTAAAGCGCCTCCTGGCTGAAGCGCCGGGTGTTATCGTACAGGACGATCCGTCGCAGCAGCTTTACCCCATGCCCCTGTGGGCCCATGAAAAAGACGAAGTGTTTGTCGGCAGGCTTCGCCGCGACGAAACGCAGCCCAACACACTGAACATGTGGATCGTCAGCGACAACCTTCGCAAAGGCGCCGCTACCAACGCTGTGCAGATTGCCGAGTATTTAATGGAAAAAGGAATTCTGCAGAAAGAAGCGCAGTTGAGCAAGGCGCTGTAAGCAAAGTGAAACGTCAAACCTGAGTCGTGAAACCGAAGAGGATCGAGATAAAGTCCACTCCGGTTTCACGTTTGACGTCTCACGTTTGACGTTCTTCATACACCGTGCTCACCGCAATGGCCTCGTTGGCTTTCAGGTCGGCTTCTACTTGTGCGATCTTCATGCGGATGGCCTGAACAGGTGCTTTGCCCAGGGGCAGCCGAAGTGCTTTGTGATCGCCATACACGTAGTCCACGATTGCCTGCGCCGCTTTCACCGGATCGCCTTCCTGTTTGCCGTTGTTGCTCTCCACATACTGGTACATGCCGCCAACCGGCGTGCTTTGATATGCTTCTATTTTTTGCTGTGCGGCTTTCATGGAACCGGCCAGGAACTCGGTGCGGAAAGGCCCGGGTTCTACAATGGTAACCTTTATGCCAAACGGTGCAACCTCCTGCGCAAGCGCTTCACTAAAACCTTCCAGCGCAAATTTGCTGGCGTTGTACACGCCAAAACCGGCCGCTGCACGAAAACCGGCCTGCGAAGAAATCTGCACGATATGCCCGCTGCCTTGCTGGCGAAGGATAGGTAAGAATTGTTTTGTCACCGCGATGGCGCCAAAAAAGTTAGTTTCCATCTGTGCCCTGATTTCTTCGAGAGAAAATTCTTCAATGGCGCCGATGGTGCCGTAGCCGGCGTTGTTCACCACAACATCGATGTGGCCGAACTTCGCCAATGCGCTTTGAATACCACTTTTGATTTGTTCTTCATTTGTCACGTCCAGAAGAATGCCCAATCCGTTATCGCTGGTTTGTTGCGTGAACGCACTGGCCTGTTCGGGCTTGCGAAAGGTGGCGGCTACTTTATCGCCTTTGCGGAGGACAGCCTGTACCAATTCTCTTCCAAAGCCGCTGGAAGCACCGGTGATAAACCATGTCTTTGCCATAAGATTTATTTTGCTGGTTAAGATGGAACAAAGTAAGCAAGGGATTGTTCTACTGCAGGCAGCCGGGTGAATAATTTCCCCGCAAAGCGATTTAATGATTTGATAACAATGGCCCATTGCAAATGATTCAGGCGGCCAATATCTTTACGCATTCAATTCCTCCGCAATGGAATCCGACAGTGACGACAGTAACCAGAACGCTTCTTTTTTCAACAGCTTTCCTAAATCTAAAGTCCACCAGCTATCTTTAGTCGCTAAGCGGGATATTTCTGCTTACATGCGCCACATCACCGATGTGTGTGACCCTCCCTTAGGCCACTAAATCAAACAAACATTGCTGACGTTATGCGACTGCTTTCAGAGGCCCCGGCCTGTTGCAAGTGAGTTGCGGGCAAACGTGTACACTAAATTTTTTTATAGACAACCTAAACTAAAACAAACATGAATTTCGAGTATTTATTCCTCCATTACTGGTGGGTAGCCGCCATTTTACTTGTTCTGATTTGCTACAAACTCTTCTTTCGCCTCTTTGGCGTCATCATCGTGCCCGAAGACAAGATTGGATTGGTCACTAAAAAATTTGTTCTTTTTGGCGAGAACAGAGAACTTCCGGAAGGCCGCATCATTGCGGTAAACGGTGAAGCCGGCTACCAGGCCCAAACCCTGCCGCCGGGTATTTATTTCTGGTACTGGATCTGGCAGTACGAAATCACGCTGCAGCCTTTTACCGTCATCCCCGAAGGAAAGATTGGCCTGATCATGGCCAAGGATGGTAACGAGCTGGAAACAGGCCGCATCCTGGCCCGCCGCGTGGCTTGTGATGCATACCAGGACGCCGAAGCCTTTATTAAAAACGGCGGACGGAAAGGCCGGCAGACAGCGTTCATTACGGCCGGTACCTATCGTATCAATACCTTCCTGTTTGATGTGATCGTGACGGATCTGACCAAGATCGAAGACAACATGGTCGGTATCGTGACCACGTTGGATGGTTTGCCGATTGAAGAAGGCAATATTGCCGGTAAATACATTTCGTCGCACAACAACTTCCAGGACGCCGATACCTTCCTCGACAACAACGGTAACAAGGGATTGCAACCACAGGTGATCCTGGCCGGTTCCTATTATCTCAATCCCTGGTTTACCAAAGTGGAGATGATTAAAATGACAGAGATCCCGATTGGCTATGTGGGTGTGGTGATCTCTTACATTGGCGACGAGGGAAAAGATTTGAGCGGTGAAGAGTTTCGTCATGGCAACATTGTCAGCAAGGGACAAAAAGGGGTGTGGGCCGAACCGCTGGGACCCGGTAAATATCCCATCAACTGTTACATTATGCGGGTAGAGTTGGTGCCAACCACGAACCTGGTGCTGAACTGGGCTTCGGCACGTACCGAAGCACACCAGCTGGACAAGCATCTCTCCACCATCACCGTTCGTTCAAAAGACGGGTTCCCTTTCAATCTCGACGTGTCGCAAATTATTCACATCCCCACCACGGAAGCGCCGAAAGTGATTGCCCGTTTTGGTAACATGATGAATCTTGTGGGACAGGTGCTGGAACCAACCATCGGTAACTACTTCCGCAACTCCGCACAGGATTCGGATGTGATCGACTTCCTGAAAAGCCGCAAGGAAAGACAGGAATCGGCAAGGGAGCATATCAGTCGTGTGCTGCAGCAATACAATGTGTATGGCGTGGACACGCTGATCGGCGACATCGTTCCACCGGAAAGCCTGATGCGAACCTTAACAGAACGGAAACTGGCCGAAGAGCAAAAGGTAACTTATGAAACGCAGATGAAGGCGCAGGAAACAAGGCAGGCACTGGAAAAGGAAACCGCCATCGCCGAAATACAAAAAGACATTGTAAAAGCCGACCAGGGGGTGCTGATTGCCCAGCGCATTGCCGATGCATCGGTAAAGAAAGCCGAAGGGGAAGCCTCCAGCGTAAAGATTGCGGCGAGCGCCGATGCCGAACGGACCAGGTTGAATGCCGGTGCGGAAGCAGAACGGACAAGATTGTTGTCAACAGCCGAAGCGCAAAAAGTAAAAGCGCTGGCCAGTGCGGAAGCCGAGCGCATTTCTCTTACCGGTACGGCCGAAGCCGAGAAAATTCTGGCAATTGGTAAGTCAACCGCCGAAAGTTACAAGCTGGCTGTCGAGAGTATGGGTGGAGACAACTTCACGCAGTTGAAGGTTGTGGAGTCCATTGCCAAAGACAAGGTGAAGATCATTCCCGATGTGTTGATTGCCGGAAACGAAGGTGGTACCAATGGCACCATCAGCGGTTTGCTTGGCTTGAAACTGATGGAAGACTTATCGAAGAAGAACGGAAAGAATGGCAGGCAATTGGATTAGTAAGTTGTAAGTAGGAAGTAGCAAGTAGCAAGTAGCTCCTTTGCTCGTTCAATCATTGTAAAACAAAACCTCTTCATCTATCGAAGAGGTTTTGTTTTGTCCGCCTGTTTGCAATAAATGGCTGCTCGCTACTTCCTACTTACAACTCGCCGTCTCACTCTATTGTTCGATTGATAAAATTTAAGAGTGGTTGTAACGTCTCAAAAGCGGCCAGCGTTTTTTTATGCAGGGATGCTTTGGTTAATTCTTCGTCAGCAATGCTGGTTTCGGCAATAAAACTTTTCAGGCGCAGGTAGTCGGCCGCCGGGTTATCCTTTTCATATCCTTTCGGCATCGTGGTTAAGCTGACTTCGCCGGCTTTATAAACATCAGCGTATGTCTTTTTAAAATTTTTCTCTTTGATGATGGCCTGGAACTCTTCCCAGTTGTAATCAATTTCCTGCCGCATGTTTTTCAGGGCAGGAGCCTCGGGCATCCACAAGCCACCGCCGATAAAACTTGCTCCCGGCTCCAGGTGAAAATAGTAACCGGCAAAACCGGACTTCCGTCCACCGCGTTTGATGCTGGCGCCGAAGTTGGATTTGTACGGCGTTTTGTCTTTCGAAAAACGGATGTCGCGGTTGATGCGGAACAGGCAGTCCCTCGACGATAAACCCGTGATGGTGGTATCGGATTTCTGCAGGGCATCAATCACCAGTTGAATGAAATTGGAGAAATCGATTTTCGCCGCTTCGTACTGTACCCGGTGGGCGTCAAACCAGGGTTTGTTGTTGTTCTTCTTTAGCTGCGTAAGGAATTTGAGCGTTTGCGGTTCGAGCATGATTTGCCGAAGTTACCGCAGGGCAAAGAAAGAGGCTATAGAAAAAAGGCGGCAAAGGAAAATGCTTGCCGTGTGTCTATTTGCCGTCGTCGGCACCGGGAAGGTCGATCACAACTGCCCTGTACGTGTCAACGGCCATGTTGATGTCGTCATCCGAAAGTTCGCAGGTGAGGATCGCTCCCGACAAAATCAGCACATTCAGCAGGTGAACTCTGGCCCGGAACGTCCAAAGCGCAACCATCGAAGGGAATTTCAAGGTGATTTTCTTCATGGCAGGTGGCATTGCTTTCGTAAAAATAAAACCGCTAAAGGCTGCCGCAGGCTATTGCATTGTTAAAATCGATAGCACTTTCTTATAGCTCTTTTTACAACGAAGAAAAATTCTAAAATGAAATCATCGGTATCTTCACCTGTTTATCAACCGCTTTACTATGGGCAGTCTTTTGATGGCCATCCTGATCCTGGTGATCGTTGTTTCGATTTTTTACCGAAACAACGATCCCGATGAAACAGATCGAAAAGAACAGGTGGTGATTGCAAAATTGAAAGAACAATACCGGCAGGCACTGAAATCGGGTAACCGGGCCGCGGCCCTGGAGGCGGGCCGCACGTATTACCGCTACCTGCGCAACAGCCGTGAACTGTCAAGCCAGGATGAACAGGCGATCGCCAAAGACCTGGCAGCGATGGAATAATTTCTTTTTGTTTGCGCACCTTCCAGTTTGATAAATTACCTGCCTGGGAGTTTTTATTCAAATGAAATTATTCAACAGCGTTGCAGTACCAGCGGAAATTGGTTCCGGAGACAAAAGCACGCAGCGAAAACAACTTTTGTCAATTCTGCTTATTTTGAGCCGATGATAAAAATCCTTCTGTCCGTCCTTGTTGCTTTAACCGTGGCCGGTTGCAACGGCGGCGCCTGTACATATGAAGACATGCCTTTCAGGGCCAGGATCGTTTCCATTGAAAAACGAACCATGCAGTCGGCCTATAACCTTGACCCGGCCAATACTGATTTTGGAATGGCTGTAAAACTGGCAACCAACATTCCTTCCCAGGACACACTCTACCTGGATGAGATGGTGAAACAAAAAACAGATGCTGCGTTTGTAGCACAGCATCACCTTTCCGAGGGTTTGGTGCTCGAAGGCATGGCCCATGTGCGCACGTCAGGAACCTGTGCACCCGGTGGTTACCGGTTTTCTGATTCGACGCTTAATCTGTCGATGAGGGAAAGAAACTAGATAGCGAAAACGAAACCATGCCTTCTCTTTCCCCAGTTCATAAACTTTTCTTCTTTTCTTCTTTCCCGATGCGTCTCCCACCGTAGAGGATTGCACTTTCGGCAAACTTGCGTGGGGACGCATCGGCTCCAGTTAAGTGTATTTGCAACTACGGCAGGCATTGTGTAGTTTTCTATTCATGTCTGTGCATACACCTGTCCGGAGGTCCTGTATTTATTTTCTCACCTTTACCTGCTATCGCTGGCTTTCGCTGATCGAACAAGTTAGTGCATATGATGAAGTGTATAAATTCTTCGGCATCCTAAACCAAAGTGGACACCAGGTTTTGGGCTACGTTATCATGCCGAACCATGTGCATTTACTGCTTTATTTCAATTACAGCGGTCAATCACTGAACACCGTTGTTGGCAATGGCAAGCGATTTATCGGTTATGAAATTATCAGGCGATTGAAACAGCATGGGGCAGAAGCTTTGCTCTCGTTGTTGCGTGAAGGTGTGAGTGAAATGAAAAAAGAGCGGGCACATTTGCACGAGCTCTGGCAGGGAACATTTGAGGCAAAGCCATGTCGAACGGAAAAATTTATCTTACAAAAGCTCAATTATGCACATGCGAACCCTTGTCGTGGCAAATGGAAACTGTGCGATGATCCAAACGACTATGCGCATAGTTCAGCTGCCTTTTATGAATTGGGAAAAAGAGAGAATCCACTGGTGAAAGATTACAGGGATTATTTAGTACTTGTGACGGAATAGCGAATGCTGCTGAAACCGATGCGTCCCCGCAGAAGCTTTTTTGTTCAAGATAAAGTCTGCTGCGGGAGACACATCGGGAAAGTGAAACGGAATAATCTGTCATTGCGGGATTACCGTGACTATCTGACCTTGGTGACGGAGTATGGGTAGTTGCTAAAGCCGATGCGTCCCCACGGGAAATTCTTTATGATGGACGATGCTGCGGTGGGAGACGCATCGGGAAAGTGAAGTGAAAATATATTTAACGAAAAAAAACTTGCTCAGGAGAGATAATTAAACGTTTTGTTCTCAACTTTCAGTTCTACCTTGTGAGAGATTATTAGACTAGATTGGAGATTATTATATGCAATTCAATGTGCATGGTGATAATAACACAATTGTTATCTATCACATCAATCAACAACCTGTTGCAAAAGCAAAGGGAAAGTCTAAGAACGTTCAAACATTCACAAAGATTCTATTTTCATTGATAGATCTTATTGTGAAGATTGTTCCGATCCTATTCCTGACAAGTTGTTGAAAGAGAAAAGAAGCCCTGTTTATTCAGGGCTTTCTTTATTTGGTTGGAAATTCCTTGCTTTCTTTTCTTTCCCGATGCGTCTCCCACCGTAGAGAATTGCACTCTCCACAAACTTGCGTGGGGACGCATCGGTCCCAAAGAACTTCCATGCAGTTGAAAAAGCCCGCTGCAGGGACGCATCGGGGAAGAAAAAAGTCAAAACCCAAAAGCGATTGCACTTTGAATTTTGACTCTCTGAGCCAACTATCAGATTCGAACTGACGACCCGCACTTTACGAAAGTGCTGCTCTACCAGCTGAGCTAAGTTGGCTTGCGTTACAAAAATAATCGTGCTGTTCTTTTTTACAAAGGACTGTTTCGAAACTTTCCACCCGAAATTTGTGCGATACAAAAAATACATGGTTACCCTTCCTTCGATCCTCGACAACGATTTTTACAAGTTCACCATGCAGCAATGCGTGGTCAAGCTCTTCCCGAAAGCCAAGGCCCGTTACCGCTTTATCAATCGCGGCAGGCACCGCTTCCCGCCGGGATTCGCCGCAGCCCTGCGGGCTTCGGTGGAAACGATGGCCGGTCTGAAACTCAGTTCTGGTGAAAAGCGCTGGCTATGCCAGGTCTGTCCCTATTTTGATCCTGTTTACCTCGACTTTTTGCAGGGCTATCGCTACGATCCATCTGAAGTGCGTATCGAGCAGGAGGGAGAAGAGGTACATGTATTTATCGAAGGATATTGGTACCGCACCATTCTTTGGGAAGTGCCCCTGCTGTGCCTTATCTCCGAAAATTTTTATGCCTTGCAGAACGGGCAGCGGGAAAGCGACGAAACGGTTGTCGCAAAAACCAAGCAGAAGATCGAAGGCTATGCAAAAATGGGTGTCACAGTTGCCGAATTCGGCACCCGCCGCAGGCACTCCTTTCACGTCCACGACCTGGTGGTGAAAACGCTGAAGGCGCACGGCAGCCCTTTTGTCGGTACCAGCAATGTGCACCTGGCGAGGGTGCACCAGACAAAGCCCATCGGCACGCATGCACATGAATGGTTCATGTTTCATGCCGCGAAATACGGTTTCAAGATGGCCAACACCATGGCCCTGGAGCACTGGATCGATGTGTACCGCGGAGACCTGGGCATTGCCTTGTCGGATACATTTACCACGGATGAATTTTTTGAAATCTTCGACAAGAAATTTGCCCGCCTCTTCGACGGCGTCCGGCACGACAGCGGCGACCCGCTGGTGTTCGCGGATAAGACCATCAACCACTACAAAAGCCTGGGCATCGACCCGCTTTCCAAGACCATCATTTTTTCCGATTCGCTGAATTACGACCGTGTGCAAACCATCGCAGAACACTGCAACGGGCGGATCGGGATTTCCTTCGGCATCGGTACCAATTTTACCAACGATGTCGGACTGAAGCCCATGAACATCGTCATCAAAATGACGGAGGCCATGCCCGAATCGGAAGCCTGGACACCCGTTGTCAAACTATCGGATGAGCCCATGAAACACACGGGGGACGAAGCCAGTATTGCATTGGCAAAAGCGGCCCTGCAGATCAACTGATTTCGTTCACAGATCGTTCGGTAACATCGTTCGTAGTTTGAAAAACCTTGCCCGACACACGACTTGTTTGGTTACTGTACCGGGTGCCAAACGTACCCTTTCAGTTGGTAGTGGGTAAGTACCGTTTGTGCCGTTAACGACACCTTTACGTCCGGGAGCAGTTCCTCTTTTTTTACTTCGAAAAATTCCATGGCCTGGCCGCAGGCAATAAATTTCGCACCCATCTTTTGCAGGTCGGCGATCAGCTTTAGATTGGGGTTGTCTGTTTTGTATTTTTTTTGGTAGGCTTCGTTTGTTTTCAGGGCATTCAGGGCGGCCGCATGCACCACGATCACCGGCAGGATTCGTTTGGCCGGAATACCGGAAGCCACGTGGAGGTTGATGACCCTTGCCACTTCATCCAAACTTGAGTTGATATTTTTGGCGGTGGAATCGGGGTTGTTGACTGTTACTTCAAACAGGATCTTGTAGTTGATGTTCGGATCCGGCGTTTCCGTTACCTCGCTTACCGGGATGATGCCACTGTACTCGTCTCCTTTCAGCGCAGGAAACTGTTCCCTGGCTTCAATGTTTTTCCATTTTGTCTTCTCTGCAAATTCTTTTTCCACTTTCAGCGAATCGGCATGGAACTGTGCCCGCAGCTCCGTTTCTTTTGCCAAAAGAATACTGTCTTTTGCACGAAGCAAACTGTCACGCATGAGTTTTTGTGCTGAAGCAAACAAAAGGGAAAAGCATGGCAGTAGCAGAAAGAAGAAGCGTTTTCTCATATACAGTTTGATTTGAGTCTGAATATAGGATGAAAGGACAGAAGAATTTTCCGTTTTCGGTCGCCGTTTCTTTTTGCCTACCAGCGCAGCGGTACGTGGATTTGGTTTTGGCTAATTCGTTTTCATCGGTGCGTATACGAATAGCCGGTCACGCAATTCAACGGTGCTGTCCTTGCTCTCGCTTATCTTTAAGAATTCAAGTTTTTTGTATGAAGAAGCTCCTCCTGTCACTCGTTTTCATTTCCTGCTTTTCACCCTGTTTTTCGCAACAAACCCAAAAGCCACCTTTGCATGGCAAAAACTGGATGGCAATAACCGGTAAGCCCCTGGCCGCGGAAGCCGGTGCCATGATCTTTCAGAAAGGTGGCAACGCGGTGGATGCCGCCTGTGCGATGCTTGCCGCCACCTGCACCATGTGGGATGTGTTGAGCTGGGGCGGCGAAACGCAGGCGCTGCTCTACAATCCAAAAACCAAAAAAGTCATTGCCATCAATGCCCTGGGGGTGGCGCCAACCGGTGCCACGCCGGAATTTTTTAAGAGCAAGGGCTTCAACTTCCCACCCGAGTACGGCCCACTGGCCGCCGTGACACCGGGTACGCCGGGCGGACTTTGCTACATGCTGGCCAACTACGGAACCATGACCCTGGAACAAGTGCTGGCGCCGGCCATGCAACTGGCTGCGGGTTATCCCATCGAAGCGCAAACGGCCAACAGTTTTGAAAAGGAAAAAGAGCGGATCAAGCAGTGGCCGTACAGCAAAAAAGTATTTTTCCCGCACCTGGGCGAAAAGCGGGAAGCGCCGGAGGCAGGAGAGATTTTCGTACAGAAAGAACTGCTGCAAACATTGACGAAAATGGTCGAAGCCGAACGGGCGGCCCGAAAAAAAGGACATAGCCGGAAAGAGGCCATCATGGCGGCCAACGACCGTTTTTACAAAGGCGACATCGCCAGGGAATTTGCCCGCGGCAGCCAGGAACAGGGGGGCCTAATTACGACGCAGGATTTGGCCAACTGGAAACCAGTGGAGGAAGAGCCGATGAAGACAAGCTACAAAGGAATTGATGTGTACAAGCTGCAGCAATGGACACAGGGACCAATGCTCCTGCAGGCCCTGAATATTCTTGAAAACTTCGACCTGAAGAGCATGGGCTACAACAGTATCCAATACATTCACACCCTGTACCAGGCCATGAGCCTTGCCTTTGCCGACAGGGACTTTTATTACGGCGATCCGTCTTTCACGCCGGAAGAGCCAATGAAAGGGTTACTGAGCAAGGACTACGCAAAGCAACGGGCTGCGCTGATCCGTTTCGATAAAAACAACCCGGCCATCGGTCCCGGCGATCCTTACCCATTCGAGGGAAAGAAAAATCCCTACGTGGAGCTGCTGAAAAACAGGGGATACGAGATGGATACCAGCGGCAGAAATTTTGCGCCGGCGCACGATGTGCGGAACAGCCTGGGCCTAAATGATTACCAGCACAGTCTCTGGCTGGGCACCACCAGCGTGGAAGCGGCCGACAAGGAAGGCTGGGTGGTTTCCATCACACCCAGCGGCGGCTGGAACCCGGCTTGTATTGCCGGCAATACAGGCGTGGGCATGAGCCAGCGCATGCAAAGTTTTGTGCTCGACTCGACACTCAATCCTTTCAACGTGGTGCATCCGGGCAAACGTCCGCGGGTGACGCTGACACCATCGCTGGCAATGAAAGACGGCAAGCCTTTTCTTGCCTTTGCCGTGCAGGGCGGCGATACGCAGGATCAAAACCTGCTGCAGTTCTTCTTAAACATCGTCGAATTTGGCATGACGGTGCAACAGGCCACCGAAGCAGCCAATATCAATACCAACCAGCTCTGGCTTTCGCTGGGTGGTGAAAAAACAAGCGACCGCACGCCGCGTCCGGGCAGCATTTTGCTCAACAGCAAAACACCAGAACCTGTTCGCGAGGCGCTGAAAAAAATGGGTTATACCCTGAGTTTTACCGATCGAAGCAGCGGTCCAATCAATGCTATTTATTTCGACTGGAAGCACGGCAGCTTCTGGGGCGGCTCCAGCAATCACGGGGAAGATTATGGAATTGGATGGTGATTAGCTGAGACGGCAAACGGGAGACGTGAAACAGGAAAAACATGCGACAACAAGCTCTCCGAAGGATAGCTTTTGCCCAGGTACTCTTAGGCAAACGTGTCAACACGTAAACCTGTGAACTGTTTTTGTTTCATGTTTGCGGTCACTTGCCAATTAGCCCTGAAACGATGTTGATGATCAGCGCAATGATGGTGGTATTGTAAACAAACGAAAGCAAGCCATGCGCCAGGGCCAGCCGGCGGATAGGCCGCCTGGTAATATTGACATCGGCCGTTTGAAAGGTCATGGCGAGAATAAAAGAAAAATAGGCGAAGTCTAAAAAGTCCGGCTGTTCGTTACCCGGGAACTGCAGGCCGCCTGCATAACCAAATTCTCCTTCTTCCGCTTTTTGCGGTTTGTCGTAAAAAAGGTGCGCATAGCGAATGGTAAATACCGAGTGGATGAGGAGCCACGAAAGAGTGATGGCGACGAGCGATAAAACGATGTGCAGGCTTAAGCCAATTTTGTTCCCTGTCGGTTGGTCCTTGAGTAAAAGGATGACGGCAAAAAGAGAGATAAACGCCGCGCCAACGACAATCAGGAAAACTACCAGCCAACTGGCGTCTTGCTCCTGGGCAATCTTCGCTGTCTTTTTCGGATGTTGAAGAAGGATGGTGACCCACGAGAAGAAAAGTGAGGTGGCGGCGAAACAGATCCAGCCATACAAAAACGCAGTGCCGTTTGCCTGCGATTTTTCTACAAGAAAGAAAACAAGCACGCCCATGGCCAGCGATATGAGCAAGCGATAGGTCCGGTCCAGTTTGTCAACAGTGAGTAAAAATGTTTTCATGATGGCGATGCGCTAGTGTTTGCCCACACAATTTAAACACTTGTCGTCAGCAACCGGCCGAATGCGAAACGGTTCAGGAAACAGTTTTTCGTTCTTTTGCGCTTTGCATGTACAGCCAGTGGGCCACCACGGGTGCGGCGTTGGTAACAAGGCCGTCGAAATTTCCTTCGTTGAGATACAGGTCGATCAGTAATTTATTGTCCAGTGACCACACGTAGGCTTTTTTCCCGGCGGCGTGCACCTGGGCTACATCCGCAGCCCGGTAACCACCGGTGTATTGCGGCGCCCATACCTGTGCGTTGATCTCGCGTACATCATTCCAGTCCAGTTCTGTCAACGAAGGGGTGTTCTGATGATCCGGAAGTTGTTTAAAACAATCCCGCAGGTAGGTATCTGGGATGCCGATGTAGATACGCAGCTCGCGGCCCATAGCGGCAGCCCGTTCGTGATAGTCGCGCTGCAGGTTCCGGATCATTTCCAGGTCGCATTCTTTTTTGATGTCGAGCCAAACTACTTCGAGTGGTGTCTGGTACAGGACGGTGTCCAACATTTCCTGCAGCGTCGGGACTTGGCCACCTTTTCGCAATTCCAGGGCTTTTACTTCGGCCAGTGTGTGGTTGTGCAGCAGGCCGCCATAGATCTTGTGGCGGATGGTGTGGATCGAAAAAAAACTGTCGTGAAAAATGACCGGCACCTTGTCCTTTGTCATGCGCACATCGATCTCGATCCCGGTGGCTCCAATCCGGGCTGCCAGCCTTGTCATCTCCAGGGTATTTTCCGAGACATGCAAAAAATCCACGTTGCGGGCACCACCGCGGTGCGCAATGATGTCAAGCGGCGGCACGGCCGGCAAGGGTTGTTCAAAGTGAAACGAAAGTTCCTTAACTGGCGTCCTGTTGCCGTAGCCAAAGAAGCCGTGAAATGCAAACTGCCCGTTCGGATTTTGCAGGGCGTTGACGCCATTTTTTAGTACCAGTCGTACCAAGCCGGTACCATTCGCCGCCGCCCTTCGCCAGTAGCCGTTCAGCAGGATATCGTCGCCCTGGCGTTTGCCTGTGGTAACGATATAGGTGCCGTTCTTTTCGCAGAAGAAGGAGAGGTGGTATTTTGTTTTCCTTCCATCGACCGTATAGCTCCATTTCAGCACGGCGTCGTTGCCAAAAAATGTATTGCCGTAGCCGATGTTATAGATGCCCTGCAGGTCGTTGCACGAAGAGGCGTCCAGCGGAACGGTGTCGGGCTCGAAAAATTGCTTCCACCGGCTGCGGGGCTTGGGAACCAGGCGTGTGTGGTACGCAACATAGGCGATTGCACCCGCCAGCAAAACCACCGTGATCAGTATCGATCGAATTTGCTTTGCGCCCTTCATAACACAGCCTTTTTTTCAATTGCTTGCAAGAAACAGGCCGCCGCGCCAGCTGGCGGTCCTGTTGTTTTCAGTTGCAAGGTCTGCCAAATTCAATCGCCTGTGGCTTGTTGTTTGCACAGCGAAATGGATGGACAGCGTGCTTGAAATTGTAAAAGCGTATGCGGACAAAGCGCACGGGAACCAGCAGCGCAAATATTCGCCGGAGCGGTTTATTGAGCATCCTGTGCGTGTTATGGAAATCTGCCGGTGCCATACCGGCAAACAGACCTTGCTGGCGGCAGCCTTACTGCACGATGTGCTGGAAGATACGCCGGTGACAGAGCAGGACCTTTACCGTTTTTTGCTGGGTGTGATGGCGGAAGAAGAGGCCAGCGAAACCACGCTACTGGTGGTCGAACTGACCGATGTGTTTACCAAGGCGGCGCACCCGCAATGGAACCGCAAAAAGCGGAAGAAAAAAGAAGCGGAACGTATCCGGACAACCAGCGGCGATTCGCAAACGGTGAAGTATGCCGACATCATCGACAACTGCCGCGGAATTGCAAACCAGGATCCCGATTTTGCCGGCGTCTTTCTGCGGGAATGCCGGGACCTTTTGCGGGTGATTCAAAAAGGCGAGCAGGCACTTTATCGCGAAGCCATTGAAACGGTGCATGCAGGTTTGCAACAGCTTCGCCTGCACGGACCATCGAGGGGATGAAAGCCTAAGTCACCACAGGAAATCATACCTGGCGTGAGTGACTGGCGCCGGTCAGCGCTCTTTCCAATTCCGTTACAAATTTTTCAAATTCGGGCCAGGCCGTGCCGCTGGTTTCCCTTGCTTTTTCGTAGGCAGCAGCATACTTTTCCCGGGTCTCGTTCAGCGCTGCCGACAGCGCGGTGTTGCCGCTTGCTTCGGCTGCTTTAGTTGCCGATGTAAGGAGCTGACATATCGCTTCAAAGTTTCCTTCGCTGCTTCGCAGTTCGCGAATCTGTTCTAAAAAATCATCGGGAGATTGGTTATCAGGCATAGACTGTCAATAAAAGACTTGGTAAAAAATCACGCACCGGTTTTCCGTATAGACTCTCCGTTGATACAGTAGCGAACACCGGTCGGCGTGTGTTTGTGTTGGAACAGGTGCCCCAGGTGCAGCCCGCAAGTGCGACAAAGAAGTTGAATTCGACATCTCCCGTATGTGTGCAGCGGGTTTTGCTTTACACCGCTTTCCAGTGCCTGCCAGAACGAAGGAAAGCCACAGCCGGCATCGAACTGTTTGTCTGCATCAAACAAAGGCGAGCCACAGGCTGCACAGACATATGGGCCTGTGGCCTCTTCGTTTGAATTATGATCGGTGAAATGGTTTTTCAATGACGGGGAACTTTGGCAGAAAAGCCGGGTGAAACAGACTTACGCTTCTTTCCAGATAGAAGCGGCGTGACGGCGGGAGTCATAGTTGGCGCTGGCTGCAACCTGGCCGGGTTTTTCGGAACGCACCAAAACAGGACGACTCATGATCTTTCTCCTTCTTCTCTCTGCACTGTTTTCTTTTCTGTTTTCCATATACTGTTTTGTTTAAGAAAGAAGAAAACAAAATAGTGCCAAAAATTTCGCAATGTGCCAGCCCGCAGGTAATCTGTTCGCTTTGTTGTATTTGTTTTTACATTCGTTCGTATATCCCTTAACAAATTTTTGTCATGAAGAAAACTGTTTGTGCTGCCGGGTTGCTTCTCCTGTTGTTGCAGGTGCAGGCGCAGAAAAAAAACCGTGTGCCTGTTGCCGGTACCAATCCGCCGGCACTGGCGTCGATTAAAGAAGCCGACCTGCAACGTGATTTGTATGCAATGGCCGCCGATCATTTCCGCGGTCGTGAAGCCGGTACGCTCGACGAGCTAAGGGCATCCATGTGGTGGGCCGAAGAGCTGCGCAAAGAAGGACTGCAACCTGCCGGTGACGATGGTACGTATTTCCAATATTTCAACCTGTACCGCAACCGCATTTCTCCTGCCAGCACGGTTGCCATCAACCGCACCGTGCTGGGTTTGTGGAGCGATGTGTTGATTGCACAAACCGCACCGGCCACGCTGTCTGTTCCTGTTGTTTATGTTGGCAAAGGAGCAAAAGAAG
Source organism: Flavisolibacter nicotianae (assembly GCF_003628535.1). Taxonomy (GTDB): domain Bacteria; phylum Bacteroidota; class Bacteroidia; order Chitinophagales; family Chitinophagaceae; genus Flavisolibacter; species Flavisolibacter nicotianae. The sequence continues at coordinate 399,047 of NZ_RBCI01000002.1, forward strand.
ACCTGGATAAAGCCGACATCAGGGGAAAGGCGGTTGCCATACAGGCATCCACCGAAGGACTCAATTTGCAGGTGTCGCTGCCGGAGCGGCGCTACATGGGCTATGTGTTGAACAAGTACCGCACAGAGTTAACCAACAGGGGGGCGGCCGCCATTATTTTTCTTGCCGATGCCATGGGCGAAAAAAGCTGGAGCCAGGTGGTGCCCGCCATGAGCCGCGGGCTTTATGATGTGGAAGGCGGTGCCAATGCGACCGTCAGCGCAAAACCGCCGGTGCTATGGCTGCACGGCAATGCCGTAAACAGGCTGCAGAACGGGGCCACGCTAACGGTCAACATCACCGTTGAAAGTTTTCTTTATCCATCCGTCAATATTGTTGCCAAGGCAGAAGGAACGGACAAGGCCTTGAAGAACGAATACGTGTTGTTCAGCGGGCACCAGGATCACGACGGGGTGCGGCAGCCCTATGGAACCGACAGTATTTACAACGGCGCCGACGACAACGCAACCGTGAGTGTGGCGCTGATGGCCATTGCCAGGGCTTTTAAAAAAGCACCGGGCAAACGCTCCGCTCTATTTGTCTGGCATGGGGCCGAAGAACGGGGCTTGCTGGGGTCGCGGTGGTACAGTGCGCATCCAACGGTTCCTGCAACCTCCATCGTGGCCGTATTGAACGGCGACATGATGGGACGAAACTCGCCGGACAGTGCCGCCTTGCTTGGCGCCCAGCCGCCGCACCGCAATTCACCCGACCTGGTGGCGATGGCGATGGAAGCCAATAACGAAGGACCGAAATTCAAGCTGGATACTTTGTGGGATAAACCCACACATGTGGAGGGCTGGTATTTTCGCAGCGATCACCTGCCCTATGCCCGCGCCGGTTTCCCCGCGGTTTTTTACACCTCGCTTTTACACCCCAATTATCACACACCGATGGATGAAGCCGACCGCATCGATTATGGCAAACTCAAACGCATGACCGAGTGGATGTACCGCACCGGTTGGAAAGTGGCCAATGCCGCCAGCCGCCCAAAAGTGGACGAAGGATTTAAACTGGAACGATAGGTTGCCGTACATCATTTTGAAAAATGCACGGACGGTATTGAGTTGGCACTCGGGCAGAGGGCAATTGCAGATGTATGTTGGCTGATGGCTGAATGCGGATTACCAACTCTTCCTGCTATCCAGGCCATTCAATTGAAAAGGGTATTACACCAGGATGTGTGCGACGTATGGGATGGATGCGATAGAAATTGGTTCAGAAACAAAAAGAAGCGTTTCCTTGTGAACGCTTCTTTTTGTTCAATCCTGTCCATCTTATGCATCCCAATACTCCGGTTCAGAGACAGCTATTTACAATTTCGCGCCATTTGGGCAACTTCCGTTGTATCGGATAAATGCGAAAGCAGGGTGGCGCTGTCGGCGTTGGGATATTTTTGCTGCACCTGGCCATAAATGCATTTGCAAAGAACGTACGCCTGCTGCTCGCCGAGACGTACTTTGGCATTGTCGACGCAGGGCGCCAGGAATTCAAGCGCATTGCGATCCATGCCTGTCTGGCTTGTGTCGCCTGCAGCAGTGAGGGCTGCCGCTGAATCTTTTTTGCTTTCTGTCGTTGCAGACTGGTTGTTGCAAGCCAACAGGAACAGGCCGCTCAAAAGAAAAATCAGTTTATACATAATTGCTTTTTTAGTGAAAGGGTTCTTCTGGTTGCTGCAAATAAAATACCACGGGGCAGCTGGCGGCATGCGCTACTGAAAGTCTTTTGGATCGAACGTTGGCGGACTTTGGTACACGTAGAGCGAAGATTTGGCCCTGACAGTGATCTCTCCGTCCTTTTCCTGCAGGTTTATTTCCACATTTGCCGCATCGCTGTAGCGCTTGTTGCCTTCTTTTTCGTTAAGCGGTATGTAAACCGGTGCGCCGGATGTGGATTTTGTTGTCTGCGCAATGTTGGTGATGGTAAGATCATGACGAAGCAGGGGTTGCGAAGGCAGCACACGCCGGAAAAAATCCTTGATCACCCAGGCGTTGGCGAGAATCTTTTTGTTGTCCTGCTGCAGGAGGCTGTTGTTTTCTTCGGTAAACGGGAAAAAGGCGGGGTTGTCCAGGTGCACCCATTCGCGACCAAAAACAAAATTAAAACGGCCAAAGTCCGGCTGAAAGCGGAACCTGAACACGTCACCACTTTTAATGGCAACCGCTATCAGGCGGGAATTTTTGTTGATCAGGGGGTTGTCAACCCCGAAATAAAATAGGAGCACATCGTAGGTGGTTTCGTTCCGGATGGTCATGGTGCTGTTTCCATCGTTGGCCGGCATCTTTGTGACATCCGGTATAGGCGTGACGCCTGTTTGTAAGGATGCTCTTTTGCCTTTATTTTCCTGCAGGGTTGCAAGGTAGAAAAATCCCTTCAGGTTCTTTTCATTGACGCTGCTTCTCAACTGGTCTTTGGCCGATGTGGTTTCTACGGCATCCATGTATTTGTCCTCGGTTTGCAGTGGCCGTTTGTTCCCCGGGTTGAATTGCAAAACAAGAAAGACCACCGCAACAATGACGAAAAGACCCCCACCGGCGTAATACATCCAAGTACGGTTAGCCGGCTTTTGCCTGCCTTTTTCCGGAACGATTGCCTGGACAGAGAAACCATCTTCGTACTGCTGCAATTCCACTTGCAAGTCCGGTTCCGTTTTAAGCTGGCGAAGACTGGCGCAAAGGGCTTTCAAATAGGCAGGAGAGGCATCGAGCCGGAAGCGCTTCAGTACCTGCACCAGAGCGGTGAGTACAGCAGTGCGCTGCACATCGCAGGCCGCAGGCAAGTGATTGATGCAGTGTATCCAATTCGGCGAAAAAGCAAAATCCAGAACGGTTTCATTCCGCACAAACTGCTCCCAGCTTAAAAGCGCCACTGTTTGTTCAAGGTGATGCAGGTAGTCGTTGATGGCCTCACATGCAATGGCCTGGTGCGGTGGCAAAACAAACGAACGGTAATCCAGCAGCTTTTGCAGGGTTTGGTAATCATCGTTTTTTTGCAGGGCCTCTTTCGATGCAATTCGAAATGCCTGTGCAAAGGAGCTTGAAATAAACTGTACAAAGGCAGGATTATAGCTCAGGAAAGCCGCTTTGCTCATCTTTTCCGCATCAAACACGCCTTCTTCCAAAAACTGCAGCAAACCTTCCTGCTCGTAAATGGTGCGGTGAAACGCCCACGTGGCCGGTGTAGTATGCTGGAGCAACTTTGTTGCTTCATCCCTTTCCGCAGAAGTGCCGAGGCGGTTCAGCGCCATCTCGATCGTGTCGGGAGAAAACCTGGTGCTTTCTGCCGGTGTAAGTGAAAGTAAGTTGATGGGGGAGCTGTATGTCGTTTGAGCAGGCAAAGCAGTGTGTTTGGTTTGGTAATAAAACAGCCCTGAAAATAAAATCTATTTCACTGAATTGAAAATTGCAGCGGTTCTTTTTCTGCCGAATGGGATTTCGACCCGTACAAGTGTGCCCTTTCTTCGTCAAGGTAAACTGTGAAAGAGAAACACAATCGTTGTTCTATTGCTGATAATGTAAGAAAATAGTACGCTCTTACTGAGCTAGGTTCTCTCTTCTAATTCTTTTTCTATTAACACAATGCCCTGACGGGGCAAAAAGAAAAGCCGTTGGTAAAGACGCCAACCAGTAGCAAAAAGCCTCCATCAGAATGACTGATGAAGGCTTTGAAGTATTGTGCTTAAGCAAGGGTCTGTGTAAATGCCACTTCCCCCTTGGGGGACAGAGGGGGCTTACTCTTCTATCTTTTCGTCTTCCACATTCTTCAGTACTTCGGCCGTGATCTTGCGCAAGGGGTTTTTGTTGCGTTCGTCGTATTCGCCTCGGCGTTTGATGATGTCGATGCATTCAAAAACAGCCGTCATAAAAGACGTGTGGTCGGCGATGTTCTTGCCCGCAATATCAAAGGCTGTTCCGTGGTCGGGAGAGGTGCGGACAAACTGCAAACCGGCCGTATAGTTCACGCCTTCACCGGCTGCAATGGTTTTGAACGGAATGAGTCCCTGGTCGTGGTACATGGCCAGCACCGCATCGAACTGCAGGTAGCTGCGGCGGGCAAAAAAAGCATCGGCACTGTAAGGGCCAAAGGCGTTCATCCGGTGCTTGGCTTCTTTCACAGCCGGTAAAATGATCCTTTGTTCCTCGTCGCCAATCAATCCTTCGTCGCCGGCATGCGGGTTCAGTCCCAGCACAGCGATCTTGGGTTTGTCGATGCCAAAGTCGCGGCGCAGGCTGTTGTTGAGCAACTGCAGTTTGGAAAGAATTGCTTCACGGGTAATGTTTGCTGCCACGTCTTTCAGTGCCAGGTGTTCGGTCACCAAGGCCACCCGCAGGTTGTCGGCATACAGGAGCATCAGCACATCCCTGGCATTGCCAACGGCTTTCAAAAAAGGCGTATGGCCGGTATAGGCAAAAGCTTCGCTTTGTACATTTTTTTTATGGATAGGGGCGGTTACAATTCCCTGGATATGTCCTGCCTTTAGCGCATCGGCGGCAGCCAGCAGGGACTTTACGGCGTACATGCCACCGGCATCGGTCAGTTGTCCCGGTGTGATGGTCATTTCTTCTTCCCAGCAATTGAAAATATTGATCTGCTTTGGACTGAGTTTGGAAAAATCCTTGATGATCTGGTAATTGAAATGGGCCTCGGGCACAGCCTTGCGGTAAAAATTCAGCAGCTTGTTGGAGCCGAAGATCACCGGCGTGCAGTATTCGAGAAGACGGAGGTCCGAAAAGGTTTTGATGATCACTTCCGGGCCAATGCCGTTGATGTCGCCAATACTAATTCCTATGACGGGTTTGTTCATAATGAAAATAAGGACAAAGAAAAGCAATCGGGCTTAAACTTGCGAGGGCTAATTTTGCGCCGATGTACACGCTGAAAAAATCGCTGGGACAGCATTTCCTGAAAGATGAGAACATCTGCCGCCGGATTGTGGACGAACTGACCAAACACCCTTTTCGCAACCTGCTGGAAGTAGGGCCGGGCGGAGGTGCGCTGACCAAATACCTTATCCAGTTGCCCGGCGTAAACTTCAAAGCCGTAGAGCTCGACGAAGAAAAGGTTGTGTATTTAAAAGCCACGTATCCCGTCTTGCAGGACAAAATCATTCACCAGAGCTTTCTCGATATCGAAAAGCCGTTTGATGAATCGTTTACCGTTGTGGGCAACTTCCCCTATAATATTTCGACCCAGATCCTTTTCAAGATCCTGGAATGGGAGACCGGCGTGGATTGCGTGATCGGCATGTTCCAGAAGGAAGTGGCGCAGCGGGTGGCGGCCAGGGAAGGCAGCAAAGTATATGGCGTGACCTCGGTGCTGGTGCAGGCATTTTACGACGTGGAATACCTGTTTGACGTCAGTGAAAACTCCTTTAACCCGCCGCCGAAAGTGAAAAGCGGCGTGATCCGCCTGCTGCCGCGAAAAGCACCGCTCGAAATAAAGAGCCGCAAGGCATTCTTCAACCTGGTGAAAACAGCCTTCAACCAGCGGCGCAAGACACTGCGCAATGCCTGCAAGGGTTTGTTCGACAGCGCAGTTCTGCAGGATCCCATTTTTGACAAACGTGCAGAGCAGTTGAGCATCGAAGCATTTGCACAATTGAGTTTTCAAATGAAGTGAAATGGCAAATGACAGAGGTGCGACAGGAGATCACAAAGAAGTCATTGTTTGTCTTGTCTCACCGCTGCCGTCTCCCATTCACCTTCTTAATACAACCTTGAATGAAAGTCATTATCACCGCACCTGTACACGATTACCTGCTTCGAACCTTGCAGCAGAACGGATACGAAACGATCTACCTTCCCGCTGTCAGCTATGCCGAATTGAGTGAACTGGTTGGTGAGGCCGACGCCCTGGTGGTGACGACGCGGATCAAAATCGATCCGGCCCTTCTGGACAAAGCCGGCAGGCTGAAATGGATCGGCCGCCTGGGCAGCGGCATGGAACTGATCGACGAAGACTACGCCGCACAAAAAAACATTCGCCTGATCAGCACCCCCGAAGGCAACCGCAATGCCGTGGCCGAACAGGCGCTGGGGATGTTGCTCTGCCTGATGGCCAACATCTGCCGTTCGTTTAGCGAAGTGAAAGACGGCAAATGGCTGCGGGCCGAAAACCGTGCCGTGGAGTTGCGGGGAAAAACCGTTGGCATCATTGGCTATGGCAACACGGGCTCGCAGTTTGCCAGGCTGCTGGCACCCTTCCATGTAACGGTGCTGGCACACGACAAGTACAAGCACGATTATACCGACGGCTATATCAAAGAGGCCACGCTGCAGGAGGTGTACGAGAAGGCAGACGTGGTCAGCATGCACATCCCGCTAACGGAAGAAACCTATCACTATGCCAACGAGACGTTTTTCAACAGCTTCCGCAAAGCGCCGTATTTCCTCACCACCTGTCGCGGGCCGGTAACGGATACGGAAGCACTGATCAAAGCCATCCGGGAAAACAAGCTGGCCGGTGCCGCCCTCGATGTGCTGGAAAACGAAAAGCTGGCGACCTATACCGAAAAGGAAAAAGAGCAGTTTGCCTTTCTCAGCGCGCAGCCGAATGTGATTGTCACACCGCACATCGGCGGGTACAGCCACGAAGCTTTTTTGCGCATGGCCGAAGTGTTGGTGGAGAAACTGGGCCTGGCCGGGAAGTGATTTGGCCAGTGGCCCTCTTTTGAACCTTCTTATTTTTGTTTCATGCCTGCTTTTGCCCCTGCCTATATCGAAGAAATGAAAGTGGTGTACCATGCCGATGTAAGGCCGTACAAAAGCCAGTTGCACAAGTATATGCAGGCCGTGCCGGAGCGGCTGGTGATCGTTTACCAGAAAGAAGAGGACAACTATTGCATCCTGGGAACCGATGCAGCCTACGAAAACTGGGACCACTATACCAACTATGTTTTTCCCAAACTGGAAACGGCACTTGAATTTCCCGGCACCATCTTCCGGATCGACGACATTACCTGGCAAAAGGTCTGAACCGCCCCTGCCGCTGCCTTTGCCCGGGAGCGGTGGTTTTTTGGGCAGGATAGAGGTAAATAAAATTTTCTTTTATATTTGTGACATGTGAGGCAACGCTCCCCAGCAGGAGCGTTGCTATTTTTTTCATTTCTATCTAAACCTGTTTGATATGAGCGGAGTACATTACGTAACGAAGGACACGTTGGAGCAGATGAAAGCCGACCTGCAGCGCATGAAGGCCGTTGACCGTCCCGCGGCGGCAAGAGCCATTGCCGAAGCCAGGGAAAAAGGCGATCTCCGCGAGAATGCCGAGTACGATGCCGCCAAAGAAGCGCAAGGCTTACTGGAAGCCAAGATCGCGGCCATGGAAGGGCAGATTGCACAAACCCGCATCCTCGATGAAGCCAATGTGGACACGAGCAAAGTGTCGATCCTGACCCGGGTGAAACTGACCAACCTGAACACGAAAAAACAGGTAACCTACCAAATCGTCAGTGAAACGGAAGCCGACCTGAAGGCCGGTAAAATTTCCGTGACTTCCCCCATCGGCAAGGGCTTGCTGGGTAAAACCGTTGGCGAAGTAGCAGAAGTGTCTGTGCCGGCTGGTGTAATGAAGTTTAAGGTTGAGGATATTACTGTGTAAGGCGATAATGGGATAATTCGATAATGTGCAAATGTGCAAATGTGCAAATGAGTTGGTATTTGCACGAGTGATTTCAACCGGTTCTTTGCAGGAAGATGATTTTTTGGAGATCAGCAACCCCTCTCAATTGGGCTTCCGTTGCGTCGCACTCTTCAGCGTCCGGTAAATCTCCCGCACAAAAACACATCCCATTATCCCATTATCGAATTATCCCATTATCCCATTTGCTAATTTTCACATTTCCCTCCCATGACCATCTTTTCCAAAATCATCCGCGGCGACATTCCCTCGTACAAAATTGCCGAAGACGAAAGGTTCTTTGCTTTTCTCGACATCTTTCCCCTGCGGGAAGGACACGTGCTGGTGGTTCCCAAAACAGAAGTGGACAACCTGTTTGACCTGCCGGAAGCGTATCTTTCGCAACTCCTCCTGTTTGCGCAGCCCATTGCCAGGGCCATCGAAAAAGCCTTTCCCTGCAACCGTTGCGGCATCTCGGTCATCGGCCTGGAAGTGCCGCACGCCCATGTGCATCTTATTCCGATCAACTCATCCAACGACCTGAATTTTACGCAACCCAAACCCAAGGCTGCCGACAAGGACCTGCAGGCAGCACAGGAAAAAATCTTATCATTTCTAAACCCGACAAAATGAGAAACACCGCTCGTATTTTTTTGATGGCCGCATTGTTTTTTGCTGCCAAGGGCCTCCATGCACAGTCCACCAGTCCCGATACCATGGTGCACCGGATTTTTGCTTCACTGAAAGCAAAGGACGAAAAAGCGTTTGTGGCGCTGTATCCCAATCCGCAGCAGTTTGGCCGCTTTATCCGCAACCTGATGACGCAGACCTTCAAGTCGGAGCAGATGCAGCAAATGCTGGCCAATGACGAAAAAGCCAAAAACCTGAACGTCGACAGCCTGATCGAAGCACAGGTGGCAACCGTGACCTCGCCGGCCATGTTTGCACAGATGGAAAAACAATTCGGCCAGATGTTCCAAAAAATCATTGAAAAAGGAGAGAAGAAAGGCGTGAACTGGAGCGATGCCACCATGACCGGTTACACGGTCGATTCGTCTTCGGCAATGGAGCAAACCTCGCCCATGCAACCGGCAGGCATGAAAACCATCAAAGGCATTATTGATTTTACCGCCGGCGGCCGGCCCTACCAGGTTGCCTACGACAAAGTGATTTTTCTTCCAACTGAAGGCGCCTGGTTTGGTGCCGATTTTACACAACTGGCCCGCAAAGGCGAGAGTCTTGCACCCGATAAAGAAGAGGAAGCAAAGGACGAAGCGGCGACACCAGCGCCCAAACAAAAAACAACAACGGCAAAAGGAAAAGCGCCGGCAGCGAAAGCCAAAACCGGCAAAGCACCTGTTCGCAAAAAATCTTAAGTGGTGATCCGGTGCCCGTTGGCCGAAACAAATTGCTCCCAACTGGCCTTTGATTTTTTCCGGGCCAGTGGTTTCGACACCATCTTCAGTCCGGGGATTTTGCTGCTGTAGTGATGGCAGATGGCCACCGCCAGTGCATCGGTGGCATCAAACTGCGCCGGTTTTTCCGGCAGGCCCGTGATCTGCTGCAGCATCTTCCACACCTGTTCTTTATCCGCGTTCCCGTTGCCGGTAATGGATTGCTTGACTTTTTTGGGCGAATATTCGGTGATGGGAACGCTTTTTTCCATAGCTGCCGCAATGGCCACACCCTGGGCCCTTCCCAGTTTCAACATGCTCTGCACGTTTTTGCCGTAGAACGGTGCTTCAATGGCAAATTCATCCGGGTTGAAGGCGTTCATCAGTTGCGTTACCTTCTGGTGAATTTTCTGCAGGCGGTAGTAATTGTCTTTGCTGCTGGTCAGTTTGAGGACATCCATTTCACGAATGGTGATGCGGTCGGCAACGACCTCAATTACACTATATCCCATGAAGAGGGTTCCCGGATCGATACCTAATATTGTCAAAGGCTTTTGCAAGGAGTGGTTATTTTTACCGCAAGGATGCGAAACAAAACTATCAAAATTTTCCTCAAATACTTTTTTGGCCCTCTCTTATTCGTTGGATTGTCGTTTTCCATCTTTCAGCAAATTCGCCATCAGCCGCACCTGGCGCAGTCGTGGGAGCAAATCAAGGCATCATTTGCTTCTGTTAAAATCGTTTACCTGTTCCTTGCCTGCTCACTGATTTTTGTGAACTGGGGACTGGAGTCGTGGAAGTGGAAGCTGCTCGTGTCTACCGTGCGGCCCATCGGTTTTTGGCCGGCTTACAAAGCGGTGCTCTCGGGTGTTTCGTTTTCGGTGAGCCTGCCCAACCGCGTCGGCGAATACATCGGCCGTATGATGTACCAGCCGGAAGGTGGACGGCTGAAGACGATTTCGCTGGCCATCGTGGGCAGCGTGGCGCAACTGTTGGTTACACTCTTTTGTGGTCTGATAAGCCTTGTTGTGCTGAAAAAAGAACTGCTGCAGTTGTACCCGGAGGCCGTGATCGGCTACCAGTTCCTTGTGTATGGATTGCTGGGTGCAACAGGGCTGCTGGCCTTTGCTTACTTCAATGTAAGTGCGGTGGTAGCCTTTTTCAGTCGCTGGCTCAGCCTCCATCACTTGCTCTACCTGGTCGAGTCGCTGCAAAAGTTTAACGCTTCTTTTCTGGCACGAATACTTTTGATTTCGTCTCTTCGTTACGTTGTATTCTTGCTGCAATACCTGGCGATGTTTTCGCTTTTCGGCGTGGCCATCGCCCCGGGAATTGCCGTTTCGGTGATGAGCGTTGTATTTTTAGCCCTTGCCGTCATTCCGTCCATTGCCTTGGTGGAAGTGGGTCTGCGGGGCGAAGTGAGCCTGCGGCTGCTGGGCATTTTCAGCGCCAACAGCCTGGGGATTGGTCTGACGTCGGTAACCATCTGGTTCATCAACCTGATTGTGCCGGCGCTGCTGGGTACCCTGTTTTTGTTGAATGTAAAACTGCTGTCAAAGAATGAAGAGACTTCGTAAACTTTTTTTCGTAGCCCTGTGCCTGTTAGGCGTCGGTGCCGGAACAAAAATATCCGTGCCTTCTCCGGAACTTTGTGGTGCCCGCAACAATACCACGCAAAACGGCGAGCAGATCTCGTACATCGTGTACTACACGGTAGCCGGCATTTATGTCAACGCCGGCAATGCCACGTTTACCAATGCAGTGGAGCGACTGAACGGTAAACCTGTTTTCCACATCACGGCAACCGGCGTAACCAACACATCGTACGACTGGATCTTCAAGGTTCGCGACAAATACGAATCGTACATCGATACGGCAAGCATGCAGCCCCTGAAATTTGTTCGCGATGTCAACGAAGGCAAGCACAAACACTACGAGAATATCACCTTCAATCATACGGCCAATACCGCGGTGACGCAGCAGGGCGTGTTCAAGGTGCCGGATTGTGTACAGGATGTGATCAGTGCCGTATACAGTGCCCGCAACATCAACTTCGATCAATACAAAAAGGACGACCGCATTCCGTTCAAGTTGTTTCTCGACAATGAAGTGTACGACATGTACATCCGTTATCTCGGGAAAGAGGAAGTGAAGACGAAATACGGTAAGTTCAAAGCCATCAAGTTCAAACCCCTGCTCATCAAAGGAACCATTTTTGAAGGCGGTGAAAAAATGACCGTTTGGGTCAGCGACGATGCCAACCGCATTCCTCTTCGCATTGAAAGCCCCATCGTTGTGGGAAGTGTCAAAATGGACATGATGAGTTACCGCAACCTGCGGTATCCCTTGTCCAGTTTGAAGAGTTTCAGCGGGCAGAATGTCACACGGTGAGGCTTGTAAAATGGTGAACGTAAAAGCCGTTTCAAAATCGATCAGGAAGATGGCGGGCTTTTTATCAGAAAATAATTCTGTCTTTTTTCTCGTAGAAGAAGCCTGAACCCATTGTCACTTCTCTATAAACACAGCGCTCCTTCGGAGCGGGAAGCTAGGCTTCTTTAGTTTGTAAAAAATGCATGCTTCTTCAGTGAAGAAAATGAACTGCACCAAAGCTGTTGACTGTACAAAACAATATCGCATTTATCCCAGCTCCGACAACGGAAAGAATTCCTTCGGCCGGATGCCTTTCTCCGTTTGCTGCAGGTTGCAACACTCGTGCTGCGCATCGTGCTCAAAAAACAACAGGTAATCCTTCTCTACCGCTTCGGTCAAAAAGCTTTTCTTCTCGTGCAGCGTCGTCAGCGGGAACATGTCGTAGGCCATCACGTAAGGAAGAGGGATGTGTCCTGCGCTCGGCAGCAGGTCGGCCATGTACACGATCGTTTGATCCTTGTAAGTGATTTGCGGCAGCATCATGCCGGCCGTGTGGCCTTCGACAAAGCGCACCGAAAAACTGTTGGCGAACGGCTGTTGGGGCAGGGGCCTGGATGCATCCCAGTCAACGTTCGGCAGCTCCATAAATTTCAGTTGCCCGCTTTCCTGGATGGGTAAAATGTTTTCCTTCAGGAACGAAGCTTTCTCCCGGTCGTTTGGCTGCGTGGCCCATGCCCAGTGTTCTTCATTGCTCCAGTACGTGGCATTTTTAAATGCAGGCACCAATTTGTCGCCTTCGCGAATGATGGAGCCGCCGCAATGATCGAAATGCAGGTGCGTTAAAAAAACATCGGTGATGTCGTCGCGGTGAAAACCGTGTTTTGCCAGGGAGCCATCCAGCGTATCGTTGCCGTGTAAAAAATAATGGCTGAAGAACTTTGCGTCCTGCTTGTTGCCGATGCCGTTGTCCACCAAAATGAGCCGGCCTTCGTCTTCGATCAGCAGGCAGCGCATGGCCCAGGAACAAAGATTGTTTTCATCGGCGGGATTGATCTTGTTCCAGAGCGATTTGGGCACAACGCCAAACATGGCCCCGCCATCCAGTTTAAAATTGCCTGTGGGAATGGAATAAAGTTTCATGCTGCAACAACAGTTTTTTGTTTCATGTCGACAAAGAGCAACAGGATGCCGCCAACAATAAAAAAGATCATCAGCGCCAGCACCGAATTGCGCAGACCGCCAAACACCTCGCCAATAAAGCCAAACGACAGGGTGCCGATCACTGTTCCGATTTTATCGCAAACGTCGTAAAAGCTAAAATAGGAAGCTGTGTCTTTAGTGGGCGGAATCAATTTGGAATACGTGGAACGCGACATCGATTGAATCCCGCCCATGACCAGGCCAACGATGGTAGCCAGCACATAAAACTGCATGGGGGTTTGCACAAAATAGGCAAACACGCAAATGCCGATCCAGATCAGGATGATGACACCCAGCGTCAGGATGTTGTTGGTGCGGACCGACAGGCGGGCAAACAACATGGCTCCCGCAATTGCCACCAACTGGATCAGCAGCACCGTGATGATCAGTTCCGACGACTGCAGGTGCAGTTCGGCAGAAGCAAAATAGGTGGCGAGGTACATCACCGTTTGCACGCCCATGTTGTAAAAGAAAAAGCTGCGTAAAAAGCGTTTGGTAACGGGATAATCCTGCAACTGGTTCCATACTTTTTTCAATTCGTGAAAGCCGTTGGTGAAAATGCTGTGCTCGGGGTGCTGGTTCGAAGCCACAGAACGCGGCAGGTGACGAAAGGTGATCTGCGCAAAACCGGTCCACCACAAACCCACGGCAAGAAACGAAAGCCGTGCGGGCCAGGCGCCCCAGCCCAGGTTTTTTGCGTCGTTGAGCATGATGAAAACAAGACAAACGACCATCAGCAGCACACTGCCGATATAGCCCATGGCAAAGCCTTTGGCGCTGACACGGTCCTGGTCTTCTTCGGCAGCAATTTCCGGCAGGTACGAATTGTAGAACACGATACTGCCGCAAAAGCCGATGGAGCCGAGAATGGAACAAACAATGCCAAAGGGAACGTTGTCTTTCGTGAGGAAGGTGAGTGCGATACAGGCAGCCGATCCCAGGTAACAAAAAAATTGCATGAAGCCTTTTTTAGTGCCTTTGTAATCGGCGATCGATGAAAGCACAGGCGAAAGAAAGGCAATGACCAGGAAAGAAAAAGAAATGGCGTACGAAGCCAGTGCTGTTTTATCATAGGTGCGGCCAATAAAATGCACCTGGTCAGGTGCAATGGCCGTGTAATAGGCCGGAAAGATGGCAGACGTAATAATCAGCGAATACGCACTGTTGGCCCAGTCGTACATGGCCCAGGCATTGATCACTTTCTTGGGAGCTGTTTGCATAAGGTCATAAAAATAAAAAAGACATCGCAGCCGGATGTCTTTTTCCTTGCAGGGCCAATCGAGACGGTTTGCCCATGCGATAAAAACTTTGTTTACTGGTTTTGTGATGGCGCCGCAGTGCCGGCATCTGTTTCTGCCGATACAGGAGCGGTTTCGGTGCCCGTATTGCTGGTTTCTGCCTGGCTGTTTTCAAAACGGGCCACGTCTTCATCCGTTAGTTTGGGAACTTTTTTGTAGTCGGCATATTCGGTTGTGGTCAGCCAGAGTGTTGCTTTTTTCAATTCCGGGAGATTGTGCTGGATGAGGTACTGCCAGTAACCAAACACCGGCAACACGGTTTCTTCGTTCTCTTTGATAAAGTCTTTGTTGACGATGATGCGGACAACGGGAGTCTCTTCGTCTTTCCTTACCAGGATATCCGCCTCTTTGTCGGCCGTCAGCAACCCTTTTTCCAGCAGGAAGGCGGCCAGGTTTTGCATGGGCTTTTTGGTGAAGTCGCCGCTGTCGTAAGTGATCGATGTTTTGCCGGATTTGGCCACAGCCACAGGGCCAAGGGTTTCCTGGTCTTTCAGCCTGTCGTCGGTAAAGGCAAAACGGGCATCGGCTCCATTAAATACCTCATTCGACAGGTTGGCCTGCAGCTTCCACATGTTCAGCTTCAGGCCTGGATCCATTGTTTTGGAATCCATCACCAGGTGCACAATGTAGGTGTCGCCGTTTTTGGTCACCTGTGCGGAGCTTTTTTGTTTTTTGTCGAACAATTTGTTTTCCACAAGAAAGTCGCCCACTTTTTCAGCGTCTTTTTGGGTCACGCCTTCGCCTTTGTAAAAGACCTCGCTTTTACCGACGGCGACTTTTTTGCCGTAATCATCACAGGACGAAAGCAGGAGTACGACGGGAACTAGAAGAAACAGTATTTTTCTCATAAGGTGGCAAATTGAAAATGTTGCATAAGCGGTTAAAAGCGCCAAAATAGCGCCGCCAGTCAGCATGTGCAATTACCAATATTGAGTATCAGGAAAGACGACCCGCGAAAATCAGCGCCAGCAACAGGACTCCGGCCACAATACGATACCAGCCGAATAATTTAAAACCGTGTTTTTGCAGGTAGGAAATAAAAAATTTAATGGCCAGCAAAGCTACCACGAAGGCCACAACATTTCCGACCGCCAGCAGCTTGATCTCTTCGGACGAAAAACTGCCTTTGTCCTTGTACCAGTCGTAAAGGTCTTTGGCTGTTGCGGCAAACATGGTTGGCACGGCCAGGAAAAAAGAAAATTCCGCCGCCAGTTTCCGTGTCAGTCCCTGCTGCATGCCGCCGATGATGGAAGCGGCACTGCGGCTGACGCCGGGGACCATGGCCAGCACCTGCCAGAGACCAATGGTAAAGGCCCGGGGATAGGTGATGTCGGAATCTTTTTCGTATTTGGGATTGCGGAATACATTGTCGATAAACAAAAGCACTACGCCGCCCACCAGCAAACTGATGGCAACGGTCAGGTTGCTTTCCATCAGGGCCTTGATCTTTTTGGAGAACAGCGCTCCAAAAACGAGGGCGGGGATCACGGCGACGATCAGTTTGATATAAAACTGCCAGCGGGAAAAATCAAAAAATTTCTTGTAGTACAGCACGACCACTGAAAGGATGGCGCCTAATTGGATCACCACCTCGAACATCTTGGTGAACGCTTCTTTTTCGATGCCCATCAGCGAGCTCGTAATGATCATGTGGCCCGTGGATGAAATGGGCAAAAATTCGGTGATGCCCTCGACGATGGCAATCACGATCGCTTGAAAAAGGTTCATCAGTCGGCGGTTCCGGTGTTTTTGGGTTGACGGAAAATGGCATAGATCTCAACGGCGAGGCCCAACAAAATAATGATAGGGGCAATGGTAATGCGCCGGCTGCTGTACACCTCAGAGGGATTAAACACAGTGGGGTCTTCGCTGCCGCCACCGGCCATCAGTACAAAACCGAGGATCAGGATGGCAACGCCAATCAGCATCCAGGTGAAATTTTCCTTGCCAAACAACTGGCCGGCTTTGGGTTTCGCCACCGGCGATTTGGCTGGTATGGCTGGGGGTTTTGCCGATGCGGAAGGTCTTGTTGCTTTCATTGATTCTTTTGTTGAAGGGAGCAAAGTAAGGAAAGTTTGGAGTTTGGGGTCTGGAGTTTATCGTTGGTTGAGAATTTTTAAGTTTTCTCATTTGATGCTTACTGCGATCACAGAGCCTGGTGCGCCTGAAAAACCCCAAACTCCAAACGCCAGACGCCTAACCCTAATACAGTTCATCCAGCTTCATGCGCAGGTACTTCGATACGCTGCGCCAGGTGCTGAGAAAGGTAATGGTAATGCCGATGATCATCAGGGCCAGGAACAACAGAAACAGCGTGGAACTGGAACGAACGCCGCTCAGCCAGGGAATAAAGTTCTCGGCAACCAGGATCAGCACATAGATCAGCACAATGGCAATGCCGGCGCTGATGGCACCGTTCACAATGGCCCGGATCGTCAGCGGGCGGGCAATGAATTGCCGTGTGGCACCCACCATTTGCATGGTCTTGATGAGGAAACGGTTGCTGAACATGGCCAGGCGGATCGTATTGTCGATCAGGAAAATCACCACAATGGATAGAATGATGGCAATGCCCAGGATGATCAGGCTGATGTTGCGGAAGTTCTGGTTCATGTTCGATACCAGCTCTTTGGGATAAGAGACGTCCGACACCAGTCCGGTGGATTGGCCTTCTTTGATCTCTTTGCTGATCTTCTCCAGCGAGTCGGACTGCACGTATTCGTTCTTCGGCTTGAAATAAATGCCGTCGGGGAGGGGATTGTAGTCGAGAATGGTGCTGAAGTCTTCGTTGCCGTCCTGCAGGTATTTTTTCTTGGCCACGTCCTTGTTCACGTATTCGTAACTGCGTACATAGGGACGGGAAGCAATGAACTGCAGGAGCGCCGCGCTGTCTTTGGGCGAAACTTTGTTGGCCAGGTACACCTTTACTTCCACGTTTTCCTTGAAATATTCACTCAGCTTGTTGGTGTTGATGATCATCCAGCCAACGATCCCCAGGAGAAATAACACAAGGGTGACGCCAATGATGCTCATGACATAGGACGGTTTTCCTCTCTTAGACGACGCTTTGCCGATTTGTGACATGCTGTACTCTTTTTGAAGTGGGCAAAAATAAAGGATTGCGCCGTGCCTCCGGTCTGGTCCCCGGCATTTGGGCCGAATAAAAGGCCGAAACAGTTATTTTTGCCTTTCCCTAACGATTGCCTGCTTGAAATATTGTCATCTGAACCGGTATTTGTGGGATGATTGGGATTGCCAGGATGAAAAGAGCCGTTCCTCGCCGAACGACTTTTCTTTTATAGAAAGGTTCTTCTTTTTTCTGGTCCTTTATCGGCCGCCTGCCGGTTCGGGCAGCTTCATTACTAAATTGAACGTTGAATGAGCGAAAGTGTAAACAAAGGAACAACAAACGCCGTGGAATACAATTTCAGGGAAATTGAGCAAAAGTGGCAGCAGGAATGGATCAACAGCGGTGCGTACCGGGTGCCCAACCGGTCGGACAAGCCCAAATACTATGTGCTGGACATGTTCCCTTACCCGAGTGGCGCCGGCCTGCACGTGGGCCATCCGCTGGGCTATATCGCCTCTGATATTTTTGCCCGGTACAAGCGGCTGAAAGGCTTCAACGTTCTGCACCCGATGGGCTACGACGCCTTTGGGCTGCCGGCAGAGCAATACGCCATCGAACACGGGGTGCACCCGGCCGTGAGTACGGCAAAGAATATTGCTACCTTCCGCGGCCAGCTGGACAAGATCGGCTTTAGCTTCGACTGGAGCCGCGAAGTCAACACCTCCAATCCCGGTTACTACAAGTGGACACAATGGATTTTTTTGCAGTTGTTCAAAAGCTGGTACAACCGCAAGACGAACAAAACAGAATCCATCGACGGCCTGGTAAAAATTTTTGAAGCGGAAGGAAACTTCAACCACCCGATCCCCAATTCCCAGTTCCAGATCCCCGACTACCCGCACGTCACCTTTACTTCCGATGCCTGGTACAGCTTTACCGAAAAACAAAAGCAGGCCATCCTGATGGAGTACCGCGTGGCCTATTGCGGCTACGGCGAAGTGAACTGGTGCGAAGTACTGGGCACCGTGCTGGCCAATGACGAAGTGGTGAACGGCGTGAGTGAACGCGGCGGCTATCCCGTGGTGAAGAAAAAGCTCCGCCAGTGGTACCTGCGCATCACCGAATACGCCGACCGTTTGCTGGAAGGCCTGCAGCGGGTGGATTTCAGCGATGCCATGAAGGAAATGCAAACCAACTGGATCGGCAAAAGCAGCGGTGCGGAAATTGACTTTGCCATTGCCGGTCACGATGAAACGCTGCGGGTGTACACCACCCGCCCCGATACCATTTTTGGTGTGGACTTTATGGTGGTGGCTCCTGAGCATGAACTGGTGGAGCGAATCACCACACCCGATCACAAGCAGGCGGTGGAAGACTACATAGCGTATGTAAAAAGCCGCAGCGAACGGGAACGCATGGCCGAGAAAAAGATCAGCGGCGTGTTCACCGGTGCCTATGCCGTGAACCCGTTCGACGAAAGAAAAATTCCTATCTGGATCTCCGAATATGTATTGGCCGGCTATGGCACCGGCGCCATCATGGCGGTGCCCAGCGGCGACGAACGCGACCACAAGTTTGCCAACCATTTCAACCTGCCCATCACGAACATCCTGGGCGATGCCTACAACGGGCAAGAAGCCAATCCTACCAAGGATGCGGTGCTGAGCAACAGCGGCTTTTTGAACGGCATGGTAATGCGTGACGCCATCGATGTCGTCATCAACAAACTGGAGGAAATGGGCATCGGCAAGCGCAAGGTGAATTTTAAAATGCGTGATGCGGCTTTCAGCCGCCAGCGCTACTGGGGCGAGCCCTTTCCCATCAAATGGAAAAACGGCATTGCCTACCCGCTGGATGAAAGCGAGCTGCCGCTGGAATTGCCTTACGTGGAAAGCTACGGTCCCGGTCCCGAAGGCGAAGGCCCGCTGGCCAATATTCCCGAGTGGACGGCGCAGGACCTCGAGACGAACACCATGCCCGGGTATGCCGGTTCCTCGTGGTACTTCCTGCGCTACATGGATCCGCACAACGACGAAACGTTTTGCGATAAAAATATTAGCAGCTACTGGAACCAGGTGGACCTGTACGTCGGCGGAACGGAGCATGCGGTTGGCCACCTCCTGTACAGCCGCATGTGGACGAAATGTTTGTTTGACCTGGATTTGATCACATTCGACGAGCCGTACAAGAAGTTGCTGAACCAGGGGATGATCCAGGGGAGTTCACGGTTTGTATACAGAGTAAGAGGAACGAATCAATATGTTTCTGCTGGCTTGAAAGAGCAATATGAAGTCGACAGCATTCATGTGGATGTGAACATTGTGGACGGCGTGGAACTGGACACGGAAGCATTCAAAAACTGGAAGCCCGATTTTGCCGACGCAGAATTTATCCTGGAAGACGGCAAGTACATCTGCGGTGTGGAGACGGAAAAAATGAGCAAAAGCAAAGTGAACACCGTCAACCCCGATCACATTGTAGAGCGCTTTGGCGCCGATACCTTCCGCATGTACGAAATGTTCCTCGGTCCCGTGGAGATGAGCAAGCCCTGGGATACCAAGGGCATTGAAGGCGTGCACCGCTTTTTGAAAAAACTCTGGCGCCTGTTTTTTGATGAGATGAAAGGCAGCGTGGTGACAAACGACAACGCCACACCTGAAGAACTGAAAGTGCTTCACCGCACCATCAAAAAGATCGCGGAAGACACGGAGCGTTTTTCCTTCAACACCTGCGTGAGTGCCTTTATGGTTTGTGTCAACGAACTGACGGATCTGAAATGCCATAAACGCGACGTGCTGGAGCAATTACTGATCCTGTTGACGCCGTATGCGCCCCACATCAGTGAAGAGCTGTGGCACCAACTGGGACATACAACCTCCATCCTGGATGCTTCCTACCCGGCGTTTGAAAGCAAGTACCTTGTGGAAACGACCAAGGAATATCCTGTTTCCATCAACGGGAAGATGCGCACCACGATGGTGCTGGACCTGGCGGCCACGCAGGAGCAGGTGCAGGATAGCGTGCTGCAAAATCCCGTCGTGCAAAAATGGATGGAAGGCAAGCCGCTGAAGAAACTCATTTTTGTGAAAGGGAAAATGATCAACGTGGTGATCTAAAGTAGAAATGACCTGTTTCATTTTTTTGATAAAGCACTTCCGCAAGTGCTTTTTTTATGCAGTTGTTTTTATGCTGATGCTTATGTAAGACGTGAAAAGTGAAACGGGAGACCGCAGTGAACGTCAATCGAAAAGCCTCTATAGTTTGACGTTTGACGTTTCTCGTTTCACTACAACTAGAGCAGGCTGGTATCATACCAGGATTTATAGTTCCTTTGGAGAAATTTTTCCCTTGAAAAAAGCTCTCTTTCTTTTTGTCGCGATGGCGTCTGTCCTTGCTGGTCTTGCGCAGGACCTGCGGGTAATGACCTACAATATCCGGCTCAACACGGCTTCGGACAGCCTCAACGCATGGCCCCACCGGAAAGACAACCTGGCTTCGCAGGTCCTTTTTCACGATGTGCAATTGCTCGGCGTTCAGGAAGCCCTGCACAACCAGATGGTGGACCTGAAGGAGCGTTTACCACAGTATAAATTGGTTGGCGTGGGTCGCGACGATGGCAAAGAAAAAGGTGAGTACTCGGCGATCTTCTACGATACATCGCGGTTACAGGTTCTGCAGTCCAGCACCTTCTGGCTGTCGCTGACGCCGGAGGTACCGGGCAGCAAAAGCTGGGATGCCGCCATCACCCGCATCGTCACCTGGGCAAGGTTCAAAGACAAAAAAAGCAACAAGATTTTCTATGCGTTCAATACGCATTTTGACCACCTCGGAAAAGAAGCAAGGCGGGAAAGCGCCAGGCTATTGCTCCGAAAAGTAGCGGACATTGCCGGAAAGACCCGCGCCGTGGTGACCGGCGATTTCAACGCCACGCCAAATGACGAACCGATTCAGGTGGTGACGGAAGAAAGCAACGTCCTGCACCTGACCGATTCAAAAGCGCTTTCTATCACGCCGCATTACGGGCCGGAGGGCACCTTCAACGGCTTTGCTGCAAAAGAAAGAGACAACCTGCCCATCGATTACATCTTTCTGAAAGGACCGTGGAAGGTGAAGAAACATGCCACGCTTTCGCAAACCTGGAACGGCCGTTTTGCTTCCGATCATTTTGCCGTGTTTGCCGTGATTGAATAAACGAAACAGCGGTGCTCATGTGTTGCGGAATAAACAAACCGAGTCTTACCGCCTGAAGCGAATCACGGCACTGCTTTCCTCCGTGCTTGCCAGGTTGGCCGCATAGCGCTTGTCACCCACCATCGCGACCATGTAGGAGGTGTTGGGTGGAATGGCGCCCAAATTCTCCGCAACCATCGTCATTTCGCTTTCGGGCTGCAGGTCCGTGACGGCCAGTTTCAGCGTGTAGGGTTTGTCGGAAAGTTTGATGTGGGAAAACAGCATGCGGCCATCGAGGAAGAGTGAGATGCTGTCGCCGTCCACGATGGCGTTGTCGTAAAACTGCAGCGTAATGCTGTCGCCTTCGGCTTTGATTGTTGTGAAGATTTTTTTCTTGCGGGTGGTGAATTTTTCCTCGATGGTTTTGGGTGTCGTCGCAGCGATCGCGGGCTGTTCCGGTGCAGGCCTGGTGTCCACTTTCTTTTCCTCGGGAACAATCACCCTACCCGGCTTTGACGCTCTGGCCACAGGCGGTTCCCGGAAAACCGGTTCCTGTTTTGTGCGAAAGGCAACCAGCGACACGCTGTCGATCACATCGGGATCGTTGGTGCCGGCGGTAAAGTTTTCGATCACCCAGTCCCATTCGTCATGAAAACGCGGATCCCTGTCGGTTTTCTGCAGATGAACGGTGCCGTCCTTGATTTCTTCATTCTTTTCATTCGATGAGCCGTCCAGCAGCATCACGCCGCTGCCGGGACAGTTGAAATCGGCGCGGGAAAGCAGGGGCGTTTTGCCGGGAGTGCTCAACAGCCCGCCTTCTTTTTCTTCGATCAGGCGGTCGTCCCACCACACGACCTGGTTGGCGGCTTCGTCAAAATAGCCGCGGATGCTGTAACGGCGGTAGTTGCCCGGCGAAGAATAGTAATACGATGTGCCGGTAATGCTGTCGCCGCTTTTGATGATCTTTACTTCGGTTTTTTGTCCGTTGATTTTTCCCTGCCATACGCCGGTGACCATTTGGGCTTTGGTAGACAGCATAAGTAGCAGCAGGCTAAAAAACAAGAAGGCTTTTAAGCAGGATTTGGAGTGTTGTCGGAACGTCATGTCTGGCTAAAACGACAAAAAGCCAAAAATATTTTAGGCAACGTAAAGGACGCCATCCCTTCGAGGGACGGCGTCCTTCAAGGCCTATTCTTCCTACCTTTAGAGACATTAAAGAAAGCCTCATGCCCACACCCACGATACCCCTCATCGCCGCCCTTCGCGAAGCCGCACAAAACCTGCGCAACGGTGCCCACTATGCCTGGGGAAGCCACGGCTCCTGCAACTGCGGTCACCTGCTGCAGGTGGTCACCCATCTAAGCAAAGAAGAAATTATCCGCCACGCCCAAACGGTTTACGGCGAGTGGACGTAAATCGCCGAAGACTACTGCGGCGTGACCAATGCGCCAGCCTACCTGCTTGTTTCCAAACTGGAAGGCCTGGGTCTTACACCCACCGATATTCACAACCTGGAATACCTGGAAGACAAAACCGTTTTGCAAAAACTGCCCGGCGGCTTCCGCTGGCTGAAGAAAAATCTGCGGGAAGATGTGATCCTGTATTTCGAAACCTTTGCCGGCCTGCTGGAAGAGCAATTGATCAATGCCGTACCGCTGCCCGAAGTGGCGGAGTGGCAACTGGCAGCCGTATAGTTTTACAGGCGGTTTTTTCGGCGCAGCATTCGGTTGTATTTTGGCGGCAAAAGCAACCAAATGAAAATTTTCTCCGGCTGCCTGCTTTCACTTCTTTTGACAACGGCAGCTTTCTCGCAGAACAACGAATCATATTTTCTTTCACAACCTGCTCTCACTCCTGATGGGCAAACCGTCGTTTTTAGTTTTGAAGGCGATATCTGGAAGGCCAGCCTGTCCGACCGGCAGGCCTACCGGCTCACCGCCATGCAGGGCTACGAAACCGGCGCCAAAGTTTCTCCCGACGGCAAGTGGATTGCCTTCACGGGCCGGCAATACGGCAACGCCGACATCTACTTGATGCCTATCGGCGGTGGTGATATCCGCCAGTTGACCTACCACAGCGGCACCGATGAAATGAGCAGTTGGGGCTGGGATTCCAAAACCATTTATTTCACCAGCAACCGCGCCGGCCAGCAATCGGGTTTCAAAGTCCCGCTCAGCGGCGGCACACCGCAACGGGTGTTTGGCAATTATTTTTTCCAGTTCGATCACAGCCTCGTGGAAAACCCGGTGAGCGGCGAGATCTTTTTCAACGACACCTGGGAAAGTAGCAACCAGGCCCACCGCAAGCGCTACAAGGGTCCGTTCAATCCCGACATTCAATCGTACAATCCCAAAACAAAAAAGCTCACCAAATACACTACGTGGGAGGGAAAGGATTTTGGTGCCACCATCGACAAAAAAGGCAATGTGTATTTCATCTCCGATGAGGCCAACGGCGAGTACAATCTCTACACGCTGGACAAGGGCAAAAAGGTGGCCCTGACGAAGTTTCCCACCTCCATTAAAACACCGTTTGTGGATGCGGCCGGCGACAAGGTGGTGTTTGAAAAAGACTACCAGTTGTGGCTCTACGACGTGCCGTCGAAAAAAGCGGAGAAGATTGACCTCTCGCTTTTCCGCAACAACGTTCTCACCAAGGAAAAAGATTTTGATGTGGTGGGGGCCATCACCTCGTTTGATGTATCGCCGGATGGTAAAAAGATGGCCTTTACGGCGAGAGGCGAGATCTTCGTCAGCGATATCGAGGGAAAATTTATCCAGCAAGTCAGCAAGGGTTCGGCCGAGCGGGCCGTAGAGATCAAATGGCTTAGCGACAACAAGACCCTGCTGTACAACCAAACCACCAACGGCTACCGCAACTGGTACACCATTGCAGCCGATGGCAGTGGAGCGCCGAAGCAACTGACGGCCGACAAAAAGAACAACCGCAGCATCGTGTTCAATAAAAAGCGCACCATGGCCGTCTATCTCAGTGGCCGCGACGAAGTCAAGTTCCTCGACCTGAAAACCCTGCAGTCAAAAACGCTGGCGAAAGACGAGATCTGGGGCTTTCAGAACAGCGACCCCGGTTTTTCCCCGAAGGATGATTACGTGGTGTTCACGGCCCGCCGCAATTTTGAGCAGGACATTTTCCTGCACGACCTGAAAAAGAACAAAACCTTTAACCTGACCAATACTGCCATCACCGAAGCCAGCCCGCTGTGGTCGCAGGATGGCAAGTACATTTATTTTACTTCTTCGCGGTTGAAGCCTTCGTACCCGCTCGGCCTGCAAAGCCCGAAGATCTACCGCGTGGCGCTGGAAAAACTCGACGATCCGTACCGCATCGACAAGTTCAACGAATTGTTCAAAGAAGAGAAGAAAGATTCGGCTACCAAAAAAGACACGGCCGCTAAACTGGCGCCGCAGGTTCCCGACAATTCACCGCTCGTGATCGACATGGACAACATCATGGAGCGAATCGAATTGGTCTCGACGCCCTTTGGCGATCAGTACCTGCAGGCGCTTTACCAGAAAGGCGACAAAACAACGGTGCTCTATACCAGCAACCAGGGCGAAGGAAAAAATGCCTTGTGGAAAACCGTGCTGGCGCCGTTTGAAACCATCAAAACCGAAAAGATCGCCGGCACCGACAACACCAATGTCAATGAAATCGTGGACGTATCTGACAAGCTGTTTGCACTCCTGAACGGTACCATTCACAAACTGAACCTGGAGACGAACAAGGCCGAGCCGATCGCCACAACCTATGCCTTCCGACGCAATTTGCAGGAAGAGTTTGCGCAAATCTTTGAAGAGATGTGGGCCGATGTACAGGAGAATTTTTACGACGAGAATTTTCACGGCATCGACTGGGTGAAAATGAAAGAAAAATACCAGCGCTATGTGCCCTACCTGAACACCCGTGCCGACCTGCGCACAATGATGAACGACCTGCTGGGCGAACTGAATTCTTCGCACCAGGGCTTCAATACGTTTGGCACCGACGAAACCGTGAGTTTGCAAAACACCACGATGGAAACGGGGATCGTGTTTGACAACGATTCGCCCTACAGCGTCGATCACGTGGTGAAGCGCAGCGCGGCCGACCGGAAAGGCATCGACATCAAACCCGGTGATGTATTGGTAAAGGTCGCTGACCGGCCGGTGGATCCGTCGGTGGATCGCAACCTGTATTTCACCCGCCCGTCGCTGGACAAAGAGATCAAGCTGACCTTTGCCCGCAACGGGAAAAACATCGATGTCAAACTGCACCCGCAGGCTTCCTTGTTCGGCAATTTGTACGACGAATGGATCGACAACAACCAGAAGCGGGTCGACGAAAAAAGCAACAGCCGCATTGCCTATGCCTGCATGAAAAACATGGGACAGGGCGAGCTGGAAAATTTCCTGGTGGACATGACCAAAGAGTTGGTGGACCGCGATGGACTGATTTTGGACCTGCGCTACAACACCGGCGGCAATGTGCACGACGAAGTGTTGAATTTCCTCAGCCGCAAATCCTACCTGCAATGGAAGTACCGTGAAGGCCAGTTGACAAGACAAAGCAATTTTGCCCCCAGCGATAAACCTATTGTTTTACTGACCAACGAACAATCGCTGAGCGATGCGGAGATGACCGCACAGGGTTTCAAAGCTCTGAAGTTGGGAAAGATCGTGGGCAACGAAACCTATCATTGGATCATCTTCACCAGCGGGATGGGGCTGGTGGATGGCTCTTTTGTGCGCATGCCGTCGTGGGGTTGTTATTCACTGGAAGGAAGCGACCTCGAAAAAAGCGGCGTGAAGCCCGATGTGCTCGTGGTCAATTCCTTTGAGGACAAGATCAGCGGCCGCGATCCGCAGCTGGACAGGGCTATCGAGGAAATTATGAAGCAGTGGAACAAGCCTGCAGCAGGTGTTGTAAAGTAAAAACGATTGCAAAAAAAGCAAAAGCCCGGTCGATGTGACCGGGCTTTTTTATGGGCTGTTGGCTGCGAACGAAGGAGTTTTTTCGCTTGCCTATTTTGCGTAAGTTCACAAGAAGAAAATTTGCGTCTTGTATGAGAAAATTGTTTGCCCTTCCGCTGCTCCTGCTGGCGGCGGTCGACCTCCCTGCACAGGAAACACTGCTACTGCGGCACCCCTCCGTTAACAGCGACAAGATCGCTTTTGCCTATGGCTCCGACATTTGGGTGGCGGGCCGCGACGGCAGCAACCCGCAGCGCCTCACCATCAATCCCGACGTGGAATACAATCCCGCCATTTCTCCCGATGGCAAATGGGTGGCCTTCAGCGGCAATTACGATGGCAACATCGACGTGTATGTCGTATCCATCAACGGTGGCAGTCCCAGGCGGCTGACCTATCATCCCGGCACCGACGTGGTGCGTGGATGGAGCGGATCGAAGGTGATGTATGCCTCCGGAAAAGCTTCGGCCACACCCCGCTACTCGCGGTTGTTTCTGGTGGATGCACAAACCGGCGAAGAAGACGTGATGCCCATGCCCGAAGCCACGGAAGCCAGCGTTTCTCCCGATGGAAAATACACGGCCTACATCAAGGTCAATGATCCGTCGGATGGCAACCGCAACTACCGGCCGTTCAAGCTTTATCGCGGCGGCCTGATGCCAAGGGTTTGGCTCTTCAATAACAGCACTTACGACGTGGAAGAGATCCCCGGTTCGAAAGGCGCCAACAACATGCGTCCGGTGTGGGTGGGAGACGTGGTGTATTTCCTTTCGGACAGGGACAACCGTAACGTGAATGTCTACAGCTTCAACACCAAAACCAAAGAAGTCAAAAAGCTCACCGACTACAAAGACTATGACGTGAAAACCCTGCAGAGCGATGGCCGGGACCTGGCCTTTGAGCAGGGCGGAAGGCTGCACCTGCTCAACATTGCGTCCGGTAAAACCACCGACCTTAAACTGTCGCTGAATGCCGACATGATCACCAAGCGGCCGCATTACGAAGACGGAGAAAAATTCATCCGCAGCTGGGATATTTCGCCAACCGGTGTGCGGGGACTGTTTGAAGCCAGGGGCGAAATCTTTTCGGTGCCGTTGGAGAAAGGCGATGTCCGCAATATCAGCCGGTCGCCGGCCAGCAATGAGCGTTCGCCGGCCTGGAGTCCCGACGGCCGCTGGGTAGCCTATTTCACCGACGAAGGCGGCGAGTACAGCCTCAAAATCAGGGACCAGAAAGGCGGCAAGGACGATATCCTCATTCCACTGGGTGAGGGCAATTTTTATTACAACCCGCAGTGGAGCCCCGACAGCAAAAAGATCCTGTACAGCGACAAGCACATGAAGCTGTATTACGTGGACATCAACGACAAGAAACCCGTTTTCATTGATGAAGATATTTACGACCGCCCCGATGCCTTTTTCTACTCGTCGTGGAGTGGCGACAACAACTGGATCACCTACAACCGCAAATTGAAAAACAACCTGCGGTCCATTTTTGTGTACGACGTGGTCAACAGGAAAACGCACCAGCTCACCGATGGCACCAGCGAAGCCGGTTATCCCACGTTCAGCAAGGACGGCAAATACATTTTCTTCACGGCCAGCACCAACTACGGCCGCAGCATCGGCTGGCTCGACATGAGCTCGTACGAAAACCCTGTTCGCAACAGCATTTACGCCATTCATCTTGCGAAAAATACGCCGTCGATCCTGACACCTGAAAGCGATGAAGAACCCATCCGGAAGAGCGGCGATACAGCCGCCAAAAAAGAAGCGGCGCCCAAAACCGTCCGCATCGATTTCGACGACATCGACCAGCGCATCGTAGCGCTGCCGCTGCCGGAGAAGAATTACACCAACCTGCAAGGCCTGGCCGACGGCAAGTTGTTCTTCGTGCAACGGGAGCCCGGCGCACAGGCCGCCAGTGTTGCGGTGTACGACATCGCCAAACGCAAAGCGGAACCGTTTATTACCGGCGCCGGCAATTTTGCGCTTTCGGCCGACGGCAAAAAGATCATGTACAATGTGGGCAACGCCTACTACATCGTTTCCTCGGCCACCAAGCCAAACGGCACGGATGGAAAGCTGTCCCTGGCGGATATGAAAGTCTGGAGCGAGCCGGAGAAAGAATGGGCGCAAATGTTCAACGAAGTCTGGCGCATCGAACGTGATTTTTTCTATGTGGAAAACATGCACGGCGCCGACTGGAAAGCGATCAAAACGAAGTACGAAAAATTCCTGCCCTACGTGGCGCACCGCGAAGACTTGAGCTACCTGTTCAACGACATGATGGCCGAGCTGGTGATCGGGCACAACTATGTACAGCAGGGCGATTACCCCGATCCTATCAACGTGAACACGGGCATGCTCGGTGCCGATTATGAACTGGCGAATGGTAAATACCGCATCAAGAAAATCTACAGTGGCCTGAATTGGAATCCCAGCTTCACCTCGCCACTGACCCAACCCGGCGTGAACGTGAATGAAGGGGACTATATCCTGGCGGTGAACGGTGTGCCGGTGGACGGGAAATCAGACATCTACAGTGCGTTTCAAAACACGGCCGGCAAGCAGATCTCCATTTTGGTGAATGCGAAGCCAACAACCGAGGGGGCCAAAGAATACACGGTTGTTCCCGTGGCCAATGAAAATAACCTTCGCCTGATGAACTGGGTGGAAGAGAACAAGCGCAAGGTGGCAAAGCTGAGCAACGGGCGGCTGGCCTATGTGTACCTGCCCAACACAGGCGGTGACGGCTACACGTTTTTCAACCGGTATTATTTCTCACAACTGGATAAAGACGGCGTCATCGTGGATGAGCGCTTCAACGGCGGTGGCAGCGCAGCCGACTACATCATCGATATGCTGAATCGCAAGGTGACCAATTACTGGAAGAACCGCGATGGCGATATCATGAAAACCCCGGAAGCCGTGATCGACGGACCGATGGCGATGGTGATCAACGGCTATGCCGGCAGCGGCGGCGACCTGATGCCTTTTTTGTTTAGGGAAAAGAAACTTGGGCCATTGGTCGGCACCACCACGCATGGCATCCTGGTGGGCATCTACAACTATCCCGTATTGATGGACGGCGGAACGGTGACGGCGCCCCGTCTTGGTATCTTCAGCAAGGACGGGAAATGGATCATCGAAAACGAAGGCGTGGCACCCGATGTGGAAGTAGAGCAACTGCCCAAAGACGTGATCGCGGGGCGTGATCCGCAGTTGGAAAAAGCGGTGGAACTGGTGATGAAGCAACTGGGTCCGAAAAAAGAAATCAAAGCCCCGCCACCACCGGTGCGGGCCATCAAATACGACAGTCATTAAGGAAAAGGGCAGGTATCCTGCCCTTTTTTCTTGAAGGTTGAGACGTGTGATCTCTGTCAGGCGATGCAACCACTTTTTTTGTGAATTTTGTAGCGCATTCCGTTCGCCGGATGCAGAAAAGCTATGCCGGAAAAAAATCTTGAAAAGTTACTCCTTGCTCACGCCGGAGAATTTCACCCCGTGGTGCCTTTGAAAGAAGGCGATAGGGTAGTGCACCTTGATTTCACAGAAAACAACAAAGAGCTGACGGATGAAGTTTCGGCCAATACAAACCGGTTCATTCAATACATCAACAATAAACTGGCAGCGGTCGATGCCCTTTACGGCATCGGTGGCTACAACGAGAACCGTACGGTTTACCGCCACAGCGAGATCTTTGATGGAAAGGAAGGAGAGGAGCCGCGTCGGCTGCACCTCGGCACCGACATCTGGGGCAAACCCTATACGAAAGTCATGGCGCCACTCAACGGCATTGTACACTCCTTTGCCTTCAACAATGCATTTGGTGATTACGGTGCCACCATCATTCTGACACACAACCTGGACGGCGAGACGTTTCATACGCTTTATGGACACCTCAGTTTGAACTCACTGAAAAACTTACAGGAGGGTGACCTCGTTAAAAAAGGCGATGTGTTTGCCGAATTCGGGATACCATTTGAAAACGGCCAGTGGCCGCCGCACCTGCATTTTCAATTGATCATCGATATGCAGGGAAAGAAAGGCGATTATCCCGGCGTGTGCGCACTGTCGGAACGGGAAACCTTTATGGCCAATTGTCCCGACCCGGATTTGATTCTGGGCATGATGGAATCTGCAAAACCTGCCTGATCACCGTTCTGTTGTTTACAAATATGAACACACGGAAAACCCAATCAGCAGCAATACGCCTGAAATCAAAAAATAATAGTGACCATCCCCTTTGCGGTTTCTATTCCTGATCATGCCGAACAGGAAATTACCTGCCGTAAGCAAAACCATGAACATGCCCGTGAAGGTATATCGCGGAAAGAAGTAAGTCGGCGATTGCGAAGCCAGGTCAACGAGGAAAATGACGGCCACCAACACAGCGTTGACTAGAATTGGTCGCCAGAGTTTGGGGTTCATAGAAAGGATGTATTTGCGGGTTAAATGTTCCGGTTTAGCGATGAACAGACCGAAAAGCCCACAAGCAGGGAAATCCCCACGGCCGTAATGAGTCCCAGTCCCCGTTGCTTAGATGAATTGGTGAACAGCATCACCAAGCCAACAAAAAGCTCCCCAATCAATGAACCCCAAAATACAAGGAACAACATGGGGTCCAAAAATCCCGTGCAAAACAAAAGTGTGTTTACCCCGAATACGACGAAAAGATATTTTTTGTACTGATTCATTGATTGGCTGTTTAGAGCGGAGAGGCAGGCGTTTTTTCGTTGATCAACTGCCGTAGGTACGTTTCTTTTTCATCGCGGTAAAACAGGTTCATGGTTTCAAACGGAATGAGACGTCCGTCTTTGTGAACAATGTGCACACAACTTTTTTTGATTGCCCGAACGTCAAAATCCCAGGCGTCGATAAAGCGCATGATGATAACGCGGAAAAGATTGTTGTATGTCAATCCCGGCGCATGTACTTCGGGCAGGCAGCAAAGCAACTGCTTGAACTTTTCTTCCGTTTTTTCCACCGAGATACCCGTGCTGAAAATGTCGAGCATTTGCTGGTGCAGGGCTGCATCCTGCTCGTACACGATAGTGTTCTTGCTGTTGTTCAGCAAAGCTTCCGGATCGATATATCGTGTCATTGGAAATACCTGGCCGTTCAGCTTTAAGGCATAGCCCATCGCCAGTGCATCGGGATTACAGGGTACAGGCAGCAGGTCGTTGGGCTGAAAGACAGTCGTTTGATCCAGTATTTTCTGCCGCACATCCGTCAAGGTAAGACGGTCTGTTGCGGGATCAAAATGGTCCAGTCGTCCGGCCTGTTGGGTGGGCTGAAAAGTGACACCCCTGACACAGGGCTGCTTCAACGCGAAGTCAATAATCTCCCCGATCTCATCATCGTTCACGCCTTTTTGAAGCGTGACAACAAGCGTGGTGGAAAGATTGAGTTTGTTCAAATGCTCCAGTGCCTTCTGCCTGACGTCCGTCAGGTCTTTGCCGCGTAATTGCTGCAGGGCTGCCGGTTTAAACGAGTCAAATTGCAGGTAGATTTCAAAATCAGGCTGATACTCCGCCAGGCGCATTGCAAAGTCAAAATCCTTTGCAATGCGGATACCGTTGGTATTTACCATCAGGTGCTTGATGGGTTTTGTTTTGGCGATGTCGAGGATCGCAAAAAAATCAGGGTGAATGGTTGGCTCGCCCCCACTGATTTGTACCACATCGGGCTCACCCTCATTGGCCACGACCGCGTCAAGCATGCGTTCGACTTCTTCCACTGTCCGGTGACGGCCGTAGTGCGGTGAGCTCATGGCATAACAGGTCGGACAGGTGAGGTTGCACCGGTCGGTGATTTCTACTATCGTCAGGCAGCCGTGTTGCTCATGGTCGACGCACAGGCCGCAGTCGTATGGACAGCCGTAATGCGTTGACGTGTTAAACTTCAACGGCATTTCGGAAGGCTTGTTGTAGTTCCGGATGTTCTTGTAATAGTCGCTGTCGGTTGCAATCAGTACCTTTTGAAAGCCATGTTCGGTACAGTTCTTCAGCATGAACACGTTCTTGCCTTCGAATACAATCTTGGCGTCAACACGTTTCAGGCAAACAGGGCATAGGCTGATGGTAAAGTCATAATATGTGTAGGGACGTTCAGGCATAGGAAGCAAAAAGTTTTTTGGGTTGTAGGAGAACAGGAAGATAATAAGCCAAGCCAGCAATGCAAGTCAGTTGTATCGTGGAAATGCCGGATAGTACCGTGTAATGCGGCTTGACATAATCCAGTAGAAAGCGGAAGGCAAGGTAGCTGATCATAAAAAGCTTGAAGAGGGCACCGCTTTCAAGCTGTTGTTTTTGCTGCAGTATTTTCAGTGCGATCCATAACAAGAGTAAAAAGCAGATTTCATAAAGCGTTACGGGATGCCTCGGCACATTGTCGCCAAGCTTCATGGCCCAGGGAAGTGAGCTTTCATTGCCATATGTTTCTTCATATACGCCCATGCTAAAGCAGCCGATACGCCCAATGATCAGGGCAAGAATCATCGGGTACACAAACAGGTCGCCGGAAGAGCGTTTTTCGCCAATGAGCTTTTTCACGATTTCCACGCCGAACAGGCCGCCCAGAAAGCCGCCCACGACTGTCTTATTGTTGTAGAGATAGTCAAAAAGATGCGGGGTGAGCGCTAACTCGTACGGCCGTTCAAGTGAACCGACCAACCGGGAACCAACCAGTGCGCCGAAGATGGCACCGGTGATCACCCAAATGCGGGAAGAAGCGGGGAATGCATCACCGTGTTTGTTTCGTAAAAAAAGAAAATAACGGAACCCGGTAAAGAAAGCCATCGTTTCCATGATAGCATGCATGGAAAGGGTCGCGGAGCCGATTTGAACTGTAAAGGGGAATGTCACGCAATTACTCTTTGGTCCAGGTTTGCAATGTAGGGAAAACACTGAATTGCAAAAGACCCTCGCCTTTTGCATAATACAATTTGTAGATCCCCGGGGGCTTGCCAATGGTTGTATCACACAATACTTCTACAACATTCGCATAGGTTCGACTGCCAATTGCAAAGGAGGGGAGCAACCGGCTTGCGGTATTCCCGTTCAACGAAGCACTGGCCAGGCCATTCGCTTGCAGGTTATAAAGTGACAGCGTCGCGTTGTTCAACCGGAAGGAAATGGAACGAATATGACCCGTCGTGCTGAAACGGATCGAACCTTTCGGCCGTTTCAGCGTGTCGAGCTCGCGGGTCTCGAACACCTTGTTTGCTTCACAGGAAGGCGAAGGGCCAAACGCGCCGCCCCTTGCCTGGTAGGGCGCTGTCTCCTCAATGTTGTTCAACGTGAATGTATCTGCCTGGTTAGTGGTACGAAATATCAATTGCTGATTGTGGCGGTATGGAAACCAGCTGTCGAGTGTATCGTCTTTGTAGCCGGGACAGTCAATTCGTTTGCTGCAATCTCCGCACGACAAAAACAAAACTGTGCAGCAAACAACAAGCAGGCCGGTTGCAAATGTTTTCATGACCGGTAATTTATTACTTATCCGTCAGAAGAAAGAAGCTTGCAAAAACTTACGTCACGATTTTTAGGTTGAACATTGGCGTTCCAACCGCTTGCATAATGCTACCAAAAGTGGCACATAGGCTTCCACCACCCGTGATTTTTCAATGCCACCGCGATCAGGAAAGCTGTCGGCGTCCCGGTTCAAATTACCTGGCAGAAAATGCGTCGCTTTATTCTTTGTATCCTGGCTGTTGCTGCAAAATGAGCAGGACGTGGTTGCTTTTGTTCGGCAGCGTTGTTTTGGATGTCAAATGATTTCAACTGTTAAGACTTCAGCAGTTTGAACGCATGTGTCCACCGGTTATACAAAAAGCCGGGAATGCACCACAGGATGCACAAGGGCTCAATGGCTCGTGCCGCTTCGGCCTTGCCCATGTCTTCGGTATCCCAGCCGAATGCTGTCAGGATTTCGGTGACCGTTTTCCTGGCGCCATCGTCGTTGCCGCAAATAAACATCGTGGGCCTGCCTTCGGTGTACTGCGGTTTGTACATCTGCGCATTGCCAACGCTGTTGAAGGCTTTTACCAGGTGTGCGTCGGGTAAAAGCGCTTGCAGTTTTTCCATAAGCGAAGTATGGCCGTCGGTAAAAAAGGAGAGCACCCCGTTGACGGGCGGCTCCTTGGCAATGGGATTGGTGACATCAATGACCGTTTTACCCCTGAAGTTTTCAAGGCCGCTTTCCTGTACGGCCTGTTCGGCCGCAATACCTGCAACAGCCAGCACCAGCAGGTCACCGAAAGCAGCCGCTTCGGCAAACAAACCGGCCTTGCCTGACGGATTTTTTTTCGCCCATTTCACCACGTCCTCTTTCTGTGGATCCCTTGTGCCGATCATTACCTGGTGGCCTTCGGTTAAAAAGGCGGTGGCCAGTACCCGGCCCACGATTCCCGACCCGATAATCCCGATTTTCATATGCGTGTTTTAGGCCGAAATTACGCTTTGA
This sequence comes from Flavisolibacter nicotianae, assembly GCF_003628535.1. Lineage (GTDB taxonomy): Bacteria > Bacteroidota > Bacteroidia > Chitinophagales > Chitinophagaceae > Flavisolibacter > Flavisolibacter nicotianae. The sequence continues at coordinate 433,643 of NZ_RBCI01000002.1, forward strand.
TTTAAGCATTCCTTGGCGAAAATCGTTGCTAAATTCCTTAGCTTTACGTCCATAAAATCAGCTTCAGGTTGCAGGCTTTTCGCGGCAGGCATGTGAAATATCCTGTAGCTTGCGGCTCGCAGCTTGAAGCTTTCCCTACTATGGCAAATCCTAATTTAACGTCCGGAAAAGAAGGACTCTCGGCAACGGAAAAAGAATTCGAAAACGGTATCCGGCCGCAGCAGATCGAAGAGTTCTCCGGTCAGCCGCAGATTATTGAAAACCTCCGCATCTTCATCAAAGCGGCCAAGATCCGCGGTGAGGCGCTGGACCATGTGTTGTTTCATGGTCCTCCGGGTCTGGGTAAAACCACCTTGTCACGCATTGTCGCAAACGAGATGGGCGTCAGCATCAAAGAAACCTCCGGGCCGGTGATCGAAAAACCCGGCGACCTGGCCGGTTTGCTTACAGGCCTTCAGCCCAATGATGTGTTGTTTATCGATGAAATCCACCGCCTGAGCACCGTGGTGGAAGAATACCTGTATTCGGCCATGGAAGATTACAAGATCGACATCATGATCGACAGCGGTCCCAATGCCCGCAGCATCCAGATCAACCTCTCGCCGTTTACGCTGATTGGTGCCACCACGCGGAGCGGTTTGCTCACGGCCCCGCTGCTTTCGCGGTTTGCCATCAAGTCGCGACTGGAATACTATGATGCCGAAACGCTGAAAAAGATCATCCTGCGTTCGGCAAGCATTTTAAATGCCGACATCTCTACCGAAGCGGCCGGCGAAATTGCCCGTCGCAGCCGCGGCACGCCGCGTATCGCCAATGGCCTGCTGCGCCGCGTACGCGATTTTGCCCAGGTGCTGAACGACAGCACCATCGACCTTGGCATTACACAACACGGGTTGCGAGCCCTGAACGTGGATGAACACGGCCTGGATGAAATGGACAACCGTATCCTGGCGGCTATCATCGAAAAGTTCAAGGGAGGGCCGGTGGGCATCACCACCATCGCCACGGCCGTAGGCGAAGAAGCGGGAACACTGGAAGAAGTGTACGAGCCGTTTTTGATCCAGGAAGGGTTCATTATGCGTACGCCGAGAGGCAGGGAGGTGACGGCAAAAGCGTATGCGCATCTGGGTAAAACGCCGCCGTTGCGTGGCGCATCCGGCAACTTGTTTGGTGGTTTAGCCTGAGCGTGAAGGCAAAGTAAAAAAATAAAAAAAGTGTCCTGAACGTAAGACACCTTTTGAATTTTGACCCTTTATTTTTGACTCATCAAAGTTCCTTTTCCATCACAAAGTGCGGGATGGTGATTTCCTGGAACTCGTCGCCTTTGCGTTTGTAGCCCATCTTTTCGTAAAACCCCGAAGCGTCTTTGCGGGCATGCATCGTAATTTTTTTGTAGCCCCTGTCCCTGGCCAGGTTTTCGGCAAACTGCATCAGGGCACGGCCGATGCCTTTTCCCTGTACGTCATTGACCACGGCCATCTGGCGAAGGCGTACGGTTTCGGGATCTTCCTCCACCAGCATGCAGCAACCCAACATCCGGTCTTCTTCGTAAGCTGCCATGTGCATGTTTTGCTTTTCCTTTTCCAGTTCGTCTTTTGAAAAATGAAGTCCCAGCGGTTTGCGCAAAATCTCGTCACGCAACTTCAGCATCTGCTTGTATTCCTCCGTGCCGTAATCGATAATTTTTAATGCCATGTATGAGCGGGTTGACGTTGTGCAATACTACAAATATCCGTTTACTCGGCCAATTCACTGCCGGTCGCCGGCATTTTTTGCAGAAAAGGAAGAAGGCAGAACGCGGCAATGTTTGGTGCAAGGGCCATTGGATAAAAGAGCGGGCGGCGAAGATGGTTTTGCCGCCGGCCTTCAAGGAAGGAAGCCTGCAGCATCGCCAACTGTTTTACAGATGTTTTTGATCGGCAGTTGTTTTTTTCCAAAAACCTATATTTTTGCACCACTATAACCAAATTTTTACAATATGTCAGACATTGCAGCAAGAGTAAAAAAAATCATCGTAGATAAGCTGGGCGTTGATGAAGCAGAAGTTACGAATGAAGCTTCTTTTACCAACGATTTGGGTGCCGACTCGCTGGATACAGTTGAATTGATCATGGAATTCGAAAAAGAATTCAATATTTCAATCCCCGACGAGCAAGCCGAAACCATTACCACTGTTGGTCAAGCTGTTTCTTACCTTGAAGAACACGCAAAGTAATTGCCGTTCTACTATAGAACTTCATACCAATTCCGCCTTCATGTTCCCGTAACAGAAGGCGGTTTTATCTTTACAGGGAAGTCAAAACTCAAAAGAGAAAAGTCTTAAAACAGGCGTTTCGTTCGAAATATCTTTTGAATTTTGCTTTTTTACTTTTGACTTTATTACTATGAGTGCAGGAAAAACGATAGAACTGAAACGCGTAGTCGTCACCGGGATGGGAGCGCTGACACCGCTGGGAAATACGATTACAGACTACTGGAACAATTTACGGAATGGCGTAAGCGGCTGCGACTACATTACCCTGTTCGACGCATCAAAATTCAAGACTCGTTTTGCCTGCGAAATCAAAGGCTTTGATCCCACCAACTTTTTAGACCGGAAAGAAGCCCGCAAACTCGACCGCTTTTCTCAAACGGCCATTGCCGCTTCCGACCAGGGTGTGCAGGACGCCGGCATCGACAAGACCAACGTGAATGTCGACCGGGTTGGCGTCGTGATGGGGTCGGGAATTGGCGGCCTGATTACCTTCCAGGAAGAGGTGATGAATTTTGCCAAAGGCGACGGTACGCCGCGTTTCAACCCTTTCTTTATTCCGAAGATGATCCTGGACATTGCTGCAGGTCATATTTCGATGCGCCACGGCTTCCGCGGACCCAACTTTGCCGCGGTGAGTGCCTGTGCGTCGAGCACCAACGCCATGATGGAAGCCTTTAACCTCATTCGGATGGGCAAGGCAGATATTATTGTAACAGGTGGAACGGAGAGTGTGATCAGCGAAGCCGGTGTGGGCGGGTTCAATGCCATGAAGGCCCTGAGCGAACGCAACGACGATCCCAAAACAGCCAGTCGTCCGTACGACAAGGACCGCGATGGATTTGTGATGGGCGAAGCGGCGGGAGTGCTCATCTTTGAAGAATACGAACACGCTGTCCGCAGGGGCGCAAAGATCTATTGCGAGATCGCCGGCGCCGGTGCAACGGCCGATGCACATCACCTGACAGCTCCCCACCCGGAAGGACTGGGTGCAAAGAACGTGATGATCCAGGCCCTGGCCGACGCCGACATGCAGGCGTCCGACATCGACTATATCAACACACACGGAACCTCGACGCCGTTGGGCGATGTGGCCGAAGTGAAAGCCATCGTGGACGTTTTTGGCGAGCACGCCTTTAACCTCAATATCTCCTCGACAAAATCCATGACCGGTCACTCACTGGGTGCAGCCGGCGTTATCGAGGCGATTGCCTGTATCATGGCTGTGCAAAACGATATTGTGCCGCCAACCATCAATCACTTTACCGATGATCCGGACATTGATCCCCGCCTGAACTTTACCTTTGGCGAAGCCCAAAAGCGTCCGGTACGGGCTGCGTTGAGCAACACCTTCGGCTTTGGCGGTCACAATGCCTGTATGATTTTCAAAAAATATGCGGGGCAGTAAAGAGCCTGCCGGGTATTGATTTAATCTTTAATTTCATTCGTGGACTTTTGGAAATCGCTTTATAAAAAAGACGGCAATCCATCCTTTAAGAAAAATTTGAAAGGCATGCTGGGCTACGCTCCCGGCAACCTTTCCTTGTACAAAACGGCGCTGACTCACCGCTCCATCAAAGACGGCATCGACGAAAACAACGAACGCCTCGAATACCTGGGCGACGCCATCCTGAGCGCCCTGGTGGCCGATTACCTCTTTAAGCGTTATCCCTACAAAGGCGAAGGCTATCTCACCGAAATGCGCAGCAAAATGGTGAACCGCCAGCAACTGAACGACATTGCCCTGAAAATGGGACTCAAAAAGGTCACGGTTTTCAACAAGTCTGATGCCTCGCTGAAAAGCAGCCAGATCTTTGGAAACACGCTGGAAGCGCTGGTGGGTGCCATTTACCTCGACAAAGGGTACAAGAAAACAAGCAAGTGGGTGGCCGAACGCATCATTCTGCCCCACATGTTCATGGACGACCTGGAAAACCTCGAGATCAATCACAAGAATAAATTGTACGGCTGGGCCAACAAGAACGGCAAAAGCCTCGAGTTCGAGACGGTGGACGAAAAGATGGAAAACGGTCGCCGGCTCTTTACCATCGCTGCCGTAGTCGATGGAAGGGCTATTGCACAGGGCAAGGCGTTTAATAAAAAAGATGCATCCCAAATCGCTGCGCAACTCGCCGTAGAGAAATTGGGAATCGTGAATTCGGATAGCGTGGGGGGGATGTAGTTATGTCAAACGTCAAATGTCAGACGTGAGACAATAGCCATTCGTACCAAAAAACACGTAAAGGCTGTTCATCGGAAAGATAAAAACGAAATGTTTCTCCTGTTTCACATTTGACGTTTGACCTTCATCAGTGCAGGAAAAACGTTACAATTCCCACCAGGATTAAAACCGCTCCGCTGATCCTCTTCTCGTTGTGTTCGATGAATTCTGCCGGCAATAAATTCACACCCCTGATGCCCAGGCTGACCAGCATCCAGATACCCAAAATGCTGATGACGGCATAGGCACCTGCCATTGAAAAAACGGCACCCATGCCAAAGGCTCCGGCCGACAGAAAAAGACTTTCCACTTCGAGGCAGGGCGAAAGAAACATCATGCCGACAAAAATAAGGATCCACCTACGTCGTGATTTTTCATAATCCTGCACATCTTTCTGGGCGCTGTGGTGGTGGTGCGGCATATTCACGGTAAAATAAATCAAGCCGAACACGATGAGCAGCACCGCCATGGCCATATTAATCGTCCGGCCATATTGCTCCTGCAATTCCTTGCCGATAAAACCCAGGATGAGACCAAGTATGACCGTGCCAAAAACATGCGCCGCCGCCGCCATCAGGGTAATGCTGTTGAGTTCTTTCTTTTTCCATCCTTCGGCTTTGGCAACCGCCACGAGCGGCAACCAGTGGTTGGGGATCAGCGCATGAACGGCAGCAAGAAGAATGGTTGCGGTAAGAAGACTTAGCATCGTGAATGGTGAATGGTCAATGGTGAATGGATCGTTTCAGGCGTCATGTCTTTCTTGCTGGATGGTCGGCAAGTTACAGCGGATCGTTGTTATGACCGTGGTAAAATGAAGGCACCATTTTGACCATTCGTCACCGACTACCGCAGCAGCAGTTCGCAGGGCTTCAGACCTGTGTGTTTTTTGAAGGCCGTCGAAAAATGCGAAATCGAGGAATAGCCCAGTGAGGCGGAAACATCAGTCACGGACTGGCCCTTTTCGTACAGCAGGTATTTTGCATGTTCCATCCGTTTGCTTTGGTAGAACTCGAAGATGGTTGTGCCAAACATTTCTTTAAAGCCCTTTTTCAGGTAGCACTCGTTCATGGCCACCTTGCGGCTAAGTTGTTTGATGGTAATTGGCTCGCCGATCTGCTGCAGCAAAATCTCCCTTGCCTTTGCCACCTTTTCGCGGTCGGTTTCGTTGTTCAGGAACTTGCAGGCGATCACTACGGGTTCGCTGTTCTCCATGCCGTCGAGGCAATAGAGCAGGAGCATCTGCGTTTGTGCATTCACAAAAAGGGTTTCGAGGCCGCCGTTGTACGGGTGGTTCAGCATGCCTTCGAGCACCTGGCGGGTGCGGCCGCAAAGAAGCAGCGGCCGACTGAACGAAGAGGTATATGTAAACGATAGGAGTTTTTCGTAAAAGGCCGGCTCACCGGCTGGTAGCCCGGCAAACTTCTCCAGCAGCTTTTGCGAAAACGCAAACGAAACAAAATCGACGCTTTCCGTTTTTTCTTCGCAGTTGTGCGAAAGGTGCGCTTTACACTGGTTGCACTCGTTCTGGTACTTTTTGCAATACATATTGCCGAGAAGGCAGAACCGCAGTTCCAGGTAATTCTTGTGCGGGTTGGACGCATCGTAGTGGTAACGCAGCTGCGCCTTTTCCTGGCCTTTCCAGCCCTGGGGTTTGGCAAACCGCTTCATGGCATAGTGCACAGAGCCGGGAACATGACGGCTCCCCTCAAACAAAACGGTTGTGGTGAGGGTGGCGGCTTCCGCTAAAATCTCTGTGGCGTGAACGGTTTGCATGCAGCGGCAAAAGTACGCCTGCCGGCGGCAGCAAAGAAGGAACAATCTCATCGCTTTGTCATTTTTAGAGGCTGTTAACAAGCGGACCGGTGTGCATGCGGCCGTACTGAAGGCAGGCAGGGCTGGTGGTGGAGGCCCGGGTTTGGCAAGCGTAAAAGTGGAAATCAGTGTCAACTTCTCTTCGTGTCAACTCGCCGACTCTTCGACCCCGTTCTTGAAGAACGAGACAAATAGTTTCATACTTTCGCCGCATGCAGTCGAATTATTCCGAAGTGCAGCAGACCCTTGCAGCAGAAGCCTCCATCAGCGGTGTTGGTATTCATTCGGGCCAAACCGTTGAAATCCGATTAAAACCCGCAGAACCCAATACAGGCATCGTTTTCAAACGGGTGGATTTACCCAATGCGCCCATGGTCAAAGCCGATGTGGACAATGTTGTTGAAACCAACCGAAGCACGACGATCGAAGCCAACGGCGCCCGGGTCGGCACCATCGAACACCTGATGGCCGCCCTCGTGGGCAACGGTGTCGACAACGTCGTGGTGGAAATCAATGCGGCCGAAGTGCCCATCCTCGACGGAAGTGCCGAACCGTTTATCGAAACCATCCGCAAGGTGGGTGTGACGAAGCAGGACGCTCCGAAAGTCTATTATACCCTCCAGCACAACATTGTGTTTGTGGACGAAAATAAAAAGGTGGAGATGGTGGCGCTGCCCTACGACGGCTACCGCATCAACACGCTGATTGATTTTAACTCGCCGGTGCTGGGCACGCAGCATGCCGACCTGAGGCACCTGTCCGACTTCAATACGGACATTGCTCCCTGCCGCACGTTTTGCTTTTTTCACGAGCTGGAATTCCTGATCGATAATAACCTGATCAAAGGCGGCGATATCAACAATGCCATCGTGGTGGTGGACAAGCCGGTCACCGACACACAGGTGCAGCGCATTTCCAAAGCATTCCAGAAAGAGGATGTCAAGGTTTCGGAAGGCGGAATTCTCAACAACCTCGAGCTGCGCTTTCCTAACGAACCGGCCCGTCATAAACTGCTGGACGTCATTGGCGATTTGGCACTGGTTGGGATGCCGTTCAAAGCGCACATCATTGCCAACCGTCCCGGTCATGCCAGCAATGTGGCGTTTGCCAAAAAGATCAAGGAACACCTGAAGAAATTCAAGAACAAGGCCGCCATTCCGCCTTACGATCCCAACAAGCCCCCGGTTTACGACATCCACGCGATTGAAAAGAAATTGCCGCACCGCTATCCCTTCCTCCTGATCGATAAGATCATTCACCTGGATGAAAAAGTGGTGGTGGCCGTAAAGAACGTCACCTACAACGAACCGTTCTTCCAGGGACATTTTCCCGGCAACTGCGTCATGCCCGGCGTGCTGCAGGTAGAGGCGCTGGCGCAAACGGGTGGCATCCTCACCATTCCCGACGATCCCGATCATACCTACGACACGTATTTTCTCAAAATCGACAATTGCAAATTCAAAAACAAGGTGGTGCCCGGCGATACGCTGATCCTGAAAATGGAGCTGATGAATCCTGTGCGCCGTGGTATCTGTGAAATGAGAGGGACCATTTATGTTGGTGAGAAACTGGTTGCCGAAGCAGATATGGTTGCGCAAATTGTAAAGAAACCCAAAGAAAGAGTATGATTTCCCCGCTCGCATCCATTCATCCCAATGCAAAAATCGGAAGTGATGTTATCATTGAACCCTTTGCGGTCATTCACGACAACGTGGTGATCGGCGATGGCTCACATATCATGTCGAATGTCGTGCTCATGTCCTATAGCCGTATCGGAAAGGGGTGCAGAATATTTCCCGGTGCCGTGATCGGCGCCGTTCCGCAGGACCTCAAATTCATCGGCGAAGAAACCACGGCCGAAATCGGCGATTACACCACCATTCGTGAATGTGTAACCGTCAACCGTGGCACAAAAGATAAATTTAAAACGGTTGTCGGAAAGCATTGCCTGCTGATGGCCTATGCCCACGTGGCGCATGACTGCATCTTAGGCGATCATGTCATTTTAGCGAATGCCGTGCAACTGGCTGGCCATGTGGAAGTCGGCGATTACGCCATCATTGGCGGCCTGGCCGGTGCCCACCAGTTTACCCGCATCGGGGCGCATACCTATATTGCAGGCCATACCGTTATCCGCAAAGACGTTCCTCCTTATGTAAAAGCAGCCCGTGAGCCCATGAGCTACATGGGACTGAACATCGTGGGCCTACAGCGCCGGAATTTTTCCGCCGAAACGATCGACACCATTTCGAAGATCTATCACCTGCTCTTCGTGGGCAATCACAGCATGAGCGGTGCCATCGAAAAGATCAGGGCCGAAATTCCCGATGGCGATGTGAAAGAAGAAATCCTTCAGTTTATTCAGGGCTCCAAAGCCGGGGTGATTAAGCGCTATGCAAAAAATGGCGTAGATGAAAATTAACCTCCTCAACGCCGGCAAACGCTACAACCGCGAATGGATCTACCGGGGGGTTACACTGGAATTTTCATCCGGTAGCGCCTATGCCATCACCGGGCCGAACGGTTCGGGTAAATCCACCCTGCTCCAGGCGGTCGGCGGCATGCTGCAGCTGAGCGAAGGCAGTTTGCAATATGCAACCGGCAACGGGCCATTGGCAAATGAAGACGTGTACAAGGAAATTTCTTTTTGTGCGCCTTACCTCGATGTCATAGAAGAAATGACCCTGCTGGAGTTCCTCCATTTTCACAACCAGTTCAAGCCATTTTTGGAGTCGTTTACCGCAAAAAAAATCAGTGAAGAAATTGGTTTGGAAGCAGCGGCCGGCAAGCAGATCCGATACTATTCGTCGGGCATGAAGCAACGTGTAAAACTGGCGCAGGCGATCTTTTCGGACACGGCCATTGTTTTGCTCGACGAGCCGTGCAGCAATCTTGACAGCAAAGGCATTCACCTGTATCACTCCCTCATTGCTACCTATTGCAAAGACCGCCTGGTGCTGGTGTGTTCGAACGACGAAGTGGAATACAGCTTTTGCAACGAAGTGATTTCCATTACGGACTTTAAAAATCACACGATTTCTTCTCGTCGTGGTATTCAATAAGCTTGTTCAGCATTTCTTTAAACTGAGCAAGACCCTTTTTCCCCAAAACCTGTTCGTATTCTTTTTCCAGCGACAGCACCCTTTCCTTGGCGGAAAGAACCAGTTTTTTCCCCTTGGGTGTCAGGTAAATGATGGAGCTGCGCTTGTCCTTGCCATCCGGTTCGGTGGCGATGTAATGGGCTTCCGCCAGTTCTTTCACCACTTTGCTCATGGCCTGTTTGGTCACCCGGGCTTTTTTGGCCAGTTCATTGTTGGTAATTCCTTCGGGATGGATGTTCATGATCAGCGGCATGTAGCCCATTTTGAAATCGGCATAGCCGTGTTCACAAAACTCCGACATGGCCCAGGCATCAAAATGGCGTTTGATATGACTAATGAGCTTGCCGACGCTTTGGTTTTTCTGGTGGTGAAATTCCAGCAGCCGCTTGTCTGTCTCCTTTTGGTTCATGCGGCAAAGATAGGAAAAAGAAAAATAGTCAACTAGTTTGACTATATAGTAAACTTGGTTTACTTTTGCCCTCCAATTCGAGAACAATGGAAAAAGTTACAGTTGAAACAGAACGCAGGCGGATCAAGCCCATTTATATCATCCTTCCGCTGGTGCTGCTCATCGGCGGGTTTTTCGGGTATAAAAAGATCCGGCATGCCACGATGTATGAGAGCACGGACAATGCACAGATCGAAAGCAACGCCGTGCCGGTGATCAGCCGGGTGGCCGGCTATATCGACAGTGTTGCGGTGAGTGATTATGCCGAAGTAAAACCGGGACAGTTGGTGGTGAAGCTGGACGACAGGGAGTACCAGATCGCCGTGTCGCAGGCCCAGGCCGACCTGGCCCAGGCCCAGGCCGATCTTGCAACGGCAAGGGCGGCCCTCTCAACAGTCGGTTCATCCGAAAACGTGGCTTCGGCCAATGCCGACGTGCTGCGCACACGACTGCGGAAGGCCGAACAGGATCTTGGCCGCGACGAAGCCCTGTTTGCCGATGGTGCCATAACCCGCAAGCAACTTGATGACAGTCGTTCCAACGTGGAAACAGCCCGCAAGCAACTGGTAGCCGGCAACCAACAGACCGTGCAGGCATCTGTGCAGGGCAATACTGCCAATGCACAAATCCAGAAAGCGCAGGCCCTGATTGAAACAAGAAAAGCCGCGCTGGAAAAAGCCAAACTGCAACTGACCTATGTGGAGATCTATGCGCCTGCCGGGGGCCGGATCGGCAAGACCAACCTGCAGCCGGGACAGTTTATTCAGCCCGGCCAGCCCCTGTTCACGGTCGTGAACAGCGAGCAGTTCTGGGTGGTGGCCAACTTTAAAGAAACGCAGCTGAAAAGCCTGAAACTGGGACAGCCCGTTGAAATGACCATTGCAGGTTATCCCGACCGGAAGCTGACCGGTAAGATCACATCCTTCAGCGAGGCAACCGGTGCCAAATTTTCACTTCTTCCTCCCGACAATGCGTCGGGCAACTATATCAAAGTAACCCAGCGTGTGCCGGTGCGGATCGATATCGATAACGTGGCGCAGGTAAAGGATATCCTGAAGGCAGGACTGAGCGTGGACCTGGACGTGAAAGTGAAATGATGCGTAATGAGTGATCGGTTGTCCAACGCGGCCGTGCACTCGCAAACTTGTGAACGCGTAAACTTTTTTTGATGCAAGCAGCAGCATTACATCCACCCGCAGTGAAAACGCCGAAAGGGTTTGCACGGTTTATTATCGTGCTGACAACGGTGACGGCGGCGGTGATGGAGTTGATCGATACATCGATTGTAAACGTGGGGTTGAACCAGATTGCGGGCAGCCTGGGTGTAACCATTGAGGATATCAGTTGGGTGATCACGGCCTATGCCATTGCCAACGTGATCATCATCCCGCTGACAGGTTTCCTGGCCGAATACTTTGGCCGCAAAACCTATTACATCGTTTCGATGATCCTGTTTACCATTGCTTCGTACCTATGTGCGGAATCAAGCTCGCTGGTAGAACTGGTCATCTGGCGCTTTGTGCAGGGGGTGGGCGGCGGTGCCTTGCTCTCTACGTCGCAGGCCATTTTGTTCGATGCTTTCGAGCCCAAAGACCGGCCGATGGCTTCGGGCCTGTTTGGGATGGGATTGATCCTGGGCCCCACGCTGGGTCCTACACTCGGCGGCTATATCATCGAAAATTATAGCTGGCCGCTCATCTTCACCATCAACATTCCCATCGGCATTATCGCGACTCTTTTGTCGTTAAGCTTTATTGGGAAAAAAGAAGGCGAGGGGAAGAAGAAAGACCAGATCAAGATCGACTATACCGGTATCGCCCTGCTGATGGTGGGCATCGGGTGTTTGCAGTACGTATTGGAAAGAGGCGAAGCGGAAGACTGGTTCAACAGCCATTTGATCCAGGTTCTTTCGGCCCTGGCCTTGTTTGGCCTGGCGGGATTTATCTGGCGCGAACTGGTGGTCAAGCACCCGGCCGTTGACCTGCACGTATTGAAGAACCGCAACCTGGCCTTTACCACCATCTTCACCTTCGTGATCGGGTTGGGACTGTTTACGTCCGTCTTTGTTTATCCCGTTATGGCGCAACGCATCATGGGCTGGACGCCGTACGAAACGGGCCTGTCGCTGTTGCCGCCAACATTAATCGGCGTGGTGATGATGCCGGTGATTGGCCGCCTGATGGCGAAAGGGGTTTCGCCACTACCCTTTGTGATCATTGGATTCCTGCTCTTTGCCGCCTACGGTTTTTTAAGCGGCGGTGTAACGCCGGAAGCCAACAGGTGGGATTTTTTCTTCCCGCTGATTCTTCGTGCACTGGGCCTTTCGTTGGTGAACATTCCGCTGATCAACCAGGCGGTTGCCGGGCTGAAACCCAAAGAATATGCGTCGGGCATTGCCCTCAACAACATGATCCGGCAACTGGGCGGCGCCTTTGGGATCGCCATGGCCAACAACTACATTGCCCACCAGTACATGCAGCACCGCACCGACCTGCTGAGCAGCAATATCGTTGCCAACAACCCGGTCTATAACCAGTATGCAACGTCTGCCACACAAATGCTGGCATCGAAAACGGGCAATGCGTACGGCGCATCGCAACAGGCGTTAAAGCTGCTGGATCTGCGTATCGACAAGCAGGCGTATTTCCTGTCCTACCTGGACACGTTTCACATGATCGCCATCTTCTTTGTGGCCGTGTTGCCGCTGGTCGCGTTTTTGCGAACGAAAAAGAATGCAAATGCCAAAGAAGCCATGAAAGCGGCCGCGGAGGCACATTAGTATAAATGACGGATGATGGATGACAGGCGTGCGTCAGCGCAGCTTCATCCACAATAAAACAGTAGAAGTGTTATGAAAAAAATGAGTCTGAATATTTTGCTGGTAGGCCTTGTCGGCACTGCGCTGGCCCAGCAGACCAATGGCGAATTGAAAGGATTGATCAACCAGTCGTTTGGTTATTTTCCCCGCTTCCAGGAGTTGCAGCAGGGGGTGCAGGTGGCCGAGCAGAGAGCGGAACTGGCGGGTCTCGCCACCAAACCAACCGTGAGTGCCAGCGGCAGTTACACCTACGTGGCGCCGGTACCCAACATACCTTTCCCCGATGGAAGCGGCGGCACAAAAAACTTTAAGCTGCAGCCCAACCATAACGTCAATACCGGTGTTTCCATCCTGGAACCCCTGTATGATTTTGGCCGGACGCGGCTGGCGATTGAGCGGGCACGGCTCGATGTTCAGCAGGCCAAGAACAATGTTGAATACAACAAATCGCAACTGGCCGCCCAGGTCGCCAATGTATATTATACCATCATTTACCTGCAGCGTGCCATCGACATCCAGGATTCGGTGATCGGCGTTTTGCAGGTGAACAAGCAGGTGATTGAAGACAAATACAAGAGCGGTGACGCGTTGAAGATGGACGTGCTCACCATGCAGAATAACATTGACATTGAACAAAACCGGAAAGCCGACCTGCAAAACCAGTTGCAAAAGCAATACAACCTGCTGCAGTTTGCAACCGGGCAGGCCTTGAATCCTTCGGCCCGCAATTTTGATTTTTCTGTCGGAACGGTTGATTCTGCCGGTGCCTTGCAAACGGCACAAACCAGCAACGTCGAGTTCCAGATGGCGCAGCAACGCATCCGCCAGGCCGAAGCCGATGTGGCCATCAGCCAGCTGGCCAACAAGCCAAGCATTAACCTGAATGGAACAACCGGTTTCCGCAACGGTTTCCAGCCGGATATCGGGCAGTTCAAATTCAACTATGCGCTGGGTGTAGGTGTCAACGTTCCGCTGTTCAATGGCGGCCGTGATAAAAAACAAACCCAGATCGCCCAAAGCATCGTAAAGCAAAACCAGTTGGCCGTGGAAAGCCTCAACAATCAGTACAGCCGCGACATTAAGCAGGCACTGACCGACGTGCAAACCAACCAGGAACGGCTGCGCACAACGGCCGAACAGGTTTCCATTGCAAAAGAAGCATTGCGTGTAGCGCAATCGAGATACAAGAATGGCATCAGTACAAACGTGGAATTGCTCAATGCCAATACCAACCTCCAGCGGGTGGAATTAGCGCAGGTACAGTACGAGTACCAGATGACCCTGGCACAGATTGAACTGGCAAGATTGATGGGAGTGAAGTATTGGTAAGACGGCTTCCTCGATCCCTCAAAGGCCTCCCCGCCCTCCAAAGGAGGGAGTGGCCCGGCACAGACCCTTGCTTATGCACGGTACTTCAAAGCCTCCATCATACTTTAAGGTGGAGGCTTTTTACTGCCGTTTGGCGTCCTTGAAAACCGCATTTTCTTTGCCCCGGCGGGGCATCCTGTTAATAGAAAAAAGAATTCGAAGAGAGAACGAAGCTCCGTAGGAGCAATGTATTTTTTATGGTACCAGCAACAGAATAACCATGAAGCTTCTGTTGCGTCGCACACGTGTACGTTCCCAACAATGTTGAGCAAGAAACCATTCTCCGTAGGCGAGCTTACGCAGCTGGGCCACTTCCCCTTTGGGGACCGAGGGGGCCTCACCACCGCTCTTCTTCCGACGTTTCGTCCGATGAGCGGAACCGTTCTTTCGTGGCCCGTTTTTCCAACTGCCGCCGGATCAGCAGATCGGCGAGCAGGCTGCCCGCGTCTTCGGTGGGGTTTTCCTGCAACACGGCTTTGACGTTTTTTTCCGGCACATCTACGCGGTAGAGCAATTGCACCAGCGCCGCAAAATCGTGGAGCACCAGTTCGTTGAGGTAAACAGCCAGTTGTTTTTTCACCGATTCCCGTTCGCCGACAGTAAGATTTGTATTGAGTTGGGCCAAAAGCGGGAAGACATCCATCCCTGCAATTTACCTTATCTTGTCCCGATAATCAGCCGCTGATCCTGAAAAATGGCAGACCGCTACGAGAAGGATCGTAAACTTGAAGCTTCAACCAACTGCACGTATGAAGAAAGCACCCGCACTTTGTGTTCTCCTTCTTTTTGTTGTTTCCGTCGCTTTTGCACAGGGAAGTATTAAAGGAAAACTGCTCGACAGTGCCGGCAAAAACCCGTTGGGCCTTGCTACCATTACTGTTTTTAAGGCTGCTGATACGGCCCTCATTACCTATCGTCTCAGCAACCCGGAAGGGGAGTTTAAGGTACCCGGCCTGCCGCTGAACCTTGCCTGCCGCATCGTGGTGACCTACACAGGTTACGAGGCGTTTCGCAAAGAATTTACGCTGACCGGTGAAGAGACGCTGGACATGGGAAACATCAAACTGCAGCCCACCGCCAAATCGCTCGACGAAGTGATCGTGGTGGCCGAACGGCCACCCGTAACCGTAAGAAAAGATACCATCGAGTTCAATGCTTCTTCATTTAAAACCCTGCCGACGCACCTGGTGGAAGACCTCCTGCGCAAACTGCCCGGCGTACAGGTGGACAGGGATGGCAACATCACGGCCAACGGCAAGCGGGTGAACCGCATTATGGTGGATGGAAAAAGTTTTTTTGGCGACGATCCCAAAATGGCCACCCGCAACCTTCCCGCCAACGTGATAGACAAAGTACAGGTAACAGATGACAAGGACGAAATTGCCCGCAACAGCGATGGCGACCTGACCAACGTGGGACAGGTCATCAACCTGACCCTGAAGAAAGGCGTGAAAAAAGGCTGGTTTGGAAAGCTCTATGGCGGCGCCGGTACCAATGACCGTTATGAACTGGGTGGCATCGCCAACATCTACCGCGATACGATGCAATTGAGCCTGTTGGGTTTTAGTAACAACATCAACCGCAGCGGGTTTTCGTTCAAGGAGATCCAGGACATCGGCGGCTTTAACCGCAGTGGATTCAACTCGGTCATGATCTCCAACCGCAGCGGGCAAACAGGCTTTGCACTCAACGGGATTTCCTTTGGTGGCCTCGACGCCGGCATTGCCCGCACGACAGGTGGCGGTTTCAACCTGAACCACGCACCCAACAAAAAGAACTCGTTCTTTCTGCAATATTTTTTTGGCAACACCCATAACAATGTGCAACAGCTCACCAATGTGCAGCAGTTCTTCAACGACACAGCCGTAAACACGCTGACCACTACGGGAAACAACCGTGTTGCCAACACGCACAACCTCGGTGCCGGCGCCAACCTCAAGCCGGATACGCTGACGGACATTACGTTCCGCTCCGGCTATGCCTATTCGACGAGTGCCGATGCCATCGCCGCGTTGATCAACGTGACCAACAACCTGCTTGGACAGGTCAGCAGCGGCACCGGTTCGCAGTTCAACAAAACCTACTACAGCAGCTACAATCACAGCCTGACGCTGACGCGGCGATTCAGGGAGAAGAAGGGACGTACACTCAACCTGAGTCACTTCCTGACCTACACCAGCAACCTGCAACGCTATATTACCGAAGCCGAGAACGACTATTTTTATCCCTTTCCCTACGACAGGGATTTTGCGCAACTGCGCCGCCAGGATCTGCCCTCGCTTTCCGCCAACACCAACCTGAATTTCAGCGAGCCGCTTTCCAAAAAGATGACCCTGCGATTCAACAACCAGTACAACTACATCAAGGACGAACAGGATATTGCAATTTTCAACCGCGATGGAAATGCGAAGTACGAGTTGCCCGATGACACGCAGGCGAAAGGGTTTCAGCGTTACCAGCACCGCGTCAATTCTTACCTGGGACTTTCCTACAAGATCAAGCAGGTAACGCTGTCGGCTGGCGTGAACGGCCTGTGGCAAACCATTCACAACAACTTTACAAAAGTGGTCAGTCCCGTGAACACCACGC
Source organism: Flavisolibacter nicotianae (assembly GCF_003628535.1). Taxonomy (GTDB): domain Bacteria; phylum Bacteroidota; class Bacteroidia; order Chitinophagales; family Chitinophagaceae; genus Flavisolibacter; species Flavisolibacter nicotianae. Next base: position 450,251 of record NZ_RBCI01000002.1, read on the forward strand.
TGTTCAACGTACTGCCTTCGTTCCAGTTCAGTTGGAAACAACTGTCGGCACAGGTCAACCAAAGCGTGACGGCGCCGTCGGTTTCGAACCTGACACCTGTACCCGACAGCACCAACCCGTTTTATATCCGCTACGGCAATCCTTACCTGAAGCCGGCGAAGCGCACTTCGTTTTATATAAACAACTTCATCTTCCTGCAAGGCAGCAGCACCAGCTTTAACTTCTTTGCCAACGGCAATTTTACCGACAACGACGTGGTGCTGAAAAAAACCGTGGCAGCCAATGGTGTGCAGACAACAATGCCGGTGAATGCCAGCGGTACGGTGAACTTTTATGGCAGCGTCGGTTACGGGAAAGAATTCAAAAACAAGCAGAAGTTTATTTTCTCTTTCCGCTTTTCGCCTTACGTCAATTACGACCGGCGCAAGCTGATTGTGAACAACAATGTCAGCACCGCATCGAGCCTGCAATTTGGACCCAACTTCAATTTGAGCTTCAACTGGAACGACAAGGTGGAGATGCGTCCGATGTACAGCCCCGGCATCAGCCGCACCACGTATACGGATCCCGGCTTCAAGAGTTTGAGAGCAGTGACGCATTACCTCGAGAACGAATTGATTGTTCGCCTTCCGGCCAAACTGGTATGGGAGACGAACGTCGCCTACCGTTACAACAGCGAAGTGGCCCCGGGACTGCCAAAGGAAAACCTGTTGTGGAATGCAGCCGTTACACTGCTGATGCTGAAAGGCGACGTGGGCATGTTGAAGCTAAGCGTGTTCGACATCCTAAACCGGAACAACGGCTTCTACCGCTTTACCTCCCAAAATCAAATTACCGATCAACGGACAAATGTGTTGCAGCGCTATGGTGCGCTGACCTTTACCTACAATATCCGCAACATGGGTGCACCCAAAAAAGTGGGCGGACGAGACAGGCTGTTCTTTTTTTAGAACTTCTCGATCACACCCAAACTAAACAGGGCAAAATCATATTTCACCGGGTCGTCTGCGTCAAAACGTTTCAGGTGGCCCGTTAGTTCCAGTGCCGTCAGCCAGTCGGTCTGTTTGCGGGTGATGAGGCCGACCTGTCTTGCCACTCTTGCCACGTGCAGGTCGACGGGACAAACCAGTTGCGCAGGCGAGATGGTTTGCCAAAGGCCAAAATCAACGCCGCAGTTGTCCCGCCGCACCATCCACCGCAAAAACATGCAAAGCCGTTTGCAGGTCGATCCACGGGCCGGCGTGGCAATGTGTTTTCGGGTGCGCTGCGGCGCTTCTTCCAGCGAAAAAAAATAGGTGTGAAAACCGGTCAGTGCGTTTTCAATGGTTTCATCGCCTGGCTGCATCCATTGGGCAAATGCCGTTTCCAGCGAGTCGTGGTGCGAATAATGGTGCCGAAAAAAATCAATGCAATACAGAAGATCGGTGGTGTTGAACGTGCGGTGTTTGAAGGCCAGCAAGCGCTTCAGGCCATCAATGCCGGGATCCAGGCAAAAGGCATGGGGTGCATTGTCCATCAGCAGCATCAGCTCCGTTGTTTTGTTGATGATAGTGGTGCGGTTGCCCCAGGCAAAAATGGACGCGAAGAACGCCGCGATCTCGATGTCCTGTTTTTGCGTAAAGCGATGCGGAACCGAGATCGGGTCGTGCGGAATAAACGAAGGCCGGTTGTACTCCGCCACTTTCCTGTCCAGGAATTCTTTCAGCTTTTCGGTCACGGCGCAAAGCTAGGCATTCAGCATGCAGGTGCTGCTGCAAAAGCCGTCACGATCTTTTCCCATTCTTTCAGAAAGAGCAGGTGCCCGCTGTGGCGGAAAATGTGCAGGTGCGATTGGGGCAGTTTTTTCAGCAGGTAGCCGGCGGTAGCCGGTGGCCACACGTTATCCTGTTCACCTGTCCAGATGTGCACGGGGCAGGTGATCTTGGTATAATCAATTTTAGCCCTGCCCAGGGCCCTGGCTTCGTAATAAACGCCGGCGCCCCGCTGTGCAAAGCCTTGCCTTGTTGCTTCGAGCAAGAGAGCGGAAACGGATTTCTCACCTGCTTCTTTTTTATCTGCCTCGGTCATACTGCGGATTGATTGCTTCAGCAGCGCAGCCGGGTCTTTTTCTGCCAGGCGGCCAACCTGCCGGAACAGGCACTTTGTTACAAATGGACAATAGTGGTTCAGGAAGGTGATTGCTTTCCACCTGTCGGGCAGGACCGTCAATGCATCCCGGTTGGCAAAAGGGATTGCACTGTTAAGCAGGTGAAGGGCTGTAACGGTTTCCGGGTAGGCCTGGCTGTAAGCCTGTGCAAACAGGCCACCGGAACTCCATCCCGCCACCACGCACTGCCGGACCTGCAACTGCGAAAGGATTGCTTTTGCGTCGGCGGCTACCGTGGCCGGTGTGTATCGTTTGAAGAGAGAGGAACTGCCCACGCCTGGCCGGTTGGGACAAACGAACTGCAGGTCCAGTTGACGAAGCAACTCTCCGGAAGAAGGAAGGGCCTCGGAGGAGGAGCCGAAGCCATGAAAAAAGAGGACCGTTGTCGTGCCGTTTCCCAAAATCCTTGCCTCGATGTTGCGGCCGTCAACGGTGAACAGGTTTGTCATTTTGCCGGTGCATTTTGCAGGTATTGCACAGCCGCTTCCAGTACGTCGTCTTTCCCCGCTGCCACGTTTTTGGCCGTCGGGTGTACAACGATATCGGGTTGAATCCCCACACCTACAAACTCGGTACCGTCGCTGAAAAAATCACGCTTGGAACAAACGGCTGCCGTGCCGCCGCCGGGCAGTGTAAAAAACACGGGTTGGCCGGTGCTGCCACCGGAAGGTTCACCGATGACAAGTCCTCTTTGCATGCTTTTAAATGTAGCCGTAAAATCTTCAGCGGCCGAATAGGTTGCGGCGCTTGTCAGTACCACAACGGGCTTACTGAAAAATTTATTTTTATACGGTTTCCAGTCGTCTTCAGCAATTGTGCCTTTTTCAATGTCGCCCCAGGAGCGGCCCACAGGGCGGTATTGGCGAAGCACGGTTTTGCCGGTGTAAAATGGTTTGTCGGTAAGGCATCCGAGAATTTCAAACCCGTTGCCGCCGTTGCCGCCACCGTTGTTGCGCACATCAATAACCAGTGCACGGGTGGGTGCGATAAAAGCAAAAAGGCTGTCGAAGGCGTTTACAATTTTCTCATCATTAAAGGAATTGATTTGCAGGTAAGCTATGTTGCCTTTCAGGATTTGGAAAGTAAACAGCGGCAATCGATCCCAATAGCGCTCAACGGCTTTATACGTGAAGACCTGCGTCAGGCATTTTCCTTCCGGTGTTTTAAACGAAAGTGTTACAGTGGCGCCTGCGCTGCCCGGCGTCAATTCGTAACGGTAAATGCGGTCGGTACTGTCTTGCGCCGTGGAAAAATGCAGGAAAGGACTGATGTTTTTTTGGATGTGCTCAGTAATGGGTGTTCCGTTCCAGGCGGTCAGTTCCATGCCGGGCAGAATGCGTTGTTCTTCTTTTTTATCGGACGTGTTGCGCACCACGATAGCCCGGTTTTCAATCCAGCGGATCTCCAGCGGTACAATGCCGTTGCGTTGCTTGATGTAGCGGAAAGGGAGATTGACGCTGGTATGGCCATCCCGCAAGTGCTGATAAAAGTTTTGCAGCACCCGGTAGTAGTCGACCAGCGATGTGGTGGCCGCCACCTTTGGGATAAAGGTGGTGTAAAGGCTGTCCCAGTTTAGTGCAGGCACCAGGTCGAAGTTGGCGAAATTGTATTTGGCTTCGGACCAGCACTTACTCAGGCCTGCAATCTTTTGTTCGGCGGTCAGTTGTGCTTTGGCTGCCGAGTCTTTCATCAAATCCGAAAAGTTGATTTTCTCCCAGCGGTTATGGTTAAAGCTTGTATAAGCGGTACTGTCGAATTTCTTTTGCGCAAATGCCTGGAGCGCAAATACAGTCGTTAAAAGAAGAAAGATCTTTTTCATATTCTGCAGGGTTTATGGGTTATCGAATGGAGGGAAGAAAGGCCAGGATTTTTTCGGCATACCACTGCGGTTCTTCCTGGAAGGGCGCATGGCCACCAATGTAATGAACAACCGTTTGGTGGGGAAAGCGAAAGCTCTTGTAATGATCGGGACCGATCGCGTAATCCTGGTCACCGGTCATCACGAACACGGGACATTTGATGCGTGCCGTTTGCGGTGTGTAGTCTTTCCAGTAGGCCGGAATCGACCAGCATTGCGTGGCAAAGTCGCGGTTGAATTTACCGGCCGAAAACGTTATCGAGTCGTTGAACTTTTTTTCATAGGCGTTGCGGAACATCAGCTTGTACCAGATGTCTTTTTTCGAAAGTTTTTCGTGCACTTTCCAAACGCGTTCGTTCAGGGGCAGCGATGCATTTCTGAACGCCGACTGGTCTTTCATGTCCAGCACCTTCAGGCCAAATTCCAGGTGGCTCGTCATCGCGGCCTGCATGTTCAGCGTGCAGTGGATATAGAGAAGAGCCGAGATGCTCGCCGGGTGTTGAAGGGCATAATTGGTGATCAGGATTCCGCCAAACGAATGGCCCATCACCGCCCACTTTCTAATGCCCAGGTAGTGCCTGATTTCTTCCATGTCTTTGATCATGCGCTCCAGCCGGTAGTCGCAGTTCCTGGCAGAGTCGGAACGGCCGCTGCCGCGCTGGTCGAAATAAATCATCTGCATCTTTTGCTCGATGAGGGGAGCGCCGGCCATGGCTTCGTAGTAGTATGAATTGGAACCGGGTCCGCCGTGCACGAACAGGCAGGGCTTCCCTTCGCCGGCAATGCGTACGTAGAGTTTAACGCTGTCGGATGTGGTAAAATAGAACTGTCTTTCGTTTGCTGAAGCCGACGTTAGCAGGAGCAGGAGAAGCAGGCAGGAAAGAAGGGTTTTCATTTTGTTTTGTTTGATGATACAAAGAGACTGCGGGCAGTGCCGTTTTTCAAATCAGTCCGGACGAATGACGCATGAAGGCGGATGAATGACGCTGAAGGGAAGGGCTGTTTCCGGCGGTCGTGTGCAAAGCCAGTTGCCGGCATACCAGCAAATGAAGCGGGATTGAAAGGAGTGCAAAAATGGTCGCCATAGCAATCGGGGGAAACGCATTGCTGCCACCTGCGGTGTGCATCACGCTGTTCGTAAGATGATACACGATATTGCCCGCCCAGTGCACGCCGAACGTGTACCAGATGTTACCGGTCAGCAACAGCGGGAGCGCAAGTTGTATGCCCAGCACAAGCGCATAAAGAAAATAGACCGGTTCATCAAGTCGGTGAATGTGATTGAGGCCATAGACAAGCGCCGACACGGCGACCACCAGGGATTTCGTCCACCTGTGCCCGGCATGACGGAAGATATAGCCGCGGGTGAGCACATCTTCCGTTAGCGACGAGATGGCGCAGCCAAAAATCAGCAGGGCAGCCTGCGGCAGGAACTGGTGCAGGGGCGGAACGAAGCTGACGACCTCAATGTCCAATAAGAGACAACTGAGAAAAAGCAGCGTGCTGACGGCAAGACCAGTGAGCAGGCCTGTGAGAAAATACACGGGAAACGATTTCTTTACCGCCAGGCCCCAGCCGTTCATGGTTTTGTCGCCCTGCCATTTCGAGACGATAAAACCGGCGAAGAAAAACAAGCCGGAGATGGTCAGGAAACCTGTGGCGCTGTTGCGGTACAGGATAAAATATTCGGCCGTGTGATAGCAGGCAAAAAGCAGGACAAACCCGGCGATGATTTTAAAAACAGGCGGTTTCATGTGCGTTGTTTGACACAAAGAGAGACAGGATACAAGGGCAGGAAAAACAAGAGTTGACGAATGACGGAAAGAGGTTGCTGAGTGTTGGTTTTTGAACTTTTTCAGGATTCTGTTTTCAGACTTATTTTCAGGCCTCTTCACACCCCGGAGTTTTTAAAACTTCTGGGGTGTGAAAAAATGTGCCGGCCAAAAGTCAAAATTTCCGCTGGACAGGTTGCCTGTGCAATTCAATAAAGGACGTGATTGACCCGAACCAATCAAGTAGTTCTTCGTGTTTCAACAGGCTGTTTTGAGAAACGATCTGCCGGTATGAGGAAAATGGCCAGTCTTCAACATGCCTGCAGAAGCCATGATGAACCGGATTGGCGTGTATATAGTGGACAAGCTTTGTATAGTAGGCGGGTGTATTGATCAGGCGGCGGCTGAACGGTTCGAGAAACAATTTGCCAATGCGGCCTTGTTGCATGTTAAACGCTTTGGTATCGGCATTGAAAAAATTACTGAATTGCTGCAGGACATAAACAGGTTTCGAAGATGCGGGTCGAGCCTTCGTGCCTTCACGGGTTTTACCATAATCTTCGATGGTTTGTTCTGTTTTGGTGGCAATGAAAAAGTGAACATGATTGGCAGGAGACAGTAGCAAAAAATATCCCCAACAGGACCGATGTGTTTTGAAAACAGGTGCAGGAAATACCGGTAATTGTCGGCGGTAAGAAAAAGTTGTTCCTTACCTGCGGCATGGTTAAAAACATGATAATACCTGTCGGGGTGGAAAGCCGCTTTGAAGTCTTTTCCCATTATCAAAGAATAAAGAGAAAACCTTTTTTTGCAAGCCGCCGCCTATTTCCCCAGCCACTCTTTGAACTCCACCACCTTGTCCAAACTCACAAACACATCTTCCTTCATCGCCGGCGACAGATCCAGCTTGATCCTGCCTTTGGAGTACACATGGATATTTTCAATGGCAGTCAGCTTTACCATCATCTGCCGGTTGATGCGATAGAAAACTGCAGGGTCGAGCATCAGCGACAACTTGTCCAGGCTAAAATCAACCGGGTAACGGTGGTTGTCTTTCGTAACCAGGAAGGTAATCTTCTCCGCGCTGTAGAAATAGTGAATATCATCCACCTCCACCGTCATCAGGCGGGAACCGATGGAAACCAAAAAACGGCTTTTGTAGTCGGGCTCTTTTTTCTGCAGCGAGTGAAGCAACTGCTCCAGGCTTTTGCCGCTGGCTTGTTTTTCGGAATGAATGCGTTTGAACTTCTCGATGGCCTTCACCAGCTCTTCGTAGTTCAGCGGCTTCATGAGATAGTCAACGCTGTTGACCTTAAATGCCTTGATCGTGTATTCGTCAAAGGCCGTGGTGAAGATCACCGGCACATCGAGGTTGACCGATTCAAAAATGGAAAAGCTTTGCCCGTCCTCGAGGTGGATATCCATAAAAACCAGATCCGGATCTTTGTTTTCGCGGAACCATTGCACCGCTTCGGCTACCGATGGAATCTCGGCCAGCACGGTGATAGAAGGATCGTATTTCGCCAGCATGGCTTGCAGCCGTTGGGCAGACAGGTGTTCGTCTTCGATAATGATTACGTTCATCGCTTCGGTTTTAACAGTGGAACTTGTACACGGAAACGGTCGGTGTGGTGAACCGTGGGTTTTCGGTCGGTGAGCATGGCGTATCGCTTGCGGATATTTTCGAGCCCGATACCGGTGGAGCTTTCGGCCTGCTCTCGCTGTTGGATGTTGTTCTCCACCTGCAGGGTGTTGCCGGCAGCCGATACATTGATTACAAGCGGTTCCTGCGCCGACATGCGGTTGTGCTTTACGGCGTTCTCCACGAGCAATTGCAGTGTCAGCGGCGGAAGCAACAGGTCGCCTGTACCGGCAGCAATCGTTTTCTCCAGCCTGATCTTTTGATCGAACCGGATCTGCAAAAGAAAAAAGTACGCATCCAGAAAACCCAGTTCTTCGTCCAGGCTTACGAGCTCCGCTTCTTTTTGTTCCAGGATATAGCGGTAGGCTTTCGCCAGGTGCTGAATGAATTGATCGGAGAGTTCGGCATTGACATGCACCAGCGACGAAAGCACGCTTAAGCTGTTGAAAAGAAAGTGCGGGTTTACCTGGCTTTTCAGCGCCTGCAACCGCACCTGGGCAAACTCCCGTTCCAATTGCTCGGCCTGCGCCTCTTTCTGCCGCGCAACCTGGTAAATATTCAGGCCCGATAAAAATGTGTAAATGAAAATGGTTCCCAGCATGTAAAGGCCGATATAGCGGCGAAAGGTCCAGAGATTTGGGTCGGCCGGGTTGCCGTTCACCAGCGGCTGCTCGATGTATTTGACAAAGCCAAATAAAAACCAGTAAGTCAGAAACAAAATGAGGATGATCTCCACGACGTAGCGCAGTCCGACGGGTTTGAAGTTTTTAAAAACGTAGTTGTTCAACAGGATGGTGCCGTGGATGAGCAGCGCAATCCCCGTCAGCCGCACGACGGTAAACAACAGCTCCCGCGAGATGATTCGAACCGAAAATGTTTTGTCGATGTAGGCAAAAAACACCGGGTAGAGAAGACTGACCAGCAGGATCACGGTGAGTGTGAGCCGGAAGGGCGAAATGGGTTTTTGTATCGTCAGGTTTTGCTTCACGCGGGTAAAAGAGGGATGGTCATTCGCACCACCTGGCCTTCGGTGGCGACTGAAATTTCTTTATTCAGGAAATGGAACTGCTCCTGCAGGTAACGGAACTGCGGGCTTTGTTCTTCGGTGGCCGCTTTCGGCTGGTTGGAGTAGCGGATCTGCAGTGTGCCCTCTTCCTGCGACAGGGCCATGCGCAAGGGCCTGGCGGCCGACATCGTGTTGTTCTGCAGCACCTGTTCCATCACGATCAGCAAGGTATGCGGCGGTACCGTGTAGCGGTCGGTTTCCATGTTCGCTACCTGCACCTGGAGCTTTTTGCCAAATCGTTGCTCCGTCAAAAAAAGAAACGACTGCAAGAACGCGAGTTCCTGTTCCAGCGGAACGGTTTGCTTGTCGCGTTGCTCCAGCAAATAGCGGTACGACCGCGAAAGCTTTTCGATAAATTGTTCGGCCAGGTCTGCATCGACATAGACAAGAGAACTCAGGGCATTCAGGCTGTTGAAAAGAAAGTGCGGGTTGAGCTGGTTCTTCACCGCTTCAAACTGCGACTGGGTGTATTGCCGCTGCCACCGCGCCACTTCAATGTTTTGGAGCTGCAGGTAGCGAAAGATGCGGAACGACGTCATAAACGCATACACAACGATCAGGAAGGTGATGTCGATCGTCAGGATCATTTTGAGCTTGCGCTGCAGAAAGTTCATGTCGTCTTCGGGATAAACCATGTAGGTAATGAAGATCCAGCGAAAGAATTCCATGATGCAAAAACCGATGAGCAGTACAAAAAGAATTTCCCGCAGGAAGCGTTCGAAGCCGTTAGGGTTATGCTGGTATTTTTTGTTGAAATAGCGGATGGAATAATACAGCAGGTAAAGGACGACAAAGGTCTGCAGCATGATGGGCCAGCCCTGGGAATAAAAATCCCTGAATGCATACAATGGGAAAAAAGCATGGCCATTGTTGATGTAACTGTACATCACCATCAGCAGGAAATTCAGCAACAAGCCTCCGGTAACAAAAAGGAAATGAATGTTGGTATAAAATGCTCTTTTTCTCAAGGGGTCGTAAAATAAGCAATGTAGGTTACAATTGCGGTAAGCAGGGTTAGGCTGTGCAGCAGTGTATGTTCAAGATTCGGAACCGGGTGATCTTTAATTCGTGGCAACACGATAATGGTGTGGCGGAAAAGGCGGTCGTAGGTTTGCTGCCACTCTTCGGTAGGTCCGAAAAAATAGTGCCGCCACCAGTTAAGGTATTCGCCCAAAAGCAACACGGGATAGATAACCAGCGAGGTCACGGTCATCCAGTCGATCTGCAGGCAAAAGCCCGCAAGCGGGAAGGCCATGATGATCCCGTTCACGCAGCACTCGGCCAGCCGCTCTTTGAGCGTGTACTGCCGCACATTGTTGAACGGGTAAAAATCAAACAGGGTAGTCACCTGGTGAAAAAGCAAAAGGACGCCCTGGAAAAGAACGGCAACGGTGAGCATGCGGTTTATTGGTTTAAGACAAGAAACGGGTTCCCGGCAAGTACAGGGCCGCTGGATTGCAGCGCACCTTTTTCTGCCAGGAATGCAAACGAAACCACCGTCAGGGCTATGAGAAAAATGGCCAGGAAAAGAAACTTGTACATTGCTGCAGGTTTAGATCCCAAAGGTCATCTTCCCGGTTGCCCCGGTAAAAAAAGATGTGACGAATGACAAGTTTCTCGTGACGAAACCCGCTTCGGGGCGACCGGCTGCCGCTCATCATTCTTTGGCTCACCGGCTCCACTGGCAATTTTATCTTTACGGCCTTTCTTCCTGTTATGGAACTACGAACCCTGGAGCACACACCGCTGGCAGAGATCACGGCGGCATTTAACGAAGCGTTCAGCGATTATTTCATTCCCCTGCGGTTTACCGAAGAAGGGATGGCGGCCAAAATCAAAGGCGAGGGCATTGTGCCGGCCTTCTCCGTTGGCGCTTTCGACGACGGTCAGTTGGTTGGCTTTATTCTCCACGGCTATGACGTGGTCGATGGCGTGAAAACCATCTACAACGCCGGCACCGGTGTCGTACCTTCCGGTCGCGGCGCAGGCCTGACATCCGCATTGTACCGGTACAGCATCCCGCTTCTGAAAGAAAAAGGCATTTACACGCACCTGCTGGAAGTCATCGACAACAATTTCACGGCAAAGAAAATCTACGATTCCATCGGGTTTAAAACGGTACGCAAACTCAGCGCCTTCCGGAGCGCAGCGCCGATTGAAGCGGCGTCTTTTTTTGCAATCCGGCCGGTGGATGCATTACCCGATACCAGCGCTTTTACCGCCATGCAGCCGGCCTGGCAAAATGCAACGACAGCCATCAACCGCGACAGGGAAGGCCATTGCCTGCTCGGTGCGTTTGACGGCGAAACGATGGTTGGTTATGCCGCCTGTGTGCTGGCTTCGGGCAGGGTAAAACAGGCCGGCGTTCTTCCGGCCTTTCGCAGGAAAGGTATGGGCACGGCCCTGTTCCGCCACATGCAGCAACTCTGCAGCGCCCAACTGGTAGTAACCAACGTGGACGACCACTACGAACCTGCAATCCATTTCCTGGAATCCCTGGGCTTTCAAAAGCTGCTTGGGCTTTATGAAATGCAGATGAAGTTGTCCTGAGATTTTCCGTATCCGTTTAATTTTGAAGCACCAAATCAAGCCACATGTTTATCGGACATTATGCCGTGGGCTTTGCCGCCAAAAAGCTCCAGGCAAAACCTTCGCTTGGCACCTATTTCCTGGCCGCGCAGTTCCTTGATCTTCTCTGGCCAACGCTTCTGATGCTAAAAGTGGAGAAAGCGGCGATCAGCCCGGGAGGACCCGTGCCGCTTTCCTTTACGCACTATCCTGTTTCGCACAGCTTACTGGCTGTGTTGGGATGGGCCGTTCTTTTCGGACTGCTGTATTTCCTGGTGAAGAAAAACAGAGGTGCCGCTATAATGGTGGGCTGTTGCGTGGTCAGTCACTGGCTGCTCGACCTGGTGGTGCACCTTCCCGACTTGCCGCTTTACCCGGGAGGCAACGATTTTTATGGGTTGGGATTGTGGAAGGTAAAAACGATAGAGTTGCTGGTTGAACTCCTGCTGTTTGCCGCCGGTGTGCTTTTCTATTACAGGGCCACAAAAGCAAAGAACAAAACCGGGGTCTATGCACTGGGAGCATTGGTCATCTTTCTGCTGGTCGTTCATCTGGTGAATGCATTTGGCCCGCCGCCTACTGACATCACTGCTGTTGCCTGGGCCGGGCAGTTGCAATGGCTGATCGTATTGTGGGGCTATTGGGTGGATCGAAACCGGGTGGCGAAAGCCGGCAATGCACCAATAGAAACGGCGCAGTTCACATCCGGGCAGGTTGTTGCTTCCTGAACGGGCAGCCCGGGCTCACCGCTCGCCGGTATAATGTGAGCCGGGCAGTGGATGGTGAACAGTGCGGGGGGCTTTATTCATCATTGATGCCTTACTGCTCATAAGCTAAAATGTATTTGTGCGACAACAGGAAAAAGAAAAGCAGGCGCCAGGCCTGCTTTTTAGATAAACAATGATCTCTCTTCTATTCACTGGTGATGACTCGCCACGCACTTTATCCAATCGCCTTGGCTAAATCATCAATCAAATCTTCCGCATCCTCAACACCCACGCTCAGGCGAATCAGCGAGTCGCTCAGGCCATTCCTGATCCGTTCTTCCCTCGGTATGGATGCATGCGTCATGCTGGCCGGGTGGTTGATGAGCGACTCGACGCCACCCAGGCTTTCGGCCAGCGAAAAAAGTTTGGTGCTACTTAAAACCCTTTTTGCTTCTTCCACTTTTTCATCTTTTAGTTCGAAGCTGATCATGCCGCCAAAATCACGCATTTGTTTTTTGGCGATCGCATGGTTGGGATGATCTTCAAAACCCGGCCAATACACCTTGCCAACCTTCGGGTGGTTGCGCAGCCACTGGGCGATTGCTTTGCCGTTCTCGCTGTGACGCTGCATGCGCAGGTGCAGGGTTTTGAGGCCGCGTAAAACCAAAAAGCAATCCATCGGTCCCGGCACGGCACCGCAGCTTTTCTGGATAAAATAAAGCTGGTCCCTCAGGTCCTGGCTGTTCATCATCAAAGCACCCTGGATCACGTCACTGTGCCCGCCGAGGTATTTCGTGGCGGAGTGCATCACGATATCGGCGCCGAGGTCGAGCGGGTTTTGCAAATAAGGAGAGGCAAAGGTGTTGTCCACGCAAAGCACCAGGTTGCGCTCCCTGCAGATGCCGGCGATGGCTTCAATGTCGCAAATGTTCATCAGCGGGTTGGTCGGCGTTTCCACCCACACCAGCTTTGTTTTGTCGTTGACGTACTGCCGGATGTTTTGCGCATCCTGCATGCTGATATAATGAAACTTGATTCCAAATTTTTCAAACACCTTGGTGAACAGGCGATAGGTGCCGCCATACATGTCGTTGCCGCAGATCACTTCGTCGCCGGGCGCCAGCAGTTTGATGACCGCATCGGTTGCTGCCACGCCGCTGCTGAAGGCCAGGCCAAATTTTCCGTTTTCAATCTGTGCATACGCCGTTTCCAGGGCTGTTCGTGTCGGGTTCTGGCTGCGGGCATATTCGTATCCCTTGTGCGTGGCCGGCGCCTCCTGCACGTAGGTGCTGGTTTGATAGATCGGCGTCATGATGGCCCCGGTGCTGGGATCGGGTTCCATGCCTGCATGGATAAATTTGGTTCCTGTCTTCATGTCAAAAATTTAATGAGACCAAAAGTAGCAAAAGGTGAGGCTACCGGCGCGGTGAAGAAAAATGCCCTGCGTCTCCGCTTTGAAAGCAGCCGCTACACTTCACCTTATTTTAACCATCTGCCGTTAAACATTGCCGGTCTCTTCGCTTCTCATTTCCAGTAACAGTTAAAAACATCTACTATGAAAAGAATCTTTACCATGTTGATTGCCCTTGGCGCCATCACTGTTGCGCAGGCGCAGTCCTCCCGTACCTATCCCGACGATCGCTACCAGGACCGTGACGTGATCCTGGGTCAGCGAAATGACCGTTCCTATGATAACAACTCCCGCTACGACAATCGGATCAATGAACGGGAGCGGAACAAACAGATCGACCGCATCAACCGCGAGTACGATAAGCAAATCCGCAAGGTGGAACGTGACCGCCGGATGCGTTCCTACGACAAAGAGTACGCGATCAGGAGACTGGAAAGCCAGCGGCGGGAAGAGCTTCGCCAGGTGTGGGATCGCTATCGCAACAGCAACAATTCCTACGATAACCGCTACCAGCAAAACGACAGGCGCTGGTAATCCGTACAGCAAATTGAACCCCGCTCCGGCGGGGTTTTTCATGCCACCAGCTGACTACCGCAATGAAGTGTCTGTGGCGTTTGCCCTGGCGAAGGAAGAGATGCACACTTGTCCAAAACCCCGATCGGCTTTCAACAATCCATACATAAACCGGTTATTGCTCCGGCAACGAAAGAGTGCAGCTTCTAATGATCGCAACCGGAAACGAACGCATAACCGGAGATACCCGCACTGACCGGTTCTTCTGCCTTTCATCGGTGAACTGCCGCTTCTGCAAAAACAATTTACCTTTGGTTTTCCAATCAACCGATTGCGCTCCGCCACTATCGAAGCTTCCGGCCCGCATTTCTTCACACCTAAATCAACTAAAATGAAAAATGTTTTCCTGCCGCTGCTGCTTGCCGGTGCATTGTTTGCCTGCAAAGACCAGAAAGCCCCCGAATCACCCATGGTTAAAACGGCCGCAACCGAATCGCCGGCCGCGGCCAAGCCAATGCCCACCGAATTTGCCGATGCCCGGTACATGGACATGGGCCGCAACTACCTGAAGATGCTGTCAGAGGGAAAGATCGACGAGTGGGCCAGCCAGTTTGCCGACAAGGCCGTGTACCTATGGTCTTCCGGCGATAGCCTGGCCGGTAAAAAAGCCATCCTGGATTACTGGAAAAACCGGCGGATGAACGTGATTGACCGGCTGCAGTTTTCGAACGACATCTGGCTTCCCGTCAAAGTGAACCAGCCGCAAAAAGGACCCGACATGCCCGGCATCTGGCTGCTTGGCTGGAACCAGGTGGAGGTAAAATACAAGAACGGCAAAAGCCTGAAGTTCTGGGTACACCAGGATATCCACTACAACAGCGACGACAAAATTGACCGGACCATCCAGTACATCGACCGTGCGCCGATCAATGCGGCGCTGGGTACAAAATAAACCGGTGTTGTCGGCACGCAAAGCAGGCCCGCCGGCCTGCTTTTTCTTTCTGCCACTTCGGCCTTCCTGCCTACCTTGCCGCATGAACTTTCCCCTGCAAATCCAGTCGTTCATAGATGGTGATGTTTCCATCGAATTCTTTGTGCCCGATACGGCGGCTGTAAGAGAGGCATATCAAAAAGGAAAGATCGCTTTTCCTTACTGGAGCCGCGTATGGCCGGCCGCCAGGGCACTGGCACAGGTCCTTCTCCGCCACCCGGAATACACCCGCAACAAAACGGTCGTTGAGCTGGGAGCGGGTCTTGGCCTGCCATCGCTGGTAGCGGCCCGCAACGCAAAAGCGGTTTGGTGTACGGACCTTGCCGCCGACGCAGTAGCCATCGTGCAACAGTCGGCTGATAAACTGCACCTTCACCACCTCTCCGCTGCCGTGATGGACTGGCAGCACCTGCCACCGCACCTGGAGGCGGATGTGCTGCTTTTAAGCGATGTCAATTACGAGCCCGGCGCATTCGGCCTGTTGTTGCAGCGGATCGATGCGTTTTTGCAAAAGGGAACCACCGTTCTTCTCAGCACGCCCCAGCGATTGATGGCAAAGGAATTTGTTGCACCCCTGTTGCGCCACTGCAGGCGGCAGGAAGAAAGAATGATTGAACAGCAGGGAGAAGAGGTGGCGATATCTGTATGGGTGCTGGAACAAAAACGAATGAATAAAAAAGCCCCTTAACAAGGGGCTTTTTTATAAAACGGGAAACCGATTCGGTTACAAATTGTGTTCGATGATTTGACGGTCCACCGCATGTTCCTCGCGGGTTTTTTCCTGGACTTTCTTCAGGTGTTTCCGGGCCGAATACCGGGTGATCAGCACAAACAAAACCGGCACCACAAAGATGGCCAGCGTGGTGGCTGCGAGCATCCCGCCAAATACCGTCCAGCCGATGGTGCGGCGGCTTTCGGCGGCAGCGCCGGTGGCAAGGGCCAGCGGCAACACGCCAAGGATAAAGGCCAGCGACGTCATCACGATAGGGCGTAAACGAAGGCGCACCGCCGTGATCGTGGCGGAGATCAATTCCACGCCATGCTCAACCCGTTCTTTCGCATACTCCACGATCAGGATGGCATTCTTGGCAGCCAAACCAATCAGGGTGATCAAACCAATTTGCGCATAGATATTGTTGGTCAGGCTGGGAATTAAGGTCAGCGTGATGATGGATCCCAATGCGCCGATTGGCACGGCAAACAGCACCGAGAACGGAATGGACCAACTTTCGTACAGGGCTGCCAGGAACAGGAAGACAAACACCAGCGACAGGGCAAAGATGTAGACCGAGCTGCTGCCCGCCTTGATCTCTTCGCGGCTCATTCCCGAGAACTCGTACCCATAGCCGGCCGGCAGCGTTTGTGCCGCCACTTCTTTGAGGGCATCGATGGCCTGCCCGCTGCTGAAGCCCGGTTTGGCCGAACCATTGATCTCGATGGCGCGGTAGATGTTGTAGTGCGAAATCAGTGAAGGTGCTTCGATGAGGGTCGTTGTGACCAGGGAACTTAATGGCACCATGCCGCCACTGCCGTTCTTCACGTAATAGCGGTTGAAATCGGTGAGCGACGAACGGAAGCTACTGTCGGCCTGTGCCACCACGCGGAAGTTGCGGCCATACAGGTTGATGTCGTTGACATAGCTGCTGCCCAGCAGGGTGGAAAGCGTGGAATACACGCTGGCGATATTCACATTGAGCTGCTTGGCTTTTTCGCGGTCCACGTCCACTTTGTACGACGGTGTGCGGGTGTTGAAAAACGTGTAGGCCATACCGATCTCCGGCCGCTTGTTCACCGCCGCCAGGAACTTTTGCGCCACCGCTTCAAACTGTTTGATGTCGTCGGTGCTGGTGGTTTGCTGCAGTTCGAACGTAAAACCCGCTGACTGTCCCAGGCCCGGAATCGCCGGTGGCGTAATGGCCAGGATGCGGGCTTCGCGGATGTCGGCGGTCAGCTTCTGGATTTTTGCCACAACCGCCTGCACGTGGTGTTCCTTGCCTTCGCGTTCTTCCCAGGGTTTCAGGTTCACGAAGATGGTACCCACGTTGGTCTTGCCGGAGAAGTTGATGATATTCAGACCTGCCAACCCGCCGGCCACTTTTACTTCCGGCAGTTTGCGGATGCGGCCACTGATCTCCCGTAACATGGCAATGCTGCGGGATGTTGATGTGGCTTCGGGCATTTCGTAGGTCACATACAAGCGGCCTTCATCTTCCGTCGGGATAAACGCTGTGGGTTTGTTTTTGAACAGGAAAAACAAACCCACAAAAAGCACCACCATCATCACCAGCACATAAGGCGTTTTGCGGATCCATCCTGCAACGCCCTTGCTGTACGAATGTGTCAGGCGAGTAAATTTTTTGTTGAACCAGGCAAAGAATTTTTCCAGGACGTTCTTCGGCGCCTCGTCGGGTTTGGATGGCCGGAGCATGGTCGAGCAAAGTGCCGGTGTCAGCGACAGGGCAACAAATGCGGAAATCAACACCGATACGGCAATAGTGATGGCAAACTGCTGGTACAGGCGTCCCACGATTCCCGGGATAAAGCCCACCGGCAAAAACACCGCGGCGAGGATCAGGGCAATGGCGATCACCGGTCCGGAGATGTCACGCATGGCGGCGACGGTGGCCTCTTTGGGCGACATTTCTTCCGCATCGATATAATGCTGCACGGCTTCCACCACCACGATGGCATCGTCCACCACGATCCCGATGGCCAGCACAAAGGCAAACAGGGTGAGGGTGTTGATGGTAAAGCCAAATGGAATGAAAAAGATGAACGTGCCGATCAGCGACACCGGTATCGCGAGCAGGGGAATCAGCGTGGCCCGCCAGTTTTGCAAAAACAGGAATACCACGAGAACCACCAGCAGCAAGGCTTCGAGCAGCGTTTGTACCACTTCCTTGATCGAGGTTTTTACGACCGAAACGGTTTCGAGCGGAATGAGGTAGTCAATATCGCTGGGGAAGGTTTTTTTCGCTTCCTGCAAGGCCTTCATCAGGGCATCGTAGGTGTCCATGGCATTGGCGCCCGGTGCCTGGTAAACGAGGAGGAAAGCAGCCGGTTTACCGTTGGCAAACGCATTGGCATTGTAGTCAAATATGCCCAGCTCCACGCGGGCCACGTCTTTGAGATATACCAGGCTGCCGGTGGCAGATGCATTGCGGACGATGATGTTTTCAAACTGGTCTTTGGTGTTGATGCGGCTGTTGGTCAGCACACTGTACTCAAAGCTTTGCTGCGCCGGTTGCGGGTTGGCACCGACCGTGCCGGCAGCCACCTGCAGGTTCTGTTCCGTCAGGGCACCGGTAATGTCGGCAGGCGTGAGGCTCAGTGCCGCCAGCTTTTCGGGGTTCAGCCAGATGCGCATGCTGAAGTCGGCACCACGGGTCACGATATCGCCAACGCCGGGTACCCGCTGCAGGGCGTCTTTCATGTAGATGTTCACGAAGTTGCCGATGAACTGGGCGTCGTGTGTGCCGTTGGGCGAGTAAAAAGCCAGCGCCACCATGATGCTCGGGTTTCGCTTGCGCACGGTAACGCCTAAACGTTTTACGGCGTCTGGCAATGTCGGCTGTGCCACGCTGACTCGGTTCTGCACATCCAGCGTGGCAATGTTTACATCCGTGCCCACATTGAAGGTGGCCGTAATGGAGCTTTGCCCGCTCGAGGTGCTGTTACTGGTGATGTACGACATGCCCGGCGATCCGTTCACCTGGGTTTCGATAGCGGTGGTGGTGGTCTGTTCCACCGTAGCCGCATCGGCACCGGTAAAAAGGCCGGTGATGTTCACTGTAGGCGGTGTGATGTCGGGGTATTGGGCTACCGGCAAGGTCAGCATGGCAATGATTCCCACCAGCACAATCACGATGGAGATCACGATGGCGGTAACCGGCCGTTTGATAAAAGTTTCTGCAATCATTTGTCGAGTTTACGAGTTCACGTGTTCACGAGTTGAATGTTGTGTTGGCAGGCACTTGCGTTACTGTTTACTGCCTGCTACTTCTTCTGCGCTGGCGGTGCCGGCTGCGTGGTGGTGATCACCGAGCCCTGTCGAAGGTTCTGCACGCCTTCCACCACGATCTTGTCGCCCGGCTGCAAACCGCTCCGGATGATCACGTTCGCGCCGATCTGTTGTCCCAGTTCCACTTTGCGCTGTGCCACCTTGCTGCTGTCGCCAACCACGTAGGTAAAGTATTCGCCCAGTTGTTCGGTTACGGCTTTGAAGGGGATAATAATCGATGAGGTCTTTGCATTGCTGGCCACCCGCACCGTTCCGTTCATGCCGGCCTTCAGCATCCCGGCCCGGTTGGGAAACAGGAGCCGTGTTTTGATGGTTCCCGTTTGCGGGTCAACCGCCCGGTCGATCAGGTAAATGTGCCCGGGCTCAGGATAAACCTCGCCGCCAAAGACGAGCAGGAACGTGGAGTCGTGCAGGCTGTTCTTTTGTTGTTGCAGTTGGGCAAAACGGAAGATGTCTTTTTGATTCACGTTGATATCGACAGCCACCGGGTCGTCGGTAGAAACGGTATTCAGCACGGTTTGACCGGCTACAACCGATTGCCCGGCCTTGACCTGCGAGATACCGATGGTGCCGCTAAAAGGCGCCCTGATCACGGCAAAGCCCACATTGGCCCGCACGGCAGAAACGTTGGCCTTGGCTGCCGCTACCTGTTTCCGGGCGGCATCCAGCGCTGCATCGGCATAGTCGACCTGCTGTTTGGCAATGGCGTCGTGCTTGTCCAGCTCGTGGTAACGCTCCGCGTCTTTTTGGGCTTTCAGTAAATTAGTTTCCTGCACCTGCAGGTTGGCGATGGCCTGCTGCAGGTTGGCGCCGTATACCTGCTGGTCGATGCTGTACAGGCGCTGCCCCTTCGCTACTTTGCTGCCGTCCTTAAAATACACGCCGGTGATATAGCCGTTCACCTGCGGTGTCAGCTTTACTTCGTTGAGAGCAGTCAGCGCTGCGGGAAATTCGTCGTAATAAACAGCGGCCGTGTCTTTCACGGTTGTGACCGAAACATACACGGGCGGTGGCGCCGCCGCTTGCTGCTGCGCTTCTTTTTTGTCGCCGCAGGCAAAGAGCAGCACGGCCGATAAACCTGTGAGAAAAAGGGTGGTTGAGTTTTTCGCTTTCATGATATCTAAAATGCGGTTATATGCGTTGGGTTGGTTAATAGGCGATCAGTCCGAGTGCCCGCTCTGCATCCACTTTGCTGGCCAGCACCTGGTACAGCGCATTGAAATAGTTGATCTGTGCGGTGCGCAGATCCGCTTCGGAGGTAATGACCTCCAAATACGTTTTTACACCGGCTTTGTACTGCAGTTGAATCACATCGTACACTTCCTGCGCCAGTGCCACGTTTTCTTTCGAAGCCCGGTAATTGGCGAGGCTGCCCTTGTAAGCGCCCAGGGCCGACGCATACTGGCTGTTGATCCCGTTTTGCAGGGCCTGGATATCCAGATCAAGCCGTGCAATCTGCAGTTGGGCCGACCGCACGTTGATCTTTCGTTTGCCGCCTTGGAAAATGGGAATACCGGCCGTCAGGCCAACAAAAGAATTCGGGAAATTATTGCCATAGAGCTTGCCGAAACTGTTGTTCAAAAAATTGAAATTATAACCCAGCGAGGCCGAAACGTTGGGCAAAAACGCATTGCGCTGGTAGAGCAGGTTGGCTTCCTGCAGGCGGCGCTGCGTGGCCAGTTGGCGGTACTCGATGCGGCGCGAATAATCGGGCTGCTGCAGGGTGTCGAAGGCAACTTCTCGCTCCATTTGCAGGCTGTCGTACACAACCGCCAGGGGTGCATAAGTGGGATAGCCCATCAGGTTTTTGAGGTATTCCAGCTTGGCCACCAGCGCGGCTTCGTTGGACTGCTTTAGTGCAGTGGTATTGTTCAGCGTGATCTGTGCCCGTTTGTAATCGGTTTTGTCCGTCACGCCGGATTGATAGCGGTAATAAGCATCGTTCAAACTTTTTTGCAGGCGGGCAATGTTTTCGGCGGCCACGCGAATCTGCTGGCGGGTGGTGAGCACATCGTAAAACGCCTTGCTCACGCTGGCCGTCAGGTCGATCTTGCGGGCTTCGGTGTTCTGCTTTGCCTGCAGGCGCACATCGCCCTGCGTACGGTTGGCCAGCAGCACGTCGCGGTTGAAGATGGTCTGGTTCAGGTACAGTTGTGCGGCCGAAGTATTGGTAACCCCAACCGGTGTGGCCACGCCGTTAAAAAAACTGGTTGTCCGCTGGAAGTTGTGCTGCAGGCTGTAGTTGGCACCGATCTGCGGGTACCAGTCGGCCAGGCGGTTGCGGATGGCATAGTCATTCAACTGCTCATCGATGCCTGCCTGTTGCACGGCCGGCTGGTGTTGCAGCGCATACCGGATGCATTGTTCCAGGGTGGCGCCGGGCAGCAGGGAGTCGGCACTGTTCTGCGCCTGCAACCGGGGAGCGGCAGCGAGAAAAAATAGGATAGCGACAAGTTTATTCATAAAACGTTTGCGTTCGGGTGAACAGGAGCAAGCAGGCGTCGGAACCTTTGCCCCAAAATCGGTTTCGCGGCAAAAGAGTTTGCAAAGTAAAGTAAAAATGAATAATTATTCATTTATTTTTGCACCGTGCGAATCAAGGACGAAGCAAAAGTGGCGGCTATTTATAAAGCTACGCTATCTCTGGTAAAAGAGCGTGGCCTGGCCGGTATTACGATGAGTGATATTTCCCGGGCGGCCAACATCGCCACCGGCACCCTGTACATTTATTTTAAAAACAAGGACGAACTGATCAAGGCGCTGTTTGGCGAATGCCGCGAGAAGTCGGCAACCGAATACTTCCGCGGACTGGAGGATAAAGCATCGTTTGAAGAACGGATGAAGATGGTGTTCATGAACATCCTTCACTACAAGATGAAGCATTTCGATGTGTCGGCTTTCCTGGAGCAGTCCTATCACTCACCGTTCGTTTGCATCACGGACCTGAAGAAAAAGCAAAAAGCCATTGACCCCATTTATGCCCTAATCAGGGAGGGCATCGAAAAAAAGAAGATCAAGAATGTCGATCCCGAACTGGTGATCTCCTACCTTTTTGGCATCATCAACGAGATCGTCAAGAAGACCTATTTCTCCAACAAAAAATTGCCGCCGGAAGCCCTGGACCAATTGTACGACATGTACCGCGATGGCCTGCGGTAAAGTTTTTAGTCGGTGGCGGATAGCAGCAGGATAAGTAAGTAGTTGACGTCGCGGCAGTTTGCCTTCCGCTGCCGGCTTCTGACTCGCTACCGTACTTTCTATTCTAAACTCGGATCATGCAATGGCAAAAGAGAGAGGGCAAATGGCGGATGACAGCAGGAGGAAAGCTGTCGGGTTGGTTTGTTCTTGACAGGATCGGAATCGCACTTCAGTCCCGATTTGACCGGCCTGCGTTTGTTCCTGGGAGTGTTTCTTTTGTAGTCGTGATAATCAGCGTGCTGTCTCTGTCATCCTTTTCAGCACGATGGTGTATACAGTGCGGTACTCGAAAAACCTCCAAAGTGAGATCGCGTTAAAAGAAAGCAGGACCGCTAGACAAGACGCAGCCGTTTGAGTAGTTCATCTTTGTACGTTGCGCCAACAGGGATTTCCTGTTTGCCAATTTCAACCATATTTCCATTCACGGCCGTGATGGCATTGAGCGAAATGATGTAGGAGCGGTGTACACGCAAAAAACGATTGGCGGGCAACAGGTCATCCATCAGTTTTAAATGCGCACTTGCCAGCAATATTTTTTCTTTCAGGAAAACTTTCGAAAAATCTTTCAGGGCTTCCACGTACAGGATTTCGTCGAAGAGCACTTTTACCAGCTTGTTGTCCTGCTTTAAAAACAGGTGATCGGTTTCCTGCTGCACTGTCATTGCAACGGTTGTGTTCAACAGGCGCTCGACCTTGTCGACAGCCTCGCGGAACCGGGTTTCGGTGATGGGTTTCACCAGGTAGTCCACGGCGTTCAGGTCGAAAGCTTTGGCCGCATGTTCGGCATAGGCGGTAGTGAAAACAACCGGCGGCGCATTTTTCAGTGTCGACAAAAACTCGATGCCTGTTTTGTCGGGCATGTTGATGTCGAGAAAAAGCACATCAACCTGGTTTTGATACAGGGCCTCATAGGCCTCAGCCACCGAGCGGCACGAAGCGGCCACCGCCCAGTTTTCCAATCGGGAAACATAGGTCTGCACCAGTTCTCTTGCCAGTGGTTCGTCGTCAACAACAATGCAACAGATCTTTTTCATGCGAGTGCGCAACTAAGCTGAAACAAATAAACACCATTTGCAGCGCTTGCCGAATACGAAGATTGTCCCGGGTAATAATGCTGAACCCGTTTTTGCAGGTTCTGCAAACCAATGCCACCGGCCTTCCCGTTTTTTGCAAGCCCGATGCTGTTTTGAATCGTCACCTGCAAGTGCTTTTCTTTCGCCTTGATGGAAACGGCAATGGTGCTGTCGTTTTTGTCTTCGGTGTATTTGAATGCATTTTCCAGGGCGGGCATGAACAGGAGCGGAGGAACAGTGTAATCATCCCGGTCGGTTTCGTATTGAAACTGCACACCGGTTTCGTTGAGGCGAAGCTTTTCCAGTTCGATATAATCCTTCAGCAGGCGCACTTCTTTTTCCAGCGCTATTTTTTCCTCTCCTGTTTCGTAAAGCGTATAGCGCAGGAAACCCGAAAGACGCGAAAGGGTTTCGGCGGCCCGGTCTTTTTTTTCGTTCACCACCAGCGAGTAAATATTGTTGAGGGTATTGAACAGGAAGTGCGGGTTTACCTGCGATTTTAGAAAATTAAATTCCAGTTGCAGGTTGTCTTTAGCCAGTTGCAGACCCTGCACCGTTTGCCGGAAATAGCCGCGACCAAGTTTGATGGCGATGGGCAAGCCAAGTTGAATGGTGAGGTGGTAGAGCAGGCCCCCGGTCAATACCCTGATGAAGACAATGTTGGGAAAATTGCGTTGTAAAAAATGATAGTAGTCCGGGTTGAATTGCGCCAGCCGCTGCATACAGCTCTCGCAACCGTTGAAGATTGCCAGGTCGGCCCAGGCATCCAGCGCTGTAACGGCCACCAGCCAGACAAAGACCAGCAAAAGGCTTTTGAACCATTTTCGTTTGACCAGGTACCGCGGCCAGATGAAATACATCAGCGCATAGAAGGCAAGGGCAAATTCAACAGTATTCTTGAGGGCAAGTAAATAGGCACCCGGCGTATCGCGAACTGGGTTGAACGAGATGGTGTTGAAATAATAATAGCTTGCGAACATGAAGATCCAGAACAGGATATGCAAGGCAATGCGATACCGGACGTCCGTGTAAGTTTTTTCGAGAAGGTCATTTTTGCGTTTCATGAATTAAAACTGCAACTTATTCTTTGCCGCGCAGAAGCAAACCGACGAAGCCCTGCAACTTTCCAACAAACAGTGGCCGGCCGCCAACGAAGAATTGCGGGGATTGTGATACGGCCCGTTTCACCCCGGTCGCTCCTGCATTGCCGGGAGAAAAACAGACAAAGGAGCAAGACCTTTGTACCGGTGCGCCGGATACGAACGATCAAACCTTCTTCCCGTACGGCGGCAAATAGTTAGGTTTGCAGGAAGTGAAAAAGATGCGCAATATGAAAACAAATTTTTTGCTGGTTCTCCTGCTCGTTGGGATCGCAGCTGCTTCGCAAAACAAAGGGGTGGATGCCAACGGGGTAACCAGTCTTGGTGCGGGCCAGGTGCCCGACCTTGCAACGAGTGGCAATACGGTCCATGCAGTGTGGGGCAGGGGCGACAGCATCCTCTATGCCTTTTCTGCTAACAGGGGACAAACCTTTTCAGCCCCTGAAGTAGTAGGCGTCCTGCCGAAGCTTTTTTCTTTTGCCATGCGCGGACCGCAGGTCGCGGCCATCAGCGGTGGTGCCTGCATCATTGCCTGCAACCAGCAGGGCGACCTCATTGCCTATCAAAAAACCGGCACCGGCCACTGGCGCAAGACCGGTAAGGTGAACGACGTGGATACTATAGCGAAAGAAGGTTTTCTCGACCTGGCTAGCGACGGCAGGGGCAACCTGTTTGCGGCCTGGCTCGACCTCCGCAAGGGCAGGCGCAACAACATTGCCGGTGCCCGCTCCACCGACGGCGGAAAAACCTGGTCGGCCAACCGCCTTCTCTACATGTCGCCGGATGGACATGTTTGCGAATGCTGCAAGCCTTCGGTTGCCGTGCAGGGGCGGCAGGTGGCCGTGCAGTTTCGCAACTGGGTAAAGGGCAGCCGGGATCTCTGGCTGCTGCGCTCTTCCGATGGCGGGCAAACGTTTGGCCCCGCAGAAAAACTGGGCACCGGCACCTGGAAACTCGACGCCTGCCCCATGGACGGCGGCGGGCTGGCCTTGCAAAAAAGCGGCGCGGTGCAAACGGTTTGGCGCCGGAAGGACACTCTCTTTGCCTACTCACCCGGGAAGCCGGAAACCGGCCTGGCGACGGGAAAGAGTTGTGCGCTGGAACTGGTAGCCGGCAGGCCGGTTTATGCCTGGGTGGAGAAAGGGGAGATTGTTTTGCTTACGCCTGGCGGCGAAAAGCGTCATCTTGGAAAAGGGAGCCTGCCGGTGGTCAAACCGGTTGGGGATAGCCGTGTGATTGTTGCCTGGGAAAATGACAAGGAGATTCAAAAGGCAGTGGTTGACCTCTAAATTTTTCTTCATCTCTGCAATAACAGGTTAAGAGAAAAGAAAGCCGCGGGGCAAGTTTGGTGCCTGGCTTTTCGGAGTCAATTGTTTGCTTTTCTTCTATCCGGCTCTTCCTGTACCCGGCTCTGCGCCGGCAGGCAGGCACCTTGCTCCGCCTGCACGAAAAACGAAAACACGTATTTTCGTCACCAACCAAGGGATCTTTCTTCATGAGCACCACGTCGATACCTGATAAAACCTATCCCTTCCTGGAAGGCGGTGGTGAGATGGGTGAAATCATCCGGAAGTATAACTGGTCGCAAACGCCGTTGGGCGATGTGGCCCAGTGGCCACTGAGCTTGCGGACAACCCTCGGCAACATCCTGCATTCGGCCTTTCCCATGTTCCTTTTCTGGGGAGACGAGCTGACCTGTTTTTACAACGATGCTTATCGGCCCAGCCTTGGCATGGAAGGCAAACACCCGGCCGTGGGAAAAAGCGGTCGCGACGTGTGGCCGGAGATCTGGAATTTTATTGGCCCGCTAATCCGGCAGGTGCTGGAAACCGGCAGCCCTGCCTGGTTCCAGGACCAGTTGCTCCCCATTTACCGCAACGGGAAACTGGAAGATGTGTACTGGACCTTCAGCTACAGCCCTGCTTACGGCGATGACGGCCAGGTAGCTGGCGTGCTGGTAACCTGCATGGAAACAACCGAAACTGTACTGGCCCGGCAAAAGGTTGAAGACGTGGTGGCCCTGCGCACGGCCGAACTGGAAACTGCCCACCAATCCCTGCTCAGCGCCAACCGCTACCTGCAGGAGATCCTGAACCTGTTCAACACGCCGCTGCAGGTGCTCGAGCCCGTTTTTGAGAACGGCCGGATCGTCGACTTTCGCTATAAGCTTACCAACAAGGCCTATGCTGCATATGCCAACACCACGCCGGAGAACCTGCAAAACAAAAAGGTGGGCGACGTGTTTCCCGGTTATTTCCAGACGAGCAGTTTTGTCAACGTGGTCAAGGCGTTTGAAACCGGGATTGAAGACACCTGGGAGATCCACTACGACAAAGACGGTCTTGACCTGTACAACGAAATGACCGCTACCAAAATGGGCGGCGAGGTCGTGGTGCATTTCACCGACTTTACCAGGCTGAAATACCTGCAACTGCAATTACTCGGGAAGGTGGAGGAACTGGAACGCTCCAACCAGAACCTGGAGGAATTTGCCCACGCTGCCTCCCACGACCTGAAAGAACCCATCCGCAAGATCCACGTGTTTACCAACCTGCTGAAGCAGCAGTTGAGCAGCCGGCTGAATGAAACCGAATTACAAACCTTTGAGCGAATCGAAAAAGCCACTACCCGGATGGGCGCACTGGTCGACGATCTGCTGCTGTATTCGCATGTCAGCCACCAGCCCATCGAGAAAGAGACCCTCGACCTTGGCAAAAAGCTGAACCGTGTGCTGGAGGATTTGGAACTGGATATCCAGCAAAGACAGGCAACGGTCGTCGTGGGAAGCCTGCCACAGGTGCAGGGCTACCAGCGGCAGTTGCAGCAACTCTTTCAAAACCTCGTGGCGAATTCGCTCAAGTACAGCCGGCCCGGCGTACCGCCGGAAATCCATATCTCCGCCACAACCACGCGGGAAGGAGGGCATCTGTATCACCTCATTGAAGTGAGAGACAACGGTATTGGCTTCGAACAGGTTTATGCAGAAAAAATCTTTCACCTGTTTACCCGTCTCCACGGCCGGAGCGAATACAGCGGTACCGGCATCGGCCTCTCGATTGTAAAAAAAGTGGTGGAGAACCATGGCGGAATGATCAGGGCCGAAAGCACACCCGGCGAAGGAACGATCTTCAAACTTTACCTGCCAATCGATAAGCCCTGATTTCCTCCCGGACCTCTTCGCTGTTGGCGGATGCAAAAAGCACAGCAATCGCTGTGCTTTTTGCATGTGGGCTCTCCCTATTCCTAGGCCGTTGCCTTTGCCAGTTCCCGTTGCCAGAAACGGTACTGGCCCATGGCCGTTACGAATTGCTTCGCCAGTTTGCCGGCATTGCTGTGAACAACCACGCCGTTTTCGACATCAGCTTCGGTGCCGGTAAGGTCTTTGGCGAAGCGGGTTGCCTGCAGCAACACATCGGCTTCACTGCTGAGCGCAAGCGGCTTGCAGTGTTTGTAAGCCTGGTTTAAAAACTCAACGGCATCGTCTTCTGCTTCCAGCGTCGCAGCACTGTTCGCGCCACCCGGTACATACACCGCATCGTAGAGCACTGAGGCCACGGTGCGCAGGGTTTTATCAGGTTCCATCATGCCCCCTTCCGCTGTTTTAATAACACCTCTCGGGGCAATTACTTCCGCCATCGCACCGGCGGCGGCCAGGGCTTTTTTTACCGCATTGATGTCGCCTTCGCGAACACCATCGGCCACCAGCACCGCCACCTTGCGAGTGCGGATATCACCGGTTGGACTGTTGGCAATCATGCTCAGTGCGCCGGAGCGTTCGGGTCCCTGTTTTTGCTTCAGCGGCTGGTAGGTTTTGGGATCCACGTCGGCGGGTACACTAAAATTCAGTTGCTTCGGCTGCGGGGGTACCTTCATTCCCAAACCATAGGCCACTTGTGCCGCCAAATCCTTGTCCACCTGGTTCAGCACACCAAGCATACGTTCGCGGATTTCTTTTGTTTCCACCTTGCCCAGTTCAAAGCGAATGGCATTGATGATGTGCAGCTTCTCGGGCTCCGACTGGCTATTGTAAAACAGGGCCGCCTGGCTGAAATGATCAAAGAAACTTTTGCTGCGGGCCCGCACTTTGTGCGCATCGATCCGTTCGGTGTAGGAGGCAAAGCCGCCATCCATTTTGCCGGCCAGGAATGGGCAGCCGCCGCCCACGGTGTTGGGTGTATAACTGCTCTTGCCCTGGTTGATGGTCATGCGGTGAATGCCGTCGCGCTGGTTGTTGTGCACCGGCGCAATGGGCCGGTTGATGGGAATTTCGTGGAAGTTGGGTCCGCCCAGTCGCGATAACTGCGTGTCGGTGTAGGAAAACAGCCGTCCCTGCATCAGCGGGTCGTTGGTAAAGTCGATGCCTGGCACGATGTGCGCCACGTGAAAGGCCACCTGCTCGGTTTCGGCAAAGAAATTATCGGGGTTGCGGTTGAGCGTCATCCTGCCGATGCGCTGCACGGGCACCAGTTCTTCGGGAATGATCTTGGTGGGGTCCAGCAGGTCGAAGGGGAATTTGTGTTCGTCTGCTTCGGGAACGATCTGCAAACCCAGTTCCCATTCGGGGAAGTTTCCCATCTCAATGGCCTCGAACAGATCGCGGCGGTGAAAATCGGGATCCTTGCCCGAGATGATCGTGGCTTCGTCCCAGGCTACCTGGTGCATGCCCAGGAGGGGCTTCCAGTGCCATTTTACAAAGAACGCTTCACCCTTTGCATTAATCAGGCGGAAGGTGTGCACGCCAAAGCCTTCCATCATGCGGAGGCTGCGGGGGATGGCCCGGTCGCTCATGGCCCACAGCACCATGTGCGTGCTTTCGGTGTTGAGCGAAACAAAATCCCAAAACGTATCGTGTGCTGAAGCTGCCTGCGGAATTTCGTTGTGCGGTTCGGGCTTGACGGCGTGAACGAAATCAGGGAACTTTTGTGCATCCTGGATAAAAAACACCGGCATGTTATTGCCCACCAGGTCGAAGTTGCCTTCTTCGGTATAAAACTTTACCGCAAAGCCGCGGACGTCGCGGGCCAGGTCGGTGGACCCACGGGAGCCCGCAACCGTAGAGAACCGTACAAACACCGGCGTTTCGCGGCCGGTATCGGTGAGAAAGCCGGCTTTGGTAAAGCGGCTCATGTCCTTGTACAGTTTGAACACGCCATGGGCCGCCACGCCGCGGGCATGCACAATGCGTTCGGGAATGCGTTCGTGGTCGAAGTGGGTCATTTTTTCGCGGAAGATGAAATCTTCGAGCAGGCTGGGTCCGCGGTCACCGGCCTTGAGAGAGTTGTGGTCGTCGCTGTAGCGAACGCCCTGGTTGGTGGTGATAAACTGTCCGTCGGCGGATTCGGTATTGGTCGCAAGGTCCTGAACTTTTTTGCTGACCTTGTTGGTTTTGCCCGTGGCTTTTCTGGCTGCCATAAAAAAAGGTTTAGGGAAAGGATTGCGTAAAAATTATGCCCCTGCAAAGGGGCACAGATTCTGCGGCAAAGGACCGGGAAGGGAAATGTTATGCGGCGGGAGTTTCTCAGATTTGGGTCGTGCCGCTGGAGATCTCCATCTCTGTACTTCCGGCAAAAAAGAAACGAATCATCTTGCGGTTCGCTGTTCCGGGCAGGAGGTTCCGCTGCACTTATTCTGAGCCCGCCAATCGCCACTTGTGATCTTTTTTTCTCCCCTCTAATTGCACATTCCCTGGCGGCCTTTGGCTTTATTTTGCAGCAAACCTTTTTGCATGCCACCCAACGCCCTGCCGGGTATCGATCATTTCCTGAAACAACCGGCTTACAGGCCATTGCGGATTGCACTTGTTACCAATAATGCCGCCTTGACCGGAGAGGGGGTGCCAACCCGGAAAGCCCTGTTGCAAAACGGTTTCTGCCTGGTAAAGCTTTTTTCTCCCGAACATGGGCTCACGGCGCAGGGGACAGATGGCGCCTTTCAGCCGCACGGAACCGACCGCCTGACCGGCCTGCCCGTGGTGAGTTTGTACGGCGAACGGCTCGCACCAACCGAAGAAGACCTCCGCGACGTGGACGCCGTGGTCTTCGACATTCCCGATATCGGCTGCCGCTTCTATACCTACCTCTGGACCCTCACCTACGTGATGGAGTCCTGCGCCCGGTTTGGCAGGCCCTTGCTCCTTGCCGACAGGCCCAACCCGACCGGTGGCAACCTGGCCCTGGCCGAAGGCCCCCTGCTGGACGAAGCGCATTGCAGTTCCTTTGTCGGCCGCTGGCGCATGCCCCTGCGCCACGCCTGTACCCTGGGCGAACTGGCCCGCTTCTTTGCCGCTACCCGCCTTCCTTCGCTGGAACTGGACGTGGCCCCTGCCGGCAACTGGCACCGGCAAATTGCCGATGAAAAAAGTTTTGTTCCGACCTCGCCAGCCATAGGCTCTGTGCACTCGGCTTTGCTCTATCCCGGCACCGGCTTGC
Source organism: Flavisolibacter nicotianae (assembly GCF_003628535.1). GTDB lineage: Bacteria > Bacteroidota > Bacteroidia > Chitinophagales > Chitinophagaceae > Flavisolibacter > Flavisolibacter nicotianae. Next base: position 480,745 of record NZ_RBCI01000002.1, read on the forward strand.
TGGAAGGGGTAAACGTAAACGAGGGCCGCGGCACGGTGGCGCCTTTTCGCGTTTGCGGCGCCCCGTGGATCGGGGCCGGTCACCTGCAGAAAAGCCTGGCCGAAAGGCTACCCGCCTCGGTCGCTTGCAAGGAAATGAGCTTCATCGCCGCCGACGGACCCTACAAGGGAGAACATTGCCACGGTGTGCAGCTGGAAGTAAAAGACCCCGCCCTCTTTCGGCCGGTGGCCACGGGCATTGCGCTTTTGCAGGTGCTGGCACAATTGTACCCGGATCACCTGCAGCCGCGGGCCTATCCCACACGGGCCAACCCTTCGGGTGAAGGACACCTCGGTCAACTGCTGGGAATACCGGGTGCGTTTGCACGAATTCAAAGAGAAGAGGTGATCCCGACGGATGTTGCCGGGGAATGGCAGCAGGAAATCGGGCCTTACCTGTTATATGGAGAGCAGCGTTAAAGTGGAAGGTTTCAGGCACGGGCCGACAAAACGGAGCAGCTTTCATTTGGGTCCGACTCTAAATGCTTAGCCTGCTACAGCGCAATGGTGTGCCAGCAAGAGACCAATGGTGGTGCCATCCGCTCCGGTTTTAATCGTGAGCTTACCGTTGATGGAAAGTGCCCGCGCCTTCATTACATCAATACACGAGGATTTTTTCGCGGTAGCATTCAGCCCGGTGCCATTGTCGGTAACTGTCAGGGAAAGCCCGCGGCTGGTTTGCCGCAGGAAAACAGTGACCTCGCTGGCCGCCGCCTGCTGCCAGGCATTTTGCAACGCTTCCTGGCACACCCGGTAAAGGTCCACCTTCACTTCATCTGAAAAGTTTTCCTCGCGAAAGCGGCTTTTGTATCTGCAGGCAATACCGGTATGGGTGGCATAGTCGGCACAGAGCAACTGGAGCGATGCGTTCAATCCCAGCAAAGAGATATTAGCCGGGCTGAGGGCATACGAAACCTTGCGAATCTTGTTGACCAGCAGGTTAGCCGATGCCAGCGTTTGGTCCAGCAGCCGTTCCAGTTGGGGCGACAACCCGTGCTGCTGCTCGCTAAGCCATTCGATCTTCATTTTGATGGAGGTGGCCAACTGGCCCAGGTCTTCGTGCAGTTCGCCGGCCAGTTGCTGGCGTTCTTTTTCGCTCTGGTGCTTGATCTGCGTGGTCAGCTGCCGCAGGTTGCGGACGTTTTCGGAAAGTTCCAGCTCGGAAAGCTTGCGTGGTGTGATATCCTTGGCGATGGCAAAAACGGTTTCGGCATCGGGCAGGTAGATTGATGTCCATTCCAGCCACACCGTATTGCCGTTGCGGGTAAGATAGCGGTTCTGAAAATTGAGCAGCGGCTGGCTTTCAAGCAGGCCGGCCCTGGCTTTGGCCGTCAACGCCTTGTCGTCGGGATGAATAAAGTCGGAAACGGGCCGTGCCATCAGTTCGGCTTCGGTGTAGTGAAGTTTTCGGCTAACCGCGGGATTGATCTTTTTGAAATAGCCTTCCTTGCTGACAATGCAGACAAGGTCGGGAGTCATCTCAAACAACGTGAACAGGTCTTCCATGGATATGGATTATTTTAAAACCCTAAGATACGGAACAAAGAACGCAGTCAAAACGTTGCGGGCTTAAACGAACACACAAGCCTGTTATACAGAAAAAAAGCAGGAAGCAACTTTCCTCGTAGCATTTGTCAGCTGGAATCTTCGCGGACGGTTAAATGGCGACGGGCTGAACAAGACCGCCAGGCCGGAATTTTAATTCTTACATTCGCCTGCGTTCACAGCCGTGCAAATCAGCGAAAAACAGTGAACGTACACAGCAGAGCGATGAACACGATCGGAAACTTGGTTTGGCTTGTATTTGGCGGACTGGTAACGGCCCTTGGCTACATCATTGGCGGCTTTGTGCTTTGCTGCACGATTATCGGGATTCCCTTTGGCCTGCAGTGCTTCAAGCTCGCCGGTTTTATCCTCTGGCCGTTTGGGCGGATGGCGGTCAGCACCGGTGCAAGTGGCGGCTGCCTCGCCGTCTTCCTCAACATTCTTTGGATCCTGTGCGGCGGGATCTGGATCGCTATCGGTCACATCGTGTTTGGGCTTTTCCTGTTCCTGACCATCATCGGGATTCCCTTTGCCCGCCAGCATTTCAAACTGGTGGAAATTTCCCTCATGCCGTTTGGAAAAACAATTGTCGACAAGCCATAAGCCTTTTGGCAGGAAAGAGCCTGCCGGTTTCATTTGCGGGCTTTACCCTTCCGGCATGCTTTCGATACGCATCAAAAAGGCTTCGGTCCTGCTAAAGCTATTTTGTTGTAAGAACCCCTGTATCGTTGATGGACAGCGGACCCTGCTGCTGGTACGGATAACGATGGTTCCATTGCTAATGGGGTTGAGACACAACGGAAGGCGTGTCCCGGTGACATCCCGAATGACAAGGGCGAGCGGACAGCTTGGCCAGTGCAACCGGTCGCAGAGAGATTTCAGGTGCAGCGAACGTTCTTCCGCAACTGTTTTACTAAAAAAGGCGGAGAGGACCCGGCAGGCTTTGGTGGTCCACGTGATTGTCCCTTTTTTCAAAATGCCTGTGCTTTCCGTCGCAATGGTGCTTTATGGTACGTGATCAATGGATGCGCCTCCTGTTTATTCCCCTGCTGGGTGTCCTGATTCCTTTTTTTTCGGGTGCCATTACCTATGTCCATTATGCTGGGCCGGCGTTGCTGGTGGCGCAACTTTATTTTGTCTTTGTTTCCTTTTGCATCTGGCAGGGCTGCCACTGGATCCATGGCAGGCTGCGCCGCCTGTATCCTGTAAAAGGCGATCCCTATCCAAAAATCCTGTCCATCTGCCTGCTCTCCGGCTTGTACGGCGCTTCCATTGCCGGCTTGCTTTTCCTGGTCTGGACGCGGCTCTCCCGGGAAACATTCGGGGCTGCTACCTTGCTGCGGTTTGTCGCCTTTTCCACCTTTGCCGTGGTGATCTTTACCCTGCTCTACGAAGTGCTTTACTTAAGCAAGGAACGGGAAATCGACCGGAACCGGGTCGATCAACTGGACAAGGAAAAAGCGTTGGCCGAACTGCAGGCGCTGCGCAACGAACTGGACCCGCACTTTGTGTTCAATTCGCTGACCTCGATGTCTTACCTCATCCGCAACGACCCGGAAAGGGCCGTGCAGTTCGACCACAAGCTGGCGCAGGTGTTCCGGTATTTTTTACGCAACAAAACCACTGACCTTGTGCCGCTCGAAAGGGAACTGGCCTTTATCGACGATTACCTGTACCTGCTCCGCATCCGCTACGAGGAGAACCTGCAGGTGCAGGTGAGGGGCCGGCAGGAGGCCGCAGGTTACGTGGTGCCCTGCTCCCTGCAACTGCTTATCGAGAACGCCATCAAGCACAACGCGTTTTCAGCAGCGCATCCCCTGTTCATTAGCATCGCCATCGATCCGGAAACGGCTTGCGTAACGAACAACCGGCGGCCGAAGGAATCGGGGCTGCCGTCCACGAAGATCGGGCTGGCCAACCTGGACCAGCGGTACCGGCTGGTGTTTCAGCAAACGATCGCGATAGAAAAAACAGCCGATGAATTCAGGGTGTGCCTGCCCGTGATCCCGCTGCCGGCAACGGCCGTTCTGCAGAAAGAACAAACAAGCCTGTAGTGTTCTACTCCCCAATTTGGCACCCGGTGACGGAAGCACTTCCGGTGTTTTGCCCGGCTTTCAGCCCGGGCTTCGCTGCAGGTCTGGTGCAACGGTTTTTTTGAAGAGACCCGGGCAGCCGAAAACCGCTCTATCGTGTTTTTACGCGACCGGAGAGAGGGAAAACACGCACAGCGGAAACTACGCAATCTTTTTTCTCACCCTCCTGGCTTTCAATTGCTTAGCTCCCTTCCGCCAGCTTGTCAGGTGCCCTGGGCTATGAGTTGCGGGTTTTGCTGCCTATGTTTGTCCCCGTTCGTACGCTGAAAACGATTTCCGTTACGTGAAAAGCCTTTAGCCCGTCCCTCGGAAATAAAGCGTTGCGACCCTTGCCAATTCCTCTGAAAAAGCTTCCCAGATCCGTTGACAAACCCGAATCCAAACCAAGGGCCGGCATTGTTCACCTAAAACAAAAAACAATGTTGAGTAGAAAACTGATCGGAAAACTTCGCATGGGCCATTGCTTTTGGCTCCTGGTTCCCGCAGCAGCGTTAAGCCTTAACGTTGGGTATGCAGAAACCATTCAGTTAACATCTTTCAACAGCCTTTACACCCCTTCGTTGCACGACACGGCAAAAGCCGGTGAACCGGACTCTTTCGCCGCCAAACCCGTGGCTGCACGCATTGCCCTCAACAAACATGTCAGCGGTTTCGTAAAAACCTACCTCAAAAAAGAAGAGGAGTTTTTGCAAAAGATGAAAGGCAGGAGCCGGCCGTGGTTCCGCACCATCGAAACCGTTTTTACGCAATACGGCCTGCCGCAGCAACTGAAATACCTGGCTATCGTGGAATCGGGTCTGCAACCGAACAGTCAGTCCGCTGCCGGTGCACGGGGCCTGTGGCAGTTAATGCCCGTGACGGCGCGGGAGCTTGGCCTGAAGATCAGCGGGAAGGCCGATGAACGCCTGCACACCTACCGGAGTACCGTAGCGGCGGCCAAATACCTGCGGAACCTCTATGCCGGCTTTGGCGACTGGTTGCTGGTACTGGCGGCCTACAACAGCGGCCCCGGCGCCGTGTATTCCGCCATGAAAAAAGCCGGCAGCAAGAACTTCTGGGCCATTCAGCGCTTTCTGCCTGCCGAAAGCCGCGGCCACGTAAAGCGGTTTATCGGGGTACATTTTTTCTTCGAAGGCGAAGGCAGCGTAGCCACGCAAACGGCGGCTGAAGCCAGGGCCTGGGAGGAAAAACTTTGTGCCGATCTTGCCGCACGGTAAGAGCAGGTCGGTGCCGGGTTTCTGAAACCGTGTCAACCTCTACGCCTCAATAACACGAGTGGAGCCTTTGTGCTTCACTTTTTTGTGCTGGTGATTCTCCCGCTGTTGTGCAGACCGAGTCTGGGAAAAGTCGGTGCTCCCGTTTGCGGCCAGGCAGCGGGAGTGGAAGAAGTTGAATACGGTGATGGATCAATCATTACAGAAGATTGTTCAACCCGTCCCCGGTTTGCAGAAGTCGCGGCCTGCTGCATTTTATCATCCACACAAAAGAAGCCCGGAAAAAATATCTTTGGCCATTCTCAGTCTACGCAAAGCCTCCCATTTTGATGAAACACCTCTTCACCCTTTTGTTCCTTTGTTCCGCGGTTTTTTTCGCAAGGGGCCAGTCGTCCTGGAAAATTGTGCACAGCGAGTTGGTTGTTGCCCGGCCACCCTTCCAGGCCTGCCATGCATCGACCCTGGTTGAACTGCCTTCGGGAGACCTTCTCGTTTCCTTTTTTGCCGGCACGAGGGAAGCGGCAAAAGACGTGTCCATCTGGCTTGCCGCAAAAAGGGAGGGAAGGTGGACCAGACCCTTTGTTGTGGCCACCGGTATCATCAACGATACGCTGCGTTACCCCTGCTGGAACCCGGTGCTCTTCCAGGCGAAAGAAGGAACGCTTTTCCTTTTTTACAAGGTTGGTCCCAGTCCGCGGGAATGGTGGGGCATGGTACGCACTTCCACCAACGGGGGAAAAACCTGGAGCCGGCCACGGAAACTTCCAAGGGGCATTTTGGGACCGATCAAAAACAAGCCGGTGCAATTGGCCGACGGAACGATCCTAAGCCCCTCCAGCGTGGAAACCGAGGCCGCCTGGAAGGTTTACATGGAACGGTCGGCCAACGGCGGAAAAACCTGGAGCCGGGTACCTGTTGACACTGCCAGTGCCTTCCGGGTCATCCAGCCAGGCATCCTGCTGCACGCGGATAAAAGCGTGCAGATCGTCTGCCGCAGCGACCAGGACCGGGTCGTAACCGCCTGGTCGTCGGACAACGGGAAGACGTGGACAAAATTTGCAAAGCTCGACCTGCCCAATCCCAATTCCGGCATCGATGCGGTGACGCTCAAAAACAAGCTGCAGATGATCGTCTATAACCCGACGGTGAGGGGAAAGGATTGGTGGAACAACCGCGGTAAACTGAATGTGGCGGTTTCGGTGGACGGCATCAAATGGAAAGACGTGGTTGTTCTCGAAAACGGCAGCAGCGAAGAATACAGCTACCCGGCCATCATCCAGGCAAAAGACGGGAGGGTGCACATCACCTACACCAACGACCGGAAAAACATCCGGCACGTGATCCTGGAGGAAGACAGGAAACGGCCAACGGGTCAATAGGGATTCTGCCGGCCTGTCCCACTGGCCTTCACTGCAAAAAGCCGTGATGCCTTAGTTTTGCCCGATGGTTTCGTATACCCGCCTCACGCCTGCCGATGCCGCCCTGCTGTCCAAAATCGGTGGCATCAGTTTAATGGAATCCCATGGGCACAGTGCACCGACTGAAGTTATGCAGGCCTACGTGGACAGGAGCTTCAGCGAAGAGGCCTGCCGGGCCGAATTGAGCGATGAAAAAAATATCTTTTCCGCCGTTTTTTACAATCACAGGCCAGCCGGTTATTTCAAGATCATTTTTGATACGCCGCACCCGGCGGTTTCCCTGCAGCCGGTAACGAAACTCGAACGCCTTTACCTCCTCAAAGAGTTTTACGATCTGAAACTGGGGCACGGCTTGCTGCAGCAGGCGATTGATCTCTCCACAGCATACGGCGATAAAGGCATGTGGCTCGACGTGTGGCAGAAAAACGAGCGGGCCATCCGCTTTTACCAAAAACAGGGATTCGAAACCGTGGGTGAAAGCCGCTTTGTGCTCACAGACACCCGTTCCAACCCGATCTGGGTGATGCTGCGCCGGTATTGAAACAACGTTGGCTGTTACCCGTGATACGCCTGGCGGGTAGGAGCGGTGCTGCAACTAAATGAATTGGCCGCAGCCGCTTTGTTGCGTGGTTTCCCTCTCCCTTTTTTTCGAAAACAAGCTATCTTACTGTTCTTATTTTCTAAACGAAACCTTGCAAAATGAAAAGAACAAATTCCCTGTTTCTGCTGCTGCCGCTGTTGGCAGGATTCGGCGCATGCCAGAAAGCCGTTCGCCAGCCCGAAGCCGCCGGCACGGCTTCCAACACCGCCGTTCAAACCGCAGCCACGGCCACGGCAACCACCACGGCATTTACCAACCTGGTATGGTCCGATGAATTTGACGGCACCTCCGTCAACACCGCCAACTGGAGCTTCGAGACCGGCGGTGGCGGCTGGGGCAACAACGAGAAAGAATACTACCAGGCCGCCAATGCCACCGTGTCCAACGGCAACCTTGTGATCACCGCCAAAAAGCAACGCGTCAAGGCCAACAACTATACCTCGGCGCGGCTGAAAACGCAAGGTAAACGCGAGTTCACCTATGGCCGCATCGAGGCCCGCATCAAACTGCCGCTGGGACAGGGGCTCTGGCCTGCCTTCTGGATGCTCGGCGCCAACATCAACACCGTGAGCTGGCCCGGTTGCGGCGAAACGGACATCATGGAGCATATCAACACCGAGAACACCATTTACGGCACCATTCACTGGGACAATAACGGTCACGCCAGCTACGGCGGTAACACCACTACCACGCCAGCCGATTACCACGTGTACGCGGTAGAGTGGGATGCAACCTCCATGCGCTGGTACGTGGACAACGTGCAGTATCTCACGGCCGACATCACCAACGGAATCAACGGCACCGAGGAATTTCAAAAGCCTTTTTTCATCCTGCTCAACATGGCCGTAGGTGGCAACTGGCCCGGCCAGACCATCGACGACAGCAAGCTGCCGGCAAGCATGTATATCGACTATGTGCGGGTGTATCAATAAAGAAATCCCAGGCAGGACAAAAGCAGCTTCGGCTGCTTTTTTTGGGTCCCTGAAGACCGCATAGTTTTTCAAAACCTGTGCGCCCTGTCCACGAAGAAGAAATGTTGATTCAGCACGAGCCGTCGTGCTGCTATTTCCCTGACCGGATTTTTGAAAGCAAAAGAGTCCTGCAGCATGATCGTTTAGGCCTTTGCCAGTGCCCGTATGTCCGCAATCTCCAGCACCGGTTTGGAATACCCTTTTGTAACGGTGTTGATCATGGCCTTTCCCACTTCATGAAGCGACAGCGTCTGCGAGGGAAAGACGTGCGGGAACAGCCAGATCACCGGCTTGAAAAACCACTTGACATTCTTTTGCCCTTTCACCGGTTTCATAAAACCCGGCCGGAAATTGTATTGGCCGCGGAAGGGGAGTGTTTGCAGGTCGTTTTCAGTCTTCCCTTTTACGCGGGCCCACATCAGTTTTCCTTTTTCGCTGCTGTCGGTATGCGCCCCGGTTACATAATCAAACACCATGGACGGATTGACAGCGGAGAGCGTTTTGGCAAACTGCAGCGTCGTGTCGTAGGTGGCACGGGTGTAGTCCGCCTCGTTCATGCCCACGGAGCTCACGCCGGCACAGAAAAAGCAGGCGTCATAGCCCTGCAACCGGTCGCGGTGTTCATCAATCTTCAGGAAGTCGGGAACCAGCAGTTCGTTCAGTTTCGGGTGATGGTGCTCGTAATGCCGGCGGCTGACCAGCAGCACGTCGGCAACGGCTTCGTTTTGCAGGCATTCCAGCAGCACACCTTCGCCCACCATGCCCGTGGCGCCGGTGAGAATGACCCGGATCGGTCTTTGTCCTGTTGAAGAAAAATTTTCCTGTACGACCATACTTAAAGATCGCACAGGAAAAGCAATATCGTGCAGGCGCCGTTACTTCCCTGCTTCCTGTTGCGAAGCCGCTCAGGGCTGTAGCCTTCCTTCGATGGAATCATCCAGCGTTTGACCGATGGCCGCGCCGATCAGCATTTTGACGCCGGCCACGGCGTTTCCGTGTTTGTTGTCCCAGTAGTAGCCGCTCTCCGGCCTCACCCTGATCACGGTGATGCGGGGATCGTCCACGCCGCCGGTAAACCAGGTTTTGATGATGGGTTCCCAGAGCTCTTTGATCTTTTCCTTGTCTTTGGAAATGGTGGCACGGCCCTGCACCGACAGGAAATCGGAATGGGCCGAGCCCTGGAAAAGCAATTGCACCGTGGGGTCCTGCTCCAGCTCCGCGTTTTTGTGGCTGTCGTCGGAACTAAGAAACCAGAAGTTGCCCTCGTCGTCGAGTTTCTGCACGGCCATCGGCCGCACGTCGAACGGGAGTCCGCTGGCGGCACGGGTGCAAAAGAAACAGGTTTTTGCCTTTTCGATAAGCGCTTTCATTTTTTCGATGGCTTCCTTGCCCTGCAGGTCCTTGCGGTTTTCTTCGGGCTGTTGTTGGTTGATGCTGTCCATAAATCCGGGCTTTCGTTTTTGTATTGTTTTCTCTTGGACCAGCAATGAATATGCCCTTCCGCATTTGTTCAAGATTCTTTTGTAAGGGGGAAGGAGGGTTGAACAAAAGAGGTGGGAAACCAGCTTGTTCGTCCCCATTTTCGGTTATGTGGGAAACCTCTGTGTACGATCCAGTGGAGGTCCTAATTCCTGTTGCCGCTGCGGCCAACCGGGGGGACTATTGCATGGAGCCCGCGAAAATACCGGGCAGATTAAAACAGCTTGTCGAATAGGCTGCGAGCGAAGGGCCCAGGCACAGAAAGATTTATAGCCGACGTTTTGTACTTATGTAAGCCCGCAATTTATTGACCGGAAACTGATTGCAGGTGCAGGCCAAACAGCATTTGCGTAAAAAAAGTAAACTACGGGTAGCCAGCCCGGTTACAATGCCTGTTTTTCTTTCAGCATTCTTTTAATTATTAATAGTATTTTACTCGCTTATTGTTCAACAAAATTTGCAATTGTAAACATGAAACAAATCGCTAGCTGCTTCCTGCTGCTGATCGCCTGCGCCTCCTTCTCAACGGTATGTGCGCAAACAACTAAAGTAAAAGTGACCGACAGTAAGGTAAAAATGAAAGAGAAAAGCGCCGGTTCAACGGCTGCCGCTCCATACAAGGCTGCCATGTCGGCCGACTGGGTGCCCGGCAATGCGCAATACACGCAAATGGTATTGATGGCCTGGAAAGGCTATGACGCCAACCAGTGGGATGGTGCAGACGCCATGTTTGCCGACGATGTAACGGCAAGCATGCCCGATGGAACGGTGATAAAAGGCCGGGATAATTTTCTCGCGGCGCTGAAGGCTTACCGCGGCACGTTTACCGCTGTAAGTAGTTCGCTGGAAGCCGTTACCTCGCTGAAGAGTGCGGATCAGAAATATGATGTGGTTTGCATCTGGGGTACCGAAGCCGATACCAGGACCGACAACACAACGCAAAAAGTCGATCTCCACGAAGTGTGGATGTTCAATAAAGAGGGCAAAGTGGTATTTTTTAAGCAATACACGGCACAGGCGCCGAAGAGCTAAACAAACGGATATAAACCCTCGCCTTTCGCGGGGGTTTTTTACGCCGGCATTCCGTGTCCACCCGGGGTCTTCGCAGAAGGTTTGTGTGCAGGCCTTGCGGCGAGACCCCGGGTGCTTTATCTTCAAGTTATGTCTGTACGACTTACGCAATCAAACGATGGCGGCAACGTTTACTTTATCACCTTTACCTGTTACCGCTGGAAGCCGCTGTTCGTACTGACAAATGCCTACGATGCCGCATACAAATGGTTTGATTACCTCTCGGGTAAAAATGCTTCCATTATTGGCTACGTCATCATGCCAAACCACCTGCACCTATTGGTGCACCTTCCGCCCACTCTCAAATCACCCAATACCGTGGTGGCAAATGCCAAACGTTTTTTATCCTACGAGATCATCAGGCGACTGGAAGCAGGAGGAGCAGAACCACTGTTACAGGAGCTGCATGCCGCTGTAAAAATGCGGGAAGCCCGGAAAGGGAAGATCCACCGGGTGTTTGAAGAAAGCTTCGATTGCAAGGCGTGTTACAGTGCGAAATTCATTGCGCAGAAACTAACGTACATGCACCACAACCCGGTGAAAGGAAAATGGAACCTGGTAGCAGACTATGCACTATACCCGCACAGCAGTGCAGGGTTTTACCATGGCACAGGGGCGAACGTTTATCAAAACCTGGTGAGGGTGGAGTGTGTCGGTGGTTAGTGGCATGTCCCGGGGTCTTCGCAGACTTCATGGCGAGATCCCAGGTTGAGAGCGTGAGTAAGACGATCAATGGCCACAGTGGCCGGACAAAAAGCAGGCGTCGTTTCATTGAAACGACGCCTGCTTTTTTATGCCAGGTACCGGCTATTTGGCTACGCCTCGCTGTTAGTCTTCTGCGCTGCCGCCGGAGGCGCTTTTGCGTCCCTGGCTGGAGGTGCGGCCGGTATCGCCCCTGCGGTCTTTGTCGCTATCACCATGCTTCCTGTCGGAGCGCTCCGTATTGGGCTTTTGCGAAGCGGTCCTGGTGGTGTCGTGTTTTGGCTGGCCTTTACTGGCGTTGTTCCCGCCGTTGCTTCTGTTCGCGCTATTTGGCATATGATTCTGTTTTAGAAGAAAAGGGATGAAAAGATGGTGCCATTTTGCCGATAAGGGTGGAAGGGAATTTCCAGGTAGTCTGGTTGCGTGTCCACCCGGGGTCTTAGTCTGGTTCACGGGGTTTTGCGTTCACCCGGGGTCTTCCCAGAAAGCTTGCGTGCAGGCCTTGCGGCGAGACCCCGGTAGGACAGGAAAGCTGGTGAGGGTGGAGTATATCGGTAGTGGAAAGGAAGCGTTGACGTTTGTCCTGCTGATAGGTTTTTAGAAAAGGAGGAGCATAAAAAAGTTCCGTGCAGGGGAAGCCCGGTTCCTGCTATTTCACTGGGGTGGTAAGACGTCCACCAGTAGAAACGACCGGGCTTCGCTGCAGGCAGGCACCTGGTGTCAGAGAACATATTGGCCGGCAGGGTATTCTTCATACCGCTCGGTCCGGGCAGGCACGTCCACATCCGCTTCGCCGGAGCTTTGTGCATGCTCAACCAGTTGCGCAACGGCCGCTGCCACCAGTCCACCCGCCAGGTACAACCCTACGGTCATCAATTGCGTACCCACCGTTTTGTTGCTCGGGTCGGCCGGGAGGCCGAGCGGCTTCGGCAACACAACAGCCGTAATGCCGGCTACGAGTCCCAGCACGGCGCCACGGAGCCAGGCACCCTTTTTCCCACCCATACCTGCCAGGCTGTAATACGCGGTGTCGGCAACCAGTTCGCCGCCGACCGCCCAGCGCTGGAGTTCATCTTTTTCCGGCACTTTTTTGTGAACGGTCTTCAAGCCTTTTCGGATGAGGTCCATATCAAGCAGGTCCATGCGGGGTGCATCGGGTGTCATTCTACGCATGGCTTCATGAAGGGAGGCCACCGTGAGGGTTCCTGCCAATCCCCCGGCGACTGCAGCAGATACTTTCATAGCAAAAAAATTAGGCGTGATGAAATCATGTTGACGAACGTGTTCCACCTGTAACCAACAAAATACAATGCCAGAACAGGAGCGGGTACGCATAGCCTGGACGAGGATTTTTTCTTTTCTGTCCACATGGGGCTTCCCGTCCACCCGGGGTCTTTGTAGACGGCACCGTGCGATGACCTGTGGCGAGACCCGGGGAAACAGTAGCGACGCAGACTCCACCGGGAAAAAAATTATACCAATCGTGTTCGTTCGTACAGGTATTCGCGGTGGGCCTGCCCTTTCGGCCAAACACGGCGTTGTCAATCGTACGGCAGCCTGCACTACCTTGCGGCTTTTCCAACGTTTTCAATTCCCCGTCTGTGAGTCAATCCCTGATCGCGTTTCATGATGTCACCCTCCGTGTGCCCGGCGGGGATGTGTTCCCGGCCATCCGCTTTGTCGTAAACGAAGGCGAACACTGGGCCTTTGTTGGCGAGAACGAGGCGCTGAAAGCGGCGCTGCTGGAGGCGCTGGCCGGTACCATCGCTGTGATTGGCGGCCGGGCCGAATTCCCGTTTTTTGAAAAACACCGCGCCGCCGTTCAGGGCGATCCTTTACTCTCGCCCTACCGCTTTATTGCCAAAATCGACGAGCGGCACCACTTCCGGAACCTGTCCAACACCAGCCAGTTTTATTACCAGCAGCGGTTCAATTCTTCCGACTCGGAAGATGCCCTCACGGTGCAGGAATACCTCGAACAGGTTCATGCCGCCCGGGACCTGCCGGCCCTGGATCTTGCGGCCCTGGTCGACCGCATGAAGCTGGCCCCGCTGCTCAACCGGCAATTGATCAAGCTTTCGCACGGCGAAACAAAACGCCTGCTGGTGGCGGCGGCCCTGCTGCGTCACCCCCGGGTCCTGCTTTTCAGCAACCCCTTTGCCGGGCTGGATGCCGGCACACGAATGGAACTGCGGGAGACCATCAACGGGGTGGCCGCCGCCGGCATCACGGTGATCCTTTCCACCAGCGCCGGCGAAATACCCGAGGCCATCACCCACGTGGCGCGGTTTGAAAAAGACAACAGCATCACTACGGTAAAAAAGGAAGTGGCTGCGCTACCAACACAACCAGCAGCGCAGCCCCGCCTTGATGAAGAAGAACTGCGGTCACTGCTGGCTACCGGTAACAGGCCCCCGTTCAACGACATCGTGGTGATGAAGGCGGTGAGAATCCAGTACGACGAAAAGCGAATCCTGGACGACATCAACTGGACCATCAAACAGGGCGAACGCTGGGCCCTGCTGGGTCCCAACGGCGCCGGCAAATCCACCCTGCTTTCGCTGGTCAATGCCGACAACCCGCAGGCCTTTGCCAACCACATCATCCTCTTCGACCGGAAAAAAGGAAGCGGCGAAAGCATCTGGGACATCAAGCGGAAGATCGGCTTTTTCTCTCCCGAACTGTACCAGTACTTCCCCCTCGAAACCTCCTGCCTGATGGCGGTGGAATCCGGCTTTTACGACACCATCGGCTTGTTCCGGCCCAGCGACGCGGCGCTGGAAGACCTCTCCCTGCGGTGGATGAAATTGCTGGGTGTGGCGCACCTGTCCCGCAAGCTCCTGAGCCAGGTCTCCGCCGTCAACCAGCGGCTTTGCCTGCTGGCAAGGGCTTTTGTAAAAGCGCCGCCGCTGCTGATCCTGGACGAACCCTGCCAGGGATTTAGCGGGGAGCAGGTGGCCGCCTTCCGGGAACTGGTTGACGGCATTTGTGCTCTCTCCAACACCACGCTGGTTTATGTATCGCACTACAACGAAGAGTTGCCGGGCTGCGTGAACAAGGTGTTCCGGCTGGCAAACGGACGGCAGGTGGGCGAAGCGGGCTAGCGGGGCCAAAAAAGGGCGCCCTGCAACCGGCAACCGGCGCTTGCATTCCTGCTTTTCCCGGTTATCTTTGTTCTTCCTAAATCCTTGAAAAACCAACCCAATGTGCAAAGCTGCTAACTGCGCTGTCTTCCTTCTTCTTCTCCTTGCCGTCTCCTGCCGGCAAACGAAAACCACCGAAATGGCGGAAGCGACTTTTTGGAGACAGTCCCTCCTCGACTCCACGTACCGGATTCTATTCAGGGAGAAAGACACCGTAAAGGCCTTTTCCTTTTTCGATTCGGCCCTGCAGCGTTCCCCCCGTGTCAGCGTTTACCCGAGAGCCGCACGGTTTGACCTCAAGGCCAACTACTACTATTTTTTTACAAGCGACAACGAAGCCACGGCCCGCAGCATCGATTCGGCCCTGGCTTTTTACAACACGGCCGAACTGCAAAACCGCTATCCCCGCACCTACGTGGGGCTCCTGCTTTTCGGCGGGCAGATCGCCTACCGGCTCACCCAATACAGCAAGGCCAATGAATATTATTTCAGGGCCAAGAAACTGGCCGAAGCCCACCTGAGTCCCTGCGAGCAAACGGCCTTCAACTACAACATTGCCATGGTGCTGTTCCGGCAGGAAAACTACCGGGCCTCGCTCCGCCATTTCAGGGAAGCCTATGCCCAGCAGGAAAGCTGTGCGCCCCAAACCTTTGGCGTGGTGCTGCAGCAGCAGGAGATCCAGAGCAACATCGGCGAATGCTTCGTGGAGCTGAAGGCCTACGACAGTGCCCTGGTGCATTTTGACAAAGCGCTGGCCATTGCCGCCCGGTACAAAGACACCCTGGGTCCCGTTTTCCTCGACAGGATTCACGGCGTGGTGGCCGGCAACAAGGCCAAAGTGCGGCTGGCCCAAAACCGCCTGGAAGAAGCGGAGCAGCTTTGCCTGAAGGCCATTGCCCTCAACGACCGCGAAGGTTACGAAGTGGACAATGCCCGGGAAGTGAAGCTGCAACTGGCGGAAATCTATCGCCGGCAAACGGATTTTTCGGCCATGTTCCGGGTGCTCGGCGGGATCATGACCAACGGGCAGCCGGCCGGTGCCGGCCAGCGGCTGGAGTGGCAGCGCCTGATGGCCGCCTATTACGAGCAAACAGCGCTGCCGGAGCTGGCCATCCCGTACCTGAAAGCGTACTCCTCGCTGAACGATTCCATCCAGACGGCGCAAAAGCAACTGACCGAAGCCGACGTGGCCCGCCAGCTTCGCGACAGGGAGCAGCAACTGCAGATCGCCGTGCTCAAGGAAGACAAGGAGCAGGCCCTTCTCTCGCTGGGGTTCACGATCGTTTTTTCCGGCATGACGGTGGCCCTCATTTACCTGGTGTACCAGCACTACCGGCGCAGCAAAAAGACCGTGGCGGTGTTGCAGGCCCTCAACAAAGAGATCAGCGCACAAAAGGCCGCACGGGAAGAGGAAGCACGGCAGCGCCACCAGCTGATCACGGAAGCCGTGATCCGGGCACAGGAGGCCGAACGCTCCCTGATCGGGCTCGAGCTGCACGACAACATCAACCAGGTGCTCACCACCGTGAAGCTGCACAACGAAATGGTGCTCGAAGGACTGGGCGAGCCCCGGCAGGTGCTGCCCCGCACCGTCAAATACCTGCAGGACTGCATCAACGAGATCCGCAGCCTTTCGCGGCGCCTGTCGGCACCCACGCTGGGCCGCATCAGCCTCGAAGAGTCTATCAAAGACCTGATCGATTCCATCAACGCCACCAGCAAGGTGACCATCACCCACCAGATCGCGGGTCTGGAAAACCAGGTGCTGAAACAGGAACTGCACCTGGGCGTGTACCGCATCTTGCAGGAGCAACTGAACAACATCCTCAAGCATGCCGAGGCCTCCGAGGTCTTTGTGCTCATCGAACAGAAAGCCGACAGGTTGGAACTATCGGTCACGGACAACGGGAAAGGCTTTGCAGTGCAGGGCCGGAAGGCCGGCATTGGCCTGCTCAACATGCAGACCCGGGCCGAAAGCCTCAACGGCACCTTTCAACTGGAAAGCCAGCCGGGCCGGGGATGCAAGGTGGCCGTGGTGCTTCCCTGCCAGCCCTCGCTTTCGTGAGCGCCGGTCCGGTTTTGCTGGCGTTTTTTCCGGCGCTCCTGTTGGCGTCCCCGCCAACGGGAGCGGAATGATGGTTCTTACCCGTTCTCGCCAGGGCTTGCGGAAAGGCCGGCCGCGAAAGACCCCGGCGGAAAGGAGGGGCTGCTTTTCTTTTTCCTGTTGGCAGCTTCTCCGGATAAACCTAATTTGAACCCGTATTAAACACCTTACCATGAATAAATGTTCCGTTCTTTTTTGTCTCCTGTTGCTGGCCGGCATCCAAAAGGCCTCCGCTTCGGGACCCTCCGCCGACTCCGTTTCCATTGAAGGCCGGTGGGATCTTACCATCACCATCAATGGCCAGCCGAAACCTTCCTGGCTGGAGGTCCGGCATTCGGGCAACCACACCCTGGTGGGTGATTTCGTGGGGACGGGCGGTAGTGCCCGGCCTATATCGGAGGTCCACTACAGCGGCGGCCGGCTTCATTTTGCCATTCCGCCGCAATGGGAAAGCGGCAACGGCGACCTGGTGGTGGAAGGCGAAGCGAAAGGCGACGGGCTGGCCGGTACCATCACGTTCCCGGATGGAAAACAATACAACTGGACGGCAGAAAAAGCACCGCTACTCAAACGCGAAAAGCAACCGGTGTGGGGCAAACCCATTCGCCTCTTCAACGGCCGCGACCTGGCCGGCTGGCATGCCCTCGGCAAGCAAAACCAGTGGCAGGTGAAGGACGGTGTTTTGCTCAGCCCGAAATCGGGTTCCAACCTGGCAACGGATGCCACGTTCACCGATTTCAAGCTGCACATCGAGTTCCGCTACCCGGCGGGCAGCAACAGCGGCGTGTACCTGCGTGGCCGCCACGAAGTGCAGATCGAGGACGGCAGGGGCACCGGTCCCTGGCTGGGCGGCCTCGGTGCGGTGTATGGCTTTATCGCACCCAGCGAACAGGTGGCCAAGGCACCCGGCGAATGGCAGTCGTACGACATTACGCTGGTGGGCCGGATGGTGACCCTGGTGGCCAACGGCAAAACGGTGATCTGCAACCGTGAAATTCCCGGCATCACCGGCGGGGCGCTGGACAGCAAGGAAGGCGAGCCCGGGCCGTTCTACCTGCAGGGCGACCATGGCCCGGTTGAATACCGGAACATTATCCTGACACCGGCGAAATAAGCGGGTCAATATTGTATGATCAACAAAGCCGGTTACACAACCGGCTTTGTTGTTTTCATAAAATCCAAAAGATTAAATAGAGGGGAGTTTTCCGCTAGTGCTGGTGTTCTTACGAACGATGTGCCGCGGCCGCAGCAACAATCGAAACCGGCTAACGGCTTTGTTAGGTGGTCCCTAACGATGTATGCCGGTTCTAGTCCGTATCTTCTTCCAGGATTTCCTGTACTCTTCCGATCTGGCCATCTTCCAGGCGTACTTTAATACCGCGGTGGTGTTTGGGAGCACTGGTCAGGATATTCTTCACCACCCCTTCTGTCAGCACACCGGTTCGCTGGTCCTTTTTTAAAATGATATTGACCAGCATGCCGGGTTTGATATTCGCTCTCACTGTTCCGTCCATGATCGCTGTTTTGGGCCGCAAGTTATCCTCTTTTCGCTGTGGTTGGGTGCGATTTCCCGGCCATGACAAAGGGGCTTCTGTCCGCCCGGGGTCTTCGCTGTGGCAACGGTGTCTGGCCTTGTGGCGAGCCCCCGGGTTTTTTATCTCCAGGTCATGGCCGTGCGTCTTATCCAAACGAATGAAGGTGGAGGGATTTATATTATCACGTTTACCTGCGATGGCTGGAAGCCTTCGTTTCAGCAGGCGAACGCCTGCAATGCCGTGTACAAATGGTTTGATTGTCTCACCGGCAAAAGAGCCGGCATCATTGGCTATGTCATCATGCCCAATCACCTCCACGCACTGGTTCACCTTCCTGCCGTTTTCAAGACGCCGAATGCTGCGGTGGCCAATGCCAAACGGTTTTTATCCTACGAAATAGTCAGGCGGCTGGAGGCGCAAGGGGCGGAACCGCTGCTGCAGGACTTGCATGCCGCGGTGAAAAAACGGGAAGCCCGGAAAGGGCAGATCCACCGGGTGTTTGAAGAAAGCTTTGATGGCAAGCCGTGTTGCAGTGCAGCCTTTATGGAACAAAAGCTGGCCTGCATGCACCACAACCCGGTGAAGGGAAATGGAACCTGGTGGAAGACTTTGCGCTGTACCCGCATAGCAGTGCAGGATTTTATTTTGGAACAGGGGCGACGGTGTATCAAAAGCTGGTGCGGGTAGGGAGGTGGGTAACTAGGTGTCCCGGGGCCTCGCCACAAGGCCTAACACACAAGGCTAGCTGCGAAGACCCCGGGCGGACGGGAAACGCACAAGGCTATCTGTGAAGACGCCGGACGTATGCAGAGAGAACACCAGGGGTAGCGGGGAACAGCCGGCTGTTTCCCAACATTGTATATCCTTTATGATTTTACTTTCTCCCGCTTCCAATAATAAGCCTATCTTCACTGAGATAATTTGAGCCTCGCAATTAGTATCAGTTAATTAGTCTGCTTCTGCATCTTAGTTAGTTTCTTACTCCTGCTGTACTCAGATACCATTTTTTACCAATTTTATTTTTGAACATGAACATTTATGTTTCCAATTTGAGCTTCAACGTACAGGATGAAGACTTGAGAGAATTTTTTACGCCGTATGGTGAAGTGACATCAGCAAAAGTGATCAGTGACCGCGAAACAGGCCGCTCCAGGGGTTTTGGGTTTGTGGAAATGACCGACGATGCCGCTTCTAAAAAAGCCATTTCTGAATTGAACGACGCCACGGTTGACGGCCGGACCATCAAGGTGATGGAAGCCAAGCCAAAGGAAGACAAGCCTTCCCGCAACTTCAACAACGGCAGCAGCTTCAACAAAAACAGGTATTAAGCCATAGCAATACAGGAAAGCCCCGGTAAACCGGGGCTTTTTCTTGCCCTTTGTTCATCCATAAAACAGCAATACATGGACCAGTTCAGGAAAGAGATTTTGGTGGGAAAAGAGAAACGCATGTTTTACTTTAACCGGTTGCAAAACATGAACGGTGTGAAATTCTTTATCACCTCGCATGATGAGGCGAAAAAAGCCATTTCGTTTAGCCTTCAGGAAAACGGCCAGACCGCCTGGAAACTGTTTCCGGGTGCTGCCCGGTGGCTGTATGCCATCGAGTCGGAACTGTCTGATGCCATTGTTGAAACGCGTCTCTGAGTTTCGCCACTGCCTTACGGCACAACGGTTAAAAAAGCATCACCTCCTGTAGGAGGTGATGCTTTTTCTTTTCGTGGAATGCGGTGCGGGGTCTCGCCACAGGGCCGGTGCACAAGGTCTACTTAGAAGACTCCCTGGCGGACGAAAAGACTGACTGTATCATAGAACTGCTAGCTGTTGTTTGCAATGACAGCCTGGGCTAACTGTCTTTATCGTGGCCAGATGCTGTTGTTGCGGAAGGACCTTCGTCATAGACGAAGGCCAGCAGGCTTATGGTTTTAGAGAACACTACGGATAGCGGGGGATAGCACGGGAATACAAAAGAGTAGATAGTTATGGAAATCTCTTGAATAAATCATTTGCAAGGGAACCATATTGACTGGATTTGTATTTCTTGAAATTGAAAGAATCTAAAGTCCCTATCTTTCTATAGCCATTAAAATTAGTGAGCTTGTCAGCTTCAATTATTCTTCTCAAAAAAATTATAAATCCGTTTATAGTTGTTGTTGATAAAATTCTTTGAGGTTCCTTTTTATCTATTGACCATTGATTAGATGTCAGTAAACTTCTTATTGCCCCTAAAAAAATGTTGATTTCAGTTACACAATAGTCAATGTATTGGTTCAGTAAAGATTGATCTGTGCCCTTGAGTAATTCATATTTACTTAGAT
This sequence comes from Flavisolibacter nicotianae, assembly GCF_003628535.1. GTDB lineage: Bacteria > Bacteroidota > Bacteroidia > Chitinophagales > Chitinophagaceae > Flavisolibacter > Flavisolibacter nicotianae. The sequence continues at coordinate 500,976 of NZ_RBCI01000002.1, forward strand.
CATTCCACACTGAAAAAAAACTGTCGCTTCCGCTTAGTTTTACTATAGGCTTTAAGCCGTAGCTTACTATTGACGTTGTTTTTATTTTATCCTTTTCAAAAAAGTATTTTTCAAACATTCCCTGAAGTGGGCCATGATCATTCAATTTGCTTATCACGGCTGTCGCGATTGACTCTGTACTAAATGGATTGAGAATAAGTGAAATTGCCTGTTTTAAATCTGATTTTGCGTTCGTTTGTGTTGAGTTAATTTCTAAAAATAGCCTTGCTTCGAATTTCGATTTTTCTAATTCAGATATATCCGATGGATAGATAATGCCTGTGGCTAAAAGATTCTGCTTAATTCTAAGTCTGCCGATTGAAACGTCATCTTCTCCGCCCTCATGATATGCAAAGACTCTGTGTTGACCATCAACTAGTCCAATAACATTGAATTCATTAGGAATAAGAATTTTAACATGTGAGGTCTTTGTTAGTGTACTGGCATCAATTACTTTACCAGCGGTATTTAGCAATTCTGTCTCTGGCGGTAGTGTTACAATAATATTATTTATGAAAACTCTCTTTTCTTTTAGAAGGTATTTTCGTATTGCATTTATTTTGTTCTTTACGATCATTCGCTGGTACAGGCTATGATCATCTTGCCAACCATTTTTCCTTAAAACATATGAACCAGTCAACAATGTTTGTGGGTCAATATAAAAAGATACTACTTTATATCCAGGGTTAAAGTTGCTATGTGTTTCTGGTAAAAGGGTCCCATTTATTTGTTTTTTATCTGCAAAAGTTCTAATGCTGTTTTCTCCTATATTGTCGTATGACAAATGAAAGAATTTGAATATTTCATATTTAGCGGATCCCTTTACACTATCAGAAATTGCTCTAAAATATTTTAGAACTGGATAGTCAAGGTATGTAATATTGCTGATGCGCTTTTTATATGTTATATCTAATTTGTTCTTTGGACAATACAAAATGACTAATGAAGTTTGGTCATTATCATAAAGAGGATCCCTTGCAGAAGAAAAGGTTGGGAATAATTGTCCATAAAATTCTAAGAAAGAGTTTTTGTTTTGTAGTATTGCGTCATATACAACCTTTTTGCTTTTTAAGTGTTCTCCTAAGTCAGAACTTTGCCTAACTGTATATTCAATAAGAACGATCACATTCTTGTAAATAAATACATCGTCAAAGTCTGAAGTGTGTTCGTTTAAAAATACAAATTGTTTATCACTGACACCTGGTACTCTATCGAAGCCACTTTTAGTAAATATTGATCTTACTTCATTTCTGTATAACCTCTGTTCTATCTCTTGAGGCGTAAGTTTAGAGGATTTGGTTTTTTTCGATTTTCTCTTCTTTTTCTTAGCAGAAGTTTTGGCGGCCATTAGCTTTGATTTGCCTTAATAGTTAAAGAATTCGGGTTTTCTTGCAACGGCCATATTTTGGTTAGGTTGAAATACAGGCGTTCCAAGTTTTCTATATTTTAGTGTACCCTTTTTAAGGGTTTCGATTCTTTGGTTTCCTACATTGATGTATTTTTTATATTTCTCGATGCCTGTGGAATTTCTATTGTTTTTCCGTGCTGCTATTAGCGTAGAACCAACTCCTGCGTAAGGGTCTAATACCCAGTCACCCTCATTCGATAATGCCAAAATACATCTTTCAACAAGTTCAATTGGATACTGACACGGATGGATCGTTTTTTCTTTATGATTTGCTTTGACATTAGGAATACTCCAAACTTCTTTATCCCAGTCACTTTCAATTATTTTCCATAAATCAGAAGGATTTTTGCCTTTCGGATTTCCGGAAATCTGTCCTTTCTTTTCACCTCTATAATGTGTTTTGCCTGGGTACTTTGCAGGTACTCTTACATCATCCAAATTGAATGTGTATTTATCCGATTTTGTAAACCAAAGGATTGTTTCATAGCGGCCAGAAAACCTTTGTGAGGCATGTAACCCATGCTCAAAATGCCAAATTATTCTGTTTCGTAATGTTAGATTGTGTTTTTTAAATAGCTCATAAAAGAATATATCTAGTGGTAGCACTTCCTTTGTTTTCTTATTCACATAACTGCCTACCTGCCAGCAGATACTTCCATTTTCTTCCAGAAGCAAAACAAGTTTAGAAATAACGCTTTCAATTTCTTCTCGATAGTTAGCAAAAGATGAATTCTTTTCGTATTCTCTATCCATGTTATACGGCGGTGATGAAATTATAAGTTGGAACCTCTTCTTTTTCTTCAGTAATTCATCAAGTTTCTTGTTAGCATCTCCATGAATGTATTTGGTGGTTATTCTAGTCCTTTTAATTTTTTCCGTTTCGTTACTTTTCTTTTTATCAATAGACATTTGCATATAAAATATAAATCCTTCACAAGATAGATCTTGACTTGGATCTTGTCAAGTACTATTTAGAAAATCTCCGATGTAAGAATAAATGGCGTGAGCCTTTGTTGAAAACCCCTGTTATTCTGAGTGTTCCCAATAGAAAAGAATGTTCGATCTGGTTGGCCTTTGTCTGTGACGAAGGCTAGTAAAAGACAATTGCCGAATAGCCTTGCCGAACGTACAAGAGTGCGACCCTTCCTTCGTCAGTGTAAACTCCACAGGCGCTTCATAGTAGCACTGCTGCCGGTCCCATAAAAAAACAAACTTCTTTCTTATCCTTCACTCGCCTGCACGATAAAATACACATTTGCCACCAGGTACACCACCAGCACCACCTGCGCCATGATCATATCAAAGCGCTTGGCTTTGCGTAGTTCGTTGCGCTTCACCAGCAGCAGGGAATAGGCCGTGGCCGTGATGATGGTAAAATGGCAAACAGCGTCAGCCCGTGCAGGGTGTCCACCAGCGTGAACGAAGTGGATTCGGGCAGGGCTGAATCGATGATGTATTTGTTACCGATCACCGCGAACAGCGAGCCCACGCTGAGGCCAAACCGTGAGTCCATGCCATCGGCGTGGATGTAAAAGCAAACGTAGGCAATCAGGAAGGCGATGTACATGCCGAGGAACATCTTCCAGAACAGGCCACCCGCATCCCGCCTGATGCTTAGGCGCAGGCGGAAGGCGCTGTACTCGGTGTGCGGCTTCGCCAGGCTTTCGTCGCCAAAGGCGGTTTCGTAGGCATGGATGTTGGTGGAGAGCAGGCAACTGTCGATGGTCCAGCCCCGCAGCGTAAAGCGGGGATCGAAATGCTGGCCCACCGTGTCGGGCACAAACACCAGCGACCGCGAATCGAACTGCGAGTTCTCGATGGAGAAGCGCAGCGTCTGCCGGTCGAAGGGGAAGTTGCCGATCTTCCAGGTGTCCTTCATCACGCACTGGAGCTTCATCTGCAGCGATACCTGGTCGCCGGAGCTGTTGATAACGGCAAAGGATTTTTCCACGGTCTTGGCCTGCGGCACTTCCAGGTTCTGCAAAAAATTAAAATCCCTGTTCCGGTATTTCATCCACAGCCAGAGGCTGACGGTGTATTCCTTTTGCTTGAAGTCGATGTCGTGAATGCTGGTGACGTACACGCCGACTTTTACCGTGTCCCGCCGGGTGGTTTGGGCGTTAGTAAACAGCGAGAGGAGGCAAAGGCAAAGGAGGAGGGTGGGCTTGTTCATAGAGTTGCGGTTGTGGAGGCGGCAAAATAAAACTTTCCGGGGAAAGCGTTTTGTCGCACAGGGCAAAGGAGGAAAGGAGGGTTTTTTTCTGCACCCTTTACCGAAGCGTTTCGCCTTTTGCGGAGTTGTGCTTCACACCTGCCTCATTATCCTTTACCGATGCGTCGCGCCTTTTCTGTCCACCCGGTGTCTTCGCCGCCAGCTCTGTGCGCTAGCCTTGTGGCGAGACAAAGGGACTACCTAATCTTCTTTACTGGTGCGTCTTACCTTTCCCGGAGTTGTGCGTTGGCGGTGGACGCACCGGGCACTCGAAGTGCGTCCCCCTTTCGTTGTACGAAAGCGGTCCTGGGGAGACGCCTTGCGGCAGGTGAAAGCGGTGTGCCGGGGAACTGGCTATTGCTAATGGCAATGGGCGCCGTTGCTCCCGCTGGCAGAAAAACGGAGACTGGAAGGAAGCGGTGGCATAATTCTTTAGCCGCTGCCGGTGTTATGGCAAAAAGTGAGCTCATCGTTATTATTGAGGACGACAAGGACGATCAGGACGTTCTGCGGGACGTGTTCAGGAGCCTGGACACGGTGTACGAGCTGGTGTTCTTTGAGCACGGTAATGATGCCTACAACTTTCTCATGTCAACCAGCCGCAAACCGTTTATCATCATCTCCGACATCAACCTGCCGAAAATGAACGGCATTGAGTTGAAGCGGAAGATCGATACCACCGATTACCTGCGCCGCAAAGCCATTCCGTTCGTTTTTTTTACAACGGCCGACAACCGCGGTACCATCGACAGCGCTTATGAAGTGACCAACCTCCAGGGGTATTTCCGTAAGGGACTCCTGATGGAAGAAATCGCGGAGAACATCCGGTGCATCCTGAACTACTGGTCGAGGGCCCTGCACCCGAGCTTTTGAGGCGTTCCGTTGCGGGTCAGTTGTTGGGATGTTTGCACGTTTGCCAGTAGTCGTAAATCAGCTTCAGCAGGCTCTTGACGCTTTCAAACAGGTTACCTTTTTCAAACAATCCCTGGACATTGAGGGTATAGACTTCCTGCACCATGGTCCGCGAAACCGTGGTGCTGAGAAAAATAAAAGGAATCGCCTTTTTGCGGAGTTCTTCATGGTCTTCTATTTTCCGGCGCAGTTCAATGCCGTCCATGCCCGGCAGCTTGTAGTCGCAAAGGATCAGGAACGGAGGTTCCTCTGCCTGGAGATACCGGAAGGCATCTTCCCCGTTATGGAGGCAAACAACCTCGTTGGGCACACCCAATTCTGCAAAGGCTAGCTGGATAAGGTCATGATCGTCGGGGTCATCGTCTATGTAAAGGATCACGCTTTCTCTCGCCATCGGATAAGTTTAAACTCCCCGTACCTGCAATTTTCCAACCATGGCAAGGCGCTGGCTGAAAGGAGAGGTGTAATAGCAGACCCCCGCGCAGAGGTTCCTCCCTGCCGCCCTTATGATAAAACCTTGTTTTTTCGTATGTCCCGGTCTTCGCAGTTGGCCCCTTATGTCAGCCTTGTGGCGGAACCCCGGGATATAGCGGGACGTCATTTCTGCCGCCCTGCCTTCCCGGACGTAAAAGAGTGCGACGCAACGAAAGCTAAATCGGAGTCCGGCAGCCGGTTCCATAAAAAAACATCTTCCGACCACCAGGGCCGGCTACGATGTCTTGCTTTACCAATGCGTCTCACCTTTCCTGGCCTTGTGCGTTAGTGGTGGACGCAGCGGGTCATGCCAATCAATGCATCACCGTTCTTCGCACAAAAGCTGCGGGGAAACGCAGGGAGACCGTGATAAGCGTCGCGTTTACCGTTCTGAAAACCCCAAACCCCAGACTCCAGACTCCAAACTCACCCAGCCTGTTTTTTCACCAGGTTGCCCAGCAGCTTCAGGCCGTAATCAATGTCCTCGTTCCAGGGCTTGCCAAAGGAGATTCGCATACAGTGCGAGAAATTGCAGGAGGCCGAAAATATCTTTCCCGGCACGATGGCGATCTGCTGCTTCAGCGCCTCGCTGCGCAGGCGGAACACGTCCACGGTTTCATCCAGTTCCAGCCACAGCACAAAGCCGCCGTGGGGCTGCGAGATCCGGGTGCCGGCGGGGAAGTGCTCGATGATGCTTTGCGTATAGCGCAGGCACTGCGTGTGCAGGGCCTGGCGCAGCCCGCGGAGGTGAAGGTCGTAGCGGCCCGTTTGCAGGAAGTGCGCCACCGCCGCCTGCGGCAGGGTAGGGCAACTGATGTTTTGCATCCGCTTGATCTGCGCCACGGCAGCCTGGAAGCGGCCCGGCAGCACCCAGCCGATGCGGTAACCCGGCGCCAGCGACTTGGAGAGTGAAGAGCAGTGCATCACCAGCCCGGAAGTGTCGAAGGCCTTGCAGGTGCGGGGGCGGGCCTTGCCGAAATACAGCTCGCCGTAGATATCGTCTTCGATCAGCGGGATCTCGTGCCTGGTGATGAGTGCCACCAGCGCCTTCTTCTGCTCATCGGGCATACAGGAGCCCAGCGGGTTGCTGAAATTGGGCACGCACACAACGGCCCTGATGCTGAAGTTGCGGATGGCGGTTTGCAGGCAGTCGAGGTCGAGACCCGTCACGGGGCAGGAGGAGATTTCCACCACCTTCAGGCCCAGGGCCTCAATGGCCTGGTAAATACCGAAATAGGTGGGACATTCCACCGCCACCGTATCGCCGGGACGGGTCACGGCTTTGAGGCAGGTGTTGATGGCTTCGAGGCAGCCCGTGGTCACGATCACGTCCTCGGGAGCCACGTGGCCGCCCCAGTTGAAGGCCAGGCGGGCCACCTGCTTGCGCAGTTCGGGGTTGCCCCTGGTGTTCTCGTACGAGATGCCGTGGTCCGTCGTGTTGCGCAGGGCATGCACCATGGACTTATTCAGCTTGGCCGCCGGCAGCAGGCTCACGTCGGGCACGCCGAGGGCAAAGTTGTATTTGATGGGTGCCGCAATGTCGCTGTAGATCTCGGCGATCATGTCCTTCACACTCACGTTGTGCGACTGCACATCGGAGGGCACGCCGGCCGGCAGCGCCGGGATGCGCCGGCGGTTGAAGCGGACGTAATACCCGCTTTTTGGCCGGCTTTCGATCAGGCCCTTGCCTTCGAGGTGGTAATAGGCCTGGAAGGCCGTGCCCATGGAGATGCTTTTTTCTTCGGCCAGCGTACGAACGGAGGGCAGCTTGTCGCCGATGCGGAGCGCTTCGGTGTTGATGAGGGCTTCGATGTGCGAGGCGATCTGGAGGTATTTGGCCCCCCCGCCCCCCGAGGGGGGAGTGGCCAGCGCACTGACCTCGCTTTGCAAGCTGGTTTCTTCCTGTGTGACGGTTTTCATGTTTGTCTGTTTTCGTTTTGACCCACCGTTGAGTTTTTTGGGTTCAGTTATTCACTTCTTGTTTCCCTCGCCGGAGAGGATGGTCATTTAGGTTGACCCACCCCTGCGCCGTTTAAAGAACAACCCTTTCCGAACCTGCTCCCCTCCAGGGAGGGGATGGTCGCTTTAGGGGGATGCGGGGATGGCCGTTTGCAGTTGAGGAATGGAATGGTCGTTTTCATGCAGACAATTCTTTTCCTGTTTACCGTCTTTCATTCCTGGTCAAAAAAGAAAGGGTAGATCCAGGGAACACATCCCCTCCCTGGAGGGGAGCACCTAACGTTTGACTATAGTTTAGGCGATCCAGGGGTGGGTTTCTGTTATGACCAAAGGTTCACTCCCGTTTCCGTTTCACCGCTTCCGGTACGCCGTTCCTTTCTTCATATATTTCTATTCAGGCAGCAAGCTCCTTCAACACGGCTTCCACGTCATGGATCACCAGCATCGCGTCAAAGCGAAGAAAGGAAACACCCAACTTTTCCAGTTCTTCCTGTCGTCGCTGATCCCGCAACCTGGCCTCTTCACTGTCGTGTGTGATGCCGTCCACTTCAAGAGCAAGCTGCAGATCCTTGCAATAAAAATCAACGATGTACTTGCCGATGGGCCGCTGCCGGTCAAAATCGTAACCGCCCATTTTTCCCCGTTTCAGCTCTTGCCAGAGTTTGACTTCAGAGAACGTCATCCCGCTTCGCAACTTTTTGGCAAAGGCTTTCCGGTTTGGTTCGTAGGGAATGATGCGGCGTTTCATTGCTCTTTTTTGAGCCCGCCTTTCGGCGTTTTGTTGATCATCCTTTTTGATAGCTTGAACCCACCCCTTGGCCGCTCAAAGCACTGTCTTTTCCGCGTTGCTACCCGCCGGAAACGGGATGGCCGTCTGCAGCAGGAAAGGATGATCGTTTGCGGCGGACAGCGTTGCCACGCTATCTGATCTACCCAAAAATAAAAAATCTGCATCTGTTCTATATCAGCCGAACAAAAGAAATTTGTTGGTATGAAACGGGAACAACGAAAGGCCTACATAGCCCTGGCCCTGGTGAGCTTTTTCTGGGGCACCACCTACCTGGCGTCGAAGATCAGCGCCCACTACATGCCAGGACTGTTCGTGGCCGGTGTGCGGCAGGCCATCAGCGGGGCCATCCTGGTCGGTTATTTCAAAAGCCGGGGCTATGCCTGGCCCGACAAAAAGTCCTTGCTGAAGATCGCCATCCAGGGGTTCTTTTTGCTTTGCATCAGCAACGGCCTGCTCACCTGGGCGATGGAATACATCGACAGCGGGCTGGGAGCCATCATTGCGGGCATGGTGCCGCTCTTTGTGGCCCTGTTCAGCATCTGGCTGCTACGCTTTGCCCGGTTCACACCGCTGATGGTCGTGGGACTGCTGGTGGGCTTTGGCGGCATCGTGACGATCTTTTGCGAGCACTTCGTGCAACTGCTCGACAGCCGCTTTGCCTTCGGCATCGGGCTGGCACTGATCGCCACCATCTCGTGGTCGTTCGGTACCGTGTTCGCTTCCCGCTACAAGCCAAAAACCGATATCCTGTTTGGCGTCGGGCTGCAGATGCTGATCGCCGGCACCATTATGCTGGCGGTGTGCGGTGTTTCGGGGAAATACGTGAACTTAATGGACGCAAATCCGGACGCCCTTTGGGGATTGCTCTACCTGATTGTGATCGGTTCGCTGCTGACCTATTCGGCCTACGTCTTTGCCGTGAGCAAGCTGCCGCCGACCCAGGTGTCGGTGTACGCCTACATCAACCCGATCGTCGCCATCTTCCTGGGCTGGCTGATCCTGGATGAGCGCATGAGCATGAATGTGATGACCGGCACCCTGATCACGCTGGGCGGTGTGTGGCTGGTGAACAAAGAGTTCAAAAAGCAGCGGGCAGTTGAACCACAGGGGCACAGGGACACGGAGGTGCACGAAGAATACGTTTCACTGCTTCCAAAAAAAGAAGATGAAAGAGCATGAGCAAGATTGAAATCATTCCTTACAAGGCAGAACATGCCTGGCATTTCGAGCGGCTGAACAAAGCCTGGATCGAAAAATATTTTGTGCTGGAAGACCTGGACAAATGGGTGCTGGAAAATCCGCACGAAGCCATTCTTTCCAGGGGCGGCGCCATCCTCATGGCAACCTGTGATGGCGTGATCGCCGGCACGGTCGCTTTGCTGAAGGTAGATGAGGACGAGTACGAGTTTGCCAAGATGGCTGTCGACGAAGCCTGCCAGCGCCGCGGCATTGCCGAAGCCCTGAGCTACGCGGCGTTCGACAGGGCCCGGGAGCTGGGTGCGAAAAAAGTGACGCTGTACTCGCAAACATCGCTGGCACCGGCCATCAACCTCTATCGCAAGCTGGGTTTCGTGGAAGTGCCGATGGACAACCAGTTGTACAAGCGGGCCAATATCAAAATGGAAATTAGCCTCCCCACCCTCCAAAGGAGGGAGTCGCCACAGCACAAAGGCCCGCTTGGGCGACTACCTTCCTGAACTTATATTTCGATATAAAAGCAAATTCAAGAACGATTAAAACATCAACACATGCAAACAGTCAATGAAAAAGAGTTTCCGTTGGAAAGTGAGGTTGGTGCGTTGGCCACTCCCCCCTCGGGGGTCAGGGGGGCTATCCCGGTAGAAAAAACAACCCACGCTACTTTGCACCAGGTGGATTGGAACGACCTGCCCTTTGGCAAATATGTGTCCGACCATATGTTCATCTGCCGGTACAAGGCCGGTGAATGGCAGGAGCCCAAGGTGCAGCCTTTTCAAAACCTTTCCCTCGCACCCACGGCGCTGGCCTTGCACTACGGCCAGTCGGTGTTCGAAGGCATGAAGGCCTTTCGCATGCACGACGGCGCCATCAACATTTTTCGCATCGAAAAGCACCACGAGCGGCTGAACGCATCGCTGCGCCGCATGTGCATGCCTTCCATTCCCTACGGGCTGTTTGCAGCGGCCCTTCAGCAACTGGTCAGGGTGGACGAAGCCTGGGTGCCCGAAGGCGAAGACGTGGCCCTCTACCTCCGGCCGCTGGTCTTTGCCAGCGAAGCAAAATTCGGGGTGAAGATTTCCGATGAATATCTCTTTCTCGTCATCACCGGTCCTGTTCACACGCTCTACCAGAAGCCGATCCGGATCAAAGCGGAGCGCCACTACATCCGGGCAGCCAAAGGCGGTACCGGTTTTGCCAAATGTGCCGGCAACTACGGCGGTGCATTCTATGCCACGCAAAAGGCAAAAGAAGAAGGTTTTGACAACATCCTCTGGCTCGATGCCTGCGGGCACGAATACGTGGAGGAAAGCGGCACCATGAACCTGCTGTTTGTGGTGGACGGAAAGCTGGTCACACCGCCGGTGTCGGATACCATCCTGAACGGCGTGACGAGGGATTGCCTGTTGCAGCTTGCGGCCGGCATGGGCATTCCTGTCGAAGAACGGCCGGTGGGGATCAGCGAGATCGTCGACGGCCTGCAAGGCGGGCGGCTGACGGAAGCCTTTGGCGCTGGCACGGCGGCCGTGGTGGCACCGGTGAGCACCATCGGCATCGATGACCAATTGTATGAACTACCAACGTACAACGAAGACAATGTGATGTTCCGCCTGAAAAAAGCGCTGGAGGACCTTCGCAGCGGGAGAACAGAAGATCGCTTTGGCTGGAACAACGTGGTGTGAGGAAAGTGAAACGTCAAACGTGAAAAGGAGCGTTCTGCGGTTACGGTTTCCCGGTGGCCATCGCCCCGGTGTACAATGCATTCAACTCGTGAACCCGTGAACGTTTCGCACGTTTAACGTTTGACGTCTTACTGTTGTTGCCCTTACTCGGCCAACCCGGTTTCTTTCCATTTTTCAAAAACGGCGATCGTGCTGTCCGCCAGCTTCGGGTGGCGCATGGGCATAAAGCCTTTTTCTTCCGGGCTCTTTTTAATGCGAACCAGGATTTCGTCGGCATGGGCTTTCGCAGCATCGTAGCTGTTCAGGGGCTTGGCTCTTCCCTGCGGCGGATTGTGACAGGGCGAACAGTTGGCTTGAATCACGGGCTGCACATTCCGGGCATACGTAATGTGCGACGAATCGGAAGCGGCTTTTTTAGAGGAACTGCAGAACTGGAAAACAGTAACCAGTGCCACGAGAACAAAGAGAACAATTTTCTTCATTGGTTTTGTTTTGACTGCATCAAGATAAGCAAAGACGCAAATAGCCGTCGCTGAAACACGACATGCTAACGTTTTTTAACGACGAAAGGAAGATTTGTGCAAACGCACCGGCAACAGGATGGATTCCTTCTTCTTTCGTTTTTGTTCGTAGTGCAGCCTGCCTTCAACCCGATAAACGGCTTTTGCCAATTGCTTCGCCGGAAACAACAATTCATACAGGCCGGCCTGGCAAGGGTCCCTCTGCGCTTTTAGCTTCGCTGTCTCAACGAAACCACTATGCTGCGCAAAATCCTGAAATGGACCTGTCTCGTTATCCTCTTTGCCATTGGCGGCGTCACCATTGCCACGGCCCTGCGGCAACACCTTCGTTACGATGCGCCGCTTCCCGAAATTAAAGCCTCGGCCGATTCGGCCATCATTGCCAAAGGCCGGCACATCGTGATGGGACCCGGTCACTGTTTTGACTGCCACAGTTCTGCGGCCAACAAAGATTCGGTGGTGAAAGCCGGGGGTGAGACGGTCTTGAGTGGCGGTGTTCCCTTTAAGCTGCCGTTCGGAACTTTTTACACCCGCAACCTGACGCCTGATCCCGAAACCGGTATCGGCAAATTCACGGATGGTGAAATTGCCCGTGTGCTTCGCCACAGCGTCAAACCGAATGGGGAGGCCGTGCTGCCCTTCATGCCCTTTCAGAATTTAACCGACGAAGAGCTGACAGCCATTGTCTCTTACCTGCGTTCGCTGCAGCCGGTTCGCAACGCGGTGCCCGATCACGAATACAACATCATGGGAAAGGTGATCAAAGCCTTCCTCATCACGCCGCAGGGGCCTTCGGAAACACCCAAAAAAGCGATTGCGGCCGATACCTCGGCTACCTATGGCCGTCACCTGGTGATGGCAGTGGCCAACTGCAATGAGTGTCATACCAAGCGCGATGGCATCGGCAACTACGTGGGTGAACCAATGGCCGGCGGAACAGTGTTCGAAGAGCCGGGCAAGCCAACACTCGTTTCGCCCAACCTGACTCCCGATCCCGCCAGTGGCCGCATTGCCGGCTGGAGCCAGGACCAGTTTATCAGGCGCTTTCGCACGGGCAAAGTAATCCCGTACAGCCACATGCCCTGGGACGCCTATGGCCGCATGACCGATGCGGAACTCAAAGCGATTTTCGCTTACCTGAAAACCCTGAAACCTGTCAATACGAACCAGGTGAAACCATAAGGCCGGCATCGCTGTTGATGGCGATGGCTGTCCTCTTCGCAAAGCGGGCAGTTGTGTTTTTGAGCAAAAGCTTCATTCGCAGGAATGGAGCTTTTTGTTTGCGTATTTGTCTAAATTAGCTTTGATTACGTGTTGCGTTATGTTCATTTATAAACTTCTTCCTGATGAATTCCCATACAGAAAATGATCCCTGCTGCGGCGGACAGTCGCGCCGTTCGTTTCTAAAGCGATCCACGGCCACGGCCGCCATCCTGGCCGCGCCACCGGTTCTTGTCCGGGCGGCAGAAAAAAAACTGGACGAACAAGGAGCCGAATATTTTGAAAAGCTGCCGCTGAAAATTGAGGTGAACGGGAAGCCGTTTTCCCTTTCGGTTGAACCCCGTGTGACGCTGTTGGATTTATTGCGGGAGCAGCTCCACCTCACCGGCACCAAGAAAGGCTGCGACTACGGCCAGTGCGGCGCCTGCACCGTGCACGTGGACGGGCAGCGGGTCTTGTCCTGTTTAAGCCTGGCCGGCATGCAGGACGGGAAAAAAATAACGACCATCGAAGGCCTGGCCAGCGGCGACGACCTGCATCCGCTGCAGGAAGCTTTTATCAGGCACGATGGCTTCCAGTGCGGCTACTGCACGCCGGGACAGATCATGTCGGCAGTGGCCTGCATCAAAGAAGGCCATGCAGGATCCGATGCGGAAATACGGGAATACATGAGCGGCAATATTTGCCGTTGCGGTGCCTATCCCAACATTGTCGACGCCATCAGGGAAGTGGCACAAAAAGGAGGTGTCAAATGATCAATTTCGACTACAGCAAACCCGCAACCGTTGGCGCCGCCATCACGGCGCTGAGCAAAGACACAAAGGCAAAATTCATTGCCGGCGGCACCAACCTCGTCGACCTGATGAAGCGGGGGGTGACAACGCCGGAAAAACTCATCGACATCACCGGCCTGCCGCTGAAAGGCATTGAGCAAAGCGGCACCGTCGTCCGCATCGGGGCACTGGCCCTGAACAGCGAGGTGGCCGAAAACGATATCGTCAAAAAGCAGTTGCCCTTGCTGTCGCAGGCCCTGAAGGCCGGCGCTTCGGCGCAGATCCGCAACATGGCCACCGTGGGCGGCAACATGCTCCAGCGCACCCGCTGCGGCTATTTTTACGACACGGCCATGCCCTGCAACAAGCGGGAACCCGGCACCGGTTGCGGCGCCCTGCAGGGGTACAACCGCATGCACGCCATCCTGGGTGCATCGGATAGCTGCATTGCCGTGCACCCAAGCGATATGTGCGTGGCACTGGCGGCCCTGGATGCAACCGTGGTGGTGCAAGGCCCCGGGGGAACGCGAAAGCTTCCTTTCCTGGATTTTCACCGCCTGCCGGGCAACACACCGGAGAAAGACAACAACCTGCAGCGCGGCGAATTGATCACCGGCGTGGAAGTGCCGGTCAACCCTTCGCTGGCGCAGCATTCGCTGTATACCAAGATCCGCGACCGGGCTTCCTATGCCTTTGCACTGGTATCGGTTGCGGCGGCACTCGACATGAAAGGGAAAACCATCCGGCAGGCAAGGCTGGCCATGGGTGGCGTGGCGCACAAGCCCTGGCGGTTAACCATCGCCGAGAATTTCCTGCAAGGCAAAGAGGCAACCGTCGCCAACTTTCAGCAGGCCGCTTCGCTGGCCCTGAAAGAGGCAAAGGGTTATGGCTATAACAACTTTAAGCTCACCCTGGGACCGAACACCCTTGTACAGACACTCAAAACACTCACCGGCGTTTAAACTTTTTTATGGACAACTTCTTTGATCTGAATATTCCTTTTGCAGAGATTGACCGCGTAGACGGCAAGGCCAAAGTCACCGGCAAGGCAGATTACGTTGCCGAACACGATTTGCCCAACCTCACCTATGGTGTGCTGGTGGGCAGTACCATCGCCAACGGAACCGTTACGGCCATTGATACAAAATCGGCGGAGAGAGCACCCGGTGTGCTGGCGGTGATCACACACCTGAATGCACCCAAAGTGCCGGGTTACGAGGAAGGCGAAAACCCCGCAAAAGGAAGAACAGGCGGCGGCGGACTGAAAATATTCAACGACAACCGCATTCGCTTCAATGGCCAGCCCATTGCACTGGTCGTGGCCGATACGTTTGAACGTGCCACCTATGCGGCTTCCCTCATCAAGGCCCAATACAACAAAGAAGCGCCACACACCTCGCTGGCAGACGCCATCAAAAACGACAAGCCGATTGAAGGCGACAATTACAAAGAAGCCGTAAGAGGAGAGAAGGATGCGTGGAAGACAGCGCCGGTAAAAGTGGAAGGCACCTACATCATGCCGATACAGGTGCATAATCCCATGGAGTTGCATGCCACCATTGCCCGGTGGGACGGCGACGATAAAGTAACGGTGTGGGAAAAAACACAAGGCGTTGTCAGCACGCAGCAAAGCATCGCCAATGCGTTTAAGCTGGAACAAAAAAATGTGCAGGTCTATGCACCCTATGTTGGCGGTGGATTTGGCTCGGCGCTGCGCACCTGGCCGCATGCGATTGCGGCAGTAATGGCTGCCAAAAAACTGGGCAGGCCGGTAAAGCTCGTGCTCACACGGCCGCAAATGTTTATGCTGGTCGGATATCGTCCCGAAGCCATTCAGCACATCTCCATCGGGGCCACACCGGATGGAAAAATTGTGGGCATGCGGCACGATGCCTATGCCGTCACATCGAATTATGAAAATTTCAATGAAGGGCTGGTGGCCCAGACAAAGCAGTTATACGCCTGTGCAAACCTGGCGACCAAATACAACATCTACCCGATGAATTTGAGCACGCCAACGTGGATGCGTGGTCCCGGTGAAGCCACCGGTTCCTTCCCGCTGGAATGTGCGCTGGATGAATTGAGCTATGCACTCAACCTCGATCCCATTGAACTGCGCAAACGCAACTATGCAGAAACAGACCCCGAAAACGGCAAGCCCTATAGCTCAAAATTTCTGCGGGAAGCCTACGACCTGGGTGCGGAAAAATTCGGCTGGAAGGGCCGCAAACCCCAGCCCCGCAGCATGGAGGAAGATGGCTGGCTAGTGGGCTATGGCATGAGCTCGGGCATGTTTGGCGCCTTTCGTGGCGAAGGACGGGTGCGGCTGAAATTTTCGGGTGATGGCATGCTCACCATTCAAAGTGCGGTAAGTGACAGTGGACCCGGAACGGCAACTGCCATGACCAGGATTGCTTCCGATGCAATGGGACTGCCGGTAAACAAAGTCAATTTTGAATTGGGCAATTCTGCCTTCCCTCCCGGCCCTACGCAAGGTGGCTCCAGTACGACATCAACCCTGGGAACGACCGTCAGCATGGCCTGCGATTCATTGAAGAAAAAGCTGGTTGAATTATTAAAAACACAGGAAAGCGAAATAGCCCTGGCGGACGTACAGTTTGCACAAGGGGAGATGCGGCTAAAAAACGGTAAAAGCATTTCGTATACCGATGCCCTGAAAGCGGCTAATCTTCCTTCGATCGAATTAACGGAAAGCTCCGGCCGCAATCCCGAGATGCAGAAGTATTCGGCGTATTCGTATTCGGTGCATTTTGTCAGGGTAAAAGTGCATCCGTTAACAGGCGTCGTGCGCATCGACAAAGTGGTGAGTGCCGGCGATGCAGGCAGGATCATCAGCGAAAAAACGGCGGCCAGCCAGATGAAAGGCGGTGCGGTGGGGGGCATTGGTGGTGCCCTGATGGAAGAGGGGGTGATCGACCATCGCTATGGCCGCTGGGTGAACAACAACTTTGCCGATTACCATGTGCCGGTACACGCTGATGTGCCGGATGTGGAAGTCGTGTTTGTCAACAAACCCGATCCTGTTTTAAATCCAAATGGCTCAAAGGGCATGGGTGAAATTGCGCTGATCGGCTTTGCGGCAGCCGTAGCAAATGCGGTGTACCACGCCACCGGAAAACGCATCCGCGAGTTGCCGATCACGCCGGATAAGGTATTGCTGTAATCTGTACATGGCGCTTGATTAGCAAAGCCCCGAAGGGGCGGTAATCATTAACCCGGTCTGAAGGGCTGGTGGGAGCCGGGAGGGAAGGCCAGGCCCCAAAGGGACGATAATAAGGAACCCGACTCGCAGGGCCACGAATAGAGAATGCGATCGTAAGCGTAATCTCCGAAGGAGCGCAAGCATCAACCCGGTCAGCAGGGCCGTGGGAGCCATGAGGGAAGGCGCAAGCCCCGAAGGGGCGGTAATCATTAACCCGGCCTGAAGGGCCGGGAAGGATGCGGCGAGCAAGGATAAGCCCCGAAGGGGCGAGATAGCCTGTAACCAAACGAACTGCATATGCCCCAGTCCCTGGTCAAAAATTACATCCACCTGGTGTTCAGCACCAGGAGTCGGGTATATACAATCGATGAGGCCATTCAGCCCGAATTGTTCCGCTATATCGCCGGCATTTGCGCAAATAACGAGTGCAACCCGGTGCAGATCGGTGGCCACACGAATCACGTTCATGCCTTGTTTCTCCTGAGCAAAAAGATGGCGTTAGTGAAGGTCGTGGAGGAGATCAAGGCGCATTCTTCCAAATGGATAAAAACAAAAGGCGACGCCTATCAAAACGTCTATTGGCAGAACGGCTATGGTGCCTTCTCGGTTAACCCTTTTGAGGTGGATATCGTGGTCGCGTACATCAAAAACCAAAAAGAGCACCATCGTAAAAAGACCTTCGAAGAAGAGTACAAGGCCTTCCTCGATAAGTACTGCATGGCGTATGATGAGCGCTATGTCTGGGATTGATGGCGGGGGTATGGCGCCCTTTCAGGGCTTACGGTTATATCTTGTAGTGCGGTGCCCAGCCTTGAAGGCTGGGTTACTTATTGCCGCCCCTTCGGGGCTTATGCTTTCAGTTTGCTCTTCGGTTAGTTCCCTCGTTTCCTTCTGATAGTTCTGTCGCTTCGTCAATTCTATAGCGATTGCCGAAAGAATGCAGGCGATGTTGTGCCATACCGTCTTCAGTTTGATGGCCAGCATTCGCCGATGGAGCAATGTCTTGGCCGGCCTGCGTTTCCCAAGATGCAAGTCGCCGGTTGCGTATTGTAAAATGGTAGAAGGCGTGTTCTTCCTTCATTTATTACCGAAAGAACGTTTCGGCAGCGCTCCAGTAGCGCCAGTCATAACTTTCGCCGGCATGCGCTTCTTTTGGCGTGATGGGTTTATGTAAGACAGAAGGCGCCAGGATATGTTCCTGCACAAGTTTCTTTTTTGCACCGGTGATGGCTTCCTGCACAGCCTTGTTCTGCATCCATCGTTTCTGCGGCGGCTCATAGCCGACTTTGTCTTTTCGCCAGACAATTTCCTGCGGCAACTTTTTGTCAACAGCTTTTCGCAACAGCCACTTTGTCCATCCCTGGTGAATTTTAAACTGCGGCGGAAGCGTGAAGATAAATTCGACCAGTTGGTGTTGCAAAAACGGAAGGCGCACTTCCACGGAATGGGCCATGCTGTTGCGGTCGGCAAGGCGCAGCAATTCTTCCAGTCCGTTCACAAAGGTGTTGTAGTACAATACACCATTCAGATCGAAAGTTGATGGGGTGCTGTAGTAAAGGTTGCGTTTGTTGCCGAATGCAAAATCCCGGTTCAGGTCGGGATGCTGAAACGCCTTCTTTGCCTTTTGGCTTTGCAGGATCGAAGCGCTGAATTCCGGTAACAGGGCCGCCGCTTTGTTTTGAAAGCCAAAACCTTCTTTTATACCCAGGGCCTGTGCGGCCGTCCGCTCACCGCTTTTGCCGAGCTTTTTCTGCCTGTACAATTCCTGCCACCACCATTTGTAGTATTTGTGGTAGCCGGCCAGGATTTCATCGGCACCCTGCCCGTCCAGTAAAACAGGAACACCGTGCTGCCGGGCCAGTTCGAAAACCTTGTATTGTGCCAGTACCGATGCCGACGAAAAAGGTTCGTCCTGTTGCTGCGATATTTTTTGCATCAGGCTGACCACGTCACGCTCTTCAACGGTAGTGGTGTAATGGTGCAGGCCGAATTGTTTTGCAACTGTTGCCGCCTGTGAAGTTTCATCTTTTTCAAAACCGGGAAACGAAGCGGTAAAGCCGTTGTGTGTGTACTGCGCCGATGTTTCGCCGGCACAAAAAGCAACAATGGCCGAACTGTCCAACCCGCCACTCAGGCTGGTGCCAACAGGCACGTCGCTGCGCATGCGCCGGTGAATGCTCTGGCGGAAAAGGTCTTCAAAACGGTGAATGGCTTCTGCTTCCGAAAGACTGTTGTCAACAGCAATATCGGCCTGCCAGTAGCGCTCCGTCGCCAGTTCATTTTGCGGTAAAGAATAGGTGAGCCAATGGGCGGCCGGCAGCTTGTGTATGTTGTGGTAAAACGTTTCAAACGGATCGGCGGGGTTGGACGTGTAGCCAATCGTCAGGAAGTTGTACAACAGGCGATGGTTTACTTCCTTGTTTACTTCCATCTGCCAGAGGGCTTTCAGTTCCGAGGCAAACACCAGGCGTTCTTCACCATAGAAAAAGAAAAACGGCTTTTCGCCAAAGCGGTCGCGGGCCGCAAAAAGGGTTTGTTCCTTTTCATCCCAGATGGCAAAGGCAAAGGCGCCGTCGAACTGCGCCAGGCAATCCTTCCCGTAGGTGGCGTAGGCCGCCAGCAAAACTTCCGAATCCGACTGCGTTCGAAACCTGCATCCTTTTTTCTCCAGTTCTTTTCGCAGTTCAGGATAGTTGTACAACTCGCCGTTGTAAACAAGGTGGTAGCGGTCTGCATACGACATCGGTTGAGCCGCCGCGGCGGAAAGATCGATGATACATAGTCGCCGGTGGCCCAGGGTCGCGGTGCCGGCGTCGTTGCGGTAAAAGCCTTCATCGTCAGGCCCGCGGTGGCCCAGGACCGACGTTGCATTTTTAACCGAAGCAAGGCTGGTTGCTTGTCCGTTTTTCGAAACAATTCCGGCAATTCCGCACATCGTTTAAAATTGAATGGGCAGGCGGGCTTCCCTGTTTTCCCAGGCCATGATCAAATCAACCGCACCGGCCCTTTCTTCAAATTCCATGGTGAAGTATTCCGCCATCTGGTTTTTTGTGGTGGCAGGAACGTCAAACCGGGCCACATCTTTCGACAGGTCAAATTTTAAACCCCAGGTATACAGGTTGCTGTTCAAAACAATGGTCCAGTGGTCTTCGTACGGGATGGCGTACAGAAGATAGGTGCCTTTGTCGATCCGCTTTTTTTGAATCGTCACCGGCTGGAAAAACTGGATCTCCGTGGCTTCATTGGCACCCAGCCGCCAGGGTTCGCCCCATTTAACAATGTTTCCAAAAATTTGGCGTCCCTGCCGGTGCGGACGGCTGTAGATCACACGGGCACGGGGAACACCGGTGGCCGTACCATTCATTTTCTGTACAGGAAAATCGTTGGGGAAATAAGCCATGTCCATGGGTGAAAGATCAACGGGAACATAGGGGTTGGTCGTTTCTCGTTTCAGCAGGTTGGTGTCCTTGATCTCCGGCAGTTGCATGGGCCGGGCCGCTGGTGAGTCGTTTTGACAGGATAGCAACAAGGGTAGCAAAAGAAACAGAAAACAGTTTTTCATGGCGAAAAAGTACGGCTTTTCCGCTAAGCAAAACAGACGATCAGGATGAACGGAGATTGTAGTGTATCTATTGAAAGGAAACGGGGCTTGCTTTGTGTTTCGCGGAAGCTTGTCCTTTTGTACAAATATTGAGAGGACAGCTTTGAATGTGTGCCTGTCGTTGTTTGCATGTTAGTGTCTGGCCGGTGGTAAGAAGGAGAATGTTTATACGGGGAACAAAAACACTTGCTTTCTAAAGTGTTTTCGAACAAGGAAGGCACGTTCATTCTTGAATAAGATGTTTTCGCAAGGCATATCGAAACAATTGGATCAGGTTCTTGGCACCGGCTTTTCGCATGATCTTTTCCCGAAAACTGTCGATGGTTCTTTTACTGACAAACAGGGAGGCAGCTATGGTTTTACTGCTTTCTCCGTCACAAAGTAGTTTTAGGATCTCGGTCTCGCGTTTGGTCAATGTTTTCTTCCGGTCATGATCCTGGACTCCATTGTCTTCTCGAAGCTTGCGCATGAAATGAACCGCGGTGGCCGGTGTAAAATATTGGCGACCGGTGTGGACAAGTTTAATTGCATGGGTCAATTCCTCCGGCGCAGTATTCTTTAACAGGTAACCATCGGCACCGGCGTAGACCATTGCCAAAACCGCATCAGGCGTGTTTGCGTAGGAGAGGGCAATTGTGTGTACCTGCGGATAACTCTGTTTGATCAATGCCGTGGCCTCAATGCCGTTCATCTCAGGCATCTCCACATCCATCAATATAATGTCGGGTTGCACCGATTTTAGCATAGCAAGTACTTCTTTGCCATTGGCGGCCTCGCCAACGATTTGGAATGGGTCTTTTTTGCAGGCAGTAAAAATGAATTTTAAACCGGTTCGAAAAAGTGCATGGTCATCTGCGATCATGATTCGAATCGCATTGTTCGAGTTCATAAGCAGTTGTTTGAGGTACAAATATAATATGAAAATAATATGAATAATCCGTACAAATGCGGATAAATTTTTGGGTATTCATGCGGATTGTTTCGTGCTGAAATGAAGGGTAGTTTGGTTGTCCGATTGTTGACATTATGCGCTCTACCCAATTACAAATACTTATTGTCCTGTTATTGGTTTTCTGCACGCTGCTACAAAACGGTATGGCACAGCGTGTTTCGGTCGGCAACGATTGGCAGGAACTGGTAGAGAAAAATATATCCTCGCTTGCTAAAAAATCCTCCTTGCTCAACGAAAAATTTCAGCAGCAAAATGGAAAATACCTTAGCCGTCTTCAAAAGCAGGAAGCAAAGTTAAAGTTGAAACTAGGGAAGGTGGATAGCGTGCTTGCCCGGCAACTGTTTGACGGAATTGAGGAGCAATATGCGGCGCTAAAAGATAACCTACCCAATAAGGGCAACCATTTTTATTCAGGGCATTTGGATAGCCTATCCACTGCTTTACAGATTTTCAAAAAAGTGCAAACCTTTCCTTCCCCTGCATTGGAAGAGACACTCTCACAGTTTTCTTCCCTGCAGGATAAATTGGATCAAACAGAGGTGATCAAAAAGTTTCTTTCCGAAAGAAAACGATTATTAAAACAAAGCCTGGAGCATCTCGGCATGCTTGGAGAGCTCAAGGGTTTTGAAAAGAAAGCGTATTACTACGTCACCCAGGTAAAGGAGTACAGAGCACTGTGGGATGATCCTTCGCAGCTGGAAAAGAAACTGCTGGAAGTCGTATCAAAAACAGAAGTATTTAAAGATTTTTTTCGCAAAAATTCGCAGTTAGCGTCACTTTTCGTCCTTCCCGGTGACAATCCTTCCGCGGTATCATTGGCTGGGCTTCAAACGCGAACTTCCGTACAACAAGATATTGTAGACCGTTTTGGATCGGGTCCACAGGTTCAGCAGTTGCTCCGCGAAAATCTGCAGGAAGCTCAGGGTCAAATGAATGAGCTAGAGTCCAAGCTCTCCCGGTTTAGCAGCGGCTCTTTTGGTAATCGTGCAAGTAATATTGAACTGCCGGAGGGTTTCAAACCGAATGGTCAAAAAACAAAACCCTTCCTGCAACGGCTGGAATACGGTGCCAATGTGCAAAGCCAAAAAGCGAGGAGCTACTTTCCGGTCACCTCGGACTTGGGACTTTCGCTGGGTTATAAACTAAATGATAACAGTTCGGTAGGAATAGGTGCTTCTTACAAGTTGGGTTGGGGCAAAGGCTGGAACCATACGAAGCTGACCCATGAAGGAGTCGGACTACGCAGCTATATGGATCTGAGGCTCAAAGGAAGTTTTTTCCTCAGTGGTGGTTATGAGCAAAACTATCGCACTGCTTTCCGTACCATTCAGCAGTTACACGACCACAGTAAATGGCAGGCAAGCGGACTAATTGGGTTATCCAAAAAATACAAAGTGAGTAAAAAACTTAAAGGTGAGATGAAATTGCTGTGGGACTTCCTCTCTTTCCAGCAGATACCGAAAACACCAGCCCTTCTTTTTAGGGTCGGGTATAGTTTGAAATGAAAAAACAAAATAGCAAAAACAATAGGCATGAAAAAGCTATTCTTAACAATTGTCACTTCTCTTTCGCTTTTCCAGTGCTTTGGTCAAGTAGATACTATGAATATGACAACAGGTCCACTTTTATTAGAAGCCAGAGACGCTGAATTTATCAGTTCACTTTTCGTGTACAATAAGCCGCTCCAGGAATTTTTTTTCAATGACATCCGTAATAGATTTAGAAGTGCTGGAGCGCCAACCGACACAACAATTATTCAGATTGACAGCGTGAAAATCGGAACACTTATGTTCTTATCAACTGCTTTACGTAGTTCCGCATACAGAGGTGCCAAAATCGTGTACAATCGCATTGACATTGCTATACGAAACTGCAAAAGCAGTTTTTTGACAAATTACCTGGAACAACTAGACAAAAAAGAAGTTGATGACTATAATGCAATTCTGCTAGAGGGAAGAAAACTATTAACGAATACACCTTAAAGCGTAAAATACCGACTTCAAACAAGATCACTTCAGTTAACCTTGAACCCCAATTATCGATTTATTAATCTCAAAGAACTTATTGAATGAAAAAGCCATTCATCTTTTTAGCGTTCTATATATTTTTTACTTATACTGCCTTCGCACAAACAGTAACCAATAAGTTTCCCGCCGATGGAAATGCAGGTGTTGGTACGACAAGTCCAACTATGACAATTGATGTGGTGAAAAATGCCGCAGCAAATGAAGTAATCGGCGTGCGAATCACGGATCCAATTTATCCGACTTATTCAAAGATCTTAATTGGTTCGTTGAAATCCTCTGACGGTACTTATTGCGAGCCCAATATTTGGTTCGGCTCAAACGCGGTTAGCCCATCTTTCTCAAATTACTCCTTCAATTATGATGCGACATTCGGTACGATGTTCAATTCACCATATAGTATGATAACCCAATTTAGGACTGGCAACGTCACATCGATGACAGTCGGTTCCGGGGGAGTGGCATTAGGATTAGGAAACAATGTCGCTCCTACCAATCCATTTCAAGTTCATACCGCAAGTGACTTTGTAATCAATTCTAATGGAAATGTTGGCATCGGTATGGCAACTCTTCCAGCAGGCTACAGACTAGCTGTTAATGGTGATGCCATTTTCACCAAAATAAAAGTAAAACAATACAGTGCATGGCCTGACTATGTATTCCACCCGAAGTATAAACTACCAACTCTCAGTGAAGTTGAAGCTTATATCAAGATGCACAATCATCTGCCTGACCTTGCCTCTGCCGCGGAAATAGAAAAAGAAGGTATTGATATAGGCGCGAACCAGGCTGCACTCCTTAGGAAAATTGAAGAACTCACGTTGTATTTGATTGACCTAAAAAAGACGGTGGATGCACAACAAACGATACTAAGGAAGCAACAGCGTCTAACTAACAAGCAAAAAACAATATTGATTGATTTGAAGAAAGCTTCTGGTCAAAAATTTAAAAAATAAAACTTTAATCTCTTTTGAACCGCAGCGCATTTTGAGAAAGTCATTTACAACTGTGATATGAATACCATATTTCATACTTGGGAAAGAAACTGGTTGTCCTTTGGACTTGTCATTTCTTTGTTGCTGGCTAAATATCCCACTTACGGGCAAGTCAACCTGCAAACGGGAAGTGCCATCTTTTCGCTTCCCTTGTTCGACTGGAAAGACCACAAATCGTCGTTGAATGCAATGATTGCGCTCAACTACAATTCTGGAAACGGGTTGAAGACCAATGAAGTGGCTTCCAATATGGGACAAGGTTGGAGCCTAATTGCCGGCGGTATGATTACGCGAATGCAGGTAGGAGAACCAGATGATCAAAAGGAAAGGTCGGGGAACTTAGAGGATATTAACAAGTATCCGAACGGTTATTTATATGCAAGTGCACCGGCTTACCAAGGCGCGCCAACTGCCGTAACAAAATATCCGTTGTATCCACACCGTAACCAGTTGTATAAACCTCATAATAGCGTTACAGAAGATAGGCAATTAGATTACTTCACTTTTCAGTTCAACGGAAAATCCGGAATGTTCGTCTTAAATGCCCCTTCTGCACCGACGTACGATGGACCATCTGGTGATGTTGGTATTCCGTTGGGGGATACAAAGCTGAAAATTACATTTCAGCGCGATGAAACGTTACTTAACCAAGGCATACGAACAACCATCACTTCGTTTATCATACAGGATGTAGACGGTTTGCTCTATAAGTTTTCCAACAAAAGCCTTTCAAAAGTTTTGGACGTATCCTATTGTGATAGGAGTTTAAGTTATGTGCAAACACAACCAAATTTCAAAGAAGGAAAGATCTATTACCAATCTTCGTTTGAAACAAGAAATGAATGGATTATCGATGGGTGGTTTTTAAGTGAAGTGCGGGATCCCTTTACTAGTCGTGTCGTTACTTTTTCATATGGATCACCGAGAATGAGTGCAAACTATGCAGGTGCCGACTTTTCATACAATGAAAGTAGTAAATATGCAATTATTACACATAAAAAGTCGGTAATTCAATGCCCGGAACTTTCGCAGATCATTTTTCCTGACGGCCATTCTGCACAATTTACATATGCCAAAGATAGAGTCGATTTGCCAGGCATGCGTGCTCTAACATCAATTGATATTAAATACACATTTGAGTTCAAAACGAGGACGATTTCGAGGTACTTGCTTAACACAAGTTATTTTATATTGAATCGTTACGGTACGCCTGTTACTGCTTTTCAAAAAAGCGTTGCCCGGCTTTGTTTACGGTCTATAAAAAAAATAGGTGTGGATTTAAAAGAAGATTCTCCGCCTTACCAATTTGATTATTACACCGGTTCGGATTTGCCTGATGATATTGTGCCGCCACCTTATTCCTATAAAAAAGATATATGGGGCTTTTATAATGGAGATAACAGCGTTGATTACAATTACAGCTTACTTAATACGTCTATATCAACATTGGACTATGACGATGTGCGAGGCCTCTGCTTTCTACGTTATAATCAGGGAGGGACGTTGCTCCTGAATCCGAAGCATGGATATGCCAAGAATGGATTATTGAAGCAGATTATTTATCCAACCGGTGGGACATTGTCATATGAGTATGATCAAAATTGGGGAACGTTGAATAATGTATTGCAGCGCGTTGGAGGTGTTCATGTTTCGGTGACCAGTGCAACTGATGGAACCGGAGCTAATGGTTGTGCAAATCCCATACGTACAATCTATAACTATGTTTTAGATCAGACAGGTACATCGTCTTCATTATGGGGTATTGAAAATCCTCGTAATCAACTTACGATTACCAATTATTATAATCCTGAAAAAAAGACTTACACAGGCCTTTCCTGTAGTTTTAAATACAAGTATCCAGGAATTCTTTCCATGCAGCAAGCCATCAACCTGACTACGGCACAGCAGTTACTGCAGGTGTTTTCAGTAGTGGCAGGTATTGTCAGCACAGCTACTACAATATTGGATGTTGTACAATTCATTGCCGCTGGAACTGGCGTTGGCGCCCTAATCATTGATGCCATCACAACGGTGATCAACATCGCCATTACCTGTCTCCATGACTACTCGAAATTGGTGACGACTAATATTTATTACAACTATGATCTGAATGGTGCCAGTCCCCTGCCAGTCCAATTCAAGCGAGTCGAGGTAAGTGAAAGTTCTGGAAACAATGGGAAAACAGTGTACGAGTTTACCAGTGAAGCGCAATATCCGGTTTGGTTTCCAAGGAATGAAGCACTTTCTGCAAAACAACGCTTTGCCTCGTGGGCTTACGGCCTTCCGCTGAAAACGACGGTCTACAATGCAAACGGAAAAAAAGTCAGGCAAACTGAAAATGAGTATGATACTACATATGCAAAAAGACTAATCAAATTTAACGACAAGTCGTTTGCTGGCATTGCTGGCATCAAATCGCAGCTCGTATCTTGCAAATACCTGGTAATAAAATCGACGTCTCAACGCGTAACAGATTATTCGGCTATGGATCCGGGTTCATTCCTTACAGGTAGCACAAGTGACCTGCTTGTTGATTTTAACGGGTATTATACCGGCAGAGTAAACCTTAAAACAACCTATGAAAGATCGTTTGATGAAAATGATGAAACCAGGTTTGTTCAAACAATCACCCGTTACAGTTACAATGAGCTAGCCAACTATGAAGTCAATACAATCACTGCTGAGCAAAGTAACGGTGATCTCATAAAAAAAACCTTTACATATTCCAGCGATGACTACACAGGCGGTTCCGCTATTTATGCGCTGCAGGCAAACAATGTAATCGCACTTCCGGTTACAACAACGACCGCAAACCAAGCCGGCTTGTTGTACGAAAACCGCATCGAGTATGTTCAGTTGGGAAGTGGAGTTGTAATGACAGGCAGGTTATTGGAACGACGCTATAATACTCCTGGTCAGTCAACGACTCCTTCTTTCATGGAAGTCAGGAAGTTTGTCTACGACTCCGATGGGAACCTGGTTACTGTGAAAGACGAGGGTGCACGTGTCGTCTCAAATGTATACGACAATGATGGTAAATATGTGACGGCGGCGGTTGTGAACGCTGATTTCAGCCCGGTAAACGGCGTGCCGGTTGACAAATGTGCATATACCAGTTTTGAAACGAAATCGCTGGGTGGCTGGACTGTAACCGGCACATTGTCTCCGCCCTCACTTGTGTCAATTTCCGGAAACCAGGCTTTCTTATTATCGACAGCAAACAGTTTGTCTGCTTCATCGCTCAATGTTTCAAAAGTATACAAGCTTACTTTTTGGAGTTCTGGCACCGTATCGGTTAGTAGCGGCGCTATCTTAAAAACGACCGGCCCGACGCTAAAAGGATTGACCTATTATGAGTATGAATTACCACTTGGAGCCGCTCAGGTTACCCTGACCGGCGCCAGTACTATTGACGAACTGCGTCTCTATCCAAAGACAGCACGGATGCAAACAATGACCTACGATCCACTCATCGGTAAGACGTCTGAATGTGATGAAAACAATCGCATCGTCTATTACGAATACGACAATTTAGGCCGGATGCGAATGATCAGGGACGAAAAAGGAAATATTGTAAAAATGTATGAGTACAATAACGTTTCAAAGCAAGTTGGCTGCCCGACAATTTATTATAGTCATTATACTAAGGAAGTGTTCTCACGGAATAATTGTGTTCCGGGAAATGTTGGTGGTGATGTGGAATACACCATAACCGCCGGAAAATATACGTCAGCAATCAGCCAGGAGGATGCAGACGCCCAGGTACAAAATGAACTGCTGACGCAGGCGCAGGCATTTGCCAATGCCAATGGCAGCTGTACGAAAGTTTACACCAATGCACTGCAATCGAAGACGGTGACCTCTGAAAGCTGTGGTCCCGGCTTTGTAGGCGGACAGGTCACTTATTCTGTTCCGGCAGGACGTTATGTTTCGACAATCAGTCAGGCTAATGCGGATCAGCAGGCTTCGACGGAAATCGATGCCAATATCTACACTTATGCCAACTCTCCTGAACACAGGGTTTGTACTCCTGTAACAACGCCGCAGTGGTCATGGGAAAGCAATACGTATGAGTGTCGTATAGTTAGTGGTCAAAATCACATGTTCATATTGGAGGTGGACATTAATCCTAGTAGTTCTTCTTATAATTCACCCAGATGGACAGACGTTGGCCCTTCAACCGAATGTTCGAATTGTGCAAGTTGCTCTGGCGCTCAATATGCCTGCATCGGTGGTGTTTGCGAAACTGGCGTAAGAGTAAATACCGATTGGATATACGATCCGGAGTCAGGGCTATACAACTGTATTTATCATTACGAGTGGAGCGATGGTTCTTGGTCGCCAGACTACGTACAAAAATCAACACAACCATGTATTATAAATTAATTATTCAAAGCGACATGGAGATGTCTATGAGCAAAATCTATTTTTTGAATTTACTGCTGATAGCTTCCGTGCAAACGTCCGCTCAGTATTCGACTCCAGTACTCGTTGCCAGTAAGATTGCGGGAAAACTGCAGGATTCTCTTGGTTTGACTGCCTTGCAAAAAAAACGGGTATTCACTGCTAATATGCAAATCTACGATTGGAAAAGAGCTGCACGAGAACAATTCGATATCACCGATGCGCAGTTACAAGTCAAGACTCAGGAAGCTGAAAATAAAAGGGACTCTCTTTACAAAGAAGTGCTTACCAATGCACAATATCTTTTGTATAAGCAAAAAAAGCAGAATCTCGTCACCAACAATTAGTCTTAGCCAACAACTAACGCTGTATGCACTATCGGTATTTCTTGCACATCTGTCTGCTGTTTAGCCTTTGTTTTCTTGGGGCTGCAACGCTTCAGGGACAAAGCAATTGGAATCCGGCACACAGTATTGGAAGCGTGACCAGTGTATATCAATACAATGCAAGCCAGACTCCCACGCAACTGGTTGAAGTTTACCCGGCAGCTATACCGAACACTGGACTTAGCTATCAATGGTACAGTAGCCTTACACCCGATGACGAAAGCTTTAATCCTATATCTGGAGCGCAAAGCAGCAGTTATACTTTTAGTGGGCCCCTTCCCCAAACAACATATTTCCGAAGGCGAACAAGGATTGATGCAACCGGAGACTTTCTCTTTTCGAATATCGTGAAAATACAATTGGTATCTGTCAATTGGGAAGACCGGAATTATCTACGGGAGCATACAGTTCGTATTAACGGTATAACGACGTGGCTATCTGTCGATGCATTGCCTGTCGGCGATAAGCTGCAAACGACAACCTATATGGATGGACTGGGAAGAACAATTCAGAAGGTGAGCAGGGAAACGGCAACACCTGCACAGGCTAACGGGCTATGGGGGGATGTAGTGCAATTTTCTCTTTTCGATGCTCTGGGAAGAGAGCCGGAACAATACCTTGCGTACACAACCACTAACCAATCCGGTAGATTTAAGGCAACGCCCAAAGATGAACAGATACAGTATTTTCAGGCTCTTTACAATGAGACGAAAAGTTTTTCACAAATCGCGTTTGAAAACAGCCCTTTGAATCGTGTAAAAAATGTGAAGTTGCCGGGCTACTCCTGGAATACCAGTAGTGGAAATACGGCGGGCTACGAGGTCAATACTATAGATGATAAGGTGCAATTATTTGCTGTGTCGTATACTACAGGAAGTGCACCAATATATGGCGGTACATACCCTGCAGGGGTGCTCTACAAATACAGTACTACCGATAAGGATAACAACCGGGTAATTGAGTTTAGCAACAAGGCGGGACAGTTGATTTTAAAGAAAGTACAATTAGACAATGTGCCGGTTGATGCTTATAAAGGATGGATTTGTACCTATAATGTGTACGACGATTTTGGGCGATTGCGCTATCAGTTGCAACCTGAAGCGGTGAAATACCTGGATGAGCACAATTGGTCTTTTGCAGGTGCAGACGGCACTAGGGTTTTGAATGAATTTTGCTTCCAGTATCAGTTTGATGAAAAGGGACGAAACACCTGGAAGAAAGCCCCGGGAGCAGAACCGCTCTTCATGATTTATGACAGTCGGGACAGAGTTGTTTTTGTGCAGGATGGAAATCAACGGTTGAAGTCACCAGCTGAATGGACCACCACTTTATATGATGAACTGGACAGACCAGTTATCACAACCCTTTACCGCACAACCAAATCCATAAATGAATTACAGGGCGCCGTTGCCAGTGGAAATAACAGTCCTGTTTCAGTTACCACGCCAGGTGAGGCTATCAACGATCTTGTGGTGGACAGTCGCGATCCGCTGGTAACACAGTATAAGGCAAGAAATACGATTGAATTTGTTCAAGATTTTGCAAGCAATACCGGTGATGAGTTTACCGCTGAAATTGACCCGGCGGCAACAGGCGCTCCATCACTAATTACAGCTGGTGTTTACCAAAATCCGATTAGCAGTAGTGATTTGAATAATTCTGCAGTCTCAACCATTATCAAGTTTCAATTTTACGACAATTATGCATTTGCTGGGGTAAAACCCTTTGATGTCAACTTTGATAATATTTCCGCTTACAGCAGTAGCGACCCAAATGTGCAGCCCATCGCTGTGACTCAACGGACGACAGGCTTTCTTACCGGTAGCAAAGTGCGTATTCTGGGTACGGCGCAATTCCTGACATCGACTTCGTACTATGACGATCGTGGGGACCAAATTCAAAGCCTGGAAGACAATCTTAAAGCGGGAAAAGACGTGGTAACATTCCAATACCATTTTGATGGCCGTGTACTCAGTAGTTATAGTAAACATACAACAATTGGTACGGGCTATAGCAGTTTTGGTGTGCTGACAAAAAATAATTTTGATAAGATTGGCAGGATCTCTTCCATTGAGAAAAAATGGGGCAACAACAACTTTAAAACCATTGCAGCTTATACCTATGATGACATGGGCAAACTGAAGATGAAGCGGCTCGATCCGGGCTATACGGGATCCGGTAAAAATGAGCTTGAGGCACTGACTTACAGCTATAATTTACAAGGTAATCTTACTGGCATTAATAAGGACTATGCGCTGAAAACGCCAAGCAAATACAACAAATGGAGCAATTTCTTTGGATTTTACCTTGGGTATGATAACCGGGATGGAGTGTTTAGTAGCGCAAATCTAAATGGTCAGGCTGCAGGACAACTTTGGACGACCCAGGGAGATGATCAACAGCGCCGGTACGATTACACCTACGACAATGCAGGGAGACTGGTAAAAGCAATCTTTACTGAGCGTCAAACAGCAAATGACGCTTGGAACAGCCAAAAACTGGATTTCAGTGTGACAGGCACAGATAATGGGAAGATCAGATACGATTTGAATGGTAATCTGCTTTCCATGATCCAAAAAGGGTTTACACTTTCTAATGCAACACCTGTTGAGCTAGATAATCTGCAATACACCTATGCGCAGTTTAGCAACAAGTTGCTCAAGGTGGCTGACCTGAGCACCACTATCGGCCAAAACAATGGCAAAGCAGGAGATTTTAAGGATGGGAGCAACGGCAGTGACAACGATTACGACTATGACGCCAATGGTAACTTGATAATGGATCTCAATAAGGACGCCTATACATTACCCCAAAGCACGCAAACAGGGAAACAGCCAGGGATCAAATACAATTTTCTTGACAAGCCGGAGGAGGTCATTATTGCCGGAAAGGGTACGATTCGTTTTGTCTACGACGCAGATGGCAACAAGTTGCAAAAACTCTTTATACCAGTTAATAGCACCACGCCGGTTGTTACAACCTATATCAACAGCTATGTATACATAGGCAGCGAATTGCAGTACATTGGTTTTGAAGAAGGCAGGATTCGGGTGATGCAGGATGTTTCTCAAAACAATGGTTTTGATTACTTGACATTGAGTGGAAACCTTACACTTCCCAACGGGAAAAAAGGTGTCTTCGATTACTACTTACGCGATTATCAGCAAAACGTGCGAATGATTTTGACGGAAGAAACGCATGTGGGCTCAAATATCTGTACCATGGAAATGGCAAGAGCATCCGGCGAGGAGGGCCTCTTTGGTCAAAGCGGAGCTGCGAACGAAGTGGTTACGAGCCGTTTTCCCGTTGCGGATATACCAGGACAAACTTCGGGTGCTGGCTGGCAAAATCCAGACATTGGCAGTCAGGTCAGCCGGTTGGGCAATTTGACAGGTAAACGAATGGGGCCAAATGCCTTGCTTAAGGTGATGGGGGGCGATGAGGTCAGCGCCACGGTGCAGTATTATTACAGAGACCCGGCGACGACCAGCGGTGTTACTGAAAGCTTGCTCAACGATGTATTAAATTCTCTTGTGAAAGCTATTACCGGTAGCACCGTAACAGGTGGAGTGACCAGCGAGGGTGCTACCACTGTCAGCAATACCCTGGGCTCGTCTTATCCGTTTTCTAACGCTGTTTCTCCGTATGGAAACGAAACCACTAACCCGTTACCCAAAGCCTATCTGACGATTTTGTTTTTTGACGAGCGGTTTCAATTTGTATCCGAGGGTAGCACGTTTGTGCGGGTACAGCAGGCGGGCAGTGGCGCACCCGCTCTTGTACTGCCCAATATCCGGGCGCCGAAGAATGGTTACTGTTATGTTTACCTCTCTAACGCCAGCAACGAGCCGGTATATTTCGACGGGTTTCGTGTGACACACAATAGGGGCCGCATCATTGAGGAAAACCATTATTATGCGTATGGATTAAAGATAGCGGGGTTATCATCGCGTAAAATAGGAGATCTGGCTGAAGGGAAATTAGACAATCAATACCTCTACCAAGGAACCTTTTCTGAATTAGATGAAGATTTAGGCTGGCAGGATTTCACTCTTCGAAATTATGATCCACAGATAGGTAGGTGGGTGCAGCAGGATCCTTTTCATCAGTTTGCTTCTCCTTACTTAGGTATGGGCGCCGATCCAATAAATGGTATTGATCCGAGTGGCGGTATAATATTTCCTCCCGGAGGTGTATTAATTAAGACCGGTGCGGAGGTTGTAAGTAAAGTAATGCCAGGCATCACCATCACGACTAAGATTGTATCGAAGACTAATTCACTAGGATCAAAAGTTGGGAGCCTTGTAAAAGCACTTCTTCCGGTATCAAGAGTAGCTGTTAATGTGGCGGAGTCTGTTTGCGTAGGCTGCGCAGAGTTGAACAAGGTCAAAGCTCACAACTGGCGAGAGCCAACTGTAAAGTTTCCTCAAACTTTCATGCAATCAGCAGATATGTCTCCTCTTGCTCAGCAGAGAATACAAGATTGGACAGAGTTTCATGAACGAAACTCCGCTTTTCAAAAGGCAACAATAGATCCACTAGCCGTGCAGGCTTCGTTACCAATACTTAACTTTACAAAGGAAGCAGTGCAATCACCACTGCGCAACAGTGTCGGCCTGATTGAAAGCATAAAGGACGGTAATGGTTGGAAAGCAGCTGGTTTTGGTGTGCTGTTAATGATGGATGTTTCGGCATTGAGAGGTGGTGGTGAGGTAGTTGAAGGGGGTGCGGCAGCATTAGCGAAAGCATGGCAGGGCAAAGGAGCATATCCTGGAGTGGATGCATGGCGAAATATTACACTGAAAGAAGGGACGATAATTGTTGGGGGATTGCCTGGTCAGTCAGAATATTATACTACACTAAGTGGACTAAATAGGTCAGGATTTTCGCAATCAAATCTATGGGAAGGATTGCAAGTTCAACCTCATCCGCTATGGGGCCCAAGAAAAAGTGTAGGAATATACCGTGTAAAAAAAACTACTCAGGCTGCATTTGGTACTACATATGCCAATCCGCAGTTTGGGGCAGGGGGATTGCCTCAAATATTTGTCCCTAAATATCAAAATAATCTAGAGCTTATCTCAACTATGCAATTAAAATGATGTATTTAAATCAGACTAATGGTGCTTTAAAAATCGATGATTTGCAAATCACTCCAAAGTCATTAAAGAATGAATTTAAAAAATATTCATATAAGGAATATAAAAACGGAGATTACACTATATATTCCTTCTGTGATATGGAGAATGGTGAAAGCACCCTATCATTAATGTTTAAAAATGAAAAGTTGTTTTCAATAAATATTGGTGTAGGTAAAAAATATGTATTTCCTCACTATAGAATTACTAATGAAGAAAAGAATATGCTTTACAAAAGGTTAAGGTTAATAGGTGGAGGTAGATCTTATAATTGGGGGTGTGTTGAAATGAGCGAGGATTCTAAGGGTGGTATAATATCAATATCTATAAAATATAACTAGAACTGGTCTCATAAATGGATTGAGTAGTTTTGTGGGATGAGATCTACAGACAAACAATGGGAAAAGATGCAAGATCTTGTTCCTTACGGCTCTGTCAGAAGTGAAGGCAAGGGCCGCCCTTAGCGAAATGAACGTTAAGTGCCGGAAGGTATTCTGTGGATTGTGAAAACGGGTGCCTGCTTGCTGGATTTACCCAAAGAATATCCGCCGTATAAGACCTGTCGTCGCAGGTTCCAGCAGTGGGTGGATGTTGATGTCTTTGACAAAATAATTGAAGCATTAGCCCGTGATCTTCAGGAGCGCGGTGGCATCGATATGAGTGAGTTTTTATCGACTACACCTTCTCAATTGCCAAAAGGGGGATTTATGTGCGAAAGATTAAACGCGGTAAAGGCACCAAGTTCATGGCAACTACGGACGTTGATGGTGGTGTTAGTATTTCTGTTTCGATCAAATTTGCAGACCTCATGAAATCACTTTAGTGGGAACAGCCCTGCAGGAAAGCTTTGCCAAGAAACTGCAGGAAAAGCTCATTGGTTACAGGCTTGCGGCAGTGATTCGCTGGACAAGCGCTTGGCAGAAAAGGCGTTGAGCTGATTGAGCCGCATAAAAGTAACAGAGGCAAGCCGAAAACCTAGGACGAACGAAAGCTTCGGCGCTACAGACAAAAGTGGAAAATAGAACGCTACTTTGCCTGGTTTAACAGCTATCGAAGATGTGTAGTGCGGTACGAGTACGAAGAACAAAACTTTAAAGCCGCCAATGCTACTGGCTAGTGCAATGTTCTGCTAAAGTCTTACTTCCATTTAAGAGTTCGCTTGTAATTAGCCTATCGCAACCAATATTATTCTTATGAATAAGGTTCTACTTTTTACTGCTTATCTTCTTTTTTTTGTTTCTTGCCAACCAGCTTCCACCCCTCAAACTGAAATGTTTGATAAGGGATATAAATTAGTGCCGCAGCTGTTAGGCGGCATGGCTTACAAGTATGACATCGATAGCGAAACGCTAGTTGAAACGGTAATCGATGGCAAGGAAATTCAGAACCTGAGTCAGTCTTCATTTGGTATTTTATATCAAATAGCAAGGGATAGTTTGGGTAATCTTTCGGTTCGAATGAGTTTTGATAAAATACATAGTCATATAAAAAACGGTGCTGTAGACTCTGAACTGGATGCACAAAATGCTTCTTTTTCTCTTAATCCAGTGGAGAAGATATTGGGAGCATTAAAATTGAAATCTATAACTGGCAAGCTATCGCCTAAGGGTGAAATTCTGGAGGTCAATGGATATCAATCCGTAGGAGAAGAGTTATTGAAAAATATTGATCCAAACGATGGTCCTACAAGAGAAATGGCAAAACAACAATGGGAGCAGATAAGCCAGGAGGTGGTAAGAAAAAACATAAAACAGTTCTTTTGCACGTTTCCTGACTCTCTTGTTTATGTCGGTGATAGTTGGCGGCAAGAAACAACAGAAGATAGTTTGCTAGGCTTAAGGTTTACTAACACCTGCACGCTACAAGATATGTATGGCGAAATGGCGTTAATTGCTGTGAAAGGTAGCTTGGAAAGTAAAGGTGGCATGACCAATTTATTGGGATATGATGTTATTTCTGATCTACATCGAGAGCAAAACGGCACCTATTCAATAAATGCAAAAACAGGATTGGTTGTCAGAAGTCAATTAACCTCTATCATGAAAGGCACAATGAAGATACAGGGAAGAGAAGTGCCTTTAATGATAAAGCGCAAATTTGAGCTAAAACGCCGTGGATAACATCAATATCATTTATTTAAATGTCAAATTTATTTTGTGTTTTTTGAAAGCCAATGCGGCGTTTTTGCTATTGAAATCCTCTTAATGCCGCATAGATTCAAGCTAAAATAGTTGGATCAAATAGAGTATAAATAGCTTATCCAAAAATTATTAAATGATAAATAAATAAAGAAGATTTAAAACGTCTTTTATGCAAATTTCGTGCAGGTGGAAAATGCAAAAAGGTTACAATGATTGTAACCGTTAATCTTCTTATGGATCTTGAGGGACCTGAACATTTTGGGTTAAGTCGTTATTTATCGCTATTGACACGTGCAAATTTCAAATGCATAATAGGAGGGGTGAACGCCCTGAATGATCCGCCGTTTCGGCTCGTTTTGAAAATGATTTCATGGGTAATCGGCTTTCCTTAATAGAAAAATTTCCAGGTTCAAAAATCCATAAATTCACGACCAAAATATATTTTCGGTCGCATTGCGTGTTTCTGCCATTGATGTTCAATCAGGTAGATAAGGAGTTCAATTCCATCCATGCCGTTTTTCGACCTGTTTGCGAAAAAAAATAAATTAAATTTCTTTTTTTTGTGTTGATGTGTTAATTTGATGGTTGTTTGTCTCTGTTTGCAAACCACCCCAAACCCTGCAGGCCAGTTTTATCCAGTATTTTAACTGAACACCTTTCCACCGTTCCTATTTGCTTTCTCTTTACAACCGTGTCCTTTCAAAGCTGTCCTTTCTGTTTGGCCGTATAAACAGAAAAGAAGGGATTTGCATTACTTGGAGAAAATGTGCGCATTGTTCTGCAACCCATGGTGAAATTTCGACCTACAGTTTAATATTTTATGCCATGATTAATCGTAGAAACTTCTTGGTAAAGTTTACTATGGCTGTTGGTGCTGTTTCTGTTTTGCGACCTTTTAATGTTTTTGCCGATGCCGGCACTAAACATCCGGTTCTGCCAGGCACCGATGTGATGACCATTTTACATACAGCCAATATAAAAGGCCAATGGGCCGCTTTAGGGATTGGTGAAGCGATGGCAGGCCTGGGTGGTCTGCAAAATATTTCTCAGAAAATAACAGAACTAAAAAAAGAAGTGCCTTCAATCCTGGTGATTGACGCCGGTAACATGACCGGCCGCCGTCAGACAAATGAAGAACGGCTCCTGATTTATAAAAAGGCATCTCGTGCCGGATATGATGTGATTGTGCCCGGCAGAACGGATTTGGTTAATGGTGCAGGCTCCCTTGCGGAGTTGGTAAAGGAAAATAATTTACACGTTATTTTGGCTGATTACCCATCAACAACGGAAGGTGCTTTATTGCCTTATTCAGTCGTCAGAAAAGGCAAAACCAGGATCGGCATAATCAATGCAGGACAGACTGCTTTAAAAGGTGTTCAATCGACATCAATTTTACAGGCCTCCGGTGTATTAAACCAAACAGCGCGGCGGTTGCGGTCAGCAAAAAAATGCACATTAGTCATTTGTGTTGTTCAATCTTCCAGCCAAAAATGCTTAGAGTTGGCTTGCCTTTCTGATGGTATTGATGTGGTGGTTAGCGCTGCAGACAAAACTTCCCTGCACAATACGCAAATCGTACGAAATAAATCCAATCATGAAGTGATCATTAGTTATGCCGGTGCAAAAGGTGCAATGATGAGCCGCATGGACCTTACTTTCAATGAGAATGGCGAAAAGATAAAGGTCGCGTCAACGGCAATCTTTGCCGGTGCCGGAAACGAAACATATGCCAGTATTTTAAAGAGACATGCTGTGTACAACGCTTAAAACTGTAGATAATTCTTGATACATTTTTTATGGTACTGAAACTATCTGATCCTTTACTTCATCTCCGCACCATCAACGCCACTGATGAAGAAAGCTTATGTCAGATCTATTCTAGCACACGAACGGAAGAACTGGATCAATTAACCGATTGGACGGCAACCCAGAAAAACGTCTTTCTGCGATCGCAGTTTGTGGCGCAGCATGCCTATTATCAGAACAACTACAAAGGTGCCCATTTTTGGGTGATTGAATACGGGTCTCAAATCATTGGGCGCTTGTACCTTGACACACATTACGAAGGCACAAGCATCCGCATCATCGACATCGCTCTTTTGCCGGAATGGAGAAACCGCGGCATCGGGAAAAGGATATTAATGGATGTGTTGGATTTGGCCAAAAGCATGGGTAGCAGCGTAACCATTCATGTGGAAAGCTTTAATCCGGCGATGAAGCTGTATGAAAGATTGGGGTTCGTATTGGTAAGCAAGACAAACGGTGTCTACCATTTATTCGAGTGGAAAGCCACGTCTCCGGTTACCCGGCAAAACATCACAAGTAAACAACAGGCAAGCCATGACAGTCGCACTACAGCATTTAACGGCCGCTGACTTTCAGTCGCAAATCGGAAACGATTTTTTTATCCATTTTTCGACTGGCGTCTTGGCTGCGGCACAATTGGACAAAGTTGTGGACTTACCCGCTTATCCGAACCTGGAGCGTAAGCCTTTTTCCATTCTGCTGCAAACCACCCAAAAAGATCGTTATTACCCGCAGGCAATTTATACCCTTGAGCAAGCCGCTTTGGGTCGTATGCAGATTTTCCTGGTGCCTGTCGGGCGCAACGAGAAGGGCGTGCAGTACGAAGCTGTCTTCTCTTAGGATGGCGAAATTGGCCTGGTGTCATTGCTAAGTAGACTGGTTGTTCAATATCGCTGGCGGAGCTTTCTTTCAGGTATGGAATAAGCGAAGTAAAAGGTAAACCGAATAACGGTTTGTCAACATCAGAGAGCGGTTGAAATGTTTGGTCAGGTAAACAGCATGGAACGACATTGATGTTGCCATCAATCGGCTTTGTGAACATGTGTATTCATTCATTCAATAAAAAGTTCTTTATATGGCACAACCCTACGTAGGTGAAATACGAATGTTTGCCGGTAATTTTGCACCTGCCGGCTGGATGTTTTGTGAAGGGCAACTGCTTCCCATTTCCGAAAATGAAACGCTTTTTCAGCTGATCGGAACGACCTACGGCGGCGACGGACAATCAACCTTTGCGCTGCCAGATTTAAGGGGCCGCGTACCGATTCACCAAGGCAATGGTTTTATTCTGGCTGAGACGGGAGGAGCCGAAGAAATTACCTTAACAGTTAGCCAGATTCCTGCACATGCGCATGTGCCCCTTGCTAATTCTGGCAATGGCACCAGCTCAGATCCTGCCAATAATTTTTGGGCTGCACAACCGGCCCTTTTACAATATTCCGGTCCGGGTACCGCCAATGTTAATTTGCCGGCCAATGCGCTTGCCTCTACCGGGGGAAGCCAGCCACACACGAATTTTCAGCCTTACTTATGTGTGGATTTTATCATCTCACTATTCGGAATTTTTCCTTCTCCGACATGATATTTTACAGATCATAAAACAATTACACACATCATAAAATTTTCTGCAATGGCCGAACCTTTTTTAAGTGAAATCAGAATAATGTCCTTTTCCTTTGCTCCTAAAGGATGGGCACTATGCAATGGACAATTGTTGCCCATAAACCAAAACCAGGCATTGTTTTCATTGCTGGGCACAACCTTTGGCGGAGACGGAAGAGTTAATTTTGCGCTGCCCGATTTGCGTGGGCGGGTGCCGATTCATGTTGGAAGTGGTCATACCTTGGGCGAGCGTAGTGGGGAACAGGGTCATACGTTAACGATCCAGGAACTGCCTACACACGCACACAGCGCCAATGCTATAAGCAATACAACGGCAGACCAGCAATATCCCTCAACCACTACATACTGGGCCAGTGGGGGCTCTTTTGCCGGTTTTCACCAAAACTCCAATACCCAAATGGACGCGGGAATTATTTTGCCCACCGGTGGAAGCCAGGCGCACCTGAATATGCAGCCTTTCCTGACGCTGAATGCGTGTATAGCCCTTCAGGGAATATTTCCTTCGCCTAACTAATAAATTTCAGAAACATGGACCCTTTTGTAGCAGAAATCAGAATTTTCCCCTTCAATTTCGCCCCTAAAGGCTGGGCATGGTGCGATGGTCAGCTACTGCCACTAAGCCAGAATACAGCATTGTTTTCGTTGCTTGGAACCACTTACGGGGGAGATGGTAAATCAAATTTTGCCTTACCGGATCTTCAGGGCAGGGCACCCATGCACCCGGGCCAGGGCCCTGGTTTGTCCTTACACGATCTTGGCGAAACAGGGGGGTCGGATGCTGTAACTTTACTTCAAACAGAAATTCCTTCTCACAGCCATACCATCCGGGCAAATGGTGGTGATGGTGTTTCGCCTTCCCCTACGAATAATGTTTCATCCGGCCCGGGGGCAGACAGGGATTTGTTTTGGTATAAAGAAGGAACACCAAATGCCGCCATGAATCCACTTTCGTCAGGAGTCGCAGGTGGCAGCCAGCCACACAATAACTTAATGCCCTACCTCACCTTTTATTTCTGCATCGCTTTGCAGGGCGTGTTTCCGCCAAGAACATAAAGTGCAATCCTGATCCTTTGTATGGCTGTTTTCTGAATTTAATCAAGCAGGATTTTTCTGATACGCGTCTTTAGCTGATTACTGTACCCAACCAACAAGACCCATATATGCTGTTGAAGCAAACTAGATTTATTTAATACCGCTCTAAAAAATTTGGTATGAGAAAATTAATGACGCTCTTATTTGTCATCTTGCTATATGGATTGCAGCAGGTAAACAGCGCTACCATTACAGTTACCAATACCAACGATGCCGGCGCCGGTTCGTTACGGCAGGCCGTCCTGGATGCCAATGCAAACCCGGGTGCGGACATTGTGAATTTCTCCATTACCGGAACGATCAATTTAACGTCAGGCCAGATATTGGTCAGTGGCGAATTAACCATTGATGGTCCCGGCATGAACCAGCTGACCATTAACCAAACGACTGATAACCGCGTGTTTGTCACAGCTTCTGGTGCTGTGCTTTTTACCGTTCAAAATCTTACACTGAATTTTTCAGGACCTGGCACCACTCCTTATTCCGGTGGTGGCGGAGCCATTCTTGCCGGCGGCGCCGGTGCTTCCACCACACTAACCAATGTGACCATTCAAAATTTTACGCAACAAATAGGTAACGGTGGTGCCATTTCCCAGAGTTCCAGCCTGAACACTCATAACCTCACCATTACTAATTGTGTTTTTACCAACAATAAATGCGGTGGTGCAGGTGGTGCGGTAAGTTTTAATTCGCAGGGAGGAACCGCAACCATTACGGGCTGTACGTTTACCAACAATCATACAGGCCCCGTGGGTGCCAATACCGGTGGCGACGGCGGTGCCATCTCTACAACAGGCGGTGGTTCCGGTGGTACTTACCTGATCGAAAAAAATACGTTCATCAATAACCGGGCAGAAAATACCGGCGCCCATGCCGGCGCCATCATGAATACCAATGGTACGGCAACCGTCCGTTTCAACCGTTTTATAGGAAATACTTGTGCCAATACCTCTAATCCACCACTGGCAAACGTTATCGGCCAGGCAGGCGGTTCTTCCGTACAGGTTACAATCGCCGATAACAACTGGTGGGGTGTCAACACCGGCCCCGGCACCAATGATGCAACAGCCTTGGCGGTTGGTGCTACAATGACGCTTACCAAATGGCTGCAGTTAAAATCGACCGCTTCACCCAACCCAATCTGTAATACATCGGCAGGACTTGGAAATACGACCACCGTTACAGCCAGTTTCCTTTCCAACTCTGCAGGTGAAGCCATTTCCGTATCAAACCTCTCTGTTTTACTTGGATTGCCGGTAAGCTGGAGTTCGACCTTGGGAAGCCTTTCATCACAGCAAACGGCAATTCAGGCAAGTGGAACAGCCACTGCACTCTTCACTTCCAACGGAACAGGCGGCACAGCAACCGTGAACGCTGTAGTGGATAATCTCACAGCAGTAGAAACGTCGCCTTCCAGGGCAAACATCACGGTCAATACATTGCCAACAGTTGCACCCCTGATTAGTACAACCACTTGTGCCGGGAGTACGGTGACATTTACCTCGACGATAACCGGAACACCTGCACCAACTATCCATTGGCGTATCGGCACAACAAATCTTGTGGATGGAGTTCAGGCTTCCGGGTCAACCATTTCAGGTGCCGGCACGGCCACGTTAACCATTACCAATGCGCAACCAGGTGATGCGGTGTCTAACTATAATGTACAGGCCAGCAATGATTGCGGAACTGCAACTTCTACGAATGCAACACTTATTGTGAATATTCCTTCCGTTGCACCTACCAGTATTACCGGAACAACAATATATTGTAACCCGGGTTCTACCACATTAACAGCTGAAGGGGGTACATTAGGTACCAACGCCCATTACCAGTGGGGAACCGGAAGCGTGATTGGAACCTCACCTTTAGTGGGAGAAATCAGTTCGACTCTTACCGTGTCTCCAACCACTACCACCACGTATTGGGTTCGCATTGAAAACACAGCCTCACCGTGTGCCGCAAACACCGATGGTATCACACAGGTCGTAACTGTTAACCAGCCATCCATAGCCCCGACCAGTATTACAGGAAACACAACCACCTGTTTTGGTAACTCCACCACGTTAACGGCAACAGGAGGTACTTTAGGAACAGGGGCAAACTACCAATGGGGCACAGGAACGGTTGTCGGAACATCGCCACTTCCTGGAGAAACAAACTCGACTCTTACGGTGTCACCAGCTTCTAACACGACGTATTGGGTACGGATTGAAAATACCGCTTCCCCGTGTACACCAATGACCAGTGGAGTAACACAACTAGTTACAGTTTACCAGCCATCCGTTGCGCCTACGGGAATTACAGGCAATACCACCATCTGCAGTGGTGATCCCACCACATTAACAGCCACCGGTGGTACGTTGGGAACAGGAGCACATTACCAGTGGGGCACCGGCACTATTGTCGGCACATCCCCATTAGTGGGAGAAACGTCTTCGTCGCTAACTGTATCGCCATCCGGCAATACCACCTATTGGGTTCGGATTGAAGGCACGACTTCTCCCTGTTTGGCCAATACAGGCGGCGTTACGCAGCTTGTAACTGTAAACCAGCTTTCTGTTGCCCCAACCGGTGCTACCGGAAATACCACCATTTGTAGCGGTGGCAGCACGACGTTAACGGTTGCTGGCGGAACGAAAGGAACCGGAGCAGTAACAGAATGGTTTACGGGTTCTTGCGGAGGCACTTCGGCCGGTACGGGGGATGCCATCACTGTTTCACCAACCGGCACAACAATCTATTATGT
This sequence comes from Flavisolibacter nicotianae, assembly GCF_003628535.1. Classification (GTDB taxonomy): domain Bacteria; phylum Bacteroidota; class Bacteroidia; order Chitinophagales; family Chitinophagaceae; genus Flavisolibacter; species Flavisolibacter nicotianae. The sequence continues at coordinate 544,298 of NZ_RBCI01000002.1, forward strand.
GCGGTATGCCGGTACGTGTAATACCACGACTTGCGGCATGGTAACAGTGAATATTGCACAGACCAATACAATTCAGCTTACCTCGGCAACCGGCACGAATGCACAAACCGGATGTGTCAATACCCCGATAACAACCATCACCTATGCTACTACAGGCGCTACGGGTGCTACCATTAGTAATTTGCCTGCCGGCGTAACAGGGAACTGGTTAGCCAATGTGGTAACAATCAGCGGCTCGCCTTCGGCCAGTGGCACCTTCAACTACACAGTATTGCTTACAGGTGGCTGCGGAAATGTCAGCGAAAACGGCTCAATAACGGTAAATCAAGTGCCGACAGTGAGTGCGCCATCTGTTACACAGCCTACGTGTGCACTGCCAACCGGAACGATTGTAGTAAACGCAAGTGGTGAGGGAGCTTTGGAATACAGGCTTAACGCAGGCGAATGGCAAACGTCGAATAGCTTTAGCGGGCTTGCAGCGGGTAGTTACAACATTTTCGTAAGACTTCAAGGCAACACCGCCTGCGCAACCAGTTATAGCGGAAACCCCGTTATATTGAATGCTGCAACCGGCTGTACCGTACCGCCAACGTTTACCCTTTGCCCGGTATCAAAAACCGTCAATACGGATGCAGGTGTATGTACTGCTACGTTAAGTTTGGCTACACTACTTAGCTATGTAGCAGCTACGGGTACTCCGGCACCGACATTAACTGTAAAAGTTGGGAATACAACGATCACTTCATCGTACACTTTCCCGAAAGGGAATACCACGGTTACTGTCACGGCATCTAACGGAACCTTGCCCAATGCTACTTGCAGCTTTACCCTTACAGTTGAGGACAATCAGCCGCCGGTGATTAATACGATAGCACAGCCGATTGTGCTGCTGTGGTCGCCCAACCATAAATACCAGAATGTGAAGGCATCGCAATTTGTTACCTCTGTAACGGATAATTGCGGCAGCATTCCTGTAAACAGTGTGGTGATTACAAAAGTAACCAGTGATGAACCCGATGATATACCGGGCAAGGCAGATGGCAACACCACGCAGGATATTAAGATTGCGGCAAACTGCACGTCGGTGGATCTTCGTAGCGAAAGAATAGAAGGAGGCGACGGCCGTGTATATACCATCTACCTGCAGGTAATGGACAGCAAGGGCAACATAGGTACTGCAAGCGCCAAGGCGATTGTGCCACCTAGTCAAAGTGGCACGACAGCCGTAGATAACGGCCCCGCATATACAGTGTTCAGCAACTGTAACATCGCTGCTGCCCTCACCCTGAACACGGCCGCTCCACAGCGGTTGATACAGGAAGTACAAGCGTTGCAGGTGCATGCTCTGCCTAATCCGACCACTCACCAGTTTACAATACAGCTTACGGGTGGCTCAGATGAAGGGGTGAACCTGCGGGTGGTAGATGTGCTTGGAAGAGTCGTGGAGGCAAGGAAAGGCATTCCGTCCAATGCCTCCCTGCAGATCGGATCAACCTATCGTCCGGGCATTTATATTGTGGAAGCCGTGCAGGGTAGCAAGCGGGTAACCCTTAAATTGATTAAACAACCCGATTAAACAAATTGATTGTCAGAAGTAAAAAGGCGGCGCATGGATGTGCTGCCTTTTTGTTGTATGATAGAATTAGAAATAGCAGGGTGTCGTAAACTCCAAAAAATCGTGATGATACGATTGCCAGGTGTTAGAAATCGAGTATTTATTTCCCAAAGACGATCGATTCTGCTAATCGTGTTGAGTTGGATAGGAGGGCGGTCCTGAATTGGTTATCCAATCTCTTTCCATCCGTGGTAGTCAGAACCGGTGTGCTCCAGGATTTCTCAAAGCTCTTGTTATTATTTCTAACATGCGGATGAAAAAGTTTTCGAGGTTGTTTCGGTAGTATACGTCCAGCGTGTTAAAGGATACATCGATATCACAACAGAGCCTTTTCGTTTCCATTGTTTTGTGGTGAAGAAAAAATATTGTTAGAAAAAAGAAACGACGTCGCAAGAACAGTCTTGCTCTGTGCTATCGATCCTGCTGAAAGTTTTTAAATAACTTGTTGAACTGTTCAGTATCGGTCAGGCAAAAGGGTGGGGATGATCATGGTAGAGAGGCTTCAATGCCTAAAGGTATTTCACATCTTGTTCCACCCTTTGTTCTTTCGATATATTGTTAATTACTCGTTCCTTGAATCTGCTGAATTGTAAACATGGGATGCGGTTTTGTACAAGTGGGGCTGAAGTGCTGATTTCATCTGTAAACAGAAATCAACAGAATCGCTGGAATGAAGCTGGAGTAATGCTGTTACCCACCTTTACAAAGCGCTTCTACGATTAGGGGCATTGGAGGACAACACTGGTCAATAGTTTATGAAATTATATGCCTACAAAAGGAATTTCAAAGACATGTAAAAAATAGACATCGATATGATAAACGTAACGGCTGCCCGATATGCGAAGAAGAACGTAGTTCTAAAGACAGCTTTCTCGCATTACTTTGTGTTCCTGCGAGAGGGGCACTAGAAAGGGAAAATATTAAGACCTTGGAAAACTTGGCAAAGTGGACAGAAAAGGAAATTCTCGCTCATCATGGAATGAGACCAGGCACAATTCCAAAACTTAAAAAGAACGTAGTAAAATCAAAATCTCATAAAAAAGTAATTGCCGAGAGCAGGAGATAAGCAACTCTGTGTTTGGCCACACCTGTAAAAAAATAGTTTGACAATGGTATCAATTGACACGTTTCGAAAATTAGCACTTTCGTTTCCCGAATCAACAGAAGAACGTCACTTTGAAAAGACTTCATTCAGAGTGAAGAGGAAAATCTTTGCAACCTATGATACTGTAGTGAAAAGAGCTTGTATCAAGTTATCAGAAATAGACCAGGACGTATTTTCTTCTGTTGACAAGACAATCATCTTCCCGGTTGATAACAAATGGGGCAAACACGGATGGACGCTAATTGAAATGAGCAAAGTGAGAAAAGAATTATTTATTGACGCTTTAACAAAAGCTTATTGTGAAGTTGCACCCAAAAAACTTGCTGATCAAGTCAGGCCCCATGTCAATGAATCAACAAAGACAATGAACCGTTAACGTCATATCGGCAATAGCGGGGCTGACCTTGTAAATTCAGCAGTTGTATTTCTGTTGCGCATTTGTGCAAAACTAAGGCGGACGATTTTCGAATGTCCTGCCTTCGCCAATCCGTTCTCCGTTATTGGCCACTGCTACACGTCTCCAAATGCTGAACAAGAATGAGATGTTTTTCTCAAAGGGGCTACTCGCCCCTTTCTGAGTTTTCTTTTGTCTTCACGAAACCATTCGACTCGTAAGCATGACGGGTCTTCAATAAGACAATGCAGCTTCCTTCTTGTTTTCAGATACTACATTCTTGTGCGAGTCAAGCTTCATTTTCTTATGCCAGAATATGTACGACAGTATACCTGGTGCAAACCAAAGCAGCATCGTCAGCATCAACGGATTAAAGGTTTGCGATACCGCGATGCCTGAATAAACGGCAGCAATCAAGTCAAAAAACAAACCGGCGTAAGCCCATTCTTTTATTCTGACGTAACCGGGAATTAACAGTACAAGGGAACCAATGAGTTTCGCCCAGCCTGTAAAAGGAATAAAATATTCCGGGTAGCCCAACATGCCGTGGATTAATTTAATTGAATCATCATTTACCACGATACTCGACCAGGAGGAAAAAATCATTAATGCACAAAAAAGTATCGTGAAGATCCAGTAAAGCGTGTTGATTGTTTTGGGTTTCATAATTTTTGATTTGATGACAAAGATGGACTTGATTGCTGATCTTTTCCCTGTGCAATTACGGCAATTAAATGGGTGGATTGCGACAAATGGCCACAAGCGAATGCGTCTATCTCCATATGAATAATCTTCGAAAGCATTTTGGTAGAGAGTAAAATCGATTGTTCAAAGCAACAATACATATCTAAAACGGAATGGATCGTCCTGGCGGTGATGCAAAATGTGTTTGAAGGACTAATCTATGTAGCCAACACCGGAGACCTTCACAACCCGGTTGAAAAATCTGTTTTTCTCTTTTGCGTTCTGAAGTGGAAAGTTTTGTCTTCATTTGCCCGCAGTCAGTGCCAAACGATTTGTTTTGTCCTGTGGCATCAAGAAAGACCATGGCGAAGAAAAGAGCTCTAAGCGTGTTTTTCCCGCAAGTTGGAGGTTGGCTCTTGTCCATTTCAGTAGCCGTTTGAGCGTTTCGCTTTTCAACATAGTGAAAATCCTACCTGGTAAGATCAATCGCTTCAATCTTCGTTCTGCCCTGCAACCGATTGACTGAAAATGAAACTTACTTGGTGGATCCTGAGGGACTCGAACATTTAGAAGCTAGTAGATGTATATCAGCTATTTACGTATGCAAATGCCTGTCAGGTGACAAACCGATGAACTAGTCTCACTTTGCGTCGAAATGGCCCGTTTCAAGAACTGCAGTAAAGGTATACGGCTATCTCTTATACAAAAACCTCTGAAGGTTAAAAGCGAGCCAGAGCATAGACTACCTATGATGGATCGTAGGTCCAAGTGCTCGATTCTGCCAATAGTGCTGAATAGGATAGGAGGAGTACTCTAATTGATCTATTCAATCTCTTGCCAGGCAAACCAGTAGGAGAAAAGCAATGAAGAATACAATCATTATTAGGAAGTTCGGTGAAAAGAACAGTTCTGACAGAGTGTTACTCAGGCAAATGGTCCTACAGCAGTAAACAAGAGAATAGTTAGCAAAGAAGGTTTAACGATTTGTGCAAATTTTGTGCACAGGTCCACATGAAAAAAGGAGTTACTGGTGTAACTCCTTGAATTTCATGTGGATCCTGCCGGATTTGAACCAGCGACCCTCTGATTATGAGTCAGACGCTCTAACCAACTGAGCTAAGGATCCGGTTATTAGGAAATTGCCTTGGAACGGCGGAGCGCAAAAATAAGAAAAACCGCTTTTACTCCTTCACCTCTTCAAAATCGATATAGTCGCCGAAGGTTTCCTGCCCTTTTTGGGGCGAACCGTTTGAAGACGATTTGGGTGGATGGGCGCCCATGGGCGGCGCTTGCGCATCGTGGTGCATGTCACGGAAACGCTGCTTTACTTTTTGTGTTGTCCGGTAGATGGGAAGAATAAAATCAAACACCAGCTTGAACAGCACATAGAACAAAAAAGCAAAGAAAAGAAAACTTAAAATCATAGAAACCAAAGTTACAATTGCCACTTTATTCAAATTGGATTTGGAATGTATTTAACGTTTGCCGTACATTTGCTACAGCAAAGGAAAATCGGAAGGGAACGAGGACGTTCCCTTCTTCTTTTAGGATATGCAAACAGAAACAATCATCGGGGCATTGGAAGCAAAGATCAATGCCCTTTTAGAGGCCCACCCCGCACACTTTTTGGTGGAGGTCCGCATTAAGCCGACCAACAATATCAAGGTGTTTATCGACTCCGATGAGGGGATCATACTTTCCACGTTGATTGAGTACAACCGGAAACTGTACAAGGAAATCGAAGAAAGCGGGCTGTTCCCGGCCGATGATTTTTCGCTGGAGGTCTCCTCGCCGGGACTCGACGAGCCGCTGAAAAAACATCGCCAGTACAAGAAAAATGTGGGCCGTTACGTACACATTACCCGGAACGACGCCACGGTGGTGGAAGGAAAACTGCTGGACGCTTCAGACGAAGGCGTGATCGTGGAAACGGAAACCGGTAAAGGAAAAAAGAAAGAAATCAAGCAGGAAACTGTTTTGTTCAGTGATATAAAAACAACAAAAATTCAAGTAAAGTTTTGAGACAGCGACAAGCCATTTGCCGCAAGCCACAGGCCTTTAGGGGTTGCTTGCAGCTTGGAGCTTGGAGCTGGAAGCTAAAAAAACAAAGCTATGGCCAGTATCAACCTGATAGAAGCATTCCAGGAGTTTAAGGATGCCGAAAACATTGACCGTCCCACGCTGATGCGTGTTGTGGAGGATGTATTCAAAACCCTCATCCGCAAAAAATACGGCAGTGACGATACGTTCGACGTGATTGTGAACGCCGAAAAAGGTGACCTGGAAATCTTCCGTCGCCGTACGGTGGTCGATGATGATGATGTGTACAACACGCTGGAAGAAATTGAGGTGACGGAAGCCAAAAAAATCTCCCCCGACTACGAAGTGGGCGAAGAAGTGTACGAAGAGGTAAATTTGGAGGATTTCGGCCGCCGCGCCATCCTGGCCGCCAAGCAAACACTGGCCAGCCGCATTTCCGACCTGAAGAAGAACGTACTGGCCAAAAAATATGGCGACCGCATCGGCGAGATCATTTCGGCCGAAGTCTACCAGGTGTGGAAAAAGGAAATCCTCCTCCTGGACGAAGAAGGCAACGAACTGATTCTGCCCAAAAGCGAACAGATCCCGCAGGACTATTTCAAAAAAGGGGAGAACATCCGTGCCGTCGTGAAGAAAGTGGACATGAAGAACAATACGCCGGTGATCATCCTTTCCAGAACCTCGCCTGATTTTCTGGCAAAGCTTTTGGAAATAGAAGTTCCGGAGATTTTCGACGGCCTGATCGTGATCAAAAAGATTGTCCGCGAGCCGGGCGAACGGGCAAAAGTGGCCGTAGAGTCCTACGACGATCGGATCGACCCCGTTGGCGCCTGCGTGGGTATGAAAGGTAGCCGCATCCACGGCATTGTTCGCGAGCTGAAAAACGAGAACATCGACGTAATCAACTGGACAAACAATACCCAACTCCTGATCCAGCGTTCCCTGACGCCGGCCAAGATTACGACAATGGACCTGAATAACGAAGACCGGCATGCAAGTGTGTATCTCAAGCCCGACCAGGTGTCGCTGGCCATCGGCCGCCGCGGCGTGAACATCAAACTGGCGTGTGAATTGACAGGGTATAATATCGACGTGTATCGCGATAACGAAGGAGAAGTGGAAGAGTTTGACATCGACCTGGAAGAATTCAGCGACGAGATCGAAAGTTGGGTGATCGACGAGTTGAAGCGCATTGGTTGCGATACGGCCCGTAGCGTACTGGACCTGACGCCGGAAGAACTGGAGCGCAGAACAGACCTGGAAAAGGAAACCATCGCTGAAGTGCGCAAGGTACTTCAGGCGGAATTTGAAAAAGAATAAGGGAGGTAAGACGTGAACGCCAAATGTGAAACAGGAATGCTTGTTAAAAAAACCTTCTGTTTCACTTTTCTCGTTTGACGTTTCCCCGACCGATAAAACGAAGTTTATTTAAAAACAGTTAATGTCAGAAGTAACAACAACACCGCGCTTAATGGCAGCCGCCAAAGAATTCAACATCGGGAAGGATACCCTGGTGGATTTTTTGGTGGGCAAAGGGTTTAACAAAGACGAGCTGAAACCAACGGCAAAGCTGACCGAGGACATGTACCGGGCTTTGCAAAATGAGTTTCAGAGCGACAAGGTGGCCAAACTAAAGGCCGTACAGATCGACCTGCCCAAAGGCGCTGTTAACGAACAAAAAAAGAAGCGGGACGAAGAAGAGGTCCTGCGTTTCCGCAAAGAGGAGAAAAAGCCGGCAACCAAAGAAGCCCCGGCACCGCCTCCTGTGGAGGAACCGCAGCCGCCTGCACCGGTGCAGGAAGTAGCAGCCGTGCCTGAACCGGTTGCCGCGCCGGAGCCCGCAGAACCAGTCGAAGTGCCGGCACCGCAGGAGCAGGAAGAAGTGGTGGCAACCAGGCCCGAGGTACCGGAAATCGAAGGACCAAAGATCATCGGCAAGGTTGACCTTTCGGCCATCGACTCCTCCACACGTCCCAAAAAAGGCGTGAAAAAAGCAGTGGAGGAAGAACCGGCAGCACCGGCGGCCCCTGTGCAGGAAACTCCGCCGGCACCGGTGGAAGAACCGGCGCCGCTCGAAGAGTTGCCGGAAACTGTCGTGCAGGCCGTTGCAGAAACCAACGTCATTGACTTGCCGGAAGCCAAAGAAGAAGAGCCGGTCATCGAAAACATCAAAGCGGAAAAATTGGAAGGCCCGAAGATTTTAGGCAAGATCGAGTTACCGGTAGACAACGATACCCGTCCGAAACAACTGGACGAAAAGCGGAAGCGCAAACGTATCCCGATTGAAAAACGCGGACCGACAGCCTTCCGCGAAGGCGGTCAGGCCGGCGGCCAGCAGGCAAGCACAGGCCAGGGCGGCGGCGGACGCTTTACCCCGCAGAAAAATGTTGGCGGCCAGCAAGGTGGCGCAGGTCGTGGCCAGGGTGGCGGCGGCCGGTTCTCGCCGCAGCGCCGTGGCGACCATCGCGGACCCCGCGAAGACCGCCAGATCGACGAAAAAGAAATTCAACGGAAAATACAGGAAACGCAGGCCAAGCTTTCCGGTGGTGGTGGCAGGGGCAACAAGGCCCTGAAAGCCAAACGCCGCGATCGCCGGCACGAAATGGCCGAAGGAGCCGAAGGCGTGGACAACAAGCTGCAGGTAACCGAATTTATTTCGGTGAGCGAACTGGCCAACCTGATGGATGTTTCCTTTGCTGAGGTAATCAGTAAGTGTATGAGCCTCGGCATCATGGTGTCGATCAACCAGCGCCTGGATGCAGAGGTGATCGAACTGGTAGCATCGGAATTTGGCTATGATGTCGAATTCATCGACATGGAAAAGCAGCTGGAAATGGAAGAGGAGGAAGAGGAAGACAGTGCCGACGACCTGCAACCGCGTTCGCCGATTGTCACCATCATGGGTCACGTCGACCATGGTAAAACATCACTGCTCGACTATATCCGGAAGGCCAACGTGGTGGCCGGTGAGGCGGGTGGTATCACCCAGCACATCGGTGCCTACCAGGTGAACCTGCCCAACGGCAAGGACATTACCTTCCTCGATACGCCGGGTCACGAAGCGTTTACCGCCATGCGTGCCCGTGGTGCAAAAATTACCGACATCGCGGTGATCGTGATTGCGGCGGATGATGCCATCATGCCGCAGACAAGAGAGGCCATCTCCCACGCACAGGCGGCAAATGTGCCGATGATTTTTGCCATCAACAAGATCGATAAGGACGGTGCCAACCCGCAAAAGATTTACGAACAACTGGCCAACATGAACATCCTGGTGGAAGCCTGGGGCGGTAAATTCCAGAACCAGGAAATTTCTGCCAAACAAGGATTGAATGTTGACCTGTTGCTGGAAAAAATATTGCTCGAAGCCGAATTGCTTGATCTGAAAGCCAACCCGGACAGGGAAGCCTCCGGCAGCATCATTGAAGCCACACTGGACAAAGGTCGTGGCTACGTGGCAACCATTCTTGTGCAGAACGGGACCTTGCAAAGCGGCGACCTGGTGGTTTCCGGCCAGCACTATGGCCGCGTAAAAGCGATGATGAACGAGCGGAACAAACGCGTCGACGAAGCCGGTCCTTCTACGCCGGTATTGATCCTCGGTTTGAACGGTGCGCCGCAGGCCGGTGAAACCTTCCGTGTGTACGAAGACGAAAGTGAAGCAAAAGAAATAGCCAACCGCCGTGCCCAGATCCTGCGGGAGCAGGGAATGCGTGCCAAGAAGCACATCACACTGGATGAAATCGGCCGTCGCCTCGCACTTGGAAACTTCAAGGAACTGAAAGTGATCATCAAAGGTGACGTGGACGGTTCGGTGGAAGCCCTGAGCGACTCGCTGCAGAAACAGTCAACCGAAGAGATCCTGGTTTCTGTGATCCACAAGGGTGTCGGACAGATCAACGAAAGTGACGTGGTACTGGCCGAGGCGTCCGATGCCATCATCATTGGCTTTAACGTCCGTCCGTCGCTGCAGGCCAACCGCCTGGCCGACAACGCCGGTATCCAGATCAAGACCTACTCGATCATCTACAACGCCATCGAAGAGATCCGCAGCGCCATGGAAGGCATGCTGGAACCGAAAACGCAGGAGAAGATCATTGGTAACGTGGAGATCAGGGAAGTCTTCAAATTCGACAAAGCAACGGTTGCCGGTTGCCAGGTTGTGGAAGGCCGCATCAAGCGGGACAGCAAGATCCGCCTGATCCGCGACGGTATCGTGGTTTACCCGACTGCCGAAGGCGCACAGGCCGAACTGGGATCGCTGAAACGTTACAAGGACGATGCAAAGGAAGTGCTGACCGGTATGGAATGCGGTTTGACGATCAAGAACTACGCCGACATCAAGGTTGGCGACGTCATCGAAGCCTACGAAGAAGAAGAAATCAAGCGCACGCTGTAAAGCCTCCCCAGCCCCTCCGGTGGAGGGGCTGGCTTTGCACAGAGCCTGCTTGAGCACGATACAACAAAGGCTCCATCATTTTACATGATGGAGCCTTTTTCTTTTATGTGACCGGCAGCAGATGATCGATTGCGCTTTCGTTGCGTCGCACACGTCAGGGTTCAGAGCAATACTGAGCAAGGAATGTGTCTTGCCTAAGCTGGCCTTTGTGTGCCAGCCAATCCCCCATTGGGGGGCAGGGGGGCTTGACCAAAGAACTTCCCCACAAAAGGTAGCTTCGCCAACTCTTTTCCTTCCACCAGGCCAATAAACCAGGCAAAGATGAAAAACAGCAGGGCGCCAAATGCCCGGTTGATCCATTCGTTCAGGTGCAGCAAACCAAAAGCGGAATGAAGGCCGAAAAAGGCCACGCAGATCAGGATGTACGCCACCAGCTTTTTCCAGGCGTAAGGCACACGGTAGGCCTTCTGTCCCCAGACAAACGAGGTGACCATCATGCTGCCATAGCAAAAAAACGTTGCCCAGGCACAGGCATAGTACCCAAAATAGGGAATGAAAACAGCGTTGATCAAAAGCGTAATCAGGGCGCCGATCAGCGTGATCCAGGCGCCGGCCATCGTCTTGTTGGAAAGCTTGTACCAGATGGAAAGATTGTAGTAAATACCCAAAAACATGTTGGCCAGCAGGAGTACCGGCACCACGCCGAGTCCCTGCCAGTAAACCGGGTTGGTAATGAAATGCTTCCAGATATCTAAAAAGAGCACCACCGCCAGGAACATAAAGCAAACCGTGATGACAAAAAACTTCATCACCCGTGCATAGATTTTTTGGGGCTGCTGTCCCTGTGCGGCGGAGAAAAAGAACGGTTCCGCTGCCATGCGGAAGGCCTGCACCGACAGGGTGATCAGGATCGAAAGCTTATAACAGGCGCTGTAAATCGCTACCTGGACTTTCGCGGCGCTTTCGGTTGGCGCCGACGACCACCATTTGAGCATGATGCGGTCAAAGGTTTCGTTGATCATGCCCGCAAAGCCAGCCAGGATCAGCGGCGACGCATAAAGAATGATCTCCTTCCAGAGTTTGGCATTGAACCGGAGTTTGAAAGAGAAAAACTCTTTGGAAAGAAACAGGAGCGTAAAGACGGACTGCAGCAGGTTGGCCAAAAGGATGTATCCCACGCCAAAACTTTTATTGTACCAAACCCCGATAAAGCTGTTCGGATTTTTGGCCTGCAGCGACGGGCATGCCGAAAGGAAAAAGATCGTCAGGCCAATGTTGATGACAATGCTGGCGATGCGGATAAGGGCAAATTTGCGCGGCTTGCTCTGGTAACGCAGCTTGGCAAATGCCAGTGCGCCCAACGCATCAAAGGCAATGATGAAAGCCGCCATGGTCATGTATTCCGGGTGTTTTTCCACGCCCAGCAGGGTGGCCAGGGGTTGCCGGAAAAACAGCAGGATCGAGGTGAAAAGAACCGTGGAGCCGATCAGCGACAGGGTGGACGTGCTGTAAACCTCCACTTCCTCCTCTTTTGATTTGGAAAAACGGAAATAGGCCGTTTCCAGTCCGTAGGTGAAAATGATGTTCAGGAACGGGATAGCCGCATAGATGATGCTCATTTCGCCATAGGCCGTTTCCTTCAGCACCGAGGCATTGGTCAGGTAGGGGGTAAGCAGGTAATTCAAAAAGCGGGCAGCAATTGAAGAAACTCCATACCACAGCGTCTGTCCTGCCAGTTTTTTAATGCCGCTCAAATAGAATGTTTTTTAGAGAAAAAGCAAATTTAGGGAATAGCAAGGCGCAAGTAGCACCCGGCGGAAAGCCTTTTGGTGCAAGTCCTCTTTTCAACAAAATCTTCACCAAAGTGCAAAAACCGGCAGACAAAGAGTTTCTTCAGCCTCGGTCGCTGCTTGCCACCTGCTCTTTCCTGCTCGCTATTCCCGGAATCGTGGATTGTTGAGAAAGGCCGAATCAGAGAGTGTCCGGATGAAGGCCACCAGGGCATCTTCTTCCGTATCTGTTAGTTGAATGCCGTTTGTCAGCAATGGATCCAGCGTGGGACTGCCGTTCACGCTGAAACGGTAATGTTGTATCACGGTGCGAAACGTGTTGATCCTTCCGTCGTGGGTGTAATAAGAGGTGAATTCCGCATTGCGCAGGGAAGGTACACGGAACTTGAGTGAGTCGGTGCGGCTGCCCGAGACCCGCATCCGGCCATAGTCGTTCAGGAACGGGTCCGCTTCAAAACCCGTGTTCCGGTAGCTGAAATCGGTGAACAGGGGCTCGGCATGGCAGGCAGCGCATTTTGCCCGAAAAAGGGTATACCCCGCATTTTCCTGTGGGTTGAAGACGGCTTCACCTTTGCGCATCCTGTCGTATTTCGAATTGGCCGAAACAAGACTCAGTACAAACTGGTTCAGCGCTTTGTATAGCCGATCCTCCGTGATTTTTTCGTCGCCGAATGCGGCCCTGAACAGCGGCTTGTAGGTTTCGTCGTTGCCGATCTTGGCCAGCACGTTGCCAACAGTTTCGCCCATCTCTACCGGGCTGGTAATATGGGCACGGTACACGTCCTCCGGTTTTGCCGCGCTTCCGTCCTGGTTGAAGGCGGGATACCAGGCCAGGTTGAACAGCCCCGGCGCATTGCGCAGCGTATGCGAATTGTTGACACCGTGGCTGCGATCGTGCTCAAAAGTGGTAAAGGCCGCCACCGGCTGATGGCAGGAGCCGCAGGAGTGCACCTTGTCAACAGAAAGGCGGCCATCGAAAAATAATTTCCTGCCCAGTCGAAAACCTTCTTCCGTCAGCGGGTTCGCCTGGAAATCGTAAACGGGTTGGGGAAAGCCGGCCGGCACGCTGAAGGGAATCACGGTGGTCTCCAACCGTGTTTTGCGGCAGCCGTTCAGCAGCAGCGAACCGGTCGCCACAAAAAGAATCAAAGTAAAAATGATGACACGGGATTTCATGGACACTTGTTCGCACTAAAATTAGCGCAGAATCGACCCGGACGGTTTACGAAAAATCAGTGGGGCGAAATTTCTTCCGGGCCTGCTTCACTTCCGAACTGCGTTTTTTACTTTCAACCCGTCTTTCTTTTGCTGCTTTCGACGGCTTGGTGGCAATGCGCATTTTTTTCTTCTTCAGCGCCTGTTCCAGCAACGCGTTTACTTTTTTGATCACTTCCTCCTTGTTGGCAAGTTGGGTGCGGTGGGTTTGTGCTTTCACCACCAGTTCGCCTTCCGCGTTGATGCGGTTGGAGAGTTTTTCACGGACCAACTCTTTTTGTGCATCCGTCAGCAACCGGGAAGTACCGACGCTAAAATAGGCGATCACGGCAGTCTCCACCTTGTTCACGTTTTGTCCGCCCTTACCGCCGCTACGGGTGGTTTGCAGGTTTATTTCTGAAGAAAAATCCATTTGCAATTCAAAATTCAAAAGTGAAAAGTAAAAATTGTACCGCAGGTTTTTGGATTTTTTACGGTTTACTTTTACGTCTTATGCGTGCCGTTATTCAAAGAGTTGGCAAAGCCAGCGTTACCGTCGATGGGAAAGTAACCGGGCAAATCGGTGAAGGCTTATTGGTCCTGGTCGGAATAGAAGATGCCGACACGGGCGAAGACATCAACTGGCTAAGCGGGAAAATCGTGAACCTGCGAATCTTTGGTGACGAAAACGGAGTGATGAACAAATCGGTGTTGGAAACAGGCGGTGGTATTTTGCTCGTCAGCCAGTTCACCCTGCATGCGTCTACCAAAAAAGGGAATCGGCCAAGCTATCTCAAAGCAAGCAAGCCGGAGGTGGCCATACCGATGTATGAAAAAATGATCAGGCAACTGGAGAACGATCTTGGAAAAAAAGTTGAAACCGGAATTTTTGGTGCCGATATGAAAGTGGAACTGCTCAATGATGGCCCGGTAACGATTGTGATGGATACGAAAAACAAAGAGTAGGACCTTCTTCCTTTTTATGAAGGAAGAAGGTTGTTCCCTGGTAAAATTTTTATTCAGTACCGGAAGCCTTCAAAGCTTTTGTGAGAAAGGCAATCTGCCCCAAATGATAGATGTCGTGCTGGATAATGCCGGTCAACAATTTCCGGTAAGGATAGGTTCGTTCGCTGACGTTTTGCGCTAAAATTGAATCGTCTTTTTGCTGCAGGAGCCGGATCAGTTCATCCTGTGTTTGCTGCAGCCGCTTTCGTCCTTCGGGCCACAGGCTTTTGTTGGTGTGATCCAGATTCTGCCAGTCGTTGTGTTCAAAATGGGCCAGGCTTTTTTCCGACGGCGCCAGGTGGCTGATCACGAATTCACGCCAGTTGCACATGTGCCAAACCAGTTCCAGGATGCTGTGCTGTCCGCTGATCTTTTCAAAAGCAGCCTGCTCGCTTACTTCTCCCAAGAGTACACTGGCATTCCGGCCAAACCACGGATCGCCTTCCCATGTTTCCTTCAGTTGTTCAATGAGCAAATTGATCTCTTGTTTCATCGGGCAAAAATAAAAAAGTCAAAATTCAAAAAGAGAGCGTCGCCGTTTCCGGCTTTTTCCCGTTTGAATTTTGACTTTCGTATCTGGTCAGTATAAACTACTTGCTCAGGTACATGCTCCGGTCTTTGTACAACTGCCGGAAGTAAGGATCACGCAGGTCTTTGATAAAGCGGATCGCTTCGCCGGTGCTTTTCATTTCAGGGCCCAGTTCCTTGTTCACATTCGGGAATTTGTTGAACGAGAACACCGGTTCTTTGATGGCAAAGCCATTCAGCTTTTTGTCAAATTCAAAGTCGGTGAGTTTGTTCTCGCCCATCATCACCTTGGTGGCAATGTTCAGGTATGGAATGCCGTATGCTTTCGCGATGAACGGTGTTGTACGCGACGCTCTTGGATTGGCTTCGATCACATAGACCTTGCCGTCCTTGATTGCAAACTGAATATTGATCAGGCCCTTTATGTTGAGGGCTCGGGCAATTTTCTCCGCGTAGTATTCCATTGTTGTTACCGTAAGCGGCGGCAGGTTGAAGGCCGGCAGAACGGCGTTGCTGTCGCCACTGTGAATGCCGGCGGGTTCAATGTGCTCCATCACGCCCATTACATGGAAGTTTTCGCCGTCAAAGATGGCGTCGATCTCGGCTTCCTGGCAACGGTCGAGGAAGTGGTCGATCAGGATTTTATTCCCGGGGATATGTTTCAATAAAGAGATCACCGCTTTTTCCACTTCGTCGTCGTTGATCACGATCCGCATCCGTTGTCCACCCAGCACATAGCTGGGGCGAACCAGTACAGGATATCCCACGCGGTTGGCAACTGCAACGGCTTCGTCTACGGTGAAGGCCGTGCCGTAATTGGGATAAGGAATCTCCAGTTCTTTCAGCATATCGCTGAAGCGGCCGCGGTCTTCGGCAATGTCCATGTTGTCATAAGAGGTGCCGACGATCTGAATGCCTTTTTCGTGCAGGCGTTCTGCCAGCTTGAGCGCCGTTTGACCGCCCAGCTGCACAATCACTCCTTCCGGCTTTTCGTGTTCGATGATCTCCCACAGGTGCTCCCAGTAAACCGGTTCGAAATAGAGCTTGTCGGCGATGTCGAAGTCGGTGGAAACCGTCTCGGGGTTACAGTTCACCATGATGGCTTCGTACCCGCATTCTTTGATGGCAAGCAGGCCGTGAACGCAGCAGTAATCGAATTCGATGCCCTGGCCAATCCGGTTGGGACCGGAACCAAGGACAATGATTTTCTTTTTGTCGGTTACCTTGCTTTCGTTGGTATGTCCTTCTTCGAAGGTGCTGTAGAAGTAGGGCGTCTTCGCTTCAAATTCGGCGCTGCAGGTATCCACCATCTTGTACACACGGGTGATGCCGGCAGCCTTGCGTTTTTCATACACGTCTTCTTCGTTGGCGTCCCCCAGGATGCGGGCAATCTGCTCATCGCCGAAACCATGAATTTTTGCCTGCTTCAGTACATCGATGGGCAAGTCGGCCAGGCCATATTTATCCAATTCTTTTTCAATGTTGCAGATCTTTTGGATCTCGTACAGGAACCAGCGGTCGATCCCGGTAGCCTTGGCGATGGTGTTCACACTGATGCCCAGCATCAGGGAATCTTTCAGGCGGAAGATGCGGTCCCATTTCGGCGTTTTGATGTATTCGAGAAGTTCCTCCGCGTGCATCTGGCTCTTGCCGTAATAACCCAGGCCCACGGCATTGTTCTCCAGGCTTTGACAGGCCTTTTGCACCGCTTCGGTAAAGCTGCGGCCAATGGCCATCACTTCACCCACGCTTTTCATCTGCAGGCCGAGTGTGTCGTTAGCACCTTTGAACTTGTCGAAGTTCCAGCGGGGAATTTTTACGATGACGTAGTCGAGTGCCGGTTCAAAATAGGCCGATGTGGTTTGCACGATCGGGTTTTTCAATTCGTCCAGCGTGTAACCGATCGCCAGTTTTGCCGCGATCTTGGCAATGGGATAACCCGTGGCTTTCGATGCCAGCGCCGAAGAGCGGCTTACACGGGGATTGATTTCGATCGCGATGATTTCTTCCGTTTCGGGGTTGAGCGAAAACTGCACGTTGCAGCCTCCTGCAAAATTTCCCAGGTCACGCATCATCCTGATCGCGGTGTCCCGCATCAGTTGAAACGCCGTATCGCTCAGGGTCATGGCCGGCGCCACGGTGATGGAGTCGCCGGTGTGCACACCCATCGGATCAAAGTTTTCGACGGTGCAAATGATCACCACGTTGTCGTTGGCGTCTCGCAGCAGTTCCAGTTCAAATTCCTTCCATCCCAGCACGGCTCTTTCCACCAGCACTTCGTGTATGGGGGAAGCGGACAGGCCACGCTGCAATGCCTCGTCCAGGTCGTCGGCATCGTGTACAAAACCGCCACCGGTTCCTCCCAGGGTAAACGAAGGACGGATCACCAGCGGGAAGCCGATCTGCTGCGCAAATTCTTTTCCTTCCAGGAAGGAGTTGGCCGTTTTGGCCGGCGCCACAGGCACGCCCAACTGGATCATCCACTGGCGGAATTTTTCGCGGTCTTCGGCTTTGTCGATGGCTTTGATGTCCACACCAATCAGCCTTACGTTGTATTGTTGCCAAAGCCCCAGGTCTTCGGCTTCTTTGGCAAGATTGAGCGCTGTTTGTCCGCCCATGGTTGGCAGCACGGCATCAATGTCGTTTTCCTTTAAAATCTGTTCAAGACTTTCCACCGTCAGCGGCAGCAGGTACACTTTGTCCGCCATCATCGGGTCGGTCATGATGGTAGCCGGATTGCTGTTGATAAGGATCACTTTGATTCCTTCTTCCCGCAGGCTGCGGGCCGCCTGCGTGCCGGAATAATCAAATTCGGCCGCCTGACCAATAATAATGGGACCAGAACCAATAATGAGGACAGATTTGATGGACGTGTCTTTGGGCATGCTTAAGAAGTTTACCCGTTCAGTTGTTTGCGTGTTTACAAGTTGGTTTCCGCTGTTGCGAACAACTCGTGAACTTGTGAACCGTGAACTCGTGAACGATTCATACAGATATAAAAAAACCGGGTTTTTACCCGGGGTGCAAATGTAAATGAAAATGACAATGGTGAACGGTTAATTTTCCGTCGCAGCAAAAGCAAAAGAGCCGCTTGTCGCGGCCCACTGATCTTTTATTTGCGAACGGCCTACCCGCCATAGGTCACATCGCCGGAAAATGAATTGATCCGTGCGTCGGGTGAGGAACCATTGCGGCCAAGAGCGCTTTTGAGGTTTCCCAAATTATCGGCAAAGAGGCGCCGGCCTTTCTCGACGAGGCCATTTCTTTCTTCCGTACTCATTTTGGAAAGACGGTACAAGCCATAAGCCGCCGCCCCAGCTAACAGTAAAGATCCCAGACTGGTTTTTCGAGTCATAACCCTTTATTTTTTGTGATAAAAATTCATTACGAGGCGGAAGCCGCAGGATTCTCGGCCGCTGGTGTTGCGCCGCCCGCTTCTGCCGTTGCTTGTGTGCCGGCTTTGGCACCACCAAACAGGTTGTTAAAAAAATCTTCCACTTTGGGCATGTGCTCTTTAAAGGCATCGGTGCCCTTGCTTTTTAATTCGTTGAAATAATCCATGGCCTTGTCTTCTGCGGCCACAGCCTGGTCCTTGAGTTTGTTGGCCTTGTCCTTCAGGTTTGTGGCCAGCTTTTCTTTTTCCTCGTCAGACAGGTTCATATACTTGTAGGCGCCAAAGGCGGCAGCGGCACCGAGCAGAAAGGTTGCCAGGTGTTTGTTGTTGACACTCATAAAATATTTTTTTTGTTACGATAGGCATTCTGCTACCAATTTTGTGCCCGCCATGGCAAAAAGGTGGAACAGGAATTGAACCACGGGGGATTTCGACATGATGAACGGGATGCACAAAAAAATACTCACTCTTCTTTTTTTCGCTTCGACAGTCGGTGGGGCACAGGCGCAAAGCTATCCGCGGGGCTATTTCCGGTCGCCGCTGAATATACCCATGCAACTGGTGGCCAATTTTGGCGAGATCCGAGCCAATCACTGGCACATGGGCCTCGACATCCGCACCCAGCAACGGGAAAACCTTCCGGTCTACGCGGCGGCCGATGGCTATGTGGCCCGCATTAAAGTGGAGCCGGGTGGTTTTGGGCAGGCAATCTATATCAATCATCCCAACGGGTTTACCACGCTTTATGCCCACCTGAACCAGTTCTTTCCCGCTTTGCAGCAGGCCATCAAAGAAGAACAATACGGGCAGGAGACCTGGGCGATTGAATTGCAGTTCCCGCCGGATCGGTTCCCCGTGCACAAAGGCGAGTTGATTGCCCTGAGCGGCAATACCGGTGGTTCGGCCGGCCCCCATGTACACTTCGAGATCAGGGACACCAAGACCGAAAAGGTTCTCAATCCCCTGCTGTTTGGGTTTCCCCTGTCCGACGCGGTGCCACCTACTGTTACCAGGGTGGCCATGTACGACCGCAACAAGAGTACCTACCAGCAATCACCGCAGATTTTCAGTTTAGGAGGAATCAGGGGGCGCTCCATCAAAGTGGGGTCGGACAAGATCAGTTTTGCCATTAGCGCAACGGACCGGATCGGCGGCAGCAACAACGGCATTTATGCCGCAAAAATCTCGGTCGATGGAAAGCCTGTTTCTTCATTTGCGCTCAATAACATCGGCTATGACGAAACCCGTTACATCAATGCGCAGATCGATTATCCATTCGCGGCAAGGGGCGGCGGCCACCTGCAGCATATCTCGCCGCTGCCCGGCGCCACGGAGGTCGCTTACGATCTGCCGGGGGGTGACGGGATCATTCATCTGTCGGACAGCGAGCCGCATGCGGTGTTGATCGAGGTGCAGGATGCGAATTTCAACACCACCGGAATCCCTTTTACCGTTCAATACGATGGTGCCTTGCTGCCCGCATCGTCGAAGGCGACGGCCGAGCAGTTTTTACCGCGCAACATCAATGTGTTTGAACAGGAGAACTTCCAGGTGGTCACAACGGAGAATTCGATGTACGATGCGGTGAATGTGAGCTATTCGCAAGACTCCGGCGGCGCTGCCAACGCCGTGTCGCCGCTGCACCATTTTTTAAGTGCGGCCATCCCTGCGCACGACAGCGTGATGGTGCGCATCAAACCCTCTGTGGACATGCCCAATGCCTGGATGGACCGGATCGTGATCAAAAACGTTTCGGGCAGCAAAACCTTTGTACAAAAAGCGGTATGGCAAAAAGGATGGCTGATGGCCCGGTTCCGGCAATTTGGTACCTACCAGGCTTTTGTTGACAATGTACCGCCGAACGTGAACGGCGTAGCAGCCGATCTTTCACGGGCAAGCCGCATCGTGTTTACACCAACCGATAATTTCAATACCATCCGCCGCTTCCGCGCAGAACTGGACGGCCAGTGGCTTCGCTTTACCAACGATAAGGGAAGAACCTGGATTTACACGTTCGATGAACACTTTCCACGGGGCGAGCATCAACTGAAAGTGACGGTGGAGGATGAAGCTGGAAATGTAACCGAGCGAACCTGGAATGTGAAGCGGTAGCAACGATCGAAAAGGTGAACAGGGAAGGTAGAAGGGTAAAGGAACAAGAACTCCGAAATTGTAAATCATAAATCCGAAATTGTCATGGCCACCCATTTACAGGAAGGACAGAAGGCGCCGGCCTTTACCGGCATAGATCAAAATGGTAAGAAGATTTCTTTGGCCGATCTGAAAGGGCAAAAAGTCGTGCTCTATTTTTACCCCGAAGACGATACGCCGACTTGCACCGTGCAGGCGTGTAACCTCCGCGACAATGATGCGTTGTTGAAAAAACACGGTTTTATCGTGATTGGCGTGAGCCCCGACGATGAACAAAAGCACCAGAAGTTCAGGGAAAAATTCAACCTGCCCTTTACGCTATTAGCCGATCCCGAACACAAGATCATTGACAAATACGGCGTCTGGGGCGAGAAGAATCTGTACGGCAGAAAATACATGGGCTTACACCGCACGACCTTTGTCATCAATGAAGATGGTATAATTCAAAAGATCTTCCTGCGGCCAAAAAACAAGGCGCATGCAGAGGAGATAGTGAAGATAGCAGGATAGTTGATATTGAGATATTGGATATTGGGATATTCCTAATATCCAATATCCATCTCCTCCTCAAACCCACTCCACTTCACCTACGCCAAACCGTTCTTCCGTAGCGTGTTCTACCACCAGTTCGCCCAGCGACGATACGTCCCGGATGGCTGCATCAAAAACGCGGCTGCCCTGTTTCAGGCGAACGGTTTCATTGAGCTTGTACAGGTGCTTCCGGTACTGTTCCTTGATCTCGGAAGGCAGTTTTTCCAGCAGGTCGTAAGCTTTCTCCAGGTGCGAGCAAAGTTCTTTGGCCAGCGCCAGGGGCTCTTGGTCCCTGCCGGTGATCTGCTTCAGCGAAACGGCTTTTGTTCCAAGGTGGTCGAAATGCGTTTGATTGACATTGATGCCGATACCAACAATAGCGGCTTCCCATTTGCTACCCTTTACGATATTCTCGATCAGGATGCCGCCTGCCTTTCTGTCACGCCAAAAAAGATCGTTAGGCCATTTAACTTTTGTTTCGGGACCGGCATGAGCCGCAAAGAAATTATACACCCCAACAGCCGTAGCCATGCTGAGCAGGAATGACTGGGACAGGGCCAGGTTTACCGGCTGCAGGATGATGCTCAGGGAGATGTTTTTTCCGCCTTCGCTTTGCCACTCTTTGTTGCGCTGGCCTTTGCCCTTTGTCTGATCGTGGGCAAACACGGCCATTCCGCTTTGTGCCAACCCCGCATGCACCAATCCGGTGGCATAGTTGTTGGTGCTCTCTACCTGCTGCAGTTCTTCAAAGGGAGTTCCGATGGAATATATGAAAGACGTTTTCAACCTATTTTTGCGGCAAAGAAAAGCAGTCTTTCCTTACCTTGGCAACTGCACGAATTTTATTTGCTTAACATTTTAATTTACCTATTTGGAACCATTAGACGTACTGACGAAAAGGAAGAAGTCTCCAGCCCGGCTAACAAAAGCATCAAAAATTTATAAAACCATCATCAGGGCCATACAGGATAAAAAGGGCGAGAACATTGTCTCTCTCGACCTGCGTAAAATTCCCGAAGCTGTTGCCGACTTTTTTATCATTTGCGAAGCCAGCAACCAGCCCCAGATCCGGGCCATCTCCGACGCGGTAGAAGAAGCGGTAAAGAAAAATGTGGGAGAGATTCCCTACCGTCACGAAGGAAAGCAAAATTTGCAATGGGTGCTGATCGATTACATCAACGTCGTCGTGCATATCATGAGCTCTGAGTCCCGCAAATTTTACAAACTGGAAGAAATGTGGAGCGATGCGCCATTGGAAGAGCATAATGGCTAGCCGCTAGTTTTGTTAAATCGGAACATTTGACCGGCAAATCCGCCAAAAATTCATTACTTGCACCGTTTAGAATAAACAGAAGAAATGTCACAAGAGCCATATAAAAACGATAAAAGAAGGACCCTCCCCAAGTTCAACCGGAACACAGGAGACAATGAAAACAATTCGCCCCGCAAAGGGCCCCGTTTCAGCTTTTACTGGGTCTATGCCATCATTTTTGCCGTCCTGATCGGGCTGCAATTGTTTGGCTCGTTCAACCCCAACGCAGCACAGATCACCCAAAATGATTTTGAAGCCATGATCCGGCGCGGCGAGGTTCAGGATTATACCATCATCTCCAACCGCAACCTGGTAAAGGTGCTGCTGAAGAAAGAAACCCTTTCCGACTCAGCACGCAATGCCATCGGCAAAAACGGCATGACCAGCGAAGGACTGATTGCCACCTTCCGGATAGCCTCGGTGGAATCGTTCAAAGACGATATGCGGGATTTTTATAAATCCAATCCGCAGATTCAAAAAGTAACCGAAAAAGCCGAAGCGGAAAGCAACTGGTTTACCCCGATCCTGCAAACCATCCTTCCCTTCCTTTTGCTGATCGGCATCTGGATCCTGCTCATGCGCAAGATGAGCGGTGGTGCGGCCGGCGGTGGTGGCCCGGGTGGCATTTTCAATATCGGTAAGTCCAAGGCAACCCTGTTCGACAAAGGCACACGGGTGAACATCACCTTTGCCGATGTGGCAGGCCTTGACGAAGCCAAAGTAGAAGTGATGGAGATTGTGGACTTTCTCCGCAACCCGAAAAAATATACCTCGCTGGGCGGTAAAATCCCCAAGGGTGCCCTGCTAGTAGGCCCTCCCGGTACCGGTAAGACCCTGCTGGCAAAAGCCATGGCCGGTGAAGCCCAGGTGCCATTCTTCAGCCTGAGCGGATCTGACTTTGTGGAAATGTTTGTGGGTGTGGGCGCCAGCCGTGTTCGTGACCTCTTTAAGCAGGCAAGGGAAAAAGCACCCTGCGTGATCTTCATCGATGAAATTGACGCCATTGGCCGTGCCCGTGGAAAGAATATGATGATGAGCAACGACGAGCGGGAAAGCACGCTGAACCAGTTGCTGGTGGAAATGGATGGTTTCGGCACCGATACCGGC
The DNA here is from genome assembly GCF_003628535.1 of Flavisolibacter nicotianae. GTDB lineage: Bacteria > Bacteroidota > Bacteroidia > Chitinophagales > Chitinophagaceae > Flavisolibacter > Flavisolibacter nicotianae. The sequence continues at coordinate 567,547 of NZ_RBCI01000002.1, forward strand.
ATTATTGTACTGGCAGCAACCAACCGTCCGGACGTGCTGGATACGGCGTTATTGCGCCCCGGCCGTTTCGACCGCCAGATCTCCATCGATAAGCCCGACGTGAAAGGCCGTGAAGCAATTTTCAAGGTTCACCTGAAGCCGATCAAGGTGTCAGAGAAAGTAGACATCCATCGTCTTGCCGAACAAACACCCGGTTTTGCCGGCGCCGACATTGCCAACGTGTGCAACGAAGCGGCCCTGATCGCGGCCCGTAAAGGCAAACAGGCGGTTGACATGAGTGACTTTCAGGACGCGGTTGACCGTGTGATTGGTGGCCTCGAGAAAAAGAATAAAATCATTTCTCCCGAAGAGAAAAAAATCATTGCCTACCACGAAGCTGGTCACGCCATTTGCGGCTGGTTCCTGGAGCATGCCTACCCGCTGCTGAAGGTGACCATCGTGCCACGTGGTACGGCAGCCCTGGGTTATGCACAATACACGCCGAAAGAACAATATCTCTACAACACCGACCAGTTGCAGGACCAGATCTGCATGACACTGGGTGGTCGCGCCTCGGAAGAAATTTTCTTTGGCAAGATTTCCACCGGTGCGCAAAACGACCTGCAGCAGATTACACGCATCGCTACGGCAATGGTCACGGTCTATGGCATGAGCAGCAAGGTCGGGAACATCAGCTATTACGATCCGCAAGCCGATAACTCTTTCCAGAAGCCGTATTCGGAAGAGACAGCCCGCATTATCGATGAAGAAGTGCGCCGCATGATCGACGAGTCGTATGATCGTACCCTGGGGCTGCTACGGGAAAAAAAGCAGGAAGTTGAAAAACTGGCAGAGGCTTTGCTTGAAAAGGAAGTGCTTTTTCAAAGCGATGTGGAAACGCTGATCGGGCCGCGTCCGTACGAAGAGAAAAAGCCGTTGGACAACGGGCTTGAAGCCCACCCGGATGGCGGCATTAGTGAAGGTGTACCGCCGTACGATCCGAACGTAACGAACCACCCTAATCACCCGGCCTCGGCATAGAAATGAACAAAGCAAGAAACAACATTCTGAATAAAATACGGATGGCGTTGGCAACCCCAACGCCATTGCCTTTTCCGCAGGCGGAAGGCCGCGAGAACCCCGTGCAGGCTTCCTCGCAGGATTTTGTCGTGGATTTTGCAGAGCAGTTTTCGGCGCTGCAGGGCAAGTTTATCTTTTGCCTCGATAAAAACGAGCTGGCGCAAAACCTGCAAAGGCTTTGCGGTCAAAACAAGTGGACAAAAATTTATTGCGGCGAGAAGCCGCTGCAGTCCTTATTGAATCCGAAAACCCTGCACAATGACATTGCGACCTGCGAAGCGTCGGTGACCAGTTGCGAAGCCCTGGTGGCCCGAACAGGAAGTATTTTGCTGAGTTCCGCCCAGCAGGGCCGTGTGCCCAGCGTGTATGCGCCGGTGCATGTGTGCATTGCTTCCACCTCGCAATTGGTGTACGATATCAAAGACGGGCTGACAAGAGTGAAAGACAAATACAAAGACGCCTTACCATCTTTGCTCACACTGGCCACTGGTCCCAGTCGCACGGCCGATATTGAAAAAACGCTGGTGGTCGGTGTGCACGGGCCAAAGGAAGTGTATTGCTTTGTGGTTGATGATGGTGCTGCATAGCGCTCCCACCATGTGACGAATTTGGTTGAAACGGATTTAGTCCTGCTGCGGAAAATGTCTCTCATTCAACAATTACAAACAAAGCGTTAGCGCAGAATCTTTTGGTGATCTCATGCAACTGCCCCCCGATAAAAAAGTTTATTTTCTCTCCGATTTTCACCTTGGCGTACCCACTCCCGGAAAAAGCCGTGAACGCGAAAAACTCATCGTGCAATTTCTCGACGAAGCGGCGAAAGATGCACACACCATCTTTTTGGTCGGCGATATGTTCGACTTCTGGTTTGAGTACAGCACTGTCGTCCCCCGCGGCTATGTGCGGCTGCTGGGCAAGCTCGCCGAATTGAGCGATGCCGGTATCCAGCTGCATTTTTTTGTGGGCAATCACGATATGTGGGTGAACAATTACCTGCAACAGGAGCTGAATATGCCGGTCTATTTCGGTCCGCAGACCTTCACCTTCAACGATTGCCGTTTTTACATTGCCCATGGCGATGGTCTTGGGCCCGGCGATCATGGCTACAAAGCGCTGAAAAAACTGTTTCGTAGCCCGGTGAGTCAATGGCTGTTTGGTGTTTTGCCACCGGCAATCGGCGTGGGAACCGCCAATTATTTCAGCCGCAAAAGCCGCAAGGCCCAGGAGCATGTCGAAGAGTCGTTTCGCGGTGAAGAAAACGAATGGCTGCTCATTTACAGCCGCGGCATTCTGCAAAAAGAGCACTACGATTTTTTGATTTTCGGTCACCGGCACCTGCCCATCGATTATCGCCTGGGCGCCGGCAGCCGTTACATTAATCTTGGTGAATGGATGAATTTTCAAACCTATGCCGTCTTCGACGGCAGCTCGCTGGAACTGCGTTCCTATACCGGCAAAAACGATAAAATCTACCGCAAGCCATGAAGTCCTTTTTCACCTTCCTCTTCCTGGTGGCTGCAACGGTTTCGTTTGCACAAAAGGACAGTTCGTTTTTGCTCGTCAGAACCTACAGCGGTGACATTGCCGCCGTAGCGATCGACAACCTGGACAACCTCTATGTTGTTTCGTCCACAGGGCAGTTGAAAAAGTTTAACAGCAGGGGCGATTCAGTCGGTGTCTTCAATGGCCTCCGTGCATACGGCAAACTCCAAACGGTTGATGTGACCAATCCCTTGCGGCTGCTGCTTTTTTACAAAGACTTTTCCACCGTGGTTATCCTGGACAGGCTGCTCGCCAGCCGTGCCAGTATCGACCTGCGGCGGCACAACGTGCTGCAGCCGGCAGCAGTTGGGCTTTCGTACGACAACAACATTTGGGTTTTCGACCAGTACGACAACAAGCTGAAAAAGCTGGACGAAAGCGGGAACCTGTTGCTGGAAACGCCGGATTTCCGGCAGCTATTTGCAAGTTCCGTGACACCGCAAAAGATCATCAGCGACAATGGCCTGGTTTACCTTGCCGACAGTGCGCAGGGCCTTTTTGTGTTTGATCATTACGGTACCTACAAACGAACCATTCCCCTCAAAAACGGTGGCGACCTGGATGTGTGGAGCGGAAAGGTAGTCCGTCTCAGCGACGGTGCCGTTCGGGTGTATAATCCTGATCTTTTTACCGAGCAAGCACGCCGGTTACCGCCTTCCTTTACGCCTTATCTACACTCGTTCACCACCGGGAATAAGCTGGTGACTTATTCGCAGGACTCACTTCGCATTTACCGGTTTGCCGACTGATCTCGATGACAATTCTGTAAGCGTGGACAGACCTCACGGGTTTTCAAAACCTGTGAGGTCTTGGCAAAGTTTCCGGAATGAAAACTGTACGGTCGCATTCACTAATTTTATCGCAAATCGGACGTGTAATGGATCGGATCTTTTGGGGCAATACGGTAGAAAATTATCTCTGGACGCTGGGTGTTATCCTCTTTGTTTTATTGCTCAATCGCCTCATCTCAAAATACCTGGCCCGGCTGATTTTCCGGCTGTTTCGCAGGCGGCTTACCGTTCATGATCCAAAGAAGTTTACCGACCTGGTTGTGCAGCCTCTCGGAATTTTTTTGGTGATCACCGTGTCGATCGTGGCGCTTTACAAACTCCATTATCCTCCACCACTGCAATTCACACTTTACAAATACCCACTGCAGCAGGTGCTGCTTTCACTGGCCATTGCTGTGCAGATCCTGGCGTTTACCTGGCTGACGCTGCGGGTCGTTGATTTTATTGCGAGCATCCTGGAGCACAAGGCCAATGAAACGCCTTCGCCCGGCGACAACCAGCTGATTGTTTTCTTCCGCGACTTTATCAAGGTGCTCATCGGCGCCATCGGTATCATGCTGATGCTGAACCAGGCGTTCAACTACGATGTGTCTTCGCTGCTGACGGGCCTGAGCATCGTGGGAGCGGCACTGGCCCTGGCCTTTCGCGAAAGCCTCGAAAACCTCATTGCATCATTCGTGATTTTTTTCGACCGTCCGTTTATGGCCGGCGATTTTGTGAAGGTGCAAAACGTGTCGGGAGTAGTAGAGCGAATCGGGCTGCGGAGCACACGTGTACGTACAGCCGATAAATCCTATGTGACGGTGCCCAACAAGCAAATGGTGGACAGTATTCTCGATAACATTTCGCGGCGGTCGCATATACGCGGTGAAATTAATTTGAACATTCACCTGCAAACCCCAACGGCCCGAATCAATGAACTGATCATCGAAATCAAAAACTTTCTTTCCACCATCCCGGAAATTCAAACGCAAACAGTCCTGTTCAACGATATCAGGATGCAGGCCTACATTGTATTCATTGAATTTTTTACGCCGCCGATCGAGTGGGCACGTTTCACCGATATCAAGCAGCGAGTCAATTTTCACATCCTGCAAACGATGGACAAACTGGAGATCAGGATTGCCTCCGAAGGGAAAGAAGCGGCTAGCGGGCCAAAGTAAAGTCGAATAGGCAATTGGCAATTAGCAAAGCGTGTACACCCTGGCCCTGACTCATTGCTTATTGCTTGCTGAACCAGCAATCACCTCCGCCAGTTCTTTTTCCGGCATGCCGATACGGCCATACTCCACTACGCGGCCGATCTCTTTGCCGTTCTTCAGTACGATGAACGTCGGAACGTTAATGATGTTGAAGGTTTCCGCCAGGTTGAAAAGGGTTTTCTTGTTGCGGTCAACACCCAGCAGCGTAATGCGGTTGGGGGAGAGGCCGGCGGCGTCGGTTGTGGCCAGGAAATTGGGAAGCAGGTGCTTGGTATCGCCGCACCAGGTACCGCCAAAAATCAAGATGCTTACGCTGTCTTTCACTGCAGCGAATTGTTTCACCACGTCGGGATTGGGTGTAAAGCTTTTCTGTCCTTCTGCAAACCAGCTGAACGCCGTATCGGTTACGAGGTCTTTGCGGCTGATGAATCCTTTCAGCACTTTTATACCGCTGTTGTCGCGGCTGATCTCAACCGCCGGCTGTGCATATACTGAAGAGAGCGAAAAGAAGGCAATGATGCAGAGGAGAATCGTTTTCATGTTTTTCCTTGTCCTTCAAAAATAAACGCAATCAGAGAGACGGGTGTTAAAGAGATGCTACAAATTCAAAAAGAAGGACATCCGTAGCCATTTCGGAATTTCCAAACGACGATCTGGAAAACCAATCGGCGGATCCCGAAGGCCGTCAGCCCTGAAAAAAACAAGCATGAAATCTTGTTGCAATGCAGCAGTGTCCTGCCAAATTTCTTTGAACCGAACCACTCCAAACTTCTTCTATCTTCGCCCCTATGTGGAAGTCCATTGCCATTGCTGTACTGCGGTTTAAATATGTCCTGCTTTTCCTCCTTGCGCTGCTCACGGCCTTTTTGGGCTACGAGGCCAGCAAGGTGAAACTGGGCTATGAATTTGCCAAAGCCATTCCCACCGACAATCCCAAGTATCTTGCCTTCGAACGCTTCAAGCAAACCTTTGGCGACAACGGTGGACTGATGGTGCTGGCCGTGCAGACCGACCGGTTTTTCGACTCGGCTTTCTTCAATGATTTTGTCCAGTTGCAACGCGACCTGAAAAAGGTCAACGGGATCGAAGGTATTCTTTCCGCGCCGTCGGCGGTGAAACTGGTCCGGGCCGAAGACGCCGAAAAGCTGCAGGCACTTCCCCTTTTCCCGGACTCCGTGCTGGCGCAGGCGCAAATCGACAGCGGCAAAGCTGCCCTGCTGAACATTCCTTTTTACCGGGGTTTGTTATACAACCTGCAAACGCAGACATGGATGATGGCCGTTACGGTCGACAACAAGTTGTTCAACACACCGGAACGCAGCCGTGTGATCGACAGTGTGCTTCGCCTGTGTACGGATTTTGAAAACAAACATCACATCCAGCTACACAGGAGCGGGCTGCCGCTGATCCGCACCATCCTGAGCGACCGGATCAAAAACGAAATGAAATTCTTCCTCATTGGATCCGTGGTGCTCTCTGCACTCATTCTCCTCCTGTTTTTCCGTTCGGTGAGTGCGATGCTGCTTTCGCTGGCCGTGGTGGGCATTGGTGTGGTCTGGAGCGTAGGCTTTTTGCAGTTGATGGGATACAAGATCTCGATCCTGACGGCGTTGATTCCGCCGCTGGTGGTGGTGATCGGGATTCCCAACTGTATTTATTTCCTGAACAAGTTTCATACAAGCTACCGCGAAACCGGCGACAAGCGGGAAGCGATCATTACGATGATCAGCAAGATGGGGATCGTAACCCTGTTTTGCAATATTGCAGCAGCCATCGGTTTTGCCGTGTTTGCGCTGACAAAAAGCGCCATCCTGAAAGAATTCGGTGCCGTTGCCGGTGTCAATATTTTGGCCCTTTTCTTTATTTCTCTATTGCTGATCCCGGCGGTGTTAAGCATGCTGCCCGCACCAAAGCCACGTCACATGAAGTACCTCGAAAGTGCCCGCCTGCAGCGATGGCTGGCCAGGGTGGAAAGGTGGTCGCTTCATCACCAGGCACTCATTTTTGGAATCACGGCGGTCGTACTGGTGGTTTCCATTATCGGTATCACACGGTTGAAAAGTGTGGGATACATCGTGGATGATGTGCCCAAGAACGATAAGATCTACACCGACCTGAAATTTTTCGAAGAAAATTTTGGTGGTGTCATGCCGCTGGAAGTGGTGGTGAACACGAAGAAGAAATACGGTGTGACCCGCAGCCTGCAAAACCTTGTAAAGATCGACTCGCTGGTGCAATTCCTTGCGTCGAAAAAATATATCGGCAAGCCGCTTACATTGACCGAAGGATTAAAGTTTGCCAAGCAGGCCTTTTTCGAAGGCGACAGTACGTTTTACATCATGCCCGGTGAAAACGACCTGCTGGCACTGCGGCCCTACCTCTCGCAAAACACCGACAGCACTACAGCCACCACCGACTCGGCAAAGCGGAAACAAAGCTTTACCCGGCTGGTGTCTTCATTCATGGACAAAGACCGGCAGCAGGCCCGTATTTCTGTTACGATGAAAGATGTGGGATCGGAGCGACTGCCTTCCATTCTCGACAGCATTCAAATCCGGGCCGAAGAGATTTTTAACCGCGACAGCATTGACGCATTAACAGCAAGTGCGGCAGTGAAGGCCGAACACAAAGATGACTCGCTGTGGAGCAAGCGAAAGGTCGATGTGGAGCTGACCGGCGGCTCCGTGACCTTCCTCGAAGGCACACGGTTTATCATCAATGGCCTGAAGGAAAGTATTCTCTGGGCGTTTCTGCTGATTGCCCTGTGCATGCTCTATCTTTTCCGCTCGTTCCGGATCCTGCTTTGCTCACTCATCCCCAATGTCATTCCCCTGATCATTACCGCAGGCATCATGGGTTGGGCAGGCGTGCCGCTCAAACCGTCTACCGTACTCGTTTTCAGTGTTGCATTAGGTATCGCCATCGACATTACGATTCGCTTTCTGGTGAATTACAAGCAACAGTTGAAAGGAAACGAATCAAACGTACAGAAAACGGTTATTGAAACCATCTACTCCACCGGCTTAAGCATTGTATACACCTCTATCGTTCTCATTGCCGGCTTTGTTATCTTTTGCTTTAGTGGCTTTGGCGGCACACAGGCGCTGGGCTGGTTGACATCCGTTACACTGGTCACGGCAACCGTTGCCAACCTGGTGTTGTTACCGGCTTTGCTGCTGCGGGTTTTCAAAGGGCGCCAAAAGTCGTAGAACCTTTCTTGCGACTTCTTTGTTCCGCTTGTGTTGCTGCCCTGAACCCGGCTGCAGGGGACAGGCTTTGTCCGTCTGGTTGCTGGGGTGCCTGCCGGTCCGTTGAAAAATTTTATCGGCGGGACGTTTGAAAAAGGCATTTGGAAAATGTCCGGCGTGCATGCAGCTTTTTGCCTGAATTTGGAGACTAATTAATTCACCCGCACAATGTTGTGCGACTTTTTAACCATTAACTCCTAAACATGAGAAGAACTCTAACACTCATGCTAGTCATGCTGTTTCTCAGTTCGCAGCTACTGGCACAAAATCGAACCATTACAGGTAAAATCACAGATGTCGCCGGCCTTCCTATTGCAGGAGCTTCTGTCCAGGTCAGGGGCACCAATTTGGGCACGGTGACCGGCGCGGATGGCTCTTATAGCATCAGTGTGCCGTCCAATGCCAATACACTGGTGGTTACCGGGTCGCAGCTTATGCGGCAGGAGGTGGGCCTCAGTGCCAATCAAACAACCGTAAATATCACCATGCAGGCTGCCGAACGAAGCCTGCAGGAAGTGGTGGTAACCGGCTATGCCGTACAACGGCGGAGAGAGGTAACGGGGTCGGTTGACCGTATTTCAGCACGAGAGATCGAGAACCTGCCCATCACCAGTCCCGACCAGGCCTTGCAGGGACGTGCGGCAGGGGTAACGGTAACCAACAACTCCGGTACCCCCGGTTCATCCATCAACGTAAACATTCGCGGCATCGGCTCCATCTCTGCCAGCAGCCAGCCGCTTTATATCGTGGATGGCATTCCGATCAACACCGGCAGCTTTTCGCAGGTCGGTGTGGGAGGGCAAACGCTGAACAGTCTCGTGGACATCAACCCGAATGAAATCGAGTCGTTTGAAGTGCTGAAAGATGCGGCAGCCACCGCTGTTTACGGGGCCCGTGCTGCGAATGGTGTGGTGTTGATCACCACGAAGAGAGGCCGCAACCAACGCACAAAGATCAACGTTAGTTCCTCGTACGGGATTCAAAAAGCCTGGCGGAGAATTGAGACGATCACGGGACCGGAATATGTTGCGTTGGTGCAGGAAGGCGTCCGGAATCGCTTTGGAGCATCCATTGTGCCTTCGCAACTGGGGCTGACCGGGCTGGATGCTGATCCCAGCACGTATCCGACAACGAACTGGCAGGACCTGATCTTCCGTTCGGCACCCATTGCGCAGCACGACATCTCCGCACAGGGCGGCAACGAACGAACCCGGTTTTACGTCGGTGGCGGTTATTTCGAGCAGCAGGGCATTATCATTGGTTCTTCCTTCCGCCGCTACAACTTCCGTATCAATCTTGACAACAATGTAACCGATAAATTCAAGATCAGTACCGGCTTCTCTGGAAGCCGTACACGTACAAGCCGTACCAATAACGACAACAACATTTATGGCGTATTGAGTACGGCTGTCTTAAATGGGTCGTATTACTCTCCCTTCAATCCCGATGGGACGTATGTCAGGGACCCGAATTCGTCGATCGAGAATCCGCTTTTGTCCGGCAACGAGATTTACAACAATGCCAACAACAACCGGATACTGGGTAACCTTGCAGGTGAATACCAGATCCTGCCATCGCTCTCCTTCCGCACCACGTTGGGTGTTGATTACACGCAGCTCAACGAACTTCAGTTTTTCCCTTCTATTTCGGCAGCCGGTGCAGGCACCAATGGCCAGGCTAACGAAGGCTACAACAATGTGCTGAACCTGATCAACGAGAACATTTTGAATTTTACTAAAAGTTTCGGCAGTCATAACCTGACACTGATCGGCGTAGCGTCTTACCAGAAAAACCGGTTTGAATCCATCTTTGGCCAGGCCCTGCAGTTTCCCGGCAACAGCATCCGCCGCCTGTCTGCCGGTTCAACCAAAAGCATCCTGACATCGGATGAAAACAGCCAAGGCATCATTGGTTATGTGGGCCGTGCCAACTACAATTACAAGGGCCGGTATCTTTTCAGTGCTTCTGTACGCAGGGATGGCATCTCCAACTTTGGTGAAAACAAGCGCTATGGTACATTCCCCGCTTTCTCTGCGGGCTGGGTTCTTGGCGACGAGGACTTCATGAAAGGCATCCGTCCGCTTACCAACCTGAAAATCCGTGGCTCTTATGGTATCACCGGTAATGCCATCGGTATTGGGTTGTTTGCTTCCCGTCCGTTGGTGGGTGTGGGAGCAAACTATCTTTCGTCTGCACCGGGTCTTGCTCCTTCGCAATTAGGGAATCCCAACCTGAGCTGGGAAGAAGCCCGCCAGGCCGATCTTGCGCTGGAAGTGGGCTTGTTCAACCGCATCAACCTGACGGTGGAAGGGTATAAAAAGAATACAAACAAACTCCTGCTGGCCAGGCCCCTGGTTGGTTCTTCCGGTTTTACGACGGTAACGGAAAATGTGGGTGAACTGGAAAATATGGGACTGGAGTTCCAGTTGAATACGAGGAACATTGCCAAGAAAGATTTTACCTGGACTACGGATCTTAACCTCACCTTCCAGCAGAACATCGTGAAGAAACTGCAGGGCGGCACGCCCTTCGCAGCCGGTTTTGCCAGTTGGGTGCAGGAAGGCGAATCCATTGGATCGTTCCGCGGCTATAAGGTGGCGGGTATTTTCCAAACGCAGGACGAGATCAATGCGGCCCCCTTTCAAAATTCGAATACCCGTCCGGGTGATATCCGCTTTGTCGACATCAACGGCGACAACAAGATTACCACGGACGACCAGACAATCCTGGGCAACGCCATTCCGAAATTTTTTGGTGGCCTGACAAACAACCTGTCCTACAAGGGTTTTGAGCTGAACGCCTTTATCCAGTTCGTTTCCGGCAACAAGATCTACAACAACACCCGTGCCTTCAGCGAAGGCATGAACAGCGTGTTTGGACAAACGGTTGGTGTAAGAGACCGCTGGCAGCCCAGCAAAACCAGCACCACTGTGCCAAGAGCCGTATTTGGCGACCCGGCCAATAACCGTCGTGTGTCGGACCGCTGGGTGGAGGATGGTTCGTACCTGCGCCTGAAGAATGTGGTGCTTTCGTATGGCCTGCCGGCAGCGGTTACCAACCGGCTGCATGTAAGCACGTTCCGGGTGTTTGTACAAGGACAAAACCTGGTTACCCGCACGAAGTACAAAGGCTTTGATCCGGAGGTGAGCACCTTCTCTACGACGAACACGGCACCGGGAACCGATTTCCTCACTTTTCCGCAGGCACGGACGATCACCTTTGGATTGAACCTTGGTTTTTAAACCCTTTAAATGTTTACAATGAGCTTAAAAAATAAATGGACAGGAATGTTATTGGTAGCTGCTCTGTTGGGCACCAGTTCCTGTAAAAAACTGCTGGAACAGCAGCCCGGATCAGCCCTTGACGCGACAACAGCTTTTAATACGCCGACGGCCGTAGCAGCCGGTGTGGCCGGTATTTATAATGGCCTGCAAAGTGGCAACTATTATGGTCTTCGCTACTGGGCGCTGGCAGACTTGTACGCCGATGTGTTGCGGCATACAGGGACCTTCCCTTCGTTTGCTGAAGTTGCCAACCGGAACATCCTCTCGAATAATGTGGAGGTGACCAACATGTGGAACCAGATCTATGCAACGGTCAACCGGGCCAACAACATCATTGCGGCGATACCGAAAGTGACCGATCCGAGTTTTACCAACAAAGCCGTCCTCGATGGGGAGGCTCGCTTTGCCAGGGCGTTGGCCTACTTCGATCTGGTTCGCCTGTGGGGTGGCTCTACAACCGGTTACAACAAAGCCGGCGGCTTGGGAGTGCCTTTGTTCCTGGAGCCTACGCTGGTACCGGAAAATGCGGCGCCGAAACCACGGGCAACCGAGCAGCAGGTGTATACGCAAATTGCAAGTGACCTGGATGTTGCCATTGCCAACCTGCCGGCGGGGCTGCGTACGGGCCGTCCTGGCGTGGATGCGGCACTGGGCCTCAAAGCCCGTCTGGAACTGTACCGCGGCAATAATGCCGAAGCGGAAAACCTGGCGACACAGGTCATTGACAAATACAAAGGCAACACGGCTTTTGGCGGTCTTGCACCCAACTATGCCGATCTGTGGCTGACGCAAAACGTGAAGCCCGAAAGCATTTTTGAATTGCAATACGATGCAACGAACACCAACTCCATCGCCTTCTTTTATTTTACCGGTGCCTACGGTGGCCGCAACGAAATCACGGCTGCCACCACGTTAAAAGGAGTGCACGAAGCCGGTGATAAACGCCTGCCGGTAAACGTGACCACGGCTTCTACACTGGCGCCGGCCAACAAGACGCTGAAGTATACACGGGTGGCCGGGACAGACAATGTCATCATTCTCCGTCTTGCCGAATTGTACCTTATCCGGGCGGAGGCGAGGGCCAAACTGGGAGCTGACCTGGCTGGCGCAAAAGCCGATGTGGATGTGATTCGTGCACGGGCCGGGCTGGCACCCACAACGGCAGCGACGCAGGATGAGTTGCTGGCCGCGATCGAGCAGGAAAACCTCGTGGAGTTTGCGCACGAAGGACATCGCTTCTTTGATTTGCGCCGCAACAACCGCGAAGATGCCGTGCTGGGTTTCACCGGTCCGAACGAATTCAAGGCCCGCTGGCCCATCCCGCAGCGGGAACAACAGACCAGCGGTAACGTGGTAGAACAAAACCCTGGCTATTAAAGCCCGGAATTCGACTCCCGAAAAAGCGCTCTGCAAACCAGGGCGCTTTTTTTTACGTAACGCCTACGTGAAAACACCTATAGATTAACGATATAGTTTATATGGGAAAATATAAAGGAAAAAAAATCGTCTTCCCGTGCAACCAAACCTTAAATTTTTTCGCCTTTTTTTATTTCTACCCCTAAATTCGCAACGCTAATTTTTAAGCACCACCAAAAAACTGGATACACGAACATGAGAAGTCGAGAAAAGAAACTGTGTCAGCGACAGGCTGTTTTACATTACTGCTCCCATCACTGCATTCTGCATCTTTAAATCGTTTATTCGTTATCCAATCCATTCACCACGCCCTATCCAATTTACGGATCCTCCATTTTAAACATGATTGACCAATCAGCTTTCCACCTGATGGATACATCTTTTATCCCTTTTTAAACACAAAAAACAAACATGAGAAGATTTCTAATGCTTATGCTTGGAATGTTGCTGCTTAGTTCACAACTCCTCGCACAAACCCGCACCATTACGGGTAAAGTAACAGATGCAAGCGGTGCTCCGATCGCCGGCGCTTCTGTGCAAATCAAAGGAACAAGTGTAGGAACGGTCACCAGTACCGACGGTTCGTACACCATTTCTGTTCCGGCCAATGCAAAATCTCTGGTGTTCAGCGGCGCTGACCTGGAACAAAGAGAAATCAGCATCGGCAGCCAAAACTCCATTTCTGTTTCCATGCAGTCCAATGAAAAGAGCATGCAGGAAGTAGTGGTAGTCGGTTACGGTACAAAGTCGGTACGTGAAGTCACCGGCTCCATTGCAAAAGTGGGTGGAGACAAGATCGCCAACGAACCTGTGAGCAGCTTTTCGCAAGCCCTGGCAGGTAAAACCGCTGGTGTGCAAGTCAACCTGTCAACCGGTTTACTGGCCGACAGAACGGCTATCCGTATTCGTGGAGTGAACTCCATTTCATCGTCTTCGCAGCCGCTGGTTGTGATTGATGGTGTTCCTGCTTTTAGCGGTAACCTCAATGGATTCAACGGCGGAAACGGAACACGTTTCGACCCGCTTTCGTTGATCAACCCCAACGACATTGAGTCGGTAGAGGTGTTGAAAGATGCCGGTGCTGCCGCCATCTATGGTTCTAGAGCGTCGAATGGTGTTTTGTTGATCACAACAAAGAAAGGAAAGAAAGGTACCATGCAGGTGAGCTTCGACTCCAAAACAAGTTGGGCTACTGCAACCAAACTTCCCAGCCTGTTGAACGGTGATGAGTTTATTGCCATTTCAAATGAAAAAACGACCAACCGCTGGGGTGTTAGTAACCCTTCGTTTGCTACGCCGGCAAAAAACAGCGATATCAACGGCGATGGTGCGAACGACCGCACAAACTGGAATGACCTGCTGTACAGAACCGGTTTGATGACCGACAACAGCGTTGCCTTCCGTGGTGGTGCTGACAAAATTTCTGTTTACGGTTCGTTGCGTTATCTGAACCAGGAAGGCATCACACTGAAGAACAAAATTCAAAGCGGACAGGCTCGCCTGAACCTGGACGTTACTCCGAAGACCTGGTTCAAGGCCGGTTTGCAAATGACCTATAGCAAAACCCTGAACAACGGTGTTTTGTCTGATTCGTATGTCACCGGTACAACCGTATCCGGCTGGATGGCCCCTCCGACTGTTTCGGTCTACAACCCGGCGAACATCACCGGTTACAACCTGACATCAGCCGGCCTGTTGTCATTGGGTAACAACACGCCGTTGCAACCCGGTGGTGGTTCTTTGTTGCCAAGCACGGCCTACTACTACAACGTGCTGGCTGCGTTGAATCTGAACCGCAACGACAACACCGCGACTGATACAAGGATCAATGTGTATGGCGAACTGACACCGATCAAAGGATTGAAGCTCACGAGCCGTTTCGGTACCGTGTACATTTCGAACTTTGAAGACCAGTACAACTCTCCATATATTGCCGGATTGGGTGTTCCGTATGGTGGCCTGGTGCAAGACCAGGAGCAAAACAACAACCTGTGGAACTGGCAGAACTACGCCAGCTACGACAAGATGATTGGTGGTGGTCACAAGATCTCCGTAACGGCTGGTACTGAATACCAGAAAAGAACCTTCCGTTATTATTATGTTGGTGCCAACAACTTCAGTGATCCTTTCTTTAAAGACATCATTGATGGTGCGTATACCAATACACTGCCCGGAAGTTCTACAATCCTCAACCTGACGGGTGGCGACAATAGCTCAAACGGCTTTATCTCTTACTTTGGCCGTCTTGGCTATTCTTATGCCGGTAAATATTTTGTTGAAGGCTCATTCAGAAGAGACGGTTATTCTGCCTTTGGTAAGAAAAACCAGTTTGGTAACTTCCCTGGCGTGTCTGCTGGTTGGGAAGCGACAAGAGAAAGCTTCTTCCCCAAAACAACCTGGCTGGATTACCTGAAGATCAGGGGCGGCTGGGGTAAAACCGGTAACTCAGCAGGCCTGGGCAACTATGCTTCCAGAACCTTGTACAGTGGTGCTGCGTATACCAGCTTAACGGGTTTGGGCATCTCTCAGGCGGGTAATGCCAGCTTGCAATGGGAAAGCTCAGAAAAGACCAACATCGGATTTGATGCAAACTTCCTGAAAAATAAAGTTTCGTTGACTGCCGACTACTTTAGCACCAACATCAACAATTTGATTTTGGCCGCTCCCATTCTGTATACCGTTGGTGTACCGGGATCCAGCATCTCCACAAACATTGGTGGCATGACCAACAAAGGTCTTGAGTTGACGTTGAACGTAACACCGGTTTCAACCAGGGATTTCAACTGGACGACTTCGTTGAACTATACAACCATCACGAACAAAGTGACCGGACTGGTTCCGCAAAATGGCAACGCCGATATCACCTCGGGTGTACAGGTAGCCAGTGTTGGTAAAGCGATCGGTACCTACAAACTGCCGGTATGGGCTGGCGTTGATCGTGCTACAGGAAACCCGATGTGGTATTCTGGCACTGGTGCGATCAAAATGTGGGATTTCGCAACGCAGAAATGGCTGGATGACAAAGGGCAGCAAACAACAGCCCTGTCGTCTACTAGCGACTACGTTTATCTCGATGGAAAAACCGGTTTGCCAAAATGGTATGGCGGTTGGGACAACACCTTTACGTTCCAGGATTTTGATTTGAACGTTAACATCATCTACCAGGGCGGCAACTACATCCTGAACAGCACAAAAGCCGGTATGCTGACAAACTTCTTCAGCAATAACTTCAGCGAGATTAAAAACCGTTGGACAACACCGGGCCAGATCACTGAGGTGCCGAAACTGTGGGCTTCCGACAATACAGCCAACCAGTCTTCCACACGTTTCCTCGAGAAAGGTGACTTTGCAAGAGTGAGAACGATCACACTGGGTTATAACCTGAACAGGAGCCTGCTGAACAAATGGGGTCTTTCAAGAGTAAGAGTCTATGCGCAGGCTTTCAATCCTTTTACCATTACCAAGTACAGCGGATTGGATCCTGATGTGAACTACAACTCTTTCAGCAACATCGCCATTGGTACAGACAACAGGGCTACACCTCCTATGAAAACCATGACGGTGGGTGTGAACGTAACATTCTAATTAGTTAACTCATTATAAGGACGATAAGTTATGAAATTGAAAACGATAAAAATTGCTGCACTGGCGCTCCTTCTTTCAGGAAGCTTTGCAGCCTGTAAAAAAGACTCCTTGTTTCAGGAGCCGACAGATGCCATCTCCGATGCGGATGCGTACAGCACGGCTGCCCGGATTGATAAAGCCGCTATTGGTATGTACGATGCATTGCAGAATGCTAACTATTTCAGCGGCCGTATTTTGATCTATGCCGACCAAAGAGGATTGGATGCTACGCCAAGTACGTATTTTGGTACGATGGGTAGCTTTACAACCCTGACTTCTTCCGATGGAACGGTTGCTTCTGCCTGGCAGGGTGCATACCGCACGATTTACACAGCGAATCTTTTCCTGAAAAGTTATGCAGCCAACAAAGGTTTGCTGACCCAGGCAAAGGCCGATCAGTACGAAGGAGAAGCCAAGTTCATCCGCGCCATTTGTTATTGGTACCTGGTGAATCTCTGGTCACAGGATTACAATTTCACAGCCGATGCCAGCCACCCCGGCGTTCCCCTGGTACTGGATGCTTCTGACGAGCCGTTCTCTTCTTCCAACAACCTGCCAAGGGCGACGGTAAAACAGGTGTACGCACAGATGGAAACCGATCTGCTGGATGCAGAAGCTAAACTGCCCCTGACTTCATCTGACGCTTTCACTAAAGTTGCTCGTGCAACCAAAGGTGCTGCAAGAGCTATGCTCACACGCCTGTACCTGTACAAAGGCGACTATGCCAAAACAGTGACCTATGCTGATGCGGTGATTAACTCGAACCTGTATTCGCTGAATGCAGATCCGAAGACAACGTTCACAGATCCATACACCAGCAACGAGTCTATTTTCTCGGTAGCGATGAGCGGTGGTGATAATCCGAACACAAACAACTCTCTTGGCCAGCACTACGGTACCAATCCCGGAAGAGGTGATATCTCGGTAACATCGGATTATGTTGCCCTGATGAATACGGCTACTGACAAACGTTACCTGAACCTGATCAAACAATACCAGGGATCGTACTGGACAACAAAGTACTCAGGCCTGACGACGGATTTTGTACCGGTTGTCCGTTATGCTGAAGTGCTGTTGAACAAAGCTGAAGCTTTGGCAAGAATGGCAACTGGTGTGGATGCAACTGCACTGGCACTGGTACAGCAAGTAAGAAGCCGTTCCAACGGTGGTCTGCTTGTGGTAACCACCAAGCAGGAATTGATCGATGCCATCATCAAAGAAAAACGAATTGAGCTGGCTTTCGAAGGTTTCGGTATCACGGAATTCAACCGTTTACACCTTGACCTGCCGGCACACGGTATCGTAAACGCGATTCCTTACGGCAGCAACCTGCGTGTATTCCCGCTTCCGAAATACGATATGGACAAAAATCCAAATCTGGTTCAGAACCCGGGCTATTAATCGGATCACAAACTCATGGAAAGGCTGCCTTCGGGTAGCCTTTCTTATTTGACATGATCTGGAACGTTGGTTTATCATAAAGCAACCGGGCAGGTATGAGCCGATGGTAGTTGACAGATAACAACCAGGAGGAGGGCTGCTTATCTCGAAGATCGATTGTGTTGTCCCAGATGACGGTTTGGAATAAAAAAACCCGAGGTTCCAGCGTCTCTTGAGAGGAAAACAGGCTTGCTTAAACTCCCTGTTTCGTTTGTGAAAAATAAAAGACTGTTAGCCGACGGTCTTTTTTAATAAATCAATGGATAGCCATTTGATCTTTTTATGCAGGATTTTTCGGCCATAACTATTTTTTTGATTCAAAAGGTTGCCGTCTACCGAAATGTCGATGTTGAAAAAAGATGTATAAAAGAAGACCACTGAATCGAGAGACATTAAATAATTGCCTATGTAAGGAGAGTGCGTTTTCTTTTTACAGTCTTTTGCACTGTGCGCCGTGAATGGTAGTGAACAGTGCCCAATATTTTCGATTGTTATTGTTGAACGGATCAATATTCAAGAAGCGGAATAAATGTGTATTTGTTCTTATCAAGAGAAAACGACCAATAATGGGATTTCAACGAAATGTTAAAAGCCTGGCTTTCTCTGATATAATACAGATTATACATTTGCGACCCTGACTTATTTGTACAACAATTTTTCTAAACCAAAAATCAAACATGAGAAAATTTCTGATGCTGATGCTGGGAGTGTTGCTGCTAAGCTCACAACTCCTGGCACAAAACCGGACCATTACCGGAAAACTAACCGATGAAAACGGGCAGCCGCTTGTGAATGCATCCGTTACCGTGAAAGGTACCAAAGCGGGAACCACCACCAATGCAAGAGGTGAGTTCTCCTTGAACGTTCCTGCTGATGGCAGAACACTTGTGATTTCTTCTGTTGGCTACCAGGCTAAGGAAATTGCAGTGGGTTCATCCAACACCATTACTGTTAGCCTTAGTTCTGAGTCACAAAATCTTGCGGAAGTGGTAGTAACAGGTTACGGTACACAGGCAAAAAAGTCGTTTACCGGGTCTGCCTCCAAAGTGAATGCGCAACAGATTTCTACCCTGATGACGCCTTCCGTAGACAAGGAACTGGGCGGAAGGGCTGCTGGTGTGCAGGTGACCAATTCCAGTGGTACCGTCAATGCGCCGGCAACCATTAGGATCAGGGGCATTCAGTCCATTAACCAGTCCAACCAGCCGCTGTTTGTGGTAGACGGTGTTCCCATCATCACGGGTAACCTGTCCGCGACGACGAACTCCAATGCGTTGGCCGACATCAACCCGGCGGATATCGAAAGCATTGAAGTGCTGAAAGATGGTGCTGCCCTGAACATTTACGGTTCAAGAGGTGCGGCCGGTGTGGTGCAAATCACTACTAAAAGAGGCCAGCGCGGCCAATTGAAAGTCAACTACGATGGCTTTGTCGGCTTTAGCTCGGCTGCCAAGCGGTACGCCTTGCTGGATGCCAGCCAGTTTGTTACCATTGCCAACGAAAAATCGGCCAATGCTGCAAACCCCGCTACAGCGCCCAAGGCGGGTATCAACCCCGGTGGTGTCAACACCGACTGGCAAAAAGAAGTGTTGGTGGATAATGCTCCTGTTGCCAATCACAATTTGAGTATTGCAGGAGGTTCCAATCGTACAACCTATTACATGTCGTTGAACTACGGCAGCCAACAAGGTGTAGTAAAAAGCAACTGGAATAAAACCTATCGTATCCGGGCAAACATCGACAACGAAATCAATAGCTTTATCCGGATTGGCAACAACATCACACTTTCCCGCCAGGAAAACCAGGATCAGAATACCGGCACTAACTCACTGGGCGGCGCCATTGCGTCCAGCATCCGCTTGTTGCCCAACGTGTCTCCTTATGATCCCAATAACGTAACCGGATTTAATATCAATTCGGCCAACCAAATACCGGCAGGCCCTAACTCACAGGGTATCGATGCCAACTGGTTTAACATTGCGTTTCTGCTCAAGAATAACCAATACTATTCCGAGCAGTTCCGGATTATTGATAACGCCTTTGTTGAACTCACACCGGTAAAAGGGTTGAAGTTGCGTTCGCAGTTCCAATACGATATGTTGAACGATTACGCTTACCAGCGCTGGGATCCCCGGCACGGTGACGGTTTCAGCAGCGTAGGTCTTGCTTATAACGCCGACCAGAATTTTGCCAACATGACCTGGCAAAACTATTTTAACTACAACAAGAGCCTGAACGCACACAATTTCTTCCTAACCGGCGGTTATGAAGTGACCAAAGGCAGAACAAAGTGGTTAAGCGCAACGGGAACAAACATTGCTGACCTGTTCTACCTGCAAAAAAATGTGATCTCGGGTTCTGCCTCGACGCCAAGCATTGGCGGTAATTACAGCGAGTCTGGCTTTGAGTCGTTCTTTGGCCGGTTTAACTACGACTACCGCAACCGTTATTTCGCCCAGGTGAGTTTCCGCCGCGATGGTCAAAGCTCTTTGGCCCCCGGTAAGAAGTACGGTAACTTCCCCGGTTATTCAATCGGTTGGAGACCGTCGGAAGAGTCTTTCTGGAGAAACAGTGTGTTTCTTACAAACACGTTCAGTGATGTTAAATTCAAAGCCTCGTATGCCACTGTTGGTAATGCCCTGGGAGGCCTGCCTTACCTGAGCACATTCGGTGCAGCACCCTATGGCAACATCAACGGTCTTGCTGTGAATGCAATCGGCAACCAGGACCTGCAATGGGAAACCAGTAAAAAATACGATGCAGGTATTGAAGTCGGCTTGTTAAAAGGGCGGATCAATTTTACCGCAGATTGGTTCCTGAACGACATTGATAATCTTGTGTTGAATGTGCCCACGCCGCTCAGTGCCGGTATCCCGGGTAACTCTATTCCGCAAAACATCGGGACTATGGAAAACAGGGGTATTGAATTAGGCGTTGATGCCTCGGTAGTCCGTAGCAAAGATTTCAGCTGGAATGTGAATGTGAACTTCTCCAGTGTGCAAAACAAGATGAAAAGCTTGTATTCGATTGGCGGAACACCCACAGAATTCATTCCGAACGGTTCTTACAACATCATTCGTGTAGGTGATCCGATTAACATCATTCACGGCTATCGCTTTGCAGGCGTCAATACGGCCAATGGGTATCCGATGTATTACAAAGCCGATGGCAGATTGGTGGTACGGAACGTTCCCAATGGTGCTTATTACTATATTAAGGACGCTAATGATGGTACCATTACATCGGCGAACCAAACGTCCATGACGTTTAACGATAGAACAAACCTGGGACAAGCCAATCCTACCTGGTATGGCGGCGTTACCAATTCACTGAGCTACAAAGATTTTGGATTGGACTTCATGTTCCGCTATTCCGGTGGCAACAAAATCATGAACATTACCCGTCAGGAAGCCCTGTTGGACCAGGCCTTTGTCAACAATGGCACAGAGATTTTGCAACGTTGGCAAAAGGCCGGCGATGTAACGACCGTCCCGAAGTTGATTTACAACCAGGGGAACGTGATCAATGAAACCGGTCTTGCGATTTCACGTTTTGTAGAGTCGGGCGATTACCTGCGGTTACAGAATGTGATTCTCCGCTACAACGTGAATGCATCTGCCTTGAGTAAGATCACCAATGGCCGTGTACAAAGCCTGCGCATTTATGCACAAGGACAAAACCTGCATGTGTGGACAAAATACTCCGGGGCCGATCCCGACAACCACACAACAGCCGGTTTGGAAAATCCCGGTTTACCTCCGCAGATCAGAACCTTTTCGTTTGGTTTGAACGTAGGCTTTTAATCAATTTTTTTCACTAGAAAACTATTAACACGATGAAGAAAATAAGTCTGATATTAATACTGGCTTCTGTCGGTGTTGTGAGTTGCAAAAAAGTTTTGGATACGCAATCGTATTCGTCCATCACCGATGCAACGGCCTTCGACACACCGGAAAGAGCTCTACTGGTACTGAATGGCGTGTACGATGCCGCACAAAGCGGTGGCTATAACGGTGGTACAGAAACAAGAGGTTATCCTTTTGGTTCGGCCAACATCGAGCAGGGTGACGTGAGAGGCGAAGATGTGATTAACGTGGCCGCCTTTTACCAGGCGACGTATGAAACCACGCACACGCCAACTTCTGCCAATGCGGTTGCCTTCTGGGACAATACCTACGGTATGATCAACAAAGCAAATGTTGCCATCGAAGGTTTTAAAAATGCCGGTACAAAGGGCACGCTGACTTCAGCGGTAGCCACACAATACGAGGCCGAGTGCCGTTTTTTGCGGGCGATGGGACATCATGAATTGGTGCTGATGTATGCCCGTCCTTATTTGGATGGTAATGGCAGCCAGCTTGGCGTTCCTTACAGGGACGTTGCCAACACAAGCGGCTCTGCTGTGGAGCAATTACGGACCATTCCTCGTCCAAAAGTTGCAGACGATTACCAGAAGATTTTGGCTGACCTGGATTTCGCTGAAGCCAATTTGCCGGCAGGCACGGCTGGTACGGCGATCAACACCTACCGGGCCACTAAAGCAGCCGCTATCGCTCTGAAAATGCGGGTGAAACTGCACATGGGTGATTATGCCGGTGTGATCACCGAAGGCAATAAACTGGTTCCGGCTATCGCTCCTTATGTTAGCCCGATCGGCGGTTGGACGTTAACGGCTACGGCTGACGGAGCCTTCAGTGCAACAGGTGGCGCCAATGCATCGAAAGAAAATATCTTTTCGGTCAAAAACGATCCACAGGATAACATCAGTGTGAACGGTTCGTTGCCCGGCCAGTTTGGCCCGACGAATTTGGGTGGCCGTGGACTGGTAGCTGTTTCACCCATAATCTGGAACAACACCGGATGGAAATGTGATGATAAAAGACGGACGCTGTTGTACACTGCAGGAACCAACAACAACGGTAAATCAAGCATACTTACGCTGAAGTACAAGGACTTTGTTACCCGGGGCGACTGGGCGCCGCAAATCCGTTATGCGGAGGTGCTGTTGACCCTTGCAGAAGCAGAAGCACGCCAGGGTACGGGTGTTTCACTAAGAGCGATTGACCTGCTCAACGCCGTGCGCAACAGGGCATTGGCCAACCCGGCGACGGATGCTTACACAGTCGCAAGCTTCGCTGATAAAGTAGCGCTGGTCCAGGCCATCCTGCTCGAACGCAGAATTGAATTTTTGATGGAAGGAAAACGCTGGGGCGATATTAGCCGCCTTTCAGGCGAAAATAACCCGGCCTATTCACCAGGTGGTGTTCCTGCCAAGGCGTCCAATGGTACGCAGGGAGCTGACATCTATGGTTGTGGCCTGGCCTATGCTCCCACAAGAGCTGCCATCCCATACAGTGATTACCGGTTCATTTGGCCAATCCCCTCAAATGAGGTAACGCAAAACCCGGTTGTTACACAGAACCCCGGTTACTAAGCCAATCAAGAACAAGCATAAAAAAAGACCGTCAGCCGACGGTCTTTTTTATATGTCATGCCTCAATTTATTTGATCACTTTCTGTAGTGTTTGGAGGATCTCCTCGCCGTGTAAATTTTCTGCAATGATGTTCCCCGCCGGGTCTACCAGCACGTTATAGGGAATGGCCTGCACGCCGTACAAAACCGCTGCAGCATTGTCCCAGAATTTCAGGTCGCTTACCTGCGTCCAGGCAAGGCCGTCCTGCTGGATGGCTTTTTGCCAGGCATCTTTGTTCTGGTCGAGCGACACGCCGAGTATCGTAAAATTTTTATCCTTGAATGCATTGTAAGCCTTCACCACGTTGGGATTGTCCTGGCGGCAGGGCTGGCACCAACTGGCCCAGAAATCCACCAGTACATACTTGCCCCTGAACTGGGACAGTGAAACCGGATTGCCATTGACATCGGGCTGCGAAAAATCCTGCGCCTTTGTGGACGGGAGATTTTTCTTTACGTTTTGCAGGCTGGCGTGGGCCGGAAATTTTTGGGCGGCCGCATTGATAATGTCGGCGATTTCCATTTTGCTAAAACCCTTGATGCCAAGATTGCTGGCCGTGTTTTGAAACGATCCCAGGGCATATAACACGAGTACAGGGCTTTTGCTGTTGGCGATAAACTCCTGTGCAAACGATTTCAGCTCGCTGGCCGTTGCTTCCACTTTGGCATACGCTGCACTCACCACGCTGTCGGGAGCACCGGCTTTTTGCAGCGAATCCATCTGCGCACCCTGTGCAAAAAGCTGCATGCCTTTCTGGTAAGAGGTCTGGTCGAAGGAAAGGAGGGCCGTTGTGGCCGGCGAATTCTTAACTGTGTAGGGTTCCGCCGTGTTGTTCAGGTCAGCCGACACAGTGATTTTTTCGGCATCGTTAATAAAAAACGCAAACGGCACCACCTTGCCCTGCAGCCGTAACTGGTAAAGGTTTTCCTCTTTGCTTTTTGCATTGAGCGTAAAGGAGCCATTGGTTTTGAGCGTGGCCGAATCGAGGATCGTGGGACGGCCATTGGGTGTATTTTCTTCGAGGTAAATAACGTTGGACGACGTGTTCTTCACGGTGCCGTCCACTTCCAGCGGTTTGCCGCCGGTCTGATTTTCTTTGCACGCCGCGAAACTGACAACGAGTGCAAAACCAAGTAATTTCTTCATGCGATTAATTCAATTTTTCGAGGATTTTCCGGGTGACTTCTTCCGCGTTTGCCTTGCCTTTGGAAAGCTTCATCACTTCGCCCACAAATAAACTCAACAACCCTTTTTTCCCTTTTTTATAGGCTGTTATTTTTTCGGCGTGTTTTGTTAAAGAGGCGTCAATCAACGTGTCGATCTCGTTTCCCGACTGCACCTGCAATCCCTGTTCCTGTATATACTGCCGAACGTCTGCTTCCGGATTGTTAAGGAGATGTGGAAAGATCTTTTGCGATGCGATACCGTAGGTGATCACACTCTCGTCGATCAGTTGAATCAGCCGGGCGATCGTTTCCGGCCGCACGGGAATGGTATCAATAGAAAGGTCGTTTTCGGCCAGGTAATTTTTAACGGGTCCAATGACCCAGTTGGCGGCTGCTTTAGCGTTGGCCGTTTCGTTGGCCACCTGCAGAAAATACGTGGCCAGTTCGATATCCTCCGACAGTTGCGAGGCGTCGTATTCGGACAGCTTGTGCTCCTGCAGCAGGTTGTTTTTTATTTCGCTCTGCAGCGGCGGCATGCTTTGCCGGATGGCCTCAATCTGTTCGTTGGTAACGATGAAAGGAGGAAGATCGGGTTCGGGAAAATACCGGTAGTCGTCTTCGTCTTCCTTGGTGCGGATGACATAGGTGGTGAAGGTCGAATCATCCAGTCCTTTTGTTTGCTGCAGGATGGTTTCGCCGCGTTTGTGTTTGGCAATCAGTGCTGCACTTTCCGACTCGATGGCTTTGCGGATATAGCGGATGGAGTTCAGGTTTTTAATCTCCACCTTGGTGCCTAGTTTTGGCTCCCCCTTTGGACGAACAGAAATATTGACATCGCAGCGCAGGCTTCCTTCT
Organism: Flavisolibacter nicotianae; assembly: GCF_003628535.1. Lineage (GTDB taxonomy): Bacteria > Bacteroidota > Bacteroidia > Chitinophagales > Chitinophagaceae > Flavisolibacter > Flavisolibacter nicotianae. The sequence continues at coordinate 592,648 of NZ_RBCI01000002.1, forward strand.
TCCATGTTGCCGTCGCAAACGCCCAAATGCCGCACCAGTTTGCGCAGCGTCGTCACATAGGCTGCCGCTTCTTCCGAACTTCGTAGATCGGGTTCTGTAACGATCTCCAGCAGCGGTGTGCCGGCCCGGTTGAAATCAAGTTGCGTATAGGCTGTTTCTCCTTCATGTACGCTTTTGCCGGCATCTTCTTCGATGTGGATGCGGTTGAGGCGAACGGTTCTTTTCTCGCTGCCAACTGTAATCTCCACGTATCCTCCTTTGCAGATCGGTGTAGTGTGCTGAGAGATCTGGTAGCCTTTTGGCAGGTCGGGGTAGAAATAATTTTTGCGGGCAAAATAGTTTTGCTGAACGATCTCGGAATGGGTGGCGAGGCCAAGCGTAATGGCCAGGCGAATCGCTTCCCGGTTCAGTTTGGGCAAGGTGCCGGGATGCGCCAGGGAAATGGCGCTGACCTGTGTGTTAGGCGGTTGGCCAAACACGATGGTGTCGCCGCAAAACAGTTTGGTCTTTGTGAGCAACTGTGCATGCACTTCCAGGCCGATCACAACTTCGTATCCGGTATCTGCATTCATGGTCAGCAAAAATAGCCTATCCAAACAAAAGCCCTGTCTAAAAAGACAGGGCTGAAAAAGACTGCACAATGAAACAAATTTGTGAAACGTCAGACCTGCGTTGTGAAAAAGAGAAACGGTTCATTTAACGTTCACTCCTGTTTCACGTTTGACCTTTCACGACTCCCGTTACAGGTCCACTGTTTTTATTTTCCTCGGAATTCTGACTTCGATTGTCTGGGTTTTGCCACCGCGGTTGATCTGCATTTTTACATTCGGCTGCTCTTTTTTCTCCCGCATCATTTTGGCAATGTCATCGGCGCTGTTTACAGGTTTGTCATCGACCTGCAGAATGATATCGCCTTCTTTGACGCCGGCTTTGGCCGCCGTGCCTTCGTCGTCAATGTCCAGCACTTTTACGCCTTTGCCATCGTCTGTGTCCTGTACGGACATGCCCAGCTTTGGTCCGCGGCCCGGTACATATAGATTGCCGGCAACAGGAGGCATGGCACGTTCAAACATGCGTTCATTCATATTCTCCCGCCATACCTGATCGGTAAGGACGCGGGGTGCTACCATGGTGGTCATGTTCACGCCTTTCCAGCGACCCAGTTCGGCGGTTGTTTTTTGTTCTTTGCCGTCGCGCAGGTAGGTGATGCTCACCTTTTCGCCGGGCTTGTGGGAACGAACCGTCTCTGTTACGTCGTCGGTGGTTTCAATTTTTTTGTTGTCGATTTTGGTGATGATGTCACCTTTTTTCAGTCCGGCTTTTTCGGCGGCACTTTCTTTCGATACCGACTGTATCTCGGCACCTTTTTCGTCGCCGTCCGTTACCACGCCCAGCATGGCTCGGTTAGAGTCGACCCGGAAAATCGAGGGTTGGTCAAAGTCGAAGTTGAAATTGAAATCGTTGTTGCCACGGCCCATGGCAATGGCGCCGGACCCCCGCAGGTTGTTGATGTGCACATTGACATCTTTGAGATCGGCGGCGTCTTTGCCGTTGATCTTGACTTTGTCGCCGTCGATCTCGATCACCGTTTTACCGGTTTCGTCGCCGGTACGCGTAATCACGATCTGTTGTTTCCGGGTCTTTGCTTTTTCCTTGTCTTTGGTTGTAACATCCTGCGCGAGCAGGGTAGCCGGAACAGCACAAACCAATAGGGCACCCAACATCAGTTTGGAAAGAAAACATTGTTTCATAAGCTGAATTCTTTTATTTTTTGACTACGTTTAATTTCGTAGATCAAATATAAGATGGATTCCTACATTACGAAACTTTTCGCAATTGTTAAAAGACGAGCGGTTTAAAGTGCGCCTTTAACGGTTGCAATCACTTGCCGGAGGTTCGAACTGTCCTGCCCGCCGGCCGTGGCTAATGTTTTCTGCCCGCCGCCACCACCTTTGATCAGCGGCGAAATTTTTTGCTTGATCAGGGCTGAAGCATCCAGGCCTTTTTCGGCCGCAATGGCATCATCGAAAAGCAGTACCACGCTGGCTTTGCCATCAATCGCGGCAGCAAGGGAGATGACAGGGTTGGGCACCGCGGCCTTCAGTTCAAACGCCAGCTTTTTCAGGGCGTCGGCGCTTGGAACGTCCACCACCTCGCCAATAAAATGAGCGCCATTGATGATCTCGGCTTTTTGCACCAGGCCGTCACGAAGCGCTTTGATCTGGGCAGCCTCGAACTTTTCCAGTTGCTTTTTCAGCGCCGCATTTTCATCGTAAAGAGAAACGATTGCCTTATTGAGGTCTTTCGGGTTTTTCAATGCTTCCCGAACCACACGGACAGTAAGGAACTGTTCCTGGATATAGTTTTCGGCGGTCAGCCCGCTAAGGGCTTCAATGCGCCGCACACCGGCTGCAACGGCCGCTTCGGATTTGATCTTGAAAAATCCCAGCTCGCCGGTAGCACCAACGTGAGTGCCGCCGCAAAGTTCAATGGAATAGGTTGGATCGATTGTCACGACGCGGACAAGGTCGCCGTACTTCTCGCCAAAAAGGGCCATGGCACCGCTCTGCACCGCTTCTTCTTTCGGCATTGTGCGAATGACGACGGGAAGGTTTTCGCGGATCTTTTCGTTCACCAGCCGTTCCACTTCGTTGATCTCTTCGTCGGTCATTTTGCTGAAGTGCGAGAAGTCGAAACGGAGGTAGTCGGCGTTTACCAGCGAGCCTTTTTGTGCCACGTGTGTGCCCAGCACCTTGCGCAGCGCCGCATGCAGCAGGTGGGTGGCGCTGTGGTGAATGGCGGTGGACTGTCGCCTGCCCGCATCCACTCTTGCCGTGACTTCTCCTTCCAGTGAAGACGGAAGCTTTTCAGCAAAATGGATGATCAGGTCATTTTCCTTTTTGGTATCGACAATTTTTACTTTTTCATTTTTAATGAGGAATTCTCCCGTGTCGCCAACCTGTCCGCCGCTTTCGGCATAGAACGGTGTTTTGTCCAGCACAATCTGGTAGGCTTCTTTGCCCTTGGCTTTGACCTTACGGTATTTTAAAACAGCCGCTTTTGCTTCCAGCGAATCATAGCCGACAAATTCGTTGCTGGTGCCTTCGTTCACCACGATCCAGTCTTCGGTATCGATGGCGGTTGCGGCCCGGGAACGGTCTTTTTGTTTTTGCATTTCGGCATTGAACCCTTCTTCATCTACAACAAAGCCAACTTCTTTGGCCATTAACTCTGTTAAGTCTTTAGGAAATCCGTAAGTGTCTTGGAGCTTGAAAGCTAAATCACCCTTCAATTTTCCAAATACAATATTTAGACTTTTCTGAATCTCTTCAAGTTGTTTTCGAAGGGGCTCAAAAGTTTTATCCCATGCTTGCTTTTGCTCCTTTAGCGTACTTGTAATGCCTTTTAATTTTTCAACTGTTTCCTTTGGTAACCCAATATTTGGGAGATTTCCCATTGAATCTTTTAAGGAGGTGAAAATGCTTTCATCAAATAACTTGATACCATTTTCCAAAGTCTTAAGAAATGCTTCCTCTTCTTCGCGGATCACTTTCGCTACAAAGGCTTCCTGTTGCTTCAATTCAGGAAACACGTTTTCAAATTGTGTGGCAATCACAGGCAGCAATTGGTAAAGCAAGGGCTGCTGGTAGCTCAAATAAGAATAGTAATACCGAACCGCTCTGCGCAAAATTCTTCGGATCACATAGCCGGCGCCGGTATTCGAAGGCAACTGGCCATCGGCGATGGTGAAGGAAATCGCACGGATATGATCGGCCAGCACACGAAAGGCAATGTCGCTTTTGGTATCGGTGCCGCTGTAGTCATTTTTGGTGATCTCCTGGATCTTCGCGATGGTGCCCGTGAAGATATCCGTGTCGTAGTTGGACTGCTTTTCCTGCAGCACCCGCACCAGGCGTTCGAATCCCATGCCCGTATCCACGTGTTTGGCCGGCAGGGGTTGCAGGCTTCCGTCTTTTAGCCGGTTGAACTGGATGAATACGTTGTTCCAGATCTCGATCACCTGCGGGTGATCAGAATTCACCAGGGTCTTTCCATCCACGCCGCTCCGTTCTTCATCCGGACGTGTGTCCACGTGAATTTCCGTACAGGGGCCGCAAGGACCGGTGTCGCCCATTTCCCAGAAATTGTCTTTTTTATTGCCCAACAAAATCCGGTCTGAAGGAATCCATTTTTTCCATTCGGCAGCCGCTTCTTCGTCTTTGGGCAGGCCGTCTTTTGCGTCGCCTTCAAACACCGTGACGTACAGCCTGTCCTTTGGAATTTTCAGCACAGCGGTCAGCAGTTCCCAGCTCCACTCGATCGCTTCTTTTTTGAAATAATCGCCGAAGCTCCAATTGCCCAGCATTTCGAACATGGTGTGGTGATAGGTATCCACACCCACTTCTTCGAGGTCGTTGTGCTTACCGCTCACCCGCAGGCATTTCTGCGTATCGGCAATGCGGGGATGCGGCGCAGGCCTGTTGCCCAGGAAATAATCCTTGAACTGGTTCATGCCGGCATTGGTGAACATGAGCGTGGGATCGTTCTTTACCACGATCGGTGCGGACGGCACAATCTGGTGGCCACGGGTCGCGAAGAAATTCAAAAAAGCGCTGCGGATCTCGGCACTGGTCATCACAATAAAAGATGGTTTTTTGCTTTTTATACTCTTATTTTGTCCCTCCTCGGTTTGAGGGTGAGCAAAGGTAAGGAGACGTGAGACGTGAAACGGCAAACGTGAAACAGGGAGGCACCTGAATTTAACAGACTTTCCTTTTTGCGTCTCACATTTGACGTTTCATGACCCGGTTCTGCCAACATGAAAAAAATCAAATACTACTATAACACGCATACGCTTCGTTACGAAAAGCTGATCACGCCGTTGCGGGTGAAGCTGTTGCGGGTATTTGGTTTCCTGGCAACCGCCTTTGTCACAGCTGCGATCATCACCTATTTCGCCTTCCGGTTTGTGGGTTCGCCTTACGAAAAAAAGCTGCGGTCCGATAACGAAACCCTGCGCTACCAACTGCAACGGCTCAACGACCGGGTGGAAGCCATCGACCAGCAAATGGCCGGCCTGGAAAAACGGGACAACGAAGTCTACCGCAGCATCTTCGAGGCACAGCCCATCCCCGACAGCCTGCGTGCCCTACAGGCCGAAAAAGAACAGGAGATCGCCAGGGTGGAAGGCCTGTCCGAAAGCTCCCTGATTTTTTCCATCGATACCACCATCCAGCGCCTGAAGGCCCGTATTACGTCGCAAACGAAATCGTACACCGAACTGGCCGACCTGGTAAAGAACAAAGAAAAACTGCTGGCCGGTACACCGGCGATACAGCCCGTAAGCAACAAAGACCTGAACCGGATTGCCTCCGGTTTCGGCTACCGCATCGATCCCGTTTACAAAACCATCAAGCTCCATGCAGGCCTCGATTTTGCCGCTCCGCAGGGCACACCCATTTATGCAACAGCCGATGGCGTGGTTCGGGAGGCGGGCTTCAGTGATGGCGGTTACGGCAACCACGTGGTGGTGAACCATGGCTATGGCTACGAAACCCTTTACGGACACATGGTGCGCATCAAGGCCCGGAACGGGCAAAAGGTGACGAGGGGAGAGGTGATCGGTTACGTCGGCAGCACCGGCAAATCCACCGGTCCGCACTGTCACTACGAAGTGCACAAGAACGGGCAGAAACTGGATCCTGTTTATTTTTTCTACAACGACCTGAGCCCCCAGCAGTTTGACCAGTTACTCAAGCGGGCCAGTTCCTCCAACCAAAGCCTGGATTAGAGTTTGGAGTTTGGAGTTTGGAAAAATTAAATCGGACAATATAAGCCCGGATATTCTGGTAAAGGGCACAAACGCCGAAGGTGTCCCGTGTTGATAGAATAGAATGAAATAAGACGAAAACCGGCTTCAGAGGAGCCGCGTGTTCTACGCAAAGCAAAATATAAACCGCCATCGGGAAAGAAATACAGAGCGCCTCCGGCGAAGAAAAATTACAAATTACACCAGTTACGTCAACCACAAACCGCAAACTTTCTCATGACCCTCCAGGAAGCACAACAAAAAGTCGACGAGTGGATCAAAACCACCGGCGTTCGCTATTTCAGCGAACTGACCAACATGGCCATTCTGACCGAAGAAGTAGGCGAGGTGGCCCGCCTGATGAGCCGGCAGTACGGCGACCAGTCATTCAAGGAAAGCGACAAGAGCAAAGCGCTTTCCGATGAACTGGCCGATGTGCTTTGGGTCCTTATCTGCATTGCCAACCAAACTGGCGTTGACCTCACCGAAGCCCTGGAAAAGAATTTTGAGAAGAAAACCTCCCGCGACAGCCAACGCCACCGGCAAAACGAAAAGCTGAAGTAATGAGCAATGAAAATTGCGCCAGGTACGATAGAGCAGGATAGCAGGAGCGTTGCAAATTGCTAATTCCTCCCTCCCGCAATGGCTTCGTTTTTGTACTTCCACACAAAAAGAGGGTGGTATGAAGAGTTTTTCTATTGGCGTGGTGTGGAAATCCCTGAAAGATGCCTTTTCCGGTTTTAGCGACGACAAGGTGATGAAACTGAGCGCTTCGCTGGCCTATTATACCGGCTTTTCGCTGGCGCCGCTCCTGGTGGTGATCATTGCTATTTGTGGTTTTGTGTTTGGGCAGGAAGCCGTGCAGGGCACCATCGACAACCAGATAAGAGGATTTATTGGCTATGATGCCGCCAGGCAGGTGCAGGACATGATCAAGAATGCATCGCTCAGCGGCAAAACCACGATGGCCACCATCATCGGCGTGGTAACCCTGCTCATTGGTGCGACTTCCATTTTTGGCGAAATCCAGGACTCCATCAACAGCATCTGGGGCTTAAAGCCAAAGCCCAAAGTGGGCCTGGTGAAGACCCTGCAGGTGCGCCTTCTTTCCTTTGGCCTGATTGCCAGCCTGGGTTTTATCTTGTTGGTGTCATTGGCGGCAACGGCCGTGGTGGAAAGCCTGGGCGACCGGTTAAACGCTATGTTCCCCGATGTGGCCGTGGTGGCCTTTTACATTATTAACCTGGTGGTGAACATTGCCGTGACCACGTTTTTGTTTGGCGTTATTTTCAAAGTGCTGCCGGATGCCCGGATCAAATGGAAGGACATCTGGCCCGGGGCCATTGCCACTTCGCTGTTATTTCTCATCGGTAAATTTGCCATCTCCCTTTATATCAGTAAAAGCAATTTTAGCAGCAGCTACGGGGCTGCCGGTTCGCTGGCCGTGATCTTTGTCTGGATCTATTATTCTGCCATCATTTTGTATTTCGGGGCCGAATTCACCAAGGCCTATGCCCTGAACAAAGGCGCGAAGATCGTTCCCAACAAGTACGCCGAATGGGATGAAGAGCCAACGGTTCCGGGTGCCGAACCCAAAAAAACACCGGAGAGTGCAGGTTCTTCGCCATCTGAAAAAGCTCGCCGTCTATCGCCGCAACCCGTTCCCCAACTGGCCGTTGACAACCCGGTAGCCCATAACCTTGAGGCAACCAGTGCCCGCGACAAAGGCAAGGAGGGCCCGGGTATGGGAACCGTGCTCCTTGGACTAGCCCTGTATTTTATGAACCGCGGAAAAGGCAGGACGCACGATCAGTGACGTGTCGTGAAATCGTTCCGCTAACCGGCCGCAGGGCTGCTGGCCATTTTTTTGTAAGAGGTACCCCTAAAAGGCATGCAAAAGAAGCTGACCCCAAAAGGTGTCTGGAACCTGCTGAAGCAAACGTTCACCAGTTTTTCCGACGACAGGATTGTAAAGCTGAGTGCCGCACTTGCTTACTACACGGTGTTTTCCATCGGCCCCATGATCATTGTCGTGATCTATGTGGCGGGGTTAGTATACGGGAGGGAGGCCATCCAGGGAAATGTTTTCCACCAGTTGCAGGGCCTGGTAGGTGCTGATGCAGCCGGGCAAATCCAGGAAATGATCAAAAACGCGGCGCTGAACGGCAGCGGCCCCATTGCCGCCGCCATCGGTATCGCCACTCTCCTGATCGGTGCCACCAGCGTGTTTGCCGAGATCCAGGACTCCATTAATATGATCTGGGGTTTGAAACCGAAGCCGAAAAAGGGCTGGCTGAAAATGATCCTGAACCGCCTGCTTTCGTTCTCGATCATTGTGAGCCTGGGCTTTGTGCTGCTGGTTTCACTGGTGGTCAACGGCGTGATCGAAGCCCTGATGGACCGCCTGCAGGCCCGCTATCCCAATGTCACGGTGGTGGTGCTTTACATCATCAACCTTGTGATTACGTTTTCTGTCATTACAGCCTTGTTTTCTGTCATCTTCAAAGTTTTGCCCGACGCCCTGATCAAGTGGAAGGATGTCATGATCGGTTCCATGGTCACGGCCTTGCTGTTCATGATCGGGAAATTTGCCATTACCTTTTATATCGGGAAGTCCAATGTCGGCAGCACGTACGGGGCTGCCGGTTCGCTGGTGGTGCTGCTGCTTTGGGTGTATTATTCGGCCATCATTTTGTATTTCGGGGCCGAGTTTACCAAGGCCTATGCAACCGATTATGGTTCATTCATCCGGCCTAGTCCCTATGCCGTTTGGGTCAAGAACGTGGAAGTGGAAGAAGGGCGAACCTCGCTCAAACAACAGGAGCAGAAAAAGAAGGACGAGAACGAAAGCACGGGGGATAATATTAAAGTGACGTAGAGCCCCCTCAATCCCCCAAGGGGGAAGTGGCTTTAGCGCAGCCCTTGCTTTTGCACGATACAGAAAGCCTATGTCCTTCTTTAAGACTTAGCTTTTCCTTTTAAGCACCAGCAGCAGAATTTCAACTCGTCTTCCCTTGTGTCGCACCCTTCAGCGTTCAGAATAAAATTGCTCAAAGATGGCATCTTGCATAAGCGAGCCTTTGTGCTACGGCCAATCCCCCTTGGGGGGTAGGGGGGCTTTCCTTACTTTTGCCGCCATTATGGCAACAGATAACAACCGCTTTCAGGCAATCATATCGCACTGTAAAGAATACGGATTTATATTTCCTTCTTCCGAGATCTACGACGGCCTGGGCGCCGTGTACGACTACGGCCAGTGGGGCAGTGAACTGAAGAAAAACATCAAGGACTACTGGTGGAAAAGCATGGTGCAGCTAAACGAGAACATCGTGGGCATCGACGCCGCCATCTTCATGCATCCCACCACCTGGAAAGCCAGTGGTCACGTGGACAACTTCAGCGACCCGATGATCGACAACAAGGACAGCCAGAAGCGCTACCGTGTGGATCACCTCATCGAAGCCAAAGCGGACGAACTGGAAAAGGCCGGCCACCCGGAACAATCGGAGATCCTGTTGAAGGAAATGGACACGCTATTGGCCGCCAATGATTTTGCCGGGCTGAAAACACTGATCGAGAACAACAAGATTGTTTGTGCGGTCAGCAACACTTCCAACTGGACCGATGTGCGCCAGTTCAACCTGATGTTTTCTACCGAGTTTGGTGCCGTATCAACCGAAGACAACGAAGAGAATATCGTGTACCTGCGTCCCGAAACGGCGCAGGGCATTTTTGTCAATTTTTTGAACGTGCAAAAAACAGGACGGATGAAGATCCCGTTCGGGATTGCACAAATCGGAAAGGCCTTCCGAAACGAAATTGTAGCCCGCCAGTTCATCTTCCGTATGCGGGAGTTTGAGCAGATGGAAATGCAATTCTTTATCCGGCCCGGCTCGCAAAAAGAGTGGTACGAACACTGGAAGGAAGAGCGCATGAAATGGCACCGGAGCCTCGGCATCCCGGCTGAAAAATACCGCTTCCACGACCACGTAAAACTGGCCCACTATGCCGATGCCGCCTGCGACATCGAATATGATTTTCCCATTGGTTTCAAAGAAGTGGAAGGCATCCATTCCCGTACTGATTTTGACCTGCGCAATCACCAGGAGTACAGCAAAAAGAAAATGCAGTACTTCGACGCAGACGTGAATCCCGAAACCGGCAAGCCCTATGGCAATTACATTCCCTATGTGATTGAAACGTCCATTGGTGTGGACAGAACGGTAATGATGGTGTTGAGCGAAGCATACGAAGAGCAGGACCTGAGCACACCCGAAAAGCCCGACAGCCGCGTGGTGCTGAAGTTCCCTCCCAAACTGGCACCCATCAAACTGGCCGTTTTGCCCCTGGTAAAAAAAGATGGCTTACCGGATATTGCCCGCAACATCATCGATACCTGCAAGCCGGAGTTCCGTTGTTTTTATGAAGAAAAAGATACGATCGGCAAACGCTACCGGAGAATGGATGCCATCGGCACGCCCTTCTGTATTACCGTCGACTACCAAACCAAGGAAGACAATACGGTGACCATCCGTTACCGCGACTCCATGCAGCAGGACAGGATTCACATCGACCAGGTAAAAGACCTTGTCTTGAAAGCACTGTAAGACGAAAAGACCAAATAACAGGGCAGGTGGGATGGCAACAGCAATGGCCGGACCGCCTGCTTTTTTTTTATCAGTTGGCGCAAGTGTATCGACGGCAAACCTGTCAGGCTTTGCCCGTGATGAAATAGAGCAGCGTTCCCACGTATTCTTTAATCAGGTTGTCCCAATAGGTAAGCGCAGCCGCCGAAGGAAGAAGGTAATCCTCGAGAAAATTGGTGCCGCCACCGCGTGAAAGAAAATTGCACGGGTAAAGCGTTGCATTGATGCCGGCCTTTTGGAAAACCCGTGATGCCCGCGGAAGGTGCATGGCCGATGAAATCAGCAGGTAAGGACCGGTTACATGCGCCGAATCGGAGAGGCGCTTTGCATTGACGGCGTTTTCAAACGTGTTGCGTGACAAGCCATCTGTAAAGATTCGCTCCGGCGGAATTCCCAGTTGAACAAGATTCGTTTTGATAAATGCGGCTTCGCTGAATGGCTGCTCGGTGATGTAGCCATTGCCGGCGGCAACGATGATGTTGTTGAGATGTCCCTGCTTGTACAAAAGCGCTGTTTGGATAAACCGGTCCGACACGTTGTTGAAATAACCGGTTTTGTCGCCCGGGCTGTAGCCGACAAGCCCGCCGAGCAAAATGCCGGTGTTGAATGTTTGTGAGGCGGCCAACTGCACCGGCTTTGTTTCGTAAGCCTTCATCAGCTTTGTGATCACGAACGGGTTGGTGAAAAAAACAAGAAGGCCGAAGGCCGTGCGAAAGGCCAGTTTTTTTCGCCGGTCAGTTTTTGCCAGCAGGGCAAAAAGGAAAACAAAAAAGATCCAGAGCAACGGACGAAGAAAAAGTACGATAAGCAGTTTTACGAACACAAACATGATGGCGGCTAAGATAGCCTGAAATGCTGATCCATTTCATCACTCCCGGCATTCATTGTTTTCTAAAAAGACAAAGGGCTTTGCTGAGCAGCAAAGCCCCTAACCGATGCCTGCTAAAAACTAACTGATCGCAAGACGGTGTTTTTTGGAAACCTTCCCGTTGGTGGGGGCAGGCAAAGCTGGTTTGCTTTTATTTTTTGCGCTCGTTTCCGCGTCTTCAATTGCTGCATGTGCAGCGGCCAGCCGCGCAATCGGCACCCGGAACGGCGAACAACTAACGTAGTTCATTCCAATACGGTGGCAGAACTTCACGCTTTCCGCATCGCCGCCATGTTCGCCGCAGATGCCCACTTTCAGGTGTGGCTTGGTTTTGCGTCCTTTTTCTGTTCCCATCCGGATGAGCAAGCCTACGCCTTCCTGGTCGATCGTTTGAAACGGGTCGTCGTGCAGCAGCTTTTCATCGAGGTAAACCGGCAGAAAGCCGCCAATGTCGTCGCGGCTGAAACCAAAGCTCATTTGAGTAAGATCGTTGGTGCCAAAGCTGAAGAAGTCGGCTACTTCGGCCATGTGGTCGGCTTTGATGGCTGCCCTCGGGATTTCGATCATCGTGCCATAGAGATAAGGAATGGCAGCCAGGCCTTTGTTTTCACACACTTCTTTGTATACCCTGTCGACGATCTTTTTCTGGTGGGTCAATTCGTTCACCGTGCAGGTCACCGGCACCATGATTTCGGAAAACGCTTTTTTCCCGTCTTTGAGCAATTCGGCCGTCGCTTCAAAAATGGCCCGCACCTGCATCTCGGTGATTTCGGGGTAACTGATTCCCAGCCGAACGCCGCGATGACCGAGCATCGGGTTGTTTTCGTGCAGGGCAAGAACGCGTCTGCGCAAGAGACTCATGCTGATGCCCAACTCCCGGCTAAGCTCGTGAAGTTTTGCCGAGTCATGCGGTACAAATTCGTGCAGCGGTGGATCGAGCAGGCGAATGGTCACAGGATAACCTTTCATGACTTCGAGGGTTGCCTTGATGTCTTTCTTTACGAAGACAAATAGGTCGTTCAGTGCCGTTTTTCTTTCTTTTGCCGTTTTACTTACGATCATCTTGCGCAGCAGGAACAGGGGCTGTTCGCTGTTTTCGCCGTAGAACATATGCTCGGTGCGGAAAAGCCCGATGCCTTCGGCGCCAAACCTGAGGCCCTGCTCCGCATCGTGCGGTGTTTCGGCATTGGTTCGGACCGCCATCACTTTTACCTTGCTCACGAGTTTCATCAGGTCGTTGTACGACTGGTTTTTATCGAGGTCGATGTCTACGAGCGGCAGGCTGCCTTCATACACAAAACCCTTCGTCCCGTTCAGCGTGATCCAGTCGCCTTCCTTGATGAGGGTGCCGTTGGCACGGAAGGTTTTGTTTTCCTGGTGAATCTCAATGTCGCCACAACCAACGATACAACATTTGCCCCAGCCTCTTGCCACCAGTGCCGCATGCGAGGTCATGCCCCCCTTGGTGGTAAGGATGGCCTGCGACTTGTGCATGCCGTCTACGTCTTCAGGTGAGGTTTCTTCGCGTACAAGAACAACTTTTTCGCCGCGGTGCGCCCATTCCACTGCCTCGGCCGACGAAAAGACAACACGTCCTTTGGCGCCGCCGGGTCCGGCCGGCAATCCTTTCGCGATCACCGGGTTTACCTGCTCGGCCTTGGGGTCGATCATGGGCAGCAACAATTCAATCAGCTGGTTAGGTGCCACCCGTTTAATGGCGGTGTGGATGTCGATCAGTTTTTCACTGTACATCTCGGTGGCCATACGTACGGCGGCAATGCCGTTGCGTTTGCCCACGCGACATTGCAGCATATACAGCGTTCCTTTTTCAATGGTGAACTCGATATCCTGCATGTCCTTGTAGTGTTTTTCCAGCCGCTTCTGGTACGTATACAGTTCTTTGTACAACTGTGGCATCCGTTTTTCCAGCGTGGGCAAATGTTCGCTTTGCGGGTTTTTCGAATATTCATTGACGGGAGCCGGTGTGCGGATGCCTGCCACGACGTCTTCGCCCTGTGCGTTGACGAGGTACTCGCCGTAAAACCGGTTTTCACCATTGCCGGGGTTGCGGGTAAAGGCAACGCCGGTAGCGCTGTCGTTTCCCATGTTTCCAAAAACCATTGCCTGGATGTTGACGGCCGTACCCCAGTCGTCGGGGATTTTTTCAATGCGCCGGTATTCGATGGCACGCCTGCCGTTCCAGCTTGCAAACACGGCACCGATTCCGCCCCACAATTGTTCGTTGGGATCTTCGGGAAAGGCCTTGCCCAGCACTTTTAAAACCGTTGCTTTGTATTCTTTTACCAGCGCTTTCAGGTCGCCGACGGTCAGGTCCGTATCGCTGAAATAACCTTTGGATTGTTTTACTTTTTCCAGCTTTTCATCCAGCAGCTTGCGAATGCCTTTCCCGTTTTTGGGTTCAATGCCGGCTGCTTTTTCCATGACCACATCGGCATACATCATGATCAGTCGCCGGTAGGCATCGTAGGCAAATCGTTCATCGCCTGAACGGGCAATGAGTCCTTTGATGGTTTGTTCGTTCAATCCTACGTTAAGGATGGTTTCCATCATGCCGGGCATGGACTTACGGGCACCCGAGCGAACAGAAACCAGCAGCGGATTGGTAATATCCCCGAAGGTTTTGCCCGTTAGCTTTTCCATCCGGTGGATAGATTCTGCCACTTGCTTTTGCAGCACTTGCGGAAAGGTTTTGTTGTTTTGATAATACCAGGTACAGACTTCGGTGGTGATGGTAAATCCCGGTGGAACCGGCAGGCGAAGGTTGGGATGGCCGGCCATTTCGGCAAGGTTGGCGCCCTTGCCACCCAATAAATTTTTCATCGATTCATTGCCGTCTGCTTTTCCGCCGCCGAAGAAGTAAACAAATTTTGCGGCACTGGTAGTCTTTGCCATAAATGCGTTGTTTAGACTACAGAATTATGGCGGATCCATTCAAATTTTTACTACTGCGATCAGCCCTGCTGCTGATTCTAATCAGCAGCCATGGCTCCTGGCGGGATGTGTTCTGCAATAAAAAAAAGTTGAAAAAAATCGGTCGTGGCTTACCCGTACAACTCCTGGTGAATGGCTTTCCGGTCGTACCCCAATTCCTGGATACGTTGTTTGGCTTCGCTGATCATGGCCTTCCAGCCACACAGGAAAAATTGCGCCGGCGGCGGCGCTGCATTGCCATTCTTCTTTTCCTTCACCAGGGTTTCATACACGTCGTGCACATAACCGCTTTGGCCGTTCCATTTTTCGCGGGAAAGAGTCGGAACAAAATGAAAGCCTTCCATTTTCGATTCCAGCTCTTTCAGTTCGCTGGCATAAAGCAGGTCTTTCTGTGTGCGGGTGCCAAAGATCAAATGGATGTCCGGGTGCGGGATCTGGTGCTCGTAAATGTAGTGTACCATGCTTCGGAACGGCGCAATGCCGGTACCTGTGCAGATAAAATAAAGATCACGGTCCAGTGGCTCGTGAAGGGTGAATACCCCCTGCGGACCGCGAAGGGTGAGCCCGGAGCCCACGGTCACCTCGTTGAAAAGGTAGGTTGAGCCGACCCCTCCTTCAAGGTGCACAATTAGGAGCTCGAATACATTGGTGCCGTCGGGCCAGGAGGCGATGGAATAACTGCGGAGACGTCTCGCCGGTTTCTCGTCGATGGGTAAATCCAGCGTCACAAATTGCCCGGGTAGAAAATCAAATGACTGCAACTCAGGGACTTGAATCCAAAACCGGCGGGTATTGTCGGTTTCATTTTCAATACGGGTCACAATGCCTTTTCGCCAGGGTTGCAGTGCCATGAGGTGGTTTTATGCCAATGTACGGAAAATGCGTAATTCTGAAAGTTTTCCACAAAAAACGGGTCTTGGCACAGTAGTTGAAAACTAAAACGCAGAAATTAACGCCTTAAAATATTTTAGTCGGACGGTTTAGGTTAAAGGGCTGGTATTCTTACCGGCCCTTCTCTTTTATAACCGGTTCCCCGGCGCCAGACTTGAAAGGCGAGAAAGGGTTTGGTAATAAAACTTGCTTCCTTTCTTGTAGACTACCACCAGTGCTGCACTGCGGGCAAGGCTCTTTGCTTTGGCACTCGGCGCCTTGCTTTCGGTCGCCGCAATGGGGATCAATTGCACCACGTTTTGTGAAGTTTTGGGGACAAGCACTTTTTTCGGTGAGCCAATATTGGCCTCGTCACCGTACTCAACCGGTGTTTCATTTATGGTCTTGATCGTAACGCCATAACGGGTGCCGTCTACCCAGAGTTCGCTTGGGTAAATGCGGCCCGGCGATTCCGCGTACAGGAAATAGTTTTTGGCAGTTCCCCTGCTGACCCGCAACCCTTTGTCATTTGGCTCGGGTGCCTTTCCGCCCGAAACAACTTGTGAATATCCATACAGCTTTATGGTTCCCTTGCTTTGCGCTGAACAGGAAAGACCTACGGTGAGAATGGTAAAAAAGAAAAACAATGCTTTCATACTTCTTTGATGTTTTAAAACGGTTTTTTCACTAAAGGTCGAATGAAAAACCCTCCGGTTAAAGAGGGTTTTAACAGTTGTTACTGACGAATGATTTTTTGTACGTGCCTGTACTTGTTGTCGTCGCTGAGGATGTTCAGAATATAAACCCCTGCCGACAGGCGCTGCAGCGGAACAGAGCCGCTTTGGTAGCCCCTTGATTCCTGGAACATCACCTGCCCTTTCATGTTGAGCACCTGCACCATTATTTTCCGAACTCCGGTTTGGTTGCCGGTCTGGTACTGCACATCACTGGACGATGCGGTTGGATACACGGTCCGGATAAAGCTCCGGTCATTGGTGACCGGTGTAATTCCCGTGTTCAGGTTGGGGGTAAAGTTGGGTGTTCCCAGGAAGGTGTAAAACATCCCATTTCCATGGGTGCCGACCAGTAAAACGTTATCGGCCGGCCGGTAAGCCAGGGAGGTGACCACGGAATAATTCAACAGGCTGCCACCTTCCCGCTGCCACACCGGGGACTGACCGGCATCCAGCACCGTTCCCAGGTTGGAGGTGCTGTAAAGACCAATCGAGGTGCCGACATAATATTCCGTGACCGGCTGGTTCGACGCATCTTTCTTTACCACGATAGCGCAACTGCGGAACGAAGGAAGGGTAAGGTTTCCCTCCGCGTTTTTCCAGGTTGGTGTAGCCGATTTACCGTTTTTGGTCCACCAGATTCCGACTACGTTATAGTTCGATACCACGGCAATCACCTCGTCGTCGTTGTTGGGATTAACGGCAATATCCTGCACATTACCCGTCAGGCCGGAAGGCGTAATGTTGACCGGATGTGTGGTTGGTGCCGCATTTTGCGGGTCATCCAGGCGGTAAATCTTTCCGTTTGTGGTGCCCATATAAAGCGTGTGGCTGCTGACATAGGGGCCACGGCTGTAGCCAATGCCCCGGATGCCTACGTTGCGGCCGCTTGTTGGATCGGTTGGGTCAACCGTTGACGATACGCCGGTCATTTCCGTCCAGTTGCTGGAGGTAACCGCACCGGCATTGGTTGTCCGGAACAGGCGGTTGAAGTTAACGTAATAAAGGTTTCCTGAATTATCGGACTCCAGCCGCAGGTTGGTCACAAATTCGCCAAACTGGTTTTCATCGGTGCTTTGTCCCTGCTGCGACGTCGTCAGGCCCGAAGGGGTAATTTCGGTTCCGCCCTGAAAAGGGTTGGCAATCCTTGCCCTGTAGAGGCGGCCAAACTGGATCGACTCATAAATGTATTGTGTCCCGCTGTTGTCCTGCGAAATACCGACGTAGGTACCATCGGCACTGAACAGGAGCCGGTGGTTGTTGCTATCGGCGGGTGCCGTGCCCAGCACACCGGTTTTATCGCGGAAGCGAACACCATTGTCCTGTGAGCCTGAAGCAAAATTGTTTCGGCCCACCGTCGGATCGATGGCAACATTGTAACACTGCAGCGTTTGATAGTTCGGGATCATTCGCCAGGCCACGGTTGCGGCCATGACGTCCGTGGTTTCCTGGATGCCGCCGTCGTTGGCGCAAATTGCCTGGCTGGGATTGGCAGGACTGAACACCAGCCGGTGAATATCGGAATGCGAATTGGCGTATTGCGAGTAGGAGAACGTAGTGGCATAACCGCCGATCCAGGCTGTGTTGGCCGTCGTGGCAAAACCGTCGGTGGAGCGGTAGAGGTTCGTGCCACCCACAAAAACGACGTTGGGGTTGTCGGGTTTCACCGTTACTTCCATATCGTAACCGCCCTGAACTGACAGGGGATCGGAGCCACTCAAATTGCCGCCCAGGATATCGGGCATATTGGCCGAGCGGTTTGTCCAGGTGTAGGTAGAGCCATTGACGTCCAGGCGGAACAAATCTGCTTCCGGTTTCAGGTCGCCACCCGAGGCCACGGCATCACTGCTCAGTCCATTTTCGTAAAAAACATAGGCAACGTTGTTGTTGGACGGTGCCAGGGAAATCAGGATGCGTTTGGGCCCGACGGCATTAAGAGTGGCATCGATTTCATAAGAATTGGCCCTCCAGTTCGCTACCGAATCCACACCCAGCGTTTGTCCGCCTGCAATGCGGGTATAGGAATTCAGGTTGCCCGTTGGAGACACCCAAACTCCCCTGAGGCTTTGTTCCGGAAAACCGCCGTTCACGGCCAGGTAAACCGTACCGTTGTTGGCAATGTCGAGGTCCATCTGGCCTGTGGTGGCAAAGGCGCCCTGTGTGCCGCCAAATACGGTTTGAAAAGTGGCACCGCCATTCGAAGTCCGCAACAGGCGGCGGTGTGCGGCAATGTAGACATCACCGTTTGCCGGGTTGATGCGGATGCGGTGTACATAGTCGAACGGGTTGTCGAAGGCTTCCAGCGCACCTCCCGGTAAAACGGTTCCGTTGATATCGGTAATGGTGTTCATCGGCAGGCGTGCCCAGGTTACCCCGTTGTCGATTGATTTCCAGATCCCGTAACCCATGTACACGGCGCCGATCTCGGTTGCTGTATTTCCGTATGGTTCGCCACCGCCGGCATACCAGGTATCCTGGAAACCAGGACGTGGATCCTGTGCCAAAGCCGTAAGGTTATGAATTTCGTTTTGCGGAGTTACCAGGGTCCATGAATTGCCGCCATCGGCCGAGCGCATGATGCCGCCGCTGACACAACCGGCAATGATGACACGGGTCGTGGCAAAGCGGGCATCGTATTTCATTGCCCTCGTGCGGCCGCCAATGTTGTTGGGGCCCGCCGGAATATAACTGTTGAGAACCTCCATCCGGCTGGTGCCGTTTACGCCTGTGGGTGCCACATCACCGGAACTCCGAACGGGTAACGTCCGCGCAAATGCTTTTTCCTGCGAAAAAATACCTTCGGGGATTTTGCCGGTTCGCGGGTCTTTGAGCAAATCATATTCATATTTCATGCGGGCCTGTAGGAATTCGGCAGGTGCCTCGTCTTCCTCTTCTTCCCTCTCCGGGAAAGTGCTTCCTTTTTTTGCAAACGGGACCAGAAAAAACAAAAGAGCAGCGGTTACCACAGCAGTGACAAGGAGGGTAATTCTGATTTTCATGTTTTGGGGTGTAGGTTATAATTTTTTTTAGGCAATGAGATGCATGATATTTTTCAGCGGCCAGCCTTACCCTGCATTTCCTTGTTTCAGAACGCTGAATTTACAACAAGATGCGCAGACCGAAAGCGACCGTTGGCAACAATGCAAAATCGTTCAAAAAAATATATGTTAAAACAAATTCCCTTTTGCCTGGCCGGTCTCATTTCTCTTGTTGGTCAGGAGGCTGTGAAACGCCGCGGGTCAACGCATTGAAGTCCTTCCTCTTAACAAGACAATAAAGCAACAGTTATTTCTTCCACTTGTTCAGGCGCTATCTTTGCACCCTTTACCCCGAGCAAAGAAAGGACGAGCCGAATGAGCGCAGGTGTTTTACTGGAAAAATACAAAGCCGACCCCCGCCTTTTTCAAGTAGCGGACAAGCTCAGTTATGCCCAGCCGCAAAAGATCTGGTTGCAGGGATTGTTTGGCAGTTCATCGCAGTTTGTTGCCGCCGGTATTTTCCTTCATTCATCCTGTTCGCAGTTGAACCATGTGTTTATCTGCAACGATGCCGAAGATGCCGCATATTTTCAGAACACGCTGGAGAACCTGACCGACGCAATCAACATTTACTATTTTCCCTCGTCGTTTAAAAACCGCAAGAATTACCGCCTGCTCAATTCATCGCACGTCATGCTGCGCACCGAGGCGTTGACGAAGTTTTCGTCGCAACTGGGCAACAGGGTGGGAGCCCTCGTGACCTATCCCGAAGCCGTGGCCGAAAAGGTGGTGGTTTCCAAAGCCATTTCCGAGAATATCATTCACCTGAAAGCTGGTGATGAAATCGATCCCGACGGGCTGTATGCGCGGCTGGTGGATTATGGCTTTGAGCGGACCGACTTTGTCTACGAGCCAGGGCAGTTTGCCGTACGGGGCGGCATCCTGGATATTTATTCGTTTGGCAACGAAAAACCCTACCGGGTTGAGTTGTTTGGCAATGATGTGGACTCGATCCGCATCATCGACCCGGAAACACAACTGAGTGAGCGACGCCTGTTGCAGGTCAGCATCATTCCCAACGTGGAAACGCAGTTTGAAGAAGAGGAGAAGGTTTCGCTGCTGCAGTTTCTCCCGGAGAACACCGTGGTGTGGATCCAGGACGAAGACCTGCTGCGGGAAAAATTACTGAACACGGAAGAAGAAGTAGACCTGTTTCTTTCCACCGTTCAAACAACCAGCAAACCGGCCGACGAAGAAGCGGACGACAAGCTGGTGAAAAAGGATGTGAAACGCGAAGAGTTTATTTCCGCCGCCAATTTTTTCGACGACCTCCGGAACCGGTCCGTCCTTTATTTTGGATACGAGAAACCGGAGCAGTTTCATACCGAAATTGGCTTTGCCACCAAAAGCCAGCCGGCCTTCAACCGCCAGTTCGATTTTCTGATCAACGACCTGAAAAGCTGGGAGGCCAAACGGTTTGAACTGAACATCTTTGCCGAAAACCCCAAGCAGCTCGAACGGCTATACACCATCTTCAACGACCTGAAGGAAGAAATCCAGTTCAACCCGATTGCCACGTCCATTCATGAAGGCTTTATCGACGAAGACCTGAAGATCGTTTGCTACACCGATCACCAGATCTTCCAGCGCTATCATAAATACAGGGTCAAGCAGGCCTACAACAAAAACAAGGCGCTGACACTTCGAGCCCTGCGTGAATTGCAGCCCGGCGACTACGTGACCCATATCGATCACGGCGTCGGTGTGTACAGCGGTCTGCAGAAAATAGAAGTGGCGGGCAAAATGCAGGAAGCCGTCCGGCTGATCTACAAGGACAAGGACATTCTGTACGTCAACATCAACTCGCTGCATAAGATTGCCAAGTACACGGGCAAGGAGGGCTCCGTGCCGAAGGTCAACAAGCTGGGCTCCGACGTCTGGAACCGGTTGAAAGAAAAAACCAAGACCAAAGTCAAGGAGATCGCCTTTGACCTGATCAAGCTTTATGCGCAACGCAAGGCGCAAAACGGATTTCAGCATACCCCTGACAACTACCTGCAAACCGAGCTCGAAGCCTCGTTCATTTACGAAGACACGCCGGATCAAAGCAAGGCGACGCTGGATGTAAAGAAAGACATGGAGTCGCCCTCACCCATGGACCGCCTCGTGTGCGGTGATGTGGGTTTTGGAAAAACGGAAATTGCCGTGCGTGCCGCCTTCAAAACCGTCGTGGATGGAAAGCAGGCCGCCGTGCTGGTACCGACGACCATTCTTGCCTTCCAGCACTACAAAACCTTCAGCGAACGCCTGAAAGATTTTCCCGTAACGGTGGATTATATCAACCGCTTTAAGTCGGCAAAGGAGAAAAAAGAAACGCTGAAGAAACTCGAAGAAGGAAAGATCGACATCCTCGTAGGAACGCATGCTATTCTTGGAAAAGAAGTCAAGTTCAAAAACCTTGGCCTTCTAGTCATCGACGAAGAACAGAAGTTTGGTGTGGCCCACAAGGAAAAAATTAAAACGCTGCGTACCAATATCGATGCGCTGACACTGACGGCAACGCCCATTCCGCGTACGCTGCAATTCAGTTTGATGGGGGCAAGAGACCTTTCCATCATCAACACGCCGCCGCCGAACCGGCAGCCGATCCAGACGGAGGTGCGGGTCTTCAACCAGGATTTTATCCGCGATGCGATCTATTTTGAAACCGAACGTGGCGGGCAGGCCTTCTTTATTCACAACCGAATCCAGGGTTTGGCCGAAATGGCTGCCATCATCCAGGGCCTTTGTCCTGATTTAACCATCGGCTGGGCACACGGCCAGTTGGAAGGGCACGAGTTGGAAGAGCGCATCATGGATTTTATTGACAGGAAATACGACGTGCTCGTATGTACCAATATCGTGGAAAGCGGTGTGGACATTCCCAACGTGAATACCATCATCGTGAACAATGCGCACCAGTTTGGCCTCAGCGACCTCCACCAGTTGCGCGGCCGTGTGGGACGCAGCAACAAAAAGGCCTTCTGCTATCTCCTGGCGCCGCCGATGAGCACCTTGCCAACCGATTCCCGTAAGCGCCTGCAAACGCTGGAGCAACACAGTGAATTGGGAAGCGGTTTCCAGATCGCAATGCGTGACCTTGACATCCGCGGTGCCGGTAACTTACTCGGTGGCGAACAAAGCGGTTTTATGGCCGAAATCGGTTTCGAGATGTACCAGAAGGTACTTGCCGAAGCCATCAAGGAATTGAAGCGCACCGAATTCAAGGAACTGTTCAAAGAAGAAATTTCCCGGCAGGATGATTTTGTGCAGGATTGCACCATCGATACCGACCTGGAGATCCTGATCCCCGACGATTACGTGGAAAATATTACGGAACGTCTTTCGCTTTACTCCCGCCTCGATAACTGCGAAACCGAAGAAGAATTGCAGGCCATGGAAGTGGAGCTGACCGATCGCTTTGGTCCCCTGCCACCGCCCGTGCAGGAATTGTTTGTCACTGTTCGTTGCCGCAAGCTGGCCGTGGAATTGGGATTCGAACGACTGATCCTGAAAAACGACTCGCTCAAATGTTACTTCATCAACCGTCCGGATTCGCCGTATTTTGAATCGGAAACCTTCAACCGCATCCTGTCGTATTTGCAAACCGGCACAAACAAAGCCCGGTTAAAGCAGGTGGGAAAACTGTTTATGATCGTAGCCGAACCGGTGAAAGACATGCAGGATGTACACCAGTTTTTGGGACGGATGCATACGACCGTCACAAAAGCGCCGGCGGCAACAGTGCAGGAATAAATCTCGCTAAATGTTCAAAACCGCATTTTATGCGTTGGCGGCATTGGTGACGGCAATGCTGGTAAACGGCAGCAGGAACGAACCAATGAACATGATGTAGAAGCCGGTACCAAACGACTGCAGCGTTTCCGCAACATTTTCCTTCGACTGGGTCATGGTAAAGACAATGATGGCGATAATCGCCAGCAAGGGAAACAGGTTAAACAGGACGGATGTTTTTTTGCGCAAAATGGCGAGTACGAGATTGGCGACCACACACAAAAACACAATCAGCAGGCAGATAAACGTAACCAGTTGGGTTGACGTAAACCGGCCCATGCTTCCGAAGCCTTCGGTGAGCAGGCTCCAGGCACTCAGGTTGGTTCCATAAATGGGTAGGGTGCTCAACTGCAGGAAGAAGGCAGCAACAATCGCAAGACTCAAGACAATGCGCAGTATGTTCTGATTTTCCATCGTGGAAAAATTTGGCAAAAGGTAGAAACTGTTTGCCGTTTTTACAAAAAAAAGGCGGCGTTGCGTGTTTGTACGCAGTGCCGCCCTCATTCGTGTTGGAACGCTGAAATATTTATAAAAGGCGCATATGCTCTTCGTCGGTCAGGCCTTCTTCGGTTTCGTTGTATTCCACAATGAAATTATTGCGGCCCTCACCAATCATGATGCGCAGGAATCTTCCCTGCACCAGTTCCAGCATCGATAGAAACAGGAAGATGGCATGCACCCGGTTCTCCACTTTTTCAAACACTTTTTCAAACGAAAGGGTACGCTGGCTTTGGGCCAGTGCAATCATGTCGTTGCGGCTTGTTTCCATGCTGTAGTTGTAGCGAACCACTGTGTGAATGGGCTTGTTCATGCGGTCCTGGTAGCGCTGCATCACCCGTTCAAAGGCTTTCATGAGTTTGAACAACGTGATGGTTTGCACTTCGGTGCCTTCGCTGGCCTCTTCGCCAATCTGCGATAGCTCTTTCTGGATATTGCCCCGCTTCACCATCAACTGTCGTTCCGCCTCCAGCAGGGTCATTTCCGCCGCGGCCTCTTTGTATTTTTTGTATTCGAGAATCTTGTCCACGAGTTCCTGGCGGGGGTCGATCTCGTTGCCTTGGGCATCCACCTCTTTGCGCGGCAGCAACATTTTTGCCTTGATGCGCATCAGCGTCGAGATGAACAGGATAAACTCACTGCTCAATTCAATGTTGAGAGTCTCCTGCTGGTGAATGAAGGCCAGGAAGTCGTTGATGATCTTTGTGATCGGGATATTATAAATATCCAGTTCGTCTCTTTCGATAAAGAAAAGGAGCAGGTCGAACGGACCTTCAAACTGGGGTAATCTGATTTGGTAGGTTGAACTCACAGGCTTGAAAATTAAAAGAAAGTCCCGCCTGCGCAGGCGGGACAAGTCAAAAATAGGGTTTCTTTCGCAAAAGCGGCGCCCTGGCTCTTTTCAATAAAAGACGAAAGCCGGCGCCCGTGCCGGGAAATTTGGAAACGGTACCCGGCAGCCGCTAGCGTTGTTTCAGCGAATCGCGGATCTCCATCAGCAGCTTTTCCTGCAGCGTGTACTCCGGTGCAGCCGGTTCGGCCGCGGCTACTTCTTTTTTGCGTTTCAGGCTGTTCATGCCTTTGATCAGGAGAAACAGGGATAAGGCAATAATGATAAAGCTGATGACGGCTGCTAAAAACTTGCCGTATTTAACAGCACCCCACGAAAGTTCTTCGAGATTTTTAAGGCCGGCTTTTTCCAGCAGGGGCGCCAGTATCAGCGGGGTAATGATGTTTTCTACCAGCGAGGTAACGATGGCGCCGAAAGCACCGCCGATGATTACGGCAATGGCCAGGTCAACAACGTTGCCTTTGAGGGCAAACTCCTTGAATTCTTTGACAAATCCCATAACGAAGGTTTTTGGTTTGTTTCCGAATGTAATACAGTTAGAGGACAGTTCAGAGAGGCGTCCCTATTTTTCTTCCGGGGCAGGATATTGCATGTTCAGTGCGGCCAGCGCATCGGTTATCTTTTGTGCAATGATGTATTCCTTGTACCAGTTATGATCAGCCGGTACAATGGTCCAGGGAATCTCGTTGCAATACGTGAAGACATCTTCGTAGGCAGCCCTGTATTTGTCCCAGAGCTTTGCTTCTTCAAAATCCTTTGCATTGTACTTCCAGCCTTTTGCCGGGTCCTGCGTTCTTTCCTGCAGCCGCTCCATTTGCCGTTCCGGAGAAACGTGGAGATAAAATTTCAAAATGGTTGTGTTGTTGTGTTCTGCCAGCAGTCGTTCAAAATCGTTGATGGCTTTGAATCGTTTTTGTGCTGTTTGGTCGTCGCACCAGCCATGCACCCGGGTTACCAGCACGTCTTCGTAATGGCTCCGGTTGAAAACCTGGATCATTCCTTTCGGCGGGGCATACCGGTGAATGCGCCACAAAAAATCATGACTCAACTCTTCTTCCGTCGGCGCCTTAAAGCCCTTCACCGACACACCCTGCGGATTGAGACCGGTGAAAACATTCTTAATGGCGCCATCCTTGCCGCTGGCATCCATGCCCTGGATAACCACCAGCACGGCGTGCTTGCTTTCGGCATAAAGGCGGTTCTGCAGATCGTCGAGTTGCTCATGCAGTTTAGCCGTTTTTTCTTTTGTTTCGTCCTTGGAAATTTCTTTGGGCGAGCGGGTTGGGATAGCGGTCAGAATGGCCATAAAGATTTCTTGTTTTAAATGAAAAAGCAGGTGCACTTTTGCAGCCCATGTCCAATCAAAAAACAGCCAACTGGGGTTTGTTCATTGTCCTTGCGCTGGTTTGGGGAAGTTCGTTTATTTTGATGAAAGAAGGAGCGAAGACCTTAACCGGCTGGCAAATCGGGACTGTCCGGATTTTTTCTGCAGCAATGGTCTTTTTTCCCTTTGCCGTGTTTTTTCTTCGCCGTATTCCGCGCCGCAAGCTGCCACTGATCGTTCTTACCGGAATCCTGGGCAACTTATTTCCGGCTTTCCTCTTTGGCATTGCCATCCAGCGACAGACGGAAAGTGCCCTGGCGGGTATCCTGAATTCATTGACTCCGCTTTTTGTGATCTTGATCGGCGCACTGTTTTTTCGCAAAACCGTTCCGGCAAAAAAGGTCATCGGGGTTTTGATCGGGTTCGCCGGGCTGGTGCTTTTGAGCCTGGCCAAAGGACCGGTCACGCTCAGCGGGATCGGTTTTATGCTGCTCATTCTTCTGGCCACTGTTTTCTATGGCTTAAATGTCAACCTTATTACCACCTATTTAAAAGGCATCGATCCATTTCAAATGGCAACGGTTTCCATCGCTTCGCTGTTGCTGCCGACCAGTGTGCTGCTTTATTTTCACCCGGTCTCCTTTGCAACGGCCGCCATGCGGCAAAGTATCCTGGCAACGGTTACATTGGGCGTCATGGGTAGTGCAGCCGCCACGACCCTGTATTATATTCTCATCAAAAAAGCGGGCGGCCTGTTTGCCTCCCTGGTTACCTATGCCATACCCGTGGTGGCAATCTTCTGGGGCCTGCTGGACGGTGAGCAGGTTGGCCCGGTGACGGTGGTCTGTCTTGGAATTATTTTGGGCGGTGTTTACCTGGCAAATAAATAGTTGACGCGTTCACAAGTTGGTGTAAACGAAAACAGCTTTCCACTGGTGAAAAGCTGTTTTTTTATCAAGCGTCCATAATGGTGCAGACTAAAGACACGTGAGCTTGTAAACTCGTGCACTTTTCTACACCGACATGATCTCTTTTTCTTTCGATTGAAGGTGTTTGTCGACCAGGGAAATATGGTGGTTGGTCAGTTCCTGGACTTCTTCTTCGGCGTCTTTGGCGGCGTCTTCGCTCAGGCCGTTTTTCTGTGCTTTTTTAATGTTTTCGATGGCATCGCGGCGAATGTTACGGATTGCTACCTTGGAATGCTCGCCTTCTCCCTGGCAACGCTTCACCAGCTCGCGGCGGCGTTCTTCGGTCAGTGGTGGAAGAAACATGCGGATGATGTTCCCGTCGTTTTGGGGGTTGATGCCGATATTCGAATTGATGATGGCTCTTTCAATGGGGTGGAGCATGTTTTTTTCCCAGGGCTGAATGCTCAGCGTACGGGCATCGAGCACCGTAATGTTGCCAACCTGGCTGATGGGCATGGGAGAACCATAATAATCAACGCTGATACCATCCAGCATTTGCGGGTTGGCCTTTCCAGCCCGTATTTTTCCCAGTTCAGCCTCGAGGTGACTGATGGCTTTCTTCATGGAATCTTCAGCAAATGAAAAGATTGACGACACGTCTTCTGTTGACATACGTTTTGATTTTTTGGTAGCGCAAAGCTAAGGAAGAAGCAGCTAAAAGGAGGTCATCTTTATTGCTCGGCCACGGCGGCTTCCTCGTTTTTAAAGGCAACGATTTTGGTGCCCTGGCCTTCGGTGGCCTGCGTGTAGGAAGAACTGGCCACCACGAGTACCGGCCGCTTTTTCCAGTATTTTAAAACGGCAATCAACGCAAACGAGCTTCCGATCATGAGGCTGAGTAGCACAGTTGTGCCCATGGAGCGGCCCGCATAGGCAAGCGCCACGAAAAATACGTTCATCAGGAGACAGATCATGGTAACCTGGCTGTGGTTAAAGCCACGGTCCAGTAACAGGTGATGAATGTGGTTGCGGTCGGCCGAAAACGGCGAACGGCCCTTCGAAATCCGGACGCTGAAAACCCGCATCGTGTCGAGGAGGGGTACGATCAGGATGGAAAAACCAATGGCAACCGAAGACGTAATAGGGAAACTACCGTTAAGGGAGTCGGCCACCGTAATGAACTTAATGACCAAAATGGCATTGACAAGTCCAAGAAGCAGCGAGCCGGAGTCGCCCATGAAAACTTTGGCGGGATGAAAATTATACACCAGGAAGGCGCAAAGGGCACCGGTCAGTCCAAAAGAGAGTACTGCATAGGCAGGCATGTGGGCCATGGCAAAGTAGGTGCCGAAGAGGGCCGTGGTCAGGATACCCAGGCTGCTCGACAGGCCGTCGACCCCATCGATCAGGTTGAAAGCATTCACGATAACGATGATGGTCAGGTAACTCAGCGGAAAACTGATGTATTCGGGAAGTTCATGAATTCCCAGGAAGCCGTGCATGCTGTCGATCCGTACACCGGCCAGGTGAATGATGATGGCAGCCGCCCCGATTTGTCCCAGCAATTTTTTGGAAGCGGAAAGGATCAGGATGTCGTCTTTGATCCCCAGGAAGAACATTAGCACAAAGGCCGCATAAAAATATTGGAACTCCGGCGCCTGTTGTAGCGAAAGGCAAAGCAGGAGCGACAGCAGGAAACCGATAAAGATACCAACACCACCCAGCGAGGCAATAGGCTTGGTGTGGAGCTTGCGTGCATCGGGTACATCGAACAACCCTTTTTCATCGGCTACTCTAATGATTGCGGGAATTGCAATGAAAGCAATGGCAAAAGAGACAGACCCAGCCAACAACAAATTCATCATACTGCAGGGTTTTGGAGTGTTACAATCAGTGTCATGCAAAGTCGTTTTTCGGGTTAGCGTTCTTCACGTACATGGCTTCTGCAATGATACTTGAGACGCAAAAGTAATAAGTTGAGATGATATTTTGTAATAAAAAAGATCGCACATTTGCAGGGCAAAAACGCATGATAACGGTCTTGCAAAAGGCCTTGCACCAATAAAAAATTTATGCCAAATCTTACCGAAATCGCTTCGCAGGTCAGACGGGACATTGTTCGTATGGTTCACGGCGCTGCCAGTGGCCACCCCGGCGGATCGCTGGGATGTGCTGATTTTCTGACAGCTCTCTACTTCCAAATCATGCATCACACACCACAGCCGTTTGATATGGATGCCCTCAACCAGGACGTCTTTATCCT
Organism: Flavisolibacter nicotianae; assembly: GCF_003628535.1. Lineage (GTDB taxonomy): Bacteria > Bacteroidota > Bacteroidia > Chitinophagales > Chitinophagaceae > Flavisolibacter > Flavisolibacter nicotianae. Next base: position 621,182 of record NZ_RBCI01000002.1, read on the forward strand.
CTCCAACGGTCACATCTCTCCGGTTTTTTATTCGGTGCTTGCCCGCAGCGGCTATTTCGATGCGGCGGAGCTGGCCACCTTCCGCAAGCTCAACTCCCGGTTGCAGGGGCACCCCACCACGCACGAAGGACTGCCGGGTGTGCGCATTGCCACAGGCTCGCTGGGACAGGGAATGAGTGTAGCCATTGGCGTTGCCCTGGCGAAAAAGCTGAACAACGACCAAAGCGTGGTCTATACTCTACACGGTGACGGTGAATTGCAGGAAGGCCAAAACTGGGAGGCCATCATGTTTGCGCCCAACCACAACGTGGACAACCTGATTGCCACGATTGACTGGAACGGGCAGCAGATCGACGGTCCCACCTACAAGGTCAACGACCTGGGCAACCTGCGGGAAAAATTTGAAGCCTTCGGCTGGCACACCCTGGAGATGAACGGTAACGAGATGGACGAAGTGGTGCACACGCTGGAAGAAGCAAAATCGCTTGTGGGTAAGGGTAAGCCCATCGCCATCATCATGCGTACCATCATGGGCAAAGGGGTGGAATTTATGGAGAACGATCACAACTGGCACGGTGTAGCCCCCAACGATGAACAACTGGCGAAAGCACTGGCACAATTGCCGGAAACGCTGGGTGATTATTGACCGCACCCAGCCCTGGAAGCCGCCTCGATGTCTCAAAAGCCTCCCCAAACCCCTCCAGGGAGGGGCTTTCCATCGCACAGACCCCTTCTTTTGCACGATACTTCAAAGCCTCCATCAGTCATCCTGATGGAGGCTTTTGCTGCCGTTTGGCGTCCCCGCCAACAGCTTTTTCTTTTGCCCCGGCGGGACTCCTGTTAATAGAAAATGCTCATAGAAAAGAGAACGAAGCTCCGAAGGAGCGATATATTTTTTATGTCATCAGTGACAGAATAGCCATGAAGCTTCCATTGCGGCGCTCCGTTCAACGTTCGGAACGCAGCCGGGCAAAAAGAGACGCCATCCCTTCAAGGGATGGCGTCTCTACGGATAGATAAGAATCCTGCCCAAGCGGGCCCTGTGCGTAGAAGTTCCCTCTCCTTGAGGCGAGGGCCGGGGTGAGGTGCTACTTCACTTCCTGCATCTGCACCAGCCTGTAATAATATCCTTGTTTTTGAATCAATTCCTCGTGTGTGCCCCTCTCCACGATCTCGCCTTTTTGCAACACCAGAATTTCATCGGCATGGCGAATTGTCGAAAGGCGGTGGGCAATCACGATGGAAGTACGGTTTTGCATCATGTTGTTGATGGCGTCCTGCACCAGCCGTTCGCTTTCGGTATCCAGAGAGGAGGTCGCCTCGTCGAGGATCAGGATCGGCGGATTTTTAACGATGGCCCTGGCAATGGTCAGGCGCTGGCGTTCGCCGCCGCTCAGCTTTGTTCCGCGATCGCCGATATTGGTCTTGAAGCCGGCTTCTTTTTTGGTGATGAAGTTGAACGCATTGGCCACTTTCGCCGCTTCCTCAATTTCTTCCTGGGCTGCTTCCTGTTTGCCCAAACGGATATTGGCATCGATCGTATCGTTGAACAGGATCGGTTCCTGCGTAACGATGCTGATATGATCCCGCACGGATTTTAGCGAATACTCTTTGATGTTCACGCCGTCGATCAGCAACTCACCGCCACTCACGTCGTGAAAGCGGGGAATGAGGTCGGCCAGCGTGCTTTTACCCGCACCGGAAGAACCAACGAGAGCCACCGTCTTTCCTTTTTCAATGGTCACGTTGATGTTTTTCAGAATGGGCACGCCGTCGTAGGCAAAGGCCACGTTGCGGAGTTCGATCTTGTGTGCAAAGCTGTCGAGCTTTTTTCCCGAGGGGTTGTCGTCGATCGCACTTTTTGTTCGCAGGATTTCTTCAATCCGTTCAATGGCAGCCGTGCCCCGGGCCATGTTGCTAAACGACGTGGACAGGGTTTTGGTCGGATTGATCAACTGGTAGAAAATCCCGAGGTAGGCAATGAACAGCGAGCCGGTGAGGCCAACGCTATCGCTCAAGACCAGGCGTCCGCCAAAATACAGGATGGCGGTAAAGATCATCACTCCCATCAGTTCCGAAACCGGCGAGGCCAGGTCGCGGCGGTAACCAATTTTGTTTTTGGCCCTGACAAGGGAGTGGTTGATGGAGAAAAAGCGGTTGCGCAGCAGCGGCTCCGAATTGAAGGCCTTGATCACCCGCAGACCGGAAAGCGTTTCATCCAGCACAGACAGGGATTCGGAGTTCAGGTTGGCGACATCGGCCGACGACTTCTTCAGGCTGCGACTGATTCGGCCCAAAACAATCGCCACTACCGGAATGCACAGCAGCACAAACAGGGTCAGTTTAACACTGATCAGCAGTAGCGTAGCCAATGTAAAGAGGATCGTCAGCGGGTCACGCACCCATCCCTCCAGTGTTCCCACAACAGACCCTTCCACTTCGCTCACGTCGTTGGTGATGCGGCTGATGATGTCGCCTTTGCGTTTTTCGGTAAAAAAACCAATCGGCAGGTGCAGCACTTTTTCATACAGTTCGGTGCGGAGCTGGTTGACGATCTTGTTTTTTAAGGGGTTGAGAATAAAATAGGCCAGGTAAAGAAACAGGTTCTTGAAAAAAATCGAAACGATGATCAGCACGCAGATAATCCCAAGCGTGGGAACGGCGCCCCGTTTGCTGATGCTGTCGAGCAGGAACTGACGGATGTAATTCACCACCGAATTGTTGGTTCCGTCGAGCATGCCGCTGCCGATCTTTTTGCCGTTGAAGATCATTTCCAGGAAAGGCGCCAGCATGCCCAGCGACACCAGGGAAAAAACAATCGAAAGCAAAATAAATACGATGTAAAGGAACGCTTCGGCTTTGTAGCGGCTTAGATAATTGAAAACTCTGGCGTATTTCTTCATTGGCGGCCTGCGGCACTGTTTTGGAAAGGCGCAAAGTAACTAATTTTACCCCGTCCGCCGGTGTTTTCGCCGCAGCGGGCAACAACATTAAACGTTTGTTATGAAGGAAGGAAAACGGCAGAAACAGATCGGCGGCTTGATCCAGGAGGAAATCAATGCCATTTTTCAACGGCTGGGTCTTGGTTTTATCCATGGCGGCATGGTCTCGGTTTCGTCTGTGAAGGTCACCCCCGACCTGTTGGAAGCACGGATTTATCTGAGCATCTACAACACAACCGATAAAAAAGCGATTCTCCACAAAATCGAAGAGCGTCACTGGGAAATCAAAAAAGAGTTGGCCGCCAGGGTCAAGCACCAGTTGCGGCGCATACCGGAACTGAAGTTCTTCCTCGACGATACGCTGGACCAGGTATTTAAAATCGAAGAATTGTTCAGCAAGATCAAAGCCGACGAGAAAAAGGATGAAGGTCCCGAAAACGAAAACCCGTAAACCCTGCCTCGTAAACTTGTGAACTGCGAACTGTGAACTTTTTATTCGCCTGGCGCTACTTCAAAGCCAAAAAAACCACCAATGCCATCAATGTGATCTCGTGGATCTCGATTGTGGCCATGCTGTTCGGCACGGCAGCGCTGATCCTTGTGCTGAGTGTTTTCAACGGCTTCGAAGACCTGGTGAAAGGACTTTATTCCTCTTTCTACCCCGATCTGCGCATTGCGCCGGCATCGGGTAAACAACTGACGTTAACACAGGAGCAGTTGCAAAAAATCCGCGCTGTCAACGGCGTAAAAGCAGTTTCGCTGGTTGTGGAAGAACGGGCCTTGCTCCGCAACGGCGAATCGCAATCCATGATCAACCTGAAAGGTGTGGACGAATCATACGGACAGGTAACGACTGTGCCCCAACACATGATCAGCGGGCAGTTTTCGGTGGGAACCGAAGAAAGGCCCTTGCTGGTGCTGGGTGCCGGCATCGAAAACGCCGTCGGCGTAATGGCGGACCGCAACCTGAACCCGCTTGTGGTATACCTGCCCCGCAAAGGAGAGGTCAATCTTTCCGATCCGTTTCAATCACTGAGTACCGATACCGTCAATACCTCCGGGAGTTTTGTGATCCAGCAGGATTTTGACAACAAATACGTGCTGACCAACCTGCAGTTTGTGAAACGCATGCTGCACATGGAAGCGGATTCCTATGGTGCAGGCGAGGTTGCCGTGAAGGCCGGCGCGGAGCCGGAGGTTGTGCAAAAGCGTCTTCAGAATCTTTTGGGCAATGCCTTTGAAATCCAGACCCGCTACGAACAGAACAAAAGTCTTTATTCCATCATGCAGATGGAAAAGTGGGTGATCTATGCCATCCTTTCGCTCATCCTCGTGGTGGCGGCCTTCAACATGATCGGGGCTCTGACCATGCTGGTACTCGAGAAAAAAGAAGACATCGGTGTGCTGCACGCCATCGGCGCCAGCCGCGAATTCATCAAGCGGATTTTTTTAACCGAAGGCCTTCTGCTGGCCCTGATCGGCGGCGGCGTGGGAATGCTGCTGGCGCTCCTCATTGCCCTTGCACAAATGAAATTTCACCTGATCCCGCTCCAGGGTGATAGTTTTATGATTGCCTATTTCCCGGTGAAGCTAAACCCCTGGGATTTTTTGCTGGTGGGTGCCACGGTGCTGGTGATTTCACTGCTGGCTGCTTTTGTCCCGGCACGGAAGGCGGCCAACCAGCAGGTAGTGCTGCGGAGCGAATGAATCCGCTGCACTTTACGTTTGCAACTGCTTTCTATCTAACATAACGTAGCTGCAGAAGCCTTTGTCGGCCCTGCTCAAGAGTCTTTCCGGACATACAAGAGTGCGACGCAACAGGTGATGATAGCAGCACTGCAGCTCAGTCCAAAAAAATTCTCTTTGCTTTTTGCACTCCGGTTGTAGCGTAATTTCATTGGCTAATTGACAAGGTTTATGGATTATGCTTTATTAGGTAAATCAGACCTACGCATCAGCCGCATTGCCATGGGCTGTATGTCGCTGGGAACAGAACGGGAAAGCAACAAAAAGATCATTCACCGTGCTATTGAAGGCGGCATCAATTATTTTGATACGGCGGATTTATACGACAAAGGATTGAACGAAACGAGTGTGGGTGCGGCCTTAAAAGGTAATCGCAAGGAAGTAATCATTGCCACCAAAGCGGGTAACCAGTGGCGTGCGGATGGCAGTGGCTGGGACTGGAATCCGTCGAAAGACTATATTCTTACCTGCGCGGAGAACAGCCTCCGGCGGCTGCAAACCGATTACATTGACCTGTACCAACTGCACGGTGGCACCCTCGACGATCCCATTGATGAGACCATCGAGGCGTTTGAAATGTTGAAGCAGCAGGGCAAGATTCGGTGGTACGGCATTTCGTCCATCCGTCCGAACGTGATCAGGGAATATGTCAATCGATCCAACATCGTAAGTGTGATGATGCAATACAGTTTACTGGACAGGCGGCCGGAAGAAACTTGTTTGGACCTGCTGCAGCAAAACAACATTGGTGTGCTGGCAAGAGGCAGCGTGGCTTCCGGGTTGCTCGTGGACAAAGCGGCAAAACCCTATTTGAATTATTCCGCAGCAGACGTGGAAAGGGCGGCAGCGGCTGTCAGGTCAATTTCTTCAGACCGCCGCACACCGGCGCAAACAGCCATACAATACGTGTTGAACCATCCCGCCATCACAGCGGTGGTAGTGGGTATGAGAACCAGGGAGCAGTTGGAAGAAGCGTTGCAGGTAGTGAAAGTCAAAGGCCTGACAGTAGAGGAGATGAACCGTTTGCGGAACAGTGTTTCTGGAAACCGGTATGAGCAACACCGCTAATAACACACTTGTTACTGTATTGCAGACATGTTTTCTTTTTGTTCAAGTGACGCTTCCTTAAGGTAATCAAAAATCTGGCTGATCTGCTGGTCGCTAAGTTGTGTAAACGAAGGCATCACCTGTCCGTTGAATTACACAGCCAGTTTTTTTGCATAAGGATCGGTTGCAATAAAGCGCGCCGGATTTTTTACCCATCTGATCAAATTTTCTCTTTTTGTCCATGGGCCTCTTGCTTCCACACCACCCAGCGCTGGACCGGTTAGGGTTTTGAAAATGGAATGACAGGCTTGGCAATTGGCAGAAAAAAGGTTTTTGCCCGCCACGTTTTTAACGACAGCTGCTATTGAGGAAGAGTTTGTTTTTGCTTCCGCTGCATTTTCTCTTGACGCAATCCATTGCGATTTTACCATTGGCTTCATGACGGTATATGTGAGTGCGGCACCAAACAAAATCAGTACAGAATAAAGGATGTATTTGATCTGTGCCATACTTCTTGAAGGGACGAACGGAGAAGCCGCGCAGTTGAGCGCGGCTTCTGCAAATACAACACTTCTTTACTTCAAAATCTCCCTGCTGATCACCACCTTTTGGATTTCGCTGGTGCCTTCGCCGATGGTGCACAACTTGCTATCGCGATAATGTTTTTCCACCGGGAAGTCTTTCGTGTAGCCATAACCGCCAAAGATCTGCACGGCATCATTGGAAACCTTTACAGCTACTTCGCTTGCGTAGTATTTGGCCATGGCCGAAACCTTGGTTACAGGCTGCTTTTTACTTTTGAGGTCACAGGCTTCCAACGTCAGCAAATTGGCGGCTTCGATTTCCGTGGCCATGTCGGCAAGTTTAAAGGAGATGCCCTGGAAGGAGGCAATGGGCTTGTCGAACTGGTGGCGCTCCTGTGCATATTGCAGGGCGGCTTCGTACGCACCTTTGGCAATGCCCAGCGAAAGCGAAGCAATGGAAATGCGTCCGCCGTCCAAAACCACCAGCGCCTGCTTGAAGCCGTCGCCGACCTCGCCTAAACGGTTGGCATCGGGGATCACGCAGTTCTCAAAAATCATTTCGGCTGTTTCGGAGGCCCGCATCCCCAACTTGTTTTCCTTTTTGCCACCGCTAAAGCCAGGCGTGCCCCGCTCCACCACAAAAGCCGTTGCGTTGTTTTTTGCCCGGGGTTCGCCGGTGCGGCAAATGACCACGGCCACATCGCCGCTCTTGCCATGCGTGATCCAGTTTTTAGTGCCGTTGATGATCCAGTTGTCGCCATCTTTTGTCGCCGTACATTTCATGTTGCCGGCATCGGAGCCGGTGTTGGGCTCCGTTAAGCCCCAGGCACCGATCCATTCGGCCGTGGCCAGTTTGGGAAGCCATTTTTGCTTTTGTTCTTCGTTGGCGAAATTCAGAATATGACCGGTACAAAGCGAGTTGTGCGCCGCCACGCTCAGGCCAATGGAGCCGTCCACTTTGGCAATTTCTTCAATGATGGCTTTGTATTCGAAATAGGAGAGACCGGCACCACCGTATTCTTCGGGGACCAGGACGCCCATCAAACCGAGTTCACCCAACTGCTTAAAAATGTGAAGAGGAAATTCCTGGGATTCATCCCACTCCATTACATGGGGCTTGATGTGTTGTACGGCAAAGTCACGGGCAATCTGTGCTACCTGCGCGGTGATTTCATTGGTTTCAAAATTCATAAAAGGAGCAATCGTTTATAGAGACGAAGATAAGGTCGGAACCATGATTTGGGTGGATTGACAGGATGTGCAGGAAAACTGACCTTCTTCTATTGAAAAGAACTTTTTGTAATCAAGGCGTCTTTATTTCCAATTTAAACTTTTACATCTACCCAAATCAGGGTTCAGACATGCAATTCCAATCCATCGTAGGCAAGATGCATGCCCTCGGGTAAGATGTTTTCAATTTCGTCGTGCCGTCCCAGCTGGTGAGAGATATGCGTGAAATACGCTTCCGGAACCTGCAGTTCCTGCACCAGCGCAATGGCTTCATCGAGCGAATAATGCGAGATGTGTTTTTCCTTGCGCAAGGCATTTACCACTACGATTTTGCTGCCCCAGATCTTTTCCTTTTCGCTTTCGTCGATGCGGTTGGCATCCGTGATGTAAGTAAAGTCGCCAAAGCGAAAGGCAAACACCGGCATCTTCAGGTGCCAGACCTGCAGGGGGACGATAGGAATATTGCCAACAGAGAAGGCTTCAAGACCGATCGTGTTCAACTCGATGTTGGGAACGCCGGGATATTTTTTATCGGCAAAGGCATACGCAAACTCCCGCATCAGCGCATCGATGGTCATGGGGTTGGCATAAACTTCCATGGCCTGCTCCTGGAAATAATTAAAAGCCCGCACGTCATCCAACCCGGCGATGTGGTCTTTGTGGGGGTGGGTGAATAAAACAGCGTCGAGCCGTTTTACTTTTTCCCGCAGCATCTGGTAGCGGAAATCAGGAGTGGTGTCAACCACGATGGTTGTGGAAGGCGATTGCACCATGATGCTGGAACGCAGCCGGGTATCTTTTTCGTTTTTCGACGTGCACACCGCACATTCGCAGGCAATCATGGGAACGCCGCTGCTGGTGCCGGTGCCAAGAAAGGTAATGGTAAGGGGAGGAGTATTCACAATTGAAAGGTAAGAAGGAAACAAGGACGTGGGGCAGTACGCCGTTGGCAGTAAAACGAACCAGTCTGTCATTTCTCCGACTGCATACTGCCTACGGCAAACTTTCATCACCGTCGCCCTGCGCTGCATGGTAACGGCCCATGATATCGTCGAACCATTTGCGGCTGTCGGGAGAAAGGGCTTCCGCGTCGATTTTGAGTTGCGGCACAAGATCGATCAGGGTGTTGATGCGCCCTTCCAGGGGCAGGAATTTATTGAGTACAACCACTTTCCTGTCTTCCAGTATGCAAAAGCCGCTTTGAAAAGAGCCTCGTTCGTACCGGACGATGTAGCCGCTTTCTTCAATCATCTTGTCGATTTTGTCAAGTGTTGTCTGCGTATACTTCATGTGAAAAAGTCAAAATTCAAAAGGCAAAAGTAAAAAGAGAGTCTCTATTAAGACAGTCTTTTGCATTATTTGCTCACCATCTGCACCACGGGTACAATCATTTCTTCGAGACTGACACCGCCGTGCTGAAACGTGTTTTTGTAATAATTCACGTAATGATTGTAATTATTGGGATAGCACAGGAAAACATCCTCGCCGCCAAAGATGTACGACGAATTGATGTTGGGAGAGGGGAGCCCGATCTCTTTCGGATCGCGGAAGGCCAGCACTTCTTTGGGATCGTAGTTCAGGTTGCGGCCGTGCTTGTAACGCAGGTTGGTGGTGGTTTGCTTGTCGCCGATCACCTTTACCGGCGTTTTTACCTTCACACTGCCATGATCCGTGGCCAGTACGATCTTGATGTTTTTGTCGGCAATTTTTTTCAGCGCCTGGTGCAAAGGCGAATGTTCGAACCAGGACTTGGTGATACTGCGGTAGCTGACTTCGTCGCCGGCCAATTCTTTCAGCACTTCCATCTCGGTTCGTGCATGGGAAAGCATATCGACAAAGTTGTATACGATCACGTTCAGGTCGTTGCCCAGTAAATTATGCACGTTGTTCAACAGGTCAAGACCGGCCTGGTTGTTCAATACCTTCGTGTACGAAACCCGCAGGTTGCCTTCACCAAGGGTTTTTAACTGGCTACGTAAAAATTCTTCCTCAAACAAATTCTTTCCGCCTTCTTCGTCGTCGTTTTTCCATTGCTGCGGATATTTTTTTTCGATGTCAATCGGCATCAGTCCGGAGAAAATGGCGTTGCGGGCATAATGCGTGGCGGTGGGCAGGATGCTGTAAAACGTGTCTTCTTCCACCAGCCGGAAACTCTCCAGGAAAATGGGCATGATGGTGCGCCACTGGTCGAAACGCAGGTTGTCGATCAGGACAAAAAACGTGGGAACGCCTTTTTCAATGTGGGGCATTACTTTTTCACGGACCAGCGTATGCGAAAGAACGGGTTTGTCTTTGACACCGGGTTTTAGCCACGATGCATAGTTCCGGCTGATGAATTTAAAAAACTCGGTGTTTGCTTCGCTCTTCTGGGCCTGAAACACCTCCTGCATTTCAGGGCTGTCGCTGCGCTGCAGGCTGAGTTCCCAGTGCACCAACTCCTTGTAAATACCCATCCACTCGTTGTGGTCAGGATTGGAGTTAAGCGCCATGAACAGGTTGCGGAACTGCTGCTGGTAAGCCGTGGTGGTTTTTTCCGCTACCAGTCGCCTGTTGTCGATGATTTTTTTCAGCGAAAGCCAAACCTGGTTAGGATTCACAGGCTTGATCAGGTAGTCAGAGATCTGGCTGCCGATGGCTTCGTCCATCAGGTTCTCGGTTTCGTTTTTAGTAATGAGCACTACCGGAATCTGGGCGTTCACTTCCTTTATTTTCGAAAGGGTTTCCAGGCCGGTGATGCCGGGCATGGTCTCGTCGAGCAGCACAACATCCACGGCATTTTCCTTTACAAAATCAATGGCATCAAACCCGTTGGTGAGCGTTTGCACATCGTATCCCTTGTTCTGCAAAAAAATCTTTTGCGATTGCAGGCTTTCAATTTCATCATCTACCCAAAGAATCTTCGCTAGTGACATAGTTCTTCTGTTTAAGTGAAACGTCAAATGTGAGTCGTGAGGCGGAAGAGTCTTTTACATCGATGTGAACTCCGCTTTCACGTTTGATATTTCACGTCTCATGAATTTCAAATGTAATCTCTGCAAACGAGAAACCAAGTTGCGCAACTGCTCCCGGCTTATTTTTGAGGCAACTTTATCTTTTTCGCATGGCTTATGTACGCAAGATCATCAACGACCCCGTCTATGGTTTTATTACGATTGATGACCCGTTGATATTCGAGATCATTTCGCACCCTTACTACCAGCGCCTGCGGCGCATTCATCAAATGGCCTTTGCATCGCTGGTGTACCCGGGAGCTGTACACACCCGTCTGCACCACTCACTTGGCGCTTACCACCTTATGGGGCTTGCACTGACAGAGTTGTGCAACAAAGGCGTGGAGATTACAAAAGATGAAGAGCAGGGAGCGAAAATCGCCATCCTGCTGCACGACATCGGCCATGGCCCGTATTCGCATGCGTTGGAAAGAAAACTGATTAAAGGCGTGCACCACGAAGAAATCTCGATCCTGATCCTGCAGTTGCTCAATGAAAAAATGAACGGCCGCCTGCAAACCGCGATCGATATTTTTACCGGGAACCATCCCAAGCGATTTCTTCACCAGTTAGTATCCGGGCAGTTGGACGTAGACCGCATGGACTATCTTACCCGCGACAGCTTTTTCACGGGAGTGGTGGAAGGTGCCATTGGCTACGACCGCATTTTAAAAATGCTTACCGTACACAACGGTGAACTGATGGTGGAGGAAAAGGCCATCTTCACGGTGGAGAAATTCCTCGTGTCCCGCCGCCTGATGTACTGGCAGGTTTACCTGCACAAAACCGTAATGGCTGCCGAGAAAATGCTGGTGCGCATCATCGAGAGGGCCAATGAACTGATTGCCGGCGGCATAGAGTTGCCGATGGCTTCGGCCAACCTGCAGTTCTTCCTGAAAGAACACAGGCCCGATGGCAATTTTATCAAACACCTCGAAAAATTCGCCCAGCTCGACGACACCGATGTGATGTGCACGGTGAAAAACTGGTGCGGGCATTTTGATACCGTGCTGTCGCGGCTGAGCAAAGGACTGGTCGAGCGAAAATTACTCAAGATCAAGTTCTCTGCCGAACCCTTCGATGACACGCTGGTTGAGGCATTGCGGAAGGACGTGGCGCAAAAGCTGGCTGTCTCCGAGGCCGAAGCCTCCTACCTTGTTTTTACCGGCGAAGCAGTGAATACCACCTACAACCCGGATGATGAACATATTAAAATTCTTTACAAAGACGGTACGATCTCGGACATCTCCCGCGTGGACAATGCGCTGATCCGCGAGCAAATCTCCGCCACGGTCAAAAAATATTACCTTTGCTACCTTAAATAAAAGAGGTCAAAAAAGGCTAAAAGTCAAAAATCTCATAATAACCAGCGGTCTGTTGCCGTTTGTACCGTTTGATGGTGATATTTGTTCCGTTGACAGCATAGACCTGTTTGACTTATTTGACTTATTAGACATTTATGCAATTCACAGCCGCCCAGATCGCAATTTTGCTGAATGGAAAAGTAGAGGGAAGCGCCGAGGCCAGTGTGTCCTCGTTTGGAAAAATTGAAGAAGCGCAGGAAGGGCAGTTGACCTTTTTAGCCAATCCCAAATACGAAGAATTTTTATATTCAACGAACGCCTCGATTGCCATTATCAACGAGGCCTACGAGTTGCGCCAGCCGGTCAAGCCTACGCTGATCCGTGTGCCGGATGCCTATACGGCCTTCGCCCTTCTCCTGAGCAAGTACCAGGAAATGGCAACGCAACAACTCAAAGGAATTCAGCAACCTTGTTATATCGCCTCCTCCGCCCGTATTGCCGGCGACGTGTATGTCGGTGCTTTTGCTTATATCGGCGAAAATGTACGGATTGGCGAAGGATCCAAAATTTTTCCGCACGCATTCATTGGCGACAATGTCACCATTGGCCGCAACTGCATCATTCATCCCAGCGTAAAAATCTACCATGATTGCGAGCTGGGAAATCATGTGACGATCCATGCCGGCACCGTGATCGGTTCCGATGGTTTCGGTTTTGCTCCGCAGGCCGACGGCTCGTTTAAGAAAGTGCCGCAGATCGGCAACGTGGTGATCGAAGACAATGTGGAGATCGGTGCCAATACCACCATCGACCGGGCAACCATGGGTTCTACCTGCATCAAGTCGGGCGCCAAGCTGGATAACCTGATCCAGATTGCACACAACGTGGAAGTGGGCAACAGTACCGTGATTGCGGCACAGGCTGGCGTGAGCGGCTCTACCAAGATCGGTAGCAACGTGATGATCGGCGGACAGGCCGGGCTGGTAGGACACATCCAGATTGCCGACGGCTCCAAGATCAACGCACAAAGTGGCGTAAGCAAAACACTCAAGGAGCCCTATAGCGCGGTGACAGGTTCTCCGGCTGCTGATTATACAAGTGCCCTGCGCAGCCAGGCGGTCTTTCGCAACCTGCCGCAACTGGAAAAGCGCATCACGGAACTCGAAAACATCATCAAGCAATTACTGACACTGCAGCCTGATTCCATCCTGAAAGAACGGGAGGATTAGAAGGCCTCGCACAAATTCCTATTGTGAATGGTGAATAAGAGACCTCTCGATTCACCATTGACGATTCGCCATTCACCCCACACTGACAACAAGCGTTTCTTTTGTTCAGTCTGCGCTATCTTGTTTTGTGCCTGTAACGTCGCTCTTATCAGCGTCCGGCGTAGCAGTGTACAACCATTTATGCAAATGCAGGATTCTGTGTTTAACTTTCCTTTCATTCGATTGCCCGTTTCAAACCTTTTCGTATGTCTGCTATCACCACATTTACGGGGAGTATACCATACCATTACGAGACCTTTCTCGGCCCCCTGTTTTTCGAACCGTATGCACTTGACCTGGCCGAACGGATTCACGCAAACGACCGGGCAAGGATTTTGAAACTGGCCTGCGGCACCGGCAGGGTAACCAGGCAGCTTGTGGGCAAGTTGCCTCAAGATAGCCGTTTGCAGGCGACAGACCTGAATGCCGATATGCTCAGGATTGCAAAAGAGCAGGTGAATGATCCCCGTGTGGAATGGTCGGTTGCCGATGCGCAGGACCTGCCTTTTGAAAGGGAGCAGTTCGATCTGGTGATCTGCCAGTTCGGCGTGATGTTTTTCGAGGACAAGCGCAAAGCCTTTGCGGAAGTTTTCCGCGTGCTGAAACCCGGCGGCAGCTTTCTATTCAATACCTGGGATGCGGTGCCGCACAATGCGGTTGCCAGCTTAACAGAACAGGCCTTGCAGAAGGTTTTTCCAAAAGACCCGCCCACATTTTTTATGAAGGGGCCACATTCATTTTTTGACCAGAGCCTGATCCGGCAACTGCTGGAAGGTTCCGGTTTTCGCCGGGTAAAAATTGAGCCTGTTGACAAAACATCTGTGGCCGCGACGCCGGATGATGTGGTCAGGGGCATTCTGGACGGCACACCGATCAGTCCTTTTTTGAAAGAACGGGAAGAACAGGCAAACGAAGTCAGGAAACAGTTGCGGGAATTGCTGGTTCGCGATTATGGCAACAGGAATCTTGCCTTGCCCATGCGGGCCTTTGTTTGCGATGCGGCCAGGCCCTGATGCTCTTTTTTCTAAAAATTACTTTGGCAGGCTTGCGGTCGTTTTCACCGAGCTTATCTCCGAAAGATCGTAGGAAGGGCAGGCGCCCTGGCGCGATGCAATGAATGCGCCCAGCGAGTTGGCAAACTGGAGTCGTTCTTCGATGGCGACACCTTCTTTTGTTTTGGCCAAAAAGCCGGCTAAGAACGCGTCGCCGCTTCCAACGGTGTCGGCCACCTTCACTTTAAAGCCGCCGTGGGCATACAGGCATCCTTCCTGGCAAACCATGGCCCCTTCGCCGCCCCTGGTTACAATAATTGTCGGAATGGAAAAGCGGCTTTGCAGGTCTTTGATCTTTTCTTCGTCGGTCGCCAGGTTGGTGTACCAGGAACTGATCAGGGGTAATTCGTGTTCGTTTAGCTTGAGGATATCGGCGGTGTGCAGGAGTTTTTCAACAAGATCTTTCGAAAAATGCGGTGGCCGGAGGTTGATGTCCAGCACTTTGGTATGGGCGGCTTCGAGCAGTTTCCACAAGGTCTTTGCAGACGTGTCGTGCCGGGCTGCCAGGCTTCCGTAGATGAAAAAGCGGGCATCGTTCACCAGTTCCGTCAATCCCTTTTCCAGTGAAATAAAGTCCCAGGCCACGGGTTGTACGATTTCGTAGGTCACCTCGTTGCTTTCGAGGATGGTGGCGTTCACGATGCCCGTCATGTGTGCAGAGTCCTGTTGCACATAGCTGGTGTTGATGCCATTGATGACGAGCAGTGACAGTAGCTCGTCGCCCCGCTTGTCTTTTCCCACCCGGGAGATCAGGGCCGTTTGCAATCCCTGTTTCTGCAGGTGGTAGGCCACATTCATCGGAGCGCCACCCGGTTTGGTGCCGGTGGGCAAAATGTCCCAAAGGATTTCACCAAAACAAACGGCATCGAAGCGCTTTTCCATATAACAAGAATTTAGGCATTCGCGGGCAGAAAATGGCGGCCGGGAAGACCCGTGTCGGTGCGTGTTTCCAGGCTTGTGCCGGTATTGAATTTAGTAAAATCCGCAACGCCACGCGAAGGATTTTCACGGGCCTTTCGCCTTGGGCTGGAAAAGGGTCTTCCCGGCCAGTGAAACGGTGCTTTTTTAACGAGTTATCCATTGGTCAACCCGGCGTTTTTCGATACATTTGCCAGAATAGACCTGCACCTTCCAAGGTGTGTAAACGATAGCAAGAAAATGAGTGAAATTATCGATACGCTGACAACAACACCGGCACCCGTAACCACTACCCCCGCCTATGGCGCCGATTCGATCCAGGTTTTAGAAGGCTTGGAAGCCGTTCGCAAACGTCCCGCGATGTATATCGGGGACATTGGTGTGAAAGGCCTGCACCACCTGGTGTACGAGGTGGTGGACAACTCCATCGACGAAGCCCTGGCCGGACACTGTAAAAACATTCTCGTTACCATACATGAAGACAACTCCATCTCGGTGGAAGACGATGGCCGTGGAATCCCGACCGGCATCCATGCCAAAGAAGGCCGCTCCGCCCTCGAAGTGGTGATGACCGTGCTGCACGCCGGTGGTAAGTTCGACAAGGACTCGTACAAAGTTTCCGGTGGTTTGCACGGTGTGGGTGTGAGCTGCGTAAACGCCCTGAGTACAAAACTTCACGTGAACGTGTTCCGTGAAGGAAAAATATTTGAGCAGGAATACCGTATCGGTGTACCGCAGTATCCTGTACGCGAAATCGGCGTCACCGAAAAGCGGGGCACCACTGTCCACTTCTGGCCCGACGATACCATTTTCATTACATCGGTTTACAACAAAGACATTTTGGAAAGTCGCCTGCGTGAGCTGAGCTTTTTGAACAAAGGCCTGCGCATTACGCTGAACGACCTGCGTGAAAAAGACGAGGACGCCGGTCTGACATATTCCAAAACCTTTTACAGCGAAGGTGGTATAACCGAGTTTGTGGAAATGATGGACAGCAACGGCGGTCGCCAGTCCTTATTGCCAAAGCCTTTGTATGTAGAAGGACGCGATGAAAAAGCCAATGTTGCGGTGGAAGTGTCCATGACCTACAACACCAGCTACAACGAGCATATTTACTCCTACGTTAACAACATCAATACCATTGAAGGCGGTACCCACGTTTCGGGTTTCCGCAGCGCCCTGACCCGCGTGTTTAAAAAATACGGCGATGAGCAGGGGCTTTTTGAAAAGGCAAAGGTGACCATCGAAGGTGATGACTTCCGTGAAGGCTTAAGTGCGATCATTTCGGTAAAGGTTCCGGAGCCGCAGTTTGAAGGCCAGACGAAAACAAAGCTGGGCAACAACGAAGTCGCCGGTATTGTGAACACCACGGTGGCCCGTGTGCTGGAGTCTTACCTGGAAGAAAACCCCAAGGAAGCGAAGAATATCATCCAGAAAGTGATCCTGGCGGCACAGGCAAGAGCGGCTGCCAAAAAGGCCCGCGAGATGGTGCAGCGCAAATCCGTTTTAAGCGGTGGTGGACTGCCCGGTAAACTCGCCGACTGTTCCGAACGCGATCCCAATAAATGTGAACTCTACCTGGTTGAGGGTGACTCGGCCGGTGGTACGGCCAAGCAGGGACGCGACAGAAGTTACCAGGCCATTCTGCCCTTGCGTGGTAAGATCCTGAACGTGGAAAAGGCCATGGAGCACAAGATCTACGAGAACGAAGAGATCCGCAACATGTACACTGCTTTGGGTGTAACCGTCGGTACGCCGGAAGACCCGAAGGCATTGAACCTGGTCAAGCTTCGTTATCACAAGCTTATTATCATGACCGATGCCGACGTGGACGGAAGCCATATTGCCACGCTGATCCTGACTTTTATCTTCCGTTACATGAAAGAAATGGTGGAGCAGGGCTATGTGTACATTGCACAGCCACCGCTTTACCTGGTGAAGAAAGGGAAGGAACAGGTGTATGCGTACAACGAAGAACAGCGCAAGGCCCTCGTGGAAAAAATGGGTGGCGGCAACGAAGGTTCGGTGAACATCCAGCGATACAAAGGTTTGGGTGAAATGAACGCCGAGCAGTTGTGGGCAACAACCATGAACCCCGAGACAAGAACGCTGAAGCAGGTGACCATTGAGAGTGCAGCCGAAGCCGACCGCGTCTTCAGCATGCTGATGGGCGATGAAGTGGCACCGCGCCGCGAGTTCATCGAAAGCCATGCGAAATACGCAAGGATTGACGTGTAAATGCCTCCCCAAACCCCTCCAGGGAGGGGCTTTCCATCGCACAGACCCTTGCTTTTGCACGATACTTCAAAGCCTCCATCATATTTTAAGGTGGAGGCTTTTTGCTGCCGTTGGGCGTCTCCGCCAACGGCTTTCTTTTGCCCCGGCGGGGTATCGTGTTCATAGAAAGAAAGAACAATCGAGAGAATAAAGCTCCGAAGGAGCGATATATTTTTTATGGTACCAGCGATGGAACGTCGATTGAACACCCGTTGCGTCGCACTCTTCAGCGTTCGGAACGCAGCCGGGTAAAAAAGAATGCCATCCCTTCAAGGGATGGCATTCTTCGGCTTACAATCGGGTCTCGTGCCCGGAAATTCCCTCACCTTGAGGAGAGGGTTAGGGCGAGGTGTATATTCGCCGCATGAAAACAGTTTTGATTACCGGGGCTACATCGGGTTTTGGCGAAGCCTGCGCAAACATATTTGCATCGAATGGCTACCGGCTCATCTTAAACGGCCGCCGCACGGAGCGGCTGCAAACATTGAAAGAACAACTGGAAAAAGAAAGTGCCGTTCCCTGCTACCTTCTCCCGTTCGACGTGCGGGACCGGGAAGCGGTTTTTGCGGCAATCAACAGCCTGCCGCCGGAATGGCAAACCATCGACGTGTTGGTGAACAATGCAGGACTGGCCCTCGGTCGCGACCTGTTCGACCTCGCCAATGTGGATGACTGGGATACGATGATCGATACCAACCTCAAAGGACTGCTGTATGTTTCCAAGGCCGTTGTTCCATTCATGAGCAAAAGGCGGCAGGGGCATATCATCAACGTCGGGTCCACCGCAGCCAAGGATATGTACGAAGGCGGCAACGTATACTGTGCTTCCAAAGCAGCCGTCGACGCGGTGAGCAAGGCCATGCGCATCGACCTTTTGAAGCACCATATCAAGGTTACCGCCGTACACCCGGGCGCTGCCGAAACCGAATTTTCGCTGGTGCGCTTCAAGGGCAATACCGGTGCCGCCGAAAAAGTGTATGAAGGGTACGAACCGCTGACCGCCGAAGACGTGGCCTCCGTTATTTACTACTGTGCATCGCTGCCGCCGCATGTTTGCATCAACGACCTGGTTCTTACCTGTACGCAGCAGGCCGATGGAATCCACTTTCACAAGGACGGGAAACCCGTGTAAAAAAAGATTGTAAAAACCCTAACATCGCAAGGGGAATAGCAGTCATTGGTGGCACAAACTTCGCTTTGCGAAGGGCGGATTTTTTGGCGGGATTTTCCGGTAGTTTTCCGGCAAGGGTTTCTACGCAATTTTGATGAAAATCAACGCGTCTTCTTGGGCCCGCTAAAAAAATAATTACTTTTAAGTCCAGTTCCATTACCTATTGATAAACCATGAAAAACACGATTTTCTTTTTCCTTCTTTTTGTCCTGGCTGCCGGCTCTACGGCATCCGCCCAGGACGTGATCCGTTTACAGGAATGCAATAACAGCTCGATCAAGCAACAGGCCGACAGCCTGCGCCAGTTGTATGGCCGCGATGGCTTCCAGGTAATCCGCGAAGCATCGATCAGCATGGAAAGCGAGTACGAAATGCCGGTGGTTGTGCCGCTGCAACAGGGCTCCTGGTACCAGTTTGTTTTTATCGGCGACATCAGTTCGCGTCTCTATGAAGTGCGCATGTACGACTGGGACGAGAAAATGGTCGTCTACCAGAAAAAAATGTGGGGCGATGTGGATGGCAACATCATTTCGTTTTCGTACATACCCAAGTTTAGCGAGATGCACATGTTTAAACCGGTGCAGCAAAACAAGCAAAAAAAACAGGGGCTTTGCGGCTATGTTATGCTGCTGAAAAAGGTGCGCTAACCTCGCCCCTGCATTTGGACACCCCGATCCCCCAGTAGCCTCCAGGGACGGGCTTACAATCACACAGACCCTTGCTTTTGCACGATATAACGAAGCCTCCATCATACAATTGATGGAGGCTTTTTGCTGCCGTTTGGCGTCTTAACCTACTGCAATTTCTTTGCCCCGGAGGGGCATCCTGTGAATAGAAGAAAGAATAGAAAAGGAAACAAAGCTCCGAAGGAGCGACATATTTTTCTTTTGCTGCCAGCACTAGAATAGCCATTGAGCTTCCGTTGCACAGTTTATCCTGACGATGGAAGGGCTCCGTTCAACGTTCGGAACACAGGGCGGCCGAAGAATGCCATCCCTTCAAGGGATGGCATTCTTTGATAAATAAAATCATCTTGCCCAAGCGGCCCTGTGCGTAGCAGTTCCTTCTCCTTGAGGTGAGGGTTAGGGTGAGGTGTATATTTGCCTCATGCACATCGACATCATCACTGTTTTGCCCGAGTTGCTGGAAAGTCCCTTGTCGCATTCGATCATGAAAAGAGCGCAGGACAAAGGGTTGCTGACCGTTCAAACGCACGGCCTGCGCAAGTGGGCCGTGAACGAGTACGGCCAGGTGGACGATTACCAGTACGGCGGTGGCGCCGGCATGGTGATGATGGCCGAACCATTGGCCAATGCGATCGATGAATTAAGCAAGGAGCGCACATTCGACGAGGTCATCTACCTTACTCCCGATGGCGAAACCCTGACGCAAAAAATTGCCAATACCCTTTCGCTGAAAGAAAACCTGCTTCTCATTTGCGGACATTACAAAGGGATTGACCAGCGTATCCGCGAACACTATGTAACCAGGGAAATTTCCATCGGCGATTACGTGCTGAGTGGGGGCGAACTGGCTGCCGCCGTCCTGGTCGATGCCGTCGGTCGCCTCCTTCCCGGCGTTCTCAATGACGAAACATCGGCCCTCACCGATTCCTTCCAAGACAACCTGCTGGCACCACCCGTTTATACCCGTCCGGCCGAATGGCGCGGAATGAAAGTGCCCGATATTTTGCTCAGTGGCCACACGGCAAAAATTGAAGAATGGCGGCACGAGCAGGCCGTTCAGCGCACCAAAGAAAAACGCCCCGACCTGTTGGAGGACGAGGCGCTGTAAGTCAGGAGCGGTGAATGGCCAATGAGAAAGTTCCTTAAACACCATTGACCATTCACAACTCACGATGCTTACGATTTGCTGATCAAGTTTGCCTTCCGCAACAACCTCCGGTTTTCCCGCTTGTGCATCAGGTTGAACACCAGCGTGTACATCACCGGCAGAATCAGCAGGGTGAGGATCGTGGACGTGATCAAGCCGCCGATCACCACTCTTGCCAGGGGCTTCTGGGTCTCGCTGCCGATGCCTGTTGAAATAGCGGCCGGCAATAAACCAATGGCTGCCATCAGGGCCGTCATTACCACGGGACGAATTCGCGACCGGACACCTTCGCTTACGGCTTCCACTACATGCAGGCCCGCTTCCAGGTTTTTCCGGAAGACGGAGATCAGGATCACGCCGTTTTGAATACACACGCCAAAAAGGGCAATAAAGCCAATGCCGGCCGAGATGCTGAAGTTCATCCCCGTGACATAGAGTGCCAGGATGCCACCGATCAACGCAAAGGGTACGTTCATGATGGTGAGCATGGCATCCTTTGCATTCCCAAAGGTCATGAACAGGATGAGGAAGATCACCAGCAAACAAACCGGGACCACTTTGGCCAGTGTTGCCGAAGCCCTCTGCTGGTTTTCAAATTCGCCGTTCCAGGTCATGGAGTAGGCCTGCGGAAGGTGCACGGCGTCATTGACTTTCCGTTGCGCTTCGGCAATGGTGCTCCCCAGGTCTCTTTCACGAATCGAAAACTTTACGGCGATGTAGCGGGTGTTGTTGTCGCGGTAAATGAAAGCCGGTCCTGTCAGTGTGCGAATGTTAGCAATTTCCTTCAGCGGTACCTTGGAGCCATCCTGCGCCGGCACCATCAGGTTTTCCACTTTGTCCTGTGCATCCCTGAATTCTTTCTGGTAACGGACCCGCACATCAAACTTTCGTTCGCCCTCGTACAACTCCGTCGCGGCCTTTCCGCCGATGGCCATTTCAATCACGGCGTTGGCGTCGGCCATGTTCACGCCGTAAAAAGCCATGCGCTGCTGGTCCAGTTCAATCCGGAATTCGGGTTGCCCGAGGTTTCGTAGGATCCCGAGGTCTTCAATTCCCCTCACCGTACTCAGTTGTGCCATCACCCGTTTGGAAAGGCTGTCAAGCGTAGTGAAATCAGGGCCAAATATTTTCACCGCCAGGGCCGCGTTTACACCGGCGACGGCTTCTTCCACGTTGTCGCGGATCGGTTGCGAATAGTTCAGGACAATGCCTGGCAACTTGCGCAACTGCCCATCCATTTCATCGATCAATTGCTCCTCGGTGATCCTGCGTTTCCATTGTTCTTTTTGTTTCAGGTCTACCTGGATCTGCACGTTAAAAAATCCTTTCGGGTCGGTGCCATCATTGGTCCGGCCCACTTGCGAAAGGGTTTGCTCTACCTCGGGAAATTCGCGGAGAATGTCCACCATTTTATCGGAGATATGTTGCGCTTCCTGCAGCGAAACGCTCATGGGCAACTCGGCTTCCACCCAAAGGGCGCCCTCGTCGAGTTCGGGCAGAAATTCGGTTCCCAGGAATTTGACGATGCCAAACGAAAGACCCATCACGGCGAGGGCAATCAGGAGGCTGGCCTTGGGAAAACGGGTGGTGAGGTTGAAGGCTTTCATCACACCCCGTTCGATAAAAAGAACAAGGGGATTGTGCTTTTCCCGTACGTTCTTGCGCAGTAAAATACTCGACAGGGCAGGCACCAGGGTCAGCGTGAACAGCAGGGCGCCCAGCAGGGCAAAACCCAGTGTATAAGCCAGTGGCGAAAACATCTTGCCTTCCACTTTCTGGAAAGCAAAAATCGGAATGAGGCAGGTGATGATGATCAGCTTTGAAAAGAAGATGGCCTTTCCCATCTCCGTTCCGGTTTGTTTGAACAGCCCCAGTTTGGCCAGCTTGTTGAATCGTTCCATGCCCACTTCCCGTGCCCGGTGGTCGAGCGCCACAAACAATCCTTCCACCATCACTACGGCACCGTCGATGATGATCCCAAAATCCACGGCGCCCATCGAAAGCAGGTTGGCGCTCATGCCCTTGATGCGCATGCAGATAAAGGCAAACAGCAGGGAGAGTGGGATGATGATTCCCACCGTCAGCGTGGTGCGCCAGTCGGCCATGAAAAGAAACACGATCACCGTCACCAGGATGATTCCTTCAAGCAGGTTGTGCACAACCGTGTGCTGCGCATAATCCATTAATTCGGTGCGGTCGTAAAACGTATCGACCTTGACATCTTTGGGCAGGATGTTTTGATTCAGCTCTTTCACTTTTGCTTCTACCCGTTGCAGCACTTCACTGGGGTTTTCGCCTTTGCGCATCACCACGATGCCTTCAATCACATCGGGCTGCTTGTCGCGGGTGACCCATCCCAGGCGTGGCCGTCCCGCTTCGGTCACGGTGGCAATATTCCTGACGAGGATAGGCACATTGCCTTCCCTTGTGACGATGATGTTTTCAATGTCCGGAATGTCTTTCAAAATCCCGATGCCACGTACAACAAACGATTGCCCGTTGCGCTCAATTACGTCGCCGCCCACGTTGATGTTGCTTTTCTGCACGGCGCTGTATACATCGAGCGAAGAGAGATTGTACTTGGTGAGCATCTCGGGATTCACACTCACTTCAAAGGTTTTTTCTTCGCCGCCAAAGCTGTTTACATCGGCCACACCGGGTACCGATTTGAACTGCCGGTCGAGCACCCAGTCCTGGATGGCGGTGAGCTCGTGAATGGATTTGGTGGGGCTTTTCAATGTATAGCGATAGATCTCGCCGGTGGGGCCATAGGGCGGCTGCACATCGGGCTTGACACCTTCGGGCAGGTCGGCATTTCCAAGGCGGCTCAGCACCTGTTGCCGGGCAAAGGCATCGTCCACATCGTCGTCGAAAATGATGCGGATATAGCTCAGGCCAAATGCCGAGGTGGTGCGCAGGTTGGCTTTTTTCTGTACCGAATTCAGCGCCACTTCCAGAGGGATCGTGACAAATTTTTCTACCTCCTCCGCACTGCGGCCCGGCCACTGCGCAATGATGATGATCTGCGTGTTGGTGACATCGGGAAAGGTTTCAATCGGCGTGTTTTTATACGAAACAAAACCAAATACGGCCAGCACGGCTGTCATGAAAAAAACAAAATACCGGTGCCGCAGGGAAAAATGAATGATGCGTTTGATGAACTTGTTCATGGTTGAACATTTGTGTGAATGGTGGATGGAATTTGCTTCCGTCAGATGTTAAACGTTAGACGTGAAACGGGTGTAAAGTCGTTACCCCACTTTATAGTTTGATGTCTGACATTTGACGTCTCACGTCACTTCATTTCCTGCGCTTCCTGCAACTGGCGATAAAAGAGCAGGGCCTGGTTGCTGATAACCCGTTCGCCAGCCATCAATCCGCTTTTCAGGTAGACGATTTTGCCGGCCGTTTTCAACACTTCCACCTCGCGAATCTGCAGGTTGCATTTGCCATGGTACACGACCACGAAGGTTTTCCCATCTTCGCTCACAAGCGCCGATGCGGGAATGACATTGGCCCTGGCGCCTTCGGTGTTTTGGATCACGATGTTGGCAAACATTTCGGGCTTTAGCCGGCCGCTGTTGTTGGGCAGCACAATGCGGATCTTCATCACCTTTGTTTGCGGGTCCAGCACCTGGTTTACCTTGTCCACCCTGCCCACGAACGAACTATCGGGATAGGCCAGCGTTGTCACCAGCGCTGTGTAGCCTTCTCTCACTTTGGCGATGTCGCTTTCATACACATTCGCCCAGATCCACACATCTTTTGTGTCGCCAACCGTGAAAAGGTTTTGACCGTTGTCGTTGCGGATGAACTGGCCGGGATTGACATTTTTTTCCACCACGTAGCCGCTCTTCGGCGCGGTAACTACATAGGTGCCGTTGGCCGAGGTGCGGCCACTCCCGTTGATGGCAATCTGCGACCGGATCTTCGAGGCATTGGCCAGTGCTTTCTGGTAGCCCTGTTTGGCGACAATGAATTCTTTTTCGCTGCCGATGCCGTTCTGAAACAGGTGTTCGGCATTGTCCATTTCGCGTTTGGCGATGGCAATGTCGTTGCCGGCAGAAGAAAGGTCGGCATAGTTGCCGGCAATGTCGGCGCTTTTGATCAGGGCCAGCGTTTGCCCTGCATGCACATAGTCGCCCAGCGAGGCGTTCACACTGATTACCTGGCCACTGCTGACGGGGAAGATTTTGACGACTTTGTTTTCGTTGAAGCTCACCTCACCCGAAAGCTTGAGTTCATCGCTGATGCGGCTTTCGCTCACACTGTCGATGGTCACCATTTTGGCCATGCTGTCGCTGATGCAGACCTCTTTTTTTTCCGGCGCTGTCGCGGCATGACCGTCGCAGGCGGTGAAGCCAACCGCTGCCGCAAGGAGAAGAAGGGAAATGGGAAAAATATGTTTCATGATTCAGTTATTGAAGCGTGATGATTGTTTGTGCGGTGACATAATTGAATTCGGCGGCTGCGTTCAGCAGCGCCGTATACTGTTGCAGTTGCTTTTGTTTGGTGTCTTTGTACGACGAAAAAAAGTCGATAAAATCAACCAGGCCCACTTTACGCTGCCGGTAGCTTTCCACCATGTTGCGCAACAGTTTTTCGTAATTCTCCGACCAGGTACCGGCGGCACTGTTTTGCACCTGCAATAAGGTTTGCAACTTGTTGTAGGCGCTCAATACTTCGGCCTGCACCACGGACTGCGTTTGTTTTTCGAGCAACTGAGAACTCTTGACATTCCACTCCGCCGCCTGAATGTTGCCACGGTTCCTGTTGAACAACGGAAGAGGCAGGGCAACCTGGAGGCCGGTGTAATTGCGCACATAGCTGTTCGAGCGGTCGTAATCGACACCCACGGTCACATCGGGTTTTGCCAGTGCTTTTTGGTAGGCGAGATTGTGCTGCTGGTAACTGGCCTGCACGGCAGCCAGCGCGGCATCGGGGCGGGCCTTTTTGGCGCTGTCGATCAGGGGCAGCAGGGCAAGGTTATTCAACACGGATAAATCCATCGCTGGTGTGGCAACGGCAATTGGTGCGTTGTCGCCTGCCTGCAACAGGATGCGCAATTCTTTTTGCACGTCCTGCTGCTGACGGAGGTTGTCGGCATAATCACTTTGCAGGGAATACAGCAGCGATTTGATGCGCACATTGTCTTTAAGAGAAATGTCGCCCACCTTCAACATTTCATCCATGCCCCTGGCGAGCGACCGGGCATGCATGATCTCCGTCTCGAGCAAACCGGCCGTTGCCTGCAACGCCGATAAATTGTTTAGATCGGTAACGAGAACATAGCGCAGGTTTCGCATCAGGTCGGAAAACTGGGCCTGGGCCGTTTGCATGCCGTCCTGTGCCAGTTGTACCTGCAGGCCGCGTTTGCCCGCCGTACGAATGAGCTGGGTGAGATTCAGGTATAATTGGCCGCCGTCCTGCGGGATGGCCGCGGTTCCCTTGCCGTGACGGAAAAATTTCCCGTCGTATAAATTTTGTTCGGTTGCCAGCAGGGGATTGTCCCAGGCTTTGGCTTGCTGAATCAAGGCCTCGCCGGCATTGATGTTATACTGCGCCGCCAGCAATTGAAGATTTTTTTTTAAAAACAGCTCTTCGGCTTTGGGAATGGAAAGACGCAGGGTGTCCTGCGCTTTCAGGCTTGCAAGGGCAAGCATGCATGCGCCAAAACCAAAGCTGCGCAGAAGTGCAACTTTACGTTTCATGTCTGGATGATTTGAGAGGAAGAATTTTGTCGCAACGACAAAGCACTGCACGGGACGTGCAGGAAAAAAGCAATACAGTTTCAGGTCTTGGGAGGAGGGGCCAGGATTTCAAAAAAACCGGATGAAAGCGAGTTCTCATCCTGCAGCGGAATGCTCCTGTATGAATATAGGGAGGATTCTTTTTTCACGGCGGCGCTGGGCTGCACCAGGAAAAAATGCGGCTTCAGCGCATGAAAATACCGGGCATTGTCGTCGTCGCTGTCCTTTGTTTTGTGAGGGTCTTTGTCTTTGGAAAAGCTGTACTGGATATACTCGCTCAGGCTGTTGATGTCATGCACCTGCCGGAAGTCGGCGTCATAGACGTCCTTCTCATCGATCTGTGCGATAAACATCGAAAAGTTGACATGCAACAACAGCAATATGAAGGCAAGGAGGCGCATCCACCTGCAAAAAAAGAATCTGTGCTTTCTATTGCAAACACCAAATCGGTCAATCAGGACTCTGAATGGGTCGTTGCAGCTAATGAATCTTCAAAAGAAAGCGGCAGAAAACAAAAAGCCACCCGTTGGTTTGCCGGCTCGCCCTTATACCAGCTCTTCTTCCACCTGCGCAAATCCTTTCTTCGGCTGCATCCGTTCCCACAGGATTTTGTACACGGTTTCCGCAATGGGCATGTCGGCGCCAATGCTCTTGTTAAAATTGTGGATGCACCGCGACGCATAATAGCCTTCGGCCACCATGTTCAGTTCCAGTTGCGCGGCTTTCACCGTATACCCTTTGCCGATCATGTTGCCAAAGGTGCGGTTGCGGCTGTACAGAGAATAGCAGGTTACCAGCAGGTCGCCAAGGTAAACAGAGGCGGCGTAGTTCATGTCTTTTTTCTTGTCGTGAACCTCGTGTTCGCCTACCACGATGTGTTGCACACCCACCTTGCGCAGGAAGCCCGCCATTTCATCGGCGCTGTTGGCAATGAGCACACTCAGGAAATTATCGCCGTAGTCCAGGCCGTGGGCAATGCCGGCGCCCAGTGCGTAGATATTTTTCATAACGGCAGCATACTGCACACCCAGGATGTCGGTGTTGACCACGGTATTGATATACGGTGCTTCGAAGCAGGTGGCAATTGTTGCGGCGGTTTCGCCGTCGACGCCCGAGAACGTCAGGTAGGAAAGTTTTTCCGCCGCCACTTCTTCGGCGTGGCAGGGACCCAGCACCGCGAAATAATTTGACAGTGGAAGGGCAAAATGGCGTTCCAGGTATTCGTTCAGCAAAATATCGCAGCCGGGAATCAAGCCTTTGATGGCCGACAGAATTTTTTTGTTCCTGAGCGAGTTCTTGTCGATGCTTTGCAGGACCTCTTCGGCATAGGCCGAAGGCACGGCAAAAACCAGCAGGTCCGATTCGTTGACGACCGTTTGCACGTCATCGCTCATGCTGAGCAGCGACACATCGAAGTAGGCCGAACTCAAATAATTCGGGTTGTGGTGGCGCTGCTTTATGTAGTCGATGCTGGCGGAATTGCGGATCCACCAGTTCACCCGCTGCTTGTTGTCGGTAATAATTTTTACGAGGGCTGTACCCCAACTGCCGTTGCCAATCACGCCTATTCTCATTCCTTCCATGCTAATCGTTTTGAAAAATTTGTTCTTTGGAAACCACAGTTACTTTTTGCCCGCTGCGCAGGTTTTTGCTGACGGCCGTATAGGGTCCGGTTACCAGTTTTTCGCCCTCCTTCAACCCGGCGGTGATCTCGAAATAATTGATGTCCTGAATGCCGGTCGTTACAACCCGCTTCTCCACGGTGCCGTCGCTTTTGATCACATACACCACTTCTTCCAGTTCGTCGGTGTTGAGGGTTTCGTCGGTGGATTCTTCTGTGTTTGCTTTTTGTTTTGCTGCCGTGTGTTCGTCACTGCCTTTGGGTTTTGAAACCACCGCACCTACAGGAACACTGATGACATTCTGCCGTGTTTTCGTTTTGATGTCTGCTCTTGCATTCATGCCCGGACGAAAGGGCATGCTGCGGCGTCCGCTGTCGAACAGGTCGGCGTAAGACGAGGGCAGCAGGCGGATGTGCACTTCATAATTCGCAACATCGTTCGATAAAAAAGACGTCGCGTCTTTCCGGGAACTACCGTTGGCGATGCCGGTTACCACGCCTTTGAACTTTCGTTTGTTATAGGCTTCCACTTCCACGTCGGCAGAGTCGCCGATGGCGATCTTGATAATGTTGTTTTCGTTCACGTCCACCCGCACCTCCATTTTGCGCATGTCGGCAATGCGCAGCAGCTCCGAACCCGGTAACTGCATGGCGCCAATCCGTTCACCCATTTTTACATTCAATGCAATGACGGTGCCGCCGATCGGGGAGGTGAGAATGGCTGAAGAAGGAGAGGCGGTGGTTCGCGGTGCCTGCATATTTTGCAGCAGTCCTTCAAAACCGGGCGGAATGTTGGGAAGACTGACACGCTGGGGTGAGGCCGCGGAGCCTTTTTCACCCTGGATGCGGGCCAGCTCCTGTCCCTTGTTTACGCTGTCGCCTTCCGCGATAGCCAGTTGCACTACCTGGCCGCTGATGGGAGAGCCAACCCTGATCTCCATTTCGGGATAGAGCTTGCCGCTCGCCGATACCGTTTCCACGAGTGTGCGGCGGCGGACCACTTCGGCCGTCACCTTCATGCCATCGTTCGCTCCCTTTCTCGTGCTCTTTACAACCGCAAAGACAACAGCCAGGGCGCCGGCGGCGATCAGTGTCCACTTCAATGTTTTGTTCATAATCGGTGTTGCCTTTTGCAGCAACGAATTCGGGCATAAAAATAAGCTGCCCGTTTCATTGAATGATACTGATGCAGACAACTATGAATGACCACAGGTGGATTCCCGTCTTCCAGCACTTTAAACGCATTGGCCTCCGCCTGTTCTTATTTGCCTATTGCCCGTTGTTACTTGCTTACGCCTCCAGTGCCTGCGCCAGATCCGCGATCAGGTACGACGGGTCTTCCAGCCCGGTGTAAATCCGGATATACTGGTGTTCATCGTTGGAAGGGTCAAAGTCGCCTGGCTGTAACCCGGCGCATTTGGGCAGCACCAGCGATTCGTGTCCGCCCCAGCTCACGGCCATGTAAAAATGTTTCAGGGATTCGCAAAAACGCGTAATGCTTTCCATGGTGCCGTTTTTCAGCGTGATGGTCAGCAGGCCGCAGGCGTCCTGCATTTGCTCTTTCGCCAGGTGGTATTGCGGAAACGATTCATCGAAGGGAAAGATGATTTTTCCGACTCTCGGGTGCGCTTGTAAAAACCGGAGCACTTCGGTTGTTGTGCGGGAGATCCGCTCCAGCCTTGCCGGCAGGGTGCGCAGGCCGCGAATCAGCAGCCAGGCATTGAAGGGCTGGATGCCGCTGCCGATGGCGAGGTATTCAAGGTCGAAGATTTTTTTCATTAGGTGGTGCGAACCGCTGAGCACCCCGCCCAGCGTGTCGCTATGGCCGCTGATATACTTGGTGGCTGTTTGCATGCTCAGGTCAATTCCCAATTCGATGGGCCGTTGATTCAGGGGCGTGCAGTAGCTGTTATCGATCAGCGTAATGATACCGTGCTTTTTGGCAAAGGCCGCCACTTCTTTCAGCGGTTGCAGCGCAAAGGTCCACGAGTTCGGCGACTCCAGGTATATGAAGGTGGTGTTGGGCTGTAGTGCCGCCTCAAAATTTTTGATATCGCTTCCGTCGATGTAGGTCGTGCTGACACCAAAGCGGGGCAGAATGTTGTCGAACGTCTTTTGCGCCCAGGTGTAAGGCTTCTGCACCGAGATGATATGATCGCCGCTTTTGACATTGGCAAAGACCGCGGCAAAGATGGCCGCCGCACCGTTGTTGAACACGAGGCAGTCCTCTGCACCGTCGAGTGCTGCCAGTTTTTTACGCAGGATGTCGACGGTTGGATTCAGCCCGCGGCTGTACAGGTAGCCGCCCATCTCGTCTTCAAATGCCGTGCGCAGTGCGGCAACGGTTTTGAACCGGAAGTTGGAGGTTTGAATAATGGGTGGTGCAATGGCGTTGAAATACTGTTCGCGGTCTTCGGCCAGTTCGTTAATGATGTATGAAAAATCCATGTTAGTTGACTTGTTCGGGTTTGCGGAAGGTTTTTACCAGAAAATAAAGGCCGGTGAAAAAAGCCAGCACCAGCAGGCCAATCAGCGCCGCATAATCATTGTTCCTGTAATCGAGGGCAATGCTGATGGCCACAAAAATATAAGCGGCAATAAAAACAAGCGGCAGCAGGGGATAAAGCTTCATGCTGAAGATGCCCGAGCCGTCGAGGTGCCTTGTGCGTTTGCGGATAATAAAGATGCTGCCCGCCGATAGCGCCATGCCAAAGCTGTCGAGGAAAATCGTAAAGCTCAGGATCTTGTCGAACTCGCGGGCCCAGAAGACCACGATCGCGGCCACGGCGGCAAAGACCGTGAGGGCAAGACTGAGCGCTTCTTTCTTGTTGCGGCGTGTAAAGGCAGCGGGCAAAATGCCGTCTTCGCTCATGGCATACATCACCCGCGGGTTGCTGAGAAGAACGGCATTGACATAGGCCAGCACGCCAAGAAAAAGCAGGACGGACAGGATGCGTTCAGCCTGTGCGCCAAAAATTTTTGAAGCCATGATCGCGGCGATATTGGTGCTTTTTTTCAGTTCTTCGAAACCGATCACTTTCACGTAGGCATAGTTGATCAGCAGGTAAAGCAGGATGATGACGAAGATGCCGATAAAGATTCCTCTTGGGATGTTGCGGTTGGGCTTTTCCACCTCTTCGCCAAAGTTGATGGTCTGCTGGTAACCGCCAAAGCTGAAGCTGACCGCCACGAGTCCCACGCCAAAAGCTTTGATATATTCCCGCAATGCCGGTCCCATGCCGGTGGCGGCCGGCAGTGCAGAAGAAGCGGGGCCGGTAGCAAAAAACAAAGGCGTGATCAACAGCACGACCATGCCAATTTTGATGATCATTAAAACCGTTTGCGTCTTTGCGCTCATGCGCAGCCCCAGCATGTTAACGATATAGAAAAGGGTAATGGCAAAAACCGCAATGGACACCTGCACGGTTTTGATAAAACCGGCATTGGCGGCCACCTGCAGGTAAGCCGCATCTTTCGATGCGGGAATCAGCACGCTGGAAATATACTCGCTCCCCACGAGGGCAACGGCGGCACAGGAGGCGGCATTGGAAACCAAAATAATGCAGTTGATGGCAAAGGCAATGGAGGGGTGGTACGCATAAGCAAACACCTTGTAGTAGCCGCCGGTCACCGGGAGCCGCGAACCGATTTCCGCGTAGGTCAGTGCGCCGCAAAGTGCCACCAGGCCGCCGGCGACCCAGCACAGGTAAAAAATGGCCGGTGTGGGTGAAGCGGCTGCCACGTTCACGGGTGTACGAAAAATTCCCATGCCGATCACGAAGCTGATAACGATCATGGTGAGATCAAAAAGCTGCAGCTTTTGTTTTTGCATCATGGCGGGAAGATAAGAAATGCGTTTGGGGTTTGGGGTCTGGTGTTTGGGGTTGTTATCTTCCGTTAGTCAAACTTTACATAAGGCAACTGTTCAAGCGTTTTGAGATATGATAATTTGGCAGTTGGCCCGGAGGCATTGCTGGAAAATTTATCCACTCAAATTTGCGGAGTCCGTCGCCAAAGACGTCAGCTACAAAAACAATAAGGGGTATAAGGGACTCTATCATGAACAACATTTCCGAAGGTTTTGGCAGAGGAAGCTGGCAAGAATTTATGCATTCGCTTACGACTGCAAAAGGTGAAGCCGAAGAACGCAAGTCACTCCCTTATAGAGGTTTTGATGTTCACTATTTTTCGGAAACACGTTGCAGTGAAATGTATGCCGCTGCTGACTCGCATGTGAAAAAAAGGTGCTTTTATTCATTGCCTTAATTCATCCGCCTTCAGCGGGCAAAAGTTTAAAAAACGAAAGCAGCCCCTGAACAACTCCAAACTCCAGACTCCAAACTCCAAACCCTTTCCCTACATTTGCGCCTGCCATTGGTTCCCGCACGTGCGGGATGAAAAGGGAAGCCGGTGCAAGTCCGGCGCTATCCCCGTAGCTGTAAGATGATGAGCAAGGAGTGATCGGTCATACGTCCTCACCTGCTCTAAGTTCTGAATAGCAAAACCACTGTTCCGCCTGCAGCGGAATGGGAAGGTGTTCAGAATTGTCATTAAGCCAGAAGACCTGCCAGTCGCGATTTCATCATTCATGCTTTCGGAGGAAAAGCAGAGAAGATAAAGCCGCGGTTATCTTTCTCTATTTTATTTTTCGGAAGCAGTCACAAAAAAATTAAAACCAATGCGAAAATTTTTTGTTGTGGCTGCACTTATTGCCGGCAGTCACCTTCAGGCTCAATTCCAGGAGCGAAAAGACACACTTGAAAACGTAACACTCACAGCAAACAAGTTCTCCACCAAAACCACCGAGACAGGAAAGGTCGTTGTTACGATCAGCCGGGATCAAATTGAAAAAGCCGGTAGCCGCGACCTTGCCCAGGTCATCACGGAACTCGGTGGCGTTTTTATCAACGGCGGTAATGCAGGCAAGGAAAGGAACATTTACCTGCGGGGCGCCAAAGTGGATTATACACTGGTAACGGTCGACGGTGTGCCCGTCTATGATGCGTCGGGCATCGGCAGCAATTTCGATATCCGTTATTTACCCGTTGACCTGGTGGAGCGGGTGGAGATTATCAAAGGCAGTCAAAGCACTTTATACGGCAGCGATGCCATTGCCGGTGTCATCAACATCATCACCCGCAAAGGCGGATCCGGCCCGTTTTCGATGAGTGGCGTGGTGAACGGCGGAAGCAACCAAACACTGCGTGCCAATGCAACGCTGAACGGCAGCGTGAAAGCGCTTGATTACAACATCGGCTACGTGCATTTTGAGACTGCTGGTTTTTCCGAAGCGCAGCAGCCCGCAACGGCAACCACGGCGTTTGACAGGGACAACTACCGGCAAAATAGCGTGCAGGTCAACCTTGGGATCCAGGCGGCGAAACAGGTACGTATACAACCTTTTCTGCGCTACAGCCAAAACAAGGGAGCGCTGGACAACGGAGCATTCATCGACGAACGGGATTTTGCCTACAAGGCAAAAAACCTGCAGACCGGGGTGCGGACTACAATCGGGATGGACAAGGGGCAGGTCAATCTTCTTTACCAGTACAACGGCACGCAGCGCAACTACCTCGACGACTCCACACAAAGCCGTAACGGCTATTACACCTTCGAACAATCGGCATACAAAGCCCACGAGCATTTTGCCGATGCCTTTTTTGTGTACCCATTCCGTGCTTTCCGCTTAACGGCGGGCGGTGATTTTCGCAGCGCCAATACGGATTACACGTCGCTCAATGTAACGCCACCCTTTCCGCCCTATGTTCCGGTTGCCACGATTTCGAAAACGGAAAGCAGCGGCGACAGTGTCCGGCAGCAGCAGGTGGGTCTTTATGCAGCCTTGCACTATGCAACAGGAGACTTTACCGTGGAAGGTGGCGGCCGTTTCAATCACCACTCGGTCTATGGAAACAATATTGCGTACAACCTCAACCCTTCTTACCTCCTGCACAAAAGTGTAAAGGTTTTTGCCAACCTGTCGACAGGCTACAAAACACCAAGTCTTTACCAGTTGTTTTCCGAGTACGGCAACAAGGCGTTGAGCCCAGAGGCATCGCTCAACCTGGAAGGTGGCGTGCAGGTGTTTCTGAAAGACAACAAAGGCCAGGTAAGGGCCACATACTTCAATCGGAATATCCATGATGTAATCGCCTTTTATTTCAACCCGGTTACCTATCGTTCATATTATATAAACCAGGACAAACAACGCGACCACGGCATTGAACTGGATGCAAGTTGGAAGCCTTCGGAGAAATTCCAGGTGCGGGCTTTTTACAGTTATGCCGACGGGCAGGTGACCACGAAGCAGGGTGGAAAGGATACGACATATTTCAATTTGTTGCGCCGGCCAAAAAGCACGGTGAACCTGACCCTGGGAACACAACTGACGCCTGCGTTGTATGCGTCTGTGAATGTGAATGTCGTTGGTGAACGAAAGGATGTCTTTTTTGACCCGGTGAGTTTTGCTGCACAACCCGTCACGCTACCGGCCTATACGCTGCTGAATGTCTATGCGCAGTACGCCTTTTTACAAAACCGGCTGACACTATTTGCCGATCTGCGGAATGTGCTCGATCAAACCTATTCGGATATTTACGGCTACAACACGGCCCGCTTCCAGGCCTTTGGCGGTTTGCGTTTCCGTTTGTAACAGTGTACGCTTAAATCACATGGATGCGTGGTGTGACCGAAACGACCCCGGCTCACCACGCATCTTTTAAACAATCTTGATGAAAACATTCTTAAACTGGAGCGGGGGCAAAGACTCCGCTCTTGCTCTTTACACCGCCCAACAGGAGGGCATACCGGTAACGGCACTAGTAACCTCGATGAATCAAGCCCTGGACCGTGTTTCCATGCACGGCGTGCGGCGGGAGTTGATCCAGCAGCAGGCGGATTCGCTGGGTCTGCCCCTGCAAACAATCGACCTGCCCGAAATGCCGGGGATGGAGGCCTATGAGGAAGCCGTGCAGGACGTGCACCGGCAACTGAAAGCCGAAGGATTTACCCATGGATTGTTCGGCGATATTTTTCTCGAAGACCTGAAAGCATACCGGGAAGAACTGCTGGCGAAAGACGGCCTGCACTGCCTGTTTCCGGTGTGGAAGATGGATAGCAGGGAAGTGGTAAAACATTTTCTTGAAAAAGGCTTCCGGGCCGTTGTGGTCTGCACCAACAGTGCCTGGCTCGATGAGAGCTTTTGCGGACGGCTGATGGACGATTCGTTTTTTAACGACCTGCCCGCAACCGTGGATCCTTGCGGCGAGAACGGCGAGTACCATTCGTTTGTTTTTGACGGGCCGAATTTTTCCGGTCCTGTTTCCTTTCAAAAAGGGGAGGTGGTTTTCAGGGAATACGCGGCACCCAAAACCGGGGACGAGTGTTTTACAACACCCCGGCCGAGGAGTGGTTTTTATTTTTGCGACCTGCTGCCGGTTTGAGTTTTGCACCTGTTACATTTGCAGAAACCCGGGCCATGGATATCAAGCTGAAAGACTTTATTACGGTCACCTTTACCCTGTTTGCCGTCATCGACATTATCGGAACCATCCCGATTTTGATTTCCATGAAAAGCAAAATGGGGGAGATCCGCGAGGCGATGGTGACACTGGTGTCGGGGGCGCTGATGGTCTTGTTCCTCTACATCGGCGAGCCGCTGCTCAACCTTCTCGGCCTGGATGTTAGTTCGTTTGCCGTAGGCGGTTCCATCGTGATTTTTATTTTGGGTTTGGAGATGGTGCTGGGCCTGGAGTTTTTTAAAAGCGAAGACAATATACGGTCGGCAACCGTGGTGCCCATTGCCTTTCCACTGATTGCCGGTTCGGGTACGCTGACCACGATCATTTCGCTCAAGGCTAACTATGCCCCGGCGGTGATTCTCTTTGGCATCCTTGCCAACCTGCTTTTTATTTTTGGTGTGTTAAAATCCCTGCGATTCATTGAACAGATCCTCGGACCGGCAGGATTAATTGCCGTGCGAAAGTTTTTTGGCGTAATATTGCTCGCCATTGCGGTAAAGATTTTTGCATTCAATGCACATAGCCTGATCCGCTGATGGTTTTGCTCTTTCTGGCGTCGTAGTACAATGGATAGTATAAGAGTTTCCGAAGCTCCTGATACAGGTTCGATTCCTGTCGACGCTACCCAAGCCGCACTCTCTAAATTATTCAGAGATGTGCGGCTTTTACATTTCTGTAAAAACCGCTCCAGCTCTGTAACGTAGGCGAAAGCTTCGTTGATTCCCGTGGTTCGACACCTGTCTTCCGCCCGGTTGTAGAAAATTCCTTCAGGAAAGAGTAAAAATTGAAGCTTTTGCTGACTGCTATAACTCGCAGAACTCCACATGGGTGCGAGTTTGGTGGAATAATTGACGGCAAAGTTTACACAGAGTTCAGGGTTCGACACCCCTTTTGACCCTTTTTCCAAGTCTTCAGCCACTTTCTTCTTTTCGTCTTCGTAATCCTTTACAAAATCCAGGTACAGGTCATAGGGTATTTCCCCTTTTTTCAACCTTTCCTTCTGCCAGGCTATATCCTTGTCAATTTCCTTAATCCTACCTTCAAAAGCCGATTTATTATCAACCTCTTCTTCGCTGAACTTGTAGTAAGTTGCCAGCATTTGCTTTTCAATGAGAGGCACTAAAGGTTCTGATTTTAGCGTGTATTGCTCTAAGATGCCTGTAAATTGATCATGTAATGATTCCGCATTCCGATTACAGTTGCAGCCTTTTGTATTGCACTTGTAATACCAAATGCCTTTGGCTTTTACGATATATCCTCTTAAAAAAGAGCCACAGGTTTCACATCTTAAAAACCGCTTTAAGGGTATAGCATCATTTTCCTCTGTGGTGGTATATCCGTGGGCATTGCGGTTCTGTACTTCGTTTACTTTAAGGAAGATTTCTTTTGATATGAGTTTTTCATGGATACCCTCGACTACCTGTCCTTCTAAAAGATTATGCGATAATAAACCGCAGTAAAAGGGATTACGGAAAATAGAAGACATCTGTTGATGTGAGATCCTTAACCCAAGGGTTGCCAGTCGTTCTCTTGCCTCTTCATTAGAGACTTGCTCAGTTGCCTTCCACATAAAGGCTTTGCGAAGCAATTTTCCTTGTTCATTGACTACCCAGGACTTTTTGCCTGCCACTTTACCTCTTTCATAGCCGATGGGCGGACCCTGGCACCATTCGCCCCTAAGTAATGCTTCTTTAATGCCCGTGATACATTTCTCTCTTCGAAGCTGATTGTCGTACTCAGAAAAGATGAACTGTATATTTTGCTGCAAGCTTCCATTGGCTGTTGTTGTATCCGTTGGCTGCGTAACGGAGAAAATAACAACGCCCTGTTGTTTAAGTTGTTGGGCAATATAAATCGCATTAGCCCCTGATCTGGAAAACCGGTCTACGCTATAAACAATGATGTAGGAGATTTTGTCCCTACTTTTTTTCACAAAAGAAAGCATGTTATTAAACTCCTTTCGTTCATCGGTCTGGGCACTTTCGTAAGTACCCCCAAAATAACCCATGATGGTATAGCCATTCTTAGTCGCAAACTGCTCGCAATACCTTCTTTGGGTTTGCAGGCTCATATTGTTATCTGCCTGCTCCTTGGTGGATACCCTGGTATAGATAACGCAGTTGCCGGTTTTGGCCTTTTCTGTTTTGGTTCCTTTACCAAATTGATTAAAAATGATTAATTCACTCATAGTGGTACAATTTTGAATTAGGCTGCTTTTTTGTTTTCTTCTTTACTTATGGATATGACTTTGGCTTGCTGCTCTTCAAGCCTTTCTTCCTTAAAACAGTTGTAAACGATCTCGGTATAAACCCGGATGGCATCGGCAATTTTCTGCGCCAGTTCATCGCTTATATCCTCGTATCCTTTACAGGCTTTTACATCGGCTGCTGTCACATCCTTATATTTTGTTTTTATTGGTTGTTTTTCGGCTTTCATAGGCTGATACAAATTTATAAAATGTTGATTATCAATGCGAAAAGAAAATAAAAGGAAGGTCTAACCTTCCTTTTCCTCCTCTTCTTCGTCCTCATCGTCGTAATTATCAATAATATCCTGAATCTCGTGAATGGCTTCTTGTTCTTCTTCCGCGCCTTTTTCGTAACGCACTTCTACATACACGAACTCGCCATCTTCATCTACACCGGTGATGGTGTTTTCCAGGTCGTTATCGGAAATGATTCCGGCTACATCTCCCATTGCGCCTACAGGGACTTCGAATTCTTTGACTTTGATTGTTTTCATTTTTATGGATTTTTTATTTGGTGACAAACATAGAATGGCAAAAGAACCCACTGTCCGTTTTGGGCAGTTATGGGAAGTTTTGGGAACAATTCTGCGTATTTGGGACATAATTCCTTTGGATCGCCAAACTGTCTTCAAAAACTACTGATCGCAAACCTATAACCCTCTGAAAAGCCAGCTTCCAGCTTTTGTCGATAAGTGCTAAAGAATTTCATATTGTACTTAACAATCCTTTCTTGCTCTTAATTGCCCCTAACTACATTTCATCATTTCGCTATTCGGTACAAATATTTAGGATTGCTGCTGACGCATTTTCCACTTTTAGCCAGTTTGCGCACGTTTTTGCAAGTAATTGCACGTTTTTAAACGTTTTGGTTCGTAATGTCACCTGAATTCTTATTAAAAACTGGTTAGAAAAGGTTGGTAATGGTTGATTAGCGCTGATGCAGGACGGTTCAGTATAAGGCAGCTTGTGATGCTGCAATTACTGGGGAGCAATTAGGGAGTAGTTAAGGAGTCATGTAAAAGTTTAGGGAGTATTCGTGGTTTTAAGGAGAAATTTAAATATTTGAATTTAGCCTCTATAGGAAATATTTTAAACTACTTATCTGATTTTAATTTGATTTATAGATTCAAGCTTATACTGTATTTTTATCGGTTTTTATTACATTGTCCAAAATTTGGCAAGTCTATAAACCTACAACTATGTTCTTTGGAGAACGTATTAGGCAACTAAGAGAAGAAAAAGGCTTGCTGCAAAGGCAATTGGCTGCTTCGCTGGAAATGGACACACCCATGTTCAGTAAAATCGAAAGGGGTGAAAGAAAGGCTAAAAGAGACCAAGTTTTTCTTTTAGCAAAACTCCTGTCAGTGCCCAGCGAAGAACTGCTTGCCCTGTGGCTTGCAGGTCAGGTTTATGAAATTGTAAAAGATGAAAAGGTAGCCTTGAATGCCATGCATATAGCTGAAGCCAGGTTAAAGCTGCCGGTCAAACCAAAATACAAAACAAATAACGGATAGTACTGCTTTATGAACCAAAACCCGGAACAAATAGCAAGAGACAGAATTGATGAAATGCTCGATGCATGTGGATGGGTTGTGC
This sequence comes from Flavisolibacter nicotianae, assembly GCF_003628535.1. Taxonomy (GTDB): domain Bacteria; phylum Bacteroidota; class Bacteroidia; order Chitinophagales; family Chitinophagaceae; genus Flavisolibacter; species Flavisolibacter nicotianae. The sequence continues at coordinate 660,219 of NZ_RBCI01000002.1, forward strand.
AAGATTATAAAAAGAAGAATGTACACGCTGCATCTGGCGTTGCTATTCGTGAGTACGTAACGGATACAGGTCCGGCTGATTATCTCTTATTTGTTGATGCCAAACCTGTCGGGGTTATCGAAGCCAAAAGAGAAGAAGAAGGGCACAGGTTAACCGTTCATGAAGACCAAAGCAAAGAATATTCAGAGGCAAAACTCAAATATCTCAATAATGAAAAGTTGTCGTTTGTTTATGAAAGCACAGGGCAGGTAACCAGGTTTACAGACTTTCGTGATCCCAAACCACGTTCAAGACCAGTTTTTGCCTTTCATCGTCCAGAAACTTTCAGGGAGTGGATAAAAAAAGGCAAGTCACTTCGTGCCAGCCTGCACGACATTCCTGTTTTGCCGGAAGACGGTTTAAGAGATTGCCAGATCATTGCCATCAATAAATTGGAAGCATCATTCAAAGGAGCTAAGCCAAAGGCGTTGATCCAGATGGCAACAGGTTCGGGTAAAACCTTTACTGCGATTACGGCAATCTATCGCTTACTAAAGTTTACGGAAGTAAAGCGGATTTTGTTCTTGGTTGATACAAAGAACCTGGGTGAACAGGCAGAACAGGAGTTTATGGCTTATCAGCCAAACGATGACAATCGCAAGTTTACGGAGTTGTATGGTGTGCATCGTTTAAAATCGAGTTACATTCCTTCCGATAACCATGTTTATATCAGCACCATCCAACGTTTGTATGCTGTGTTGAAAGGAACAGAATTGGAGGAAAGTGCAGAAGAAGAAAACCCGGCAGAAAAATGGCAGCCAAAAGAAGTGCCGCCAGTAGAATACAACGAAAAGCTGCCCATCGAATTTTTCGACTTTATCGTTATTGATGAATGTCACCGCAGCATTTACAATTTGTGGAAGCAGGTGTTAGAATACTGTGATGCTTTTGAAGTGGGCTTAACGGCTACACCTGATAAAAGGACTGTTGCTTATTTCGATCAAAATCTTGTATCCGAATATTCCCACGAAATGGCGGTGGCGGATGGTGTAAATGTGGGCTATAACGTTTATACCATTGAAACAGAAATTACAAAAAATGGAGCAACACTCTGGAAGGGTGAGTATGTAGAACACAGGGAAAGGCTAAGCCGTAGAAAGCGAATGGAAATGCAGGATGAAGATGAAGCCTATTCGTCAAGAGAATTGGATAAGTGGGTGGTAAATCCGAACCAAATCCGAACCATTATCCGCACTTTCAAAGAACATCTGCCGGAAATGTTTTCGGACCGCTACAATGAACAGGGCGAATATGAAGTTCCCAAGACATTGATTTTTGCCAAGACAGATAGCCATGCCGACGATATTATTCAAATCGTAAGAGAAGAATTTGATGCCGGTAATGATTTTTGTAAAAAAGTAACCTACAAAGCAACCGAAGACCCAAAGTCTATCCTGGCGCAGTTCAGAAACGATTACCATCCAAGGATTGCTGTTACCGTTGATATGATCGCAACCGGCACAGACGTAAAACCATTGGAATGCCTGCTCTTTATGCGTGATGTTAAAAGCCGCAACTACTTTGAGCAGATGAAAGGACGGGGCACAAGAACAATACCTTTCGATGATTTAAAAAAGGTTTCCCCAACGGCAAAATTTACTAAAGACCATTTCATCATAGTTGATGCCATAGGCGTTACTATGAGCCTGAAAACGGATAGCCGCCCATTAGAGAAGAAGCCTGGTGTTTCCCTGAAAGATTTATTGGGTGCAGTGGCTGTAGGTGCGAGGGACGAAGAATTGTTTACCACCTTGGCTGGTCGTTTGGCAAGGTTGGACAAACAGATCACAGAAAAGGAAAGAAAAACCTTCGTTGAAAAGGCAGAAGGTAAAACCGTTTCACAGGTAGTGAAAGATTTGTTGAATGCTTTTGATCCGGATACGTTGGAAGAAATTAAGCAAAAAGTGGAGCAGGAAAATCCCAATGCTTCGCCGGTACACAAGCAGGAAAAGGTAGCCGAACTGCAAGCAGCCTTGCAGAATAATGTAGCCAAAATATTTACCGGCGACTTGAACGATTATATTGAAAACGTTCGCAAGGCTCACGAACAAAAGATTGACCTGCTCAATCCCGATGCGGTAACAAATGTTGGCTGGGATAAGGACAACAAAGACAAAGCGGCTGAACTGATACAGGATTTTAAAACCTGGATGGAAGAGCATCAGAATGAATTAACAGCCCTGCAAATATTTTACAACCAGCCTTACAGAAGAAGAGAACTAACATTCAGCATGATTAGGGAAGTGCTGGAAAAGCTTCAAGAGGATAAGCCAAGCCTTGCACCTTCGACCATCTGGCGGGCTTACGAACAGGTTGACAAAGCCATTGGCTCACCAAAGAATGAATTGATTGCCCTAGTATCGCTGATACGAAAAGTAACAGAAGTGGACGAAACACTAACCAGCTATGACAAAACCGTTGACCGCAACTTCCAGCAATGGATTTTAAAAAAGAATGCCGGACAACACAACCTGTTTAATGAAGAACAGATGGAATGGCTACGCATGATGAAAGAGCACATTGCTCGAAGTATACACCTGAATGCAGATGATTTGGACTATACGCCTTTTGATGCACAGGGCGGTAAAGGAAAAATGTGGCAATTATTTGGCGACAAGATGGATGATATTATTAATGAACTAAACGAAGCACTGGCGGCATAAGATGAGTGAATTAGAAACATTACCAGTTGGGTGGACCGAAGCAACATTTGAAGATTTGCTGGATTATATACAACCCGGTCCTTTTATTGTTAACTCTGAAGAATACGACGACAGTTATAAAACACCCGTTTTAACTGCCGGAAAATCTTTCTTCATAGGTTATACAGATGAAACAAATGGCATTTTTAATCAGTTGCCTGTTATCATCTTTGATGATTTCACAACTGCAAACAAATTTGTAAATTTTCCTTTTAAGGTAAAGTCTTCTGCAATGAAGATTTTACCGGCACGTACAGAAGAAGTGAACATCAAGTATGTGTATTACTTCATGCAAACAGTACACATAAAAAGCGAAACACATAAACGTTATTGGATTTCTGAATATTCCAAGGTTTCAATTCCTTTTGCACCTTTCCATGAACAAAAACGCATCGTTGAGAAAATAGAAGAACTGTTTAGTGAGTTAGATAAAGGAGTGGAAATATTAGAAAACACACTGCAGCAATTAAGAATTTACCGACATGCAGTTCTTTCTCGTGCCTTCGAAGGAAAGTTTACTTCTAACTGGCGTAAGGAAAACAATCATCTTAGGGGACACGATGTACTGCAATTAGTTCAAGAAAAAAGAACAACTGAATTGAATAATCTCATTGCCCAAGGTGATGCAGAAGCAAAAAGAGTATTGGGAAAGTTAAAGAAGCACAAATTTACCGAACCTGATAACTCTTCCATACCTAAGCAATGGTGTTGGTCAAGTCTGTTGAATGGGTGCTTTTTAGTTGTGGATTGCCATAACAAAACGGCGCCGTATCAAGACAAAGGCATTTTCCTGATACGAACGACTAACATACGTGATGGTCGCTTGATCTTAGATGATAAAATTCATTTTGTATCAGAGGCAACTTATAAAAGATGGTCAAAAAGGTGTCCTCCACAACCGGGCGATATTCTTTTTACACGTGAAGCTCCAATGGGAGAAGCTGCAATAATTCCTCCCAATACTAAAGTTTGCATGGGTCAACGGACAATGCTTTTGAGAACTTTTCCAGAATTGCTTTTACCGAAGTACATGCATTATGCTATTATGGATCATTCTTTTCAGCACCGTATGCGTAGTAATGCTATTGGTACAGGTGTAAAACACTTACGAGTTGGCGATGTAGAAGGTTTACTATTTCCTGTTTGTTCTGTAGAAGAGCAGTTTCAAGTAGTGCAAGAAATCGAAAGTCGCCTTTCTGTTTGCGAAAAAATAGAAGAAACAATTGAAACAGCATTAAAACAATCGGAAGCACTTCGCTACAGCATTCTCAAAAAAGCGTTTGAAGGCAAGCTCGTGCCCCAAGATCCAACGGATGAACCAGCCAGCGTTTTATTAGAGAGAATAAAAGCAGAACGGGAACAAAATAAACCGGTAAAGAAAGTAAGGGAGAAAAAGGCAAGAACTAAAAAGAAAACGAAGCAGGAAGCATGAGTAAGGCAGCCAAACCAAAACCGAAAAAAGTTACTGCAAAAAAAAGCGTAGCGAAAAAAGCTGCTCCTAAAAAGGCTGTCGCTAAGAAAGCTGCACCAAAGAAGGCGGTTGCAAAAAAGGTGGCTGCAAATATAGTTGTTGATGATCCGGACAGGAAGCTGACAATTATGGTTTCGTCAACCGTATATGGGATGGAAAGTGACCTTGACCAGATCGCTGCAATATTAAGACAGCAGTATGGTTACAATGTTGTCATGTCAAAGGAGGGTAGCGTTTATGTTCCTGTTGAATTTATTGACAGCCCGGAAAAAGCTTGTTTAAAAGCAGTTGCAGATTGTGATCTCTTCTTCGGAATTGTTTTTCCCAGATACGGTTCTGGTATAACACACAAAGAGTTTAAGGAGGCAGTCAGGTTAGATAAACCTCGCTGGTTTATTGCCCATGAAAAAATTGAATTTTTAAGAAAGCTATTTCAACAATTTATGTTTGATAAAGATGGCAAACGCAATGCTTTCGATATTAAAAAGACAACTGTTTTAGACAGCATTAAAGTGGTGGATATGTATAATGACGTTCGCCAAAACTGGGTGCAGTCTTTCACTACAATTGATGAAGTAATGTTATTCCTGGAAACACAGTTTGGCGATATGAAAAAGCGGATCGAAGAAATTGACAATCGTAAAAACAAAAAGAAATGAACGAAGAACAACTCATAGAAGACCTTTTAAAAGAAGGCGAAAGCGATCAGCTTGAGTTTAAAGAAGTTGTTCGCAAAGATGATGTGGCTAAAGTGCTTTGTAGTTTTTTGAACGGCAAAGGCGGTCGCATTTTAATTGGCATATCTGATAAGGGCAAAGTGATAGGCATATCAAACGCCGATAAGCATGTCGAGGAATTGAAATTATTTTTGGTTTCTGCTATCATACCCGAAGCGCCGATCAATATAGCCCTTGATCGTGCAGAGGACAAGGATATAATTACAATTAAAGTTTATGGTGGCTCAAAACAGCCTTATTTATTTGATGGAAGCATTTATTACCGAAAAGGTGCTTCGACAGTTAAAGCAACGTCCCAGCAAATTTCAGAACTGATACATGGTCGTCAAAAGGCTGAACAGCATTGGGAGAGAAAGCCAGCTATTGGAGTTGACCTTGATGATCTTGATAATAAACTGATACTTTCAACCATTAAAGAAAGCCTGGAAAATCATAGAGGTAATTACAAAAGCAACGATGTGCTTGAATTTCTTACTCACTATGGTCTGTTTCAGAATGGCTCCTTTACCCATGCTTGCGTAGTGTTGTTTGCTAAAAATCCGGCGAGGTATGTTCCGCAGATAAGAGTGCGGCTTACTGAATATGCGGAAGGAAAGACAGATAGATCATTACTTCGTGATGAAGTATTGGAAGATAACCTCTTTACCATCCAGGATAAGTTAGAGCGTTACATCAACAACCTGGGGGTGCGCAGCATTTTCGAAGAAAAGCAATGGAAGAGAGTTGATTTCAAGTTTCCGATAAAAGCATTGCAGGAGGGAGTAATAAATGCATTAATGCACAGGGATTATTCCAGTCCTTCCAGTGGCGTTTCAATTAGCGTCTATCCCGACAGTTTTGTTATATCGAATAGTGGGCATTTACCTGATGACTTAAAAGTAAGTGAGTTAAAAAAGAGCCATCGTTCTCATCCTGTAAATCCGGATATAGCTCATATAGTATTTCTCAGGGGTTTAATTGATAAGCTGGGCAGAGGCACAGTAAAGTTGGTAGAAGAATGTCGCAAAGAGGGCTTAAAAGACCCTATTTGGAAAGACACTATTGATGGAGTTACCCTAACGTTTCAGGGTCCAAGAGCCTTACCTAAAAAAGGTCGTGAAACTGATGGTGAAAGTGATGGTGTAAATGATGGTGTAAATGAGGCTGTAAATACGTTGATTAATGATGGTGTAAATGATGGTGTAATTGGGGAGGTAAATGATGGTGTAAAGAAAGAGATTATTAAAGTAATTCGTATCATAAGGGATAACGAGGGACTTAAAGCTCTTGATATTGCTACCAAGAGGGGTAAGTCAAAACCCACGATAGAACGTTATTTAAAACTGGCTAAAGACTTGGAAATCATAGAATTTAAAGGAGCCCCTAAGAAGGGGGGTTATTTTCTTACGAGGAAGATTACAGATAGGCTTCAAGGACAGGGATCACTTAATGATGGTGCAAATCATACAAAATGATGGTGTAAATGGTCAAGTGCCCGATAAAGTGCCCGACATAATGCCCTTTAACCTGCCTGATAAAGGAAGGAATGATGGTGTAAGATGATGTAAATGATGGAGTAAATTACCGGATATTGCCGGAGAAGATACACAGGTAGAGAAAGTGCCTTTAAAATCAGCACTTAAACCCTCAGATAACATTGCCGGATATTACCGGATAAAATAAATAGACAAAGAAAATGAGTAAAGAAATCAATAACACGTCAAGTATCATCAGCAAGGTTTGGAGCTTCTGTACCATACTAAAAGATGATGGTGTAAGCTATGGTGATTATCTGGAGCAATTAACCTACCTGTTGTTTCTGAAGATGGCGGACGAGTTCAGTAAACCACCATATAACCGAACCATCCCAATTCCTGCAGAATACAATTGGGAAAGCCTTAGTTCCAGGAGAGGGGCAGATTTAGAACTTCATTATACCACGCTATTGCGGGAGTTAGGGCAAAAGAAAGGCATTCTTGGTCAGATATTTACCAAAAGCCAGAATAAGATACAGGATCCGGCAAAGCTGTACAAGTTGATTGATATGATCAATAAAGAACAGTGGAGTACCATGGGTGCTGATGTGAAAGGGAAAATCTATGAAGGGCTTTTAGAGAAGAATGCAGAAGACACAAAAAGCGGGGCAGGTCAATACTTTACACCAAGAGCTTTGATTAGAGTCATGGTCGAGTGTTTAAGACCGGAGCCGAAAAAGACCATTGCTGACCCGGCTTGTGGCACCGGAGGTTTCTTTTTAGCAGCTTATGATTACATAGCCAAACAGGATTTAGACACAGATCAGAAGAAATTTTTGAAGCATAGCACTTTCTTCGGCAACGAGATTGTTGCCGGCACAAGGAGATTATGTTTGATGAATATGTTCCTACACAACATAGGTGATATAGACAGTGAGAACTTTATTTCACCTGCAGATGCTTTGGTAGCCGACAGTGGTTTGAGAGTGGACTATGTGTTAGCCAATCCACCTTTCGGTAAAAAAAGCAGCATGACCTTCACTAACGATGAAGGAGAACAAGACACGGAAGATTTAACCTATAACCGCCAGGACTTTTGGGTAACTACCAGTAACAAGCAATTAAACTTTTTACAGCACATAAGAACGATGCTGAAGTCAACAGGTAGAGCAGCAGTTGTTTTGCCCGACAATGTTTTGTTTGAAGGAGGCGCAGGTGAAACCATTCGTAAGAAACTATTAGAAACGACCGATTTACATACTATCCTTCGCCTACCAACAGGCATATTCTATAAGCCGGGTGTAAAAGCAAATGTGCTTTTCTTCGATAACAAGCCAGCCAACAAAACGGCATGGACAAAGGAAATATGGTTTTACGACTTTAGGACCAACATTCATTTTACACTGAAGAAAAACCCAATGCAGTTGGAAGACTTGCGTGACTTTATCAATTGTTACAACCCAACCAACAGGCACAGTAGAAAAGAAACGTACAATGCACAGACGAACACCGAAGGAAGATGGAGAAAGTTTACTTATGATGAAATAATCAGCAGAGACAAAACCAGTTTGGATATTACTTGGATAAAGGATAAGTCCTTAGCCGATTTAGACAACCTTCCAGACCCCGATGTTTTAGCAGGAGATATAATTGAAAATCTGGAAGCGGGCTTGGAAAGTTTTAGAGAAATAATGCTAACTATAAATGGGAAAGAAATTAACTAAGCACATAAAAGAATAATTGTTCTATACATGTCACAATAAGAGTGGCTCGGTAAAATAAAGGGTGAATGGGTAGTTATGACATCCAATGGTTCGAGTATCATTTTCATTAACAGTTTATCCCTAATGCTATTTGCTATAACCGTTGACAATAACTATTGTTCTGGATTTTTTCAGCTCTCCAAAAGGAAAGAATAGAACAAAGGCGTTATAACCATTATTGAAAAACTGATAGGTAAATTTTACAGTTCCATTTTTTGTAGTAAGATCAATCAAACCATCTTTTATAAACTTACGGCCGTGGCAATAGTGCTGAACAAACTCCCAATTATGTTCCAATGTTGGTGGGAAAATAATTTCGCCAAAAGCCTCGGCAAAGGACTGTGATGTCAAAAAGTTCCGGATCCCGCAATGTGGTTTATCGGTTTTGATGGGTTTCTCGAGGATAAGCAACGCACACCTGTTCTTTGAACAATCAATATATCTTCTAAGCGAGGCGTGTATGGAAGCACCAAAATGTTTGGCTAGATGCATTGCCGAGTCAATGCTTAAATTGAGTTTGTTTAATTCGGAAATGAAACGATCATGTTGGAAAAGAGTAATGGATGCAAAGTAGTTTGCTTCGGCCTCAAATTCTTCATTGGCCTCCGGGCTTAAGGTGTGTTCATCATCGCCCAGGATGTCATTGATTTCTCTTTGCCAAGGGAGGATACCATGGGCTGTTTCATGTAGCTTAACGAAATTTTTGCGGTTGAAACCTTGGGAAAGATCCAGATAGATGGTTTTTTGTCTTCGATCAAATATGCCGCGAACTTTTGACAAGGCTCTTTTTAAAACACTGTTGGCTTTGTCGATAAAGCTGGGATGAATTTTTGAAACATCGAGATCCTTTCTTACGATAAGTTCTGAATAGGCAACAATTTTATCAACCGGCGTTGGGAATATGTCAAGGCTTTTGCTGTTTTTCAAAACATCGAGAGAAATTTTCTCGATGTCATTTTTTGCATGGAGGTCAACCATTTTGCTGACGGAGTACCTTTAGGTAGGTTAAGAGTGCCCGTTCCTCCTCCGCAGAAAGCTGTTGCGCTGACAAAGCAGCGTTATTAAACAGCTTATTTTTTGCGTCCTGCGATTCCTGAATTATACCTGCCGCTGCTAACAGATTATTCAGCTCCACATTGTAAATGCTTGCCAGCTTGTAAAGAATATTTGCCGAAGGCTTTTTGATCTTGTTGTTTTCTAGCTGACTTAAATAGGCATTTGAAATCCCGGTAGCTTCCTCAACCTGTCTTAGAGTAAGCGACATCAGTTCACGGGAATCTTTCAGTGTTTGTCCCAGTGATCTCATGATGTATTGTTTGATTTGATTATACGAAGATAAGGGAAATTGCTAAATAAAACAAGCTTTTCTAAATTTTTGATAGATATTTTTAGAATTGCTTGATAGAATTAGATTTTTGTATTATCTTTGTTTTTAAATAGCAGTAACATGAAAAAGACTCAACACGTAGTTAAGCACCAAGATGGCTGGGCTATAAAAGGCGCCGGCAACAGTAAGGCCACTAAAGTAACCCCTACCCAAGGAGAAGCTATAAAGGTGGCTGTGGGCATTGCAAAGAATCAACATTCAGAAGTGGTTATCCATGGAAGGGATGGAAAAATCCGTGACAAGGACAGTTACGGTAATGATCCAAAAACCATTAAAGACACCAAACATTAGCTGATAAAATGAAAAAACCCAGTCAAACAGGTGGCACTGCTGATTGGGTTCAGGGAAAAAAGTTTGACCGACTTCCGCATTTGAGACTTATCACCTCAAATGTTTCCCTCTTGTTTTGCGAATGTAATCTGTATTTATTAATTGAGCAAACAAGATTGTGCCTGGGCTACAACCTTCCATTAGCCTTAAAGAAGCGTGAAGGATAAATCTTAAAAATATAAATCATGAACACAGATTCAATTAACAAAATTCAAGACAAAGACAAAAATCACTCTAAGCAGACCACCATTATTGTAAATGGCAGAAACAAGACCTGGAATGAAAAGACTATCTCTTTTCAGCAGGTAGCAGAACTGGCCTTTGGTAAGTACGAAGACAATGGCGTAACAGCTTATACTGTGACTTACAAAAAAGGCGAGGGTAATAAACCTGAAGGCTCCATGGTTAAGGATGAAACAATTCATGTAAAAGATAAAATGATTTTCAATGTCACAGCAACTAATAAATCATAGTCCTGATCTTAAGAAGCTCAGGGATGAAGGGTATGAGATTGAAATCCAGGGCGGACACTTAGTTGTCCGCCATATACCTTACGTGAACAGTACGAAACAGGTTTGTTTTGGTACGCTAGTGACAAATCTTGATATGGTCAGTGTTACCAGAACCGCACGTCCGGGTACGCATGTTATTTATTTCCAAGGAGCGCATCCATGCAATAAAGACGGAAGTATATTGTCTGCTATACATCACCAGACGCATACACAATCAATAGGCCCAAACCTTGTTGTTCAACATTCATTTTCAAATAAACCCATAAAGGGTTATGCAGACTATTATGAAAAAGTGACCCGCTATGCTGAAATTATTTCGGCACCAGCCAAGGCCATTGACTGTAGCGTAACTGCACAAACGTTCAAAGCTGTGGTAGATACCGATGAACACAGCGTTTTGAAATTTGTAGACACCAATTCTAGTCGCTCCAATTTATATGAGGTAATGAAAAAACTGCAGGGGCAGAAAATTGCTATTATTGGATTGGGCGGAACGGGCGCCTACATACTGGATGCCATTGCCAAAACACCTGTGCAGGAAATTCATTTGTTTGACGGTGATCTTTATTTGCTGCACAATGCGTTTCGTTCGCCCGGGGCGCCGACAAAGGAAGTGCTAGACAGACAAATGAAGAAGGTTCATTATTACCAGGAATTATATTCCAACTTCCACAAGAACATCATTGCACATGATTACTACATGATAGAGGAACGGCTCCATGAATTGGAAGAGATGACTTATGTGTTTGTTGCCGTGGATAAAGGATCAGTGAAGGAACCTTGGTTAAAGTATTTTGTAGATAAAGGTCTTGCTTTTATTGATGTGGGTATGGGCATTCATAAGATTGATGATAAATTGATAGGTATTTTGCGAATTACCACTGCAACGAAGGATAAAAACGATCATCTTGAACATCGCATTGCCTTAGCAGATGATGATGGAGATGAATATCAAAGCAACATCCAGATATCGGAACTGAATGCCCTGAATGGCTCATTGGCTGTTGTGAAATGGAAAAAGCTTTGTGGCTTCTATCAAGATCTCGAAGAGGAGCACCATACTACTTATTCTATTAACGTATCACAACTACTCAATGAAGATAATGCAGCATAGGTTTGTAGACAGCATTCCGGAACAGCTAGACGAAGGTGTCTTATACATTTCATTGACTTATTCCACAGTCATACACAAATGTGTGTGTGGCTGCGGCAATGAAGTAGTCACTCCCCTTTCGCCAACAGATTGGGAATTGACATTCAATGGCGAAACAGTATCGTTATATCCTTCCATTGGCAACTGGGGCTTTGAATGCCAATCGCATTATTTTATTACAAGAAATAAAATAAAGCATGCTTTAAAATGGAGTGACAAGCAAATTGAAAGAGGAAGAAAAGCGGAACAAGCTGAGAAGAAAAAGTATTTTAGCAAGAGAAAACGAAAACGTAGGAAAGAATGAATTAGATCCTGTAAGCAAGCACCGAATCCCCGGCTGACTTTTAATAATGGAAGAGTGGAAGGAAATACATTTAATTATTCTTCCACTTTTTTATATCGGTAATTATTGTTTTACAATAGTTTAAATTACTTTTGGAAGAGAAATCAGTATTTTTCACTTCATTTCTTCCACCTGACAAAAATGATTTAATGGATTCCCAGAATCAGGATTTAACCAAAGACTTTGTTCAACTGGCCCGTATTGCCTTATCTGGGCGCATACAGGATATTCAATTATTAATTCACCGTGCCTCTAAACGATATAAAACTTCTTTCCCTGAAATGGCGAGTGGCCTCGTTTCACTTTTACAGGAATCACCATCACAGATGTCTCCGTTACGTAAGCATAATGATGTTCCTATACCAGTGGATGTGGATTCACGTCTTCAATTACTTCGTGTTGAAAACGGTTTTTTCGACCATGAGCCTATCTTTTCGGATGAACTTCAGTATGTTTTGCAACAAATATTATCTGAGCGAAGAAACAGCAAATCATTAATTGATCAGGGCTTGCACCCTACGAAGTCCTTATTGTTCACCGGGCCTCCGGGAGTTGGAAAAACCTTAGCAGCCAAATGGATTGCTTCACAATTACGCCGTCCGCTACTGGTTTTGGATTTGGCTGCCGTGATGAGCAGTTTCTTGGGAAGAACGGGCAATAACATTCGTCATGTTTTAGACTATGCCAAGAAAACAGAATGTGTGCTTTTACTTGACGAATTTGACTCCATTGCTAAGAGAAGAGATGATAATAGCGAAATAGGCGAATTGAAACGTTTAGTGACAGTACTGTTACAGGAAATTGATGATTGGCCTCCAACAGGGTTGCTTATAGCCGCGACCAACCATCCGGATTTATTAGATCCTGCCGTATGGCGACGGTTTGAGGCAATACTTCGTTTTTCGAATCCCACCCGCGAACAAATTGAACGACAGATAAGAAATTTGTTACACCACCAAAAAGATAACACGGAGCTATGGAGCCAGATACTTTCATATGTTTTCAACGGCAGCTCGTTTAGTGATGTAGAAAGACATATTAATTTCATAAGGAAATCATCAGCAATCTCCGGGAGATCAATGGAGGAAAGTGTGCAGTCTTTTTTACAATCGCTGGAATTAAAACTATCGCATGATCAGAGAGTGGAATTGGCTTGCGTGTTACACAAAAGCGGCTTTGTATCCCAAAGAGGCGCACAGGAGCTAACTGGCATTGCAAGAGAAACAATACGTAAACACAATAGCATTAGAGCTGATACTCAACAAATGCATCATAAAACGACAAAGGGTTCATCCAAACCTGACAAAAAGAAAACAAGCAAGAGCAACAAAAACTAACTAAAATGGCCAAACGAAATTTCTTATTGGGGAAAGGCGAACGGTTAACAGAACCTGTGCAGGGGACTTCGGGCCCTGTAAACAAAATTGCGCCGTACACATTTTCGGAGGCTAAACAACGTTTGCAACCCATGATTGAAACCGTAGCAAAGGAAGTTGAACAACTGCCCGCAGATGCATGTCCGGATGATTTAGCGGTAGCATCGATTACTTTAAATCCTGAATACATTGCCAAATCGTATTATCCGACTGATTTACTGCGTTCCGTAGGTTTGGAAACTATAGGAAGCCGCAACCGCCACATGAAACCCGAAAAGAAAAGTCGTGGTCGTGAACCGGAAGAAACTATAACTACGGAATTATTTGTAATAGGGAAGCGGCCTAGCTTTATACAATGGGCTAACCAGTTTGGTTCTCTTGAAGAATCCAATCCGGGAGCTGAACAAATTGTTGCAATTGAACAAATTGCTTTTCCAAAATCTGGAGAAAAAATAAAAAGTATCGATACTAATAATAAAAGAAAGGTTTATGAAGTGGTTCTGCATGTTGATGAGGAATACGGCGAAAAGAAATACTTAGAGTTATTCAAAAACTATCTTACCAAATTTGATCTCAAACCAGATTTCAAGCATCGCTTTTATGCAGGAGGATTGTGCTTTTTAGAAATAGAAGCTCCGGCTGAATTGATCAGTGAGATAGCCCAATTCAGCCTCGTTCGGGTTATCAGGACTATGCCTTCTTTACGACTGCTTGACCCTGCTACACGAATCACCGACATGGATAACAGCATCGAGGTTGATTTGCCGGATGAAGACGCAGTGAACCCTGATATTAATGTTGCCATTTTTGATGGCGGAATACCTGAAGATCATCCTATTTGCAGATGGGTTACCCCGATAGACGGCATGGGTGTCGGACCTTCACACCCGAAACTTCTTAAACACGGTGTGGGCGTAACTTCTGCTTTTTTATTTGGTCATATTGACCCAAGAAAACCTTTACCGCAGCCATATGCTTATGTAGATCATTATAGGGTATTGGACATTGATCCTACTGCGAATCCAAGAGAGCTTTATGAAGTACTGGAGCGAATAGACAATGTGCTCACCACTAAAAAGTATGATTTTATCAATCTAAGTATTGGTCCTGCCATACCTGTTGAAGATGATGACGTACATGCGTGGACAGCAGTACTAGACGACCACTTGTCCAAAGGAACCTTGCTTGCGACTATTGCGGTAGGTAATGAAGGTGAAAAAGATCCTTCCATAGGCGCTAACCGGGTACAGGTGCCGGGAGATTGTGTAAATGGGTTATGCATTGGAGCCTGCGATACACCGGAATCGAAATGGCAGAAAGCTTCTTATAGTTCGGTGGGGCCTGGCCGAAGTCCTGGCTTAGTGAAGCCTGACCTTGTAGAATTCGGAGGGTCAATTGACCGGCCTTTCCTCACTTTAGATTCTGAAAATGGATTAAGGTTATCACCAACAAGCGGAACAAGCTTTTCAACTCCGAGTACGATGAGAATGGGGGTAGGAGTAAAAGCGCATTTTGGAAATTCATTGAATGCACTGGCCATTCGAACATTGCTGGTCCATTGTTGTGAACGTGCGGATCTTCCGGAGTTTGAGGTCGGATGGGGACGAGTTGCCAGGGTATTGGACGAAGTTGTAATTTGTGATGATCATGTAATGCGTGTAGTCTACCAGGGTACAATTTCAGCATCTAAATATGTTAGGGTGCCTATTCCTTTGCCGAGTAGTACATTGGATGGTATGGTAAAAGTAAAGGCTACTATTTGTTATGCAACATCAGTTGATCCCCATCACCCCGGCAATTATACCCGAAGCGGTTTGGAAATTGTATTTCGTCCTAACAAAGACGTACATGCTGATGTAAAGGTTGACGGAAAGAAAACAGGGCAAAAATCTTTTCACCCACAGTCCAAACCTTTTTTCGCAAAAACGCAGAAGCAATATGCAACTGAAGAAGAGTTAAGAAGGGATGCATGGAAATGGGAAAATTGCTTACATGGTGAGAACAGGTTTAGGGGAACGAGTTTAAACGACCCTGTGTTTGACATCCATTATAATGCAAGGCTGGCCGGACATAATGATACCAGCAAGCAGGAAATCAATTATGCAATGGTTATTACAGTAGAAGCACCCAAAGTAAAAGACCTGTATGATCAAGTTCTTAGAAAATACGCAACGCAGTTAGAACAATTGCTTCCTGTAATTGACATTCCACTCAAGGTATAACTAACATTGGGATTCCAAATACCTTTCAATGTATGTCAAACCTTGAATAAAGTTCGATTTTACGCAAGGCGGTTCTACAAATTTTTGAAAGTCGAACCCGCCAGGGTTCGACTTTTTGCTTTTTGTTTCTGTACATCTCCTTTTTGCAAAAGAGCGGAGAAGCTGGAGCCGGAAAACCAGCGTGCCTTCCTGGTAATCATAGGTATGCCGGCCGTACACCAAATCGCCGCATTTTACATCCATTAAAAAACGGTGTACCACCTGATACCCCAAAGCCAGCTTGGTATTATTCCGGAAGCGCCGCATCCCGTTTTCCTGGTGAACTTTCCGGCCGTATGGGAAAGCATTGTTCCATTCCTGCAGCAGTAGTATAAAACGATGGGATATACAGGTAGCCAGGTCATAACAAAAGCATTCTTCAGGGAAAAATAAGGAACATGAAAAAGTATTGGTCGCTTTACTTTTTTGCTGCGTTGCCTGGTCGCTTCGCTAATCTGCACAAACCATCAGACTGGAGACAAACACGCTTCGGGCCGTGAACGTTTCAATGACCGTTGTGAAGGTAGAAGGCAAAAAGGTAATCAGGGTGCTAAAAAGTCCGGCCGTAACCGCCTTCGACGAACCCACGTTTGTAAAAATAAAAGGCCTCGATTTCAAAAACGGCATCCTCGAAGCAAAGGTGCCGAGCAGGCTGTTGCCTGATGCGCCGGGCCTGTCGAGAGGATTCATTGGCGTTGCTTTTCGCATCAACGCCAGCAATAGCAAGTATGAAAGTATCTACCTCCGGCCTGTTAACGCAAGGGTTGATGACCAGGTCCGGCGAAACCATTCCATTCCGTATTCTTCGTATCCCGATTACAAGTTCGACCGCCTGCGAAAAGAATCGCCGGAACGTTATGAATCGTATGCCGATATGGAAATGAACAAATGGATTACGCTGCGGATTGAAGTAAAAGACACGCAGGCGAAACTTTTCCTGGATCATAAAAAGCAGCCTTCTTTGCTTGTAACCGGTTTGAAACACAGGGCCGGCCTATCAGGGACGGTTGGACTTTGGGTTGAAGTTGGAACGGAAGGTTATTTTTCCGATTTAAGGGTTTACAAAAACTGGAAGGCTTGACCCTTCACGATTTTCAGGCCCGCTAACCGCGTATGCAGAAAGCGTCGCAAAAATGATTTGCTGACAAAAGTTAGTTGTTTCCCGGCTGTAAATCATAAGCTGCCTGCCGGCATTCTATAGTTTTGCCCGGCCTATGTTCCGGTATATCACAGCCATCGTCCTACTTACAGCGTTTGCAGCACAGACGTTCCAGCAGGCTTTTGTTGTGCTGAACTATTATACAAATGCGGCTCCATTTGCCAGGAACTGCGAAAACAAGGAAAGGCCTGCCCTGCACTGTAACGGCAAGTGCCAGCTAATGAAAAAAATGCAGGAAGAAGAAAAGAAAGACCGGCAGGTGCCCGAAAGAAAACTGGAAACGAAAAATGAGGTGGTTTCCTCCCTGTCTTTTTTCGCGACCCTTCACCTGGCACATCCGCAATCGATGAGAATCTTCAGGCTGCCGCAGCCTTCTCCAGTTTACCCCGGATGTTTTTCCGAGATCTTTCATCCGCCTACCGTTTAAGCAATTCCTTCGGCCAGGTTTTTAACCCATATAACCGCCTGCGCATGGCGCAGGGAGGCCTGGGTTTGTTTGTACACCAGATTGTTTCATCGAAAGAGGTTTTATGTCTATTTCATATAAGGGGCTTGTCCTGGCGATTCTTTTAGCCGGCGGACAGGCTGTTTCTGCACAACAGGTCATTAAAGGAAAAATTATCGATGCCGCTACGAAAGAAGCGGTCCAGGGTGCCACGTTGCATTGTACACAAGAGGGTTGCCATTGCGGGTGCACGACAAACGCTTCGGGTGAGTTTGAAATGCGTTGCACCGATTGCAAATCGGCGACCGTCACATCAATCGGATACGTGAAACAAACTGTTTCTCTTTCTGAAACCGGTTTTATTGTTTCGCTAACCCCTTCGGCTTCCCTGCTACAGGAAGTCGTGCTTTCTGCCAACCGTGGCGAAGCCGTACAGCGGTCGCAGGCGCCGGTTGCCATTGCTTTACTAAGCAGCAAAACGATACAGGACGCACGGCCCACCACGGCAGACCAGGTGTTGAACAAGGTGAGCGGCGTAAACATGGTAAACCTGGGGAACGAGCAGCACCAAATGAGCATACGCCAGCCCATGACCACAAAAAGCTTGTTCCTCTATTTGGAGGACGGCATTCCCGTTCGAACCACGGGGCTTTACAACCACAACGCCCTGCTGGAAATGAACCTGGCCGCCACCCGGTCCATCGAAGTGATCAAAGGCCCTTCCTCCTCGCTTTATGGAAGTGAAGCCATCGGTGGCGTGGTGAATTTTATAACGGCGGCGCCATCTGCCGTCCCTGTGGTCAAATTATCTGTACAGGGGAATGACATCGGTTATCGCCGGGGCGATTTGATGAGCAGCCTGTCGGCCGGCAAATGGGGCTTTGTGGTGAGCGGCTATTATGCCGATAAACGCAATGGATTTTTGGAATACAGCGATTATCACAAGGGCACACTGACAGGGAGAATTGATTACCGCTTTTCGGACAAAACATCTTTATCCAACAGCCTTACCTGGTTAAACTACTACAGTGATATGGCCGGCGGCATCGACAGCACCATGTTTGCAAACCGCAGTTTTAAAAACCCGCAAACCTTTACGTACCGGAAGGTGGACGCACTCCGCTATCATTCCACACTGACCCAGCAGTGGAACGGCAACAGCAAGACAACCGTTTCTCTACTGTACCGGAACAACACCATTGGACAAAACCCGGCGTACCGGGTGAAGGACGACTACAGGAAGCAGGGGACGGTCTTTGCCGGCCGGAAAGACCTCGCACACGGGGAGATCAATGCAAGCAGTTTCCGGAGCTATTCATTGATTGCACAGCACCGGCAAAACCTGCAATGGAAAAACGCCGTGTTCATTGGCGGACTGACGATTGACCGGAGTCCGTCAACGTATGATGCTGCTTACATCCGGATTAAAAAAGACACACTTAGCAAAAAATATCTGAGCTATCAAAACACAGACAGTGTGCTCACAAACTATGCAACAGGTTTGAATAACTATGCAGCCTTTGCTAATTTCGAATTCAGCCCGGCAAAAAAGCTGCGTATCGTTGCCTCGCTGCGTTACGATTTTTTCCATTACAAGTTTGATAATCACCTGGCACCTTCGGCTTTTAGCGGTTCGCCTGATACCACCAGCAATTTTCAACGGCTTAGTCCGAAACTGGGGTTCACCTATAACTTCTCCCGCCGTTCGGGTCTCTATGCCAATTACAGCGAAGGCTTTGTGCCGCCACAGGTTTCCGAATTGTACACGGGTGTAAAAGTGCCCAATATCAAGCCCTCTGTTTTTTACAATTACGAAATCGGCGGATGGGTCGAGATCATTCAAAACAGGTTGAGTGCCGACATGAGTGCATACCAGTTAAGCGGCACCAACGAGATCGTTTCCATAAAGCTTGATGACGGCTCTTTTAGCAATCAAAATGCCGGCAGGACTTCGCACAAAGGAATAGAAGCGGGGATAAACGCAACACCGGTAAAGGATATTTCGTTCCGGTTCGGCGGCGCTTACAGCAAGCACAGGTTTGTTAACTATGTAGAAAAGGGCATCAGCTATAATGGCAATGAAATGAGCAATGCGCCGAACTGGATGTACAATGCCGAAGTTTGGTACAAGCCATCGTATGTAAAAGGGCTGCGCATCGGCGCTGAAATGCAGCACATCGGCAGCTATTTTGTTGACCCGCAAAACACGGCCCGGTACGGAGGCTATGATGTGCTGAACCTGCGGGCCGGTTACCGGGTTCGGGGCGTCGAGATCTGGCTGAACGTCCTGAATGCAACAAACAGGTATTACTCCTACATCACCACCAAATCGTCCTTTGGTTACAGCTATCAACTGGCAGAGCCGAGAAATTTCAACCTGGGCCTGTCGTACGATTTTGCAAACCTTTTCAAACCAGTGAAACAAAAACGTTCAGGAGGTAAAGGGCAATGACAAGCGCTTTTTGACACTGCTTTTGCACGTTACAAATCTTCCATGCTTTCCCTGTATCCCCTTCCGATGGGGAGCAAAATGCCGTTGACGTCTACTTCTTCGGCCGTGTAAGCGTTGATCCTGGCCAGCGACACAATAAACGACCGGTGAATACGCCGGAAGAGATGCGGCGGCAAAAGCGACTCGATTTCGTGGGTGCTTATTTTCGAAAGGTATTCGCCTTTGATCGTCACGATCCGGATATATTCCCGCTGGCTTTCGATGTAAAGGATTTCGGAGAAAAGGATCTTTACCTTTTTTTTATGCACGGTTAAAAACAGGTAGTCCTTGGTTGCGCTGCTTTCTGCAGGCTCGCTCTTTTCTTTTTGTGCCGTTTTTACCTTGTTCACCGCCACCAAAAAGCGTTCGAACTCGAAGGGCTTGAGCAGGTAATCCGTGACGTTCATTTCAAAGCCTTCCACGGCATACTGGTGATAGGCGGTGGTAATGATCACGGCCGGCGGATGGGACAACGTTTTTAAAAAAGCCATGCCTTTCAGCTTCGGCAGGTGAATGTCCAGGAAAATAAGATCGGTGGGGTGATCCCGCAAAAAATCAGTGGCCAGAATGGCGTCTTTAAACGTGCCCTGCAGCTCCAGGAAGGGCACCTGCGAAATATAATCCGCAAGCACTTTTACCGCCAGCGGTTCGTCTTCTACAACTATGCATCTGATCTTAGACATGACTGGCCAGGTTGATGGTTAGCGTTGCCGAAAACACGCCGGCGCCCTGTTTTGCCGACAGGTCGTAGTCGTTGTACAGCAGTTCGAGCTGGCGTCGCAGGTTGGAAAGACCAATGTTTTCTTTCACGTTACCGGCGGTGGCTTCCGACGAGTTTTTGACCACGTAGGAAAGCCGGCGATTTTTCACCGACAGGTGAATGTCCACAAAAGGCTGTCCTCTTGTTTCCGACACACCGTGCTTGAACGCATTTTCCACCAGGGGAATCAGCAACAGGGGCGGCAAAGCCTGTTTCATGTCTTCAATATCGTGATTAAAATTCACACGTAGCGACTCGTCGTAGCGCAGCTTCTCCAGGGCGATGTAATCGCTGATGATTTTCAGCTCCTGCTCGATGGCGATGTACTGGCCGCTCGTTTCGTACAACATAAAGCGCAGGATCTTGGACAGGCGGAGGATGGATTCCGGTGTCCGATCGCTTTTGTCCCTGGCGAGCGAATAGATGTTGTTGAGGGTGTTGAACAGGAAATGCGGGTTGGTTTGCGAGCGGAGATAATTCAGTTCCGCCTCCTGCTTTTCAATGCGCAGCTTCTGTGCCGCCTGCCGCAGTTTGATGTGATCGTAAACATGCCGGATGAGCGCAAAAAAAACAATCGACGACATACTGTACGACATCTGGTCGGTTACACCCTGCAACGTTGTTTTGAACGTGACAAGCGGAGTGTATACCTGCATGCCGATGCCGATGAGCCGCCAGGCATAAAGCCCCCACGAATACAGCATGAGGTGAAGAAAGAGGAGGGGGATGGCGACAAGGATGTTGAGAAGGATCGTGCTTCGCTTGCGGGTAATGAGCGGCAGCGTGTATTCGAAAAGAAGAAAATTGAGGACAAGTACATAGACCAGGCGCCAGCAATTGTTCAGGACCCGCGGGCCGAATTCTTCCGGGTGTTTGTGCCATTCCGACAACAACCACAGGGCCAGGAAAGCGATCCCGATCCACAGGTACAAAACGAAGCGTTTCCTGTTGAATTTTGTCTTCATCTTTTTTCGAGGCACTAAATATCGGCAAAACTTTTCCGCTCGGAGGTGTTGTCTACAGAACGTGTTTTGCCGTACACCAGTTGCCTGAAACGGTCTATCAAACCGGGAAAAGGTAAAAGCCCTCATGTGTGTGTTGCCGCTTCTGTTCGAAATAACCGATCGGAGAAACAGGAGACGCATTGGCAGGCAGCGACTACCTGTTCCTTCAACGTCCCTTTACAGCGATGCCCTGGGAGTCATCTTATCTGATAATCCTGTGTACGAAATTCTGATGAAGGAGAGAATTTCCTTAGGGGAAGCCGTGTTTTGCTTCCTCGTCAAAAGCGGCACCTCTTCGAAAATATTCATCCGCCGAGAGCAGGCCACTGCCTTTTATGGCAAAAAGAACGAGCAGGAGCAGTACGATCATGGAGATTATGAATTCAAAAACATTATCGCTGATATTCTTGCTGTTGACAAAAAATACCGCGACAACGAGAACCGGAATCTGGGCGATGGCTGCCACCCTGGTGAAAAGGCCGACGGTGATAAGGAAGCCGCACAAGAGTCCCAGGTAGGCGACGATGAAGGCCAGGATTTCTGCGTTCTGTGAAAACACGCCAATTCCGGTTTGTTGTATATCCATTTTTGCTTGCGCCGTGTCACGGATGAAACTGATGGATTTAACCATTAAAATAATACCTGTGACAAGCCGGAAAAAACTGAGCAGGTTGGGCTGGCCGACAGTACGCTTGATAAGGTTTGTTACAGTCATACAATCAATTTAGCCAACACGAAAAATAAGCGATGCAAGAGCACCCTAAAGGTACCCAATGTCGGACAGGTGTCGAAATTTAGTATGGCTTCTACAACCTGGCAGTCCATCGCCGGGCGAGGGTTGGAATGCCGATTGTATGCGTTCCATGCATGGGATACCTTCCAATTGAAAACTATGGCATCATCGGCGACCTGAACACGGTGGCGCTGGTGGGATTGAATGGCTCCGTCGACTTCATGTGTTTTCCCAATTTTGATTCACCCACTGTTTTTGCTGCCCTGCTCGATGACCAAAAAGGAGGCCGCTTCCAGATTGTTCCGGCCTTTACCGAAATGAAAACCAAGCAGCTCTACCTGCCCGACACCAATGTGCTGCTCACCCGTTTTTTATCCAAGGAAGGTGTTGGTGAGATCACCGATTTTATGCCGGTGGAAGAGCTCTACGACGGCAAAGAGCTGGTTCGCCGTGTGACCACGGTCCGTGGCGAAGTGCATTATAAATTGCTTTGCCAGCCTCGGTTCAATTATGCCCGCAGCAGCCACAAAGTGGCCATCCGTTCCGATTACGAGATCATCTTTTCCAGCGACGGAGAAGACGGCACGGTCCTGCGCCTGAGTAGCTCTGTACCCTTAACAGTCGACAACAAAGATGCAGTAGCGGAATTTACGCTGCGGGCCAACGAAACTGCCGAGTTTTTGCTCGAACACGTGCAGCGCGACCACTCCTATGAAAAAAATTTTAAAAACTTCATCACTGAAAGCTTGTTTCAAACGATGAACTACTGGAAGAACTGGGTCGCCCAGTCCAGCTACAAAGGCCGGTGGCTAGAAATGGTAAACCGTTCCGCTCTTGTATTGAAACTGCTGACCTCCTTCAGGTATGGATCCATCGTGGCTGCACCCACGTTCAGCATACCCGAAAGCATCGGCTTCCAGCGCAACTGGGATTACCGCTACACGTGGATCCGCGACGCGTCGTTTACCGTTTATGCCTTTCTTCGATTAGGCTATGCCAAGGAAGCCGGGGCCTTCATGGGCTGGGTGGAAAAACTTTGCCGCGATATCAAAGACCAGAGCCGCCTCGGGATCATGTATGGCATCGACGGGCACGTGCAACTGAAAGAGCAGGTGTTGGATCATCTTGAAGGCTATCGCGGTTCCAAACCGGTGCGTATCGGCAACGATGCCTACCGCCAGTTGCAGCTCGATATTTACGGTGAGCTCATGGACTCCGTTTATCTCTACAACCGGCACGGCGAGCCCATTTCCTACGACCTGTGGAAGGACCTGGCAAAGCAGATCGACTGGCTTTGCGCCAACTGGAACCAGCCCGATGAAGGCATCTGGGAAGTGCGGGGTGGAAAGCAGCACTTTTTGTATTCAAGGCTGATGTGCTGGGTGGCTTTCGACAGGGCGCATAAAATTGCCCGTGCCCGTTCGTTTCCCGTAAACGGGAAATGGAAAGAAGAGCGGGATAAGATCTTTAACGTCATTTATGCCGACTACTGGAACGATAAAGTAAAAGCCTTTATGCAATATCCCGGTGCGGCTACCGTGGATGCCTCTTCGCTCATGATGCCCCTTGTGCGGTTTGTGTCGCCCAAAGACCCGCGGTGGCTTTCCACGCTCCAGCAAATTGAAAAAGAACTGGTTTCCGATTCGCTGGTCTACCGTTACCGTCCCGACCTGGCGGCACCGGATGGCTTTGCCAGTCATGAAGGCACGTTTTCCATGTGTACCTTCTGGTACGTGGAATGCCTGTCGCGGGCCGGGCAGCTGGAAAAAGCCCGCTTCTATTTTGAAAAAATGCTGGGCTATGCCAACCACTTGGGCCTCTATTCGGAACAGCTGGGTTTTGAAGGCGAGCACCTGGGAAATTTTCCCCAGGCCTTTACGCACATGGGCCTGATCAGCGCGGCCATTAACCTCGACAAACAATTAAACGATAAACGAAACAAAAGCACCAACGGAATATGAAAGCAATCGCAATTGAGCCAGGTACCACCAATGTTGCGTTGATCGATGTGGACGAACCGCAGGTCAGCGCACCCGATGAAGTGAAAATAAAGATGCTGCAGGTAGGCATTTGCGGTACCGACCGCGAAGAGGTTTCCGGTGGCCGTGCCGACGTGCCGCCAGGTGAGAAAAAATTGATCATCGGCCACGAAATGTTTGGGCAGGTGGTGGACACGGGGAGTGCCGTCACCAAAGTGAAAAAAGGCGATTACGGTGTGTTCATGGTGCGGCGAGGCTGCGGCCAGTGCAAGGCCTGCCTGGCCGGACGAAGTGATATGTGCTATACCGGCGCATACACGGAACGTGGCATCAAGGGCGCCAACGGCTTCCAGGCACAATATGTCGTTGACAAAGAGCGATACCTGGTGAAAGTACCGGCCGAGATAAAAGAGATCGGCGTTCTAACCGAACCCATGTCGGTGGCGGCCAAGGCCATTGATGAAGCCCTGATCATTCAAAAAGCACGGCTGCAGGATTTTGAGAAGGAGGAAAGCTGGCTGGAGGGGAAAAAGGCGTTGGTGGCCGGTATCGGCGCCATTGGGCTGATGGCGGCTTTCGCTCTTCGCCTTCGTGGCGCAACCGTGGTTGGACTGGACGTGGTGGACGAAGGCACACGTCGTCCGCAGTTGCTCAAAAAGATTGGCGGCACGTACGTGGATGGACGGTCGGTGCCGGTTACGAGCCTCGATGAGGTATGCGGCGAAGTGGATTTTATTTTCGAGGCGACCGGCGTCGCTGAAATCGAGTTTGAGTTGATCGATGTGTTGGGTACCAACGGGATTTATGTGGCCACGGGCATCCCGGGCGGCAACCGCCCGCTGACGCTGGAAGATGCTTCGCTGATGAAGCAACTGGTGTTGAAAAATGGCGTGATGCTCGGGAGTGTCAATGCCAGTCTTCACCATTTCGAAGTGGCGGTCGAAGACCTGGCAGCCTGCCTGGAAAAGTGGCCGGATGAAATCAGGGCGGTGATTACCGAACGCATTCTCTACGAAAATTTCGATGCGGCGCTGCACAACCATTCTGCCGACGAGATCAAGGTGACCGTGCAGTGGAGCGAGCCCGATGAACAGTTGCACACTTGATCTTGTTCAACGCCCGATAACCGCTGTGCAGCGATGTCGCTGCGCAGCATAGGTACTGTGACCAACAGCCTGGGCCTTTGGTGGCTGAAGCTCTGAACAGGATTGATCCCGGACTTGACAAAAGTCAGCAACGAAGAAATGATCTCTTTATACATTTGCTCAGCGGCATGAAAAAACTTTGGATCATAGTGCTTTTGATGGTGTACGGTTTCTCCTCTACGGGGATGACCGTCAACCTGCATTATTGCTGCGGCAAACTAAAAAGCATCGACTGGTCGCCGGCACAGGAAAAAGACTGCGGCAGCAGCCATAAGATGGGTTCAAAGCCTTGCTGCGAAACCAAGCAAATCGGCAGCAAGGAAAAAAGCGACCAGGAGCAGGTGCTCGTTGTTCCCAAGCAAATCAAGGCCTTTTCAGAGGCCCTGCCACCGCTTCCGGTGCCGGCCATTGCGCAAGGCCTGCAGCGACCATTATCACCGGTCGCCTTTGCCCCGCCGCCACTTTTCTCACCGCCGCTTTTTATTCTTCACTGCGTTTACCGGATTTGATATGCTTTCCTCCAGGCTGGATGACTTCAGCCGGCCTCCTCATTTCTTCTTTCTGCAGCATTGCCTGCAAAGTCATTTATCAAATCCTAAAACGCATTTTTATGAAATCGTTCTTCCTTCTCCTAATAGCAACTTTTGTAACCGTTTCGTCCTTTGCTCAGAAAGCCGGGAAAGCCCCGGCTGCTGGTGTCGTTGTCGCCACCACGTATACCTGCCCGATGCATCCCGATGTAGTGAGCGACAAGCCGGGCAAATGCCCCAAGTGCAACATGGATCTTACCGCATCACCCAAAGAAAAAATGAAAGCGGAGGTGACCCAAACCTATACCTGCCCGGTGCACAAGAGTGTGGTGAGTGACCATGCCGGTGTATGCCCCAAATGCAAGACGCAATTGGTGGTGGACCGGAAGGGCAGCAAGCAACTGACAAAAACCTACACCTGCTCCATGCACCCGAACGTTGCCAGTGCAAAGCCAGGCAAATGCCCCGTTTGTGGCATGGCATTGCAGGAAGCAAAAGCTAATGGCCGGAACAACTAACCCCCGACAAAGCAGGGTAGCACCTGCTTTGTTCTTTCTCTTACCCAAACGTTTTTACATGAAAAGCATTCGATACTTCGCACTGCTTTGCCTGTTCGTGACCGGCCTCACGGCTGGCGCACAAACGGCCAACCGTGCAACCGATACAACGGCAACCTTTAAAGTGTTTGGTGCGTGTGCCCAGTGCAAGCAGCGCATCGAAAAAGCACTGAAGATAAAAGGCGTCGAAAAGGCGCAATGGAATATTCCCACGCAAATGCTGACGGTCACCTATGATGCGGCGCTCTTCAAACTGGACGACATCCATGCAAGGGTTGCGGAAGTGGGTCATGATACCGAATTAAAAAAAGCAAAAGACGACGTGTACAAGGCCCTGCCGGAATGTTGTCATTACCGCGAGATGCAGCAGGAGCAAACGGCCGCAACAGAAACGGCTGTTCCGGCGAATGCGCACAACATCAACGGCGTGGTACTGGCCGAAGACAACAAGGGAAACTTTCTTCCCCTGTCCGGTGCCAGCATCCTCTGGGCCGGTACGCTGAAGGGAACAAAGACAGACATGCACGGCGTGTTTTCCCTTCCGCACGAAGAACCGGGAAGTAAACTGGTAGTGAGTTATGCGGGTTACCGCGCCGATACCATTGTGGTGGAAAACAAGCGTGACCTGCAGATCGTGCTGGCGGCAAACGGCCAGCTGAACGAAGTGAAAGTGACCTCGCGGCGAAAGGGGGTTTACGTGGATCTGTACAACCCGTTCCGCATTGCCACCATCACGCCGAAGGAATTGCTGAAGGCTGCCTGTTGCAACCTGAGTGAAAGTTTCGAAACCAATCCGTCGGTGGATGTTTCGTACAACGACGCGGTGACGGGCTCCAAGCAAATCCAGCTTCTCGGCCTGTCCGGCATTTACACGCAACTGACGGTGGAAAATTTGCCCGGTCCCCGCGGCCTGGCCACACCGCTTGGGCTCAACAGCATTGCCGGGCCCTGGGTGGAAGGCATTCAGCTGAGCAAGGGCACCGGCTCCGTGGTGAACGGCTTTGAAAGCATTGCAGGCCAGATCAACGTGGAGCTGAAAAAGCCCGAAACGGCCGAGAAGCTTTATGCCAACGGCTACGTCAACAGCATGGGCACAACAGACCTGAACCTGAACCTGGCGCAAAAGCTTGGCGACAAATGGTCGATGGGGCTTTTGCTGCACGATGATTTTTTGTACAACAAAACCGATTTCAACAACGACGGCTTTCGCGACCTGCCAACCGGGAACCAGTTCAGCGCTGTTGGCCGCTGGAAATTCGACAACCAGAAAGGCTTTATGCTGCAATTTGGCGCAAAGGCGCTGCTGGACGACAAGACCGGTGGTGAACGGGCTTACAACAAAGAGCACCAGCCTTCATCACCGTTGTATGGTCTGGGTATTAAAACCGATCGCTATGAAGGATTTGCCAAGATCGGTTATGTCTTTCCCGAAAAAAAATACAAGAGCATCGGCTTGCAACTGTCGGCGTTCAGTCACCAGCAGGATGCCTACTTCGGCCAAACGCCGTACAATGCAGAACAAAAAACAGTGTATTCAAACCTGATCTACCAAAACATCATCGGTACAACGGATCACAAGTTCAGAACAGGGTTGAGTTTATCTGCCGACCGGTACAACGAGTTGTACAAAACGCAGGCCTTCAGGCGCAGGGAAGTGGTGCCGGGCGCTTTTTTTGAATACACGTTCACACACGGTGACCGGTTCAGCGCCGTTGCCGGTCTCCGGGCGGATCACAACAGCCTGTTTGGTTTTTTTGCCACCCCGCGACTGAACCTTCGTTACGAGCCGGTGAAAGGAACAACGGTGCGTCTCAATGCAGGACGCGGGCAACGCACCGCCAATATTTTTGCCGAAAACATCGGTGTGCTGGTCAGTGCAAGAACGGTGAACATCGCTACCAGTACCGGCGGCAAAGCCTATGGCCTTGATCCCGAAGTGGCCTGGAACAAAGGCATCAGTGTGGACCAGAAGCTGAAGCTTTTCAAGCGGGATGCCTTGCTGAGCGTTGATTTCTACCGTAATGATTTTACCAACCAGGTGATCGTTGACCTGGAAGATGCACGGCAGGTGAAGTTTTACAACCTCGACGGCAAGTCTTACTCCAACAGCCTGCAGGCCGAGTTCAACCTGGTGCCCACAAAAAATCTTGATGTTCGCCTGGCTTATCGCTGGTTTGATGTAAAAACAACCTACGGCGACAAGCTGTTGCAAAAACCGCTGACCGCTGAAAACAGGGCCTTCGCCAACCTGGCCTACGAACTGAAAGGATGGAAGCTGGATTATACGGCCAATTTTGTCGGAAGCAAACGCATTCCGTCTACGGACGCCAATCCGGAAATCTACCGCATGCCGGCGTACTCGCCCAGTTACGTGACCATGAATGCGCAGGTGAGCAAGACGGTGGGTAAAAGCAAAGCGTTTGAATGGTACGTTGGTGGCGAAAACCTGACCGACTATATTCAGCAGAAAGCCATCCTTGCTGCAGACCAGCCGTTTGGCAACTATTTCGATGCCTCGTTGATCTGGGGGCCTGTCATCGGCCGTATGCTGTACACGGGTTTCCGTTACAAGATCAAATAAGCGCAAGCGTTTTTTACAAAGAACCTGGCACAACTGCCGGGCTCTTTGTCTTTCCGGTAAACTATGCAGCAGTTCCAAAAGGATGTAACGATCACGGCAAGCTTGTGGCGGAGATTTGCAGACAATAAATGCAATGAAAATCTATCAATTCAAGACGAATATCAATTGCAGCGGCTGCATCAGCAACGTGACACCCTATCTGAATGCCAACAATCCGATCAAAAGCTGGAAGGTAGGCGCCGCCAGTCCCAGCAAGGTTTTAACCATTGAAACCGCTACACTTTCTTCCAAACGATCGAAGCGATCGTGAAGGGCGCCGGCTATGAAGCAGAGCCCCTTTCGCAGGGATAACGGTTTTGCCGTTTGTAGCTGGTGCAATGTTTGTAACCGCTAATGGAAAGCAGGCAGACTGCTTTCTGTAATGTCCTTTTGGGTCATGAAGAAACTGGTAGCTATCATAATGCTTCTTGTTTATTTTACTGCGACAACCGGTGCCACAGTAACCATGCACTATTGCATGGGCGAACTTCGGTCCTGGAAGTTGTGGCCTGCAGGCGGGAAGAAAGAAGTTTGTTCTATCTGTGGCATGGAGAAAAAAGGTGGCTGTTGCGAGGACAGGGTTATGATGGTCAGGCTGGATAAAAAACACCAGCTTCCTGCGACTCTTCAGAAGGATCTTCCCAGCTCTCCCGTTACTGTTATTCCCGGCTATGCGAAGTCTATTTTTGCTACTGTAAATGGGCTGACATGCAAAAAGCGACCGGCAACGTCGCCGCCCTTTTTTGATCCCATACCTCTCTTTGTCTCATACTGTGTTTACCGCATTTGATGGAATTGCAGCGCCTGCCAACGACGCGGCACATTCTGTACAAAATATTACGAGACCTAATCGAGCAAAAATGAAACGAATGATTTTGGTTGCCGCCGGCAGCGCCTTCCTAACCGTTACTGCGCTGGCACAACACGAACACCATCATCCTGCCCCCGCAAAGGATACGGCGGCAGGAATGAAAATGGAAATGAAGAAAGACACCGTCCCGCAACAGGCGCCGATGCACGACCATCATATGGAAAGCGGACAGCCAGGACATGACCACGCCGAAATGGAAGGCCACGACATGCACAGCATGCATATGTCGCATGCGTTCTCCCGCAACCTGCCCATGACCCGCAACGGTTCCGGTACAGCCTGGCTGCCGGACAACTCGCCGATGTATGGCTACATGTTTCACGCCGGCAAATGGATGTACATGCTGCACGGCGATGTGTATCTCCGCTACAACAAGCAGGACCTGCTGAACAAAGGCCAGCGCGGCGACAGCAAGTTTGATGCGCCCAACATGGTGATGCTGATGGGACAGCGGGCTGTGGGAAAGAAAGGCCTGTTTCATTTCAATACCATGTTGTCCCTCGATCCCCTGACGGTGGGCAACGGCGGCTATCCGCTCCTGTTCCAGACGGGTGAGAGCTACAAAGGCCAGCCGCTGGTCGACCGGCAGCACCCGCACGATGTTTTTGCCGAATTGTCGATGAGCTATGCACATGCCTTGTCGACCAAGTCGGATGTTTTTGTCTATGTGGGTTATCCCGGCGAACCGGCATTGGGGCCGGTGGCTTATGTACACCGTCCTTCCGGTTTCTTCAATCCCGATGCACCGCTTACGCACCACTGGGTTGATGCGACGCACATCACGTTCGGCGTGGCCACGCTGGGCTTCCGCTATGCCAACTGGAAGATTGAAGGATCGACCTTCACCGGCCGCGAACCCAACGAGAACCGCTACAATTTCGACAAGCCGCGGTTTGACAGCTGGAGCGGACGGTTATCGTTTAACCCGGGTGAGAAATGGGCCCTGCAGGCATCGCACGGCTTTATCAAACAACCGGAAGAACTGCATCCTGGCGAAGACGTGAATCGCACCACGGCGTCGGCTACATACAGCATCCGGGGCTTTGGCGAAACGTTCACCAACATCACGGCGCTATGGGGAATGAACAAGACAGCCGGCCATGATGCGGAACACGGCGTGCTGGTGGAAGGCTCCCGCTCGGTAAAGCGGAAAACCGTTTATGGTCGTTACGAGTGGGTACAGAAATCCCTCGAAGAATTGAATCTTAGCGAAGCCGAATTCGGTCACGATGCCATATTCCCGGTGCATGCGTTTACGGCCGGTGCGTCGTATGATCTTTTCAACATCGGCCAGACAAAAATTGCCCTCGGCGGCCAGTTGAGTTTTTACGATCCCGACAGGCGTCTCAGCAAACTCTATGGCGACAACCCGTTGGCCGGCCAGGTATACCTGCGCATTTATCCAAGGGCCATGGGAACAAAAGCAGGACCTTTTTACCTGCCTTACTAATTGATTTTTTATACAAAAACAGATCGGAATGAGTTATCGAAAATTTGCTGCAATGCTGGTGATTTCCTTTGTGGTGATGTACGGTGTCATGTTTTTGAATATGGACAGCCTTGCACACTATCATACCAGCACGACACGGATTTACATGGCCTTGCTCATGGTAGCCCCAATGGCGGTCATCATGCTGCTGCTAATGGGCAAGATGTATCCCAATAAACGGCTGAACGGCGTTATCATGGTATTGAGCGTGGTGTTGTTCGGCGTTGTTCTGGCCGCGTTGCGCACACAGACGCCCATCTCGGATGTGCAGTACATGAAAGCGATGATCCCGCACCATTCTTCTGCCATCATGGTGAGCAAACAGGCCAATCTCAAAGACCCGGAAGTAAAAAAGTTGTCGGAAGGAATTATTCAAAGCCAGGAAAAAGAGATCGCGGAAATGGAAGCGATGCTGCAACGGCTGGATAATTAAACAACCATTTTTTAACCAATAAAACCAGAATTTATGAAAGGGTACCACACGTACAGGGATTGCATCGAAACCTGTCTTCGCTGCGCCGCCATTTGCAACCATTGCGCTTCTTCGTGCACGCAGGAAGCGGATGTAAAAATGATGGCCCGTTGCATCCAGCTCGATATGGAATGTGCGGCCATTTGTTATGCGGCCGCACAGTTAATGAGCCTGGGAAGTGAAAGGGCCATGGAGGTTTGCCGGATCTGTGCCCAGCTCTGCGAAGAGTGCGGCAACGAATGTGCAAAGCACAAAACAGAGCATTGCCAGGAATGTGCCGAGATGTGTCACCGTTGTGCAGAAGAGTGCAGGCGGATGGCCGGTGTCGCCGCATAGAAGTTACAAGGCTCCTGCTCAGCAGGAGCCTTACCGTTTTATTTCCAGCAAAAGAAGGATGCCTTCATTGGACAGGGCTTTCAGTTCGATGCGGTCGGTGTTTCAGATTGCCAGTCCGCCGCGGGATTCGAGCAGCCGGTTCTCTACTTCAAACACACCGTGAATGACAAAGACCATCGCGGCGTCACACGTCGATGCCCAGGGCGGCCATAAAACCATTTTTCAAAAAGTCTTTTCGTTCCATAACTAATTTTTTTGCTGTTCGCGTTTTTGTTCTGGCGAAGAACGAAAATGTTCCTTTGCGTTTAGTGACCGTTTTCTTAATCTAGACGAACCAATCCGTTGTCTGGATGAACAGGGGCGCCGCCTAACCGGTGCGAAGCCAGCCGTGCGATCCATCCATTCTTTCGCAATGATGACCGAGACAAGGCTATTAAAGTCACACCCGATGGCGTACTTTGCCTCTATGAGTCGCAAGGTCAAAACAATCGGTTTGCATTTGCTGGGTTGGCTGCTTTTTGTCAGCCTCGTGATCGGGTTTGTGGAATCGTCGCCGGAGGCAGACCCGCTGGGCCGCGTTAGCGAACCGGCCTTCCTGCTTTTTGTTTTTATCTATGTGTCGCTCTTTTATCTCAACGGTTATGTGTTGATGCCGCGGCTCTACCTCAAACAGAAAACAGCACTTTACCTGATGCTCGCATTTGTTTTACTGGCTGTTGTTTTTTGGCTGAAGCCATACGATCACCTGGTGCGGATGCACATGCATCATTTTGGTGAGGACCGGCCGCCGCGGCCCGATCGCCTGCCTCCACCGCTGCATGACGAGCCGCTGTTTCAGGAGGGGCCGGGCATACGGGATCATGGCCCTGAGCGCCGTGGCCGGATGATGGACATCGTATCGGTTGTTCTTTTCCTGGCGGTATGGTCGGTGAGCATGGCCATGCAACTCTTTCGGCAATGGCGCAGTACGGAACGCCGCGCCTTGCAGGCGGAGGCCGACAGGGTGAACGCGGAACTATCGTTTCTAAAAGCGCAGATCAACCCGCATTTTCTTTTTAATACACTCAACAACATCTACTCGCTGGCCATTACCAACAGCGCTCAAACGCCCAGTGCCATCCTGAAGCTTTCGGAGATCCTGCACTACGTCACCGATGAAGTCGGAAACGACTTTGTGCCCCTGCGGCGGGAGGTGGATTGCGTAAAAAACTACATCGAATTGCAAAAGCTGCGGCTGACCGGGAAAGTGGATGTGCTGTGCGAAGTCAACGGCAATTTAGAGGGGAAAAAAATTGCGCCCCTGCTGTTCATGACCTTTATTGAAAACGCTTTCAAGTACGGCATCAGCAGTCACGAACCTTGCGTGATTACGATCGCGATTACGGCAGGTGAGGAATCGATTGATTTTTTTTGCCGCAACAAAATCATGGTACGGAATGCTACTGAAGAAAGAACTGGCGTTGGGATCGGCAATGTGAAAAAGCGGCTTGATTATTTGTACCCGGGAAAATATTTGCTGAACATTGATACGAAAGAAGTACAATTTTCCGTTCACCTGGCTATCCGTAATTAACAACGCATGCAATTGAAATGTGTGATCATCGACGATGAGCCGCTGGCTCTGGAAGTGCTGAAGCAACACATGGCGCAGATTTCTTTTTTGCAACTGGTGCAAAGCTTTACCGACGCTGTGGCAGGTGAAGCCTTTCTCGCAAATCAACCGGTCGACCTTTTATTTATCGATATCAATATGCCAGATAAAAAAGGCACGGATCTGGTGCAGAGCCTGGCTCAAAAGCCAATGATTGTTTTTACCACGGCCTATAAAAATTACGCGGTGGAAGGCTTTGAGCTGGATGCACTGGATTACCTGGTGAAGCCGATTTCTTTCGAACGCTTTGCCAGGGCCGCACAAAAAGCACTGGAACTTTCGCAGCTAAAACGATCGGTCAAACCGGTTGACGATTGCCTGTATGTGCGGTCGGAATACCAACTGGTGAAACTGCCCTTTGCCGACATCCTTTACATCGAAAGCGTGGAAGATTATTTGAAAATCCATTTAGCAACAGGCCGCCCGGTTATGACCCTCATGACAATGAAAGCAGCCCTGGATAAACTTCCTCCCGGCCAGTTTGAACGCATTCACCGCAGCTACATTGTCTCTCTCTCCAAGATCAAAAGCATCATCAACCGCAAGGTTGCGCTGGTCAACGGTGTTGAACTGCCTGTCAGCAATTCATATGTCGATGTGGTCAGGTCGTGGCGGCGGTAAGCCTGTTCAATCGTCGGGACATTTGTATCGTTCGTCGGCAGATTTTTTGTTTGGTTAAACCCCGCAACGTTTTTCTGTTCTACTGCTTACAAACACCGCCCGCTTATTGCCGACAACTCTACGCTTTTACTAAAAACCACTTACATGAAAATGAAGACCAATCCAGCGAAGGCAGTTGCGGCCTTGCTTTCCGCATCCTTTGTATTTGCCTCCTGTCAGAAAAGCGATCTGAGTGCTGGCACCACCGATTCGTCCACCGCTTCGCCAACCATTGCCGTTGCAGCCACCGGCACAAACAACACGGCCGGTACCGCCGACAGCGTGTATCTTTTGCAACCCTGTCAGCGCGGCGAAAGGCGTGATACCGTTGCTCAGTCGGCACTGCCATCATCCGTGTCGGCGTACATCGACGCCAACTACAGCGGCGCCAGTTTTGCCAAAGCCTTTGCGCTGAAAAACAGTTCGGCCGTCGTAACGGGCTACGTGGTTGTGATCTATTACGACAACAAGCCCGTGGGCCTGCAATTCGACAGCACCGGGGCATTTGTAAAAGTGTTGGAGCAGCGTGAAAAAGGAGACCTTGAAGGACCCGGACATCACCACGGCGGCCGCTTCGAGGACAGGGACGGCCAGCAACGCGATACCGTCGCCCTTGCTGCATTGCCGGCTGCTGTCACAACCTACTTCGCAGCGAATTATGCAACCGATACGCTGGTGAAAGCTTTCCGCAGCCGGGATAACGGCATCATCGTCCTGTCGAAGAACAACGGTTTGTTTGCCACTGTCTTTACAGCCGTTGGCGTGTTTGTCAAACGCGAAACATTACCGGCAAAGCCCGGCCAGATCCAGGGCATTGAACTGGTAGCACTTCCTTCTGTGGCCGCCAACTACCTTTCGCAAACCTACCCGAACTATGTCTTCAAAAAGGCATTTTCCATTTCGCAGGGCGGCGTTGTGAAAGGCTTCGTGGTGTTCATCGATGCCAACAATACCAAGTATGCCGTTGAATTTGATGCCAGCGGAAGTTTTGTGAGAGCAAAAACCATTCAATAACAAACAGCCGTCCGGCTTCGCACCGGGCGGCTGTTTTTCCTTTCAATCAGCATGAAGAAAGTCATTGTGTTTCTTACGGCCGTTGTCATGGCCCTCACGGCCTGTACAAAAAGCGGCGCCGATACGAGTTTTACGCCGGATTGCGCCACTCCCAAGTCTTATGCGGCGGATGTCAGCCCGATCCTGCAGGTCTCCTGCAACACAGTTGGCTGTCATGCATCGGGCAGCCACGAAGGCCCGGGTGCGCTGGTAACCTACCAGCAGGTGTACAACAACCGGTCTGGCATACGGAAATCGGTGGCCAACGGCAGCATGCCGGAAGGATCGACCTTAACGGCTGCCGAGAAGAACGCCATCATTTGCTGGATCGATAACGGTGCTGCAAACAACTAATGCAAGCACGACAAAACGGGAATTCTCAAAAAGCAGATGCGTTGGCAGGAAAGATGTGTCTGTCCTGAACCGTTGGTCGAGGACCGCTCTTCGGAGCGGTCTTTTTTTTATCAGGAATTTTTTTTGCCGGGCGGCAATCCGGTTGCTTTCATCACGGCGCCCTTGCCAAACTGGTCTTTGATGGTGTCGACGGCTTTGAACAATTGCAGTTTCTCCGCCGAATTATCGAACAAATTCATCTGCATCGACATCGGCACAAGGTGGCTGAATTTAACGCCAACCAGCCGCACCTTCCGGCCCCTTTGATACAGTTTCGTTAACAGGTCCTTCACTTTTGCCAGGAGCACGTTGTCGAGGGCCGTGTAGTCGATCACTTCCTGCTTCGACACGGTGGTGAAATCGTCGTACCGCAGTTTTACCGTTACACAGCCTGTAAATTTTTCTTCCTTGCGCAGGTCATAGGCGTTTTTCTCGGTAAGACGCACCAGCTCTTTGTGCAGGAACGGTACGTCACTGCTGTCTTCACCAAATGTATTTTCGTGTGAAAGGGATTTTTGCTCGCTGTAGGCCTCTACCGGAGAGTCGTACATGCCGTTTGCTTTTTCCCACAGCTTTCGCCCCCATTTGCCAAACACAAACTCCAGTTGCTGCACCGGCGTGGCGGCCAACTGGCCAATACGGTCGATGCCGATTGCTCGCAATTGTTCCTGCGTTTGTTTCCCCACCATGGGGATTTTATCTACCGTAAGCGGCCAGAGAAAATCCGTTTCTTTCCCGTGCGCCACTTCCAAAAAACCATTTGGCTTGGCTTCGTTGGTGGCCATTTTGCTTACCAGTTTGTTGGCCGACAAGCCATAGGAGATAGGCAGGCCGGTTTCGCGGATAATCTTTTCCCGCAATTCCCTTGTATAGCGGCTTACGCCGAAAAATTTTTCCATTCCGGTGAGGTCCACATAAAACTCATCGATCGATGCTTTTTCGTAAAGCGGAACCGCATCGGCAATGATCTGGGTGACAAGCCGGGAGTAGTGGCTGTACTCGTGGTAACTTCCTTTCAGGAAAACGGCCTGCGGGCACAAGCGCTTTGCCGTGAGCGAAGGCATGGCGCTTTGGATTCCAAACTTCCGGGCTTCGTAGCTGCAGGCGGCTACAATCCCCCGTTGGCCATCGCCGCCCACGATGAGCGGTTTGCCCCGGAGCGAAGGATTTTTCAGCACCTCCACCGACACGAAAAAGGCATCGAGGTCAAAATGAGCAATGGATCGTAGAGGAGTGTTCACATCTCAAAAGTACAGGAAGGCGCTAGTTTTGTCCTGCTGGGATGTGTTGCAAACAGGCATGGTTTTTTGTCCTAGCGATTTATTAACACGGATTAAACTTCGATTGGTGATTGTTATGAAAGCCTTTAAAAGAGCAAACGGGAAGCGGCTATTTTTTGTACCGGTGATCCTGCTTTTCAGCCTTTGCTGCGAAGCCCAAAAACCGGATACCCTGATCCGGAAACTGGACAGCCTAAGCCAGAAAACCGATAGCGCCGGGAAGCAACTCAATAACACCAACCCCAGGGCTTACAACGAAGCCACACAATTTACCCTTTCGTCATTTTTCATTTTGCAGGGTAGTAACCTGAAGCAGGCATTCACCAAGCCGTTTCACATGACAGGACGGGATTGGGGGAAGCTGGGAAAATTTGTGGTGCTTACCGGTGCGTTATCACTACTGGACGAACCTGTGCAGCGGAGGGCACTTGACCTGCGGGAACACAACAACGGGCTGCGGGCCATCAGCCGGCAGATCACCAATTTCGGCGGCATTTACGAAGGCTACACGCTGGGTGCCCTTGGCGCCTATGGCTTTTTGTTCAAGAACAAAAAAATGCAAACCACCACCCTGCTGGCCCTGCAGTCGTATATCACCGGGGCGGCGGTGGAAAGTGTTCTCAAATTCTTAAGCGGCCGGCAAAGGCCTTATGTCGTCAACCAGAAGCAGGTGGAGGCAGAGCCTGCGTTCCGCGGACCTTTTCATGTGATGCGGGATGCCGACGGCAACCGGCTTAACAGTTCCTTCCCTTCCGGACATACCACGGTGGCTTTTGCCGCTGCGACGGTTTATGCCCTCGAGTACAAAGACCGTCCCTGGGTGCCGGTGCTGGCCTATTCCGCCGCATCGCTGATTGGCCTGAGCCGCATCACAGAGAACAAGCACTGGCTGACCGATGTGGCGGTAGGCGCCACCCTAGGCTACCTGACCGGGCGGCAGGTGGTGAACAATTATCACCGGTATGCTAAACTGAAATCGCCAAAACAGACGCGAAATTCCGTTAGCTTTTCGATGGGCTACAGCAACGGGCAACTCCTGCCTGGAATGGTGTGGCGGTTTTGAAAACGTGGGATGCGAGACGACAAACGTGAAACGAGAGGATTGCATTCCCATTCCATGGTTTTATGGACAGTGTTCCACCTCACGGAAACAAAAAAGTCCTGCATCACTGCAGGACTTTTTTTATGCGAACGAGATACGATTAATATCTTTTTTTGTAACCGCCACCGCCGCCGCTGAAGCCGCCGCCGCCATTACCACCGCGGAAGCCGCCACCGCCACCCTGGCGAGAAGGCTTGTCTTCTTTGGGTTTCGCTTCCATCACGCGGATGGTGCGGTTGTCAACTGAAGCCTGGTCCAGTTCCGCAATTGCTTTTTTTGCTGCTTCGTCATCACTCATTTCTACAAAGCCAAAGCCGCGGCTTTTGCCTGTGAATTTGTCGGTGATCACTTTTGCAGATGTCACTTCACCATACTCGGCGAAAAATTCTCTCAAGTCTTCATCCTGAATGTTGAAGCTCAAGTTGGAAACGTAAATGTTCATACTTTCTTTTAGATAAAAATTAAAAATCTGAGGCGAGGCAAGAAAGCAAAGGTGAAACTAACAGCAGAGAAAAAACGTAGCAGATTAATTCAACACTTAACCTAATGCGATGCTCAATAACAGAACAAATGTACAGGAATGATACCATCATCGGAAATTTATCTTGTTAAGGAAAGGTTACCGAAAAATGCGCGGGTTCTTAACAACTTCTCTTAGGGCAATGGCGTATTTTCGCGTCGTTAATTTCTTCAGTCTTTCCGCGCATTTGGTCAAAGATTCGTAGATGAATGTTAATTCTTAATTCAATTGTTTCGTCGTGATTTTTGTTATCCTCTTTTTTGTACTGCACTGGTACCTGTCTCTTTTTTCCCAAACGTTTTTTCAACACCGCTACGCTGCTCACAAGTCGTTTGACATGAGCAGAGGTTGGGAAAAATTCTTCTTTTTCTTTGCCTGGCTGACGCAGGGTTCCTCTTACCTGAGCCCGAGAGCCTATGGCATCATGCACCGGATTCACCACGCTTATACCGATACGGAGCTAGATCCGCATTCGCCTTCGTACGATAAAAACCTGTTCGCCATGATGTGGCGCACCAAAAAGATTTATTCGGACATTTTGTACGAACGCACCGCCATTGAACCCCGCTTTACCAAGAACGTTCCGGCCTGGAAAAGCTTTGACCTGTTTGCCAGCAGCTGGGGCTCCCGTGTTTTCTGGATCGGCGTGTACGTGGCCCTGTACCTTCTTTTTGCGCCTTCGGCCTGGTTCCTCGTACTGGTTCCTGTCCATGCTGTGATGGGCCCGCTGCACGGTGTCATCATCAACTGGTATGCACACAAGTACGGCGACGTGAACTTTGAAACCGACAACACCTCCAAAAACCTGTTCAAGGTCGACTGGCTGATGTTTGGCGAAGGTTATCACAACAACCACCACGTTCACCCGAGCCGCAGCAACTTTGCCGCCCGGAAGGGAGAGTTTGATCCCTGTTACCCGCTGATCCTGCTGCTGAACAAGATCGGCGTGATCAAAGTGAACAACAGCCTGCAGCCGGCATAAGGTCTCCCCCGGTTATCAGCCCACTCAATCCCCCGAGGGGGACATGGCACACGCACAGAACCTGGCTTTTGCACGATACTGAAACGCCTCCATCATTTCTTTGATGGAGGCGTTTTTTATTCGATTGAAACAATACAACAGGAGAGAAGCTGCTACTTTTTCTTTCTAAGCAATTCCGGAAAGTAGCCGTGTGCTCTTCCACTTACGGACGCATTTGCCGCTACGGTTTTGTACACGATCAGCGAATTGTCACCGATGCCTCCTCCATTCGCCAGGGATCGGTTCTCAAAGGAAGAATGGCTGACCAGCACCGAGCCGCCCAGCTTGTAATCAGAGCCCATTGCCGTTTTTGCCGGCGCTTTTATCCTGACCTGTTCGAGGAGCAAATGCGCTTTTGCCGAACTGTGCCCGGTGGTGACAAAGGGCACCGGCGAGGCGTCCATCACGTTGTTGACGAGGGCAAATGCGTTACCGACAATCGTATAAAATTTCAGCGCTGCTGAGTGAATGTTCGAGAGCCGGTTGCCGTAAAAATTGAAGCTGCCCTTGACATTGGAAACGGCGCAATCCACGTTTTCAAACGAGCAATGAATCAGGGGGTTGGTCAGCACGTTAAAGCCCTCGGAAGCGTACGCTGCTCCTTCGCCTTTGGCTGTTTGTATGTTTTTGAAAACACAATCCACCAACATAAAGCCATCCCCCATCCGGTGGTTGCCAACGGCCATGCCGGTGCCACCATTTTCAAAGCGGCAGCGGTAAATCATGTTGGCCTGCAGCGCCGCACCGGTGTTGCCACGCTTTTTGTCCGGCGACTGGTTGTTGACCCAGTCAAAGTCCGTGGTCTTTGATTCGGCGCCCGGCTTGTTTTCAAAGCCCATGTCCACAAACGTGGAATAGCCGGCGCCATCAGAAACGATCGTGCCTTTTCCCGTTGTACTCACCAGGACCGACCGATCGGCGCCTTCTCCCCAAAAACCGCCGCCGGCCAGGTGATCGAGGAACAGGGGTTCGCTCAGTTCATATTTACCGGCCGGGAAAAACAGGGGTTCAGATATGCCGCCTTTCTCCGCGGCATCCAGGGCCCGCTGGATGGCGGCCCGGTCGTCCTTGCCGTCGTTGGGAACGGCGCCAAAATCCTTGACGTTCAGCATCAGTTCCGGGAGGTTGGCAATGCGGGGGCCGGCGGCCAGCTGGTAGGCGGAAAAATCGGGCAGCTGCACGGTCGCGGAATCGGCGGTCGAAAGAAACGACAGCCTTGGGGGAATGGCCTTGCCGGCGGCCTGCATAGCGGCTTTGGTGATTGGCTCATTGAAGGGTTTGTGGTAATCGCTTGTATTGGTCAGCATCCAGAGGTCACCCATGGATTGCACCGTTGTGCTGGCACCAATCACAAACGGTCCCGGTGCTGCATCATAACTCAGCCCGTACTTGTTGCCAAAGCTGATCACGGTTGAAGGCCCGGCGCTGTGTACTGTCACACCGACTGAGCTCTTGTCTTCAGGACCGGGGTAGTTGACATTTTCCAGCAGCAGCAGCGTTCCATTGGCGTTGTAGTCGGCGTAGTGAACCATGCTGCCCAGTGTGTTGGCCCGTAGCGCTACATTCACCACGGCTGTGGTCTGTGGCACTTTCAGCAGCATTTCGTTCGGGCTGCTGCCGTTGTTTCCTTCCGTGCGAATGCCCTCGACCAGGTGGTGGCCAAACGGCGAAGGCGACTGGATGACAATGTCTGCATCGCCCCTGGTACCCTGCATGCCAAAGGCCCGCCCTTCCAGGTGCCCCCGGACCAGCTGGATGTGAATGCGGTTGTATTGCAGGTTGCCACCGAACACCATTGCTTTCGCCTGCGGATGCGCAATCTGCAATCCTATATCACTGCTTTTTAAGTTGCATCCCTGGACCTGAAACTCACCCGGTGCCTGTAACCGAAGTGCCGTGCCGTCTTTTCCGGCCGATGCCAGGATGTTCATGAATGTCAGAAGGCAACGGCCGTAATCTGCCACATCCAGCACGGCCGCATCTTTGGCTGTGTTGTTGATGATGTTGAAATTACCAATCGTCAGGCTACGGCTTCCTTTGATGGTGATGGATCCCTGCAACTGGGTGCATAGTCGGCCGGCACCCCAGATCAACCCGCTTTGCCACCCGCTGATCTGAAGGTTGCCAATGTTGTAGACACCGGGTTTAAAGTAAAGGTTCTGCTTGCGGTTTAGCATTCCTTGTATTTCTGCAGACGTTGCATTGAGCGGCACCGGCGTCAGGCGAACCGCTTTACCCTGTGCGGCCCTGGGACCCGGTTGCGGCTGTGCGTTTACTGCGCAGGCAAGTGCGACAATCAAAAAGGCCAGGAGCGGAAGTGTTCTTTTTATCATGAAAGCGCTTTGTGAATAAGCTGCTATGAAGTTGCAACAGCTTTTACAAAGCATTTGTTATTTGTTGACAAGATGGGTTTGAATTTTTTCGGCCGCGATTCTTCACCACATTGCCCATTTTCTTTTTCTCCGCGGTGAAAACTTCTCTCCCTAATTTTATCCTTCTTAAAAAATCAACCGGTATGCAAACAGCATGGAAAGATTACCAGAAACAAAACGAGCAACGATTTTTAGATGAAATGCTGGAGCTCCTGCGCATTCCGTCCGTGAGTGCCAAAAGTGAGCACAAAGACGATATGCGCAGGTGTGCGGAACTGGTGCGTCAGCGCCTCCTTGATTCTGGCTGCGACAGGGCCGACGTCATGGAAACGGCCGGGCATCCGGTTGTCTATGGCGAAAAGATCATTGACCCGGCAAAACCCACTGTTTTGGTCTATGGCCATTACGATGTACAGCCGGCCGATCCGCTGGAGCTGTGGCACAGCGGGCCGTTTGAGCCGGTGATCAAAGACGGGAAGGTGTTTGCCCGCGGCAGCGCCGACGACAAAGGCCAGTTTTACATGCACGTAAAAGCGCTGGAAACAATGGTGAAAACAGGCAGCCTTGAAACCAACATCAAGTTTTTGATCGAAGGCGAAGAAGAAGTGGGCTCGCCCAACCTGGCGGATTTTGTCCGGCAGAATAAAGCACTGCTGAAAGCCGATGTGATCCTCATCAGCGACAGCTCCATGATCAGCATGGAAAACCCGTCGCTGGACATTGGTGTTCGTGGCCTGTCATACATCGAGGTGGAAGTAACGGGACCAAACCGTGACCTGCACAGCGGAACATACGGCGGTGCCGTGGCCAATCCGATCACCATACTTGCGAAAATGATCGCCTCCCTGCACGATCAAAACAATCACATTTCTATCCCCGGTTTTTACGATGACGTGGTGGAAGCCACGAAAGCGGAAAGAGAGCTAATGGGCCGTGCGCCATTTGACGAGGACGATTACAAGCAAGACCTTGGTGTAAACGAATTGTGGGGTGAAAACGGATTTACCACAAACGAACGGACCGGCATTCGCCCGACACTGGAAGTGAACGGCATTTGGGGAGGTTATACCGGCGAAGGTGCCAAAACCGTGTTGCCGTCAAAAGCCACGGCCAAGATTTCTGCACGGTTAGTTCCCAACCAGGACTCACGCAAAATAACGGACCTGCTGCTGGCGCATTTTAAAAAAATAGCACCCGCTTCCGTTACCGTTCATGCCTTTGAACACCATGGCGGTGAGCCTTACATGACACCGATCGACAGCAAAGGCTACCAGGCCGCGGCCAAGGCCATTCAAACAACGTTTGGCAAAGAACCCGTGCCAGTGCGTGGCGGTGGTTCCATTCCCATCTGTTCAATTTTGGAAAAAGAACTGGGGATCAAGATCGTGTTCATGGGCTTTGGACTGGACAACGACAACCTGCACTCGCCCAACGAAAAATACAACCTGGAGAATTACTACAAAGGCATCGAAACCATTCCCTACTTCCACAAGTTTTTTGCACAGAGCTAAAGCAAAGAAATGAAATCCGTTGACGGGAGTTCACAGGCCTTGCTTTCAAGCAAGCCTTGTGAACTTTTTTATTGGGTTAACGTTGTGTTGTTTTTGCTCTGAGAACATGGTTCACGACGGTTTCCAGCAAAGGATTTGTTCTTACTTTCGGAAACGAAATTTTTCACATGCAGGAGGAAAAACTAAGCGCCTATATCAGGAAACGGCTGGCCGAATTGGACAGCCAAAAAGACCTGAAGGAGATTGTATACAAAGGCCGGTTGTCGTTTGGCGTGGACTCCACCGTGTTTGGTCATTTGCCTGCGTGGAAAGCATTGGTGAAGCAAAAAAAGCATTTGGTGAAATGGATCTGGATATGCCTTCCTGGTGTCTTTCACCATCATCTTCATCACGGGTGATTATTACGAAAAGTTTGCGCAGAACTGGATGAAAGCCACCGCTGCACTGGTTTTGCTTTCCGGTTGCATCATGATCTTTTATGTCATCACGGCGTTTTATACCTTATTTTACAAGTTCCGGAAAACGGAAAGAGAAGTGAGAAAATTAATTTACCAGGACATTTTGCACCAATTAGAAAAAGAAAAGAGTAGCGTGTGAAAAAAGAAGCCAAAGAAAAATTACGGTTGGATAAATACCTCTGGTCGATCCGCCTGTTTAAAACAAGAACACTGGCGGCAGCAGCCTGCGATACCGGCAAGGTCAAACAGGCCGGTACATCGGTAAAAGCAGCCAAGAGCGTAAGCATCGGCGACGAGTATGAAGTGAAAACCGAAGCCAAAAAGTGGATCATCAAAGTGACGGGTTTGCTGCACAACCGCATGGCCTATTCCGAAGCCATCAATTACTACATAGACTTAACGCCGGCCGAGGAAATCGACCGTACGCAGTTCCAGGCCGCGTCCTTTTACACCGGCAAACGGCCAAGTAAAGTGGGGCGGCCCACCAAGAAAT
Source organism: Flavisolibacter nicotianae (assembly GCF_003628535.1). Lineage (GTDB taxonomy): Bacteria > Bacteroidota > Bacteroidia > Chitinophagales > Chitinophagaceae > Flavisolibacter > Flavisolibacter nicotianae. The sequence continues at coordinate 704,852 of NZ_RBCI01000002.1, forward strand.
TGCGCAGGGAGCTGGATGAGTTTTTGGGGGAAGAAGAGGAGTAATGTGAAAATGTGCAGATGTGAAAATGAGAAAATGCTAATTGGATAATGTAAGAATGGGTTGTTTTGCCCGGCTGTGTTCCGAAGGATGAAGGGTGCGACGCAACAGGTGTTCAATCGACGTTCCATCGCTGGAAACATAAAAATATATCGGTCCACCGGAGCTTAAGCTTCCTTTCTTTTTCTATTAACGGGATGCCCCTCTGGGGCAAACAATACTGTTGGTGGGAACGCCAAGCGGCAATAAAAAGCCTCCATCAAAAAGGATGATGGAGGCTTTTTTATTTCGTGCAAAAGCAGGGGTCTGTGCATGTGCCAGGTCCCCTTGGGGATTGAGGGGGCTGATGGCCGGGTGAGGTTTACTTCCTGCTGTAATTCGGCGCTTCCCGTGTGATTTCCACGTCGTGGGTGTGGCTTTCCCGCATACCGGCGTTGGTGATCTTGACAAAGGTGGCCTGCTGCAGGTCGGCAATGCTTTTGGCACCGCAATATCCCATGCCTGCACGAAGACCACCGACGTACTGGTAAACGATCTCCTTCAGCATGCCTTTATAGGCCACACGGCCTTCGATGCCTTCGGGAACATATTTTTTTACATCGGCTTCGGGATCCTGGAAATAGCGGTCGCTGCTGCCGGTGGACATGGCGCCCAGCGAACCCATACCGCGGTATTCCTTGAACTTCCTTCCTTCGTAAATGATGGTATCGCCGGGGCTTTCTTCGGTACCCGCAAACACGCTTCCCATCATCACCACATCGGCACCTGCGGCGAGGGCTTTCACCATATCGCCGGTGTAGCGGATACCGCCATCGGCGATCAGCGGGATGCCCCGCTTTTGAAGGGCTGCATTGGCCTGCATAATGGCCGTGAGTTGCGGCACACCGGCACCGGCAACGATACGGGTAGTACAAATTGAGCCCGGGCCGATGCCCACTTTCACGGCGTCGGCGCCTGCATCGGCCAGCGCTTCGGCACCTTCGGTGGTAGCGATGTTGCCGGCAATGACGTTGATGTCTTTGAAATTCTTTTTGACGCTTTTCAGCGAATCGATGATTCCTTTGGAATGGCCGTGTGCACTATCGAGGCAAAGCACATCGACGCCCACATGCTGCAGGGCGGCCACACGGTCCAGCAAGTCCATCGTCACGCCAATGGCGGCACCAACACGCAGGCGGCCAAAGGCATCTTTGACAGCGTTGGGATAGGAGGTGACCTGCAAAATATCGCGGTAGGTAATCAGGCCAATTAATTTTCCGTCACCATCAACAACGGGTAGTTTTTCCACCTTGGTCTGGCGAAGGATCTTTTCGGCTGCTTTCAGGTCGGTTCCTTCGGGTGCGGTCACCAGGTTTTCCCTGGTCATCACTTCACTCACGGGCCGTTGCGGGTTTTCCTGGAAACGGAGGTCGCGGTTGGTGAGGATGCCGGCCAGCTTGCCTTTTTCATCGACAATGGGAATGCCGCCGATCTTGTTTTCCCGCATGATGCGCAGGGCATCGCCAACGATGGCGTTGTCTTTTAAGGTGATCGGGTCGACGATCAGGCCGCTTTCGCTGCGTTTTACTTTGCGTACCTGGTCGGCCTGCTTTTCAATGGTCATGTTCTTGTGCAGGATGCCCAATCCGCCTTCCCGTGCCAGGGCGATGGCGAGAGCGGCTTCCGTTACGGTATCCATAGCCGCGGAGAGCATGGGGATGTTTAGCGTGATGTCTTTGGTGAGACGGGTTTTGATGTCAACATCACGGGGTAAAATTTCAGAATAAGCCGGAACAAGAAGAACGTCGTCGAATGTTAAGCCTTCAATGAAAGTCTTTTGCGTGGAGTTTGTTGCCATAGGCAAAGATAGGGGAAGAGAACAGAAGATCAGTTGAACAGTAGACTAGACGAACAAGGACCAGGAGAAGAAGATTCCTTTGTTTATCTTCTGCTCGGAATATGCAGCCTGTCTTCATGCCGAGGAGAAGCATAAGCTGAAAGCACTTCATCGGTTCATCTGCTCTACACCAGCTTGTACATTTTTCCCGGCTGGGTTTGCACTACGCCTTGCAGTTCCAGGTTGAGGATGGCAGCGGCCACAGTGCTGCTGCTTAGTCCACTGGCGGCGTTGATCTCGTCGATATGAAGGGTTTCTTTGCCCTGTAAAAGCTGCAGGATGTTTTCTTCTTCCGGCGAAAGTTCGATGAACAGTTCCCGCTGCTTTTTGGCCTTTGCTTTTGTTTCCTTCCATCCCATGACGTCCAGCAGTTCGTCGGCATCGGTAAGTAGAATCGCTTTGTTGTATTTGATCAGGTGATTGCAACCCGAACTTGTCTTGTCGGTGGTTCGGCCGGGCACGGCAAACACGTCGCGGTTGTAGGCATCAGCCAGTTTGGCCGTAATCATGCTGCCGCCTTTGGTGGCTGTTTCTACCAGGATGGTCGCATCGCTCATCCCAGCCACAATGCGGTTGCGCAGCGGAAAGTTGTGTTTATCGGGTTGGGTGTTGTGAAAGAATTCCGTCAGGATGCCGCCACCGGCCGCGATCATTTCTTTGGCCAGGGCCGCGTGCTGTGAAGGATAGATCTTGTTCAGGCCATGGCCGACCACCCCGATTGTGGGCAGGTTGTTTTTCAGCGCCGCTTTGTGCGCAATGGCATCAATGCCAAACGCCAGCCCGCTGATCACGGTGATGTTTTGCGCGGCGAGATCGTGCACCAGTTTTTCCGTAAACTGTTTGCCGTAATCGGTGTTGCTACGTGTGCCCACAATGGCAAGGATTTTCGATGCATTCAGGTCGGCTGAGCCTTTGAAAAAAAGAAGGGTCGGCGAGTCGTAGCAATTGAGCAGGCGTTTCGGATAGGTTTCGTCGGTTAAAAAAAGCGGTGTGATCTTGTATTTCTCAATAAATCGCAGCTCCGTTTCCGCCAGGTGAAAATCATTGAAGCTTTTGATGCTTTTTGCACGCACTTCACCAATGCCTTCGATCTTTTCGAGCGACGATTGTTTGGCTTTGAAAATGGATGCGGCGTCGCCGAACTGCTGAACCAACACCTTTGCATGAACATCGCCGATGTTGGGAACAAGTGTCAGGGCTAATTGATAAAGCAGTTCGGAGTGCATGGGTTAGAAGACAGGGAGTGGTAAGATAGAAAAAAACTGTCATCCGTCATCTGGCATTTACTTTCCGGTTTCTGTCATTTTGGGGATTTCAAGTTGTTTGCAAATCAAATCACACAAGTTTTTATCCAATTGATTATGCCTTGGGACAGTTGTCTTTTTTTTGTTTGTTTGATTTTGCTAAACATCGTGCTTGCCGCCATGTCGGTGCAGAAAGCAGTTATTATTGGCAAGATGCTGAAGAAAACGATTTCTTTTTATCGACATCAGGCGATCGTTAAGTCTTCTTCCAAAACGATATTTTCAAGGCTCTTATCCTGCTGCATATCTTCAAGATAAAGCCGCAGTGCATCCAAAACGTTTTCCCTTGCTTCTTCGATTGTTTCCCCTTGAGTCAAAACTGCAGGGATTTCCTTTATTGTACCAATAAAATAGTCATCTCCTTTTACAATGGCGATCGTCAGTTTCATAAAACTAATTTACTATTTCTCCAGTACCCTTAGTTCTGTCCGCCGGTTCTGTGCCCGGCCGGCCTCCGTCTTGTTATCCGCTACCGGCTTGGTGGCGCCAAATCCTTTCGCAACCAGCCGTGTGCCTTTGATGCCTTTTGTGACCAGGTAATTCACCACGGCATAGGCCCGTGCCTGGGAAAGTTTTTGGTTATCGACGGCGCTGCCCACGTTGTCGGTATGGCCTTCCATCTGGATTTTCACCGTTGGGTTGTCCTGCAGGAACTGCACCACTTTGTCCAGCTCCACTTCTGATTCGGACTTGATGTCGAATTTATTGGTTTCGAAGAACAGGTTGCGCAACACGATGCCGGCCTGCACTTCGATCGGCTGCAGCGGGATGTCTTTCTGATAGGTGGAGTCGGCGGCTTTATTTTTCAGCGAATAGTTGTCGGAATAAAACAGGTAGCCTTTCCGGTTCACGTTGAAGGCGTAATCTTTCCCAACCGGAAGCGTGATCAGGTAATTGCCGGTTTCGTCGGTTTGCAGTTTGGAAATGGTTTGCTTCGAGGCAAGGTCAATCAATTCAACCGACGAAGGAAGACCGGCGTTGGTCTTGCTGTCGAAAACCTTTCCTTTCACCCAAAGCGTTTTTGCCGGACGTACATCTTCCCGTAATTCGAACGAGTAAATATCGAGCCCGCCCTTGCTGTCGCTGCGATCGCTGGCGTAGTAAGCGCTTTTGCCGTCGGCGGCGATGAACAAGGAGCCTTCGTGCTCAATGGTGTTGATCGGGTAACCAAGGTTTTCGGGTTTGCCCCATTTGCCGTCGGCGCCTTTCCGCACCACGAAAAGGTCTTCGCCGCCATAACCAGGCAGGCCGTTCGACGCAAAGAACATGGTCTGGTTATCGGCATGGATAAACGGCGTGGACTCATCCCCCGGGGTATTGATGCCGGGGCCCAGGTTTTCGGGTTCGCTCCAGCGTCCGCTCGAAAGCAAATGCGCCACGTAAATATCACTGCCACCCAATCCGCCGGGACGGCGGCTGGCAAAGTATAGATCGCGTTTATCCGGTGAAAGACAGGGCTGCGATTCCCAGTCTTCGGTATTGACCTTGTTCCCTAAATTGAAAGCCGGTGACCAGCCATCGGGTGTTTTGTACGAAATATAAATGTCGCAGCTCCCCTGGCCGTCGGGGCGGTTACAACCGGTGAACACCAGCCAGTTGCCATCCTGCGAAATGTTTTGGGCCCCTTCGTTTTGCTGCGTGTTGATGGCGCCGGGCAGTCGTACTGCTTTGTTCCAGGTATTGCCCTGTTTTTCGCTGGCAAAAAAGTCTTCGTTGAAGCTGTTGACCCTGCGGGTGAATACCAGGAGCTTCCCATCAATCGGCATTGACGGGAAATATTCCAGCTCGGCCGAGTTGACGGCATCACCGAGGTTTTGCGGTGCAAAAACATAGTTCCGGACCGGGTGCGTTTTGGCATAATCGACGGCAAACTGGTAATTCTTTTGCCTGTATTCGGCGGATTTTTTCGTGGTGGGATGTAGGTTCGGTCTTGCCAGAACGGTGTTGATTACCTGGAGTGCTTTTTCAAAATCGCCCTTGCCGGCCAGGTTGATGGAATAAGGCAGGAGGTAGTCGACCGTATACGCCGCATCGAGGGCAATGGCCTTTTCGTAGGTGGACACACTTTGGTTATAATCTTTTAGCTGGCCATAGATACCGGCAAGAGAGAGATAGGCATCGATGTAGTGATCGTCACGACCGATGGCCTGCTGCAGCAAAGCGATCGCCTCCTGGTATTTGGCCGCATCTGCCAGTTCCAGTGATTTTTCGTAAAGTGCGACCGCTTTTTTGTCCACTTTGGTGAGGTCGTTTTGTGCGGAAGCGGCAAAGAACAAAAACAGGAAACAGGCAAAAAGGGTGACGCGGTTCTTCATGAAATGAAGATAGCCAAGTCTCGCTTTTTACAGGGGGAGAACGAAAGTTTTTTAACGTTTACCGCTACGGCACATGAATGTACTTGTGAATTTGCAGCGACAGTTGCCATTGCGGGTTGGCCTTGATGTAGTCTACAATCAGCGGCGTTACCTGGTCGGCTTTCGACCATTCGGGTTGGAGAAACAACCTGCACGACGGCGATACCTGTGCCGCCCATTTTTCGGCCCAGGCAAAATCGGATTTATGAAATATCACCACTTTTAGCTCGCTGGCATGCGGCACAACGTCGGGTAATGGCGCCTTGAATTTTTTGGGGGAAAGCGTGATCCAGTCCAGTTCACCCGAAAGGGGCGAAGAGCCGGAGGTTTCAATGTGGACCCGCAGGCCGGCCTGGTGCAGGGCATGCGTCAATGCCGCCAGGTCGTGAAGCAGGGGCTCGCCGCCGGTGATCACCACGATTTGTGCCGGTGTTGTCTTTACCATATCCACGAGGCTTTGCACGGCGTAGAGCGGGTGCCTGTCGGCCTCCCAGCTTTCCTTTACATCGCACCAGACACAGCCCACGTCGCAGCCGGCAAGGCGAATGAAATAGGCCGCCTTGCCCTGGTGCACGCCTTCTCCCTGGAGGGTATAAAAATGTTCCATCACCGGCAACAGGCCTTCGCTGCTGCCGGTGGATAATGTTGCTTTTTCCTGTATGCTCGCTTCCTTCATTGTCGTTGAATCAGTCTTCACTAGTGGATGCTCTCACCCTGGTCTTCGTAATGTTTGATGGCACAGGCGCGGAAGGTGTTTTTCATCAGGGCTGCGATGGTCATTGGTCCTACACCGCCGGGAACAGGCGTGATGTACGAACATTTCGGGGCCACGTTTTCGTAGTCCACGTCGCCGCTGATCCGGAAGCCACTTTTTTTGGAGGCATCCGGAACCCGGGTGATACCCACATCAATCACTACCGCGCCGTCTTTTACCATGTCAGCGGTTACAAAACCCGGTTTGCCCAGTGCCGCCACGAGGATGTCGGCCGTTTGGCAAATTTCTTTTAGGTTCACGGTGCTTGAATGGCAAATGGTCACGGTGCAGTTGCCGGGATAACCGGCGCCGCTGAGCAAAATGCTCATTGGCCGGCCCACGATATTGCTGCGGCCAATCACCACGGCATGCTTGCCCTTTGTTTCGATTTTATAATGCTCCAGCATCAGCATAATGCCGTGTGGAGTGGCCGGCACAAATGTGGGTTGTCCCAGCACCATGCGGCCGACATTGTTCGGGTGAAACCCATCCACGTCTTTCGCCGGGTCGATGGTGTTGATCACTTCGTCGTCGGAAATGTGTTTGGGCAGCGGCAGTTGCACCAAAATGCCGTCCACATCCGGGTCGGTATTCAACTCGCGGATCATTTCCAGCAATTTCAATTCGGTAATGTTTTCTTCCAGTCTGATGAGCGTTGATTTAAATCCTACTTCCTGGCAGGCTTTCACCTTGGAGGCAACATAGGTTTCGCTGGCGCCGTTGTTTCCTACCAAAACCGCCACCAGGTGCGGAACGGGATTACCCCGGGAGGAAAGCTGTGCGACCTCGATTTTCAGCGAATCCTTGATGGCCTGCGCGGTCTCTTTTCCATTCAAAACTTGCATGGCGCAAAGATAGGTGGATGCCATTTGCCGCCGGTGGTTCTAACATTCCTTTGAGAGGATACGAATTAAACATTTCTTTATTATATTAGAAGAACCAATTGCTTTGGGTGAAAAAACTACTGCTTCTTCCTCTACTTTTATCTGCTTCGATTGCCGGTGGACAAATGGCCCGCTTTCCCGCTCATTGGGGATTAGCAGGCCTTGCGGCTTACAGCAACCGGTTTGCCGATGTGTTTTCGGCTGTCTCCAACCAGGCGGCTTTGGCGGCTGTCAAAAAATTCTCGGCCGGTGTTTCCGGCGAGCGCCGGTTTCTGCTGAAGTCGCTGAATGTTTCTTCTGTGGCCCTTGCACTGCCTACCGGCTCCGGGAATTTTGGTTGGCGCGCCGATTACGCCGGCAACCAGGCCCTGAATGAAACGACGCTTGGTCTTGCTTACGCCAGGAATGCGGGCAGCAAGATAGCCCTGGGCGTTCAATTCAATTACACAGGCCTGAAAGCAAGTGGCTACGGGTCTGCGTCCGCTCTCACGTTCGATCTATCGGTCCTGTGCCATCTCGGCACACAGTGGAATGCCGGCTTTCACGTCTACAACCCGCTGGGCAATGGATTTGGAAAAGAAAGCACCGAACAACTGCCCTATGTTTACGCGGCCGGCCTGGGCTACGACATTTCGCCACAGGTTTTTTTGGGTGTCGAGGCGGAAAAAATGGAAGGATGGCCACCCGGCATCAACACGGTTATACAGTACCGTCCTGCCGATCAGTTGTTTGCCCGGCTGGGCCTGCGGTCGGCTACGGCTGTTTTTGCCTTCGGCTTCGGGGTGCAACTGAATCGTGTCAGGTTAGAAGCGTTGGCTTCCCTGCATCCTTACCTGGGAACCACTCCCGGGTTGTCCATTCTTTATGCTCCATTGGAATGAAAGGGGTTTTCGTCATACTATTCTTATTGGTAGCGGCAATGGGCTTTTCGCAGGACGTACCGCCTGTAACCGAGCAGCAACTGGAAAACCTGGGCGATGAAGCTCCCGAGGATGATGCCTTCCTGCAACAACTCGTTTTTTACCGGAACAACCCGCTCAACCTGAATACGGCAACTCCCGAAGACCTGTACGCCTTGCGGCTGCTGAACGAACTTCAGGTGCAAAGTCTGGTGCGCCACCGGCAGCTTTTCGGCAAACTGCTCTCCATTTATGAACTGCAGGCGGTGCAGGGCTTCGACCTTCAGACCATCCGGAAACTGCTCCCCTTTGTTTTTGTAGGAGAAGCACAATCGATAGGGGAGGCGCTGACTACCCGCCTGCGAAACGGCAGCCAGTCGGTACTTTTTCGCCTGGGCCGGGTACTTGAAAAGGCGAAAGGCTACGATACAACCCGAAAAACACATTATCTCGGCGATCCTTACCGGATGCAATTGCGCTATACCTACCAATATAAAAACCTACTCTATTACGGTGTAGTAGCAGACAAAGACGCCGGGGAGCAATTTTTTCGCGGAGCGCAACGATGGGGCTTTGACTTTTACTCGGTTCATCTTTTTGCCCGCAATCTTGGAAAGCTGAAGGCGGTTGCCCTTGGCGACTATGTTGTGAACCTTGGCCAGGGGCTTACGCAATGGCAGTCCATGGGATTTGGCAAAAGTTCGGAAGTACTGGCGGTGAAACGGCAGGCGCCTGTTCTGTTGCCCTACCGGTCGGCAGGTGAGTTCAATTTTAACCGTGGCGCTGCGGCAACGGCGCAATGGGGCGCCTGGGAGGCGACCACGTTCGTGTCGTATAAAAAGTTTAGCGGCAACCGGGTAGCCGATTCGGTGGAGCGCTTTACCTCGTTCGGAACGTCGGGCTATTACCGCACGCCATCCGAAGTCGAAGACCGGTACCGCCTTTCTGATTTTTCCGCAGGAGCGAACTTCTCTTACAACCGCACCAGCCTTAAAGTGGGTGCCAACGCAGTTTTTCACCGGTTTTCGCAGCCGCTGCAAAAAAGTGCTGAGCCCTATAACCTGTTTGCCTTTTCGGGAACGACCCTGCTTTTGGGGAGCGTGGATTATAGTTATACCTATAAGAATGTCCACTTTTTTGGCGAGGCTGCTGTCAACGGGGAACGCCGTATTGCCCTGGTGCAGGGCGCCCTGGTCAGCATGGATCCGAAACTTGATCTTTCTTTCCTGTTCCGTAAAATTCAAAAAGACTACAGTGCGCCGTTCGGAAATGCCTTTACAGAAAGCGCCCTGCCCGCCAACGAAACCGGTTTTTATGCAGGGATTCAACTCAGGCCTTCTGCCGCCTGGCTGGTATCGGCCTATGCCGATGTATACCATTTCTCCTTTCTCCGTTACCGGATTAGTTCCCCGGCAAGGGGCCGCGACTTCCTGGTCGGGCTGAGCTATGCGCCAAACAAAACTTTCGGCGCCTACCTGCGGTTTCGCGGCGAAAGCAAGCCGCTTGATCCGGCGGTTGGGGTCATCCGGACTCCAGAACTCCAGACACGAAAGAACCTGCGGCTGCATTTTTCCCTTGAACCCCATCGCGGCCCTTCTGTCAAAGGCAGGCTGGAAAAGACCTGGTTTCTGATGGACGGCAAACGGGAAGAGGGATTTTTGTCGTTTGCCGAGACGGCGATTCGACCCGGGACAAAATGGAGCGGCCAGCTACGCCTGCAATATTTTCAAACCAGCAGTTACGATACCCGTATTTATGCCTATGAAAGCGATGTGCTCTACAGTTTTTCCATCCCGGCTTTTTTCGACAAGGGACTTCGCTACTATATTAATATCAACTGGCACCCGGCAAAACGGTGGATCTTCTGGACACGTTTTGCCCAAACACTCTACGCGGGAAGAGGCACTGTCGGTTCAGGTTTGGACGAAACCGAGGGCCACCGCCGAACCGAGGTAAAAGCACAGGTTCAGTATCGCTTTTAGCCTGATAATCATGCATGTACTATATTTTTTATGCGACATAGAAAAGCAAATTTTTTTTGGCGGTGTTAAAAAAAACATAACTTGTCGCAGCAAAAATGGGAAAACTACTGTCTCTTATTCATTCTTTAACCCGCAGGACCTCACCCTGCATTTATGCATTTTAACTCAAAAAAAAAGTACATGAGAAAAGTTCAATTCTTGCTCTGCATGCTATTGCTGACTGCTGTAGCATTTGCCCAGCGCACCGTGACGGGCAGAGTTGCAGATGCACAAGGGAATGCCGTTCCCTTCGCGTCTGTAACGGTCAAAGGCACCAACACCGGGGTGGCTGCCGATGACAACGGCCGATTTAGCATCCAAGCCCCGGCAAACAGCACCCTGGTCATTACTGCCTCGGGTTTCCAGGCAACCGAATTCAAAGTCGGTAACCAGACAAACGTCAATATTACTATTGGCGGACAGACCAACCTGAGCGAAGTGGTGGTAACAACCGCCCTCGGTATCAAAAGAAGGCCGAAGGAACTGGGTTATTCTGCCACCAACGTAACTACGGAAGAACTGACCGTAGGCCGTTCGCCCCAGGTGGCGGCAGGTCTGTCGGGCAAGGTTTCCGGCCTGGCGATCTTCAACGTGGACAACAGTGTTGATCCCCAGACCAAGATCGTGTTGCGCGGTTACCGCTCACTGACAGGTAGCAACGACGCCCTGATCGTGATCGACGGAATTCCCAATACATCGCAAAGCGTACTCTCCCTCATCAACCCTAATGATATTGAAAGCGTTACCATCCTGAAAGGTGGTCAGGCTGCTACATTGTACGGTTCGCAAGGTGTAAACGGTGCCGTGGTCATCACAACGAAAAAAGGACAAGCCGGCAAAGGAAGAATTACGTTTTCTTCTTCGGCCAACTTCGACAAACTTTCCTGGTTGCCTTCGTTCCAGGATCAATACGGAAACGGTTCTGCTTATACAGCCGGTTACGGTACTGCGGGTTACCTGCCGAACTACCTGGACCGCATGAAAGACAACTGGCGTCCGTTTGAAAACCAGCAATTTGGTGATCCTTATAATGGCGAGCCCCGGATTCTTGGTCGTGTACTGGAAGATGGCTCCAAGCTGATCGTTCCGTATGCTGCGATCCCCGGCGAAAGAAGAAAGCAGTGGAACACGGGTTATACATTCAACAACCAGGCTGCTTATTCCGGTGGCGATGCCGGTAATACCTATTACCTGTCGATTGAAAACAACAACACCCATGGTATCGTTCCCCACGATAAGTCGAACAGGACAGGTGTGCGTTTTGCGGCCAGCAAGCAGGCCGACCGCCTCAGCATGAACTTCGCCGGAAACTACGTGCAGGCAAATTTCGACCGTACCACTTCCGACTTCTATTTTGATGTGCTGAACACAGCGGCACACGTTCCCCTGTCGACCCTGCGTGACTGGAAAACAAATAAGTTCGCCAACCCGAACGGTTACTACAACGACTATTACAACAACCCGTATTTCAACGCGGATAACAACCGCCAGGTGTATACTGACTATAACCTGAACGGTAGCTTCGATCTGAACTACAATTTTGCCAAATGGTTGTCTGCACACAACACGGTTGGTTTGATTAACAACAACCGTGTTCGTAAAAACTACACCGGCCAGTTTTTTTATACAGACTGGGCAAAAAACAGTGCCTATGTTCCGGCTCCCTGGGATTGGGCGAACGACTATGATGGTATCGACCGTGCATCCACTGACATCCAGGGCGGCGTATACGACAGAACCCTGACGGAGACTGTTATGACCAACAACTTCGCGGTAACAGCCAGCAAAGATTTTGGCGACTTCCGCAACAAGTTGATCCTGGGTCAGCAGCTCTACCAGCGCAAAACCAAGGACATCGCGGTTGGTTCTGGCTCGCTTGTACAGCCCGGCCTTTACAACGTGGGTAACCGCCGTGGCGAATTGAGCGGAGGTGAAGCCAACAGCCTGGAAAGAAAGTGGGGTTATTATGCCGACTTTACCACAGGTTGGAAAGAGCAATTGTTCGTGCACGCTTCATTGCGCTACGATGGTACTTCCCGCTTCTATGCTTCGGGCAGAACCGCCAGCCTCTACCAGTATCCTTATTATGGTGTTGACGTATCGTACATCCTGACAGACGCCATTCCCAGCCTGAAGAGCAGCACATTCAACTATGCCAAGCTGCGTGCAAGCTGGAACAAGAATGCCAACGATAACATTCCTGTTTATGGTTTGGATCTTCAGTTTAATCCAACCGGTGGTTTCCCCTTTGGCAACACAGTGGGCTACAGCGTGGGTGATGTATTGCCTGATCAAAACCTGAAGCCTGAATTCGTTTATACTTCTGAAGTGGGTGGTGAGTTCCAGTTCTGGAACAGCCGCGTGAACCTGGAAGCAACAGCTTACTGGCAGCGTTCGGTTGACCAGGTGCTTACGGTAAAAGTTTCTAACACTACCGGTTCTCCTTACCTGCGGTTGAACGTGGGTGAATCCAAGAACTGGGGTTATGAGACAGACCTGCGTGTTCAGATCATCAAGGCCCGTAACCTGAGTTGGGAAATGAGTGCCCGTTACTCGTACAACCAGAACAAGGTCACAGACCTTTACCAGGGTGTTGACCAGTTTGCCTATGGTGGTTATGCCTATGCGCAAACCTATGTGATCAAGAACCAGAGCTTCCCGCAAATGAAAGCGACAGCCTATGTTAGAGACCCGGCCACAAGCCGCGTGATCGTGGATAAAACAACGGGGTATCCCATCCTGTCTTCTGACCTCGTGCAGTTTGGCCGTACAACGCCTCCGCACATTGCCGGCCTGGGTACCCGCCTGCGTGTGCAAAACTTTACCCTGACTGCCAATGCCGAATACCGTGGCGGAAACGTGATCTTCCACCAACTGGGCCGCGACATGACCTTCACAGGTGCCGGTGGATGGACATCTGAGCGTACGCCGCACATTTTCCCCAACTCCGCTTATAACGATGGTACCGGAAAATATGTTCCAAACACCACTGTTAATGTTCGTGAGTCGGAATACGCTTTGTGGGTAAACTACTACCGCCTGATCGCTGAGAACTTCGTGACACCGGGTTGGTTCATCAAGCTGAGAGATGTGAATCTTTCGTACAACCTTCCGGGCAACCTTATCCGCGGTTCCAAGATCCTGCAAGGGGCATCGGTTGCTGTGTACGGACGTAACCTGTTCACGATCGTTGACAAGAAAAATGTCTTTACCGATCCTGAGTTCAGCTACACAACCGGTAACGGCCAGGGTATTAATAACTCCCTGAACACGCCGCCCGTGCGCCAGTACGGTATCAACTTAAATCTCACATTCTAATTGATAAAATAATTTGAAGTCCATGAAATTGAAAGTCGTATTATTTGCAGCAACCCTTGCGGGGGTCGTTGGGACCGGCTGTAAAAAGAGCTGGCTCGACGTGAACAAAGACCCGAACAACATAACCGGGCAAGCCAGTGTATCGCTGGTATTTACAAACGCTCTGGCCACTACCGTGGCCAATGAAGTCGATCAGAATGAACTGGGTTCTTACTGGTCGGGCCAGTGGACGCAATCGAGCTCCTATATCTTTAGTGCAACCACGTTTGCGTACCAGTTCACTAACTCCAACTTCAATTATTTCGACCCGATCTTCGACAACCTGGAAGACTACCAGTATGTGATCGACAAGTCGGAAGCCACCAGCCAGCCTTATTTCAAAGGCCCTGCCCAGGTGATGAAAGCCTACCTGTTTCAAAAGCTCGTTGACATGTATGGTGACGTGCCGTTCAACGAAGCCTTGAAGGGTACCGCGAAACTTTTCCCAAAGTATGACGACCAGAAGGCCGTTTACGAATCGCTGATCCCATTGTTGGATTCGGCTATTGCCAACCTGAAAGCCAACGCTTTTGCCAGCAGTAATACTGCGCCTGACATCAGCACGGCTGGCTCACTGGGAGCTGGCAGCCGTACCAAGTGGATCAAATTTGCCAATACGGTGAAACTGCGCATTTTGATCCGTCAAAGCCGCATTTCCGGTCGCGACGCTTACATTGTACCGCAGCTTCAGAAGATCATCCAGGAAGGAACCGGTTTTCTCGATGCAGGTCAGGATATGGCAGTTAACCCCGGTTATTTGCAAACAACCGGAAAGCAAAATCCCATGTTTGACAGATGGGGATATAACCCTGCGGGCTCAAAGCAATCCCTGGGTCGTTATCCAAGACCGACAAAGTATCTGTTCGATGTTCTGAAGGCAACGAACGATACGTTCCGCCTGAAACGCATTGCCTATGCAAAAGGTGGTGAAAGCGGTACATCGGGTGTCAGCACTGCTCCTGAGATCGTGGACAACTATGTTGGTGTTCCGTATGGTGCACCCAGTGGTTACACGGCTCCGTCCACTTCGTACATCGGGCCTTCTGTCATTGCCAAGGGCAAATACAACAATCCTTTGTACCTGATCACGGCTGCCGAGTCGCTTTTCCTGCAGGCCGAAGCGGCTTACCGCTATGGCGCTCAGGTTACGTTCCCGATGACGGCCAAGGACTATTATGAAGCTGGCGTACGTGAATCGTTCCGTTTGCTGGGCGTTCCCAGCGCTTCTGCCCGTGCAACTGAATTGCTGACCAGCGGTAAGGATAATGCCGACTGGACTGCATCAACGGACAAGTTGCATGCCATCTGGACACAAAAGTGGCTGGCCCTCGTGAACTTTGGCGGCATGGAAGCCTGGACGGAATACCGCCGGACGAACTATCCGCAAATTCCCGAATCGGCCGGTGCCGCTGCAGGTGCTGCTGTTCCTGTTCGTCTGTACTATCCCAACACGGAAGTAGGTGCCAACAGCAATACGCCAAAGCAAGCAACCGACGTTGTATTTAAAAACAGGCTTTTCTGGGACGTTGATTAATCGTTTCCATAACAAGTTAAAGGCTGTCCGTTTGGGCAGCCTTTTTTTATGCAAATACCGCCTGTCCGGTTTTGCTGGCCAGGCTGTTTTTTCCCAAAGGATTAGGGCAGAAGCTTTACATTTGAAGACAATTCTTTTATGCAACAGGAACAACAACCCCAGAACCAGATCAACATTGAAATAACAGAGGAAGTGGCCGAAGGAACCTATGCCAACCTGGCCATCATCACACACTCCCATGCTGAATTTGTAATTGACTTTGTAAACGTGATGCCCGGCACGCCAAAAAGTAAAGTCAAAAGCCGCATCATCTTTACTCCCCAACATGCCAAGCGCTTTATGAAAGCCCTGACCGAAAATATTCAGCGCTACGAAGCGGCGAACGGCACCATAAAAGACCTGGAAGAAATGCATATCCCGCTCACCTTTGGCGGACCGACCGCACAAGCGTAATGGTTTCTTGTTTTTGGTCTTTGGTATTTCGTCGTTGGCCTTCGGTGGCTTACCGTTAAGGATTTTCGTCTTTAAATTTTAGGCCTCTTACAACAGATTTATTGAGATAGGAAATTGTGCAGTGAGCATTTGCCGATTCCATTCATGATCTCAACTATGGATGAATTCGCCTGAGCTTTGCCGGCCCAATCCTTCAACGATATTGTCCCATCACTGATCCCGAGGATCGGTTTACCTGATCTTTTAAAGCAAAATCTTTCGCGAACCTGTTTTTGTGGCTTACATAAAAGAGTTGCTGGCAAAGTTCCCTTTGATTTTTGCCACACCTTTATTCAAATCAAGAGATGGCTGCAATAACAAAAGACTAACGACTAAAAGCCAGCAGCTATAGCAATCCCTCATCTGCAAAACTGTAATACCCGTCATCGCTAACGATCAGGTGGTCGAGAACTTTGATGTCGAAATACCTAGCGGCTTCCTTGATTTTATAGGTGAGTTCTTCGTCTGCCTTGCTGGGACGAAGGCTGCCCGAGGGGTGGTTATGACAGAGAATAAGGCTGACCGCGTCTTCTTCCAGCGCTTTTTTTAAGATGATCCGCGGATCGGCCACCGTGCCCGTTATGCCCCCTTCACTGATAATTTTAAAATGATTGATCTTGTTGGCGCGGTTGAGAAAGACAACAGCAAACACTTCGTGCCTGTAATCTCTTAGCGAGGTTTGCAGGTAGGTGGCCACATCGGCACTGCTGGTGACAACGGGTTTTTCGAGCGATGCGGCAGCCTGGCGCCTTCGGCCCAGTTCCAATGCGGCCACAATGCTGATGGCTTTGGCTTCGCCGATGCCCTTTATCCTCATGAGGTCTTTTACGGAAAGTTTGCCCAGTTCCAGCAGGTTGTTTTTACCGCTTTGCAACACTTCCTGCGCCAGTTCTACCGCACTTTTCTGGCGTGTGCCGTTGATGATCAAAATAGCAAGCAGCTCCGAATTGCTTAAAACCGCAGCGCCTTTGGCAAGTAGTTTTTCGCGTGGACGATCGTCTTTTGCCCATGCTTTAATTGGGTGGTTCTGCTCTTGCATCACCCAAGTTTAACATATAATTTTGGTATTGTCAATCATTCTATGAACCACTAAAGCCAACTCTTATGAAACGCAATTCTACCTCTTTAATGGGTGCTTTACATCCGGTATTCTTCATGCTGATGGTGTATGCCATCTCGGTTTTTATGGCCTTCTTTGTTTGCAATGTCGTGTACAACAGCCTGCACAAAGCTGACTCGCTGGCGGTGAAAGACGACAGCAATATTGCACACCTGACGGTTTTAAAGTAATTTTTCAATGGCTGAAAATTCTTGGTAGGCTTCTGCCTATCTTCGCCGCACATTTTCAGCCATGAATCCCAATGCGAAGATTTTTGCTGGGACCGGATCGCAAAATCTTGCTGAACAAATCTGCAGGAGCTACGGTTGCCAGCTTGGTAAAATCAATATCCAAAAGTTCAGCGACGGCGAAATCCAGCCGATTTTTCTTGAAAGCGTCCGCGGCGATTTTGTTTTCCTGGTGCAAAGTACCTATGCGCCGGCCGACAACCTGATGGAGCTCCTGCTCATGATCGATGCGGCCCGACGTGCCTCCGCCTATAAAATCATTGTCGTACTTCCGTACTACGGGTATGCCCGCCAGGATCGGAAGGATCGTCCCCGCGTAGCCATCGGTGCCAAACTGGTGGCCAATATGCTCACCGCTGCCGGTGCTGACCGGGTGATCACCATGGACCTGCACGCCCCGCAGATCCAAGGGTACTTCGACATCCCGGTGGACCACCTCGACTCCTCAGCCGTTTTTATACCTTATATAACACAATTGCGCCTCGAAAACCTTACTTTTGCGGCCCCTGACGTAGGCGCTACCAACCGCATTCGTGAGATTGCCAATTATTTCGAAGCCGAAATGGTGATTTGCGACAAACACCGCAAGCGGGCCAACGAGATTGCCAGCATGGTGGTGATTGGTGACGTAACCGACAAGGATATTGTGATCATCGACGATATCTGCGACACGGCAGGAACGCTGAAGAAAGCGGCCGCTCTTTTAAAGGAAAAAGGTGCACGTAGTGTGCGGGCCCTCATCACCCACGCGGTGTTAAGCGGCAAGGCTTACGAAAATATCGAGGAAAGTGTGCTGGAAGAATTGGTGGTCTGTGACACCATTCCGCTGAAGAAACCTTCGTCCAAGGTCAAGTGCATCACGACGGCCGAACTTTTTGCAGTCGCCATCCGCAATGCGTACGAGAACAAGAGCATCAACAACCTGTTCTTTCACTCGCAGCGGAGGGACAAATAAGCTGACAGCTAACCGCTATCGGCTACAAGAATTTTTTTTAAACAAACACTCATACAATGAAGACAATTACAATCGAAGGACAACTGAGGACCGAACATGGCAAGTCAGCCACCCGCCAGCTTCGCTCTCAGGAACTCGTGCCTGGTGTAATTTACGGGGGTGCACAGGAAATTAATTTTTCTGCTCCGGCCAAGGCTTTCAAGCCATTGGTGTATACACCGAACTTCCAGTTGGCAAACGTAACCGTAGACGGCAAAACCTACCGTTGCATTCTGAAAGACCTTCAATTCGACAAGGTCAGCGATCAGCTGATCCACGTTGACCTGCTGGAACTGGTAGAAGACAAAAAAGTGATCGCTACCATTCCCCTGAAGTTTACAGGTACAGCTGCAGGTGTAAGAGCCGGTGGTCGCCTGGTGCCCAAAATGAAATCACTGAAGGTGAAAACGTACCCGAAGCACCTGAGGGAGCAAATCGAAGTGCCGGTAGATGCGTTGGAAATCGGCGAAAACCTGCGTGTACAAGACGTAAAAGATCCGAATTACGAGATCATAAACTCTCCACGGATTCCTATCGTTTCTGTTGTCACAACACGTGCCCTGCGTCAGGAAGAAGCGGCTGCCGCTCCTGCAAAAGGTGCCAAAAAATAACCACGGATTCCCTGGTTTTTAAATGGATTAACAGGATTGTTTCGAAAGAAACAGTCCTGTTTTCATTTTAGCCGGGTACGAAACGACTTTAATGTCCTAAGAGAGGGTTCAGGAAAGCACGATGCGTTACTTCCTTTCTCAAAAAGATTGGGCGTTTGCAATACTGCGAATGCAGCAGAATTAAAATCTGTTTCCTCTCTCCCGAAACCTGCACATCAGCGGCTATTTTTGCAGTCATGAAATTTTTGATTGCAGGCTTGGGCAATGTCGGGAATGAGTATGCGCATACGCGTCACAACATTGGTTTCGACGTGGTGATGGCCTTTGTGCAAAAGCACGGCGGCACATTCCGGACGGACCGTTTAGCCTATGTGGCCGAAGTGAAATGGAAGGCACGTATTTTTATCTGTATTTGTCCCACCACCTACATGAACCTAAGCGGCAAGGCGGTGAAGTACTGGATGGACAAAGAAAAAATTGCGCTGGAAAACCTGCTGGTTGTCGTAGACGACGTGGCCTTGCCGCTGGAAAAGATGCGCATCCGCGCCGGTGGCAGCGATGGTGGACACAACGGTTTGAAAAGCCTGCAGGAAGTGCTGGGCACAACGGCATACCCCAAACTGCGGTTTGGCGTTGGGAACAATTACCCCAAAGGAGCGCAGGTGGATTTTGTGCTGGGAAAATGGCGAAAGGAAGAAGAACCGGTGGTGCAAAAAAAAATCGAAGCCAGTGTGGAAGCAATCGAAACCTTTGCCACCGCGGGCATCAACACGAGTATGAACAAATACAACAATCTGACCATTGCATTATGAGGATAATAATTAATTTATTTACTTTGAACGACCAACACTGATTGGTAGCCTGCCCAAAATCCAATTTCCTTTGACGAATCGGCTCTAAATAGAAAGGATCAACAGCCCGCATTGGTGTGAGTATCCTTTTTTATTTAAACTTAAACCACAGTTATTATGAAAATTTTTTGCGTAGGAAGGAATTATGCTGACCATGCCAAGGAACTGAAGAACGAAATACCGGATGAGCCGGTGATTTTCATGAAGCCAAAAAGTGCTTTGTTGCAGCCGCACACCCCGTTTTACTACCCGGAATTTACCAACGAGCTTCACTACGAATGCGAACTGGTGCTGCGCATTGCCAAAAACGGGAAATACATCCAGGAGAAATTTGCCAACAAATACTACGATGCCGTTTCTGTCGGAATCGATTTCACTGCCCGTGACATTCAAACCGAGTTGAAACAAAAAGGGCTTCCCTGGGAAAAGGCAAAAGCTTGGGATAATTCGGCCGTTGTGGGGAAATGGATCCCGATCACCGGGCTGAAAAACAAAAATGCGGTGAACTTTGCTTTGTACAAAAACAAGGAACTGGTGCAGCAGGGCAATTCCGAAGACATGCTTTTTTCTTTCGATTACATCGTATCATATATCTCCAACTTTTTTTCCATCAACATCGGCGATTTGATTTTTACCGGAACACCGGCTGGTGTGGGCGAAGCTGTGGTAGGGGATGAACTGGAAGGGTTCATGGACGACCAGAGCCTGTTTGCCCTGGAAGTGAAATAAGTCCCCTTAAAAGGAGACTTTTGTTTTCGCAACTATTTCTTTTCGGCAACTTCGATATTGCAGAAAGCAATTCCATTTTGATGGAATTGCTTTCTTTATTTTGTGCCTGAATTTTATTTGCTTGCTTGACAGAAAACCAAGGTAAACGCATGGCTGAAGACAGAAATGAACGTTTTGATCCGGGTCTCTCTTTTCGGAAGACTGGGGGGATGGATCGAAACTTATTACTACAGGCCTACCGCCTGATGTACAGTGCGAAAGTGATGGCCGAAACCTACGAGGCCAACCGTGCCATTACAAAATATGTTCACTCCACCTCCCGTGGGCACGAAGCCATTCAGTTGGCAACGGCCTTTCAATTAAAACCACAGGATTGGGTGAGCCCGTATTATCGCGATGAGAGCATGTTGCTGGGTATGGGCTGGACGCCGTACGAACTGATGCTGCAACTCCTGACCAAGGGAGACGATCCGTTTACCGGCGGCAGAAGTTATTATTCGCACCCGAATTCGCTGGCGGAAAACAAGCCAAAAATCATGCATCAAAGCAGTGCCACAGGTATGCAGGTCATTCCAACAACCGGCGTGGCGCAGGGTATTCAATACAAGGAAAAAATCGGCCATGGGCAATCAGCAACCAGCAATGAGGAGAGGCCAGTCGTGGTGTGTTCACTGGGCGATGCAAGCGTAACAGAAGGCGAAGTGGCGGAGGCCTTACAATTTGCTGTGTTAAAGCAATTGCCGATCATTTACCTGGTGCAGGACAACGACTGGGGCATTAGCGTAAGTGCCGAAGAAGGACGTGCAATGGATGCTTTTGAATATGCAGCCGGCTTCAAGGGATTGCAACGGCGAAGAGTTGACGGAACCGATTTTTTTGAAAGCTTCGAGGCCATGCAGGAAGTCATTGCCGACGTGCGGGAACACCGCAGGCCCTGGCTGGTGCATGCAAAGGTTTGCCTCCTCAATCACCACACAAGTGGTGTACGCAAAGAGTTTTACCGGACCGACGAAGACTTGGCCCGACATGCCAGTCTCGATCCCTACCTGAAGCTCCGGCACTACATGACCGGCGATTTTGGTGAGGACTATATCCGGCAGATGGAAGCGGAAGTGGATGCCCATATTCAAGCAGATTTTGACAGTGCTGTTGCGGCGCCGGATCCCGATCCGTCGGCAGTGGCAATGCATGTTTTCGCTCCCACACCTGTGCAGGAGGAGAGAGGGGAACGAGCTCCCTCCGGTGGCGCCAAAGTGCTCATGGTGGATGCAGCTTTGTTTGCCATCCGTGAGCTGATGGAAGAAGACGAGAATTGTCTTTTGTATGGCCAGGATGTGGGTCGTCGACTCGGTGGAGTTTTCCGCGAAGCAGCGACACTGGGTGAGCAATTTGGCGATCACCGCGTATTCAACACAGCCATCCAGGAAGCCTACATCATTGGTTCAACCGTCGGCATGAGCGCCGTGGGCCTGAAGCCAATCGTGGAAGTGCAGTTTGCCGATTATATCTATCCCGGCTTCAATCAACTGGTGACGGAGATTTCCAAGTCCTGCTACCTTTCGTGCGGCCGGTTTCCGGTGTCCACCATCATTCGTGTGCCCATCGGTGCCTACGGCGGCGGCGGTCCTTACCACAGTGGCTGCGTGGAAACGACGTTGCTCAGCATCAAAGGAATTAAAGTGGCCTACCCAAGCAATGCTGCCGATATGAAGGGATTGATGAAGGCGGCTTACCACGACCCCAACCCGGTAGTGATGCTCGAACACAAAGGTCTTTACTGGAGCAAAGTGCCAGGAACCGACGATGCGAGGACCATTGAGCCGGCAGCCGACTACGTGCTGCCATTTGGCAAAGGTGCGGTCGTGCTGAAAGCAAGCGACGACGCTATTTTTAGCGGCGAGTCGGCCTGTGTCATCACGTATGGCATGGGAGTGTACTGGGCCAAAGCGGCCGCCAAAAGCCTTCCGGGCCAAATTGAAATCATTGACTTGCGAACGCTCTTTCCGCTGGATGAAGAACTGGTTTTTTCCACGGTAAAAAAACACGGGAAATGCCTGGTGTTGACCGAAGAGCAGCAGTCTAATTCATTTGCCGAAGCCCTGGCGGGCCGCATCGCCAAAGAGTGTTTCAGGTGGCTCGATTCTCCCGTAGAAGTGTTGGGCGCTTTGAACCTGCCCGCTGTGCCGCTGAACACCGGACTTGAAGCCGCTATGCTTCCCAACGCGGAAAAACTGCAGCAGCGCCTAACGGACTTGTTGGGCGGATGACGCTACGACAAACACACAAATCATTTATCGGGAAAAGCAGGCAACACCGCCGGCTTTTTTATTTTCCGGCAACACAAGGTGCAGAAAGAAATGCTGTCAGGTTGCGCCAGCCTGCTATGTAATGCCGGAAAGGTTTCTTTCCGTTTCCCGAAAAATAAATCGACCCTTAAGCTGGAAAAACGGCATTTACAAATGAAAACGGATAGCCCGCGACCAGAGTGCATTGGCCTGCTTCTTCATTGGCAGGTGAAATTGCGGGTAAGCAAAATTTCGAATCGTTTTGCGAAGAGCCGGCCTGTATTTTTTCACCTGGATATACAAACGGGCTGTGAACAAACCTGAATAGACCAGGAGCAACAGCGGTGAAATGATGAACATAACCACCGGGTAAATGAGTGAGCCTGTAAACAAGAGAAGGGTGCGCATAATGGTATTTTTTGTTAGCGGCTTCCCAGGACGGATTCTGTTGGTTTCAATATGGGGTTTGTTCAGAGGAGTGACTGGAGGAAAGACAAGAAAACGTACGGTTACGTTGCACGATAAACGAAGAACTTTCCGGGAGCTAAGGTAGAAAATACGGTGACAGATGAAAGAGGGGAAATACGCAAAAATGAATGGGGGCCTGTATTGCCAACGATTGAAGTCATCGGGTTATTTCAGAAAAATAAAGACGGTGCCAATTAGTGTGAGCGCAATCACCACCTTACGGTAGCTCTCATCGCGGATGCGGGAAACAATTCGAAGACCGCCGAAAAAACCAAGCACCAGTGCCGGCAGCAACAGCAGGTCGATCCACAGCGTAGCCGGTGTAATGTTTTTCCACGAAAAAACCTGGAAAGGAACCTTGAACAGGTTGATGACCAGGAAAAGCCAGGCGGCCGTGCCGATGAAATCATTTTTTTCCATGCGCAAGGCAAGAAAATAGAGGTTGGACAAAGCGCCGGCCAAATTGCCGATCATCGTGGTGAAACCAGAGGTGATTCCCATGACAGCAGCAAAGGTCTTGTTGTGGGGGATGGAAATGCGTTTGCTGAATTCGAGCACCAGCATAATCACAATGATGCAAATGATGATCAGGGCCATGACGCGACGGAAAACAGTTTCGTTCAGATCCTTTCCAATGTACACGCCAACGAGGATGCCCACCACCATCCAGGGCATCAGCTTCCGGAAATGTTCCCATTGTGCATGTCGATGGTAATACCGCACAGCCATCATGTCGGCAAGACAAAGAAGCGGCAGCACCACACCAGTTGAAGCTTTGCCGCCAAACACAATGGCCATCAGGGCCACGTTCATCATATCGAGCCCTTTTACACCAGCCTTGGAAAGTCCGATGATAAAGGCCGCCAGCGCCACGAGAAACCAATTGAGAAACGAGCCTTCGAAAAGTGCATCCATGGCCGACGAATGTAATACATCCCTGCACGATGCAGACAATTCGTTTTTACGAATAAGACTGAAAGTAGCCTTTGGACAATGAGATAGTTTTGTTTCATCCGCATCGTGCGAAGGGATGAAGCGGAATACGAGCCATCCTTGTAAAATGAAATCACTTGCCGTATATCGGCCTGCAGTTTTCGGCTTTAAAAAGGCGGGTGCCCGGGAACCGTTTTTTGGCGCTGCCATTCCAGTACTTCGCCATCATCTTCATCGAGCACGGTGCCGATGCAGTCAAAGCCATTCTTCTGCAGGATCCGCATCGAAGCATGGCCGTCTTTCAGGGTTCGTGCGGCAACAATGACGGAAGGATCGGTTTGCAGGGCCAGCAAAACCAGTTGCCGGCAAATTTCCGTACCGATTCCTTTGCCTTCGAATTTTTCAAACGTGCCGTAGGCGATTTCTACGCGACCGTCTTTTGGTGCGCCTTTAAAGCCACCCACACCGATCATTTCTTCTCCGTCGTAGGAGACGAAATAACCGATCCAGGGCGGGTGGTAGCCAACCCGCTGGTAAAAGGCCGGGTACACGCCTAAAACATCGAGGCACTCTTTGCTCTGCAAAAACCTGGCATTTTTCGTTTCGTCGATATCGATCGGAAGGAACTTCATATGCTTATTGTTCAATTGCTGCAAACAGGCAGGGATCCATAAAGGTGGGCAGTAGAATCTGCCTGTACGCCCCGCAGTCATAAAGAATATGAAGTTGAAAATACAAATCAATGCCGGTGGAATATTTGTTTTCTTCCCGGCAGCTTTTTTTAAATAAAAGCGGCCCAGGCTTTTTGGGGGGAAGTCAAATCGCCAAAAGATGTCGTTGCCTAATCCTTTACGATAACCGGCGGAGTGAATTTTACATTCTCCCTCTTTTTTGCCGCACCGCTCTTATACGTAACAGTGTGCGTTCGGCTTGTTCCTTTATCTTTCCAGATAACGGGAGGTGTAAACTTTGTGACACTTGCCGGCTTATTCTTTTTAATGATGGGCGGGGTAAATTTCACATCTTCTTTTTTCGCAGTTGTTTGCGCATGGCAAAAGTTGGCTAGTGCGAATGCAAAAAGGCCCAATGCAACTTTTTTCATAACAATGTTTTCATAGAGATGGTCGAACAGGCCGTTTCCACACAAAAAAACAAAAGAAGTTTCAGTGCTGACTTCGGATGGACTGCAGAACAGTGAAACTGGTTGGGCTCATTGGGCATGCAGACAAATTCAATTATAGGAGAGAATACCCGAACCTTCACGGTGATCAATAACTGCAGTTTAGAGCCATTACTCTTTTTTTGTTTCCTGCCATGTACCAGCCTGCGAGCTTTCTTGAATAGACTGGCTCGTTCAAAAGCGGGCATTCCATAAAAAAATAGGTTCGCGGGGGCGCAAACCTATTTTACAAAAAGGAAAAATCTATTTGTTCACTAGAACGGGTACCCGATCGCCAGGTTGTAAACCACATTTTGACTCCGCCATTCGGGTTGGCCAAACTGGATCTGGTTGATCACCCACCGGTTGCCCTTGTCGAGCCAGGGCTTGCGAATGGGAAAGGCTACGTCAAAGCGGATCACGAACAACGTGATGTCGAGCCGGATACCGGCACCGGCACCCATTGCCAGTTCACTCAAAAAGTCGCTGTTGAAGGTGGCCCCGGGCTTCAGCGGATTGTCGTTGGCCAGCCAGATATTGCCGGCATCTATAAACAGGGCGCCGTACAGCGGTCCGGAAATGCGTGGCCGCAGCTCGGTGTTCATCTCCAGCTTGATGTCGCCGGTTTGATCGGGAATAAAGCCCTGCGAAGTGGGCACTGCCTGGTAGGTGCCGGGCCCTACCGACCTGCTGCGGAAGGCGCGGATACTGTTGTTGCCACCGGTGAAGAATTGCTTGATGTAGGGAAGCTCCTGCGAATTGCCGTACGGCTTTCCATACCCGATTACCAGCCGGTTGGCCCAGGTGGTATTCAGGCCCAGGCGCCGATACCACCGGCCGTCGAGTTCTACCTTTAGGTATTGGGCGAACGGAAGACCGAACATCCGTTTGCTGTTCACCCCTGTTCTGCTGGTGAGCAGGCCGGCCAGGTTGCCCGAGGCATCGGCCAGGCCATTCAGGTAAAATGTATTTCGTTTCTGCAAGCCAAGCGCCTGCTGGTTGAGCGTGTATTGATACGTAGAACCCAGGATGAATTGCGTATCGGTAATGTGGCGCAGGGTGGGGTTGTTGATGATCTCGCGACTGTATTTGTCAGAAATATTCTGCGGCTTTGTGTAGGTAATGGCAATGGGATAGAACTCATGCGAAAGCTCCGGCGACTCTCGCCAGATGTAACCCAGACCGCCGTGGAAAGAATTGAGCGTGTAAAGTCCTTTGCGGTCCAGTGCTTCATAACCCAACTGGATGTTGGTTCGCGGGATAAAGCTGCTCTTGGGTTTGAACCGGAAGAAGGGGACCACGAACCGCGGAATCGAAAAATTGATTTCGCCACCCATGCGGAAAGTAGTGGTGTTCTGGAAGGTGCCGCTAAACTGCACATCGGTGCCCACGTAGGCCCGGATGTCCATTTGCTCCGCCGCCCGGAAGGTGTTGCGGTGCTTGAAGCCGATGCTCACTTCACTTCCATTCAGGTTATTGCTTCGCGTTTCGGTGCCGATTTCTGCACGAAGCGCTTTTTCCGGCATGGGAGTTAAGTAGTAGTACACATCCAGTTTCGGGCTGTCCACGGCGGCCCGCTGAAAGCGGTTTTTGGTGAACTTGAACACGTTCAGGTCCATCAGGCGCTGCAGCGACTTGTTGTGGTCTGTGCGGTTGTACACCTGCCCGGTCGTAAACGCCATGGTGTTGACAAAAAGCTTTGGCTTGAACTTGTGAACCGGATCCGTGATGTAATACCCTTTGTAAAACTCCCGGTTTGCCTGTGCCGTGTCAAAGCGAGCCCTGTTCAGACTGTAGTTGGGATAGATGTAAACATTGTTGATGAAATACACCTCCTTGGCTTCCGGAGGAGTTTCCGGTTTCAACACCAGCCGCATGTTCACCTGGTGGTCGCCTTCCGTGCTGTCGACCTGCACCAAAATGTCTTCGGGGTTGAAATAATAAAAGCCTCTTTCCTTCAGCAGGGCATCGATGCGGGTGCGTTCGCCCCTGATCAGGTCAAGGTCGTAGGGCTCGCCTTTTTTCAAAAGGGTTTTCTGGCCGATTTGCGCAATGGCAGTGGAAAGGGTGCTGCTGTCGGCGGGGAACGTTACGGAATTGATTTTGTATTGGGGCCCGGCGTTGGCCGTGTAGGTCACGCTGGCCTTTTTCTTTTTCCATGTCGAATCGGCGGTTACGCCGCTGCGGAAAAAGCCTTTGTTCTCCAGGTAATTCTGCAACAGCTTTATATTGGCGTCCAGGTCAACACTGCTGGCCAGCACGGGTGGTTGCCCCAGCTTTCGTTGCAGGTTGGCCCGCAGGCCTTTTTCTTTTTTGGTGTAAAACAGGTTCCACAACAAAAGTTTGAACGGGATGCCCAAAAAACGGCTGTTCGGCCGTGGTCTTGTGAGGCCTTCAAGATCTGCCTGTAATACCTTTCGCTGCTGTGTGCTCACGTTCTCGGCCGTAAGCTTTACCGTAGCCCCGGTGTACAGGGCATCATTGGCCGGGATGTGCTTCGTAGCGCTGCAGGCCGAAAGGATGATGCATCCTGTAAAAATCAATTTACGCCATTGGTTGATCATTGGTCTGGCTGGTTTTGTTTTTCCTTGTTTTCTACGCGTAGTTTTCTTCGTCTGAGTATGTCGATAAACCGATCGTAATCGAGAGTGATGATAAAGCGAAGACCTGTTTCCACCACGTAGCCATCCACCACGCCAAAGTACTCGTTGCGCCGGTAGGCCCTGAGCATGTACCGGCCGTCGCGGCTCAGTTGGTAGTTGACGGCGATGTTGCCGGCAATGTTGTTGCCACCCTGGGCGCTTTGCTGTTGGGGACCCTGCAATTCAAAATTGCTGCCAACGGTTACTGACAGCCGGTTGTTCAAGAGACTTTTTGAAAGACCCACATTGAGGTCCGTGCGCTGTCGGCGCGAGCCGGTGGTATAGTCATCGCTCGACGTAACGTCGAAGTTCAGGTCCACACCGGAGATGAGGTCCTGTGTCAGGTTGTTGAGCTGTTCGGTGAGCAATTTGCTGGCGCTCTGCATGGCATAGGCCGAGGCGCTGAACCCGCCGCCACTTGACTGGAAGGGATTTTCGCCCACGAACCGTCCCAGGAGCAGGAGCGAAAACACCTGCTTGTTCAACTCCGAAGGTTCCTGCCGCAGTTGGGTCAACCGCGTGTCCACATTGGTGATGATGTCGGAAGAAACGCCGTAGTTTTTATCTGTGGGCAAAATAATATCGAAGGAGATTTGCGGCTGCATCAATTGTCCTTGCAGGTTCAGCCACACCTGGAAGGGAAGCTTCTGCAAATACGTGTTCCGGATCGCTGTGCTGGAAGCTGAAATATAATTCGACACCAGGTCGAGTGGCGCTGTGTTGGCAACATAGACGGCTTTCACATTCAACTGGGCCGCTGTCGGCTCGCCCAGCCATTCGATGCGGCTGCCCTTTTGAATGTCGAATTTTCGCTGGATAAAATTGTAGCTGAGTTGATACGAGCCCTGCTCAATTTCATACGATCCGGTGAGGTTGATCTTGCCACTGGGATCAATACCCGCAGAAAGCAATGCTTCGCCCTGGAGGTTCACGAAATCACCGTTGGCTTCATCGATTACGATGCTGAACTTGGCTTCTTTCTTCACTTCGATATTCGTCGTGATGTCATAGCCGGTGAGTACCGAACGGTTCAGGGAATCGTAAGTGGCCAGGAACAGCGAATCAATCCCGGGATTGCTGAAATCCACAAACTGCACCACGCCTTCCCGCGACACAATGCCGGGATCCCGTTGCGGCACAACCACGGTGAAGTCCGTTTCATCGTCCACCGTCAGGTTGCCGTCAACTACGGGTGCGCTTTCGGTTCCACCCACATGCACGTTGCTGGTGAGATAAAGCTTGCCGTAGTAAATGCTGTTTTGTTTTTTGGTGGTATTCACCGCCCTGAAATGCCGTGCCCGGATGTCAAGATCAAAGTCATAATTGACAAAATTGGTTGTGCCCACCAGGCCGTTGATGGTTAGCGCATTGTTGGCTGAGTCGCGGATGCTGAACCGGTTAAATTCCAGTCCCTTGTTGCTCACCACAACCAGCGATTCCTTGTCCACGTTAAAGGGCCCGCCAATGGCCTGCGTTACAACCGACACATTGTCGAAGTTGATGCGGCCATCGACCTTCGGCGCCGCCGTGGTGCCCCGCAGCGATACCGATCCGTTGACCGCTCCATTTGCGGAGGTGATAAAATCTTTCAGAGCGCCTTCAAATGTGTTCAACTGGAATTGCCGTATGGCAAGATCCAGGTTCATGGCAATTTCGTTGCCGCTTGGTTCCATGTAGCCGGTGATGGCCAGGTCGTTTCCTTTGCCGGTCAGTGTGACGTTGGCATTGTAGCGGGTGCCCGTGGAGCTTACCTGCGCATTCAGATTGCCCACCGTGTCTTGCCGGAACATCAGGTCCGTAACGGTGAGGTTCGAGGTGAACAGGGGCTGCTGGGTAAGGTTGGTGAAAGTAGCGGTGCCGTTCATCACGCCGTCTACCAGGGTTGTGTCGGGTTTTAAAAACGCGGTGAGGGTACCGATCCGGAAATTGGTGAAGCGAACTTCCAGCGGTGAAGATGGCGCCGTGCCCAGGCTTTGGATGCGCAACTGCTGGCCGGCCTGCGACAGGGTGAAGTCGTTGGCCGTAACGCCTTTACCGACAACGATGCTGTTGTTTGGCGACACCGTCCAGCGATCGTAATTCAACAGCAGGCTGTCGGGGTTCAGGTGCAGGGTCATGTTGCCGTCGGGTGCCAGCGAAACCAGTCCGCCAAGGATGTATTTGTTCCGCTTGTTCCTGTCGTCTATACCTACCGAAAAGTTGATGTTATTGTGCAGGGCTGTGGCATTGAGGCGGGTGGCATAAACATCCAATCCTGCGGCCTTCAGCCGGTCCATGGTGGCATTCACATGCAGACCGCTGTCGTTCGTATGGATCCGTGCCTGCAGGTTGTTGACGACGTTTGTTTGGTACACAATCTTTGGCGCGGTGAGCAGTGCATTGAGTCCCTGCCCGGTGGCCAGGCTTCCTTCCGCATGCACATTGTCGGCCTCTTTCAGGTCGGGAACAAAACCCTGCAGCGCGGGAGAGAAATACAGGTCGGCCCGGAACCGGATATCGTACGGTGCCACAGCCGGCAGGCGGGTCGTGGCGCCGGCCGCGGTAAAGTAAGGCGAAAGATTGCTTTGAATAATGTTGCCCAGGTCCATGAGGCGATACTGTCCGCGCAGTTCCGCCGAGGCAATATCGCTGCGCAGCGTGATGAAATTTTCATTGTCCCTGCCGGCAATGATCTGCAACGAATCCAGGGGCAGGCGGTTGGTTCCCGAAACAACCAGCGCCTGCGTAAGCAATACGTCGGCCGCGGGTGAGTCGGAGTTTAAGCCCGAAGCCGTTCCGTTGATCTTTCCATGAAAAGTCAGCGGTTCTGTACTGAAGCCAAGGTTCTGGGCTTTCACGCTGTCGATGTCGGCGTTGATTTTGAACGGACCATAGGCAGCATAGTCGCCGCTGGCGGTCAGGGTCATATCGGCGTTTGGATCGGCCACGTCGGCATTGACCTTAAAAAATGTTTTTTGCAGTGAGCCATTCAGCCTGATGTTCCGGTAGGCGTAGTGGTTATAGCCCACGTGGTTGATGGCCGCTTTAAACGTTGTATTGATGGAACCCGGCGTTATGCCACGGCCATTTGCGGTGAAGGTGCCCGTTAGAGAGCCGATCTGTCCCTGCTGCTTTAGGATTTTTCCGAGTTGCAAACCGGAGGCCCGTGCTGTGGCGTTGTAGCTGAGCGAAGATGGATTCATCAAGTTGGCAAAGCTTCCGTTCAGGTCTATATCGCCGTCGGTCGTGTTCAGGTTCAGGCGTGTATTCAGCCGGCCGGCATTGCCATTGACCATCCCCGAAAGATCGAAAGACTGTGGCAGGTCGAGCCCCGCCTGTTTCAAACTGTTGCCGGCGAATAGGGCAATGTCGGACTGCGTGGTATGAAAGCGGTAAATGGTAAAATTGCCACCGGCGTTGGCCGGGTTGGCAAGCCCCAGGAGCGTACCCGAGGCATTGAGATGGGTGTTTTGCAGGCCGTCGAACTGCAGCTTTGCTATGTTCAGGCGGTCCATGGTGCCATGTCCCTCCAGGTTCATGCGCCACACAGCATTGGGGTTGCGCAGCGCGGGCTGGGAGCGAAGCTGCGGCGCAAAGGTCAAAATATCTTTCACCTGTACATAGCTGTTTTCAATATCCAGGTCAATCACAGCCCGTTCAAAATGTTTTTGCAGTTCGGCAAGCGAGGCATAATGAAGGGCCGCGTTGCGCTTGATTTCCGAGCCGGGTGATTTGATGAAGAGGTCTTTCAGGTAAGCCTGGCTGGCACCGTAAAAAAGTTCGCCCCTCGCCTCGTTCAGCACAAAACCGCTTTTTTCTTTGAACGAAGCTTTAACCAGGGTTAGCCCGGTTGAATCAGGCTTCACAAACACATTGTCCGCATGCAACACAACGTCATCGGCCTTGAGATGGGAATAATCCATTCCGTATGCAAGGCGCGGCTGGTTGTCGTCATCGTAACGGATATCGGCGTTGTCAAACTGCATCTTGTCCACGCGGAGATCCCAGGGCACCGTTGTTTGCGCCACGGCTTCCTGTTTGGCCTGTTGCTTCACCACTTCGGCGCCGGGGCTTTTCCCAAGGCGAATGGCTGCAACGGTGTTGGCCAGGGAAAGTTCGTCCAGGTAAATGCGGTTCTTCTGCAGGTCCAGCAACTTGCCATCAACTTTTGCCTTGCCGATCGAGAGGGTTGAATAGAGCGCTGAAACATCGTTGTCGTATTGCACCGAAACCTTGGTCAGGTCGATGACATCAAAATTGAGCTTCATCGGCGTTGGCGTCTGGGCTTCTTTGATGTCAACCGCCAGGGGCTTTGGTTCCAGCAGCGGTTTTACCTGTTTCATTTTCACCGTCGTGTTGCGAACAATGAGCGAGGGAAAATCGAAGGTTTGCGTGTATGGATCGAGGGTGTCGATGGTGGTGGTGGCGTAGCCAATACGGCTGAACATGTCAACACCGGTAATTGCGTCGCGGTAGGAGAGCACAACGTTGTCCAGCGTCACATCGCTCACGTTCAGTTTCATCGGCGCCGTTTGGGCCGTGTCGGGTTTTTTTGTCTGTTCGCTGGTAAAGGCGTCCACCACAAACTGGTAGTTGAATGCTGTATCCGGCAAAACACGTTTTACCTTGGCCACGATGTTTTGCAGTTCAATATCTTTTACTTCCACTTCGTTGGAAAAAAGCTTGAGAAAGTTCAGGTGCGCTTTGATGGCCCCACCCGAAACGAGGGTGTCTTTCGTGCGGTCTTCGATGTAGACGTTCTGCAATAAAATGTTCCCTGAAAGGCCAAAGCCAATACGGCCGATGGAAACCCTGGTTTGCAGCTTTTTCCCGAGGTAGTTCTCCACGCGGCCTGTCAGGAATCGCTGAGCCGGCGGGGTAAGGAGCAGCAAAAAGACCAGTATGATGAAAAGGAAAAGGAACAACAGGGATTTCAAGAAGATCCTGCCAACACGGCGAGGCCACGAGGGTTTTCTCAGTTCAGTTTTTGTTTCTTCCTGCATGTGTATCGGTTAAGGCGATAGGATAATCTATCTTCACAAAGACTATTCCCCTTGACAGGCTCGGCTTATTTCAGGATGAATGCACTGTATTTCCGGTTCAAATGGCTGATGAAGAAATGCTTGTAGAACAATTTCTACAGGGCTACCGACAATAAAAAAAGCTGCCCGGGTGGGCAGCTTTTTTCGTATCAGAACCGTTGCAATTAGAAATTGTAACGTAACCCGAGCTGAATACCCCAGGTGCTGAATATGGAGTAGTCGGTTTGATAAGCCTGTGTGGGGCCATCAGGGTTGAAGGTAAACTTGGGCGTATTGCGGTTGAAAGTTTCTGCGCCGGTATTGTTGGTGGCAGAAGGCGTGCCCAGGATCCCCAGGTCGCTGAAGGAACCGAAGGTGTACGCATAGCGGGTGCCCCATTTGTTATTCAGGAGGTTCAGGAAGTTCACCACATCCACGCTGAACTGGAAGGCATGCCGGTGGTTCAGGGCATTGAAGGAAAAGTCCTGCAGCAGGCGCAGATCCAGGTTGTTTACCCAGGGCAGCAAGGCACCGTAACGCTCAACATACTGGCCCTTGTGTGAACGCAGGTAAGAGTTATTCTCCACAAAACGGAAGAAGGCATCTTTCTGCTCCTGTGCCGTATAAGTCTTTGAGCCCACTTTGAAACCTTCCACAAACGTGATCTGCGACGGATCGGCCGGGATGTAGATCATGTCGTTTGTTTGCGCATCGCCGTTGATGTCGTTTCCGTAGCGGAAATGATAGCGCTCCTGCGAAGAGCCGCTGTAATACAAGCCAACGGTTGTTGCCAGTGCATTGTTGGCATAGTTGAAGCGGTATGATCCGCTGGCCACAACGCGGTGCGGAATGGCGAAATTGGAAAAGCCCAGTTCCGGGTTGTTCGCGTTGGCAACGATATTATTGGTTGACCAGCTACTGGAGGCACGGTCGCTTGTACCAATGTTGATGTCTTTGGAAGCTGTGAATGTATAGGCAACAAAACCTTCCCAGTTCTTGGCAAAGCTGCGCTGCAACTGTGCTGTCAGCGAGGTGCTATAGCCTTTGTTGGTGTTGTCCATCACAATGAGCGAGGTGATGTTGCTGTTCAACCTGGCATTGTAATACGGACGGTTGTCGCCGGCGATGGCCACCGTGCCGTTTTGTGCACCCAGGTTGGCATTGCGGAAGAACACGTTGTTGAAGGATTTGGTGAAGACACCTTCCAGGGTAAACGTATAGTTCTGTGCAAAGCGCTTGTCGACAGCAACGTTGGAACGCCAAACCTGCGGCATTTTGAAATCGGAAGCTGTAGCCGAGTAGGAGGGGCTGCCAGATGGAATCGAGGTTCCGGGCTGCACGTCCGGTACCAGGTTGCTGTAGGCGGTACGATCCGGGTTGTAGCGGATATCAGCTAATTGTGCCGCGGTCGCGGTATAAATGCTACGGAGCACACCGTTATCAGCCACCTGGTTTACCAGCCAGATAAATGGAATACGGCCGGTAAAGATGCCCGTACCACCACGAACGACCAGGTTCTTGTCGCCTTTCACGTCGTAGTTAACACCAACGCGGGGAGAGAAAAGCAAACGCGATTTTGGCCACTTGCTCACATCGAACTGTTCGTTGTTGCCGTTTTCGTCTTTGAACACAACGGCTGCAAGCGCGGGATTTTGCGGGGCATCATAGGGGTACAATGGCTTGTCTACACGCAGACCGTACGTCAGCCGGAGTTTTTCGGACGGTGCCCATGCATCCTGCGCATAGAAACCCAACTGTGCAAATTTGGCCGCAGCCGGGGGGATGTCGCTCTTGTTTTTGCCATAGCTGTATGTAACGGCAAAAACAGTCGGTGCTTTATTGTCAAGGAAATCCTGCAACGAAGCAAAACGATAGTAAGAAGGGCCACCGTAATCGGAGAAGGCATTTTCAAACGAAAGACGGTCGTAGCTGATACCGGCAGTTACCACGTGTTTTGCCAGGTTGATGGTGGTGTTGTTGGCAAAGTTCAGCGCCTTGTCATCAATCCGGTTGTCGTAGGAAAACAGGTCTGTGCCGAAGGAAGTGTAAACGTTTGCCCCGGACATGATGTCTACGAAAGAAGCGGTGCTGTTTGGAACACGCTTCGGCTCTACGTGGGTAAAGGAGCCAATCAGCTGGTTGGAAATCTTGTTGCTAAAATTGGAGTTCAATTCACCCACAATGGAATTCACCTTCGTGTTGTTTTGGAAGTTGGCACCATTAAATGCCAGGCCACCTGTTTTGGTACCGCGACGGCTGTTGCTGAAACGCGGATTCGGGCCGCTGTTTGCATTCACCTGGTCGTCGTCATCTGTATTGGAATAGTTGTAACGGGCCGTAAAGCGGTGCTTGGATGTAATGTTCCAGTCGAAGCGGGTTACAAACTTTACGTTGTCGGTCAGGAAGTCGTAACCTTCGTATTTGCCCGGATCGTAGTTGTATTTCTGTTTCAGGTAGGCCGACAGCGCATCCAGGTCTGAGGCCAGAACGCCGGTCGCATTGGGGTCGCTATCATTTACGCCAGGGCGCTTGGCGGTCCAGGTTTGGCCCGGAGCCGTTCTTTTTTCGCGTTCGCCGTTTACAAAGAAAAACAGTTTGTTTTTGATGATAGGGCCACCCACGCTGGCGCCATAGATGTTGGTCGAGCGTTTTGCATTTGCCACTTCAACGCCTTTTACTTTTTTGCCGTTGAAATCCTGGTTGCGGTAATAGCCATAGAGCGTACCGGTGTAGGTGTTGGTGCCCCTGCGGGTCACGGCGTTGATACCGGCGCCAACAAAACCTGCCTGGCGCACATCGTAGGGGGCGATGTTTACCTGGATCTGGTCGAGGGCATCGATAGAGATGGCCGATGTACCGCCACCGGGAATTTGTCCGTCACCGGAGCGGCCAAAGTTGTTGTTGAACAGGGCGCCGTCAATCGTGATGTTGTTATAGCGGTAGTTCATACCGGCGAAACTGTTGCCGTTGGCTTGCGGTGTCGTTCTTGTAATGGCGGTAATGCTGCGGCTGATATTAGGAAGGTTCTGGAGCTGGCGACGCGAAAAATTGGTCGCAGCACCGGTTCTTTCCGTTCTTGCGCCGCGGGTTGATACCACTACTTCCTGCATTTGCTGGTTGGCAGCACTCAGGTCTGCGGTAATGTCAAACCGTTCACCCAGCGGAATATTAATATCGGTACGGGTAAATTCGCCAAAACCAACATAGGATACCTTGATGGTATAGGGCCCGCCGGGTGCTACGTTCTGAATGTCAAAGCGTCCGCCTGCGCGGCTCGCGGCTGTATAAACCGTTCCGGTCGGAACATGTGTTGCAGTCACCGTGGCACCCACAAGGGCCTCGCCGCCGGCTCCCCTTACCATTCCCGAAATGCTACTGGTTGTTACCTGCGCATGGGAATACTGCACAATTGCGAGGGCAATTGTCAGCAAGAGTAGAATTCTTCTCATCATGTGTTTGAAATTTGCCGCAAAGGTGTGAATTGATCGGCAAAAAATAACATTTTACTTGCATTAATTAATTGACATCTAGGTTTTTGGAGTGTTTAAACAGTCCCTGCAGGAACGGAGAATATCCTGAAAGCTCACCCTTGGTGTCGCCTATTTGGCTGAAACTTAGTTGAAAACCATTCGGTTTTGGAGGACCCGAGACAAGCCCGAACCGAGGCAGAAAGCGGTTTTTCCGACCGATTTGAATCCCCATTGTTAATAAAAATTTAATGCTGGGAACGGTAAATCCCTACACCTTTGCGGCAAATTTCTAACACATGAGAATAAAACGTCTGCTTTTGGTTACTCTGGCTGCGTTGTTCTCTTTTGTATCCGCCTTTTCCCAGGAAACGACCTCTGAAATTCAGGGCGTTGTTACCGGTGAAAATGGGCAGGGATTACAGGGAGCAACCATTGCCGCAATCCATTTACCTACCGGAACACGGTATTCTACCTCTACCCGTGCCGATGGCCGCTACAACCTTCCTAACGTGAGAGTCGGCGGTCCCTATGAAATTACCGTTACCTATGTTGGTTACCAGGCTTCTACCCAGAAAGATATTACCCTTTCCCTGGGCACGGCCTACAAAGCCGACTTTAAACTGACAGCGAACACCGGCAACCTGACTGAAGTGACCGTTTCTACTACCCGGTCCGACAGGGTTTTCAGCCGTAGCCGCACTGGCGCCTCCGAGGTGATCAACCGCTCGCAGCTCGATCGCCTGCCGACCGTCAGCCGCAGCCTGCAGGATTTTACCCGCTTGGCGCCGACCGCCAACGGACTTTCCTTCGGTGGACGCAGTTCATCTTATAACAACCTTACGGTCAATGGCGCTTCGTTCAACAACACCTTTGGTCTTTCCGGTACACTGGGTGGCCAAACGAACAGCCAGCCCATTTCGCTGGATGCCCTCGACCAGGTGCAGGTGAACATCGCTCCGTACGATGTGACCCTGGGTTCTTTTACCGGTGCCGGTATCAACTCTGTTACCCGCAGCGGTACCAATAACTACCGTGGTTCGGTTTATTATTATTGGAGAAACCCCTACCTGACAGGCACACACGTAGGAACCGCTTCCCTGCCATCGCAGGACTTTAATTACTACAGCACCGGTGCCAACCTCGGTGGCTACCTCGTTAAAAACAAGCTGTTCTACTTCGTGAGCTATGAAAGAGAGCGCCTGGCGCAACCTGCTACCAGCTTTATGGCCAGCCGCACCGGCAAGCCGGCTGTTCCTGGAGTGATTTCCCAGGCCAATGGCGATACGCTGGATGCCCTGCGTAGTTTCCTGGTTTCAAAATACGGCTACGATCCCGGACCGTACGAGAACTACAACTACAACACCAACGCCGACCGTGCAACGGTTCGTCTTGATTACAACATCAACGCAAAGAACACCTTTACGATTAACTACTTCTACCTGAAGAGCAACCGTAACGTTGTGCCCAGCACCAGCGGCTCGCTGCAGGGTGGCCGTACCGCCAGCAACACAGGCATGCCGTTCTTCGCCTCTTCGTATGTCATCAACAACAACTTCAACATTGTGATTGCTGAATTGAACAGCCGTATCTCCAGCACACTTTCCAATAAGTTGCAGGTTGGTTACAACCGCCTCCGCGATTTCCGTTCTTCTCCTGGTGGCATTTTCCCTATGGTTGATATCGGTAATGGTAGCGGCAGCACGTACACATCGTTTGGTTACGAGCCTTTCACGGCCAATAACCTGTTGAACACAGACACTTACCAGTTCAACGATATCGTTTCCCTGTTCCATGGTAAGCACAACTTCACGTTTGGTACGCAGAATACATACAATAAGTTCCGCAACGGTTTTGCGCCGAACTATTACGGCGCTTACCAGTTCCCGACCCTGGCTGCGTTTTATGATGCTGCCATCAACGGTGCACAAACTGCTACCCGTTACGAGCTTCGTTACTCTGCCCGGAAAGGTGGAGAGTTCCCCTTTGCGGATGTGAATGCGCTGCAATTGGGCTTCTTTGCCCAGGATCGCTGGAACGCTACCGACAACCTGGTGGTTACCGCCGGCCTGCGTGCCGACCTGCCGATCTTCGGCAATAGCTTTGGCGACAATGTCAATGCCGATGCCCTTGTCTACCGCAACGGTGTTCGCATCAATACGGGCCGCAAGCCGAAAACGGCTGTCCTGTGGAGCCCACGCCTTGGTTTCAACTGGGATGCAAAAGGCGACAAAACCGTGCAGGTTCGCGGTGGCCTGGGTGTGTTTGCCGGAGCGCCGCCGTTTGTGTGGATCACCAACCAGGCGAGCAACAACGGTGTTGACTTTGGCTCTTTCGTGAAAACATCGGGCATTGCATTCAGCAACGATGTGAATGCAAACCGTCCTGCCAACGCCACGGCCAATACATCGTACAACCTGGCTGTTACGGACGAGAACTTCAAGTTCCCGCAGATTTTCCGTTCTAACCTTGCTGTTGACAAACGCATCTTCTGGGATATCACAGCAACGCTGGAAGGTATCTATACAAAAGATGTCAACGCTGTTTACCACCAGAACGTGAACCTGCCATCCACCGGTGCGCCGCTGCTGGGTGCCGACAACCGTATCCGTTATACTTCGTCGCAGATCTATAACGGTGCCGGTGGTGCAACTGCCACCAACCCGAATATCTCCGACGCGATCCTGATGACCAACACGTCGAAGGGTTATTCGTACAACCTTACCGGCCAACTGCAACGCAATGTGAACAACCTGTACACAATGATTGCGTACACGTACGGTAAAAGCAAGTCTGTTAACGATGGTGGTTCTATCGCTCAATCCATCTGGCGTGACCGCCCTGTAAGTGGCGATCCGAACCTGCCGGAACTGGGTTATTCCAACTACAACCAGCCACACCGTGTTGTGGCGGCCGCCTACTACCGCAAGGAGTACCTGAAGCATTTCGCTACCTCAGTGGGCTTCACGTTTGAAGCCGCCAATGGCGGAACGGCCAGCTACACCTACAACGGTGACCTGAACAACGATGGGTTGACGGGTAACGACCTGGTTTATGTTCCCAGAAGCCAGAGCGAAATCGTGCTGGTAGCCGACGGCGCAACCGACACCCGTTCTACAAACGTGATCTGGAACCAGCTGAATGCGTACATCAACCAGGATCCTTACCTGTATAAGAAAAGAGGTGAGTATGTAGAGAGAAACGGTTTGATGCTGCCTTTCTACAAGCGTTTGGATCTGAACTTCACGCAGGACTTCCTGATCCGTGTAAACAAGAAGACCAATACGTTCCGTTTCACAGCCGATATCTACAACTTCGGTAACCTGATTAACAAGAACTGGGGTATTTTCCGTACCACCAGCAAATCGCTTGGTTCCGGTAACAACTTTGCCCTGCTGACGTATAAGGGTATCGTAGCATCGGGTGCTGATGCCGGTAAGCCTTCGTTCTCGTTCCCTTACCTGGATGCCGCCAGCCAAACACCGCTGGTGAATACCTTCCAGAACAGCACGAGCCAGGCTTCCCGCTTCCAGGTGCAACTGGGTATCCGCTATATCTTCCAATAAGAGCGAGTAGTGAACAGCAAGTAGCAAGTAGCCGCTTGGTTCATTTTGCTCTCCAAATAAAAAAACCTCCTGAATGTTCAGGAGGTTTTTTTATTGTTGGCCCTAAAACCAGGAGCATCAATTCGCTTCCTTAAATGCCATAAAAAAAGCTGCACCACAATGGTGCAGCTTGATAAAATAAACAAACATGCAGTAAACGGCTACCCGCGACTCACTACTTGCCACTCGCTAATTCTCCGACCATCTTCTCCGGAACCACCCACTCGTCAAACTGCTCCGGTGTGACATAACCCAGCTTCACCGCCATTTCTTTCAGCGTGGTTCCTTCCTTGTGTGCTTTTTGTGCAATTTCTGCTGCTTTGTAATAACCAATTTTTGTGTTGAGCGAAGTGACCAGCATCAGCGAATTGTCAACATGCTTTTTGATGTTCGCCTCAATCGGTGCAATGCCAACAGCGCATTTGTCATTGAACGAAACGCAGCCGTCGCCGATCAGTCTTGCGCTGTGCAGGAAGTTGTAGATCATCATCGGTTTGAACACGTTCAGTTCAAAATGCCCCATCGATCCGCCAATATTAATGGCAACATCATTTCCCAATACCTGTGCAGCGATCATCGTCAGCGCTTCGCATTGCGTGGGGTTCACCTTGCCCGGCATGATGGAGGATCCCGGCTCGTTGTCGGGAATGAAAATTTCGCCAATGCCGCTGCGCGGACCGGACGACAACATGCGGATGTCGTTGGCAATTTTCATCAGGCTGACGGCAACCGTTTTCAACGCACCGTGTGCCTCCACGATGGCATCGTGTGCTGCCAGCGACTCGAATTTGTTTTCGGCCGTGCGGAAGGGAAGGCCGGTTAAATCCGCAATGTGTTTGGCCACATTTTCCGAATAACCCGGAGGCGTGTTGATACCCGTGCCCACGGCCGTTCCGCCCAGGGCCAGTTCGGACAGGTGGTCCAGCGTGTTTTTGATGGCCTTCAATCCATGATCCAATTGCGAAACATAGCCGCTGAATTCCTGTCCCAGTGTAAGCGGTGTGGCATCCATAAAATGGGTGCGACCGATTTTCACCACGTTCATGAACGCCTTGCTTTTTTCGGCCAGTGTGTTGCACAGTTTTTCAATGCCGGGGATCGTGGTTTCAATCAAAATCTTGTACGCCGCAATGTGCATCGCGGTAGGAAAAGTATCGTTCGACGATTGCGACTTGTTGACGTCATCGTTGGGATGCAGCACTTTGTCTTTATCGGTCAGCTGGCCGCCGTTCAGTACGTGGGCACGGTAGGCGACCACTTCGTTTACGTTCATGTTGCTTTGGGTGCCGCTGCCGGTTTGCCACACCACGAGTGGAAAAGAATCATCGAGTTTCCCGTCGAGGATCTCGTCGCAAACCCTGCCGATCAGTTCCATTTTTTCTTTGGGCAGAACGCCGGCTTCAAAATTGGTGATGGCCGCTGCCTTTTTCAGGTAGGCAAAGGCGCGGATGATCTCTTTGGGCATCCGGTTGATGTCCTGTGCAATCTTGAAATTATCAATACTGCGCTGGGTTTGGGCCCCGTAAATGGCATCGGCAGGCACCTGCACTTCGCCCATGGTATCTTTTTCGATCCGGTATTGTGACATGGTTTTGTTTTAAGTTTCGCAAAGATAACCGCTGATCCAAAGCAATTTTTTGAGGTTTGTCAGGAATTGTTTCGGGGTGGGATGTTCGTTCCACAGTTCTTTTCTGGACCTTTTTTTGTCGGATGTTGGGTAAGGTTTACTTATGAAATGGCTTATCGGTATCGTAATCGTTTTGTTCGCCGGCTGGCAGGCGACCGTCGCCTTGTTCAATAAAAACAAGACCGAAGATGTTCAAATGGTTACGACCGATTCCCTGCAGGCCCGCAGCTCCCTGCCGCCCGATCCGAAAATCGACAGTGTAAAGGCAGGACCCGGCAACATCGACACGGTTGTAAAAAATCACCTGCCCCTGCCCAAAGGAGGCATTGATACCAGGGGCGTGTCGCCGGCTGAAGTAGTGGCTTTTGCCAAAACGCAGATCGGTGTTCCTTATCTGTATGGAAGCACCGATCCTGCAAAAGGTTTCGATTGTTCCGGGTTTATTACCTATGTGTTCAAGCATTTTGATATCGTGGTGCCACGTTCGTCAATCGATTTTACCAATGTAGGAACAGAAGTGAGTGCTGCACAGGCAAAGGCAGGCGACCTGATTTTGTTTACCGGTACCGACAGCACGGAGCGGTTTGTGGGACACATGGGGATAGTGGTTGATAATTCCGATACACTGCGGTTCATTCACTCCACTTCCGGCCGCCAGCACGGTGTCACCATTACACCCTTGAATTCTTATTACAAGGGCCGTTTTGTAAAAACAATTCGCGTATTCCCGCAAAATGGATGAGGGAGAGATATTGAGATATTGAGATATTAGATATTGGGATATTGGATATTGAGATATTGGGAAATCATCAAGGGAATTATTTGACAGGCTGCTGTCATTTTCCCGTGAAAGCCGGTTTGCGTTTTTCCAGGAAGGCTGCTGTGCCTTCTTTCATGTCTTCGGTCGCAAAGCACTCGCCAAATCCCTCGCTTTCTATTTGATAGCCTTTTTCAGTAAATGCGGCGTTGGCGGCTGCAATACATTTACTTATGGCCAGCGGCGCTTTTGCAACAATTACGTCTAAAATGGATTTTGTTTTGACGAGCAATTCGTCCTGCGGCACCACGTGGTTTACTAACCCATATTGCAGTGCTGTTTGTGCGTCGATCATGTTGCCGGTCATCAACAGTTCCATTGCACGGCCTTTGCCAATCAATTGCACCAGCCGCTGCGTACCTCCATAACCGGGAATAAGG
The DNA here is from genome assembly GCF_003628535.1 of Flavisolibacter nicotianae. Taxonomy (GTDB): domain Bacteria; phylum Bacteroidota; class Bacteroidia; order Chitinophagales; family Chitinophagaceae; genus Flavisolibacter; species Flavisolibacter nicotianae. The sequence continues at coordinate 747,281 of NZ_RBCI01000002.1, forward strand.
CCAAGGTTCACTTCGGGTTGGCCAAACCTGGCGTTCTCACTGGCTACGCGAAAATGGCAACTCATGGCCAGCTCGCAGCCGCCGCCCAGGGCAAAGCCATTCACGGCTGCCACGATGGGTTTGCGGTTGTTTTCAATGCGGGAAAAAATATCCTGTCCTTTTTGGGCCAGGGCCTGGCCTTCTTCCCTGCTGAGGCCCACAAACTCGCTGATGTCGGCACCGGCGACAAAGCCTTTTTGCCCCGCACCGGTAATGATCACAGCCTTAATGTCTTTGTTACTGTCAATGTCATTGAGCAGAGTATCCAGGTCGTTCATGACCTCCCTGTTGAGGGCATTCAGTTTGTCGGGCCGGTTGATTGTCGCGGTGAGAATGCTATTTTCCAGCGTAGCCAGTAATGTTTTGTACATACGTGTTGGTTAAAAGGAACGGTTATCAGTTACCCATTGGGTGATATAGCCTGCGATGTCGGCGGTAGACGTGCCGGGAGGAAACAGTCGTCCCACGCCCTGGGTGCGTAATGTTTGCATGTCTTCTTCGGGAATAATGCCTCCACCGGTCAGCAGTACATCGTTCAGCCCTTTTTCTTTCATCAGTGCTGCAACCTTGGGAAACACCGTCATGTGGGCACCCGACAGGATGGAAATACCAATGGCATCGACGTCTTCCTGCAGGGCCGCAGCTACCACCATTTCCGGGGTTTGGCGCAGGCCGGTATAGATCACTTCCATGCCGGCATCCCGCAGGGCGGTGGCGATGACTTTTGCACCTCTGTCATGGCCATCGAGTCCAACTTTTGCTACCAATATCCTGATGGGTCGTTTGAACGCTTCGCTCATAATGTTCGTCAAAAATAACCTAGTTTAGAAAACAAAGACGTTGATGATGAATTACCGGCAATTTGGAAAGACGGATCTACAGGTTAGCGAAATCGGATTTGGTGCCTGGGCTATTGGCGGCGCTGCAAGCGTGGGTGGCCTGCCGATCGGTTGGGGCGAAACGGATGATGAAACCTCGGTCAAAGCCATTAAGGCTGCATTGGATGCCGGCATCAATTTTTTTGATACGGCCGATTTTTACGGGCTGGGTCATTCCGAGGAATTGTTGGGGCATGCCTTGAAAGGAAACAGCAACTGCCTTCTTGCCACCAAAGTGGGCCAGCGAAACATCAACGAAAAGATCGTTATCGATTATTCCAAAGACTACATCCTCGCCGCCTGCGAACAAAGCCTGCAGCGGCTGCAACGGGAAACAATCGATTATTACCAGCTTCACGTGGCACGCCTGCAGCATTTGCAAAACGGTGAGTGTATCGATGCCATGGAGCAGTTAAAGAGGGAAGGAAAGATCCGGTACTGGGGATTGTCGCTCAATACTTTTTACCCGGAGCCGGAAGCCGGTTTTTTACTGGAGCAGGGCTTGGGCGATGGCTTCCAGCTCGTGTTTAACATCATCAATCAAAGGGCTTTGAGGGTGATGGAAAAAGCCGCGTCAAAAGGTTATGGCATCATAGCCCGTATGCCCCTTCAATTCGGCTTGCTCACCGGGAAGTTTTCGGCGGCATCACAGTTTGAAAAAAGCGATCACCGCAGTTTTCGTTTTTCGCCGGAGATCCTGGAAAAATCATTGCAATTGCTGGAAGAAAAAGTGTGGCCGGTGGGAAAAAACGAAGGCCTGTCCGAAACAAGCCTTGCGTTAAGTTATATTCTTAGTTTTCCGGAAGTCAGCACCATCATACCCGGCATTCGCACGCCGGCTCAGGTGCAGGGAAACACCGAAGGGTTGAAAGCGCTGTCGGAGGAAAATAAAGCGTTCCTTCGTTCGCTGGCAACCGAATGGGAACCGATTTTGCAACTAATGGAGCAAAGAGGTTAAGGCAATTGCTCCAGTGCCGCTTCAATCCGGTTGACGGTTTCTTCTTTGCCCAGTATTTCGGCGATGTCAAATACCGGCGGACCAAATTTTCCGCCAACAAGCATAAGACGCATCGGGAGCTGCAATTCGCCGGGTTTTATTCCGGCGCCTTCTGCCAGGTTTTTAAAGAGTGCTTCCAGCGTTGCGGCCTTCCAGTCGCTTACGCTGCGTAGCGGGTGACCGAGTGCTGTAAAAAATGCTTTTTTGTCGCTGTTCCACTTGGCCATTACCGGTGCAAAGTCAATTGTTTTTGGTGCCCGGAAAAAGAACGAACTGTGTTCCCAGAAGTCGGGTAACAGCGTACAGCGGTCTTTTACCAATTCCAGTATTTTTTCGAGGTAGGCATCATCCTGGATGGCCAGGCCTTTTTCTTCAAAAATGGATTTGACCTTTTGACTGTAGGCTGTTGCCGGCAGCTTCTTGATCCATTCGTGGTTGAACCATTTGGCTTTTTCAAAATCGAATTTGGCGCCGCCGCTGTGCACTCGTTCAACGGAGAATTTTTGCACCAGTTCGTCTTTCGTAAAGACTTCCTGTTCCGTTCCATCGTTCCAACCCAACACGGCCAGCATGTTAATGAATGCTTCGGGCAAAAAGCCCCGTTCGCGAAAGCCTTCGGTCAGTTCGCCGGTTTTGGGATCTTTCCAGTTCATGGCAAAAACCGGGAAGCCATACTTGGCTCCATCGCGTTTGCTCAGTTTCCCGCTCGGGCCCAGGATGAGTGGAAGGTGAGCCCATAGCGGCATTTTGTCTTCGCCAAACAAATGGCGCCACAACAGTACATGCACAGGTGCACTGGGCAGCCATTCTTCACCGCGAAAGGCGTGGGTGATCTGCATGAGAAAGTCATCCACGACAACCGCCAGGTGATAGGTCGGCATGCCGTCGGCTTTCAGCAATACTTTGTCATCCACCACCGAAGTATCAAAGCTCACTTCTCCGCGGATCATATCCGTGAACGAAACCGTTTCCTCTTCGGGCATTTTGATGCGCACCACGTGTGCCGTTCCCTGCTGCAAGAGGCTTTCCACTTCTTCTTTGGAAAGCGTGAGGGAGTTGCGCATTTGTGTGCGGACCGTGCGATCGTATTGTGGCGAGGGGTTTTCGGCTGTCCGTAACCGGTTGCGCATCGCATCCAGTTCTTCTGCAGTATCAAAGGCGTAGTAGGCCACACCTTTTGCCACCAGTTCTTCTGCATACCGGCGGTAACTTTCCTTGCGTTCGCTCTGGCGGTAGGGGCCAAAGCTGCCGCCATGCTGTGTGCTTTCGTCGGGCTCCAGACCGCACCACTTCAGGGTTTCAAAGATGTATTCTTCAGCGCCGGGGACATAGCGGCTTTGGTCTGTATCCTCAATGCGAAGAATAAAATCGCCTCCGTGCTGTTTGGCAAATAAATAATTGTACAAAACCGTGCGAACGCCTCCCAGGTGTAAACCGCCTGTCGGACTTGGTGCAAACCGAACGCGGACTTTCTTTTCTGTCATCCGGCAAAAATAGGTTGAGAATGCCTGAACTGCCGTAAGGGAATGAACGAAGGGATTGGGCCAGCCTTTCCGCTTTCATTAGTGCAACCAACCGTGCGTTGTGGGGATGACTGCCACGGGAATTGCAGGGCCGCTGACACTGTTTCGCTCTTTCAGCCTGGCCTATCTTTACACGGCATGCACAAATTCTTTTTAAAAATACCGTGGTGGGTCAGGAAACTCTATCCCACTTACTTATGGAAAATGCCGGCAAAAGAGAAAGTGCTTTATCTCACTTTCGATGATGGCCCGCACCCGGAAATAACACCCTGGGTGTTAAGTGAGCTGAAAAGCTATGGTGCAGAAGCAACGTTTTTTTGCATTGGGAAAAATGTCGAGCAGTATCCTGGTGTTTACCAGTCGATCGTAGCCGCAGGACATTCAACCGGTAACCATACCTACTCGCATAAGAACGGTTGGAAAACCACTGATACAGATTACCTCCAGGACATACTAAAGGCAAGCGCTGTCATCGACAGCAAGCTTTTCCGGCCGCCCTATGGCCGTATCCGCAGGCGGCAGGCCAGGGCCATACCAATGGCAATGGGCCGGCAGGAGGCAAGCGTTGTGATGTGGGATGTGTTGAGTGCCGATTTCGATCGGACCGTGTCCCCGGAGCAATGTGCCGCGATTGTTGTAAAGCATGCGGGGCCGGGTTCATTGGTTGTTTTTCACGACAGCGAGAAGGCCTTTCCCAACCTTCGCTATGCATTGCCGCAGGTGCTGGACTATTTTTCAAAAAAGGGCTATTTGTTCAAAAAACTTTGAGGCCGTCTAAAAATAATTTGGGCCTGGGTAGAAACCCTGGCCCGTTTTTAATCCGTACCCTATGAAAACTAATTTAAAGATATAAAGTTTTTTTTAATTAGTGCAAAGTTATTTGGCGTGAAATACCGTTGATTGTCAACAAAGCTTTGTTGTCGCAGGTGCCGTTTCCAAAGTCCAGAATGCCCACCCATGGCGTGTTTGCGGGCAAGCCATTGCGCACGGTTTTGACGCTTCCCTTTGAAAACCAACGGCAAGTAAAACGTTTGATCAGCGGTTCCTGGATTTCGGAACTCCAGGAAACCAGCAGGCTTCCTCTTTTGGTTTTGCCGGTGCTGTTTCCGGTAATACTGAAAATATCGTCGCCGGGCAGCAGGGTGGCATTTCCTTCGATCTGCGTGTGGAGGCGGGTGGCATTCCACTCTTCGTAATTGTCGTGGGGTTTGGAAATTTTCGCATTGATAACCTCCATCTTGAATTGTCGCTGGAGCGATGCGGGAGCCGTCGTATTGGTAATGCGGTGGGTGCCCTGAACGGCAAACGAGTCGATGGTGAAGTTATCAAACGTTGTGGTGGCCGATTTGCCGGCTTCCCGTAGCGGACCGGTATAGACAGTGGTGATTTTTCCCGAGCGGAGATGGCCGTGACTCAGGCAGCCGGTTCCAAAATCGATTGTTACGGTTTTCGGAAAAACAAAGGGCTGCAGCGGAACAATGGTGACTTTCACACAGGAAGGAATCGAGTCTGTTTTCTGTGTGCGGCTGTCACCTGCAACGCGGCCAAAAATTCCTACGCCGCCGATGCCCAGTTCATTATCCACGCCCATTACGTTGTCAAATACATCATTGAAAGCAAACTGGGATTCCACTTCCGATTCAGCAGAAAATTGCGCAACCTGGTCTTCTTCCTGGGTGGAAAGGGTGTCGCTGGATTCTTTTTTACACCCTGCAATCAGCAAAGCCATCATGCCGGCAGCCGTCATCATTCGGGTAAGGAATGAAGTTTTTTTCATAACCATTGTTTTAGTGCGCTCGTAAGAAGGGTTTAAAATAAGCAGGTTTAAAGCAATTTTAAATTTTTTTGGCAGCTTTGGGGGATGCAAGCCGTATTAATCGATACCCATGCACATATTTACCTGCCCGAATTCGATGCCGACCGCGAAAGCATCGTGAAGCGGGCAGAAGCCGCCGGCGTGAAAGCCATTTATTTACCCGCCATTGATTCGTCCACGCACGAAGCCATGCTGCGCACAGAACAGGATTACCCCGCATGCCGCAGCATGATCGGGCTGCATCCCTGTTCGGTCAAGGAAGACTTTGAGAACGAAATAGCCATAGTTGAAGACTACCTGCAGCAGCGGCCGTTTGCTGCCATTGGCGAGATCGGGTTGGATTTTTACTGGGATACGACGTTCACCCGGCAGCAATATGCCGCCTTTCACCGTCAAATAGAACTGGCACTCCGGTACAACCTGCCGATTGCCGTCCATTCCCGCAATGCAACGGACGAATGCATTGACGTGGTGAGCCAGTATCCCGGCTTGCGGGGTGTTTTTCATTGCTTTTCGGGCAACGAAGAACAGGGGCGGAAACTTATGGCACTCCAATTCCAATTGGGCATCGGTGGCGTAGTAACATTCAAAAATGCCGGGCTTGACAAAGTGGTGCAGGCAGTGGGCTTGTCGCATCTTATTTTGGAAACCGACGCTCCTTACCTGGCACCGGTTCCCCATCGTGGCAAACGGAACGAACCGTCCTACACTTCGCTGGTGGCCGAAAAACTGGCCGGTTTGCTGGCAACCAGCGTGGATGAAATCGCAAAAATTACGACGGGCAATGCAAAAAAGCTGTTTCGGATGGTAGAGAACCCTTAATTTTGCCACCCTTCCGTAGGAGACTTGTCCGAGTGGTTGAAGGAGCACGCCTGGAAAGTGTGTATACCTCTAAAGGGTATCGAGGGTTCGAATCCCTCAGTCTCCGCAAAAATCAATGTCAAACGAAGTCAAACACCTGCAAATCAACTGAATTGCAGGTGTTTTTGTTTTACTCCGTTGTCAAAATCACCCCAAAAAAAGCCAAAAACTAGTGAGTAATTCGTGAGTTGTTAAGCCAACAGGAATTTACTCACTGAACAGGAGCTAATGGGTTGATTTTTAACCAGTTCAGAATTTGAACAGCTCACTTTTTCACTCTTGCAGATCGTAAATTGTTAACCCCTAAAAACAAGTACGATGTTGGAGAAAAGTTTTGGGCTTTTGTTTTACCTGAAAAAGCCAAAGAATTACCAAAAGGGCAACATGCCCATTTACATGCGCATTACGGTTGATGGTACGGCCAAAGAAATTTCCACAAGCCGGGAGTGGGACCCTGCAAAATGGAATGTGCACGGACAAAGAGCCGCTGGGACCAAGGAAGAAAGCAAAGCATTGAACATTTTCCTGAACACGCTGCAAGCCAAAGTATACCAGGCAAGGCGTCAACTGCTGGAAGACAACAAAACGATCACGGCTGAATTGCTAAAGAACATTTTGAAGGGAAAAACAGAACGAGCAAAGATGCTCATGGAGGAGTTCCATTATCACAATGAGCAGGTGAAAAGCCTGATAGGAAAAGAGTATGCGCCGGCAACGTTAACCCGTTTCAAAACGACCTTGGAACATACCAAATCCTTCATGCAATGGAAATACGGCCTTACAGATATAGAGATCGGAAGTATTGATTTTGAGTTCATCACCGAGTTTGAATTCTGGTTCAAAAGCGTTCGAAGGTGTGGACATAATACAACGATGAAATACCTTGGAAACTTCAGGAAAGTAATCAACCGATGCATCCGCAACGGCTGGCTCGCAAAAGACCCTTTCATGAGTTTTAAAATGACCAAGCGGGAGGTGGAAAAAGAGTTTCTGTCAGAGGACGAACTGCAGCGTATTAGGGATAAGGAATTTTCTGCGGAGCGGCTAAGCCAAGTGCGGGATATTTTTCTTTTTTGCTGCTTCACCGGTCTTGCATACGCTGACGTGAAGAAACTACACCGTTCAGAAATTTGCATTGGTCTTGATGGCGAAAAGTGGATCTTCACCAACCGCAGGAAAACTGATACAGTTTCACGTATTCCGCTTTTGCCTTTTGCACTGGAAATCATTGACCGGTATGCTGACTGCCTGAAATGTGCAGGGAAAGGGCTGGTGCTCCCGGTTCCAAGCAATCAGAAGATGAATGCCTATTTGAAGGAAATCGCAGATGTGTGTGTCATCACTAAGCCACTGACTTCTCACATTGCACGGCATACATTTGCAACAACCATAACGCTTAGCAATGGAGTGCCGATTGAGAGTGTATCCAAAATGCTGGGCCATACCAACCTGCGTACAACGCAGCACTATGCAAAGATTCTTGACCGGAAGGTGAGCGACGATATGCAGGCGCTAAAACAAAAGCTCAAACTGGTGCATCAAAAAGCCTCATAGATAATCACGTACTTTATTTGCAGACCTGTTTTCACACAGAAGATAGCGAGTGGAAATGGGTCTTTTTTATTCCTTGCGGATGATCTTTTCACTGAGTTCCGGGGTGTCCATCATGCGTTCGATTTCGGTTTGTACCAGATCCAAAATGTCTTTTTTAATCTGCCGGAAATTTTCTCTAATTAAATTTTCATTTACCTCCGCAACCTGCGGCAACGCCTGATACGTTCGACTTTCTTTAGCCAGCTCGTTATAGTTGTTGATGATCTCTGCGCAGAAAGTTTTCAGAGCGATTTTTTGGTCGGGATTATCAGCCACTATGCCGACAAATTCGCCGCTGGAAAGAGAGGATATTTTACTGACCGGTACCGCCATTTCCAGCTGTTTGGAATCCGTGATGCTGGTGTCACTGCGGCCGGTGGAAATACTTTGTCTGTCTTGCATGGTTTTGCCAAATTTCTCCGAGAGATTTTTGGCTGTGTCACCGCTCACTTGTCCACTGATAACATTACCCACAACATTTAAGATTACGTCGGCCTGTTCTTTGCCATAGTGAAGCCGGAGCTGACTGGCATCCTGTACGGTCAACGTAGTTGCAACTTTGTTGCTTCGTGCTGTAGCAATTAGACTGTCGATACCGTTAAAATAGAGCGTTGGAAATTCATCAAAAAGCAGGCTGCATTTTAGTCCATTCTTTCTGTTGACCATGCGGGTCAACGCAGTTGTATAAAGTGAGAGGACGGCGCCATAGGTAGCGGATTTCTGGGGATTGCTGCCCATGCAGACCACCTTTGGAGTAGTCGGATTATTGATATCCAAGGTGAAATCCGAGCCGGAAAGCACCCAGTAAAGGGAAGGAGAGGAGAGGCGGGAGAGGCTGATCTTGGCCGAGGCAATCTGCCCTTCCAGTTGTTCTTTGGCATCGTTGAGGTAAGCGGAGACAAAGGGGTTGATCAGCACTTCGATCTCGGGTTCAGCCCGGAGAATGGAAAAGAGCTTGTCATAGCCCACCTGCGCCAGTTCAATGACGTGTGGAAGCGTGCAATATTTGCCCTCTTTATACCGGCGTAAAAACCAGATCAGGCCGGTGACAAAGTTGATGGGTGACTCAACGAAAAAGTCGCCGCCTTTCTGGATCCACTCCCGGTTCAGCCCCAGCATAATGGTGCGCGAGGATTCGGCTGCATCTGTGATGTCCAGCATTGTTTCTACTGCAAGAGGATTACAGCGGTGAGAGCGGGACAGGACATCAAAGTTGATGACGTAAAAAGCAGGAGGTGCAGGGTACCCATTTTTGTAGTGGAGGAAGTGGTTGTAAGCTATGTCAGTGAGATCGGGGAACTTGAAGTCGTACACGAACATAGCAAAGCCTTTTTGCAGGTGTTGGTCGATGATATGCCGGATGATAAAATATGTTTTGCCGCTGCCGGGTGTGCCCATCACCAACAGGCCACGAAAAGGATTGATGATATTGATCCAGCTACGACGCAACTTGCCTTTCAGGTTGTAGCGGGCCGGCAGGTTGATGGAGAATTCATTTTGCAACAATCGCTCCTCCTGAGGAAAGGTTTCGTTGACGGCATTGAACACCTCTGGGCTTAGTTTCTGCTGAATAATCCGGGAGAGCAGCGTGCCACCGGTCAGTACCAGAAGAAAGCCCACAGTAGCAGAGCCGATGTAAGTAAGAGCGATGGTCTTAATAGGTGCCTTTAGAAGCAACGCCACAGCGCTTCCAAAGTAAAGCAGCAAGCCTGCGCCAATATAAATTAGGACCGCTTTGGACTTCACTTTCTGATCTTTTCTTCCCCTTACCCCCACAAGCGAAATCACAAGGAAAAGCAAGGCAATCAATTTGGCTTTGAGGAAGGGTTGGAAAAGACCTGTCCTTGCTACATTTTTCAGCAGGTTATCTGTCAGCTCCCTTCTTAGTTGCCAGTGGACAAAAAGGCCATAACACTCGTAATAAAAGTGCAGCAACAGCACCACAACGCTGATCAGTCTTGTCAAGTCCATGATCTTGCGGAGTCCTTGTTCGTTTTCTCCGGTCTGCATACATCAGGGTTTTAGAGTTTCCTGCGTTTGCGTTTCTGTCTTTTCAGTTCAACGGGTACATTCATCGGCTGCGCTTCGGGCCTTAAAAGCCGGTCTAAAATGGAAAGGGCTACATCTTTGTTCCACCTTGTATTTTGTTCGGTAGAAACCTTTTGGGAATGTGCTTGTGATTGTTTTAGTTGCGATTTTTCTTCCTTGCTGATGGTTTGCGCAATACCGCACCTTTCCAGCACGCCTTTCGCGCTGTAGGGCTTTCCCAGATCACTGCCGTTGAACACGCACCGCGTGCGTTGATCGATGTAGGTGAGGCCATAGACAAAGCCCTCTTCATTTTGCCGGATCACCAGGGATATGTTTTCCTTTTGCAATGCTTTTTCCAGTGAGGAGAGGCTTCCGGGTGGTCTGATCATCACCCAGTCAATAGATGATTGCAGCTGCTTTTTGTAGGCTTGTTTCTGGACCTCATTTTCCCGGAACCGCCCTTCCATGTAGGAGAGTGTTGGCCTGTTGTAGATAGCACTTGCTTTTACCGGCACACCTACCTTGTTTCCCTTTTCATCGAGTATGCGGTAAACCAGTCCATGGTTCCGGTAAATGACGCTATTTTCAGGGCCTCTGTCCGCTAGAACATTGTAGGGCCGGAGCGCTGCATTCAGTTCCTGAAGCGAGGCATACTTGTAGTGCGGTAGAACGGTGTCCAGCACACTGGTGATGGCTCTTTTGGTGGGCTGTTTTCCGTAGACGGCTTTCTGTACAGGGGAGCTTTGCTCCACCGCAACTCTGTTATTTTTCTGGTCTGCTGCTTTCACCAGGCCAAACTGTAATTCCAACTCTTTTCTGGCTTTTTCCGAAGCGCCTTTTCCCAGGTTGTGCAGGGTTATTCGTTTGCCATCGCGTTGAATGTTGGTGGCGACAAGGTGCAGGTGCGGATGACCGGCATCTCGGTGCTCGTACACGAGAAATGGTTGGGCAGAAAAGCCGATCTTTTCCATATAAGCAGTGGCAATTTCCTTGAGCTTTTCTTCCGGTAATTGCTCTCCCTCGGCGAAGTTGAGCGAGATGTGAACCGTGTTCGTAGTTGCCCGGCTGTTTAGTTGAATAAGGCTTTCAAACCGAGCCAGTTTCTCATAGAAATTAAGGTTTTTGGCTTCCTTCAAAAAGCCACTTGCCAAAAGACATTTTGCCTTGTCTTGCCCAACCTTTTGTTCGTTGTAATTGAGAACTCGTTTGATGCTCGAAGGCACTGTTATTTTTGCAACCACAGGGCGTGAATTTGGGTGAGCTTTTGAAGGATCTCGTCCGTCTTCTTCAGCAAGGTGACCCGCTGGCTTTCACTCATCAGGATCCAGAGTTTTATCTCGGGAATTTTGTCCAAAGTGTGTAGCCGGTGAACGGCCTGGTTGAAGTTGTTCCCGATGGCGTTTAGCTCCTTTTTTAGCAGCACCATTTCTTCTAAAAAGTTATCAGCAGACCCGTTGCGAAACAACACTATTACAGGCTCTTTGAGCAGTACATTTCTGCCGTATTCACTCAAGCTCCTGCAAGTGGTTTTCCTGGAAAGTTTTAGCAGAGCATTTTCCTCGCCTTTACTCAGCCGGATAGTGAGCCACCGGTCGCGAACAGGTTTTATCGCTTTCATCACAGATCCTTTTTCACGTTCCTAACTTCTGGTTTTCGCCCCCGAACCGACTTCGGAGGGAAGGGCATTGTTTTCAATGTGTGCCACATTGGTATGGCTGAGCGAAGTGCTGCACATCCTGTACATGGCGGCAGCCCTTTGTATTAACACCATCCGGACCTTTTACCTGATCGTACTGGCCATCCTGGGGCCACTGGCGTTTGGGATGGCTGTTTTTGATGGCTTTGGCCATACGTTGACGACCTGGATTGCCCGTTACGTCAATATTTTCCTCTGGCTGCCAGTGGCCAACATCTTTGGCTCCATCATCGGCAAGGTGCAGGAAAAGATGATTGCTATGGACATCCAGCAGGTCAGCACCTCTGGCGACACGTTCTTTTCTTCAGCCGATACCGCTTATCTCATTTTCATGATCATTGGGATCGTTGGCTACTTCACCGTGCCATCGGTTGCCAACTACATCGTGCATGCAGGCGGTAGTGGTGCGCTCCTGCAAAAAGTCAATACCGTTTTCAGCTCCTCCGCTTCTTCCGCTACGCAAACGGTGATGCAAGGTGGTGCCTCAATGGTGAGGGACGTCTATGGCAATGTGCCTGCTGTGATCAATTCGGGCCTGGCCAACGGAAGTGCCGTCAGCAACTATTTAAAGGATAAAATCTCGGGAGGGTCAGCGTGATGTTTCCAAAAGCAAAAAACATTGAAGCTGCCTTTCAGCAGGTGCGGATGTTTTCGCTGGTCGTCATCGTCTGCACCGTCGGGATGGCCGGTTTTGTGACCTACAAAAGCTATCACCTGGCCGAGAACCTCCAGTCACACATCTATGTCTTGGCAGGGGGCAAGGCCATTGAGGCGTTTGCCAGTGACCGCAACGAAAATCTGCCAGTGGAGGCAAGGGACCATGTGCGGACGTTTCACCAGTGGTTCTTTACCCTGGCCCCGGATGAAAAAGCCATTCAAGCCACGATCACCAAGGCCCTGTACCTCGCGGACGGTTCGGCAAAAAGCCTTTACGAGAGCCTGAAGGAAAACAATTATTACACGGGCATTATTACGGGTAACGTGAGCCAGGAAATCACCGTCGATAGCGTTTCGGTGGATCTTGCTTCTGCACCCTATTCTTTCCGCTGCTGGGCGACGCAGCGGATCACACGGCCAAGTGCGGTGACCACCCGCTCACTCATTACAGAAGGATCCCTGCGGCCGGTCAGCCGCTCGGACAACAATCCGCATGGCTTCCTGATCGAAAAATGGCGCATCCTCGATAACCGCGACATCAAAACAGAAAAACGCTAACCATGTTTTGGAAAAGAAAAAAGAAGGAAGGGGAAGGGCAGGCAGCGTCCTCACTGTTCACAAGCCTGCTGGTTCGTTTTAACAGGAAACTGGTTTGGTTGGCGGACCACCTGCAGCACAGGTCTAACGGCCTTCCTAAGCGAACGCTAAAGCTGTTGCTGGGGGTCTTTTGTCTCCTGTTTGTTTCTGCCAGTGCCTATGTGCTGACCAGTAGCGTAAAAGAAAAGGGGCTGCCATTCCACATTACGCCGATAAAGGCAATGCCATTGGCCGTAAAACCGGTCCAGGTGCCTCTGAAGACTGAAGGGGAATTCCGGCGCATTCACAGGCTACGCCTTTCGCTTGACAGCCTTTCCAGGTTACCTGGTGAAAAGGTGCACCTGGACAGTTTGCTCAAGCGGTACCCAGGGATTTTAGATACCCTCTCCCTACTTGAGCGCCTCTATTACGAACAACACAAAAACTAAAACGATGAACGTTCAACTAACCAATCTTCAGCGACAACAGCGGGCACTCCTGGTGCTGCCTCTGCTGGTGGTACCGCTGCTAACCCTGGCGTTTTGGGCCATGGGAGGCGGCCTAGGGGAAAATGCCAACCCCAAGGAGAAAAGTGAAGGGTTAAATCTCCAGTTACCCCAGCCTGCGCTGGGAGATGACAAGGACAAAACGAAACTGAGCTTTTATGAAGCACAGAAAAGGGCAGCCGGCACTTCCCTGGATACGGCCGCAATGGCTTTTTACGGTCTTGGGGAACCGGCTCCCGGACCAACAGGTCTCTCTTCACGAAGTGCAGGAGAGCTGTATAATCCTGCGCCTCCTGGTTTGAAAGTGGCGACCGACCCCAATGAAGCCAGGGTTTATCAAAAGCTGGCCGAATTAAACAAGGCTTTGGCCAATCCCTCGCCCGCCGCTACACCGCCAAAGCGGTCGGCACTGCCCGTGCAGGACGGGTCGGGCACGGCTGCGGATATAAACAGGCTGGCAGCAATGATGGGGAAGGGGGATCCCAAAAGCGAGCCTGATCCGGAACTGGACCGACTCAATGGTATGATGGAAAAGATCCTGGATATACAGCATCCCGAAAGAGTGCAGCGCAAACAAGTGGAAAATGAACAAGCCAAAGATCGTCTTCGTTTGCCACTGCAAGCGCTGATCAAAACAGCAACCGTGAGTTGCCTTGACACCGGTCTTTTCGCTGCAGGTGAGGCGCCGCAGGGATTTTACAGCCTTTCATCCAAACAGAAGGAAGAAAAGCAAAATGCCATTGAAGCGGCCGTTTACCAGTCGCAAACACTCGTAGACGGTGCTGTCATCACCTTCCGTCTTCTTGCTGACGTCGTGGTAAAAAACACCCGTATTTCCAAGGGAAGTTTGGTATCCGGTACCTGTTCGCAGAATGCGGAACGATTGAATATCCAGATCACGTCCATTCGCCAGGGAAGCTCCTTGTTTCCCGTAAAGTTGACGGTATACGACCTGGATGGCATTCAGGGAATTTATATCCCGGGAATCATTGCCCGGGACATTGCCAAAGCAACGGTGGACAATGCAGCGCAGATGCTCCAGCTTTCTTCGCTTGACCCTTCGCTAAAGTCGCAGGCAACCAGTGCCGGCATCGGTGCTGTAAAAAGCCTGCTTTCCCAAAAAGTAAAGCAGGTAGCCGTTCAGGTAAAAAGCGGCTACCGGGTGCTGCTGGTTGAAAATGCTTTTTAGTCCTCTCAACATATAAAAATCAATTGGTATGAAGCAACTTGTGTGTTTGGTGTGTGCGCTTGGCCTGGTTGGCCTTTCTTTTGGCCAACTTCCTTCAATTGGTCTTTCGACCGCAAAGACGTCAAGCCTTGTCTTTCCTCTTCCGGTGAGGCATGTGGACCGTGGCAGTCCGGCGATTTTGGTAGAGCAAGTCAGCAGTTCGGAAAATATCCTGTTGCTGAAAGCTGCAAAGTCCGACTTTCCGGAAACCAACCTCAGTGTGGTGACGGATGACGGCAGCCTGTATACGTTTACAGTCTGCTTTGATCCTGATCCAACCATCCTTACTCTTCGACTTCCGTTGCAAACGGGTGGCTCCCCCGCTGCCTATGCTGCGATGATCCTGGATAACCCGCCGCTGCTGCATCACACGGGAAAAGAAGAAGGGGAGATCAGGGCGGCAGTGGCAGGCGTGTATGTAAAAGATGATGTTCTCTTTTGCCAGCTCTCGCTGGCCAATAATAGCAGTCTTGATTATGCGGTCGACTACCTGCGCTTTGCTATCTGTGACCAGAAAAAGGTTAAACGTACTGCAGTGCAGGAAAGAGAGCTGGTGCCCCTGGAAATAGCTGGCAATGTCACCGTGGCAAAAGCCGGCAGTCGCACCAGCATCGTTGCAGCCTTGTCGAGGTTTACCATTCCCGAACAGCAGTTCCTGGCAATCGAGATTGGCGAAAAGAACGGTGGGCGAAACTTTCGTCTTCGTCTCACCAATAAGGCGATTACCCGTGCTGTCATCTTGCCGGACCTGCGATGATCCTCCATGAGATCTCTTATGAGCTGGTCAATGACATCTATGGCGCCTTCGCCAAAAACGAGCACTGGATGGCCTATACTACCAAACCGTTCTTGCTGGAACGTGGCAACCTGCACAGTTTTGCGGAGGAAAAAACCGCAAAAGCATTTGTAGAGGCAAAAAGGATGCAGGGTGAAGCCTGGACACTCATAAGGGCTGAAAACATGGGTGATGTCTACAAACAAATTCTTTACGAAAAAGATCTATTTATCAATGTAAACACAACCGTTATGAACGAGAAGAACGTGGACTACCTGAAAGATAACCTGAAATACCTGGGTTTTGGTGACAGGCTGTCTTCCGGCCTGGAAGCGGAGGTGGCAAAAGGTGCACCGCAGTTCCAGCTGCACCTGGAAACAGAGATGAACAAAAAGTCGTTTGCCGCTGTGCTGAATTTCCGAAAATCCGACACCGGTGAGATGTACTTTTTCAATTCTTACCAGGCCTCCCTCTGGCGCTCCAATGGCGAGGTGATGGACCAGACCTTCTATGTCAACAAAGGCAAAGGGGTTACGCTAAAGGAGGCCTTTAACCTGCTGGAAGGCCGGGCTGTACACAAGGAATTGGCGAACAGAGAGGGCCAAACCTACCGTGCCTGGCTGCAATTGGATTTGGCCGAGAAAGACAAAAGCGGCAACCATGAAGTCAAGCAATTCCACGAGAACTACGGCTTTCACCTTGAGGATGCCCTCGGCAAATACCCGATCAGGGAAATGCAGGAAGCGGACTTGAAAGAAGTCCTGCTTCGCTCCCTGGAAAAAGGCAACCTGCAGGCAGTCACGTTTGTCGGTGAGGGCACCGTGGCAAAACTGTTTGTCGAGGCCAATCCGCAGTACAAATCGGTAAACGTGTACGACAGTTCGCTCCGGCGATTGCAAAAAGAAGATCTGCAGCTCTACACCGGCAGGGAACAGGCACAGGAGAAAGGAATGGGACAGAAGCAGGAGACCACCAGGGAGCGAAAAAAGAAAAGTGCCCAGCAGGTGGAAAGCCCACGGCAAACCAGGCCGGGCAAACCAAAGAAATCCATTGGTCATTAAAACGGTAAATCAAGCGGCAATGGCAGTAGAAGTCGTGACAAGGGAAGACCTGCAGGCCTTCCGGGTGCAGCTGCTCAATGATATCAGGGCATTGATCGCAGAGGGCCAGCCAAAGCCTGCAAGGGAATGGTTGAAGAACAGCGAAGTGCGAAGGCTGTTGAAAGTGTCGTCCAACACCTTACAACGGCTGCGCATTGCTGGAAAGCTGAAGTCCACCAAACTGGGTGGCGTGCACTATTACCGGCTGGACGACATTGAACAGCTGCTGCAAAGTGGCGCCTAACAAATCAGCATGCAGGTAAGGGAACTAACATGGTTTTATGAAGCCATCCGGGAGGATCACCGCATCCTGCCCAGCCATATAGCTGTATTTATGGCGCTGTTCCAGTGCTGGAACCAAAACGATTTTCAAAACCCGGTGCCCATCAACAGGCGGCAGGTCATGGAGGCGGCCAAAATCAGCGGACTGGCCACTTACCACCGCTGCATCCGGGACCTGCACGTCTATGGGTATATTCGTTACCAGCCCTCGTATCATCCTTCAAAACGCAGCCGCGTTTCGTTCCTGATACAGGTGTAAGGTTTTGTGGTGTCGTGCTATAAAACCTTGAGCAGGTTCTATCATATCAAAGGCGGCTGCCCTCTTTGCGGGTAGTGCGTATGTTATGACACATTAAAATTATTAATTATCTTTACCGGCATACCTTTTTGCGTATGCTTACCGTCTTGCTGGAGCCCCTTTACCACCGGGGAAAAGAAATCATTGCGATCCGCTTCGCCTATAACAAAGAAATAAGCGATAAAGTCAAACGGGTGAAAGATGCCCGCTGGACCCGTACCCACGGCTGCTGGTACGTACCCCTGACAAGGGAGCACTACACACTTCTCAAATCCGCTCTTTCCGCTTCTTCCAATTTGGACACCGCTGCGCTGCGGCAGTACCTGGAGCAGCGAAAGGCCATACAACCGGTCATTGAAAAAAAAGATACCATCAGCCCCAAACGTGCCTACCTGCTCCGGGAGTTTCCGCTGAACACCGAAAACCTGGCGGCGTTCGCCCGCTTTCAACAAACCCTCCAGCTCAAGGCCTACAGCAAAAACACCTTTCGAACCTATTCGACAGAGTTTCACTGCCTGCTGCGCCTTTTGGGAAATGTGGCTGTTTCCTCCCTCACCAAAGCCAACCTGGAGTCTTATCTTTTGTGGCTGGTGAAGAAAAGAGGTTACAGGGAGGCGCACCTGCACACGGCCATCAACGCCCTGAAGTTTTACTTTGAGCAGGTGGAAGGACGGGCCCGGGAGTTTTATGACATTCCCCGGCCCAAAAAGCCGCTCCGGCTACCCCACATCCTGGCCGAAGAGGAGGTGGTGGCACTGGTGAGGAGCACTCCCAACCTCAAGCACCGGGCACTGCTCATGACTGCCTACGGTGCCGGTCTGCGGGTCAGTGAACTGGTGGGTCTAAAGATCCAGGATATTGATTCCAAGCGAATGCTGCTTTTTGTGGAGCAGAGCAAGGGTAAGAAGGATCGCATGGTGCCGCTCTCCCCTCTGTTGCTGGACACACTCCGGCACTATGCCAAAGAATTTAAGCCCGGCTTCTATCTTTTTGAAGGCGAAGGTGGAAAGGCCTACAGTACCCGTAGTGCACAGGAGGTGCTCAAGGAAGCCAAAAAGCGGGCGGGCATCTACAAACGCGGCTCCATTCACAGCCTTCGTCATAGCTATGCAACACACCTGCTGGAAGGTGGTACCGATATTCGTTACATACAATCCTTTCTGGGCCATAACAGCCTGAAGACCACCCTCCGGTACACGCATGTGATGATGCCAAAAATCAGTAATATTGGCTCTCCTTTAGACAAACTGCCCTGGGACTGAGGGTTGCGTTTCGCATGTTTCTGAAACGGCTGTTCGCTGGTCAACCGGGGGGTGTAGAAACAGTAAAAACGCAAGTGCAAGTGCCTGAGTGTGTGAATTGAAGAACAAAATGGCTATACTTGTGGCAGCTAAAAAACATGCGGATAATAGCGTGTTATACGCGACTAAACAACCTTCCCTTTGATGCGAGCTTTTTACATTCTTTCTGGTTTATTTCTTCTCACCTTTGTTTGTCTCATTCCATTGCCTCGACATTTTCGGGAATACAGGGTTCAG
>NZ_RBCI01000011.1 GCF_003628535.1 Flavisolibacter nicotianae
TCGTGCTCTTGAATAGCCTTGACAATCTGTGTTTCGGTGAAGTTTGATTTTTTCATATTTACTCATTTAAAATTAAGCGCCTTTGCTAACTTTCAAATGAGCGAATTATAGGGAAGCCGACATACTCTTGCTTTGAAAATGTGATTTTGATGAATACAATTATCTATCTCATTATTCCAAATTGCATTGCGGCCTAACTTATCCCTATCACCACCTTCTGTAAATAGAATGTCACCTGCCTCTAATTTAAACTTTTCGAACTCATCTGGCAATATCTCAATCGATTTTACTTCATCTAAATCGAGAAATCCATCTTGAACATTGGCTACCCTTAGATATGGAACTCTGATTAAACGTTTGCCCTTCAAATTTCTTCCTTTGGTAACGCCACTTGAAATTTCAGCAATATCTAAGAGGCGGGTCCAATGCCATGTTTTTGGAATTTTTTCGTTTTGCTGGATTATCTCGTCTACCTCGAAGTTTAAAACACCATTGGCAGTTCTTCTTTTCTGAACTATGAGTTTAAACAATTGTAAACCAGTTCCGTTTTTGTTGTTCTTTCTCCAATCATTGGTTAAGGCTCCGCTCACAGCATCATCTATGACCTTTTGTTTTGCAGCTTTAAGCATTTCTGGTATCTTGTTTAAAACCGTTTGTGCTTGTTGAAGCTTTCCTAGCAGATCTTCGAGCTCATCTACTATCAAATGTTGTATCTCTGGTGATGGAAGAGGAATAGGATAATCATTTATTATACCTAGGCTGATATTTTGTTGGGCATCTCCCTTTCCAAGAGACATGAGCTTGTCTCTTTCACTTAATAGATAATAAAAAATATACTTGGAAGGTATTCCGCCGAAGATTTTTCTTGTAAAGGCAATTGCCTGATTTGTTGTACATGGCATTTTATTGATGCCTAATTTGCCGATACTGTTGCCATACATAGCAAGAAGAACAGAATTCGCTGGTACCCATTTCGCGCTGCTATTCTCCAAACCAAGTTGAGTAATAGTCTTCTGTGATCTGCTTATTTCACCGTCATTTAAGTCACCGATGACAACCCAAGGTATATCGCCATTATAATATCGTTTGACGGATGCGCTAGGAGTACCTCCAGAACTCCAAATAGCTATTTCACCCAAACTGCGTAATGCCCAACCATTAGGTATTTTTCTGCTTACCAGAAAATTTGAATCTTTTTTACTCTTCACTTTTATATTGATTTCCCAAGCAAGGAAAGTACATCCTTGAGATCATTTAATACTTCTTGAACTTCATCGATTGAGTCTTTGATAATATTATGTGCAGTTAGACCGTCGTAGTCATTCTCATTTGTTTCATCTTTTAGCCAACTTATATCCAGTTTGAAATTTCGGTTTTTAATAAAGTTTATATCGAATTCTCGGAATCGTCCTTGCATACCCTGGTCTATCCGACGACTTTTGCCATTTGGATCTTCCCCGAAACATAATTCGAATTCTTCAAAATGACTTTTGTGTAATGGCCTGTCTTTTTTGGTTATTGCTTGTACATTACTCCTTCCGTCGTAGATCCAAACAGAACTTGTTGGCAAACCTTTTTGAAGGAATACCACGTTTGCTTTAACACCTTGCGCATATGGTGTAAAAGTGCCTGACGGCAATTTAAGGATAGTATGAACATTACACAATTGCATCAAATACTTCCATAATTCGGCAGCTTTTTCTTCGAAAAGAACGCTATCAGGAAGTACTAAAGCTGCACGGCCATTATCTTCCAAGCAGCTAAAAACATGTTGTATAAAGTTTAATTGTTTATTGCTTGTTTTTATTTTAAAGTCCTTCCGATCTGGAACCTGGTTCGCTCCTTTGTTTCCAAATGGAGGATTGGTAAGTATGCAGGAAAATCTATCGCTACTCAAGGGATCATAGATCGTGTCACCCCAAACAATATTAGGTATGATGCCGTGAAGGTATAAGTTCATTTGTGCCATACGTCGCGGCCGGATAACAAGCTCTTGTCCGAAATATGTTCTTTCGAATATTTTTTTTCTTTGAGTAGGAGTTAATCTTTTTAGTTCAACCTTTGATTTCAGCCATTCGAAGCTCGAAATGATAAAACCCGCAGTACCACAAGCAACGTCTGAAATTTTAAAGTTTTTTGACTCCAATGGGTCTGGCTTCATGACTCTAACTATCGTCTCAATCAGAGGCCTGGGTGTAAAATATTGCCCTGCTCCTTTTTTACTCTCGTTTGCAGCTTTTTCTAACAATCCTTCGAACATTGCGCCAAGAACATCTTCATTGTACTCAGACCATTTCTCTTCGTCAATTAGAGTTAAAAGTTTTTTTAACGTTGAAGAGTTCCTTATTTTAGCAATAGGCTGCGTGAATATGTCTCCTAATATGTTTTTTTCTTTACTTAGTATATTTAGTACCTCATTGTATTTTTGTAATAGGTTTTGATTTTCAGGGTCGATTAAGTCACTCCATGCACAACCCGGAGGTGTTGAGATATTTCTTTCTTCGGCAATTTTCAAAAAAAGCAAATATGTAAGCTCCTCGATATAATCGGAGTAATCAACACCTTCATGCCTTAAAGTATGACAGAAATTCCAAAATTTAGCTACAAGATCCATTCTTAAGTGGTGGCTTTGGAATAAGAATAATGATTTTACACGAAATAGACAAAAAATCTAAATCTGGTGCAAACTTAGGGCGTTAAAAACGAAATGAGTAGAGATTAAGTATTTGCTACTTAAGATAATTTGAAAGACTTGGCTATTGAAAGCTTAAATGCAACATTGTTGATTTTAACCTCGCATCCTAGTGATGATTTTATTGACAGCTTGGTTTCTTATACAATAATCGTAATATTTCTAGTCAAGTAGGGATTCTTTTAGCTGATAATCTACTATGTTTTTCCAGGGAAATTTATGGCTTCCTATGTCAGAGATACCAACATAATATCATGCAAATGGTTTTTGACGAAAGATCAAAGATTAGTTTTAATCAAGAGCTTGATTTTTATTCTGGATTTTCTTTAGTTCTTGCTGTACGAGCTTTTTAATTTCAATTTTTATTTGATAGAATGTGTCTCCTACACTTTGGGCATCTGAGCTTGAAACAATTGGGATATTTATGTATGTACTATTTTCTTTTTTTGGTTTATGATAATTATTAAGCACCTCCGAGTGAAATATTTTTAAACTAATTTTTTCATACGGGTTATCCGCGACCATCCCCACAAATTCACCTGAAGAAAGTGAGGCAATTTTGGATGCCGGGAGAGCACTATCTAATTGCTTCGAGTGGCTAATAGAGGTGTCTGTTCTGTTGATCGAAACGCTCTGCCGATCCTGCATTATTTTCCCAAACCGTTCGGACAATACTTTGGCTGTTTCTCCCATCACCTGGCCACTGATAATGTTGCCTGCAATGTTAACAATCACATCCGCCTGTTCACGGCCATAATCTTTCTTTAACTGGCTGAAATCCTGCATGGCTAAGGTGGTCGCCACTTTGTTGCTCCGGGCGGTGGCAATCAGGCTATCAATGCCTCCAAAATAAATGGTCGGAAATTCATCAAACACCAGGCTGCATTTCAGCCGGTCTTTTTTGTTCACCTGCCGAACTAAACGGGAGATGTAAAGCGAGAGCACAGCCCCATAAATCTGCTGCTTTTCCGGGTTGTTAGCCATGCACACAATCTTAGGTGCTTCCGGGTTGTTGATGTCAAGGGTAAAATCATTGCCAGAGAGTACCCAGTAAAGCTGCGGCGAAGCCAGTCGGGCCATGCCAATTTTAGCAGAGGCAACCTGTCCTTCCAACTGCTCCATGGCATCGTTCTGATAAGCCGTAATAAACGGGTTCACCAGCACTTCAATTTCCGGCTCGGTATTGAGCACCGGAAAGAGTTCCTCGTAGTCCGTTTGCATAAGCTCAATCACGTGCGGCAGGGTGCAGTATTTTCCGTCTTCGTACTTGCGCAAAAACCAGATCACTGCTGTTAGAAAGTTTATAGGTGACTCCACAAAAAAATCACCCTGCTTGTTTACCCACTCCCGGTTTAGCCCCAATAGGATGGTTCGTGCAGACTCGGTGGCATCGGTAATATCGTTCATGCTTTGCGGGTCCAGAGGATTGCAGCGGTGCGATTGCGAAAGGTTGTCGAAATTGATAACATAGAAGGAGGGAGGCACGGCGTATTTGTCCTTGTGTCTTTGTAGCCAGTTGTAGGCAATCTTGGATAGGTCGTCGTACTTAAAGTCGTACACAAACATGGCAAAGCCTTTTTCTATGTGCTGCTTGATGACATGCTGAATCACAAACCAGCTTTTTCCGGCACCCGGAGAGCCAATCACCAGGAGCCCACGAAAGGGGTTGATGATGTTGATCCAGCTTTTACGCTGCTTTCCTTTGAGGTTGTAGCGTGCCGACAGGTTGATGGAGTATTCATTGCCCAAAAACCGCTCCTCCTGCGGAAAGGTTTCGTTCAGGTGATTAAAGACATCATTTTGCAGGCTATTCCGCACCAGCCGGCTTAAGAGACTACCTCCAGCAAGTATGAGTAAGAAACCGGTGACAGTGGTAACCATGTAGGCACTCGCAATTGTGGACATTGGAAGTGCAAGATGAAGCAGGACGTCACTGCCAACGAAAAGAACAAGACCGCTCAGCAAATAAACGGCAATCAAACGCCGCCTGATTTGCTCGTCTTTTCTGCCTTGCCAGCCAAGCAGGGAAACCACCAGCAAACCAACGGATAGCGCCTTTGAATTCAAGGCTGAAGAAAAGAGGCCCGTATTGGCAATGTTTTGTAACAGCCGGTCCGAAATTTCTGAGCGCAATCCCCACTGGACAAAAGCACCATAGCAGTAAAAGTAAATATGCAGCAGCAAAACAAAAATGCTGGCAAACCGTGTCAGGTCTATTATCTTCCGTAGCCCCTGTTCATTTTCTCCTGTAACAGACATACTTGATCATTTTAAAGTGATGAATTTGGATTTCTTCCTTTTTTCTTTTTGCGTTTTTTGGGTAGCAAGCTTCCGGAAACACTATCGTATTGTTCTTTTGAGGAAAGCAGTTGGTTGAGGGTTTTTTCGATGTCCCGGCTGAGTCCCTCATTTCTACCGGTTAGAAGTTGTTTCCTAACACCAGCGCCTTGCCATTGCGAAAAGTCTTTTTCATTTGCTGGTGTTTTTTTGGCAGGTATTGCTTCCGTTTTAGACAACCGGCTTTGCAACGCGGCGGCACTGTAGGCCGTGCCTATGTCACTGCCGTTGAAAACACATTTGGTTCGGTTATCAACGAAGGTGATGCCGTAGACTTTCCCATCACCGTTTTGCGGGGGAAGCAGGTACACGTTTTGCGCTGCCAATCGTTCACTGAATTGAGTTAAACTGCCGGCTGTTAGTAAGCTGTCATCTAGAAGGGTTTTTAGGCGGAGTTTTGCGCTCCATTTTAATGGCTCGTTTTGGCTAAATTTCTGCTCCAATGTCTTGAGTGTAGGAGAGCAGGGGATCGAGCTTGCTTTGATGGGAACACCCACTTTGTTTCCGCTTTCATCCAGAAGCCGGTAAACCAGCCCACCGTTGCGATAAATTCGTCCACCTTCTTTTCCCCGGTCAGCTACGACGTTAAACTGCCGGAGTGCCGCATTGTATTCTGCAAGGGAGTTAAACCTGTACGATTGAAAAACGGCCATCACAATGCCGGCAATTGCCCGTTTCGTTTCAGTATTTCCGTAAACTGCTTTTTCTACAGCAGCCGGCTTAAGCGTTGCTTCACTTTTTTGCTGAAGTGCTTCTGCTCTTTTCAAGCCAAACCGAAGTTCAATTTCCTTCCGGGCTTTTTCAGATGCATTGCGACCGATATTGTGCGTGTTAATGCGGCTGCCATCGTGTTTGATAGTGGTGCTGACAATGTGAATGTGCGGGTGGCCGGCGTCCTGGTGCCGGTAAACAAGGTAAGGCTGCTCACCAAATCCAATCTTTTCCATGTAACAACTGGCGATCTGGAGTAACCTTTCGTCAATCAGTTTTTCCGAGGTGTCGAAATTGAGCGATACATGTAGGGTCTTGGTGGTAGCTCTGTCGTTGAGTGAGTTGAAGCGTTCCAGCCCTTCCAATTTCTGATAGAAGGTCAGTTCACCTGGTTCTCTCAAGTAACCGCTGGCGGAAAGACAAGCTGCCTTTCCTTTGTCCACCTTGTTTTCGTTGTAGTTCAGTGCTGCTTCCACCCGTTTCGGGAATGTTATTTTAGCAACCATTGTTCGTAGAGTTGATTCATACGTAGGCGTATCTCTTCCACTTTGCTCACCAACGCCTTTTGAAGGCTGTCATTCTGCAGGATCCAGATTCTGAATTCTGGTATCTTGTCGAGGATGTGCAGCTTGTTTACAGCCTGATTGAAATTGCTGCCGATCACATTTAGCTCTTTTCGGAGTTGCAGCATTTCTTTCAGAAAATCATCGGCTGATTGGTTGCGGTAGGTGACTGTGACCGGCTTTTGAAGGGCGATTTTTCGCAAGTAACTGCTAACGTCTTTTTCGGTAGTTTGCCGCTGAAACCTGACCACTGTCTGGAGTTCAGCATCGTTCATGCGGGTCTTGACAAAATGCCGGCGTACTTCTTTCTCCTCTTTTTTCATTCTTCACAATTTTGGCTTTACCAATTCTAATGGCTGATAGCTCACCCCAAAGCGAGTTCCGAGCGTAGGGGCATTTTCCCAAACGTGGCACGTTTGTACATCTTGCCGTGGGCAAAATCCGGCACACTGATCTACCGGATGTCTGTTTGAAGCGTGTCTGTGAACGAATAGAAATTCGGATTAAATCTTAGTTTGGGAATGTTGACCATCAGCTTTTTCCATTATCTGAAATTAGCGTAAAGAATGTGCCTTTTCGTTGACTTACCTGACTAATCTTTGGTCAGGTAGTCTAATGCTGGCGTGATTTAGTTGGTGTCAGTGGCTGCACAAACCAGAATTGCATTTTATTAAGGGGAAGAATTTAGCTGCAAATTGGTTTGAATTCGCTGGCTTGTACGGCGGATTTGTTTGCTTAGTTGATATAGTTTTTCACACAATAACTGACAAAACTCTGTGGTTTTGTTTGCGAATTTTTAGTTGATTACGGCGAGGAAAAAATGATCAAAAACTTGCTCTTTTTTAGATGAAAAAGGATGGTGGCTTTTTGTTACAGATGAAAGTAAAAAGTCTTATGGTTGGAACAAAAAAAGGGCTCATAAGAGCCCTTCATCTGCAAAAGAGTAATACCCTTCCGAAGAAAGGATGACGTGGTCAAGAACTTTGATGTCAAGGAAAGCGCCGGCACTTTTGATTTTTTGTGTCAACTCCTCGTCTTGCCGTGACGGCTTCAGGGCACCAGAGGGATGATTGTGAGAGAGGACAAGCGAGACTGCGTTAACCTTCAGGGCTGCCGTGTATATAATGCGGGGATCGGCGACTGTTCCTGTGATGCCACCAGAAGAAACATTAAAGAGACATAGCACTCGGTTGGCCCTATTCAGGAACAAGACTTTGAATTGCTCTACCAGGTCAATTTTGCCTTCTTCCCAGAGTTCCTTTAGGACATTGTATGCGTCCAAAGAAGAAGAAATCAATGGGCGTTCGGATGCTTTTACTTTTGACTTGTAAATCAGTTCCACTTCGGCAACTTGAGACATCATTTCCAGAAGGGCTTTCTTTTCCATAATCTATCGTTTTTGAGGTTTAAAAAATTGATTATGGAACATGCTCCGGTGCTCCCTTTCAACAGGCGCAAGGAGGAACGGAATAAATCACATCTAACTCCTTATGTGAAAGCTTTTGTTTATGCCGTAGTTCCTTGCCAGCCTTTGAATGGGAGCGCCGAATTTTGTTGAATAATCAGTGAAAACCAACCGTCTTTATCATTCCTAAATCTGTAACAACAGGAGCCCGCCCGCAGGGCGGCAATTTTTTTGATTTGGACATTGCGGAATAAATGAAAGGAGGCTTTCGCCTCCCTTTTAATTGGTGGTTAATTAAGATGTAATGCGCTGCGTCCAAGTCGCATAAATTCCGTACAAAGCCGAAAAGCTTTTGTGCCTCTTTGCTGTGCGGTACCGCCCAATACAATCGACTTGAGCTTTGCTTCGCCGTCCTTGTAGTTCCTTACGTTTTGATAGTAGCCGGTAACAGCGTTGTAAGCACCGAAAAGAGTACCTCTCGTGGTTTCCATTTGCTGGGTGGAGTTGCTCAAAGCACAAGCGAAAGCCGCCTCGCAGGTGTTTTGAAACTGTTTGGATAAGGCTTCCCTTTTGTCTGCTGCCAAATGGTGCAACGACTCTTTCCCTGGGGCCAGCGCAAGTTGAATGAGTCTCTTTACCTCTGTATCTGTGATTGGTATTTTTACCCACTGGTTAAATAGTTCTTCCAGTTCGGTAGAAAGCTTGTTGGAAATTCCCATTAGCCTGTGTGCCTGCTGCAGCCTTTCTTTTGCATTGGCGGTGTGACGAATTTTGATACTGTTGGTGTGGTTGTGCATGGCTGCATTAAGGGTGTTTGCACAAACAATCCGGACCGGCGTAAAGGCAGCGGTAATGGCTCCAAAGCCATCGTGTGAGGTAGTCAGAAAGAGGTACTTTTCCACTAAATCTTCGCCACCTACACGAATGTAGTTTGGCAGTTTGGCCGTGATAAAAATACGTTCCCCTTTCCCCAACGCTCCTGCGGTTTCATACCGGATACCTTCGCCTTCCACAATGCTGTCAAAAAATGAAAATGCGTCCGTATTCTGCACGACCTGATAATCTTTGCCGACCACCCCTAAAATTGCGTCGTTGTCGGTTCTTACCGTAGCAAAGTAGGATGGGACTTCAATAGACGGTTGAATAGTATCTGCATTGCCAAAACTGTTGCGACTGTCGAAAGTGAAAAGCCGGCGTTTTTCTACCCGGTAGTCCAATCCTGCAAACTGGATTGCTTCGGTACTGGTGGGGTATTCTGAAACGATTTGACCAAGGCCGTGCCATGCTATTTGGTTAACGGAAAAGAAACTGTGTTTGCCTGTTTGCTCATTAAAATTAATGTTGTGTGCCATAATTGCTACCCAGCTTTAATCTTTATACTGCAGGCGGTACTTCTGCAGATTTGTTTAATAAATCGTAACGAAAAGCACTGGCAGGCAGTCTGCCAGTGCAGGAAAGATTTAGAACGGAACATCATCGCTTTCGGCTTCTGTTGCGGATGTGTTTTGGGCCGCACTACCTATCACCTCAACTTCCCTGGGCCATGCGTGGATTTTAATAGTAGAAACATGGCAGTTGAGAGACGCTTTTGCGGTTCCGTCCGTGCCTACATAGGCAGAAACATAAATGCGACCAATGACTTCCAAAAGGGTTCCTTTCTTTAGCTGTTCCGCTATCTTTTCGCTTAACCAATAAGAGCAGTTACAATAAGTTGTAACCTTTACCCGTTCGCCACCTTTGGGCTTGTAGCTTTCGTTGATAGCGATAGAAAAATTGACCACTTTGCGGTCGTCTTTCAGTGTGTTAACTGCGGCGTCTTTCGTGATCCTTCCAATGATTGTCATAACTGTTTATTTAAAGTGAAAAAATGCTTTGAAGTTTACAGGTGTCCGCCACAAAGAGGGCAGAAGCAACGGGCTTTCTTGTAGTTCTTGAGTTTCCGCTCAAATGACCTGTCGGCACCCCGCCAGATTCGCACCACATGCCAGTCAATTCCTACCTCGTTCACAGCGGCTAACAGCTTGGCTCCTCTGCTCATTTTGTGCAAGGCAATGCGCTGTCCCAAATCACCTTCCACAAAACCGATGTAGTGCTGTGCATGATGCAGTTTGCTTTCGAAGTGGATCAGATGAACCATAAAAAACTTTTAAAAGAAAAAGGACAAAAAGAAAGCTGTCCGGAAGCGGGCTGCCGTGGATTGGCCAAAAGGAAACGGAATAAATCGTGTCTAACGGAATAGTGGAGCCGCTTTGTTTTATGCCGTAGTCTTTTGGCACTTTGCAGCATTCTTCCCTTGGCAGCCCATAGCTTCGCTGCCCTTTTTGTCCTGATCTTTTAAAAGACTTTATAAAACCTGTTTTCTTCTTTTTGGTGGATCTATCTTCAATCGTTACGGAAGGATATTCTATATAGGACAATCTTTTCCAGACATCTTGCCGGAAACAAGATTTTCATTTGTTTCAAATTCTTGCGGGACTTACTTGTATAATTGAAGGGGAAGTCACTTCTTTGCAGCACTAACTGACTATGAAAGAGTACAAACTATCAAAAGGGTGGGCTTGGTTTATTTACATTATGGCGCCCTTGCTTGCCGCTGTTTTTATTTATCTGCTCGTGATGCCTTTTTTGCCGGATACAAAATCCTCCGGCACAGACCAACTGAAGTGGTTTTTAGTACCCATCTCACTTTTAATGATTGGCGTTTGTGTAGCTGGTGTCATTGATGCAGTAAAGGGCCGCTTTGTCATTACGCAGGACAGCGTGTATGCAAAAGGCGTGTTTACCAACCGGGAATTGCTCTTGCACGAAATTGAAGGCTATCGTACCGATGATCGGTACATCTACATTGTGCCTTTTGATAAAAGTTTGAAGCAAATAAAGGTTAGTACCTACTTCAGCGGCACCGGTGATATTCTGGCCTGGCTCTCGGAACGTTTTCCAGACCTTGATGAGCAGAAGGCTGCTGCGGAAGAAGCCGAAATTCTTTCGGATGAAACGCTTGGCATGGGTGTGGAGGAAAGGGAAGAACAGCTAAGAAAAGCCCGTTTAAAAGCAAAAGCCTTGAACTGGGCCGGCGGATTGGTTGCGGCTTGGACCTGGTTTTTACCGCAGCCTTACGAGGTAGTCATTTTTCTATGCATTTTGCTACCCATCATTTGTCTTCTTTTGGTGAAAAGCTCCAAAGGACTTATTCGCATGGAAGAAAAAAAGAAGAGCGCTTATCCCAGTGTTTTTTCCGGTGTGCTTTTCCCGAGCCTTGCACTTTGCATCAGGGCACTGATGGATTTTAACCTTCTTCAATACGGTAATGTTTGGAAAGGAACGCTGATGTTGGCAGGGCTGTTCATGACCGTTTTGCTGGTGCGAAGCAAAGAATTCACCTTTCGTTCGGCAAAGGACTATGGTTTGGCGTTCGGCATCACTATTCTGGTGCTCGCCTATAGCTTTGGTGCCGTTGTAACGGCCAACTGCACATGGGATAATTCCACCACGTCAGTTTACCATGCACAGGTTACCGGGAAACACATTAGCTCGGGCAAAACAACCACGTACTATGTGTCGCTTACGCCTTGGGGACCTCAAACGAAGGAGGATGACGTGTCGGTTTCAAAAGCATTGTACAACCGGCTTCAGGCGAAAGATGACGTTAGCGTTTATTTTCGACAGGGATGGTTTGGTATTTCCTGGTTCTTTATTACGCCTTGAAAGACCAACTAACTCTGGAAAGAGCGATGAAACGTTCCATTCTGTAAATTTACCCTCACGCATAACCTCCAAAACAACTGAACTTGTGAGTACAATCGCTGCCGCATCATCCCCAATTGAAAGCTTTATTTCCCGCTGGAAAGCCTCCGGAGCCTCAGAGCGGGCCAATTTTCAACCGTTCCTAACAGAACTCTGCGAATTACTTGGTGTAGAAAAGCCAAAGCCTGCAACTGATAAAGTGTATGAGGCATCCTACACCTTTGAGCGTCCCGTAATTTTTGACGATGGTGAGGGCAAAACAACGACCAATTTTATTGACCTCTATAAACAGCACTGCTTTGTTATGGAAGCCAAGCAAGGCGCCGATAAGGCAACTGTTAGCGAGGCAGAAATGCTTGGAGCGGCAAAAGTCAAAACCAAGGCTGGTACAGCTACCCGTGAAACCCGCCTTTGGGAACGAGAAATGAAAAAGGCAAAAGAGCAGGCCTTGCGCTATGCCCGATCTCTGCCAACAGAGGAAGGCTGGCCACCATTCCTAGTAGTCGTGGACGTAGGATACTGCATTGACCTTTACGCCGACTTTGCCCGCCAGGGCAAAACATATGTTCCGTTCCCGGACCCGCAGCGGTACCGCATCTTCCTCTCTGAATTGCACAACGATAAGGTTCAGGAACGGCTACGGCTCTTGTTCACGGCACCTCTGGAATTAGACCAAAGCAAAAGGGCCGCAAGGGTGACACGGGAGTTGGCCGAGCGGCTGGCAAAGCTAGCCGCCTTGTTCGAAACGGCAGGCCATGCGCCGGAGAAGGTAGCTGGTTTCCTGATGCGCTGCCTCTTTACCATGTTTGCTGAAGATGTGGGCCTTCTGCCTGAAGGTTCTTTTACCCAACTTCTGAAAGACTACCGCAACAACCTTCAATACTTGCCAAATGCCTTGCAAGCTCTTTGGACAACCATGGACAAGGGAGGCTTTGACCCAGCCTTGCGAATGGCAATACCGCAATTCAACGGCTTTCTTTTCAAAAACCAGGAAGCGTTGCCGTTAACCGAAGCTCAATTGGATTTGTTGATAGATGCCGCTTCTGCTACGTGGGCTGATGTGGAACCGGCAATTTTTGGTACACTACTCGAACGTGCCTTACAGCCAAAGGAGCGTCATAAGCTGGGAGCGCATTTTACCCCTCGTGCTTATGTTGAGCGACTAGTGATGCCTACCGTTATTGAACCGCTACGGGAAGAATGGGAGGCGGCTCGAACTGCATCGGCCATACTCGAGAATAGTGGGGATGAGACAGGAGCCTTAAAAGAAATTGAAAAGTTTCACCGGCGGCTCTGCTCTGTACGCATACTTGATCCGGCATGTGGCAGTGGAAATTTCTTGTATGTGACTTTGGAGCATCTTAAACGGCTTGAGGGGGAAGTAGCGGAATACCTGAAACATTTTCCCAGGCAGTTAGGCTTGGACATGACGGGCGGCTACACCGTGACCCCTGCGCAATTCCTTGGGCTGGAAGTAAACCCGAGAGCCGCCGCCATTGCGGATGTGGTGCTTTGGATTGGTTACCTGCAATGGCACTTCCGCACACATGGTAATGCAAAGCGCCTCGAAGACCCAATCTTGCGGCAGTACGGAAACATCAAGCAACAGGATGCAGTGCTTAGTTATAGTAGCCGAAAGCCAAGGCTTGACAGCAACGGAAATCCTATTACCCGTTGGGATGGGCACACCACCAAACAGCATCCGGTAACCGGTTTGGAAGTACCGGATGAAACAGCACGAACATCGTTGTATGATTATGTTGAACCGAAACCTGCGGAATGGCCAGAAGCGGACTTTGTTGTGGGTAACCCGCCTTTTGTTGGAAACAAAAGAATGCGGGAAGCTTTAGGCGATGGATATACAGAAGCATTGAGGTTAGCATACAAAGGTTCAGTTCCAGATAGCGCCGATTTTGTAATGTATTGGTGGTACAGGGCTGGACAACTACTTTCGTTGAAGAAGATTGAACGTTTTGGATTCATTACAACAAATAGCATTACACAATCTTTTAACCGGAGAGTTCTCCAAGACTTTTTAGAAGATGTAAATAAGATTGCAATAGTTTATGCTATACCTGACCATCCTTGGGTTGATAGCAACGATGGTGCAGACGTTCGAATTGCTATGACAGTTGTAAAACATGGATTTTCTAATGGCAGGCTGGATTTAGTTGTTGGAGAAAAAGAGTCAGGAGACTTTTATATTGAAGTCAAATTCGTTACAAAAACAGGTGTAATTCACTCCGATTTAAAGACAGGCGTCGATTTATCATCGGCAATACCACTAAAAGCTAATCAAGATGTAAGCGCTAGAGGTATAATTCCTCACGGAGAAGGTTTTATTGTTAGTGAAGAAGTCAAAGCAAAACTTTTAGATGCTAAGAATAATAAATCAATCATTAAGCCTTACCGGAATGGAAGAGATATAAACCAAAGTTCAAGGAACGTTTACGTAATCGATACTTACGGATTTTCTGACATCGGATTAAGAAATGAATACCCTGCAATATACCAATGGCTTTTTGAACGAGTTAAACCAGAACGTGACGAGAACAAGGACAAAGTTAGACGTGAGAACTGGTGGCTACATGCACGTTCTAACGAAAAGCTACGGAGTGCCATCAGTGGTTTGACACGATATATCGTAACGGTACAAACATCAAAGTTTAGAAATTTTCTTTTTCTCAATGGCGAAATCATGCCCGATGATAAGCTGATTGCTATTGGTTCTGGAGATGCATACATTTTAGGAATTTTGGCTTCAAATATTCACTCTAGCTGGTCCGCTGCAACTGGAAGTCGTTTGGGAGTAGGGAACGATTTAGTTTATGATAAAACTCGTTGCTTCGAGACTTTCCCTTTTCCTGACGCTACAGAATTTCAGAAGCAACAAATCCGGACCATTGCTGAACGCCTCGATGCTCATCGCAAGCAACGCCAGGCCTTGCATCCTACACTTACCATCACTGACATGTACAACGTGCTGGAAAAACTCCGAAACGGTGAAACATTGAATGCTAAAGAGCAAAAAATTAACGAACAGGGTCTCGTCAGCATTCTCCTGCAAATGCATAATGAACTTGATGTGGCAACGGCCGCTGCTTATAGTTGGCCAGCAAATCTTTCAGAAGAAGAAATCCTCGAAAAACTGATGGCGCTTAACGGGGAAAGGGCTGCGGAAGAAGCCCGTGGCTTGGTGCGCTGGATTCGCCCTGAACACCAGAACCCTGGCGGCGTACAGCAATCAGGCATCAACGTTGAAGCAATTGACACCAAAGCTGCAAAAGCAAGCGAGGAAGCAGCCGAATGGCCGAAAACATTGGCCGAGCAGGCACAAGTTGTTCAGCGTCTTCTACAACAATATCAGCAGCCTGTTTCTGCTGGTGATTTAAACAAGCAATTCAAACAAGCAAAGAAACCTGCTCGGGAAGCCCGGCAACAGCAAATTGAAAGTATATTAGAGATGTTCAGCACTTTGGGTTCGCTGCGTAAAACAGAGAAGGGCTTATATGTAAAATAAATAGTACTAGCTACCAGCGCCAAAGCTTTCATCTGCAACAAATTGCAATCACATGGCAAACATAATTGACCATACGTCAATGCTGCAATGGGGAGAACGGGAAGGCGTTCTTTACTTTGTTGATGATGTAGAAAATGGCGATGCCTGTAAATGTGTTTGTTGCCGCTGCGGCCGACCACTTATTGCTAAAAATAAAGGGTTGATTAAAACACACCATTTCGCCCATTGGTCCGATATGGCCTGTGAAGGTGCCGTTGAATCAGCCGTTCATAAATTAGCAAAGCAAGTGCTGGCAAATACACGTAAGCTGATGTTGCCACCCTGCGAAGGCAATGGACCGCATGGGCCGAAGGATTACGTTTTAGAAGCGCTGATCGAGTTCGAACGTGTGGAAACTGAAGTCAATATCGAAGTAGAAGGAGAAATCATACGTCCGGATGCCATCGGCTATGCCGGAGGAAAGAAGATATTCATTGAGTTTTGTTTCACACATCAGGTATCGGACCTAAAGGGAGAATTAATAAGGAAGTCAAATACATCGTGCATTGAGATCTTCTTGGATCTTACTCTCCAGGAGCCGGGGAAAATGGAAGCACTTTTGCATGATTCGCTTGACTCAAAACAGTGGATTTTTCACAGGGCACTTGAAAGAATGGTTTTGGCTGATTGGGAGCAGGAGAGGGAAAGGCTGAAAGCACGAGAGAAGAAACTTGCCGAGCAGGATAGGCTGCGCCGGATAAGAGAAGAACAAAGAAAGAAAGCAGAATTAGAAAGGCAACGGCGAGAACAAGACTTGCGGAATTGGCGGGAGGCGAAACGACAGGCGAAATTGGAGGAGGAGCGTCGAAAAAAAGAACATGAGCTTACAGAAGCTAAGAAGAAAGGTTATTTATATAAGCATTGTCCTATTGTGGGGCAGTTCTTAGAAAAGTTTTACCACACCTCGTGGGCCCGAAATGAGGTAATCAATGCATTACGAAGTGGCGTCTGGTTTCAACGGAAAATATTCTATAACTGGCCGGAGGGGCCAATTGATATTTTCGTGGACAATAAACAATACATCTTGGTTCCCAGGAAAGAAGAGTACGACCAATTACCTGAGGAGCAACAGCGATACCATTATTACCTCATGGAGTCGGTAGAGAAGTATGATAAACTTTACCATCGTTCAGTAAATCATTGTACATATTGCAACATGTTCGCCGGCAACGTTTACGACTTCATTATTTGTAAATTCAATCATAGCAATAACACTGAAAGTTGTTTTGACTATGATAAGTTGTGAATGTTGCACTAATCATTAAAGGCAAATCGGACGTGCAAGAGTGCGAGGTAACAGACATTGAATAGGAATTCTGTTGCTTGTTTAAGTAAATCAATCTTCCATTTCATGGGCTTAATTAACCGGTAAAATCTCAATGAAGGGATTTGATGCATTTAATAATACGAATACTGCCTTTGCTGCAAAAAAAACGTTGGCTAAAAGAGAATGCCGTAAGGAACGAAATGACTCTTGCTGCGGGAAGCCGAAGGCCGCTAATGTGTTGCTCTGTGCGTTGGCTTAGCGACTGCAGGCCAATGAAAAAACGTTTGCCACTAAGAGATAGGCATAAAGAGGTTTTATTATTTTCAATTACCTTACTGATTGAAATAGTTGAAGTTCCAATCTATCTTCAAATGATGGTTCTTTTTAAACTCTGGTATCTTATCCATTATTTTCCTCCTGTGCTCTACACCAACGAGAAACAAACCCTTTTCATACCTATTATTCTCAACATACTGATAAATATTCTTAATCATTTCATTCTCTCGAACGTCGAGTTCATTTGACCAGTCTTTAGCCCGTTGGTACAATTTCTCATTATTAGTCTTTTTTATTACCTCCTGTTCTAAGACATCCATACGTTCCGACAACATTGTCCACTCTTTGCTATTCAGGAAAGGGAAACCATTATTGTCCGCCAAAAGTTGCCGTTGATTGTATAAGGTTTTGTATTTAGGGCAATAATTCACAAATATGTAAGACATAGTATTGAAATCGCTCCTGGAAAAAAAACCATCCACTTCATCTATGTCTAAATCTACCGGAAAATGTGGAATGGGGTGGCTTTGCAAGTATCTTTTGATTGTGAGTACTTCTAAAGAAGGGTGACGCAATCCTTTATAAACTGCATCAAATTTACCCGGGGAATTTCCTCAAAAATTACATCCGGAGCAATTCGTTCGATAATTTGATACAACTCAATTGAATTGCATTGACCATTTTCTTTGTGCCTGGTAGCAATTAATGTTATACTACATCGTTGCATTGTCGTTCCGTTGGTTCAATCAAATATAAAAAGGAAGTCCTCGTGAAAACGAAGGCTGTAAGCAAGACTACTGCTTGTAAAGCACAATAGAATTGTATCTGTTTATAGTAAAACCCAGTGCGTTGGCAAAAAAGGTAAAAGCGCCTGCGGCAAAAAGAAGGGTCGGCCGTGCCGGGAAGTAACCGGCACTGGAGCCTGGCAGCATAGCGAGCCGTTAAAGACGCCGGAGAGGAACGCAGGCGGCTGCGAGTGCCTGCACCTGTGCTGACTGAAAAAGCAGCGAAGCGGCGTCAGACAGCAACAGTGAGACGCAAGGGTTTGGCGTGTGTTTTTGTTTTATCCGGTCGCTCTGTGTGGTCGAACAAAAACCATGACAAACCCGTAGCCGGGGCAGGCGGCAAGGCGAGCAAAATTATTGGCAGCGGGTGGACTGAATGCGACTGAAATGAATGTAGGATGTAGTGGAGCGGAATGGAACCCAGTGAGTATTGTAGCGTGGGTTTGCGAAAA
The DNA here is from genome assembly GCF_003628535.1 of Flavisolibacter nicotianae. Taxonomy (GTDB): domain Bacteria; phylum Bacteroidota; class Bacteroidia; order Chitinophagales; family Chitinophagaceae; genus Flavisolibacter; species Flavisolibacter nicotianae. The sequence continues at coordinate 17,792 of NZ_RBCI01000011.1, forward strand.
GGTATGTGCATCACTTGTGCTTTGCTTTGTGTGTTTGATAGTGCGCCATGCCTTGCAGCAAATGGTCGGGCTACGAACGTGGTGTAATGGAGCGAAACGAAGGACGAAATGAACGAGGTGGCATGAAGGACACAGGAGCTGCCGTGACGAATGCCGTATGAGCTGCAAGCAGTGTGCTTAAACTGCGTAGCGCAGCGGAGCACCCGAAGGGCATTGTCAGCTTTGCCAATACCATACAAGTTTCATAAATCGCTTTATTGGCTATGCTGCAATGGTTTGGCGCATCTGCTTGCCGAATAGGCATGAGGAACACCGCTTTACCTTGCAGCGTGGGCTTCACCTTTATAACTTCAATCCCAAAGAGACGTAAAAGCTGCGGCCATCACCGGGCAGTATGCCGGGACCGGGATACATGTTGATGCGACGGGTAAAGTATTTTGCGTTGGCAATGTTGTTTATGCCACCGGAAAGGGAATAATTTTTCAGGAAACGCCAGTTCACGCTAAGGTCCCAAAGATGATAGGCCGGCACGATGCCAGTTGCACCATTGGGATTGAAAACCGTGTTGTTGGCATCGCTGTAGCTCTTTCCCACGTAGGTAAAGGTTAGCTGGGTAACAAAGGTTTTCTGCTGCCATGCAAGGCCGGTGCGGTTGGTCCACTCCGGTGTGCCTTCTACCCAGTTTCCTTTGAGTGGTGTGTTGATACCGCCTTTGTTGATAGAACCATTCAGGTATCTTGCATGCGTATAGGAAAGGGCATTAAATAAACGCAACCTGTACAAACGGCTGGCACTGTATTCCGGTAATATCAGACGTGCAAAAGAGAAGGAAATATAGGCTTCCACACCTTTGCTAACTGCATCGCCAATGTTGGTTGTGTAGAGATAAGTTTTGTCGTTTTGGCCTTTAAGCGTTAGCTGCCCGACACGATTGCCATAGAAAAGATAAAAACCGTTCACATCAAACTTCAGGATGTCCTTCACCTGTCCCCGATAGCCCAAATCAATGTCGTAGCCTTTGCTGTCCTTCAGGTTTGGGTCAACCACGTCAATACGGTCAGCCGGTGTAACATTAGCATACAGAAAAGGACGGTAGGCTTGTGAAGCGTTGCCGTATAGTTCTGTTGCTTTGGTGAGGCTGTATTGTAGCCCTGTTCCAAAAAGCGGAAAAGAACGATTGCTCTTGTAGCTTACAGGCACCGAAGCGTTGTTGATAACACCTTCCATTTTCGTGTCAATCATCTCGTAGCGGACGCCTGGTGTAATGGAAAAAACTTTCGTCAATTGGAAAATATTCTCTGCAAAAGCGGCATAGTTGGTCGAGTGTAGCCGAAGGTCTGTTCCGTAGGGCTTTACCAGGCTTAAATCAAAGTCGCTGCCCGTTGTACCCACTCCTTTCTGCCTGCGCTTGGTTGTCTGGTCGAAAAAGCGAACCCCCGTTGAAAGGGTGTTCGAGAGGCCTTTTAACCGGTACTGATGTAGCAGCCTTGCTTCGGTGGTAAAGCCACTGTAGTAATCCCTGTCCACCTGACGAGGGTTATAGGTGCCAAGCTGCGTATTCACCGTGTCGGGGATGTTGGGCGGGTTGAGAAACTGTACACTGTTTCGCTCTCCACCCAGGTAATGCGACGTTACTTGCAGTTTTGTAGCCGTCGAGAATTGGTGGTGAAACAGAAGTGCTGGAATGTTGATAAAGGGAGAAAAGAAGTTGCGGCTCCGCCCTGATGCTCTTGGGTCCTGATGGAACTGTTCATCGGTCAGGCCACCGGCTATTTGCTCCCGGTAGTCCATGCGGGAAAACTGAAGGGCCAGCGAACTTTTGTTGGAGAAAGCATAACGAACATTGACATAGTAAGCATGATAGCTGAAAGCGGCGTTTTTGCGCCAGCCATCGCCGTGTCTTTTGTCGTAATAGGCGTAGTAGCTCCATTTGCCGCTTCTGCCACCAATAGACGTAAAAGAGTTGAAGAAATTAAACGAGCCAGCAGTTTGCTCTGTCTCAAGCGAAAAAGGTTTTGTGCTGTCGCCTTCTTTCATCTGGTAATTGAGCATCCCACCAAACTGCGGCCCAAACTGAAGGGCGGCAGAACCACGCACCAGCTCGACCTTTTGTACGCCTTGCATGGGTGGCGTATAGTGAGCTTCCGGGTAGCCAAACACGTCGGAATTGATATTGTAACCGTTCTGCCGCATGTTCATTTCAATAGAACGATGTGCATCAGTGCCTCTTGTTCCAAGGTTGATTTGTGTTCCGCTGCCGCTCATGTCCCAAAGGGTAAGACCTGGAATTTGGGAGAACAACTGGCGGGAAACGTTGGCTGCAAGATTGGCTTTGGCCGGGTCTAAAATGACACTGTTGGTCTTTTTGCCGGCATAGACGTTCATACCCTCCACGGCTTTCAGGTAGGGTGTATGGTTTAACCGCATAGAAGAACTGACAATAATGCTGTCCAGGTCCCTTCCATTCACGGTATCGGCAGCAGATTGTCTATTTTGGGCATGGATAAAAGAAACGGTTAGCACAAAAGCAGCACAAAACAATCGTCTCATCAAGTCAACATTTTGCAACGAAAGTAAGAAGTTCAAAAAATTATCGTTGGTCTTGCATAATCAGCTTCCTAATAGGGTATTCCGCTGCAATTTGCGGGAAGCATTAGATTGCCAACGACGGACCTTGTGTTTTAGCTTCGTTATCGAAGGACAAAGCCAAATTGCTAAATAAAATTACCGAACGTACAAGTGAGTGACACAACGAATGTGCAAGCAGGGTACTGATGCTGGCCACATAAGAAAACAAAAGCTACCGAAGTAGCTTCTACTTTACTTTGTTCGATAAGGGTTTAAAAAAATAAGGTGAAACTTGCCCTTGCAAAAAATGGCGTGCCCGCCGTGAAATGAATTTCTGAAACAGGGGCAGGCTCGTTCTGCAACCTGCTTTCTGTGTCAAACTGTGTTTCTTTCCATTTGACGTTGAAAAGATTTTGAATAGCTATTCCAGCTTCCCAATTTCTTTTCGTATAGTTAATGGCCGCATCGGTAACAAAGTAACCTTTTGCGATGACTGAATTGTCTTCGTTGGCTGGCCTGTCTGCCATATACCGGTAACGCAAGCTACCGTTCCAGCCCAATTCTTTTCTGTACGTTAAGCCGCCAACACTTGTAAAGCGAGGAGCCAATGGCAGGTAACTATTTGCTTTGTCAACTTCTAATGCTCTCGGGTTAGCAAGGCTTATGTCAGCATCTGCATAAAGATTGTTTAGCACCTCATATCTCGCTGAAAAATCAAAGCCATATCTTCTTGTTTTTCCACCTGGTTCCACCACCCCTTCATCACCGACATAAATAAATTCCTGGTCAAGCCACAAGTACCAGAGTGCCGATTGCAATACTAAATTCCTGCCTACTTTGAAGATGCCGCCCAAATCAGTTCCATAAGCGGGTGGCAGCACTTTCTTTCCGTCTTGCCGTACAGCTACTCTTGTGTCGTTGCTGTGAAAGCCCCTGCCATTGTACAAGTATAATTGCACTTTATCATTCAGCTTGTAGTTTACGTTTAGCTTTGGGCTTACGATTGCAGAATTGGTTGATAAGACTTGTGCCGTTAATTTATCATTGTATTGATTGGTAAAATAATCAGCTCGTAATCCGCCGGTAACATCCAACTTTTTAGACAAGGAAAATCGTTGTGACCAATACGCACCTGCATTCAATTCGTGAATGTCGCCCCGCATAATTTCAGCCGTGTTGACAACCCTGTCTTTTGTCCTTGTGAGTTCTATGTTATTGATGTCACCATAGCGTAATTGAACACCGGCATTGGTTTCTGTTTTGATATTGCCGAAGAAATACTCCTTGCGATATGAGCCATTATACCCGTAAATGTTTCGATCCTCTTTCTGCCTTATCTGGTCACCGTTGACCGGGTCTTCCTTGTAGAATGTAAAGTTGGAATAGAGTTCAAATTTGTACCGGGTGTAATAGACTTGATTGCGGATTGCACCACCGTTGTGCAGGTTTGTCAGGAGCTCCACATTTGCATTGTACCGGGATGTTTTTCCGCCTTCGGTGCTGTCGATGGCACCATAAAAATCAATCATACCGCTTTCAACAGCCCTATCCGGTATTTGTCCTGATGCATTCCATTTGCTGGTAAAACCCGTTATACTTGCACTGATCGTGCTGGTGGGGCTGACGCTGCCATGATATTTTAGTATTCCATTAAAGCGACTAAAGTTCTGTGGATGGTCGAAATAGCCATCAGAGTAGGAGGCTTCACCGGCAAAGTACAAACTTTGGTTTCGTCTGTCACCTGTTGATTTTAGCAGGTTGATGCCTGTGATGCCTCTGAATGTGTTGAACTGACCCCCTTCCAGTTTTACGAAATTGTTCTCCAGGTAATCTTTTGTTTTGAACTCCACAAAACCTGCTGTTGTAAAATTGCCTTTGTCGGCAAAGTAGGGTCCTTTATTGAAATTTACTTTGTCTATCAGTTCAGGAATAACAAAATGCAAGTCGGCATATCCCTGGCCGTGTGCATGGCTTACCATGTTTACTGGTATGCCATCCACTGAAATGTTGATGTCCGTGCCGTGGTCCAGGTCAAAGCCCCGTAAAAAGATTTGCTCCGCTTTGCCGCCACCGGCATGTTGACCGATGAACAGGCCTGGAACCATCCGCAATACTTCCTGTGAATTGTTGATGGGCCGTAAATGAATGTCAAGGTCGCTGATGGTTTTAAAAATACCGCCATTGGCAGTTGCTTTGACCTGTACTTCCTGAAGGCTTGAAACTTTCGAATTGAGATAGATAATAGCCGTATTATTGGTGCCCGTAAGTGTGTCTACAGCCACTCTTTTGACTTCAAACCCGATGCGGCTAATCAACAATTGTAAAGAGGATACTGGCAGATTTCTGAAACTCACAAAGCCGTTTTCGTCTGCGGATGCATTGAAGCTGGCATCTTCATTTTGAACAAAGGCATCCTGGACAGGCACTTTGGTGTCGGCATTGACAATGTAAATGCCTTTAAGCTGTGACTGGCAAAAAACCCGGCCCGAAAGGCCAAGAAAAAGTAAAAAGAAGACTGCTCTCAGAAGTGATGCACAATGTCCCATACAGTGGGTTTTGAGTTGCGGTTTCTGTATCTACGAAAAAACCAATGCAGTGGATGTTCCGCCGCATGGCAGGACAATGTTTTCCGATAAATACATTTCAAAAATACAGAAACCGAAAAAATCTACCGTTTTACCGTAAATGGCTGCGAGTCGATTCAAAATCAGGGTAACAGCGCCCGTTTTACCAGCACATAATCCTTGCTATTGTTGTTTGCTGTATAAGCAATTAGAGCCTTTTTGGCGTCAACAGGATAAACGACTGGAAATGACGCATCGCCATCGTGGGTGATATATTCTTTCACGGTTCGCTTACCCGATAGATCCCGCTGCTCCAATCCAATCCGGCTACTGACATTACTGCCATTCACAAAATTTTCATTCCAAACAATCAAGATGTTGTCGTTTGGAAGCGTGGTGATCTGGCAGTGCTTGGATGCTTTACCACTTACACTGTCACGTGCTGTAAACGACTTGCCATTATCTAAAGAATGGTTGTAATAAATGCCTGAACCCTTGCCACCAGTGAACCAGGTAAACTGCAGGCCATTTTTGTTTTCTGTCATGGCAGGGCCGGTATGGGGGCAGCCGCTGATCACCCAATCATCCTGACTTATTCGCTGGGGTTGGGAGAAGGTGCTCCCACCATCTGTTGAAACGATGTGCACCATGTCCCGGATGCTGTGATCCAAAATTGCTCTGTACAGCACATGAATGTTTTTTGCTTTGTCAATAAACAAATCGGTACGGCAACACTGGCAGCAAGGACCACTAATCAGCTTTTCATTCTGAAAGCCATTCCTGCCGCTGGTGACAGCATAATACAACCCTGAACCTTCTTTTTTCCATGTCTTGCGATTGTCCAACCAGGTGATACCTGCTTCACCGTTTGGCAGCAGGGCCATGTCAAAATACCGCTGGTCGAAGCTGGTGGTATCGGTAGTCAGGCTTCTTGGTTTAGTCCACGTTTTTCCATTATCAAAGGACTGGCTGTAAAACACCAGGCCGGAGTATTTGTTTCTTGGGTCAGGGTTTGCCGCACCCCAGGCGGCGACGATTTCACCCGAAGGCTTGAAAAGGATTTTCGGCATGTTTTCACCATGCGGATGCACATTGGTGCTGCCGGGTATTGCAATGGGTTTATCAAAGGTCGCGCCTTCGTCAGTTGAAACAGCATAACAAACAATGGAACTGTCTGCACCTGATTGTTTAATCCAGCTTAGCACCACGTTGTTCTTGTTGTCTTTTGTCAGGTAGGGACAGGAGCCGGGGCTATTGTCTACCTGGATAGCATCGGTAGTCGAGACGAGTGGCTTTGGCTCTTGATTTTTACAAGCTATCAAACAAATAGAGAGAATTGCTATCGAAAGAAATCGTTTCATTGGTTCTTTTTAAAAAGGTTTGCAAAATCATAGGATACTCCCACATTGAAATTCCTGGGTTCGGCCAGTTGATAGCTCCAGCCGAAAGAGCTTTTCGTCGTGATGTAGGAGTAATAGTTGTTGGTGGCGTTGAGCACATTCACCCACACATCAAAGCCTTTGAACTGATAACCGGCTCTTAGATTAAAGGCATTGTATCCATCGTATGTAGCCGTGTTCTGCGGGTCCACAAAGTAGCTGCCAACATGCTGTAGCTCTGCCCCTATGCGAAAGCCTTTTACAAAAGAGGGCTTGTACCAAACCTCCGCGTTGTAAATCCAGTGTGGCGCATTGGCCATCTCGTTTCCGTTGTAGGAAACGCCTTTCTCTACATAATCCACAAACTCGTGCTTGCTGTAGGCACCGCTAAGGCGGAAAGAGACATCTTTTATCGGTGTAGCATTCAAGCCAGCCTCAATGCCCCTGTGCAAGGTGCGTCCGGCGTTTTGATTGGCAAAAGAGCCATCATCGAGTTTCACGGAAATAATTTCATTGGTTCCCTCCAGGCGGTAAGCACTGACATCAATAGAGAGTTTGTTTTTCACCAGTTCTACCCAGCCACCTACTTCGTAATTGTAAAAGATAGACGGATTTAAGTTCGGCACTTTAACACCCGTGTAAAGCTCTGTGACCTGTGGTGGCACAAAGCCCTCGGAATAGTTGGCATAGATGCCGGTCCGTGCAGAGAAGTTGTACGTAAAGCCCACTTTGGGACTGACCCGGTGAAAGTTGCTGACGGTGTCGGGTGAGCCACTAAAGGCCGAGGGGGTCAGGTGGTTATCGAACCCGTAATGGAAATAGTCATAACGCAATGATGCCACCACACGCAGCTTTTCAATCGGATTAAACTCAACGTTCAGGAACGCTGCATAGTTGTTCAGTTTTGTGGCATAATCGGTCAGTGTGCTGTCGGTATTCTGATAGCTGACATACTTTTTACTAATCGTATCTTTTTTAATGCGGATGTAATTCGCATTATACGTGGAGGGGCTTATGTCAACGTTCAACCCTCCGATGACAACGGCTTTTTTCCAATTTAGGTTTTGCCTGTGTTGCGCTATCAGGGAATAAGAATGGAAGCGGTTTTCGTTGATCTCGCCATGTGCCAGATCTTTTTTGCCCACATTCACACCGTTTACTTTGCGGTAATCATCTTTTACCCGGTAAGCAGGGTTTTGCCCGATGGTATTGTCACGGTACAAAGCGGCTACTGTTGTCTTGCTGTTATCATTCCATACATGCGTTAGCGTGGAATGATAACGGAGTGCATCCACTTTCCGGTAGGTAAAGGTTTGCGGATTGGAGAAGGCTTTGCTCGCAAACATGGTGCTGTCAATACCCCCGGCCATGTCGCTGTAATAGTTTAGGTACGTGAGGCTGTTTGATAAAGTGGTCTTATCTGAAAAATGATAGTCTGCTCTTGCGGTGAAGGTGCCCTTGTGAAAATCGCTGTACTCCAAATAGCCGTTACGCTTGTCGGCATAATAGCCGCTTAGCACAAAGCCCCATTTACCTGTCGAAACGCTACTCATGAGGTCGGCCCGTTTGTAACCCACGTTATTGCCCTGTGCCGATAGTTTCAGCACCGGAACGGCAGTTGGTGCAGCGGTGATAAAGTTCACCACACCGCCAATGGCTTCGCTGCCGTAAAGCGAGGAAGAAGGGCCTTTGATGACCTCAATGCTTTTGGTAGCCGCCAGGTTCATTTCCAGTAAAGCGTTGTGGTTGTAAAGTCCCGATGTGCGAATAGGAATGCCATCTTCCAGATACAGGAAGAGGCTACGGGTGGTCATGGGCTGGCGGATGCTCATCTCGTGTTGCTCGTTGCCGAGGTTTACCATATTCACACCGCTCACTTTGTTCAGCACCTGGTCGGCCATTGTGGGCTTGGCATCCTGAATGGTCTTGCTTGTGATGGTGGTGATGGCAATGGGTGCTTCGGAACGTTTGGCGCCTTCGCCCCGGTTGGCAGTGAGTACCACTTCCTGAAGCTGGGAAGCAGCAGGATTTAAGGAAACAATGTAGGCTTTGTTGGATACGGCAAATTGTTGGGGCGTGTACCCGATGTAGCTAACCGCAAGTGTCCGGCAATCGGTGCATCGCATTTCAAACTCCCCTGAGGCATTGGTGGTACAGCCGCAATGACAGTTTTCGTCTGTACAGTGAATGGTGGCGCCGGCTACCGGTTCTTTGGTGGTGGCATCAATGATTTTTCCTTTCACATTGGTTTGTGCATAGGTGGCCCTGGCAGCAAGGAATAAGACTGCCAACAGCACGGCTTTATAGAAACGTGACATGTGGTTGAAGTTGTGTGTAAACAATGGTGTGCAAACAGCATCCGTAGTTTCTCTTTTAAAAAAACAAAGAAGGATGAAGAGGCTGTTTTTCTAAAGGTTTGCTCACACCAGGGCCGGTGGATGGAAAATGTCGGCGTAGATGCCTTTGGGGAAAGAAGTGTCGGCGTAAAGAGAATAGGAAACGGGAAGGTTCAGTTGATGAAAGGCCAAGGTGGCAAAGGAGGATTTTGCGTAAACCACCTCGTTCCTGTTCCCGCCTTTCCGTTCAGGGTTTTGCTCCTCTTTCTTTTCCTGCTCTTTGAGCTTTTTCATCATCTGGCACTTGCCGTTGCAGTGCAGCATGGGCCGGGCCTTATTCTCACAATTTTTGGCAAAGGAAGCCGTGTTTGCATAGTAATCCAGCACAATAACAGCCTGGCTGAAGCTATAGGCTGCAAAGGCAAGAATAAGCAATATGGCTGCAATTTGCCGGTACATAAAGCGACACAAAGGTATTTTAAGATTGAGTGCCGCAACTGACTGAAATCAGCCGGGTTGCTGATTTATGCAAAATAACCATGCCCACCGAACGTTCTAATGGGTGAGTATGTCCCGGAATTTCCTTTGTAACTTTAAATGAATGAAAACTGCTTTTTTTCTGTTACTGACCTTTGTTTCGCTGCGGGGCCTCGGTCAGCTCAAAGCTGTCGAGGTGCAGGTCGGTGGATTATCCTGTGCCCTTTGTTCGAAAACCGTTCAAAAAAGCCTGGAGAAAATTTCCTTTATTGGGGCGGTAAAACCGGACTTAAACAGCCAAGAATTTCGTCTGGTCTTTCGGGAAAACAGCTTTGTGGATTTGGAACAAATCAAAAAACAGGTTGAGGATGCCGGCTTTTCGGTGGCCCGTTTGCAGGTAGTGGCTGATTTTGGGGATGTTCCTGTAGAAAGCAACAGTCCCGTAAAAATTGGCTCCCTTCAGTTTCAGTTAATGGACGCAGGAGCGAACGTTTTAAAAGGCGAACACACCCTGACACTGACGGAAAAGGATTTTCTCTCGGCAAAAGCCTTTAAAAAATACTGTGGTAACTCTTTGCAAAAATGCAGTGCCAAAACCCTTTCCCCGGATGGCAGTCGAATTTACAAGGTGGTAATATGATGGCTGTCTCTTTCCTTTACTGTCAGGCAGTCTTTGGTTGATTATGTACAAGTATTTTCTCTTGCTTTTCGTTGGCATCGTCCAGAAAACAGCGGCACAAGAACTATTTGTGTTTACAGATCCGGCTTCGGGACTGGCGGCCCGTTCGTTAAACCTAAAACTTTCTGACCATTATATGCCGTATGACAGGGTGTACAGCCGGCCGGCTCATCGCCTGATGCTGGATGCGGAGGTAGGCATTTCCAGAAAACTGACAGCAATGGCAGGGGTCAGCGTTTCCAACATGCACACTTATCAGGTAAAGCAGGAAGCCTTGTTTGTGGAAGCAAAATACCGTTGTCTTTCTCTTGATGAAGTGCACCGGCATTTTCGCATGGCGGCTTTCGTCCAGGCTTCACATACCAAGGCACCTTTTCACTACGATGAAACGAATTTGACGGGTGACAAAAGTGGCGTAAGGCTTGGAATGATTGCAACGAAACTTTGGAACCGGTTTGCACTTTCCGGCACCCTCAGCCACACACAAGTGCTGGATAGTTCACGCTTCAACGAAACGGTTTATATACCCAGGCGTATTTACCAGACGCTAAACTATTCGCTGTCCGGTGGCTACCTGGTGCTTCCCCGTCGCTATACCAGCTACCGGCAAGTGAATGTCAACCTTTATGGTGAACTGTTGGCGCAACAGGCCTTGGACCACAAAAGCTACTATGTTGATGCTGCCCCGGCGCTGCAATTCATTTTCTTCAGCAACACAAAACTAAACGTGGGTTACCGCTTCAAACTGGCAGGGAATGCGCAGCGGATGTCGAACGTAAGCTGGCTGTTTAGCATTGAAAGAAGTTTTTTGAACGTTTGGAAGTAGCAGCAACGGTTGCTTAGTTGGTTGACACATCCACTTGAGCTGTTGCCAGGTTTTGCGATGGGTCAAAGGCAATAATCTTAATGATATAAGAAAGGCCTGTTTGTGCAGTAAAGGCGTCCTGCACGGTTCCCGTTTTAGCATCGGGATAGGAATGAATGTCACGAAGCAAAGCGCCAGTTTCTTTGTTCAGTACATGGATGTGGAGTTCTGATACTTTGTTGTTATCAGTGGCGGATGCGGTTACCTGGATAGTTTGACCAGAAGAAAAGATTTGGTTGTTGGTAGGTGATGTGATAGTTATAGCCGGTGCGGTGGTGTCTTTTGTATTTTCTGTACCGATTGTACTGCCGTTTTTTGAACAGGCAAAAAAGAGGCAGGTGAATAAAAGCAATATGGTTGTACGGAAAAAAGTCAAATCGCTGAATTTTGTATAAAGTTATCAATCTGCAATCGTAAAAAGGCCAATGAAGGACTAAAAAGGCAGGCAATAGGAATAATAGTTACGCTGCCTTGACAGAATGCTGCAACCAGTGCAAGTGGCATGAGGCACGAATGGCTCTTGCTGTGGGAAGCAGAAGGTGGCTAATGTTTTGGCCTGTGTGTTTGCTTAGCTACCTTCAGAAACTGCAGTAATTGCTCAACATATCTGTTTCAAAAGCAATTAAATTCGGATAATTAATGGTTCGTAGGGAGAATTCTCCCTTGTTTCGGTTATCATGAACTCTTCACTTTGAAAAGTGAAGAAACATTCGCCCCGGAAATACTTTAAAGATCAAACTTTCATGAAGCAGGTTGGCGAAAGGATCCGAGAAATCAGGAACAAAAAGAATGTTTCGATAGAGGAGCTGGCAAATGATTGTGAAGTGGATTACAGCCAGGTGCTACGCATGGAACTCGGTAAAGTAAACTTCAGCATTTCCTACCTCAATAAAGTTGCTACAGCTTTGGGTGTAAACCCGAAAGAACTGCTACCCTAAAGAGACGTTGCCTTTCAATTTGTGTCTACAATTTGAAGACCCTTTAACCTTATTGAATTGCACCAAACTTGCGAAACCATGTTGGAGTTATTACGCTTCCTGGAGTCGATTCACCCGATGAGTGACGAACTTAAACGGTATCTGTCTGTTACGCTGAAGGAAAAGCACCTCGCAAAAAAAGACTATCTTCTTAAAGCTGGTCACGTCTCTCGTGCAATCTGTTTTATTGCAAAAGGGCTGCTTCGCTGCTTTTACATAAAGGAAAATCATGAAGTTTCTTCCTGGTTCATGAAAGAGGGAGATGTGATTGTTTCTGTTGAGTCCTTCTTTCAGCAGAAAGCGAGTTATGAGGCTATTCAGGCTTTAGAGGATTGCTTGGTCTACTACATTACCTACGATGAATTGCAATTCATCTACAAGCAATTTACTGAATTCAATTTTATTGGCAGAGTGCTGCTCGAGAGGTATTACATACTTAGTGAGCAACGACTTTATTCTTTGCGCATGCAACGTTCACAGGAACGTTATGAGTATTTGCTGGAACACCACCCGGACTTATTATTGAGAGTTCCGGCAAAGCATCTTGCATCTTATCTGGGAATTACGGAAGTCACCATGAGCAAAATTCGGGCACGCATCTAATTTCTTATCCATTTTTAATTCTAATCGCCTCTTAGCCAATCTATTTTTACATCAGAAACCAGAAAACACCCACACCATGAAACAAATCTTACTCATCGCACTTGTTGCACTATTTGTCGTAAGCTGTCAAAAGGATTTGCAGCCGAGTAACAATGATTATTTGGAAACCGCCAAAAAAGCTTTGCAAGATAGCTTGAGCGCTACAGACTTTGCGGCCTTGGACTTTTCGAAAGCTACTCGTTCAAGCGTGGACAGCACCAGCTTCTATGCTCTTAGAATACCATTCAAAGGAAAAGTTTCCCAAGAAGATTTTGTTTTTATCAAAACAAATGAAAAAGGGAAAATTGAGAAAGGAAAGATTATCCATCTGCAGGGCAAAGTGACCGAGGATGATAGTAACCCTTTAAAAAGAAAGCGTTGGGACGGAAGCGTTTCAATAACTTCTTTGGATAGGAAAGCTGCAATTGAATCTCCAATAGTTGATGGATACATCACCGGTTTCCATCGGCAGAATAGCTACAGAACCGCCTCACAGGAGCCACAGGGAGAAATGATGCCTGAAGTTATCATCACATATGTCCGAACAGCAGATTATGGCTACTCTTGGTCCAACATGTTTATGCTACAGGCACTCCTTGCAGATGGAGGTGGGGGCGGGGGTGGTTATTATGGCCCATTGTCCGGCGGAAGTGGTGGAGGCGATCCTTATAACGGAGGTGGCGGCTACGGTGGTGGAGGTGGCGGCTCAACTGGCGGTGGTAGTTCCAACGACCCGGTTGTACTAATTGATAAAGAGTCGCAGGATGTTAACCCGGCTATCGACGTTCAGAAATACGTTAAATGCTTTAGTAATATCCCTGATGCCGGTTCAACGTGTTATATTGAAATATCCAGTGATATTCCTGTAGACAACAACCCGAATGCATTCTTTGATTTCTCGACCATGTCACCTGGGCACACTTTTATCACGATTTCGAAGTCGAATGGAACGCAGCATGTGACGCAAAACATAGGCTTTTATCCGAAGTCCGGTTATAAGTCGATGACCTATGCGCCAACAGCAGGGAAACTTGTTGACAATGCAAAGCACGAGTTTAATGCCTCTCTGTACATGAGTTTGACACCTGCCCAACTGTCTACCGTGCTACTGCGCATTCAACAGCTTTCGAACCTGAACTATGATATTGACCAGTACAATTGTACGGATTGGGCACTGGACATCTTCAACAGCGTTCGGACAAACAAATTGGAAATACCGCTTTATGGCTTACCGGACAGCCCAATGACCCAAAGTACCCGAACGCCACAGGGGCTTTACAATAAACTGCAGCAGATGGTCAATAACAATGACCCGGAGAAGAAAAACATTACAATTGATATTATAAAAGGTTATGCCGGTGGCAGCAATGGTCCATGTAATTAAGTAAATTTATAGCTATGAAACTCTTTCGAATACTATCGCATCCATATACGTTGATATTCTGTTTCTCGTTTATGATTATCAGTGGAGAAAGCATTGGTGGGTTTTACATCATGTACATCCTTTTAGGCCTTCTGCATGGTGTGCTTCATTCGCTCCTAGGCTTCTACGGTATGCTGGCATTAATCATCAGCTATCATCTGCCACTGAAACGGAATATTTTTATAAGGCAGATATTAAACGTAATTGGAATTGCCTTACTGTTTGCTTCCGTTTTCTTCTTTTTCCAGAATGATAAAGCGCATTACAACTGGGGAACACTAGAACAAGGACTTCCCATGTTTACCCTCATGTTTACGGCTCTTATTGCAGTTTGTTGCTTGATAGGCACTTTCTGGAAACCCCAGCCAAAGAACGATGAAGAACAAGGCGTTCTAAGCAAAGTGTAGCGGGTCTCTTCGAGACGATATTGTTTGTGTAGTTTGAAAATCGTGTGTTATGTTCAACAATATTAGCTGGCAAGGCTACTGGATAACTATTGCCCTACTTACAGCAGGTTATTACCTGGTTATTTACCTGCTCTACTTCAGAAAGGATTTTTCAATTGAGTGGAGAAAAGACTCAAAGCGCAATGAGGAAAGTCCTTTCCTTTCAACATCCCCAGACAGCGCTGTTTCGTTTTCCGACGCTGTTCAGCAATCTTCTCTGTTCGACAATTTCGAAGAATTTCAACGTCCGTCGGCCGACACCATCGAACATGCTGTTTATACTTGCATGGACGAAATCAATGCCTACTTGGAAGAGGCAAAGCGAAGCAAATGCATCAAAGAAGAGATGCTATACGCTTTGTATTCTATCCTAAAAAAATTTCCTGCAATCTCGACTTCAGAATACAAAGAGTCAGTGACAAACGTAATTGTCAACCAGTGCGAATATCTGTGTTCCGTTCACTTGAATGCTGATGATGTGGTGCGTGTGTGGGTTGGATGGTGAACTTGGAGCTACTCCCTGGCCCTGCCCCGTAAGGTGGGGCCACTAAGGGAGTATTCTGGAAATTGAAATCTGTTATTTATCAAAAAGCATGAATATGAAAAATGTGAGAAAGATTTTTTTGAAGAAAAATAGTTGGAAACGCCCCGTATTGTTTGGTGCCATGTTCCTTTTGCAAGCTGCGGTTTACGCTCAAGATGGCAACGCCGGTATAAACGAAGCTAACACAAAAGTGCGTTCTTACTTTGCTTCAGGCACAAACCTGATGTATGCCGTTGGTGCCATCGTCGGCCTAATCGGTGCCGTAAAGGTTTATCAAAAATGGAACAGCGGTGACCATGATACGGGCAAAGTAGCGGCAGCCTGGTTTGGAAGCTGTGTGTTCCTCGTTGTTGTGGCTACTGTGATCAGAAGTTTCTTTGGTGTGTAAAGCTTTAGCCGGTGTCAGTTGTTTACAATATCAACAAGAACATCAACAAGCCGGTTGAATTCAAAGGCTTGAAAGCACAGTACATCTGGTATTTGGGTGGAGGTCTGTTAGTTCTGCTCGTTCTTTTCGCTTTCTTGTATATCTGTGGTGTTAATCCTTTTATTTGTTTGGGCCTGATTTTACTCTTGGGCGCAGGACTTTTTATCCACATTTATGGCCTTAGTCACAAATACGGCGAACATGGAATGATGAAAAAAATAGCCAAAAAAGGAGTGCCCACCATTTTAAAAGCCTACAGTCGGAAATACTTCCTTGTAAAGTGAAATAGTCAAAACTTAAAAGTGATGGAAAGGTTGTTATATGAGATGCTTCCTATCATGGAGGTCGAGCATAATGCTATCCTGTCAAAGCATGGGGACATTACAATTGGCTTCAAAGTAAGCCTACCGGAACTGTTTACTTTGTCCGATAGAGATTTCGAAGGGCTCCACCAGGCTTGGGTAAAGGCTATCAAGGTTCTTCCTAAGCATAGCATTTTTCACAAACAAGATTGGTTTATACAATCGAAGTACCGGCCTGACTTCTCCAAAGATGACAAAAGCTTCCTTTCTCTTAGTAGCGAACGTTTTTTCAACGAACGGCCATTCCTGGAACATACGTGTTACCTGTTTCTCACAAAGAAGGCATCGGGTAGAAAATCGGTGAATTCGCTTTTGTCAAATCTTCTTCGCAGAAGCATTGTGCCGGAGCAAGCGATTAAGCAGCATTTTCTTCAGGATTTTCAGGACGCCTGTGGCCAATTCAAGCAGATTGTGGAGGATAGCGGGTTTGTAAAGTTGCAACGCCTAACGAACAAAGAGCTTTTTAGTTTGGAGAACAAGGCCGGTGCGGTTGAGCGGTACTGCTTTTTGCTCCCCGATGAAAAGGAAGTTGCCATCAAAGACATTGTGCTAAAGGACGAGGTAAAAATAGGTGACCAACACGTACAGTACTATACGCTTTCGGATGCACAGGAGTTGCCGGCATTCTGTGGCTCTCGCATCAATTATGACCGTTATTCAACAGACCGGACGAAATTCTCCATTGGTTTTACGTCGCCGCTTGGACAGTTGCTGCCCTGTAACCACATTTTTCACCAATACATTTTTGTGGAGGATGCTGCAAAAACGATAAACAAGTTCGAAAGCAAACGGCTTCGGCTCCAGTCGCTGGCGGCTTATTCAAGGGAGAACGCCATTGTGAAGGATGCAATCAACGAATTTTTGAATGAAGCTTTATCCGGGCAGCGTTTACCAGTGAAGGCACACTTTAATGTAACGGTTTGGACAGATAAAAAAGAGGAGTTGAAGGACCTCAAGAACCTGGTGTCAAGTGCCATGGCCCAGATGGATGCAGTTCCGAAGCAGGAAGTGGATGGAGCTGCGCAAATCCACTGGGCTGGCATACCAGGGAATGAAGCGGAATTTCCGATGAACGACACCTTTGACACCTTTGTGGAGCAGGCTTGTTGCTTTCTGAACATGGAAACGGCTTACCAGTCTTCACTTTCACTCATTGGACTTCGCTTGGGAGACAGGCTGACCGGCAAACCCGTTCATGTTGATATATCGGATGAACCGATGCAAAAAGGCATTTGCACAAACCGGAACAAATTCATTTTAGGTCCCAGCGGCAGCGGTAAATCCTTCTTCACCAATCACATGGTCCGTTCTTATTACGAGCAAGGAACGCATATCGTTCTGGTGGATGTAGGCCATTCCTATAAAGGGCTGTGTGATTTGGTGGAAGGATACTATTTCACTTACGATGAAAAGAATCCCATCAGGTTCAATCCCTTTTATATCGAAGAAGGTGATTTGCTGGACACAGAGAAAAAGGAAAGCATCAAAACGCTGTTACTGGCTCTTTGGAAAAAAGACAACGAAAACTACAACCGGAGCGAGTACGTAGCACTTTCCAACGCTTTGCAGCTCTATTACAAGCATCTTGACAATAACGAGGGAGTTTTTCCCTGTTTCAATACTTTTTACGATTTCCTGCAAACCCAGTTCGTAGAAATCTTGAAAGAGGACAAGGTAAAGGAAAAGGATTTTGACATTTCGAACTTCCTCTACGTGTTGCGGCCTTACTACAAAGGTGGTGAGTTCGATTACCTGCTGAATGCCTCGGCAAATCTTGACCTGTTAAGGCAGCCATTTATTGTCTTCGAGCTGGACAACATCAAGGACCATCCCATACTTTTTCCGGTGGTGACCATTATAATCATGGAAGTGTTTATTTCTAAAATGCGGAACCTGAAAGGTGTTCGGAAAATGATATTGATTGAAGAAGCATGGAAGGCTATTGCGAGGGAAGGAATGGCGGAGTACATCAAATACCTGTTCAAAACGGTTCGAAAGTTCTTTGGTGAAGCCATCGTGGTGACACAGGAAGTAGAAGATATTATTTCATCACCGGTGGTGAAGCAAGCTATTATCAACAACGCCGATTGCAAAATCCTGTTGGACCAGTCGAAGTACCAGAACAAATTTGACCAAATTCAGGAATTACTGGGTTTGACAGATAAAGAAAAGGCATTGGTGCTCTCCGTCAATAAGGCAAACGACGTAACAAAACGGTACAAAGAAGTCTTTATTTCTCTTGGTGGAGTTCTTTCAAAAGTTTATCGTACGGAAGTGTCTTTGGAAGAATATTTGACGTACACTACCGAGGAAAAAGAGAAAATTAAAGTGGCTGCTTACGCTAAAAAATGGGGAAGTATGCGAAAGGGAATTGCAGTTCTTGCAGAGGAAATGAAAAACTCCAAATTCTAATTCAATCATATAAAATTCTGGTTTATGAAACTTGGTTTTTTGTCTTTGCTCGTCATCCCGGTTGTTCTCTCTTGTGGAAATACAAGCAGCCAACTGCCTGGAAGAACCGTTGAAGGAAACTATGTGGCGCAATCGAAGAGTGAGTTTAGCGTTGCCGATGATACGCTTTCCATCAACGCCATTGCAGGCCAGCAATCAATGTACTCTATTAAAAGGAGCGTTAGTTACCAAAGAGTAACAGAGAAAGGAACCAGGCCGAAGGAGTCAAAGCAGGAGTTTGCCACTGCGATTTGGGAGCCCCAGAGCAGCCAGCTGAAAGAGCAAAAACATGGGAGAGTGTATTCCCTATCGGCCGACGGCAGTCAACTGATGATTGGAACAATGATTTATACAAAAATCCTTCCTGGTAAGGGATAAGAAATTTATGAAAAAGGTGAGATTGATACTGTGCGTTGTGATTATTGCAATTTCATGTCCGCAGAGCCGGTTGCTAGCTCAAGACCCGATAACTGTCATTATTCAGCAAGGGATTAAAAAGGTGATTATTGCCGTTGACTTAAAAATTCAGCGACTGCAAAACCGGGTAATCTGGTTGCAAAATGCACAGAAAGCGGTGGAGAATACCATGTCGAAACTTCGCCTGGACGAAATTTCAGATTGGGTGGAAAAGCAGCGTAATCTGTACCGGGACTACTTCGAGGAGCTTTGGAAGGTGAAGGATCTCGTGAGCTATTATCATAAGGTGAGAGACGTCACAAGCCGGCAAATCCTGTTGGTAAAGGAATATAAACGTGCCTGGAATGGTATACAGCAGGACAAGCATTTTACGCCTGAAGAGGTAACATACATGGGAAAAGTCTATTCGGGCATTATGGCAGAGAGCTTGAAGAACTTAGAACAGGTGATTTTGGTTATTCAATCATTCTCACTTCAGGTGACAGATGCAAAACGCATGGAGTTAATTAATGCGGCTTCAGATGCCATGCAACAGAATTACACTGACTTGAAAGCTTTCAATTTTCAAAATGTTCTACTTTCCCTCCAGAGAGCGAAAGACGCAGAGGAAATAGCAGCAGTCAGAAGGCTATACGGAATGTAATTGTTTACTTACAAAACGTGAAAGACAATGAAAAAGGTCATGGCTGCCATGGCAGTGCTTTGTATTGCCCTAGGCGCAAGCGCTCAAACTTGGGACGAGTGGTTTCGCCAGAAGAAAACGCAAATCAAGTATTTGGTGGAACAGTTATCTGCTTTGCGAATCTATGGTAGCGCTGTAAAGAAGGGCTATGACTTGGCAAATAGTGGTTTGCAGACTATCGGCCACCTAAAAGAGAGTGATTTGGCCCTCCATCAGGAACATTTTACCTCTTTGCTCCAGGTAAAGGAAGGTGTAAAGGACAGCAAAGTATTGCAACGTATGAATTCGTTACAAACTGCAATCCAACGTATAAATACTGAATGTAGAAAGCGGTTATTAAATGACGGTGAGTTTACAACTGACGAGAAAGGATATTTCGCCAAGGTTTTGAATAATGTGATGAAAGAGAGTACGGCTATAGGACAGGAGGCGGTATTGCTCACGTCTGACGGTAACTATCAAATGGCGGATGACGAAAGGCTGAAGCGGCTCCAGGCTTTGCTGATAAGCACCGAGGATCTGTATGTTTTCCTAAGACAATTTAGAAACAACTTGGCAACAATGGCGCTGAACAGGATGAGGGAGCAAATCGATGCACAAAGACTAAGGTCGCTTTATTGAGCAATTCAAATGTGATGTATGAAAAAGTGTGTTGTTGGTTTATTTATGATGTTCACGATGTTTCTTTCAAGGGAAGCACACAGCCAGGCCCAAGAAGTGCAACAGCTGCTTTTAAACGTTGAGAAGCTGGCGCAGCTTAAGAATATTTTAGAAGACCTGAAAAAAGGTTATGAAATCGTTTCTCAAGGATACTCGACCATCAAGAACCTGTCACAAGGAAACTTCAACATCCATGAAGCCTTTCTTGACGGTTTATTAGAGGTAAGTTCCGCGGTACGAAACTACAGGCGCATCACGGATATCGTTAGCGCACAAATAAGCCTGGTGAAAGAGTACAAAGCAGCTTATCGTCGTTTCGCCAGCAGTGGTTTTTTCTCTGTCGAAGAGCTGACGTATATGAAAACTGTCTTTGAAAATCTTTTCAACCAAAGCGTCAAAAATATAGAAGCGCTGATTATGGTAATTACAGACGGAAAGCTCCGTATGTCTGATGATGAGCGGTTGACATCAATCGACGCCATCTGGAAAGAAGCTTCCGACCAGTTAACCTTTCTTCGGCATTTCAATCAAGATACAAAATTGCTGGCCCTCCAGCGGGCAAAGGCATCAGCAGATGCACAATTGCAAAAGAAACTTTTCTCCATCAACAAGTAAGTAGACAATATGAAAATATATGTAAAAGCTGTGCTTAGCATAGCTGCAGGGATGTTTTTGCCCCAACTAAGTCAGGCGCAAGGGATTGCCAATGAAATCGGTGGGCTTCAGAAGGTGTTGGAACAACTCTATGACGAGATGCTGCCGCTTTGCAGCCAGTTAATAGGGGTGGGGAGGGGCATAGCTGGGTTTGCTGCCACCTGGTACATTGCCTCCCGTGTTTGGGGCCATATTTCCAGAGCGGAACCAATAGACTTCTATCCTTTGTTTCGCCCCTTTGTGATTGGCTTTGCTGTTATCATCTTTCCTTCTGTCATATCTCTCATTAATGGCGTCATGAAGCCCACAGTCACAGCTACAGGTGCTATGGTCACCAACTCGGACAAATCGATTGCTGTTTTGCTGAAACAAAAAGAGGAGGCTATTAAGCAAACCACCGTTTGGCAGATGTACGTTGGTGAGACAGGTAGCGGGGACAGGGATAAATGGTACAAGTACACCCACCCAGATGACCCTACTGGTGACAATGAAGGTTGGATAGAGTCCATTGGCAATGACGTGAAATTTGCCATGGCAAAGGCATCTTACAATTTCCGCAACTCCATCAAAGAATGGCTAAGTGAAGTGTTGCACATTCTATACATGGCAGCAGCCCTCTGCATCAACACCATACGAACCTTTTACATGATTGTTCTCGCTATTCTTGGCCCTCTCGCTTTTGGAATGGCAGTATTTGATGGTTTTGGGCATACGCTGACCGTCTGGATAGCTCGCTATATCAATATTTTTCTATGGCTCCCTGTGGCCAACATCTTTGGTTCCATTATCGGCAAGGTGCAGGAAAAAATGATCGCCATGGACATTCAGGAAATCAGTTCCACCGGTGACACTTTTTTCTCCTCTGCCGACACTGCCTACCTCATTTTCATGATTATTGGCATCATCGGCTACTTCACTGTACCGTCAGTAGCCAACTATATAGTTCATGCAGGAGGTGGTAATGCTCTTTTGCAGAAGGTGAATTCTGTCTTCAGTTCTTCTGCTACCTCTTCGGCACAGACGGTTTTGCAAGGCGGAGCCTCAATGGTGAAAGATATTTATGGCAATGTGCCGGCCGTTATAAACTCCGGCATGGCTACAGGAAGTGCCGTTAGCAACTATTTCAAAGATAAAATCAGCGGAGGTAAAGAGTAATGTTTCAGAAAGCAAAGAATATAGATACCGCCTTTCGACAGGTTCGGCTCTTTTCTGTCACCATTATTGTTTGTGTGGTTGGACTGGCCGGTTTTGTAACGTACAAAAGCTACCACTTGGCAGATAACATTCAATCGCACATATATGTGCTGGCGAACGGAAAGGCCATTGAAGCTTTTGCAAGTGACCGTAAGGAAAACATTCCAGTTGAAGCAAGAGACCATGTGCGTACGTTTCACCAGTGGTTCTTTACACTGGCTCCGGACGAAAAAGCCATTCAAACGAATATCACGAGAGCATTGTATTTGGCCGATGGCTCTGCCAAGAGCATCTATGAGAGCCTGAAGGAAAACAACTACTACACCGGCATCATTACGGGTAATGTTAGCCAGGAAGTGACGGTGGATAGTGTTTCTCTCAACCTTGACGTAGCGCCTTATTCTTTCCGGTGCTGGGCAACGCAGCGGATTACCCGGCCAAGTGCAATCACCATGCGCTCCCTGGTAACAGAAGGGTTTCTGCGGTCGATTACGAGGTCTGACAACAATCCTCATGGCTTCCTGATTGAAAAATGGCGCATCCTCGACAATCATGACCTCAAAACAGAAAAACGATAGCCATGCTCTGGAAACCGAAAAAGAAGGAAGCTGTCGACCGGAAAGTGCCATCCTTTTTCCTGAAGGCCTTAATACAGTTAAATGATAAGCTGATTTGGTCGGCAGCGTACTTGCAGGGCAAATCAAGTTGCCTTCCTCCTCGAAGATTGAAGTTATTGTTAGGTCTCTTTTGTCTTCTTTTTCTTTCGTCAAGTGCTTATCTAATTATCAGCGCTCTTAAAGAAAAAGCATTGCCTTTCCGGATTACATCAATACAAGCCATACCATTGGCACCACAGCCTCTCCAACAGCCGACGATTACAGACAAGGATTTTTTACGTCTCCGAAGACTTAGACTGTCGCTTGACAGCTTAGCGAAGACGCCCTCTGGAAAGGTGCGCCTTGACAGTTTACTACAAAGACATCCAAAGCTCCTCGACACATTAGCACTCTTGGAAAACATCTATTACGAACAACATAAAAAAAGGCATATGAACGTTCAGCTAACAAATCTTCAGCGAAAACGCAAGGCACTACTTATACTGCCCTTGCTAGTCATTCCGTTCTTTACGATGGCCTTCTGGGCAACGGGAGGTGGTAAAGGAGAAAACTCCACCGCCAAAGCGAACAGTGATGGATTAAACCTACAACTCCCGAGCGCCCAATTAGGTGATGATAGAGACAAGACGAAGCTTAGCTTCTATGAGTCGCAGAAAAAGGAGGATACTCCTGTTTCCGACAGCACGGTAGATTTTTCTTTCCGCCAGGACAAAAACGTCCCAGACGCTTCACTCACAATTGCTGAAAAGGCCAGACATGTCTATGACCCGACACCTCCCAATTCAATTTCTGTAAAGGATCCGAATGAAGCCAAAGTTTATCAGAAGCTAGCGGAGTTGAACGGTGCACTTAAGGCCCAGGCTTCTACCACAAAAAAAGTAAATGGGATTGGTCTACAAAGCAGAAAAGAAATAGTGGCAACGGAGGATGTAGAACGACTTGCCGGCATGATGCAGAACGCACAGAGTAAAAATGAACCTGACCCGGAACTGGCACAATTAAACGGAATGATGGAACGTATCCTTGACATTCAGCATCCTGAACGGGTTAAGGAAAAGCTTAAGGAACAATCGGCGCAAAACAAGAAAGGCGTTTACCCGGTAAGTCCGTATAAAATGGAGGTCAAGGCGTCGCTACTTGGGTCTGTAGATAGAAATGGCGACACGAATCAGCACAACACGTTTCTGGACGAAAAGAGCCAACATACAGACGAAGCAAAGGATGCAAATGCTGTTATGGCCGCCATTGGTGAAGATGGTGCCGTTTCTTCCGGCTCTACGATAAAACTGCGCCTTTTGACGGATGTATATGTAGGGGGAGTGCTGATTTCCAAGGGAACCTTTGTTTTCGGTACAGCGGCTCTTTCAGAGAATAGACTGAAAGTCTCCATTCCGTCCATTCGGTACAAAGAAAACTTGTACCCGGTTTCGCTAAATGTTTACGATTTAGATGGCTTGGAAGGGATTGGTGTACCCGGTTTGATTTCCCGTGACGTGGCAAAAGGCACCGCCGAACAAAGTCTCCAATCTGTTGGCCTTCTAACACTTGACCCTTCGCTCAAAGCTCAGGCAACAGCAGCCGGTGTCCAAGCCGCAAAGGGGCTCCTTTCCAAAAACGTGAAGCTCGTAAAAGTGACGCTGAAAACCGGCTACCAGGTGCTTCTAAAAGACGAAAATCAGCAGCAGTAACAATCAATCAACAATTAAATCCAGTGTTATGAATCGATATCTGTGTGCTTTTGCCCTTTTACTCGTGTGCATGGCAATCAAATCAAATGCACAAACCATACGGCCGTTTGCTTCTTCGGCCATTCTTCAGCCCTATAGCCTGGAGGTGGGCTATAACAAAACAACCCATTTAATTTTCCCCTTTTCCATTGTCTCTATTGACAGGGGAAGTGCCGCTATCCTGGCGCAGAAAGCTGTTGGGGTTGAAAACATCTTGAGAGTAAAAGCGGACCAGAAGGCCTTTGAAGAAACCAACATGAGTGTTATCACCAGTGATGGAAAGCTCTATTCCTTTCTTGTTTGCTATAATCCTAATCCTGCTTATGTCAGTGTAGACCTGGGCAGTGTTTCGGAAAAGTCACAGACTTATGTGCATAAACATAATGGTTCAGGCACCCTGAACGATGGCAGCTTAGCTCACTATGCCAAACTCTCGCTGAGTGCTGATAAAAACCTTTACCTAAGCACAAAGTCAGCTGGCATATCAATGTCCGTTGTGGGTGTGTTTATCAAGGAGAATGTCATGTTTCTCCGTTTCTGCTTCCAAAACCGTTCGAATATCAACTACGACACAGACCAGTTTCGGCTTTATGTACGGGATAAAGCAAGGAGTAAGCGAACAGCGGTTCAAGAAAGAGAGATTGTACCCTTACTCACTGAAGGCGAGAAAACGTTTGTGAAGGCTGACAGTGTACAAAGAGTTGTAATCGCAATTCCCAAACTGACCATCCCCGAGGGAAAATACTTAATGATTGAAATGACGGAAGCGGCTGGCAGCCGAAACCTTCTGCTGAAGCTAAAAGGTAAGCATCTCCTTAAGGCAAAGCCACTGGATTAAAAACGTGAAGCGATGAGCGAGGAAAACATATGTGAGTTGCAAAAGACGCTGGAAAAGCTAGGCTTTTCCGGAAGAACAGCTTGGCAACTCGAAAATTATAGGCATACAGTGGCGCCTTCTTTTCATCTTTTTTATAGCCGCTCAGTTGGTGAAGACAACCTCTTGTACGGTTTGGAATTTCAAAGAGGTGAAACTGGAAACTACTCCCTTGCCGGGTTTGACCTTTCTCTGACTAGAGTTGAAATACCGAGGGTTAGCATCAGAGATATTGATGTCCTCGTGTTAGAACAAAATCTAAAGCAGGTAGACAAGTATTATGACTTCTTTCTGAGCGAAAACTGGACGGAAAAAATAACCAAGGAAGAATACGACCGCATTACGGGTTACATGGAGGCCACAAACGCTGCACTGGAGCGGCTTGCCTCCTGGAAAGAAGGCAAAGTAGTGGCCAAGCTGCTAATGTTTAAATACTGGCCGGAAGTGCGGTATAAGCAGCACTTTTCCGATTACACTTCGATAGAGAGCCAGCACAGGGTCATACAAACCTTTCCTATTTCCCCTGAAAACATCATTACACCTAATCAATCTTATCAACAATTAAAATCGAGTTTTATGAATGAGAAAAATTTTGAGTACCTGAAGGACAACTTGAAATACATGGGATTTGGAGAAGGACTTGGTGAGGCTTTGAAAGAGCAGATGAAAGCAGGTGCACCGGCTTTCCATTTGTCGTTCGATGCAGGAATCAACAAAAAGGCCTTTTCGGCCGTCCTTAGTTTCCGCAAGTCAGAAAAAGGAGACATGTACTTTTTCAACAGCTATCATGCGACGCTTCAGCGCTCCAATGGTGAAACCAAGGACCAGGCTTTTTACCTCAACAAAGGCAAAGGGGTTACGGTTAAGGAGGCGTATAACTTACTGGAAGGCCGTGCTGTGTACAAGGAGTTGGAAAACAAAGATGGCCAGAAGTATCATGCTTGGCTACAGATCGACTTTGAAAAGCGGGATAAGAACAACAACCACGAGATGAAACAGTTTCACGAGGCGTATGGATATGACCTGAAGCAAGCGTTGGGCAAGTTTCCCATCCGTGACATGAAGGAGCCTGATTTAGCTGACATTCTCTTGTCGTCGTTGCAGAAAGGAAACCTGCAGGCGGTCGCCTTCGAAAAAGATGGTGGCGCTATAAGAGTGTTTGTGGAGGCCAATCCACAGTACAAAACCATCAATCTGTACAACAGCGAATTGAAACGGGTGCCGAAAGAAGAACTTGCTATGTATGGCGTTGAGGGAAAAGGAAAGGTAAACGGCAAAGAGGTGAAAACGGATAAGGATGGTAATAAGGAGGTAAAACAGAAGTCAAAAACAGATAAACAAAAGCCAGAATACAACAGCTCACTGCTGCCGAAAAAAAGAGAGGGCAATAAAAAGGGGTTGGGAATGGCTTGAGGGCCATTCCTTTCATGCTGGTATATCAACTTAGATTATATGAACAGACAAAACATAAACGAATTAGCGGAGAAAATCCACCGAGTTGGGTTTGAGGGCGTGTTGCCATATCTGGTGCAGCGGATCTGTTTCCAGCCGCCGCAGTTTGTAGTCTCGAGAGTGTTACAGAAGGGGAGTGAAAAAGCTATTTTCCACTTTTGCATCACACGCCAGACTGGAACCGGCAATTATGTCTTAGACTTTTATGATGCGGTGCTACAAAAAGAGGCTGCCTTAGCAGAAGAGATAGACGGAATTAACCTTGCTTTACTGAACCATCGAATGGTGGAAGTCGACTGGCAAAAAGTATTGCGTTCGGGAAGTGCCGAAGCCAGTACTACTGAGGAGAGAAAAATATGGGCAGAAGCGGAAGCCATCGAAGGCATCGTTCGTGATTTAGCTAAGTTAGAAAAGACTGGTGGCGCTGAAGCTGCTCTACGGCTCAAACAAAAGTATTGGGCCGGAACCGAGTATCAGGAATTTACTGGCACCTCTCTTTCGGGAAAGGTAAAAGATGAAATAAGCCAGCGTTTCTTCCTTCAAGATGAGAGTATCATTTCCGCCGATGAGGCCTTTCGTTTTTTACAAAACCGTTGGCTGGAAAGGAAACTGCAGGTAAAACGCAGGAGTGAAAAGCACAGTGAACTAACTAGCCAGGAAGGAACAGGTAAACATCGTTACAGTGATGACGTTCGTAAAAAGCGGAAAAAACGGCGTCCTATTTCAAATCCTGGTGACTAAAGTATTTAAAATACCATGGAACTGTTTACGCCACTTTCTAGCTTCTACTTGGTTGCTGCTGATGACGCCCGTATAGGTGCCACTCATGTCTGTCTTTACATGGCTATATTAAACCAGTGGAGCATGGTCGGTGGTACCAATCCTATTATCATCAATAGACAAGCCATAATGCGGGATGCGAAAATCAGATCTAGGCAAACCTATAACAAGTGCATGAATGACCTTCAGGATTCTGGCTATATAAAATATCATCCATCCGTGAACTCTTTCCGCAGGAGCACGGTGCAACTAAATATTTTGTCGTGATGTATAAAAGCGTTACTTATTTATATCAAGGCAGACTTACAAGGTTTAAAAAGAAAAAGGGGGTATAGTTATAGGCTCTCTGCTTTCATGTGGAATTAATTAAAAGTCATTTCATATCCTACAATCACAAAAATTCTATTTATGGGTGTTGATATCGTGACAAGAGAGGATTTGCAAGTATTTCGAACACAACTGTTGGAGGATATAAAATCACTTCTTCAACAGAGCAAAGACACTTCTTCCGGTGGTGTCGAAGGTTATAAAACCGCAAACGTTAGAAAAATATTGGGTTGCTCGGTGAACAAGCTGGTTTCTTTAAGAATTGCCAAGAAAATCCGAACAAAGAAAATCGGCGGGACGGTTTATTATAACAAAGAGGATGTGAAGCGGCTTGTGGAAGAAGGATTTTGATAAAAGACTTCTGGTTGAGCCTTTTTATTGCCACGTTTCGAGTAAAAAGTTACTTTTTGCAAATTACATTAAAGATTGAAGTTGCTTTAAATCTGCAAGTAAATCTATTAGTTCGACTCCCGTCACCTCCACTTGACCGGAAGGGAGTGCAAAAATTTTTGCACTCCCTTTTTTATTTCCTCTGAAATCCTTGCCAGGCTTGATTAATTCCGAGATGGCACTATCAGGACAAGCGGTTCGAACTACTCCATCTTTAAAAATCAACTTTTCTGGAAAGGTCGAACCAAGAATCATAGATCTTTCCTCCAAAGTGGCTACAGCAAAGAGTTTCGGAAGATTCCTTAGAAAATGAAAACCATACTCCAGGATTTCTTCTACATTGTCTTCCTTACAGTTAAGTTCTGCTTGTTTCCGAAGCAATCGTTCTACTTCAGGTTCCAATTTAGCTTTGATATTCCTGTATTCAGTTGCGTCTAAAGCTCCGTCGAGGGTCATCATCTGTGCATTATCCAGGCGTTTTCTGAGCAGTTCCAGTTCCTTGGCCACTTTTTCTGATTCCCCCTTTTTTTCTTTGTTGTCTTTTAAGTAGTAATCCCTGAGAATCCTTTCCCAAGATGTTATTGCTTTTTCATTACCGCTGATTTCATCCAAGTATTCGTAGAAGGAATTATTGCCTTCTGTGGCTCTAAAGCGCTCTTTGCACCCATTTTTACAGTGGTAGTAATAATATTTGCCCCCATTGCCCTTTGATGCACTCCCGGTTAAATTCTTACCACAAGCGGTGCATTTGAAGTACCCTCTAAGCGGCAGATCTTCTTTCTGCGAGTAGTGTGCAGGCAAGTCTCTTCGCTTCTTTCCTTCCAATAAATCCTGTACCTCGTAGAATAACCGTTCAGAGATGATAGGTTCATGCTGCCCTGGTACAATCATCATCGGCTCGTCTTTGTAGGGAGGGACAATGACTTTTCCGATATACACGGGGCTGCGCATCATCCACCAAAAGGCAGCTCTTTGAGTGGTAAGCCCCTTTTTATTTACTTTTCGTCGCAGCTCATCTATGTGATAATTCCCCGTAGCCATTTGTTCAAAGGCCCATCGAATTAGCTCTGCTTCTTTGGATGGAATAATACAGGGCCTATTGTTTTCATCTCTACTCCGCCTGTAGCCTTTAGGAGCGCCTCCCATCCATCTGCCTTCTTTCATGGCTTTTCGCATGCCAGCAAGGATATTAAGCGCCCTTCGGTCATTTTCTACTTCTGGAGCAGCCAAATAGATGGCCAGCATAAACTTATGCTCTGGAATTTCCATATTTAGCGGCTGTTCCATTGCTTGTGGCTCTACACCCAATCTCATTAGCTGATTGATCATCGCATAAGCGTCTGCTGCATTGCGGGAGAAGCGGTCCCACTTCAGGAACAGTAGTGTATCAGCTAACTTTTTGTTGTTCTTGATAAACTCCAAAAGTCTTTTGAACTGTGGTCGCTCGAAACTTTTGGCTGAATGGTCTTCTTTGAAAAAGGCAACGACTTCAATATTGTTGTGCAAGCAGTAATTTCTCAGACGTTCTTCTTGGTGGGCAAGGCTATGTCCTTTTTCAGCTTGCTCGTCTGTGCTTACTCTTACATACAGAATGGCTTTGCGTGTTTTCATGTTCAGTAGTGGTTTGGATCAGTTTATAGTTTTGTTTTACTCTTGCGGTTACTTTTACAATCACCTCAGCCATTGAATAGAGCCAGTTTCTTATTCTCTCTAGTTCTTCCTCGGTATACTCCCGGTTCTTATCATTCCAAACTTTTCGCAACTCCTCAAGTGAGACTTTGTCTGGAAAGATTTCTTCTTTGGTTTTGATGTCTATTACTTTGGTTTTCAAGGACATGGCTAAAATACAAAATATTGATTATCAATTAGGTAAATAAAAAAAACAGTTGTTCGGGTTTTGCTTTAAGGTGGAAGGAGTGTGCAAAAATAATGGTTCACGGCAGTGGATTTTGTGCTAAAAATATTAGCATGCTTGGGGGGACGCCTGTAATTTTGTTCACACGCCACTTTGGAGCATTGGGCCAGTATAAGAGTGCAATAAGAAATGGATTCGATCAGGCTAAGAGTACAATGAGAGTCCAATAAGAGTCGGATAAGGGAAGAATTGCGGAATCATTCTGAATCCGGTTGTGGAAAACTTATCAAACTGATTATGCAAGAAGAAAAATCATCACTCAGAGAAAGAAAAAGACAGGAAGAAAAACTATTTACTCAAAAGCAGGTGGATGAGCTGCTGAAAGAAAAGGAAAAAACCCTGCAAGCACAGTATGTGGTGCTCAAAGAGATCTATGAAAAATATCAACTGTTGAAAAATGAACACGGACGGGTCATAGAAAAACTGTCCAGCTATGAAAACCCGGACGACGGATACCGAAAGGACTGGACCTGGGTGGCCAAAATTGTCTTTGTGCTTCAAAAAGCAAGTAGACCCATGCGCTCTGCTGAAATCATCGAAGTATTGGAAAAGCGGGAAGCGCATTTACGAGAACATACTTCGAAAAAACAGTACTTCTCAGCCTTTCTCAACATGGCACTGAAAAACGGGCGCATCACAAAAGAAAAACGAAAAGGGGAAAGAGGGTACTATTACTCCGTTCAGTTGTGAAGTTTCAGTTACGTTTGCTGCACGCATAAGAACCGACTTCATTGCAAGCAATTTCTATTGCAGTATTCAAGGGTAGGTGAGTAAGCCCCGTCCGCTGTTCATCACTCTCAACTAAATCAATTCATACATACTTGTGTTTTGTTGTACGAGAATGAGTTTTGTGGTCATTTGCTGAATAAGTGAATATACTTATTGGATTTGCCGAAAGGAATAATTTTATTTGTGAAGGCACCATTTGTAAAAAATATTTAATTCTTCTTTATGAAAAAACTTTACAACGTTTCATCTTTTCAAAGTCTGTCCGGTGACCTAACCTATGGCATTTTATTCAAGCGACAGATTTAAAAGCTATTTTTCATCTAAGCGGGTGTATTGCATGTAAACAAATGTTTTTTTGTCAGTTCTTATAGGCAAACAACAATTGCTTCGTTCTACTCTAAATTTTTTTAAAAAAAAGGCACAAGTTTAAAAATTCTGTCCGACACTATCACCTCTGTGCAAAAGATATTTTAGGTCATATCTATTAATCGAATAGATGGCATGTGCAATTCTCAAAAAATATTCGTACCCATGAAACAAATCCTGCCCTTCGTAATGCTAATGTGTTTTGCGCGGAATTTTTCTTTTTCACAAACGATGAATTCTTTCTTTCCAGATAGTCCGGCAGGTATTGTGGTAGCAAATCCGATTTATAAATTAGGTATTGTTGGCACTATTCACAATACAGGCAATATTCGTTCAGATGCTTTTTTAATTTATAAGGCCCCTTTTTCTCCAATAAGCAAAATGAGGGTTGTAGCGACTCGTGCTAATGATCAGCTTTCTTTTTCGAGCAAGATGGCAAAACTTATTTTAGATCAGTTGGGAGATGAAGGGATGGATCCTGGAGCGCTGTTGCATATTATAAGGAACTATGGGAACATTTCTGTTGATATTAAAAACTGTCTTTATCGTTCTGCCGTTACTGTTAGCCCGAGCACATATAACGGTAAGAGCTTTATAATATCTAAAGGATTAAATGGCAAGGTACTACAAGGTGTGGTTCCTGAATCCGCAACGGCTGTTAAGCCTTTCTTGAATTTTTTTGATGGTGATATTGGCGTTGGGACTTCCGATATTGACGGCTATCGGTTAGCCGTAAGTGACAATGCTATTTTCGCCAGAGTTAAAGTACCACCCTTTGACTCTTGGGCTAATATTGTCCTAGATAAATGCGATCAGTGGTGGAATCTGCGTGAAGCAGAGCAATACATACGCAGGGATAAACACTTACACGACGTGCTTTCCACAAGTGAGATAGAAAAAGAAAATTTGGATGTCGGAACGAATCAAGGCCATTTGCTTCAGAAGGTCGAAAAATTGATATGCTGTTTCAGCCAGCAAAATAAACGTATTGAAAAGCAAATGAAAATAGTCGCCAATCTGAGCCCAAAGGTTTCGGCACAACAGAAGGCAATTAAAAAGAATGCAAGACAAATAGCGCAACAACAGAAAACATTAGTATAGTACAATTAAGATCATCTATAAGTAATAGGTAATAAAGCCAACTAACTCTTAAAGAAATGAAAATTCTTGTTACGGGGATACTACTCGCCTTATGCTTTATAAGCCGAAGTCAAAACCTGTTAAAACTTGATTCGATTCCGATTAAGCCATCATCTGTAACTCTCTCCGCGTTTGCTCCAGAGGAATTATCCGATAAGATGTACAAAAGACTGCTAGATTCTTTTGCAAACTTCAAAAAACTTACAACTTTTATTTCTCCCGTTCCTCACTTCCCGTTACAGTTTAACAAAGGTGAGTCAAGCTATTCTGGTTTGTACGACAGTGCCTATTTCTTCGATCGATCGTATTATTTGAGTTATTTAAATATAAACACATCATGGACGATTGCAGGCGTGCCTCTTCAACTCAATTATAAATATAGTAATTGGGATCAAGGGGCTAATGGAATTTTCTTTGCCGATTTTGATAGAGAAGGTTATGTAAAGCAATTGCAAAAGAAATTATTGGATAAGATGGATCCGAAGAAGTTTTTGGCCTCTATTGCCGATCCACTTTCGGACGTAAAAAGAAGTGCTGAGAATGCCTTGCAACGTGAAATAAATCAGCTGAAACAAACGTATCAAAATTCAATAAGCCAAGCAATTGCTGACCTTGGTGATCTGCAAAAACTTTTTACCCAAGACGCAGCAAAGCTGAGGCAACAATTTTTATCCCAAGATAATTTAAATAAACTACATGAGCAGCAACTTTTAATCGAACAACTTCAAACCAGGATCAATGTCGGTGAGAAAATTGACACAGTTCACTTGAATAGTTTGAAGAAATCAATCCGACAATTAGAAGCTACCAAAAAGTTGATAGAAGTTGTTGAACGGCATAAAAAGTTTTGGGAATCTTCTGGATTGCTCGCTAAAATGCATGAATGGGACGCCCTCAAAATTTCATCATTCGAACAACTGCTTCACAATCCTTCAAAACTTGGTACACTGGTGCGGCAACATACTGATTTAAACAGTTTGCAGCGTCTTTTTCTCAAGATAAGTAAACTAAAGCTCGGTGCGTCATCACTTTCCTCCTCACCGCTAGCAGTTCAAAACTTTTTAAACAATGGGGGCTTCGGTGAGTTTTTGACAAAAGGTAAATCAGCTATGTTGTACATCGGTAAATCATTAGAGGGTTCATCCGTTCTTGATATGCCTTTTACCAACACAGTCTTTCCAAGCACAACAGCAAGAGGATTGCAGTTAAGTAAAAAAGCAATCTCTGGGGGTGGTTCAACTTTCTCAATAAGCGATTTCCAACAAGGTGTTAAAACACTTGGAGGTTTGCAAGACATTGCTGCTTTTCGACACATTGTGGTTGCGGGGTTCAGGAAAGAATTTTCAATTGGCTCTGGTGGAATTTTAACTGCGGAACTTTCAAGGTCACTTTCATCTTTTAAACAAAAAAGCAGTGGCAATGACGCATCTGGAGGTTTGCTTCAACTCTTTGCTACAAACAATCTTTCCTCGAATACGTCATTCCAGTTCAATTATCGTGATGACTTTCCAAAGTTTGGTCTTCAATATCAATTTCATGTCAAAAAAGTGGCGTTAGGCTATGACAATCCAGGTACGCCATTTTTAAATACTGGTAGCAAAGAGGCTGGGCTTTCTGTGAGGAAGTATTTCCTGAAGAAAATGCTTTTGTTTTCAGCTCGTGCTGATCTACGTGAATATAATTACAATACAGAGGCAAATAGCAAATGGCGAAACATGTATGCTGTTTTTGACCTAAAATGGAAAATGCGAAAGGGGCAATTTCTCTCATTTCGCTACATGCCGAATCAAATGTTGCGCATCAACGGTCTAGATCGGCAAAAAGTAATGTTATTTGATCAAGTATCCTTTGAGGGAAATTTGGTAAAGAAAGTTGGACATTCTTATTATAGCAACTATATGAGTGTATCATACCAGCGTAATAAATATAACTCTAATAATACTGTCACTGCAAATAACTCTTTGGGGTTAACTGTTAATCAATCCTTGGTTATTGGCAAGTTGCTAATTTCTTCCAATACACAGGCCAGTCATTCCATGCACAGTACGCAGCTTGTTTATTTTAATTCCAGTTTGAATTCTGACGTAGGAATCAGCTATGGACTGTTGGAAAAAATTACGGCATCTACTTCAATCTCTTACAATACCATACAAGAATGGTATCGGCAACTAGGCATCAGACAAAATCTTTCGGTTCGGGTCGCTGAACGATTTGACATGAATCTTTATATCGACGCTCGGAAAAATCTTAAAGTGTATCAACCGCTGATTTTCGGCCTGATTCGCGGGGAGCTTGGTGTTCATTACACCCTTAAATGAATTTCGTATTGATATGAATAAAAGTATAACCAAATGGATTTTCGCTTTGTTACTCCTGCTAAGTAGTAAGGCCTATACACAAATTTCAGTGCAATTCTCACCTATTGCTGCGGGGAGAAGCCTTCAAGGACTGGCAACAGTGCAAATCATGAGCACCTTCCAAACTGCTGTTCAAGTCGCTCTCACTATAAGAGTCAAAGAGGTTGGTGGTACCGAGCTACTATCAGTTAAAACACCTGAATTTTTACTCAACCATGGTGTCAACTTCATGGATAGAAATGCATTTTCAAATGCCCGTTTTTCTTTTTCGGCGGACTATGCCGCAACTGTGATCAAACAAACGGGCAACTTCCCTGAGGGAGATTATGAGTATTGCTTTGAAATTGCAGTCATTTCAGCAAAAGATCCTGCAGTTTTACCATTTTATGAACAGTGTTTCACTTTTTCTGTGCAGCCGATAACGCCATTACTTTTAATGAGTCCAATCGAAGGTGATGTTCTTTGTAATAAGCGTCCAACATTTATCTGGCAACCACCAATGCCTCTTGCGTCCGACGCTAGCTTTCGTCTTTTGTTAGCAGAGGTAAAGGAAAAACAGAATGCAGTGGAGGCAATCAGCTTTAATACGCCAGTTATCAATCAAGCACAAATAAGAATAAACAGCTTGGCATTTCCGGTAAACATTCCTGATTTAAAAGATGGTGCGACTTACGCATGGCAGGTGACTGTTTATGCTGGTAAAACCATTTTAAAAAAATCAGAAATATGGGAGTTTAAAGTTCAATGTCGTGAGGAAAAGAATGCAGTAGAAAATGATGGGTACCGTGAGGTAAAAGAAAGGCTCGACGGTCATGTCTATTATGCATACGGTAAACTCCGCTTCTTTTTCTCTAATCCTTACAACGAGGGTAAACTTGCTTATCGAATTTACCCATTGGCAGACAAACAGGAAGAGGTAAAGGGGTTGCCTACTATGAAAGTTATAAATGGTTACAATCAATTTGAAATTGATTTAAGTGAGTTGAAGCCATTTAAAGATGGCAAAGATTATTTATTGAAAGTTTGGCTTGCGGATAATAAGATACTTCAATTACGATTTGTTTACAAAGAAATATGATTATACCGTCACGTACCCTTTTGCTCCCTCTTTTGCTAGGGGTGTGGGCATCTTGCCAAAGTACAAGAAACGATTCAGCAAAAATAATTGTCCAACAAGAACACAGTGTGCAGGTGAGAGCCAAATTTATTCGCAGTAATGGCTTATCGAATCAACGGTCAAAGCAAAATGGTGTCTTCGGGTACAATGGGGCTCTTCAAAATAAATATTTGTATTTCAACCTTCAACTCGAGCGGTCTGATTTTGAACCTGATAAAAAAACAACTGACTACCTGGACTTTGGGATCGAGAAGGATTTTAGGATGGCTTCCGGTGCAGATACTTTAGCGCCGGTTCTAGTCCATCGACTGGCGAATGGCCGAAGAGACGTGTATGATTATATTGTTGCGTTCGAAAATAATAACGCAATGAATAATGAGGATGATAAAGTAGCCATCATTTATGACGACAAATTGTTTGGCCTAGGGCAACAAATATTTTCGTTTCAGAAGAAGGATATTCTTATGATAATAGAGAAAACCAATTAAGTTATCATGTTACAATTTTGTGATAAACACAGGAAGCGAATAGCAGCCTTTTTGTTGACGGTTCTTATGCTTGAACTTTTTACGCCCACAACAGCGTTGGCGCTAACGTCAGGACCCGTGCAGCCCGAGATGAAGTCTTTTGAGTCTATTGGGACTTCAAACATGGTTGATCTTTTCACCGGAGATTTTGCCTATAATATTCCTTTATTGGATGTTGGCGGATACCCAGTAAATCTTAGTTATCATTCGGGTTCCGGTCTGGATGACGAAGCTAGCTGGGTTGGACACGGATGGTCTTTAAACCCAGGGGCTGTAAACCGTCAAATGCGTGGCTTACCCGATGACTTCAACGGTAGTGATGAAGTCATGAAAGAAAAGAACATGAAAGATCACGTGACAAAGGGCATCAATCTTCGGGTGAAGCTGGATTTATTGGGCATACCGGCCTTGAGCAAGGCGTCACAGAAAATGAAGGGAAGCAAAAAAGCGAAAAAGCTAAAAGTTTCTCCATCAATTTCAATTGGAGTAAAACATGATAATTATCGTGGTATAGGAACACAACTGGGTCTAAATGTGGGCCTTAGCTTAGGTGAAGTTTTTGCAACTGATAAGACTAAAGGTAAAGGGGATGAAAAAAAAGGTGCAGATACTACGTACGATTTTGTTCCCGGTGCTGATGCGAAATTTGGGTTGGATCTAAGTTCACTCGATGGAGCCTCCGCAAATGTCAATTTTGATGTTATTAAAAAATTTACAGATAAGCAGAATTCAGAACTTTCGGGTGCAGTTGGTTTTCCTTACAATTCCCGTAGCGGATTGCAACAAATGACACTGGGCGCAAGTTTCAGCAACGATTTTTTCAAACAGAATAAGTTGCTTTCCACTCTCAGCCCTTCCGTTAGTTCATCCATTTCCTTTGTTGGCAATTCTTATACACCAACGGTTGATTTTCCTACAAATAATACTGCATTTACCCTAGATATCAGTGGTGGGGCACAAATCCAACCTTTTTACGTCGGCGGAGGCATAACCGGGTTCTATACTAAACAAAAGCTTGCTTTTAAATCAATTCGAAAGCCTGCATACGGCTTTTTGCACAGTGAATTGGGCAAAGAGGATCTCAACGCTTTGATGGATATCAACCGGGAAAAAGACATACCTTATAATCAGAAAATCAACTATCTACCTATTCCTGTTCCAACGAACGACTTATTCAGTGTGTCAAGCCAAGTGGGTGGCGGCCAGTACAGGATATACCGTGGAAGCAGTGGTGTTTTTTTCGACGCTCAATCGGAAGGGGTCAGCAATGATGCTTCCTTGGGCCTTGAATTGGGTTTTGGTTCGTACTTTGACGTGGGTGCGGACCTGCATTTTCAACATGCAAGAAGCGCCACAAAGAAATGGGCTGCTCAAAATCCTTTTCTGTCAGTTGGTGATTTTAAGAGTTCAAGTGAAGCCCTTTTTGAAAAAGCATATTTCAAGAGGGTCGGTGAACCAGTAATGGCGGATGAGAGCTATGCAACTAAACAAAATTTTCTCGACCCGGTAGCTGTAAAGCTTGAAGATCGGTTCTTCAAACGAGGACTGGACGGCGCAGCGACAACAACTGTTCTGCGCACTACGAAAAAGAAGATGTATTCACCTGGCGAGATGGTTCGTGAGCACCGGGATATTCGAAACAATAGCTTTACTTATCTCACCGCCGCTGAAGCTACACTGCATGGCCTTTCAAAAACCATTAATTCTTATCCTATTAATACACTTGTTCTTTCTGATTGTATCAATCCTGACTCAATAAGCAAGTTTCCCAGAGTTGAGTTTCCTGTTTCCCTTGGCAGACGGGGATCAAGCAAGACAAAAAATCGTCGGCCGCACCATATTTCCGAAATCAAGGTTATTGCAGAAGACGGTAAAAGAATGGTTTACGGAATACCCGTTTACAATAAATACCAAGAGGAGGTTTCGTTTAGTGTCGACGAAGACCTATCAAAAAGAAATGAAGGAATTATTGAGTATAATCATAATAATGTTACTGGAGATAATTCAACGAATAATAAAAAGGGACGCGACAATTATTACAGCAGAGAAATAATGCCGGGTTACGCTACGTCTTATTTGTTGACGGAAGTTCTTTCTCCAGATTATGTGGATAAAAAAGGGGATGGTGTTACCGATGATGACTTGGGAACAGCCGTCAAAATCAATTATACAAAACTCACGCAGGACTACAAATGGCGAACTCCATATGACAAAGCAAACTACAATGAAGGTTTTTTAAGTGATAAAAAAGATGACAAAGCCAACTATGTCTATGGAGAAAAGGAGATATGGTATATGCACTCTATAGAGTCAAAAACAATGCTGGCTTTGTTTGTGATGGATGACCGGGATGATGGATTGGGTGTGTTAAATAACGCCGGTGGCAAGAATATGGCCATGCGCCTCAAAAAACTGAAAGAAATTAGGCTGTATTCAAAATCGGATTTAATTGAGAACAAAAACGACCTGACCAAAGTTTCACCTATAAAGACTGTTCATTTCGAATACGATTATTCCATTCAAAATAACCTGCCCAACAACGCAAGTGGTGGCGGTAAGCTTACGTTGAAAAAACTGTACTTCACATTTGGCACGAATGGGAAAGGTGTCTTAAATCCATACGAATTTCAATACAATATTGACCGGCAGTATAATGACTATCAGGTACGTCAATATGATCGATGGGGAGGTTTTAAAAGTGCGGCGGCTAACCCCGGAGGGTTAAACAATTCTGAGTTTCCTTATACACTTGAGGACAAAGCGCTTTCCGATCAGTTTGCCGGACTTTGGCAGCTAAATAAAATCACTCTTCCTTCAGGAGGGCAGATAGACATTGCATATGAGGCAGATGATTATGCGTTTGTGCAAAATAAACGGGCTTCTGAGATGTGTTTTGTTAGCGGGATTGGGTCGGAAGGAATGTCATCGGGTTTAATTGATGCCAATGAAATTCTTGTTCACCTTCCAAAACCATTGAGCAGCTTTGGTAATTTTTCTGATTCTACTGAGCGCAAAAATGCATTGCGGTTCCGCTATTTCAATAATTTAAACTATTTGTACTTTAAATTATTTGTTGATCTTGACCATAGCGGCCACAAAGAGTTTGTTCCAGGCTATGCTAAGATTCTCGATTTCAAGTATGTCAACGACAACACTGTAGCCATAAAGCTTGAAAAATGGGGCGATGAAAGAGGGCGGGCAACAAATCCAGCGGCGTTTACAGCCTGGCAGTTTATGAAGGATAACCTTCCACAACTAGCCTACCCGGGTTACGAAAACCTGGACGATGACCGAAGTGATTTTGCAAAAGCGGTAAAGTCGTTGGCGACTGCCCTTGGAAATATCAAAGAACTCACACAGGGCTTTTCTGGAATAGCCCGTCGCAAAGGTTATTGCGATAATGTGGATCTGCAAAAATCGTGGGTGCGACTAACTTCTCCTGATCTAAAAAAGATCGGTGGGGGATCGCGGGTAAAGAAGGTTTCTGTTTCCGATGCGTGGGCCGACATGGTCAACAGCGACAACGGGAAAACGGCCAGTTATACCCAAGAGTATTCTTATACGACACAGATGGATGATGAAAAAGGGAAGCCGGTTGAAATTTCAAGTGGGGTAGCTTCTTACGAACCACTAATTGGCAGCGACGAAAATCCTTTTCACAAACCCATTTTCTACCAACAAAAAGTACCGCTTTTTCTCACCAGCCATTCCTATTTAGAAGAACCATTTGGTGAGTCTTTTTTCCCATCACCGGTCGTTGGATACAGCAAGGTAACAGTGAAGAATATTGGTTCTGGACAATCAGCATCTTCTACCGGCTCGGTAATTAATGAATACTATACTGCCAAAGACTACCCCACCAAAGTGCAAGTGTTGACTTTGGAGAAGCGAAAGCCCGGATTTGAAAAAATCCTGAAGCTTTTAAAGATAAGCATACGTGATCTTGTGGGTCTTTCACAAGGCTATGTTGTTGAAAACAACGACATGCACGGTAAACCAAAAATGGTCACAGTGCTGAATCAAGGCGGAAGTCCAATATCAACCCAGGAGTATATCTATAAAACAGAAAACAAATTAGCTGAATTAAAGACACTTTCGAATAATGTGAAATTGCTGTTCCCTGACGGTAGTCAGCACGATGGAACGATTGGGCAGGAGGTAGAAGTGTTTACTGATATGCGGCAGCAAACAACAGAAAATTACGGTTTGCGTATCCAGGCAAGTGGTGGAAGTGGCGCAATCGGTCCCTTTCCGCTACCGTTTGCCTTTCCGGGAGTTGGCCCCAACAATGAATACCGGTCTTATCGGGCATCCTCCACTATCAAGCTGGTTAATAAATTCAGCCTGTTGGAAAAAGTGGTGAAAACAGAAAATGGCTCCAGTATAACGACCGAGAACCTGGCTTGGGATCCATTCACAGGTGAGGTACTACTGACTAAAGTGCAAAATGAATTTGACGATCCCGTGTACAACTTCACCTACCCTGCACACTGGGCCTATGATCGCATGGGACAAGCATATCGAAACGTAGGTACCTACCTGGATGGCTTTTCAACCAATGCACAAGGCGTCATTACCAATTCCGCTTATACCACTGGAACAGATAAGGTGCTGCTTCCCGGAGATGAACTCATTGATTTGAATGCCGCAAAAAAATACTGGGTTGTTTTTACAAACGGCGAGTACCGCCTCATTGACGAAAGTGGACAGCTGCAAACTGTATCCAATTTGTCCATCAAAATTCTTCGTTCCGGCCGGCGCAACATGCCAGATGCAGCCATTGCGACAGTGACTTCGTTACAGAACCCTATCATAAACGGAAAACTGGATATTAATTCACTGACAAAAGTACTGGATGCAAAGGCAATAGTATTTAGCGAGGAGTGGAAGATGCCAGCACCTTGTCTTACATGCCCGGATGGTTTCCAACTAGGAAGAGATGGTGTTTGTCACAAGGATACCATGCCTAGCGTAGCATCAGGATGTTATACAATCTGTGAAGGCGACCACCATGATTTATATGGCTCACAAGGTGCTTATATCTATCAGCCCGGATATGATGTAAATGGTAACGGATCCATTGCACAGATATTAACGGACTCATTTTGGGTAGGACGGCAATGCGCTTCAACTACAACTTCAATGATGACTGCGGCTGCTGGCGCAAACCAAGCAACAAGCAGCACGACAAACAGTGGTCAGACGGCAAGTACATCCTCATATACCTCTATTGACACGCCCTCAAAAACGAGTTTTTCGCCATCCACATATAGCGTATCCTCAAATGAAGCTACCTTGCAATCAAGCTCATGTAATCTAACGCCTGGTCAACGATCAACCGACTGGTGCGGTCCGCTTAATAGAACCTCTATTTGGACATGCCAATCGTCAAGTAATGGCTGGGATCGACCCCCTCTCCAACAATGGCTGGGTTTTTCAACCTGTATTACAAACGCTACTGATAAAACCTATTATTTAGGCATTGCATCGGACAACGATTTCCGCGTTAAGGTAGATGGTGTTATAAAGGTTCAGAAGCTCGAAAGTTCAACGGAAAATTTCAACAAATGGTTTATTTATCCAATTCAGCTCGGACCTGGACGTCACATTATCGAATTTGAAGCTATGAATGTAGGGGGTCCTGCTGCTTTCGGAGCCGAGATCTACGACAACACACTTCAACAAATCGCACAAGCGACAAACTATACCAGCTTGAACGTGCTCTTTACGACAAAGGATATGATCGGCCAACAGTTTCAATTGGGACAGTACACTTGTCCTGCAGGCTATGCATTGTCAACCTGTAGCGATCCTTTTATTTGTCAACAGGCGGTTTCCCCAACTGCGGTGTTCAATCCTTATCTATCAGGTATATTGGGTAACTGGCGACCACTGGAATCCAACGTCTACCACATTGATCGGAGCAAGGAGACTGATGCAAATGTTCCCGCTAGCAGCACAAATATTAGAAAGGGTGGTGTCTTCAGCTATTTTACCGCTTTTTGGAAATATGATGCGCAGTCGGGAGTCTTCATTCAAAGCGCAACGGATAAAAACTGGATTGCTGCAAGTCAAACAACACTGGTGAATGAAAAAGGTGTCGAAGTGGAGAACAAGGATGCCTTGAGCCGATATAACAGTGCTTTATATGGCTATCTGGAGTCTCTGCCGGTTGCTGTCGCCTCAAATGCTCAAGCATCAGAAATTGCGTATGACGGAATGGAGGACTATAACTTTGATTTA
Source organism: Flavisolibacter nicotianae (assembly GCF_003628535.1). Taxonomy (GTDB): domain Bacteria; phylum Bacteroidota; class Bacteroidia; order Chitinophagales; family Chitinophagaceae; genus Flavisolibacter; species Flavisolibacter nicotianae. The sequence continues at coordinate 60,100 of NZ_RBCI01000011.1, forward strand.
CAGTGCAACTTGATTTCTACAAATTGTGATTCTTTGGTATCAGCTTTCAACTTCAAAAAGCTGGTTAACGCTACAAGCACGATCCTGACAAGTGATGAGGCCCATAGCGGTAAGTATTCAATTAAGCTCTTAAATGGGATATCTATCACCAAAGCTGTTACCGATCCTACACAACCACTCCAACCCTTTTATACAATTGATGCAATGGGGCAGTATCTATACAATGGGGCTGGTAGCCTGAAGCGGTTTTCTCCAATCGCCGGTAAAAAGTACGTTTTCAGTTGTTGGATAAAAGATGGAGTGGAAACAAGCGCTAATACTTCGTTTCGGGTTGTCATCAATGGCAATAATAACTACATAACCACCAACAGCAAATGGCCGCTGATAGAAGGGTGGAAACGGATTGAGTTTCCTTTTATCATGCCAGCCGGACAATTGCAGCTCCAGCTAATGACAGGAGGTGGTACGGTCTATCTCGATGATATCAGAATTCACCCCTTCGACGGCCAGCTTAAAACGTTTGCTTACGATGCTTCAAGCCAGCGTCTGATGGCTGAGATGGACGAGAACAACATGGCCACTTTTTATGAATACGATGATGAAGGCATTTTGATCAGAGTGAAAAAAGAAACTGAAAAAGGCGTTATGACCATAAAAGAGACGAGATCATCATTGCGAAAAAGAATCTAAAAACACTTCGAAAGAAATGCGAATGAATATAATGTCCAAGCGAATTATTTTCCCAACGGCAGTTGTTTTATGTGCAGCCATTGTTTTTGCACAAGCAACGGGCCATTTCAAGTTTAATAAATCAGCGCCGATTGCTTCATCGTCTAATGATAAAACAGTCCGCAACAATCAAAAAAGCACGGCCGGTGATCCATGGGCTGAATTGGAACATCTGTTTGCAGGCTACCAAAAGGCCAGGTCAATTGTTTATGAAGGTACAATGAAGCTTACTGACGAAGAAGGAGGAGAAACAATCGAAGAAGCTGATTTTTCCGGTGAAGTACAAGGCAAAACTTCGCATTACATCATTGATTCTGTTGAATTCATTCACGAGGACAATGTGTCGCTAAATGTCTATCACCGGGAAAAGCTGGTGGTAGCTGGCACCGAAAAGTTGCCGGCTAAAACAATGTGGCAGTTTGCAAACATCGATTCCATGAAAAGCTTTGTGGCCCGGGAAGGTGCTTTGGCCGAAGTGGATTGGGATAAGGCTGACAAAGTGATCAAAGTCACCAACACGGTCAGTACCGATGTTTATGGCTATGAGATCTACTATAGCCCACAAGATTATCGGTTGAAAAAAATGGTGCTGCACTTCGCAACTCTTGATAATCTGGGTGAGAATCCAGATGAAGAGGGAGGTTCGCAAGAAACCACAGCTAGCTCCAAAGAAAAAATGAACGTTGCTGCAGATTCTACGTCAAATACTCCTTCGATTGAATTTAATCTTTACAAGCTGGAGTTTGAGTACAAATTACTGAGCATGGGCAAAACGGCAAACAAATTTGAGCCGTTGAAAAAATATGGGCAAACAAAAGGGAGAGAATTCCATCTGAACAATTCCTATCCTGATTACCGTGTGGTGTGGATGGACAAGGCTGAAAAAAATGATGAATAATTCGCCCAAAAGGAGCACGTGTCGATGGGGATAAATACGCCCAAAAGGTGTAAAAAGATGATGCACTACGTCACTATGGTGGACAAAGTATTATACTTATTGAACGGAGGGATGGATGTGTGATTACTGTAGTTGAAACAATACATAACTGACCTTATGTTGAAAAAAATTTGCCTCTTTGCTTTTGCCTTATTTATCAATGTGTTTGCAGCATTTGCGGCAGATGAGCCTTATGTAAACATGTTAAGGGGGGCGCAATTAACGGCCGGGAGTTTCTTTACTGTGACTGATGAAAAAATCAGAAATGCAGGTACCAATAATTTCACGCTTTCATCAGTTGACAATATCCTCTCTTTTGAGATTGATTTTTACGCCAACAAATTTTTCTACAATACTTCATTCACTTGTACCGCCAACCTCACTATCGAAGCCTATGACCGTTTTGATACCACACAAAAAATTCCCGGTTGGCCGAAAACCATTAAACTTGAAATAAAGTATAATAAAAATGAAGGCGAACGTTACAAAGGAATGGGGTTGTACAAATTCAAGGGCGCACATAAGTTTAAAGTCACCGTTGACAGCATCAGCAGTGCAGAGTTGGGTAGCCCGTTGCCTGAAATCTTTTTGCTAAAGGGAACAACCATTGTTCACGACCGCAAGTACGATCTGCAACCGCCGTTATCGACCGCCCGCACAACGTATACAAAAGAGCCTGGCAAATTGAACCTGCAATGGAACCCGGGTGATTATCCGGGTGCCGAAATGTTTGACCTGGAGTACACCTTCATTGACAAGCACAGCCTAATCAGCGAGCGGCTGCGGACAGCGTTCAGCCCCTCCACCAATGTATCGGGACCTTTTCAGGTTCCTGCTGATACGTTAAACAAATGGTTTAAAAACAACAGTACCCGGGTTACGTTGACATCACCTTCTTACTTGTTGAACCTTTCTTATGATAGTGGATATGTGTTATTCCGGATACGTGGTGTGCAAATGTCTATGCCGCCGGATGAGATTCGACTGACAACAGTCTGGAACTACCAGGCGATAGATGGCAACACACAGGTACAAACCACTGCGGCAATTTTTACCGATGGACATGAACAAAATTTAAACTGGCAATATGCCGCCACCTTTGCCGAAGAGGGCAAGCGTAAAGAAGTAATGTCTTATTTTGATGGCTCACTGAAAGGCAGGCAAGCCGTTACCATCAACAATTCCGACAATCGTTCGGTGGTGCAAGAGTCGATTTACGATGAAATAGGCCGGCCAGTGGTCAGTTTGCTGCCGGCACCTGCTGACGACAGCACCTTGCACTACTTCCGAGCTTTTAACCGCAACCAGGCCGGCAATCCTTTCAGCTTTACCGATATTGTTTACGCAAAATGTGGTGTTACAGTCAGCCCGTTATCTACTGCTTCGGGTACTTCACAATACTATTCACCACAAAATCCATTTACCGGTTTCCTCCATCAAGCGTACATCCCAGATGCATTGGGATATCCCATTGCCGTAACAGAGCACACGCCAGATAATACCGGTAGGATCAAGCGACAAGGTGGCGTAGGCGCTGCATTTCAATTAAACAAGGGTCACGAAACTTCGTACTTCTATGGTAAGCCTGCACAACCAGAGCTGGATAGGCTTTTCGGATCTGAGGCAGGAGAAGCCAGCCATTACCTGAAAAACATGGTCGTTGACCCGAATGGGCAAATCAGCGTAAGCTACGTGAACGCCAGCGGCAAAACGATTGCAACCGCTTTGGCAGGGAAAAGCCCACCAAACCTGCATCCGCTTCCTTCAAACAGCGAGAGTACGATAGTGAAAATGACAAATGAGCTGATTACAGGAAAGAGCTTTGTACCGAATGCAGCGTCTTATTCGCTGACAGCCTCGGCTACATTTCTTGCTCCCGTTACCGGAGATTACATCTTTACTTACAATGTAAATCCCCAGCGCCTCGATATTGCTCATGGCGAAAACGGTGAAAAGACCATCTGTAACACCTGTTATTATGACGTATTGATTACGGTAAGAGATGGTTGCGATGATACTATTCAAACCAGGCAAGTGCCTGCTGGTTTTGTATTTGACTCAACCTGTGCTGTCCCTGCGCCTATTAGTGGAACCTTTACAGCTGGGATTAGTAAGATCGGTGAATACAATGTTTCCTATGAATTAAAAGTGAGTAAGGCAGCTCTTGATTTTTACGATGCAGAGCACATTAAAAAGAATACAAACCTGAAGAAGGTAAACAGCTTTTTGCTCGATCAGTTAAAGGAAACTGATTTTACGGGTTGCTATAGCAACTGTGAAACCTGTAAGGAAGATTTGGGTGACAAAGAAGAATTCAACAATTACTTCAAAACCTTGTACGATAAAAGTGCTGTGGAATTTGGTGAAGCTGATTCTTTGTGGGTGAACAACCTCTACGACAGCTTGTATGCGAATTGTGCTGCTTTGCAAGCTTCCGCCGATTGCGGCAGCGGGCCTTGTGAGGATCGCCTTGTTTTGCTCAAAGCCGATGTAACACCTGCGGGCCAGTACGCACTACTTGACAGCACCTGGCAACACTTCACCAACGTTGACGGTGAGAACGACTCTACTTCGGTGTTTGCATTCCATAACGATGGAACCAATGTTCTGTATAACTACACTTCCATTGATTTTACGGATGGGAGTGGAAAAATAGACTCTGTTGCCAATAGTGTAGGAGATCTTGTGCCTGTGAAGCAACTGACACAAGATGAATTTATCAAAAATTGGAAGGACTCGTGGGCAGATTCTCTTGTTACCCGTCATCCGGAGTATTGCTATTATCGCTGGTGTTTGGCCAATCCGGGTAGTTATGCGTTTGACGACATGATCCAGGATTTTGACGATGCAGACAGCGCCATGCGTGCCGGTTATTTTGACTCAACCCGTGTGCGGTATGACGCCCTGTTGCAGTATGACCCATTTTTCAATGGTGGCCTCGGCTCTTCGCTAAAGGACCGTATGCGTGATAGCCTGCGCCTTTTTTCCCGTACGCTGCTGCGTTACGGGGTGCCTGATAAAACTATTTTGCAATTTATCGATGTAGCGTTGTATTGCAACAATCAGTACAGCGGTTGGCAAGGTTGTCTGCCACCCGACAATGAATGCCGCAGTGATTACCAGGAATGGCTCCTTTACCGGAACCTTTACTTAAACCTGAAGCGAAAGTTTTATGAAGAAGCAAGACGGACCAGCAATGATCCTGTATTTGCCAATTGCTCCAATTGTTCCATCGGGAAGGATAACTTTTCCCTGGCTAATGCACCCATAGCTATTAATCCTGCAACTCCTTTCTCTGATTCCACTACCTGTAACTATTCGTGTCCCGGTGGCATTTACTCACCGGCCGACAGAAACGGAATTTCCTTCTTTGTTCAATACGGCACACCCACCGTTTCGCCCACGAATACACCTTCAGGTTACGGCAACTGCCAGTTCTACAATGTTTTTGACTTGCAAAAAGGCGGAGGGATAAGCTGCCGGTTTCTAAATGTATGGGTTTGTATGTACGATTCTTCCTGCAATGTCACGGCTCCGCCTTCCTCGTGTGGGCAAAGTTTTAGCGGTTCATCGCCCGCTATCAGCGGATTTTATACATACCCTGATCAAACCATTAATGTGCATACGGTTGCACAAGGCGGTAGTATTAGCCTGTATTACGACGCCATTGAACTACCAAACAATTTTACCATATACGACGGCACAACAGGGGCCATGATTGCCACTACAGGCTGGCAGGGCTACGCTACCTATGAGGGGCAGTGGGGAAATAGCCTGAACACGCAACCCAGCGGCGTACTGACGTTTACCCGAGGTGCTTCCTCCACTTATATTCTGCGGGTGACTACCCAAACGCAGCAATATGAAAATGATGCATGGAATGCCAGCATTGCTTGTGATTCTTCCGCTGGCGCCGCGCCTTGTCCTGTGCCGGCTTCCTATCCCTCTCAATGTCCGGACAATGCACAAGCTTCACTTTACAAAGATAAAATCCGTCGCTACCCTGACTATGTCAACACCGACAGTTTTATCGGTCAGGTGCTGGCATCCAATCCTGCGGGGCAAAGCCAAGCTAACGCCGCAGCTATCATTGACGAATGTAAAAGCTCCTGCGAAGCCCAAGCTGATAATTGGATTGCGGCACTTTCCAATTGCAATGCCGACTCTGCTCAACTGACGCAACTACGTGCAGCCTTTGTAGAGATATGCAGCGCCGGCTGTGCTTACAGCAAAGGCAATCACGGCTCCTCATCTGTGCCAGCGGGATCGGGCACTGCTTACAATAGCTTTGAAGAGGCCATTATTGGCATTCTCGGTGCAGACCATCTTAACGATGCCTGTACGGCAGAACTCATTGGAACACCTTATCCCTACAATCGGCAGCCGTTTGATGCGAACCGCACCGTCTTTACAACCGATTACGATATCTGCAACAAACTGCAGCAATATAGAAGTCAATACAGCGCTTCAGGCTTTGCCGGCAGCCTTCATGCTTATTTGCAGGAACTACTAAAGTCGGATTATACACTCGATTCGCTCGACCTTGACAATCTGGTAAAAAGCTGCACCACCTGCAATGGCATTCTCAAAGAGCCGGTTGTGTTGCCCATCGCCTTTGAGCCCGGAAGCCGGCCCTGCCTTGACTGTGGCAGTGTGCAACAACTCCTGTCCTCCTTCACTGCGAAGTACAACATCACGCCTGCCAACCCAAGGTATGAAACCTTGCTCACCAACTACTTCAACCACAGTCTCGGCTTTTCGCTTACCTACCAGGATTACCGCGACTTTATGGACAGCTGCGATGCACACGGAGGCAACTACAGCGGTCGCCTTTGCGACCAGCCGGTAAGCCCGGCTGAAAGCAGTGCGGTTACGGAGGGAAATAGTTGCACGGGTGAACTGTTTAATACAGCGCTGGAAAATGCCTATATCGAGTACAACCAATATATTGACTCGGTACACCTTGCCTTCCGCGAAGCCTACACCACGAAGTGCTTGAACGTGCAAGCCGGCCTGAGCATGACAGCCGATCTTTACGAATACCACTATACCCTTTACTATTACGACCAAAGTGGCAACCTGGTGAAAACCATCCCACCCGAAGGCGTGAAGCTGCTTACGCAGCAGCAGATTGATACGGTGCAACAGTACCGTAAGCTGAACACCGATGGTTGCTACCAATACAGCAATTACCTGAAGTTAAACGAAAGTGCTTCAGCAGGGGGGCGCATTCAGGGCAACAAGGCGTTCTATCCGCTCATGGGTAGCAAAGCCTATACAATCGAGATGTGGGTGAAGCCGTCGAGCTATGCCGACCAGGGGCTATTCAGCCATGCCATGCATGCAACCACCAGTCCTACGGTCTATTCCGGTGTGTCGCTATCGCTGGTCAACAAAAAACTGAATGTCTATCTCTATGACATGATCAACAGTGCGTCGAGCCCGGATGTGCCGGAGATCAAATTGCAATCGGCTGACGTGACCGGAAAGTTAAAGCTGAACGAATGGAACCACATTGCCGTAACGGTACAAGGCAGCGGTTACGGTTCGGTAAGGCTGTTCTTGAATGGACAAGACCCTGCCAGTCGTTACCTGAAAGACACGCCTTGCGAACTTTTTCAAACGACCGACGGCCAGAGCTTTACAGTAGGAACGGCTTATAGTTGGAATGAAAGCCAACCCGGTGCGCCACCCGTTGAGGTGGATGCGACCAATCTTGGTGTAAAACAATTCCGCCTTTATAACCGTGCACTGACTAACTCGGAAGTCGTGCAAAACGCTTTTTCGGGTTGTCTGCTACCTGCTTCTGAAGTTGGGCTGAAGGCTTGGTTGCCATTGACGAGCCTCCCCATTACCGATCTTACCGACCCTGTGGTCAATGCAAGTGCAGAAAATGATATAAGTGTTGGTAGCGGCCTTGGACCTGTTTTTCCGGACCACGGACTGCCAACAACCTATACGTACAACAGTCTGAACCAGGTGATCAGACAAAACTCACCCGACGGTGGCGAAAGCCAGTTCTGGTACGACCGGCTGGGACGCCTGAGCGCATCGCAGAACGCGGAACAAAAAGATCCATCGAACGGTGGGGAGGCAAACCGTTACAGCTACACACTTTACGACAAGCTAGGCCGCATTACTACTGTTGGAGAAAAAACCGGCGTAGCGGATCTTGCCACCGTTGATACCAAAGATGATCAGGCGCTGTCCGGATGGCTGGCCGCAGGTTCTAACAAACAGGTAACCAAGACCCTTTACGACGATCCGGTGAACCTGACCTTTCAAACCATGGGCAACAGCCGCAAAAGGGTAGTGGCTTCCGTTTTCCTGGAGAATGAGAGTGAGCTGGAAGGCGACTCCACGCTCTACGCCTACGACCTTTCCGGCAACGTGAAAACACTGGTGCAACACGTAAAGGCCTTACTGGCGAACGATCCGGATAACGGGAAAAAACGGGTGGATTACGACTACGACCTCATAAGCGGCAAAGTGAACAAGCTAACGTACCAAAAGGGCCGTGGCGACCAGTTCTTTTACCAATATGGGTATGATGCCGAGAACCGGCTGACGAGTGCGCAAACGAGCCGTGACGGGCTTGTGTGGACGCAGGACGCTACCTACCGCTATTACTTGCACGGTCCGCTGGCCCGTACTGAGTTAGGTCACTACAAAGTGCAGGGCGTCGACTATGCCTATACCCTGCAGGGGTGGCTCAGAGGCATTAACAGCGATACCTTGAACTCCGCGAAGGAGATCGGTGGCGATGGTGAGCCGAATACTTTATTTAGCAAAGTATCCAAAGATGTCTATGCCTTTACCCTGGGATATTACGGCGGTGATTACACACCCATTGGGGGCACCGCTGCACCGGCTTTTGGCTTGGTGCCCTACAGTGCACCCAGCAGTTTAGCGGCAACGGGCAATTCACTTTACAACGGTAACATCAGCTATACCACAGTGGCACTTTCAAAAATCAACAATGGCGCCACTGCCGGCTATACCTATGGTTACGACCAGCTTAACCGCTTGCGGGAGATGCGGCAGCACACGGTGAACGGCGCCTGGAGCAACAGCAACATTATTGATGCGTACAGCGAATCCATCGCCTACGATGCCAATGGCAACATTTTACAGTACCTGCGCAAAGGGGCAAATACTGCTGGTCAGCCACTGGACATGGACAGCCTTACCTACAAGTACAACCGGGATGCTGATGGCCGGCTGCTCACCAACCGGTTAAACCATGTAAGAGATGCTGTGAGCAGCAGCAACTATACCATAGATATTGATGATCAGGCACCGGACAACTATGCCTATGACAAGATCGGAAACCTGACCAAAGACAATGCTGAACATATTTCAGGCATCAATTGGACGGTGTACGGCAAGATCAAAAACATCACAAAGGGGGGCAGCACGGCCTCACAGATCAATTATGGGTACGATGCCGGAGGAAACAGGACGCTGAAAACCGTGGGCGCCGGTGAAGCCCTGAAAAAGACCTTTTATATACGGGATGCGCAGGGCAATGTGCTGGCGGTTTATACACGCAAAAACAGTGAAGCCGTTAAATGGGAGGAACAACATCTTTATGGCAGTAGCCGTTTGGGCATGTGGCAATGGGATACCCTTGTTCCCGCTACGGCACCCCTTGTACAAAGTGATGGACAGCCTATCTTTGATAGCCTGCTACTAGGCAGCCGTACCTATGAGCTATCGAATCATTTGGGTAACGTGCTGGCGACGATCTCTGATAAGAAGATCGGTGTATCTTCACCACAAGACAGTTCTTTGATTGAGCACTACAGGGCGGAAGTAACCACAGCCCAGGACTATTACCCCTTCGGGATGCTAATGCCGGAGCGCTCGGGGGCGCTGAGTGCCAGCGGGTTGTGGCAAAATGCGGGCAACGGAAGTGCCCTTCCGGCCAACCCGGTCTATGACAGCCGCACGGGCAATGAGCCCCTGGAGTACAAGGCCACCGAGACCATCACCTTTGTAGAGGGCTTTGAAAGCGGGGTGAACGATGCCTTTGAGGCCTATATCACAACGGATAATGGAGGTGGTAGCGGTGGAAATGGTGGCAGTGGTGCAGGCTTGTATGCTGATGGTGGGTATCGCTATGGGTTTAACGGCAAAGAGAACGATGATGAAGTGAAGGGAGTGGAAGGCAGCCAGCAGGACTACGGCATGCGCATCTATGACCCACGACTAGGTAGATTTTTAAGCGTGGATCCCCTAGAAGATGAATATCCGTGGAATAGTCCTTATAGTTTTGCTGAAGGCGATCCTGGCAACTACATTGATTTAGACGGTGCCGAAAAATCAAAAAGCGAACTCCAACAGATTGACCGTCAAAATACAACCCGCCTTCAAGTTATAAAACAGAATGCAAATCTGCTGGCAATTGCCACCCGCGGTGCTTCAGATGCTCTGTTAAATGCTAATACCGTTGGCTTTTCGGAAATGTTCGGTACTCATTTGAACGATTACAATTCCGATGCTGAAAGAGAAGCATATCTCAGGGGAAGGATTTCCGGAGATGTTATTGCAGGCTTACAATCAGCGAACGAAATTGGCACCGGCGGTGGTATTGCCTTGGCTTCCGGTGGCGAAACAATGGGTGCCGGGGCAGTTGTTGGAGGTGCTGTTGCTTTGCATGGATTTGGTGTGGGTGTTACAGCGGCAAGCGATATTGGCTGGGCGATAAAACAGCTTTACCAGCTGAATATGCAGGGCACAGCAGGAAACGATGCCACCAACTCTACAAACCAACAAGCTCAATCTGCTCATCAAAAAAGTAGCAACGCTTCTAACAGCAATACATCTAATGGAAATCAGTCAAATATCAAAACAAATCAACAGAAAGGGACGAGTCGAGAAGCGGCAGAACTGGCAGAGCTGAAACAAAACAATCCTAATGCATCAGTACTAGCAGAACGTTATTTAAGAGACAAAAACGGGAAAATATTAAAAGATCCACTTACCGGGGAAGCAAGAAGAATTGACTTTGCTGTCATTGAGAATGGAAGAGTCAAGCAGTTGGTTGAAACTACAAGTCTTACGGCAAATAAGACAGCGCAGACAGCAAAAGAAATGCGCATTAGAAATGCCGGTGGAACCTTTATAAGAGATTCAAAAACTAGAAAACTTTATGATGTTAGTACTATTCAGACAACTTTAAGCAGAAGACAATAAATATTATATGGAAAAAGATTTTATCATTGACCAAGTAAGTTGGCACACACACAAGGATAGAAATTTTGAGATCAATCAAGACCTCATTTATTCATATTTCAAAGGTATAATGACATATCTTCAAATTAGAGGTTTGGCAACGAAACCGCTCATTCAAGACGCTACTGTGATCAATGACAATACGCGGATTAGTTCGGGTGATTTAACTGAAGAAGGATTGTTGTTGATGAAAAAAGCATACGGCAAATGGGTCGATGGGATAATGGATAAAGGCAAGAATCCTTTCGACTATAAAACCCTAGATAATGCTTTAAATAAAATCAGAAATAAGTAAGCATTTAATACTGTATATCTCCACTTACACACTTGCATTATATTGGTTAATGGTTCTTTGACATTCCTTCGGGATGAAGCTGCCGGGCCGCTCGGGTGCGCTGAGTGCCAGCGGGTTGTGGCAAGATGGGGGCAGTTCCAATGCTCTGCCAGCCAACCCGGTTTACGACAGCCGCACGGGCAATGAGCCCCTGGAGTACAAGGCCACTGAGACCATCAGCTTTGTGGAGGGCTTTGAAAGCGGGGTGAACGATGCCTTTGAGGCCTACATCACAACGGATAATGGAAGCGGCAGTGGAAATGGCGGCAGTGCAGCAGGCTTGTATGCTGATGGCGGGTACCGCTATGGCTTCAACGGCAAAGAGAAAGATAATGAGATAAAGGGTGAGGGGAATAGCTTAGATTTCGGAGCAAGAATTTACGATCCCAGGCTTGGACGTTGGTTCAGTGATGATCCTAAATCTTCAAAATACCCAAGCTACAGCCCATACATATATTCCGCAAATAGTCCGATTACTTTTATTGACCAAGATGGTGAAGATTGGATTGTATCTACTTCAACGGATAAGAAAACTGGCGTAACAACAATCAGTATAACAATCAATGCTAAAATTGTGAATAATTCGTCCAAACCTATTGATATGAAAAAGTTAATCAAAAATGTTGAGGCGAATGTTGAAAGGTTATACTCTGGATCAGATCCTTCCGAGAAGTTGGTCTGGAAAACAAATCTGAATTTGCAGGAGTTTAAACAAGACAAAAACAAGCAGTCTAATCTTAGCAAAACAGATCACTTTTTAGAAGTTTTAGATGGTGACCATTTCAATAGTAAAACCACAGGGGGTTTCTCAAAGCAAGGTGGACTGTACATCGGTTTAAATGCAGATTATTTTGATAATAAAGGCACAATAGGGCGAATAAATGCGGGCAACGGCAAAATCGCTTACAATACCTCAATAATAGCTCATGAACTCGGCCATACAGGAGGATTACTCCATCCATGGGAAATTGAGGATAATCCTAATCTCAATACCGTGAACGGAAAAAAATTGGAAATCCCGGCACAAATAGCTGAAGATAGCAGAAATGACGACTTATATTATACGTTTATGGGCTATTCAAGTAATCCGCCTGCTGGAGTGATATTAGACCCTAATATTCCAGCGCGTAATCCAAATAATGCAATGGCAAGTCAAATAAAAGATATTAAACGAAATGCAGATAAAGGAAATCTAAATGGTAACGATACATCTACCCCAAGCGGTAAAGTTATACAGAAACGAACTCAAAAAAGTTTTGCAAATACACATGAATAGCTACGTGATATTTTGGTGGGCTGCATGTTTTAGCCTCATTTTATCAAGTGTTAACTGTAAACTTAACAACGAGGCAATCATTCAAATTGACAATGCAGTTTTCGCTTTACCGAAGGGATGGAGTTATAAACAGCCTTCATCCAACAATTTTGTAATATTTAATGACACCAACAGGATAATAGTCAATATAACCAATGACACTTCCTTTACGGACACACACCTTAAAAGTCCTTTAGAATATATTGAAACAGAAGATCCAAACCTTTTAACCCGCTTTGCATTTAATGAGCCAGGCGTTATATATACTTCTAAAGAAAACGTCGAAAAAATCAAAAGATCGAACGGCCTTGAAAGCAAAGTTCGAGAAAACCCTAAACCTGTTTTGGAGAGAGTAGTGAAAATTAATGACAGCTCATTAAGAAAGGAGGGCGTGGACTATTTATGCAGATTTAGAGTTAACGGCGGAGAAAAATGGCTACCTGTAAGCTTGCCAAAATACTTAAATAATTTCCTATTCGAAGTGAGTAAAAACGAAAATACATACAAAAAGCTTTACTATCCTATAAATAAAAATAGAGGGAAGATTGGTTTTCTGATCAAAGATTTCAACCATCATATTGTGCTGTCCGCTCATAGTAATTTGATAAATAGTGACACCCAATATTTTGTTGATATGCTAACGATATTTAATTCAATGAGAATTAAGTGATAAATACGGGCGACCCCTAGCCTTTATTGAATTATACAAATGCATGCGTCTGGCTTTTGGTAGTGTTCGCTTAGATTATCAAGGACTTCTGTTTTAGTCTCTTTGGCTCTAGAGAGTTATTCTTATTTTCCACCATTCTAGTTCTTTGACAGTCTCCCTTCGGGATGAAGCTGCCGGGCCGCTCGGGTGCGCTGAGTGCCAGCGGGTTGTGGCAAGACGCGGGCAGTTCCAATGCCCTTCCCGCTAACCCGGTTTACAACAGCCGCACAGGCAACGAGCCCCTGGAATACAGGGCCACCGAGACCATCAGCTTTATGGAGGGCTTTGAAAGCGGGGTGAACGATGCCTTTGAGGCCTATATTACGACGGATAATGGAAGCGGCAGTGGATCAGGTGGCAGTGGTGCCGGCCTGTATGCTGATGGTGGGTATCGCTATGGCTTCAACGGAAAAGAGCAAGATCCAGAGACCTACGGCGATGCAAACATTTATGATTATGGCTTTAGGATTTATAATCCTCGCATCGGGCGGTTCTTGAGCGTCGACCCGTTAACAAAAAAATACCCTGAACTGACGCCTTATCAATTTGCTTCAAACAGGCCAATTGACGGTGTTGATTTAGATGGTCTGGAGTATGCAACTTTCCATATTTACGTTGACAAAAATCAAAAAGTAACGAAGGTTACAGTCACTACCGATTATGAGTTAAAGAATAACGGTACCGAAGGACCCGGAGTAAAATATGTTATTTTTAAAGTGGATGAAGGGTATAGGCCTGATGAAGTAAGATGGTCCAAGAATATTTATGGCATTTATCAAGGTCCAGATAACCCCCGGATGCCCAAGGTAGGTAAGAACTATAATGTTTTATATGATGATTATAGGCTTGCTCCAATAGATGAAGCCGACGCTAATGCAAAGCAGCACGATCAGGATTATGATGCCGTCAAGGTAAGAGGCTTGGGTGGTGTGATGGATTCTAAGAGTACACCTGCAAATGAAGCTTATATAAAAAGAGCAGGCATAATCGAAGAAAAACAAAAGAAAGGTGAAAAGGACAACATTACTGGAAAGCCGGTGACAAAGGAAGCGGCGAAAGCTGCAAAAAAAGGTAGCGAGTTTTTTCAAGCGGCTGAAAGTCTGAAAAAAATGAAGGGCATGCGGATACCGACACAATAAAGCACAATAAATGAGATACAGTTTGGTTTTTATTATAATACTGCTCGGCTGTGGCATTGATGGTGGCACCCATGGTTCAATAAAGGGATACCGCTATCATGTCTCAAAACATCGCTTACAAGAGGCTGTCAATGCAGTAATTAACACGAGCCAAAATGTTGTCCGGGATACAAGTAAAGATTACTACAACGATGGAGAGAACTACCTCACAATAACAATTAAAAAACAAGACGTTGAGAATATTTATACGTTCCGGTATTATGGCAAAAAAGAAGATTGGGATACATCTCACAGTTCAGAGGTATTCATTGCCTATGCACATGACAAAGAAGGAAATGGCGGCAGCACAGGGGATGGAGGTTTCACACGGCTAAGTGAAAAATCAAAACAAAAATTGATTGGGATTTTCGAAACTGAATTTATTGATAAAGTTGACGGTCACGTAGGGCAAACTCATGTAACCACCGATTAACGATCATAGTCCTTTCCCCGTTTCCATTAATATTGAGAATATCCAAAGGTTAATTTGTGAAGGCATCTTAAGAACAAGAATTGATCTCTGCTTTGGTTCTTTGACATTGTCCCTTCGGGATGAAGCTGCCGGGCCGCTCGGGCGCACTGAGTGCCAGCGGGTTGTGGCAAGATGGGGGCAGTTCAACTGCCCTTCCGGCCAACCCGGTTTACAACAGCCGCAGTGGCAACCAGCCCCTGGAGTACAGGGCTACCGAAAGCATCAGCTTTGTGGAGGGCTTTGAAAGCGGGGTGAACGACGCCTTCGAGGCCTATATCACGACTGATAATGGCAGCGGTAGCGGTGGAAATGGCGGCAGTGCAGCAGGCTTGTATGCAGATGGTGGGTACCGCTATGGCTTTAACGGAAAGGAGAATGACAATGAAGTCAAGGGTGAGGGCAACCAGCAGGACTACGGCATGCGCATTTATGACCCGAGGCTGGGACGGTTCCTGAGCGTGGACCCTGTTGTCTCTGAGTTTCCATGGATATCTCCTTATGCTTTTGCCGAAAACGATGTTATTAGAAATTTTGATTTAGATGGACTAGAAAAAGCAACTCCTGCCGTTTATGACATGGCTGTACAGTTGAGAGAAATGGTGGGCAGAAGGGTTACGAATTCTACAGTTTCACTCTCCAAGACAACAGATAAAGAAGTTATCAAGACTTTGAAGTTGTCAATTGAACTTGATAAAAGAACATACGCTGCCTTAGTACTTTTTACATACAAAAACCATCCTACAGAAACTGAAAGGTTAGCCTACTATGCTGAAAAAGCAAAGCCAATTGTTAAAGAAGGCCTAGACTTAACTCCTGCCGGAGATGTAAAGGTTGTCTTAACAGGTAAAAATTTCAGAGGGGAAGAGAGCAGTAGATTAGGGGCTGTAGGCTGGTTGGCATTAGACGTTTTTGGCGCTGAGATTTTAAGTGGCCTAGGAAAAGCAGGACGAGCGGCAAGAGTGCTTGAGGGAGCTGGAAAAGAAGCTCTTGAAAACGTCATTAAGAAGGTTAATAATATTTCTACTGCTTTGGACGAACTCCATATAAGAGCCGCTGTAAATGACATATTTGGCAAGCCGGTCATAATCAATGGGAAAGCTTATGATCATCTAACCGAAGTAAAGAATGCTTTGGGCGGCTTAAAAAATCAAATAAAAGAACTGAACAAGTTAATTAATAGCAACAAAGTAAGTAGGGATGTAGTTGAAACAGCCACTGAATTGAGGAATACACTTTCTAAGCAGAAAGATGAAATAAATGCCGTTCTAGATAGAGCAACAAAAGCCGCAAAAAACAAATAACAAAATGAACACCCAAGAAGCGAATAACCGATCCTTAGAAGAATTAGAAAATGACTTTTGGAATGTCCCGTCAGAGTTTCCAACAAAACTAGTTGAAAGTGTATTTCTACTCCGGAGGAAACCGATATACAATTTAGATGCTAATGAAATACGTATCCTTTTGTCACAAAATGTTGGGCTAAAATATATAGTTCCTTTAGCAATTAGTTTATTAAATCGGAATGTTTATGAAGAAGCCCTATACTACCCAGGAGATTTACTACTAACTCTTTTGAAAGTCGAAGAAAGCTTTTGGTTGAAAAACATTCAACAAAAGAATGAGCTAATAAAATTGATTAATAAAAAGAGACCAAATATTATCAAGAGTGATATATTGGATGAGGATATAAAAAACGAGATATTAGACAAATTTCAGAAGCTTGTAGTTTAAGATATGCAACTCTAAAGCAAATTGCTACTGGTTTGGGACATGGCAACCGTGAGTTTTAATACAAGAAAGAGTAATCAATCGCGCTCTTTGACAAGTCTCTCCCTTCGGGATGAAGCTGCCGGGCCGCTCCGGCGCATTGAGTGCCAGCGGGTTGTGGCAAGAGGCGGGCAGTATAAACCCTCTTCCGGCCAACCCGGTTTACGACAGCCGCACCGGCAACGAGCCCCTGGAATACAAGGCCACCGAGACCATCAGCTTTGTGGAGGGCTTTGCCAGCGGGGAAGTTGATGCCTTCGAGGCCTATATCACACAGGATAATGGAAGTGGTAGCGGTGGCAATGGCGGCAGTGGTGCCGGCTTGTATGCGGAAGGCGAGTATCGCTACGGCTTTAATGGCAAGGAGAATGACGATGAGGTCAAGGGAGTTGAAGGTAGTCAGCAGGACTACGGCATGCGCATTTATGACCCACGGCTGGGCAGGTTCCTGAGCGTGGACCCATTGACTTTTAAATATCCAGAATTAACTCCTTATCAATTTGGTTCGAATAGGCCAATTGATGGTATAGATGAAGACGGTCTTGAGTGGGCACCAACTAAAGACAAGCAAGGTAAGGTTACTGATTATTCTTGGGTAGGTTATAACTCGGACGGTTCAGCAAAGGCTGGATCGGTCTCCAGTGCCATTTTATTTAAAAGCGATTTTGACTACTATTTTTCAAGCAACTCCAAAGAAAAATCTGGGGCAATTGATATCATTTCGCAAAAACGTTCAGAGGGCCGTACAGCGCCCAGTGAGATTTATGATGCAACGAAAGATTATAATTATACGATCAACTTTACTACTTCCGGGAGTGGCCGTTATGGTTCAGGGTATAAAATAACTGCTAATGTATGGGCACCGAATAGCGGCTCAAGTCCTGATACTTGGATTGATGCGACAAATTCCAGAATAGATCCAAGTGGTTACGGCGGAGAAAGGGCTTTGAACAAGGCCAGTTCAACATTTGGCCTTAAGCAGCAATCGCCTGCACTCGTTCCTGTATATCCAGAAGCCTTGCTAATGCCTTTACCTAAGCTGGGGATGTTTGGGAAAGCGGCAGAGTCTCTTGAAGGCTTTCTTGCAGCTGAAACTGGCGGCATGAAGCAGTGGTTGAGATTTGGAAAGAGCTATTCAAAGGTCGGAGAAACGCCTACGGTTGGTTTTCGATGGGGTGCTGGTGGAGACTTTAGTTTAAAAATTGGTAACCCGTACTTAAGATCAGCTAATGAATGGTTGAGAACTAGAAGGTTATTCCCTGGTCTGAAAACATGGTGGAATGAGGCAGGCCATTTTCATCTAATGAAGTTGCCAAGCAGGACCTTCTATCAAAACATGGCAAGGGAAAACATTATAAATTTACTGAAGTAATGAACATTGTAGATCATGAAACTAAGATGTTCCTTAAAGGGAACAATTCTATAAATGTGCTTAAGGTGATTGACTTCTTGGAAAATCACAAAGCATTACAAGCAAATGCTACGATAGAAGAACTGGCTACTGCAGACTTTTTCAAAATATACTTTAGCTGCAGTTTACATAGAAGGTGCTCGTTCTCGATTTGGATAGAAAGAAGTGATGATCAAATAGTGTTTTTTAATGTAGGTGAAAAGGAGATAGAAGCAACTGTTTTTCATTACATCGAAATATCCTCGCTGAAGGATGTTGAGCAGGTAATTTCAGGAATCAAAACTTTTTTGGAAAGCGTTGTAGAAAAGCAGTCTCAATATTGTAACGGACGTTTAAAGAAAGTCTCATATAAGTTGATCCATGCGAATCATAAAGGCCTAATCTATACAAAGCTTGTAGAGAGCCATCTTTTTTGCTTCAGAAAGTCACTCTCCTACGACAAATATGAGGCTTGGACGAAATAATCCTTCTAAGCGGTTGCCGTTGTCCCATTATGCTTTCTTCCAGAACATTGCTATAGCTGCAATTGAAGTCAGGCAACAACAGCTCTTTGAAACTGCCCTCCCTTCGGGATGAAGCTGCCGGGCCGCTCGGGCGCACTGAGTGCTAGCGGGTTGTGGCAAGAGGCAGGCAGTTCAACTGCTCTGCCAGCCAACCCGGTCTATGACAGCCGAACGGGCAACCAGCCCCTGGAGTACAAGGCCACCGAGAGCATCAGCTTTGTGGAGGGCTTTGAAAGTGGGGTGAACGATGCCTTTGAGGCCTATATCACGACGGATAATGGAAGCGGCAGTGGATCAGGTGGCAGTGGTGCCAGCTTGTATGCTGATGGCGGGTACCGGTATGGGTTTAACGGCAAGGAACAAGATTCGGAAATTTCCGGTGATGGAAATCAGTACGATTACGGGTTTAGGATTTACAATCCCCGGTTAGGAAGATTCTTGAGTGTAGATCCCTTGACAAAAGGTTACCCGATGTTAACACCTTATCAATATGCCAGCAACAGGCCTGTAAATGGAATAGACTTGGATGGATTGGAGTTTTTGTCCTTCCAAAAATCTATGTACCGAATGCAGTTTAGCGTTTCAAGTACAAATAATGTGTCAACGACAAGCACAATCCTTCAAACAGTTTATGAGAATATTCCTGCGGCTTTACAAGATGCAAAGATGCAAAGCTTCAAGTTTGTGAATGGAGGTCCTGTTACAACTAAGGGGCGAGACTATAACTCAACACTTGATGGGGCTATCGTTTATGACGCTAATAAATACTACGGAAGGCAAACTCCTGGCTTTAACGGCCTTCCCCCAGGGTCTGCACCAGAGCCTACAGATGCCACTAAACCGGTAGGTAGTTACTATGGTGATGATCCTGCGTGGGGCTCTTCTGGTCCGGCACAGATAAGTGCAGGGGCTTCGGGAGCTAAAGAAGGAGTTGAAATTGCACAGAATGTTTCTAACATTAGCATTTGGGATGCTCTATATGATGAGAGTAATTTACGCAGGGGATTTTATAACGCAACCAACACGATTGATGCTTACATGGCAATAAATCCAAAGACGGGAAAGAATTATTTTGGAGACGAGCTAAAAGGCGCTGATCAAAGAGTTATGCTGGTTAATTTTTTAAGTGATGGTTATCTGCCGACTGCCGAAACCGACCAGTTCACTGGTTCGGAATATAGCAAGATCCGGAGAGAAGCTTTTGGAAGGCAGTTAACGGTAGCTTGGCATGGACTACAGGTTATGCAGGCTCAAGGAATTAAAATTCAGGATAAGACAAAGAGTGCCGTAAATGATGTGTTGAAAAAATACAAAGCAGACGGCGGAGGTAATGAATATGATAAGATTAGTCAATATACTTCAACCCAGAAACAATGATTAAATTATTTACGATAGTATATGTCACTTTTTTGACAAGCAGCGGTTGCAGCAACATTGGCTCTGCAAAAGATAAAAGACGTGAGGTTATCGAGAAAGCAGTTACTGCAATATCAAAGTATGATACCTCTCAACTATATCAGCTAGTAGATACGAGCCGGTGCTTTAATATTTACAGCAAGGAAGGATTTTTAGACAAGGTGGATTTTGTGTCCAAACGTTTAATAAACTGTGGTAGTCAGATCAATGACAGTATAATAAAGATCGAAAAGGAGCAGCCATATCACACAAAATACACCATCCCCTTTTGTTCCTCCGAGGGACAGACTAAAGATGATAGCTTTAGTCTGATATTTAGCTTTGCTGATTATCGAAAAGACGAAATGATAGATTTTATGGATGTTGAAGTTCGTCGAGAGATTCAGACTAATACACTGCCTGTCCCAACTAAGAATTGAAGTGTAAACTAGGCGGAATTTCTTTTTAGCCGGCTAATTACCCCTTCGGGATGAAGCTGCCGGGCCGCTCGGGTGCCCTGAGTGCCAGCGGGTTGTGGCAAGAGGCAGGCAGTGGAAACCCTCTTCCGGCCAACCCGGTCTACAGCAGCCGCAGTGGCAATGAGCCCCTGGAATACAAGGCCACCGAGACCATCAGCTTCGTGGAAGGCTTTGAAAGCGGGGTGAACGATGCCTTCGAGGCTTACCTCACAACGGACAATGGCAGCGGTAGCGGTGGCAATGGCGGCAGTGCAGCCGGCTTGTATGCTGATGGCGGGTACCGCTATGGCTTTAACGGCAAGGAGCAAGACCCGGAAGTCTCCAGTGATGGAAACCAGTACGATTACGGGTTCCGTATCTATGACCCACGAATCGGCAGGTTTAAATCGGTGGATCCTTTAACTGCAAGTTACCCGTGGTACACGCCTTATCAGTTTGCCGGAAATAAGCCCATTATGAATGTAGATATGGACGGCAAGGAAGATAAGTGGTACATGGTAGAGATCTTTCTGAACGGTACAAACACTAAGATTGAAAAGATTAATATCACAAATGTTGGAACCTACTCTAATAACAATGGGCCACGACAAAATTTACCACAAGGCCCCAAAGGGCCAGGCATCCAATTTAATGTGCAGGTTTGGCACTGGGAGGGAAACCGGATGGTTCAGGAAGAAGCCGGTAATCCATTTTTTGCAGCCTCCAAACAAAACAAAGGTTTCTGGGACAAAGTCAGTGATTTTTTCTCTGGTCTTCGCCAGAGCGGTTCGATTCTTAAAGGCGGAAACTCGCCAGATGGCATGGGCGGTTCTGGACACGTTAACCTTGTGAATGTAGATGAGATAGACATCAGCACTATTACCGCTATTGCCAGCATTGCGAGTGCCAAACCAGAGGCACTTAGTGAATCATTGCATGGTAAGGGAATTGGGAAAGTTATTCATCTTTTAGAAGGAGTGAAAAACGCAGGGGAAGCACTAAATACCAAAGACGAGATTCTTAAAAAGAAAAAGGAGTTAGACGATGATAAGGAGAAAAAGGAATCTGAAAAAAGAGAGCCTGACACTATACTGCCGGCTGGTAGCGATTCCTGCACCATTTGTAATAAAGTTGAACCTAAGGACAGTATGAATCACCACGTTAATCCCGAAGAAAATTATCATGGTAATAAGACACGAACGAAGGCGACAAACAAAATACCTACTATCAAAAGCTAAAACAGGATGAGAATTGTCGAACGATATATTTCGGTGTTTTTATTGATATTAATTTTTGAAGCTTGTGGTAATGACCAGTCAGTAATAAAGGAATACTACTCAGACGGAAAGCTTAAAAAGAAAATAGTTTTTGAAGGCTCCCGCCGAAATCGTGAGGAAATAAGCTATTATGCAAACGGTGTTATGAGTAGAAGATGTCATTTTATGAATGACTCATTAAATGGCGAAGCATTAGAGTTTGATACTTCTGGCCAGTTACGAGGCAAAGGCTATTTTCTTAATGGCACTGCAATAGGACCTATTTTCCATTACCAAAATGGAGCTTTGAGCCTTTATAACGAGCGTGACTTCAAAGGAGAGATATATTATGTAAAAAAGTATGATTCGCCAACCCAAAACTTGATCAAAGAAGAAGGTGTTTGCCTAAGCCCTAATACAATGATTAGAAATGCGGTTGGAACTGAAAATAAACAAGAAGTCATATTTCTATATGCCGAACCCAGCGGTTATTCGAACCAAGTGACCGTTTTGATAAACAACTCACTTTATTCATTTGACACTATTGCAAGCCATGTAGGAAGAATAAGCCTCCCGAACTCAGGAAGAAACGAAAATGAAGTCGAAATTTATTCTGTCTTGCGTTCTGGCGACTCAAATATAGTTTGCCGTGACAGTTTGAAGATAATAGTTCAATGAATTAGGCGAGACCCCTGTTGGGCACCTTTGAACTAAGCATGTTAGCCCAGCAGGTTTTTATTTTTTTTATTGGCGATGAGGCTGTCCAGAAAGTCGAAGACGAGTTCCTTTTCTTTTTTGGTGGAGACGTCAAATTCTTTTCAGTGCAGTTATTTAAGCACATTTACATCGTTTTCGATGCGGGGGTTGCACCCAGTGTCGATCTTGCAATAGAGCGCTGCTTTTTTGAGACAGTACCTTGACATTTTTTATTCCTTTGGCAACGTGCTGGCGACGATCTCTGATAAGAAGATCGGTGTATCTTCACCACAAGACAGTTCTTTGATTGAGCACTACAGGGCGGAAGTAACCACAGCCCAGGACTATTACCCCTTCGGGATGAAGCTGCCGGGCCGCTCGGGTGCCCTGAGTGCCAGCGGGTTGTGGCAAGATGCAGGCAGTGGAAACCCTCTTCCGGCTAACCCGGTTTACAACAGCCGCACTGGCAACGAGCCCCTGGAATACAAGGCCACCGAGACCATCAGCTTTGTGGAGGGCTTTGAAAGCGGGGTGAACGATGCCTTTGAGGCCTACATCACAACGGATAATGGAAACGGCAGTGGAAATGGCGGCAGTGCAGCCGGCTTGTATGCTGAAGGTGGGTACCGCTATGGCTTCAACGGCAAGGAGCAAGACCCGGAAATTTCCGGCGATGGAAATCAGTATGACTACGGGTTCAGGATTTATAATCCCCGGCTAGGGCGCTTCTTGAGTACTGATCCTATTGCAGCGAAATACCCTGAGCTTACACCGTTTCAGTTTGCAAGTAATAGTCCCGTTAGCGGCGTTGATCAAGATGGTTTAGAGTATGTGTTTTACAAGATGTTTCGTAATGATGCTACTTCTGAGTTTAAAATTGTCAAGACCGGAGAAGTGGATTATGGAAATTGGGCATTAAACTTAGTCCATAAAACAACGGGTTGGACACCAGACTATTTTAAAACTCCTGTGCTTGAATATCTTGATGGAAAGCATTACTTGTTTTCTTCAGAAAAAGAAGTAATGAGTTTAAAGCCTGGTGATGCTAGGTTAAGCCCAGACAAGACCTATACTTTAGAGGGGATCGGAGCTTTATACAACGCTACAGATGCATTAGGCGGTGTATTAGTTGGAACTTTAATTGAAAAGGCGCCAAGCGAAAAAGTCTCTCCAAACAAAGGAAGAGGAACAGCATTAGAGAAACAAAATGGAACGGCTGCGCAACAATATGAAAATACAATACCGGGATCCGCGTCCGACGTAGCTACCCAAAAGAAAATAGTTCCGACTCTTAAGTACGATAATCCTAACCCTAACGGGAAAAACTTTATTAAGTTTGATGGATTTGAACCTGAAACAAATACTTTTATAGACAGGAAGCTTTCTTTCACCAGTTATCCAAAGTCCTTAGATCAGTTAAGAAGAGCCTCTGAAGCGTTGAGACAAAATCCTGGCTTTAACATTCGGTATGAGGTTCCTGATGCCAAACAGCTTAGGACGGCGGTAAAATTATTTAGAGACTTAAGAATAACCAATGTTGGTGTAAAAGTTGTGCCCAGAAAGCCTACGCCTTAACAATTAAACATGAGATATAGATTTGACCTTTCTTCCAGAACCAGCATAAACATTAGTGTTGAACAAAAGCATGAGAAAATTATTAATGGTTTAAAAGTTATTCCAAAACCATGGGGAGTGGAAGACGGCTTCTATCCAGTTCCTGATTTTGCAGATGGCATTATAGCTATTTTTCCTTTGGACAACATTCTTGGAGAAGGTATAACAGGCAATATCATCTATCGCTATAGAAGGCGCTTGGAAGATAGTTCAATGGATGACGACATTATAAACATAGAATTTAATCCGAAGAAAGTGGACTATGGTCATCTACTTAATGAAACGTTTAAGAAGTACATTGATTTTTTCGATCCTTATGCAGCTCAAATTTTCGATGAAGAAATCATTTACCAAGACTTTGAAAGAGTACAGAACAAAAATCTTAGAAAAGAGCTTATCCGCCTCTACCCTGTAAATTATTATGATACTCAATATTGCAATGATGCTTTGGGAATGTCTCCAATACAAATAAAAGAATTAATTGCGGGCAGTGTTGAGAAGGCTGAGTTATACAGAAATGGTATAATTATTATTGTCAGTTCTAAGCTATTGTATGTTGAACAAGCAGATAAAATTGATATGGAATTGAAATCTCTACTTCAAAAAAACCGCTGATTGCTCAGCGGTTTTTTGGTAGCCTCTAATTCTTTGTGTAAATAGATTAATAAATTTCCACTCTTCAGAAGAAAAGCAAACTCAAATGTTATTTACCGGTATTCATAAATGATAATCACGCCGGCAGAACCTGCGCCACCAGTTTGCCCAGCAACGGCACCAATTGCTGCTGCGCCGCTACCACCACTTCCATAAGCTGTTGCCGTCATACCAACACTTGTAGCTGTACGGGAAGTTCCTCCTCCACCATAAGGAGAAGAAGCCCCTGCACCACTTGCTACCACAGTTCCACTTAATCTCATTCCATTGTCACCAGGCTGACCAGCACCGTTGATATCTCCGTTTGTGCCCACACTCGCCCCGCTACCACCGGATACGAAGAGTGCTGTTGCAGCATCGGAAGTTGAACCACTGCCACCGCTACCACCAGGTGCCGTATAAGTCACTCCGTTAATTACAATGGATGTGGAACCTCCATTATCACCATTACCACCTGCCGTTGTACCGCCGCTACCGCCGGTTCCAATAGAATACGTAAAAGGACCTAAAGGCAGCGAAGAAATGTATTTTTTGACCTGCGCACCACTACCGCCACCGGCACCACAGCTTGCATTGTTGTTTGTTGTTGCAATAGTTCCGCCACCCCCACCGCCGCCGCCAGTGAGCTCGATTGCGATAGCTGATGTACCAGTGGACGGAGTGTACACAGTACCACTAGTCAGTACACGAATGCCAATCAATGTACCTGATGCCATCGCCCCTGTTAATTGTTTTGTTACAGGATTGTAACTAACGAGGGTGTCCCTGCTTGTAGCCGAAAAAGGCAAAGTGGAAACCCGTGCCGAGCCGGCTACGTCAAGTGTGAACGACGGTGCAGATGTGGCTATACCCACGTTACCCGTACTATCCACAATCATGCGCTGGGTATTGTTGGTACGAACACGCAATGACACGTTATTGGTAGTTCCCAAAAATGAACCTGTTTCACTCCCTGCAGCGGCTGCGTTGCCTGTCAACTTCCATGCAATGGAGTCGCTGTTGGGAGTTCCACCCAAACTGCTGGAGGCCACTGTTTCCACGTTGCCGGTAGTTTGGTTTCTCACCAACACATCATAGTTACCGGCACTGTATATAGCTGGCGCAGCGGCATAGCGCATTTTGCCGCCAATCGTGACGGTATTGGGATTGGCTGTGTTATTCTCAACGCTCAGCAAGTCGCTGCCCCAACCAATTTTCAGGGTGCTGTCGCTGGCATTGTTCAGGTATGAGCCAAACAGGTAGGAGGCCTTTCCAGTGTTGAACAGATACTTCCCCATCAATACCGATGGATAGGGAATTGGTTTGTTGAAAGCGCCAATGGTGGAGCCTGCATAGTTGCGCACACCTACACCATACACAAGCGACGCGGTTGAGTTGTTGTAGATGCTATCAGTGTTGTTTGCCCAACCACCGACAAACGAGGACAGGCCAGTGTTCTCCACATAAGCCCCCTTTTGCGCAAAAACCGACATAAATGATCCCCCGCCGCCGTTTTTTACCGTGGTTGAGGTATCAGCCACCGCGAATAACGTTGAGCCATATCCACTGTTCGTGACCGAAGAATTGTAGTAAGACGTAGCAAAGGTGCGTGCATTGTATCCCGATGTAATGACCTTCGAGCCGATAAAGGCACGCGCTGCCGTAAAGGACATTTGCCCCGCTGCCGATATGGTATCGTTGGACGTGGTCGTTGCGGCATCCCCCGTGTAGCCAAAGACAACCGCACCGGCCGATGTGCTGCCGGTGTTGCCCATGAAGCTGTTTGTACCTGCCGAAATGCCGTGTACAAACACACCGGACACTGAGGCGCTCAACTTGGCATTGAGTGCACCCGAAGGGTTGTACGCATAGCCTGTTGCCCGTGAGCCTGCGGCCGTGGCCAGTATATCACCGCCATACGCTATCCCCTGCGCAAATGAACCCGAGGCCGAAGCAAGGATGCTGTCGCCGTCTTTGATGGAATAACCCTGCGCAAACGTACCCGAACCCGAGGCTAGGATGGCAGAGTTGGAAGCAGTGAAGGTTGCGTTAAGCATCTGCGCACCCTGCGCAAACGAACCCCGGCCTGTTGCCATAATACGGCCGCCGTTGGAATATCCACCGGCAAATGCTCCCGGCAACGTCGCAGCAATCACACTATTCGGATTCACCGTCCCGTACTTAAACCCGCCTATACGTGTCATAAAAAGGGCGCTGTCAGCGTTTTGTTGCAGGTACTTTATGCTGTCTATAGTCAGGTCGAAGCCTTTGAAGCTGTGCGCCCGGTTACCAGTTGCCCTGCTGTCTGCACTAAAAAAGAAATCACTGCCCGCAAACTTTGCCGGACCGGTGCCGGTTTTTAAGGTATCTGCGCCGATAATGTAAGTTGTATCATCAACTTTGATGACTCCGCGGCGGAACTCGGTGCGGCCATTGGCCTTGTTGAAAAGAAAGCCGTTGACGTTCCTGGTGCTATTTTCGAGTATCAGTTCGGCGTTGCAACTATCATTGGTAATTTTGACGCTATCGGCTTTGATTTTGTATACGTATTGTGAAAAGCCGGTTGCGGATAGCAGCGCCAGAAAGAGCAGGAGAAAAGCTTGTTTCATTGGTACTTGTTTGAAGTGGTGGTTCAGTTGTTTGTCTTGTTTTGGTTTTAGGTCAGATATCTTTATTGTTACTATTTCAATGCACGAGGGCCTCTTCCTGCCAGAAACAGGTCACTGGCAGAGGGGTGAACATATATTGCCTCTTGCTTCTGAGCTTGGATATGGCTGAGATGCAGCAGTTGATTTCAAGGAATAAAAAATGGCAAATAGAGGGACCATTTTGATGAACATTTTGGTATTGCTTAATAAAATTAGTTTGGTCAAAATAATATACATATTCGAAAAATGCTTTGGCTTTTGAAATGCTGGGTTAGTAGCGCAGCCCATATTGTCAGTGTTTATAGGATGTTATGGATAGCTGACGAGCTACTTTGACTGTGCTGACATCAGAGTATAATTTTGCCCATAGATATGCCTCACACTTGTCGTTTCTTTGTTGATCGTTGTTAGCATATTACCAAGATTATCACTCCAAATCCGTTTTTGCCATCGAATTTCTGCAAGCCTCTGTACACCTTTTGTATCAAAGAACTTTTGCTAAAGAATTGCCTTACAACTGCACAAGATAAAAGTATTTGTCATTCATGGGTAGCGTATTTCTACGATTGATTTCACTAATTCCGGCTTACCATAGTATCTCCGACGCCTTGAAACTCGACATTGGCGGGTTGTAGTTTAAAGGAGCTTTCAAGCTGCTAATCAAAACCCTATTACATCTGCTGCTTGCGAAAAAGGATACTTACAACTTAAGCAATGCACTGAGTATAGCAAAATAAAAAATGAAGCCTTCCATCGAAGCGGCCGCAAAGATGGCCGACCTCCTAGAAGTGTCGCTGGATTGCCTGGTAGGCAAGGCCGATGAGCATTTGGATAAATTTACCCTCACCCGCATCCTTGAAGTGCAAAAGCTGCCGGCCGAGAAGAAAAACTTTGTCTTCAACATGATTGATATGGACTAAGAGACTTCAAAGTAGGCCGGGCCCACACCGGATAACACAAAAGCCGCTGCATGTGCAGCGGCTTTTGTGTTAGTAGTTTACACGGTCTTTATAGTCTGGCGGCAGCCACTCTCTCACCTCCTGCCACTCTTCATCTGGTTGCGTAAGATTTCGCATAAACAGATTTGACAGTTCCGGTTTAAATCCAATGATGTCAAGTGGCTTTTCAAAATCATTTGCCGAATACTTTCCCCATGCTGCGGTCTGCCCAAAAACAAAATATTCTTTGTGTGGCATTTCAAAAAGGACG
Organism: Flavisolibacter nicotianae; assembly: GCF_003628535.1. GTDB lineage: Bacteria > Bacteroidota > Bacteroidia > Chitinophagales > Chitinophagaceae > Flavisolibacter > Flavisolibacter nicotianae. Next base: position 88,601 of record NZ_RBCI01000011.1, read on the forward strand.
GAAGAGATGAAGTTGCCGCTCATTAGCTCTTCCCATGTAACTATAGCTGGATACTTCATTCGTAAAGGCGGTTCGTCGGAAGATTTACCAAAGGTGTTTTCAATAACTACAAAACTCCTCTCACCAAGTTCTAAAAAACATGCCTGCAAACTTTCAAAATCAGCCTTCTCAAAAAGCACCCCTCCTCTCAAGGCTATTAAACGATAGCTGTCGCCAAAAACCATTTCAGGTAAAGCCCTATCTTGATTAATAAAAATCTCATCTTGTAGTGGCTTCCAAAAAGTTTCATACTCAGGCTCCGTCAGGCCGTATTTTTCCAAATAGCCTCTTCCAACTGCTTTTAATCCCCACTCGTTCTCCTGTATGCTTGAGTAAAGCAGGTAATAGTTTGAAGAATACTTTTCAATTAGCGTTTCAAAATCATTCATTCTCTACTCTTATTTTATACGTCTTTCCAGAATTGTTCACGTCAATGGTCGGCACTCCGGTTCTCGTTGAGTTATGCATTCCCATTCTAAGCTCGCCAGACTGGAAAAATATTCCTCCTTTGCTGTCAGCTTGTAGCTCTGCACCGTATTGCTTCGCCAAGCCCTGCAACACATCATACGCATCTCCTTTGATAGTACCCTGCTTAACTCCCCCTTTGAGCCTTGTTAATGTACCGGCATCTGAAATCAAGTCATCCACCTTTTTATACTTCGCTGCATTTGCATTTTCAAGAGAAAAGCCACTGGTTCGGTTTAATGGACCAATATTGTTCTCGCCCAACGTCATGAAGCCGGTAAACAACTCCATCATTTGAAGGTTTGTAAACCACACGAAATGATAATTCTGGGTTGTCCTGTCGTGTCGCTCTTGAATGAGTGCCGCTTTTGTATTTGGGTCTTTTGCCTGGTTAATCTTGTTCAGGTAATTATTGTACGCAGCGTCTCCAAAAAACCTTGACCTCGCATAGTCGTTTGCAATCTCAAACGCCTTGTCCATAGCACTTTGCTGGATGCCTGTTACATCACCGCCTGCGTAAAGCGAATAGGATGTGTACTTGCTTAACGCATTGGTTCCAAAGTATCCGTACATCGCATCTTTAACCCTGGTTGTAAACTCCGGATCAATGTTGTAGTTGGGATTGAACTGCTTTTGAACAATGTCATTTATCTCAACTACGATTTGGTTCCAACTTTGCTGTTGCAGTAGAACCAATCCTCTGGGATTTGTTGAAGCCATCGTTTTGGCAGTCTTTGAAGCTATTGGGTCGGCGGTTATCACAAATACGTCTATTACGTTGGTCTCTTGCTCCTCCAACCCATCTAAGTCAACGGCAATAATCGGTTTGTTTCCTGCAAATTGATAAGGGGTATACCAAGGATAAGATTTAAACAGAGGGTCAACGGATAAGAACCGTCCCAATCTGGGGTTGTAAATCCTGAACCCGTAATCGTACTGATTTCCATCGCCGGAGATTTCCAGATCATTTTCCTTTCCGTTAAACCCATAGCGGTACCCACCATCAGCATACACGCCGGCCCCACTGCCGTCATTTCCACTGCCGCTTCCATTATCCGTCGTGATATAGGCCTCAAAGGCATCGTTCACCCCGCTTTCAAAGCCTTCCACAAAGCTGATGGTCTCGGTGGCCTTGTACTCCAGGGGCTCATTGCCGGTGCGGCTGTTGTAAACCGGGTTGGCCGGAAGGGCAGTTGAACTGCCCCCATCTTGCCACAACCCGCTGGCACTCAGGGCACCCGAGCGGCCCGGCAGCTTCATCCCGAAGGGATATCAAAGAGCTGAATAATAACACAACCAATGAGTCCGAAGCCAATGCATAAAAACAGCGGCTAGACTCATTGAGGAAGGAAAAATTGAAATAAACCTTAAATAGTATGTGGCTTTTTGTTTTATAAGTTTGTAATTATAGCTCTACACTCATTAGGGAAATCTGCACACTTATCGTTTAATACGTTGTATTTAATATCTGTTTCTAAAAAAATATATCGGCTAATAACAAAACCTACTAATGAGCTGGATTTTTTGATGGTTTCATTTAAAGGAAACAAAAACCTCCTTCCATAAAGACTATAATCACTTAACCTCTTATTTATTTTTCTTCCGCTCTTACTTTTTGGATTATTTTCCATCACGTTATAGACTTTAAATTCCTGCTTTAGAGTATCAAGTATTCCTAATTTTGTAGAATAGTTTTTTTTACTCAATGCACTCATAACAGAGTCTATTTTTAAAGGCGTATCGGAAACAATCAAATATAAGTCTTCAAAAGACACATACCCCAAATCAATTAAACCAGAAGCATACACAGGATTGAAAGAAATTATGTAACTACCAGTTTTGCTTGCTGGTGTTTGAGCAATAGCAAAGCAATTGATTTGAAGAAGCCCTGCTATCATTGCTACCTTGATAAATGCTATTATTTTTTCAATCTTCATTACTTATTGTTTAGGTGGTTCTGGTCTTTTCGGAACAGATTGCAATATGTTAGTAACATTGGTTTGGCTAAGTGGTTTGATACCATCAAATGAAACGGTTGTCTTTTCATCTGTTGATGTCCTTATTTGTCCAGGGAACCTAAATTGAGCTGTACCGTAATTTAAAATACCGCCACCTGCAGCAGCATGTCCTGCGGCTGTATTTTCAGGAGAACTAATTTTTCTATCAGGATGTAATCTTAAAAAGAAGTGTGTGGCTTCATGACCTGTCGTATGCGGTCTTTGAGTTCGTTCGTCATAGAATTGGCTATTAACCGTTACAACAAAGCCCCTGTCTAAGTTACCTTCTTCTTTAGTACCCTCGTCTCCTGGCTCTGACGGCATCACTTCAGGATTTATAAGATCTCTTCGTAAAATAAATCCTCTGTATTGATAGGCTCCGCCACCTTCGGGAGTTACTTTGAATGCTTGATTATTTTTAAGCTCAGTAACTTTGTTCTCAATTCCAGTTTCCGAACCATCAACTTCAAAGGTTTTAACGTTGAACCTCCATATAACATCATTTCCTGCATCATCTTTAAACTTATTGTCTGGGAATTGAGAATTCAAATCTCCTATTACTTGGCCTTTAACTTTCACATCATCAGATGGCTTCTTTGCATAAAAATGAGGTGAATTTTTATCTCTTGATATTGCCACATAAACATCTGCTTCAACTACTCTTTTGATAACAGCCTTTCCATCTTTATCAGTTTGTGTTTCTAAGTATTGCACTCCTTCTAAACCGTCTACATCTATAGCTTGTATCGGTGAATTACTTGCAAACTGATATGGCGTAAGCATAGGGTATTTTTTCATTAATGGGTCGGCAGAAAGGAACCGTCCTATTCTCGGGTCATATATGCGCATGCCATAGTCCTGCTGGTTACCCTCACCCTTGACCTCATCGTCATTCTCCTTGCCATTAAACTCATAGCGGTACCCGCCATCAGCATACAAGCCAGCTCCACTGCCGCCTGATCCGCTACCACTGCCATCACCCGTCGTGATGTAGGCCTCAAAGGCATCGTCCACGCCGCTTTCAAAGCCCTCCACAAAGCTGATGGTCTCAGTGGCTTTGTATTCCAGGGGCTCATTGCCCGTGCGGCTGTCGTAAACCGGGTTGGCTGGCAGAGCATTGGAACTGCCCCCGTCTTGCCACAAGCCGCTGGCTGTCAGGGCACCCGAGCGGCCCGGCAGCTTCATCCCGAAGGGAGACGAAAATCTCGACTATAACTATACAGATCGCCAGGATCTTGTCAAAGAACAGTTGTTTTTGCCTTTGAACACAAAATGCAACTTTTTGGCTGTTTTTGCACTATCATTTTTAACCTATTTTCTTTAAAAAACAATTTGTTATGGCAAAAAAGTGCAAACAACCGTATTGTTTCTTCTCTTTATTTGAACGCTTCATAAAAGAAAGCAAAAGCGGGAAGCGAATTCAGCCCAATGGAAAACGTATTTCCAAAGGCACCATTAAAAATTATACCTGTACAAAAAACCTTCTCGAGCAGTTTTGTAGCAAGAAGCAGTTTTCACTTCGTATCATTCCTGAAAGGATGCTAACCAGGAGAGGCATGGAAGTCGAGAAGAATTACTGGAAAAAGTTTTATCGTAGCTACACTGATTTTTTGTACAATGAGAAGGATTTTTTTGACAATTATGTAGGATCAACGATTAAGAACATCAAAACTTTTTTCAATTACCTCAATCGCGATCTTAATTTGGGTGTCGGCATGTTTCACAAGCAATTCTATGTGCGAAAGGAGGAAATTGCCATTTATCCTTTATTGCCGGAGGAATTGAATTTCCTGATCTATAACAAAGATTTTGAGCAAAGGCTTTCTAAGCGGATGAAAGAAGTAAAGGACTTTTTCGTGTTTGGTTGTACGGTGGCACTGCGCATTTCCGATTTGCTCCATCTGAAAAAATCGGCCTTGCGCGTGGTGAATGGACAATATTACCTGTCTGTGCGCTCACGAAAGACGAATATTGATACATTGGTGAAATTACCAGATTACGCAGTAGAAATTTTACAAAAACGCAGAAAAACCCAAAACGGCCTTTTGCCTTCATTTCAAACGTCAAACCTGAACAAATACATAAAAGTTTTGTTGAAAGAAGCTGGGTTCACTCATCCTGTTACTCTTTATCGTGAACGTAGAGGGGTACCGGTCGCTATCCGGAAGGGAATAGTTCTTTTTTGTGACGTAGCCAGTACACATTCGATGCGCAGGACAGCCATTACCACGATGCTTTGCCTTGGAATGCCTGAGCAAGTAGTACGAAAGATCAGTGGACATTCACCAGTGACAAAAGAGTTTTACCGTTATGTACTTTGGGCACAAACCTATCAGGATAGCGAATCGGATCGCATGTTTGAGAAATTAAAAGAAAAGAAACTGATTCTGCAAAAGTCGATTTTCTAATTTTAATGGACTTGTCCAAGTATTTAAAAAACAGGGTAGAAGTAGGTTTTAGTTTAAGAAGTCATGCATCAAAGAAATGAACGCTGAGTTGATCTTTCAATATACGCGGGTTAAATTACAGATTGAATTACGAAATTTCCTTTTGATGATACATTCATAAGGCTTTTGTTGATATTGGGAAGTTACGATTGTTTTCGTGCTCGCTTATTCCACAATACCAAGCCTATAAAACTCTTTTCATAACTGGACCTCTTTGCCTTTCAGTCGAGGACGGGCTCATTTTTTGTCCACCAGGGCAGGAGTCTCTATCGACTTCAATGCTATTTGCGGGGCGAACTTATTTCAATACAGTGCTTTCTTCACATCTGCATTTAAGAATCGTTTCTTTTATTCAATTGGCATAACAGGACTTAGTGAAACAAAGTGAAAAGCAAAGAAAGACAAACTAGTTTTTCCAAATCAGAGAATTGCTGCTATGAAAACACAGGAAAGAATCGTGAATTCATCATTGTTTCGGAAACAGCTAAAGAAACAGCAATCATGGTCACAAAAACGATTTTTTAGCAAGTAGACTGTAGCAAACTTCAGCAAGTATCTGTTAACCAATCGAACAGTAAAAATACCTCAAAATAATTCATCGCTTTCGCCTACAATTGAAGGATATATACAAGCCATACTTGAACACTAAAGAAAAAATTGTTTTTAAGCAACAGGGGGACGGAAATAAGGTATTATTTAAATATTTATTACGGGGAAAAAGCAAGGTTACGATCAGAAGGCTATGAAATTTAGGTCTTAGTGATTATCATTGTATAAAGTTCAATGATACATCTGTTTTAACAGTCATTGAGGCTTATATTCTTCTTAAATGCTAATGCTTATTATTTATTTAAGTTTATAAATCCGTAATATGAAAATTGTCCTAATCCTTTTTTTATTAGGTATAACATTCCCGGGCCTTTCGTATAGTCAAACGATTCTAGACGAAACTTTTAATGAAAACAATTATGTTAAGCAGCGCCAAGGTTTAGACCCTGAAAGCTCCAATGAACTGTATGCAATTTGGTACAGGCTTGTGCAAGACACTTCCTATACGTATAAAAAAACGTTTTTGGATAGCAACTACACACAAATATTGACAAAGTCCTTTTACAAAAAAGACTTGCAGGTTGGTCCGTTTTATGGGTATTTGAGCGGGATACTAACCTTTCAGGGCTTTTATAAACAAGGAAGGCTGGACGGCGAAACACTTACCTACCACAATGGCACAATTGTACAGCGGGCTCATTATACGAATGGTATCAAAACAGGATTATGGGAGGAGTTTGATCTGGAGGGAAAGCCAATAAGGAAAATTACTTATAATATGAGAGGGCTAGTTGTCACTGAGGAGAAAATTCTTTCTGACTAACCCATGAGTCGTTTTTACTGCCAACCTTTGTATGCGCTAATTCCTATTCCCCTTTAAACTATTGTTTATGAAAAAGATCCTTCCCTTTTTAGTTATCTTTTCTTTAACGACCATTTACGGCTTTTCTCAAACTGCTACCAATAAGTTAGAGCCAACCGGCAATGCCGGTGTGGGTACAACAACTCCGCCGGGACTTCTTTCTTTAGCAGGAGACAAGAGTGCTTCATCTTGGACGACAAATGGTGTGAACTTTCAAACCGCTGCAGCTACTTACACCAACAGTTCATCCTCAGGAGGTTCAACTGTTGCGGCCCAAGTTGCTAATTCCTTTGGCGTGCCAACATTTAGTTCTACTAACGCCATTACGGTCACGAATGCGGCTAACTTGTACCTCGCGGGAGCGCCTAATGCGGGAACCAATACCTCCATCACGAACGCCTACGCACTTTACGTAAATAGTGGCAACTCATATTTCGGCGGCCGGCTGGGTATCGGCTCCATGGGGAACGGCTATCCTACCGAGCAACTCAACGTTGGTGGCAATATTGGAGTTATGGGTGGTAATGCTGTCCGGTTGTATGATCAATATAATAGCAATTTTGGAGAGATTTTATTCGATGAGGGCAGCAACTATGTCATGCGCTCCCAGTACTATAATGTGGAAGCACAAGCAGCCAATAATATTAACCTTAAAACTTATGATTATGGCGCTTCTTTTTATTCAACAAAGTTAACGGTTTTGAATGGTGGAAATATTGGTGTTGGTACAACTGCACCGGGGGCCAAATTTGAGTCGCTTTCAACAGGTGAACAGTTACGGCTTTCTTACAGTACTGGCAATTATACATCTTTTACTGTGGCGCCAAGTGGCGCTCTTACTGTGAGTTCACCCAATGTCCAACCGGTCACGTTCAACAATGGTATTGCGATAGGCAATATGGCGGCCAATCTGTATGTGCCTGATTACGCTGGTGGATCTTATGCCACCAATACAGCCTATTTATTAGGTGGCGCCAGCAACACAGGATTTCGAATTGCCCTTCGCGGTACAGGAGCGAATACACTGGGTACTAACTATTCCGGTGCCAACTTTTTGATTGGAGGTCAGTCTATTACGGCGGCTGCTTCGGGCACTCACAGCATTGTAGCCCAACAGGCAATCAAACCTCTTACGATTACCAATACAGGTACAGCTTCCATTACAAACTCAGCCACCCTGTATTTAGAGAACGCTGCAACGGGGGCGCAGAATAATTATTCCCTTTGGGTGGATGATGGCGTAACTCGCTTTGATGGCAGTGTGGGAATTGGTACGAACGACCCTGGCATGTATCAATTGGCTGTTAAAAATACGATTGGTGCTGGAAAAGTAAAAGTGTTAAATACGACAACTTGGCCTGATTATGTTTTTGCGCCCAGTTATAAACTCCCCACGTTAAGAGAAGTGGAGACTTTTATTCAAACACATAAGCATCTACCTGATGTTCCTTCAGCAGAGGAGGTGAAAAAAGATGGTTTGGATGTTGGCGATAACCAAGCAACGCTTTTAAAAAAAATCGAAGAGCTGACGCTCTATGTGATCGAAATTAAAAAAGAAATAGAACAGCAAAAAAGGGAAATTGCAGAGTTGAAAATCAAAGTAGAAAGTAATTAGGGACATTATACGTTTGTTTTAGCTATAAGCACGTAAAAGCGGGGGCAAATGCTCCTGCTTTATTTTATTGGGCGCATTTGCACTACCCTTTTACTAATTGTCACTTTTTGTTCCTGTTGTTCTTTCAAAGAAGAGGCTGAAGATTCGATTTTTCATAACCATTTTAATAAAGATTTCAGGTGGTTAATTTCCCTACCTTATTGACAGAGTTTTAAGCTGCATAAACACATCGCTTTATCCAAGGTCCACATGTGTCATTTCTAAAAATTAATATATCCAGCACTGCTATAACTTGGGCTTTCTGCCAAATAGTATTTACAATTCATGTCCGAGGTTTATGTCGGTAAAATGAAACATGTTTTTATACTTTGAAGTTTTTACTTGGATGTCAAAATGTTAATTCAACAGATTTCTTAAAAATAAGCATGTTTCTATTCTTCATTATTACTAAAATGGAACTACCATACGATTTGGGTGATTTTCGTTGTTTATGTTTGAGGCAACTACAAGGACGCCATATATACAACAGCATCGAATAACATAACACGCATGAATTATGAAATTCATACAGGAGCTATTTTGTATTTCCCAGAAGGATTGCATTATTTTTTGTTGCACCGATTGTTGCCAACTTTTTGACAACAGGTTTTAGTTTCTAGTGAGGCAAGAGATATAAAAGAAAAAAGCTGGCAGCTCAGCAAAAACATCAACTTTCAGTTAGCCACAGCTTAAAAGTCGCCTGATGGCTACTTGGGCTTTTTCACGTTCTAGCTCCTATTTGGCCCTGAAGGCAAGTTTTGTCCAATAATGGACTTTAAAGTGTGAATTCTTCTCAATAAATCCCATATTTGGTTCGAACTTTTGCTGGTTAAGTCCACATTACCCCAGTGTTATTAGTGTAATTAAATTATCGGCCGCTTCGTCCTTTGGTGTGTTGTAGTAAAACCCATTGTAGTTGGCGGTACCGGTTTTTTAAAGATTCCTTTGACCTGAATGGGTTTCTTTTCTTCTTTGGTAACCGTAGCCGCATTTATGATGGCAGCGATTGACGCAGGCGAATAAAATAACGATTCAAATGTGCGGGGCTCATTTGGCAGTTCTGCTGGTATAAGGTTGGTTCCAGGCATAGAGAGGGTGCTATTGTAATGTTAGGGGGGTAGCCCAATAATTACAATAGATAAACCGAATGCCTTAACAAGTATCTTATAAAGGGGTTATTAATTTCTGCAACGACTGCAGCAATCTCAAAATTGAAACAGTGATGTAATAGATGAAAGATTGTGTAAAAAACAACTACTGACAGGCGATGTTTTTCTTTTCAAGTGGTTAATCCAGCATACTGCTGTATCCTACATCAGGAAAACTTCCAACATAATTACAGAAGTGAAGGAAATACTATCTGGCTATTCCTTCATTCACGATTCTTTTCAGTAAATCATAGAGGGCTCTGTCAATAGGATAAATTGTGAGGCCTGGATTACAGGTAACAAGTGAGGTGATAAGAGCTATCTGCTCCATTATCCTGAAATAATTGTTTGCACAACCTCTCATTATTGTTCGGTTTTATCAGGTATTGAGATCAGATAGAAACAGACTGAATTTTTTTTGCTCGCTCTAGCAAATTGTTTACAAACAAATCAAAGGTTGCTGCTTCATCTCCCAACCAAACACGTTTTCCTATTTTGTATTTGAAGTTCTTATTATCAAAATCGATTCCTTCGTCCTCACCGGCTGCTTCTTCGTCAATCAAGGCTTCGATCCTAATAGCTGCGTCTACGCGGTTGCGCAGACGTATGCCGATATCCATAATAAAACGTGCATTCTCTTTGAAATACATTTCGGTGACGTCCTTCAAGTTCTCTGTCCTTCCAAGCACGCATAGCGCGTAGTTGGAAGGGTTTTCAACTGCTGTTTTCCCTTGTCGTTTTGACATATGCACCTTCTGCTTATCGGCTGCATAGGACTTTACCTCCACAAAATAGTGTGTACCGTCGCTGAAGGTAATTGCAAAATCTTGTCCCCAGTCAAACCCTTCCCGTTCTACCTTCAATACCTGGGCGTAGCCTTCAAATGCGTTACGGAACTTTTGTTCAACATGCGAACCAAGATGTCTTAGGAATGCCAGATTTGCCTGTTCCTCCATATGGGCATCTACTATTTCTTGGAGATTTTCAATTCCACCAACGGCCTGTTGTATTCTGGTCAATTGGGTAATGTTGATTCCAGCTTCTACCGCTGCGGAGATCGCATCAAAATGCTCACTTTCTACAATCATCGTAAGTGCTCCAATATCCGCATCCATCTTTATAAGGTTGAAGATGGGTTCGCGCTTTCCTGGAGGTAAACTCTTGAATACGATGTGCGGCTTGTTTGTTTTTAGCCGAGGGAATTCCTGTTCATATTCGAGGTGGGAGTCGAGCCAATCAATTACGCCCATTGCCATCCCGGCGTCATTGTGTAAATAGCGTGTATCAAGCTCTATGTCGATTTCGCCGGATATCGTGCTTTGGTAGCATATTTTTTCTACCGCAGCCGTTTGGAAATCTTGAAGCAACAACGTGCTGCGAATATTTTTTGAAGGAAATAATCGATTGTGCATGTCTTTCAAAAAGTCATCCATACAATCCACATCAACTGCCAGCTCTTTCGCAAGATGAAAATTACTCGACTGATCAGGATAGATGCCATACTCAGTCGAAAACTCTTTTAATTCACCATGGTCTTCAATAAGCCTAACTAAACGCTGTAACCAAAATTCAGAATCTTCTTTTTTCTCAAGGTTGAGCAATGAAAGAAGATTGTTTATCGACCCTGCGAGTTGGACTTTGCCCAAGCAATATTTTACTACAGCCCTAAGCGCCGAGCGGAACTTAAAATCTTCACCTCGTAACTGCGGTGCATTAACGGGAGTTTCCGCCCCAACTGCGATTATTCTTGACAAATGACGTGTAATGGCAAGCCTAGTGTCGTCTGCCCTTTGTCCACCGGTGACAACATGACAAAGCCTTGCAGCTGCAATCAGTTTTTCGTCCGGGTCCTTTTCAGGATGAATATTGCTTTGGCCAATCACTTCGTTTAACTCAAGGGATATTTCTTTTAAACTCCGGTCCTTCTTGACGGCATCACAATTTAGACCGGGAAATATGAGCGTGCTGCGATAAGGCTTACCAAAAGCTGCTCCAGCATCCTTTAGCAGTTCGGGTATTCCGCCTTCCTGTTCCCGTTCGATGAATGCAGCAAAGCAGAAATGTCGATCCTGATTAGGGACGATTTTGAATCGGTCATAAAGGTGTATTTGATCGTTCTTGGTTAAAAACGAATACACCTGATTAAGCCATAAAGCAGCATCGTTCACCTCATTAAATCCAAGATTGTCAATTTTGCCGGAGTTCTCGATGAACTTTAGCAACTCTTCCAAGTTGAGTGCCGCATTTGCGTTCCATGTGTGGCTCTCGGCCTGGATTATGTCTAACCATTGTAAAAACTCGGTCTCTATAGGGATTGCCTTGCCGAAAGGTGCGACACAGAGATGATAGAATGCTAGATAGTCTTTGTCCGAGCTTGCGATTGACGGATCAAATATTGGGAAACGACATTCGATAATTGGCTTAAGGCCTTCAGATGTATTAACAATAGGCAATAGTCTTGCGTCCGTTCTGAATGTAGTTTGAAGTTTCAGTAAAAAATCCTTTACATCAACCTGGTCTTCCTGAAGCGGCAAGCCGGATCTCATTAGTCTATATAGGCCGAGTGGAGGAGTGGCAGGGTCACTAAGCAACTTTACGAGGCTTAGCGCCTCGTCAAAGAGTTTTTCGATTAACTCTCTGTTTCGTTCGACCTTGAGACCTGGTTTCTCTTCATCTCCACTGATGTGAAGATAAAGACCATCACGAGGATCGGTAGGCTCGAAGAAGACTCCATTACAAACAAAATCAAACATCCAATTCTCGGTTCCAACTAATGGAAAATCCTTGAATAAAACCGGCACTTTTTTCTTTAGTCCGATCACTTCATTGATAACACCATCGCTGCCGATGGAAACAGGCACTGCTAATGTCAAACCATCTTTTCCCGGTAGATATGCGAGATCGCTTTTTTTGATATCTCCCGTTTTCTTGTTTTCAATTAATGCTTTGAATAAGAGGATATTTCCACGTAGCGGATGAGCTTCTTCACGGAAAATTCGGTAATGTGAATGGTCTATTTCATTGATAATTTCGATTTCGCCAATTCGTTTATTAAACAACAGAACAAAGGCGGAATTGCTGAGTAAGTCATGAATTCCTTCAAGAGCTGATCGTATTGTTCCACTCGATAGTTCATATACAAAACGAGTATTGAATTCACCTAAGATTGTCTCTCTCTCTTTGGAAGTAAGTGGCGGATACAAGTCATCATTGCTTAGTTGTTCCGTTTGTTTGAATGACTCTTTCACTTTATCGATGAGTTCTTCTGGCGTTTCAGCGTTCCGATCTAAAGTGAGATGAAAACGCTTCGCATCGGTGCCATACTCTAGAATACTATCGATGTGAACCACCTTACTCAGCATATGGGTAGTGATAAAGCCAGTTCCGAACTTGCCTGTTGTTTCAGTATTTGCTTGAGACCCTTTTGAACTGGTTTGCTGTACTAAGCCTATAAGGCTCTTAATATCGAAGGGATCAGCGTTATGTTCAAAAACCAACTCGTGTGCTCGACAGATAACCCGAATTTTAACGGGTCCTAGATTTTCCTTTATGTCCACGTCTTTTGCGTTCTGGACCAACTCCCAAATCCACCGCCGTCGTTCGCCTTTATTATAAGCCGTTTGAATTCCGTTAAATAGCTTGTCTGCTATTGCCTTAATGAAAGTTTCCAACTGGGCATCTTTAACTTGGTCGGACAATGACATAAAATGAATTTTGCAGTTAATTAAGGTCTTTTAAATCAAAGCGTTCATTGAAAATATGGCTTTTAGTTTATCTGTCAAACATGTTGGCAAACGTTTGAAAAATTCTCTATCAAAACTGACGTATTTGCCATTGCTTGTCTGTCACCTCTCCATACCACTCCGGTACTGTGCCTTCGTCTGCTCCATAATTTCTGTTTTTTAGCTTCACGAATTGCTTCCGTTAGGAATAAAGTCGAACGATGTTCTTTTCAATTCGGAACTAATTTGTACTTCTTTATTCGTGTTTCTATATGCGGCTGCAAGGATTTTGAAAAGCGGCTCTGTATTGAGCATTTTTGTTGCGCTGTTTTGATTAAATTTGACGATAGTTCTTTCATCCAGTTCCTTTGCCGTTGGCTAGAAAATGAGCGAAGTGTACTGGAACTTACAGTAAAATTTCCAACTGTTCCGAACCCTCTTTAATTTCTTCTCGTTCATTACTGTAGCGAGTGTAGAACTTCTCAAAGCTTTACTCGGATTTGAAAGATTGCTGGATAACAACGTTGCTGGATTAAACTCCAAATTGGTGTTAATGATGTATGTTGTGGTGTTAGTCTTTTTTAACAAAAATAAATACCTGCTTGATTTTGTTGAAAGCAAATGCCTTGCTTAGCTTATCGCAAACAAAATTGTTAGCAATGGTATCTTGGGCGAAATTGGCTGCGTTGGGAACCTTCATGCCATTCCAACCGCCCTGCTGCTTTCCCGGTAAAATGATCGCAACATGACCGTGTTTTTTGTCATCAGGGTTTCGCCAAACGGCAACTACGCAGCGATTGGAATTAGCAATATTTTGAGCATTATCCAATACCTGCTGTTGATCGCAACTTCCTAAATTCTCCCATTTATCGCTTAACTCAATAAAAAGACGATCTGCAATTTGATTTGCAGATAAATAACCCGAACCAGAAGCTGAACTTTCGAAATCACCAATACCATAAATCTCTTTCACAACACGAGCGACAAATACGTTGCAGTTTTCTGTTGCTGGCGTTTGCTCACAGACACCTTTGGTTTTATCGAGGACAGCAAGCACTTGCGTGCATTTGTCCTCTGTCTGTGCATAAAGAAATAATGAAACAAATGATAACAAAGTGAAAAGGCACAATTTTCTCATAAAATTATTTTTTTAATGATGTATAATGCTTAATTACATAACTAAACAATTTCTAAGTTTGTTGTTTGAAAATAGTATTACAAAAGAATACTGGCAAGTCATTTTCGGCGTCCACATGTTCGTCATTGTAAACCGTGATTGTCATTGCGGGGTATCCATTATCATAATTGACAAACAATTCATCTATATTGGTAGGAAGGATGGCTTCCTTCATGAGTTCCATTTGCATAATAGGAATGGAAGGAAGGGATAAGCTCCGCCGATCGCTCAGATTAACCTTGCCATAAGTGTTCATCAGGTATTTAATCGAAGACTTAAAAGGTAGAACGCCTTTCTTATTTTTATCCATTAGGTTATTAAAGACCGTTTGCAGTTTGTCCCTCACAAGAATCGCATTCAAATATTTCAGATGCACAGTAGTCCAGGTAGGAGGAGTTACAACAGGTGTTTTATATCTGAAATTTGGGTTCTTGATATCCGGGCTGTCGTTCCGTGTGACCCAAACATCTGGCCTAACAGATATGACGGGCTTTTTATTGGGCAGTTCGGCATCCGCAAAAATGTTAGGCCCATGGAAGATTAGTTTTTTAATATCGACAGTATCGCCCACCTTAAGCGGAACAGGAGCGGCTTTGTTCTGTTGTGATTCGGCAATCAGGTAAATATCCCTGATGGATTTTATCCATCCGATTTTCCATTTTCCTGATTCATCTTTTATCAGAATGATATCTTCTGGAACATTCATACTCTTGCCTGATTCAGTCTTCGTATTTACTGGCTTTTGTAATTCTGAATGCAGGTCCGCAATAAACTTAGCGTAGTTGTTTATTATATCATGTGCGGCCCAGTAGGAAATGAACCCTTCAAAATTTCTGAAATTGTCCGCAGCAAATCTATTCAGCGTCTGCGGGCTTTTAAGATTCAGTTTAATGTAGATCTTGTCATTGGGTTTGAATAAGGCGTCGTCATTAAAGCCCAGCAGATATTGCCATTTTCCCAGATTCGTGGCCCATGTTTTCGAAAGGCTTTCGGGAACTACCTGAGAGGTATTATTCAGTTTTATTACCGGTTTCGGAGGATAAGCTCTAATGATCGACGGAAAGTTCTTAACAGATATGGGGTCTAACTGAACTGGTTCCAGTAACTGTATCCATTGAGCATCCTCAATTTCACTAACCCCGTCACTGTTGATGTTATACTCGATATGCGTTATTACCGGCTTCACAACAAATTCATATTTGGCGGGCAATCCCTCGCCTTCGGAATTATTCAGAATGTAGTCAAAGAGGATGGACCAGGTAATTTTATCGTTTTTCCTGAAATCAAGCTTTGACGACTGTATCTGGTATTGGCCCTCTAAAGCCGTTTTGTCTATGATAATGCTTAGCCTGTGATCCTGCAAAGCTTTATTTGGTTGTAGCTCGATCTTTAGCACTCCGTCGTAGTTATAAAAATTATTCAAATTTTCAAGCAGGAGATTTTCAAACTCCTGAAGGTTATCCTTTCCTGTTTCTATGAGATTCTCCAGTTTATCGGAAAGTTCGCCTGTAAGTTTACATGGCTGATCAGACACTGCTTTAAGGATTTCACAGTCTCCTTTTACAATTAGTTTCTTGCAATTTATTAATGTATTCAGGGATTTAGCGTCTGCGCTGTTTATCTTGCTAAGATTTGCAGGAGCGAAAAGTTCGCTCATTTTTGTAAGAACAACTTTTAACGCTTGGTCGGGGTCTATGTCTTTATAATTTTCTTCATTATAGCTGCCTGACCACAAACTTGTGCTGTAGGGTTTTATGCCATAAAAGTTTTTGTTTGGATTTAATGCTACATCCTTTGCCAAGGATTTCAGAACTCCTTTTCTTACTAAGAACGGAACCCGTTCAAGACTTTTATCAACTACGCCGGCTCCTATGCAATACTCTGTTTCCATCAACATTTTATTCAGTTCAGTAAGAGCGTTTTTTAATTTCCTCTCACCCCCATCTGAATTTATATGGTCGGAACTGGCCAGGACTGTACGGGTTTTTACATATTTTATTGATTCATATTCCCATGGTGCATTGATGGCTATGGAGCCGGGAAGTTTGCAGAACCAATCATCACTGACAGCTCTTTTCATAATGAGCTCGGGACTAAGAGCTGTTTTCAAAGCATTGGGCTTGATGAGAAATTCAACCTTCACAGTGTCGGCAGTACTTTCCGTTACGGTTTCGCCGGCGTATTTAAGGGAAGCGTTTATCAATTTATTTAATTCTTCCCTCTTGTCCTTGGGGAGTTCGGTTTCTGCATTCTCATTTGTAATTGAGATTTTAAGGTTTTTATCCAATAGCTGCGCCTTAACCGTATATAAGGTCTCAATGATGTGTTGTTTGCTCTCCAGATCTTCGAGGAGTTTTTTATTGTTATTGCCCGGTTCTTTGTTGAGATCAAATTTTAAAAACCAGGTAATTTTTTTTGCGCTGTCCAATTCGCACCAAAAGGCTAGGTTAATAAAGGGCCAGGAATTAACAGGTATTATTTTGTCAAAATAAGTATGCTTATAATCTTTTTTTGCCATCGAGGGTAGTTCGGCAGCCCTGAACCCGTATATATCACGTAAGGAAAAATCAATTGAATAGCTGGCGCCTACTGCTGCATACCTATTGATGTTATGAACGTCATTTTTGTAGGAGATGAGAGTAGCTACATGATTGTAGAAAAGCTTGTTCTTAATAATATTATCCGGTGTCAGCGGTTTGGTACTATCCTTCATCACCGTTTGCGGCATTATCGGTAATACCGTATCCCTGTTGACGAGCTCTTGGCCGGCAGTATCATTCTTTATGCTGAAATCAATAGGAACATAGTGCTGTACCTCGTCGGCCTGCATCTCCCGCTCTAGTTCAAAACTCAGACAATGCGATGGTAAAATCGTATGATACTCTTTTGCCCAAGTGTTAAATTCACCATTTGCACTAGGGATGTTTAACAGAACATCAGTATATAAATAGTAATCGTTGTGTTCAAGCGATTGAAAGATCGTTTTGGTCGGATCTAAATCTGTTTTTGCATTGGCTACTTTGAAAAAATTATTAAATCCATACACAGGTGCCAGTTGATCTTTAGTCGTCTCGAAGGATATTACAAGTTTGAGTTCCTCCGCAGAGCCGTTTATCGCTTTAAAACTGTTGTCGTTATCGCTGACAAAATAGAACCCTCCATTATTGGTTGTCATTCCTTCCCATAGCAGGCGAACGAAACTTTTGGTGTCTTTAATAGTAGCAATGTATTGGTTGCTTTCTTTGTCGTCGTTTCCACGAAACTGTGAGGGGCGAAAGATTATCGGTGGATGCGTTTTAGGTGAAAGATTTGTTTTTACCAGTGAAAACCCGGCAATAGGCAATGCCAACATCTGGGTTTCTGTAGGGGTTTCATCTGCTTTGTATATGGAAATATTCTCAATGAGGTCTCCAATAGAAGTTTTTCGGTGCACCGCATTGATCAAGACCAAGTCATCAATGGCTACGGTGCCAAACTCGAGTGCGAGGACTGTTTTATCTTCTGCAAGGAAGGGTTTAACGGTTAACTGGACATTCGTACAAATCTTTGTGGAAACTTCCACGGTTTGATTTTCACGGCGATAGAGTTTCTCATCTTTGGTAGAAGCCTTAGTTAAATTAAGCCTAAGAACACATTTTTCAGAATCACCAAAGTGCTCTTTAATTTTAGAAGGTATTTCAAAAAAGCCAAAGCTTTTATCTGTGGTGTGAATGCGTGTGTTCTGTAGGGCGAGTTTCACATCAATCAATTCAAAAGGACTCTTGAGCGTGAAGCTTTTGAATTGATTATCAAAATCACGGTCGGCAATCAGTTTTTTGCCTTCGTTTATAAAAAGTTTAAACTGCTCTTTGTTTTCGTATAATTCATCTTTTAGGTCCCTTGAATATTTTGGAGTCCCATCACTGTCTATTTCAATAGAACTGAGCACGAAGCTGGAATTTTGGTAATTGTCTTCAAGGAGTTGGCCTTTGAAGGGAACAGCCTGTTTCAACAGTGAAAAATAAGATTTGACTACATCATCCCTGTCCTTAAACCTCAAGCCATTATTATAAAAATAATTGAGGTGGCCGATGATGTCGCCGATATGATTATTAATGTTCCAAGTTTTGTCATTGGTGAAGTCGGAGGGCAGGTCAGTGAGGATTTCGGATATTTTTACAGAGAGCCTGAAGTTCTTGTCGTCGCGGTGTTCGTCCAGGCCGTAGAGAAAATTGTAGTAGGTTTCCAAAGTGAGCAAGCCGAGTAAACAGAAATATTCAGGGACCGCCAAGTCTTCACGCAAATCGTAGAAGTCATTCTGATATGATTTTGGTTCTGTGTCGAATTGTGTTTTGTACGTATTATTCAGTTCGTCCTGAATGGCCTTGATCCTTTCTTTTGGAAACGCGGCATCCTTTTGAAAGCTTAAAGCCAGAATTTCTTCGTCGGTTATCCCTTTGAGTGCAATGGTAAATCCATTGAGCGGAGTTGGGTCCTTAACGCCGTTTGCGATCACCTGAATTGCAGAAGATACCGGAACAGGTATAGGCCGGTACAGGCAAGCCCCGGGATCATTAGCGCATGTATCAGCTGCTGAATTCTGAATAAATAAATTGGACTCTGTTCTGTCAAAACCAAAATAGGCTTTTAAGAATTCAGCATATTCATCAGTGGGAGCTGCCGGTTTTTTAAAATCGGCCAAAAACGTAGGACGATAGTTGGGAAATGAGAAGGTGATAGGCGTGTCTTCTAATTTTCCTTTTAATACGCTGCGTAATTGTTCATAGTCCATGCTCCCACCTTCTGCAATTCCGAAAGCTTTGTAAATCCCGGCGTAGAGGGGGCGGAGTATCTGGTCCTTCAGGATATTAAATGTACTTACACGAAGTTGCCTTGTGCCATTAACTGCAGCCACTTCAAACCCGAAAAAGGGAATCGCAAAGTTCCCTATGAAATAATTTTCTGCAGTTTGTTTCTCCGCAGCCCTGGTAAATGTCGGAATGAAAATAACGGGGATATTCGTAATGCCAGTTATTTTAATTTTCTCCGGCACTTGAATCGCTATAAACGAGCACGGTTGCGGCTGACCACCGAGTACATAGGTAAAGCGCACATAAGCATGGAAGGACAGATGAATGGTTATGCAAATGCGGTGTCCGAAAACCTTGAAGCAGGCAATGGTAAAGTCAAATTCAACAATGACTTCTCCCTCGATGTATAAAGGTACGGGTTGCAAACCACGGTTTTTTATCAGGACGAGCGTAAGCCCCACTTCAACGCGAAGCACAATGTGTATACTGGCTTTTAAGATCTTGAAGTCTACGTACCCCACTAATTCCGCAATGGCGCCAATTCTTCCAATCAAGGCAAAATGATCCGGCAATAGTTTTTGCAAGGCGCTGCCATTCTTCTCAAACGCAAATGCTCCTTCAAGAATACCGTAAACGCTTATGGAGGCGCCAACATAAAATATGCCTTTATCAATATAGGCGCCTATTCCTATCCGTATGGCAAAACCTGCTTGGAAGATAGAAGTGTTTTCTACACATTTGCTATACTGCGGGCCGAAGAGCGATAAAGAAGCCGTCTTAAGCCTGGCGACATATAATCCTCCCCATCCTACGAACGGTCGAAGTTGAACCAGGCAGGAGCGAGACCAGTTATTCCCTTTCGGGAAACCAATATCCAGTTTCCAATCGCCTTTGGTAGAAATATCGATACCGAGATTAGGGAGGGTAATTACCAATTCACCAGCATCAATGGTCCTGAGGGTTGGATCGAGTTCGAATTCGAGGGACCACATGCCCAGGTCATCTGAAAGCTTTTTGTACAGGATGTCAATTCCAAAAAGCCCGACCAGTCTGATATATATTCCATAGAGCACCGGGTCATTGAATATAAACTTGAGATCGACAATAGTTGCTAGCGACTCGGGGATAATATTTTCAGATGCCACAAGCCAGTTATTTCCGGGCTTGTAAACGGTATTGGGAAAGCTTTGAGTTTTGCATACATCTATTGCGGGATCAAAAATGGTTTTGATCGCTACCATCGCATCGTTCACTGTACGGATATCTTCCAACCCTGGCAATCCCACTCTTTGTCCGATGCCTAATGTCAACTTTTTTGATTTCTTTTCGACATAAGAAATCAGCCAGGCGATTTTATTGCCCTTGCTGGCGAAGATCAATGCACTAAAATCGTAATCGCCGCTAGGCAATTCCAGCCCCAGTATGGTTAGTCTTGCCCGGGTCAGTCTAAGCAAATACTGATTTCCGAAAGTGCACAGCTCCACTTTCTCGATATCAAGCTTCAAAGCCCCAAAAAGATCCACGTGGATGGCGCTGGTGCCGGTGGCATTGAGCTTAAATCCCAGTGCAAATCCTCCTCTCAAGGACCATCCCAATACCAACTGTCCTTTTAGTGCTTTTAAAAAGCCAAGATCACCTAAGGTCCCCATGTCGAAATCGAAAATAAAGCTGAACAAACTTGGTATTTGAAAATTGGGCAGGGATATATCGTCCAAACTGATATCAGGCCTGGAAAAACTGATTTTTGAAAAATCGAAATCGGGAAAGTCAAGGTCGAACCTCCCGTCGGGTGCCGGAATTTTTTTCAGCTTGAACATTTCAAAATGGCTGAAGGAGATCGGAAAGCTGCTAAGGAATCCATTGCAATCAAAGCTTATTTTGGGAAGTACAAAGAGTTTCGAAAGATCGAAGCTTATTCTGGGAAGCCTTATCGACTCGGCATTAAATTGAAGCCCTACGTTCCCAAACTTCAGACTGTCAAACCTGATCAGGTTTTTGAATCCATTTACATCGTTGGTAAAATTAGCCCCGGCATCAATATCAAACCGGTAGGTGTTTCCGAAAGTGTAACTGAATGCTATTTTGTCGATATCCAATGAACTCAGTATGTTTCCCTTATCAAATGCAATTTTAACCTTTGACTCGGCACTGAACACAAATTCATCCTGCCCTGCAAGGTTTTTTTGATAACGTCCTTCCAGGCGCACCAGGTTTTTGATCATATCACCGGCCTTATCCCCATTGCTAAGCATTGTCTGAAAGTTGCTAACCGGATTTTCAAATAGGTTCTTAATCTTCAGAAAAGCAAAGGATCTGAAATTCCGAATCTCAGCGTTTTCAAATCGAACAAGGAGTTTGGTAAGCATGAACTTCCATGTAAGATTGTCCCTGGAATTGCCAAACTCGTCGTTCAGGTACCTTTTCGAGGTTTTATAATCAGCGGATTCCGTACCGCCTGAAAATAAATCATAGTCTATCAGTCCGAAAATAGATGTCGACTGGATTTCAATTTTTCCTTTATTGATGAAGGTCTTGTTGACCGGAATGGCGACATATTCAAAATTCAAGGGTGTCTCAAGCGCAAGTTTTTCGCCTCCTTCTGTGGGTTGTAAATTTTGCGAGGCCGTCAGCCCTGTAAAAATTGAAGGTAAATGGTCATGATCGGAGACAGGGATGGTCAGTATGAAGACACCGTTCCAGTTTCTATCATTTGCCACCACCTGGTTGGGATAAAAATAATCCTCATTTTTTGCGCCACCCTTGTTTTGATACCGATCTGAAAAGTGATCGAATTTTTCCTGAATAATTTTCTGCAGGGAACTCCAGTTTGGTCGGCCTTCTGCAGATTGCCTCATGTATTTATTCCAATTGGACCATTTGGACGTATCTGCCAACAGTTCATTTACGCTATGCTTACTGTATTTAAATAAAATGATCCGCTCGTTATCTGTATGCTGCCCGGAGCCAAGATTTGCTAACACCAGGTCTACGTCAAATCCGCAAACACTAAAAAAGATATCAAATTCCACCTTTGACAGCGATTCCTTAAGCAGTTTTGGTGTGATGACAAAAAAGACATCTTCTTTCGACATTGATAAGTTGAAATCGGTGTCTATCTTTTTGATGGTAAAACGCAAGGTCTGCTGGTGCTGCGTTTCCTCTGAAAACCTGAATTCGGATATTTGAGACCGATCAGGTTTAAGGTTGCGAACCGGATTCATGTAATTGAACGTATTTGCATCTTTTAGATAGCCTTGTGGTGTGACATAGGTTCCTTTAACCGGCTTCGGTTTTTTGTAGTTATTCAGCCTTATTTTACTGAATACTTTTTCCAATGCAGTCAGGTCGTCCATATCTTGCCCGGCGGGGTAGCCATTTGGATTAGGGTTGACGAAAGCTAGTAATGGAATGATCGGTTGAACAACCTGCTCCAGATCGTTACGATGCAGCCTGGCAATTATATCTGAAAGGAAGGCGCCTGGCCCGCCGGAGATCGTTTCGTCATCGCCTAAAGCACCTGTATCAATTGCTTCATAGGGAATCTGCTTGCTCGTATTGGATTTTGTGCTTTCATCATTGCTGAATAGAGGGGACTTATCGGCATCTACACAATACGTCTTTTCAAAGAACCACAGTTTAGATGTGACAGACCCCTGGAATTCTTCCAACCCGTTCAGGGCCTGGTTCGTTTTCAACTTTGCAGAGAGTACGAAGGCTATATCCAGGCTCGTATGCTGGATCTTGATTCTTTCTGTGCCCGAGTACCCTAATAAAGCTTCGGATTGTTTATTGTCTGCAGTGAAAAGAGTGAGTTTATTGAAAGGTATAAATAGGAACTTCGGATTCTCGCTATCCGGAGTTTTATAAACTGCCATTCTACAGAGAAATGTGGAAAAATCTTTGGCAACATATCTTCTGCCGAATTTGTCTACGTTATTTAAAAGGACAGAAGCCCCGGCTGTTTTTTGGAAAAGTTCTATGTAGCTTACTACTGAGGAAGAATTCGTAAAGTCCCTGTAAGGATACAAGGTTACAAACAGATCAATGTTCCTCGTGAAAGAATTTTCTTCGAAGTAATCGATGAATACCGGGACTGCCGTTTTTCCCTTGTTTAACAGATAAGGAGAATAGGGTTTTATAGGCCTTACCCTACCTTGGTCTTCTTTAAATTGATAAGTCCTGAACCGGATGCTGCCCGAGTTATTTTTAATCTGTGTTGCTGCGTTCGCAGCATCCATCGCAACAGAAGTATTGGAAAGTCTTATTTCCAGTTTTTTAGTTAAAGCAGTTTGATTGTTCGCCAAAAAACCAAAAGCGCCTGAGTCGGCGGAAATGACGAAGGCATCGGTTGCTGCGTTGTAGTCAATGCGGGTTTTGCTTGCTGCTTCAACGTCTAATTGAACACCGTCTTGCCTGTCGACATTGAGAAAAAATACACTTATGTCTTTTATTTGGTTCTTGTCAATTTGTAAACGCGGCAAACCCTCATTGGATTTGGCTTTGGAATACCATATGAAACTTTTCCTTTGCAGATTAGCCCTGCAGACGTCTTCAAGTTCCTGGTTAAAACTGATGTCTTCATGAAAGAATATGATTGAAAACTCATAAGCGGCATATTCCGGTTTAAATGCTTTTTCGATTTCGAATTCACTCTCATTAAATTCTTCGCCTGCATAAATGAAATAATTGACAGATGGGTCGTCCGAGACAAAGAAATACCTGCCTCTTCTTTTGAACTTTCGTATGGGGGCGGCCAGTGCATTCAATGGTGAAAGGGCAACTGAAGCGCCGAGAGTGGCAACAACTACTTTTTTGATAAAATGTCTTCTGTTATTGGAATTGGGCATGGTCGTGGAGTAAAGGTGATAACTGTGGAACTGGCTTATCTAATAGCTGATCTTGTCGTTGGGAAGAAGGAGCAGGTTACCGTTGGCGGACTTAATCCTTCTATACTTATTCTTATAAATCCGATAAACTTTCATCTTATCTATCGGAGGGATGATGCCTTGATTTTTATTAATGTCAAGTGTCGAATTCAGATTGACCTCTACTGTGACCTTGTTAATGATGACAGGTATTACAGCATTGATCTCGTTTCTCATCCCGAAGGTGGAATACTTCAAGCCAGGAGATTGATGCGGGTCTGGGTTTACAGCATCCATCAGGTTGACAAATGCTCTATTGATCGTGTTGTTGAATAATAATTGGGAGTTGTTTTCTGTGAAGTTATTATCATCATCCTTCGGCTTTTTGGAGGCGTTGGAATTATTGCGTTTAAAATTGTTTTGAAAAAGGTAGATGAATTTTTGTTTTTTAATTATATCGGATAATTGAATATCAGCTGTGGATGCCTGTAGCGTTCCTTCATATGGGTGGCGGGGATTGCTATCATCTATGTTCAGGGTGTTTGCAGGTAAAACAGTCTTTTGAGAAAACTGCAGGAGCGGGTACTGCATGATCGCCCCTTTTTCATTTCGGTAGAACCTAATCAGCGTTTGACCAAGCAAGTTGTAGCTCCAAAAATCATTATTGGTACCGGTGGGATTTCCTTGATTATCAAATTGAAGTTTGGGCCTGGTCTTTTCAACGTTGTCGACACGAAGCCATATCTGCGGGTCTAACAACACAAAGGTCTTGTCGTCATCTATGAGAGCCATATAGCGGCCAAGAGATTGGTCCTGCGGGATAGGCGTCAACTCAATTATTTTTTTGACAATTTCATGAACCATACTCCCATTTTGACCTCCCCAGCCTACCGACTCATCCAGTCTGGCAATTTCTACGAATAGGTCGAAATAGTAGTTCTTGAAATTAGCCAAGTTTTGCAGCAATAGGTCATAATCGATTTGAAAGGCAATATTGTCCTTGTTGGCGGAAATGAAATAATTGACGTAAGCATCAAGCTTGACCGGAGTATTGGTAACATAGCTCCTAATAGCTCTGGGTAAAGCGCTCGTAGAAGATCTTTTATATGTCGCATTTGAAATGGCGTTCTTAGAGGTTGAATAATTCTTTGATAGTCCGCGAAAGATTACGTACTGGTACCTGTATTTTGAGTTATTCGTAAAGGTCAACGGGCCTTTTTTATGGAACAAAAAACCTGTAGGGGCAATTTTTGACTTGGGAGGTATCAGGAACTCGATTTCTTTTCCTGCGACATTGACTTTTTGTAACCAATATGATTGCGCATGCGAAGATGCAAAGAATAGCAGCGTTAAGATGGTCAACAGGAGGTAAAGTTTTGGTTTCATGTATGTAGTTTAATTGAAAATGAAATTTTGGTTTACCGATAAATTTCGCGGCAAGAAGGTACCCCAACGGCTCTCCACGCATCCTTTACACTCTGAAGCTGCACTGATCCTTGTCCAAAAAGGTCCGTCGCGGATCTAATGCAGGCGTCTCGCCAATCACAGTACTGGGAATTCGATTGGAGGTATACGGTTTCGCACCGGTAGATAATGCTATCCGATGCTCCCAAGCCGATTTTTCTGACTTTATACTGTTTGCCATTAGAGTTTGTACCTTCTCCGCCATTCACTAATAAATAAAACATGTAATTACCCACACCGCTATTAATGTGATCGTTTTTATCACTGCTGCCGCCGCGGTACCACAGGGCTATATCTTTATAAGTGTCGGGTTGATTATACAATTTGGGGTCAGACATATCTCTAACCTTGTAATTCATTTTGTTACTGATGATCCAACTTGATGCGTTTGGATCCGACCAAAACTCAATTGATTTTCCCATGATGTCGCTTATGCTTTCGCTAATCGCACCCGACTCTCCACCCGGGCGGAGTCGCGAAGTATGTGCTGTGACCCCATGGGTCAATTCATGGCCAATAATATCAAGAGTGGCGATGCCGTTTCCTGAGATTGTTTGGTTTCCTATCCTTAAGTTATTTCCGTACCAGACGGCATTGTCTGGAAAGTTGGGATCATTGACGTAGCTGAATATTGCACACCCGTTGTTATCAATGCTATTGCGATTAAAAAGGGTTTTATAGAACATATAAGTCTGAGACACGCCGTAATGGACATCTAGTGCGAATTGATCCTTTTCTTGGAAGAACCACCCGGGCATTCTGCTGATATAGTCTCCTCCTTCATCATCGCCACTTCTAAGCGTTATGATACCTTTTCCTTTGCTCCTATCTCTCAAATAATAAGTTGTGTCATTGAACCTCACGCAGGTGATGATTTGCCTGCCCGAATAGAAGGTCTGGGCGAAAACAGATGTATCAATGCAGTCATGGTTTTTCATCCCAGATGTCATTGGATAATTGTTTGACGCTCTGGAAGCGGCTGCCGACTTGCTCCCGACTCCTATTATTCCTTGTGCGACGATAACCGAAACCATTAAAGCAAAAGAAGTCAGCCGGAAACATTTCTGTATTAATAAATGTTCATACATACCCATAAGAAATAGCAAATGAATAAGTGTAGGATCGACTAATAGTAACAAATCATTTAGTTAGTTGTAATTCGGTATTAAAAAATTAATGGACTGGAATGAAGCGCCATTCAAAACAAGCCGGGAATCATAGTATTCGAATATAAATAATATTTTAACTTTAACAAATTATATTATATATTCAATTGCAGATTGAGTTATTACATCAATGAGATACGTAATCCATAGTATGAAGTATTTCAAGCTCGCTATGATTTTATTTAGTATCAACGGATTTGGCTTCCATGTATTTGGACAAAATTCCACACCGGGTAATGACGCATTGCAGCGGTTATTTAGAGATAGTCTTCCTACTCTAGTCAAGCGAATTGAAAACAGGATTATGTCCTCTCGATATATGGAGAAAATAGTCTTACAAGAAACAGATACATTAGAAGGCTGGAAGGGGTATATGGTTAAATTATATGAATATAAATTCAACGCAAAAGTTCCTAGTGCAAAGGTATACATGTTGAATGCAAATAGTCAGCAAGTGGCGAAATGGATTATCTCAGCATGTTATCGAGTGACTGGAAGGCTTGATTAAAAACATACAAACCTTCTAATTAATACTATAAGAGATCAATCTGGAGGACAGTTTCCGGTGAAGGGAACAGTTTACGAAAATCGTAATAAGCCACCTTTCTTTTTCAAAGATGGCGTAACTGTTTTCTTAAAAGCTAATGTGAAAGATAAACTTAAAAAGCACCAAATTGATACTCTTTCTGCTATAACTGACCAAAATATCACGTCTGGAAAATATGGGAGAATAATAAGTACAACAAGAGAAGAATACAAGATGAATGGTGGCAAGGAGGATGTAAGCGGATTGAACTGGCTGAAAGTTGTTAGACATGCATACCAAAAGGCACTAAATGTTAATGAGAATGAATTGATCACTGCTTGGGCTAGACAACATTTGCATTAAATTCAAAAAAACATAAATAGTGAGGGGGACAATTTCAGGGCCTAAATAGAAAACTTTCTTAGCACTCCTAACTGTTAGAGTACGGAATAGGCAATTAGGCAGCAAAAGCGGGTTAATTATGATAAAAGTTGTTTGTGTTGCCGAACAGTAAGCCTAATATAAAAGTAAAGTATTCGGAAGATCAAAGGTGAACATTGGCGCATGAATTATTAATACCAAGGCAAAGACCAACAATTCAAAAGCTGCCAAATATTTCTTTTGACATCGTGCAGCTTAAAAAAAACAGTGATAATGTAAAGCTGGAAATTAGAGGCATTATTGCGGGTATTGGTATTTCAGCACATACTTGACTCATATCCTAAAATTATTTTTTATTCCCTAACAAATAAACCAATTCTAATGGTAAACAAAACGCTTTTCCTTCTACTGCTGCTATTCATAGTAGGCAGCGCTGTGGCGCAAAAGAAAATGAAAAGCAGTAAGCCTCTTACTGAAGACACTAACTCCAAAGCATTCTTGTACTATGCTGTAATGGATGTAAAGCATGCCTCAAGTGATACGGTGTGCCTTGAAAATAACGTTTACCTGTATATAAACCGCCAAGACAATGGTTTGTACTTCAAGAAATACGATAAGTTGTATCCTGTGCCGAAAAAATATTACAGTGATATTACTACATTTATCTTCCAGTCCGCACTTGCCAATGATCCATATGGCATCTTGGAAAGAATGGCACAAATGAATGGTCTGCTTAAAAATTCAAAGATCGGAATAGATGTTGCAAGTCACCAATCGCCTACGGGGCAGCCTATAGATTGGCATAAGGTAAAGGCTGACACGGCCAATGCGCCAATTTCATTTATAATCATGCGGTCTATACGTGGATATGACAACTCTTATGATCCAAGGTTTCTTACTCATTACACGCAAGCATCAGCTACCGGTTTCCCAATTGGTTTTTACCACAATTTCGTACTAAACCGCTCTCACCGCCCCGACTACCTAAAGCACGCCGAAGAACAGGCTTATAAATTTGTCGAGTCGTTCAAAAACAAAAAAGTTGCTTTTAAGCCAATATTAGATATTGAAGTACATGAAAAATATGCCGTTGGAAAAGATTTTTCACCAGATGAGATTAGAAAGGCGACAAAGGTGTTCATTGATTTTGTTGAGCGTGAATTAAAAACTGATGTGATTATTTACACATTCGAAAGCTTTTATTATACTAATCTAAAAGGCTATTTCGATGACAGGTATGTATGGATCGCACGCTATCCTCACGGTGCAGATTTTGGCAAGCAAGGCACATACCCCGGGAGTAAAAATCCCTTCCTCGGTATATCCTATGATTTCGTTAACCAGAGATTTGATTACAGGCTTAAGAATAATTCTATAGGGTGGCAATTTTCCGAAAACGGCATAGTGAAAGGTACCCATAATGACGTGGACCTGAGTATTATACTGAATAAAGATTACGAGAAGTGGTTATGGAAATGAGAGCAATAGCACTGACAGTGTTTCTAGCTGGATTTACATTCCTGACAAGTGCACAGAACGTGAACCATGCAATAGTAATTGGGGTTGATAAGTACCTGTACGACGATGAATGGGGCACTATCCCGGAGTTGAAGGACAATATTGATACCGTTCTTGCATTCTTAAAAAGAGACCCAGTTCATAAGTTTCAGGTAACGCCGCCCTTAAGGAATAAGAATGCAATAGTTCGAAAAATAGTTACTATGTTCCAAAACCTTAAAGTGAGTAAGGGTGATAATGTGCTTATCTATTTGACCGGCCATGGTAGTCAAGTAGATGACTTAAATAATGATGAGAAAGACGGGAAAGACGAAGTGTTTGTTTGTTATGATGCTCCAAGCCCGAAAAATGATAGTGAGTTCAGGAGAAAAGTATTAATAGATGATAAGTTAGATGAACTGCTCACAGCTCTCAGGCAAAAATTGGGAAGCAGTGGACAGGTGTTCCTTATCGTAGAATCTTGCCATTCAGGTACAATAGAAAAGGCAGGAAATAAGGTAGTCTTTGTAGAAAGTAAGAAATGGCAAACAGCCTTCATGAGCGAAAAGCCTGTTAAAACAGAAGGGCTTGCACCCTTGATAACTTTCTCTTCTTCACGCGCCAATGATCCCACGCTTGTTGTTTACAATTATACCTCGCATTTCTTGAACGCACTTGAAAAGTTCGGCCGAGGAAGCTATTATGATCTGTACTATAACTTTTATCTGCTGCAGCGGCAGGAAGAGTTTAATAATTCTAACGTCGAACTTACCCTGAATGTAAATGTGGATGATCCTTATTATCTGCGGCTGGGTGTTTTCCAGGATATGGTTTACCCGGAAAAGAAGTTTGTGCGGGTCATTGCTACAGACCCGGCCTATCCTAAAGTGTCGCGGTACGAAATAGACAAAGGGATTTATGAGGGGCTCACTATCGGTTCGCTTATCAAGTTAATAGATGGTAAAGGGGCTGGTCACCAAGGTATGGTAACGTTTGTAAAAAGCAACTCATCCATTATTACACCCGATGCTAATGATGTAGCGCCGAAAGTAGATGATCTTTGGCCTGCCAAAGTAGAAATCACACACTACAATTTTAGCGACACTTTGTTGCTGCATATTGATTCCACCGTACCCGCTGACAAAAGGGCAGATATTATTACGGCCATGAGAGGGCTGGAATTTGTAAGGCTTGCAAATGACTCAGTCAGGGGATATACCCTGGTAGGCGTTTCCAATGGGGAGTTAGTTATAAAAAGGAACAATGATAATAAAGGCATTTACCTGATAAAAAATGCTAATGATACGAGAGCGGCCATGCTTAAACTGCAGATAAGTCATTTCATCATTAGGCTCAACACCGCCCGAGATTCATCAGTGAACTTATGCCTTCAAAGCAATGGGAAATGTCTCAGCGCTACCGAGTTAAACCAGCTAACAACCGGACAAAAACTAGCGCTTTTCGTCAAATCCAACAAGCTTATAAAAGACAAATATTATTGCATTCTTCAAATAGAAGATGAGATCATCAGGCAATTGGTGCCGGTCACATTTCGCTTCAATGAAAGTGATTGCATGCTAGCCAAAGATCAGTTGCAAAATATCTTTATTGGCGACATCATCGTTGGCAAGCTTAATGGCTCTTTTTTGCTCATCAGCAGTGAGAATCCTATTGACCTTAGGGAAATACTGTTAACGCCGCTTACGGCTAAAACAAAGGGCCATGGTGAAATGAATGACCTGGCGAAACTGGTCAGCCAATTGTTTCTCAACAGGAGTGGCAACCAGACCCTGTATGATCCCAGCAGCATTATTACACAGCAATTGGAATACCACGTGCGTGCAAAAAGTCAATAGGTAAATAACTTTATGTAATGTGAGAAAGATATTCGCTATAACCTATTTTGTACCCTTTGCCATTACAGTTCCCGCCCTATTGAAGTGTTCCTTTAATGAAAACAGAAGGCCTCTGCAGAAAGAACACGTATCAAGGCATTGGCCATATCGCGCCGACAAGTGTTACACTGTTGATGAGCAATGTGGGAAAATTATTCAACTTCAACCTATAGAGGTAATTTGTAATGTAAATAAGAGTAAGGCGAAATGTGACATCTAATGAGAAATTCGTTACAAGCAATTATGACATTTTACTTTATTTTGAAGACGACGAATATCCGCAACAGATAGCGTGGGCAGAACGATGGTCATTTTCTGTTGCTGGTGAGCGATGAACTGCTGAACCTCACGGGCGTGCTGATTACGTTTATTGAACTGAAACAGAGCGGAGTAGCAAAGATGAAAGTGCTGGTCTCGCAACAAAACGGACTGTTCTTGGAAAAAGTGGAAAGAGGTCGCTGAATAATCCCAAAGTGCTGCAAACCGTAAAGATTACTTACTCAATTAATTAATAAACTCTTTTTAGATGAAATGGTATGTTTTTCTGCTACTTGCATGGTGGTGCAACCAAGGCGCATTTGCACAAATTTCTTTCAAAAAGGTGAAAAAATTGCATTTGCCTATACAGGACTGTAAGATTCATGATGTGAGTAGCGATGACCACTATGCGCTCATTTCCGACCTCCACCGCAACCAGTTGTATGTGTACGATCTACAAAGCCAGGAAACGGTATATGCTGCCGAACACACCCCTCTTCCTGATCACCCGCGGTACGCAAAATTCAACAGTAACTACAACAAAGTATTGGTTTGTTACACAGAATCGGATAAGCCTGTTATTGTTTATCAACTGGACTTTTCTGTTGATAGTATGCGGGTGCGGGCGTTAAAGCTGCCAATAAAAGGAAATAATCTTTTGTTTTTTCGCGTTTTCCGAAATCTATTATTATTCGAAACGAGGAAAACATCGTTGAGTCCCATACAAAATCTGTATGCTTATAACCCTGAAACATTAACACCCTACCAAGATTTAGATAAACTTTACAGCAAAACATGTAATAAAAAACATCGGGCATTATGCCTTGTGGATGAAGTTAAAAAAGTTGTGTATGCAGTCACTGAGGAAAAACTCCAGGCAGGTGTGATTAAAGGCACAATAACAAAATTAACTCAAACTACAAAAGGATGGAGGCTAGGATATAACGCTCCTTTGAACATGCTGGATGTTAAAAAGTTTGCGGATGTTAGTGATTTGAGGATTATACCAGAATATTTTTTGATGGAAAAAGGCCGCCAGATTATTATCGTGGGAAACGGAGGTGAGGGTTTATACAGGCAGAATACATCGAAAGTTTTAGAGGTAACCGTTTTCAATACCCAAACTCGGGAGAGTACCACACAAATGTGGAAAGGTAATGCATTAAAACTACGCCTTGACAGTTTGTTCGCTAAATATGGTGGCCTCGATCTGGCGAATGCGCTGGAGGGATTTAGCTATCAAACGAAGGGATATGGCCAGAAATATCCAATGGAAAAGTATGGGTTGCAAAGCGATAGCATTCAGTTGTACGAGTTTAGGGGAGCAGAACGGGATTCTTTTTTAAATGCGGTTCCAATTTCAAAATTGTCATTGTACGGTGCGGGATATGCGCGGGGCCGGTATAAAGCATTATCGGATTCATATTATGATTACGGTGAGAACGAGTCTGCCGGCGGAAAACTGGTTTTCGATTATACAAATAGCGCTGCTACGCCCATTTTACTGGATAATAGCCCTGAAGTGTTACAGTACAACGACGTGGTGCAGAACCTGAGTAGTTATCAGTTGATCCGTAATACTCCATTTGATGTGGTACACGATAAACCGTGGCGAATATTACATGCTTTTTTGTCATGCCAAGCTCAACGTACTGACACTAACCAACGAGAGGTACTGCCTTTCAGCTATAACCCTTCTACTTCAACCATTGATACTGGTTGGCAAGATTGTGATAAAGGGATTATTTATATCAAAACGGGGGGGAAGCAATATACATTTGCCCGCGATACGCTAATAGCGCAAATTGCGAAACTCGCAGATTTACCTCACAATGCTCTGTCAATCATTTCGGAGATTCGTGTGGGCAGTTTTCACTACCCTATAGCGCATATCTCCGCCTATTTTGATAAAGTAAGTTACGTCTATTTAGCATGGAACGTCCAAATACAGCAGCTTGTTTCGTTTCACCGGTTTTATAGGAAAGAAGATTACGGTATATGGAAGAGAGTAGATCCAAAAGATTCGATCTTGTTTTTCTGTGATGAGCGTAGGGGTAAGGAAAATATCGGAAACTTGCCCGCTACGAACTCGCTGAAACCATATCTTTCTAAAAATGACACGGTAGATGTTTTGGATTTGTATGCTGTGAACCTACTATCCGGGAAATTGTCGATTTTAGATACGATTCAATATCATGCGTTGCAAACGACGCATATGGCTATTGATTGGGGAAACTACGGATACGAACCAAATTTAGGGTTAGCTATGTATCATATACCCGGTTCGTTCGAAACTACTGTGGTTTACGATCTGATAAACCGACGGCGATTGCTGCATTTTGAAACCAATTACGGAAGTATTTCAGGGCAGATGATGCCTGTGCTACAAAAGTTTTTGCAGAGATTGCTGCAACTAAACCAGATCAAAAAGGAAGCAGTAATCGAGTTGCCCTTACTGTCTACGCTTTTTGACGGAGACGCGTTTGACAAAAACCCGGAAAATGTGTTCAGAATAGATCTGGAGCATAAACGGGTAACTGTAATAACGCAGGGACAGCTGGTTTTGATGAATTTGGAAGGAGCGGAATTGAAGAACGTCAGGAATTATTTCTATGAAGGCGAATATGCGTATGCGGACTTCGGACGAGGTATGTTTGCTAGCCGTATAGGTTTTGATGATAAAGTTTATAAATTGTACAGGCTTGAAGATGGGAAATACCTATGCACAGTATATTTTGACGTATCCGCTGTGCGCTTCGAAGACGCATTTGGCAATTTCGCTTCATTTTCGCTATACAGCAGTGGTTCCTCCGCGCAAAACGATGCAATGTTGAACCGACCGGATCTGTTTTTAAAGTTGCTGAATAACCATGATGAGCGGTTTGGCATTATTTACGATCGGGTAGTAAAACTAAGGCAACATAAATCACAGCATGCGGTACAAACCGGTAAAATGCCCGAAGTGAGGATTGTACAAACGTCAGACCTGAAAATGCTATACCGGAATTCAAACAAGGTGCGGCTCACCATTCAGCTCTTGGATAGCTTGCGTTCCATACGAAAAATCAATATTTGGATTAACGGCCTACCTACATTGGGGTACAACGGCAAATTGGTTCCGATGGCAATAGACAGCATGTACCAAACCGTTGTACTAACAGAGGGGAAAAACGTAATAGAAGTGGCGGTGATGAACGAAGCGGGTGTTTGGGGGAAGCGTGCGAAGTTTGTGTGTTACTATGCCCCGCCTTTGCCAAGTCCTAGCTGTACCTATTTCGTCGGCATCGGCATGTCTGAGTACGAAGATACTACGCGCCGCCTCAATGCCTCTGTGGAAGATATTCGCAGTGTAATAAAGAATATGCAGGCGCAGGATCCCAATTTCAAAGTGCTGGATACTCTGCTGAACACACGGTATTCACTTCGCAGGCAACTGATGCAGATCAAAGAAAAACTGATTCGAACATCAGCCAAAGACAAAGTGATATTCTGGTTAAGCGGCCACGGCTTGCTGTCCCCTGGAAACTTAACCTGGCATTTCGCCGGCTACAATACCAATTTCGCCCATCCCGATACCAGCACAACGCTTACGTATGACGATCTTGAAGATTTATTTGAGGGCGTGCCCGCGCGGAAACGTTTAATCATGATAGACGCATGTCATGCAGGACAATCGTATTTCGATTATGCGGATACACAAGGCTATAAACAAAAAGAAAATGCCGCTGACGGACAGAAAGATCGTTCGGGGGACCCGCCCGTAAAGTCATCGTTTGAGATTATAGATGGGTTTTCAACTTTTATTCCTGATGATAGGTTCGAAAATATAGACTATGAGGCATTTAAAATCATTACCCAAGCTTTTCCTGACTACAGCCAGAACGGCTCCGTAGTAATTACCGCCTCTCGCGGCGAACAAACGGCCAAAGAAGACAAATACAATGGCCTATTTACACGGTCGTTCCTCAAGATTTATGACCGTACACCGACTGGTACACTCACTGTATCAAGACTCGTCGATCAATTGCTAGAAGAATTTAGGAATTCCGAATACCAGTCGCCTTCACTCAAAGCCTTCAATCCTGCATCCGACTGGATTCTGAAATAAATCAAAAGCATTTTCGGTACATCAATTCGAGTGTTTTCTTCTACTTTACAGGTTAGACGACGTGGGCTGAATTCCTTGTCTGGTAGCTGCAAGAATTTTTAAAAAAGGCTCTAAATTGAGCCTTTTTTGTTGCGCTGTTTTGATTAAATTTGACGATAGTTCTTTTCATCCACTTCCTTCACTGTTGGCTAAAAGATGAGCGAAGTGCATTGGAACTTACAGGTAAAATTTTCAAGCTGTTATGATCCGAGTTGGACCATGCCTTTCGACGATTACAGTTTTTAGTCGGACGCCACTGGCGACTATAATTCATGGTGAGTCATTCGGTGAGTCCAAGATATGAAAATATATAAGTCGGTGAAAGTCATCATATTACAAGGTACTTTCAAATCCTGTCTTCCCGACAACTAAACAATAAAACCCGCTCCTATAGCGGGTTTTATTGTTTTTCTGCCATAGGAGCAAAAACCATGAATTTCTATGAATGAAGATTTATAATATTAGTGAGGATGCCAAGAATTTGACTACGAAATTATTTTTTGAGGAATGTGCTATCAGCGATCCAAAAAGGAATACAGCGAATAGTAATTCTACTGTTTGATTACTACAAAAAGTAACGAGCCTTGTTTTAAATAAATCTCTCTTGATCCAAAAGTTATTTAAATATGACTTTTGTAATTATAACTTCAGTCATTCTAACACTACATACTCGCTTCCTAATCTTTTTTAAAAGTATTCTTCCGTCTATTTGTGTTTAAAATAGATATTCCAGACTTTCATTACTCTTGCTGTAGTACGCCAGCGGCGATGGTGTTAAAAGGAACCTGGAAACCAGAAAATATCTAAAAACAACGACCAGCAATACCATAAAATGGGTAAAATTCCAGCCTGCGAAATTGTGTTGCAAGCGAGTGACTGTATAGAAGCACACGTAGTGTCTACTGCGGGACGTGGCCCCCGGCCCTCTGCACAGGCGCTTTACGTTTCCTCAAAGGCAATACCTGTACAGATTTGACCCAAGGAAATTTGAATCGGCGACGTTGCAAACCCGTTTGCTTCTTTTTTGCTCCTGCGTTTGAACGTTTTGACTAACAGAGAACGAATGCCTGAACAGCGTTTTCCCAGACCATACTATTTCTCTGCTGTTTTCCAGACATCAGGAAAAGGTTGCTGACTGCGGCCTTTTCCCTTTTTGTACTGATATCGCTGCCGAAGCATCAGGTATGCACGCCGTCCTTTAGTTGTTTGCATTGGCAAAGCCCCGCCTTCTATCCCCGACAACTGTCATTTCATTATCTATATGTCAATGAATGGTGCCTGAATACATGTGCAAGTATCGAGAAAATCTGGGCGACTGCAGGGCATTTGCGGGGCGCCGCCTGCTGCTTCAAGACGGGTCGAAAAACATCTATCTGCTGAAAGTTTGTGACCTCCTACCTTTGCCAGATGGTTGAAGTGATTTGCCTGGACGATACGAACAAGCCGGAAGCCATTCCTGACCGATTCTGGATAAAGGAAGGCGAGAAGGTTCACATCACGCTTGTTACCTTTCATCCGATGCAGGAAGGCGGCATCCAGGGCTGTGAATTGTACGAAAAGCCCCTGCCGCTGGAGTACTGCGCCCCTTACAACTTCTGGAAATTAAGCCGGTTTGGCATCACGCCAGAGAACCTCGAAGCGCTGATTGAACTGATAAAGCAGTCCACGGAACTCAATGACGTGGACATCCGGCACCTGATCGAAGAAACAGAACTACAGACGGTGTAGTTTGCCTCATGCGCCTGTTTGCAGCGGGCCATCAAGTAGAGATTACTGCGGCTGTATTGAAAGTTTATTCTGCGAAAACAAGCCACCGTTTATTCCAGGGAGCCTTCGGTGTGTCCGGTGTGTTCGCAGGAGCGCACAATTGGTCGCGGGTGAGGTTTTACTTCTTTACCGTTCCCTTGCAGGAAGACCAGTAGACCTTTTTATTGAAAGAACCGCTATAAACTGATTTGTCGTTGACTGGCTTGTTTGCTGCGGTTGGCGTTTTTCCTGCTTTGTTTATTCTGACGGCTTTGCAACCTGTGAATAAGGTGGGAAGCACCTATCCATGCGGACGCAAGGAGCTCTTTATAAAATTGTAGACACAAGGCCTGTCGTTTCATCCACAGCCAAACAGCTGTTGGAGCAGGCTATTTTTACCGTATTCACGTCACTTCATTGCAGACGGCCTGCCGCCACCTTGCGCCTGTACGACTCAGACAGCTTGCTTCTCTTCTTTACAGATTGACCCTACGGTTCGCCGTTTGTATTCAGGGATAGGTTGCGTTTGCAGACTTGCAGCAGAGGCCACCTTCCACACAGGCCCAAATGCTAGTCTAAGGCTGCGTTGCAGTTGCTGAGGTATTTCCCTTTCGTTGTACTCAGGGTTTCCACTCATGGCCCATTTTGCCCTTATTTCCCCTGTAAATTTCGTCTGCCAATCGGCGGTTGTTCGCCCCCGTTTTTTGATAGTTCAGCGAACCGCAAGGCATCGCTGTTTTTGCGGCTTGTATTTTTGTGTGGTCAACAAATCCAGATCCTGAAAAACAATCGACCAAACAATCTTAAAAACCAAAACAAACTGTATCCGAATCCTGTAAAAGCCCGTTTAGATCCGTATTGACTATGAAGATGATCCAATCCTTGAAAACCAAAGGCGTCCAAGTTGTCCAATGAAAACCGAACCCTGAACCCAAAAACGCCTTCTCATCGATCCCCTCCCCACCAGGTGGGGATTTGTGTTTCCAAAAGGGTTTGTACCGTTGTTTTTCGCTTTGCCGATTTTCGTGAAGAAGGAGCAGGAGGATCCTATTGAACCCGGACACATTGCCGTTGACAGCAACGGGTCCAATTGTGTGAATCTCTCTCCGTCAACCACCGTTTCACGCAGGTGTCGAAAACCACCGGCAGCTTTTCTTCGTGGGTGTGCCGGCGCTTTTTTTGTGCTGCCGCTCGCCTCATTTTGACCCGGGCTGGGCAATTTGTCTTTCGAACCTGCTGCTGCAGGGCCCCTGATGGCCGAACTGCTTTTTCCAAAATGGGCTTCGCCTTTTTCATAAGCCGGTGGTCGGCCCTGCCTGAAACTTTACGCTTGTCAATGCCATCCCCGTTTTTCTGATCTCTGCCCGGATGAATGCTGCCGGCACATTGTTTATTTCGTAAGGTTATTCA
Source organism: Flavisolibacter nicotianae (assembly GCF_003628535.1). Taxonomy (GTDB): domain Bacteria; phylum Bacteroidota; class Bacteroidia; order Chitinophagales; family Chitinophagaceae; genus Flavisolibacter; species Flavisolibacter nicotianae. The sequence goes on from NZ_RBCI01000011.1 coordinate 126,806, forward strand.
TCCGATCCATCAATGCCCGGACGGCCGTACAGGTCTTTGCCAGCATCTGCACTTCACAATCGATGAAGGCTGATTTGTATTGTTCGACGGCCCGTTTTTCCATAAGTCCCTGCACAGCCGTGATGCTTTCATTGGGAATGAACCGGATGCCCTGGAAGGGCCTGTTCCTGGTTTTCGTCCATATAACAATACGGTAATACGGCACGCCGCAAAGCTAAAAATTTTAGCAATTGTATTTGTCAAATGCTAATTTTGGAAAAATTGCACTTTAGAGGAATCCGCTAAAACCTTTCCTATGGCTAGCCTGCTTGTTGCCGTTGTACTGCTTGTTCTGCTTGTGTTGCATTGCTACGGCAAGGGCGATCCTATTGAATGCATAGAAAAGGAGAAAGATATCATTGCGCAGCTTAGAGAAAAGTACCAGGACGCATTGAAGTCGGGTGATAAGGGAAAGGCGTTTACCTATGGACGTGATTATTACTGCTATTTGCGAAACTCCAGCCAACTGAGCGCCTTTGACGAGCAGATCATCCTGAACGATCTAGGTGGATTGTAGCGCAAGTTGCTCTTTCGCTCTATCACTGGTGGTCGATGCCAGGTGATTTTTCTACTCCGGTCAATAAAAAGCCGCTTTCATGCAAGAAGCGGCAACAAAGGCCACCCGTTTTGCTGTTATTTTTCCTAAAACGGTCGTGTCGTAACGGACATCGTTGCCTGATTTTTTTATCGCCCCTTCAGGGCTTTGCTTTTTTGTGTTTGGCTTCTGGCCGGGCTTGTGCACCGGGCTATTTATCGGCAGCCTTTCAGACCTCTTTTTTGTAAACGGTTGCCTGATACAAGTGGCGCAGATGATGGTGAGGCGGGATGGTCTGAAGCGGTGCCACCGCAGCCTTCGCAGTCACTGAAAGATGGTATTCATTTTCCTGTTCGCCGGCATATCTGACGATGGATGCCGGCTGTATATACTGCCGGGCCGTGGCGGGTGCTGCCGCCAATACGGATCGCTTCTATTCTACAACTCATGTCTGCAAACCATCCATCATTTACAATCGTGGTATTGTATTACCGGTATCATGCAACCCAGTGGCTGCAATCAAAACTGTTTTCCAAAATACAGGCTGCCTTCAGGCTGTATTTCCAACGATGCGGAACCGGTACTTGCCGTAAAGACAAATGGCTGATCCAGGCAAAACCCCTGCAGACGAAAGCGAAGCCTGCGTTTGAGAAAGTCGCGGCAGCTCAACCTGCCTAAGCTTGTGTAAAGGTGCCCCGGGGGGCTGTTTACAAACCGGTTATCGCTGCCCTGTCTGCGCTGTTGACGATTCTTTCGGACCTACTCTCAATTGGCATGGGCAATCAGCAGCCGGGAAACAGAGGCCTGTTAAGACAATTCTCCATCGGCCATACAGGTGTGCAAACTGAAAATGGTGTACGTGCCCGCTTTGCCATGGCAGGCCGGTTGAAAAGAAAGTGAAGGTCAGGCGTTCAATCCCTGCCACGGCTCAGCCTAACGTTGTGGAGCCATGCTCTCCCGAAATGTGTACCAAAGGGTTCAGTCCAACAAGTTCAAAATGGCGTCTATCATTTCTTCATACCCTTTTTTTGAAATGGGTTTTGCGATCACCAATGCAGCTCCTGCAGCCATGCTGTTGCTGACCAACTCTTCATCTGCATAGGTGGAGTAGATCACAACGGGAAGGTGAGAAAAGCGGGCCTCGGCTTTTAGCGCTGCGAGGGTCTGCAGGCCATTGCGCTTTGGCATGTTCTGATCAAGGACAATGACGTGCGGTAAATCCTGGCTCGTTGTATTTTCCAGGACGGTCAGCAATTCCTCGCCATTTTCCACCACGGGCATAATAACAATGTCCTGGCGGTGTGACAAAAAATCACAAAACAGTTTTTGGTCATCCGCATCGTCTTCTGCCAACAAGATTTTCCGAAAGGTCATAAACGGCGCTAAGATATGTTTTGTTTTACCGGTAAGATGATTTTGAACTGCGTGCCGGCGCCTTCGCTGCTGCTCGCCGTGATCAAACCATTGTGCTTCTCAATGATCTTTTTGGCAATGGCCAGCCCGATGCCGGTGCCTTCGTATTTATCCTTGGAATTGAGGCGTTCGAAGAGGGTGAAAATGTTCGAAAGGTATTTCTCATTGAAGCCGATCCCGTTATCGGCGACGGTGATCAGGCAATAAGGGCCATCAGCCGACTCCGGACTGTCAAATGAGCGTTGTCCGATTTGCCGGGACGTAACCGAAATAACAGGTGCCTGGCCGGGCTTTGAAAACTTCAGTGAATTGCTGATAATGTTCTGAAAGACCTGGCGTATCTGGCCCCTGTTGGCATCAATACAGGGCAACTGTCCTCTATCAACGATGGCACCTTTCTCCGCAATCACCAGTTCAAAATCTTCCAACAGTTCTTCGACAATTTCGTTCAAATCAATGCAGTCATGAGGAAGGTCGCTTGCAGAAAGTTTTGAGTAATTCAGGATGTCCAGGATCAGTGTCTTCATCCGTGAAGAAGAAACAATGATTTTTTCGAGGTATTTTCTTGACAGGGGCGTCAGTTCGATTCCATTCTCTTTTATGAGGTTGGAAAAGATCTGGATCTTGCGCAGGGGTTCCTGCAAATCATGGGAGGCCACCGAAGCAAACTGCTGCAGGTCGTGGTTGCTGGCTTCCAGGGCCTGGTTGATCTCTGCCAGTTGACTGTTGTTGTCGCGTAATTGTTTCTGCGTTGCCTTTTGTGCAGTGAGATCCGTGAGAATGATGCTCAGGGAAATTCCTTCCTGCAGTTCCAGTGTGGTTAACGACAGTTGCACAGGCTTGCGGTCTTTACCGGCGATCAACAAAACCTCTCCTTTGCAATCATCCGTCCAGCAGGTTTTGAATAAGGCGTTGTAGTGCGGCATATTTTCCGGTGCGATGAAGGTGTCGAACGGAATACCAATGACATTGGAAAGCGGCAACTGCACCATCCGGGCAAACTGCGAATTGCAATAAAGGATCAATCCTTCGGGATTTAGCGTCACGGCTCCTTCGGTCATTTTTTCAATGAACACACGATAGGTCTGGTCGGCATTTTTCAATGTGTACAACTGGTGGCCATTTTCGCTTTGCACCACAAGGGCATCAACCTGCCCGGTGCGAATGGCTTCAATGGTATCATTGGCCTCCTCCAGCTGCTGGCGCAGTTCATCGATTTCCGCCTGGAGGATTTCCCTGGTTTGGTATTTCACGTCTTTATCTGCCATGAAGATAAAAGCCTAATCCTTTTAATACTTTTTCTGTATCCGACATGTCGCCGATCAGCCTGCGTTCCGGCAAGGGCTGTCTCCTGATCAGCAGCGGTAGTGCAACCAGTTGTTCTTTTTCAGCAAGGGCCTGCTGTTGATATACATCGATGATCTCCAGCTGATAATTTCCTTTCAGGTGATCCTCGCAAATCTGTTTGATGTTGGCAACCGCCCTCACCGAGTTGGGTGTTGCGCCGGTAATGAATAAATGGAGAACATATTCATTCGTTCCGTTACTTGTACCATCGGCATGTTCTTCCTTTTTTTTCATGTTATTTCTTTACGGGACGTATGTTCAATCCTACCAGCACCTTTTCTTCATTGGACAAATCGCCAATGATCTTGCGGATGGGTACAGGAACTTTTCGTACCAGGGTAGGGATGGCCAGTATCTGATCGCCGGCGGCCAGTTGGGGGTGGATCAATAAGTCAATGACTTCGATCTTGTATTCATCCTTCAAATGCTCTTCACAATACTTTTTCAGGTTCGCCAGTGCCATCACCGATTTGGGCGTGTTCCCGGCAATGTATAACCGCAGTTCCCACTTGTAGGTTTTCTTCACTGCTTTACTTCCTTTTGCCATTGCCTGCATTTTTGGTGAGCCTGTTCTCGATCATCTGCTTGCGGTTCTTTTCCATTATCTCTTTCTTAAGATCTTCTTCGATGTAGGATTTGTTCAATTGATCCTGCACAGACTCAAACTCTTCCTGCAGGGAAGCAATCTTAGCTTCCAGTACCTTTCGCTTCCGCTGGATCTCGATGTCTTTGCGGCTGAGGGCATGGGTGCGCATCACCGCACCGGTGACTTCGCTGAGCATCTGTGCTTCCCTGGCCGAACCGGTGAGCACACCTTCCGGACCAAGGTAAACATCCACCAGGTCCAATCCCTCGTCGGTGATCACAAACTCTCTTACCTGGTTGGAGTGTTTCATGCCCCGCGATTTCATGATGTACATGCCGCGGTTGCGTTCACCGTTCGATTCAATGTCCCTCACCAGGAGCCAGGCATCAACAAGGGAAGAAACGCCTTCATCCGTTTGTTCATTAACGATCGTGTTTAACGACAGGGCCGTAAACAACACCGTAATTTGTTCGGCCTGTAAAAAGTCGATCAGCCGGACCAGCATGGACTTTACTTCGCTTACCGAACCCACGGTGACAAGGTTGGTGATGGGATCGAGAATGACTGTTCTGGGTTTAAACTTTTTGATCTTTTTGTGGATGTCCACCAGGTGCATTTCCAGCCCGTACAATGTCGGCCTTGAGGCATTCATCTGTAGCAGGCCATTGTCGATATGCGTTTGCAGGTCGATGCCGATGGAATGCATGTTCCGGATAATCTGTTGCGGTGATTCCTCAAATGCGAAGTAAATGCAGCGCTCTTTGCGGCGGCAGCTTTCATTGGCGAAAAACGCAGCAATGCTGGTTTTGCCGGTACCCGCCGTTCCCGACACCAGGATAGAGCTTCCGCGGAAGAACCCTTTTCCGCCCAGCATATGATCCAGTGCCGGAATGCCCGAAGAAATGCGTTGCGTGGACACCGGTGCATTCAGCAGGAGCGAGGTCACGGGCAAAACAGAGATGCCGTCTTCGTCAATCAGAAACGGGTATTCATTGGTACCATGCAATGATCCGCGGTACTTGATAATTCGCAGGAGGCGGGTGGAAATTTGATTGGAGACCCGGTGATCGAGCAGGATGACGCAATCCGAAACATATTCCTCCAGGCCCTGGCGGGTCAGACTGCTCTCGCCACGTTCCCCGGTGATAATGGCGGTGACGCCTTTTTCTTTCAACCAGCCAAACAGGCGCCGGAGTTCGGCCCGTAAAATACCCTGGTTATCGAGGCCGGAGAAAAGGTTTTCGATGGTATCCAGCACCACCCGCTTCGCGCCGATGCTGTCGATGGCATAGCCAAGCCGGATGAACAAGCCGTCCAGGTCATACTCCCCGGTTTCTTCTATTTCCGTACGGTCGATGTGTACATGGTCCAGCTTCACCAGTCCCTTCTTCTGAAGGTCTTTTAAATCAAATCCGAGCGATGCAACATTCATGATTAATTCATCGGCCTTCTCTTCAAAGGCCATGAACACGCCAGGCTCGTTGAATTGCATGGCGCCGCGAACAATGAATTCCAAGGAGAGGAGCGTTTTGCCGGAACCGGCAGCGCCACAAACCAATGTGGGGCGTCCGGCAGGAAGTCCGCCATCGGTTATCTCATCTAATCCGTTAATGCCTGTTGGCGATTTGGATAATTGTTTCAGAACGGGAGAGTGTTTTTTTGACTTCGCTGGCATAAATAAGAAAGAGGAGGATGATTAAATGTCTTTGAATGTACACTATTTCTTTATCGGGGACCGGAAAGCGTTTGTTCAGCACCAATCCTTTATGTCTTTGTGTACAACAATCTTGCCTGCCTCGTTCCGACGCAGGAACAGGCCTATTGAAAATGAAAATGGTGCTCTCTTAAAGGGTGCATAGCCCGCCTGACGATCATAGAATCCTACTTTGGTATTCAATCACCTGCCCGGCGCCATCCTGAATACCAAACAGCCGGCCGGTGACAAGTTTCATCCGGAATGCATGGCTTCCCATAAAGGAACTGAGAAGCTGCAGCACCGATCAATCAAGGCCGGAGGGAGGGTGAAAATTACCCCGGGTCTTGTATCCAGTTCTTTTGTACCTTTTATTATCTTTTACTTCAACCTCTTTTATCAAGGCCGCCATGAGAACGTGCCTGCTTTCTGTTTTGCTGCTTATCGGCGTTGTGCGTGCACCGGCCCAGCCCTCATCGCTGGGTGCAATCTATGATCCTGACCTCTTAAAGCTGAATGCCGACAGCCTGCGTGGCTTGCTCCTGCAGGCTAAAACGGATACGGGCCGTGTGGACCTCCTCATTTTGTTGGGGCAATCGTACCTGCAGCGGAATAAAGACTCGGCGCTTCGGTTTACCCAACAGGCCGTATGGTTGGCACAGCGGATCAATTATCCGAGAGGGCTCTTCGGCGCACGTACCCGTATGGCTTTGGTATTTAGAGATGAGGGCAACTATCCCAAAGCCATTGAATTGCTCTTGACAAACCTGGCTATTGCCGAGCGCTACCACGATACGCTGCGCCTTTATTTCATGAACCAGTTTCTCGGCATCGTGTATGGCGCCATGGGCGATTTTGCGCACCAATTGCAGTATGCCCGAAGGGTGCAACAACTGACTCACTCCGGTTTTTTTAAAACGGCAAACGAGGTGCAGTATTATGCCTTGCGGGGTTATGTCAACCAAATGGCCCGTGCGTTTGAGGGCCTGAACCGCCTGGATTCGGCACTTTTTTACTGGCAGCGTTCTTACAGTCTTGCAGCAACCTTAAAAGACAACCAACGGATTGCCTTTGCAAATCTGGGCCTTGCTTCCATACTGGCAAAGCAGAACCGGGTGGACGAGGCTTTTTCGCGTTACCGCACCGCGCTTGATTTTGCAGGGAAGACAGGCCGTGGATATTCGGAGTTGGCAAGCCGGGAAGAGATGATGGCGCAGTCGTGGCTGGGGATGGCTACGTTGTTTGCCAAAAACAAGCAATGGGATTCTGCAACGTCCTATGGCTACATGTCGCTGGCGCGGTATCAGCTACTGACATTGCCGGCGCAGGAACTGAAGGCAGATTTGTTTTTGAATGAACTGTATGCAAAGCAAGACCGCACCGACAGTGCTTACAAATACCTGCGGATGGCCATGCTGCTCAAAGACAGCCTGTTCAACCAGGAGAAGACAAGACAGGTGCAAAACCTGCAGTTCAACGAAACCCTGCGCATGCAGCAACTGGAGCAGGAAAGAAAAGAAGCCCTTCAGCGCTACCAGGTAAATCTGAAACTGTATGCGCTTGGTGCCGGTTTGGTCCTTGTGCTTTTGATTGCTTTTTTCCTATACCGGAACAACAAGGCAAAGCAAACGTCGAATGTGCTGCTGCACGAACAAAAGCGGCGGGTTGAAGAGGCCTATGCAAGACTTCAGGCTACCCAAGCCCAACTGGTGCAGCAGGAAAAGATGGCATCCCTGGGCGAACTCACGGCGGGCATTGCGCATGAGATTCAAAACCCGTTAAATTTTGTGAACAATTTCTCCGAGGCAAATAAGGAATTGCTGGACGAGCTGCAAGAGGCCAATGAAAAGGGTAACCAGGCAGAAATCAACACCCTTGCAGCAGACATCAAGGCAAATGAAGAAAAGATCAACCAGCATGGCAAAAGAGCTGACTCCATCGTCAAGAACATGTTGCAACATGCAAGGACAACTGCCGGCAAGAAAGAACCGATCAACATCAATCAACTGGTAGAGGAATATTTGCGCTTGTCGTATCATGGCTTCCGGGCCAAAAACAGTTCCTTTAGTGCCATTGTCGAAACAAGCTTCAGTGAAGAAGCCGGACAGTTGGCAGTGGTGCCACAGGATTTGGGGCGGGTGCTTCTGAACCTGTTTAACAACGCCTTTTATGCCACACAACAGAAGAAACAGCAACAGAACGGACTATTTGAACCAAAAGTTTCGGTCAGCACAAACAAATGTGCCGACGGCAGCGTGGAGGTGCATGTAAACGACAACGGCACGGGAATTCCGCAAACGATGATCCATAAGGTATTCCAGCCTTTTTTTACCACCAAGCCTACCGGGGAAGGCACAGGCCTGGGGCTGTCGCTCAGCTACGATATTGTCACCAAAGAGCATGGTGGTACATTGTCCGTTCAGTCAACAGAAGGGAAAGGGGCAGCGTTCGTGGTTATGCTGCCTGCCAGCTGACCAACCTGTTGGCTAAACAACATTCCTAAGGACCCACCCTCTTCCAAACCGGAACACGGCGGCTATTGAGAGATGTAAATTTGCCGGGTAAGTGATTAACCCGTTTGAACCACCTGCAAGATAAAAACCGGTGGCAGGAGGGTGGGACCCACGTTCCGCGTTGTTTTAGATTGCTTTGAGAACTGGTTTAACGATCGGCAATGTTGCCGCTTTTGTCTGCAAACTGCTTTTGATGAACTGCGCTCTTCATGCTCATTTACTGCTGCGATGATTTGCTTTTCTGTAATGCGGGTTTTTGCGCTGCAGCGATCTTCTGTTTCACTGTTTCCGGAAAAAACCAATCCCGAGAGAGCCGATGCCAAAATCAGGAATGAAGCGTTTCGTGGTGAAGAATACTCAGGACGCCGGAAGAAAGGCAAGGACTCTTCTTTTCACCGGACCGCCTTTCCGCTACTGCGCTTTCTTTTTTCACCAATAGCCAATAAATTCGTTGTCAAACTACTGCTTTATGAATCCCCCGCTCCCCAAGACGCACCCGGACGCCCTGCTTGCGCCTTCTGCCCAATTTAAAAAAGAGGCGGCGAAGTCGGTGATGGCGATACTGGCCTTTCTGCTTGTTTACCTGCTTTTGTTTCTTATCTCCCTTGCGCTGGTGGGACTTTGTTTTTACGCCGGGTATTTTATCATCGTTGCCAGGGCCTCGCTGTATACTCTCCTGTTCAGTGTTGGTCTTGTCGGTTGTGGCATTATGGTCTTTGTGTTTTTGGTGAAGTTCCTGTTTGCAACGACAAGGGCCGATGAAAGTGATTGTATCGAGATCACCAAAGACGATCAGCCGCTGCTGTTTCAAACGATCTATGACCTTGCCAGGGAAACGGGTACAGCCCGGCCTAAAAAAGTGTTTCTGAGCGACGATGTGAATGCGGCCGTTTTTTACAACTCGTCGTTTCTTAGCCTGTTTTTCCCGGTGCGTAAAAATTTAAAAATCGGGCTTGGACTTGTCAACAGCCTTAACGTGAGCGAACTGAAAGCCGTGCTTGCACACGAGTTTGGCCATTTTTCCCAACGCAGCATGAAGGTGGGTAGTTGGGTTTACCAGGTGAACAAGGTGATTTACGATATGCTGTTTAACAACCAGGGCTATGCGAACAGCCTTCGCAGTTTTGCCAGTGTGCACGGCCTTGTGGCTATTTGCGTACAGCTCACGGTAAAAGCGGTGCAGGGAATCCAGTGGGTGCTGCACCAAATGTTTAAAGTGGTGAACAGCTCCTACCTGAGTCTGTCGCGGCAAATGGAGTTTCATGCCGACCTGGTGGCCGCCTCGGTTTGTGGCAGCAACAATATCATCCATGCGCTGCGGCGCAGCGAGTTTGCCAATGACTGTTTTGCGGCGACGCTTGAAACCTGTAATACGGCGTGGAAAGAAAAACAGACGGTGACGGATTTCTATGCCCATCACCGTTTCGTGCTGGGACAGATGGCTGCCGTGCGGCAGGTGAAACTGCTCCAGGGATTGCCGGTGCTGGACATCGAAACCGAAAGCCGTGTGGGATGTCGCGTTAACTACAAAGACCAATGGGCCTCGCATCCCACCTTGCAGGAACGCAAGGCTTACCTGGATTCGTTTGCCCTGACAGCCACCGTCGATGAAGCGCCTGCCTGGACACTTTTTGAAAACGCAGCGGATTGGAAGGAGCGAGTCACAAAACAATTCTACAAAAGCATTCCTCCCGAAGAAATCAAGGGACAGATCGATGCATTGCGTTTTGCACAATTGTTTGAAGCACGGTTACAGACTGTTGCTTTTCCGCCTGTGTTCAAAAATTTTTACGCCAATCGCAGCCTTGCCGATTTCGATCCTGAAGCCGTGTCGCAGCAGCCGTACGTGCTGCAAGCCTTCGACGATTTGCTAACGGACGAGGCCCTGCTGCTTCCGCAAAAACTGGCCTTCCTTGAACAGGATCTTGCCGTTTTGCAAGCACTCTCCCGAAAGGAAATTGCCGTTCGCAGTTTTGATTTTGACGGCCGAAAATACCGGCGGCAGGAAGCGGCTACCATACTGGCACAGCTGGAGGGAGAACGCGAAATCCTGCAAAACCAACTGGAGGCGCTGGACCAAAGAATCTTCCGCCACTTCTATGCGATTGCGCCACTTGCCGAAGCAGAGGTGTTGAAATCCCTGTACAAAAACTATTTTGCCTGTCGAAACCAGGCGGATGAATCATTGAGCGCCTTTAGCGCCCTGCTGGAATTGCTGGGACCTGTTTTCCGGGGAGAAACTCTGGCGATCAATGCTATCCGGGAGATAATCGCATCGCTGAAAAAAGAGCATGAACCCGGTTTCAAACAAAGCCTGCACGAGTGGATCGCTGCAGGCGCTTTCGATCATGATCCTACCGTTAAAAGTGCCGCAGAAAAATTCATCCAATCGCGGTATGCGTATTTTTCGGGTGAAGCATTTTTCGACAATGAACTGATCGAGTTAAACCGTGTGGTACAGGGCGGGTGGGCCTGCATTCATCACTATCTGTTTTCCCTGTTTAAAACGATCACGGAAACACAGGCCGGTTTTTTACACGCAAAAGCACACGACGTGCAGAACGCGTAGCAGATTCCAACACCGGTTTCAACGCTTCGCTGCTATGTTCCTGGAGAAGGCTCAGGCGATGTCTTGTGATCGCATCGTTTGGAAGTACGTGAATGTGCTTCTTGCCGGTTAGGCCATCCGGTTTCCGTTGGTAAAAGATGAAGGACGACCGTGGAAAAGGAGCCGTGCTTTTCATCGAGGCCGATCGTTTTCTCCTGCTAACGGTTTTGGTAAACCTCGCTTTTTGTGTTGTGCCCCACAAAAGAGACCTGCCGTTTTCACCATGTCCCTGCAGGTGAAAGGTGCCGGCGGCAACCCGGAATGAGCCCAGAGCCATTGTCGATGACCGACGCCGCGAATTTCGGTCGGCTGCCAAACGGATAACCCTTATTTTTACGCCTCTAACTTTCAACCTATCTTGATTATGGCAAATAACCTTTTAGCCGGGAAAAAAGGAATCATCTTCGGTGCGCTGGACGAAAAATCAATTGCATGGAAAACCGCACTGGCCTGTCATGCACAGGGCGCACAAATTGTCCTCACCAATGCGCCGGTAGCCCTTCGCATGGGTGAGATCAACAAACTTTCCGAAGCCATACAGGCTCCCGTTATCGGCGCCGATGTAACCAACATGGACGACCTGAAAAAACTGTTTGAAGAAAGCCAGAAACATTTTGGCGGTGGGGTCGACTTCGTGCTTCACTCCATCGGCATGAGCCTGAATGTGCGCAAAGGCAAGCACTATACCGAAATGAACTACGAATGGAACCAAAAATCGCTCGACATCTCGGCCATGAGTCTCCACCGTGTGCTCCGCACAGCCTGGGACATGGATGCGCTTAATGAATGGGGGAGTGTTGTGGCGCTTTCGTATATCGCTGCACAACGCGTTTTTCCCGATTACAACGAAATGGCCGATGCCAAAGCCCTGCTCGAAAGCGTAGCCCGGAGTTTTGGTTATCATTACGGTGTTCGTAAAAAAGTGCGTGTCAACACCGTCTCGCAGTCGCCTACCCGAACAACGGCGGGCAGCGGCGTGAAAGGCTTTGATGCCTTTATCGATTATGCCGAAAAAATGAGTCCTCTTGGCAATGCGACGGCCGATGATTGCGCCAACTATTGCGTGACACTTTTCTCCGACCTTACCCGCTTTGTAACGATGCAAAACCTTTTCCATGACGGTGGCTTTAGCTTTACCGGTGTGAGTGAAGCCATCGTTAATACGATGAAGGCCACTGCCGACGACGATGTGACTACAGCATAGCCGGCTGGCGCAGAAAAGAAAAAGCATCCGTCGAGTGGCGGATGCTTTTTCTTTTGGTTTTTCGTTTGTGGAGAGAATTGGGTGTCATTCCTTATCAGCCTGTCACGGCAAGCTTGTGAGGGGAGATAAGAAATGACAAGCTATTGAGCGTGGCTTTGAGCTGCCGGCTGTGAGCTATGCGCCCTTTTCGCCAACAGCAGTTCAGCGCTTACAGGGAAATCTGTTTTTGAACCATCATTTTGCGCAGGTTTATCAGGCCATAGCGCATACGACCCAGCGCCGTGTTGATGCTGCAATTGGTGACACGGGCAATTTCTTTAAAGCTCATATCGGCATAGTGCCGCAGGATGATCACTTCCCGCTGGTCTTCGGGTAACTGGTCCAACATATCTTTTACCCGGTTGTGGCTTTGCTTTTTGATCATCTTGTCTTCCGCGCTTTCTTCGGTAAAGTTCAGGACCTCGAAAATATCCTGGTCTTCGCTGTTGCGAATGGTGGGGGTGCGTTTCACTTTCCGGAAATGATCGACGCAAAGATTGTGGGCAATCCGCATGGCCCAGGGAAGGAACTTGCCTTCTTCGGTGTAACGGCCACCTTTGATGGTGTCGATCACACGAATAAAAACATCCTGGAAGATGTCTTCGGCAAGGTACTTGTCCTTGACAAGAAAAAGGATAGAGGTAAATAATTTGTCTTTGTGACGCAATACCAGGGTTTCAAATGCGTTTACATTACCGGTATTGAACAAGTTAATCAGTTCGTGGTCGGACAGCCTGGACAAATACATCATAAACTCCTACGTTTTGAGGTGTAATGGATTATAGGGTGCAATAAAACGTTGTTAAGAGATCGTGTAGAAGTTCAGGCGATAGGCAAGTCTGGGTTTTTGTGGAACGGTTGATGTTTTTCTTCCTATAAAAATAATCTTCTTTCGCAATTCTCACAATTTTTATTGTTCAATCTGTTTTTTTCCCCGGTAAAAAAATGTTAACGTTCCCCGGAAAGAATGGCGCCGTTTTACGCCGGCTTTTGCCGCGTCGTTCAGGTTCGTAAAAACGGGGTAAAAAGGTCGATATCTGCCCGGGCTTCGATTCCCATTCAGCAACCTCCCTTGTCCTGTCGACTCCGGCTTCAATCCGGATAGCCGTTCATCTGGTACCAGTTGCTCGCCTGCTTTTTCCCGCCTTACAACATAGCGACACCTTTTGGTTCTGCGGCCTTTCGCTTGCGTATGGTTTTGCGTCGTTGTATTTCCCTGTAACAGGGCCGGAAAAAAATACGGTTCTTCTGTCCATTCCTTCAAACGAAAATTGCCGTATATAAAGAAAAAATTTGAAACTTGTTTTGTTGGTTTTTCTACAAAACATTTTATACCTTAGTAAGACCAATGAAAACGGTTCCTGTTTTCGCCTTTCCTTTCTAAATTGTTGACCCGCACCTTTCGCATTCTCCAAAACCCCGCTTGTATGCATTGCATGTGCATCTGTATTCCTGGAACAACATATCTCTGATATTTATACCTATCTGACCAGGTTTTTTGGGCCTTAACCTTACGCAATTGCCTGTTTGGGACTGTGTGCATTTGACCACTCTGCTAAAAATGACCTGGCATGCAACGCTCTGCTTCACCTGTTTGCTTATGCATATATGCAACCGGTTTGTATTGTTCTGCTTCAACCTTCTTTCTTGCGGTGGCCGCTGATCTGCCGCCACCCTTCAATTGAGTGCTGACGTAATTCCTGTTCACTGCCAGCTGAAGGTTTGATTTACCTATTCTTATTTTGGCACAAACAGCTCCTGTCATTGTTTTTGTCCGGCTGCGTATGCTTAGTTATCTCTCGTTTACAGCCGGATCAACACCTCATTCTCCTTACCAAACTGCGATTATGAAAAATTTCTACCACGCTGCTCACTCCCCGCCTGTGCATCTTCCGGACTTGTTAGCAGTCGAACGAAGTCCGTTGCTAACAAGCTGCCTCACTTGCCACTTCAATCATTCCTAAATCTATTTATATGGATGCTCAATTCAACAAAATTTCCGTACATCGTCCCTGGTGGCGATGTTTCAACGGGTTTCTCCCGAAGAAGAGTCTTGGATTACTGGTACTGGCCGGTGTTCTGGGCGGATCATCGTTTGCCCAAACGCCGGTTATCGACGGTAACCCTTCCGAGTGGCCAGGCATCTTGAACAATCCTGTCAACACCAAAAAGGGATTCAAACATGATCCGTTCCAGACAAACGGTATCGATGACCAATGGACTGGCGGTTCGTCCGATGCGGATGCCCATCCCAATACCGACTGGCACTGGGTTTTGGGTAATGCAAACGACAAAGGCGATATCGCCAACGCCGGAACCGTTCTGATTGGCAAAGTGCTTTACTTTTTTGGCGACAGGGCAGCTTTCAACGGAGACGCACAGATCGGCTTCTGGTTCTTCAAGGATAATGTGCAGCCGACCGGTACGGGTAGCTCCAGCAGTCCGTTCAGCGGCGATCACTCGAATGGCGACATCCTTGTCATCAGCAATTTTACAAACGGCGGTGGCAATGCCCAGCCCACGATCTACGAATGGAAAGGCAAAACATCGTCGTCACCCGGCGCGCCGGTTATCGTGACAACGGCACCCGCTGCACTGGCAACCAACACGGCAACCTACAGTGTGCCCGGTGGTACAGCCGGTACGACCATGTTCAATGGCGACAAGTGGACCTTTTCACCGAAATCGGGAAGTGCCGGTACGTATCCACCGCCGCTATTTTTTGAAGGCTATGTGGACCTGACCAATATACCAGAGGCCAGTTGCTTCCAGCGCTTCTTGCTGGAAACCCGGAACTCTCAATCCATTAATGCATCGCTGCAAGACCTGGTTGCCGGCGCATTCTCCGGTATCCCGCAGCCGCCGAAAGTCACTGGTGACGAAAAATGTTACGATAAACAACCTGTCATACTAACAGCCAGTTGCGCACAGGGTAAGCCTACCTGGTATGCAACGGCCACTAGCACCACGCCGCTGGGAACAGCTGACGGTGTATCGGCTGACGGAACTTCGCTGACTAAGAGCGGCCTGTCTGTAGGCACTACGACCTACTATGTGAGCTGTAAGGACGGCGATTGTGAAAGCCCGCGGGTAGCGGTCAATGCCATCATCGATGGTTTGCCCACAGTGGATGGTGTCGTAACCGAAGGTGAAAATGACAATTCTATCGACGACGGTGTAACCAAAGTGAGCGATGACATTTACCAGATCCGGATTTCTAAAACCGGAACGGCGCATGTAACGGCAACCGCTTCGGGTGGTAGTGGTGGCTATAGCTATTCCTGGCAGGCACTGGATGCCAACGCCGCGATCAGCTTTACATCCAATGGCGCAAACGGCACATTTACCGTGTTGACTGCCGTTGGCCTGAACCTAAGCTATTCCTTCAAAGTAACGACAACCGACAGCAAAGGCTGCCAGGCAACGGATATCGTGGAAATTCGACCCACTTCATCCTGTCCGCCTTGCGGTATCCTGGGACCGTCTGTTTCCTGCCTAAATGCTTCGCAGACCTATACCTATGGCGATCCGAACACGAATACGCCATTTGCTAATCTGCCGGCCGACTATGACCTGATCTGGACACTACCCGACGGCTCGACCGTGAAGAATCAAAAGTCTGTTACGGTAACCCTGAGCAGTACCGGGAATAATACGGTCAGCATTTCATTCAAGTCTGCCAGTGGACTGGTTGATAACTGCCCGGGTTGCAGCAAAACAACCGATGTTCGGCAGGTAACCTGCACGGTAACGAAGGTTAACGATGTTTCCTGTAAAGGTGCCTGTGATGGTTCGGCTACCGTGAACCCAACCGGTGGATTTGGCTCCTATACCTATAAGTGGGACAACGGTGAAACCGGCCAGACAGCGACCAAGCTTTGCGGCAGCGAAGCCGGAGCTGTGCACACGGTAACGGTAACCGATGCACAGGGTTGTACCACCACCTGTAACGTCACCATCCTGGAACCGCCGGCACTGACCTGTACGGCCAGCCAGGATGCTCCTGTTTCCTGTAAGGGTGCGTGTGATGGAAAGGCAACCGTAACGCCAACAGGCGGTAACGGCGGCTACACTTACCTGTGGGACAATGGCGAGACGAATGCACAGGCGACCAAGCTTTGCGGCAGCGAAGCCGGAACGCTTCACTCCGTGAAGGTGACCGATTCGAAAGGTTGCACGACAACGTGCAGTGTGACCATTTATGAACCGCCGGCACTGACCTGTATCGCGACATTGGTTAGCAACACCGATTGTTTCAAAAACAACGGGTCGGCGACCGTGACGCCAACAGGTGGCAACGGTGGTTATACGTATAAGTGGGATGACGGTGAGACGACGCAAACGGCAACAGCACTGAGCAAAGGAAGCCACAGTGTGACCGTGACGGATTCGAAAGGTTGTACGACCAGTTGCAGTGTAACCATTCCGGAGAATCCTTGCTACCATATCTTCTGTACAAACACCACTTGTCAGAATTTCATCAACAGCACACAGATACTCCCGCAGATCTGTTTCAACACATCGAATGGAACCATTACACCGGGTGTATTCTTCTACTGGACAAGTCTCAAAGCACCGGGCAGCAGCTTCGTCATTACTGTAACGCAAACCAACAACTGTGGCGCCGTGCCATTTGCATTGGGTAACGGTAACCAGTTCGATCTGCCGAATGCGACCTGCACCAATGCTGGTACAGTGACCTACTCGCAGAACGCAACAACCGGTGCGGTAACAGTGAGTGTAAGTGGCGCAACGGCTGGTCAGACGTATATCCTGGGCCTGAAGTATTCAGCGAAGTCCGGGGCGACCTTCTCATCGACCTGTACCTTCCAGTTTGACGCCTTTATTGGCGGTACGGAAGTCGGTGGCAGCCTTGGACAGATCAGTGTTGTACGGAATTGTTCAGCAACCTGCGTTGATGCGAACGTGGTACAGGCCTCACCAGTGGCACCGACGATCTCCGTTGGTTCTGCAGCACAGCGCCTGCAGGTACAGGCATATCCTAACCCGTTCAACCACGAGATCAACTTCCGCTTTGAGTCGCCGAACGCAGGCAAGGCAAGCCTGGAGGTTTACGACTTCATGGGCAGAAGGCTGTCTGTGGTTTACCTGGGCGAGATCGATGCAAACAGTCCGAAGACCGCAACCTACATGGTACCAAAAGCACACATGGTTCCGATGATCTACCGGTTTACAGTCGGTGACCGCTCCGTACGCGGTACCCTGTTGCCTTCCAAACAATAACCAGTTGCTTTTGTTTTTGCAATGAAAAAAGCGTCCCGCACTAGCGGGACGCTTTGCTTTACAGGCAGGGAAAAAATTCCGGTTTTCTACCCGTTGCCGTCAAGAGGCTCTGCTGCTTTTGTGGGACGTGAAACCGCAGTGAACATCACTGGAAAAGGTCCTGCGGTTTGCCCTCTGGAGTTTCACGTTTCACTACAGCTTAGTGACAGGCCGGTATTAATTCATGAAGTAAACCGAAGAGGCCACGGTCGGAAGGAAGTCGTAATCGATCCAGATGTAGCCGTTGGTGCCCCAGCTCGTGCCCCATGAATTAATGGCGAGGTAGGCATGCTTGGCATCGTCGTAGCCGCAGATCGTGATGGCATGCGAACCGTAACCACCCGAAGCATCGTACGATTTCCAGATGTAACCGGGACCTGCATTGTTGAAATTATTGTCGTTGGCGAATGACATCATCAGTGGGTGCTTATTGGAAAGCAGCGTTTTGATGGCTGTCGCGTCGGATGTATAGGCCCTTGAATAGGATGCAATCTTAAAACTGGCTGCTTCCGAATTCTGGCTGGCCGTGGGTTGCAGCGAACAGCCGTTGTTGTAGTCGTAAGGCATGGTGCCCCAGGTGCACACACCTTTGCTCACAACCAGGTCCAGTGCAGTGAGCAAGGAAGAGCTAGAGCAGCTACCCGCCTGCGTTTGGTTAAAGACATATTCCGGGCTGAAGATATTGGTGGAAAGGCTGAAGCCCGATGCATTGGTGCGGTAATATTGTTCGCTAGAGCGGGCTGCGTAGGCAACGGCAAAAGCCACGCAACTTCCTTCGCTTCCCTGGTAACTGACAGGCGGCATGGCCAGCGTTACAGTTGAAGGCAGGCTAGGCGGGGGTATAACCGTGGTACTCTTGGAAACGGATATCGACGATGGCGTATTGTTCCCGGCTGCGTCGTAAGCCCGGGCTGTCAGCGTATGAACCCCATCGGCAAGGCTGGTTACGTCCCACGAAGTACTGAACGGTGCAGTGGAACTGGTTGCAAAAGAAACACCGTCGACGGAATAGCTAACCGAGGTGACGGCCACGTTGTCGGATGTACTCACGGTAACGTTTACGGTCCCGGAAACCGTTGCCCCGTTGGCAGGGGAAGTAATGCTGATCGTTGGTGCGGTGGCATCCCCGGCTGGTGCGGTTGGCACCGTATCGGGACAGCCATCCGTATCCTGGTAGCCGTTATAGGTTTCGGGCTGCGTAGGACAGGCATCGCTGGCATCCGGAATGCCATCGCCGTCGGTATCTTTCAACGTGCCGGTTCGGCCACCCTTCGCGGTGGCTTCGCTTTGCGTTTTCAGAAACTCCGGCGAGACGTAAACAGGCACCTTCCCGACTTTTTGCGGATCATCCGGAAGCGCACCGGTGATTTTCAAACTACCCCTGGGAGAATTGTTTTCCTGTGTTACAGGGACATCTCTTTTTGTACAGGCTACAACGAGTACCATGGATGCGGCAATAGGCATCCATACTTTTTTCCAAAGTTGGCTTTTCATGGTTTATTCTTATTAAATCGATTTCCAAACGTCACAGATCATACGTCGTATTTTTTCACGGGTTTGTATAACCTTTTTTCAAAGGGCAACGGTTAACAATAGAGGGATACGCGTAGCGATGATGGCACCATCATTGCCCGTTATTTGCGCTTGCTGTCCATCTGGCTTTGTCGGGCAAATGGAAGACCTGCCCTGCACGAAAGCCGTGTTGGAGCGCTACTTAAAAATGTTTGGGGGATTGAAAGGATAAACGGATCATTTTATGGTTCTCATTAGTGTATTGGAAATTCCATCCCCTGCTTCACATGGTACAACTAAAAAATTTGCCCTAATGCGTACCGAAAATAGTACCAGAAATCATATGACTTTCTATAACAAATTATTTTTTGATTGTAATTAATCGCTTGCTGCAACAGGATTGCAGCGAATACGGTGCAGAATATTTTTATACGTGATTATGCATATATGTTAGTTGCTGTGAATCGGTCTGTGATGAGTGTGACAAATGGAAACTTGTATTATATCAAGTAAATGCATTGTCGGTGTTAATATTTGAGAGAGCGGCGTTATTTGGCGATGCCTTGTAGAGAAGAGGGTTAAATAGTTCTCTACCAAAAAAGTCAAATAATCAATTGTGAGCTTTGGTTGACTCCGTGTTCCAGTACAAACTGCGCTGTTGAATGATGCGCCTGCGCCGGTTCAAAATGACAAACCAGGGGAAGCTTCGTACCCTGTTGAACGGCCTGTAGAGGCGATCTCACGGCTTGCCGTTTTATGAAAAATGACTGCGAAAACATGCGGAAAATAACTTCACCGGGAAGCAAGTGTCTTTGCTTCGAATCACTTTGCCGGGCTGGTTCCCGCACTGTTGGAATCAGAAAAGAGTCATGGCGTTTTCAGGTGAAAAGAATGCATCGTCGTCGCCGTTTTTCCGCTGCCCGTGGCGAAGCAAAGAATTTGTGAAGCTTTGGGTTAAAATTGAAAGTTTCTGTGATAAAAGAGCGATCCGCCCACACCTTTGCAGACAGGCATAAACGGCTGGGATATAGGACAGAGGTGATCAAAAACTGTTCTTGCAGCCCTGGCGGTATCCCGGTTGCTGCAATTCGGGAGCAGGCAAGGCAGGGTAACAACTGAAAGCTGTCGCGGCCGGACATTTTGCAAAAAGATTTTGACCGATTACAATGAAAGAAAAGATCGCGAAGAGAAAAAAAGAAAAAGAACCGGTGCTGGGCGATGATCCGATTTTCGTGAAAGGCGCCCGGGTTCATAATTTAAAAAATATCGATGTCCTTTTCCCACGGAACAAACTGATCGTCGTGACAGGTGTTTCCGGCTCGGGCAAATCATCGCTTACCATTGATACACTTTTTGCTGAAGGACAGCGCCGCTATGCGGAAAGCCTAAGCGCCTATGTACGCCAGTTTCTCAACCGCATGGACAAGCCCGATGTGGATTACATCAAAGGGTTGGCGCCGGCCATTGCCATCGAACAGAAAGTGATTACCCGTACGCCACGCAGCACCGTTGGCAGCATGACGGAGATCTACGACTACCTGCGCCTCCTGTTTGCCCGTATCGGCCGCACTATTTCTCCTCTCTCGGGCCGGCAGGTCAAGAAAGATGATGTGAAGGACGTGCTGGATGCCATGAAGGCAATGAAAGACGGCAGCCGGGCCTATATCCTTGCCGCTTTTAAAACGCACCACAACCGCGACGAACGCGAAGAGCTGAATATCCTGATGCAAAAAGGCTTCACCCGGATTTATGTTTCGCCGTTTTCCAAAACGCAGAACGAAAACCCGGTAGATAGAGGCAGCATTTACGCGATTGAAGATGTGCTGTCGTCGCCCGATGATTTTTTGGCAGCCTTCCGTTACCCGGAAAATATCTACGTGCTGGTGGACCGTATTGTCGTCAAGGAATTTGATGAAGACGATGAGCACCGCCTGGCCGATTCGATCGGCACAGCCTTTTACGAAGGCGAAGGCGACGTGTATCTCGAGGTGGACGGTGAAAAGCTCCTGCACTTCAACAACCGTTTCGAGCTGGATGGAATGAGTTTCGAGGAACCCTCGCCCAATTTGTTTTCCTTCAATAATCCTTACGGTGCCTGCCCGGTTTGTGAGGGTTTTTCCATGGTGCTCGGTATCGATGACGAATTGGTTATTCCGGACAAGCGGTTGAGTGTTTATGAAGGCGCCGTGGCGCCGTGGAAGGGTGAAAAGCTTGGCCGCTGGAAGGAGAATTTCGTGCGGGCTGCCCGCCATTTTGATTTTCCCGTGCACAAGCCGGTGGCCGATCTTACCGCGGCACAGTACCGCGTTTTGTGGGAAGGGAATGCACATGTGGAAGGCATCAACGACTTTTTCAAAGAGGTGGAACAAAACCTGTACAAGGTGCAGTACCGCGTGATCTTAAGCCGCTACCGGGGCCGCACCAAATGCCCGGAGTGCGGGGGCTATCGGCTGCGCAAGGAAGCGCTTTATGTAAAAGTGGGTGATCGCCATATTGGCGAATTGAGCGAAATGCCGATCAATGATTTGCGCGGATGGCTGGAAAACGCCGAGAAGGCTTTTACAGACTACGAGAAAACCGTTGCCAAGCGAATTCTTATCGAGATCAACCACCGGGTGGAAACCATGCTGAATGTGGGCCTGGGCTACCTGACCCTCAATCGCCTGGCCAATACGCTGAGCGGTGGCGAGAGCCAGCGCATACAGCTCACCCGAAGCCTGGGAAGTAACCTGACCAACTCCCTTTACATCCTGGACGAGCCTTCCATCGGGCTGCATCCGCGGGATACGGCCAACCTGATCCGCGTGTTGAAGGAGTTGCGTGACCTGGGAAATACGGTGGTGGTGGTGGAGCACGATGAAATGATGATGCGGGAAGCCGATCACATTATCGACATGGGACCGCTGGCTTCGCACCTGGGTGGAGAAGTGATTGCCGCCGGCAATTACAAAGCGATCGTTGGCAACCCGGAAAGCCTTACTGGCCAGTATCTAAGTGGTGCCTTGTCGATTGAAACGCCAAAGAAGCTCCGGAAATGGCATTCGTCCATTACGGTGGAAGGCGCACGGCAGCACAATTTAAAAGATATCACCGTTGAATTCCCGCTGAACGTTTTGTGCGTTGTAAGCGGTGTGAGTGGCAGTGGAAAGACCACGCTGATCAAACATATTTTATATCCTGCGCTGAAAAAGCACCAGGGTGAACCCACCGATAAAGTGGGCTTTCACAAAGCCATTACCGGCGACATCGATGCCATCACGCAGGTAGAGATGGTCGATCAGAACCCGATTGGTAAAAGCTCCCGGAGCAACCCGGTTACCTATGTCCGCGCCTGGGATTCGGTGCGGGACCTGTTTTCTTCGCAGCCGCTCAGCAAGATCAGAGGTTACCAGCCCAAGCATTTTTCCTTTAACGTGGATGGCGGCCGTTGCGATGCCTGCAAAGGCGAAGGCGAGAAGATCGTGGAAATGCAGTTCCTGGCCGATGTGCACCTGACCTGTGAAGTGTGTCACGGTCGCAAGTTCAAGGAAGAAATCCTGGAAGTGCAGTACAAGGGCAAAAATGTATACGAGGTGCTGGAGATGAGTGTGGACGAGGCCATTGCGTTTTTTGCCGATGAAAAGCCGATCGTCAATGCGATCCGGCCGTTGAGTGAGGTGGGCCTGGATTACGTGAAGCTGGGGCAATCGTCGGACACCTTATCGGGCGGCGAAGCGCAACGGGTAAAACTGGCTTCGTTTTTAGGCAAGGGAAGAAGTGCCGGCAAGATTCTTTTCATCTTTGACGAGCCAACAACGGGTCTTCATTTTCACGATATTCAAAAGCTGCTCGGTTCTTTCCAGGCACTGATTGAACAGGGGCATTCGATCCTGGTGATTGAACACAACACCGATGTGATTAAACGTGCCGATTGGGTCATTGATCTTGGTCCCGAGGCCGGCGAAAACGGTGGTTATTTGGTGTATGCGGGGAAGCCGGAGGGTTTGCGTAAGGCAGGGAAAAGTCATACGGGGGAATTTGTTTAGGCTATGCTGCATTGTTAGCCTCCAGTATTTTTTTACGTTGCATTTCGCAATACTAAAACAAGATAAAAAAAATGGGATGTTCAGTTGAACATCCCATTTTGCATTTGCGGAAGCTGGTTTATTTAAGGCCAATCAGCTTGCCGGTTGTTTTTTCGGTACCGACGCGGAACAGGTAGATCAGATTGGAGCGTTGTGCACTGGGCACAGCATACTCAATGGTCTGAACCTGGTTGGCATTGACATACCCCTGGAACACGGTTTTTACCCGTTGGCCCAGCATGTTGTACAGTTCCAGTGAACCCTGCCCGGAAACCGCTGATCGCAGTGTAAAGCGGATGCGGTCGTTGAAGGGATTGGGTGCTGCCACAACCTTTGTTTTGGGTTCTGCATTGAGCACGATTTCCTGCTCGGTTACACTTGCCGGTTTGGAAACGGTTTGATAGACGCCGCCAAAGGTTCCGCATTCGTCAGGCAGCGATGTACAACCGTTGGCTGTCAGGGTCACGCTGTAGCCTTTGCCGATCGTGAGGCCTGTAAAGACAATCTTGCCGCCTACTGCATCTGCAGGATAGGTTTTGCTGATTGGGCTTACACCACCTGTCATTTGCCTGAGGATATAGGTACCGGCTACGGGGGCCGCAATTTCTACGCTGAACGTTGTTTGTGTACACGTTGGTCCCACATAGGTTGCTGTTGGCTTGGTCGGATTTGGCGTTTCACTGATGGAGGCATTGGCCGTTTGCGAGGTACAGCTGGTGGGGGCAGCCCCGGTGGCCAGCACGTAGTAGCTCACACCGGCGGGCAGGCTGGTCCAGGTCAGGGCTGATCCGGTGGTGCCGTTTTCCCTGTTTGGGAGTTGCTCAGCGTGATGGTGCCCGTGCCCGGAGCCGAAGCGCAGATGCTGTTTCCGCTCAGGGTATAGACGACCGGATTGGCCACTTCGGTGATGGAGGCATTGGCCGTTTGCGAGGTACAGCTGGTGGGGGCAGCCCCGGTGGCCAGCACGTAGTAGCTCACACCGGCGGGCAGGCTGGTCCAGGTCAGGGCTGATCCGGTGGTGCCGTTTTTTTTTTAAGCTGGTAGCTCACCCCTGTTTGGGAGTTGCTCAGCGTGATGGTGCCCGTGCCCGGAGCCGAAGCACAGATGCTGTTGCCGCTCAGTGTGTAGACTGTTGGCAGAGCGGCAACCGTTACGGTTGTTGAGGAGGTACAACTACCATCCGTGGACGTAAAGTTGATGGTGTGCGTACCAACGCCTGCAACCGATGGTGTAAACTGGTTGTTGCTAACTCCGGGGCCACTGAAGGTACCCGAGATGTTTGCTGTCAGGGCTTGCGGCGTGGTGTTGCTCACACAGAAAGGTCCGATCTGGGTGATTTGTGTACTGCCGAAGGTGAAGCTGACGGGAATGGGATCCATAAAGTCCTTCAGTGCTGCAGTGGATGAAGCGGAGGCTTTTGTTTTCACCCACAGTGTTGATACGTTGAGGCCTGCACAAGAGGCGCCAGACAGGTTCAACAGATAGGTGATGTTGACGGCTGCCTCCACAAAGGCAAATTGCTGGTAGGTGTTGGAGCCGAAGGCAGTGTAGGGAACACCGGTTTCTGCCCCGCCACGGTTGGTCTCGGCATAGGCATTGGCTGCCAGCGTAGTGGTGGGCGTGATCTGCTGCCAGGCCCAGGTGCTGCCGCTTTTCTTCCACTGGTAGATATACACGTTGGGTTTGGAACCACCGTTGGTGTACTCCATGGAAATGATCATGTCGTTGAGCGTACGGCCACCACCGGATTTATTGGCATCGTTGGGAAAAAGAGGTGTACCGGTAAAGGTGCCATCTGCGTTTTTCGTAATACCACCCTGCGATAATTCGAAGTCGATATAACTGGTCCCGTTGGTGGAAAGACGGTCGCCGGAGATAAAGACCCATTGGTTGTTGCTCGCGTCACTGGACACATGATAAAGGGCATTGTTGATGTCGTTTTTATCAGGTGCCGAATTGGTAAACCAGGCCAAAGAACTGACGTAGTCATTGAATTTACTGCCGGTGGTAAAGATCCCATCGTTACTGGTGTAGGGGTCTGTGGCCCGCCCGCTTCGGGAAGGGTCGACGGCCGTAATGGTCGTACCGGATACCGTAAAAACAGAGCCGCCCGTACCGCCCGGGCCTGGAAACCAGTCGCCCTGGTTGGCAGCAAATGGCGATGGAGTGGTTGGCGTGTTGGCCTTCAGGCCACCGTCAATCGCAAAACCACCGGTAGGAGGACTCACCGACGCCACCTGGGCTTGTGTAACGTGGAAGGAAAAGGCGAGCATGCAAAAAAGTAGCGTTTTGGCGTGGGTTCGCCGAAGCAGATTTGACAGTGTTGTCGTCAGTGATCTGGCCGAGGTTTGGTTGTAGTACTTCGCCATAAAATATATGTTTTTAAGTGAAAGAGACAGGTGAATGGCAAGGCCAGCTGGCCTTGCTTCGCAGCAAGGGTCAGGCATTCCTTAGGATAAAAGGAGAGGAAGCGAAACGGGGATTCCGGTATGCTAAAAGGGGTGTGCGATCAGGGGGTAGTGATAAGCACATACATGCAAACAACGATGTTGTTTTTGGTAGAAATTGGACGGTTCGGCGTAGGGGTTAAACTGGTATTCGCAGATGGTTAAAGAAAAATCTGTTTGAAGATAGAAGTAAAAAAAATAATATGCAAGAGGTACTGCTCATGAAGGAGAAATATTTTTAATACCCTGAATTGCCCTTCAAAATGATTTTGAGTAAAAGCTGATGGTGGTAGAAAAGGACTTTCATCCAAAAGAAATCCAGGCAATGAAAGCAGAATGGTGATCGCTTATCGTGAGCAAGGAAAATGGACGTATAAGTGGGCAAAAAAGAGCCGGTTTATCATGGGCCCTTCATCAGAATACAGGTGAACGATTATCGCAGCCGTTCAAGGCTTTTCTGCCATTTCTGGTCGTTGCGAATGCCATGGGTTGCCAGCATGTAAAACAGAAGGTTCGCAAAATAAAACAGGCACCAGAGGGCCCTGTCGCCGCGGTTAAAAATGGCTGATCTCCAAAAATAGCATACCAATAAAACAACACGCAGGTCAACCGTATCCGGAACGGTGTCCCGCTGCCAGTTGCCGACATAAAACGGAAAACGGAACGAATGGCGTCGAAAATAGAAGTCAGCCGATACCTTATCCGCTGGTGAAGCCAAACGGGTAAAGCTGGCGTCGTTTTTAGGCAAGGGACGAAGCGCCGGCAAGATCCTTTTCATCTTTGAAGAGACGACAACGGGCCCTATTTTCAGGACATCAAAAATCTCCTCGCTTCATTCAACGCATTGGTTGAGTAAGGGCACTCCATTTGGGTCATTGAGCACAATACCGATGCAGTCAGGAAAGCAGATTGGGTCATTGACCCGGGGCCTGAAGCTATTGCCGATGGCAGTTACCAGATGTATGCACGAAAGCCGCAAGGATTGCGGTAGGCAGAAGAAAGAAGGAGGTTTATCGAAGTAATGTGGTGCTGCGGTGAAAACTTCCTGTTGGTAAAGCAACCATCAGGAGACTTCTTCTAAATTGATCTCTACCCGCAGTGCTTTTAAGCCTTTTATTCCCTGTAGTTCTTCCAACTCCAGCATTTCGATACCGGGGTGCAGCACGTTCTTTTTCTGCAGAAAGCGGATGTATTCCTCATACTCTTGCGCCTCCCTTGGATTGGAATAAACAACCGCAATTCTTCCCGGCTGCGTCAGTCTTTCGCTGGTGTCTTTGATGTGCACTTTGTCCAGGCGCTTTTTAATGATCTCGTAACGGATGTTGTAAGAACCTTCCACGTCGAACCGCCTTTCGTCCCGGAGAAAACTGATGGTGATGGGTTGGCTGTGAAGAAGGATCAACTGTGTAGTGAGCAGCGGCAGTTTTAGGCTAGGCAGTAGCCTGTGTGTTACGCTGGCTGCACCGGCCATGGCCTTCAATTGCCAGAGGCGGATATTTTTTAAGTAAAAAGGATCAAAAGGCCTGTTGGGTGAAATGGACTGGCCGATGTAAATGTTGTATTCGATCCCGTCGGTGCGGTATTTTTCAAAATAGTGGGGGTACGACTGCTGAATGGCGTCTTCCTCTCCCTCCAGGTAGGAAAGAACAGCGTTGTTGACAGCCGCCACCGACTCTTCGTATTCGTAGCGGTTGCGGCCTAACGGGCTGTCACCCTGATTGCGCAGGCTGAAATAGCTGTCAATGATCTTCCCGGCGTCACTGTTGGTTTTTTGCAGGTGCAAAAAAAGCGGCTCCACTTCGCCGGCGAAAAACTCATTGATCATGACCTCGTCTTCCGTGGTCAGGTGCTCCTCGATGGATTGCCGTATGTTTTCGTTCTTGAATTCGAGGCCCTCCAGGAGCGGCAGCGACATGGTGTTTTGCAGTTGGGTCAGCACTGAGGCAATCAGGGCCAGGTGCTCTTTCAGGTCTTTTTGAAGGGCCCGGCTCCGCTCTACGGAGGAATTGCGAATATCGATAGCGCCATAGAGAGGATACACGTCCTGGAAGGTGACGGTTTTGCAGCTGTTGGGCCGGCTGTTGCTGCGCAAATGCTCCCAGGCCACTTCTGCAAATTTCCACTCGACGGACTGCTGCAGGGCCGTAAAGCGTTCCCGAACCACTTTTTCAACGCGGCTGTGAAAATCGTCACGGCACTTGAGTACAGCCAGTGAGATCAGCGGAATAGCAGGCTCCAGCCGCAGGATGGTCTCGTGGGTGAGTGCACCTTTGTTTGGCGATGCCAGTTCGAGGTAGCCGATCAGTCCATCTCCGTTCTGCATGGGGTAGAAAACATAGCTTTTGACGCCCTGCTCCACAAAGGGCTTCATAAAAGGTGCAAACTGAAGCATTTCTTCCGTGACGTGGGTAATGGGCATCGGCGTGCCGGCCTGCCCGACGAATTGGACAAACGCGTGATAGTCGCAGCCACTGCCTGTATTGCCGGCTTTCCATTGCTGCGCCACCAGGCTGTCCTTGCTGGCCTGTTCGTCAAAAACAACCTGCCCGTTGATGGTGACGAAAGGCATGAGGCCGACCTCCACGTCGTTCAGACCCACCAGTGCCTTGATGGCGGTTTTCAATTCTTCCATGGCCTCCAGGCCGCAGCTTTCGCGGAGCAGGATCTTTTTGATGATCTCCAGCGATTCGGAGGTGGTAACGTCTTCGGCCACCCAAACACCAAATCCTTCGGCCCGGAAAAGGTGGAGCGGCATGGTCTCCAGTTGTTTTTCCAGGTCCAGGATGCGGAAGGTGTTCATACACACGGCGCAGTTGTGAATGTCCGGCAAGGACCCTTCGAGATGAAGGTCGATGAACCGGCGATCGTACCGGATCTTGTAATAACGCCGCATGCCGGTTGCCGGGTCGGACACAGGGTAAATAAGATGGCGGTCTTCGTTGAGGTGCATGCCATAGAACTTTTCCAGCACATGGTCGTAAATGGCGGCGCACTGAATGGCTTTCAGTTCGTCGGTTGGAACGCCGTCGGGCAGCAACAGGTATTGTTCTTTCTTGTCGAAAAAAAGTTGTCGGAACTCATTGGAATAATAAAAGACCCGGAACTGGTAGGGCGAAGACAGCGCATAATTGTTCTGTTCCCCGCTGCCGACCACGGGAAACAAAGCAGTCGTCAGCAATTCCATCAGATCGCTGTGCGCATCTATCACGCCGGTATCGGAAATGGGTTGAAGCAGGGAAGGCTCGCTTTCAAATTTTTTGATCAGGTAACTGTACAGGCGTTCTTTTGTTTCCGAAACGGAAGCCCGCATGTCTTTCAGGTAATCTACAAAAGGCTTGAACGAGATCTGGCTGTTGAGAAACGGCATCGCCTCGAGGATAAGGGGAGAGGCGGCCAGTATCTTCGGGCTTTTCGAGGGCTTCACCACGGGCATTTCGTCCAGCATAACATCAGGTTTTAGTGACGAAACAGGAAAGCAGGGAGGATGCAGTTTAAAGGTACAAATTTGGCCGGATAGTGAATGGTTGATATTGGCTATTGGGATATTTATTGGCGGCTGCCTGGTTGAAGATGGTATGAATGCCGGCCTGCCATAAAAAAAGCGCCTTTTTCAAGACGCTTCTCTAAGCATTGAATGTTCTGTCAGCGCAGCCGGTCAAGGCTTTTGATCAGCTTTTGATCGTGCCGGATACCGCGGGCCGCCAGCAGGTAAAAAACAAAGATGGCAAAGTAGAAAAGACACCACAAGGCCATGTCGCCCCGGTTGAAATGACCGATCTCCAAAAAGTACAACAGCAACAGCACCGCACTCAGGAGAAGGCCAAGATAGGAGAGCCGCAGTTGCAGTTTACGGTTGCTGAAAAGGAAGATGTTCACAAAGGCCAGTACGCCGGTAATGGCTGTAAGGATCGTGAGCACCGTTGTGCTTTGTGCATTCAGGTCAACCGTATCCGGAACGGTGTCCCGCTGCCAGTCGCCGACATAAAACGGAAAACGGAAGGTGATGGCGTCGAAAATAGCAGCCAACAGGAGCCAGACGGATTGTATACGTTGAATCATGTATCGAATTTGTTGTAAAAATAGGGAGGAATGAATATGCAGGACGGCTTTGCTGCAAGGCGGATGGCAAAGCTGTTCGGCTTCGTCCAATCCTGTCTTCTTTCAAACCGGAATACAGGGTGGTTAGTGTACGAATCATTTTAGCCCGTGCAAAGGAAAAGCGGGCACCGGGCCCGCTTTTTTTTAAGGATGGACAGTTTCGTCATTAGAAGCCGACAACTGCTTCGATAACATAACCATGGAACTTGCCACCGTTGCGATAATCTGCTACCGGGAAGTCGTTGTAGTTTTGATTCACAACTTCACCTTTCAGCAACACGTTTGGTGTCAGGAACCAGCCAGCTACACCGGCAACCCTGTTCACTGTTACCGGATTTGCGATGCCGCTCAATTCAGCTTTCACGGTGTTGTAGCGGCCACCGATATAAACTTTTTCGCTGCTGCCAAATCTGTAGATTGCTTCACCGGCATACTGGAAGGCCAAACGGGTGGCGGTTTCTTTGCTGGTGCGGCCTTCGGCTCGTTCGGCCGTACCAAAGAGTTCAAAACCTTTTACTTTCAGGAAACCATTTACCACGGCGGCATCTACTTTTTTAGAGAAGCCCGGGTTCAGACGGCCAGAGAACGCAATGGCTGTCGATGCGCTGGCGGCGGCTGATGCTGTGAGCGGGTTGGTTACCCATTTTTCCACGACGTTTTGATAGTTGGAACCGGTGCGGTCGCCACCATAAAGTGTCAAACCACTTCCGGCATTACTGCCGTTGTGATAGAAGCTACCGCTAAGCCGTACTCGAACCGCGTCGGTGATCTGCTTGTCAAAGCCACCTTTCACGTAAAGGGAAGGGCTTCTTTTTACATTGCCATCGATCACGGACCCGTCAGAAGCTTTGGTGATGTAGGTTGTATCCACGTTGCCTTTGATCATACCGTTGGTTAAGCCCACCATTCCGAAGAAGCCGTTCTTCTGCAGGTAAACCTCGCCACCGATTTCGGTTGCAAAGGCATCCATGATGTTGCCTTCCATGAAGGGGCTTTGCAGGGTTTGGCCACCATCCGGACGACGGAAGTGTTCATCGCCATAGTTGATTTCGAAGTGACCCACTTTGATGGTGGTAATTTTCATCAGGTTTGTCCAGAACTGGCCTTTAAACGGCAGTTTGTCAAACTGGATATAACCGCCTTTTACCCATGCTTCGTTGTGGTGACGGGCAGAAAGATAGGTTGTCACATTCAGGCGGATACCGTCGGCCAGCTGGATGTCGGTGAATAGGTTGGCCTGTGCCGTCATGAAGCCGGATTGAAGCGGGTAAAGTTTATTGGCCTGGGCGGTTGCCACTGTTGTACCACCGTTGTTCGTGGCTGAATTTTCATGCTTCAGGTTTTGGAACTGTTGTGTAAAGCCGGCACCGAAACGGATACGCTTACCGGTATATGGAATGGTGTCTTCTGCTTTGGTGGTTTCAAAAACATTGATGCCTCTTTGGTCGTAGGGCCTCCAGTAAGAGGGGCGCAGGTACACTTCCTTGTCGGGGCTCTGTGCATTTGAGGCAAACGGCACAGCGGCTATCAATAAAGCAATTGGAATGATTCTCTTTTTCATAATTCAATTTTTTACAGTTTAGAATGGATCAAACCGGGACGAGCGGTCTTCTGTCTGATGATTATTTCGGAATTAAAAACGAACGTTATAGTTGATGGTCAGGTCGTCGTACACTTTCATCATGCCGAGCATGTATTTGGGCGGGTTGATGCCCCATTCGGTCATTTTGATTTTTTTGCTTCCGCTGATTACCTGTGATCCGTCTGCATTTTTGTGCGTGTTGGCCACCAGTGTAATGTCGCGGGTGTTGCCGGAGATGGTCAGCTGGCCCACTAGGTTCATTTGTGCACCGTTGCCTGACGCGCTAACCAGTTTAAAGGTGATGTTGGGGAATTTCTCCACTTTCAGCGCATCGTAGGCTCTTGAGTTCAGCAGGCCTTCATCGCTTTTCAGTGTTTTTACCGGCATGTTAAACGTCAGGGGCTGGATGCCTTCCACCAGCTTGGTGGCGGGGTTGATCGTGAAGTTGGCTTCCAGGTTGCTGCCGCTGGAGATCATCTTCCAGTCGTGGATGTTGGAAGTGCCCAGGAGGGTCACCTCGTAAGAGAAGGTTTTCTTTACCGTTTGTGCGTTTGCTTGCACCGTGGTTAAAAATGCAGTGGCCGCGATAAAGAGGAAGCGGAAAAGTTGGCTGGTGATATTCCTTGTTTTCATGATGACAATTTTTTTGGTTAATGACAAGTCAAAAGTATCCCGCCGGTGGGCTCCGGGAAATGAGATCGATACCGTATGCACCTGATTTTAAAATTGTCTTGCATGAGAAAAGTCAGGATTTGACTCTTGCGAAGTCATTTCTGTGGGAATTGCAAATCGGCGAATGCCCTGGTAAGCGTTTCAATGGCGAATTGTTATGTATAACCAACCGGATCGTGCCATTGCCATGCCGCTGGCAATACCAATTGTCGTGTTGGTAAAAGCAGGTGGAAAGAGTTTATCCGATGGGCAGATAACAGTTGGCAGCAGGAGAAAAGCGGTGCATTTTTACGCAGTCAGGTTTTTACCTTGTTCGGGATAAAAAGAGAAAAGCCTTTTGCCGGCAGAGGCGCAGAACAAAAGGCCTGGAAAGGATGGTGTTTTTCACCGTTGACGGCTTATTTATTCAATTGTTCGGAGAGTTTGCGGAAGCTTTCAAACGGGCCTTTGTCCACAAGGGCATTGACCAGCCACCCGGGCAGGCTGCCACCGGGATCGGCTTCAAACACATATTCAATATGAAGCTTGCCGGGCTCCGGTGCCGTCACCAGCCAACTGTTGGCCGAACGCGGCACCCGCACTTTCCCGTTCACGGCAGGTAGATAGTCCGGTACACCAACGGCGGCGATTTTCAGGAAACGATCCTGGCTGTCGCGGATGAAGCGGATATGAACGATGGCATCCCTGTTTTGCAGGGGCCAGGGCAGAAAGGTTTCGGTGTAATAAAAGTATTCAGTGGCACTCACCCTTTTGAGAATATAGGAACGCTTGGTATTGTAGATCCAGGTTTTGTGATTTTCCACGTTGTTCAGCACCTGCAGGAGTTTATCGAACGTGCCGTTGATGGTGCATTCCACCTTGATGCGTTTGTACACGGATTGATCCATGTCGGATTCAAATACCCGGATCCAGTCGATGTTTTTTACCAGGCTCCATTCTTTCTGGCCGTAGGCAGTGCCGGCCAGGAAGAAGCAGAAGAACAGGAGCAAACGGTAAATTCGGCGATGTGTCATAAATCCCTGATTGAATCCGGTGCAAATTATCCTGCAGCCGCCGGGCAAAGCATGATATTGGGCAGCCGGAACCCTATCGTTTGTCAATTTCCGGGATGATCGTTTGCGTAAAACCGGGAGTGAACAGTTTTGTTTTGCCCTGCCCGGTGTAAAAGAAAAGGGCATCTGGTTTTTGGGCCATCGACCGGGTGAAAAGAGTTGATTCGATGACAGATGACGGTCGGGAGAAAAGCATGGCTCTTTTCCGAAGAGGGTTGGTTCGTCCAGGTGGCCGTTTTGTATCAGCCGGTGAAGCAAATGAAAAAACCGCTCTAGGGGAGCGGTTCTTATCCTTAAAGATGGACTTTCAATTCGTGTTTATAATTCCGGGTACAGCGGAAAGCCGCCCATCAGCTCATGCACCTCGCCGGACACGCGGCTGACAAGGGCTGTATCGTCAATATTCATTAAGACTTTGTCGATCAGGTCCACCACGGTTTGCATGTGTTCTTCCTTCAATCCTCTTGAGGTAATCGCCGGTACACCTACACGGATTCCCGATGTGACAAAGGGACTTTTGTCGTCAAACGGAACCGCGTTTTTATTCAGGGTGATGTGTGCCTTATCCAGGGTTTCCTGTGCTTTTTTGCCGGTGATATTTTTGTTCCGCAGGTCAATCAGCATCAGGTGATTGTCGGTGCCTTTGCTGATCAGGTGGTATTCTTTCGCCACGAAGGCTTTGGCCATGGCCTGTGCATTGGCCTGAACCTGCCTGGCATACGTCGTGAAATTATCGGTCAGGATTTCGCCAAAGGCAACGGCTTTGGCGGCGATCACATGCTCCAGCGGACCGCCCTGTGAACCCGGGAAAACCGCCAGGTCAAGCAGCTGGCTCATGGTGCGCAGATTGCCCTTGGGATCTTTGATGCCCCAGGGATTTTCGAAGTCATGGCGCAGCATGATAATGCCGCCACGGGGCCCGCGCAGGGTTTTATGCGTTGTTGAGGTAACGATGTGACAATGGTCGAACGGGTCGTTCAGCAAACCTTTGGCAATCAACCCCGCCGGGTGGGCGATGTCGGCAAAGACGATTGCTCCGATTTCGTCGGCCACTTTTCGGATGCGGGCATAGTCCCAGTCGCGGCTGTAAGCCGAGGCGCCGCAAATAATCATTTTGGGTTTCTCCGCCCGGGCCTTTGCTTCCAGTTGGTCGTAATCGATCAGCCCTTCGGGTGTGACGCCATAGTGAATGGCATGGTAGGTTTTGCCGCTGAAATTGGCGGGACTTCCGTGTGTCAGGTGGCCACCCATGCTCAGGTCGAGACCCATGAATTTTTCGCCCGGCTTCATCACGGCCAGGAACACCGCACCATTGGCCTGGGCGCCGCTATGCGGCTGTACATTGGCCCAGCTACAGTTGAAGATTTTCTTCAGGCGTTCGATGGCCAGCGTTTCCACTTCGTCCACCACTTCGCAACCGCCATAATAACGGCGGCCGGGATAGCCTTCGGCGTATTTGTTGGTCAGGACGTTGCCCATGGCCTGCATCACCTGGAGAGACGTGAAATTTTCCGATGCAATTAATTCAATGCCGTTGCGCTGGCGTTCCAGTTCTTTCCGGATAATGTCGAAGACCTGTGTATCTCTTTGCATGTTTTTACATTTTTGCGCAGCGAACAGGAGGAGCGGATTGTTCAACAAAACGGCATTCTTTGCGAATCCCGTTGCGATCTTCTGTTGGCTGCGGTTAAGGCGGTGCAAAAATAAGCCCCGGCAGACAAGAACCGGCAACTTGTTTCGTTGGAAGAAAAAGCAGTAATTTCGACCGCCTAATTTTTCACGATTGTTCATGATGACGTGAAGAGTGAAACAGTGGTTCGACTCATCGAAATACGATTCAATGAAAGCAATAATTCCCGTAGCAGGTGCCGGTACCAAGCTTCGTCCTCATACCTATACTCAACCCAAAGCGCTAATTCCCCTTGCCGGTAAAACGGTTCTCAGCATCATTATCGACCAGTTGCTGGAAGGAGGCATTCGGGAATACGTGTTTGTCGTAGGCTACCTGGGCGAGAAGATCCAGGACTATGTGCGGCTGAATTACCCGGATATCACCGCCCATTTTATTTACCAGAACGACCGCCAGGGCATCGGTCATGCCATCCGCCTTACCCGCAACCTGGTGGAAAACGATGAGGTGATGATCGTGCTGGGCGATACCATCGCCGATTACGACGTGAAGGCCGTCATTCAAAGCGATACGTCCATGATCGGTATTAAAAAAGTGGATGACCCGCGCAGCTTTGGCGTGGCCGAGATCTGCGAAGACGCCGAAGTGTCGCATGTTGTGGAAAAACCGCATATCCCCAAAAGCAACCTGGCGCTGGTGGGCATTTATAAAATCAAAGAAACCTCGATGCTGTTTGAGTGCCTGGAGGCCAACATCAGCCAGGGGATCAAAACCCACGGCGAATACAGCATTACCGATGCCATCGACTGCATGATCCGCAAGGGGGCTGCCTTCAAGGCGTTCAAAGTGGCGTCCTGGTTCGATTGCGGCAAGCGGGATACCCTGCTGGAGTCAAACGCTACGCTGCTGAAAAAATTCGGTTCGAAAGCCGAACCGTCACCCGCTTATGAAAATACGGTGATGATCCAGCCGGTGAGCATCGGCAAGGGGTGTGCCATCAAGAATTCCATCATTGGCCCCAACGTGACGATTGGCGACAATACGAACATCGATTATTCCATTATCAAAAATTCCATCATCGGTGCTTACTCCAACCTGTTTGATATCGTGCTGGACGATTCGCTCATTGGAAGCGATACGGTGATCCGCGGCGAAACCCGCACGCTGAACATCGGCGACAATACCGACATTGACCTGGGATGAGAAAGAGGTTCACGAGTTCAAAAGTTTGTGCATAAGCAAAAAAACAAAAGGCACATCCTGCCAGGCCAACCTTGAAACCCAACTCGTGAACTATTTTTACCCGATGTTTTCCAATCGAATCACCCAGCTTTTTGGCATCGAAGTCCCTATCATACAGGCCGGCATGATCTGGGCCAGTGGCTGGAAGCTGGCGAGTGCGGTGAGCAAGGCCGGCGGACTGGGAATCATCGGTGCCGGCAGCATGTACCCCGATACCCTGCGGGAGCATATTCAAAAATGCAAGGCTGCGACCACTAAGCCTTTTGCCGTCAATGTTCCTTTGCTTTACCCCGACCTCGACAAACATATCCAGGTCATCATCGACGAAGGCGTGAAGATTGTTTTCACCTCCGCCGGCAATCCCAAGACCTGGACGCAGCATTTCAAACAACACGGTCTAACGGTGGTGCATGTGGTCAGCAGCAGCAAGTTTGCGATCAAGGCCCAGGAAGCCGGCTGCGATGCCGTGGTGGCCGAAGGTTTTGAAGCCGGCGGGCACAACGGACGTGAGGAAACCACCACGTTTGTACTGCTGCCGGTAGTGAGCGGCGCGGTGCAAATACCGGTGATAGCGGCGGGAGGCATTGCCACCGGCCGCCAGATGCTGGCTGCGATGGTGCTGGGTGCCGAAGGGGTGCAGATCGGGACCCGTTTTGTGGCGAGCGAAGAAGCGTCTTCCCATGCTGCATTTAAGCAGGCGGTGATCCATGCAGGCGAAGGCGATACGCAACTGATGCTGAAAAAACTAACCCCGGTGCGCCTGCTGAAAAACAAATTTTTTCAGGAGGTACAGCTGGCCGAGGCACGCGGCGCCGACGAAGCCGAACTGAAACAGATACTGGGCCGGGCCAGGGCCAAACTGGGAATGTACGAGGGCGGGCTGGAGGAAGGCGAACTGGAAATCGGCCAGGTCAGTGCCCTGGTGAAAGACATTCTTCCGGCAGGGCAGATCGTGCAGGATATCTGGGAGGAGTTTACGGCTGCCTTGCAACATCCGCTGGCAAAGGAGCCGCAAAAGGTGCCGTGAACACGACGTCCCAGTTACGACCGTTGTGCTTCAGCAGCGACAGCCCGGCTGCATCAAACGATTCCCTGAAAATTTCCTGTTGAAAAAAGGGCCAGGCTTCTGCGAAATCTTTTTTGTGCAGGTCTCTCGTGGCAATGGTGATGTGGGGGTGGAAGGGGCGGTTCTCGATCTTCATCCCGTACGCCGAATGGCGAAAAAAAGCGTCGGCGGTTTTCTTTACTGCCTGCAATGCGCTGCTTTCCCGGACGGCAACAAAGATCGTTCGCGGCCGGAAGGCTGAAAAATCGTTGGTGGTTAAGGGAAAAGGTGCAACCTGCTGTGCCAGTTTTTGCAGGTCCTGTTGCAGTGCGGACTCGTTTGCCCCCTCCATCCAGAACGGGGGGGCAAGTGTAATATGGGCGGGTGATTTCAGGCCCACCTTGCAGCCATAGTGTTCCTGCATTTGTTTTTTGTACACATGGATTTTTTCATTCAGCGTTGCCGGCAATACCACGGCAACGAAGTACATTTTTGCATCTGGCCGCCCCCTGTCCATGTACAGTTCCTTTCCGGCAAACATAAAAAAACGCCTGCACAAGGCAGGCGTTTCTCCCCGCAGCCGGTTTTATTTATCGTGGTCGATATCCAAGCCGTCTTCGTCTTTTTGCAGGGTAAAGTTGTCTTTGCCTTCCAGGAATTCCTTGTATTTCGCTGTGGCTTCCGCGGATAGCTTTTTGCCGTTCACCGTTAACTCCTTGCTCCGGTATTCGATTTTGTAGTTGCTTTTTTTATTGAGCAACCCGTCTGCATCAAGAGCGTTCACCAGGTTTTTGTAATTGGTGATTTCCTTGCGGGCTTTGGCGATATCTGCCTTGGCTTCCTTCATGGCTTTTTCGATCTGGGGCTGAATGCCTGCGAGTTCCTCCTTCATTTTTTTCATGTCGATCTCTTTCACTTTTTCCATTTCCACTTTTGCCTTTTCCAGTTCCGCCTTTACTTTTTCCATGTCCGCTTTGGCAAGCGACTCACTGATTTCTTTTTTCATTTTCTCGCTGTCGATCTCCTTCAGGGCTTTTTGCATTTCAAGATCGATCTTTTGCCTGTCCACCTCTTTCATGGAGCGGGCCAGTTCTTCCTTCATTTTTGCCATGTCCTGCTCCATGTTTTTCATGGCCTTGCGCACTTCGCTTTCGATCTTGTCGCGGTCCCATTCTTTCAGGGCCCGCTGCATTTCCATTTCACCTTTATCAATCTCGGTAAGGGCTTCGTCAAGGTCGCGGATCTTTTTTTGGTTCGACGGGATGGTATCGGCAGAAATCGCTTTGGTCTTGTTGCCGGTCGTTTGGGCAAAGGCGACTGTCAGTACAAGGCCGCTGGCCAGCAACAGGAGGGGCAGGTTTTTGAAAAGAAATGCTTTTTTCATATCCGGTTGATTTTTTCGGTTCAATACAAACCTACGATGTGCTTCGTAAAGGAGGCTTACCGTTCATCAAGTTTTAGAAACGGCCGGCAGCGGGCTTTCGGTCTTCAGCCATGCGCTATCAGCAGGTTTATATGTACCGGTTTCAGGCTTCGGAGCTGCTTGCTGACGGCCAATCGCCAAGAGCTGACAGCCGACAGCTGATTGCTTTCAGCTATATTTGTTCCATGCTGGTAGACGACGCATTGATCGACAAACTTTCCCGCCTCTCCATGCTGGAGTTTGATGCCGCCGAGCGGGAGGAAATCAAGGCCGATCTGGAAAAAATGATCGGCTTCGTGGACAAGCTGAAAGAACTTGACACAACCGGTGTTGAGCCCCTGTTGCACATGGCCGGCGAGGTGAATGTGCTGCGCGAGGATGTGCCGGGCGGCATGCTGACACAGGCCGAAGCCCTGCAGAACGCACCCCTGCACAACGAGGCTTTTTTCCTGGTACCGAAAGTGATCAAAAAGGACGAAGCCTGATGCAGCCGGTCATTCAGTTCGTGGATGTACGGAAAAATTACTACCTCGGCAAAGTGGCCATCGAAGTGCTAAAGGGCATTTCGCTCCGCATCTTTCCTAACGAATACGTTGCACTGATGGGCCCTTCGGGCTCGGGCAAGAGTACGCTGATGAACATCATCGGCTGCCTCGACACACCCACGGAAGGCGAGTACCTGCTGGCCGGCCAGAGCGTTGGCGGCATGGCCGAAGACAGCCTGGCCGACGTTCGCAACCAGGAGATCGGCTTCGTGTTCCAGCAATTTCATTTGCTGCCCCGCCTGACTGCCCTGGAAAATGTGGCCCTGCCGCTGGTATACGCCGGTGTTTCCAAAAAAGAGCGGACCGAAAGAGCAAAAGCGGCACTGGCCCTGGTTCACCTGTCCGACAGAAGCCACCACAAACCCAATGAACTTAGCGGCGGGCAGAACCAGCGGGTGGCCATTGCACGGGCCCTGATTAACAACCCGTCCATCATTCTGGCCGATGAGCCAACCGGCAACCTCGATTCGAAAACCTCGGGGGAGATCATGGACATTTTCGACCAAATTCATGCGGCGGGCAATACGGTTGTATTGGTGACTCACGAAGAAGACATTGCCGCCCATGCAAAACGAATGATCCGCTTAAAAGACGGCATGATCGAAAACGATGCGCCGATTATTGCCGCCGGGAGGTAGCAGGCGGATGCGAAAATCGCACTGCCGGATTTTTGAATTTTTAGTTTTGACCTTTGTAAAGACTTATGGCATTTAAGATTTATACAAAAACAGGCGACAAGGGAAAGACATCGCTGATCGGTGGCACCAAGGTTGCCAAAAGCGACAGCCGGATCGAAACCTACGGCACGGTGGATGAACTGAACTCCTGGATCGGGCACATCAACGACCGGTTGAACGACGCGGAATTGAAAAACGAGCTGCGGGAAATCCAGGACCGGCTGTTTACCATTGGTTCGGCGTTGGCCACCGATGGCGAAAAGGAACCGAAAATGAAACTTCCCGACCTGCATACAAGCGACATTGCCTTCCTGGAGCACCGCATCGATGAAATGACGGCAGCACTACCGCCCATGAAGTCCTTCATCCTGCCCGGCGGTCATCCCGATGTTTCGGCCATTCATATTGTCCGCTGCGTCTGCCGCCGTGCCGAGCGTCTGGCAGTGGCCATGCAACAGGACAACCTGTTCGTAGATGAAAAAATAATCCAATATCTCAATCGTCTCAGCGATTACCTGTTTACACTGGCCCGCTACGTTGCCCAAAAACTGGGTGCCGAGGAAGTGCCCTGGCGCCCCCGGTTAAACCCCTGAAATCGGGATTTGGCCGATGAATGCAAAGATTTCATGTGCCCTTAAAAAATTTTTTTCAAGAGGTTTCGTTATTTCCATACATGAAACTCTTCCACCTCTTACCCTTACTCGGATTAACTGTCAATTTTTCCGGAAAACAATTCCCTGACCAACCGCAGGCTTTTGTGAGCGCACAGGCCGGAGCCCCGGGTTCCGTTGTCTATAATGAAGGCGAAACGGTCATCCCGTGGACGGCTGAGCGAAAGCTGATGTGGGATGATTTTCTTTGCGAACCCAAAAAAGAAGGCGACGCTGTTGCATCGACCAGCACCTCGCTCGGGCTTTCCTATAAAGTGCGGGAGGGGCAACTGTCGTTTCATATCTCCTGTAATTTTTCGAAGGAAAAATCCTGGGGTGCCCTGAAAACCGAATATATCCTGGCCCACGAACAAGGACATTTCGACATTACCGAGATCCATGCCCGCAAGCTTTACGAGGCGTTGTACAATTATGAATACAACCCGGCAACGTTTAAAACCGATATTGCTGCGATCTACAACCGCATTGTGAAAGATAAGGAAGAGATGCAGGAAGCCTATGACGGACTGACGGATCACAGCCGCCGCCGGGGTGTACAGGAAGAATGGCTGGAAAAGATCGATGGTTTGCTCAATGCAACGGAGATGTTTTCGACCTATCCCTAAAAAAAATTACGGCAACAATAAAAAAATCCCGCTCTCGAGCGGGATTTTTTTAAGATATGATTTCCGGCAAAAGGAGTTTCCTGGCTAAAAAAGTCCGAAAAGCTGGGCGTCGATCAGGTTGATGACCTTACCGAGGTCTTCTTCTTTCTCGCCAAACTTGTTCTCGTCTCCGTTGATAATGAGCAGTGGTCCTTCGGTATAATTCTCGATCCACTTGTTGTAGTATTCGTTCAGGCGTTTCAGGTAATCGAGGCGGATATTTTCTTCGTATTCCCGTCCCCGTTTTTGGATCTGCCCAACCAGCGTGGGCACCGATGCCTGGATGTAAACCAGCAGGTCAGGCGGGTTTACCATTGCCTTCAGCGTCTGGAAGAATGAAAAATAGTTGTCGAAGTCGCGTTTACTCATCAGGCCCATTTCGTGAAGGTTTGGGGCAAAGATGTGCGCATCTTCATAGATCGTTCTGTCCTGGATCACGGTTTCCGTGCCCCGGTGAATCTCGATCAGCTGGCCCAGGCGGCTTTGAAGGAAATAGATCTGCAACTGGAAACTCCAGCGGGGCATGTCTTCGTAAAAATCGTTCAGGTACGGGTTGTTCTCCACATCTTCAAAATGTGGGATCCATTTATAATGCTTGCTCAATTGCTGCGTCAGCGTGGTTTTTCCAGCACCAATGTTCCCGGCAACGGCTATGTGTTTTGGTTTGGCTGTTTTCATGATATTCCCTGCCCTCGAGCAGAGTGAGGCTTTTTTAAGGCGTTAAAAATAGAGTTTTCCGGCTACTTGCAGGCAGTGTCAGAAATAATTTAATCCAACAAGTTTCCGCGTTTGCGCAATGGTTTCGCGGGCACTTTCTCTTGCTTTTTCGGCACCCTGCTCCACCACTTTTTTCAGGTAGGCTTCGTCTCTGCGGATGCTTTCCGCTTTTTCGCGGATCGGTGTAATGAAAGCCACCATGTCTTCCGCCAGTTGCTTTTTCATGTCGCCATAACGGATGGCGGCATTGTTGAAGTCCTCGCGGAATTTTTGCACCGTGCTTTCTTCGCTCACGAGTTGCATCAGTTGAAAAAGGTTCTGAATGTAATCGGGCATTTCCGAATGGGGGGTCGTGGGACCGCTGTCGGTTTTGGCCTTCATGACTTTTTTCCGAATGAGGTCATTGTCATCGGCCAGGTACAGCGTGGCAAACTGGTTCTCGCTTTTGCTCATTTTGCCGGCACCATCGAGGCTGGGCACTTTTAGCAGGCTTTCGCCGAAGTTGAAGGCCTTTGGTTCCGGGAACAGTTCGCCGTAGCGGTGATTGAAGCGCTGGGCAAAATTGCGGGTGATCTCGAGGTGCTGTTCCTGGTCTTTGCCCACCGGTACATATTTGGCGCGGTGAATCAGGATATCCGCCGCCATGAGAACGGGATACGTGAGCAAGCCGGTGTTCACGTTATCGGGCTGCAGGCGCACCTTGTCCTTGAACGTAGGCGTTTTTTCCAGTTCGCCTTTGTAGGCCAGCATGTTCAGGTTCAGATAGAGTTCGGCAATTTCCGGTACGGTGCTTTGTACGTAGAGACAGACCTTCCCGGGGTCCAGTCCTGCGGCAATGTTTTCCGCCAGCACGTGCAGCACACTGTTGCGCAATTCCTTTGTATCGGGATGGGTGGTGAGGGAGTGCCAGTCGGCCACAAAAAAATAACAGTCATACTCCTCCTGCATGCGCACATAGTTGCGCATGGCGCCAAAATAATTGCCCAGGTGAAGATTCCCCGTGGGCCTGATACCGCTGACAACGATCTCCTTTTTCATAAGGCGGCAAAAGTAAGGAAAGCCCCCCTACCCCCCAAGGGGGATTGGCCAAACCACAAGGGCTTGCTTAAGCATGATGTCATGTTAGTACAATCATATTCTAAACGTTGAAGTGTGTGACGCAACGGAAGACGAGTTGAAATGCTGCTGCTGGTCACATAAAAGAATAACGCAGTCTTAAGGAAAGGCCGAGGCTTTGTTGTGTCATGCAAAAGCAAGGGTTTGTGGTTTGGCCACTTCCCCTTTGGGGGATCGAGG
Organism: Flavisolibacter nicotianae; assembly: GCF_003628535.1. Taxonomy (GTDB): domain Bacteria; phylum Bacteroidota; class Bacteroidia; order Chitinophagales; family Chitinophagaceae; genus Flavisolibacter; species Flavisolibacter nicotianae. The sequence continues at coordinate 169,383 of NZ_RBCI01000011.1, forward strand.
GGGCATTATTTAGGCGCCTTTTTGTACAGGTAAATTGCTACCAGCGTAAAGGCAATGTTGGGCATCCAGGCTGCCAGCACGGGATGGAAATTACTCTTGATGGCAAACACGCTGGAGAAGCGGTCCGATAAAATATAAAGTGAAGCGATGATGATCCCGATCGCCAGGTGAAGGCCGCTGCCACCGCGGGTTCTGCGTCCGGCAATGATGGCGCCGATCAGCGTGAGCAGCACCACGGTATAGGGCGTGGCATTGCGCCGGGCCAGCTCAACTTTCAACGGTGCCAGTCCTTCGGTGGCCCGTTGTTCTTCCACCTTGATAAAATGATTCAGTTCCTGCGAGGTCAGTTTGTCCTTTAGGAATTCATCTTTTCGCAGTTCGGATGGCTGCAGGTTGAGCGACATGTTTTTGAGCGGGTACTGTTGCACCACTTCCCGGGCACTGTCGATCGTCCGTTCCACCACGTTGGAAAGTTTCCAGTTCTTTTTGGTAGAGTCCCACTCCAGCCGGTCGGCACGCAGGTTATAAACGACCTTGTTGTTTTTCACTTTGTAGAGAAAAAACGAATTGGCCGTTTTGGTTGTCGCGTCAAAATATTTGATGCCGGCATAGGTCACGGCGTCGAGACGTTTGTAAAAACAGTTCTCGCACCGCTGATAGCCCGTTTGCGGACTGGAGGGGTTGATGTATTTGTTTTCAAATGCACTGCGCACTTCATTGGCTTTGGGAATGGCATAGAGGTTGGCAAACCAAAGCACCAAACCGAGAAACAAGCCTCCCAGGATATAGGGCCGCAGCCAGCGCCGGAACGTGGTGCCGCTGGCCAGGATGGCAATCACTTCGGAGCGGAGCGCCATCTTGGACGTAAAAAAAATCACGGCAATAAAAACGAAAAGCGGAAACAACAGCCCCCAGATGAAGGGCACAAAGCCAACATAATACTGCTTGATGATCTGGAAAGTCGACAGGCCCGTCTTTACAAAATCATCTGTCTTTTCGCTGCTGTCTACCGCCACGGCGATCACCGTAAAGGAGAGCATGCAAAACAGAAAGGTGGTAAAGAATTTACGCAGTATGTACCAGTCGATCTTTTTCATTCCGCGAGGCGAATATAGAACGAAGATTTGCCGGGTGAGCAGGATTAACAGTTTTCGCAAACCCCGGTGGTTTTCAAGACCTCCGGGGTTGTGCTTACAGCCTTGTCTTCAGCACCGGCACCATTTCGTTTTTCCAGCTCAAAAAATCACCGGCCACGATGTGCTTTCGTGCTTCCTGCACGAGCCACAGGTAAAACGAAAGATTTTGCACCGATGCAATGGTCAGTCCCAGCAACTCGCTTGATTTAAAAAGGTGACGAACGTACGCTTTGCTGTAGTAGTGGCTCCATTCATTGTCCAGGCCTTCGTCGATGGGAGAGAAGTCGCGTTCCCATTTTTTGTTGTCGATGTTGATGACACCTTTGGTGGTAAACAGCATGGCGTTGCGGCCGTTGCGGGTGGGCATCACGCAATCGAACATGTCTACACCCAAGGCAATGCATTCCAGGATATTCCACGGCGTGCCCACGCCCATCAGGTAGCGGGGTTTGGCTTGCGGCAGGTGCTCGCAGCAAAGCTGGCAGATCTCGTACATCACCGGTTCCGGCTCACCGACACTCAGTCCACCGATGGCATTGCCGGTAGCTCCTTTGGAAGCAATGTACTCACACGAGGCCTTGCGCAGGTCGTGGTAAACGGCGCCCTGCACAATGGGAAACAGGTTTTGGGTATGTCCCCATTTGTCCGGTGTGTTGTTGAAATGCGTGAAGCAGCGGTCGAGCCAGCGGTGGGTCAGGTTCATAGAGTTCATGGCGTAGCGGTACTCCGAGTTGGCAGGCGGACATTCGTCAAAGGCCATCATGATGTCGGCGCCAATGGTGCGTTCGATGTCCATCACTTTTTCGGGGGTGAAGAGGTGCTTGCTGCCGTCGATGTGGCTTTGAAACATCACGCCCTGCTCGTTGATCTTACGGTTGGCCGCCAGCGAAAACACCTGGAAGCCGCCGCTGTCGGTGAGAATGGGCCGGTCCCAGTTCATGAAGCGGTGCAGGCCGCCGGCCGCTTCCATCGTCTCCATGCCGGGACGGAGGTAAAGATGGTAGGTGTTGCCCAGGATGATCTGCGCTTTCACCTGCTCTTTCAGTTGTTGCTGCGTCACGCCTTTCACGCTGCCGATGGTGCCCACCGGCATAAAGATGGGCGTTTGTATCTTGCCGTGATCGGTGGTGATGGTTCCTGCACGGGCCGCGGATTGCGGGTCTGTCTTCTCTAATTCAAAAGCTAATGCCGACATAAGCCGGCAAAGATAATCTCCCTGTTCCCCGAAAGGGAAGACTTTGGTCTGTTAAACTTTTTGTTTTCAAGCAAGCTGCCAATGCTGACTTTTCTTTTTATGTGACCAGCGAATGGATAGCTATGTAGCGTCCGTTGCGTCGCACACTTGAGCGTTCAGTAACTCTATCCGGCAGAGGAGAATTCACTCATAGATAACACAGATGAACACAGAATGAAAGCATCTGTGCCTTTCCTTACTAGCTGTGAGAAATTGTGGTTTTCACAACTGCGAAGTGTTGCTTTTGAAGAAAAACAGCTTTAAGAAAGTGGTGTGTAAAGAATGTATTTCTCTTTAAAATACGCCTCGTCAAAAATGTTGCTGATCTCGGTCATCTTCGGACGAAGGCCGCTTTCCGAAATTTCCTGGGCCAGGTCGCCGCCTTTCAAACAGATCAGGCCCGAACGAAGCTGCATCGCATTTTCTTCACTGCCCATTTTGTAGGTGCCGTTTTTTATCAAAGGTTTGCTCCATTGCCACAGGTCTTTCAGCGGCGCCACCGCACGGCTCACGGCAAAATCAAATTTTCTTCCTTTGATTTCTTCGGCACGGACATGTTGCGTGGTGATGTTGGGCAGGTCAATGGCTTCTTTGATGGCGTCGATGATCTTCAGTTTTTTCCCGATACTGTCCACCAGGTGAAATTTTACCTCCGGGAAAAAGATGGCCAGCGGCACGCCGGGAAAACCACCGCCGGTGCCGATGTCCACGATCTCGAGGCCGGCCGGAAAATCAAAAACCGCTGCGATGCTCAGCGAATGCAGGATGTGTTTTTCATAGAGGCTGTCGATGTCCTTGCGGGATATGACGTTGATCTTTGCGTTCCAGTCTTTGTAAAGTTCGTCCAGTGCTTTGAACTGCGCCAGTTGCTTTTCGGTAAAGTCGGAAAAGTATTTCAGCAAAATGTCCATGCGGCAAAGATAACGGCCCCCTTGATCCCCCAAGGGAGAAGTGGCTGCGCACAGTCCTCGCTTAATTGGTGATGCTTGTCTTGCTCAGTCATTTTCTGAACGTACAAGTGTGCGACGCAACAGATGCTCAATGATAATCTGTCGCTGGTGACATAAAAGAGAAGCCGTCCCCCGAAGGGACGGCTTCTTTCAAACGTATCGTGCAAAAGCCAGGGTCTGAGCGGGGCCACTTCCTCCTCCGGAGGGCGGGGAGGCTTTTAATTCCACGTCTTCCGTGGCTTCCTGTATACCGAACGGGCAAAGATGATGTAATAAAAAAACAGCCAGAGGTCCCAGAACAGGAAAAGCGGGAACAGGTCTTCTTCGCCCAGGCGTTTCATGGCCTTTTGCCAGATGATGGCCTGCGTGAGGAGACGCACACCCAACGGGATGAGTGCATAGCGCCAGTCGAAAAAAAGCAGCGATGCCACAAAAAGCGGGTAAAAAAGGAAAAAACTAAAGGTGTACAGCCCCAGCAAGGTCTGGTGCGATTTCTTGTAAAATTTCCCGGTGGAGTAATGCCGGCCTTTTTGCCGCATCCAGTCCTTCCAGGTGGTTTTGGGCGCCGAAATGGTAAACGCTTCCTTGTCCAGCACCACGGTGGTGTTGTGCTTGTTGGCCACCTGGTTGATGAACAGGTCGTCGTCGCCGCTGGGAATGTGGTTGATGGACGAAAAGCCCTTGTTGCGCAGAAAGAGGCTTCGTCGGTAGGCCAAGTTGCGGCCCACGCCCATGTAGGGCTTGCCGGCCAGCGCATAACTTAAATATTGCAGGGCCGTGTGAAAGGTCTCAAAGCGGATGGCCTTGTTCAGAAAGCCCGGTCGTTTTTGGTAGGCGCCATAGCCCAGCGCTACTTCCACGCCGTTGGCAAAAGCGTCCTGCATTTTGTACAGCCAGTGCTCGCTGGCCGGCACGCAGTCGGCATCGGTCAGTACCAAGATCTCGTGCCTGGCTTCCTTGATGCCAATCGAGAGCGGGTATTTTTTACCGGCGATCAGCTTGGCTTCCTGCGTCAGCTCCACGATCTGCAGTTTTTTAAAGGCCTTTTGCAGGTCGGCCAGGATGTATTTGCTTTCATCCACCGAGTTGTCGTTTACCACGATCACTTCGTGAGTGGTGGGATACTCCTGCACCAGCACTCCTGGCAGGTAGCGGGCCAGGTTCTCGTCTTCATCCCGGGCACAGATGATCACCGACACCGGGTGCTGCTGCGATTGTTGCCGTTCTTCCGGCTTGTAAAACGCTACGCGGCGAAAAAAATAGAGATAATAAAAAAGCTGTATGCAAGTAACAACAACGAAAATATAAAAGACAATAGCCTCCCAACCCATAAGCATGGCGCAAAGATAAGTGCTCGTCCGACCTCTCCCGCCGCAGAGTCGGCGAGAGGGTCGTTTTTCTCTATCTTTAGCCGGTTAAATCGTTTGTATGACAAAACTGGATGCGGGCACCACCCTGAAGCGACTGCGTAACCGCTACCGGCTGGTGGTGATGAACGACGATACATACGAAGAGGTGGTGACTTTCAAACTTTCCCGCCTGAGTGTGTATGTGATGTTGTCGAGCATTTTTGTACTGCTGGTGGGCTTAACGGTCGCGCTGATTGTTTTTACGCCGGTCAAGTATTATATTCCGGGCTACGGAAGTGCCAAAGTGAACCGGGAGTATCGCCAACTGAAGTACGTGACCGATTCGCTGGACAAGCAGTTGTCGTACCAGACTCAGTACATCAATTCGCTGAAAAAAGTGTTCAGCGGCGATACGGAGATGAAACTGGATACGACCAAAATCCAGGTACCGAAAGAAGAAGTCAACGATTAATCAAAATAGATCCTATGTTCAACAAAGAAAAAACCAACCCAAGCGAAAAAAATGCAATCACCAGCGCCACGCTGATCAGTGCCGGAACAGTTGTAAAAGGCGACCTGCGGTGCGAGAGCGACCTGCGCATCGATGGTGCTATCCACGGAAATGTTAGTTGCAGCGCCAAAGTTGTTATCGGTCCATCAGGCTTTGTGGAAGGAAATATTGACGGTGTTCACGCCGACCTGTCCGGCCGTCTGGTTGGAAACGTAACAGCAAAAGAAGTGGTGCAGTTGCGTGCCAGCGGTAACGTACATGGCAATATTTCTGCCGCCAGCCTGCAGATCGAAGCCGGTGCTGTTTTCAATGGCCAGAGCCAAATGGGACCGGTGGGCAACGTGGTGTTGATGAAAGAAGGAGAGACCATTCATGCCAAAGCAAACTAATGCCTCCAATGACCTGATGCGCTATGCAGGACTGGGCGCCCAAATCCTGGTGTCGATCGGTATTGCCGTATTCATTGGCCTGAAACTGGATCAATGGCTGCACGTGCCGTTTCCACTGCTCGTGTGGCTGCTGCCGCTGGTGGTGGTCAGCATGACGATTTATAAACTAATCAAAGAAACGTCGAAGAAAAAATGATTTTACGAAACCGATTCCGGGAGTTTGTACCGGTGGTGTTGCTTTTTGTTATTGTAAATGCGCTGGCCATTTCGCTGCGGACTTCCTGGATGAACTGGAATGTAAGCCAGGACCTGTTGATTTACGGCAATCTCTTTTTGTTTGCAATCACCTTTCTCTCGTTCCTGATCGCGGAGAAGGGTTTGCAAAACAAGAATCCGCACGCCTTTGTGCGTTCGGTGTATGGCAGCATCATGTTCAAGCTGTTTATCTGCCTCATTGCAGCGTTCATCTACATTGCCATTTACAAAAAGGCCATGAACAAACCGGCGTTTTTCGCCTGCATGGGACTGTACCTCGTGTACACGTTTTTAGAAGTTTCCATTCTGACGCGTTTGCTGCGCAAGAAGCCCAATGAGTAAAAAGCAAGCCCCGTTATCGGCATTGCAGGATTACCTGCCACCCAACACCTATGAGCCGGTGTTGCAGTACCTGCACTATTACAAAGTGCACCTAACGGTTGCACGGGAACGAAAAAGCATCCTGGGTGATTACCGCCACCGGCATGGCACCGAAACCCACCGCATCAGTGTCAACGGCAACCTGAATCCCTACGCGTTTCTGGTGACACTGCTGCACGAACTGGCGCACCTCCTCACCTTTGAAAAATGGGGCAATAAAGTTGCTGCGCATGGCCGCGAATGGAAAGCCGTTTTTGGCCAGTTGCTGGCACAGTTCATCGAGCATAATGTGTTCCCGCACGACATTAAAACGGTTCTCCTTCAAACTCTTCACAACCCGGCTGCATCCAGTTGTGCAGACGAAGCGCTGCTGCGTGTGCTGAAAACCTACGACAGCAAAAATGCCGGGGCCCTGTTTGTAGAAGACGTGCCCTCTGGCACCCTTTTTCAAACACATGACGGCCGTGTATTTCAAAAAGGCGAACGGGTGCGCAAGCGCTTCCGATGTGTAGAAGTGGCAACGAAGCGGCAGTATTTGTTCAGTCCTGTTTATGAAGTGGTTCCCGTTGCGGCGAATTGAAACCAATTGTCATTGGGCTACCGGCAAAGCGGGGAAGACTGACCATGCCAGGCTTTTTACCCTATAAGAAAACAAGTCAGCCACACGACAAGGACGGTAGAAGCCGGACGAATTTTTTCCCGGAGAAATGCTGTTCGCACTGTGTAATTGCAAAGAGGTAGCAATGGTTACCATTGCTTCTGTTGGTTCAATAGAAAAGAACAGTGAAAAAGACGGTTAATCAAGCTGCTATTGCAAAAAGCCTTACCTTGACTTCCTAACCTTATCCGCGATATGAAGAGAGTTTTTTTGCTTGCATTCGCCCTTACGACAGTTTACTTTTTGTCTGCTCAAACCTGGAAGCCATTGTTCAATGGTAAAGACCTCAGTGGTTGGAAGCAGTTGAATGGGAGGGCGAGATACAGGGTGGAGAACGGGGAGATTGTGGGCACGACGGTAATGGGGGAGCCCAATTCGTTT
>NZ_RBCI01000012.1 GCF_003628535.1 Flavisolibacter nicotianae
CAGTTGCTTTCCACAACAGCGGCTGAAATGCTACTATGAAATTGAAGAACAATTAGTTTACTTTATAACTTTATTCTAAGACAGAACTGCCAATATCGCTGCTGCGGAAAGCAGTTCGACGTTGGCCAAAACCCTATGGGTACAGTCAAGCCAATGCACGTTTTCTTGCTTTATCCTGCTTTCCCTTATTGGACGACTTACAGCAAGAGCAGTTCCTACAGCCAGGTAGATATGAAGGTTCCGACAGTGCAAGAGGCGAGGGCATCGGCCAACACCAGCTTTTGACAGGAGCGGCAGCAGTACCAGGGCTGGGCATTGGAAATGCTATTGGGCTGCACTACATTCGTGCAGCAATGAATCACCAAGGACCGCTCCTGTCAAAAGCTGCGGTCCGTTGTGTGTAATTCTTCAAACTCCAACGACTGAAGCTTTAATCGAGACTCAATGAAAATAATTCTCATTTTTGCTATGTTTGTTTTATTCGGGTGCAATAATGATTCTAAAACGGGTTCACCAACAAAGTCAGTTAACTACTTATCACATTCACAAAGCCGAATCCAAGCACTCGTTGATAGCTTTCGGACAGAATATAATATTGGTGTAGGTATATCGAAAGACAGTATAATCAATAAATACAATGAAAAATTCTTTGATTATCTATCAGAAGATATCGTTGACAGTGTTGAAGTGCATGTAGACACTGTAATAATAAATGGCTTAGCTGTTACGACTGAACTTCATAGTAATAATGATATTGCATTTCAGTATACTTTGAATTTCAAAAGGGATATGCCAAGTCGCTGGGATTCAATTTTCCAATTTATGAAGGGATTAAAGCCAGGTAGTGATATTTTAGTGAACTTTCAGTATATGGGTTCACACCTGTTAGGTAATCCCAACGACACTTCACGTACGACAATAAAAATTTATGCTTTCCCGCTTCCAATTTCTTTTAAACCAAAAGCAGTCTGGAATAAATAGAACTACACACAACAGCAGCTTTTGGCAATAGTGGCTTGCCCGCATGGGCTGAACCAAATATCTTTTTTCAGCTTTTGTGCAATAGTGAGGCTGAATATAAATGAATGCCACTACTGCCTAAAGCTTTAAAACGTTAGCATCAAACCAGTAAAAACGCTTATCCGCAAATATGAAATTTCTCTGTCTGGATATATCAATTAATGATGACGAATTCGGATGTAATATTTCATTTTCTGAAAATCGAGACGAGTATAATGAGGAGGATTCCGCGGTTCTCCGAAAAATGACGCCAAGTGAAGGTGCAGGGTCAATTGGCAAGTATATTATGCTTCAGAGAAGCTATCCAGAAGATGAATTTGAAAAGGATTATTATTATTTTGAAACAAGTGACGAAACGGGATCGGGAGAATTGCAAAATTTTAGAATCGAGCTACATCCGGAGAGATTTTTATTGTATCGGGACAATCATATATACGACATAGAGATCAAACCGTCGAAAAATGAGTTCACCCAGTTGAAAACGGTCTTGAAGAAAATTGTAAATGACCGCGGAGAGCTTATTATCCATAATCAGTAATATTTCAGAATAGGAAGTTTAAAACACGGTCCGGCTACGGTCGGTTGAGAGTATATCATTTGACGGCGACCTTACTGTCCGCTGCCAACTAAGACTTGCCAAAATAGCGGCGAGACGAATTGAGTTGAGGCTGACGAACAATCTGTAAACACAATGTCTTAATTTAACGCTTGAGCTGCCAGTACCGCAGTTGAGGAAGGACTTTGGCGTATTAGGCAGACAAAAAATATTGCAGTGACGCTCGACACAGCCGAATACCACCAGTACATAAGTACACACCTCGGACTGTTGTACTTTGTAGGACTCAGGGAACACATTATTCCTGCGAAGGCAAGTTTTACGGCTTTTCTCGACTACCATTCTGACCGAAAGTTTCGCTGTCGGGAAGCATTTTATCGAAACATGGGAGAGCTGTTGGACACTTACATCAGGGAAAACCAGGAAAGGCTCACAGAAGCAGACCTGCAGATTCTCAATAACTTCCGCAGGAGCATCCAAGGCGATTTCGTCATCCTGAGGTGCTTGAGCAAGCATGCGGTCTTTATGGATACAAATAGTAGCTCCGTTTACGCGGTGAAAGCCTTGTCAGACCCATTCCCGGTCTTTTTCAGCACCTTTCCGGCTTTGTGCAGGACCACGCTTGTTCCATACGCAAACAAGATCATTTACGACGGCTTTCTTCAGCCGTACGACGTCTTGTTGGGCCCAGGAATCAAAAGAAGCCTGGAAGGTGATTATCGGGAAGCAAGGGCCAATAAAGCCATTACCACCGAGATCCTCTGAGCGGCTGCCATGACAGCTGCTTACTGGAAAGCTGGCTGAATGGTCCACCATTCAGCTGGCGAACAAGCGGTAAAAAGTATAATTTTATAGGGCAATGGAGCTGCCGGTGCCGCCCCTTCCGACGGCGGCAGCCCTTATTCAAAAGTAAAACCTGCATTCTCATGACCCAGGTTCCACAAGAGACGGTTCAGGAAATTGCCGACTGGTTGGAGTGCGGCTTCCGGGTTTTTCTTCACCGCGAGACCCATAAATTGATCACTTATCCAAACGAAGACAGGTGCGCAAGCTTTGAACCCTCCATGTGGAAAAAGGAAATCCAGGCTATCAGAAAGGAGAGGGAGAAATACCTTGAAATTGAGGGTATGGAGCCACATGAATCCTTTCGGGTGATGGAAGATTTTATTTCCACCCTTAACGATCTGCCATTAAAGGACAGGCTTTTAAGAGCGATTGATCAAAAAAAACCTTTTGCTCACTTCAAGGCGCAGATTGATGGCGCTGGCGTTTACCGGGAAAGGTGGTTCCAGTTCCGAGACCGAAAAATGAGGGAGTGGGTCGGGGAGCAAATGGAAGTGATGCATTAACCAGGCGTACTACACACGTCTGTCATAAATACCGGCAGTTACAAGACAATACCATTGCAAAGTTTTATCGGAAAGTGAAATAATTTGAGTGGGCCTGGAGGAACTTAAGGCCCAGCCTTCTGATATGGGTGAGAGTTTACAGTAAACGCAAAAGAGCTTTGCGAGTTTCGATCTGTCAGAGTTGTCGTTTAGTTAGTTGTTAAGCCATACTGAAGGAAAGCATTGCCTCTGCTCACTTTTTTTCAATTCTATTACAAACAGTAAGTTCACTTTTACCAGTAAAGCGGCGTTGTTTTCTTACCTTTATAGCACGATTTACAGTAACCTGGAAAAGGGACTCAATCGGGACTCAAAAAGCTAAGTTTCTCTATATTATTGATAGGAAACTGATTATGGAGTAGGGGTAAATCCCTCAGTCTCCGCACTTTTATTTGCAAAAGCCTGCAATTCGCTGAATTCCATGCTTTTTTAGTTGATGAAAAATGCAGATAACTGCAAATTCCTGCAAAGTACACCACTTTTTTGGTGTACTTTCAGAGACCAGAAAAGTGGTTCCCGAACCCCCCGGTCTTCAACTTGCCGCGCTTTGCTTCTTATTGCACGTCTAAAAGTACACCCAGCAAAAGAGTTTTACACCGTCATTAAAACTTGATGATATGCTGGAGTTATTAACCGTTCGTTTTTCGTTTCTCTGTCGTACAACCCGCACCAATGCAGAAGGCAATAGTGCCCTGGTGCTTCGTGTCACCTGGAACAGGGAACGCAGGGATATTTTTACCGGACTTTATTGTCACAAGGACCAATGGAATCCCAAAGCCGGCAGACTTCACCGGCTGAACAAACAAACCAATGTTTTCAATGACAATTTGGATGCGATCCAACGCAGTGCACACGAGGCCTTCAACCAGCTGAAGTATTCCGGTTTTGCGTTTACCATCGATGAACTGGTGAGTAAAATAAAAGGAGAGGACGAAAAGCCCGAGCTGTTGATGGACTATCTGGAACAGGAAAAGGAGAACCTTCGCAAACGAAGGGGGGTAGATATCACACCGGCCACCTATGACAAGTACCGGCGGAGCGCCACCCATGTGCAGCAATTTCTGTTTACTGAATACAAGATCAAAAACTATCCCCTCGCCCGCATTGACGGCCTCTTCCTGGAACGTTACTTTCAATACCTGAAAGGAACAAAAAAGATCTCGCACAATGTGGCGGTAAAATACCTCACCTTTTTTAAAACCGTTTTAATGCCGGCCATTCGGGGTGGGACCGTTAAATCGGATCCGTTTCGCCAAGTGAAGTTTCGGAAGAAGCCTGTACCAAAAGATTTTTTGACAAACGAGGAAATTTCATTTTTAAAAGCCGTGGCACTAACGCCAGAACTGGACCGAATCCGCAATATCTTTTTGTTTGCCTGTTATACCGGACTTGCCTATTGCGATATCAAGCAGTTATCACGGTTGCATATTATCAGGGATGATGATGAGAATTATCATATTCGAAAATGTCGCCAGAAAACAGGGCAGGAAAGTATCATTCCCTTACTTCCGGTAGCCATCACTATTTTGCAGAAGTACAGCATAACAGGTGATTTCAGGGATTTTCGGTGGCGGGTCTCTTCGAATCAGAAGATGAATCAACGCCTGAAGCTTATCGGTGAAAAAGCAGGGATCGCAAAACCGCTGCATATGCACCTCGCCCGGCACACATTTGCCACCACAGTTACCTTGTCGAACGGTATACCCATTGAAACGGTCAGCCGCATGCTGGGGCATGCCTCTCTAACCCAGACGCAGCACTATGCAAAAATCATTGCGACCAAGATTAAAGCGGATATGAGCCGGATAAAAGCTTTGTTCAGTTAAAATCTTTGCACAATGGTGTTTGAACGTAAAATGGAGTTTGGGTGCGGGTGTCGGAGGAAATCATTGCGTGAAGTCATTTACGCATTGCATGTAAGAAATTGCTCATCACCTAAAGCATTGGTATGATTGCGAATACAAACCGCAACCAATGGCACAGAGTTATGAAATTCTACAAAAGCGCTATCCTGAACTCGTTGAGTTCTTCCAGGAATTGATTTTGGAGATTCAGCAAACGAGGCGTCCTGCAGAAGAGACCATTTTGGATGATGTCGAACTGCGTTCAATGCTCAACGTATCAAAGCGTACGACGGCAACCTGGAGACAGGAGGGTTTAATTAAACATTCACGCCTGATGGGAAAAATTTATTACAAGCTCTCTGACGTACTGGCTGCGATTGAAAAAAATGCTATTCCTGCCAAAAAGAACCAAATAAGGATCAAGTTATAATCTGCAAAAATGTACTGCGAGGCGAACTTTTAAACTGGTGTGATGGGATGTTAGTATCTAAATTTTAAAACTATTATATGCATGAAGATCTAAAAACCTACACTGCTGGGCGGAAATGTCGCCACTGCGGTACGCCGATCGCGGATCAGGCGCACGGGGCCACCGAGTTTTGCCCCAGAACGGTGCTTGTGGATGGCAGGGTGCGCAGCTGCCGCGATGATTATCACAATGCGCAGCGAAGCGAGGCTGACCAGCCATATCTCCAACTGGTGGCCTATCAAAAGCAAACCTCCCGCGCCCTGGCCATTTTAAAAAAAGCCAAAGGAGAGCGGGTGCGGGTGGACGACCTGAACCAATACGGCATTGCCCTGTACCGGGCGGTGGAAACGGGGCTTTCCGCCGGCCGTCCGTTCTTTTCCTTTCTGCATCACCAGGTCCACCAGCTGGATGACGACACCTTTCAAATCATTGATCATGTATACACCCGTTGACAACACACCGTTTCTGGACTTTATCGCTGGCAGGACCGGCGAACTCCAACGCCTGCAACGGGCCAACACCCTGCTGTGGGTGAGCCTGGGCGTGACAGTGACCATCACTCTTCTTGTGTTCGTTCATATAAAGCAACAGGCGAAAGAAGAAAAGCACTAAGCCAGTCCACCTCAGTCAATCGAGCGTTTGGCACATCCGCTGTGTGCAACGTCAAAGCCTCAGGATAACGAAGGCTTTTTTGCTGTCTGCGGGTACAACGCAAACAAAGCCTGAAGCAAAATGTGCTGGACAAAGAGTGCCAAATCAATTGGCATTACCCGGTCGTTCAATTGTATTTAATTGAAGGAAGAAGGAGCAAAGGAAAAGCGGTTTTGCACAAAAGCAAACGCGTGTAAACCTCTAAGAACAGGCGGTTACCGGTAAAGACAGGTGGGTTCACCTGTTTACGCAAAACGGATTTGGTGTTTTTGCGTGTAAACCGGCAACTGACAGCTGACCAAAAACCCTAAAACCTGCACTGGCCGCATTTTTCCGGGTGTTGTGGTGCGTTTTTCGGTGTTAACCGGGAAGAACAGGCGTTTTTCATCATTGCCACAAGTAAGGACATGTTAACCAGGAAAATGACCTTGCTGCCAACCCAATACACAGTCCTGAAAAAGCAGCATGGAAAGACCTTTTGCAGCTTAGCCTGCTCAGCGCGTTAATGCAGGAAAACAGGGCGGTTCTGTAGGTCGCAACCGAAAAACCGGTGACATTTTGTTGCTCCGTTTCGCCTGTCTTTTCAAAAACCGATAATGACCTTGACGATCCCAAACGCGTTTCCATCGACCGGAACTTGCGGAAATGCTGTGCGAAACACGGCAGTGGGTTCCTTTTATCCCCCAAAAAGGGTATTTTCTGATGAGGCTTGGCGAAATAGATTTGTTCTTGCCTGTACTGCATGGTGCACCAGCCGCTTGCTGCGTTTCCTTGCCTGTGAGTGAGGAAGAGCAGCGCTTTGCCCAAAGCGCGGTTTTCATCCGTGTAAAACACAGGTTTGTGACTGATGCCTTTGGCTGTCAGGGGCAATCAACGGCACATAAGCAGAGCAGGACAGAAGAAGGTTTATTTTGCAAGTGGTACCCAGAGACAACGCCGCGACAGACCAAACCGTCAGCATATGGCTACCGTTTCCCTTCACCCACTTTACCACCGCGGCAAAGAAACCATTGCCATTGAGGCACCCAAAATCGGAGAGCTCAACGACGCTATCCGAAAGCTTGCCGGTGTCAAGTGGAGTGGGACCCACCGCGTGTGGTACATGCCTTGGGGCAAAGCTTCGTACGATGCCGTTGTGACTGCCCTGCGTCCGCTAGCCGAAATCGACTACCATGCACTGGCGCAGTATCTCGCAAGAAAAAATGTCGTCCAGGAAAGCCTTGTAGCGTCGAAGGATACCGCTAGAAAACAGAAAGGCAAAGAGAAGTCCTGTTTCTCCCGTACCCTGCCGGCTCATACACCCGCCTGGCACCTCAGTGAAGAAAATCTAGCAGCACTTAACCACTTTGTTCAGGAGCTGAAACTGCGGGCCTATAGTCCTAGCACCATTCGAACCTACCGAAGTGAGTTTTTGCAACTGCTGCAACTGCTGAAATCAAAACCAGCCAATGAACTAACGCCGGATGATCTTCGCCGCTACATGGTCTATGCCATGGAAAAGGAGGGCATCAGCGAGGCCTCAGCCCACAGCAGGCTCAATGCCCTGAAGTTTTACTTTGAACAGGTGCTGCGTCGCGAAAAGTTCTTTTGGGAGATTCCGCGTCCGAAGAAACCACACCTACTGCCTAAAGTGCTCAGTGAGCGGGAACTGGAACGGATGTTCTCCGCTATTTACAACATCAAGCATAAGGCGCTACTGTTTACCGCCTACAGTGCTGGCCTGCGGGTCTCAGAAGTAGTGAATCTAAAGATTGCCGATGTGGACAGCGGCCGCATGCAGATCCGAATCGAACAGGCAAAGGGCAAAAAGGACCGCTATGTAGGCCTTAGCGTATTGCTCCTGGACGTGCTGAGGGCCTATCTGAAAAAAGCAAAGCCCCGGCCCCAGCTCTATTTGTTTGAAGGAGACCGACCAGGAGATCCTTACTCCGCACGCAGTGCTCAACTGATCTTTCATCAGGCAAGGCAAAAGGCAGGCATTCAAAAGCGGGTGAGCTTTCATGTACTCCGGCACAGCTTTGCCACACACCTGCTGGAAAAAGGCATTGACATCCGCTACATCAAGGACCTGCTGGGACACTTTAGCATCAAAACCACCGAGCGGTATTTGCATGTGAAGAAAGAAGAGCTCATCACCATCGTCAACCCTTTGGACGCGCTGTATGCCGGCAAAAGCTGGGAGGGGTAAGTTGGATAAACGAAACGGCAGAAAAAATAAAACGAAAGGGGCAAGTGATGAAACTGAACAGCTTAGGAAAATTGTTTAGTTTCGGATTATTCGTTAACACTACTGTTAGGCGCAATCACCGAGCAGGCCACCCGCCCAATTCTACTATCCTTCGCCCAAGTGCTGAAATGTAGAACCCAAAACAATCACATGAATATTTGCTCCACAGGCTATCGCACAATTCCCATTCGGCTAATAGTTCTTGATATGAGGCTTTTTGTATGTCTATCATCTTTTGAATAATGCGCCTAACAAGCGGTTTTATGCTATGCCTGTAAGGCAGGTTAATAATTTATAGTTCGTGTTGGCACAGCATAAAGCCGCCCCAACGTTGGCGGCTATTGTCAGTTCGCCAATTAATGTGAGACTTTAAGCTTATGTTACAACCAAAACAACTTACCACTCTTCTGTTGATGTTCATCTTTTATTCCTGCAATAACAGCAGTAAATATCCCTATGCCATCAAAGACTTCGGAAAAAAACTTCAGCCTTATTTGGTAAAAATAGTTGACAAGGGGATTGTGATGCACAGCGACAGCGCCTTACGACACATGGCAACTGATGCGGAACTTGAACGTCTTGGCATGTCTGAGCATCCAATTCTTCGGGCCACAGCTTTCCGGGAAATGCTGCAGCGGAAGTCCTTCAATCATTTTGATATACTAATGGCGCATCTTGACGACACAGCCCTTGTTTTCACGGACGCAGGAGAATTTGGCATCTGGGATAGAAAGGTTTCAGACGACATTTTGCAGGAAGCAGCCTGGAAAACAAAGGAAGCAAAGGCCAAGACAGTTGACCAAGTCCTCACCAAACACAACTTTTTGCGGTCTGCGTATATCATTTTGGAGGACTTGGAGCCACAACAAAAATACTACCCCTTCATTAAGGACATGGCAACACGTCAGCGGCGTGTAGATCCTTATGGTGGCGACGAAGTGCCTTTTGGCGACCTTGAGTACGCTCTCTACGGACTTTCCAAGTTTAAACGACAGGCGGATATCGACATCATCAAGCAAAGATTGATGGCGAATATCTGGAAGTTGAGCAGGACGTCTTTTCGCTTACTGAAAGAATATCCTGATACGGCCTATTTTGACGTTCTACAGACTTACCATCACCGGCAATTTTATAAGTTTTCGGGTAAAAGGCCGGGCGGTTTTTCCGGGTTTCCCTCGGATAGAGCGGCCCCAGAAGATTTTATTCAGGCCTTGGTGGCACAGCAAAACGAAAAAAGCGCAGGCCTACTGGACACGATTCTTACATACCTGCCAAAGTATACGTCTTTGTCTGACAAAGAATCAATCATCAATGTCCTTATCGAAGAGGTGTGGGACCATCCTTGCCCTGCCTATGCAGCACTGAGACAGAAAATCAAGCCGAAAGCTGAAGAACTAGCGAAGTGGCGACTTAGCATTCCGATTGACCGACACGAAGAACCCATTGACACGACCAAGGAAAACTATCGGTGGTATCCTTAACTGCAACAACAGCCGCCAACAGCGGCTTTCTACTATGCTGGCTGACGGATGAAACATCCGCAACAAATTGCTACCAACGACAGTTTGGACAGACGAAACATCAATCATCAAAAGAATTTATATTGTACTCTAAACCGTTAACCGGCTTACGCTTCGGCTGACCAAACGCTGGACACCAGCACAGCAGAAAGCCGATTAACGTTGGCAGCCATTCTTGATACAGCCATTCATCCGATGTAAATTGTAAAGACAACAAACACTAACACTGCTAAACTGACTGACATGAGAGTTAACTTAGTATCAATCATCCTTATTAGTCTCTTAATACTTGGAGCAGCATCATGCAAAAGGAAAGACTTTTTGATGAACATCAAGTTTGGTTTGTCTGACACATTGATGAAAGCCGAAACAAACAGATTAGTAAAAGATGGAGAAGTTTTTTTGGAAGTAAAGGGTGATGACACAACCTATTATCATAACATTGACGTAGATGGAAATATTTACAAAGCTCAAGTTTATTTTAATTCAGATGCTCTAAAAACAGGACCTCTTAGAAGTTATGATTATAGTTTAACCACCGTGCCGTTTGCACAGTCTGGCAATGACACCGTTAGCAAAGATGGCTACAAAGTAACTCACTGGGAAATTTTCAAGGCTTCTGATTTCGAGAAATTGAAGTCATATCTTGACAAAAAATATGGCAGTGGCGTTTTTTCAACCAATAAAGGAACATTTGGCAACGACACAATTTATAAGTACGAAACAAAAGAAGCTGATTTACTTCTTACTCATGGAAAGAAGGAAGATGGTTTATTTTGGGGCGTTCCTGTAAAAGTTCCATTCTACACACTGGCATACTTAGAAATTAAAAGCAAATCATATGAAGCTGATTACGCAAAAGAAAGAGAGCGAAGAAGAAAAGAACTAAAGCCTGAAGAAGTAGTCTGGATAAACTTTGACCCACCAAAGATAAGATACGATGAAAACTCTATGGCTGCTGATACAAGCTTTTTCAGCTTCAGTTCAAACCCTGAACCAGTAATAACTATCAATGCAAACAGTGAAACTTATGCTACGCATGTAATTGATGAAGATATTACCGAATGTAAAGGAATACTTTCGATAATGGATGCGTATGATGACACACTTACAAAAACGGAATTGATTTACAAGTTCAGAACACCGCTTAGAAGTCCGGCTAAGCAGGAGTGGCGAGTAATGAATTATAATTCCTACAAACTCAATTTGAACAGCTACTTGTTTGAAAAAATCAAGCGTTTAATTCAAGAAGGCAATACACTAAAAACAAGGTTTACGCCTACGGCAGTTGTATTAGAAAATGGTGATGTGATTAAATGAAAATGGAGATAAAATGACAGAGACGATTGCTAAAGAAGTGATAGACGCACTTGAAAAAATTAATCCTGAAGCCGAATTTGCTTATGAAGAAGCAGTTAAGACATTTCTATATTTAGGTCGCTTTCCGGTTTTCATAGACAAGGTTGAGAAGGGTACAAAAATATGTAGAAGCAGAACACACTATAATGATGAGCAATTTTTCAACAAGGTTAGCGATGTTTTTATTCCACCACCTAAAGTCGTTTCATCCTATGCTCGTTGTAACAAACCATTTCAGTCAAAGCTTTATGGTTCAGAGAATAGACCTACGTCTTACATAGAACTGGTTAGAAGTTGGACAAAAAGTTTCAATAATAAGGAGAAATTATTGGTAACTGTTGGTCAGTGGGAAACGCAGAGAGATTTCAACTTAGTAATAGTTACTTCGCCAGATGCTAATTTGCGAACATCAGCTTTTGACAAGTATTACGGAAGTCATTTAGACGATTTCATTTCTCAATCTCAAGACGAAGAAAGGAAAGCATTTGTGAGAATATACAGGTATTTGTTTTGCAAGTTTAGGAATGATGCAGGTGATTTGCATACATATTTAATTACGTCAGCTTATTGCAATCTCTCGCTGTGTCTTGCGAAAGAGAGTGCTGACGGCATATATTACCCCAGTGTTATAGCAAAACAAGACCGGGCTATGAACTTTGCATTTAATTCAGGTGTTGCAAATCATTTCAACTTCAAACTTTTGACTGTAATTAGAAATGAGATAACAGTTGAGAAAAATCATTTGCAAACTAATTTCAAGGAGACAGGAATAAATCAAGCAACTTCTTTTGACATTGAGAGAGATGAAATAGTTTGGTAGAACGGCTGCCAACAGCGGTTCCTATGTAAAGAGATAGCTGGGGGTTTCATAAAGTTACATTGGTTTTCAGGGTTTGGAAAAACAAGTTTTCATGCGGTGCAGGAGATGTGTCGTTCACCAGTACAATAGTCTTCCTGCCAGCTGCCGTAACCCTTAATCCGTTTCCCGTTTGATTACTGAAAACCTACGCCAGCTGCCTTTCAGGGTCGTTTTTCTATCCTTCTTACCTTTGTCTCAGCATCCTATCAGCAGTCGGTATAAAACCGCTGCAAGCATTTGTAAAAGTAAAGGAAGTGGCGCTGTATGCTTTCTGGAAGCAGTCTACGGGTGTAGCTGCACACGATGTTTTACAGTCGCCACTTTTATTGTTAGTTTCTTTCATCTCTGCGTTTGCATTTCAAGAGAACTTTCAGGTAAAGAAGTGTTTTCAGCCTGCACCTAGACCGTTGCTGGTTGCGGGGTGAGCTGATACGGTTCACCTGTTTTGATCACATGATAGATCCGGCTCAGGGTCTTGGCGGCCAGTTTGATGATTAGCTTTTTGTGGTCAGCGCCTTTTCGCTCCTGGTAGTACTGCATGAGCACCGGGTCTTTCTTTGCCGCGATCCAGGCAGCTTCAATCAGGTAACTCCGGAGTAGTCCTTTGCTGCGGTACGTGATGCCACAGGTATAACTTTTCTCGCCACTGCTGCGTACCGAAGGCACCAGTCCAATGTAGCTGGAAAGTTTATCAATGCCCCGGAACCGCCGGATGTCACCCACTTCTGCCAATAGCCCAATAGCAATAAAGGGACCGACACCGGGAATGCTCCGCAAGAGGTAGTATTCTTTGCGGTACTGCTTGCGGGCATAGGCTCTGAGTTCGTTACAGATGTGCAGGTATTCCTTTCTGAGAAACTGGTATTCCGAGAGCCTGCTTTTCAGCGTCTCGGTGGCCGGCGTATAGGACCAGTGCTGTTTATGAAGCCATTGGATAAAGTCTTTGCTCCAATTGATATTATCATACTGAAGCGGAATGGAAGTGCCAAAATAGAGCAGCATCGATTTAATGTGACACTTGATGCGGCGAAGGTTTTTCACCAGGTCATTGCGCCGGCGGAAAAGACTACGGAACTGCTCTTGTTTGTGCGTGGGCACATAGATGGCTTTGAGATGTCCAGCAGCCAATTGTTTAGCCAAATAGGCACTGTCTACTTTATCGGTTTTCGTGGTGGATTGCTTGTTGCCCCGGGGAATGTCAGCCGGGTTCACCACCACCACCTGCCAGCCGACTTTGGTGAGTTCATGATAAATGCCAAAGCCCAGGCAGCAAGCCTCGTAGCAGCACTCCACTTCATGTTTGGGATAGTGCTTGGAAACATAGGCGATCAACAGACCGGCATCGGCTTCCATCGAGAACCGCTTCAGTACCAGTTGTCCTTCCTGGATGGTAACCGCCCATGACTTCTTGTGAACGTCAAGTCCAATAAAAAGTTGTTTCATAACTTACCTCCATTTGGTTTAGTTCAGGTAAGCTACTCTTTTACATGAATGCTTTCTGCTATGCTGGCTGACGGAATAAATATCAACAACAAATCGCTTATCAGCTACATATTCGTCAGACGGAACGCAACTGAACATCAGAATAAAACTTGTACATTAGTTTTCAAATCGGCTTCTCTTCCGGGCTGACCGAACACGGAATACCAGCACAGCAGAAAGCCGATGGACGTTGTGCGTCAGCATTGACGAAACCTGCGGAAAGCATTATCTTCAATTTTAAATGAGGTGCCTTCTAGTATTATCACTTGCTTTTTCATCTTGCGCTGCTCCACTAACAAAAATCAGTTGGGACAGGAGAGAAGAGGGGAATGTGCGTCATATTGGATCAAAATCATTGGAAACGAAGATTGGCCATGCAACTTACAATTTTAGTTTGACGGTATTTTCTGGACCAGTTTCAAAAGACTATTGCCTTTTGATTAGTTCATTCTCTCGGATAGAGACCAATTCTGTTGTTTTAATTAAGCTCGGGAATAATGAGGTACTAAAACTGATTGCCAATAATGTACATACAGGCCAAGTCGATTTGTCCTCCGCGTATTCATCTACCGTGACAGCACCTACTCGCTACCCTGTGACGACTACCTCTACTGTGATCTCTACAAAAAAAATTGACTACTATTCGTCTATTTATTCATTGAACCAAGAAGAGCTTAACAAAATTGAAAACAATGGTGTTTATAAAATAAGGATTGAATTTGCAAATACATACAATGAGAAAAGTTGGGAAGATGATAAATTGGGCAAATTCATAAGAAGCGCACACGAGGCATTGGAGCTGCAATTACAGCAACCAAATACAATCGAACAAGGTTTCTAGTAAACAAGCATTTGCATTTTGTTATCGTGACCGTATCCTTACATATGCCGAACGCACAACAACGGTTTTGCGTCATGTGGGCCGACATACATAGACTCAACTAATCAAGTTTATTGAACTTTTGTAATAAATTTAGGCAGATGTTCAAGGAATGCCCACACGAACGCAAAGCCCTTTCCGTTAGCGGCGAAAAGAAGTACACCTAAATATGAAGACAAATGACTAGGATTATTCTTTTTGTGCTTGTTGCATTTTTCGCGAACTGTGCCAAAGGGCAAAAGCATCGATTGCCACCTTCTCCGAAATTTCCGACGCAAAAACAACTGCAGCAAGAAGAGAAAAATCATACCTGTGTCCACAGAGACAAGTACACATCTAAACAAAGGCTTCTTTTTTATCCTTTCAACAGTGCTGCTAAAGTCATAGTGGCCTCCTTTGACAACAAACCAGATGTTAACGGTATGATTGAAATTGGCGGTAATAGGCTCCCGATGAAAAACGACACTATCGATTTTGCTGCACTTGATGAAATGAGGCAACTGGAGGAAAGGCAAATAGATACCCTGACTGACATCCTATACAACACCGGCTTTGGAAGAGGCATATTCACCATGACTGGGGCAGGCTGTTACAATCCAAGAAACGCCATTCTATTCGTTAACAAACATGGCAAGGCGTTCGCCTTCATGGAACTTTGTTTTGAATGCGGTGGTCACCGGGTTAGTTCAAAGAAGGTAAACACGGGAGAGTTTTGTGATGGGAAGTACGACTTACTAAAGAGTTTTTTTGCCAAGACTGGCATTGAAATAGGGATAACAAAAGGAGCAGGTTTACACACAAAATAGGCGCCGCTAACAGGACGCTTTTTGAAAGCGGGGCAGATGTGCTAGTTTTTGATAACAAAATAATATTCAACAGCAGTGCAGAAGTGAGGCAATATATTTCCAAATACCCCACCTTCACAAAGCGCTGCTGAGTTATGCGCCAAGGTTCAATCCACCATTCCAACTATGTCGAAAGAAATTAGCCTGAAAATAGTGCTACAAAACCCAGTTGAGGGGACCATCTATGGGCTGCAGAAAGGTAAGGGTCCTGACTATGAGACCGTGCAGGCTCAACTCGGAGATGGCCGGGATTTGACCTTTGAGTTTACTGTTCACCTAAAAGATGCAGATGGGTCGCTTCCCACCATCACTGGTCCTTTTGTTCAGGGCCCAGCAGGGAACCGGTTCGTTTATATTGGTATTGGCAGCTATGCCGGTCAACCGGGAGCCGCCTTGAGTGGCCGCATGAAGGTTCCCCTTCCGGAAGCGACTTTCCAAAACATACGATCTGATGAAGGAGGTTCTCTCTGGTCCTGCACAGTCCCTGGCAGAAATAGCGATGGGAAACCTGTTTTTGCAACGGTGAAGCCTTTTGGAGGATGGTCGGTAAACAACCAAGTCGATGGAGCAGGCGCATAACACAGGCTTCAAGCAATACGGGCAGCCGAATATATTTTCTACAGAAGAATTGCTATTTTGCTTCATCAGATAAGTCAGGCTGAAGTACAACAAATTCCCGTACTGCTTAAAGCCTCGCCACGTTGTAAGGAACCCGGTCAAGAGGCTGTTAATTAATTAATTCTTAAACAGCGCAATATGAAAAAGAAACTTTTTCCATTCAGCTTTTTCTTATTGCTGGTTTATTTAAGCTCTTGTAATAACAATAATACTGGCACAACTACACACAATGAAACCCAAGCGGTTCCTGAAGTGAAAAGTGTTTTTATTAACGGCGACAGTATCCATTACGTAGATATAGGTAATGGAGATCCGATTGTTCTCGTACATGGCGTAATGGGCGATTACCGTACCTGGGAAGCACAAATGAATGATTTTTCCAGAAACAATCGGGTGATTGCTTACAGCCTCCGCTATGGGTATCCAAATAAGCAAATATTGGATAGTGCTGCCGATTATTCGCTTAGTCAAAATACCAAAGATCTTATTGAATTGCTTAAAGCACTCAAACTGGAGCCTGTTCACCTGGTGGGACATTCATCCGGAGCTTTTGCAACCTTACTAACTACAATAGAGCATCCGGAATTGGTTAGAAGCCTTATACTTGCGGAACCACCCGTAATGTCATTGCTGAAAAATATTCCTGGTGGTGACACATTGGAGGCGAATTTTGGGAAAATGGTCTTTCCCGGTATTGAAAAATTTAAAAACAATGAAGACGAAAAAGCGGCTGAAATATTTATCAATACCGTGATGGATGACAGCCAATATTTAGCCAAGCATCCCCAGAGAATCAGAGAAATTTTCATGGCAAATACGGTGCAACTGAAAGGCTCTATGCTTTACCCCAAAATGGGTTTCCCTGATATTAACTGTGATGATCTCAAGAAAATAAAAATACCTGTATTATTGTTGCAAGGGGATAGATCACCTCTCTTTTTCAGAAAAATTATAGATGAACTGGATCGCTGTTTAAGTAATAAAGAACGTGTAACACTTCCCAACGCTTCGCATGGATTGGAATATGAAAATCCGGCTGAATTTAATAAAATAGTGCTTGGCTTTATAGATAAACATTAATAGAGGTCGAATGCAGAAATTTAGAAGAGCTGCTTACAACAAGGGGTTTTCTGCAATGCTGGCTTCAGAATATATCTTCATCGACATATCGCCAATCGGCTTCAGTCCCAACTGACGATCTTCGTTTTAGCTTTGGAATATCTCCTCAGCCGTCTATCTTTAATCAGCGACAGTACCGGGCTGAAGTAACACGGAATATCAGCACAGAAGAAAGCCCTGGACGTTGGCTGAAACGCTCAAAGAGACTCCGTTCTAAATGGATTTCCCATTTTGGGAACTTTTTTTTATCTTTGGCGAAAAGACGATTTGCGAGTAATAGCCAAAATGACACTGTGCGACTTTTGGGAGAAACATCCTGACTGCGAACAGCAGCTTAAAGCCTGGTACCAGGAAGCGGAAGATGCAGGCTGGAAAGGACCCAACGACATTAAAGGGGATTATCCCACTGCTTCTTTTTTGGCTGACAACCGGGTCGTGTTCAACATCAAAGGCAACCATTACCGACTGATTGTGAAAATCAATTATTCTTACGGCATGGTGTGGATCCGTTTTGTGGGCACCCATGCCGAGTATAACAAGGTTGACGCAACAAAAATCTAAACACAATGGACATTAAACCCATAAAGACAAAAAAAGACTACCAAGCCGCCATGAACCGGCTGGAAGTGATTTTTGATGCAAAGCCCGGCACACCGGAAGGAGACGAACTGGAAGTGTTGGGCATTCTGATCGACAAGTACGAGCAGGAACATTATCCCATTGGCTATCCTGACCCAATTGAGGCCATCAAATTCCGCATGGAGCAACTGGGTTATAGCCAAAGTGACCTGGCCAAGGTGGTCGGCCTGAAAAGCAGGGCCAGTGAAATCCTCAGCAAAAAGCGGAAGCTAACTTTGGAGATGATCCGCCAGCTGCATCAGGCACTGGGCATCCCAACTGACGTTCTTATTCAGAGCTATTGACGACCGCACTTCAGCCAGCAGGTCGCTTTGTAGAAGTGGGGCAGGCGTGCTGCTTTTCAACAGCAAAACAATAATCAACACCAGTGCAAAAGTGAAGCTGAAGTTTTCCAAGTTCCCCACCTTTACAAAGCGCTGTTCGTTGTGCGTCATTCCCCATTTTTCGGGACGAAAATCATTTCTGCAGCTAACGTGGGTCGTTTAACTTGGTAGTGCTCTATAGCAAGGCCGATTTAAGATAGGTGCTCTCAAGCCCCTGCGTCATTCTGGTTGAAATGTAAAAAGCCTCTGGTTCTTTCCCAACCAAAGGCTTCTGTGATAATTTCAGTGGTGGAGTCGTTGACTTACCCCGTTCAGAATAATTACTACTCAAAGATACATTTCCTATAGAGCATTTTTTATTCACCAAAACACGCTTTGTTTATGGCACGAAAGAAAAAGGTCTCCTTGGAAATGATCAATCCCCATGCTGCCGGCATTGATGTGGGTAGTCGTTCTCATTATGTCGCCATTGGGCAGGGAAAAGATGACGTGCGGCAGTTTGGCGTCTATGCAGAAGATTTGCAAGCACTAGCAAAATGGTTACTGGACAATGGCATTACCACAACTGCCATGGAAAGCACCGGCACCTATTGGCAGAACCTGTACAGCACATTGCAGGAGGCGGGATTGCAAGTTATCCTGGTGAATGGCAAGTTCACTAAAAACATCCACGGCAAAAAAACCGATGTCAAAGACTGCCAGTGGATTCAGAAGCTCCACAGCATCGGCCTACTCACCGGCAGCTTTCTTCCGGATGCAGCTACAGAACAACTGCGTACCTATTGCAGGCACAGAAGTCACCTCATTGATATGGCGGCGGATGCCACTCGTAAGATGCAGCAATATCTTCGGCTGTTGAATTTAAGGCTCGATGTAGTGGTAAAGGATGTAACAGGCGAAACGGGCCTTTCCATTATTGAAGCGGTTTGCAAGGGTGAAAGTGATGCAGCAGCATTGGCATCCCATCGGCACTACAACTGTCGCAAGTCCAAAGAAGAAATTGCAAAGGCACTTCAGAGTAATGAGCGACAGGATTACCTATTTGCTTTGCAGCAGGAGTTGGAGCTCTATAAATTGGTGCGTGGGAAAATTGCGGCGTGTGATAGAGCGATTGAACTGTTGCTCAAAGAACAAATCGAATGTGACAGTGCAAAAAGAGAGTTGAATGCTGAAGCCAAACCATACAAGCGAGTGAACAAAAATGCCCCAAAGAACATGGATTTGAACCAGCTTGCTTACCAATATTTCGATGGTGTGGATCTAATGGCCATTGAAGGCGTTAGTCATAGTACTGTGATTATGCTAATGAGTGAAGTAGGGAATGCTGGACTGAAAAAGTTTTCCTGTGCCAAACAATTTGCGTGTTGGCTCAGGCTTGCTCCAAATAACAAGATCTCTGGGGGCAAGGTATTGAGCAACCGCATTCCAAAAGGCAGCAACCGGCTAAAGATTGCTCTTCGCAACGCAGCCAATAGCATCGGCAATTTAAAAGACACGCATCTCTCCAATTTTTTCAGAAGGGTATTATACCGGCGGGGCAGGGCCGCTGCGGTATCCGCTACCGCACGAAAGTTGGCAGTGATCATCTGGAACATGGTCGTGAAAGGGATCTCATATCAACCACCAACTAATTATGAGTTCCTTGATCAAAAACGAAAACGCAAAGTGCAGGAAATGAAAAAACTAATCACTAAGTTTAATCTCACAACTGACGACCTGGGACTGCAAACCAGCCCGTTGTGAGACGTTAGTCAGAATACTAAGCGAACATTCAAGGCTGTGGCCTTCTCATTCAACGAATCGATTTGTAAAATTGGTTACCATGAGCTTACCAAAACTCTCTAAATCAATCCTTTTCAACTTTGTAATATTTAGTGTACAATCCGCAGCTTTCGCGCAGACCAAGGGAGACTCATCAGCAACAGAAAATAACTTTTTTACGCAATGGGTAAACTACTCCAGACCGGGTAAATATCACCAACTGTTATCCAATTTAGTGGGCTCTTGGTCATTCGTTGGCAATCATTTCACGGGCGATCCCAATCCTGATTCAAATAAAATTGAAGTGACGTTTAGGGGAACCATGGAAAGAAAGTCTTTCGCAAGCGGGCGCTATTTTATTTCAGAGTTTAAAGGTGAAAAAATACAAATGCCAATCCAAAATGGTAAATCCATGGAAGTTGACTCGAAAGAAATTGAGACTGAAGGATATGACAATATTAAACGGGAATTCGTTAAAACGAGAATTGGTAATCACCTTGGAAGCGATCTGTCCTATTCAGAAGGGGCGTATGATTCAACTACTAAAACAATCATTTATCAACGAGTTGAAACATTGATACCAGGGGTTAGTATGAAAACCTATGAGCATTTTAAAATGCTGGATAACGACCATTACAGAGTGGAGATCTACCGGGAAAGGCAAAACAAGATTATAAAGGACACAGAAATAAGATATACAAGAGTCAGAAGAAAATAAATTGGGATAACCTGAAATTTAGAAGCACGAACGCACAACATTAGCTTTGCGCCAGCGGCGGGCGACGGAAAGTCAATCGGCTTCCGAGCATTGTTCATCTTAAGTTCTAGGCTGACGGAAGTAGTATGGACTTTTCAAAAAGTTTGTACTTTAACTCATCAATCGGCTGCAGTTCTCGGCAGACGTCTTTCAAACATGCCGCCGTCGCAAAGCCGTCACCGTTGTGCGCCATACTGGCAGACGCACTTACAGAAGTGAGAGAATAGAAACAAACAACTGCAATGAAAAATGACAAGAAAGCAAATCGGTTCTATTTTTCGAAATCGGTTTATTGTGCCTGCATTGCAATTACTGCAATATTGTTTCTATCCTGTAACAACGGAGATACTCAGCCTAAAAATAGTTACGGGGCAAAAACAAGAGAATTGATTGCCATAGTAGCGAAATATCCAAAAATGAAATCCCTTCTGGCCCATGCTATCAACAAGGGAAGGGAAATTAATCCGGACACAACCACCAACCCCGTAAAAAATCTGGAAGACTTTTATCAGTTTGTCTCATGGGCTGAAACCGCTATGCCCTGGGACTTGATTCGACATACGGAACATGCAACACTCTACAACCGGATCGACCAGAGTTTGGGCTATTTGTTTTTTATCACCGACATTCCGTTGCCTGAATTGGAAGGGAAGGGTTATTTCAACAATTCCCTTCAATATGAAGAGCCTTTTTGTTCATGGCTCACAAGTTTTGACAAAGGATGGGGAAGTTTTCTCGACACGAAACAGTCATGGAATGCAGCTTATTACAAGCTAGCCCTGTCTGAAGAAAAATTCGGTTTGCAAAATGACTGGTACGAAGATCCTTCACACTGGGAAACCTTTAACCAGTTTTTTACCAGGCGTTTGAAATCGCCCGACAAAAGACCCGTTTCTTCTCCCTCAGACGAGTCCATTGTTGTATCGCCAGCAGACGCTGCCCCACAGGGTGTTTGGAAAATTGACAGCAATTCCGGAATTGTTGGGCAAGAAGGTGTGCCGATAAAAACGGCAACGGTATATTCTGTGAAATCGCTTATCGGGGACAGCAGTCAATATAAAGATGCATTTCAAGGCGGAACCATCACACATACCTTTCTTGACGTGGGAGACTATCACCGCTATCACTTTCCGTTGAGTGGAACTGTAAAAGAAGCCCGGGTGATTTCTGCTACCAACACGGCAGGCGGTTATGTGACCTGGGATGCAAGGGAAAAAAGATATGTATTTAACCCGGGAAGCATTGGCTGGCAGGCTATCGAAACAAGGGGGTGCGTTATTTTAGAAACCGATCAATATGGCTTGGTAGCGTTGCTGCCGATTGGCATGTCGCCGGTTAGCTCAATTCAATTTAGCACAGCAATAAAACAAGGGAGCAGGATAAAGAAAGGAGATGAGATGGGTATGTTTCTTTTTGGTGGTTCTGATTTTGTCATGGTGTTTCAAAAGCAGGCTGACTTCACCATTACTTGCCCAAAGGAGGAAGGCCGTCATTCATTCAAACATTTATTGATGGGAGAACGCTATGGGAAACTAACGCTTTTGACAACTTCAAAGCAACATTGAACTTTTTGAAAGAATAGTTTCTTAAACTTTAACGAGGTGGCTTAATGGTAAACACATCAGACAGACGCACAACATTAGCTTTAAAAAACAAGGGCTGATGAATAAGGGTTCAACCAATTAACTTTATTCGGCAGTAGGAAATAAGTGAAGCTGACGTTTTCCCATTTCCCCCACCTTCACAAAGCGCTGTTCGTTAGAGGCAACCATTGGACTCTACCTGGATGAGAGACAAAGACGCATAAAACAAAGCGACATTGATTAATTATCAAATTATCTCCTTACTGATTGCAGTAACGTTTTTCTCTGCCTGTAACGGACAAGCAAAGACAAACTTGCTGAAAGAAAATGCAGATGAACTAAAACCCTCACTGAGTATACAAACAAAACTGGTTAAGAGACAAGGCGCGGGAACTGCCGGGAATGTTCATTGCGGTTTGCAAGACAAAGCAGGCAACCTATGGTTTGGCACGACAGGCGAAGGTGTCTATCGGTACAACGGAAGCTCATTTACCAATTTGACTACAAAAGATGGTTTGAGCAGTGATATTATTTGGTCCCTTTGGGAGGATAAAGCCGGTAACATTTGGTTTGGCACGGACAGTGGTATCTGTCGTTACGATGGGAAAACGATTTCCCGTATTCCAGTAACTGTTTCTCATGGTAATTATGGTAATGCAATGACTGCAAAACAATCCCCGGCTGTGAAAAATAGTGTTTGGAGTATTATGCAAGACAAAGTTGGAACCATTTGGTTTGGAACAAGTGAAGGGGTTTATTGCTACAATGGAACGTCCTTTACCCGCTTTTTAGAGAATCAAAATATTGTCAATGACAGTGGGTTGCGTCTTAAAATGGTGCAGTGTATGTTGGAAGACAAAGCAGGCAACGTTTGGTTCGGTTCCGGGTTAGGGGAGAAAGAAGGACTGTGTCGTTTTGATGGCCGATACCTGACCAGTTTTAAACCAAATGGCGATGATTGGGTTCGTTCTATTTTTGAGGATAAAAACGGCACATTGTGGGTGGCTTGCCGGCACAAAGGTTTGTCCCGTTTCGACGGGAAAACCTTTACAGTTGTTGGCGAAAAGAAAGGCTTTGACACCACGGGTACCGGTTCTATTGTAGAAGATAAAACTGGCAACATCTGGTTTGCATCACTGGGTGCCAGGGAAGACGGCGGTGTTTGGCGTTTCAATGGGAAAACATTTACCAATTTCAATACGAAGGATGGATTGACGAATAATTCAGTTTTTTGCATTGTAGCCGACAGAGCCGGAAACATTTGGTTCGGTACCGGTAACATGGGTTTGTGCCGATACGACGGAAAAAGCTTTACCCGGTTTTCAGAATAGAACAATAAGTGATGAATGGTATAGACCTTAAAGGGTCGGCTGCCGCTAAAAATGGTATTTCAGCAATAGCTGCTGAAGAATAGGTGCTGAGCGATTGTAATTTTACTCAACTTTATCAATAAATTTAAGCTGACGAACACAGCCTTCCGCTACTGCAGAAATACCCCAGCCGTTAGCAGTTGTTTAAACCACAGGTAATTTAGGAGAAAGGAAGATGATTTTAGATAACAAAGTTCCCTTGGCGTATATATTCAAAGAGATAAGAAGAGATCTCATTTTCATTCTTGCAGTCGGGGTTGTTTTCAATTTCTTGACCAACCTGTTTTCGGCTCATCTGCCCGAAATGCCGTTGAATGTCCCTACCTTTTTAGGTACTGCCATTTCCATTTTATTATCCTTTAAGATGAGCCAGTCCTATGACAGATGGTGGGAGGGTAGAAAGGTATGGGGTGCTATTGTAAATGACTCCAGAAGCTTTGTGTTGCAGCTACAAAACTTTGTCGGATCAAATCATAATGTAACAATCGAGAGGATAGCATTAAGACAAATTGCCTGGTGTTATGCACTTGGTCAATCCTTAAGAGGTTTGGATCCACTCGATAACCTTGAACAGTACCTCAGCCGCCACGACATGGATGTTATTCGTCGACACGCCAACAAGCCTTTAGCCTTGCTGCAACTGAATGCTTCAGAAATCAGGAACCTAAAAACGAACAACCAAATTGACAGCATACAACAGACCCAACTGGACCAAACCTGTGTACGGCTATGTGATTCGATGGGAAAAGCTGAAAGAATTAACTCTACTGTATTTCCCGCTACTTATCGTTTGTTCCTGCATTTTGCCATTTATTTGTTTGTGATTACCCTGTCTATTGCGCTGCGAAACATAGAGCCAATTTTTGAAATCCCTTTATTAGTGCTCATTTCTTCCGTATTTCTGCTACTTGAAAAAAACAGCCTTTCACTTGCAAGATCCATTCCGAAACCGGCCAAGTGATGTTCCAGTTACAGCAATTGCCAGAAACATCGAAATCAATGTCAAGCAATTATTGGGATTGGAGGATGTGCCAAAGCCAGAAGCTTCAGATACATTTTATATTCTATGAACGCGAAACCTTGAAAAATGTGCAGGTACTCGAAATAGCTCTCATATGCAAATAACAGGAGAGAAAACATTCTTCAAAAAGTAAGGACTGCTAACATCGGATTTCTGAAACTAATGCTGACGAAGCATAACTAAACAATATAACTTTATTGCACAGCAGAACAGAAGTGAAGCAAAAGGAACACAGTATACCTTGGCATCAGAAATCCGTTCTAGGTTGTACGCAACCTTATGATGAAACAGACTGGACATACAAAGGTTATTGGCTTGCTTGACAAAGCTGAAAGCTTTGACATGGAAATTTGATTCTACTTTTGATAACACGTAATAATTATTATTGTCGTGGGGAAAATACAAATCGAAAAGGATGAAGAAACTAGGATTTCTATCGTTTGGACATTGGGCTAATCACCCGGCCTATAAAACCCGTACAGCAAGTGACACCTTACTTCAATCAATTGACCTGGCTGTTGCTGCCGAACAAATTGGTTTGGACGGAGCTTATTTTCGAGTGCACCATTTTGCAGCCCAGCTGGCATCTCCATTTCCTTTGCTTTCAGCAATCGGTGCAAAAACAAGTAAAATAGAAATTGGAACGGGTGTGATTGATATGCGGTATGAAAACCCGTTGTATATGGTGGAAGATGCCGGTGCTGCTGATTTAATTTCAAAAGGACGGTTAGAATTGGGAATTAGCAGAGGGTCGCCGGAACAGGTTATCGAGGGGTGGCGCTATTTCGGCTATGAACCCAAAGCAGGAGAAACCGATGCAGATATGGGGCGTCGCAAAGCCCTGGAGTTCCTTGATAAGTTAAAGGGAGTTGGGTTTGCAAAGCCGAATCCGGCCCCGATGTTTCCCAACCCGCCTGGACTACTTCGCCTGGAACCACATTCAGAAGGATTGCGGGAGCGTATCTGGTGGGGAGCTGCTTCCAATGCGACTGCCGTATGGGCTGCAGAAAACGGAATGCATCTGCAAAGTTCCACGCTGAAGTTTGATGAAAGCGGTAAGCCATTTCACATACAACAGGCCGAGCAAATAAGGTTATATAAAGAAGCCTGGAAAAAAGCAGGGCATGGGCGGGCGCCGAGGGTATCGGTGAGCCGCTCAATTTTCGCATTGGTCACTGACCAGGACCGGCTTTTCTTTGGCCGGGAGGCCGATCGCGTTGATCAAATCGGAATGATTGAGCCGGGAAGGAACGCCATTTTCGGAAGAAGTTACGCCGCAGAACCTGATCAACTTATTAACGAGTTGGCAAAGGATGAAGCCATACAGGAAGCCGACACACTTCTCTTGACTATACCGAATACATTAGGAGTAGACTATAACATTCATGTGCTGTCTTCAATCCTGGAACATGTGGCTCCAGGACTCGGTTGGCGCAAGTAAGTGAATGATGCATCAGACTGTTTTCGTTAAAACTGACGATTGGGAGAAGTAATGCATATAACATGCGCTGGCCAATATACCGGCTACAGAATAATGGCTGATCAAATGAATTATAATCATCTATATAGAATAAATTTAAGCTGAAGGAACATAGAATGCCGGTACATCAGCAAGCGCTTAACGTTAGTTGCCATTTAGCAAAAGAACAATTACAAACTAACTAATTATGGGACTGATCATTTATGGAAACAGGCAGACACCGATCGCTGTCGACGAGCTTTTTGTACGGTGCCCGTGCTGTGAGGCCCAAAATTGGGCAGATGTCATGGTATTAAGCAACTATTACCACATTTACTGGATTCCAATTTTCCCTTTTGAAAAGAATGCGAACATCATCTGTAAGAAATGTGGATTGAAACGCTATGGAATACCTTTTACCCCATCTTTGATTAGCAATTTTATCGAAGTAAAAGGCAACTTCCGACATCCTTGGTTTACTTATTTGGGTGCCGGAATATTTAGTTTCATCGTTATTGCAATTGTCATTGCCGCAAACATTAAATGACTAATGCAGCGGCTTAAAATAAAGGAAGCACAATATCAAAAATACTCTGAGGTACAAACGGCAACTAAAAGTGCATTACTGCATGCGTGGCCGAATTGCTGCTATGAAGCTTGACGAATAGCACGGCAGCTGATTATCTTTACTGAACTGCATTGCTGCCGATGCCACACCTGACATCAATGCTTTCACGTTAGGCGCACTCATACAACAGCTCTTATGAATAAATGCATCACAATTTTTCTGTCACTACTTACTCACGTTTTGCTTGCCCAACCGCAAACGAGAATTATCGATATGCACATCCATTCCTACACGAACAGCGATTTCGGAGATCGTGAGCCGGCAACCGATCACTACGGAGTCAAGGGTGCTGTCAATGCGGACGTTCATCGTGCAGCCACTTTTGCTGCATTTAAGAAATTAAATATCGTGAAAGCAGTTGTAAGCGGTAATCCACAAAGTGTAGATGAATGGTTCGAAAAAGACAGTCATCATATTGTTATCCGGGGCATCTTGATGTACACTCCCAATGATTATGGAATGGACAGCGTCAAACTCGAGCAAATGATCAAGGACAAAAAACTTGAGGTATTTGGAGAAATTGCACCGTATTATGGAGGAACCACATTGAGTGATTCTATCTGGCAGCCTTATTTAAGAATCTGCGAAAAGTACAATATCCCAGTCGCTGTCCATACGGGTGGTGGTGATCCTGGAGGAACGTATTCCTGGTCGCCGAAAGCCAGGCTACGGCTTGCAGATCCTTATTTAATCGAAGATGTTTTGGTAAAATACCCAAATCTTAGAATTTACCTGATGCACGGCGGGGGAGAAGATTGGCCTGAGCATGCGATCCGCCTCATGGCTTATTATCCCCAACTCTACACTGACCTTGCCGTATTGCTTTGGGTGGAACCCAATACACAACGCTATGTAAAAGAGTTGCTCCGAAATGCCAAGGAGGCTGGATACTTAAATAGAATCATGTTTGGCTCAGATCAGATGATATGGCCTTATGCCATTGAAAAGTCAGTGCGGTTTCTAAATAGCTTGAACTTTCTTACAAAGCAAGACAAAGAGGATATATTTTATAATAATGCAGCAAAGTTTTTTGGCCTGAAAAACTAAATGCGCCTAACACAGGATTGGCAAAATAACGGCTGAAACTCTATCTTTCAACTGTAAAACAATAATCAACAACAGCAAAGGAGTGAAGCAGAAGTTTTTCAAATTCCGCTACTTCACCTATCCTCTGGACGTTAGGCGCTACTTAGACAGACAGTTCTTAACCACAAAACAGAATAGTCAAAATTATGAGCACTGTAGATAGATTATATATTGGCTGCCCAGTTCAGCATGCCAGGCAATTTATTGCCGGTAAATGGCAAATGGGTATCTTATGGAATTTAAAAAATCAATCTCTGGGTTTTGGTGAAATTAAAAGTAAACTGCCGGGGCTATCAGATAAAATACTCATGCAGGAACTGGACTTTTTTATTCAGAAAAAAATAATCCTACGTAACGCTTTTGAATTTCAAACCGGGAAAGCTGAGTATGCTTTAACCTCTATCGGTGAGAGTTTAATTCCTCTCATCAATTCAATCGTAGAATGGGGTTATTTATACTTGCAAGACGAACAAATGAGTAAAGAAATGAGCATGACGCCCATGCCTGCTATTGAAGAAATTGAAAATGGCATGGCAGAAAAAGAATAAGGTTTTTATGCTTTCATCTTTGGAAACTTAACACCGTATTTTGAAGCAGTCGCTATTAACTTTTTAATATCGGGAGATCCTTGCGGCATTGGCGGAAGCGCTAATTCCTCAGCAGGTTTGCTCATTTCAACAAAGTAATTCTCCAAGCCACCCGGTGTAAGCAAAATCAAAGTTTCCAATTTTTCAGATTGTATTTTAAAGGAATGCTGGATATTTTTAGGCAGAAACATGACATCACCTTGTTTTGCATTAAATTTTCGATTGCCTACCGTATAAATTACTTCGCCTTCTAGTATCAAAAAAGCTTCGTCTTCTTTTGTATGGGTGTGTGGCGGAGGTTCTAGGCCCTTGCGTTCAGTTGCACGAATCAAAGCGTATTGACCACCCGTTTCCTTAGAGGTAACGAGTAATGACATTAAATGGCCTATATACCAATAGGAATTCTCCTTATTTCTGTTTGAAAGCATCGGCATCAGCAGCGCATCCTCATTTTTCATATTTGCAAACGCTTCAGGTACTGTAAACATGGTGCTCATAATTCCTATCGTTTTCAAAAATGTTTTTCTCGTTGGCATAACAAATAACTTTAGTTTAATGAACTTAAAATTACGAGGTTAACCCAGCAGAATTACTGGACTTACCAAAAGGTAAGATGATAAAAGGTTCGAAGAAGTATTCATACTTTCAATAAAAAGACAAGAGGCTAACAGCGGTTTCCTGCTATGCTGGCTGATTCAACGCATATCGTCACCTTTTCTGCTATTGGCAGCAGTTTTGGCTGGCAGAACATCGTTCAGTAAAAGCTTTTATCTTGAACAATAAATTATCTACCGGCTTGCACTTCGACTGACCGAACACAGAATACCAGCACAGCAGAATGCCGATAAACGTTTGCGCTCATTGTAAGGACGGTTCTGCAACATAAAAACCAATGACGGAACAATTGAAGTATTATCTACGGGCTAGCGCAGATATTGATAGCAGACAAATGGAAAGGATAATTTCATGCTTCAAGTTTCAAACCGTAAAAAAGAATACAGTCCTACTTTCGGAAGGAGAAATATGCAAGGAGTTTTATTTCATTAACAGTGGTTGTATTCGCACATATTATATCACCAGCCAAGGACATGAAAAGACTGGATATATTGCTTTTAAAAACAGCGTTGCAACTTCCATTTCCAGTTTTATCTCTCAACAGAAATCATTTGAATTTGTTGGTACCCTTGAAAATTCTGAATTATCAGTAATAAGCCATAATGATTTTTATCAGTTAGTAAATGATGCCCCCAAATGGGAAAAAATTTATAGAACACTTTTAGAAACGGCTTATCTCTTTCAAAAGAAGAAAATAGAGAACCTGGTAACTCTTTCAGCAAAACAGCGCTATGACTTGTTAATGACGGAGAATCCAGGGTACATTCAACGACTTTCAATAAGATATTTGCATCCTACCTCGATATAACTCAAGAAACCTTAAGCAGGCTTAAATCAAAATGAGTTTTTTGACCTATGTCAATGTTCAGGAAATTTGAGCTTATTAATGTTGCTGTCCACATTTCAATTAAATGATATGAGGTTCAACCCAAATAACAATGTAATTAAACTTTGTGCGGCAGGCATGGATATGGAAGGAAAAGGCAAATCAGAAGAGGCAAGCAAACTCTTTCTCCAAGCCTGGAACGAAGCTACAAACGACTTTGAAAAATTCACTGCGGCTCATTATGTAGCTCGACATCAGAAAAGTGTAGAAGGTAAGTTGAAATGGGACGAAACGGCTCTGCATCTGGCATTAAAGTCAAATGACGACAATGTTAAGGGCGCATTGCCTTCGTTATATTTAAACATTGCTAAAGGCTACGAAGACCTGGGCGACTTTGAAAATGCAAGAAAGAATTATCAAATAGCACTTTCATTTACTAACCATTTACCCGAAAACGGATACGGAAATACGATAAAAGCTGGGATTATTAATGGTATAGAAAGAGTAAAATAAGACCTATATCAGTTTGAAAAACGAGCTGCTAATACACAACCCAAACTGAAACCAATTTCAGACAACTATTAATAAATATGAGAAAAGTAATTGCAGCAATCAATATGACTCTTGATGGAGTTTGCGACCATACTGTAGGGGTCGTAGATGAAAAACTTCATCAGCATTATTCCGACCTCATAAATAGTGCAGGAGTGATTTTGTATGGTCGGACAACTTTTGAACTTATGAAATTTTGGCAAACATTATTGACAAATCCATCTGAACAAAAATCAATGAATGACTTTGCGGTTTCAATAGATAAAATCAAAAAAGTCGTTTTTTCTAACACATTAAAGGACACTGGATGGGACACAGCAGAAATAGTAAAACGACCTCTAGAAGAAAAACTTTTGGAACTAAAGAAACAATCAAGACAAGATATTTTAGTTGGTAGTCGGAGTTTGATTATTCAACTCTTAAATAGCCATCTTATTGACGAATTTCAAATTTGTATTCATCCTATGATTGAAGGAAAGGGATTGCATTTGTTTGAAGAAATAGAGGAAAGGATAATTTTCAAACTCATTAAGACTAAAACTCTACCTTCAGGTGTAACGATATTTTACTATGAACCGACCGAAGAAAAAACAACAAACCGCTAACATCGAATCCTATGTAAAGAGGTAGCTGGAAGTTTCATAAGTTACGTTGGTTTTCAGGGTTTGGAAAAACAGGTTTTCATGCGGTACAGTTGACGTGTCGTTCACCAGTACAATAGTGGTCCTGTCAGCTGCCGTGCAAGGGATTGACTGATTTTAAAACTTGCTCTGTGGATCCTGAGGGCCTTGAACCTTTTGGAGTAAGCAATTCTTTATCAGATCAGTACACTTTCTAAAAAAGGAACAGGTGACGTGTGGGTGAACTACCCGCGTTTCGCGTCGTTTCTGGTCGTTTTGAGAACTGATTCAACGATAAAAGGACTTTTTGTTTTGCAAAAACCAAAAAAATAAACAATCAAAGATTTTTACTGCCTACGATTGATTGTAGGTGCTCCTGCTCGATTCTGCCATTGGGCATACAAGGGGGAGGAGGAATGTGAGCGGAAATTTTAGATACCCAGCAACTTTTTCGCGTTGTTTTGTTAATGATGGCTACCGCTGCCGGCAGTTACCTGGGTTGTTTTATCGACTACCTAAAAGCAAGCTATTTGTTCCAAAAGAACGACAGTTTCTTTTTCATAAAAAAGCATATTTGTCGCGCCAGGGATTTTTATGACATGCACGGTAAATACACTGTTTTTCTTTCTAATTTTCTACGGGTGATCATGACGTTTGCACCATTGGCGGCCGGGAATCACAAAAATGTCGTTTACGTCTTTTCACTCAACAATTGTCTGGGAATTATTTGCCGGGTGATGGTCATGAACTTATCAGGGTACTGTTTGCAAACGTTTGTACTTAAGAAAAACGGATTTGATATGAAAGAGCGCATTGACTATATTCCTCCCGTGATTATCATCGTGCCCACCTTGCCTGATTAAATTTCCTTTGGCCAACATCGCCCTGCACAAGCTTTCTGATCTTTCTTTTAAAGAATAGTGGGAGATGTGAATGGCATTCTAGGTCTTGTGTAGAGGCAATGATGCGGGAGTTAAGTTCCCAGTGATAAGCGCCTCTAATAGAAAAGCAGGGTAAAAAGGATGCAATCACCTTTCAACCCTGCTCTTGTTCAATGCAGATGCTCGTTGTTAATCTTCTACTTTCAAAAAATTTCCTTTTTCATCAAACAGAATGTCTTTTTTATTCACCTCTGCTTCAAACGAGACTTTTCCTTTTGCATCGGTTACCCGACCAGCTTCGGTAATCCTGGCTCCTTTGTAGTGCGCCTTTACATACCTGCTGACGCCTTTGGGCAACTGGCTTATGGGGATCGCCTGAATAACTTCAATTAACTCCCCGGAAGGTCTGTACTGCACGGAGTGGTCTTCGCCTGATTTACCGCCCCAGTTGGCCTCGTAGTTTCCTTTTTCTTTTTCCCAGGTCACCTGTGTGGCATTTGCATAGCTTTTTTGAAAGGCTGCTTTAACGGGTGCCGGCACCTCGTTTGATTTTACTGTTTGTGCACGGGCGGCCATCGTGCAACTGGTCAGTATAACCGCTAAAATCAACGATGTTTTCATGTCAAAAATTTTTATAAACATATCCCCTGAATCCGTTGAAATTTTGAAGGTGAGGGGTTGGAAAATGTTAATGTACATCTTGTTCCACCGTCATGTATTGCATGTCTTAAGTGATGATAATGGTCTTCAAAAATGAATCCGCGAAGAAGGGTCAGTGATGGAAACTATCCAATACGCTGCGCAGGCTGCTTTTCTTTTATGGCTAACTTGTGGTTAGATCGAAAATTGTGCACGGATTGTTTATTACTTCAAAACAGCAACAGAGATGAAGAGACTTTTGTTCATCTGAGTAGCAGTCTTGCTTCGGGTACAGCCTACCGATTTAGCCGATGGCACCGCTGAGCCCAGCCCTGCGTTTCACGGGCCGGCTTTTTCCCGCACGGATGGCAGCACGTCCTTTCCTTCCGCCCACACCACGGCTGCCTTTGCCGTCGCAACGGTATTTGCATATGAATATCGTAACCTGCATTGGGTACCGATTTTATCATACGCAGCGGCTACACCGCCTGGGCTTAGCCGCATTACGGAAAATAAACACCGGATCAGTGATGTGTTTGCAGGCGCGGGTCCTGGTTACATGACAGGACTGCAAGTGGTACGCAATTATCACCGATATGCCTATATGCAAAACCATAATCCGGCAAAAGGTAGCGTGTTGTTCGGAATTAAGTTTAACTCTGATCACCCCGAGCCTTGCCTTACTTATCGGTGATTGCTTCAGAATCATTTAAGGTGTCCAGTGGGTATTTACAGTAAGTTTAGTGCAGCAAAAAAGGATGTCCTACCTGTGTTTTGCTATTGTATGCTGCAAGAGGCGTGCTCCACGCCGGAATGAATGATCACCAAAACAGTTCTCACTGCAGGCTCCGTTAACTTTTGGCGGAACGACTCCGCGGTCCCGATTGGGTAATCGCCTTTCGTGCATCCTTAATTTAGGTTAAACAACAGAGTTGCTTCAGAATTCACCGATACCTTTGTACGCTAAATTTTTAA
The DNA here is from genome assembly GCF_003628535.1 of Flavisolibacter nicotianae. GTDB lineage: Bacteria > Bacteroidota > Bacteroidia > Chitinophagales > Chitinophagaceae > Flavisolibacter > Flavisolibacter nicotianae. The sequence goes on from NZ_RBCI01000012.1 coordinate 33,160, forward strand.
CGGGTGAATAGATTTTGTTTCGTGGGACTACTGCTTTTGACGGTCATTTGCGGATTCGGTCAGGATGGAAATAAGGGTACGATCACCGGAAAAGTAATTGATTCGGCTACAAAAGCTCCCCTGGAATATGCAACCGTTTCCATTTATTTGGCCGACCCTACGAAACCAATCAATGGCGCGGCCACCGATAAAAATGGTGTCTTTACCATTACTGATGTGGCGGACAGCACGTACACAGTTGTCTGTGAATTTATTGGTTATAGTCCCATACGAATTCCAAACGTTACTGCCAGTCATTCAACAATCAACCTCAAAACGATCCTGCTCGCCGCTCAGCCAAAAACATTGCAGGGAATAACTGTTACAGCAAAAGGAAGACTCATTGAAAACAAAATTGATAAAATGGTCTTCAATGCAGAAAAGGACGTCACTTCGCAATCCGGGGTGGCCACCGATGTGTTGAAAAAGGTGCCGCAGGTTTCGGTAGATGCGGATGGTAATGTGCAACTGGCCGGCAGCGGCGGTGTTCGTTTTCTAATTAACGGCAAACCGTCTACCGCCTTTGGCAGCAGTATTTCCGATGTGTTGCAATCCATCCCCGCGAGCCAGATAAAAAGCATTGAAGTCATCACCAACCCTGGTGCAAAATACGATGCCGCCGGAATGGGGGGAATCATCAATATTATATTAAAGTCGAGCAATGCAAAGGGCTATAACGGAAGCCTTGCGTTAACGGTGGGGACGTTGCAGGAGAATGGCTCCCTGAACCTGAATGTCCGCAATGGCAACTTTGGCATGAATGCCTTTGTCAGTGGAAATGCACGGCTGAAATCCACCGTTTATTCCACATCGGACCGGATTGCCACCACCGACAACCGGCAAACGATCCTTCACCAGGAAGGGCAGGGGCAATTCACCCGTAGCGGGTATCAAACCGGGCTTGGATTTGACTGGACTCCGCAAAAGCACAACAGCTTTTCCGGCTCTTTTTCCTTCAATCATTTCGGGAGCAAAGGCACTGGCAGCTCGCTTCAGGACCAGCAGTATTATACAGGCAGTACACTGGGTGATATTCTTTCGAGGATTCAAAGCCGCAATGATTTCCAGTTCCATAATGTTGATGCAGGCCTGAGTTACAAACGCACATTTGCCAAAGAAGATCGTGAACTGGAGATTAATGTCAATTCCAGTTTTGGCAATGATCATTCCGGTGGTAGCAACAGCCAGTTTTTACTACCGCAAGATTCGTTGTACTATGGTACCACCAGCCAAAATCCCGGGAAGACCCGTGAGACCGAAGTGAAGGTTGATTACACGGAGCCGTTACAAAAAGATGTCACCTTAGGCATTGGCAGCAAACTGAGCCTGTATGACATCAACAGCAATTCGCAGGTGCTGCGGTACATGCCATCGGAAAAGGCATACGCTTTCAATTCTTCTTTATCCAACGGGCTGGACTATCACCAATACGTTTATGCGCTGTATTCCGAGATTAGTTTTCCCGTTGGTAAAATCCTGAATGCAAAGATTGGCGGACGCTATGAGCGTACAGAAATCAATTCGTATTATTCCAATACGCTGCATCAGATAAAAGTGCCGGGATACAATACGTTTGTGCCTTCTGTATACCTTTCAAAAAATATCGATGAAAAGCAAAGCCTGAAACTGAGTTATTCCAGGAGGATCGAGCGTCCCGATTACCATGACCTGAACCCCTTTGTCAATACCAATGATCCCAAAAATTTAACGGCAGGCAATCCTTCTCTCCAACCGGAAATTGGTAACCGGATTGAGTTGGGCTATAGCAAGGAAATGGAAAATCTTGGGTCCTTTATGGTAAGCCTTTTTTACCGGATGAACGACCACGACATCCAGCCCTATCTTACCTATTATCCTTCTTATCAGGTGGGTGATTCGGTCTATACAAACGTAACCATCAACCGCCGTCAGAATATTGGAATGGAAAAGAATGTAGGTGTCAGTCTCTTTGCTGACATTCATGTATCTGATAAATTTACGGTGCGGTCAAATGCCTTCCTTTTTCACCGCCACACCATCAATATTCTTGATCCCGGTTTTAATTCGTTTAGTTTCAATTACCGGTTTAACATCAACACGGCTTACCAGTTCACTCCAACATTCAGCGGCGAATTTTTTGGAAACTTCAATTCATCGCGGCGTGAAGCACAAGGCTTCTATCCATCCTTTACATTTTATACCATTGCGCTGCGCAAACAGTTCTGGAACAAGAAAGGAAGCCTTGCTTTTACCACCACAAATCCGTTCAGCGAATACATCAATCAGGAGACCAGATTATTCAGTTCCAATTTTACCACCACCAGTATTCGCAAAATTCCCTTCCGTTCCTTTGGATTAAGTTTTGCCTGGAAGTTTGGAAAGCTTGAATTCAAGCCAAAGAGGGAAGAAGGTGGCAACAATATGAATGTCCCGGTTGAACAGTAAGCTTTGCCCTACACTCCCGGCGGCAGGGGCGACGCTTCAGGCATTGTGATTGCCACAATTTTGGAGAAAAATTGAACTGTAGAAGTTTTTTCCTTCAAATTTTTTTCAGATTCGGTGTATAGTTTGAGAATAGATAATTCGCGATGAGAAAAGGTTTGTTGTTGATGGTTGCTCTCCTTGGTTCAGTTGATGTGTTTTCACAAACCCTGCCGCGACAAATGGCTTGCCAGTCGTAAACGAAAAGTTTCAAAAAACAGATACTCCTTTTGTTTCGATTCAAGTAACAGGGCAAACTGTTCCTTTCGTTTACAAAAAAGAACTCCCTTCCACACTCCACGAAATCTCCGGTACGGCAAAGGATGGCGATGCCCTTTGGGCTATCAGTAACACCAGGAATGCCGACGCAAATATTTTCAAACTCGACCTTCAGGGCAATGTTATTCAGGTCGTTCCTGTTAGAAAGTACCGGACATATGATGTGGAGCAGTTGCGGTTGATGAGGACTATCTCTATGTGGGTGATGTAGGTGATAACAAAGGTGTCAGAGGAAAGAGGAGCATTATAAGAATTCTGAAATCGCTATTGGTAACCAACCGGATATCGCCGTAGATGGTGAACTCATTGTCTTCCGATTTCCGGATTAAGGCGTGGTGAGGTCAGAAAAAACGAATAATTATGACTGTGAGGCGATGCCTAGTTGCCATGACTCGCTTTATGTATTCACCAAACGAAGGGTGATTTGAAAACGCAGCTATGTGCATTGCCAAAAACACCAGGACCCTATGCGGCAAGGTCGTTTGCCTTCTTCGACACTAAAGGCCTCGTTACTGACACGGCGCTTACTGATGGAAATGAATTGGCACTTGTCGGCTACCAAGAAGGTTACAAGCGTCCTTTCCTGTAGATATTCAACGGCTTTAAAGACGACAATTTTTTTCCGGGCAACCGCAACAGTTGGCCTTAACAAAAGATCGAACGGTCGACTGGCAGGTGAAGGGCATTTCCTATAAAGGCAAGAACGAGTTTTATCTGTCTTGTGAAAAAACATGAAGCGTTGCAAACATGTTATTTAAATTCAGAAAAAATGCGCTTTTTCAGCCTGAAAAGAAGGCGCCATAAATTAAGGATAAGTAAATCCCGGTCCCGCTCCAAACTGGGGTTAACCAAAGAAGATGGAGAATCCTTTTGCTGTTCCGCTGGTGCTTTCCCCAGGTTGTGAAAGCAATGTTTGTATTTCTTTACGGTTTGGTTAATCCCTCTTTTTGCAATTGAAAGTTCAAAATGTAAACAGAATCGGACGGCAACTTACATGCTCGCGGACACTATGAAACAAGTAACCTGTGAAGAAGCACCTGGCTGCAGCAGCGGCCACAGCATTACTTACAAAGCAGTTGTGACAACCAGTGCCGAGAGAGAAATTACCTATGAAGGCAAGATAGCGAACTGGAATGTGTTGTCTGAAGTGTATGGTAATTTTTTGACGACAGAAAAGGTCAGCGCTGACGGCAAAGTCCTCTTCTGAGGGCTTTGCTTTTTAAAAATATGGCTAAAAGAAAGAACACTGCTACAGGCAACCTGCGGCTTTGTATAATCAGGTATGAAATTTTAAAAGGTAGGAGAATCGGTTATCCCTAAAAAGCAAAATATGGAAAACAAAGACATTGCACGCAACAAGGTCGCCAGGATCACACTGATCTTCTGGGTTCTGAAAATTTTGGCCACCACGCTTGGTGAAATATTGGGTGACTTCTTTTCAATGTCGCTAAACCTCGGCTATATTGTAGGCCTTTTGATCACCTTGCTTTTCTTTTTGATTGTTCTGTTTTTACAACTCCGTCAGAAAACGTATTTAGCGCCAACTTACTGGCTGGTGATCATCGGCACCACTACGGTAGGCACCGAAATTTCAGATCTGATGGACCGCACTTTGGGTGTAGGATATGCCTGGGGATCTCTCCTTCTTTTTACCGCCTTACTTCTTATGTTGTATGCCTGGTATCGCCATGAAGGGCAAATTAAAGTGTACCCTGTTACACAACGCCGCGTAGAACTTTACTATTGGGGTGCCATCTTAATTTCCAATAGCCTTGGAACTGCCTTTGGCGATTTTTTGAGCGATGATCTGGGATTGAGCTACTTGGTAGGTGCGGCCATTACAGCGGGGATTATTTTGCTAGTGGTGGTGTTGCATTATTTCACGAGGCTGAATGAAGTTTTGCTCTTTTGGATTGCTTTTATTTTCACCCGTCCTTTTGGCGCCACCTTTGGCGATTTTTTGACAAAGCCGATTGAGAAAGGCGGCCTGAATTTTAGCCGTGGCATCGCAGCCCTGGTAACGGCTGCACTGATGGCGATCCTCATGTACTTTTCGCAACGGAATACAAAAGCAAATAATATTTCATATGTGTGATGGCAAATGCAGGTTGAACTTCCAGCAATTTGTTTTGTAAACAGAAGCTGCTTTTGTGCAATCGTCAATTAAGAAGCAGGGCATGCATTTGCCGGATGGAAATGAACAGTGAACTATGCTAGTTAACGGTGAAGTTGTTCGTAAAAATAAAGCCGGAAGCTCCGCGATTTGTTTGATAATGAAAGGGCCAAGACCATTGCTAGTTGAACCAATGGATATTTTATAAAAACTTTGAAACAACTAATGCGTTTCCAATTGCAGTTTGGTGCTGGTATTCTAACGGCTAATTTTCATTTAAAAGAAAAATTGAAAGGCAGCCGCCTCCATAATTGTGATTGGTGTCTTTGATAACAAATGGTTTTGAAGGTGAAGTCGGTGATACTGTAACCATTTTTTGAACCAGTTGAAAATATTTTGCAAACTACAAAAGGCAGTTGTGCTGAATTTTCCCGGTGAAAAAAGAGCGACTTAAAAACTGACGAAAGGCGGGTAATTCCGAGGGGTATAAAAGAAAAAGCCCCCTGCGTTCACCACTGATTTGCAAGGGATTGACTGATTTTGAAACTACTTAGGTGGATCCTGAGGGACTTGAACCTTTTGGCGTAAACAATTGTTGATCAGTAAAATATACTTGCAATAAGAAAAAATGACACGAGGGAGAACGACCCGCGTTTTGCGTTGTTTCGGCTCGTTTCGAGAACTCTTTCAATGATAAACAGCTTTCGTTTTCAAGAATTCTTTTGTTTCAGTAATCATTCCAGAAGAACACCTATGACAGATCGTAGGTCGAAGCTCTCGATTTTGCCATTGGTGCCGAGTTGGATAGGAGGGGACAACTGGATGGTATATTCAATCTCTTACCCGGCCCAGTGTAGGTTAGTCTTTTCGATCCTACCATGGATACGAATGTAGAGATGGGGTTGACAATTTCAGTCCCCAACAACTTGCAGCCGGGATAAATTGATCGCAAACCGCTTAAAGATTGTTTGTCATTTCTCTAGCAATCAGCTCTACCTGATGGTGAGTGTTATCGAGGTTTAGGGTAAGTGTATTTTGCCTGGAAAAGGAAGCTTAATCGTCATCATCGTCCCTTTCTTTTTTCGGAAGCGTCATCTTTTTGGGATAAGGCTTATCACCCATGGTGGCATACCAGATGATTCGGTTCAGCAGGTCATCGTTGCCGCTGTCAATTTTGGCAAACAGTGGTGATGAAGAAAGCTCCGAATACTTTTTGGCTTTGCCTGATAAACTGTTGGCGGGCTTGTTCAATTCGTCCAACGGAATTTTGTTGGTGATCGTAGCATAGGGACTGGTATTTTTCGTATCGCTGAAGCAGTCAAACATCGGCAATGCGGTTGCATCCATGATGTTCATGGGCGGAATGCCCAGGATTTGCTCGATGGTGCGTACAATGCAGGTTTGGTTATAGTTGGTGTGAACCGTTTTTTGCAAATGGGAAAAAGGACTCACCACAAAACCCGTGGTCCGGTAAGCCGATACATGGTCCCATCCCGACTGCGAATCATCCTCAGTGATAAAGACTACCGTCGAATCCCAAAAACGGCTTTTGCTCAGTGCCTCGATAATTCTTCCCACCGTCAAATCATTGTCTGCAACGGCAGCCCTGGGTGTTGGAAAGCCTTCTCTCATTCCCGCCGTGTGGTCGGCTGGCAAGGCCATGATCATAAGTTGCGGCAACGAATCACCCGGCATTCTTTCGTACCCAGCCAATTCTTTGATAAAGGCATCTGCACGGATCTGGTCCGAAAAGGTTTGTCCCTCGTAGCACGGGAAGGTTTCCGACATAATGGGCTTTACCCGTGAAATGGTCGTTTCGTTCTCAAACGGAACCTCTTTTCCTTCCTTGTGTAACTGGTAAACATCTTTCCAGCCAAGTCCTTTTTTCAAATTGGGTGTACAGGCTTCCCCATAGATGCGAACGGTCTTGCCGTGATCCAATGCGTTGTTCCACAGGAAGCCCTCTTTGTTGTAGATGAGTGCATCGGTCAACACATGCCCGTAACTCCGGTACCAGGCCCGCACATTTTTTTCGACATAGTCGGTAACAATCGCCGCATCCGTCCAGGAATGTCCTTCGGCGGATGACTTACCGGAAACGTAATAGTTGTCCAATAGCTGAAACTCTCTGGCAAATTGATGCTGGTTGGGTGTAACGCTGTCGCCAAAAACACATAGCGACGGCATCCCGTTTCCTTCCCGCATATCACCTAGTACCTGGTCGTAGGTTTTGTTTTCTTTGATGATATACAGGACATGCTTGAAGACAGAAGGCTCACCAATTCGCTCCGGCACTGGCCTGGGAGCCATATTGGTCCTGGGTGTTAATTGGGAGAGCTTTGTCCGGAACAGAAGGTTGGCATTTTCAACCCGTTTGGTAAACCTGGTTAACGTGGCTTTGTCCGGGAGCGGAATAATGGAAACAGTAGCTTCCTGCTGGTGCGAACTGTATCGTTTGTTGTTTGATGCCCGTGCGCCTTCGCCTTCCAGGTTTGCAACAAGCAAGTTGTTGTCGCTGATAACAAGACCGGAAGGATAAGCCTCGGTTGGGATAAATCCTTCAACTCCTGTAGTTTCTTTCCCGTTTGCAGCAGCGGAAGCGCCAAGTGTAACAACAGCGATGGCATTATCCATCCCGTTGGCAACGTATAACCTGGCACCTGTCTCGTCCACGGCCAGGGCATTGGGAGAAGCGCCAATAAACTTGTTCAAGCCGGCATTCAGGCCAACGGGTACTGTTTCAATTACGTTATTGGTTACTGTATTGATCACGGAAACATTGTCGCTGTTGCCGTTTGCGACGTACAAGCGTTTTTCATCTTTACTGCTGATGATCGCATTGGGGTGTAAACCGACTTCAATTTCCTTTTCCATTTTGCCCGTTGGCAAAGCAATGACCGACACTGAACCCAGAGCTGTAGCACCTGTGCGCGGGTCCACGTAGACATCCCCGTACGGAATACCGGCTGTTTCCCGCCTCGTGTCTGTTGGTACCGGACCGGCCCAATTGGTTACATATGCTCTTGTGGCAGTCAGCGCAAGACCGAAAGGAGCCATCCCGGTATTTGCCGTCCAGACCACCTGTTTGTCACGAAGCCGGAGTTTTACCAGTTGGTTGTTTCCGTTTAAGACGACATACAGGTAATCTTCACCGTCTTCTTTTCGCAGTGCCAGATCATTGGGCAGCGACATGGGTGCTGGCGCAACCGGCTTGAACGGGATGGCATCGCTGAGGGACGCTTTCTTGCCGTCCCAAACAGCTTCCATCACAACGGAAACTTTGGTCGTCGGATTGGCAGCGCCCCAGAAAATGCGGGTGACATTGTTTTCCTGCAACACTTTGATGCCGGAAAACGTGCTCATAAAACCACGGTAGGCTGGCTCGGGGTAGTCCAGGTGGAATAAAAGCTTTTTTGTTGCATGATCGATGAAGGCAAGACCATAGCGGTCTTCCACTACCATCTGATTGCGTGCAGGCAACAACGCGAGGTCGAGGCTATGGTTTTCAAGCGAGACTCTTCCAAAGCGGATTACGGTGCCAGCGGGATCAATAAACCGGTTGTAGGGCAGAAGGATCGAACGGTTTTCAACCGTCAATGTAGTATCGTCATATGAGCTATGGTAGCTTCCTTCTGAAAGCCTGTATCCCTTCTGAAAGAAACAGGAGGGAAGGCTGAAAAGTGTGGTGATGGCAAAAAAGAAAGAAAATGTGTTTTTACAAAGGTTGTTCATTCTTATTCCGGCTAAATTGGTAATAGGTAAAAGAGTGGCGTAAAAATAAAAAAGAAAGGTTGAGATAAAGTTGATGCAGGCAAACTGACTTCGGAGGAAAGATTTACTTTGAAAAAGGTAGCACTAAGAGTAGTCCTTAATTGTTTCCATCATTAGCAAATCTTCATTTAGTTTCTCAAATGTTTCGGGGTACCAATCACTTTTTAAAGTAACAAATAATTTACCACCGGTTTTGTTCATCACGACCACCGAAGTTACTTTTCTTTTTTATTCATACGTGAAGACGCTTCAAGATAAAACACGGGGCTTCCTGTAGTGCAAGGATAGTCAATTCGTGCTTGACGATCAGCTGGCGTTTTTGTGCGCAGATATACTCATCGTCATTGCTTAATTCAGCTGAAAGGATGATCCTGTCCAGCGCTCTGTTCCCAACGGTGCAAGGGATTGACTGATTTTGAAACTTACCTGGCGGCTCCTGAGGGATTTGAACCTTTTCGGGTAAACAGTTGTCTGTCGGCAAAATACACTTGCAAAAAAGAAATACGTGACACGAGGGTGAACGACCCGCGTTCTGCATCGTTTTGGCTCGTTTTGAAGAACTTTTTCAAAGATAAACAGCTATCGTTTTCAAGAATTCTTTTGTTTCAGTAATCATCCCAAAATGACACCTACGACAGATCGTAGGTCGAAGCTCTCGATTTTGCCATTGGTGCCGAGTTGGATAGGAGGGCAGTACTAAATTTGGTGTTCAATCCCTTGCCAGGCGATTTTCAGAACACTCCCATATTCATAGGCTCTAGCGATCCTGACCAGCATATACCCCTTGAAAGAATATACTCTACCACTAACCTACTAAAAGATATGAATGCGGCGGTTACAGAAAAGATTTATGTTACTATGGGACACACCATCAATCAGGATAAAATAGTCCAGGTAAAAAAACTGCTATTTACTACTTAAATACAATGCTATGTTTCCGGTAACAAGAGTATACAGCGATAGCAATGGTGATACAAGATTTGAAGACATAGCCTTTCCATTGAAAGAGGCAGGCGACATTGGAAAATTATCAGAAGCCCTGCCCGTGAAGTCCATCATTTTTCGGGAAGTGGAAGCATCCTATGATTATAATTTCCACAATGCTCCGCAAAAGCAGTACCTTATACTGATTGATGGCGGAATAGAAATTGAAACGACGTTGGGTGAAAAAAGGCGATTTCAGCCTGGCGAAGTGCTATTATTAGAAGATACTGAAGGAAAGGGCCACCGGACCAGAAACCTGGAACCAAAGGCGAGAAAATCCGTTTTTATCACGCTGCCTGATTAACGGAACCGCAAAGCTGCATTGACCGGTATATTGTATGCGCAGTATTTATTTTATTAACCTTAATTTTTTCAACCATGATGCTAGACTGGAATGAATATCAAAAGCAAATTGCTTCCAACAATGCGGAGATAGGCAGAGCCAACCACGAGATATTGAAAGGATACCGCGGACTTAGCAACGCAGGAAATGCTACCAATTTACTTGGCCCAAAAGTAAGGGAGCTAATTGCCTTAGCGGTAGCCGTTACCCGACAATGTGATGGTTGTATTGTAACACACACGGATGCTGCCATTAAAGAGGGTGCCACCAAAGAAGAAATTATTGAAGCACTGAGTGTAGCCGTAGCGGTAAATGCCGGAGCCGCTTTGATTTTTTCATCAAGGGTAATAGATGCCTTCAATGCAAAAACTTCAGTGTAATGTTATTAATGCCAAGTTTAAAAAGATGACTCGTCCTAAGCAATCTTCAAAAAAGATTTAACATGAATACCTATTCAACTGTTTTTGATACCCTCAATTCACTGAAAGAGGAGGGCTATGTCTTAGACTTCAACCTGAAACCGGATTGTGTAGAATGTGTGTCCCCCGATATAAAGCTATATCCGGAAGAATTCGTGATCGATAAGTTTTATCGTTTTGAAGGTGCCAGCAACCCGGATGACAATGCCATTATTTATGCGATATCATCAAAGGATGGACTGAAAGGTACCATAGTAGATGCTTACGGTGTCTATGCAGATAGCCTTACATCGGAGATGGTGAATAAATTAAAAATTGCCCGTTAAAGTCTACAGCATTTTTACTTAACAATAAAACCAACAAAATGAAACAGAAAACCTTCGGCTTCGTTTTTTCAGCAATGCTTGCAGGCATTTTGCTATTGTCTTGCAATGACAATCGGAAATCAGAAACTAACGCTGACAATACAAAAACTGATAACACAGCTTCGACAAACAACGATCAACTAACGCAGGAAAGACTGAGACGTTTTGATAGTCTCGACTTTCAATTTTACAGCCATCAAAAATGGGACAGCTTTGCTATAAGCCACGATGAGAACATCAAAGTATATTATCCTGACGGAACAGTTACTACGGGTTTATATCCCAACCATATAAATATGCTGACACCGATGTTTGCGTTCGCACCAGATACGAAGATTACCAGCCACCCCGTAAAATTTGGAAGCGGCGACTGGACGGCCGTTATTGGCGAAATGGAAGGCACCTTCTCAAAACCGATGGACTTGGGTAATGGAAAGGTCATTCAACCCACCGGCAAAAAATTTAAATTGAGCATGTCTACCATTGGCCATTGGAAAGATGGAAAAATGATTGAAGAATATTTGCATTGGGACAACCAGTCATTCATGAAGCAAATTGGTTTGGCGCAATAAGCGCCGGAAGATGTTTTACATCTTGCGGTGCAAGGGATTGACTGATTTTGAAACTTACTCTGTGGATCCTGAGGGACTTGAATCTTTTCAGGTAAGTAGTTGTTGATTAGTAAATTACACTTGCAAAAAAGAAATAGGTGACACGAGGGTGAACGACCCGCGTTTTGCTTCGTTTCAGCTCGTTTTGAGAACTGTCTCGAAGATAATGGCTCTTTCTCCAGAAACAAAAGCTTCGATACACCGAAGGTCGCATTGCTCTATTTTGCCAGTGATGTTCAACGAGGAAATCATCTAAGAGATCCACTATTCAATAACTTGCCGGGCTGGTATTATGAAAGCGTCGTTTTTGGAGAATCCACAACTGTCACTCCGGAACGCAATGCCTCCGCAAGTCTCTCATGTATGTATTGTGTCCATACCGGTGCGCAAGTGTCGTAACAATCAAACTCTGGAACTAACCCAGCGTGAGTGAAAACAATTTTGGTTTTGTCCTCTTGGCGAAAAATCTCAAAACACATCTTCGTTCCCTTCCATTCATCTTTTTTTCTTACAAAGCTGAGACTTGCATCTGTCACAAGCCAAACCAACTTTTTTCCTGGTATCAGTTCTACCAGTTTCTGTTTTGTGTGATGAACCCCGCCACCAGCACGAAAGCTGAATTCATCTCCTGTTTTTTCGGAGGCTCCTTCAAACTTTTCATCAAATAATCCCGACCACCATGCTCTTACATTTAAGATGGTCTTGTACACTTCTTCCGGTGTGCGTTCCACCAAAATGGTGGTCGTGAAATCCTGGCTTTTCATTTTTTGCATTTAATTCCAGTTATCAATTTTAATATCATCGGGTGAAGGTCTCCCTTTGCCTGTTTCCACATAATCCCGAAGGCTTAAAAGGAACACGGCCCACTTCATGCTGCAATGCGCAGTGAACTCAATGGCTTCCTGCCAGTTCCTGTGTCCAAATACGATGATCGTCTGATCGTCCTGTTGTGACAGATCAAACGTAAGATCCGTTCCGATCCATTCATCAGGCCCATCAACACATTGCCACTTTACATTATTTGGTGGATTCAGTTCCTTTACTTCCATTACCATTTGCCCTTTTACCTCGCCTTCCTTTGTGCGGAACGTGAATTTGATCCTTCCGCCCTTTTTTTCCTCACCTTCCACTTCTTCTGTCCACCAGTTGGCAAGACCGTCTATTGTTGATAGGGCGTTGTAAACCTTGTCTTGCGCTGACCTGATACCGATGCGATGAATGATGCTGACCATGAGTTACGTTTTATTGATTCCTATTTTGTTATTTCTCTTTAAATATCAGATGTAAACTTACCTCCCATTTATGGCTTTAAGTGGTGGTGAAATGGACATTCTGACGGGTTGATTTGGACAGGGCATGTGCTTATTTTTGCGTAAAGTTCTTGCATGAAGCATCTCACCATCGTTGTACCTGAAGGAGAAGGAAACAACATCAGCAGCATCGTTGGCAGTTATAAAATATTTACAAGAGCCAATGCTTACCAGAAGGAATCAGGAGGAAGAGCGCTGTTTAAAATTGAAGTAGCCGGTACTGCTAAGAAGGTGGAATACCATGATGGATTGTTTTCCGTAAAACCGCATACACATATTTCAGCCATCGCGAAGACCGATCTCATAATCATTCCTTCCCTGAATCACAATTATCAAAAAGCAGTGAAGAGAAACGTGCCACTGGTCCGTTGGATTGAACAGCAATACAGAAATGGCGCGGAGGTTGCCAGTATTTGCACCGGCGCCTTTTTACTGGCTGCTTCCGGTTTGCTTGATGGTGGCATCTGCTCCACCAATTGGGCGGTGACTGACAGTTTCAGGAAGATGTTTCCTGCAGTGCATTTGCAGGTTGATAAACTGATCACTGACGAAAAAGGAATTTATACCAGTGGCGGCGCTTATTCTTTTTTGAATTTGATCCTTTACCTGGTGGAAAAATATTATGGCAGGCAAACCGCCATTTACTGCTCAAAAGTCTTCCAGATTGAGATGGACCGGCAAAGTCAGTCACCTTTCATCATATTCAAGGGCCTGAAATCACACGGTGATGAAGTGATAAAGCAGGCACAGGCTTATATCGAAAGCCATTGGAATGAAAAAATATCAATGGAACGGTTATCCACTACGTATGCAGTTGGCAGAAGAAACTTTGACCGGAGATTTATAAAAGCCACTGGCAATACGCCTGTCGAATACTTGCAACGGGTGAGAATTGAAGCGGCAAAAAAAGCTTTTGAGGCTACCAGGAAAAATGTGAATGAAGTCATGTATGACGTTGGTTATACAGATCCAAAAGCGTTTCGTGACGTCTTCCGGAGGATAACAGGTTTATCTCCTCTGGAATATCGTAGTAAATACAACAAGGATAGATTTGAGTTAATGAATTGACCGCAAGGCGTGGTATGACCAGTGGTATTCCTGCTTTCAACAAATTCGTTGTGCTGCTTTGTTTGTCGCAGTCAGCCTTTCTTTTGTCGCTTTCAAACAGCATCAATCTGGAGGATAAAAAATATGTTTGTTGCAACAAACCAATTCCTTTCAAATGAAGTCAGTTTTTGAACAATCAACAAGAGAAGAGGTGATCCACAGGATTCATTCACTTAGTGAAGATAGCACAGCCCAATGGGGTAAAATGAGTGTCTGTCAGATGCTGAAACACTGCATTCTTTGGGAAGAAATGTTGCTGGGCAAAAAACAATACCGCCAGTCTCTTCTTGGGCGTCTGTTTGGGAAAATAGCCTTGAAGGATATGCTGAAAGATGAACCGATGAAGCGGAACTTACCGACGGTTCCCTCGTTCAGAATAAAAGGAGGCGGCAATGTCGCAGCCGCAAAAGCTGAATGGATCAACCTTCTTGCAGAACACGGCAGACGGCAGAACGCCGGCTTTGTCCATCCATTTTTTGGTAAGCTCACTGCGGAGCAAGCCGGCCGCATGGCCTATAAACACATCGACCACCATCTGCGGCAATTCAATTGTTAAATCAGTGTGGCGAAGCTGTACTGGACAGGACGTTTAGGTGAAGCGTCAAAGCAGAACTGAAATGATAAGGGTTGTCTGTGTGTTGCAAGTTGTTGTTCGTTGAGTTTTCACTTCTCAAACTGATTTTTTGGTGAATTTGATTGCTGGTTGTTCTTCACGAAATCAGCACACATGAATGCACTTCTAAAAACAGGACAGATCTTTTACGGAACAGGCATCATCGCTTACGGGATACAGCAATTGGTTATTTTAGATTTCAGACCACAGATACTCCCGGCCTTTCCTTTCTGGGCACACCAACACAGTGTCTTTGCCATTGTCACGGGACTTGCCATGGTCCTGTTGGGAGGAGTGATCACCGGCATGTTGAAGACGAAATCCCTGGCGCCAGGGAATGTCTGCCTGTACGTTGGACTTTATTTTTTTGTGCTTATCCTCACTTGCCAAATTCCTTACTTGCTGTTTATTTACCCGCACAAACTTTCTCATCTTGGGTCATGGGGTGATTTGCTGAAAGAACTGGCTTTTTGCGGAGGTGCTTTTGTCCTCGCCGGTTCTTACAAAAAGGAAATCTCATCAGGCCGGGAAGGGCATTCGTTCAATCTGTTAATTGCAAAGTTGGCTCCCGTTGGACGATTGTTCTTTTGCACAACCATGTTCCTCTTTGGGTGTTGCCATTTTGCGTACAGCCAGTTTATTTCCCTAATGGTACCGAAGTGGTTGGGCATGCCTGAATTCTGGACCTATTTTGGAGGCGTTGCCCTGATCGGAGCTGGCTTTACTATCGCCTTAAAGCTGTTTTTAAAGCCAGTTGCCTTGTTGTTGGCCACCATGCTTTTCCTTTGGTTCTTTCTCGTTCATGTTCCAGGCGCTATTGCGAATCCTGCTGCCGGAAACGGAAATGCCATCGTTAGTGCTTTTGATGCCCTTCTTTTCTGCGGGGTGGCATTGGTGCTCTCACAAACAAACAAGCACCCAGAGAACAAAGTCGCGAAAGCCAGTTGGCCCAGTAATACTGTGGAAAAAAGTCGTATCCGGGTCTGAAGAACTTTGGAGAGGCAATAAGCCAAATTTCGTTTTAGATACTGTTCTTCGTTGAACAAAAAAGAATGCTGTTTATGCTTTCGGGAGAGTTGTTTGCAGATTTGTTGTATCGATGTGTCTTTTTTGCTGAAATTTAATTCCTCATGAAAAAAATCGGCTTACACCTGGCTTTCTGGAGCCTTTATTTTGTTCAGGATGTGCTCCTGATTTTTTTTGTGAATTTGACCCGGCTGCCAAAGCCTACTCCAATTGATTTTGCCTTCGCTGCTGTCAACTGCCTGGTCATCCTGTTGCCAAAATTATTGTTCACTTATTTTGTTCTTTGGGTCTTACTGAAACAATTGGCCAGCAGGGCTGATTACAAGAGAGGCATCGTTACGGCTGTTTTTGCCCTACTGTTCACCATCTTCCTTTACAGGACACTCGTGGTGTATGTTGTCAATCCTTTTATCTATCACTGGAATGATGGTCATACCATCTTTTACCCATTGGGACTTCTTGTGGCACTGATGGATATCGGGTTTGTTTCGGGTGCAGCCATTGTCATCAAACAAGTGCGGCTGCAGGCTGCTGCCAGGGAAAGAGAAAAAAGCCTGGTGCGGGAGAAACTGGAGGCAGAGTTGAAATTTCTTCGCAACCAGACCAATCCGCATTTTTTGTTCAATACATTGAACAACATCTATGCACTGGCAAGGAAAAAATCCGACCAGACGCCTGAAGTGGTGATGAAATTATCCAAGCTGCTGCGGTTTATGCTGTACGAGAGTGCAAAGCCATTGATAAAAATTGGAGAGGAGGTAAAGATACTGGATGATTATATTGAACTGGAAAAGCTCCGGTACAACAGCCGGCTGACGGTTAACTTTTACCGGGAAATAGACAACAGCAATGAAGAAATCTCACCGTTGCTGCTGCTTCCTTTTGTAGAAAACGCATTTAAACATGGTCCTGGAGAAAGTCATTTTGATTCATCAATTCACATTGAGCTGATTGTTCAAAACGGCAGCCTGGCTTTTACAATAGAGAACACGAAGGAAAAATCGGGGTCGAATGGCGTAAATGAAAACATCGGGTTGAGAAACGTAAAGCGGCAGCTGGAGCTAATGTACCCGGGCTACAGCCTGCAGGTCAACAACGAAGACGCTCTTTTTAGCGTTTCACTTTTCGTTAATTTAAAAGCGCATGAAAAAAATCAGTTGTCTTATTCTGGAAGATGAGCCCCTGGCTGCGGAAGTGCTGGAAGATTATATCAACCAGGTTCCGTTTCTTGAATTGAAGGCCAAGTGCGTCGATGCTATTTATGCGCTGGAGATCTTGCAAAAGCAAACGATTGACCTTATGTTCCTGGATATTCATCTGCCAAAGCTGAAAGGCCTTGATTTTATCAGGACATTGCAGCATCCCCCGAAAGTCATCGTTACAACGGCCTACCAGGAATATGCCCTGCAGGGATATGAGTTGAACGTGGTGGATTACCTTTTAAAACCCATTGAATGGCCCCGCTTTTTGATGGCCGTAAACAAACTGCAACAGGCGATTCAGGTCACTAGCCATGCTCACCGTTCCGTTCCGGTTTCCGAAGAAAAAGCATACCTGTTTTTTAACGTCAATAAAAGAATGGTGAAGATTTTCCTGGATGAGATTCTGTACATCGAAAGCCTGAAGGAATATATCCGCATCACCACACCGCATAAATCCATTTTGACTAAATTCCAGTTAAACCAAATCGAAGAGCTTCTGACCCGTCATCATTTCCTGCGCATACACCGGTCATTCATTGTTGCCAGGAATAAGATTGAAACCTTTTCTGCGACTGACGTTGAAATCGGCAGTAAGCTGCTGCCAATTGGAAGAAATTACAAAGAGCAGGTGATGGAAGTCCTGGAAGGAACCAAAGAATAGCCTTACCTAATGTCATCTCTTTTCCACGAAAACAGTTTTCTGTAGGATAATGTGTGTTGTTCAATGAATAGTTATAACACCGACTCAATCGGTCAGTAGATTGGCGAAATAAATCTGTACTAATGAACGAAAAAGTCGCCATCGGCGCTGACAGTCTTTCATCAAATCGTACAGGAACACTTAACTATGAAACATTTTTTCATTATCACTTTGCTCTTCCTTGCCCTTCACGGGAACACGCAAAACAATGGTTCGAAGACAACTGAAACCGGCAGACCGTTTATTCTTGGTGTTATCGAAGAATTGAAATCGGACGTACTGGGGGAGAAGCGGGTTTTGAACATCTATCTTCCGGAAGGATATCAAAAAGCCGACACGACAAGGTACCCGGTTGTTTATTTACTGGATGGGTCGGCGAACGAGGATTTCATTTATATTGCAGGACTATTCCAGTTCAACAGCTTTCTGTGGGTAGGCCGGGTGCCTCAATCCATTGTGGTAGGCATTGCAACCGTCGACAGGCGTCGGGATTTTACCTTCCCAACCACCATTGAAAAAGACCGGAAAAAGTACCAAACGGCCGGTCGTTCCGCCAATTTCATTTCATTTATCGAAAAGGAGCTTCAGCCCTTTATTGAAAGAAAATTCAATGTCAACAGCTCCAAAACAATCATTGGCCAGTCATTGGGTGGATTGTTGGCAACGGAGATCTTGTTCAAAAAGCCGCAATTGTTCAATCAATACATCATTGTATCACCAAGCCTGTGGTGGGACAACGGCTCGCTGCTGGCAGGGGAACCGTTGTTGCTAAACAAAAGCTTCTCACTAAGGACGAAGATTTATGTCGGCGTTGGAAAAGAAGGGCTGGTTCCCGGCGACAATCCACGCGTCATGGAAGTGGATGCCAATCTGTTGGCTGATAAATTAAAAGGAACCAAAAGCAAGGCTGTTTCGGTTTGGTTCGATTACCTGCCAAACGAGGACCATGGGACAATTCTTCACCAGGCTGTATCCAATGCGTTGCGCTTGCTAAATCCTGCCTTGTCAGAAAAGAAAAACTAAACCCAGCCCATCAAAAACAGCAGCATGAACCGTATTCGCAGCATTGATATTGTAAGAGGAATTGTGATGATTATTATGGCCCTGGACCATACCCGTGATTTGATTCATGTTGACTCTATAAGCCAACAGCCAACCAATCTCCTGACTACGACTCCTCTGCTTTTTTTCACAAGGTGGATTACCCACCTCTGTGCGCCTACCTTTGTCTTTTTGGCTGGCACCTCCGCTTATCTTTCCTTTAAAGGCCAAGTGGACGTCGCTGCTTCCAGGCGGTTTCTGCTGACAAGGGGAATTTGGCTGGTGATCCTGGAATTTACCTTGGTTAACTTCGGCGTGTGGTTCGACATTCATTTTAATGTGTTGCTATTTGATGTCATTGCAGCCATTGGAGTTGGATTTATTGTTCTTAGTTTATTGATAAAGGCATCTGTAAAAACCATCGCCATCATTGGCTTCACGATTATTTTTCTTCATGACCTGGCGCCGCTGGTTCCTTTACCAGAAAGTTCCTTTTTCAAGCAGGTCTTAATGCCGCTTTTCGGACCGGCTGCTTTTCCTTTTGATGAAGGTCGGCTGTTTATAATGGGCTATCCACCCATTCCATGGCTGGGCATCCTTTTAACCGGCTTTGCAGCAGGTCGCTTGTTTGAAAACACGGAAAAGAAACGGAGAGCCATTTTCCTGAAATCTGGAGCTATCTCGCTGGCTTTCTTTCTTGTTGTTCGTGGTTTTAACATCTATGGCGACCCTGTGCCATGGAGTTCGCAGAAAAATGGAGTTTTCACTTTTCTTTCCTTTATGAACGTTACCAAGTATCCGCCTTCCCTGGAGTTCACGCTGGTAACATTGGGGTGCATGTTTTTGCTGCTGGCGCTTGCAGAGGGCCTGACAAATGCGTTTGCCAGGATCACAACTGTTTACGGCAAAGTGCCACTGTTTTATTTCCTCGTTCACTGGTACATTATTCACCCGATCATGTTTCTGATTGTTTTTCTGCAGGGATATCACTCGTCTGACCTCGTATTTGGAACCAACTTTGGCCGGCCGAAGGGCACAAGCGGCGTTGAACTTGGATGGGTTTATCTGATCTGGCTCGTAGTGGTGGCGGCCCTGTATCCACTGTGCAAATGGTATGGACAGTACAAAGAACAACACCGGGAGAAACGATGGCTGCGGTACTTGTGACCGGTACGACGTGTAGCAGTAACGTACGTAAACCTGCCAGATGTTTTGCCATTCAGTCAACCGCTTCTTAAATGCACTGAATAAAATTTATAATCATGCAGACCGAACAATCCATCGCACTTGACATTTACATCAACTACCCGGGGCATTGTGAAAAAGCTGTTCAGTTTTACGAACAGCACCTTGGAGGTAAGATCATGATGATGGCTGCGCATCAGCAACCGCCTCCCCATTTTCCGATAGAATGGACGAAACCGATTCTTCATGCCATCGTGGAGATTGGCGGTACAATTGTGAGGGGCGCCGACGTCCCAAATGCTGAGCCGATGCGCAGCGCTTACCTCACCCTGCGATTTGATACGGCCGAGAAGGCAGAAGAAGTCTATGCCCTGCTTTCTGAGGGTGGCGAAATCTTTATGAAGATGGAGAAGACATTTTTTGCCAATCGCTTTGCCATGCTGCGTGACAAATTTGGAACGTCCTGGATGTTGCTGAACGAAAGTTAAACTCATTACAATCCCGATATACCGAAAGTTTTTTGGTGTATCAATCGTAAGGCAAGAGAAATTAGTAAGGTGAAACGTTGGTCGGTTGATGGTGTTGGCAAACGTTTATATTGGGTGAAAAAATTTAATCAGCTACACTGAAATAAATTTGCGAAACCAACTGGTTGCGTATATATTTGCAACCAGTTGGTTTCATAAGCAAAAAATTTAAGCAACATGCGACGGGACATTTTTCAAGCAATCGCTGACCCAACGAGGCGGGCCATCATCGCCTTACTGGCGTTGCAGGCCATGACGCCCAACGCCATTGCCGAGAACTTCCATACGACAAGACAAGCAGTTTCTAAACATCTCCGCATTTTAACCGAATGCGAACTCGTAAAGCAAGAACAACAAGGCCGGGAGATTTACTACTCACTCGAACTCCAAAAATTGAAAGAGGTTGACAACTGGCTTAGTCAATACCGGAAACTTTGGGAAACCCGATTCAATCAACTTGACAATGTATTATCAACCATAAAAAAACAGAAGAAATGAGCAACACCTTAGTCTTTGATTTCACCGTTGACAAAGCCGCAAAAACGGTCAACATCACCCGGGAATTTGACGCTGAACTTTCATTGGTTTGGGATGCGTTTACCAAAGCGGAACTTTTGGACCAATGGTTGCCACCTCACCCCATGACAGCCAAAACAAAATACCAGGATTTTAAAGTCGGCGGCAAACGATTCTATGCGATGATCAGCCCCGACGGCGGGGAACGTTGGGCCATTCAGGAATATACTTCCATTACACCAAAGACCAACTTTAAAATGTACAATGCTTTTGCCGACAAAGACGAAAACCCCGAATTACCGGGTTCTGAATGGGATCATACGTTCAGTGAGCAGAACGGTACAACAAAAGTGACCATCTCTATTTACAATGAATCCCTGGAAAGGATGGAGCGAATCCTTGATGGCTTCACGAAGGGAATGAAAATGTCATTGAACAACCTGGAAAACCTGCTGGCAACCTTATCCGGGAAATGATTTACGTTTTCAAAACATCTGTTAGAACAAGGCTTCAGGCGAAGGCCCTGGCACCACACATTGATAACCTGTTACCGGCAGCAAAATGGAATTTTGACCTCGATGACTGCGATAAGATTTTGCGCATTGACAGCGAAGAGGATGTCGTTCGCAAAATAACAGGCTTGCTAAAATGGCACAAATTTGATTGTGAAGAATTGGAATAAGAAGGATGCGCTTCAAAAGTAAAAGCCAGGCAAGGGTGACCAACATTATTAAAAGGTAGTACTCCTGTTAGTGTGTGCTTCGTTTCATCTGAGGATTTAGGGTGCATGGCCTTCTTCGGACCATTCTCTGCCTGTAAGCATTGTAAAAACAGGATTACTGATTTATGAGACAGCTTTGGCGAAAAGCACATTTTAGCAAACTTTAAAATACATCCATGAAAAAGAACAAAATCGTCCCAAACATATGGTTTACTGCTGATGAAGGCAGTCTTGCAAATCTTATCGCGTATTACGGAAACATTTTTTCCGGTGACTTTTCGCATGGTAAAATCGTGCCGCTTGGCGACACCCCGAGCGGGAAAAGCGAAATGTGTGAGGTGACCATCTTTGGAAGTAACTATGTCTTTCTGAACACGGCGAAAGAACATCATCCGCTGAATGACGCTGTATCTTTTGTGCTCTATTGTGAAGACCAAACTGAAATTGACAAGTATTGGGTCTATTTTACTTCCGAAGGAAAGGAATCGCAATGCGGTTGGTGCATCGACAAATACGGACTTCGATGGCAAGTGTTGCCAAAGAATTTGGGTGAACTTATGAGCAAACCCAACGCTTCAAAAGTAATGATGAAGCAGAGGAAGATTGTCATTGAAGAATACTTGAAAGAAAACAACAAGCCGTCCGCATGAAGTTTGTCGGGTAGGAATTGGTTCATGCCAGTAGTCAATCTCGTGTAGGGTTAATTGCGGGGTACCCACATTTCGGTGTAGACTATCATAAAAAATGAAGTTTTGTGAGAAGACCTTCGTTACACCGAAGGTCTTTTCTATTGATTCTGCCATTTATGTTCAATAGAAGATAAGCGTGCTCAGAGCTTCTTCAATTAAAAACCTGCTGTATAACAAATTGGGTGTTTGCTGACAGGCAGAGGCGGTGCTTGTTATTTACCATGCAAGGGATTGACTGATTTTGAAACTACTTACGTGGCTCCTGCCGGACTTGAACCTTTTGGAATAAGTTGTTCTATGACAGTGAATTTCATATGCAAATTCAAAATAGGTGACACGAGGGAGAACTACCCGCGTTTAGCATCAATTGGGTCGTTTTGAGAACTGTTTCAATGATAATAGCTCTTTCTTCAGAAACAAAGCTTATGTAATATAGAAGGGCACATTGCTCGATTTTGCCATTGATGTTCAATGGGAGAAAGGCGTGACAAGAGATTCACTATTCAATGACTTTCCGGGCTGAGTACAGAGTATTGACGGTGCATTTCAAATTGCCAGGAAAGTAATTACCGGTTCATTAACATAAATAAACTGTGAATACGGTCACGTTACCCATCAACGCCAAAATTTCTACAGAATCACCGGGTAGGTTTATGCCTTAATTAAAAATCTCATGAAAAAGCTAATCAGTATGACCGTACTCTTGTTGGCAATCCTGGTAGCTAATGCACAAAAAGGAATTTCTGTTCCTGCGGCTGTCAAAACTTCGTTTACAAAAAAATATCCCCAAGCCGCCAAGGTGACCTGGGAAAAAGAAAAAGGAAACTACGAGGCCAATTGGGGCGGTAAATCCGGCGAGGATAATTCGGCAATGTTTACACACGCAGGCAATTTTGTTGAAATTGTCAATGCGATTGAAATAAGCGAGTTGCCAGCCTCTGTGGTGACTTATGTGAAGGCACATTTCAACGGCGCAAAAATTAAGGAAGCGGGCAAGGTAACTGACGCGAGAGGAACGCAAACCTACGAGGCAGAAATTAACCGGAAAGACCTAATTTTTGATATGAATGGAAAGTACCTTGGCAAGGATTGAACCGATGGGTTTATGGCAAGCTCGAATACATCAAAAGACTTATTTCTATAAGCCTTTGTTTTTTACGCAACCGACAGGCCCAAATTCACTGACGATACCTGCGTGGAACGCAAATACACTGTCTTTGTTTCACCTATTCTTCCAGGTTGTGATTGCTTTAGCTTAAACAACAACTTTTGCCACAGGATATGCCAAGTTCTTCCCCATTCTCTCACCTCAACACTATCGAAATCAGCTCGGTAATTGTAGAAAGGTCCTTCTAGTTCCATGGTTCGGCCTTGGTTGGCATGAATCTTTGACTGGTCTACCGACAAATATTTTTTGTAAAACTTGATCAGCATATATGACAATTACAATAACCGACCCTACTTATCATCCAAACGACCGCACAAGCCTGTTTGATGACTTTATACTGAGGTTCATAAATGATAAAAGAGATCTTCCCTTTATTTACCTCACCCTGAAAATTACGTTCACGGTTGTTCCATTTGCGCTGGTTCTTTTCTTTGCCCAAGGCATTCACTGGCTTTTTTACCTGGCGTATACCGGGCTATATATTTTTTTCCTTGGGCCGTACATTCTCATGCTACACAATACCTGTCACCGCAAGCTGTTTAAAAAGCAGTACTCCTTTCTTACCAAATACATACATTGGTTCCTGGGGCTTTTCTTTGGTGAGACACCTGAAACATATTTCCATCATCATATTGCGATGCACCATGCAGAAAATAACCTGGAAGAGGACTTAAGCTCCACCATGAAGTACCGGCGCGACAGCATCCGGTCCTTCTTACATTACCTACTTCAGTTTTATTTTTTCGGGGTGCTGCACCTCTCATTCTATTTTAGCAAAAAGAACCGGCATAAGTTTGCCTGGAGGGTACTGACCGGCGAAACTATTTATATACTTTTGATGGTGGCCCTTTGCTTTTATAACCTAACGGCAACGCTGGTTGTTTTTATTGGCCCCTTGCTGTTCACTCGTTTTTCCATGATGGCGGGCAATTGGGCACAACATGCTTTTATTGATAAAGCGCAGCCCGATAATATTTACACCAACAGTATCACCTGTATCAATACGGTGTATAACAAAAAATGTTTTAACGACGGCTACCACATCGGTCATCACCTGCGGTCGGCCATGCATTGGACGGAGATGCCGGCTGATTTTTTAAAGAATATCGATAAGTACAGGGCGAACAGAGCGGTTGTTTTTAGCGGGCTCGATTACTTCCAGATCTGGTTCTTACTGATGACAAAAAACTACGGCTACTTGGCTAAGAAATTTGTTTCACTTGACGGGGAACTGCAAAACAGTGTTGAGATACAGGCGTTTTTAAGTTCGCGTACCCGGCGCATCATGATGAAGTAAAGCACAGATCGTATTTCTGGGATCGTGAATAGTTGTCTCCAGTGCTGTGTCATTTTGTATCCAATCTCTTGCCGTACAGAATACCGACTATTTCGTTTTCACAATTGTGAGAGGCTGAGTTTTGCGATTCCACCTTCGATACACCGTAGGTGGAATCGCCCGAATTTGCCATCGATGACTGGAAGGCGAGAATAGGAAACGCAGATTCGATACTCACTCCCTTGCTTTGGTAATGCAAAGGTGAACCTGGCTCTAAGCATTCCAGTTCTTTGAGCGGACATGATAGGAGCGTCATGCACTTTCTGCGTCAATTTTTCATTTAAAAGCGGGATTGCAAACGGTAGAATAAAATGATTGTTTAGCGTTGCCTATCTGCAAGCCTGGGCCAATTTAACAGTCGGTCATTCCTAATTCTTCCATGGTTTTAAACTGTTGGAATTCTTTAGCAGCGCAACTTTCGGTGATTAAGAAGTTCCAACTGCACCTTATTTGCTTACTATCAATGTGGATCCTGCCGGACCTGAACCTTTTGGAATAAGTTATTCTATGACAGT
The DNA here is from genome assembly GCF_003628535.1 of Flavisolibacter nicotianae. Lineage (GTDB taxonomy): Bacteria > Bacteroidota > Bacteroidia > Chitinophagales > Chitinophagaceae > Flavisolibacter > Flavisolibacter nicotianae. The sequence continues at coordinate 58,200 of NZ_RBCI01000012.1, forward strand.
GAAATACACTTGCAAAAAAGAAATAGGTGACACGAGGGTGAACTACCCGCGTTTTGCGTCGTTTCGGCCCGTTTTAAGAATGTCTTCGAAGATAAACACCTTTTTGTTTTTACAACTATAGAAGATTAGTATCCGATGACAGAGCGCAGATCTATGCTCTCGTATCTGTCAATGGTGTAGAATCAAGTGGAGGGAACACGCTGATTGTTCTATTGAAAGAAATGATGTAATGCAATGCTTTTTTGAAAACCACAAGGCATTCGGACGTGAAATTCAACCCCGCTAAGGAGCCAACTCGCGCAATGTGGCGAAACGATGGCCTTCCCAGGTGCCTGGCGCAGAAAGAGCCTTGCCTTGGAGGTAGCTGATCTGCAGGCGCCCTAGTCCGGGGAGCGGTGGGGCATTCCCCAAAGGGGGTATTTCCCGGGTGGGTCGGCCAGGATACTTTTGTGATCGATTGCGGACAATTGGCCCTCCGGAGCTACTGGCGTTGGTGCGGCGTGACCAGGAGTTCCGCAAGAAAGTGGCCCCAATCAAAACCATGGCGCTTGTCCGCTTGCCGTTTTCGCTTTATTCACCCTGTGACTGAGGCGTAGCAGCGCTTTGCCCTGTCTCGTTGGAGCAGGACCCCGTCATTTTCACGCGTTTTGGCGCTATTGAGGAGCGTTTCTAGTGCCCAGGGCTGACAAGACCAGGTCTACTTGTTTGAACCGGAAGCTGGTAAAGCCTACAACCCGCACGATGCCCAGGCAGTACTCCGGGAGGCGAAGCAAAAAGCGGGTATTTACAAAAAAGGCAGCATCCACCTGCTGCGCCACAGTTTTGCCACACATCTTTTGGAGGCTGGAACGGACATCCGGTATATCCAATCTTTTCTGGGGCACCAGAGCCTCGTGACCACCATGCTCTACACGCATGTCAGCCGGCTGATGGTCGGGAGCATCCAAAGCCCCCTCGATCGACTTAACTTATAGGGGGACCTGCCTTTTGGGAGTATTTTAATTCGAACATACTAGGCCTGTTTGTGAATCTGGATACCCCAAATAGGCAGGTAGGCTGCAGCTGAAAATCATATTTTTAAACGTGGAAAACAGGTTTGCGGAGAGTGATGTTAATTTGGATAATAATTGTTAGCTGTAATCTTAAGTTCAAAATATGTTTATGTTGCGACCGTTTATTGTTTTTGTATTCGTTGCTTTTTCAACCACTCTTTCTGCCCAGGCATACAAGGACAGCATAAAAGCACAGTTCTTGCGTTACACCAACCTCCTCATCGAAAAGGATTTTGCAAAGTCCACTGAGTATATCAATCCTGGGTTCTTTAAGCTCATTCCTAAGCCGCAATTAGTCGCTGTAATTGAGAAGACGTACAATAATCCAGCTTTAGATTTTAGCATTGAAAATCCTGTCGTTGTTTCTGTTGGTGACAGTAAAATCATCAACAGGGACAATTTCGTTAAGATGCAATACTCTAATTTTTTAAAGATGCATTTCAAATCAAGTGATGGCAGGGTGCAGGACACGGCAGCTACAAAAGCCGCTTTAACAAGGCAATTTGGACAAAACAATGTTTCTTATGACGCAGCAACTGATACCTACAAAATCTTCGTAGTGAAAGATGTTATCGCCAATTCAACGGATAAGCAGAATTGGACTTTTGTTATTGTAGAGGAGAAGCAAAAACCTATTCTGGAGAAATTTATTCCGAAAGAATTGTTGTGAGACTACAGCTAACAGGCGCTTTAAAAAAATCGGGCAGAAATGCTACTTTTCAACTTTAAAACAATAATGTACGGCAATGCAAAAGTGAGGCGACAGAACATTGAATACCCGCCCTTCTTAAAGCGCTAATCCGTTGGTAGTAAGCACGCAACTAGTCATGAAGTACTTACCACTCTTGTTCTTTCTTTTCTTCACGGAACCATTGCTTGCCCAGACAGCAGACAACACAAACAGATTGAATGAAACGAATGTTTACTACCAAACGTTTAAACAGTATTTGAACTACGTACAGATCAAAGAAGGGAGGAAAATAGACACAATCTATATCGAAGATGAATATCGGATGACGGACAGTCTGCTTCTACAAAGTGGAGCAACGAAATTTATTAAGCTCAAATTTGAAAGCATCCCAGCTTACTTTAAGAACAACAAAATCCTTACACTCTACAGGCTTTTCCCTTTACGATATGCAGATGGTGAGTTCTCTGTGTCTTTCAATCCCTATGCTGTTTCCTACAATAAAAAGAAACGAAACGTAAATTACGCCTACGGCATAACCTATAAGGTGACATTTAAGTTCCAGGACAACAAGTTTGTCTTTCAAAGAGTGGAAGTCTTCGGTATCTAAAGCCGTGCGGCTAACAAAAGCTTTTTGCAACAGGGGCGGAAGTGCATGTGCTGAAAAAAGAATAACTATTTTACACCAGGAACAAGGCTAAAGCAGCAGAACCTGAATATCCCTGCTGCATAAAGCCTTTACCGTTGTGTGCTATTTCTAACAACCCCAAAAGATGAAAACCTATTTTGTTGACTCTTTCACCAATCTAAAGTTCAAAGGCAACCCTGCTGCAGTTTGTATAGCCGAAAAGGAACTTGATCGTGCAACCATGCAAAACATCGCCACCGAAATTGGCTTTTCAGAAACAGCTTTTATCAGGAACCTGTCCGGTGATGCATACAGCATTCGCTTTTTTACGCCAAAGAAGGAAATTCCGCTGTGCGGGCATGCCACATTAGCAGCTTCTAAAATCATTTTCGATACCACTGATCTTTCACAGATTAGCTTCTTAAATTTTGAGAATGTTGAACTGAGAATCCGGAAAACCGAAGGGAAGATTGTCATGCGATTCCCGGTTTATGACACGGAAGAAATCCAGGTTCCACCAGCTATGTTGAAGGCGCTTGGTATCGAAAAGATGGTGAACGCACGCTATAGTCCGAAAAACAAAATCATTCTTATCGAAATAAAAGGCACAGCGACCCTGGCCAGTTTAATGCCCGACTTTCAAGCCTTGCTTCAGTCTTATACGGGCATAAACGGTGTGTTGGTAACGGCACAGTCTGACGATTCGGAATACGATTTTCATTACCGGTATTTTTGGCCTTGGGCTGGAACGACAGAAGACCCGGTCACAGGTGGGGTGCAAACCTTCCTGACAAAGTATTGGGCAGTGAAGTTGGGAAAGTACCGGTTAAACGCGTTTCAATCTTCTGTGAGAACCGGTAGAATGACCACAGAGTTGCTTGATGGAAACGTGCTGATTTATGGCGAAGCGGTAACCGTATTCGAAGGAGTATTTAAAAGTGAAGCTTAATGTTAATTGAAACCTTGCAATTGCTGTTCACCAGAGACCTCAATAGGCTCCGTGCAGAAATAGTGTTATACAAGAACGAAGAAAACATCTGGAAGAGGGAAGGAAGCATTGCCAACTCGGCGGGAAACCTGTGTCTGCACCTGGTTGGCAACCTGAATACGTATATCGGAAAGGAAATTGGCAAAACTGGCTACGTTAGAAACAGGGATTTGGAATTTTCATTAAAAAATGTTCCTCGGGCAGAATTGCTCCATAAGATTGATGACACCATTCGTGTTGTCAATGCAGCTCTCCACAACCTGGATGAAAGCGATTTGGCAAACGAATACCCGGTACTGGTATTTGAAGAAAAAACATCTACCGGATACCTGCTGATGCATTTGGCTACGCATTTGACCTATCACCTGGGACAAGTCAACTACCACCGCCGATTAATAGAACAATAAAACAGCACAAAACAGAACGTTTGTAAAAGAGTGGCTGAAGTGCTAAATTGAACAACAAATCACTGATCTACGACAAAGCATGTGTGACGCGAAAGGAACATAGACATCCACTCCGTCACAAACGCCCTGGCCGTTAGCGGTAACTCAGGCAACCACTCACTTTTAAACAACTGTTATGAGAAAATCTTTTTTATTCGCGTTGCTTTTCTTTGCGGCTTCTTTTTGTTTAAAAGCACAACCCCAAAAAACTGGAGAGCAAGCGCAGGTGAACCAAGCAGTCAACAATTTTTTTGACGGCATTGCAGCACTGGACGCAAAAACGATGAAGCAATACACAACGAAAGATTTCCTGCTGCTAGAAGACGGTGCTGTTTGGAATATGGATACCCTGGCCAATAAATTAAACCCCTTAAAAACAATGAATTTTAGCAGAACCAACCATTTGGATTTCATTCAAACTGAAGTTGAGGGAAGCATCGCATGGGTGGCCTATAACAACACGGCTGACATGAGTGTTAATGGCCAGAAAATGAATGTTCGTTGGCTGGAAAGTGCTGTATTGGTAAAAGAAGGAAAAGATTGGAAGATTAAAATGCTTCATTCTACACCACTAAAGCCAAAAGCTCAATAGGTATCGCTGTTAATACCGCTAACAGTTGCTTACCGAAATAGCTGCTGACGTACTACTATGAATTCGAAGGACAATTTGTTTACTTCAGAATATAAATCAACGATAGAACTGCCAATGCCGATACTTCAGTAAGCAGTCCGACGTTGTACGTCATTTACTCAAGACTTTTTACCAAACAATGCTCATGAGAAAATTACTTCTTCTTTCAGCTCTCCTTGCCTTTTTAGCTGTACAAGCACAAAACAACCAGATTGATAAACGCTTCGACGATTTCAAAGTTCAGCTGCTGGACGCCTGTTGGAAACGCTATCCTGAATACGCCATTTATTTTGGCTACGGCAAGTATTATGACAAGCCGGCGATACCGAACGAGCAGTATTTCAAAGGCAACCTTACTTTTTTCAGACAATGGATAGACTCGTTGCATAAAGTACCCTTCCAAAAACTAAGTGCAAACAATCAGGTATCCTACCGCATTATTGAAAACCAACTGCGCCTTTTCGAATGGCAAATTGGAACACTAAAGATTCACCAATGGAACCCGGCGAGCTATAACATCGGAAACCAGTGTTACCTGTTATACACCCAGAACTATGCGCCACTTGAAAAGAAGTTGGAAACGCTTTCCGCCTTCCTGCAATTTGCCGGTCAATACTACAAAGCAGCCTTGAACACTCTCGACCGGCCCACGAAAGAGCACACCTTAGCTGCCATCAGCCAGAACGAGGGTGCGCTAACTGTATTTGGCAAGGCCTTGACAGATTCCATCAATGATTCTCATTTAAGTCCTGTGCAAAAAGACACTCTGCAACGGCGCATCGATGGCGCACAAACAGCAATTAAGGAATACATAGCAGCATTGAAGAGCATGGCCTCGGACAGCAATTATTCTTTTCGAAGCTTCCGAATTGGAGCGGATTTATTCAACCAAAAGTTCCAGAGGGAAATCGTCACCGATTATACAGCGAAGGAGATTTTCGACAAAGCCATTGTTGCAAAAAACGAGTACCATCAAGATATGTTTAAACTGGCGAATCAATTATGGCCAAAATATGGTAATGGTCTTGTGAAGCCAACGGACAGTTTGTTGTTGATAAAAGCCGTAATTGATAAAATATCCCTTCACCACGTGGCCCAGGCGAATGTGTTTGATACACTGAACAGCCAGTTGAAAGCAATGAAGCGGTTCATTGTACAAAAGGATTTGTTTGACTTTGACACCCTTGCACCGATCATTGTAAGAAAGAAGCCAGCCTTTTCAAGTAGCGTGGCAATGGCTTCTGCCGATTTCCCCTCTCCATACCTTAAATCGACAGCTGCCTATTACAACATTGCTGACATTTCAGCAATGCCGCCAGCAAAAGCTGAGAGCATGCTGCGGGAGAACAACAACTACATGCTGCAAATCCTCACGATCCACGAAGGTGTTCCCGGCCACTGTTTGCAGGGAGTCTATAACACCAAGTCCCCTGACATTATAAAGTCTGTCTTTCGAAACGGACCTATGGCAGAAGGCTGGGCGGTGTACTCTGAACGCATGATGCTCGAAAATGGATGGGGCAACGACTCGCCTGAAATGCAGTTAATGTATGACAAGTGGCGTTTGCGGGTTGCCTGTAATGTGATTGTTGACTATGGACTTCATTGCCTCAACTATTCAAAAGACGATGTGATAAAGCTATTGCGCAATGAAGCGTTTCAAGAAGAAGCGGAATTGGAAGAAAAGTACCAGCGGGCAACGTTGTCGGAGGTCCAGTTGTGTTACTATTTCACCGGTGCTACGGAGATATTGACACTGCGTGAGGATTACAAGAAAAAAATGGGTGCCAAATACCGGTTGAAAGACTTCCACGAACGCTTTCTAAGCTATGGCACTGCTCCGGTGAAATTTATTCGTGAACGGATGCTGTCGAAGGCACTTTGAAATTGCCACCAAACGAACGCACAACAGTGTGTTTATGAAATTGTGGCAGAATGACAAACATTCAACTGTAAATCGCTATTCTGCTTTTGTGGTTAGTTGACGCTGACGTTTTACAAATGCCACAACTTCATAAACAATTTTACGTTGGGCGTAATGCCGACCGCCAAATGTTTCGCCCGTTTCATCCTCTCGGATCGAAATGAACCAAGGTATCATCTTTGGACTTCATACAAAGTAAAAGCATCTTATATTTCATACTAAAATGATACTGCTATGAGGAGAGCCTGGCTCGCTGTTGGTTTGTGGTTGCTCGCTTGTACTGTCCATTCACAAAACCCGGAAAGAGATAGTTTACGTTCGCTCCTGCGCCTTTCACAAGATGATACTTTGCGCATTTTGCGTCAAATCCAGCTGAGCGGCACCTATGCCGGCTCGGCGCCTGATACGATGTTGTTGATGGCATCTGAGGCCGTCAGCCAATCCCGCAAAATTGGGTTCAAAAAGGGAGAAGGGTTTGGGTTAAACGCGATGGCAAATGCTTATTCTACAATGGAAAGCCCAGCCAAGGCGCTTGAACTTTATCTTCAGTCATTGCTCGTCAGTGAAAACATCAATGACCGGCAAATGATGGAAAAAGTATACAATAACATTGGTGTGATCCATTCCAACCAGCAAGGGGAAGAGCGGCAGGGATTACAATATTACTTTCAGGCAAAAGCAATGGCGGAGCAGTTGCACAACCAGCGCAGTCTTTCCATTGTTTTGGTGAATATGGGCGAAGCATACAAAAACCTGAGGATGTATGACTCTGCTATCATCTATACACAACAAGCTTATAAGCTGGCGGTCAAACTTGGTGGCATAGCAAATACCGGTGTTCCGATGCTTGTGATGGGCGAAATTTATCTTGCTATGGGCAAGCCTGCCGCTGCACAGGATTACCTTAAAAAGGCAGCGATTTTAAGCAAACAAGCAGGCGACTACAGGTTTTTGTCCCAACAATATGTCGATTTAGCAAAAAGCTTCAATTCCCTGAATCAACCCGATTCCGGCATGCATTACGCTAAGATGGCACTGTCCATAGCGAAGGAAAAGCAATTTTTGGGTTCAGCAGCCGCTGCCAGTGAATTGCTCTACAACTTGTATAAGAGGAAGGTTGATGCCGACAGTGCGCTTACCTATCTCGAACTTACCCGCTCCTTAAATGATTCGCTAAAGAGCGAAGCAAGCACAAAGAAGCTACAGGCGCTAAGTATGGAAGAGAGCCTGCGCCAGCAAGAGAAATTACGGGAAGAAGAAAGGGCCAGGGAAGAACGGCTTCACAACATCCAGTACGCCGCTATCGCAGTTGGGCTGTTCAGCTTTCTTATTGTGTTCTTTATTGTCAGCCTTACGGTGGTGGTAAACCAAAAGCTGATCAAGCTTTTAGGAATTGTTGCGCTATTGATCTTGTTCGAATTTATCAACCTGCTTATCCATCCCTACTTGGGTGGGCTTACGCATCATTCGCCCTTTTGGATGTTGCTCATCATGGTTTGCATTGCTGCATTATTGGTACCAATGCATCACCGCATTGAACACTGGGTGACACACAAGCTGACTGTGAAGAACAACAAAATTCGGATGGCGGCGGCGGCGAGAAAAAGCAGGGCTCAAAAGCAGCAAGAGGCTAAACTGGCAACAGGAAAAGGCACAGGCGCACAACAGCAGCTTTGAAAAGTAAGAGGTGACGATTAAATGTTGAACAAGTTAACTTTATTGAGTAGCAGAAATTGAATGAAGCTGACGTTTTCCAAATGCCCTTACTTCTTAAAGCTGTAAAACGTTATCGGATAAGCTTTTGTACCTTCCTACAAAGGTGCAAGCCTTCAAAAACAGACTGTTTATGAAAAAGGTGTTTTTGCTGCTGGCAGCATTTTTCTTTTTACAACTGGCTTCCTTCTGTCAGGACACGGCCGTTCTCTCGCTAAAAACAGCGCTGCAAAAGGCGAAAGACGATACAACCCGATTGCATCTACACCTGGCGTTGGCCAGTGTCGGCAGCGCACAGGAAAAACAACGACACGCCGAAGCGGCCGTCAGCCTCGCGGATGCCCTCCTGAAGAGAACAGCGGGCAAGGCGGAAAGAAAACCCATCGTCATGCAACTAATTCGTGCTTACAGGCGGTTGGATTCGCTTTTTGCTGAAAGTGGGAACATGAACGCTGACATCTCAGTTGCCCATGCCCAACGACTGCTGCAACTTAATACAGAAATTGAAGACAGGAAGGGCATGGCAGAACAACAGATAAGAATTGCTTACAACAAGCTATACAAAAACGACACAACTGGTTACCTTTCTTATTATCAGATGAGCCTCGCCAGCTCCCGGCAGGCAAACGACACGGCCCGTGTTGTGGACGCGTATCAAGGTCTTAGCTATTTTTACCTCTCCGCCGGCAATTTTTCCAAGGCCCTGGAAACGCTTCAAACAGGCCTTGCCACCGCTAAAGAGATGAAGTATAAAAAAGGCATTGCTTATTGCCTGCTGCAACTGGCGGACATCTACCGGGACAACAACGAGGCGGCCCAGGCCCTGCAACATTACCAAACAGCCCTGCCCATTTTATACGAGTTAAAAGACACCACCGATTTGTATATTGGCCTCGCCGCCCTCGGTGGTTATTATTACAAGCAGGCCAACACTCCCAAAACGATGGAGACCTACCAAAAGGTCATTGCGCTGGCAGAAGCCAAAAAGGATTTACGCGATAGGGTTCCATCCGTTTATAATTGGATGGGGCAGGTTTACAAGGATGCAAAGGACTATACCAAATCTATTGAACACTATCAAAAAAGCCTGGCAGGATTAAGAAAACAAAAAGATACTGCTTCACTAATAAATGTTCCGCGGATAGAGTTTTATATCGCAGGCGTGCTTGGCGGCCTTGGCGACACGTACCAGGAAAAAGGAGATTTTGCAAAGGCGGCTGCTTATCATTTGCAGGAAGCACGGATGCATCAAAAATTCAAGTATGAAGCTGGCCTTGCTTGGGCTTATTTAGGAGTAGCACGGGGTTTTCTTTATCAGGGGAAACATACCGCAGCAAAGCAGTACAGCCACGAGGCGCTTAAACTGCTCCAAAAGCAGTATGCCTTGGATCCCATTAGTAAAGCACAGCTTCTGGCTGCTCAGGTCGACTCACCCAGCGGCAACGGGGCTGAAGCACTCGCACATTACAAAGAATATGTTCGGTTAAGCAACCAGTTGCGGGGCGATGAAATCCGCAAAGCGGCGCAGGTGGAAACCTTTGATGCACAGTTTGCCCAACAAAAAGCGTTGGCAAAGGCGGAGCAGGAAAAACGGGAAGCGGTGGCAAAAGCCGAACTGAGGCAAGAGCAAACAAAGCGGTATGCATTGTACGGCGGCATTGTACTCCTGGTAATTTTTGGAGCCTTTATGTTCAACCGCTTCCGTGTCACAAGCCAGCAAAAGCGAGTAATTGAAAAACAGAAGGCCGTGGTGGAAACAGAGAAGCGGCGCAGCGATGAGTTGTTGCTTAATATTCTCCCTGCAGAAGTGGCCGAAGAACTAAAAGAAAAAGGGCGTACGGAAGCAAAACTGTTCGAGCAGGTAACTGTTTTGTTCACGGACTTTAAAGACTTCACGCAAACCGCAGAAAAACTCTCGCCAAGAGAATTGGTGGCGGAAATTGACGCCGCCTTTAGTTCATTTGATCACATTATCTCGAAGTACAACATCGAAAAAATCAAAACCATCGGCGACAGCTATATGTGTGTTGGTGGGCTGCCGGTTGCCAATAAAACCAATGCGGCAGATGTGGTAACCGCTGCACTCGAAATTCAACGCTACATGGAGCAACAAGTAGAAGAGCGGAAAAAAGCGGGCAAAGATGTTTTTGAAATACGCATTGGCATTCATACCGGTCCTGTGGTGGCAGGCATTGTAGGGGTGAAGAAATTTGCATATGATGTGTGGGGCGACACGGTGAACATTGCCTCCCGTATGGAAAGCAGCGGCGAAGCAGGCAAGGTGAACATCAGCGGTGAGACCTATGAGATGGTAAAAGATGTTTTTCGTTGCTCGCACCGAGGCAAAATCAAGGCAAAAAACAAAGGGGAAATAGACATGTATTATGTCGAAGAAATTTTGCCGGACAAAGTAGCCCATCCAATAACAAATGGCTTGGCAAAAGTTGGGCTAACAAACATAGGCTGAACAAAATAACGACACTAAAAGCATAAAGGAAACCAAGCAGAAAGAACTTAAATGCCCACCCTTCGCCAAGTCATATTAGTTATGTGCAACTCGCTAACAAGCGCCGAAACTTAATTTGGATAAACGAAAGGTCTTTATCTGACTGTTCAGTGGTAAATCCTCACTTTTTTGTAAGTTGTCTCTTCAACTTGAATGAACAAAAGCAACCAATCAATGGCATCAACGATTTGTCTGAACTGCGGCAAACAGGCCGCGTATAAATACTGTTCTCACTGCGGCCAAGCCACTGCGGTTTCAAGAGTAACTTGGAAAAGTTTGTTGGAAGAAGCCTTTCATTTTTTTACACATGTCGAACATGGATTTTTAAGAACAACCCGGATGGCTATCTTTCAGCCCGGAACATTACCGCAACTATACCTTGAAGGCAAACGAAAATCCTTTAGTAAGCCGGTTGCTTTTTTATTGGTTTGGATTGCCATCAGTTTGATTACGTATGCAACAGCGAAACACATTACTCATAATGAACATTTGCGCACAGCGTCCGTCTTTTCAGGTAGTGGTGAAATTTTTGCCTTTTACTTAAAATACACATGCCTGATTGAAACGCTTATATTACCTTTTATTGCGCTGGCTGCATGGCTGGTATTCGCACGTCCGAAACTGAACTATGTAGAAGTGGTTGTCGTAACGTTTTATCATTTCGCCGTTTCATACATTTCTTATGTGCTGTTCTTGATAATTGCTTGCTTTTTCGCAGCGAACAAAACCTATAATTTTTACTTCGACACAGAGGTTGCTCTTTATTTGGTCTGGGCGGTATTTGCGGCGTATAGTTTTTATAAAAGATACGCTAAACGTTTCTTCGTCCTTCGGCTGATCTTGTTCTTTTTTCTGGGTGGGTTAATTCATTATTTCGGTGTTTATCTAATTTGTACTCTTTTGATTGCCTTACATTGATTATTTCGCGCCTAAAATTTTGCCATTGCCCATAACAGGGGGACTGTTGCACAACTCACTTGAAAAATTCATTTTCGCTGTTTACAATCCGGTAGTTGACGCTTGCTGCTTCGTCTACTCATAGCGACCGTCAAATGGCTTTTTCCACCCCGCAGGGCCACGGGGAGCCACAGTGCCCAAAGTTGTTTTGCAAGCGTTTTTCGGTGTTTTCAATGGCGTCAGTCGTCCATTTTAGCAGACCTTTCAGGTAGTAACAGACCATGCAAGGGATCGATTGATTTTGAAACAACTTAGGTGGCTCCTGAGGGACTTGAACCCCCGACCCTCTGATTATGAGGCCGACGCTCTAACAGTTACCACTTTAAATAAGATATCATCTATTTTGTGTAATTGGCACGGTGGGGGATATCCGTATTTTAATTTGGTTATAGTATTATTTTTGTAGTAGCTCTTTTCAGTGCTGGTGTACTTTTGGAGACCAAAGCAAAATTGGGTGATTTCAAAACCGTTTTACAGTTTGTAAGTTGTTGTAATCCAGTCAAATATAAGTGTCAAAAATAAGAAAACTATAAAAGGTTCGAATCCCTCAGTCTCCGCAAATTGGTTTGTCAAACGAGTTCAAAGCCTGTATATCCCTTGGTTACTGGCTTTTTCTTTTTGAAAGCATGTCAAAAGGGCAATGGTAATCCATCAACTTTACGGATTGAATTAATTATGTGACCGGTACGCACTGGGCGTATAGCCAACCTGCTGTTTGAACAGGCAGGTAAAAGGTTACGGACAGATGTAATTGACCTTCTTCACCAGAATCGTGTTGACCGAATGTACCAATTGAAGATGTAGCGGGAACAATAAAAGAACTGATTGCCGAAGGCAAGTGAAGCACTTCGGTTTATCCGAGGCAGGTGCGCAAACAATCCGAAAGGCGCATGCGGTTCAACCTGTTGCCACTCTTCAAAGTGAATATTCTCTGTGGTGGAGAGAACCGGAAAAAGAAATCATTCCCACGCTGGAGGACCTGGGTATTGGCTTCGTTCCATTCAGTTCTTTGGGAAAAGGATTTTTGACGAGAAAGATCGATGCGAACACCACCTTTGACAAGACAGATTTTCGCAATGTCGTTCCCCGGTTTACCGAAGAAAACTGGAAAGCCAATCAAAGGTTGGTAGACCTGCTGAATGAAATTGCTAAATAAAAGGCTGCCACGAATGCACAAATTGCATTGGCCTGGTTGGTGGCGCAAAAACCCTGGATCGTGCCCATCCCCGGCACCACAAAATTGCACCGCCTTCAGGAAAAACTCGGCGCCCTTGACATCGAACTAAACGCAACGGATATCAGAGAGATCGGTGCTGCTTTTGCAGCCATACCTGTGCAGGGTGATCGCTACCCGGCGCAATTGCAAAACAGGGTTGGGAAATAGGTTGTCGCAAACAATAAACAACGCAAAACACAGGAATACCATGACAAACGTGATTGTAGTAATCGGTGTCGGCTCCATCGGCCAGGCCATTGCAAGGCGGGTTAGTGCAGGCAAGAAAGTCCTGCTGGCCGATCTGCGCCAGGAGGTTGCCGATGCTGCTGCAAAAACCTTGAGCGATGCAGGTTTCGACGTAACCTCGGCGACAGTTGATGTGTCCTCTCGGCCATCAGTTGAAGCGCTTGTTCGCCAGGCTGCTGCTCTCGGAGAGGTCGTTGGTGTGATCCATGCCGCCGGCGTTTCTCCTTCCCAGGCTTCACCCGAAACCATTCTCAGGGTCGACATGTATGGAACCGCGCTGGTGTTGGAACAGTTCGGCAATGTGATTGCGCGGGGCGGCTCCTGTGTGGTCATTGCTTCGCAGTCCGGCCACCGGCTTCCACCTCTTTCTGTTGCACAGAATAATGCTCTTGCAACGACGCCGGTTGAAGAATTGCTAAACCTGCCCTTCCTTCAGCCTGGCCAGGTAACGGACAGTTTGCATGCCTACCAACTTTCCAAACGGGGCAACTCCCTTCGTGTCATGGCCGAAGCTGTTCGTTGGGGTAAGCGGGGTGCAAGGGTCAACACGATCAGCCCGGGCATCATCATTACCCCGCTTGCCAACGATGAACTGAAAGGTCCACGCGGTGCAGGTTACCGGCGCATGATTGAAGTGTCTGCCGCGGGCCGGGCGGGCACGCCGGATGAAGTGGGAACTGTAGGCGCACTCCTGATGGGGCCGGACGGTGCATTTATCAGCGGCAGCGATATCCTGATGGATGGCGGCGTGACGGCAGCATACTGGTACGGCGAACTAACTCCTGCTGAAGGATGACAAACGAATAGAATGGCGAGTGAGCCGCAGGATGTCGTTCGCTGACTTTACAGCGAACTTTTGTTTCTGGCATAATGCTGAAAGCGCCAATTTCGAAGGAAGTATTTTGTTCCTGCTATAAGAAGGAAGCACCGCGCAATCGTGCCGTTCCGGGTTTCTGGATGGTCGCCTGTTTTCTTTAAACGGCAGCGAATTCATGCCGGTCGGCTTATCTTCATTGTCTCGTTTATGCATTGATGACAGAACAATGTTTGAATTACTTTACCGGAAAATCACCGAAAAAATTTCAATCACAGAAGAAGAGTTCACCTTCTGCAAATCCTTGTTCCAGCCGAAGAAGTTGCGAAAGCGGCAGTACCTGCTGCAGGAAGGCGACGTGTGTAAATACCAGGCTTTTGTGGAAAAAGGGATCCTTCGTTCGTACACTGTCGACGAAAAAGGAGCCGGGCACATTTTACAGTTTGCCTCCGAAGGTTGGTGGATAGCTGATTTGTCCAGCTACATCACCGGAGAGCCATCGCCTTTTAATATCGAAGCCCTGGAAGATGCCGAACTGTTGCTGCTGAGTAAACCGTCCTGGGACAAGCTTATGCAAACCCTTCCGGGGTTCGAACATTACTTTCGCATCCTGATACAAAATAACCTGATTGCCACGCAAAAAAGGTTGATGCAATCGCTCACGGAAACAGCCGAAGAAAAGTACAACAAGTTCACGCAGGTCTATCCGGACTGCGTTCGGCGAGTGCCGCAGCACATGATTGCATCTTATCTCGGCATCAGCCGCGAAACGCTGAGCCGGCTTCGGAAGAATAGTGTCCCGGGCCGGTAGCCATGTGATATAGGTCACACTCATTTCTTACCCTACCTCAATGGAGGGAGACTGCCGGCCGGTGTAGTTTTGCCTTGTAAACAAAAAATAAAAATGATGGCAAATACAGAATGGGCAATCGACCCTTCACACTCCGAAGTTCAGTTCAAGGTAAAACACCTGATGATTACCACCGTAACCGGCTACTTCAAAACATTCGACCTGCAGGTGGAGACAGAATCAGATGACTTTGCCGGTGTGAAAAAAATTGAGTTTACGGCTGCTGTTGATTCAATCAATACCAACAACCAGCAGCGGGATACGCACCTGAAGTCGGCCGATTTCTTTAACGCCGAAGTGTATCCGCAACTCCGCTTTACGGGCACCAACTATAAAGCCAATGGTGACGAGGCAAACTTGCAGGGTGATCTAACCATTCGCGGTGTGACCAGGCCTGTTGCGCTGAGCGTGGAATTCGGCGGCATTGTGGTTGACCCTTATGGGCAGACAAAAGCGGGATTTACAGTCAGTGGAAAAATCAGCCGGAAGGAATTTGGCCTCACCTGGAATGCCGTAACGGAAGCCGGCCAGGTGGTGGTAAGCGATGAAATTAAAATACACGCAGAAGTCCAGCTGGTTAAACAAACAGAATTGGTTAACGCATAAACGGTAGCAATGGAAAACAAAATTTTAGGACTGCATCACATCACCGCTATTGCGGGAGAAGCGCAGCGCAATTATACCTTCTATACAAAAATTCTGGGCCTGCGGCTCGTGAAAAAAACGGTCAATTTCGACGATCCCGGGACCTATCATTTCTACTATGGCGATGAAATTGGAACACCCGGTTCGATCCTGACATTCTTCCCCTGGGAGGGAATCCAGAAAGGAAGAGCTGGCGCCGGCATGGCGACAGAAATTGGTTATTCCGTTGCAAAGGGGAGCCTTCCCTTTTGGGCCAAACGTTTCGGGGAGCAAAAGGTAAAGCATCAGCTGGTCGCTGAACGAATGGGCGAACAATTTCTTTCTTTTGAAGACCCGGATGGCTTGATGCTCAATTTGATTGAAACAGGCACAACCGACAACAGGCAACCCTGGGAAACAAAAGACGTACCGGCAGATGTGGCCACAAAGGGCTTTCACAGCATCGTGCTGACTGTTCGCAACAGCACCGCCACCGCCAAGGTTCTTACCGATATTTTCGGTTACAGGCTAGTGGCACAGGAGGGAAATCGCTACCGTTTTGTTACGGATGCAATCGCCACGGCGAACATCGTTGACCTGGTAGAAGAACCCAACGGGTCTATGGGAATCAATGCAGGCGGTACCAATCACCATGTGGCCTTCCGGGTAAAAGACGACGAAATCCTGATGGCGTTTCGCGAAAAAGTGCAAGCAGCAGGATTGCAGATCACGGAGAAAATCGACCGCAATTATTTTTACTCGCTGTACTTCCGCGAGCCCGGCGGCATTTTATTTGAGATCGCATCCGACAACCCTGGCTTTGCCACGGATGAATCAGTTGCCGAACTGGGAACCCACCTGATGTTGCCGCCACAATATGAAAAAAGCCGCAGGCAGATAGAAGACGTGTTGCCCGTTATTCAATCAGAAAGTTGAAAAAGCAATAAAATGGAAGACGTAAAACTCAGCTTGAACGAAAAAGGCCAGGGTGCCTTTCTTATACTGGAAGATGCCAAACAGTTGGGTGAGATGGTCGTGAGCGTTTCAGGTACAAACCTGACGGTGTACCATACCGAAGTTTCTCCCGAAGCGGAGGGCAAAGGATTGGCAAAGGAACTGCTGAAGGCAATGGTTGGCTATGCACGGAAGAATGGATTGAAAGTGACAGCACTATGTCCCTACGTGCATGCACAGTTCAAACGGCACCCGGACGAGTATGCCGATGTATGGAACAGGGATGGAGAATAAGAAGTGCAGCAAGTGGAATGGAAAAATCGCGGTGCGCCGGTTCGGCTGGCGGGGTTTTGCCACTGATGAATCGGAAATGCAAGTCATCAATCGACCCCTTGGTAAATGAAAAGCAATGACAAAAACAAAGACGATCGGTTCGGCGTCGGCACAAAACAACGGGGAAGCCTACAGGACGAGCGTAGTGACAGGAGACTTCAATTTGACTGTGGATGAACCAACGGAATACGGCGGTGGGGCAACAGGCCCGGCACCGGCCGATTACCTCTGCACGGCGTTGGCTTCCTGCAAAGCCATCACCATTCGCATGTATGCACAGCGCAAAGGCTGGCGGGTGGACCAGGTTGCCGTCAATGTCAGCTTTATGAAAAGCAACCAGGGCGCTGCAGGTGTGAACAGCTTTTTTTGCGAGATAAGGCTCACCGGTGCATTGAGTGAAGCGCAGCGCCAAAGAATTTTGCAAATTGCCAGGATCTGCCCGATTGAGCGGTTATTGGACAAGCCAAATGAAATCGTAACCGTTCTTGCAGAATAAATAGAAATCTTTTTATCAAACCTTTATTATGGGAAAACTCATCACCGGTATTCATCATGTAACAGCCGTGGCCAGCGATGCCCAAAAGAACATCGATTTTTACATGGGTGTTTTGGGATTAAGGCTCGTGAAAAAAACGGTCAATTTTGATGGGCCCGATGTCTACCATTTTTACTACGGCGATGAAACAGGAAGGCCGGGCAGCCTTCTTACTTTTTTTCCCTACCAGGGTTTGGTTAACGGCCGCCAGGGCAAGGGGATGTTGAACACGACTACTTTTTCTGTACCCACTTCTTCGCTGAACTACTGGTTGGAAAGGTTAAAGCGTTTCGGCATCAATTATAAAAAACCGCAGGAACGGTTTGCGGATGAGACGGTTGTTTATTTTGAAGATGAAGATGGACTGGGACTTGAATTTGTATTCAACGACAAGGATGCAAGACAAGGTTTTTCGTTGGGTCATATCCCGGCCGAGCATTCCGTCAGGGGATTTTATAACGTCGAAATCTGGGAAGAAGGATATGAGCGTACCGCCGCGCTTCTCACCGAACAGTTGGATCATCAGCTCATTGCGGAAAAAGGCAACCGCTTTCGTTTTGCGGCGAATGATAGCCCGGGTAATTATGTCGACCTGCTTTGTTCGCCGGATCGTATGAAGGGCCTTGCCGGCAGCGGTACCGTGCACCACATTGCCTTTGCTACACCTGATAAGCAAACGCAGGAAGAAGTGCGATTGCGCATCGTAAAGCGAATGCTGAATCCATCCCCGGTACTGGACAGAACGTATTTCACGTCTGTTTACTTCCGCGAACCCGGTGGCGTTTTGTTTGAAGTTGCCACCTCCGGTCCCGGCTTTGCCGTTGATGAACCGGTTGATCAATTGGGCGTGTCTTTGCAACTGCCGCGGCAATACGAGGAAGACCGGGAGCAGATCGAAAAGACATTGCCGCGCATCTCTGTAAACCCTGACAAGTACAAATAATATGCACCAGAAAAATATAAAGACAGCAGGAAAGGAGTTGACACCCGGTAGCCGTGTTTTGATCATGATCCACGGAAGGGGTGGAAGTGCCGAGGACATACTTTCGCTTTCCTCTTACCTGGACGCGAAGGACTTTACCTTGCTGGCCCCCCAGGCGACAAACAACTCATGGTATCCTTATTCGTTTTTAGCACCGCCATCGCAGAACGAACCATGGCTTTCCTCCGCTTTACATTTATTAAAAGAGATCACCGGGGATGTTTTGCAAAAAGGCATTCCTGCAGAGAAGATTTATTTTTTAGGCTTCTCTCAGGGTGCGTGCCTGGCGTTGGAATTTGTTACCCGGAATGCGGGAAAATACGGTGGCGTTGTTGCCTTCACCGGCGGCTTAATCGGAGATAAAATTTACCCGCAGAACTACAAAGGCGACTTCCAGGGAACACCTGTCTTTATCGGTACCAGCGACCCCGACCCGCATGTGCCGGTCGAACGGGTGTATGCCACCACGAACATCCTGAAGAACATGAATGCCAGTGTCACCGAAAAGGTGTATGCAGGAATGGGGCATACAATTAACCAGGACGAGATGGTTCATGCCAATCAACTGTTACAGGCAAACACAGTTTAACCTACTAAGATGGATCTGTCGCGACAGAAATGGTCATATTGATATAAAGAAGACCTGTTGAGAAGACCGTACTATTGGCTGGTTGTTGGATCGTTTACCGGCAAAGGGATTTATCTTTCAGGAAGAAGGGCCTACTGTAATCGGAGATTTTAGGCTGCATTCAAAATGGTAATCATTTCGGTTGGCGAATCGACACGGCAGCATTGCCGTGGGATAAACGAACAGGAAAGACAAGAGAAACGTTAGTGACGGAAGGGTGCAAGACCGAGAGCCTCCTGCCTGTCAATTGAAAGTCTATTTAATTTTTAAACCTTATTCAGCAGGTATGAAATCGCAGGTATTTCGAAAAGATGAACGCGGCATCAAAGACATTGGCTGGCTCAGGAGTCATTTTTACTTTAGTTTCAGCGATTATTGCGATCCGGTGAAAGCTGCGTTTGGCAGCCTGGTGGCCTTCAACGACGACTTTGTAGAAGCGGGGAAAGGCTTCGGTATTCACCCGCACGCCAATATGGAAATCATCTCGGTCCTGCTGCAGGGCACGATGAATCACATCGATACGCTGGGCTACAAAACTGTTATTGAAGAAGGCGGCGTGCAGATTATGAGTGCCGGCAGCGGGCTTCGGCACGAAGAATACAATGTGGGCGAAGAGGAGGTGAATTTTTTGCAGATCTGGATTCAGCCAAAGCTGCAAAATATTGTCCCGCGGTACCAGCAGCGCAGCTTTCCATTGGGAAAGCGGAGAAACCAACTGAAAACAATTGTTTCGAATGAGGAAGGACAGGAGCATTGCTGGATCAACCAGAATGCAAAGCTATCGCTCGGCTTCTTCGACGAGGCACAGGAACTCACGTATCGTTTTCGACCAGTGAATAAATGCCTTTTTATCTTCCTTCTGGAGGGCAGGATCCGGGTGGATGGAACGGACCTGAATCCAAGAGACGCCATCGGTGTGTGGGAAACCGATACGGTTCCGATCCATTGTGAGGCCGGTTCACATTTTTTGGTGATCGAAACCCCAATCAATCAAAAATAAGATTGTATACAGGCATTTGATCCAAAGTCGCAGGCGTTGGCCGGGCTATGGTGAAGCCTGAATTTGAATGCACCGGTGCCGAAAAGGATGCGGTGTTTAAAGCCGGTTGTATTCAGCCACTCTGATTTTGACGTCTTCAGGCGTGATGGCGTAGTGTTTGGCGAGAGAATCGAAGATTAGGGTTTTTATTTCGTCGATCTCGCTTTCGGTATTTGAAGAAGTCAGTATTGGTTGATGCAAAAAGACCGGTGAAGTCAGTTCGCGGCCCTCCCTATCCAGGAAAGTAAGGCCTCTTTCTTTCACGGAACCGTATTCGACCCAATTGCTGGGGTCGGAAATAGAGCAACCCAGGACTTTCTCGAATTCGTTTGAGGGCAGGGAAGAAGCATTGCTAACTTCAATTGAAATTGTGTATCTCCTGAACATCTCAGAAAGTTACAAAACTTCTCCTGGTGTCCTGGATATTTACTCCATTCGCACAGTTTATTTTACCGAACCGTGGTTGCCGGCCAAATCGTTTTCCGCCGTATCAGCAGAATAGACCTACCTTACACAAGACAAGAATACAAGAGCATGCGGGCATTGAAGATTACTCAGTCCATCACCAACCGTGATTCGGCCAGTCTGGAAAAATATTTATTGGAAATCTCCAAAATACCCATGATCACACCAGAGGAAGAGATCGCCCTGACTCAAAAAATCCGTAGTGGCAACAAGCATGCGGTTGACAGCCTGACAAAATCAAACCTGCGCTTTGTTGTTTCGGTGGCAAAACAATACCAGAACAGGGGCTTGCCGCTCACCGATTTGATCAGCGAAGGAAATATCGGCCTGATGAAGGCTGCGCAAAATTTTGATGAAACCCGGGGATTTAAATTTATCTCCTACGCGGTATGGTGGATCCGGCAATCCATTTTACAGGCCGTCAATACCAAGGCCCGGCTTGTACGGCTTCCGGAAAACAAGGTCAACCAGCGAAACCATATACAGTTATCCATCTCGCAGTTGGAGCAGGAACTGGAAAGAAATCCATCGGTCGAGGAAATTGCACAGCATGTTCAAATCAATGCAAAAGACGTGGAGCACATCACCGGTTTGTTTGCGCACCACCAAAGCCTCGACTTGCCCATGAGCAGGGACAGCAATGAAAATACCTTGTTGGATGGCCTTGTCAGTGAGGGCAGTGAAACGGATAACAACGTCGTGTACACCAAATCACTCCAGCATGAAATTGAACGGTGTCTGGCAACACTGACGCCGGTTCAGAGCACCGTTCTTCGGTGTTTTTTTGGTCTTGGGTTAAAAGAGGCGATGAAGGTTGATGAAATCAGTAAACGCCTAAAACTTTCAACCGAAAGAGTACGCCAGATAAAAGAAAAGGCGATCCTGCAACTGCGTATGGATAAGAGGGCGGTTCTTCTGAAACCATTCCTCGGCTAATTCTTTCAGGACGCGGGGCGGGAGGTTTCGGTTGAACGGTGGAATGTAACCGTTACTCTTTCTGCCGGCTTCTTGTTGCCCATCACGGGGACCCGGCGGTTCAGCCTTTTGGGCTTGTTAAAAATCGTTTACCATATGGTTTTCGGTGTTGGAGCGGTATAGCTTGCGATAAGCTTTCACAAACTATTTGATAGCTGTGCGGAAAAAACAATTACCTTCATTGAGTTAATTTGAGCCTCGCATCAGTAAACGTTAATTATCCTGCTACTTTGCATCTTAGTTAGTCTCTTACTTCTTGCCTTTCTCAGATCATTTTTAATTTTATTAATTATCAAGTATGAACATTTATGTTTCCAACCTGAGCTTCGATGTCCAGGACGAAGACTTAAAAGAATTTTTTACACCGTACGGAGAAGTTACCTCTGCTAAAATCATCAACGACAAGTTCACTGGCAAAAGCCGCGGATTCGGCTTTGTGGAAATGAGCGACGACGAAGCCTCAAAAAAGGCGATTGCAGAACTGGATGGTGCTACCGTTGATGGTCGCAACATTAAGGTAATGGAGGCCAGACCCAAAGAAGACAAGGGCGGCCGTCCTGGTGGTGGTGGTTTCCGTAGCAACGGAGGCGGTGGTTTTAACAAGAACAGGTGGTAAACACATCACGAAATAGAAAGCCTTTGGATTTCCAAAGGCTTTTGTTTCTGTTTCGTAGTGCGTTTGCAAAAACATGAATCGATCGATGGAACAATTTACAAAGTCAATAAACGGTATAGAATTTAATTTTCAAGGATTCCTGGAGGGAAAGGACGAAGTGTGCCGGGTTTCGGTTGACAGCCATAACTTCAAAATGATCATTGGTGACGACGGCAACTGGGAGATCTGGCAACAAGTACCTGCATGGATCAAAAAGCTGGAAAAGGAATTAGCGGAAGCAATCGACGCGGCGTATTGCTGACATAGCATGTCTTTTTATCTTTGCGGAAGAGCAGAGGCATAGAACTTGCTTATTTCTTAACGGACAAATTACAATGGCTCTTTCTGCTAACCGGAAGAGCAGGTCAACACCATGATACATTATATCCCTGAAGCAAACGAAATCGAGAAAAACAAAGAGGTTGTTTCCAGTATGGATGCGATCGCAAATGAAGCGGTCAGTTCATTTCTGGTGGAGGCTGAAACAGCCTGGCAGCCCACCGATTTCCTTCCTGAAATGAGCTCTCCGGATGCACTGCAGGCGATTAAGGAACTGCAGGCAAGAGCCGCTGGTCTGCCGGCCGAGGTCATCACTTCGCTTGTTGGTAACATGATTACAGAGGAAGCGTTGCCAACCTACACAACCTACTTCAACCTTGTGAAAGGTGTTAACGAAGAAGGAAATATTGCTTCCGACCGAGGCTGGGTGAAATGGTCGAGGCGCTGGACAGCGGAAGAGAACCGGCACGGCGATCTTTTGAACAAATACCTCTATCTCTCCGGGCGGGCCGATATGAAACAGGTGGAAATCACCATCCACAACCTGTTGGCCAATGGCTTTGATCCGCGTACGGAAGGCGACCCCTACCAGGCCTTTGTGTATACGTCGTTCCAGGAAAGAGCAACCAAGATCTCCCATGTCAATACAGGCAAGCTGGCCGATAAAGGCGGCGACGCCGTCTTATCCCGCATCTGCAAAACCATTGCCGGTGATGAAGCCCGTCATGAAAAAGCGTACAAAACATTTATGGCCCGGATCTTTGAGATCGATCCCAATGGTGCCCTGCTTGCTTTTGAAAAGATGATGAAAAAGCAGATTGCGATGCCGGCTATCCTGATGGACACAGCCCCGGTTGATAATCTCTTTACCCGGTTTTCGGCCATTACGCAGAAGATGGGTATTTACACAACGTTCGACTACGCCGCAATCATCAGGCACCTTACAGAACTCTGGAAAGTGGAAACACTCACCGGTCTTAATACGTATGCTGCCCGTGCCCAGGAATACCTCAGCACGCTGGCCGATCGTTACCGCCGGATTGCGGAGCGGATGAAAGAACCGGAGGTGGTGAAACTGGCCTGGCTTGTTTCGTAAGTCGTTAACTTATACCAGCCTCTGGATTTATAACTTGGCGGAATGTCTTCCGGGCTTTTAAAAGCCAACTTGCAGAAGACAATTCGCCAACTTTTTTTATGGGTAGGTCAATTAAACCTGTCTGTTTATTATTTGAAAAAAAGCATGCATTGCAAAGGAGGGAGGAAATTAACTCTTGCATGTGCGAGCCGGCGTAAGCATTTATCAAAATCCAATTGGCCCTTTCCGCTTAGTTAGGAAAGATCGCCGCATGGTTTTCAATATTTGACGTAACAAGCCAGGTATAAAGGGAATTGTCCGGGAATGTTGTTTCCGAATTCACCGGCGGAAACAGGATTTCACCCTGTTTTTACCAGGACGTTATTTTTCCCAGGATTTAATTGCAGGATGAAATCCCTGGATGGTAGGAAATGTGAATGTATGTGACACACTGCATGACGACCGGGGAAGTGTTTTTCCGGCCATTTCGTTCAAGATCTGATCTGGGTAAAGCCAGTGCTGCCCCAACGAAAAAAAGCAATGCTTTCGCATTGCCCCGTTAATTCTTTCTGAATCGGTATGGATTGACTCCACCGTTACCGACTTTATACGAGCCTTTTCTTTCAATTCTGGGATCTGCTTTTTGCACGGTAAGTTTCATGCCGTTTTGTTCCGATTGGTTCAGTGCGGAAATGGCCTTGGTGGCTTCCGCCTCGTCCTGCATTTCCACGTATCCAAAACCCCTGGATTGTTCGGTAAACCCATCGATCATCACATGCGCTGTACTTACAGTACCAAAAGGTACAAACAGGTTTTTCAGGTTTTCGTCCGTCCACTGCGTATCAAAATTGCCAACATAAATATTCATTATCATTCGTTTTAAATAAGTAAATGGTTTGGAGAAAAGCAGAAGTAAAAAAGAGAAATGCAAAGGATTTGATACTGGTGCCGGGTCTCACTGCCAGGATCGAAGGTAGGTGTTTCCGCGGGCACCCTGCCGATCTTTTTACAGGTCGCAAAACCTGCCGGTACGCTTTTCCTTACCGTTTTCTGTTTGTGCTGTCTGCCAACAGGTTCGTTCTGTTGTCGGAAGAACAGGATACCTACGATTGGATCCGCTTAATGGTTAGCTGGAATTTTGTGTTCATGCTAATATGAAACTCGTTTGTGTTCGCCAGTTCTTTCACAACCGCATCGTCCAGCAAGGTAGAGGCAAGACTTGACGCGATGGGCGCATCCACCAGCACATTGTTCAGCCGGCCGTCTTTTAATTCAACATGAAACTTGTAACCCGACTTGCGTTTGTAACCGGCTCTTTCAAAATCCGGTATGTTCAGTGCCAGTTGCTGGTCTGCTGCCAGCGATTTTTTCATAACAATTCGAAGAACAGGAAGGTATTTATCCCAAACATTTGTAAACATAGTAAAAAGTCAAAGTTGATAAATCGGTGCCCTTAACAGGAACACATTGAGCGGGCCTGCAGGAATGCAAACCAGGTTGTTACGCCTCAAAGCTTTCTTTGTACGTCGCCAGCTTCGAAAACTCATCGCCGTTGAAGATCTTCGCCAATGAAGCGTCTTTCGATGTTTTGTAAGCATCGAGCTGGCTTTGTGGCACAATGCGCCAAAAGTTTTTAGCTTTCAGGTAATTGTAGTCAGAGTCCTTCAGAAACAAACCATAGATGGGCTCTCTTTTCTTGAATGTGATTTTGACATAGTCCTCGTTAAGCACTGCTTTCCGGGAAAAAAATTGTTCGATGTCTTCACTGTTCATAGTAGCTGTTTTTACATGTGGCGATAGAAGCACAGCAGCAAACATCAGCAGGTAGGAAAATGATGAAACCGGTATGCTAAGAACTCGCGTAATACATCAAAGGTAGCTGTAATAATTGACAGTGCTTGTTTCTGAAAAAATGGTTTATGATAGTTTTGGCAATCAGACTGCCAGGAAAGACTATCTTCACGTTATTAATTTGAGCCTCGCACATGTAATCGTTACTCAGTTCTGCATCGCAAACTTCGTTCAACCCTTACCATTGCCTTTCTCAAGTATTCTTCAATTACAATTTAAAAGACATGAACATTTATGTTTCAAACTTAAGCTTCAACGTAAACGATGAAGACTTAAAAGAATTCTTTACACCCTTTGGTGATGTTGCCTCGGCCAGGATTATCACGGATAAGCTTTCTGGCAAAAGCCGCGGATTTGGCTTTGTGGAAATGAGCGACGACGAAGCCTCCAAAAAAGCCATCGCAGAACTGGATGGCGCCACAGTCGACGGCCGCAGCCTGAAGGTAATGGAAGCCCGTCCGAAAGAAGACCGCCCGGCCCGCACAGGTGATAACTTTAGTCGAAACCGCTGGTAATCGAACAAAGAAATAAAAAGCCCCGGAAGAACATTCCGGGGCTTTTGCATTGACGGATAAGCGGCGATGATGGCGGTAAGCCCCTGAAATCACGTCTCGTTTTTTGATTTAGTTATTGAACTCTCCGGGCTTGTAAATGATTTCCTGTACCATCATTTCTTTTCCGTCGAGTATTGATCCATTGAGGGCATTGATGGCCTGTTCGGCTTCTGCTTCATTCGGCATTTCCAGAAAAGCCCGCCCTTTCGAACGGCTGCTGACTTTATCGCGGACAACAGCGGCATAACTCACAGTGCCGTAAACCGAAAACATGGCCACCAGGTCGTTGTTGTTGATGTTGACGCTTAAATTGGTGACAAGAATATTCATAGATGTAGATGTTCCGGTCGGCAGAAAACAGATCCGATTGAATTTTTTGAAGGTAAGCCTATTCTATAAAAACCAGCCGAATAATAAATCAATGGATCTGTAGGGAAAGGTCTACCTTCACCCTGTTCCCATCTTGAGCATTGCATCTTAGTAGAACAAGCACCTTGGACTTGCCGGATACCGTTCGCTACTATCTTGCCTTTCTTTTGATTTTCACTTCACGTTTAAATACCCGATATGCAAATTCACATAACGAACCTGCACGGCAACATGATTGAGGCAGATATTCAACGGCTTTTTACAAAATATGGTGAAGTGGAGTTGGTAAAGCTGGTTCGCGACAAACTGAATAATCGTTCACTGGGTCATGCATACGTTGATATGCCGGTGCAAAAGGAAGCGCTGCTGGCCATTAGCAGCCTGCACGAGACGGATGTGAAAGGAAAAAGGATTCGGGTGGCCGAAGTGATCTATGATCCGGCGCCCCATGCATCATGGAATGTCAGCAAAAATGCCTGAGTTCTTTTGCTGCGAAAAAAAAATCTCGATCACAACAGAAACATATGAACAAGCCGCTGTCACTCCTGCATAAACGACAATTGGAAGAAATCAAAAGAGATCTTTCTGCGAACGGTGCAAAGGAAGGCAGTTTTGTAAAAGTGGAACTCCTGTTTTACAAAGCAATTTCAGTGGCCAGGGAATATGGCGACGATGAAAGGGAGAACTACCTGCTGGCGGCCCTCAAACAGGTTCAGTTCAATCAGTACCAGCAGACGAATGCGTTGTTTAAAAAAAGCACGCAACGGGAGCAGAGCATTCGCCGTTTTATTACCAGCGTCAAGTCTGTGCTTGCCACAGGCATCCGCAACGGTTTCGTCAATCCAAATCTTAGCAGGCAATGACAAATTCAAGTGATCAGGCTGCAGGAACTGTTTTTCTCATTGAACGCCTGTCCATCAAACTGCGGGTTGAACTGCGGGCAAACGGAAGTGTCAAAATCGATCCGGTCGGCTGCAGCAAAGAAAACGAACGACTCTGGTCTGTCATTGCAAAAACGCAAACAACAGCCGCGCAAATGCATCTCGACCTCAACAAGACGAAGCAAAAAACAGACGTCCTGATCTCTCTCTTCAGAAAAAATAACTGGACTATTTTTCCCTTTGATGAAATTTGGAATGCCATTGCTGCAACAGGTAAATAATTTTCATCTGCGTTTTCTTCTGTTCAATTATACCTGATCTTTCCGCATTGGAGATTTTTCCTTAACGGCAAACAAGCACCTGGCTGGTCAATATGCACGTTGGGCTTGGTTAGCGTCTTTTGCTAACAGCTTTCTCCGTAGAGATATATCACCTGATTGTGTAAAGTATTTCTCAGGTCAAAATCGCTGCCTTTCATGTTCATCTTTTGATCAGCATGCTTCCTTTCCTTTGGTGATGATTATGCCGGAATGGAACGTTTGACCTATCGAAGGGTGGTACAATAAGAACCCGAAATCATTGTCGCACCGTTATCTGCTGTGTTTGTTTGTTGGTGAAAATTGAATTTGGAGAAGGTCGTTTGCAGAACAGAAAACAATAACCTGTTTAGTTGGACGGTTATCCGGCAATTTTTTGGATCATTTTTTTGATTTTTCAAAAAGGAGGCAGCGAAAATTTCTATTTTTCCTAAAACGGGATCAGGCAGCTTGAAATAAGATATCTGGTTCAAAAAAATTGCAATTCAAAAGTGCTGTATTAAAAGACTACAAATTTATTTCTGCGATACTAGTGGTCGGTAGGCGATCAAAAGAGCAAAATGAAAACCTGTCTCAGCAGAAAAAAGGCATGCATGTATTGGCAGTAACCGGTTGCCTTTAATTGCGCTTACATGCCCTATTGTCACGACGTTAGGCAATGAATGGCATGGCTTTTTCAGCAATAGTATTCCTAAAATTTACGGTTATGTCAGATCAAAACAGAAACCAGCAGGACCAAAATCGTGGTCAAAGCGGTAACATGGGTAATCAAGGTAGCCAATCTGGTCAGCAAGGTCAAAACCAAGGTAGCGGCATGGGTAGCCAGCAGGGTACAAGCCAAACTGGTGGAAGCAGCAGCAGCAGTGGGAGCCAGGACAGAAACAAAGACCAGCAATCCCGCGGCAGCCAGCAAGATCAGGGTGGAAGCAGCCAGGGCAACCGTTAACGATTGCAGCTATTTAACTTGTAAACAGCGTCCAGAGCAAATGCTTTGGACGCTGTTCTTTTATTGGCACTTTCGGGTAACAGCCCATTTGTTCAAAGACTTCTACGTAACATAGTTGTGAATAAGAGAACTTTCGAATAATAAAATCCCTTCCCAATTACATGACTTTGCTCTCACCTCGGTGTGACGGATACAGCAGTGTCGTGAACCAGGCATAGTCAATTTAGTGTTACGGCCGTTTTGTTCCTGCATGGTATACTCCCCCGAAATCGTCTAAACAGTTTACTGGCTCCGATGATGTTGAACCGGCCTCCGGAAAATTGCCGTTTCCTAAAGACTGGCCGAAGGTTATCAATTGCACTTCTACCTTCTGTCAGGTGAACAACGGTAAAAAAGAACGAAATTTCAGAGCAGATCATGTAAATGTGTTTGTATGTCTACCAGCACCATTATCTGGATCACTGTCGTTGCAGTTTTTGCCCTCCTGTTTTTTCTTTTGCTGAAGCGGAACAAACGGGATCGCCGCGAATTGGAAGAGAAGTTAAAACAGGATTACGAAAAGCCGCGGCCCCACTGGGACGAAAATGACATTCAGTGAATTCCTTGTAAACGACTGCGTGCAGGAATTTTTATGACAGCCGTTGTTATGCTCCGGCAATCCGGTTGATCATGCCGTTGAAAATAAAGCCATGAAAAGGCAGCACCGAGTACCAGTACAGCCTGCCGAGGATGCCGAGCGGCCGGAATGTAGCCGTTTGAATGAGCTCGTTGTTATTGATCCTGAATTCCAGCCAGGCCTCACCGGGCAATTTCATCTCGGCATAAAGCAAAAGACGTTTTTCTTCCTTGCTGGCGAGCAGCACCCGCCAAAAGTCCAGGGCTTCGCCGGGAAAAATATCGCTCCCGCTTCTTCGTCCCCTGCGCATGCCCACGCCACCAAAAAGCTGGTCCAGGAAACCACGCAGTTCCCAGAGCCAGTTGCCATAGTACCATCCAGTCCGTCCGCCCAGTTGCCAGATCTTTTTGAGCGACTGCGAGGGGTCAGCCAGTTTGCGTTTCCGCACGTCGGTAAAGCAACCGTTGGTGGGCACTTCAATGTAGTGTGAAAGACCTTTGTGCAACAGGTTACTATTTTGCGCATCCTTCCAGCTCGAAAGCACCTGATTTTGTTCGATCTTGTCGAAGGCGAGTTGGATCGCGTCGTCATATGAAAGCAGTTTGATGCCGAGCCGTTGGGCCAGGTCGTTGGGTTGGCAAATGACCTCTGTCTTCATGCTTTCCACGAGGTTTTTGGCCAGCGAATAAGAGGTTGACGTGACAAAATAGAGCCAGTAAGAAGAGAGACGTGGTGTCATCACCGGTACAACGAAAATGCGGCGTTTCAGGCCGCGGATGTGCGCAAAGCGCAAAAGCATTTGTTTGTAGGTAAGAATGTCCGGTCCGCCAATATCGTAACTCCTGTTGTATGTTTCTTCTTTACCCAGCACACCGGCCAGAAATTCCACCACGTTCCGGATGGCGATGGGCTGGCAGCGGGTTTTCAGCCATTTCGGTGCAATCATTACCGGTAATTTCTCCACCAGGTCGCGGATGATCTCAAACGAGGCACTGCCGGAGCCCACGATGATCCCGGCCCGAAGCGTGGTAAGGGGATAGCGGCCGCCGGACAAGGTTTTCTCGACATTTTTGCGGGAGGCCAAATGCCTCGACAGGTGATTCTCGTTCACGATGCCGCTCAGGTAAATTACCTGTTTTACTCCTGTTTCGTCCATGCGTTGCCGGAAGTTGCGGGCACTGGCTTCTTCCAATTTTTCAAAATCACCGCTCGTGGTTGACATGGAGTGGATGAGGTAATAAGCAGCATCGATGTCGGCTGGTATTGCTTGTAAACTTTCGGGTTGCAGGAAGTCGCCTTCCACCAGGCTGATGTTTTCGTAGCTGTATTTATTGGGAAACCGGTTCTTGTCGCGCAGGCAACAAACTACGTGATGACCCTGCTGCAGTAAGGCAGGCAGCAGGCGTTGGGCAATATAGCCGGTTGCACCGGTTAAGAGAATTTTCATGCGAATCGTGGTTGAACTTTTTCTCCCATTATAACAATTGGTATTACCTGCGGTTCACTGCGGTACCAAGTTGGGAAGACTGACGGAATTTGCAAAGCGTGTGCTTGGGTTAGGTAAATTTTTCACAGCCGCAGGATTCCGGCATGCAATAAAAAAACAAACTGGCAGGCGTGTTAACACAAGCAATCGCTGGCCGGCTAAGGCATTTTGTGCCTCTTCGTTTCCATTGTTCATTTACAGGAAACGAATCTTTTTGGGAGAGGTCTTTCGCCTGGTGATGAGTTCTGTTGGGAAGCTGGTTGCCAGCGATTTTGCGTCGCCAGGGGATGCAAAAAAACAGTGCAGGTTGTTGCTGCAACCTGCACTGCCGGCGGATGAAAGTTTACAGTTTTTTGCCACTGTTATTCTTTCACTGTCTCTTTCCATGTACTGTCGTCCTGGCCATGCTAACAGTTTTTATTCTGTATTGCAACCATAGTTTACTGTCTTTTAAACAGGTATTTCTATCGTGCTGCATGACCGACTTACGGTGAATGAATCTGGTATAAAAATAGCCGCACGGACCGGTCGTTCCCCTAACGAACGTCAGCAAAAGGGCTGTTTGTGGTCAGGCAGAAAAGAGCCGATCAATTCTGCCCGTTAAAAGAAAGTTGGCTTGTTTCATTTGGTTCTTGTAAAGAGGCTTCAAATGATCTGCTGACCGTTGTCAGCGACAAACGCGGTCCTCATCATTGGATCGCCTTCGCCGATGCAGGTAATCTTGCGGTATGGACGAAGGGACACTGGTACTCGGTTTAACCGGCGATGTAATGGTGGGCCGCAACGTAAATGATGCGATGAACAACAAGGGGACTCGCTACATCTGGGGCGACCTGTTGCCTATACTCCGGGCTACTGACCTGAACATCATCAACCTTGAAGCAGCGCTGACCCGCCACAACCAAACCGTGCCGAAAACCTTTCATTTCAAAGCCGATCCGCAAAACGTTTCTGCGCTCAAAGATGCCAATATTCACCTGGTGAACCTGGCCAATAATCACGTGCTGGACTATGGCGAAGAAGGACTGTTGGGAACCCTGGAAATACTGCGTTCTGCCGGGATCCTTTTTGTGGGTGCCGGTAAAAACAGTAGGGAGGCAGCAAGGCCCGTCATCCTTACAGCAAAGGGTCTTTCTATCGGTGTCCTGGGCTATACCGATAACGAACCACGGTGGAAGGCCGGGACGTCGAAACCCGGTGTGAACTATATTGACATTGCACAAAAAAACGACCGGGAATTTGCCCTTTCCTGCATCCGGGAAGCAAAAAAAGAAGCCGACTTTATCGTCGTCAGCATCCATTGGGGACCGAACCTGAAAGCCACACCGGGCCAGCTTTATACCACTTTTGCACAGGCGATGATCGATTGCGGCGCCTCCCTTGTTCATGGCCACAGTGCACACAATTTCCAGGGTATCGAACGGCGCGGTCCAAAACTGATTTTTTACGACACCGGCGATTTTGTTGATGATTACATGGTGCATCCCGAACTGAAAAATGATCATTCATTTTTTTTCCGGGTAACTGTTGACAAAGGCGGAATCAAAAGCGCCAAGCTCCTGCCGGTACTGATTTCACATTGCCAGGTGAACCTTGCCAAAGGCAAACAGGCATCGTGGAGTTTGCAGCGGATGCAAACTCTTTCGTCGGCGTTTGCCACAACGATCAGCGATGACGGGGAGATTGATCTGGTGCCGAAATGAGCGCAGGCAAATTTTTTCATGCAAAACAAACGATATGTTCATTGATCGAAAAGATGCAGCACAGCGGCTTGCCACGGCACTGGAAAAATACCGGGACAAGAACGCGGTAGTGTTAGGCATACCAAGGGGCGGTGCCGTTACGGCGTATTATGTTGCCAGTCATCTCAACGCGGAGTTTTCCCTGCTCGTAGCCAGAAAGCTGGGACACCCCAACAACCCCGAATATGGCGTTGGCGCCATCGCCGAAGACGGCACCATTCATTTAAAT
Organism: Flavisolibacter nicotianae; assembly: GCF_003628535.1. Taxonomy (GTDB): domain Bacteria; phylum Bacteroidota; class Bacteroidia; order Chitinophagales; family Chitinophagaceae; genus Flavisolibacter; species Flavisolibacter nicotianae. Next base: position 90,394 of record NZ_RBCI01000012.1, read on the forward strand.
CCAACGGCTCTTTACGAAGTGGCCGAGGAGGACATTGAGAGTGAAGCGGCGACACAAAAAAAAGAGATCCGGAGGCGTATCCAATTGCTGCGAAACGGTGAGCCGCTCCCTGATTTGAAAAACCGCGTGGTGATCCTGGTTGACGATGGCATTGCGACAGGTGCAACGATGTTTGCCGCCATTAAAATGTGCCGGAACCAGGGCGCTGGGAAGATCGTTGTCGGGGCACCGATTGCCGGACTAAAGATGGCCGCCCGCCTGAAAGACGAAGTGGATGAAGTGGTGATCCTCGAAGTCTCGGAATATTTTCACGCCGTATCGCAGGCCTATCTTTCCTTCGGCCAGGTGTCGGATGAGGAAGCCCTGGCCTTGCTCGAACGATGGAAGCAGGAAAAACTGCAGGGCCGCAGGCCTTCCGCTGCACCGCAGATCATCGACGAGCCGTAGGTTCGGGTTGCAACAGGTATTGTTCGGCCAGTTGAAGATAGGCATGGGCTTTTGCCAGCCATTTCGGGTCGGATCGATACGGTTCTTCGTCCAGGTGCCTTACCACCAGGTAGGCACGCACAAATGCTTTTTTTGCTTTGTAAAAGCGGACGAGGGATGGCGATAAGATGTCGCCGGAGCATTCTTTGTATACGTCGAAAAACAGCTCGCCAACCTGCGGATTACCCAGCATCTCGCATTCCATGGCCAGGTAGGCCAGTTCTTCTGCGGGGTCCATAACACGAAGTGCTTTGCTGAATTCCAGTCGGTCGATGATCACCGGTTCAGGGGTCACGCAAATGTGCTCGGGACGCAGATCGCCGTGGGCATCGAGAATTGCTGAGCGCTGCACCCGTTCCTGGAAGAGGGTGGGATAGGCTACCAGGAAGGCAGCCAGCTTTTCTTTTAGTTTTGTCAACAGCGCAAACGGCAGATGGTAGGCCGGCAGCAGGAGTTGCAGGTGGGTGATGATAATGTCCGTCTCCAGTTTTCGCAGGTACTGCAATCCGCTGAGTGGCACCCGGGGTGTGGCTGCGTAAAAGGTGGCCAGCAACCGGGCAGCGCGTCGGACAGCGGTTTCGTTCAAACGGTGGTGCTCAATGGCATTGTCCAGCATGTTTTCTTCCGGGATCCGTTTCATCTTCACCAGCCAGTCAACTACCGTTCCGTTTCCTTCAAGTTGCAGCCTTCCGTTTTCGTTCATTACCAGCGGGATGACGCCCAAATAAATGTCCCTCGCTAAAAATTGATTGATGTTGAATTCTTCGCGGCTGTTGCGCAGGCGGGAAGCGAGGGTGCGGTGGTCAAAGAAATCGTAGGCAACCGGTTTTTTCATTTTATACACGAAGCCATTTGCCAGGAAGACCCACGACATGTGCGTTTCTTTTACGAGCACGTTTTTCGCATCGAAGGGAAAGGCCGATCGTTGCGAAAGAAACTGCACTTTTTCTTCGACGCGAACGTCTTCTTTTGTGCTGGCTTGTTTGGTTTTGTCAGGCGTCATGAGTCTGGTCGTTTTCGAGCAGTTCATCAATCGATCCGCCTTCATTGATTCGCCGGATTGCTTCGGCAAATAGCGGCGCAGCATCTACGATGGTTAGTTTTGATTTTACATCCGTGCTCGCCAGGCGAAACGGCGGCACCGTGTTGGTGATGACGAGTTGGTCCAGCACCGGGTCTTTCAATGTCTCTGCCGCCCGGCCGGTAAAGAGACCATGCGTCGCCATCGCGATTACGCTGCTGGCGCCGCTGCTCCTGCAGGCTGCGGCAGCCCGTACAACGGTGCCTCCTGTGCTGATCAGGTCATCCAGGATAATGACAAGCCGTCCGTGAACGTCGCCGGCAAGCCGGCTGCCCCATACTGTTCCACTGCTGCGATATTTTTCCATAACGGCAAACGCCGGCGGTTTGGGAAGCATTTTCTCCAATGTTTCGAAAAACTCTTCTGCCCGTTTGGCGCCGCCAAAATCTGGCGACACTACAGCTACGTCCCTGTCACTGATCCGCCCTGCCAGGAAGGAAGCAAAAAGCTTTTTCGCCTTCAGGTTTTCCGCCGGAATGCTGAAGGCGTTTTGAAAGGCCTGCAGGTTGTGGATGTCCATCGTTACCACGTTGTCGGCGCCGGATGCTTCCAGCAGTCGTGCCACGTAACGCGACGTGACCGGATCGCCGGGCTTTGTGCGCCGGTCTTTCCGTGCATAGCAGAAATAGGGAATGACCGCCGTTACCGATTTGGCGGCAGAATCTTTTAGCGCACTGATAAAAAACAGGAGGCGGCAAAGTTTGTCGTTCACGGTTTGCCTTGCATCACTGTATAGCGAGTGAAGAATAAAGGTGTCCTGGTTGCGAATATTTTCCAGCGGACGGATTTTATGTTCGCCATCTTCAAACTCTCTTTCTTCGTGTTTGCCCAGCGAAAGTTGAAGGTGGTTTGCCACCTGCCGGCCAAATTCCTCGCTTCCCTGTAACGCAAAAAGCTTCATGTGACTTGGTTAATGGATCAGCGCCGTTCTTGCTTTTGCGTTGACTTTTTTTTCGGCCAGTTTGGTCAGCCTTTTGTCTTCCTTTTTTTCTTCTTCCATGATCTTGTGCAGATCGGTTGCAAGTTTATCCAGTTCCAGCAGCCGTGCATACGAGGCAACCGTCCCGTACTTCGCAATCATGTAGTGGTTCATGCATTGATGGGCCACGATCAATCCTGCATCGAGCACCTCGGGATCGGCGGCGGCTTCCTGCACTTCTTTTAGTTCCCGCACTATGTCTTCGGCTACCGTATTCCGCCTGTCAAGACTGGTAGAGCCCAGGTCCGTCAGCATTCCCTGCAGGCTGGACGCATGCCCAGCGGCGGCTTTGCTGCCTTTTTCAAAAATTTTTTGCAGGTCTTCGTTGGCAATGACCCGTGCTGTTTCGTTCAACGCATTCGACCACCTGTTTTCCGCTTCAAAAATGGACTGAAGCTGGTAAATCATCAACCCTCTGAGCGTGGCAACTTCTTTCATACAAAAATCTTTTTTGAGGTTAAAAAAACTGCGGTGAGGATGTTTTCAGTGGGCAATAAAAAGCGGGATGCTGGTCGGGTGGATGTCACCAACGCGGTCTTTTTCAAAAAACGTTTCCAGTAAACCGCTGCCATACGAACCCATCACCACGATGTCGTTTCGCTTCTTCAGTAGAAAATGAAAAAACGCTTTGGATGCGGCGTTGTCCAGCGGCTCCACTTCAACGTCGGCAAAATGACAGTTGAGCCAGTCGGCCAGCTCTTTCCGGCTTTCGGGAAACGGATCTTTTTCCGCACCGATATCGATCACTTTAACGCGTTTGTTTTTAAAGCCAGGAAAGAGGTGCAGGAACTGCTTCATGGCAAGCACCGACGAACGCATGCCGTTGTACACAAAAACAATGTTGTCGATCAACTGGACATTTTCCGGTGCAAGAACAACAGGGCATTCGGCTTCCTGCAAAATGGTTTTCACAAAACGCGAAGGCAACTCGCTGCCCGGGTTTTCTATCGACAGGGCTGCATCGAGTACAAGGGCATCGGCAAAACGGCTTTTGTTTTTGATCGTTGCGGCCGGCAACTCACCAATGGTTTGGAACGAAGCCTGCACGCCGTTGCGTTCTGTTACTTCAAAGAATTGTTGCCGTATTTCTTCAGCACGCCTGTTATTGGCTTTTGTATTCCTGATCAAGACAGATTCAACGACAATGTCACCGGCTTCTGCCTGAACAACCGTGAGTTCTTCTTTTTCCACTTCCGCTTCGAGAAAAATTCCGGTCAGGTTGGAGTGGGATAACCGCGCCATGTGACACGCAAAGTGGACGACATGCGTACTCACTTTCCGGTTATCCAGCAGAACCAAAATTTTTTCCATTTGTTTTTCTTTGAAGGTAAACCGGCCTGTTGCCCGGCGCAATGATCGTCATCACCGGAAAGCATGATTAATTTAAGAAACACCGGAATGCCTCACAAGGTTGAACGCAATGCAACGATCTTCCTGCCGCACTGATCCTGTCCATCGCTTTTTTGCGAAAACGATCAGGACCGTTAACGTGCTTTCAGAACCAGCATGGGCAGCCTGACATCGAAACTGACGGTGGTGGTATGCGTGAGCGAAAACAGCCGTTCGAAGAACGAATGCTGGTGGGCAATCATCACCAGCAGGTCGGTCGGGTGCGTGGTAACGAAATCAAGAATACCCCTGTCCACATCGTCCGATTCCACCCGGTCGTAATAGTAGGTGAGTGAAGACAACAAACGACCCATTTCGAGCTTTCCTGCCGTATCAGTCTCGGCAGGTTCCGCACCTTTTTCTTCTACGTGCAACACCCGCACTGATGCATCAAATTGGTGGGCCAGTTCGATCAGTGGCGCAAGGCTGATACTTTCGATGCGCCTGGTAAAATCAATCGCCAACACAATGGTTTTAACCGGTTGGTATGGACTTTCCTCCGGAACCAATAATACGGGCAGCGGAGATTTGCGCAGCATCTTTAATGTGGTGCTGCCCCAGTGGTGCCCATCCCCCGTGTGTTTGATCCCAAGCACCAGCAGGTCGGCACCCACTTCTTTGGCCGTGTCGTTGATGGTGTCTCCTTTGGCCCCGATTGCAATTATGCTATGCAACGTTGTGTGGTACTTGCCCTGCAAACGGTCAACTTCCTGCCGGATGCGTTCGTCTTTGTTGGCAAGCAGTGAATTGACATTGGCTGTCCAGGGCTCCGGCCCGGGCAGGACCGGCATGACCTCCGTGTCCACATGAAGAAGGTGAACCGTTGCGCCGGTGACTTTGGCCAGTGAAATGGCATACTCGCCTGCATTTTTTGCGGCCTGTGTAAAATCGGTTGGGACCAGTATTCTTTTCATAACAACAGGTTGTGGGTGCGGAATTAAAATTGCTCTGTTTCTTTCCTTAAAAAAATGACGGCGGTTGATCGCGGCGGTGACCGTGATCACCATGCGAAAACGCAAGCCACAGAGAAGATTGGGTGCATGCTGAACCTGCGGTGAACGGAAGCTGCGTATGCTTTTAAGACATGGCCTTGAACAGGAAAAATGTTCTACAACGTTGCTCCATTGTAATTGATCGTTTTCAGAACTGGAACCTTTGAAGATCTTTGCGAATTAAGACGATGACAGGATTGACACAACTTTTGGAAACGGCAATGACTGCAGCGCTGGAAGCGGGACATGCGATCATGGACGTGTATGCCTCGGGTAACTATGCAGCAACCGTGAAAGAAGGCGACCAGCCGGTTACAAAGGCCGACCGGTTATCCAACGGCATCCTCACCACGGCCTTGCAAAAAACCGGGCTCCCTGTTCTTTCCGAGGAAGGCAGCCGTCTTCCCTATAACGAAAGAAAAAACTGGGATGCGTTCTGGCTCATTGATCCGCTCGACGGCACAAAAGAATTTCTTCATCAACGCAGCGAATTCACCGTCAACATTGCACTGGTGAAGCAGGAGACAGCCGTTGCCGGCGTCGTCTACGCACCCTGTCTTGATTGCCTCTATGCCGGCTCGGCCGAAACCGGCGTATTCAAAACCGACAACGGCGTTCGAACGGTGATGCCGGGTTTGCCCCAGCGAAAATCGTTCGATAAATTAAAGCAAATGCAAACCATCACGCTTGCCGTATCGCGTTCGCATCTTTCGGCGGAAACACTGGACTTTTCGCGGCAGTTTTTGCATCCCCGTTTTTTGTCAAAGGGAAGCGCTCTCAAATTCATGCTGCTGTTGGAGGAAGAGGCAGACCTTTACCCGCGTCTGGGCCCAACAATGGAATGGGATACGGCTGCCGCCCACGCAATCCTGAATGCATCCGGCCGTGGCGTTTACCGGGTGGATTTACAGGCAGAACTTCGCTACAACAAACCGGACCTGCACAATCCTTTTTTCCTTGCTTTTTAAGCCGTGCCGGCACGTTTTCGATGAAGGCTATACGGCTCTTTCCAGACGGGTGCACTGACAGCACTCAAAGAATCGTTTGATAGCCATCATTGGAAACCGCCCTGCCGGCTTGCTACTTTCGGGTGGCAAGAAACCATTCTTTCAATCCATAAAAACCATTGTATGAAAAAGCTCGTTCTCCTTTTGCTTGGCTGTGGTTTTTTCGTCACGGCACAGGCATACCGCATTGAATGGGGAAGAACAGTGACGATAACACAACCCGTTCACGAAGACCTTTATGTGGCGGGAGGCACGGTTACCATCAATGCACCTGTTTACGGCGACCTGATTGTGGCAGGAGGAACCATTTTTTTGAACGACACCATTGCCAACGACCTTCTCCTGGCTGGCGGTACGGTCCACATCAACGGCTATGTGGCCGATGACATCCGTTGTGCCGGCGGCGAGCTGCACGTCCTGCAAAATGTGGGTGGCGATCTGGTGATCAGCGGCGGCCGTGTGGAGGTGGCCAGGAATGTAGTCATCAACGGCGGCCTGGTTACCGGTGGCGGCGATGTGACGTTCGACGGAACCGCAAACGGCAACATTCGCTCGGCGGCGGGGACGATGCGCTTTAACGGGACATGCCTGGGCAATTTCGAATTTCGCGGCGAAACACTGGTCCTGAACGGTGCAGTGAAAGGTCAATCGGTAATTGCAGCACGGCAACTGCAGTTTGGGAGCACGGCGGTGCTGGACAACAATGTGCGCTACTGGACTAAACGGGGTCAGGTTGATTTTGGACGAAACCTCCGCAACGGCACGGCTGTCTACGACCCAACATTGAAAATCCAAACGAGTTCATGGTATTTCCTGGGCCGTTCCACCGTGCTGGGATTGATCTGGTACCTGTCCACCGTATTTATTTTCATTCTGCTGCTGCAATACCTTTTCCGGAATACCTTCCGGCGGGCCGGCGACACGGTTGATGAATCCATGCTCAAGTCAATGGGCTGGGGCCTCCTTTTCTTCGTGGGTGTACCGGTCTTGATTGGTGTTCTGCTGATCACCGTTGTGGGCATACCCGTCGGCCTGATCCTCATGGCCGGCTATATTTTGCTGCTGCTGCTGGCAACCGTCATTACCTCGCTTGTGTTTGCCAACTGGTACAACCACCGGTTTGCACAACAATGGACCTTCTGGCAAATTGTGGCGGCTTCCATGGCGATGTTTGTCTTATTCAAACTGGTAACGTTTACGCCTTTCTTTGGATGGCTGGTCATGATCATGGTGGCCTCCATTGCAATTGGTGCGCTGGTAAAAACCATTGACTGGCGAAGAAGACACCCGGTGGCTGTTTCGTAAGAACGCCTGGCCTGTTCGGCTCAAAATTGCAGGACCGAAGTAAAAGTCAATTCAGTCATTTTTATATCCTGGTTTATGCTGTTGAAAATTGCCGGTACGCAACCAAAACCGTTCACCGCACTTCTGGCCGGCGACGTTGGCGCCACCAAAACGGACCTTGCCATCTTTGATTGGACAGAGAACGGGTTGCAAACACGGAAAGAAGGTAGTTGCAAAACCAAAGCATACCCCGACATCAGCGCCCTGCTGCATGATTTCGTGGCCAATGAAAAAATGCCGGCCGGCATTTGTTTGGGCGTGGCAGGGCCTGTGCAGGGAGGAAGGGCCGACCTGACCAATCTTGGCTGGCAGGTAGAACAGGAGGCCCTGTCGCGGCAATTCAACCAGGCACCTGTCCGGTTGGTGAACGACCTGGAAGCAACGGCTTACGGGCTTGCCTTGCTGGATGAACAGGATGTTTTTGTGATCCACGAGGGCGACCGTTTTCCAACGGGAAATGCGGCCATCATCGCACCGGGAACGGGACTGGGAGAGGCCGGGTTGTTTTTCGACGGGGAGGGCTATCATCCTTTTGCTTCCGAAGGCGGCCACGTTGATTTTGTACCCCGTACCGACATTGACCTCGAGATTTTTTCGTTTCTCAAAAAAAAGTTCGGTCACGTCAGCCAGGAACGGGTGCTCAGCGGGCCGGGAATCTGCGTCCTTTACGACTTCCTGCGACAAAAAAAGGACAGGGAAGAACCGGCCTGGCTAAAAGAAAAACTGCTGGCCCACGACAAGGCAACAGTCATCTCTCAAAATGCAACGGAATGCGAGATCTGCAGGGAAACCATGGAGCTGTTTCTCCGTTATCTCGCCGTTGAATCTGCCAACCTTGTGCTGAAGTTAAAGGCAACCGGCGGCCTTTTTATCGCGGGTGGAATCGTGCCGCACCTGCTGTCTTTTTTGGACAAGGACATTTTCCTGAAATGGTTTCGCAATGCGGGTCGCCTGAAAGGGCTGTTACAGCAGGTGCCGGTAAAAGTACTTGTGGCGAAGAAGACGGCTTTGCTGGGAGCTGCCTTTTATGGTTTCCGTCATTCATCCTGATCGGCAAACGTTGCCTTGCACTACGTGACCAAAACAAGACGCTTTCCCCAACCGTTGTTTGCAAGAAAGATCACGGTTGCGAAAAATAAAATTGCTATGGAAAATACCTGCTAAAAAGGCATTCCTCTATCACTTCTGCACATGCGTGCCCTGGCGCCTTCGCTGGCAAATGCGGGTACGCTCCTGTCGACCCTGAAGGCCAATCCATTTGAAAATCTGATTCTTTATCCTAAATTGGTTACGCATACCTTTTGCAAGACTGCAGCGTACTCTTCAGAACTGTTTCGTTGCCGGCAGTCCAAGCTGTGAAAGCCGTTGGTAGAACCGCGATCGCAGCCCGTTGCTGTCAGGCAACCCCGATACACAAACCCGGCGTGTAACACAAACTAAAACGCATCGCTCATGTCCATTCATTCCATTTCGTTTACCGGCTCCCGGCAAGCGCTGCCCGAGACCATCACTACGCAAGACGACCTGCTACAACTTCAGGAATCATTCGTTGTTAGCGCCGCTGCCAGGGGCGCAGGCGAAAAGCAAAAAATTCAACTCGACGACAAGTTGGTTGAGTTGGTCTTCGACGACAACACCACCTGGCTTTGTCATGCCGATACGATCGAAGAAGTGTTTCCCGAAGCGGCCAATCCCACCCGTTCGGCCGACGGTGCCTTCGAATTGCCGCAGGTGCTTCGCAGCACTGGCGCCGAACGCGGTCTCGTCAGCGATATTGCGTTGAAAGCGGTCAACCTCTTTGCCAAAAAGGCCATCCAGCGAACGGTGGGGCAACTGGCCGGAGACCTCGAAAAAAAACAGCTCAATGACCGCATTGGCCTTTACCGCCTCGACGAAGATTTCAACCTCGTTGCTCCCGATTTTTCGAAGCCGGGCAATCCCTTCCTGCTTTTTATTCACGGAACGTCGTCTTCGACCAGCGGCTCGTTCGGCAAACTCGCCGGGACCGATGCCTGGAAGGACCTGGTCAGGCAGTACGGCCAAAACATCCTGGCCCTTCAACACGAAACCCTCACGTTGTCGCCCCTGCAAAACGTGGAAGTGTTAGTTCATAAATTGCCGGCAGGAATTACCCTACACCTGGTGACCCATTCGCGGGGCGGACTGGTGGGCGACATCCTTTCACGGTATTGCAACAGCAACGCCGCCCTTCGTGGCTTCGACGAAAACGAAGTGGCCTATTTGAAGGAAGAAGGACGCGATAAAGACGTTGAGATCATCAGCCGCCTGGCCGGTTTGTTTCAACAAAAAAATCTTTCGATTGCACGCTTTGTGCGGGTGGCATGCCCGGCTAACGGAACCATCCTTGCATCGCGGCGCATGGATAATTTTTTCAACGTCACGGCTAATTTGGTCGGCCTGGGAACCGGCATTGCAGCCAGCCCGGTTTACGGCGCCTTCCGTAACCTGATCGCGGCCGTGATCGATACAAAGAACGACACGGAAGCTCTGCCCGGAATCGAGGCCATGAACCCCGATTCGCCTTTCATCAAAGTGATGAATACTCCGGCATCGTCCATCGAGATCGACGACCCGCTGGTGGTGATCTCCGGCAACTGCAAGGCCGGCATCAACCTGAAAGGATTGCTGATCATAGCCAGCAAGCTGTTTTACTTCACCGACAATGACCTCGTCGTCAACACGAAGTCGATGTACCAGGGCTCCAAACGGCACTGCAAACTGAAATACCTTTTTGACGAAGCGGGCAACGTGGACCATTTTCATTATTTCCAAAATGAAAAGACACGCAATGCCCTGCTCCTGGCTTTAAAGGGCGACGGTGATCTCTCGGCCGCAGGGTTTAAAACCGAAGAACAGGCAATCGTCATTGAGCAGGCAAGAAATATAGAGCTTCTCGGCCTGGAAGGTGGCGACCTGGTGCAAACGCCGGCCAGTGGCACCCGGCCAATTGCAGTGCTGCTGCCCGGTATCATGGGCTCTAACCTGTCGTTGAAAAACGATAAGATCTGGATCGATTACAAAGATTTCTTGTTTGGCGGGCTGGGAAAGCTGGCCATCAGCGAAAAGGGAATTGCGGCTTCTTCGATTGTAAAAACATCCTACGGCCGGCTGGCGGCATATTTAAATATCACCTATGACGTGGTTGTGTTTCCCTACGACTGGCGGCAGCCGCTGACCGAGTCGGCAAAGGAATTTGAAAAACTGGTGACGAAGCTGTTGGAGCTGAATCAGCCCATCAAGATCATCGGGCATTCGATGGGTGGTGTGCTGGTGCGGGACTTTATCCTGCGTCACAACGAAACCTGGAAACGGTTGAATGCAGCAGCGGGTTTCCGGCTGATCTTCCTGGGTGCACCACTGGGCGGCTCGTACCGCATTCCCGCTGTTTTGTTCGGGAAAGATGCCATCATCGATAAATTAAGCATGATCGATATCGTGCACACGAAAAAACAATTGCTGGGGATCTTTTCCCGGTTCCCGGGTTTACTCAGCCTGCTCCCGCTGGCAACAAGTCTCGACAACGATTTTGCCAAAGAGCTGACCTGGAGCCGCATGGCCGAAGCAACCGGCGACAGCGCCTGGCCGCTGCCGGTTGAAAAGGGGCAGGACCTGGACTGGTTTTTCGACTACCGGGAAAAAAATAAAGAGACAAACGACATTGATTTTACCAACGTGGTTTACATCGCCGGTAAGGACAAGGCCACACCCTGCGGCTATCGTATCGACCAAACGGCCCGTGGTCCCGAACTGGTATTTTTAAGTACAGGCGAGGGCGACCAGAGTGTGACCTGGGAAACGGGGATTCCCAAAAAACTGATCGACAACGACTCGGTCTACTACGTGAATGTAACCCACGGCTCACTCGGCAACGCACCGCAGATTTTTGACGGCATCGCCGAAATTTTAGCCAAAGGCAAAACAAGCCTGCTCTCCAAAGCAAGACCGGTGGTGAGGGGTGAGGAAAAAGTATTCAAATCACCCGAACTCCGCGATCTCGACCTGACGGAAACCGGCGTGGAAAAAACCCTTCTTGGCCTCGAACCACAGGAAGAAAAGGCAAGAGAAGAGCGGCCTGTTGACGTGGTGGTGAGTCACGGCGACCTGAATTTTGCGCTGTACCCGGTGCTGGCGGGCCATTTTTTAAATGATGGTATTTTGTACGCCGAAGCAACGATCGACAAAATGCTCGACGGTGCGCTGACTGAACGCCACCGCCTGGGAATTTACCCCGGTGACATTGGTACCAGCAAGGTGCAGTTTTTAGAAAACGGCAAAGGCGCCATCATTGTGGGTTTGGGAAAGTTTGGTTTGCTGACGTCTTCCCTGCTGACGCAAACAGTGGAACAGGGAATTGCCAACTACCTGATTGAAATAAACAAAAAGCAGGCATCGGATGCCGCCAGTGTGCTCCAGGCAGTCGACAAAGGCGTTGTTGCGTTTTTGGCGGGCAGATCGAATGGAGTTTCGACGGACGAAATAAACCGGGATGTTGCCCGGCAGGAAAAAGAATTGAACGCATTTAAGAAAAGCCTGGCCGAAACACTGCGCTCGGGGCAGCCGCAAAAGCTGGGCGTTTCCGCTCTTGTCATTGCATCGGGCTATGGCGGGCTTTCGATCGAGAGTTCCATGAGTGCTGTTATCCAGGGGGTTCAAAATGCCAATGCACGCATTGCCGAATTGCATCGCGGACGCTACAGCCTTGTTGAATGCATCGAATTCATTGAGCTGTACGAAGACCGTGCGCTAAGCTGTTTCTACTCGCTGAGCAAGATGGCCAAAGGCGGTGCCGGCGGTCCCAGCGTTCGGATCGCGAAAAAAGCAATCAGGCGGACCTTTGGCGCCAAACGGCGCATCCCGGCGGAGATGTCCGAAGGCTGGTGGAACCGGATCACGGTACGGGCAGACGAAAAATCACTCGAAAGTAAAGTGCGTCACCAACTGTGTTTTACCGCGTCCACCCTGGGTGCAAGGGAAGAAAGCCGCAATCTCTTTATCAACCCCGCTGCGTTGCAGGACACGATCCGGCAAAGTTCCGACAGCAACCTGTGGTCGCCGCGGTTGGGAAAAACACTTTTCGAAATGCTGCTGCCCCTGGACTTCAAAGAGCAGTTCAAGCGACGGTTCAATATCAATTGGATTTTGGATTCCTATACGGCAGCCTTTCCGTGGGAACTGCTGCAGGACACCGCCACCGAAGCCATGCCGCTTTGTGTAAATGCGGGCATGGTGCGGCAGATGGTAACGCGGGATTTCCGGCTGAACATCAATGCCGTTGCCGCGAACAACGCACTGGTCGTAGCCGAACCGCAACTGAATGGTTTTCTGCCCGCCCTCCCGGGTGCGTTGCGGGAAGGCACGAAGGTGACGGAATGGCTGGAAAAAAATGGACTCAAGGTCAATGCCCTGCTGCAGGAAACGGCCGGCAGGATCCTTCCTGCTCTCTTTGCCGACGATTACAAGATTATTCACCTGGCTGGTCATGGCACGTTCAACAAGGACGAACCCGAAAGCTCGGGAATGGTGATCGGTGAGAACAGTTTTCTTACCACGGCCGAAATTCAAAACATGAGCACCGTGCCCGAGCTGGTTTTTGTCAACTGCTGCTTTTTGGGAAGAACCGATTCGGAGGCCGAAGAGTTTTACCGCAACACCTACCGGCTTGCTGCCAACATCGGCACGCAACTGATCGATAACGGCGTGAAGGCGGTTGTGGTAGCCGGTTGGGCCGTCAATGATGAAGCGGCCTTGCGCTTCACCGAAGTTTTTTACCAGGCCATGTTTGGCGGCGAATGTTTTGGCGACGCGATACGGCTGGCCCGCAGTGCGGTTTATGAAGAGTTTCATACCGTCAGCAATACCTGGGGCGCTTACCAGTGTTATGGCGATCCGTTCTACAAACTCCGCAACGGGCAGGATGGAAAACTAAAAACAGACCTGGAATTTGTCATTGCCGAACAGGCCGAGATTGCGTTGAGCAACCTGCAAAGCGAAAGCCATACTGGCTATTTTTCGCAGGCAACCATTCTGAAGAAGCTGAAGGAAATTTCCGATGCCGTGGATGCCGCGCAGATCCGGGATGCCGAGATCACTGAAAAGGAAGCCCTTATTTATACTGCTCTTTCCGAGTACGACAAGGCGATTCAAAAATTTGAAAGCCTGTTGAGCATGGAGAACGCCAATTTTTCGGTGAAAAGCCTCGAGCAATACAGCAATGTGCGGATGAAAAAATACGTGGCCGATTACCTGAAAGCATCGCAGGACAACAAAAAGCCGGGCGCAGAAGAACGCAGGACGTGGGTGGCGGAGGCAGATAAAGTGATCAATGGCCTGGAAAGCCTGCTGCTGATCAGCCCCACGGTAGAACGCTACAATCTTTTAGGTAGTGCCTACAAGCGCAAAGGGATCCTGTGTGCCACGGCCGCGGAAAAAAAGAAAGCCTATTCCATGGCAGCCTATTATTACCAAAAAGCACATGCGCAGGAGGGGAAAAAATACACGTCCTATGCCCTGACCAACTGGTATGAACTGGAAAGCATCCTGGCCCTGACCGGCGACCGTAAATGGAAAAGCGAAGTGCAGGTAGACGGAAAGGAAAGCTATGCGCTGCCCGCAAAAACGGCCGTGCAAAGCCAGGTGAAAAAACTCATGGAGGAAGCAAAAAAAACACAGGGCCAGTCCGACGATTACTGGAACCTCGTTGTGGATCCCAATTGCCGGCTTTGTCTCCAGGTGGTGAATAACACGGCTGCAAAAGACGGGTGGGACAAGTTGGAAACTGCCTACAGGGACGTGTGGAGCAGGGCCGGATCGAAAGGCGACAAGTTTGCCGAACTGGAACACCTGCAACTGTTGGCCGATGCCCTGTCCATCGGGAAAGAAAAGGCCAACGGTTTGAAAGAGCACATTGAAACACTGAAAAACAGTCTGGAAAAAATGTTGTAGCAATGGCTGCTGAAAAGCGGCAACAATAAAGTGATAAGCCGGCAAAGAATGGGTGTGGGCTTTTGTGAGGAAGGTGATTTGCTTTCGTTGCTGTTTTCGCAAAGCCTGTCATTTACAAAATCCCCGCCATGCGCTATTTCGATTTTCATTGCCACATCCTGCTCAAGCAGCTCTTTGCCGAACATCCGAATGTGGACACGCGGTTCAGTGCAAACGATGTGGTAACCCTGCCAAGGATCTGTACATCCCTGCCCAACATTCTTCAATCGCAGACCCACCAAAGCCAGTTGGCTTCGTTCAACGACGAAGTGATGGCCGGCGTGGCGCTCTACGCACTGGAAAGCCAGCTGGCAGCGCAGGTAATCCCGTTTCGCAAACACCTGCGGGCCACCGCGCAGGACAAAATGTGGGTACCGCTTTTTGAGGCCGTTGCCAACACCGGTGCGGTGCCGCCTTACCCGCTTTTTGATCTTTTTATCCAAAAACGAACACTCGATACCTACCTCCAGGCTGCGGCGTCTTTTCATGTGTTGCGGAAAGACAGCTTTCAGTCACCGCTGCCCAAAAACAAGGTCAATCTTTTTTTTGTCGTAGAAGGCTGTCATTCGCTGGTGAATTCTTCCCTCGATGCCGGGAGCGACGATCCGGCGCGGAAGTTTCCACCCGCCGAGATCTTGCAAAACCTCGACCGGCTGCTGCACCAGGTGCCGGTCCTTTCGGTCAACCTGACGCACCTGCAACAATCGAATTTGTGCAACCATGCCTTCGGCATGCAGTTGACCGACAGTAAGCCATTTTACCCTCGGGGCAATGGTCTTACCGGCGATGGGAGGGAAGTGGTACAGGGCTTGTTCGATCGCGGCGTGAACGTGGATGTAAAGCACATGAGCTGCAAATCGCGGTTCGATCTGTACCGCGAGATCGACGGTGGCGCTTACCGGAATGTGCGTCACCTGCATTGCACGCATGCGGGCTTCACCGGCATTCCGTTCAAGGACTGGCCGGGCTATATTTTTCATTCGCTGGATGCCGGCGATGTGTACTACCTCGAGCTGGCCAAGACCATGCAAACCCGCAACGAACCTTCCCGTCCGGGAGCGCCGGCTTTCAACCTGTCTACCATTAATCTCTTTGACGAAGAAATTGCCTGGATCGTGAAGAACGGCGGTATGATCGGGCTTTCGCTGGACCGCCGCATCCTGGGTTACGTGGATCCAAATGATGATTCGCCGCTGGGCCGTCGTGCCGACTCGGAGTTGTATGTAGACAAGGAGTTTTTTTCAAAGGCCGAGTGGAATGCATTGGGCTTAGGGAGAAAGGTCGGTTACCTGATCGACGAGGACGACTGTGTTAGCGAACGAGAAATGCAGGATAACCTGGAGCTGAGTGTGCAGGGGCGTAATGAATATTTTTATGATCATGTGCTTTTGCAGGTCAAACATTTTTTGCAGGTTTGCTACAAAGCCGGTCTTGACCTTGCAGAGGCACAGAAACACCTCACCATCGGCTCCGATTACGACGGGATGATCAATCCCTTTCTCAACCTGGCAACGGTGGACGATCTGTCGGCGCTGAAACAATACCTTCTGGCCAATTTGGGCTACTACCTGTCGTCTCTCCGCGACTCAAAAAAATGGGCAAAAAAACTGGACATCCCGGTTTTTGTCGAAGGACTGTTTTACGACAACGGTTACCGTTATGTCAAAAACTTTTTCCTGAAACCGGCATAACAGGGCGCAAGATTGCGGGGGCTTTTTTTTGTGCAAATCTTATCTTCATTAGCAGGAAATTACTTGCATATGGAGACTCTTAAAATGGCCACCGCCCAATTCGAACACAGGAGCGGCGACAAGGAATACAATCTCTCGGTGATTGACCGGTTAAGCCGGCAGGCTGCGTCCGAAGGTGCGCAGGTAATCGCTTTCCACGAGTGCTCGGTCACGGGTTATTCATTTGCCCGCCATCTTTCCAAAGAACAATTGCTGGCAGTAGCCGAACCGGTACCGGACGGGCCATGTGTGCAGCGACTGGCGGCCCTGGCCAAAAAGAACAAGATTGCAGTTCTGGCCGGCCTGTTTGAAAAAGACGCGGACGAAAAAATCTACAAAACCTACGTCTGTGTCGATCCAAACGGCTTTGTGGCAAAATTCAGAAAGCTGCACCCCTTTATCAATCCGCACATCACACCCGGCGACAGCTACTGCGTGTTTGAGCTTTGCGGCTGGAAGTGCGGCATTCTCATTTGCTACGACAACAACGTCATCGAAAATGTTCGGGCCACAAGTCTTTTGGGTGCTGATATCCTCTTTATGCCACACGTCACCATGTGTACACCTTCTACCCGCCCGGGTGCAGGCTTCGTGGATCCGGAGCTTTGGGTGAACAGGGACGTCGATCCCACCTCGCTGCGCCTTGAGTTTGACGGGCTGAAGGGACGTGCCTGGCTGATGAAATGGCTGCCGGCAAGGGCGTACGACAATGCCGTTTACGCGGTCTTCGCCAATGCCATTGGCATGGACGACGACCAGCTGAAAAATGGCTGCTCCATGATCCTCGATCCGTTTGGTGATGTCATCGCCGAATGCCGCAGGCTCGGCGATGACCTTGCAATCGCCACGCTGGTGCCCGAAAAGCTGCGGCAGGCCGGCGGCTATCGCTATAAAAAGGCCCGCCGTCCCGATCTCTACCGCGACATTATCGGGCAGGCACACACGCCGGAACAAAAAGTCGTTTGGTTACACAGGTGGAGAACAAGATGAAAACGGTAAAAAAGAAGCCCCCGTGGAAACAGGGGCTGTCGAATAATCATTTGACTGCTATATGAGAACTTCAATTTACACCATTTTGAACGAAACCAAAAAGAAAGTTTTATGCATTGTAGCTTATCGGCCCGCGATCTTCCGGAGAGAGTGTGATGAATCGAACGTACGCTAATTCACAGGATAACCTATCTTGAGGACCCATTTTCCAAAACGAAATTACCGGCTAGTATGAAAAAACAATTTGTCCTTCTTCTCTCAGCGTTTACATTTATTCAGTCCCATGCGCAGGGTCCGAAAAAAGAACCGGCCGTCATCCCGGAACCGGTTTCCCTGCAACAAAAAGCGGGCACTTTCACGCTGCCCAAAACCGTCAGCATCGAGGCACCGGCAGGAGCGGACCTGCAAACCACGGTTTCTTTTCTGAAAACGCACCTGTCCGTTCCGACGGGTTACAATGTTACAGCCAGCAGCGCGGCGCCCAACGCCGCGATCCGGTTGCAATTGAACAAATCAGCTGATGACAAACTCGGAAAAGAAGGCTATCGCCTGTCGGTATCACCAAAAAATATTGTGCTTTCCGCCAATACACCGGCGGGTCTTTTTTACGGGGTGCAAACACTGCTGCAGCTTTTCCCGAAAGAGATCGAAAGCGCAAAGGCCGTAAGCAATGTGCGCTGGGAAGTGCCGGCCGTGGAGATCATGGATTATCCCCGTTTTGGCTGGCGCGGTTTGATGTTTGATGTGAGCCGCCACTTTTTCACCAAAGAGCAGGTCAAGCAGTATATCGACCAGATGGTGCGCTACAAATACAACCTGCTGCACTGGCACCTCACCGACGACGAAGGCTGGCGGATCGAGATCAAAGGATTACCCAATCTTACCAAGGTTGGCGCATGGAATGTGAAAAAAGAAGGATACTTCGGCACGTTTTCTCCCCCGGCTCCCGATGAGCCGCGCAACTTCGGTGGTTTTTACACGCAGGACGATATCCGGGAAGTGGTGCAATACGCGAAAGAACGCTTTGTGAACATCCTGCCGGAAGTCGATGTGCCGGGACACAGTCTCGCCGCAATTGTTTCGTATCCGGAACTGTCCTGTACCGAAGGCGCCGATAAATACGTGGTGCGTTCCGGTGAACCGATCATGGACTGGTCGCATGGTGCGCCGCCTATTGCTATGGTAGACAATACGCTTTGCCCGGCCAATGAAAAAGTGTACGAGTTTATGGACAAGGTGATCACGCAGGTGGCCCAGCTTTTCCCGTTTGAATACATTCACCTGGGAGGCGATGAAGCCCCGCATAATTTCTGGGAAAAGAGCGAGCAGGTGAAAGCCCTGATGCAGAAGGAAGGGTTGAAAACCATCCCGCAGGTGCAGGAATATTTCACCCGCAGGGTAGAAAAGATCGTGGCGTCGAAAGGCAAAAAGCTCATTGGCTGGGACGAAATCCTCGAAGGTGGTGCACTGCCAAAAACAACGGCCGTGATGAGCTGGCGGGGAATGAAGGGTGGTATTGAAGCAGCGAAAAAAGGCCACGAAGTGGTGATGAGTCCGACCACATTTGCCTACATCGATTACATGCAGGGCGATCCCATAGTGGAGCCCCGGATCTATGCAACCCTGCGCCTGAGCAAAGCCTACCAGTTCGACCCGCTGCCCGAAGACGTGGACAAGAAATACATCAAGGGAGGCCAGGCCAATTTGTGGACAGAACAGGTGTACAATATGCGTCATGCGGAATACATGACATGGCCGAGAGGATGGGCCATCGCCGAATCACTTTGGTCGCCAAAGGAAAAAAAGAACTGGAAGGATTTCTTCGGCCGTGTGGAAAATCATTTTCAGCGCAGCGATGTCGCGCAAATTAAATATGCTCCCTCTGTTTACGATCCTTCGTTCAAGGCCAGCAAAGACGCGAACGGTGAGTTGAAAATTGAGCTGGGCAAAGAAGTGGATGATCTGGATATCTACTACACCTTTGATAATTCCTTCCCCGATAATTTTTATCCCAAATACAAATCGCCGCTGACGCCACCCAAGGATGCCGTGCAACTGAAGGTCGTTACGTACAAAGGCGACAAGCAGGTTGGTCGCATCATTGCCATGCCGATCGAAGAGTTAAAGAAGCGGGCCGACAACAAGCGTAACGTTGAGTAAAAACTTTTGAGCCGATTTTTGAAAGCCATTCCCTGCGGATGGCTTTCTTTTTTCCGGCTGTCTATTGAACCACGGAGACACGGAGGACAGGAAGCCTCACTGGGGAAATGCTCCGCGTAACACCGTGCCCCTGTGTCTCCCTGGTTGCTGCCTTCGAGCAACAAAGGAAGTTTCGTTCCAACAGAT
Organism: Flavisolibacter nicotianae; assembly: GCF_003628535.1. Classification (GTDB taxonomy): domain Bacteria; phylum Bacteroidota; class Bacteroidia; order Chitinophagales; family Chitinophagaceae; genus Flavisolibacter; species Flavisolibacter nicotianae. Next base: position 109,740 of record NZ_RBCI01000012.1, read on the forward strand.
TTTGTACCTTAAGCCGGTAACGATGTTTGTATGAAAAGAACCTTTCTGTTCCTGCTTTCTGTTTCCCTTTTTTCAACCGGTTTTGCGCAAAAGAAATACAACCCGACCTGGGAGTCAATCGACAGTCGCCCCATACCCACATGGTTTACCGACGCCAAGTTTGGAATCTTTATTCACTGGGGACTGTATGCCGTTCCGGCCTGGGGGCCGGTGGGCAAGGAGTGGCCGGTGTATTCGAAATATGCGGAATGGTACTGGTACCGGATGCAGAGCGATAGTTCCAAGGTGGGAAATGCCTTTCGGGCCTTTCATGCTAAAACCTACGGGCCCAATTTCCGCTACCAGGATTTTGCCAACAGCTTTAAAGCAGAACTGTTTAACCCCGACCAGTGGGCCGACCTCTTTGCCGCTTCGGGTGCTAAATATGTAGTGCTTACCTCCAAGCACCACGAGGGCTTTACCCTGTGGCCCAGCAAAGAATCGTGGAACTGGAATGCCGTAGATGTCGGTCCGCACCGCGACCTGGCCGGCGACCTGACCAGGGCCGTCAAAAAAAAGGGACTGCACATGGGTTTTTACTATTCGTTATACGAGTGGTACAACCCGCTGTATCACACAAACGTTGGCCGCTATGTAGATGAACACATGCTGCCGCAATTAAAAGATCTTGTGACCCGCTACAGTCCCGATGTGGTTTGGCCCGACGGGGAATGGGAGCATCCAAGCAGCACTTGGAAAAGCACGGATTTCCTGGCCTGGCTGTACAACGAAAGTCCCGTCCGTGAAACGGTGGTGGTGAACGACCGCTGGGGAAAAGAAACCCGCAGCAAACACGGGGGCTATTACACAACGGAATATGACCTGATTGGTGACGTGAACAGTAAGGAGATAAAAATGGCGCACCCCTGGGAAGAGTGCCGCGGAATCGGTGGTTCGTTCGGCTACAACCGCGCCGAAACACTACAGGAATACGAAAGTTCTGCCTCGCTGGTACACCTGCTGATCGAACGGGTAGCCAAAGGCGGCAACCTTCTGCTCGATATCGGTCCCGCTGCCGACGGTACCATTCCCGTCATCATGCAGCAGCGCCTGTTGGATATGGGCCGCTGGCTGCAGGCAAACGGGGAGGCCATTTATGGTACGCAAGCCTGGAGTAAAGTTCCGCAGGCAAAAAAAGAGGCCACGCAGTTTTTTACGCAGAAGGGGCAAGACCTTTATGTGCTTTGCACCACGTTTCCCACAGCACCCATTGTGGTGGAAAATGTTGGCAAGCCGTCACGTGTGTCTTTGCTTGGCTCGAAAGCGGTGGTGCAAAGCACCGCCGGGAATGGCGGTGTCACCATCATTCCACCGGATCTTAAACCGGGGGAAACAGGGGAGTATGCCTGGGTGTTCAAGCTGGAAGGCGTGCACTGAGACGAGGCGGCCGTCGCAATTTAAAAAGACAACTTAAACCTGGTATATGAAATCGATCGTATTCAAAACTGTTTCGTGTTTTGCTTTCCTGCTTTTAAGTGCACTGCATGCAGCGGCCCAGCGCCTGCCTGCCCGTTGGGATGAGCTGACAGCCAGCGACTGGCCAAAGGCGCTTGACAGTTCGTCCCGTACCTGCATTTTACCGATTGGTATATTGGAAAAGCATGGGCCGCATGCACCCATTGGCTCCGACCTGATTCATGTGCGGGAGTGGGCGGCCCGGGCCACGAAAAAAGAATACGCGGTGGTGTTCCCCGATTATTTCTACGGCCAGATTTACGAGGCAAAACACCAGCCCGGGACCTTTGCACTGCCAAGCACGATGGTGCTGGAACTGCTCCAGGCAACCTGCGACGAAATCGGTCGCAACGGCTTCAACAAAATCGTCATCATCAACGGTCATGGCGGCAATCCCAACCTGCTGCGCTTTTTTGTGCAAAGCCAGTTGGAAAAGCGTCACGACTACGCCGTCTTTTTCTTCGAGCCCAGTTTCGATTCCAGTATCACGGCAAAGATCAAAAGTCTTCGCCAGTCGGATCCGTCGATGGACCAGCATGCCGGCGAGCGGGAAACGTCTACGCTGTTGTATCTCCGGCCCGAACTGGTAAAAATGGACAGCGCCAAACTTGAGTCGGGGACTAGTTTAAAACGGCTGTCCATTCCCGATGTCTACACGGGTATCTGGTGGTATGCTTCGTACCCGAACCATTATGCGGGAGAAGGTGCAAAGGCGACAAAAGAATTGGGAAAGGTCATCACCGACTACACGGTGGAGTCGCTGGTGAGAGCCCTGAAGGCGGTGAAAACAGATACCAAAACATTGCAATTGCAAAAAGAATTTTACGACCGGGTGAAGAAAAGCGATCAGCCGTTTTAATGTTTGGCAATTATTATTTGCTTTGCTTAATTTTCAGCCTGTCTCAAACTTACTGCTATGAAAAAGTGGATCATTGTCTTGTTACTTGTTTTGGGTGTGGCCTACTTTACAAAGCCCGATGACAAGACCTGTATCATTGAAGGAACAAGGGCTGTGTGGGGCGACCTGGTGCCCGACGTCAACGACAAGCCGGCGATGTTCGAGCAATTCATGAACGTAATCAGCACAAACGTGGTGGTCAAAGACTGGGTCTTTTTCAAGCAGGTCCGGTACAAGGTAAAAACGGAGCAACGCACGATTGCTTTTGGTGCCTTTAAAAATGTTTTTACCACGGTAAAACCGATGCGCACCAGGGATGTCATCCCCAAAATGCCCGGCCGGTCGTAGCGACTCACGCTGGCATTGTGTGCAGAAAAAGCGCCTGATAGCTTGTCCTAATCACGAACATTGTTCAACTAAAAAAGCCCGAACCAGTTCGGGCTTTTTCGTTTGTGGTATCGGTTACAGATTTCCTTTTTTCAATTCCTCTACTGCGTAATTGGCAGCACGGGCCGAAAACGCCATATAGGTCAGCGACGGATTCTGTGTGGATGTGGAAGTCATGCTGGCGCCGTCAGTTACAAACACATTTTTGCAAAGGTGCATCTGGTGCCATTTGTTGAGCAACGACGTTTTCGGATCACGCCCCATGCGAACGCCACCCATTTCGTGGATATCCAGGCCCGGGGCTTGTTTGGAGTCGTATGCCTTGACATTGATAAAGCCGGCTTTTTCAAACATCTCCGTCATCTGCGCCATGTAATCCCTGATCATCTTTTCATCGTTGTCGTCGTAGTCGATATTGACCTTCAGGAGCGGCATGCCCCAGTCGTCTTTTTTGCTGTCGAGGGAAACAAAATTGGTTTCTTTCGGAATGGTTTCGCCCATCATGTGCGAACCGACTTTCCAGGATTGCAGTTTGGGGTTGAGCAGGCTTTGTTTCAGGGGCATGCCAAAGCCATCCTTGCTGCTTTCCTCGTTGCGGTAGGCGCCAAAACCTGCTGCATACCCGCGCAGGAAATCCGTTTCCTGGCGGAACACGTTGCGGAAGCGGGGAATATAGCCCGACGTGGGACGACGGCCATCGGTGGTGAACTCGCCGGCGCCTTCGTATTCGCCCGACACCCGTGCACGATAAAGGTGAAAGGCGACGTATTTACCCAACACGCCGCTGTCGTTGCCCAGGCCATTGGGAAAGCGGTGCGAGGTGGAATTCAACAGAATGAGGTTTGTATTCAGGGCCGCTGCATTCACGAAGATGACTTTTGCATAAAAGTCGATGGCGTCTTTTGTGTTGTTGTCGATCACCTTAACGCCGGTTGCTTTACCTTTTTGTTCATCGTAGATGATGGAGTGAACAACGGAGTTCGGACGAAGGGTCAGGTTGCCGGTCTTGGCGGCCCACGGAATCGTGGACGCATTGGAACTGAAATAACCTCCAAAAGGGCAGCCCCGTTCGCACAGAGTGCGGTTCTGGCATTTGGCGCGGCCCTGTTCGAGGTGAACGGGCTGCGGTTGCGACAGGTGGGCACAGCGGCCGCTGATCACATACCGGTCCTTATAAGCCTTTTCAACGGATTGCTTGAAATACTTCTCCACAACATTGAGCGGAAAGCCCGGGAGAAACTCGCCATCGGGCAAGTGCGGCAGGCCGTCTTTGTCCCCGGCGATGCCGGCAAATTTTTCAACATAGCTGTACCAGGGCGCTATGTCTTCGTAGCGGATGGGCCAGTCCACGGCAAAGCCATCGCGGGCCGGGCCTTCAAAATCGTAAGGGCTCCAGCGCTGCGTTTGCCGGGCCCACAGCAGCGATTTACCGCCCACCTGGTAACCGCGGATCCAGTCGAACGGTTTTTCCTGCACATAGGGATGCTCTTTGTCTTTGACAAAGAATTGCGTGGTGGCTTCGCCAAAAGCATAACACTTCGATACCACGGGATTTGCTTCCCGCACATCCAGCGGCAGGTTTCCGCGAAGTGTAAATTCCCAGGGCATTTTGTTGGTGGTCGGGTAGTCTTTGATGTGTTGCACATCGCGACCCCGTTCCAGCACCAGAGTTTTCAAGCCCTTCTCACAAAATTCCTTGGCGGCCCAGCCGCCGCTGATACCCGAGCCAATGACAATGACGTCGTAGGTTCTGTCTTTAATTGTATCGCCCATAATTGCTTATGCTTGGTGAATAATGGTTTTGACCGGGAATGCACCGTTGTAGCGGCCCGGTACCAGTTCGTAATGAAAAATATCGCCGAGTACAGGCTTGGATGTGAGATAGCCCTGGATGGTCAGGTTCTTCATTAGCTTGTAAAACTGCAGGGCATCTTCCGATGCCTTTTTGTTTTCCAGGGCTGTCAGGATTTCGGAACGTTGTGCAGCCGAAGCGCCGGCAAACGTGGTGTTGTGTGCCTTTTTCATCATGCTCTCCACCTCCTTCATGCCGCCGGTGAATTTTTTTTGTGCGTCTTTATCAAAACACTGGTCCATCATACGCAGGGCATGCAGATGGGCGTAGGTGTCTTTTGCACCCGGGGTGGAAGATGCAGGGAGCAGGGTTTCCGCAAATTCGGCAAGCATCGTTTCCTGGTCGGCCGTAACCGCAATATTTTTTAAGAGAACCGAGGCCTTGTTCTCCTTGTGAAGGCAGGAGGGAAGAACGGCTGTGCCCCCGGCGATCACAAAAAGGTATTTAACTGCTGTGCGACGTTCCATATGGCAGATACATATTTATAAGTATGAATGATTCGATTTGAAGTTGCTCCTGAAACTACGTATTTCCTTTCAACCGGATTTTGTTTTTGCAGTTCAATTCTGCAATCTACTCTGTGAAAAAAAGAGTGGCTGGTATTTTTTTAATCAAGTTGAATGTTTTTTTGCTTGCCGTGCAGCAATTTGAAATGCCGCTTATGTCCTTATTAAAAGCGATCAAAAAAATTAAAGGTTTTTTGTGAAAAAAATTTGTTAATCGAAAAATTGCTTTTAACTTTTCTCGATTTTATCACTGTATAACATTAAAAACTAAAAACGATTGATTATGCTAGAAAAGCTAACTGCTCCGCGGTTATGGTTTGCATTATTCTTTCTCTTTTTCAGCTCGCTTGTCTTTGCCCAGCAAAAAAGGGTTACCGGGAAGGTAACGGGTGAAGACGGAAAACCTGTAGCCGGTGCTACAGTAACTGCCCGGGGCACGTCTGTTTCCACTCAAACAACTGATGACGGAACATTTTCTTTCAACGTTCCGCAAAACACAAGCCGGCTTGTTGTGACATCAGTGGGTTACGACCCCCAGGAAATTGCAGTTGGCTCGGGAGATGTTTCCGTTTCCCTGCGTTCCAATGCCGCTTCCATGAATGAAGTGGTGGTAACAACGGGTTACGTCACGCAGCGAAAAAAGGAAGTGACAGGCTCTGTTGCCGTTGTGAATGTTACACAGCTAAAACAGCAGCCTACCGGAACGTTCGCAGAAGCGTTGCAGGGTAAAGCTTCTGGAGTGCAAATTATCAGTTCCGGCCAGCCGGGTGCCGGCACCGATATCCGCATCAGGGGCATCACCGGTTTTGGTAACAACCAGCCGCTGGTCATTGTGGATGGCGTGCGGGGCAACCTGAACGACATTAACCCGAATGATGTGGAGTCTGTACAGGTATTGAAAGATGCCGCTGCCGCCATTTATGGCGTAGCAGGTTCGAACGGCGTTCTCATTGTTACCACAAGAAAAGGAAGAAGCGGGAAGGCGAGAGTAAGCTATGATGCTTATTATGGTGTTGCCACCCAAGGAAAGGGCTACGATCTTGCCAGTACGCAGGAAGAAGCCAATGCCATCTGGCAACAAATGCTGAACTCCGGTTTGAAACCCGGTGATGTAAACTGGGGCAACAAACAATTTGGAAACGGCGCTACGCCGGTGATCCCGGATTACATCACCCCAACCGGGTATACAGGGTCTGATCCATCTAAAATAGACCCCTCTTTGTACGACAAGAACAGCTACCAGATTACCAGGGCCAATAAAATTGGTACAAACTGGTACAAGGAAATTACACGCAATGCACCGACGCAAAGCCATAACATTTCTGTCAGTTCTGGCACGGATAAGAGCAGCTATTTCTTTTCCATGAACTACCTGGACCAGCAGGGGATTGCCAAGTTTCAATACCTGAAGCGCTACTCTGTTCGAGCCAATACCCAATTCAATGTGAACAATCACATACGGCTCGGTGAAAATGCCTATATTTTCTACCGGCAGAATCCCCGTTTCGGCAACCAGGGAGAAGGCAGCCCGTTCAGCATGGCGCTGCGGGAAGATCCCATCATCCCGGTATATGATATCATGGGCAACTTTGCGGGTACCAAATCGCAGGGACTGGGGAATGCCCAGAACGTGTATGCGAACGTTTACCGCACCAAGGACAACCGTGGTAACCAGTGGGATTTCAGCGGAAACGTGTTTGCCGAAGTTGATTTCCTGAAGAATTTCACGGTCCGCACAACTTTTGGTGGCGTAATGGACAACCAGTACTATTATAACTTCAACTATGTCGGTTACGAAAACGCGGAAGGAAACACCGGTACCAACTCCTTTAGCGAAGGTGCCCAATACAACACCCAATGGACATTTAATAACACACTTACCTATAGTAAAATATTTGCCACGAACCACAACGTAAGGGTTCTTCTGGGTACAGAGGCTGTTCAATATAAGGGCCGCGGCCTGGGTGCCACCCGAAGCAATTATTTCTCTGAAAATCCGAACTTCTGGACGATCGACGCAGGTGCTGCAAGCCCTGCGAACAGTGGCTATGCTTACCAAAGCGCCTTATGGTCACAGTTTGCGAGTGTTGATTATGGCTTCAAAGGCAAGTACTTATTGCATGGAAGTATCCGCAGGGACGGTGCCTCTCAGTTTGTTGGCAGCAAGCGGTTCGCTTATTTCCCTGCCGGTTCGGCTGCCTGGCGCATTTCGCAGGAAGACTTTATGAAAGGCGTCAGCTTTTTCAATGACCTGAAATTGCGTTACAGTTGGGGCAAGTTGGGGAATGCCGCGAACGTGTCTTCAACGAACCCGTATAATCTGTATGCGTCCCGGTCTGGCTTCTCTTTCTACGACATCGGTGGTACCAGCACAGCTCCTGCTCCCGGTTTCTACCAGAGCAATATCGGGAACACCAATACCACCTTTGAGGGAGACATTATTTCTAATATAGGGATTGATGCAACTATTTTGCGGAATAAACTTGACCTGAGCATCGACTACTATAAAAAAGCCGTAAGCGGTTTGTTGTTCCGAGCCTCTGGTCCCCAATACCAGGTTGTCTACACCGGCGGTGCAGGACTCCCGCAAGTGAATATCGGCGACATGCAAAACACCGGTATTGATGCCAACGTTACATACCATGGTGCGATAAAACGCGATTTCAAATTTGATGTCACTGCAACCTTCACATCGTACAACAACAAGATCAAAAGCATTCCCGGTGCCAATTACTTCGATCCCGGTGCTATCCGGAACGTAACCATTACCCGCAACCAAGTAGGGCATGCCGTGGGTGAGTTTTATGGTTACAAGGTGCTGGGCCTTTTCCAAAGTGCGGACGAAGTGGCCAAAGCGCCTACGCAAAACGGTGCAGAGCCTGGCGTATTCCGTTATGCTGACATTGACGGCAACGGAAAGATCGACCAAAACGACCGGACCTTTATTGGTAATCCCAATCCGGATTTCACTTACGGTTTGAACATTTCGTTCAACTACAAGGCCTTTGACTTTTCCACCTTCTTCTTTGGTTCACAGGGGAACGACATTTTCAACCAAACCCTGTATTATACCGATTTCCCTGATTTCTTTAAAGGCGCGATCAGAAGAGAGGCAGCCTTGAATGCCTGGACGCCAACTAACACGTCCACGAACATTCCGAAACTGCTGAATGCGGGTACCTTTAGCACGGATGCGGTTACCAGCAGCTATTTTGTAAGCAATGGTTCCTACCTGCGCAACAAGCAAATGCAGCTGGGTTATACACTGCCCAACAGCCTTCTTTCCCGGTATGGTATTGAGCGGTTCCGGATTTATGTACAGTCAGCCAACATGTTCACCATCACCAAGTACAAAGGCCTGGATCCGGAACTTTCGAGCCCCGATCCGAATGCCCGTACGCCATTGTTTGGCATCGACCAGGGTAACTATCCCCACACCCCTTATTACCTTGTTGGTGTTAATCTTAACTTCTGATTTTTACAACCCACTTAGTATATGAAAAGAATGAAGAATAAATTTTTGATCATTAGCGGGTTGACGGTTGCCATTGGCATCGCGGCCTGTAAAAAAAGTTTCCTGGATAAAGCTCCATTAGGTACTCTGAGCCCTGAGATCGTCGCAACAGAATCCGGAATTCAGGGAATTTTGATTGGTGCCTATTCAATGGTCGACGGAACCGGTGGCGGCGTTGGTAACTACGGTGCCGCTATTTCGAACTGGACATTTGGCGGTGTAGCCAGTGACGACGCCTACAAAGGCTCCGATCCAAGTGATATCGCTGATCTGGCCCAGTTTGAACAATTCAAAACACTGACACCGACCAACAGTGCGTTGGACCAGAAATGGGTCGGTATGTATAAGGGTGCGCAACGCTCCAACGACGCCATCCGGACACTGGCCATTGCCAAAGGCATCTCTGCCAATACAGCTACACAAATCACGGCACAAGCAAGGTTTCTCCGGGCATTTTTTCATTACGAGCTCAAGAAAGTGTTCGGCAATATCATCTATGCCGATGAAACGGTAACTCCCGATAATACCAATCAGGACAACAAGGCAGATGCATGGCCAAAAATTGAAGCGGATTTGAAATTTGCTGCGGACAACCTGCCTGAAACATGGTCGGAAGTTGGCCGCGCCAACAAGTGGGCCGCGAAAGCCCTGCTGGCAAAAGTGTACATGCAGCAAGGCAAGTACACGGAAGCATATCCACTCCTGCAAGACGTGATTGCCAACGGTAAAACAACAGGTGGTGCGAAATACGATTTGTTCCAGCACTTCTACTCCAACTTCAACCCGCAACAAAAGAATGGCCCCGAGTCGATCTGGGCAGCGCAGACTTCTGTAAAAGATAATTCCAGCGTTGACTGGGGTGGTGATCCAAACGGAAACTACGGCGATCTCCTGAACTTTCCGTACAACGGTGGTCCGGGTGCCTGCTGCGGTTTTTACAATCCTTCACAGGACCTGGCCAATGCCTTTAAAACAGACGCCAATGGTCTTCCCTTGCTGGATGAATCGTATGCGACAGGCCTGAACGTAAGCGATAAAACAACGCCTTATACCGGAAACCTCGATCCACGGATTGACTGGGCAATCGGGCGGCCGGGTATTCCATACCTTGACTGGGGCAACCACCCCGGTGAAGACTGGATCCGGAACCCGGTGAACGATGGCCGTTTCAGCCCGAAGAAAAATGTGTACGCCAAGTCGCAGAAAGATGGGTACACCGACGCGGGAAGTGCCTACTGGGGACCGAACGAGCTGGTGGCCAACAACGTCAACCTGATTCGTTTTGCCGATGTTCTTTTAATGGCAGCCGAATGTGCCGTGAAAGCAAATGATATCCCAACGGCTATGAATTATGTAAACAAGGTTCGCAACCGTGCAGCGGATAAAACAGGCTGGGTGTACAAGACGGGCGCCTACAATGCAGCGACGGCCACGTATGCTGATCAAACAACACCGGCAGACAACTACAAAATTGCTCCTTACACCGCAGCTACATTCAATGCCGGCAACGCACTTGCGGCCGTTCGCTTCGAAAGAAGGCTGGAACTGGCTATGGAAGGGCACCGCTTCTTTGATTTGCAGCGTTATGACAAAGAATCTCCGGGTTTGATGGCTGATGTGCTGAACCGGTATATCGGTCGTGAAAAAGCACTCAGGCCGTTGAAAAAAGATGCGCAGTTTATCAAAGGAAGAAATGAGATCTTCCCCATCCCGCAAAATGAAATCGACCAGATGAATGCCGACGGGAAAATCCGTTTGGTGCAGAATCCTGGCTACTAAGCCGCTTCGATAAAAATTCGAACAAACAAAATGAGGTAGAGTAAAACTCTACCTCATTTTCGTTGTATCCCTCTTTTCTTTATATTGTTGCTCTCATTTCAGCAAAGCCATTCTTGATGAAAATCGCCTTCCACCCCTTTTCTTACTTGCTGATCGCAAGTTGCTTGTTTGCCGTTTCCTGCAAAAACAAACCCCTGTTTCACCAGCTGTCTTCATCCAAAACAGGCATCCATTTCAACAACAAAATCGTGGAGAATGATTCCATTAATCCGATTGACCTGACGAACATCTATAACGGTGGCGGCGTCGGCATCGGCGATTTTAATAACGACGGTCTGCAGGACGTATACTTTACCGGGAACCTCGTACCCAACCAGCTTTATCTGAATAAAGGCAACATGGAGTTCCGGGATATCACAAAAGAGGCCGGTGTGGAAGGCCAGGGACGGTGGAGCCGTGGCGTTGCTGTTGTGGACATCAACAACGATGGCTGGCTTGACATGTATGTTTGTGCCACCATGCTTGATGATCCGCAGAAACGGCAGAACCTTCTCTATGTGAATCAGGGTGCAAAGACAGATGGCGTACCCCGCTTTAAAGAAATGGCCGCAGATTATGGCTTGAATGATACCACGCATTCCACCATGGCGGCTTTTTTTGATTACGACAATGATGGTGACCTTGACATGTACCTCGCGGTGAACCAGATTATCAAAGGCGACAATCCTTCTGTCTTCCGTCCGCGCATCACAGACGGCCATCATCCGAGCACCGGCCGTTTGTACCGGAATGATTTCGACTCTGCCCGCAGGCATCCCTATTTTACCGATGTGTCGCATGAGGCAGGCGTGACCATCGAGGGATATGGCCACGGCGTGACCATCGCTGATTTTAACAGGGACGGCTGGAAGGATATTTTTGTTACCAACGATTTTAATTCAACCGACCTGCTTTACATCAATAACCACAACGGCACGTTTACCGACAAAGCAACGACGTATTTCAAACACACATCGGCCAATGGTATGGGGCAGGACGTTATCGACATCAATAACGACGGCCTGTCGGATGTTGTGGAACTGGACATGAATCCGGAAGACAACTTCCGGAAGAAGATGATGATGAATGGCAACAGCTACCAGACCTACCAGAACAGCGATCATTACGGCTATCAGTACCAGTATGTGCGCAACAGCCTGCAATTAAACCAGGGGCCGCGAGTGCTGGAGAACGACTCGATTGGCGATCCGATCTTCAGCGACGTTGGCTATTTTTCCGGCATTGCCGAAACCGACTGGAGCTGGACACCGCTGGTGACGGATTTCGACAACGATGGCTATCGTGATATCGTTGTTTCAAACGGCTATCCCAAGGATGTGACCGACCATGATTTTGTTGCCTTCCGCAGGGATGCCTTCTCGATTGCGCCAAAAAAATACCTACTCGAACAGATACCACAGGTGAAGCTTCACAACTACGCTTTTCGCAACAAGGGAAATGCAACATTCGATAACGCAACGCAAAGCTGGGGGCTGATGGAACCCTCGTTTTCCAATGGCGGCGCTTATGCCGATTTGGATAACGACGGCGACATGGACATGATCATCAACAATATCAATGACGAGGCGTTTGTGTATGAAAACCGGTTGAACGATAACAAGGACGAGCCTTCACACTACCTGGGTGTGCAGCTGGCCGGAGCCGCGCAAAACCGGAACGGCCTTGGTGCATGGGTGGAAGTTTATTATGGCGGTCAGCAGCAGGTGTACGAGCAAACACCGTACAGGGGATATCTGTCCACTGTGCAACTGCAACCACATTTTGGCCTGGGCAAAGCCACCTCGGTTGATTCGCTGGTGGTAAAATGGCCAAACGGCCGAAAGCAGGTTCTTCGCAATGTCAAAGCCGACGAGGTAGTCAATGTCAGCATCGCCAATGCAAACGAAACCTACGACTGGTCGCGGCCGGCTTTGGCAACGGAGGCTTTGCTGGTGGATGTAACCAAATCGCTGAACATTAACCTGCAGCATGTGAAACGCGACTTCATCGACTTCAACGTGCAGAAATTACTGCCACACAAATATTCTGAATACGGGCCGGCCATCGCTGTTGGCGATGTCAATGGCGATGGGCTGGATGACATGGTCGTGGGGGGCAATTTTACTTTCTCAACGACGTTTTTGCTGCAGCAGGCCAATGGCAGTTTCAGTAAAAGCGAGCTGCCGCGAAAAGATACGTTTCAGCACTGGGTCAATACCGGTCTGGCCCTGTTTGATGCCGATGGCGACGGCGACCTCGATCTTTATGTGGCCAGGGGTGGTTACGAAGCCGAGCCAGGGTCGAAAGATTACCAGGACGAGTTATGGCTGAATGGCGGCAGGGGCATGTTCACGCAGGATACGGCGGCGCTGCCGCAAATTCACACGAGCAAATCCTGCATTCGTCCGTTCGATTACGACAACGACGGCGACCTCGATCTGTTTGTTGCCGGGAGAGTGGATCCCTGGAATTATCCAAAACCGGTGGCCAGCACAATCCTGCGCAACGACAGCCGTCCGGGCAAAGTGGCGTTTACCGATGTAACGGCTTCGGTGGCGCCGTTTTTGAGCAAGGCCGGTTTGATCAGCGATGTAGTGAGTACCGACTTCGATGGCGACGGTTGGACCGATTTGGTGATGGCAGGAGAATGGATGCCCGTTCGCTTCCTGAAAAATGAAAAAGGCACCTTTAAAGAAGTCACGGCAAGTACCGGTGCAGCCAATCATGTTGGCTGGTGGAATTCGATCCTGCCCGGCGATTTCGACAACGACGGCGACGTGGATTATGTGGTGAGCAACCTGGGGCTAAATTCGTTTTATCGTGGCAGTGAAAAAGAACCGGTAAGCATCTATGCCAAGGATTTCGACAATAACGGCAGTTTGGATGCGATCCCCACGTTGTACCTGCCTCGCTCCAACGATAACGCCGAGCGAAAAGAATTTCCAGCCCACACACGGGACGATATTTCCAAGCAAATGATTTCCTTTAAATCCAAGTTTCAGAATTATCGTTCTTATGCCACGGCAACTTTCAGTGAAATGTTCAAGCCGGCTGAATTGAAAGATGCCCTGGTGCTCCATGCAAATGACTTCCGCCACTGTTTGCTGAAGAATACCGGTAACGCGAAGTTCGAGATGGTGCCGCTGCCGTTGAACACGCAATACGTCTGCCTCAATGGAATGGTGGCAGAAGATGTAGATGGCGATGGCAACCTGGATATTGTTGCCAGCGGGAACGATTACAGCACCGAGCCCAGTGTGGGTCGCTACGATGCCTGCAATGGCCTTGTGCTGAAAGGTGATGGCAAGGGTGGATTTACACCGCTTTCTATTCTGCAAAGCGGCTTGTTTATACCCGAAAATGGAAAAGCACTGGTGAAGCTGCGCAATGCAAAAGGCCAGGTGCTGATTGCTGCAAGTCAGTACCGCGGGCCCATGAAAGTGTTTTTGGTAAAAGAAAAAGGTACACTTGTGCCGGTAGCGCAAACGGATGTCAGTGTGCTGCTGCATTTGAAAAACGGTGCAAAGCAAAAGCAAGAAATAGGGTATGGGTCCTCGTTTCTTTCGCAGTCGGCGAGGTTTGTCACGGTAGGTAAAAATGTCGGGTATGCGGAAATCCATGACCGTTCGGGCAACGTTAGAACCATTGGGGGAAAGGAAAATAGGTTGACCCGCCGATAATCACAGATCGTAAAGTAATCTTGCAGCATGCGAGCAGAACGTTCCCTGAAGTTTCTTTTTGCTTCGGTCTTTATCGCTTTTTCGCTTTCTTCCTGTGAAGACGATCCACGTAACAGCTCTCATGCCAGCGTTTCGCTTGACAGCATAAAAAAGGGTCGCGAATTGGCAGGCGTTTATTGCCGTTCCTGTCACCAGTTGCCCGACCCGGCCTGGCTCAACGCGGCCTCGTGGGAGAAGGGCGTGCTGCCCCAAATGGGTCCCCGCCTGGGTATATTTCAGCACCAGTTGCAACTTTACCCGGCCAGCCGCAGCGACCGCAGCCTGCCCCGCGATTTCTACCCGCAAAAGCCCCTGCTTTCAAAAGAAGACTGGCAGAATATTCTCGACTACTACACAGCGACAGCGCCCGATACCCTGCCCGGCCAGAAACGGGACAAGCCAATTCTGCCCTCGCTTCCACTTTTTGCCGCACAGCCGTCCGGGCTGCGCTATGCCAGCTCCATGACCTCTTTCATTAAAATCGCTCCAAAGCCCTACCCTTATTCGATGATCGTGAGCGATGCCATGCGCAGGCAAACATTTTTTCTCGACCAGAAATTAGCGCCTGTTGACTCCCTTCAAAACGGCGGCCCTGTGGTTGACATGCTGCTTTCGCAAAACGGTCTTCTTGCCTGCAACATCGGGCAGTTAAACCCGAACAACGGCCGGTTGGGCAAAGGCGATCTTTACCAATACGCAGACGGCAAATGGGACCTGCAGCCGAAAACCCTTTTTGACAGTTTGCAGCGTCCCGTTCAGGTAACGGCGGCCGACTTGAACGGAGACGGACGGCAGGATTACGTGGTCTGTGAATTTGGCTTTTTAACCGGTGCGCTGTCTTGGCTGGAGGCCGGTGCCGACGGCCGGTTTTCGCGGCACGTTCTGAAGCCGCTGCCAGGCGCCATCAAGGCCTATGTCAACGACTGGAATGGCGACGGCCGGCCCGACCTGTGCGTGCTGATGGCGCAGGGCGACGAAGGCATTTTTTTGTACACCAACAAAGGCGGCGGAAACTTTGAAGAGCAGCGCCTGCTGCAATTCCCGCCGGTCTATGGGTCATCGTATTTTGAGCTGGCTGATTTCAACAAAGACGGCCACCCGGATATTGTCTACACCTGCGGCGACAACGCCGATTATTCGCCGGTGTTGAAGCCCTTTCACGGCGTGTATCTTTTCCTGAACGATGGCGCCAACCGGTTTGTTCAACAGTATTTTTTCCCCATCAATGGCTGCTACAAGGCCATGGCCCGCGACTACGATGGCGATGGTGACCTGGATCTCGCCACGATCTCGTTTTTTGCCGACTATGCGCACCAGCCCGAAGAAGGCTTTGTGTACCTGGAAAACAAAGGAGGCTGGAACTTTCAGCCCTACACCGTGCCCGCAGCAGCAAACGGCCGCTGGCTCACCATGGATGCCGGTGATGTGGATGGTGATGGCCGCATTGACCTGGTGCTTGGCAATTTCTTCATGGGTCCGACCATCATGCATGCGGCGGCCGACTGGTCCAAAGCGCCGCCCGTCCTGTGGTTAAAAAATACGGGTAAAAAATAACTGCCCAGGAAGAGCCTGAACACGACGAGTAAAATCAACCGCACATTTTTGCAAAAATTGCAGCGACCAGCGAACTTTCTCTGTATATTGAAGGCGATTGCAGATGCTTATGGTGCGAAGAAAACTTGCTTTGATTTTGCTGGTGCTGTTCACGGGGATTTTTTTCCAGTCGGGAAAACTGGCTGCGCAGGCGGAAAATGCAGTCCCTTCATTTGCCATGACTCTTTCAAACGGCCAATACTTCAAGTCGGCCGACCTACCGAAGGGCCGTCCGCTCGTCCTGATTTATTTTGCCCCCGATTGCGATCATTGCCACACGCTGATGAATGCATTTTTTCAATGGGCCGACGAGTTTCGCGATGCCGACGTCGTCATGGTCACGTTCAAACCGGTGCAGGAAGTGGCCTCGTTCGAAAAGGCCTACCAGACCTACCGCTACACCAACATTAAGGTGGGTACGGAAGGCACGACGTATTTTTTGCGCCTCTTTTATAAATTGCAGAACACCCCGTTTACAGCCTTGTACGACAGAAAAGGAAAACTGGTAAGCACCTACAGGAAGGAAACACCGCTGAACGATTTGCTGAGAAAATTAAAACAACTATAAACACCATCCTTTAAACAGAGATTGCATGAGAGTTTGTTTTTCACTGGTGGCTTTGCTTCTGCTCCTTGGCAGTTGCCGCCAACACCAGTCTGACCCGAAGATCCTCACCGATCAAAACGTCCTGCACCGTAACATGGACCAGTTGACGCAGGTAATCATTCACGACATGTTTCCGCCGCCAAATGCAAGCCGGATATATGCCTATACATCGCTGGCAGCCTATGAAGCGGCACGGTTTACCAAACCTGATTACCCGTCCATTGCCGCCAAACTGCACGGCTTTGCGGCCATGCCGGTACCGGAGAAAGGGAAGGACTATAACTACCTGCTGGCAGCAACCAATGCATTTTTTACGGTGGCGGAAAGCATCACATTTTCCAAAGACTCCATGCAGGGTTACAAGAAGGCCTTGTTCAATGATTTCCATTCGCTGCTGAACCAGGAAACGTTCGACCGGTCACTCAAACTGGGACAGGACATTGGGATGAATGTGCTGGCAAGGGCAAAAACCGACAATTACAAAGAAACCCGCGGCATGCCGAAATACCTGGGGAGCGACGAGAAGGGAAAGTGGCGCCCTACGCCACCCGACTATGCCGATGCAGCCGAGCCGCACTGGGGTAAGATGAAAACCCTGCTGCTTGACTCGTCCTCCCAAATGCATTGCCCGCCGCCGCCGCCGTATAGCGAAGACAAAAACAGTGCTTTTTATCAAACCACCAACGAGGTGTATACCATCGGGAAAAACCTGACAGAAGAACAAAAAACCATTGCCCGCTACTGGGACGACAACCCCTTCGTGACCGAACACGCCGGCCACCTGATGTACGGCAACAAAAAGATTACTCCTGTGGGCCACTGGATCGGGATCACTGCCATCGCTGCGCAAAAGAAGAACGCCGATGCAGCCAAAACGGCGCAAGCTTATGCGTTGACAGCAACGGCGATTTACGATGCCTTCGTGTCTTGCTGGAATGACAAGTTTGTGTACAACAATATCCGCCCGGTAACGGTCATTAACGACATTATCGACCGCGACTGGCAGCCCTTTTTACAAACACCGGCCTTCCCCGAACATGCCAGCGGGCACAGTGCCATTTCTTCGGCGGCCGCCACCGTGCTCACAAACCTGTTTGGCGAGTTCCCGTTTGAAGACACGAGCGACCAGGCCTACATCGGTATGAAGCGGAATTTTTCTTCGTTCCGGCAGGCTGCTGCCGAAGCGTCGATCAGCCGTGTGTATGGCGGCATCCATTACCGCACTGGTGTTGATGCTGGCGCTATGCAGGGCATGGAAGTGGCAGATTACCTGGTGAAAAACCTCCTCCCGGCAAAAGAGGTGCCCCAATCGATTTCCAGGAAATAAAAGACGCAATAAACGCATGTTTTCATTCAGGCAACTGCACCGGCAGTTGCTTTTTTGTTACAGTACAACGAAGGGAAAGTTGAAGCGGCCTGGTGGCAATTTGGTGATGAAAACTTGCGGGCTTTTCAATACATGTTGCGCGGCCTGTATGGCTGGTCTTTTTCGGATCCGGTGCAGGTCTGGCAAGCTTGCTTTTTTCGTTGCATCTTTACGCATATGGGATACATCAAAAAGATCCACCACATCGCGGTCATTTGCTCGGATTACGAACGATCAAAAGCATTTTACACCGAAGTATTGGAACTGGAGATCGTTCGCGAAGTATACCGGGAGCAGCGGGATTCGTACAAGCTGGACCTGGCGCTGCACGGTGCGTATGTGCTGGAACTGTTTTCATTCCCGTCGCCCCCGCCACGCCCTTCGCACCCGGAAGCAGCCGGGTTACGCCATCTTGCTTTCGCGGTCGATAACGTGGAAGCGGTGGTTGCGTCGTTGCAAAAGAAAGGCATTGCGGTAGAACCGGTTCGTGTAGACGAATTCACCGGTAAGCAATTTACCTTCATTGCCGATCCCGACGGACTGCCCATCGAATTTTACCGGGACTAGTCGTTGCACGGAAAGAAAACGGTTTCTGTACATTTAAGCTTTCACAACCTGTTCATGCCTTCACCTTACATTATTGGAATCGATATCGGTACCGGCAGCACAAAGGCTGTTGCGGTAGACAAGAACAATACGGTGCTGAGCACAGCCCAGCATTTTTACGAAGCCATAACGCAGGGCGAAAAAAGCGAGCAGGATGTGCATCCGGTCTTCGTCGCATTTCAGCAAAGCATCCGGCAAATTGTTGACAAGCTGGGAGGGCCGCCGGAGGTAATCTCATTCAGCAGTGCGATGCACAACATCCTCGTGTCAGACAGCCAGGGCGAGCCGCTAACCGGCGCCATACTGTGGTCCGATACCCGCAGCAACCGTGTAGCCGAAGCGTTGCGGTCTTCGCCGCTGGGGGAACAGATTTACCTGGCCACCGGCACGCCGGTTCATTCCATGTCGCCGCTTTGCAAAATCAGGTGGATGCAGGAATGTGAGCCGGCTCTTTTTTCAAAAGCCGCAAGGTTTATTTCCATCAAAGAATTTATCTGGTGGCAGTTGTTCGGCGAATACGTCATTGATCATTCGCTGGCATCGGCCACCGGATTGTTCAACGTTCACCAGTTAAGGTGGGAAGAACCGGCGCTGCAATTTGCCGGCATTTCGACGCAGCAACTGTCACAGCCGGTCCCTGTTACCTACACGAAAGCAAATGCAAAAAGAGAATTGGCGGGGGAAATGGGTTTGTCGGCCGAAACGGTTTTCATGGTTGGTGCCAGCGATGGCACCCTGGCCAACCTGGGGAGCCGCTGTCTGCGGCCTTCCGACGCTGCAGTTACCATCGGCACCAGCGCTGCCGTGCGCATCACTTCTCCAACGCCGGTGCAAGATGCCAGGCGAATGATCTTTAACTACCGGCTCGACGAAAACACCTTTGTTTGCGGTGGTGCGGTGAACAACGGGGGCAATGTGTTCCAGTGGGTGCTCGAACAGCTGTTTAACGGTCGTGCCGGTGTTGGCAACTACGAACAGCTTTTTCAACTCGTGAGCCAGGTTGCCGCCGGCAGCAACGGTTTGTTGTTTCTTCCTTACCTCCATGGCGAAAGGGCGCCCATTTGGGATGAAAAGAGCAGTGGCGCATTTATCGGCATTGGTGTGGGCCACAACCTGGCGCATTTTGCACGGTCGGCCGCGGAAGGCGTGTGTTTTGCGTTGCTGCATATCCTTTCTTCCCTGGAAGAAGTCTGCGGCCCCCTGGAGCAACTGCTGGTCAGCGGCGGGCTTACCCATACGGACGTGATGATGCAGTTGCTGGCCAATGTCACCGGGAAAAGAGTAGTAGTGCAACTTGGCGGCGACGCATCGGCCATGGGCGCTGTTTACCTGGCGCAAAAAGCAAGGGGCTACCTGTCCGCTTATTCTGAAATTCCGGTAAACAAAGCAACTGTGTTCCAGCCGGAGGCGGCAGCCGGTGAGATCTACAAGCAGTCTTTTGCCGTTTACAAAAATCTCTACCCAGTACTAAAGGACTCTATGCATACCCTTCATGCACTGGCTCAACGATCCATGTAACGGTGCCTCTTATTTTTGGCATTTTGGCTAGCCTGATTGCGAAAAGTTTAACCCGGTGCCGGTCCTTTAGCTTGGTTCAAATCTTGCCGGGCTGGCCATAGGAATGACGGGGCAACGTGATATTGTCTGTGAACAGAGGAGTTGGCAGCGTGTAAACAGTGACGGTGTTGTTGACGAACGGGCAGCCCGTTTGTCCGGATATAAACAATACCGTTTTTTGGATGTTCAAAGAATAGTTGGACAGACCACCCGTCAAGCATTTGCCACCTGGCCGTGGTGGAAAGCCTCCGGTACTGGACCTGGAGGTGTTCTGGCCCTGGATGCTTTTAGTAAACCCGTAACACACGGAGCAGCTGTAAAGGTTTTTTTGCGACTTTGCAGATCCTGTTACTGGCTGGTATACTTATTTCTGTTTCGTCAAACAACGTCTTCCGTATGATCGATGCAAATGAACAATTGCTGGTTGCGGCACAAACACACGTAATGGATCTTTTCCGGCAAACCAACCGGCCCGGATTGGTCTTTCATACCTGGCAGCAAACCGAAGAAGTGGTGAACAGTTGCCATGAAATGGCCAACTACTACCACCTCGGAGAGGAAGATCGCCTGGTGCTCTTGTTGGCTGCCCTGTTTCACAACACGGGATATTGCACGGAAGGAGTGGAAGCACCGGTAGAACGGAGCATTGCCCAGGCAAGGCTCTTTTTGCAGAGCCATAAAATCAGTGAAACGGTGAGGCAGCGTGTGGTCTCCTGTATAAAAGCGACGGCCATGCCGCAGATGCCGGTCAGCCTCGTTGAACAAATTCTTTGCGACGCTGCACTTGCCTATTTTTCGAAAGAAACCTTTGCCGAACAAACCCGGTTGTTGCGCCAGGAACAGGAAGCCCGGATCGGCCGTAAGATTGGTGCAAAGGAATGGCGCCGGGCAAACGTCGATTTTTTTAAGACCCATCGGTATTTTACCGAATACGGCCAGGAAAAGTTGCAACCCGGTAAAGATGAAAACCGGTGGAAGCTTTCCAAAAAGAAAAAGAGAACGGAACAAATAATCGCAGAGCAACCGGCTTTCCTTCTTTACCCGCAGGCAGGAATGCCACCTGCCGTAAAAAAAGGAGGGAAAGAAACCGAAAAAGGAGTACAGACCATGGTGCGCATCACCTCGGGCAACCACATGGAACTAAGCAGTCTTGCCGATAAAAAAGCGAATATCCTGATCACGGTGAACTCCATCATTCTGTCTCTTTTGCTGCACCGGCTTACAGTCAGTACCCAGTACGTCTGGCCTGTTGGTATCCTCGTGCTGAGCTGCCTGGTTTCGGATACCTTTTCCATCCTGGCAACGAGGCCTTCAGTTAGCAGCGGTAAGTTTACGGAAGAAGACATCCGGAACAAACGAACGAATTTGCTTTTCTTTGGCAATTTTTACCAGATGAGTTTATCCGACTACCAGTGGGCCATGAAACAGATGATGGAAGACCGAGAGTACCTCTACGGCACGATTCAAATGGACACCTATTTTCTCGGTTTGGTGGTGGCAAAAAAATACCGGCTGCTGCGCATTGCGTATACTGTGTTTATGATCGGTATGCTGGCGGCTGTGCTGGCGTTTCTCCTGATGGCAATCCTTGGAACGAACGGCCATGCGCACCACGAATCGCTTTCCGCTGCTTTTTTTCGTTAAAAAACGAACGATTTTATCCGGCTTATTTTTGAAATTGGGTGATGATTTCTTTAACCGGCAAGGCGTGCCGGTTTCCTGTTTCTGGAGGCGACTTTTGAACCCGCCAATATCGAAGGACGTCCGGTTAGCGGGTATCCATGGGTGTTGTATTTCTGTGAAGAAAATGCCGATATTTTTAGTGTATTAGCACCACAATTTTGCAAGCGATTCGCAAGTGTGTAGAAAAAACACGTTAACCGCTTCGATTGAGGCAAAAAAAGTTTTGGGTTGATGAAAAAAAAACTAATTTAACATCCTAATTACACAAAATCATTGCTGCTATGCACAGAAAGTTAACGCTCTACTTAGCTACGCTTGTGGCTACCTTTCTCTTTTTTACACACTCTCTACTGGCTCAAAACCGTGTTACAGGAACAGTAACGGACGCTACCGGCAAAGCTGTAGCCGGTGCGACTGTGATTTTAAAAGGAACCAATACAGCGACTCAGACAAACGAAAGCGGTGAGTTTACGATTACGGCTCCCGCGGCCGGAACGCTGGTCATTTCGGCCGTTGGATTTGGAACACAGGAAGTTGCTGTTCAAAGCCGGACAACCATTCCCATCCAACTCACAACACAGGAATCGAACCTGAATGAAGTTGTGGTTATCGGTTATGGTACTGCACGCCGAAAAGACATTACAGGTGCCATTTCCTCGGTTCAGGCAAAGGACTTTAACAGAGGTGTCATCACCACACCCGACCAATTATTGCAAAACAAAGTACCTGGCTTGCAGGTAACAACCAACTCTGGCCAGCCAGGTAGTGCTACCACGGTTAAGATCCGCGGTAATAACTCTATCCGGGCCGGTAGTAACGCCTTATATGTGATTGATGGTGTGCCCCTCGATGGAAGATCGGCACGGCCAAACTTTGGAAACGCATTCGGTTCAACACCCGATGCAAATCCGTTGATTTTTGTAAACCCCAACGACATTGCACGCATTGATGTATTAAAAGATGCCTCTTCCGCAGCCATTTATGGTTCCCGTGGCGCCAATGGCGTGATTGCCATTACAACGAAAACAGGAACGGCTGGTGCGCCAAAACTTGAATTCAATACAAGCGTTGGCGTGAATGCCGGCTTAATGAAGCGCTTCGATGTACTGACAGCGTCTGAATTCAAAACAGCGCTTTCGAAATACAATGTTGCAAACCAGGATTTTGGCGGCAACGTTGATGCTATGAAAGAACTGCAGAACAAAAAAGCAACACAGAACTATAGCCTCGCATTCAGTGGTGGCAGCGAAAATGGTCGCTTCCGTGCATCGTTCCTTGCATCGGAAATCAATGGTTACCTGAAAAACTCCACCCTGGACAAATATGTGGGTAATTTCGGCGGCCAGTATTCCTTTCTTGATAAGCGTTTGACACTCGGCTTCAATATTACGGCAGGACATACTACAGAAGACCTGGTGCCGGTTGCCAATACCTCTGGTTCTACCGGTAACATCATCAGCTCCATTTTGCAATGGAACCCCACTGCTTCCTTCAGGGGGACCAACGGGTTGTTTTATTACCCAACCAACGGATCGGGCAATCCCGTCGCCTTGCTGTCTGGCTTTTCTGATGTGGCTCATGTTAATTCCGTTCTTGGCAACGTTTCTGCAACCGTTCGGATCATCCAGGGACTGGATTACAAGTTCCTGTATGCTGTAAATAATAGTGTTGGTGACCGCTATACCAATATCTATGGTTTCCTGCAAGGATATTCTGGTCTCTCGGGTTCAGGCCAGGCCGCTATTGGCAACGCACGGTTAACTTCTCAAACATTCGATCACACATTGAACTATAGAACAGCGCTTACATCCCAGTTGAACCTGGAAGCGTTGGTCGGATATGAGTACTGGACAACACGCTACCAAAACAGCAACGTTTCTGCACAGGGTTTCAACACTAATTTGTCTGAGACAACGTTTACCGGCATTCCGTACACGAGCATGCTGCAGAATGGCAACGTTCAGAACCCGCCAGGTACATTTGTTGACCCCAAGGTTGAATTGCAGTCTGTTTTTGGCCGTGCTTCTTTAAATTATGCCAACAAATATTTTGTAACAGGAACATTGCGGGCCGATGGTTCCAGCAAGTTTGGTTCAAACAACAAATACGGTTATTTCCCGTCCGTTGGTGTTAGATGGGCTGTCAACAATGAAGACTTCATGAAAGGCACCAGCCTATTCTCCAACCTGGCATTGCGTGCTTCATGGGGTATCACCGGTAACCAGGAATTCCCAGCCGGCGCTTCGCAGGAGCAGTTTGCCTTTGGCTCTTACAACAATGCAAGCCAGATCAACGTAGCAAACCCCAACCTGAAATGGGAGGAAACAAAGTCTTATGATATTGGTCTTGACCTGTCGACACGCGGTGGTAAAGTCAACTTCAACATTGACTATTACAACAAGAACACCAGCAACATCCTCTTCCAGAGCACTGCGATTCAACCGGCTCCTGCCTCCATCTATTTCATCAACCTTCCTGCAAACCTGATCAACAAAGGTGTTGAAATTGGTTTGGGTGTGAACGTGATCGATCACAAAGACCTTACCTGGGACATCGGCGGCTACTATGCACACAACGACAACAAGCTGACCAATTTTACCCAAAACGGAAAGGATATCCAGATCATTACAGGCCAGATCAACGGTCAGGGTGTGTCGGGAACACTTGCACAGGTCATCACCAACAATTATCCTGTTAACGAATACTTCCTGAAAGAGTTCCAGGGTTATGATCAAAACGGTAACCAAACGTTTGGTGCCAACCCGATTTATGCAGGCAATCCCAATCCGACAAACAGTTTCGGTGTAAACACGACGTTGAATTACCATAAGTTCGGTTTCGTGGTAAATGGCGGCGGTGAAAGCGGTTATCTCATTTACAACAACACGGCCACAAGCGTTACCAACATTGCCGGTATTTCAAATGGTAGGAACATTGACAAGAATTCTTATAGCTCGGTTGAAAAGCCAACAAGCCCGGTTGCTGCAAATACCCGGTTCCTGGAAAGCGGAAACTACTTTAAATTGAGAAATGCAACATTGTCTTACCGTGTGGGTGACATCGGTCGTTACGTCCGGAACATGAATGTTTATGTGACCGGTAACAACCTGTTCGTGATCACCAAATTCTCTGGATTTGATCCGGAAGTGAACATCGACAAAAGCAGCAACAACTATCCTTCCCGTTCAATCGAGTATATCCCATTCCCAACAGCCCGTACGATCTCTGTGGGCGTAAATCTAACATTGCAGTAAATTTTAAAAGAAACGCTTTATGATAAAGTCTAAAATCAGTAAACTTTCCTTATTTCTGGTTGTTGCAGCCATGGGTTGTACAAAGTTGGATGAAAATCTAAACAGTACATTAACCAACACGCAAACAGCCAATGCCCTTGGTTCTGCGGGGGTGGGCTTATTGCTGCAGGCAGCGTATGGTGACCTTCGCGTCCCTTTTACCAACCAGGACCAATTGTTCTCACTGGAAGAAAACACGGCCGACGAATCGTTGGTGCCGACAAGGGGTGGTGACTGGGATGATAATGGTGTATGGCGGGTACTGCATGCACATACCTGGACAGCCGATCACGGCCAGATCCTCAGTGTGTTTAACAACCTGAACAAGCTCAATTTTGACGCAACGAATGTGCTGCAGTTTGGGCCTTCCAAACAGCAGGCGGCGGAAGCCCGTTTTTTAAGAGCCCTTTCTCTTTATTACCTGCTGGATCTTTACGGACAGTACCCGTTCCGGAATCCTGGCGACAATCTTTTGAATGCACCGGAAGTGAAATCCGGAGCTGCCGCAGCCCAGTTTATCATTGACGAACTGAATGCTGTAGTGCCCGATCTTCCTGCTTTCAATAACAATCCGGGGCAAGCCACACAGGAGGCTGCAAAAATGCTGCTGATGAAATGTTACCTGAACAGGGGTGCCTGGGCAAATCGTCAAACGCCAACTTTCGCGGATGCAGACATGCAGCAGGTGATTACGCTTGGCAACAGCATTATCACCGGCGCCAAGTTTAGCTATGCTTCCGAATATTTTAAAAACTTCGATGTGGACAACGGAACTTCAACAGAGAACATTTTTACGTACGTGAACACATCGGGTGCGGCAGCCAACAACAGTGGTCCGCAGGCTCGTTGGGAAATGACGTTGCACTACAACCAGTATACACCTAAAAATCCCAATGCCGGCTGGAACGGTTTCTCCACCATCAGTGATTTTTATAACAGCTTTGGTACGACGGCAACACCAACTACAGCCACTTCTGATGCCAATAGGGTCAATGGTTTCTTTACAGGTGTTGGTGCAATAAATAATCCTGATGCCGCTATCGACTCACGAATTGGTAACCGCGCTTATCCTGGGGTAACGAACGTTTCCGGTCTGAGACCAGGGTTTCTCATCGGTCAGCAATACAACGAAAACAATGTTGCGTTGAAAGACAGGAAGGGGAATCCGCTGGCCTTCGATCCCAAAATTTCGACGGATATGAAAGAAACAGGAGCCAATCTTGAGGTGACAGGTATCCGCGTCATCAAGTATCCGCCTGATTTTTCTGCAGGTGATAAATATTTCCAAGGACCTGCGGGAAATGACATGGTGATCTTCCGTTACTCCGATGTCGTGTTGATGGTGGCCGAGGCCAAGTTGCGTGCCGCTACAGCAGACAATGCCGGGGCACTGACCATGGTAAATACCTTGCGGGCAGCCAGAAAGGCCCAGCCTTTGCCTTCTATCTCGCTTGTAAATGCCAACAACATCTACGATCCCAATACACTTCTGACTGAAAGAGGTCGTGAGTTGTACTGGGAAAGCGTCAGAAGAACAGACCTGATCCGCTTTGGCGTGTACCTGAAGCCATGGCAATATAAGAGCAGTGATGATCCCAAAAACCTGGTATTCCCGATTCCAAGCCAGGCGTTGGCAGCCAATCCAAACCTGAAACAAAATACAGGATACTAAGATTCAACCTCTGTCAATAAAAAAAGGTCATTGAAAAATGACCTTTTTTTATTGAAAACACTGCGAAAGTTTTGTTCGCAACCAATCGTCTACTCTATTTTACGTTAAATTGCTTTGCGCTGTAAAATGTGAGCGGTTGAAACCATTTACAGACTGATGTGAGCATGAAAAACTGCATTTACTTAGGACTGCTTCTGTTTCTTTTTTCCTGTACGTCAAAAAAGGCTGATCCGTTGTTTGAACTGGTGGACAACACCGGCATTCGATTCAACAACCGCGTTGTGGACGACAAACTGGAAAACAGTTTCCTGTTTCGCAACATGTACAATGGCGGCGGCGTGGCCACCGGCGATATCAACAACGATGGCCTGCCCGATATCATGCTGACCTCCAACCAGGGCGAGAACAAATTGTACCTGAACAGGGGTAAGTTTCATTTTGAAGACATTTCGCAAAAAGCCGGGCTCCGGCAGGACAGCCTTTGGAGCACAGGGGTTACCATGGTTGATGTGAATGCCGACGGCTGGTTGGATATCTATGTCTGCAATTCGGGGCATATGCCAAACGGGCATCGCCGGAACCAGCTTTACATCAACCAGCACAACAACACGTTTACGGAAGAAGCGGCAAAATATGGCCTGGCGGTTTCCGGCTACTGTACGCAGGCATCCTTCTTCGATTATGATCTGGATGGAGACCTGGATTGCTTTCTTATCAACAACAGTCCTGTTCCCATAAACACACTTGGATACACCAATCGTCGTGACCTTCCCGATGCGGAATGGCCTGTTGCGGATTTTCTGAAAGGCGGCGGCGATCATTTGTACCGCAATGACGGCGGTCGGTATACGGAAGTAACCAGGGAAGCCGGGATACATGGCACATTAATGAGTTTTGGACTCGGCGTTACAGTAGGTGATGTGAACAACGACGGCTACCCGGATGTGTATGTTTCAAATGACTCCTACGAAAGAGACTATCTCTATATCAACCAGAAAAATGGCCGGTTCAAGGACGAAATGGAAGCCTGTGTAGGACAAAACAGTTTTTCGTCCATGGGTGCCGATTTGAGCGACATTAACAACGATGGCTACCCGGATATCTTCACCACCGATATGTTGCCCGGTGATGATTACCGCCTGAAAACCTTGGGTGCTTTCGACAACATTGACCTGCAGCGACAGCGCCTGCAAACAGGCTTGTACAACCAATACATGAAGAACTGTTTGATGGTGAACAACAAGAATGGTGAGTTTTTGGAGGCGGCTAATTTCAGCGGTGTGTCGGCGACCGACTGGAGTTGGGGTGCCCTGTTCTTCGATGCCGACAACGACGGGCTGAACGATATTTTTGTTTGCAACGGTGTTAACCGCGACGTGACCAATTTGGACTTCATGGATTTCTTTGCCAACGATGTCATTCAGAAAATGGTCTTGTCGGGGCACAAGCAAAGCGTGGATTCGGTATTGGCACACATTCCCGTCAATGCAGTTTCCAACTGTGCTTTCCACAACAAGGGCGGACTGCAGTTTGCCGATGTGGCAACCGACTGGGGATTGGGAACGCCTTCGTTTTCCAACGGTGCTGCTTATGCCGACCTTGACGGCGATGGAGACCTGGACCTGGTGGTGAACAACGAAAACCAGGAGGCCTTTGTGTATCGCAACAAGGCAAAACAGCAGTTGCAAAACCACCACATTTCCGTTCAATTAAAAGGCAGCGGGCAAAACCAGTTTGCCATCGGCAGCAAGATCAAAGTGTACAAGGGCGACCAGGTTTTTTACCGCGAGCTGTTCCCTTCCCGGGGTTTTCAGTCTTCAGTCGATTACCGGCAGGTAATTGGATTGGGAAAGATCACGGCTGTCGATTCGATGATCGTGGTCTGGCCCGACAGGACGTATACTAAAATTGATCATCCCGAGTTGGATAAAACCCATGTCATCCAGCAACCGTCGAGCAAAGGCCCGTTGGCCTATGCTGAACAAACGGCAACAGCGCCGTTGTTTGCAAAAACAGTCTCCTCATTTGATCGTCATGTGGAGGATGATTATGTAGATTTTTATTATGAGCGGAATTTACCGGAGTTGTTGTCGCGGGAGGGCCCGCACGTGGCTGCGGGGGATGTGAACGGTGATGG
>NZ_RBCI01000013.1 GCF_003628535.1 Flavisolibacter nicotianae
CTTCACCACTCCGGCGCTGACCTTTGCCAACAACGGGCAAACCCTGCAGATCACCGGCATCACGGTAACCAGCGCCACGCCGAATTGCCAGAAAAATTTTGCGGTCAATGTAACGTTGGCCGTGAGCGCTACCTCGGTAGGCGGAACAGTCTCACAGGACCAGACAATCTGTAATAACACGGCGCCGGCTAGCCTCACGTTGAGCGGCAACACCGGCAACGTGATCCGGTGGGAAAAATCAACCTTCTCTGATTTTTCTTCCGGCGTCACCACCATTGCCAGTACCTCCGTAACACTGTCCAGTGCCACCATTGGCAACCTGGCCACCACCACCTATTTCCGGGCCGTGGTCCAAAGCGGTGTGTGTGGTAGTACACCTTCGCAACCCGTTACTATCACCGTCCGGCCAACACCAACAGCCACCATCAGCGGCACAACGGCTGTCTGCGAAGGCACAACAGAGCCCAGCGTCACCTTCAATAACCCACGGGCCCTCCCTGTCACGGTAACCTACAAGATCAACAACGGCGGCAACCTGACTATCGACGTTCCGGCCGGCGGCTCGGCATCGGTAAACCAGCCAACCACCACACCGGGAGACTACACCTATACCCTGATCAGCGTGGCCTACCAGGACGGCACACCGGCCTGCTCCGCTGCCATCACCGGCTCCGCCACCATCAGCGTCAATGCAGAATTGGAAGACCCGATTTTTAATGCCGGCCTTCCCGACCTGCGCTGCCAGTTTGGAGCCACCGTCAACTACCAGGCAACCGCTAAGTACAGCACCAAGATTGAGTACTTCCTCGACAACGCCAGCATTGCGGCAGGCGTGACGATCGACAAGAATACCGGATCGGTCACCTATCCGGCTTCCTTCTACGGTACCACAACCATTACAGCCGTCGCAACGGGCTTTGCGCCGGGTTGTAACACAATGACACGGTCATCCACAAAAACAATCACCACCACGCAGGACGGTACCATCACCCTTACAACCGGTACGGCAAGCCAAACGGTTTGCGTCAACATAGCGATTGCCGACATCGGGTATACAATTGGTGGTACGGCCACCGGGGCAACCGTAACAGGGCTTCCGGCAGGACTTACTAGCACGTTCAACGCCGGTGTCTTCACCATTACAGGCACGCCAACGGTTTCCGGCATCTTCAATTATACGGTAACAACAACCGGCTCCGATTGTGCCAACCCGTCCCTGGGCGGCACCATTACGGTTACAGGCAACGGTACCATTGCTTTGACGTCTGCCGCTTCAACGACCGACCAGACAAAATGTATCAACACGCCGATCACCAACATCACCTACAGCATCGGCGGCACGGCCACCGGCGCAACAGCCGCCGGCCTTCCCACGGGTGTAACAGGTAACTACAGTGGAGGTGTCTTCACCATTTCGGGAACGCCCACTGTCTCAGGTTCATTCCCCTACACAGTGACCACCACCGGCTCGCTCTGCGTCAACCCGCAACTAACGGGCACCATCACCGTCACAGCCGACGGGTCAATCACCCTGACGTCCGCAGCTTCTACAACCAGCCAGACAGTTTGTATAAATACCGCGCTCACCAACATCACCTACAACATTGGCGGAACAGCCACGGGTGCCACGGCAACGGGTTTGCCCAATGGCGTCACGGGCAATTATAGTGCGGGTGTGTTCACCATTTCCGGTACACCAACGCAGTCAGGTACGTTCCCCTACACGGTAAAAGCCACTGGTTCACCTTGCGTCAACCCGCAACTGGCAGGAACCATTATCGTCACGCCTGACAATACAATTACTTTGAGCTCTGCTGCCGGCACCGATGCCCAGACAAAATGCATCAACACGGCCATTACCGGCATTACGTATACGACCACAGGCGCCACAGGGGCCACCTTCGCCGGGCTGCCGGCAGGTGTCAATGGTACCTGGGCTGCCAATAGCATCACCATCGCCGGCACACCCACCGTATCGGGCAACTTCACCTATACCATCACCCTCACGGGCGGTTGCGGCACTATCACCAAAACCGGTACGATCAACGTCACACCGGCCAACACGGTGACGGCGGCATCGGCCACGCCAACGCTTTGCATCAACACGCCATTGACACCCATCACCCATACCACCACGGGGGCGACGGGCATTGGTGCAGCCACTGGATTACCCGCAGGCGTCACGGCTTCCTTTGCCTCCAACACCATCACCATTTCAGGCACACCGACAGCCTCGGGCACGTTTAACTACACCATTCCGCTCACCGGCGGTTGCGGTACGGTCAGTGCCACCGGAACGATAACGGTAACCGCCGATGGCACGCTGACCCGGACCTCGGCAGCGGCCACAACCTCCCAAACCGTCTGCATCAACACGGCCATCACCAACATTACCTACAGCATTGGTGGAACAGCTACGGGTGCAACCCTGGGAGGTACTCTGCCCACCGGTGTCACCGGCAGCTTCAACGCCGGTGTCTTCACCATTTCGGGAACGCCGACAGTCTCTGGCACCTTCAGCTATACAGTCACCGCCACCGGCTCACCCTGCGTCAACCCTTCTTTGAGCGGTACCATCACCGTGACGGCCGACGGATCGATCACGTTGACCTCTGCGGCTGCAACAACCAACCAGACACTTTGCATCAACACGCCAATAACAGACATCACCTACAGCATTGGCGGCTCCGCCACCGGTGCTTCTGTAACGGGTTTGCCATCTGGCGTGACGGGCACCTACAATGCAGGCGTGTTCACCATCTCCGGCACGCCCACGGTTTCAGGTCCCTTTAACTATACGGTCACAGTAACCGGCTCGCCCTGCGTCAATCCTTCACTGACCGGCAAAATCGTTGTCACGCCAAACAACACTATCAGCCTTTCATCTGCTCCGGGCACCGATGCGCAGACAAAGTGTATCAATACGCCGATCACTAACATTACCTACGCCACGAATGGCGCACCGGGTGCAACAGTCACCGGTCTTCCGGCAGGTGTAACGGGCAACTGGGCAGCCAACGTCTTTACCATTTCCGGTACGCCTACCGTGTCGGGCAATTTCACCTATACCATCACCCTCACGGGCGGTTGCGGTGTGATCACCAAAACCGGCACCATCAACGTTACGCCCAATAACACGGTGACGGCGGCATCGTCCACGCCGACACTCTGTATCAACACCGCATTGACTCCCATCACCCATACCACCACGGGGGCTACGGGCATTGGTGCAGCCACTGGATTGCCGGCTGGCGTCACGGCGTCATGGGCCTCCAACACCATCACCATCTCGGGCACACCCACCGCATCGGGCACGTTTAACTACACCATTCCGCTTACCGGCGGTTGTAGTTCCGTAAATGCTACCGGTACCATCAATGTCACGCCGGCTTCTGTCGGCGGATCCATCACACCGGCAATTACAACGGTTTGTGCGAATGCACCGGGTGGAACCTTAACCCTGAGTGGTTTTACCGGTACCGTCGTACGATGGGAATCCTCGACGAACGGCGGCACAGCATGGACGCAGATTTCAAATACAACAACCTCGCAACCCTATACAACAACACAAACAACAATCTACCGGGCCTTTGTGCAGAACGGTATCTGCGGAGGAACCTATTCCACCAATGCGGTGATCAGCGTGATTCCGCCAACCATACCAACGGCAACGTCTTCGCCGGCAGTGATCTGCCAGGGACAAACCGCAACCCTGTCGGCAACAAGTGGATTGCCCTTGCTCGGAACCGGGATAGATGGTTCATTTAACCAGGCCAATCCGGCCGGGTGGCAGGTAACGGAGAATGGAACGCAAATCAACTTCCCGGCACAGGCGAATAACTCGGTGACCAATCCATGGAGCGAATCAAATGGCCCGAAAGACCTGAACGGCGTAACCTATAACAACCTCCAAACGGATGGCAAGTTTGCCGTGGCATCCGGCGTTGTTTCCACCTATCTGGAAACGCCGGTTTTCAGCACCCTGGCAATGTCTTCTGCAATCTTACAGTTCTACCAGGCCTATAACTTCAATGCAGGTACGGTAGGGAAAATCGAAATCTCCACGGATGGCGGTGCCACCTATAGCAATACCTTAGTGCAGTACAACGGGGCGCAAAATCCAAACCTGGGCAACCCAACAAACAGCTGGGTTTCAACCAGCCTTGACCTATCGAGTTATTTGGGACTGACGAATCTGCGCATCCGCTTCAATTTTCAGGGTGTAGATGGTCCAACCAAGAGTAACTGGGCTATAGACGGACTTGGATTTACGGCGCCGGCCCCCACGATCTCTTACGCATGGACGCCAACGGCAACATTGACCCCAAGCAGTGGACTGGGGCAAACAGTGACGGCAAGCCCCACGACGACAACAACCTATACCGTAACCACTACGGTAAATGGCTGCACCGGTGGCACACAGCAGGTAACGGTCACGGTCAATCCCCAGCCAACTGTTAATGCGGTGTCGAGCCAGACGGTCTGCCACAACGCGCCAACAGCAGCGATCAATTTTACCGGGACAAACACCACGTCCTTTACATGGACCAATAACAATACGTCCATAGGATTGGCAGCCAGCGGCACAGGCAACATTGGCTCGTTTACGGCAGTAAATACGGGTACGGCACCTGTAACCGCAACCATTACGGTTACGCCGGTGATTACCGCGAACGGAAAAACCTGCAATGGGAACACAACGACATTTACCTTTACCGTGAACCCGCTGCCCACCGCCACCATCAGTGGCAATGCAGCCGCATGCCAGGGCGGTACCGCTCCGGCGGTGACCTTTACAGGCGCCGGC
Source organism: Flavisolibacter nicotianae (assembly GCF_003628535.1). Lineage (GTDB taxonomy): Bacteria > Bacteroidota > Bacteroidia > Chitinophagales > Chitinophagaceae > Flavisolibacter > Flavisolibacter nicotianae. Next base: position 4,808 of record NZ_RBCI01000013.1, read on the forward strand.
GGCACTGCACCCTACACCTTTACCTATACGATCAACGGCGTGGCACAGGCTCCGCTCACCTCCACGGGCAACACCGCAACCGTCACGCAACCCACAAGCACCGTCGGAACCTATACCTATGCGCTGGTGAGTGTGAAAGATGCTTCATCAACGACCTGCTCCAGGAATATTACCGGGCAATCGGCCGTCATTACCATCAATGCCCTGCCCACGATTTCCGGTGCGTTAAATCTGTGTATCGGTTCAACAACGGCATTGACGGGCTCAGGAACCCCGGCTGCGACCAATCCCTGGACCTCGTCCGCACCGTCAGTGGCAACCGTCAGCACCACAGGGGTCGTCACAGGGCTTGCCGCTGGCAGTGCCGTCATTACGTATACCAACAACAATGGTTGCAGTATTTCAACAACAGTAGTCGTGAACCCGCTGCCCATGGCCTCCATCAGTGGCAACACGGCCGTTTGCCAGGGCGACCCGGCGCCATCGGTCACCTTTAGAGGGACCAACGGCACCGCGCCGTATACCTTTACCTATACGGTCAACGACGGAACAACCACGGTGACAAAAACGGTGACATCTCCGTCTTCAAGCAGCACTGCCGCTGTCACACAGCCCACCACCACAATAGGTACCTACACCTATACATTGGTGAGTGTACAGGATGCTTCGGCATCAACCTGCAGCAATACGGTTAGTGTACCAAGCATCACGATCGACGTGAATGCCCCAACGGCAGTGGGTTCTACATCGGGTGGTGGCACCTATTGCTCCAACGCGATGACAGCCATCAGCGTCACGGCCACCGGAAAAGGCCTCACTTACCAGTGGTACAACAACGGAAGCAACAACAGCAACACAGGTGGTACAGCCATCAGCGGCGCAACCGCAACTTCCTACACGCCGCCGGCCACCGTGGGCACCACCTACTATTATGTGGTGGTAACAGGCGCTTGTGGTTCACAACCCAGCAATCCCATACCGGTGACCGTTGTCCGGCCGCCTGTCCTGGCCCCGCTTGCACCCATTCCACCGGTCTGCAACGGCAGCACCTTGAAGCTCTCCGTTTTTGCAACCAACCCATCCGACGTCACCGGCTACCAATGGTACAAAGACGGGCAGCCGATCAGCGGGGCCACGTCATCGTCCTATACGATTCCCTTTGTGACCGCCTCCGACGCTGGCAACTACTATGTGGTGGTATCCGCGCAAACACCTTGCGCTTCAGTAACCTCGGGTACGATGCCGGTGAGCACCTACGAAAGCAACGTCACCATCTGGAACTCCGGCTTGGGTACCAACGAATGGCACCAGGACCTGAACTGGACCTGCAAAATGCCCAACCTGTACAGGGATGCCATTGTGCCGATCGTGTCCAACAAACCCTATCCCTATATCGCCGCAGGCCTGGTGGGTCAAACCCGTAAGCTGACCATCGATGCCGGTGGGCCAACCGTTACGCTGGATGGCATACTTCAAATGGCCGGCGATGTAACCAACAACGGTGTCATCGATGCATATCGCAATGGAATCAACAGCACGGGATCGCTCGAATTCATGTCCAACGACAGCGTCGGCAACCTTTATCCCAACAACATCACCTACGCACAAAAACTGTTCAGTACCACCAATCCAACGCCGGTCACAAGAACCCAGCACCTGAAGATCAGCAACCAGGTAACCTTCTCGATCCCGGTCGATGTATACGGCAAGCTTTCCTTTGGCGGAAGCAACAAAACCCTGAACACCGGTGATCAGCTAACCCTGAAATCCGTCAGTTCAACCGTAAGTGCCATGGTCATGGACAGAACCAACGGAACAGGGGTGGAACAAAATAACCTGGTCAACAACAAGGTGATCGTGGAGCGCTTCATTGATGGCGCATTGGGTCGCCGCTGGCGCCTCGTAACGGCACCGGTATCCGGCGTCAACATAAACCAGGCCTGGCAGGAAGGAACCACCTGGAATGGAACGGGAACCATACCGTCCACCGGCTACAGCACCCTCATTACTGGCAATGCCCAGGGTTCGGCAGCCACAGCCAACGCCAACGGCTTCGACTTTTGGGCTTCCATTGCCAATGCGGTGTCCTCCATTCGCCGGTACCAGGGCAACCCCGACTGGCACCTGGCGCTTTGGGTTCCTTTCGCTTCAACCATATCGGCAGGATTCAACAGCTACGAAGCCTACCTGCTCTTTGTCCGCGGCGACAGGTCCGTTACGGCCGGGGTGGGGCAAACCACCCTCCATCCAAAGGGCCCGCTGAAAGAAGCACTGGCCCATACGATAACAGTCCAGGCCAACCAGAGCCATACCCTGGTAGGCAATCCCTATGCGTCGCCGTTGAACTTCAAACGGATCTACGACGACAACGCCGCCACCATCGAACCCTTCTTCTGGGTTTGGCAGGCAGCGCTGGGAACCTCGGGCGGCTATATTCTGGTGAAGCCAACAGCACCCAATAGCGCTGTCTATGAGTCGGTACCCGATGGCGGCACGACGGTTTCCCCGGCCGACCCGATCATCAGCACGGGCGAAGGCTTCTTCGTTGTGCCGAAAGACGCCGTACCACTTCCGGCCCCCATTTCCATCAAACAAACCCACAAGGATTCGCTGGCTTCCAAAGTCGCCGTCTTCCGTCTCCCGGCTGGTGATCCCGCAAAAATCCGCCTTCGTGTTTATACCAACGACGGTGGCAAAATGCTCCTCCTTGATGGAGCCCAAGCTGAATTCTCCGCCGACGGCAATAAAGGCTTCAACATCGCCAAGGCCGTGAACATCAGCGAGAACCTTTCGATCCGGTCAGCCGGAAGAGATATGATCGTAACCACCTCCGGCAAGCCGCGGGCAGGCGACACCGTCCAGTTACGCATCTGGAACACAACGGCCAAAGAATACCAGTTGCAGGTCAGTGCCGACAATTTCACAGCCCCGCTGGCAACCGGCCTCTCCGGTGTCCTCGTCGATCGCTACCTGCAAAAGGAAACACCGTTCAGCCTCCAGGGCGGCCGCATCAGTTACACCTACCGCATCAATGCCGATGCGGCGTCGAAAAATACCCTGCGCTTCTTTATCGTATTCACCCGGGCGGTATCAGCGCCGCCAGCCCTGCCGGCCCTAACGGTTACCCTCGATGCCAAACAGAAGGGCCGTGAAGGGGTGCAGCTCAACTGGCAGGTGGCCGACGAAAAAGAGGTGAAAACCTACGAACTCCAGCGTTCGAAAGACGGTACGCAGTTTACGGCCATTGCCACCAAAGAGGCAAAAGGGCAGGGGGGGCCGCAGGAGTACCGGCAAATCGATCCGTCTCCATTCTACCCGCTGAGCTACTACCGTGTTCGGGTCGTTCTGGCCAATGGCCAGGAGGTCTATACCAATGTGGCGAGAGTGTCCATGCAGGAAGAAGAACTCCTGGTTTATCCCAACCCGGTCAGGGCCGGGGAGGCCCTGCAGGTCGAATTCCGCTACAGGCCGCAGGGAACCTACACCTTCCGGCTTTACTCGCCGGCCGGTCAACTGGTCATGCAGCAAAACATGAAGCACCAGGGCGGTTCAGCCATCATCTGGCTGCCGCTCGGCACCCAGCTGGCCTCCGGTTTCTATACCATGGAACTGGCACGCCCTGATGGACGGAAAGAAAAAGTCAGCGTAAACGTCCTGCGGTAAGCCACCGCAACACCACGCACGATTGCCACCCTCCACAGCCAGGGTGGCAATCGTTTTTTCGACAGTACCCATTTTGCCGAAACAAGCGGGGAAGGCTGCCTGCGTAGCACAGCAAGGGAAGCGGTGAAGAAAGGAGTCGGGCTACCGCACGAAACCTTGCCTGTTTCAAAGGGGCCGGAGCCGAACGCTTTGCTCTTTCAGTTCCGGTTCCTGTGTGGTTGGCCTCCCTCCACAACAGTCTTTCAAAGCTGCCAGCCCCGAAGGGGCGCAAGAGCCAGCCACCGGTGCAGCCGGTGGACAAAAAACAAACCTGGCCTCCAGCCCTGTAAGGGCGAAATAGCCTCCAACATCCCCACCGCTTTCTGCCCCCATCAACCTCAAACCTCAAATCTTAAATAAGTAAAAACGCCTACCAAAAAATAAATACCCCCGCTAGGTGATTGTCGTACAAAACCGGCGATATTTGCCGTGAATTCCCGTGTTCAGCGAAATTTTTCTGGTTCCTGACCCAAAGAAAACTATTTTTAAAATACGTTTTGGACCAACGAAACGTTCTGACCCGACGATCATGCCTATGTGTAAAACCCGACTAAGACGACCTGCTTTTTGGGCTTGGCTGCTGTTGCCGTGGTGCTTTGCATCCTGCAAAACACCAACCAACGCGGGCTATTTCCAAACCATCAAACGCGACACGACCTTACAAAATACGGTAGCAAAGGAGTTTGACCTGAAGATTAAGCCGGACGACCTGCTGTCCATCGGCATCACCAGCGCCTCACCCGAGCTCGCAACGCTCTTCAATTCGGCCCAAAGCGCCGGGGCGTCAGGCGGAACGGGAGCGGTAACCGGTGGCTATCTTGTCGATAAGAACGGCAACATCCAGCTCTACAAACTGGGCGATGTAAAAGCGGCTGGCCTTACGAAAAAAGAGCTGAAGGGAAAATTGGAATCAGATCTCGCCCCTTATCTCAAAGACCCCGTGGTCACGGTCCGCCTGGCGGCCGGCCACGTGACGGTCCTGGGAGAAGTGGGCAGCCCCGGCACGGTCGACCTGCCCGCCGACCAGGTCTCCCTGCTCGATGTCCTGGGCAAAAGCGGTGACCTCACCAAAGACGCAAAAAAAGAAAACATCCTGATCATAAGGCAAACCGATTCGGGAAAAGAATTCAGGCACCTGGATCTCTCCGACCATTCGGTTTTTACATCACCCTACTTCTTTTTGCAAAACGGCGACGTAGTGTATGTGGAACCGGATCCGAAGAAAAAAGAGACACCAAAACTGCAGCAGGCCATCGCCTATGCAATTTCCGGGATTTCCATTCTTTCCCTCATCCTGAGCCGCATCCGGTAAGCGACCAATGAACGAATACCAGCATAAGATACCAACGGACCCTCAACTCTTCAAGGAGCGCACGGAAACCAACATGGTGATCCAGTTGATCCACCGTTATCTTCCGTTCTGGCCCCTCTTTCTCATCACGGTCAGCCTCTCCATGACCGTTGCCTACATGTACCTGCGGGCCCAGCCCCGGATCTACATGGCTACGGGCCGTGTCCTGCTCAAAGACCCCAACCGCAACGGCTCCGACTCCAAAGTGCTCGATGCCCTCAACATCTTCGGCGAAAAAAAGATTGTCGAAAATGAGATCGTCGTCCTTCGTTCCTCCAGTGTCATGCAGGAAGTGGTCCGGCGCCTCGACCTTTACGCCTCCGTCTATACCGAAGGCCGGGTCCGCACCGAAGAACTCTACGGTGCCAACACGCCAGTGCACTTTGTGGCGCTCAACAAGGACTCCGTTTCCTGGGGTGGAAGAAAAGATTTTACCGTCGATTGGGCCAAAAACGCCATCATCCTGGGCGGAAAAGACTACCCCTTTGGTGGCACCATCAGGATCGGCAGCACCCTCTACCAGGTAGTGCCTACACCGGGTTACAACAAGTTTGCCATCAACGGCAAGCATTTCTACGTCTTTTTCAATTCGGTCGAAGGGGCGGCCGGTGGCTTGGCAGGCGGCATCAGTGCGGCGCCCATCTCCACCCAGTCCACCGTCATCGACATCAAGATGCAGACCCAGGTGCCCGACAAGGCCCGCGACATCCTGAATACGCTCTTTACCGTCTATAACGAATACGCCATTACCGACAAAAACCAGATGGCAGCCAAAACCCTGGCCTTTATTGAAGATCGTTTGAACCTGGTCATTAGCCAGTTAGACAGTGTGGAGAGAGGGGTCAGCGCCTATAAAACAGCCAACAATGTCTACGACCTGGGCTCCCAGGCCGAGACCTATATGGGCAATGTGCGGGAACTGGACAGGCAGAAAGGCGACATCGACCTCCAGTTGGACGTGCTTTCTTCTGTCACCAGTTACATCAATCTCGACGGTTCCAAAAAAGGGCCCATGCCCTCCCTTTTATTGGTCAACGATGGCACACTTGCAGGGCTGTTACAGCGCCTCTACGATGCCGAACTGGCCCTCGATAAGGCCCGCAGCCTTGGCGGCGAAAAAAGCGACCTGGTGCTCAATGCCGAAGAAGCGGTCAGCCGCCTCAAGCAAACCATCCGGGAAAATATCGCCAGCATCCGTGCTAACCTTTTTACAGCCCGGTCAACCATCACCAGCCGGATTGGCTCCAGCAACAGCCTGCTGAAGACTGTGCCGCAAAAAGAAATCGGCCTGGTCAACATCAGCCGCCAGCAGGCCATCAAAAACGACATCTACACCTTCCTCCTGAAAAAGCGGGAAGAAACCGCCCTTAACTCGGCTTCAACGATCGCCGATCTCCGGGTCATCGAAAAAGCCTCCGTCGGCGGCCCCATCAGCCCCATACCAAAAAATTATTACATCACCGGACTCCTCGTTGGGGTGCTCCTGGCCGCCGGCTTCATCGCCTTCCGCGAGCAACTCAACCGCAAGGTGCTCTTTCGCCAGGAGATCGAGGCAAGGGTAGGGGCGCCCGTCATTGCCGAGCTCCTCCAATTACACAATGTCGACAAAGTCGTCATCAAAGAAGGCAAACGCACGGCCATTGCCGAGCAATTCCGCTCCCTCCGCACCAACCTCGCCTTTATGGGCATCGCCGAAGGCAGCAATTCTGTCCTGCTCACCTCCAGTATTTCCGGGGAAGGCAAAAGCTTTACGGCCGTCAACCTGGCCATCTCCTTTTCTCTCACGGGCAAACGGGTGGCCCTGATGGAACTCGACCTGCGCAAGCCCAAGCTGAGCAAGCTCATGGAAATTGAGCGGTCGCCCGGGATTTCCAACTACATCATCAACAAGGCTGAACTGGACGATATCATTCGACCCACCGAATACCCCAACCTCTTCCTGGTGCCGGCCGGGCACATCCCGCCCAACCCCTCGGAGCTTTTACTGCGGGAGCGCTTTGCGCAACTGATGAAAAGCCTCAAAGAATCCTTCGATTACGTCATCATCGATACCGCGCCGATCGGTCCCGTTACAGACGCCTTTTTGCTGAAGGCCTTTGCCGACGTGACAATCTACCTGATCCGGCACGACGTAACACCAAAAGTATATTTGAAGCTGATAAATGACCTGAGTAGGCAGGAAAAATTCAACAACCTCAGCATCGTTTTCAACGGGCTGAAACGGCGCGGCTTTGCCTACTACGGCAGCGGCTACGGCGATGGAGGTTACAACTATGGTTACGGCTATGGCTACGGCTATGGCTACAGCTATGGCTACGGGTATGGTACCAGCGGCTACTATCTTGAAGACAGGAAAAAGAACGGTTCTGTACGCAAAATTGGGAAGCGCCTGTTCAAAACCATCCGGTCCTTGAAGCTTTGGTAGAAGGGATGGCCGGGCAAAAACAGCCATCGCTTCTGGCTATAAAACAACCATTCCCTCCGGCTTAAAAACGACCATCCCCTCCCCGGAGGGGAGCAAAGAGGAAAGGACTGGATCAAAAGAACCCAGGGGTGGGTCCGGAAAAACAGGATAAACAGGATAGATACAGACAACGCAAAGGAGCTGCATAAAAGGGATAAACAGGAAGGACCCGAAGGAAGAAGAAAGTGATCGCTCGAAAGCGGCCATCCCCTTTGGGGGAAACAAGGAGTGAATGATTAAATGAAAACAACCCGGAGGTGGAGTCAAACGAAACGACCATCCCCTCCGGGGAGGGAGCAAAGAGGATAAGGCTGGATCAAAAGAACGCAGGGGTGGGTTAGATCCCAAACATGGGTTCAATAGATAGGAGAACAATCAATCTCCCTCTCCACGTGGAGAGGGTCGGGGTGAGGTAGAAGCAGCCACACCGCCCAATGGGAATGACTAAAAAAACCCTTGTGCCCCTCTGGGCCTCTGTGGTTCAAAAAAAATAACCTTCCGTTACAAAAACGATGTGACTGAGGGACAGCGAAGCTTTGCCATGACTGATCCGGTAAAAAATTGGTACGCCGTCTATACCCTCCCGCGCTGGGAGAAAAAGATTGCCCGCAAACTCGAAGAGGCCGGCATCGAAGCCTATTGCCCCCTCAACCGGGTGCAGCGCCAGTGGAGCGACCGCAAAAAAACCGTCCACGAGCCCCTCTTCAAAGGCTATGTGTTTGTACGCCTCGAAGAAGCCGTCAAATGGGAGGTGAAGGCCGTCCAGGGCATCCTGAACTTTGTCTACTGGAACGGCAAACCCGGCATCATCCGCGACGAGGAGATCGACACCATCAAGCGCTTCCTCAACCATTTTTCCGACGTGCAGGTCGACGAGTACCGTCTCGGTGTCGATGCTAAAGTAAAGATCAAGGGCGGTGTCCTGATGAACTACGAAGGCACCATCGTGGAAGTGGCCGGCAACCGCGCCTGGGTCCGGATCGACTCCATGGGCCTCCGCCTCTCCGCCATCTTCGAAAAAAAGAACCTCGAACCGATTTGAGTAAGGAAAAGGCAACGAGGCATCGAGGCATCGAGGCAAAAAGCAACACAAACAGCAATCTGACAGCGGAAAGGTCGCAACCTGAAAGCAGGAGCTGGCCTGGCAGGAAAAAGTTAACTGCACGGCATAAAAGATAGTGCTGGAATAAGAAAAACCTTGGTTCCGTTCTGCCTTCATGGTTTAAAAAACTTCGTGACCCTTCGTGCCGTTGTGCCTTTGTGGTTCAAAAACCCCTGAAATTCGATGTCTGAGCTGCCTGTTTATACAGAAAACTTCGCAAAGGAGATCGTCGATATCGCATTCAGTATCCACAAAGAACTCGGCCCTGGTCTGTTGGAAAGTGTTTACGAAAAGTGTTTCTGTTACGAACTCGAACAACGGGATATCGATTTTGTCCGTCAGCAGGAAGTTGCGATTGTTTACGGCGATTTGACAATCGATGAAGGACTGCATTTAGATATTTTAGTAGACAATAAAATCATCATCGAACTAAAAGCACAGGAAAATCATCATCCTGTTTGGGAAGCGCAACGCTTGAGTTATTTAAAATTGAGCAAAAAACGTCTGGGCTTCCTCATCAACTTGCATGTTCCGGTGATAAAGAATGGAATCAAACGCATGATCCTCTAAATGGATTCGTGTCCCTTCGCACCCTTTTGTCTTTGTGGTTCAAAAAAACAACCTTAGTGTCCCTTCGCGCCTCCGCACCTTCGTGGTTCAAAAAAAATGTGTAGGATAGCCGGCATAGCATCCCTTTCCCTTCCAGCGGAAGAACTGCGTCCCACGGTGGCTGCCATGTGCCAGGCCCTGCGCCACGGTGGCCCCGACGACGAAGGCCTCTATGCCTGCGAGCAGTACAACCTGGTGCTCGGCCACCGCCGCCTGGCCCTTATCGACCTGCAGCCGACCGGCCACCAGCCCATGCACTACGGCGACGGCCGGTATACGATCGCCTACAACGGGGAGATCTACAATTACAAAGACCTGCGGGCCGAGCTAAAAGCGCTGGGCCACAGCTTTCGCTCCACCAGCGACACCGAAGTGATTCTCGCCGCCTTTGCCGCCTGGGGCACGGCCGCCTTTGCCCGCTTCAACGGCATGTTCGCCTTTGCCCTGCTCGACAGCGAAGCGGGAGAACTCTACCTCGTCCGCGATCTCCTGGGCATCAAGCCCCTCTATTATTGGCGCCACAAGGCCACCCTGGTTTTTGCCTCCGAGGTCCGGGCCTTTTATTGCCTCGACAATCCCCCGGCCGAACACCCGCACTGGCCGGTCTACCTCATGGCCTACGGCCACCTCCCCGAACCCGTCACCACGCTCGACGGGGTGCGGCCCCTGCAAAAAGGCACCTTCCTCCGCTACAGCCTGCACACGGGCGAGGGGCGAACGGAAGCCTTCGACACCCTGAGCATGTTCGAAAAAGAGCTCGACCGCGGCCAGGCCGTCCGCCAGGTCGCCGCCCACCTGCGGACCGCCGTCAACCGCCACCTAGTATCCGACGCACCCATCGGGGTCTTCCTAAGTGGCGGCGTCGATTCCTCCGTCATCGCCCTGGCAGCCGGTGAGCACCTCGGCGAACGGGTGGAGACTCTTTCCATGGATTTCCGCGAAAAAGCCTTTTCCGAAAGGGCCTACCAGCAAAAAATGGTCGACCGGCTCTCCGGCCGCCACCACCGCTACCAGTTGGAAAAAGAGGAATTCCACTTTTTCCTCCCCGACATCATTGCCGCCATGGACCTGCCCTCCTCCGACGGCATCAACACCTGGTTCATTGCACGCTATGCCGCACAGTGCGGTCTCAAAGCCGTCCTGTCCGGCCTCGGTGGCGACGAGCTCTTTGGCGGTTACCCCTCCTTTCACCGCATGCGCACCGCGACCCGCCTGCAAAAGGCAGCGGTACCGCTCCTGCGGTCCTTCCGCTATGCCAAAGAAAAAAAGCTCCGGCGCCTGGCCTTCCTGAGCCTTCCCGGCCTGGCAGGACTCTACCTTTTTTTACGGGGGCATTTCAGCCCCCTCACCATTGCCCGCTACCTCGACCTCGACGAACAGGAGGTCTGGGACCTGCTCGAAAGCGAGCCCGTACTGCCCGGCAACAACCACATGACTCCCGAAAACAGGGCAAGCTGGATGGAGATGAACCTCTACATGCAAAACCAGCTCCTTCGCGATACCGATGTCATGAGCATGACTCACGGTGTGGAGATCCGGGTGCCCATGCTCGACAAAGACCTGGTGAAGACCACCCTCCGCCTGCCCTCCGCCGTGAAATACGCCGGGCCCGCAGCCAAAGGCCTCCTCGTCGATGCCTTCCGCCGCGAGCTGCCCCGCGAAGTCTGGGACCGCCGCAAAATGGGCTTTTCCTTTCCCTTCGCCGACTGGATGAAGGAAGACGAATGGATCCGTTCCAAGATCCTGAGTGGTAGCCCCGCTTCCGTTCGCCTGATGCAGCAATTCGAAAGGGGCCGGCTTCATTGGTCCGGCCTCATGAGCATTCTCCTGTTACGAACCCACCGCTATGCCGCCCCGCGTACTTTTCTTGGCGCTTAAGGTCTTTTCCGCCACCGGCGGAATCGAAAAGGTCTCCCGCCTGGCAGGGAAGGCCCTCTGGGAGCTCTGTGGCCAGGGTTCCCGTTTCAGCCTGCACGCGGTGTACGACAACGATTCGCAGGTCATGGAAAAATATTTCCCGGGCACGGTCTTCCGGGGCTTCGGGGGCAACCGGGTCCGCTTTACGGTCGGGAGCATCCGGGCGGGCAGGGGCGCCGACTGGGTCGTGCTCAGCCACATCAACCTGCTTTCCGTTGGCTATGCCATCAAAATGGTATCGCCGAAAACAAAGCTGGCCCTCATAGCCCACGGCATCGAGGTCTGGCAGGCGCTGCCGGCCTGGAAGCTTGCCATGCTCCGGGCCTGCGACCTGGTGCTGCCGGTGAGCCGCTTTACCCGCGACAAAATGCGTGAAATCTATGGCCTGGACGAGAACAAACTGGTGGTAGTGAACAACTGCCTGGATCCCTTTCTGCCCGAACCGGTTAGAGGTGAAAAATCAGCGCGGCTGCTCCAGAAGTATGGTCTGCAGCAAGGGGCTAGGATCGTACTGACCGTCAACCGGCTTTCGTATAATGAACGATACAAAGGCTATGATGAAGTGATGATGGCTATTAAGACCCTGAAGCGTGAAGAGCCGCTGATCCGTTACCTGATCGTGGGTAAATACGACGCGATGGAAAAAGCCCGCCTCGACCGGCTGATCCGGCAGCAGGGACTGCAGAACGAAGTGGTGTTTGCCGGCTTTGTGCCCGACGAGGACTTGGCAGAACACTTCAACCTGGCCGATGTCTACGCCATGCCCAGTCGCAAGGAAGGCTTCGGGATTGTCTTTATCGAAGCCCTCTATTATGGCTTGCCGGTGATTGCGGGCAACATCGATGGTTCGGTGGATGCCCTGGCCGATGGTGAATTGGGATATTTGGTAGATCCGGACTGGCCTACCGAGATCCTGGCAGCGTTGAAAAAAATTTTGCAAAGCAAGACAAATCCTGCTTCCCGCCAGGGAGAAGTGATGGCCCGTTTTGGATTTGACGTTTACAAAAATGTGTTGGCCCAACTCATGGGCTTTGCCACGGAAAAAATTAATGCAGCTGAAAGAAAAGATCAGCCCTGCAGCCAGCTCGAAGAGTTGCAGGAATTATGAAAATAACATCAAAAGGGAGGTAAACGTGGAAATACTGTCTGAACCAAAACTGATCAAAACAACAGCAACAGTCGAAAAAGAAGACTGGGATCTGGTGATTGAACCAAAGGCAGGCTTGTTTGCCATCAAACTGCGGGAGATTTGGCATTACAGGGACTTGTTGATCCTCTTCGTAAAGCGAGATCTCACAGCCCAATACAAGCAAACCATACTGGGTCCATTGTGGCATGTTATTCAACCGGTTCTTACTACCCTTACATTTTTGGTGGTCTTTCATAAAATTGCAGGTATTCGCACCGACGGTATCGAACCGGTACTTTTTTACATGAGTGGTATTACCATCTGGAATTATTTTACTGCTTGTTTTACACATACCTCGAACACATTTGTGGGCAATGCTGGCATTTTTGGTAAGGTATATTTTCCCCGGCTTGTACTTCCTCTGTCTGCATTATTGTCAAACATGGTCAGGCTGGGCATTCAGTTCAGTCTATTGTTGGCGGTTATGTTTTATTTACATTTGGTCAATGGCACTCCAATCGCCATAGGTTTCCATTGGCTCTTGTTGCCTGTCATTATCTTGCTAATGGCTGGAACAGGGCTCGGGCTTGGCATTATCATCTCATCGCTCACCACTAAGTACAGGGATCTTGGCGTTCTGGTTGGTTTTGGCATTCAGTTGCTGATGTATGCAACGCCGGTTGCTTATCCTTTGTCGTTTTTAAAGAGCAAATCCATACTAGCGCTTGTTTCTTGGAATCCACTCAGTTCTGTTGTAGAAGGATTTCGGTACGCATTGTTCGGGACAAACAGTTATTCAATTACCTCACTTGGCTATAGTGTGATGTTTGTACTTCTGGTTCTCTTGGTTGGCGCAGTCCTTTTCAGTAGGGTCGAAAGAACATTCATGGACACTGTATAAAACAGGAAAAACAGTAGTCACCGGATCAGCTAAGTAGGAATTTAAATAAATGATTTAATTCGAAAGATGAGTAGAACAGTTATTCGGGTCGAGAACCTTTCAAAACAATACCGTCTTGGACAGGTAAGCACAGGCACCTTGGGTCATGACCTGAATCGGTGGTGGCACCGTGTGAGAGGGAAAGACGATCCTTATTTGAAAATTGGTGAGGTAAACGACCGTACTCGTATGGGAAGTACCGACTATGTCTGGGCATTAAAAAACATCAACTTCGAGGTAAAGGATGGTGAAGTGCTGGGCATTATCGGCCGCAATGGAGCCGGGAAAAGCACTTTGCTGAAAATCTTAAGCCGGACCACTGCACCTACCCACGGTAGTGTGAAAATCAAAGGGCACATTGCAAGTTTGCTCGAGGTTGGAACAGGATTTCATCCGGAGTTGAGTGGACGAGAAAACATTTTTCTCAACGGCGCCATTCTCGGCATGACGAAGGAGGAAATCAAACGACGCTTCGATCAGATTGTTGATTTTGCCGGTGTGGAGCGATACATTGATACACCGGTTAAGCGGTATAGCAGTGGCATGTATGTGCGGCTTGCCTTTTCCGTAGCGGCACACCTTGAACCGGAGATCATGATCCTGGACGAAGTGCTGGCTGTTGGAGATGCAGAGTTTCAGAACAAGTGTATCGGACGCATGAGGGAAGTCAGCGAAAAAGACGGCCGGACAATCTTGTTCGTGAGCCACAATATGGAAATCATCAACCGGATTTGCGACCGTGTGATCCTTCTCAAAAACGGAACAATTGGTCGCGAAGGAACAGTTGAGAGTGTAACATCAGCCTACCTGCGTTCCGACCTTGGAACCTCATCGCATCGTAATTGGACGGATGCTGCTGCTGTTCCAGGGAACGACTTCATGCAACTGCTGGAAGCAAGGGTGCACAATACAAAAGGTGAGACAAAAGAAATCATGGAAGTTTCTGAACAGGTAGGTATTACGTTCACATTTCGGGTCTTGCAGCCGGTACGAAAGTTTACCCACGGATTTACGATCAAGAACGAATCCGGGCTGGTCGTTTTCAGTAGTCATGATCTGAATACCTCAATCGGGAAGGAAGAGACAAGGCTGCCTGGCTTGTACGAAGTCACCGGGTGGATTCCACCGCATTTTTTGGCGGAAGGCTTGTTTACGATTGCCGTTGCAGCTTTTGAAAACTACGGAAGTTTACATATTCACTTCAACGAACCCGAAGCGCTGGCATTTACGGTTATCGACTATATCGATGGCAATTCGGCTCGCGGCTTTTATCCTGGGAGGTTCCCAGGTATTGTCAGGCCTTTGCTCCAATGGGAAGCACGTACCATTCATTCATAAATTAAAACTTTGTTTGTGAGTTTACTTAGACGAATTATAAGACAAAAAGAAAAGCTTCGTGTAAGAGGAGAAAACTTTTCTTTGACAGGCGTCTACAAGGGTCATTACAACATTACGTACAAAGGTGTTCCCTGTCTCAAATGCCCCTTCGATTATGTACTTTACCAAATGATCATCCAGGAAGTAAAGCCTGATCTGATCGTGGAGATTGGTGCCAACCATGGGGGCAGCGCCTATTACATGGCCGATTTGCTGAATGCTATCGGTCACGGCCAAATACACAGCATTGACATTGCAGATAGGGTGCCTGATGAAGTGAAGAAACATCCAAGGATAAAATTTTTCTTTGATGGTTGGGAAAAATACGATCTCAGCCAGATTAAAGGCGAACGAATTTTGGTGATCGAAGACGCTTCACACCATTACGACAACACCCTCGCTGCTATCAACCATTTTGCACCGGTTGTAACAAAAGACTCCTATCTCATTGTGGAGGATGGAATCATCGACCGATTGGGGTTGACCGAAAATTTTAACGGTGGCCCGGTACGTGCAATCAAGGAATTTCTTCCCGTTCATCCTGAATTTGTCCTGGATCTCAAATGGCACAACTTCTTTGGAGAAGGCGCTACTTTCAATACAATGGGTTATCTGAAGCGGGTGAAATAACGGCTTCGTTTATCCAGTGAAAAACAATAGAAAACAATTCCTTTCAGAGCATGAACAAAGAATGGACAGGCGAACGGCTGGAAACTTTCGTCTTGAATGAAAATACTATCGAGCACCTTCACCGGTACGCTATTGCTCTTCAATACGCAAAGGACAAAGTGGTGCTGGATATTGCTTCCGGCGAAGGCTATGGGTCAAACCTGCTGGCACAATCGGCAGAAAAAGTTTATGGCGTGGACATTGACGCAGCAACAGTGCAGGCGTCCAAAGAAAAATACCGAAAACGCAATCTGATTTTCCAGCAGGGAAGCGCAGACGCCATACCGGTAGAAGACAATTCTGTTGATGTGGTGGTCAGCTTTGAAACCATCGAGCACCACGACCGGCATGAAGAAATGATGAAAGAAATCAAACGGGTGCTGAAGCCCGGCGGAGTTTTGATTCTTTCTTCCCCTGACAAAAAATATTATTCCGATTTGCCGAATTACCGCAATCCCTTTCACATCAAAGAACTGTACTTCGGTGAGTTGAAAGCCCTGGTGCAGCGACACTTCGGGCATTCTGCCTTTTTTTTGCAGGGCATGTTCCGGGGTTCGCTGGTGGTGCCGGAAAACGGTGCAGGTGGTTTCGATAGTTTTAGTGGAAACTACAACGAAATAAAGCCGGGAAAAGGGTTTCGGCCTGTCTATAATCTTGCGATTGCATCTGAACAGCCAATTGCAAATCCCGCCTTCAGCGTATTCGACAATGACCTGCCAATACGTCTTTCCGGTGCAAAAGACATTGTTGAAGCAAGACACCAGGGAGTTGAAGCTGTCCGGAGTTCGTGGAGCTACCGGCTCGGTCATCTTATTCTTTCCCCGCTTCGGATATTCCGGTCCCGGTAAAGTCTGTGACCAACTGAAGAAGTTTACTACGTTGGCAAACCCCACACTGGAAAAATGAGAGTTTCCATTGTCCTGTGTACTTGTAACGGAGCTGCATATCTGCAAGAGCAGCTCGATAGTTTTCTCCTGCAGACCATCCTTCCGGATGAACTTGTGGTCTGCGACGACATGTCCACTGACAACACAATGGCTATCCTGCAGGAATTTCAGTCACGAGCACCTTTTCACGTAATCATTCGCCAAAATCCGGTGCGGTTTGGGCCAAGGGAAAATTTCCAACAGGCAGTCACGATGGCGAATGGCGACATTATTTTCTTGTCCGACCAGGATGATATTTGGACAGAAAGAAAAATCGCCGCTTACCTGGCCCTTTTTTCTACTGAACCCGATGCTCTCCTTGTTTTCTCGAACGGAGAGTTAATGGATGAAAACGGTCAAAGTTTGCACGGCACTCTTTGGGACAAGTGGGGCTTTGATGAAAAAACAAGAGAAGCGTGGCAGAGCAACGGTACTGCCTTCGACCACCTTCTGCGCAACAACAACAAAGTCACTGGTGCCGCAGTGGCCATTCGTTCTACACTGAGGGAAAAAGCAATTCCCTTTTGCACTCAAACGGCGCATTGGCATGATGCCTGGCTGGCACTGATCGCTGCCGGTTTGAACGGGCTCCGGTTCATCAATGGATCATTTATCCAGTACCGTGTCCATCCAACGCAGCAGGTGGGCCTGGGAGACCGCCTGAATCCGTTAAAGAAAGAACTCGAAAAGGAAGGGCCGGCGAAGGCCCGGTTACGGCAATTGCATTTCGAAAAAAAGATCTCGGAACTTTTCCCGGAGAAGAAAGAATTCGACAGGATGCGCATAGAGCAGGAAATAAACTTGCTGAAAGAAGAAATCGTACAACAGGCAAACCCTTTCAGTAAACTAAAAAAGATATTCCGGGCTGCGACGTTCAGGACATCTTAAAAATAGAGTTATAGAAGCTGAAAGCCGCGAAACGGTAACCTGAAAGAATTTGGAAAACAGCATGACAGACATTATCAAATCAATCGCTTTATACCTTCCCCAGTATCATCCCGTTCCGGAAAATGACGCCTGGTGGGGAAAAGGCTTTACGGAATGGACAAACGTCACAAGAGCAAAGCCCCTGTTTAAAGGCCATTGGCAACCAAGGCTCCCGGCTGACCTGGGATTTTATGATCTGCGGGTACCCGAGGCAAGGCAGGCGCAGGCTGATTTGGCAAAGCAATACGGCATCTATGGATTTTGTTACTGGCATTATTGGTTTGGCGGCAAGCGAATGATTGAACGGCCGTTCACGGAAGTTGTGCAATCGGGCCAGCCGGATTTCCCTTTTTGTATCGGCTGGGCCAATCAAACCTGGAGCGGTACCTGGCACGGGTTGTCCAATAAAAAAGTGCTGATTGAACAAACCTACCCGGGAAGAGAAGATGACAAGCGGCATTTCTATTCGTTGCTGGAAGCTTTCCAGGATCCGCGATACATCGAAGTGAACGGGAAAAAGCTGGTGTTCATTTTCCGGCCTATGGACATTCCGGATCCAAATCGGTTCGTGGAGTGCTGGCAGGAACTTGCAGTAAAAGAGGGGCTGAACGGTTTACATTTTGTCGGCATGCACATGCTGCCCGACTGGAACCCCCAACAGCACGGGTATGATGCTATGGTTCAATATTGGATTCTCCGCGACCGGTACAGGCACCGCGGTTTTCTTCAAAAATTGTCCGGTCGCTTATCCCTAGAAGAGAGGTTGCAACGGATTTTGTTGAAGAAAAATTTGCCGGAGTTCGTTTCATACGGGCAATACGTGGAGTGCTATCCGAACACGGTTTTACGCTTTGATGAATACCCGCTTGTCTACACCAATTGGGACAACACGCCACGGAGTGGAAAAGATGGCTGGATGTTTCAGGGATTTACACCTGAACGTTTTGAGGAACTTTGTTACAAAGCATTCAAGGCTACCGAAAACAAACCGGAAGGCCAGAAAATTGTCCTTCTGAAATCCTGGAATGAATGGGCAGAAGGAAACTATCTGGAGCCCGATCAGCGATATGGTCATGCCTGTCTCCAGGCGTTCAAATCAGCGCTTGAGCGTTACCAGAAAACCAGTAAAGAATATAGAAAACCATTGACTAAAATAGAGGTACAGTAAACAGTATGAGCAATCAGATCCCTTTTTCCGTTTCAGTGGTCGTTCCCATTTACAATGCAGATAAGTACCTCGAGGAAGCAGTGGAGTCGGTCGTTCACTTAAGCGAAACCGGTGAAGTCATTTTGGTTGACGATGCCTCGACTGATAATTCCCTGGCTCTCTGCAGGCAATTGGAAAAAAAATACAGCAAAGTAAAAGTTCTGGTTCAGCCTGACGGAAAAAACCGGGGTGCGGCAGCGGCCCGCAACATAGGGATCATCGAGGCGCTCTGTGAGTTTATTGCCTTTCTTGATGCGGACGACCTTTACCTGCCCAATCGTTTTCAGGCAGAAAAGGCAATCTTTCTTTCCAATCTGGGAGTAGACGGTGTATACGGTTGCAATTTGGCAGTGTTTGAAAATGATTCGGCACGGGAGAAATTTTTTAAGCGCTACGAAAGTGAGAAAACTACCTTGCAAAAAGAAGTAGCACCAGAAGACCTTTTCAAGGTACTGTTATTTGGAGGTCTGGGGCGCTTTCATACCAGCGCCATTACCTTGCGTAAGCGTGCATTCGGCAAAGCCGGTTTGTTCAACACCAACATCCGCTACGTGGAGGATACGGAACTTTGGCTAAAGTTATCTTTAACCACAACGCTGGTTGCGGGAAGCATTGACGAACCGGTCGCCATTCGCCGCGTACACGACAACAACAGCATTCACCAGGTGGAGAAAGTGGTGCAGGCAAGTAGGCAGATGTACCAGGCTCTATTCGATTGGGCTGTCCGGCAGCCCTTCCAGTTTGACGTGAAAAACAGCTTTTTTATTTGTTTGCACGATTTTGTTTGGGGTAAGGATTTCGGGGTAAAAAAACTTTTCTGGCAACAGACGGTAAGAAATCCGTCAATTCTTCTTTCTGCTTTCTTTTATAAGAAAATACATCAGTTGTATTTCATTCCAGTGTAAAAGGAGAATACAAGACATCATTTATATAAAGTTGAAATCAGGTAGTCAAACTGTTTAGATGGCAAAAATCCTTTCCATTATACCTTACGAATTCTATCCTCCAAAGTACGGTGGTGCACTTCGCTGTTTTCACATTTTAAGGGAAATGGCAAAAGAGCATGAGGTGACCTTGCTGACAGTGCAATCCCTGCAGGATTTCAACAGGAAAACCGAGCCGTCTTTTCCGGACAATATAAAAGTTGTTTCCACTTCTGATGAACCAGGCTACCGCTCAGTGTTCAATATTTTTCCGGAGCGGATTGCCAATGCCATCAACAGCCGGCTTTTAAAACGGTCGCTTTTTGTTTTGGGCAATTTATATTTACTCAGAACCTATCCGGTTCTGAAACAGTTACTACGGGAAAATGAATTCCATCTCGTAAATTATGAAAGCATGGACAGTTTCGCTTTGTTGCAAAAACATGTCCGGCGCCTTTCTCCGAAAACACTGCAGCTTTACGACGCGCACAACGTTGATTCCACACTTTGGAATCAGTTTCGCCGGTTCGACCGCAATGCGGCACTGAAGAAATATGCGAACGATGCGCTGTCAATGGAAAAAAGATTTCACTCCACCCTGGATCTTTGTTTTACCTGCAGCGAAGCCGACAAGAAAAAGCTGGATGACCTCAACAAAGGACGGCTTTTTGTTAAGGTGATTCCCAATGGCGTGGATTGCGCAGCACGGCCATTTGTTGAAAATGTGGACAAAGCCGGTATCCGGAATCTCCTTTTTTGCGGAACCCTGGACTACGCCCCGAATACCGAAGGAATTCTATGGTTTTACAAAACTGTATTCCCGGTACTGAAACAACGGTTTCCGGAACTGACTTTAACGATTATAGGGAAGATGAATCAGCCAGGCCCGTATCAGGACTTGGTGAATGATTCTTCTGTGCACTTTGTCGGGCCTGTAGATGATGTTCGTCCTTATTATGTGGCCAGTTCTGTTTTCATTGTTCCGTTATTCAGCGGTAGCGGCACGCGGTTGAAAATATTGGAAGCAGCCAGTATGGGCAACCCGGTCGTTTCCACCACCATTGGCGCGGAGGGGCTCGTACTGGAGAACGGCCGCCATATCAGGATTGCCGATGAACCGCAAGAATTTGCTGTTTGTGTTAGTGAACTCCTCCTGAATAAAGAAATTTTTAACGAACAGCGTCACTGTGCCCACACCTTGGTGAGACAGAAATATGACTGGTCGGTAATTGGTCAGGCAATCAACAGGGAGATCAACAACTTGTTGTACCTGAACTCAAAAAAAATCGCTGTTTTGTAGGAATATTCTGCTGGTTTATCAGGAAAATTTCAGAAGCTCTTTATTCAACTTTTACTAACTGCCGCATGAAATACAATCCACAACTTGACGGACTGCGCTGTGTCGCCATTTCCCTTGTTCTGATCTCTCACTTCTTCTGGCAATTGGGAACGAAAACAGCCCTCGGATTTTATGGCGTTGACTTATTTTTTGTGATCAGTGGGTTCCTGATTACGTCGATTCTTTTAAAATCAGAAGAGCCTTTCAGAAAGGCATACGGAAAATTCATTGGACGCAGAACTTTGCGGATATTCCCCATTTACTACCTCACCGTTTTCGTACTCTTATTGATCGGAAACACCAATGCACAGGAGTATAAGTACAACCTTCTGACTTATACTTACAACTATGCAATGGCTTACCAAAAACTGCCCATAAACGAATTGGGACATTTATGGTCACTTTGCGTGGAAGAACAATTTTACCTTTTCTGGCCATTCCTGGTATTGGGACTAAGAAAGAAACATACTGTTCTAAAATGCATCATTGCTTTCATTTCAGTACTTTGCATCATACAGGTATTTACCGGTGCATTTAACTCGATTGCCCCGCACAATTACTTTTGCCTCTTCCCAAGGTTAATGACACTGCTGGCAGGAGCTTATGGCGCGATCATTTACAAAGAAGGAAAAATTCCAAAACAACTACTGGAAAGCAAAACGGTGGAAACTTTAGCCTTGGTTTTGTTGATTGGATTGTTAAGCGGGGAAAGAAGAATAGATTATGTTGCCTTCCCGGTGGTTTCGCTTTACCTCGTTTTAAAAATCGTGCACAAAGGCTTTTCCTTTTCCTCTATCGGTAAGTTTTTGCAAAACAGGCGTGTCGTCTATATCGGTACGATTTCTTACGGTATTTACCTCTATCACATTTTGGTCAGGCATTACTTCGGAGGAAAGTTTTTCATTCCGCAGATTTGGGAAAAAATAGACAGGAAGTCCCTGGGCATTTTCAAGTACCTGTTTTACAACGATTATCTTGTTTTGCTTCCGTTGTACTCTGCCCTTACACTCCTTGTAGCGCATATTTCTTTTCAATACATCGAAAAACCCATCCTGGCGTTGAAAGAAAAGTGGTTTGCTTATGAGCAAGAAAAGGGGATGAAAAGAAATCCAATGGCAAAATCAACGCTCAGGTCATTGATCAGGCGATCTCCTGTAAAGCCTGTGTGATTTTGCTTTTATCAAATTCCAGCATTGACTTGGCAAAACATTCTTCGCTCCCAAAAGATGCAGCCGCGAAAAAGATCTCAGCTTGATTTCGATAAATGCCTGGAGCTTGATTTTTTGGAAACATTCAATTAAGGCACAACTGGCAAATAATGAGTTGTGAGACTGGCAACTTGTTGCACACTATTAAAAAAGAACACTTGCAAGGTTGGATACAAACAGATTGTACTGAACGGTTGGTTTCGGTAATCATTCCGACCTATAACAGATCTTCTTTCCTGGAAGAAGCTCTCCAATCGATTGTTGACCAAAAATACCGGCCTATTGAATGTCTTGTGGTGGACGACGGTTCTACGGATAATACCAAAGAGATCATGCAGAAATGGCTGGAAAGGAATTCAGACGAACTGAGATTCCGATATATCCGGCAGGCAAACGCCGGTGCACCGGCAGCACGTAACACAGGAACCATGGCCAGCAGGGGTAAATACATACAATACCTGGACTCGGATGACCTCTTATACAGTGATAAAATTGCCGAACAAGTAAACTATTTAAATCAAGAACCAGGTTGCGATTGTGTATTTGGCGATTGGGAAAAAGGCGCCCCCAACAATGCCAATTATGAAAAGGCTTATTGCTCCAGTGATCTGATCAGTCAGATCCTTACAATTGAAAAGCCTATCGCTAATTTTAGTTTTCTTATGCGCCGGTCGCTTGTAAAAAAAACAGGCTGCTGGGATGTGTCACTTAAACGCATGCAGGAAATTGATTTCCAGTTGAGGGCAATTTTTGTGGGTGGCGTTTTTCATTACCAGGAACTGCTGTGCGGCTTGTGGCGACACCATCAACATGAAAGAATCCACAACCAAACTTCGGTTGCCGACATGCTACCGTTTTTTCAAAAGTGGGAAAGGCTACTGGCTGGACGTAACCTGTTCAGCAGGGAAATGGGAGAAGCTATTGCACGATGGTACATGTGGTTTTTGTCTCAATCGAAGAAAGAAAAAATCAGCATGCTCTTGCCTGTTCTGGAGGAAACAGTCCGGTTGCATCCTTCCATTTCTTTTTATGATACGCTAAAAATGAAGCTCCTGCGCGGCTTTTTAGGAAAAAGGGGTGCCTTGTATCTCTGGTTGCTGCGTTACCAAAAGACAGCATAAAGGCACTTGTATATGAATGAATCCATAGCCCGGCACAGGTACGAATACAAACAGGATGACAAAATCCAGGTTTTAATGGACTCGGTTGACGTATCCGTTATTATTCCCAATTACAATCACGCTGCTTTTTTGGAGCGGCGGATTGACTCGGTGATCCATCAAACATTCACGAATTACGAGATCATTATCCTTGATGATTGCTCAAGCGATAACAGCAGGGCCATCATCGAGAAATATAGGAAGGAGGAAAAGGTAAAGCACATTGTTTATAATGAGCAGAACTCCGGAAATACCTTTTCGCAGTGGAAAAAAGGGCTCAGTTTGGCGAAAGGAAAATTCATCTGGTTTGCCGAAAGTGATGATTACAATGATAGCCGGTTTTTGGAAAAAATGGTGCCTGTCATTGCCGGAAACAAGAACATCGGGTTGGTTTTCTGCAGCTCTTTTTTGGTCAACGAACACGATGAGATACTGCAATCCTGGACTTTCGGGAAAGCTCCTGATCGGCCCGAGGATGGCTATGGCCTTTATACAGGCAGGCAATTCTTTTTTGAACATTTGGTTCATAAAAACGTGATACCAAATGCCAGCGGGGTTTTAATCAGAAGAGGTCAATTGGTAGGAAACAGTGTCTGGATTTCGGAAGATTTGAAAAACAGCGGTGATTGGAAATTGTGGTTGCATCTGTCTCTTTGTGCCGATATCGCCTATGTAAGCGAAACCTTGAATTATTTCAGAAAACATGGAAGCAATGTTACCCGGTCGAACTCCCTGCTTAAAAGCGAAGCGCTTTCCTTTCTGAAAAACTTCCTGCCGGCAGCCAGGTCCAGACGCGAAAAATCAAAGATATATCGAAGCCTGTTAACTTGGTCGTTCCATCAGGCTCCCTGGATTATTGGAAGTAAAGTAAATCTTGCCAATATGCGTTTTTATTTCCACAATAACTTATCGACTGGCAGCCTGAGCGCATTTACCCGTTACCTGATTATAGCTACTGCCAAAGCCGCTATAAAATCATTTTAGAAAAAAGACCTGTAGATTTTAAAGTGTTTCCTTCGTCATAATGTTCATAAACAGCAGGAGATGGTTTTATAAATGACATTTCAAATCGTTCTGGATTCAACCACCAGGGATTTTAAATTAATTAATGGCAACAATCTTTCTTCAAAGGAAACTGATAGTATCCCGTATTAAATAAATTTTCTAAACAGAAAACAACTTGCATAAAACTGTACAAAAGCTTTCCTTAAAAATGGCTAGCATAGATTCAGGATGTAATCAGACTGCCATTCCTTTTGTAAGCGTTTTAATGACTGCTTACAATAGGGAAAAATTCATTGCGGAAGCAATCGAGAGTGTGTTGAACAGTGAATATTTAAATTTTGAATTGATCGTGGTCGACGACGCTTCAAATGACAAAACAGTAGAAATCGTAAAGCGTTACGCAACTATTGATCATAGGGTACACTTGTATAGAAATGAACGTAACCTGGGTGATTACCCGAATAGGAACAGGGCCGCAAAATATGCAAAGGGAAAATACCTGGTAACCGTTGATTCCGATGATACCATGTATCCGGGAGTATTGGAAAAATGGGTTAGGGAAATGGAGACACATCAGGCAAGGTTTGGGATCTTTTCACATTTGGGAAATCTAGAGCCAACAGTTTTATCTTCTGAAGAGGTATTGAAAACCCATTTTTTTCATAGACCGATACTTTCATTTGGCCCCTGTGCGACCATCGTATTGCGGTCGTATTTTTTGGAAAAGATGCAATACCCTGAAAAATACGGACCCGCTAATGATATGTATCACCACATAAAACTGGCTGCCTCAACCCCGGTGTTGTTCTTTCCTTTTCCACTTGTAAACTATCGCTTACACGAGTTGCAGGAAAAAAATAACACATATAGCTATCTCTACAACAACTATCGTTATCTGAGAGACGCTTTGGTAGAAATTCCGCTTCCACTTTTAAAAAAGGATATTCGGTACCTCAGCAAGAAGAATAAAAGACGTTTCGTTATCAATCTTGTAAAGTTCTGGCTGGAAACAAGGGATTGGAAAAGGACGGCGAAAGCCGTGCAATATGCACAGTTTTCAATCAATGATTTTTTAACAGGTCTACTTCACATCTGATGGCTACACTCGCATTGTGCATTCCGGCTTATAACGCATCCTGGTGTTTGCCAAAGCTATTCTCCTCCGTAGAAAAGCAATCGGTCCCTTTCGATGAAGTTTTAGTTTATGATGATTGCAGTTCAGATGATACGGTAGCTGTGGCAAAAGCACATGGTGCAACAGTTGTTTCCGGAAAAGTGAACAAAGGCTGTTCATTCGGAAAGAACCAGTTGGCTCAGCATGCGAAGAGTGAATGGCTGTTCTTTTTGGACAGTGATGATGAATTGCTGCCTGATTTTTCAACTAACGTCCATAAGGTTATTGGAGCAAATCATCTCGATGCCGACATGATCGTGTTGAGCTATATTTATGTGGATGGCTCAACAGACCAAGTTAAGGATGCGCCCGTGCTTGATGAACAATTGCTTCGTCAAAATTCCTTTCGTTTCATGGTCACGCAAAAGTTTTTCAATTCTTTTGTTGTCAGGAGGAACAAATTTCTTTCAATTGGAGGGTTCGATACCGATCCTTTGGTCTTGTACAATGAAGACAGGGCATGTGCTGTAAAAACAGCTTTGAATGGGTTTCGCTATGAGTTTATCAAGTACCCTTGCATGAAGAAAAATTTTTTTCCGGAAAGTATGTCTTCAAAACAGCCCGTGAAATGGATAACTGCGTCGGTGTGTTTGTGGCAGAAAATTGGCAATCAGGTACAGGAGCAGTACAAGCCAGATGTCTGTGATGCCTTGTTTACCGAAGCAATATGGGCTGGAAAGTACAACGAATGGGCCCTTGTGCGAAATGCACTGAAAATAGCAAAGGAACTGAAAACAGATGCGCTGCCCTCAGCGTCAAAACCGTTTCTGTTCTTGTTTAAAACCTGGCCTTTGGGTGCGTATTTCTTTCGAGAGTACTTGTTTCGCGTTCTGAAAAGAGGTCAATAATTCCCGAAAATTCCATATTGGAAATGCAGCAGCCTTTAGTTACGATAATTATTCCTGTCTACAATGCTGTGCCGTTTTTGTCTCAGACTATTGAAAGTGCTCTCAGTCAGACATTCAAAAACAAGGAGGTGATAATCGTTGACGACAGCTCGAAAGACGGTAGCTATGAAATTGCCAGGAAGTTTGAGAATGTGTCAGTAAAAGTTCTTCATCAACGGAATGCCGGTGCTGCCATTGCCCGCAACACAGGACTGGCAGCAGCAAACGGCGAGTATATCCAGTTTCTGGACGCAGGCGATTTGCTGAGCCCCGACAAAATTGAAAAACAGGTGGAAGCATTGAAGGGACAGCCAAATAAGCTGGCTGTTTGCAATTACATTCAATTCTCCGGGAAAGTCGATGTGGAAAAATTATGCATTCCAGATCAATCGCGATTTATATATTCAAGTAATTCTCCGCTTGAGTTCTTGGTTAATCTGTGGGGGGGCAATGGACCGTCGAATTTTATTCAAACCAATTCCTGGTTGGTGCCAAAAACGTTGGTCGAAAAAGCAGGAGGATGGCGGCCCTACCGCTGCCCTGATGATGACGGTGAATTTTTTGCACGGATGATATTGGCAAGCGAGGGAATTATCTATACACCGGGTGTGTACAATTATTACCGCATGGAGGACGGCGCTAACCAGTTAAGCAGTAACAGGAGCCACAAATACCTAATGAATACCCTATTGACCATCGACCTGAAACATGATTACCTGCAGAAGAAAGGGGGGCACGAAGGTGTAAAAAAGGCCATGGCAAAACAATACCTAGACTTTGCGGTTTACCACTATCCATCTCATCCTGTCTTGTCCAAATTAGCGTTGAAACGATACAGGCAATTAGCTGTAAAAGCACAGCCGCCTTTGCTGGGTGGAAGGCTGATAGAAATTATGAAGCAGATCTTTGGTTGGCGTGCGGCAAGGTTGTTCCGATATTTCCTGCGTGAAAGAGCTTCAACTTAAAAAGTGAAAGCAAAGAGCAAAAAGCAAATGAACATCCTCGTTACTTGTGATCCTGAAATACCCGTACCACCTTTGGCCTACGGTGGCATAGAACGGATCGTTGACTTACTCGTTCGTGGCTTGGTGGAACGTGGCCACAGTGTAACACTTTGTGCAAACGCCGCTTCAACGGTTCCCTGCCAACTCGTACCCTGGAAAGGGAAAAAGAGCCAGCACCTGCCGGATGTTGTAAGGAACACCGTCACACTCACTGCCACCGTTAGGAAGAACAGGTTTGATCTTGTACACAGTTTCAGCCGCTTGGCCTATATGAGTTTTATTTTGCCTACTGGGATTCCGAAAATCATGAGTTATCAGCGGGAACCATCTCTTGCGCAAATAAAAAAGGCCCGGCTTCTTGCAAAAAATGACAGCCTGATTTTTACCGGGTGCAGCGATTACATCACGGACCAGATAGTGCCTTTTGCCCCCGCATTTACAGTTTATAATGCGGCTCCTTTTGATAAATATAGCCTGCAGAAAGTGATGGCAGCGGATGCACCTTTGGTTTTTTTGGGCAGGGTAGAAGAGATCAAGGGAACATACGAAGCCATACAGGTTGCGCAAAAAACAGGAAGGGGTTTGATCATTGCTGGGAACATACCCGTTTATGCCCAAGCATATTTTGATACAAAGGTTCGTCCTTTTCTCGATCAACAAATCCGGTACATTGGCCCTGTTGATGACATGCAAAAAAATAACCTGCTCCGCAGCGCAGCGGCCCTGCTGATGCCCATTCAATGGAATGAACCTTTTGGTATAGTGATGGCCGAGGCCATGGCCTGCGGCACACCCGTTATCGGCATGTCCAAAGGTGCGGTTCCAGAGGTTGTCGAAGAGGGCATGACGGGTTTTTGCTGTACTGGAATTGATGAAATGGTTGCCTCTGTTGGCAAACTGGACAATATTAATCGCTTGAAGGTGAGAAGCCGGGCAGCTGAAAAGTTTAGCGCTCAGGCGATGGTGGAAAATTATGTGCAGCTTTATAACGGTGTGTTGAAGATAAAAAGGAAAAGGAAAGAGTACGCACAGAATGCGATTCCTAATTCGGGGAAGCCTATCGTTGCAAGTACACCTATTGCAGAATTAGACGAAAAACAAAATGCGGAAAAAAAGTAACGGTAAGGCGCAAGTCGAAGAAATTTTCAGGAACGTCTTTGTCCTTACCATCGAAAGGAACAAAGACAGGCGTGAGTACATGAAGGAAGCGTTGAGAGGTATTGATTTTTCCTTTCACTATGGATTAGATCTTACCAAAGAATATTTGGAATATCCCTATGTGGCGTATATGCCGGAGGAGGTTTTTGCGGAATACGACATGGATCGTGATCACTGTCGTATTTGGACCAAAGGGCAATTCGGCGCATTCGCCTCAGAGAAAAAGCTGATACAGGATTTTGCCCGCCAAGGCAAAAATGAAAACCTGGTGATTCTCCTGGATGATCTTGTGCTGGAGAACTCTTGGCGGAAAACGCTGGTGGCTGCCTACAAAGAACTCCCGCCTGATTGGGATGCTTTGATTCTGAGTACCCGGTTGGGCAAGGCAAAAAAGCGTGCATTCCGGTTTATCATTGAATGGAAAAGGAAATGGGACCCTTTTTTTAAAAACACAAAGAAGCTGCTGGTAAAAAAATATTCCCACCATCTGGATTGCTGTCACAGCGAAATCAGCGGAATTTTCGGTATTATTTATTCGCCAAAGGGGCTTCAAAAACTAATAAACGAGCCTGATCAATTGCGGAAAGACCAGGATGATATTTTAATCGGGAAACTGGTAGGTCAGAGTTATTTGAATGTGTACCTAACATATCCGCTCCTTGGAAAGGAAGGCGCTTATGATGGTTCCTGGACGCAGAAGAATGAATTTGAAAAACCAAGCCAGCCAAAGAATAGAGATGATGTGCTGGCTCAGTTACCTAAACCCAAATAATTGAAGAAAATTGTATTGATTACGTCGGGGCAACCCTCTTCCAATCCCAGGATCGTAAAAGAAGCGGTTGCACTTTCTGAATACGGATACCAGGTAACGGTGTTGTATTGCTTTTGGGCTGCCTGGGCAAATCCAAACGATGAAGAAATCAAGCAGCGATTGCCACAAATTGAATGGGTGGAAATGGGAGGCAACCCGCAAACTTCGGTTTCCCTTTATACGTATACACGTTTACGCCATAAGTTCTTTCGGACATTAAATACGCTGTTTCCAAGCAATCTTTATATATCGGCAAGAGCTGGGTCGAGGGCATTTTCTGAACTTCTCCGCGCTGCAAAAAAAGAGAAAGCCGATTTATACATTGCACACAATCTTGGGGCATTAGCCGTAGCTGCAAAAGCGGCGAATGCGAACCCTTCGCAATATGCTTTTGATGCCGAAGATTTTCACCGGGGAGAGGTGGGCGATCAAAATGGCGCTTACCGTCGCATCAAGTATTTAGAAGACACCTTTTTGCCAGATGCCGGTTATATTACCGCTGCCAGCCCCCTGATTGCAGACAATTATGCGGCGATCTACAAAAGAAATGTTCCGACAATAAACAATGTCTTTTCCTTAAAATATCAGACTGATTTAAAGCTATTGCCATTTGATGTTTTGAAATTGGTTTGGTTTTCTCAAACAATAGGGTTGAATAGGGGCATTCAGGATATATTGGCGGCTGCAAATGAGGTTCAACATAGGAAGCTGCACATTACGCTAGTAGGACTTTGTGACAAGAAAACGGAACGTGAACTGCGAAAAGTTCTTGTTAATGAAATGCATTCCATTCACTTTCTGAAACCATTAAGAGAAGCTGACTTGTTTGCCCTTTGCAGCGATCATCACATTGGATTGGCATTGGAAAGGTCAGAGCCGTATAATAGGAATATTTGTCTAACAAATAAATTGTTTACTTATCTTATTGCCGGCAATGCCATCATCGCTTCAGACACCTTGGCACAAAGGAAATTTATTGATGAAAACAATAGCGTTGGATTCTTGTATCGTATGGGCGATGTTCATGCCCTGAAACAGCTTTTGATTCAGTTCACTGAAAATGAACAACGATTAACTGAAACCAGGAAAGCTGCTCATCGTTTGGCTCAGTTAAAGTATAATTGGGAGAATGAAGGGGCCAAGCTGACATCGGTCTTGTGCGGCCTGAGCAATCAACTAAGAAACTCCTTCGTCGGCAGCATGAAAACAACTTAACTGAAAGGTTAAGAGTGTTTCCATCATTTGTCAAACGCGTATTTACTAAAAACTGATTCACTTCCAAAATTAAAAAGTTGAAGCACAATGTGAATATTGTCATCAATGTAACAAAACACGATATATGGTTTTGCCGTATTTGCGTGGCAAGCATCCGTTTCTATTACCCGGATGTAAAAATTTTCCTTTTGAAGGATGAGCTACCCGGCAAATTTTCGACAAGAGAAATAGAGGAAACCTGGAGTGTGCATGTGATTGAATATCCGGTGAAGAGATTTGGAATGTCTGCAGCCAAAATTCATTTCTATTGTGACCAAAGATTTGCAGGACAAAGGTTCTTGGTGCTCGATTCTGATATAGTTTTCACCGGAAGACTATTAGATGAAAAATATGTGGAAGACTTCAATTGTGATGTGATTGTAAGTGAGGAAACGTTTTCAGATCCTGGTTCAGAATGGTTTAAAAGGACTTATTTCGACTGCAAGCAATTAAAAAAATATGACCCGAATTATACGTATGCCGGCTTTACCTTTAACTGTGGTCAAATTTTTTGCCTTGGCAATTTTATAAAAAAGGAAACGTTAGCTCCTTATTTTAGTTTTAATGGATCTCCATCCTGGAAGAGGCTTGATGTTTTTCCTATGCATGATCAATCTGTTTTGAATTACCTTCTGCCTCAGTTGTCAAAGCAAGGATCCATTCAGCTTAAGGGAAAAGATTTCATGATATGGAGTGAAACGAAAAAAGCTAGAGGAATTACGTTAGATGCTGTTAAAAGCGGTACACACTATCCTAATCTTATTCATTGGGCAGGTGCGTTGCGAACCCCCTTGTTAGTATCAATGTCGAACAAGGAAATACTGTTGTTTTTTGAAAATTATTACTATTCAAAAATTTCATTCGCCAGATTGAAAAGAACAATTCGAAAAGTAAATCCAGGCATAAAACATCTAATAAAACTATTAATGTTGACATTGAGAGACTTTCCAAGCAAAAGAAGAACTCTGAAATGAATACGAGGGTTGATGTTTTATTAAAATGGCTGGCCGCTGCTTTATTAAAACTGGCAGGTTTTAAAAACATACGTGGACATTGGTTTTATGAACAAGGAATAGAAAAGAATAAACCAGTTGTTGTGGATCTCGGTGCAAATACTGGCGAATTTTCAAAAATGATGTCCTGCCATTACGGTGCAAACTGTTTTCTGGTTGAGCCAAATGCATCCCTCATTAGCGCTA
Source organism: Flavisolibacter nicotianae (assembly GCF_003628535.1). Taxonomy (GTDB): domain Bacteria; phylum Bacteroidota; class Bacteroidia; order Chitinophagales; family Chitinophagaceae; genus Flavisolibacter; species Flavisolibacter nicotianae. Next base: position 36,250 of record NZ_RBCI01000013.1, read on the forward strand.
TGGATTTTGACGCAAACAAAAAATTCAATTTTGCTATTGCCAAGAGAGATGGTCCATTGCCATTTTATGTTAGTTCTAATGCCGAAGCAAGTAGCCTTATGGAAGGTTTTGCTGACAATTGGAAGAACGACAGAGTAGAAACGGTATGCGGATTATCGTGGAGCTCATTGCTTGAAAAGTTAGCTATTGAAAATAGCGTCATTGATCTGGTGAAAGTTGATGTAGAAGGTGCAGAATTGGATCTTTTTGAAACATTTACTTGGAATGAACTTGCCAGAATTAAACAAATCAGTGTAGAATATCATGATTGGGTGAATAAAAATTTACATAAACGCACAATTGAGACGATTAAAAAGCTGAACACGTTTGGATTTGTGTCCTTTACTGATGCGCCAAATCATTCCTGGCCCGTCGAAATGATATTCTTGAATAAAGATTTAGTCAAAATGCAACCGAGAGACAAGGCAATTATTCACTTGTATTATTTAGTGAATTGGATTAGAGAGAAAAGGGCCAGCAATGGTATGTAAAAAGAGAATATTGATAATTAGTCCCCATTATCCTCCAAGTAACCTTGCAGGCGTCCACCGCAGCAGGTTATTTGCACAGCACTTGCCTGCGTACGGATGGAATCCGGTCATTTTAACCGTGGATGAAAGATACTATGAAGAAAAACTGGATCTGGATCTTGCCAAACTGCTGCCTCAACAACAGCAGATAGAGAAAGTAGAGGCATTTCGCGTTTCAAGTCCCCGGCTAATCGGGGACATTGGACTCAGGGCATTTTTGCAATTGCGGAGAAAAGCCCTTGAGCTCGTGCGGAAAGAGGCCATTGACTTTGTGTATATACCAATCCCTTCTTTCTATGCAGCTTTGATCGGGCCTTACCTCCACAGGAAAACAGGTGTGAAGTACGGAATCGACTACATCGACCCCTGGGTGCACCGGTTTCCTGGTGCAGAAAAGACCTTCTCCCGTCATTGGTGGAGCATGAAACTGGCCGGATTGCTGGAACCGCTGGCAATAAAAAAGGCCTCGCTGATCACAGGGGTGGCCGAAGGGTATTACCAGGGTGTAAAAGAAAGGAACCCCAGGCTTGAACGAACATGTTTGTTCGGAGCCATGCCTTATGGGGGCGAGCCGGGCGATCACGACAAGGTTAGAGAACTTGGATTGAAGCCTTATTTATTCGAAAAAAAAGAGGGGAAACTGCAACTGGTTTACGCGGGGGCCATGCTACCAAAAGCCTATAAGCCATTGGAGCAAATTTTCAGGGCGATCCGGGCAAACAAAGCTTTGTTCCGGGATGTGGAATTTCACTTTATTGGCACTGGCCGGACGCCAAATGATCCTCAGGGGTACAACATCAAGCCACTGGCTCAGAGATTCGGGCTTTGGCATTCTTTCGTCTTTGAATATCCGGCCCGGATTCCTTACCTGGATGTTTTGGTTCACCTGGAAGCGAGTTCCGGGACCTTTATCCTGGGAAGTACGGAGCCGCACTACACACCGTCGAAAGTTTATCAGGCCGTCTTAAGTTCCCGGCCCGTGCTTGCGGTCTTACACGAAAAGAGCCAGGCCTTTGGGTTGTTAAACAGGACAGGAGCAGGGGTGACCATTGGGATAACCGAAGACAACATCAGCAGCCTGCAGGAACTGGTTCCGAAAGCATTCGGAAAATTCAAAGAATTTCAGGAATCATTTTCTCCCGGCTCTGTTGTGAAAAAAGAGTTCGAGGAATTTTCGGCCTTTAAAGTCACGGGAAAGCTTGTTTCCCTGTTAAATAAACTACAATAAAGAAAAGTGTCTGCAACCTCGTTCGTTGGAAAAGACAAATACATCGAACCGGACTGGCAGCCGGGTGAAGGAGCACAGCTGATGGATCTTAATTTTTCCATACGATGAAGCACAGGGTCTACGCAGACTTACCAAAAATCGGTTTAGGCAACTTGCTGCTGATCTGGGCCAGGGCGAAGGTGTTCAGTGAGCTGAACGGCGTTCCGCTGGTGACCTCCTCCTGGTGGGGAATCCGGTTAGGCGCCTGGAAGCGGAATGAAAAACAAAAAAGAATCTACTGGGGGTATTTTCAGGAAAGCCCTTTACAGAAGAGAATGACGATGCTTTTCCGGAAGCGCTTGCATCGGGTCGTCAACGAGCCTCCTGTGGCAAAATGTACGCTTCCGTTTAAGCCAACCATCTTCCGGTTTGCAGAACCAATAAGCCAGAATGAGCTGTTCAATGGAATTAAGCCCTACCGGGAATTGATCAAAGCGGAAATCCACAAACTGCTTCAGCCGCGTTTAGCAAGGCAAATGGCCTCTCTTGAGAGGCCGGAAATTGCGGTCCATATTCGCAGGGGAGATTTTAAGCTGGGAAGTACAATTACGCCAAACGAGTTCTTCATCCGGTGCATTCAATATATCCGTTCCGAAACAGGACGGGACCTCCGCGTCACAATTTACACGGATGCGGAAAGGGAAGAAATTGAAGACGTACTGCAGCTGGGAAATGCACATTTGGCCAGGCAAAAGGCTGATATTTTGGATATCCTGGAAATGAGCCGGTGCCGGATCATGATCCTGTCGCAAACCAGCACGTTCAGTTACTGGGCCGCTTTCTTGTCAAATGCCATTGTGATCAAACCGCACGGCGACTGGTATGGTGATATCAGGCCATGGGAGATCAATGACCGGCATTATGAAGGAACGGTCAGTTTCGAATCGCCGGAAACACTGACCGAACTGACGAAAAGCCTTCACCGGGAAATTTGTAAACAAGCAAATAGCAAAAGCTGAAGCAAACCTTTACACGGCGGACTCCTGGAGAGCCGCCTTGAATAAGCAGGAAGCAGATAATGAAATACTTCATTACATACGGGGATGAGAATTACGAACAAAGTAAACGCCGCATAGCCGCAGAAGCAATTGCGACCGGGAACTTCGACCAGGTAGTTACGTATAGCAGGAAAGATCTTGATAAAGAATTTCTGACCTCTCCGCTATTTAACTACCGGAAAGGCGGCGGGTACTTTGTTTGGAAGCCATACATTGTTGAAAAGACATTGGAACAAATGCACGAAGGTGACTTGTTGGTTTATGCCGACTGCGGTTGTACCGTTTTCAGGAGCAGGGAGTGGAAGAAATATTTCGGGTTGCTGGAAAAATACAATGGCGTCGTGTTTATGCTTCCGCTGACTTGCGAAGCCTATACACGTAAAAATGTATTGGATAATTATACGGCAATCGGAAAGCACTGGAAAAAAAGGTACCAGGTTTCCGCCACCTTCTTTTTGTTTAAAAAGAACAGGCAAACAATGGCCTTTGCGAGGGAGTGGAAAGAGACAATGGTCCGGAATCCGGAGTTTGTTGTCGATGTTCAACAGGAATTGCTCCATAATGAAAGCCCCAAATTTGTGGAAAACCGGTACGATCAAAGTGTTTTCAGCGCACTGGCTTACAAATACGAAAAAGAATACGGGTTAAAGATCCTGTTTCATCATTTTGAGGGCTATGACCGCTTTTTGAAACAAGCCCTTGTAGCGACCCGGATTTCCGATACCGAAGTGAGAGGAGGGAACAAACGTCCTGTCCTGAAGAATATTCTATACTATCTCCTGGCGATGCCTTACCGGCGCCTTTACCAAAAAATCTGGGTGCTTCGGAAATAAAATCCATGATACCGCCTGAAACCTTCACACGACAAGTTGAAAGAATGGACAGTAGTCCTCCCAGGTTGGCCATTGTCACCACCCATCCGGTTCAGTATTACGCTCCCTGGTTTAAATTATTAAGCGACCGGGGGAAGGTGAAGGTCAAAGTGTTTTATACCTGGGGCACGGGAGGTATTGAAAACAAATTCGATCCCGGCTTTAGAAAGGAAATTGAATGGGACCTTCCTTTGCTGGAAGGCTACGAGCATGAATTTCTTGAAAATACGGCGATAAAGCCCGGTTCACATCACTTTCACGGCATCGAAAATCCGGACCTGATAAAGAATGTTGAGGCATTCGGCGCCACCTGTATTTTAGTCATTGGTTGGGCATTCAAAAGTCACCTTCGCTGTATCCGACACTTTAAGGGGAAAGTACCAGTTTATTTCCGTGGCGATTCCACCTTGCTGGACGAGCAGAAAGGACTGAAAACAGTGATCAGGCGATTGGCCTTACGCTGGGTTTACAGCCATATTGACTACGCCTTTTATGTCGGTACAAACAATAAGGCCTATTACAAAAAACACGGTCTGAAAGAAGGGCAGTTGATTCCTGCGCCGCATGCTGTGGACAACCAACGTTTTATTTCTGCAGCTCAAAAGGAAAATGGACGTGAAAAGCTAAGGAAAGAACTGAATATTTCCGCAGATGATTTTGTCGTGCTCTTTGCCGGCAAGCTGGAACAAAAAAAGAATCCATTTTTCATGCTGGAGTTGGCTGCTGAAATTTCCGACCAGGGGATAGTTTTCCTGATTGTTGGCAATGGTGAACTGGAGAAACAGTTGCATAAAGCTGCTGGAAAAAATTCGCAGGTTAAATTCCTTCCTTTTCAGAATCAAATTAGAATGCCGGGCGTCTATGCGGCAAGTGACCTCTTCATCCTACCCAGTACCGGTCCTGGTGAGACCTGGGGTTTGGCGGTCAACGAAGCAATGGCTTGCGGTCTTCCGGTTGTCGTTTCTGGTAAGGTTGGCGGGGCGGTGGATTTGGTGAAGAATAATGGGATCATCTTTCAGCATGGCGAGCTGAACAAAGTCATCGACTACATTGAAACGTTAAAAAACTCGGCTGCACAATACGCAAAAACAAGAAAAGCGTCCTTTGCCCGAATAAAGAATTTCAGCTTCGAGCAAATCGTGGATGCGATTGAACACACAGTTTTGCAAATGCAAACAAATTAGAAAAATGCGGTATGTTGTCCTGGTAATACTGATGTTGGCGTTGAATGCTTGGTTGGGTATGAGCTTACTGGGAGGCCTTGCAGCCGCCTTGTGGTTTTGGTACGTTATCGAATTTTTTGAAAAATCAAACCAGAAAATTGCGTTCAAAGAATTCATTTTATGTTTGTACGGACTTAATTATCTGTTCTCGCCGGCCCTGTCCTATGTACTGGACAACAGGAGTATTTACCGGATGAAAATACCCGAGGAAGAGTATTTTCTGTTGGCCCTGCCCTGTATGCTTTTACTGCAGGTCGGAATGAATTCCATTAAAACAAGAATATTTCAGGTTGATTTTAAGACGGTGCAATTGCAATCACTATTGAACCAGAAAATTCTGGTGACCTGGTTGTATGCCGGTGTTATAATGGTCATTTTAAATAAACTAATCCCGGCAGATCTGGCCTTCTTTTTTTACCTGCTCAGTGGTATTCGTTTTGTGGCAGCCTATGGGTTGTATGTGTTGAATGCTTCCCGGTACAAATGGCATATTGCAGGGGTGCTGGTTTTTGAATTCATGATGGCCTTGAAGCAAGGCATGTTTCACGACGTGATCATGTGGTTGATTTTCTTTGGATTGTTTTGGATCTATTTAAAGAAGCCGGGCCGGAATTTCAAGCTGGTACTCGGGTTGGGTGCTTTGATTGCTGTCTACATACTCCAAATCGCGAAGGCCGAATACCGTTCACAGGTCGGAGGCGGCAATAGCGAAGCCGGATTGGAAACCATGCAGGAAGCAGTTGAGAAAAATGTAAATTCGGAGGGAGGGATGTTTAATTCCTCTAAAGCAACGGGCACAATCACACGGGTAAACCAGGCCTGGATTTTTGCCAGCACGGTCAACCGGATGAATGCCTTGCAGAATTACCAGGGGGTAGATTTGATGAGCAAATATGCAGAGGCCGCATTTCTTCCGAGATTTTTGGCGCCGGATAAATTGAAAGCTGGGGACAAAATGATATTCAACAGGTTTTCCGGGCACTATGTGACGTCCGGTACATCAATGGGCCTTGGATTTTTTGCTGATGGGTATATTGCTTACGGACAGGTAGGTGCCTATTGCTTTGCTTTTTTATTAGGGCTGATATTCGCACTCATTTTTAAAGTAGTTGAACACTGGTCAAAGGTTTCTCCTTTTTTTATTTTACTGGTATTTCCAATATTAAGCTATGCAGTGCGTCCTGATTGTGAAACTCAAACCATTATGGGACACATCGTGAAGGGGCTTTTTGTTTTCGGTCTTTTAATGTGGTATTACCAGGAATATTTTTCCCGGAAAATTCATGAGGTGACATTTGATGAACAGAAAGCGATTATTTGGAAGAAAATAACGCAAAGAAGAGGTTATGTGAAATGAAGCCAACCATTTACATTTTCGTCGATTGGTTTTGGCCGGCATACAAGGCAGGTGGACCAGTTCAATCGCTCATAAATCTTTGCGCGGTTTTGGAAAACACGGAGCGAATACACATTATTACGAGCGCTTATGATCTGAACGAGAAGGTTGTTTTGAAAGGAGTGAAAGTCAACCAATGGAATGTGGTTAAACTACCCGGTTCTGGAAAACGCGTAAACGTGTGGTACAATAAAGGCGCTTGGAAGCATTCGTCTTGTATAGCAGTGAACGGGCCGGGGATTTTTTACTTCAATGGCATTTTTTCATTCAATTTTTTCCTTAAACCGCTGATTCGTAAAAGTTGGCTAGGCGGAAAGAGGCAAATTTTGATTTGCCCGAGGGGGATGTTACAAACCGGTGCCCTATCAGTAAAGCCCTTGAAAAAGCGGATTTTTTTAAATGTGCTGAAGATTTCACGTTTAGTAAAAAATGTTCATTGGCATGCAACGAATGAGGAGGAAGAGAAAGATATAAAAAGAGAGTTCGGAAACAACGCAAGGACGATTATAGCACCCAATATTCCGAAAACGCCGGTGCTGCAATGGTCTTATACAAAAAAGGAAATAAATAAACTTCGCCTGGTTTACATATCACTGATTACAGAAAAAAAAGGTTTGCTGGAAGTGTTGGATGTTATGACGCGAACAAACTATGGAATTTCACTGGACATTTATGGGCCGGTTAAAGACAGGCACTACTGGGAGAAGTGCAGGAAAAAGCTGAATCAAATCCGGGAAAAAGCAACGTATAAAGGAGATCTAAATCCAGCACAAGTACAAAACACCTTTGAAAAATACGATGCATCAATCCTTTTGACAAAAGGCGAAAATTTTGGTCATGCATTGTATGAAAGTTTTAGTGCCGCACGCCCTGTCATGACAAGCTTTTTTACCCCATGGACTGAACTGGATCAAAATAAAGCTGGCTGGAATGTCGATATTTCCTCTCCAGGCCAGATTATTTTCAAATTGAATGAAATTTCAAAGATGAACGGCGAAGAGTTTGCACCTTATTGTGAGGGCGCAATAAGAAGAGCGTCAGATTATTATAATAATCTGGAAGCACCAAAAAAGTATAGGAACTTATTTTCAATGGGCGAATGATGAAAGTGTCACGGGCCTATATTTTTTTCTTGGTGAAGTTTTTGGGTTTGTTTGGTATTCTATTCTATGGAACAGAAGTGATTATCGGGCTTTCTACGCCTGATAACGTTTATAATGAGTTTGTTGCCCGCAACCTGAATTTCATTGATCCCTTTCGTCATTTTCAGCTTTTACTAGTTAGAGATGTAGTTTCAGTCTTTGGCTATCAAACATATTTTCGTGATTCGTTTTGGTTAAGTGTTGTAGGAGGCAGAGGAGTTCGGATGGCTTACGATTGCATTGGGTATGGCGTTTTAAGTTTTTGGGTTGCGTTTGTTTTTGCAAACAAGGGAACTTGGAAAAAGAAAATGGCTTGGATGGTAGGTGGCTGCATTGCGCTGGTCGCGATCAATATTGCAAGGATCAGTCTTTTATTAGTGGCAATCAACAAAGGTTGGCCGATACCATTTGGCTGGGATCATCATACATGGTTTAATATCATTTCCTACATCCTGATCTTCACAATGATTTATTTCTTTGATCGAAATGGGAAAATGAAAAAGACAAAGGATTCTGAGGGCGATGGTAACCAGATATGGCAAACACGGGAAAAGCAACTCATTTAGGAATTTAAGAGTTAACGCAGGAGAAAATAGTTGATAATACATGCGCACTGATTTGTCCAAGTATGACAATAGCTGGTATAATCCAGGCCCCTGGGTGACAAGGATTTTGTGGTATATAGTTAGTACAGTCTTTTTCCGAACTGCCTTTCCGTTTACGAAGGTGAAAACACTCCTGCTTCGCTTGTTTGGAGCAAAAGTGGGCAAAGGGGTAATGATAAAACCCTATGTAACAATTAAATATCCGTGGTTTTTAACGATTGGCAACAATTCTTGGATCGGGGAGAGAGCATGGATCGACAATTTAACGGAAGTAGTGATTGGAGACAACGTTTGTTTGTCGCAGGAGGCGTACTTGCTAACAGGTAATCACAATTATCGAAAACCTTCATTCGATTTGGTAGTGGGGAAAATAAAAATTGAAGACGGCGTTTGGATAGGCGCCAGGGCGACCGTTTGTCCGGGAGTAACCTGTTTTTCACATGCGGTACTGGCAGTGGGATCTGTGGCAACAGCAGACTTGGAACCATATTCAATCAACGTTGGGAATCCAGCTACGAAACAGAAGGATAGGATTAAAGAAACCCCAGCTGTAAACGGATTATAAACTATTTAAGGGCAAAAAACGCAATCAAGTGGCATTGCCACGATTGCATGCATGATAGCAAGAAGAGTTGGGTTTGGGGAGAAGACCGGTTGGCATAACACTGATCAGGCCAAGTGGAATAAATATAGAAGCCAGTAAAAACCGTAAAATTTGAAACCGGTTGATTTTTTTTGCCTAAATGCTTTTAAGACTGAAACAGATTGAGTAAATTGATAAGGAAATTTACTTTTTTTGACTAAGTATTTTCTTTTATTCGCATGATTGCTTTACTTTGACCACACAACCGTTTGACAAACCTCTAACTGCTTCGTTATGAAGGTGACCCTGATAACCGTAACCCGTAACTCCGAAAAATACCTGGCCGATTGCATCGAATCCGTTCGGATGCAGGACTACGCCAACATCGAATACATCGTCATCGATGGCTCCTCAACCGATAACACGCTTTCCATCATCCGCGACCACGCTTCCGTTGTCGACAAATGGCTCTCCGAAAAAGACGGCGGCATGTACGATGCCATCAACAAAGGATTAAAGCTGGCCACAGGTGATATCATCGGTATCCTCAACAGCGACGACTTCCTGGCGTCAAAAACCGTCATCTCCAAAATCGTGCAGTGCTTCCAGGAAAACGGGATCGACTCCCTTTACGGCGACCTGGTTTATGTCGACGAAGAAAAAACATCCAAAGTCTACCGCTATTGGAAAGGATCAACCTACAACCGCCGCGCATTCGAGTGGGGCTGGATGCCCGCGCATCCCACCTTTTATGTCCGCCGTTCGGTCGTAGAACAGTTGGGTGGCTACGAAACCCATTACTTTTCAGCGGCTGATTTTGAATGGATGACCCGCTACCTTTACCGCCACCGCGTGAGCTCCTTTTACCTTCCCGAACTGATTGTCAAAATGCGCAAGGGTGGCATGAGCAATGCGGGCTGGAAAAGAAGGCTCCGCGCCAACCGCCGCGACTACCTGGCCCTCAAGCGCAACGGCGTCCCCTTTCCTTTGTTGGCCTCACTGATCAAACCAATTCGCAAGCTGCCGCAGTTCGTTGGTTTCCTCAATGCCGAAAAAGAAGCAAAGGCAAAGTTAGAAAGCTTTTATCCGGCGTACGAATAACACTGTATTAGATTGATGACCGGTGTTGGTCCTGGGCGCAATGCCTTTTTAGACCGCATTTCTCCGATAGCCGACTGCCGATAGCTGACTGCCGAGCGCCCAAAAGTTTAAAGGCAATGCTGCCTGGAACAAAAAACCCCGCTACCGGCGGGGTTTTTTGTTGGCAACAACATCAGCGTTTTTGCTTCATTAGCTTTTCCAGTAGGGCTACTTTTTCTTTCTCAGCTTGCGGTAAACGCTCATAAAGTTCTTTGTTTTCTTCTAAGGCTTCAATCCATTTATCAATTGGATTGAAGTTATAATTGACGCCAATTGCATGGTCATAATTATTTTGCACATAATTGATCACAGATTCATCATTAAAGTTCTTGATGGCTTCCAGCGTCACTTTCAGGGCCTTTGCCACGTCATCGAGCAGTTGTTCATCCACCACTTCTTTGCTTTCCAGCAGCGAGACCTTTTTTGGTTCCAGTCTTCGCCTACTTCAAAGCCAGCGCCTCTTGTTTGATGCCTTGGATTTCGCGGAGGCCCTCGATGTTTCGTCCGTGGTGAACTGCTCTTTCGCTCATGGGAGTGGTTTAAGCACAAATTTAAAAATTTCAGCGCAGCTCTGCTACACCCTTTCCCGTTTTCCAATAGCCAATTGCCCATTGCAGGATAAACTATTCATTAAAGCTGATAAATTATTCCTTGCAAAACTTGTACAGCCATTGAGGATTGTGTTGGTTTATACCCGCGCCCAAATCAGTTACGGTTCCGCACCCCAGTTGGCGTCCCGCCAACTGGAGCCGCAAAGGTTCAACCGTGTAAACAGAATAGACAACGCGTATCCGCACCCGGAGCTGTAAACGCAGCAAAGGCCGGCTGCAGGTCGATTATGTTTTCTCAAGCACGCCGTAACAGGTAAAGCGGCCCACGGCTCCGCTGAGCCCGGCGGGCCGTTTCTTTTTCCCGCCGGCAAAACCCGTTGATCGCCGCAAATATCCCGCACCCACCACCCATTCCATACCCTTTGCCAATTGCTTTTTGCCTATTGTTTTTTGTCCATTGCCCATTGACCAAACGGCGATCCCCTCCCTGGAGGGGAGCAATGGATCAATGACTTACCTAAAGTTGTAAGCTAATAGGCCAATTTGAAATTTGGCGCAAGCATGGGAACTGAATTTCGCTCAGAGAACTTGGCTGATAAATAAGGATTACTCCGTCTTGCATATAGTAGCAATTCTTTCTTAATATTAAGAGTTATTATAATTTTAAATGCATCTAATGCCTGTTGGACGGCATTTCATCGTTCAACCCTTTATAAATGAACACAAGGTTGTGATAAAAGTGGATAGATGAAATATGTTTGTCAAAGTAAGAAGGTTCTTCTCCTACGCCTAAATACTCTTGGTAGTTAAGACAATCGGTCAAGCTTTTTAAAAAGTTCATTGATGTTTTTGGATTGTCTAAATCTTTTCTGTCTCCCCCAAATTCATCATGGTAAGATGTATGCAGATCCTCGATGACGTACAAGCCCCCGTTCTTCAAGTGTGGAAAAAGTAGTTTGAACGTCTCGATGATGTGATTGACTATATGGCTCCCGTCGTCAATGATAATATCCAGTTCGCCGGTTTCTATCAAGAGCGATTGTAAAAAGTTGGAATCAACCTGACTGCCCTGAAATATCCTGATTCGGTCCTCCTGCAGTCGTGACTTGTCATGTATGTCAAAGCTGAATATTTGAGCTGAGCGAAAATATTGTTTCCATACACGGAGTGAATGCCCACCATTTTCTGGATTATCATAGCCGCCGACCCCGATTTCTAAAAGTTTGATCCTTTTGTTTCTAAACGGTCTGAAGTGAGTTTCATAATGTTCCATGTACCAATGAACACCCCATTTGTCCGTTCCGTACAGGACAGCAAGGGTTCTCAGGTTCTCACTGTTTGCATTCTTAAATAGAGAAATGGCCAGTTTGCTTTGAAGGGCTTTTTTACCGAAAGACCTCAGTTTTTTTGGTACATACGGCTTAATTCTCTTAAGCATTCAGGAAAAATTTCAATAAATATAATCACCACAATCAAACATAAAAGCAGAGGTTTTCATATTTATTTACAAAGAATAAATTAGTCGTCCATTCCGGGTCTTTGCAGAAAGGCTTAGTCAAACCTTTGCGGCGAGACCACGGGATTTTCAGTACGTTTAGGCTGCCTGTGGCAAGCCCAGGTAGTTGAATTTTAGCCCTTTGACTGGGAACGAAGAAGCCGCCGCCGGAGGCGCCGGCACACAGGTTACCGCGGGTGAAACGGTTTCAGGCCTGGTCAGGAGAGGGTTTCTGTTCCAGAAGAATAGGAAAAAAGGGCAATTGACAGAACGATAATTCGACCCTGTAGAAGGTATGGGAAAACGGTTTTACCTGGTAGTGGTTTTAAGGCTTGCTTGCTGCACCGGTCCTTGGAATTCTTTAGCCTTACAGGAACTGCAGGTAGCCCATAAATTTCAGGCACAAAAACACCGCGATCAACACCAGGGTGATCACAAACTTAGTCGCTGAGTAATCCTTTGAATTGTAACGGTCTGTTCGCATACGTTGAGTTTCGGTCTAAGTAAGTTTAGCGTTGTTTTCTCAAAAGATAGCGGGGATTTCAAAGGAAGGAGAAACAAATATAAGCACGCAGGGCAAAGAAGGCAATAGCTGGGGCTTACACAGGATGATCTTTTTCCACAGAATCTGGATAACACCTTCCCGGTTTCCGGTAACGGGGCAAGGAAAAAGCTGCTCCTGCCTGGAACCTCCGTCCGGCGATTTCGTACATCGCCTTCACCTGGCAACTCCCGCCAATTCATCAGCGGTATTCCCGATTGGCCTTTGCTGATTGCTGATTGCCAATTGCTGATTGTCCATCGCCGTCCACTCGGGGTCTTCACTTGTGACGTTGGCCTGGCGTCTGCGGCGAGACCCCGGGAACAAAACTGAAGCGGCCGTCACATGGATCGCTAAAAGATGATCCTTCCGGTACAGTCAATGACCATCTCCTCCCTGCTCGAAAACGACCATCCCCTCCCCGGAGGGGAGCAACGGATGAATGACAGAATGAAAGCGACTCAGGGGTGGGTTCAAACGAATCGACCACACCTCGGGGAGGAATGCAAGGAGAGAATGCCTGGCCCAAAAACAACCCGGGGATGGCTTCAATCACAGAGCTATGGTCAAAACAAATCAGCCTCCCAATCAATGTCCCTCTCCTGAGTAGCCGCAGGGGCAGTTCAACCATTCAGTCCAACGACAAATGGATTCACGTTGAAACATTCCTGTGATTGCCTTTTTTAATCGATCCCGCCAATTGCCTAGTTTTGCCCCGTGATGCTGCACATTAAAAATATGGTTTGCGACCGGTGTATCATGGTGGTGCGCCAGCAACTCGATGCACTCAACCTGGATTACAAAAATGTGCAGCTTGGCCAGGTGGAATTGCGCAGCGAGCCCACGCTGCAACAGGTGGAGAGCCTGCGTGCAAACCTCGGGGCAACCGGGTTCGAGTTGCTGGATGATAAAAAAGCCAGGATTGTCGAACGCATCAAGAATGTGATTGTTTCCCTGGTCCACCGCGATCAGGAAGAAATGAACCTCAAGCTCTCTGCCATCCTGGAAGACAAACTGCAACTGGATTACCACTACCTCACCACGCTTTTCTCCTCGGTGGAAGGCGTGACCATTGAACGCTACGCCATCCTGCAACGCATCGAACGGGTAAAGGAATTACTGATGTACGACGAGGAAAGCCTCAGCGGGATTGCCTTTGAAATGGGCTATAGCAGCGTGCAGCACCTGTCGCAGCAATTCAAAAAAATCACCGGCCTCACACCCTCACAGTTCCGGCAACTGAAGGAAAACAGGCGTAAGCCGCTCGATAAAGTGTAAAAGCAAACACCTGTCTCAGCCTATATTTTTTTGCTTTGGTGACAACTGCTTTTTCTTTTCTCCATCCACAATTGCCTCATTATTCCAGGCTAAAAATTATATACATCCTGCTCGGTAGGGTGTAACAATCGCCTTTCTGTGTTGCCGGAGTTTTGCAGAAACAAAAGACGTATGTCCGCAACAAGCATAGCTGAAAAAAAGACAGGCTCGAAGATGGTCAGGGAAACCTTTCCCGTTCTGGAAATGACCTGTGCCGCCTGCGCCGTTAGCGTCGAATCGATGCTGAAATCAACAGAAGGCGTGAAGGATGCTGGTGTCAACTTTGCCAACCAGGATGCCTGGGTGGAATACAACCCGGCGCTTGCCACGCCTGAAACGCTGCAGCAAACAATCCGTTCCATCGGCTACGACCTGGTGATCGAAAAAGAAAATGCAACAGGGATCAAAGAAGCGGCTCAGCAGCAACACTATCGGGCGGTCAAACAACGAACTACCTGGTCGGGTATTCTTTCCTTACCCATTGTCATCATCGGCATGTTCTTCATGAACTGGCCCGCTGCCAATTACAGCATGATGGCGCTGGCTACTCCCGTTGTCTTTTATTTTGGCCGCAGTTATTTTATCAATGCCTGGAACCAGGCCCGCCACCGCAAGGCCAACATGGATACACTCGTAGCGCTCAGCACCGGCATTGCCTACCTGTTCAGTGTGTTCAACACGTTTTTCCCGGGTTTCTGGCACCAGCGTGGCCTGCACGCCCATGTCTATTTTGAAGCTGCGGCCGTGGTAATTGCCTTTATCTCGCTGGGCAAATTGCTGGAAGAAAAAGCAAAATCAAACACCTCTTCTGCCATTAAAAAACTGATGGGCCTTCAACCGAAAACCGTGACCCTGGTGTACCCGGGCGGGCACCAGGGGGAAATACCGATAGCAGCCGTCAAAACAGGCGATACCTTGCTGGTAAAACCCGGGGAAAAAATTCCCGTCGACGGTGCCCTCATCAGCGGCGCTTCTTTTGTGGATGAAAGCATGATCAGCGGCGAGCCGGTCCCGGTGGAAAAAACGAGCGGCAACAAAGTGTTTGCCGGAACCATCAACCAGAAAGGAAGCTTCCAGTTCCGTGCAGAAAAAGTGGGTGCCGAAACCCTGCTTTCGCAGATCATCAGGCTGGTACAGGAAGCGCAGGGAAGCAAGGCGCCGGTGCAAAAGCTGGTTGATAAAATTGCCGGCATCTTCGTGCCGGTGGTGATTGGCATTTCCATTCTCACGTTTATCGTGTGGATGCTTTCCGGTGCCGACAATGCCTTTACCCATGCCTTGTTAACGGCCGTCACCGTACTGGTGATTGCCTGTCCCTGTGCCCTGGGTCTTGCCACGCCAACGGCGATCATGGTCGGTGTGGGCAAGGGCGCCGAAAACAACATCCTGATCAAAGACGCCGAAAGCCTGGAACTGGCGCACAGGGTCAATGCCGTCATCCTCGATAAAACCGGTACCATCACGGAAGGAAAGCCAATCGTCAGTGATCTTGTCTTTGCTGATGGCGTTGCGGTAGCAGCACTGAAGGCTGTCCTGCTGGGTATCGAGCAGCAATCGGAGCATCCCCTGGCAGAAGCCGTTGTTGCGCACCTGAAGGCACAGGGTGTTGCACCGGCCGTCATCGAAAAAGTCGAAACTGTCACCGGCAAGGGCATCGCGGCCGTTTACAAGGGAAAGCAATACCTGGTTGGCAGTACGGCTTTGTTAACGGAAAAAGGGATCCGGGTAAACCCTTTACAGGCGGCGAACATGGAGGATTTGCAGCAGCAGGCGAAAACGGTCGTTGCGTTTGCGGAAGACGACAAGGTGGTGGCCATCATTGCCATAGCCGACATGATCAAAGCCACCTCCAAACAGGCGATCCAAAATTTGCAGCAGCAAGGCATCGACGTGTATATGCTTACCGGCGACAACCGGCAAACCGCTGCGGCCATTGCCAGGGAAGTGGGATTGCAACACTACAAAGCCGGCGTGTTGCCGGCCGGTAAAGCTGCCTTTGTGAAAGAACTGCAGGCAAACGGGAAAATCGTGGCCATGGTGGGCGACGGCATCAACGACAGCCATGCGCTGGCCCAGGCCGATGTCAGCATCGCGATGGGACGTGGAAGCGACATCGCCATCGACGTGGCCAAAATGACCCTGATCACTTCCGATCTCAACACGATTCCCAAGGCCCTGAAGCTGTCCCGCAGAACGGTGCAGGCCATTCGCCAGAACCTGTTCTGGGCTTTTATTTACAACGTCATTGGTATTCCGGTGGCAGCCGGTGTGTTGTACCCCTTCAACGGTTTCCTGCTCGACCCGATGATTGCCGGTGCGGCCATGGCCCTGAGTTCAGTCAGTGTTGTCAGCAACAGTCTTCGGCTGAAATTCACACGTCTTTTATAAAACCTGGCGTTTGGTTATACGAGGCCCGGCAATTGTGCCGGGCTTTTGTTTTTCGAAAATTCTATACATCAAACCCAGAATCCTATAACAATGCAGCGGCGGTGCCGTGCGAGCTTTGTGTTCTGTTGGTGCAGATGGCATTTCAGTGCTGAGGGACAGCAATAAAAAAATCAAACAAAGATGGAAGCAATGAAATTTAAAACAAACATTAAGTGCAGCGGTTGCATCGCAACGGTGACGCCGTTTTTGAACAAAACAGTGGGTGAAAATTCCTGGAACGTCGATGTGCAAAATCCGGATAAAGTTTTGGCGATTAACAGGCAGGATGTGCCGGAAGAAGAAGTGGTCAGGGCCGTGCAGGACGCCGGCTACAAGGCGGAAAAGATCGGGTAGAGCAAAGGCAACGAAAGTTGCCTTTTTTTATGGGTTTTGTTTTCCATTTCTGCTTCATCGTCGCCATTAAAATCTTATAACGCTGGCACGTAATAGTATAACAACAGCCGCTTTGCAGCAGGGTAGTTTTGTTGAACAAAAACGTAGAACATGAAAAAGAAGAACATCCTGCTTTCACTCATCGCAGTTTTCATATTGGCTCCTTTCTTTGGCTTCAGCCAGGCACAAGATGGTGCACTGTCTTCCCTGCTGACAAAGTATTTTGCAGTGAAGAATGCACTGGTTGCCGGTGATGCGGCTGGCGCCGGCAAGGCTGCTGCTGATTTTGTTTCCGCCGCAAAAGTTCTCGATCAAAAAAGCCTCACGGCAACTGAGCAAAAAGCCTACAACGCTGTCCAGGCAAAACTCCTGGCTGATGCCGGTGCCCTTGCGGGCACCAAAGACCTGGCCAGGCAGCGTACCACCTTTCAATCCTTTTCCGACAACATGATCGCCCTGAGCAAGGCAACAAAACCGGCAGCCCCGGTTTACGTGGCCTATTGCCCCATGAAAAAAGCGTCCTGGCTTTCCAATGAAAAGGTGATTAAAAATCCTTACTACGGCAGCACCATGCTGAGTTGCGGGCAGGTAACGGATACGATCAAATAGAGGAACCAACGCTTTGCTTAAAAACGAATAAGTAAACAAAACAAACCGATGAGAAAGATCTTCTTTTTGCTGCTGCTCACCGGAAGCATGGTGGGAAAGGCACAGCACCAAATGACGATGAACGGTCCGGCTGTGCGGGAGCCCTTCCGCACACAGGTGGGAGGCAGGGTGATTTACCATTTGTACGTGACCGATACCACGGTGAACTACACCGGCAAAAAAGCGCAGGCTGTAGCCATCAATGGCTCCATTCCTGCGCCGCAGTTGGACTTTACCGAAGGTGATACCGCCGAAATTCATGTGCACAATCGCATGCACATGGAAACCTCCATCCACTGGCATGGCCTCATCTTGCCAAACGAGCAGGATGGTGTTCCCTATCTGACAACCATGGCCATCCAGGCGCACAGTACCTTTGTGTACCGTTTCCCGGTTGTGCAAAACGGCACCTACTGGTATCACTCGCATTCGATGCTGCAGGAGCAATCCGGCATGTACGGGGCGTTGATCATTCATAAAAAAGAAGCCGCCAGGGAAAAAGAATTCACCGTGCTGCTAAGCGACTGGACCAACGAGAAACCCGAACAGGTGGAGCGTTCGCTGCACAACGCCACTGACTGGTACGCCATCAAAAAAGGCGCAACGCAGGATTACTGGCAGGCCATCAAAGAAGGAAAGCTGAAAACAAAACTGGGCAACGAGTGGAAGCGCATGCTGGCCATGGACGTCAGCGATGTGTATTACGACCTCTTTACCATCAACGGCAAGGCACAAGAACAGGTGCCACAGGTGAAAAGGGGAGAAAAGGTGCGGCTGCGGGTGATCAACGGGAGTTCGTCCACCTATTTCTGGCTGCGCTTTGCCGGTGGAAAAATTACGGTGATAGCCACGGATGGAAAGGACGTGGAACCCGTGGAAGTAGACCGCCTGATCGTAGGCGTTTCCGAAACCTATGACCTGGAACTAACGCTTCCCAGTGAGGGCCGTTATGAATTTATGGCAACCTCCGAAGACCGTACGAAAAGCACGTCGCTGTGGATGGGTGAAGGCGAAAAACATCACCTGCAACCCCTGCCCAGGCTCAAATATTTTGAAGGCATGAAGATGATGAACGACATGATGAACATGAACGGTACCATGAACGACATGGGCATGAACATGAGCCTCCAGCAAATGGACATGAACACGGTAATGTATCCCGAGATTGTCGACAGCAACCAAAGTCTTACGACCCTGAATTATGCCATGCTCAAAGCGCCGGGAAAAACCACGCTGCCCGAAGGACCGCTGCGGGTGATGCGCTTTGAACTCACCGGCAACATGAACCGCTACGTGTGGACCATCAACAACAAAACCGTTTCCGAAACCGATAAGATCCTGATCAAAAAAGGCGAAAACTTCCGCATCATCATTAACAACAATTCCATGATGCGCCATCCCATGCACCTGCACGGGCACTTCTTCCGGGTGCTGAACGGACAGGGTGAAAACGCTCCCTGGAAAACGGTGCTGGATGTGATGCCAATGGAAACCGACACCATCGAGTTCCATGCCTCCGAAAGCTACGGCGACTGGTATTTTCATTGCCATATCCTCTACCACATGATGGCCGGGATGTGCCGTATTTTCAGCTATGTGCCAACCGGTGAACAAACCACGCAATCGGCTTACAAACAGGACCTGCGTAAAGTGTACCACGACGACCGCCGCTTGTATCCCTATGCGGAAATCGGTCTCGAAAGCAACGGCAGCGATGGCGAGGTGCGGCTTGCCAATACAAGGTGGTCGATTCAAACAGAGTGGCGACTGGGCATGAACAAACAAAATGGTTATGAAAGCGAAACCCACATCGGTCGCTACCTTGGCCGCAACCAATGGCTTATGCCTTACGTTGGTTTCGACTGGCGGTACCGCAAGCATGCGCCGGGTGAGAAAGGTGAAGTAGAGAAAAACATATTCGGCCAAACAAATACAAAAGACGAACGAGGTGTGATCTGTTTTGGCGTGCAATACCTGCTACCGATGCTGGTAAAGGCGGATGCACGGGTTGACACCGATGGTAAACTGCGCCTGCAACTCGGCCGCGAAGACATGGCCCTGACCAGGCGCCTGCGGTTTAATTTCATGGTGAATTCAGACAGGGAATATTCCACCGGCTTTCACTACATCCTGACAAAATACATTTCGCTTTCCACGCACTACGACAGCGATATGGGCTGGGGCGGCGGGTTGAAGTTGACATACTAGCTTCCTTCGAGGAACCAGGGAACAAGCCATGAACGGGCATCTGAAAAAAGACAGGTTCCAATTCGACAACTTGCTGGAAACCGTACGGCAACAAAGCGTGAATGTTTTGCAATCGCTGCCCGAACGATCAACCACTTCTTCGAAACGGGTCGGCGAGGCGGCACTGCTGCAGGATACAGGCATGGGCGCTGAAGATGCCCTTCGGTTATTGCCATGCAGATGTGCATTCCAGGCTGGCTGAACCAGCCGGTGCCGGGAAACATATACCGCTATTCCGATGGTAAGGAACTGAATCCGGCGATCGCCGTCAACGAGTAGACTATTGCCTATTCCGTAAAAGGCGGCTGCGCCGTAATAGACCAGACCTGGAAAAAAGGGGATGTGATCAGCATTGAATTTCCCATGGAAGTGCGCCAGGTAGTGAGCCGGCCGGAGTCAAGCAAAACATTGGTCGCGTTGCCCTGCAATATGGCCCGTTGGTATATTGCGTGGAAGGAAAAGACAACGGCGACAATGCCTGGAATTTTGTGGTGCCGGAAAAAAAAGGCCTATGCAACCAGTTTTCAACCGGCCTTATTGAGAGGTGTCAACACGATCACCTTCGACGCCAACGTTGCACAGGTAGGTGCCGATGGAAAAACCATTTAAACAGGGTCAAAAAAAATGGCGGCCATTCCCTACTATTCCTGGAACAACCGGGGCGCTGGCGCCATGCAGGTCTGGCTGCCAACAGCCATTAAAACAGTGATAGTGAACTGACGGAAGGCATTCCTTTACGCAGAGGACCCTCGTTTCCTGCCTGTTTTTTCAAAAGCCTGTCTGTGCGCCAGTCCGCCGGACAGGCTTTTTTGCGGCCTGCCACAGGCCGCGGATTGGGCGGAAACAGCATCGCATCAATAGGGTGTAGGGTGGTAGCTTTTAAAAGCCGGTTACCGTCTTTCCGGATTTTTGCAGGTGACCTTGTGCACTGGATTTGCGGCGAGAATCTGGGGATAAAGAAAGACGATTCCATTAACGACAAACGACTGCCACGGTAACCTGTACACGAGGTTCTTTCACGAATGGTAAATGGCCATCCTCTTCCTTCGCTAAACGTCCACCCCGGAGCGCAACTGGAATTGAAAGGTTGTACCAAAGCCGCCAAGAAGTCAATCGCTGTGTAGATTCGTAAGCCTTTCCAAACCGATCTCCCCACTATAGGGTGAAGTAGCATCAGTTACGGATAGAAGGTGAAAAGAAAACGAAATAAGCACGGTGAAGTTGGTTTGAAGGATAGGCGCAAGCTCTGGATAGAAACGATCATTGCTACCCGAAAGTTTGCCGGCTCTGATTTTGAATCCGAATTCCTTTGTAAAAGCAATCAAGCACAAAAAGAGCAGCCGATTTCTATGGGCGTGCAAAATTTTGGTGACACGAATTTTTGGAAGATTTCGAATTTAAGAATAGTTTTAAGGAGCATTACATATCCTTCCTATCAATTTCCTTTTTGCCGTTCTCGAAACCAAAACTTAACCCTAACCCCTTTAAATTGTAACGACCATGCCTGCTGAAACAAAAAGTTTCTACCTCGGATCGATGCCAGGATTCTCTGCAGACAAAACCTGTAGCCTGATCTCCTGTAGCCCGTAGGATGTGTCTTTTAGTTGCACGCCTTCTTTCAACAACAAACAACAATCCATTACTTCACTGGCAATTGCCTTATTTGCCCGGTCATAAAAAAAACATTGGGCACGTCTGCCAAAACGATTCTCATCACCTTTAAATACATACTTGTCGTGAAAACCTTCCGCAACTTTTTTCTTTTTGCCGCTTCGCTGGCACTATTCTCATTTGTCGCAACCAGCACTTCACATGCACAAGCGCCGGTCATAACATCAATTTCGCCTGGCAGTGGACCAATTGGAACCCTGGTGGTGATCGCAGGTGCCGGATTTAATGCAAATCCAAACGGCAACGCGGTTTACTTTGGCACCGCAAGGGCAACTGTACTTTCGGCGACATCGTCAACGCTTACAGTGACGGTTCCTTCAGGAGCAACATATGAGCCTGTAACCGTGACAACACAAAATTTGACCGCTTTTTCTGCACAACCTTTTTCTGTTACAGCTGCAGCACCTTACAACGGAATCACGGATGCTTCGTTTTCAGGTACCACAAATTTTCCGGCTGGCATGTATCCTTATTTTGTCACAAGCGGTGATTTGGATGGAGACAATAAAATGGACTTGGTGGTACTGAGCATTAATGATAATACGATGTCCTTGTATAGAAATATAGGCAGTCCGGGATCGTTGGCCTTTGCACAGCCAGTCATTTATCCGGCAGGAGCAACGCCATTCCACGCGGCTTTAGGCGATATGGACGGGGATGGAAAATTAGACATTGTGATTGGTAGCTACGGGAATAGCCGGATAATCATTTACAAAAATGAGGGATCGCCGGGGATAATTGCCATGACCAATGCAAAAGATTTTGCCACCGGTCCTAACCCGCATGGCATTGTCATCGCTGACTTCGACGGTGACGGCAGAGCGGATATTGGAACAGCCAATCAAAACGGAAACACCGCATCCGTCTTTCGAAACCTCAGCACAACAGGCAATATCAACATTGCTTCTCAAAAAGATTTCCCGGTCGGATACTGGCCGCAACGGTTGTCAGCCGGCGATTATGACGGAGATGGGAAACCGGATCTGGCTGTACCCAACTACAACAGCGGTTTGCTCTCAGTTTTAAGAAATACGGGTTCACAGGGAATGGTTTCTTTCGCTTCTAAAATTGATTTTTCGGCTGGTGGTACACCATTTCACGCCAGCACAGGCGATCTTGATGGCGATGGTAAAGACGATATAGTAGTGTCCAATGTCGGGTCAAATAATATAAGAATCCTTAAAAACAACAGCACGGCTGGCAAAATTGATTTTTCTGAATACTACGATTTATATGCAGGGAATACCCCCGTATTTTCAACCTTGGGTGATTTAGACGGCGACGGCAAAATAGATATAATTGTCGCAAACTTTGGAGCCAACACGCTTTCTTTATTTCGGAACATTGGCAGTAAGGGGATCATAGCGTTCGACGCCAAAAGAGATTTCAAAACAGGCACCTCGCCAAGGGCTGCATCTATCGCAGACCTTACCGGCGATGGACAACCGGATATATCGTTCATTAGCAGCAATTCCAATACCTTATCTGTTCTTGCCAACAACATGAGAGAGGTTCCATTGATTCAGTCCTTCAATCCCGCAGCAGCGGAATCGAACACGCTGGTAACGATAAACGGAAGTGGATTGACAGGCACAACGGCAGTCTTTCTGGGAGGTGTCCCGGTGAAAAACTTTACAGCTTCCGCCATCTCAATCCAGGCAATTGTAGGAGACGGCGCTACGGGTGATGTTGTCGTCACCACGTCAAAAGGATCTGCTGTTGCCCCAGGGTTTACCTTCCTGAAATTTGGGCAACCCACGTTCCGCAACGACCAAACCATCGTGCTGGATGCCTCTTGTGGCATGAACGATGGCAATATCAGCATCATTCCCCTCACGGGTACAGCGCCGTTTCTATACTCTATCAATGGAGGAGCAGATTATGTAGAAGGTCCCGCAATCGGCTACACGTTTACGGGCCTCTCTGCCGGCATCTATCAGCTTCGGTTGAAAGATGCAAGTGGGACTGAATCGGTGTTGGTATCGCGGGAAATAAAAAAGGTGTTTGGGCAACCCACGTTCCGCAACGACCAAACCATCGTGCTGGATGCCTCTTGTGGCATGAACGATGGCAATATCAGTATCATTCCCACCTGTGGCACACCTCCCTTTCTGTACTCCATCAATGCCGGCTTGTCCTATGTCTCAGGCCCGGATGCAGGCTTCACATTTCAGAGCCTTGCGCCTGGCCGGTATCAACTGCGTTTGAAAGATGCCATGGGCAACGAATCGGCCATCGTTGAAAGAGAAATAAGAGCGGATGTGTATGGCAATTGTGACAAAGAAGCTTTGACGTTCAGTACAGCCTTCCAGACTTCTCCAAATAGTAAAGCTGTCGAACTGGTTGTCTTTCCCAACCCGAGCCACGGCAAGTTCCGCCTACAGTTGAACCGTTTTGCTTCTCCGGAAGCACGTGTGCAGGTACTAGATAGCCATGGCGCCTTATTGCAAAACAGGATCGTAAATGCTACCGAAACAAACGGAGTAGAGATAGACCTAACAAGAAAAGCAAAAGGGCTTTACATCATTAGAGTAAGTAGTGAAAAAGGCGTCAAGGTGGCCAAAGTGCTCGTGCAGTAACAGGTTCCCCGTTGCAACATCCCAAAGACCTCTCAGCAAGGGGAGGTCTTCTTTTTTGCCTGTGCCGCTATACAAATCTTTGGTTAAACACCTGTGTTCATTTCTTTTCTTCCCCTCTGCAGGGCATTTAAGAGATGATCTCTTTCTCTGCCTTTAGAAGAAAACACTTTTCAATTCATAGAATGCCTGTTTCATTTCGGTTATCAGGATTTGCCATTAGAACAACGCCTTGCTGGAATGGCATTTTCCGGTTGTCGGTTGCGCATGACAAATTCAGATTAAAACTGCATGACGCTTCATCTTCAAAACTGCCAGCTATCTGGTGCTGCGCTCGGAAAACTGGAAACAGCCTGCAAAATGCTTGGTAAGCAAGGCAGAAACCCAAACCTTCCTGCCGTCCACCCAGGCTTCGCAGCTGGCCCTTACCAGGCCTTTGTGGCGGGATCCGCGGAAGGATCATTTTGTTCGCGCAGGACTCGGTAACTTTGTGTTGGTAACAACCTTCCCTTTCGAAAGAGCGACCTTTTGATCTCCTTTTTTCCGGTGCCCGACCCGATCCGGAACAGTATAAAAGCACAGCACAGACCGCCCGATGTTCTGCACCAATGGATGAACACCATCCGGTTATGCTCATTTTATCACGAAAAATCACCGCTTATGTCTGCAACAAATGAACCCCTGCAAAAAGAAAACAGCGCTGCTGTAAAGGAAGTCCTTGCCGCCAACGCCTCTTATGCCGCTTCCTTTGGCGTGAAGGGGACCCTGGCTTTACCGCCAGCCCGCCGCTTTGCCATTTTAACCTGCATGGATGCACGGCTCGACCCCGCGAAATTTGCCGGCCTCTCCGAGGGCGATGCCCACGTGGTTCGCAACGCCGGCGGAAGGGCCAGCGACGATGCGATCCGCTCCCTGGTCATTTCTCATAAACTTCTGGGAACAAGGGAATGGTTTGTGATCCATCACACCGACTGCGGGATGCAGCTGTTTACCGACGACATCATGCGCAACCTCCTGTCCCGGAGTTTGAAAACAGCCCAAATTGATGAAAACGGGTGGCGCAATACCGAAGAAACCGGCGGCTCGCAGGAGGCAAGGTTCATCGCCTTTCTGCCTTTTGCCAGTCTCGAAGAAAGTGTAGTGGAGGATGTCCTGCGCATCCGCAACCATCCCCTGGTATCGCCGGAAATCCCTGTATACGGCTATATCTATGATGTCAAAACCGGAAGGTTGCAGGAAGTGGCCAGGGCAACCGAAGCCGGAAAAGCCCGCATCGGGCAGGCAGTAACTGTTGCGGAAAGCAGTGTAGCATCCTAGCCTTTGCTCCGGGCAATCATCCACGGTTCCAAACGGGGGGCGACGGAGGATTCGCCGGCCCGGATGCCCGCCGCCGGCGGTTGAAAAGCAGTTGAAACCACCGTCCGGATTCACCTGCCGGCGCCTTGCATCGCCACCGGTAAAAGGAGAAATACAGGGCAAAGAGGGAGAGTTCACCGGGTTTGGCAGACAATGACGAATGGGATAAACAGGCCTGACCATGAAACGTCTTGTTCATAAGCTGTGGGTACTCTTTTTACTGGCAGGGTCTTTCGTTGCCGGGGCGCAGCAACAGGCAGGTGCGTCGCTGCAACAACAGTTCCGCGTGAAGAATCCTTCTCCGAAAGAAAGCCTGTATTTTGAACACATCGGTATCGAAGAAGGGCTTACGAATACAGGCATAACAGCCATCCTGCAGGACAGGAAAGGATTCCTCTGGTTGGGAACCCTGGACGGATTATACAGGTACGACGGCTATACCTTCAGGAAATACCAGTTGGATCCCTTTGACCCCAACTCGCTTTCCCAGAATTTCATCTATACGCTTTGGGAAGATCAATACGGCGCTATCTGGATGGCATCGTATGAAGGCTTGTGCCGGTTCGACCGCCAAACGGAAAAATTTACCCGCTATAAACCCTTACCCGGTGCCAAATTCTCGGATCCGAATATTTCAGCGATCAATGAAGACAGCAATGGGATGATGTGGGTCGGCAACCACTCCGGGGGCCTCTGCCGGTTCAACCGCGAAACCGGGCAGTTTCTGAACGAACGTTTCGATCTGAACTATCACAAAATTTATGGGGGCAAGGCCGACCTTCACGACGATATTGCCTGCATTTACAAAGACCGGGCTGGCACCTTGTGGGTAGGCAATCGTTCTGGTTTACACAGGGTCGATGTAACCAGGGCTAAACCGGGACAACTTGCTCAGGTTCGCATAACCCATTACCAGAACGATCCGGGTAATCCATCTGGTTTGAGCAGCAATTATGTGGTGTCCGTGCTCGAAGACAAGGCAGGTGTTTTATGGGTGGCGACCGACAATGGTCTCAACAGCCTGGATAGAAAAACAGGGAGTTTCAGGCGCTTCTTTCACGACCCGAAAAATAAATACGCCATCAGCAGCAGCAATATGGTCTCATGGATAGGGACCAAATTGAAAGAAGACCGGGAAGGAAATTTATGGATCTGTACCACGAATGGCCTGAATAGCCTCAACAAAGAACGAACGGTATTTACGGCCTATTGGCACGATCCGGATAACCCGAACAGTCTGAGTGCTAACCGCTTTTCTGCGCTGGAGATCGACCAGTCCAACACGCTTTGGGTCGGTACATTTTCCGGAAAGTTGAACAAGGCAAACCTGAACAACAAGGCGTTTCACCTCGTCCGGCACCAGCCAAAAAATAAGCAATCGTTAAGCAACGACCAGGTTACTGCCATAACGGAAGACGCAGCAGGCAATCTGTGGATTGGCACGTTTGGAGGAGGAGTGAACGGTTGGGATAAAAAGAACAGGCAATGGAAGCAGTTTAAACATGATCCGGCTCGTCCGAACTCGCTCCGGTACAACGAGGTCCATGCAGTTTTGGAAGACCGGCATGGACACCTTTGGGTAGCGAATGGAGAAATGCTTTCCCGGCTGGATAGGCAGACGGGCGAATGCACACACTACAACACCAATGCGGCCAACTTCCAGGATGAAGACCACAAAACGGTTTTCTCGATGACGGAAGACCGGCAGGGATTACTTTGGCTCGGAACGGGAAATGGAGTAAAAAGCTTTGATGAAAAAACCGGGCGGTTTGTGCATTATTATTACGATCGGGCCGACACGACAGGGATTGTCGACTTCACGGTTCTCTCCGTTTTTGCCGATTCCCGGAACAACATCTGGATAGGGCACGGAAGCGTCGGTACCGATAAACTGGACAGGCAAACCGGGCGGTTTGTCCATTACAGGAACAATCCATCCGACTCCACAAGCATCAGTTCCAATATCATTAATTGTTTCTTCGAAGATGCCGGTGGCAGGATCTGGATGGGAACATCGGCCGGGGGCTTGTGCTGCTTTGATGCCGGAAAGCAAACCTTTTCAACCTACACGACAAAACAGGGGCTGCCGGGCAATACCATTTATTCCATTGTCGAAGACCAGCAGAAGAAATTGTGGTTGGGAACAATAAACGGGTTATCCTGTTTTGATCCGGTAACGAAAACCTTTACCAATTACGATTACAAAGATGGCTTGCAGGGGAATGCTTTTGCGGCGGGGTATAGAGACAGGGGCGCAGGCTGGAAAGGGAAAGACGGCACCTTGTATTTCGGGGGAACGAACGGATTTAATTTTTTCAATCCTGCTGATGTGAAGGCCAATAGCCCAATCGCACCCGTTGTCATCACGCAGTTTAAACTGTTCGACAAACCAGTTGAGGGTGCCGATGAAACCAGGGAAATGGTGTTGAACCATAACCAGAATTATTTCTCTCTCGAATTCTCCTCGTTAAGCTTTTACAATCCGGCGAAAAACCAATATGCCTATCGGCTGGAAGGTGTCGACAAAGATTGGGTCTACAGCGGTTCGAGGCACTATGTCAGTTACACCAATCTTGACCCGGGTATCTATACGTTTCGGGTAAAGGGCACAAACAGTGATGGCGTATGGAATGAACAGGGAACCTACATGACGATTATCATCAAACCGCCGTGGTGGCGTACCCGCTGGGCATACGCATTTTATGGCTTGTGTTTGATCGCCGGTGTGTTTGCTGTGGACCGTTTCCAACGCCGGCGCCTGGCCGCCAAAGAACGGGAGAGGGCGAGGGAGCGGGAGTTGGCGCATGCAAGGGAAATTGAAAAAACCTATACCGAATTGAAACGAACACAAACGCAGTTAATACAGGCAGAAAAGATGGCTTCCCTGGGCGAGCTCACTGCCGGCATAGCGCACGAGATACAGAACCCGCTCAACTTCGTCAACAACTTCTCAGCAGTGAACAAAGAACTGGCTGCAGAAATGCAACAGGAACTCGACAGGGGAAACACGGAGGAGGCAAGGGCCATCGCCCGGGACATTGCAGCAAACGAAGAAAAAATTGGCGATCACGGCAGCCGCGCCGGCGCCATTGTCAAAAGCATGTTGCAGCACAGTCGCAAAAGCTCCGGGCAAAAAGAGCCCGCCGACATCAATGCAATGGTGGATGAATGGCTCCGCCTGAGTTATCACGGCATGCGGGCAAAGGACAAAGCGTTTTACGCTGTTACCAAAACCCACTACGATTCTTCTGTCGGAAAAGTGGACGTGCAGCCGCAGGACATGGGACGGGTATTTCTCAATCTTTACAACAATGCCTTTTATGCCGTGCAGGAAAAGAAAAAACAGTTGAATGACTCCTTTGAACCCGTCGTCGAGGTCAGCACAAAGAAAGAAGGCAATCAGATCCTCATCACGGTGAAAGACAACGGCACCGGCATGTCTCCCAAAGTCGTCGATAAAGTGTTTCAGCCGTTCTTTACAACCAGGCCTGCCGGTGAGGGCACGGGCCTGGGTTTGTCACTGAGTTATGATGTCGTCACCAAAGGACATGGCGGTGAGTTGAAAGTGGAGAGCCGGGAAGGCACAGGCACCGAATTTATTGTTTCCATCCCTGCCTGATACCGTTTTTGGTTTGATGACTGGACTTGCCTGCGGAGCAAAGCTTTGTCAGACCTGCGTTTCCCTGGTTGCCGATGGTAAATTGGTCGTAGTGGCAGTTTCTAAAAAAGAAAAGCCCCAAGTAAAATACTTGGGGGCTGGGTCGGGATGACTGGATTCGAACCAGCGGCCTCTTCGTCCCGAACGAAGCGCGCTACCGGGCTGCGCTACATCCCGTAATGCGTGGTAAAGATATTCACCACAAGCGAAAAATAAAACAGGCCTTATACAATAAGACCTGTCTTTGTCGGGTGGACTGGATTCGAACCAGCGACCCCTTGCACCCCATGGAAGAGAGTAATACCCTTGCAAATGTGTGCAAATGCATGATTTACAAAGCTTTTGTATGAAATGCTATTTTTAATACTGTTTACTTTTTAGAAATCTGACCCAAACCTGACCCAATTGGTTAATAAATGATTTTCCTATTTCAAAAGTTACCTAAAAAGACAGACTTATGCTATTAAAAAATTAGTGCATCAATATTCCTTCCACATGGAAGAAATACCCTTTTAGATGCCATTTCTAGCAGGTCTGTTCTTTTTCAACTCTTATATGCAGTTACTTTTTATTTTTTTACAGAGGCAACCAGCGCCTTTATCTAAACTGCGATTTTCAAAGGCACGGGCTACCCCAATTTGCTACGCAAAGCATCCGGGTGCTGACGTTGAGGTGGGGGGTGCTTTTGCACATCTGTAAAAATTGGGGCAGAAATATATCAATGATGTTAATCAAATATGTTATAAAATGTTATTTATAATTATTCCAATACAGCAGAGATTTCATCTGTACAACCAATTCTTTCAGCCATAATAAATACCTGAGTTAGAACAGCTGCGTATGCTTCTTCTAATGTTATTCTGCCAGCTTTAATCTTGAGACACATAATCTTGTTCTGCAAAGGCCATCCATATTCATTTATTCTTTGCATAATCTCTTCCCGGATAAAATGACTATGGGCTAATAACAATTCTTTGCTGTGTTGTTTGTAGGGTGATCTCTCAACCTGAAGCATTAATGACATTCCATTTGTAAATGCGTTTTCAAATGCTTTTCCTAGCTTGATGTATTCCGCTGAAGATTTGAATATTCCAAACATTTTTAAAGTTTTGGTTTAGGGAATTAAGATATAATGAATTCTCTATTGCTGCAAGTCTGTAGTATTCTTCACTTTGATAATGAAAGTATTTTGAACTTAATGAAATGGAAACTGACATTAAAACATTATGGCTTTTGGACGGGAATACAACATTTTAAGAAAGTCTGATGTTATGTCCATACGATAATCGAATGAAATCAAGAAAATAGTTTACATTGATATCACTTTAATTTTATGACATATATAATTTTCACTCTTCTTCGCCTTGCTACCAAAGCTGATTTACCGACTGATATAGTGCTGTTTGTATTGTTCTTGATTATTGTGTTTATCGTGAAATACAATCAGAACGATGATAATGATAAGCCACCGAAGAAAATATATATTGAGTGAAAGGCTTTTTATTAGTTATAGATATTCTACTATTTATTTGACTTCTAAATTCTCTTGCAGGAGGCCTATTCTAAATGGATAGGCTTTTATTTTTTGTGCATTACAAACTTTTTGATTTCGCTATTTGGAATGATAGTAGCTGATCTAAGTGTATCGTTATACATGATAGAATAGTTATCGGTTTTCCCGATGAAGTAAAAGTGTGGAGTAGATACAAGGGAATCTTTATTGGTGATGATAGTGGTGCCAACGTATCTACCACTTTGAACATAATACGCATCAATAGCAGAGTATAAAGCGATTAATAATGCAGCTATACATGCTGAAGAAACAAGCTTCAAAAGATGGCTATTTCTCTTTAAACCAGTTTGTTTTTCAATCCAAACTTGAATTATAATAAGCGAAGTTATAATTGCCGAAAAAATCAATAATCCTAAAGAAGCAATTGTTAGTAGATAATTATTAGAAATGTAATAAATAAGTAAGGCCGGCAAAAAACAAAAAGGCAAAATCGTAACTATGAATTCGTCGAAACTGTCTCGTTTTTCTAATGTAGCGGAGTTTGCTGCTTTTGGAAAAGTCTTTTTTGTAGCAAAACCATATAACTCAAATTCAGAAAGGGAATCATTAGTCAGAAATGTTATAGTTAGGTAGATGGTTGTAATAATAGCGTACAAAATAATTTCATCTGCAAATAGCAATAAAGACTCCCCCGCTGAAATAAAATATTTGATTGGAAGGCTAAAATATCCATAGTAAACACTATATCTTATTATCCCCAAAACAACTAACAATGCAGAGTAATAGGGTATCATACGTTTAAGTAGATTGAGCATAGTTTTGGCTTAACATTTTGAAGTGAGAAATAGAAAGAGTTTGAACTTATTCTTGCTCCCTAAATGTTTTGTAGTTCATAACCTTTTGCTTTGCTTCTAAGCTATTTAATTCTTGTAGCGTTGTATTAGTAAAATAAATTGTGACGGCAGCAATGCATCCGTCATAATTATCCATATTTCCTTTTCCAGAGTTGTAATGACTTTCATACATACTACAATCAACACTTAAATACCTACTATCATTTATTCCACCCGTTACAACCCAAACACTTGTTCCCAAATGCTTTGATTTTATCTTCTTATATCCAGGTGTATCTTCAGGAGTATTTGTGATACATTCTTTTTCTACATATGATATAGCATTTTGGGCATTCAAGGAGTTATATTCTTTCATACTTACCATACTACGGTCAGATTTCAAATCAGATAACAATTGTTTAAGCAATCTTTCGAATTCATTTTTTTGATTTGCTTTGAACTTAAATTCGATGCTGATACTTGAAAGCTTCTCTTTTACGAATTGGAATTCATAATCTGCTTCACCATAAATATCAAATGGCGTTCTTGCATATTCGATATGGTAAGCTCCCAAAAAATCAGCTTGCAAAACAGTTGCTTCACCTTTGAACATAGATTTTATTTGTTTTGCGTCCTTAAAAGATATGCCTAAAGGGAAGCTATCTAAATCAGCCATTTTCAGTTGTGCTTGTACAATTGCAGAAGCAGAAATGACAAACACTGTTAGAAGAATTCGTCTCATAAGAAGTAGCTTTAGTTTTAATTGATAGTCCTAATATACCTGTTTTATTATACCCATGCATACTGTATGGGCTTTCTTACTATTTCTTGTTTCTACCGGTCAGTATTTTGAAAGTGATAATAACTATTATCACTGTGAAAACGAACCCAGTTAAGCCAACAATGTCCTTTCCAACAATTCCACCAATGAGCATTGATTAAGACAATAGCCAAGCAATAAAAACAGCAACTTATCAGAACTATCCTCAATTAATGTCGATGTTCATTTGGTCAAAATACGGCTTCAAATGGTCAGTGTTCTTGAACGAGCACAGCCCACTTAGTAAGTCCTAACTCAATTTCTACTTTTTTTCAACGCAGAAATCATTTAAATGATTCCTCATGGAAGGAGATATTATTTTTGGCATCGTGCATTAAGTTTTTTCAGGTACATTAGTTTAGTTAAGTCTTAGCATCGAAATACACTAAACGCGTGAAAAAATATTTTAAGAAATGATGTTGATAAGTTGTGAATATCAGCTACTTACCCTATCTTTAGGCGTTCTTTGAACTTCAGCTATGACTTATTCAATAATGTCAGTTTTGATAACGCTTAAGATGTACTGAAGGATTTAAAGGCAATGGCTGTAGGCCATGTCAGAATAATATCATTAGCCCTGTTTTGGAGGCGGAAACGCCAAGGGCTGCAGGATTTCTAATGATGTTCCCCAATAATTTACTGTGGGTTTTGCTGAAGCTTATGTAAGACATAAGCCTAAATGTTTATGACCTAAAAACCCCGAGAATAAAACTAAAGTATCTAAGGGGTTAAACATTTTCTCCTAAGTGGAAAAGTTTGACCCTATGAGGAATAGTAAAGGCCAGTAATCAATCAAGGAGTCTGATAAAAACTACACGGATTTTCTCTCATCTAGGGTAGGTTGAAAACCTACCTTAGCCCTGGCATGTAAAAAAGTGAATGAATACTTTGAACTGGTTATACTTTAATAGTGTTTTGGGGAAATTGCATCTACTCTACAAGGGTTTTCTATAAGCTAGCCTTTGATTTAAATGGGAAAAACAAAAAAGCAGCAGCTATTTCTAACTACTGCTTTTGAGTTGCTTCAAGCTTCAACTTCTAGTTAAATTTGACAACTACAAATAACAAGTCAAACATACATAGAATTTGCTTTTCAATTCTCAAAAAGTTAGGTACAAAATTTTTTTCTATCCCTAAAATAGCCATTTAGCCCAGCCTGCTTATAATAGGCAATGATGTCGCAGGCTTTGTTACGCTAACATAGTTTCTCATTGTTGTTTCCACTGTACTATGGCCCATCAAGTAAGCAACCTCTGTCAGTACCATACCCTGTTGAACAGCCCTAGTGCCAAATGAATGCCTTGCAGCATATAA
Organism: Flavisolibacter nicotianae; assembly: GCF_003628535.1. GTDB lineage: Bacteria > Bacteroidota > Bacteroidia > Chitinophagales > Chitinophagaceae > Flavisolibacter > Flavisolibacter nicotianae. The sequence goes on from NZ_RBCI01000013.1 coordinate 69,405, forward strand.
ATCCCTATCACCTAATCCCAGTTTTTCCATTACAGGCTTTAAAACACGTCTTTTAAGCATTTTGTCATCAATGGTTAACCCCTTAGGTGAAACGAAGACAAAATCTTCAGATTTTTTGTTTTCTAATAATGGTTCCAGTAATATTGAAAGCTCTGTCGAAAGTGGTAAGTACCTGACATTCTGCATTTTAGTGCCTTTTTCTATCCTAGATGCATGATTAGTGCCTTTAATAGTGCGGGCAAAGGTTTCAGATATTTCTATCTGACTAGATTCAAAATCAATATGTTTAACCTTTAAGCCTATTGCTTCAGCATTTCTCACGCCTGTATGGAAGATAAATGCAAGGAAAGGATAGTAGTGGGAATGTTTGAATCTGCTGGAAGTGGGACAATGAGTATCATTTTTAATTGCATCTAAAAAGGAAACTATTTCATTTTCCTGTAATGGGTTCCTTCTAGAGCATTTGATTTTTCTTTTCTCCCGCTTTTTACATACATCTTTAAGGGGGTTTCGTTCAATGATACCAGAATCAACAAGCCAAGTGAGGAAGGTGTTTAGATAAGATAGCCGTCTGTTATAAGTAGTAACAGCCCAGATTTCACTATTTAATCTTTCGGCAATGGAATAGATAGGAACTTGAATTCTCTTTTCTAGCCATTTCCTGATATATAAATAGTCTATAGAGTTATCAATGTCTACATTCCTGAAATGCTTAGCCCATTCATTGAACTTAGCAGCTAAATCATTGAGAAATAATAATTTTTCCTGCTTGGTGGCTTCTGAGAGGTCTTTTTTGGCTTTAATTGGCTTAGTTGTAGGCAAGTAGCCATACTTTTCTAAAGAAGTATCGAAACTTCTCCGAAGTATGTCTAGTTTGATTTCTGCAACCTTGACATTAGCAAAATGGAGATTTTCAGGATTAAAGTAATATGGGAGGTTTAAAGAATATCTTTCTCCCGCATACCTCCACCTGAGCCTAATTCTTCCTTCGCAATTAGTAATACTGATTTCTCCCTTAGGAGTTTTTAATTTCTGACCCATTTGTGACCCAAACTGGTTTGTATCAGGTCAGTTGAGAGTGAGATTTCTTTAAGATAAGGCAATAAAAAAGCCTTCAGTATCAACTGAAAGCCTTTTTTTGTCGGGTGGACTGGATTCGAACCAGCGACCCCTTGCACCCCATACAAGTGCGCTACCGGGCTGCGCCACCACCCGAAAATTTCGGTCATTAAGCTCGCCAGCAGGGTACTTGCAAAGCAGGCACGCCTGTACTGTCAAACGGGGGCTGCAAATGTAAGGATCATTCCATTACAAAAAGGAGAAAAATTCTGCAACATCCGTCCGCTTTTGCAGACACTATTCAAGCCGAAAACGGAAGCCCTTAACCTCAACCTCACCCCCAAACCTAAACCTTTAATTCTTACCTTGCCGCCATGACTCCCGAACGTATGCAGCGCATCCAGTCGGTCCTGCGGCACCGGCAAAACGACCTGACCGTCGTATTGGAAAACGTCTTTGATCCCCACAACATCTCGGCCGTCATGCGGAGTTGTGATGCCGTTGGTGTGCAGGAAATTTATGTGCTCACCACCAAAATTCCACGGCACAAAAAATGGGGTAGTCGCAGCAGCAGCAGCGCAGCCAAGTGGCTTACCATCCACCAGTTCGACAATGCCGAAGACTGCTTTGCGGCCCTCCGTGAAAAATATAGCTCCATCCTGACTACGCATTTATCAGCCAACGCAAAAAATCTCTACGATATAGATCTGACCGGGAGTACAGCCCTGGTTTTTGGCAACGAGCACGCCGGCGTCAGCGACGAAATAAGGGCCATGGCCGATGGCAATTTCATCATTCCCCAGGTAGGTATGATCCAGTCGCTCAATATCAGCGTCGCCTGTGCCGTTTCCCTGTACGAAGCCTATCGTCAGAAAGCGGCGGCCGGCCATTTTGCCGGGCAAAAGCTTGGCGACGGCGAGTACGGCTCACTGGCAACTCAATGGGGTATGTATCATGAAGAAAAAACGGCTTAGCAGCATGCTGCTCGCCGCGCTGGCAATGGGACTGTGGACCGAAGCCCAGACAGTCCCGCGCTGGTCAACAGCCGACCTGCAGCATGCAATCAACACCACCCGCGGACCGGTTATCCTGAACTTCTGGGCCACCTTTTGCAAACCCTGTATTGCTGAAATGCCCCGGTTCCAGGCAATGGCACGACGGTACAGGTCAAAAGGTGTAAAACTTATCCTTGTTTCGCTCGACATGAAAGAAAGTTATCCCAGGGAAATTGCCGCCTTTGTCAAAAAGCGGGAGATCAGGTCGGCTGTCGTTTTCCTCGATGAACAGAATGCCGACCGTTTCGTTCCTCTTGTCGACACCTCCTGGTCCGGCGCCATCCCGGCAACACTTTTTCTTTACCCCGCAAAAAACTACCGGGCCTTTTTCGAAGAAGAGTTGTCCGGCGAAAAGCTCGATGCCGAAGTCCGGCGCATGCTGGGAAAAAACCAATAGCAGGCAGCTATAACCCATCGAACCGCACAAATGGCGGAAGCTTTTATTCAATTGTTCTAAGGATAACTCAACCGTGCGGGGAGAAATGCACCGTTTTCCCTTTCCTACCCTCTGTCCACTTCAATCCAGTCAGCCGATTTTAAATAGTCAACGCCTTGGTATTACAGGGCAATGATCTGTACCGGTTGCCCGATCGAATGAAGGCTGCCTTCCAGCCGTTTGCAGTTGGTATCGGTAATAAAGATTTGCGTGTCCTGGTCGCTGCATACACTTGCCAGCAAATTCGTGATCCGTTCTTCATCCAGTTTTTCAAACACGTCATCGAGAAGAAGCAGCGGCGAAAATCCTTTTTCCTTTTTCAGGATGTCCATTTCGGCAAGTTTGAGGGCAAACAGCAGGCTTTTGCGTTGTCCCTGCGAGGCGATGCTTTTGAAGGTTTGTGCACCAAGCTGGAACACCAGGTCATCGCGGTGGATGCCGGCACTGGTGCGTTGCACCACCATATCTTTTTGCCGGGTAATGCGCAGGAGCGAGGCCAGGTCCGCCTGGTGCAGTTCACTGTCGTACACAAGGTCCACCGGCTCTTCCTGCTGGCTGATCTCGCTGTAGCGTTGAGCCGCAAGGGGGAGGAAGGTGCGCAGGAACGCAGCCCGGGTGGCAAACACGATCCTTCCTTCTTTTACCAGTTGCTCATCCAGGATATCCAGTACCGAAAGGTCACGGCCAAACCCTTCGTTCAGCGACCGGAGAAACGAGTTGCGTTGTTGCAGAATCTTGTTGTAGTGGATCAGTGCCTGCAGGTAGGCCGGGTCGAGCTGGGAAAGAAGGGTGTCCACGAATTTCCGCCGCTCTTCGCTGCCGCCGATAATGAGTTCCACATCATCAGGAGCAATGACCACGCAGGGATAATGTCCAATGTGTTTCGAAAAGCGGCTATAGGGTTCGTCGTTCAGCGTAAATTCCTTCTTGCCCGTTTCCCGCAGGATGCAAACGGCCTTTTCCGCCTTCCCGTTTAACGTCAGGTGTCCTTCGATCCGGAAGCCCTGCTGGCCGTGCCGTACGTTGGAGGCATCGCTTCTGTGGAAATAGCTCTTGGTAAAACAGAGGTAGTGGATGGCATCGAGCAGGTTGGTTTTTCCCGCGCCGTTGCGGCCACAGATCCCAACAATCCGGTTGGAAAACGAATAGTGTTCAAAATCATAATTCTTGAACTGGAACAGCGATATGGATTGAAGGGAGAGGGACAAAGCTATAGGTTAAGGAGAAGGTTAAGGTTGGGCAGTCGAATTTTTGTTGGAAGAACCACTCGGTGTAGACGATAGGTTTTTGATAATCTTGTTTAGTTCTTCAACAACTTTCAGGCATTTGGCATTGATAGATGAAATAGCATCCAACGTAAAATAGCCCACTTTATGACCGACAAGTAAATGGCTTCTCACTTCATAGCTGCTACCACGGGCATAGAGATAAAAATTTGTTTTATCCTTTCCGTACAGGCGTCCAAATCCTTCCGCAATATTTCCGGTCATGCCAATAGCAGCCTCCCTAACTTGTCCGCGCAGGGCATAGTCTTCGCTGCGCGGCAACAGGGCAGATAAGTCGTAAACCTCCTTTACGACTTCTGCTGCTAATTGCCATGCCGGCATTTCCGTAAAATCAAGGTAAGCCATGAGTTTTTTAAATTTAATGCCATACACTTTACTATACTCACTCACTGTTTGCACTACCCCTAAACCTAAACCTCAACCTTAACCTCAAAATCCTACCCCCAGCTCCCCCAATCGACCTTCACTTCAATATCGGGGTGAAGACTCAGTTGCACAGGGCAGGTAGTACCGGTATTCTTCAGGATTTGCCTGGTTTTATCATCCACGTTTTGCAGGGCATCCGGGATATGAAAAAAGAGGTTGATACCACCAACACGCCGTGGATTGGCCTTCATGATTTTTTCCACTTCTACTTTGACGTCGTTCAGGTCAAATCCCATCGTCCGGGCCTTGATACCCATGACGGTGAGCATGCAGGTGGCCAAGGATGTGGCCATCAGGTCAGTGGGAGAGAAGCGTTCGCCTTTGCCGTTGTTATCGACAGGTGCATCGGTTTCGAAATGGTTGGCAGATTGTAAATGGGTGCAGGTTGTGCGCAGGTCGCCTTCATAAACCACAGTGGACGTCATACTTTTTTTGCCTAAATTTACGTTTGAACCATATATCTCTATCTCAGTGAAAAAATTTATTCTCTTCAGTCTTCTCGTTTCGACCGGTTTTGTTTCGATTGCACAGGACAGCACAGCCAAGGCGCCTACCACAAAAGATCGCAAACAGGAGAAAAAAATACGCCGTGATGCCATTGTCAAACAGGAAGAAGAAGGTGTGTTGAGTTATACCAGGCAAACAGCGTTTGGCCTGCAGCTGCGCACCAATGGTTACGGTCTTTTCCTGGAGATCGGACGTAGCCGGTCGCCCCGGTTCACCAATTTATACATGCTCGAATTAACCGAGATTAAACATCCCAAAGAAGAAAAGGTGTCGAATGCCAGTACCTTTTTTTCCAATTCGTTCGTGTATGGAAAGATCAATAATTTCTACCAGGCAAAGCTTGGTTTTGGGCAGCAATACGTGTTTGGGCAAAAAGGCAACAAAAACGGCATTGCTGTTCTCGGCATCGTGCATGGAGGACTGGCGCTGGGGCTGTTGAAACCGTATTACATCCAGATCCAGGAGCAGCCCACCGGGGTTCGTGATATCAAGTACGACTCCAAAGACAGTGTTAACTTTTTATCCGGCAACATCATCGGCGGCTCCGGCTTCACCAAAGGCTGGAGCGAACTGCAGGTCAAACCCGGTGCGTTTTTAAAAGCTGCCCTGCGCTTTGATTTCGGCCGTTTTAACGAAACCATCCAGGCGCTCGAGATCGGCATGAGCCTCGATGCCTACGCGTCCAAAATTCCCCAGATGGTTTACAACGATCCCAAACAGCTCTTCTTCCAGGGCCATTTTGCCATTGTTTTTGGGCACCGGAAATGACGTATTTTTGCCGGATGCCAAACGTCAAATGTGAGACGTTAGACGTGAAAAAGGAGCGCCTCCCAAAGCGAGGTAAATACCGGTTTCGCGTTTGACGTTTGACGTTTCACCATAAAGAATTACTATGATCGAACTTCCGGTAGTGCCGAGTGAACAGAAACGGACAAAACCCGATTGGTTGCGTGTGAAGCTGCCAATTGGCGAAAGCTACAAGCATGTGCGCAGCCTCGTCGATACGCATAAACTGCATACGATTTGCGAAAGCGGCAATTGTCCCAACATGGGCGAATGCTGGGGAGCTGGTACGGCCACATTCATGATCCTCGGAAATGTCTGCACCCGCAGTTGCGGCTTTTGTGCGGTGGCCACAGGTCGTCCCGATGCCGTGGATTGGGATGAACCCCAGCGTGTCGCGGAAGCCATTCACCTGATGAAAGTCAAACATGCCGTCATTACTTCTGTCGATCGCGACGAATTGAAAGATGGTGGCTCCATCATCTGGTACAATACCATCAAAGCGGTAAAAAGCCTGAACCCGGATACGACCCTCGAAACGCTGATCCCTGATTTCAAAGGGGAAAAAGAAAACATCCGGCGGATCGTTGACGCGGCACCGGAAGTGGTTTCGCACAACATCGAAACAGTGGAACGACTGACCCGCCAGGTGCGGATCCAGGCCAAGTACTGGCGGAGCATGGAGGTGATCACCACGCTTAAGCAAGGCGGCATGCGCACCAAGAGCGGCATCATGCTGGGTCTCGGTGAAGCAAAGGAAGAAGTGGTGCAAACCCTTCGCGACCTCGCCAATGCCGGTTGCGATGTGGTGACACTGGGCCAATACCTTCAGCCCACAAAAAAACACCTGCCGGTCCACCGCTTCGTTCATCCCGATGAATTTGCCGAGTATAGGGAGATCGGTTACAGCCTGGGTCTCGACTACGTGGAAAGCGGGCCGTTAGTACGTTCGTCTTACCACAGCGAACGCCACGTTTTTGCCGGCCTGGGAAGAAAAGAATGGGAAGCTACGCGTACTTCGGTTGACGTTAAATAAAACTCGATAAGATCGACGGGGATCTATCTTTTACTGCAAAGAAGCGCCCCGTTTATAGAACGACATTAGAGATAAAAAGGCGGATCTGCACGAGCCCCGTGTTTTTGGGCGTCTCGCAAAAAGAGCAGAAAGGGTTGATTGCTGCCCGTTTTACAGCGTTGAAATTTCCGCCGAAAAATGACCTGCCCAGGCATCGGAAAACCAATTTTCAAAATGCCACGACGGGTATACACGAACCGGCCTTTCTTCTAAATCCGCAACGAAATCCCCACCAATTTTTTCCTATTTTTAGCAAGTGAATGTTTTCTTATCCCGGAAACTGCTTATTGTTCTACTGCTTTTGATCGGCCGCCACGGCTTTGCCCAATATATCCTGAACGGGTCGGCACAAAAAATATCCTGCAATTGTTATACGCTGACCGACGAAAAAACAACGCAGAGCGGCAGCGTCTGGAACAGCAACAAGATCAGCCTTACCACCTCGTTTGATTTTTGGTTCAATGTATACCTGGGATGTAAAGATGCCAACGGTGCCGACGGCATCGTTTTTATTTTGCAGCCGATCAGCACCAGCGTCGGTTCTTCCGGCGAGGGAATGGGCTTCGGTGGGGTTCAACCCTCCATCGGCATTGCCCTGGATACCTGGCAGAACTTCAACCTGAACGATCCCGATTACGACCATATCAGCATCCAGAAAAATGGGGTGATTGACCACAACAGCGACCTTGCGGGGCCGGTTCCCATTTCGGCTACCAGCAACAACGTCGAAGACTGCAAGTGGCATGTACTGCGGATAGTTTGGGATGCCCAATCAAAAAAGCTGAGCGCCTTTTTCGACGGTGTGTTGCGGGTGGAAAAACAGGTCGACCTGGTCTCCACCATTTTCAACAATGACCCGAATGTGTACTGGGGATTCACAGGTGCGACGGGTGGCTCCGTGAACCTGCAGCAGTTTTGTACAGCTCTCAATCCGATATTTTCGGCGAATGGCTCTGTGAGTGGCGGGTGCGAAGACAAGCCCGTTCAATTCCTGGATGCCTCCGAATCGTTTGCGCCGATCGTTTCCTACAACTGGAATTTTGGCGACGGTACCACCAGCACCGTTCGCAATCCACCCCTTCATACCTATCCCGCACCGGGTAAATACCCCGTCAACCTGCGGATCCGGGGCCAGGACGGCTGCGAAAAAGACTCAACCATCTCTGTGACGATCGGCTCCGTTCCGTCGGGCCGTTTGGAGGTGAACGATACCTGTTTCAAGTTGACGCCAGCGGTGCAGTTCTCCGATCAGAATATTGGTGTCGACTATCATTGGAAACTGGATGGTGCCTCACTGACGACAGATCGCCAGCCCCAGTTGCCCTTGCTGAATGAAGGATCGCACAAGTTGGAGGTTGTCGTCAGCTCGCAGTTTGACTGCGGACCTCCGGCACAGGAAGCTGCCACCTTCCTTATCAAGCCCCTGCCGAAAATCGAAGCCGGGACAACGGACGGTTGCGTGGAAGACCGGTTCCCGTTTCGCGGCCTGCAAAAAGACAATGTCACAACCATTTCGGCATGGCATTGGGATTTCGGCGACGGCTCGGCGGCTCCAGCGCAAAATACTTCCCACCAGTACCGTGCGCCGGGCCAGTACACGGTGCAACTCTGGGCGAACGCAACGAACGGTTGCGTATCCGATACGCTGCTTTCGACCGTGGTGGTGAATGCGGCAACTGCATTTGCGGGAAACGACACGGCCGTTATCAAAGACTTTCCGTTTCAACTGCGCGGATCTGGAAATGGCGAATTCGTATGGAGCCCGGCAACGGGTTTGTCCAACCCGGCCGCGGCAGACCCGGTTGTAACCCTCAGCAGCGACCAGCAATTCGTATTAACCGTAACGACGGTCGAAGGATGTACGGCAAACGATACCGTGGTGATTAAAACCTTCAAAGGGCCGGCCATCTATGTGCCTTCGGCTTTCACGCCGAATGGCGATGGGAAAAACGAAATTCTCCGGCCCGTGTATGTTGGTATAAAGGAATTGAAGCAGTTTGCGATTTTCAACCGCTGGGGCCAGCTGCTGTTTACTACCAGCAACATGCAAAAAGGCTGGGATGGCAAAGGCGCACCGGGTGAAACCTATGTCTGGGTGATCAAGGCCGTCAACAGCCTGGATCAAACCGTTGCGCTGAAAGGAACGGTAACTATTATCCGGTAGAAATTGGGTAATCCTGTACAAGTCTGCAACGAAGGGTAAGCACAAGACAAAAAAAACAGGAGCAAATGTTTCCGGTCCTGTTGGTAACCGGTGCCATTGCTCCTGTTTGAAATACGATCAATAAAATCACTCCCGCAGATCCCACACCAGCGCACTGGCGCCTAAGATGGCCGCATCGGCTTCTTTCAGTTCACTGAAGATCAGCTTTACCTTGTCCTGGAAAATCGGAAGGAGGTTTTTCTCCATGTGTTCCCGCGTGGGTAACATAATCAGGTCGCCGGCCTTGATCACACCGCCAAAAAGAATGATCGCCTCGGGAGAAGAGAACATCACAAAATTGGCCAGTGCCTCGCCGAGGATTTGGCCGGTAAAGCGGTAAACCTCTTTGGCAATCGGGTCGCCTTTGACGGCGCATTCATAAATAATTTTCGAGGAGAGTTCATCTGGGTTAACCTGCCGCAGGCTGCTTTCTTCTTTGCTTTGCTGCAGCAATTCTTTTGCTGTGAGCACAATGCCGGTTGCGGAACAATAGGCTTCCAGCGAACCGTCGATATTGGTAGACCAGTGTTTACGGCCTCCCGGGCGGATCACGGTATGACCCAGTTCACCGGCAAAGCCGTCATGGCCGTAGATCAACTGGCCGTTTGCCACAATGCCGCTTCCCACGCCTGTGCCGAGGGTGATCATGATAAAATCTCGCATGCCGCGGGCTGCGCCGTAATTCATTTCACCAACGGCGGCTGCATTGGCGTCATTGGTCAGTGCGGCCGGCAAGTGGAACTTCTCGGTCACCAGTTTCACCAGCGGCACAATGCCTTGCCAGGTGAGGTTCGGTGCATAGTCGATCGTGCCCGTGTAATAATTCCCGTTGGGTGCGCCGATACCAATGCCTTTGACAACGCCATCACCTTTGTGCTTTTCGATAATGGGAGATAGGACATCGTAGACTGCATCTATAAAGCTCTCCACATTTTCGTGCACGTCGGTGCGGATATCGCCTTTTTCAAGGATTTCACCGCGATGGTTTACAAGGCCGTACTTGGTATTGGTGCCACCAATGTCGATGCCGATGGCAAGTTCATTCGATAAATCGATCATGTTGTGTTATCAGTTTTTCGTTGGTTCAATAAAGGCAGCTTCCGGTTCTATTGTAAGCGGAGAAACTTCTGCGTCGATTTCTTCATAGTTAATTCCTTGTTTCTTTAAGATACCCTTTACGGCAAATGCAAAGAAGGCCAGGTAGGCAAAACAGGCAACCGGCACCCAGTAGCTTTGATGGATGCCCACGCCGGGTTCTGTAGAACGGCTTTGCAAAAAGTCGGCGAGTTTGCCCTGGATGGGAGGAATGATTCCGCCACCAAGGATCATCATAATTAAAAAAGCCGATCCCTGCGTGGTGTATTTTCCCAGACCGGTAACTGACAATGTGAAAATGGCTGGCCACATGATGGAGCAAAAAAGGCCGCCGCTCAAAAACGCATAGATCGCCAACGATCCTGTAGAAAAAAGGCCGATCAGCATCGCCAGCATGCCAAGGCTTGCGAAAATTAAAAGTGTACGGGCTGGTTTGTCCTTGCTGATGTAAAAGGCCGCGATTTGGATCAGTACGCATACGATATAAAGGTAGAGAGGGCGAACGTCGTATTGGGAGATAGCATTCACGCCAACCACAATGCCGAAGGCAATGATCGGAACGATGATCGTCAACAGTTGCCGCGTGGAAGGCTTTAAATTGAAGACGGAAACGGAGCCCGCCCAGCGTCCAATCATCAGGCTACCCCAATACAACGAAATATACGGCGCAGCTAGCGAAGAAGGAATGGACCCGAATGCCGGCTGTTTCAGCAACTCGCTCAGGTTGGAGACGATACTGACTTCGACACCAACATAAACCAGGATGCCAATCATACCCAGTACCAACTGCGGGTATTGCATGGCACCCCAGCCCGACGGGTTGCGTGTTGCACGGGCATTGGAAAACAAAAGGGTGACAAGCACAACAGCCAGCGCACCAAACAGCCAGTACATTCGTTTTTGTTCGAGCGGGTGTTTAAGAGCGGCGATTTCGGCAGCCCGTGAATCGTTACCCGTTTTGATGGCTTTGACTTCGGTGATGTTCCCGGGATTGGCCGGACTGGTCGACAGAGAGTCCAACTGTTTAGTGATAACGGCATCCGTTTTTTCGCTGAAAAAACTTTTGGCAAAGGAACTGTCCGCAGGCGATACCATGCCACGCAACAGGGCAACCGCTTTTGAATTCTCGCTACTGATTTCGCTTTCTAATGCTTCGATACGTTTGGCTTCTTTGGAGTTGTAACTGCTGAAAACAGGCGCAAACATCACAATCAATAAGCCGGTCATCACCAGCAATGCTGTCAGGGCCTTGCTGCTTTTTTCCTGCCTTTCTGTAGAGATGCCGGACGGGACTTTTTTGGAAAAATAAAACAGGGCCGCAGCGGCAATAAATAACAACCCTACGCAGATGTATAGAATGATCACTTTACTCAAACCAAGCGATTGAATTTTTTCGTCGGAGACGGCCGCCGTTGTTCCAAACAGGGCGAAGGCAACCACAATGGGTCCAATCATTGTTCCAAACGAATTGACGCCGCCGCCAAGGTTTACACGGCTTGTACCGGTTGCAGGATCGCCCAGCGAAATGGCAAAGGGTTGGGCTGCCGTCTGCTGCAGCGAGAAGCCCAACGCCACGATGAACAATCCAACCAGCATTCCCGCAAAAGCATTGGCATTAACGGCAACAATCATGGCAACCGCACCCAGGGCAGAAAACAAAAGGCCGTACACGATGCTTTTTTTATAGCCCCACTTGGCCACCAGGTCGAGACCCCCGAATGCGCCGTAGAGATAAAGTCCAAGTGCACCAAAATAGTAAGCTGTATAAAAGGCAAAGTCCACCAACTGGCTTTGAAACTGGTCTAAATGGAAATAGTGTTTACAGAAAGGAATGAACACGCTGTTGCCGGCGGCAATAAAGCCCCAAAAGAAAAACACTGTAACCAGCGTGCCTAGCGCTCCATAATTGGTGGGAATCGCCGGCCCTTTGGTTGTCGAAATGGTTGGCCTGCTCGGGCCCATGGAAGTTGCCATAAAGAAGATAATTATTAAAGGCTGAAAGTAATAAGTTTAGTGCATAGAAAAATTACTGTTCTCTATTTGTTAGAAAAGATTTTAGTCTAACTTTCGGCAAGGATGTAAATATTTATGGAGATAATACATGTATCAGCAGAATGTTATCCGGTAGCAAAAGCAGGTGGGTTAGGCGATGTGGTCGGGGCGCTTCCCAAATACCTGAACCAATTGGGGCACAATGCCAAAGTAGTGATGCCCATGTACCGCACCAAATTTCTCGCGGCCAATGAATGGGAGGTGGTGCACGAAAGCCACCAGGACATGGACGGCTACCATTTTAAATATGCAGTGATCAGGGAAAAAACCAACAAGCTTGGTTTTGAATTATACCTTGTTGATATCTACGGTTTGCTCGACCGCGACAAGATCTATGGCTATGACGATGACACCGATCGCTTTGTGGCGTTTCAGACGGCCGTATGCGACTGGATCGCCAGTTGGAGTCACAAGCCGGATGTGATCCACTGCCACGATCACCATACGGGATTTATTCCTTTTATGCTGAAGCATTGTTTCGCCTTTCAGCGCCTGGCCGATGTGCCGACCGTGTTCACCATTCACAACGGCCAGTACCAGGGACAATTCGGCTGGGAGCGTTCGAACCTGTTGCCGGCTTATGACTCCTATAAATGGGGCATGCTCGAATGGAACAATGCCATCAACCCCCTGGCCTCCGCTGTCAAATGTTGCTGGAAAGTCACCACGGTGAGTCCCAGTTACCTCGATGAATTACGCTACCAGGCCGCGGGGCTGGAGTTCCTGATGCAGTACGAGCAGGGGAAATGTGTGGGCATCCTGAATGGAATCGACAACGATGTGTGGAACCCGTCAACCGACACCTTCTTACCCAGGAACTACGACGAACACGATGCAAAGGAAGGAAAGCGGAAAAACAAAAAAGAGCTTTGCCAGACCTTCAATCTTGATCCGGAAAAACCTCTGATCACATTTATTGGTCGGCTCGTGGGCGAAAAGGCTGCTGACGTTTTGCCCGATGCCATCCGCAGTTCTATCTATCACTACCACGGCAATGTCAATTTCCTCATTCTCGGTTCGGGAGAACCGGATGTTGAAGGCCGTTTGCAGGAAGTGCAAAGCCAGCTTGGCGGGTTTGTGAACACCTATATTGGCTACAACGAAGGCCTTAGCCACCTGCTGTATGCTGGCGCAGATTTTTTATTGATGCCCAGCCGTGTAGAGCCCTGCGGGTTGAACCAGATGTACGCGTTGCGCTACGGCACGGTCCCGATGGTGCGCAGCACCGGTGGATTGAAAGACACGGTGAAAGATTTTGGCGACTGGCAGGGTTTCGGTATCCGCTTCAACCATGCTGATGTTGCCGATGTGACCAACAGCGTTGGAAGAGCTGTCGACCTGTATTACAACAAGCGGGATCTTTTTACCTGGATGCGTAGCTATATGATGCACATCGATCATTCCTGGGAGGCGTCGGCGGGAGAATACGTCAGCGTCTACGAGTCATTGGCGTGAAGCTGAGCCGGTCGAACGGAAGCCGGAGAGCGAAAGGAACCTGCGACGTGCACGTTGTAACAAACGCCCGGCAAGGTGGATGATCGGTGCTGAAGAGTGAACCGGATGCACGAGAGTGCGACGCAACGACAGCGCAAACGGCCTGCAGATGCTGGTCCAAAAAAACAATTTTCAATATTTCGGATATGCTCCCCGAAGGAGTAATTTTAATGCAGTAAACCTGAATCAGAATTATGAGCAAACAAATGTTATCAGTCATTTTGGGCGGAGGAGCAGGCACGAGGCTTCAACCACTCACGACCAGCCGAAGCAAACCCGCTGTGCCCATTGCAGGAAAATACCGTCTCGTGGACATTCCCATTTCCAACTGTCTCAATTCCGGTATCACCCGCATGTTTGTACTTACGATGTACAACTCGGCTTCGCTCAACCGCCACATCAAAAACACGTATCATTTCAGTGCATTCAGTTCGGCTTTTGTTGATATCCTGGCGGCGGAGCAAACCCCCGATAACCCGGCCTGGTTCCAGGGTACGGCCGATGCCGTTCGGCAGGGCCTGCGGCACATCGCGCCATTTGACAGTGATTACATTTTGATCCTCTCGGGCGACCAGCTTTACCAGATCGATTTCCAGGAAATGCTTTTTCACCACAAGGAAAGCGGCGCGGATATTTCGATCGCCACCATCCCGGTTACGGCCAAGGAGGCCTCCGAATTCGGCATCCTGAAAACCGAGGACGGTATGATCACCTCTTTTGTGGAAAAGCCCAAATCGGGACTGGAAGACTGGGTGAGCGACACCGGCGATGAAATGCGCAGCATCGGGAAGGAATACCTGGCATCCATGGGTATCTATATTTTCAATCGCCAGTTGCTGTTTGATATTTTGCAGGACGAATTCAAGAACGCGACCGACTTCGGAAAAGAAATCATCCCGCAATCCATTTCCAAGTACAAGGTGGCCAGTTACCAGTACGAGGGTTACTGGGAAGACATTGGGAATATCCCTGCCTTTTTTCATGCCAACCTGGCCCTAACGCAGGACATCCCGGAGTTCAACCTTTTCGACAATACCAAAACCATTTATACCCGTCCGCGCATGCTGCCGCCGGCAAAGATCAGCGGCACCCGCCTCGATCATGCCATCATTGCCGATGGTTGCATCGTCAATGCGTCTAACATCGAGAATTCGGTCATCGGGATCCGTGCCCGCATCGGTCACGAAACAACGATCATCAGTTGCTACCTGATGGGTAGCGACTATTACGAAACCATCCACGACATTCTCGAGATACAGGAGCAGGGGATTCCACAATTGGGTGTCGGCAATCGCTGCTTTATCCAGAATGTCATCCTCGATAAGAATGCCCGGATCGGCGACGATGTGCGCATCATCGGTGGCCCGCACCTGGCCGATGAAGACACACCGCTTTATACCATCAAAGAAGGGATCATCGTCGTTAAAAAAGGCGCTATCCTGCCCAACGGTTTTACGCTGGGAGCCTAGATTGCAACAAGCTTTATTATAGAAGAAGGAAGTGTGTAACAGATACACATTTCCTTCTTATCTTTCGGCAATCAAATTCTAATGATTGCTTATGGCAAATCCTGTCATTGAACGCACCGGCGCCACAGTCAAGCCGCGGTTGTCGCTATCCCAGATCATCAACATGAGTGTGGGTTTTTTCGGAATCCAGTTTGGCTGGGACCTGCAGCGTGCCAACATGGGCCCCATCTACGATGTGCTGGGCGCCAAGCCTGATGATATTCCGCTCTTGTTTTTAGCAGCGCCGTTAACAGGTTTGCTGGTTCAGCCGGTCATCGGTTATTTAAGCGACCGAACCTGGCATCCCAAATGGGGTAGAAGAAGACCTTATTTTTTTATTGGTGCGATCTTAAGCTCGATCGCCATCATCCTGATGCCGAACAGCAGTGCCCTTTGGATGGCGGCTGGTTTGCTTTGGGTGATGGATGTGTTTGGGAACGTCGCCATGGAGCCGTTCCGCGCCTTTGTGGCAGACAAACTACCCGACAGCCAATTGAACCGCGGGTTCATTATGCAAAGCCTGATGATCGGGTTGGGAGGAAGCATCGCCTCGGCTTCGCCCTGGGTTTTGCGCAATTGGTTTCATGTACAAAATACAGCGGCAAAAGGCGTGATAGCCGATAACGTTCGACTGTCTTTTTACATCGGTGCTTTCTTCTTCCTGGCCGCAGTACTCTACACGGTTTTCACCACAAAAGAATATCCGCCGGCTGACTTGCCGCACAAAGACAAAGTGCTTGAATCGCACAAGGGCTTCGGTGGCGGCATTCGCGAAATCACCGCGTCAATCCGCAATATGCCGCCAAAGATGCGGGTGATCTCGCTGGTGCAGTTTTTTACCTGGCCCGGCTTGTTTTTAATGTGGTTCTACTACGCGGTAGCCGTTGCCTATAATATTTTCGGTGCCAAAAGCGACACCGATGCGGCGTTTGGAAACGGAAAGGACTTTGCCGGACTGACGCTTGCCTATTACAATGTTGTCACGTTTGCCTTTGCCTTTGTTCTCCCGGCCATTGCCGATAAGCTCGGACGCAAAGCCACGCATTCGCTTTGCCTGCTGATCGGCGCGGCAGGACTGATCAGTGTTGCCTTTGTATCGGATAAAAACATGCTTTTCCTGTGCATGACAGGCGTTGGCATAGCCTGGGCTTCGATCTTGTCCATGCCCTATGCGATGCTGGGTGGTGTGTTGCCGGCGGATAAGATTGGGATTTACATGGGCATTTTCAATTTCTTTATTGTGTTGCCGGAGATCATGGCCTCCCTGGGTTTCAAATGGGTGATGAACAATCTTTTGAACAACGATCGCTTACTGGCTGTTCAATGCGGCGGTTATTTGATGATCCTTGCCGCGGCCATCTGTTTCTTTTTTATCAAGGAAAAAAAGACTGAACGGACAGACGAAACATTGGTTGATGAATTAAAAATTATTGAAGAACGATCTGTATAAACTATGAAGAAAATTATTGCGATCATTACCTGCTTTTGCTTTCTCCAGATTTTAGCGGCGCAAGACATTGCAGTTTACCCTTCTCACTGGTGGGTTGGCATGAAGAATCCCAACCTCCAGTTGATGGTGCGCCAAACGAATATTGCTTCCAGGATTCCATTGATGAAGCTTCCTGCTGCCGGCCTGAAGCTGGACCAGGGCGTGGTTTTAAAAGGCATGCATGCAGCCGAAAATCCCAATTATGTTTTTCTGGACCTGGTGATTGACAAAACGGCGAAGCCTGGAATGAAAACCTTTTCGTTTCCTTCTCCAAGCGGCAAAACCGAGCTTCGGTACGAGCTCAAGGCACGAAGGCCGGGTAAGGGAACCCAGTTTGCACAGGGGGTAAATTCGTCGGACTTCATTTACCTGCTGATGCCCGACCGCTTTGCCAACGGCGATCCCTCCAACGACAAAGTGCCGGGCTACAGGGACCAGTCGCTCGATCGTGATTCCATCTTCCTGCGTCACGGCGGTGATCTGCAGGGCGTCATCAACCACCTCGATTACCTGCGTGATCTTGGCGTCACAACGCTCTGGATGACTCCCGTGTTGGAAAACGACATGCCCAACCGCACGGAGCATGGTTATGCCATCACCAATCATTACCAGGTTGATCGCCGTTTGGGTGGCAACGAAATGTATAAGACGTTGAGCAATGAACTGCACAAACGTGGCATGAAACTGATCCAGGATGCGGTGTACAACCACTCAGGTTTGTACAATTTTTTCATTCAGGACATGCCGATGAAAGACTGGGTGCACCAGTGGCCCTCGTACACCAATACGACATATAAAGATCAGCCCCTGATGGATATTCATGCATCGGCATCAGACGAAAAGGTGATGAGCGACGGCTGGTTTACACGGCAGATGCCGGATTTGAACCAGGGCAATCCCTTCGTTGCCAATTTCCTGATCCAAAATGCCATTTGGAGCGTGGAAGAGTTTGGGGTGGATGGCTGGCGCATCGATACCTATATCTACAACGACCTGCCCTTCATGAACCGTTGCAACAAAGCCCTGATCGACGAGTATCCCCAAATGACCATGTTCGGTGAAACCTGGGTTCACGGTACGCTGAACCAGGCTTATTTTACTGAAAACAACATTGCCAATGTGCGCTTCAAAAGCAACCTGCCCGGCGTGACGGATTTCCAAACCAATTTATACGGGATCAACCCGGCCCTGACGCAAAACTTTGGTTGGACCGAAGGGGTGAACAAACTGTACCAGACGCTTGCAAACGATTTTGTTTACCAGCACCCGATGAACCATGTTGTCTTTCTCGACAACCACGACATGTCCCGTTTTCTTTCGCAGGTAGGAGAGGACGTCGACAAGCTGAAAATGGGTATCGGCTGGCTGCTGACGACCCGCGGTATTCCGGAAATGTATTATGGAACCGAAGCGCTGATGAAAGGCGTCTCCAATCCCGATGGCTGGGTGAGGCTTGACTTTCCCGGCGGCTGGCAGGGCGATAAGAAGAACTTTTTTACCCCGGAGGGCAGAAGCGGCCGCGAAGAGGAAGTTTTCAACTGGACACGCAGCATTGCCAATTTCCGCAAGGCCTCTTCCGCCATCAAAACCGGTAAACTGATGCAGTATGTGCCGGAAGACTGGGTGTACACCTACTTCCGTTACGACAACAACCAAACCGTGATGGTCGTGATGAATACCGACAGTAAAGAAAAAACGATAAAACCGGCCCGATTTGCAGAACGCACCAGTGGCTTTACCAAGGCAAAGAATATTACTGCGGGTTGGGCCGCCGACCTGGCTGCAAAAGAATGGAAGGTACCCGGAAAGACGATCTGGATTTTGGAGCTGGCGAAGTAGTAATGGTGAATAGGCAATGGGCAATTTGCAATATTCAATAAGCATCGGGTTTATATAATATTTCAATAAAAAAAACCTCCTGAAAAATCAGGAGGTTTTTTATTCTAAATGCGATTGATGCGTATATACAACTGCCGGTAAAATGAAACACGTGTCTTGGTAAAAAAACGCTGTTCTTTCGCTATGCGTATCTGTCAACTCTCATCTGCTATCGAATGAAACCAGGGTCGTTTCGCATCAGATCACAAAGTTCAGGATCATGTTCCGGCCAAACTTGCCCCAGTTCTTCAGTACATCGTCGAGCGCCGTAATCATTTTCTTACGGTCAACTTTTTTCCCCTTGGTGGCCGGCGAAAGGTTGTTGGTGGACACGCCATTCACTTCCACCTTGGTGGCAAACCAGGTCGTATGCAGGCGGGGCACACCCACGCCCAGGATCATGCCCGGCAAACCATGAATTCCTTCCGGGCCACCGGTTACCAGAATTTCGTCCGTGTAAAACGCAAAGACGGCCAGTGTGTCGTCAATAAACCCAAGTGCCTTGCGACAGTCGTAGCCGGCGATGGTGCGAGTATCGGCCGTCAGCTTCCACCGTATTCTCAAAAGGCTGTCTTCCATCAGGAAGGTTTCTTCGAACACCGGCTTTTGCGTGATCGTTTTCCCTGCCTTGTAGTCGTTGTATACGACGTTTTTGTCGGCAATGGGCTGATACCAGCTCCGTGGATTGACCGGTGCTTCCTTGGTTTCCCGGAAAACAGACCGGGTGGTATCGCCTAAAAATTCATAGTAATTAACGGCCTGCTCGGGCATCTGGTTTTTAAACGTCTCGTACCATTCCGGGCTAAGCTCTTTATACTGCTGCCGCACGTACACCACTTTTTCAAATTCGATTTTCACCGTATTGTGAAAAACCTGCTGCGCCCGAGCAGCAACAGCGAAAAGAATGACGAGGAGAAGGAAGCTTTTTTTCATAATTCGTTTCTGTTTTAGGTAACAGGTAAAGTGTTATTGGTCTCCGCCCATTTTGTTGAAGCTCCATTCGAGTTTCAGCATGAAGTATTGCCCAACACGCTGAAAGCGGTCTTCCGAAATAAAGTTGCTGTTGATGGTGCGGGTATAGCCACGGTTGCTGTTCAGGATATCGTGGGCCACCAACGAGATGATGCCTGAATTGTTCTTGAATACTTTTTTGCTGAATTCCGCATTCCAGATGGTCAGGTTCGGGTTGGCATCAAACGCGGAAATCCGTTGCCGCCAGTCCAGCTCGATGTCGGAACGAAGTTCCCAGGTCTTGCCGAAATTGACGCGGCCCTGGCTTTCGCCGCCATAAGTGAAGTAGTCCGTTTTTGCATTCTTATTCAGGCTGGAGAGCGAACGGCTATAACCGATTTTGGGTTTGGCAAACAAGCTCCATTTTTGTTCGATCTCGTACCGAAGGCCATAGCCAAATTCAATCGTCGAGTAGGTAGTGCGGTTGGCCAGGCCATTAATAAAATTGTTGGCCGTACCGCCATTGGCTTCTACCGAAGCGTTGTGGATCAGTTTTTTTTCACCCTCGCCCTTGTTCCATTCGCCCCAGAAATTCCAGTTATGGTTGCCGTTCACGTTCACCGGCATGGTGGTCTTTTTACCGTATTGGTCAATCGTGGTGATGTTGGTAATGGCATTGTGCGTGGTATTGTAGCTGAGCGACGTCCAGATGCCCGTTTGCTTCAGGAGCTTGTAAGAGTTATACGAGAGCCAGACGTTGTGGCGAAAGCCTACATCCAGGTTCGGGTTGCCGATCACGATATTCAACGGGTCGTTGTTGTTGCGCAGCGGCTGTAATTGCTCCAGGTTGGGCTGAACGGTGGCGCCACGGTAATTCAGGCGGATGGAGTTATTGGGCTTGATCACATACGAGAAGCTCGACTGGGGGGTCAGGTTGAGAAAATTGTAGTGACGTTGGGTGTTGTTGTCCTTGTTCAGCAGGTTCAATGCTACGGCCGATACGCCGGATCCAAACGAGGCCTGTATTTTTTTGGTAGCATACCGGCTGATCAGGGTGCCCGCATGCGAAAGCGCCGTCATGTCGAAATTATTGCTGAAGAGCGGGTTCAGTTGTTCGTATTTGCCGTTGTTGCCTTTTTCGTACGTGTTTCGATTCGATGTTGCCGTGTTGCGGTTGTAACTGTACTCCATCACCAGTGAAATCTTTGTGCTCAACGGTTCCGCATAGGTCAGTTTGGCGCCTATCGTTTCCGAATGTCCCTTGTTGACTTTTTGCTGATCGGAAGTTTCGGTAGAATCGGGAATGCCGTTTTTGTAAAAACGGTTGGTGTAAGCCAGTGTGCCCAACCCGTCATCATCTACCAGGTTGAAACGCAGGTTGGCGATCAGTTGACGGCCGGCTTTATTAAACAGGCGCTTGTATTGTAACGAGTTATCGTTTTGCAACCGGTTGTTTCTTCCCTCGGTTTCGCGGTCGCCGCTGTTTACCCGCAACTTTTCTTCCGAAAGCAGTTCCGTTTCCACGTTCGTGAGGTAGGTCGTCGACTTTTTTGTAAAGGCTGTAATAAAGCGCAGGGAATTGAGCGAGTCAATTTTCCATTCCCATTTGCCGTTGTAGGCGTGTTGCTCGTTCAGGCTTCTCGACTGCGTGGTTTGGTTACTGTAGAATACCGTGTCCGGTAAAATGTTTTGCGTGATGTTGGTGCCCAGGTTGCTTGTGCCAAGGCGGTTGTACCGGTAAGAAGCATTCACACTTTGCTTTTCGCCGCTGAACTTGTTGGAATAAAGCCCGCCTGCCGAATAAGCGTCCGGCAAACCACGCAAATTCCAGTCGTTGAAGGTTTCGTCGTAGGAACCAAAACTCATATAATAACCGGAGACCTCGTCAAACTCGAAATCGTTCAGCCCCAGCTTGCGCTGGTCCTGCCAGTTGATCGAACCCGTGCTGGTGTTGCTCTTGGTGCCGTAAACGGAAAACTTTTTCCGGCCAACAAAACGGTTATACAAAAGCGTGGCATCGGTATACCTGCGGAAGTTGGACGCAACATTGAACCGCCCGAAACCGCCTTTTTTCTGGTCTTCTTTCAGTTTAATGTTGACCGTCTTCCCATCGTTACCGTTGCTGATACCGGTGAGTTGCTGCTGGTCTGTCTTTGTATCGAATACCTGTACTTTGTCTACAGCTCTGGCCGAAATGTTCTTGGTGGCCATTGTGGGGTCATCTCCAAAAAACTCCTCCCCATCTACCAGTACCTTCTGCACCCGCTGTCCCTGCGCAGTTATCTCGCCCTTGCTGTTCACTTGGAAGCCCGGCAGTTTTTTCAGCAGCTCTTCCACAGTGGCACCTTCCCGCACCTTAAAACTGTCGGCCACAAATTCAGTCGTGTCTCCTTTGATTCGGATGGCACCCGCACTGCGGATGATGACAGCCTGCAGCAACTGGGCCCGTTGGGTCATGGCCAGTTTTCCCACGTCTACAGGTTCTGTTTTCACCGGGAGATCATCGGCAAAGTCGGCGAATTTGGGATAGGTCACCAGCAGGGTATATGCGCCCGGCCTGACATCGTTTAACTGGAACGAACCGGTTCTATCCGTACGGGTGAACTTGTAGAGAGTGGAGTCTTTTTGATAAAGCAGCGAAACAACCGCGTTGGAAAGAGACTTTTTTTCGGCTGTGTCGGTGACAGAGCCTTTAACGGTGGTTTGTGCGGAAAGGGTGTGTGCACAGAGCAGCACGGCGAAGGCAAAAAGCAGTCGTCTCATGTGTTGGTTATTGGTAAAGCAATTTAATCGGTAAAGAGTTTTCGACTTGTTAACTTTACTTAAACGGTCAAAAATTCTTTATATGATGCAGAACGAGGGAATTTCCACAAATCAAAAAGTTAGTCGCTACGAGGATCAGAATTTTGTGGATACCACGAAGTCAGTCTGGAACTATTCTATCCTTTACGATGACGACGTGGCCTACTTCCAGGCCGGTTCGCATTACAGTATTTACAAGAAATTCGGATCAAAGCGGCTGAGTGTTCTGGATCGGGAGGGGTATTATTTCTGTGTCTGGGCGCCCAATGCCACCCAGGTTTCCGTTATCGGCAATTTCAACGACTGGAACGCCGAATCGCATCCGTTGAATCCCCGGTGGGACAAGAGCGGCATCTGGGAAGGATTTATACCGGGCCTGAAAAAGGGCGAGTTGTACAAATATCACATCACCGGTTTTGAAGGAAGGATTACGGTAAAGGGTGACCCGCTGGCCAATTTTTGGGAAAAACGTCCCCTCACATCCACCATCACGTGGGAATTCGATTATCAATGGGGCGATAGCAACTGGATGCAAAACCGCAAGGAGAAAAATGCGCTGGATGCGCCCTGGAGCGTGTATGAAGTGCACCTGGCAAGCTGGATGCGCCCCGACCCGGCAAACGAGGAAGAATACAATTCCTACGAATACATTACAGAGCGCCTCGTGAGCTATGTAAAAGAGTTGGGATTTACCCACGTGGAACTTATGCCCGTGATGGAACACCCATTCGACGGAAGTTGGGGCTACCAGTGCACTGGCTATTTTGCACCGACCTCACGGTTTGGTCCACCCGAAGGCCTGATGCACATGATTGATCAACTGCACCAAAACGGGATCGGTGTTATTCTCGACTGGGTGCCGTCGCACTTCCCTTACGATGCACATGGTCTTTACATGTTCGACGGAACGCATACCTACGAATACGCCGACATGCGCAAAGGCTTTCACCCCGACTGGAATTCGTACATCTTCAATTACAAAAGGGGAGAGGTCAAGTCCTTTCTCATCAGCAGTGCCCGTTTTTGGTTCGACCTTTTTCATATTGACGGGATTCGTGTGGACGCCGTTTCGTCTATTCTCCGGCTCGACTATTCGCGGACTGAAGGGCAATGGGAACCCAACGAATACGGTGGCAACGGCAACCTCGAAGCGATCGCATTCATCAAAGACCTGAACGAAACGATCTTCCGCGATTTTCCCGACGTACAAACCATCGCGGAGGAAGCGACCGACTGGCCAGGGATTTCAAAGCCAACATTCATGGGAGGCCTTGGTTTCGGGATGAAATGGATGATGGGCTGGATGCACGACACGCTGGACTATTTTAAGATCGATCCGTACTTCCGTTCTCATCATCAAAACAAGTTTTCGTTTAGCATGATGTATTTCTACGACGAAAACTTTATGCTCCCCCTGAGCCATGATGAAGTGGTGCACGGCAAAAGCCCCATGCTCTATAAAATGCCCGGTGATGAGTGGCAAAAATTTGCCAACCTGCGTGTGCTGTACACCTATATGTGGACCCATCCCGGCGCAAGGCTTCTTTTCATGGGCGATGAATTTGGCCAGACCAGTGAATGGAATTATAAATCGGAGCTGCAGTGGTATCTCCTCCAACACGATTCGCACAAAAAGCTGCAGGAATGTGTCAGGGAACTAAACCGTTTATTGCGACAGGAGCCGGCCTTGTATGAATGCCAGTTCTCGCCCAACGGCTTTCAATGGGTTGACCTGAACCACCGGGATGCCTGCGTGCTGGTGTACAAGCGGATGGGGAAAACGGAAGACGACGATATCCTGGTCGTCCTCAATACGAATCCCCTCCCCAAGGAACAGTGGCAAATCGAAGTGACAAGGCCATACAAAAAGGAAATCTTCAACAGCGACAGTGCCCAGTTCTGGGGCACGGGAAACTATTCCAACTCCAACCTGGTTTGCGAGCCGATTGGGGAAGGGGACGACAAACGGTACCGGTTGCTGGTAAATCTGCCGCCGCTGGCAGCGGTCCTGCTGAAATAAGGCGTTGAAAAAATCCTGGAGGCCGCATACGCAAAATGCGGCCTTTTCGTTTTATTTTCGACCCGTAATCGAAAAACACTATCCTATGCAAAAAAACCTGCTGGCTGCAGCCGCCATCTTCTTCTCTTCGGCTGCTTTTGCCCAAACCGACAGTTCCGCAATTTACCTGCAAAAAGCCCTGGACGAAAAAGCCAAAGGGCGAAGAATGGAGGTCGTCAAAGCCCTGGAGAAGGCGGAACGTTTGAACCCTAAAAATACCCAGGTTGTAAGCGAACTGGCCACGGCTTATCTGGATATTCGCCTGCTGGCCAAGGCAAAAGAAAAATTGACCCAACTGGAAAGCATGGGCGGCGCCACAGCTGCCACCTACAAGCAGTTGATGAATTTGAATTACAACATGCGGCAGTTCCCGGATGCCATCAAGTATGCCGGTTTGTTGCAGAAAGCCGATGCGGCAGAAAAGGTGGACTATATCCTGGGCCGTTCCTACTACGAAATGGAAGACTTGGCAAATGGCATCCGGTTCCTGGAAGCAGCAGCAAAGGCCGAACCGGAAAATGCTGAAATCCCGCATATCCTGGCAACCGCTTTCACCAACATGCAAAATATAAAGCAGGCCATACCGTATTTCCAGAAGGCCGTCGCGCTGGATCCAAAGAATGCCCGTTTAACTTATGAAATGGCGCTGGCTTATTATGCCATGAACGACGACCAGAATGCCCTGAAATACATGCTGGAAGCCGGTGAGAAAGGATATAAAAAAGACAACGAGTATATGCAAAACCTGTCCACGGCCCTGATGAACGCCGGCAAGTTTGGTGAAGGTCTGGAGATGATGAAGCAAACCCTCGCCAAGCGTCCGACCGACCTTGGGTTACTGGACATGATTGCCGAAGCCTGCTACGATGCCGGCAAATACGACGATGCCATTGGCTTCTACAACAAGATACTGGAGATCGACAATAAAAAGGCCGAAGCCATGTATATGATGGGAATGGCCTACCAGAAAAAAGGCAAGGTGGACAATGGCCGGGCCCTTTGCGACAAGGCAATTGCCATGGATCCAAGCCTGCGCAACCTGAAAACGGAAAAGCAGATGCCGGGCGGATTTTAAACCAACGTCGGTTTGGTGGCCGGATGCTGGGTATCGGGGTGTTCGATATTGAGATAGTCAATATTGGGATATTTCGCTGGTTTGTCTGCTACTACATAAATGCAAGATTCAATTTGAGCTGAATGAGACTGTTTCTCACAGATGGCACAGAAAGCACAGATAAATATCCTGCGTTCATCCGTGCGGTCTGTGAGAAATATTGTCGCTCTGTGATAAAACAGCAAAGCCCCGCCATTGCAGGGCTTCACCGGGTGGGGTTTCCAGCGAAACAGAGGTTAGCGAATGCGTTTAATGCCACAGCCGACTGAACGCGTTGTGTTGACACTAACTTCTTTGCCGGCAAGCATCTCTTCTATGGCGATGCGTAGGTGTTTGCGGGTAACAGTGGATTCGTCGGGGTTGTCGTCGATGGCACCCCGGTAAACCAGTTTGCCTTCCTTATTAAAGAGATAATTTTCCGGTGTGCGGGTAGCGCCGAAGACGTCGGCCAGTCTGTTCTTTTCATCCACAACATAAGGCCATTGGTAACCCTGCTCCGCAGCGTATCGCTGCATGGCTTCGAAGGAGTCGTCGCCGTCACGTTCAGCAGCATTGGCGTTGACCAGGATGACACCAATCTCGTTCGAAAGGGCAAGTTTCGCGATCTCCTTGGTGCGTTGCTGGTTTCGTCGCACATAAGGACAGGTATTGCAGCTAAACATCACCAGCAGCCCGTTCTTTTTTACCGACTCTTTCAGGGTGAATTCTTTTCCGCCTACATCTTTCATGGGCGGGTCTGCATTCGGGATATCGGCCCCGATCGGCAACTGCGTAGGTAGGGCAAACGCAAAAAGCGGTAAGGCCAGGAAGAGGTACCTATTTTCATAACCAGGCGTTTTCGTAAGGTTCCGAAACTTTTTGGTGTTCCTTCCACCGCCTGTCTGGCTGTAACCAGGATTCATCAAAACAGCAGTACAAAAATTTGCTGCTTACCGGGCCTGTGCCGCCTCTATCCGCTTTTTGTCTTCTTCCCTGTAGACATTCGCTTTTTTGACATGCTCTTCAAATGTCGAACTGAACAGGTGCCCGTTCAGCCGGCTGTTGGCAACGAAATAGAGATAGGGGGTTTGGGCAGGGTTCAGAACCGCATCGATGGTGATCTTGGAGGGTGTGCAGATCGGGCCCGGTGGCAGCCCTTTATTTTGATAGGTGTTGTAAGGAGAAGCAACATGGAGAATCGGCCCTGCGATCCGTTTCAGCGCAAACTCACGGGTGGCAAATTTGAGGGTAGGGTCGGCCTGCAGCGGCATTCCTTTTTTCAGCCGGTTCAGGTATACGCTGGCCACCGTGTCTTTTTCCTTGTTGTTGGTTGTTTCTTCTTCGATGATCGATGCAAGGATATAGGCTTCTTTTGGCGTAAGGCCGATCGCTTCGGCTTTTGTTTTTCGGTCCTGGTTCCAGAATTTTTTTGCCTCCGCATGGATCTTCCGGTACACCGCCGAAGGCGTGGTATTCCAGAAGTAGGTATAGGTATCCGGGATAACATTCCACAATGCCGATGCCGTATCCGCCCCATATCTCTGCAATGTGTCGGAATTGTTGAGAAAGCTGATCATCTGCGACGAGTCAAATTCGAAACGGGCACCGGTAAACCGGGCAAAGTCTTCTTTGGTGCGCAACTTGGTGATCACCAAATTAACCGGTGTTTGCCGGCCGTTTCGCAGCATGCGGGCAATGGTCAGCAGGCTCGTGCCTTTTTTGATCTCGTACTTGCCCGGCTTGATGGCGGTCCAGTAATTCAGCCGGCTGGCAAGAAATTCAAACGCCGTTTTGTTGGAGACGAGTTTGTTTTTCTCGATAGAGTCCAACACCGCCTGTTTGGTGGCGGCATCAGAGCGGATATAGAGATATTCTTTTTGTGCGGAAAAGCCTGTGCCGGGACCGAGGAAAATCCAGCCGGCAACTGCAGCTGCCAGCAAAACCAAAAGAAGTCCGATCAAAAGAATCTTTTTCATACCGTTCAAAGTAACAAAAAACCCTGCCGTAAGAGGCAGGGTTTCCGGAAATATCGTGAAGGAAAACTTACTTGGCTGGTTGTTGCGCAGGTGCCGGTTGCGGGTTCTGCACAGGAGCTGTCTGCTGCGTGTTGGTTACGCCGCTACCCAGGTTGTCGGCACGATTGATGCTGCGGCCACCGGCAATAAACAAGGTAGAAGCGATACAAAGAATGGCAATAACACCGGCAAAAATCCAGGTGCCTTTTTCCAAAACGTCGGTGGTTTGTTTCACACCCATAAACTGGTTGCTGAAACCGGCAATATTCCCGGCCAGGCCACCGCCCTTGGGATTTTGCACCAATACGATCAGGGTCAGCACAACACAGGCAAGGATAATCAGAATGATAAATAAGGTGGTCATGATCCGCTTAGATTTTCAATTTTGGCAGCAAAATAAGCCTTTTTGGAGGGATTGAGCAAACTTAATTTGTTATAGATTTCCCGGGCTTTTTCGGTTGCGCCTTGTTTGGCCCACACTTCGGCCATTGCTTCGGTTACCACATCGCTTTGCTCGACAGAGTGGCTGGCCATGGTTTCCACGTTCTTTTCGGCCGTGCTTTCGGGCCGTTTTGCCATTTCCGTGGCCGGCAACCGCTTCATGGTTTTCAGCCATTCGGTAAAGCTGCGCATCTGCTTTCCTAATCTGTCTTTCGGCAGTTCATCTGTCATGATTTTGATACCCTGCGAAGCAAAATAGTCGACGGCGTGATAGGGCTCAAAGGTCAGCGCTTCGCCCTGTTGCGGCGACATACCGGTTGCAGAAGGAATGGCTTTCGATGGATTGTCCCTTTCATTCGTTACATTCCCTTCAGCCGTAAGTTCACCGGCCGTTTGTTCTTCTGCTGTAACTGGTATGGCGCCGGTTGTTGTGCCGGAATCCACAGCCGGTTCCGTTTCGTCAGTCGCTGGCGTTTCATCTGCTGAGTCGTCGCTCTCACTTTCTTCCGTCAGGGAGAACGATCCAGTCATGGGTTCGTCGCGAATAGGTGTTTCGCCGTCTTCGTCGGTTGCCGGTAAAGCTTCTTCGTCTTGCTGCGCCAAGCCTTCCTGCACGTCAGCTTGTTCAGGCTCGTCCGCTAACCGGCCTTCTTGTTCGGTACTCTTCTGCACAGGAAAAATTGATTCGTCTGCGACAGGATCCAGGTCGGATTCCTGTTCCGTCAACCGGTCTGGTTTACCTGCATTTAGCGCCGTGCGGTTGAGCACAGCCGATTCGTCCATGTAAAATTTCTCCGCAGAAACGAATGCTTCAAACTGCACGGGGTCGTGGAAATAAAGCACGGCTTTTCGCTGTTGCGCCTCCACTTCTGGAGAACCGGACTCCTTTAATTTCTGCAGCAAAAGAAACTGCGCGGGAGCGAAATAGGGATACCGCCTCGTGAGTTGTTGGATTTCATCTACACTATAATCGTCCAGTGAAGTTTTGCCAGGCAGGAGGTGAGCCAATCCATGTATTCTTTCGCTCATAGAGAGGGCAAGTTACATCACCAATTGGAAAAAATATGATTGAAAATTTCGTCCGTCAGGTTGCGAACCATCTCATCCAGCAGGCTCGACTCTGCTGCCTGCAACGACTGCGAGGCGGCGAAATCAAAACTCCGGCTGACATCAAATTCTTCCGGCTGGTTGCCGAATTTGCTCAGCGAAACATGCACTCGTACGGTTAGACGGTTGAGGGAAGATTGTTGCTGTCCGTTCGAACTGGTCACGCCTGTTGTGGCAACGGAATAATCGGCAATGTAACCGGTGATATTGTAGTCGGCGTTTTCGTTATTGGTATTGGTCAGCTTTGTTTGGCTGACGATTTTTTGGCGGAGCCGGTCCGACATGGCCGGGCTTACCTGCGGGTTCACATAGGGTGCCTTGTTTTCGAACGTGGTCACTTTTACGGTGCGGGCACTGTCGGTGATCTGTCCTTTTTCGGAAAAGCCGTAAATGCCGCAGGACGAGAAAGGGAAAGTCAAAAGTAAAACGTAAAAAAGAGGAGCTGCCAAAAGGAGCAGTTTGTTTTTCCTGATGAAAGGTGGAAGCATAAAATTCTGGCTTTTGACTTTTAAAGTTTACTGGTCGATGTCGTACTCTTTTAGTTTGCGATAAAGGGTTCGTTCGCTGATGCCCAAGTCCATGGCGGCATCCTTGCGTTTGTTCTTGTGCTTTTTCAGCGCCTTGATGATCAGTTCTTTTTCCTTGTCCATGATGTTGAGGCTTTCGTCCACCTCTTCGTGGGCATGAATTTCACCGGTGTTGTGCATGAGCACAGGTTGTGAAGCCTGCGCTGCGTTGCCCATAATCAGCGGTGTGCTGACGCCGACTTGCTGGAGGTCTCTTACTTCGGCAAGAACGGAATGGTTTTGATTGGCAACGGCCGGATTTTGCACCATTTCTACGAAAAGCTTTTTCAATTCCGTCACGTCCCGCTTCATGTCAAAAAAGAGCTTGTACAGGATCTCCCGCTCGTTGCTGAACTCATGGGTTTCCTGCCCGTTGGTGTGTGCTAAAACCGGAAGGCGGTTAACCGGCGTATGTTCCGGCAGGAAGCGGTTCAGTTCTCTCGCTGAAACCTGTTTGTCACGGGCCAGGACAGAGATTTGTTCCGCCAGGTTTTTCAGTTCGCGAACGTTACCGGGAAAGGGGTGATTGGTCAATATGTTCCGGGCTTCTTCATCGAGTTGGACAGGTGTTGTTTTATAGCGTTCGGCAAAATCAACAACGAACTTGCGGAACAGTACCACGATGTCCTCTTTCCGGTCTCGCAAGGCCGGCACCCGGATGGGAACGGTATTCAGCCGGTAGTAAAGGTCTTCGCGGAACCTGCCGTTTTGCACCAGTTGCAGCAGGTCCTTGTTGGTTGCGGCGATGACCCGTACATCGGTTTTTTGAACCTTGGAAGACCCCACCCGGATAAATTCGCCAGACTCCAATACCCGCAGCAGGCGGGCCTGCGTGCCCAGCGGCATTTCGCCAATTTCGTCGAGAAAGATGGTGCCGCCGTTTACGGTTTCGAAATACCCTTTCCGGCTATCGACAGCGCCGGTAAACGATCCTTTTTCGTGTCCGAATAATTCGGAGTCGATGGTGCCTTCAGGAATGGCACCGCAGTTCACAGCAATGAACGGGTTATGCTTCCGGGCCGAAAGAGAGTGAATGATATGCGAAAAGGCTTCTTTCCCCACACCGCTTTCACCTGCGATCAAAACAGTGAGATCCGTATTGGCGACCTGCACGGCCACTTCCAATGCATAGTTGAGGGCGGGAGAATTGCCAATGATTCCAAACCGGTTTTTGATGCTTTGTAAATCCATTCGTTTTTTTTAAACTATGCTGCCAAATAGGGTTGCCTGCGAGCAATCCGCAATTCTGACGTTGACGTAATCGCCTGGTTTCAGGTCAAATGATTCCTTCGGAAAAATGACGACTTTGTTCTGCGAGTTTCGTCCCATCCAGGCTTCCTCGCTCCGGCGTGAATTTGCTTCGATCAGCACCCGGACTGTTTTTCCAATGTCTTTCTTGTTGCTTTGCAGCGAAAGCCGGTTCTGTGTTTCCACGATCTCCTGCAGCCTGCGTTTTTTAACGTCTTCCGGAATATCGTCCTGGTAACGGCGCTGGGCCAGCGTGCCGGGCCTTTCGCTGTAAAAAAACATATAGCTCATGTCGTAGCCGGCATATTCCATCAGGCTGACAGTGTCTTTGTGTTCGTCTTCTGTTTCGGTGCAAAAACCGGCAATGATGTCGGACGAAATACCGCAGTCGGGCATGATCTCCCGGATGCGGTCAACTTTTGCCATGTACCATTCGCGGGTGTAGTTGCGGTTCATCAGTTGAAGAACACGGGTAGAACCGCTTTGCAGCGGCAGGTGAATGTATTTGCAAATGTTTTCATGCTTCGCCATCGTATGCAGCACATCGTCGGTAATGTCTTTAGGATGGGATGTGGAAAAACGCACACGCAAGTCCGGAGAGATAAGGGCAACCATCTCCAGGAGATTGGCAAATGTGACAGGCTTCGGCTCGCTGTCCGAAATATAATAATAGCTGTCGACGTTTTGTCCCAACAGGGTTACTTCTTTGTAGCCGGCGTCAAAAAGTTCCTGGCATTCGTGGAGAATGCTGGCTGCATCCCGGCTCCGTTCGCGGCCCCGTGTAAACGGCACCACGCAAAATGAGCACATGTTGTTGCAGCCGCGCATGATGCTGACAAAAGCTGTAATGCCATTGCTGTTGAGGCGCACCGGCGCAATATCGGCGTAGGTTTCTTCCCGGCTCAAAAGAACATTCACGGCTTTCTGGCCACCACCGGCTTCGGCGATCAGGTCGGGAAGAGTGCGATACGCATCGGGTCCCACCACGATATCCACCAGCTTTTCTTCCTCCAGGAATTTTGCTTTCAGCCGCTCGGCCATGCAACCCAATACGCCAACCAGCATCGCCGGTTTTGCTTTTTTCAGTTTTTTGAATTCGGAGAGTCGCTTCCGTACCGTCTGCTCCGCTTTTTCCCGGATGGAGCAGGTGTTGAGCAAAATCAGATCGGCTTCCTCGAAATTCCGGGTGGCGCCGTAGCCCTGGTCGTAAAGAATGGAAGCGACAATTTCACTGTCGCTGAAATTCATCTGGCAACCGTAGCTCTCAATATAAAAATGGCGTTTGTAGGTGTTTGCGTCGCTTTGAAAGGGCGCATATGCCTCGCCTTGCCGTTTTTCGTCGTGTTGTTTATCAATAAGAAGTTCCTGCATCATAGATAAGTGGGGTCAAAGATAAAGAATATGCTTTTTTGTGACAGGATGACAGCAACGGGTGTGCTCTTTTTACCAATCCGTTTGCAGATAGAAACGGGTAAATCGCCAGGTAAAAAACAGTTGCGGCGGGCCTGGCTGCAATGAGACTGGCCCGGTCACACGGGTGCCTGAAGGATCAATTGGATTAAAAACTGGTTTAATGGCTGGAGCCAGCCGGCAGGGTTACTTTGCGGGCAAGCCAGGAATCTTTGATCGGAACAATCCAGGCATTTTCCAGTTCATTCCTGGTTTGCACAAGATTGTTGAAGTAAAGCGTATTCCCGTCGATGAAATGATTTTGCAGGGCGTAGGAGAGCTGGCTTAGGGGCAGCAACTGAATTTTATTTTTGATATAAAACGCAAGGTGGGTGCGGTTGAAAAAGTCCACCTTGAACTGTTCGCCCAGGCTCTTGATGAAACGAACCGAGGAATCCGTGCTGCAGCCACTTACGCCGGCCTTTGTTTCATCCGCCATCAGCAACACAAACTGCCCGAAGAACAAATTGCCATAGGCTTCCACATCGGCGCCGTGGGAACGCCATTCGGCCGTAAACTTGTTTAACAGCGCCTCGATTTCCAATGCTTCTGAGAGCGAAAAAAGCCGGCTGCTCTGGTAAATCCATACGCGGCTGTTATCGGAAAAGTTATCGGGAAGAAGGTGCTTGTACTCGAGGTTCATGGTGCAAAAATACAAACACCTTTCGTTCTTTGGGCGGGCTTCCTTTCCGACCCGGGATTTGTCGGCGGAAGGATGCTGCAGCCTGATCCAAATGTAGCGGAGGGTTGCTTGCACGGGCAAAACAATTGCCTTATTTTGTGGCCCGATCCGTAATCTTTTGAATATTTATGCCACCGACTGCTTTTCTTCGTTTGCCAAAGGCGCTTCGCCTGTTTTCCCTGTTCTGTTGTTTGGCCGCTGTTCCGGCCCTGGCTCAAAAAGCCCAGTTGTATACCTACCAGGACCTCTCTAAAACGGCTTATGCCAGGCAAAAGGACTCCCTGAAGAAATTTTGGATTTGCCCTACGCTTTATACCGAAAAAGAAACCCAGAAAAAATACCGGGAAATCTGGGATGGCCGCGCTGCCTATATTGCCACGGCCATCGACAATAACAATTACGTAAAGGAGGATGAAGTTTACCGTTATGTCGACGGCATCCTGGCCAATCTTGTTTCCGGTAACCAGGGTATGCTGCCACAAAAGCCCTTGCTGTTGATCGACCGGAGTGCCGCAGTTAATGCGTATGCGATTGGCGGAAATATCATTGCCGTTAATGCGGGCCTGATCAGCTTTGCTGAAAGCCGCGAGGAAATTGCCCTTGTCATTGCCCACGAACTTTCGCACAACATTCTGCAGCATCCCGATCAATCCATGCGGGAACAGGCGGAATATTTCACTTCGGCCGAATACAAAAAGTCGCTGGATGATGTTCTCAAAAATGAATACCAGCGGTTTTCCAAACTGAAAAAAATCTTCGAAGGATATTCTATCGACCGGAGTCGCCATCACCGTTACCACGAAAGCGACGCCGACTCTCTTGCCGTTGTGCTATTAAAGAATAGCCATATTGGCTTCGACGCCCGTTTCTTTCTTCGCCTGGACAGCGCCGACATGCAATACCGTCAGCCGCTGGCGCACCCGGTAAAAGCGTATTTTTCTCCCTACAACATGCAACTGGAAGATGCATGGACGCAAAAGCGGTCGAAAGGACTTTCCACCCGCAATTACAATTTCCAGGATAACAACAAGCTGGAAGATTCGCTGAAGACCCATCCTGACTGCGACGCACGGTATGCTGCGACTTTGAAAGCAACCGACGCAGGCCTGAACTTGACGGCCATCCCATTTTCCGTCAAAGAAAAAGCCAACCGCATTCTTATCTGGAACCTGTTTGACGACCTCAAACTGACAGCCTGCCTCTACCGCATTTTTTTGGAAAAGGACAAGGGCAACAACGATCCCTGGTACGACTTTATGGTGCACAACATTGTGCAGGGATTGTATTACTCCGATAAACAACTCAATCGCTTCCGCTCTATCGCCATCGTTCCGAAAGAATATATTTCCAAAGACTATTATGCCCTGCAAACGGCGCTGGAGCAGATCCCACGGGAAAACCTGCAGCAGTTTTGCTCCGTTTCACGTTCGCTTGCCTTCTGGCAAAGCCTGCCTGCCGATGCGGTTGGGCTAAAGTCGCTGATGGCTGCTTTAAACACCGGGGAGAGCAATGAAGACAAGGCCAATGCCTCTGCCGCAAAAGCGTTCCTCGAAACCTATAGCAACAGCATGTATTGCGAATTTGCCAATCATTTTAAACAGTAAAACCAGGACTAACATTTTAAAACCGCTTATGAAAAAAACGATTCTCTCTTTACTTGGGTTGAGCGTAATGTACTTTTTTGCCGGTGCCCAGTCGAAAGTATTCAAAGAAGTGGGGGACGAGATCCGCTCACAGGTACAGTTGATCCGGCAGGACCAGTCGCTCGTCGGCTACCTCGCCCTGACCCAACTCGAAAAAGCCAGCGAGGACAGTTTCAACTACCGCCTTACCATCATGGATGAAAATCTGAATGACATCGGTAAGCTGGAATTTCGCGAACAAAACCTCGACCTGCATTCGGTAGCCTTCGACCAGGATGTGATTTGCCTGGGATATTTTAAAAGCTTCAACGGCAAAAGTTTCCCCACGAAAAAGGATTTTGAAGCCGCCAAAGCCAAAGGCGCCGGCAGTGTGTTTTTCCAGTTTGTAACGTTAGATGGCAAGATCCTGAAAACCGCCTCGCTGAAAAGCAAGGTCGACGCGGAGCTGCTGCCAACCTATGTTACCGGTAAAAAAAATACGGCTTCGGTCAGGCTGTCGAAATCCGTCCAACTCTCCAACGTAAGCCAAAAAGGGTTTGCCGCATATTTCCAGGACAGTGACAATGGCCACATCGCGGCATTTGACCTGAAAGGCACCCAACTATGGGACAAGAAGCTCGCCACCAAAAATCCGCAGGACTACCTGCTGGCTACAAACGAAGATGTGTATGTGCTTTCGCAGAAGTCGTCGAGTAGTGAAGGCGGCTGGGAAGCCAGGGGCTACAGTTTTGCCGATGCCACGGATTATGACAAACTGGACCTGAAAGACAAAAAAGGAAACAGTCTCCGGGTAATTGGCTGGGGCAGCAATCCTGTCTCGGGCCGGCCTTACGTATCGGGAATGATCATCAATCCGGACAGGAGTGAAGGCGTGCAAACGATGAAAGGCGTAACGAAGTCGCCTTACTTCGGTGTGTTTACCATCGATTTGAATGGCCGTAGCCGCAAGGATTTTAAAGAAACATTTTCGTACTGGAATGATGGCTCCAAACCGGGCATTTCGGAAAAAGGCCGGTTTGAAGAAAAGCAGGTGTATCCTTTTTTTGACCAGTCCTATAAAGATTACGATGGAAATACCGTTTTTGTTGGGTCGTCGGTAAAACGCAAATTACGCTGGGGCAGCATCGCCACCGGAGTCGTTTTGTCGCCGTTGATTGTTGTGAGCCCGATGATCTGGATGATGACAGGGTTTAACAAGTACCAGGTTACCGACGCATCGCTGCTGAAGCAGTCGGGCAATGGTGAGTTAAAAATTTTGGATCCTATTGCCTGCAACAATACGGGAGGCCTTTTCGGCCGCGGACCAATCAGGGGCTACGGGATCAACAAAAGTTTTCATCGTGTGACCAACTCCGAAACAAAGACCGATTTCGTGGTGGTGGACGATATCAAGGACATCGTGATTTACAACATGAACAAGCAAAAAACCGTTCGCACCATCCCGCACAAGGACGGTAACATCAACACGGGTGTCATGCCGGCAAAAGACGGTCACATCATGGTGGTGGAATACAACAAAAAAGAAAAATACACCCGCGTTTCGATCGAGCAGATATGATACAGATACGCATAAAAAAAGCTCCTTTACGAAGGAGCTTTTTTTATGCAGCTATTTTTCCTGCGAAAGGCTTTGTGCCAGTATTTCCGCCACATCCAGCACCTTGACGCTGTCTTCTTTTTCGGCAGCCTTTACGCCGTCGGTCAACATGGTATTGCAAAAAGGGCAGGCGGCCGCCACAATGCTGGCGCCGGTTTCAATGGCCTCGGCACTGCGATCGAGGTTGATTCGCGTTGTTCCTTTTTCCTCTTCCTTGAACATCTGCGCACCGCCGGCACCGCAACACATGCCGAATTTGCGACAGCGCTTCATTTCAACCAGCTCCGCATCGAGGGCTTCCAGTACTTTTCGGGGCGCTTCGTAAATGCCGTTGCCGCGGCCGAGATAACAGCTATCGTGGTAGGTGATTTTTTTGCCTTTGAACGAGGTCGCGTCAGTCAGTTTGATTCTTCCTTCATCAATCAACTGCTGCAGAAACGTGGTGTGGTGCATCACTTCGAAATTGCCGCCCAGTTCGGGATATTCGTTTTTAAAAATGTTGAAGCAGTGCGGGCAAATGGTCACAATCTTTTTGACCTCGTACATATTCAGGGTCTGGATATTTTGGTAGGCCATCATCTGGAAAAGAAACTCGTTGCCGGCACGGCGGGCAGGGTCGCCGGTGCACATTTCTTCCTTGCCCAGGATGGCAAATTTGATTCCGGCATGCTGCAGGATGGTGGCGAAAGCTTTTGTTACTTTCTGTGCCCGCTGGTCAAAGCTCCCGGCGCAGCCAACCCAGAAAAGGATTTCAGGCGTTTCACCGGCTGCTATCATTTCGGCCATCGAAGGAACGTGCATAAACGATCATTTAGTAAGCGCCAAAAATACGGGGCGGAATGGCAATCGGCAAAAGTGGTCATTCAAAACAGGTTTGCGGAAGTGGAAGGATTTTGTTTTTTCACTTTTTCATTCTGCCTTTTGCCGTTTACTTTGCCCGCTCATGCGTAACTGGAAACGTGTTTGGGAAAAACTGACGAACTGGGAACTCTGGCCTTTCAACCTGATATATGCGCCATTGGGTCCGTTGTGGTTGTGGTATGCGGTGAAGGCAAGGTGCTTTTGGTTTTTTACACCCACTGATCCAACGCTGACGTTTGCGGGTTTCGAAGGCGAAGGCAAGAAAGAGATGTACGACTTGTTGCCGGAAAATTCCTACCCCAAAACAGCTTACCTCCAGCCGAAGCAAACCTTTGACGAAGTGAGGAAGGTGATTGCGCAAAACGGGTTTACCTACCCTTTGTGTGTGAAGCCCGAAAGTGGCCTGAAAGGCTTGTTGTTCCGGAAGGTAGACAGCGAAGAGAAACTAAAGTTCTACCACGATCATGTTCCTGTCGACTACATCATCCAGGAACTGATTGAAGCGCCACTGGAAGTCAGCGTGTTTTATTACCGGTATCCCAACCGGCAAAGCGGTACCATCAGCGGCTTTATCCAGAAAGAAATGATGCATGTTTACGGCGATGGGAAAAGCAGCTTGTGGGACTTGATCCTCCAACACCCTAAGGCAAAACACCGCCTGGAGGAAATGCGCATTAAGCACGAAAAGCAATTGGAGACGATTATTCCCAACGGCGAAAAATACATTCTGACCCATGCGGCCAATCTGAACCGGGGCGCACGGTTTATCAATCTCCACGGTTTGATCGATCGCCGCCTCCTGGAGATCTTTGATCCACTGAGTCATCGCTGTTCATTTTTCTACGGTCGCTACGACCTGAAGTGCAACAGCATTGAAGAACTGAAACAGGGGAAGTTTCGGATTCTTGAGTTCAATGGCACGGGAGCGGAGCCCAATCATGTATACAATGCCGGTTTTTCCTGGTTCAAAGCGCTTTCTGTTTTTGCCCAACACTGGAAGGTGATGTACGAGATCGGCCGGTACAACAACCGTCATAAGGGCGTTCGCTATTGGGGCAACAGGGAAGGCTACCGTTTCCTGCAGCAGGCCCGCAAACATGCGGCGCTCCTGGAACGGGCAGACAGGGAAATATTGATTTAGTAAGATGTTTAGCGGGAGATGTGAAACAGGCGTTTTGGTAATTGAAGGCCTTCTTTTCGTGTTTTCCGTTTCACTTGTTTAAAATCGTTTATGCTAAAGCTTCTGCGCATATTTTTCGCCGGAATTTTAATTTCCTTTATCGGCATGCTGCCGTTGGGTACGCAGAATCTGGCGGCAATGCAAATCGCGATATCCGACGGGTTGCAACCGGCAATCATTTTTGCGCTGGGAATGGTGGTGCCTGATGTTGTTTACGTGATGGTCACCCTGTTGGCAATGCAGTGGATCCAAAAACAGAAAACGCTTTTCAAAGCACTGGAATGGGTGACACTGGCGATTGTGGTAGCGTTGGCCCTTGCCAACTTCTATGCCGCTCTTCACCCGGCGGTGCACAAGAACGTGTTGTTGAGCAACGCTCTTCCGAAGTTTCTTTTGGGCATTGTCATCAACGGCGTCAACCCGATGCAGATCCCGTTTTGGTTTGGCTGGAGTACCGTCCTGTTTACCAAAAAAGTATTGGAGCCTCGCTGGAACCACTTTTTTATCTATACGGCCGGTGTCGCTATCGGCATGTTTGCCGGCACGGCCGTTTTTATCTTTGGCGGTCGCCTGATTGCAGATCGGATCAGTAACAACCAGGACATTCTTTATTTCCTTGTCGGTGGGGTTTTCACGGTTACTGCACTGATCCAGGTCTGGAAGATGCGGAAGAGAAAAGACACCGTTCACAAACTCGAGCATCCGGAAGAAATCACCGCTACATTTGAAGACAGAATTGACGAATTCACTAACCAAACCCAATAATATGCTCAATCAATCACTGATCCCGGAGTTTCAGCAGGAAACGGCATCCACGAAAAAAATGCTGGGCAAGGTACCCGACGGAAAATTCGACTGGAAGCCACACGGCAAGTCAATGTCGCTAGGCAAACTTGCATCGCACATTGCCAATATTCCAAATTGGATGACCCTGGTACTCACAACTGACGAATTTGACTTTGCAAAAGGAGGATACAAGGAAGAAAATGCGGCGTCCCAGCAGGAACTGGCATCAACATTTGAAAGCAATTACCAAAAGGCACTGCAAACCCTGCAAAATGCATCGGATGAGACCCTGCGGGGAAGCTGGACACTCCGCGGTGGCGACCATGTTTTCTTCACCCTGCCCCGCATTGCCGCGGTTCGGACCTTGGCGATGAATCATTTGCTTCATCACCGCGGACAGCTTTCCGTTTACCTGCGCCTGCTGGATGTGCCGGTTCCGGGAATGTACGGCCCGAGCGCCGATGAAATGTAGATCGCAGACGGATGGCTGACGGCAAAAGACAGTCGACAGGCAAAAGATGGTTGATGACGGCCTGGACTGTTATTGTGTCTTTTTTTGCAATACGTGTCTGTAAGAGGAACCGGCGAATTATCGCCGGTTCCTGCTTGATAAACTGTTTCGTATTTTATTACCCCCTCCTTCGCCTCAATCTTAACCTCAACCTCAACCTGTCACCCCTCGCCACGTCTTTCTCCCGCCGACTGCCAAAATTTCACCCTTTTTCCATCAGGCATAATCATTGATAACCAATAATGAACTTTAAATTCAATAAGCAATGGGAAAAATAATTGGAATTGATCTGGGTACAACCAACAGTTGCGTGGCCGTCATGGAAGGTAACGAACCTGTTGTGATTGCCAACGATGAGGGCCGTCGTACCACGCCTTCGGTGGTGGCTTTTTTGAAAAATGGCGAACGCAAAGTAGGTGATCCTGCCAAGCGCCAGGCGATCACCAACCCGCAAAATACCATCATGAGCGTCAAGCGTTTCATGGGACGCCGCTTTGATGAAGTCACAGAAGAAATCAGCCACTGGAGCTACAAAGTAGCGAAGGGTGACAATAATACCGTCCGTATCGACATTGATGGCAGGCTGTACACGCCGCAGGAAATTTCTGCGATGATCCTGCAGAAAATGAAGAAAACAGCAGAAGATTACCTGGGCCAGGAAGTAACCGAAGCGGTGATCACCGTTCCGGCCTATTTCAACGATGCACAACGGCAGGCAACCAAGGAAGCCGGTGAAATCGCCGGTTTGAATGTGCGCCGTATCGTGAACGAGCCGACAGCCGCCGCCCTTGCTTATGGCCTGGACAAAGGAGGCAAAGATCACCACGTTGCCGTATTTGACCTTGGTGGCGGTACCTTCGATATCTCGATCCTTGAACTCGGAGATGGCGTTTTCGAAGTCAAGTCAACCAACGGTGATACGCACCTGGGTGGTGATGACTTCGATAAGGTGATCATGGACTGGCTGGCAGAAGAGTTCCGCAAAGACGAGAACGTAGACCTGCGCAAAGATCCAATGGCCCTGCAGCGTTTGAAAGAAGCTGCTGAAAAAGCAAAGATCGAATTGTCTTCGTCGAGCGAAACAGAGATCAACCTGCCTTATATCACGGCCATCGATGGCGTACCGAAACACCTGGTGAAGAAACTTACACGTGCAAAGTTTGAGCAACTGGCCGATACGCTGTTTGAGCGTTGCCTGAAGCCTTGCGAAGCAGCGCTGAAAGATGCCGGCCTGAGTACGTCGCAGATCGATGAAGTGATCCTCGTCGGTGGTTCTACCCGTATCCCTAAGGTACAGGAGATCGTAGAGAAGTTCTTTGGACGCAAACCGCACAAAGGTGTTAACCCGGATGAAGTGGTTGCTGTAGGTGCTGCTATCCAGGGTGCGGTGTTGACCGGTGAAGTGAAAGATGTGTTGCTCCTCGACGTTACGCCGCTGAGCCTGGGTATCGAAACCCTCGGTGGTGTCATGACAACCCTGATCCCGTCGAATACGACAATTCCAACCAAAAAATCAGAAGTGTTCTCAACAGCCAGCGACAACCAGCCCGGTGTACAAATTCATGTACTGCAGGGCGAACGCGGCATGGCCAAGGACAACAAGAGCCTGGGTATCTTCAACCTTGACGGCATTCCGCCGGCGCCGCGTGGCGTACCGCAGATCGAAGTGATCTTCGATATAGATGCCAACGGTATCCTGCATGTAACAGCCAAGGACAAGGGAACAGGCAAAGAGCAAAAGATCCGGATCGAAGCCGGTTCGGGCCTGACCAAGGAAGAGATCGAAAAAATGAAAACAGAGGCTGCGGCCAACGCCGATAAAGACAAGGCTGAAAAAGAAAAGGTGGAAAAGATCAACCAGGCCGATAGCCTGATCTTCCAGACGGAAAAGCAATTGAAGGAATACGGTGAAAAAATCCCTGCTGATAAAAAAGCACCGATCGAAAATGCCCTGAACAAATTGCGTGAAGCGCACAAGTCGCAGGACATTGCACAAATCGACGCGGCGGTAACCGAAATGAACAACGCATGGACGGCAGCCAGCGAAGAGTTGTACAAAGCAACACAAGGTGCCGGTGGCGCACAGCCCGGCGACCAGGGCGCAGAAAGTGCCGGTCAGCAAGGTGCAGGTGGTACAGGTGAAAATGTAACCGACGCCGAATTTGAAGAAGTGAAGTAATCGCCAAACATTTTCAGATAACAAACCCACAACCCCGGTTGTGGGTTTTTCTTTTGGAAAAGAAGCCAGCGACTCCCAACCCGGCAATTTAAATTGATCGTGAATGAAAAGCGGATGCGGTTTGTCTGCTTCCACCTGCCATTTTCAAAAATTTTGCGGATGGCAGGCAAAAAATAGCCGGCTGCAAGCCGGCTTTCGTTTACTATTGTATTCGATGAAATTGAAAATTAGAAAGATGACGTTACACAATATCCATTGCCAAAACAAAAAATGTAAAAACAAACGGTAAGATAAGTGTCAGCCAGGGCCAATGCGTGGCTATCGCAAAAATGGTCAGCGCTACAGCGACTAAAAACAATATCCAGTATAAACCTTTATTTCTTTTTTGCATTTCCATCTGGAAAAATTTTGGCAAAAATAGGCGACGGGGCGGAAACAAAAAGGATATTTTTTGTCCTGTCTTGTGCTCAGGGTATTCTTAGAAAGCTTTTCTTATTTTCGCCGACGTGTGGCAGCGACACATTACATTAACCTTCTGCAATTGCGATCAATGAAATTTGAATTTTATCTACGGTTTCGGACACGGTATGGACAGGCAGTTTTTGTGAGCGGGAATCTGACAGCATTGGGGGAGAATGATCCGGCAAAGGCTTTTCCGCTCCAATACCTCAACGAGGAGTTCTGGTATGGTTCTATTGAGGTAGATCCTTCAGAAATAAATGCACTTCATTACCGGTATGTTTTTCTCACCGAAGCCGGGGAGTACGTCGTGGAAGGCGAAAAAGACCGCAAAGTGGATTTCCATTCTGCGAGCGGCGACATCTTGTTGATCGATAGCTGGAACGATGAAAGTTTTGTCGAAAATGCATTCAATACAGCCCCTTTTCATGAGGTGTTTTTTAAAGACAAAGGCAAAGGGAAGGCAAAAAAAGACGGCAAGGTAACGCATACGTTTAAGGTAAAAGCGCCCCTTCTCCATCCCGACGAAGCCGTATGCATGCTGGGAAGCACGGCTACTTTTGGTTCCTGGGATACGTCTGCACCGTTGCTGCTGACGAAAAAAGGCTCCTGGTGGAGTATTGGCCTGAACCTCACGCAGTCGTCCCT
The DNA here is from genome assembly GCF_003628535.1 of Flavisolibacter nicotianae. Classification (GTDB taxonomy): domain Bacteria; phylum Bacteroidota; class Bacteroidia; order Chitinophagales; family Chitinophagaceae; genus Flavisolibacter; species Flavisolibacter nicotianae. The sequence continues at coordinate 112,028 of NZ_RBCI01000013.1, forward strand.
TCCCGTATCATATAAATATGGTGTGGTGAAGAAGGACAGCGGCGAATTTCTTCGCTTCGAGAGCGGAGACAACCGTGTGTTATTCAGCAACGACCTTACGAATAAACAGACGATCGTTCATGATGCCTTTGTGCACCTGCCAAACACAACCTGGAAAGGCGCCGGCGTGGCGATCCCGGTTTTTAGCCTGCGCAGTGCCGGTAGTTTTGGCATCGGTGAATTTACCGACATCAAATTGCTCGCCGACTGGGCGAAGGAGACCGGCCTGAAATTGATCCAGCTTTTGCCAATCAACGATACGTCTGCCACATTTACCTGGAAAGACAGCTATCCTTATGCGGCCATCTCGGCGTTTGCGCTTCATCCCATTTACATCAACCTGCAGAAAGTGGGGGGCAAGAAGGGTTTACAAAAAGTAAAGTCGCTTACCAACAAACAAAAGCAACTCAATGAACTGGCTGAAATTGATTACGACCAGGTCATCAAAATAAAGCTGGACACCCTGCAGGAACTCTATGCGGCCGACGACATGGCTTTCCTGGAAGAAAACAGTTTCCTGGAGTTTTTCGAAGACAACCGTGCCTGGCTGGTGCCCTATGCAGCCTTTTGTTTTTACCGTGATAAATACAAGACCGCCGATTTTTCAAAATGGAAAACCGGTGCCGTTTACAACGAAGCGGAGATTGCAAAACTGACAGGGGCTAAATCAAAAAGCTACAAGCAGATCGCCTTCTTTTATTTTGTGCAATACCACCTTCACCTCCAGTTGAAAGAAGCAGTGGACCATGCGCACAAAAAAGGTATTGCGATCAAGGGCGATATTCCGATTGGCATTTACCGTTATGGTGCGGACGCCTGGACAGCCCCGTCCCTGTATAACATGGACATGCAGGCCGGAGCGCCGCCAGACGATTTTGCGGTAAAAGGCCAGAACTGGGGCTTCCCGACCTACAACTGGCAGAAAATGGAGGAAGACCATTTTGAATGGTGGAAGCTCCGTTTTCACCAGATGAGCAACTACTTTGATGCGTTCCGCATTGATCATATTCTAGGATTCTTTCGTATCTGGAGTATCCCGACAGAAAGCATCGACGGCATCATGGGGCGGTTTATTCCTGCGTTGCCGGTGTCGGCTCACGAATTCGGCGAACGCGGAATTTGGTTCGATTACGATCGCTTCTGCAAACCGTTTATCATTGATGCCATCCTGTACCAAACGTTTGATGGCCTGGCGCAGTTTGTAAAAGAAAACTTCCTGGTCGCAAATGAAAAGGGGGGGTATGATTTACAGGAAGCCTTCAATACGCAGCGCAAAGTGCAGGACTATTTTGCGACGCAACCCCAAAGCGATGACAATGAAAAACTGCAGCGTGGGCTGTTTGACCTCGTGAGTAACGTGCTGTTGTTTGAAGAGGCGGGATCGAACGGGCAACAGTTTCATTTCCGCATTGCGATGGATACGACGTCCTCATTCCAGCACCTGGATGAGGCGACCAGGCATAAACTCAAAGACCTTTACGTCAATTATTTTTTCCGCCGCCAGGACGAATTCTGGAAGCAGGAAGCCCTGAAAAAATTACCGGCGCTGAAAGCAGCCACCGACATGCTTATTTGCGGTGAAGACCTTGGTATGGTGCCGCACAGCGTTCCCGAAGTGATGCAGCGCCTGGGCATCCTGAGCTTGGAAGTGCAGCGCATGCCCAAAGATCACACTATAGAATTTTTCCATCCCCGCAATGCGCCATACCTGTCGGTAGTTACGCCGTCTACGCATGACATGAGCACCATCCGTGGCTGGTGGGAAGAAGACAGGGAAAGGACCCAGCGCTTTTTCAACCGGGTGTTGGGAGAGTGGGGGCCGGCTCCTTATTTCTGCGAGCCGTGGGTAAACCGGGCTATCGTGTTGCAACACCTGTATTCACCAGCTATGTGGAGCATCTTCCAGCTACAGGATATTTTGGGTATGAGCGACACGCTGCGGCGTGAAAACCCGGCCGAAGAGCGGATTAACCTCCCGGCCAACCCCCAGTACTACTGGAACTACCGCATGCATATTGGCCTGGAACAGTTGATCGGCGAAACGGCCTTCAACCGTGAACTAAAGGATTACATCACCAACAGCGGAAGGGGAAATCAATAGGCAATCGACCATGTGCAATTGTTAAGTTGGTTCGCTTTGCCAATTGCCCATTGCAAATTTTATAACGACATGCGCATTTATTTAATCGGCTTCATGGGTTGCGGAAAAACGCACTGGGGCAGGGAAATGAGCCGGAAGTTGCAGGTTCCTTTCTTTGACCTGGACAGCGTAATTGAAGAAAAGGAAGGCAAAGCGATCACTGCCATCTTTGCCGAAATGGGCGAGGAATATTTTCGCATGCTGGAAAAGGATGTTCTCTACATGCTGACTGAAAGCCACGAAAACTTTGTCATGGCAACCGGTGGCGGCACGCCTTGCTTTTTCAATAACATCGATTACATGAAGAGCCGGGGAACGACTATCTGGATCAACAGTTCGGTGGACACCCTTCACAACCGGCTGGTGAAGGAAAAAGCCCAGCGTCCCCTTGTCGCCTCTATTTCCGATGCAGACCTGCGGTCCTTTATCATCCGCAAATATTCCGACCGGAAAATTTTCTACCAGCAGGCCAACGTCATTCTTAACGAGGATGATCTTACCTTAGGCAAATTGATTGAAACAACTTTTCACGCCTGAGCCTTATGCAAAAAATTTTTCTGATCATTGGAGCAGTACTGGCCGGACTGGCCGTTGCGCTTGGTGCGTTTGGCGCACACGGACTGAAAAAAGTGGTGTCGCCGGAGAATGTGGCCATTTACCAAACCGGTGTGCAGTACCAGATGTACCATGCGCTGGCGCTGATGCTGGTTGGCATTTTATCGGAACGAATCATCAATAATTACCTTTCTTACGCCGGCGTGTTGTTTGTCGCCGGGGTCATCTTTTTTTCGGGTTCGCTTTACCTGATCGTTTCCCTTTACGCCATGAACAAGTCGGTGCCGACGGCTGTTGGCATTTTGACACCCATCGGCGGACTTTTTTTCATACTGGGCTGGATTTGTCTGCTGGTGAGCCTTCTCAAAAAATAACGACAAAATTTTTGGAAAAGCCGCACCCGGCCTGTGATTCACCGGGTCAATGATTATCTTTGAATTTATGGCTAACGAGCTTAAATCCAAAACACCTAAAGTTGCTGAAAAACCGGAGAAGAAGGAAAAAGCTGACAAAGCGGAGAAGGTAGTTAAACCCAAAAAAGCGACGTCACCTGCCAAAAAAGCTACCGGTTCTGCATTCAGGAAAGAAAAAGAAGAGAAGATCGACTTAAAAAAACTGGCAAAAGATGAACGTACCCAAAAGATCATGGGCACGGTTTCACTGCTGGTTTCCGCTTTCCTGTTTATTTCATTTATTTCCTATTTTTTTACCTGGAAAGAAGACCAGTCGCAGATTTTCAACAAAGGCATCGGCTTTCTGTTCGACAATGACACCCGTGTCTCCAACCTTCTTGGACGGCTCGGCGCCTATGTTTCCCATGGCCTCATTCGCCAGGGGTTTGGATTGGCTTCGTTTCTTTTCTGCTGTTTCTTTTTTGTCGTCGGCATTAATAAACTGTCGGCCCGTAACGTGTATTCCATCTGGAAAAACCTGCGTTATGTGACGATCGGCCTGGTGATACTGTCTGTAACACTTTCTTTCCTCTTTTCATCGCTTGATTTCCCGTTCGGCGGCAGCGTGGGAGATATGATCAATGCCTGGCTGAAATCCTTTCTCGGCTCAGTCGGAACAGCCTGCCTTCTGTTGGCTGTTGGTGTTTCTTATTCCATCTGGCAGTTCAATCCCACTTTTGAAGTGCCCATTCGCAACAATTCAAACGAACCGGAAATAGAGGAGCTTACAGAAAACGAAGATGCCGTAAACGAAGAGGCGGAGACGGAAATCCTCTCGCCGATTCAACTGGCGAAGCAGACGGCCACTATTAATGATCTGTATGCAGCAAGGGAAGAAGCGGCAGAAAAACCGGTGGCTCCCAATGCCCTGAACGGGAGCGGCGAAATGGTGTTGAACATCAACCCGGCAAAAGACGAAAAGGATTATGGGTTCTCGGTCGTGGAGCGTGACGAGCCGGAAGAAGACGAAGAAGAGGAGATCGAGGAGCCGGAAGAAGACGTTCTGCCGGTGGAAGAACCAGCCGTCGAACCCCTGGTTGACGATATCCGGCACGAGGAAGAAGAAAAGATAACAAAGGAGCTTCCGATCGAAGGGCCAAAACTTTTCATCGAAGAGCCGAAGCCTTCCAAACCGGGAAAGCTGGCTCCTGAAAACATTCAACTGGAGATAAAGACGGCTGAAGAACCGCCGGTTGAAGAAGGGGAGGAGCGGCAAAAGGATTATAGTGACCTGCCACCCTATGAGCCGACACTGGACCTGCGGGATTACAAATACCCGACGGTGGATTTGCTGGAGCAGCATGGCAGTGAGCGGATTGTGCAGGACCCCGCGGAACTCGAGGCCAACAAAAACCAGATCATCAACACGCTGAAGAACTACGATATCACGATCCAGAAAATCAGTGCTACGGTAGGGCCGACAGTGACACTTTACGAAATCGTTCCGGCGGCCGGTGTGCGCATTTCACGCATCAAAAACCTGGAAGATGACATCGCCCTGAGCCTGGCAGCGCTTGGTATTCGTATCATCGCACCAATCCCCGGAAAAGGAACCATCGGTATCGAAGTGCCCAATGTGAAGAAAACGATCGTGAGCATGAAAACGCTCCTGTCGTCCGAAAAATTCATCCACAACACGCACAGTCTTCCGATCGCCATCGGGAAAAGAATCGACAACGAGAACTTCATCGTCGACCTGGCTTCGATGCCCCACTTGCTGATGGCCGGTGCCACGGGGCAGGGTAAGTCGGTTGGGTTGAACGCCGTGCTGGTTTCGTTGCTTTATAAAAAACACCCCTCACAACTGAAGTTTGTGCTGATTGATCCGAAGAAGGTTGAATTGAGTGTTTACCGACATATCGAGAACCATTTTCTCGCCAAGCTTCCCGGCGAAGAAGATGCCATCATCACCGATACAAAAAAGGTGATCAATACGCTGAATGCCCTTTGTATTGAAATGGACAACCGCTACGATTTGCTGAAAGAAGCGGGCTCCCGGAACATCAAAGAGTACAACGAGAAATTTACGCGGCGGCGCCTGAACCCGCAGAAAGGGCACCAGTACCTGCCCTTTATCGTACTGGTTGTGGACGAATTTGCAGACCTGATCATGACGGCCGGCAAAGAAGTGGAAATGCCGATAGCCCGCCTGGCGCAGTTGGCCCGTGCAGTTGGTATCCACCTGATCATCGCCACGCAGCGTCCGTCGGTGAACATCATTACCGGTACCATTAAAGCGAACTTCCCGGCGCGGATTGCCTTTAAGGTTTCGAGCAAAATCGACAGCCGTACCATTCTCGATGCCGGCGGTGCGGAGCAACTGATAGGTAAGGGCGACATGCTCATCTCCTATAACGGTGAAATTACCCGTTTGCAGTGTGCGTTCGTGGATACACCGGAAGTGGAAAAAATTGTAGACTACATCGCCGATCAGCGCGGCTACCCGCAAGCCTTTATGCTCCCGGAATACGTGGATGAAAAAGAATTGGAAGGAAAAGACTTCGATGCCAGCGACAAGGATCCCCTGTTTGAAGATGCGGCGAAGCTGATTGTTCAAAACCAGATCGGTTCCACCTCTCTTTTGCAGCGCCGGATGAAGCTCGGCTACAACCGGGCCGGCCGCCTGATGGATCAACTCGAAGCTGCCGGTGTGGTAGGACCTAACCTTGGCAGCAAGGCAAGGGAAGTGCTGATAAAAACAGATGCCGAGTTGATGGAATTTTTCGAAACGCTGAACTGATTCCAATAAATAATGGGCGAGGGGCAAAGGTGTAATGTGTCAATCACCGATTGCCAATTGCCCATTGCTTTTCGATTCGTTAACCAAAGCAAGTGTTAAGATGCATTTTACCAGTTAATCCCGGTACATGCATTGCCTTCTTAGTGTCGTTAATCGGCTATCTTTGCCAAAGGATTTTTTACCAAATCATCAGTAATGAAGAGACTATTTACGCTGTTCACGTTTGCATCCCTCACCTTATGTGCATCGGCTCAAACCGCTAAGAACCCTACGAAGAGCGACCCCGACGCAAAAAAAATTCTCGACGCCGTCAGTGCCAAATTCAAAACATTTGCAGCCCCGCAGGCTGCGTTTACCTACCAGGTGGAAAATGCCCAGGGTAAGGCTCTTTCAACCAAACGCGGTACCGTGGTTATGAAGGGAAACAAGTTTAAAGTATCCATGGACGGAATGGAGATTTTCTCCGACGGGAAAACGGTTTGGAATTACGACAAATCGGCCAATGAAGTGACCGTGAACAACCTCAACGAAGGTGGTAACGGCATGACCCCGCAAAAGGTCTTTACGAATTTTTACGACAGGGATTTCTTTTACAAATTGAACGGTGCGAAAAGCGTCAGCGGGAAGTCTGTACAGGAGATCGAACTGACACCGACGGATAAAACCCGTCCGTATTATAAAGTGTACGTATGGGTTGACAAAGTGGCCAATACGATTTACAGCGCCAAGTTTTTGGAGAAGTCCGGTGGCCGTTACAGCTATATCATCAACAGCCTGAAGCCGGCATCTTCAGTTGCCGACGCGGAATTTGTTTTCAACAAAAGCAAATATCCCGGTGTGGAAGTGGTGGACTTACGGTAATGCCGTTGATCCGGGACGAATAGGATTGATAAGTTTGAAAGGAACATAAATATTTTTTAAAAAACCGTTCAGAAATGAACGGTTTTTTTTATCTCATAAATCCCATGTATTCCGTCTATCCCAGTTCAGACTTTGCTACATTTGCTGCCCTCATTATTGAAGAACCACCATTTGTGTTATGGAACTGAAGTATATCCAGAAAATTGCAGAAAAGCTTTCTCTTAGCATCAAACAGGTTACCAACATCGATAACCTGCAGGCCGAAGGCGCTACGATCCCCTTTATGGCCCGGTACCGGAAAGAAGCAACCGGTAATCTCGACGAAGTGGTCATTGGAGCCGTGGTAGAAGAAATTGCCTATTTCACCGATCTTGATAAACGCAAAGCCACTGTTTTAAAGACGATTGACGACCTCGGGAAACTGTCGCCGGAATTGAAGGCGAAGATTGAAGGCTGTTATAATGCGACGGAGCTCGAAGACATTTACCTTCCCTATAAGCCGAAGCGTAAGACAAGAGCCACGCAGGCTATAGAAAAAGGCCTGGAGCCACTGGCAAAATTGCTGTTTGATCAGGCAATTGTGAACACCGAAGAAGAAGCGGCAAAGTTCATCACGGCCGATGTGAAAGACACGAAAGAAGCCCTCCAGGGTGCCAGGGATATCATTGCCGAATGGGTTAGTGAACACGAACAGGCAAGAGCAAAAGTGCGCCAGCTATTTGCCGAAACAGCCACGCTGACGTCCAAAGTGATGACGGCGAAAAAAGACGATGCGGAAGCGCAGAAATACCGCGATTATTTTGAGTTCAGCGAGTCGCTGGGCAAGAGCCCTTCGCACCGCATTCTTGCCATCCGGCGGGCCGAGAAAGAAGGCTATCTCCTGATGGACATCAACATCGATAAAACCATCGCCGTTGAAGGCCTGGAAGAGATTTTTGTCAAGGCATCCAACCCGGCTGCAGCAGAAGTGAAGAAAGCAATCGATGATAGTTTTAGCCGCTTGCTGAAGCCTTCGATCGAAAGCGAATTTCGCCTGGCCAGCAAGAGCAAGGCCGACGAGGAAGCCATCAACGTGTTTACCGAAAACCTTAGGCAGTTGCTGCTGGCTTCACCCCTTGGTTCAAAAAAAGTATTGGCGATCGACCCCGGTTTCCGCACGGGCTGTAAGGTTGTTTGCCTCGATGCCCAGGGTGCACTGGTAAAGAATACAACCATCTACCCGCACCCGCCGCAAAACCAGTGGCAGGAAAGCGTTGCGGAACTGAAATCTCTCGTGGAGAAATACGGCATCGAAGCCATCGGCTTCGGAAACGGTACGGCCGGAAGAGAAACCGAAACCCTGGTTCGTTCGATTGATTTTGGCAGGCCGGTCAGCATCTTCCAGGTCAACGAAAGCGGTGCATCGATTTACTCGGCTTCGGAAGTGGCCCGTGAAGAATTTCCCGACCACGATGTAACGGTGCGAGGTGCGGTCAGCATCGGCAGACGGTTGCTCGATCCGCTGAGCGAATTGGTCAAAATCGATCCCAAATCGATCGGCGTTGGACAGTACCAGCACGACGTGAACCAGACAAAACTGAAAACAGCCCTCGACCGAGTGGTCGAAAGCGCGGTGAACTTTGTGGGTGTGGACGTCAACACCGCATCCAAGCACTTGCTGCAATACGTGTCGGGCATCAGCGCCACGCTGGCCAATAATATTGTGCAATACCGCAACCAGAATGGTGCGTTTCAAAGCCGCGAGGAATTGAAAAAAGTGCCGATGATGGGACCTAAATCGTTTGAGCAATGTGCCGGATTCCTGCGAATTGCCGGTGCGAAAAATGTGTTGGATTCATCCTCGGTTCACCCGGAGCGTTATGCGCTGGTGGAGCAGATGGCAAAGGACGTGCAGGCTTCGCTGGAGGAGTTGATCAGGAATAGCGACGTTCGAAAGAAGATCAACAAAAAGCAATACATCAGTGAAGCCGTAGGAGAGTATACCATCGAAGATATTTTGAAAGAACTGGAAAAACCCGGTCGCGACCCAAGGGCACAGATCGAAGAATTCCGTTTCGACGAAACCATCAAAAGCATCGAAGACGTAAAAGTAGGGATGACCGTTCCGGGTATCGTTACCAATATCACGGCCTTCGGCGCCTTTGTCGACATCGGCGTAAAGCAGGATGGGCTGGTGCACGTGTCGCAATTGAGCAACCGTTATGTTGCCGATCCGAAGGAAGTGGTGAAGTTGAACCAGCGTGTAACCGTCACGGTAACCGAGGTTGACGTGGCCCGGAAGCGGATTGCCCTCACCATGAAAGATAAAAATGCAGCAAATGGTGAGCAGCGGTCGGGTAGTGGAATCGGGCTGTCCAAACAACCCAAACAGGGCAAACCGGCAGCGCCGCTGAATAGCTTTCAGAAAAGCCTGCTGGACCTGAAGAAAAAATTCAATGACTAAAGAACGAGCCCTCAACCGAGGGCTCGTTTATTTTGCGCCAGTCGCTGCAGAAAAGCTATCGATTTCTCTCTGCTGTTATCTGTCATCCGTCATCTCCAAAAGAGCTTCCAGCCTGAAGCGATGTGCCGTTACTCCAGTGGAATTCGCTTTGCGTTTTTGCCCAGCCACTGTTCGAAATTTTGAAGTTCCGGATTGAGTTCTCGGGAATAATATACATCGCGAACGCTGTTGCATTCCTGTTCAAAATCGCGGTAGAACTGGAACATGTTTCCAAGATCGTCGGCACCCGGGAACCCAAAATTCCGGTAGGTTTCCGGCGAAACATTGTTGAAGAGCACTTCCTGTCCCAATGCTTTCGAAAGCGCCGCCGCCATTTCGTCGCCGGTCAGGTGTTCGCCGGCAACACCGACCGTTTTACCAACCAGTTCCTCGCCCTTTTTAAAGATGCCGTAGGCGCATTTGCCGATGTCTTCGGCGGCAATGCCGGCCATTTTTTTGTTGTCAAGCGGGAAGGTGAGGTAGTACTTGCCATCCGGACCTTTTTTCGGGCCGGAGCCGAAATAAATAAAATTGTCCCAGTAGAATGAGGCCCGGAAAAACGTGGTCGGCACACCTAGGTCCCTGAAAAATTTATCCGATGCACCTTTGCCGTCGAAATGCGGCACTTTGTATTTTTCGTGGATCGTCGGCATGCGGTCATCGTCCAGTGGTACGTATTCCCGTGTGTCCTCCAACGTTGACCAGATCACGTGTTTGATGCCGGCTTGTTTGGCCGCTTCCGCCATGCGCTTTGCTTCCCCCATTTCTTTTTCCGGTGAAAAATGCGCCCAGAAAAACGTCACAAAATAAGCCCCGTAGGCTCCGTCGAGTAGGCGCTTTAAGGCATCGTCATCATCGATGTTGCCTTTGATAATTTCGGCGCCCATTTCCGCCAGTTCTTTTGCCTTGGGAGAGTCGGGGTCGCGGGTCAGGGCACGCACGGCGAATTCGCTGTTTTTGTCGGAAAGAATGGCGTGGGCCAGGCTGCCTCCCTGGGCACCTGTCGCGCCGACAATGGCAATAATCTTCTTTTGTGTCATAAGCTGATTTTGAATTAATGAAGAGTAGGTCGCAGGTTGGTCAAACTAAAATTTCAGTATAAATGTCAGGAAAGAAACGGGCGGCAACGGCCGGCCCTATCCCGCGGAAACCGGTGCCGGTTTTTTGAAATCAATCAACGCAGGATTTTCCATGTATTGTCGCACATGCAAGTGCATGCTTTCCATGGCGCTGATCCAGGTCTCATCGTCGATGCTGGTAGAAGCCAGCCAGTCTTCATCCGGTTGCGATGCCCGCCATTGTAAAAGCGGTGCGGCATCGGGACCGGCCGGGTTACGAAACTTCTTGCTTTTGCCTTCGATGATTTCGGCAACAACATTCGCCACAACGCCTGGCTGCACATGGCTTTCAAGCGACGCGGCAAAAAAGGAAAGGAACCGTTTGAAATTGGGATACCGCGTTTCGAAGCTGACTTCTCCTTTCGAAAAAATTGGTGTTTCAATAACGCCGGGTTCCACAAGTGCCACACGGATTCCAAAGGGCTGCACTTCCTGCGCCAGGCATTCGCTCAATGCTTCCACTGCGGCTTTGGTAGGGGCATAGGAGCCGTGGAAGTGGCCGTAAATTTTGCCGGCAATGGAGGATACGTTGATGATGATTCCCCTGCCTTTTTCCCGCATGGAGGGCAGAACGGCTTTTATACACCGCAGTGTTCCAAAATAATTGGTCTCCATGTCGGATTGAAAAGCCTTCAGCGGCAATTCCTCTACGGCACCGACTGCAACGGTGCCGGCATTGTTCACGAGGACGTCGATAAAGCCTTCCTGGTCCATCACCTGTTTGACGGCTTTTTGGATGGACGCCTCGTCATTCACGTCCAGTAAAAGAATGTCGATCGGCAACAACTCTTTTGTAACGATTGCGGGTAACTCCGATTTTGATGGATCCCGCATGGTGGCGTACACCTTATTGCCTTGCTTTGCAACATGAAGTGCGGTGGCCAGGCCAATGCCTGTGCTGCATCCGGTAATTAGGACAACTGACATAAAAACGATTTTGAGGTGAGAAAAAGCAGCATTCAAAAAGGCCGTCGCCCTCAAAAGGTAGGAGCTATGCGGATAAAAAGGTACGCCAATTTGGTTGTGTAGTCAAGTAGATGACGGATGAAAAAAACATCGTGTTCGGGTTTTTGCCATCGTTTTTCTTTTCCGGTAGTCAGTCACCCGGTTGCCGGAATTTTTCAAATTGTAATCGCAAGAACCGGGGACTTGTACTGCTGCTTTTCAATTGTGGCAGGTATTGCAGGAGCACTACAGGTTTCAAAAAGGCAGTTGGATTCTGTCAGCCGCCGTCATGCCAGGCCCGGATTGGCACCACGGCATATTTTGTTGTTTTCTAGTGAGAAGTCGACCTGGTCTTCCTGTCAAGAGGTCTGAAATACCAGGATAAAACAATAATAAGCAATAAAAATAAGGACGGCATCGCTTCTGTAAACGGCTGGCCGACCGCAAGATGAGAAATGGCTGCACCCGACATTGCAAAGAAAAATCCGGCATATGCCCACTCCTTCAGGAGGGGGAATTTCGGAATGAGAATAGTGATCACCCCCAGGATTTTCCAAATCCCGATGATGGACAACAAATACAGGGGATAACCAAGGTTCGTCACTGTCTTGTTATAGCCACCTGTTTGAAGCATTTGTTGAGTGCCGCCTGCCGTCATTGCGATTGCAAGAAAAATAGTGACGGTCCAATAAATGATTTTGTTTCGCTTGCTCATTGCTGGATGATTTGTTTTTTTGCAATTTCCTGCAACCGGTTATGCGCCATATTTATGCCTTGTGCAAACGGCATTTGCAGAAGCTGGTTTCTGAATGCTACCGACTTGAACACGATGTGCATGGTGAGTTTGCTCCGTTCGTCAGTAAGCTTTTCAAACTCCAGGTATTCGAGTTGAACGGGAAAAGGCGAATTTTCCATTTCAAATGTTCGTGTGATTTTTTTGTTCGGGATGAATTCATGGATTGTCCCGTTTGCCGAAAAAACTACAGTCCCGTTATGCGACGTTTCAAAGCGGTAACCGCCGTGGATCCTATTTTCAAGTTTCACCACTTTGGTTCCCATCCATTGTTCTACCAGTTCGGGTTCTTCGTATGCTTTAAATAGCAATTCCAGGGGCAAATCAAATTCCCTCGTGATGACAATTTCCTGTTTGCCCTTTTCGGCAGCCACTTTTGTTTTTTGTTCCATTTGTTCTATTTTTTGGGTTTGTATTTTTTCATTACCGCTTCGAGTGTGTTAAACCTGTCGTCCCACATTTTTCGGAATGGTTCAATAAAGTCCGCCACTTCCTTCATTTTTTTTGCATTGAAATGATAATAAACTTCCCTGCCGTTTTGCTCCTGTTGCAGCAGTTCGCACTCGGTAAGAATTTGCAAGTGTTTGGAAACAGTTGGTCTCGCAGTGTCAAAGTTTGATGCGATGGCCCCCGCCGTCATTGATTGCGAAGCCACCAACAGGAGTATGGCTCTTCTTGTCGGATCGGCTATTGCTTGAAACACGTCACGTCTCAAATTCATTGTGTAGCTATTTGGCTACAAATATAAGCGTAGTCATTTAGCTACTCAAATTATTTTGAAGAAATTTTAGCTGCCTTTGCCTGCAGGACTATGCGATTGCGTGTTTTGTTGATTTGCCAAACCCTGTGAAGGACCGTCCTGCGAAGGGGAGCCGGAAAGGGATAGGCCGTTTGAAAGTAGTTGTGTCTGCCAGATAGCAGGTTGCCGGGTACAGTCCAGCGAAGGTTTTGTATGGATGGACCATGCGGCCGTTTAACCGTGCTGCCAATATTTGCGGGCTCTATGTGAATGTGGACCTGGTATTTTTGCAGATGACCGCTGTCCAAGACATTTTGCAGAAGGTAAAACTAAACATATGGCTCTGTTTGTCTTCCCTAGCTGCAGGTTCGGCTTTACATTCAGCTGGAGCTTGCTTGCAGAGCAATACGCACATAAACCCGCATATGATGTGTACGCCGGTCAAACAAAAAATCAGCCTGCAACAAATTATATATTGGGCAATAAATAAAGCACCAGGAGAACCGCACCGATAATAATACTAACCGTTACCAAAACGGTAAGCCACCGGGACGGGAAATAAGCATTGTGCTTTAATTGTTTTTCGATGTTGTGGTAACGGATGAATGCCAATGTAGCCATGAGGGCGCCGAATGCAACCATGGTCACTCCAATAATGGCAGAATACCCTTTTCCCTGTGATAATGGTTTTTCTCCAAGCGCAAAGGAAATCTGGCGAATGAAAAGAGCAAACTTCACAATGACAAAACCAAAGCCCATAAGTGCAATACTGGTTCTTATCCAGGCAAGAAAAGTGCGTTCATTCGCTAAGTAGTCGGCTGCTCCGGCCGGCTTTGCGTTTTTTGTGTCCATTTCTTTTTTTGCGAAGGTACCAAACCCTCCAGTGGAGGGTTCGCAAGTAATTTGAACTGGTTTGTCACCAAAGCCGCCATGGATGGCAAACGAATGTCTATTAAGGTTGTAAATAGCGTAGAACGTATTGCTGTCAGTGCGGGTTATTCATAGCACTTCAGCTTCGCTAATGTACAACAGCGAAATAGATTTGTGAAGTTCAGCCTATGTTACTCAGCCCGCATTGCTGCAATACGCTATTAGCGGCAGTTGTCATTTATGTTTTTCATCAATCAAATAATTTCGCTCTGAGAAGGTATCGGATAAGGCAAAGACAACAGTTGCGTTTTAACTTTTCCGAAGTTGGTTCATAAATATCGTAGTTACTGTTTTTATAAGTAGATAGTAGAACCATTGCAATAGTCTCATACATTAGTTATATAGGTTTAAACTGCTTATCTGCGGCGGCATCTATGGTCTAAACAGATATAACTACATATCAGTAAAATCACTCTGTCCTCAAATTTTTTACAGGGTTAGAAAGGGCAGCCTTTACTGTCTGAAAACTCACTGTTAATAGTGCGAGCACCACTGCAATCGCTCCGGCAATTGCAAACATCCACCAGCTAATGGTGATGCGGTAAGGAAAATTATCCAGCCACCGGTTCATGAAGTACCACGCAATCGGAGAGGCCAGCAAAAGAGCGATCAGCACGAGCTTCACAAAATCTTTTGAAAGCAGCACTACCAATCCCTCCACTGTAGCACCCAGCACTTTTCTCACCCCAAGCTCTTTTTTTCTCCGCTCCGCCGCATAAGCTGCTAAACCCAGCAAACCGAGACAGGAAACAAAAATGGTTATGGCTGTGAACAGCGTAAGCAGCGTTTTAAGCTTGTCTTCCCCTTTATACATCTTACCAAAGCTTTCATCAAGGAAATTGTACTCAATCGGATAATCCGGGCTGTAGCGGCTCCAGACTTTCTTGATCTCGCCAATTGTTGTTTCGATCTTTGAGCCACTTATCTTCACCGCTACTTTAGAATAGGCCTGCGGGTAAATCTGGAGCACCGAGGGCTCTATTTTTTCGTGCAGGCTTTGGTAATGGAAGTCTTTCACTACGCCAATTACCGGCCCTGTTTTTAATGAGTCAGGTTTTCTCCATGTAGGCCATGACAGCGTTTTACCGATTGCCTGATCGGCGCTGCCGAGTCCCAGCTCACGAACAGCTGTTTCATTGATGATGTAGGCGCTTACATCGCCACTGATATCTTTTGAAAAGTTCCTGCCTGCAAGCAGCTTTAGCCCGAGCGTTTTAATATAATCTTCATCAACCATCAACAGTGTGGCTTTCGTTGGCTTCACTTCAGGCTTTTCCTTTACGGTGATTGGGCCATCGCCAAAGGCATCACCGGGGAAGCCATAGCCAATAGATACTGATTCTATTCCCGGGTAGCCCATCAACTCATTCTTAAAGCTCGCATAATTTTTAGACAGGTTTTCACCTCTCATAGGAAAGAACAGGACCTGGTCTTTCCTGAAGCCCAAATCTTTATTGTGCATATAACTCACCTGGTTAACGACTACAATGGCGCTAATGATAAGCAGCACTGATAATGAGAACTGTACTACCACCAGCGCATGTCTCAGCCATGGCGTACCGCCCTGTGTAGTGCCGGATACAATGCCCCCTTTTAAAACATTTACGGGCTTAAAAGAAGACAATACCAGTGCAGGATAGAAGCCTGCAAGTATCCCTACTACCAATGTAAGCGCCGCTAATGTGAGCCCGACCAGTGGATTGCTAAGTAGGTCGAATACAATGCTTTTTTCTGCAAAGTGATTAAGGGACGGCAACAAGAGGGATGTGGCAGCGATGGCCATAACCATACTAATAGCGGCGAACAATATGGTCTCACCGATAAACTGAATCACCAGCTCTTTTCTGCCTGCGCCAATCGTTTTTCTCACGCCAACTTCCTTGGCTCTTTTTAGTGCCCTTGATGTGGCAAGGTTTACAAAGTTGAAGCAGGCGGTGAGCAAGATAAAAATAGCGATGATCGTAAGAGCTTTCACATACGTGATGTTACCCCTGGTGGACATATCAGAGGTAAAGTCTGATGAATAGAGATGCACCTGACCGAGCGGCTGGAAGTACGGCACATTGGTATCCCCTTCACCTTTCAGGAAAGGCTTTGAAAAGCGTTGGAATTTTGCCTGGAGCTGACCTGCGCTGGTGCCATTCTTTAGCTTCACATACGTGTTGAAGGGATACCATTGCCAGCTTTGCATCATGTCGGCAGGGAAGCCTGCGGCGTTTATGGAAATCAGAAAATTGAGTGGTAAGTGGAACTTCTCGCTGTTTTCCAGCACCCCATCCACACGCATTACATCTTTCGAGAGCGTTAGGTTCTTACCAACCGGATTCTGTTTGCCGAAATATTTCTCCGCCATCGCAGCGGAGATCACAATCGATTTTGGGTCGCTAAACACTTTTGCCGCCGATCCATAACGGAAATGGAGCGGAAACATCTTAAAGAAATTACTGTCAACAAGGAATCCATTCTCTTCATACAGCTTTTTATCGTTTGCTTCAATCAGCTTTTTTGATTTGAAGGTAATCACACGTACGGCGTCCTCCACCTCGGCAAAGTTCTGTTTAAGTGCCACTGCAAATGTTGGAGGTGATGTCGCAATGATGTTGTTTACATCTCCATTCGTCTTTTGATAAACGCGATAAATGTTTTCAGACCCTGGAATGAACTTATCGTACTGCTGCTCATCTCTTACAAATAAGCCAATGAGTAAGCAGGCAGTAAAGCCAAGGGAGAGTCCTGCAATATTGATGATTGAAAAACCTTTTTGGCGTTGAATGTTTCTAAAACCTAGACTCAGGACACTCTTGAACATAATAGTTATTTAAATAGAATAGAGCTTAACAGTTGCTGGTGCAACGAATAGAATGCCAATCGCCTTACGAGCTGATATTCAGCCGTTTACACATAAACTGTTTCTTTAAAATTGTTCGAATGTGATACAATATTGTCCGCTCGTGATACAGATTGACTTATCCTGAACGGCTAGTTTATTGTTTGAGAGATTAAATGAAACATCCATATATGTCAGGAGGCCTTGCTGAGTGATAGTTATGTTGACTAAGGTGCATAAATTTCTACGCTGTTGGTTCTTTTTGCCGAATTGGATCGGCAGTTGCAATCTGTTTAAACCACTTTACAAGGTCTGTCTGTTTGGTCACTATGTTTCCTTCTTTTGACTATGTTTAATAGGATAATAAAATTTAATTCTTATGTGTCAATGAACCTATTACACATATATTGCAATCGTCTTTGAAGCAAGACTTGTCGTTGGATTTTCCCATGATCGTTCGTGTTAAAGGAATGTGATTGCTGCTATATTTTCTTAGTTGTTATGCTTGCTGTCAGTCCTGGGATTCTGACTAACGGATTGGAGCTTGCTGCTGTAGCGGCAGTTCAAGTATCCATTGTTTGTTTATGGCTTGAAGATAAATAGAATTACAGTTGCTTAGTAGATGCACTGCTTCCGTTATGGCAGCAAACTCGTCCTATGTTTACAATTCAGTAAATTCAAGTAGTGAGCAAATAATCATATTCGAAAGAACAAAGGGCGGAATAAGATGTTCAAACCGCTTAGGCCTTTGAGCCTCTCTAACATGATCATCACCGCCCCTTTGCTTGTCCGATGCTGAACAGTTCAACAAGCTCTTTTCAAAGCCTGCAGTAGGATCGATAGCACAGCACAAGCGTGTTCTTCCGAGTTTGTTTTCCTTTTTAAAATTACAACGGTTTCACCTTTAAAACCACAAGACAATGGAAACAACAAAGCACT
>NZ_RBCI01000014.1 GCF_003628535.1 Flavisolibacter nicotianae
TGTAGCTGATCGTTGAGACGCTGCCAGGCAAAAGACCCGTAAGGTTGATGGTGGCAGAGGAGTTCTCACAAACGGTTGCCGCCTGCGATGCCCCACTCAGCGTTGGCGTAGGGTTGACCGTGATGGTTTGTGTTCCGGACAGGCTATTGCTGCAACCCGGCGCACCGTCCTGGTAGGCCACGCTAACCAAGGTATAGGTGTAACTGCCCGAGGCCGTCGTTGGCTGGGCAACTGTTGCCGTTGCATTAGCCGGTACAGTGATCGTTTGTGTAGCGTTCGCCGGATCTTTATAGGTGACTATTACCGGTAAGCTTTGCGGATTTGAAAAGGTAATATTTGGTGAAGAGGCGTTTTGACATACTGTTACAGCTCCACTAAATGTTGCCGTCGGCGTGGTACGAACCGTGACAGTCGTGGTATTATTCGCTGCTACGTTTGTAATACAGTTGGCTGAACTTTTAATTGACGTAATTGTCACTGTTGTCGTTCCCGTACTGGCAAGTGAGGGGGTTGTGAAAGGCCCGGTTCCACCGGAAAATGTCATTGATGACGTGAGGCCTGTTGCTGCGTTTGGAGCCGAGAGATTATATGTTACCGTGTATGTTCCATTTGCCAGCGTAGAGGAATTAACGTTCAGTGTGGCAGAGCTTCCCACGCAGATCGTTGCAGAACCAATACTTAGGTTCGACAGATCGGGAGTTTGATTTACTGTGACAGAAGCCGTATTGTTCGCAGATAAAGCATTGCTAATAATTCCTGAAGCAATATTGGTAACTGTGACTGTGGTTGCACCGGCATTTGCTAAAACAGGCGTTGTGAAAGAGCCTGATCCTGCGGTTGTCACAACCATTGTTGCGGTGCCACTGCTAGAATTTGCACCACTTAAAGTATAACTGATTGTGTACGTTCCGGTCGGCAAATTTGAAGAATTGGCCGTTACGGAAACCGTGGTCGAATTTCCCGAACAAATCGGACTGGAAGCAGTTGTTGAGTTGAGCGGTCCATAGTAAGAAATTATGACCTGTCCGTCCGCACCTTTACCACCATTCTTACTTCCATTTGCGCCACCTCCACCTCCGCCTGGTGAACTTCCAGCAGACCCGTCTGAACCATTAGACGTTGAACCACTTCCACCTGATCCACCACCAGTTGGTGCAACTGCCCCTGTGACACCGCTGGCACTATTTCCATTTGCTGCAGTTCCTGCAGAGGAACCACCACCTCCACCTCCTGAGCCAGAACTTAAACCATTAGCGCCATTTCCTCCGTTGTAGGCAACATCGCCGATGCTTGCCAGTGCACTTCCACCCAAAGCACCGATGTTAGTGGTCGAAGTGTTGCCGCCCTTTGCTAAAATCGTTGCATTTGTACTGAACCAAGTGTCGCCACCTGCTGCTGTACTTGTACTTCCAAGTCCGACTGTTACAGTATATGTTTGACCAGGTATTACGCTAACCACTTTGCGTGCATATGCGCCTCCACCGCCACCGCCACCGTTAACACCAGAAACAGAACTGCCCCTTCCACCACCGCCCCATGCCTGGACAGTAATGCTTGTGACGTTTGCAGGGCAAAGCCAACTTCCACTAGTTGAGAAAGGTACTACTGTCTGTCCGTAAATTGTGTTGACAGTGAGTAAACATGTTATTAAAGAAATGAACGAGGGGAATATAGACTTGCGTAAAAATGTCTTCATAAGGCGTCGTTTAAGGGTTGAGTTGAAAAACCGGAAACAGGCAAATGGCGTGAATGGAAACCGGATCGAACACCGGGACGCAATGAGCCCAGTGGACTCAAGACGTTTACCGTCGCTGATACGAAGAAGGCGTGGGCTTTTTCCATAAAGCATTTTTGGCACTAGTGCTCGGTTTTCAAACGGGCGGTTCTACAGGGAAATGGAAATACAGGACCCCAAAAGCTGGTTTGTTCAAGCGGTTGGGGGATTATTTTCAATAAGGCTTTCGAGGAAGCTGGATGGATTTGGCTTTTGGACATGGACACAAGCAGTTGTTTCGACAGGAATGGATTCCGGTCGCAAGATAGACATATAAGAAGAATTATACAAGCGCCCCGCAAAGATTTCGGGTATGGGAAAACAGGGTTTGAACCGGCGCCCTTCCGTGCGACGGCGAAACCCTTCCTCCAGCCACCTTCTAACCCTCTGGGGCAACCGAAAAGAGATGTATGAGCAGTTGGCGATCAGCCATCAGTGGCCAGCGGTCAGCCATTGACAATTAGCCATTAAGAAAATTCTTCTACCTGATCCGTTCCAGCTTTTGGCGCAGAATCAACCCCTTGCCGCATCTCACTTCCAGCGTGTAGATTCCATCCGGAAGGCCCGGGGTCAAATCAAAATGCCAGGTTGCCGATCCACCGGCATGCGCTTTTGCCGCCTGCCAAACCAATTGATCAGCCATGTTGTAAAGTGCCAGGCGGTAATCGCCACCGGCCTGCCCCCGAAGCAGGAGATCAAAGCCGTTGCTTTTTACCGGGTTTGGAATGATGCCGGTGCCTGGAGCCAGGGATGCCGGAAGTGCTATCCTGATGATCTCTGAAAAGCTTACTTCTCCCCTTTGGTTCACCAGCCGCAGGCGGTAAAAACCCACCGGGAGCGGGGTCGTATCCCGCTGCCCGTAAACTTCCACACCCGTGCCACCCCGTGCTGCTACTGTGAACAGCGCGGCGAAATCGCGGCCATCCGCCCCTCTTTCGACCACATAGTGATTTTCCTCCTGCTCCCCGTCTACTTCCCAACGGAGGTCTACACAGGTGGAAATTGCCCGGGCCGTAAAGCTGCGCAGCCGAACCGGCAGGGTATTCAATGGAAGGCTACGGAAGACCAGGTAAAAGCGCTCCGGATTCGTTGCAGCCGCGTTACCGGCGACGGCAAACGGGTAGGACGCGGTGTCTTCCGGCAACGGCATTTCCGTTCCCAAATAGCGGTCAACCAGGACGGCCGTCAATCCCGACGAGGCAAAGCCAGTGGTTCTGAGCTCCAGCCGGTATTCTTTTTGCGACGCGTTCCACCATTTCAGGCGGACCGTATCGCCGGCATGGGGCAGAGCCTGTGCTGCCGCCACGACCAGTTCGTGGTTGTCTTTGCGGATCGCCAGATTTTCGTCGTTGTTGACGGCTTTTGTGATATCATCGCTCCCTGCAGGCCAACCAAATTCAGCCAAAACACCATCGAGTACGGTTTTCGTTCCGTTGAGGTCTGTTGTGAGGTTCACCGCCAGTTTTGCGGGGACAGCCTTGCCGTTACTGTTTTTTGCCTGTCGCAATACCGGGTGCATGGCCTCGCCGGTTGACTTGTGGGCCTGCCGAATGGTCAATGCTGTAGCCGACGGATTGCTAACCGGGACCACGAAAAAGCCTTCGCCGGACGCAATAACGGGGGAGACTATGGGATTAGCAAGGTTTCCACCGGGTACCGCTTCGTAGGCACCCGACCCATCCGGCTTGATGAGGGTGTAACCCCCGGCCGTGCCCAGCGCCGACTGCCAGATCCAGAAGTAAGGCTTCACGGCACCGGCATTGGCCGGATCATCGCAGATCTTTTGCCAGTCGATGGGTGAAGCGAAGGGATTCCCGACCAAGGTATGGCTTTGTGCCTGTATAACCGGGATGCTGTAACTATCCGATTCTTTCAAGCTTCCTCTTGCCCGAAGAACAACCGTATTTCCCGGTCCTGTGGATACAGAGCGATCGCCGCGCACAAAGAGCAGGTAAGCCTGGTGGTTGTCGAAGGCCCCGGAAATAGTTGTGGAGGAAAGCGGTTGCCAGGTTGCGTTGGCGTGGGAGACGGCGCCTTTGTACCACCGAACCGAGGCTGCAGCGGCGGCAATGGTCGACCAATAGTCGAACCCTTTTGCATTGGCGGCCGCCGCCGAACCCTGTTGCTGGCCTGTGACCAGGGTGCCGAATCCCGGCGAAAGATTGTCTGTCCCCGCACCGTTCCAGGTTCTCCCCTCCTGCCAGGCCGCATTGATGGAAGTGTTCAGGACCGGTGCCGTCAGCAGGCGCCAGCGCCGGTAGAGGTTTGCGATCGACCGTTCGACCGTGACGTTGGTTGCGCCAGCCAGGATCCCTTTGCGTTCGGCAACACGGGCTGTTTGCAGGTTGTTGGATTTCAGCACGAGGGATTGATTGGCCAGGTTCAGACTGCCGCCGGCAATGTTTAGCTCCCTGTAAATATTCAGCCTGGTCCCCAGGGTAACCGTGCCACCGTTGACAGTGAATGAACCCAAGGCATTCGAAACGCCATCCGTTGCCTGCGAAAAGTTGAATGTTGCATTGGCACCATTGCTCACCAGCGAGGACAGGCTGCTGCCGATAAAGGTGCCGGTGCCCGTGCAATTGCCGTTGATCGTCAGCTCTTTCCCGTTCAGGTTCACCGACCCGGCGATCATCGCCAGCGTGCCGCTGACCGTCTTGTCTGTATTGAGCACAAGGGCGGGGCTGCCTCCGCCACTGAGGTTTATTGTGAAATGGGAAGGTGCGTTCAGCGAAGGCCATTCCAACCCAGCGGTATAGGTTCGGCCCGCACCGCCGTCGATGTAGGCCAGCGTGGCGCCGGGCGGGAAAACCGGGCTGCTGCCGGCAAGTGCAGCCGTTCCACCGCGAATAAAGGTTTGGGTTACGGTAAACGGGACGGCCGCCGTTTTTGTGCCGCTGCCGGCCACCCGGAGATTGCTGTACACAAATCCCGGCGTGATCACCTGGTTTGCACCTTCGTATTCCACAGTAGACCCGGGGTTCAAAACCACTGCGGGATTGTTCGCACTTAAGACGGCAGCATTGATGGTTCCGTACAATCCATTTACCGAGGTGGTTTTTAAACTGCCACCGTTTTTGACCTTCAGGGTTGTACCTGCCTGCATCATTATCCCACTTAACGGCGCCGAAACATTGCTACCTGAAATCTCCATGTTGGCATATTGAATGGCCGGACCTCCACCCTGCCGCATGATACAGGTGGTGGTATTGGAATTTGTGAATTCGATAGTGGTTGCCGGCGACAGTGTGTATGTGCCAGCCAGGTCGGGTTTTGTACCGGTACCGCCAACTAAAAAACGGCTGGTTCCGGTCATCACCAGGCCATTTCCCAGGCCCCCGATGGAATGCAGGGACCCGTCGAGGATTACCGAACCGTCGATGGTGACTGCTCCTGCCAGCGCAATTGCGCTCGTGGGTGTTTTGGTTCCGGCGCCGCTAAAAACCAGGTTTTCATAGGCCAAGCTGGCCTGGACCGTTTGATCGCCCAGGCGGCCATAGTCGACGGTGCAACCCGGCACCAGGACCGGGACTAGCGAGGGAAGGCAGGTTCCCGATCCGACGAAGCCCTGTTGGTCGCGGGTGATGAACCGACCGCTGACCGTGACAGTTGGTGTACCGCCCAGAAAGGTGACGGCACTTTCTCCGCCATTATCGAAGGTTGCACCCGGCTGGACCAGCAACTGCGCATTGTTGTTCAGGTAAAGATTTTCCGTAGCCAGGCCGGAAAGCGCCATGGTTGCACCGACTGCGACGGTGCACGATCCCTGCACAATTAGATTTCCCCCGCCCTGTGCGGTCTTTTTCCCGGTTCCGGATATGTTGAGGTTGTGGTAGGCCGGGCCAGTCGTCGTGATGAGCTGATCGCCGCCCGCGTTGTAATCGATAGCAGAACCTGCAGCAAGACTGATTGAGAAATTGCCGGTCTTCAACGTACCCGAAGCGTTCACGAATCCGGCAGCATTGGCCGTTTTTACCATGCCCGTTGCCGCAACGGAAAAAGACGCCGTACCCGATGCGGTTTGCAATTGCGCGGTGCCGGCATCCAGTGTTCCGTTTATGACCATTTTGTTATTGGCAGAAAGCGTTTTGTTTGCTGTTAACGATGCCGCACAACCGCTTTCGATAGCCAGGTCGCTGTTGAGCCTTCCGGCACCGCCGATTTCTGCGGTTGCGCCGGTGAGATGGATGGTTGTTGCTGCCACCAGATCGCCGCTGCCGGTGATGCCATTCCGGATCTCCAGCGTTCCGGTCACAGCTTTGAGGTTGAGAGTCCGGCCTGCCGATACATCCAGTTCTCCAAGGATCGTCGTCGCACCGGGACCGCCAAGATTGGACGTATTGGGCGAATTGTAGCGAAAGACAGGAATGGCCGCGGCATCCTGCGCCGGGAAAAATGTACCGGTCATCGCCGGTGTTCCCGTATTGGTATATTCAAACACGGCCCCATCGGCATACCTGTAAGAAGGCGTCTGATAATTCAACACAGTGGTGTTTCCACTCAGTGTGAGCACCGCACCGGAGCCGACCCGGAAACTTGCGCCAGGGTTGAGTACCGGCGCAACCGCAGCCGCTATGTCGAAAACGCTTCCGGCGCCCTGCAGCACGATGTCATCGCCTGGCGAATCGGTTACCACCAGGTTGCCACCTGCGTAAACAATTCTGCCTCCCGGTTTCACTGCCAGCTTACCAATAACCAGATCACGGCTAACTGTCACCACGTGCCCACTTAAGATCGATATGCCTGCGGCAAGGCTGGAGGGAACGGTGTTGGTAGCAAGTGTCCACGTCAATCCATCCGGTGAGGATTCCCATGTATTCAGATCATTCCAGTTGCCACTGGCTCTCGTTCTGAAATATGCGGAAGATGCGGGGACCAGGGAAAGGGAAAAATCGTCGATTCCCATTCCAGCAGACGATGTTGGCGTTGCATCGGTCCAACGGAATGTAACGGTTGTGCCATCCGGGATATTCAATCCCACAATGTTCACGGGTGCGATGACGGTGCGATTCGCGTTGCTGTTCCCATCCACAGCCGCTGCGGCACCGGTGCCCGGCGTTGTAAATTCAAGTTCCGGTACAGCGGTCCATCCCGAAGCGGCATTCAGGGCCACATCGCCTAGCTGGTAGGAAAACGACAGCTTGTCCGCAACCCCGCTCAATCGCCATAGTTCACCAGTATACCCAACCGAAATTGTCGAAATCGTTTGCCCGGTGTTATTCGTAAATTTCCACCCAATGAACGACTGTAAATTACCGGATTGAAAAAAGCCGAAGGCCCGGTCGGTTGCGGGATTGATCCCCGATACACCAAAGCTATACGTGTCGCCGGCTGCGTTGCTCCCGGTACCGGCGAGGTAAGTCCCATTTTGGTTGATACCGGTTTCCAAAAAGGACCAGCCTTCTGCAAAAATTCCTCCCGACTGAGTAGCGGAGCCACTCGATACCAAGGCGTCAAAATTTTGCAGGACCGGCGTGTTGACCGTTGCCAGGCTGACCTGAGCCCATGTGAAGGTTCCCGGAATATTGATTGCCAGGAAAATGAAAACCCTGTATGGCTTTATCATGATTGCAGGTTTGATCGATCGCAGGAACGATGAATACGGCAATGCATTCGCGGCATGGCAGTAACGTTCATACCAAACCGAAAGGAAGGGAGGGAGATGTTGGCAGTCAGACGTCAAAAGTGAAACAGGGAAAATCTTTCGCTTCGTCGAGGACGTCTTTCTCACCATTCCCTTTTCCGTTTCACCACCAGTTGTCTCCTTCTTGAGCGGTTGGGCATCAGTTCTGCTTTTCATGGAAAAACAATTACAGCTTCCCGAGAGAAACGAATTGGAAAGGTTTGATCAGACGATATTCAAACCAGTCCTGGGTTGTGGTTACCATCTTCGCTACTGGGCT
The DNA here is from genome assembly GCF_003628535.1 of Flavisolibacter nicotianae. Classification (GTDB taxonomy): domain Bacteria; phylum Bacteroidota; class Bacteroidia; order Chitinophagales; family Chitinophagaceae; genus Flavisolibacter; species Flavisolibacter nicotianae. The sequence goes on from NZ_RBCI01000014.1 coordinate 7,678, forward strand.
GTAAGAAAATAAGGGAGAGAGAGTCATTTTTTACAGCTAGTTATCCTGGTTGCTTCAGGGCCATTCTGCAGCCAAACCCGGTTCATCATCGGGAATCAGGCGATTTCTGCAGAAAACCCGGATAAATATAGTTAATATTTTATTTATATGTAATTTATCTTCAATTTATTTTTCGTGGGTTTCTCTTCTTATTTGTGATGAGGAGATGGTGGATGACGGATGAAAATAGGGCAATCGGCAATCAGACGTTGGTTGTAGGGGGAGTGTATAGCGACCCTATGGGGTCGGGCCAGGAAGTTCAAGCCGATTTCGTCCTTACAGGGCTTGCGAAATGTTTTTCGTTTGTCTGCCGGTTTACCGGCCGCTTGAGACATTTGTCCTTCGGGGTCAGCCCGAATCGCTGTCCTGGCAGCAGGTTGTTTCCTTCGGTCTGCCGGCGATTTAAAAATGTGCGTGATAACTTCTTTGTGAAGGAAAAAATATTGCCTGTGACAATTCCAGAATGTTACGTTGTTCTGAAACTGGATGCCCATCCCCTATTGCCAGGAAAGGTTGTGACGGAAGATGCATTGGATGATTTAGCCTAGCGTGTCGTAACCGGCACTTTCTTTCTTCTGGCCGGTGCTGTATTTCCTTACGCCATAAACCGCTCCTGCTGCCAAAAGAAAAACAAGGCCGCCGTCGAGGGGGCAGTAAGGATCGGGTTGTGTATCCGGGTCGGGGCTGGGCGGACATTCGGTAGGAGGCGGTTCGTCAAGTCCCGTCTGCGCCATCAGCATTTTACTCATGCCGAAAACGGAAAAAAAGAAAATGAAGACGATCTTTTTCAGGGCTTTCCTCATTACCGCTAGAATTGGGTTCAAATATAACAGAAAATCCTGCGAGATGGAAGTGCCGTTTTCCGGTACCGCTGAATGATCGACGAACTTTTGTGCCGGCAAGTCCAGCATGGCTTTTCCACTACAGGTAATCACCGGTTCCCGTGTTATTTTACCACCTGCAGGTTTTGCACTGTGCGCTGACCGGAACCATCCTTCACTTCAAGGTGATAGACTCCCGCCCCGATGTTTTGCGGCAATGCCAGCTTTTCGGCAAGCGTGCCACCGGTGTACTGAACGGTTTTGCGTAAAACCGTTTGCCCGGCCATCGTATACAGGGAAAGCGAATAGGTTCCCGGTAGCCTGTTCTGCAGCAAAAGACTACACTCATTGCCAAGAACCGGGTTTGGATACACGGCCATTGTTTGATTTGCCTTTTGCAACTGCACCTTTACAATGGCTGAATATTTTATCTCGCCATTACTCCCGGAAATTTTGACCCGGTAATAGTTCATGGCTGCCGGCTGGCCGTCCAAATACGTATAGGTTTTTTCGCCTGCTCCAGGCGTTTTTTCGATTGTTGCCAAGGGCGTGAAGGTAGCCGCGTCGACCGATCGCTCAACCTGGTAATTTTTGCAGTCCGTTTCATCGGTAACTGACCATTGGACAGAGACTTCTTTTGTGCTTTTTGCCTCCGCTTTTATGCCGGTGATCGAAAGCGGTAATGCAATGGCGGCACGGAAGGCAAGATAAAAACGCGAGGGATCTTTTGACGCAGCATCGGACGTCACGTTGAAAGAATAGGTTGTGGTTGCATCATTGGGATCCAGCGGCGTTTCTTTTTTCAGGAAGCGATCCCCAAGCACCGGCGCAAGGCCTGTACCGGTAAAGTTGACTGTTTTTAGTTCCAGCTGGTAAGGCTTACTTGTTGTATTCCACAACCGGAATTTCAGCGTATCGCCCAGTTGCGGCTCAGCTCCTGAGGTCACGATGTAATCACCGCCTGTTTTTTGTATGGAAAGGTTTTCGGAACTGTTGATCGCCTTGACCATGTTGTCGCCGGCCGCCGACCTGTACGTATCGTTGTACTGGGTGAGGGCACCGTCTACCAATACCGGGTTAGCATTGTCTGTTGCGTCGTATAAATTGACGTAGAGTTTTGCATCTTCACTACCCAAAAGCCGGAAGACCGAAATGCCCGGGGTGGCTGATGATTTTTGCGATTCTTTGAGGGTGATGGCATTATCGGCAGTGGCCGTTGCTGTTGGCATAACAAAGAATCCTTCACCGGAATGGATGTAGCGGTTGGCCGGTGACTGGCTTCCGTTTCCAGGGATCGCTTCGTACTGGCTGCTGCCCGCCGTTACCGGTCGCATCAGCACATAGCCACCGGAGGAGCCCAGAGAAGCCTGCCAGATATAAAAGGAAGACTGAATTTTGGTATTGTTGGCGTCGTAAACCGCCTTGAAATCCAGGGGAGACGCATAGGGATTCCCGATCAGCGTGTGTGTGTTTGCTTTGGAAACAGGCACTGTGAACGTTCCTTTCTTCAGGGTTCCCGTGGGCCGTAAGGTTGTTGCACCCGCGGCAGTGCCGGAGTAGACAGAACGATCGCCGCGAACAAACAACAGGTAGGCCTGGTTGCTGTTGAAAGCCGTTGCCGTTACCGTCGAGGAAACGGGCTGCCAGGATGCCTGGGAGTTGGTCGTCGCCGGAGCATAATAGCGCAGTGAGGCAGCGCCATTGGCAATGGCCGTCCAAAAATCGAATCCTTTTGCATTGGCTGCCGCAGCGGTCCCCTGCTGCTGACCGGTGATCAGGGTACCTGTGCCGGTGGCCGGAATGGTCGTCGTACCGTTCCAGGTACTGCCTTCCTGCCAGGCTGCACTGATGGTTGTATTCGACACCGGAGCGGTGACAAGGCGCCAGCGACGGCTGCTCCAGGCCGGGATATACCGTTCGACCGTTACATTGGTTTCTCCTGCGAGGGTGCCCCTGATCTCTGCTACATAGGCGGTCTTACTTGCACCAGATTTCAGCACCAGGTTTTTGGCCGCCAGGTCGAAGGTTCCGCCGGCAATGTTCAGTGCCGTATAAATATTCAGCTTGCTGCCCAGGGTTGCCGTACCCGATGAAACGGACATCAATGCCAGTGCATTGGTTGTGCCATCGGTTGTCTGATCGAAATTCAGCGTGCCTGCCACACCCGAAGCTGCAACGGTCAACGCCGACGCAGACGACCCGCGAAGTGAACCGGAGCCGGAGACCGTTCCGCCAAGTGTCAATGTTTTACCGTTCAATGCCAGGAAACCGGATTGCAGGGCCAGGGCCGTTGCTACGGTATAGTCGTCATTTATCGTCACGCCTGCCGCATTAGCGACTGTCAAATTTTTAATCGTTGCTGAAACGCTGCCGGCGGGTATGTTTTGTGCCGCCGAACCATTGAACACAAGGGATCCTGCTGCCGCGTTGATGGTGCCAGCGGACCGGTTGATGGTGCCTGAAATGGTTTGGGTACTCGTGCCCGCATCATAAGTTCCACCCGTGAGTACCAGTGAATTGCTAATCGTGGTGTTGTCGGCCGTTGATACCCCCGCCGTGTTGTTGATGGTGAGGTCTTTTACGCTACCGGTGAAGGTGCCGGCCGGGACCGATTGTGCCGCGGTGCCGCTAAAGACAATGCCACCGGCATTTGCGCTAATGGCGCCGGCTGTTCTTGCCACATTACCATTAATCGTAACCGTATTGGTGCCAACAGCAAATGTTCCTGCAGTCAGCGACAGAGAATTGCCAACGGTAAGGTTTCCTGCGGTTGTCACGCCGGCTGCGTTGTTGATAGCCAGGTCTTTCACACCGCCCGTGAACGTGTTGGCCGGGATGGTTTGCGCTGTTGTGCCACTGAAAACAACACCGCCTGCACCTGCGCCTATTACGCCGGCCGTTTTCGCCACATTACCATTAATCGTAACTGTATTGGAGCCAACAGCAAATGTTCCGGCAGTCAGCGACAAGGAATTGCCCACGGTGAGGTTTCCTGCGGTTGTTACGCCAGCTGCGTTGTTGATAGCCAGGTCTTTTACGCTACCGGTGAAGGTGCCGGCCGGAATGGTTTGCGCAACTGACCCGTTAATGATGAAAGCGCCATTACTTGCGTTTACCGTTCCACTGGTTTTGGTAATCGTGCCTTTGATTGTTTGCGTGGATGTCCCGGTGTTATAGGTTCCGGCATTCAGAGCCAGCGTACCGGTCAGGGTCAGGTCGGCATTCACATTGACGCCCGCTTCATTGCTGACCGTGAGATTGTTGACCGTAGTGGTAAAGATGCCCGCGGCAACGGTTTGGGCACTTGTTCCATTGAATGCTACTGTTCCGGTTGCCGCATTGATGCTGCCGGCGGACCGGGTTACGTTCCCACCCAGAGACAAAGTTGTCGTACCCAGCGCTAATGTTCCAGTCGCCAAATCCAGGGTATTGCTCACCGAGATATCGGACTGCGGTGTCAGCCCCATCGCGTTGTTGATGGTGAGGTCTTTTATGCTTCCGGTGAAGGTATTGGCCGGAATCGATTGTGCCGTTGTGCCACTGAAGACCATTGCACCGTTGCCGGCATTGATAGCCCCTGCGGACCTGGTAATGGACCCTTTTATCGTTTGGGTGCTTGAACCGGTATTGTAGGTTCCGGCAGTTAGCGCCAGGGTGCCTGTCAGGGTCAGATCTGCAGCTGTATTCACACCCAGTGAATTGTTTACCGTCAGGTTGTTGACGGTGCCGGCAAACACGCCTGCGGCAATGGTTTGAGCACTGCTTGTCCCATTAAATGCGATCGTTCCAGTTGCTGCGTTGATGGTGCCGGACGTACGAGTCATATTCCCACCAAGTGACAGGGTTGTCGTACCCAGGGCAAATGTTCCTGCCGACAGATCAAGGGTATTGCTTACGGTCATATTTGCTGCCGTTGTTACACCCTGTATATTATTGATGGTCAGGTTTTTTACCGCCCCGCTAAAGACGCCGGAAGGAATTGACTGGGGGACCGTACCGCTGAACGCGACGGTACCGCTTCCGGCCGATATAACCCCACTGGTCCGGCTGATCGAGCCTTTCACGGTCAGGGTTTTTGTGCCCGTTTCCAATGTACCCGAAGGCAGGCTTAACGTGCCCTGCAATGCCAGGTTGCCACCGAGAATGACCGTTGTTCCTATCCCGGTTACAGTCAGGTTATTATAGGTCGGTTCAAACGCCGTTCCGGACGTCAGCGACAAGCCCAGTGCGCTGTAATCCAGCAGCGTTTTGGATGTGTTAATGGTGGTCGCATTCAGCGTTACATTGTCAATCATCACTGCATTACTGACATTGTTGGCCGCGTTATAGGCATAAATCTTTAGAAAAAGGTAAGGCTGGTTTTCGGAGCCGGCAGGAAGGCTAAACTGCAGATTGGAAAAGGTTGTGGAAAGTGAAAGCGACCCTGTTGTCGACGCTACGTATGCTGATGAAGAGGGAGCCGTGGTCGATGTATTGGTTGCCCAAGCAATTGCAAGAAAGGTTCCCGTTGTCGATGCCATTGCATCCAGGCTCAGTGTCAAACCACTAAAACCGGACGTGTTCGTCATGAAACCAAAATAATCGCTTGTGCTGGCCCCGGGATTTGACCCAGGCCATTTGTTGCTGGAAAATGCGGTTCCGGCGGACGTTCCGTGGTTAAAAATCCCGGCACCTGCTGCGGCGATATCGATCGGTGTTGGCGGACTGTAGGTCCGTACAATGGAGGTGCTGCCTGAATTAATCGCCTGTTCGGGTGTTTGTTCAAGTGTTGTCCGTGACGAATTGTTCTCAAAATCGTAGTATAAGACAGGGACCTGCGCCGAGGCAGAAGCAGAAAGCAAAAGGGAAAACAGTAGCAGTACTGTCGTTTTCATTCCGGTACGATTTTTTAATAGAAACCCGTTCGTTTCTAAACAAGGATTTACGGATCGGGGACAAACATAGACTTTCCCCTCAAATTCTCCTAGTAGTTCTTACCGAGGAAACCTAAGTAATTCCACCTAGATTAGGTGGAATCCAATACAGGCAAGGGTTTCAGCGAAAATCGTTTGTTTGAAAAAAGTTATTCACACCGGGTTCATGCGTCTTCTGATGCGTATTTTTTACACGATCCTGACTCTCTGACCTTCCAGATAAACGGTTATCCACAAGCGATTCCGGGAACTCCCCTCTTTGTTAGCGGTTGATGAAATCCGGACCGAACAAACCTTGCGAAAGTGCCGTCCGTCGCCTTCATTTGCATTTTTTCTGCCGGCTGCTGCACCCGTTTTACCGATGCACATTTCGTTGTTAATGCAATTTTTAAAAAATTAAGGTAATCCACCTAGCGCCAACCGGGAAAGGCTGTTGAAAGTTCGAGGCTGCTGCCTGCTTTTTTCCAGGCGACCGTTGAAACGCCGTTACAGATGACGAGGTATTCGACCGGAACAGAAAGGTGGTAGCGGAGTGCCTGCTGCAGAACATCCTCGCTGAGCACCACGGCCGGGGCCTTGCATTCGACCAGCATCCAGGGCTGATGGCCGGCATCGTACACAAGAATATCGAACCGTTTTTTCAGCCCGTTGACAAAAATTTCCTTTTCGAGTGCAATGGCTTGTTTGGGATAGTGAAGGACAGTTGTAAAATAGGCCACCAGGTTTTGCCGCACCCATTCTTCTTCTGTTAACAGAAGCCAAGACTTGCGAATGGCATCGAAGATGTACTGCTTCTCCCCCTTTTTCTTGATCCGGAATTGCGGCGGCGGGAACGGCACCTGAATCATGCGTCAAACCTAGGACAAAAACAGTTCACGAGTTCGCGAGTTCACAAGTTCACCGTTTAGGCGCCAGGGTGGAGAGGGATTGCGCAAGTTCTCCGTAACCAACAAGCGAAGTTTTCTAAATTCGTGGCCATGAAGACGAAAGACGATATCGTACGGAACTGGCTGCCCCGGTATACCGGCCAGCCGTTGGAAAGCTTTGGGAAGTATATTTTATTGACGAATTTCAGCAATTACGTACGGCTTTTTGCCGAATGGCACCAGGTGGAGATCGGCGGCCCGGACAAACCGATGCAGTGCGCCACGGCCGACGGCATCACCATTATCAATTTCGGGATGGGCAGCCCGACGGCTGCCACCGTAATGGACCTGCTTACCGCGATCAACCCCGAAGCCGTGCTTTTCCTGGGAAAATGCGGCGGACTGAAAAAACGCAACAAACTGGGTGACCTGATCCTGCCGATCGCCGCCATTCGCGGGGAGGGTACATCGAACGATTACCTGCCGGAGGAAGTGCCTGCCCTGCCGGCCTTCGCCCTGCAAAAAGCCATTTCCACCACCATCCGCGATCACAGCGTGGACTATTGGACCGGAACCGTTTACACCACCAACCGCCGCGTGTGGGAGCACGATGAAGAGTTTAAAGCCTACCTGCAGAAAGTACGTGCCTATGCCATTGACATGGAAACGGCAACCATTTTCATGGTTGGATTTGCCAACCGCATTCCCACAGGGGCGCTACTGCTGGTGAGCGACCAGCCCATGACACCGGAAGGCGTGAAGACCGAGGAAAGCGATAAAAAAGTGACGGAGCAATACGTGGAGCGCCACCTCCGGATCGGGATCGATTCGCTGAAGCAACTGATCAATAACGGACTGACGGTACGGCACTTACGGTTTTGATATTGGATATTGGATATTTGATATTGGATATTCGTTATTTGTTATTGCGTTATTCATCTGACAGATGGGCATTGGCATTCTGCCTTGCCGTGACTATTTTTTTATGAAAGTACTCTTCATCAGCATCCTGGCCGCAGTGGCGCTGGTTCAGCAGAAATGCAACCGGGAAAGTCTTCCTGCCCACTGTTACAAGGGGCGACTGGAGATCAAAGCCATCTGCGGCAATTACACGATCTCGGTTTTGGAAGGCGCCATCGATTCTTCGCAGGTTGAAAACTCCTGGACGGACGAGAACACGAAGAAAACCTACCGTAAGGTGTTTGCACTGGCAAATCCCTGCAGCTTCCCCGATTCGATCCGCGAAGGACAGGAATTTTATTTTACACCTGGTACAACAGTTCAAAACTGCATGGTGTGCCAGGCTTATTATCCCAAACCCGCCAAAGCGCTTGCCATCCGGGTGCTTGACAAACCCTGCCGCTAACCATGGAGCCACTTCTCCGGATCGAAAACCTGTGCATTGATTTTGTGTCGGAAGGCCGAACCAACCGCGCCGTTGATTCTGTTTCCTTTGCTGTTGAAAGAGGGGAGATCGTTGCGCTGGTGGGTGAAAGCGGCTCGGGCAAGTCCGTCACGTCTCTTTCCATCCTGCAGCTTCTGCCCCAGCCGCCGGCGCGGTATGCGGCCGGCCGTATCCTGTTCAGCGAGGCAAACAACGAACCGGTTGACCTCCTGCAGCTTTCGCCACAGGCCATCCGCACCATCCGCGGCCACAAGATCGCCATGATCTTCCAGGAGCCCATGACCTCGTTAAACCCCGTCATGACCTGCGGCCAGCAGGTAAAGGAAGCCCTGCTTGTGCACAAAAAAATTTCCGGCGCCGAAGCCCGGCGACGAACCATCGACTGGTTTGAAAAGGTAAAGCTCCCCGAGCCGGAACGGCTGTTTGACCGTTATCCTCACCAATTGAGCGGCGGCCAGAAACAACGGGTGATGATTGCCATGGCCATGTGTTGCGAACCGTCGCTGCTGATCTGCGACGAGCCCACTACCGCACTGGATGTGACGGTGCAAAAAACCGTGCTGGAGCTGATCCGCCAGTTGCAGCAGGAACAGAACATGGGGGTCATTTTCATCACGCACGACCTGGGCGTGGTTGCAGAAATTGCCGACCGCGTGGCCATCCTTTACAAAGGCGCCATCGTGGAGGAAGGTGCAGTACAGGACATTTTCCGTGGGGCCAAACATCCCTACACCCAGGCCCTGATCCAGTGCCGGCCGGCCCTGCATTCCAAAGGAGAACGGCTGCCAACGGTGAGCGACTACCTGGAGAAAGAAAAGCCCGGCCCGGCCCTGCCAAAGCCGGCCGCTGCCCCGGCAAGAGGGGAAAGGGAAAGCCTGCTCCGGGTGGAAAACCTTTCGGTGAAATTTCCCGGAAAGACCAACCTGTTTGGCAAGCCAAAGGGATTTTTCACAGCGGTAGACGATGTGTGTTTTTCTCTCTTTAAAAACGAAACACTGGGACTGGTGGGAGAATCGGGCTGCGGGAAAACAACGCTTGGGCGCACCCTGCTCCGGCTCATCGAACCGACATCGGGCCAAATCGTTTACAACGGCCAGGATATCACCCGCCTTTCGAAACCGGCGGTAAAAGAACTGCGGAAAGAGGTGCAGCTGATCTTCCAGGATCCCTATTCTTCTCTCAATCCGCGCCTGACCATCGGCGATGCCATTGCCGAACCCATGCTGGTGGCCGGCATCGAACCCTCGCTGCGGGAGCGAAGGAAAAAAGTGGCTGCCCTGCTGGAACGGGTGAACCTGTCGGAGGCGATGATGAACCGGTATCCCCACGAATTCTCCGGCGGACAGCGGCAGCGCATCGTGATCGCCAGGGCACTGGCCCTCGATCCGGGTTTCGTGGTTTGTGATGAATCGGTATCGGCGCTGGATGTCAGCATACAGGCGCAGGTGCTGAACCTGCTGAACGATTTAAAAAGGGACCTCGGTCTGAGCCTGCTGTTTATTTCGCACGACCTGTCGGTTGTGCGGTATATGTGCGACAGTATCCTGGTGATGCGGGCCGGCAAAATCGTGGAAAGCGGGAACGCGGAAGAGGTGTACAACCATCCCCAACAGGCCTATACCCAAACGCTGATTGATGCTGTGCCGAAAATCCAGGTTTCGTAAACAGCACTACCGGTCGGTTCGCTCCCGAAAAGCGATGCCCTCTCCTGAAGACTCGTCTTCTTCGTAAAATTTTGCCGCGCTTTTTCGCCGGCTGTACAATCGCTTTTTCAGCAGCTTTTGAACCTGCTCTTCTTCGGATGTCCCCACAGCCAGCTTTGTACCGGTGAGTTGGGTGAACCCATAATCAATGTCCTTCTCTCCTGCTTCCACGACACTCGAAAATGTGAACTGCGTGCTGTCGGAAGGCAGGAGTCCAACGGTTGCCAGTTTCCAGGCATTCTCGCTCTTTTTTTCCTTGTATTTGAACACGTACACCTCTCCTTCCTGCTCACTGGCACAGATATGTTTTTTGGTGAGGAAGACCAGTGTGTCCGGACGATTGTATGCTTCCAGGTTCAATAAGAGGCTGCGGGAAAGGTCCAACTGATTTTTATATCTAGCCGGGAACAAAGCGGGCTTGTCCAGCTCCTGCAAGGCTTCCAGCAGCAAATAGCGGTATTGATCGAGGGCAGCAAATTCGTTGAGCACAGAACCGGGCACGGGCCTGTTGTTGCGAAGCAACAGCATCGCGATTTCAAACCGCAACTGCACGTCATTGCTTTTGCCCAACTGGCCAAGCATGGTGGCCACCTGCGGCTCGGCATCCCAAAACGGGAGGAGCAGCGCGGCATAGCGAACCAGTTCGGGGTTGCCGGGATCCAGCTGCGGCCGGGAATCGTCGTCGCTGTCGCCCTCTTTTTCATCCTGCCGGGCTTTTTCAATGGCCCTGGTTTTTTCCTGGATGGCCTGCTTTTTCAGTGCCTGTTTTGCTTCGAGCAAAAACCGCGGCAGGTAGGAAGCGTAAGCCTGCGGTGCCAGGAGGTTACTGTCCACCAGAAGCCCCATGAGGCGCAGCACCGGTTGCTCGTAGTCGTCGAGATTGAGCAGGGGCAGCAGGTCTTTGATAATACCTGCGGACAGGGAAAGACTATCGGACAAGCGATCAAAGAAAAAATTGTCACCGGGATCGCTGCTGCTATTCCGGTTGGTGCCGAGAACCGGCGGGTCGCCCTGTACCAGTTGGGCAAAGGTTGCAAAGGAATAGGCCGTTTTCTGCGCCAGCAGGGCGTCCAGCGCAGCGTATTGCAGTTCCAACGTATCACCAGCGGCGACATAGACCTCTTTCAAAAAATCCGACGCGTCTTTGATGGCAATGCCGGATAGGCCGTTGATAAAATCCTTTTTTACATCGAGGTAATTTTTTTCCTTCCATGAAAGGTTGCGGATGCCTTGCCGGAGTGCGGGGAAATCGGTGGAGTCGAAGACCACCGAACTGATATTTTTGATGGCTTTTTTGTGCAGCGAACTGTCGGGGCTAAACAACTGCGAAAAGAAGAAACCGCTCTTTTTCTTTTTCAGGTCCGCATCCTGCAGCAAGTCTTCCGGTTGAAAGGTCCGGAAAAAATCTGCGATAAACGAACTGCGGGCAGACAGGGTGTCCAGTTCCGTTTGCAGGCGGTAACCGCTGCCGCCACGGGCAAAGATTTTTCCTTTCAGCATGCGGCTGCTGTTGCGACCGCCCAATTCGTATTCGTACACCACCATCCCGCCGGACAGGGTGTCTCTTTTTTGCCAGCGCATCACCCACTGTTTCCGGAAGGCGGCCGAATCCTGCCGGTCTTTTTTCTCCGGCCGGGACACGTAGGCCGAGGGCTTGTACAGCGAAACGGCAATCTTCTCCCCCGTGGAGTCGCCTGCCACGAGGAGGCTGTTATAGGTTCCGTTGTCGACGAGGCTGTCGTCATCGTCGCTGCTTCCGAAGTAGGCTTCTTCGGGATACATCCGGAGCTTGTTTTTCTTTTCCAGCAAAACGGGAGTCTTCACCGAAAAACGCAAAAGTGTGTCGTGTTCCAGTTTCGATTCGCCGTATACAAAAGGCCGGATGGCAAAGGAGTTGAAAAACCGTTGCATCAGCCGGTTTTCCTTTTTTGCATTGCTGACCAGCGTGTAGTAGTGCGGCCCCTGGATAAGGAACCGGGCCACCGTGACGGTGCTGTCTTTGCAACGGTATCTGGCTTCCAGTGCCGGGTAGCCGTTTACGCTGATCCGTTGCCGCGAAAGATTCCTGCCGATGTTTTCCGAGGCGGCAAAGCTTTCTTCCATCAGGTCCAGGTCGAACGAATCTTCTTCCAAAAAATCGTGGTTGTGAATGTCGGTGCGAATGACCTCGACGGCGGTTTTGGACTCCGCATCATAGCCCGCACAGAGCCAGTCGCCTCCCTTATAGACCAGTGGTGCCTGTGGCATGTCGACTTCAAATCCACCCGAAGCCGGTTGCCATTTTTTCCAGGCGGTTTTTGTCTCGTTGAGCTGGATAGAACCGAAAAACCGTTCGGCTTCGGTGCCGCGGCTGACATAGTTGCCGTTGCCGCTCATTTTGAACACCAGCAGTTCAAAGGGCGTGATAAAAATGTTGTAGCGCTGAACATCGCCGCGACGGGTGCGGTTCAGAATGTCGAACCCGCGATAGCCGTTTTTCACCACCGGCCGTTTCGATAAAATTTTGCCGGGAATATTTTCGTAAAGCACACTGTCCAATTTGCGCAGCACGTCTGCTTCCGACTGGCCCATGATGGCGGCGTTGGTCATCACCCGCGTCACGAGATAGTAACTGCCGTTGACCATGTCGGCGTGCTGTTTCATATCGAAGCCGCTGCTGCCGCGGCCAAAACTGAAAAGCTTACCCGGCACCGCCACCGAATAAAAACCATCTTCTGCCGTTTGCCGGGAAAACTGCACCGGCACTTTCAGGCTTTCGAGGCTTTCCTTGTGACGGCTGTCCTGCTCCTGCATCCGGATGGGCCGCAGGAGGTAGCCTTTCTTTCGCAGCAGTTCGATCACGCCGCGGCTACCCGGCAGGTGGGCCGCTCCCACACCAACAAACAGCGGTGTTCCCGACCGGAGGATGGAGTCGATGGAGGCCGCCTGGATCTCGTTGCGGCGATACAGGAACTTCTCGTCGAAAGCGGCCGACTGGCTATTGACCTTGTTGATGGTATCGAGCAGGTCGAGGTTACCGGTGCGGTAAGCTTCTTCCATGCGTGCATAGGAAAAGTTGTCGTCGTAATCGTAGCTGCGGCTCTTTTTTTTCTCTTTGGCCGCGTCGGCATAGGCTTCTTTGACGAGCTGCATGCTTCCATCGAAATCCTCCACACCACAGACCTTTTTACCCAGTTTGCGGCCGGTCTGAAAAATGTGCAGGTCGAGATAGGTATCTTCTTCAAAATCGCCGGACGATTCGGAGTTGCTCCGGTAAAGAAAACTGTTCAACAGGGAAGGGCTGCTGTACAGCGCCGCTTCCACCGCTTTTTCAAATGATGCCAGTTTGAGGGAATTGATCGTGAGATAATCGCGGGGCGTGGTTTCGCCGCCTGCTGCACTGCGGTAGCGGCCCATCATCGCGTTCAGTCCTTCGCCTTCGAGGTCGTAACGGGAAAAATTTTCCTGCCAGGTTCCGGGATTGGTTTCAAGAGCTACCACATCTGCATGTCGGATGGCGTAATAAAACGAATCGGAAAGGTGGAAGACCATCTTGCTGCTCACGTGCATGGTACCAAAGAGGTAGGACGGTTTTTGTCCCTTGCCGGAGATCTCCCACAGAAGGCTGGGGTATTTCTCCGCTTTGATTTTTGTTTGGGAAAAAGACGGCGTCAATCCTAGGAAAACGGCACAGGCACAAAGCAGGCATTTCATGAAACGAAGCGATTGAATGGATAGAATGAGGACCCTGAAGGTAAGACAAAGGAAGGGGGTAAAATGTGGCCTGCGGAAAAAAATATCGACCGCACGTTGAAATCCCCTACTTTTGCGGCCTTTATATGCTAAATGACCAACCTCGGTGCCGTAAGACCGGGATTGGAAGAAACCCCTCTCCTTCGCACGCTGGTTTGTGTCAGTTGGCCTAAAATTTTTGAACTTAAGCCCATGAAGCTTTCACAATTCAAGTTTGACTTACCGCTCAATCTCATTGCCCAACATCCTGCTAAAAAACGTGAAGATGCCCGCATGATGGTCGTGAACCGCAAGACCGGAGAAATGGAGAACCGCCATTTCCGCGACATCCTCGACTACTTCGACGACAAGGATGTTTTCGTGGTGAACAACACCCGGGTATTCTCGGCCCGCATGTATGGCCGCAAAGAAAAAACCGGCGCCAAGATCGAAGTGTTCCTGCTCCGCGAACTGAACAAAGAACACCGCCTCTGGGATGTGATTGTTGATCCCGCAAGAAAGATCCGCGTGGGCAACAAGCTTTATTTCGGCGACACCGAAGAACTGGTGGCCGAAGTGATCGACAACACCACCAGCCGTGGCCGCACCATCAAATTCCTGTTTGAAGGCACCGACGACGAGTTTCGCCAAGTGCTGGACAAATACGGAGAAACGCCGCTTCCCAAATACATTAAGCGCAAGCCCGACGAAGAGGACCGCGAACGCTACCAGACGGTCTATGCCAAGCACGAAGGTGCCGTGGCTGCACCGACGGCCGGTTTGCACTTCAGCCGCGAACTGATCAAGCGTTGCGAGATCAAAGGGATTCGATTTGCGGAAGTCACCCTGCATACCGGGCTTGGTACGTTCCGCCCCATCGAAGTGGAAGACCTGAGCAAGCATAAAATGGACGCGGAATATTACCGCATCGAAGAAGCTGCATCCAAAGTGGTCAACAAGGCCAAGGAAGGCAGCCGCCGCATCTGCTCGATCGGCACCACGACCATGCGTGCCCTGGAAAGCTCGGTAACGGCACAGGGATATCTGAAACCGACGGAAGGCTGGACGAATATCTTTATCCACCCGCCCTACGATTTCAACATTGCCGATTCGCTGGTTACGAATTTCCATCTTCCCAAAACCAGTTTGCTCATTATGACCTGCGCCTTTGCCGGCTACGAGCTGACGATGGAAGCGTACAAAAAAGCCATCAAGGATAAATACCGTTTCTTCAGCTACGGTGATGCGCTGCTGGTGATTTAAGTGCGGATATTGGGATATTGAGATATTGAGATATCGAGATATTTTTCCCGGAAATAAAAAAAACGTCCTGTCAAAAGCAGGACGTTTTTTTATGCCCCGATGATAAAGAGGCAGATGGCACTCGTGCCCAGGCCATACAACAGTGTGAACAGCAGGATGGAAAAAATATAGAAGAACAGCTTGCGGACAACCGACAACCGGTTGAGACGGGCAAAATTGACCGACCACCAGGTTACCAGGCAAAAGCTGGTCAAAAAACAAAAGGTCATGATGCCGCTTTCCGTTGACGTGCCCTGGATCTGGTCGTATTGCATCCCGCAGCGGAAGACAAAGGCCAGCAGGGCGGCGATGCTAAAAAAGGCGTTGTTCAGGTAACAAAACAGCACATCGGATTCCCGCCTGGTTACCGGTACGCTAAACAGGAACCGGAGCAACCTGCCTGCCAGCACGGACAGAAGAATCTGTGCAAAATAAGCGAGGGCAAAAATGACGAAGATGATCAGCTCGAAAAACAGCTGGAAGATATCGTTGCCATATTTCTCCTGCAGGTCGTTGTTCACCGGGATCCAGCTTTGCTTGATCATAAAGATCAGCGCGGCCGTAAAGATCAGGGCCAGTTCGAAGGATTGCATCGCGTTTTCCTTGAAATCGTTTTTTTCGAACGGTGCTACCTTGAGCGAGGGCCGTTTAAAGAACCGGAACGACTCGCCGTAGTGACGAAAGTAGCGGCGAAAAAAGCCGAAGATCCCCCCAATAAAATCCTTTGGACCTTCGATAAAAATGGACCGAAAAACAGTCCCCAGTACGGAAGGCTGTTTTTCGGTCAGTTCTGTTTCAGCAACAAATTCGGCGTTTGTAACGATGTCGTTTCCAGGTACGGCTGGTGCAGTCAGATTTTCCATTTGCATGGGCAGATTGGTTGTGCGGCTAATTTAAGCCAAACAAGCCGGAATTCAGCCCTTTCAGCACGTCGGTTTTTTGTGCCGAGTCGACCAGCAGGGAAATGTTGTGGGCACTGCCGCCATAGGACACCATGCGCACATCCACGTTCTGCAGGCTTTCAAACACTTTTTTCAGCGTGTCGGGATGCGCGGCGATCTCGTTGCCCACAATGCAAATGATGGTTTGTCCTTTGTCGACACCGACCGTGCTAAAGCTTTCCAATTCCCGCACGATTTCCGTAAGCGAAGCGTCGTTGTCGATCGTTACCGACACGGCCACTTCGGAGGTGGTGATCATGTCGATGGGCGTGCGGTATTTTTCGAAAATCTCGAACACGCGGCGCAGGAAACCGTAGGCCAGCAGCATGCGGCTGCTCCTGATGTTGACGGCGGTGATGCTGTCTTTGGCTGCCACCGCTTTCACACCCACGGACGCCGCTTTTTCCACGATGATCGTCCCTTTTGCTTCGGGCTCCATGGTGTTGAGAAGCTTGACGGGAATGTTGTATTGCTGGGCGGGCCAGATGGATGCGGGGTGCAGGATCTTCGCGCCGAAGTAGGCCAGTTCCGCTGCTTCGTCAAAGCTCAATTGCTCGATGGGAATGGTTTTGTTGACCACGCGGGGGTCGTTGTTGTGCATGCCGCTGATATCGGTCCAGATCTCGCAAACAGATGCTTTGATAGCGGCCGCGATCAGCGAGGCGCTGTAGTCGCTGCCACCGCGTTTGAGGTTGTCCACCTCTCCTTTTGCATTGCGGCAGATATAGCCCTGCGTGATGAAAAGTTTTTTACCGGGGTGTTGCGCCAGCGCGGTTTTGATCTTTTCGCGGATCGCTTCCACCTGGGGTTCGTCGTTCGCATCGATGCTCATAAAGTCGAGCGCCGGCAGCAAGGCATGGTCGATGCCTTTTTCGCCGAGGTAAATGCTGAACAGTTTCGTGGACAGCAGTTCGCCCTGTGCAAGGATGTCCTTGTTGAGGGCTTCGTTATAGGAAATGCGGAGAATGATGTTGAGAAATTCAAAATGTTCTTTCAATACGTCTTCCGCCTTTTGCAGCGCTTCCGGTGTGGCCACCAGTTCTTTGATAAAAGACCTGTATTGCGCTTCCAGTGCGTCGATCTTTGTTTTGGCTTCGGCTTTGTTGTTGGCAGAAAGAAAATTACCGATTTCCACAAGGCTGTTGGTGGTACCGGAAACGGCACTCAGCACGACGATCTTGTCTTCGTTGTCTTTTGTAATCAGGTTGGCAACTTCGTGCATCCGGTGCGGCTTTCCCACAGAGGTGCCGCCAAATTTCATGACTTTCATTTTCGGAGAGCTGGTTTTTTAATGAGGCGTAAAGATAACCGCGGGATTTTTTAATCGATCGTCATACCAGGGGCAGGTCAAACTTTTCTCCCAGCGTTTTTAAATCGTCGACCACGGCCTGCAGGACCGGGATGCCAGCGTGTTTCCGCTCCGCTTCCATTTCCCGTTCCGGGTCGCCGGGGATGAGCACTTTTTCAAAGCCACCGGCTGTTTTGGCCGAACGGAAACGACGGATCCAGTTGTCCATGTGCTCCCTGAACTCCGATGCAGGACGGAAGGCATCCACCCGCATGGCGCCAAAAAAATGGCCGATGCCTTTGCCGGGCATGCCGGTCGGCATGGGCACATAGGCCGGGAAGGGCGGCACCCAGGGACCGTAATTGGCGCCGCTCAAAACGGCCGAAAAAATATCCACCACGGCACCCAATGCATAGCCTTTGTGGCTGCCGTGTTCACGGTCGCCGCCAAGCGGAAGCAGGGCACCGCCGTTTTTCAGTTCATGGGGATTCGTTGAGGGATGGCCGTCCTTGTCCTGTATCCAGCCCAAGGGCGCTTCTGCATTTTTACGCTGCAGGATCTCCAGCTTGCCGTTGGCTGCCGTGGTGGTGGCCAGGTCGGCAACAAAGGGCGGCTCTTCGCCTGCCGGGATCGAAACACAAATCGGGTTGGTGCCCAGCAGCCTCTCCACCGAAAATGTGGGTGAAACCAGGGGGCTTGCATTGGTCATGCAAATGCCGATCATGTCGTGCTCGAGGGCCATCATGGCGTGGTAGCCGGCGATTCCAAAATGATTGCTGTTTTGAACACTCACCCATCCCGTACCTACATTATTGGCCTTGTCGATGGCGATCTGCATGGCTTTGGGTGCCACTACCAGACCAAGACCGCTGTCGCCGTCGACCGTTGCGGTAGACGGTGTTTCGTGAAGAATTTTTATTACAGGTGTTGCATTGACACGCTTTGCTTCCCACAAACGCACATAGCCGCTCAGGCGGGCAATGCCGTGGGAGTCCACACCACGTATATCGGCTGAAAGTAAAACGTTGGTGGCCAGGGTGGCATCCTCTTCGGGACAGCCGATTTTCAGGAAGACGGATTTTGTAAAATCGAAAAGCTGTTGAAAAGAAAATACTGTAGACATGCGCAAAGAAACGAAAAAGTGTGTTTTAGGTTTGGCAGTTGGGGTTTAAGGCCATCATTCCAGGTCGCCCCTTCGCCTGGCTGTCTATTCCTAATTGCATTTGTTTTCGCTACCAACGACCCGTTTAAAACCGCCAGGTACTTCTGTAAACATCCAACTACCCATCGGCTGTAAGAATGTCCCTGCAAAAGAAATAGTTTCGAAAACCGGAGAAATGCTAACAGATGTTGTAACTTAATATTGAAACTTTTCATTATGTGGAGTTTCGTTTGCCACCGCCAGTCTAAGAGCTTCTGCGCATTTTTCTTTGCAGCCATCTTTTTTCTATCCTTCAACTGCCCCGCCCAAACCGAAAAGGAAGACAGCTTAAAAAATCGTTTGAAGCGATTGAAGGGCATCGCAAGAATTGATTGTTTACTGGAGCTTAGCCAGCAATACTTTGGTACACCCAAAAAAGATTCCATCTTCTACTACGCAGACAAGGCTGCTGAAGAAGCCCAAAAAATCAATTACAACCATGGGCTGGCGGTAGCGTGCCTGCGCAAATCAGGGTTCGCTGTTTGTTATCAAAACGACTTGCTCCAGGCAGAAAAACTGGCCCGGGAAGCGATCAGTTGGTTTAGCCGCACCGCTAACAAAAAAGAAATCACCCTCGCTTACCAGATCCTGGGCCGTGCACAAACCGATCAAAGCCTTTACGACGAAGCCCTGACGAACCTGAATCTTTTCCTGAAATGGGCGCAAATCACCAGCGACAGCGACTGGGTAGGGTTCAATCTTGAAACGATGACCGATATCTACCGGGAGCGCGGCGAATATGTGAAGCTCCTGGAAACACAACAGAAATTGATCCAGATGGATCGTGCGTCCGGCAATAACAACTATTATTCCTTTCACGAGTTATGGGTACTGGGCCTGATGTACCGGCTGTTGGAAGAATATGCCACAGCACTGCCCTTCTGGCGGAAGCTTTTCGTGGAAAGTCTGGGTGATCCTATCTCCTGCTGGAATCAGATGGAATATGCCGAATTGCTGACCCAGGCAGGCCAGGCCGACTCAGCCCTTTATTATTACAACAAATTTGATTCAGCCGGAGCAGCGCAAAAAGACCTGCGCTTTTTTCTACTCAGCAAAGGTGAATACTACCTGTATTTAAAACAATACAGTACCGCCCTGCCTTATTTCCGGAAAGCCCTTCTGCTTCACCAGCAACTGAACGACCGCCGGCAAACGAACCGGGCATTTCTTGATCTTGCCAAAACCTATGACGCATTACACAGGAATGATTCTGCCATTGCTTATGCGAGACAAGGATTAGCAATGGCTTTGCAAACAAAAGCAAAGCCCCTGATCCGTGACGGTTATAAAATTCTTTCCACGGTTTACGACCGCTTGCAGCAAAAGGATAGTGCCTATTTCTATTACCGGAATTATATCACCTTAAAAGACGCGGTAATGAACGATCAAACCAGGGGTAAAATGGCTGCTTATGATTACGAACATCGAATCGAAAACCTGGCGAATGAAAGGCAGTTGCAGCAACAGCAAATCGCACAAGCTTCCCTGCAAAAGAAATTGCTTCTTTTCGGCATAGCAGGACTCCTGCTGCTTGGCATTATCGTTTTGCGGAACATTCTGTTGAAACGAAAAAATGAAATCAATCGCCGAAAGCTTGCCGAAAGCCAACTTCAGCTCGAAAAACTGGAAGCAGAGCGAACGAAGGCCGAACTCCAGCAGCGAGCCACAGAACTCGAAATGCAGGCCCTTCGTGCCCAGATGAACCCGCACTTCATCTTCAATTCGCTGAATTCCATCAACCGGTTCATCCTGCAAAACAACCGGCAGGAAGCTTCCGAATACCTTACGAAATTCTCAAGACTAACGCGGTTGATCCTGCAAAACTCGCAATCGGCGCTCATTCCACTGGAAAGCGAACTGGAAGCCCTGCGGCTTTATTTGGAACTGGAAGCACTTCGTTTTGATCACCATTTTGTTTATACAATAAAGGTTGACGATGATCTCGACGTTTCGGCCCTCAGCGTTCCGCCGCTGACCATTCAGCCTTTTGTGGAAAACGCCATCTGGCATGGGTTGATGCACAAAGAAGAAAGGGGCCATTTGGAAATTGCCGTGTTTGAAAAGGAAGATCAGCTGTGTTTCCAAATCACCGACGATGGTATCGGCCGAAAAAAAGCGGCGGAGTTCAAAAGCAAATCAGCGGCTACGCACAAGGCAATGGGCATGCGCATAACCACTGACCGCATCGCCATGCTGCAGCAAAACAGTCTACAGAAACCTTTTTTCATCATCCACGACCTAGTGTTGCCCGACGGCAGCCCCGGCGGCACGGAAGTATGGCTACGCATTCCGGCAACCCTATAAATGAAAAACGTACGCCCTTTTGATAATCGCAAACAACGGTTATGAAAAAGAAGTACGCACCATGCAAAGGATTGCTCCCGTTAACGATGCTGTTGTTCACGGGCATCGTGGTCATTGCCCAGCCAAAAATTTCCGGAATCGTCCGCGGCGCGGAAGGCCTACCGCTGGCAGGTGTTACCATCGCGATCCAGGGCACACCAGTTGCCACGTCCAGTGCGGCAGATGGCAGCTTTTCCATTCTTGCCAAAAAGGGCGACGTCTTGATTTTTTCAACGGTTGGAAGAGAAAAGGCAATGGTCAAACTACTTGACCAGGTCTTTCTCAACATCAGTTTGCCATTCAACAGCAAAAGCCTGGAAGACGTGGTGATCATCGGGTATGGAACAAGTCAGAAGAGAGACCTAACAGGTGCCGTCGCGAAAATAACTGCCGGCGATTTCAATAAAGGCAACGTTACCGACCCGCTTCAACTGGTGCAGGGCAAGATCGCCGGCCTGTTGATCACTAAGCCGGGAGGCGATCCAAATGGCGAACTCACTGTTCGCATCCGTGGCGCCACTTCTCTGGAAGGGCAACCCCCGCTGGTTGTCATTGACGGTATGGCTATCGATGATTTCTATAAAGCCATTTCCACGCTCAATCCGGCCGACGTGGAATCGTTCACAGTTTTAAAGGATGCTTCTTCCGCCGCCATTTACGGCTCCAGGGGAGCGAACGGTGTATTGCTGATCACAACAAAAACCAGCCGGATTGCCAAACCGGTTGTGGCCTACGACGGATGGTGCGGGGTCGAACAAATTTCCCGCCGGTTTCAGGTATTAAATGCCTCGCAATGGAGAGCCGCTACGGCTGCACTCGGCGGTGCCAGCCTTGATCAGGGTGCTGACATGGACTGGCAAAGCGCTATCTCTCAACGGGCTTTTTCACACAGTCACACCATCAGTATTCGGGGCGGCACAGACGCCATGAATTATCGCGGCTCGATGGGATATATCAATCAGGAGGGAGTGATCATCAATACCGGGAAGGAAGTGATGACCGGCCGTTTGAACATTCACCAAAAAAGCCTGAATGAAAAACTGGCAGTCGACTACAACATCAATGCATCTGTTACCAATCGCACTCTGCTTTTCGACCAGTGGTCCACCGGTCTGACACGCACCGGTGGCAGTTTTACCTTTGACGTTGCCTCAGGCTATCTTCCCGTATGGCCGTCTTACAACCCTGACGGCTCTTATTTCAATATTGCCAACAACAGCTATTTAAACCCTCTTTTCCTGTTGAAGGAGATTGACAGGAAACAGCGGGAAAATTTTTTCCAGACCTCCGTCAAAGCAGATTATACGCTTCTAAAAGGACTGAATGCAGGAATATTGGGGGCGCTTTCAAGAGCCAACACCGTTCACGACTATTTCTATCCTGGTGTGAGGGAAAGAAATGACAAAGCAGAAGCCTCCAAATTCAACAACAACAAACAAAACTTCTCCGGCGACATTCATGTTCACTACCAGAAAAGCTTTCGAAAACAAACCGCAGAGATCACCGGTGTGTACGAATACAATCGATTTATCAATGATGGTTTTGGTGTAACAGCAAGAGGTTTCTTAGTTCCGCAACTCCTGAATAACAACCTGGGAACGGCGACCAATGTACAAACCGGCGATCTTTCTTCGTATAAGAATGAAGTGAAACTGATTTCGTTTTTAGGCCGGCTGGTTTATACGTATGACAACCGCATCATTTTTACAGCCAACTTCCGGCGAGACGGCTCTTCCAAATTTGGCAGCAACAACCGGTGGGGTAACTTTCCTTCTTTTGCTTTTGCCTGGCGGCTTGACCGTGCCGGTTTTCTCAAAAACAGCAAATGGCTGAATGATTTGAAATTGCGTGTGAGTTATGGATTTACCGGCAACCAGGAAAATTTGCCTCCTTATGCCTACCAGCAGCTTTATGGTCCCACCGGCCCTTACCTGTATAACGGGCAGGTGCTTCAAAGCTATGCGGTGGTTCAGGAGCCGAATCCGGACCTGAAATGGGAAGTCAGAAGATCGCTGAACATAGGCGCCGACTTCACCCTCTTCAACGATCGCCTTCATGGCACCATTGACGTATTTCACGATAAGACCAGCGACATGCTGTTTCTGTATGATCTTCCGCAGCCCCCTTTTTTATCGGATAAAGTCTCGGCCAATGCCGCAACTGCAACTAATAAAGGCACCGAAGTTACCCTAGATGCAACGCCACTCCTTACTAAAAACTGGAAATGGGATCTTCACTTCAATATCGGTACGCTCAAGAACAGGATCACGAATCTTTCCGGCCAGTTCAACGGAACTTCTCTTTCGATTACTAACCGTCACTACGGTTATGCGGAAGGAGCTGGTTTCAGCGGCACCT
This sequence comes from Flavisolibacter nicotianae, assembly GCF_003628535.1. Lineage (GTDB taxonomy): Bacteria > Bacteroidota > Bacteroidia > Chitinophagales > Chitinophagaceae > Flavisolibacter > Flavisolibacter nicotianae. The sequence continues at coordinate 30,569 of NZ_RBCI01000014.1, forward strand.
ATGTTTCCGAATTAAAGCCCGGTTATCCTGCCGGTGTTTTTTGGTTGCCGCAATTTGCCGGTTTGGATGCTGACGGACATGCACTGTATAACAACTATGATGGGAACGGAAAGCTGTCCGGCACTTCGATGTTTTATACCGATAAGGACCGGGTTTTTATTGATCCGACGCCTAGATTTTCCTGGGGTTTTACAACGAACCTTACCTACAAGCGTTTTGATCTTTCATTTTTCCTCAGAGGCGTACAAGGGCAGAAAATATTTGCCAATTCCTTGTTGAATTTAGGCACCTCCGTCTTTCTGCCGGCCAGGAATGTGGGTGTTGATGCACTCACCAACGGTTTTGCCGATCAACCGCAACCTTCCTCGTACTGGGTCAAAGACGGATCCTTTGTGCGGCTTGACAATGTAACGGCAGGTTACCGTTTCAAAGGGACAAAAGACCTTGCGATTTTACGGCTCTATGTTACCGCATCCAACCTGCTCCTCCTGACGAAGTACAAAGGCATTGACCCAGAAATAAGGACCGAAGGCGCACAACGCTATATCGACAACCAGTATTACCCGAAAACAAAAGGTTTCCTGCTCGGTGTGAACATGGCGTTCTGATGGGACTTCCGGCCTTGTGACATATTCCTGGAAACAAAAAGAATGACACATGAAAAAAATCATTCAAATACCATCGGCCATCGGCCTTTTTATCCTGCTCCACTCCTGCACCAAACTGGAGACGAACGTATACGATAAAGTGACCCGTTTTTGGCAAACGCCGGAACAGGTAGCGGCAGGTGTTGCTCCTGCATACACCAAACTAAGAGATATCATGGCTCCCGATGGCATGTACGCCTTGCTGGAAATATCCTCGGATGAAATCATTGTTCCTACCCGTGGCGGCGACTGGGCTGACAACGGCATCTGGAGAGATCTATGGATGCATACCTGGACACCCGGCAGTTCCCCGGTTGAAAACGGATGGCAATTCCTTTACAGTGCCATTGCCCGGGTGAATACGATCTTAAAAACTGTGGAAGCATTGAATCCGAAACCTGCCACTTTCACTTCTATACAAGCCGAATTGAAGATCATACGGGCTTTTTACTACCTGCAGGCACTCGACCTGTTTGGCAATGTGCCCATTGTATATGAAAATGCCGATGTTTCCTGTCTCAAAAACACACCCCGTGCCGACGTATTTGCCTTTGTCGAAAAAGAGATCAAAGACAACCTGCCCCAGCTAACCACTGAGGTAAATTCGTACACCTATGGCCGGGCCACACAATGGTTTGCGTATGCCATGCTGGCCAAGCTGTATTTGAATGCGATGGTGTATACCGGGAGACCGCGTTGGGCAGATTGTATTGCCGCCTGTGATGCGATCCTGAACAGTAAGCATTACCTGTTGGAGACGGATTTCTTTGCCAATTTTTCCATTGCGAATGAAAGCTCCAAAGAAAACATTTTCGTGATTCCGTTCGACCGCGAAAAAGGCCTTGATTTTTTCGGCATCCAGCTTTTTACCCTGAACTATGTAAGCAATGCCAGTTTCGGGCTCGAAGCCGGAGGCGTGAATGGCTTATGCAGCCCGGCAGCCATCTATCAACAGTTTGACTCCCGGGACAGAAGACGGAAAATGTTCCTGGTTGGCCAGCAATACATCAACCAGGTAGAGGACCCGGCGCATTTGCAATACGACAGGTTGGGCCATCCGCTCATTTTTGACCCGGTCATCACCACGTTCAGAATCCCCTTTCCACAGGCAGAAGGTGCGGGTGCACGCTGTGCCAAATGGGAATTCAACAAACAGGGCTTTGGGAATATGAGCAATGATTTTGCTATTTACCGGCTTGCGGACATTATCCTGATGAAAGCCGAAGCGCAATTCCGGAACGGCGATGTTGCCGCTGCTCTCACCACCATTAACCAAAAGATTGGCGGTGTTTCCATCCGGAGCCGTGCAGGAATGCCGGACTTTTCCGCCGGCGAAATGAATCTCGACGGCTTGCAGGCGGAACGGGAAAGAGAGCTTTCCTGGGAGGGACACCGCCGCACGGACCTGATCCGCTTTGGCCACTTTACGGATGCAAGAACCCCGGAAAAGGGCGTGTCGGAAAACTATCGAACCATGTTCCCGATCCCTGAACCCGAATTGGCGAAAAATCCCTGCCTGGTGCAAAATCCGGGCTATTGAATCCGTGAAAGGTGAAACGTAAGATGTGAAAACGCAAAATGGCTCCCATGCTTTTGTTGGAGCGAAAATTTTACCATATGCTGCCCAAAAAGAGTGTTTACATCATCGCCACTAGTTTTTTGTTTTGGGTTTGTGTATCCGCGCAAGAACAATACCGGGCCATCCCCTGGGATGTAGAGCAGGGGCTTTCGCTTGGCATCGTCCATTGTATGCTGAAAGATGGCAATAAGTTTTTGTGGGTAGGTTCTGCCTTCGGTCTGAACCGGTTTGACGGCAGTCATTTCAAAAATTACTTCGGGGATAAAAACAATAACAGAACACTCAGCGGAGGTGTCATCCTCTCCCTTGTCGAAGACAGCCTGCACAATATCTGGATCGGAACTAATAAAGAGTTAGCCCGCTACGACAGCAAAGCAGATACCTTTTCCAATTTCTCGGCCTATGTTGATACCACCATAGCCGCCCCTTATACGATACCCTTCTGGGCTACCCGCAATGAAGTGTTTTGTATCGAAATGAAAGCAAGGATTTCGGCCTATGATATACACTCGTTTAAAAGAAGAACTGTTGTTGCGCATTTCCAGAACGACTGGGACTTTCAGCTGCTCAGGCCAGCTTGTTCCATTTTGGATGAAAGGACCCATGAGGTTTGGATGCTGGCTAAAGCCGGATTGCTGCAGGTTTCATTGGCTACCGGGAAACAAACCCCATACACTTTCCCCTGCCGCAGAAAGTTAAAGTTCCCAGGCTACGTTCATACCTCACAAGCCATGTGTTTTGACTCCAAAAGAAGGTTGATCTGGTTAAACACATCCGATGGACTCGTTCAGTTTAGCCTCAACGACAGGAGATTCGTTTCCATCGAAGAATTCGATCCAATTGTGAATACAAAGCCACAGCCGCATGAAGGCGCTTATTATGCCACCGATCGCATTGGCCTTGATTTGAAAGGCAGGGTTTGGACAGGAACTGTACCCAGGGGAATTCTCATTTATGATCCGGCAAACCGTTCGATCACACAACCCCGGATCGATAACGTCCAGGCAACTGTTTCCAATGCCCTCTCTCCTGCTTATTTTGACCGTGACGGACTCATTTGGGTCGTGGGTGGCGGAAAAGCATTCTATCAATTAAATCCAATCCGGCCTGCTGTTACACATTTCACGGCTGATCCGGCAAAGCCGTTTGCACTCAGCGATAACCATGTTGCTACCATTGTTCAGGGTCCCCATAAAAAGTTATGGATCGGCACGTGGAATGGCATCGACATTTTTGATCCGGTCACAGGTTCATTCCAGTTGCTAAGAGAGAAAGATTTGCCCGGCTTTAAAGGAAAGAACATTATGCCTTTGGCAATGGATTCCTCCCTTCAAACAACCTGGTTAAAAGCCTGGCCCCCGGACGCCTTGTTTGAAATGGATGTGGCATCCAGGAAGTGCAGGCTCATTCAAGTGAATGATACGGCCTGGAACCATCGAGTGAATTTGGGCGACATGGAAGCGGAAAGAGCGTTGCCGTTTCATAACGGATTTATCTTCCTGATGCAGGGCATCGGTATTTTTCGTGTTGAAAAAGAAAGTTTACTGGCAGAACCGATGCTTTCATTTTCCCAGGCGATTATCCAGATGGTTCCCCTGGGAGATCATTTCATTTTTCTGAACACACCGAATGCCGCCCATAACCTCACTTTTATCAAAAAATCGGGAAAGTGGATACTCAGCCCAAGCCCTCTGGACTCCATACGATGGTCCGTTATTTTTTTTAACAAAGAAGATCAATCTTTTTGGGTAGGAGAGCCAAGAGACATCCTCCACCTGGACAAGGACCTCCATCTCCTTCGTCGTTACTCCGAGGGATTTCCCGGTGTGCTTGTTTCTTCCTTGCTGGCAGATAATGACGGCAATATCTGGTTTGTAAATGGTCAAAATCAGATTTCGAAGCTCAACACAAGAAACGGCAAGTTTCTTTCTTTATCGGAGAGAGATGGCATGCCAAAACAAAAATTTTATTGGGAGCATGCACATCTAAAGGATGTTTATGGCAACCTGTATTTTGGCTCCCAGGAAGGATTCATTCAAATTCGTCCAGCTGAATTCGCGGACATCTATCCACCCTCCTTCGTCTATCTGAAGGCGATTAATATCAATCAAAAACCCGCTTTGCATTCGACTGGCGCCAACTATGTGGAGGAACTGTCTTTAAAGCACAATGAAAATAATCTCAACATCGAAACCGGCATCATCGATTATTATTCGGAAGGGAATAGCCGCCTACGCTACCAATTAGAAAACGTCAACAAAACCTGGCAATACGGTACCAACCCGTTTACCATCAATCTGGACGGTTTGCAGCCGGGACGATACCGGCTGGTGATGCAGGCTTCCAACGCTGTGGATGAATTCAATGGACCGGAGAAGATTTTGTGGATTACCATCCAACCACCCTGGTGGGGTACCTGGTGGTTCCGCGGATTAGCCGTTCTCTGCCTGGCTCTCATCTTCTATAGCCTGATCCGCTGGCGTCTTCACCAGAAATTCCGTATGCAACTGGAACGTACCAAAAAAGAAAAACAACTGGCCGAACTACAGCAACAAAAAACCGAACTGGAAATGCAAGCCTTACGGGCTCAGATGAACCCGCATTTCATTTTCAACTCTCTTAACTCAATTAACCATTTTATCTTGCAAAACAACAAACTGAAAGCTTCGGAATACCTGACGAAGTTTTCCCGTTTGGTACGTTTAATCCTGCAAAACTCCCAGGCACCATTGATCCCATTGGAAAGCGAATTGGAGGCTTTACAACTCTATTTGGAATTGGAGTCTATACGGTTTGATCACCATTTTGATTATGTCATTACCGTTCAGGATGATATTGATTCTTCGACAGTAATGGTCCCACCGCTTATCATTCAACCCTATGTAGAAAACGCCATCTGGCATGGGCTGATGCACAAAGAAGAAAAAGGTCATTTGCAGATCGGGATTGTGCAGCACGATGATACCTTGTATTGCACGATCACCGACGATGGTGTTGGGAGACAAAAAGCCGCCGAGCTAAAAAGCAAATCCGCCTCCAGCCACAAATCCATGGGCATGCGCATTACAGCGGATCGCATTGCCATGCTCAGGCAGAAAAAACAGCCCGGATTCTATGTTCGCATCACCGACCTTGCACTCCCTGATGGACGTGCCGGTGGAACGGAAGTCACACTACAAATACCGGTTCAATATGATTAAAGCGATTTTAATTGATGATGAAGCGCATTGCCTGGATACCCTCAGTATATTACTGCATGAATATTGCCCTGATGTGCAAATTATAGCCCGGTGCCGCTCCGGTAACGAAGGTTTGCAAGCCATCAAAAAAAGTAAACCCGATTTAATTTTTCTCGACATCGAAATGCCCGGCATGAACGGCTTTGAACTGCTGGAACAGTTTACCGAAATTCCGTTTGCCATCATCTTCACCACCAGTTATGATCAATATGCTATCAAAGCCATCCGTTTCAGTGCGCTGGATTATTTGCTCAAGCCCGTTGATCCCAACGAGCTGACCGGCGCCATCAAAAAAGTGCGGGAACAGCGTCATTTACCAATAGCCGAGCAATTCCAGATGCTGCTGAAGCAAATTCAAAACAAAGACCACCAGTTCAACAAGATTGCAGTGCCGACGGTAGAAGGCTTTGAATTGATCCCGGCCGATGAGGTCATCCGTTGCGAGGCAGATGACAACTACACTCATCTTTTCCTTAAGAACAAAAGCAAGATCACTGCCTGCCGCACCCTGAAAGAAATGGAGGAACAGCTTCGCGACTTTCCCTTTTTCATCCGGGTGCACCACTCCTATCTTGTCAACCTGAATGAAGTTACCAAATACATTCGCGGCGAGGGTGGCTACCTTGTGATGAGCGATGGCAGCACGGTGAACGTTTCGCGAAGCCGGAAAGAAGAACTATTAAAACGCTTCTGAACATTCAACCTTCAACAGAATTTTCTTAGGTCCTGCTCCTCTTCATTCATCCCTGATTTTTCCTGTCATCGGTCAAACCCGCAAGCAGCTTGCAAAGCCCGTTAATTACTCACCGTCTTTGACCATTCACTCACCGCCGTTAACGATGCGCCTTTTGACGTAGTAGCTTTCAATTGCAATTGAAAACATTCACCATAAAAACTTTGTTATATGAAAAAGCACTTCTTCCTGCTGGCAATTGTTCTGTCTACCGCGTTCTTTGCTTCATGGGGCCAGTTCAGGCCAACCGTTTTGACCGAACCTTCCACTGAACATTATGCGAAAGCCAACATACCGCTGATGGTGCAGGGAGAGTTCCGGCACGCGTATCCCAATGCAACTGATGATGCATGGGCAAAGCTCAAGACTGGATACTTTGTCAATTTCTCTTCTCAGGACGGCATCCACTGCAATGCCTGGCTGAACAAAAAGGGCAAGGTGATCGACCAGATTCGCTACCTGACCGAAGCCTACCTACCTGATCGCGTTCTCCGGCAGATCCACAACCTGGGTAGCTGCATTTCCATTGGATTGGTGAAGGAAGTTACAACAGAACTTGGCACTGCGTACCTGGTGACCATCGATGAAGGAGCTACCTGGAAAGTTCTACGCATCTCGGGCGAAGAAATGGAAGTTTATGAAGATCATAAGAAGGGATAAGCTTACTCATTCTGTCGCATAACAACTGCAACAACGCTCCTTTTCCCGGGAGCGTTTTTCTTTCATATTCACACATGCTTTAGCGTCAATTCTATCGGTGGTAAGGCTTTTTGCAAAATGGTTCCTAAAAGAAAAACCTTCTTATTTTCCAAGCGCCAAACAACCAATTATGCCGCACTCCAATGCAAAAAAATTGAAGATCAAAGAAGGTTATACATTGCTCACCATCAATGCACCAAAAGATTTCAAGACTGAGATCAGCGATTTGCCCGAGGATGTCAAAATTTCGGATAAATCAAAAACCTGCAATCAAATCCACTGGTTTGTCAAAGACAAAGCACAATTGGATGAAGAAGTGGAACAGGTCATCGCCCTGCTGAAAGATGATGTAACCTGCTGGATTTATTATCCCAAAGGCTCTTCGAAAATTCAAACCGATCTCACAAGAGACAAAGGCTGGGACAACCTTGGAAAACATCAGGACCTGCAGTGGTTAGGTTTAATTTCATTCAACGAAACCTGGTCGGCTTTTGCCCTGCGCTTGCAAACAGCCGGTGACCGGAAGAAAGAAGCGGCCCCAAAGGAACGTCCCATCCGGCATTATATCGATACCGCAAAAAAACAGGTATTGCTGCCCGATGACTTTTCGCATGCACTGAAAAACGCTGCGAAAGAAAACGCATTTTTTGATACGCTTTCCTTTACCAACAAAAAAGAATACGTGGAATGGATCGTGTCGGCCAAACGGGAAGAAACAAGAAAAACACGGGTGAGGGAATCCGTTGAACGCCTTGCCAAAGGCTGGAAGAACCCGTCTAACCGGTAGGTCAGTTTTCGGCGACAACCTCGTCGCCGGCCGAAGCCTCCACGAAATACGAACGCAAAAAATAGTGGCGCACTGCCGATGCATAAGCTTCCATGCTGGTGATTGCCCTTTCCCTCTCTGCGGCTGTTTTGTATTCCTGCGTTCGCTGATAACCGGGAAACTCCAGGGTGAACGTGCGAATGGCAGGACGGCTCAGCGAGACGTTTTCGGCACAGACAGCGGTACTGCACCAGGTACCCAGCGTAACGCCGCGGGTCGCCGGTTCACCGTCGGCCTGCTGAAAACTGCGCACCTGTTTTTTGCCTTTCGCTGCTGCGGGCGGATCGAGATGATAAAGAGCAGTGGGGTTTGCATCCAGCCGGTTGCCGGGGCAATCGCCGCCAAAAACCCGGATGTGCTCTGCCATCAGCAGGGCCAGTTCCCTGTCCGTCCCAAAACCCTGTGCATTTCCCCTGCAATCTGTCCGCGGATCGGCAAACACACCGGCTTTGCTTTCGTCGCGGATGCTGTGAAGGCTGAGCACACGGTGGGGTTGCCAGGTTTGAAGGAGTTGCAAGAGTGCCCTGTTTTCGTTTTCAATTTTGCGATGGAATGCATCCACGCTTTTTTCCTGTAAAAACGGCATTCCGGGCAAAGGCATCTGGCGATTCGGATCGGCTGTTCGACCGGATGTCTGTCGTCCCGTGTTTTTCTTCACCCGGTCCGTTTTGTCCAGCAGGGCCGCCTCGGCGTTATCGGGAAAGAGGGAGGGAATGATGATGACACTGTAATAAGGCCTGCGGTCTTCGGAGAGCTGGCTGATAAGTGTTGTGGCCAGTTCGATGGAAGACAATTCGGAGCCATGCATGCCGCCAATGACGAGAGCTTTTTTCCCGCTCAACCCCGGGAAGAAAAAAAGTTCCACCGGCTTTTTCTTCGCGGTGTACAAAAGCACGGCTTTTTGCGGCCTGCCGGACTGCACCAGTTCCACGATACTCACCGTCGGTTTACCTGAAGGTCCGGAAACCACCGTGGTCTCCTGTGTGTCGCCGGCCAGCCTGGTGCCATAGAGATAAACCAGTTCCGGTTCCTGCGCCAGCGTGACACAGAATGAATGGAAAAGCAGGACAAAAAGGAAAATGCTTTTCATACGCGGCTTTGGACAGTTAAAGCTAAAAAATTAAGCCGGTTTGTCGCGGATGCCTCATCGGCCCCGGGGCCGCTGTAAAAAGTTTAACGCCGGGGCTTATATTGCTTTCCTGTTTGCCGACGTTATACCGGCAGAATGACCAGGACATGCTGATTCAAAAAACATTCTTTTTTGTACTTATTCTGTTTGCCGAGACGGCTGTCTTTGCACAAACAAACCATCCGGAAGCTTTGCCGCTGTCGCAGATCGATATCCCGATCCAGATCAACCTGAAACCCTTTTATGCTCTGGCCGAGCGGAATGTGGACACGGTTTTCACATCGCCCAATTATCCCGAAGACTGGGTGCAGGCCGATTGCGCCACACGGTACAAATACCGCTTTCGCCGGTCGCCGCTGCGCATGAGCGTGAAAGGCACTACACTGGACCTGTCCTTTACCGGCTTTTACCAGATCAGCGGATCCACCCGGTTTTGCACCGGTGGCGGTACGGTGCTTTCACCCTGGACGCCTTCCTGCAACTGTGGCTTTGCCGAAGGCGAACGCAAGGTTGCCATCGGGTTTACCAGCACGTTCAACCTGCAGCCGAATTATGTACTGCAAACAAAGATCGTCCGCAAAGAACCCGTGGCCCAGGACAAATGCGAGGTGTGCTTCTGGGGACAGGATGTAACCAAAGACGTTCTCGACGGACTGAAGAAAGAACTGGATGCGTCCAAAAAAGCAATGGAGGATTCGTTCAGCGTGATTAATTTGAAGCCGTATCTGCAGCAGGCCTGGAACCTGCTGAATGATGCCTATACCATTCCCGGTATCGGTACCTTTCGCCTCAACCCAAAAAACATCCGCATGCAAAACCTTTCCGCCAGCAACGACCTTCTGAACATGAGCATCGGCATCACGGCTTCGCCTGTGGTTAGTTTTATAAAAGCTGCTCCCGCAAGTACGCCTCTGCCGGATCTGACCGCCGCCAACAGCCCCGGCGGCTTTTCGATCTTTCTGGAAGCGGCCCTGCAGTACGACTCGCTGAGTCGCGTGGTGAATGGCTACATGGCCGGTAAACGATTCGATCTTTCCGAGGGATTGTTTGCCCGGCATATCGTGGTAGACAACGTAACCCTGGCCGGCAACAGCGAAGGCAACCTGCTGATCAAGCTGGACTTCTCGGGCTCGTTCAACGGCAGTGCATTTTTCAACGGCAGGCCCACCTATAACGCCGCCACGCAAACCATCGAGGTTCAAAACCTGGACTACGACCTGCAAACAAAAAATCTTTTGCTCAAGACGGCGAAATGGCTGTTCAACGGGAAGATTGAATCAGAATTGAAAAAAGCGGCCAGCATCCCGCTCGGTACCTATTTCGCATCGGCGCAAAAAAGCCTGAATGGCTATCTCAACCGCGAGTGGGCAAAGGGAATAAAAGGGTCGGGTACTGTAAAGGATTTGCACCTGGTAAGTGCGGAAGCGCTGCCCCAGCACCTGCTGATCAAAACCGCCTGTGCCGGCGACCTGCGTGTGCAGGTTTCCGAAATCAATTTAAACTTCAATCGTTGAGGGCTCCAGCCGCTCCTGGGCGAGCGCCGTCTTTGCGGCATTGCCTGTTCGGAAGGAAAAGAAGCGCTGCGAAAAATAACTAAACAGAACCACGATCACCGCCGTTGCCATCAGGGAAAGGGTCGGGTGCTCGTTCCAGCCCAATGTTTCGATAAAGAATTTTAGGAGAATATAGTTCAGTCCCACGCAGGCCATGGCCACCATAAAATAACGCACCAATTGGATGCGGCGGCGCAGGTAAGAGCCCTGGAAAACAACGTACATGCTAAGGTAAAAGCCGATGGGAAAGGTGATGAAAAACGCCATGATAAAAGCCGCTACGTGCGGTTTGAAAGCCAGCGTTCCCAGGTGTAACACGTCTTTGTGCAACACGTAATTGTAAAACATGTGGTACAGGAAAATGTTGAACAGCGTGTTGCTGCCGCCGCAGGCTGCGTAGTGATAGGTTTGCAAGGGCATAAACCGTTTGAACAGCGGATAAAAAATATCCAGCATGGCAAAAATGGTTTCCCTGACCTTGTTGTGCACCTTTCGCATAAGGAGCGAATTTACCACCCTTTCTTTTTCCGGCCGGTAGAGAAATCGTTAAGAGTGGACAAAAAGCCGTCCGCCCTGAACACGCCCAGACCCCGGAGGTTTTTGATACCTCCGGGGTCTGGGCGTAAATTGCGCCCAAAATACAAAGAGAATGAGCCTTGTTGCGACGATTAAAGATGCGGCGGTAAAAGCGATCGGAGAAAAATTTAGCGTTGTAGTCACACCTGAAGAAATCACCATCAACCAAACCAAGCCCGAGTTTGAGGGCGACTATACCATTGTCCTTTTTACGCTGGTAAAGCAATTGCGGAAAGCGCCGGAACAACTCGGTGCTGAACTTGGCGAATACCTCGTCAGCCAGCAGCCCGATCTTTTCACCGCCTTTAACGTCATCAAGGGCTTTTTGAACCTGACCGTTGCAGACAACCTTTTTGTTCAGTTCCTGCAGGGGAATTACCGCAGCGAATCGATTGGTGCCGGCGCTGCCACCGGTCAAAAAGTGATGATCGAATACTCCTCTCCCAATACCAACAAACCACTGCACCTGGGCCACCTGCGCAACAATTTCCTGGGATGGAGCGTGGCCGAGATCCTGAAAAAGACCGGCAACGAGGTGATGAAGTCCTGCATCGTCAACGACCGCGGCATTCATATCTGCAAAAGCATGATCGCCTGGCAGCTCTATGGCAACGGCGCAACGCCGCAGTCGACGGGGACCAAAGGCGACCATTTTGTGGGCGACTATTACGTCAAATGCGAGAACGGCATCAAGCAGGAAGCCGAAGTGCTTTCCGCCAAAGTGCAAGCCGGCAACTATGAAGATTTTTCGGACCGCGATAAACAGCGGCTGCTCGAACTGGACGCAGCCACCAGTGCTGTGACCGGCACCACTGACAAAGACAAGGATAAACTAAAAAAGATTGCCGACGACCGCAAGGAGATCATCCGCGCCAACACGCCCATCATGAAAAAAGCGCAGGAAATGCTGCGCGACTGGGAGGCCGGCAAGCCGGAAGTGATCGACCTGTGGCGCAGGATGAATGGCTGGGTGTACGAAGGATTCGACGCCACGTACCAGCGCATCGGCAGCGACTTTGATAAAATTTATTACGAAAGCGAAACCTACCTGCTGGGAAAAAAATTCGTGGAGGAAGGCCTCGCCAAGGGTGTCTTTTACCGCAAGGACGACGGCAGCGTGTGGGTTGACCTGACGAAGGAAGGCCTGGATGAAAAGCTGGTGCTTCGCAAAGACGGCACGTCGGTGTACATCACGCAGGACCTTGGCCTGGCGCAGGAGAAATACGAGGACTTTCCGTACAACGAAAGCCTTTACGTGATCGCCGACGAGCAGAATTACCATATGACCGTGCTGGAGCTGACCCTGAAAAAACTGGGCGCACCTTATGCAGACGGCATTCACCACCTGAGCTACGGCATGGTGGAGCTGCCCAGCGGCCGTATGAAAAGCCGCGAGGGAACCGTGGTGGACGCCGACGACCTGGTGGATGAAATGGTGAAACAGGCAGAACGAGTCACCGCCGAAAAAAGCAACATTTCCGATTTCAGCCAGCAGGAACTTAAAGAGTTATATGAAACGATCGCCCTGGGTGCGCTGAAGTTTTTCCTGCTGAAAGTGGACCCCAAAAAGAAGATGGTCTTTAACCCCGAAGAGTCGATCGACTTCCAGGGCTTTACCGGGCCGTTCATTCAATACACCCACACACGGCTGAAGTCTATTTTGCGGAAGGAAGCACCGGCGGACAATGGACAATCGGCAATCGGCAACGGGCCACTACTGCCGCTGGAAAAACACCTCCTGCTCCTCCTGGAACAGTTCCCGGATGTGGTGCAGCAGGCAGGCACCGAACACAATCCTTCGGCCATTGCCAACTACGTGTATGCGGTAGCGAAAAGCTATAATTCGTTTTACACCGTGCACAGTGTGCTGAAGGCGGAAAGCGAGGAAAAGAAACAACTGCGCCTGCAGCTTTGCCAGCTGACGGCCGGCGTGATTAAAGAAGGCATGCAGTTGCTGGGAATCCGGGTGCCGGAGAGGATGTAGTGCGATGGTGGATATTAGATATTAGATATTGGATATTGAGATATTGGGATATTATTTTTTTAAACCACGTTTTTATTATGGCGGTTGTGAAACCTGTTTTGCGCATTTTTGATTACCAGCGGGCTGTTGAACACTACGTACACTGGTTGGGGTTCCAGATTGACTGGGAGCACCGGTTTGAAGGGAATTCTCCGGTATACCTGCAGGTTTCGCGGGGGGATGTTGTGCTGCATCTTTCCGAACACAGCGGCGACGGCACACCAGGCTCCCGGGTTTTTATTGACAACTTTGACGACCTGGCAGCATACCATGCCGCTTTGCTGCAAAAGCAATACAAATACAACCGGCCGGGCATCCACGTTCCGTTCTATGATGAAAAGGCACTGGAAGTTACGGTCATCGATCCGTTCCATAACCAGTTGATTTTGGTAGAGCGGAATGTGGCAAAATCATAGACCTTTTTTTTCAACGATTGAATCCAACAGCATGAAAAGAGTTTTTCTTCTCGCTCTGCCTGTTTTGCTCTGGGCCTGCGGCAACAAAGCCGATAAAACCGCTGCCAACGACTCCAGCAAAACAGTTGTGGGAGAACAGGACACAACGGATGTACCGGAGTCGGAACTGCCGCCCACCGACCGGCAGAGTTATTACATCTGGATGGCCGACACGGAAGCGAAGACAAAAAAACAAAACCCCGTTGTGCATCCCTCCTTTTACAATGTGGACACGCTGATCACCGGCCTCAATGAAATGTACCCGCAGATCCGGCTGGAGAAAAGTCGTATCGGCCATGATACACTCTACACGAAGATTGCAAACGCCACCTATTTGACGGAACAAATGGGAAGTGCCGGGTCGGAGCAATACATTGCACAGGCGGTGCTGAACCTCACGGCTGTTCAGGGAATCAATTTTGTGCGTATTGATTTTGAAGAAGGCAGCCATGCGTCGCCGGACGTGTGGAGCAAAAACAGTTTCAGCGATTACAAGGAAGTAAAGTAAGGGTGGGTTGTGAAGGGTGCATGCAGAAGCGCATTAAATCAACCTGCTAATTTCTTGTGCAACCCCGTCATCCTGGCTCCATTGGGCCTTTTCAGGGCTTTGGTATCGTTACAGATCCCGCCTCCGCCGGTTCTCACCGCCGGCTGCGAACAGAAAAGCCCTTCGGGCTTTTCCTGAAATAAAACATTTCCTATTACTGTATCCGTTCTTATCACACTACATCACTCACTATTCACCATTGACAATTTACCATTCACGCCACAGATTTGTGTGCCGGTTTTTAGCGAAAGGCAAAGAACACGGCCCCGACCAGCAACAGGGCGGCAATGCCGTGGTTATAGGTCAGGTGTTCGCCGCTAAAAAAGACCCGGGCAAACAGGACAAAGATGGTGAGTGTAATGACTTCCTGGATCACCTTGAGTTGAAAGAGCGAGAAGGGTCCGCCGTTTTCCCTGAAGCCATACCGGTTGGCCGGTACCTGGAAGCAATACTCGAAAAAAGCCAGCCCCCAGCTTACCAATACAAACGTGATCAACCCTGCTTTTTGCAGCCAGCCCCATTCCTTAAATTTCAGGTGTCCGTACCAGGCGAGGGTCATGAAGATGTTGGAAACGATGAGTAAGCCAATCGTGAGAAGACCTTTCATAGGCGGCAAATATACACCTCGCCCCGCCCCCCCAACCAAACGGATTTCTGTTTTCCTTCTCCTTTTGGAGAACGTGGCCAAAGGCCGGATGAGGCCGAGCGGAAAACACAATGCACGAAGGCCAGCGTCGCCCCAATGCTTTTTACCTGCGTAAGAACACCATCTCTTGAAGAGATGGCGTTTTCTGTTGTCCAGATGTGTTCAGAACGCTGAAGTGTACCGTTCGTCGGGATAAACCGTGCAAGAGACGCTCAATGTCTATTCTTTCGCCGGCGACAAAAAAACCTTCATCAATAAAGATGAAGGTTTTCCTATTTCGAAACAACGCAAGAAGCGGTGGCCGAAGCGGTTCAATTGATGTTCTTCAAAATCTCTTTTACCGATACACGGTTGCGGTAATTCTCGTCGAAGTAGCGGAAGGTAACCGAGCCTTCCCTATTGATGACATAAACAGCCGGTACGGGCAGCATGGCCACTTTTTGCGCATTTTGTTTGAGCAGGTCAATACCACCAACCTTGTAGCGGTTCAGAGTCCGGTCGTCTACCTGGAAAGCCACCTGGTAGTTCGACGCCACCTTCATGTCTTCGTCGCGGAGGATAGGAAAAATAGCCCCTGTTTTTTTAACGGTCGAATCAATTCCTTCTTCCGTTTCGGGAGTGATGGCCACCACCTGCGCTCCTTTCGCCTGGATGAGCGCCAGGGAATCCTGGAAGGCTTTCAGCTCGCGGTTGCAGAAGGGACACCAGTTGCCGCGGTAAAACAGCAGCACCACGGGTCCTTTCTTGCGCAGCTCTTTCAGGGAGACGTCTACCCCCCTCTGGTCTTTGAGTTTGAATTCAGGAGCTTTGGAGTTGATGAAAAGCCCTTCGGGTTTTTGGGCCTGTGCCGCCAAAACAACTAGGGCAGCAAAAAGGGAGACGAATGCTTTTTTCATAAAAACGCTTGTCTCCCAAAAATAGTTGCTGGCCGTTTTCCACGACGGGGATTAACAGTTTCTTACGCCAGCGAGGTACCATCGTCCGGCAGGGCGATATAAGAGGTCAGTTGCAGGCCCATCGCTTCTTCGTACCGCTTACTGAGTTCAGCCACCAATGGCTCGATGGCATCTTCCCGGACAATGTTGATGGTACAGCCGCCAAAGCCGCCCCCCATCATACGGGACCCGACAACCGCTTCGTTACCACGAACCGCATCCACCAAAAAGTCAAGCTCCCTGCAGCTTACTTCGTATTCGTGCTGCAGGCCGTCGTGCGAGCCGTACATTTTTTTGCCCAGTGTCGCCAGGTCGCCGGCTTTCAGCGCCTCGCAGGCCGTGAGCAGCCGCTTGTTCTCTTCTACAATAAACTTGCAGCGGCGGTAAACGGTTTCGTTCACGGGCTTTACATGCCGGTCGAGCATTTCCAGGTTGGCGTCGCGTAGGCTTTCCACCTTTTCGCCGCCTTCCTGCAACAGCCGCACGCCTTCGGCGCACTCCTGCCGGCGGGTGTTGTATTCAGATGAAGAAAGCGAGTGCTTCACATTGGTGTTCAGGAGAAGAATTTTATGGCCCTTCAGGTCGAGGGGAACATATTCATAATCGAGGATGCGGCAGTCGAGGCGAAGGGCATGGCCCGCCTTTCCGAACGTGGAGGCAAACATGTCCATGATGCCGCACATCACACCGGCAAAAGTGTGCTCGGCCTTCTGGGCAATTTTTGTCTGCTCCATTTTGTCGAAGTCCAGGCCAAAGCATTGCTTCAGCGCAAAAGCCGTGGCACATTCCACCGCGGCGGAAGATGACAGGCCGGCGCCGACCGGCACATCGCCATCAATATTCAGGTTGAAACCCCCAAGCTTGTGCCCCCGTTTGTTCAACTGGTCCACCACGCCCAGGATGTAATTGGCCCAGTGCTTGTCGCTGATGGCTACTCCCAGTACGGTGCTTTGCTCTTCTTCCCTGAATTCTTCGGAGTACAAAACGATCCGGTCGTCGTCGCGTTTGGCAATGCCGATGTAGATGGCTTTATCGATGGCAGCCGGCAACACAAAGCCGTTGTTGTAGTCGGTATGCTCGCCGATCACGTTTACCCGTCCCGGTGACCGCACCACAATAGGTTCTGCGCCAAAGCGCTGTTGAAACCGTTCCCTGACGCTGCTGCTTAACTGATGGTTCATATCCCTAAAAATTATGTGAAAAACCGTCGCAAATAACGGCCAGTTTGGGCGATTAAAAAAGGGCTTTTTTCATTCGACCTATCTTTCTCCCGCTTCACCGATAAAATGCAGAGAAAACCCGAAAATGGCTTGACAAGGTTAACCTTTTCGAACAATTTTGGGTCCTAATCACCACGAAAAAAATCCAAACACTTTTTAATCCTTTGAACATATGATTGCCACCCAAAACACCGTGCCTTTTGCCGCCCATGATTCCGAACTTGCCTACCGCTGGACCGCTGAGAAAGCCCAGGAATGGATGGAGAAAAACGGCTGGCTTGTCGGCTGCAACTACATCCCCAGCAACGCCATCAACCAGCTGGAAATGTGGCAGGCCGAAACCTTTTCACCGGAACTGATCGACAAAGAGCTGGGCTGGGCTGCCAGCCTGGGTTTCAATACCGTTCGGGTGTTCCTGCACAACCTCCTTTGGGACCAGGACAGCCAGGGTTTTCTCAACCGCATTAATACCTTCCTGGACATCGCTTACAAATACAAGATCCGGACGATGCTGGTGCTGTTCGACGCCGTTTGGGACCCTTTCCCGAAACTGGGCGTACAACCGCAACCCAAGCACAACGTGCACAACTCCGGCTGGGTACAAAGTCCGGGGTATGATGTGCTGAACAACCCTGCCCGCTACGACAGCCTGCACGCCTATGTGCACGGTGTTGTTTCCCATTTTAAAAACGACGAGCGGGTGCTGATCTGGGACCTGTACAACGAGCCGGATAACATGAACCTGACCTCGTACAAGGACGACGATTACATTGTGCACAAGGCCGAACTGTCAATGGCCCTGCTGAAAAAGACCATCAACTGGGTGCGGGTGATCAATCCCACGCAGCCCATCACCATGGCGCCCTGGCAAAACGAGTGGGGTTGCGATAGCCGCATCACGGCCCTGGACAACTACATGTTCAGCCATTCCGACATTGTGAGCTTTCATTGCTACGAGAACCGCGAAGGCATGGAAAGACGAATCCGGGACATCCAGCGCTACGGCCGCCCGATGCTCTGCACCGAGTACATGGCCCGGATGTTCAACAGCACCTTCCAGGAAATCCTGCCCCTGTTCAAGCAATACGGCATCGGCGCTTACAACTGGGGATTTGTGGCCGGTAAGTCGCAGACGCACTGCCCCTGGGACAGCTGGCAGATTCGCTACGAAAACGAGCCGGAACTTTGGTTCCATGACATCTTCCGCGAGAACGGTGAGCCCTACATCCGGGAGGAAGTGGAATTCTTAAAGGGCATGTTGAAGAAGCAACAGGAGAAGGCGTTGCAGGTGGCGTAGGGAAGCAGATATTGGGATATTAGTTATTGGATATTAGGAATTGGGGTGAAGGAAGGTTGCGTGAAATCCGAATATTTTAAAAAAGGCTGTCTTAGGATAGCCTTTTTTAATGGGGTAAGGCGTTGATAACAGTGGTTGCATCGGGCGGGAACCATTGGTATTCCCTGTCTTTACGGAACCAGGTAAGCTGTCGCTTGGCGTAACGGCGGGTATTTAACCTGATCGCTTCCACGGCGTCGTGCAGGGTGGTTTCACCATTGAAAAAATCAAAGAGTTCGCGGTAGCCAACCGTCTGCAGGGCATTCAGGTGCTGGTATGGCAGCAGGGCTCTCACCTCTTCCTGCAGGCCGTGTTCCATCATCAGGTCAACGCGGTGATTAATCCGTTGGTACAATTGCTCTCTTGGCAGATCCAGGGCGATCCTGACAGTCTCAAAGTCCCGCCTCTTTTTTTCGCCTGTGCGAAAGGAAAGAATGGATTGCCCGGTAGCTTTCACGATCTCAAGGGCCCGCATCATGCGCTGGGGATTGTGTATTTCTCCTTTTTCGTAAAACAGCGGGTCGAGAAGTTTGACCTGGTGCTGCAACCATTCCAGGCCGTTTTCACGGTAGGCGTCCACCACTTCAGCGTGTAACACTTCGGGCACATCCGGGATCGTATCCATGCCCTCTGTAAACGCTTTAATGTACAAACCTGTGCCTCCAACCATCACCACGTGATCGTGCTTTTTGAACAACTCCGTCGCTTTCGCCAAAGCGAAGGCTTCAAACGTAGCGGCCGTGACCTTTTGGTGAATCGAATGCGAGGCGATAAAATGGTGCTGGACTTCGGCCAGTTCTTCTGCGGACGGACGTGCCACGCCGATATTCAGTTCTTTAAAACACTGGCGGCTGTCGGCAGAGATGATCTCCGTTTGCAGGTGTTTGGCAACGGCAATGCCAATGGCTGTTTTTCCGACGGCAGTGGGCCCGGCAATGATGATGACCGTTTTGTTTTTCTGCGACACAGGATGAAAAATAAAGGCTCAAAGAAATGAATTTATTTGAGAGCGGGGAAAGAGCACCGGCGGATCGCATAGATTGGCTTTTACTATTTCACATCAATTCCCGCCCGGAGGAAAAAGTCGAAGCGACCATTAGCAGGCCGGCCGCACGGTTGGTGTTCTTGAAATGGTTAGCCCGAAGCCCCGGGCCTGTTTCCCGGCTTGTTCCGCAGTATTATTTTTTTTAATTTAACATGCCTTCCCTTCTGATTACACCGCTCTCCGGTGAAAGCTGCAAACCAATTATTCATCACTTCAAAAATCAGAATCATGAATCCACGCAATGCAGAATTATCAGCCATTACCCAGGTCGTTAACAAGTATGCCGAAGGCTGTCACAAAGGTGATGTCGCGCTGCTTCGCGAAGCATTTCATCCAAATGCAATGATGTACGGAAGCAGCGGCGAACAAACCATTGTAACACCGATAGAAGGTCTTTATGCCTTCATTGAGGCCAATGAACCACCTGCCAAAACCGGTGAGCCGCACCAATGCTTTATTTCTTCCATCCATTACGAAGGCGGTGCGGCAAATGTCGAAATGGTACAGGAGTCAGGTTATGGGCATGACTATATCAACTATTTTCAGCTCGTGAAGGTAGAAGGGAAATGGCTGATCGTTAGCAAGACCTACAATGCCACTCCGACAAAAAAGGAAAAAATTGAAGAAGAGAAACTGGCATTTCATACATCGTAATACCAGCCCTTGTTTTGATTAATGTATACAAAAAGAAAAGAGCCGATGATGGCTCTTTTCCTGTTAATCATATCACGGTTGCAGCCTGGTTTCTGCCGTGAGCGGCAAGAGAAATACCGCAGCTTCAAGTATTGATTCGACAGTACTCTTAGCGAAACAGTTTAAGACATCGTTCTCCTAGCGTTTACAAATTCTTATGTGAGACATTCGGTCCAGCTTAAAACTCCTCTTCGCTGCTGCCGCTTTCCTCACTGCCAAATTCATCGTTGCCGGTGTTGCCCTCCTCGCCTTCTTCGCCAAAGCCTTCGGCGCCTTTGGTGAGGTCGTATTTTTCTTCCACGTCGGCAAAGCGTTCGCCCAGCAGGCTCTTGGTGCCGTACTGGCTTGGTGGAATGCCTTCCTTGCGCACAATGGACGGGTAGGTCACCTTTGGATTTTCCTCCTTGGTTACATTGATCAATTCGACCAAAAAGGTCCAGCCCTTGACAAAATCGTAGAGGTAAATGAATTTCTGGTTGGGGTCCTTGATCTCGGAACCGATGGTGGTGTCCTTCATCAGCAACGGCGGCGCTTTGTAGGTCCGGTTGGGGTACTGTTCCAGCGAGATTTCTCTTCCCCGCTGCCAGTTGTCGTTGCTGCGGAAAAACGTGGCGCCGTGTTTGGTATCGAACTCAAATGCCTTTAAAATCGTTTCGTGCAGTTCAAAAAAACTTTGCTTGTGCCGGATGGCAATATCACGGTACACGCTGTCATCTTCTTCAAAATAGATCCTGAATTTCAGTATGGCCATAGCTCAGTTTAAACAAACGTAAACCTCAAATATAAGAAAAAGCGAGTAGTGAGTAGCAAGTGGCGAGTGGCCTTTTCGCTCTTTCTTTTCTGTCTTTAACAATCAGCCTTTCAACAAACCGAAATCGTGGAGAACAGACCGAACAAAATGGCTAAATACTACTCGCTGCTTGCTATTGGCTTTAGTCCGCATTCCCGCCCTTTTTGTAACATAAACGCAAAGGCCGCATCGTAATTATTGTCGATAACGCCATCGAGGATCGCATCTTTAATGGCATCCTTGATAACCCCCACCGGTTTAGAAGGCGGAATGCCAAAGGTCTGCATGATCATTTCCCCGGTGATCGGCGGCTGCCAGGAGCGGATACGGTCCTTCTCTTCGACCTCCCTGCAACGCTGCCGCACCAATTCAAAATTTTCCAGAAAGCGCCGCACCTTGAATTTGTTTTTCGAAGTAATGTCCGATTCGCAGAGGATCATCAGGTCGTCGAAATCCTCGCCGGCATCAAAGAGAAGGCGGCGAATGGCCGAGTTGGTGATCTCTTCTTTTGTAAGGGAAATCGGCCGGAGGTGCAGTTCCACCAGTTTGCGAACATATTTCATTTGGTCACCCAGGGGCAATTTCAGGTGCTTGAAAATTTTGGGCACCATGCGGCCGCCTACGACTTCGTGTCCATGAAAGGTCCAGCCGTGGCCGTCTTCGAAACGCTTGGTTGGGGGTTTGCCGATGTCGTGGAGGATGGCCGCCCAGCGCAGCCAGAGGTTTTTCGACCGGTCGGCTGCATTGTCGAGCACCTGCAGGGTATGATAAAAATTGTCCTTGTGGCCCATGCCATCGATATACTCCGCACCGGCCAGGTCGACCATTTGCGGAAAGATCAGTTGCAGCAGCCCCGTATCGTAAAGCAGTTTAAACCCGATGGACGGTTTTGCGCTCAGGATGATCTTGTTGAGTTCATCCGAGATGCGCTCCTGCGAAATGATCCGTATTCGGTCTTTCTGTTCCCTGATGGCACGAAGCGTGGCGGGGTAAATGGAGAAATCCAACTGCGCGGCAAAGCGGATGGCCCGCATCATGCGCAGGGGATCGTCGCTGAAGGTTTGCGCCGGCTCCAGCGGCGTGCGGATAATGCCGTTCTTCAGGTCTTCGATGCCGTTGAACGGATCGACCAGGGTGCCAAAATCTTCCTTGTTTAGCGACACTGCCAGGGCATTGATGGTAAAATCCCTTCGCCACTGGTCGTCTTCGATGGTGCCGGGCTCCACGTCGGGCTTGCGGGAATGGCGCTTGTAGCTTTCCTTGCGTGCCCCTACAAATTCCAGGTCAAAACCATCGGCCAGCCGGAAATGGGCGGTTCCAAAATTCTTGAACAGGCTCACTTTCGGATGCGGCACAAAACGCCGGGATGCCATCGAGGCCAGTTGCAACGCATCGCCCACGCAGACAAAATCGGCATCCTTGGTCGGCCGCCCCAGCAGCTTGTCCCGCACAAAACCGCCGACCAGGTAACAGGGCAATCCCAACTCCCCGGCGGCCTCCCCAACCTTGTGAAATATCCGGAGTTCCTTTTCGCTACACGTAATTTCCATCAGGCGGCAAAGCTAAGAGAGTTTGGGGTTTGGTGTTGGGAGTTTGGGGTTGGGTGTTCGAGGTTCGATGTTCAATCTTGCGGGGCCGTCTTTTCTTATGCTTTTTGGACTTGCCTATTTCCGGATGTAGTCAAATTCGCCGTTGCCCTTCCAGCGGATGATCTGCGATGGCTGCGACGGCGTTTTATCGTCCTGGCGCCATTTCGCGATGTAATCAACCTGGGCTTTGACCGCTTCGCTGATCTCGTCGTAAAAACGTGGTGAGGGCTGGCCGCTGATGTTGGCCGAGGTGGATACAAGGGGTTTGCGCAGACGGCGCACCAGGTGGCGACAAAACTCGTCCTGCACAATGCGGATGGCAATGGAACCGTCTTCGGCCACCAGTGCGTCGGGAAGGTTGATGGCGCCATCGAAAATGACGGTCGTGGGTTTTGTCTGTCCTTCGATAAAATCGAAAACGGCCGGGTCGGGCGCTGCAACGTATTGCAGGATGTCGCGTTCGTCGGCCACGAGGATGATAAGGCTTTTGCTGTCGTCGCGTTGCTTGATGCGGTAAATTTCCCGGATGGCCGCTTCGTTAGTTGCATCGCAACCCAGGCCCCAGATCGTGTCTGTCGGGTACAGGATTACCTGCCCGTTTCGCAGGGCCAGCAGGGCCGCTTCCACTTCGCGGCTAAAATCAATTTCCATATTCTCTTCTTTCATTAACGGTTTGAATGATCGTGGCCGTTTCCAGCCGTTCGAGGCATTGTGGTGTAGCAAAACGCACACAGACATTTTTGGTGCAGGGCTCGCAGGAAAGTTGTCCCAGGCGAGTCACCCTCACAGCCGTTTTGTTGTACGGCGCCGTGTTGGCCTCGTTGCCGGCCCCGAACAGCACGACGGTCTGGGTACCGAGGGCATTGGCCAGGTGTGCCGGGCCGGAGTCGGTCGTCAGCACAACACGGGCTGTAGCAAGAACCTGCGCCAGCTCACCCAGCGAGGTTTTACCGGCAAGCGACTCAATGCCTTCCTTGTTTTGCAGGCCCGCGAAGACCTGTTCCACAAAGGCTTTTTCGGCCGGCCCACCGACCAGGAAGATTTTTCCGGGCAGGGCTTTCCGCGCCGCATCGATCACTTCAACAGCCTTGGACACCGTGAGCCTGCGGGAAGAGGCTTCCGAATTCACGTTAATCACCGTGGCATTTTCCTTTGCGAATGCATGGTGGAGCGAAACGGAAACTGCCCTGGCTTTTTTGCCGGTAAACTGTTCCAGCAGGTTCACGTATTCTTCTACGCGGTGAAGCCCTTTGGGTTTGACGAAGGCGTTTGTCAGCAAAATTTCGCGTCCTTCTTTTTTGAAGCCAATGCGCTTTTTTGCGCCGGTAGCAAAACCCATCAGGGCAGAGGAAAACGAATCCGGGAACGAAATGTACAGGTCAAATGGTCCTTGTTGTTTGATCATCCGGCCAAAGCGCCAAAGCCCTTTGGGACCCGGGTAGCCGGCTTTGCTGAAAACAAACTGCTGCTCTGTTGGCGGGAAAAAAGGCAGGAGGTCCTGCAGGCCTTTTTTGACAATCACGCTAACCGTGGCGCCGGGAAAGAAATGTTGTACCTGCTGCAGGGCTCCCGCCGCCATCACCATGTCGCCCAACCAATTTGGCAACCGAACCAGAATTCTCGTCTTCTCCATTTAAGTTTGCAAAAATAATTTTTGACCCATGAATTTGAGAGAAACTATCGAGCAAGCCTGGCAGAACCGAGAAATGATGTCCTACCAGGCATTCCAGGAATCGGTGCGCAAGGTAATTGAAGAGGTAGATAAAGGTCGTTTGCGGGTAGCCGAACCCACGGCAAATGGCTGGCAGGTCAACGAGTGGGTAAAGCAGGCCATCCTTCTTTATTTCGGCATCCAGCCGATGCAAACCTGGAGCGTCGAACCGTTCGAGTTTTACGATAAAATGCTGCTGAAAAAAAATTATAAAGATTTGGGGGTTCGTGCCGTTCCCCATGCGGTTGCCCGTTATGGTGCCTACATTGCCAAAAACGTTGTGCTGATGCCGTCGTATGTCAACATCGGCGCTTACGTGGATGAAGGCACCATGGTCGATACCTGGGCCACGGTTGGCAGTTGCGCACAGATTGGAAAAGGCGTGCACCTAAGCGGCGGCGTAGGCATTGGCGGTGTACTGGAGCCCCTGCAGGCATCACCGGTGATCATCGAGGATGGTGTGTTCGTCGGCTCCCGCTGTATCGTTGTAGAAGGTGTGCGGGTGGAAAAAGAAGCGGTGCTTGGCGCGAACGTGGCTCTTACGCAATCGACTAAGATCATCGATGTCAGCGGCAGCGAACCGGTGGAATACCGCGGCCGTGTGCCGGCCCGCAGCGTGGTGATCCCGGGCAGTTACCAGAAGAAATTCCCGGCCGGTGACTACAGCGTGAGTTGCGCCCTGATCATCGGGCAGCGCAAAGCCAGCACCGACCTGAAAACAAGCCTGAACGACGCCCTGCGTGATTTTAATGTTGCCGTATAATACCAGGCCTCCTGCGGGAGGCTTTTTTTGAACCACGAAGGCACAACCAACCAACGAAAGATTCCCGTAAATGACCTCGTTGCCCGCGACCGTCGTGGTTTTGCATTAGAGATGAACAAATCCACACAAAAGGCTCCCTTACCACTTGCGGGTTTTCTGTTTACACTGCTGGGGGCCATCCTGTTTTCCACCAAAGCCATTTTTGTCAAGAAAGCTTTTTTTGCAACCGGTGTCGATGCCGTGACACTGCTTGCATTGCGCATGCTGTTCTCTCTGCCGTTTTACCTTTTCGCCGCTGTCCTGGTCAGCCGGCAGGCGGCCAATGTGCCGATGACAAAAAGAGAATGGGCAGCGACCATCTTCCTTGGACTTTTTGGCTATTATCTCAGCAGCCTGTTTGATTTTATCGGCCTGCAATACATCTCCGCCGGCCTGGAACGGCTGATCCTTTTTCTCTATCCAACATTCGCCGTGTTGATCAACTTTTTAGTTTTCCGGCAACCTGTCTTGCGCAATCAATGGCTGGCCCTCGTACTGACTTATCTCGGGATCGGCATCGCCTTCGTGGGTGAAGTAAGGCTCGATTCGGGCAGCAGCGGATTTTGGTGGGGAAGTTTCTGTGTCGCCGTTTGCGCCGTCACCTACGCCATTTACCTGGCCGGGAGCGGCAGGGTCATTCCGCGGACCGGGTCGAACAAGTTTACTGCCTATGCCATGCTTGCCGCGACGGCCGGTGTGCTGCTACATTATGTCGTTACCAGAAAATCCGTCGACGGTTTGCTGAACAGCGCCCTTATTCCGTACGGGATTTTGCTGGCCGTTATTGCAACGGTCATTCCCACCTTTTTCCTGGCACAAGGCATGAAACGGATTGGCGCCAACAACGTGGCCATTCTCTCGAGTATCGGGCCGGTATCGACCATCGTACAGGCCCATTATGTGCTGGGTGAAAAAATCTTTGGCGAGCAAATCATCGGCACCTTGTTGGTCATTGCCGGGATTTTGCTGCTTAGCTGGAAACCGCAAAAAAAGTTGTTGGAAGTTTGAAACAGTTTCCTCTATATTTGCAACCCCAAGTACGAAGTACGCGGATGCCCAGGTGGCGAAATTGGTAGACGCACCGTCTTCAGGTGGCGGCGCCGCGAGGTGTGCTGGTTCGAATCCAGTCCTGGGCACAAAAAAGCTCCGAATTTTCGGAGCTTTTTTGTGCCCAGGATCGCCATAAAAAATCACGTTGCCTTGTGATGCCGGTCATGACAAAACAAACAGTGAGCTGGCAAATTTGCCTGATGAAAATTGCCACCTTGGTCGTTAGTCTTTTCCTGGGCGCTACTTGCTTTGCGCAACCTTCCAAAAAAAAATTGTCGGTCGGGATTGAGCAGGATGATCTCCCCTACCTGACAGGGGTTATTTTGCCGGTGCCTGGGCCGGGAAAGACCATTGGCGTGGCCGTGTACTGACGGCCTGCGTTACCAAACCTGATTTCATCCAGAAAAAAGGATTCACGAACAACGTACTGGCCTATGCGCTGCTGGCGGATTATTTTTTGAAAAAAACAGGGATGGTTGGTGGGCCGGCGGCGGCCCTGTGTTTTGGAAGAGCAGCATTCAGACAATGCAAAAAACCAGCGCTGCCCACCACCAAAACAGGTTGCTCAACAGCAGCTTCGGGTATACTATTCCACCTGGCTACCGACTTTATAAGGACGGTATATCCGTATCCCGGTTTTCGAATTCGGAATTCAAAAAGTTCGATTATACATGTATAAGTAATACCAATCAGCAATTGGAGAAATGCAGCTTTTACAAGGTATTGCTCTAAAGGCAAACCCAGGTAAACAAACGGAAACTGCATAACGCATTGGTTCCGGCCAAGCAACCGTTTCTGCCTGCCTGTTCGTTTTAAAAATTGTTCTGCAAAAATGACGAGTCGTTGCCTGCACGGATAAAAATTGTGCAGCCATCGACCCGTCAGCAGTCGGACAACAAGCGGCCTGTTTACATGGTCAGTTTGTAAAGAACGACGAGCAGTGTGATTAAGCAGCCAAAGAAAATGAAGGCTCCGGTCCTTTCGGAAATGTTTCTGAACAGATTCATAAAGTAGGTTTTAAAAATGGTGGAAGTTCAGAGGAAGGGATACGGAAATTCAGAGGAGGAAGTGGAGCAAAAATAATGGCTGCCGGATAAATTACAAAACATCTCTCCAGATTTTAATCGCACTCTTATCTCCGGCGATTGCCGCAGTCAAATTGCTTTTCCAGCGCGAAGGAATTACCCGGTGACAGATGAAGGCTGAAAGATGTCCGCAGACAGAAAAGCAGTGGGAAAATTTTTCGTCGTTGGTCGTGCAGGAAAGATCATTGCATTTGCCCACTGCATATTTTTTCGGTAGCAACGGAATTCAGTGTTGCTGCAACTCCCTGTGCTTTCGAACGTAATTCCCTGACCGTTTTGCTGCTGCCATCGTGGCTCCAGCCGGGCGGTTTGATCAAATAGGCAAAACCCTTCTGAATGGATCCGGACCTGCGTGCTTCCTGCAGCAATTCTTTCCATGTTTTGAATGCAACGATGAAGGGGTTAAACGAACCAATATTATTGGTGAGGCCGTAGGTGGGCTTTTCTTCTTCGGGCTGAAACGTACCAAACAGGCGGTCCCAGATAATCAGGATTCCCCCGTGGTTTTTGTCGAGGTATTTGAGGTTGGTGCCATGATGTACGCGGTGATGCGACGGCGTGTTCAACACGTATTCCAACGGCGCAGGCAATTTGTC
Source organism: Flavisolibacter nicotianae (assembly GCF_003628535.1). Taxonomy (GTDB): domain Bacteria; phylum Bacteroidota; class Bacteroidia; order Chitinophagales; family Chitinophagaceae; genus Flavisolibacter; species Flavisolibacter nicotianae. The sequence continues at coordinate 58,073 of NZ_RBCI01000014.1, forward strand.
CACCACTTCGGTGTGTATCCAGAACTGGTAGATCAAACTGATTTGCTGCATAAAGAGAATCCAAACCGGATGAAAACCCAGCAGCGGCATCCAAGCCCAGAAGAGAAAGGCACCGGTGGCATTGCCCTTCCATGTTTGCCGCAACGCGGCCGCCAGGTTATAGTGCTGCGAGGAATGGTGCACCACGTGCGAAGCCCAAAACCAGTTTACGTTGTGTGCCGTGCGGTGAAACCAATAGTAGGAAAAATCATCGGCAAAAAACAGGAGCACCCAGTACCACCCCACATGAAAATCAAGATCGAAAAACCGGTACCGATAGAGAAATGTAAACAGTCCCCAGATCATGGCCCTGGTGGCAAAGCCGATGACCACATTGCCGATGCCAAGCGACAAACTGCTCCAGGTATCTTTTGTTTCATAAAGATGCCTGTTCTCCCTGTATGAAAACCAGGCTTCCAGTGAGAGCAACAAAAGAAAGCCGGGAATAGCATAGTAAAGAATGGCGGGAGGCATGGATCTAAGGTAAGACAATAGCGCAAAACCAATCTTGCTGACGTAAAGGGTAGCTCTGCCTTGTCAGTGACGCTGGTGATGACCATCAGTTTACCCGTTGATGGCTATCATTCAAGGCAATTCCTATTGCCGGTATTTTAGCTTTTTGGAATTTCTGAAAGCTTTTTTACGCTTTGAAAAGAAAGCGGCAAACATTCTGGGTGTTGAAATTTTTTTTATCACTACGCAGGCTCTTCAGTAATTATTTATACCCTGAATGTTTCCCACTCCAATCAGTCTCCACTTAGATTTCTGCCATTCATACACAACAAAACTTATTGTTATGAAAATTCTACTTCTGTCCTGCATTCTCCTTTTCATGCCCCATAGCAGCAAGGAACAAGTTACCGGACGGGACCCGCTCAAATGGCCCTTTGCAAAGACGTCTATCTGGAACATGCCTATTCATAAAAATGCAGTATATACTAAAGCGCACATTGTGGTTAATGATACAACCTCCTTGTCAGCTGAAGAAGATATTGTAATCCAAACACCAAATGAACCCATGATGCCCGTCTACAAAAACTGGTCTGGATGGGATTCTCGTTATAATCGCTGTCGGGGTCCTGTCTATATCGACGTTGGCGAGAATGGAAAAGACACCGTCCTAGCGGATGGTACAATTTACTTTTATGCACCAATCCCACGGAACTGGATTTATGCGCCAGAAACATGGAATGTGCACCGCCCAGATGCCTGTACGGCTATTCTGCTTCCGAATGGCAGTTTTGAGCAAACTAACCCAATTGCCAAATGCTATCCCGACACCATTACATCAGCAACACACAATTACCCTCCGGATTCCTGTGTGCTAAAGGGAGAATGTATAAGGGGCGAACATGGGGGAAGTGGTTTATCATCTATTGGAGGTACAATTCGCTACGATGAAATTTCAGCCGGAATCATTCCACATGCCTTGAAATTTTTAATGTGGGGAGCTCTGAATTATTACAAGGGTGATGTTGCACTAGCGAGCGATGGACACAGATGGCCTGCAACTAAAGAAGATCATGGTTATAAAAATATTAAAGATAGTTTTTCTTATTATGGCAGTACAGACACAGCAATGCGCATAGGTGCACTCTTGGCCATTCACCGAAATATCAATCTTGTGAAAATACCCGAGGGAAGTAAAATTTCAACCAGTGCTGCCGACACCTGCCTCAATTGCACAGGTAACCTACTGCAACTTGAATCTTTGCCAGGGATGATCATCGCCAAGGCGTTACAGGATTATGGTGCCTATGCGGTGGATAATTCAGCAAGAGATGAATTTTATATTTCAGTCGAAAGGAATGCCAATGGCCGAAGGGTAATAGACGAATTCACAAGATTGTTTAGTGATACATTGGAGATTGGCCCCGGAAGAACATCAAAACTCCTTGGAGATACTCCATGGGGTCGCGATATCAAGCGTATTTTCAAAAACCTTTTTGTCATCAGCAATAACACTGGTCCTGATAATATTGGTGGTGGCCCAACGGCGGACACAGTCAATAGAAGAGCACCCATGGCTCCGGAATTCTACCCTTTTCTTGCCCCTGGTCAAAGCTTCACGCATACAGCATTTACACCGGATGGAAAAATCATCGGCCTTATACAACAAGCTGGCTTGAACCGGATTTACCGCTACAACCTTGACAAAACCTTGGATCTTTCATTTGGCAATGCCGGAATGATAGATATCGACTCGGCCGTGTTCAATATTAATCCCGTATTTAGCGATTCGAATTTGCCTGCTGGTATAACCGTTGACAAAAGCGAAAGGATCATCGTAGCAGAAAAATTTACCTATCACATTGGCAGCACGCCGGTCACCGATTATTTTCTGCGCCGTTACAACAGTAACGGAACCGTCGATGTCTCTTTTGCCAAGAACGGGAAAACCGATGCTATTGCACAGGACAACCCTTTTTATCCAGTGTGGTTTGGTCCGCTGGCTGTACAAAATGATAACAAGATCGTGATGACGTCAGCTCACTACGCAAGAAGCGGGTATTCACACTATATATCGCTAATACGGTTGAATTCGAATGGAAGCATAGATTTCACCACTCATTCAGATCCTTTAATTCAATCAAACGGAGATGATTTCGTACCCATGTCTCTCCTGATTAAACATGATGGGAAAATTGTGCTTCAAGCGCAAAAGTATTCTTATTCTTATGTGCTCAATGATTACGTGGACTCCATGCTGCTGCTCCGTTTGCAAAGCGACGGGTCGTTTGATCCTACTTTTGGCAAAGGCGGTGCGGCAATTTATGACCTGCGTGTTGACCGATTTGACAGGCAACGAATGGCCGAGCAAAGTGATGGAAAAATTGTTGTTGCTACGCACGACAATAAACTTGTTCGTTTCAGAAACGATGGTACAATTGACGCAAGTTTTGGACTGAATGGAGTTGTGCAGGGATTGATGTCACCCGCCAACAAGTTGCTTATTCACTATAACGATAAAACGCTCATTCCTGATGACAAAATACTCGTTGGGGGTGGATCAGGCGGAAACTTTGCAATTGCCCGCCTCAACAAGAATGGCTCAGTTGACCGGAGATTTGGAACTGAAGGAATGATTACAACCGATTTTGGTGGAACTGAGGCCATAGAAAATATGGCGTTAATAGACGATCAGATATATGTCTATGGTAATGGCCTTTTTACTACTTACGAAAACACGCCTGACTTTATCAAAACTGCTTTTCAAAAGGATGGCAAGTTAATAGCAATAATCGAACAGGATCGATTGAATAAGCTTTACCGTTTCAACACTAACGGCACACCGGATGCCTCTTTTGGAAACGGTGGGGTAATGATAATTGACTCTGCAGAAATGCAAAACAAGGTCATATCCTTACCTGGTTTTGTCAGCTTAAATATTCTCCATGACCTTGCTCTCGATAGCAACGGAAGAATTATTGTCGCCGAGATTTTTAAAAATTGGATCAATGTAGGCGCTTACTCGAAATCGTACCGTCTAACCCGGTTTGACAGCAACGGCAATCCTGACAACAGCTTTGGCTCCAATGGCAGCGCTGAGGAAATTTATTCGCATCGGGTGGATGATCCCACCAAACCCATTTTCCAATTTGGACAACTGGCCATTCAAAGCGATAACAAGCCTGTGCTTACCTACGGTTATTGGCTACGAACCAACAATACCAATTATACTATTCTGCTTCGGTTGAATGAAGACGGTACAGCTGATTTACCATTCAATACCAACCCAACCGTTCCAGGTGTTTTAACAGGTTACTTACCCGCGGCCCTTGTTATCCAGCACAACGGCCGTATAGTGGTACAGGTCAGGAACACTGAAAACAATTCCGTTGTTCTTGCTGGCCTTACAACCGACGGATCAATCGACCTTTCTTTTGGAGGACATGGCACAGGCATCAGCAGCGGGTTTGGTGCAGGGCTGGTTGCTGTTCTCGCAAGGGATGCCATTCTTGTTGCCAGAAATGATTTCGGCACGATGATCAAAACAACTCCTGATGGCTTTTTTGACCCGCAGTTTAGCATTGTAAATCTTCCTTTCCCAGTATCAAAGGTCGTTGCCGCCAATTCGGGTCAATTCTATCTTGGAGGCACGCTAAACGGCGATTTTGCCCTGGCACGGTATAATGACAGCCAGAAGGATCCAACCTTTGGCAACGACGGCATCATTACTTCTGACTTTGGCGGCACCGAAGGCATCGAGAACATGGCACTTGTTGGTAAAATCATGTACGCTTACGGCAATGGAATTCTTACCTCCTATCCAACCAGTCCCTGCGTGCCTCCTGTTCTTCGCAATGACCTGACGATCGTCCTTGATGCTTCCTGCACCGGCAATGACGGGCAGGTTTCCCTTCTTCCTTTATCCGGCACGCCACCATTCCTGTACTCTCTCAATGGCGGAACGAGCTATGTGGAAGGACCCAATAGTGGCTACTCCTTCCAAAATCTTGCAGCCGGCATCTACCAGCTTCGAATCAAAGATGCTGACGGCTGCGAGAGTGACATTGTCACAAGAGAAATCAGAAAAATCTATGGCGGTCCGCTGTTCCGGAACGACGGTACGATTGTCCTGGATGCCAGTTGCGGCGCCAATGATGGCAACATCTCCATTATTCCCACCTGCGGGGCCGCACCGTTTATGTACTCCATTGACGGCGGGACAAACTATGTGGAAGGACCGGCGACAGGCTATACGTTCCAAAACCTCGCCCCGGGTCGCTACCAGCTGCGGCTGAAAGACAACTATGGCAACGAGTCCGCGATTGTCACAAGAAATGTCAGACCCAACATGTACGGACCCTGTGCTTTTGTCTCAACCGTTCGTACACCGGCAGGTGTCGGACAAGAAGTTCAGCCTGCAAGTGTGCAGGTATATCCGAACCCAGGCAAAGGATTGTTTCGGTTATCTACCCGGCACTTTGTTTCAACGGTTGCACAAATGACCGTTTTGGATGCCCAGGGAAACGTCGTGCAGCAAAAGCAGGTGAATACACATGATGGAAATAGTTACGGCCTAGACCTTCGCGGCAAAGCCAAAGGAGTTTACCTGGTAAGATTCGTCGGAAGCAAGGGTGAGGCATTGAGCACCCGGATCATCATCCAGTAACGCATCGCAAAACACAAAGCTTCCGGCTTCTATTGCCGGAAGCTTTTTCCGCGGTAACCCGTACCCCCTTTACCCTGAAAGTTTTGTACACACTTCGAGAAAGACGATTCTTTTTCAACCTCGAAATTTTACAACATGAAACAATCTCTATTCGCACTATTCTTTTCTCTTTTCGGTCATTTCACTTTAGTGGCCCAACCTTACCTGTATGGTACCACCCCGAAGGGTGGCCTCAAGGACTCAGGATTGTTATTTGTATTCAATGTAGTCACCAATCAAATTTTCCCCTTGTATTCCTTTACAAGGGCCGCCGGCTATTCGCCTGTAGGCAGTCTGCTCAAGGCCGCCGGTGACAAGTTGTATGGAACAACCTTACAAGGCGGCAGCTTTGACCAGGGCGTTCTTTTTTCCTATGACCCGTCTACGGGCACCTATTGCAAGCTGAAAGAATTTACAGGTACCGATGGCCGCCTTCCCAGTGGCAGCCTGGCACAGGATGCATCCGGCAAGGTCTACGGTACAACAGGCGTTGGAAACAATGACTATAACGGTACGATCTATTCCTATGATCCCGCAACAAAGACTTTTGCCAATTTGTATGATTTTACCGGACCGGAAGGTGCCTACCCTGTTGGAGGCCTTGTGCTGGCCTCCAATGGAAAACTTTATGGAACAACCCTGCACGACGGATCGCCGGATTTTGGCGTGGCGTTTTGCTTTGATCCGTCAACAAAGGTCTATACCAGGATCCGCACGTTTGATGGTGCGGATGGCCTCTATCCCCAAAGTCCTTTGCTGCTGGCCGGCAATGGCAAAATCTACGGCGTGACTCCCGCCGGAGGTGCCAACAACAATGGTGTTATCTTTTCCATTGACCCTGCCAACAATTCCTTTTCCAGGCTCTATGATTTTACGGTGGCAGACGGCTCCTCTCTTAGTGCCGGTTTGCTGCAGGCAACAGATGGCAAACTTTATGGGGTAACCTTAAGCGGCGGCGCGCACAGGGGTGGAACCATTTTTTCTTTCGATCCGGCGACCAACAGCTTTTCAAGCGAGTATTCTTTTGCAGGACCGGAAGGTTACGCCCCGAACGGCGGCCTGATGGAAGCGTCGAACGGAAAGCTTTATGGAACCACAACAAAAGGCGGCGTATATAATTTGGGCACCCTCTTTTCGTTTGACCAGGCTACCAAAGTCCTTACCAAGTCAAAAGATTTTAGTGGCGCCAACGGAAAAGACCCTTTAGCCAGCTTAACGGAATCGGTCGCACCTCTACCTGGGCGCAATTATGTACGGCTGGGTCACTCTTTTGTTAGCACGGCATTTACAAAAGAAGGTCAATTGGTTGGCGTCAACAGTACTGCCTTGGTCAACAATATCTACCGTTACAATACCGATGGAACACCGGATGCTTCGTTTGGGAGCGGCGGCGTGGCGGAAATTGATTCAATGTTCATCGTTGGCAACAACGACCGGTATGATCCCTACCACCTATTAGATGACACCAGTAACCAGCTGTTAACGGTGACTGTCGACAGCACCGGCCGGATAATTGTCAATGAACAGGTAGAATTTGCCTATGGCCCATGGATACCACCACAAACCTTGCGTGATGAAAGACTGACCCGTTTTACGAAAGAAGGCACAATCGATTATAGCTTTTCCGAGCACGGAAAAATTTATGCGGGCCTGGCACCCGGTTATGAACATAACCCCGGACCGATCGCCGTGCAAAAAGATTCAAAAATCATCTTTACCTATCGCCAAGACCAATTTGCCATATTTTGGCGACTCACCGAAACCGGGATGAGTGATTATTTCACCAGGTTTTATTGGGATAATTATTACCAGTACAGCGTCCCCGTGGGCATTGCCTTTCAGGAGAATGGGAAAATGGTCATGGAGCTAAAGAAAATAGGATCGCCTGTTGACTCCGTGGTGTTCATACGCTTAAACAGCGATGGATCGTTTGATCCTTCGTTTGGAGACGGGGGAAAGGTTGCCCACCCTTTTGTGGTGCCCGCAAATCTGTCCGCTGAAAATTTACGACCGGAATACTGGCAATTACTGGCGGTGCAAAGCGATGAAAAAATCATATTCGGAACCAGCGATAACAAGCTTATCCGCCTGAATGCAAACGGAAGCCATGATGCGAGCTTTGGCAACAATGGAATGGTAGACTCGTCGATGGCGATTGGCCGCATACTGGTTGGGAATGATGATAAAATCTATGTTGGAGGATCGCAAAACGGTGATTTTGCGCTGGCCCGTTACAATGCCAGCGGCAACCTTGATCCGTCCTTTGGAAACGGCGGCCTCCTTGTTGACGATTTTGGCGGGACAGAGAGTATTCAGAACATGGCTATCGTCGGCCATACACTCTATGCGTTTGGAACCGGCATCCTGACCTCCTACCAGCTCAATGCCTGTATACCTCTGACCTTCCTGAACGATGCTACCATTGTATTGGATGCGAGCTGCACCGGTAACGATGGCAACATCTCTCTTATTCCCGTCACCGGCAACCCTCCTTTCCAGTATTCCATTGATGGCGGGGCAACGTACGCCGAAGGAGGGGCAAAAGGCCATACATTCCAGAACCTTGCACCGGGCACATACCAGCTTCGCATGAAAGATACCGATGGTTGTGAGAGCGAGATTGTAACAAGAGAGGTCCGACGCATTTTTGGCGGCCCGACCTTCCGTAACGACCAGACAATTGTGCTGGATGCAAGTTGTAGCGGCGGTGATGGCAAAATCTCGATTATCCCAACCTGCGGCGCAGTGCCTTTCCACTACAGCATTGACGGCGGGGCCAACTATGTTACCGGTCCTGATGGCGGCTACACTTTCCAAAACCTCGCTGCCGGCACTTACCACCTTCGACTCAAAGATGGCTACGGCAGGGAATCAGCAATCGTCACAAGAAATGTCAGGCCCAACATGTACGGACCCTGTGCCGGGTCCGCAGCAAAAAGCAGCCTGCGCTCAACGGCTATGAGCGATCATAAAATTCTTGTACAGGCTTATCCCAATCCCACAACCGGTATGACCCAACTGCGCCTGGAAAATACCAGTGGTGCCGTGCACATACTTGTTGTTGACAGCAAGGGCGTCGAGATTATCAGTAAGTCTGCGGTTGCAACTGAAGATTCTCCAATTGTGATTGACCTCTCTAAAAATGCCAAAGGACTTTACCTCATCAGAGTTGTCGGCAATACCGGAGCATCAGCCACCAAAGTTCTTTTGCACTAAAACAACCTGCTCCGATAAAACCTCCCGTCAAAAACCGGGAGGTTTTTTGAAACAATTTTTTTTCTGCTGTAGTCCTTCACGACTTTCACGCCTCGGTCGAAATACGCTTTTTGCATGCCGCGAAGCAATGACGTCAATCCTTCAAGGTCACCCTTTTTGCTGCGGCGTAAATGAGCAGTATCTTTCCCGGCTTATGAGTGATGTCTTTGAAACCGACAAAACATTTGATGGCGTGGATTTCAGCCAAACCTTTTTCCGTAAAGGGGAGTACGATGGCTGCAACTTTATCAACTGCGACTTCAGCCATACCGATCTTTCCAGTACGCAATTCATCGACTGCTCTTTTATGGCCTGCAACCTGAGTTTGGCAAAACTGGCCAAAACAACCTTGCAGGACATCCACTTCAAAAACTGTAAACTACTGGGGCTTCGCTTTGACGAGTGCAGCGGTTTTGGCCTGGCGGTAAAATTTGAAAACTGCCAACTCAACCACGCCTGCTTTGCCGGCACAAAACTGAAAGGAACCTTGTTTACCAACACCCAATTGCAGGAAGTGGATTTTACCGATTCGGATTTAACCGGCGCCTCGTTTCACCACTGTGATTTGAAAAATGCCGTTTTCGAAAATACGCTGCTTCAAAAAGCAGACTTCCGCACCGCTTCCAATTATGCAATCGACCCCGAGATCAACCGGGTAAAGGGTGCGAAATTTTCACTTCCCGACGTACTGGCATTACTTGATAAATACGGAATACAGGTCGACCCGGGGGCGCACTGAAAATGTGCAGGAAATCAATCAATGGGTTGCGCTTGCACGGCAAGATTTTGGGCATTCAGGTCGACGACCAAAAATTCAGGTTCTGCAGTTGTGTTCTGCAGGTACTGGCTGTTTTCCGCCATGAGACGACGTTTCAGCTTTCCCATATAACCGGGCTGAGAGATCTGATGAACATTCACACCGACAGAGGCAATAAAATCATTGCCGAGATACATCACAAGTTGCATAGGGTAGCGCAGTAGAACGCAAAGTAAGCTGTCAAAGAAATGCAAGCCGCAATCGCACCCTGCAAATCTGCATGACTAAGGGATATTCTTAGAAGCCCGTAAAAAAATCCTCACAAAACCTTTAGCCGCTCATTGCCTTCTTCCCCGCCTGCCTTGTCAAATCAGGCGAAATGCCCGCGGTTCGTATTAAATTTATATAGATCTAAGTCCAACCAAACCTTTTTTTATGCAAAAGTTGATGGCGCTTGCCCTTGTGCTTTTTGTGTTGTTCTGTATAAAAGCCGGGGCACAGACCAACACGGTCAGCGGCCGTGTGGTGACAGGCAGCGGCCAGCCCGTTGCCGGTGCATCGGTTGTTGTAAAAGGAACCAACCGTGGCGTGACAGCAAATGATAGCGGTGCCTTTACGATTGCCGTGTCGTTGAACGACGTATTGCAGGTGAGCAGCGCGGGCTTTGTGGCCGCTGAACTGCCGGTAAACGGCGCGAAAACCGTTGTCGTCACGCTATACGAAACATCGGCTGATCTGCAGCAACTGGTGCTGGTGGGTTCACGCAGGGCCGGGCGGGTAAAAACCGAGACGGCTGTTCCGGTTGATGTCATCCCGGTTGGCGTGCCGCAACCAACGTCCCGCACCGATGTCACCTCACTCCTCAACTTTACAGCTCCTTCGTTCAACTACAACAAGCAAAGCGGGTCGGATGGTGCCGACCACATCGACCTTGCCACCCTACGCGGCCTCGGTCCCGATCAAACCCTTGTGCTGGTCAATGGCAAACGCCGTCACCAAACGGCTTTTGTTTCGGTGTTCGGCACCCGTGGCCGCGGCAATTCGGGTACCGACCTGAATGCGATTCCCATTTCCTCCATCGACCGCATTGAAATCCTTCGCGACGGCGCTTCGGCACAATACGGGTCGGATGCCATCGCAGGCGTTATCAACATCATTCTGAAAAACAGTGTCAGGCGTCTTACCGGAAACGTGAGCACGTCGGCCTACCTCGACAACGACTTCAACCCCGCTTATAAAAACGGCCTGGGTCAGTACGAATACGGCGACAAACTGGATGGAAAAGCAGCGAGTGCCGGGCTGGATTATGGCCTGCCACTCGGTACAAAAGGCGGTTACCTCAACCTTTCGGCCGATTATTTTACGTTGGGTAAAACTTACCGGCAGGTGCTGGATACAACCGACCCGGTAAAAAATGCAAAGGCTCTCCCGATCAATTCCTACCGGCGTGCCAACGGAGACGGTTCACTCGACATGGCGGGAGCCGGCTTTCAACTGGAAGTGCCGACCAGCCAGACCGTGCGATTTTATTCGTTTGGCAATTACAACCACAAAAGCTCCGATGCCTTTGCGTTTACCCGCAACTTTTCGGCACGTCCGGAGCGCTTTCCTACCGATGGCAGCGGCAACCTGATCCCGGTTGCAGGCATCATCAAAACCACGTCCGACGGGGAAAGCTATTTTAACCCGCACATCCAAACCAAAATCGCCGACATTTCGTGGGCGGCGGGTATTCGCGGGAAAAGTCCACGAACCGGCTGGAACTGGGATTTGAGCAATATCGTCGGCTACAACCGGTTTCATTTTTTTGGCGACAAAACGTTCAATGCGTCCCTGGGTCCCAACAAGACTCATTTCGATGACGGCGGATTCCAGTTTTTGCAAAACACGGCCAACCTGAATTTCAGCCGCGAATACAATACCATTGCACAAGGCTTTAACCTGGCCTTTGGCGCCGAGTACCGGTATGAACGGTACACCATTTTCGCCGGCGAGGCCGACTCGTATAAAAACTACAATCCTGACAAGGCCACCGGCTCGCAGGGCTTTCCTGGTTTTCAACCCGCCGACGAAGTAAAAGCCAACCGCTCCAACGTGGCAGCTTATGTGGACGTGGAACTCGACGTCACCAAACGCTGGCTGCTCAATGGCGCGGTTCGGGTGGAGAATTACAGTGATTTTGGCTTTACCCATAATTACAAACTGGCCACCCGCATCAAGGCCGCCAAGCACTTCAACCTGCGTGGCTCTGTGAGCACGGGCTTCCGGGCACCGTCGCTGCAACAGATCAACTACAGCTCCACGTTCACTACTGTGCAAGGGGGAGTGATTGCGGAGGTAAAGATTGCACCGAATTACAGTTCCATTACAAAGGCAGCCGGCATTCCGGAATTGAAGCAGGAACGTTCGGTAAATGCCAGTGTCGGCTTTGCCTTTACGCCAGGCACCGCTTTCAGCCTGACAGTAGATGGCTACTGGGTTGCGATCAAAGACCGCGTGGTGCTTTCGGGCCAGTTCGATGCCACCAATCCCAATATCGACCCAGCCCTGGCCGCCGAAATGAACCGGCTGCGGGTGGGACTTGCGCAGTTCTTTGCCAATGCCGTCAACACCACTAACAAAGGCATAGACGTGGTGGCCGATTACAACAAGCGCTGGGGAAGCAACCGCTTGCGGCTGCTCTTTGCAGGCAATGTGCAGGACATGAGCATCGACAAGATCAATGTTCCCAGCAAGCTTTCAGCAACGCAGGACCTTCGCCAGACGTTTCTGAGCGACCGGGAGCAGGCTTTTATCCTCGCTTCTGCCCCGCCACAAAAACTTGCGCTCAGTGCCGAATACGGAATGAAGAAATGGAGTGTGGGTAGCCGGCTGACCTATTTTGGGAAGGTGACGATTTTGGGCTATGGACAGGATGGCCTGGGTATCGATCCCAAAGTGCCGACAGATGCCGACCCAAACCGGCTCGTACGCGACGAATACATGTACAACGGTAAACTGACCACGGACGTTTACCTGACCTATGCGTTGACCAAAGGGCTGACCTGGCACCTCGGTGCGGACAACATCTTCAATGTGCATCCGAACCTGGGTGTGGCTGCCGGTGCAAAAGGATGGGCCTACAACAACGAACCCGCCGGACCATTTGACGCGGTGCAAATGGGCGGAAACGGCAGGAAATTATTTACCCGCATTGCTATTAATTTCTAAACGACCCGATATAGGACGGCGATTTTTCGGGAGCCTTGAAAGGATTTATACGATGGAAGATGACCGATAACAGATGGTGGATGACAGCAGAGAAACCATTCTATTTTTTCCCGGACGATTCCTGCTGGCTGGCGGGTATGCGGAACCCGTGAAAGTAAATGTTTCCCATCGACCCTGAAATCCGCCCAATTAATTTTTACCGGAACGCGATGTCTGCAATTGGTTCAGGAGACGCCGGTTATCTTCCACTACTTCTTTGTAAGCCGTTTTAAGCGCACTGGACTCATTGATCGTTTGGTCGCTGGTGGTTTTCAGTTTGTCGTAAGCGGCTTTCATTTTTTCGTATTTCACTTTCCATTCCGCACCGTCCGTCTTTTCCTGCCCGGCTGGCGGCAGGGCATTCAGCCTGCTTTGCAGCGAAGCAATGGTCCGGTCCTTTTCCTGCAAGGATGCACCGCTTTGCGATTCTAATTCCTGTATCCTTTGCTCTTTCTGTACCAGGATGCCTTTCAGTTCATTCATTTCTTCCGTTGCTGCACTGCTGCCGCCAACCGCAGGTACGCTCTTCAGCAATGTTGCGGTCTTTACGAGGCTGACCTGTTTTCCCGCTTCCTGCCGGAAGGCATCGAGCAAAGCCTGGAGATCTTGTTTTTCTGTTGCTGCCAGCGAGGCATTGGCAATGCGAATGCTGTCGAGCAGGGAGGAGAAACGGTCGCTCTCCTTCTGCAGGTTCTGCGCAGCATCCCGTGAAGTTGATTTCATGGCGTAAGCCGAACAGGCACTCAAAACCCTGTCCATTTCCCGGTGCAGAAGCGGATCGACTGACAACCGGGTATCGGCTTTTATTGTCGTCGCTGATTCCCTGCCGCCTTTCTCAGCCGGGACATGTTTCAGGAACGAAGAAAGGACAATAAAAAACAACAGGACGCTCAGGGTGTAGACACCATAGAATTTCCGTTTGGCAGCATTCCTGTTCGCTAATTTGGGTGTTTCCATGTTTCAATCATTTATTCCGGTTCACCGGTTTCCTGCAAGACATTTTCTTCTTCTACTCGCACGGCATAAATCACGTTTCCGTATTTGATCCTGTTTTGCGACAACGTCAGCCCTGGGTCCAGTGCCCGTTTCCACAAAAGCCGGTCGGGGGTTAAAAAGACCCAGCGATAGGGTTCACCGTTTTCATCCAGGAGAGGAATGTCGTATCCGCTTTGGCGTTTTTGTTTCTGCGCAATATCAACCAGTATCTCTCCCGGCTTCAGGCGTACGGAAGGCAAAAAATCAACCGACAGCCTGTCTTCCCGTCCTTCTCCCAGAATGATTTTAAAACACACAGGAATACCGTTTACATAAATGGCCGGGTAGGTGGCAGACAACTCACTGACAGGGTACCAGGTCTTCATGCCTGCCGCCGATACCTGGTTGTAGAGGCGGTACACATCGAGTACGGTAAACGGCAGTAAAAAAGCACTCGGCCCCGAAACCATGAAGAGCCAGGTAAAACGGCTTTGCGAAAAATAAAAAAGCGCAAACAACAGTACAAGGGTACCGGCCAGCGAAAATGTGAAAAGCCATCGTTGTGTTGCCGAAAAGCCGGGAAGTTCTTTGTTCAGCAGAAAAACATGGGCGGTGCCGGCAACCAGGAAAAGCAGGGCCTCCAACAAGAGAAATACGCTTTCATTTGAGAAAAAAGCGATGACCATGCACACAATAAACGTGAGCAAAACAAGGATGAAACTCGTGGCCATCGCTCCTTTCTGCTGGCCCAGTTTATCTGTCAGCATCGTTTTACCTGTCATCCGGAAAGTGTCCTGTTCCATAATTCGCCTGTAAAGAAATTAAAAATTGCAGAACCGGGGTCATTTACCTGTTTCCCGCTTCACCTTCAGCGCCCCTGAATGTCACGGGCAGCATCAGGAGGGTTTCCGTAGCCGTTCCCCGAAGGGCGGCCGGTTTCCATTTGGGCATCTTCCGCAAAACCCGTTTCACTTCCTGGTCGAACACATAGCCCGCCGATTCCACCACACGGATATCGCGACAGCTTCCGTCCGCATCAACCAGGAACGACACCAACACCTTTTTTTGCTCCGCCGGTTTTAACTCCGACGGGTTGAGAATATTTTTTCGTAGAAAGCTGGCCAAGCCTGCCTCGCCGCCCGGGAATTCCGCATCGGTTTGAATGAGGGGCACCTTCCCGGTTTTCTGCTTCGGCAATCTTGCTGCCACCTGCGCTCCCTTAACCCCGGCAAAAGCCGGTTCATTGTCCTGCTGCTCCAACACCTCAACCTGCTTCTTGTTGCGGAGTACTATCACCCGTTTGCCCTCGCGCCGTTCGACTTTCCCTACGACCTTCACTTTCTTGTTCACGTAATCCACTTCCGGTGTGCCAAAACCGGGAAGGTCTTCATTTGCGATCACCAACGAAAGTGTTGCGCCGCTATCCGGTGTACCCATGGAAAGATAGGTTTCTTTGGCTGCCGAATCTCCCACAAACGCTAACGCAAAAATTTTACCAGATACGGTTACAGAATCGCCTTCAAAATAACCCACCTCCGAAACACTAACGGGACTGGTCAGCCGGATTTGCTCCTTGCTGTGAATAATAAGTGTCGGAGTGTTGTCTTTCATTTCCACCAATCCACTGATGCAAACATCCTTGTCGACATAGCGTTTCTCCGGCACATTGTTGAACCGCGGACGGTCTGGCTCCAGGATCAGGACATTAACGGCCGGATCGGAGAAATGCGCCTGCAGGTTCAATAACGTTGGCCCGTTCTCCGAGCCGCGGAAATAGCGAGTTTGATAAACGTGGCTGCAAAACGTGACACTGTCGCCAATATGACCACGAATGTCACCGAGGTTGATGGGCAGTACCGTTTGGGCCAGGTTGTTTTTTTGCCATTCGGTCATTAACATCTCGCTGGCCTTTTTCACCTTTTCGCTGTTTTCTTTTGGAATGGCGAGGTCGGAAAACGAGTTAAAACTGTATTTGCGGATCCCGGCCAGTTCCAGCCGGCTCAGGGCAGAAAGCGCAGCCGCGTTTAGCGCATACCGGTGGTCATAGGTATTTTGGACAAGTCCCGGCTCAAAACTTTGCAGCCCTGTCGCGTGAAGCGTTACCGTGCTGTCGTTGGAAAAAAGAAGGATCAATTCGTTCCCGGCATCGATCGTGGAAGCGCCCCAGCCGGACCCGTTGAGGTTCATATACAATGAGGATCCCAGGGCGGAAAGTGAAATTGAAAGTTTGGTTTTGGGCGGCAGCCCCGCAACAGGCAAAGGCTGCATTTCAATGCGCTGCTTTTTTAAAAACCGGTCGTATTCGTTCGTTTTCACCTCCTGTGACAAAAGGGTGAAAGGGAAAAGAAACAGCAAAATCTGTAAGGTCAACAACTTCATGGTGTTCATCGTTTAACATCTGGGGGCTGTTTCACGGGTGAAGGATGGCGAACGCACAGCCGGCAGCATCCCGCGCCAGCTTGTCAACCAAACGATTTTTACCGACAGGATAAGGGGCAATACGGGTTGAAAATAAAACGAATCTCCCGCCCGGCAAACATTTTTTGCCCGGCGGCAGGGCTGTTTTTCCTTCGCAGTATGTTGTTAAATGCTTGATAACCACGGCAAAGCCGGGTTCTCTTCCACTGTTTATGAAAAACTTTGACCGGCAACGGGCCCGTCCCGCCTTCCCTTTACCTTTGCACCCTTCCCATGCAAAATCAACGGATCTATACATTAAAGTTCTGGCTGCTCTGCTCCAGTTCCTTCCTGTTTTCTTCGAGCTTCAACATGCTGATCCCCGAACTGCCGGCTTACCTGAGCAGCCTGGGCGGCAGTGCCTACAAGGGCTATATCATTGGTTTGTTTACCATCACGGCCGGCCTGTCGCGGCCTTTCAGCGGGCGGCTCACCGACACCATCGGGCGGGTTCCGGTGATGGCGATCGGATCGTTGGTGTGCGTGGTTTGCAGCCTGCTTTACCCGATGCTAACAACAGTTGCCGGCTTTTTGCTGTTGCGGCTGTTGCATGGGTTTTCCACCGGCTTTAAACCCACCGCCACAGCCGCCTACATTGCCGATGTCGTACCGTTTTATCGTTGGGGCGAGGCCATGGGGATTCACGGGCTTTGCTTCAGCACGGGCCTTGCCATCGGGCCGGCCCTGGGTGGATTGATCACCGCTTATTTTCCCATCTCTGTTCTTTTTTACTGCTCCTCCTTTTTTGCTTTTGGCTCTATTATTATCCTGATGAACCTGAAGGAAACGCACCCCGACAAGCAACGCTTTCATCCCAAGCTTTTGCGCATCCGCTGGAAAGATGTGTTTGAGCCGCTGGTATGGCCTGCAGCCGTAATCACATTTTTAGGTTACATCAGTTATGGGGCCATCCTGACGCTGATTCCCGACTGGAGTGAACACCTGGGTGTAAAAAACAAGGGCACGTTTTACGTGGTCTTCACCGTTTCTTCCCTCCTTGTTCGCCTGCTTGCCGGTAAATTGTCCGACCGGAAAGGCCGGGTGTTCGTATTGAAAATTGCGCTGGTCATCATGATTGTTTCTGTTGTGCTCCTGGGCCTTGCTTCCTCGGTCACCTCGCTGCTGGCGGGCGGTTTTGTTTATGGGCTGAGTACGGGTCTTTTCTCCCCGGCCACGTCTGCCTGGACGGCCGACCTTAGCCACGAACAACACCGTGGCCGCGGCATGGCGACGATGTACATTTCGCTGGAAGCGGGTATTGGAATCGGCGCCATGGTTGCCGGCTGGCTTTTTCGCGATCACCTGTACATGATCCCTCCTATCTTTTACGGCTGTGCGCTGGTTGCCGGTGCCGGGTTGATTTACCTGCTGTATTATCATCCTTTATTGCAAGAAGCGGCCAGCGACCCGGCGCGAACCCTGGAAGAAGTTTAACACACAAACGGCCACCTACGCCGGGAAAAAACAACGACACATGACATCCAAGCAACTCATCGACCAACTCCACTTGCAACCACATCCCGAAGGCGGATTTTATAAGAGGTTTATCGCTCCGAAGGCCGCATCGAAGCCGCCTGCCTGCCCCAGGGTTTTGGCGGCGACCGGAATTATGCCACCTCCATTTATTATCTTTTGCAGAGGGGAGACTTTTCGGCCTTTCACCGGATTCAGAGCGACGAGATCTGGCATTTTTATACCGGAGGACATCTTTCCCTTCACCTCATCGATCAACAGGGTCACTACGAACGCCACACCTTAGGCGACGCACCCGGAAGCGGTGCGCAATTCCAGGTTGTGATGCCGGCCGGTGTTTGGTTCGCCGCGGAGCCAGCGCCGGGAACCGACTTCACGCTGGCTGGCTGCACGGTTTCACCGGGCTTTGATTTCAGGGATTTTGAACTGGCCCACAAGGATACCCTTCGGGAGCAGTACCCGGTGCACAGCGAAATCATTGAACGTCTTTGCCGGCTGTGAATGGTGTTGAAAAAAGGCTGAAATTGCAGAAGGCCGTTGGCAAATACTCTTTGAAGATTCGTTCATTCCGCTGCCCGTTTAAAAAATACAACCATGCAATCACGTCGTCATTTCCTGCAAAATCTATCGGTTACGGCCCTTGGCCTTCCCCTGCTGAACAGTGCCGGGTTTCCCTTTGAGCAAAACAGTTTCGCACCAGCCGCTGATGGTGCCGTGCTGCGGGTGGCGCTCATGGGCCTGGGCAGCTATGCCAACAGGGTGGCAGACGCGATGCGGGACTGCAAGCGGGCCAAACTTGTTGGTGTGGTGAGCGGAACGCCGTCGAAAATCACCGACTGGCAGCGCCGTTTTTCCATCCCCGAAAAAAACTGTTATGATTACACGAGTTTCGATCGCATCAAAGACAACCCGGAAATTGATGCCGTGTATGTTACCACACCCAATGGGCTTCACCACGATCACGTGATCCGCGCTGCCAGGGCCGGCAAGCAGGTGATCTGCGAAAAACCAATGGCCATCAATGCCCGGGAAGGCCGTGAAATGGTGGATGCTTGCAAAAAAGCCGGCGTGCAACTGCTGGTTGGCTACCGCATGCATTTCGAACCCAAAACCGTCGAAGTAATCCGGATGCGGCAAAATGGCGAATTCGGGAAGATCCTTTTCTTCCAGGGCTTGTCGGGCTTTCGCATTGGCGATCCAAGCCAGTGGCGGCTAAACAAGACCCTCGCCGGCGGTGGCGCCATGATGGACATTGGCATTTACTCCATCAACGGTGCCCGCTACATGATCGGTGAAGAACCAGTGTGGGTTACGGCACAGGAAACCAAAACCGACCCGCAAAAATTTAAAGAAGGCGTTGATGAAACGATCCAGTTTCAACTCGGTTTTCCCGGTGGCGCCGTGGCCTCCTGCCTGTCGACCTACAGCATGAACAACCTGGATAAATTTTTTCTCAACGGCGACAAAGGCTTTGCCGAACTGCAGCCGGCCACTGGTTACGGACCCATTGAAGGACGCACACACAAGGGTCTTCTTACGCAACCGCACATCACGCACCAAACGATCCAGATGGATGAAATGGCCGCTATTCTTCTGGATGGAAAAAAGCCGCTCGTTCCCGTCGACGGCGAAGAGGCGGTAAAAGATTTAACGATCATCGACGCGATCTACCAGGCGGTGAAAACGGGACAGCGGGTGGCATTGAAGCTTCACTAAAAATGAGTCAAAGGGAAAAGGCAGCCTTTGGCTGCCTTTTCCCTTTGACTCATCCTTTTACCTTTTCTTTCAAGGCATCGTACAATACTTCGACAGTGTGCAGGGCTTTGCGGCCGGTGCCATCCTTGATCTGGTGACGGCAACTGGTTCCGGGAGCCGCGATGATCACGTCTTTCGCACTGTTGCGCACAGCCGGCAGTAACACCAGTTCGCCAATCTTCATCGAGATGTCGTAGTGCTCCGCTTCATAACCGAATGAACCGGCCATGCCGCAGCAACCCGAAGGGATGACTTCCACCGTATAGTTATTGGGGAAAGACAAAATTTTCACGGAAGGCGTCACAGAACTCAGCGCTTTTTGCTGGCAGTGTCCATGCAGTTTGATCGTTCTTTTTTCGGTGGTAAAAAGTTCTTTGGGAATGTTGCCGTTCGTCATTTCCTGGGCCAGGAATTCATCGATTAGCCAGGCATTTTTTGCCAGGCTTTTGGCGGCTTCCAGGTTCTCATCATCGGCCAGGTCCACATATTCATCGCGGAAGGTCAGGATCGCGGAAGGTTCAATCCCGATCAGCGGCGTTGCTTCAGAAATGATGTTGCGCAATAAAGCAACGTTCCGGTTGGCGATCTTTTTGGCTTCTCTTACCAATCCCTTCGAAAGCCATGCACGGCCGCTTTCTTCGTGTTTCGGAATCACGACTTCATACCCCAAGCGTTCGAGCAGCAGGATGGCCTTTATGCCGATTTCGGTGTCGTTGTAATTCGTGAATTCATCACAAAAAAGATAGACTTTCCGGTTTGACGTTTCAGGTTTCACGTTTGACCTTTGGTGTTTCTTCCACCATTTGTACAAGGTTGTTTTGTACATCGTCGGCATGGAACGCTTCACCGCAAACCCGGATGTTTTCTTTACCAGGCTGCTGACCCCCGGTGCCGTCATTGCAAAATTGTAAAGGGATGGAGCAATCGCACCCAGCTTCGCCGACTTGCTGAAATTGGCGATCAGCTTCGAACGGAACGGCACACCGTTGGCATCGTAATACTGCTGCAGGAATTCGGCTTTCAGCTTGGCCATGTCCACGTTCGAAGGACATTCCGATTTGCAGCCTTTGCAACTGAGGCAAAGGTCCATCACATCCAGGATCTCTTTGTGGTCGAAGCGGTTGATCTTGGTGGAGCGGGTCAGCATTTCCCGCAACATGTTGGCCCTTGCCCTTGTCGTGTCTTTTTCATTTCGGGTAGCCATGAACGATGGACACATGGTGCCACCCGATAATTGCGACTTGCGGCAGTCGCCGGAGCCGTTGCACTGCTCCGCGTGTTGCAGGATGTCCTGGTTGTGAAAACGAAAAACGGTCTTGAACGCCGGCGTTTGCTGCCCCGGCTCATAGCGCAGCATGGTGTTCATCGACGGCGTGTCAACAATCTTGTGCGGGTTGAAGATATTGCCCGGATCCCAGGTGTACTTGAGCGTTTTCAGCAGGTTGTAGTTTTTCTCTCCCACCATCTGGCGAATGAACTCACCACGCAGGCGGCCATCGCCGTGTTCACCGCTCAGGGAGCCATTGTATTTTTTGACAAGGGTGGCAATTTCTTCTGCAATGGTGCGAAACAACCGGTTCCCTTCTTCGGTTTTGAGGTTGATAATCGGACGCAGGTGCAGCTCTCCGGAGCCTGCATGCGCATAGTGCACAGAGTAAAGATTGTGCTTCGTCAAAATTTCATTGAACTCACGGATATAAGCCGGCAGGTCATTCACATCCACTGCCGTGTCTTCAATCACCGGCACTGCTTTTTCATCACCGGGCAGGTTGCTCAGCAAGCCAAGGCCAGCCTTGCGCAGCGTCCAGATCTTTTTCGTGTCGTCGCCAAACAGCAGGGGGAAATGAAAACCCAATCCTGCTGCCCGCATCTCCTCTTCCACGTTTTTTGCTATCGCCACGATCTCCTCCCGGGTTGGCCGGGTAAATTCGATCACGAGAATGGCACCGGGGTCGCCCTGTACAAAAAAGCGGTTCTTGCGTTGCTCGATATTGTCTTTAGTGCATTCGAGAATAAAATGGTCGATCAATTCACTGGCACTCGGACGATATTTTAAGGCAATGAGATTGGCATGAAGTGATTCGTCGATGTTGTGAAAATGCACACACAGCAGCCCCACTTCTTTGGGCGGCAGCGGAACGACATTGAGCTTGATCTCGGTGAGCAGGGCCAGGGTCCCTTCCGATCCCGCCAGCAGGCTGCAGAAATTAAAATCCGGTCCGCCGGCCGTAAACGGTGCCATTTCCAGCAACATGTCCACTGCATAACCGGTGTTGCGCCGCTCCACTGTTTTCTTGGGAAACTCTTTGCGGATTTCCTCCGCATTGCCGTAATCGCCCAGGAGGCTGCGCACGGTTTTGTAAATCGTTGCTTCCAGCGAATCGCCTTCGCATTTTTGGTGAAATTCATCAAGCCCGATGGCTTTGAATTCCGCTTCGGTCCCGTCGCTCAGCAAGGCTTTCACTTCCAGCAAATGCTCCCGGGTGCTCCGGTACACAACCGAGTTGGAGCCGCAGGAATTGTTTCCCACCATGCCGCCGATCATCGCACGGTTGGCCGTGGAGGTTTCGGGTCCAAAAAGGAGACCGTGTGGTTTCAAAAACAGGTTGAGTTCATCGCGAACAACCCCTGGCTGCACCCGCACCCATCCTTCCTCTTTGTTCAGTTCGAGGATGCGATTGAAATATTTGGATACGTCCACCACGATGCCATTGCCCACCACCTGTCCGGCCAGCGAGGTACCGGCCGTACGGGGAATCAGCGAGGTTTTTTCGGCCTGCGCAAACCGGATGAGTTTTTTAAGGTCATCGATCGTTCGGGGAATGGCTACGGCCATGGGCAGTTCGCGGTAGGCCGACGCATCGGTGGCATACAAAACCCGCATGGTGTCGTCGAAAAAAAATTCGCCTTCGAGTTGCCCGCCTAGTTGCTGCAAGGCCGCTTTTTGCTGGGTAGAAAGTTGCTGGTTCAAGATGTCCAAATTTAGGCCGGTGGCCTTTGCCGGCAAAAAAGAGAAAGCGGCAAAACACGATTTTTAGTTCCCGGTCTTCCCTGCCAAACCGCCGCCTGTGCTGCGTTTGCAGGGCGATCAAATCGGATGGCCAGATTTGTTTTTGTACATTTCGGCCCTAATCGAACCGGATGACCAGAGAGGAAAAATTTATGCGGGAAGCCATACAGCTTTCGAAAGCCGGCAGCGACGCCAACGAAGGCGGACCGTTTGGCTGTGTGATTGTCAAGAATGACGAGATCATCGGGAGAGGAAACAACAAAGTGCTCCTGACCAACGACCCTACCGCTCATGCAGAAGTCGTTGCCATCCGCGATGCCTGTCGAAAACTGGGCAGCTTCCAGCTCGACGACTGCGAGGTCTATACATCCTGCGAACCCTGCCCCATGTGCCTTGGCGCCCTGTACTGGGCTCGCCCCAAAATCATCTACTTTGCCAATAACCGAAAGGATGCTGCCGACATTGGTTTCGATGATTCACTGATCTACCAGGAAGTTTGCACCCCGCTTTCGGAACGAAAAATCCCCATCGAGTCGATTGGCCGCGACGAAGCCCTCCGCGTGTTTCGCGAATGGCAGGCCCGCGGCGACAAATTTGTTTACTAGCCGTTCCGGCAAATCCAGCCTACACAGGTGGACGGAATTTTGCTACACCTTCAGTCTATGGCAAAACTCTTTGAATCGTTACAACTCGGACGCATTTTACTCAGGAACAGGATCGCCGTTTCGCCCATGTGCCAATACAGCAGCGTGGATGGCTTTGCCAACAACTGGCACCTTGTTCACCTCGGCAGCCGCGCCGTCGGTGGTGCAGGGCTCGTCTTTACCGAAGCTACAGCGGTTTCACCGGAAGGTCGAATTTCACCGGATGACCTGGGGATCTGGAAGGACGAACACGTGGAATTCCTGCAAGGCATAACAAAATTTATCAGGGCACAGGGGCTGTTCCGGGTATCCAACTGGCCCATGCCGGCCGCAAGGCAAGTCAACATTCGCCTTTTAAAGGCGGCCAACCGCTAACAGCTGCAGAAGGTGCCTGGCAAACACTTTCTGCCAGTGCCATTCCCTTCAAAGAAGGCTCGCCGGTGCCTGTTGCTCTTGACAAAGCCGGCATCGAAAAAGTCACCAGCGATTTTCGCAAGGCTACGCAAAGAGCCATCGACGCCGGGTTCGAGGTCATCGAAATTCATGCGGCTCATGGCTATCTCTTCCACGAATTTTATTCGCCCCTGAGCAACCACCGGGAGGATGAATACGGTGGCAGGTTTGAGAACCGCATCCGTTTGCTGCTCGAGGCAATCGAGGCCGTTCAATCCGTTCTCCCGCCCCAGTTCCCCTTGCTGGTTCGCATCTCGGCAACCGACTGGGTGGACGATGGCTGGAACATCGACGATTCGGTACGCCTTGCAACAATCCTGAAGGAGACGGGTATTCACCTGGTCGACTGCTCGAGTGGCGGCAACGGCAGCGGTGCAAAAATTCCTGTCGGCCCGCTCTACCAGGTTCCGTTTGCCAGCCGGATACGAAAGGAAACGGGCATCCTGACCGGTGCGGTGGGCCTGATCACGACTGCCCAACAGGCAGAGGAAATTTTACAAAACGAAGAGGCCGACCTGGTCCTGCTGGCACGCCAGTTATTGCGGGACCCTTATTTCCCGCTGCATGCGGCAAAAGAACTGGGAATTGATGTTCCCTGGCCGGACCAGTATCTTAGGGCAAAACAATAGAGGATAGTAGGATATTGGGATATTTGATATTGAGATAGTGGAATAATGAATTACTCATTTCCTAACCTTCATTAACCCACCAATTTCATAACCAAATAAGCCATTATCCTACTATCTCAATCTCTTAAGAACGCCTGTCTTTCACTGTGCCGTATCTTCCTTCTTTTTGTCTTTTTTGAAGATGCTGAAAATCTTGTCCACGAATTTCCGGAGTCCTTTGCGATCCTTTTTTTCTTTTACCACCAACGTATCCGGGGCTTTGATCTCCGGCTTGGGTGGTTCTTTTTTGGCCACAGTGTCGCCGGGCACGGCATATAGCACGGAGGAATAAATGAGTTTATGCTGCTCATTGTCCTTCCACACCGGCTGCGACGGGTTGGGAATGAAAATGCCTTTATCCATCAGGCCCTGGACGACATTGGGAATTTGTTTGGCTGTTTGCCAGGTTTTCCCGTCGGTTGTAACAAAAAGGTAGTCTTTGTTGGCCGAATCGAAATATACATTGGCTCTTGGGTAGTAATAATACTGCGGTTGCAGGGTTACCGGCTTTTTCTCCTCTTTTTTTTCATTGTTGCAGGCAAGCAAAATAAGCAGGGAAAAAAGCAAAAGGAAACGTGGGTTCATGCCAACAGGTATTCAAATGCCATTCCACAACCTTACCGCGGCTGTGTATTCAGGTTCAATTCGTCGAGCAGCTTGCGGGCCGTGGTATCGCCGCCATTGGCTGCCTGTGATAGCAGCTGCCTTGCTTTGTCCACGTCTTTGGTGTAGCTGCACTGGTTATAATTGTTGATCTGCAGCCAGGCCGGGTTTTCGGCAAAGAGGTAAAGCACACCCAGCGTCCGTTTTGCCGGGAGGTAGCCGGCATCGCTTGCCTTCATCAGCAGGGACAAGGCCTGTGTGCAATTCACCGAGGGATTTTTTCCCTGCAGGCCATAATTCCCTGCCTGGTAAAGTGCCTCCGGCACGTTGAACGTCGACAAAAAATTATAGATCGTCAGGGCTTCTTCCATCTGGTTGGTGCGTACATAGCCCGCTGCCAAGGTAAGCTGGGTTTTGATCTCGTCCTGTGTGGGTTCGCGGTTTTGCTGCTGTTGTTGTCTTGCATTCCATTCGTCGGCCGTCAGCAGGTTGTCTTTGCGCAGCCAGCCTTTTGAAGTTTGCCCGCGGCTGTTGGTAAACTCCGTGTACACAAAACCGTTTTGATCTTCATAGGCGGTGATTGGGTCGCCTTTAGAAAGAAATGCATTGCGCTTCGTGGAGGCATCGGGCTCGTTGTGAAAATAGGTTTTATCCGCGCTGACCCTGTATTCGCCAATCGCCACATTTTGTTTCGGCTGCGTAACCGGGTTGCTTGCCACCTCCTTCTTTTCTTCGGGTTCTTTCGGTTTTGTGTTCGACCTGATCAGCGCATAGGCAAGACCACTGGCAACCAGCAAGGTAAAAAGGAAAGCTAGGATCCAGGCTGAATTGCGTCGCGTGTTGCCCCCGTAATCGTCCTGGCCCGGGTAGCGTTCCGCGCCGGCCGTTACGGGCTGAGGCAGCGGCTGCGAACGCAACCGCACCAACTCGGCATCTTTTGCGGCGAGCTGTTGCTGTAGTTGCTGTTTTTCTTTCAGCAGTTTTTCGGCCTGGTACTGCCAGGGGTTGTGCTCGGTCAGCACTTCGGCACGGTAAGTTCCCACGCTGCTTGTCAAAATATGATTGTGCAGTTCGATGCCGTTGGCAAAACGTTCCTGTGGTTTTTTGCGCAGGCAACGATAGATTAGACTGAGAAGCCACTCTGGCACCTGCATTTCTTTTTCTTTTTTCTCCGGGCTCCAGCTATCCGGCAGATGCTGGCGGCGCAGGTCTTTCAGGTCGGGCGGTGTTTGATCGAGGTGCGCCAGCATCACCATGTTCCGTGCCGACTCGCTGTTGTCTTTCAGCGGAAAGGGCACCTGTCCTGCCAGCAGTTCAAAAAGGATCACACCAAATCCGTACACGTCTGTTTGAAAAAGAAGCTGCCCTTCGCTTTGTTCCGGGGCCATGAATTCGATGGCGCCTGCATGACGCAGTGAAGTACGCCGCTGCTCATCACTCATTGCGGCCAGGCCGAAATCGAGCAGCATGTAGTTGCCGGTGTGCTTGTTGAACTTGACGTTGTTGCTTTTGATGTCGCCGTGTTTGACATCGAGCCTGTGGCAGTGCGCCAGCGCATTGGAAAGCTGGATGGTGAAAACAGGATCATGCGGCGGCTTGAGCAGATCTTCCAGGTCGGGCCCCTCAATGAATTCCATTTCAATAAAGGGAAAGGAACCCGAATCGGTAAAACCGTGATTAAGAATCTTAACGACGTTCGGGTTGGGCTCTTCGTTGACCTTTTTCAGCTTCCGCACCTCGTTTTGAAATGATACATAAGCTTTATCCTGTTCGCTTTCGCTGTAGATAGGCGTCGGCAACAGTTTGACTGCCGTGATGATTTCTCCGATCCGCTTTGCTTTGTACACCGAGCCCTGGCCCCCTGTCTTCAGGGCACCCATATTTTCCAGTCCTTCCGTAATAGTGAACACTTTCGCCATTGCGTAAATTTAACGCTCTGCCGAATACTGCCGTTGTTCAGCGAGAGGAATTAACAGCGAGACCGCAGGTTTTACCCAAACGGAGATGTAAAGAGGCCGACCGGACGTTTTCCCGGCAGGAACGGCAGAATGTATTTCTCCGCAAAAATGTTTGGTCTACATAAAATATTTTGTCCGCATCTGCGACTTGCCACAACAGGAACCTGTGCAAACGGCAGCGTTTTGCAGGGGCAATTCAACAGCACGAACAGCGGATGCGCAACACAAGTCAGCGCCTGTCGGCTGCCTGGTCGTGGACAGTCGTATCTTTTTTCGCGGGTTTTTCTTTCAAGAACTTTTCTACTGCTTTTTCGGGATTTACCGGCGTTGTTTCTTCCGGTGTTTTTTTCTCGTCTGTCGCCGCATCTTCTGGCAGACCTTCGTCGGTGCTCTGCTTCTCTGTGCCATCTTTTGCAACCGAGTCGGCTGCCTGTTTTTTCTTTTGCTCTTTTAGCTGCCGCTTGGCAGCACTCTTGTTTTCCGAAACCACCGAGGTGATTTGCTCACGGGTTGCGGAAGCCGTATCTCCGGCCGGGTAGGATTCTGTAGCCGTTGTGTTTGTACCTGCCACAGCCGAACGATGAAAAACCCAACCGTAAACCGCCAGCCCCGTGGCAAGGAACAACAAGGTCAGTACCGTAGCGAAGGCCGACCTGGAAACCGTTTTTCGTTCGGTGCCACCGTCTGTGTCCAGCACCGGTTGCCGGCGCAATTCTTCCAGCTCCCGGTCCTGCCGCGCCACGATGGCTTTCAGGTCCTGCACTTCGTAATTCTTTTCGGCCATTGCCGACTGCCACCGGGAATCCTCCGTTCGCACAAGGCCCGCCACTTCGGCAGTAAAGAGCCGGTGATGTGTGATAAACTCGTGCAGGTCCTCGCCGTTGGCAAAGCGGTCTTCGGGCCTTTTCTGCAGGCATTTTCCAATCAGGTTAAGGAGCCATTCGGGCACCTGCATTTCCAGCGCCTTTTTTTCTTCCGGCCAACCAGGCGGCAGCATCGAAGCCCGAAGGGAAAGCAGGTCGGGTGGCGTCGCTTCCATGTGGGCTACCATCACTTTATTCCGTGCCGTTTCACTGTTGCCGTCAAGCGGGAAGGGCACCCGGCCGGCCAGCATTTCAAACAACACGATGCCAAAGCTGTATACATCGGTCCCGAAAAACATTTTGCCTTCGTTCTGTTCCGGTGCCATGAATTCGATGGCTCCCGCATGTCGAAGGGAGGTACGCCGCTCCTCGTCGGAAAGCATGGCCAGGCCGAAATCGAGCAGCATGTAGTTGCCGGTGTGCTTGTTGAACTTGACGTTGTTGCTTTTGATGTCGCCGTGTTTGACATCGAGCCTGTGGCAGTGCGCCAGCGCATTGGAAAGCTGTGATGGTGAAAACAGGATCATGCGGCGGCTTGAGCAGGTCGCAAAGATCCGGGCCGTCGATGTATTCCATTTCGATAAAGGGAAACCCTCCGGTTTCGCTGATGCCATAGCTTAGCAGCTTTACCACGTTTGGATTGGGCTCTTCGGCCACCCGCTGCAGCTTTTTGACTTCGTTGACAAAATCGCGGTAATGCTTGTCGTCTTCGCTTTGCGAAAAAACGGGTGTTGGCAGGAGTTTGATGGCGGTGATGATCTCTCCCACTCGCCGTCCTTTGTAAACAGAACCCTGTCCGCCGGTACGGATGGCGCCCATGTTCTCTAAACCCTCGGTGATCGTAAACACTTTTGACACGTCGCTTCGTTTTTATAGGTTAGAATAACAATGATATTGGATATTCGAAATTCGATATTTGAAAGTCGCTTATTGCCTAAGTGGCACCGCGTAAACGGTATCAAAAGAATATTATCCCGTCTAGCACAATCCCAATATCGAATATCCTAATATCTACTATCTCAATATCTACTATCTCAATCTCGTTCCACGTAACTGAACTGCAGCAAGGCCGATTCGCCCAAAACAATCTGGTCGCCTTCCTGCAAATGATGGCCAATATGAGTCGACTGCAGGCGAAGCACGTCGCCGCTGCCTGTCTGCACTTTGATCTTGTTGCGCGGCGGTATGCCCCCTTCATCGGCATACAGGAAAAAGCCACCAACCTCCTTATTCCACTCAATGTGCGCATGCTGGCGGCTGATGTATTTGTTGCTGCTGTTCTGGCTTGCCGAAGAAAAAGCAATGTCATTTTCACGCAGAAACCCTTCCGCCGTCTGCACACGTTTTTCCCGGCCGATACAGACTTTGCCGCCTTTGCTCGTCAGGATGTACAGCTCTTTTTCGGCTTCCCCGCTTGCCACCCGCAGGTAAGCCGTGGTGGGCGTCGTCAGTGTCGGTTGCTTTCGGGTAGAAACATGCAGGGCTACCGGCAAGTCCTTTGCCTTGATCGCCTCCGCCGGCAATGCAGGCACGAACAAAAGTTCCAGTGCCGCGTTGTGCGGTAATTGAAGCGCATAATCATCGGCAATGCGCTGCACCTCTTCCTCCCTGAACTTGTCCGGCTGGTCCAGGTACACGGACGCTTCGTACAGGTGTTTTTCCTCATCGGTTGGCGATAGAAACAGTTGCAGACCTTTGATGTTCACGCCTTCGCCTCCCTCCCATTTTTGCAACTGGTCTTTAATGAATTGCAACAAGCCATGCCGGATCGTTTTGACATCCGGGGCCGATGCTTCGCCTTTTTGTTTAAACAAATCGAACATACTGATGGTGGTGATTTTGTTTTATTCTTATTCAAGAAACAGTCCAGATTTTGAAACCCGGCCCTCAATCCTCTAAGAGTCACGCAGCACTTCCACAACCCTCGCTTTGACAAGCCCCTTCACGGCCCATGTTTGTCTGCCAACTGAGGCTTTTTGTTTTTTTGTCCCGGCGACAAACTATCGGTTTAGCTTCCGTTGCGTCGCACCTTTCAACGTCCAGAACGCTATTGGGCAGGCAACGTTACTGGCTGAGCCTGGCCTTGTACGGCAGCCGGTCCTGCTTTGGAGGGCTGTGCCGTTTCAAAACTCCGGATGTAACCGTACTTCTGCAAAACCGGGATAACATGTGTACCGGCGAGACGGACCGCCACGCTGGACCCTTTGGTTTTTTCGATGCGGACACAAACAACCACGTGCCCGGTTCCCTTGTTTTTTGGGGCAAAAAATACATACCATCCGTCGTTGATGCGTTCGCCTTTGAGGATACGTTCCGGCGTACCGGTTTTCCCCGCAACCGTAAACCCGCCCAGCTTATCTTTCTTGTTGGCACTTTGCTCTTTCATGTATTTCGTCATCAGCGCGGCTGCCTGCGGCTCTTTCAGCAGCGGAACGCCCTGTTCCGGTGCCAGCGTCGAGTCGCTTATTTTCATCACGTACCGGTTGTGCATCATGGTGCCGCCGTTGGCAATCGCCGATGCCACACGTGCCATGGCAGCCGGTGTGGCAATCAGTTCGCCCTGCCCCCAGGCCATGCCCGAGATTCCGCGGCCACGGGTGCGGTGAATGTCATTGGGATTGTAAGAGCGGATGCTGGTAAATTCTGTCTTGCGCCAGATGGACTTCCACCGCTCCCACTGTTCGGGGTTGTTCATGTTGCCGTCGTAATAGTAGCCGCCCACACCCCGAAGGAAAAGACCGGCCTTCAGGTAGATATCACCCATTTCCTCTTCGAGCCGGAATTCGTTCGCCAGGCGAATGAAGAAGGGGTTGTTTGATTTAACAATGCCGCGTTCGATGTTGATATTACCGGTTTCGTCCGGCTCTTCGCTGCGGGTGCGGATCAGGTCTCCCGGCCGAACCAAAATCGTCTTGGTTGCTGCGGCCAGTCCCAGTTTGTTAAATGCCGCGGAAGCCGTGATCAGTTTGGCCGTAGAACCGGGTTGCGACGCATAGGTAAACCCGATGTCCCTTGTGCTGAGCAGGTAGGGCAAACGGTTCAGTTCCGCATTGGTCAGGCTCATCCGCTCCGGGTCGTTCACCGGTGGTGCCGGGTACATGGCCGATGCCAGCACATCACCCGTATTGTCTTCCATCACCACGACCGAAATCCGGCTGTTCTTCAGCGTATCGAGTGTTTGCAGCGACTGTTGCAACTGGGTTTGCAAGCCTGCGTCCATGGTCAATTGCACATCGCGGTTTCGTTCCTTGAACTTTTCCACTTCGGCGCTGTTGATGCCGGCAAGCAGCAGGGGTGCCAGGGCACTGAAGTCACGCTTGGCCACCTGCATTTCCACTTCCGTTCGGGGCAAAAAGCGGTTTTCGCGGAAGCGGCTTGCCCTGACGGCAAACTTGGTTTCCGGTGCCGGGAAGCCTCTCAGTTCGGCCATGTGCTCGTATTCGGCAAAATAGCCATTGGGACTTCCCATAAAAGCGCCGGTATTCATATCACCAACCCAGAAAAACATCGACTCGTAAAACGGATAGTAGCGGTCGAGGCGCTTGTGCGCCAGCGACTGGAGCGCCGTCGGGTTCAGGCCGGCGGAGATCAGCGAGTCCTGCTGCTGCAAATATTGTTGCGGGTTGCCGGTTGCCAGAACGCGGCCGTTCCGGTCGAGCAGGTTGCCGGCACCAATCCGGTTCATCAAAATTGCGATGCGGGGATTGTAACTGAACATCCGTGCGCCACTGCGATCAGCAACCAATGCAGGCTGTACCACCCATTTGGAGGGGTTGAACAAATATTTTCCCACGCTGGCACCAAGCAGGCTCACACCGGCAATGGCGGCAAGCAGGGCAGGCATGATGTTGTGGTCCTGTTGCCTGGCAATGAATCGCATTTGCGCCGGCGAACCCTGGATGATGGAAGCCGATAAAAGAAAGCCCGCCGCGACCATGTTGGCAATGAGCGAAGAACCGCCGTAACTCATAAACGGCAGCGAGACTCCCGATAGCGGCAGGGCGCCAACCGATCCTCCTGCGATCAGTAAAAATTGGACAAAGGTGCAGATGCCGATGCCGGCACAGAGGTAGAAAAGAAAGGGCGTTCCCGTTTGTCGCCCAATCAAAATAGACCGGTGCAGGTAAAGCAGGAAGGCAATGAACACACAGATGATTCCCGCCCAGCCAAATTCTTCACCCATCGACGGCAGGATCATATCGGTGTGTGCTTCCGGGATGGTTTTGGCAAAGCCTTCGCCGATCCCCTGCCCCTGCACACCGCCACTGCTCATGGCCCAAAGGCCGTTGGCAATCTGGTCGCCGCCAAATACTTCGTTGTTCCAGGGATCCTGCCAGATCGCTTTACGGTCTACCAGCCGCTGCACAGGACCGGGAAACGCTTTTTCGATGTAGGGAATTTTATCCAGTAACAGGAAGCCGGCCATCACGACCATAACCATGATTGCCGATTCGGCCAGTTGTTTTTTGACAAACAGGGTGAAAAGCACGAGCAGGCCAAGGGTGATGGCCGTGGCGAGGAGAACATTGTTGCCGGTCAGCCAGATGGTGCCGACATAAACGATGGCGGTTCCAACCGCGTAGGCAAAATCGCCCCGGGAAAAGGAAAACAGGATGATGAATGTAAAACAAGCCACCATGGCCGGACCCAGGTCACCGAGAATAAGGAACAGTCCCAATGATGCCAGGATAGCGATCAGTGCAAAACCGAAAAATTGCCAGCGCTTTTGCCAGCGGCCGTATTCGGAAATAAATTTTTCATTCGTGGCAAAATAGCCGGCCAGGAAAACCACGATCAGGAACTTTACAATCTCGCTGGGCTGAAAGCCAAACAGGTTTACTTTCACGCCGCTGCCTTCAGGGCCTGAACCAAACAAAATGGTGAGCAGCAAAAGTCCCATTGCCAAAACCGCCCAGGGCCAGCCGTTGGCCGCCTTGCTGTTGGTCCGGAAAAAGAAGAGACGGAACAAACCAGAATCGGTAGTAAACCGGCGCAGGTTGAACAACTGCAGGATGGCCATGCCGGCAATTCCCCCAACGAAATAGATCAATGTGCTCTTGCCAAAAAAGCGGTCACGCAACGGATCCTGCAGCGATAGCAGGGTTAAAAACGAAATTCCGGTCAGCAGCATCAGCACGGGCAGGATGAGTTGATCCGCGGAAGGAAAGCGAAGGGAAAGAAAAAGGTGCAGCAAAAAAAAGCCGGCAAAAAAAACAGCCACGATGATCCAGTACCAACGCGAGACTTCGTCGGGCATGCGAACGATCAGGGCTTTTTCCTTTCGCAGGTTGTTGAAGTCGCGGGTGGAAAACATTTTGATTGTATGCGGTGAGCCGGAAAAACGAAAGTTCGCGTCTTTATTAAGTTCCTGAACGCCTTTGGATGCGCCGAACTGGTAACCGGGTTTCAGCGGCAATACCTCGTAGGCCTCGTTACCTGGCAGGCCATCAAAAACAAAATTTCCGTTGCCATCCGTGCGTGCATAAGCAGCCAGAGACACCAGCTGCCGGCGATTGCCCGAGTCGAGGCGATAGGTTCTGACCAGTGTCGGCGTGGTGTTCACCACCGTCCGCCCTTCATCCTGGATTTCTTCACTGTACACACTGTCCTGCGGAATGATCATGTTCAGGCGAACCAGTACACCGGCCATCGCTTTTTCATCCTTTGCCTGGATGGTTCCCCTGATGGCGTGTTTCCCCATGCCCAGACCAACCTCCGACGGAAGCTTCGGCGGGTTGCGCCGCTCCGCATCGAAGCGTAGCGAGTCGGTACCGGCAAACCCAATCAGGATCCGTGAAAGTTTGGCCCGGCGGCGAAAGGATTCCCCGCCTTTTGCATAGGCTTCATCGGTATTGATTTCAAAGACACGCTTGTTCAGTTCCCCGATGTTATCAATTTCGTTGCCGCTGCTGAACCCCTGCGCAGCAACGGCACGAATGAGAGCTACATCCTGCGGGTCTTCGAAGTAAAATCCTTTTTGCAGCAGGTTCGCCAGGTTCTCTGCAGGTTTGGGCGCATTCAGGTTCACCATCGAACCATCGGCCAGGCGACGCGGCACTTCGGCAAAATCTTTTTCCAGCACCGAATACAATTGCATAAAAATGTACAGCAACACAGCCCCGATGGCGAACAGGAAAACACGTTCTAAATTTCTACTCCGGATAAAAGAAGCCATGGTCTCGGTTATTTGGGTAACGAATTAGGAGTCACAAGAAAGGTATCGCGAAGCGTTCCGCTCAGGGCACTGTCGGCCGGTAAAAGCAACTGCCGCTGCACCGGCACTTTGCAATTCAGAAATTGCACGTTGCGCAATTGCACACCCTTGCCCTGCAGCACAAGAGCAACAGGAAAATTTTGAAAGACCATGTTTTGAAGCGAAAGGAATTTATTGTTGGCTGTCACAAAAAATGCCGGTCCTGCAAACGCCGAGTCGGCGCGGAAAACAACGCCACGGCCGTCAATTAGCAATGTATCCTGGCGCACGTATAACGTGTCGCCAACTGCAATGGATTTGCCGAAACCCGACTCCGTAAGCACCAGGGAATGTTGTGCAAGTCCCAGGCTGTCTGCTACTTTCTTTTCTGCGTCGTTAGGACTGTAGGCGGCAACGAACACCGGCTTTTTCTCCTGTGCATTGTTGCGGAAGAGCAACCATAAAACAGCGGCTGCCAACAGGAAGCAAAGCACCACGAGAAAGAGAACGATCTCGTTTCGTTTACGGGCTTTGGAAGGCACGGGGACTTCCGGGGTTTTTTCCGCCGGCGTCACTACGGGAACCGGTTCTTTCCGTTCGTTTTTTTTTGTGAGAACGGGTTTGGTGGCCCGCAAACGAACCGGTTTTTTGTTATTGCTGACGATGACCACCGTGATGTTGTCTTTTCCGCCGGCATTGTTGGCCGCGTCGATCAGGGCTTTTGCCTTGTCGGCCAGCGGGGCGCCGGAAAGCAGGATGGAACTCATCGCACGGTTGTCGACCAGGTCACTCAACCCATCGCTGCAAAGCAGGAGCATGTCGCCCGGCAAAAACGGTGATGAACCCGTTTCGATATAATCTGATTTCACGTCGATCTGCGGATCAAAGCCGAGGGCTTTGTTGATCTCGTTGCGCTTGGGATGCGCCATCGCCTCTTTTTCCGACAAGCGACCACTGTCTTCGAGGAAACCGACAAAGGAATGGTCCTTGGTTAGTTTTACGAGCGACTGGTCGCGGAGAAGATAAAGTCTTGTGTCGCCGACATGCGCATAGTAAAACTGGTTGCTTTCCACGTCGACAAGGGCGATGGTCAGCACGCAGGCCATCTGACTGTTCCCTTTGTTGTTGATCTTCTCCTGGTAGATGGCCTGGTTGGCCTGCAGCAGGCCTTCGCGAAGCGTTTGCACCGGGTCGGCCGCCACGGTTTGCAATTGTTTCCGAATCGTTTCCCGTGCGATCTCCGCTGCCACTTCACCGCCTTCGTAGCCACCTACGCCGTCAATAACGCAGGCCACGATCCAGCCATTGGAAAGTTTTTCCGCAAGAAACGTATCCTCGTTGTTATCCCTGATCCGTCCTGTATGGGTAACGCCAACAAAATTTTCAGCCATTCTTCCTGTGGGTGTTTTTGATTTCAGCAAAATGGGCAATGAGCATGAACACACAAATGCCGAGAAGTACCAGTGAGATAATGGATGACATGGTTAGGGTTTAAAAATGTTAACGCCGACGATGCCGTTCAACAGGATGCGTGAATTGAACGGCAGCTCGATCCACTGCGGATTCGCTTCACTGCTATGCAAAACATCCCGTTCGTTCAGCACCGTTTTTTCGCCGAATGAGGCGAGATAAAATTTATTCTCGTTCTTGTTATAACGGATGCGCAGGTGCGGTGAATTCACCCAGTCCGACGGAATTTTAAAATAGTCGCCGCTTTCATTTTTCTCCTCTTTTCCCGTGACAGTGATTTCCTCGTCGCGCATGAAATATTCGATTTTTTTGCCGGCAAATTCCTTGTCGGGAATGATGGTCTCGAACCGCGCCAGTGCATTTACCGAAGCCGGTGCCTTCACCTGCCGCTCATCGTAAACAAGGTCTTCGCGGTAGGGCACTTCGTAATAGCCTTCGCTGTAAAAATGAAAGCCCTTGAGAATATCAGGGTTGATGTCGAAGGTTTGGGCAATACCGGTCTGCCGGGGAATAAAGGTCACCCGCAGGTTTTCGGCCGACTGCGTATTGGGCGCTGTATCGGGCAACAGTTTTCCAATGAAGCTGATGTCGCCCCTTGCAT
This sequence comes from Flavisolibacter nicotianae, assembly GCF_003628535.1. Classification (GTDB taxonomy): domain Bacteria; phylum Bacteroidota; class Bacteroidia; order Chitinophagales; family Chitinophagaceae; genus Flavisolibacter; species Flavisolibacter nicotianae. The sequence continues at coordinate 93,651 of NZ_RBCI01000014.1, forward strand.
AATCGGGGTGCGAAACAAAGCGGAAGATCCACCGGCTTGCAGACGGTTCCACCGTTTTTCCCAGGCCGCGGTATTCTTTGAGCAGGTCGTAAAACTTTTTCAGCGATTCGTGCACGATGATGCCAAAAATGCCTTTTTTATTTTCCATGAAATGATGGTAGTCCTCGGGGTTGAGGCAAATAATGTATTCATGGTAAAAGACCACCCTGTCGGCAAACGAAAGTTCTTCGATCGACTCCCGGAATTTTTCGATGATATAGCGATAGACGTTATTGGGCGTCAGCGATGGCGGCGTGTTGTCCACACGGTCGGCTTCTTTTTTTAAAAAGAAATCGTGAAGACCAATGCGTTGCCAGAAAGATTGTTTCGACTTCATGCAAATTTGTTAGCGTCGTAAATGTACAGCAATCCACTAATGAAAAGGCTGTCGCTAAAATTGTGTTGATGTGCTTAAATTTTTATGCCGTAGGGTTGGCTTTCCAACTTTATTTTTATTCGTTGGGTTCCCCTTATTTATTTCTTACGGTTACTGCGATTCAGTTCCACCTCGCACACCAACGGTTTTCTCCTATAACGCAGGTTGCCTCGTTAAATTGCCAGGGTGCATTTGCGGCCGCTTTGTCTTCACACCAGTTTCCATCTGGCAACAACATACCATTCCTGAATGAGTGACCGACATATCTGATCGGATAAACGGCAAAAACGCTTTTGCCTGAATGACAACAGGTGTTGCGTGGCAGGAAAATTGAAATCAATAAACACATCCACAAAACATATCGAACCAAATGAAGGTTACACATTACCCGGGTTACCCATTTCCACTTGGTGCCACCTGGGATGGGCAGGGCGTTAATTTTGCACTGTACAGCGAAAACGCAACGGCCATTGAACTTTGCCTGTTCAGCAGCGACGACGAAAATGTGGAGTCGGCACGGATACGCGTCAAAGAACAAACACACCATATCTGGCACACCTACGTTCCGGGACTGGGTCCCGGCCAGCTTTACGGTTACCGTGTGTACGGACCGTATGAACCCCAAGCCGGCCACCGGTTCAATCCCAATAAATTGCTGATCGATCCGTACGCAAAAGCGATTTCCGGTACGATCGATTGGGACAATGCGCTTTTTGGGTACGAAATGGGACACCCGGACGAAGACCAGAGCTTTTCCGACCAGGACAGCGCTCCGTTTATACCCAAGTCCGTTGTCATTGACCCGCGGTTCGATTGGGAAGGCGACAAGCTGCCCCGCATCGCCTATCACCGGAGTATTATTTACGAAACCCACGTGAAAGGATTCACGCAATTGCATCCCGGGATACCGGAAGATATCCGCGGCACCTATGCCGCCATTGCGCACCCGGTGACCATTCAATACCTCAAGGAATTGGGCATTACTGCCATTGAACTGATGCCCGTTCACCACTTCGTCACCGACAAGTTTTTACACGATAAAAATCTCACGAACTACTGGGGCTATAACACGATCGGTTTTTTTGCTCCCGATGTTCGCTATTCCAGCCAGGGTCATCGGGGCGAACAGGTGTACGAGTTCAAGAACATGGTGAAGGAACTGCACAAGGTTGGCATCGAGGTGATTCTCGACGTGGTGTACAACCATACAGCCGAAGGCAACCATCTCGGCCCGACGCTTTCCTTTCGCGGCATCGATAACCTGTCATACTACCGCCTTACCGACGACAAGCGTTTCTACATGGATTATACCGGCACAGGTAACACCCTCAATGCCATGATGCCGAATGTTCTTCGCCTGATCATGGACAGCCTGCGGTACTGGGTGTTGGAAATGCATGTCGACGGGTTTCGCTTCGACCTTGCCGCATCGCTGGCGAGAGAGTTGCACGAAGTGGACCGTCTGGGCTCTTTTTTCGACATCATCCACCAGGATCCTGTGATCTCCCAGGCAAAACTAATTGCCGAACCATGGGACATTGGCGAAGGCGGCTACCAGGTGGGAAACTTTCCGCCCGGCTGGGCGGAATGGAATGGAAAATACCGCGACTGCATGCGGGACTACTGGCGGGGTGCCGAAAGCATGCTGGGCGAATTTGCCCTGCGCTTTACCGGCAGTCCCGACCTCTATGCCGACAACAACCGTCAACCAACGGCCAGCGTCAATTTCATTACAGCGCACGACGGCTTTACACTCCGCGACCTTGTCTCGTACAACGAAAAACACAACGAGGCCAACGGTGAAGGCAACAACGATGGGGAGAATCACAACCGGAGCTGGAACTGCGGCGTTGAAGGCGATACCAGCGATGCAGCCGTACTTGCGTTGCGCCAGCGCCAGGTGCGAAACTTCCTCACGACACTGTTCCTGTCGCAGGGCGTGCCCATGATCGTGGCGGGCGATGAATTGGGACGAACGCAAAAGGGAAATAACAACGCCTATTGCCAGGACAATGAAATTTCGTGGGTCGACTGGCAAGGCGCCGACACGGATTTGCTGACCTACACGAAAAAGCTCATACATTTTTGCAAACGTCATCCTGTTTTCAATCGCCGCAACTGGTTCAAAGGACAGCCGATCAAGGGCATTGGCCTGGAAGACATCGCCTGGTTCAAACCCGACGGCACCGAAATGAGCGACGAAAACTGGAACCAGGATTTTGCAAAATCGCTTGGCATTTTTCTCAACGGCAAAGGCCTGCGCCATGTGGGTCCAAAGGGAGAACACATCATTGACGATAATTTCTTTCTCATCTTCAATGCGCACCACGACAGCCTGACGTTTAAACTGCCTCCCCTGAAGTTTGGACGCCGGTGGACCACTGTGCTGGATATGGCCCGGAATTTTTTAGAAGAAACCGGTCCGGTTTTCAGTGCCGGAAAAATTGTACAGGTAGAAGGACGGTCCGTTCTTCTTTTAAAAGAACCAATGAAATAACCATGGAGCCAATTGCTATTTCGAAGCGAACGGTCGGTGTGAACTTCCGCGACGACGGCCGGGCCGAAATCCGGCTATGGGCGCCACTTGCAGAGCAGGTTGCAATCCTATCCGGTGAAACAACCATTGCCCTGGAAAAGGAGGATCCCGGTTATTGGATAACCGTTACCGACAGGCTCCACGAAGGCTCCCGGTACCGCATCCGGATTGACGACCGAAACCCCTTCCCTGATCCAACATCCCTGTCGCAGCCCGACGGTGTTCATGGCCCTTCGGAGGCCGTTGACCTGACCGGTTTCCAGTGGCAGCAAAACGGGTGGACCAACCTGCCGCTTGAAGACTACATCATCTACGAGTTGCATACCGGCACCTTCACTAGCGAAGGCACATTTGCTTCGCTGGAAGAAAAACTGGATCACCTGAAAGAGCTTGGCGTGACGGCGATCGAACTCATGCCGGTGGCACAGTTTCCCGGCAGCCGCAACTGGGGCTACGACGGTGTGTATCCTTTCGCCGTGCAAAATTCGTATGGCGGTCCGCACGGCCTGCAACACCTGGTCGACGCCTGTCATCAAAAAGGCCTGGCGGTGATCCTGGACGTGGTGTACAACCACCTGGGACCTGAAGGAAATTATTTCGGCGAGCTGGGACCATTCTTCACACGAAAGTACCATACCCCCTGGGGCAGTGCCGTCAACTTCGATGATCGCTGGTGCGATGGCGTTCGCCGCATGGTTGTGGAAAATGCGCTGATGTGGTGCCGCGATTTTCACATCGATGCCCTGCGGATCGACGCAGCGCATGCCATCAGGGATTTCAGTGCTGTTCATATCCTGAAAGAGCTGCGGCTGCGGCTCGATGAATTGATGCAGAAGACAGGAAAAAAGTATTACCTGATCGTCGAACAGGACTTGAACGACACACGCTACATCGACCCGTTGCACAACGGCGGTTACGGCATGGACGCACAGTGGATCGACGAGTTTCACCATGCCTTGCGGGTAACGACCGGGCAGGCGCAAACAGGCTACTACGAAGACTTCAACGGCATCGAAGACCTGGCCAGGGCTTACCGCGATGCGTACGTGTACACGGGCCAATGGTCGCCGCACCGGAAGCGTTTTTTTGGCACGACGACAGAAAATTGCGCAGGAAAGCAGTTTGTTGTTTTCTCGCAAAACCACGATCATATCGGCAACCGCATGCTGGGCGAACGGACAGGCCGGTTGCTTTCCTTCGAGATGCAAAAACTGGTGGCTGCCGCCGTGCTTTTAAGTCCTTACTTGCCCCTGTTGTTCATGGGTGAAGAATGGGGCGAGACCCAGCCTTTCCTCTACTTTGTCAGCCACTCCGATGAAGCGCTTGCCGAAGCGGTGCGCACGGGAAGAAAGAAAGAATTTGCAGCCTTCCATACCGAAGGCGAACCGCCTGACCCGATGGCCGACGACACCTTTCACCAATCCCGCCTGCACTGGCATCTGATGACAGACGAAAAACACGATGCGATGCTGGCGTTTTACAAAGCCCTCATCCAACTGCGCAAACGGGAACGGGCCTTGCGAACCTTGAACCGAAAGGCATTGGCAGTGGATGTGAACAGCGAAAACCAGGTACTTGTGTTGCACCGCTGGACGGCCGACAGCAAGGTTATTTGCCTGCTGAACTTTTCAACCGAACAACGTCTTCATTCGCTCGACCGGACATCGGAGTGGCAGGCACTGCTCTGCTCTGCCGGTTCGGAATGGGGCGGGCCGGGCTGCATACAGTCATCCGGACACGGTATCACGCTGCAACCGCAATCGGTCAGCGTTTTCAAACGATAATTTTTTTTTACTATTCAACATGTTCAACCCCATCTCGACATACCGCGTACAGCTTCATAAAGATTTTCCACTCAGCGACCTTGAAAAGATCATTCCATACCTGCAGCAAATGGGTATCGGCACGCTGTATGCGTCGCCCATCTTTACGGCAGTTCCCGGCAGTGTTCATGGTTATGATTCGGTGGATCCCCTGCATGTAAACCCGGAGATCGGTACCGGGGAACAGCTTCGTAACGTGGCGCAACAACTGGCGGACAGCAACATTCACTGGTTGCAGGATATCGTTCCCAATCACATGGCCTTCGATCACCGCAATGGCTGGCTGGCGGATGTATTGGAAAAAGGGCAACAGTCTGCGTACGCCTCTTTTTTTGACATTGCGTGGACCTCTCCGCTTTTCAACGGCAAATTGATGGTGCCGTTTTTGGGCAAGTCGCTGGAAGACGCTGTGCAGGACGGCGAGTTAAAAATCGTGGTGGAAGAAGGCCGGCTCTTCCTCGCCTATTTTGATAGCCGCTGGCCACTGAAGACAGGCTCCTACGTCACGCTTCTGCGCCCCGCAGCCGGCAACGACGCACTGGAAACCCTGCTGCAGGAACTTGACATTTTGCACAAAACGGAAGACAGTCTCCAACTGCAAAAAGGCTGGGAAGAGTTTCTGTTGCAACTGCGGTCGCTGATGAAGAACGAGCGGGTAAGCCAGGCCATTCTCCAGGCCATTGACCAGTATAACCAAGACCCGCAAGCCCTCCTCGCCCTGGCCAAAGAGCAACACTACCAGCTTTGCCACTGGCAAGAAACGGATCACCGCATCAACTATCGCCGCTTCTTTACCGTGAATGGCCTGATCTGCCTGAATATCCAGGACGAGAATGTGTTGCATACGCACCATGCCTTCCTGCAAACGCTCGTCAGCGAAGGTTTGATCCGGGGTTTGCGCATCGATCACATTGACGGTTTGTACAACCCGGCCGAATACCTTCATCGCCTGCGTGCCCGCAGCGGTGATGAGATCTACATCGTTGTCGAAAAAATACTGGAACGCGGGGAGCAGCTACCGGGCGACTGGCCGGTACAGGGCACAACCGGTTACGATTTTCTCTCGCAGGTCAACAACCTTTTCACCCATCAAAAAGCCGAAGAATCGTTCACCGAATTTTACCAGGACCTCACCGGAAATTATAGCAGCATCGAACAGCAGTTGCACAACAAAAAAGCCCTGATCCTGGAACAGCACATGGGCGGCGAACTGGAAAATCTTTATCGTCTCCTGTTGCAATTGAACATCGTTGACAAACGAACACTGGCCCGCATCCCTTCGGAAGACCTGAAAACGGTGATTGGCGAGTTCCTCGTGCAATGCCCTGTGTACCGGTTCTACGGCAGTCAATTCCCATTGTCGGGAGAAGAGGAAGATGCCCTGCGCCAGATTTTCAACCGCCTGCTGCGAACCGAAGAATCGCAGGAAGCGGTCCGCATCCTGGAAGCGGTCTTCCTGCAAAGACCCCATGAGGGCAATGCGGAAATGAACGATCGCATCCGCCAGTTCTACCAGCGTTGCATGCAGTTTACCGGGCCGCTGATGGCTAAGGGTGTCGAAGATACCCTGATGTACACCTGCAACCGCTTTATCGGGCACAATGAAGTTGGCGATTCACCGGAAGCCTTTGGTGAATCCATCGAGGGCTTTCACCAGCAAATGCAGTCAAAGCAACAACGGTGGCCGCTTTCGCTCAACGCAACAGCCACCCACGATACCAAACGCGGCGAAGACGCCCGTGCACGGTTAAACGTTTTGACCGACCTGCACGACGAATGGCTGGCAGCCGTTGCAGAATGGCGGAACCTGAACAAAGAACTGGTGAAAGGCGACCTGCCGGATGCGAATGACGAATACCTGATTTACCAGGCTTTGACAGCCAACTATCCCCTGCCGGGCGAAGACGAAGACGATTTTGCCAACCGCTTCCAGGCATACATCCGCAAAGCAGTGCGGGAAGCCAAGATCCATTCCAACTGGACATCACCGAATGAAGCATACGAAACCGCGGCAACCTCGTTTGCACTGGCACTGCTCGACAAAAGCAAGCCATTCTGGAAAAGTTTTTCGGCTTTCCTGGAAACCATTGCCGAACATGGCGTCATCAATTCGCTTTCGCAGGTTCTGTTGAAATTCACCTGCCCGGGTGTGCCTGATGTATACCAGGGCTGCGAACTGTGGGACTACAGCTTTGTCGATCCCGATAACCGGCGTCCCGTCGACTATGAAAGACGCCTGCAATTGCTCCAGGCATTCGAAGAAAAAAGCGAAGAGGAACTGTTCGACCATCTCTGGGAAAACCGATTCAATGGAAGCGCAAAGCTGTGGCTTGTGCGGACTATGCTGCAGATGCGAAAGGGTAACCCGGATGCCTTTGCCGAAGGCGAATACATTCCGTTGCAGGTAGAGGGACATTACCGCAATCACGTACTGGCGTTTGCCCGCCGGCACAAGCGGTCGGTACACGTGGTGGCCATTCCCCTGCACACGGCGATCATCAGCAAAGAACAGGGACGTCCGTTTTTTGAAGTCGACTGGAAAGACACAAAGATCAACCTGCCGCGGGAGATCGAAAGCAACCTGGAAGCACAGTTCAATAAAGCGACTGTTGAAAAAGGGAAAGGACTGCTGCCGGGTGAATTGTTCAACCGCTTCCCCGTGGCCATTCTTCGCGGCCGCCAGGCGATCAATGAAAGAGGCGCCGGTATTCTTCTCCACCTCACTTCTCTCCCTTCGCCATTCGGGGTTGGAGACATGGGACCGGAGGCAAGAGCTTTTGCAGATTTCCTGTACCGCAGCAAACAAAAATACTGGCAACTGCTTCCGCTGAATCCCACGGAAGAAGGCCAGGGCCATTCACCCTACAGTGCGCTTTCAAGCAAGGCCGGTTATCCTTTGCTGCTTTCGCCAGAACGTATGGTAAACGACGGTTTGCTGCAACCCGAAGACCTCCAACGGCATCACCTGCCGCGGGAAAGCCGGGCCAATTTCCGCGAAGCCGAGCGGGTAAAGAACGCCCTTTTCGACAAAGCCTTTGCCGCCTTCGTGCAAGCCAAAGAATCACCACTGCAGGATTCGTTTCGACAATTCCAAAAATCCGAAAAAGACTGGCTGGATGATTTTGCCCTCTTTATCCTGCTAAAAAAACAGGCCGGCGGCAAGCCCTGGTACGAATGGCCGGATGCGTATAAAAAACGAAACGAAGAGGCGCTGAAAAAGCTGGCCGACGGTCATCGTCGTGAGATCCGGAAAATCAAGTGGCTCCAGTTCATGTTTTCGCGGCAGTGGCACGAGTTGCGCGACTATTGCAACAGCCGCAACATCAAACTCATTGGCGACATTCCTTTTTATATTTCGTACGACAGTGCCGACGTATGGGCCAACAAAGAAATCTTTGCGCTCGACGAAGAGGGTAAACGCACCGGCATGGCAGGTGTGCCGCCGGATTCGTTCAGTGCCGACGGGCAGTTGTGGGGCATGCCGGTGTTTCGCTGGGATGTGCTGAAAGAAACAGGCTATCACTGGTGGGTGGAAAGGCTGAAGAAAAACCGCGAACTGTTCGACATGGTGCGACTGGACCATTTCCGGGCTTTTGCGGCCTACTGGGAGGTAGCGGAAGGCGAACAAACAGCAAAAAACGGTCAGTGGATTGAGGGACCGGGTTCGGATTTCTTCCACGCCATGGAAAAGGAATTGGGACAATTGCCGTTTGTGGCCGAAGACCTGGGCGACATTGACGAACAGGTGTTGAAACTTCGCGACGAATTCAGGCTACCGGGCATGAAGGTGCTGCAGTTTGCCTTTGGAGAAGACATGCCACAGTCGGACTACATCCCGCACAATTACGACAAAGACTTCCTGGTGTATACGGGAACACACGACAACAACACAACGGTAGGCTGGTATAAAACAGAAGCTAACGAAGACATCCGCCGGCGCATCCACCACTATACCGCCACAGAGGTCAACGAACGGACGATTCACCAGGTCTTTGCACGCCTGGCCTATGGGTCTGTGGCGGCCATTGCCATCCTGCCCATCCAGGATGTGCTGGGACTGGACGAATCGGCACGGATGAATGTGCCGTCGTCTGCCGAAAATAACTGGGCCTGGCGACTGACACCCGGGCAGATTAGCCCAAACACCGAACAACAGTTGCTCGAATGGACTCGGACCTATAACCGGGAATAAAAAACGGTCAGCTTAAACACCTGAAAAACAAGCGAAAGGCTGCCGGGAGGCGGTCTTTTTTTGTGCAGGACTTTTCCACATTGGCTAAAATTTTTAGGAAGAGGCGTTATTTTGCTAAAAAAGAACCGCAATGGCTACGCACATAAAATGTCCCAATTGCTCGCATGCGTTTGACGTGGAGGAGGTTTTGTCTTCTGATGTGGAGCAAAAGCTGAAGCTGCAATACGAGAAAAAACTCCAGCAATCCCTCTCCCAGATCGAAAGTGAACGAAGAAGGCTGGAAGCCCAGCAAACCGAATTTGAAGAAAAACGCAAAAAGCAAAACGAGATCTTCCAGGAGCGGTTGCAGCAGGAGCGGCAAAGGCTGGAGCAGCAGGCGGCCTCGGAAAAAGAAAAGCTGCAGGCCGAGTTGCAGCAACAACTCCGCAAATCCATCGGCCAGGATTACGAAAACCAGTTGCGCGTCTTGAAAGAGTCCGAGCGGGAAAAAGAAGAAAAACTGCGGACGGCCCAACAAAAAGAACTGGAGTTCATGCGCCGCGAAAAAGAGCTGCAGACCAAGGAAAGCGAACTGGAACTGCAACTTCAAAAAAAGCTGCTGCAGGAAAAAGCCGGCCTCCTCGAACAATTCCGGAAGGACGAAGAGCAACGCATTGCCATCAAAGAGGAAGAACATCTTTTCCGGATGAAGGACCTGCAAATGCAACTGGACGAGCAAAAAAAGCTGATTGAAGAAATGAAGAAAAGAGCCGAGCAGGGCTCCATGCAGCGCCAGGGCGAAGTACAGGAACTGCTGCTCGAAGAAATGCTGAAAGACCATTTCCCGTTTGATATCGTTGGCGAAGTGGGCAAGGGTGTGGAAGGCGCCGACTGCATCCAGATCGTGCGCAACCACCTGGGACAGGATTGCGGAAAGATCATCTTTGAAAGCAAGCGCACCAAGACCTTCCAGCAATCGTGGATCGAAAAATTAAAGACCGATATGCGGGCCAAGGGCGCCGATGTTGCCATCATTGTCACCCAGGCTTATCCCAAAGACTTCAAATGCTTTGGCGAACTGGATGGCGTTTGGGTTTGCTCGTTTGGCGAAGTAATTGCCCTGACGACTGCCATGCGCCACACTATCATCCGCATCGCCGAAACAAAAAAAGGCGAGGAAAACAAGGGCGAAAAAATGCAGATGCTTTACGACTACCTGACCGGTATTGAATTCCGCCAGCAGATGGAGTCGATCGTGGAAGGTTTCCTGGCGATGAAAATCTCGATTGAGAAAGAACGCCTCCAAATGGAAAAGCTGTGGAAAGAGCGGGAGAAACAATTGCAAAAAGTGCTGTTGAGCACATCGGGCTTATATGGGTCGATCAAAGGCATTGCTGGCGCATCGGTGGGCAATATCCCGCTGCTGGACGAGGGATCGGAAAATGGCCACGAACAGCCCTTGCTGGTAAAGTAGCGGACCCAAAAGGAAACGGCACTTATTTTACCACCCAGGCCAGGCAAAGCTGGTCGAACAACCGGTAATGTACCGTTAACGGCCACTCCTGCTTTTCGGATCGAAAAGCTCCCTCGAAACTTCCGGAAGGCTGCAGCGAAAATGGCTGCAGCCTTATCATTTCACTAAAGTCGACGTTGCCATAGCTCCACCATTTGAATATGGCTTCCTTGGCCGACCAAAGCAAGGTGAGTTTGGAGTCGGGAGTTTGGCGTTTGGCGTTTGCGTTGTATGGCGTGTATTCCTGCTTGTTGCTTGCTGCCTGGAGCTTGCGGCTGTTTTCACTCACCATGGCCAGCTCTTCTTCGTGCAAAAACTTGTGCTTGATCTTTTCCACTTTTGGCGATGGCACTTCGATATCGAGTCCGACGCGTTTGTTCTTACTCACGATAACGGCGGCATAGTCGCTGCAGTGTGAAATGGAAAAGTGATAGGCTTCGTCTTCGAGATAGGGCTTTCGTGTGTCGGCAATCCTGATCAGCTCCAACGGAAAATCCGGGAACAGGAAGCGCAACAGGTAACGTCCGGCAAGGTGTTGCTGCCGCTTGTGGGGATGGGTGATCTCCCGCTGCAGCGGTACGTGGAAAAATGCTTCCTCCTCTTCAATCTTCCAGATGGCCAGTCTTGTTCGATCGTCGATTTCCTGTTGAAAAAAAATGGGCATTGTTTGCTGTTCCGGGTTTATTTTGCCGGGATCAAAGATCAAATTTCAAACGTCAAACCACAAATCGTTCATGATTTTATCGGACAAACGTATTTTGGAGGAGATGGAGCAAGGCACCATCAAGATTGTGCCCTACAGCCGCGAGTGCCTGGGCAGCAACAGCTATGATGTGCACCTGGGGAAAACGCTGGCTACTTACCGCGAACACATCCTGGACGCGAAAAAGCACAACGAGATTGAGTACTTTGACATTCCCGAAGAAGGCTTTGTTTTGTACCCGCATATTTTTTACCTCGGTGTTACCCTGGAATATACCGAAACGCATGTGCATGTCCCCTTCCTTGAAGGCAAATCGTCGACCGGTCGTTTGGGCATCGACATTCATGCAACGGCGGGCAAAGGCGATGTTGGGTTTTGTGGCAACTGGACGCTGGAAATTTCCGTCAAACAACCGGTGAAAGTCTATGCCGGTATGCCGGTGGGCCAGCTCATTTATTTCCCTGTCGATGGCGAGATCGAAATAAAGTATAACCAGAAAGCGAATGCCAAGTACAGTGGTCAACCCAACCGCCCCGTTGAGAGCATGATGTGGAAGAACAGGTTTTAAGGGACCGATTTATTCCGCTAAAAAGATTTCCAACAAGTCCCCTCAACCCGTCAATCACGGATCTACCCGCTATTTCCACATTTCCCTGTCTGTTACAGGATAGTATACCGCTGATGCAATGACAACCGTTGGCTTGCCTTTTACCAGGTCGTTCACTTTGGAAAATTGAAACCTGTCTGTTTTCTTTCCCCCTTCAAAAAACACCTCCAGGTATCCGTTATCAACCCGCCAATAACCCTTCGCTTTTTTTGCAACAGGCGACGACCAGGTCTCTTCTGTTCCATCCGCTCTCAGGTCCATGTAATAGTCTTCTTTATTCCATGCCGTTTTCCATAAACCAACGATAGAAAGATCAACCGTGCCATTGAGCTTTACAGGGGGCTCCACAAGTTTTACGGGAACAACGGTAGCATTTCTACCCGGCGATGGTGTTGGTGCATTGCTGACATCCCATGGCTTTCTCTGTGTCATTGGGAAGTAGGGCCTGTATTCTCCTGTACCCTGCCCCCATTCGATCACTAGGGCCGGCCCGTTTTGCGGATCATTTCGCTTCAGAAGTCTGAGCGGCAGAACCTCTTTTTTTCCTTCGGGAAGAAACGCGATCACCCCGCCATCAACCCTCCAAAAATTTTTATGATTTGGTGGCGGTGCAGATGAAGTCAACAAGTCTGACCAATAGTCATAGGTACCGTCAGCCCGGAAGATATAATAGCCATTAAAGTTCATCCCCGGATCGTGGTACCGCCAGGTTCCGACAATAGCCGGGTCAATGCTGCCGTTCATGGGAAGGGGAGGTATGGCAGGTTTTACCGTCTCTTCCCCGGTTTCCGTTTTCAGGCTTACGCTTTGGGGAGCGGAGGCTGTCGTGGAGGAGGGCCTATTGATTTCAAATTCCCGCCCGTCTTTTTTCACTTTGGCTTTGCCATCGATAAAAGCTTCGGCCTGGTCATATTGGGGAGGAATCACTTCCCTGCCGGTCTTGTCGACAAAGCCCCATTGATTGTTGTATTCAACCGCGGCCAGGCCTTCACTGAAGCCAAAATAAACATCAACGTCCTGGTATTTCGGTGGCACCACCTCCTTCCCTGTCCAGTCCACAAAACCCCATTTGCCGTTCAACTGGACGGCGGCAAAGCCGTCCTGAAATCCCATAATAAAGTCATTTCCAACGCGCTGGTATTTTGGTGCAACCACTTCGTTCCCCGTGTTATCGATAAAGCCCCATTTATCGTTCACCTGTACGGCTGCCCTGTCATCACTAAAAAAGAATCCATCATCGTATTTTAGGGGAATCACCTCCCTTCCCGTTTTATCAACATAGCCGGATTTATCGTTTAAGACAACTAAAGACAGCCCTTCACTGAAGCCAAGGACAGCCTGGTATTTTAGCGGAATGACTTCCTTGCCGGTTTTGTCGACAAAGCCCCATTTATCGTTTCGCTTTACGCCTCCCAAACCTTCTACAAACGAAAACCCATCCTGGTATTTTGCCTGGATCACTGCCTGGCCTGATTTGTTTTTGAAACCGTATTTACCGTCGGCAGTCTTGAAGACTTCCAACGCTTCCTGTGCATCCATGGCAGATTTTTGCGGATGGTTAATGGTCGAATAAACGCCGTTCTGAATCACTTTGGCCTCGCCGTTGTGAAAGTCGAACGTTCCATCGTATTTCAGGCTGATGACTAACTTCCCGGTTTTATCAATAAAGCCGCATTTACCGTCCACGAAAACCGCCGACAGGCCTTCGCTAAAATCCCGCGAAGCGTCCCATTTCAAGGGGATCACTTCTTTGCCCGTATTGTCGATAAATCCCATTTTTTTATTCAACTCAACGGCAGCCATTCCTTCTTTAAAACTGCGAAAGCCGTCATATTTCGGGGGTATCACTTCCTTCCCGGTTTTATCAATAAAACCGTATTTCTTGCTCAATTCAACAGCGGCCAGGCGATCCCTAAAATTCCAAACATGATCATAGATGAAAGGCACTACCACCTTACCGGTTTTATCCACAAAGCCCCATTTGTCGTTTAACTGCACGCCCAATAAACCCTCGGGGAAACTCGTGCATGACTGGTATTTAACAGGTACAACTTCGTTTCCGGCCTTATCCACAAACCCCCATTTCTTGCCCATGGCCACAGCAGCCAAATCCTTGTGAAAGATATTTACGGCATCGTATTTCAGGGCCGTCACCTCCCTTCCCGCACTGTTGATAAAGCCCCATTTATCCTCCAGTTTAACGGCAGCCATTCCCTCGTTAAAATCATCGACATAGGTATATTTTACCGGGCTTATTTCTTTGCCCTCCTTGTTTACAAAACCCCACTTTCCGTTCAGTTTAACGGCACCAAACCCCTCGTTGAAGTTGCCTGTATTTTCGTATTTAAACGGCGTAATCTCTCTGCCGGTTTTATCCACAAAGGCCCAATTGCCATTTTGCTTGACGGCTGCCAATCCTTCTCTAAAATCACTCACATTCTCATACTTTGCTGGAATCACAATTTGGCCCTCTTTATTTTTAAATCCGAACTTGCCATTCGCCTCCTTGTAGTAATTTAACGAAGGTTGCGCATGCGAACAGGACGTAAAGAACAACAGGTTAAAAAGCCAAAAAAGAACTGCTTTCATGTCATGATTTTTTTAGTGTTGTCGATTTAAAGAGCTGCACGTTGCCGGCTTCCGGCTGAAGACTACTCCTTTAACGAAAGAGACGGTGTACGGCCAACTTTACACACCAACAATGTTTTACCGGTTCCTGGTATACTCATAAATCGCAGTAGAGATGTGGCAGACAAGTGGCCGAGCTCGAACCGTCCCGCCTGCAACCTTTTACCATTCATATCCTGAAAAGAAAACCGCCCCTCTTGTGAATCATTGCTTCAGTGAAGTTTTGGGAAACCGTCGTCCACCCACTGGTAGCATTTGTTTTGTTTTGCCGGATTGCCCCTCACCTTTTGGAAAGTAAAAAAAGCTTTCTTCGCCTGGACAGCGCCTGAGATAAATGGCAGGAACAAAAGTCCGGTTGCAATCAACAGCAATACGACGAAGTACCTTTTCATCCGAATGACAGTTTAAAACGAAGAATAGCTGGGTTATTTCGAGTGTCATTCCTTAGGATAAATTCTACATCCAGTCAATTTGTTTTTTAGGAGAAGGATATTATAAAGATAAAAATAAGATACTTGATTCCTTCCGGTTTATCACCACTTATCCAACGCATTGACCGCTCCTTTTTTGTTTACCACATCAATAAAAAACCCAGGACCGTACTCTCTGGTTTGCCATAGATTCAAACGTAAAATAACTGCCATGAAACGTTTGCTGGTTGGAATGCTATTCACAAGTTTTCTTTCATCCACGTTTGCCCAAATCACCCTAACCCAACTGCCCAGCGGCGGCAATAAAAAAGCTTTCGTGGGCGAACGCATTGGACTGACTGATGTCACCATCCATTACGACCGTCCTGGTGTAAAAGGCCGCGAAGGAAAGATCTGGGGAGGCCTGGTGCCGGTTGGATACATCGACCAGGGGTTTGGCAACAGCAAGGCAGCGCCCTGGCGGGCCGGTGCCAACGAGAACACTACCATCGAGTTTTCGAATGACGTAAAGATCGAAGGACAGCCGTTGAAGAAAGGAAAGTACGGCCTTTTTATTGCGTATGACCCCAACGAATCGACTGTCATCTTTTCCAATAACTCCACCTCGTGGGGCAGCTTTTATTACAACGACAAAGAAGATGCGCTGCGGGTAAAGGTAAAGCCCGTGAAAATGGACAAAAGCGTGGAATGGCTGAAGTACGAATTCTTAAATCAAACCGAGAATGCTGCAACAGTTGCCCTCGAATGGGAGGCCCTGCAATTTCCCTTTAAAGTGGAGACGGATTATATCCACGACCAGATTGCGTCCTTTCAAAATGAGTTGCGCACCGAGAAAGGCTTTTTCTGGCTGGCCTGGAACCAGGCAGCCCAATGGTGCCTGCAACACAATGTGAACCTGGAACAGGCCTTGCAGTGGGCCGATTCGGCTTCGGGACCGTCGTTTGGCGGCGCTGCCCTCTT
Source organism: Flavisolibacter nicotianae (assembly GCF_003628535.1). Lineage (GTDB taxonomy): Bacteria > Bacteroidota > Bacteroidia > Chitinophagales > Chitinophagaceae > Flavisolibacter > Flavisolibacter nicotianae. The sequence goes on from NZ_RBCI01000014.1 coordinate 109,438, forward strand.
TACCCCGAAAGCCACCAAGGCCCAGATCCTGCAAAAGCTGGGAAGAGAAGACGAAGCGATGGTGCTGATGAAACAGGCTTTACCGCTGGCAAGTATGAATGAAATGCACATGTATGCCCGTTCGCTCATCGCCATGAAAAAACCGAAGGAAGCCATGGATGTTTTCCAGGCGAACTACAAGAAAAACCCGGCGCAGTTTACCACGCTGGTTGGACTGGCCAGGGGTTATTCGGCTAACAGTGATTTTAAAAATGCATTGAAATATGCCGAACAGGCCTTGCCGCTTGCTCCCGATGCACAAAACAAAAACAGCGTGGCGGCGATGATCGATAAGCTAAAGAAAGGACAGGATGTAAATTGAGGGGATAATAGATAATAGATATTAGATATTGGATATTGGGATATTTATTAGCGCATTCTCATTCTGATATGGTCTAGGTCTTTTCGTGGTGCAGAATAGATTTTTCCGCTCTGCTGATTGTCACTCCGTCATGTCTTTAGTGGCGTTTTTTTTATTCTTGTGATTAACAGGCAGAACCGACCGGCTGCAGGTTCTCCGTCTGACCTTGGCCTCTGTGGTTCAAAGACGCACGGCAATATTTTGCTTCGCGAGAAAAGTTTTCAGCGCCGGTATTTCAATTTCCTTGAAGTGGAAGACGCTGGCTGCCAGGGCCGCATCGGCATGCGCCTTGAGAAAAACGTCGGCAAAATGCTGCATCGTGCCGCCACCACCGGAAGCAATGATGGGAATGGGCAAGGCATCGGAAAATTGTTGGGTAATGTCCAATGCAAAACCGGCTTTCGTACCATCGTGATTCATGGACGTAAGCAAGATTTCCCCGGCGCCCAGGTCAACGGCTTTTTTAGCCCAGTCGAAACATTTGGCATTGGTTTTTGTACGGCCGCCATGCAGGTACACATACCATTCGCCGTCTTCCTCCTGCCGGGTATCAATGGCCAGAACGACACACTGGCTGCCCGCCGTATTGGCAATATCGGTAATGACTTGCGGGTTTTGAAAGGCCGCCGTGTTGATAGAGATTTTGTCCGCGCCGTTATTCAGCAATACAGACACGTCTTCCACGGTTTTAATGCCGCCACCAACAGTAAACGGGATATTGATGGTGTGGGCTACACGCTTTACCAGTTCGGCCAGCGTCTTTCGTCTTTCCACTGTTGCCGTGATGTCCAAAAACACCAGTTCATCGGCGCCCTGTTTGGCATAATTCGCCGCCAGTTCCACCGGGTCGCCGGCATCACGCAGGTTGACGAAATTGGTGCCTTTCACCGTTCTTCCGTCTTTGATATCCAAACAAGGTATAATTCTCTTTGCCAGCATAATTATGTATTCAGCTTTTTTAAGTCGGTCAATGCGATCCTACCTTCATAAATGGCTTTGCCAATGATGACGCCCCTGCAGCCAATGTCCTGCAGTTGGTATACATCATCTATCGAACTCACGCCACCACTGGCGATAAAGTGCAGGTCCGGAAATTTTTTAATAATGCTTTTGTACAGCTCCGTAGAGGGACCTTCCAATGCGCCGTCCTTGGCAACATCGGTGCAGAAGATTTGCTTCACGCCTTTTTGCAGGTAGTCCTCGATAAAGTCATAGATCCAGATTTCCGTTTGCTCCAGCCAGCCGCTGATGGTGAGTTTCTCTCCTTTGACATCCGCACCGAGCAGGAACTTTTCCGCTCCCCATTTTTGCAGCCATTGCACAAAGGTTTCTTTTTCCTTTACGGCCATGCTGCCAACCGTAGCCAATGCTGCACCGGAGTCAAAGACAATCTGCACATCTTTTTCCGATTTGATGCCGCCGCCAAAATCCACGATCATTGATGTTTTGCCGGCAATCATTTCCAGCACCTTCCAGTTCTTCACGGCGCCGGCTTTGGCGCCATCGAGGTCCACGAGATGCAAGCGCCGCAAGCCGGCATCTTCAAATTGCCGGGCCACCTCTAAAGGGTGTTCGTTGTAAATTTTTTTCTGCGAATAATCGCCGTGCGTCAGCCTCACGCATTTGCCTTCAATGATGTCAATAGCGGGAATGATTTCCATTAGAAGTGTTGAATGTTGAATGTTGAATTTTAAATAGTGGATTGCGCTGTTTTTACAATCTTGGTAAGAACATTTATGATATTTTCAATGGCATTTAAATGATTTTCATATTCCACCTGAACAAGTTTACTTTTTTCCAACAACCGTAACCAATACCGAGTTTCTCTTGCTTCTTTGGACGCAATTGCCATTTTCGCTATAAAGTCTTTTTTGGTCTGACCGGCCACTGCTTCCTCAACATTTGCACCGATACTTGTCCCTGATCGTAAAAGCTGTTTGGAAAGGACAAATTCCTTTTGATCTGTCATTTTTTTGTACAGCTCGATTATTTGTAAAGCAAAATCAAATGTCATTGAAACAATGAGATTGTCTTTATTCATTATTCAACATTTAGCATTTAGCATTCAACATTACAGAAGTTCCAAAAAGTTTTTAATGATCTGATCGCCCGTTTCGGCGCTTTTTTCCGTGTGAAACTGCACGCCGTAGAAGTTATCCTTTTTCACCGCTGCCGCATACTCCAGGCCGTAATTGCAGTTCGCAATGGTATACTCACTGTCGTCGGCATAGTAGCTGTGCACGTTGTAGATGTAGCTGTTTTCCGGAACGTTCTTGAAAAGGTCTGATTTCAAATCGTAGATCGTGTTCCAGCCAACCTGTGGAATTTTGATCAGCTCCTTGCCGCTTTGAAATTTCTTCACCTTTACAGGCACAATGCCCAAACAGGTCGTATCATTTTCTTCCGAATGCTCACACAACAACTGCATACCCACGCAAATGCCGAGCACCGGTTGTTCCAGCTCTTTGATCACCTGATCCAGGTTGTTCTGGCGCAGGCTGTTCATGGCGCTACTCGCCTCTCCCACACCGGGAAAAATCACCTTATCCGCTGCCTTTATTTTTTCGGCTTTGTCGGTCACTTCTGCCTGAACGCCCAGCCGCTCGAGGGCCACCAGCACCGACTGGATATTTCCCGCGTTGTATTTGATAATTGCCAGTTTCATACTAATGTTTAAAGTTTAGTGTTCAAGGTTTAATGTTTGGTGGAAGAGAAAGCCAGCGACGCTTGTAACTTTAAACATTAAACCTTAAACTTGTAACGTCGTCCGCGGAAGTAGCTCACCTGGTAGAGCGACAGCTTCCCAAGCTGTAGGTAGCGGGTTCGAGTCCCGTCTTCCGCTCAGGAAATGAGGAATGTTGAATGTTGAATTTTAACTAGACGATCATTCGAGATTCCTCATTTTTCTTTTATCATTCCTACCTCAATATTCCCGTTAAAAATTCTTTCGTTGCCGTTTCCACATCGTTTCCGTTTTCCAGGGCTTTGATGTAGGCACTGCCAATGATTGCACCGGCCGTGTATTTCGCTGCCATAGCAAACGTTGCCTTGTCTTTAATGCCAAAGCCTACCAGGACGGGATTTTTCAAGCCCATTCCCTGCAACCTTTGCAAGTAAGATTCCACGGGAGAAAAGTCTTTGTCCGAGCCGGTGATGCTCGACGACGAAACAGCATACAAAAAGCCGGTGCTCAGGCTATCGAGTTTTTTGATCCTTTCTTCCGACGTTTCCGGCGTTACCAAAAAGATAAAGTCAAGGCCCTGCTTTTGAATGACGGCAGCGTATTCTTTTTCGTATTCAAACATGGGAATGTCCGGAATGATCAGGCCATCAATACCCACCTCGGCCGCCTTTGCACAAAATTTCTCGAAGCCGTATTGCAACAGCGGATTAAGGTATCCCATCAGCACCACGGGCACGGTGATTTCCTTGCGAAAGTCCGCTAACTGTTCAAACAACGTCGCGATGGTCATGCCATTTTGCAAAGCCTTTGTACCACTTGCCTGGATCACCGGGCCATCGGCCAGCGGGTCACTGTACGGCATTCCCAGTTCAATGAGGTCGGCGCCGTTGTTTTGCAGGGCTTTCATCACAGCCAGGGTGCTGTTCAGTTCAGGATAACCTGCTGTGCAGTACACATTCAATACATTGTTCTTCTTGCGTGTAAAAAGTTCTGTAAGTCTGCTCATAACAATTCGTAAAAAGCCGAAACATTCATCCATTCCGGGTCGGCCTCTATTTCGTAAAACGTTTCCCGTTCAACCGTTGAAAGGTAGTAATTCAGAAAGCCATCCACCTTCTCCACCTCTTTCGTATAAAAAATGATCTCCCGTTTGCGGAACGCTGTTGTGTGCCCCACGTGCACGGTTTGCGTTTGCTCTTCCAGGTAGTCAATCATCTTGCTTTCCACGTCCAGCAGGTAATCATATTCTTTTTCATCCGGGTGACCGAATTCATTGTAGGTATCCGGGATGATCTCGATCAGAACGGCATTCGGATGTTCTGCCTGTACGGCTTTATCAGCCAGGTCTTTGTTGATAATTGCCAGAGCCGGATAACCTTCCACTTCAAATTCAAATCCCGTGTATGTTGCCGTTTTGCTGCTCATGTTTGAAATTTTAAATTTTGAATGCTAAATGCTGAATAAAGATTCTCCCATTCAACATGCAGCATTTATATTTCATCATTCTGCTCCATCACCCGCATGTAGGTGGCCAGGTCTTTATCGCCACGTCCGCTCAGACAGATCACGATGGTCTCTTCTTTTTTTAATTCCAATTGATTCAATGCCGAAAAGGCGTGTGCACTTTCCAGTGCTGGGATGATGCCTTCCAGCTTTGCCACTTCAAAGGCGGCTTTCAGGGCTTCTTCATCCGTTGCCGACAGGAACCGTCCGCGACCGCTGTCGAACAGGTGTGCATGCAGCGGCCCGATACCGGGATAGTCCAGCCCCGCCGAAATGCTGTGCGGTTCCACCACCTGGCCATCTTCCGTTTGCATCACCAGCGAGCGGCTGCCGTGCAATACGCCGTCCCGCCCCAGTTGCGTGGTGGCTGCACTCTTACCCGAATGCACACCTTCCCCCGCGGCTTCGACGGCAATCAATTCAACACTTTTCTCGTCCAAAAAATGATAGAAAGCGCCGGCTGCATTGGAGCCGCCACCCACACAGGCGATCACTTTACCCGGCAATTCGCTACCGGTTTTTTCCTTCAACTGCCAGCGCACCTCTTTGGAGATCACGCTCTGGAAACGGGCCACCATATCGGGATAAGGATGCGGCCCTACCACGCTGCCGATGATATAATGGGTGTCGTGCGGGTTGTTGATCCAGTCGCGGATAGCTTCATTGGTTGCATCCTTGAGGGTTTTGCTGCCACTGGTTGCCGGGATCACTTTTGCACCCAGCATTTTCATGCGGGCCACGTTCGGCGCCTGCCGCTCGATGTCTTTTTCACCCATGTACACTATGCACTCAATCCCCTTTAGTGCACAAACTGTTGCCGTGGCCACGCCGTGCTGGCCTGCACCTGTTTCGGCAATAATCCGTTTTTTTCCAAGGCGCAAGGCCAGCAGAATTTGTCCTACGGTATTGTTCACTTTGTGTGCGCCGGTATGACAAAGATCTTCCCGCTTTAAGAAAATCTGCGTGCCATACTGCCTGCTCAGCCGCTCCGCAAAATAGAGCGGTGTTGGCCGGCCCACGTAATCGTGAAGTAATTGCTGGTATTCGCCTTGAAACGAAGGCTCGTGCATGATCTCCAGGTAGCGTGTCCGCAATTCTTCCACGTTGCGGTGCAACATTTCCGGGATGTAGGCCCCGCCAAAACGGCCGTAGTAGCCGTTTTCGTCCGGCACAAAATTGCTCCGCGAAAGCTTGTATTCCGCTGCAGATCCCTGCTCTTCCAATTTTCTGGTTATGTGATAACTCATTTGATTTTATTTTATCATTGAACCGGGGTATGTGTGCTGCCTGAAATTGATGGGGCAACTTTTGTTAGCATCCCGTTCATCACACCCATTCCAGTTCAGATTTTGTCTGTTCATTCAGGACGTTGCCGGTATTCAGTGTTGATGCCGGTTCAAACAACATCACCCACACTTCTTCATCGGCCACCGGTTTGTGCTCCACGCCTCTTGGAACAACCAGCATATCGCCTTCGGCCAGCTCAATACTTTTATCCCGAAGCTCCATGCGAAAACTTCCCTTGAGTACGAAGAATGCTTCGTCTTCATCCGTATGTTGATGCCATACGAATTCGCCTTTCAGCTTTGCCAGCTTCACTTGTTGCCCGTTTAATTCACCCACAATTTTCGGACTCCAATTCTCACTGATCAGCGCAAATTTCTGAAGTAGATTAACCTTGTCCATTGGCTGTCTTTAATTCAGCAATAAATTGTTTCACTTTTTCCATGTCCTTTACGCCGGGTGCCGTCTCAAACCGGCTGTTGATATCTACAGAAATCATATCCTTTGCCACCCCGGTCGCCATGAAGGTCTTCACCAGTTCCGCATCGGTTGGCTCGATGCCACCACTCAGGAAAAAGGGCTTTTGAATATCGAGGTCACGCAGGCGGTTCCAGTCAAATTTCCGCCCGGTTCCGCCGTAAAGCATTTTGTTTTCCCGCTCGCCTTTTGGCGCCGGCACGCCGGTGTCAAAAAGGAAAAAATCACTGTCGGCATAATAGTCTTTGATCATCCACATCACGTGGTCGTTTTCTGCAAACCGGAAGGCTTTGATGACATCAATATTGGCAACAATCTTCTGGCATTCGTAGGGTGTTTCCCGTCCATGCAACTGCACCATATCCAAACCAAATTCGTCGATCCGCCGCATCACTTCTTCATACGAGGCATCTACAAATACGCCGACTTTGTAAAGCTTGACCCGCGCTTTCTTCACTTCGGGACCGGTCATTCCTGCTTTGGTTACAAAGCGCGGACTCGGGGGGTAAAAAATAAAACCGGCGTAATTGACTTCCATTTCGGACAAAGCGTAGAGTTGCTCGAGTTGGGTGATACCGCAGACCTTTACTTTCATCGGATTGCTTTTAAGTGTTTTTGACGAATAGCAAAAGCAATCGCAGCACAGCATCCGTTCGCCCGTTTTCGTTGAGCACCGATGCCGGAAAGCTTTAAAGATACGTTCCTTCCCTCAATCATAAACTATACGCAAATTCTTTAAACGCAGCCATCGGGCTTGGCTGTTTCATAAAATATTCGCCGATCAAAAAGCCCCTAAATCCATGCTGTTTCAGGTACTGAATATTCTTCACATCATTGATCCCGCTTTCTGCCACCTTGATAAACCTGTCATCGATCTGCTGTGCCAGGCGAACCGAATGTTCGAGGTCCACCTCAAAATTTTTGAGGTTGCGATTGTTCACACCCACCAGGTCTACCGTGTCGCAAATATGATCCAACTCGCTTTCTTCGTGCAGTTCCAGCAGCACTTCCAGCCCGAGGTTTTTTGCCGCCGTCGAAAGCGTTCTGACCTCCCGCGGTGAGAGGCAGGCTGCAATCAGCAGGATAACATCCGCGCCAAATGCTTTCGCTTCCACCAGCTGGTACTCGTCGATCATGAAATCCTTGCGCAGGAGCGGCAAACCATTGTCCCTTGCCGCCACCAGGTCATCGAGCGAGCCGCCAAAAAACTTCTGGTCGGTCAGAATGGAAATGCCGGAAGCCCCGTAGCCGAAATAGGCTTTGGTCACGGCCTCCACGCTGTCGCGGTTGTTGATAACGCCTTTCGATGGCGACTTTCGCTTGTATTCGGCAATGATGCCGGTCTTGCGTTCGTCAAGCAAGGATTTTTTCAGCGAAAAACAGGGCCGGCTGTAATACCGTTGGCTCTCCAGGACATCCGCCGGCCAGTCTTTTTTCCGTTGCGCCACTTCGCGTTTTTTATGGTCGATAATCGTTTCTAAAATATTCATGACAGAACCATTGTTGTACAATCAAATCAAAAGACAGGTTTTGATTTTTTGCCGTTTGAATTTTGCCTTATTGCAATGCGATCAATTTTTGAAATGCCTGGTAGGCCTTGCCGCTTTCAAGACTTTCCACGGCTGCATCGTAAGCGTCGTCGTACTGCCCGTACTCGCCCATGCAATTGAGTGCCATGGCTGCATTGGCCAGCACCACGGCATTCTGTGCCCAGGTGCCTTCCCCTTTCAAAATTTTCAGGAAAATCTTTGCCGCTTCTTCCACCGTTGCCCCGCCGTGAAGATCGACAGGCGACACCACCCGTTTGCCGATCTGTTCGGCCGAGAGCACTTTTTCGCCTGCATTGGTGATCACCTTCGTGTCGTTAGTCAGCGAAATCTCGTCGTAGCCATCCAGGCCGTGAATAATGGTAAACGGCTTTCCTTCCTGCTGCAGCAGGTAGTTATACACACGGGCCATTTCGAGGTTGTAAACACCCACCAACTGGTATTCCGGCTTGGCCGGATTCACCATTGGTCCCAGCATATTGAAAAAAGTGCGGAAGCCAATGTTTTTGCGGATCGTCGCCACCGCTTTCAGGGCCGGGTGAAACAGCGGCGCATGAAGAAAGGTAAAACCGGCTTCGTCCAACTCCTTCTTTAAGCCGTCGCTGTTGTTTTTGAATTTGTATCCCAGGGTTTCCATCACATTGGACGCCCCACTCACAGAGGTCGCGCCGTAGTTGCCATGCTTGGCTACTTTTTTACCGGCGCCGGCCACGACGAGGCAGGACAGCGTAGAGATGTTGAACGTGTTTTTTCCGTCGCCGCCGGTACCCACAATGTCCATCACCTTGTAACCATTCAAATCGACCGGTACCGCCAGCTCGAGCAGTCCATCACGAAAGCCCTGCAGCTCCGCGATGGTGATGCTGCGCATCAGGTAGACGGTCATAAAAGCCGTCAGTTCTACATCGTTGGAAGTGCCTTTGGCAATGTTGAGCATAATCTCCTTCGCCTGCTGGCGGGTAAGGGTTTTGTGCTCAAATAATTGTTGTAAAATCTTTTTCATCAAACACAAATTTTTTCACGAATTGCACGTTGTTTTGTCTATCAACCGGCCCCTATTCACTGCGATCTTATTATTCCACTACCCCACCATCGCGTATCCCGTTCAGGCTTTTAACCAGTTTCGCAAAATGGTTTCCCCGTCGGGTGTCAGTACGCTTTCGGGATGGAACTGCACACCCTGGATATCGTAGGTTTTGTGCTGCAGCGCCATAATATAGCCGTTGTCGTCTTTGGCCGTTACCTCCAGCACGTCGGGAAAGCCCTCAGTGCTTACCACCCAACTGTGGTAGCGACCAACGGGAATTTGCGCCGGCAAACCTTTAAATAACTGGCAATCGGCAACATCCAATTGACAATTGAGCGCCACACCGTGGTAAACAGTGGACAGGTTCACCAGCGTGCCGCCAAAAGCTTCACCAATTGCCTGGTGCCCCAGGCACACCCCCAGGATGGATTTGCTGGCTGCGTATTCGCTGATCAGGGACAGCAACCGGCCGGCTTCGGAAGGGATACCGGGACCGGGAGACAAAATGATCTTGTCGTAGTTCTTCACGTTTTCCAGCGGAATTTCATCGTTGCGAAAGACGTCTACATCAATGCTTGCATCCACTTGTTTTACCAGGTGAACAAGATTGTAGGTAAACGAGTCGTAGTTATCAAAAACCAATAGTTTCATCACCGTTCTTAACAGATTGACTCTGCCATTTGAATGGCAGATTTGAGTGCATTTAATTTATTGTTGACTTCCTGCAGTTCACTTTCCGGGTTGCTGGCGGCTACGATGCCGGCGCCCCCCTGCAGGTAAAGCGTATTGTCTTTACTCAACAGCGTACGGATCATGATCGCGTGGTTGCAGGACCCGTCAAAACCGACAAAGCCAATGGCGCCCCCATAAAAGCTCCGTGCGGTGGGCTCGTACGCATTGATCAACTGCATGGCTTTGAATTTCGGTGCCCCGCTCAATGTGCCGGCCGGGAAGGTCTTGAACAGCACTTCAAACGGGTTCGTGCCTTCTTTCACATCGCCGGTCACCTCGCTCACCATGTGAATGACGTGGGAGTAAAACTGGATTTGTTTGTAGTGCGTTACCTGCACGTTGCTGCAAACCGTGCTCAGGTCGTTTCTTGCCAGGTCCACCAGCATAACGTGCTCGGCATTTTCTTTCGGGTCTTTGGTCAGTTCGTCGGCCCGTTGCTCGTCAATCCTGTCATCACCCGAGCGGCGGAACGTTCCGGCAATCGGGTGGATCACAGCCTTTCCGTTGCGGATGATCAGTTGTGCTTCCGGCGAGGAGCCGGCCAGTTTGTAGTCGCCATAATCGAAAAAGAAGAGATAAGGAGACGGGTTGATGTTGCGCAGGGCCCGGTAAACATTGAATTCGTCGCCGGCGAACCGCTGCTGAAAACGGCGGCTCAGCACGATCTGGAACACGTCGCCACGGTGGCAACTGGCAATTCCTTTTTTTACGATCTCCCTGTAATCGCTGTCCTCCATGTTAGAGCTTTCATCACCCACGACTTTGAAGGGATAGACAGGAACGTCCTTGCTGTTAATCAGGCTTTCCACAACTGCCCCTTCGCTCTCGATCCCTGCCAGCTTGTTTTCCAGCAGCAACAATTCGTCGCGGTAGTGATTGATGGCAATAACGTATTGGTACAGCCGGTAACGGGCAAACGGGATCTGGTTGCTGGTGTCTTCCGGCTCCCGGAATTGAATCGTTTCAAAAAACTGGACGGCATCGAAGGTAAAATAGCCAAACAAGCCCTGCGCAAACCGGGTCAGCCTGGGATTTTCGGACCTTACCTCGAACTGCTGTGTAAAGTCCCAAAGAATGTTTTTCAGCTCTTCGTTGGTGCGCAGCGACGTTTGTTCCGCATTTTGACCAGGGAACTTTGTTTCCACCACGCCATCCTTGATCTCGATACCGCCAATGGCGTTGATACAGATAAACGAGTAGCTGTTTTCTGCCGCATGGTGATCGGTACTTTCCAGCAGGACGGTATCGTGGAAACGATCACGCAGGCGCAGGTAGATGCCGACAGGTGTGTACACATCTGCGAGCATTTTCTTTACCGTTGTTTCAATTTGAATCTTTTTCATAAAGACTAATAAAAAAACCCCGCAAGCAGCGGGGTTCTAATATGGTGAATAAACAATAGCGATTGCTATACAGAACCCCGATCAGCGTTTGTATGCCACCACCAAAATTTATTGTTGATTGATTTCATTTGATTGCAAATATGCGGTAGAATAGCTGATTTGGCAAACTTTTTTTTTAGCTTTAAAAAAACACACACGATGACCATTCAACATAAAGAAAACCCGCAGCGGGGCCTGTTTTTCGTTGAAGACGAAGGCGACGTAGTTGCAGAAATCGTTTATGCCAAAAGCAGCGACAACATCCTCATTATCGAACATACCGAAGTGGACGAAGCCCTCCGTGACGGCAACATCGGCTACGAACTGGTACACAAAACAGCTGATTATGCCCGCATGCACGGTATGAAAGTGTCGCCGGTCTGCCCGTTTGCCAAGGCGGTATTCGACAAAAAGCCGGAATGGGCGGACCTGCTTGCATAAATATTCGCCAAACCGCGGCCAGCCGCGGTTTTTACCCGGTTCCCAGGAAAAATAAAAGAAGCAAAAGCCTTTTCTTTGTGGTTCACTATGAGCTTGTTTGTTTGTTCAATCGCATCCGGAAGCAACGGCAATTGCTATTACGTGGGAAACGAAACCGAAGCGGTTCTGATCGACGCGGGCATTCCCTGCAAAGAGATTGAGACCCGGATGAAACGGTCGGGGCTTTCGCTGCAAAACGTAAAAGCCGTTTTTGTTTCGCACGAGCATACCGACCATATTTCCGGTTTGCCCGTGCTGGCAAAAAAACACCAGCTCCCCATCTTTATTACCACGCCGACACTGCGGAACAGCAAGCTCCGGTTTGAAAAGGAATTGCTCAACGATTTTTCCGGCGATGTTCCCGTTATCATTGGCGACCTCACGGTCACGGCGTTTTCCAAGCGGCACGATGCTGCCGACCCGTACAGCTTTACGGTTAGTGGAAACGGGGTGAACGTTGGCGTCATCACAGATATCGGCAGGGCCTGCGAAAATGTAATCGGGCATTTCAGCCAGTGCCACGCGGCGTTTTTGGAATCGAACTACGATGAAGAAATGCTGCTAAAGGGAAGCTATCCCTGGTACCTGAAAAACCGCATCCGCAACGGGCAGGGACACCTGTCAAACCGGGAAGCCCTCGATCTTTTCCTGGGGCACCGGTCGCAGCAGCTCTCGCACCTTTTTCTCTCGCACCTGTCGCGTAACAACAACTGCCCCAAACTGGTGGAGGAACTGTTCACCACGCATGCCAACGGCGTGAAGATGATCGTTGCCAGCCGTTTCCAGGAATCAGCGGTTTATCAAATTCAAGGGCTGAGCAAACTGGCGCCAAATAATTTCGACGTTCATGTCTCCCAGCCGCAGTTGACGTTTACATTTGATTCCTCGCTATAAATACCAACAGTTTTCCCGGTTTACGGCAGCCTTCACCCTGTCTCCTTTTTGAAATCCGGTGCTGTTGGTTTTGATCCACAGCCTCGTTGCCCCGTACACCACGTCCAGTTCGTAATAACTTCCGAAAAAGTGTGCCGCACTGACCAGTCCAGCGCCACCGTCTGTCTTTTCCAAACGGATATTTTCCGGCCGGATAAAAAGCCTCTCCCCTTCCGCCGGCACGATCGAAAAAATGGTTTTGGCCTCTTCTGCAGTCAGCAGGTTGTAGTCGCCAAACAATCCGCCGATATACTCGTTTACAGGCTGGCGGTACAATTTTTCCGGTGCCGCCTTTTGGATAATGGTCCCTCCTTTCAGCACCAGCACTTCCTCCGCCCAGGGCAATACATCCATGGGATCGTGCGACACCATGATACAGGCCGTTTTGCCTTCCCGCACGATGTCGTCAAGAACCGTTTTCAGGATTTGCTTGTGAATTCCATCCAGGTTGGAAAAAGGCTCGTCCAGCAGCAGCAACCGTGGCAGCGTTGTCAGGAGGCGGGCCAGGGCCGTGCGTTGCCGTTCTCCGCCGGAAAGCTGGTCTGTTCTCCGTGTCAACAAGTGATCGACCTGGCAAAGGGCATAAATGCGGTGTCGCTCTTCTTCTCCCACCAGGCTGGCCATTTCGAGATAATCGTCGAGTTTGTAATTGTTCCGCAGTTCGAAATGCTGCGACAGGTAGGCAATGTGTTTGTGACCCGGCAAGAGTTTTTCGTCGGGCCCGGCTACCCGTTGTCCTTCAAAAAAGATGTTTCCGCTGTCGGGTTGAACAAGGCCGGCAATTGCTTTGAGCAAGGTTGTTTTACCCGAACCGGTTTCGCCGGCGACCGCCAAACGCTTGAATGACTGGTAGGAAAAACTAACGTCGTTCAGAACAAGTGTCTCTTTATTCGATTTTCGAAGCCGCGAAACATGCAGGAGATCCATAAAAGGTCAAATGTATCCCGTTTCATTGCATGTTTTGCTTCCAATCTTTTCCCGCCGCCCGGCGGTCGGGAAAGGTTGAATTGTCCGGCACTGTAAAGAAATACGCTTGGCATTGCAGCGAAAGGTGTTGCCGGCTGATATGCGATTGGTGCTACAAAGCTATTTCCGTTCGCCGTTTTGCAGACCAGTCTGCCAGGCCAACTTTTCTCATGCTGCGCCCAAAGGTCAATGCGCTGAACCTGTTTGACGTTTGTTTTCCTGCTTTACACGCAGGTAAGATGCCGGTTGCTACAGGCCACCGGTCCGGCATTCTTCGAAAAAAATAAGGGAAAACACAGACCCGGAAAAAGGATTTTCCGTCTCCAAAACACGCTTACAATCGTAATTAAAAATGCGTGAAACCCTTTACAGGAAAGGGTTTTAATCATTCCTTTAACAGTTTCGGCATAGTAACACCGAGAAAAAGTTGTTGCAACAACTTTATTTATCGATTCTACATTTGTACCAGAAGAGCAAACGATACGAGATCAGAACGCTCTTCCTTTAAGTCGAACTCAACTACTTTTCATATAGCAAGCAATCGTTAGCGTCCGCTGTTTCTACAGTGGACTTTTTTTTGTCCCTATGTGTCGCAAACGGGTTATGCAATTTCGGCTTCGGCCACTTCTGCAACGACTTTTTCCTGCCCCGGCATTTCACCTTTCGATGTCCTGGCCATGGCCTGGAAAAATGAGCCGTCTTCTGCTTTTTTCACTTCACTCAGGCTTTCAAACCCCTGCGACCGTAACTGGCTGACATAAATCTCCAGTTCCCGCTCATTGAAACAGATGGCAGCAATGTGCATTTTCATCGAATAAAAGTACAGGATCAGCCGATTTGCCGGCACAGCAATTTTCCACATTGCCAGGCTCGAAACGGAACCGTCGTCATGCCTATATATTCAACTGTAAGATCGTCCTGATAAAAGAAAGAATTGCACACCTGGATAAAAAAAGAGGACTACGCTGCCGTCGGCAACAGCGGCAATGGTTGCAACACCCGTAAAAGTTGTTTTGCCGCCTGGGAAACTACCTACCAACCCATGAACACCATTCCGGCGCCGCAAAGCAAAACGGACAACCCGCCGATTGCATGCATGTAACGTTCCAGTTTTTCTGTTTTCAACAACGAAAACCCGTAAAAACCGGCGGTCACCATCAGGATCATCGTTGCCAGTGTACAAATGGTGTACACCACAACCAGTAGAGTCATGCCCGTCCACGAATTTTTGGCTGCAGGGAAATAGAGCAGGGGAATCATGGGTTCGCAGGGACCAAGCAAAAAAATCAAAAACATCACCCAGGGAGTCACTTTGTGGCGCTCCTGTTGGGTCAATGCCGCACCGTGTTTATGTTCGTAAACGTACATGGAACCATCTGCATGAAGGTCGAAATGTTTGTGCACATGGTCTTGCCTTGCCCGGAAGAGTCCCCAGGTGGCGTAGGCGGCGCCAAAACCCAGCAAGACCCAACCGGCCAGGCCTCCGCGTACCGATTCGAGCCAGCTGAGTTTCGAAAGCGACCAGCCAATAGCAGCTCCGCCGAGACCCAGCAACACGGAACTCCACACATGCCCGCATCCGCAGACAATCGTCCAGAAAACAGTTCGACCCCACCCCCAGCCTCTTGCCTTTGCCAACGCCAGGAAAGGCAGGTAATGATCGGGGCCGGCAATGGTGTGCAAAAATGAAACGCTGATGGCCGTCAAGGCCAGCACTTCCAATTCAGGCGACATGCGATTCCAGTTTTTTGGGTGAACCAACTAGTGCCGTTTGCAGTACTGACCCGAGCTGTCGTTGCAGGGTAAACAATTCTTCGGCTTTGTATCCGAGCATGCGCACTATGATCCCGTTTACCGGCAGTGCGCTAACACCGAAACGAATGCCCGCAAGATTGTCCAGCGTTTGCACCACGAGATCGATGGTGGCCTGTACGTTGACTTGTTCATCGATAAAAAGCAATGTAGACTGGTGTGTAAACCCTTCCCATTGTCCGATGGCGTGCAGATTGGTTTCGCCGGGTTGCAGAACGAGGTTTTCTTTTACGACCAGCCGTTCATTCAGGAAGATTTCCGTAAGCCCGTGATAAAGTGAGAACTGAAAGATCTCGCCGTTGAGTTTCCGGCCACAGCTGATCACTTCTCCCCAAAGCAAGCGACACCCCTTCTCCAAATAAATGGCGGCCTGCGAGCGGAGCACGGCGCCCTTGTGCAATACCAACGGGTGCGGCAGAAAGGCAAACGTGCTGGCAGTTTTCAACCGTACGACAAATTTCTGCACGGCCCCCTGTTTCATCTGGAAAACGCGTTGGTAGGACTGGGTTTCCACTGTCAGCATGCACCCTTCTGCTACGTCAATCGCCAGGTCGTACCCATCATTGTCAAGGATACCCGGCGATGCGTTCATGAGCATGAGCTGGAGGTCTGCCCGCAGCTTATCCTCTGTTGTATTAACGATTTTGAAGGGCTGTGTACAGAAGGACCGGGAAACGATCGTCCGTCCCTGCCGCAAGGCTGTTGCGATATGGAGGCTGGCAGTTAACGGCATAAAAGAACCTCTTCGCCCTCTTCGGTCAGTGCATATTTTTTAATCCAGCTAATCACTTTATCCAACCCTTCCAGCGACATCAGGTTGGTAAAAACAAAGGGCTCTCCCCTGCGCATTTTTTTGGCGTCACGCTCCATCACCTCCAGGCTGGCACCCACATAGGGAGCAAGGTCGATTTTATTAATGATCAGCAGGTCGGACCGCGTGATACCGGGACCACCTTTGCGCGGAATTTTATCGCCTTCGGCAACGTCGATCACGAAGATGGTCACATCAGCGAGGTCGGGGCTGAAGGTGGCCGAAAGATTGTCACCCCCGCTTTCGATAAAAAGAATCTGCAGGTCGGGAAAGCGAGCCGCCATTTCCTCCACGGCTTCAAGGTTCATGCTGGCGTCTTCACGGATAGCCGTGTGCGGGCAGCCGCCTGTTTCCACGCCGATGATCCGTTCGGGTGGAAGCAGGCTATTCTGCGTCAGGAACTCGGCATCCTCTCTTGTGTAGATATCGTTGGTGATTACTGCGAGGCTGTAGTCTTTGTTCATCTGCCGGCTCAAGCGTTCGATCAGCGCGGTTTTGCCTGACCCAACCGGGCCGGCAATTCCAATTTTAACGTAGGTTCTATCTTGCATTTTTATTGTTGTGACCAGGGTCTTTTGCTTCGATTGAGCACCGGTTGCGTCGCACACTTGTGCGCCTGGAATCTCTTTTCTGCAACCGGCAGCCGTCGCTGTTTTATTTTGATTTTGTCTTCATTGCCGGCTTTACTGAATTGGAAGAACTGCGTGAAATTCCAAAACCCGGCACTAATAGTATCCTTTTCTATCTTGCCTGATTCTATTTTACTTCAATCTTCAATCTTCAATCTTCAATCTTCAATCTTCAATCTTCAATCTTCAATCTTCAATCTTCAATCTTCAATCTTCAATCTTCAATCTTCAATCTTCAATCTTCAATATTCAATCTTCAATATTCAATCTTCAATATTCAATCTTCAATTTCCTCACGACATATACAACCGCGAATACAATTGTTCGTGTTGCATGCAACGCAGATCGAATCCGGTGCAGCACCAGCCGATCAACGTCCTGTCCGGAGTGAGCGCCTTTCCAGCCAAATCCGTAATCAGGTGATGAAGGGAAAACAGGATTTCCTGCCCGTCCTGTTGTCCCAGCGGGATCAACTTGACGCTGTTGGTTACCATCCCCACCGCAGCATTGTAAAAGAATGCACTCAGGGCTTCCTGTTTGGGAATGTTCAGTACAGATGCAAACAACCCAAAAACGACACAATAATGTCCCGCAGCAACATTGCTTTCGATTTCTTTCCAAAAGGCATCGGCAAGCGAATTGGCACAATGCGGTGTAAAAATCTTCAGCAGCCGCAGTCCCAGCTTTTGACTGGCCTGCCGCATTTCCCGCGGCAGTTTGACAGCCGTGCATTCGGCATCCAGCCGCACCAGGGCCCAGACGTCCTTCTCCTGTGCTGCATCGTAGGCCAGTGAGACAAAGGCCGCATCGGTATAGAAAAGGTTTTGTGCCAATTGTGCCCGGATAAATTCGTTCGCACTCACCTTGTCTTTGACAATCCCGTATTGCACATAGGTTTCCAAACCGGCCGAATGCGAGAAACCGCCGATCGGCAATGTCGGATCGGAAAGCTGCAAAAGCGAAAGCAGTTGCGCACTAGTCATTGGATGGCGCCGTGAGTTTCAAAATTTTTGAAAAAAAACTTTCCCTGTTCTCACCCGGATGTGTGTGAGGCAGAACAGTCGTACGAAGCGGATGGAGCAGTTTGCGCTTTTGCGTTAGCGGTTCAAAACCCGCTGCCTGCAACTGCCGGTACACGGGGGCTTCGAACGGAAGAAGAAGACAATCTTCCTCAAAGAAAAGCGGCAGGTGCTTGTTGCCAATCTCATACGCCGCATACGCCACCTGGTACAGTGAGGCCGGCCTGAGCACGATTGCATCGGTTGCCAGCACCTCCACCACGACGATGCATTTTTCATCGGCGTATAGCACGTCATCCTGTTGCAGGTATTGCGCTTCCGCCAGGAACTTCAGCGTAATTTCTTTTCCCGAACCCGTGCGCTTGTGCAGGATTCGCTTGCGGGTTTCGTACCACTCCAGCGGCAGGCGATCGATCGCACGGCCTTCGTCGCGGAAGGTGGCGAGGTTGCCCAGCTTTTCTTTAATAACCATATCACATCCTTTTAAGGCTTCAAAAATCAAAACAAAAAATACCGTTGCGCCAGCGGCACGACGGTCACCGGTTCACAGGTCAGGTGAACGCCGTCCACTTTGACTTCATAGTTTTCGGGATTCACATCAATTTGCGGTGTTTGATCGTTGTGGATCAAATCCTTTTTTGAAACGGCCCGGCACCCCTTTACCGCCATCACCCGTTTTTGCAACGAATAATTTTGAATAGTCCCGTTATCGATTGCCGCCTGCGACACAAAGGTCAGGCAGGTCTGGTGCAACGCCTTTCCGAAAGCACCGAACATGTGCCGGTAGATCACCGGCTGCGGTGTGGGAATGGACGCATTGGGATCGCCCATTTTGCTGCCGATGATCATCCCGCCTTTGATGATCATTTCCGGCTTGGCACCAAACAGTGCCGGTTTCCAAAGCACGAGGTCTGCCAGCTTGCCG
This sequence comes from Flavisolibacter nicotianae, assembly GCF_003628535.1. Lineage (GTDB taxonomy): Bacteria > Bacteroidota > Bacteroidia > Chitinophagales > Chitinophagaceae > Flavisolibacter > Flavisolibacter nicotianae. The sequence continues at coordinate 128,048 of NZ_RBCI01000014.1, forward strand.
TGTTCCAGTGAACCCACCATCGCTGCAATGCCATGCGTAATGGCCGGGTTGATTGTGTATTTGGCGACATACCGCTTTACACGGAAATTGTCGTTCTGCGCTTCGCTATCTTCCGGCAGGAAGCCGCGTTGCTTTTTCATTTTATCGGCTGTCTGCCAGGTACGGGTGATCACTTCGGCCACCCGCCCCATGGCCTGCGAATCGGAACTCATCATGCTGAAAACGCCCATGTCGTGCAAAATGTCTTCCGCCGCAATGGTTTCGGGGCGAATGCGGCTATCGGCAAAGGCCACGTCTTCCGGGACATTTTTATCGAGGTGATGACAAACCATCAGCATGTCCAGGTGTTCGTCGATGGTATTGACCGTGAACGGCCTTGTCGGGTTGGTCGACGACGGCAGCACGTTGGGATACATGGCCGCCTTGATGATATCCGGCGCATGTCCGCCGCCGGCTCCTTCCGTATGAAAGGTATGGATCACTCTTCCGTTGATGGCGTTGATCGTATCCTCCAAAAAGCCGCCTTCATTCAGGGTGTCGGTGTGAATGGCCACCTGGATGTCGTAGGCGTCGGCCACCTGCAGCGCCGCATCAATGACAGCCGGTGTAGAACCCCAGTCTTCGTGTATTTTCAATCCGCAGGCCCCGGCTTCGATCTGCTCTGCAAGCGGTTCGGTGGACGAACAATTGCCTTTCCCGAAAAAGCCAAGGTTCATGGGAAACGCGTCGGCCGACTCCAGCATTTTCCGGATAGACCAGGCACCCGGCGTTACGGTTGTGGCATTGGTGCCGTCGGCTGGTCCCGTGCCGCCTCCCAGCATGGTGGTAATGCCGCTAAACAGCGCATGGTCGACCAGTTGCGGACAGATAAAATGAATGTGTGTATCGATACCGCCGGCAGTGGCAATCAGGCCTGCGCCGCCATGGACCTCGGTGGACGCCCCAATGACCATGTTGGGACTGACGCCATCCATCGTATCGGGGTTGCCGGCCTTCCCGATGCCCACAATTTTTCCCTCCCTGATGCCAATATCGCCTTTGACAATACCCCAATGATCGATGACCACTACGCTGGTGATCACCATGTCCAGCACCCCTTCGTCCCGCTTTGCCCTTGCCGATTGGGCCATACCATCGCGGATGGTTTTGCCGCCGCCAAACTTTGCTTCGTCTCCGTAAACAGTGAAATCTTTTTCAATCTCGATAAACAGGTCCGTGTCCGCCAGGCGAATCTTATCCCCTGTTGTAGGACCATACATGTTGGCATATTTTATCCGGCTGATACGAAAACTCATTCGGGACTGGTTTTAAACGATTGGTTGTTTACTTTTTCCAGAGCGGTTGCTTTGGTTGTTTCCGAAAGGACATCGCCATTGGCAAGACCACTGAAGCCGTAGACCTTTTTTGCGCCTCCAAAGCTCACCAGCGCCACTTCCTTTTCTTCGCCCGGCTCAAAACGCACAGCCGTTCCGGCCGGTATGTCGAGGCGCATGCCAAAGGCTTTTGCCCTGTCAAATGCCATTTGCCGGTTGACTTCAAAAAAATGAAAATGCGATCCGACCTGCACGGGCCTGTCGCCGGTATTGACCACGGTAAGTTTCGCCGTCGCACGTCCTGCGTTGCCTTCAATCGCGCCGTCCGTTAAAATGTATTCGCCGGGAATCATGTGTAAAATGAGTCGTGTTAAAATGGTTGCTGAAATATTTCGGAATTCGTTCTGTGTGTGTGTGGGCGACCAGCTATTCACCCGTTCGCGACCAAAGATTCACCTACCGTATGGGCTGGTGAACGGTTACGAGTTTGGTTCCATCGGGGAAGGTTGCCTCGATCTGGATTTCATCGATCATGTCAGCCACGCCTTCCATCACATCGCTACGGGAAAGCAGCGTAGCGCCATACGACATCAACTCAGCGACCGTTTTCCCATCACGGGCACCTTCCTGCAGTTGGCTGCTGATGAGCGCAATGGCTTCCGGGTAATTTAACTTAAGGCCGCGGTCTTTTCGCTTTTGGGCCAATTCGCCCGCCAGGAAAAGCAAGAGCTTTTCCGATTCTCGGGGTGTCAGGTGCATTGCTGAAGATTTGTTGGGTTAAAAACGAATGTTCATAAAACAAGCAGGCAACGGTAAATTACAGTTTTTCTTCTACTTACAGAAAAGGAGATGAGGGAAGGCACAAAAAAAAGGCAACGAAGGACAGTATTTTTTTAGCAATCTTTTTTGTTTTCCAAAAATTGCCCTATACTTGTGCAGCAAAATTTTCGCTAAAGACAGCGTACGCTACCGATTGCTTGTTGTATGAAGTATTTTCTTTAGTCCTTTTAACGCGACGCTTCGATTGCTTTTTTTTATAACGATTGCTTGCTTTACAATTCACCGCTGATTCAAATCTCGCTTGCTGCCGGCTGTTTCCCCTACTAAGTTTTGTTTCGTTTTACGAATCCCAACAGTGCAGATTTTTATTGCAAACCCTTGCCCCTACAGGCTTTCATTTTTTTAAAGTTTAAACACCCAACCGTTTAGGCATTGCGGCAACCAATGTTGCGTTCCTTCCATTTACGTGAATTCCATCGAAACCTGCCTCGTACTTTCCTGTATCCCGGCAAACATCCTTTGTACAGGTAAAAACCCCGGAAAAAAGGGCAGTCCTACATTTGCCCGGTTCGCACAATTCTTCTAATATTGGCCTTTCATTTAGCTGCATCCATCCAATAGATGCAATACAGACAACCAAAACTAACGTATGTCGATTCAGTCCTACTTCAAAACATGGCTTGCATTGTGTTTTTGCCTTTCCCTGAGTATTCGTTCATCGGCCCAGTCGGAATCACCGGCCTTCGGTGAAACGTCTGCCGAAGAACGCGAGATGAAAGAGTGTCCCTTCGACCGCAGTGCCGACGCAGTGATTCTGCTCGACCATGCTGTGGCCTACTTCAACGACCAGTACAACCTGATTACGGAAAGGCGTATTCGCCTGAAAATCCTGAAAGAAAAGGGCATTGGCCGGGGCGACATCAACATTCCTTTTTACAGCGGTGAGGGTTTCGAATTCCTCCGCGACATTGAAGCCCAGGTGACCACTCCCGGCAGCAATGGCACGTTTACTGTTACCACCCTGGAGCGAAAGAACATCTTCGAGCGGAAGATCAACAGTCTTTACTCTGTGATCAGTTTTGCATTGCCTAATATTAAAGTCGGCAGCATCATCGACTATAAGTACATCAGCACCATGAAAAGCTATGGCGGCTTGCGACGCTGGGAATTTCAAAAAGAAATCCCCGTGATCACCAGTTCGTACGAGTTGGCGCCGATAGCCAATTCCGAATTTGCCTATTCGGTTTACCGCACAAATAACTTACCGGTTGAGGTTACGCCTAACAAAGAGGCCGGAAAGGTCCGTTTCGTGATGCACAACATTCCCGGTTTAAGGGACGAAGTATACACCGCCAGCACCCGCAACTTTTTGCAACGGGTCAATTTCCAGTTTGCCAGTTTTACCAACTATTACGGTAAAACCAATTACTCCGCGACCTGGCAACAGCTGGCAACGGAATTGATCGATGAACCCGGCTTTGGCTCGCAGGCAAAAAAAGACCTTTCGGGCACCGCCTTTCTGAAAGGCCTTTCGCCATCCCTGGCACCAGCTGAAAAAGTGAAAACGATTTATGATTTTGTGCGTTCCAACATTACCTGGAACAATTTCACATCGAAGTACTGCGAAGACGGCGTGAAAAACATCCTGGAAAAGAAAAAAGGAAACAGCGGCGACATCAACCTACTTCTTGTGAGCCTGCTGAAAAGCGCGGGTCTCGATGCCTATCCACTGCTGGTGAGTGAACGGGATAATGGATTGATCGATACCACCTACTCTTATCTCGAACAGTTCAACAAAGTCGTGGCCTTTGTCTCCTGCAACGGGACTGACTACGTGCTGGACGGCACCGACCAGAATACGCCGTTTTTCATGGTACCCACCGATCTGCTCAACACGATCGGTTTTTTGGTGGACAAGAAAAAACACCGCTTCATTTATTTCAAAGATCTCCCCCACAAGCAACGCGAATCGATTCGCCTGCTGGCCTCGATCAGCGAAGAGGGCATGCTGGAAGGATCCGCCACTGTTTCAAACGGCGAATATGCCAAACTGGAAAAGGTGAGCCGCTATAAATCCGACCAGGCACGCTACCAGGAAGCGCTGGTAAAACCCTATTCGTTCCTGAAGGTCGATTCGTTTTCCCTGGCCGGTTTAAAAAACGATTCCGCAATGCTGGAACAACAGATTCGTTTCCATTCGACCTTGAAAAAATCGGGCGGTTATTACCTGCTGAACACAAACCTCTTTACCGGGTTGAACGAAAATCCGTTTATCACGCAGTACCGGTTTACCGATATTGATTTCGGTTCGAAATACAGTGGTGTGGTCGTCGGCAGCTTTATCCTGCCGGCCTCCTTTGCAACAGAAGCGCTGCCCGCCAACAAGAAACTGGTATCGCAGGATAGAACCATGTCGGTAAGCCGGATCATGGAGAAAAAAGAGAATATCTTGAATGTGCGCTATGTGATAGAGATCAACCGTGAGCGGTTCGTTGCAGACGAATACGAAATGGTGAAAGGCTTTTTTAAAGAAATGGTTGATCTGCTGAACGAACCCGTTTTACTAAAATCCAACTAATCCATGCGCCAGGCTATTACGTTTATCTTTTGCTGTTTTATCGTGCGGTCTGTTCAGGGCCAGCAATCGACACCTTCATTCGCCACAACACCGATACCCGAAGAGTTGAAAAAAGATGCCGATGTTGTCTACCGGCTGGACGAGGGAATCCTGAACATTGCCTCCGCTTCTGAATATACCCTGAAAGTTCACCAGGTTGTAACCCTGCTCAATGCGGAGGGTGCACAGTTTCTTCATCACCGGCTGGGAACGGATAAGTTTTACAAAGTCGAAGACGTTACCATCAACATGTACGATGCCCTGGGCTTGCTTCGGAAAACCTATGGGAAAAAAGATTTTGAAACCGAAGCGGCGTTCGACGGGTTTTCGTTGGTAACTGACGACAAAGTGATGAAATTATACACGCCGGCACCGACCTATCCCTGTACCGTTGACGTGCAATACACCATCCACGCAACCGGCTACATAGAGTTGCCAAACTGGTTTATCAATTACCATCGCTCCTCCACGGAGCGCTTCCGTTACGAGGTCAACGTGCCATCGGCACTGGATATCCGGCACCGCACCCTGAATATGGCCATCACGCCGCAGGTAAGCGAAACGGGCAACCAGAAACACTATATGTGGGAAACGAAGAACGTGATGGCAAAATGGCTGGAAAGCGACGGCTACGAAACGGCCCGGTACCTGCCGCAGGTAGAAGTGGCACCCAATGAATTTTCGTACGATGGCTTCAAGGGAAGCTTTCGCACCTGGCAGGACTTCGGGGCATGGACCTTTCAGTTGTACGAGGAAAAAACACCTTTCAGCGAACAGCGGCAGGCAGAGATCAAAGACCTGCTTAGCGGTGCAACCAGCCGCGATGAAAAAATCAGGATCCTTTACCGCTACCTGCAGCAAAATATGCGCTATGTCAGCATTCAGCTTGGCATTGGTGGCTTCCGGCCTTTTCCCGTGAAATTTGTGGACGAGAAAAAGTATGGCGACTGCAAGGCACTCACCAATTACATGCGTTGTCTCCTGCGTGTTGCGGGCATCAAAGCCTACCCGGCCCTGATCAATGCAGGCGCCAACAAAATCCCGGCCGACCCGCAATTTCCCAGCGATCCGTTTAACCACGTGATCCTCTGCATTCCGGGTGAGAAAGACTCTACCTGGCTGGAATGCACCAGCACCACGTCGCTGACAGGCGAACTGGGACCGTTTACCGAAAACAAAAAAGCCCTGCTGCTGACCGAGAATGGCGGCGTTCTGGTAAACACGCCAAAATCAGACTACCACGCCAACCGCCTTCTTACAAAAAACACGGTTACGCTCGACGCCGAAGGCGGAGCCGTCATCCAAAACCGGCTCGAAAGCAGCGGCGAAACGACTTCATTTTATAAGTACATCGTGCAGCTCGACACCGACGCACAAAAAGAACAGCTGGTCAAAACGCTTCATTACAAAGAGCCCGATGAATTGGCGGTCTCTGCCCAGGGCGAAACACCGGCAGCCGCATTTGCCTTGCAGCGCTCCTATAGCAAACTGTATGATTTTAAAAGTGGCAACAAGTATTTTTTCCCGCTTTGCATTCAACCACTGGCAATTGAAAGGCTGCTATCGGCGAAGCGGGAAACCGACTTCCTGTTTTCCTACCCGTATGAAAAAAGAGACACGACGGTTTTCCTGTTGCCGCCAGGCTTCAGTCCTGATATGCTCCCCGCCGACAAGGAGCTACAAACTTCGTACAGCCAGTATAGGCGGTCCATTCGTTTTGACAAAACAACCAACCAGGTAACGGTAGTAAGCTGGCTGTTGCTGTCGCAACATGTCGTCAAACCGCTGGAGTATGCAGGCGTTGTGCAGTTTTTTAAAACGGTCGCCACGCTGGAAGAGGAAAACCTGGTGCTGGTAAAACAATAAAGCAAGGTTTGACAATATCTCTGCAGCCCCTATCTTTACGCCCAATCCAAATCCTAACGCTATGATTAGCCTAAAAAAGATCTTCCGGCCGACTCCACACCTTCTCACTGTGTCGAAAACGGAAAAGGAGTTGCTGGAGTATTTTCTTTGTTCGCGAAGCGAATACGACAACTGGCTTCTCCTGCATCCCCAACCCAAGATCCGGTTCAAGTTTTATTTCCCGACGGCCATTGATTTTTATTTCGACGGCGCAAAATTGTTCACCGCCTATTTTAAGAAAGGAGCAGCAGACGAGCCCGTGCTTTCGGAACTGAAGATGAGCAAGGCCAATTACTCCTCCATCCGGTCCTCGAATTGGAAACCGTTCGAAGAGGTCATGATAAAGTTTTTAAACTACCTGGAAGAAACCAACCGGGTTGTTGTGGTGCAAAACACCAAACCGCTGCACGATTACCTGGCGATTTGCAAGGAAACCGCCGCCGGTAACAAAGCTGGCAAGGTGGACGAGCCCCTGCCTTTTTGGGGACGTTCGCAAAGCATGGTGTAAATTTTGCATCTTTATCAAACCATTGATCCATGATTGCCATGCAAAATTGTTCGCTTCATTTCCAGACCGTTTCGGACCTCTGCTCTTTCATCAAGGCCATCCACCTGCGCAATTTTCTTCTGCTGGGTAAAAAGTCGATCCTCATTGCGTCCTATACCGACGCCTCTCTCCAGTTGGCCATACAAAGCTATAAGGCAACCCGCGTCGATTCGACGGAGCTTTTCCAGGTCGCTGCCTGTTATTTTGGTGAGGCTGTTTGCTGACCCTGCCAATTGGCGGCTGCCTGCATACTTCCGGCACCCTACGATCTGCAAGATTGCCATCGCTGCTGGCGCCGTTTAGTTTTCACCAAGGCTGAATATCCTGTCCATTAACCGCCATTTTTCACCAGGGGCGGCACCGGGCAAAGCCAGCTGGTAGTGCCACATGCGCTCTTCCCATTCCTGAACCCTGGCATTTCCGCTGTCTGCCTCCTGCTTTTTTTCGAAAGAAAAACTTTCATCCACTTCCATGATCATAAACAGGCGGTTGCCCGTACGGTAAATCTCCATTTCCCGGATGCCGGCCGAGCGGATGGATTGGAGAATTTCCGGCCACACGTTTTGATGATAGGCCTCGTATTCGGCAATCAATTGCGGATCGTCTTTCAGATCAAGTGCAAGGCAATAACGTCTGTTCATCGTGAAGTCAAAATTTTTTGATTGTGTTTGGCGCTTCGTTTTTACTGCCGGCCGGCTGGTGCATCATCATGCGGTTGATTTGGTCCTGCATCACATCAGGAGAAAGTTTTTCCACGATGTAAGCATGGCTACCGGCACCGTCTTGCCAGGCGTTGCGGCCATCCGGCGAAACCGTCATCGTTCCCCGGTGCAGCGTGTAAGAAGGCGCATACCCATTTACGGCAACCAGTACCGCCGTTTCGTCCCAACTCATCCTGCCGGCACTGTCCTCTTTCGCCAGGGGCAGGGAAATGCGAAAAACATCTTTTACAGGACTCTTGCTGATGGCCTTGTTCTGTACCAGCGGAAGGCCGGTCTTGATTTTCCGGCCAATCTCAAAACCGCTGAACAGGATGGGTGAAGGCCAGCGTTCAAAAACCCATTGTGAGGCGGCTGCGTCTTTCTCCACATTGAATTCTTTCCCGGACGGAAAGCTGCCGGCCATGCTCACCAGTTGTTTTACTTTTTTCCGCACCAGCTCCTCTCCCGTCAATGCAGAATACCGGTCGGCGCCGGAATGCAAAAGATTGGCCAGGTTGGTGAAAAAGCCCACCGTAATGATCGTGACCGACGTGTCGGGCTGTGTTGCAAGGAGTTGACGGTAAAGTGCAACGGCGTCGGCTACCTCGTCGTTGTGCCTGATGTGGTGCGGATAGTTGGCAATGACTGTATCGCTCCAGTGTTGCCAGTCCCGCAATGTAAGGGCTTCCCCTTTTGGAACACCGATCGGAAGGGTTGGCCGGTTGAAATAGGTGTTGAAAACATTGAAGACGGCGGCAACCCCGTCATATTTGGTTGACGCCATCGTGGCGAGGATCTTCACCTTTCCGCTGTCGGCAAACGCATGCAGGATGGCGATGGCGCCGACATCATCATAATCCGGTCCCATATCGCTGTCGAAGATGACCGGAACCGGCCTTGCGGACTGCCCTATTGCTGCGTGACAAAACGCGAATAAACCCAGGCAGCAAAGCAGGCCGCTAGCAAAGACAGATTTCATCATGCTATCCCTGTTTTCATTGAAGTGATTCAGCTAAAAATTCTGTGCGCTGCAACTACCTAAGAAGGCTGGTGCAGTGCCGTTCGGTCCCGGCCATTTTTTATTCGGCAGATGCAAAGGAATACCGTCCCGAGCCGAGTTCCACCACGGCATATTTCCCCTCTATGCCTTTCAGCTTTGCCTCTTTCAAAGCAGACAGTGGCTGCCCGCCTTCCGTGATTCCTTCCGGCGATTTTGCCGGGATGTAGACCGTGGCCGAGGTATTGGCCGGGATTTCCACATCGAAGTGCAAGGTTCCGCCATCCTGTTTCCAGTGCGAGCTGACAACGCCGTAATAGGTTTGCAAGTCTGCCGACGCCGACGTGATCTTGTCGGTTGGATGCGGCTGGATAACAATCTTTTTGTATCCCGGAGCCGAAGGATCCGTGTCGATGCCAGCCATGACACGGTACATCCAGTCGCCGATAGCGCCATACGCATAATGATTGAATGAATTCATGCCCGGCGTCTGGAACGTCGAATCCGGCTTCTGCCCGTCCCACCGCTCCCAGATGGTTGTTGCTCCCATCTTCACCGGGTAGAGCCACGACGGATAGGTTTCCTGCAGCAGCAACTGGTAAGCTACGTCGGTGTAACCAAAACGGGAAAGCACATGGCACAAATAGGGTGTTCCCAGAAAGCCTGTTGTCAGGTGGTTGTTGTAGCTCCGGATGTTTTGCACCAGCCGCTCTGCGGCCTGGGCACGGAGGGCTTCGGGCAGCAAATCGAATTGCAGTGCCAGCACATAAGCCGTTTGCGAACTGGATACGAGGCGCCCGGAAGGAGTGACATATTCTTTCAGAAAAGCGTCTTTTATCCGCTGCAACAGGGCAGAGTAGGTTGCCACGTCTTCCTGCTTGCCGAGCACCGTAGCGGCATTGATCAGCAACTGGGTCGAATAGGCATAAAAGGCCTGTGCGATCAGGTATTTGTCGGTAATGGCCGATCGGCCGTCGTTGTCGTCTTCGGGCCTGTAGAAAAGCCAGTCGCCGAAATGAAAGCCCTTGTTCCAGAGATCATTGGTGCTGTTGTTCTGCATAAAGCCAACCCAGGCCTTCATGCTGGAATACTGGTTTCCCAAAACCTTGCGGTCGCCGTAGGCCAGGTAAACCGTCCACGGAACAACCGTTGCCACATCGGCCCAACCAGCTGATCCACCGGAACCGGGGCCAAGCACATTGGGTATTACGAAAGGCACCGAACCGCTGGGAGACTGGTCGGCGGCCACATCCCGAAGCCATTTTGCAAAAAAGCTGTGGACGTTCCGGTTATACGAGGCCGTACGGGCAAACACCTGCGCATCGCCGGTCCAGCCCAGGCGTTCGTCCCGCTGCGGGCAATCGGTTGGCACATCAAGGAAATTGCCCCGCTGCCCCCACTGGATGTTGTGTTGAAGTTGATTCAGCAAGGGGTTGGACGTCGTGAATGTACCGGTTGCAGGCATATCGGAATACAGCGCTGTTGCCGTCAGGTTTTCGGGACGCAGTTCGCCGGGAAAGCCGTCCACCTTCACATAGCGAAAGCCCTGGAACGTAAAATGGGGTTCGTAGACTTCTTCTCCCCCACCGTTGAGGATATACGTATTTTGTTGCCTGGCCGCCCGCAGGTTGGCCGTGTAGAAATTGCCCGCCTTGTCCAGCACTTCGGCATGCGAGATGGAAACCTGGTCGCCGCGTTTGCCCCGCACTTTCAGTTGCACAAGCCCCACCAGGTTCTGCCCGAAGTCGGCAACCAGTTCGCCTTTCGGCGTGCGGAAAATCCGCTGCGGCGTGAAAATTTCGTGTTTGATGACGGGTTCATTGTAGGTGGCAACCAGCGTGGTCTTCGGGGCTTCCATTGTGCGTACGGCAGACCAGGACTGATCGTTGTAAGATGCCGTGTTCCAGCCGGTTTTTTCTTCCCGTGCATCGTAGCGTTCACCGTGGTAAATTTCGGCACTCCGGATGGCGCCTGTCGAAGACTTCCAGCTTCCGTCTGAAACCACGGTCTCCTTCGTTCCATCAGTATAGGTGATATCGAGCTGAAACAGCAGTGCCAGGTTTTTCCCATACGCATCCCTGTTGGCTTCCCACCCGATTGCGCCGCGGTACCAACCGTTGGCCAGCATCATTCCAACCGCATTGTTGCCGGTTTGCATCAACGACGTCACGTCGTACACCTGGTACTGCAATCGCTTGTTGTAACTTGTCCAACCGGGAGTCAGGAAAGCGTTGCCGATGCGATGGCCATTGAGGGACGCTTCGTACAACCCCAGCGAGGTTATGGAGGCCGTTGCCGACAACACCTTTTTTGCAGCGGTGAAAGACTTGCGGAAGTAGGGACTTGGCCGCTGTATGCTGTCTTCCGTGTAACCGATGGTGATCCATTTGGCCTTCCAGTCGTCGGGCTTTAGCATGCCCATTTGCCAGGACGACGGACTGCTCCAGTCAGAGGCTTTCCCGCTGTTGTCCCAGACTCTTACCTGCCAGAAATATTTTTTCCCCGCCTCCAGCGGCGCACCGCCGTAAGGCACCAGCACCGATTGATCCGACGCCACCTTGCCGCTGTTCCACCGGAGGTTCTTTCCATTCTTCATCGACGATACATTGTCGGCCACCCTGATCTCGTAAGCGGTTTGCAATACGTTTCGTTTGTTGGTTTCGAGTTGCCAGGTCAGGCGGGGTTGCGACTGATCGACACCCACCGGGTCCGCCTTGTTTTCGCAGAGCAGGTGAACGAGTTTTGTCTGGGCGAAGAGAGAAAGGTTTGCAAGGGTCAATAAAAGCAAAACAAAAAAGCTTCTTTTCATTGTCGCAAGTTTTAGTAATGGCAACGGTGCCTATGCATTGATTTTGGAAGATAAGACATCAATGCATGGGAAACGAAGACCTGTCCAAAAAGGATGATTTGCGCGAAGGAAATCGCCGGCTTCTTTTTAGCGGTAACCCTTCGCCTGTAAGTGGAAAAGCTCGGCATAGCGGCCGTTGAGCGCCAGCAGTTCTTCGTGACTTCCCACCTCCAGCAATTCGCCTTTATCCAGTACGAGGATGCGGTCGGCCATGCGAACAGTGGAGAACCGGTGTGAAATCAATACGGCCGTTTTCCCGCGGGTCAATTCGGCAAACCTCTGAAAAACCTCGTATTCGGCCCGGGCATCCAGCGCCGATGTCGGCTCATCCAAAATCAACAACTGGGCTTCTTTCATGTAGGCCCTGGCCAAGGCAATTTTTTGCCACTCGCCACCCGACAACTCTACACCCTGTCCGAAGCGGCGGCCCAGTTGCTGGTCGTAGCGGCCGGGCAGGCGTTGCACCAGCAAATCGGCGAGGCTTTTACGGGATGCCTCCTCGATGCGTTCCCTGTTTTCTTTTTCGGTGATGTTGCCCACCGCCACGTTTTGCGCCACTGTCATCTGGTAGCGGATGTAGTCCTGGAAAATGACACCCACGTTCCGGCGCAGTTCAAAAAGATCATATTCCCGCAGGTCATAGCCGTCAAGCAGGATGCGTCCCTCCGAGGGATCGTACAGCCTTGCCAGCAGCTTCACCAGCGTGGTCTTGCCGGCACCGTTTTCTCCTACCAGGGCCAGCTTTTCCCCGGCGCGAAGCGTAAAATTCAAATGACGGTTGGCCCATCGTTCCGAATTGGCGTATGTAAAACCAACGTTCTCGAACGTAAAGCCGGTTTGAATCGGCTGAGGAAACGGCCGGGCCGACGGCTGCGGTGTAATACGTGGGCTGATCTCAAAAAAGTCAAAAAAATCCTGCAGGTAAATGGCGCCTTGCGAAACGGTGGTAAAGCGGGAAAGAATGTTTTCCAGCCCGCTCCGCAACTGCCGGAAAGAACCCGCCAGGAAGGTCAGGCTCCCAATGGATATTTTACCGCTGATGGTCGCCGCAATGATGTAGGCATAGGCGCCGTAATAACCGGCAGTGCCCAGCAGGGAAAAAGCCGTGCCCCACAGGGAACGTTTCACTGCAAGCGCTTTGTTGTCCGCATAAAACTTTTGCGACAACTGACGAAAACGATCTGCCAGGAAGCCGGAGAGATTAAACAGCTTGACTTCTTTTGCGGTTTCGTCGCTGGCGCCGATGTAGCGGATATAATCCAGTTCCCGTCGCTCCGGAGTATGGCGGCGATTGAGCGAATAGCTTTTGTCATTAAAATATGATTCGCCGAGGAAGGCCGGCAACACCGCTACCGATAACAACAGGAGAAGCCAAGGGTTGAAGACGACCAACCCGGAAGCAAGAAAACCCATGGTAATAAAATCCTGCACCTGCCCCAGCACCTGCGACAGGAGCACGGTGCGTCCGACGGTTTGCTGGCGGGCACGCTCCAGTTTGTCGTAAAAGGTTGGATCTTCAAACTGTTCCAGGTCCAGTGTCGCCGCATGGTTCATGATCTCGATGGACGTGTAATTCGCAAACAGGTCACCCAGCATGCTGTCAACAAGTGTGGTGGCCCGGCTCAGGGCATCGGACAGCACAGCCAGGCCAAATTCGATTGCCACCAGTTCCCAAAGCATCGTATGTGAAACCTGCTCGTGCTGGGTGAGAAACACCACCTGGTCGACAATCAGTTTTCCAACATACAAGACAGCGACCGGGATTGCCGAGCGCAGAAGCCGGAGCGTGGCATTCAGCAAGGTGTAGGACGGGCTGGTTTGCCACACCAATTTGAAAAATCGGGGCAGGTTGCCCAATGCAGAAAACCGGTCTTTTAGCGTGATATCGCTCATGCGTTAACCCTTACCGTTATACACGTAAAAAAAATAGAGGCACCCATTCATTTCTATCCCCTTTCTGTACCGGGAACAACCGGCCGGATAAAGGCGGGAACGATCCGGCTTTTTGTTGCCTGCTCAAATGCATAGGCCAGCCGGATGATCTCACCTTCCTGGTAGGCACCGGCAACAAAAGAAAGACCGACCGGTAATCCGTGCACGGCACCCATGGGAACCGTGATGTGGGGATAACCCGCCATGGCTGCAGGCGGACAAAAGTAAAACCCGGTATCGTAATCGCCGTTGATCAGGTCCGTGCAACCTGCGGGTCCAATGCTGGTTGCGCAAATGGCCTGCAAATCGTTTTGTTGCAGGATGTCGTCGATGATCTTTTTCGTACTGGTCGTCTTTGCGAGGGCCTCCCTGTATGCCTGGCTATCCAGTCCGCCCAGGGCATTGCTTGTTTCCAGAATTTCCTGCTTGAAATACGGCATGGCCTTCGCTTCGTTTTTCCGATTGAAGGCAATCACATCTGCCAGTGTTTTCACCGGTGCGTTGGAGCCCGAAAGGTAGCGGTTGACACCATCCTTAAACTCGTATTGCAACACGGCAAATTCGGCACCGCCAACGCCTTCCCGAACGGCTTTCAACAACTCTATTTCAATGATCGTCGCCCCGCTTTTTTTCAACACGTCGATCGCGTTCCGGTAAAGGCCTACCACGCCTTCGTGCCCACTGAGAAAACTTTTTTCAATGCCGATCCGTTTTCCACGCAGACCATTTGCATCCAAAAAACGGGTGTAGTCTTTTTCTGTTTTTCCCTTGCTCTCACCTGTTACAGTGTCGGCCGGATCCATACCCGCCAAAACGCTTAACAGGATGGCTGCGTCTTTGACGGTGCGGGCCATTGGTCCTGCCGTGTCCTGCGTGGCGGAAATAGGAATGATCCCGCTGCGGCTGACCAAACCAATGGTGGGCTTAATGCCGACGATACCATTGAACGAGGAGGGTGCAATCACAGAACCATCGGTCTCCGTTCCCACGGCTACGGCACAAAAGTTGGCCGACACGGCTGCGCCGGAACCCGAGCTGGAGCCGCTCGGATTGCGATCGAGGATGTAGGGGTTTTTGGTTTGTCCGCCCCGGCTGCTCCATCCGCTGGTCGACCGGGTGGAGCGGAAGTTGGCCCATTCACTCAAATTGGTCTTCCCCAAAATCACGGCACCGGCATCGCGAAGCTGCCTGACCACGAAGGCATCTTTTGCTGCCTTGTTTCCCGCCAGGGCCAATGCACCGGCCGTGGTCATCATTTTGTCGGCTGTGTCGATGTTGTCTTTGATCAGGACAGGAATACCGTGAAGGGGTCCGCGCAGTTTCCCTGCTTTTCGTTCGGCATCCATTTGATCGGCGATCTTCAATGCATCCGGGTTTATTTCGATTACCGAATTGATGGCCGGGCCATTTTTATCGTGACTGGCAATGCGTTTTAAATATTGTTCGGTAATGAACCGCGACGTGTACACACCGCTTCGCATTTTTTGCTGGAGCACGTCGATGGTAACCTCTTCCAGCAGGAAACTTGCAGCGCCGGAGTCCTGTGCTTTTGAGTCGGTGGCATTGGCCAGGGCCATGCCTGGAATGGGCGCAATGGCCAAACCGGCAAGCGAACTATTTTTCAGAAAGTGTCGTCTGTTCATCCTTTAAAAATAGGATGAAAACAGGTGCAGGAATTTACACGGAAAGTTTTCCACGAAAAAGGAAACCAGGTTTACCGCGGAAGCCTTAGGCCGGTTTCTGCGACCCGGCTAACAACTTTATTTATTCACCCAGTAATCAACCACAACTACCTTGTCCAGATACGGTTTCAAAATGGCACCAAAGGCTTTGTGTGCCGGGTGCGGCAGGTAAATATCCCGCCCTTTTTCGCTGTCGAAGGTGAGAAAGAAACAGTGTGTCAACCCTTCGTTCAGCTTTTCCGGGCTGTTGTTGATTCCCCATTCAAACCCTTTGATCTCTTTGATCTTTGAGGGCAGCGCACGGAAGGCCTCTTCCACTTTTTGAATATCCTGCGGCGACGTGCCATCCTTGAACCTGAAGAGGACAACATGGCGAAGTTGTTTTTGCGTGGTGTTGTTTGACGATTGCGCATGCATAACGGCTACTGTTAGCAGCAGGAGAAAAAGAACTGCGAACCTTTTCATTGTGCTGTGGTTTTTAAATTTCAAGTTTCGATGGTAAGATCTGGCAAATTAGGCCGAACATTCCGAAGCCGCGTTTCGTTCACCAGGCAATTTACTGGGTTTGCGTCCCTTATTGCTCTTCAATGATTTCAAATCCCCAGGGCGGTAAAACAAGTTTCGTCTGCGGGGGCAGCGCTGCCCCGGAAAGCAATTTCGTTGCTTTTTTGTATGGATACAGAACTGTTTGTGGCTGGCCCGAATAATTCAAATAATAGCGGACCGTTTTCCCTAGCCCGTTCACTCCCGACTTTAGAATAACCGGGAATTTCAGGTCCTGGTCTTTGCCCCAGAGACCAGCCGCTTTCACCGCATTTTCCAAAATCTTTTCGGTCACCTCGTTGCTGGTGAGGCAGCCAATGTAGGTGGCCAACCCTTTGCCATAGTTGTTTTGGGTGATAGCTGCGTATTTGCCCCAGTACGGATGATCGTACCAGGCCAGCACCCTGGCCGTGGTGGGCTGAAGCAGTTCCATCCATTTATGTACCTTGTTTTGCTCGGGGCCAACATGGAAAGGGTTGCCTTTTAACGACACCTCGTTCCCGGGATTGGTAAACTGGCTATAGGTTACGCCACAGGCTTCACTGATAATACCCGGTTGGCGCACGGTCCGCACCTTTACGTTCTCGTTGGAAAAACCGGACTTGAACGTGAAGACGGCCTGCCCGCCGTTTCTGACGTAGTTGTTTAACCGCCGGAGCAAACTGTCGGGTGCCGCATACAGTGCAGGAACCACGATCAATTTATATTTCTCCAATTCCGTTGTGGACGGATCGATCAGGTCAACGCCAACGTTCATGCGGTAAAACGCATCGTACATCGGCCGCAAAATCGTATTGTAATTTTCACTCCCGATCGGGAAAGAATTAAAAGCCGTCAGCGCTTCGTTACTAAACAGGATGGCGACCCTGTTTTGTTTTTTAAGATTCAACAAATGAGGGCTTAAGCGCCGGAAATCGGCGCCGATTGTTTTGGCTTCTTCATAGGTGGGATTGGGTTCGAAGTCGTGGCTGAGCAACCCTTTCCAGTAGGTCTCGATTGCGTTGTGAAGGGAATGCCAGTGCCAGTAGGAAACCATATTGGCACCGGAAGCGAGGTGACTGAAGGCCTGCAGCCGCAACTGGCCGGGGAAGGGCACCCATTCGGCAAAGCCCTGCGCCTCCGTTTCGATAACCAGGTAATTCTGTCCGCCTTTCATCGACCGGGCCACATCACCACCAAAGGAAATCTCTGTTCCCGTGAGGCTGTTTTGCGATGGATGGTAGATATCGATGCCGGCAATGTCCAGTGCTTTTGCTGCCGCAAAATGATCCACGTCGGGTTGTATGCCGTAAGAATAACCGCGCCATTCCAGGTCGAAGTTTTGCGTGATAAACTGGCTGGGCTTTTTGTACTCCCGTACAATTTTCGCCTGCCAGGCTAAATAGCTGGTCACAAGTGAGCGTTGAAATTTCCTGAATTCGGCCGAAAGACTGGCATTGATGCTGCCGTTTGCCGAAGGGAAATCGTCCCAGTTATTGATCCGGTTACTCCAGTAGTCCAGTCCAAAGGCTTTATTGAGACTATCCAGCGAAGGGAATTTCGCCTTCATGTAGGCAACAAACTGTTTCTGTACGTTTGGCCCGCTGGTTTCGTACGACTTTGTTTCATTGTCTACCTGGTAGCCAATCACCGCCGGGTGATCTTTTACATGCGCCAGCAATTTGCGAATGACGTTTTCCGCGGCCTCCAAAAAGTACGGATTGGTGATGTCCATGTTCTGGCGGGCACCGTATTGATTTTGCCCTCTTGGCGTAATGGCAAGAACATCGGGATGTTTTTTTACCAGCCAGGTGGGCACGGCATATGTCGGTGTGCCGATGATCACTTTGATACCGGCGTCGTTCATGGCCTTCAACACCCGGTCGATGTGCGAAAAATCAAACACGCCTTCCTGCGGCTCAAGGGTACCCCAGGTTGACTCGGCGATGCGGACAACATTGATCCCTGCCTCTTTCATCATTTGCACATCCTTGTCCAGCCGTTCGTACGGCATGTATTCATCGTAGTAGGCCACGCCAAACAACAGTCGGTCGGGTTGAAACTGCGCAGCGGCTTGCTGCAAAAACAGCAGCGAAAGAAGGCTTGCGATCAGTGAAGAAAGTAAACTGTTTTTCATGCAACCGGAATCAAAATGACGAAAAAAACGGCACCGTTCTACCAGGAATAACGGGCCGTTAATCTACTGTTTTTTCCACTTGTGTGCCAGGTGACCGAAAAACGAACAGTCAAACCAGGCTGACGTCCGATGACTTTCCGTTCAGCTATTGGGCAGACCTGCTTTTCTTTGTTCGGCCGGAAGTTGATTTGACCTTTTAAACTGGCAGCGACGTAATTGCTTCATGTAAGCTGTCCTGCAAACGATAACGAGTCGGGTTAAAACGTTGGACTTTGCACCTGTTCATCACCGTCTCGGCCGGCCCATCGTTACTTGCCTGACCGATAACGGCTGATCCGCTTCCACCTGGCAATTCCGAACTTCTTTTTTTGTTCACTCCTCCATGCTATTGGACTACATTTCCAGTTTCGATCGTTCACCGGCCAGGTCGTGTTGCCACGTTTACGTTTGGCTCATTGCTTTTGATACGATTTCAAAATAGATTTTCCATGAGCCTACCCATTTAGGTGGAATCCCCTATATCACAATATTTTATCTATACTGTTTAACTTTTAGCCGACAGATAAATTATTTTTGAAACACGTTCGCTTTCAGTTAAATACAGCCATTATCCAACATCCTAACCGGTATTCGAGGAGATAATGCATAGTTGAAAAACACCCTAAACCACATGAAACCACAAAAGTTATCTTTTGAAAAAAAGATTCTTGTTTTCTTTTTTCTGACCCTCATTTTGATTTCGGTAATTGTATTTCTTTCGATCAGAATAAATACTGAAACAAAATCCACGAGGAACTGGGTTTCACTTACAGAAAAGGTTTTGTCTCTTGCGGATTCGCTCCAAAACGACGAGCAGGAAGTTGTCATTCAATCCAGGAGCTTTATTCTGACTGCAAACGAAAACTATCTGTTGTCGTATACGGCCACCAATGCATCCCTCCAACGGAATTTGGCGCGGCTTCGCCAGTTTACAAGAGAAAACCGTTGGCAACAAAAAAAGGTCGATTCGTTACAAGCGATTTACATGGGTTATTTGCCGATACGGCAACAGGCCATCAACTTGCGAAGACAGAAAAACTTCCAGTTAGCCGATGTAGTGCAATTGATCTATAAAGCAGACACAGTGCTGGCACAATTACGGGACATCTTCCATTCTCTCAAATCCGAACAAAAACAACTGTTGAATGACAGAAAAGCCGCTTACCAAAAAAATGTTGAGTTTAGCGCCTGGGTCGTGCGGATCCTCCTGTTGCTTTTTGTTTTCGCCATCCTCCTTGCTTTTTATCTCGTTTACCGGAATTCTGTCAATCGCAGAAAAGCGGAATTGGCTTTGCGCAAAAGCGAAGAGCTGGTCAAAAGCATCATCCATTATGCCCCGATTTTGGTGAACGTGAAAGACCGTTCGGGTAAATACATACTGGCCAATCAACAGTTTGCTACGGCTATCCAGGCAGATGCGGAACATATGATCGGAAAAACCTGTGAGGGAATCATTCCGCCGGCAATCGAGGCATTGGTCAACAAAGAGGATAATGAGGTCATCAAACACGGTCAACCGGTTGAACTGATGATCGACCTTGACGCACCTGGCGGGAAGCACACTTTTCTTACCTCAAAATTCCCGCTTTATGATGACAAGGGAAGCCTCTATGCCATTGGCACAACAGCCATTGATATAACGCCGCTGAAAACCTCTCACGAAGCCCTCTTAAAAAGTTTCGAAAATCAGCAGAAAATTCTGGATGGCCTGCAACAGGCGCTTCGCACTTCGCTGGACCTGCTTTGCATCATCGATGGAAACGGAGAATTTATCATGCTCAGCGATACCGTCAGGCAGTTATTGGGCTACGCGCCGAAGGAACTGATGCACAAAAAATTCATGGACTTCGTGGTGGAAAGCGATCGGTCGCAAACCGCTGTCATTGCACGGCAAATCATGGACGGAGAACCCGTTGCAGATTTTACAAACCATTACCGGAAAAAAGATGGTTCCATCATTCCCATTATCTGGTCTGCAACCTGGTCGGCAGAAGACAAGTTGATGTATTGCATTGCCCGCAACGGGTCCGAACGGGTGAAAACGGCCCGGCAGCTAGCGCAAAGCGAAACAAGGCTCCTTCACGCCCAAAAAATTGCCCGGTTGGGTAACTGGGACTGGGACTTGCGGAACAACACATGGTCCTGTTCGGATGAAATCTATCACCTGTTTGGTGTTGCGAAAGAAACAATCACGAATACGCAGCAATTCCTGCTTGACTCAATCCACCCGGAGGACAAACAGCAACTGGTAAACGCAAGAGAAAGCCTTCTTGCGAAGGGTGGGAAAATCGATATCGAACACCGGATCATCACAGCCAACGGTGCCATCCTTTTTGTACACACGAAAGGGGAAGTGAGTCTTGACAATGAGGGCCATCCTTTCTGGTTCAGCGGCACCATGCAGGACATTACAGAGCGAAAACGGTCAGAGCTCCAAATGAAGCAGCTTAACTCGGACCTTGAAAAAAGAGCGGAGGAATTAAAAGCATCCAATGCTGAACTGGAACGCTTCGCCTATGTAGCCTCGCACGACCTGCAGGAACCCTTGCGCATGGTGACGAGTTTTTTAGCCCTGCTGCAAAAAAAACACCAGAACGAGTTTGACGAAACGTCGAAAAAATATATCCATTTCGCTGTAGATGGCGCGGAACGCATGAAAGGATTGATCCAGGACCTGTTGCATTATTCCCGGGTCGGGGCTTCTGCAGAAGCCTTCGGCACTGTTGATTTGAATGTTCTGATCAAGGAACTGCAAACTGTGTTTGCGCCTGCACTCAGAGAAAACATGGGCATTTTGAACGTTCAACCCCTGCCCGTTGTTTCCGGTCACAAAATGCAATTACACCAACTGTTTCAAAACCTGATTGGCAATGCGCTGAAGTACCGGAGCTCGCAAAATCCTTTCATTGAGGTGGGCTGTACGGACGAGAAAGAATATTGGCGCTTTTTTGTCAAGGATAACGGGATCGGAATTGACCAACGTTATTTTGATAAGATTTTCATCATCTTTCAGCGCCTGCATACAAGAACCGATTACAGCGGCACCGGCATCGGCCTGG
Source organism: Flavisolibacter nicotianae (assembly GCF_003628535.1). Classification (GTDB taxonomy): domain Bacteria; phylum Bacteroidota; class Bacteroidia; order Chitinophagales; family Chitinophagaceae; genus Flavisolibacter; species Flavisolibacter nicotianae. The sequence continues at coordinate 149,127 of NZ_RBCI01000014.1, forward strand.
CCATCTGCAAAAAAATTGTCGAGCGGCACGGCGGAAAAATTTGGGTAAAGTCCGAGCCGGGTCAAGGCTCCACTTTCTATTTCACGTTAAAAAAATCACACAATGCTTAAAGAGGTCCGTATTTTATTGGTTGAAGACAACGAAGGCGACATTGTTTTAACAATGGAAGCGCTGAAAGAGGCGAAGATCAGAAATGAGATCGATGTGGTAAAGGATGGGGAAGCAGCCTTGCAGTTCCTTCGCAAAGCAGGTGTGTATAAAGAAGCATCGACACCCGATCTTATTTTTCTCGACATCAACCTTCCCAAAATCGACGGCATGGAAATCCTTTCCATCATTAAGAACGATGAGCAGTTAAAAGTGATTCCTGTGATCATGCTGACAACCTCTGATGCCGAGCGGGACATCATGAAATCGTACTATAATCATGCAAACTGCTATATCACAAAGCCCGTCGATTTAGACAAGTTTATGTCGATCATTCAAACCATCAAAAACTTTTGGATCAATATTGTAAAACTTCCGAAAACCAACGACTAATGCCTCATACCAACAAACCCTTAACCATCCTCATTGTCGAAGACAACGAAGGTGATTTTTTCTTATTCGAAGCCTACCTCAGGCAAACGAATGTGCCAATTAAAAATCTCTACCACGCCAGGTCGCTGGCAGACGTGCCCACAGAAGAACGCGGGATCGATCTTGTATTTCTCGATTTAAGCCTGCCAGACAGTGGCGGTGTGGAATCGTTTATTTCCCTCAACCAAACGTTTCCCCGTATTCCGATTGTGGTTTTGTCCGGCTTAGCCGATGAAGGCATGGCCCTGGAGTGTATCACACAGGGTGCGCAGGATTACCTCCTGAAAAATGAACTCAACGAACGCTTTCTGGAAAAATCAATCAATTACAGCATTGAACGAAAGAAATCACTGGAGGAAATCCGCTCAATTAACCGGCAATATGAGTTGATTGGCAATGTAACGGAAGATGTGATCTGGAATTGGGAAATCGAACCCCAACGCATTTCCTACGGCAAAAAATCGTTTTTAGGCTATTCCGATACGGAGATTTTATCTACACTGGATTGGTGGTGCGATAAGATCCACCCGGATGACAAACCACATGTGATGCAGAAAATTTCTGCGGTCGTTGAAAAAAGACAGGGCGATTTACAAGTAGAATACCGGTTTCGGTCTGCAGACAACACGTACCAGCATATGTATAGCAGGGGCGTTATTCTGCCAACCAACAATGATGGAGATCGACACATGATCGGTGCCATGATGAACATCACCGAACAGAAGAAGCTGCAGGAGAAACTGCTTGCAGCCCAAATCAACTTCCAGCGGCAAATAACAGAAGCCGTGTTGCTGGGACAGGAAAAGCAAAAGGAAGAAATTGGCAAAGAATTACACGACAACATTAACCAGATCCTGGCATCGGTAAAACTTTACCTGGAAACCGGACTGGGAAACGCATCGCTTAAAGATGAGATGCTGATGATGAGCCGAAAAAATATTTTGTATGCGATCGATGAAATTCGTAAACTGTCTCATTCACTCGTCCCCCCTACTTTTAACGGCCTTGGATTCGTAGATGCCGTCAGGAATTTGGTAGAAGAATTGAATGCAACCAGTCAATTCCACATCTCGCTTTCGATATCGGCGTTTTCCGAAACCGAATTGGACGAAACAAAAAAACTAATGATTTTCCGGATCATCCAGGAACAACTGAACAACATTATCAAGTATGCAAAAGCCCAGGAAGTCCGGTTAACATTGGCCATGACCGATATGGCTATCAAACTATCAATTTCCGACGATGGCATTGGGTTTGACATGTCGAAAAAATCAAAAGGAATCGGGCTAAAAAACATTGACAGCCGTGTAGCCTATTATTCCGGGGAGGCCAACCTTTATTCGGAGCCGGGAAAAGGAACGACCCTGGAAGTGCGTTTGCCTGTTTAAATCCATGCAGGCTGGCCCTATCCCATTGCCCCAAAAAACCGGCTAAGGAGAGTCTTCGTTTGGTATTTCCTTCAATTGCGACGGTCTTTTAAAGAGGACTAAAAACCAATGGGACCGCTTTTATGATCACTGCGATCTTATCGGGCGGCAGCCGCTCAAGATAAAAATGCCCCTTTTTTCAAAGGGGCATTTTTGCACGGAAAAAAAGAAAACACTTATTGCTGGCTGCCACCCACGCGGTTTTGTTCTTCCTGCGAGCTGCCTGTGCGGCGGCGTTGCTGCGGAGGGCCATTCTGGCCTTTACTGAAGCGGTAGGTAAACGTGAGTGCCACACGACGGTTGTCCCACCGGTTCAATACAAAGGCATCGATGTTGCCCAGCTTCACATCCACTTTGGCTTTTTGCACATAAAACGGATCGTAAATATTCAGTTTCAGGTTGGCTTTGTTGTTCAGCAGTTGTTTGGCAAATCCAAAAGAGAAAACGCCCATGGGCCTGATCAGGTACATGCCTGTTTCCTGCGCGGCACTGCGGTAAAAGCCGCTGATCTCGGCCGACCATGTTTTGGCAAACCGGAACACCTGGTTGCCGCTGAACATAAAGGTTGCCAGCTTTACATCCAGATCGGTATTGTTCACAAGGCCTTTGTAATGGTTGTAATTGACGTTGGAAAATAAGCTGGTCGTCCACCATTTGGTGAGCGAGGCATTGTAACTGAGGGAAAGGCCGAGAACCTTGCGGCTGGCAATATTTTCCTTTGTCTGGTAGGTCACTTTTGTTTCGTCGTTCTGCTTCAAAATATCATTCAGGATGTCGGTCGTGGAGGTATAATTCAACGTCGTATTCAGTGCACTCTTGTAGTTATGCGACAGCTCGATGTTGTGCGTGAATTGCGGCATCAGGGTCGGGTTGCCCTGGCGGAAGGTGTACTGGTCCAGGAAGTACTGGAAGGGATTCATGTCCTGGTAATTGGGCCGCTCAATGCGCCGGCCGTACGACAGGCTGAAGGTATTCTTGTCGTTTGCGTTGTAACTGATATAGGCCGTGGGAAAGAATTGCGTGTGGCTGCGATGAAACGTGCTGTCCTTTTGCGTTGCATTGCCCATTTGGTTGCCGTCGGCAACGGTATTCTCGGCCCGCAGGCCCGCCTGGAAGCCCCAGCCTTTCAACTGCCGGCTAACGTTGACATAGGCCGCATTGATGTTCTCGGTGTATAAAAAATGATTGCTGCGGGTGTTATCGATATACCAGCCATCGCTTTGCCTGTCGTAGCGGGTGTACTGCGCATCGTTGTCGGTAGATACGTAGCTGCTTTTTACCCCGGCTTCCACTTTGGCTCCGTCTTTCAATGCCCTGACATAATCGGCTTTGCCGCTGTAGATGATGATGTCGGAAGGCAGGTTGCCGCGAAGAAGGAACGGATCGGAAAGCAATGCGCCGCCCGGGCTGTAGTTATAATTGTCGGAGACCTGTTTGGTACCGGTGGTGTAGCGCAGGTAATCGAAATCGGCAGTCAGTTCGTGACCGGTTCCCGGCAACACCCGCTTGAAATTCAGGTTACCGCCAATGTTGTTCCAGCGGTCGCGGTTTTCAGTAAAGGCCGTGTTAAACGAGTCAATGGCACCTGCACCGTTTTTAATGTCGGCCCGGCCCCGGTTTTGCCAAAGACCCGGGCGGGTGGTACCGTTCACCAAGATGCCGATCGTGGTCTTTGCGTTGAGATTGTAATCAAGTCCAACCCGGCCGTTGTAGTTGGTGCTATGATTGCGCTGGTTGGCCACCTGGTCAAATACAGCCGTTACTTCGCCGCTGCTGTTGCGGAACGTGCGCAGCAAGGTTTGGTCGTTGAAGCCCGACCAGTACGAATAACTGAAATTGGAAAAGAGGTTCAACCTGGGTGTGCGGTAATTGAACTGCACGCTGTTTGGCGACTTGGGATAACGGCCCTGCACATAACCCAGGTTAATGGCACCGTTGAAACCACGCAGGGTGCTTTTCTTGGTGCGCAGGTTGATGATACCCGAGTTGCCGGCCGCATCAAATTTTGCCGAAGGCTGCGTCATGATCTCGATCTGGTCGAGTTGGTTGGCCGGCATGTTGCGCAGGAGGTTGGCAAGATCCTGCCCGCTCAAATAGGTTTGCTTTCCATCCATCAGCACAACAATTCCCTGCTTTCCTTTCAGGCTGATATTGCCATCGCGGTCAACCGAAATGCCGGGAGATTTTTCCAGCACTTCAAGCACCGTGGAACCGGCATTGGTGGGTGAGGCATCCACGTTCACCACCATTTTATCGATCTTGTTTTCTACCAGCGGTCTTCTTGCCTGCACGGTCACGCTGGATAAACTGGCAGCACTGGCCGCAAGCGTAATGGCCGGCAGTTCCAGCGACTGGCCCTGGCTTAGCGTAAAGGATTTGCTGGTGGCTTTTGCATACCCCACGTTAGAAACGGCCAGCAGGTAACTGCCGTCTTTGACGCCGTTGAATTCAAATGTTCCCGTCGCTTCCGACAGGGCAACTTTTACCAGCGCAGAGTCAGATGCTTTCAACAGCGAAACCGTGGCAGCGGGAACTGCCTTTCCGGATTCGTCGTTTACAGTTCCCAGGATTTTCGTGGTGTTCTGCGCAGTGGCAGAAAAGAGGCCGGCGATAAAGAAACAAAAGAGCAAAGAGGCCGTTCGCATGAATGACAGGTTTTTTAATTCGGGCAAAAATGTTCTTTGCCGCCTAGCTTTTTGCAGGAAATGTGATGAACGTCTAAATCCTGATGTAAAGGGAGAAGAAATGCATCGACGGAATTTTCAACGGTAACGCCCAACCCTATCCCGAATAAAGAAGGGTAAATGGAACACCAAATTCAACATTTGCATTCCACGTACCGTCGGCCGGCAACAGTTCTTTTTCGCCTGCCCTGAAACGTTCGATTCGAATAACAACAACCGGGTTGCTGACCGGAAGAAGACGGATCACCGCAGAACACGCCGGTTTGTGTAAAAAATTTGTGGCTCGCCGGCCAGCCTGTAAAAAGGTGAATTGCCGTAATATTGGCCCATGACGTATTCGATCGATTGGCTCGTGCAGCACTATGCTCCGTTTTTTGATTCGTTTGGCATTGACAGCCGAACGCTTGTCAGTCATTTTGCGGAGTGGAAAGAAAAGAGCAACAGCGATTCGGTACGCGACTATTTGTGGTATTTGTTTCATGTATTGCTGGGTGAAACAAAAAAGCAGGTAACGAAGGCAGCCGACTATCATCGTAACCTTCATGAAATTTATTTGAAGATGCTGGAGTTCCGCGTGTCGGTGGAAGAGCAGAAGGACAACCAATTGGTACAACTGATTATCCGGAACAAAATACAGCAATGGCAGCATGAATTGCCATACCCCTTTCACCTCCAGGCGATTTCGTTAAACTGCTGTCCGTATTGCGAACGCATCAACGGGCAATTCTTCGAACCCGAACAGGTCATAGAAGACCCCTATTTTGCCTCTGCCCACTGCACCAACGAACAGGGCTGCAGTTGTGGGTACATTCCCGTCAAGCTGGAAAACTAAGTGCTTCGGAATTGCGTTTCACAAACCTGTAAAAGCAACGGAAAAAATTATGGAAAGCCCGGGCCTTGCAAAACCTGCTTTCCATTGCGATGGCGGAATTAAAACCACACATTGAATTCCGGTAAAGTGAATGCGGATGTTCACCCGGTATGGCCGAAGCGGCAACGTAAACGACCTGGTAAAAGGCTGCCCGTATTTCCCGGCAGGTGTATCAGGAAGCGCTGCAGCATGAACCTGTTAAGCGACTCTGGCATTGCACCAGAATTTCGTTCGCTTATCGGTATTTATGTCACACTATTTCGCATGACCGATTTCTTCACCCTGCCTGTACTTTTTTTCCTCCGCTGTCAGCACAATTTTGCCGGCCTGGAATAGCAGGATAAAATCGGAGCCGCCAAATGCGAAGTAGCCAACTTCGTCGCCTTTTGTCAACACGGCGCCTTCATCTACGATAAAATTCACCGATGAGATATGTCCCATGCCAACCGGAATCAAGGCAATATAACCTACGGCGGAATCCAGGACCAGGCACCCGCGGGTATGGGTAAACTGGAAGCCCAAATCATCGATGTTTTCCAACGTGCCGTCGGGCTTTCTGGCCTCGGTTATCCATGTCCGTCCGGGAATTTTCCTGATTTCCACCACCCTGCCGCTCACCGGAACGTGGTAGCGGTGGTAATCCGAAACACTCAAAAAACTATGCGTCAGCAGGCCGCCTTTAAATACTTCTTTGTAAGCACTGTCGCCAAGAAGGTCCGCTACCGCGTACGTTGTGCCTTTTGCAGTTACTGACAGGCTTTCATCAATCGTCCACTGTCCCTTGTACTCACTGTCTGTTGGAGATACAATGACCCGGTCATCACAAAGGCCTGCAATAGGCCGTTTGCCCGGCTTGATCTGGCGTGCCAAAAACTGGTTGTACGTCAGCCAGCCGCTGGGTCCTTTTACATAGTCTTCGATGCGGTAGTCCGGGTTGTTGATAAAATCCGGCAGCGTTTCCGCCGATGCAGTAGTGTCCATAAAATCACCCCTCGTTCGCACAAATTCATTCATCCAGTCGTTAAACGCTTCATTCTTTTTCAGCAGTTGACCCGGTGAATGGCTGATCACAAAATAAAATTCACGCACGGTAGGCATCAGTTCTTTTTCTCTCGGAATATGGGTAAGAATGGCGTTCAAATACGAATAAAATGCTTCCAGGCTTCCCAAACCGGGCCAAGCGGCTTTTTCCAGAGAGGTTTGCAGTGCATCTTTCAGAACCGGGTCTGCCTGTAGCAGGTCGATCAGTTTCTTTACGATTTTTTGTTGCTCCGCCATCGTTTGTATTTGGGTGTAAGTGTCTCTTTTTTTTGTTGACCGGCGCCGGCAAACGGTTGAAATGTCCTTTGCCTAAAACCATTGCACACCTGGCCGCCTTACTTGTGAGGCGGGTTGACCTCGGAGATCGTGTAGGTATCGCCGTCAGCCAATAAATGAACGGAAAGATTTCTTGCCGTAATCGGTTTGTCTTCGGAGAATCGCTTAATGTTGGCTTCCTGAATTTGAAATCCTTCAATCACCACAACCAGTCCACTACCCATAACAAGTAGGTCCCGGCCGTTTTTTACGATGATGCAGGTGTCTTCCTCTATGCCAATGCCGATGCTGGTTGGATTGGTGATCACCACCTGTGCCATGCGCACAAACCGGCCGCGGTGGACAAAATGCGTGTCAATACAAACGTCTTTCAGGAACTCCAATCCCATCGCTACCTTGATCTCTCCTCCCAGTTCCTGCACGTCCTGGCTGCCGGCGTAGATCATGGGTGTGGACAAGGCCATGGCACCCGCGCTGGTACCGGCAATCACAACCGGCTCATGTATGTAGCGTTCTTTTAGGGCCGTTAAAAACTGTGTTCCCCCGTAAATGGCGGTCAGCAAAAGCTGGTCGCCGCCCGAAAAGAAAAAGGCATCGGCCCGTTTGATCCGTTCTTCCAAAGGATCATCCAACACCTCCTGCCGCGTTGCGTGATGAATATGGCCAACCGTCGAGATTCCAATTTTTTCAAAGGCATGTTTGTAATCGTTGAATGATTCGGCGCCTTCGCTGCTGGCCGTCGTGATGATCTCCACCACCGGCTCCCGCTTATGGGTCGCATCCTTAAACGCCTGCAGCACCTCCAGTTTAATAAAATCAGCCGGCTTTTTTTTGTTTTCCGGCGCCTCTTCTCCTTTGTTCTCTTTTCCGCCAATGACCACCAGCACGCCTGCCGGAATGGGTGCATGATTTTCCTTGCTTTTCTTATCGATGGATCGTTTGCCTGGTTGTTTGACTTTCATCGTAAACCTTTCTCCCGCTTCCCGTGCAATTTTTGCACCAGTGGTTTCTTGTTCTGCCGCTGTGCATGAATCGCAAGCCTCATTCCGGCGGCCGGAATCCTGCTGGCCCAATGGCTATCCGGTCAAGGCGAAGGCGGCTTTCCATTGCCTGCCGTCCGGCTTTGCCCTTTCAGCCTTTTCTCCATTCCCCGATACATTTCATTCATTCATTCACCAATAAGTGGATTCTTGCATTAAACAAAGCAATGACGACCGGTCTATCGGCATTGAAACACCAAAGCCTATTATTTCAATTCTACTCATTCACCCGATCCATTCATGTATTGCCTGGCGTTCATCAAACAGTAATGAACGTGCAGCAGCCTTTCCGGCCTTTACTGGCGGTGCAAGCTTTCGTTGCCGTAGGCCTAGAAAAACAATGCACGTCGTTGCGAAGTGTGATTGGCAAACCACAGCGTAACCAGGATCATTTTTCGCCAGGAAGCAAATCTGGAAAATGCTCGCTGAAAAAAACACAATGGAAGAAGCAAGGTGCTGGAAACGCACATCGTTGCTCATGGGCAACCAGTTTGAGATTACCGTTGTGTCGCAGGATGAAGACTGGGCCGGACAGCTCATTGATATGGCCGTGGACAAGATCCGCCGGATTGAGAAACGACTCACCACGTTTAAGGACGACGGTGAAACAGCCCTGATCAACCGGAACGCCGGCGTGCAACGGGTGAAGGTCAGCGAAGAGGATTTCGAGAACCTCCTTCTGCATGACAGGTTTGCCGAATCCTGATTCAGTCCTGCCAAAAACCGGAACCGGTTGATTCATGTTCGCAGTAAAACTTGTGTGCCGCAAAAGACGACCGTGGTCGAGCGTCTTCGGCTTTCCAGGTATTTGCGCTAGACTTCCTGCTTAGTCTTCGATGGCTTCAATACCAAGTTCCTTCAATCGGTCAAGGTGGGCCTTCATGGCATTGAGTAGTTCCGGCGGATGCCCATGCCATTCCATAACCTCACCGGTAACACGAAGCGGGCTGCGGGAACGATACGATTTTGTCGGATTACCGGGGAATTTCTTGTCTGTCAAATTAGGATCATCCTCAAACGGCCCTGTCGGCTCCACGGTATAAATCCTGCCTGTGCCCTCCCCCCAGGCAAGTTCCGCTCCCCAGACAGCCGCATCAAGTGTCGCAGTGAGATAAACAAAGGATGCCAGCTTTCTTTTCCCGTAGTTGGAAGCAAAGCCGGGTGCAATCAGGTCGCCCTGCTTTAGATCCGCCTTTGTGCCGTGATAGAAGGACTGCAAATCCGCGTCACTGGCAGGCTCCATCGGCTTGTCTTCGTTTTTATCGGTTTTCATTGTCATGCTATTTCTTGCCAGGCGTTTTACACCTTTTTGATTACTTGTAAAATCAGGCACAATGGCTGCAACTTTTTATCCGTGTGCCGGTTTGATTGCTGATTAGCGAAAGAAAATTACGCAGAATTCTGCCTTTCGAATGGTGATGCATACCTTCTGGACAGAAAAATTTTTATTGTGTAAACCGGTTTATTTTTTTGATGAATACCACTAGCAAGTTCGCTGAAGCAATTTGCCGAAAGCCGCTTTCATTTTATTTGCTCTTCCAGCATTTTTTCAAACACGCCGGTTGATCTTGGCGATGCACGGAGGAAGGGTTGATAGGACGTATCCAACGGGGTATTGTACCGCAGGTTCACCAGGTTGACAACAACGTAGGTCTGGCTGTCGTTGAGGGCTTTGATCCGAATATTCCATTCACCTGTAACCGAGGTAAGAACGAGGGGCTTGTTTTTGTAAATGATCCTCTCCACCACTACCCAGGCGCGGGGATTGTTCAGTTTTCCTTTTTTGTTTTCGTAGGACCAGGGCAGATTGGTTTGGCTGGATTTTATCAGCCCGCTGGCGCTATCGACCAGGCGAACCGACAGGCCGTTTCTGGAAAAGAAAGAAAACAGGTTGTTCCAAACCCTGGCTTTCGACTTCCCGCTGACCTGTTCGTACAGGCCTGGAATATAGGGGTTGCGCAGGCGAATCACCGCGGACACACAGCCAAGAAAAAAAAGGGAAAAACCAAGCAGCAAAATTTTCATCCGGTTTGAAATTCTTCCGATGATATTACACAAATATTCAAAAAATGCAAAACACCGCTGCTTACAGGATGCTGGCTTCCGCACAACATTTCGTTGTACGCTACCAGGCATCCACTGTTCCTGTTGCATTTCCTGTCGAACAGATGACGCGGCGAAAGCCGGGCTGCTTTTTCAAAGAGCCCACTGACGACCGGACGAAAGGCCTGTCGTCGAAACTTTATCGTGTGTACAATCCCTGCCCTGTCTTCCGCAGCAATCCCAACGTGCTGAACGTTTCGAGCAGGCTTTCGATCTGCTGCTGCCTTGCTGCTTTGGTCACTGCCTTCGACGATTTGAAGCCCTTGTTTACATCGCCGGCAGAAACCGGGTGCTGGGATTGTTGCAACAACCTCTGCACGGCCTGCGACCATTCTGCCAGGGTCTTTGGTCATTCCACCCCTTCGGGGCTTCCCGTTTCCGCTTTTACCTCGTTTGCCTCTATACTGATGCCGGCCTGCTGCACGCCCCGGGGATTCTGGTAGTCCGGACGAAGCCAGCGCACCAGGCCACGGGCTTCTTCGGCGGTCCGCTTTGAGGCACCGGAGGCTTTCCAGCGGGTGATAAAGTTTTCGATCGCGGATGGGGATGTTGCCGGCCTGTTCACAAGGTCTTTTTTGCAGTTAGAAGTTGGATGCAAATATGCACCGTTCCGCCAAACGGTAGCGAACCTTTCATCAGCCTGCGTACGAGGGCCGGTCAGCGTTGGAAAGCATCTCTTCGGGTTGGGACAAGGGAGATCTTTGTGGCTGTCATTCCACCCCCCGCACAACAAGAACCATTTTTTCAAAATAGATGAAAGCCCTTGCACACAAGGAGAGCGGCAAGGTCTGCCCGGGCAATTCGAAAGGCACGAAAACGCCTTGCAGAAGATACCGGTTCCTGCAATGACAAGCGTAACCGCCAAAACATGATCAGCGGCAACAGGCAGGATCGTGTGGTTAAGGAATCCTTCAGCGCACCAAATTCGCCGTCAACCGGCACTCGTATTTATGCGCTTTTTGCCAGGCTGAACGTAAACCGGGAACCCTGGCCAGGCTCGCTGCTGACCGCTATTTTCCCGCCATGCGTTTCGACAATCTTTTTGCAGATCGTCAGGCCGATTCCTGACCCTTCTTTCGCAACCTCCTTCAACCGGTGAAAGGGCAAAAACACCTTTTCCGCATAAGCGCTGTCGAAACCAATTCCATTGTCGGTAATGCAGATCTCAACAGACTCGTTGCTCTCCAGTTGCTTAACCGTGATCCGAGGTGCCTCTCCCTGTTTTGCATACTTCATGGCATTCGAGATGATATTTAAAAACAACTGGTGCATTTGAATCCTGACCGCCCTGATCGTCGGCAACTCTTCTACCCTGATGATGGCCCTGGTTTCGGCGATCATGATTTCCAGGTCACACAAAACGTCCTTTACGACTTCATTAAGATCGACGGCCGTAAATTCAAACGATTCTTTTGAGGTCTTGGCGAATTCCGCGATGCCGTTCATGAGCATCCGCATGCGAACGGCCGCATCATGTATCTTGTTCAGCAGGTCCTGTGTATTTTCTTTTGACGTTGTATCCAGCTTGTGCAGCAGCATTTCCGAGTACAGCGTAATCTTGCGCAAAGGCTCCTTTAAATCGTGCGATGCCAGGGATGCATATTGCTCCAGGTCGTCGTTGGTGCTTTCCAGCTTTTGTTTTTGCAGCTCCAGCTCTTGCGAGGCTTTGACCAGCGCCGTAATATCGCGAATCGACAGGACGCATGCATCCTGGCCCTTCCACGGGATAGCTGATGCCAGTAATTGCACAATCAGCAGCTCACCGTTTCTCACCAGCTCAATCTGCTGCACTTCGTTTGGCGCGACCGGAAAGCCAAAGCTCTGCCCCGTTAATTTCTCTGCCGGCTGGCCTAACAGTTTCTCTGCCGCGTTGTTTACATAGAGAATCTGTCCTTCCTTATTCACAATTAAAACACCATCTAAAAGATAATCGAGAATCAAATCAGATAAATGATGATTCATGGGTATGCTTGGTTTTGTATGGTTTTTTGCTTCCAACGTAGTTTTTAAGCGTTTTCATTGGGTATGGGCAGGCCGCCGAGAATGCCGCTGAGCATTTGAAACCGTTTGGCATTGATGGTCATGCCATTCCCTTTTATGTCGAATTCGTAAATGCCCTTTGTGTGCATCGAGCCGCGCATTTTTAAAATGGTGATGACGCGATGGATATCGCCGAACACTTCGGCATACCGCAGCAGGATAATGGTATCGGTGATCGTGGAAATGTGGCTGTCTGTCACCGAGGTTCCACCAACGATACTGGCGCTGGTAGAGGTAAAAACCGCGGTGATTTCCTTCTTTTTCAAATAAGAGGTAAGGGCAATCAGGAATTCCCTGAAGTTCTTTTTGCTGCTGCCCCTTTCGATGGCGGAAAGGCTGTCCAGTGCAAAGCGGGTCGGATGAAATTCGTCGACCAGCTTCTGGATATTCAGCAGGTGCTCTTCCAGGCTCGCAGTTTCGGGGTAGATGGCGTGGATCTGCAGTTTGCCGGCACGTTCCATTTTTTCGAAATCGACGCCCCAGCTTTTTGCATTCCGCACAAGCTGCTCGCGACTTTCCTCATAGGCGAGGAACAAAGTTTTTTCCCGCCCCGAAAAACCACCCTTGATGAATTCCGTAACCATCAATGTTTTGCCGGTCCCGGTGGCGCCGGAAATCAGCACAATGGAGTCTTTGAAAAAACCGCCGCAGCACATGGTATCCAATTGAGCGTTGCCCGAGGTAACACGGGTTTCATGGGAGCGCTGTGTTAATTGCAATCGCGTCAGCGGAATGATCACCAGGCCCTTCACCGGATCGATCACAAACGATTGTTCGCCGGCACTGTGCACAGAACCACGGTATTTTAAAATTTCGATGGTCCGTCTTCTTTTTTCCTGCTCCAGTACATTGCGTAAAATCACCACATTGTCGGTAATATATTCCTCAACGCCGAAACGTGATACAAGGCCGTATTCCTCCAGCCGTTCGCTGGTGATGATCGTCACCACGTTCTTCTGTTTTAAAAAGGCAATAATCTTTAGCAACTCGCGGCGTATAAGGGAAGGATCTTCAAAATGATGAAAAAGTGAGCCGATGGAATCAAGAACGATCCGTTTTGCCTTGACCTCTTTGATAGCCGCATCAATCCGAAGGATTAACGCCTCGAGGTCATATTCTCCAACAATCCTTGTTTGCGCTTCAAATGGCAGCGATGCATCCACGAAACGCCAGCGGTTATTATTTTCATGGGTGGCAATGTCCCAACCGAATGAATTCACATTATTCGTGAGGTCATGCACGTTTTCTTCAAACGTGACAAAAATGCCCGACTCGTTAAACTGCCGAATGCCCTCGATCAGGAACTGGCAGGCAAAGATCGTTTTGCCGCTACCCGAACTCCCCGACACCAGTGTTGTTCGTCCCTTCGGCAAACCGCCAAAGCTGATTTCTTCAAACCCACTAATCCCCGTTTTTACTTTGTTTAAGCCAGTTTGGTCTTTTTGTTTTGAACCTGGTTTTGGACTTGCTTTCTTCATTTTATGTCTGGTTAGTTACGTCTTCGATAAGGAAATTCAACGCCATCGTGGCTCTGCTGCTTTCGATAAAATCACCAATCGTTCGTCTTTGTGGCGCCGGCTTTTCCCTCGCGATCGTTGGCGTAGCAAGTATTTTGTTTGCCTCTGCTTCACCCGGGTACCGGACAATGTCGACGACGTCGATCTGGTAGGATCCTGCCGGCAAGGCTGTTGCACAGGCCTTGCGAAAAGAAGCGACACTCTCCTTGTTCCGGGTATTCAAACCGGCTATATAAATCTTAAAAACTAGCTTCGTCATAGTTCGGTCCTTCCGTACAATTGCAGGGAGGAAAAAGTTGCCTGTCCTGTTTGGTGAAGTTCTCTGTTGCCTGTCATTTTATACCTGTTTATTGATCGTACCCATACCGTCCTTGCGACGGGAAATCTGCAAGTGCGAATTCGTGTAGATTATATTCCGGTTCTCCCCGGCTATCAACACTGCCGGGACCTGCTTCATACAATAGGTGTGCCTGCATAATGGCGGTTGGGTAGGGTCGCTTTTCCACCATCATCGATATCGTTTACTGGCGCCCAAAACCATTCACCCCGCATGTCGGCAAATGCAACGACGCTTCGGCTTTTCGTCTATTCCTTTTCCGGCCATACCCACGAAAAGACATACAACGCCTCTCGTAAGTTATTGCCGGCAGCCACTCTCAGGACGTTGTCAATTACACCGCCCGGCGGTAAAGGTGAGGTGAATAAGAGGTAGCGCCTGTCGAATAATAACGACATTTCAGATAAAGTGCTGTCCTGCGCTTTACTTTGTAATCAATCCCTGCTGTTAAACAGATCATACATGAACAACAAGCAAGTATCCATACTTTATGCCGAAGACGATGAAGAAGACCGTTTCATTTTCCTGGAAGCCGTACGGGGTGCCAACAAAAATATCCACATTATCAATGTCCGAAACGGGCAGGATGTACTCAATCATTTAGGGAATGTTGAATCGGAGCACGAACTCCCGTCGGCCATTGTATCTGATTTACAGATGCCGCTCTGCGATGGCCTGGATATGTTGCGGGCTGTTCGGCAGGAACCGCGCTGGAGCGCTATCCCTGTTATCCTCTTTACCACATCCTCGAGCCGTACCGATATTTCCACCGCCACAAAACTGGGTGCCCAGGCCTACTTTACGAAGCCGGCGACCTACCAGGAATACATTGAGCAGGTGAAAGAGATCCTTGAAATCTGCAAAGAAACCAGTTACAGCAGGTAACCCGAATCCACTCCTGCGTGAACGAATGGTTGATCAACCATCCTTCAACGGAATTTGCACTTCAACGGTACAACCGTCACCCGGGTTCGAAAGAATATTGATCACACCATTCATGACAGCTACCCGGCTTTTCATGTTCTGAAATCCAAGCCCGGACTTTTTTTCCGCCTGCTGAAAACCCTTTCCATCGTCTTTTATCGACAGCTTCAGCACGTCATCAACAAATTCGATGTTGATGAAAAAGTTTTTTGCTTCCGCGTGTTTGATGACGTTGGATAGTTGTTCCTGCACAATACGCAAAACAGCCACTTTAACCTTCGACTCGATCAGCGCTTCGTCTGGTAAATGGATTGATTTATGGATATTGATAGAACCGGATGACATAACCTGGGAAAGCAGGGTTTCGATGGCATTGGTCATACTTTCCTCTTCCTGCGATGTGCTCAACAGCGCCTGCGAAATGTTTTTGATTTCCTTCACGGCTTTATCCAGAAGGTCGTAGCCCGCCTGGAGCATCTCCTTTTCGAATGTTTCTTTTTCCAGGACTCTCCCGATGTAGAGGCGTGCGGTGAGAAGGATTTGATTGACATTGTCGTGAAGTTCGCGGCTGATTTCCATCCGCTCCAGTTCCTGCGTTGTAGAAATTGCGTCTGTGATCTGCTGTTGTGTGGTCTGGTCCTGGTGCATCAACTGGTGGCGCAGGGACACCTTGTCTGTCACTTCCTCTACCGAGTGAATAATGGCTACCAGCTGGCCCTTCTCATTAAACACTGGTTTGTTCAATGGATTCCAATACCGCATTTCGAACTCACGGGTGCCGGGTTTCTGTATATCATACCGTTGAATACTCATGCGATGGCTCCTGCCCGTACGCATCACCTCACGCAACGACAGCGTCAGGTTTTTTACACCCGTAGCCTGCAGGTCTGTAGGATTGTCGGGAAAGACATCGAACAGAGGTTTACCAAAAATCGAATCTGTTGAATTGGTCAGCGCCAGGTAGTCTTTTGTTGCATATAAAATAATAAATTCGTCGCCAGGATGCAGGATTAAAAAGCATCCGGGCAACACGTCAAATAAGGCCCTATTTAAAATCATATGCTCACTCCATTCCATCATGTTATGCCTCGTTTTAGTCTTTCTTTTATCCACCACTCTTTTTCCCAATGCAATCGTTGTTCCTCCTTGCTTGAGAACATTCACATCTGTTTTAACAACGAAAAGGTGTAAATAATCAACTGGTTTTCAACTGCCTGATTCTCCCACCTGTTCTCTTTAACAAAAAGGGCACAAATATTTTTTTATTTCGGTATACAGCTTGTAAATGAATGATGCGCCTCTTGTAGAAGAAAAACGACAAGTCAATTTATTTCTGTAAAAAAAACTGACACTATGCCTGTAAAAAATGTTTTATTGGTAGACGATCATCAGGTAATTCGTACGGGGATCAAGGTGATTTTGCGGGATTACTTTACACAGCTAAACATCTTTGAAGCTGCAGATGGTGAAGGCGCCTTGCGCATCGTAAAAAAGGAAAGAGTGGATCTCATCTTACTTGACCTGCAGTTGCCGAATACCGACACAATTGGTCTTATTGAGCTGATTTCGATCAAATATCCGCGGTGCTATATTTTGGTCTTTTCAATACTGTCGGAATTCATCTATGCCAGAAGAATGCTTCGGGCAGGAGCCTCGGGCTATCTTCCAAAAGACGCATCGCAGGAAGAAATTAAACGGGCCCTCGATTTTGCCTTTGCCAATAAAAAATATATCAGTCCAACAATGTCGGAACTGTTGGTGAACGAAGTCGCCGGCAAAACGCAGGAAAGTCCATTTGAGGTGTTGTCGCACCGCGAATTCGAAATTTCAAGCTTGTTACTGGCCGGAAACAACCTGGCAAAGATTTCGGAGTTGCTCAATATCAAGCCTTCAACGGCTGGAACCTATAAAGCACGAATTTTTGAAAAGCTGCAGATCACTTCCATGTTTGAACTGAAGGAAATTGCAATTTTATACCGGTTTTCTCCCATGACGGGGAGTCTATGATTGGCAATGCCGGAAGATCGGATGGCGGATAGTCTGCCAGGATCGGCCGGCAAACGGTAAGGACGCGTTTTTATATACCAAGATTGTTATTCATGAGAGAACATGACATGACATGACCTGCCCTGCGATAGACGAAAGATGGAATCAATCGATTTCCGATGTGGCAACAAGGCAACAAACAGGCTGGCTTTTGCTGAATGCGACATAAGTCGGGAGAGATCATTTCCTGCCCATACATTGTTCACGCCCTTTTGGTGCTTGCGCCAACTTCAGGGGCAGCCACCAATTCAACTCCGGCTTTTTCCACCTCAGCCACCAGTGCATAGCCCAGGGAAGGAAGGTAGACTTTCACCGTTTTGTGGTGAACTTCCAAAACGACACCTTCCCTGCACGATAGCGGTCCTTGCGTGATTTGTACACGGTCTTCTACCCGAATGCGAGCCTTTTCAACCTGCACGCCTTTGTGTGCATCCAGGAATTCCTGGATACTCATGATCTCTTCTTCCCGGATTCGGGCCGGCTTTCCCAACCAGTAAACAAAGTTGAGTACGCCGCCCGTTTTTCGCACGTCGACCTGCTCAGCAGCCGTTATACAAACGAAGACATAGGAGGTAAATAGCGGCTCATCGATCCATTTTTTGCGGTCGTGCCACTGTTTAAGCACTTTGTTGAGTGGGCAATAATTGGTGATCCCTTTTCGCGAGAGAAGGTCGGCAACCTTTTTCTCCCATTTGGGTTTGGTGTACACGGCGTACCAGGAGGCGGCTGGCTTCATATTGTATGATTTACGGATGATGTGTCCATACCATGCATGGTATGAATACAAGCCGGCCGGTAAAGGTGGTTGTCAGACGCTGCTTTTGGCTATGGGTTTAATAGGCGCAAAACTTTCTTTCTGCTTTTCGCCGTTTGCGATCTGCCGGATGGGCCAGCGAAACATACGGTCCAGGTCCTCCGCAGTATTTGTTGTAAAAAAACCGGCAGCTCCGTGAGACATTCTACGAAACAGCAATGGAAGCAAAAAAACTGTCGACTTTACAGAAGGCGATTGCTGAAAACGGGTTGTTGCCGGAACAACAGACATCATTGATCAATACTTCCCTATTTCGGTACACAAAAGTACCAGCGTGCACAACCGTTCTTGTGCGAGACACCGGGCTGTGCACCTCATTAATGTAAGGCATTGGACTGTCAGGAGCCAGTGGGTAAATAAGCAAAGCTGGAATGAAAACTACAGCTTCCAGGTTGGCGCGGCCATCCACTCACGCAATGTTACAAAGCTGGAGCAATTCTGTGATGACACTTTTAAAACCCTGGTATGAGCTCGGCTTCGTTCGGATGGGTACACCATATTTTGCACAGGCCTGCCGGTCGCGGACATTGTTGGAGGTCGTAAAGACAGCCACGTTCAATGTCCTGTACCGTTCATCGGCTTTGATATGGGCAAGGGTTTCCAGCCCGTTGAGTTTGGGCATGTTGACATCGAGAACAACGAGGCAGGGAAACTGCGACGGATCGCGGATCGAGTCCAGGTAGTGTAAAACTGCGCAGCCGCTTTCGACCGCCGCAACGTTGCAGGAGGTGGTGATTGTGTGAACAATCTCGCAGATAACGCTCAGGTCATCCTGGTCGTCATCAGCCCAGAGAATGGTGTATGGCTTTGAACGTGTTGTCTTCATCTTGTAATTGCCCGCTCTGCACAGACGGAATGGTTTGTTCTTTCAATGGGTAACGGATGAAGACGTAAAATCAGGGCGCAAGATAGGCTGAACGGCAGCCGGGGAAAGCCATCGTTCGGCAGGAGGGTAAAAAACATCGTTGAAGGATTCGGCGGGGAGGTTTCCGGATGGCTGAACGAAGTAAAGGGACAAGCATCGCCATTAAAGTGATTAGGTGCGGATTTGTGAAACCGAGATTCTCCAGGTCCTATGCCCTTGCAGAAAGGCTGGTTCTTTTGCACAACTTGCTGCGCATCAGAAACCGTGGTAAAAAAAGCCACAAAAACCGCTCCGCTGGCCGGTCATGGCCTGGAAGCACGTTTCATTACACGCAACACGACGAGGGGAAAACCGGTTTGTAACGGCCTGTTCACGATGAGGTCTTCGTATTTTTCCAACCGGCAGTCAATGGCTCTTGGTCCCCAGGCAGCAGGTTCGCTGTCACCTATTACAGTGCCATTGGTTGGATTTATTTCCTTTACCAAACATTTATCATCATACATTTTAAGGACCAGAATTTACGATTGTACAAAACAGTGGTATGACTGAAATGCAATCTGGTGCCCATTCTAACCAGGGTAACAATACCCTTATCTAAAAAACACAGGTGAATGCGCTGAAGCTACTGCGCTATTTCTTTGTGAAGGAACGCTCGACCCCTTCCCCGGTAAGACCACCAGCAGTTCGCCTACCAGTTCCCGCTACAGTAGAAGCACACGGGCATCAGCCCTGCCCGGAGAGTTTGTTAGCAAACACCAGGTTTTGTTTTTCGGCGGCTACCAGAACAGCGAGCAGGAGATCTTGTACCTTGGACAATGCGGGGTCATCCACCGGTAACCCATTTTCGGGTTTAAAGGAAAATTGCCCCCCCGGAAGAAGGGTGCGCAATTCCTCGTCGAGCAACATGATTGTGATGGTTTCTTTGCCGGCGCATTGGGTGAGGCAGACGATCGCCGTGTATTCGTTGTTCCTATAGGTAAATGGCGTGGTAAATAGACGTGCCACAGCAAAAAAGGGTTTAACGATCTGGTTGAACCGGCTGCTATGGTATCAATTGTATTGTCAGGACGACCAATAAAATAACAGAAGGAACAAAGAGGTCTTAGGAAAGGTACGCAGTTTTACCGATATGTGACGCATTTTGTGAATGTGTAGCAGACTGGGCGCTTTCGCCGCTTATAAAAATTGGAAATGCCCGGGATAGCTTCAATTGGAAAGAACGTCATCAAGTAGTTTTATGCGAACAGAGGTGTCTACCCGACAGCATGCTGCTTGTCATCTTTGCTCAAACAAGAGAGATGCCTTTTCCAACAGAAGGCATTGCTTACGAAACATGCAAAAAACCAGTTTAGCTACTTTATGTCCTCAAGGACCGATGCGGATTTCACATTTTGGTAAAGAAAACCGCGAAGCGTGCAAACGGATGTGCAGCTGCCGCTGCGGTAAAATGATGCAACGGGTGATGGTGACAGCGCTGCTGTTTGCGTAGTCAGACTAATAACCTAAACCTAATTTTTCCCGATCCCTCCCGGTTTGGTTGCGGAGAGATCAGGAAAAAACCAGGTTTGAATGAGCGTAATAATGGTAATGCTCCAACCGTTACACAGCGGGACCGGGTTTGAATGTGACGTCTTCCAGCCCGTATTGTTTGATAATTTCCGGTGGAACACCTTCCCATTTGTTGGGCCGGTTACCCACGTAACCCAAATCCTCGATACCCATTTTACTGGAGAAAAACCCGCTGGCCACCAGGTTTCGCAGGCGGTTGAAAAAGGCCACGCCCTGCTGCATCTCGGGCTTTGCTTTCTCCGGGTAGGCTATGGCATCCACCAGTTCGAGTTGCTGCTTTTGGGCACAATCCTTAAAGGACTTTCCGTACCGGTTCAGGCTTTGCACATCCAGCCAGCGTAAACCGCCGCGCATGGGCAGTTGGTGGTCGGGCATGTCCTTGACGATAAACTCAATAAACTCCGGCACTTTCGCATCGGAAGCACTTCCCGAGCGGTCGTCTTTTGGAATAATAATATCACCCAGCACCGTAATGGTTGCCATTTCGTGCGCCGTAAAAAACGTTTCCGCCCGAAGCGCTTTATCTCTTTCGATCTCGCCTGCCTGCCTGTCGCTGTTGGCTTCCTTGTCGGCGGCCGTTTCCGGGGCCGTTTTTTCTTTTTCCTTTGGTTTGCAAGCATCCACCAGCACACTTGCAGAAAGCGTAGTGATGCCGATAGCTTTTAATGACTCACGCCTGTTCATACGTTTCTTTTAAGATTGAAGGTTAAGTTTTTTGCCTTGTTGCACGATGTATTCCGCTGTGCGCATGGACAAGGCAAGGATGGTCCAGGTGGCATTTTTATCCGACTGCTGCACCGTTGGCGCCCCATCCACCACAAAGAGATTTTTGCAGTCATGGGCCTGGCACCATTTGTTCAGCACCGATTTTTTGGGATCGTTGCCCATTCTTGCGGTTCCCACTTCGTGAATGATGCGGCCGGGTGCTTCCAGTCCCCACATATCTTCTTCGCTGTGCGGCTGGCTGGTTGGGATCGCCCCCATTTCGTGAATGATCCTCGTAAAGGTCTCCTGCATGTGCTTTGCCTGGTTGATTTCGTCGCTGGTCCATTTGTAATGAAAGCGCAAAACCGGAATGCCGTATTTGTCGACTACGTTCGGATCGATCTCGCAATAGTTGTCGATGCGGGCCATGCCCACACCGCGGCCGGCCATGCCGAAAGTCGTTCCAAAAAAACGGCGGTAATCATCTTTGAGCGAAGCACCGTACCCGCCGGCATCCTTCATTTTGCCGTCACGGCCGGGCACCTTGCCGTTTAGTTTGGGCACGCCACCACCGTAGCCATATCCCGGCATTCCCATGCCGCCGCCAAACTCGATGTGGTAGCCACGGGGAAAATCCAGTTTCTTGTTATCCTGCATCCAGGGACCATAAATATGAATGCTGCCGGCACCGTCTTCGTTGTAGCGTTTGCGGTCCAGCAATTGCGGCAAAAACCCGGACTGCGAAGCCCCCGTGGAGTCCTGCAAATATTTTCCCACCAGGCCGCTGCTGTTGGCCAGCCCGTTGGGATACACGGTCGACTTGGAGTTGAGCATGATCCGGGCCGACTCGCAGGCGCTGGCAGCCAGGATCACGGTTTTGCCGTTCACCTGGTACTCCTGCATATCGTCTTTGCTGACATACGATACACCGGTTGCCTGCCCGTTTTTATCGGTCAGCACTTCCCGCACCATGGCATTTGAGATCAGCTCGAGGTTGCCGGTCTTCAGTGCGGGGATCACCAGGCACGACGACGCCGAAAAGTCCGCGTAAACCTTGCAGCTTCGGCCACACTGCCCGCAGAAAAAACACTGGCCCCTGTCCTTGTTGCCGGGCAGGGCTGCGGTTAACACGGAGCCCCTTCCGGGGATCACTTTGACACCGGCCTTCGCCGCCCCTTTCATGATAAACAACTCGGGCAGGCGCGGTTTGGGTGGCGGAAGAAAAATGCCATCGGGTTCGTTTTCCAACCCTTCGACGGACCCATAGATACCGATCAGGCGATCGACCTTGTCGTAGTAGGGCTTTACCTCGTCGTAGGTAATGGGCCAGCGTTCGCTCACACCGTCATCGGGCTGAAAATCCTTTGGGCCGAAGCGCAGTGAAATACGTCCCCAGTGGTTGGTGCGGCCGCCGAGCATGCGGGAGCGGAACCAGTCGAACTGAGTATTGTCTTTTTTGGTATAGGGCTCCCCTTCCAGCTCCCAGCCGCCAAAGGCAGCATCAAAATCGCCAAAGGGCCGCACCTTGGTACCGGCGCCCCGCCGCGGCGATTCGTAGGAGTATTTCAATTGCGCCGAGTGAAGGCGTGGATCAAAATAAGGGCCCGCTTCCAGCATCAGGACTTTGATGCCGGCATGGGCCAAAACATAAGCCGCCATGCCACCGCCGGCTCCGGAGCCAACAATGACAACATCATAGGGCTTCGCTGATTTTTTAATCTGTAAATCGTCCATAATCTTTTTTTGTGCGTAAAAGTGGAATAGTAAAAACGGAAGCTATAAAAATCCGTCAAAAATGATTACCAATTGCATTACCGCAGTTTTGTTGAAGAAATCGTCTTCCTGACCAGGCCTTCGTATGATCACCAGCCGCCATTGTCTTTACAGGTCTGTATCATTTCCAGCAATGGCAGAAGGCAGAAAATGAAGCAACGTATCATTTGACCAAGATCCAACTGTCTGCATCCATTAATTGCCAGATCACCAAACGGGTACTGTCAATTTAAACTTACCCAACGCCTAGTGACTGTTTTTATTGGACTGTCCTTTGATCTCTTTCATGCTTCGCGGTACGAACAGGTTTGCAAGCTAATAAAAAAAGCAGCCATACCGGTATCATAACCGGCATGGCTGCATAATGAAACCGGTTAATTATAACCAGGATTGTTTGGTTTCAGATTCGGGTTGTTTTGCATTTCGGCCGTTGGCAATGGAAACAGCAGGTGTTTTTCCTGCAATGTTGCACCGTTGTCGGGAAATTTGTGGCCGACAAAATTGTCAAAGGCGTTGGTTGCCTCGTTGTACACTTTCCGGAGGCGCACCATGTCGAACCAGGTGATCTGTTCGTAACAGAGCTCGTGCCAGCGTTCTCTCCACACGGCTTCCCGGAAACTGGCCTGGTTAAACGTTCCCAGCGCCGGCGTGGTCAGGCCTGCGCGGCTCCGGATGGCGTTGAGCGCATCCCAGGCCCCCTGTGTAGGTCCGCCCACCTCGTTTTGTGCCTCGGCAAAGGTTAACAGTACTTGCGCATACCGCATGTTCATCCAGTTAAGGCTGCTGGTAGCGGTACCTTTCACTCCCGCGGTGCCGTTTGCAATGATGTCAAAGTGCTTGAAAATATAAGGAGCCGAGAGGTTTTTCAAGGCCCCGTTCCCCCCATCATAATACGACGTATAAAAGAAGCCCTGCCTGTCAACAGTACGCTTATCGCCGGCTTCAAAGGAATTGTAAAACTGCAGCGTCGGCACTGTCGATCCGATCTCTGTGCCATAGGCCGACACGTCTTTGAAATTCGGCAGCAGGATCCCCTGGTTCGGATTGTCGGCAACACCGGAGAGGTATTGAAGTTCAAAGATCTGCTCCGTTCTATTTTCCATAGATATGCTGTGCAAATCCATGTAGTTGGTGAACAGGCTAAATTGATTGCTGGCAATCACTTCGTTTGCCTTGTCGGCAGCCAGCTTGTAATAGGCCGCTCCTTTGTTCAGAGGCTGACCCGCCATGGTCAGGTACACTTCCGCCAGCAGCGATTTAACAGCGCCCATCGAAGCCCGCCCCGTGGCATCGGTCCACGACAAACCGGCACCTTCGGCTTCCACCAAATCATCCACGATTTGTTTGTAAACCGTTTCTTTTGCCGTGCGGCCCGGCAACAAATCGGGTGAGGTGGCATCCACGGGTTTGGTGATAAGCGGCACATCGCCAAACAACCGTACAAGGTAGAAGTAAGACCAGGCACGAAGAAATCTTGCCTCACCCAATACCCGCTTTTTTTGCGCTTCGTCCATGGGATTGATATTGGGAACTTTTTCCAGGACAAGGTTGGTTTGGGCAATCACGCTGTAGGCGCCGTTCCACCAGTTGTTTACAAACACATTGTCGCCATTGTACGAAAGGCCGATCAGGTTATTCAAATCGGTGTTTTGCCCCGTTTCCGTTTTGGCCGTGCCGGTTACCATTTCTACCATCGAAAAATTGTTGGCGAAAATTCCCGCGCCGCCGTTGATGAACCGCGTTTGCGCATAAGCGGCAGCAATTGCCGCGTCGGCATGAGCCGGGACGGTGTAATACGTATCCGGCGACAGGTTTGAAGGGTCAACATCTTTGTCTTCCAGCCATTTGCTGCACCCGGTTCCTTGTATCAGAAGGACCAGCAAGGCCAGTTTGCTTATATATTTTTTAAGTATGGATTGCATATCGTTATGTTTTGTTGCGTGATTAAAAGCTTGCATTGATACCGAGCATATAGATCGTCGGCTTGGGATAATCAAAAAACGTTTGTCCCTGGGCGAAAGCATTACCGTAAGTCGTTACTTCCGGGTCGTTACCGGAGAACTTGGTTGCCAGGAAAAAGTTCTGAACAGAGCCATAGACCCTTAACCGGCTCAGGCGCAGCTTCTGCACAGTCGCAGGAGAGAAATTATATCCCAGCAAGAGGTTCTTTCCCCGTAAGAACGAGCCGTCTTCAATCCAATGGCTATCCACGTTGGTCACATAGCCGGCCCTTGTATCGCGGATGGCGGCGATCATCGTATTGTTGTTGCCCTTACCCGGATCGTAGGCATCCAGTACAGTGCTGAAGCTATTGGCGATAGAGACACGGTCTTCGCCGGAGTGGTGCGTCTGGTTCAGCACATCATTGCCGTACATGTATTGCAGTTCCACCAGCAGCTCCCAGGTTTTATACCGGAAGGTGTTGAAAAAACCACCCCAGCCTTTCGGGTTGCCATTCCCAATAATCACACGGTCGGCATCGTTGATAGCATAGTCGCCGTTCACGTCGAGGTATTTCAGATCGCCGGGCAAAATGGGCTTGCCACCACGATAGCTGGCATATTTTGCCGCTTCCGCTCTTTCGGCTTCGGTCCACACACCCAGGCGCACAAGTCCCCAGAAAGAACCCACCGGTTCTCCGACCTTGATGATACCTGTATTGGACAGGAAGTTGGGGTTACCGGAGAAAATAGGTGCCGGCGTTGCCAGCGAAAGCACTTTGTTGCGGTTCATCGAAATATTGAATGTACTTGTCCAGGTAAAATCCTTTTTACTGATGTTAACTGTATTCAGGGTTAATTCCAGACCCTTGTTTTCCATGCTGCCGATATTCTTGGTGATGGAGCTAAAACCACTGGAGCGGGGCACCGGGGCCGCCAGCAACATATCGGTTGTTTTCCGGTAATAGATATCTCCTTCCAGCGATACACGGTTATTCCACAAACCCAGTTCCATACCAAAATCGTATTGGGCTGTTTTCTCCCACTTCAAATCCGGATTGGCCAGGCGGTTGGTGCCAACGCCGGTCACCCGCTGGTTGTTAAAAACAGCCGTGTAAGAACCCAACAATGCATCGGAAGAATAAGGCCCGATCTCGGAGTTACCGGTTTGTCCATAGCTGGTGCGCAGCTTCAGGTTGGAGATCAGGCTGTTGTCACGCAGGAAGTCCTCGTCGGACACACGCCAGGCCAGGGCTGCAGAAGGGAAGAAAGCATATTTGTGGTTTGTACCAAATTTAGAGGAACCGTCTGCCCTGCCGGTAACGGTCAGCAGGTATTTGTTACGGAAGGTATAGTTGATGCGCCCAAAATACGAGTTGAAGGCAAAGCCGCTGGCATTGGAACGCCCTGCATTTTGCTGGCTGCCGGCGCCGATGTTGTTATACGAGAAATAATCGGTAGAATAGTTTTGCGAGTTGGCACCGATGCTAAAAAAATCGGTGGCCTGCCACGAAAGTCCCAGAACGCCGTTGAACACATGGTCGTTACCCAGTTTTTTGTTGTAGGTAAAATAGTTTTCCGACGACCAATAGGTTTCGCGGCTGTTGCCCACGTCGGCTGTACCATTCTGGTCGCGGGAAATCTGGTCCAGTGTACGGCCGCTGTATTGGTTGGCTGCACGGGTTACGATGCTCACACCAAGCTGGCTGCGGAATTCCAGGTCACGGGTCAGGCCGATGTTCGTGTACACATTGCCCAGCGAGGTTTGCGTATTGACGAGAAACTTCCGGTCCGTTAGAATGTGAACCGGGTTGGAACCACCCTCCGCACCGGGATACTGGTAGTTTTCAGCCCAGGTGCCATCAGCGTATTTTACCGGCAGGAAGGGAAAGGCCTCTGTAATCATCCGCACGGAATTCAAGCCACCTGTGCCCTGGTCTACAATATTTTCCTCCTGGTTGTTATAGCTTAAGCTGCCACCGAAACGCAGCCAGTCCCTTACCCTTGTGTCCATGGTAAAACGGGCCGAATAACGTTTCAGGTAAGAGTTCAGTAGCAGACCGTTTTCGTTTCGATAACCCAGGAAAACGCCGTAGGTGTTGTCCGCGGTGCCACCCGTAATTCCCAATTGGTGATTCTGTGTCAATTCATTTTGCGTGGACTCTTTTAACCAGTCCGTATTGTACAACGGATTGCCGTTCGCATCAAAAAGCAGTGGCAGTTTTTTGCGCTTCTCCCGCGGGTCAACCACGTTGGCGTAGTTGCCAGCAGCCCAACCTGCCGGATCATAAATCTTGATGTTGTCATAAGCCAGGTTTTCTACCGCCAGGTATTGCTGTGCGTTCAGCATTTTAACCCGGTGCGGACCAATGGTCGGCACGCTGAAATCGGCATCGTAGGTAATTCGCGGCACGCCGGCGGTTCCGCGTTTCGTGGTAATCAAAATCACACCGTTGGCGCCACGGGCTCCATAGATCGCCGTCGCCGATGCATCTTTCAAGATCTCGATCGAGGCAATGTCGTTGGGATTGATATAGTCGATGCTGTTGCTCAATTGGGTTTGGCTGCCGGTGGGCAAATACACACCGTCAATCACGTAAAGTGGGTTGTTCGAAGAGTTGATGGAACTGAAGCCACGGATCCGGATGTTGGTTTGCCCGCCCGGCCGGCCCGAATTGGTATTGACCTGCACACCGGCAACCCTGCCGGCCAGGGCCTCGTTGACGGAAGCCGCGGGACGCTCCTGTAACTGTGCTGTTTTGACCGAACCGACAGAACCGGTCAGATCGGATTTGCGACGGGTGCCATAGCCCACCACAACCACTTCGTTCATAGATTGAGTCGAGGGCTGCAGCGTGGCATTGACCTCGCCGGATGTGCCAATAGACACTTCTTTTTCGGTATAACCGACAGCCGAAAAAATGAGCGACCGGATGTTCTGCGGAACGGAGAGGCTGAAGGAACCATCCGAACCGGTGGTGGTGCCAACCGTGCTGCCTTTTGCCCGCACCGAAACATCCGCGATGCCGGCACCTGTTGCCTGGTCGGTGATTTTACCTGTGACCGTTCGGTTTTGCGCATAGGCAAAATGCGAAAGCAGGAAGAAAACAGCGCATAGGTAGAAGCCATGCCTGAAGGGTGATCTTTGTTTCATATACAAGTGTTGGTTTGGTGAAGAATGTTCAAAACAATGCTAGCCTGTATCCGATTCGTGAAAAACGTTTACAGCTTCCCGCGATACGAGGTCGCGGCAAAAAACAAATGTTTCAAAAGTGTACGTACAAGGGCAAACAGCAGGTTCAGATGCCCGGTTTGCTGTTCCTTAGGCATGGCGGATGGTGATGCGGCCAATGACCGGGATTCAAACTCACAAATGACAAGAAGAAGCGGGGAAATGCTGCCTTACCGGGAAAATTATCAACGGATTTCAAGGCTGCTGCGTGTAAATAGTTTTTCATTTTCGTTTCGTATGGTTAATCGCCCGGCTCTGGTTGACTTCGCCGGACTTAAAGATAAAGCAATCAAGGTCTGTAAAACAACCCTTCGAGGCTGCCTTCGCAATGCTAATACGGCCTGCACACCTTCTTACAGCGTCCGGAGTTTTACATTGCGGAATGCAACTTCGTAGCCATGATCCTGGAAGGCAATTTTCCCGGAAGGGGTAACATCAAAGTCCTTCCAGGTTTTGAATTTGCTGCCGGCGATCATTGCCTTCCATTCCTCACTTCCCTGTTGTACATCGAGCGTTTTTTGGCCGTTAAAATAAAATGTCAGGTGCCCGTTTTTCTGGATGATGCGTACGTCGTTCCACTGTCCCACGGGTTTGGGCTTCGAAAGCGAAGCCGTACCGGTCACATCATAGAGCAGGCCAGCCAGGTGATTTTCTTTTTTATTGTCCTCCGCCTTTTCGTTGTCGAGGATCTGCATTTCAGGCCCTGTCGCCCACGTGTTCGCGAACTTCGGCGCTTCTTTTACGTTGAAGATAATTCCGCTGTTTCCGCCTTCCGAAATCCGCCATTGCAACGAAAGTTCGTAATTTTCATAGTCACTGTTGGTGACAAGATCCTCCATTCCACGGCTGGTTTTTTCCCGGGGATTCATGACGAGTGCCCCATCGACCACCTTCCAGTTTTTGCTAACGGTATCCCTGTTATAGGTATGCCAGCCGCTGGTTGTTTGGCCATCAAAAAGCAAAACCCACCCTTCCTTTTTTTCTTTCGTGGTTAAGACATTTGGCTGCTCACCGGCAAGCTGGCTCCTGCTTGCGGAGCACCCCATAAAGACACCGGCACTTAAAAAAATCAGGTAAAATGACTTGCGCATCATGGTTGTTTTTCACTTGATAAAATCAGAATTTCGTTTAGGGCGCCTTTGCTGATTATCGACGCTGCAGCAATCGCTGCCTTTTTGCCGTCAGCTGCAATCGGACACCCGGCAGGGTCGATTCAGGCCAAAATCACTCCTGCCGATTTCTAAAAGTAACGGTTTTGCATCACCGTGGAATCATTTGTTTTCCCCAATGTGCACAGTTTGTGAATCGCCGGCATTTTTGCCAGCAACCGGTGAATCCTCCTGATAAAGGTCAGATAGTGACACAGCGCTACTCGCATTTGCAGCAGCCCATTCTTTTACTCCGTCGATCAAGATTTGCAAAGGCCGCTACTGCCGAATAAAAAATAACCGACGCAACGCAGTCACCCTTAGACTCTGTTTGCGTTAATTATGGAAATGAGCATCGAATGCGAAACGGCTCAACACCGGTTGGCCATTTATTTCTAACGATTTGCCTGTGTTAGTTTAATGACAACACTGTTCCTGCCAGAGCGCACATCGGGATTGAAACCAACCGTCATCAGGTATTCGCCGGTATATGTCTTGTCCGACAAGATCGATGAAGTCGTTCCGGGATAAAGGTTCACCTCCCGCAAACGGTAGCTCTTTTCCGGCGCCAGTCCTTTCAGACGGATGGGCAGTGTACTGCCTGCCGCAAACCTCCCCGACACCAGGTAATTGAATAAAACACCGTTGGCCTTATCCTTGTCCAGATAAAGAACCGACGCCACACTGTTTTGCCGTGGATCTGTAAGCCTGTACTGGTCGCCCTGCCATATGACAGCCTTGACAGAATCGTATTGCTTTACGGCACCCTGGCAATAGGCCAGTTCCTCGGGCTTTAGCTTGCTGACAACAATATCAAAACCCAGCTTGCCCATCATAGCCACGTCTGTCCGGTACTTGATGGACTGTCTTCCCCAATCGGTCACGTGATTTGAAGACGCAATCGCGGGAAAGAAATACGAATATTCCCACTGGATGAAAATGCGTTCCAGCGGGTCGGTATTGTCACTGGGCCAATACTCCGTAAAGTATTGCAAGGCGGCATAATCCGTGCGGCCACCGCCGCCTGAGCAAAGCATCATTGGAACGGTTGGATACTTGCCACGAATTCTTTCCAGGACTTTGTAAAGCCCCCGAACGTATTCGATATACAAATGGGTTTGGTTTTTTAAATGCGCCGAGTAGGCGTTGTAAATAACCGCATTGCAATCCCATTTGATGTAAGCCAGTGTGGGGTTCTTTTCCAAAAGGCCATCAACTACGCCGAAGACAAAATCCTGCACTTTCGGATTGCTTAAATCCAGCACTAATTGGTTACGGAAATAGTGCTCCTCCCTTCCGGGCTGCCGGATGATCCAGTCCGGATGTTTTTCATATAACTCGCTTTTGGGGTTGACCATTTCGGGCTCTATCCAAATGCCAAATTTCACATCATTGGCTGTTGCTTCTTTAACCAAATAGGAAATTCCATTGGGCAGCTTTTGACGGTTTTCCTCCCAGTCGCCAAGGCCGGCATGGTCATCATTTCGCGGGTACTTGTTGGCAAACCAGCCATCGTCCAACAGGAACAGGTCGACACCAAGCTTTTTCGTATCCTTCAGCAGGGCAGCGAGCTTCTCTTCATTAAAGTTGAAATAGGTCGCTTCCCAGTTGTTGAGGAGGGTGAGGCGGGTGCCTTTGCCGTCAACCAGTCTGTAATTCCGGGCCCAGTCGTGCAGGTTCCGGCTTGCCTTTCCTTTGCCCTGGTGGGAAAGCGTATACAAAAAGGCAGGCGTGGTAAACTCTTCGCCCGACTTCAGGAAATAGGTTGATGCAAAATTATTCATACCGGCCAGCAGGCGGAGGTTATCCTGGTAATCCACTTCCAGATCGATGCGAAAATTACCGGTCCACGAAAGAGAGCCAAACAAAACAGTTCCTTCATCTTCGGTGGCCGGCTTATCGAGCGACACCATAAAAAGCGCTGGCTGAAACAGGTTGGCCCGTGTACCCAGTTTTGAATCGAGTGTTTTGATGCCGTGGGTCAGTAAGGTTTCCTCGGGCTGCATTTCTCTCGCCCAGTCGCCGTGATACTGGCGAAGCCAGTAACTGCCAGCCTTTAGCTGCAGGTTGGCAGAAGCAAATTTGGAAAGTGTCACCTGCCCCTTTTCCTTGTGCCTGATGACACACCACTGTTCAACGATATCTTCTTTCACATAAGTTTTATAGTAAAGTGTTACCCAGAACGGATAGAGACTATCCTTCAAAACAACACTTGTGAGAGAACTGTTGTTATCGACCCGCTCCGTTTTGTGACTGCTGTATCTCAGGTCAAGCGACGTGTTGCCGTCGGCATGAACAACAGCAATGGCCGGTTCGGCCAGGTTGCGGGATCCTGCCGATGTATAGGCAGATGCCAGCACGTTAGAATAATCTGCAGTTTGCCGGTAGGCGCCGGAGATGTTGTTGTATTCTTCCGAATGCGAAAGTTTTTCTCCCAGGTAAAGAATGTTGACATCTTTGGTCGGACTAACTTTCAAGACCAGGGCATTGGTTTTTGTCTCTACCGGGATCAGAATCTCCTGTGCAGAAGCCCTGGCGATAAAACAAACAGACAGCGCAAGGAAAACGATGGTGCGATGATTACAACGAAATAGCAGCATAACCTGTTTCATAACTAGATTCATTTTTACTTCTTTCTTGACGAATGGCGAGTCCCGGAGGTTTGTATAGCAAATGTGCTGAAAGGACAGTTGGGTGTTTGTTGAATTTACGCGATGATTGACTGTGTGAAAATTTACACGGCTCACCCAAAACGATCAGCCCGTGTCAACAGGCTGATTTGCCGTTTGGAAGTGGAACGACGTTGTTTTTGCATAAAGCTCACCCGGACGCAAAACCGCCGATGGAAAACCGGGCTGGTTAGGCGCATCGGGAAAGGCCTGTGTTTCCAGCGCCACAGCACTGTGCTGGTGATACACATTACCATGATAACCGGCCAGGGTGCCATCCCACCAATTTGCCGTATACAGTTGCATGCCCGGCATATTGGTATATACCGTCATCAAACGGCCCGAAAACGGTTCGTATAAAGAAGCCGCTGTGGCAGACGTACGACGGTTATTGTTCAGGACATAGTTGTGATCATATCCCCTTTCTGCTGTCAGTTCTCCAATGTACTGTCCAATCGGTTTCGAAGTTGTAAAATCGAAAGGTGTATCTCTTACCCTTTCAATTACTCCCGACGGTGTGTTGTTTTCATTTTTTACGGTGTAGTAGTCGGCATTTATTTTCAAGTAATGATCAGATATGGATTCCTGTACGAATCCCGACAGGTTAAAATAGCTGTGATTGGACAGGCTCACGATTGTCGGCTTATCTGTACTTGCCCGGTAATCGACAATGAGGCAGTTTTCGTTGGTTAACCGGTACGAGATAAAAACCCGGAGGTTTCCCGGATAGCCCTCTTCCCCGTCCCTGCTAAAATAGGAAAACGTCACCCCGCATTGCTCGTCGCTGTCGATCATGCTCTCTACCTGCCAAACCTTCCTGTTGAAACCGGAAAAGCCACCGTGCAGGTGATTCACACCGTCGTTGAGCGATAACTGCCAGGTTTTTCCATCGAGCGTAAACCTTCCTCCCGCAATGCGATTGGCAAAACGGCCAACCACGCAACCAAAATAGGGATGATCGGCCGCATAGTCGGACAGGTGACGAAAACCGGCCACGATATTTTGTTTATTCCCCTTCCTGTCCGGCGTCAAAATCGAAACGATCGTACAGCCATAGTTCATGATCTCTACTGCAACGTCACCAATGGTGAGTTGAAAGAGAAAAACATCTTCACCCTTCAGCCGACCAAACAATTGTTTTGAGAGCATGATAATCTCTGAATTCGTTTATTGCTTACTGGCAAGCGCCGTTGACTGTACACTCCTGCCCATGCAAGGTAACTGTCTTCGCCGCTTTCTTCAATGGAGTAAAACATGGATTGAATGGATTTTTTTCTCGTTGAAAAAACTGATCCTCGAAAAAAGCCTTGCGGTCAACCGCAGACGACTGTGCCCGGCAAAATATCATGTTATCGATTCCTCCAAAAACGGTTCTGCGTCACTTACAAAAAATGGCCTGAGCGCAGCACCTGACGACTACCTGTTTTGTTTTAGAGATTGGCAGATTCACACCGGTTTTTATTTCTACAAAAACAAAAAACAGTTCTTCCGTTTTGCGAAAGAACTGTTTCAAACTTCCGTTTATATCCATTACGGGTGATCCCAGCCTGGATTTTGCATAAGATTTTTATTCAGGAGCAACTCGGTAAACGGCAACGGTGCATAGTATTTGTAATCCGGATACTCGGGCTTTAAATTCAGCTGGTACAACAACCTGCCCTTCGTTCCTTCCGACAATTTTGCAATGCCGTTGTTGATCTTGAAATAGTACACTCCAGCCACCGGCGATGCAGGATTGTTTGTCACAAACGCCACATCGGGTTTACCATCGCTGTTCAGGTCAAGCAACTGTCCTTCCTGCGGCACATAGATGCCGTCTTTTTCTTTCTCGAGCAGCTTTCCCAGTTTCCAGCGCTTCAGGTCCGTGTACCGGAATCCTTCCATCGCCAGTTCAATGTCTCTTTCCCTGCGAATCTCCATCAACGGAATGGAGGTGACGTCACTGTAAAAATTCGTTTGCATATACGTGTCCAAAGTGGTAGGCATCGCCACATTCGTAATGCCGGCTCTTTTGCGCAGCAAAGCGATTGTTTGGTTCCAGTCATCTTCGGTGAACGTACCCAATTCCGCTTTTGCTTCCGCATAGTTTAACAGCACTTCGGCATACCGGATCACCGGGATGGAATTGTAACTGTTTCCAACCAAGTCCAGTTTGGGATCATCCAGTGAGAATTTCACAACCTGGTAGCCCGATACGGCCGCTGCCGCCAGGTAAGGCGCTGCCAGCGTGCCATCGGAGCGCTTATAGCCCGGTGTGCGGATGGTTTGCGCCAAACGGGCATCCCTACCCAACGTTTCAAACTGGAACTGGATGGTATCGTATCCCGGCACATCGGTGAAGCGGGTACCATCAGCTTTGAGGTAGGTATTCACAAAGCGCTTGACAAGCGAAGGCTGATATTTCCCATAGTTAGAGAAAAAGCCTGTTGCGTTGTGATAGATTTTCTGCCCGTCGTTGTAAACCCTGGCCAGGATTACTTCGTTGGCCAGCGGCGATTGGCTGATAAATAGATTGCGGTAATCTTTCGTGGGTGAGTTGGTGTTGTTGAGCGTATACTGCCCGCCGGTCATCACTTCTTTGGCCGCATTGGCGGCATCGTTCAGCCATGCCGTTGCGGTACCCGCCAGGTTCAATTCGGTGTGATACTTCCGGTAGGTACCTTCATAAAGACAGATCCGCGACTTCAGCGCCAGTGCTGTCCATTTGGAAATAGTGGAAGCCGAACTGCTTTTGACATTGCTGATATTAGCGACTGCAAAATTCAGGTCCGCCAAAACAGAGTCCATCACCAGTGTTCGCGGATCACGGGCACGATACAGATCCGGGTCTGCGGAGGTCAGCACATGGCCGTACCAGGGCACGTCGCCAAACATATTGACCTTGTCATAATAAAACCAGGCCCTGAAAAAACGGGCAATGCCGGCATAGTGGTTTTTGCGTTCAGCCGGAATGTTTGCCTGGTTGTAATGCTCCAGGAAATAATTGATGTTGCGCAGATCGCCCCAGCTCCAACCCTGGGCATCCTTGCTGGTAAAGCCGCCGTGCAGGTAGGTATTCTTCTGGTCCCAAACAGTTTGGTCGCTCAGCACGTTTCCATGAAGGTAATAGCCCTGGATGACGCCGGACTCGCCGTAGACTGCCTGGGCAGAGGGCACCATCTGGTAAAACGAATTCACATAAAGCTGCAGGTCCTGCTCGTTGGAAAATGCCTGCGTGGGAGTCAGTGTGTCGAGCGGGTATTTTTCCAGGTTCTTTTTACAGGAAACCAGGACCAGCAGGAAAACTATGATAGAGAGATTTCGGATCATTGTGTAAGCTTGAAGGTGAGCAAAAATTAAAAGGTCAGGTTGACGCCAACTGTCATGGTTTTCAAATTCGGATAGTTGTTGTTGTTGTAGCGCTGCCCGCTTTCAAAATCCAACGTTTCTACATCGATGCCTTTGGCAATCTTGTAAAGCGGAGACGTGGTCCAGATGTTTTGTGCGGAAACATACACCTGAAGATTGCTGATTCCGGCTTTTGCAATTGCTTTCTTTGGAATTGAATACCCCAACGAAATATTTTTCAACCGCAAATAGCTGACATCCTGCAGGTATTTTGTTTGG
The DNA here is from genome assembly GCF_003628535.1 of Flavisolibacter nicotianae. Taxonomy (GTDB): domain Bacteria; phylum Bacteroidota; class Bacteroidia; order Chitinophagales; family Chitinophagaceae; genus Flavisolibacter; species Flavisolibacter nicotianae. The sequence goes on from NZ_RBCI01000014.1 coordinate 184,333, forward strand.
GGCTGCAACTCCCTGTCACCATACACCAATGGTGCCCGGTAACGGGGCCAGTAGGAATTTGGATCGCCGCCATTCAGCGACCAGTTGTTTTCCAGGGTGTGCTTGGGAATGATGCTGTACCAAACGTTGTATTGTCCCCAGAATTCAGTCGTATTGAAATACCAGTCACGTTTTCCAACGCCCTGGAAGAAGGCCGTCAGGTTGAAATTGTTCCACTCAAAATCCGTGGTGATGCCATAAGTATATCGTGGCCGAGAATTGCCGATGACCGACCAGTCGCCGTGATCGTCGAGGGTGCGTTTACCCTTGTTGATTTTGCCGTCGCCGTTCAGGTCTTTGAACTTGATGTCGCCGGGCAGTGGTTTGTTGCCCGCGGAAACCTGGATGGCACTTTGATCCGCATGCTTGAGAATGTCGTCCGCCGAGGTAAACAAACCTTCCGTGGTGTAGCCCCAGATGTCGCCGACCCGCTGGCCAACATAATAATTGGTAATGAAGGTGTAGGGCTCGTAGTCAATCAGGTCACCGGGATTGTTGTACTTGGTGATGGTGGAGACGTTATCGGCAAGCGTCAGGCGAACGTTGTAAGAAAGCGGTTTGGGAAGCCGAATCCGGTCGTTCCAGGTGACCGAAACTTCAAAGCCTTTTGTGACCAGGTCGGCATAGTTGCCCCGCGGCACACCGGAACCAAAAACGGCCGGCAGGCTTGGACCCGCAGTGACCATGTTGTAGGTTTTCCGCTGGTACACATCCACACTTCCCCTCAACCGCGATTGGAACAATCCAAAATCAAGGCCGCCGTTCAGCGTTGTGGCTGTCTCCCAGGTAAAATTGTCGGCAAGGGCCGCTGGGTTGCGGATGTACGAAGGGCGGCCGCCGTCGATGAGCACCGGTGACGTGGAGGCCCGCAATTGTTCCAGGTAGAGATAGGGTCCGATCTGGCTGTTGCCCAGCGAACCATAGGAGCCGCGGAGTTTCAGTTCTGTCAGCCAGCTTACATTGTCCTTCAGGAACGACTCTTCAGAGATCCGCCAACCGGCCGACACCGAAGGGAAAAAGCCAAACTGTTGGGTTTCGGGAAACTTGGACGAGCCGTCGTAGCGACCGTTCACCTCCAGCAGGTATTTGTTGTCGAAGCTGTAGTTGAGCCGTGCAAAGGCCCCGTTGTTGGCCCATTCGTAACCGCCGCCCGAGATGGCCATATTTTGTCCCACGGCCAGGTTAAAATCGTTCAGATCCGGGATCAGCAACTGGTCTTTGGAGACGCCCAGCGATTCGTAACGCACCGTTTCATAGTTATCCCCGATCAGGATTTTGAAATAGTTTTTACCGATGGTTTTCGAATAGTCGGCGTACAGGTTATAGGTGAGATACGTATTCTTTGCGAGGGATTTTGCCAAAGAACTAGTCGCTGTACTGCTGATCACACCGGGTTTTACACTGTATGAAAGCGGCGTTACTTTGTCGTCAACGGAACTGTTGGTGATCCAGTGCGACAGATCGCCTTTGATGTTCAGGCTATTCTTAAAAAACGATGCTGCAAAGCCGGCATTGTTTTGCTGAAAGGTTTGCTTGCTGGTCACTAGGTTGCCGCCGGTGAGGGCACCGGCACTGTTGGCAAACGTACTGGTCATCGTTCCGTCTGGGTTGTACATCATCGCCAGCGGTGTACCGTTTCCAAAGACGTTCAGTGCCTGCCAGATGTTGAACCGGAAAGGATTGGTGTAATTAAAGCTCGAAAACGTGGTTCCGGCATTCACTTTCAGCCAGTCGGTCACCTGTACGCCGCCTTTGGCCCGGAAGTCATAGCGATTGTAGTTGTCAGAGCGCAGATTGAAAATACCCTCCTGTTTGTAAATTTTACCCGAAGCCATATAATCAACTTTCTCCGAACCGCCAGACATGCTGATGGCATTTTCAATGGACGCAATCGAGCTTTTGTAGAGGTCATTGTACCAGTCAGAATTCCCATAGTAAACATAGTTGCCATTCACCGGGTTCACCGTAATGTCCGGAAGCTGTCCGGGGTGTTCCGAGCGGTATTTGAGCGAATCGAGGTAAGAGTCGGAAAAAGGCAGGCCACTCGATCCGATGGAGGAAGGTGTTTGCGAATAGTCGTACCAGCCGCCATACGTCTCTTTGTATAATTTGGCCCATGTATAGCCATCGGTCACAACGTCTGGCTTGTTGCTGGGTTTGTTGAAGCTGTAATTACTCGAGAAATTAATTCTCGCTTTGTTTCTCCCCGGGTTTTTGGTTGTAATGAGGATGACCCCAAACGCACCACGGGAACCGTAAATGGACGCGGAGGCTGCGTCTTTCAATACGGTAATGCTGGCCACGTCTTCAGGGTTCACGTTTCGCGGATCGCCTGAAACCCCATCGATCAGGATCAGGGCTTCACCACCAGCCCCGATTGACGTAAGTCCCCGTACGTTCCAGGCCGGCGCAGACGTTGGCCGTCCGCTGGTGTAATTGATGTTGAGGTTTGGAATAACCCCTTCCAATGCCCGGCTGATGTCGGTAACAGGGCGGTTTTCAAAATATTTACTGGTGATCTGATCAACAGCCCCGGTCAGGTTGGCTTTTTTTTGCGTGCCGTATCCCACCACGACGACTTCATTCATCGCCTTAACATCTTTCTCCAATTGAACATTGAGGACGGTGCTGCCTGCAACGGCAACCTCCCGGGGCAGATAGCCGACAAAAGAAAAGATCAGGGTATCGCTCCCGGATGGCGCATTGATCTCAAAATGCCCGTTGACATCGGAAATCGCACCGGCGCTGCCGTGCTTCAGCACAACATTCACACCGCTGAGCGCTGCTCCATTTGGGTCTTTGACGCTTCCGCTGATCCTGCGCTGGGCATAACCCTGAACAGAAAGAAAAAGAAATAGCACGAAAACACTTCTGGTCAGAAGTGCCTTTAGTCGCACCAAGTAAAGAGGGGTCCTTTTTGGAATACCCGGCAAGCAAAATTTTCTCATGACGATTTGTTTAGTGGTCTTTATTTAGCAGAACGTTTAACACCAACAGCGGCAACATAAATAAATATGTCGTACATTTGTACTTCAAATATATGACTTATTTAACAAAACAAAAACCTCTCGTATTTTTTTTAAATTTGCCTATATTCTTACATGATTTTCGTCCGCAACCACCCCAATAGTTTTCAAATTTTACCTTCAATACTATGCAGCTCACCAAAATAAAACCGATCGAGAACCTGACACAGGTCGACAAGATCGAGCAGGCATTGCAAGAATATTTTGAACGTGCCAACCTCCAGCCGGGCGACTCCATTCCCAAGGAAATGGACCTGGCCAAAGCGTTGGGTGTCAGCCGGACTGCCTTGCGGGAAGCCTTGTCGCGGTTCAAAACACTGGGTTTGATCGAAAGCAGAAAGAACAAGGGCATGACGCTTTCCTTTCCCGACCTGTTTTTGAACATGGAGCGGGTGATGTCGCCCAAGTTGCTCGGCGGGCAAACTCTCAATGATATTTTCGAACTGCGGCTGGTGCTGGAGATTGGAATTTGCGAGCTTTTGTTCAAACGCAAGAACATCCAGAATTTGCTGGAACTGAAAAGCATCGTGGAGAAGGAAGAAAAAGCCACGAACAAAAAGGAGATCCTGAAATATGACATAGAGTTTCATTCCATGCTTTATAAAATGTCGGGCAATGAAACCATGCTGCGGTTTCAAAAACTGCTGATCCCCATCTTTAACCATGTGTACCAGGAGTTGCACCTGGAAGAACAGCCCCTGCGAAACAACGAGATCACACACCGGGACCTTTACAATACGCTGAAAGACGGCGACCCGGATGAGTTCCGCACGAAAATGAAAAAACACCTGAGCCCCTATCTCAAGGATATTATTTGAGGAACAACTTCATTTGCTTCGAATGAAAAAGGTGATGGGCATTTACCATCACCTTTTTCATTCAGGTATTCTTGCCAAAGCTGTTTACGCCAGCGGAAAGGCTTTGCTATCTACAATGGCAAACGTTGTGATCTTTTATTTCTCCTTCAACCGGAGTTTGACCCGGTAGTAGGAAAACTTCCGGCCGCCTTTGTCATAATCGCTGTGCACCATGTTGGTGGCATAATAGTAAAGCCAATACGTGTCTTTCCCGGCAGCGACCAGGCCCGGTGCCACAATCCCCCAATTGGCCTGTGCTCCGTCCAGCAGGGCACTCGTCAGGTCAACACTGGTCAGGATGGGCTGCCCTTTGTACATATAGGCAAGCCCAAATTTGATGGCGTTGTTCTTTTCATTGAAGAATGTAGGAAACAAAACATCCAGGTCAGCACTCACATTGGCAGCGGCTGGGTTGTAGAGGTGGGGAAAATCGCTGCTGAAATCCGCAGTTAAAATATTGTGCGGCGCCACCAGGGTGTTCCAATTGATGTCCGTCACGGCCAGGCCAATGGTGCGATACCGAATGTTGTTTTGCATTTCCCAGTGCCGCAGGTAGATATAATAACGGTTATCGCGACGGATAACGGAAAACTGAGAATCGTGTTTCTCATTCCAGAGCACCCGTTTGTTGACCCAATGAAGCCCGTCCTTCGACTCTTCGATAAAGGTTTTTTCCCTGAACTTGTCTGTGCTGTCTTTGGCCGTATAGATCATTTTATACGGATAAACCGCTGCAGGCTCAATGAAAACATCCTGCTCGACAATGCCATCTTTTTGCGGGTGTCCTGTTCCCCGCAAGATGTTGTTTGGCTGGCCCGGCACTTCTTTGATCCAGTGTTCGCCGTCGGTCGAATGGGCATAAACAAGGTAATCAGAATAATCGTCTTTGCGGCGGTTGTCCCAGGACGAATACCACATTTGCCATTTATCACTGCCTAGTTTTAAGACTTTGAAATACCCCATCATCTGCTCTTCCCAGGGGAGCGTTTGGGTCAGCACCGTTTGCCGGCTGCCCTTTACAACATCCAGCGTAAACGGCATATCAGCCGTACTGTAGCGGACAAAAGTACGGGAGCTGGCGCATCCGAGGAAGAGAATACAAATACTGCAAGTCAAATAAAAGAAAAGACGCTTCATGCTTCTTGTTTGGTTCGTGTATAAATCAGCAGAACGGAACATGGCCGCTACAGGTAAAGGAACGATCGTCGCAAATGTCCAGGTGCTGGAAAAGCAGGCGGGCCATTTCCAGGTGGCCTTTCCCGTTGGGGTGCAAGGGATCGTTCCGCCATTTTTCAGCCACAACCTTTTCCTGATTGACCTCCCAGGAACGCCAGTGATCAATCAGGATCAGGTTATGCTGGTCGGCTAGTTTCCGCATTGTTTCAACAAAGAAGGGCAAATCACTTCGCTCATTCTTCGTTGGGTCAGCCCCCATTTCAATCGTGTTCGGCGTTTGCAGGACCGGTATGGCCTTGAGAGCACGGATCTTCTGCACCAGTGTTTCGAGATTTTTCCCGTATTCTTCTACCGGGATACGGCGGCTTTTGGCCGCATCATTGGTGCCGATCATAAGCGAGACCACAGCGGGTGAAAACTGGGCGATCCGCCAGTCGAAATCGGCAAGAATTTCTCTGGTTGTCTGGCCGCTGACGGCCGTATTGATGATAAAATCTCTGGAACGGTTCATTTCAAACCGCACATGTTCCGAAAAAATTTCCGGGTACGAACGGTAACCCAGCGTGTGCTTAGCCCCTTGCGTTATGCTGTCACCGGTAAAGATCCATTTCATCGGTTTTTGCCTGTCAGCGATGGCGGCCTTCAGTGCCTGCAGATCGTCAATCTGCCTCGTGGCTGCCTTCACTGGCGAACAGGAAGCCAGGACCTCCTGACCCAACAGCGATGCCGCACCCAAAGACAAGGCACTACGGAATGATTTAACTAGGAAATTTCGCCGGCTTTGCGTTTGCTCATGCATGGTTCTGCCATTTAAAAAATAAATGTACGTACATATGTACTACATATTTACACTTTTCTTCCCTATCTTTATTCGCAGGTAGAAACCGCCAAACTTAACCCAGAAGATTTTGCTCGCCAAAGCCAATCATACCCACTTCGATTCCTTTGTAGCCAAAGCCAGCTTTGCCGGGCCGCATGTCCTGATCATTGCCGGCGTGCACGGTGATGAAGTAGAACCCATGCTGGCAGCCATCCGGCTTTCCAAAACACTTGAAGGCAGTTTGAAAAAAGGCCGTGTCACAATCGTACCGGTAGCCAACCAATCTGCTTTTGCACGGAACAGCCGTGTTGGAGAAGACAACCTCGACCTGGCGCGGACCCTGCCCGGCAAAAAAGGAGGAAGTGTCACGGAAGAACTGGCTTATACCCTAAGCCGGGTGATCGAAAAAGTCGATTTCCTGCTTGATCTGCATACCGGTGGTGGCCTTTTTGATATCCTCCCCCTCACCGGCTATCTCTTGCACCCTGATGAAACTATCCTGAAACAGCAACAACAAATGGCGGAAGCATTCAATCTGCCGGTGATCTGGGGAACCGACAGCCAGGTGCAGGGACGGACGCTTTCGGTGGCCAGAGACTTCCGCATCCCGGCTATTTACGCCGAGTGCAGAGGAGGCCTTTCCGTCAACAAGCAAACAGTTCGGCGGTACGAAAAAGGCTGCTTGCGTGTGCTGGCGGCGCTTGGTATGACTGCTCCAATCAGCGGTTCGGCCAATAAGGTGGATTACTGGCTGGAAGACAACAACCCCGGACAGGGACACCTGCAGGTAAAGCTGCCTTCGCCGGCGTGCGGCATCTTTCTTCCGGCCGTTAGCCTTGGACGACAGGTTACGAAAGGAAAGCTGCTGGGTCAGATTGTCAACCCATTGACACAAATAAAAACAAGTGTCAGGGCCCCGGAAGACGGGTTGGTTTTCATGCTGCGCATCCCCGCTATCGTGCAGGAAGGCGATTCTCTTGGCGGTATCCTGCCCATCACACAAAAAGGCAAAAAACGGATTCATGCAAGCTAACGTAGCCATCATCACAGGTGCATCGAGAGGAATTGGCCGGGAAACAGCCCTGGCCTTTGCCGCAGCCGGCTATCACACAGCCGTTGTTGCCAACAACCAGGCGGCGCTGGACCAGGTAAAACAGGAAATAGAAACCCATTACCAAACCCAATGCCTGGTCTGCGCCGGCGATTTGCACGACCTCACCTTCACGCAGTCGATTGCAGCAACGGTTCGTGAGCACTTCGGCCGGATTGATGTACTGGTCAACAATGCCGCCTGGCGCACCATTGAAACGATGCGCACCATTACCGCGGAAACCTGGGAAAAAACGCTGCGGATCTGTGTGACGGCACCCGCCTTTCTTGCACAAAGCTGCGCAGCGTTGATGGAAGAAAACAGCTCGGGTGGCTGCGTGATCAATATTTCCAGCATCATGTCGCAAAAGGCTGGTGGCAACAGCCCGGCCTACATAGCCAGCAAGGGTGCGATGGAAAGTCTCACAAAAGAGTTGGCCGTGACCTATGGCCGCAGCGGTATCCGGGTGCTGTGTGTACGGCCCGGCGTAATCGATACGGACATGAGCAGTGACTATGTTTCGGAAGAAGGCGACGACATCAGCCGGCTGATGACCGACGAGTTGTTACAACTGACACCCGTTTGCCGAAAGGGAACAGGCCAGGATATTGCCCAGGCACTGGTCTGGCTTTCTTCGCCTGACGCCGCCTATATCACCGGCTGCGACCTCACCATCGATGGCGGCCTGTCGGCGAACTTCAGCAGCTATTTTATTAAAAACCTTCAATTCCCAAAAGAATATTGAAAACGGTTGTACACGATAAAAAAAACGAGATCACCATTTCCAGCCGGTTTTCGATTGGCGAAGGCCATACACCATTGATCCCATCCCGCTTTATCGGGCCATCAATGGGACTGAAAAATCTTTATTTCAAGCTGGAAAATTTAAACCCGACAGGCTCATACAAAGACCGGTTTGCGGCAGCGTTTATTGGAACACTCCTGCAGAAAAAAGTCCCCTTTTGCCTCGCCACGTCCAGCGGCAACACCGGTGCGGCGCTTGCGGCTTATTGTGCCGCAGCCAATATCCCTTGCTACGTGGTGGTTGTGGACAATGCACCCGCCGACAAGATCCGGCAAATGCATGCCTATGGCGCCAAAACCCTGATGGTGGGAGGATTTGGCATCAACACCGGCATTACCAATGCTGTTTTTTCCGGACTGGAACAACTGGCAAAAGCTAAAGAAGTTTCCCTCCCCATAAGTGCCTATCGTTATTGCCCCGAAGGCATGCAGGGAGTTGAAAGCATAGCAGAAGAAGTCCTGAGAGACTTGAACCGAGAAGTTGATCACCTGTTTTCACCAGCAGGTGGTGGAGGGCTCACGTTGGCTGTGGCCAACGGCGTTCTTTCGTCTGTCACTCCAACGTCGTGCAGAGTGCATTGCGTGCAGCCCCTTGGCAACAACACCATCGCCGGTGCCCTGCGCAACGGACTTGCCAACGCAGTGGAAGTGCCGAGATCAACCACCACTGTCAGCGGCCTGCAGGTGCCGGGCATCCTGGATGGCAACGAAACGCTGCAACGGTGCCGGCAAACAGGCGGAACCGGGTTTGTAGTGACTGACGAAGCGGTTTACAACATGCAAACAACACTGGCCCGAAAAGAAGGCATTTTCTGCGAAGCTGCAGCAGCCGTTAGCGTCAGTGGGCTCGCCGAAGCCGTGCAAAATAGTGAGGTTGAGCCAGACGACACCATCGTTTGCCTGATCACCGGATCGGGTTTCAAAGACATGAATTCACCGGCCAGAAATACAGGGACAAAATCCATCGAAACAAAATATTCTGTTGACAATCTATTCCAATTTTTAGCAACCATATAAGCAAATGACCCAATTTAAAAAGCAACTACAAGGCGTGTGGCCGGCCATGTTTACCCCGGTGAATAACGAGGGCAAACTGAACGTAGCCGAACTGGAGAAACTGATCGAAATGCTGGTCAAGGAAGGTGCCGATGGCCTTTACATCCTGGGCTCTACGGGTCAGGGATTTCTTTTCAGCGAGGCCGAAAGAAAAGAAATTACGGAGTTGGTGGTGCAGATGGTACGCAAACGAGTTGGCGTGATCGTGCAGGTGGGTGCCATCAGCACGGAAGAAAGCATGCGGCTGGCCTGCCATGCGGCAAGAACCGGAGCCGACGCCATCTCTTCGGTCGGGCCAATCTATTACGGGCTTTCCGGCAACATGGCGTTTGAGCATTACCGCAGAATATCCTTTGCCTCCGACCTGCCGTTTATTCCTTACCAGATTGGCCATGCCACCAACAAAGTCCTGATCGAAAAGCTCATGGACATTCCCAACATTGTCGGCATGAAACTGACCACGCTGAATTTGCTCGAGATCAGCAGCGTGTACCGGCAAACGGGAGGCACCTGGCAATTGTTCAGCGGCGCCGATGAACTGATCTGTCAGGCAGCGCTGTGCGGGACGGCCGGCGCCATCGGTTCGACCTACAACGTGTTGCCTTCTTCTTTCAAACAAGTAAGGGAGCGTTTCCTGGCCGGCGAAGTAGCAATGGCCAATGAGTTCATGCTCACTTTCCAAAACCTTATTGAGGACATTCTCCCGGTGATCTGGTCGTTTTACCGGCGGGCCATGATCCTGAAGCACAACATCGACATTGGCGATCCCAAACCACCCCTGCTGGCACAGCCGCTTCGGTGGAACGACGAACAAATTCTTCAGATGGTTAACAGCCTCGAAGAGATCGTCAGCCACCATGTAACCCCAATGATAAATCACTAATCATTACACCAATGAGTATACGTTATTATAAAGGCGGCGACATGCCGGATAGTCACCTACCCTTCAGTCCCGCCGTGGAAGCGGGGCCTTTTATCTTTATTTCCGGCCAGGCTTCCGTTGACAAAAACGGAAAGATCGTCAACGACAGTTTTGAAAACGAATGCCGCCGGTCTTTCGAAAATGTGCACAGCATTTTGCAGGCCACCGGTCTTGATTTCAGCGATGTCGTTCAGGTCAGAAATTATGTCGGCCGCCAGGAAGACCTCCAACGTTTCAACGAGATCTACAGGGAGTTTTTTTCGGAACCTTACCCTGCCCGTACAACCCTGATCGGCTGCCTGGGTACCTTGCTAAAATTTGAAGTGGATGTCGTTGCCTACCGGAAGCCATAAGACTTTTCGCATTGCCATCCTGGGCATCTACCACGAGTCCAACACCTTTGTTCCGGCGTCAACAACGCTGGCGGATTTTCAAAACAGCCGCTGGCTGAAAGGAACTGCCCTTTTGGACGCCTATCGCAATGCCTTTCATGAACTGGGTGGTGCCATCGAGGTTTTTTCGGAAACCAACGTGGAGATGGTGCCGGTGTTTTATGCAGAAACAACACCCGGTGGAACCATCACCAGCGAGGCATATGCGGCTTTGCAAGAGGAGTTGCTGAACGAACTGGCAAGCGCCTTGCCGGTTGACGCCTGCTTTGTGGTGCCGCACGGCGCCGCCGTGGCCGAAAACCACCGGGACATGGATGGCGAATGGCTTTCTGCACTCCGGCAGTTCCTCGGCAAAGCAATACCTATTGTTGGTACACTGGACCCCCATGCGAATGTCAGTCCGCTGATGGCTGGCGCTACACAGGCACTGTTCCCGTACCGCACCAATCCGCACATTGATCAGCGGGAAACCGGTCGCCGTGCTGCCCATTTTTTGCTCTCAATCTTACAGAACAATAGCAGGCCGGTGCAACGTCTGTGGCAGTCACCAGTTGCCATCAGCATTGAGCAGCAACACACGGAAGCGGATCCCTGCAAAAGCCTGTACCAATTTGTGCGATCGCTGGAAGAAAAATATCCCTGCACGCAGGTTGAGATTGCACTTGGTTTTCCCTATGCGGATGTACCCGAAATGGGCACCTCTCTGCTTTTGATCAGCGAAAACGGCAACACAGATTTTGAAGCAATCGAACAAGAGTTGACTGCTTATTTTTTGCAGCACAAAAAAAGCTTTGCTGCGACAAAAAAAACGGTTGAAGAAACCTTGCAGCGAATACCAAGTAGCCCGAAGCCTGTTTTGTTATTGGACATGGGCGACAACGTTGGTGGCGGCAGTGCCGGCGACAGTACCTTCCTGCTCGAAAAGCTGGAAAGTACAACCCACAAAACACTCATCTGCCTGTACGCTCCCGAAGCAGTAGCCGCTTGCAAAAAACAAAAAGATGAACAAGCATTTCTACTCTCGTTTGGCTGCCATCCGGAAAGCGCTAAAGCATTTACAACAATATCTACCCTGCTCGGCCGCTACGATGGAAAGTTTGCAGAAGAAAAACCAAGGCACGGAGGACAGAAGACATTCGACATGGGAGACACAGCCGTGATCAGAACAGAAAAAGGGAACACTGTCCTCCTGCACAGCAAGCGCATGCCGCCGTTCAGTCTTGCGCAGATCACCAGTTGCGGCATCGATCCAAAAGACTTTGATGTGATCATTGCAAAAGGCGTCAATGCACCCATTGCAGCATACAAAGACGTTTGCCCGACGATTTTACAGGCCAACACACCCGGTGTGACACAGGCCGATATGACACAGTTTCTCTATCAGCACCGGCGAAAACCCCTCTACCCTTTCGAAAACGTTGACACATGAGAAAAATCACTGGCCATACAAAACTCTTTTCACTGCCTTTTTACACGGAAGGGCCTGTGGTAGATGAAATGGGAAACATCTTTGTCACAACCCTGCAGGGCGGCACCATTCTGAAGATGGCGCCGGGCAAAGAACCAGTGGTTTGGGCACACCTGACTTGCCCCAACGGACAGGTGCGGCTGCCCAACGGTGACCACGTGGTTTGCGACTGTCAATCGGCAGCGCTGGTACACTTTACTTCGTCCGGCGAATTCCTGCAAAATGTCATAAAAGACTTTTGTGCCGGTATGCCCGTGAAGACTCCCAATGATGTCATTGTCGATAATGCCGGGAATCTTTATTTCACAGATTCGATACGTCATGAGGGCAGCGTTTTTTTTATTGGTGCCGATGGTTCTCAAAAAGTCATCGCCAGCCAGCTTGACTATCCCAACGGACTCGCTTTGTCCAAGGACGAAAAAACGTTGTTCGTCGCGGAAAGTTATCAGAACCGTATACTTGCTTTCGAACTTTCATTTGACGGCCAGAAGAAAGAATCAAATGTCTTTGCCAACTTACCCGAACACCCTTCAGGTGAGGCGATCAACAACCTGCCCGATGGAATCAAAGTGGATGAAGAGCGTTGCCTTTGGGTAGCCCATTACGGCATGGGAAAGATCCATCGCATCCTCCCTGATGGAAGCATTAGCCAGTCCATCGATCTGCCGTTTCCTCTAGGGAGTAATATTTTTATCAGCAATCAAACAATCATTGTCACTGGCGGTTACGGTGAACCCGGGCCGGGTGGCGTTTACCAAATAGCTTTGGCCAATGAATGAGCCCCTAACGTTATCGAAGCTGACCCTCGGCACCGTGCAACTGGGCCTGCCCTATGGCGTGGCCAATACGAGTGGTCAGCCTGAGACAAGCTATAGCCACGAGTTGTTGCAGTTTGCACTTGACAAGGGCATCCGCATACTCGACACCGCCAGAGCGTATGGCAATGCGGAGCAGGTCATCGGCAGCTTCGCAAACCGGAAATACTTCACCTGCATTTCCAAGTTCAAATTAAGTCCAGAAGCACTCGATAATCCGTCGCTGGCCATAGCGGAAGCAAGACAAAGTGCAATCACCTCCTGCGAAATGTTGAACGTCGATTGCCTCCCGGTTTTGTTGTTTCACAAAGGACCTGAGGAGCCAATTGAGAAAGTTGCCTCTCTCCTGCCCCTCATCTTTAAAACCTTGAAGAGTGAAGGGCTGATTGGTGAAGGCGGGCTTTCGGCTTACACACCGGATGAATTAATATGTATACGGGACTGGGAAACCATCCGTTCGGTTCAGGTGCCGATGAATGTTTTCGACACGCGGTTACTGCAAGGAAATCTTTTGCAAACACTTGCTGAAAAGAACGTTCGCGTTTTTGTACGCAGCGTGTACCTGCAAGGCTTGCTCCTGATGGAAACGCACCCACCGCATTTATCTTTTGCAAAACCCTATCTTGACCAACTGGAAGCAATAGCAAAAAAAGCTGATCGGACCATCAAAGAACTGGCCTTTGCATTTGTAAGAGATACACCCGGTGTCAGCAGCATCGTGGTAGGTGCTGAAACAATCGGGCAAGTGCAGGAGAACATCGAACTTTTGGCAACACCGCCGTTGCCCGAACACATAACATCCGAAATCAAGCAGCGTTTCGCTGCCGTACCGCTGGATCTCATCACACCGGCACGTTGGCCGCAAAAACAAACAACATGAAGGTAACCGAGCTCTATCATCTTACGGGGAAAACGACGATTGTCACTGGTGGCACCGGGCTGTTTGGCAAACCCATCTCTTTTGCCCTGGCAGAAGCCGGGGCCCACGTAATCATTGCGTCAAGAAACGAGGAAAGCTGCAAAGCCGTTGCCCAAGAAATCAGGCAGAACGGCTACCAGGCCGAAGGTGCTTTTTTAGACCTAGGTGATGAAAAAAGCATTCTGGCGTTGGTTGACAAGGTTACAGCAATGCACAACCGAATTGACATACTGGTGAACAATGCTGTCTCGCGGGAAAACTATAAAAAGCTGGAAGAAACGACAGCCGAAGACTGGGAAACGGCGCAACACATCAACGCCACCGGTTTAATGCTCATCAACAAAGCCGTGGTGCAGCAGATGGTGAATCAGGGAAAAGGCAGCATCGTCAACATCGGTTCCATACAGGGAGCGGTGGGTCCAAACTTCGAAGTTTATGGATCAACGGGCATGACAAGCCCACTCAATTACACGTATGACAAATGGGGCATGGTGGGCCTTACCAAATGGATGGCAAATGCTTATGGCAAACACAACATCCGCGTGAACTGCATCAGCCCCGGTGGCTATGGGCCAGGCATTGAAGCCTCGTTTGGCGAAAATGAATTCACTGAAAATTACAAGCGGCTGACGCCCCTGCGCCGGTTTGTCTACGATGACGACATCAAAGGTCCCGTTGTCTTTTTGGCTTCAGAAGCATCGGCTTATATCACAGGGCACAATCTTCTTGTTGACGGCGGCTGGACAAGCTGGTAGAACCAATGTTTGCGATGGAAAAAACAACAACGCCTGCAGAAAAAAAGGAAACGCTTCCGCCCAGGGCCTGGCTGGCGGTCGTCCTGCTTTTTTTTGTCGGTCTGCTCAATTATCTCGACCGGAACACCATCACCACCATGCACACGTCCATCACCGTGGCGATCCCGATGTCGGATAAACAGTTCAGCCTTCTCACGGCTGTTTTTCTTTGGGTCTATGGACTGTTCAGTCCCTTCGCCGGCTACCTGGCCGACCGCTTTGGCCGCAGCCGCATTATTATCACCAGCCTTTTTATTTGGTCGGCGGTGACTTGGCTCACGGCACATGCTGCCAATTTTGAGCAGCTTTTGGCTACCCGGGCACTGATGGGATTGAGTGAAGCCTGTTACATTCCGGCGGCGCTTGCCCTGATCTCCGACTACCACAAAGGCTCAACGCAATCCACAGCGACAGGCATTCACATGGCCGGCGTTTTTATCGGTGCCAGCCTGGGTTTTGTTGGCGGCTGGATCGCGGAAGATCATAGCTGGAATTTAGCGTTTACCATTTTTGGTGGCATTGGAATCGTGTATGCGATCGTGATCGCGTTTTTGCTGAAAGATCCACCACAAGAAAAGCTAAATGATCCCGCTTCAACTCTTCCGGCTGAACAGGGTAATTTTTTCAGGACGATCAAAGAGTTATTCTCCATTCCTTCGTTTTACGCGATGCTCGCCTTTTGGAGTTTACTGAGCATCGTCGCCTGGTTGATCACCGCCTGGCTGCCCACGTTTTACCTGCAGCGGTTCCATCTCTCGCAGAAGATGGCCGGCGTCTATGCAACGGCTTACCTGTACCCGGCATCCGTTGCCGGTCTTGTGCTTGGCGGGATTATGACCGATCAATGGAGTAAAAAAAACCGGCGGGCCCGCATGCTGGTGCCGGCACTGGGGCTTTGCGTCGCAACACCAATGGTTTTTCTGGCAAGCGATACAACAATCCTTACCCTTGCCATTTTATTTTTTATGATCTATGCCTTCACCAAGGCCTTCAGCGATACCAACATGATGCCGATCCTATCCACCATTGCCACAAAAGAAAAACGGGCAACGGGTTACGGCATTTTAAACCTGTTTAGCTGCATTGTCGGTGGCATTGGTATCTACGCCGGCGGCTACCTGCGGGATGCGGAGGTGAGCTTCACCACCATTTTCCGGTGGGCTTCTTTTCTGATCCCGGTTTGCATTGTGCTTTTACTCCTTATCAAGTCGAAAAAATAAAAAGCTTTATGCCTGTCGAGAATCGCTACCAAAAATCATCTGACCTGTTGCGCCGAAGCAAAAACGTTCTTGCCGGGGGCGTGTCATCTGAATTCCGGAAATACAATCATCCGCATGCCCTGTTTTACACCCACGGTTGCGGCAGCCGAATTTATGATGTGGACGGCAACGAATACCTTGATTTTACCCTGAGCCAGGGACCGCTCATTCTGGGACATTCGCACCCAAAGGTGCTTGCGGCCATCAGCGATTATTCGGAAGAAGGACAACTTTTTGCGGGGCAACATATCCGGGAACTGGAGTTGGCCGAAACCATTCAGCGACTTATCCCTTCTGCCGAACGGATGCGCTTTTGCCTGGACGGCTCGGAAGCCGTGCAGACTGCCTTGCGCATTGCCAGGGCAAAAACCGGCCGGCCGAAATTCCTGCGCTTTGAAGGGCATTACCATGGCTGGCTGGACAATGTGGCCTGGGGACTTTCCACTCCATCGCCGGAAGCATTGGGCTCACAGGAACACCCAACTGTTTTTCCCTGGAGTGCGGGACTTGCGGATGGCGCAAAGGATGAATTCGTGATCCTTCCCTGGAACGACGCTGACCTGCTGGCAAAAACCCTTGCCGAACAATACCACGAAATTGCTGCTGTCATCACCGAGCCTGTTATGTGCAACAACGGCTGCATTGAACCACGCGAAGGTTACCTTGAGGAGATGCGCCGTCTTTGCGATCAATATGGAATTACGCTCATTTTTGACGAAGTGATCACCGGTTTTCGCCTGGGACTGAGCGGAGCACAAGGACGCTTCAACATCACGCCTGACGTGTCCATCTTTGCCAAGGCCATTGCCAGCGGCTACCCGATCAGCGCCATTGTGGGCAAACAAGAGTGGATGCAACTGATCGAAGACGGCACGGTGATCCATGCAGGCACGATGAACTCCGGAAACAGTTCGGTAGCTGCAGCCCTTGCCACCATCAACGTACTGGAAACAGAAAACCCTTATCCCCGGATGTATACGCTGGGAAATGAGCTGATGGAAGGCTTACGACAACTTGCTTCGGAAGCCGGCCACAACCTGCTGGTGCAAGGACCCGGGCCTGTTTTTCACACGGGCTTTACCAATGCAAATTCCGTAAACGACTTCCGCGACACACTGAAATATGATAAAGCAAAACTAAATCGGTTCATTAGCGGCATGCACGACAGAGGCATTCGTATCATTGGAAGAGGGCTGTGGTATATCAGCGCGGCTCACACAAAGGATGATATCTCGCTGGCTTTGCGGGAAGCGAAAGCTGTACTGAAAACCATGATTTAAAAAGTGATCTGCAAAAGCGAGCGGGCGGAAAAAGGCAGTTCTGCTGATAGCCGCTACAGACAAGAGTTTCAGCCAAAACAAAAAAAGGCAACTCCTCAAAAATATGGAGTTGTCCCGTCAGGTGGAGCTGTGCAAACAGTATCAGCACTTTTGACCCGAGATAGAAAACCAGGAGCAAACCTTCGATGAATTGCACGTTCAAGCGCAATATGCTGACTTGCTAGACTTGAACGAAAAATCGATATTCTGTATTTAAATACCCGGCGTGTAGCCGGCCACGGCATTTTATACCACCAGATTCGTTACCGTGACTTCTTTGGAAGCAATAAAAATTATTTTGTTGACAGTTTGCGGCACATGTAAGCCTCTCAAAATAGACAAACAAAAAACAGTATATTTTTTTTTGCATAAACAGACGGTTTAGGCCAGCGTGGCTTTCTTACGTACGTCGAACCGCAAGCACCCAGATCACCAGCTTAAAAAATGCATGCCTTTTTCTCCACTGTTCTTGCACCAGAACAAAAAAATTTCTGCAATCCAATCCAGGCCTTCATTTCCTTCGTCCATTTTTTCCAACTCCTCCCAAAACCGCCGACTGTTATCCAACAACCGGGTGAATTATCGAGGCTGCTCCTGCCCTGTTGAACTATTTCACCCCCCAATCAACAATCGCATGCAAAAGAAATATCGACTCTTTTGTGGGTGAAATTCCTGCCTGTTTCTGAGTTTCGTGCTATTCGCCGTTTCAGGCTTTGCTTCCTCGCACCGGGCCTCCCCGCCCATTTCTCAGCGAATCACAACAAAGGAAACCTGCTCCTGCCTGCCGTCCGGCGCAGCCAGCACAAGCGTATAAGTTCCGCCAGCAAGATCCCTGGCCGAGACTGGGTATACAGCAAGGCCGCCACTGTATTGCACTGCCTGAACCCTCAGCAACTGGCCGCTGGCCGTAAAAAGGCGCACTGTGTAGCGGCCCGGCGACTTGCCGCTGAGGACCAGGTTGGTGGTGGCAGCTTTAACCGGGTTGGGAAAAACGAAAGCCGGCTTTCCTTCCGGTGTGACAGGAAGCGCACGGGCCTGCCTTGCCGTTGCCGCGGCCGTTCTGAAACGGATCACAAAACGCCGGGGGTCTTTACTCGCACTGTCATTTGTGAGCCCAAACGCATAATCCGTCTCCTCTCCGGTGAGCGGCACTTCCGTCTCCTGCCGGCTATAGCGGTCGTAAAGGACAGCCTTTGGTCCCTGGGCCAAAAAGCCGGAACCCTTGAAGGTAAAATGATACCCGCGTTCAGCCGCATTCCAAAGCCGCAGTTGCAGGGAATCGCCGCTCTGGACACCACCCCTGCTGGCAACGATCAGGTTTTCCGCCCCGTCAGGAATCGAGAGGTTCTCTTCGATGTTGGCGAGTTTGGCAATGCCGCCACACTTTTCCGGCGAGGCGCCATACTGCGCCAGTACACCGTCCAGCCGGATGTTTTCACCGTCCACCTGTGCATAAAGGTTCACGCTTAGTTTGGCCACTTCCGTTCTCACCTGGCGGAAAACGGAAAAGCCGGGCTGTCCGTTGGATTTATGGGTTTCCTGCAGGGTGAGGGTGTTTCCAGTGGCCGCATTGGTTGCCGGCACCACGAAAAAGCCTTCTCCGGAACCAATAATGGGTTCGATGGCAGAACCAGATCCGGTGCCGCCGGCCGGTATGGCCTCGTAACCGCCGGTAGCTGACGGCTGCATGACCATATAGCCCCCGCTTGTTCCCTGGCCGGCATTCCAGATCCAGTAGTAAGGTTGAATTTTGGTGCTGTTGTCAGCATACAGCTTTCTGAAATCAAGCGGTGAGGCATAGGGGTTGCCAACCAGGACATGGCTATACGTTACCGGAACAGGGATGGTGTAGGCCACGGCCTGTTTCAGGGTTCCTTTGGCGCGGAGCGTAGTGGTCCCGCCTGCGGTGCCGGTCGATACCGTGCGGTCGCCGCGAATAAAGACCAGATAGGCTTCAAGATTGGAAAAGCCGGGGCTGATGGTATTTTCTAATGGCACCCAGTTGGCGTTGATGTTGCTGTTTGAGGGAACGTATTTCCTTATAGAAGCCGAGCTGCCGGCAACAGCCGTCCAGAAGTCGAAACCATTGTCAGTGGCCGTAGCGGAAGTTCCCTGGGCATTGCCGGTGATCAACGTGCCGTAGCCACTCATCTCGTTATTACTGCCGTTCCAGGAACGCCCTTCCTGCCAGGCATCGTGAACAGAGATCCCGGCAACAGGGGAGGTCACCAGCCGCCAGCGACGGTTGCTAAAAGCCGGGATATAGCGTTCTACTGTTACCTTGCCCGTGATCGCATTGCCGGTGCTGCTGCCGTTGTTGGTAAGATCACTTACTCTTGCCGTTGTGGCCGACCCCGACTTCAGGGTCAGGTAATCATTCGTGGCCAGGGTCTTGTTGCTCACCGCACCAAAGCTCAATGCCCCGGTCAGGTTCAGCTCACCCGCAAGGTTCACATCGTTGCTGATCACCAGGTTTTGCACCGTATTGCCGGCAAACAGGCCGGCAGAAAGGGTTTGAACCGTACTGCCGCTGAATTCAATGGTCCCGGCTGTTGCGTCGAAGACGCCGCCGTTGTTGGTAACACTGCCAAATATCTGCAGTTTGCCGTTCACGGTGAGGTAGGGGCTAAAGCCGCCACCGTTAAGGGTCAGGTTGCGCACTTCGCCGGTGACAGCCGGTTTGATGGTGGGATAGCCGTCGATCACATCAGCGGGGATCACCGCATCGGTGGAACGGGTGGGCACCCCGCACGACCAGTTGCTGGCCACCTCCCAGGCGGTACCGCTCGTGGCACCGGAGCCGGGCAAGGGGCCCTGCCAGGTGGTAACAGAGGGAGGAGCGGTAGAAACGGTGACACTGTTGGACGCCAGGTTGCCACAGGGGGCATTGCTTTTGACAAGCACGGAATACGTGCCGGCATCTGTCGCCGCATCATAGGTTTTCCGGTATTCAGCACCGGTGGCGCCGGCAATGGCGGCGCCGTTCAGGTACCACTGGTAGCCTGCAGCATTGGTGGCCCCTACCGAAAGGATCATCGTGCTGTTGTGGCACACAGCTTTGGAAACCGGCTGTTTTGTGATCACAGGCGGCTGGTTGACAGTCAGCACAGCAACATTGCTGTAGTTAACGGGACAGGCAGAGGGTCCACCCAGCACGGCCCGGTACTGGTAACTGTTCATACTGGCAGCCGCATTGCTGATGGTCAGCTTTGTCGACGTCGTGCCGCTTGTGTTTATGGTGTAAATGCTGTTGCTGGTCACGGTGGTCCAGGAACTGCCGTTGTCGGTGCTTACCTCCCATTTCAGCGAACTGGCATTGGAGGCGTTGAGGGTAATGGTGGCTGCCCCACTGGTACAAACCGAAACAGATTGCGGCTGGGAAGTGATGGCTGGCCCGTCAACGGCGGTAAGCAGGCCTTCCATGGTGTTAGTACAACCGGTAGCATCATCGGTACCGGTGACCTTGTAGCTCCATTTCCCGTCGGGGGTTTGCACAAACTCGAGGGTTCCTCCTACCCCCGGCACGGTAAAGTTTTGTCCCGGGGGCGTGTTCCCGCCCGGGTTGACAGAGTTGAAGGTATACGTGACGCCTTCCTGCGAGCCGCTCAAGGTAAAGGTAGCCGGAGTACCGTTGGTGCAAAAAGCACCGGTAGCTCCATCCGGCCCAGTCAAGGTGAACGCAGTGGGTAGGTCATTGATCTTGATGCCGGTGGTGGCCTTCAGGTCCGAACAGCCCGTACTGGCCACCGTGTACAAAATCGTGTAGGTTCCGGCGGCACTGTTGGTCACATCAATCACACCGGTCGTGCTGTTGATGGAAAGGCCTGCCGGCGTGGCGGAATAAAGGCCGCCGCCAACGCCACTAACAGTGGGGCTTGCCGTAGTGTTGGGGTCTTTGCAATAAGTAGTTTTAGGATAAGTGATGGTTGCTACAGACGGGCAGGCATAACCGCGGATGTTTACGCCTTTCAGATTAAACCCCGTGTTTTGTGTTGCCAGGCCCCACACATAGATACGTACAGAAAGAGTTTGTCCTGCGCTAACGGTGAGATTTGGCGAATTGAGGGTGGTGGTGGCCCAGGTGGCGGTTGGAGTGAGCGTGTTGCCCGTAAAGACAGCGGTAGTGTTTGTAGACAAAAAATACTGAACCTGAAAAGAGGCGTTTGTAGATGTCCCATCTGAAAGATTGCAGGAAAAGCTGAATTCGGAAAGGGTAAAGGCAAAGTTGTTGGCCGGTGAAACGGAGAATTCAAGGTAACCGGATCTGGCCTGGGAAGTCCCGTTCAGTTTTGTGAACGTTGCGCCTTTGTCGGCAGAATACACTGCATTGGAAGCACCACTGACAACCAGGTTTCCAGCCGTTAGATTACCGGCGACGGTAGCCGTACCACTGCTGGTCAACGGCCAGGAGGCGGAACTGTTCTGCGCCGATGCGGCCCCGAACAGCAAGATACAAAGAACGGTGGCCATCACTTGCAACCGGTGCTGGTTGACAAAGCAGGCCCTGAAAAAAGTACGCAATACGGTTTTTCCTGCGCCTGTACGCAGCGTGATCCTGTGTTTCATAAAGACGAATTTGACACGCGAAGTGTGATTTCTTACGGATGATCTTTCGCAGGAAATTGGCGAAAACGCGGCCTGTGCAAAAAAGATTTACAGCGAGGGAGCAGTTTTCATTTGGGTTTTTCAGGGGACTGGACGGGTTGATTATTAAATAAAGGTACGGTTATCCGAAAGTTTGGATTTGAGGCGCAAAATAAATTAGGTTTTTGAGTTTTACAACTTCCCTTGCAGCTGCAACGCTACAGTCATAAAAACGGCAGCGCAGTATAGAAAGCCGGTTGCGCAGCTGCTTTTACTTTGGTCAGCCCCTAGGTTGTACAACAGCTGGTAAAGAGTGGTTACAGGGTTGACGTATGCGAAGAACTGCAAGTCCCAGGAATAGAAAATGACATTACAAAGAGGCGTAAAAGACCTGAATAAATATCAGTGCATTTTTATAAATTTTGCGGCTAAAGGCGGCTTTCTTTACCCTAGATAGTGCTAGGAAAAGGTTGTTTTGGTATTCACTGATTTCTTCACAAAGCTCGGCTTCCCCTTCGACAGGCGGCAAGGAACTTCGGCATAAAAAAAATACTTACCCTAGAAGTGGCGCTGGCCGTCACATTGTACGGAAAGAAAGCTGGAATAAACCTTCGATACAACGAAGGTCCAGGTGCTCGAATCAGGCCATGATAAAGACAAATTTGGACTTGAGCTACTAAGCAAAGAAGTCAGTATTCTGTATTTTGCACGGGAGAAAAAAGAAGGCAGGATAAAAATCCCGCCTTGTTATATGTTCCAATATTCATCAAAAAGTCCAATAACAAATTTCCAAAGACTGCCCCTCTTTTACCCACAACAATTCAACGTCTGACTGCCGCATGACCGAAAAAAAGCCCCCTCCTTTTCAGAGGGGACCTCTATGCGAAGAATGGGAATGGGTACCTTGGTTTCAAAGAGACAGCGTAATAGGGCGTCCGTTTTACAGGGTCAAAAGCCACACAGCCTGGTGATGTAGCCTGACACTGCTTTTTCATTGCGTAATGGACAAAAACGGGTAAAGCCGTGGGTAAGAAGGCGGGCAAGGCAAAAGGTTTAATGCCGGATGAAAGTTTCCCTGCCTTAGATTTGCCCCCTCTTATAAGCAGTTAGTTTTGGTTACGCCCCTTGTGTCTACAAGGGGTTCTTTTTTTCTCTGCCTGGTCCGTCGTAGTATACAATGACCGAAGCCAAGAAAGCGTAATTCGACAGTTACAATATAGCGGAGGCAAAATACCTGCAGCAGTAACTGGTGGGAAGAAAAGCCGTTTTACAGGAGAGCGGTGTGAGCAATTGGGCAGCTTTTCTTAGCGTGAA
This sequence comes from Flavisolibacter nicotianae, assembly GCF_003628535.1. Lineage (GTDB taxonomy): Bacteria > Bacteroidota > Bacteroidia > Chitinophagales > Chitinophagaceae > Flavisolibacter > Flavisolibacter nicotianae. Next base: position 206,987 of record NZ_RBCI01000014.1, read on the forward strand.
TGTCGTTGAGAGATTAGTTGTACTTACCGTCTACGCTATTTAAATAAATACACATCGGGACATTTCCTGTCTCCACCCGGACATTTCCTGTCTTTTATACTACAGACCCTCTATGAAGAGAGGGTCTTGCTTTCCGGAAACTATTTATTATTAGGGAACTGGCAACAAAAAGCCCCAACTAGAAAGAGGGGGCTACGGATTAAACTTAAATGAAATGAAGGGTAAACATAAAGCACAGCCCGGTAAAATCAAAGAGTCGATATAGAAAACCAATAGAATATTGAAAACCAGCGCCTTGGATTTCATTAGGTGCTGCGCAATAAATGAATGTAAATGACCTTTTAAGAAAAACGATAATCGAGGCAAACGCAAAAAGGTTCAGGACTGTCCTGTGCTTTGTGATATAAAAGAAAAGGCCTGCTGTTGAAACAGAGGCCGATGATTAAAAACAAAAATGAGCGATGCATGGCATAAAGATCAACTCCTGTACCACGGATCAGGTTGGGAATAAAATGTCAATAGGCCGTGTCTTCCCTTTGCCTTGGACACAGCCAGGAAAACAAAAATCCCTCCTTATGGGAGGGACAGGCCTGTACTGACGGATCGGTTTACGTAACGTTTTCGTCTACTTGTTTTCTTGGGGTATATCGGATCAATAACGGGCTTTCAAGGGAACAAAACGGAGAATTGACAAGGCAGTGTTCTGGCATACCTGCTTCTCCATCGGTAGGCCGGCCGTAAGGCTTCAACCAACCGCTACCGCAAACCTAACGGAATTCTTGGCAAGAAAGAAATCGGATTCATATACAGAACGGCACAACTATGCCAGTGAAGGCAGATGTGAAAACTAGCCTGAAACGCAATTATTCTACTCCCCTGTTCGGGAATGCTGCAGGATGGGCGGTTTTCCGCCTTGAAAGTTGAATGGAAAGCTGCGTCACTTCGTGGCGTTTATCCCGGAGGTCTTTCCACGGCACACCGCTGAGCAGAAGTGCATTGAGTTCCTGAAGTTTCGTTTCATAGAGAGTTTGCATGACTGCAATATCCAGGGTACTCCATTCTCGTTCCATGTTCCAACTTCCTCCCGTGTTTTGTACTGAGATCAGTCACAAACAAACAAAAATGGTGCTAAAAGGTCTGCCACGACAGTCAAAAACACGAGATTAATAGGCTTCAAACCAATCCGATAGTTTACGAAAGGAAGCCCGGCCGTCGGTGCCAAGGAAAAAGGATGCCACTCATTTCCCATATCGTATAGGACATAAAAGTCGATTTGGAGTCCTTAAATGGACTTAAACAGATCAAAGACACCATGGATAAATACCTCTATGACCAGATGCACGAGCGGCTGCAAACCCGAAAGGCCAAACAAATGAAAAAGCTCCGATGGGCTACCGTTGAACCGGTGATCGGCACGCTGGTGAACTCTTTGGGCATACGCCGGGTGAACACCAGAGAGATCAAACCGGCCAACAAATGCGTGCTGATGGCATCGGTCTGTTAAAACCTCAAACGCCTGCTCAAATGGACAAGTGAAAACCTCAAAAACACCGAAGAAACACTTGCAAACTGCTTTTTTATGCTGTGACTTCTAACAGCGCAGCAGATCAGAAAAAGCTGGCTGAAGGTGGCTGTTAGTAGATGAAGAGCCAACAGGATCCAAATAAGCGAAAACAGATTTTAAGAACTGAGTTGTGCAACAGCCACTGCTGTTAGCAGCGTCTGGAAGGGCTATCGAACTCTTAAAGTCCTTTCTTGACCTTCTTCGGGGAATATATAAAATTCCATTGTCAACTTACCAGATGTAAATAAGGTTTCACCGACAAAGTCAAACGGTTGAAGAATGACAGTATCCTTCTGTGTTATAGCTTCAGCAAAACAATACCTGTAAGTTTTCTCCACTTTGATAGGCTTAGTTAGCTTTCCGCTCCTTACTTCATTGAAGAAGTAGTCCTTGCCCGAAATTTTGACGTGAAGTGATTTAAAATCCTCTCGTGAGCTGTTCTTGAAGTTCACATAAACGCCTTGTGGCTTTTTGTCAAACCCACATAGTAAGAGAATAAATACTATAAAACAAACTATTTGTCTCATATAAAAAGTCTGGTTGCAACGCTGCTAACGGTTTACGTATTAGCGATGGGAAATTTGAAAAACGTCAGCTCAACATTTGTACAAAGGCCGATAGAATTATAAATGTTGAGCTTATTACTGTCAGGCCCCTATTGCTGCAATACGCTCCTATGTTTACAATTGAGTAAATTCAGTTAAGGGGATCAATAACATATTCGAAAGAACAAAGGGCGGAATAAAATGTTCAATACGCTTGTTAGCGGTTCGGGCTTTCTTGTCTCACTGTTATATTTCTTATTTGTCAACACGTTTGTAATGGAGTTGTGTTAATCCTGTGTCAAATGATTTTACGCTTACAAATTCAAGTTGCTGTTCAGGTCTGTTGTCATTAAATAGTCTTATCCCATTACCAACCAAAATCGGTATAACGGAAATAATAAATTCATCTATCAAGTCGTGTTGTAAAAGCTCATTGATAATTTCTGCTCCACCATCACAATAAATGTTTTTTCCGTTTTCAGATTTTAGTCGTTGCACCAAGTCCGTCAAATTTCCTGAATAAAAGTTGGTTCTACCAACACTTGGTCTTTCAGTTCTTGTTATTACATACACGTCTCGCTGTCCATTGTCGTAATGAGAAGCACCAATTTCTTTACGTACATAATCATAAGTCTTTCTACCAATAATTAAAGTGTCGATGGTTGCCGTGAAGTCCGCATAACCGTAATCTTCTCCTTCCTTTTCTACTAATTTCAAAAAACTAAGGTCGTCTTTAGGTTTGGAAATGTAGCCGTCTAAACTTGTTGCTATAAAAAGAGATAATTTTCGCATTTTTCTTTTTTAAGTTCTTGTTGCATTATCTGTCTGGGTCGTCCGTCGCCTGACCGCTAACATCTACCGGCTTGCTGCTGTGCTGGATTTCAGCGTTCGGTCAGCCAAAACAAAAGCCGATAAATGTTTTATTGTTCAAGATAAATTCTTTAGCTGAATGATGTTGTGTCTGCCTGAACTGCCGCCCATTGTAGTACAGGTGATGAAGTTTATTTGTCCGCCAGCATAGCGGGAACCCGTTGTGAGTGTTGCGGAAGGCAACTAACCGGCAGTTCCTCCCGAAGCAAAACAGGCGATCGTCACTTTTACTACCATTGCAATCATTGTGGGCAGCAACGTATTCGTGCTCAAAAACGCACGACATCATGGCAAACATTCTTTTTGAATTTAAAGTAAACGGACAGGCAAAGGAACTTTATGAAACCATAGTTAAAAAGCTGCTGCCAAAAAAGCAAACCTAGGTACGCCCAATTGCCAAAATACAGGCCGAGATCAAACAAGTGCAAAGCCGCCTTGATGCACTCGATGATAACCTGATGGACAAAGTTATTGACGCGGCCAGCTATGCCAAAGCTAAGACCCGTTTTACCACAGAGCTACAGAAGTTGTAGGCAGAACTAGAAAGTCAAAGTTCCACTTTAAGTGAGTTTCAGAAGTTTTTAAAGACAGGCATTCATCTGTTGGAAAACCTGCCGGATTTCTACCGGAAAAGCAGCCTGGAAACAAAACGAGAAGTGGTGTGTTCGATCTTTCCTGAAAAGATCCAAATTTCTGAAAACAAGAGTCGACCACCAAAAATCAACAAGGCCGTTCTGCTTATATCCGCCATGGACAAGGGTTTCAACTCAAAGAAAAGGGACAACTCTTCAAAAATTTAGAGTTGTCCCTTCAGGTGGAGCTGACCGAACAGTTATCGAACACCTTATTGGAAGAATTAATAATATTTTTCAGCTAAAACATTGATATTGTGATATTTATCTCTCCAGCCATTTTTCCTCCTGGTGTTCGATAATTGTCCGGTCAGCTATCAGGCCATTTGTGTGCAAGTCAGAAAAACAGGAACAAACCTTCGTTCTATCTAAGGTCAGAGTGCCCATTTAGCCGTTCATGTAAACTACTCAAGCCAATAGAGTAAAAGAACCGGAAAAGCCATTACACAGTGCATAGCTCGGTCAGCTACCCGCCTATTTTATCACCACCTCGGCTATTTTTGCGTAGCAAGTTGTTGAGCACCGAAAATCCCATTCCACTTCTCTCCTATCCATTTCCATCATTGGCTGAATCGAGCGATGTGACCTTCGATCTATCGAAGGTGGATGTACACTATTCTGCGCGGCAACCTGAAGCGCTTAGAAAAGCAAGTCATGCATTGAGGGAGAAATATCCATACCCTAATTATTGGGGAGGATTTATCTGTCAGGGTAAAAATGAGCCAATTAGATTGACAGAGAGTGAGTAGAAGTTCAAGATGGAAAGATGCATTAATTTGTGATATTTCAATACATGTGAGACAATGGTTAATTAACTTTTCTGTTTTGGGCGCTGCTAATTTAAAAGGATTCTCCGCTTTTCGTTGCTTGTATTTCATTAATTTTCAATGGATTGGAGATTGGTTCGAAAACCTTCATCCAAGGTATAAGTAGTTCATCAAGAATGGTTAGTGAAAGGAAAAATGTAAGGTTCCCCACTTTTCGACTGGTGAGGTTAGAAATATCAACGGGTAATGGATTGGAATGGGCCCTATTGAAAAGCAGCGGTTTTTACATCTAAGAACAATCATCACTATGTTGCCCGTTTTCCTATCAGTAAGTTGTTATACGTGCCTGATACAAAAACGATGGAAGCCATCGTCGTATTGGTAGGAAATGGATAAATGCGATGTGTCGGCAATCCGTTTTGCGATGGCTAACCCTAAACCGGTGGAAGGATCCGTGCCAATTTGGGAGGCATGGAACCGCTGAAAAAGGTCCTGTGCATCAATGGCAAGAAGATTGCTGGTGTTGCTGAGGCAATACTCCTTGTTATTAATCCGAATATTTATTTTTCCACCATTGAAATTGTATTTGATGGCATTGCCCAATAAGTTGCTTACCAGTGAATCCGCCAGGAAGAGATGCAGCATAGCGGTAAAGTCACTTTCAACATGCATTTCCACGGATAGTTTTTTGTCTTTAATCATTTCATCAAAAAGGCGCAAATATTTTTGAGTGGTAGCTGCCAGGCTGATCGTTTCAGTGCCTTCAAACTGGTGGTTTTCAATTTTTGCCAGTAATAATAACGATTGATTCAGTTTGCTTAACCGGCTTAAAGCCTCCGTCGCCTGGGCAATCGTGCCTAGCTGGGCGTCATTCAGGTTCCTGTCCTGCAACAAGAGTTCGAGCTTGGAAAGGGCAACAGCAAGAGGAGTCTGCATTTCATGAGCTATATTCTCTGTAAACTCTTTCATATTCAGGTAGTCACTCTGAATTTTTTGCACCATGGTATTCAGTGTGGCATTCAGCTCATTGAACTCTTTAATGTTGGTTTCTTCAAAGCGAATACCTTCTATTTTCTGCAGTTCCAGGTGGCGCACCTTTTGGAGGGATGCCTGGAATGGCCTCCAGATACGTTTGTTGATAACCCAATTGAACAGAAGGGTGGCTCCAAATAATCCGGCAAAGACCAGCAACAGGATGGAGGTGATGTTCGTCACCAGGGCCAGTTTTTGTTCCTGGGATTTACGGATGACAATCTGGTACGTGATGCCGTTGACGTTCACCACATGTGCCAGCTGCCGGTACGGGATCTGCACACTGGCTCTGGCCTTGGTGCCGCTGGTGTTGGACAACTCCGGGTAGGCGGTGGGTGGATCCTGTGTCGGGTATATGAGCAGGTCGGGTGACCTCAGAATGAAATTGGTGCCATCGGCCGTTGCCGTTTCCAGATACTGCAACCATTGTGCTTCTTCATACACCAGCTCCTTGTCCGCCTGCTCATTGATTTGCGTACTGTACAGCCGGAACAGGAGATAGCCGGCAGCCACCAAAAGGGGAACCATGGCCAGTAGGAAATACAGCGTTGTTTTTGTCAGTAATCGCATGCCCTATTTTTTTGTTTTCCTGCAAGAGTCCAGGTGGCTTTTATGCATTTCAGCTTTTAGTTGTCCGTAAACCGGTAACCCACTCCGTGAACCGTTTTGATGTAGTCCGCAGCGCCTGCATCGATCAATTTCTTGCGCAAATTTTTTATGTGCGTATAGATAAAATCATAATTGCTTACCTGTTCATATTCATCTCCCCAAACGTGGGTGGCAATAGCGGCTTTCGTTAAGACCCGCCTCTGGTTGGCAATAAAATATTCCAGCAGGCGGTATTCTTTTTCGGTCAGGTCTAACCCCTTATTATGAACACTTACTCTTTGTGCATCGGGCTCCAGCCGGATTTCATGAAAGGAGATGGCTTTGCTGCCGCTAAAGTTGCGCCGCCGGATAATGGCCTGTATACGGGCACTAAGCTCCGAGAGATGAAAGGGCTTGGTGAGGTAATCATCCGATCCCAGTTCCAGGCCGGCAAGTTTATCCTCCAGCGAGGTGCGGGCAGAGGTGATAATAATACCTGCTTTTGCTTCTATAGCTTTTAACTCTTTCACGATGTCCAGTCCACTGCCATATGGCAGGTTGATGTCAATGATCACGCAATCATAATTGTATTGCCGTACCTTTTGCAGACCGGCTCTGAACTCAGACACAGCTTCACAAACAAACCCCTGTTGTTCCAGGTAGGTCTGCATGGACTCCCGCAAGGCCGGTTCGTCTTCAATAATCAAAAGTTTCATGGACATAAAAGTACCCCTTTCAAAAAACCGGTGCATAAAAATGCCCCACCGCAAGGATGGGGCTTTTATAACTGAAATCAATATGAAAATGAGTTTGTTACTGAAGGTCATTCAATGCATATTGATATTCCCGCTGGGGATTGTTTGGGTAAATCCCGCTCATGATCGCACTGCTGCCGGCTTTTTGCAGGGCCAGCCTCAGTTCGTCTACAGTTGTAATTTTTTGGTCATTGATTTTTGTAATTATAAAACCTTCTTTGATACGTGTCTGTTCCGTCAGGGCACCTGGCACCAGCGACTTTACAGTCACGCCACCACCAATGCCCAGTTGGGCGGCTTGTGCCTTGGGTACGGCTTCAAATGTGGCACCCAGGCTTTCTAAGGCTTGCTCCTTCAGGCTGGCATACACTCCGGATTCACCTTTCAGGGTAGTAGTGGCTGTTTTCTCGGCACCATTGCGCTGGAAACCAATGCTCACTTTATCACCGGGACGCATAGTCGCAATCTTTTCAATGATCTGTGTACCACTGGTAACGGATGTGCCGTTTATTTTGGTAATGAAGTCACCTTTCTGAATGCCTGCAGCGGCAGCGGCACTGTTTTGAGCCACCTCCATTACAAACACACCTTCACCCTCCTTCACATCATACTTTTGGCGGTCTTCATCGCTCATTTGATCGTTGCCAAACATAACACCGAGGTAAGCTCTTTTTGTACTGCCGTACTTAACGATATCCGTAGCAATTTTATTGACCATATTGGAAGGAATGGCGTATCCGTAGCCGGCATAGGAGCCGGTAGGTGAAGCAATGGCACTGTTGATGCCAATCAGGTCCCCATCCGCATTTACCAGGGCGCCACCGCTGTTACCAGGGTTGATTGCAGCGTCCGTTTGAATAAACGCCTCTAAAGGGGTCTTGCTGTTCTGGCTATTGATACCGATACTCCTGGACTTCGCACTAACGATTCCTGAGGTTACCGTCACATCTAAGTTCAGTGGATAGCCAACGGCCAATACCGACTGTCCCAAATGTACATTGTCCGAGTTGGCAAAGTTCAGGTAAGGAAGGTTGGTGGCTTCGATTTTTACAATCGCCAGGTCACTGCTTGGGTCTTTGCCCACTACTTTTCCCTTGTAGGACTTGTTATTGCTCAGGGTAATAGATAATTCATCGGCGCCATCTACCACGTGGTTATTGGTAACGATGTAACCATCGGCACTGATGATCACACCAGAGCCGGAAGCACGCCTGGGCTGGGCCTGCATATTTCCCTGGCCTCCAAACATGTCGTTAAGATCATCGCCAAAGAAATCCTTGAACGGATTGTTTTGCAGGTCTGGCGCACCGGCTTGCCTGGCTTTTGTCAGGGTTTTAATGTGTACTACTGCCGGTACTGCTCTCTTAGCCGCTTTTTCAAAGTCTATCGCAGGGTCGGCTGTTGCTGTATAGCTCGCATTTTTGAATAGAGAAGCCTTTTGGCTACTGTCTAAGCCGGGCAAATGATTTTGCTGGTACTGGCTGAAGCCCCACAGACTTCCAAGGGAAGTGGCGGCGGCAACTGCTACCGTTGCAAATGATTGTTTTATTGTCATGGTTATGATCCTTTTGTTTACAATGCAATCTTACCATGCAGTTCTGTAGCAGTTCTGAAGATTTCTGTAAAGAGGTTGTTAAACGCTGGTTTCTGAATGTGCCTTTATAAAATGCGTACCTATCCATCGCCTTGGTATGAGGGATCTAAGGCACCGGAGGTTTTAACCTCGAAGACAAAATTTACTGGCAGGGCTGGCAGTTACCGGAAGATGGTTACGGTTCCTTTTTCATACTTCATCTTACCCCGGCAAGTTGTTGAGTACCGGATTCGGCCGTCCACTCCCCTCTTCACCATTTCACCTTTGGCAGAATCAAGAAGGGAAACCTACGATATATCGTAGGTTGAAGCGCAAAACCGCGCTTCAGCTGGTATTTTGAAAAAAGGCGATACTTTATTACTGGCCACTCTAAATATCGTTTGTACCATATCCTTTCCATCCCTGAAGAAACTATTATCGAAATATGACTTTATATAGGCTACCGTTTCTTCATAAGTGGGCTTGCCCTCAATGTTTTTTATTTTACTGGCTGTAGTAGACTTTTGGGGTGTTTGAGCCTTTATCGCTGGTGCAGCCAGGCAGGTGGCAACCAAAAAAAACAATATTTTTTTCATCGTCAATTATAGAGATCTAAAAACTTTAAAACGAAATAGGATCCGGTGCGCCACAGAGTTTACGCAAGTGCTCGAAAGCTTTGTAAATTTTCTCCTCTTTATATTGTGAGGCATTAAAACTATCGAAGGCTGTATTCCACAAAGGCAAATGCATAACCGGAGTAGCTGATTTTCCCTTTTCTACAAACCAAAGTCCTACCTGAAGGCAACCACCCCTAAAACCTTCTCCAGTAACAATTTTTATTTCTTCAACATTTGAAAGATCAATTTTGTAGCTTTTCGCTTCGCTGGAAGTTGAGTACGATTTATTTACATCCCATACATAACTGCTGATCAAATAAACATGACCATTGATGTGTTCACCAACTGTGGCAGAGCGGCTTTTGTATTTCACGAGATTGCAGAACAAGTCATTACTTTTCCCGTCTTTTAAGAAGGCATTGATGTAATTCGTAGTTTCCTGGAAGGAAGGCTTTCCTTCAATGTTTTTTATTTTACTGCTGGTGATAACAGCTGTTTTAAAAAGGTTTCCTTTTGCTATTACGATCTGCTTTAGCCTATTAGCAGCAATTTCCAAGTCTTTTATTTTACCTTCTTCGGAAGATGAAATGTTAAAGTAAAGGTCCTTACCAATTTCATTTTCTCTATCTTTCACCAAGTTTGTTTCCTTATCAATGCCGAAGGATTCGCGGGTTACTTGATTTGTTTTAAAGGAAAAGAAAACCATGATATCTTCATCAACAGCTTTAGGCTTTATAATACTCACCTTTTCAAAGTCTGCCCAGTTGATGTTGGAAAAAGTTTCTTTATTAATAGAATATTTCCAATCCTGTGTTTCAACAAATGTTCCACCTGTAAAGGAAGCCGAACGGATAAAATCATGTTTTTTAGCACTTGCATTACCCGTCTGAGCCATTTGATTTATAAAATTGACACAATCCTCGGCCGTAGAAGTGGCGGTTATTTGTTGTGCCCTGACAGCTATGGTGCATAGAAGAAAGAAAGAAAAAATATAAGAAAGCTTTTTCATTTTGGTATTTTTTTGAAGAGTACGTTTTATTCACAGAGTATAATATTACCGAGTAGCAACCGGCTGCAGAATGTTCTAAAGTTTTTGCAGTTGAATCGCATGGGAAAGGATTGGTTTAAATAAGTAAAACCATACTGTAAAAACGATTTACTTCAGGTTTTCACAGCTAAATCCAAAATTGGTAGTTACCACATTATATCCCTTTTCTTTTTGTTCAGCTATCCATTCCGTCAGGCGCTGTTCGGCATGGGCTTTTGATTTCAACTGGTCATAAGTACTGAACTTTTTACGGTCAATCATTTGAAAGTTATTGTTTTCACCATAAGGAAAAGCTTCTGTATAATACGCCTTCAGGTGACTACTAAAGCTTCTTTTGGCTTCAGCAAAGAAATCAATGTCCCTGTATTTATTGCATTCTGTGTAACCTGGAAAATAAATAATCCGGCTGGCGTAACCTGTATGATCCTTCCATACGCCATCTACAACGATAAAAGCATAATAACCTTCATCAGCTGGTTTGGATTTAAATGACAGGAGGGGCAATAAAGCGATCAGAAATAAACTCAGAAGTTTCATAGTTTTCATTGTTTGTTTTAACGGTTGATTTATGTTAAATGGGATATATAACGTAAACACTCATGCAGCATGACAAAGAGTAAATGGGAAAAAGGTTATTTCAATAGTACGAATACCAGCAGTTTCTTTTCCTTTAATAGTCTTGGTAGCCGATTCAATATATCGAACACATTCCTGTGCAGAAGAAGTGATGGAAATAGTTTGGGCTTTCAACACGCCTGCAGCCAGGCAGCAGATAGCTAAGAACAGCAGTTGTTTCAATTGTTTCATTTTCATTAGACGGATTGTCTTTCTTTCGACAGTGTCGCTGCAAAGACGGTAGCCGGATGCTTGTCCATTGCAGATTCCAGCCAATTTAGCCGGCGTATAGTATTCGTTTCAATCCCATTGATCCTGTCAATAATAAATAACAGAAGGGAGTTGCTTTCCTTTATAAAAATTTTTATTGTACGGAAATAAATCCGCTGCAAATGTAGAAGCCCGTAAAAAGCAGCGCAATACCCCAAAGGGAGTAAATTTTTATGCGGCTATAGAAAATGACTGCCCTCCTCCCTATCTTGCAAACCGTTACAACCGCCGATAAGGAACACAAGGCATACATGGGGAAGGAAAGTTGTCCGGCGCAACGAATGCGTGAATCCATCGCCGCCTTTTGTTTCAGCGTTCGAATCAGGCTGCTGTCCTTCGTTTTATTTATGAACCGGAAAGTCCTTCTCCTCTTTTTCACAGTCTTCTTCTTTATGGTAAAAGCTGCGGCGCAGCTCTCCTTGTTTTACAACAACACGCCGGTGCCTTTGCCACAGACTGGAATTTGGATTTTCAGAGACGGCTCCGGTCAGCACGACCTGTCCCGCTACAACCAGGTGCATTCTCTTTTTACCGGTTATGCAAAAAACAACGCTTCCTTCAGCTACAAAAACCAAATGGTATGGATTAAGGTGGAAGTGACTACATTTTCAAAGAGCAACGACAGCCTGGCCTATCTCGTCATCCGCAATCCGCACATCAACTTTTTGCAGGTGGGTTTTTTGCAGCAGGATACCTTGCTGAAATCCTTCCCGCTCACCGGCGACCACCTGCCCTTCCGTTCCCGGGCCGTAAATCATACCGATTATGTGTTCCCGATTCCCGCTAATTTTCACCTGTCAACAGGCGCCGTCCTTATCCTGGCCGACAAGCGGCTCGAACAGCTAACCGTGCCCATTCAATTTTTTTCGGAGGACGGCTTCATGGAATATACCGCTGACAAAAACATGCTGGCCGGATTGATCTTCGGACTGAGTATTTTTTTGTTTGTCTTCAACCTGTTTTTGTTCTGGCAAATGCGGGAACAGCTATTTGTGTTCTACGGCTTGTACATCCTGATGATCGTGTTGTACATCATGGCCGATTACGGCTATGCTTTCATGCATTTGTTCCCCCGCCATCCGGCGCCGGCCGATTTTATGCGGCCGCTGACCATTTCGCTGGCGACGGTACTTTACGTTTTCTTTTGCCTGGAGCTGATGGAACTGAAAACCAACTTGCCGGTTGTTCATAAATGGATGCGGCGGGTAATGGTGACCTTTTTGATCCTGCTTGCCGTATTGCTTGTTACGGGCAGCCGGTCCACGGCCGGCATCATTGTTTGGCAACGGGCCATGCAGCCCATTCTCACACTATTTGGCGCGGCCAACCTTGTGTTGGCTATTGTGGCCTGGCGCAAAAAAATAAAATGGGCCCGCATAGTGGTTGCCACCACACTGGTGCTGTGGATCAGCAGCGGCCTTTATGGTGCTTTTATTTCAGGCACACTTCCCGATACGCTGTTCACCCGCAACCTGCTGAACTTTGGCTTCCTGACCGATATCTGCATCCTGGCCTTTTCCCTTTCGCTGCGTTTTAAGCATTATAAAGAGCAATCGGAAAAGCTGCTGCGAAAAACGCAGATCCAGGAACATCAGATCTTTAAATCGGTAACCGATTACCAGGAGAAGGAACTAAAGCGGCTTAGCAGTTTGCTGCACGACTCGGTTGGCGCCCGGTTAAGCGCCCTGCGACTGACGCTTGAAAACGGGACCGGCCTTTCGCAGGACCATAAAATCAATGAAGCACTGCTTGGCATCAATGAAGTGTCAAACGAGGTGCGTCATTTTTCGCACAGCCTGTCCCCCATCCTGCTGCAACAAAAAGGAATCGGCAAAGCACTACAACAGTATGTGGACAGCATCAACAAAAACAGGAAGCTGTTCATTCAGTTCGAAATGATCGGCTCCCGCCAGAAGACATCGTTTCGTTACGAGCTGCTCATTTATAATATCGCGCAGGAATTAATTCAGAACATTATCAAACATGCAAATGCATCGGAAGCCATTGTGCAGGTGGTGCTGGAGGAAGAGGTTGTCTCCATTTTTGCAGAGGATAACGGACGCGGATTTGACACCAGCTTGGTAAAAGAAGGGCTGGGTTTTACCCAAATCCGTCAATTGGTTAACTTCGTGAACGGAAGACTTGACATCAGGTCTTCGCTAAACAAAGGCACCCAAATATCGATTGAATTTTTCACCTTACCCGATGCAAGTACCGATCCGACTCTTAATCGCCGATGATCATCCCGTGTTTATTGAAGGTTTTCTAAACATCCTCCAAGCTCATTCTAATTACGAAGTTGTTGCCACAGCGGTAACCGGCGATGAGGTTTTAAGAAAGATTGCCGCTGCGGAGCCGCACATAGCACTGCTGGATGTAAACATGCCCAACACGAACGGCCTGGAACTAGTGAAGAAAATAAAAAGGGCATGGCCGGCCACCCGCATTATTCTTATTACTATGTATATGCCTGCTGATATAGGCGTGGAAACAAGGAACGAAGAAATTGACGGCTATATTCTCAAAAACTCCGGTAGCCAGGTGATCTTGGATGCATTGGATGAAGTGAAGAACGGAGAGAAATATTTTGACCCGAACATTGAATCTTTCAACCACCATACCAACGATCATTTTCCGAAACAGCTAAAATTAAGCTCCCGGGAAAAAGAAATCCTGCAATTGATCAGGGCCGGGCATAGCAATAAGGAAATTGCCGCCCGCCTGTACCTCAGTGAGCTGACCATTAAAACTCATAGAAAAAATATCATGAAAAAAATGGGGGCTCGCAACCTGGCCGAGTTGCTGCGAACGTAATGGCACATGAACGAAAAAGAGTGGACGCCTCCTTCAAAAATTAAAAATCCAGCTATTGTAATCACTCTTCCTGCAAAACAGGAGCTTTTTCACTTTTAACCCTTGCCTGGCAAGGGATTGAACACCCAATTTAGTGCTGCTCTCCTATCCAACTCGGCACCAATGGCAAAATCGAGAGCTTCGACCTACGATCTGTCGTAGGTGTCATTTCGGGATGATGATGAAAACAAAAGAATTCTTGAAAACGAAAGCTGTTTATGTTTGAAAGAGTTCTCAAAACGACCCAAAACGACGCAAAACGAGGGTAGTTCACCCTGGCGTCACCTTTTTCTTTTTTGCAAGTGTAATAAGCTGATAAATAACCACTTACCCGAAATGATTCGAGTCCCTCAGGAGCCACAGAGTAAGTTTCAAAATCAGTCAATCCCTTGCAGGGCAAGAGAAAACGGAATTACAATTCAATATATCCAACCAGGAAAATCGATGCAAAACGGATACATTGAACGTTTAAACAGAGTGTATCGAGAAGCAGTTGTTGATGTCTATCTGTACTTTGATCTGTACCAGGTGAAACAACTAACGGCCGAGTGGATGGACGAACACAACTGCAGAGGGCCCCATGAAGCACTAAATAACCATACCCCTGAAGAATGGAAAAACAAGGTAGTTAATAATGAAACTACTCTGACCTAAAACTGTCTGTGAAAAGGGGTACTTACACAGCTTTAGGAAGTATAGCACCAGTTGGTACAGGGAGTAGGTTTGAACGGTAACCGCTTCCTTTGGGGGTTGCATTTCACTGTAAACTTGGAGTCCAGGTGTGTTTTTCATCTTGTACATATTTGGCCCAGCTGTAAAGTGCATCGTAGATCTTTAGCCCTATCGCCAGTTGCTGGTGGTCATCAGTGTAATTGTGGGAAAGGCCAGCGGAGATGGCCCATAAACCCGCCGCTTGCGGGGCCAGGTCAAAGCGGTCTGTGTCAGCACCCCGCACGATGGTAGCCAGTTGATGGAGTGCAGGATCGGACAACTGGTGTCTTTTAACAATGTAGTCGAAGGTGCATTGCTCCCCATAGTGGGAGTATTCCGCACCTGGGATGTCGTAGGGGATCGCCCCCCGTTTCTCCGCTTCAGAAAACACCTTGTCTTTCGGCACATAGATAAATTCCGCGTCAGGATCGACAAAGCGTTTGATGAGCCACGGACAAGCGATCCGATCAATCTTGGGGCGTTCGCGGGTGATCCATTTCATATCAAAACAATTTGGTTGTTTCAGGATAAATCAAAAAGCAATTCCGAATTGGATGCCCACAGTTGCCGACGTGGGCTGGTTGTTGCCAAAACGCACGGGCAGCGGAACGGCCACGAAGTAGCTGGTGTTTGTGTTCTTCACGATCACCTTGTTCAATACAGGTGTAAAGCCATACCGCCCTGCTGTTTCAAATGCGGCCCGTCCAGCAAACGTCAACCCGTGTCCCAAGGCCCACAAAACACCAGGGTGGATCAACAGATTATTGGTTTTGCTGGCGTTGTTTTCTGCTTTTACAAAGGGAACGATCTCCAGTGAAAAACCAACCTTGGGACTTTTCCAGATGTTGATCCCCAGCGGCATTCCCACCGTGTAGGAGTGCTCGAAGTTCTTGGTGGTACCCGTTTCGGAGAAGGTAACCAGCGGGTGCACGATCCCAACATAGCCAACAATTCTGGGGAACACGGGTGCTGGGGATTGGGCCTGTGCGTTAAGGGACGGGCACGCAAAAACCGATGCCGCCATCGGGAAAAGCAGGAGCTTTACACGGGTTCTGATGATGTTCGGTAATGTAGCGATGCCAAGGGTGTAAGATCCTCTGTGTTTCAGTATAATCATTTTGTCTGGTCTGTTATTTGACCGCAATCTACCTGGAACATGCTGCTGAGAATAGAACAGGATTAACCATTTGTACCACCTTTACCTTTTTGCAACGTTTTTCGGTAGGCGGACGGGCTTTCCCCTTGCTGTTGCTTAAAGGTTCGGGTAAAATGGCTTTGGTCGGAAAAGCCCGTGAGATAGGCGATCTCGGTCAGGGAATACGTGGTGGTTTGCAGAAGCTCCAGGGCCTTTTCAATGCGGCGCTTACGGATGTATTCTCCGAATGATAAGTTGTCAAAGTATTTGGAAAACTCCCGCGAGAGGTAAGCGGGGTGAATGTCGAGGTCTTTGGAGATCTCTTTTAAAGTCAGGTTGGTGTCGATCTGATCCTGGATCATGTCTTTGAGTTCTTTGGCCCAGGCGGGGATCTTTTTACCTTTTGATTTCTGCTGTAGGAACTGGTGGAACACATCCAGCAGCAAGTGTTCAACGGGGTTCTGCGTGTGCCGTTCCTTTTGCAGATGCTTAGCCCAACTGTACAGGGCATCATAAAGCATCATGCCTTTTTGAAGCAATTCCTGATCGTTGGGTGTGTTGTGCGAAAGCCCCGCTGAAATGGCCCATAACCCAGCTACTTGCGGGGCCAGATCATGTCTGTCGGTATCGGCACCACGGACAATGACCGCGAGGGTGTGCACGGCAGGATCGGTGATCTTGTATTTTTCAATGAAGTAGTCGAAGGTGCACAGGTCTTTGTAGTGGGTGAACTCCACATCAGGTACATCGAAGGGCACGGCTCCCCACTCTTCGGCTTTGGCTTTCACCTGATCGTGCGGAACGTAGATGATTTCCGCCTCCTTATCAATGAACCGTAGGATCAGCCAGGGACAAGCGATGCGGTCAATTTTGGGGCGCTCTCTGGTGATCCACTTCATGTTCTATTTTGTTTGATACACTAAAAGCTCGGTCTCTTTACCCGATGCAGCCCGTACACCGACAACATAGAGGTGTAGCATGGGAATGAGTAAAGAGGTTCTGGCACCACTTCGGGTGGCAACATTCGCAATTTTGATGAACTTGTGTCCTTCTTCCTGAAAGATGTTAACGGTACCGTTCCCGCCGCTGATGTAAACACGGTGGCTCTGGGGATCGTAATACAGGTCATCTGTGTCACCAACGATGTCCACGGTACCCATAGGGTTCCCGCTTTGCGTGTTAATGATCTCCATCTTTGCTGGCCTACGGTAACCGACAAAGATGCGGTGGCCGCTGGTGTCACTGGCCATCGGGAAGTTGGATGATAAATCGTTGTTGCTCCACCGTTTCACCAGCTTCATGGCTTTGAGATCTACTACACCAACGCTGTGATCATCTGGAAGGTTCACATAAAGAGAATGTAGCGCCTTGTCCAGTTGAAAACCTTCTGGGTGTGCAGGAAGTTTGATGTCTGCCACTTGCTGGTGGGAGTCGGCGTCAATGACTGCAATACCTCCCGCTCCGTACCCAACGTAGATCTTCCGTTCCAGGCTATCGTAACGAACATCGTCTGCGTCGGACGATAGCTTGACGGTTGCTTTCTTTTCAAATGTTCGGGCATCGTAGAAGTAACAGGCACCGCTGCCACCGTTGGCAACAAAAATTTCCTGATGCTGCGGAATGTACCCGACACCCTGGGGTTCGTCAAGGCCCGTGATGGAATGGAGTGCCTTCCCTGATGGCAAGTGGATTACCTCCAGCGTATTGTTGCCCAATGCGGCCATGTATACCACCTGGTCTTTCAGGTTCACGTCCATGTGGTCCAGGCGTCCTTTTACATCGGGGAGAGACACTTCTTTGAGCAATTGTAGGTGTTCCGTTCCCATGACAGGCTGGCTCTGGCAACTGGAGAACAAACAGCATGTAACCAGCACCAGGAAGCTGTATTTGTAGTGTTGCCGCATCTCAATGATTGTTCATTTGCATATTGTGAGTTCCCGTGGACGGTTTGTTTTTGCCTGTCTGGTCCAGTGCCGCTTTGAGACCTTTGGCCAGTGTTTCCGCACTACCGACACCCCAATAATGTAGAAAGAAGATCCTGGGTTGTTCGTGCACCATGTGGTTGTGCACGGCCACCACTTCAATCCCATTTTCCACCAGTGCTTTGATCACACCAGCCACTTCATCCTCCAGCATGGTGAAGTCTCCCGCCACCGCTGCATGATCGGGTGTGCCTTGGAAGGCCGCCCAGGTATTGAAGCCCAGAAAGGTGGTTACGGGTGCGCCGTGTTCGGTGAGTTTAACGTCGGGGCGTCCGATGGTGTATTTGTACACCCCTTTGCTCATATCAGCTTTGTAACCGAGGATCTCGTCCAGCCGTTTTGTGTCGAGGGTGTTTTCTACCGTTCCATTCGATGCGGTACCTTTTGACGGATCGCCTCCACGGACTTCCTTTATTTTGTCCAGAACAGCTTTGGCTTTTTGCGCCATTTGTTCTGTTGGCCCTGAGCCGCCGATGTGCATATACATGACGTTGGGATGGTTACGGACAAAATGGTTGTGGATAGCGGTAATGGTAAGGCCCTGACGGATGACTTCCTGTTGCACGGGTTTTAGATCCGTTTCTGAAAGTACCAGGTCTCCCATCACCATTGCACCCGCTGAAACAGGTGTGAAGGCCACCCAGGTTCCAAGGCCCATCGCTGGGATGATTTTAAAGCTATCTACTTCAATGTTCAAATCGTTTTGGGGAACGATGATCTTGTACGCACCGTTGTTTGCGGTGCCCTTCAAATCCATTACACGGGTAATAACTGCTGTATCAAGGACCCTTCCAATTGGTCCAGCTTTATGGTTTTGCTGTGCCTTAGCGGCTAGAGAGGTGATCAGAACAACCGCCAGCGGCAATATGACAAATGGATTAGTGAAGCGATGTATAAACTTCATTATACAAGTGTTTGCTTTCAAATTTAAGATAGTTGTGCTCATTCACTATCCAAAAGTCATCGATGCACTGGTGGAAACAGATGGGATCATGACCGAGCTTGACCAGCTGAATAAGTCCTTACCCCAGCGCAAGGATCGTGTTTTGAAACTATCCACCGCACCGACTTTCGGTGGAAGAAAAACATCTCTGTTGTGGCCACGCTTTTTTTGAAAATGACCCCGCGCCAGTAGTGGGTTTCAGGCCACAAAAAGAACAGGGTTTTTCGACCACACTAGAACCACCACACATGAAAGTCGCCATCTATATCAGGGTATCAACAACAGGAAAAGGTCAGGACGCAGACAACCAGCGGGAGGTCCTTAGGGAGTACTGCCAACGTATGGGTTACCAGATCCACGATGAATACAGGGATGAAGTGTCGGGCGGCACCGCGGAGCGGCCAGCGTTCAAGCGTTTGTTTGAGGACGCTGCGAAGCGGTGGTTCGATCTGGCGCTGTTCTGGTCCTTGGATCGGTGGAGCCGTGAAGGTACCAGGGCCACCATCCGATACATGGAACAACTGGAGAGCTACGGGATCAACTATAGAAGTTATACGGAACAGTACATCGAGTCGTCTGGGAGCTTCAAAGATGTCATCCTTGCGCTTTTGAGCACGTTGGCACGTCTGGAGAAAATCAGGCTCTTTGAGCGTGTAGGGGCTGGGCTTGCCAGGAGCAAAAAGTGTACGCGTAGATGAAATTTCGCCGGCGCATACACTTCCACTAAAGTATTCCTCTTTCAAAATTTGTCAAATGGGTGCATTTATTTGCTGATCGATCATCGTAGACCGTTTGTTTCGTCAAGAGTGTGTTATGGAGTACCCAAGCGACCTCTCCCCGCTTTTCAACCGCACTTACCTGGCAAATTCAAGCACTACACGATCTGTCAAACGTTACTAAAGTTCGTGGCCCTATTGATCATTTCAATTTGCTTCGACAGAAAGCTAATTATTTCGGAACCTGTTCCCAAAACGGACCAACGACGCAAAACATGGGGGCCTGAGGTTCAATATTACCGGTGAAATCGCTAATGGGACTCGAAACGGGCAGAGAGGAACGAGTATTGGTTTCGGTGCAAGTTTCGTTTCTTCACCGCTGCACTGAAGGAAGTCCACTTGATTTTGTTCGCAAAAGAGTGAAGACAATTGGAAAGCTGAAGCTGCACTCAAACAATGGATTAATTAAAGCAGAGATGAATCAGATGGGAGGTTTCCGGAGTTTGAACAGGAGCTGCCCCATATTCATCACGTGCCAAACAAAGTTCGGACTCGGAAAAGCGGGCAATCAGGATGCGCTGCTTGCATAGCAAGAGAAAGTCAGGGAGTTTTGCCGCCTTTAAAAAACGGCAGGTTTCTTCAATGGAAGAAAAGTACAGCGAACGTGGAATCACGGAGTAAATAGGTTAAAGTTAAATATGATCGTTGCAACGGTAAACAGCCCATTTGCCTGATGGTGCTGAATCTGCTGGCAACGAAACAAATCTATGGCGCCGCTGAAAGGTGGAGAATAGCATGTTTATGTGATTTCTTTGAAAAACAAAGACGCCCCTGTAAAGACAGAGGCCGCACCAAACGGATCTGTTTATCGGTTAAGGAACAGCCAAGTCGTTGCTATTTTTCGCCTTTTTAAACCTTATTGCCCAAAGGGCTTCTGCCCGATGCAGGAGGTATTTTAATCGATAGCGGAAGCGGTGAAGATTCATCTGAAAGAGCTTTTGCGTTCATAGAAACGGATTTGGTTAATAAGTTAAACCCTGTCAACGACAGTCCGTATTTCCACAGGCAACGCTATCTCCGATAAGACTTACAAACACGATCGACAACATGACTGATCTTGGCTATATCCGAATCGGCATCTAACCACTGGTGACCGGAAATGTCTTGGCTTCAGCTGCATGGACCGAATAGTTGTCATCATTCCAGTCATGGCTATTCGTTTCCGGAGTGCACGTAAAATTGGTACAATTTTCCGGTAGGCTTTGTCTGGGAATGGTAGTTGATTTAGAAACGCCAAAAACCTTACGAATGCCAACAAAAATAAAGGTGCTCCTTGTTGAAGACAATGCAGACGAACGTTTGTTCATGAAGGAAGGATTTGTTCAAAGTGGTCTCTATGAGGTCATCGGTGAAGCTGAAAACGGGAACGATCTGCTGGAACTCCTCAATTCATCCAACACTTATCTACCCGATGTCATCCTCTCTGATTTGAATATGCCTGGCAGAAATGGTTATGAAGTAATCCTGGATATAAAGACCAACCGTGCGTTCGCTCAGATTCCGGTCATCATCCTTACCACAGCTCCTTTAAAACCCTATGCGAAACGCTGCAAAGAACTGGGCGCTTGCGCCTATTACACAAAGCCCGATACGTTTCTGGAATACAAAGAATTTGCGGAAAAAATTTATGAAGATGTGAACGCTTGCATCAGTAAAACAAACCTTGAATATAGCAGTGTAAAGCAAGCAAGGGAAAACTTTGTTCAAAATCTTGGATTGCTGACGAGGCTGATTTTTCGCTCCCTTCAAGGTGATACCAGGTGGCAAATAACAGATTATTTGGCTCGGCAGGCAAACTGATTTTTGCTAAAGTGCTGTAGGTATTCAAATAAAAAGCTGGTAAAAAAGTTACAAACTCCGATAAACAGTTTTACCAACAATTCAATGATTACACCCTGTAAACATTGAATTATGCCGGTATTCTCCCGTACATTTTGTCGAAATCAGTATCACCATCCTTCCTTTCGTTTAACTTTTTGTCTTGTATAGCATCCTTGTTAGGTAGAGAAAGTGCTATGCCAAAATCAATTATCGCTATCGTTATTCCCTCTAAGGAAACCGAACGCCTTTTTCCTGCCCTCCAGCATGGAGACAAAGGAAAAGGCGCCAAACCGTTCCTCATTTACTTCACCGCCAGCAAGTTTGATCAGGCGAATCATCCGCTGTGATTCACCGTGCTCACCAAAGGGCAAAACCATCATGCCGCCTGTCTTTAACTGCCGAACCAATACTTGTGAAATCTGGGGTGCGGCTGCGGTCAGGACAATTTTGTCAAAGGGTGCATAGCGGGGCAAACCCTCATAGCCATCGCCATAAAAGAACTGGAGAATGGGATAACGTTGCAAATACTCAAAATGCTGGCAGCGGTCAAAGAGCTTCTTTTGGCGTTCGATGGTAAATACATCCGCGCCCATCTCTGCCAGCAGGGCTGCCTGATAGGCACTTCCCGTACCAATCTCCAACACTTTGTCAAGCGGCTGCACTTGCTAGAGCGCTGTTTGGTCGGCGACCCTGTAAGGTTGCTAGATGGTTTGACCGTGGCCGATGGGAAATGCCTTGTCCATATAGGCCATGTCATCCTGCTGGCTGTGCATAAAGAAGTGATGGGGGACCATTGGCAACGGCGCCCAACACATTTGCATCATCGATGCGCTTTGCCCGGATTTCGTCCACCAGCCGTAGTCTGCGCTCCAGATGTTGTGGTGTGTCAATTGTCGGTCGCATAAGGGTTCATTTAAAAAATCAAGATGCGTTTCAAAAAGTAAAGATGGCCCTCCAAACCGGAAAGGCCATCTTCATTTCCCGTCACCGGCAGCAGCCGGCGCAGGTTGTACAGGTCCATTCTCCATCTCACCGAGGTGAGGCACCTGTAAAAAAACTCTATTCACATTTGTCTCTTTTGTAAGTCACAGACTTTGTGCCAGAATGAATTTATTTTCTGCTTTTTCCACCCATGAGCAAAAGCACAATGCCCCCGGCAATGACAAGCCCACCCACTACCGGCGGCCAGGTGACTGTCTTGGTTTCTTTGGTAGAGATGTCAATCGTGCCGGTATCCAGCACCTTTTTCTTTTGCTGAAAGCTGAACCCGCCGGTAACAATCATGGCAAAGCCGAAAAGTAGTAAGGCAATTCCAATAATGGTGTTTCCTCTCATGGTTATGCTTATTGTTCTTTACCCGCCTGGTAGTTGATGCCGCTCTCTGCAATCTGCGTAAGCAGGAAGTCGGCTCCTTTTTCTTCTTCCAGGGTTTGCCCCAACAATTCCTTGGCTTCCATGAGCCCCAGTGTTTTGGCCAGTTGCGCCAGGCCACCATAGGTGGCTATTTCATAATGCTCCGCTTTTTGGGCAGCGAAGATGATGCCCACATCCCGTTGTGCACTGCCGTCATCTGTTTCATCAATGATGTCTTCGCTCTCATCTAAAATGCCGGCCATGGCAGGACATTTCTTGCCATCAGCTTCTTCGCCAAGCAGGGCAAACACCTGCCCCAGGCGCTCAACGTGGGTTCTTGTCTGCCCCATGTGATTACCCAACGCATCTTTTAACTGTTTTGTGGTAGCGGCTGCCTGAAGCTTTGGCAACTTCTTGACCAGCTTTTTCTCCACCCAATAGATGTCCCGCAATTGCTCCAGGAAGAATTCCTTTAGTTTGGAGTCCTGAAGGGTTGTTGAAAACTGTGTTTCCATAAGATTTTTTCAAAGAGGCCGAAAGAATGGTGCCAGACAGTTTCTAACAGCCGCAGCAGAAGGTCTTTGAAGGCTTGGTTTTTGGTTCGTTGGATGTAAACAACAGAGATGAAATACCTCATCGTGATGTTTCTTTTATTTTTTGCCGCTTGCAACTATAGAAGCAACACTCTACCATAGAAGCCAATGTTATCATCACTGTTTTTAAACAAACCCAACATCCGAAATGGTATAGTTTTTCGGCCGTTCCGTCAACCCTTTCTCTTCTGAGATGGCAGACATCACTAGACGTCACAGTGGCGGGATTTTTTCAACCTGGATTTCTTCAGAAACCACGGTGAGAAACTCCCAATTACCAGCGGTAAACAACTGTGAAGACAAGAAATGCTACATTGTTGATGTGGTGGCCCTTGGTTTCAAGAATGATGATTTCCAGATCAATATGGATGACGACCTTCTGACCATCAGTGCCGAAACCAAACAGGAAAGGTGAAAATGAAAAATACTACAGTCCGCGAGAATACAGCAATAGTTCCTTTACCCGCTCCTTCCAGCTACCCGAGAATGCGCAGGCGGAATCCATCAACACAAAGTTCGGGGATGGCGTGTTGAAAATCACCATTCCGGAAACAGAGCAGAAGCTAAAAAGCTGTCAGGCAGATCAACATTGAGTAAAAACCCTATTCATGACCCATTAAAAACAGGCTCAATGGAAAAAGGACCCCTATCAAAATTGCAACGAACATTTTGCTTTTCATTGTTGGTACCATTCTCGTGTTTGTGCGTTGGTTTTGGTGGTCCTGCCGGCCTCCGTCCTGTTTGAAGCCACTGGTTATGCGCTGATGGGCTAGATAGTGGGCAGCCATGTCTATCATCATGCCTGGCAGTGAGGTGTTATTAGCGGTACCTTCCATACCGGGGATTATCTATTTTTTTTATTGCGGCAACAGAGTCATCAACCGGCTCAGCTCCGGGATAAAAATGCCGTTTCACTTTTGGCCATGCCACAGGGCGCAGCATTGGGTACTTGGCGGAAGACAAGAAAAGCGCACGATATGACTAAGAGCAGCCAAGCCTTTCTTGCATGTGCAAACATAAAAGCTGGTATTGTTATACCAGCTTTTGGCGACAATACATGAGAAGAGAAATAGACATGAAAATGTAGATCTTTTTCCTGCAACGCTTCCTTCAAGTCCCAACAGAGACGGCGAAATCGGTTAATTATCAGGCACCTACGTGGAGTCACGAAACAAAAACCGGGGGATTTTTGGCGATTTCTACTGCGACGCGTACCTGCTAAAAACCAGTCTTTTTGCGTGGTAATTTTCGCTGCAACCGATTCTTTTTCTTTAAAAAACCGCCGCCAGTTTTAAAAATTCCGGACGGGTGTCCGCCACGTTACTTCTGTTTTCCAAAAAAGATGTGCTGGCAATACAGCCCTTTGAATCTGGAACCCGGACCAGTTTTTCTTCCCACCGATCTTTGCGGACCAAAGGCTTTTATCAGCATCATCAGGAAGAAGAGGATAGACGATTCCGGCGTCAAATCCAGCAAGGCCTGCTGGAGGAGGGTCGTATCCAAATTCAGTTTGGCCAATTGTGGGAACCATGAGGAAGTATAAGTAGCCTGTATCCCACAGAGGATAACAAGCGAAGCATCGAACAGGGTGCCGTTTACACGGCTGGCAACCCTACAAAAAGAGCGGACCGTTTCTTTACCATGATACTTACCACCTTCTCAATTGTGGAGCAAGAGTATTTGCTACCCACCAGGCAAAAGCACCTGGCCCAGTCTTCGCACAGCCTGGGATCCCCGGTTCAAATCCCAATAGGATCACAGTCTACGTTTCAAAAACAGTCAAGCCATTGCAACGCTGCAGAAAACATGCAGCGAAACTAAAGAGCAGTCCTGTTGCCAGCATCGGAAAACCGCGACAATTTGTGCAAAAAATCCAGAATTTAAGGCAAACGTTTGCGCAGCAATCTTTCTTTCGGCCGTTGTATGTTTACACCAATCGGGCAGTTTTTTCCGTGCCGTCCATTTGAAAAGACGGGGACCGGCCTGTTGACGAACAAACGACTTTCCATGCAAACCAAACTTATTATCGCGGCCTATGGCCTTCACGCAGCTAACTGCACTGCCGTCCCTTTTGGAACAGGACTGATCAATCGCACCTGGAAGGTCTCCTGCAAACGCTCAGGCACAGACTTTATTCTACAACGACTGAATACCGCAGTCTTTAAAGATCCTTATGCCATCGGAAGGAATATCAGCGACATTGCCGGTTACCTCGATCTTCATTCTCCAGGCTACCGGTTCATTGCGCCTCTAAAGACAATCGAAGGTGATGAATTGTACCGGGGCACGGGACAAGACGAGGTTTACCGGATGTTTCCCTTTTTAGCTGACTCCCTCTCCTTTGATGTGGTCCATAACCCGCAACAGGCCTATGAAGCTGCCCGCCAGTTTGCTTTGTTCACAAAACTGCTGGCCGGTTTTAGCGCCCGATCGCTACGTATAACCCTTCCGGACTTTCACAATCTCTCGCTGCGGTTTGCACAATTCCAGCAGGCACTGACCAACGGAGATCCGGCACGCGGGGAAAAAGCGGCAGACCTGATCGAATTTTTACAGCAACAGGAGGCCATCGTTGCTACTTACGAGGCTATCAAAGGCAACCCTGAATTTAAGATCCGCGTGACCCACCACGATACCAAAATCAGCAATGTGCTTTTTGATTCGGAAGACAAAGGCCTTTGTGTCATTGACCTCGATACAGTGATGCCGGGTTATTTCATCAGTGATGTGGGCGACATGCTTCGCACATACCTGTCTGCCGCAAATGAAGAAGAATGGGACGTCGAAAAAATCACCGTCCGCGATGAGTTTTTTGAAGCGATCGTCAAAGGCTATTTAAGCGAGTTGAACGAGGAATTGAGTGAAACGGAAAAAAAACATTTTGTGTATGCCGGCAAATTCATGATCTACATGCAGGCCCTTCGCTTTTTGACCGATTATTTAAACAACGATGTTTACTACGGTGCAAAATATGAAGGCCATAACCTGATCCGGGCACAAAATCAGGCCATTCTGCTGGAAAGACTCCTGGAAAAAGAAGAATGGCTCAACCGGATTGTCGCATCCTGCCAAACAACGGTCAGCCAGTAACCCAAAACGTTACCTGAACACAACAATGCGGTTGGATTGGCCCGTGAACCTGATTTCATCCGTGGCAGCGATGCGTGTCTTTCCGTTTAACAGATATTTTTTGCCGGCAAGGCCTTTCACCCGGAGCGTATAAAACCAGCCTGCTTTACTTGTTGACAACCGGTATTCGAGAGACCTGTCTTTTTTCATTACGCCAAACGTAATGGCTATGTTACCAACAGGAAGGTTGGTGATCTGAATTTTGTTCCAGTCCGCCGGCAGGTTGGGTGCGAAGGTGATAGTGCGATTAACCGCATCCGGATTGATTCCAAAAATCATGGTGACCAGCGGCGACGCCAGCCCATAGATCGTCCAGGCCTGCACCGGGCAGCCGTAATCAGGCATCATTTCCGAAATGGAGCCGGGTAATACCCGGCCGAAGGTTTGCACGATCCGATCAACATACCAAAGGCCCTGGTCAATGCGGCCGTACTGGCATTCAGCCATGGCCTGCACGCCGGTTGCAATCGTCATCATGCTTTGCTTTTCCACGGCCGACAGGTAAGGACCGTATTCACCGCAATGTTCCCTGTGCACTTTGTCTAGCAGACGAATGGCCTGGTCCGGAGGTGCAATCCCCGTTTCCATCGGCGTGCTGATTACCCAGTTCTTGTTGGTAAACCAGCCTTTCATGGTGCCTTCAGGAAGCGTTGTGAACTTCGCCAAAAGGGTTTTGTAGAATTGTTGCCGTTCCGCTGTCGCAGGATTGAGTTGGCCTGAAGCGGTAGCAGCCTGTAACTGTTCGACGGCCCCTTTTGCCGTTTGCATGGCTTGTTCGCGGCTACCATAAAAATCGCAGTAACTGCCCTGCTCTTTGTCCCAGAACAGGGTGTTGATGCGGTCCTTGAGAAGCGCTGCTTTTTGTGTATAGTCCTTTTGCACAGCGGATTCCTTGAACAAGGTGGCCATTTGCGACGCGGCTTCCAGTGCCTGCTGGGTGTACACGGCCACGTCTATCAGCTCCGCGTTCAGGCCTTTAACTTCCATGATCCCATAGCCTTCCGGAAACAGGTTGCCGTTCTGGTCCTTCTCGGTCAGCAACCAGGCAATGCCTTTTTTAACGGCAGGATACATTTCTTCCAAAAACTCCCTGTCGCCTGTCCATTGAAAGACCTTCCAGACAGCGATGGGAAACTGGGCCGTTTCCTGCGAGTTGCCCTTGTTGCCTACAAAGCCGTTGGTCGACATTTCATGAATGATACGCCCATTGCCATTGACTTTTTCAGAGACATTTTTGATGGCACGGAGCGTTGATTTGGCCAGACTGAAATCTCCTGTTTCCACCACACCCTGCAGCGCATAAAAATTATCGCAGCCGAAAAGCCAGGGATATTCTACGGCACCAGCGCCCAGGAAACGGCCGGTAGAGGGCAGGTCGCAAACCAGCCATTCCGTGTTCAGCTTTCCCCAGGTATAGGCCAGTTGCAGTTTTTTATCCGGGATATCAATCATCGACCGGTTAAGGATGGAAACATAATGGGCCTTTTTCTCTTCCAGTAACTGTAACCCGTTTTTCAATAGCTCCTTACAGGCAGCCACAGCGTCTTTCCTGTTTTGATTGGAGCCTGCAAGAACAAAACTTACGGTCCTGGTTTCGCCGGCTTTTAAGGAAAGACGGTACGTGGTGGCGGCAGCCTTTCCCTGCCCCCTGGTTTGTATCGGCGTTTTGACTCCTTCGGCGTGAGCGATGGCCGGTAATGAAGAACCCCATGCTGCAAACCAGGGATGCTGTTGGTCGTTGGCCGTAAACATCCGGCTGGCTTCGTCCCACTGCAGGGTGTCAGGCGCATCCAGGATGTTGTTTTCTTTGGAGAACCATACCGGGCTCAGATCGGTCTTCACCACAAAATCCAAATGCAGGTGACGTTCCCGGTTACTGGCATTGCGAAGCGTGTAGCGAACGATGAGGCCCTGCTTTCCCTGTGGGCAATATTGCAGCCGTTCGATGTCGATACCGTTCAACACAGGGGCATAAAGAAAGCGGTTGCCGTACGGATAGTTGATAAAGTCTTTGGCTTGCAGCAGCCAGCTTTCCTTTTTGTCGGCGGCATCGGTCAGCTTCAACCAAAAGCCATCCACCAGTTTGATGGGGTGCAGCCACAAGCCTCCCATCTCCCCCTTCACATGCGAGCCCAGGTCGGGGAAATTGCCATCCTGCGTCCCAATCAGGTAAGTGCGGTCACCCGGCGTCAAGTAGGGTTTGTCGGGATGAAGGCCGTGGGAAGAAAGGCCTTGCATGGCCGGTGTAGCAGCCCACTGGTTTTGTTGCGCCAGGCATTGTCCGGCAGAAAAAACGGATAGGGAGAGCGCCGTAAAAACCATTGAAGCCTTTTGCATTTTCAATAACATGCCAATCAGTTTTGTGCTGTGTTTCGCAAGAAACAGCCGTGGAAGTTGTTTGTTGGTGGACTCGTCTTTTGCTTGAAACAAACTGTCGTTTCAAGGACCCAACAAAATCATTGGATTGAAACGACAGGATTTTTTTCTTGCCTGGGGCAAAACAGTATTTGCCGAAAACCTTATTCGTATTCGCGATAGGCACCGAAGCGGGCCAGCCGATCTTCGCCCAGTTGCGGCGGAATGGGAAGTTCCGGCAGGTGCAGCTTTTCACAGATCTGCATCCATAATCCGGTACGGGTATAGGTCTGGTGCACTTTCTGGAACGGTGTTGCCAGCAACAGGTCTTTGGCCTCTTTCGCCTGTCCCTTATCGATCAAGAGTTGCACTTTGCGTTCAATTACCCATTCGTCTTTCAGGGCATCCACCTTTGACAGCCAGGCCTCTCTCTCCGGGATTGTCTGCAGACCAAGATTGCGCAACACCTTATCCCGCTCTACCACCACCTGCGGGTGCAGTTGCAGCCAGGTTTCCGTGATAGCGTCAAAAGCTTTCTTCGCACCCTTCATGTCGCCTTTTGCTTTTAGCAAACGAGCCAGCAGCGGCTTGGCAATGGCAGCGCCGGAAGCGGATAGTTGTTTGATCGCTTCTTCGCTTATGTCGGTGCCCGCCAGCCAGGTGCCGTAATAAAATCGCCACAGTGACTGCTCTTCGCCTTTGGTTTGGCTGATCGCCCATTGAAAAGGCGCATCGAGGTTTTCCATACCGGAAGGCGCCCAAAGATTCAGTTCTTCGGAAGGTGGTTTTGGCAGCTGCCTGCTTTTCGTTTGATAGGCTTTTTGCAGCTGCTTCCAAACCGACACCTCGCCTTCTCTTGCCCATTGAAACAGGGGAATCTCCCCGACCGGGCGAAGCGAATTTGCCGGCACTTTCAAGGTGTAGATGTCAAGCTCCCTATCGGAAGGAATCCAGTATTCAACATGCCAGCGGGTTTCATGGGGATGCAGTTCCAGTTTGATGGACTGGTCGCCAATAGGCCCGCCCTGCACTTCCAGGTAGGTCTGATGCTTTGCAGTGCTGAGTGTAGACCAACTGCTGTCTTCTCCCCTTCCGTAGCTCCACAGCTTGATACCTGAGGCGATCTTTTCATCGGCAATGTGGTACAAACCGGTACCGAGCGACGGCGTGTAGGCACCAAAGGCATTGGCATCTTTTGTTTTCCAGAAATAACCGGTCATTTCTTTGATATCCTGCTCGGTCCTGGGTCCCTGCGTGGCCCAGTCGATCGTGTCTACTTTGGAAGCATGCGACAAGACCTTGCCCTTTGGAAAATCAAATTTCGTATCGGCCGCAGCAGGCAGCGCCGCATTCGACCACGACATCCAGGGATAGGCCTTTGTGCCCGGGTTGAAAAACTTCACCCGTTCCGTAACAAAATTGTCCTTTGCACCCAGCGAATATTCCACCGACCACTGCATGCCAAACCGTAGCTCGCGTTCACCGCAGGTGATATAGGTACGGTCTTTGGTCCGGTCGATTTTATACAGCACCTTTTCGTTCTGGCTGGGCGAATGCGAGATGGGAAAACTCACTTCGATGCCCCCGGCCACAAAATAAAAACGCGGCAGGATGCGGGTGTAGCGGATCACATCCGGTACGTAAAGCACTTCCTTCCCGGATGGCTTGTGCACCATCGAAACGATCTTTCCGCCCATGTCCGGGCAGATGGTAACTTTGACGAACCCATTTTCCAACACCACAAACCTGTATTTCTTGCCGACAGGCCGGTTGGAGGTTTCGGCGTAGCTGTTATAGGGATAGACACCGTTGGGGTCCAGCGCCGTGGGCACCGGGCCAAACGGAGTTAAGACGTGGGTGAGCAGGTCTGCATCGAATTCCTTACACACCACGATGTCGGCAAACGGATTTGCCAGGCAGCGAGTGGTAAACAAGACGGAGATGAAAAAAAAGCAGATGCCGGATTGGATACGCATGTTTTATAAAATAGAGTTCAGTTTTTGTGTGAGTTGTTCTACCAGCAGCTTCCCTTTGTCCACATCGCCAATAATTTTTTTGGTATCGAAGGCTTTTTCAACAAGGAAGGTTTTCAGGTGCTGGTCCAGTTGCGCTACCAACTCTTTCACTGTTTTATCCGACGACCGCGAAGCTTTCTCCCGCAGGATGCGGATCTTTTCAAAATCAGAAATCCCTTCCCGCAGTTTTTCAAAACGAACGCAACTGTTGCCGCCGGGATAAACCACGAAACAGTCGCCGGCAGGCCACATCGTGTGGCGGGCATCCCGCTTCGGATCGGCCGGCCAGGCATCGTAGGCCCAGCGCAAAAATCCATCGTAGCCATGCGCGGCGGAATACCAGCTAAGCCAGCGGCCTTCGATCGGCGGTGAGAAAACAAAATTATTGGGAACCGGCGGGTTGCAGCAAACATAATAGGTCGTCGTTTGCCCTCTTGCCGAACGTTGTTTGACGATATCCACGCTTGATTCATTGCCATAGAGGAAACAATAATCATCGAGCAGGGTATCGAGCTCCTTGTGCCAGTTGCCGGCGTATGTGATCTTCCATTTGGGCGAGTGCTGTTTAACCACCTTAATGGCTGCCAGCGTTTGCTCCATCGGGTTTTCGTTGATGCCGATATAGGTTTTTTCAAACCAGCCTTTTTTCTCCAGGTGTTTTTTCAGATCGGTCAGGAACACATTCCAGAACGCTTTGAATTCTTTTGAATCCGGCGCCCAGGACACATACACGTAGTTGCCGGTCTTTTCGTCCATGTACCGGAAGCGAAAACCCCAGGGCACCGGCGTGTACACGGTAATAGCCTTGTCGATGCCCACGCTCATGGCCAGTTGTACATAGTCGTCAAAGATGGAATAGTCGAACTTCCAGCCGCCTTCTTTGCGTTTGATCCATTCGATCATGCCGCCTTCGATCATGTAGGAGTTGTCGGACCAGGGGGAATGCACGGCATAAGTGGTAATATATTTTCCACCGGCATCGGCGTACAGTTTCAAGTGTTTTTTCAACAGCGCCTTGTGCTCTTCCGACCAGGGCTTCAGGTTGTTTTGCCAGGCCACGGCCCAGGGATTTTGCCAGAGGTCGAGGCGGTGTTTCCACTCGGTTGGTTTGGGAAGCACCTGGTTCTGCACCTGCAATTTGACTGCAAGGCTGGACGTATAGTTTTCCGATTTCACCTCAATAGTACCGCTGTAAATACCGGCTTCGGTGCCTGCCGGAATGTCGACAGAAACCCAAACCGGCCGCACGGTTCTTCCCGGCAGATCGAAACGTTCAAAAGCTTCGAAGCGGTCGGGCATGAGGTAAACATTTGGAAAAGGACTGGCACCACAGGTGGCATCTTTGGTGCCATACGGATAGTTGCCCACCACGTACCGAACCAGGTTGACCTGGAAATTATTTTTCGCAATGGTTTTGCCTTGCGCATTTTTCAGATCAGTCAACAGCACCCGTACCTGGTTCAGGGTATCCGGCGACCAGACCAGGAGCTGCGTGTTCAGTCGCTCGCCCTTCCAGCCGGTTTCCTGCCACTGCAGCGATTCTTTTTCCAGTCCCGGCACTTCACTCCGAAAATAGGATTCGTCGGTAGAGGCGAAAGACACGTGCAGGCCCTTTTTCTGTGCCGCCCAGGCCCCGGGGTTCACCGTCGTATCGAAGGTGTATTCATCCTGGAAGTGGCCGGCAGGTTGCGGCACATTCGAATAGCTGATCTGTCCAGGGTACACCTGAGAAGAGGCATAGTCGGCGATCAACGTAGAGAGGCAAAAAAGCAAAAAAACTTTTTTCATCGTTTTTTGGTTAAACAACAGGACAAGGGTCGGTGTGATCCTTGTCCCGTCTTGTTTTTTATTCTTACAAATCAATTCAACTTACCAGCCGGCATTTTGGGCCAATGTTCCTTTCGATAACTGAACCTGTTGCAACGGAAGCGGATCGAGGTAATGCTTGGGCATAAACTTCCGGGTACTGGCTTGTTCAGCCACGATAAAGCCATCGGCATCAACCTGGATGTCGACACCCGGTTGCAAATTAGGATATCTTGTCTGGTATTCGGTCCCCACAAACTTTACGCCTTTGATGGCTTGCGGCATGGTGACTTCGGCCGTCTTCCACCGGCGAAGATCATCCCTCCTGAATCCCTCAAACGCCAGTTCAACGGTGCGCTCCCTCCTGATCTCTGCGAGCATGTCCAACCCGTTTGTGGTCACAAAGGCATTGGTCAGCGGGGGCATACCGGCTCTTGCACGAGTGACGTTGATGGTCCGGTTCAGGTCCGCATCAGAAATGGAACCTTGCTTTTCGTACAACGCCTCTGCCAGGACCAGCAGGACTTCCGCATAGCGAAACTCTTTAAAATCATAAGCGCCTTTGAACTGTGTAGCATCCAGCGTCTCGTCCAGGAACTTCCGGAGCATGTAGCCCGTACGGGTGGCATTGCTTCCATTGAAACCAGGATAGGTCACCTGCTGCAGGCCGCCTTCAAAAAAGATGGTCGTGCCCGGCACAACAAAGGTCATCGTCATCCGCGGATCGCGGTTTTGAAACTCGCTGGTCAGCGTGGCGTAACCCTGGAACTGGGAAGACTTGGCAATGGGCAGACCGTCCTTTGCCAGGTACATGTCGGCCAGCATTTTTGTGGGCACCATGTAGTTGAACCAAAGTTCCCTTGTCCAGTTGTGCGTGATGCGGTTGGCATAATACCGTTTGGCGAGGATGACTTCCTTGCTGTCATCGCCTTCCTGGATGAAAAGATATTTATAGCTATCGGCACCTTTATCGGTGTACAGGGCATATTCTTTCGATGCGATCAGTTTTTCCGAAGCATCGATGGCCGCCGTGATGTATTTTGAGGCATCACCTTCGTTGTGGTATTTTGCCCAGGTACCCTGGTACAAAGCCGCTCTTGCCTTCAGGGCAAGCGCGGCACCCTGGGTCACCCGGCCGATGTCGTCTCCGCTCAATTGGCTTTGTGTCGGCAACTTGGCGATGGCATTATTCAGGTCGGCTAAAATAAAATCAACGATTTCCGCCTGCGATGATTTGGGTGTGTACAATTCCGAAGCCGTCACGTCCAGCACTTTGTCGATCTTGGGAACACCGCCAAAGGATTTTGCAAGGTTCCAGTAATTGTAGGCCCGGAAAAACAAGGCTTCTCCTACCCAACGGTCAACGTCGGCAGGAGCCAATTTGGCTTCCTGCGCTTTCTGCAGCAGGTAATTGGCGGCCCGGATGTATTTGTACGATTGGTCCCACAGGGGCGAATTCGCCTGCGGCAGGTACGAGCCGTTGCTCTTGCTGCGGTTATCCACTCCCGTGACCGCGTCGGTACCCGAACCAAAGGCGATATCGGAATTGTTTTCCGTGTAATTTCCGGCATTTTGCAGGCCGT
This sequence comes from Flavisolibacter nicotianae, assembly GCF_003628535.1. GTDB lineage: Bacteria > Bacteroidota > Bacteroidia > Chitinophagales > Chitinophagaceae > Flavisolibacter > Flavisolibacter nicotianae. Next base: position 240,918 of record NZ_RBCI01000014.1, read on the forward strand.
TATAAAAATCGTTTGCAAACAACTTGAAGTCATTCGACGTTTTCCAGAATGAAGCATCAGAGATTTGATCCAGCGGATTCAAATCCAGGTCTTTCTTACACCCGACTGTGGCTGCAAGCAAAAGGAGAAAACAAATATTTCTAACACGTATCATGATCATTTTTTTAGAAGGTGAGGTCTAGACCAAAAGAATAATAGCGTTGAAAGGGATAGTTGCCACCCCAGTCAGCCGATTCCGGATCCCATCCGCCTTTTACGTGAGACGATTCCCAGATATCCTGTCCGCTGACATAAATCCTTGCCCGTGAAATCGAAATACTGCGCAGCAGATTCTCGGGTAGCGAGTACCCGATTTGAAGATTTTTCAGGCGGATGTAAGCGGCATTGATTTGCTGCAGGGTTGAAGCCTGGTAGTTCCAATAACGGATGTCACCATGCGACAGACGCGGGTATTCGGCATTCGGACGGTCTTCATTCCATGTTTTACCATAGTAGAAAGCCGGTGGCTGTCTCCACCAATCGCTCCAGGGCATGGAATAATCTCCGGTTCTGAAGAGGGTGCGCTGCCCTACGCCCTGCAGGAAAACGGCCAGGTCGAGACCACCGTATTTAGCGCTCAGATTGATTCCGTAGTTGTAACGCGGAGACGTCGTGCCAACATATTTCACGTCGCCATCGCTGCCCGGTTTGTCGCTGTACAGGCTGATTTTACCGTCGTTGTTCAGGTCCTTGAAACGGGCATCGCCAATACCGATATCGGAAGGAACGCCACCCAGTTTTTTGTACGCATCCAATTCCGCCTGGTTTCTGATCAGCCCATCAAACACATAAGCGAAGTAGCTGTTGATGGGATAGCCTTCGCGGTAACCATTCAGTCCAAGCGTATATGTATTGGAACCACCGAGATTGACCAGTTTGTTCTGCGCATCGCTCACCAATACCCTGGCGGAATATTGAAACTTGCCGATCTTGTCGCTCCAGCCGAGCGAAGTTTCAAAACCCCAGGTTTTCAGCTCGCCGGCATTGGAAGTTGGCGCCGTAGCACCCAGGAACGTCGGATAAGCGACGCTAATAAGCATATCCTTGTTCCGTTTGGTAAACCAGTCGAATGACAAACTCAGTTTGCGGGAAAGCAGTGAGGCATCCAGACCGACGTTCTTGTTGATCAGTGTTTCCCAAGTACGCTTGTAAGCCACCATGCCATTAAGGGATGCAGCCGGATCCTGCCGGCCGGCACCAAACGGATAAGCGCCGCCCAGCGAGATCTTCTGGATAAAGTCGTAAAGACCGATTCCTTCCTGGTTGCCCGTGGTTCCGTAGGAAGCCCGCAGTTTCAGGTCATTGACAAGGCTGATATTTTTAAAGAACGATTCTTTGGAAATGCGCCACCCGGCAGAAATGCCCGGGAACAGGCCCCAGCGTTTGTCGGCCAGTTGAAACCGTGAGCTGCCGTCGTAACGCAGGTTGCCTTCCAGCATGTATTTATCATCAAACACATAACCAACCCGGGAAAAATAAGAGCCGATCGCCCAATGATCCGCACCGCCTTTGGCGTACATATCGCCGATGCCCAGGTTCAAGTCCCACACGTTATCGCTCACAATGTTGTACCGGCCGGCCACTTCTGTTTTTGTTTCGTTTTTTTCATACGAGCCGCCCACCATTACATCCAGGTCGTGGCGGCCGCCCAACTTCTTGTTGTATTGCAGGTAGCTGGTGTAGTTGTGATAATTGATCTGAGCGTTTTGCTCTTCGACCCAGCTTCTGCCGGGGCTGGCAATGCTGTAATAAGCCAGATTGCCGTCCCATTTGTAAAGCGGAACAGGCTTGCCCATATCGGTACTGTTCTTCAGGAGATTGTTGATGCCTGCCTGCACGTTCAGTTTCAACCCCTCCACGATGTCGGCAATCAGCTTGAAGTTTGTGTTGATGTTGCGGGTGTTGTAGGTAGATGTCGGAGCTTCTTTGGCAAAGGCTACGGCATTGCTCCATCCGCCTTGCGCAAAAAACTTACCGTCGGAGGTGTACACCGGGTGATTGGGCATACCAAAAATCGCTTCGCCGATAACCCAGTTTCCAACGCCACCGATATCGTTGCGAACCTGGTTATCCAGCGAAACCTTCGACTCGAGGCGGAGACGGCTGGTCAGGTTATAGTCGTAATTAAGACGGAGGTTGTACAGTTTATTGTTGTCGTTGGCGTATTTGACCACACCATGCTGGTCGCTGTAGCTGCCGGACAGGTAGTAATTTGAATTGGCATTGTTTCCGGAAATGCTGACCGCGTGGCGTTGCTGAAACCCGTTTTCCAACAGTTCTTTTTCCCAATCGGTGTTGGTAAAGAACAGTTTCCATCCACCATAGATGGGATGCTGAATCGGATTGGGATCGTTGTTCAAAATCCTTTGCAGCAGGTCCGCCGTGTACATGGGCGCTGCACCGTTGTGAATATTGGCTTCGTTGTCCATGATGGCCATCTGGTAGTTGGTCGGGCTTTTCATCATTCCGGTCATGTGGGTCACTGCGAAATTGTTGCTGTAGGTGATCTGCGGCTTGCCGCCCTTTCCCTTTTTGGTCGTCACCAGCATGACACCGCCGGCAGCACGGGCACCATAAATGGAAGCCTGCGCATCTTTCAGCACCGAAATCGATTCGATATCGGAAGGGTTCAGGAGATACAGGTTACCCTCGATACCATCGATCAGCACCAGCGGGGACGCCGCGCCGTTTTTTGAAGAGGGGCCACGAACATTCAGGTTGAAATCCTCGGAACCAGGCTGGCCTGAATAGCGTTGAATGGTGGTACCGGCCACTTCGCCCTGCAGTGCGGCAAGCGCATTGGTTACAGGCCGTGACTGGAACACTTCGGAACCCACTGTAGAAACGGCACCCGTGAGGAACTGTTTCTTTTTGGTGCCATAGCCAATCACCACGACGCCTTCCATGGATTTTGGATCAGACACCAGGGTAATGGACAGCGGGGTTGCCGCATTCACAACCACTTCCTGGGAAAGATAACCAGTGGAAGAAACCACAAGCGTGCTGCCGAGGGAAGCGGCCACACTGAAGTTTCCTTTTGCATCCGTGGAAGTGCCGGTTTGCAACCCTTTTACAAGGACGCTGGCGCCTGCAAGCGGCCCTTTTTCATCTTGTACGTTTCCCTTGATTTGTAGCGTCTGGGCATGGAGGCCAGAACAATACAGCAGAAACGCAAGCATTGTCAGCATAGACAGTCTAATTTTCATTGCAAGTCGTTTTTGTTCGAATGTTTGTAATTGTAATTGATAAGTGAAAAATGGATGATGACCGATAACCTCGTTAAGCGTTTATTCAACATTGGCTGTGGCGAAAAACAGGTCGCTGTTTTTGGTTCCAACAGCCAACAGGGAATCGCACCGTCGCCGTGTATTTCGTTTAAAGCTTTTCACGTAGAAAATTGAAAAATGGTTCGACTCCGGAATTCTTCTCCCGGCAGCAGGACAATACTGGGAAAATGCGGATGGTTTGGCGAATCCGGGAAGTGTTGGGTTTCCAAACAAAACCCCGACCGCTCCCTGTATTGCGCGCCATTCTTCCCCGTTACGGGCTCCAGGAAATTGCCGGAATAAAAATGAACGGCCGGCTCCGTTGTAAATACATTCAGTGTGATTCCTGTTTTTGGCCCCACAACCGTTGCCGCCTGTTTCAGCTCACCCGAATATGACTCTTCCAACACCCAACTATGATCATAGCCGCTGCCCAGGCGCAGTTGTTCGTTATCGCCATCGATCGAAAGGCCAATCGGTGTCGCTGTCCTGAAATCAAACGGTGTCTTTTCCACCGGTGCAAGAACGCCTGTCGGTACAAGCAAGGCGTTCACAGGCAGGTAACGTTCGGCATGGATCTGCAGTTTGTGCGCAAGGATTGAACCTTCATCATGCCCGCTCAGGTTGAAATAGGCATGCTGGGTGAGATTGATAAATGTCGGTTTGTCGGTAACCGCCGAATAGTCGACAATCCAATTGTTATCGTCGTCGAACGTATAGTCAACCGTTACCGTCAGTTCACCGGGATAGCCTTCTTCACCATCAGCACTCGTGTACTGCATCTTGATGCTGTTCACACCGACGTCTACAACCCTCCATACTTTTTTATTAAAACCCAACCTGCCGCCATGGTGGTGATAGCCCTCTGCTTTCTGGGTCAGGCGAACGCTTTCGCTGCCGAGGCGAACCGTCTCTCCCACAATACGGCTGGCGCACCGTCCAACCACGGTGCCCAGGTAAAATGCATCGTTACAATAATCATCCAAACGAGAATAGCCCAACAAAACATCGGTTTGTTTTTGTCGCACATCTTTCACGCTGAGTGACTGTACAGCCGCACCGTAATTACTGAAGGTTAGTGTTCCCCCCCTTTTGTTTTGAATGGTAAACAGAACGATTGGCTTACCGTCAATCGTTCCGCAGGGACAGTGTTGGATGGCTGAAAGAGTTGTTTCCCTCATTGGTTTACAATTCGCATAACTGGCAAACGCTTAACAGGTTTGACTTTTTAAAAGTGCTCTATTTTACGAGAAGTAAAAAACGATGTCTAAACGAAGATTTTTGCGCAAACGTTTGCTCAGGCTGAGCAAACGTTTGCGCAAAATTTGTTGCAGGCAGAAAATGTAGATTTCTGGCGTGTTCCCAAAGCGATCGCAAAAAAAATGCACAGCGATTGAACATTTCCATATCCACCGTGTCCCGTGCCTTGGACAATCGTCTGTGATACTTTTATAAAGCAGCCTGGCAAGTTGTTGAGTACCGGGAATTCCTCTCCTCCTATCGAAAACCATAGGCAGAATCGAGCGCTTCAACTTACGATAAGTCATAAGTACTTAAAACGCGCTAACAAAATCATTGAGAAGCAAAAATGCTATTATCTTCGAAGAAGTTCTTAATACGAGCGAAAACTACGCAAAACGTGAGTAGTTCACCCTCATGTCACCTTTTATAAATTTGCAAGTGTAATAAGCTGATAAATAACAACTCACCCGAAATGATTCAAGTCCCTCAGGATCCACGTAAGTAGTTTCAAAATCAGTCAATCCCTTGCAGGGGTCGTTCATGAATGTTTCAATTTTAGAATTAATTCAGCAAGTAGTTCTGTTACTTTATTATTAACGACGATTCCAATTAATAAGGCCAATAGAATACGAGGAATAAGGATCTTTATTCTTTTCTTCCTGAAAAAAAGAACGAAACAATAAAATGTCCAAAGAAAAGCTACGACTTGCACTTGAATCAAAAAAGCATTTGTCAGGAAGTTTATTCTCAACAACAAGCCTACAAAAACAATCTGAAAACATATAAGCATTTCAATAGCAGCTAAAGAATAGAGTATGGTTATAAAGTTTTCGATGTAATTCAGCTTTAGACGGGAAACAATTAGCCACAAAAAAAAAGAAAGAATCGGTAACAGGAGCAAGCCAAAGGCACTGGCATGGTTTACTATAAAGACTTGGTATTCTCCGCCCCTTACCCATAACAAATTCCCGGTCCTCTGGTTTTTATAATGCATCCACTCAGGAATGAGTTGAAAAACCAAGAGATGCATGGCAACCCATATAAGATAAAGGCTTGCAGGCTTGAAATACTTTTTCCTTTTGCCCTCAAGGTATTCTCCAATCACTTTATCGGGCCGGATGAGCAGTTTGTACGATGTAAAAATAAATCCTTTATCGATATGGCTGAAAAAATGAAAAACCTCTAGAATAAGCGACTGCCAGGTCAGTCTTTGTACTTCTTTTTTTTGTCCGCACTTCGGACAATAATTTTCAGTGATGATGCTGCCACAATTCAAACAGGTGGCCATGTAAAAATTTATTAGGAAGTTACAGATTGTTTTGTACAAAAATTTTCCTTATGTAGTCTAACTCCGTATCAAGCAAATTGCCTTTGATTTCCGCTAACCTTTAAACTTGAAGTCGGGTTCAACGTTGTCTAAATTAGATATATTTCATCAACCGATTAAGGCAGGGCGACCTAAGCGCTAACAAGGCAAGAAGGCCTGGTGTCCGATACAGAGCCCGGCGAAGTCAAAGATATCGGAACAGGTATTTCTGCAGTAGCCAGGCAAGAGGTTAAATACATCATCCAGAGTACTCCTCCTACCCTATTCAGCACTATTGGCAGAATCGAGCACTTGGAACTACGATCCATCGAAGGTAGTCTATGCTCTGGCTCGTTTTTAACCCTCAAAGATTTTTGTATAAGAGAGAGCCGCATATTTTTACTGCAGTTCTCAAAACAGGCCAAATTTAGCCAAAGAGTGAGGAGTTCACCAGTTTGTCACCTGCAGAATACATGCATACGTAAACAGCTGATATAAAGCAATTGACCCCAAAAATTCAAGTTCCAGGGGGTACAGCGGACAATTCAACATCCATCCCTTGCACAGTCAGTTGTCATACTCCTGGAGACATCGGCGGCTAACTGTTTAGAAACCGGTTTACAACCATTTTTTCAGAAAAGCCATAATCTCCTGCCGCATCTCCGGTGTTTCCAGATGGCCCACATCATACATGCGCAATTGCCATGCCTCGGGAGCACCTTCCTTTTGATAAACGGCTTTTAGCTCTTTATCAATTTTTTCTAATCCTTTCTGCGGGGTTAGCGGGTCAAACCGACCTGCCAGGCCAAGATGTGGGCGGGGAGCAATAAGGCTGTTTATTTGGGCCGTCGTAAAATGATTGAGTAAATCCGGCACATAATAATAAATACCGTGCAGGTTAAGTCCTTTTTCTTCTATCAATGTCTGGAAGTCAGTTAAGCAGCACAGGTCAACGCACACCTTGATCCGTTCGTCCAGCGCCGCCAGCCACCACGACATAGTACTTCCCATGGACATGCCCATCGTGGCTATTCGCCTGCTGTCCACGTCTTCCCTTGTTTGCAGGTAATCCAGCGCCCTCAGGTTATCGTATACCATCATCCCCCACATCACTTGCCCTTTCCACAGCATTTCTTTGAATAGTTCGTTTTCTGTACGACCGCTCCTCTCCCCAAACCCCCAGCCATCCAAGCATAACCCGGCATAGCCGGCCCTTGCCAGCGCCAGTGCATAAGGTGGGCTTTGCATTTCTTTCCTGCCACGTATGAACTCCTCCTTGCCTACCTCATACTGCCCGAAATGGGAATGATTGAATAACACGACAGGCACTTTCCCTTTGGCCTCTTTCGGTTTTGTAAAATAAGCAGGCACCAGTTCCAAACCATTGATATCGAGTAGCAGCTTTTCTACAATGAATTCATCTCGCTCTTCCCGTGAAACCACTTTCACAGAAATGGGCCTGCCCAGATCAGGCAACTTGCCCAACAACTGGTACAGCTCTTTGCGTTGCTTTTCCTTGCGGATAGGAACACCTTTGCTATTTGTACGCAAGCCCATGGAACTCTCGTTAGTGACAGTGGTTTGAATATACCCAATTGATCTATGGCAGCCATACATCAATGGCAAAAGCAGAAAAGAAAGGCTTATCAATTTGTAATCTCTATTCATTTATCAGTTAACAAATACAGGTAAGCTAGTTTTCGCTTCCTTGATGCGCCCTGTTTGTAGCCGGAAGTCCTAGTCCTCTCATCTTTTATCCTGCTTCACTAAATATACTCAACTGCGGTGTCTTTTGCCGGAAGACCCGATGGTTGAGTAGCACGTGCTTCTCATGCCAAAGGTCTACAGCGTGCATTTTCTTAGCAAGCAATTCTTACCAAGCAACAAGAATCTGATTGCTTGAATTCAAGCCTTAGTGCGAATGCTTTTGAAGACCCAACGGAAAAGCAACGTCTTTACGACAATGCCCAAGGTAAATGATCGCCAGTTGCGCAGCCGCTTAGCTAACCGAGGCGATGCTTCCCTTGAAATACCCGACAGACTCCGCCAGGCCCGGCAACGGATCGGTCATGTCTTTTTCATACTCAACGCTGCAAATGCCTTTATAATTGATTTTGTACAGCGCTTTTCCCAATGCTTCAAAATCAATGACGCCGCGCCCTATCTCAATGGCTTTTGCTTCTTTAAAAGCTCCTGTCACATCCTTGATATGCAAATCAAAAAGCCGGTCTTTATAGGCGTGAATCGCTTTTCCCACATCCGCCCCGGCTCTTACCGCATGGCCTACGTCCATGCAAAGTCCCATGCGGGCATCCCTGTTTTTGATGCGCTCATAGACGCTCTGCGGGCTGGGATACAAAGCATCTTCCGGGCCGTGGTTGTGAATGGCCAGTCGGATATTCAGTGCTTTTACTTTTTGTTCTGCGTAATCCAGCAACTCGTAGGTGGGCACACCAACGATCATGTCCACACCAACTTTTCTGGCGTAGTCAAACGCTTCGTCCACGGCTTGTTTTGTTTTCATGTAGATCACGCCAACGGCATAGATGTTAATGTTGCTTTGCTTACACTGGTTGACGACTGATTGGATCTTTTCATCACTGCTGTTTAATGGCAGATGCTTGTCTTTTAAAGAAAGGTGAGTCAGATTTAACCGCTTCATCATCGCGAGGGCCTGGTCCAACTCAAACTTGACAAAGGTATAGCCGGCAATGCCCACGGGTAAACGGGCCTCTTTCTTCGAATCGTTGCTTTTAGGAAAAGAGGCTGTGCTGATGAAAGGCACAGCAACAGAACCGGCTACACTCAGTGCGGTTTTTTGAATAAAGTTTCTTCTGGATGACATGGTCGTAATTTGCTTTGTGAGATAATCAACTGCTTCTTTCGCCTGGAAAACTGCTCATGCTTTTCACACTTATTGTGCATGCAGTCCATTTCCTGCCTGTGCTACCTGGAGTGCTTTTGTTGCCGTATAATATTTTGCCAGCATGCCCGGCACCTCCCACGAAGGCAACTTTTTTTGCTTCAGGTATTGAAGGTAGCGTTCCATGACCTGCGCAAAATGGGCTTCATGCCCTACTTTGTACGTTTGTGGGATGTTGACTTTCCACCCCCCTTGAGCTTCTTCTACAGCAATGCCCGGATAGGTCTTCGCCAGTTTGCTGATGGCTCTTTGCAAGCCCTCAGCATAGCCCTTTGTTCGCGCCACCGGCAGGATATAAAGGGTTGGCTGGTAATTTTCCTCGGCGCCCTGGCGTATTTCCAGGGCCGCTTTTGTTCCTTTTAAAAGCGAGTGGTGTGTATCGCCGCTGCCATCCGGCGCTTTGTACTCCCATCGTGCCGTGACCCTGGCGAATGTTCCTTTGAGGATATAATTCACTTCCCCATTGGCATGAGTCTGCAGCAGGGTATCACTTTTCACGTATTGCTTTAGAAAGCTCGGAAAGGCATCTTTTTTTGTGATGTTTTTAAACTGGGAGAGCGTCAACGGAGTCGGCCAGGACCTTGCCGAAAGAATGGAAATGTCTTTTTTATAATCGATAGCCGCCTGCGGAAAACACTCCCACTGTACCAGATCAATCAGGTGCGTACCAACATCGGCAAGGGCGTCGCCCTGTTGTGCCGGATCGAAAAACCAATCCGGACGTGTGAGTGCCTGCCCTGAAACGTATTTATAAAAAAAGTGAACGCTTTCCATCTGCACGGCCGGGTCTTCTACACTTCCCTTCTTCAGCCGGCCAAACACTTCGGGAAGTTGTGCCAACTCCTTTTGCAGGATATTGGTAATCTCCAAACGTTCCGTCATGATATCGTACAACAGCACGTTGTTTCTCGCAGCCGCGGCAAAGGCTTTTTCCAACAAGCGGAAACCTTCCATGTTAATTGCCATGGGCTTGTCACCCAGTACGTTTAACCCGGCATCAACCGCTTGTTTGATGTATTCCGTTTTCAGGCGGTTGTTGCCTGCCATCACCACCACATTGCCCTTTTTCTCAGCAATCATTTTGTTCAGGTAATCACGGCCTTCATACACCTGCTCTGTCCAGTGTGTCGGATTTTCAGCCCTCCCGTTGTATTGCTTTACCAGGTTTAAATGCGCCTGCAGTTCCGGACCGCCGGGTGCATAAACATGCACCACGGGATCAATCACGGGATACATTGATTTTTGAACCAATGCCGCGTGAAAATGGCCCGGGTCCAACGTGATCAACCGGACCGTGGCTGCACGTTCTTTACCGCTTCCCTTTGCCATGTCCATGGATTGGCAACGCCCCTTTTGAACCAGCAATAATTGAGAAAAAAACAGGATTGCTCCATAGCGAATCATCTGCATCACTCCTTTCTTTAAATTCAATTGTTTTTTCTAAAGACACGTCCTTAAACTTTCGGTTCCCAACCCGGCTGGTACTGACGACCCCACAGGGCCATGGCCTGCTGGTTTCCGACAATATGTCCGTTCTTCTGATCAATGTGCAAGGTCTGTCCTACACGCTGGGAAATATTGCCTAACTGCACCCACAGGGTACTTTTCCGACCGGTTTCCACGTCGGCATTTGGAGTGCCGCCTTCACGGATGCATTTCAAAAAATTGTCAATGTGCACGCCATCCAAATTGGCACTCGGGCTGGAGGGATCACGGCCATCGATTTTCTCATCGGATTTAATTTCTTTGACGATCTTGTTCTTTAGATCGCGAACCACGTAGCTGTTGCCTCCCGTGGCCATCGATCCGTTTTCGCCATAGAAGATCACTCCCCGGTCCTCTCCTTCCACCAGGGCACCATTGCAACTGCGTCCTTCCCAGATGACAGAAGCACCCGCAGATTCAAAGGTGATGATCTGCGTATCGGGTGTTTGCCAATCGTCCTGAAACCGGTAACGGCCACCCACAGAGCTTACTTTTTCCGGGTAATCGATTCCCAATCCCCAGCGGGCAACATCGATTTCATGCGTACCGTTGTTGAGCGCTTCACCCGTGCCCCAGTGCCAGAACCAGTGCCAGTTGTAATGCACCAGGTTGTCCTTGTAGGGCTTTCGCGGGGCAGGTCCCTGCCACAGCTCGTAATCAAGGTTGGAGGGCACCGGAGCTTCTTTGCCAATCCCAATGGAACCACGGTTGTTGGTGTACCAGGTTTTTGCCATGTACACTTTCCCGATCACGCCATTGTGCAACTCCTGTATCCCTTGCGTTAATATAGCCCACGAGCGGCGCTGGCTTCCCATCTGAACGATACGCTTGTACTTTCTTGCCGCCATCACGGCCAGTTCCCCTTCACGCGGATTGTGACACAAAGGCTTTTCGACATACACATGCTTGCCTGCGGTGCAACAGATGATCGTTGCCGGTGCGTGCCAGTGGTCAGGTGGTGCCAGGTACATGGCATCCAAATTTTTATCACTTAGAATGGTGCGGAAATCCTTCACGGCTTTTGGCTCTTTGTCTACCGCCTTCTTCACGGCATTGATGCCTTTGGCCAGGGCTTTTTCCTCTACATCGCAGATGTAAATAACCTCGGTATTTTTTTGCCGGGCAAAGTTGGCAGCCATTCCGGCTCCACGGCCGTTGGTGCCCATGATGCCGACATTGATACGGTCGTTTGCGCCAATGATGCGGGCATAACTTTTTGCGTGAAATCCCAGACCGCCCAGTGCAACCAATGTCCCTGTATTCCGGATAAAATCTCTTCTTGTTTTGTCCATTGTATAAAAACTTTAAATCGTTCGATTATAAACTTCTGATTTTGATATTTCGAAAATGGATCACATCCTCGTGCTCCTGCAAAAGTATGGGCGATGGAACGGTTTCACCCCAACCGCTGTTCTTATTGAATTTACTTTCCGCCACTGCGTTTTTCAACTGTTCACTGCCGCGTTCATATTCCAGCACTTTTTTTCCATTCAGCCAATGCTCTACATGCTTTCCTTTTGAAAGGATTCGAATGTTGTTCCACTCACCCAATGGTTTGACGTCTTTCTTGCCAGTTACCGGCAACACATCGTACAGGGCTGCCAGCGAGCGGTTGCCGTTTTTGCCCAGTTTTGCATCGGGATGATTGGCATCGTCAATGATCTGGTATTCGCAACCCAGCGACGTATTCTTAAACAACGAATACTTGACCCCACTGTTGGTTCCCTTTTCCAACATGAAATCAAGTGACAGTTCAAAGTCAGCGAATTCTTTTGTCGTAACAATGTCGCCGCCCCGGCCATCGGTGGGATCAACACTGAGCACGCCGTTTTCGATCTTCCAGCCTTTGCCGGTAAAAGGCTGCCCGTTCGATTTCTTCCACCCGTCAAACGTTTTCCCGTCAAACAATAACACCCATCCTTTCTTCACTTCTTTTTTGCTCAGTGTGGGCAGTTGCGCCTGGACAGAAACGAGACCACATAAAATACCGAGTACCAATAGAAAATTCTTTTTTTTCATACCTATCGCGTCTTGTTTAAAAATTATAATTGTACATACCCTTTGTTTTGAATAATCTTACCAGGATTGGATTGCATCACGGTCATGGGGATGGGATAACTCAACATATCATCGCTCCAGGTAAATGCAGGATAACCATCGGCCGCCTGTTCCGCCATCATGGCATTTTTGGCTCTTCCTGTCCGCACCAGGTCAAACCAGCGATGGTTTTCAAACGCCAGTTCCACCCTGCGCTCTTTTTCTATGGCCAGCAACAACTCATCATCATTGGCGAAATCGGCAACTGTATAATCTTTCAACAGATTGGCAGGCCTCGGGATATTTGGGTCGCCCTGCGTATTCCGGGCCCGTTGCCGGATCTTGTTGACATACAGCAATGCGGTGGCTTTACTGCCACCGGTGCGAACCAGGGCTTCGGCCTCTAAAAGATAAATGTCGGCCAGCCGCAGTTCAATCCAGTTGTTCCCGTTGTCACTACCGCTGGTGGCCACATCGTAATACTTGGTGACATAGCGCTCGTTTTGAACAGCGCCGTTTTTGGCGTTGATCCAAAAATCGCGCATCGAGACATATTTCCGGGGATCACCTGTTTCGTAGGCACCCGACATATCACCGGTTGGCGCATTCACGCCGCCTTTATCACCAACCAACACCACTTCCTTGTCGGAAAAGCGGGGGGCAAAATCATTGTTCCAGGGACTTCCCGTCACGCCGTTGGGGCTGCCTTTTTTGTACTGCACTTCAAACAGCGATTCAACACTGTTTTTCTTGTTGACATCAAAGAGGTCCCTGTAACTGGGAACCAGGGCAGCACCGGAGGTATTGATCACTTCTTCCGCCTTCTGGATGGCGAGATTGTAATACTCAACCCCTTTGTTCAGCGGGTATCCGGCCATGGTCATGTACACTTTGGTGAGCAATCCCTTGGCGCCCCATTTGGTCACCCTTCCCTTATCGGTCGCGCCATAGGCTGCCGGCAGGTTTTCTTCGGCATACTTTAGATCACTCACGATAAAATCATAGTTCTCCTGCAGGGAGGAACGGGCAATTTCATACGACTCAGCCGGAGAGACCTCCTTGTCCACTTTCAAGACGCCCAGTAAGGCACCGGTCTTGGAATAGCCTCCAAAAACGCGGTTGAGCCAGAAATACATCAATGCCCGTAAAAATTTGGCTTCACCGATATACTGTTTTTTCAACTGTTCATTTTTAAAGCTCACCCCTTCGATACGGCCGATGACAATGTTGCAACGCAAAATCACGTTGTAGCAATTGTTCCAGGCACTTGTGGGGTAGCCATTTTCAGGCAAAAGCGGCGATGCAAAAACATCGATACCGTTGTCATCAGCCGGGTTACCAGCTAGCCAGGAATACGTCGTGTTGTCGGAGCGGATCTCGCCAAGCCGGATAAATGGATTGTTGTAAACAGAGCGAAGGTTGCCATAGGCCGAGAGCACGGCCTGGTTCATATCGCTTTCTGTTTTGTAAAAGCCTGCAGAATTCAGGTTGGAAGGAGGGTTTAGATCTATGAACTCCTTTTTACAGGAACCAAGCAGGAAAAGTAACAAGGCTGCAATCGCAATATTTTTCATCGTAAACGATTAAGAAGATTTAGAATGTAAGGTTCAGACCAACAATAAACGCACGGGCAGCAGGGTAGCCCAGGTAATCGCCACCCCTGGAAAGGCCATCGCCTTCACTGCTGTTTTCCGGATCGTAACCGGGATACTTTGTCCAGGTCGTCAAATTTTGGCCCGTAGCGTACAACCGCAAGCTGCTGATGTTGACGGTCTTTAATTTAATCTGATTGAAATCGTAGGCCAGTGTAATATTTCTCAAACGAACATAGGAGCCATCCGTGATCCAGGCCGAAGAGGGATCCCGCTGCCAGCCTGTTGGATTTCGCGTGGCCCGGAAGTGCATGCCGTCGCCCGGCTGGTCGGGAGAACGCCACCGGTCTACCTGCTCGATCATCGAGTTGCGGTCACCGTGATAAATGTCAACCATCCGTTTGAAAAAGCTGAACAAGTGTGCTCCGTACGAATACGACAGCTGGGCGGAAAGGGTGAAGTTCCGGTACGAGAAATTGTTGCCAAAGCCACCCACAAATTTCGGCTGATTATTGCCGAGGATAGCCTTGTCGGTCTGGTCGAGCTTTCCGTCGCCGTTAACATCCAGGTACCGGCCATCGCCGACTTTATCCGCTGGCAAATGCGGGTACTTGTTCAGTTCATCCTGGTTCATAAACACACCCTGGAACACATAACCGTAAAAGCTGGCAATGGGGAAACCCGGTTTCGTGATAAACGCATTGTTTGCATTGGGCGCACTGGCAAAAATTGGCTGACCTCCCGGACCCACTTCCAATACTTTATTTCTATTGAAAGAAATGTTGAAATCACTGGACCACTTCAGCCTTCCGGTCAGGTTTTTCGTTGTCAGCAAAAACTCCATCCCTTTGTTCTGGACTTTCCCGATGTTTTGGATTTGACTGGAATACCCGGTCACCGTCGGGACGGGTACATTCAGCAACAGATCAATGGATTTGCTGTTGTAAAAATCGCCTTCCAGCCGTATGCGGTTGTTGAACAGGCCCAAATCAAACCCCACGTTCGTTTGCAACACCTTTTCCCATCCCAGATCGGCATTTGGAATGGTGCTTGGACTCACGATGTTTTGCAAGGCATCGCCTGTCGGATAAAAACCGGTGCCCAGTAGTCCGATGGCCGAATAATTACCTATGCGGTTATTCCCGGCAACCCCGTAACTAGCCCTGATTTTTAAATCGTTGATGGTGTGCGACAAGCCTGCCATAAAGTTTTCCTGGCTCACCCGCCATGCGGCAGAAACCGAAGGAAACACACCCCATTTTTTGTTTTGGCCAAAGCGGGACGACCCGTCCGTGCGTACCGTTGCTGTCAAAAGGTAACGGCTGTCGAACGTATAGTTGGCACGGGCAAAATAAGAGATCATCGAGTAAGCCGACTTCGTGCTGGAAAGCTGGTACATGGTACCCGCGTTCAGCGTGTGGATGTTGTCATTGGGAAAGCCTCTGGCCTCGCCATACATAAAATCATTGTTGTGCTGTTGGCTGCTAAAGCCCCCCAGGAGCGCCACATCGTGCTTTTGCGCAAACTTTTGAGTGTACGAAAGTGTCTGCTCCAGCACCCAGTCGTAATCGGTAGCCAGTTCATTGGTGGCTTTGGCCGGTCTGGGCCCTTTTGAACCATCAAGATCGACATAAGAAGGCTCGTAGTTTTCGTAGTTATTGTTCTGGATGCCCCCGTTGATGTTGATGCGGTATTTCAGGTTGTCCGTCACATCAAGTTCACCATACAATGTCCCCAACCAGCCATACCGTCGGCGGTAACGCTCGATTTGTTCTGCGATGCCGATCGGATTGGCCACATCACCGGCCAAAATCTCGGGATTGCGCACCATGGATCCATAGGTGCCGTCAGCGTTGTATAAATCATAAACGGGCGGAAGCGTGAGCGAATACAGGATGGGCGCATCCTTTCCATTGGCCTGCTCGCGGCCTTTGGTGCTGTAGGCATTCAAATTCAAACCGACCTTCAGACGTTTGGCCAATTGCGATTCGATGTTGTTCCGAAAGTTAAACCGCTGGTAATCGGTATTCAGCGAGATACCTTCCTGTTTGACATAACTCCCCGAAAACGCATACCTTGTTTTGTCGCTACCGCCTGTGACGGAAGCCTCGTATTCCTTCATGGGTGCCGTGCGGAACAACTGATCCTGCCAATCGTTATCGGGCATTTGCGCAACCGAAGCGGGATCAAAAAAATTGTATTTATAACCGTTCTGGCCATCGGGAATCATGTACAGCGAATTGGCACTGGGGTACAGTTTCCTCCGGCCATTCGGGTCATTAACGGTATGCGGCGATTTATCGGGATCGGCATTGATAATGGGCTGATCAAGCCAGGCCTGGTTGCGTCCATCCATGAACCATTGTACATACTGGTCCCGGTTCATGACAGCAATCTTTTTGGATCGTTGCTGCACACCCGTATAGACATTGAGACTAACGGTCGGCGTACCGGACTTTCCTTTTTTGGTCGTGATGATCACAACGCCATTCGCACCGCGGGAGCCATAAATCGCAGTAGAGGAAGCGTCTTTGAGAATCTGGATGCTTTCAATATCATTCGGGTTGACCAGGCGGAAAGCCCCGTCTTCCATAGGGTAGCCATCCACCACATACAGGGGAGAATTGGATTGTGTGATCGAACCGGTCCCCCTTACCCTGATGGAAAGTCCTTCCCCGCCAGGGGCGCCATTGATTTGCTGCACCTGCACACCCGCCAACTGTCCCGCAATGGCTTCTCCAAAGTTCACAGCGGCACGCTCCTTTAAATTGTTGGCTGAAACTGAGGCCACTGCACCCGTCAGATCCGACTTTTTGCGGGTTCCATACCCGATCACCACCACATCGCTCAACTGCCCGGCTGCTTGTTTCAGTACAACGTGCACGCTTGTTTTATCGCCGATAGCGATTTCCTGCTGTTCGTAGCCTACAAAAGACACCACCAAAACACCGGCACCGTTTTCAATCTGAAGTTCAAATGTGCCGTCTGCTTTCGTCGCTGTTCCCCCCTTTGCGCCTTTCACCTGCACAGAGGCGCCCGCGACAGGGTTTCCTTCACCGTTCACGACTTTTCCGGTAATGACCTGTGCGGCCTCGATTGCAGTTGTGCTTCCCTGCTGAATGAGTGCCGCATTCATAATGCCTGAAGACCGTGCAGGCAAAACCGCCGTTCTCTTCCGCAGAATAATCACCTGGTCTTTGTAAACCCATGCGATGTTTTTCGGATACAACACTTCGGTCAGCAAATCGTCCAAACGCACTTTGCCGGAACTCAATTTCATTTTTTCGGAATCGTCCAGGACACTGTTACTGTAGAACAGGGTAAAACCCGTTTGTTTTTTTATGGATTTGAACAAATCAGCCAGCGACATGTGTTCCTTGCCGATGGTCACCCATGGGTCTTGCGGGTTGTTTTGCGCATTGGCAGCAATACCTCCCAGGAGGAAAAGAACAAGCAGGAACCAGCGGGAAAAAGGCCCGGTCACCTTTTCTTTTAAGCAAAGCATTCGTTTCAGATTTTGGAGTTAAAGAAGAATCGTCTTCCCTAAGACAGGAAAACAGCAATTCGGGTGAACAGGTAAGCGCTTTTTTATCTTCTATTTTTTATCCCTCCTTTATCGCGAACAGAAAACGCATGCTGGCGCCCGATAGCCGAAGCCGGCATGCCCACTGTCCTGCGGCCGTCGGCGGCAGCAACAGCGGGCAGGTATCAGAACGGCACGCGTTAGCGCAGATAAAGAACGCTGTCTTTTATGGAAGAATACACGTCTGCGGACAACCGGAGGTTTTCCAGGAACAGTTGCAAGGATTGGGTTTTCGTCAACGCCCCGCTGAATGTTTTCGTTTGCAGGGCCCTATTTTCAAAATGAACGTTGACGCCATACCACCGCGTCAAAACACCCGACAGTTCCTGCAAGGGGGTATTGTGAAAATAATAAACGCCTTTCATCCAGGATAGCACATCGGACTCATCAAAGGTTTCAGTCTGAAATCCTTTTTGCACAGTGTAGGTTGCCTTGTAACCGGGTCTTAAGTGTACCTGCCTGTTTCCGGCTCCCTTGGTTGTAACGGAACCCTCTACCAGTGCGGTTTGGATGTTATCAGGATGATAGGTATTCACATTGAACTGCGTTCCGGTGACCCACACGTCTGTTTGCGGCGTATGCACAACAAAAGGCCGAAGCCTGTTTTTCGCGACTTTAAAATAGGCCTCCCCTTCCACATAGACTTCGCGTGTAGGACCGGGAAGACCGCAAGGAAAACGCAGTTTCGTTGCGGCATTCAGCCAGACTTCCGAGCCATCGGCCAGCCAGACCTTGTACGCCAACACAGGAGGCACGGATACGGTTCGCCAGCGTACGCTCCCGGAGGGAGACGACTGATCCGTCAAACCCCGCTCATCGATTTGCATGGTGGTGCCGTCGAATGCAACTTTTTTTGAAACCCCGCGCTGAATGGGAATAATTGTGCCGTTTTCCAGGGCAAGTGTCACCCCGGGTACACTTCGTGCCTCCTTCACAGGCTCTCGCTGTCCGTTGAATAAATAGATCCCGGTAAAAACAGCTGCCGCGACGGCTGCGGCGCTGAGCGCTTTCAGGATCGCGAGGCGCGGTGTGCTGCGTTTCTGTAAAAGGGGTTTGATTTCCTGCCAGTTTTGCTCTTCATTTTTCGTTATAGAAAAACCTGTTTCTGCTGCCTGCTGCACCAGTTCATTCAGGTCCAGCCATTGCTGACGCACATCCGGGTCATGGGCCAGCAATTGCTCCAATACCTGGTTGTCCGCCGGATCAATGGTGTTGGTGATCTTCTCCAGCAACATAACTTGTATCTGCTCACTTGTATATTCCATTCCTACTCTGTAGACAACATTATTTATCAAAGGGGTGAACCGCATTCATTTTTACCCGCACACGCAAAAATTTGACCGCCAGCTTTAAATGACTTTTCAGTGAATTCACACTGATGCCCATTTCCGCTGCGGCTTCGGTGTATTGCTTGTTTTCCAGATGCACCAGCCGAAAGGCGTTGAAACGCTGAGCGGGCAATTCGTGCAGCATCGCCAGGAAACCTCCTTCTGCCGGCCGATCCTGCACCTCTTCCCAGAGGCCAGCCGTCGTATGCGCGGCGTATTCAAGCCGCTTTTTATTTTCCACACTTGACTTGGCTAAATAATTCAGGCACCGGTTACGGATGGACGCATGAAGATAGGATTTCAGCGACTGGTGAACGCTGCGGTAAAGTTGTTTATTCCAAAGATCCAAAAAAAGCTGCTGCACCTGGTCTTCTGCCTCCTCACCGTTTTTTAAAATAAGATAAGCCTGCAACCGCAACGGTTTGAAATACTGTTTAAACACCTGTTCGAAGGCCAATTCATCGCCTTTTTTTAAAGCAGTCAACAAATCCTGGTCGATCATTTCCATAAGATTACAGTTTCAAAAAATAACAGCAAAGAATGGAGACTTTTGCTGCATTGTTTCTTTAAATGATTCCGACAGATACTTCCCAACGTCAATGCGTGAACCCTGCCTGCGTCGGTCCTATTTGGGAGCCGTTGCCGCAGTCATACGCTAACAACCCGGACCAGCCAGCAGCTGCTTAAAGCCAGGCTTGTCATCTGCCTCTTTTCATGATGCCCGGCAACCAGATACATTTCTACGCAAGGGTCAAAGCGATAAAAGCAATCCGTTCGAAATGCAGTTCCAGGACCATGCGGATACACCCTGCTACATGATCCAACCATACAGGTTCGTGCCATGATGATTGATCGGCAGCTCACAAGCAAACAGGTTCCATTTTGGGGAAATCGTTTTCCGCAAAGCGGCAATTTCAATTTTATAATACAAATCGAAATTTATCTTCTAAATGTAATATCCTTTCCTACTTTCTAAAAAATTATTTTCGACATATGGAAAACGCCGGCTTAACAAAACATTGGAAAACCTACAGAAAAAAAGCAATCAATGGAAACAACCAAGGATAAGCCATTATCAAACCAACTGCGGCAGCAGTTAAAAGAATTGTATGTGCTGCGGCAGTTTATACCGGAAGCGGCTATCGGCATTGGTCGGTGCAAAGAAGCGGTTTGAACTGAAAACATCCCCGAATGTAATAGAACCAAAAACGATGCAATTGATTTCAGAAAACACTATAAAATAATTAAAAATAGTGTACCGGAGGTAGTAGGCAAGTGGTCTTACGCGACGGGGAGCGGTTTCAACCTGCCTTTTAAAGAAGCGAACATGAGATATTTCGACACTTAAATACTGTAGGAACAAAATACCCCCTGCGAAAAAGGAGCTACCTAAAAGAGTAGTCTGGTCGTATTATTTCTTAACGAACTTCACCTGCGTTAGCGTTTCACTTCCTTTTACCATCAACGTGTAGGTTCCTGCCGAAAGGCTACTCGTTTCAATGGTGAACACATTGCTACCCTCTACCACATTTATGCTCCCGCTGGCAAGAGTTCTGCCGGTTGCATCCACTATACTGTAGCGGAGCATTTCTTTCTTTGCACTGGCCACTTGCAGACTAGTGGTTTCCCGTGCCGGGTTGGGGTAAAGCATCACTAAGGCTTTTCTCCGGGAGATGTTCACCGGAAGGATACGTGAATAGCGGAAGGTTCCGTCGTTGTCCACCATCTTCAGGCGATAGTATACGACAGGCGCACCCAGCGCCACAATGTTTTTGTCGGTGAAGGTGTAAATATTGCCAGCACTTGCATTAGTAGCCGCCAAGCTGTTCGTTTTGGCAAAGTTTCTCCCATCCATGCTTCTTTCCACCTCAAAAGTAGCCACGCCTTGCTCATTGGCCGTTCTCCAGTTCAGCACCCCATCAGCCGCTTGCAAATGGGCGGAAAAATCAACAAGCGTAAGAGGAAGCGGTGAAAATGAAGCCGATGCAAGAAAGAAACCGCTGAAACCAGCCACATCAAAAGTAACTGCCCAAGCGTTCACGCTGTTATTCCACTCTACACTCGTGGGAACAATGCCGGCGGTGGTTTCACTGTAAGTATCAAACAGTCCTGTGCCGTTGTTGCTCGTGCCGCTGCGTTTGTAGATGCGCACATTGGCTTTGTTGTTTGTTATGTCTGCTGCATCAATGGGGAGGTCAGGTCCGTGGTTGGGAACAGTGTTGTAGGCCGTGAAATCGGCTTGGCTGTAATAAAGGGTGATGGTGGCTGTAGCGGTAGTGCCATTTTGTGAAGGTGTGATGCCATAATGCCGTTGTACGTATGGCTGTCCGCTGGCTGTAGTGGGAACACTTGGCTCTATCCAAACACTATCGGCGATGTTTCCTGCTACAGGATTAGCACCACTTGGTGTGATGGAAGAGACAAGGTTACAACTACCCTGAAAATCCACCCTATTTCCCACTCCACCAACAGGAATGACTTGAACGAAGCTTGCCACAGGAAGTGTATAGTTCAAGCAATAATTGTTCTGGCACTCGTAGGAGTAGGCTGTACTTCTCTCAACCCCATTGCCAAACTGTCCGTAGTTCTCACCCGTAAAACAGAAAGTTTTCCCATCTGCAGAAAGTAGCGCACCATAAAAGTTAAACCCTCCTCTACTTATCTGCTGTGGATTGTCATGTCCGCCAATTTGAACCGGTTCGTTATGCTGAGTGGTTGTACCATCACCCAATTGACCTTTGTTATTTTGGCCCCATGCCCAAAGGGTACCATCACTTTGTACACCCATACTGAACCCATCGCCACCACCTATCATCCGCCATTGGTTACTCGTACCAACTTGTACTGGCGATGACTTGTTTACCGTTGTTCCATCGCCAAGTTGTCCATATCCGTTGTATCCCCATGCCCAAAGCGTGCCATTGATCTTTAGACCAAGGCTGACATAATCACCGCCATAGATATCAACCCAATCTTTGTCTGTGCCAATCTGGGCAGGGCTTGTTCCGTCAGGCCCAGCTTCACCATATCCGTTGTATCCCCAGCCCCAAAGGGTACCGTCGCTTTTTATAGCCAAGATATGATAAGCGCCAGCAGCGAGACTCACCCAGTTAGATTCCGCCCCAATTTGAACTGGCGAAAAATGTGGATCATAAGGGCCGTTACCTACATTACCGATGCCCCAGCCCCAAAGGGTTCTATCCTTGCGAATGGCAATCGTAGTGTTTAATAGAGCAACTACACTCCGCCATTTGCTAGCCCCAATTTGCACCGGTGAGGTTCTCGGTGTGTTGGTACCATCTCCAAGTGAACCGTAGGCATTATCGCCCCAAGCCCAAAGTGTGCTATCCTTTTTCAATGCAACAGTATGAAATGTACCACAGGCTACACTTGCCCAACCGGTATCGGTACCAACCTGTATTGGAGTCGGCCTGGAGCCAACTGAACCATCACCCAAGTAGTCTCCACCAGAGGCCCAAAGCGTACCATCGCTTCGAATGGTAAAGAATATCCCTGAACCCGAGGCAAAGGTCTTCCACGTCAAGTTTTGAGAAAATGCAGCAGGTGCAAACACTATGAGAAAGAGAAGAAAAGCACACACTTTTTGCATAGGAACAGTCAGTTTATAGATAGTAGTTAGTTTGAAAAGCAATTTAATTAAAAAAAGAGATTTTTCCCTAAAAAACACGAGGCATAGCTTAAGATTCGGACGCTAAGAGATTGAATACACCATCGAGTTTTCCTCTCCTATCCAATTCTACACCAATGGCAAAATCGAGAGCTTAGACCTTCTATAGTACTCAAGCCACTTGCTGTTTGAGTTCAAAGAGCTTCCTTTCCAATAATGCAATCTTTGCTTGTTTATATTTTGTCTGATATTCTTGCAGGTCGACCGGATTAAATTCTTGTTTGTAGCGGACCATTTTGTAGTAGATGGTAGCGATCTTGTTGGCGGTGGCCACTATTGCATAACGGTTGCCGCCTTTGCCTTTCATTCTACGGAAGTAATCACCTAACCAGTTATCGCTGCGTTATACAGCGTTGGCGGCATGGCGGAAGGCCTGCGAAGCCACATTGGGTGTTTTCTTTAAAAGCATGCTGCTGATTAGCTTACCGCCCGTGATTTTGTTGTTTGGACACAGGTTCAGCCACGAGATAAAATGTTTGGCCGTGGGCCACTTGCTTAGGTTTGCACCGGTTTCGAAGAGGATTTCAAGCGCAGTGCCTTCGCCCATGCCGTAAATGGCTGTGACATCAACACCGTGAATGGCTTGGAGAAAAGCACGTGTGTCAAACTGGGGCGTATTCTTGTGTGCCCGTTTTTTTGCGTTGCTGAGCGCAGGAGCTAAATTTTCTTTTGGGCCAACCTGCAGGGGTTCTGCTTTTTGGTAAGTCTGCAACTGACGTTCAATTTCCTGATCACAGATAGTGATACGTTCCTTGTAGTAGCAGTAGCACTGATAGCATTCCTTCAGCAAAAACAATTGCTCGCTTCTCCAAGTACCCTGAAGTGATTTGATGATCGTTTCTCTGTCCGCCTTCACCGTCTTTCCGACAAACGTCTGTAGCTTTTCCGGGTTTCGTTCCCCGGCAAGAACGGCGCTTATAACAGCCAACCCACTTTGCCCGGTGATGTCGTTAATGACCGTGTGCAATTTGACGTTCATGAGCTCCATAGCTTTTTGCATGCGGAGCACAAAACGGCTCTGGTCCTGCGTGAGCGTTCTGCGGAACCGGACCATCGCGCGGAGGGATTCCTGCTCATCACTGGGCAAAAAAGAGCTTTTCAGAAGCGCACAACTATGAAGTCGTTGTATCCACATCGCGTCATCTTCATCATTTTTTCGGCCACTGACATTGCGAACGTGTCGTGAATTGACCAAGTATACCTCAAAGCCTTCTTTGATGAGTACACCAAAAAGTGGCTTCCAGTAAACACCAGTGCTCTCCATGGCGACAGTGTCAATGTTGCATTGCTTTAGCCACCCTGCGATAGCAAGTAGATCACAGGTCATCGAACCAAAGGTGCGCACACGTTGTTCATCCCGCCCTTCTGGAACAGCCACGGCATGGAATGTATCACCAATGTCAATACCAGCCGCATTGGCATGCACAAGTGGAAGACCATTGGGAACTTTGTTTTTTGTTGAACGCTTTTGCATAAAAGAAGATTTAAGCAAAAGCACTCCACGCACCTTCCTTCTACATTTACGCTTCTATACGGGCTCCTGAAAGGTCCCATTGTGAAATATACAGGGAAAGTGAAACCAGACTACGATATGGACTACTTGCCCATTGGTCGACAAGGCTTTTTCGTGAAGTACTTTCCCTAAATCTACACAGAAGAATGACTGTACCGCAGTACGCAAGTTCTTTCTCTCGAAATATTGGTGCAGCCAATTTGCTTACTACGATCTGTCGTAGGTGTCATTTTGGGATGATTACTGAAACAAAAGAATTCTTGAAAACGATAGCTGTTTATGTTTGAAAGAGTTCTCAAAACGAGCCGAAACGCGACGAAGCGTAGGTCCTCCACCCTCGTGCCACGTGATTTAAATCTGCAAGCGTATTTTGATTGGCCAACTGCTTATCTGAAAAGGTTCAATTCACTCAGGAGCCACGTCGGTAGCTTCCAAATCAGCACTCCGTGCGAAGCAACAAATGGTACAACAAAAAAAATGTAACTTGCTATTGTCCGCAATTCTTCCGCAAAGCAAAAAAAATTCCGCACCTCCCAATCCAAACCCTCTTTTCTCTCGTTTATTCTTATCCAACTCCTTCCAAAACCGCCAACTGGTATCTAACTCCTGGGTGAATCATCGAGACCGGCCCTGATGACACATTTTTTACCCGTAAATCAACAAGTGTATGCAAAAGAATGTTTTACTCTTTTGTGGGTGGAAGCGCTGCCTGGTCCTGAGCTTCGTGCTACTTTCCTTGCCAGGCTTTGCTTCCTCGCACCGCGAGGCCCCGCTCATTTCCAATGATCCCCTGGCCGACAACACCGATGTCTACGCGTTTCGAAGCCCTGACGACCCGAACACCGTGACCATCATTGCCAATTACATCCCGTTCGAGTCACCGGAAGGGGGACCCAACTGGTACACCTTTGGCAACGAGGTGCGCTATGAAATCCACATCAAGAACAAAGCAGCCAATCCAACCCTGGACGACATCACGTACCGCTTCACGTTTACGACCGTAAACGAAGACCCCTCAACGTTTTTCCGAATTCGTCTCGGCAAGGAAAACTGGAAAACAACCTACACCCTGGAACGCAGCACAAACGGCGGCACAACGTTCAGCACCATCGTGGCCAATGGTATGGTACCGCCTCCCAACATCGGACCCCGCTCGGTTGAAGGCGCTGTTGGACTGAATAGGGATTACAATACCTTAATGATGAATGCAATCGTCTCTGCTTCCAGCGGCGAAAAACTTTTCTGCGGCCCTGTTGATGATCCCTTTTTCGTTGACCTGGCAGCCGCCTTTGATGTAGGAAGCATCCGGCCCCAGGGAAATCCCGTAAACCCGCCAAAAGACGGACTGGCCCGTTTTAACGTCCATACCATTGCCTTGAAAATCCCCATCAGCCGTTTGCAGAAAGACGGCAAATCCGTATCGCAGGCCGCGAACCTTTTGGATCCGGATTTTGTCATTGGCGTGTGGGCCAGTGCCAGCCGGCAGCAGATCAAAACATTCGGTAACAACACGGTTAACTACACCGGTAATTGGGTGCAGGTGTCCCGTTTAGGGATGCCCCTTACCAACGAAGTGATAATACCTGTTGGCAGGAAGGACGAGTGGAATTTTACAAAGACCAATAGCGAGAGTCAGTTTGAGCCCTATTTTGTC
>NZ_RBCI01000015.1 GCF_003628535.1 Flavisolibacter nicotianae
AAACGAATTGGGCTCCCCCATTACCGTCGTGCCCACAATCTCCCCGTTCTCCACCCTGTATCTCGCCCTCCCATTCAACTGCTTCCAACCACTGAGGTCTTTACCATTGAACAATGGCTTCCAACCGGAAGACGTTTGCGAACTGCCAAGCAGGAAAGCGAACAGCAGTAGAGTAAGTAGTGCATTTCTTTTCATGTAACAGGATTGTAGATAATTGGTGTTAAGCTTTGTAATCATTGATAGTAGGTTAGGCAATTGCGAAATCCAGCACTAGCGAAAACAAGTTCGAAATGGAAGTTTTATAAAGTTCAAATAAGTCTCATCCATCTCTTCTCTTCCTTCATCGTGTGGTCAAGTACACAAGTCCGATCTGCCGACGCAGGAAAGCCCTGCCCCGCAGCCGTTCTCTCTCTAGCACTCTGCTTATTGCTCATTGCCAAATAACATTTGTTGTTCATTTTCTCGTTGAGTGGCTCCAAGAACCAGCCGCTACCAGCAACCGTCAGCCGAGGATAGCGGGAGTACCCGATTTATAAGCAAGGGAATCACGGTTGAAGTTGATAGCTGCCGGCCGGTTGGCTTGTATTGCCGGTGGCATTCAGCCTCTCTTGCCGGCTGCGGGCAATTCCTAATTCAAGTCCGCGCAACTCTGCCAATCCTCTTAAACGACCGATGGCCGAGTAGCCGGGATTTGTTTTCTTGTTTAAATCATCCAACATCTGGTGACCGTGATCTGGACGCATCGGGATACTGGTCTTTCTTTCTTCCATTACTTCAGCCACCGCTTTCATCACCCGGTACATGTCTACATCGCCTTCCAGGTGGTTGTCTTCATAAAAATCTCCATGTTCATTTCTTCGTGTACTGCGCAGATGCATGAAATTGATTCGATCGCCAAACTGCTTTACCATGGCTGGCAAATCATTGTCAGACCGCACACCAAAAGAGCCGGTGCAAAAACACAAACCATTGCTAAAAGAGGGAACCGCATCGAACAGCGCCTGAACATCCGCGGCTGTACTAACCACCCTCGGAAGACCCAGGATGGCATACGGCGGATCATCGGGATGAATGACCATCTTCACTCCCACTTCTTCCGCTACAGGAACCACTTGCTGCAGAAAATCAACCAGGTGCTCACGGAGTTTATCGGCATCAATTCCTTTGTAGGTATCCAACGCTTGTTGAAACTGGTCCAACGTAAAGCTTTCTTCGCTGCCGGGCAGGCCGGCAATCATATTTCGCTGCAGCAGTTGCTTTTCGGCCTCACTCATTTCTGCAAAGCGGTCTTTTGCCCTTGCCAATTCTTCTTCTGTGTATTCCGGTTCTGCTCCCTTTCTTTTTAGCAGAAACACATCAAACGCAATAAAGGCAGCCCTTTCAAAGCGAAGTGCCCTGGAGCCATCCTCCACTTCGTAGCTTAAATCAGTGCGGGTCCAGTCAAGCACCGGCATAAAATTGTAGGTAATAATGATAACGCCACAGGTCGCTAAATTCCGGATGGATGCTTTATAATTTTCGATGTATGTTTTGTAATCACCGGTCTGTGTTTTGATGGCCTCGTGCACCGGCACACTTTCCACCACAGACCACACCATGCCTGCCGCTTCGATTTCAGCCTGGCGCTTTTTGATTTCTTCTACCGTCCATACCTGTCCGTTCGGGATATGGTGCAAAGCCGTAACAACGCCTGTACATCCTGCCTGTCTTATATCTGCTAAACGTACCGGGTCATTCGGCCCGTACCATCTCATGGTCTGTTCTAACATTATCATTGTTTCTATTTTTTAAACGCCGCTAAAGGCGCTGAAACCTCCGTCAATCGGAATCACGACACCTGTCACAAAGGCCGCTTCCCCGCTGCACAGCCACAGCAGGGCGCCGGTCAGGTCGTCCGGAGTGCCAAAGCGGTTCATGGGCGTATGACTGAGAATCGTGTTGCCACGATCCGTTAAACTGCCATTTTCATTCGTCAGCAACCTGCGGTTTTGATCGGTCAGAAAAAAGCCCGGCGCCAAAGCATTGACCCGTACCCCGGCTTTTGCAAAATGCACGGCCAGCCACTGCGTGAAATTGCTGATTGCAGCTTTTGCTGCACTGTAGGCAGGAATTTTTGTAAGCGGCCGAAAGGCATTCATAGAGGAGATGTTGATGATGGAAGTGCCCTGCCGGCCAATCATATCTTTTGAAAACACCTGTGTTGGCAAAAGGCTGCCGATAAAATTGAGATCAAAGACAAACTTGATGCCTTCCGGGTCCAGATCAAAAAAGGATTTGAGATCCTTGTTGGCGAGCAAATCTTCTTCCAGCAGAAATGGATTCGAAGTCGTGCCTTTGGGGTGATTGCCGCCGGCCCCGTTGACCAGGATATCACAAGGACCCAGGGTGTCCGAAAGTTTTTGATGGGCGGCTTTCAGGCTGTCCGTATCAAGCACATTGCAAGCGAGCCCAATGGCTTTTCCGCCTGCACTCGTAATCTGCCTGGCCACGCTTTCGGCATTTTCCTGCTTCAGATCGAGGATGCCAACATGTGCACCTTTATCGGCCAACGCCATGGCCATTGTGCTGCACAAAACACCTCCTCCACCGGTAATAACAGCAACTTTCTTTTCAAAAGCAAGAGACATGAATTCTTTTGGGTTTTATTCTTCGCCAAGGCGCAGATATCAAAAGCGGGAAAGGCGCATTTTCACACGAACCTTCGCAATCGCTCTCATTTCAAATTTTCGAATAAAAGCTTGATTTTGTGTAGTTTTCCAAATATTTATTTACGGAAACGTTTTCGAAACATGACGACATTTTGTTCGGAATTTCTTTACACCCATGAGCGAGGTTAATTTAAAAAGTCTGGCAAAAGAATTAGGACTATCTGTATCCACTGTATCAAGAGCACTGCGTGATGCCTATGATATCAGTGCAGAAACCAGACAAAGAGTGCAGGCACTTGCAGCAGAACGAAATTATGTTGCCAACCCCTATGCGAGCAGTTTACGGAAAAACCAAAGCAAAACCATCGGGGTGATCATACCGAATGTTGTCAACAACTTTTTTTCACTTGCCATCAATGGCATCGAGTCCGTTGCCCAACAAAAAAATTATCATGTGCTGATTTATTTAACACATGAAGATTACGAAAAGGAAAAACAGATTTTAAACCACCTTCAAAGTGGCAGAGTCGATGGCATTTTATTATCGATGGCCAGTGAAACCAAGGACCAAACCCATATCAAAGAGTTTCAGAAAAACGGTCTTCCGCTGGTCTTTTTCGATCGTGCCAGCAAGGAGATAGAGGCTTCCAAAGTATCGACAGATGATTTCGAAAGCGCATTTGAAGCCACCGAACATTTAATTCAAAATGGCTGCAAACGAATTGCCCACCTTTGCATTTCAAAAAGTTTATCGATCATCAAAGATCGCTTACGCGGCTATTCTGCTGCGTTAGAAAAAAATGGAATTCCTTTCGATGACACCATCATCAAGGAATGCGAAGACGACGATCAACTCTCCTACCAGCAAATCGCAACGCTGTTCAGTGATAAGGACCGACCTGATGGCATTTTTGCCTCGGTAGAGAAGCTGGCGATTATTGCTTACCAGGTTTGCATAGACCTTGGGCTGTGTATTCCTGAAGAGGTGAAGATCATCAGCTTTTCGAATCTTTCGACAGCCTCGCTGTTGAACCCGGCTTTAACAACCGTCATGCAGCCGGCTTTTGAGATTGGAAGAACTGCTGCCACGCTCCTCTTTAAACAACTGGAGAAAAAAAGGGTGGCTTCAGCACCTGAAACCGTTGTCATCAAATCAGAATTGATTCGAAGAAGATCCTCTTCTGCCAGTTAAAAGCCACAATCGGTAGTAGCAGTAAAACGTGAGAAGTGAAAGGTGAAACGTGAGACAGGAAAGTACAATCACTGGAAATCCTCTCCTTTCCTTCGTCTCATGTTTGACATCTCACTTTAAGTGTGTAAGCAGTTTTGCATAAGAGAGGACTGCAAGCCCTCCGGCTTTGAGACGTTTGAGGTTCGAGGCGAGCTTGCTTAGTAAATCGGGTAGAACCGCTATAACCAGCAGGGCCGCAGCCACATTAACGCAGAAGTGCTGTAGCACACCATAACACCGGAGCCTGTCCGTGCAGATCGCCAACATTTCTCTTACGATCCAGGTAGTACTGGCGGTCGTTCTTTTTATTGGGGCCTTCGTAGACATTGGTGATGTCGCCGCTCTGATTTATATACTTAATAAGGCTCAACCAAGCCTTCCTGGCAGCCGGGCCAAAAGTCTTTGCATTTAGCCATCCTTCTTTCACCCCGGTGATAAACGCACAGGTAAACATGCCGGTAGTGGACGTCTCTTTCCAGGTAGCCGGATCATCGATCAGTTGGCGCCACATCCCATCTTCCACCTGGTATTTCAGCAGAGAGGCCATCATCGTTTTATAGCCCCAGGAAGTCCTGCTCCCATAACTTCGCCCGTGGTCATTCATCCGATACCATTGCCCTGGGTGAAATCGGCTATCCGGGCAACGGGATTTTTCATAACACCTGTCATATTTTGCGTGTGAAGACTGTTTCTGTTCGCCAATGAAATTGCTCTTCACCATCTAGTCGCTGCTTCGCTCCACATCTGCATTACCGGCAACAGGGCTTCCTTTCACCCGTTCTTGTTTTTGTAAAAGTGCCCTGGCCCGGTTGTAAACATTTTCTACCGTAAAACCAAAATGGTTCATGACCTCATTGCCTGGCCCGGATTCACCAAAGCGGTCGATGCCGATCACATCCCCCTCGGCAGTGACGTATTTGTACCAGCCCACCGTAACGCCGGCTTCCACAGCCAGGCGTTGGTGAACAGAAGGTGGCAACACGCTATCCTTGTAAGCCTGGTCCTGTTTTTCAAACAATTCCCAGGAAGGCATACTCACCACGCGGGCATTGATACCGACCTGCTCCAATCGTTCCTGCGCTTCCACTACCAGGTGCAGTTCAGAGCCGGTGGCAATTAAGATGATCTGCGGTGTGTCTTTGCTGTCACGCAAGATGTAAGCACCTTTCGCAACATTGTTTGCCGGTGCGTATTTGCCCCGGTCCAGGTTGGGCATTTTCTGGCGGGAAAGAATCAGCGCCACGGGACCTTTCAACCGCTGAATAGCGATGCGCCAGGCTTCCACCGTTTCATTGGCATCGCCGGGACGAATAACGGTTAAGTTGGGAATGGTTCGCAATGCCGTGACCTGCTCTATTGGCTGGTGCGTCGGCCCGTCTTCGCCAAGACCAATGCTGTCGTGGGTAAAGATGTAGGTTACCGGTGCTTCCGTCAAAGCCGCCAGCCGGATAGCCCCCCGCATGTAATCGGAGAAAGTTAGAAACGTGCCGCCATAAACCCTTACGCCCCGATGCGAAGCCATGCCATTCAGGATCGCTCCCATCGCATGTTCACGAACGCCAAACCAAATGTTGCTGTCCTGGTATCGACCGGGTTGAAAGCTAAGATCTTCCTGTTTGGGTGTTTCGGTGGAACTGGCCAGGTCAGCCGAGCCGCCGATTATCCAGGGAATGTTTTTCTTCAGCGCATTGAGCGCCTTGCCCGACGCCTGCCGTGTTGCCATGGCGTCGTCAGGACCAAAAGCCGGAAGGTCTTTGTCCCAGCCTTCCGGCAGGTCGCCACTGTAGGCCAGCTTGAAAATACCGGCTTCTTCAGGAAAGGCTTTGGTGAACTTCTCCAGCTGCCGGTTCCACTCCTCCTGCAACGCAGCGCCTTTTTTGCCTTGGTCCAAGAGGTAAGTCTTCACTTCTTCGGGAATATAAAAAGTCTGGTTCGGGTCCCAGCCATAAAACTCTTTTGTTTTCCTGACGTTCTCTTCGCCAAGGGCACTGCCGTGCACTTTGCTGGTGCCTGCTTGCGGACTGCCATATCCGATGACCGTTTTCACGGAAATCAATGTGGGATGTTCCGTATCGGCCTGTGCTTCCAAAATGGCCTGTTCAATAGCCGGCAGGTCATTGCCATCTTCCACGGTCAGCGTTTGCCAGCCATAAGCCCGGAAACGGGCCGGCACATCTTCGGTAAATGCAAGACTTGTAGGGCCGTCCAGTGATATCTTGTTGTCGTCATAGAGATAAATCAGCTTGCCCAATTTCAGGTGCCCTGCGAGAGAGGCTGCTTCTGAAGCCACCCCTTCCATCAGGTCACCGTCACTTACAATTCCATAGGTGTAATGATCGGTGATGTTGTGACCGGGCCGGTTAAAGCTGGCTACTAAGAAAGCCTCCGCGATGGCAACCCCAATGCCATTGCCGAAGCCTTGCCCTAATGGCCCCGTTGTTACTTCCACACCCGGTGTCAGCATCGACTCGGGATGTCCGGGCGTTTTTGAGCCAATCTGCCGGAAGCGTTTGATTTCTTCCAAGGGAAGATTATACCCAAACAGGTGCAGCAAACTATACAACAAAGCCGAACCATGCCCCGCTGAAAGAATGAAGCGATCGCGGTTGGGCCAATGCGGATTGGCCGGATTAAAACGCAAAAACCGGCTCCAGAGCACATAAGCCATGGGAGCCGCCCCAAGCGGCAGACCCGGGTGCCCGGAGTTGGCCTGTTGCACCATGTCCACAGATAGAAAACGGATGGTGTCAATGCTAAGTTTGTCTAAATCGGTAAAGTCCTGACGAGCCATATGTGTAGATATTGACGTGATAAAGAGTACTGTTTATTTCACTTTCTTTTCCAATCATTCCCAGCCAGTTTTGTTGAAAGCTGACATGTTTTTCATTGCAGGGTCTCTTTCATCCAGGAAAGCCGAAGGCACAAGATGCAATTCTTAAACCCAAAGTGGTTTCTGTAACGTCTACAGCTATTGGTAAGTTTTCTGGCTACAACCAACCGGCCCATCCCACCGGCAATTCGCAAGAAGCATACTGGTTACAAAGGCCGACAGCCGATGAGTGAACCACCAGCTCGAAGACAGGCGGATATCTACCTCTACGATAAAATGCGCCAGCTATTGCACACCCAAAGATTGGTCAGTTACCGGGGTGAAATTTTGATGCCGTCTGTTTTAAATGAAAATCCCAGGCTGCCGTCGGTACTAAGCATGATGGCCTGAACCAGCGGTTCGCTTATTCCGTATTTGGAGGACCAGTTTACAATAAAATAGGCGCCAGCACCACCTGCTCTATCAGCTTCCTCCACGATAAATTCGGAGGAGTGCATTGGTTTTAGTAGCAACACCTTGTTGATGTATTTTTTTATCAGCTCGCCCTTTGAATTGTAGTAGTCAATATTGGAAACAAATATGCTGTCCCTAAAATCTGTACTGCGAATACTCAATGTAGCGGCAAAGTCGGTAGGACGTTTTCCGTTCACCATATAAGAATGCGAATAGATAGGGACATACACCGTAGTATGGACTTTAGCTTTCGCCGTATCCAGCGAAGTGTATTCATATTCTTCAGTAGGATATTGAGCGATATGATCAGGTGTCTTATCGTTGCAAGAAAGAAAAATAGCAGAGGTTAATAATGCTGCAAGCAATAGAAAACTACCGCAACTACGCTTCAGACACGTTCTCATCTCGTTGTTCATTTTATTTAAGTAAGTCAATAAAGCTACAAAATGAAGACTAGCTCTTCAAGTCACTTCATGTTTGTTTTCGACAATCGTCCGGTTAACGATTCTTCATTCCTATTTCATCGATCGCAGGTACAGACGCTTTTTTCACCAGTAGTGCAAGAAAGACCAAACAACGGATTTCCGCGAATGAAAAGCCGTTGCTTTCCAGCGCGGCAGGGAGATATAGAATTGAAACAATCAATCAGTGGATGAAAAATGCTTTACCCTTCTTCAGTCTGCTACTTTGAAAATATGTCGCAGCACCTGATGAAAATATGGACAGGCTTCACAAGTGAATCATCGAGGTTTTTTACGAAAGGCTGATGGAAAATTAGCGACCGGCACATTTTCACATTTTGCCATGGTTTTAAGGAATAGATTTGCTGCATGCGGTTGTTGTTCACGTTTATCGTAACCTCTTTCCTTTTCCTCACCTCAAGTGGACGGGAGAAGGTTGTTGAACTGGGCGTTGACAAAGCAGCGGTCATCACCGGACAACCCTCTAAATTTGATTGTGGCGGCTACCTGCAAAACAGTCATCTTACCATCTTCAATCTTTTTAAAGAAAGCCGCAAGCCAGCCAAACAGGCCAGGCTTTACCTGGGCTTTTTTACCGTTACCAGGCCTACCGTTCTGTCTTCTGCAGCAAGCTCGCGCCTTCAGCGCATGGCAGCGCCGGCTTATTCTTATTGCACACCAATTGCCTTAAAGCTGCTTTTTCCCAAGCACTATTTCTGGTAAACTCCTGTCGTTTTATACAGATCCCCTGATTGTGCCGGTTACTAAAACCGGCAAGGCCCTTTTTTTACTCACCAAATCGAATAATCATGTCAACAATATATGTGGCTGTGATCATCATTGCCATCACAGTTATCCCACCCTATCTTTTTGTACGGTTTAGCAAACGACAGGAACAAAAAGACCGCGATGCCCTTTTTTCTCAATTCAACCAGGCAGGCAGAGACCACGGGCTATCATTTACAAGGCTTGAGGTGCTAAAAGATAAAATACTTGGCTTTGATGCCGGCAAGCAATCATTGTTATTGCTTTCGTTTGATCGGGCAGGTAGTCCTGTCGTCATTGGCTTGTCGAATGTGCAGACCTGCACCTTACACAGAAAATATATCACCCTGGATAGCAGCAATAGCCAGGCAAAGGCGGAAGTGATCACCGACCAAATTGGCATTCGGCTGACGCTGAGCCATAGCGCTGATTCTGCCTGGATTTCTTTTTATGATACCAATGTAAACGGCATTTACCAAATGCAGGAACTGGAACAGAAAGCGAAGTTTTGGGAAGGCTTGATCAACCAGCACATTTCGTCCAAAATGACCAGGCGTGCCTGAACCCAATTACCCCTTTTGTTGATGCTAAAAAATGGAATGTTATGCACACAGTAATCATTTATTTGTCGAAATATATCAGTCGCAGGGTAAAGAGACTGGCAAGTTTGCCGTCCCTTCTGAAAGAAATCAATTTATCTGTAACAAAGCAGGAAAAGCTTGGTCACCAGCACATTGGCTTCGATAAGATCAAACACAAACTTTTTCTGGTAAAGAAGCGGGGAAACAGGTTGGTTTGCTGGATTGTAAACCTGCAAGACCTACAATGGTGCGCTGTGAAAAAAGTATACGGCGCTATTGGCGCCGGGGAATTGAAAACCCGCAACCTGAACCATTTTCTCCAATCCGTTTCGCTTCAACTTAAATTTAGAGGAAGTGCGAAGCCAGTCTCGGTTACCTTTTTCGAGAGCCAACACAACACAGCCGATGAATTGCCGGTCCTGGAAGCAGCTGCAAAACGGTGGGAACATGTTCTCTCCCAACTGCCTCCAAACGTGCTTCCCAGCTTTACGACATAAACAAGACAGGTAAAACCCATTTCACTGTACCATCTTACAACCAAACAACCCATTGAAAAAAGTCAATGGGTTGTTTTTACGGCACAGCGTTGCCCGGGTTGGTTGCCTTGGCTTTACAATGCAAATCGTTGAGAAGTCGAAATAAACGCCGGCTTTTTCTGTCACGGCAAGTTGTTGATTCCCCAAATTTCTCCTTCCCCCTTGCATACCACTGGTAAAACCGGGTGATTTCACCTTCGGTGTGCTGACTTTTCCTGTCCGCTGGTCTTCGTTACGCCGCGACAGAAGGGGAAGCCGGAAACTTTCAGCCAACCATGGAAAACAGGGTTTGCATGAGATGTCGTTGGTAAGAGTATTGGGCAAAGATCCCTTCAAAACGAAAAAACAAACCCCTTCGTGGAAACATGGCTCCGCACATCAAAACCATTTCACAAGTGCAAAGGGTTCTTGCTACCTTGGTCTTCAAAACTGCACATTATATGAGCTTCCAGCTTGTTACTGGCAGGCCAGACACTGCCGATTACCTGGTGTTTACCACAACCTTCATTCACAACAACACTTTTTACAAGGCCGCACTTGCCGAGAC
Source organism: Flavisolibacter nicotianae (assembly GCF_003628535.1). Lineage (GTDB taxonomy): Bacteria > Bacteroidota > Bacteroidia > Chitinophagales > Chitinophagaceae > Flavisolibacter > Flavisolibacter nicotianae. Next base: position 10,053 of record NZ_RBCI01000015.1, read on the forward strand.
AATCTCCTGGGAGGGAAAGGCAACCGGTACTTATGATGTATTGCTGCAATCCGGCAGGGGTACCCAGCGGCTGACCCTTGTTGAAAAAGGAGAACACTGGCGGGCAGGCGATGAAATTGAACAGATTGGTTGTCCAGAGCAAGCGGTGGTGGATCTGCTGGGGGCTGTAATTGGTGAAGTCCGCAGGTAAATCGCCACCTCCGCTCTACCCCACAAAGGACAATCTGATGGTTGTTTCTGCCCAATTGCTTTGCCAGTGCAAGGTGAAGAATACTGGCTGCTTACACGGCGAAAAACGTGGGCAGATAAAAAAGATCCGGCTGGCAACGAAATGATCGAAACGCGAAGGCCTGCAGACACAACACAAAAGGATACAGGGACCGTTTGCTTTTGGCGATTCTTTGTCTTTGCCTTGTGATAAGATTAAGGAACAGCAAAAGAACTTTGCATTTCCAAACCCCAAACCATATGTCGATTGTAGACTACATGAACATTGTACTGACCGTTCTCAGTTTTGCCCGGATGACCCTTTACACCGCACTCAGCAAGCTATCCTGATTGATCCTTTACTCAGGGAGGAAAAGTTGAACGTTCCCGGCAACCGGCTGGCAATTATAAGAAAGCAGCACAAGAAAACAGGCTTGCAAAAAACGGCAAAGTGATTGCGTTTGTTACACTTCGTTGCTGAATGGCTGGCCGGCATATTTTTCCTCTGAAAAGCTCAGTTCCGGGAGAGGAATGGTCACTTTCAAACAGCATCCCTTTCCACCCGGCGACGAGAGACTAACTCTTCCCTTCAAAAAACTCACACGGCTTTCGATGTTTCGCACTCCGATCCCTTTGGAAGCCTGGATGTTTTTCAATCCGACTCCGTCATCCGTGATCTCGAGACAGACAGAATCCCTGTTGGTTTCCAGGACAATTTTTGCCTGGTCGGCATGTGCATGTTTAATGATATTGTTGCACTGTTCCTGCACAATGCGGTAGAGAATCAGCTTCAGTTTGTCGCTTACCCGATCTTCCGCAAACTCCTGCACGTTTAGCTCCAGCTGGAAACTGGCAGCAGCCTGCATTTCCTCTACCAATCCCTGGAGAGTTTCTACCAACGTACTGTGAAAAGCCGGCGGCACCAACTTGCGGGAAAGTTTTCTGATCTCTTCTATTGCCATATTGACATTCTGGTAGCCTTTGTGCAAGCCACGCTGCAGGTGATCCGTCCCCTGGCCCTGTGCCAGTTCGAGGTAGAGCTTGGCCGATGTGAGAATCTGGTTCACGTTGTCGTGCAGTTCACGCCCCAGCTCTTCGCGTTCCTTTTCCTGGGCATGTATCGTGGTTTCGGCAATTAGCTTTTGCTGTTTGATCTGGTGCTGCACCAGCTCGTTTTCCAGTTTCAGCTTTTCGGTTACGTTGTTGGCAAGCACCAAACGTGCCGGATGTTCTTCGTACAAAATCGTTTCCGATTTGATCTCCACCATCAGCAACTTTCCAGCCTTGGTTTTGTGTTTCCAGATCGCTGGAGACTGATCCGATTTCAGTTTCTGCATATGCGCCAAAAAAGAGGCGACCTCTTCGTCCGGCCGCAGGTCTTTGGCAGTCAGCTGAAGAAATTCTTCCCGGGAGTATCCGTAGGCTCCAATTGCCGCCTCGTTAACGTCGAGAACCTTCATTGTCGCCTGGCATAGGATCCACATCGGCATTGGGTTTTTTTGAAACAACAATTTATAATTGGCGGCTTCCTTTTGCAGGCGAAGCTGCGCCTCACTGACCTGCCGCGACATGGTGTGAAACGCACGGGCCAGTTTTCCGATTTCGTCGCGACGGTCTACCTGTACGAACGGACGGTAATTACCGGCCGTCATCGCAACGGCAGCCGCCGTCAGTTCATTCAACGGCCGTGTAATGTTCCGGCTTAACACCCAGGCCAGGCCGACACCGACCGTCAGCAAAAGACCCGCAACCAGTAGTTGCCAGAACAGGGCACGGCTTGCCGCGGCTACTAATTTGTATTTCGGAACCGTGACGGCTACGACCCATTCGGTATGCGGTATCAATCGGGCAGAAGCAAAAAGTTCATCGCCGTCCGGCTGCGGAAACCTCAGAATCGTTTTCATGGCCCCCACAACCTGTTTGGGCACCGTTACGATCTTATCCATATCCGTCCACAAACCGGCATCCGTATTGCCGATATACATGGCAAACTGATCGCCCATCAGTTTTGCGATGTTGCTGCCACTGCCGCTGCGGGCCCGCATTTTGCGCCAGCGAACGAGATAGCCCAATACCGGTAAACTGTCACCAATGGGGACGATCACAGGATAGTAAACGGCACTCCCGAGCTGATAAAGCCCACCGACGCAGCCAAACCGGGCACAACCGGGAAAATTTTCATGAAAGAAAGACTTTCGAAAAGCTGCCTCCTGCAGTTTTGCCTGCCCGGTTCCCATCACCGGTGCACCGGTGGTGTCGATCACTTCAATAAATGCGTATGTACTGTCCTGTTGTAAACCCGACAAATAGGCCAATGCGGCCTGACGGGAACTGTTTTGATCGTTGGTCAATACCTTTTTGATCGCCTGCGGCTTTGCAATCACCCGGGCTGCCGCAAGCATTTCCTCAACATTTGCTGCAAGCATTTTGCTCAGTTGCCGCGGCAATGTCTGTAACCGTTCTTCTCCAACCACTAGGGCGGCATTGCGAACACTCCAGTACGACCCAATACCAAATACCAGGATGACACTTAACAGGAGCACGCAGATCAAAAGCGAAAGACGCTGGCGAATGCGGAGACGGTACGTGAAGAACGAACTCATAGTAAAGGGTTGTACAAAAGTGACCGCAATACAGCGTGCGGGTTGAAATTGATTGTTTCCAATTGAACGCGGTTGCCAAAATAACGGTTGCAAGCCAGAAATACAAACCGACCGCGGCCTTTCAGCACGTAAAATTGCCAGGATCCAGCGCATCCTGCACAACCCGTTTTTGGCAATCCACCGAGCAATAACGCCGGCATTCTTTGCGAAGCAGGAAAGAGTGAACGAATCACGCATACCGATACACAGAGCTTCGCTAGTGGGGCGTTTAAAACAACGTTACTTTTTTTTGAATAATAACGCGGCAGAAGAAAGTCCTCTCAGCGCTGAACGACTACGGGCCGATCACATTGCAAAACGCCTTCATACAAGGTGCTGCACACTCGTCCTGCCCCTTCCTATCTGCTCCCCTCCGAAGTAAGGCGATTTTGAAATACCCGCCTGTTGGCTACAGGGGTTACCCTGCAAACGGCAGCCCACCCATTTACAGGTTTTATGCCAATGACTTGCTGTGCAGGATCGCATTCATTTCACCACTGTTTGGGATTCCATACCTGCATAACGGTTTCAATGCAATTAAGAAGATCCGTTCTGCTTTGCAGGTTGAAGAACAGGAACAAGATGAAGACAATGGCAAGAACAGTTACCAGGTAGAGGGTGTTGGTTAACGCCAAAGTGGGCTCGCACAAACGAAATATCATGCGATACACGCTTTTCAAGCTTGGGTTTGCGCCGCCTTGTGAACCTAGAGCTTTATGCCGGCCGTAATGTAAAAACTCCGCCCGTCTGCCGGCAGGATGCCAGGTCCAGGATACATGTTGATCCGTCGGGTAAAGTATTTTTTGTCCGCTATATTGTTGATGCCAGCCGAAAGGGAATAGTTCTTTAAGAACCGCCAATTGACACTCAGGTCCCAAAGCTGGTAAGAAGGGACCAGCCCGGTCGCACCCAGCGGGTTTGCCACCGTGTTGTTGGCGTCTGCAAAGCTTTTGCCCACATAGGTGTACGTTACCTGCCCCACCCAGGTTTTGTGTTGCCAGGCAAGGCCTGTCCGGTTGGTCCACTGCGGTGTGCCCTCTACCCATTTGCCTTTCAGAGTGGTGTTGATTCCCGCTTTTGTTATCTCGCCACTGAGGTACCGAGCATGGGTATAGGAAAGCGCATTGAACAGCCGCAGTTTGTACAAGGCTCCGGCATGATAACCCGGTAGCAGCAGGCGGGCAAAGGAAAACGACACATACGCTTCCAGCCCTTTGCTGACTGCATCGCCGATGTTGGTGGTAAACAAATAACTTTTCCCGTTTTGATCCTTTAGCGTGAGCTGTCCGACCCTGTCGCCGTAAAAAAGATAAAAGCCATTCAGATCAAATTTAAGGACGTCCTGTACCTGGCCCCTGTACCCCAGGTCAATGTCATAGCCTTTGCTGTCTTTTAAATTGGGGTCAACTACATCAATCCGGTCGGCCGGTGTGACATTGGAATAAAGAAAGGGACGATAAGCCTGTGAGACGTTGCCATACAGTTCAGTTTCCCGGGAAAGCGTGTACTGCAAACCGGTACCAAACAGAGGGAAGTTGCGCCTGCTCGTGTAACTGACCGGCACCGACGCATTGTTGATCACACCCGTCATTTTGGTGTCAATGAGCTCATAACGAAAACCCGGGGTCACGGAAAACCGTTTCGTGAGTTGAAAAATATTTTCTGCAAAAAGCGCCGCATTGCGCGAATGCAGGCGAAGATCAATTCCATAAGGCCTCACAAGACCCAGATCAAAATCACTGCCGGTTGTCCCTACTCCTTTTTGCCGCCGTTTGGTCGTTTGGTCAAAGAATCGAAGTCCAGCGGCAAGCGTCTGGCTGGCGCCCTTCAGGGTGTAGTGGTGCAGCAGCCTTGCCTCGGTGGTAAACCCTTTGTAGTAGTCCCTGTCTACCTGGCGTGGGTTGTAGCTGCCCAGCGAAGTATTTACCGTATCCAAAATGTTGGGCGGATTGAGGAACTGCACGCTGTTGCGTTCGCCGGTGAGGACATGGGAGGTTAGCTGTATACTGGTGCGGGCCGTAAATGCGTAGTGAAACAGCAGGGCAGGAATGTTGATGACCGGGCTGAAAAAATTGCGGCTGCGCAGCGAGCCCCTGGCGTTTGCCGCAAACTGCTCATCCGTCAGTCCACCTGCAATCTGCTCGCGGTACTGCATGCCGGAAAACTGGAACGCAACGGATCCCTTCTCACTAAACGCATACCGGACGGACGCATAGTAACTCTGGTAAAGGAAGGCCGCGTTTTTGCGCCAGCCATCACCACTGCGATTGTCATAATAGGCATAGTAACGCCATTTCCCTTTTTGCCCGCCAACCGCGCCGAAGGTGTTGAAGAAATTAATGGAACCGCGGGTTTGCTCCATTTCCAGGGAAAAGGCTTTTGTGCTATCCCCCTCTTTCATTTCATAATTCAGCATGCCGCCAAACTGCGGCCCAAATTGAAGGGCGGCAGAGCCCCGCACCAACGCAATCCGTTGCACCCCCTGCATAGCCGGTGTATAGTGCGCTTCCGGGTAGCCGAAAACATCGGAGTTGGTGTTGTAGCCGTTTTGGCGCATGTTCATTTCGATGGAGCGGTGGGCATCGGTGCCACGGGTCCCCACGTTGATCTGGGCACCACTCCCGCTCATGTCCCAGATGGTCAGTCCCGGGATCTGCGAAAACAACTGGCGGGAAAGATTGCCGGCCAGGTTGGCCTTGGCAGGGTCGAGCAAAACACTGTTTGTCTTTTTACCGGCATAGATGTGCATGCCTTCAACTGCTTTTAGATAGGGCGGGTGGTTCAACCGGAGGGAAGAGCTGACAATAATGCTGTCGAGGGTACGCTCCGGCAGGGTGTCTATCGATCGGCCGGACTGCCCGTTGGCCAACTGGCCCGCGAACAGTAATAAGGCAAAACAAATCTTTCTCATACAGTAAACGGCACAAGTGAATGGAGGCGCCAAGTTAGGAACAAACAGCGGCAGGACTCCGCTGCTTGCATACACGCAGCCAAAAATTGCGAAGTTTTTTGACGCCCATGCGTACACCAGCCAGTTCTAATCACATTTTAATCTGGCCAGGTACCCCTGCAAGGTGTTGAAAAGCGCCTTCCAGGTTCCCCTTCTATTTTGCCAGCAACCGGCAAGTAGAATCTATTTTCGAAGTGAAAGGATATATCTAACCATTTCTGCTGCGTCCTTCCTGGACAGGTGCGGATGCGGCAACATCGGAACCCGTCCCCAATTCCCGGAACCGCCGAGCAGGACCTTGTTCGTTAACGTGCTGATGGCAAAAGACCGGTTTTGGTACCGCCTTGCCACATCGATAAAAGCGGGGCCAACCAATTTCTCACCTATTCTGTGGCAGGTGTAACAATCGTTTTTTGCCAGCAATACCTCTCCCAGCTTTTTTCCCTTGCTATATGCTTTGTCTTTCCCTATTCGTCTACCGGTTGTGGCAGCTCGCTCTTTTTTAATGCCAGCCTTTGACAGTTTCGTTTTCCCCGGCGCAGCCCTTTCGACTATTTTTACTTCGCGACCACCTTCAAACCTGATCCAGTCCAATGCTGCCAGGTAGGTGTTGGGCGCATCGGCTTTTACAAATACAAAATACAGGTCATGTTTTCCACCGGGGTCGGTAAGGGTGGTACTCACCTCTTCGTATCGTTCCCAGGCCCCGGTTACCTTGTAAGAAGCGGTACTGACCAACTGTCCACCAGGTGCATCGATGTGAACCTCGATGGCCGCATCCATATCTTTCGAGGAATACCGATACCTGAGGCGGTGAACATCTTTCAGGTCAATATTTTTTAGTACGAAGTACGAGCGGTTGTTAATGTGATTTAGTGTCCCCTTTTCTATCTTAATATCCCCGACAAAGTCCGCCTGTTCCGCCTCCACTTTTGAAGGACGCAGCACCATCACATCTTTACTTGTCAGTTGCGTAACGGCATCACGTTTATCAGTATAGGAAGCTTTAAAAACATAGCGTCCTTCGCTGTCTGAACCGATATGTTCATTCAATACCTCTGTTCCCGCCTGTGGGATTTCCATGTCCGGTTTATCGACGGCCATGGAAAGAATATACTTTACAACCGCTGTAGCTTCTTCTCTTGACAACTGCGGGTGAGCACTCATAACCTGCACCCCCCAAACGCCACTCCCACCCGTAATGATTTTATTGGCCATGCGATCGATGGCATTTTTGTTATTCCAGTATTTTTCGGAAACCTGCATAAATGAAGGAACAGAGGATTTGCCCATTACCTGGTGACAGGTTTTACAATCGTTAGTTGCCAGCAGGTTTCTGCCAACCTCGTAATTTTCTTTTTGTCGGTCATCAGTCACTACAGCATCATCTGCCACGTGAGGGAGGTATTTCATCGTCACCCGGAGTTTGTCCCTGTCGAATTCTTTGTTTTCATTTACCTCAACTGCATACCTGAAGGTAGTTGGCCTTTCAAAAAAAAAGGTACTGTTATCGGAAACAAGAATGGTCACCTTCGGCAGGCTGTGACCGACCTTGATTTCTACCGTATCCATACTGCTTTTTCCGATGGAATTGGTGACTTTCAATACCACATAATAATTACCGTTGTTTGGAAAGGTGAAGGTTGGATTGGGTTCAGTTGAAATGATCTCGTTGTTTACTGTCCATTGATAGGCAAGTTTCTCATTCCCGTCGTGATCATCGTTGCTCTTGCTGCGCAGGGCTGCTTTGAACGGTGCAAGGCCAAACGTGTCATTGGTCGAAATATTTGCTACCGGTGCAGGGTTGCCGCCGCTGTGATTGTTGCGCTCAACCCTCGTGTTTGCACGCGGTTTTACACTTTTACAGTCGTAAAGGGCAAACGCAATGAAAAACACTGCAAGGAAAGCAAACAATCTTTTTTTTTCAGCCAACATGCAATACGGGTTTCCGGAACTTCGTTGGGAGACAGACCTATCAACAGGGATGGTTTCTCTTTTTCTTATTTGACACGATCAACTTCCTCACGCCTCCTGGATAGCGGATCGGCACAGGCATAACCATCCCGCACCCATACCTGAGTTTTTGCATTGAGGTGATCCAGTATTTTCCGGTAAATCACCCTGAAACATTTTTCATCTATAGGGATATTGAAACTGTTCCAGTGTACGTTGTTCTCCGTAAGCTCGTCTCTGACAATGAACTTATCCTGTGGTGCCCGCCCAGTGAATTCACCGGTGCGAATAGCCAGTGCGCCGGTCGAGGTAATCAGGCCTTCTTTCAAACATAAGGTATCTTGAATGAGCGCTTCCGGAGAAGACTGGTACCGGATAGCCGTTGTAATTTTCTTTAGCATAACCGTCATCTTATGGAGGTGAAAGATTGAAAAGGAAAAGGGGTCGGCCTTTTCAGTAAAACAAGCAATGCAGAAAAAATCCAGCCTGCCATACAGCCAGCAAGACAGGCCCTGGCCTTTGCAAGAGTGAATCGATGGGGAAATAGAATTGTTCATGAAGGTGACTGCTTCTCGCAATGTGAGCAAACGCTTCATAAGCAATGACCCAAAACAACGTATCCGGAAAATGCCTTACAGATAAAAACCTGGCAAAAAGCAGCCAAAAACAATGATGTTTATCTTACAAGGCTACCGATAAACGACTTGCATCCAACGCTTTTTCAAAATCAATATTTTCTGTAATCCGGTAGCCGTCTTTCTCAAAGGCCTGCATATACAGGGTAATCCTTTCTTTAGCTGTTTCCAGGTCTTCGTTGTTCAAATTAATATTCAGCAGATCAATAAACCAAGGCACTTTGAAAGCACTCAACACGTAGGTGTTAGCAATCTCACGGGAGATGGGTAACGTCGTTGTTTTTGATGAGTCGAATACGTCTTTAGTATTTGCTTTCAGCAATTTGCCGTATTCTTCCTGCAGCAATTTTTCAAACAGCGCTGCCGAAAACACATCGCCTGCTTTTGCTCCTGTTTCCGCATCATCATCCGTCAGCCTCGCTCCTTTGTGTACCCACTCCCAAAGAATACTCAAACGAATCTCTCCAGTGGCCATATCCTCCATCAGGTACAACACATCATCGTTACCAAAGAAATCTGCCGGTTTCAAGGCAGCCGCCTGCATGCCCTGCCCAAAGGCATTGCCATATTGCAGGGCCACACTCAGCAGGTTTCGGGCACCCCGGATGCTCCTCGGTGCAGGTTCCAGCAATATCAGCCCGTCCGCATCCGCCTGTGTGTATGTCAGCGCCGGAAACCTTCTTCCGAGTTGATTTGCTTCAGCAGCTTTTTCCCAGACGGGTCTTACAATGTGGACCATTTTCCAGTGCGCCACCCATTTGCCGCTGGCTCCTTCCCGCTGTTCCCGCTCGGCTCCGGTCAGGGCTTTTTCCATGCTGGCGGCCACGCCTTCCCCGGAACCTACCGGGATGTTGGGTTCCATTCCGCCCTGCCATAAGGCATAGTTGCCGTTCTGGTCCGGTGTGTTCACAGCCCGGCGCACACGGTCTTCATAGTTGCGCATGTAGCCGTAAGTCATGGTAATGGATTCAATATTGGGGTTGATAAAGCTGTCGTCCCAGAGCATCGCATCCGATACACTGTTGATATAATCCCAGCGGCCGGTATTGTACCCAACGAAATGTTTGCCCAATGCTGCACGGATTTCCATCAGTTGATAGGTGGCCTCCAACTGCTCTACCAGCACGTACACTTTGATGGTGCCAACAGCAAGTTCTAAATGTTCCTCCAGCGCACTAATCATTTTATTCCATAACGCGGCCTCGCCTGCTGTCTGAATCTTTGGCAAATACAGGACAATGGAAGAACCGGCCTTTTGCAATTCCTTGTAGTTGTTGACAACATAGAGAGTCATGTCGACGATCGATGCCGCCATGCCAACGCCATCCGCATCCCGGATGTGCCGATCATCCAAATGAAGACCACGGGCACGGAAAATCTTGGTGGTAAAATCAAGTTGCTTTTTCCAGTCGCCTATTGTTTGCTTTCCCAGAAAGCCATCGGCCCATTGATTGATCTCGGAAGCCACTTTTTCCGCTACTTTCAGGAACAGGGCGTCTTTGGCAATAGCCAATTTCAGGTTTCGCTGATTATCGAGCGACATGGTTTGAATTTGACCCAACGCATCTTCACCGTCAAACATCCAGCCGTCGGCACCGGAAAGCAAGGCATAAGCAACATTGCGGATGCTGCTTTCGACCGGTGCATTGGGTTTTGCCGCAGGGCCTGTGCCTTGTATCCATTGGCGCTCGAGATCAGGCGGAATCACCGCACCTTCAAATTTGCCGTCGCGGGCATCCTGCACGTTAATGTCAGTGCCGGGAACCAAACTTTCCGGATCGAGAAAGGTGATCCGCTGCTTTTGCGCAATGCGTTGCTGCCGGCGTGCGGTGCGTTCGGCCATGGCCTTTTTGACCTCCTTGTTGAAATGAGCCAGCGCATCCAGTGCACCCAAAACCTCCGGCGTATAAACATCGCTGTATGTTGCCTGTAAATTGTTGCGGATTTCAAACGAATAGGCTTGCATAAACAAATGAATAAAGTTTAAAAATATGTTTTCAATAATCTTCCCTTGAATGAAAAGAAAGGCGTTGGTTTTCTACGTCATTGTGGCTTCCAGTAACACTTTCTTTTTTCGATTGAGCAAAAAAACGGTTGCGGCAATCAGCGCAAGGATGATGGCCAATACCATTAGGTAAAAAAACCCTTTTGACAAACTTTCCGTTTCTGTTTTAATGATTGTTTCCACCGCTTTATACCTGGGCACAATCCACTTGATTGCATAGGCCTGCAACATTGTAACGATGCAGATCACCGTTAGCATGATAAAACTATGTTTGACTGTAAATCGAAAAAGTTTTGATTCCTGGCCAACCAAACCAACAGATGCCGAACCGATGGCAATGGATTGCGGAGAAATCATCTTACCGGTTACACCGCCGGAAGCATTAGCACTGACGGTAATCACGGGATCAATGCCGATTGCATGTGCCGAGTTATACTGCAACTTGCAGAATAATGCATTTGAGGAAGTATCAGACCCGGTCAGGAAGACTCCTAACCAACCGAGTATGGGCGAAAAGAAAGGGAACAATGCGCCTGTACTTGCCAGGGCCATGGCGATGGTAATGGACATACCCGAATTATTGGCCACAAAAGCAAATCCAACAACAGAGGCGATGGTAATGAACGGAAGCTTCAACTGGTTCAGCGTGGCCAGATAGATCTTGGCTCCTTCCTTAAAGCGCATGCCGATCAGGGGCAGCGATATCAATGCAGCGACGAGCAAACCCGTTCCTGGTGTGGAAAGAAAATTGAATTCAAACGGCTTTATCACCAAGGGTGTTCCGTCAGGTTTCAGAATCGAATTTTGCAAACCGGCTATATTGAACTTGAGATTACCGATTGAATTCAGTGCCGCTTTGATGGGTTCAAATCCCCAGGCAATCACGATGATGGTCATTACAATAAACGGAGACCAGGCCCGGATGATCTGGCTGGCAGAATACCGGCAGGTGCTATCGATTGTTTGCTGCGGCTCTTCTTTGAAACGCCAGATCGTTTTGGGTTTCCAAAAACGCAACAGCAACAGGAGTGAGATAATGGAAGCCAGCCCCGCGATCACATCCGGCAGCATAGGCCCTAAAAAATTGGATGAGTACCACTGAAAAAAAGCGAACGTAATGCCCGAGATCAGGATGGCTGGGAGCACTTCCATCGACCGTTTGAAACCGGCCATTAGGACAACAAGGTATAAGGGAACAATGACCGATAAAATAGGAAGTGTTCTTCCCACCAGCTGTGAAATTGCCATCTCCGGTAAATCAGAAACTTTTGCAGCCGTAATGATCGGTGTGCCAATCGCACCAAATGCAACGGGAGCCGTGTTGGCAATCAGGCAAAGGCCGGCCGCATAAAGCGGGTTAAAGCCAAGCCCGACCAGCATGGCAGCACTGATGGCAATCGGAGCACCAAAACCGGTGGCGCCTTCGAGAAAAGCACCAAAAGAAAACGCAATCAAAATGGCCTGCAACCTTCTGTCCTGGGTAACTGAAGCCATAAAACTTTTAATGATTTCAAACTGGCCGCTCTTCACCGTGATGTTGAACAAAAACACTGCTCCCAGAATAATCCAGCAAATGGGAAACAGCCCATACATCGCCCCATACAGGCCTGACAGGAGCGCCAACTGAACCGGCATGCCATACATGATGGTCGCAACGGCAATCGCAAGCAGAAGCGTCAGCAAACTCGCCTTGTATCCTTTCATTTTTTTCAGGATGAGTGCCCAGAAAATAAAAAAGATCGGCAGCGAGGCAAGCAACGCAGAGAGTGCAAGGTTAGAAAGAGGATCGATAACTTGTGTCCAGTTCATAGCTGCCTGTTTGAATAAATAGATAAGTAATCAACTAAAAGTTACTGATAATTTCTATGTCGTCATCTGAACATGAATCGCACAAAAGTCTGCCAGCTTCGGTATGTGGATGTCCAATGTGTTTTCAACTGATTTGATGTGACATTCACTCTGTGAACGCAACACCTTGCAAAGACCGACAGACCTCCCGTCAAGTTTCAGTTTGATCTTAATGTCATGCACCGGTACCAGCTCACGAATCGGGCGGAACATTCCAGACGTTGTGTTCACCAGGGTAAGATTGTATTGTCCTTTTTTTTGCAGGGACGTCGTCAGCCCGATGTGCACGCTGGAAGGTGCATTTGTTTCAATTGGTATGGCAGTTCCCGCCAGGTAACGGATCGTTCGCAATAACAGGTTTCGCGGGTCGGGGTGTCCCGTTTCATAGCTCAATAAATCAGGTTGATTGGCGAAGTAAAACACGGTTCCCTTCCCGTATTTATTTTCAACGATGGTTGGATATGCTGTCGAAAATTCCCTGACCCAGGCTTTATCCGGCGGTTGGTTTGGAATGGCCGGCACCCAGGTGCAAATAACCGTCGCCTTGTCCCTTGGCTTCGTTAGCGCCGTATAGCCTGCAGTGAACAGCAATTCCGTTTTCGGGCTGTCCACTTTAACCAGCGGATGGCCCTTGTCAAGGATGTACTGGTAATTATCCTTGCGGGTGTTTTCTTTTTTCCCCGCATAACGAACCCCAAACAGTTCGGAAAGCCCGAAGTCAGCACGATCATTTCCCCTGGTGTCACAAAGACTGGTGCTGTATGTTGCTACCAGGTTCCCGCCTTCACGAACATAATTTTTCAAAACCTCTATTTCTTTGTCAGCCATACAGCGAACGTTGGGCAGGATGACCAGCTTGTACTTCTGCAGGCGTTCTTTGCTGACCTGATCGTCCAGAATAAAATCATGCGGAATATGATTTTCCATCAGCACCGATTCCACACCTCTGATTTCAGCACCAAAGCGATCGCCTTCAGCCGTTTTACTCCGGTAAGAAATGCGGGTTGGATTTGAATAATAAATCCCGATGTTCGCTACCGGAACATGCTGTACCAAAAGTTCTTCATTTGCCTTCACAAACTGGAAGGCTTCTGTTTCGTTGAACGCATTGCGATTGTCATGCGTTTGTGTAGGAACATTGGTGAAATAACAATTCCAGAACCGCCCGCCTGCCGATAAAATTTCCCAAAGCCACACCTTCAGGTCAAGCGGGGGATCCATAACCAAACGATGCGTGGTGCCATTGCCGCCATACATAACGACTGCTTCCTTGTCGGGGACCATGGATTTCAAAAACTTGATAATGGTGCTGCCGTAGTTCAGGTCCTCGTAGGTAAACCGCTCACCCTGGCTGTTTTCCGTCAGAAACGCAACACTCACCAGGATATCAAAATGTTTTCGTGCACTGTCCAGGTCAATACCAGAGTCGATGCGCTGGCCAACGCCGTAAATGCTGAAAACCTCGGCCGTGTAAACTTTGTCCTGCCCGAAAGATTTAACCGTTCTCCTGATGCGATCCATGTATTGATCCGCCGTCTGCGTTTTCCATGTCATGTAGCGATCCAGTTCTTCTTCGGAAGCAGTACCTACCACAGGAATCTCTTTTCCTACGGTGGCCTTGTAGGCCTCTCTGCACCGGCTGCAATAACAAATCCCACCAAAGCCCGGCGCATTGTGCCAGATGCCGTCCACTGCATAATTGGTCAATACATAACGCACAAATTCATTGGCATATTCGTTCCGGTACTGACCCAAATAACAGGACTCGTACAAGACCGGTTTCGTATAGTTTGTCCTGACCGGATTTTGTGACGTATCTTTTTTAAACCAGTCAGGAAACTTTTGGTACACATGCTCCTCCACACCACGAAAATCGATACGGGCAATCACTTTGATGCCGGCAGCTTTACAGGCTGTGGTGATTTCTTTGAGGATATCCCTGTTGCCCATGATCAGATTCACATTCGCAGCAGGCAATGGGTTTTGAAAAAAGTCAACGATGCCACCGGCATTTACACACAAGGTATTGTAGCTGCCTTTTTTCAGATAGTCAACCACCGCATTGGCATCGTAGTTCTTTGCATCAATCTCCCGTAGCACCGTGTGCATAATGCGCAAAGGCTTCTGGTACCAGAAAAGAGGTGATTCCTTTCCCATCTCTTTTGACAGGGGAAGCCGGCCGAAAAGTGGAGAAACGGCAAGACTTCCTGCAAGCACACCGCTGTACTGAACAAACGTTCTGCGGTGCATTTGATTCGTGAATGAACGATTCTTTTCCGACACTTTCGAATGATTGACTGGTTGGCTTTATGCGGGCAGGACTTCTGCCTTCCCTTTTTTTGAAACAGCACTCTGCCTGACAAATTCAAGCACTTTCTCTCCCATTTCCTTCGTACCCAAAATCTTGCTTTTGTCCGTTGCAGTATCGGCAATATCTCCCGTGCGATAGCCATTCTTCAATACCTGCCGAACAGCTTCCGTAATCCGGTTCGCCTCCTCCTTCAGGCCGAAACTGATCTCGAGCATCAGCGCAGCAGAAAGAATGGAGGCAAGCGGGTTAGCCTTGTTCTGCCCCGCAATATCATAGGCCGAGCCATGCACCGGCTCGTAAAAACCGGCTCCATCGCCGATGGAAGCCGAAGCCAGCATACCCATGGAGCCGGCAATCTGCGAGGCTTCATCGGTTAAAAGATCACCAAAAATGTTCGTGGTCAGGATCACATCAAACTGCCGTGGGTTTTTGATCAGTTGCATGGACGTCGTATCGGCATACATGTGCGTTGTTTCCACGTCGGGATAACGCTTGGCTACCTCCTGCACCACTTCGCGCCACAGGCGGGAGCTTTCCAGCACATTGGCCTTGTCAACTGAACAAAGTTTTTTTCTCCTTGTTCTGGCAGCCTCGAAAGCTTTGACGGCGATTCGCTCCACCTCATAACGATGGTAGATCATCAGGTCGGAAGAATAGTCGGCGGCACGGACTTTCTCTCCAAAATAGGCATCACCCGTTAGTTCGCGGAAGAAGAGAATATCGGTTCCTTTCAACACTTCCGGTTTAATGCTGGAAGCTTGCAGGAGTTCATCAAAGAGTACAATGGGACGAAGGTTGGCATATAAGCCCAACCCTTTACGAATACCGAGCAAGCCATTTTCCGGACGCACCTTTAAGGTTGGATCACTGTCATATTTGATATGCCCAACAGCACCGAATAAAATGGCATCGCTGGCTTTTGCTTTTTGGAGCGTTTCTCCAGGTAAAGGATCGCCGGTCGCTTCGATAGCCGAATGCCCCATCAGCGCTTCGTCGAAAAGAAATTCGTAGCCATTGTCTGAGGCAACTTGTTCAAGGACCGCTTTTCCACATCTTGTAACTTCGAGACCGATGCCATCCCCGGGTATGACCAATATTTTCTTTTTCATTTTTTCGTTTTGAGTTGAAAGAATCGTTATTCGGGTACGGTGGTTTGTACAGGGGTTTGCAGGATGGTTCCCGGAACCTCTTCTGCAAGAGAAGGCTTTGCTTTTTCTTCCAGGTAATTCAGGTCTTTGCCAAAGGTTTCTTCCATTTTCCACAGACCCAACAAAGCGACACCGATAGCCAGCACAGATAACAGACCCGTCCCTAACAGGATCCCGTATTGTTCTTTAAACAGGAGAAAGAGCGGCGTCATAATCAGAATACTGCCCCGGACAAAATTGGGAACAGTGGTGGCGACAGTTGCCCGCAGGTTGGTTCCGAACTGTTCGGCAGCGATGGTGACAAACAAGGCCCAATAACCAGCCGTGATTCCCAACAGCACGCAAAGCCCGTAAAAAAGCGACGTGGAATGCAAGGGAACAAAGAGATAAACGGCAACCAGGGCGGCGCAGGTGAGCACATAAAGGCGTACAACTTTTTTCCGGCTTCCGAAGTACTGGCTCAGGATGCCGCTGGAAATATCCCCGACCACAAGGCCAATGTATTCCCACATCACCGCTTTACCGGCAATGATGGGTGCATCCAAATGCAAGGCCTTTCCGATCTCCGGTGAGAAGGTCATCAGGATACCAGCCACCAGCCACACAGGTACACCAATCAGGACGCAGCGCAGGTATTTGAAAAATTGCCGGCCCGATGAAAAAAGCTGGAAAAAATCACCCCTGGAAACCGGCTTTTCCTTCACCTTGCTGAAGATGCCCGACTCAAAAACTTTTACCCGCATCAGCAGCAGCAACAAGCCCAAACCACCACCAATAAAATAAGCCGTGCGCCAGTCGAAATGGTCGGCGATGATGTAAGCCAACACAGCACCCAACATGCCCGTGCCCGCCACAAGCGATGTGCCGTATCCGCGGATTTCTTTCGGAAGAATTTCAGCAACCAGCGTAATCCCCACACCCAATTCCCCAGCCAGCCCTACACCCGCAATGAACCGGAGAACCGCATATTGATTCACGGATGTTACAAGGCCGTTGGCAATGTTGGCCAGGGAGTAAATTAAAATCGAAGAAAAGAGGACAGAGATGCGTCCACGCTTATCCCCCATGATTCCCCAAAGAATACCACCAATCAGCAAACCGGCCATTTGCGTATTGATCAGGAAAACACCATCGCTTAACATATTGGCTTCAGAAACACCAAGGGATTTCAGGCTGTCGACCCGTACGATGCTAAACAACAGGAGGTCGTAAATGTCCACGAAATAACCAAGTGCCGCTACAATCACGGGTATCTGGATGAGCTGCCGCAGAACCGAACGCTGAACCATAAATTCGTTTTATTGGAATTGAACAAAAAGGGTTAACGATTGCTTAGCTGATACCGCCGAAACAGAGGTATTTTATTTCCATGAAATAGTCCATGCCGTACTTGGAACCTTCACGGCCCATACCCGATTCTTTCACGCCACCAAACGGTGCAACCGTTGTGGAGATCAGGCCTTCGTTGATGCCGACCATTCCCGCTTCCAGGGCTTCGGCCACCCGCCAGCAACGGGCAATGTCCCGGCTGTAGAAATAGGAAGCAAGGCCGTAATCCGTGTCATTGGCCATTTGGATCACTTCTTCTTCTGTTTTGAAACGGAAGACCGGTGCCACCGGGCCAAACACTTCATCCTGTGCAATGATCATATCGCTGGTGGCGTTGGACAAGACAGTTGGCGTGTAATACAAACCTTCTAACGGTTTTCCACCCTGAACAATGCATGCTCCTTTGGCAACGGCATCGTCTATGTGTTGCTGTACTTTGTCGAGGCCTTTTTGGTTGATCAATGGACCCACTTGTACATCTTTGTCCAATCCATTTCCGACTTTGAGTTCGGCGACGGCACGGGAGAATTTTTCAACAAATTCATCATAGACTTTATCCTGCACAAAAAGGCGGTTGACGCAAACACAGGTCTGGCCGTTGTTGCGGAATTTGGAAACCATCGCTCCTTTCACCGCCGCATCGATATCGGCGTCATCAAAAACAATAAACGGTGCGTTGCCGCCCAATTCCAGTGAAAGCTTTTTCAGCGTGGAGGCCGATTGCCGCATCAGGATCTTACCAACACTCGTGGAACCGGTGAAGGAAAGCTTGCGCACCTTTTTGTTTTCGCAAAGTTCTTTGCCCACTTCGCTGCTGTCCTTTGTCGTAACAGTGTTGTACACACCGGGAGGGAAACCGGCTTTTTCGGCCAGGTAAGCAAGGGCCAAACCGGTAAGGGGTGTTTCAGATGGCGGTTTTACTACCACCGGACTGCCCGCAGCCAGCGCAGGGCCAACCTTGCGGGTGATCATCGCCAGCGGAAAATTCCACGGTGTCAGTGCAGCCACCACGCCGATGGATTGCTTGATCACAACAATCCGCTTGTCCTTCGCATGCGAAGGAATGACATCACCGTATGTACGTTTGGCTTCTTCGGCAAACCACTCTACAAAAGAAGCGCCGTAATCCACTTCGCCCAGGCTTTCCTGCAAGACCTTGCCGCATTCCATCGTCATCAGTGTCGCCAGTTCCTGCTTGTGCTCCAGGATCAGCGCATACCACTTTTTCAACAGGCTGGCTCGTTCACCGGCTGTGAGGTCGCGAAACGAAGGCCATGCTGCATACGCTGCATCAACTGCTTCGCTCACGTCCTCCCGGTTCATGTCGGGAATGCTGGCGATCAGTTCTCCCGTTGCTGGGTTGGTCACATCAAAAGTTTTGCTGGAAGCAGCATTGATCCATTGCCCGTTTACAAAAGCTTTTGTTTTCAGTAAACTGTTTTGAACACTGCTTGTGAGCGCTTCCGGTTCGTTGATTGAATATTTTTCCACCTGGATTGAATTAGCGTTTAAGAAACTTGTTTGTTGTTCATTAGAGGCTTGCCTGTAACACATCGCTGTTCATACGGGATGAAACAGCATCAGCCGATGAGGCATCAAAGGTTAGGATCTGCCGTATGGCTTCGCCTTTTGCCAGGCGCTCAAATCCTTCGTTGATCTCATCCAACCGCAGTTTGTGCGTCAGGAGTTTGTTTACCGGCAGGCGCCCGGATTGATAGAGTGCGATGTAAGCGGGAATATCACGGGAAGGAATGCAACTGCCGATGTAAGAACCCTGCAAGGTCCGTTCTTCCGCCACCAGTTTGACCGGAGCCAATTGCATGGTTTTGCTGGGATGCGGCAGTCCCGCTGTGACGGTCCGGCCGCCTCTCGCCGTGGCGTTGTAGGTGAATTCCAGGGCCGGTACGACGCCGGCAAATTCAAGTCCCACATCCACGCCACCGTCCGTCAGATCCCGGAGTTTTTCCAGGGCATTTTCTTCCGTGGTATCAATGGCAACATGTGCGCCCAGTTCGAGAGCTTTCTGAAGTTTCTCTTTGTTTACATCGGCCACAATCACTTTGCTTGCACCGGCTGCCAATGCACCCAGTAAGGCAGAGAAGCCAACACCGCCAAGCCCCGTCACCAGGGCTGTTTCGCCCAAACGGATTTTTGCCGTATTGATCACCGCTCCCACACCTGTCATCACAGCACAACCAAACAAGGCAGCGATATCGTAGGGTAACGTTTTATCAATCGCCACAATTGACTGCCGGGAAACCACGGCATATTCAGCAAATCCGGAAACACCCATGTGATGAAAAATCTCCTGGTGCTGCTGGTTTTCAAGCCGGCTTTCGCCGCTTAACAAAAGGCCTTTATTGTTAGCAGCCACACCGTTCTCGCAAAGAGCCGGCCGTGCGATTGTGCAATGTTTACAATGACCACAGACAGGCACAAACGAAAACACAACGTGATCTCCCACAGCAAGACCTTTTACGCCGGGACCGAGTTCCACTACTTCACCCGCAGCTTCGTGACCAAGCACCATCGGTACCTGGCGGGGACGGTTTCCGTCAATCACCGACAGGTCGGAATGACAAAGCCCCGCAGCCCGGATTTTCACCAGGACTTCACTCGCCTGCGGCTTTTTCAGTTCTACTTCTTCAATCAACAGGGGATTGCTGATGTTGTAGGGACGTTCTTTGCCCATGGCATGCAGGACAGCAGCTTTAATTTTCATTGTTTCTGTTTAAATGAGTCAATTTTATTGCTTCACCAGGAGTTCATTTTCCCTGATAAACTCCTGGATGTTCTGAACAACTTTTTCAATGAGTGCCGTGCGGGACTCAAGACTGGCCCAAATCGAGTGTGGCGTCATTGCCAGCCGTTCTTTGTGCCGGATATGCAAAAGAGGGTTTTGTGTAGAAATGGGCTCCTTCTCAAAAACGTCGACACCGGCACCGGCAATGACACCTTCGTCCAGGGCACGAGCCAAATCGGCTTCGTTAACGATCCCTCCCCTTCCGGCGTTTATCAAAAGAGCAGAAGGCTTCATCAGCAACAGGCGGTCGTAGGTGATCAGGCTAACAGTGTATTCATTGAGTGGCGCATGAATGGAGACAACATCGGATGTCCGCAACAGCTCCTCTAAAGAAAGACGCTGATACGGCTGTTGATAGCTTTGTCCAGATGCGGAATAATAGACCACCTCGGCGCCAAATGCGTCCGCGATGGTCGCCACTTTGCGTCCGATGCTTCCCAGGCCGATAATGCCAAAACGTTTTCCGCTCAACTCCCAGAACGAATTTTCCAAATGCGTGAATATATCACTCTGCGAATAGGAGCCGCTTTTGACATACGCATCGAAATAAGGGATGTTGTTCAACAGGTGCAGCAGGAGGGAAAATGTGCCCTGTGCCACACTGGCTGATGAATAGTCCGAAACATTTTTCACCGGGATATCCCGTTTCAACGCAGCCGCCTTGTCGACATTATTGGTACCCGTAGCCGAAATGCAAATCAGCTTCAGATGGGGCGCTTGCGCAATGGCCGTGCTGTCCAATACAACTTTGTTGGTGATGACGATGTCGGCATCGGCAATGCGTTCCTGCACTTGCCCCGGCGAAGTGGTTTGAAAAAAAGCCACCTCACCGAACTGCTTAAACAAGTGCAGGTTGGGAACATTGCCCACCGTTTTTACATCGAGAAATACAATCTTCATGGATTTACGATTTGGAGACTGCCTGCTTTGTGTAAATGTGTTTATAATGCCTGGCTACGCTTTCTTTACTTTAATCACGACCTTTTTGATGCGATCATTGTAGCCGTCGATTTTAATACCGGGCAAATGCGCATCTTTCGGAAAGACAATGAAAAAAGTATCGTTACCGGATTCGTAGAAGGTGCCATTGGCCTTGTAGAAACCGATGTCCTTCCCGCTGTCATACGGTGTAATCACGGTGGCCGTTGTTACCGGGACAAGGCCCATGTTTTCCTTTCCGGTAATTACATGGTGGATGTCAATGTACTGCTGGTGGTCTTCCCACTTTGCCGTGTCTGCACTTCGTGCAGGACCTTCAGTTACCAACGCATAAACATTATCACCTTCAATGGCATACTTACCGGGCTTGAGCGCTGCCAGATCGGTTTCTTTCAAATAACGAAAGGCTTTATCCCACATTTCCGGATTGGCCTCGTACTGCTTTTTGAATTCTGCCTGGTCGATGGTTTTGTGCGGGGTCAGGGATAAACCATTCAGCCAGGCCTTCCCCTCAAACCATTTTGCTGTCGCTGCATTCTCCTGGCTAAATGTTTTTGAAACCGCGCAGGAGAAAAAAAACATCGATACCATCACGATTGCCTGTTGCGTAGAGCGCAGTACTGTTGTTTTCATACAAAAACGTTTCATACTTGTTTATTGAAATACTCTCCCGATGCCAAACTGGTTACCGGCATATACCGGTTTGCCTCCCTTAAATTCAATTTCCACCATCTTCTCGCTGGCAACACTGTTATTGGATTCATCGGTCAGCGTCATCAGAATTTTGCGGGTCTTTACGTCGATCACCTCACCACTGGACGGATATGCATACTTCCCGTCAACACTGAAGGTGACCCAGCCCGGCATATCCTGCAGCGGAATGGTTGACAGCTGCTGGTACGGCGGTTCGTTCCGGAAAATATGGATGCGCATATTGTGACCGTCACACACCCAGATTTCTTTTTCATCCGGTGTAAGACCAATGCCATGGCTGGGATTACCGTGTCGCCTAACCGGTCCCTTTTCCCATCCTTCCACCACCACGCTGGCCAGCTTTTTACCCGTCTTCAGGTCCCCCACTTCAAAGCCCAGCAGGCTGTCACAGGTCACATAGGCAAGCGTTTCCTTTCCATTGATGGTAAACGGACGAACATTGTTGTAAAAAGGTCCTACCTTATTGACGATGGTATGGGTCTTCGCATCGGCTACAAATAACCAGGGGCTGGCAATATCGTCCAGGTAAACATGGTTACCGGATGCGCCGTAGATGGTGTTATGGGCCCGTCTGGTTACCGGGATCTTTGCAATGATATTTCCGTTCTCGCAGTCAACCACATTCCAGAAATCCTTTTCGAGCGAAGGCAGGTACATGGTTTTTCCATCCGGCGAAATGGCCATGCGGTCGCAGCCGCCCTTGTATTGTTTTTCCCAAACAATTTTATCGGTTATTAAATCAATCCGCTGAAGCGATTCAAGTGTACTAACGTAAACGCTGTTCAAAGGAATACTCACCGCAATGCCTTTCACGTTGGACGGCACTTCATCGCCTTTTGCGGAGGCATAGCCGCCTTGTTTCATTCTTCCCATTAAACTATCGGAAAGGATGCCGCCGGTTTTGATTCGTTTGACAAAGTGGTGGTTGTTGTCCATGTCAAAGACCAGGATACCGTGTCCGCCATAACCCAGGTAATTTCGGATACCAGGTGTGGCGACATACAAATAGCGCTTGTCGTAGATTTTGCCTTTGTTTGAATTAGTTTTTTGAGCCGGAGAGCTGAATGTCTTTTTCACCGCAGTTTGTGCGTCTGCCATGAAGGACATGATCAGTAAAATTGTGATAAAGAATCCGGTTGGTGCGTTGCGTGTCATCGCTTATAGTTTTTGAAAGAGAAAAGAATTGATCAACTGTTTTTGTATTCAATCGTGCTGTTATGGCAGCCATGCTGTACCACTGGCGTCAAACCGATCAATCATAACCGGGATTTTGGGGAAAAATAGCCGGGTTGTTGATCAATTGAATTTGGGTAATGGGAATGGGAAAAACGGTCATGTAATCCTTCATGCCTTTTGACGACATGGTTTGCAAAGCACGGCCCGTACGCACCAGATCAAACCAGCGGTGACCTTCAAACGACAGTTCCAGCCTGCGTTCCAGGTAAATTTTCTCCCGTGCTTCCGATTGTGACAGCCCCGTTAATTCAGTCAGCCCCGCTCTTTTATGCACCTGATTGAGATAACCCAGGGCTTCGTCTGTTTTGCCGTTTTCGTTCAGGGCTTCGGCCAGCATCAGCAACACATCTGCGTACCGGATCACTTTCCAGTTAGCCCGGCTGTCGTTGGTCGCCAGCAGGCGTACCATGTACTTTTTTGTAAAGGTGGCCACGTCATTTGAGGTGGGGATCAACTTATGGAAAACACCGTTGTTATCGGTGTAGCCATCGGCGGCAGTAATATCCTTCCGCTGGTCGTCTGCCGAAAACAGATCAAACAAACTACGTGGCGGGTTGTTGGCGCCGTTTTGCCCGCCGGTCACACCGTAGAAGGTCGCAATGTCCGGGTTCTTGGGACAGAAGTTGGTGGTAAACGAACTGCCTTCACCACTTAAACCCTGTTCGTATTCAATATCAAAAATGTATTCGCTGTGATGCTCGTCTTTTGTATAATCGAAAAGGTCGCTGTATTTGGGCAGAAGTGCATAGCCCATGGTGGTTACCTCCTTCAATTTTGTTTCTGCTTTTACAAAATCCTTCAGTGTAAGGTATACTTTACCCAACATGGATTTTGCAGCGCCCTTGGTAGCTCTTCCCACATCGGCACCCGAATATTTTGCCGGCAACGAGGCTTCTGCATCCTGCAGATCTTTGGTGATTACATCAGTGTAGATCTTGCTTACTTTTTCGCGACCGGCTTTATACGCTTCTTCAATGGTAATGGGCGTAGTTACCATCGGAACATCGCCGTAGATCCGAACCAAATCAAAATAGGCCAATGCCCGAAGGAATTTGGCTTCGCCAATATAAGCCTCTTTGTTAGGCACGGTTCCCTTGTCGAGCGGTGCAATCTTCGCCAGCAACAGGTTGGCCCGGCTGATGATATTATAGTAATTGAGCCAGGTGGAACGGATGACTCCATCATCGTTGCTGATAGTGAAGAGGTCCATCGCAGCCGGAGTGCCTTTAACGAGTTCATCCCACGAGTCATCGCCGCGCATATCGCCAAACAACCACATGTTCTGGTATTGCGACTGATAAATATTATAGATTCCAATTTCAGCCTGTTTGAAATCCTGATCCGTTTTGTAAAGGTTGTCCACCCCGGCTGTTGAAGGCGGCGTCAATTCGATAAATGATTTTTTGCAGGCAGCGAGTAAAATCAGCAATGAAACGATGCCGGCAATGTGTATATGCTTTTTCATCATTTTCTGTTTTCAGCTTGAAGGAATATTAGAAAGAAAGGTTCACGCCCAAAACGATGCTCTTGGCCGTTGGGAAATCATAGTTGGAAACGCCTGGTGTCAACGGATTGCTGGCCCGGCTAACATCCGGGTTGAATCCGACGTAGTGCGTGAACAGAAAAGGATTCGTAGCCGTGGCATAAACCCTTGCCGAACCAATGCCTGCCTTTCTGAGCAAACGGTCGGGAATCATGTACGACAGATTGATGTTGTTGATGCGTACATACGACGCATCATCAAGCCACAGCGTACTGTATTCGCCCCGCCAGTTACCCGTTGGTGTATCGTTCGGCCTTGGTGTTTTTCCATCGCCGGGTTCCTGCTCCGATTTCCAGTAATTGTTCATGTACCCATACTGGCGGAAGCGTGCCCGGTTATTGGCTGATTGCCCTCTTTGCAGGTCAAGCACCTTGTTTCCCTGCACACCCTGAAGGCTTACACTTAAGCTGATGTTTTTGTAAGCAAAGCGGTTGGTCATGCCAAAGATGACATCGGGATAGGGCGAACCGATGATGGTTTTATCAAAGCTGTTGATCACGCCATCGGGCTTGCCGTTCGGCCCACTGATGTCTTTGAACCGCACATCGCCGACACGCGACTGGTCGCGGGCACCTGGGTTCCAGATAGGACCGGCCGCCAGTTCTGCCTGAGTTTTGAAAATACCGTCGGCAATCCAGCCGTAGAACATACCCACCGGCTGACCGATCATGGTGATGTTACCACCGTTAATGATCGGATCACCCTGCGGCCCCAACTTGATCACCTTGCCTTTGTTGGTAGAGAAATTGAAATCTGTTGTCCATTCAAATTTGTTTTTGAAGTTGACGGTGTTGAAGGCAAACTCCCAACCCTGGTTTTGCACTTCGCCAATGTTTTGCAGGGCCGTGGTAAAGCCTGTAATGGCTGGAACGTTGACGTTCAACAGGAGGTCGTAGTTCTTTGAGCTGTAGTGATCAACCGTGATACCGATCCGGTTGTTAAACAGCTTTACATCCACACCACCGTTGAAGGATTTCTGCTTTTCCCAGGTCAGGGCCGGGTTGTCCAGACGGGCCGGTGCATATCCACCTGCAGCATTGTTGCCAAATACGTATTTTTCGTAGTTGATCGTTGCGTATTGCTCGTAGTTACCGATATTATTGTTTCCCGTTTCCCCATAGCTAAACCGCAGCTTCATGTCGGTTAAAAACGGCACCCATTTCAGGAATTGTTCATCAGAAATGCGCCAGGCAAGTGCAGCAGAAGGAAAGACGCCGTATTTGTTGTCGCTGCCAAAGCGTGACGATCCGTCCCTGCGGATAGACGTTGTCAGGTAGTACCGGTTGTTGTAATTGTAGTTGAACCTTCCGAGATAAGACAGCAGTGACCATTCAAACACATCGGAAGAACCATTGGTAATGATCCCACTGACAGCGCTCAGGGTTGGGATCAGGTTGTTGGGATAGCGGTCACTGGTAAGAAAGTTTGATTCATAGGTTTCCTTTTGCGTAGTATAACCAAGGAGCCCGCCAAAATTGTGTTTGCCAAAACTTTTGGTGTAGTTGAGCGTTGTTTCCGTCAGCCAGTTAAGATCCAAAGCGGCATTGTCGGAACCAATAGCCGGGTTGTTGTTGAACGCAGGCAGCTTGGGTTTGAAATACATCCCTTTTACATCCGTCATGTTAATGCCCAACATAACATTCAGCCGAAGTGACTTCAGGAGTTGAAAGTCGGTGCTGATATTGCCCAGGAAACCCATGGCCTTTTGGTTACGCTGCACTTCTTTGGCCAGCGCCAGCGGGTTTTGCGTAGACACGACGGCATCCAAACCGTCGCCAAAGGGAAAATAAGAACCATCCGGGCTCAGTAAGCTGTAATACATTGGAATTTGAATGGCGTTGTAAATGATATCGGAGCCCCTGCCACCGTCGGCGCTCACCTGGTCGGCACCCATGCCACCGATGTTGTGCTTCATGGTAAAAGAGGGATTCAGATTCATCTTTAACGTCATTTTGTTCGACAGCTTCGCATCGATGTTTGCCCGCGCAGAAAAGCGTTTGAAATTGGTGTTGATCACTATGCCATCCTGGTTGAGATACTCGCCGCTCAGGGCATACCGGATCGCTTCTGTTCCACCCGAAGCGCCCAACTGATATTGCTGCATCGGGGCGTCGTGGATCACTTCATAAACGTGATCCTTAAAGTCAAGGGTCGCACCGGGCTGTGTCGGTTGTTTACCGGCGAGCACTTCCAGGATGGTAATGGGTACGGCCTGTTTCCACTTCAGTGGATCACCGGTCACCGGATTGCCCTCATCGATGTTGCGGTTGCGAATGCCATCGTAGTAATGCTGCGCTTCTTCCAGCGCGGATTGGTATTTCGGAACTTTTGCAATGCGCTGGTAACCGGCATACGTACTGAACGTAAACACCGGTTTCCCGGCCCTGCCACGCTTTGTATTGATGATCACAACACCATTGGCGCCCCGTGAACCATAGATGGCCGTAGCCGACGCATCTTTCAGGATGTCCATGGTTTCAATATCATTGGGATTGAGGGTTTGAATGCTGGCAACCGGGAAGCCGTCCACGACATACAGCGGCTCAACACTGGCCGAGATACTGCCCACACCCCTGATCCTGATTTGCGGCGGTGCACCCGGTTCGCCCGAAACAGGCTTTACCTGTACACCGGGCAGCTTTCCCATCAACGCCTGGTCGACACGTGTGGCGGTTTGCTCGGAAATGTCCTTGCTGTTGACAGAGCCCACGGAACCAGTCAGGTCTTTTTTCCGTTGCGTACCATAACCAATCACGACGACCTGCTCCATTGTTTTTGTATTGGAAATCATTTTTACAGCCAGCGAGAGTGAGGCATTGTCCCTGATGTTATATCCCGACAAGGTTTGCTCCTCATAACCAACCGTGGAAAAGCTGAAGCTGTAAGGACCTCCCGATGGAAGCCGGGAAAAGCTAAAAATTCCCATGCTGTCCGTTGTAGTACCGGATGTAAAATTGGTTTTGGCATTTCGTACGGTGACAGAAACGCCAGGCAGCGGCTCATTGGAACTGCCTTGCACGATTCCCCTAACACTACTGGACTTCTCCTGGGCAAAAAGAAACAAAGCGTTGGACAGGAACAGGCAGAACAGGAACACAACAGGAAAGAGCTTTCCTTTGAAAATGTTGAATTTCATTTAGCAAGGTTTAAACGTGAAGCAATCGGACAGTAAAAGCATGAAAGGATTACCCGCCTTTCACTGGAACGCAGATAGCGTTTACGGGCTGTTTACACCTGTTTTACCAGGGATGGAAGAGTGCTCAGGAAAGACGACAGTTTGCAACAGAAGGTCATGGCAATAGCAGGACCTTGATTTAAGGTGGTTAAATCGCATATAGCAACTGGTTTACGTGTAATGAATACTTACTTGTGCAATCGGGTTCTTCGTGCGTGGCGTTGGGCCTTTATTTCTTTACGATTTTCTTTTCGATTTTAAATGTATCGTTCTGCTTTGTCAATGTCAAGTTGTTCAGCAAGGCAATTTGTTTTAGGATCTTCTCAAGAGAATCTGATTTGTCGTACGTACCAATGAAATACATTTCTTTCACATCCTTTTTTTGATACACTATCTTACGATCGTACATATCTGCCAACGCATCGAAGATCTCATTCAACGGCTGGTTGTTGAACATAAACCACGAACGTTTGTCATAGTGCGGAATGGCAGGACTTTCAATCGGTTGTTTATGTGTTTGCCCGTTCGGCAGGCTTTCTTTCAGGAACGAAACCAGCTTGATGGTTCCCAGCCTCTTGTCATAAACAAGTTCCTGACCGGGCACGATGTAAACTTCTTTTGACCAGTTGGCATTATATCCTTTCAAAGACTTGATCACAACTTTTCCTTCATGCAACCGCACCTGAATAAACCGTTCTTTTTCGTTTGCCGTAACCGTGAACTTCGTCCCAACAGCCGTGGTAGAAATTTCTTCGCTAAAAACCGTAAACGGTTTGGCTTTGTTTTTTGCAACCCTAAAGTCGGCTTTACCAATCAGGTACACATCCCGCCTGTCTCCGCTGGTTGGTTCTTTGTAGGTCAGCTCACTGCTGTCGAAAAGAGCAATCTCCGAACCATCCGGTAAAATGAGCTTTTTTGTTTTGCCCGACGTATTGACTTCATGCTGCACAACGGCCATCAGGGGATCGATTTTGCCCGGTTGTTTTGGCAATTGCGCCGACTGACCAGGTTTAGCAGGCTCCAATGCTTTACCGGAAAACCACCCGGTGCCCAAACCGATTAAAAGAATAACAGAAGCCGCAACGGCCGTACCAACGATCAACCTGAAAATTTTCCGCCTGTGTTGCCCTTCACCCCTTCCCATCTCCCATTCCGGTGCTAAGGAGTCCTGCTCGTCGTGAACTTGCTTTTCTTTTATTGCATTCTGCAACCGGATCCACTCCTCATCCACATTGATTTTACCGGTATTCTGCCGGACAGAGGCGAGATGCAACGTTTTTTGCAGCGACTCTACATACGACCTGTTTTTATCATCGGCCTTCATCCATTCCTGTACAAAGGCCACCTCTTCCGGACCTGCTTCATTCAATAAAAACCGTGTGATAATTTCGTCATATGGGCTCTCAGGTTCCATGTATCGTTATTTATTACGGGTAAGAAGGAATTTACCCTTACAACAGCTAAAAAAATATTTTCAAAAATGGATTAGCACGGCAAATGTGACCAGGAGGAGATGATGCGCCAACTTCCGCCGCAATTTGGTCAGGGCCCGGCTCATCTGGGTTTCAACGGTCTTTACCGAGATATGTAGCCGCGAAGCAATGTCGGTGTATTTTAACCCTTCGTACCTGCTTAATTCAAAGATGGTTCGCATTTGCATGGGCAACTCGGCGATCGCCTGGTCAATTTCTGCCGACAGTTGCTTTAGTTCTTGTTCATGAAAGCCTTCGGCCGACTCAGGGCGGTGTTGATTGCGGGATACGAATTTTACGTGTTTTTGTTTCACCTGCTCATGCCGCAACATGTCAAGACCTGCATTCCTGACGATTTTGTATAAATAGGCCTTTGCCGACAAACCTGGAGAAATAGATTCACGGTTTTCCCAGAGTTTAATGAAGCCCGTATGCACCGCCTCTTTGGCTTCATTCAGGTCAAAGCCAAACCTGTATTGGCAATAAGCACACAGCGGTTTGAAGTGATCTTTAAATAAGGCCTCGAGAGCAGATTCGTTGAACGGGATATCATTTGCTAATGACATGGGGATAGAGTCAGACGCGGAAATATCAAGAGTCATTATTGAATCTTCTTTGTACCGGATCAACCGTTTTGATGTTCTAAATATATTCCTTTGTCATGAATGCATAAAATCAAATTTCACAAAGAGAAAGCCCGCTTTCAACTGCATGCGTTCGTTAAACAAATATTTTAAACGATGGCACAGGGCCAGGCCATCGCATACTTCTTTTGTACGCCGCAGTAAACAGAACCAGAAATCATAACACCCATTTTCACAACGGGCAGGTTGGGCGGTTTTTGAATTTTGTATCCTGGTCGCTGAAAATAGCACTGGCGGTTTACGGGAATAAAAAAAGCTGCCATTCGTTCTTCAGCCTTCCTTGTTACAGTAGCTTTTCACAGTTGAAAATAGTTTGTTCTGTCCGGGGGTTCATTTGATGGTGCGGGTTCCTCGCATCATCCTGTCAAAGTCCTTAAACCCAAATTCCATGACGAGCTGTTTCATCATGAAAATCCAATCGCTCCCTCAACCATTGAACCGAAATTTCCATTATTTAGACAATACCCGTTGACATCCTGGATGATAATCACTCCTATTGGCGATGGGTTCTTTTTGCTCCTGATTTTTTATGTATTCAATATGCTGCTGCTGAACCATGCGACCAGCAGGTGAGCAAGACTGCTATCAAATATTTCAGCAATGGCGAGCGGGAACGCACGTTCTTCACCGGTTTCAATCTTTTTACGCAGGCGACAAGCAAGGTCAGTTAACTTAATATAAGCAGATTGTATCCTTCAAATGAAATCCGGTTGATGGTGCCATCAATTTTGTATCGATGCCATCGAGTGCAGAATGCTGGAAGCCCAGGCATACACGTTGTGGCTCATGACCATTCTTCGCATTTGTTTCATTTTGTGGTGTTGCAGCTCACGGGACATTTCCAGTGCCGTTTTAATGGCATCGGCTGTTTGTTCAATATCATAAGGGTTAACGATCAACGCACCGTGCAATTCCTGCGAGGCACCCGCAAACTGGCTCAGGATCAGCGTACCATCATTGTCATCACGGGAAGCAATGTATTCTTTGGCCACCAGGTTCATCCCGTCGTGCAGCGACGTCACCAGGCAAAAGTTGGCGGAGCGGTAAAAGGGAATAATTTCTTCATGGCTGTGATGCTTTTTCAAAAACAGGATCGGCTGCCAGTTTCGGGATTTGAATTTCCAGTTGATCCGGTTCGCCTCATTTTCCACGGCGTTAATAATATCCGCATAGCTTTTGATCAGCGACCGGTTCGGAGCGCCAATCTGTACAAAGGTGAACTTTCCCTGGTAGGCGATCGAAGAACGCCTTCTGCAAACAGGTGCGTAAGGAAAACAAAAGAGCTATCTTTTCCCGATAGTTCTTTTGTTTTATAGCTCCAGGTAAAATGAAAAACTATCGCTGCGCAAACCCACCCGCATCGCTTCCAGTGCAATTACTTCCGATGGATGGATGTTTCCCAGGTTTGCATTGCAGCCAAGCAGCTTGATGAAATACAATTGCTGGTCTTTGCCCGGCGCTTCCCAGATGATTTTCTCTGCCGGAATTTTGGTCAGGATTTCCTGCACAAGACCTTCCCGTACCTCGCCGGAATCCCGGTAGATGCCCACATTGCCCATCTCCTTTGCTTCGGCAATCACGTACGATGAGCCGGCGTCCAGTTCGGCCTCCATCAGTTGGATCCATTTATAGGGCGGTGTCACCTGCACTTTGTCTTTGTCTTTCGAACCAATTTCGCTCACAACAGTTCTCTGCTTGCTGAACTGCCGGATGTAAGTACATTTTTGCTCGTGCGAAATAGTAATGGCACCATCGGAAACCTCCACCCAGGGAATGTCGTTTTCTTCCACCAGCCGGATATAATCGTCAATTTGTCCCCGGGTTATAAACGCTTCAAACAACAACCCACCAAAAAATACCGGCACGTTGTGCGACTGATAAAGTTGAATTTTTTCTGCCAGAAGCGGTGTGACCAGCGGTGTTCCAAAGGCCAGCTTCACCATATCGACATAAGGCGCCGACACCGATAAGAGGTTCGTTGCTTCTGATAGGCTAAGCCCTTTATCGCTGACAATGGTCAAACCGTTGGTGCGTGGCTGAACAGTCCGGGCAGGGATTTTCGAAAGGGGAAAATTCATCAATTTTTAATTAAGGTGAAATTAGAATGCACAAGGCAAAATTAAAAAGCGATCGGCCTGGAAACGTTCGCTGCCGGAAAGATCTTACTGGAATAGCTTGCGGTATTCCTGCATGTCATGGTTGTCTCCCCTGTCGATGCGTCGGATCTATTTTCCGTTTGCATCAAAAATTGACCGGCTACCCTGTTGCTGTTGCTACTGTAACTTCTATTGTAGTGTTGTTCGAGCAAACTTTTAAATCAACTCTGAGTATCGTCGCAGGGAAAATCAAAAGTCATTTCATGTATGAACTGTTTAAGAATTGCGGCACAACAACGCTTTTCAGTCAATGCGAATTTCATGGGATTACACGGTACCAACGCCCTGGTATTGCAACATCGAAAGCCGACGTTTTACCGGAACAATAATGATGTTACAGCACGCGGATAAAAGAAAAAACGTGTGGAGCTTGCGATTTGTCCAGGAGTGATCAACGAATGATACTGACAGTTCCTTTTTCCAGTTTTTCAGGCGACCCATCCAACTGATAGCGACAGGTCCATACATATACCCCTGTTTCCTGTTCTATCCCGGCAACTTTGCCATCCCAGCCCCTCGCTTGATCCACTGTATAAAACACAACCTGTCCCCAACGGTTGTAAACAGTGAGCTCAAATTTCCTGGCAAGGCCAAAGACCTGTGCCCGAAACACGTCGTTCTTTCCATCCCGGTTGGGTGTGAATGCAGAAGGAACGTATAAACCGGCCATGCACTCTTTTGAGTTTACCAGGATCGTATCACGGCCAATACAGCCGTCTTGATTTTCGGCCTGAAGCCAAAAGAATCCTGGTTTTTCCACGGTCATGTTGGGAGCCCTGCTTCCATCAGACCACAGGTAGGAAGAGAAGCTGTTGATTGGTTTAATCGTCAATGTGCCGTAGGGGCATATCGCCGTGTCCGGAGGAAGGAAGCGGGTGGGAAGGGGGACGATCGCCTTGATCACCGTTACATCAGTACCGATGCACCCATGTGAATCGGTGACACGGACAACATAGGTTCCGGTGTCTTTAACAGTGTAGGTTCCGCCTTTACTTCCGTCCTGCCAAAAATACGACACGAAGTTTCCGGCATTTAATACACGGGTTTCCCCGGCGCAAAGACCCGCGTTCTTGTCCAGATGAACGGATGGCAATGGCCAAACGTCTTTTACGATCAACGTATCCGTTGACTTGCAACCATTCGCTGTTGTCCCGACAACACTGTAGTTTCCTTTCGTCCTGGCCGTGATTTTCTGGGTTCGTTCTCCTGTGTTCCAGGCGTATGAACTGAAACCAGCTCCGGCGTCAAGCACGGCCGAGTCACCATTGCAAAACTGCTGATCGGCACCCAGCTGAATGGGAATGGCATGATACACCTTCACCCGTACAGTATCGTACGCAAAGCAACCGGGTGTTTTTTCAGCCCTGACAAAATATGTTGTATCCATTGTAGGATTGACCACGACGGATGGTTCATTCTGCGAAGAGATGTTGTAACCGGGCGACCAACTGTAATTAAGAAATCCTGCAGGCGCCGTAAACTGGATCGTATCGGCATCGCACTTGGTACGGTCAGCACCGATGTCAAATAAGATCGGTGGATGGGGGTTGACGCGGATCGTGTCGGTATAATCCTTTCCACATGCATTTTGAACAGTTACATAATAAAGCCCGGGTTGCGTAACCTGGAACGCGGTGTCAGCGGAGCCATCTTGCCAGGTATAGGAAACGTAGCCTTTTTTTGCATTCAGCAGAATCGACGTTCCTGCGCAAAGGGTAGTATCAGCGCCCAGGTTTAACGCTGCCTGAGAAACCGTAACATTGAATGTGAGTGTGTCTGCTAATGTTTGACAAGAAGCAGTTAAGGATCCAATCAGTTGGTACCGGCCACTCGTTGTAAACCGAACGGACAGCGTACTGTCGTTTACAAGGCTGCGTTCTGCTGGTTCACCAAGTATTTGCCACTGTACCGGTAACCGGCAACCGGGATCACGGCGGCCTTTGAATAAAACCGGCGTATCGTTGGTACAAATCCCTTTCTGTCCAATAATCTTGAACGAGGAGCATGTGCTGAGGGTTTTACATTCAGCCTTGACGAGAAACGGCCTGTTGGTTATGGCTACATTCAACCCTTTTAGCGTGAGCAATGTACTCCTTGCAGTCATTGTTTTGTTGACCGTTGCCGGTGTGATGGGCACGGAACCACCGGGCCAGTCTATTTCAGTGCAACTTCCCGTAAAGCCGTTTAGATCTGTTTTAAAGATTGTCCAGGATGTTTGCTCCAACGCATACAGGTTCGTTGGCGACATTGCAAACAAACCGAGGCCAAAGCCACCGTAATAGCTGTGAAGGGTTGCCCAGGTCAAAGAATCCCGTTTGTCAAAATGGAAAAAAGTCACATAAGCAGAACTGTAGCTGCCATAGTATCCACCGTCATCATCCGGCTCAATAAACAGCGGATCTGTGAACGAGACATTCTTGAGCCGAACTGCCTTGATAGGCCGTAACTGATCATCCAGGCGAACGATGGCACTGTTCTCATCAGAACCGGGGCCGTCGCGACGATCGTAAAATCCTTTTAGCAAGTAGCCACCCTTAGCTTTATGTATGGTTTGAAAATGGGTTCGAAACCCATCCAACGTGAGGGAAACCTGCCTTATCAGCGTACCATCGGCACCGCTAAAGCAAAGGGCCGTCCCATCTTGTCGATCTCCGGACCACCCGCTGTAAGAACCAACGGTGAACACTTTGTCGTCATCGACGAGTAGACTTTGGAAAAGAGAACCGAGAATCGGCGCAAACGTCGCCGTCCAAAGAATTTTCGATAGGTCGGGTGCTATCTTGGCGATCAAATAGCGGTCTGTATCTCCACCATCAGAAGTGAAGAGAGCGAAAACGTTTCCCTGAACATCGGTTTTGATGTCCCAGACAGAATGAAACCCCCATGACATAGCCGTTGTCGCCGCTTTTAAAATAACACCGTTCGTATCCAGCAGAATAAGGTTTGGCCCAACGGCAATAAGGATGTTCTTTTCTTTTGTTAAACAAGCCCTGGATATCTGGGCACTGCCATCAAGTCCTTCCACTCTTTTGTTGAAGACAATGTTCCCTCCCGGCATAGTTTTCACCACACTGATTTGGGCCCAATTATCAAACGCTCGTCCACCGAAGATTGTACCCCCACCAGGAAGTACAAAGAAGAAATCAGTCTTGGGATTCTGAACATCGATGTCCTTTGTATACAGCTCTGTTGTACAGACTTGAGCGTGGATAGCTGTCTGACCGAGAATCAAAAAAACAACAAGGGTAAGAAACGTCTTTAACGCAGTTAGCATGGTATGTGGTAAAAATACACATTCTTAGAAAAGAAGAAAGTCTATGGATTTCTTCTACGCATTTCAAATAGGGAATGTCTTTCCCTTGTCACCGTGGGTAATTTGGTCCATAAAATATGCTACGATTGCCGCTGCTGCTGCTTTCGATTCAACCTGTGAGCACGTTCGATTCGACCTTCTTCCGTTCAGGTAGTTTTTGATCGTGGCATATAGTGCATCGTAAACCGCAGCCGCTACTCTTGCATTACCAAACAGCCGACCAGTACATAGGCCTATCCCTGTTTTGCACTGTTTTGTTTGTTGATCAAACCTGCTTCATAAGCGTGCTGAGTGCTCCCGGCATTAGTGTCCCCGAGAACAGGAAAATGCGCCTACAGGTATGCCAAGGACCATCAAAAAACACCACCTTAGAGGAGTAAATCAATATTTAATAACCGGCGCAGAACCGGGCGCAGTCACAATCTGATTAGACTGAAACACTGACAGGGAGCAGGTTTAAAAGAAAAAGCCCCCATTTCTGGGAGCCTTTAAAGCGTACCGAGGAGCAGACTTGAACTGCCGACCTTCGGGTTATGAATCCGATGCTCTAACCAGCTGAGCTACCTCGGCGAGGGGTTGCAAAAATAAGGCTTCGGCTGTTACGGCAAAAGGAATTTTTTCCTGCCTTTTCATTTTCTTAACAAAGCGGAATGAGCCATCATTCCACTGCGGGCTACCGAAAGAAGATTCGAAGGCGTCGCTTCCGTACATCGAAAACCGGTTGCTCTTTTACCGGCAACCCGTATTTTCACGCCCTATGATTACGCCTGAAGTTTGCACGCTTGCCCAGTTGGTTTGGGACTACCACCACGTGAACCATACGCTCCTTCCCTCGGATTGCATCCTGACCCTGGGCAGCCACGATACGAGGGTGGCCGAAAGGGCCGCGGAACTCTACCACCAGGGCCTGGCACCCCTGCTCATTTTTTCCGGTGGCCTGGGCCGCCTCACCGACAGCATGTGGACCGAAGCCGAGGCCGACCTTTTTGCCCGGATTGCCATGGAGAACGGCGTGCCGCAGGAGGCTATCCTCGTTGAAAACCGCTCGACGAATACAGGAGAAAATGTTCAACTGGTGCGGCGGCTTCTTGGCGAGAAAGGCCTGGATCCGCAAAAATTCATCCTGGTGCAAAAGCCCTATATGGAACGGCGTACCCTCGCCACTTTTGCGAAAGCCTGGCCGGGAAAAGAGTTTGTCGTTACCTCTCCGCAAATTTCATTTAATGACTATCCAACGGCAGATATCCCGGTAGAACAAGTCATCAACATCATGGTTGGCGACCTGCAGCGCATCCGCATCTACCCCGAAAAAGGTTTTCAGATCTACCAGGAAATACCAGCGAATGTGTGGCAGGCATTCGAACGGCTGGTGGCACTGGGCTTCGACAAACAACTGGTGCGGTAAACCAGCCTGGCAGGAGTCTACAGGCGGTTTCCTGCGATCATCTCTCTTGGTTCATTTGGTAAAACCTCGTTCCCGGCAATCACTGCCTGCACGTCTTCCAGGGTGCCGGCAAACGGCCCGGAGATTCCAATCTTCAGCGTTGCCATCGCAGCGGCAAATTCCCCGGCCTCTTGTATACCGGCGCCAAGGCTGCGCTGAAACAGGTAGCCCGCCATGTACGTATCGCCGCAACCGGTGGCGTCCAGTAATTGCGAAGGTTTGTAAGCAGGAATGATATAAAACCGATCCCCGTCATAAACGACAGAGCCCCTGCTGCCCAGCGTGATAATTACTTCTTTGGCGCCCCACGCGGCCAATGTTTTTGCACCCCGTTCAAGGTCGCCGGTCCCCGTCATCACTTCCATTTCTTCTTCGCTGGCTTTCAGAAAATGAACAAACGGCAGCACGTCCTGTTTTTCTTTCCAGTCGGCAGCAACGACCCGCTGGTCGACGACGCGGCGCAAAAAGCCCTGTACATCCAACGAAAGCTTTCCCTTCGCCGATAAGATGCGAAAATCATCAACAGAAAAATCGCCTGCGAGCAAAGGCCCTACATGATAGATGTCCGCTTCCACACCGGAAAAGTCTGCCGCGTTGAAAGGCGCTGCAACCTGTAATACGCGTTGGCTTCGCTGATCGGGGTTATCGCCATATCTGTTCTCAAAGTGCACCGAGCTCGGTGAGGGCAACACCTGCACCGCAATGCCTTTCTTCCGTAAACGATCGGCCACCGGTGCTTCGGAAGCCGCCATTGCCGTCACCAAAAGGCAGCGAACCGGCATGTGGGTGAGGGCCATTGAAAAATAAAACGCGGTGCCACCCGGCATCGTCACGAATGTTTGTGGTGTGATGACAGTATCAACCGTAATGTGTCCGATACAACAAATGGCTGGCGGCATGGTGTTTCCCATTTTTACGAAAAGCGTAAATGTAACAACGAAAACAGCATTGTGGTCTGCAGCAGCGAAGTAAATCACATTTTCAGTTTGATTACCTGTATTTGCTGTTGAAGCCTTGCTCGTCAGAAAATGGTTAAGTAGATAATGGGTATTGGATATGCGATATTGGATATTTTGTCAATACCAAGCAGTGAAAACGGTAGCAGGCCCGCCTTTCAATTTCCACTTGCCGATCGCCGATTACAGATCGCCCATCGCCAATTGCTGATTGCAAATTGCTCTACCTTTCAGGCCAAAACCGTTAAGCCATGAAACCGTATATCATCTGTCATATGCTTGGCTCTGTCGATGGCCGTATCAGGCAAAACATCTGGGGACTGAAAGATGCGCCAAAGTATTTTGAAGAACCGGCTTCCAAAATCAAGGCCGACGCCTGGCTGGTGGGCCGTGTGACGATGGAGGAGTTTTCGAGCAAAAAGAACCCGCCGCTGCCGGCCGGTCGGTTCACCATTCCAAAAGAAGATTTTATCGGCGAGCACAAAGCCAAAGCCTATGCGGTCGTCATCGATCCTTCCGGCAAATGCCGCTGGGATACCAACATGGTTTCCACCGAACATGTAATCGAAGTATTGACCGAAAAAGTTTCCAGCCGCTACCTGGCGCATTTGCAGCAGAAAAACGTCTCCTACATTTTTGGAGGGAAAACGGAGTTGGATCTAACGCTTGTGGTGAAAAAGCTGTACGCCCTTTTTGGCATCAAACGCCTTCGCATCGATGGCGGTGGTCATGTAAACGGCTCCTTTCTCAAAGCAGGACTGATCGATGAATTCAGCCTGGTGCTGGCACCGATTGCGGATGGCACCATTGGTGCTCCCACTACGTTCGAAGCCGAAGAAGGTTATGGCAAGCGAAAAGCAACCCGGTTCCGCCTGAAATCGGTCAGGCGCATTTACGATGATTTTCTGTGGATCCGCTACGAAGTCGTTAAGGGAAAGAAACGGTAATCCCGTTTTCAATTCAATGGTTTGGATTAATGAGTCAGCAGCATTGGAGATTCGACAGCCACTTGCTTACTGCCTGCTCTCTTCCCTACTTTCGTTTTAAAAATACCTGTCTCACTACGATGCGCCGTCAGATAAGCGAAAGCATTGTTTACCATTTCGGAATTTCCAGGTCATCTTTCGAAGGCAGTTTCGGGAACGGCGCATGGGGTTCGCGCTGGTACCAAAACACCACGGAAGAAATGTCTGATTTCTGCGGGTAATACCGCCAGTCGTGCCGCCAGCCCAGGTCCTGGATGGTCACTTTTAAATCCTTTTCAAAACGGATCGGGTCCATGATGTGCCAGCGATACATGCCAAAGGCCTGCTGCGAAAGGTACAAGCCGTTCGGACGAATCACCTGGTGCAGGCCGGCATAAGCCGTCGAGAATTCCTGGTATTGCTTTGTTTTTTGATTTTCGAAATTGTACGAACCGCAGAAATAATCTTCCGTACCCGTGCCGTTGATGGTGGGATATTGCGTGTCGCCGTCCAGGAAAAACTTGATCTCCCCTTCGCCCCACCAGGCATTGTTGTTGACGTTCCAGGCCATGTAGGTCCCCACGTATTGCCCTTTGCCTTTGATGCCGTCTACCAGCGTATGCGTGGCATTCACGGTCGGATTGGAGCGGCGAAACTGTGCATGAAAATAGCCCTCGTCATCACCGATCCTGGTCAGCGTATAATCTACCTGGTAATAGAGACGCATGGCCTCCCGCTTGTTGAGGTTTTCGATCGTGATCTTTGCTTTTTTCCGGAACGGCATCTTCCAGTAACAATTGAATGCGCTGCCGGGATTGACGGTCACCGCCAGTGAATTTAGCGGTGCATATTCATTGAAGGCCATCCCGAAAAAATCACCGACCGGCACCTCAATGGACGGTTCATTTTCATCGTCCCAATAAAACCGTAAAATGGAAAACCGCCAGTTACCCGTAGGCGTCATCCAGATGTGCTGGATGGCACCGGGGCCGTCCATTTCGGCAATGGTGATCGTTTCGCCGCCACGCACTTCGATGAAGGGATTCACTTTCCATCCCTTACCCAGGTCCTGCGCCGCATACCAGGCGTTGGCTACGTTGCGTTTCCCGCTGTCCAGTTTTGGATCGGCCGTGCCGCCCCCGCCTTTGGCACCGGTAAAGTTTTCCGGGCTGATGGAGCGTGTTTTGGCATCGGACAGGCGGGAAAGATTTCCCATGTTCATGTCCAACCCGTTAAAGCCACCAGGCTGTTGTGCGTTGGTAGCGGCGAGCAAAAAAATAAGGAATACCAAAAAGGGAATTCGTAACCGCAAGCAATTTTTTTTCATATAATCAATTAAGTCCTGGTGAACAAAGAGCTACTGCTTTTTTTGTTTCCCCTTCCTGTTAGCGGAAGGGAGCGAAAGTGTTTCACCTGATTTCACCGGCTCACCGAAATACGGCATCCCATCCTTATTCCAGGTAAATTGTTGTGCCCTTGGCGAACGGTGGCCGCCACAGCCCTGCCCCGGTTCTGCATTGGCATGATAGAGTATCCAATCTTCTTTGCCGTCAGGTGATTTGAAAAACGAATTATGCCCCGGTGCGTACACACCGTTCCGGGTCGATTGCTTAAACACAGGCTCGGGATTCTTATGCCACGACGACGGGTCCATAAGATCGCTGCCGGCATCTGCCGACAACAGTCCCAAGGCATAATAATCTGTCCAGCAGCCGCTCGCCGAATACACAACAAAAACCTTGTTGCCGTGTTGCAGGAACTGCGGCCCTTCGTTGACATTGACATGTGGCGGATCGTTAACATTCTTTAAATCACCATGTGTTTCCCAGTCCAACGTGGGAGCGGAAATACGTACCCTTTCCCCGTCAATTGTCCACGGGTTTCGAAGCCTGGCAATGTAAATAT
The DNA here is from genome assembly GCF_003628535.1 of Flavisolibacter nicotianae. Lineage (GTDB taxonomy): Bacteria > Bacteroidota > Bacteroidia > Chitinophagales > Chitinophagaceae > Flavisolibacter > Flavisolibacter nicotianae. The sequence continues at coordinate 50,346 of NZ_RBCI01000015.1, forward strand.
CCTGCTCCCCGTTTGCGTCTCCTTCCCATCCCGACCAGATCATGTACCACTTGCCTTTGTGTTGAAAGACCGATGCATCAATCGCCCATTTATCGGTTGCATCCGCCACTTTGCCCTTCAGGGTCCACTCACCTTCCATCGGGTCTTTTGACGGGTTCTCCAAAACCCAAATGCGGTGGTTTTCGTTTCGTCCGCTGTCAGCCGCAAAATAGAGGTACCATTTGTTGTTGATGAAATGCAGCTCCGGCGCCCAAAGCTGGCGTGAGTAAGGCATGCCTTTCGGCGGCGAATACACTGTTTTTTGCGGTGCAGATTTTACGTCGGCTATGCTTTTTGCTTTCCACAGCACCAATCGGTTGCCCGTTGTATGCGTGTAATAATAATAGCCGTCTTTGTAAATGCTCCAGGGATCAGCGCCGGAGGGTAATAAAGGATTGGTAAACGTTGTCTCTTCCTGTGAATTGCCGGCTATCGATACAACAAAAAAGCTAGCCAGGAAAAAACCTTTCTTCAGGTAAGTGAACCACTTCATTTCGTCAGGGGAATTTTTTACGAATGTTTGTTATTGACTGGTTCGACAAAATACGGCATTCCGCTGAAAATCCACCACCGTTTGCATGGGATAGCAAGCATTAGCGCAGCAATGCGATTTGCCGTTTTCTCTTCGGTAGCCGGATGGTTGGATATTGCGATATTGAGATAATGAGATATTAGTAACAGAAAATATAGCACTATCTGCTGCTGCCAATATTCTGCCGGTAAATTGAAACAGGTATAAAGCGTTACGGGTCGTCAACGACCGGTCGCCGTTAGCCGGTTATCGCAACGAGCCATTGGCGTCGTACACCAGAAACGACAAAAGCCCTGAAGGGGCTTCCGTCGTTAGAAAAAATTAGTCACTCCCTTTATTCTTCCAGGGAAAGTTTGTTCAGCGTGCCATCCGGAATTTTCATGAAGGACTTTTGAAGCGGCAGGTCGATGTAGAACCGCGACCCTTTGCCATTCTCACTTTCCGCACTGATGCGGCCCTGGTGTTTGTCGATAATTTTCTTACAGATCGAAAGTCCCACGCCGGTGCCTTCGTATTCATGGTAGCTATGCAGCCGCTTGAAAACAACAAAGATTTCTTCGGCATATTTTTCGTCGAACCCAATGCCATTGTCTTCAACCACAATCCGACAATTGGTATCAAACTCGCTATTCATTGGTGTATCGTTCGCCTGGCAATATATAGAAACAATGGGTACTATTTCGGGCTTCCGGAATTTTATGGCGTTGCTTATCAAATTCTGAAACAACTGCCGCATGCCGCTCGGATTGGCCCAAAGCGTCGGCAGCGAATCCACTTTTACCTGGGCCCTGTTTTTTTCAATCTCCACTTCCATGTCCGAAAGCACGTCGGCCACCAGGTGATTCAGGTCCACTTCTGTAAACCCGGCTGCATTGTCTTCCTGGCGGGAGAAAGCCAGAAGATCGTTGATCAGTTTTTGCATGCGCTCCGATGACTTCATGATCTTTTCCATGTACCGCATCATATCCTCGGTAACATGCTGGCGTTGGGTACTCAGCAGTTTGTCGCTGAAGACAAGAATTTTCCGCAGCGGTTCCTGCAAATCGTGCGATGCCACGTAAGCAAAACGGTCCAGTTCTTCGATCGTGGCTTTCAGGCTGCGGTTATTTTCCAGCAACTGCTGGTTCAGCAGGCGCACCCTTTCTTCCGACATGCGGCGCTCTTCGATTTCACGGGCCAGGTTGGCGTTCATCTGTTTCAGCTTCTGCTCCTGCAACAGCAACTGGTGGTTCTTCTGGTACATCTCGGCGAATACACCCACTTTGAAACGCAGCAACTCGGGGTTGATGGGTTTGTAGATGTAATCGATGGCGCCGATTTTATAGCCCTCGAACACATGTTCGTCGTTATAGTTATGCGCCGTGATGAAGATGATGGGAATATGTTTGAGCTTCTCGCGCTGGTAAATAAGGCTGGCTGTCTCCAGTCCGTTGATGTCGGGCATTTGCACGTCCATGAGGATGAGGGTGAAATCGTGCTGGTTCAGCAGGATTTTCAGCGCCGCTTTTCCCGACTGCGCTTTGACGATCTCGTAATTGTCGTTTTCAAGAATCGTTTCAATGGATAACAGGTTATCGGGCCGGTCGTCCACGATCAAAATTTTGATCCGCTTCTCAAGCTTTATATCGTCCAGGTTCAAGGCTTCCATCTGCTATTTTTGAATGAAACATCAAACGCGAGACGTAAAACTGAAGGCCCCTGATTACCGGCTAACAACTGCTTTACGTTTGACGTTTGACGTTTGACGTTTCACATTTCACTTATTTATACAGCCATACTCGCATCAGCGACAATAACTGGTCAATTTTCACCGGCTTTGTAATATAATCCGATGCGCCGGCTTCAATGCATTTTTCACGGTCGCCCTTCATGGCTTTGGCCGTAACAGCAATGATCGGCAGGCTGCTGTTCTTATGCTCCCGCCTGATCTTTTGCGTTGTTTCGTAACCGTCCATTTCGGGCATCATGATATCCATCAGCACCATATCAACCGATTTGTTGTCGGTCAAAATATTGATGGCCTCCTGGCCGCTTTCCGCCGTGATGCAATTGATATTGTATCGCTCAAAAGCGGTGGTCAGTGCAAACAGGTTCCGCACATCATCATCCACGATCAGGATGGTCTTAGTAGCCAGCACATCCTCGCGGCTGCGGAGATTTTCAATGATCATTTGCTTCTCGGGCTGCAGCTCTTTGTGATTGATATGCAGCAGCATCACCACTTCTTCCAGCAGGAGGTCGACCGAGTTCACATCCTTCAGCAGAATGCGGTTGGCATACTGTTTCAACTGGGTTTTCTCTTTCGGCGAGAAATCCTTGGCCGAGTACACCAGCACCGGCATCATCTTGTCTTTTCTCAGTTCGTGGATTTGGGTTACAAACTCCATTCCACCAATGTCGGGCAGCATGTAGTCCACGATCACGCAATCGTACGATTTTGCGTTCAGCATGGCTATGCCCTGCTCGCCGGTGCTCACGAAATCCATGTTGATGATATCCTCACCCAGGTCGAGGATCTTGGCAATCTGCGATGAATCGAGCTCATTGTCTTCCACGATCAGCAGCCGTTTGGGGCGGTCCTGCTGGTATTGAATGATGTCTTCGAACAACACGGAAAGTGCCTCTGCTTTCAGCGGTTTCAGGTGGAAACTGCGGGCCCCGCGCTGCATGGCCAGCAGGCGGTTTTCCTCACCCGAAATCAGGTGCACCGGAATATGTCGGAAGTTGATATCGTTTTTGAACAGGTCAAGAATGCGCCAGCCGCTCGCATCCGGAAGTTTCACATCCAGCGTTACGGCAATGGGATTGTATTTGTTGGTCAGATCAAACACATCGCCAAAGCCCGTGGCCACCACCACCTTCAGGTTCATCTCGTGGGCTTTCTCCACCATGATCTTGGCAAAACGAATGTCGTCTTCCACCACCAGCACCACTTTATCGGTGGGTAGGATGTTGTTGCGGTCGTCGCCCACTTCGTTGATGATCTCGTTCAGCACGTTGAGGTCTTTTACCTCGTTGGCCACTTTGATGGTCGGTACCGATTCGATCGTTACATCGTCGCTGCTCAGCGTCTCCGCCAGTTTGTATTCGCTAACGGTCAGGCTGCTTTGCTTTTCCTTCTTCACCATGTTGGGGTTGTAATCGATCGGCAGGTACAGGGTGAATGTACTGCCCTGCCCTACTTCACTTTCCAGTTCGATTGATCCACCCAGGAGGTCGGCCAGACCACGGGAGATCGATAGTCCCAAACCGGTACCGCCGTATTTGCGGGACGTGGAGCCTTCTGCCTGCTGGAAGGATTCGAAGATGATCTTGTGCTTGTCTTTCGAAATTCCGATACCCGAGTCTTTGATCTCGAAGGCCACGACTTTATTGGCGTTGTCGAGATTCGGGTTCAACTGCCGCCAGTTTCGTTTCGCCTCGTAGATCTTGAGTTGCACACCTCCCTTGTCGGTAAACTTAAACGCATTCGACAGGAGGTTCTTCAGGATCTGGTTCAGCCGCTGCACGTCGGTTTCGATCGTGTCCGGAAGGTGCTTGTCCATTTCGATGGCGAACTTGAGGCTCTTGCTTTCCGAAATGTGCTTGAAGGTTGTCTCAACAAACGAGGTGATCTCGTTAAAGCGAACATTGATAAATTCTGTGGAAATGTAACCGGATTCGATCTTCGACAGGTCAAGAATATCGTTGATCAGCTGGATCAGGTCATCACCGCAGGAGTGAATGGTCTTTGCATAACGCACCTGTTTTTCGGACAGGTTGCCTTCACGGTTTTCGTAAAGTTGTTGTGCCAGGATCAACAGGGAGTTCAACGGCGTCCGCAGCTCGTGCGACATGTTGGCCAGGAACTCAGATTTATACTTCGACGTGATCTGCAACTGCTCGGCTTTTTCTTCCAGCGATTTCCGTGCATCTTCCACCTCTTTGTTTTTGGCTTCCACTTCTTCTTTTTGCTTTACCAGGAGGTGGGCTTTATCCTGCAGTTCTTCGTTCGTCCGCCGCAATTCATCCGTCAGCGATTGCGACTGTGCCAGCAGTTCCTCGGTTCTCGTGTTGGCTTCGATCGTGTTCAATACGATACCGATCGATTCGGTCAACTGGCTCAAGAAGTCGAGGTGGGTTTCGCTGAACTCTCCAAACGAAGCCAGCTCAATTACCGCCTTGATCTGGTTTTCGAACAACACCGGCAGCACGATCACACTCACCGGTAGCGACTCACCTAAGCCGGAACCGATCCGCACATAATTGCTCGGCACGTTGGTCAGCAGGATTCGTTCTTTTTCCACGGCGCACTGTCCTACCAGGCCCTGTCCTAAGGCAAACTCTTTTTGGATGTTTTGTTCTTCGTTGAAGGCATAGGCCGAGAACAATTTGAGCTTTTTGTTTTGTTCGAATTCGTCCTGTTCCAGAATATAGAACATGCCCAACTGTGCATCGGCTACCTGGGCCAATTCGGAAAGGATCCGCCGTGTTACCGTGTTCAGGTCTTTTTGTCCCTGCAACATCTGTGTGAACTTGGCCAGGTTCGATTTCAACCAGTCCTGTTCCTGGTTCAGCAAGGTTGTTGCTTTCAGGTTGGCGATCATCTGGTTGATGGTATCTTTCAGCTCTTCTACCTCGCCCCTTGCATCCACGCGGATCATCCGGGTCAGGTCACCCTTGGTTACCGCACTGGCCACCTCGGAGATGGCACGCACCTGGGTTGTCAGGTTTTCAGCAAGCTGGTTTACGTTTTCCGTCAGATCCTTCCATGTACCGGAGGCGCCGGGCACCGAGGCCTGTCCACCCAGTCGTCCTTCCACACCTACCTCGCGGGCCACGGTGGTTACCTGGTCGGCAAACACCGCCAGCGTATCAATCATTTCGTTGATGGTATCGGTCAGTTGCGCTACCTCGCCACGGGATACGATCGAGAGTTTTTGTTTCAGGTTACCGGTTGCCACGGCTGTTACCACCTTGGCAATCCCCCGCACCTGGTTGGTGAGGTTCGAGGCCATCATGTTCACCGAGTCCGTCAGGTCCTTCCAGGTACCGGCCACACCCTGCACCTCGGCCTGGCCACCCAGCTTTCCTTCCGTACCGACCTCTCTCGCCACCCTCGTTACCTCGAAGGCAAAGGAGTTCAACTGGTCCACCATCGTGTTGATGGTATTCTTCAGGTCAAGGATCTCTCCTTTTACGTCAATCGTTACTTTTTTCGACAGGTCACCGGAGGCCACCGCTTTGGTTACTTCGGCGATGTTCCGCACCTGGAGCGTCAGGTTACCCGTCATCTGGTTCACCGAGTCGGTCAGGTCTTTCCACGTTCCACCCACACCGGGTACGAAGGCCTGTCCACCCAGTTTACCATCGGTACCTACCTCGCGGGCAACCCTTGTTACCTCGGAGGCGAAGGCACGGAGCTGGTCCACCATCGTGTTCAGCGTTTCCTTCAACTGGAGGATCTCACCGCGTACGTCCACCGTGATCTTGCGGCTCATGTCTCCGTTCGCCACCGCGATGGCCACTTCGGCGATGTTCCGCACCTGGGCGGTCAGGTTACCGGCCATGTTATTCACCGAGTCGGTCAGGTCCTTCCAGGTACCCGCTACTCCCGGTACGTGCGCCTGACCTCCCAGCTTTCCTTCCGTACCCACTTCCCTTGCCACACGGGTTACCTCGGAGGCGAAGGCACGGAGCTGGTCCACCATCGTGTTGATGGTGTTTTTCAACTCCAGGATCTCTCCTTTTACATCCACCTCGATCTTCCGCGACAGGTCACCGTTCGCCACCGCCGTTGTTACCTCGGCGATGTTCCGCACCTGGCCGGTAAGGTTCGAGGCCATTTTATTTACAGAGTCAGTCAAATCTTTCCAAAGGCCTTCCACACCGGGTACGTCGGCCTGGCCTCCCAGTCGTCCTTCCGAACCAACCTCGCGGGCCACCCTCGTTACCTCCGAACCAAAGGAGTTCAACTGGTCCACCATCGTGTTGATAGTGTTTTTCAACTCCAGGATCTCTCCTTTTACGTCCACCGTGATCTTGCGGGAAAGATCTCCCTTGGCCACGGCGGTTGTCACCTCGGCGATGTTCCGCACCTGCGCTGTCAGGTTCGATCCCATCTGGTTTACCGATTCCGTCAAATCCTTCCAGGTTCCTCCCACGCCCTGCACTTTCGCCTGGCCGCCGAGTTTTCCTTCCGTACCTACCTCGAGGGCCACACGGGTTACCTCGGAGGCAAAGGAGTTCAACTGGTCCACCATCGTGTTGATGGTCTTTTTCAGTTCGAGGATCTCACCGGCAACATCCACCGTAATTTTTTTACTCAAATCACCATTCGCCACGGCCGTCGTTACCTCGGCGATGTTCCGCACCTGGGCGGTCAGGTTACCGGCCATGTTGTTCACGGAGTCGGTGAGGTCTTTCCAGGTTCCTCCCACTCCCTGCACTTTCGCCTGGCCGCCGAGTTTTCCTTCCGTACCTACCTCGAGGGCCACACGGGTTACCTCGGAGGCAAAGGAGTTCAACTGGTCCACCATCCGGTTGATCACGTCCTTGATCTGGAGGATCTCTCCTTTTACATCAACGGTGATTTTTTGCGTCAGGTCACCGTTGGCGATGGCGGTTGCCACCTTCGATACGTCACGCAACTGGACGGTCAGGTTACCGGCCAGCTGGTTTACGTTATCAGTCAGGTCCTTCCATACACCACCCACACCTTTTACCGTTGCCTGGCCTCCCAGTTTACCCTCGGAGCCCACTTCACGGGCCACACGGGTTACCTCGGCAGAGAAGGAGTTGAGCTGGTCCACCATCGTGTTGATGGTGTTCTTCAGCTCAAGGATTTCACCCCGCACATCCACCGTGATCTTCCGTGAAAGGTCGCCGCGGGAAATGGCCGTCGTCACCTCGGCGATGTTCCGCACCTGGCCGGTTAGGTTCGAGGCCATCTGGTTTACCGAGTCGGTCAGATCCTTCCAGGTACCGGAAACACCCGGCACCTCGGCCTGGCCTCCCAGTTTACCCTCGGAGCCCACTTCACGGGCCACACGGGTTACCTCGGAGGAGAAGGAGTTCAATTGGTCCACCATCGTGTTGATGGTGTTTTTTAATTCAAGGATTTCACCCTGTACGTCTACCGTAATTTTTTTACTCAAATCACCCTTTGCCACCGCCGTGGTTACCTCGGCGATGTTCCGCACCTGGGCGGTGAGGTTACCGGCCATGAGGTTTACCGAGTCGGTGAGGTCTTTCCATACGCCGGCTACACCTTTTACCTTGGCCTGGCCTCCCAGTTTACCCTCGGAGCCCACTTCACGGGCCACACGGGTCACCTCCATGGAGAAGAGGTTCAACTGCTTCACCATGTCGTTTACCTCGGAGGCAATACGGGAGAACTCTCCCTGCAGGCGGTGCTCGCCGATCTGCAGCGGCATTTCCTGCGAAAGATTTCCCTTCGCCACCGACGAGATTACGTGGGCAATTTCAATCGTTGGGTGAACAAGGTCCGAGATCAGGGTGTTGATTGATTCGGAGGCAGCGCTCCAGGAACCGCGGGCCATGCGGGGCATTTCCACGCGGTGGTTGAGCTTTCCCTGCTTGCCGATGATGTTCCGTGCCTGGTTTAGCTCGGATACCAGCGTTTCGTTAAGAGCAATAATCTCGTTAAGCGTATCGTAGATTTTCCCGCTGATGCCGACCTTGTCGACAGCCATGCGGGCAGCAAAATTTCCATTCTTGACTTCGGATAAAACCCGGAGGAGTTCACGGCTGTCGACCTCGTCGTCCAACGCTTGTTCGGGTTTGACCTTTCTGGGTTTTCCGGGCGTTTTCGTTCCGTTGGCCGCTTCGGTTTCGGAGGAAACCGGCACACCATCAAATACAGTAGGGACGGGTGTCTGCAGGACACCATTCGTATTTTTCTTTTTGATACTCATGGTAAAAGGTGAATTGAGTGCGCCAAACCTAGCAAAAAACTTCGGAATTTGCGGAAAAGTGATTTGGTAATTCTACTCCTTTTAACAGATGCCGAAAACCGCAGAAAAGGAAGTAGGAAGCACAACTGTTTTGTCTTTACCTTTAAGCCGTTAAAACCGACTGTTACACTCCGACTAAACAATAAAAACCCAGTGTCCTGTACCATTTTCCTTGCTGAGGATGACATTGATGACCAAGAATTTTTGGAAGATGCGATCCGTTCGATCGCCCCTGACGTTTTCCTCACCAGCTTTACCAACGGTGCCAAATTCATCGAACATCTCGAAAAAACCGCCGATGAGCAGCTTCCCTGCCTGATCCTCCTCGATTACAATATCCCGGAGATCAATGGGGCGGACATCCTGCGACACCTCAACAGATGCCCCCGCTACCAACACATCAAGAAGGTCATCTGGAGTACATCCAACTCCTCACTTTTTATCAAAACCTGCCTGTACCTGGGGGCAAAAGACTATGTTATCAAGCCGTCCAGCGTTTCGGGGATCAAGGAAATCGCGCAGAAACTGGTGAACTGGTGCAATAACTGTTGAGCGGCTGCAGCGAAGGCCGGTGGTTTAACCGATCTGCACCACGATTTTTCCCCTGGTTTTTCCGGTTTCGATTTGGCGGTGCGCCTCGGCAATCTGTGCAAACGTGTAAATGTGCGAAACAGTCGGCTTAAGAAAGCCATCTTCCAGCAGGGTCGCCATCCGGGCCATGTCTTCGCCTCTCGAATGCACGAGGTAGTTTTTAGCCGTTACGCCTTTTTCCTTTGCCTGCTGCTGAACCGGCTCTTTGGCGCCGCCGACTATCGACACAAGTGTGCCGCCGGGCTTTAGCGTCTGCAGTGATTTGACAGTTGTTTCGCCGCCAAGCGGATCAAGCACGACATCCGCGTCGTTGACCGCATTGGCGACCTCTTCTTTCGTATAATCAATAAACTGGTCAACACCCAACGCCAACAGGAAATCTTTGTTTTCGGCAGAAGCCGTACCGGTGACAGATGCCCCAAGGTATTTGGCCATTTGCACGGCAAAATGACCAACACCACCTGCCGCCGCATGGATGAGCACACGCTGCCCCTTTTGCAGACCGGCCTGCTGCGTCAATACCTGCCAGGCGGTGAGGGCCGCCAGCGTTGTTGCCGCAGCTTCCTCGTGCGAAATGGCTGCAGGCTTCAGCGCCAGGTGCGCTGCCGGGGCCGCCACGTATTCGGCATAGGCCTTTCCATTCCCGGGAAAATTGACCATTCCAAACACGGCATCACCCTCACGAAAACCGTGCACATTGGCACCGACTGCCTCGACGACCCCCGAAATATCCCAGCCGAGGATCACCGGTGCGCTTTCCTTCATGCCGGCAAGCAAACCCCCGCCCTTGCGTGTTTTGATATCGACCGGATTAATGCTGAAGGCGTGAACCTTCACCAGCACCTCTCCTTCTTTTGGCTGCGGCGTTGGCAACTCCTGCATCTGCAGGTTCTCGGGTCCGCCGGCTTCTGTTAATACAATTGCTTTCATGCGAACGATCGTTAACGGGTGAAAAGGAAACAGCAAAATTAAAGAAGGAAAAACGGAAAGAACGCATCACGGCAGGAGCTCGTGAATCAGCGCAGGCATTTTTGCAACCGGCAACACGGCATCGACACGGACATGGTCAATCGCGTATTGGGGCATGTAGCTCACAACCGCTTCCGTAGGGTCCTGCACGATGACGTACCCGCCTGCTTCTTTTATTTTTTTTAGCCCAACGGAGCCATCCTGGTTGGCGCCGGAGAGCAGGATCGCAATCAAAGATTCACCGTACACCTCGGCCGCCGACTCGAAGGTAACATCGATAGAGGGGCGGCTATAGTGCACTTTTTCGGAATAATCCAGCGAGATCGTTTTGTCGTTCTCGATCAGCAGGTGATAATCGGCAGGGGCAATGTAAACGGTGCCGGCCAAGATGGTTTCTTTTTCCTCTGCCTCCTTTACCGGCCAGGCAATTTTCTCGGAGAGCAGGTTGGGAAGCAGTGATTCGCTATTCCGGCGGTGGAGCACCAGCACAATTGCCAGGCCTTTTTCGTTTTGGATTGCCGGCAGCAATTGCAGGATCGCTTCCAGACTCCCTGCCGACCCGCCAATGAGCAGCAACTCTTTTTTTATGATGCTCCCTTGCGCCATATTTTTTCCTTGCCCAATTGTTTGTAGTGCGAAGCGATATCGGAAAAGCGGAGGGTTTCTTTTGCACCCAGTGCGAGGAAACCCAGCGGCTCGAGGCTTTGATCAAAAAGGGTCAGCACCCGGTCCTGCAACGGCTTTTCAAAATAGATCATCACGTTGCGACAAAGAATCAACTGGAACTGGTTGAACGATCCGTCCGACACCAGGTTGTGCGTGGCAAAGACCATGCGCTGCGCCAGGTCGCGGTTGAATTTTGCATAGTCATACCGGGTGGTGTAATAAGATGAAAAATCATGCGTACCACCGGATAGGATGTAGTTCTCCGAATACTGCTTCATGGTGCTGAGCGGGAAAATACCGGCTTTGGCTTTTTCCAGCACATCAGGATTAAGGTCGGTGGCATAGAGCAGGGATTTGTGAAGCAGGTTCGCTTCCTGGAGCAGGATGGCCATCGAATACACTTCTTCACCGGTGGAACAGCCCGCATGCCAGATGCGGATAAAGGGATAGGTTGCCAGCAGGGGTAACACTTCTTTGCGAAGCAGTTTGTAGAACGCCGGGTCGCGGAACATTTCGGTCACATTTACTGTGATCTCTTCGACGAAGCGTTTCAGATAGATTTCATCGTTGCGGACACGGTAACGGAACTCGGCAAAACTGGGAAATTTATCCAGCGCAAACAGCCGCTGCATCCGCCGTTTCAACGAGGCCTTGGAATAGTCGTTGAAATCATACCCATACACCTCCAGCAGATCGTTCAGCAATATGTTCACCTCTTCATCCTTCATCCTAGCTTTCGACTTTATGCGCTTTTAACAGGGACAGTAATACATCCACGTCGACGGGCTTGGAAATGTATTCGTCCGCACCGGCTTCCAGGCAGCGCTCCCGGTCGCCGACCATGGCCTGCGCCGTTACGGCAAATACAGGGATCTCAGCCAGGTCCGGCTCAGTTTTCAAAATCGACAGCGCCTGGTAACCGTCCATGCCGGGCATCATCATATCGAGTAAAACAACCTTGATGCCTTTTTGTTTTTGCAGCAGCGCAATTCCTTCCTGTGCCGATGGAGCGGACAGCACGTCGAAGCCTTTGGCTCGCAGTACGGCCGACAGGGCAAAAATGTTGCGGCTGTCGTCGTCGATAAGCAGGATTGTGTTTTCTTTTTCGTTCATGAATTAAAAGCTTTTATCGTAGAGCCATACACGTAACAGCGACAACAACTGGTCGATGTCGACCGGTTTTGAAATATAATCCGAGGCGCCCGCCTTAATGCATTTTTCCCGGTCGCCAGTCATGGCTTTGGCCGTAATGGCAATGATGGGCAGGTTGCGGTACTGCGGCTTTTTCCGGATTTGCTGCATGGCTTCGTAACCATCCATTTCGGGCATCATGATGTCCATGAGCACGGCATTGATATCGGGATTTTCGGCCAGCTTTTGCAAGGCTTCCTTACCATCCATGGCCGCAATCACCTGCACGTTGTGCAGTTCCAGCGCTTTGGTGAGTGAAAAAATATTGCGAACGTCGTCGTCGGTGACGAGAATTTTTTTGCCGGACAACACTTCGTTCAATGCGCCCATGCGGCGGTAGCCGGCGGGCTTGTCTTTGCGACTGGCTTCTTCCACCAGGTGAAGGAAAAGCGATACTTCATCAAGGATGCGTTGGTACGAATGCGCCGTTTTGATCACAATCGAATCGGCATACTGGCGAATCTTCGATTCTTCCGTTTTCGACAGGCTTTTCCCGGTGAAAATGATGATGGGCAGATTTTCGAGACCGGGATTTTGCTTGACGGTTTCAAGGGTTTCGTATGCCTGCTGATCGGGAATGCCCATGTCGAGAATCACGCAATCCACTTCGTCTTTCTGCAAGGCATTCACCCCTTCGTTTACGGTCGGTGAAATTTGTGCGGAGACATGAAACGATTCCAGAAAATACGCAAGCGCCTTTGCATGTTGCGGGTTTTCTTCCACAATCAACACTTTCTTGTGCTCCTTGCTCAACACATGCTCGATCTTTTTAAACACTTCCTGCATCTGGTCGAATGCAACCGGCTTGCTGATGAAATCGATGGCACCTTTTTGCAGGCTTTCTTTTTTTGCCTCGTACGCCGACATCATGTGCACGGGAATGTGGCGGGTAGCGGGATTGGCCTTTAATTCTTCCATCACTTCCCAGCCATCTTTCACCGGCAATTGAATGTCGAGCAAAATACCCGTAGGCCGGTATTGCTGCGCCAGCGCAATGCCTTCGTCGCCGCGAACCGCAACAAGGCCTTTGTATCCTTTCTGGTGTGTGTAATCGAGAAGGGCTTTGGCAAATGCCGTATCGTCTTCAATGATCAGGATCGTTTTGTCCTGCGAGTTTGTGCTGTTGCGATCATCCGGCAGGCTTTCGGGAATTTTGTCCGAACGGAAGTTTTTTGCCTTTGCCGGCCTGGTGACGGTGGTTTCGGCCGCCACAACCGGTTCGGGAACAGCTGCCGGCATTGGCACGTCTTTCATCTTTGCCTTGGGTACATACACGGTAAACTCGCTGCCTTTTCCCGGCTCGCTTGCCAGCTTAATCTCACCGCCCAGCAACCGGATCAGTTCGCGGCTGATCGAAAGGCCCAAACCCGTGCCGCCGTATTTTCTCCGTGTGGAACCATCGGCCTGCTGAAACGCCTCGAAGATGAGGGCCTGTTTTTCCGCCGGAATTCCGATTCCGGTGTCTTTTACGGTGAAGGCAAGAAATGGATGATCGTCCGGCAGGGTTGACACGTTCAATTGTACCGAGCCCTGGGCCGTAAACTTGATGGCATTGGAAAGCAGGTTGCGCAAGACCTGCTCCAGCCGCAGCTTGTCAGTTTCGAGTTGCGACGGCACCTCCGGCGCCACATTGATTTCGAACCCGATCCCTTTTTCCCTGGCAACCGGTGCAAAAAGCGCTTTCATATCGGCCGTGATTTCCTGCACTATTACAGGAACATACTCCAGCTGCATCTTGCCGGCTTCGATCTTGGACAGGTCAAGAATTTCGTCGATCAGCGACAGGAGGCCCTGGCCGGAACTCTGGATCACTTTCGCATATTCGACCTGCTCGTGATTCAGGTTGGTCTCGTTGTTCTCCGCCAGCAACCGCGAAAGCAGCAAGATCGAATTGAGCGGTGTGCGCAGTTCGTGCGACATATTGGCAAGAAACTCCGACTTGTACTTAGTGCTCAGGGCCAGTTCTTCGGCCTTTTGCTGGATCTCGATATTGCGCTCCACGATCAGGGCGTTGCGCTCTTCCAGTTGGCGGGTCCGCTCTTCCAGTTCCTGGTTGGCCTGCATCAGTTCTTCCTGCTGCACTTTTAGTTCTTCTTCCGAGGTCTGGAGTTTTTCCGCCTGCGCTTCCAGTTCCGCATTGATGTTTTCCAGTTCCGCGTGCTGTGCCTGCAACTCTTCCGCCTGTGCCTGCGTTTGCTCCAGCAATTTTTGCAATTGCACTTTGCTCCTGGCCGTCCGGATGCTGATGGCGATATCGGTTGCAGCTTCCCGCAGGAAAGCAATTTTATACTCGTCGATCTCGTGCAGGGAGGCAATTTCGATGATGCCTTTGACAATCGTATCCGCATAAAGCGGAACGACAACGACATGTTTTGGATGTGAGGTACCCAGCCCGGAACGGATTTGCAAAAATGACTCGGGCACATCCTTCAGGTGCAGCAATTGCTTTTGTGCTGCGGCCTGCCCAATCAGCGTTTCGCCAAACTGCAAATCTTTTGGCACCTCATCCATCTTGCTTACCGCGTATCCCGCTTCAAAATGAAGCCTGTTCTCATAAGCCGAATAAAACAGCCCGCTTTCACATCCAAGGTAAGGAACCAGAAGATTGATAGAATTCCTGCTGATTTCGTCAATTGTTTTTTCGCCCCGGAGCAGGTCGCTGAGGGAAGAAAGCCCGGTTTGTGTCCAGATTTTTTCATCGCTTTCTTTCGCGTATTGCTGCAGGTTGTCACGCATGTGCACAAGCGAATTTCCCAATACATCATCCTTGCTGCGCGGATGCACCGGCGCACTGAAATCACCATCGCCGATCACCTTTGCAGCCAGCGCCAACTGCTGGCTGTTGTTGTCGAGCGAAAGAATGGAACGGGTGAGCGAACCAATGGCGTCATTGCTTTCGGGGCGAATGGACAGACCGGTGCGGCCGGCAGCCAGGTCTTCGGCTGCCGTGCGCAAATCGCTCAACGACGAGGTGATCACCCGGATCGTGTATACAAGAAAAACGGCTACCAGCGCCAGGATCGCCAGGAGCATGACGAGGCTCCAGGTTTGTTGTTGTTTTTCCCTGCGGTAAATTTCATCGGCACCTTTTCCTGCTTCCTGGATCATGCTTGCCTGCAAGGCTTTTAATTTGTTCACCGCATTGGTGGCTGCAGCCCAGTACACATCACCGTTCACCGTGGTGTCGATTTTCCGGGTCGTTGCAACGGCCGCTTCCACGGCCGCCGCCTGTTTGGTGTTCGCCTCCGTGCGCAGGTTGTTCAGCTCCGCCACTTTAGCAGGCGGCCCTTTCAGGGTGAATTCACGCACATAGCTGGCAATGATTTCCTGCATTTGATTAATGCTGGCGATCAACTGGGGATTTTGTTGCTTGGATTCCAGCAGGAAATAGATCTGCGCCAGAACAATTCCTTTGTAGGTGATGATATCCGAAAGCAATTTTTGTCCTCTTACCGCTTTGATCACCGGCTGTAGGTACAACACGTTTCCGGCAGCGACGTTGTTCAGTGACGTGAGCCGGAAGATGGCATTGGTATAGAAATTCAGCACGTCCAGCGGCTGTATTTCGTGGTTGTCGACCCGTGTACGAACGTTTTTTAACTGGTCTAAAAACGTGTAGGATTCATAACCGGTCATTTCTTCGCCCTCTTCCCCTACACGCCGGCTTACATCGTCCACTCTTGTCCGCTGCTGCAGCATTTCTGTCTGCAGGGTATTGTTGGTGGCATAAACAAAACTGTACCGCCGTTCCATCTGTAGAACGTCGACCAGTTCATTGATGCTGACCGCCTGTTTGATCCGGTTGCGATAACCATCCAGCATGGCCAGTTTCTGGTTTTTTTCGTTGTTGTACTGGAAAACGACCACGACCAAAAAAAGCAGGGGTAAAAGACCCAGCAAGGCAAGTTTGGCGGGCAAGGCTAATCGTCTGAAAAATCCGTTCATGTAGGCTGACTTTTTTCTACGGGTGAATGGGCGGTGTGCTCGAGAAATCGTTTTTGCTGCAGGGGAAGCAGCACGACAAAGGTGGTGCCGACACCGGGATGGCTTTCAACGGAAATTTCACCGTTGTGCTTTTCCACGATTTTCTTGGCAATGGTCAGTCCGATGCCCGTGCCTTCGTAGGCTTCCCTGGAATGGAGTCGCTGGAAAAGGGTAAAAATCTTGTCCTTGTATTTTTCATCAAAGCCGATTCCGTTATCGGCCACGCAGATCCGGCAATACCTGGAATCTTCATGATGCGAAGACGGCCGGTCCAGCACCACTTCTTTCGCCCAGATGCGGATATGCGGCGCAACACCGGGCTTCGAAAACTTCAATGCATTGCTGATCAGGTTTTGAAAAAGCTGGCGAATCAGCGACGGCACGACCGGCAAGGCTGGAATTGGTCCCACATCAACAACGGCTTTTTTCTCGTCAATGTGTAATTCGAGATCGACGAGAATATCCTGGATAATGGTTTTGATATCCGCCATTTCGAACGCCAGATCTTCCGAGATGCGGGCAAACGAAAGCAGGTCCGAGATCAGTTGACTCATGCGGTTGGCGGAACGGATGATCTTGTCCATGTAAACGGCCATTTTTTCATCCAGTTCACCGCTGTCGGCGATCATGCTGCCAAAGAACTGGATCTTGCGCAACGGCTCTTTCAGGTCGTGCGAGGCCACGGAGGTGAACTGTTGCAGTTCATTGTTGCTGATCTCCAGTTCGCGGTTGCTTTCCAGCAGTTCCCGTGTCCGTTCGGCAACTTTCCGTTCCAGCGTTTCGTTCAGTATTTTTTGCTCGTGGATGGACGTCAGGGTCCCTACCCAGCGGGCAATGCTCTCGCCCACGTAAACCGGTGTGGCCCGCAAGAGATGATAATAGTATTGCCCGTCATCCATCCTGCGGATACAGACTTCGGTTTCCAGCGACTGCCCGTCGGTAATGCTTTCCAGCCATACATCACGAAGCGACGGGGTGCCGGGGAGTGTTTCGGGAAACTGTTCTTTCGAAGCGACGAAAGAAAACCACTGGTTGTTCACCGTTTCAATTTTGCCCTTTTTATTTGTGGTAAACGCCAGTTGCGGCAGCGACTCCAGTGTGGAATGCAACTCGTTGACAGTGGCTGTCAGTTCTTTTTCCGCTTCCTTTAGCGCATGGTTTTTTTCGTAGAGCCGAAAGAAGTTGCGCACTTTCAGCATGAGGATGTCGGGATCAACGGGCTTGGTCAGGTAATCCACCGCACCCGATTCAAATCCTTTTGTGATAAACCGTTTGTGGGTATTGACAGCCGACAGGAAAATAATGGGAATGTCTTTGGTTTTGTTCATGCCCGTAATGGCTTCGGCCACTTCAAAGCCATCCATCACCGGCATTTGCACATCTAGAATGATCAGGGCATATTCTTTCTTTAGCACTTTTTTCAGGGCTTCCTCGCCGGACAGTGCCGTGTCGGACGAAAAACCGTGTTGCTCCAGTACGGTTTTAAGTGAAAAAAGATTTTCCTGTCTATCATCAACAATAAGGATCATCGATCGTTAAAGATTTAGGCAATAGCCAAGACTATTGTTTTCGTATGGTTTGATCAATTGGTTAAGAGATCGAAATTAGCCCTTTTCAGGGGTTAACACAAAACGAAAAGAAAAACGAAACGTTCAAATCAGCAGTAGAATTATTGTAAAACAACTTTCAATTCCCATCCTTCAAAACTAACCGGTCGATGCATTTGCTTCGTCGTTTTTGCAAACCTGCAACTGGCGTATTGGCTTCGCATTCCTTCCGCCTGCTTTTCCAAATCGTGATGCAAGGCTGCCCAAAAAACCTGATCCAGGTTCATCTTCTTCGACTAATTATTAACAAGATGCTGGTTGATCGTCATCATCGTACCGCGAATTCTTTCTATCAAAAAAGCCACCGGCCAACCTGGACGTCGTAGTGGTATTTTCGCAAAATCCTTGCCTGTACTGCGTTACAGGGCATCCCGAGACAGTTTATGACCGTAAAAGCCGGATAAACTTATCAATGTGTACAGGAAACACATCCATAGTTTTGTGTAACAAACGAAAAAACAAAGACCTTTTCATATAGCAAGCAATCGTTAGCGTCCGCTGTTTCTACAGTGGACTTTTTTTTGCCCCTACCGGAAACAGCCGGCGTGGCCATCACGGCTTGATGGTCTTCTTTGCCCAAACACCTTTTCGTTTACTGGTGAAGTTTTGTAGATTTGGTTCACCTGCTATTACTCTACGATCACTGCACACTCCTTCCACTTTGAAGATTGCAACACCGCTCACCTTGTGATGAACTGCATTTCTTCACCGCAAAATCAAACAAAATGGAGTCTTTTAGCCTCGCTGCCGAACAATTGTCGCCTTCCCTGGTCGCAGAAATCCGCGAAAAAACAACCGGCCCGGTACTGGTTCCCGGCGACGATACGTTTAATGAGGTACGCAAAGTCTGGAACGGCATGGTCGACCGCAAACCTGCATTAATCATTCGCTGCCAAACCGTGAATGACGTAATCACCGGCGTCAACGCAGCCAGGAAAAACCACCTGCAGGTGGCGATTCGCGGCGGCGGACACAACGTAACAGGTAATGCGGTTTGCGACGGTGGTATTATGATTGATCTGTCGCTGCTGAAAAAAGTGCAGGTAGATCCCGAGCAAATGACAGCGAAGGCGCAAACCGGCGCCACCTGGGGTGATTTCGATAAGGCTACCCAGGTTTATGGCCTGGCAACAACAGGCGGATTGATTTCCACGACAGGCATTGCCGGACTGACCCTCGGCGGCGGCGTGGGCTGGCTGGTGCGCCACCACGGCATGAGCTGCGATAATTTGATCAGCGCAGAAGTGGTCACTGCAACCGGCGAACTGGTAACGGCCAGCACCACGGAAAACCCCGATCTCTTCTGGGGACTAAGAGGCGCCGGCGGCAATTTCGGCGTCGTGACTTCACTCACCTATCGTCTTCATCCCGTGTCGCAGGTATTCGGCGGGATGATTTTATACCCGAGAACGGAGGCACAAAAGGTGATCCGGCATTTCCGTGAGTTCATGGCAACCGCTCCCGACGAACTAACCCTTTATGCGGCCCTGCTCCACTCCCCCAACGGTCAACCGGTCGTTGGGATAATGGGCTGCCACAGCGGTGATGTATCAACAGGAGAAAGCGTTTTGAAACCCATTCGTGAATTCGGCTCACCCCTTCTCGACACATTCAGCGAGCAACCCTATTTGCAGATGCAAACCATGCTGGATGGTCCCTTCCCGCACGGCAACCGCTATTACTGGAAGTCCGGCTTTTTGGATGAACTATCCGATGAAGCCATCGACACGATCATCCAACAGGCAGAAACGGTTCCCTCGCCCCTCACACCCATCATCTTTGAATTGTACGGCGGCAAAGCCGCGGAAGAACCGGAAGGCGGTACCTCGTACCCACACCGGATGAACCAGTTTGATCTCGTTGTGATCTCCAATTGGGTTACGCCGGAAGACGATGAAAAGAACATTTCGTGGACCCGGGCCCTTTGGGAAGCCGTGCAGCCTTATACCAGCAACCGGGTTTATGTAAATGCCCTTGGTATCGAAGGCGAGCAACGGGTTAGAGAAGCCTACGGCAAGAACTATAACCGCCTGCAGGAGATCAAAAAAAAGTATGACCCGGAAAATCTTTTCTGCCTGAACCAAAATATCCAACCGGGCAGCTAGGTAGCATCCGTAAAAATGGTTGAGAAAGAGCATTGCCGCGGCAGTGCTCTTTTTTTACGCCATGCGTATCCCGGCCAGCGCCTGCATTGTCACAGTACCGGGCAAGTATCCCGCATTCAATTTTTCGTAACCGCGCCATTCCAGCCTCTATCGGCACCGTATTGGCAATCTGGAAAACCACTGGTTTGTGGAACAGTTTTTTATTTATTATAAGCTAAAATTCAACATGAACTGGCTACGGAACAACGGCCTTTCACTGGTGTTCCTGCTCCTGTTTCTTTTTTCACTGGGTGCGCAGGCTTTTACCGGCTGGAAGGAATACAATGAAGAAATGCAGGAAGCAGGAGGTCAACCGCTCGATTTTGGTCCTTACCTGACAACAGCCCATTTTTCAGAGGCCACGTTTGAAAACTGGGAGAGCGAATTTCTGCAGATGGCACTGTTCGTTGTACTGAGCATGTTTCTTTACCAGAAAGGTTCTTCCGAATCGAAAGATCCGGATAAGGCAGAAAAGGTTGACAGGGATCCCAAATACAACCAAAAGAAAAATGCGCCCTGGCCCGTGCGCAAGGGCGGCCTGGTGTTAACGCTTTACCAGCATTCTCTTTCCATTGCCCTGACGCTGTTGTTTCTTCTCAGCCTCCTCTGGCATTTTAAAGCCAGCCGGCTCGATTACAATCAACACCAGGTGCTCCGGCACCTGCCCACAGAAACGGCTTCGCAATACCTTACGAATCCGAAATTCTGGTTCGAGTCGTTTCAGAACTGGCAGAGCGAATTCCTGTCTGTCCTGGCAATTATTTTCCTGAGTATTTACCTGCGGCAAAAAAACTCGCCGCAATCAAAACCCGTAGATGCACCACACACCGAAACCGGCGACTGAATGTTTTTAAGGCAATTCCACCAATACATTGTGTGAATAGAGAATGGTGCGAGAGAAAATAGGTGATTCACAACTGGCCATTAAAGTACGATCCGCCAAAATAATTTACGGTTCTATAGGCAATAAGAAAAAGCTCCATCGATGGCCGTCGCGTAAAATGCAGGGATCAGCCCGCGTTGCGGGCAAGCTTTATTGCCAATAAAAAAGCCGGCGGTCAACTCGACTGCCGGCTTTTTGCTGGATACCTTTTACAAAGGCCTGATCCAAATATTGCGGAAGGAGATCGGCTCACTGGGATCACCGTGTGCCTGCAGCTTGATGGGCGCCGCTCCGTGCTTGATCGAGTAAGAGGGCTTGCCGATGTACTGCGTCGGTCCTAAAAGTGCCACATCGTTCTGCACCAGCACACCGTTGAAAAATACGGTTACCCGTGCCGGTGACTTTACAGAACCGTCGTCGTTGAATGTCGGTGCGGTCCAGGCCACATCGTAGCTCTGCCACTCGCCGGGCTTGCGTGCCGGGTTGGCCAGCGGGACATGCTGCTTGTAAATGCTACCCGCCATCCCGTTCACATACGTATCGTTCTGGTACGAATCCAGGACTTGGAGTTCGTAGCCTGCATCGCCCTTGCCGATCGAAGCCAGGAACACGCCACTGTTGCCGCGGGCCTGGTTCTTTCCGGTGATCGTTGCCGGGATGCGCCATTCAATGTGCAATTGGTAGTTGCCAAAAGATCGTTTGGTTTCAATATTGCCGGCGGCTTTGTTGACGGTTAATACACCGTCGTTGACGGTCCAGGTGGCCGGCTTCGAGGGGTCGGACGTCAACACCCATTCGTCGAGATTTTTGCCATCGAACAAGACAACGGCATCGGACGGTGGTGTTTCAAAAGCGATCTTACCCGGCGTAACCACTTTGGGCACTGGTGTGTAAACCTCCGTGTCTTCGGGTTTGCCCTTGGGTTGCGCCACGGCGCAGGAAAACAGGAAGAGCGAACAGCTACCAATAAAAAACATTTTTTTCTTCATGGATTTGTGTTTTGACAAGAGTTAAGTATTGCGGTGAAAATTACAGGTTTCTTTTCTTCAGTTCATTTACGGCATAATCGGCCGCACGGGCCGTGAGTGCCATGTAAGTTAATGAGGGATTTTGGCAGGCACTGGAGACCATGCAGGCACCGTCGGTTACAAACACGTTTTTGGCGTCCCACACCTGGTTCCATTCATTGAGCACCGAGGTCTTGGGATCGCGACCCATGCGTGCCGTTCCCATTTCGTGGATGCCATGGCCTATGGCGTGACCGGCATCGTAGGTATTCACATTCTTTACGCCGGCGGCTTCGAGCATGGCCCTGGCTTCGGCAACAATGTCCTTGCGCATGGCCATCTCGTTTTCCCGCAACACGGCATCCATGGCCAGCACCGGCAAGCCCCATTTGTCTTTCCGGGCCTTATCCAGCGAAATTTTGTTTTCGTGGTACGGAAGGATTTCCCCAAAACCTGTCATGCCGATCGACCACTGACCGGGTTCGCAAAGGGCATCCTTATAATCGCCGCCGATGTTCATTTCGGCGATCTCCCTGGCCCATCCCTGGCGGCTGGCACTGCCCTGGTAGCCAAAGCCCCGCAGGTAATTGCGCTTGTCGCCAAACAAATTGGCAAATCGAACAATGTAAAAGCCATTGGCCCGCTTGCCATAGAGGTATTTGTCTTCGTAGCCCTCCACGGTTCCCGAAGCACCGAGGTTGTAGTGATGATCCATCACGTTGTGACCCAGTTCGCCGCTGCTGCTGCCCAGGCCATCGGGCCATACATCGGTGGCCGAATTCATCAGCACCCAGGCCGAGTTCAGCGCCGACGCATTGAGAAAAACAAGCGAAGACGTAAACGTGTAGGTCTTGTTGGTTTCTGCGTCCAGCACCTCCACGCCCCTTGCCTTTTGCGTGTCTTTGTCGTAAAGAATTTGCGTCACGATGGAAAACGGACGCACGGTCAGGTTGCCGGTTTTCAGGGCGGCCGGCAACGTGGAAGACTGCGTGCTGAAATAGCCGCCAAAGGGACAACCTTCCCAGCAACGGTTGCGGAACTGGCAGGCCGTTCGCCCGGGGATGGCGGCCGTAAGATTCGCCGTGCGGCCAATGATCATGTGCCGGTTCAGCTTTTCTTTGATGCGTGCCGCCACGTCTTTCTCCACGCAGTTCAACTCCATTGGTGGCAGGAAGTTCCCGTCGGGCAGTTGGGGAAGACCTTCTTTGGATCCGCTGATACCGGCAAAGCCTTCCACGTAATCGTACCAGGGAGCCATGTCCTTGTACCGGAGGGGCCAGTCGATGGCGATACCGTCTTTTGCATTGGCTTCAAAATCCAGGTCGCTCCAGCGATAGCTTTGCCTTCCCCACAAGATGGAGCGTCCACCCATTTGGTAACTGCGCCACCAGGTGAAGGGTTTGATTTCGGTATAAGGGCAATCCTGTTCATTGGCCCAGAATGAAAGATCGGGGTGACCGATGGCCCAACCACGGTTGATGACCGGGTAGTTTGCCTTGTCTTGCAGGGTGGCCGTACCGCGGTGCGGGAGGTCCCACTGATCCAACCTGGCAGTCTTGTAATCCTTTACGTGTTCGAGGTTGCGGCCCCTTTCCAGCATCAAAACTTTCAGGCCTTTTTCCGTCAGTTCTTTGGCGGCCCATCCTCCGGAAATCCCGGACCCGATGACAATGGCATCATACTGGTTTTGCGCTGCAGCTTTGGTGTTGACGCGTAGTGTATCCCCTGGCATAGGTAAGAATGTCTCTCTTTTTTTCGGTGAGGCAATCGTTGTTGCAATGTGGTTGAAAAAACCAATTTACGAACAAACCGTTGAACTGTTGCCTGTGGTTTTACAGATTTTTCAAGACAAGTTTGGTTGTGGATGATAACTAACACCAACCCGTGGAATTGATAGAGGGATATATGCAAACGAAACGCGGCCGGCAACAAACCCATTCTCCGTCAAACGAAGTTTGACTGTATCTGGTAGAAAAGGTCCACGATGCATCGCGTTTGCTTTGCCTGCCCGATGGGCCAGAAAATGCCTTAGCCTTGCCACCGGCAAAACGCAAGAAGGATAGAAAGACTGGATTGACTATAGTTAGAGCAACAATTGCAACTCGGAAACGTCAACCATGCGCAGGTAAGGTTCTAAAAACCGCGTGTCGTCGAAGCCGCGGATATCGATGGCTTCAGACATCTTTTCGTTGAAGTATATCTCGACATAATAGCTTTCAACCTGATAAAGCAGCACATTTACTCCTACACCTGTTCTACCAAAAAGAAATACGCCACAGTGCTTGACCACTTTTCGCTGCATGTCTTTAGGCAGCGAAACAAACTGCTGAAACGTCATAAGTGCCTATTTAAAGCTGGAAAGGGCACAAAAGCAGTGCCGTAGCGGGTTTACGGCCAGCCACAGCAGGGAATCCACCGCCTGCTGTATAAAACATTACACAAAACGGAAATAAGTATCCCCACAAATGCACCCCCCACCGACGGACCCCGCTGCCAATTAATTTGTGGCACCGCATTTGGATAACCAATCTGGCAAGCGCCGGCAGCAGCGAAGACAGATGTGCGAAAGAGCCGGCAAACTGCCCAACTCATTTTTGATCCGTTCCCCCTATGTCGCAATAAAGAAAATGGTGCGAGTTGATTTTGGTGTGAAATGCGCAAAAAGTAGTCTCTTAAAAGGCTACTTTTTCTTTTTCCTTCAATAGCCGCTCTGCCCGGAACAGCGGGTCAGCTGCCTGCAGGATTTTAGCCCTGAGCTTTGGATTGTAAGCCGGGTGCGCCTTTAAAAAGTCCCGCACGATCGCCGCTGCTTCGCTGCTCTGGTAGGCACCGAAGGTGGCTCCCAACCAGCCGGCCGGGAAAAAGATATCACCGGTCAGTTGGATCTCCTGCAACAGGTCGAGACTTTCTTTTAAATAACGGATCGATGTCCGGGCCCGCAACGGGTGGTGCAGGTAGGCCAACGCATCCTGCACCCAGGCTTCCTTTTTTCGAACAGCGATATTTTTCAGCGAGGCAAAAAAGGCGTCGCGGGTTGCAACATCCGCCGACAAGGCCGGCACCAAAAACTGCAGGCGCTGTTTGCGATCGGGATTGGAGATCCGGTCCTGCTGGACAGGCAGGATAGCCGTATCGGGATATTCCTTCAGCGCAAGATTGAGCGCCAGGGCCGTGTAATCATCTTCACTCAGCTTTACACCCCGTGGCGGTGTTTGCTCTTTCCAGACGGCATACAGCGTGTCCAGCGCCGGTTTGCTCAAGGCCAGGTTTTGGTAAGCCTGGAAAAGAATCTTCTTTTTATTCGACAGCGCTTCGTTTTGCATCATCTGCCAAAATGCAGTCTCCAAGCGCTGCACCAGTTGCTGCCTTTCAACTGGAGTAAGCAGCCGCCAGAAAATATCGATACAATACCCGGTGAGCAAACGACTGGTCAGTTCCTCCGGTTCTTTCTCCAATAGAGCCAGACAGGTGGTCAGCAATTCTGCCGGCTTCCGTCCACTCCCGTTGAGCATGTTTTCATATAAATTGATCGAAGCGGCGGCCCGCATAACGGGGTTGGGCAACCGGTCAAGGTGCTGCATGTTCGGGTCAACGGGAAAAACGCCATAGCCCTGCCCGGAGGAATTGAACAGGATATAGTCGGGCAGCGGCCGCCCTTCTGCCCCACCAACAACGACCGACATTTTATTCATGTTGACGGTGAGTTCTTCCACCCTATCCCCGTAAACCAGCGCCAGTTCGAAAAATTGCGGCAGCAGGTAGGATTGCCCCTGTTCGCCTTTTTGTGTAATCGTCAGCCGCGCTATCTTCCCTTTGGCCTTTTGCAGGGAATAATGCAATTGCGGCCTTCCCGGCGTATTCACCCACACTTTGTTCCAGGCCAGCAGGTCGGCCGGCGTACGTTTATCGAGGATCCCGATAAGGTCCGGCCAGGTCGCATTTCCATAACTGTATTGTTTTAAATAGTCCCTTAGCCCATCGCGAAAATTCTCCACTCCCACCAACCGTTCCAGCTGGCGCATCATCACCGGTGCTTTATCGTAAATGATCGGGCCGTATAAGGTGCCGGCTTCCTGCAAGTTGGACAGCGGCTGGCGAATGGGATTTGCCCCGGCCGTCCGGTCCACGGCATAGGCTCGCGGAAAATGCGTCAGCAAAAACTTCAGCTCGTAGTTGCTGCTGTTTTGCGTGCCCTGCGTGATCTTGTCGGCCATGAAATTGGCAAACACTTCTTTCATCCACACATCGTTGAACCATTGCATCGTCACCAGGTCGCCAAACCACATGTGGGCCGTTTCATGGGCGATCAGGTTGCTGCGGGCATTCTCCTGGTCTTTGGTAGCGGCCGAATCTAAAAACAGAGTCGATCCCTTGTAATCGATCGCACCCACATGTTCCATACCGCCATACTGGAAATCCGGTATGCCCGCAAAATCCAGCTTCCGGAAGGGAAACGGGATTTGAGTATAGTCTTCTAAAAAACGAATGGCTTTTTCGTGCCAGCCAAAGATCGTATCCATGCTCAGGCGGATCTTGTTGCTGTCTGTCTCCCGGAACAGGAACTGCATCTCCCGCTCACCTGTTTTTTGCGTTCTTGCTTCAAAGCGGCCAGCCACAAACGAAAACAGGTAGGTACTGAACAAATCCGATTCTTCGTAACGGTAGGTCTTTGTGTCAGCGCTGACGACAGAGTCGGCCAGCGGGGCATTGGCCAGGGCTTTCCAGTCTTTGGGAAGTGTCAGCGTCAGTTGGAATTTGGCCTTCAGGCTGGGTTGATCGAAGCAGGGAAAGACCGTGCGGGCACGGTCGGGCACCAGCAAGGTGTAGAGAAAATCGGCGTTGCGATTGAGCGACAATTCGCCTGCCGTGAAATAAATCGTTACCGTGTTCAGTCCTTCGTGCAGCCACGTCGATTCAACCAATAGGTGTTCGTTTTGAAATTGCTTTTTAACACGCCTGTCATTCACAACAACCGCATGAATCGACGTATCTACTGACTTGAAATCGATCTGTAAAGGCTGTTCATTTTTCTTCCAGTTGAAGGTGATGGTTTCTTCTGCCGGAATCGATTCGGCTTTTGCTGCGGGCACATGAAAATGGATGGCATAATGAAGATCGCTGACAACCTGCTTTCGAAAATTCGCGAGGTTTTCCGGCACGCCGTTTTCGACGGGAAGCGTTGCTTTTTTTTGCGCCAAAGAAAGAAAACAAAAAAGACAGGAACCAAGGATCAGCCATAGTTTCCGGGCAGGAACATCCAATTTCATGGAAGCAAATTAGGGAAAGATGTTGAGTTGAAAGGGCCACTGTCCGACCGGTTGTTCGCAAAAAGAAAAAGGACACGCCACCGGCATGTCCCCGTCAGTTTTTTTGCGGTCCGTTTTTACAATTGCATTTCTTTTATATCGCCCGGCACGATCAGTTGTCCGGCTGTCTTGGCTTTGATTTCGTCGACACTCACACCGGGTGCCCATTCGCGAAGAACAAATCCTTCCCCTGTAATATCGATCACCGCCAAATCGGTCACCACTTTTTTTACGCAGCGAACGCCGGTGAGCGGCAGGGTGCACTGCGGCAAGAGTTTGCTTTCGCCTTTCGGGTTGGTGTGCTGCATGGCCACGATTATGTTTCGGGCCGACGCCACCAGGTCCATCGCGCCGCCCATGCCTTTCACCATTTTGCCGGGTATCTTCCAGTTGGCGATGTCGCCTTTTTCCGACACTTCCATCGCCCCCAAAACGGTCAGGTCGATCTTGCCGGCACGGATCATGCCGAAGCTTTCAGCCGAGTCGAAAAATGCACCGCCGGGAATCACGGTCACCGTTTCTTTCCCGGCGTTGATCAGGTCCGCATCCATTTCGCTTTCGACGGGATAAGGCCCCATGCCCATCATGCCGTTTTCGCTTTGCAGCATGACGAACATCCCTTCAGGAATATAGTTGGATACCAGCGTGGGAATGCCGATCCCAAGGTTCACGTACATGCCATCCTTCAACTCTTGTGCGATACGTTTTGCAATGCCAAATTTATCGAGTGCCATTTCGTTTGTTGTTTGTGTTTAGTTGGCTTTCGCCAGTTGCACGGTTTTCCGTTCGATCCGTTTTTCGTACCCCTTTCCCTGGAAGATTCGGTGCACATACACGCTGGCCACATGAATGTGGTCGGGGTCGAGTTCGCCGGGTTCCACCAGCTCTTCCACTTCGGCAATGGTAACGGTGCCCGCCTTTGCCATCGAAGTGGAAAAATTCCGGGTTGTCTTGCGGAAAACGAGGTTGCCGTACCGGTCGCCCTTCCAGGCTTTCACGAGGGCAAAGTCGGCATGGAGTGCTTCTTCCAGCAGGTATTTTTTCCCGTTGAATTCACGCACTTCTTTTCCCTCCGCCACTTCGGTACCGTAGCCGGCCGGCGTGTAGAACGCCGGAATTCCCATGGCCGCCATCTGGATGCAGGTGGCCAGTGTTCCCTGCGGTATCAGGTCCACCTGCAGTTCGCCGGACAACAACTGCCGTTCAAATTCGGCATTCTCTCCCACGTAGGAGGAAAGCATTTTTTTGATCTGGCGGTTTTGCAGCAAAAGGCCCAGGCCAAAATCATCCACGCCGGCATTGTTGGAAATGCAGGTTAAATTTTTCACGCCCATCTGTTTCAAAACGTTGATGGAATTTTCCGGAATGCCGCAGAGACCGAAACCACCGAGCATCAGCGTTGCCCCGTCCCTGATGTCATGCAAGGCTTCCTGTGCGGAAGAATACACTTTATTCATATAGCGAAGTTATGAGTCAACCCATCGGATGCCGTGAGTTGGTGCAGGTGCTTTTCCACCTGCGGCGAGAAAGATACAGAAACTTGCAATGCAGCCGGGCAAACAAGTGTTCGTTCCAGATTTCCTTTTCAGGTAAAGCCGGTAGCGACCTCACAGGTTTTGAAAACCTGTGAGGTCTGTCCCCATCCGAATGAACACCTGCAAAAAACACTTGTCGTTGTTTGCTACACGTTGGCTGCCCCGGTCTTGAACAACGGCGCCACCATTTCATAGCACCGGATCTTTGCATCCAGGTCAAAGAGGTGTGAAGTGATCATCAACTCGCTGATACCGGTGGACTGCACAAACGCCTGCAGGCCTTCTTTCACCGTGTTGGCACTTCCGACAAATGCATACTGAAGCATGTGCTGCACGGCTGCTTTTTCCGGCTCTGTCCAAAGACCGTCCATTGTGGGAACAGGCGGCTGCAGGGGCCGACGTTTGTTGCGGATCATTCCCAGGATCACCTGGTAAAAAGAGGTGGCAAGAAAAGCCGCTTCCTCGTCGCTGTCTGCCGCAACTACATTTACACAAGCCATGCTGTATGGCTGTTGCAGGTAGCGCGACGGCTTGAACTGCGAATGGTAAATATCCAGCGCTTCGTGGAGGTGAGTGGGTGCAAAATGCGAGGCAAATGCAAAGGGCAATCCCAGCATCGCGGCCAGTTGTGCGCCGTAGGTACTCGAACCCAGGAGCCACACCGGCACCTCAGTTCCTTCACCGGGAATGGCCCGCACACGGGCATCGGGGTCGCGGGGCCCGAGATAAGTCAGCAATTCAACAACATCGTTGGGAAATTCATCCACGTCATTTTTCAGCGAACGGCGCAAGGCCCACGATGTTACCGGGTCGGTACCCGGCGCACGGCCCAGGCCAAGATCGATCCGATTGGGATACAACGATGCCAGTGTTCCAAACTGCTCGGCAATGATGAGAGGAGCATGGTTGGGAAGCATGATACCACCGGCACCCACACGGATGGACTTTGTGCCACCGGCAACATAGCCAATCAGTACGGCCGTTGCCGCCGATGCCACGCTTTCCATGTTGTGATGCTCGGCAAACCAGTACCGTGTATACCCCAGCCGCTCGGCCGCTTGTGCCAGTGCGAGGCCTCGGCGAAAAGCACCTGCCGCCGTTTCGCCTTCCACGATCGTTGCCAGGTCGAGCACGGACACCGGGAGGTTGGAAAGATTGTTCATACCTGTCGTTTTGAAGAAAGAAAGCAAATTACGCTGCGGTCAACCTCGCCGGCCCGCAAACAATTATTGTAACAGGTTTTTAAAGAATGGAATGAGCTCAGCCGCCATGATGCCGTGATCTTCCACGTTGGGATGACCGGAGCAGCCCCTCGCCCTCATGGGTTGAAAGAAGAAAACCGCCACCGGCTTCGCCGAGGGGTACAAGGCATCTATCCTGCCTTTAACGGCAGCCAGGCAGTTTTGTAGCAATATCCTTGCGTCGCCATTGACCATCGGGCTGCTGAGCAGTGCAATCGTTGCGGCAGGATAAATGGTTTTTACCCGTTGCACAAACGAAACATAGGCATTCACGAACCGGGCACTATCGAAAGGCAGCCTTTCCTTTTTGCCGTCGCCACGGCTAAAGTCATTTGTGCCCAAGGCAATGCTAACAATAGCTGGTGTGTAGGTCGCAAAATTCCAGCGCTGCGGATTCCCTTCCTGGAAGTCCAGCTTTTCGTAGACCTGCGGCATGGTAGGGCCATCGCTGTTCCAGTTGCGGTAAATGCCAATGCCGCTCACGCTGCTTAAAAGAAAATTGGCACCCACGGCCCTGGCTACCCGCGGGCCGTAGGCCATGTAGGCATTGTGCTGGTCGTGATAGACACCCGTCCCGCAGGGCACCTCCGACGGATCGGCTGCCGCGCCGCAGGTAATACTGTTGCCAATAAATTCAATCAACGGTGCCTGCGGTTGTTTTAGACCGGTTACATTATGCCCGCTGACTGATTCAATCATAACGGGCCCCGTGTGCGCTTCGGTGGCTTTGTAAATCCATACCATATGCCGGCCGCTGCCCGGGGCCTTCAGCACGACCGGCTCACCGGATTTGGAAGAAACACGAAGCCGTTTTTGATACACGCCATCCATCTCGTACTGGAGGTAGTTGTGATCGAGGTAGGCCGGAACAGACACGATGATGCGGCATTCCGTACCATCGAAACGGAAACCGAAGCCGGAGGCTGAACTGACAAGCGAAAGTTTCTGGTTATCCAGACTGGTGCGGCCAAATGGCTGCAGCGATGTCGCCGGCAACTGGTTTACTTCAGCGGCCGTTTTCCGGGGCCCGGCGCACCCGGCCATGATAAAAAAGAAGATGCTAACAACACCCAACTTTTTTGAAAAGGATCGGTAAGTAAAAGACCTTGTCATACCTGCAACATTACTGAAGATTTACAGCAAAAACGTTGCGACATGGTCGATAGTACCCGGCTTGGGGACCATTTCGAAATGTTTCATTTGCGCAGCCTAGCATAGATGCGGGATCTATGGCTATTTTAAAAAGCGGGCTGACGAAACAACACAATCACTGTGCGCAGGCAGGTAAACCGGATCGAAAGCACCTTTCGATATTCGCATAATCATGAACTTTTTTTCCGTCTCTTTTTAAGCGGGTTTTCCCGCGGCTGCAGCAACTTGGCAATGAGTCCTGTCCAACCGGTTTGATGCGAAGCACCCACGCCCCGGCCATTGTCGCCGTCAAAATATTCGTAAAAGAGAAGGTAGTCTTTGAAATGCGGATCCGTTTGCAGCTTTTTATTGTCACCAAATACCGGTCGGTGTCCCTGTTCATCGGCCAGAAATAACCGGCGCAATCGCCGCGACAGTTCATCCGCAATTTCGTTCAGCGACAGCAACTGCCCGCTGCCGGTTGGGCACTCTACGCGGAAATCGTCGGTGTAGTAATAGTGGAATCGCTGCAGGCTTTCAATCACCAGGTAGTTCACCGGCATCCACACCGGGCCGCGCCAATTGCTATTACCGCCAAAAAGAGCGGTGGTGCTTTCCGCCGGCGTGTATTGTACCGAGAAACACGTTCCGTCGACCCACATTTCGTAGGGGTGATTGAGATGGTATTTTGAAAGTGCACGAACACCGTGGTCACTCAGAAATTCGGTTTCGTCCAGCATGCGTTCGAGGATTTTTTTCATCCGATGGCCACGCAAAAGACTCAGCAAGTGTTTTTCGGTATCGCTTTTTTCCTGCCAGCGCGAAACAAGCGCCGCAAGGTCGGGGCGGTTATCAAGGAACCAATCGAGGCGGCTTCGAAACCCGGGCAGTTTTTCCAACACCGCATGGTCAAGCACCTCCACGGCAAACAGGGGAATAAGGCCCACCATGCTGCGCAATTTGATTTTGCGGTTGCCATCCCTGGGCAGGTGCAGCACGTCGTAATAAAACTGGTCGTCCTCGTCCCACAACCCATCACCATCACCGCTTTTGCTGGCCATGGCGCCGGCGATGTACAGAAAGTGTTCAAAAAACTTCGTCGCCAAATCCTCGTACGCCGGGTTGACCAATGCCAGTTCGAGGGAAATGCGCATCATGTTAAGCGTATACATTGCCATCCAGCTGGTACCATCGGATTGCTCCAGGTAACCACCCGTAGGCAGCGCAGCACTGCGGTCGAAAACACCAATGTTGTCGAGACCCAGAAACCCTCCCTCGAAGATATTGTTGCCCTGTGCATCCTTGCGGTTGACCCACCACGTAAAATTGAGCAACAGCTTGTGAAAAACAGTTTCTAAAAAAAGCACATCTCCCCTGCCTGTCGCAGCCTGGTCGATCTGGTATACCCGCAAAGCAGCCCAGGCATGCACCGGCGGATTGACATCACTGAACGACCATTCGTAAGCGGGCAATTGGCCATTGGGATGCATGTACCAGGCCCTGGTAAGAAGCAACAGTTGTTTTTTGGCAAAGGCCGCGTCCACCATCGACAAGGGGATGCAATGAAACGCCAGGTCCCAGGCGGCATACCAGGGATACTCCCATTTATCCGGCATGGAAATAATAGCCGCGTTGTTCAGGTGCTTCCATTCACAGTTGCGACCATTTTGGCGTTCTGTTGGTGGCGGCACCTGTGCCGGGTCGCCACGCAGCCATTGGTCTACGTCGTAATAGTAAAATTGCTTGCTCCAGAGCATGCCGGCAAAAGCCTGGCGCTGCACCCGCTTCTCTTCATCGGACGCCATCCCTTTTTGCAAAGCGGCGTAAAATTCGTCGGCTTCTTTTTTTCGCTGCGCAAAAATGGCGTCGAAGTCTTCGAAACACTCCCTGGCCGGACCCGCCTGCAGGCGAAATTTTAAACTATAGCTGCCCCCGCCTTTCACCACCAGCTCGTAATCAATGGCGGCTTTGGTGCCTTCCGCGTTGGGGTTAACGGCCGTTTTGTTGCCGTTGACGAGGTAATCGTTGATGCCGTCCTTCGTGTAGGCAGATCCGTTGTCCACCCCGTACAGGCGTTGCAGGTTGGTTTCGTTGTCGCAGAAAAGCAAGGTTCCTTTTTCCTTCGCATGCAGCTGGTAGCTGCCAAGACTTTCATGGGTGATCAGCACTTCGCCCTTGTTCGACGACGTCATTTTGGGCTTGTAGTTATCGTATCCCCAAACCCAGGTGTTGCGGAACCAGATCGTCGGAATGATGTGCAGCGCTGCATCGTTCCGGCCGCGGTTGTGAACGGTAATTTTCACCAGGATATCATCGGCCGACGCCTTGGCATATTCTACAAAAACGTCGAAGTATTCATCGGTGTCGAAGATGCCGGTATCGATCAGTTCGAACTCGGGCTCGAGCCTTGTCCGGCGACGGTTTTCATCGACCAGTCGCTGGTAGGGAAATGCGGCTTGCGGGTACTTGTACAGCATCTTCATGTACGTGTGTGCAGGCGTGGCGTCGAGATAATAATAGAGTTCCTTGACGTCTTCGCCGTGGTTGCCTTCCGGTCCGGCCAGGCCGAAATAGCGCTCTTTGATAATGCTGTCTTTTTTGTTCCAGAGCGCCAGTGCAAAACAAAGAATCTGCTTGTTGTCGCAAATGCCGGCGATGCCTTCTTCTCCCCACCGATAGGCCTTGCTTCGCGCCATGTCGTGCGTGGTAAAGGTCCAGGGCTGCCCATCGGCGCTGTAGTCTTCCCGCACAGTGCCCCATTGGCGGTCCGAAACAAAGGGTCCCCACAGCGTTTCTGCCGTTGCCGCTGAAGGAAGCGTAAGGTTGTCGATCGAATTGCCCGCTTCTGCCATTCCCCTAAATTAATAGCCCGACTGCTTCCAATACAAACTTCGTTTTGTATTGACCACCTGCCTTAGCTTTAGGGGCTATGAACGAAGCCATCATTCGCTGGGGCATTATTGGTTGCGGCGACGTAACCGAAGTAAAGAGCGGCCCCGCTTTCAATAAAGTTCCGCGTTCGAAACTGGTTGCCGTCATGCGGCGCAACGAAGCCAAAGCAAAAGACTATGCCGAACGACATGGCGTGCCCCGCTGGTATGGCGATGCCACAGCCCTTATCAACGACCCCGAAGTTGATGCCGTGTACGTGGCCACACCGCCGCTGCAGCACGAAGAATACACGATGCAGGCCTTGCAGGCGGGAAAACCTGTTTACGTGGAAAAACCCATGGCGATCGACGCAAAGGCTGCCGCACGAATGGCGAAGGCGGCCAACGACAGCGGCGTCAAACTTTGTGTCGCCCATTACCGCCGGCAGCAGCCGCTGTTCCGGAAAGTAAAGTCACTGCTGGAAGAAGGCGCCATCGGCATGCCGCGACTCGTCAATCTTCAGTGCTTACAGCCGCACGACTCGTCGCTCTTCATCCGCACAGAAGAACCCTGGCGTTACGACCCGGCCGTTTCGGGAGGCGGCTTGTTTTACGACCTTGCACCGCACCAGCTCGACCTGATGCTTTACTTCTTTGGCAAGCCCGAAAGGGTGAAAGGCATATCGATCAACGCTGCCGGGAAATACAATGCCGACGATACAACCACCGGCGACGTGCTCTTTCCCAACCAGGTCCTGTTCAACGGCGCCTGGAGCTTTTCCGTTCCCGAAAAAAGGGATCACTGCGAGATCATCGGAACAGAAGGTTCCTTGCAGTTCAAAATTTTTGAGCACCGCGAATTGGTGCTGAAAAAGGAGGACAGTGAAACCCGGTTTGCCTTCGATCCCCTGCCGCATGTGCAGCAGCCCATGATCGAACAGGTGGTGCGGTATTTTCTCGGCGAAGGCCCCAATCCTGACAGCGGCGAGGAAGGTGTGACAGTGATGGAAATGATGGACCGAATGGTGGGAAAAATTTAAATGTATCCCGGCTTCGCATCCAATAGGAAAATATCCTTTCGCGGATAGGAACTTGCATTATGCAAACGTTGGCAACAGTTTTATGGAGACTGCTACTATTTACATCTTATGAGAATGAACAAAATTCTTCTTCTTGTTTTTTCTATTTGTTGCTGTATCATTTCGTGCAAATCAGGTAAAGAAAAAAGTGGTAAAATTATCAGAAGCAGTGTTGTTGACAAAAGCAACTCGGCAACAAATAGAGAAAAACTCTCCTTCGATACAACTAAGATTGCAATTATACCTTATGATACAACCTATTATTGGGTGCTTAAAAACACTTTGCCAATAGAGTTAAAGCAAGATGATTTGCAAATCATAGACAGTTTGCTTTCCGACTGCATTCAGGCTCACAACATTAAGCAAGACGCAACCAAAGAATTTTCAGAATATATTGACTTGAGGAAATACAAATTACAATACCTTCCTTTTGCTGACAAGAAAGGTCGGAGGATGGTTTATGTTAATGGCTTCTGTGATTTTGAAGGCTTTGATTATTGGAAAAGATCGCTGGTAACAGTTAACGATGGAGGTATCTGCTTTTTTCAAGTCTCTATCAATTTAAGCATGGTGAAGTATGAGAGATTATACACTAACGGATATGCACAAAAGAATATCCCATCAGAATCTTTCCAAAATGGTGGTTAAGCGCTAATGTGGAGGTGCAAAACAAAGGTCTCCGTCAAAGCAAAACTCTACTTAAAATACATTGAATATCGCCACTTTGGAAAGCCTTTGGACATCACGACAAATCAATTGAAAAATCACACTTTATGCAACAACAATGCTTTTGACCCGACAATTCGCATTGCAAACAAACTACAAAGACGACTTTTAGCAAGTGTTGAAGCATACCAAAAAAATAAACCGAATGAACCCTAAAGTTGATGCATATCTCAAGAGAGCCGAAAACTGGCAGGAAGAACAGGCGAAACTGCGGAACATCGTTCTTGATTGCGGCCTCACCGAAGAACTGAAATGGGGCGTCCCGTGTTACACGTTTCAGGAAAGTAACGTCGTTTTGATCCATGCGTTTAAAGAGTACTGTGCGCTTTTGTTTTTCAAAGGAGCCCTTCTCAACGATCCCCATGGAATTCTCCTCCGGCAAACGGAGAATGTGCAGGCGGCCCGCCAGGCCCGGTTTAGAAACGTGGGGGAAATTGTTGCGATGGAATCCATTTTGAAAACCTACATCCTCGAAGCCATCGAAGCGGAAAAAGCCGGTTTGCAGGTAGCCTTTAAAAAGACGGCAGAATTCAAGATCCCGGAAGAATTTCAAAAAATAGCCGACAAGACTCCTGCCCTGAAAACCGCTTTCGAAGCCCTGACGCCGGGCCGGCAGCGAGCCTACCTGCTTTATTTTTCGGCACCCAAGCAATCCAGCACCCGCACGTCACGGGTTGAAAAATGCATGCAGCAAATCCTCGATGGAAAGGGATTAAACGACCGGTAACGGTACACGAAAATTCGGGATCGACCATTTGCACTGTTTCCGCATGTTGCACGCCCCTGCCAGCAGTTTTTGCCCGGAAAGAAAGCAAGGCAATGACCCTGTACAACCATACGCTTTCGATGGTTGCAAAATTGCGTTCCGACACGCATAGGTCAGCGCCGGACAGTCACTTTCAGGAACGTAGCCGGAATTGACAACTTCTCGGGATCGGCGCTTTTGTTTTGGCTGACAAACAACGCTTCCAGTTCATGTTGCAGTTCCGATGCTTTCCCGTTCTTCTCCGCCGCGTCAAACGCATTCATTGTCGGACCGTAGTAGTTTCGAAACGAACGAAGAAACTCTGCGGGGCTATAGGAAGCGTGAAATGTAAATGTGCACCGCTCGAAAGAAATATTTTCTTTGGGAATACCGGCATTGCCGAATCGTTCGATCACGTGACTTTCCACTCCCCAGAGCATTGGGCTGACAAAACCCTCCGGCGGCGGCGGCGTGTAGGCGGAGCTGATCTTCAGTATCTGTGCGACCAGTGTCGGGTCACCCGGTATCCAGTTTCCCATCACCATTCTTCCGCCCGGACGTGTCACCCGAACCATCTCTTTCGCAACTTCGAACGGCTTCGGCGCGAACATGGCGCCAAAGATGCTTACGACAAGGTCGAAGCGCTGGTCGTCGATGTCGTGCAAATCGGTTGCATCGCCGTGTTGGAAGGTGCAATTCGCCAGGCCTTCCGCCTCTGCGCGGGCCTTCGCGGCTTCCACCAGGTTGCGTGCAATGTCAACGCCTACAACAGTGGCGCCGCGTTTTGCTTCCGGGATCGCCGTTGTGCCGTCGCCGCAACCGAGATCCAATACGTCAAGACCGTTTGTTATTCCCAGTTGTGCCACCAGCTCGTCGCCGCTTTCCCGCATGGTTTCTGCGATCCGGGTGAAATCGCCTTTTTCCCATAATGCCTGGTTTGGATTCATTGTCGTTTGTATTTGACATTTAAAATAAGACTAATTGCGGGATTGTTTTCTATCACCAACAGAATCGAAAACGTCTATGTACAGGATCATAATATCCGCAATTGAAGTGTAACGGTAAAAGTGTAATTTGGTTTGGGACCGGTGGTTCTGGTATCACCCGTTGCTGTCCCACCGCATTCACAATTAATTCAGCCTTGCTATGATCTACCTGCAAAAAGCCTGGAGCGACCCGATCGAAAACCCCTCACTGGCCGACATCCGTACCGCCATCGCCGAAATGAAGCAAATGGATAATGAACACGGCGCCTTCTGGGTAGTGACCGAAGACGAAGAAATGATCCTGGAAGTCCAAAAGGACCTGCGGGTGACTCTCATCATCTGCGGCGAGATCTGCCGCGAAGCCAAATGCGCCAGCCCCAAACAGGCCGAAGAACTTTTTTCGCGGCTCATCGCCGGCGAATACGAAACGGTGAAGGATGAATTTGAATGCCTCTGAGGGCTTCGCAAAAAAACGGGTCATCTTCGCTTCTGCAGTCTTCAATGCCAGCTATTGCGATATGGAGATAGTATGATATTGGTAACAGAAAATATCGCAATATTCTACTATCCTGCTATTCGTTATAATCGGCCACGAAAATATTGGTATCCCTCGTGCCGCCGTTGTTGCGGTTACTGCAGAAAACAATTCTTTTTCCATCGGGACTGAACATCGGGAAGGCATCAAAGCTTTTGTCGTGACTGATCTTTTGCAGGTGTGTGCCTTCGGCATGCAACGTGTACATGTTGAACGGAAAGCCCCGCTTGTATTCGTGGTTGCTGCAAAAGATCACATTGCCATCGGGTAAAAAATTGGGTGCCCAGTTGGCCTGTCCCAGCGAAGTGATTTGCCGGGCATCGCTGCCGTCGGCATTGGCAATAAACAGTTCCATTTGCGTAGGCGCCACCAGGCCATCCTTCAACAGCGCTTTGTACTCAGTCAGCTCGGCTTCCGATTGTGGCCGGCTGGCCCGCCAGAGGATTTTTTTGCCGTCGCGGCTAAACCAGGCGCCCCCGTCGTAGCCAGGCGTGTTGGTTACCTGCACCACCTTCCCGTTTTGCAGGTCCATCACGTACAGGTCAAGGTCGCCGTTTCGCATCGAGGTAAACAGCATCTTCTTTCCGTCCGGCGAAAGTGTAGCCTCCGCATCATAGCCGGGTGTATCGGTCAGCTTGCGCACGATCTTTCCCTCCAGGTCGGCCATGTAAATATCATAGCTGCTGTACACGGGCCAGATGTATTTGTTGCCGTAACGACTGCGGTCCGGCAGTGGCGGACAGGTGTCGGCGTTTTCATGCGTGGAGGCATAGATGATGTGCCGGTTGTCTTTCGTGAAAAACGGGCAGGTCGTGCGCCCCTTCCCGCTGCTGATCCGCTTGTAAACAAAAGGCTCCCCCGGCGCCGGCACCTTGCCGTAAAAGATCTGGTCGCAGGGAATGCCGTCTTTTACGGATGTACGCTGGAACACAAGGCTTTTGCCGTCGTAGCTCCAATACGCTTCGGCATTGTCGCCGCCAAATGTCAATTGCTGCACGTTGCGGAAATGCGTTTCTTCCGGGTAGTGAACCGTATCGGTTTGTCCCGGCCTGACGTGAACAACCGGCGAGGAAACAGAACAAAGAATAGAACAAAGGACAGGGAAAGCAGCAAGCAGGATTTTCATTGCAGCGGTTTTACTTGCCAAAGCAATGCAAAAATATCGTTGCATGCTGCCGCTTGCCCACAGTTCTTCATTTTCTGAGGCGTCCAGTTCATAGTTTTGAACAATGCTTCGCAAATCCGCCTTTCTCGCCCCCGTAGTCGTTTTTCTTTTGTCGTGCAGCAGCAACGAAGACAAGCCTGCCGGCACACAATCGCCGGAAGTAAAAACCATGGATAGCCTGACGGCCCAGGTCAGCCTGGCCAGGAATTACCAGGAGAAAAAAGACTATGACAAAGCCCTCGCCATTGCGGATGCCATGCTGCAAAAGTTCCCGGGCCAGCTGGACGCCATCGGCATCAAGGCCGACATCTATAAAGCGCAGGGCAGGACCGACGATGCCCTTGCACTTTTGGAAAAAGCCTATGCCCTGCAGCCCCGCGACAAGGAAACGGCCTATAACCTGGCCTACGAATATGCCGACGCCAAAAGCCCGAAAGCGCTTGCACTGACCGACACGCTTGTTAAATACGACAAGACGGAAACCGTTGCCCGCGCCTGGTACATCAAGGCAACCTATTACCGCAACACCGGCCATGCAAAAGAGGCCCTGCGGTTTTACGATTCGTCAACCGTGGCCGATTACAATTTTCTGGACACCTGGTTGGACAAAGGCCAGTTGTTGTTCGGACAAAAAAAATACGAACAGGCCTTGCGCTCCTTTGCCACGGGGCAAAAGCTGGCTCCCGGTGCCGCGGAGTTTTATTTCTGGGTTGCTAAAACGCAGGAAGCAACCGGCAATAAGGCCGATGCAAAAATGAACTACGAACGAGCCTATGCGCTGGACAAAAACATGACCGAAGCCCGGCAGGCGGCGGAGAAGA
The DNA here is from genome assembly GCF_003628535.1 of Flavisolibacter nicotianae. Classification (GTDB taxonomy): domain Bacteria; phylum Bacteroidota; class Bacteroidia; order Chitinophagales; family Chitinophagaceae; genus Flavisolibacter; species Flavisolibacter nicotianae. The sequence continues at coordinate 90,054 of NZ_RBCI01000015.1, forward strand.
TTCAATAGTTCACATGTTCACTTGTTCGCGAGTTAGGATGGCTTTAAGCAAGATGAATCCCACGTGTGAACGGGTGAACCCGTGAACGCGTAAACTTTCTTCCTAACTTGCCGCCGATTAAAAAACACCACATGCCCATTATTGCGCCCTCACTTCTTGCTGCCAATTTTTTGAGACTGGAAGATGAATGCCACCTGGTCAACGAAAGCGAAGCGGACTGGCTTCATTTTGATGTGATGGACGGACGCTTTGTGCCCAATATTTCCTTTGGCCTGCCGGTGCTGAAAGCGGTGCGCAAAGCCTGCCGCAAATTCATCGACGTTCACCTGATGATCGAGGAGCCGGAGAAGTTTGCAGAGGATTTTAAAAAAGCCGGCGCCGATGGTCTTACGGTTCATTACGAAACCTGCCGGCACCTGCACCGAAACATCCAGCAGATAAAATCGCTGGGTATGCAGGCCGGTGTCGTCATCAATCCCCACACGCCGGTTTTGCTGCTGAACGATATTCTCGAAGATGTGGACATGGTGTTGCTGATGAGTGTCAACCCGGGCTTTGGCGGACAGGCCTTTATTCCTCACACCTACGAAAAGATCCGCGAACTGCGCCGCGCCATCGACGAAAGAGGGCTGCCGGTTAAAATCCAGATCGATGGCGGCGTGACCCTGGAAAACGCTCCCCACCTGGTGGAAGCCGGCGCCGATGTGCTGGTGGCCGGCAACACGGTTTTTTCCTCGCCTGATCCCATGGAAACCATCCGGCAATTAAAGGCTGTGGCGCCCCGCAAGGCGGTGGCCTAAGCCCTGACTCTAACCCTTTGTTTCATTGACCGACATGGAAGAGAAGGAAAGTCATAAAAATCCATTGGAGCCCGGTGCTTCCGCCGCTGGCGGAAAGGCAACGGACCTGTTTTCTGCCGGCGCAGACTCGTATGCCAAATACCGGCCAACCTACCCAAAAGAACTGTACGACTACATCCTGCAGTTCGTCGGAGAGAGAGAGGCCGCCTGGGATTGCGCCACCGGCAACGGACAGGCCGCATCGGCGCTGGCAGCCTGGTTCCATCGTGTTGACGCAACCGACAGCAGCGCCGAACAACTGAAAAGAGCCATTCCTCTTCCCAACGTTCACTACCAGGTGGCAACGGCCGAAAACACGCCGTTTGCCGCAGACAGCTTTGACCTGATTACCGTTGCCACGGCCTACCACTGGCTCAACTGGGAAGCCTTTCACCGCGAAGCCACACGGGTGGGCAAACCCGGTGCCGTCGTAGCGGTATGGGCCTACAACATCCTGCGTTGCGACGACCAACAAATCGATCGGGCCATCCGGGATTTTTATTTCGACGTGATGTATCCGTACTGGGACAAAGAGCGCCGCCATGTAGAGAACGCCTATGCCACCGTGGCTTTCGATTTTTTACCCCTGCCGCCGAAAGAGTTTGCCATTGAAAAGACGTGGTCGAAAGAAGATGTGCTGGGTTATATTTCTACCTGGTCGGCCGTGCAGCATTACGTGGAGCAAAACTGCGCCTCTCCCCTTCCCCTTCTCGAGAAGCCTTTGGCCGAAGCCTGGAAAACAGCAGGGCCGAGAACATTTCGTTTCCCCCTGTTCCTGAAGATCGGGCGGGTCACAAAATAGCAGCGTTGCCCTCAATCGCTTATTTTAGCCCCAAAACCACGCACTTGAACCCGATCCGTCTACAGCTGCTTTTCTTTTTCCTGGTCCTGTCTGCACTTTGCTTTGCACAAAAAAAGAGCGCTACGGTTAGCGGGAAAGTGATGGATGAAAACGAATCGGCGCTGGCCAATGTTTCCGTCGTTATCCTGGGACAACAAAGCGGCGTTCGCACCACCGACTCCGGCACCTTCAGCCTGCGGGTACCGGCCGACAAAGCCTTTGCGTTGGTGTTTTCGTTTTCGGGCTATAAAACAACGCAGCAAAACTTTTTACTGGCCGAAGGCGAACAGGAAACCGTCACGGTGCGCCTCGAGCCCGGCGCCGGTGCATTGGAAGAAGTGGTGATCCGCGACCAACGGGAACGCACTGAAGTCGGCCTGATTCGTCCCAACCCCAAATCCATCATCAATCTGCCCTCGCCAGTGATGGGCGTGGAAAGTGCGCTGAAAGTTTTCGTCGGCTCCAACAACGAACTGACCTCGCAGTACAATGTGCGGGGCGGCAGCTACGACGAAAACCTGGTGTACGTAAACGATTTTGAGATCTACCGTCCCTACCTGGTGCGCAGCGGCCAGCAGGAAGGGTTAAGTTTTATCAACCCGCAGCTTGTCCGCAACATCAGCTTTTACAACGGCGGCTTTTCGGCCCGCTATGGCGACAAAATGAGTTCGGTGCTCGACATCCAGTACAACACGCCAAAAAAATTTGGCGGCTCGGCCTATGTCAGTCTTTTGGAGCAGGGCGTGCATCTCGAAGGTGCCAACGGCCGGTTCACCTACCTTGTTGGTGCCCGCAACCGCAGCAACCGCAACCTGCTCAGCAGCCAAGAAACGGTGGGCTCCTATGTCCCTTCCTCCTCCGATGTGCAGGGCCTCCTGACCTACCGGTTCAGCGACAGGTGGAATGCAGAACTGCTCGGCAACGTATCGGCCACCCGCTTTTCGCTGGTGCCGCAAAGCAGCCAGCTCACCTCCAGCGTTTTTTCGCCTTTCTTTACGGCCAACCTCGGCGTGGACATTTATTTCGACGGCCGCGAAAAGGACCGGTACAACACCGGCATGCTGGGACTGGCCACGACTTTCCAGGCCACGCAAAACCTCAAACTCAAATGGCTGGTTTCGCGGTTTGAAAACAACGAGGAAGAAAATATCGACATCACAGGTGCCTATCTTTTCGGCGACCGCAATTTTGATAAAACCTCCTCTTCGTTTGGGCTGATCGTGAACCCGCTCGGCGCGGGTCTTTACCAGAATTTTGCCCGCAACCGGCTGAACATCGTCGACTACAACGTTTCGCACAAAGGAAGTTTTTCGAAAAACAATCACCTGTTTCAATGGGGACTTGGCTACGACCGGACGCTGATCAACGATCGTTTGAATGAATGGGAATATCAGGATTCGGCCGGCTATTCTCTACCCTACAACCCGGGCTTTTTGCAATTGAACAAGGTATGGAAATCGGCCGCCGAAATCCAGGTCAATAAATTCAACGGGTATGTGCAGGACAACATGGTTTGGAACGGTCATAAGGGCACGTACACTTTGCAGGGTGGCCTGCGGTTCAATTACAATGACCTGAACAAAGAATGGCTGCTTTCGCCCCGCGTGGGTTTTTCGTGGAAACCCGCTTCGAAAAAAGACATGGTTTTTCGCCTGGCCGGCGGCGCTTATCACCAACCGCCGTTCTACCGCGAACTGCGCCGCTACGACGGCAGCGTGAACACTGCCCTCAAAGCCCAGCGAAGCTGGCAGGGCGTGGTTGGCTTTGATTACAACTTTGCCGCGTTCAACCGGCCGCTCCGCCTCACCACCGAAGCCTATTACAAACACATGACGAACGTGGTTCCGTACGATATCGACAACGTGCGGCTTCGCTATTTTGGCGAAAACAACGCAAAGGCGTATGCGACGGGTGTGGAGATGCGCCTTTTTGGCGAACTGGTAAAGGACGCGGAAAGCTGGGTGAGCCTGGGCCTGATGCGCACACGGGAAAACCTTACCGGCGATGTATACACGGTTTACAAAACCGATTCGCTGAACCGTCCCGTGGACAGCAGCACGGTGGAAGGCGGCTGGTTTCGCCGGCCCACCGACCGCACGATCACATTCGGAATGTTTTTCCAGGACTACCTGGCCACCAACAAGAATTTCAAGGTTTATATCAATTCGCTCTACGGCACCAACCTGCCGTACAACATCCCGGGCAGTGTTCGTTACCGCAATGCCCTGCGCATCGATCCCTACATCCGCGTGGACATTGGCTTCAGCGCCCTGCTGATGGACAGCGAAAAAAGCAACCGCCGCAGCCACTCGCCCTTTCGCAATTTCGATAACATCTGGGCAAGCCTCGAGATCTTTAACCTCATCGACCGGTCGAATACCATCTCTTACCAGTTGATCAAAGATTTTTCCAACAACATTTTTACCCTGCCCAACCGGTTGACACCACGCCTGGTGAATTTTAAGATCGTGGCCAGGTGGTAAGTGCCTTGATCTTTTTATGCGAAACCCGTCCCTGCTCTCCGCGGGTGCAGACAACCGTTAGGCGCTCCTTCCAGGGAGGGGAGCAACAAGGAGAAGACATTGCCTGAAACGGCGCAGGGGTAGGTTTGAAAGAACCCGCTCATGTGTTTTGCAAACCGCTACCTTTAAGTCAAATCAACAACCATGAAAATTCGCATTACCAGTGTACCGGTCGACGACCAGGAAAAGGCCCTGCAGTTTTACACGGAGAAACTGGGATTCGTCAAAAAAACGGATGTCCCTGCCGGTGAATACCGCTGGCTCACTGTGGTGTCGCCGGACGAAACGGAAGGCGTGGAACTGCTGCTCGAGCCCATGGGATTTGCTCCCTCCAAAACCTACCAGCAAGCCCTGTACAATGCCGGCATCCCTTACACGTCGTTCCAGGTGGAAGACATGGCGAAAGAAAAGGAACGACTCGAAGGCCTTGGTGTCGTGTTCCGCTCGCAGCCTGCAAACATCGGCCCCGTCGTGATCGCCATGATCGAAGACACCTGCGGCAACCTGATCCAGTTGCTGCAGAAAGTTTGATTTTACGGGTGCCGGAGTGCATTTATTTATCTGCCAGCCAGAACTGATTTTCCCAGGCCGTGTGCGGCCTCGTTTTCACCAGTTCGGTGTAAATGCTTTCCATTGCCACCGGGGGAATGAGCTTTTCGGCATGCGGGAAAAATGTTCGCTCCTCAAAGCGGATGTGCTTATCCAATCCATTGGCAAGCTGCAAAAAAATGTCCTCGTCGGCGACCATTTCGCAAAGCCGGACAAGGGCTTCCAATTCCTGGTGCTCGTCGATCATTTGGGCCACCAGCGCATCGTTTTCCTGCAGGTGCGGCGCCAGCACTTCTTCCTCTTTGCGAAAATGTTCCTGCAGTTCGGCCTTCCAGAACCAGCGGATAAAATCGGCAATCAGCCGGTGGTCGGTCCCTTTGCGGAGCCCCTGTTTGATCTTCCAGGCAAACAACAATCCTTCGTGGTGATCCTTGGAAAGCGGTACCAGCTCCTTGCTTCGTTTAATGGGTTTCGGTTGATCCATGCGTTGAAAGTTTGAAGCACATGCAACGGTGAATGCCCGTCTCAAAAACGGAAGCCTGCCTTGCTGGCCGGGTAATCCAGCTTGGTGCTTTGGCGTTTGCCATTCACGGTTACATGCATGATATTGATTTGTTCCGTTTGAAAATCGTGGAGCAGCGTGTTCACGGCGTCGAGCTGTTTGACGGATGGAATGTTGGTCACTTCAAAATAAGCATAGGCCGATTCCTTTTCCTTTTCGTACCCGATATAGGCCAGCTTTACCGGCCGGCCGTCGGCCAGCAACTGCAGGTGTTTGTTAATATAGTCGGGAATGAAGCGATCGAACGAGGCTTTGTCTTTGGCAGCGCCAATATCCAGGTGTGCAGCATACGCTTTTTCGAGTGTCTGCTCAAAATCGTCGGCAAAAAATTTACAACTAACCTCCAGCGATTTGGCGGCGGCATTGTGGCTGACCTCCGTAACGGAAATATAGAACGGGTGCGGCGGCGCGGCAATGGCTGTATTCGTTTTCGCAGGGCCGAACGGCAGCAAAAGGGCAAAGGACAAAAGGTGCAAGAAAAATCCCATCATGTTTCATTTGGCGTGTGCAAACAAATTTCTGCTTTATTTTGGCCCGCCCCTTTCATTGAAAGGTTAAATCTTGATGGCAACTGACAGGTGACGGTGCACACCGGCTGTCGCCTGTCAACCATCATCCGTCATCTTTATTTCATGAATGATTTTCGCTTTTACTTCGGGCTGGGATGGCAACACATCATCACCATCGAAGCCCTGGACCATATCCTGTTCATCGCCGCCCTGGCGGCCATCTATATGCTGAAAGACTGGAAACAGGTGCTCCTGCTTGTTACGGCCTTTACCATCGGTCACACCGTTACGCTGGTGCTGAGCACGAAGGAGTGGGTCGTGGTTGCCGACAGCCTGGTGGAATTCCTGATCCCCTGCACCATTGTTGTCACCGCGATTTCCAACCTGTTTCAAACGCGTTTTACACCCCGGTCCATCCGGATCAACTATGCGCTGGCACTTTTCTTCGGGCTCATTCACGGTCTTGCCTTTGCCAACACCCTGCGGATGATCCTTGCAACCGATCAAAGCTTTGCCCTGTCTATGTTTAGTTTCAGCGTGGGTTTGGAATGCGGCCAAATCCTGATTGTTCTCTTACTTTTGCTGCTTTCGCAGTTTTTTATCGGCCTGCTGAAAATCGATCGCCGGCACTGGGTGATCTTTCTTTCGGCGGCGGTCTTCAGCATCGCCCTGGAAATGGCGCTGCAGCGCTGGCCCGGTAAAGAAAAAGCGACTGCCCGCCAAAACATTCTGCCCAAAAAGAAAGAAACAACGATTTTTACAAATTGCCTGTTGTGAAACGGCAACACCGCTCCGATTGACCGGCAGTGGCAGAGTTTATCCCGCCAGAGGGGGGACTCCGTTCAACAACAGTGCATCGGTGAAACAATTTTTAGTCCGATCAATAAACACAAAAACGAAACGCTCCAAAATCGCACATGATGAAGGCAAACAAGAAAAGCACATTTTTCCTCCTGGCCGGCATGGCCCTTGCCGCAGCCGGGTCGGCGCAAAACATCAGCAACAATTCAACCTCGAACCACGGGAACAAGTTCGAGCAGTTGGGCACCATCCTGCCCACACCGAACGAATACCGTACGGCCAGCGGTGCTCCCGGTCCGAAGTACTGGCAGCAGCGGGCCGACTACGACATCAAGGCCACACTGGATGAAAAAGCCCTGAAGCTGACCGGCGCCGAAACCGTCACCTATCACAACAACTCCGGCGACCCCCTCGCCTACCTCTGGCTGCAGCTCGACGAGAACGAGCACAGCTCCGTGAACAACGCCGGTTACCCCAGCAGCAACACGATGCCCAAAAGGGCCGATGCGCAGGAACTCCTGAGCATGGAGGAAAAGGGCGACAACGGTTTCGGCGTGAATATCGTGAAGCTGACCGATGCGGCCGGCAAGCCGCTCCGCTACACCGTGAACAAAACCATGATGCGGGTAGAGTTGCCCCAGCCGCTGAAACCCGGTGGCGTGTTTACCTTCCGCTGCGAGTGGAACTACCGCATCACCGACCGCATGGTGCAGGGTGGCCGTGGCGGTTACGAATATTTTCCGCAGGACGGCAACTACCTCTTCACGATGTCGCAATGGTATCCCCGCCTTTGCGTGTACAGCGATTTCCAGGGCTGGCAGAACCACCAGTTTACGGGTCGTGGCGAGTTTGCCCTCACCTTCGGAAATTTTAAAGTGCAGATGACCGTACCGGCCGACCACGTGGTGGGTTCAACCGGCGTTGGACAGAACTACCAGCAGGTGTTGTCGCCGGCCCAGTACAGCCGCTGGCAAAAAGCGCAGACAGCCAAAGAACCCGTGGAGATCGTCACGCTGGCCGAAGCACAGGCGGCGGAAAAGGCCAGGGCCACCGCCACCAAAACCTGGATATTCAAAGCCGACAGTGTTCGCGACTTTGCCTGGACATCGAGCCGCAAATTCGTGTGGGACGCCATGCCGGCCAACATTGAAGGCAAAAAGGTGATGTGCATGTCGTTCTACGGCAAGGAAGCCTATGGCCTCTACCGCAAGTTCTCCACCAAGGCCGTGGCCCATACCATCAAAACCTATTCTGATTTCACCATTCCTTACCCCTATCCCGTGGCGCAGAGCGTGGAAGCCGCCAACGGCATGGAGTACCCGATGATCTGCTTCAACTACGGCCGTACCGAAAAAGACGGCACCTATACCGAGGCGACCAAGTACGGTATGCTGGGTGTGATCATTCACGAAGTGGGACACAACTTCTTCCCGATGATCATCAACAGCGACGAACGCCAGTGGACCTGGATGGACGAGGGTCTGAATACCTTTGTGCAGTTCCTGACCGAACAGTTGTGGGACAACAATTTCCCCTCCCGCCGCGGACCGGCCTACAACATCGTCGACTACATGAAGCTGCCCAAAGACAAGCTGGAACCCATCATGACCAACTCCGAAAACATCGAGCAGTTTGGTCCGAATGCCTATGCAAAACCGGCAACAGGCCTGAACATTCTCCGCGAGACCATCATGGGCCGCAAGCTGTTCGACTATGCCTTTAAGACCTATGCACGCCGCTGGGCCTTTAAGCATCCTACACCGGCCGATTTCTTCCGCACCATGGAAGACGCCAGCGGTGAGGACCTCGACTGGTTCTGGAGAGGATGGTTCTACAGCACCGACGTGGTGGACATTTCGCTCGACTCCGTGAAAGTGGCCAAAGCCGACCTGGATGCAGAAATCCCCGCCAGCCTGAAGGAAAGAACCGAAACGGCGAAACTGGCAGCGCCGATGGTGAATGTGCCCACCGACATTTCCCGCCTGCGTAACCTGCAGGATCCGAACATCCGCTTCCAGACCGACGTGGATACCAGCCTGCGTGATTTTTACTGGAAGTACGACCGTGGCATTATTCCCTACGATTCTTCCGTGTTCTCCATCACCGTGCCCACACGGGCCGAAAAGCTGGACGCCGCTACAAGAGAAAAACTGCAGAACAAGTTTTTCTACGAGTTAAGCTTCAGCAACAAGGGCGGACTGCCCATGCCCATCATCGTTGAATGGACCTACAAGGATGGCAGCAAGGAAGTGGACCGCATCCCGGCCCAGGTATGGCGCCACAACGAAAATAACGTGACGAAGTTTTTTGCCAAGGACAAGCAGGTAACAGCGATCCGTCTCGACCCCATGCGGGAAACAGCCGACATCGACGAAAGCAACAATAGCTGGGGCAGCGTGGCAGCGGAACCCAGCCGCCTGCAGGTGTTTAAAATGAAACAGGGCGCCGGCCGCGGGCAATCCACCGGCACCAACCCGATGCAGAAAGCTGCAGCCAAAGGCGCTTTTTAAGAAAAGCCGAAACCAACAAAAAACCACTCTTGCAAAAGGGTGGTTTTTTTATTGGCTGATCGTGAAAGACGTCGCAAGGTTTATGCCGGTGAGGTATAGCCGCGTGAAGAAAAACAGGTGACATCGGTCAGTTGCAAACGCTTCTATTCACTTAGAAATGTTTTGTATATTTCGGTATTCATTAATACAACTGTTGGCAGTAACGCTAACAAAATTGTACAATCATACTAACTGACTAAAATGAGTAAAGCGAACCTCAAGGTTGACACTCGTTTAACCTCAATTCTAGGAGAGAGCTACCGCTCGACAGAATATGCACTGAAAGAACTAGTTGATAATTCATGGGACGCTGATGCAGAAAATGTGTGGATAACACTTCCTGAGCCATTTACACTTGACCCAATTATTATAAAAGATGATGGTTCTGGTATGACTGAAAAGGAGTTAAGAAATGAATATCTCTTTATTGCTAATAGCCGAACTTCAAGGAAAGGGGAAAGAACTCCTTCAAAAAATCGTCAAGTTAAGGGTAAGAAAGGCATTGGAAAATTTGCTGGATTGACAGTTGGCAATTTAATGACCTTGACTACTATTGCAAGAGGCACTAAAACAACAGTATCAATAAATAAAGAAGAAATATTAAAGTCGAAAAGAGATTTGGAAGATGTTGATTTGATAATTACATCCGAAACATTTGATGAAAATATCCACGGTACAGAAATTAAATTAACACAGTTACATCAAAATTTCAGCTTTCCTAATTCTGAACGACTTAAACAAATCCTCGTTTTAGAATTTGGCAGACAGAATGATTTTAGAGTTTTTGTTAATGGTGAGCAAACTGATGTTGAAAATATTCCAGGCAGTACCCTTATAGAAATTCTAAATATTCCTGAAGTTGGAGAAGTAAAGTTCAAATGCACTGTAAGCGAAAAGCCGATTAAGCACTCCGGTGTTGCAATAAGAGTTGATGGAAAAATAATTGGCAGGCCTGAAAGTTTTGGTTTAGAAGACAATGAAGAAATTCCTCGAAAGTTAACCAAGCATGTTTATGCAGAAATAGAAGTAAATGGATTAAAAGATGATGTTACTGCAGACTGGGGTGCTATCATAGAAAATAGTACAGCATTTCAAAAAGTTCAAGAAATTATCAAACCTAAAATAGAGGACCAACTCAAAGCAGAGTTTTACCAACAAGTAAACGCACAGAAAGCTCGACTTGCTAAGAAAATCAATCTAGAACTTTCAAAACTTCCAGAGCACAGGCGAAAGTTTGCACAAACAGCTTTAGATAAAGTGCTTAAACGTTTTTATGAAAGCAATGAAAAAGCTGACACGATAATATCGGTCGTACTTGACGCATTCGAGAAAGACGACTACTTTGAGGTGCTTGCAAATATTGATGATTGTATGGACAGCGATATCTCAAGTTTTGCCGAAGCACTTTCAGACTTTGGAATATTGGAAATGTCTCTGATAGCCAGACAAGCCCAAAGTAGAAACCGATTTCTAGACTACTTTGACCGACTTACAAATAACATGGAAGTTCAGGAAAAGGATGTTCATAAAACTCTTGAACACAATCTTTGGGTGTTCGGCAATAATTACTCTCTTATGAGCTCAAATGAAACTTTGAAAAGCATTGTAAAAAAGTATTGTGATAAAGAGTTTCAGGGTGACCGAGCTAATAGGAGACCAGACCTCCTTCTCTCAGAAGGCCAGAATGGCAAGTATCTTTTGATTGAATTCAAACGACCATCTCATACCATTTCCAGAGACGACGAAAATCAAGCGGAGAAGTATCGTGATGACCTATTTCAATATTTGGGAAAAGTGCCGATGGAAATTATTGTAGCAGGTGGGAAAGTTGACAATAGAATTGATAAAGATTTTATTGGCAAAGGAATTCAGTTATTAAGTTTTAGCAAGGTAATTAGTTCAGCTAGAACACAACTTACTTGGCTATTGAAAGAATTGACACAACCTGTCTAAAAACAGAAAGCAGATGCAGACAACACTGGTTTACTGTTATGCTTGGGGCGATGAATAAACGGTTGGCGAATGCATCGATCATTAGTGGCGGCCCAAGGCTGGATGTTCAATGTATGCCGCCACTGCAGTCAGTTTTCACCGTTGACGACAAGAAATTAAGTTTGCCAAACAATCCCAACGAACATGAAGAAAGAAAGAGTCTATGCGCTCCTGTTTGCAAGTGTCTATCCCCTGTATATCAAAAAAGCAGAAGCAAAAGGACGCACCAGGGAAGAAGTAGACACCATTCTTTTTTGGCTGACAGGATATGATCAACAAAGCCTGCAGCAACAAATCGACAGCAAAAGTGATTTGGAAACTTTTTTTGCACAGGCGCCGCAAATCAATCCCAATGCTTCCAAAATCACCGGTGTTATTTGTGGCCATCGCGTGGAAGACATCGATGACAAGCTGATGCAAAAGATCCGTTATCTGGACAAGCTGATTGATGAACTGGCAAAAGGGAAGGCAATGGAGAAGATTTTAAGAAAATAAGGCGAATGACTGCAGGCAACATGCTCACTTGCCAAAGCACAGGCAACGATTTACAAATACACGCAGCAATTGGAGCTGAACAAACAACACTGCATTCAGCAGGTAATCCGAACAAGCCAATCCTGTTCGGCAGGTCAAACTCGAAAACAACAATGGCTTCGCTGGCAGCGAAGCCATCGCGGTATAGAAATCCTGCACGGAGCAAGCCGTTACCTGCTGTTCAAATATCCTACACCGGTTTACGTGAGCCTCAGAACTGCAGGTGGCCTGTATAGGGAAAGTTTCCGGCTTCAACATCGTCCTTAAAGTTCAACTGTCCTGTGACGCCTTCGAAATCACCCGTGCCACTGCCCTTTGCGATTGGGTGTTGACAACGGCCAAAGATTTCGGCGCCCAAAGGCGCACCGTTTTCGGCGCAGCCCTCAAATTTCGCTTCAAATTTGTAATCCGTCCGGAACGTACCCGTCTTTCCCTGGTAGGTGCCTACGAAATATTCCCGCCCCGACTCCCGGTAGGTGCCACTCGGCGAACACCCGAATTCGTCGATAAACACATACAGGCAACCTTGCAAATCCCCGGTCATTTTAACGGCATAGGCGGCTCCTTCCACCAGCGGTTCACATTCACCCGTTGCTGCGTAAAAGCCAACACCCGATACCTGCGTTGCACCGCCGGTATTCTTCAACGCTGCCTCCCCGCCTTTTTTTGCGGAATTTGTCCCGCTTCTTTGCGTTTGGTCAGCGGACATCGTGTTGTCTTTGGTGCAGCCGAAAATGACAGATGCCAGACAAAGAACCAGGCAGCTAAAAAACTTGTTGTTCATAATAGACCTCCAGATTTTATGGTGAATAAATAAGAGACTGTCTTGCGCCAAAGCGCAGGTCACGATCCCAACAAGAATCCGTAGGACACCGGAGCGTAGAAATAGGCAGGATGAAAATGGAAGAATATCAGCAGGGACTTACGACAATTTAACCAATAAAAACAAGAAGAGGTACCTTTTACAACATGTTTTTCCATTCGCGAACCTGGTGACCGTTTGAAAGCTGGATGGGTGAACGTTTGGTTACGAAATTTCAAATGGCAGTTGAACAGACAATTCAATAAGCGGAATTAAAGGCGTATGCACAGCTGCGATAGAAAAAGAGTAGAACCGCAACCGGATGCAAACCATTTTTTCAATTCGGGAACAGGCACAGGCCGACATCATTCTCTCAATAATTGTCACCGTTATCCTGTCGCCAGGGAAATTTTGTATTTTCCACGTATGACTTTCGCACAACAACTGGCAAAACATTTCCGCGAGGTGCACTTCGGCGGTAACTGGACGGACGTGAACCTGAAAGACACGCTGGCCGGCGTCGACTGGCAGCAGGCCACCACAAAGGTTCAGAACCTGAACACGATTGCAGCTCTCGTCTTCCACATCAACTACTATGTGCAGGCTGTTTTGCAGGTCTTACAGGGAAGCCCACTCGATGCCAGCGACAAGTTCAGCTTCAACCTGCCGCCCATCGCGTCGGAAGAAGACTGGCAGGCCCTGGTGAACAAGACCATGACGGAAGCCGAACGTTTTGCCGCGGAGATCGAACGGATGGACGACGCAAAACTGCTGGCCGATTTTGGAGACGGCAAATACGGCAATTACTACCGCAACCTCCACGGCATTATCGAGCATACCCACTACCACCTCGGGCAGATCTCGCTGATCAAAAAACTCATCAACGAGCCAAATGCCGCCGAAGCCGCCTGAGAAAAAGCGAACGATAAGGGCCGTCTTCTCCACATAAAGGTGAAACCTTCAAAGCTTGTCACTCCTGCCGCGGAGAGGCACACACGATTGAATTCCGGCAGCAGAATTTCAAACCTGCCTTCCCCTTGTTTCACCACGCTTTTTCTTGAAAAGCAAGGAGGCCCGGCTATTGGTTATTCCTTCAAATGAAGTAAATTAGGATTGCAATCAAAACGACTTCCCGCCAAAACAACCTGCACGCATTTTTCGCAGCAATGCAGCTCTGCCCCTTTGAAATCCGGTAACTGGTATGTGAGTGATCCCCTAAAAAAAACAGGCAACAGGAAACGGCAGCAATCTCTTTCGAAAGCGCAGGCTCAACCGAAAACAAAAAAGGCTTTTCTCCTGGCACCGGCCGCCGCCGGAGCTGGAGATTGCAACGGATTTGTTGAATCGCAACCGCCATCATTTTACAGAACCCGCCTTGCGAAAACAGCCCGGTTGCGGCATTGTACCGCTGCAAAACGACATTGATCCGGCACGCAAAAAGGAAAACGTTTCAGCTACTTAATTCTCGCACAACACCATTGTTCACCTCTAAAAGAAAAAGTATGGAAACAGTTAAACCGTCAGTTGCCACGCCAACGCAGGAAACGCTGGATGAATTGATCCTCTCACGCAAAAAATTTCTCTTCAAGCAGATCTTTGTTCCCCAGGTCGCACAGAGCAATACGTTTTGGGAAGAGCTGACCTGTGTCGGCTTCAACCCAAAGGAAAAGCGGATCGAGGGGATCGTGAGCCTCAAGCAATCGACGGGTTACGGCGGCACGCTCTGCAACCCCACTTCGAAAGAATATATCCGGTTCTTTGTCGATTTCAAAGACGGCTCCGGCTTCCAGGACATGGGCTACACGGGCTTTTCGGCCTGCGACTTCATGGACAATCCTCCCGAAGCCCAGCACCCCGTTATGTACATGTCGCAGCTCAAAATCGACGACGAGAAGTACCGCAAATTCCTCGACTGCAGTAAAGCCGTGATCCCGACCGTGAGAGGGGTTCTTGCCTGGAATGTGATCCCGCCGTCCAACCCGAATTATGTGCCGGCCTACGGGAACGTAAAAGATGTTTCCGTTCAACTGCAGCGCAAAACCTTCATCTTCTGGAAAGAGATTTTTGAACTGCTGAAGCTAAAGCCCAACATCGACCTGCTTCAACTGCTGCCACAGCAGGAGCCCATCACCCTGCAACCGCCGCAGCCACCACCCGTAGAAAGCCTTTACAAAGCCTACAGGGCGGCTGAAGTGCCCGACCACCGCATGTTTTACAGCACCGTCGGTTCGCTGGTTTCGGGCAACCAAACCTTCCTCAAGGCCACCACGTTCAACATCAACGACATCACCAAACTGCAGGTGAACCTCGACAACCTTGCAGACCTCCTGGCCAAGGACGACAACAAGGCCGATGTATCGTTCGAAGAAGTACGCTGCATAGGCATGAACACGGCCATCGATACACTGGGTGCCGTTATTCATGTGAAAAAGCCGAGCGGCTTTAACGGCAACATGTGCCAGAAAGGATCGATGGAACATGTGGCTTTCTGGGCCGACTGGGACAACGACGGCAATTTTGACGAATACCTCGGAACCGCCAGCGTGGAAGTGCACGACATTTCGAACATCCCGGCCGACGGCCTTTATTACAATGTGGCGTTGCCGGTGGATGTCAGCCGTCACCTGCGCAAATGCGCCAACCCCAACCGCATAAAAGTGCGAGCCGTGCTTTCGTGGGAAGCCCTGCCTTCCACCACCAATCCCAATGCACTCAACTTCTGGGGCAACCGCGTGGACTCCATAGTGCAGATCCGTCCAGGAACAGGCACCGGCGTAAAAAGCAAACTGACCTTCGTTGGCGGTGTAGACCGCGACGATATCGATCCCCTGCACTACCTGTACAACTACACCAACGTGTTCCCTACCATCCACAACAACCGGCCATGGGGTGGCGCCGTACGGTTCCAAGGCATCATCGACCGCAACGGGTTTAACGGCACGATCAAGTACAAACTGATGTACAAAAAATTCGGCGCCGCCGATACCGATTATGCCACGGTCTCCACGAATGAAACCATCCAGATGTTTGATTTCGGCACCTTCACCGAATTCAACGACATCCAAAATTCCCCCGACGGCTGGTTCGTGTACAAACAAAATGCGGGCATCGGTCTTTACAACGAAGACAACCACCTGGCCTGGTGGAACACGGGCGGGCTTACCGATGGCACCTATACCATCAAGCTGCTCTACACCGACGAATTCGGATTGGAACAGGTGGGCGATGAATTTTCCATGATCGTCAACAACAAACCCATGACGGTCAGCCCAACGGCCAATGCCACCGTGGACATCGGCTCCGACCTTGATGAAGTGATCGATGGCGGCGATTGCCACAGCTACGACAAGACCAATCCAACCATCAATGGTCACCTGCGGGCCGTGCATCCCTATTTTGGTTCGTGGAGCCTCCAACTGGAGCCTTCATCCCATACGCACAGCACCGTTCCGGCACCGACGGGCCGCAGCTACAATGCGCTGGCCGATACCGGCGATAGCAACGCGGTGTGGTCGCTCAACACGGCCAAGTTGGATCCCTGCGGGTACACGGTCAGCCTGCTTGCCAACACCCGTGTGATCCTGAACAGCTCTACCCTCTTCCCTCAATACGGACCGAAAGCGGTTGGTTTTGCCGTGCTTTCCTAAGCAATAAGGAATGGTCCGTTTGTTTCAAAAGCCTGCTTTTCCGGAGCAGGCTTTTCCTTTTTTGATGCAGGGCTGTAACATTCCGTTCTTCTTCTGCGTCACATGTTGCAATAACTCGAAAAGGTTTTTGAAAAATGGAATACAGGAACAGTTTTGGCAAAACCATTCTCACCAACCGGCCGGTCCGTCTCGGTCTTCGCTGGCTGCTGACTGCCGGTAGTGGCGGTTACGCACTTTGTTTCCTGCATCCTGTTCTCCTGGTTGCCGCAGGTTACCTGGTGGTGCAAAGTTCACTGGCGGATTTCCAGAAATTGATTCTCCTGGCGCTGGTTTGCCTGCTTTCTTCCTGGCTGGTTTGTGCCCGCCTCCGCACGGTTACGTCTTCTACAAATTTCCCTCGCCGCAGGACCAGGACAATACGCAAACAGGACAGCTAAATGCCTGCTGACCAACAAACCGAATGGTACTGTATCTTTATGCATCGCCATTTTTCCGCCATGCAACAGGCCGATCCATCTGCGCTAATCCGCTTTTTCCAGTCCGTGCATCCTTCCAGCGAAGCCATTGCGAGGGAGATTGCGGCC
This sequence comes from Flavisolibacter nicotianae, assembly GCF_003628535.1. Classification (GTDB taxonomy): domain Bacteria; phylum Bacteroidota; class Bacteroidia; order Chitinophagales; family Chitinophagaceae; genus Flavisolibacter; species Flavisolibacter nicotianae. The sequence continues at coordinate 106,785 of NZ_RBCI01000015.1, forward strand.
CATTTCCACCCGGCCAGCTACAAAAAAGGCGCGTTTTTCCTGGAAGAAGGAAAGCGCAGCCATGAGTATCTTTTCCTGGAAGAAGGTATCATGCGCTCCTATCTTTTCGACACGGAAGGATCGGAAGTGACCACGAATTTTTATACACCGGGCAACGTTGTTTTTGAAGCCGCTTCTTTTTTCCAGCACATTCCCTCCCCCGAATCGATCCAGGCCCTGACGGATTGCAATGCCTGGAAGATCACCTACGACGAACTCAATGCAATTTTTCATGCGTTGCCGGCTTTCCGCGAAACCGGCCGGGCCATCCTGGTCAGGACCCTGGTGTCGCTGAAGGTTCGCACCCTTTCCATGATCAATAAAACAGCGGAGCAACGCTATGCTGCACTTCTGCACTCCCAGCCGGACATCTTCCGGCATGTGCCACTGAAATACATTGCCTCCTTTCTGGGTGTGACCGATACCTCTCTTAGCCGCATTCGCAAAGAATTTGTGCAGCGCTGATTTCTTGTCAAATGGCAAGAGAATTCGTTGCTGCCGTTGCCAATTTTGTCGGCAACAAAGACAGCTTCTTATGCCTCTTCATCCTTTTTCCTTGTCCAACCTTTCGCTGGTTTTCCTCACTGCCGGCCTTTTGGTTTTCCTTTTCCGTCTTTGGAAGAAGACGGTCAGGGCTGCATCGCCGGAAGAAAAAAACCGGTTTCAAAAACCGGTGACACGGTTTGTACTCGTGTATGCCGTTTATGCCGCTGCCATTACCGTTTTGGCGGCCCTTGGTTTTTTCAGGGTGGCCACCATGCCACCGCGCTTTCTTGTCATCTTTTTGCCGATGTTGCTGGTGGTTGTGCTCCTGTCGGGGGCAAACCGTCGTAGTGCGCTATCGTTCCTTTCGCTTGTACCCCCGGCATTTTTGATCGGCGTACATGTTTACCGGCTTTTCATCGAACTCGTGTTCCTGCAATTTGCCCGGGAAGGATTGATCCCGGAAGTCCTTTCTTTCCACGGCCGGAACTTCGATCTTTTCATCGGCGTGCTGGCGCTTCCGGTGGCCTTCCTGTTCTGGAAAAAATGGCGGCTGGCCCGATTCGCCGGGATTGTTTTCAACGTCCTGGGATTGCTTTCCCTGCTCAACATCTTCTCCATTGCCATTCGGTCGCTGCCGTCGGTGTTCAGGGTGTACGAGACTCTTTACCTCCCTCTGTATTTCCCGGGAATCCTGATCGTTTTCCTGGCCTCGGCGGCGGTTTTCCTGCACGTGCTTTCGCTGCGGCAATTGCTGCCTGCCCGGCAAGCACTGGTGACCGCACCCCCCTGTCACGTCTCCCCAAATCCGGGGCGCAACCCTGCCTTCCAGCCTGTAAAGACAACGCGGCAGGAACACCCTAAGACCGGGAAAAGACTGCGTTTTCTGCTCTCCCTGCTACACCGGCAATTGCCATTTTTTGAGAGGGGTTTTCTTAACAAATGCAGATTTTAACCGGTTGTATCTTTGCCCTCTTCATTATGAGCAGGAAAGGAAAAGTTTTGGTAGCCATGAGCGGCGGTATCGATAGCACGGTGACAGCTTTGATGCTTCACCAGCAGGGCTACGAGGTTGTGGGCATCACCATGAAAACATGGGATTACGCGGCCAGTGGCGGTTCGAAAAAGGAAACCGGTTGTTGCAACCTCGACTCGTTTAACGATGCCCGCATGGCGGCAGTACAGCACGGCTTTCCGCACTACATTCTCGACATCCGCGAAGAGTTTGGCTCTTTTGTCGTGGAAAATTTTGTTGATGAATACCTGGCCGGCCGCACGCCAAATCCCTGTGTGCTGTGCAACACGCACATCAAATGGCGGGCTTTGCTGAAACGTGCCGACGCACTCGGTTGCGAGTTCATCGCTACCGGCCACTATGCGCAGGTGCGCCAGCACGACAACGGCCGCTTCGTGATCAGCAAGGGCGTTGACGAAACCAAAGACCAGAGCTACGTGCTGTGGGGCCTGCAACAGGACCTGCTTTCGCGTACGCTGCTGCCGCTGGGCCCTTACAGAAAAACGGAGATTCGCCAGATGGCCGAGGATTTCGGCTACCCCGAACTGGCCAAAAAAAGCGAGAGCTACGAGATTTGCTTTGTTCCCGACAACGACTACCGCGGCTTCCTGAAACGCAAGGTAGAAGGATTGGAAGAGCAGGTTGCCGGCGGATCGTTCGTGGACAAGGAAGGAAACATCCTGGGACAGCACAAAGGCTACCCCTTCTATACCATCGGTCAGCGCAAAGGCCTTGACATTACGTTTGGCAAACCGGTTTATGTAACAGCCATCAATCCTGATACCAACACAGTTGTTTTGGGCGATGAAGAAGACCTGGAAAAAGAAGACATGCGGGTGGCAAAAATCAACTGGATCAAATACGATGGCTTGCAGGAGCCAATGGAGGCGCTGACCAAAATCCGCTACAAAGACAAAGGCTCCTTTTCCGTACTGACACCATCGGGAATCGGCGATGTATCCGTTCGCTTTTTCGAGAAAGCCAAAGGCATCGCTCCGGGTCAAAGCGCCGTCTTTTACGAAGGCGACGATGTGATCGGCGGTGGCATTATTCAGCGCGGTTAGGTAGCTGGTAGTAGATATTGGGATATTGAGATAGTAAGATATTGAATGGATTTTCATGAGGCAGTCATAATGCATACCCACTATCTAATATCCCAATATTCTTGTCCCGCTCTCTACCTATTCAGTTTTTCTCTACTTTAGTGCCGCCTCTATTTAATGGCAACCAATCTCCATGAATACGTCTGCATTGATGAAAACAACCCGACTGCTCCCCCTTCTTGCCTTGTTTTTACTTGCCAGTTGTAAAAAAGAAAGCGAAAGCCTTCAGTCTGAAGCAGTTTCCGACTACCTGCCTGCACAAACGGGCAAATACAGGATTTACCGGCTTGACTCCACTTTGTTTACCAGTTTTGGAACGGTAACAACGGTCCGTTCCTACCAGGAAAAACACCTGGTGGACCAATCCATCACCGACGCCGCAGGACGTCCCGCCTACCGTGTGTTCCGCTATCTCCGCGATGCAGCAGGTACTGAAGGATGGCAGGCAGCCGGTTCCTATGCGATTGTGCCGGGAACCGCCAGCGTGGAAGTGGTGGAAAACAACCTGCGCTTTGTAAAGCTGACGTCGCCCATTAGCCAGGACAAAACCTGGAAGGGCAACCGCTACTTGCCGGCCGATCCGTATAGCGCATTTTACGGGTTTAGCAATGACGATAACATGGCGGACTGGGATTATACCTATACCGGTACCGGCGAAACCCTGACACTGAACGGCCAGACCTACAACGACGTGCTCACCGTGCAGGAGGCAGATGAAAGCGTCAATGCCCCCGTGACACAACCGTCGGCCTATGGATATATGAACTACGCCGTGGACAAATATGCAAAAGGACTCGGCCTGGTTTACCAGGAGCTGACCATGTGGGAATACCAGCCCAATACCACCAGTGGCGGCAATGGTTACAAAACCGGCTTTGGCGTAAAACGTTCCCTGATCGATCACAATTAACACATGAAACAATTCCTGGTTTCGCTGCTGATCCTGACAGCAGCCGCAAGCAATGCCCAATCGTACGGCCGGTACATTGTCCGGTTCAAAAACAAGGCAACCACGCCTTATGCCATTGCCAACCCGTTACCCTACCTTTCGCAACGGGCCATCGACCGCAGAACAACGTACAACATTGCCATCGACAGCACCGACCTGCCTGTGACATCGCGCTATATCGACAGTGTTCGCCTCGCCGGCGCGGTCACCATCCTGAATGTTTCGCGGTGGCTGAACCAGGTTTCCATTCAAACCAACGATGCAGCGGCACTGGCAAAAATTGCCTCGTTTGCCTTTGTGGAAAGAACAGCGCCGATTGCCGCAAAGCGGGTCGGGGACAGTGGAAAAGAAGGCATACAGGCAAAACGCTTCTCCAATCGAAAACTGAAAAAAGCACGCCATTTCAAGCCTGCAGCTGATTATTTCAATTACGGTTCGTCCTTTCCGCAAATCCATATTCACAACGGCGAGTTCCTGCACAACATTGGCCTGCGCGGCCAGGGTATGGTCATTGGCATGATCGACGCCGGCTTTTATCACTACACGACGCTGAAAGCATTTGACAGCGTAAACCAGAATGGCCAGGTGCTGGGGGTCTACGATTTTGTGGCCAAAGACAACAGCGTAATCGAAGACCATACACACGGCATGCAATGTTTTTCGGTGATCGCGGCCAACGTGCCCGGACAATTTGTAGGATCGGCGCCCAAGGCCGGTTTTTACCTGTTTCGCAGCGAAGACGCCGCGTCGGAATACCCGATCGAAGAGCACAACTGGGTGTGTGCGGCCGAACGGGTAGACAGTGCCGGCGGCGACGTGATTTCGTCTTCGCTTGGCTACAACACCTTCGATGATGCGTCATTCAATCATACCTATGCAGACCTGAACGGCAATACGACCATGGCAGCCATCGGCGCCGACCTGGCAGCCAAAAAAGGAATTTTGGTGCTGAACTCCGCAGGCAATGAAGGCGCCGGTAGCTGGGGGAAGATCGTTACGCCGGCCGACGGAGACAGTGTACTGGCAGTCGGTGCGGTGAGTGCCTCCGGGATACCCGGTTCATTTTCCAGCCGCGGTCCTTCAGCCGATGGGCAGGTGAAGCCGGATGTTGCATCGGTTGGCGTGAACGCGGTGGTACAAACGGCGTCGAATACAATCGGCACCAACAACGGCACTTCGTTTTCCTGTCCCAACATGGCAGGCCTTGCAACCTGCCTCTGGCAGGGCTTCCGGGAGTTCAACAACATGCGCATCGTGAAAGCGATCCAGCAGGCCGGCGACCGGGTAACAACACCCAACGACACAACAGGCTACGGCATTCCCGACATGGTAAAAGCCACGCTGCTTTTGCTGAAAGATTTTTCTTCGGCCACCGCCACCACGTCGGCCTGCAAAACCTCGCTGGCCTGGACCAGCAAGGACGCCAAGGGCATGCGGTACGAAATTGAACGCAAAGCACCGGGAGAGACAGCCTTTTCCAAAATCGGCGAAAAAGCAGCCGCCGGAACGATCTTTGGAACACAGCACTACCAGTTTACCGACAGTCTGATCAACATACAGGCCGGCACCCTTACCTACCGCATCCGGCAGTGGGCAGATACGGCGTCTAGTGTAGCGCAGGGCGCGGATTACATCGATACGGTTTCCGTTGTTTTGGCCAGCAGTTGCATCACCACGCCGGTCACCAATGTTCCGGTCAGTGCGGAAGAATTCGTGGTATCCCCCAACCCCGCCATCGACCAGATTCGCTGCCGGCTCACGACCACCTATCCCATCCCGCAACTCACGCTTCGCCTGGTCGACAGCAAAGGAGCCATCGTGCAGGTTGTGCACACGTCGAAATTGTCGGGAACAGCGACTTTTGAACTCCCGCTACGCCAACTGGCTAAGGGAAGCTATTACGTGGCCGCATACAACGGAGAGAAACGCATTGCCACAAAAGAATTCATGAAGTTGTAAACAAGGCAGCAAACAGCGTGTCGCCTTTTTTTTCATAGCCGGTAAAATACTGCTGCGAGAGCACCTGCAGTCCTGCGTGTTGTTGCAGGTAGGCCACGACAGATTCATTTTCTTTCCGGAAAACAGAACAGGTGATGTAAAGGAAATAGCCTTTGGGTTGCAGGTATTTACTTGCGTTCAGGGCTATACGTTTTTGCAGGTCGGCGTAGGTGTCAATTTTTTCATTTGGGAAAAATGAAAGCTGTTCCGGCGTTCGTCCCCACGTACCCGAGCCGCTGCAAGGCGCGTCGCAAAGGATGATGTCGAATTTTTGCCGCAGGGAAAACCGCGGCGATGAAACATCGGCAACAAAGGTGCGGTCGGCTGCAACGCCGGCCCGTTTCAGGCGGTTGCGCAGGTTGAAAAGAATGCTTTCGCGGATGTCGCTGGCCGTGATCCGGAGGCGGGGAAAGGTGTCGTGCAGGAGGATGGTTTTTCCTCCGCTGGCCGCACAGCAGTCCCACGCAGTGGCCGGTGAAGGAAGGCTGGGTACCTGTTGCTGAAGCGGTTGCAAAACCTGCTGCGAACTGATATCCTGTACGACGGCTTCTTCATCCAGGCGAATGATTTCATCCACCTTTGTCGTGTTGGCCATCCGCAGGCAGGAACCGTCCCCGGAAAAAGCAATACCGGCAGTTTGTAATTTTTGGTGGACTGCTTTCTCTTTTCCCGGCCGAATGCGCAGAAACAGGTCGGGCTGTTGTAAAAAAGAAAGCCGGAAGGCCTCCTGGTCAATTGCCGGACTTAGTTCATCCGGAAAAGGAAAGATCGTGTCGTCGATCGAAGCGCCCAGAAATTGAAGTTTTTCCTGTAAAGATTGATCGGAGACCGCCTGCCATTCGGGCTTGCATTCCCTAACAAATGCACTGTTGCGATGGCAGAGCAACTGGGCTGCCAGCATTCGTTCTCCCCTTTCCTGCCAGGCAAAAGCGTTGCCCAGGCGGAAATAACAAAAACAAAGGTCTGCGATCAGCCGCCGGTCTTTGGATCCAAATTTTTTGTGCTGGCGAAAATGGTTTTTCAGCCAGGCGGCAAACGGAATATCCCCGCTGTACTGCGCTAGGATTTCAACTGACGATTGCAAATAAGACTGTAGCCGCATGGCAGGTTTGCTGAAACAAAAAAGCGATTGCAGGTGCAATCGCTCTTGTGAAAAACGTTTTCGTTATTGATAGTGATACGTAACGGTCGATGTTGAACTTCCCGAGGTATTCACACCGGTCGCCGGTTGGTTATTGCTGTTGTAGGTATACGCCACCGATGTGATCGTGGTCGCCGCCGGTGACGTGGCAACAACGGTCTTTTTCGTGGCGTTGTTGGCCGAATAAAAATCACCCATTCCCAACACCGGCGCATCGGCTGCAAACTGCATCGGGTTGACCTTCGTGTCAAATTCATACGTGGTGGTGGCGTCGAGGGTAAAGCCGGCGCCAACATCCGTGTAGGACTTGATAGTGGCCAGGTTGCTGCCGTTGTAGGTATACTCTTCTTTGGTATCGGGACTATAACCCGTGCCATCGTCAAAATACGTGATCATCGTAACCAGCTTGCCCGATGCGTCGTAACTGTACACAATGCTGTCGGCAACGGGCTGTCCCATAAAGCTGTAGTGACTGACACCATAAATGTATTGGGACTTTGCATTGTCGATGACAAAATTCATCACCAGGCTGTCATCCAAACCGATTTGCGGAAAGATGCTTGAAATCGTAGTTAGCGAGGTGATAAGATTGGCCGAATTGCGTTTGATCTTCGACTGCAAATCGAATGACTGTCCGTTGACCGTTCCGTCATCGGTGATCTCTGAAAGAACAGCGCCGCTGTAAACGAAATTGGTTGTTGTGGAATCAGTTCCGGCACGGACACCCATTTGGACCAGTTTTGCAGCGCCGCCACCTGATGCAGGCGTGCCGTTGCCGTTTTCAAGGCTTGGTTCTTTGGTGCAGGCTGTCAGTAAAAGGGCTACAACCGGAAATGCGATCAGCAGATTTTTCATTGAACGAGTATTATTAGCAATAAGATACGTTTCTACACAATTCTGTGTTAACGTAACGCTGCGGTGGAATGTTATATTTCCAGCAATGTTTTTACCGGGTCTTTGCCGATCAGCAACAGCTCAGGGTTTTCGAGAAGTTCTTTTACCCGCACCAGGAAGGACACCGACTCCCGTCCGTCGATGATGCGGTGGTCGTAACTCAGGGCCACATACATCATGGGCCGTACCACCACCTGCCCGTCTACCACTACCGGACGCTCCTGGATTTTGTGCATACCCAGGATTGCCGATTGCGGGATATTGATGATCGGCGTACTCAGAAGCGAGCCAAACACGCCTCCGTTGGTAATGGTGAAAGTTCCGCCCTGCATTTCTTCAAGGGCCAGTTTGTTTTCCCGTGCCTTTGTGGCCAGCTCGACCACTTTCTTCTCTATTTCGGCCATGCTCAGGCTTTCGGCGTTTCGGATAACGGGCACCACCAGTCCTTTGGGTGCAGATACGGCAATGGAGATATCGCAATAGTTGTGATAAACGATCGAGTCGCCGTCGATATAGGCATTCACGGCCGGCCATTCGGCCAGTGCATAACAAACGGCTTTGGTAAAGAAGGACATAAAGCCAAGGTTCACGGCGTGCTTCTCTTTGAACTTGTCTTTGTTGGCGGCCCGGATGGCCATGATGCGACTCATGTCTACTTCGTTGAAGGTCGTGAGCATAGCCGTGGTGTTTTTGGCTTCTACCAGGCGACGGCTAACCGTCTTCCGGAGATTGCTCATCTTTTCGCGGCCTTCCGTGCGGTTGAACAGTTCAACACCGGGCTTGCGGCCGGGATGCTCCAGCGCATGCAGCACGTCTTCTTTCAGGATCTTCCCGTTATAGCCACTCGGCTGGATATTTTTCGGATCGACTTTTTTATCTGCAATGATTGCAGAAGCAACGGGAGTTGCTTTTACATCAGCTTGGGGTTGGGCCGACGGCGCTGCAGCCTGGGCTGCCGGTTGCGCTTCCTGCTTCGCCGGTTCGGGCTTGCTTTCCGCTTTGGGAGCAGCGGCAGGAGCAGCCGCGCCTTCCGGTTTGGCGGCTGTTTCATCAATCTGCGCCACGGTATCGCCAATATTCAGGGTGTCGCCTTCCTTGCCAACCGTTTTCAAAACGCCTGCCTGTTCCGCATTGAGTTCAAAAGTGGCTTTTTCACTTTCCAGTTCGGCAATTACTTCATCACGCTCTACATAATCACCATCAGCCTTCAGCCATTTCACCAATGTGACTTCGTTAATAGATTCGCCTACAGTCGGGACTTTAATTTCAATCATTGCTATCGTTTGAAGTGGAGCAAATTTCGGATAAAATAGGTTATTACAAGGGATAAGGAAAAAGGAGAGGCAGTTGTTGCGGCCTCTCCTGTCTATTTCTGTTGTTGCATCAAATGGTAAATGCTGTTTCCACGATCTCGGCCTGTTCCTGTGCATGCACCTTGGAATAACCGCTTGCCGTGGCCGCACTGGGCTGCCGGCTGATGATACCGTAGTTGATACTTTTCAGGTTCATCTGCATAAAGCTGGCAGCACCCATGTTCAGCGGTTCTTCCTGTACCCAGAACCAGGTGGCCTTGCTGTATTTTTTGTGTAAAGCTTCCAGTTGCTTGTAGGGCAAAGGATAGAGTTGCTCCACGCGAACGATGGCGACGTCTGTCCGGTTGTCTTTTTGCTGCCGGTCGGCAAGGTCGTAATACACTTTGCCGCTGCAGAACAAGACTTTTTTCACGTCACCGGCCTCCTTCACAAAGGCATCGTCAATCACTTCTTTAAAGCGGCTGCTGCCGGTAAATTCGCTGACATGCGAATAGGTAGCAGGCAAACGGAGATTGGCTTTGGGCGAGAAGTTGACCAGCGGTTTGCGGAACGGCCAGGTAAGCTGGCGACGCATCACATGGAAAAAATTCGCGGCCGTGGTAATGTTTGTCACCACCATGTTTAATTCTGCACAAAGCTGCAGGAAGCGCTCCAGTCGTGCGCTGCTGTGTTCGGGACCCTGCCCCTCATATCCGTGCGGCAACAACATGACCACGCCGTCCATGCGCTGCCATTTTTGTTCGGCAGAGGCAATGAACTGGTCGATGATGATCTGTGCACCGTTGGCAAAATCGCCAAACTGCGCTTCCCAGATCACAAGGTTGTTGGGATTGGCGAGAGCATAACCGTATTCAAAACCCAAAACGGCATATTCGCTCAGTAGCGAATTGTAGATTCGCAGTTGGCCCTGGCCTTCCTGGAAATGATTCAACCGGTTGTATTCCTGGTTGTTTGTTTCGTCATAGATCACCGCGTGCCGATGGGAAAAGGTTCCCCGCTTCACATCCTGCCCGCTCATCCGGATATCCTTGTTTTCGACAAGAAGACTGCTGTAGCCCAGTAATTCACCGGTTGCCCAGTCTACCTTTTGGTCTGTTTCGAATAATTTGAGTTTATCCTGCAGAAGCTTGTCCACTTTGCGCAGCGGCTTAAAGCCTTCCGGATAGCGCATCAGTCCTGTAAACAGTTTCTGAAACGCGTCTTCACTGATGGCTGTGATCGGCGACTGGTCAAAGTCTCCTTCCGCCGCCCGGCGCAGGCTTTTCCACCACAATTCGGGTTGCTGGTAATTATAGGGAAGGGGGTTTTGCTTTACTTCATCGAGCCGTTCCTGCAAATCGCTCCAGAATTTCTTCTCCATGTCCTTCGCGAGTTGCTGTGCATCGGCTTCGCCATTCTGCAACAGGTATTGCACATAGGTTTCCCGCGGGTTGGCGTGCTTTTCAATCAGCGAGTAAAGCTGGGGTTGTGTAAACTTGGGATCGTCACCCTCGTTGTGACCATGGCGGCGGTAGCACACCATGTCGACAAAAATATCAGCATTGAATTGCTGGCGGTAGCGGGTGGCGATTTCAACGCACTTGACCACGGCTTCCGGGTCATCGCCATTCACATGCAACACGGGTGCCTGAACGGTGGCCGCGACAGACGTGCTGTAGTAAGAACTTCGTGCATCATCAAAGTCCGTGGTAAAACCAATCTGGTTATTGATGACAAAGTGAATGGTGCCGCCGGTATAAAAGCCATCCAGATCACTCATCTGGATCACCTCGTATACGATACCCTGCCCCGCAACCGATGCATCACCGTGGATCAAAATGGGCAGTACGGCATCGAATTCCGATTCGTAAAGGCAATCAGCCTTCGCCCGTGAATAGCCCAGAACCACGGGATTGACAGCCTCCAGGTGTGAAGGATTTGGCGTCAGCTTCATGTGAAGCTTTTTGCCGGTCGGTGTTTCTATTTCGGAGGCGAAGCCGAGGTGGTATTTCACGTCGCCGCTTCCCATCGTCTGATCAGGAATAGCGGTTCCTTCAAATTCGCTGAAGATCTGCTCGTAAGTTTTCCCCAGGATATTTGCCAGCACATTCAATCGGCCGCGGTGCGCCATGCCAATGACAACTTCTTTCACACCGCTTTCGGCGCCGGTATTGATGATGCTGTCCAGCGCTGCAATTGCCGTTTCGCCGCCTTCGAGAGAAAAACGCTTCTGCCCGATGTATTTTGTATGAAGAAACTTCTCGAAGATGACGCCTTGATTTAGTTTTTCCAGGATCCGCTTTTGTGTTTGCAGCGGAACGGGCTCACCCAATTTGTTCTCCACCTCATTTTGCAGCCATGCCAGTCGGTCTTCCCGCAGTACATAGGCGTACTCGATCCCCACATGGCGGGTGTAAATCGCCTGCAATTTGTCCAATATCTGTTGCAAGGTGGCATTGGGCAGGCCAATGAACTGGCCGGCCACGAAACTGCGTGACAGGTCAGCATCGGTCAGGCCGAAATATTTCAGGTCAAGGTTAGCGCCCCTGTCCTTTCGTTTTCGAATGGGGTTGGTAGTGGCCACCAGGTGGCCTTTATCGCGGTAGGCCTGGATCAGGCTGTAAACGGAAAATTCTTTCGCCAACTGAGCGCCATCCGGGGCTGTCCCGGCAACGGGCTGCGCAGCCACGGCAACAGCTTGTCCGTTAGGAGCCTGGCCGCTGCTAACAGCAAAATCGAAACCTTCGAAAAAGCGACGGAACTCCGGGTCAATGCTTTCCGGGTTTTTCACAAAATCCTGGTAAAGACTTTCGATGTAGGATGGATGGGAATGCGTAATGAAACTAAAATCCTTCATGAGTGGAGAAATTTCGTTGGGATGGCAAATATACCGCCGAAGCGTTGATAAGTTTGCAGCGCAAAAGCAGAAATCCTGCGCCAGTGGGCAGGCAGCTTTTACAGGGTGCGTTTTGCTTAACAAAAAATTTCGACTTCAAGCTCCCGAATATCGAATGTTTCCCCTACATTTGCCGTCCGAAATTCAAAAAGAACATGGCTAATCATAAGGCAACAAAAAAAGATGTACGTCAATCTGCTAAGCGCCGCGAACGCAACCGTTATTATGGCAAAACTACCCGTAATGCCATCCGCGATCTGAGAGCGGTAACTGATGCTGCGGCTGCCGGTGAGCAACTGCCTGAAGTAGCTTCCATGATTGATAAATTAGCGAAGCGTGGCGTCATTCACAAAAACAAAGCAGCGAACCTGAAAAGCAAGCTGGCAAGAAGAGTGAATACACTGGCCAAATAAGCTTTCGCGTGAACGATACGTAAAGCATCCTGCGCAACCGGGATGCTTTTTTATTGCCGTAAGCCTGCAACCTTTCCTGTAAGCCATTTTACCCTGCCTCTGCAGCAATAGCAAGTTCGTGTAAATTCGCTGATGCGAAATGTTCTCCTTCCTCTTTTTCTCTTTTATACTCTTTCCGCGACCAGCCAGAATTTCCGTACACAGTTTGAGCAATCCGGCGGTACCGAATCGCCAACGTATCCTGCCATCATCCGCTGGTGGAAAGCGCTTGATGCTGCCTATCCCCAGGTGAAAATGATGGAAATGGGACCGACCGATGCCGGCTTTCCCCTGCACCTGATTCTTGTGTCAACGGCAAGAACCTTTGACATCAAGGCGATCAAACAACAAAAGAAGAATATCATTTTCATCAACAACGGTATCCATCCCGGCGAACCCGATGGCATCGACGCATCGATGTTGCTGGTGAGAGATATCGTTCAGGGCAAATACAGCTTGCCATCCAACATCGTGCTGGCATTTATTCCGGTTTACAATATCGGTGGGGCACTCAACCGCAGCGCCAACTACCGGATCGACCAGAACGGACCCGTAGAAAAAGGGTTTCGCGGAAATGCCCAAAACCTGGACCTGAACAGGGATTTTATCAAGATGGATTCGAAGAATGCCGTTTCGTTTGCCCGCATCTTTCATTACCTGGATCCCGACGTTTTTGTCGACAATCACGTTAGCAACGGCGCCGATTACCAGCACGTCATGACATTACTGGTTTCGCAGCATAATAAGCTAGGAGGCGTGATGGGCGAATTTATGAGCAGAACTTTTGAACCCGGCCTTTATCCATTGATGAAGAAAAAAGGATTTGATCTCGTGCCGTATGTAAACCATTTTGGTGAAACACCAGACAAAGGCTGGCCGGAATTCTGGGACAGCCCCCGCTATGGAAGCGGCTATGGCACGCTCTGGAACACGTTTTCTTTTGTGCCGGAAACACACATGTTAAAGCCATATAAGCAACGGGTGGAAGCAACGAAAGCGTTAATGGAAAGCTTTATTGAATTCACGGAGCTGCATGGAAAAGAAATTACGTCATTGCGGGAAGCAACCCAACGAAACCAACAGCAGCAAACGACATTTCCGCTTGCCTGGAAATGGGACAGGACAAAATCAACCACAATCACGTTCAAAGGCTTTGAATCCGGAATGAAAAAAAGCGAGGTTTCAGGCATAGACAGGTTATACTATGACCGTACCAAACCGTATGAAAAGCAAATTCCTTTTTTCAACACCTATATCGATACCTTTTCGGTAACAAAACCGAAAGCCTACCTAATTCCCCAAGGGTGGTGGAAAGTCATCGAGCGACTACAGGCCAACGGCGTTCAAATGCAACGTCTCGAAAAAGACACCATACTTGACGTGGAAGCCTACCGGATCGAAGACTATAAATCCGGAGCAAGGCCTTATGAAGGACATCACGTGAATAGTAATGTGCAGGTCGCGAAAACAACAAAAAAAGTCGCCTTACGCAAAGGCGATTACTATATTTCGCTGAACCAGCCAGGCATTCGTTTCCTTATTGAAACATTGGAGCCTCAAGCAGAGGACAGTTATTTCGCCTGGAATTTCTTTGATCCGATCCTGGGCCAAAAGGAAGGCTATTCTGATTACGTGTTTGAAGAAACTGCAGCTGGTTATTTGAAAACACACCCGGATCTGAAACAAAAAATGGCAGATCGCCTTGCTGCTGACAGTACGTTTAGAAAAAATGGTTCGGCGCAATTAAATTTTGTCTTCCAAAATTCTTCATACTACGAGCCGGCACATATGACATACCCTGTTTATCGTCTAACGAAGTAAACATGTACATTTTCAGAAGGCTGAACTTTTAACAGGTATAAACGTGTTTGCGCAGATCTTGTATCGAATAAATCTCAGAACGGCGTGTTGTAGCCAATAGATCTGAAGCGGAATAATAAGTGGACTAATACCTATATACTTCAAAAAATATTTACTGGGGGAAAGTTTTGTGTTACATGCAAACTGGCAAACAATGATGGGCATACAAATGCGTTATAATATATTCATTACGCTTTATATTCATTACGCTTTCGATTCTAACTCATTAACAAGAATAAACGGAGTGTAACAGAGTACTTTGCATTTTTTTGAGTTGGCATAAAAAAAGCCTTTCATTTCTGAAAGGCTTTTTTTTAATAAATATGGCAGTTACCTACTCTCCCGCATTGTGGTGCAGTACCATCGGCCATGAGGGGCTTAACTTCTCTGTTCGGAATGG
>NZ_RBCI01000016.1 GCF_003628535.1 Flavisolibacter nicotianae
GCCCAACCACATCACCCAGTGCGCCGAAGCCGGTGCCCATGTGTGCACCTGCCCGCTCGACTCGATCCTGGGTCTTTTGAAGCACCCGCTGACGGACAGTGGTCTTGCCAAATTCATCGAGGATTCGAAAAAGATGCAACACCAAACCGTAGTGGAAGACGCAGTAGCGTAAGGAGCGGATCCAATAGCTTAACGGATAAAATGTATAGACAAAACATGACGCAAACAGACAAACAATACGATTTGGGGCAACTAAAAAATATTGCCTCGCAGGTACGACGGGACATTGTGCGCATGGTGCATGCCTGCCAGTCGGGCCACCCCGGTGGCTCGCTTGGCTGTACCGATGTGGTGGTTTCTCTTTACTTCGAGCTGATGAAGATTGAGGAAGAAAAGGAGGAGAACGGCTTTCTGAAGTTTTCCCGTGAAGGAAGGGGAGAGGACCTGTTCTTTCTTTCCAACGGCCACATCTCACCCCTGTTTTATTCCGTGCTGGCACGGCGCGGCTATTTTGGGATGGAGGAACTTTCCACCTTTCGAAAAATCAACTCCCGCCTGCAGGGCCATCCCGCAACGCACGAAGGCCTGCCGGGCATTCGCATCGCGTCGGGTTCACTGGGACAGGGGCTTTCAGTTGCTGCCGGTGCGGCCTACGCCAAAAAGCTGCGGGGCGAAGACCGCAAAGTGTATGTCCTCATGGGCGATGGCGAGCAGCAGGAAGGACAGATCTGGGAAGCGGTGCAGTTTGCCGCTCACCACCGGCTGGACAATCTCATTGCCATCATTGACTGGAACGGGCAGCAGATTGACGGGCCTACCGAAACGGTGATGAGCAACAAAGACCTGGGTGCCAAATACCAGGCCTTTGGCTGGGAAACGGTAAAACTTGCCAACGGCAACGACATGCAACTGACGGTGTATGCCTTGAAAGAAGCAGGCGAAAAAGCAGGCCAGGGCAGGCCGGTGGTTGTACTCATGAAAACCGAAATGGGGTTTGGCGTGGACTACATGATGGGCACCCACAAATGGCACGGTGCAGCACCCAATGATGAACAACTGGAAGTGGCCCTTTTGCAACTGCCGGCCACCTTCGGCGATTATTAATTTTTCTTCAACGCACGGAAACGACAAATGAAAAAATACAGCTTCACCGAAAAGAAAGATACACGCAGTGGCTTTGGTGCCGGCATGGCGGAACTTGGAAAGACAAATCCCAACGTCGTGGCCCTTTGTGCCGACCTCGTGGCCTCGCTCAAACTGGATGCCTTTATCAAAAACGATCCGCAACGCTTTGTCCAGTGCGGCATTGCCGAAGCCAACATGATTGGCGTGGCCGCCGGCCTGGCTCTTTCGGGATATATTCCCTATGCCACCACCTTTGCCAACTTTGGCTCCAGCCGTGTCTATGATCAGATCCGGCAAAGCGTGGCCTACTCGGGCACCAACGTAAAAATCGCCGTGTCACATGCCGGCTTAACCCTGGGGGAAGATGGCGCCACGCACCAGATCCTCGAAGACATTGCCATGATGCGGGCCATGCCGGAAATGACGGTTATCAACCCTTGTGATTTCAACCAAACCAAAGCGGCCACCATCGCCATTGCCGATTATGATGGACCGGTGTACTTGCGTTTTGGCAGGCCCACCGTTCCGGTGTTTACCGACCCCGATCAGCCCTTCGAGATCGGCAAAGCCTGGCTGGTCAACGAAGGGGCGGACGTGAGCATTTTTGCTACCGGTCACCTGGTGTGGGAAGCCATCCTTGCCGGGGAAATACTGGCGCAGGAAGGCATCGATGCCGAGATCATCAACCTTCACACGATCAAGCCGCTGGATGAACAGGCCATCCTGCAATCAGCAAGGAAAACCGGTTGCGTGGTCACCGCCGAAGAACACCAGCTCAATGGCGGCCTGGGCGACGCCGTTTGCCAGGTCTTAAGCCGCCATCTTCCCACGCCGGTGGAAATGATCGGCGTAAACAACTCCTTTGGCGAAAGCGGCACACCGGCTGAACTGATGAAAAAATACGGGCTCGATGCCGCCACTATCGTGAAGGCAGCAAAGAAAGTCATTCAAAAACGGAAATGATTGGTCCGTTAAATTGCGCTGAAGCAAAAGCGGAATTTCGAAAGAGCTTTGCTGTGCCGGAGCGTATTTATCAGGGTCGGCAATTGGATCAATTCAACAGGTATTAAAAAAACGAACGATGTTTTCAATTCGTGTCACAAAACCATTTTTAAGCGTCTTGTTTCTTTTGTTTTCTTCCGGCGTTTTTGCGCAACAGGTTGATCTTTCCCTTGCACCTGACACCGGAAAAGGACACATCATCAGCCGGCATATCTATGGCCATTTTGCCGAGCACCTCGGCCGCTGTATTTATGATGGTTTTTGGGTAGCCGATACCATGAAAGTGGCAAAGAAGGACAGGATCCGGCTGGACATTGTAGAGGCCTTAAAGAAAATCAGGATTCCCAACCTTCGTTGGCCGGGTGGTTGCTTTGCCGACGAATACCACTGGCGTGATGGCATTGGCCCGCGGGCACAACGGCCGAAGATGGTGAATACCAACTGGGGCGGTGTTACGGAAGACAACAGTTTTGGCACGCATGAATTCATGGAGCTCTGCGAACTGTTGAAATGTGAACCGTACATTACAGCCAACGTAGGCAGTGGCACCGTGGAAGAAATGTCAAAATGGGTGGAGTATTTCAATTTTGATGGAATAAGCCCGATGGCCAATCAGCGTAAACAAAATGGACACGCAAAACCATGGAAGGTAAGCTTCTGGGGCGTAGGCAACGAAAGCTGGGGCTGTGGTGGTGATATGACGCCGGAGTTTTACGCCGACCAGTACAAGCGCTATGCGACCTATGCTCGCAACTATCCCGGTGCACCGTTGAAGAAAATTGCAGGCGGCGCCAACACCAGCGATTACAACTGGACGGAAGTGCTGATGAAAAATGTTGGTCCGCGCAAAATGTGGGGCTTGTCGCTGCATTACTACACGTTGCCCAACAACGACGGTTGGCCGCCAAAAGGTTCAGCGACGCAGTTCGATGAAGCGCAGTATTTCAACACCATGAAAAATTGTTTGCGCATGGATGAACTGGTCACCAGGCACTCTGCCATCATGGACAAGTACGACAAAGAAAAACAAGTCGCGTTGGTCGTGGATGAGTGGGGTATTTGGACCGAGGTGGAACCCGGTACCAACCCTGGTTTTTTGTACCAGCAAAACAGCCTGCGAGACGCCCTGATTGCCGGAACAACGCTCAATATTTTCAACAACCACAGCGACCGGGTTCGTGTTGCCAACCTGGCGCAGTCCATCAATGTGTTACAGTCATTGATCCTGACCAAAGGAAGGCAGATGCTATTGACACCAACCTATCACGTGTTTGATTTATACAAAGTGCACCAGGATGCAAAATATCTTCCTTTACAGTTTACCAGTCCGGCGTATACGTTGGGTGATCAGAAAATTCCGGCGCTGAATGCCTCTGCTTCACAGGACTCGACGGGTGCCATTCACATTACGCTTGTAAATCTGGATCCGAACAAAAGCCTTTCCTTGAAAACCGGTCTTCGTGGTTTGTCATGGCAAAACGTAAATGGTTCTATTGTGACCTCCACAAAGCTCACAGACATCAACACCTTTGAAAAGCCCGACAACATTCACGTATTGCCGTTTTCCGGTGCAAGAAAACAGGGAACTGACCTGGTAGTGGACCTGCCGGCAAAGTCGGTGGTAATGCTGGAACTGAAATAAATGAAGAAAGTTTTGGGTATGAACAAACGTTTTCTCTGTAGTGCTGTTTTTTGCGTGGCTATCTTTTTCCACCAGGCTGTCATTGCGCAATCAACAGCACGGAACATTACCGTTGACCTGGCAAAGAGCAAAGGGCCGCTAAAGCCCATTTGGGCTTTTTTTGGCTATGACGAGCCGAATTATACCTACATGAAAGACGGCCGCAAGTTGCTTACCGAGCTTTCGGCCCTGAGCCCTGTGCCTGTGTATGTGCGTACACACAACCTGCTAACCACGGGTGATGGAACACCATCCCTGAAATGGGGTTCTACTAACGCTTATACGGAGGATGCGGCCGGCAACCCGGTTTACAACTGGCGCATTGTTGATTCCATCTTCGATACGTACGTGCAACGCGGCATGAAGCCAATTGCTGAAATTGGTTTTGTGCCCAAAGCGTTATCTGCAAAGCCTGAGCCTTACCAACACCGGTGGTCTCCAGCCGACAAGTATAGCCAGATTTTTACCGGCTGGGCCTATCCACCGATTGATTACAGGAAATGGGGTGAACTGGTCTACCAATGGGTAAAGCATTGCGTGGTGCGTTACGGAGCGAAAGAAGTGCAGTCGTGGTGGTGGGAAGTGTGGAACGAACCGGATATTCCTTACTGGCAGGGCACACAGGAAGAGTATTTCAAGCTTTATGATTTTGCCGCCGATGGCCTGAAACGGGCCTTGCCGAAAGCCCGGATTGGCGGACCCACCACCACGAGCCCACGCTCCGCGAAAGCCAATGACTACCTGAAGAACTTTTTGCAACACTGCGCCGAAGGAACCAACTATGCCTCCGGCAAAAAAGGCGCACCACTGGACTATATCAGCTTTCATGCAAAGGGTAGTCCTAAGTTCATGAACGGTTTTGTGCGCATGGACATGAGCGTGCAACTCATGGACGTATACAAAGGTTTTGAAACGGTGGCGAAATCCCCATTTAAAAATCTGCCCATCATCATTGGCGAGTGCGACCCGGAAGGCTGTGCTGCCTGCTCGGTTCAATACAATCCGCAGAATGCTTACCGCAACGGGACTATGTACTCCAGTTATACAGCGGCTTCATATGCCCGGTTGTATGACCTGGCCGAACAGGCTGGCGTGAACCTCGAAGGAGCAGTGAGCTGGTCCTTTGAATTTGAAGCCCAGCCCTGGTTTGCCGGTTTTCGTGACCTGGCAACCAATGGCGTGGACAAACCGGTGCTCAATGTGTTCCGCCTGTTTGGCAAGATGAAAGGAGAGCGGTTGGCAGTGGAAAACGATTATGCTTTTTCGCCTGGGCAACTAATCGCAAAAGGAGTGCACGACTCCCTTGCCGACATCAATGCCATTGCCTCTGCCGATAAAAAAGCAGCCTATGTGATGGTGTGGAATTATTATGATGATGATCTTCCCGCGGCACCGGCTTTGGTCTCCATTGCCGTCAAGAATATTCCGGCAAAAAACATCCGGGTAAAAGAGTACCGGATCGATCAAACGCACAGCAATTCGTATACGGTTTGGAAGGAAATGGGCTCACCGCAGCAAGTGACAAGTGAACAATATGCAGCCTTGGAAAAAGCAGGACAGTTGCAGCAAATTGCAGAAGGGCAAAAGGTCATTCAAAACGGCGTTTATTCCGGTACCATTTCCTTGCCCAGGCAGGCCGTTTCACTGCTTGAATTGCAATGGTGAGAGAAGGTACCATGCCTTTGTTGTAGGATAAACACAGATCATTGCTGCTTGCGAAAAGTAATATTAAAAATAACAACGTAACATTGGTGATGGTTTTACATCAAATGAACTAACGCATGCTGGCACTGCTGGGCTTTTTAACGATTGCTGTTTTCCTGCTTTTGGTAATTACCAAGCGACTGTCAGTGTTACTTTCGCTCATCCTTGTACCCATCATCTTTGCGCTCATCGGCGGCTTTGCTCCCAAAGCCTTGGGAGAAATGATCGTCACCGGCATCAAGCAAGTAGCACCAACCGGCATTCTGCTCATTTTTGCCGTGCTCTATTTCGCTCTCATGATCGACGCCGGCTTGTTTGATCCGGTGATTTCCCGCATTGTAAAAATGGTCAAAGGCGATCCGCTGAAAATTACTATTGGCACAACGCTTCTGACCATGCTTGTGCACCTGGACGGCGATGGCACAGCTACTTTCATGATCACCATCTCGGCACTTCTTCCCATTTATAAAAAACTTGGCATGAACCGCCTCTTGCTTCCCTGCATTGTTGCCCTAAGTGCTGGTGTGATGCACCTGGTGCCCTGGTCGGGCACTATGGCAAGAGCCATGAATGTGATGCAAACGGATGCCAGAACGTTATTGGTTCCGCTTTTGCCTTCGTGGATAGCCGGTATTCTTTGGGTGCTTGGTGTGGCGTACTACCTGGGGCGAAAGGAACGAAAACGTATTGGTGTGGTACACTTAGATTACAGCCATCTGGAGGAACTCTCCGAAAAGCAAAAAGCCATTCGCCGCCCAACGCTGTTTTGGTTCAACGCGGCATTGACGGTTGTGTTAATTGGGTCGCTAATTGCGGCGCTGTTGCCATCCCCGGCATTGTTCATCATTGGCTTTTCCATTGCGTTGCTGGTAAACTATCCGTCGCAAACCGAGCAGAAGCGGCGCATGGCCGATCACGCCGGCAATGTGTTTTTTGTTTCTGTTATGATTTTTGCAGCCGGGGTTTTCTCCGGTATTCTCACCGGTACCAAAATGATTGATGCCATGGCAGGCACTTTGGTGTCGCTTATTCCAGAGCAACAGGCAGGTCTGCTGCCAACGCTAACCGGTGTTACCAGTATGCCGCTTAGCCTCGCATTTACACCGGATGCCTATTACTTCGGGGTGCTGCCCGTGCTGAAAGATACCATGACGCATTTTGGCAGAGACGCCATTGAGGTAGGAAGGGCAGCGGTGTTGGGGCAAATGACAGTTGGTTTTCCCTTAAGCCCGCTAACCGCGTCCACCTTTGTGTTGGTGGGCCTGTCGGAAGTGGAGCTGTCCGACCACCAGAAGTTTACGTTTAAATGGGCTTTCGGAACAACCGTTGTGATGACCATCATTGCACTTCTGACGGGTGCTATTCATCTGTAAAATGAAAGAAGTAAGATGAAAGAAATCGTACGCATTGGTTGCGGCGCCGGGTTTAGCGGAGACAGGCTGGAGCCGGCTGCTGTTCTGGTGGAAAAAGGGGAACTGGATTATCTCGTACTGGAATGCCTGGCGGAACGAACCATTGCGCTTGCACAAAAGCGCAAAGCAGTGGACCCAACAAAAGGCTATGATCCGCTGCTGGAACGGCGCATGGAACTTCTCTTGCCATTGTTGACGCAGCATGGTGTAAAACTGCTGACCAACATGGGAGCCGCCAACCCTGTTGCTGCGGCGGGCAAAGTGATTGAAATTGCAAAGCGGTTAAATCTGCTGGTGAAAGTTGCAGCAGTGACCGGCGACGATGTGCTGCATATGATCACCGGGGAAGAACTGGCCCTTGAAAACGGCAGGCCGCTAAAACAGTCAGGTGAAATTCTTTCCGCCAATGCTTACCTGGGAGCCGATGCTATCCTGCCGGCACTTCAATCGGGTGCTGACATTATCATCACCGGCCGGGTGGCCGACCCCTCGCTTGTGGTGGCGCCACTCATGCATGAATTTGGCTGGTTGCTGGATGATGCGGAAACAATAGGAAAAGCAACGGTCATTGGTCACCTGATGGAGTGCGCCGGGCAAATCACCGGCGGCTACTTTGCCGACCCGGTGAAAAAGCCGGTAAAAGGAATGGAGTTTCTGGGGCATCCTTTTGTAGATGTTTATCCGGACGGCAGTGCCGTCATTAGCAAGGTAGAAGGGACCGGAGGTATCATCAATCTGGCCACCGCCAAAGAGCAATTGCTTTATGAAGTCACCAATCCCCACGAATACCTGACACCCGATGTTGTTGCCGATTTTACGAGTGTTACCCTGCAACAGAAGGCAGCGAACTGTGTTGCCGTAAAAGGCGGTGCAGGAAGGCAAAAACCTGCAACATTAAAGGTGAGCGTCGGCTATAGGGCAGGCTTCATTGGCGAAGGCGAAATCTCCTATGCCGGGCAGCATGCCCTGGAACGGGCCCGGCTCGCAGGAGAGACAATCCAAAAACGATTGCGGAACCGGTTTGCGGAATTACGGCTTGATTACATTGGTTGTAGGTCGGTACATCCGCCTTCACTTGGAAAAAACTGTCAATCTTATGAAATTCGATTGCGGGTGGCAGGCAAAGCGGAAACTGCAGAAGAAGCGGCGCTGGTAGGCGAAGAAGTGGAAGCCCTTTACACCAACGGTCCCGCCGGTGGCGGTGGCGTCCGTAAATATGTAAACGAGGTTGTTGGCATTGTCTCAGCACTCATCGACCGTAAAGAAACCAAGTCGGAGGTAACTATAAAACAATCATGAAACGAAAACTCTACGACATTGCCCACAGCCGCGCCGGTGACAAGGGAAACACCCTTACGCTGTCTCTTATCCCGTTTGAGGAAAAAGATTATGAACTCTTGTGCAGAGAGGCCACTGCAGATAGAGTGAAAGCACACCTCAGCGAAATTGTACAAGGCGAGGTCGTTCGTTATGAATTGCCCAATATTTCTGCTTTGCTGTTTGTTTGTCAGCAGGCACTTGCGGGAGGGGTGACCACCTCACTGGTCATGGATACACATGGAAAAACGCTGAGCTATGCGTTGCTGGAACTGGAGGTCGGCAGGTAATCCGGGTCAATCATTGAACACGATTGTGAGGAAATGACTGGAAGTGAAACAACTCACATAGAAACTGAGGGGCTTGAGGCTTTTGAAGCAAATAGTTTTTGTCAGGGTAGCTGCAGTATATAGTGATTGATCCGGGCATACTGCCAAAGGCCATTGTTTAAAATCCTTCAGTGGCTTTTATTGGAAGTTTTTTCTATAGAGGTTTGGATACTTTGTGCTATTGCATTTGTTGTAGGTGGAGCGTTTCGCAGAACGCGATGAACGAAGATTGCAGATCGGGATTTAGTTGTGTACAAGGAAGGAGTGAGGTAAATGCATGACTAGTAAGTGGACAATAGCGAATTCACATTTTTTATTCCTGAAGAATTTTTCCTGAAATGATTGCTGCAAAAAACCGATGGTACCGGTTGCTTCCTGTTGCGTTTATTACCTATAGCCTTGCTTATCTGGACAGGGCGAATTTTGGTTTTGGCACAGCTGGCGGCATGGCAACCGACTTAAACATCACGCCTGCCATATCCAGTCTGTTAAGCTCCCTGTTTTTTTTGGGGTATTTCTTTTTTCAGGTACCCGGCACCCATTACGCTGCCACCCGCAGCGCAAAGAAACTGATCTTTTGGTCGCTGATCCTTTGGGGCGCCTGCGCTATGGCAACCGGCATGACGAATAACGTAAATCTTTTGATTGGTATTCGTTTCATGCTGGGCGTTGTAGAGAGTGCCGTCATGCCCTCCATGATCATTTTGCTAAGCCGATGGTTTACCAAAACCGAGCGATCGAGAGCCAATACGTTTTTGATCCTGGGGAACCCTGTGACCATTTTATGGATGTCCATTTTATCGGGTTACCTGATTAAAGCAGTAGGATGGCGATGGATGTTTATCGTGGAAGGGGTGCCGGCCATCGTCTGGGCCTTTTTCTGGTGGCAGCTCGTCAGCGATAAACCAGCAGATGCAAAATGGCTGTCGCAGCAAGATAAAGACGCGTTGGAAACGGCTTTACAGAAAGAACAGCAAAACATCAAGCCCGTAAAAAATTACTGGCAGGCCTTCAAAACAAAAACCGTCATCCTTCTCTGCCTGCAATATGCTTTCTGGAGCATTGGTGTGTATGGTTTTGTTATGTGGTTGCCAACAATGATAAAAGAGGCGCCGAACATGAGCATTGTGGAAACTGGCTGGCTTTCTGCCGTTCCTTATTTGTTTGCCATTATCGCCATGCTCACGACATCGTATTTTTCAGACAAAACGCTGAACCGGAAAATCTTTGTCTGGCCTTTTTTGTTGGTGGGCGCCATTGCCTTTTACAGCTCTTACCTGATCGGGACGGCCAACTTTTGGATGTCGTTTACGCTGCTGGTCATTGCCGGCGCCGTGATGTATGCACCGTACGGACCGTTCTTTGCCATCATGCCCGAAATCTTGCCAGCCAATGTTACAGCTGGCGCAATCGCGTTCATCAATAGTTTAGGGGCGTTGGGTTCCTTTGCCGGATCCTACCTGGTTGGCTATTTAAACGGGACAACAGGTGGTTTCGGTGCATCGTACATTTTTATGGCGGGCTCGTTACTGATTGCAGCCATCTTAACCATCATCGCCGTAAAAGATACACAACGAAACGTCCGGCAGTCGAAGAAGCAGGAAGTGGTTGTGGCAGGCTCATGATAAGCCGTCAGGAAAAGCCATTGTTGGCAGCAATCAGGTGTCAAGAAGATGATAATCGAGGGAAGGTCTGAACTTTGCGGTATAGCCATCCGGGAAATTGAAAGAGAAAGACACCGTTTAATTAAAATTGAAAAATACCAGCTCATGATTTCAGGATACAATTTTGTTGGATTTGAAAAGAAAGCCTCAGGCGAAAAGAAATTACATGCATTCAGCACGGTACTGAAAAATGATTTGCCCGGCGAGTTTTCTGTCGCAACAGAACAAGAAATTCACGAAGCGATAACGAAAGCAACAGTGGCTTTTGAAAATTACCGGCAAACATCTGTTGCCGAACGGGCAGATTTTCTGGATGCCATTGCAGAAGAGATCATGCAATTGGGCGATGCTTTAATCGAAAGAGCACATTTGGAAAGTGGCTTGCCTGAGGCCCGTATCACAGGCGAAAGAGGCAGAACCGTTGGGCAATTGAAATTGTTTGCTTCGCTTTTACGCGACGGTTCTTATGTGGAAGCCATCATTGACACGGCCCTGCCAGAACGCAAACCTTTGCCCCGTTCTGATCTGCGGCGTATGATGCTTCCCATCGGGCCAGTTGCCGTTTTTGCGGCCAGCAATTTCCCGCTGGCTTTTTCTACCGCCGGTGGCGATACTGCATCTGCACTGGCGGCCGGCTGTCCCGTGGTGGTGAAAGCGCACAGCTCGCATTTGGGAACGAATGAGATGGTGGCAACGGCCATCATCCGTGCGGCACAGAAATGCAACATGCCCGACGGTGTGTTTTCTTCATTGGTGGGAGAAGGCGCATTGCTTGGGCACCAGCTGGTGAAGCATCCGCAGATAAAAGCAGTGGGTTTCACCGGTTCCTTCCGTGGAGGCATGGCCTTGCTCAAAGCGGCCGTGAACGAAAGGGATGAACCCATTCCGGTTTATGCGGAAATGAGCAGTATTAATCCTGTCTTGGTATTGCCAGGAAAAATAAAACAAGACATTGCTGCTGTTGCTTCGCAACTCAGTGCATCCATTACGCTGGGTGTCGGGCAGTTTTGCACCAATCCCGGTTTGTTGTTTGTGATAAAAGATGAAAACACGGGGGCATTCGTCCAAAACCTGGCACAGGCCTTACAGGGAGTGCTTCCGGCAACGATGCTGAACAAAACCATTTGTGCAGCTTACTACAAGGAACGTCAACAGTTGCTGTCGCAGCCCGGGGTGGAAGCAGTTTGGGCCGGCGATGAGGGGCATGATGATTACAAAGGCAGCGCTGTGTTGGCTCAAACCACGGCAGCGAATTTTATTCAAAACAGCGGTTTGCAAAACGAAGTGTTTGGTCCGTCATCGCTGGTGGTGCTTTGCGAAGATGAGATCGAATTACGATCAGCCCTACAATCCCTGCATGGACAGTTGACCGGGACGGTGTTAGGTACTGCAGATGATGTAAAACGCTTTCAGGCCTACATTGATATTTTGGTGGCAAGGGTGGGAAGGATCATTTACAACGGTGTACCAACCGGCGTAGAAGTTTCCCATGCGATGATGCATGGCGGGCCCTTCCCGGCAACCACCTTTGCACATTTTACCTCCGTTGGCACAGAAGCGATCAAACGCTTTTTACGTCCGGTGTGTTACCAGGATTGCCCGCAGGAATTTTTGCCGGATGCACTCAAGGATGAAAACCTGCTTCGCATCATGCGAAAACTCAACGGCGAGTTTACAAAAGAGGCCGTGCAGCAGATGGAAGTTGTTCCGCAATAAAAATAAAACGTCAACCGCCGCAAGACGGTTGACGTTTTATTGTATGTATCCTCAAAAGGCTATTACCGATTTTCCGGAACAACCTTCACTTTAATTACAATTTTTTTCACCACTTTGTTGCCACCGGGAGTAATGCTAGGTCGGTGTGCTTCTGTGGGAAAGAAAAGCATAAACATACCCGCAGGCACCGTGTATATTTTTCCCTCGCCGATGTAATAAGCAATATCAGCTTTTTCATCATAAGGTTTGTTTACGGTTACGGAGCCAACAGGCGCTTTGGCCATCTTTTCTTCTCCCGAGATTACATACTGCAGGTCGATATATTTCCGGTGCGATTCAAAGGCAATTTTCTCATAATCCTTCGTAGGGGCTTCTGTTACAATAGCAAAAACATCGTCGCCATCGATCACATGCCTTCCTGTGGACAGGGTGTTTAAGTCGGTGTTTTTCAAATAAGCAAATGCTTTGTCCCAGGCTGCCTGGTTGAGATGGTATTGCGTTGCAAATTGCACTTTGTCAAT
Source organism: Flavisolibacter nicotianae (assembly GCF_003628535.1). Classification (GTDB taxonomy): domain Bacteria; phylum Bacteroidota; class Bacteroidia; order Chitinophagales; family Chitinophagaceae; genus Flavisolibacter; species Flavisolibacter nicotianae. The sequence continues at coordinate 12,472 of NZ_RBCI01000016.1, forward strand.
GGACGAATGTGGTGTAATGGCAAGTCCGTTCAGCCATTCTTTTTTCTTTAGCCATTTTTTGGCTTTGTGTGCCGACCAAACCTGGTTAGTTGACTGGGCAGAAAGGTTACCCAGGCCGATGAATAAACTTGCCAATAAAAGGAATCGTTTCATTTCGTTTGCGTTTGTGAAGTTATCATAAGCAACTTTGTGCTTTTTGAGGCCATTCTTTCAAACAGAAAGAAAACAAAAACAATTTTTATCCGGACCAAACTATCAGGCAAAGAAGGGTACTCCCGGTGTGGCGTATTTTTTCAATCCTTCTTCATTGATCTCCACGCCAATTCCCGGCTTGTCGGATACCACCAAAAATCCTTTCTCAATGAACGGCCTGTCATACTTCACAATCTCTTTCCACTTTGGTTCCGTGTCAAACTGGCTTTGCCATTCAAGAATATGGAAATTGGGAACGGATGCACATACATGGGCGGACGCCATGGCGCCAAGGAACGAACCCACCATGTGCGGTGAGAAAGGTGTGTAATACGCATTCGCAAGGTTAGCGATGCGTTGTCCCTCGCCAAGTCCTCCGCATTTCTGCAGGTCGGGCATGATGATATCTATGGCGCCTTCGGCCAATAAACGGGTGAACCCGTATGTCAGGTAAAAGTTTTCACCGCCGCAAATCGGCGTACTTGTTTCCTGCGTGATAGTTTTGTAGGCATCAACGTTGTCGGCGGGAACGGGTTCTTCCAGCCACATGAGGTTCAACGGCTCCATCACCTTTGCCACTTTTCTTCCAGTTGGCGCATCATACCGTCCGTGCATGTCAACGCAAATGTCAATGTGCGGACCCACTTCTTTTCGCACAGCGGCAATGGAATCATACATCCGCTCGATTTCCGCATTGCTGGCCGTCCAGTTCCACCGGTCATATTTATTGGGATCGTTTGCTTCGTCCACATCAAATTTGATGGCCGTATAGTCCCGGTCCACCGCGGCCCTGGCCACCTTTGCATATTCTTCCGGTTTGGGATTGCGAACGGAGTACAACTGCGTATCGCAATACACCCTTACCTTATCTCTAAACTTGCCTCCCAGCAATTGGTGAACGGGCAAGCCCAATGCCTTTCCGCAAAGATCCCACAGTGCCGCATCAAAGGCACTGAGCACAGCGACATACATGCCGGATTGTGCACCGCCAAAGAAAGCCTGTTTACGAAATTGCTCAAAGATGACATTTGGTGTCAAAGGACTTCTTCCGTTCAACTGCTTTCCCAGCCGTTGCACCAAATAATACGTTCCGCCGATGGCATCCACCGCTTCGCCCCACCCAACGATATCCTGGTTGGTGGAAATTTTTACAAACAAACCGCCGCCGGAATAAGAGCATTTCACATCGGTGATTTTTAAATCGGACGGGGCGGATAACCTGGAGGTTCGATCCATTGCTGTTGTAAGACCCTGGCCAAATGTATTGGAGACAGAGGCCAATGGTGCCATGGCCGCAGCGATAGCAGCTTTGCTGATGAATGATCTTCTTGAACTTGACATATTGAAAGAGTTTGGGTGATGAGTAAAGAGTGATCAGCAATGAGTGATGAGTGATGTGTTTTCAAAACAAGATGTGCAGAAGAACGACGGATAAAAGGTGGCTTGCTACCTGCAAGGCTCCCCTCATCACTGATCACTCATCATTCCTGTTTTCCTTACCAGGTGCGTTCTTTCAGCAGTTCCTGGATTTGTTCTTTCGGAATCGGTAATTCGTTAATGTGATCGTTCAGCCACTTGGAGAAATCTTTTTCAATGTCGTCGCTCCATTTGGCATCGATCTGTCCTGCGGTGTACTTGCCTTCCCGCAGCCGCTGATGGCCAAACATGTCCCGCAGCCGTACGATCTCGGAGGTCTTCACAACTTTCTCCGCCAGGTGCGGCGGAACAAAAACAACCACGCCTTGCTTGCCCAGCACCACATCCCCCGGCAACACCGTAACGCTCCGGATGCGGGTGGGCTGGTTGATCCCGACGATCATCGTATTCAGGTCTCCGGGAGGGTTGTGATAAGAAGGATCGTAGCTGGTGTAAAACGAGGTAAATCCACCGATTTCTTTCAGGCCTTCAATGTCCCGCAGAGCACCGTCGTAAACGATACCGTTGCCCGACTTGGCGTAAATGGCATTGCCCACATTATCACCGATGGTCGGACCATTTTTGTGTGCGCCAAACTGGTCGGCAACATACACGTCGCCCTTTACGAGCAGGTCTACCGCCCAGGTATTTTGCCCTCTTTTGCCGGCCTTTTTGCCACGGTCGTCAATGGCTTTCCATACATCCGGACGTGCCGGCATAAAGGTGGCGGTAACAGCCCTTCCCACCAGCACGCTATCCGGGTTGATCTGTTGCCAGCCTTCCGCTACCTGGTAGCCATAACCGGCATTTTTCATCACGGCCCACGCTTCCTCCACGCTGACGGCCTTCATGCGTTGCAGAAGGTTATCCGGCACCTTCGGCCGCCCGTCTGCAAAGCGTTCACCTTTCCATTCGGCGGTTAAAAAAATCAATTCGTCTTTGGAGATCTGCTGGCTTTTTGATGGCTGAAAAACGGAAAAACCAACCAGCAGGAACAAAACATGTTTTTTTCTGAGCATATGGAAAAAGTTTATGGTAATGAAAGTTTACACACTTGTTAGCTGACAGCGGCAACATTGATTTCCGGTTTTTCTTCCTTCACCGGAACGGCGTCTTCCTGTGGCAAGCGGTTGTGCCACCAGCTCGAAAGAAAAGAACCGGTGACGTTCATCATCGGGCCGAAGATGGCTGGCGCCAGGCCGGCCGTGGCCAGCTTGCCCATGGTTAATGCCAGGCCCGAAGCGAGACCTGAGTTTTGCATGCCCACTTCCAGGGCGATGGTGCGGCAGTCTTTTTCCGAAAATTTTAGTAGGCGTCCCGACCAATAGCCCAAGAAAAAGCCGGCAACGTTGTGAATGAACGTGGCAATCACCAGCAGCACACCGACTTTTAGTAAATTGTCCCTTCCGGCGGCCGTGATCACCACCAGGATCAGCGCAATGCCCACCATGGAAAGCAGGGGCATGGCCTTGTCAAGCCAGGCAAATTTTCCGCGAACGAGGTAATGGAAACCCAGCCCGCCCACAATGGGAATGATCACGATCTTGGTAATGTCCCACATCATGTCCAGGAAATGCACTTCCACAAAACTGCCGCCCAGTAAACGCATGAGCGTGGGTGTGAGGAAGGGGGCCAGCAGGGTGGAGATGGTGGTCACTGAAACGGAAAGGGCCAGGTTGGCCCTCGCCAGGTAACACATGACGTTGGACGCTAACCCGCTGGGACAACAGCCCACCAGGATGATGCCGGCCGCGATCTCGCTGGGAAAATTGAACAGGCTTGCTACCGCAAAACCAACCAGCGGCATGATGGTGTAATGGCAAACAATGCCGACCAGAATTCCCTTCGGCATGCGAAGCACCTGCGCAAAATCTTTCAGGCTTAACTCGGTTCCCATTCCAAACATGATGATTTGCAGCAGGGGAACGATCAACGCCGAAAGCTTGAAATCCCCGATTGTTTTGAAGTATTGCGGATGATACATGGCAAGGCTGACTACACCCAGGATGATGACAGTATAGGACAAGCCGCGGAGCAATTGGTTGCTCCGGAAGGCAAGGGCCAGGCTTACAAAAAAGGCCAGCAGCAACCAACCGCAAAACTGGAGCAGGCCGGCGATGGTCAGGCCCAGATAAGCCAGCAAAAACACTGCTGCTGCAGCGTAGAAAAAGGAATAAAGAGAACGCTTGGCTGTTTCCATAAACAGGTTTCTATTTAGATGTCAACAATTGCATGAACGGAAGCACCCTCCAACCCCGCCAGTAATCATGCACAGGCCTTCCATCCATCTGCAGCGTGTGTGAAGCAGGGCGGCCATTCATCACTCAACATTCATCATTTATCAAAGGCCTTTTGCCTAGCTGAACACCCGGTCATGCGAACGTTTTTCGTTCCACTGCGGCGTTGGGGCGAAATAGCTTTTATCGGTTGCGTGCAAGTGCGCTTTCACCACATCATCATTCAGCTCAATTCCCAACCCCGGAGCGGTCAGCGGCAGGTTGGCAAAGCCCTTGGTGATCAGTTTCCGTCCATCGGTTGTTTTCACCAGGTCTTCCCACCAGGGCAGGTCGATGGAGTGATGTTCCAGCGCCAGGAAGTTTTGTGTAGCTGCGGCACAATGCACATTGGCCATAAATGAAACCGGCGTTCCGGCCTGGTGCATCGCCATGGCAATGCCGTGTTCTTCGGCATAATCACCAATACGCTTGGTTTCCAGCAAGCCCCCTGAAGAGGCAAGGTCCGGGTGGATGATGTCCACGGCATGCGCATCAATCAGTGGTTTAAAGTCTTTCAGCAGGTAAATGTCCTCGCCGGTCAGCATGGGTGTTTCCAGCGCATCGGACAGGGTCTTCCATTGGTCCACATAATCCCAGGGCACCACATCTTCCATCCAGGCCAGCCGGTATTTCTCGAGTTTCTTTCCCAGCCGGATGCCGTTGTTCAGATCAAAATGGCCATAGTGGTCGGTGGAAAGCGGGATGTCGTAACCCAGCATGCCTCTCACATTCTCCACCAGTTGTGCCAGTTCGTCCAATCCTTTTTCGGTGATCTGAATTTGTGTGAAGGCATGGCGGGTGTTGCCGTATGACATATAGTTGCTGGCATCACCCCATTGCGCCAGGTCGCCTTCGGCATTCTCCCAGAATTTACTGTTCACCAGGGCATCGGGTTTGCCTTTCAGCTCTCCGATGGAGAGGTCCATTTTCAACCAGGTGTATCCCTGGTCGTTGATCCGGTAGTTCATCAGCTTTTTCTGTTCTTCGGGGGAGCCGGCTTCCGGCGTATCGGCATACAGTCTGACTTTGTCGCGGTAGCGGCCACCCAGCAGTTGCCAGGCCGGCACGTTGTAGGCTTTACCGACAATGTCCCAAAGCGCCATCTCCACGCCGCACACGCCACCCGCCTGCCGCGAAGGGCCACCAAACTGACGGATGGATTTAAAGATCTGCTCCACATTGCATGGATTTTGTCCCAGCAACCTGCTTTTGAGCATGAGGGCATAGCGTTCATCTGCGCCGTCCCGCACTTCACCCAGTCCATAGATGCCCTGGTTGGTATCGATGCGGAGAATGGCAGTCCTTCCCAGAACTGTTGTTACCGCGTAGCGCATGTCGGTAATTTTCAGGTCCGACGGCGCACCGTAGCGACGCACCTTCTGCGTGCTTTGTGCCACCACTTCTTCGATGGGGGAGAAAAGAAATGAGCTGCCCAGGACAACGCCGCCCAGGGCCGATTTCTTCAGGAAGGAACGACGCGGGTTTTCGGGTCGGTCTTGCGTATCCGGTTGTTGAACACCGTTACGCTGCTGATTTTCTGTCTCCATTGTTTCGGGTTCTTTTAAACCCAGCTTTGCCAGTATCTTATGTGAAGGTGTCATGATGTTGTGTTTTTGTGTTGAATAGAGTGAGAGTTAGTAATGATCATTACCAGGTTCTGTCTTTCATGAATTTGTCAAGTTCTGCACGGCTCATGGGAAGTTTGCCGGGATTTTCATCCAGCCATTTCAGGAAATCTTTCTTGATCTCTTCGTTCCACTGGGTATCAATCTGGCCCGGCGTGTATTTTCCTTCGCGTAAACGCTGGTGGCCAAAGGCATCACGCAGGCCAATAAACTCCGCGTTCAACACCACTTCTTCCACCAGGTAGGCCGGGATAAAAACGATCCCGCCTTTTTTGGCCAGTGCAATATCGCCTGGTAAAACGGTGGCCCTTCCAATGCGAATGGGAACATTGATGCCGCCCAGCATCATTTGCTGAATATAGGAGGGATCGTAGCCTTTGATCCAGGCGTTGAAACCCTGAATTTCTTCCAACCCTTCAATATCCCTGACGGAGCCATAGAAGATCACACCGCGGTGCGATTTGGCATAGATGGCATTCCCCAGGTTGTCACCGATCAGCGTGCCGTCGGCCACTTTTCCGTAACTGTCGGCCACGTAGATGTCACCGTCCTTTAGCACATCGATAGGCCAGGAGTTGGTGGCACCGATTCTTGCTTCGGACTTGCCTTTGTCTTTGATGATCTTGTCGTAGTCGGGCCGCATGGGCAGGTATTGAGCGGTCACGACCCGGCCCACCATAACGGAGTCCGGTTCCAGCACCATCCAGTCGCCTTCAAACTGGTTTTGAAAACCTTTGTTGCGCAGGATGCCCCAGGCTTCTTCGAGGTGGACTTTCTTGAGCCGCTCCATTAATTTGTCGGCCACCCGTGGCCGCCCGTCGGCGGATCGTTCACCTTTCCAGTCAGGTGTCAGTGCTTTCAACTGCTCGCTGGTTAAGGTCACTTGTTGTGCAACCGCGGGCAAGGAAAAACAGGAGAGCAGCAGGTAATGAAGGATCTTTCTTTTCATATAGCTGAATTAAGGTTTAAAAAAATTAGTTGGTTTTGTTTGCTTCTAGGTGTTGATGGCGTGATGGATTGCGGTGCCTGATTGCTGAAGGCTGGCCAGGGCTTCAAATTCATCAGACAGTTTCCGGCTCAACTTCTCGAAAATGCTATAATACTTTGCATACACACCGTGGTTGTAGTGATTGGGTTTGCAGGTGTCCGGCAGGGCAATGGATCTTGCTGCCTCATCCAGGTTTTGAAAAACGCCGATTTCTGTCGCACAGAGCAGGTAGGCACCCAGGCTAACGCTGTTGGCATTGGGGCTGATGCTGACCGGTTTGTTGAAAATGTCGGCCAGCAGTTGCGTGCAGAAGGGAATGGTGGCAAAACTCCCGTTCACGGAAATGTGATTGATGGTGTGATATTCCTGCAGCATTTTTTCAATGCTGTACATTTCATAGAGAATCCCTTCAACCGTGGCCCTGGTAAAATGCTTTTTTTCGTGGTTGATGTTCATGCCAAAATACACCCCTCTTGCATTGGCATTCCAGATGGGGGCCCGTTCGCCCAGCAGGTAAGGCAGAAAGAGCAGGCCTTCCGAACCCGGTTCAACGGTGGCCGCTTCGGTGATCAGTTCATCCATGCAGCTTTCGATGTCATAGGCATTTTTAAAATCGCCGAATTGCTTGGCAAACCACTCGAACACAACACCGCCGTTGTTGGATGGACCGCCTGAAATATAATAGCGGTCATTCAAGATATAGTTGAAGAAACGGCCTTTTTTGTCCTGCAGCACATTGGTTCCAACCACCCGCACGGCAGCACTGTCTTCGATGGTCACTGTTGCTTTTCCATCGCCCCACACACCGGCGCCAAGGGTGGCAAAGCAACCGTCGCTGGAGCCCACCAAAATTTTTGTATCGGCACTGAGCCCAAGCGAGACCCGGTATTGGGGCTGGAGTTTTCCGGGTGAATGCACGATGGGAACCAGCTCGGGGAGCTGTTCTTCGGTTATGCCGGCATAGGCCAGGGCTTGCGGATCCCATTTCCGGGTGTGAATGTCCAGCAGGCCTGTTGCAGAAGCTAGGCTGTAGTCTATGACGTAAGCCCCCGTGAGCTGCTGGATGATATAGCTTTTGATCGAAAGAAATTTATAGGTCCGCTGAAACTTTTCCTTGTCCTGGTTTTTCAGCCAGGTGATTTTGATCAGGGGCGACATAGGATGGATCGGCGTCCCGGTTGCCTGGTAGATGGCTTCCGCCAGGGGCGAACCACGCAGGGCCTGCGCTTCCTTTTTCCCCCTGTTGTCGGCCCAGGTAATGGCATTACCCAACGGCACGCCGTGTTTGTCGATGGCCAGCACACTGTGCATCGAAGCGCTGAAGCAAACAGAAAGAACGTTGTATTTTTTGGAATGAATTTTTTCACTGAGGAAATTCTTGAGCACATACAACATGGTAATGAAGATTTGCTCCGGGTCCTGCTCGCTGTAATCGGGGTGCGGATGAAAAGTGGGGTAGGAGCCCTTGGCAAACCCGATGGTATTCCCTTTCATGTCGAAGGCATAAACCCGAACCGCATTGGTGCCTAATTCAATACTGATAATGCATTCCATAACAGAAGTTTTAGCTTTCGGATACGTTTCGTTTCCTGAATTCACTGGGTGTATAGCCGGTTAGCTTTTTAAAGGTTGTTGAAAAATGCTGCGACGAATAAAACCCGGTATCCAATGCGATGTCGGTGACATTCAAGTCCGGCTTCTTCAATAATTTGATGGCTTCCGAGATCCGGATGTTGATCAGGTAGTTGAGTGGTGAAAAGCCCGAGTAGCTTTTCACTCTTTCGTTGAACAGGGTCGTTCCCATTCCGACCGTTGCCGCCATTTCTTCCACGGTCCATTGGTGGGAAAGATTTTCACGGAGCTTTTGTTCCAGTTGCAAAAAGGTTTTGGGAAAGTCCCTGCCGGAGGTGCTTTGCTTTGTCAACCGGCGGGTAACGTTGATGAACAACTCGTCCAACAATTGATTCACTCTCGTGCAATACCCGATTTCGTGGTTGAACAATTCGTTTTGCAACGACAGGAAGATCCGGCCTGCATCGCCCAGGCGTGGCAGTACAACAGTTTTTGGCATCAGTAGAATTTTACCAATCATCTGTGTTTCACTTTCCGACAAATTGCTCCAGTTCCCTAACTGTGTTTTCCCGTTTTCCAGCTTTTGTATATGAATGTGCAGCCAGGAAAGCTTCCCGATTTCCAAAATACCTTTTGTATTTCCAAAGGTTTGTCCCGGTAAGATCATCGCCATGTCACCAGGGTACAAAATGTAAGGCTGGTCATGAATACACCATTCAAATTTGCCATCGATGATGTAATAGATACGAACGAAATCTGCCGAAGTGCCGGGCAGCGAATTCAACTCGATGGAAATGTTTTTTCGGGTAGCGAATTCGATGATATGCGGAAACAACTGCAATTCCCGGGACTGCCCCTGCTGAAGTACAAATTGATTCATGCAAGCTCGTTTAATGATAATTGCGGTTGAAGCGCCTCGGTTGTCCTGGCTCAATGTTATAAAGAAAAATAAATTATCGGATTCACACGTACAAAATTCACCGCCGTTTTATATTGGAAGATTTTGTTTGTTAACGTAAATATTTTGGTGTTGGTTTAGCGGCATTCGGGGTTTGGCACTGTGGCATCTATTACATCATCAAACAACTTGCTATCATGAAAGAAAATGCGAAGCTGCGTTTCTGTACCGGCTTTTTCAAACTGCTGTTCTCTTTGTTGCTTTTCTCGTTTTCCACCATCACCCAGGCGCAAACAATTACAGGAACGGTCACGGATGAAGGCGGAAAAAACCTGGCCGGTGTTTCTGTTACTGTAAAAGGTACCGCTGGCGGCACCACCACCGACCTGCAGGGGCGCTACCGCATCAACGCTGGTGCAAATGCCACGCTGGTCTTTAGTTACGTAGGGTACACCAACAGTGAAGTGCCCGTCGATGGGCGCAGCCAGGTTAACGTCAGCCTCTCGCCAAATGCACAAAACATGAGCAACGTAGTGGTGACAGCCCTGGGTATTACCAAGCAAACAAGGGGCCTGGGTTATTCGGCCTCCAGCGTAAAACCGGAGGAACTGACGGTGAACCGCACGGCCAATCCAATCAATGCACTGGAAGGAAAAATTGCCGGCGTGAACATTACATCGCTGGGTACCGGTCCGGGTGGATCGTCGAAGATCCGCATCCGTGGTCAGTCATCTATTAGTGGTGGCGGCAGCCCGCTGATCGTCATCAACGGTGTTCCGTTTGACAACTCCAATTACAACGGCAATACTGTAGGCGTGAACGGCGGTGGTGTTTACTCGGATGGCGGTGACGGTCTTTCCAGCATCAACCCCGATGATATTGAAAGCATGACCGTTTTGAAAGGCGCACCTGCAGCGGCTTTGTATGGTTCCCGTGCACAAAACGGTGTGATCATGATCACCACCAAAACAAAAGGCCGGGGTAAAGGAATCGGTGTTTCGCTTAATACAAACTACATGAGCGAAACGCCACTGGACTTTACCGATTACCAGAATGAATACGGACAGGGCGAAAACGGCCTGCGGCCAACATCGGCTAACCCCACCTCCGGCGAATGGTCGTTTGGTGAAAAATTCCAGCCCGGTATGACGCAGGTGTTGTTCAATAATCTTACTGTTCCCTACCAGCCGCAGGGTAGCCGGATTAAAGAGTTTTTCCGGCACGGGCAAAATTTTTCAAATACCGTTACCCTTGAAGCATCAGGAGACAACGGCGGCCTGCATATGTCGCTGAACAATACCGACAACTGGGGCATCATGCCCAACAACAAGTTCAACCGGAAGGTGCTGAATCTTGGATACAGCTACAACCTCTCGCCAAAATTCAGTTTTGCCGGCAACATCAACTATTCCAGAGAAGTCAATAAAAACCCACCCAACATTGCCAACCAGGACAACTCCATTCCCACAACCCTGATGGCGCTTTCAACGTCGATGCCATTGAGCGTTTTGGAAGCCAATAAATACAATGCACAAGGCAATGAATATGTTTGGTCAAGGTTTATGAACCGTACAAATCCCTACTGGGTGCTGGCGGAACAATTTCACAACATCAAACGCGACCGGATTTTCGGGAATGTGTCGCTTAAATACAACATTCTTCCCTGGTGGTGGATCCAGGGCCGCGCCGGTCAGGATTATTACTCCCGCGATGAAGACGTCAACAATTTCCCGACAGGTCACGCTTCGCGGCCTGCGGCCCAAGCCGGCTTTTTCAACGGCGTATATACACAGGAGTCGCGTCGCTTCCGCGAAACCAATTTCGATTTTTTGACTAGCGCCAATAAATCCTTCGGATCACTGGATGTGAACGTCACGTTTGGTGGCAACCAGATGCGCAGGCGCTTTGATGTGAACAATGTGCAGGTAACTGATTTTGTGGTTAGAGGTGTTTACGCGGTCCAGAACGGACGGGCAAAAAACCCGGTGTATGACATCAACGAAAGAGGGGTTAACTCGCTCTATGGTTCTGCCGATCTTTCCTGGAACCGTACATTTTACCTGACCGGTACACTCCGCAAAGATTGGTTCTCGACCTTGGCGGCTGAAAACAATGGTATTCTTTATCCTTCGGTTTCCGGCTCGTATGTTTTTTCTGAATCATTGAAAGGAACCCTGCCCTGGCTCAACTTTGGCAAGATCCGTTTGGGCTATGCAGAAGTGGGCAGCGATGCGGACGTGAGTCCTTATGCCGACCAGTTGTTTTACGGCATCAGCTCCAACACCATCAACAACCCGGCTGGCACGGCCGTTACAGTGGGCAACAGCGGTGCTGTTTTGCCGAACAAGCATTTGCGTCCCATGCGCATCAAGGAAACCGAAGCCGGTATTGAATTAAAAATGTTCAACAACCGGGTCAACATCGATGCGGCTGTATATAAGAAGCTGACGATCGACCAAATTGTTTCGGTACAGATCTCAGATGCCTCCGGCTTTACCAGTACGCTGATCAATAGCGGCGAAAGCCAAAACAAAGGCTTTGAAGGATTGCTGAACCTTGTTCCCATCCTGAACAAAGATTTCCGTTGGGAGTTTACCGCTAACACGGCTTACAACATCACCAAGTTGAACCGGCTGGCGACAGACAAACCCGGGGAACGCTTTACAACCGGTACACACCCCTTCAATGGTGAAATCAGGCTGGTCGTGGGCCAGGAGTTGGCGCAAATCGCCGGCTATGGCTATGCACGGGACATCAAAGGCCGGATGATTTTCCAGTCCAATGGTTTGCCGCTCCGCACACCGGACTTTGTTCTCTTTGGCAGCGGCTTGCCCAAATGGACCGGCGGTTTCCTGAACAACTTTAATTATAAAGGCATCAATCTTTCGGTACTGATCGATTATAAATTGGGCAACAACGTGCTTTCCGGCACCAACTTCAACGCCATTCGTCACGGCCTGCACAAAATGACCCTTGAAGGCAGAGAAACAGGTTTCGTTACCGGCAATGGTGTGAACCAATCCGGCGGCGAAAACACCGCACAGGCAAAAGTGCAAACCTACTGGGAGCACCTGCGTTCTCAACAGATCGTGGAAGCCGTGGTTTACAATGCCGGTTACTGGAAGCTGCGCCAGGTAAGCCTTGGCTATGATTTTACACGATACCTCCCGGCAAAATGGCCGGTAAAAGGAATGAAGCTTGATTTTGTTGCCAACAATGTTTTGATCTTCAAAAAATGGATTGACAACATCGACCCCGAGTCGGTAGGTTATGGCACGGATGCAATGGCTGGCCTTGAGTCGCCAGGATTGCCAACGACAAGAGGGTTAGGGTTCAACTTAAACATTAAATTTTAATGCAGTCACTCATGAAAAAGATCGTCAACTATACATTGCTGGCCTTTCTTTTCGCCGTTGCTTTATCCTGTTCAAAAGGGTTAGAAGATATCAACGTCAACAAAGTTAGTCCCACATCGCTTGATCCTGCACTGTTATTGAACAACGCCATCATCAACACTTCTTTTCCTACCAAAACAGTGATGTATGACATGGGTGTTGTGCAGCAAATGGTTTCTCCAAACGGCGGTGTGCTGGCCGGTGCCAATTATAACCAGGACAACCGCGATGTCACCAATGCGCCAATCTGGGCTACGTATTACCAAAACGTGATCAAATACACGCATGATGCCATTGTAAAAACAAAAGATGCCGGAAGAAGCAATCTTTACAACATGGCTCGTATCTGGCAGGCCTATACGTTCATGATCCTTACCGACGAATACGGCGCCATCCCTTATTCCGAAGGCGGTGCCGGTTTAACCAACCAGGTGTTTTTCCCGAAGTATGAGTCGCAGGAGGAAATTTATCCAAAGATCATCCAGGAGTTAACGGAAGCTTCCGCGGCATTGAACGCAACGGGAGCAGCGGAAGCGTCGGATGTGTTGTACAGTGGAAACATTGCGCAATGGAAAAAGTTTGGTTATTCCTTGTTGCTGCGGGCCGGTATGCGTCTCAGCAAAGTCGATCCCACCAAAGCGCAGGCAACCGTTCAGGCAGCATTCAGCGGCGGTGTGATTTTACAGAATGCCGACAATGCCATGATGCGGCACGATGCCAACTATACCTCACCCATCGGCAATATGCTGAATGGAACAGAGGCCGCCAATTTTTACCTCGTCAAAGCTTTTGTGGATACGTTGAAAAACAACAATGATCCCCGGTTGTCTTCCATTGCCATCCGTTACAAGGGAGCGGGATCGGGCCCTGAACAAACACCGGCGAACGGTACAACCGCCGCTGCCGACCAGATCGGCATGCCCATGGGCTACGACAACGGCACGATCGATGCAAAGGCCACTGCTGACGGCCTGAAGAAGTTTTACGAGTACAGCCAGTTGGACAGGCGGCGAATGGCAAAAAACACGGCACCCATCTTTTTTGTAACGGCAGCACAAACACAGTTGCTGCTGGCGGAAGCCAGATACAGGGGATGGATCACCACCGGTGATGCAGCGCAATATTATGCAGCAGGCATCAGGGCACACATGGACCAGTTGGCAACTTACGACGCCGGTTCGGCTGTTGCTGCTGCAGACAAAGAAACCTACGTAGCCAATCATCTCCTGCAGGCCGGCAGAGAACTGGAGCAAATCAATACACAATACTGGATTGCCTCTTTTTTGAACGGACCTGAAGCCTTTGCCAATTTCAGGAGGAGCGGCTACCCGGCGTTAGCCCCTAACCCTTATGGTCAGCCGAACAATCCGGACATGAAAAAGGAATCGTTTATCAGGAGATTGACGTATCCAACCTCGGAATTGTCGGTCAACACCGCGAATGTGAATGCAGCCATTGCCAAGCAGGGAGACGACAGACTGGACACCCGGGTATGGTGGGATAAATAAACGATTTTCATAAAGCAGAACACAAACGGGAAAGGCCTTTGTTTTTACAACAGGTCTTTCTTTTTGATCGAGGTGAGGAATATTTTTGCCGTTTTAAATACTAGATATGTCATCTGAAATGAAGTTGAGAAGTTACGACTGGTTTGGGAAGAATGACAAAATGGGGTTTGTGCATCGTTCGTGGTTGCGCAACCAGGGCTACCCAAGTGATTATTTCAATGGCCGGCCGGTGATCGGCATCTGCAATACCTGGAGTGAGCTGACGCCCTGCAACGGGCACCTCCGCGACTTTGCCGAAGTTGTCAAACGGGGCGTGATTGATGCCGGTGGCTTCCCGCTGGAATTCCCCGTTACCTCTTTGGGAGAAACCATCATGCGGCCCACCACCATGCTCTTTCGCAACCTGGCCGCCATGGATACAGAAGAATCCATTCGTGCCAACCCGTTGGACGGCATCGTGCTGTTAACCGGCTGCGATAAAACAACACCGTCAACGGTGATGGGTGCCTGCAGTGTGGACCTGCCCACCCTTGTGGTTCCGGGTGGCCCCATGCTCAATGGACGTTTCAAGGGCGAGTGCCTGGGCAGCGGCTCCTTCAATTGGATGGTAAAAGAAAAAACGCTGGTGGAAAACTACACGGCTGAAGACATCCTGGAGGCCGAAATTGGCGTGGCCAGAAGTGCCGGTCACTGCATGACGATGGGTACCGCCTCCACAATGGCCTGCATGGTGGAAGCACTGGGTCTGACCTTGCCGGGGGCGGCAGCCATTCCCGCTGTGGATTCACGAAAAAAAGTGCTGGCCCAACTCTCCGGAAGGCGTATTGTGGAGATGGTGAAAGAAGGAATGAAGCTTTCCAAGATTCTCACCCGCCAGGCATTTGAAAACGCCATCGTGGTGAATGCCGCTGTTGGCGGATCAACCAATTTCATTATTCACCTGCTGGCGATTGCGGGTCGGATCGGCGTGGATTTGAGCCTGGAAGACTTTGATGCCATCGGAAGCAAGATCCCTTTGCTGGTGAATTTAAAGCCTTCGGGAAAATACCTGATGGAGGATTTTTATTATGCGGGTGGTCTGCCGGTCGTCATCAAAGAGCTGAAAAAATATCTGTACAACGATGCCATCACGGTAAACGGCAGAAGCATTGGTGAAAACAACCAGGCGCCTGTTTGTTACAACCAGGATGTGATTGCCACCATTGAAAAGCCCCTGCAGGAGAAGGCGGGCATTGCCGTGCTGAAAGGCAATCTTTGTGAGCAAGGCGCCGTCATCAAACCTTCTGCGGCAACAAAAGAATTGATGAAGCACCGCGGCCGTGCCGTGGTGTTTGAAACCATTGAAGATTACCATACACGGATAGACGACCCCGGGCTGGACATTGATGAAACCTGCGTGATCGTGTTGAAAGGCGTTGGGCCCAAGGGCTATCCTGGCATGCCCGAGGTGGGCAACGTGGACCTGCCGGAAAAATTGTTGCGGAAAGGGGTGAAAGACATGATCCGCATTTCGGACGGACGAATGAGCGGCACGGCAGCAGGAACGGTTGTCTTGCACGTGTCTCCCGAATCAGCCGTTGGCGGTACATTGGCCTTTGTGAAAGATGGCGACATGATTGAATTGGATGTGGAGAACCGCCGGCTCCAGTTGGATGTGAGCGACGAAGAATTGAAGAAACGGCGGGAAGCCTGGACGGCGCCGCAGCCAATGGCGACAAGGGGGTATGTACGGCTTTATATTGACCATGTACAGCAGGCGCATCTCGGTGCCGACATGGATGTCTTAAGAGGAGGCTCGGGAAGCGAAGTGACAAGAGATTTGCATTGAAGGATCAAAAGCATAGCAGAAGAATATGAAAGTTTACAGAACACAACAAGGCATTATTCTTGAAAAAAATGGCCAGCTCTTTTTTGCCAAAGACCAGAACTGGGATGACTTCATCAACGATGATGCTCTTTTTGAAAAAGTACAGCGCATCACCTCTGAAGAATCTCCAACAGAAGACGCCGCAACTGACGGCGTGCTGGCACCCATCGGCAGCCAGGAGCTGTGGGCTTGCGGCGTAACATATCTGCGCAGCAAGATCGGCCGGCAGGAGGAAAGCAAGGACGCCGGTGGCGGTGATTTTTACGCAAAGGTGTATGAAGCCGAACGGCCGGAAGTGTTTTTCAAATCCACGCCGCACCGGGTGGTGGGGCCAAATGGGAAAGTCAAAATCCGGAAAGATTCTACCTGGGATGTTCCGGAACCTGAACTGACCCTGGTTGTAACATCATCGGGAAAGATTGTTGGCTACACCATCGGCAATGATATGAGCAGCCGTAGCATTGAAGGCGAAAATCCTTTGTATCTGCCGCAGGCAAAAACCTACGATGGCTGTGCCGCTGTGGGCCCCTGCATTTATGTAACAGACCAACCCCTGGATAAAGACACCAACATCCGCCTGGAAATTAGCCGCAATGGTTCTACTGTATTTGAAGGAACGGTTGCCATTAGCCAAATGAAACGCACACCGGAGGAACTGGCCTCCTTTGTGTTTCGGGAATGCTCGTTTCCGAATGGTTGTCTTATTATGACCGGTACCGGCATTGTGCCCGAACATGATTTTACCTTGAAGAGCGGGGATGAAATCAAAATATCGATTGATGGCATTGGCACACTGGTCAATGAAGTGGCTTGATTTTCTGAGAGCGCTGTCAGGAGAGTTTGTTTTCTTTTTTCCAGCGAAGCTGAAAGACTTTCATGTGGGTAGCCGCCTGTGTCAACCGGCGGAAGGTGAATGCCAAAGAACTCCAGAATTCTAAGGGGGTTCAATGTGGCTTGTATAGTCATTGGCACAACCGAATCATGGCTGTTTGGTAGATGCGCCTGCAAAAGCTGAACATTTGATGCATAATGATCATCAAATGTGCTATTGATGCAGAAGTTTTTTCAGGAAATTTAGGCTTGCAAATACGTGAGCGGCAGGAGTTGGTTAAAGACGGTTTCGGTTCGGGACTTAAAAGGAGGGGTAAGCAAAGGGTTGCCAGCCTGAACGTTCGTTACTGCTATGTCGGCAAGTCACTGCGCTATCCAGGGATCGCAACGTTAACAAGCAATCACATCTAGTCTTCAATTTAAAACCATGGTCAAATGAACCTCAAATCTTCAGCTATTGGTATAGCGACAACACTGCTCAGTGCCGTCTGTTATGGACAGACCCAGGCATCAATGCAAGCAGCCCCACTGGAGGACTTTAAGCCGTCTGCTTTTAACCAGCCTTTCCAGGACTATCCACAGGTTAATTCCCAGGGATATGTACGGTTTCGCATCTTCGCTCCCAAGGCAGACAGCGTTAGAGTAACACTGGGTCTGGGCGGACAAGGCGGAACAAGACTGACAAAAGGTGATGACGGTTATTTTACAGGCACCACTGCAGGCCCGATGGATGAAGGTTTTCACTACTATCACCTGATCGTTGATGGTGGCGTTTTTAATGATCCGGGAACAGGGAATTTCTATGGCTCCCAACGTTGGGAAAGCGGCATTGAGATTCCTGCGAAAGACCAGGACTTTTATGCGCTGAAAGATGTTCCGCACGGCCATGTACAGCAAATCTTATTTCCTTCAAAAAGCACCAACACAGCACGGGTTGCCAATGTGTACACGCCGCCTGGATACGAAAAAGGCAGCACAAAATATCCTGTGTTATACCTGCAACATGGTTGGGGTGAAAACGAAACTTCATGGGTTATTCAGGGCAAGACTGGGCTGATCATGGACAACATGATTGCAGAAGGCAGAATAAAACCATTTATTGTGGTGATGACCTATGGCATGACGAATACTGGTGGCAGGCCCGGGGGCCCTCGTCCTGCAGCTCCTGCAGCCGGTGCAACGCCTGCGGTAGCCGGTGGTGCAGGCGCTCCTCCTGCACGTCCTGCGGGCGGTGGAATGGGTGCAGCTGGCGTAGTATCGTCTGGCATCACTGCAGGTGAACCGACTGGTGTTGGCGCCTTTCAAACTGTTTTGATTGATGAGTTAATCCCTTATGTTGATTCTCACTTCCGCACGATAGCGAACAGAGATCATCGTGCAATGGCTGGACTTTCAATGGGTGGATTTGAAACGCATACGATCACATTGGCTAAACCGGATGTATTTGGTTACTGGGGCTTATTAAGTGGCGGTAACTACAACCCAACCGAATTACAAGGGAAAGACAAACCCAAACTATTGTTTATCAGTTACGGTAGCAAAGAAACAAACGGCGCCAATGGTCTTCCAAAAGTGGAAGCGGATTTAAAAGCAGCCGGCTATAATGTTACTACGTATGTTTCTCCGGGTACAGCACACGAATTCCTGACCTGGCGCCGCAGCCTTTATCAAATGGCACCCTTGCTTTTTAAATAGTACAGATGCAGTAAGTTTAATAGCAGCACCCCGGTGCTGCTATTGTTAAAAATACAGCCCTTGCACCGGGTAAATTGCCGGCAAATGGTGGCTGTTCTTTATTTTAATCGAATCACCAACGTGTCATAACTGAAATGTTCCATTTTCAAGTATCAGCAAAGAATGCAGGCAAATTATGTTTTATAGTTTGCCTGTTCTTGTCTTCAATTGTCAGTGCGCAGGAGGTCGTTGACTTATATCCTGGTGCAGTTCCCAACAATAAAAAAACAGAGAAGAAAGAAACCTTTACATCCGGCATGTTCCGTGGTGTGTCAAAACCAACGCTGGAAATTTATCTTCCTGAAAAAGAAAAAGCAACAGGAACGGCCGTTATCATCATTCCTGGTGGCGGTTATGGCGTGGTGGTTTACCAGGGCGAAGGCGTCACCAACGCCAAACAATTTGCGAAGACTGGCATCGCAGCCTTTGTGCTGAAATACCGGTTGCCGGACGACTCGATTATGCAGGACAAAACCATTGGTCCCTTGCAGGATGCGCAGCAGGCCATCAAATTCGTTCGCGAAAACGCAGCCAGGTGGGGTGTGGATGCAAACAAGGTCGGTGTCATTGGATTTTCTGCCGGCGGGCATTTGGCCTCAACGGTCGCTACGCATTTTCAAAAGCCGGTGATTGAAAATGCAAATAATACCAATCTTCGTCCCGATTTCCAGATTGTGGTTTATCCTGTTATCAGCATGCAGGACAGCTTAACGCATCGGGACTCCCGGCGCAGTTTGCTGGGAAAAACGCCATCGAAAGAATTGATCGATGACTACTCCAATGAATTGCAAGTGACCACCAATACGCCGCCGGCCTACATCACGCATGCTGCCGATGATAAAACCGTTGACGTGGATAACAGCATTGTTTATTTCGAAAGCTTGCGGCATCACAATGTTGATGTGGAAATGCATATTTATCCCAAAGGCGGACACGGTTTCATTTTCCGCCAGCCGGATTGGACTGGGCCCTTGTTCCTGTGGATGAAAAAGAATAAATGGATTCAATAAAGAAGCGGCAAAGCCAATACAGGATATGGCAAACGCACCGGCTCAAAAAGAAATAATTTGTAAGAAATAGAAAGCAACCAATATGAAGCAATTTGTTCTTCCATTTTTCATCGCGATGCTATACAGTTTAGCTGTTCGATCGCAACCGACGGTAAAAGAAGCGCCGAGGGGTTTTGATGTGGCAAAAGCGGACATTCCGCATGGAAAAATCGACACCATCAGCTACGAATCAAAAACTGTGGGGGCAACAAGAAGAGCTTTGATATACACACCGCCGGGTTATTCCAAAAAGAAAAAATACCCGGTGCTGTACCTGTTGCATGGCATCGGCGGCGATGAAAAAGAATGGTTCAACGGCGGTCATCCTGAAGTGATTTTGGATAATCTTTATGCCGAAGGAAAAGTGGAACCCATGATCGCGGTGTTGCCCAATGGCCGTGCCATGAAAGATGACCGTGCTACCGGCAACATTATGGCACCCGACAAAGTGCAGGCCTTTGCCACGTTTGAAAAAGACTTGCTCAATGACTTAATTCCTTACATCGAAAAGAACTTTCCTGCGTTGAGAACCCGTGAGCACCGGGCCATTGCAGGCCTTTCGATGGGTGGCGGTCAGTCATTAAATTTCGGTTTGGGCAACCTGGACAAGTTTGCCTGGGTAGGCGGTATTTCTTCTGCGCCTAACACCAAAAAGCCGGAAGAATTAGTGCCCGATCCGGCTGCGGCAAAAGCGAAACTGAAGCTGCTTTGGATCTCTTGCGGCGATGCGGATGGACTGATCTCGTTCAGCAAACGCACTCACGATTACCTCGTTGAAAAAGGTGTTCCCCACATTTATTATATCGAGCCTGGCGTGCATGATTTCAAGGTCTGGAAGAACGGCCTGTACATGTTCTCGCAGTTTTTGTTCAAACCGGTCGATGTTTCGACTTTTTCCAAATACACCGTTTTGGGTACGCCGGCCTCCACCAATGTGCGTTCTGCAAAATACCCGCAAATTTTGCCAGACAACCGCGTGGTATTCCGCATCAAAGCACCCGATGCGCAACGAATGCAAATTGATCTGGCAAAGAAATACGACATGGTAAAAGATACCGGTGGTTATTGGGTAGCAACAACCGATTCTGTGAGCGAAGGATTTCATTACTATTCTTTGCTGATAGATGGTGTTCCCGTTGCCGATCCTGCCAGTGAGTCGTTTTATGGCATGAGCCGGATGGCCAGTGGCATTGAAATACCCTTTGCCGGCGGCAGCTACTATGCTGTGAAGGATGTTCCTCATGGCGATGTGCGCATTAAACGGTATTACTCATGGGTTACGAATTCCTGGCGGCGTTTCTTCATTTACACACCACCGGGCTATGATGTGAATGGGAGCGAGAAATACCCGGTGCTGTACATTCTTCACGGCGGCGGCGAAGATGAAAGGGGCTGGGCTGAACAGGGAAGAACGGATTTGATTTTGGATAACCTGATTGCAAACGGCAAAGCAAAGCCAATGCTGGTGGTTATGATGGATGGAAACCTGGGCGGTGGCGGCTTAGCTGGTTTTGGCGAACCGGCCTTGCGCATGTTTGAGAATGAATTGAAGAATAGCGTGATGCCTTTTGTAGAGAAAAACTTTCGTGCAGAAACCGATGCGAAGAACCGGGCTTTGGCCGGTTTGTCAATGGGAGGTTTGCAAACCCTGTACGCGGGAATCAAGAACACCACTTTGTTTTCCTATCTCGGTGTGTTCAGTTCCGGGTGGTTTGCCAATCAACCGGCGCTTTCCAATCCGCAATATGAGTTTATGAAGAACAATGCGTCCGCCATCAACAGCAATTTAAAATCCTTTTGGATTGCTATGGGCGGCAAAGAGGATATTGCCTACAATAACTGTAAAATCATGCTGCAGAAATTTGATGACATGGGCATCAAGTACACTTACAGCGAATATCCCGGCGGTCATAGCTGGCCCGTATGGCGTAACAATCTTTACAACTTTGCACAAGTACTCTTTAAGCAATCTCACTGATGCATGAAGTGATCAAGTGATTTTCCAGAAAACGAACCATTCTCATGAAGTACCAGAAATTAGCCATACTTGCTACAGCAATAATGCTCGGTAATTACAGTTATTCACAAACAGCAAGTAAAACCTCTCAATTGGAAGGCGTTTTAAAGGATGTATATAAAGACGCTTTTCTGATGGGTGTCGCAGTTAATCCTGCTATTACATCCGGACGGGACAAAGCCTCGCAGGAGATCGTTATCAAACAGTTTAACTCCATCACTGTTGAAAACGTAATGAAGGCAGGTTTGATCAATCCGCAACCCGGTATTTACAATTGGGGCCCGGCAGATGAATTTGTTGCTTTTGGTGAGAAAAACAAAATGTTCATCGTTGGCCATAACCTGGTTTGGCATAATCAGGTGCCGACTTGGTTTTTTACCAATGTGGAAGGAAAACCTAATACCAAAGAAGAACAGATTGAGCGGCTGCGAAGCCACATACAGGCGGTTGCCGGCCGGTATGCGGGCCGCATCCATGCATGGGACGTGGTGAACGAGGTGATGGGTGAAGACGGTAACTATCGTTCTACCAGCTGGGTAAATGCTGTAGGCAATGGCGATACCCTGGTGAAGTATGCGTTTAAGTTTACCGCACAATATGCACCCAATACCGAATTATACTACAATGATTTTAATGCCTGGCGTCCTTCCAAACGGGATGGCATTGTACGCATGATCAAAATGCTGCAAAAAGAAGGTGTTCGCATTGATGGCGTGGGCATGCAAGGACACTGGGGATTGGATTATCCCAAAACAAAATACATTGAAGAGGCCATAGATGCCTACGCTGCCTGTGGCGTAAATGTCATGATCACCGAACTGGATGTCGATGTGCTTCCGTTGACTAAAGAAGGGCAAATTGT
Source organism: Flavisolibacter nicotianae (assembly GCF_003628535.1). Classification (GTDB taxonomy): domain Bacteria; phylum Bacteroidota; class Bacteroidia; order Chitinophagales; family Chitinophagaceae; genus Flavisolibacter; species Flavisolibacter nicotianae. Next base: position 34,702 of record NZ_RBCI01000016.1, read on the forward strand.
TGGGCAGGGCATGACTGATAAACAATTCCAGTTGGAAGAATTCAAAACCTATTTAGACCCTTATCAAAAAGGTTTACCCGACAGTATGCAAACCGTGCTGGCAAACAGGTATGCCGAATTGTTTTCGATTTTCTACAAACGGCGTGATAAGATTGCACGGGTAACGCTGTGGGGCATACAAGACGGGATGAACTGGAAGAATGATTATCCGATACCCAACCGGACGAATTATCCTTTGCTATGGGACCGGCAACGAAATCCAAAACCCGCTTTCAATGCGGTATTGCGTGTACCTGGCAAAGCAGGATCATAAAGCTTCCTTCATGAATTAAATTGGAAAATGTATAACTGATTGTTCCTAATTTGAACCGGTCACTGTCGAATCAAAGACACACAACCCGCACAATGAAAAAAGTACTCTTCATCTGTTCGCTTTTTGTTTCGGTACTTGGTTTTTCGCAGCCAAAGCCTAGCCTTAAACTTTGGTACAATCAGCCGTCAGGCACCACTTGGGAAAATGCATTGCCGATTGGAAACGGCCGTTTGGGTGCTATGGTTTACGGGAATGTGGAAAGAGAAACAATCCAACTAAACGAGCATACGGTGTGGAGTGGAAGTCCAAACCGTAATGACAATCCGTTGGCCTTCGACTCCCTCGCCATCATCCGGCAACTGATATTTGAAGGCAGGCAAAAAGAAGCCGAGCGAATAGCTAACCGGGTAATTATTTCCAAAACATCACAGGGTCAAAAATTTGAGCCGGTGGGCAGTTTGCAGCTTTCTTTTCCCGGTTATGAAAATTATTCGAATTACTATCGCGAACTCGATCTCGAAAGAGCGGTCACAAAAACGTCCTATACTGTAAATGGCGTTACCTATACCCGTGAAGCACTGGCTTCTTTTCCCGACCGTGTCGTTGTGGTGCGGCTCACCACCAGTAAACCGGGCAGCCTTTCGTTCACTGCTTTTTTTACCACACCGCAAAAAAGAGCCACCATCAAAACGACGCCTGCCAAAGAGCTCGCCATTTTCGGAATCACCTCTGACCACGAGAAGGTGAAAGGAATGGTGAAGTATAAGGGTATTGTACGCATGAAGCTGGAGGGCGGAACGTTGAACGCAAGTGATACGTCTCTCATGGTAAAAGATGCCAACGCGGCAACCATCTATATTTCAATTGCGAGCAATTTCAATAATTACCGTGATGTTAGTGGTGATGAAAATAAAAGAGCCGCTGATTATTTGAACAAAGCCTACCCAAAATCTTTTGCTACCATCCTGTCAGATCATGTGGCAGCTTATCAAAAATATTTCAACCGGGTAAAACTGGATTTGGGTGGCGCCGATGCAGCCAATCTCCCAACCGATGAACGGCTAAAGAATTTCAAAACCACCAACGATCCTTCGTTTGTCACCCTGTACTACCAGTTCGGCCGTTACCTGCTGATTTCTTCCTCGCAACCCGGCGGACAGGCAGCCAACTTGCAAGGCATCTGGAACGGCGGGATCAATCCGCCATGGGACAGCAAATACACCATTAACATCAATGCGGAAATGAATTACTGGCCGGCCGAAAAAACGGCCCTTGCGGAACTGCACGAACCATTTTTTCACATGGTAAGAGATATGGCAGAAGCAGGGCAGGAGACGGCAAAAGTGATGTACGGAGCGAGAGGCTGGATGGCGCATCACAATACGGACATCTGGCGTGCTACCGGTGCGGTGGATGGTGCTTTCTGGGGTACCTGGAACAACGGTGGCGGCTGGACCAGTCAGCACCTGTGGGAACATTATCTGTACGGCGGTGACAAAGCGTTCCTGGTTTCGGTGTACCCGGTATTAAAAGGGGCGGCTTTGTTTTACGTCGATTTTCTTGTCGAGCATCCAAAGTACCATTGGCTGGTGATTTGTCCCGACGAGTCGCCGGAGAACGCACCGCAGGCACACCAGGGTTCTTCACTAGATGCCGGTGTAACGATGTCCAACCAGATTGTTTTTGATGTGTTCAGTACCGCTATTCGTGCCGCAGAAATTTTGAAGAAAGATGCAGCCTTTGTGGACAGCTTGAAGCAACTCCGAAACCGCCTTGCACCGATGCACATCGGTCAATATGGCCAATTACAGGAATGGCTGGACGATATTGATGATCCGAAAGACAATCATCGACACATTTCGCATTTGTATGGCCTCTTTCCTTCCAACCAAATTTCACCGTATCGTACGCCGCAATTATACAGTGCCGCAAAAAATACGCTCATTCAACGGGGTGATGTATCCACAGGCTGGAGCATGGGTTGGAAGGTGAACTGGTGGGCGAGAATGCTCGATGGCAACCATGCGTACACCCTTATACAAAACCAGCTTTCACCGGTTCAATTGGGAAGGCGTGGAGAAGGCGGCGGCACCTACAACAATCTTTTTGATGCACACCCGCCATTTCAGATCGATGGCAATTTTGGCTGCACATCCGGTATCACCGAAATGTTGATGCAAAGTGCCGATGGTGACCTACACCTGCTGCCTGCCATTCCCGATGTATGGCAGGGCGGCGGAAGTGTGAGCGGCTTGCGTGCCAGGGGCGGCTTTGAGCTGGTAAATATGCAGTGGAAACATGGGAAGGTAACAAAGGCGGTGATCCGTTCAGCTCTAGGCGGCAACCTGCGTCTGCGTGTGCCCAACGCGATGAAGATGAGCAGCGGCGTTGCATTGAAAAAGGCCGATGGGGAAAACCGCAATGAATTTTATCAGGTGGAAAAAATCCCGGAAGCGATCATTTCAGAAAAAGCGATCATTTCTCCTCCGCCAACAAGCGAAACGATTGTTTATGATATTCCCACACAGCGAGGTCGTGTTTTCACGTTTATCGCACAATGAGTTTTTAATTTGATAATGCCCTCACTAAACCAAAGCAAAAAATGAATCGATTACGCTTGCAGCTGACCGGTGTCCTCTTGCTCAGCTTTTCTCTTTTGTTTAGCAGTTACGCCATACCGAAGCAGAAAAAAATCCTGGTCTTCAGTAAGACGGCGGGCTTTCGCCATACCGCAGCCATCCAGGCGGGGAAGGCAGGCCTTCTTGCACTGGGCAGGCAGCACAAATTTGGAGTGGATACCACCGAAAGCGCAGCTGTGTTTACGCCTGAAAACTTAAAGCAGTACGCTGCTGTAGTTTTTTTATGTACAACGGGCAATGTGTTGAACGATGAGCAGCAAAAGGCATTTGAACAGTTCATCCACAACGGTGGTGGCTATGTGGGACTGCACTCGGCTGCCGATACGGAATACGACTGGCCCTGGTTTGGCGGGCTGAATGGCGCCTATTTTAAAAGCCATCCCCGGCAGCAGGAGGCGGTGTTCAACATTGTCGACAGTACGAACATCGCCACAGCTCATTTACCAACGGTGTGGAAGCGATTTGATGAATTGTACAACTTCAAGTGGATCGGAACAGACTTACATGTGTTGATCACAATTGACGAAAATACTTACACGGGTGGCGGCAACGGCGATGATCATCCCATGGCCTGGTACCATGAATACGACGGTGGCCGGGGCTTTTACACCGCATTGGGCCATGACAACAAATCCTGGGAAGACCCGCTTTATGTACAACATGTATTGGGCGGTATCCATTATGTGATGGGTGCCAATCCACAAGTGAAGTCACGCAGCATCGCTTTTAATCGTTAATTTATTCATTTCAGCAGTTCATGAAGAAAACCTTTTTCATTGTAGGCCTGTGCCTTTTGTGCGCCACTATTTACAATTGCACTGAATCAAAACATACCGTTCGCAACAATGTGGGCACCCCATATCCAACACGAATCTTTGACTCCACCCCATCGGTTGAATACCTCAGTCCGGAGCAAAGCCTCAAATCTTTCAACCTTCCGCCGGGTTATCACCTGGAGCTGGTCGCCAGCGAGCCAATGATCAAAGAACCGGTGGCCATTGCCTGGGATGGGAATGCAAAAATGTATGTGGCCGAAATGCTCACCTACATGCTGGATGCCGATGCCACCAATGAGCAGCGTCCGTTCAGCCGCATCTCGCTGCTCGAGGATACCGACAATGATGGGAAGATGGACAAGAGCAGTGTGTTCGTCGACAGCCTGCTACTGCCAAGGGCCATTTTGTGCGTGGACCATGAGCTGTTGGTGAACGAAACCAATACCATCACCATCAATGCCTACAAGGACACCAATGGCGACGGCAAGGCCGACCAGAAACGGACGGTGTATGAGAACAAGGAGTACCGCATGCTCGATGCCAACATGGAACACCAGCGCAGTGGCCTTGACTGGAATGTCGACAACAATATCTACATCACCTACGATCCCGTTCGCTTCCGGTACAAGGGTGGCCGGTTGCAAACTGACTCCTGCTATTCCGGTTCAGGTGGCCAGTGGGGGGTGACCCACGACAATTACGGCCGCATTTTTCTTTCCAGTGCCGGCGGTGAAAGCCCCCTGGTCCGGGTACAAATGAATCCGGTGTATGGTGCACTGGACATGCCCGACCAGGTAAACAATGAATTCCAGGAAGTGTGGCCCATCATTTCTACCCCAGATGTGCAGGGCGGATTGATGCGTCTGCGGGCCGACAGCACCCTGAACCATTTTACCGGTGCCTGCGGCCAATCGATTTACCGGGGCAATGCCTTGCCGTCTGACATGAATGGTGACTACATCGTTTGCGAGCCGGTGGCCCGTATTATTCGCCGCGCAAAAGTAATCGACCTGAAAGGAAAGATCATTGTGCAAAATGCCTACTACAAACAGGAATTTATCGCCTCTACCGATATGAACTTCCGGCCGGTGAATTCTTACACCGGTCCGGATGGAAACCTCTATATCGTTGACATGCACCGCGGCATTATTCAACAGGGCAACTGGACAAAGCCCGGCTCTTTTCTGCGGGGAAAAATTGATGCCATGGGCATGGCGAAAAATACCGGGCACGGACGGATTTACCGCCTCGTTTATGATGGCTATAAGCAGGGCGAAAAGCCGAAGATGTTGGATGAACCCTCGAGCAAACTAGTGACCTACCTCGACCACCAAAACGGTTGGTGGCGTGACAATGCACAAAAGCAAATCATTTTGCTGAACGACAAATCGGTTGTGCCTGTATTGAAACAAATCTTTCACGGCGAACAGGCTACGCTGGCTGCCAAGCCTTCACACCTGGCCCGGCTACATGCCTTATGGACGCTCGACGGTCTGGAAGCCGTGGACAAAGAACTTTTGTATGCGGCCTTAAAAGATCCGTACCCGCAGATCAGAAAGGCCGCTATCGTCATCAGCGAACCTTATCTGAAAAGAGAGGATGCCGACGTGATTGCCCGTGTGGCCGAACTGAAGGCCGATCCATCGTATGATGTCCGCCTGCAGCTTTTCTATTCGCTTTACAGCCTCAGACCAGCAAAAGCCGGATCGCTGCCGCAGGAAATGCTCACCGCTAATGAGTCCAACGCCATGTTTGCGGCGGCGCAAAAAGCCATGGACCGGAATACCGACATCAGAACCTATGGTGCAAGGCTGGCCAATGTTCCTGTTGAAGAACGAAAACTGATCCTGGCTGGTGCAAACATCTTTACCTCGCTTTGCGTGACCTGTCATGGCCCTGGTGGAAAAGGGCTGGCAGTAGCCGGAAGCAATTCACTCGCGGCTCCGCCGTTGGTCGGTTCAAAGCGCATAGATGCAGACAAATCGGTGATGGTGAAGATCCTGCTTCACGGCTTGTCTGGTTCGATCGATGGTAAAGAATATCCTTCGGTGATGCCATCGCTTGGCGCCAACTCCGACGAGTGGGTAGCTTCCGTTGCCAACTATGTGCGCTATGAGCTGGGAACGGTTACCCGCCGCTTCCGCCGGCCAACCGATACCGTATCGGCATACATCTTACCGGCGCAGGTAGCGGCCATCCGGGCACAATATGCATCGCGAACCGCACCATGGACGCTGACGGAACTCGAAAACAGTGCTGCTTCCACTGCAACGTTTGCTGCGACAAGTCCTGAAAATTCGGGTGAAACGAAAGCAGTAAGCACTTATGCAACTGCAAAAAACACTGGCAAGCTCAATGATCCAAAAAAAGCGACAAAGACATCTGCGCTAAAGAAACCCGGTTTCGAAACTGTGCGTCCGCTTTTACAAAAGAATACCTGTCTCAGTTGTCATAACCCAACCGCAAAACTGATCGGGCCTTCGTATACGGAAATCGCTACAAAGAAATATTCGGTGGCGCAGATCGTACAACTGATTCAAACACCTGATCCCGCACACTGGACTGGCTATGCGACACGCATGCCGTCCATGGCCCATGTGCCCAAAGCGGAATTGACCAAAATAGCCGAATGGATCAAAACACTGGAAAAGAAAAAATAAAAACAAACAGTCTAATGAACAGCCCTGTAAATAGCGAATAGAACGTGGTGCGTAAGCGTCGGTTCATTCACCATCAAAAGCTGTGGTGAGAACGCTTGTAGGAAGAAGTGAATGCAACACGGGGAGCGGCAAAGGGTTGACTAAGGCTAAAAGGATAAAAATAAAAGGGCTATACTTTTGGTATAACCGGGCAAGGTATTGAGTACCGGCATTTACCACTTTATCCGAACTCTTAAGGCTGCTTGAATCAATGGCAGAATCGAGCGCTTGGGCCTTCGATAAGTCGAAGGGTTGTTCCTAATGGTTCAAATAGGATTTAATGGCAGGATAGCTGAACGGGCAACTCGAAATTTTGAAAGAGTCGTTGCTTTTTATTTCCGTTGAAACCCTTATCTGTAGAGGGGCTAGTTGCAGCGTGCCGCCATTAGTGTTCTTGCATCTCCATTTAGAATAATAAACGTCCTCCTACGAAACACCGAAAGGTAACTTCGCTCGATTTGGCCAATGCTGTTCCGCAGGAGGACATAAAAAGTGGAATTTCGTTCTCGACTGCCAAAAACTTGTTATGAACAAACAGGTGGTAAGGCATTCAACAGCTAGCCCGTGCTACTGATTAAAACACCCAGGAAATGTTTTATTTCTTATTACCCTGATAAGTAATCTTGAAAATAGTTCCTTTCAGGTCATCAGCTACATACAAAGCGCCATCAGGGCCTTGGGCAATACCCATGGGACGGTGCTGAAATGCGCTTTTTGGACTGCTTAAATCGACTCCCGTAAAATTATCCGCAAAGACCTCCCATTCCCCTGAGGGCTTGCCATCTTTGAAAGGCACAAAGGCGACCAGGTACCCTTTCTTCAAAGGCTGGGACTGGCCATGGAAAACAATAAAGGCTCCATTTTTATATCTGGCCGGGAACTTCGTTCCCGTATAAAATAGTAAATCGTTAGGTGCCAGGTGGGCCGGAAAGGCAGAAACAGGATCAATGTATTTGTCCTCAACTGATCTTTTTCCATCACCACCATATTCGGGCGCCACGATTTTCTTGTGCTGGAAAGGATCGTAGTAGACATAAGGCCATCCGGCATCATCCCCTTTATGTAGTTCGTACATCGTTTCTGCCGGTAAGGCTTTGTCCTGTTCGGCTGTGAATAGCTTCGGAAATTTGGCGTTCAGACTACCACGGCCGTGCTGCGTTGCAAATAGCGAGTGGGTGGCTTCATTCCAGTCCAGCCCTACCACATTTTTCAATCCCCTTGCATAATGAACTGCATCCGAATAGCGTTGGTTTTGCTTGTTCGTATGGAATTGCCAGATTCCGCCCACTGAGTCGAGCAACGGGCAATTCGCAATACCATGTCCCGATGCATCCATACAAGTCTCGTCGTAGGAGCCAACAGCGACAAATAAATTGTCATTTTCATCAAGGGCTAGCGCTTTTGCATTGTCCCGGCCCCTGTCGACAAGTCCCTGCACAATTATTTCTACACGGCCGGTATCCGTTATTTCGCCAGCCTCATTCAGTTGATACTTATAAACACCACTGTTAGAGGAAGCATACAACGCATTGCCCTTAATGCGGATGCCAGTTCCCGGGTAGTTGCCAAACCCGGTACGTTTGTCAAAGGTTCCATTGTGGTCTGTATCAGTTAAATAGTAGATGCCCTTGCCATCTTTTAAGGCACCGAGCTTCACATAAATATTGCCATTTTTATTTACGGCAAGATGACGGATTGCCCCAAGTGAATCTGCAACGATGGTAGCAGCAAAGCTCGTCGGTAAGGCTATCTCCGCAGTCGCGCTGTTTGTTGATGATACGCTTGCGCTTTTTTCCTCTTTTGAATTGTTGCAGCTGGTTACAAGGACAATGCCTATAAGGAATGTCCATAGGCTCGTACAGTAGTCTGTTATTCTTCTCCCGGTAATTTTGATCAATGTCATTTTGGGTTTTGATATTTAGGTGATTTGTGTCTGATGTCAACTCGTTTTGCACGGTGAATATGTGATCCCGGCAAGAGGCGGTTCTCTCCCGAGTATGACCTTTAAATGGTATCCAGATTGGGATGCTTCCACTGTCCGCGATAAGGACGTTGCAGCAGGCGGGTTGCTTCGGCATCGCCAACCACCTCCCGTTTCTGCGGGTCGTACTGCAACGGACGACCCAGCTTCATGGAAAGGTTTGCCAAAATACAACTCGCCGTTGAGATATGCCCCTGCTCAATGTCGGCTACGGGCCGGACTTTCGTTTCGATGGCGTTCAGGAAATTCAGCATGTGCAAACGGGTTGCCGGCGCGGTGTGCAATTCAATGCGAGGCTCCTTTACATCTTCGGGAAATTTTTGTTTTTCATAAACCACATCCTGGTGCAGCTTTTTTCCATCTCCCTCCGGGATAAAATCATACTTGTACACATCGGCTTTGAGCGTGCCCTTCTCACCGTAAATAAAGAAAGCCCAGGGATAATCAGGATCAGATGCCCGGCCCCAGGTGCGGTGCTGCCAAATGCAATTCAGGTCATCATATTCAAACATGGCTGACTGCGTATCGGAGATGTTCGACTTGCCTTCTTTTTGCACATAGATGCCGCCGGTAGAGCTCACCCGTTTCGGCCAGCCAAGATTCAGCATCCAGCGTACGGCATCAAACATGTGAATGCACATATCACCCACAATACCATTGCTGTATTCCATAAAAGTCCGCCACCATCCCACGTGCGGCAGGCCATCGTAGGGACGCAAAGGCGCAGGCCCTGTCCACATGTCGTAATCAAGAAAAGCAGGCACGGGCTGAAGCGGCGGATTGCTGTTGTTGCGCATGTGATAATAGCAGCACATCTCCACATGCGAAACCTTGCCCAGCAAGCCGGCATCCACAATGTTCTTTTTGGCGTCCACCAGGTGCGGCGTGCTGCGGCGCTGTGTGCCCACCTGCACTACGCGGTTGTATTTGCGTGCGGCGGCCACCATTGCTTCGCCTTCCATCACATCCACGCTGATGGGCTTTTGCACATACACATGGGCGCCGGCTTTCATGGCCTCAATGGCTGTTAGCGCATGCCAATGGTCGGGTGTGCCAATGAGTACAAGGTCCAACTCGTTTTCCGCAAGCATTTTGCGGTAGTCCGAATAGAGCCTGGGCGGCCTGCCGGATTTAAGCCGCTGCCCCACCATAACAGCCGCTTCCGATAATTGGTTTTTGTCTACATCGCAAAGCGCTACCACATTTACCGGCGCTACCTGTATCAGCCGGAACAGGTCGCTCTTTCCATACCATCCCGTGCCGATCAGGCCAACGCGGTATGGCGTTGATGCTGTTGCAAGAAAACCCATACCGGAGGCTTGCAGGGCCGCCAGTGCAGCCGTTGCCGTAGCGCCTTTCAAGAGGGTGCGGCGGTGAAGAAGATGATTGTTCATACGTATGTTGGTCTATTGGTCAATGACAGATTTGGTTATGGTTTGAAGGGAAAGAATCTCGTCCCAGACTTTCTGCACCACCGGGATGCCGGCCTGCCGGTTTTGTTCCCGTTTACGCATTACCCGTTCGCCGGGATACAAAACTTCCCCTGTTGCGGCAGACTGCTTGTAATCGCTGATGATGTTTTGAATGCAGGCCCCGATGCCCGGATAGTTTTGCAAACGCTCCAGCGCAATGGCCACAAACACCTGCGACAAGCCTTTCTCTGCTTTCTGTTGGCTAATTTGATGAACCGCCAGGCCGCCTGATAACACCGCAACCACAATGTCGAGTAAAAGTGAAAGCCCTGCACCTTTCCAATAACCAATGGAAAGGGTACGGCCGGACTTGATGATCGCCGCCGGGTCTTTTGTCAATTTACCGTTTTCATCGTATCCGCCAAACACCGGCAGGCTTTCGCCCCGCATCTCGGCCATCTGCATGGCACCGTACGAGAACTGCGAGAGCGCCATATCCAGTACAATCGCTTCCTGTTGAAACGGAACTGCTATCACCAGCGGATTGTTGCCCAGCCGCACATCGCTTGCGCCATAGGCCGGCATGTTGGCGATGGTGTTGGACCAGCCGATAAACACACAACCGGCTTTGGCAGCCTGCCAGCCATAGTAGCCGCCCCGCATCCAGTGATTGGTGTTGGCAAGCGCCACACAGCCCAGTCCATTTTGTTTGGCAAGTTGCACGGCCCGGTTTGTAGCGATGGTGGCATTGAGCACACCGGGACCGAGTGCGCCGTCCCACTGCTCCAGGGACGGTGTTGCATGGCGCAGAACCGGCGTTGCATCAGGCACCACGTGTCCTTCGCGAACCATCTGAACAAAGAGGGCAAAGCGGTTTACCCCATGCGAATACACACCCTCCAGACTGTTGGTAGCAAAGACTTCGGCACAGGTGTTCGCCCGTTCATCGCTGAAGCCATTTTGCAACAGGATGGAGCGAAACACATCGATCATTTCATGGAACGGAATGGTTAAGGTATCAGGCATGCAACAATGTACGACTTGAAAAAATGTTTTGCGCCAATTCTTTCATTTTATCAAAGCAAAAAAGGCATCAGGACGGAAAGGGTTTCGACATCAGCCTTGCTGTCGTAGGGCGTTTTCGTGGCTGATTTTTGGATCGCTGACTTGTCCAATGTCCATGCCCGCCATACCCGTGATCACATATTGGAGGACGTTGAAATTGCACTTGCCATGACCTGCGTTCTCCCGGGCGATAAGCATAGTACCGAGTTTTCGCACAAATGCTGTGAGACAGAATATTGCGCTTGAACCTACGATGAGTCGTAGGTGTGCTTTCTTGATTCTGCCATTGATGTGCATGAATAGGGGAGAGGGGAGTAATTCCGTTACTCGATAATATACTGGGTTATTTACTTCCAGACCTTGCGGAAAACAGTTGGCTGGTTAGGCATCCTGCTTCCATTTGCGATGCTGCTTTGTGGCGAGTACCCAGGTGGATAGAAAATATATGCTCAGGTTGCCTTTTAATTATCAATCTTCCTTCTCGGTACTTTTACACTACCTGAATACTACCATATGAACGAGATTCACGAAAACTTAAAGGATTTATTCAACCGTATTCCCCGTCGGCACACAGCCGACAATGTTAAGGAGATGTACAGCATTCTGGATGCCTACGAAGACCTGCTGAAAGAAATGGAAGCCGATCAGCGATATGAGCAGCAGGTAGCCCCGTTGTTTGAGGCGCTCGATCCCATCCGGACAACGGTGAAAAAGTCGAATGATCCCAAGGCATCGAAAAAAGCAAAGGATGATTTGTTCGATGAAGCATCCGGGGCACTGAAAGATTCAATGGAAGAAGCGATGAAATTGTAACGATGGTTTATACCGTTACAGTTGCCGGACGTTTCCTGATGAACGGATCGGGACCTGTGAAAATGGGCTTTGTCGATTGCGGTCCACCCGGGCACTTCGCACCGGCTTTGTGCCTTTGCCTGTGGTGAGACCCCGGGAGTACCTCCTCAGCCAAACACGGGCACGCCATTATCTGGAAACAAACAGTCATTGAAAGAGCTCTTGGCAATACCCTCCTGTTTGGCTGATGGGCTTCTGTCCGTTAATCCACGATATGCTTGTTCTTTCGCGGAAGACTTTCAGGAAGCGGTTCCTGAGCCATTTCCAGAAGCGTCGTTTCAATCATATGGCTCATGGTGTTCAGGGCAAGGTCATTGGGCTGGTTGCCAAAAGGTTCTTCAATTTCGCCAACGACTGCGTCCAGCGCCATAAAAGTATATCCAATGAAAACCACGATCACCGGTGTCATCCAGCCGATGCTGTCCACCAGTCCGAAAGGCAGCAGAAAACAGTACAGGTAAACGGTGCGGTGGAGCAGCACACTGTAGGTAAACGGAATGGGCGTTGATGCAATGCGCTCACATCCGCCAACAATATCAGATAGCTGGTTGAAATTCCGGTCAAAGGCTGCTTGTGTAATGGTGTCTATCTCGCCTTTCTGCACTTTTTCATTGACCCAGTTTCCCAGCATCAGTAAAATCGTCATTGGCTTGTAAATGGCCGGCTCCAGGGTCTGCACTTGCGACGGAGGCAAAAGCCGTTTCAGATCCGGCAGCGGATCCGTACGGCGCAACTGATGCTTTAGGGAATGCGTGAATGCTATGAGCAGGTGAATAAAGTTTCGATGTTCTTCGGGATTTTGTTGGGGCTTGCCCATGGTGAGCGCCTGGCGGGCCAGCGATCGGGTATCATTCAGCAAGGCGCCCCACAATTTGCGCCCTTCCCAGTACCGGTCGTAACTGGCGTTGTTGTAAAAGCCCAGGAAAATGGCCAATGCCAGACCCATAAGGGTAAATGGCGCGGAGTTGAGGGGTATTTTATAAGAAAAGAAATTGCCGTGGGAATAAACCACCACCGAAGACATCAGAAACAGGACCAGCAGCCGTGGATAGATTTTTACCAATACAGATCCTCTCCAGATGAACAGCATGCGAAACCAATTCCCTTTCTCCCTTACGATCATGGCCTAACACTGGTTTGATACGCTGCAAAGGTTACAATTTAAACCTCGTCCTTTGCACCTATCCCGTATTTTGGTGAGAACGGATACCTGCCTGCAACAACGTGCGCAGGTGTGCGGGCTTTGACAGGGAAGAAGTCTCCAACGCAAATGCGGTGCAAACCGCCTTTCGCTACATTTGCCGCCTATGTTCGAAGCCTTGCTGCAAAACATTGGCGAAAAAATTGCGCTGACCAACGAAGAAACAGCACAGTTAAAAACCTACTTCACGCCGAAAAAGCTCCGCAAGCGGCAGTACCTGCTGCAGGAAGGGGATGTGTGTAAAAACCTGGCGTTTACCGAAGCGGGACTCTTGCGCCTTTACAGCGTCGACGACAAAGGCATCGAGCACATGCTCCAGTTTGCCCTTCCCGGTTGGTGGGTTGTGGACATCTACAGCTTTCTCACCGGGGAGCCTTCCCGCTTTAATATCGATGCGCTGGAAGACAGCGAACTGCTGTTGCTTTCGCAGGAGAACTTCGAAGCCATGATGGCGGCGCTGCCAAAAATGGAACGCTACTTCCGTATTCTTTTTCAAAACAACATCATTGCCAAGGAACGGCGGCTGGAAAGCGCCATTGCTTTTGGCGCCGAAGAACGGTACCGGCAATTTGAACAGGCTTACCCCGACTTTGTGCAACGCATTCCGCTCAACCTCATCGCCTCTTACCTGGGCATTACACCGGAGACGCTTAGCCGTATTCGCCGCAAGCTGGCCCGTAAAAACTAGCGTTTTATCACTTGACATTTGTCAAGCCAATTTCTTGCCTTTTCTCATTCGCCACCCGTTGTGGCGTTGATAGTTTTGCTCTGTAAAAAAAGGAAAACAGCATGTCTGCAAAACAAACCATCGCCGTGATTGGAGCTGCCAGTGCAGAAGGAAAGGCGGTTTTGGCCTGCCTGCTGCCAACGGGGCATCGCCTGCTTCTGATGGATGAAGCGGCGGAAAAGCTGCCCAGCCTGCAGCAACAATTGCAGCACCAGCAACCCCGGTGCGAGACAGACACCGAGCCCTGTTGTCGTGAAGCCTGCTGGGAAGCCGATGTCATTGTACTGGCAAACGCGCAGCCCACGCTGGTCGATACCCTACAAAAAATAAAGGATGTGGCCACCACTAAAATCGTGGTCTGCCTGGGGCAGAACGAAGAGGAGACAACATCGGAGATAGCGCAACACCTGCCGCATTCCAAAATTGTCTTCCTGCAATTGCCTGGCGGAGCCGCTAAACTGCCGGAGATTTCCGGTGGGAACAAGCCGGCAGTGGAAGCCGTCCGCAATCTTTTTAAAACAGCCAATAACAAACAATAATCAAGAAAAAAAGAAAGTGAATATGTCGAAAGAGCAAGCTTTATTGACCCCGTACCAGTTAGGAACCCTGACCCTGAACAACCGTGTGGTGATGGCGCCCATGACCCGCAGCCGCTCCAACAACGAAGGGAACGTGGCCACGGCCATGACCGCCGAATATTATGCCCAGCGGGCCAGTGCCGGCCTGATTATTTCCGAAGGAACCTATATCAGCCCGAAAGCCGTTGGCTTTGTGAACGTGCCCGCCATTTACACCGACGCACAGGTGGAAGGCTGGAAGCTGGTGACAAATGCCGTGCACGAAAAGGGTGGAAAAATTTTTGCGCAGCTTTGGCACGTGGGCCGCATGTCGCACCCCAACCTGCTCAACGGCGAATTGCCCCTGGCACCATCCGCCATAAACCCGCAGCAACAAGCCTATACGCAAAACGGATTTGAGGATACGGTAACGCCGCAGGAAATGACGGTGGAAGACATCCGTCAGACCATTCAGGATTTTAAAAAGGCCGCAGCCAATGCTCTGGAAGCCGGCTTTGACGGCGTGGAACTGCACGGCGCCAACGGCTACCTGCTGCACCAGTTTTTTGTGAAGGCCGCCAACCAACGCAGCGATGCCTACGGCGGTTCGATTGAGAACCGGGCCCGTATCCTGTTCGAACTGCTGGACGAACTGAAAGAAGTGATCGACCTGGGCCGCGTGGGTATTCGTTTCAACCCTTCCTCACACAATCTGTTTGGAATGACCATCGACGAAGAAACCATCCCTACGTTCGAATACATCGTTCGCAAGTTGAATGATTACGGCCTGGCCTATATCCACCTGACCGAACCCTTTGCACCAGTGGATAACGTGCCCGGTGCGGTAAGCGAAGTGGCCAAACATTTCCGCCCGCTGTACAACGGTACGCTCATCATCAACAAAGGGTTTACACAGGAAACCGGGAATGGGGTGATTGAAGAAGGCAACGCCGACCTGGTTGCGTTCGGGGTACCGTTCATCTCCAATCCCGACCTGGTGGAGCGCTTCCGCAGCGGGGCAACACTGGCCGAAGCCGACCGAAATACATTTTATTCTACCGGTGCGCAAGGGTACATCGACTACCCCGCACTGTCTGCATAAATCAATAAATAACCTGCGAAGCAGCCGGAAATGAACAGCAGAAAAAACAAAAGGCACAACCGGACAATCAATGCTGCTTCGCCTTTTTAAAAACAAATAAGATGAAAATAGAAATATGGAGCGATGTGGTCTGCCCGTTTTGCTATATCGGCAAACGCAGACTCGAAAAAGCCCTCGAAGGCTTTGCCGCAAAAGACAAGGTGCAGATTGAATGGAAAAGCTTTCAACTGGACCCGGAACTCGACAACAGCGAGGGCCTGAGTGTACACGAATACCTGGGCAAACGCAAAGGCGGCACCACCGCCGACGGCAAGCGCATGAACGATAGCATGACCGCTATGGCCAAAGAAGTAGGCCTGCACTACGATTTTGACCGGGCCATTCTCAACAATACCCTTTCGGCCCACCGCTTGCTGCATTTTGCCAAAGAAAAAGGCCTACAGAACGAGTTGAAGGAACGATTATTTAAAGCGTATTATACCGAAGGCAAGGACGTGGCGGATTATAGCACGCTGGTGCAACTGGCGGCTGAGGTGGGATTAGACGCTGACGAGGCAAGAAAGGTATTGGAAGAAAACCGGCATGCCGATGCAGTGCGTCAGGACCAGGTCCAGGCTTACCAGGTGGGTGTGCAGGGTGTGCCCTTCTTTGTGTTCAACAACAAGTACGCTGTAAGCGGCGCCCAGTCATCGGACGTGTTTGCCCAAGTGTTGGAGAAGGTATGGGAAGAAGAAAAGCCTGCCCTGATTATTGAGAAAGGCGAAGGGGTTTGCGATATCAACGGGAACTGCCAGTAAAAAATTTACGGATAACAAAAACAAAAGGAGAAACGATGATGAATGTACTCATGGTCCTCACCTCGCACAGCGAGCTGGGAAACACCGGGAAGAAGACAGGATTTTGGATTGAAGAATTTGCCGCACCGTACTATACCCTGAAAGATGCCGGCGTAAACATTACCCTGGCCTCACCCAAAGGCGGGCAGCCGCCCATTGACCCCAAGAGCGCCGAGCCGGATGCGCAAACTGAAGCCACCCGGCGCTTCAACGACGACAAGGACCTGCAGGCCCTGTTAGCGCAAACAAAAAAGCTCAGTGAAGTAAATGCGGACGATTTCGATGCCGTTTTCTTTCCCGGCGGCCACGGCCCGCTGTGGGATTTAACCACCGATGCCAACTCCATCCGCCTCATTGAGACGTTTTGGAAAAGCAAAAAGCCCGTGGCAGCCGTTTGCCATGCACCTGCCGTGCTGTTGAATGCAAAGGACGAGAACGGCGACCCGCTGGTCAAAGGGAAACATGTTACCGGCTTTACCAACACCGAAGAAGAAGCCGTACAGCTGACCGAGGTGGTGCCTTTCCTGCTGGAAGATGAGCTCAAAAACAAAGGTGGACAGTATTCCAAAAAAGAAGACTGGGCTTCCTATGTGGTCAAAGACGGCTTGTTGATTACGGGTCAGAACCCGGCGTCTTCCGAAGAAGCGGCGCACCAGTTGCTGCAACTGCTGAAAAAATAGGGGAGCGGCTTGGAAGAACTGTTTGCGGAAGGCGCAGCTTTCCCGGTCATCATATGCACTGTTTTGAAAAAATGATGCGGCAGGTTTTGCCTTCCGCAGACCTAAAAAAGAAGAACATTCAACATGGAGAATTTAAGTGGAAAAGTGGCACTGGTAACCGGTGCCGGTAAAGGAATTGGAAAAGCCATTGCACTGGCGCTGGCTGCCGAAGGCGTGGCCGTAGGCCTGATGGCCCGTACGGAAAAAGATGTAAAAGCGGTAGCGAAAGAAATTGGGCAAAAAGGCGTAAAGGCCGCTTATGCTACGGCCGATGTAAGCAAGCGTGAGGAAGTGGAAGCTGCCGTGGAAAAAATAAAGTCTGAGCTTGGGCCCTTCGACATCCTGGTGAACAACGCCGGCACAGCCACCTTTGGCAACTTTTTGGACCTGGAACCGGAAGTATGGGAGAACCATTTCAGGGTGAATGTATTTGGCGTGTACTACGCTACCCGTGCCGTGCTGCCCGGGATGATTGATCGGAAGACCGGCGATATCATCAACATTTCTTCCACGGCCGGAAAGGCAGGCAGCGCTGTCACCAGTGCCTATGCTTCGTCCAAGTTTGCCGTTTTTGGGTTGAGCGAAAGCCTGATGCAGGAGGTGCGCAAGCACAACATTCGTGTAACGGCCATGGCGCCCAGCACCATCGTGACCGACCTGGCCAACAGCGCAAATCTTATCAAAGGCGACCCTGGACGGGTGATGCACCCCGAGGATTTTGCAGAGCTCATCGTCGTTCAGTTAAAGTTAAACCGGCGGGTGATGGTGAAGGAAGTCAGCGTATTCTCAACCAATCCGTAAATTGAAAACTGTAACTGTAAAATAATGGGAAAGGACCCTGCTTTTACCGGCAGGGTTCTTTTATTTAGAAAAACAATTGACGTCCACGGCCACCGTTGCAACGAATTTTTAATCCGCTGATTCCGGGTTCGTCTTTGTCATTTACCCTTAGTTCTCACTCCAGACCTCAAGGCCGATGTAATGCCCTATGTCGAAGTACTTCACGATCCGTTTTGTAAGCAAACTTTGCGTGGTTTCGACCGGCGCCGATGCTGGTGCAATTTCAAAATAGTATTGATCGGTCTTGGTGACCTTGTAAAGGGTTTCACCGTTGACAAAGGAACTGTTGCCAACATACCTGATTTTATCCCCCAAATGAACGTTTTGGCTGGAATGAAGGAGTTTCCACATAGTGCTGGTTTTTATAGATATTCAGAATTAACAATAGCTAAAATAGAGCGGTGTGCAGACAAGTAAAAAAAATCAGGAATAAATTTTTACATTCCAGCAATCAATCTAGGACGACTTAAGAGAAATCTACTATTCGGCTTTTTTGCTTCTTTGCAGTCCCGTCGGGAAACGTATACTTTTCCCTGGTGGATGGGTAAAAGCATTTATGATCCTGTGTCAATGCAAACCTTTCGATTCATCATTCACTTCGGGTCTTGTTTTCAGAACGAAGGTGCTACCGATGCTATAAAGCAGCAAAGGCTTCTGCTGACCTCAGCAAATGAAGCGGGAAAAAGTTGGTGACGGGATGCCAATCGTGAATAGATGGCTACCTTGCAAAAAAAGCTCACCTTCTATTTGGCAAGGATCTCCTTAGCTTCATTTTTAACAGGTATATTTCCTTCAGCAATCTTCTTTGCTCATTAATCAATCGTTGCCGTTCAATGATAAGCCTTTCGAGTTTCTGAGCCAGCTTTTGCTCTTTTCTGAACGCATAGTCAGCTTCTCGAAGTAACTGCTGTTGCTGCAAGCGTTTTTTGTTTGCCGGAACAACTATTTTGTTTGGAACAACAGCCGCTTTCTTCTGCATCCCTGGATGTTTTTTGATACCCGGAGAATTGGTAGGAGCCGGCTTTTGTTGATTTTGCAAGATGCTATCTTTCACCACAGGTTTCAAAGGCAGTTTCATTGCAGGTTGCTCTCCTTTTACTGCAAGTTGGGCTGTATCCCTTTTTTGCATATTCATCTTACCGGCTTTCTGTTGCTGCTCTAACCCGTCTTTTGTCTTTTGTTCCTGTTCCACTGCAGGTCGGGACATCCTGCCATTGACAGGTTGTTCCACTTGTGTCACGGGTTTACTATTTTCCGGGCGACGCTCTTTTTGTTGAATCTCAGGCTGCATTGCCTTTTCACCGCTTTGTGTGGCGTGCAGGTTATTAGCAATTTTTGCATCGAAAGGATGGTTGAGCGATTGAAGGACAAACCGGAAGCCATCGGCTACGACTCCTTCTTCACTGCCCGCAATCTGGAAGGTTAAAGAAGCGGGAGAAGAAGAAAGAGCCAGTCCATGCAACTGGGCTGTGTCAATTCGGGCTATATAAGAGCCAGGTGTCAAACCGAGATAGCTGAAATAGCCATCGCTTTCCGTCATCGTTTGTGCTGCCAGTTTCCCGGTGCTGTCGTAAAAGTTTACCAGTATGCGGGATATGCCAGTTTGCCCTTTGTCATTTTGGAGAAAAACGGTACCGGAGGCTTCCGCGATGACGGCCACCGGCACCTCTACCATCTTAAAACTGTTCGGTTCAACAACGACACTGATTTTTTTGTTTTTGATCTTCCAGAAAATATTACCAAGACTGTTCTCATCCAGTTCGATCAGATAATTGCTGTAAGGCTCCAGGCCCACAATACGAAAGATCCCCTCCTGTTCACCTTTAAGCACACGTCCGCCCCTGATCCGAAAATTGAGTCCGCGAACAGTGGGTTCCTTCGGATCCCTTTTGCCGTTGCCGTTCATATCCAGAAAAGGAGCAATGACAAGGCTGCCCCTGCCACCATAACTACGGTCGCTGTGGTTTACATAACCAGTAGCGGCATCGTACAAAAGACTGCCTCCGGCTGATTGAACCAGGGTGGTCGTTTTGTTGCTCCGCACGGCTGAAAAAGCCGTTCTGAGGAAGGAAAGGTTATAACGCAGGCCAAACGATACGGTAGAAACCTTCATCGGGAGATCCCTGGTAAAAGAAAATTGGACAGCACCCTGGTTTGCCAACGTTTTCTCCGCTTCCAACCTTGCCGAAAGAAGTTTGCCTTCGCTGTAATTGTATTGCAATTGCGGCCGCAAAACAATGCCCTTCGAAAGACGGTATGCCACCGAAAGATTGCTTTGCAGGTAAGTGTTGGAATGGCTATAGAAAAAACCGGAAGTCGTCAGGTTGGCACTGAAACGGGAAAGCACAGCCGACAGCATGATTTCTGCCGTCGTACGATTTAATTTTGTCACATCGCTGTACCTTATCTTCACCAGTGAATCATAGCCGATACCCGGCATCACCACCTCTTTAATGGCAAATCTTGACAAGAAGAAAGAATGTTCTGTTCGAAAAGGCATGGAAAGTGCTGCTCTTCGCTCTTCCAGGTTACTTGTGAAAATAGCCCGTTGGCCTTTTGTATATTTCAGGTACTCCAGCTCCAAGTGAACCCGGGAAGGCATTTGCAAGGTGAGCAGACCTTTGGTCCTCACACCAGGCATATATTCTGTGGAGAACAGTGCATTGGCGGGAAGTTTCACCGTTGTATAGAGAAAAGGCATACGGCTTCCCGTTTTCACGGAGGATAGATATTCGATACCGCCGCCCACGGTCATGCGGTTGGTTAATCCATAATGGAAAACGGCCCTGGAAAAGGGGCTGTGAAGACTGTCTTTCACAAAGCCGGCGTTCAGGGTATATTCCAACGTATGGGCCGGAAGGAAATTAAAGGGAACAAGAATCTCTTTTTCGCTGGAACGCTCTTCGCCGGAAGGACCATAAAACTTAAGTTTAACGGTGGTATTGCCATAGACCAGCGGCACATTGAAGGTGAAAAAGCCCGAAGCATCGGCTTTCACGTAATCGATCAGCACATTGTTCACGTACAGTTCTACCATCCACTCCGGTTGTGTATGGTCACTGAGAATGTACGTACCAAACGACTTCCTGCGGGACGTTGGCGTATTGGTAACCTGCACCCCCACAACAGGGGCAAAAATGGAAGCAGTAGCTTGTGCAGCAATGGTGCCGAGGGAAAGCTGTTTAAAAATCCAGAGGTTGTTGTTCACAAACCGCCATTGGTATTGTTGCTGTTGTTGTGCAAACGGTATTTTGTTATCGTAATTTAAAGCGACAACAGCTTCTCCACCGGCAAGCATCCCACCCATCTGTACGTTCATTTGCGTACCTGCATCGCCGCTTAGTTCTTTCGTATGCGTGATGGACCAATCGGCAACACCCAGGCGAAGAAAGGGATATTGACGTTTGATGGTGGTATCCGGCCTGATCTCGCCCTTTAGCTTGTTCATGTTGCGGCGCAGCAGTTGCTGCCTCATTTCCTTGAACAAAGGCAAATCCAGTTTTGTGTTGATCACAACCGCAAGGTTCCTGAACTGAAAGCTGCATTCCAGTCCAAAGACCTTCCCAAAAACATCCGACCGCAGGTAAAGGCTGGTTTTTGTGCGGATCAGTTCTTTTCCTCTGAGGACAAAGGACGTATCATGATAGCTGATGCGATGCTGAACCTCGTCAATCAGGAAAGGATCGTTCTGATGAAGAATAAAACCGCTGACCGAATCGAGTGCCGGAGACAGCCTGTTGTTGATCTTTAAAAAATTAAAAACATCACTGATGGGCAGGTAGAGGGTTTCCTGTTCCAGTAAAAGTGCGGGGATATAAACGCCTTCTTTCTGCAGGCTTAGGTAAACCGAAATTTCATCAGGTTCATCGCTTGCCCTGGAAAGTAATGGGGCCGAAAAAAAAATCATGCAAAACGCCAGGACCACAACAGCTTTCTTGCGAATAGAACAGCCCTTGAAAAGGCTGCCGCGATGAATGTTCCCCTTGTCAATACGCATCGGTATGCTGTTGATTGAAGGAGTTTCAATTCAAATAAACCTCCGTTTGAGCAATGGAGTTTTGACTGAGGTTTTCCTTTGCCGTATAAACAACATGCAGTTTTCCCGTTGTATAGTCAATACCGGGAATGGGGTGAAGGGCCAGTTTGACCTGTCTCTTTTCAAGCGGCGTATAGACAGCAATGCCCTTGAGTTCTGCCACTCTGGTTACCGTTCCCGAAGTCGCCACGTGATCAATGGTGATATCCCCGTAACAGGACATATTCCCCACACGCTCCAGCGTCATCTTCACGGATGGCAAACCGGATTTATCAAAGGAGCAGTTGGAAAGGCCAACCTTCATGGTAGTTTCCCCAACACGAATGATGACCGGCACGGCGATGCCGAAAACCGCATTGAGCTTTATGGAAAAGGTGTTTGAATCGGTTTTTTTTGTTTCTATTTCACCCAGGGGTTTTTGTTTGGGCACAGAGCGGAAATAAAGATGGGAGCGGTATTCGCCGTTAGACATTGCGCTGGTTTGTGTCAGTTGCAGGCGAACGACCTGCGACTCACCGGGAGACAACGTCACCATCCTGGGAAAAAAGCGAACGAATGAATCGGCAAACAAGATACCGCTATCCTGGGCAGACAATTTTTCCAGCGAGCCATCTTCTTTCATCCGGTAATGGATCAATGAAATTTCGTAGCGGGCTGTATCCTTTCCAATATTAGAGACGTTTAGCTCTTTGTATCGTTCACGGCCTTCAAAAACAGTTCTTTTCGGTGCAATCAGCAGATCGCCCTGCGCAGTTGCTTTTAAGGAAGGAACAACCGTCAGAAACGTAAAAAAAAAGGCAAGGCAGGAAAAGGAAGTAGGGGAGATTCTTCTCCGGAGAGAAACATGTAGCATGGATATTGGATTTGGTGCGCAGGTCACTGATGATAAAGAACAGAAAAAAGCTGCCCGGCAGCTTTTTTCTGTTGAAGGATTTTCTTAGTTATACGCTACGGTCACGTCAAATGCAGGAGAAACGTAATTGCCAGCGACCTGGTTAGCACCAACATTTAACGTCGCACCCACTTGGAAGGTTTCAGGCGAAGCGCCAAACGTGCCGGTTGCATTGTGTGTAAAGGCCGTCAGTTTCATTGTATGAGTGGCACCATCGTCAAGCACTACCGTGTTGTCCGCAGGTAAGGTAATCAGGTAAGTATTGCCGGCTTCGCCTGTAATGGTATAGGCAGCAGCCGAAGTTGCAACGGCACTACTACCTGTAAACATGGTTACGCCAGTTGGAGTTACAGTTCCTGAAGGAGCCACTACCACTGTGCCGCCTGGAGCACTTCTTACAATGGAACCAAAATTCAGATCCGAGCCTTTAGAAATGGTAATCGGGACCACAATCTGGGCCGAAGCTGTTGCCGTGTTTTCAGTTGCAGAGTTCTGTGCTTTGGCTGCTGTAGCCAGTCCCATGGCAAAAAGAGCCATCGAGAAAAACTTGTTCTTCATTTGATTTGGTTTTTGTTTTTGTTTTAATTGGTGTACGATTATGGGAGTAAATGTAGAAGTGGTCTGGGTGTTCCTTCAATAAAAGGGATGTAAATTTCAGTGAATAGGCATTCATTTGTAATGCGCCTAAAGATTTCACATAGCGCAGCTTAAGGCTATTTCTAAACTGGTAATGTTGAATGCATAAGTGACGCATGTTAATTTTGGAACGTAGGCAAATACTACCGATAGTTGTTTTTTGGCCGAGGATACCAGGTTATCGAACAGGCCAAATTCCAGTTAAACGCCAAAAAAGTCTTGCATCACAAGCTCATCAATGTCCGATACCGGCATCAAAATCTCAAAACGGCGTGCAGTGAAGCTGGTGCCGTGACTGACGTTGATTTGTATTAGTGAGTGAAAAAGAAGCCGCTTGCCACAACCATCAAATCTGATGGGCAAATGTTTGGTGGCCAGATTTCCGTTAGTGAAAGAATCCTTGCCCAGGCTGGTGAGCGTGCTGGAGACAGGAAAATCTTACGGGCCAAATTCCACTTTCCGGTAAACGATCGCTGGTTTTCTATGCCCGCTTCAAAGACGGCATCATTTGTTTGTGGGAGGATCTCACACAACAGGAACAGGCTGTGTAATTTTCATCTCAACAATCCCTTTGTGCAAATAGCTGAATAATAAAAAAGATTTCGTGCACAACGTCTATAATATCATTTTAAAAAAATCAGATCATTCAACCGTCTGCAAAATTTTGAGACCCCTGTTCTTCCCATGTGAGTTATTATCAGCGGGCCGGGGTGCATTTTCGAACAGCCAGAAAGTAAAATCCTGAAGCAAAAATATAGCAACACATTAGCGAGCTGTTGCCAGTTTAAAAGATATGCACCGGGTGGTATGCCGGTTTTTATAAAGCGCCGAATCGTTATGTGCAAATCTTGGTTTCCCGGCGGCTTCTTATTTGTAGTCAACAGAAAGAAAACGGCAAGGCTTTCAACTATAAATACCAGTCTTATCGTTGAACGCGAATGCCTTTGAAAAACAAAGGACGTACAGGAAAGAAAGGAAATGGCCTGAGGTATGGATTGGCTGCTTTCGCTGAAACAGGCATGTGAAAGAGCTTGCGATTTTCATCTATAAAATTCAGTTATGACAAAGAGCATTCGCAACCCCGGACTTTACCTTTTCAGAGGCATTGTATTACTTCTTCTCGGCGTGCTGGCCGTGCTGATGCCGGGGATCACTTTTGCCACGCTGGTATTTTTGTTTGGCGCTTACATGCTGGTGGATGGAATCTTTTATATCATAAGAGCGATTGAGAGCCGCAGAACCACAAGTGGTTGGGGCTGGTACCTTTTTATGGGAATTGTTAGCGTTATTGCCGGCATTATTGCCTTTATTGATCCTTTTGCGGCAGGCACAGCATTGGTGTTTCTATTTGGCTTCTGGATCATGTTGGCAGGCATAGCGACCATTACAACAGCTATCAACCTGCGTAAATCAATCCGTGGCGAGGGGTGGTATATTGCTGCCGGTGTTATCACCGTTATTTTTTCGCTGCTGATCGTCTTCAATCCCCTGGCCGGTGCCATCACGCTGGCGTTGTTTTTTGGCTTCAATGCGCTTGCTAATGGCATCCTGCTGATTGTACTGGGCATTCGCTTAAAACGTCATAACAATCATGCGGAACACTTAGGGACCGGCGCTTTTGCCTAAATAAATATTGATAAGAACAATTTATTCTTTCATGTAAAATCAGGTTTATGGCAGCCGAAGAAATTACAGCAAGGGTCCTCACACTATCTAAATTGAAAGAGCTTTTTGTGGAGCAGTTACAGGATGTCTATTGGATAGAAATCAAACTGGTGCAGCTGCTGCGCCGGTTAAAGGAAACAGTCACGTCCGGGCAACTGGCAGATGCTTTCTCGGAACACCGGGAGGAAACAAAAGAACAGGTTCGGCGGCTGGAAGATATATTTGAAGGCATTGGTGAGCCGGTGGTTGCCTCCAAATGTACCGCTATGGAAGGCATCATGGATGAAGCCGATTATATCCTGTACACCACAGACGAAGGAAGTTCCCAAAGAGACGCCGGGCTTATTATCGCCATGCAAAAAGCCGAGCATTACGAGATGGCCATTTACAGAAGCCTGGTGCAACTTGCAGAAACACTCGGCTATGCGGAAGCTAAAATCGCATTGGAATTTACCCTTGGAGAAGAAAAAGCAGCCGATCGCCAGCTAACGCAGATTGCAAAATCAAGGATCTATGCCGCCGCCTTAAATGAAGAGAATAATGCCAATTAATGATCTGCTATTTATTCACCCCAAAATTTATAAACATGTCACAACTCACCAGGTTTAACAGTTCCCCCTCTCTACGCTCGTTTTTTTAAAATTTTTGGGGTAATGATTTGCTCGAAGATGATTTCTTAAAAAGAACAAAGATGCCAGCGGTTAATGTAAAGGACAACGAAAAGAACTATGAAATCGAAGTGGCAGCCCCCGGCATGAAAAAAGAAGATTTCTCCATTACCGTGGACAGCCGGATCCTCACCATCAGCGCAGAGGTGAAGGAAGAAAAAGAAGTTAAGGAAGATAAGTATTCACGCAGGGAATTTGTTTTCGGTTCTTTCAGCCGCTCCTTTACCCTGCCGGAAAATGTTGAGGAAAACAACATCCAGGCAAACTATGAAAATGGTATCCTCAAAGTGGTGGTGCCGAAAGTGCAGGAAAAGTCACCCCAGAAAAAAACAATTGCGCTAAGTTGAGAGGGAAAACGGTGAGTTGCTCTGCATAAGCGGCAAGCTTTTGAAAAATCTTTTTGCATAAAAGAAACTTGCCTTCTTGTTGTGTCTGATTTATTTTAAAGACATTCTCAACCTCCCTGCGAAGACGTTATTCCTGATTAATTAAATCGTGTTTATGTTACAGAAAAATGAAACTGCACCGGATTTTCAATTATACGCTACACCGGATCAAACGTTTGCCTTGCATGAACTAAGGGGTAAAAATGTGATCCTGGCTTTTTACCCGGCCGACTGGAGCCCAGTATGCGGAGACCAGATGTCACTCTATAACGAGATGCTGAAAATTTTCAGAAAGTACAATGCCGAGGTGGTGGGCATTTCCGTAGATGGCAAATGGTGCCATGCCGCTTACCGGCAGGCCCGGAATCTCCATTTTACCTTGCTTGCCGATTTTGAACCGAAAGGAGAAGTCGCCAGGAAATACGGCGTCTATGATGAAAAGAATGGACAATGTGAACGGGCTTTGTTTGTGCTGGACGGCAATGGCATCATCCAGTGGAGTTATCTCTCCCCAGTTGGCATCAACCCGGGTGCAGACGGGATCCTGGAAGCATTAGAATCAATCACCCAAAAAAACAACGTATATGGCAGCGAAGTTAACACCGCCGGTTAATGAAAGAGATCACATTCAAGGTTCCTCTCATGCGCCTCTCGAACTGGTGGAATATGGCGATTACCAGTGTCCGCACTGTGGCGCCGCACATCCGGTTGTAAAGGCCATCGTAAAAAGATTTGGAAAGAATTTACGCTTTGTATTCAGGAATTTTCCTTTAGCGGAAGTGCACCAGTACGCAGAAGCGGCCGCTATGGCTGCGGAAGCAGCCGCCAGGCAGGGGATGTTCTGGCCAATGCATGACATGATCTATGAGCAACAATCCCGGTTGAATGTGGGGGCTTTATTAACATTCGCAGAAGAACTTGATCTCGATATGGTTGCTTTTGAGCACGACCTGACAAATCCCTCTGTTGCGCAAAAAGTAGAAGCAGATTTCGAGAGTGGCGTCCGGAGCGGGGTTAACGGAACGCCTTCATTCTTTATCAACGGCTTAAAGTACAATGGGGGTTATGATTATGATTCATTGGCCGGCACTTTAGAGAGTCTGATCAGTGAAAGACAACACAGATAGCCGGGCGGAAGTTTCTGCTATTCCCCTGTCATTTTTGCCTGTATGCCAACGGCCTTGTCATACCGGGCAGGTTGAACTGCTCTTACGCTGTTGAAAGAAGAAGAGGCGCGGCTTTCTGCCAATAGTAATTAAGCAGAATGCCATTTCCCGGTGATCGTACAAACCGTCGTTTATGGAATATAAAATTCACCACCTGGACCTTGTTGAACCAGCAAACCAACAAGCGTTTTTTGAAGAAGAAGTGCAGAAAAAAATGCCGCTGCTACAAAAGATCCTGGATCATTACCCCAAAGAACTGGTAGTGGACATCTTTGCCAACAGGGAAGGGAACTACGATTACAACGTTACAGCGTCGCTGGACCTGAAAAGTAAAGAAATGGTGGTAAAGGAGAGAGGTTCCAAAGCCGTTATCGTTGTGAACAATGCCCTCGACAAATTGCGAACACTGATCAAAGAACAAATCCGCCTCGAACGCAGAGAACATTTGCGCAAACGAAAAGACAGGCTTCATTCGGTGGTAACCACAACGCCTTCCATCAAAGAGGCCATGAAAAAAGAAGACCGGGATGCCTTTACAACGCTGGTAAGAAAGAGTCTCCCCGAACTGGAGCAGTACATTAGAAGGCAGATTTCCCGAAAGCCAGAGCTGGTACGGCTTCTCAAAAAAAACATCATTTCTGTTAACGATATTGTGGATGAAGTGTATGTCGAATTTTATCATGAACTGAAGGCAGATGCAGATGCTGCTGAAAAAATGCCGCTTTGGATGTATGTATTAGCCGACAGGGAAATCAACAGGCTTAATGAAAAATATGGAAAAGAATTCCGGGAGCACCTCAGCACAGAGCAGCTTTCCAAACAGGAATGGAAAGAAATGCAGGAGGAGCTGACAGCCAATGCTGATTTTATGCCTGTTCTGACGGAAGAACTGGACGATCAGTTCTATTCCCCGGGGTCGTTCGATCTTGTGGAGATCCTCTCAGATGCCGGCGCAGAAGAGGAAATTCATACCCTGGCAGAATCAGATGATGCCGATGTACAGCAATTGCTCCGCGACCTTCCGGAAGAGCAACTGTCCGTTTTTGAGCTGTACTACATTCACCATTTGGAAATTGAAGAAATAGCAAAGGCAAAAAAGATCCCGGTCGATAAAGTAATGAGGTGGATAAAGGAAGCCAGAGAAGCGTTGTTGCGTTCGTTCCGGCAGCATGCCTGATGCCGGCAAACCGGCGGGTTTTGATATGGGATTCTTTCAGCTAAAAACCGGCAGAAAAAACCAGCAGATCATCTCTTTTTTTATTTAAGGTTTTTCTTCCAGCATTTGGTTTAGGCGCTTCAATTCTTCCCCGGCTTCATACATTTTGGTGATGTCATGTATCAACACCAAAACAAGAGAAACCTTTCCCATGTCGTCCTTTACCGGAATAAAGAACCTCTCGGAGATCCTGTTTGAATTGAGCTCCCGGTGAAATTCCAAATGAACTTTTTCCCCTTGCAGCGCATTCTGCATTGCATCCACGACGACAGGATCTTCCTGCAACTCCGGATAAAAATCGAACACATTTCTACCCTGGACTTCGTCTCTTTTCAATCCATACCTTTCCTCACTTCTTGTATTCCAACCGACACAACGGAAGTCCTTGTCAAAGGCGATGATGCAATTAACGCTGGCATCGAACAGCGTTTGCAAAAGGTCTTTGGTTTCCCGCAGCTCCAGTTCTCTTGTTTTTCTTTCTGTCACGTCTGCATATGTTACCAGGCATCCCTCGCCAAATTTCACACAGGTAATATGTGCCCAGGTGTGGAAGCCATCATAGTTGTACAGGCACTCATCCTGCCAGGGCTCACCTGTTTCAACCACTTTTGCATAATGGTCAAATAATCCGGAAAGCCTCGCTCCAGGGAATTACTGTACCATCTGTTTCCCCACCAGGTCCCATCGGTGCACGGATTCCGCAGCTTTGTTGTTAACCAACAAATACTCCAGGTCCATGATTTTCCCTGCTGTATTCCGCACGGGTTTGAGTGCCATGATGCTGTTGCCGGCATTATCCAGTACCGATTTCAGCCAATCCATGCTTTCCGTCAGCTTTTCTTCCGCCACTACTTTTTCTGTGTTATCGAAAGCAACGGATAAGATTTCTACCGGCCGGCCACGTTCGTCGGACTTGAATACGGAGGCCCGGTTATACAGCCAGCGGTATTCGCCATCTTTTCTTAATACTTTGTAATTCGCTTCATAAATCTCTCCAGGTTGACCCGCCGCAACGCTTTGGAAAAGCGCTTCAACGATGGCGATATGACCAGGGTATACAAGGTTGCTCCAAAGACCCCGGCCCGGTTCATTCATTTCTTCATTTGTATAGCCGAAAAAATCCTCTGTGGCCTTGTTGATATAGATCCATTTATTTTCAGCCAGGCTGCTAATGCCAATCATATTGGGTGATGTATCCGCAATCAAATGAATAAAATGCGCATCGTCTTTTTGTTTTTGAACATCGAAAAAGATAACAGCCAGCCCGTCTGTGGTTGGCGTAACAGATAAAAACACCCATTTCCCTGTAGAACGGGAAAAATACTCACCCCTTATTGCCACGCGTTGTTCCATCGCTTTCAGAATGACGGCATGGATAGGACCGCCCACGGCCTGTGGCACGGCATCCCAGATCACCTTTCCAACAAAATCATCTTTGCCCCCGTTGAAAAATTTCTCAGCACTCTGGTTGATGTATTTCACCCTGTACCCAGTGTCTAATTCGTAATACCCTTCATTCAGGGCATCAATGATATCGTAGGTTTTTCTTTGCTGCAGCAACAGTTGCCGGTCTTTGTACAGATCGTGAACGATCCATAAAATGCCGGTGACTTCCTCTTTATCGTCTTTGAACGGAACGAGGTAGGTTTCATAATAATCCTGTTCAGTTTCATTTGTCACTGAGGCAGGCAGAAAGACTGTTTTTCCTGCCAGCGCCTTCCTGAATTCGGAATATGAAGGGTCGTTGATAAAAGCCGGAAACAGGTCAAGAATATTCCGGCCCAGGACCTCTTCTTTCCTGATGCGGTAATACTCTTCCGCCCGTTTGTTCCAGTACAGGTAATTCATGTTGCGGTCCAGCACAATCACCCTGTCCACACTTTCCTCCAGCAGTTTTTCAATGAACTGCAAACGTTCTGTCAGTTTTTGTTTTAGCTCCACTTCATTGGTGGTATCCTGAATGACGGTCAGGATAGCCCTGATGCTTTGTTTTTCATCTTTCACCGGCACCATCAACAGATCCTGGTAGCCTCCCGTTAGCATTGCTTTTTGCCCGGTGAGATGAACCGTTTCGCCTCTGCCCACCTGTTCGAAAAGATGCAAGATCTTCGGCGTTTTTAACTGCGGAAACACGTCGAAGAAATGCCGGCCCAGTACTTTTTCTTTTTTCAGGCCATAGGCTTCTTCACATCGTTTGTTCCAACGGATCAGGTAATTGTTCCGGTCGCAAACAAACACCGTGTTCATGGAGGCATCGCTCAGCATATCTGACATGGTTAACACTTCCTTCAACTGTTGCTGCAATTGCTTTTCAGTTGTTTTATCCTGTATGGTTGCGGAAAAAAGTTTCACCGCTTCTCCATCAAGTACGATAAAGTGTGCCTGCAGATATCTCGTTTCGGCATGACGGATCACCCGGAAATCGAAGGTGGCTTCGCTGTGACTGTCAATAACAGTTTTTATATAATCACTGAATACTTTTTTGTCCTCCGGATGGATAAGGGTCAGCAACAAATTTTGCGACAACTGGTGAGCCGAAGGCTTCAGTCCCAGCAAGGTATACATTCCTTTGCTCCATGTTGTTTCACCGCTGGTAAGATCCAAAAGCCAGCTCCCAGCAAGCGAAAACTCTTCCAGTTGCCGGTTGGCAATGCTTTGCAGGTGCAGGCTGGCCAGGCTTTTTTTCAGTTTCCTTTCCAGAATCTCCGGTTTTGAAACATCTGTAATGGTACCCACCATAAATTGATCACGACCATGATCATTCAGAAAACTGATTTTTTGTTTAAAGTACCGGAATTTCCCATTGTGATCGACGATCCGGAATGCCATCTCCTTTGGACAACGTTCCGACAATGCCTGCGAAATGACTGCTTCCACACGTTCAAGGTCATCAGGATGAATATTGGGAAGCAACTGATTAGGATCTGGCGGCAGATCGGCTGGCTTCAGTTTTAAAATGCGGTAAAAACCGGCGGAATAAACGACCTTTTTGGTGGCCAAATTCATATACCAGCTTGCCGTTTGGTTCAGTGTTTCAGCCTGCTGAAGAAGACCGTTTTTTACCTTTAGCAGATCGTTTATTCCGGCCAGTTTACTGTCTGTGTCATTCTGTGCTGTCAGGTCCTCCATGATACCCGAAAGGATGGATTCGCCCCTAGTACTTTGCGACCATTGCGTACAAAGCCTGACATATTTAATGCGGATGTTATTTAGCAGTAACCGGTATTCCAGATGCAGCGGTGTACGGGCCTGGTAGGCTTTGTCAAATGCCGTAATTAAGGCATCCCTATCCTCCGGATGAACAAAAGAGACAAAGCTGTACAGGTGTGCATTCAGGCTCTGCGGCGGCAGGTCGTGAATGCGGTAAACAGCATCCGAATAAAAGGCTTCGTGGGTGGCGGCATTGATCATCCACATGCCCGTAGCACTGATCCCTTCCGCAAACTCATAGCTTTTTAAATAAAGCTCCTGCCGTTCAGCCTCTTCTGTTAACCGTTTATTTTTGATGAAGACATCTAACTCTTGCTGTCGGTAGCGGTCGAAAAAATCCTGCTCTTCTGTTATTTTTACCAGTCCCGTGAGTTTTAGCCATTTTCTATTTCCATAACTGGTAATGACATGAAATCCAAAGTTCTGTATGCTTTCGTTTTGCAGACCGAATAACCATCGCTCAACAGCCGGAAGATCTTCCGGGTAAATCAGACAAGGAAGCCCTTCGACCATTTTTTCACCCGCACAAAAAAGTACATCACTGCAAAAAATCTCTGCTGATTGGAAGGGCCATTCCCAATTTCCTTCAACTGATAATAAACGCGAATGAATGAAGAAGTAAACTCTTTTATTGATCAGCCGTTCAGGAGGAAAACCGACATCTGCTATCCATTCCTGCACATTCTTTCTTTTTAAGTTTTATCGATCCCTCAGCCGGCACGGGTCGTTGCTTCTTTGTCGAACTTCCGTACTGAGATAGTGTAACAATAATTAAACAAGTATCGTAAAAAAATGATAGGGCTTCGAACCGGCAGAAACTTATGCACAATAAAAAAGGCTGTTTGTAAAATGCCTGTCTTTTTCGACGTGAATATCTTTTCGTTTTAACGGCCATTCTTTTGTACCGGTTCTAACATTCACTTAAACGCATCGATCATGAAATTACTTGAATACCGGCTACGTCCCAAAAAAGACTTCCTGATGGTGGCACCCTGGCAGGAGTTATATAAATTGACAGAATACTGGAAAAATGAGTTAGGCTTTTACCAGGATGAACTTCAATTTTTAGAAAACCTGCTTACCGTGTACGAAGGCCCGGATACAGAAGCGCCTGAATTCAGACAGTTGCTGAGCGACACACGCATTCAGCTGCACAACCTGATGATACAGACAGACACACACCTGGCTCATCTTGGCAAGATTATCAAAGAAGCCGACAACAGCGATGACCTGCTTTTTAGGGAGGAACACGATTTGCTGGAAGATGCTATCAATTCCTTTATGGCAGCCTTCCGGCAGCTAAAACAAAGACTTTTTAAAGCTGCAGAGAACAACATGTCCCTTCGGGCCAACAGGTAACCATATGGCTGGCGGCAAAGGATTTTCTTTGTATTGCCCAAGCAGTCATTGTACACATCTTTTCTACTGTTTCCGCAACCTTTCTGTCTTTCAATGCCATAACAGAAACAGGGAAGAGCATTCAATTCCTGAGCCCTGGCGTTGTTGGCCAGCCCGGCAGAATATTCCTTTACGACACCAGCTTTCGTTCTTTTTCAACGCCCCCCTGTTGCCGCAATGATCCCGGCGTCGTTCATATGAATTATCTCTTTAAATCAGTCACGGAATGATTGACAAATCTGACAAATGAGAGATGGTAAAACTGCGGCCTCACTTTGCATAATTTAACTGTGGTACCGTTCCAAAAAAGGAGGGTTTATGATTTCTGTCGTTTCGTTTCTTTTCTTCTCATTTTTGCTCTTTCCATGTTGGTCGTTCGTATCGGCTCCATTGCGTTTGAAATGACGGGCTTCTCGATGGAGGTGGCACATTTCCAATCGCTTTCTGCCTGTTCAGGCACGGGCTTTACTACCGACGAATCGGAATCAGTCGTGAAAAGTCCGGCGAGGCGCCGGATTGCTGCTTTGCTCATCCGGCTCGGCTCCGTTGGGTTGGTGACCTCTATTTCAACGATGTTGCTCTCTTTCACTGGGGCCGGATAGGCAGGACCTGAGCACTCACTGGCCCGCTATACCTCGCTCGATTTGAAAGATTATTCTTCCTTGCTGCACCTTCGGGACGATTACCGTATCATTGAGGTTGATATAAAGGAGCAAACCATACGATAGGCGAACTCAATCTTTTCGACGAAGGTGTTCGTGTACTAGGGGTGAAGCGTTCCGGCGAAGAGTACATCGGGGCTCCTCCAACAGATCTACGACTTCTTGCCGGCGACCTGCTCATTCTCTATGGCCGTAAGCACCGTTTGCATGAA
Source organism: Flavisolibacter nicotianae (assembly GCF_003628535.1). Taxonomy (GTDB): domain Bacteria; phylum Bacteroidota; class Bacteroidia; order Chitinophagales; family Chitinophagaceae; genus Flavisolibacter; species Flavisolibacter nicotianae. The sequence goes on from NZ_RBCI01000016.1 coordinate 68,568, forward strand.
ATCTCCGGCCGGGCTTAAGGCAACAACGTGGCCCACCACGAATCAAAGGCCGAGCCTGAGAAGGATCTTGATGAACAGCGGAAGCAAATAGATCGGATGAACGCAACGTAACCGGCTGCTTCACCGGGGAGCTTTGTTTGTGCCGGCAAACAGACTGTACTGGAAAGCAATTATTCTGCGTAAATTTAATTTGACAACTGCTGATTGTTTATACGCCGGCAATCAGTAAGGTACTATTCCTCTCACCACAAAGAAAGCCAATGGCTGAACAGTTGCGCCAATCAGGGATTGAGAATCTTGGAGACATCGAATGGGGATCGCATTTCTGCCAGTTTTATGAAACCATACAAGATATGCTGGAACTGCTGGTGCCGTTTTTCAAAGTGGGTCTGGAGAATAATGAATTCTGCCTGTGGGTGATTGCAAAACCGCTTACCAAAGAGGAATGTATCAAGGCGTTGCAGCGGCAAATTCCCGGCATTGAAAAGCAATTGCAGCAGGGCCACATGGAAATCCTGAAGCACGATGAATGGTACCTGGACAAGGGCCGGTTCAATCCCGCAAAAGTCATTAAAGCATGGGGTACAAAACTGGAGCATGTCCTGGCCAATGGTTTTGACGGCATGCGGGTGAACGGAAATGAAGCCTGGCTGAAGTTTAAGGATTGGAAAGATTTTATGGACTATGAAAGGGAGTTAAACCACATTTTATCGGGCCGGAAAATGATTGTACTCTGTACGTATGAACTTGCCAATGTTGATGCAACCGTCATTCTGGATGTTGCCCATGTGCATGAATGCGCCATCACAAAGCGGAAGGGCCAACTGATCATCCTGGAAGTGCCGGAAATAAAACAGCTCAAAGCCCGGTTAAAAAAAATGAACGAAGAACTGGCACAAAAAGTAGCAGAAAGAACCGGAGAACTTTCCGATGCCAATGCCGAATTAACCAAAATGGCTGCTGATCTGCGCAAACTTTCCAACCATCTTCAAATTATACGCGAAGAAGAAAGAAAGCACATTGCCCGTGAGATACACGATGAGCTTGGCCAGTTTTTAACAGCCATGAAATTTGATATTGCGTGGTTGCACAAAAAGCAGGCTGCTACAGATGAAGCCATCGGTGAAAGGCTGAAAGCGCTTGACGTACAGTTGGATGCGATGATCCAGTCCGTGAGAAAAATTTCTGCTGAACTCAGGCCAAGCCTGTTAGACGAAATTGGTCTGGAAGCGGCCATGGAATGGCACCTCAACGAATTTAAAAAAAGGACGGCCATTGCTTATTCTTTTGAAGAAAACGGCCATTACCTGCAATTGCCTGATCCGGCTAAAACCGTTTTGTTCCGTATTTTCCAGGAATCGCTTACCAATATTGCCAGACATTCCCATGCGAAACATATTCAGGTCCGGCTGACCCTGGAAAAAGGCGGTATCGGAATGACAGTGAAGGACAATGGTAAAGGCTTTGATCCGCGAATTTTAAATACCACGAAATCATTGGGTATTCTGGGCATGAAGGAAAGAGCCGCTGAAATGAATGGGCTGGTTACCATCAGTACTCTTCCCGGACGCGGGACAACCATTTCGGTATGGCTGCCCTTGACCTGATGATCGACAGTTTTCACCAGTGCAATGGGAGCGGTATGCCGCCTGCATGCGCTTAGGGGGGGGTACGGAAGAAGTTTATAAAACAGGAATCGATAAAAACGATTGCAGCAAAAAGAAAGCAGGCGTGTCACTGCTGCAACTGTAAAAAAATGAACTGATTTCATCAGCTTCATGATGACCAAAAAAATAAAGCCATGGAACCGGAAATTGAACGTTCTCGCCCTAAACCAAACTCTGTTTATTCATATACGCAACCAACTCAACTGAGTTTTTCAGCTTCAGTTTTTTTAAGATATTATAGCGATGCACTTCCACTGTTTTTGCCGCCAGATTTAAACTGGCCGCAATTTCCTTCGATGTGTCGCCTTTTCTAACCAGTGCGATGATTTCCATTTCCCGGGTTGTCAGCGAATGAATTCCTTTCTGCTGGCCTTCGCTATACATCATTTGTTCAGCAATAATTTCCTTGATGTTGTTGCAGATATATTTTTTTCCAAGGAAAATTTCTTCAATCGCTTTCACCATTTCCTCCCTGCCTGAACTTTTCGTCACATATCCGCTGGCACCATTCTGCATCATTTTTTGCGCATAAGCCGGTTGGGTATGGAGCGATACCGCTACTAATTTCGCTCCGGGCGCATATTTCCTGATCAAAGCCGTTGCTTCTATTCCATTCATTCCGGGCAAATTGATATCCATGATCACAATATCCGGGCGGAGCTGTTTGGCCAGTTCAACCGCTTCTTCTCCGGTTCCGCACGCAGCAATGACGGTAAAGCGGGGATAGGTGCTCAGGATAAAGCTCCAGGTTTCTCTTACCAATGTATGATCATCAGCAATCAGTATGGTGATCGACTTCATTGTATCATTTTTAGTTTTTATAAATATCTCTTCTCAAATGCAGACCATTTGCATTTCCGATTTTCTTTCTTTGCAGCCAGGGGGCTGGTTGTGATAGATGCGAACCAGGGTATCAGTCATTTCTTTGATGGACGCTGTTTTTTCAATGTAGCCGGCGGCACCCGCCGCCATAAACTTCCAGGCATAGGTAAGCTCGCTATGCAAAGAGTAACCCAACACTTTTGTTTCCGGAACAGATTTCCTGATCAAAGCCGTTGCTTCTATGCCATTCATCCCAGGCAAATTGATATCCATGATCACAATATCCGGGCGGAGCTTTTGTGCCTGCTCTACGGCTTCTTCACCGCTTGTACAAGTAGCAATCACCTGGAACCGGGTATCGAAACTCAAAATGTATTTCCAAGCCTCCAATAAGATCGTGCTGTCGTCTGTAATCAAAAGGGTAATGGACATTTACGTTTATTTAATTGTGTAGAGAGAGCGGTTGATCCAGGGGAATCCATAACTGTAGGTTACATCCCTGCCCCGGCGCCGACTTGATGTGGATGGAGCCATTGTAGGATTCCACCCGGTTGTAAATATTCGTCAGTCCAACGCCGGCACGCTTTTCTTTGGTATTAAAACCAATGCCATTATCGCAGATCTGAAGACTTACTTCCTTTGTATCGTTGCTAAGGGTAATTGTCACCTCCGTTGCTTTTGCATACTTGCTGATATTGTTCAAGTGCTCCTGCACAATCCGGAAAACCGTGAGTTTGATGCTTTCGTGTATAGCGTCCTCATTCAATCCTTCTACATCTAATGCTACTATTTTCTCAATGGAAAGGCCTTTGATCAGGAAACGGATCGCGTCTGTAAAAGAGTCTTCATCGAAGCGATGCGTGACCAGTCTTTGTGAAAGCTTGCGGATCTCTTCGATTGCCATTTCCAGATAGGCATGACTGCTTGTTACGATCTCTTTGGAAGCATCTGGGTTTTCCAGATAATGCTTTAATTGAAGTTTCACCGCTGTTAAGATCTGGTTGATGTTGTCATGCAATTCGCTTCCCAAAAAGTTGCGTTCTTTTTCCTGAACCAGCAGGGTGGCCTTCGTGATTTCTTTTTGCTGCTGCACCTTTTGCCGCATGATCTTTTCCTCCAGTCGCTTTCGTACGGTGATGTCCGTTACCATCGCCAGGGCGCCTCTGTAATTCCCATTGTCGTCAACTATAGGATTGGTTGACAAGTGCGCCCAGACCACAGTACCCGACTTTGTCACAAACTGGTCTTCATACATGTCAATTATTGAATTCATCCCTGCACTGAACGTGTGCAGACCGGGTTTCTTTCCTTTTGTTTTGACAAAAAAATGGGGCGGCTTGCCCATCATTTCTTTTTCCGAATACCCCAGTATCCGGCACATTTTTGCATTGACGAACTGTGTCAGGTTTTTTTCATCCAGCATCCAGATTCCTTCCTGTGCGGTTTCAACAATTTGCCTGAACTGTTTTTCGCTGGCTTCAATTTTTTTTCGCGAGGCCACTTGTTCCGTTACGTCATTGCCAAAGAAGAAAATGCCTTCTGTCTCTCCTATATCGTTCCGGTAAGGCTGGAAAATAAAATTGAGATAACAGTCTTCCAACTGGCCGCCATTGCACCTATTTAATTTTACCAGCATTTCTTTGCCTGTAAAACAATTTCCGCCTCGAAACACCTGGTCCAGCAACTCAAAAAAACCCTGGCCTTCCACTTCGGGGAAAACTTCCCTTGCTGTTTTTCCAATGACATCTTTTTTGCCCATCAACTGCAGGTAATAAGGATTTGCCATTTCAAACCGGTGATCAGCCCCTTTCAAAATGGCAATGGCAGAAGGTGCCTGCTGGAAAACTTCAAAGTATCGAAGCCTTTCGTTTTCCAGGGCTTTTTCCATTTTCTTTCGCTCAGAGATGTCACGGATCACCATCGAGGTCCTTGCTTCACCGTGCGCATCTGTAAAGACAACAGAAGAAACTTCACCCGGAAACGTACTTCCATCACTCCGCACGAAGTTGGTCACACCCTTTGCCTTGCCTGTACGTCGCCGCTCCTCGAGCAAGACAGGCAACCTTGGATCTGTTACGTCAACAATTCCAAAGCGTCCTTTATCGATGATTTGTTGCTCGGTCATCTTGAAGATGGCACAGGCGGCCGGATTAGCGGCCAGTATGTAGCCGTCCGCTACCGTCAATAAAATGGCATCCAGGCTGTTTTCGAATATGGAACGGTATTTTGCTTCATTTTCCGCAACAACCTTCTCTGCTTCCTTTGCGGCGGTGATATCGTGGTTGGTACCAATTAAACGTACAGGGTTTCCCTCCGCATTGTTTTCAACAAGCGCCACCGCTTTTATAAAATGCACCGACTGGTCGTGCCGGATAATCCGGAAGACCATATCAAAATCTTCAGTGGTTGTTAAGGCGTTTTGAAATTCCCGGTGCACTCTTTCTTTATCCTCCGGATGAATGAATTGCATCCACGCTTCGTAACTACCATCAAAATCGGAAGCAGTGATACCGTAAAGAGAAAACAGGACATCGTCGGCCACGAATTTGCCCGTTTGTAAACGATACTCCCATATCCCGATCCCTGCTACCTGCGTGGCCAGTAAAAGTTTGGTGGATAATTCCAGTAAACGTTTTGTGGTTTGCACATCTTTTTGATGCACTTCATCAATGAGGGCCTTTCGTTCCTTTTCGTGCCGGTACTTTTCGATGGCATTCAAAACCGCATTGGGCAAACGCTTCAGCCGGTCTTTTAAAATATAATCATCAGCCCCTTCTCTTACTACCCCTGCCGCTACATCTTCCGACATCGTGGCTGTGATCAGGATAAAAGGAATGTGTAGTTTTTTCTGCTTGACGATCTTTAGTGCTTCCAGCGAATTGAAAGAAGGGAGGGAATGATCACAAAGGATCACATCGGGACAGAACTGTTCCAGCGCCTTCAGATAAGCTTTTTCCGAGTCAATGACCAGGTGGTCGAAATCCAGGCTTTTCCGTAATTCCCTGGCGACCAGTTCGGCATCGCTTCGTACATCCTCGAGGTGGAGGACCCTATATTTTGCATTCATTTTTCGTAGGATTGGTTACTTATTTCTCAGGCAGGCGGCTGGTTGATGAGGACCCAGTACAAACCCAGTTCACTTACGGCCTTCGCAAAATCGTTGAACTCTACCGGCTTCACGACAAAGCTGTTCACACCCAGCTCATAGCTCCGGATAATATCCTGCTCTTCTTTGGAAGACGTCATGATCACTACGGGTATGCGTTTCGTTTCGCTGTTTGCTTTTATCTGCCGCAGTACTTCTATGCCGTCCACCTTTGGCATTTTGATGTCCAACAGGATCACCTTGGGGATGTTTTCCTTTTCACGACCGGTAAAAGGTCCTGTCGCAAAAATGAAATCCAGTGCCTCTTCTCCATCCTTTACATGAACCAGGTGGTTGGCAAGGTTCACTTTACGAAGTGCACGGGTAATGAGTTCTGCGTCACTTAAATTATCTTCCACTAACAGGATCTCTACTTCGTTGAAATGATTTTTCATTGCTTGTTTTTTGGGACACTGAAATAAAATGTGGCGCCTTTGTTGGGAGAAGCATCTGCCCAAATCTCTCCGCCGTGTTTGCTGATGATCCGTTTCACCAGGGCAAGTCCAAGCCCCGTGCCTTCAAATTCATCCTGCCGGTGAAGGCGCTGAAATACGCCAAACAATTTGCTGGCGTATTTCATATCAAAGCCTGCCCCGTTGTCTTTCACATAATACACATGAAACCCCGGATCATCTTTAGCGCCAATTTCTATCTGTGGTTTTTCATTTTTCGATGAATATTTTATTGCATTGTCCAGCAGGTTGAACCAAACCTGCCTGAGCATACTGGCATCCCCGCTACAGGCAGGAAGTGCAGCAATGGTAATGACATGTCTGGATGGTTGATTGGTTAAGTCCTCCTGACAGCTTTGCACCAACCGGTTCATTTCAATGGATTTATAAATAGTTTCCAGCCTCGCCATTTTGGAAAACGTGAGCAGGTCGTCGATCAGCTGCCCCATCATTTTTGTATTGGAAAGAATAGCATCCATGATCCGGTTGCATTCCCCATCCAGCTTTGATCCATAATCTTCTTTCAGCATCATGGAATATCCGCTGATGGCACGCAGCGGCGTTCTTAGATCATGCGAAACGGAATAGGAAAAAGCCTCCAGTTCCTTGTTGACAATCTCCAGCTCGCGGGTCCGCTGCCTTACTTTTTCTTCTAGTTGTTCGTGCAGGATCTTATTTTCTTCTTCCAGCGTTTTTTCCCGGGTAATGTCACGGGTTACTTTCGCAAAGCCCTTTAAGGTGCCGTCTGCATTATACAGTGCCGTGATGATGATATTGGCAAAAAAGGGCTTCTCTTCCTTGTTGTATTGCCATTCCTCGTGTTCATACCGTCCTGCCGCCAAGGCCGTTTGCAAAGAAAAGTTGACGTTAGCTGCTTTCCCGGAATCCTTCGCACCATAAAATACGCTGATGTGTTGATCAATAATTTCCGGGTGAGTATAGCCGTAAATATCTTCGGCACCGAGGTTCCAGCTCCGGATATACCCCGCGGGATCAATGCGGATAATGGCGTAATCTTTAAACTCAAGCAATAAGGCCGAAAGATCTTCGGGTGCTTCATCGATCTTGTTTCTTCCATCGCTAAGGCCTGTTTGATTGTATTCCTTTGTCATTCGTCTGTTCAATTGCTTGCAGTTGCCACAATCCATTTCTCCCACACTTTACAACAAGTGGCATGAGAATTCATGAGAAATCGTGAACTCCTGATCGTTTATGTGCCCTGAAAAAACTGCGATTCAGAGCTGTTGCCTGGATTTAGATGACAAAGGGTGAGAGGATAAAAAGAGTTGTTGCTCCTTTTTGTTCGAATTACAAAGAAAAATCATTCAACTTACGAGATGGATAGTGCAAACACTTAAAGACATGTAGAAGAAACAGGCTTCTTGCTGTCACCGTTATTCTACAAAGCAATTAGAAATACGATTAGAAGCAGTAAATGTTTTTACGTAGCAGCGGGTAAAAAAGGAACAGTCTGCCGATACGAAAGCCGGTGCGTGGATTATTCATCAGCAGCGATGGCAATCACAACAACGGAATATCCTTACATCGATCAGATCAACTGGTGTGTGATGGCGTATTGAATGAGATCGGCATTCGTTTTCATGTTCATCTTCTTTAGAATTCGTGCACGGTAGGTACTGATGGTTGTTGCACTCAAATGAAACAGGGAGCCAATTTCTGAAACTGATTTCCCCGCAGCAAGCAATTTCATGACTTCAAATTCACGGTCTGAAAGCTGCTCATGTGCAGGCTTTGGTTGGCCACTGAAATCCGCCAGTTTTTCGGCTACTGAAGGCGTAATGTATTTCCGGCCGCTTATTACACGCCGAACGGCATTGATCAATTCTTCCGGAGCCAAATCTTTGTTCAGGTATCCTGCGGCGCCGGCTTTTAAAACACGGATTGCATATTGCTCTTCCGGGTAAATGCTAAGAATCAAAACCGGCAGGTTCGGTGCCTGTTGCCTGATCTCTGGCAAAACATCCAGCGCCGTTCTCCCGGGCATGGAAAGGTCACTAATGACAATGTCCCAGCTTTCTTTGATGATCTTTAGCATCAGGGCTGCTGCATCACCCACTTCAACAATTTCCGCAAACGGAAACTCGTCACGTAAAATATCTTTTATGCCTCGTCGGACAATTGAATGATCGTCTGCAATCAGGATCCGCATAAAAACACAATCGTTATTAACTATTCAACGGAATGTTAACCGTCAGTTTTGTTCCTTTCATGGGTTCACTGGAAAGCTGATATTCCCCGTTAAGCATTTGAACCCTTTCCTTTATTCCCAGCAAGCCAAGCGATTTTTTATCGCCAGTATTACCGGGATGAAAGCCCTTTCCATCGTCGCAGATTTGTAACAGCAGGAAACGGTCAGCCAAATGCAGTTTGCATTCCACATGGCCTGCTTCTGCATGACGGGCTATATTGGTCAGCGATTCCTGCAATATCCGGAAAAAACTGATAGAAATATCCGGTGGGAATACAGTTTCATCCACATTGGTATCAAAATCCACCTCTATGGCGGTCCTTTTGGAAAATTCGTTGATTTGCCACCTGATGGCTTCGGCTAATCCCAATTCATCAAGCATGGCCGGCCGCAATTCTGTTGCAAGTCTCCTCACTGTGTGTATTGTGCCGTTGATCACATCAAGAGATGATTTGATTTTGGTAACAATCGCCTCCTGCTGAGTTGTCATTTTTTTGGCAATCCACGAAAGCTCCAGTTTCAGGGCGGTCAGTTGCTGGCCCAGTTCATCGTGAATCTCACGGGCGATGTGTTTTCTTTCTTTTTCCCTGATATCCTGGAGGTGGATCGTCAGTTCCCTGAGCTGTTTATTTGTTTGCAAAAGGGCTTCTTCCGCTTTCGCTAGTTCCGTTATATCATGGGTGGATGTAAGGTAAACTGTCTTGCCTTCAAAAACAACTTCAGCTGCCTGTACATCAAACAGCAGATCGGTACCATCTTTCTTGCGCAAGTACATACGTTCCCTGAATTGTTTGTTTTCTGCCAGTATCCTTGCAATTTCATCGGACTTATACACTTCCCCGGGCCTTCTCAATTGCCTCATGTTCATTTTTTTCAACTCCGCTTTGCTGTACCCAAACTTTTCAATAAAAGCATTATTCACCGCCACAAAATTCCGTTTCGGATATTCCAGCATAAACATGGGCAGGGGATTTTTCTCGAAAATGATGCGGTATTTCTGTTCAGACAACCGAAGTTCTTCTTCTGCCTTCTTTTTTTGTGTAATATCCAGCAGAGTGGAAACGGACCCTGCATACTGATGGTCTTCATAAATGGGCGTGGATTGTATGAGCGTGTGGATCACCTGCCCCTGCCGGTTATAAAAACTGAGCTCATGTTGCCCTGAAACGCCTTTTTTCCTTTCCTCGATATTCTGTAGTGCCTTATTCCTGTACTCCGGACTGATAAAATCCAATGCAGATTTCCCAACCATCTCCTCCGGTGTGTAACCAAGTAGTGAGGCTAGGTATGGGTTCACATATGTCGTCAGTGTGTTCTCATCTATATGCCATATTCCTTCCTGCACGGTTTCCATAATACGCTCATATCGTTTCCGGCCTTCTTCCAATGATTGCTCAGTTCTCTTCTTATCGGTGATGTTTTGCAAATACACAGACAACCCGTCGGGTGAAGGATACAACAAGACTTCGAACCACGCATTGTAAAACTGATTCCAGGCTTCTACCCGCCGGGGCTCCTGCACTTCCATGACGTCAAAAAACAGGCGGTAAAAAGGCTCCTGAAGTTTTTCGGGAAATTCGGTCCAGATGTTTTTCCCGATCAATTGTTCCGGGGAGCGGCCAAGGACCTCGCCGGCTTTTTTATTCAGATACGTATAGTTCCAGGCCTTGTCGAGGGCAATGAAGGCATCCGTCACTCGTTCAAAAACATGGGTGAGCTCCTGCGCTTTTCGTTGCACTCTTTGCTCCAGTTCCTGGTTCAGGTGCTGAAGCTTGTTTTCCAACTGCTTTCGTTGCGAAATATCTTTTCCAACAATTACATAACCTGTCACAGTCGCGTTCTCATCTTGAATCAGTGAAACCGACACCAGCGCATAAACTTCGGTCCCGGTTTTGTGAGCATGCTTTTCCTCTCCCTGCCAATAGGCCTCTTTGCCAGGTCTGTGCTTACTTTCAGTAAGGCGTATCCCTGCATTTTCCCATCCCAGTAAAACAGTAATGTCCTTCCCAATTGCTTCCCCGGCTGTATACCCATAGATGATCTCTGCTCCTTTGTTCCAGCTGATGATTTGAAAAGCAGTATCAATCGAGATGATGGCGTCGCTGGTTTTATTCACCAGTTCGGCCAGGTATAAAAGCTGCTTTTCTTTTTTTTCCTCTTCTGTCCTGTCTCTGATAACTGCAACCGAACCGTTCACGTTTCCGTCTCCATCCTTTAGCAACCCGTAGGACACGTTGGAAAGAAACCGTTCGCCGTTTTTCCGGGAAAAGATAACATTCCCTCTCCATTCACCTTCCTGGTGATAAAGCCGCCGTTCCGTTTCTTCCGAAATGCCGGGATAAAAAGGTTGCATCAAATTGCGGTAGGAAACGCCCAACACTTCGTGTTCGGTCCAACCAAAAATGGCCACCGCATATTTGTTCCAACTGGTGATGCAAAGATCATTATCCAACGAAACAACCGCATCGGTGATGTGACTGAAAAGCACGGAATGGAACTGAAGTTCTTCTTTTGCCTTTTCGATGACGCTGGCCCTGGTAGCCGAAGCAAGGATATATGGTTTTCCACCTTCTTCAAATGCCTTGAAGTAAACTTCCACGCCGAAGGTCGCCCCATCTTTCTTCCTGAATCTGCTGGGCACGGTTGCTTGCTTCTCTTCGCTGTTCCGGACGCTTTCATATGCAGCGGCTATCATTTCACGGGTGAATATTGCATCAATGTCCTGCATCCCTATTTGCAACAATTCATCCCTTGAATAGCCTAACGTTTCTATGGCCGTATCGTTGCAAGCAATAAATTTCAGCAGTGAGGAGTCAAGAATAAAAACAATGGCACCGAAATCATCAGCTTCTTGCAAATGGCTCAGTATAGCATTGGAAGATTGAGGATTCGAAAATGACATTCTGCATATTAATTTTAGGAAGCGGCTGGAAGGCCAGTTGTTACGTTATAATCAGGAGCTATAAATAATGACACTTACCAAGCGATAATAATAACACTTACTGCGTGCTGTGAACTATTTCAAATGCGGAATAGAATTCCTGCCTGAAAGAGAAAGGGTAGGACGCAAACATTCCCTTGAAAAGGAACGTCTGGTGAAAATTACCTTTTTGATAGGAAACGAGATTGATTGGTATTCACAGGAAAATAGCGTAGAATTATTTCGATAAAATATTGATGTGAATATCAGGCGTGCTGCCTTTTTCAGGATCGCACACTTTGCGAAAATGATCAAGAATATTGTTCAGTAGTTTCTGTATCATGCGAAAAACAATTGCCTTGAATTGGCGATCATGCTCGTTTTTGAAAAACCGGCATTTTCTACCTGGCTACTTACAGCATTACGGAAGCTGATATTTATAGAATACGGCAAACGATAAGTAATATTTCCATATTGATTTTCAGTAAGCGCTCTTACCAATTGTTCTGGTGTTCTTTGTTAACGCTATAGGCAGCAACAATCTCACCTTTTCTCCACTCCGGACTATACTTCACAAAAAAGGCAAGCCATACGGCACGTGAAATTCGCATCAACGGCGGCTGCAGGGCCAGGAGCAAAAAGGCATTGATGCCAATCCACCAAAAGAAACGGCTGTCATGTAGCGAAAAGCCAATAAGGATCCACCAAAGAAAGAACGTAATGATGCAGACCATCACAGCCAGGCCGTAGCTGATCATGTTGGTACCGTAGTAAAAGCCCGGTTCCATCTCCAGCGGCTGACCGCACACCGGACATTGGTCATTCATCTTCATTGTCTTTCTGAGATGATAGGGATTTTTATCCCGGAACATATCGCCCCTCCTGCACCGGGTGCATTTTGAATTCAAAAGACTGAAGATAAGGTTTGGTTTTTCGTCGTGTTGTTGCACATCCATAAGACTCATCTTATTTGTTGATAAATTTTTTTCTGAATTCTTCCGGTGTCATTCCCACATTCTTCCGGAAGAAGCGGTTGAAGTAAGAATTGTCCTGGAAGTTGAGGTCATAAGCAATCTCTGTTACGGTCATATCAGCATTGGTCAGAAGGCGCTTGGCTTCCAGCAGTACCCGGTCCCGAATGAGTTCGCCTGCTGTTTTACCCAGCAGGTCCTGGCACAGGGCATTGAGATGATTCGGCGTTACATAAAGCAGGTCTGCATATTCTTTTGGCAGCCTGATAGAACGGAAATGCTTTTCTATAAGGTGCTGAAAGCTGCGAAGCAAGGTCATCTTCTGTGGTGGTATACTTCTTTCCTTCTTAGAGATACAGTTGCGGTCAACAGCAATAAACAGCTCCAGCAGTTTTAGGCGAATAAGATCGATGTTTTGTTCCTTCGCTTCCACGACTTCCTGAAGCATGGTCTCAAACAATTCGGCGACCTTGTTGTGTATTGACCCGGGAAGCAAACACACACTGTCCTTACTGTTCCCGCGAAAGAAAGGAAACCGCTCCAGGTAGTGGCTATTGTGCAAAAAAGAATGGATCAGCTCACCAGTGAAGTGAACAATATAACCATCCACTCCGCTTTCAAAATGCCAACTGTGTACCTGGCCTGGAATCATGAAATAAATCTGGTAAGGCTGCACCGGAAATTTATCGAAGTCAATGGTGTGTGAACCTTTGCCTTTGGTAAACAGTACCAGGTGGTAAAACGAGTGGCGGTGCGGTCGCTGAAGGTGCCCGTAGTGCTTCTCCAGGTAAGTGCCGAACCGCTCCACCAACAGGTCTTTTTGTGCCCGCTGATCGATGGTGCAAATGTCGTAAACCGGTATAGAAGCCTTTGTTATCATCACGTTTTTTTGCCGAAGCAAAGATAGCTTGAACAGGTGGCCAGCCTGTTGAACAATCCGGGGCATTTATGGTACTTTTCGTGGATTTGCAAGCAGATGAATGACGTTAAAGAATCGCACTGTGCTGTAAAATTGCCCCGGCGATTTACCCGATGATGTAGTAACATCCAGCCGTGTACTGAACCAAATTACTTTGTTAGCTTTTGTTTCTTATGTAACCAGCGGTAGCGTACTGATTAGATTTCCGTTGTGTCACTCACTTGTACGTTCTGTAATTCTATGGAGCAATTTGCCTGCAGCCTGCAGTAGCTAAGCCAATATATATGGCCAAAACATTAGCCACCTTCGGTTGCCCGCAGCAAGCACCGTAAGCCTGTCCTGAGCGAAGTCGAACAAACTCTCATCGCACTTGCGTTCTGCCCCTGTACTTTTCAGCAAGGGCAGCGTATCATCTACAATCTGTATGAAGATGTAAACTCCCACCACAAATTACCAGCACACTGTGCGGAGCTGCCGTTGAAAGCATGCCGGTTGAACCAGGATCAAAAACGTACAATACAAAAGTCACCGTTGAATACTGATGTGTTTGAAAAATAGAATTCGAAAACTTTACTCATCAAACATAATCGGTACGCCTATTGCGACATTCTCTCTCATCCGATCAACCCTCTTCACAGCTTTTTATTCAGTTCTCTTTATTGTTTCATTTTTAAAAACAGGAATTATGTTAGCAATGAATTTTCGCGGGCCCTTTCAGATTAGACCCGATCGAAACAGGCCCATGCCGGAGATCATGCATCCTTATGATGCCATTGTCCGGGTGACCCGTTCCCTCATCTGTGGTTCGGACCTGCACCTGTATCATGGCTTGGTGCCGGACACCCGTGTGGGCATGACCTTTGGCCATGAGTTTACCGGTGTGGTAGAAGAGATAGGCTCGGGGGTGCAAAAACTGAAAGTGGGTGACCGGGTACTGGTACCGTTTAACATTGCCTGCGGCAGCTGTCCGTTTTGCAAGCAAGAACTCTATGGCAACTGCCACGAGGCAAATTCGGAAGCCACGGCCGTCGGCGGCTTTTTTGGCTATGCCCATACCGGTGGTGGCTATGATGGGGGACAGGCCGAATACGTTCGGGTGCCCTATGCTGATGTGAGCCCCACAATTATTCCTGCAGGTATGGACGAAGAAAATGCTGTGCTGCTGACCGATGTGGTGCCTACCGGCTACCAGGCGGCAGAGCAGGGAGGCATTCAAAAAGGCGATACCGTGGTGGTGTTTGGCGCCGGCCCAATTGGGTTGATGACGGCCCGCTTTGCCTGGTTTTTTGGCGCCGCCAGGGTTATTGTGATTGACGAATTAGACTACCGCCTGGAGTTTGCCCGCAAGTTTGCCTTTGCCGAGGCGTACAACTTCAGGGAAATGAAAGATCCGGTGGTGTTCTTAAAAAAAGCCACCGATTACTATGGAGCAGACGTGTGTATCGATGCGGTGGGCTGCGAAGCGTCTGGCATGGCTTTGCAAACGATTACCGGAAAGGGATTGCTAATGCAGGCAGGCACGGCCACTGCCTTTCACTGGGCTGTGAATTCCGTTAAAAAAGGTGGTATCGTATCGATCATTGGTGTATACGGTCCACCCTGGAACCTCGTTCCCCTCGGCAGTATCATGAATAAAGGCATTACCATACGGGGCAACCAGGCCTCGGTAAAACGGCTGCTGCCCAAGCTGATCGACCACATCATGAGCGGCCGGATCAATCCAAAGGAAATCATTACGCACCGGTTCCCGTTGGAAGAAGTGTCGGACGCCTACCGCATGTTTTCCAAAAAGCTGGACAACATCATCAAACCCTTATTAATTCCGCCACGTGCCTACGCGGCTTAAAACCTTTTTTTATGCAAGAAGTATTAGAAGAAAGAATAGACGAGTTCCAGGACCGGAAAATTGCGGATCGAAACATGGATGATCGCACCAAAGATATCCCCGGGTGGGGCATGGATGCAGATCCGGAAAATGATCCGACTTATCCGATGAAGCATTGGACAGGTGCCGACCACGATCGTCTCAATTACGAAAAGGCGCCCCAGCAGCCCATCGACAGGGAGGTCTTTCATTCCATAGAGCGGCCCGGCGTTACCCGTGTGTTTGGCACTTCTACGCCGCCTGCGGGCCTGAGTGGTGCAGTGCGTCGCTATGCTTATAAGTATAGCGAAGCCACCGCCACGCACTGGATGACGCTCATCCTGGCCGACCGGATCGATGTTATCCAGGGAAAGATCAATGATTTAAAACACGGTATTCTTCCCAACCCCTGGATCGAAAGGGGCTGGCGGGCCGAATGGAAGCACAACCGCACGGCTTTTATTGGAAGAATGGCGACAACAGCCTTGCTGATAACGGCCGGCATCATGTTGCTGAACAGAAAAAACAGGAAGTAGTTTTTAAGAAGAGGGTGGCACTGATGGTATCAACCCGGAAGTTGATAGAAACCGAACACTTTTGGGTTGATACTTCTATTTCTTTATTCGTCATTGGTCTAAAATCATGAAGCAACAATCAAGAGAAGAGCAGTTTTTCATGTCCACAGAAGAGCCTGAGGATATACAGGTGACCCGAACAACAGACGAATTCATTTACGATAACCACGGTAAGCGCTATATCGACTTTAATGCCGGGTGGTGCGTAGGAAATCTGGGCTGGAAGAGAAAAGAAATACAATCAAAAATCAACCCTGCAAAAATACCCGACTACATCGCGCCGGGTTACCACTACAAAGGCTGGGCGGACCTTGCTGAATTGCTGGCGTCCATTGCTCCGGGTGAATTGCAAAAAACTGTTCGTGCCACGGGTGGTACCGAAGCGGTAGAAGCGGCCATGCAGATAGCCATGTTGTACACAGGGAGAGCAAAGTTTCTATCTGTTGAAGGTAGTTATCACGGCAATTCTATCGGTACGTTAAGTATTGGTGATTCAGAAAACAGGGAGCAGTACAAAAACCTTCTGCCGAATTGTATAAAGATTAAACCCCCGCTGGATGATAAAGCTGCAGATAGAGTAGAAGCCAGGTTGAAGAAGAAAGACACTGCTGCGCTGATCATGGAGCCGGTCATCTGCAACCTGGGCGTAATGATACCCGGGCATGCGTTTATGAAAAGGATAAATGTTTTATGTAAGCGCTATGGAACACTGCTGGTGATGGATGAAGTAGCCTGCGGTTTTGGAAGAACCGGAAAGCTGTTTGCCTGTGAGCATTTTGACATGGAGCCCGATATTCTTTGCCTCGCCAAAGCCATTACCGGAGGGGCCGTTCCGATGGGCGCCTGTATGACGACGGCAAAGATTGCCGACAAAGTGCTGAAGAACGGATTCCAGTTTTATTCTACGTATGGCTGGCATCCTTTGGCAGTGGGAGCCGCCATTGCAAACATTCGATATTGGATAAAAAACAAGAAAAAAATATTCGGCAACGTCACTGCCTTAAGCCAACGTTTTACGGACCGACTCAGTCAAATGAAATTTAAAAAAGAAGCTAATGTACGCATCCTCGGTCTCGCTATCGGTATAGACGTGAACGATCCGAAATATGCCGAACGCATTCAGCAAAAAAGCCTGAAGAAGGGACTGCTGTTTACGACCCAGGAAAACACACTCACTCTTTTTCCACCACTGACCATGAGACAAACAATCGCAGAAGAAGGATTGGATATATTGGAAAGTTGTTTATAGAAAACGACTAAAGTATGTTTTAATAAGCATTTTCCAATGAAAATTAGAGTGATCAAATATGTGTATATGGAGAAATGAAAAGCGTTGCTGCATCTGTTTTTTACATCAAAGCCCAATGAAATAATAGTTATCTAACTCCGGGGTTTATGCCGTACCTTAACAAAGAAAGACAGCACCCAGTTATTTAACATGTATTGCACGCATGAAAAACGACAGTTTCCTCAGGTATAAAAGAAGGAGCAGGTGGATCTTGTTATTGGGTATTTTATTGGTAGTGGTTTCCCCCTTTTTTTTGATTCAGCCTGCAGTCTTACACTTTTTTTCCGGGCAAGGTGATATTGGTAATTCAATTGGGGGGATAACAGGTCCCTTTGTGGGACTGATCGGTGCTATTCTGGTGTATCTCTCTTTCGAGCAGCAGATTGAAGCAAACCAGACCCAGCGGAAGGCGCTGCGCAATGAGATTATACAAAATCAGATCAAAAGTGAATATGAGACCCTGGATAAACACCTCACGGAAATAAAAGACGAGTTCTATAAATTAAAATATCGAAGAGGTTTGCTGGCGATCCAACTAAATCACCCCCATAAGGACAGCATACTGGAGGGTGGAGATGCCATGGAGGCTTATTCTCATGATATCAAGAATTATGGCGACGAGATTTATCTGGACACTATCGAATTTGAATACGGTGTGCGGTATTTTTTTCTGCTCATCAACACATTCCACGAGCAACTTACCATGTCCATTGTACCTCAACAACAAAAATTCTATCTCGCAAAAAAATTTCTATACTTCTATGAGTCCAAAATCAAGTGGCAAATGCAATTACTGGACCGGCAAAAGTTAGGATCGGAAGAGAATAGCGGGCTATTCTCCATGATTCATCAGGAAGCGCTTGGAATCATGAAAAAGACAGAGGATATGTATGCATTGTACCTGGTGGAACCAATCATTAGATAAATGTTTAAGTTGGTCATTTTACCCATTACCTGTAATAGTTTGAATAATTTCCAGAAGCCTGCAATTGATATTGCTTACCAAACAGTAGCAGAAGGCATGGATGAAAAGATGGTCTTTACCACTCCTACGGACCGTGTTGCCGTGGGGGCTCATTATCGAGGTAACCCTGTAGATATCAATGAAGGTCATCGGAACTACAAGAAGAGGAAGGAAAGAAATAGCCTCTTATTCTAATGCCTTTTTAAAGGCCTATTAATAGACACTAAAGTAGGAAATTTATCCTGCGAAAAGGAGAAGAAACAATAAAGATGTCAGGGTAAGAGTATAGTTGAATGTTGAATGGTTCTTATGCACAATCATCAACCAATGGATCGGCTCGAATATTTTAGCGATGCTGTTTTGGCAATAGCGGCAACACTTCTTGTTATCGAACTTCCGAATCCGAAACCGAAACAGGCTTGCTGCAGGCCATCGTCAAACAATGGCCTGCTTATTGTGCCTTCTACTATTATGCAACAGGCAAAATCTATTTTGTAAAAGTCAATGTTTATTCTTTAAAAAAAGATACGTTGATATGGGGTTGGTATTACTTCTGCAGTCAACCCCGACAATGATAACTACTTGTAAAGCTCCGTTATTCAAACTGTAACCAACTGAATGAAAAAAGAAGGGTTGCTAAACATAGCTTCCCTGATCAGGTATCGCATTTCTTTATATTTTTTATTAATCATTAATACCAGGTTTTATGAAAAAGATTCTAGCTATCGTAGTGATCTTAATCGGAATTTCTTTGACCTCTGAGGCCCAGCAACATAAGGAGAGTTCAGTAACCCAACACCAGGCTAAAAGCAACAGCTCGCAAAAAGGCCATGGGAATGATAAAGAATCAACAGATAAGGTAGGCCCCAAAGGCCAGAAAATTTATATTACAGACGTCCGCTATTACTGGGTAGATAAAAACGGGAACAGGCATTATGTAGAAGAGGTTGAATTAAAACCCAAACAATAAGTTTCTACGTACCACATAAATTCAGTGGTCGAAATTTTGCCCAATAACCAGGTAAAGCTTTACCCGGATGCAACAATGAATAGTTGAAAGAGACAGGAAGATGGCAAAAATAATTGAGTTTTTGTGCAGGAGTTTTATGTAGATGAAGAGAACTACCTGTGGGTGGTGAACCCGGTCTGCCCTCATGAACTACTATTGTTGCTTTTTCTAATGCCCTATTATAGCATAATTGAAAGAGTGTAAAGCGGGAAAATTATCCTATGGAAAGGAGAAGATTCAATGAAAATGTCAGAGGTAAGAATTTAGTTGAATGTTGAAAGGTTCTTATGCACAATCATCGACCAACGGATCGGCTCGAATATTTTAGCGATGCTGTTTTGGCTATAGCGGCAACACTGCTTGTTATCGAACTTCCGAAACCCGAAACCGAAACAGGCTTGCTGCAGGCCATCGTCAAACAATGGCCTGCTTATGCTGCATTCGCTGCATCTTTCCTGTTTATCTGTATTGCCTGGTCCAACCATCACAATATGTTTATTTACATAAGGCAGACAGATCAGTATCTGCTTATACTGAATATTTTGTTTTTGATGTTTGTTACACTTCAATCTTTTACCACCGGGTTATTGGCACGTCATGTAGGCAAACCTGACGAACGAACGGCGGCATTGATCTATCATGCGACATTGGTGTTGATGACGTTGTTCTACAATTGTACCTGGTGGTACGCAATTAGAACGGATGGAATTTTGAAAGAACCTACAGATAAGAGGCTCATCCGTTTTCTTACAAAGGAATATGCAATTGCCCCTGTGCTGCACCTGGCTGCCTTAATCATATGTTTGTGGAGCGTATCTTTAAGTATTATACCTATTTTGTTGTTATATGTCTATTTTGCCTTACCTCGGATTAGTGAACTAAGAGTAAAGAAGTATCCCCTGCGGCGAAAAACCTCTTGTTGATGTAAAATAAATATCTCTTGGTTATTTTTTTAGGAGTGAGGAAACAGTTCTTCGATTTGATTGGATAAGTAGCCGCCACTGGCTGAAAGATTTTGATACCTCTGCCTTCGGCAAACAAAGCCGGAGAAGAAAAAGGAAGGGTCCTGCCATCAGCAAAGCCAGATCTTTTGGTGTTCTTTTGCTCCCTGCGCCAGTCCCTGCTTTGTCATTTGTAAAAATTACCTTTGCTAATATTATACTTTCCGCAGAAATCGATGGTACTGATTTGCCTTGATTAAACTCTTTGAGCAGCTCATGGATCTGGCGAATGTTGAGTAGAATGCTTAAAGACTTGTTTGCAATTGATTCCATCCGATTATGATTTAAACAAAGCTACCAGAGCAGAATTTAAGAAGCAAGGTGTACTTGGCCGGTGGGATTCGTAAAAAGAGGAAAAATTTGATTAAGAATAGTCAAGGATAGGAACCTATTTTAGAAGTATTTTAAATAAAACTACCCCGGCTAAGTAGTAAATAGCAAGACCTGTAGTAAAGTATCGACATCTTATCAAACACCCGCTTAGTGGAAGTTTTGCAACTGAATCTTCGACTCGCCGAAGATTCAGTTGCTCGATTCTGCCAATGGCGCAAATGGATTAAAGGACGAATATAGCCGGTGCAAATACTCAATCTCTTCCCAGAGAAAATGATGAATATACTGGCTTAGATCGCATGGTTTGACATCCTTGGGACTTTCCGCGCAACTGAGGGATTTATTTAAAAGTTTGCGTTGTCAGTGTTGATGCATTGCGTTTTTACAACTCACCAATCACTAATGTGCGAACAACCTATTTTGTATTCACAGGGCAGAATATTGCATTTGTACCAACGATACAACGTAGATTAGCTTTCTCAATTCTGCCAAAGTGGCTT
Organism: Flavisolibacter nicotianae; assembly: GCF_003628535.1. Classification (GTDB taxonomy): domain Bacteria; phylum Bacteroidota; class Bacteroidia; order Chitinophagales; family Chitinophagaceae; genus Flavisolibacter; species Flavisolibacter nicotianae. The sequence goes on from NZ_RBCI01000016.1 coordinate 89,207, forward strand.
ATTCATAATAGAGAAGTAGTTCGCAATTGTTATTGCTCAAACTCTTGCCAGGTCTGTAATAGTTTGCTGATTTTAAACTAACTAGATTCGATAATGTCGTCAGATCTTCTAATAGCTGAATCGACTTCCGTCTCGCTCTCCACTTGACCTGGACGCAGAGCAAAAGATAAGGTTGGGCAATGTATGAGCAAGTAAAGCAGTCAATCATTACCGATACTTTATGGTGTATGAGCGTAGGTCGTGGATGGTGCGTACCGGCTGGAAGATTTTTTAATATCATAAAAGAAACATTCTCCTTGGATCTTAAAAATTTTTGTTCGAACTCTTTCCCTCAGTTTAAACTTCTCTATACGGTTGCTTAAGACAGTAGTGGAAATCTGGTCAAAGCTAAGGATGCATATAAGATGCATGATTACGTTCGTCCAGTTTGTAATAGTGATTTGGTACTTTGGAAATGGCCACACAGGAAAAGGTTCAAAGAGGCAACATTTCGCATACAAAGCAGGAGTGTTGTTATCGGGGTGATTGCCGGGCTATCCCTTTTCCTGACCTTACTCAGACAATGAGATGTCCTCTGTCATTGGTTGCAAGTTGCTGGAGATGGTATCTTCATTGGTTCAACCGAAGGCGATGAAAAGGTCGAAACCTATTGTGGTGTTTGTTCTGCTGGCCTATTTCATTTCTTGGCTTGCGTTTATTCTGCTGGCACTCAATCATCGTCACTTCATTTTTCTTTTCCCCGATGATTCGGCACATGCCCGCCAGCAGGATGTGTGGCATTCGTTCGGGGCTTTGGGTCCCATCCTTGCTGCTTTGCTTACGCTACGGCACTTTCACAACGAAGGAAACAGACGGCAGTTTCGAAGAAGTTATTCTGTAAACAAGCTTTCCCCGAAAGGCTGGCTGCTTTCTTTTTCACCACTACTCATTTTGCCGTTTCCCTTGTAGTGAACCGCTTTGTAAAGCAAGAATGGTTTGATATTGCCGGTTTCTTCCAAAACAATGCATTGACGCACCCGGTAAATCTGCTTGCCTGGCTGCTGCCCATTTTATTTTATGGCTTTGGGGAAGAAGGCGGCTGGCGTGGTTATGCCTTGCCGGCACTGCAAGCCCGGTATTCAGCCTTCAAATCCACGGCCATTCTTTCTGTTATCTGGATCGGGTGGCATATTCCATCGTTTTTTTACCGGTATGAATTAAAAGGCATGGCTTACATCGGTTTTGTATTGGGAATTGTTGCCGGCGCCATCTGGCTCACGTTTCTGTATAACTATACGAAAGGGAGCACTCTGGCCGTAAGTCTCTGGCACCTGACATTCAACTTTGTGTCCATGATGGGAAAGAACGAATTGGTGCTCTCGGCGGTCATAAGCGTTTTGGTAATGCTCCTGGCAGCTTTGGTTTTGATAAAATACAAGCCGGCTAACCTCTCTTCTTATGAAAAAACAAGCTTACTGCCGGAAGTACCTATCTCAAATGTTTCAGACCCTATAGCGGAAATGAAAATAATAGCCCGAAACAACGAAAAGGAACGTAGCCGCTAAGAATTGGTAATGCAGGCTTTCTCTGTTTACACAAAATATATCGCATGAATATTCACCTTTTAAAAATCAAAGCGCAGAGGGAGGAGGTTTTCAAACCGCCCGAAGAGCAAAAGGCGCAGGCTCAATCAAAAAGGCTAGCTGCCCTTGTTGGCCCTACTGCTGCTGCACTCGGTCTTACCGAAACCCTTAACCTGCACATTTGGGCAACTAATCTTCCGCAGGTTACTTACCTCAATGGCACATTGCTCTTTATTGCAGGTCTTTCAATCATCCGCATCCACAACTGTTGGAAAGGGTGGCCAATTGTTATCACACTGGCTGGCTGGATTTTGGTTTTTGGCGGTCTTTACCGCATGATTGCTCCTGAAGCCAAACAAGCCGGTGAAAGTGCAGCGACCTACGCCTTATTTACCGTGCTGTTTCTTGGCGGGACATTCTTAACCGTTAAAGCCTACGGGAAAAAACTAAGGGGTGATGGAACCACAAAGACAAGAGTTGGGCTTCTTTCTTTGTTGTTGGTGCTGGCTTGCTTTCAACTGGCACTGGCCACCATTCACCTGCACGTGCCCCGAACCACGCAGTTCGACCGTTCGCTTCCATCTTCAGTAATTAATGGTTACAGATACCACATGGAAGTCTTTGGCCCTGCAAACGCAACACCACTCATTGTGGTACACGGTGGGCCAGGACTTGATTACGAATACCTGAAACCTTTAAAAGAATTAGCAAACGATTACCGGGTAATTTTTTACGACCAGCGAGGTTCTGGTTTATCGCCACGGGTAGATGAAAGCTCTCTTACCATCGAACAAAACTTGGATGACCTGCATTCAATAGTGCAACATTTTTCTGGCGGTAAAAAAGTAAAACTCATTGGTCATTCCTGGGGCGCTACGCTGGTGGTTGGGTATTTGTCAAAACACCCCGAAGTTGTTTCGCAGGCCGTGATTGTAGAGCCGTTTATTCTCTATCCCGGTGCACCGGTAAAAGAATGGGTCCAAAACTTCAAACGTGCAGGCAACATTGGTTCCACCTGGAATATTCTCTCCACCCTTATCTATTATCCCTTTGTTACGAAAGAAGACGGACAGGAAAGATACGAATATATCGGAACCAAAATAGCCGGTAAAACGAAGCCTGGGCCACCCTACAATTGCGTAGGGCAGGACCTGCCGCCCAACACGTTTAAACGAATGGGGTATGCGGCCTATAACACGATTTTAAAACCCATCATCGATGATCCCAATTCTTTAAAATATGATTTTACCGCCGGAAGTGCAGCCTATAAGGGTGGTTTGTTGCTGATGAGTGGTGAATGCAGTATCCTTGGACCTTCCTACCAGGAAAAATATGCGATCCCAAAATTGCCACCGCAAACCGTTCTTGTAAAAGCAGTAAACATGGGCCACCACATGATTACACTAAATCCAGCGTGGAGCCTGCAAACCATTCGAGAATTTTTTTACACTGCAAGGGATTGACTGATTTTGAAACAATTTACGTAGCTCCTGAGTGACTTGAACCTTTTCGGGTAAACGGTTGTCTGTCAGCAAAATACACTTGCAAAAAAGAAAAAGGTGACGCCAGGGTGAACTACTTACGTCTTACGTCGTTTTGGCTCGTTTTGAGAACTTTTTAAAGATAATCAGGTGTCGTTTTCAAGAATTCTTTTGTTTCCATCATCATTCCAGAAGATCACCTACAACAGATCGTAGGTCGAAGCTCTCGATTTTGCCATTGGTGTAGAATTGGATAGGAGAGGACAACTGGATGGTGTATTCAATCTCTTACCCGGCAAGTTGCAGCGTAACGATTTTTAGCAATTCAGCCCACTCATCGGTAGGTAAAGAAAGCCAACCTACGTTGTATCGGAGGTTGACTTTCTTTATTCTGCCTCCGCAAATCGGGAAGGCGGTACTTCAAGAGAACTTAGATCAGCCTTCTTGATGCTGCCGATGGTTAGAATTACACGAAAATGCGGAATCCACCATTCAATCTCTTGCCACGCGAAATCCGAGACAGGCAACCAACAATGTCCGAATAGATCATGCTAACTGGCTGGACGAAGGATCAATGACTGCTGCAGAATTTCTCTTTTCAATCTTAAAAATGATGTAACTTAATAAGGCAATTCAGCTCTTAAACCCTCTTTTATGGGTACTGTTAGAAACATACTCCAATCAAAGGGTAGTGCCGTGTACAGCATCAGCCCTGATCATTCGGTTTATGATGCGCTGGAGCTATTAGAAGAAAAAAATCTTGGATGTCTTGTTGTTGTTGAGAATGAAAAGCTCATTGGTGTCTTTACCGAAAGAGATTATGCCCGGAAAGTTGTTCTGAAAGGGAAATCCTCTAAAGAAACACCTGTAAGAGAAATCATGACCGGACAGCCTATTGTGGTAACACCTACCACGTCTTGTGAAGTCTGCATGCAATTAATGACAGAAAAATTCATCAGGCATTTGCCTGTTGTGGAAAACGGACAATTGATCGGACTTGTTTCGATTGGCGATTTAGTGCGGATGACAATTTCAGACAAGGATTATCTCATCGACACGTTGAGCCATTACATTACTGGCTAACCTGGGTACTGTATGATCAGGTATCTGCACGATTACATTTTACGAGCGCACAAGCAGGAACGTTATGCCCATGCTTAAAATCAATGATTCCGGCGTTTGGACCTTCTTACTTTATGCAGGTTTGGTCGGGCTTCTCCTTGCCATCATCATTACCTTATCCTATTTCTTAGGCCAGCGGCATCGCGAATCGGAAACCAACCTGCCTTACGAAGGCGGTATTCAGCAAACCGGTTCAGCACGGCTACGTTTCTCTGCTCAGTTTTACCTGGTTGCCATGTTGTTTGTCATTTTTGACGTTGAAGCGATGTTTATCATGTTGTGGGCATTAGGCTTTTACGAGTTGGGATGGCCGGGTTATATTGGCGTGGCCATCTTTATTGGCCAACTGCTGGTGGTGCTTATTTACGAATGGGGCATCGGTGCACTGGACATCGGCCCAGATGTCAAAGGCATTTTAAAAAACTATAAAAAAATGGTACAGAAGAAATCGCCTGATGCAGTAGGAACTGAGACAAATCCAACTGATCATTGAAAACGTTGTTTGACTATGCCGGCTTTTTTGGCAGGTATTATAAAATCGTTTTACACCTACCTTTTTAATTTATACCCTTTGAAGCGATTGCTTTTTTTAACCGTGGCTTTGTATTCGCAATGGCACTCTTATACTCCTTTCATTTAGCAGGCAAGGTAGATTGAGATATTTCTATCAACAGGCCTTTCACCTCTGGGGCGAAAAGAGTATCATCTGTTCCCGATGCGGCAAGTAAAGTGAAAATACAAGGTATGAAATGGTGGTTACAAAAACCCGGCGCCGATACAAGTGCCATCTCCGGTACAGGCAGTATGGAAGAGACCATGAGCAAAAGCGTTTTGCTCACTTCCGTGCAAAGCCTGTTGGCCTGGGGACGAAAAAATTCACTTTGGCCTTTCCATTTTGGTCTCAGTTGTTGTTTTGTCGAAATGGCAACCAGCATCACCAGCAAATACGACGTGGCTCGTTTTGGGGCAGAAGTCATTCGCGGTACGCCTCGTGAAGCCGATGTTATGGTGATTGCGGGAACCGTTTTCATTAAAATGGTGCCGATCATTAAACGCCTGCACGAACAGATGATGGAGCCACGGTGGGTGATCTCGATGGGCAGCTGTGCCAACAGTGGCGGCATGTATGATATCTACAGTGTGGTGCAGGGAGTCGATAAATTTTTGCCCGTAGACGTGTATGTGCCCGGATGCCCGCCACGACCGGATGCATTTATGCAGGGACTGGTATTATTGGGTAAGGCGGTCAGGGAAGAAAAGCGACCGCTTAGCTGGGTCATTGGCCAGCAGGGCGTGATCAGGCCGGAAATGACGCCGATGAAGGAGCAGCGAAAAGAGGAGCGGATGAAGATGATACATTTCAGTACCACGGATACCATATAGGAAAGGGGCAAACAGCCTATTTCCCGACAATTTGGGAATAACAGTCATTTGTAATGTTTAACGATCTGCTATGCCTGAGGATGATATGATATGGCAAGAGATTCAACAACAGTGTGGCATTGACGGTTTTCATCGCCAGCAAACCGTTGATACCATCGAAACGGTTTGGATTTCAAAAGAGCAACTCGTTCCTGTCCTAACCTTTTTAAAATCTGCGACCAAACCTTTCAATCTGCTGTATGACCTCTGTGGCATCGATGAGCGTGACCGGCGCAATAAGCAGTCGCTTCCTACACAGGACTTTACTTTAGTTTACCATCTTTTTTCGTTTGAGCGAAACGGTTTCGTTCGTCTGAAGCTTGCCTTGAGTGGCGAGTACCCTTCCGTGCCATCTGTCACGCATTTGTTTAAAAATGCCAACTGGTACGAAAGAGAGGTGTACGATATGTTTGGCATCCGTTTCGAAGGTCATCCTCACCTTCAACGCATTCTGATGCCCCTGACCTGGAAAGGTCATCCGCTACGCAAAGAACATCCCGCACGGGCAACAGAGATGGGCCCCTTCCAGTTGCATGAAGACTACCTGGAAAGGGCTCAGGAGGCCTTGCAGTTCAAGCCCGAAGAATGGGGCATGCAAAGACAAAGTGATGACGCCGATTTTATGTTCCTCAACATTGGTCCGCAACACCCGGGCACGCATGGTGTGTTACGGATCATCCTGCAGTTGGACGGTGAAGACATTGTAGATGCGGTTCCCGAAATTGGTTTCCACCATCGGGGTGCCGAAAAAATGGGCGAGCGGCAAAGCTGGCATACCTACATCCCGTATACAGATCGTGTCGATTACCTGGGCGGTGTGATGAACAACCTTGCCTATTTGCTGGCTGTCGAGAAACTCGCCGGCATCGAAGTTCCCGACCGGGTGAAGGTCATCAGGGTGATGTTGTGTGAACTGTTCCGCATCTCCAGCCACCTGGTCTGGTTTGGAACCTTTGCACAGGATGTTGGCCAGCTTTCACCGGTGTTTTACATGTTTACCGACCGGGAAAAAGTCTTCGATATCGTTGAAGCCATATGTGGCGGCCGCATGCATCCGAACTGGTTCCGGATCGGTGGGGTCGCACAAGACTTGCCCAAGGGTTGGGATGCCCTGGTTCGTGACTTTGTCGGTTATTTTCCTCCGAAGCTCAAGGAATATTCCAACATGGTGCTGCGCAACAGCCTTTTTAAGGGCCGCACAAAAGGCATTGGCATTTTCACACTGGAGGAAGCCATCGAATGGGGCGTTACCGGTCCCGGGCTCAGGGCCTGCGGCTACGAGTGGGATTTTCGAAAAAAACGGCCGTATTCCGGTTACGAGATGTTCGACTTTGAAGTGCCCACTGCGCAGAATGGGGACTGTTACGACCGTGCCCTGGTTCGGGTAGAGGAAATGCGCCAAAGCCTGCGCATCATTGAACAATGCCTGAACAACATGCCGGAAGGAAGCTACAAAGCCGACCACCCGCTAACCACGCCGCCGCTGAAAAAATACACCATGCAGGACATTGAAACTCTGATCACACATTTCCTGAATGTGAGCTGGGGACCTGTGATTCCTGCGGGGGAGGCCATGAGCTGCATCGAGGCAACAAAAGGTGCCAACAGCTATTATCTCACCAGTGATGGTGACACGTCGCCGTATCGTGTGCGCATCCGCACACCGTCATTTCCACATATGCAGATGGTGCCTTATATCAGCAAAGGATACACGGTGGCAGATCTTTTATCGATTCTCGGTGCCATGGATTTTGTGCTGGCGGATATTGACAGGTGAAGAGGAATGGGAAAATGAGAAAATGTGAAAATGGGAAAATGGGAAGAGATTGATTCATTAAAATACATGAACCAACGGTTATGTTGACACAAGAAGAAATCAATGCCATTGACCACGAAGTGAAGTTGCTGCCGCATAAAAAGGCAGCGGTGATCGAAGCATTAAAAATTGTTCAGAAGGAAAGGGGTTGGGTATCGGATGCAAGCATCAGCGAAGTGGCAGAATACTTAGACATGAGCCCGGCTGAAGTGGATTCGGTCGCTACCTTTTACAACCTGATTTTTCGCAAGCAGGTTGGGCGGCATGTGATCCTGCTTTGTGACAGCATTAGTTGTTATGTGATGAAATACCAGGAAATCTATGTGGCCCTGCAGCAAAAACTGCAGATCCAATTCGGGGAAACAACGACCGATCAACGGTTCACCTTGTTGCCGAATGCCTGCCTTGGCTGCTGTGATCATGCACCGGCTTTGATGATTGATGACGACCTGTACACAGATGTAACTATCGAGCAACTGGACGAACTATTGAAGAAATATTCTTAATTGACAAACAGGGATAAAGAGAACACCAATCTATTGACCATTCACCATGGAGCGTCCGTTAACGCAACATATTGATCTCCGCCGGCCTGCTTTTACGCTCAAAGAATACGAGCAGGCAGGTGGCTATGCTGCACTGAAAAAGGCGGTAAAGGAATTGACACCGAAAGAAGTGCAACAGGTGGTGCAGGACAGCAACCTGAAAGGTCGTGGCGGTGCCGGGTTCAACACGGGTCTGAAGTGGAGTTTTGTTCCGATGGGCGATGAAGCACGGCATCCAAAATACCTGATAGCGAATGCCGATGAAATGGAGCCGGGCACCTTCAAAGACCGGCTGCTGCTCGAGGGCAATCCGCACCAGCTGATCGAAGGCATGATCATCGCGGCTTATGCCATACAGGCCGACATTTCGTACATCTTTCTGCGCTGGGCGTATAAAAAAGCGGCCCACCTTATCCGAAAGGCGTTGGCTGAAGCGTATGAAGCCGGTTATCTCGGGGAAAACATTTTGGGCAGCGGTTGGGGACTTCAGATGCACCTGCACACGGGTGTTGGCCGCTACATGTGCGGTGAAGAAACAGCCCTGCTGAACGCCCTGGAGGGCAAGCGGGCAACACCACGGTCGAAACCTCCATTCCCGCAGGTCAGTGGCTTGTTCGGCAAGCCAACCGTTGTCAACAACGTTGAAACGTTTTGCTGCATTCCGCATATTGTTTCCAATGGTGCCGAATGGTTCAAAGGCCTGAGTAAAAGTGAAGACGGTGGTACAAAAATCTACGGTGTCAGCGGAAAGGTAAAACGACCTGGCGCCTGGGAGTTGCCTATGGGCATTACCATGCGGGAACTGCTTGAAGAACATGCAGGCGGAATGGCAAATGGCTACCAGTTAAGAGGTGTTTTGCCCGGCGGGGCCTCCACTGATTTTTTGACAACCGAACACATGGACATCAAGCTCGATTTTAAATCGGTTGCCGCGGCAGGCAGTCGCCTGGGAACGGGTACCATGATCGTGATGGACGATGCCACCTGCCCGGTTGGATTTGTGCACAACCTGCAGCATTTTTTTGCGCAGGAAAGCTGTGGTTGGTGCACGCCTTGCAGGGAAGGGCTACCCTGGGTGGAAAAGATCCTGTTGAGCATCGAAAAAGGAGAAGGCCGTGAAGAAGACCTGGACATTCTCAGCCTTCATACAAAGATGCTGGGACCAGGTAATACGTATTGTGCCTTGGCAACCGGCGCTATGGAACCCTTGCAAAGTGCATTGAAATATTTCCGGGAAGATTTTGAGCGACATATCCATGAAAAAAGCTGTCCGTGGAACGGGCATGAACACAGGTGATCCGAGAAAGACAACGGGTGCCTGTTGTTGAAGCGCTGATTATTGTCTAAAAAGAAAAAAATGTTACGTATGAAAACACTGGAAAAAAACAAAGAAGTCGTGATGCGCTTCCAGAAAGCGTTTATTGAAGAAGGAGACGACCAAGTGTTTGATGAAATCGTTGATCCGGGCTTTCTGTATCATTACAGTGCCCATGGCAACGCTGAGGGAAGAGAAGCCTATAGGAATTTCTTTCAGGGCACATTGCGGCCTGCCATCAGCGATTTAACCGTGCACGTTTACGACCTGGTAGCCGAGGGTGATATGGTGGCCCTGCATAAATCGTATCATGGTCTTTTGACCAACGAAACGTCGGAAACCGAAGACTGGCACGACACCATCGAAATCGTGGTGATGGAAATGATCCGTTTGAAAGACGGAAAGTTTGTGGAGAGTTGGGCGGTGATGGATTCACAGGATATTGCCTGGCAAGCCATCGAAGAGGACGAGCATGTCTATTGACCTTGTGAAAGGCAGACAATTTGATCCGCCCTGGCTGTCACATCAATGACTGACCATGCCTGTCATTTTTATTGATAACATTTCCTACAACGTAAAGGCCGGCAAGAACCTGCTGGAGGCCAGTCTTGCGCTGGGTCTTGACCTGCCTTATTTCTGTTGGCACCCGGCGCTGGGCAGTGTAGGGGCTTGCCGCCAGTGTGCCGTCAAAGTCTTCAAAGATGAAAATGACCCGCAGGGACGATTGGTGATGAGTTGCATGGAAGAAGTGAAAGAAGGCTTGCGCTTTTCCATCAATGACAAAACTGCCACTGCATTCCGGGAGCAGGTGATCGAATGGCTGATGACCAACCATCCGCATGATTGCCCGGTGTGTGACGAAGGCGGCAGTTGTCACCTGCAGGACATGACCGTGATGACAGGACATGATTATCGACGGTATCGTTTTAAAAAACGCACCTATCGCAATCAATACCTGGGTCCTTTGGTGCATCATGAAATGAACCGCTGTATCCAGTGTTACCGATGTGTTCGGTATTACCGCGATTATGCCGGTGGCAAGGACCTTGATGTTTTCGCGGCGCATAACCATGTATATTTTGGAAGGGAAAGCGATGGGGTATTAGAAAGCCCTTTCAGTGGTAACCTGGCCGAGGTTTGCCCGACCGGCGTTTTTACCGATAAAACGCTGAAAGAGCATTATACCCGGAAATGGGATTTGACCATGGCGCCTTCCGTGTGTCAGCATTGCAGCGTGGGTTGCAACACCATTGCCGGTGAACGTTACGGCTCATTGCGCTGCATTCAGAACCGGTACAACAGCGAGGTGAATGGGTATTTCCTCTGCGACCGTGGTCGTTACGGATATGAATTTGTGAACAGTGAAAATCGGGTCACGAAGCCTTTACTTCGCAATCGTCCAATCGAAGCCGTAAGCGAACAGGAGTTAAACAATCATTTACAGGTAACACTTTCAACCGGATCCTTGATTGGCATCGGTTCGCCACGGGCTTCGATGGAAAGCAATTTTGCCCTTCGGCAACTGGTTGGTGTCGATAATTTTTACCAGGGCATTAGCGAAGACGAAGCCTACTTACTGCGCAAGATCATTGGTGTACTCAGTTCAGGTACGGTTCACAGTGCTTCGCTGAAAGAAATAGAACAGGCGGACGCCGTGCTGATTCTGGGCGAAGATATCTGGAACACGGCACCGCGGATGGCGCTGTCTGTTTTGCAGACTGTCAGGAAAATGGCTGCTGCCGATGCTACCCTGCAATTGAAATTGCCGCAATGGAATGATGCTGCTATCAAGGAATTTGTGCAGCAGGAAAAAGGATTCCTTTGCAATATTACCCTGCTCAATTCACCGTTGGATGAAGTGGCAGCAAGTACACTGCGTATGGCTCCCGATGATATGGCACGCCTGGGTTTTGCAATAGTCAACCAGATGGATGCCTCGCAGCCAGCAGTGGACAATCCAGATGACAACCTTCTGTATCATGCAAAGTCTATTGCCGCAGTGCTGCAGGAGGCAAAGCGGCCGGTCATCATCAGCGGCGTTTCGGTTTGCAACGAAGGGGTAATCAATGCGGCGTACAATCTTGCCGCTTTCCTGACAAGTTCTGGCAAGTCTGCAGGGCTTTGTTATGTTGTACCCGAGTGCAACAGCATGGGTTTGGCCATGATGCAGGCGCCTTCATTTGACAAAGCTGTACGACGAATCGAAGAGACAACAGATACCACCGTGATCCTCATTGAAAACGATCTTTATCGTTCGATCCCGTCAGAGGAAGTTGAGTATTTTTTCAAACGCTGTAAAAACCTGATCGTGCTTGATTCTCTCTTCCACCGGACGACGGAAAAAGCACAGGCGCTGATACCGGTTGCCAGTTTTGCCGAAGGCGATGGAACGATCGTCAATTACGAAGGCCGTGCCCAGCGTTTCTACCAGGTCTTCATGCCTTCCAACCCGTTGATCAAAGAAACATGGCGATGGCTGAAAGAATTATCCCTGCTGCGCCTGCAAAAAAGCAACGGTCACAACCTACATCCCGACCAGTTGCTGGCTGAACTAGAAACCGCTTTGCCGCAGTTCAGCGGCATTAACCAAACCGCACCGGCACACAATTTCTCCATTCACGGTGAGCGGATACCACGGGAGCCGCACCGCTACAGCGGCCGCACAGCCATGCTGGCCAATCAACATGTCAGTGAGCCCAAGCCTTTGCAGGACGATGATTCGCCGCTTTCGTTTACCATGGAGGGTTATAAAGGGATTCCGCCGTCCAGCGCAGTTCCGTTCTTTTGGGCACCGGGATGGAACTCCGTACAAGCAGTCACCAGGTACCAGGAAGAGCCGGGCGGCTCTCTCAAGGGAGGCGATCCGGGGATCAAATTGTTTGACCTGAATGGGAAGCAGCCCACGTATTTTAAAGAACCACCCGAGGCCTTCCATACCAGGCAGGAAAAATGGTTGTTGCTCCCGCACTATCATGTATTGGGATCCGGAGAATTGAGCAGTTACACAAGGGCGCTGCAAGAGTTGTCACCGGCTCCGTATGCGATACTATCAGCAAACGATGCCAAACGGCTGGCATTGGCCGGTGGTGCCAACATCCGTTTGTCTGTTGCAGGTAAAAACTATACACTACCGGTTCAACTAAAAAAAGAATTGCCTGATGGGATTCTGCTGGTTACAGCAGGCTTGTTGGGTGCGGATTCCATGAATTGGAATTCATGGATAAAGGTGGAGAAGGTGTGATGGGATAATGGTATAATGAGAAAATCCGAATAATGGCAAATGTGAAAATGGCTAAGCAGAACTTGTGAACTCGTGAACCTGTGAACATGTGAACTTTCAAATTCTGAAGCGTATGACAGTACTGCAACATGTCTTGATTGTTTTGGGTGTTTTGTTCGTGTTGCTGAACATCGCAGCCGGTCTTATCTGGGTAGAAAGAAGAATGCTGGCGATGTGGCAGGAGCGGCTTGGTCCCAACCGGGCAGGTCCCTTCGGCATCCTGATTGTGCTGGCTGATACGTTGAAGCTGTTTTTTAAGGAGGACTGGATTCCTCCCTTTGCCGATAAATGGATTTTTATTACGGCACCGGCGATTGTGGTGGCCAGTGTGCTCATGGGCTTTGTGATCATTCCGTTTACACCCACGATCATTGTTGCGGACCTCAATGTCGGGCTGCTTTTTTTTCTGGCCATGTCTTCACTTGGCGTGTACAGCATTGTGTTGGGGGGCTGGGCTTCCAATAACAAATATTCTTTGCTCGGTGCTTTGCGTGGCGCCTCACAGATGATTGCGTATGAGGTTTTCATGGGACTTAGCCTCATGGGTGTGGTGATGATGACCGGTTCTTTCAAACTAAGTGATATTGTCATGGCGCAAAAAAATATGTGGTTCATCGTCACACAGCCCCTTGGCGCCATCATCTTTTTTATTGCCGGAATTGCCGAAACACACCGCCTGCCATTTGATATTCCCGAGGCAGAAAGCGAATTGATTGCGGGGTATCATGCGGAGTATTCAGGGATGAAGTTCGGTATGTTCTTCATCGGCGAATACCTGGGCATTACCCTCATTTCGGCCATGATGGCAACGATGTTTTTTGGCGGCTACCTGGGTCCGGCCTTTTTGCCGCCCTGGGCCTGGTTCTTTTTGAAAACGTTTGCTTTTATTCTGTTTTTTATCCTATTAAGGGCTTCGCTTCCCCGGCCGCGGTATGATCAATTGATGGAGACAGGATGGAAGGTGCTGTTGCCCCTGGTGCTGTTGAACATCCTGGTCACTGGTGCTGTATTGCTGTGGTTGAAAGGATAAGGATGGACCAGAGAAGCCAATCGAATGTGTATTCTGTGAAGAGGTTTGACCATTCCATAAAATAAATCTTCGGAGGTAGAGTTACTATGTTCAGTCATCTGCGAACCATCTGGTTAACGTTTTTGCATCTTTTTAAAAAGAAAGTGACAATCGAGTATCCGGAAGAAAAGGTAAAGCTGCGCCCCCGCTGGCGTGGCCGGATTGTTCTGACGAAAGATCCCGACGGCGATGAACGCTGCGTGGGTTGCTATCTCTGTGCGGCTGCCTGCCCGGTCGATTGCATTGCCCTGCAGGCCACGGAAGACGAGAACGGCCGCCGCTATCCTGAATTTTTCCGGATCAATTTTTCGCGTTGCATTTTTTGCGGCTATTGTGAAGAGGCTTGTCCCACATACGCCATTCAGCTGATCCCGGATTTTGAAATGGGCGAGTACAAACGGCAGAACCTGGTCTTTGAAAAAGAAGATTTGCTGATCGACAGCGAAGGAAAATACCCCGGCTATAACTATTACAAAGTAGCCGGAATTGCAGCGGGTGTAAAAGCTAAAGGCGGCGGAGAGACAGAAGAAGCACCGGTGGATATCCATAGTTTGTTGCCCTGAGCGAAGGTTCGTTTTCTGTTACGAATTGAATTGAAGCACATGCCAGTTTTGTTTTATATCGCATCAGTTGTGGCCATCATTTCAACATTGATGGTCATCACCCGTTACCAGCCTATCCATGCCTTATTGTATCTGGTTGTCTCTTTCCTGGCAATGGCGATGATTTTCCTCTCGCTGGGTGCGCCCTTTGTTGCGATCCTTGAAATCATTTTGTACGCCGGGGCAATCATTGTGCTCCTGATTTTCGTGGTGATGATGTTGAATCTTGGCAAGGATACAGCGCTGCAGGAAAGGCAATGGCTGCAACCGAAAACCTGGGTCGGACCCTCCATTCTTTGTCTTGTATTACTGACAGAATTGGTGATTTTATTGTTCCGAAGTCCGGAGGTGCCCATGCAGGTGAAGCCTGTGCCGATGCGAGCAGTTTCGATTGCCTTGTACAAAGAATATGTGATTGCCGTTGAACTCGCGGGCTTTCTTCTTATGGCTGGTATCGTCGGTGCGGCACACATCAGTAAGCACAGGAAAAAGCATCTGCACCGTTTCCTGCAGGAGGAAGCGAAAGGGCCGCAGCGAAGAGCTGAAAAGCTGACTATGATCCGGGAAAAAGAATCAACCGAAGCGGTTCTGCCAGCAGAAAAAAAGCCGGTAAAGAAAACATGAGCCGAAGATGGTTGGTGAAACGGACCACCATCACATGACTGTATTAAAAGAAACCGTATGCCATTTAATTCGCAAACTGTTTTGATTGTTGCCGCCATCCTTTTTGCACTGGGGCTGGTTGGCGTGCTCACCCGGAAGAACATCATCTTCATTCTGATCTCGGTTGAGATCATGTTGAACGCGGCGGGACTGGCCTTTGTAGCCGCCGGTATGCGGTGGGGCCAACCCGACGGACAGATCATGTTTTTGTTTGTGCTGGCCAT
Source organism: Flavisolibacter nicotianae (assembly GCF_003628535.1). Lineage (GTDB taxonomy): Bacteria > Bacteroidota > Bacteroidia > Chitinophagales > Chitinophagaceae > Flavisolibacter > Flavisolibacter nicotianae. The sequence continues at coordinate 104,308 of NZ_RBCI01000016.1, forward strand.
GGCGGCGGCAGAAGTATCTGTGGGCCTTGCCCTGGTGCTGCAGGCCCATCACCAATACCGGTCGCTGGATATCGACCAGATGAAAGCGTTGAAAGATGAGGTGCCGGGATGATGAATGTTGTTGCCAAAGAACAAGCGGCAGGCTTTTAATGGGATCTTTAAACAATGCTGTATGAACAACCTGATTGCCTTGATTCCTGCTTTTCCCTTCCTGGGGTTTTTGCTCCTGTTTCTCATCGGCAGGCAATTGCCAAAACCGTTCATTGCATGGATTGGGGCCGGGACTGTTTGTGCAGCGGCCGTCCTGGTGCTTTTGCTGGGTATCCAATTTTTACAGGCACCTCCGGCGGATGGCGCGTATACACAAACGCTCTGGCAGTGGCTCAGCACAGGTCATTTTTCCTGTGCATTCCGTTTCCGGATCGATGCGCTTTCGCTGGTCTTTGTTTTTGTGATCACGTTTGTGGGAGCCCTCATTCACCTCTACTCGGTTGCATTTATGAAGGAAGACAGGGATTATGCCCGCTTTTTTGCCAGCATGAATCTTTTTGTTTTTGCCATGCTCGTACTGGTGATGGCCGATAATCTCCTGCTGCTTTACCTCGGGTGGGAAGGCGTTGGCCTGTGCAGTTACCTGTTGATTGGCTTTTGGTACGAAACGCCGGCCAATTGCCGGGCGGCCAACAAGGCGTTTTACATTACCCGTATCGGCGATACGGCGATGGCGATCGGGCTATTCCTGTTGTTCAAAGAACTCGGCACGCTAACCATTCCTGACATCCTCAATGCTTCACCTACTCATTTTCAGCAAGGCGCATCAAACACTACGCTCATTGCCTTATTGCTTCTGGCCGGTGGCATGGGCAAGTCGGCCCAATTGCCGTTACAAACCTGGTTGCCTGATGCCATGGCCGGTCCTTCTCCGGTGAGTGCCCTGATTCATGCTGCCACGATGGTGACGGCCGGTGTGTACCTGATTGCACGAATGCATGTGGTTTTCCAGTTATCACCCTTGGCCATGGCGGCAACCGCTGTGGTGGGAGGCCTTACTTTGCTTGTCGCCGGGTTTAGCGCCATGGTGCAGACAGACATCAAACGCATTCTTGCCTATTCCACCATCAGCCAGATCGGTTATATGTTCCTGGCTTTGGGAGTGGGGGCATGGAGTGCAGCCATCTTTCATTTCTTTACCCATGCCTTTTTTAAAGCCCTGCTTTTTTTGGCTGCCGGCGTAGTCATTGAATCACTGCACCACGAACACAATATTTTCCGGATGGGAGGATTGAAAAACCGGCTGCCGCTTGTTTTTAAAACTTTTCTTGCCGGGGCTGCGGCCCTGGCAGCACTGCCTTTTGTCAGTTCAGGCTTTTACAGCAAGGATCAGATCTTATGGTATACATGGAGCGCCGGAGGAGGAAGTCCTGTGCTCTGGATGCTTGGAATCAGTGGCGCTTTGATCACGGCTTTTTATACAGCCCGTTTAGTTATTGTTGTTTTCTACGGTGAAATGAAAACGCCGGTCAGCACTTATCCGGCCAAGCTGATGACGGTGCCATTGGTGATCCTTGCGGTTTTAAGCGTTGTTGCCGGATTTGTTGAATGGCCGCACAACATCCTGCATCTGTCTTTGTTTTCTGAGCTAGTGCAAAAGGTTTTGCCCGCAACAATCCTGCGGACAGGCATACCGTCTGAAATCGTTTTCCAGGGAATCGCCATTCTGCTTACATTGACAGGTATCTATTCCGGTTACTATTTGTATTACCGCAACACGCATGTCATCGGGCAATGGCAACAAAAACCGGCATTTGTTGCCGTTCGCAACTTTTTCTTCAGCGGCTGGGGTTTCGACAGGTTATACAATACGGTCTTTGTAAAACCCTTTGTGTGGATGACGGACCTGAATAAAACGGATTTCTTTGATCAAATCAACAAAGGACTTGCATCCGGCAGCCGCCAGCTCAACCGGTGGTTTTCTTATTCTCAAAATGGATCGCTTCGCTGGTACGTGGCTGGTGTGCTGGTTGGTGTTTTGTTCATTTTAACCTTACAATTGTTTGTATGATATTGGTTGTCATGATAAGCATCCTGCTGGTCGCCGGTTTCTTCTGCTGGCTGCTGGCGCAATGGAATGTTTCGATGGTGAAATGGATCTCCCTGTCTGCTGTGGCGATTGATTTTCTTCTTACCTGTTTCATTTTATGGCAACACTCCGTGACACCGCTCCTGAACAGCCCGGCATGGCTAGTTGAATACAGGGCGGACTGGATTCCTTCTTTTGGAATCAGCTTTCACCTGGCTGCTGACGGTTTGAGCCTCCTCCTGTTGCTGCTTTGTTTTTTCCTGGGCCTACTCGCTGTGGCCTGTTCCTGGAACGAGATCCATCAACGGACAGGATTTTATTATTTCAACCTGTTGTGGACACTGGCCGGAATTGCCGGTGTGTTTGTGGCGCTTGATCTCTTCCTGTTTTATTTTTTCTGGGAAGTGATGCTGGTGCCCATGTATTTCCTGATCGCCATCTGGGGCGACAATAACCGGCGGTATGCGGCGTACAAATTTTTCATTTTCACACAAGCCGGCGGTCTGCTGATGCTCCTCGCAATTCTGGCTTTGTATTTTATTCACGGTGCACAAACCGGCACCTATTCGTATGACTATTTTAGCCTGCTTTCCACCACACTTTCACCTACGGCTTCACGCTGGATCATGATGGGCTTTTTGCTTGCCTTTGTCATCAAACTGCCGGCGGTGCCGTTTCACAACTGGCTGCCGGATGCGCACAGCGAGGCGCCCACTGCGGGAAGCCTGATCCTGGCCGGCCTGTTGTTAAAGACAGGAGCGTATGGTATCATCCGTTTTGTGGTGCCTCTTTTCCCACAGGCTGCAGCCGCGATAGCAGGATGGGCCATGCTGTTTGGTGTCATTGGCATTGTTTATGGCGCCCTGATGGCGTTTGCGCAAACGGATATAAAGCGGCTGATTGCTTACACGTCCGTTAGTCACATGGGTTTTGTTTTGCTGGGAATTTTTTCATTCCGTGAGATAGCCCTGCAAGGTGTGGTGATGCAGATGATCACCCATGGCATCAGCACCGGCGCCCTGTTTCTGTTGGCGGGTATGCTAAAGGAGCGGCTGCATACGAGGGATATCGCACAAATGGGTGGCTTGTGGACGTCGATGCCGGCCATGGGTGGTATGGCCCTTGTGTTTGTGATGGCTTCCCTGGGGTTGCCTCTGCTCGGGAACTTCATTGGCGAATTTCTCGTGCTGCTGGGTGCCTTTCCGGCAAACGGTCCGTTAGCCATCATTGCAACACTTGGATTTGTTTTCTCCGCCTTGTATTCGCTTCGCCTTATGCAGCGGGTCTTTTTGGGCCCGTTGACAATTGAAACGCCATTGCGGGATCTGAATGCCAGGGAATTGGCCACCATGATTGCCTTGGTCATCAGTATTGTGCTGTTAGGGATCTACCCGCAGCCCGTACTGGACCTGGTAAGGCCAACAGTGATGCAACTGGTTGAAGGAGCTTCCGTGGCGACGCGTTAAGGACACATTTGTTTTATTAAATCGGTCAATATGGATGGGACACAATTTTATGGATTACTTCCTTTCATGCTTTTGGCAATTGCTTCTATCGTCGTGATCCTGCTGATCGCATTCCGCCAAAGCCATACTGTTATCCAGGTCGTTGGCTTTCTGATGATGTGCGTGGTCATTGCTGCCATGTGGTATGTAAGAGACCGGCTGCCGGTGGTGATCACACCACTGTTTATTGTGGACGGCTATGCGGCCCTGTTCACGGGTCTGATAGTTTTTTCCGTCCTGATCGTAGGACTTCTTTCTTACATCTATTTCGAGGAAAGGGAAGAGAACCCGAAGGAATATTATATCCTGCTTTTTTTAAGCACACTGGGTGCGGCGATCCTGACCATCAGCCGTCATTTTATTTCTTTTTTTATCGGGCTTGAATTGTTGAGTGTGAGTCTTTACGCATTGATCGCTTACCTGCGCACCCGGAACAATGCGGTGGAAGCCGGTATCAAGTACCTGGTGCTTGCTGCGGTGACCTCTGGTTTTTTATTGTTCGGAATGGCGTTGATCTATATGGAAACCGGCAGTATGGATTTTACAGTGATTGCACAAAAGTCGGATCGCTGGTCTTCTGTTCCTTTCATTACCGGAATCGGATTGATGGTTGTTGCCATCGGGTTTAAACTGGCACTGGTGCCTTTTCATATCTGGGCAGCCGATGTTTACCAGGGCGCCCCTTCACCCGTCACGTCGTTTATTGCTACAGTGTCCAAAATTGGCGTGTTCTCGGTTTTATTGCGCTTTGGTTTATCGATACAACTGCAAACCAATACGACGTTACTGTATGTTTTCTCCGCCATCGCGATTGCTTCCATGATTGCAGGCAATATCCTGGCTTTGCAGCAGAAGAATATCAAGCGTCTCCTGGCCTATTCGTCGATCGCTCATCTCGGCTACCTGATGGTGGCCTTTCTGCCAGGCGACAATGCCGGAGTGGAAGCGGCTGTTTTTTACCTGCTGGCCTACTCCATAACCATATTAGCGGCCTTTGGCATTGTGACCTTACTGTCATCGAGTAATCAGGACGCAGAGGACCTGGAACTTTATAGGGGCTTGTTCCGATCCCGGCCTGTTATGGCGCTGGTGCTTACGGTGGCCATGCTGTCGCTGGCCGGTATTCCACTTACGGCAGGGTTCATTGGGAAATTCATGGTGTTAACGACAGGTGTGCATGTCGGCTTGTGGCTTCCTGTTTCTGTTCTGGTGGTTACAAGTGTGATGGGCATCTACTATTACCTTCGAATTATTACTACGCTATTTACAGATGCTCCGGCTGCCGTATCGACAGGGAAATCACTACACCCTTTTTTTTACATGGCTACCTATACAACGCTGGTGGTATTGATTGTGCTATTAATTGTAATTGGTGTGTTTCCAAACATTGTCATTGAAAATATACGGCAATTTTTGCGCCTTGGTTAAATAGAGAGAAGAACCCAAAAGGAAACGTTCCTTGTTTCGCTCGCTCTGTATGACCTCAGCGAAAGGTGTACTTTGATGTATGCAGAAAATTTGGGCTTTTGTCTTTTTGCTGTGCAAGGGATTGACTGATTTTGAAACTTACTCTGTGGATCCTGAGGGACTTGAACCCCTGGTCCCATTATTTTGCATCAGCAACTTGCATCAATGGCAGAATCGAGCGCTTCGACCTTCGATACATCGTAG
>NZ_RBCI01000017.1 GCF_003628535.1 Flavisolibacter nicotianae
CTCGTGCTCTTGAATAGCCTTGACAATCTGTGTTTCGGTGAAGTTTGATTTTTTCATATTTACTCATTTAAAATTAAGCGCCTTTGCTAACTTTCAAATGAGCGAATTATAGGGAAGCCGACAGTTTTGAATAAAATATTTACAGACTTTGAGAGTCTCCTCCCAAGTGTCATGTTCAATTAACTTTAAAGGATTGCTTTTAACCCATTCGACCAGCCTTGGAATCTCTGATTGAATTAAAGAAAAGTTCCTAAGGAACTGGTTGTACTCTTTTTGTTTAGAAATTAATTTTAGACAATCTTCTAAGGTTTCTATGCTGATCTTTTCTGGGATCAGTTGCCTGCCGATCTTTTCAAATTGTCTTTCGACGAGAATAACTCTATAGCCATAGCCTTTGAATTCTTTGGAATTGTCTCCAACTGCTGATGGTTCACTGCCGGAGATTTTCAAAACCACCTTGTAGCGCCTCAAACTAGAAGAGGCGTACTTCCTTCCTTCGGATGGCAACCGCTCCTGTCTCATGGTCTTTACCCTAAAAGTTTTAAGAGTTCGACCAGAAATTCTTCCCTGACATCAGCTTCGGTATAAGTGGAAAAGTTGAGCCTTGATAGTCGGCTTAGTTCTGTTTTCTCGGATTCGGTTAAATGTGAACGGAATTTCTTCATCTCGCAAAGCTAAATGCCATAAAATTAGCTGGCAATGGTAACTGTCATTCGTCCAAACTAAACTTGCTGATGAACTCGTTGATTTTCAGTAAATCTTGAACAAGAAGGTTCGAAAGCTGTCCCCGATTGCCCGCCAGCCTCAAAAAAGAAAATCCTGTAGTTTTTTCTGCAGGATTTTTTATGTCATTGCCATCCGGATTTTTTCAGCCAAAAAGATCACTGCTCAAATAGCGGTCCCCACGGTCACAAACAATAAAGACAATGGTACCCGATTCCAATTCCCGGCTTAAGCGGATCGCCGCCGAAGCGGCACCACCGCTGCTCATGCCCGCAAAAATTCCTTCTTCCTTAGCAAGCCGGCGCGTCATATCAACTGCTTCTTCCTGTGTAATGTCCATGATCCTGTCTACCCGTTTGGGATCGAAGATCTTTGGCAGGTAGGCCGGTGCCCACCGCCGGATGCCAGGAATTGAGGCCTCTTCCGTTGGTTGGCAACCGACAATTTGAATGGAAGGATTTTTTTCCTTTAAATACATCGACGTTCCCATGATGGTGCCCGTGGTGCCCATGGAGCTGACAAAATGCGTAATCCCGCCATTGGTGTCATCCCATATTTCAGGGCCGGTCGTTTTGTAATGCGATAAGTAGTTATCGGGATTGGCAAACTGGTTCAGCAGGAAATAGTCGCCGCCGGAAGCTTTTTCTTCGGCATAATCGCGGCAGGCTTCCATGCTGTCGAGAAGGATCACTTTGGCGCCGAATGCTTCCATCGTCAGCACCCGTTCGCGGGTTGATGAAGACGGCATGATCAACTCGATTTCCAGGTTGAAAAGGTTCGCGATCAGGGCCATGGCAATGCCGGTATTCCCGCTGGTTGCCTCAATCAGTTTTGTACGGCTGCTGATCTGTCCCCGCTCCAATGCGCTACGGATCATATTCAAAGCCGGCCGGTCTTTCACGCTGCCTCCCGGGTTATTTCCTTCCAGCTTCGCATAGACCGAAACGGCAGGATTCGGAACGAGATGTTTCAATTGAACCAGCGGCGTATTGCCAACCGTGTCGAGGACTGTTTTCATACCGAGGTGCTTAAAAATTTTCCTTCTACAATATTTATAATGGGCTGGTGATAAACCAACGAACCGGGCGGGATACTTTCCGTTATCCAGACGTTGCCACCGATCACGCTGTGATGACCAATGACCGTTTCTCCGCCAAGAATTGTAGCACCGGCATAGATGACGACATGATCTTCTACTGTTGGGTGCCGTTTGGTAAAAGCCATTTCTTTTTTCACGCTCAGTGCACCAAGGGTCACCCCCTGGTAAAGCTTGACGTGGTTTCCAATCCGGGACGTTTCCCCGATGACGATTCCCGTACCGTGGTCGATACAGAAATACTCGCCGATTGCAGCCGCCGGGTGAATGTCAATCCCTGTTTTGGAATGGGCCTGTTCGGTTAAAATCCTTGGCAACAAGGGCACGTCCAGTCGGTGCAGGGCATGGGCTATGCGGTAATAACTCAGCGCCAGGAATCCGGGATAAGCCCTGACCACTTCAAAGGCGGTATGTGCAGCCGGGTCGCCTTTTACAATGGCTTCAATGTCGGTATTCAGCAGCCGGTAAATCTCCGGCACGCCGGCAAAAAACTGGCGGGCAATATCGGCTTTATTGCAATGCTCGCAGGCTGTGGTGGTGTTCAGGATGTTGGTTAGTTCGACCTCCAGTTCGACAAATACTTTCCGGATGGCTTCTTCCGAGCAAAGCACGCAGGTTGAAAGTTGCGGGTAGAGAACGCAAATGAGCCGCTCGGCCCATCCGGTGATTTCGCGGTTGGAGGGCACCACATCTTTTTGCTTTTGCTGGCGGAACAGGTCATGGAAAAAGTCATCCGGCAGGGGCATTGCTTTCATTGTAATTTTCGAACCATTGGTTGTTGTAAAAATACCAACAGATGGTGGTCGCCAGCAAGACTTTTGTCACACAGCTGTAAGAAGTGGTGGCTTCCCCCGGAACAATTTCTTCAGAATGGTGGTAATGCAATGCCTATATCGGGTCGCGTCGATCAGTTGCAATCCAACGCGATACCTGCTCGTGTTCGTTGGTAAACCTAAGTGGATTGCATCTGTTCAAAATCGACGGCAGCCCGCCGATGAACCAGGTAACCGTATGACAGGTGAATCGAATTGCGGCCGGTATGAAAAATCGTTGGCGCCTTTCGGGTCAGGGATAATTTCCATTTCTTTACCGCTTAAATCTACCAGGATAGACCAATGAAGATCGCATTCACTGTTTGCTCGGCCAATTACCTTGCCTACGCCAAGTCTTTAGCCGACACTGTGATTCAGCACAATCCGGGTTATTCGTTTGTGATAGCCCTGGCTGATACATTTACCGGTTTGGATACGGCATTTTTTGCCCCGCACACGATCATTCCCGTTACGGATATGAACATCGATGCTTTGGAAGAAATGAATCAGCGGTATACCATTTTCGAACTTAGTTGCGCCCTGAAGCCATTTGTGGCCGGCTATCTTTTTCAGACCTTCCGTGACTGCGAGCTGTTGTTTTATTTTGATTCCGATATCCTGGTATATCATACCCTTCACGAGGCGGAAGAAGCGCTGCAGTCCGACTCTATTCTTCTCACTCCCCATCTTTCTCAGGCGCTGCCCTCTGCCGAATCGCTGCCAACGGAACGCGATCTGTTGCGGGCAGGTGTGTTTAATGCCGGTTTTTTTGGTTTGAAAAACGATGCTGTGACCGGCTCCTTTTTACACTGGTGGAAGGAAAGGCTGCAATACCATTGCTATAATAACATTGGCGAAGGTTTGTTTGTCGACCAGTTGTGGCTGAACCTGGTGCCGCTGTATTTTCAAAAGACTTGTGTTTTTTTTCACCCCGGCTATAACCTGGCTTACTGGAATTTCAGTGAACGTACCCTGGCGTCTTCCGGAAACGTTTATCGGGTGAACGGCGACTATCCCCTTGTCTTTTTCCATTTCAGCGGGTATGACCCCCAACTTCCGGATGCAGTTACAAGGCACCGTACCGACCTGGCCCTGTCTTCACTGCCGCAATACGCATCCCTGTTTAAGCTCTTCGGGAAAGCTGTTGCAAGGAATGACGAGAAGGGTTTTTCTTCGCTACCGGTAACCATGGGCCTTGAAGCCAAACTTGCAAATCAAAAAACCGGCAACGGCCTTGTGGCAACAATCGGGAGCTGGCTTGGCCGTAAAAAATAGAAATAACTAACCGGGCTCTGCAGGGAGTTAGCCTCATTTTAACGACGGAAAGTATAATAGTACATAAAAACGTCACCATTTAACCAACGGCTAAAAGCCGTTTTTCCAGGGAAGATATAGGTGTAATTACTTATTATTTAAATATTTGCAATAACATGGACTCTGGCTGTTCTTTCCGGGACCTGCCCAGACCCTAAAATTTCTTAAAAGATTTTTGTTATAATATGTAAACTAATAACTTAGCGCCGCGCATCTTGCGTGTAGTTTACTAAGCTAACCGAGACAAGACTTAAATCCAAATCCATGATCTGCTTAAGGATTTTACTCATTTCGCTGTTTTCTTTTCTTTCGGTTTATGTCGTAGCGCAAATTCCTTCCGATCTCAGCACGGTAAAAGCATCCCAGATTTCCGACAGCCAGTTGCAGCAATATCTTAACCAGGCGAAGGCCAGTGGGGTAACGGCCGACCAGTTGGAGGCGGAATTTCTTCGCAGGGGTCTGCCGCCGTCCGAAATGGCTGAAATCAAGCAGCGCATCCAACAATTGGAAGCAAACGGCACGATGGGAACAGGGAATGAACTGGAAAAGCCCGTCAAAACGCTTCCCGAAAATTCGAAACGCACGGTTACAACCATCAAGCCGCTCGATTACGAGACAGCCGAAAGCATCAAACGGCGGTCGAAGATTTTTGGTTCCGAGCTGTTTTCCAATACCAATCTCACTTTCGAGCCCGACCTGCGCATGCCCACGCCGAAGAATTACATCATTGGTCCCGACGACGAACTGATCTTGAATATCTACGGCTATAACATGAGCCAGCAGAATTTAAAAGTATCACCGGAAGGCACGGTCAATGTCAAATATGCCGGCATTATCAATGTGAACGGCCTGACCATTGAGGCGGCAACCGCACTGTTGCGCAGCCGTTTGTCGCGGTACTACCCGGGGCTTTCCGGCGGGCAGACCAAGTTGCAATTAACCGTTGGTAATATCCGCAGCATCCGGGTGACACTCATTGGTGCCATCAACCGGCCGGGAACCTACACCTTGCCATCACTGGCCAGTCTGTTCAATGCCCTTTATGTAAGCGGGGGACCAGCCGAGAACGGGTCGTTCCGGAACATTGAACTCATCCGGGCCAATAAGGTCGTCCAGGTTGCCGATCTCTATGATTTTTTGGTGAAGGGTGATTTGAGCAGCAACCTCCGGCTCGAAGACAACGATGTCATTCGTGTTCCGTTTGCCAGCTTGCTGATCACGCTGAATGGTGAGCTAAACCGCCCCGGGATTTTCGAAATGCACGGAAGCGAAAGCCTGAAAGACGCCATCCAATTTGCAGGTGGATTTAAAAGCAAGGCTTTCCGCGGCCGAATCACGGGCAACCGTTATGGTGATTTCGACCGGAAGGTACTGGACGTGGCAGGCGATGCACTGCAAGCTTTCAAGCCGGAGAACGGCGACGAATATTTTATCGACTCGGTTGTAAACCGCTACCAAAACCGTGTGCTCATTAGTGGGGCCGTCTTCAAGCCCGGCGCTTATGCGCTGGAAAGCGGCATGACCTTGAAGCAATTAATCCAGAAAGCCCAGGGGCTGAAGGAAGATGTTTTTACCGACAGGGCCATCCTGGTACGGACCCGCGACGATCTTTCCAAAGAGTACCTTGCAATTGACCTGAAGCCGCTCATCAGCGGGAAAGAAGCCGGCCTTGTCCTGCAAAAGGAAGACAGCATTCACGTCGCGTCCATTTTTGGCATTCGCGACACGGCGACTGTGACCATCAACGGTGCCGTTCGCAACCCGGGTAACTTCCGGTACGAGGAGGGTCTTTCCTTGAAATCGCTCATCCTGAAAGCAAATGGTTATGCCGACAATGCGACCGGGATGGGCATCGAGATCTCCCGCCGCAAACGCGACATCGACGTCAACAGGTCGGGAAGCGACATCGTGGAACTCATCCGGATCAATGGCGATAAAGACCTTGCCGGCACGGCCACAGACATCGTTCTGAAGCCATTCGACATTGTGACGATTAAAGAAGATCCTTTTTATAAAAAGCAGATTAGTGTCAAGGTTTCCGGCGAGGTCTTGTTGCCGGCTGTATACACCTTGCAGAGCCGTGAAGAGCGATTGAGTTCACTGATCAAACGGGCTGGCGGGCTGCTTTATACGGCCAATGTTGGCGGGGCCAAATTGATCCGTAAAAAGATCGAGGTGATCGACTCGGCCGAAATAAAGCGGCTGTTTCAGTCGGTGGTAAAGGATACAACCAAGACAAAAGTGGTTGTTCCGGAGAAGAACACCACTGATGTGGCGATAGACCTGGATTATATTTTAAAGCACCCCGGTACCGCCGATGACATCACGCTGGAAGAAGGCGATGAACTGGTGATACCCCGCATCAACAACACAGTAAGTGTAAACGGCGAAGTTTTCCGCCCGGTGGATGTGATGTACGAAAAAGGCAAAACCATGCACGATTATCTCTCCGATGCCGGTGGCGTAACGCAGACGGGATTGCGGAGAAAGGCTTTTGTCATTTATGCCAATGGCCGGTCGGCAAAAATCAGGAAGGTTCTGGGCCTGTTTCCCAGCTATCCCAAAATAGAGCCCGGCGCCAACATTTTTGTACCGCAAAGGGCCAAGAAAGAAGGGTCGTTTGATGCAGCCAAGGCAGGAATCCTGATATCGGCGATCACGGCGTTAATCACGACGATATCGGTGATCAGCCGATAGCATTCGGTGCAAATGAATGCTTGCTGTTCGGGCAAGAAACAGGCATGTGAGATGGAATGGGAAATCTTGCTGATTTCCCGTTTCCCGGACGCTAAAACCGAAACAGCAAACCGGATGCGCCGCAAAAAAAATGTAATCCTCAGTAGAAAAACGAATGTGACTGAGGAACGGCGAAGCCTTGCGCATACCACTGCATTAAGGTGGAATAGCCATCAGTAAAAATCATTTTGTAAATGAAAGACAGCCCCAAAGAGTACTATTCATTGTGGGAAATCGTGAAGCAAACACAAGCCTATTTGCGCTACCTGCGTCAAAGATGGTGGTTGCTTTTGTTGTTTATCATCCTTGGCGTTGGTATGGGCTTCTTCTATTACTCGAGGCAAAAACCGCGGTACGAAGCTGTCAGCACCTTCATCCTGGAAGAAAAGTCTGGTGGGGGCGGTGGACTGTCAGGATTAGCTTCGCAGTTTGGTTTCAACCTGGGCAGCCTGGGCGGCGGGAGTATGTTCAGTAGTGAAAACATTTTGGAAATTCTTAAATCAAAAACAGTTATCGAGCAAGTCCTGATTAGTCCAGTAAACGATACCCTTACAACAGGTACGACGCTGGCAGACCGCTATCTGGAGTTTACCGGCATAAAAAAGAAATGGCAGGAAAAAGGCCTTCTGCCTTCTTTCAACTTTGCCGGTGCAAGAAAACAATTAAGCCCGATCCAGGATAGTGTTTTGAATGTGATTTATGAGTCAATCCTCAAGCAAAATCTCTCCACTGAGCGCATGAGTAAGCAGGGAACAATCATCAAAGTGCAGGTTTCTGCTGCTGATGCACAGTTTGCCCGCTTGATGACAGAACGCATTGTACAGGAGGCAAGCAAGTTGTACCTCGATCTGCGGATTGGTACGGGCCAGGAAAATATCCGGCAACTGCAAAGGCGATCCGACTCGTTGCTGGTATTGCTGAACAACAAGTCCTACCGGGCCGCCGCCAGTCAGCCACTCGACATCAACCCTGGCATCCGCACGGCGATAGTGCCGGTTGAAATTGCAACCCGTGACAAAACCGTGCTGGGTACCCTCTATGCAGAAGTAACAAAAAACCTGGAAGCCAGTAAAATGCTGCTGTCCCAGCAAACACCGGTGATCCAGTTGCTCGATCGGCCCGGCTATTTACTGAACGATAATAAAAAAGGTTTGCTAGCTGTGTTGGCTGTATCAATTTTTTCTGCAGGCTTGCTTTTCGTTCTTGTCGCTTTTCCGTTTTTCCTGCTGTTTATGGCAAAAAAAGCAGCACGAACAGAAACCTCGGTATCCTAGCGACAGAAAGATCAATCCTGGATTTATCTTCACCGGAATACGGAAGGATTGTATTCTTTGTGGCTGGCTGGTAATGCTGACCCGGTGCTCGTGAAAGAAATTTTCTATGAAAATCATGCATCCCGTTAAAAATATTGCCTCGTTTTTTCTTGACCTCACCCCGCAAAGGCTGAAAGATTTCCTGCTGAATGTTTCATATTTGAACGTCTCGTACTCGCAGGAAGGGGAAGATTTAATTTTATCGCGGATTTTCGGAAGAAAAAAAGACGGCTTTTTTGTAGATGTCGGCGCTCACCATCCGAAAAAATATTCCAATACATACAAGTTTTACCGCGAGGGATGGCATGGCATCAACATCGATGCAATGCCGGGCAGCATGCGGCTTTTTGAAAAGTTACGGCCAAACGACATTAACATCGAAGCGGGCATTGCCCGGGCAACAGGAGAGTTGACCTATTCCATTTTTAACGAGCCTGCATTGAACACGTTCAACGAAGAGGAGGCAAACCGGAAAAATGGCCTCAACGGCTATCGCATTGTCGAACAGAAAAAGGTGCGGGTTTATCCTCTGTCTGATATCCTTGACAAGCATTTGAAGCCAGGCGATACGATCGATTTTTTAAGCATCGATGTGGAAGGCCTCGATTTTGACGTTCTCCAGTCAAACAATTGGGAAAAGTACCGGCCCAACATCGTCCTGGTCGAAGAATTGCGAAAACCGTCCGGCGAAAGAGAAACGCAGGGCACCGAATTTCTGTTGGCAAATGGCTACCGGCTCTTTGCACAGACCTACAATACCCTCATTTTTAAAGAGCAAAAATTTCCACTGCACTAGGTTATGCCACAGCCTCTTTTTTCCATCATCATGGCTGCTTTCAATGCGGAAAAAACCATTGAAAGAAGTCTTGGCTGTGTAAGGAACCAGCAGTTCCGGAACTTTGAATTGATCGTCGTCGATGGAGGATCAACTGACGGCTCTCTTGAAATAATTGCCAGGAACAAAGACAGCATCAATTATTGGATCAGTGAACCCGACAAGGGTATTTATGACGCCTGGAACAAAGGGTTGCAACGGGCCAAAGGTGAATGGATCCTGTTTATTGGAACAGACGATTATTTACGGCCGGATGCCTTGTTCCACTACAATGTATTTCTGCAAAAGCAAGACATGGCAGGCGTGCTCTATATTTCTTCGAAAGTTCAGATCGTTTCCCCGGAAGGCGTGAAGAAGCGGGTGTTTGGCTGGCCATGGCAGTGGCAGGAATTTCGGTACAAGCCGGTTGTTGCCCATCCGGGTTCGCTGCATCACCGCTCACTTTTTGAGAAATATGGCGTTTACAATACGGGTTACCAGATTGCCGGCGACTACGAACTGCTGCTGCGACCAAAGGAGCAACTGAATGCTCGTTTTCTGGACGCAGTCACCGTTGATATGACCGATGGAGGCGTCAGTAACCGCATAAAAACAAGCGTTGAAACGCGGAAAGCGCAATTGGGCAATTGTGTTAGTACTCCCATTCTGATCAACATCGAATTTCTTAGCCAGTTTGTGAAAATCATCGGCAAGCGGCTCCTCGGAAAGCTCGGACTCTCTTTTTATTTGCGGAGGGAGTTTCGGGGTTGAACTTGTTTTTCAGATTTCTGAAATGAATAGAATCCAGACAGTTTAGGTGCATATGAAATTCCTGGGAAATACGGTGCCTACCTCATTGGCTAATACCTACCGACGCAATCTTTTTTTGCAAAAGTTTGCCGGTGTGCTGGGTGTTGACATTCTCGTAAAAGCGTCTGCGTTTCTTCTCATCCCTCTCTACCTGCGGCTGATGAGCCAGGATGAATTTGGTTTGTACAATTACCTGCTTTCCATTGTGCAGACCTTTTCGCTGGTATTGAACTTTGGTTTGTACATACCGCAAAGCAAACTTTATCACACATATCATACAGAAAAGGAGCGTGGACGTTTGCTGTTTACGATTGCAGCGACCTTGTTTCTTGCCCTTTTGGTCATTTTGCTGCCATTGATATTGTTTGGCTGGGATGCCAACCTGATTGGGCTGTTATTTAAAAACAGCCAATCCTATCGCAGCTACAGGGTGGTTGTTTTGGCAGCGCTGCCAATCACGATTGCAAGTTTTATTCTGACGAATTTTTTTTACACCAGTGAAAAAATTCGCCAGGTTAAAACCTATAATCTATACCGTGTCATTTTTGTCAACATCCTGGCGCTTTCAACGTTGTTTATCCTGAAATCTGATCCCGTGCAAATCCGTTTGGGTGTGTCATACGCTGTTGAAGTCGTCTTGTTTATTTTCTTTGCGCATTCTTACCTGAAAGAATGGGTGCCGCAATTCGACTGGCGCCTTATGAAAAACAGTTTGAAAATGGGGCTTCCGGTGATGCTTTCTGCGCTTTTTGGCATTGTCATCAATTTCAGCGACAAGTTTTTTTTGGAACGATTTGGCAGTTTGAAAGATCTTTCCAATTACTACCTGGCTTTTTCCTTTGCGAGCATCATTCCCTTAATCTTTACATCGTTGCAGAACGTATGGTTTCCGCAGTTTTTAAAAGAGCAAGACCTGGGAAAAAATATTCAAAATTCAAAAAAGCTTTCGAAGAAAATGGTGATCCTTTTTGCCGGACTGGCATTGTGTATCTGGCTCTTGTTTTGTTGCCTGCTTTGGAAGGGAATCATTCCGCACAAATACAACCAGGCAGCCCTGATTCTACCGTTGTTGCTTGTCACGCAAATCATTGTATCACTGGCCACCTTATTCAATAATTACCTTGTCTATTTCGAAAAAACTCAATTTATTTCGTACGCAGGTCTGTTTGTCAGCCTGATCAGCCTGACATTGGGCATGTGGCTAATTCCCCAATGGGGTGTTTATGGTGCGGCCGTGAGCTCGTTGTTGGCGAACACCGTTTACCTTGTTATCTACTACTACCTGTCTTTAACTTTCAAGAAAAAGTATTTCGAGCGGCTTGCCGTGCAACAATAAAGCAAACATCACTTTTCAACTGCACGTGCTGACGTGAATTTTTTATGACGACTGCTCCCATCGTTCTCTTTGCTTACAACAGGCCCTGGCACACAGAGCAAACCTTGCGTTCTCTTTCCGAAAACCATCTCGCCGGCGAGTCAGAATTGATTGTCTATATCGACGGGCCAAAACCCGGTGCCACGACGGAACAACAAACGAAAATTGAAAGCGTCTATCGGTTGGTACAGGCACAGACCTGGTGCAAGCGGCTGACTGTGCACCGCGCCGAGGCCAATAAAGGTCTTGCGAATTCTGTCATACACGGTGTGACGGAAACCTTGCGCCTTTACGATCGCCTCATCGTCCTGGAGGATGATATGATTTTGTCGCCCTATTTCCTGCAATACATGAATGAGGGACTGGCAAAATACGAACACACGGAGGAGGTGATTTCTATCCACGGTTACTGTGTGCCCAACAACTATTCTCAGCCCGTTTTCTTTTTGCGTGGTGCCGACTGCTGGGGATGGGCAACCTGGCGACGGGGCTGGCAACTGTTCAACCCGGATGCAGCGCAATTGCTGCGGGAGCTAAAAGACAGGAAGTTGACCTATGATTTCGACCTGTTGGGAAGCTATGCCTACACCAATATGCTTCGCCTTCAAAATGAAGGCAAGGTGGATTCTTGGGCCATTCGGTGGTATGCCTCTGCCTATTTGCAGGATAAGCTCACGCTTTATCCCAGCCGTTCCCTGGTCAGAAACATTGGGGGCGATGGTAGTGGCACGCATGTGAAGGACGACCAACTTTCATCCGCGGAACTGAGTTCCCACAGGATCGATTTGATCGACCTTCCATTAAAAGAAAAAAAAGAAGTCCGCCGGATGATCGGCCGACATTATTTCGAAAATTTAAGTACGGCAGGAAAGCTGAAAAAGTGGCTAAGGCTACAATTGTAAAGACGTTTTGTCAAATGACGAGCAGAGACTACAGCTTTGATTTCAAATATTAGGCAGTAGCGAAAGAGTGGTTGCCGCACTCCGTTTCTAAAACAATCCTATGAAGCAATTGCTAAAGAAAATTCTTCCTCCGGTGGTCGCAACGGCACTGCGGTCTCCTTCAAAATATGGATGGTTCGGCAATTATGACTCGTGGCACGATGCACAAAATGAGTGTAGCGGATACGACTCGGAATTGATTTTTGAGAAGGTGACGGACGCGGTCCTGCGGGTCAAGAACGGAGTGGCGAAATTTGAACGGGATGGTGTATTGTTTTTTAAGGATGAATACAACTGGCAGCTTCTTTCCTGCTTGTTTTTTGTCGCAGCACAAAACGCTGGTTCGCTGCACGTGATTGATTTTGGAGGATCACTTGGCAGCAGCTATTTTCAGCATCAAAAGCTGGTGAACTCTTTACACGACGTGAAATGGACTGTAGTAGAGCAGCCACAATTTGTCCGGTTCGGCCAGCAGCATCTGCAATCCGACATTTTATTGTTTTGCAATAGCATTGAGGAAAGCAGGAAAAAAATGAATCCGAAACTGCTCGTGCTTTCATCTGTGCTTCAATACCTGGAAGATCCGTTTGCAATTGTGGACAATTTTCTGGAGCAGGATATCCCGTACATATTCATCGACCGGACTGCGTTTACTAAAAGCGACAACCATCAACTCACAATACAGAAAGTTCATCCTGCAATATATCCAGCCTCTTATCCCGCCTGGTTTTTCAATGAACAGCGTTTTTTAGCACCGTTTCTGACGAGGTATGAAATAAGGGCAGCATTTGATAATTCGGATTACAGCAATAAAAAAAATACCTATTTCAAAGGGTTTTTCCTGTCGAAAAGCAATACCAACTGAAGTGAATGAAAGAGCGGATTAAAAACATCCTTGAAAAAGAAGCCTTTGCACCGTCGCCTCTCGGGCTGATGGTCAACCCATTTTATTTTGCGCGGAAAGGCCTGCATAAAAATATCAAGGCGCTATCGGAAACCATCACCGGTAAAATTTTGGACGTCGGCTGCGGGAGAAAGCCGTATAAGAACCTGTTTCGATATTCGGAATACATCGGGCTGGATATCGAAAATCCCGGGCATCCGCATTTGAACGAGGACATCGATATTTATTACGACGGCAAGACTTTCCCGCTTGGCGATGGCGAATTCGACAATGTGATCTGCAACCAGGTACTGGAGCATGTATTTACACCAGCGCATTTTCTGCAGGAGATCAACCGGGTTTTAAAAAAAGACGGCCACCTGCTGTTGACGGTACCGTTTATCTGGGACGAACACGAACAGCCGAACGACTTTGCACGGTATAGTTCGTTCGGGCTGAAATACCTGCTGGAAGAGAACGGTTTTAGCGTTTGCCGGCAGATCAAATCCGTTGACGACGTATCGGCGATTTTCCAGCTGGTGAATGCCTATGTCTATAAAAAATTAATGACAAAAGGAAAGGTGTTGTATTACCTGACGCTGTTTTCTGTCGTGTTTCCTGTAAATGTTCTCGGACGGGTTGCCGGTGCGATCCTTCCATCCAACGGCGACCTGTTTTTGGATAACATCATTTTAGCGAAGAAAAACTAAGTAATCATCAACTGGCATTAAACGCTTCCTGCAAACACGCATCTCTGAACAACGATCATGATTCATTTTTGCACTTTATTTAATTCCAATTACCTGACAAGGGGACTTGCGCTGTATGAATCGCTGGAGAAGGTCTGTCCCTCGTTTCATTTGTATGTCATTGCGTTTGACCAGGAAAGCTACAACTACCTGCGGCAGGCGCAGCTTCCCCACCTGACGCCGGTTTCTCTTTCGGATTTTGAAGATGAGCAGCTGCTCCGCATTAAGCCCACACGGTCGGCCGCGGAGTATTGCTGGACCTGCACGCCATCTGTGGTTCGCTATTGTATTGATCATTTTCGCCTTCCGTTTTGCATTTACGTCGACGCGGATTTAATTTTTTATCAAAATCCGCAGGTGATTCTTGATGAAATGGGCGATCGGTCGATCTTACTGACCGAACATCGTTATACACCTGAATACGACCAGTCGAAAGCCAGTGGGATTTATTGTGTTCAGTTCCTCTATTTCAAAAACAATCCTGAAGGCCGTACAGCACTGGAATGGTGGCGGGAACGGTGTATCGAATGGTGCTATGCAAGAGAAGAAGAGGGAAAGTTTGGCGACCAGAAATACCTTGATGACTGGACCTCCCGTTTTCGTGGTGTTCATGTGATGGAGAACGCAGGAGGGGGCATCGCTCCCTGGAATGTGCAGCAGTTTCAGTGTGTTCGGGAGAACCGCGAAATCCGGTTGGTCAATAAACAAACCGGAAAGATTTCGCCTCTTGTTTTCTTCCATTTTCATGGCGTCAAATTTTTTTCCGACAAAGTGGTGTCCTATTCCGGTACCCTGTACGAACTTGACCCGGATGTAAAAAAACTTTTGTACAAGCCTTACATCGAAGAGCTGCAACGGCTGGAAATGAAGGTGAGGGCAGAGGGAATACAATTTAATGTGAACGGTGCCCGGGAAAATTCGCCTTCGTATAGCAAGACATATTTTTTCTTTGTAAAGGAGCGGTTGAAACAATTGCGGACGGGCCGAATCTCGCTTTCAAAATTCATTGACCTTCGGATGAAAAAGCACTATCATTTCACGTCTTTGCATGGCAGTGAGCAGGCGAATTGACAACGTTTCGCCTGCTGCCGGCTCGTGACAGTGGCTTTTCTCTGTAAGAAACAGGGCAAACTGTTTCCACCGCGTTTCCGTTTCGTTCGCAAGCAAATCGCATTCACAACTCTTTTTATTTCCATAAACGGCTTTTGATTGCCGCTTGATTTGTGCTGATGGACCTGGTTACACTTCTTGTTTCACTGCTCTGTCTACTGATTTCCGCCCGGATCGTTCATCTTTATTGGACGCAATCGATTGGGATTGTGGAATCGTTGATCTACGCAACGGTTTTCCGCTATTATTCCATCCGGTTTTTAGGACCTACGGTTGATGTATTGTTTCTTGTTTCGTATGCCATCAGCCTGCATCTTCTTTTCCGCACACAACTCATCCACCGCAAAACGATCCAGCTGATCGGCCTTGTCCTGGTGAGCTTTTGCCTGTTTTTTGTCGTACAGCTATTTGTTCATACAAACCTTGGGAACCTGAGGATTCCCGAGATCCTTCTGAACAATTTCTACTTTGTTCTCAAATACTTGCTTCCCATCCTGGTCATCACAAACTTTCTCCTGTTGTATGGCGAAGACAAGGACCGGATTTTCGCAAGCTTTAAAAAAGCCGCCCTGCTTTCCTGTATGGTGGCAGTGCTGCAACTGTTTCTTTTTATCCTGGTGCCCAACAACACGATGCGTGAAATTTTTGGACTCACCGGCGGCGACAAATATTTTTATGCAGTGGGAAGCCTGAACCTGGTAAGGGTGCAGGCTTTCTGTTATGAACCCAAAGGCCTTTCTGTGATCCTGGGCATGGCTTTGCCCCTGTTTTTCCAGTCGAAAAAATACCTGCCGGCTTGCGCTTGTTTTGCGGTCGGTGTATTGACGGTGAGCCAAACCTTCTATTTGGTCGTCCTGGCTTTTGTGTTTGTCGCGTTCTTTTCACGCTTGCTGAAGCGGGTCAGCGCTGTTGCCTTTCTTGCCATTCTTTCTTTTTTCCTGCTGTTCAACCTGGTGAACGTGGTGTTTGATCAGCTCCTGGGTTCATCTTCCGAATCCGCCTTTTCAAAAGTGGTATTGAACAGGGCGCTGGAGCGCTTCGACGTGGCCTTGCAGGAAGAAAACAACGACTTGTTTGGTTTTCCGTTGCAAAGAGACCTGGAACTGCCGGCCGTAAATTATTTCAAGGACAACAAGGCAATGCTATTGTCAGGATTCGGTTCGGGCAACTACAAACATGTTCCGGTAAAATACTTTGTTGTGGACTGGAATCTCGAACTGCTGGAGTCCGGTCAGTTCAAAGGCCATTTCGATATGGGGTGGATCTTTTTTGCATCTGAAATGGGTCTCCTTTTCGCGGTCTTACTTTATTTGCTGCTAACCGGGAATTTTGTGGTCACTGACGATATCAGCCGGTACTATGCATTTCTCATCGTTGTCTTCTTTTTTCACCGGATCGACTTTCTTGTATTTTCATTTTTCGGTGTGCTTTATTTTTCGAAAAAGCAGACGGCAAATCCGCCCGATACGGCCCTGCAGGGAAACCTTGCAACCACCTAATGGTGGGGAGGCATTGTTCAATTATCTATTGGCTTTCTGGCCTGCACCTAAAGCAGGTTGATTTCATCTTTTGAAAACAAGGAAGGCATGGCATTCTAGATGAAGGAAAGGAAAAAATCCATTGGTATCGTTAACGCGTATAACGAAACTGCGGGACCATTTACGGTACTGAAGACATTCCTGTCGCATTACCGTAACGAAGATGTACCCATTGTTCTGTTTATCCCTAAGGGGCCAAAAGCATTGGATTTCCCGGGCAACAATGTCAGGATTGTGTATACTCAAACGCTTCCGATTGATAAGGACATATTTAGTTTCCGGATTTTTCGCTACCTGGTTGGATGCATTGCCGGGTATTTCCGCTTCCTCTACTTTTATAAAAAATACAACGTTGGTCTTGTTCACAACAACTCGAGCAACCTGCTGATTCCAAGCCTGGCGGCGCAAGCCAGCGGGGTAAAAATTGTCTATCATATTCGCGAAGCCTGGAACACAAGGAACCGTTTGTCAAAGATCCTTTACCATTACATTGCACACGCTTCTGCAAAAATCGTTTGCATTTCCAATACGGCCCTGTACGCCAATTTTACAGAAAAGCAACGGCAGCAATTCGCGGGCAAGTTGACGACAATTGCCGATTGCATTGATGTTGAATCCTATCAGCGCAAAACCATCCAAAAAGATACAGAAAGGGTCATTGTTAGCTTCGTTGGCAGGATCGCACCGATCAAGGGCCTCGACATTTTAGTGAAAGCGTTCGAGTTGTTGGCAGTACAGCAGGGAATAAAAGATGTGGAACTTCGGATCATCGGTGATATCCCCAAAGACAATGCTTACTACCGAAACTATAAAAAACTAATACTCGAAAGTGTCGACAAGTGCCGGAATGTGGCAAATGCAAAAATAGAGATGCTCGGCTTTCGCGATGATGTGGCCGAACTCTTACTGGAGTCGCATGTTCTGATTTTACCATCGCGAATCGAAGAGGGGCTGGGCCTGGTTTTGATTGAAGGGGTCGTAGCAGAAAACTTTGTCATTACATCAAATTTTGGCGGACAAAAAGAGATTATCGAAGCAATCGGCAGCGGCTTTTTGTTCGAAAACGAAAATGCGCAGGACCTTGCTTCCAAACTAGCCCTTTACCTTTCCCGCCGTTCGCAACTTACCGGTGCTGTCCAAAGCGCAAGAGCCAACGCACTGTTGCTTTATTCACCGGCGCGGTATCAGCAATCCCTTTTGTCTTTGTACAGTGAAATTCTAAAAAACGAACAGTAACAATGCTCGATCTCTCTATTATTATTGTAACCTACAATTCGGAAAAATACATCGGGACGTGTGTGAACTCTATCACACAAAATTTGCACGGACTTTCCTACGAGATTATTGTGGTCGATAACCTTTCGACCGATTCGACTCAGTCTATCCTGCAACAAAAACAAAATGTGCGGTTGATCAGGAACGAAAAAAATTACGGGTTTGCAACTGCCAATAACAAAGGCATTGCGCTGGCACAGGGAAACTTTGTTCTGATCCTCAACCCCGATATAATCCTTACACCCGCTACCGATCTCAAAGCTATCATCGATTATTTTGAAAAAAATCCGTCAACCGGCATTGTTTCACCGCGATTGTTTTATGAAGATGGCAAAGTCCAGGAAAACGCAAGAAAATTTCCCTCCCTGCTTACGTTTTTTATCAGGGGATTCCGCCTGGAAAAATATGCGCAACGGTTTTCTTTTTACAAGAACCATAATGTCTTCAGCTATATTTCCAGTACCGTTCCTGTCGAGGTTGACTGGGTGATTGGTGCGTTTATGTTTACCCGGAAAAAGATCATCCATCAGGTCGGCATGTTTGATCAGCGTTTCTTCATGTATTACGAAGACGCCGACCTGTGCTCAAGGATAAAACGGAAAGGGTATACGATTGTTTATGATCCCGGTATTACGGCTATCCATGCGTATTGCAGGGACAGTGCAAAACCCCTTTTTTCCCGCCTGAAAATGATTCACATGAAAAGTTTTTTCCGTTTCTTTTTAAAACGGAACCTGAATTTCTCCTGATTCCCTTTCTCCAATACCGCCATTTACGGCAAATTATTCAAATTCTACCTACCGGCATCGGAACGAAAGCAAGGCCTATTTACAAATTAAAATAAAATATTATTTTTGACTCCGGGCTGTTTACAAAAGCAGAGAAATGACTCCAATCGTTAGCACATTGTAATGCGGGCTTCACCGTTAGCGAGCCGGGCGAAAAAAGATTGGTGTTTGTTGTTTGTAAATGCCCAAATTAACGTATGTTTGAGTCCCAAACTAACTGCATTTCAAGGATTTCAAAGAGGTCTGTGTCGGGTATTTCAGTGATTTGATTGTCCTCTTATTTTCTAATGAATTTGATTGGCTTGCAGTTGGAGCTGCCGCAAAACCTACTGAAAACACCGAGCCATGCTTAGAGAATCTGTGATACTGGTGCGTGCCAAAATGATTATGGACCTTGCTCTCCTGAATGCAATCATTATTGGTGTACAAAGCCATTTTAATTTACCGGATACTGTCAATGCTTTTTCGCCATTTCTGCTGGTGTTGCTGACCAGTACATTGGCCTGGCTTTTTTGTGCCAGGGCTTTTGGTTTGTACGGCGATCTGCGTTTCCGACAGTTTTCCATCGAGTGGGTCATGTTCCTGAAAGCCTTTGGCTTATATGTTCTTGTCACCTCCTTTATTGCCTTCCAGGTATTTGCCAGTTACCCGTATGGCAAGCACCAGTTTTTATTACAGGCTGCGCTCGGTTTTTTTCTTCTACCAGCACAAAAAGTTCTCATCCGCGTACTTTTCAAGCGTCTCTGGAATAGCAACAATATGTTGCGGAAAGTCCTGATCGTCGGGGCCGGTAAAACGGGTCTTGAATTTTACGACAATTATGTTCGCGACCATCAATACGGCTATCAACTAACAGGCTTTGTCGATGATGAGTCAAAGGCATTCTTAAACGGGCACTATCTCGGTAAAACAGCCGATATCAACAGGGTGATTGAACAACATGAACTGGATGATATCGTTGTAACACTACCCATTACGCAGGAAACAAAGATTAAACGGATTGTCGCCATTGCCGAACGCGAAGGCAAACGGGTACGCCTGATCCACAATTACGAAACATTTGGTAACGAGCGGATGCATGTCGACCGTATGGGTTCGTTGTCGATGGTAACGCTTCGGTCGCTTCCACTCGATTCGATTGACCTCCGTATTTACAAGCGCACCTTCGATATTTTCTTTTCCTTTTTTTTCCTGGTTTTCGTAGCCAGTTGGTTATTTCCCATCCTTGCCCTTATCATCAAGTGTACCTCGCGGGGACCGGTGTTTTTTAAACAGGAACGCTGGGGCCTGAACAACAAAAGCATTGTTTGCCTGAAATTCAGGACCATGATGGCGGCGAGCCAGGACGTAGACGCGGAGGGCCGGTACCAGCAAGCCAGGAAAAATGATCCACGCCTTACTCCGATCGGCAGTTTCCTGCGTAAGACAAGTTTGGATGAATTGCCTCAATTCATCAATGTTCTTTTGGGTTCTATGTCCGTCATTGGTCCCCGTCCGCACCCGGTTCCGTTGAACATTGAGTCGAAAGACTGTGTGGAAAAATACATGATGCGGCACTGGGTAAAACCAGGGATCTCCGGCTTGGCTCAGGTGAACGGCTACCGTGGAGAAACAAAGGCGAACGGTTCGATGCGGAAACGGATTCAGTACGATCTCTGGTATATCGAAAACTGGACCTTTTGGCTGGATCTGCAGATCATTTTGCAAACCGTGGTCAATGCCGTAAAGGGTGAAAAAAATGCCTACTAACTATTGATGCTTAGGTCCGCCATGAAAAATTGCATCGCTTTCGCTGTTCTTTTTTTTCTTCTTTGCAAGGTGGGTCGCTCGCAGGTAGTGCCTTTGGGTACGCCGTTGCTCGACGAATCCTGGCGACTAAAACAGGTCAGGGGAGAGGCCGATACCAATGTTTCTTTCACCATACGGCCGCTATCGCTTTCGGCTTTATCCCGGCAGGCAAGCAGTACGAAACAGGATGAACTTTCCTTCACCACACCTCTTCTTAATATTTCTGGAAACAGGCAATTCCTGTTACTGCCTCTAACCGTAAAACAGCAATACAACACGCATCATCCGTTTGGAAGAAATGACGGGGCAATGATCCAGGCAAAAGGTTATCAAAGCCTGGTGTCGGCCGGTTTTTTTGCCCAAGCAGGTCATTTTAGCCTACAGGTACAACCCGAATTTGTATTTGCACAAAACAGCGCATTCCCGGGTTTCCCGGCGCAATTTTCCGATTCGCTTTGGGCCAGTTACTATTCTCTTTATTCAAACATCATTGATGCACCGGAACGGTTTGGGAGCCGGGCTTACCGGAAATTCTTTCCTGGCCAGTCGAGTCTTCGGTTTCAGTTGAAAAAGTTTTCGCTTGGCATATCCACCGAAAACCTGTGGTGGGGACCGGGAGTCAGAAATGCCCTCATCATGAGCAACAATGCACCGGGCTTTCCGCATCTCACGTTCAATACCACGGAGCCGCTACAGTTGCCGTTCGGAACGCTCGAAGGTCAACTGGTCAGCGGTTTGCTGCAACAGTCCGGCTACTTGCTTCCGGATACAAACCGGCGGTTAAATGGCAAGCCGATTTACCAACAAAAACCTGGCGGAGACCGCTATTTGAACGGCATGGTCTTGAGCTTGCAGCCAAAGTGGACAAAAGGTTTATTTCTCGGACTTTCCCGTGTCTTTTATGTCAACAGGAGCAATATGCGCTCTTCGTTCAACGGCTATTTGCCTGTTATCGGACAGGTTTTCAAGGGGAGCGTGGCGGATGCGGTCAACGAAGACTCGCTGGGACGAGACCAGTTGTTCAGCATCTTTTTCCGCCTGCTGCTTCCAAAAGAAAAAGCGGAGGTCTATGCAGAATTTGGCCGGAATGATCATGCCGGAAATTCAAGAGACCTGGTCATGGAGCCGGAGCATTCCAGCGCTTTTACAATTGGATTACGGAAGTTGTTTCCGACCCGCAAAAACGGCGACCTGGAGCTGACGTTTGAGCTCACCAACCTGCAATTACCAACCACGCAACTGGTGCGAGAACAACAAAGCTGGTACACGCACAACAGGGCCCGCGACGGCTATACGCAATTGGGGCAAATCATTGGCGCGGGCATCGGGCCAGGCGGCAACAGCCAAAGCCTTGGATTGAAATGGATCAACGGCCTGCGGCAAACCGGCATTCAGTTGGAACGAGTAGTGCACAACAATGATTTTTATTACTCCGCCTTTGCTTCCACGGGTGAATACTGGCGCCACTGGGTTGATATATCCATTCAGTTGAACAAAAGCTGGCGTCAAAATCATTTCCTCTACGATGCACGGCTGGCATGGGTCAATTCAATTAATTACCAATGGGAACGCGATAACGATGGGAAAAATATCCATGCTGCGCTCTCTGTTTCTTACGTCTTTTAAGAAATCCCGCTCTCTCCTTCGTCTGAATTCGATAGGATATTACCGACATCGATAAAGCAGGCGGTCGTCCTCCTTTGCAATGAATTGTTGAACAATCCACCTGGATTTCATTCAGGCTTACCAGCATTTCGAAAATACACTTCCGCTTTTTCCCAACTTTTACATCACTGTTTTTCGTAGTGAAAAATTTACCATTCCACAGCTAATCTCAACCTTCAAATTCCCCAACAAAAAAAGTGGATTGATCCACCGGACCAATCCACGCACTCCTTTTTTCGGACAAGCCGAAAACAATCATCACCTTTTTATAGTTCCTTCAATACCTGTAGTTTTTCCCACCGGTTTTTGACGATGTCGTTTGCTTTTTCCAAAAATTCAACTCCTTTTTCCGGGAAATTATTCCTGATCGTCGCAAAGCGGTTTTCGTGATAAAGGAACTCTTCCAGCGCTACAGCCGGCGTTTTGCTGTCGATGGAAAAACGTTGTCCTTTGTCCTTGAGCGGGTTGAAGCGAAACAGCGGCCAGTAACCCGAATTCACGGCCCGGTTCTGTTGCTCGATGCCATGACACATATCGTAGCCGTGCGAGATGCAATGGCTGTACGCGATGATGATGGAGGGGCCAGGATAAGCTTCTGCCTCAAGAATTGTTTTCAGGGCATGCACGTCGTTGGCTCCCATCGCGATCTGCGCCACATAAGCTGTTCCATGTGCGATGGCCTGCAGGGCCAGGTCTTTTTTGCCGGTTGTTTTTCCCTTGATGGAAAACTTTGCGCTGGCACCGATCGGTGTTGACTTTGACTTTTGGCCGCCAGTGTTGGAGTACACTTCGGTGTCCAGCACCAGGATGTTGATGTTCTCGCCGGTTGACAGCACATGGTCCAAACCGCTGAAGCCAATGTCATAGGCCCAGCCATCACCGCCCACAATCCACATGGATTTTTTCTGCAGGGCATCGGCAATAGTCAGAAGGGTCATCGCTTCCGGTACATCCAAAAGGCGCAGCCGCTTTTTCAGTTCGTTCACCTGCTGCCGTTGCCGGATCACATCCGATTCGGCCGTTTCTTCATTTGCCAGGATCTCGTCGGCCAGTTCTTCGCCAATTCGTGCTTTCAATTCAGTCAGCAGCTTTCTTGCATACTCTCGCTTCTGGTCGTTGGCCAGTTTGATGCCCAGTCCGAATTCAGCATTGTCTTCAAACAGGGAGTTGGCCCATGCCGGTCCGCAGCCTTCGCTGTTGTGAGTCCAGGGTGTGGTGGGCAGGTTGCCGCCAAAGATGGAAGAACAACCCGTGGCGTTGGCCACTAGCATTCGGTCGCCAAAGAGTTGCGTGAGCAGTTTCAGGTACGGCGTTTCGCCACAGCCGCTGCAGGCGCCGGAGAACTCGAAGAGCGGCTCCAGGAACTGTGAGCCTTTCACGGTGTTACGGTTTACTCTTGTGCGGTCGATATCGGGGAGGGAAAGAAAGAAATCCCAGTTTTGCCTTTCTGTCTCCTTTAATGGCATGGCATCATGCATATTGATGGCCTTGTGACCCGGCTCCGTTTTGCTTTCGATCGGGCATACTTCGTAACAAAGGTTACAGCCGGTGCAGTCTTCCGTGGAAACCTGCAACGTATAGGATTCGGTGTCTTTGAAAAATTCCTTGCCGATTGGCGTCGTGTGCTTGAAATAGGCCGGTGCGTTTTCCAACTGCACGTTGCTGTACACTTTTGGCCGAATGGCGGCATGCGGACATACAAAAAAGCACTTGCCGCACTGTGAGCACAACGTCGGATCCCAAACGGGCACCTGTTCAGCAATGTTGCGTTTTTCGTACCTGGTTGTGCCGGATGGATAAGTGCCGTCGGCGGGGAAGGCGCTAACCGGAAGTTCATCGCCTTCTCCGGCAATGATCCGTGTGAGCACATTCTGTACAAAGGCCGGTGCGTCGTTGGCGCTGATGGTTTCTATTTCCTTGTTGCCTACGGAGTACATGGAATAATCTACCTCGAACAGGTTGTCCAGTGTTTTATCTACCGCATCAAAGTTTTTCTGCACCACCACTTCGCCTTTGCGGCCATAGGATTTGCGAATGCCTTTTTTGATGTATTCGATGGCTTCTTCTCTTGGCATCACATTGCTGATGGCAAAAAAGCAGGTTTGCAAAATGGCGTTGATGCGTGAACCCATGCCCGTTTCCCTGGCTACCCGCGAGGCGTTGATCACAAATAGCCGCAGTTCTTTTTCCCTGATCTCTTCCTGGATCTTTTTGGGCAGCTGCTCCCACACTTTGTCATTTTCAAAAGGTGAATTCAGCAGAAATGTTGCACCGTGAACGGCATCTTTCAAAATGTCGTATTTCTCCAGGTAATGAAAATGGTGACAGGCAATAAAATTGGCGGAGTTAATCAGGTATGTCGACTGGATGGGTTTTTCACTGAACCGCAGGTGCGACGTCGTTAGCGAACCGGATTTTTTTGAATCATAGACAAAATAACCCTGCACATGGTTGTCCGTTACTTCACCAATGATCTTGATGGTATTCTTGTTCGCACTCACGGTGCCGTCTGCACCAAGACCAAAGAAAAGGCCGCGGAACAGATGCTGGTCTTCCAGTGAAAATGTCTTGTCATAGGAAAGACTGGTAAAGGTTACGTCGTCTTCAATGCCAACGGTGAAGTTTCTCTTCGGCTTTTGTTTGGCAAGCTCGTCAAATACCGCTTTCACCATGGCAGGTGTAAATTCTTTTGAAGCAAGCCCATAGCGTCCGCCGATGATCCCTGGCATTTCTTCTTCCCAACCGCTGTGCAAAGCATTCACCGCATCCATATAAAGCGGTTCGCCAATGGCGCCGGTTTCTTTACAGCGATCCAATACGGCAATTGCTTTAACGGTTACCGGCAGCGCGGAGAGGAAATGCTTTACAGAGAATGGCCGGAAAAGATGTACGTGCAGGAAACCAACTTTTTCGCCGCGGTTGGCCAGGTAATCAACGGTTTCTTCCACTGTTCCGGCACCGGAACCCATAATGATAATGACACGTTCTGCATCCGGATGACCATGATAGTCAAACAGCTTGTACGTGCGTCCCGTTAAGGCGGAAAATGCCTGCATGGTTTCTTCTACGATTTCCGGTACCTGCCAGTGGAATCCATTGACCGCTTCACAGCTCTGGAAAAAGACATCAGGATTCTGTGCAGTTCCGCGGATGAACGGAGTCGATGGATTAAGCGAGCGGTTGCGGTGCCGTTCCACGTCTTCCATATGTATCATTTGCCGGATGATGTCATCGGGGAGCACCTCCACTTCATTTAGTTCGTGCGAGGTGCGGAATCCATCAAAAACATTCAGGAACGGTATACGGGAACGAAGTGTGGCCGCTGTGGCAATCAGGGCCATATCGTGGGCCTGTTGCGGGCTGGCACCAAACAATTGTGCAAATCCGGTGGAGCGAACGGCCATTACGTCGCTGTGATCGCCAAAGATGGACAGGGCATGTGTAGCCAGCGCTCTTGCTGCAATGTGAAACACGGTTGGTGTCAGTTCTCCGGCGATCTTGTACATATTAGGGATCATCAACAGCAATCCCTGCGAACAGGTAAAGGTTGATGCGAGGGCGCCGCCCTGCAAGGCACCGTGAATGGCGCCGGCAGCACCGGCTTCGCTTTGCATCTCTATGATTTTTGGCACCTGGCCAAAGATGTTGGTGCGGTTGTCGCTGCTCCATTCGTCGCTCCATTCACCCATCGGCGATGAAGGCGTGATAGGATAAATGGCACAGACCTCGCTTGTCTTGTACGCAATGTAGGCTGCGGCTTCGTTACCATCCATCACAGACAGGATTGCTTTTTTTGCCGGGCTAACGGTAACGGGCATGGGGGCTGTAAGCGTTTGCATGTTGCTAATTTTTTAATTGCTGACAATATTGTTGGGCACGAGGGTGGGATGTGCCGGTTCCAGTTCCCACAGGAGTTTTTTTCCAAAGCTCAGGGTGTTGTCGGTCATTTTTATGGCAGTGAGTTTTATGGTCAGCACATCACCGTTCATGGCTACGGCAAACGGGAAGCGTTTGTGATAGCTTGCAGAAGCGTCGATAGCGATCGGTTTGTCAGGGTCCATCACCTGCCCGGTAAACTGTATTCCCCGAACCGCCAGCGTGTTGAGTTTGTCTGGCTGAACCGTACCGGCAACAGTTGGATTGCTGGCGAGTAAATGGGCGTGCCGTGTTGCTGCAGATGTTTTAAAATAAAGAAGTAGGCGGGTTTCATCAAAGGCATAAAAACAGTTGAAGCAGTAGGGATTGTTTTCTTCATCCACACAACAAACGGTTGCTACTTTTTGTGCTTGCAGAAATTGCGTGATTCGTTCATTCATGTTGATCGTATTTCGGTAAACGGAGAGGGGCTGTCGCAAAAAGGGCAGCCGTTTTGACCAGACCAAGGTTGAAAAACAAATGGAAATTATGGTGAGCATAAATCAGTTTTTTGACTGACTTTTCTCATGCCGTTTGAACCGGATTGGGACTTCCTTTAGTGCACAGAAATATTTTTCGAACTGCTTAAACCCAAAACGTATGGCTCTCAAAATTACCGACGAATGCATCAACTGCGGCGCTTGCGAACCCGAATGTCCCAATCATGCTATTTATGAATCCGGCGTAGCGTGGACCATTGCCGATGGGACCAATGTTACGCAATCTTATGTACTGAAAGACGGCACCGTTGTCACTGCACAACAACGCCTGGCACCACTGTCAGCCGACCATTATTATATCGTGCCCAACAAGTGCACCGAATGCCAGGGCTTTCACGAAGAGCCGCAGTGCGCTTCCGTTTGTCCGGTTGATTGCTGTGTGCCCGATGAAGATTTTGCCGAAACAAAAGAAGAGTTGCTGGCAAAAAAAGAATCCTTACACGCTTAATTTTTGTATATGGAAGCGGTAGAAAAAAAGCTCCAGGTAAAGCAAGTTGACAAAGTGGTGGTGCGCTTCACCGGCGACTCCGGCGATGGCATGCAACTCACCGGCATGCAGTTCACCGACACGGCGGCCCTGCTGGGGAATGACCTGAGCACCTTCCCGGATTATCCTTCCGAGATCCGTGCGCCACAGGGAACCGTTGCCGGCGTTTCCGGCTTCCAGGTGCACTTTGGCAGCACGGAAATTTACACTCCCGGCGACCAGTACGACGTGCTGGTGGCCATGAACGCCGCTGCGCTGAAAGTGGATCTGCCCCGGCTGAAACGCGGTGGAATCATCATCGCCAATACGCAGGGCTTTGATGCCAAAAACCTGCTGCTGGCAAAATATCCTGAAGGCGCAAATCCGCTCGAAAACGGATCGCTCGATAACTACATTGTACACAAAGTAGATGTCACCAGGCTAACGAAAGAATGCCTGGTGGGATCGGGTTTGGGAACAAAAGAGATCGACCGGTCGAAGAACATGTTTGTGCTGGGCCTGCTTTTCTGGATGTTTGACAAACAGCTAGCCTATACCGTGAATTTTATCAGGGAAAAATTTGCGAAGAAGCCGGAGATCGCAGACGCCAACATCAAGGTGCTGCAGGCGGGCTGGAACTATGGCGAGAACACCGAGATTTTCCCGACGCAGTTCAAGGTTGCCCCGGCAAAACTGCCTCCGGGAACGTATCGGAATATTACCGGCAATCAGGCCACAGCCATCGGGCTGGTGGCTGCTGCAGAAAAGGCCGCTCTGCCGCTTTTCATTGGTTCCTATCCCATCACACCGGCGACGGACATTCTGCAGGAGTTATCGAAGTACAAAGCCAACGACATCAAAACCTTTCAGGCGGAAGACGAGATCGCCGGCATTTGTTCGGCTATAGGCGCTTCGTATGTGGGTGATCTGGCCGTTACCACAACCTCCGGTCCCGGCATGTCGCTGAAGACAGAAGCCCTTGGACTCGCAACCATGTTGGAACTGCCCCTTGTAGTAGTGAATGTGCAGCGAGGCGGGCCTTCTACCGGTTTGCCGACGAAAACGGAGCAAGCCGATTTGTTGCAGGCCATGTATGGCCGCCACGGCGAAGCACCGCTTCCGGTACTGGCTGCGCATTCACCTTCCGATTGCTTTGACACCATTTTTGAAGCCTGCAAACTGGCGGTGGAGCACATGACTCCCGTGATCTTTTTAAGCGACGGCTACATTGCCAACGGCTCCGAGCCCTGGCGCTTTCCGGCAGTGGAAGACCTTGCAGACATTACCCCGCGATTTTTGGAAAAACTCCCCGAAGGCGAAAAGCTGCTTCCGTATAAGCGTGATGAATTGTTTGTGCGTTCCTGGATCAAACCGGGAACATCGGGACTGGAACACCGCATCGGTGGACTGGAAAAACAGGCCGACACCGGTAATGTTTCGTATGACCCGCTGAACCACGAAAAAATGGTTCGCCTGCGGGCCACAAAAGTCAAAAAGATCGAAGACCTTATTCCGCTGGCATTACCGGACAGCGGCCGGGAAGGAGCAAGGCTGGTGGTACTGGGATGGGGATCTACATACGGCGCCATCAAAACGGCAGTGAAAGAACTGCTGCAGGAAGGTTTCGATGTAGCACACGTTCACCTGCGGCACATCAATCCTTTCCCGAAAAACCTGGGTGAACTGCTGCACAACTTCAACCATGTGCTGATCCCAGAAATGAACAGTGGCCAGTTGCTGCAACTGATCCGGGCAAAATTTTTACTGCCTGCTACCGGCTATTCCAAAGTACAGGGACTGCCGTTCACTACGATCGAACTGAAAGAAAAAATTCTTGAACTGCTAAACGCCTGAGGCATGGAAACGCTGACCCAAACAAATGATTTTAAGCTGTCGCCCAAAGATTTTGCACCGGACATGGACGTGAAGTGGTGTCCCGGTTGCGGCGACTACTCCATCCTGAAACAAGTGCAAACCGTGTTTCCGGAACTGGGTGTGCCGAAGGAAAACTTTGTGTTCATTTCCGGCATCGGTTGCTCGTCGCGGTTTACCTATTACATGGATACGTATGGCATGCACTCCATCCATGGCCGTGCAGCCGCTATTGCATCGGGGGTAAAAGCCGCGAACCCGGATTTGAGTGTCTGGATTATTTCCGGTGACGGCGACGCCCTTTCCATCGGTGGCAACCATTTCATTCACCTGATGCGAAAGAATTTTGATGTAAACTATTTGCTGTTCAACAACCAGATTTACAGTTTGACCAAAGGTCAATATTCTCCCACATCGGAAAAGGGGAAAATCACCAAAACGTCTCCTTACGGCTCCATCGAAGAGCCCTTTAATCCGGCCGAACTGG
Source organism: Flavisolibacter nicotianae (assembly GCF_003628535.1). GTDB lineage: Bacteria > Bacteroidota > Bacteroidia > Chitinophagales > Chitinophagaceae > Flavisolibacter > Flavisolibacter nicotianae. The sequence continues at coordinate 28,971 of NZ_RBCI01000017.1, forward strand.
CATTGGGAGCCAAGGCATCGTTTGTAGCGAGAACGCAGGACCGCGATCCGAAACAAATGCAGACCGTGCTCAAAAGAGCCCACCAGCATAAAGGAACTTCCTTTGTTGAAGTCTATCAAAACTGTCCCGTTTTCAACGACGGTGCCTTCTTTGCTTTTTCCGACAAGGAAACCAAAAAAGAAGAAGCGCTCTTCCTCGAACATGGCAAGCCGCTCATTTTTGGCGAGCACAACCAAAAAGGCATTCGCCTGAACGGATTGGTGCCGGAGATCTTCGACGTGAACGACGAGTGCCACAACGACCTGTGGGTGCACGACGAAAAAGACAAGACAAAAGCCAACCTCATTGCCCGGTTTTTCGATACTACGTTTGCCGGTGTTCATTTTCCGCGGCCCTTTGGCGTGATCTACGCCGATGAACGTCCGACCTACGATGAGTCGCTGACCGACCTGTCGAAGAAAGTAGCGTACAGGGCAGGGAAGACACCGCTGGGCAAAATCCTTTCCGGCGATAAAACTTGGACGATTCTGTAGAGATTTTTAAAAAAAGACGTTGATGTCGTAAATTACCAAAGCGATCGCTATCCTGCTATTCACTAAATTATCCGTTATGGGAGCATTCTCACTCATTGTGTTAACTCTTGCCGCCGTACTTTTTTCTGCAGGCGGCATCCTCGCCGGAAGATTGTTCAACAAGGGAAGCAAGAATCCGCAGAAAGGCCAGCCTTACGAATGCGGTATTCCCACCAACACCTCGCCCTGGCACCAGTTCAATGTCGGCTACTACCTGTTCGCCCTGCTCTTCCTCATTTTCGATGTGGAACTCATATTCATGTACCCCTGGGCTGTAGTGGTAAAGAAGATCGGCATCACGGCGCTGGTAGAGATCGGCATCTTCATTTTTATTCTGTTCATGGGCTTTTTGTATGCCCATAAAAAAGGAGCGTTGAAATGGATGTAAGAGAACAAATCCGGGAACGCAACAAGGATTTTCCCGGCCAGATCATTGAAGGCCCCGGCGGCGGTATTATCGCCTCCACCATCCAGGATGTGATGAACTGGGCCCGCTCCAATTCGCTGTGGCCGCTCACGTTTGCCACCTCCTGCTGCGGCATCGAGATGATGAGTGTGGCGTCGAGCAAATACGATTTTTCCCGCTTTGGTTTTGAAGTGGCGAGGGCCACGCCACGGCAGGCTGATGTGATCATCATTGCCGGAACGATCGTGAACAAAATGGCGCCTGTGCTGAAACGCCTGTACGACCAGATGGCCGATCCGAAATACGTGATTGCGATGGGTGCCTGCGCCATCAGCGGCGGACCTTTCTTTTACAATACGTATTCAGTGGTAAAAGGCGCCGACCACGTGATCCCGGTGGATGTGTACATCCCCGGTTGTCCACCACGGCCTGAAGCACTCTTGCATGCGCTGATTGCGCTGCAGGAAAAAATTAAGCAGGGCTGGACCAGGGAGCAAATCCGTACGCAAAAACTTGCATCATGACAAACGAAGAGATCAAAGAGTTTATCACCAGCATATTGCCTTCGGCGACCTATGACGAAACCGGCGAATGGCTGAACATTAATATCGAAGCGGCACAATGGCGGCGGCTGGCACAGTGGATCCGCAATGCGCCGTTTGACATGGATTACCTCTTTTGCCTGACCTGTATTGACTGGAAGGCACATCTGACAATGGTTTATCACCTGACGTCTACCTCGCACCGGCACACGATCGTTGTCAAAGCAAAAGTTGACCGGGGCGATGCACAAATCGAAACGGTTTCGGACATCTGGCGCACGGCGGAATTCCACGAGCGGGAAGTGGCCGAACTGTTTGGCGTGAACTTCATCAACCATCCCGACTTACGGAAGCTGATCCTGACGGATGATTTCGAAGGATACCCGCTACGAAAGGATTTTGAAGACCCCGTCAACATGATCAGACTTTAGGAAAAAGGAGAACAGGCGAACAAATCAAAAAGAGGGCAGGGGAATGTAGGGACACGTCACCGGCGTGTCAGCAAACTACAGAACAGGTGAACAAGGAATAGCGAATGTCGAATTAGAAGAACCAAATACGAAAAACCATAAACTTCAAACTGGTTCATGTACACAGAAACACAGATACTGAAAGACACCACCCAAACAGCCGCCAACGGTTCGGAAGGAGAGTTGGTTATCAATGTAGGACCGCAACACCCGGCAACACACGGTGTACTGCACCTGGTGATCACGCTGAATGGGGAGACCATCAAAAAAGTAGAACCACACTTAGGATACATTCACCGCTCCATCGAGAAAATGTGCGAGAGCCTCACGTACCGGCAATTCATTTACGTCACAAGCCGCATGGATTACCTCTCGGCGCACATCAACAACCACGCTTGTGCCATGACGGTGGAAAAGGCCATGCAGATTGAAGTGCCGCAGCGGGCCCAGTACATCCGGGTACTCATGGACGAACTGACCCGTGTTGCTTCCCACGAACTGTGGTGGGGAGCCATGGCGATGGATCTTGGCGCCTTTACACCGTTCTTCTATGCGTTCCGTGAACGGGAGACCATCAATGAGATCATGGAAGAAACCTGCGGCGCACGACTCACGATGAACTACATGGTGCCGGGAGGGGTGATGGCTGATCTTCATCCTGATTTTGTTCGGAAGGTCAAAGCTTTCATTCAGCTCTTCAAAGATCACATTGACGAATACGATGAACTGGTGACCGGCAACGTCATTTTTCAGAACCGCATGAAAGGCATTGGCTACCTGTCGAAAGAGGACGCCATTTCCTTCGGTTGCTCGGGGCCGGTGGCAAGAGCCAGTGGCGTGAACTGCGATATCCGCAAATTGTCTCCTTACGAGGTGTACAGCCAGGTCGAATTTGATGAAGTGCTTCAAACGGAGGGTGATTCGTTTGCCCGTTACCTGGTTCGCATTGCGGAAATGAAACAGTCCATCCGCATTATTGAGCAACTGATTGATGGCATTCCGGAAGGTGATTTCCAAGCAAAGACCAAGGCGGTGCTGAAACTGCCGAAGGGTGAGTTTTATTCAAGGGTGGAAACGGCAAGAGGGGAGTTGGGTGTATACATTGTGAGTGAAGGCGGAACGACGCCCTACAGAATAAAATTCCGTTCACCGGGTTTCTCCAATCTTTCTGCTTTGGACCACATGGTTCGCGGCAGCAAGATCGGCGACCTGATGGCAACCATGGGCACACTGGATTTGGTGATCCCGGATATTGACAGATAATAACTGCCTGGGTATTGGCGGTAGACATTGTGCTCTCTAAACGCCAAACCCCAGACTCCAAACCCCAAACTCTTATGTTTAGTTTACAAGGCATAACAAATTGGATTCAAAACTGGCTGACTGCAAACCTGCCAGCAACATGGGTGGTGATCGTTGAAAGCCTGATCGTGATCCTGCTGGCGATTGGTCTCTTTGCCGTACTGGGTTTGATGCTGGTGTGGATGGAGCGGAAAGTGGCAGCACACATGCAGATCCGTTTAGGTCCTAACCGTGTTGGACCGATGGGACTTTTTCAAACCTCGGCCGATACGCTGAAGCTGATCTTGAAAGAAGGATTAACACCTGACGGCGCGGATAAATTCCTGTTCAACCTGGCGCCTTTTGTGGTGATGATTGTGGGAATGCTGCTGCTGGCGCCAATTGCATTTGCCAACGGTTTTCAGATCTGGGATATCAACATTGGTGTGCTCTATATCTCAGCGGTTTCTTCCCTTTCGGTGATCGGTATTTTGATGGCGGGATGGGCCAGCAACAACAAGTATTCCCTGCTGGGTGCCATGCGCAGCGGGGCGCAAATCGTGAGCTATGAACTCTCGGCAGGACTTTCCATTCTTTGCATTGTGGTGCTGAGCGGCAGCTTACAGATTACGGACATCATCAATGCACAGCAAAACGGCTGGTGGATTTTGAAAGGACACATTCCTGTGATCATCGCTTTTGTGATTTTCATTATTGCCGCAACGGCCGAAACCAACCGGGCACCGTTTGACCTGGCAGAAGCCGAATCGGAATTGACAGCGGGATTTCACACCGAATATTCGGGGATGAAGTTCGCCTTGTTCTTCCTGGCGGAATACATCAACATTTTTATTGTGTGCGCCATTGGCGCCACCATTTTCCTGGGCGGCTGGATGCCGCTGCACATTGGTGGCTGGCAGGGGTTCAACCACATCATGGATTACATCCCGTCTTCGGTTTGGTTTTTTGGAAAAACATTGTTTTTGATCTTTTTGATCATGTGGTTCCGCTGGACTTTTCCACGATTGCGTGTGGACCAGCTACTGAACCTGGAATGGAAATACCTGTTGCCCATCAGTTTGTTCAACCTGCTGTTGGTGACGCTGATTGCAATACTGGGCTGGCATTTTTAAATTTCGAGTTTTAGGTTTTGTGTTTTGGGTTCATAAAAAAACAAAATGATGGCTACGATAAAAAAATTTGAAGAAATAGAAGCCTGGCAAAAGGCCCGAATGCTTGCCAGCGAAGTATTTCTGATTTCTTCTGAGACGGCTCTCAGTAAGGATTACCGTTTCAGGGATCAAATCAATGCAGCCGCAGGTTCTATTATGGACAATATAGCCGAAGGCTTTGAAAGAGGTGGCAGGATTGAGTTCATAAATTTCTTAACCATCGCAAAAGCATCTTGTGCTGAAGTTAGATCCCAATTGTATCGGCTTTTGGACAGGAAATACATAGAAGAAGAAAAGTTCGCCCAGCTCTACAAGCTAACTGAGGATATCGGCAACAAACTAGGTGCCTGGATAAAATACTTAAACATTTCTGAATATAAGGGGACTAAATATAAAAACAGAGACTCGTCAACTCAAAATACTAAACCCTAAACACAAAACTTTCATGTTTATCAAAGAATACCTCTCGGACATCTTTAACGCCACAAAATCGCTGTTTACGGGCATGAAGCGGACCGGCTACTATTTTGTGCACCCAAAGGAGATCATCACCGAGCAATATCCTGACAACCGCGACACGCTTAAAATGGCCGAACGGTTTCGTGGCGAAGTGATCATGCCGCACGACGAGAATAACGAGCATGCCTGCACCGGTTGCACGGCCTGTGAACTGGCTTGTCCGAATGCCACCATCAAGATCATTACCAAGTTTGAACTGACACCCGAAGGCAAGAAGAAAAAAGCCCTCGACACCTTCGTGTACCACCTGGAGCTGTGTACCATGTGCGGCCTCTGCGTGGAGGCTTGCCCGACTGGCGCCATCCAAATGGGACAAAACTTTGAGCACAGCGTATTTGACCGCAGCATGCTCACCAAAAAATTAAATAACCCGGGCTCAAAAATCAGGGAGGGAGTTGAATGATGAGTGATGAGTGATGAATGAGTGAGGAACGTGAATAAAATGAATTGAATTATGAATGCATCAGCTATTATCTTTTATGCCATTTCTGCTTTCATCCTGGGAGCAGGTTTGCTGGCGGTAACCTCGCGAAAAATCTTTCGCTCCGCCATTTGGTTGTTGTTCTCCCTGGTGGGAATTGCTGCCCTATACTTCTGGATGCAGGTGGAGTTTATCGCCGCTGTGCAGATCGTGGTGTACGTTGGCGGCATTGTGGTTTTGATCATCTTCTCCATTTTTCTTACCCAGGAATCGGGGAAGGAAATGCCAAAGCCTCAACTGCGTAAAATCATCTTTTCGGTCTTGGCTGCCTTGTTTGGCTTTGGGGCCAGTTACAACCTGATTTCCGAATACGGTTTCAAATCGTCAACAAAACAGTTTACTGTTTCGGTGAGTGAGATGGGGACGCAAATGCTGAGCACAACGGAGCACGGTTACATTCTTCCCTTTGAGGTGGTGAGCATGTTGCTGCTGGCTGCGATGGTTGGCTGCATTGTGATTGCCATGAAACCTGCGGAAGAAAAACCGGCAGAACCCAAAGAAGCCGAAGTGAAGAGAACAGAACTGAAACCGGCGCCGGCTGAAACCGTTGTCGTTATTTCCGAAACCGTCATCGAAGAGGAGGTCGCATCATGAGCGCAGTACCACTAACACATATTTTGTTTGTCAGCACCGCACTGTTTTTTATCGGCATGTACGGGTTGTTTACACGACGGAACATGATCTCGATGCTGATGTCCATTGAGCTGATCCTGAACAGTATCAACATCAACTTTGTTGCCTTCAACAAATACCTGTACCCGGACAAACTGGATGGGGTGTTTTTCACCGTTTTCATCATCACCATTGCTGCCGCCGAAGCCGCGGTGGCCATTGCCATCATCATCAATCTTTACCGCAGCCATAAATCCATTGATGTGGAAGACGCAGCGGAGTTGAGATATTAGGAATTGGGATATTAAGATATTGGGTCACAAACTTTTGAATTTTTCTCTATGAGCTACCAACAAACTATTTTTCTGATTCCACTGATCCCACTGGTCACCTTTGTGATCTTAGGATTATTCGGCAGAAAATATTTCAATGCCTCTTCCGGTATCATTGGCACCGCATCACTGCTTTTTTCAACGGTGCTTTCGTTCTTTACCGCTTATCAATACTTTTTTGTTGACGGCAAGGTGAACGGTGTTTACCAAAAAATTGAAGCGGTAAAGTTTACCTGGCTGCAGTTTTCACCCAATCTCTCCATCGACATGGGCATCCTTCTCGATCCCATTTCCGTAATGATGATCGTGGTGGTGAGCTTTGTATCCTTGATGGTGCATGTGTTTAGTTTGGGCTACATGAAAGGGGAGAAGCGCTTTGCCACCTACTATGCATTTCTTTCACTTTTTACTTTTTCAATGCTTGGGCTGGTGCTTTCTTCCAATATTTTCCAGATCTATGTTTTCTGGGAACTGGTGGGTGTGTCTTCCTTCCTGCTGATCGGGTTTTACTACGACCGGCCATCGGCGGTTGCGGCTTCCAAAAAAGCCTTTATCGTGACCCGCTTTGCTGACCTTGGATTCTTGATCGGTATTTTGATCCTTGGATTCTATAGCGGCACGTTGGATTTTGGAACACTGATCGAACGATTGACCTCAACACAGTCAACGCAATTTATAGGAATAACGACAGCCTCATTCCTGGATGTTTCCATGCTCACTTGGGGGCTGACGTTGGTTTTTGTGGGCGGCGCCGGTAAATCGGCCATGTTCCCCCTGCATATCTGGCTTCCGGATGCGATGGAAGGTCCCACACCGGTATCGGCCCTGATCCATGCGGCAACGATGGTGGTGGCCGGCGTCTACCTGGTGGCCCGGCTCTTCCCGCTGTTTTCCATTGACGAAGCGTCACTGCAGGTGGTCACCTGGGTGGGTGCTTCGTCGGCATTGATTGCCGCGGTGATTGCCTGTACGCAAACCGATATCAAGCGGGTGCTGGCCTATTCCACCATGTCGCAGATCGGTTACATGATATTTGCCCTGGGAATTTCACGTTATGGGGGTGAAAACGGTTTGGGTTACATGGGTTCCATGTTCCATCTTTTTACACATGCGTTCTTTAAATCGCTTCTCTTCCTGGGTGCCGGTGTCGTAATCCACCTGGTGCACAGTAACGACATGAAGGACATGGGAGGGCTGCGCAAGCTGATGCCCATCACGCACATTTCGTTTTTGATTGCCTGTCTGGCCATTGCCGGTATTCCGCCATTTGCCGGCTTCTTCAGCAAAGAAGAAATTTTATTCGCAGCCTACAACGCGAACAAAGCGGTGTATGGCATTGCTTTGTTTACAGCCGCACTCACCGCATTTTATATGTTCCGCCTGTATTTCTCTATTTTCTGGAAACGGGAAGCGGCCGTGCACGGGCATCATGGAGAAGGCACGGTTTCCATGAAACTGCCCCTGGTTATTTTGTCGGTCTGTGCGTTGTTTGCAGGCCTTGTTCCCTTTGCCAACTTCATTACTTCCGATGGTTCACCGCTGGAAACGCATATGGATATTGTGTTTTCCATTGCACCAGTAACATTGGCAGTGCTGGCCATTCTTATAGCGGCAAATCTCTATAAAACTGAAAACGAAAAGCCGGCAAGACTTGCGGCTGCGTTGGGTGGCTTTTACACGGCTGCAAAGCGGAAGTTTTACATTGATGAAGTGTACCTGTTCATCACCAAAAAAGTCGTCTTCAATCTCATTGGCCGTCCGGCTGCCTGGATCGATCGCAATGTGATTGACGGCATGATGAACGGCCTGGCTTATGTTACGGCATCCACGTCGAACCTGATCAAAGGCGTGCAGTCTGGCCGGGTACAGAATTATGCACTGTACTTTTTCGCCGGCATTGCGGGTCTTGTTGTCTTATATGTCTACCTCTGGAAATAAAAGAATGCTTGTACAAAAGACAGGCTCCGTAGGAGCCAAACGTTAGTAGGCAGAAATGGTAAATAGATAAACTAAGCTCCGTGGGAGCGAAATAAAAAGCCAAAGCAATCAATCATGCCAAATACCTATTCACAGATCTACATCCAGATTGTATTTGCAGTCAGAGGCAGGCAAAATTTCATAAACGAATCTTTCAGGGAAGAAATACAGAGGTATATGGCAGGTATCATCAACCATAAAAAACAAAGGCTTTATGCCATTTATTGCATGCCAGACCATGTGCATCTTTTGGTTAGCCTGAAGCCGGACATGGCCGTTTCAGATTTGGTCCGGGACGTCAAAGCCAGTACTACAGCATTTATCAAGGAAAAGGGTTATGTCAACGACGCCTTTGGCTGGCAGGAAGGTTTTGGCGCATTTAGTTATTCTAAATCACAAACGGAGAAAGTAGTGGACTATATTTTAAATCAGCCGCTGCACCACCATAGAAAAAATTTTCGTGAGGAATATCATGATTTTCTGGAGCGTTTCGGGATAGCTTACGATGAAAAATACGTCTTTGAATTTTATGATTGAAACATGTCGCTCCTACGGAGCTATGTTCAAGATCGTTGCTGTTTTATCTACTAACAGGTCGAGCCTACGGCTCTTAAATAACGCATTATGAACTTATCACTATTGATCATTGTACCGCTACTTACTGCCGTCAGCCTGCTCTTTAGCAAGGGACTGAAACAGGTAAGAACATTTTCGCTTGCCGGTTCTGTTGTGCAACTGGCCCTGTCAATTTTTCTGTTGACGGAGTATTGGCAGCAACGTTCCACTGTTACCTCACCCATGTTGTTTGAAGATAGTTACACCTGGTTCAAGCCACTCGGCATTAATTACCATGTAGGAGTAGACGGCATTTCCATTGCCATGATCCTGCTGACGGCCTTTGTAGTGATGGCAGGCGTACTCATTTCCTGGGCACAGGAAACCTGGAGCAAAGAATTCTTCTTCCTGTTGATGTTGTTGAGCGTGGGAGCGTACGGCTTCTTTATTTCGCTGGATTTGTTTACGTTGTTTTTCTTCCTTGAAGTGGCCGTGATTCCGAAGTTCCTGCTAATTGGTATCTGGGGCAGTGGTAAAAAGGAGTACAGCGCCATGAAGCTGGCCCTGATGCTCATGGGCGGTTCGGCCCTGGTGTTTGTGGGCTTAGCAGGCATTTACTATAATACGCAAACCTTCGACATGTTGCAGATTGCCAAAACGTCCATTCCACTGGAGGTGCAGCAATTCTTCTTCCCGTTTGCGTTTGTGGGCTTTGGTGTCTTTACAGCTTTGTTCCCGTTTCATACCTGGGTGCCGGACGGTCACTCCTCGGCACCCACGGCTGCTTCGATGTTCCTGGCCGGTATTTCCATGAAACTGGGTGGCTACGGCTGCCTGCGGGTAGCTACCTTCCTGATGCCCGATGCGGCACATAGCTATTCCTGGATTATCATTCTGCTGGCAACCATTGCCATTATTTATGGCGCCTTTGCCACCATGATGCAGACAGACCTGAAATACATCAATGCGTATTCCTCCGTCAGTCACTGCGGCTTTGTGCTATTGGGGATCGGGATGCTGACAAAAACATCCATCAACGGCGCGGTGCTGCAAATGGTGTCGCACGGGTTGATGACAGCCCTTTTCTTTGCCGCCATCGGGATGATCTACAGCAGGACGCATACAAGGGTGGTGGCGCAACTGGGCGGTTTGCTGAAAGTAACGCCGTTCATTTCCACCGTGTTTGTGATTGCCGGTTTGTGCTCTCTTGGCTTACCTGGCTTTAGCGGGTTTGTGGCGGAGATGACCGTTTTTATGGGTTCCTGGCAAAACCCGGATGGCTGGTATCGCTTTGCAACGATTTTGGCCTGTGCTTCCATCGTGGTCACGGCTGTTTACATTTTGCGGGCAACTGGCAAAACCATCATGGGACCCATGAGCAATGCCTACGAAACACTCACCGACGCCACCTGGAATGAAAAGCTGGCAGCGGGCCTTTTGATCCTTGGTATTGTGATCATTGGCGTTGCGCCATTCTTGTTGAACCAACTGATTGCCCCCGGCACAGATGTCATTATGCAGCAACTGGGAAAAGCCATCACACTTAAATAGACTGAATTATGTGGACCGATTTTTTGCTACTCATGAAACAGGAAATGGCACTCGTGGTGATCATCTTTTTCCTGCTGATCCTAAAGCTGGGAAAAGACCGCAGCAACGAGAGCTACCTGAAAATTGTGAACGGCTTGTTGCTGCTCAATTTGATCTTCGGTTTTATAAGCAACAGGGACGGTGTATTGTTCAATGAAATGTTTCGCAACAACGGCCTGATGGTGCTGGAAAAAAACATCCTGAACCTGGGGATGTTGATCATCTCCCTGCAGTCCTGGTCCTGGCTGAAAGGGCATAAGCACACACCTGAATTTTACATGCTGCTTCTTTCTACAATGCTCGGTATGTTCTTTATGATCTCGGGTGGCAACTTGCTGATGTTCTATCTCGGCCTGGAATTGTCGACCATCCCGCTGGCGGCAGCCGCCAATTTCGACCTCACCAAACGGCGATCTTCCGAAGCGGCCATGAAACTGATCTTTTCCTCGGCTTTTGCATCGGCCCTGCTGCTCTTTGGTATTTCCATGATTTACGGCACAACGGGCACGCTGACTTTCTCACAATTGCCCCAGCACATCACCGGCGATCCGTTGCAGCTCTTTGCGTTCATACTCATGCTGGCAGGATTTGGCTTTAAAATTTCCGTTGTGCCTTTTCACCTGTGGACCGCCGACGTATACGAAGGCGCCCCGGTTGCAGTCACGTCGTTTTTGTCCGTCATCTCAAAAGGTGCGGTACTGTTTGTATTTGTGTCGGTGTTGTACACTGTTTTTCGTCCGATCGCCGGTGTGTGGTACCTGATGTTTTTTATCCTGTCGCTGCTGACCATTTTTGTGGGAAACCTCTTTGCCATCCGGCAAAATAATTTCAAGCGCTTCCTGGCTTTTTCCTCCATAGCGCAAATTGGTTTTATCCTGATCGGTATCGGCGGTAGTTCGCCGGAGGGGATGAGTGCTGTGGTGTATTTTGTGCTGATCTATGTTTTCTCCAACCTGGCCGCGTTTGGCGTGGTGTCCGTCGTGAGCGCTGCCACAGGCAAGGAAAGTATTTCCGATTACAAAGGCTTTTACAAAACCAATCCCGTGCTTTCCTGGATGCTGACAATTGCTTTGTTCTCGCTGGCAGGCGTGCCGCCAACAGCAGGGTTCTTTGGAAAATATTTCCTTCTTTTTGCCGGTGCCGCAAAAGGAAACTACTGGCTGATCAGCATCGCTGCACTCAACTTGGTGATTTCGTTTTACTACTATCTGCGCATTGTCAAAGCCATCTTTATGGCCAGCAATGCGGAGCCGATTGAAAAGATCACGATCCCGCTTTTCCCTCGTCTTGCACTGTATGCCTGTATGGTTGGTGTGATTGTCGTTGGCTTTGTGAGCTGGATCTATGAGTACATTCATTCGCTCAGCTATGGATTGCAGTAAGGCAGCCGGGATCATTTCAAAAAAGTAAACAAAAATTCTCATGGCCATTAACAAGAACCACGAATTTGAAGAACTGAATGGTGTGAAATGCGCCATCGTAGAAAAGAACGCTTCGCAGGAACGGGTGGATTTTTTAAAAGACCTGTTGGAATCGAACCAATACACGGTGGTCGTCGTGCCCAGCGCACCGCCCAAAGCGGCTACCGCACCTGCCGCTCCGGCTGCGGAAACAATTGAAACGGCCCCTGCGCCGCCACCAGCGCCCACAACATTCACCATAGGTGTGACGGATGTGACGTTCAACCCGGTCAATGCTGTTTTTGGACGCTTGCTCAAAACTAAAGACGGGCATGTGGTGACGCTGGCTTACTGGCAGCAAAAAGAAGCCATCGCCCGGGATGAAGTGCCGTATTTTGAAAAGCAGTCCTAGCCCGGTCATTGCCTGCCTACAGCCCGATCCCTGAGCACAATCAGTTGTCTTTCTAATGGATGTCAATTCTGTCCTTACGCGACAAATTAGTTTTGTAAAAAAGATCAATGGAAAGGATTTTACTGATCGTCAATGCGCACCATCCCGACGTGCCGTCGATTGAATTTGCTGCCCGGATCGCATCTTTAGAACGAACAGGACTAACGGCAATTTTATTTGAATCGACCCATTACGAACCGGTCTTAATGGAACAACCGGAGGTTTTCCAGTATTTCACCAATGTGGTTCAAACCGGCGAGGCTGTCCTTGTACGGGCCAATACAGACAGAACAGTCAATTTGATCGAGGAAGAATGCCGTTTTGCGGGTGTAGAACTGGATTTGGTTATCGACCAGGGAAACCCGGTGGTCAAAACGCTCAGCGAAAGCCGGTTTGCCGACTTTATCATCATCGATCCTGAATTCCGGCTTTCGCCAGGTCACGAGGGGGCGCCTTCGCAAATGGTCAGGGAGATCCTTCTTCACTCCGAATGCCCGGTATTGCTTTCACCAAAAGAATTTGCAGGCGTGAATGAGGTGGTGTTTTGTTATGATGACAGTGCTTCATCGGTTTTTGCGATCAAACAATTTACCCTGCTTTTTCCCGTTTTTAAAAACAGCCGCGCAGTGCTCCTGCAGGTTCATGCAGAAGGGGAGAACGAAAAAGGTACCGACGGACAAAAGCGGATGATGGCCTGGTTGAATATGCATTATTCTTCGGTGACACGCCAGGTATTGAAAGGAAATGCAAAGGAAAAACTGTTTACTTATTTCTTTTTGCAAACAAAAAAGATCGTCATATTGGGCGCTTATGGCAGGGGCATCGTCTCTAATTTGTTCAGGAAAAGCCATGCCGACGCGTTGATCCGGATGGTAGACCTGCCGCTTTTTATTGCGCATCATTGAATTTAACGTGTTTACCTAGGGCCAGTATTTTTACTGTATTGGCATAGTCGATGAAATTTCAACCTAACGAAAACGTCAAATTACCCAAACATGTTCTTACATATCAGCGATTGCATGACGATTGAAGAAGTAGAGGACCGGTTCAGGGAATGCTTCCCGGGCCTCGAAATCCGATTTTACGCCTCTCCATTGAAAAAATTTTCAGCTGTTAACCCGCCACGGTTGAACAAAACCGACCGGATTGAATACATCCGACATTACCATTATAATGGTGCACTGGAGATCAAGTCCTGGTTTTCTGCAGCAAGGGTGGAGCAGGAACTAAAGGAAATGTTCGATCTGAACGCCGGGATTTTCCGGACTGGCGAGGGCGGTACGCTTGTCCATGTAGCATCGGAAGACGAACTGGTGCCTCATCTGGAAAATCACCATTAGACGGAACCTGGAGGTTTCAAACATCTACACAAAATATTCTCCCGGTCGGCCGGCGCTGGTCTTTTGTTGCAACAGCTGTGGTCGCCACGTATCTTAACGATATTCTGTTGCAGCACTGCTCGTTGCCGGAAAAGCTCGGTTTTTCTTTCCGGGTTTTCCTGCAAGAATTGAAAGCCCCATCGTATTGGCGTTTTGTTTAAATTCAAGGTCCGAACCGCGAGAGCCCTGCGATTGCCTTTCCGAGTGGCAATGGCAATCAAAGTGGAATGGATGTTGAAGATTTTCCGGTCGGATTTCCCTCAATCAGCCAGTTTATGGATAAAGAGCAAATGACCGAGGTGTACGTGAGCGATGGGTATTATTCCATTTTCTACCGCCTGTTTCTACTTTTTATGCTGGCCATCCCGGTGACGGCTTTCTTTCTGGGCAATGGGTGGCTTTGTTTCGGTTTGCTCTTTTTTATCGTTAGCAGTTGGATTGGTGTCTTTCTAATGCCTGTTGTTTTGGTGTATTCGGTTTGGGTCTGGTTTCATTCCGGTTTTTCCTTTTCGCAATACAGTACGTTCTTTCTGGCTTGCAGCGTTTGCGGTTATTTGTTGTTCACTCTTGCCCGTAAACGCGTTTTTGTCGAGGATAATCTGACTGATTGTTTATCTGGCGAAACGCCGGCCGATTTTGACACACAAATAAAACAATCCCTTCACGACCACCTGAATTAACAGAATGGATTCCATCTGTTTCAACGCAAGGGCAATCCTTCGAACTATCCATTCTTTACAATCGCCAATTTCAGGCAATATTTTCCCCAAATTGATAAGTCCGGTTCAACCAGACCGTATGCAAAAAACCGGCTCGTAGTATAAATGATAGCAATGTGAGTAAAGACTGAATAACAAGCGTTTGGTCTTTTTCGACGTCCAAAATGCGTAGTTTCACGTTGATGAAATAAGCGTTAACTTTTATGTTTGTGCGTAATCCAACCCTATCCAAAATGAAGTCTATTTCGTTACATTTTGCAACAAAGAGTCAGCTGTTGGAGTTCCTGGTCATGGCGGGGGATATCCGTTGCACGGTCGATCTGCAAAATCTCATGCTCACCTCATTCGATTCTGAGCTGGACTTGCTGCCTGTAATGGACCAATATCTTTCAGCTGTAGCAGGCTAGTACCGGATGGGAAGCTGGCTACAAACAGGCAAAAGCTGAACGAAAAAACAGCCCCATGACTGCGGCCCAAACAAACGCAGATCCCCATAACCATGTGGCTGACCGGTTGCTGAACCAAAAACTTCGGCAACAAAATTGTACATTTGGTTACACCTGATATCCTACTGAAACCTTTTACCATCGTCGAAATTTCCGGAAGCCAAGTAAAATGGCTTTCGATTTGAGTACCCATCATCCTCATGACAAGCCGGGAGAAATGCTTTTAAAGCTGTCCGCATTCTCGTAAAATCTCAATTTTCCTGTGTCGTTCCCGTCGCTCTCTGATTGCATGGCTGGGCCATTCATTCGTGTAGGGGTAACCGGTGTATGACGCATCCCAAAACAGGGCAATGAACAATTGGATTAAAAGGCCTTTGTCATTTTGTTATCGTTAACTGCTTGTGGTGATTGTCGGGCGGCACAATTTTTTCTCAACAAGCTGCCATTGAAGTTGCAGCAGGAAAAGTGCATTGTGCCAGAAAACTCCGCCCGGGGACAAGCGGTAAAGAAATGTTGAAGACAGGGACCGGGAGGCGGCTCGATAAATGGATAGGCTTAAACTTTGCTAAAGGATTTACTTATCTTTAAATTAACGACGCTACAGGTGTAAGCAGAGTAGGGATAGGGGCTGTTCGGCTGAAACCGTAAGCAGGGACAAATCAGTTGAAAGGTCCTGGGAAGAAAAGGCACCGGCAATAGTTTTGAGAAAACGAGACAACCATCATTGATATATGAATATTCTGACCTATAAAAAAGAAAAAAAAGAAGATAACCTGATCAGCGTGATCAGGTTTCGATTTATCCCTTACTGGCCTCTTTTTATTCTTTTGCTGGTGGTGAGCGCTATTGGGGCGTGGCTATATTTAAAAACGGTCACCCCTGTTTATCTGGCCTCCGCTTCGGTGGTTATAAAAGATGAAAAAAAGGGAACGGACGACTCTAAACTCCTCGAATCGCTGAATATTTCCTCCTCGAAGAAAATTGTTGAGAATGAAATTGAGGTGCTCCAGTCAAGAGACTTGATGAAGAAAGTCGTGACGAAACTGAAGTTGTATGCGCCGGTTTATGAAAAAGGAAGTTTCAAAGACGTGTCAGCCTATACCACTTCTCCGGTTATCATCGAGGCCAAAGATCCGGACCATACCGCCGCCAAAGACCGCATCTTTTTTACGTTCAACAATGCTGAGTCGGCCGTTACTATCGGTGGCCGTAAATATCCTGTCAATTCCTGGGTAACCACCCCATACGGCGTTTTAAAATTCACCCGCAACGCTAATTTTCAGCAAGCCGCAGCCGGCCCTCTCTATTTTACACTGAACCTCCCAGTGAATACCGCCGGCGGGTTGGTGCAAAACATCAGTGTTAACCCTTCCAGTAAGTCTTCTACGGTATTGGACATTGCCTATCACGATGAGTCGCCAAACCGTGCACAGGACATCTTGAATGAGCTGATCAGCACTTATACGAAATATACGATTGAAGAAAAGAACAGCATGGCTTCCAGTGCTGTTTCGTTTATCGAAGAGCGGTTGAAAACCGTGGCCCGCGACCTTGATTCGATCGAGCGCACCCTGCAGAACTACAAGGCAACAAAAGGTATCGTGGATCTGAGCGAGCAGGGAAAACAGTTTTTGCAAAACGTAGGTGAGAACGACAGGAAAGTAGGTGACATCAGCGCCCAACTGGCGATCCTGAACCAGGTGGAGAACTACGTGGTCAACAAAGGCGAAGCGGCCGGGATGGTTCCGTCTACTGTTGGCTTGAGCGACCCCGGCCTGACGAATTTGCTCCAGCGCCTGAGCGAAAATGAGCTGAAGTACGAGTCGATGAAAAAAACGGTTGGTGAAAACAACCCAGGCGTAGCTGCCGTGGCAAAAGAGATCGACCAGCTCCGACCAGCGGTGCTCGAGAATATCCGCAACCAGCAGCGAAGCCTGCAGGCCAGCCGGCGGGACCTGAGCTCCACAAGCGGTACGTACACTTCGATGCTGCGAACCATTCCGCAAAAAGAGCGTGTTCTGCTGGATATGAGCCGCCAGCAATCGATTAAAAGCGGGGTGTATTCCTTCCTGCTGCAAAAAAGAGAAGAAGCTGTATTATCATCATCTTCGATCGCGGCCGACAGCCGGGTCCTTGATTCGGCAGTGGCTTCGTCCGCACCGGTCAGCCCCAAAAAAATGCAGACCTACGCAATGGCCCTGGTACTGGCATTTATCCTGGGCATTGGCATTGTTAGTGCAAAAGAATTCTTCTCCAATAAAATCCTTTTCCGTTCCGAGATTGAGACCCTTACCGCACTGCCGGTTGCCGGTGAGATCACCAGTGTCAAACACAAAGACGAACTGGTCATTGTGGATCCGAAAAAGCTTTTCATGGCCGAACAGTTTCGCCAGTTAAGAGCGTCTATTGGACTTTACAGCAAGGTGGCAAACGAGAAAAAGATCATGATCACGTCCAGTATTTCAGGCGAAGGAAAAAGCTTTATTGCTTCAAACCTGGGTCTTAGCCTTGCCATGTCGGGTAAAAAAGTGGTCCTGGTTGACTTTGACCTTCGCAGCCCGAAAACATCCAGAACTTTTGGAATGCAGCAGGAAAAAGGCGTAGCCGAATTCCTCGAGGGCAAAATAAAAATTGAAACCACCATCCACAAGATCGAAATCGAGCAAAGCGGGTATTCCAATATGTATATTATACCAGCCGGCAGGTCGGAAATCAACCCAACGGAGTTGTTGCACAGCGACAAAACCAACGAGTTCTTTTCTTACCTGGAAGCCAATTACGACTATGTTCTTGTGGATACGTCGCCGATCGATGCCGTCATTGATGCATACGTGCTATCGGATTTTTGCGACAAGACCTTGTTTGTTGTTCGCCACGGATACACGCCAAAAACGATCGTGCAGTTGTTCGACAAGAACGCAAAGGTCAAATCACTGAAAAACCTGGCGATCGTCTTTAACAGCATTAAACCGAGAGGGTTTGCAAAAAATACATACGGTTATGGCTATGGTTATGGCTACACAAATGTGTATTCTTCCAAGTACACCGAGCCGACCTGACGGCAATGACTGGAGGAAAAACACGCATCGGATCAGCAGGAAAATAAATAATTCTTTCATTAACTTGGTATCGGACTGGTACTGGGATGAGCGAAGCTCTGTTCGCTAAGAAAGAAAAGACCTTTCGTCATTGCAACGCCAACCTCCTGGCGCCGTGCAAATCAAAAGCCTGGCATGAGATCCGCCCCGCGGCTTCCAGACGTTTCAGTTAGAAATTTCAACACATCAAAAAAGACATTCGCAGTTGTTGGCTGTCCTGAAAAAGGAACGCTATTCACTGCAATAAACATTTGCTTTTGGGAATGATGAATTATATTGCTTTACCGATCAGGGCTTTTCGCAGTTATTTCGACAGGGGCCATGCCCGCAGCACCAACATCGTCAAAAACATCTTTGCTTCCTTTTTTATCAGGGGATGCAGTATCGCTATCAGCCTGGTGCTGGTACCGCTTACCATCCACTATGTCAATCCCACGCAATACGGTATTTGGCTGACACTCAGCTCGATCATCGGTTGGTTTGGCTTTTTCGACATCGGTTTCGGCAATGGGCTTCGAAACAAGTTTACCGAAGCCATGGCCAAAGGCGAGCATGAAAAGGCCCGCGTTTATGTCAGCACGACGTATGCCATCCTTGGCCTGATCATCGGCGTTGTGCTGGCGCTTTTTCTTTGCATCAATCCCTTCCTGAACTGGGAGAAAATTCTCAATGCCCCGGCCGGGATGGGCGGCCAGCTGCGTATACTCGCCCTGATCGTTTTTGTTTTCTTTTGCCTGCAGTTCGTTCTGCAACTCATCACAACGATCATTACGGCCAACCAGCAACCTGCCAAAGCGGCCGCCTTCAACCTGCTCGGCAGCGTTTTTTCGCTGGTCGTCATTTACATTCTTACGAAAACCACGGCCGGGAACCTGGTTTACCTGGGACTGGCCCTGGGTGCTGCGCCGATCGTGGTGCTGACGGCCTCCACGCTTTGGTTTTTTCAACGCGACTACAGGTTATATGCGCCTTCACTCCGGTATGTGAATATGCGCCATGCGAGAGATTTGATGGGCATCGGGATGAAATTTTTTATCATCCAGATTTCCTTCGTAGTCCTGTACCAAACCGATAACATCATCATCGCCCAGCTTTTTGGCCCCACACAGGTAACGCCCTATAACATTGCCTACAAATATTTTGGCGTTGTGCCGATGATTTTTGGCATATTCATCACCCCGTTCTGGAGCGCCTTTACAGAAGCCTGGATCAAGCAGGATATTCCCTGGATTAAAGGCACTATGAAAAAGCTGAAGCTGTTCTGGCTTCTCCTTGCCTTCGGCACGCTGACCATGCTTTTGCTTTCGGCGTTTGTTTACCGCTTTTGGGTGGGCGACCAGGTTGTCATCCCGTTTAATATTTCACTGATCCTGGCCGTTTATGTGCTGGTGAATGCCTGGAACGGCATCTATAGCCAGTTCCTGAATGGGGTAGGGAAAGTGAAGATCCAATTGTATGCAGGAGTGGTTGGCATGCTCCTGAACATACCCCTGGCAATCGTTTTAGGAAAAGCCGTCGGCGTTGGCGGCGTTCTGCTGGGAAACGTCATCCTGGGAGTCATCAACATGATTTGGATTTCGATTCAATACAATAAAATCATCAACAACAAAGCCACTGGATTATGGGGGAAGTAACTAACATTCTGAAAAAGATTGCCAAAAAAGCAGCCTACCAATACTCGACCGAAGCACGGGAGATCGGGCGGATCAAAAAAATTCCGCGCTACCAAAATGGTGAGACAAATCTTTTGGGTGGAGACTTCCGTTTTGTTGATTCTGCCTCTTTTATCGGGCAGTATTTTTCGGTATTGAATGGCAGCGTGTACAAGTTCAGGGCCGATACCGATGAACCACTGATCATCGACTGCGGCGCCAACATCGGCATGAGCATTCTTTATTTTAAAAAGCTCTATCCCAAGGCCCGGATCATTGCCTTTGAGCCGGATAAGAAAATCTTTTCCACCCTGGAAAAAAATGTCGAGGCTCGTGGCTTTCGTAATGTAACGCTGGTGAACAAAGGTGTTTGGAATACGGAGGGTACGCTACGTTTCCGGGCGGAAGGTGCCGACGGCGGCAGCATTGTCGGGGAGAATGGCAGCACTGCAGGAGATGTGGCCATCACGGAAATCGAAACAACGAGCCTGAAACCCTACCTTGAGGGCAAAGTTGATTTCCTCAAACTTGATATTGAAGGAGCAGAGGCCGTGGTGATCGAAGATTGCAAGGATTTGTTACAAAACGTGCAGCATCTTTTTATTGAATACCATTCCATTGCCAATGAGCCACAGCGGCTAGACGAGATTCTGCGTGCCCTGCGTGCCAGTGGCTTCCGGTATTATATCGAATCGGCCATTATCAACAACCGCACGCCGTTCCTTGGACCCGAAACACTCAACAACTTCGACAACTTTTTGAATATCTATGCAAACAGATAAGCCAGCCAGGGTCTTGTGGTTTACGAATACGCCTTCACTCGCTGCTGAAATGCTGAACCTTCCGACAATCGGTGGAGGTTGGATCAATTCGCTGGAGGAAAAGATCGGCGCTGTTGCGCAAATCGAATTGGGCGTGGCCTTCCGGCACGGACAGGGTGCCTTGCAAAAATTTTCGAAGAACCGAACGACCTATTTCGCCATCCCGGACAACACATCCAAAAAGAAACTGCTCGCTGACAGGCACCGCAATCGCCTGGACAATGAAAGCCTGGTAAATTATTGTGTGCAGATCGTCAACGAGTACAAGCCCGATGTGATCAATATTTTCGGGACCGAAGACGCGTTTGGCCTGCTTATCGACAAGGTCAACGTGCCGGTGGTGATTCACCTGCAGGGAATCCTGTCCGTGTACGAATTGAAATGGTTTTCCGGGAATGTGTCAAAGTCGGACCTTGTCCGTCATTCTTCCCTGAAAAGTTTTTTAAAAGCCGAAAGCCTGTTACATGGGTACCGGTATTTTCAAAAAGCAGCCGAACGGGAACGGAAAATATTCAGACTGGGCCGCTATTTTATGGGACGGACGGACTGGGACAAACGTGTTACTCAGGTTCTTTCGCCGGAGGCCCGTTATTTTCACAGCGACGAAATGCTGCGGAAAGAATTTTTCCGGGCTTGCTGGCAAAAGGATGCGCAAAAAGCGAAGGTGTTTGTTTCGACCATCCAGGCCAACATTTACAAAGGACTCGAAACAATTTTGGAAGCAGCCGCCTTGCTGAAAAAAAACAACGCTTTTCCATACCAGTGGCTGGTCGCCGGTATTCCCGGTGACCATGTGCTGGTGAAAATATTTGAGAAAAAGACAGGCTTGAAATTCAGTGATGTCGATGTGCATTTTGTAGGAAAGCTGACGGCTGGCGACCTGGTACAAACCGAACTGAATGCCGACCTTTTTATTCATCCCTCGCATATCGACAACAGTGCAAACAGTATTTGCGAAGCCATGCTGCTGGGAATGCCGGTGATTGCCACCTATGCCGGCGGCACCGGTTCGTTGCTGGTTGATAATAAAGAAGGTCTACTGGTGCAGGACGGCGACCCCTATGCCCTCGCAGGAGCCATCCTTGAGTTGATAAAAAATCCGGGGTTTGCGGCCGATTTGGGACGCAATGCACGCAAACGGGCATTGGAGCGCCATCACCCGGATGCGATCGTTCAAAACCTCCTTAACATCTATGCATCCATTGGCAACGTCAATATCGTGAAGCAAAAAGAAGCCCTGCCGGTGGAAGACGTGGCCAATTAAAAAGAGATCCGGTTTACCTGTCAAACAGCATGAAAACAACCCAATCACCAAGTCAATTAATTTGGAGCCATGAATAAATATTGTTTGAATTTATTCAGTGTCCTGTACCCATTCTACCCATTTTGGGCCTGGTTGTGTTTTTCGTTTGCCCACAAGCCGATTGAGCTGGTGGTTACCAGCCTGCTGTTTCCGCTGGCGATCTATTTTTTGATCTACCAGAACAAGCGGCTGCCGAATTACCTGGTGTGCTTCCTGCTCTTTACCGCTTACCACGTTGGGTCGGCCTTTGTGAACGATGCGCTGCCGGATGGATCGAGCAAATTGTATTTTATTCTTTCCGATTCCAACGTACTGGCCGCCCTGTTTTTTATCGTGGTGGAAAATACGCAGTTCGACGAACGATTTATCGAGCGGATGAACAGGAACATCCTGGTGGTTCTTTTTTTGTCACTGGTCGTGAGCATATTGCAGACGAGAGACGTGCACTTCTTTTTTAATTCGGCGGTGGATTACGACCTGTCGTACACCAATGAAGAGCGGCTGCCCTCTATCTACAGCTGGACGGGACTAAACTCGGTGGGTGTGACCTTTCCCATTCTCGTGGCCATCGCGATCAGCGTATACGAAAGTAAAACGCCGATCCTGGCAATGTCGATCCTGACCGGCATCATCGTGGCATTCCTTACCAAAGGCCGCTACATCATGATCTCCACGATCATTGCGTTCATGCAGTTGTTCTTCTCGAGAAAATATTCAATGACACGCAAGCTTTATTTTGTTGGTGCCTTTGTGGCCCTGATCGCCGTGGCGGGAGTGGTTGCGCAAAAGGCCAATTTCAACATCAACGACGTTATTGAAAAACGGATCCTTGAAAAAGAGTCGGATTTCGCTTCCGCCAAGGCCAGGGTTTTGTCCTACGAAGTATTCCTGAAGGTGTTTCCCGAACATCCCCTGTTTGGCGTCGGTCCCAAAACACGACCGGACGTCATTGCGATGCTGCAGGGGGAAGCACCGCTGATCCACGTTGGTTACCTGTGCTTTTTATATTTCTATGGTGTCGTTGGATTTGGGTTTCTCTTGCTCGCCCTTTTCTTCCTGTTGAAAGATGCCTGGGGCGTTGGCCGGCAATACGGCTTTTGGGCCAGCTTCTATGGCCTTCTTGGGTTTTGCTTTGCCAATGCCACGATGGTGTATTTTAATTTCAGCGAGATGGGAATTGTGCTGGCTGTCATCTATATCCGGTTCCTGAAATCCATTTATATCGTGGAAATCGACGAAAACGAGATCACGGAGGAAGCCCTGTTAACTGATAATCTGCCCGTAGCTTATGACTAAAAATGTGTTGACAAAAATTACCCAGGACAGAGGAAGCTGGTGGGTTCACAAATCCGACAATCTTTTCTCTTCCTTTTACAAGGCCACTTCCGGTTTTTTGGTGGCCATTATTGCCAAATTAAGAGGCATCAACGTTGCGAAAGGATGCCGGTTTTACGGCATTCCCCACTTCCGTCGCTATCCCTTCTCACAAATAGAGATTGGAAAGAATTGCACCTTTCGTTCCGACCAGACCTCCAACCTGATCGGCGTGAATCGCAAATGCATCCTGTCGACCCACGAAGAGAATGCAACGATCGTCATCGGCGAAAACTGCGGCTTCAGCGGGGTGACCATTGGGGCGGCCAAAGACATCCGGATCGGCAACAATGTACTCTGCGGGGCCAATTCGGTCATCACCGATTTCGACTGGCACACCGATATCAGCAAAACGGAACCGGCACCGGTGGTCATCCACGACAACGTGTGGATCGGCCTCAATTGCGTTGTACTGAAAGGCGTTGAGATTGGCGAAAATTCCATCATCGGCGCTAACAGTCTTGTGGTGCGGGACATTCCGCCAAACGTGATTGCCGGCGGTAATCCGTGTAAAGTGCTCAAAACAATCAACCCTTAAAACAAACCATTCATTTCAATTTCCTGGTAACGCAATCGGTACCCAAACGAGCGAACCAACCAAAACCCGTCCGCCATGTTGTTCAACAGTCTTCATTTTGTTGTTTTCTTTATCGTGGTAACAACACTCTATTTTGTTTTGCCACACCGCTACCGCTGGTTTATGCTGCTGGTGGCGAGCTGTTATTTTTACATGGTATTTGTGCCCATTTACATTTTGATCCTCGGGGGCACCATTATCGTCGACTATTTTGCCGGCATCTGGCTCGAGAAGATGGAAGGCAAGGGCCGCAGGGTTTTCCTGATCGCGAGCCTGGTGGCCAATATCGGCGTGCTGGCCGTGTTTAAATACTACAATTTTTTAAACCACAACCTGTCGGTTTTGCTCAATTCCTTCGGCTATCGCAACTCGATACCCAACCTGAGCATCCTGCTGCCGATTGGCCTTTCGTTTCACACGTTCCAGGCGATGAGTTACACCATTGAAGTGTACCGGCGCAAGCAAAAAGCAGAAAAGAATTTCGGGATCTATGCCCTGTACGTGATGTTTTACCCGCAACTCGTGGCCGGACCCATTGAGCGGCCGCAAAACATGTTGCACCAGTTTTACGAAAAACATTCCTTCGATTTTAAAAGGGTAGTGGACGGGCTAAAGCTGATGCTGTGGGGCTTTTTCATTAAGCTGGTGATCGCCGACCGGCTGGCCATCTATGTGAACGCGGTGTACAACAACCCCGATAAACATTCCGGCTTTACGCTGGCGCTCGCCACCGTGTTTTTTGCCTTCCAGATTTATTGCGATTTTTCGGGCTACAGCAACATTGCTATCGGTGCGGCCCGGGTCATGGGTTTTAAACTCATGACGAATTTTAACCGGCCGTATTTCTCCCGCACGATTTCGGAATTTTGGAAGCGCTGGCATATTTCGCTGTCAACCTGGTTCACCGATTATCTCTACATCCCGCTGGGCGGAAACCGCGTGTCGGTGCCGCGATGGTATTTCAACCTGTTTTTTGTTTTCCTGGTAAGTGGTTTGTGGCACGGGGCCAACTGGACCTTCATCATTTGGGGCGCCATCAACGGGTTTTACCTTGTGTTTGCGCTGGTCACTGCAAAATGGCGGAACAAGCTGACTGCCTTTGTCGGCCTGGACCGGCAGCCATCGCTCCACCGCTTTCTGCAAATTTTTACCACGTTTATCCTGGCTTGTTTTGCCTGGATCTTTTTCCGCGCCAATTCGGCCGACGATGGTTTTTTGATTGTCCGCAGAATCTTCGAGTTCCAGGGACCGCTGTACATCGGCGATCTGCCGCAACTGGCCTATTGTGTGATCAGCATCTTGTTTTTGCTTCTGGTGGAAATGAAGCAGGAATACGTCATTCATACGCCGCTGCCGTTCCAGTCCAGGTATTGGCTGAAAGAGCAACTGGCCTACGTAATGTTGATTATCATTATCCTGTTGATTGGTGTTTTTGACAGCAGTCAGTTTATTTACTTCCAGTTTTAAATTGTTATGAAAAAGAACCTGGTCAGGCTTCTCATCTTCCTTGGTATCGTGCTCGCACTCGACAAAGTCATTGGCGTTGTTTGTCAAAAATTGTATGTGCGATCGAACGAATACACCGTTCGCAAACTCCGTTATACGCTCGACTCTACCCGCCAGGAAATTTTAGTTCTTGGCAGCAGCCGTGCGGAACATCACTTCATTCCCAACATCATTAGCCAGTCAACGGGAATGACGACCTATAATTGTGGTTTTGCCGGTGAAGGCTTCCTGTTTTCGCTGATCCAGTTGAATGAAACGCTGAAGCGGTACACGCCGCGCTTTGTTGTGATCGAGGCTTCGCCCAGTACACTTTCCCTGCCCAATCCCGAAGAAAGCCTGAAGCTGCTGCTGCCGTATTACAAAAGGGATTCGCTTATTTATAACGCCCTGACCGGGAACGGCTATTTCGAACACCTGAAGTTCGCCTCTTCGATTTATCCGTACAACTCAACCATCGCCTCGCTGATCAGCGGTAACCTGAAGCGCGGATCTGATACGCTCAACGGATTTAAGCCGCTCGATGGAACGATCGACACCAGCGGCGTGGCGGCACGCATGAATGCAACTTTCGTCAACCCTTATCCGCCGGAGAAATTTGTTACCCTCAAAGAAATTATTTCTACCTGCCGGCAGCGCAACATCCCGGTGGCGGTGGTCAATTCCCCGGTTTACCTGACGAATACGGTCCACGACCAGGTATCGAACCAGATCAAAGCCATCTGCGCTCAATATCCTAACGCCGTATACCTGGATTATTCCAAGTTAGATTCCTTATACGTGCAAGGACAATATTTTAAAGATTATTCGCATCTGAACAGCGCCGGTGCCGCCATCTTCACGAGAGCTTTGTCAAAAGATCTTGCGGAGCAAATACGGGCAAAAACTTACGCAAAACGATGAGAGTGGACGGTTGAATGCAGCGAACTGGGCCGTGGTTTGTTTTTTGCCTGTTCAATGGCCGTGCAGAAAGGGGCAGTTGGATAGCTAAATTGGCTGCGACGCCGGTATAAACGAGAAACGATCAATATATTCATACAAACACGTAAAGAGAAATGGGAGTTGTTATTTTAGGTGATTTGTTTCATTTTCCGGAAGGGGGCGCCGCCACCAACCGGGTCTTCACCTATGCCAAGGGATTGAAAGAGTGCAACGTGAACGTAGATGTTGTTTGTTTCGGAAACGATTATGTAAAGGAAACAAGCGGCGTTGCGGATGGCATTCCTTTCAACTACCCGTTTGGACAACAGGAGCGTAATCCTTCCTTCTTCGTTCGCCGCTGGCTGACGGTAAAAAAATACTGGAATACGTATACACTGCTGAAAAAGATCAGCAAATCCCAGCGCATCGAGTCGATCATTGCCTACAGCAATTTTTCATTGACTCATGTCTATGCCTGGGTTTTATCACGATTGTTTGGTGCCGTGCTGTTGAATGAGTGCAACGAGCACCCGCTTCGTTATTACCAGGATGGATTTTGGAAACGCAAACAGGGCCTGTTCAAATGTTACCTCGAAGCGCACCTGGCAGACGGCATTATTTGCATTTCGCAATACCTCGTACAGTTTTTCCGGCAGAAAGGCGTGAGCGAAAAAAGGCTTCTGCTATTACCCAGTACGGTCGACAATACGCGGTTTCGTTTGTTCGGCACTAACCCGATGAAGGAACCTTACATCGGGTACTTTGGCTCGCTCACGTTCGACCGGGACAATGTAGACCTGCTGATTCGGGCTTTTGCCAGGATGTCGTCCCAGCAACCGGCTGTTCGCCTGGTACTTGGCGGGTTGGCGTCGCAGACAGAAAAAGAAAAGATCCGGAACCTTGTTTCCGAACTTGGCATTTCCGACAAAGTGCAGGTGCTCGGCTTTTTGCCGCGGGAGGAAATTACACGCTACATCACCCACGCCGGGGCATTGGTCATGGTACGGGGCAAAGACCTGCAATCGGAAGCGTCGTATCCCTCTAAATTGTCGGAATTCCTGGCCACGTCGAAGCCAGTTGTCGCGGTTAAGGTGGGAGATGTGCCTGCCTACCTGAACGACGGCGTGCATGCCTACCTGGTGGAACCGGGTGACACCGATGGGCTGGCGCAAAAGCTGGCGTTCATTTTCAACAATTACCAGCAGGCCGCATCCGTAGGACAAAAAGGCTACGAGCTGACGACAACGACATTTCATTACCGTGTGCAGGTAGAAAGGCTGTTGTCATTTATTGAATCCCTGAAAAAGAAAAAGAGCGGAAATCGATAGCACAAAAGCAAAAATTTAAAAGCCGTTTCGTGAGAGGAGAAAGAATAATCCGTTACATTTTGAAACAGAAAACTTGCAAACTGAATAACTGGTGCTGATATGAGGAAATATAAGTTCTGTTTTTTCGGAGAGGTTGCCGGTGCTTTGGTTGGTCGAACATCCGGGGGTGCGCAGGTCCAGATTGCCCTGCTGGCAAAAGCCCTTGCCCTGAAAGGTCATGATGTGGTTGTGATAGATCCTTTTTCAAATGGGGAAGACTTTGTAACGCCAGAAGGTGTACGGTTGTTGACTGTACCCGGTTGGAACAACGGTCTCCCGGGTCTCCGCATGTTCACCAACCGGCTGCCGGCTCTGTACAAACTGTTTCGTGCACAAAAAGCCGATTTCTATTATGTGCGTACACGGGCTTATGTTCATCTCGCCAATTACCTTGCCGCCCGTAAAACAGGAGGGAAGCTGATTGTGGCTGTTGCATCCGATATCGATGTGCAGCGTTACAGCCAGCAATACCGCAATGAATATAAAGGCAGTTTAAGCCTTGCCAATTACCTGGGCGTGAACTTGCCCAACGACATTGCAACCAAGTTCCTGCAGCGAAATGCCGACATTGTTCTCCTGCAGCACGCCGGTCAAAACAGCAACCTGGAATCTGCCCGGGGAAAAGTGGCGGTGTTCCCGAATATCATCGACAAAACAAAAGTTCCCACCGCATCGCAGCCGGCAAAAGACTATTTTGTGCATGTGGGGTCGCTGAGTATGTTGAAAGGTGCCGATAACCTTCACCGCCTTGTTAACCTGGTAAACGACAGCCTGCCGATCGTCGTCGTAGGGCAAGCCAACGACAGCAAATCGGAAATCATCCTGCAAAAGCTACGGGAAAAGAAAAACGTCATTTTACGTGGACGGCTTTCGCACACCGAAACCCTGGAGGTTATCGCCAACGCAAAAGCCCTGATCAATACATCGAATTTCGAAGGCTTTCCCAATATCTTCCTTGAAGCCTGGGCCAGCGGGGTGCCGGTGATCTCGCTGAATGTGAACCCGGGTAATGTTTTCAACCGCTATCCGCTGGGCGTTTATTGCGACGGCGATTTCACGAAAATGAAAGCAGCTATGGAGACAAACACGGTTGATGAAATGGACAAAGAGCAAGTACGATCATACATCGATCAATACCATGACTTTTCAACAGCGGCCGACCGGTTGCTGACCTTGCTGACAGCACCGGCCGCAATGCCAACAGATAAAAAGACCAGGTCTGTTGCCGGATCATTCGAAAATCAACTTTTATAACCTAAAAACTTACCTGCTTGAAAATCTTATTCGTTATTGATAGTCTTGGCAAAGGTGGTTCCGAACGGCGGATGCTGGAACTGGTTAAAAATATTACGAAGACAACCCATCACCAGGTTGTATTGGTTTGCCTGACGGACTACATCGAGTACGAGTATGTCTACAGCCTTCCTATTACATTGCATGTAATCAAGCGGAGCGTCAAAAAAGACATATCGACCTTTTTCAAGCTGTTTTCGCTGATCAAAAAAGAACATCCCGATCTGATTCATTCATGGAGTTCCATGTCGAATATTTATACATTGCCTATTGCAAAACTGCTCAACATTCGCTTCATCACCAGTGTCATTGCGGATGCTCCGAAAAACATGACCTATCGCCACAAAGCCTATTTCCGGGCCAAAATGGTTTTCCCGTTTGCAGACAGGGTCACCAGCAATTCCCTTGCAGGCCTCAAAGCGTATAAGGCGCCAATGAAAAAAAGCCGGTGCATTTACAACGGTTTTGACGGCAACCGCATCACGGTGCTGGACGATGCGGCTGCAATCCGGCAGCAACTCGGTATCGGCAACAAAAAAGTCATTGGAATGGTCGCCGGGTTTGAACCCAGAAAAGACTACGCAACCATGATCGATGCCGCCTGCCTGGTGCTGGCGCAATATCCCAACGTTGTCTTCCTGCTCATTGGCGATGGTGGGTTACGCGAATCCATGATGCGAAAAGTGCCGGAAGCACATCGAAAACAAATTTTGTTTTTGGGCAAGCTCGGTAATGTAGAATCTTACATCAATTTTTTTGACATAGGCGTGCTGTGTACAAACACCAGCGTTCACCAGGAAGGAATTTCCAATTCGATCCTCGAATACATGGCCCTGAAAAAACCGGTCATCGCAACAGAAGGTGGCGGCACCAACGAGATTGTCGTTGATGGTGAAACCGGTTTTCTTGTGCCGCCGCACGATGCGTCGGTGCTGGCAGGTAAAATGCTGCTCCTGCTGAACTACCCTGAACTGCGACAAACGCTGGGCAGCAATAGCCAAAAGCGGGTAAGGGAGGTATTCAGCATCGAAAAAATGTGCAACCAGTTTTATTCGCTCTACGACGAGTTGGTGAAAAGCCAGCCAGGCCTGGTAAATGCAACAATCCAATAGCGAACCCTTGAAAACGATCTCCTCCCTCTTATTTTGTATAAACTTTTAATTTACACTCTATGTGCGGACTGACCGGATTTTGTGATTTCAACAAACGACTGAACGCGGAGCATCTCGCAAAGGCCAACGATACGCTGGTGCACCGCGGACCCGACAGCGGCGACCAGGCTTTTTTCCCTGAATCCGCGGTCAACATCGGGTTTGGGCACAGGCGCCTTTCCATCATGGATGTATCGAGCAACGGTAGCCAGCCGATGTTCAGCGACGACGGAAATGTTGTGATCATATTGAACGGTGAAGTGTACAATTTCAAAGAGATCCGGGAAGACCTGGTTGCCCGCGGCTATAGTTTTCATTCCGACTCGGATACGGAAGTCGTGCTCAAGGCCTACCAGGAATACGGCATCAACTCGGTGCAAAAATTCATCGGGATGTTTGCCTACGCTATTTACGACAAGCCAAAGCAATTGCTTTACCTGCTTCGCGACCGCGCCGGTGTAAAGCCCCTGTATTATTATCATAAAAACGGCAATTTGCTGTTTGCCTCGGAACTGAAAGCCATTTATGCCTACCCGGCTTTTGAAAAGGAAATCAGCAAACAGGCGGTTTCGCTGTATTTCAAATACGGCTATATCCGGGCGCCGCATACCATCTTCCGCAATACCTACAAATTGCGTCCGGGCCATTATCTCCAGGTAGACCTCAAAAGCCGCCAGGTAAAAGAAGTGCAGTATTACAATGTGCTGGATTTTTACAACAAACCGAAATTGCGGATCGGGGAGGAGGAGGCTGCCGAGGAAGTGGAAAAGTTGTTTACGTCTGCCTTCCAATACCGCATGGTGAGTGATGTGCCGGTTGGCGTTTTCCTCAGCGGCGGCTACGACAGCGGCGTGGTAACAGCCATTTTGCAAAAGAACAACACGCAAAAGATCAAGACCTTCACCATTGGCTTCAATGAAGAAAAATACAACGAGGCACCGCACGCCAAAGCCATGGCCAACTATCTTGGCACCGATCACCACGAGCACTACTGCACCACCAAAGAAGCGCTCGATATTTTTCCCACCATCCCGGATATTTACGACGAGCCGTTCGGCAGCAGTTCAGCCATCCCGACAACGCTGGTGAGCCAGTTTGCCCGCAAGCATGTGACGGTGAGTTTGTCAGCCGACGGGGGGGATGAAATTTTTGCCGGTTATCACCGTTACCAGCATCTGCATAAAGTGAACAGTGCCCTGGAGCGTTCACCCCAATTCCTGCGCAAAGCGGGCAAGGCGCTGATCAATGCATCGACGGCCGTATTGCCTCCCATTAAAAAAGTGCACAAGATCGGCCGGATGTCGGAGATCCTGAACAGCTACGGAAATTACGGGTTGGCTGATATTTACAGCCAGCAGTATACCATTCGCGAACTGGCCAGCCTCATGCCCGGCAGCGATGTGGAACTGGGCCTGTACGACGATCTCGGCAAGATCAACAACGAGAACGATTTCATTAACACCTGCCTGGCCCTGGATTACAACTCCTACATGATCGATGATATCCTGGTGAAAGTAGACCGTGCAACGATGAGTGTAGGACTGGAGGGCCGCGAACCGCTCATTGATCACCGGATCGTTGAATTTGTCTCGCAGCTTCCGTCGAACCTCAAATACAACAACGGCGAAAAGAAATACCTGCTGAAAAAAATTACGCACAAATACATCCCGAAGGAAATGATGGACCGGCCAAAAACCGGGTTCGGAATTCCGGTGTCGCAATGGCTGCGCAACGAGCTGAAACATTTTCTTTTCGAATTGATCAACGAAGAGCAGATTGCCAAGCACAACCTGATAAGCGCCAAAGAAGCAATCGCCGTGCGGGATAATTTTCTTGCCGGAAACGATCGCAGGGAAACCCAGGTGTGGTTGCTGTTGGTGTTCCAGATGTGGTGGAACCGGTGGATGGAGTAGGGGGGCAACAGTGCCGCTGTGATTCATTGTATTTACAGCAAATCGCAAGGAATTTTAGTCAAAACAAATTTTCAACTTCATTAATTCACGATAGATGTGTGGTATTGCAGGATTTTTTCATTTTGAAAAAGACCGGCCGGCAAACGCCCCGGCGCTGAAGCAAATGACCGACGTCATTGCGCACCGCGGCCCGGATGGTGAAGGGTTTCATGTGCAGAAGAACCTGGCGCTGGGCCACCGCCGCCTGGCGATCATCGATCTCAACACCGGCGAGCAGCCCATGTACAGCCCCGACCAGCAAATCGTGGTGGTATTCAACGGGGAGATCTACAATTACATTGAACTCCGGGAAGAATTGATCCAACTCGGTGCCCGGTTTACCACCACTTCCGACACGGAAGTCATTATCCATGCCTATCGCACCTGGGGGGTGGATTGCCAAAAGCGTTTCAACGGCATGTGGGCTTTTGCCCTTTGGGACGAATCAAAGCAACGCCTTTTCATTTCCCGCGACCGGCTGGGCGAAAAGCCGCTCTATTACGCGGTGCACGACCAATCCTTTGTTTTCGGCTCGGAAATCAAGGCCGTTCTTGCCTATGGTGTGCCGGGGAAGCCAAGACTGGAAATGACAGAGCTGTACCTGTCGATGAGTTTTCTCCCGGCGCCCTATACTTACTACCAGCACGTGCAGCAACTCCTGCCGGGCAAATTCCTGCTGGTTGATGAAAACGGGATCGTGGAAAAAACTTACTGGGATTTGCCCGATATTACCGAAAAAGACCTGACAAAAGATAAGGCGCGGGTGG
This sequence comes from Flavisolibacter nicotianae, assembly GCF_003628535.1. Taxonomy (GTDB): domain Bacteria; phylum Bacteroidota; class Bacteroidia; order Chitinophagales; family Chitinophagaceae; genus Flavisolibacter; species Flavisolibacter nicotianae. The sequence continues at coordinate 61,654 of NZ_RBCI01000017.1, forward strand.
AGAAAGAGTTTGAACAACTGTTTCATGATTCCATTCGCATCCGGATGCGAAGCGATGTGGCCTTTGGTGCGTTTCTGAGCGGCGGCCTGGATTCATCGTGCGTGGTCAGTGCAATGGCAAATCACACATCGAAGCCGGTGCAAACGTTCACGATGGGCTTCGAGAACAAGCAGTACGACGAACGCAACCTTGCCCAGTTGGTAGCCGACCGTTATCATACCGATCACCATGTCGGCATTGTATCATCGGAGCATTTCGAAGCGGCGCTGGAAAAAGTTCTCCAGCAATACGACGAACCGTTTGGCGATGCCTCAGCGATTCCAACCGGTCATATTTCCAAATATGCGGCAGAATACGTGAAGATGGTGCTGACCGGCGATGGTGGCGATGAAGTGTTGTCCGGCTACACGACCTTCCAGGGCGAAAAGTTCGCGGCGCAATATCAGCGGGTTCCGGCATTTGTGCGCAATTCGCTGCCGGTCCTGGCACAGCTATCCGCCAGGCCGTTGCGGGGAAGCCTCCGATATAAATTGAACCGCGTGTCAAAGGTGTTGCAGGCAAGCAACCTGCCGTTTGAGCAACGCTTGCTGAACAAACTGGCACACACAGCGCCGGAAAACATTGCATCCATCCTGCAGCCCGGCCTGAAAACGCTTTCGTTTTTTGAATTTTACAACGACGCGATGAAAGGATGCCGGTTCACCGATCCGTTCTACAAACTGGTGTATTTCCAGCACAAGGTGACGCTTCCGGGCGACATGCTGACAAAGGTCGACCGGATGAGCATGGGCTATTCGATTGAAACGCGGATTCCCTTCCTGGATCACCGGATCGTGGAGCTGCTTTATGGCGTTGATAAAAGCGTGAAAACAAAAGGCTACATCAACAAAGTGATATTGCGCAACGCAGTCGCCAACAAAGCACTTCCGCCGGAACTGCTCGATGCCCGCAAAAAAGGCTTTACCGTTCCGCTGCGCGACTGGTTCAAAGAAGACTTCCTGGACCAGAAGATCCGGAAGATCCTGCTCTCGCACCAGGGCGCTATCTTCAACCCGGCGTGTATCGAAAAGCTGATCGATCAAAACAAAAAAGGCGAGTTTGACATCGGCAATTTTATCTGGATGCTCACCGTGCTGAAAAGCTGGATGGACAAGAGCCGGCAAAGCCGGGACCTGCCGGCCGTTACCGAAAACGCCGCGTAAATTGCGGCGGTGCGGGCAAGTGAGAGGGCCGGTCGACGCAGGAAATTTTATTTTAACCCAACGTATTTTTCACCTTACTAAACAGTCACCTTTTGAAAATTTTAATCACAGGCATCGCTGGTTTTATTGGCTCTCATGTGGGAGAGCGGTTGTTAAGCCTGGGTCATGAGGTTGTGGGTGTCGATAATTTCGATGCCTTTTACGCACGGAAATTCAAGGAAAATAATTTGCGTTCGTTCCGTGATTCTGAAAACTTTTCCCTTTACGAAACCGACATCCGCGACAAAGAACAACTGCGCGAAGTTTTTGCGCAGCACAAGATCGATGCAGTCATTCACCTCGCTGCCAAGGCAGGTGTTCGTCCTTCGATCGAGCGAATCGAGGAATACTATGATGTCAATATCAACGGCACGCTGAACCTGCTGGAATGCATGCGCCAAAACGGCGTGGTCAACCTGTTGTTCGCGTCTTCTTCATCGGTTTACGGCAACAATCCAAAAGTGCCTTTTTCCGAAGAAGACATCGTGGACAACCCGATCTCGCCCTATGCCGCCACCAAAAAAAGCGGTGAGCTGCTTTGCCATGTGTACAGCCATTTGTATGGGTTCAACATTACCTGCCTGCGGTTTTTCACCGTCTTTGGCCCGCGGCAGCGTCCCGACCTGGCCATCCATCTTTTTACGCGGCTGATCGACACGGACAGGAATGTGCCCTTTTATGGCGACGGCACCACGGCCCGCGACTATACGTATGTAGACGATATTGTCGACGGCGTGTTGTGTGCACTCAATCACCTGAAAGGCTTTCACGTATACAACCTGGGCGAATCACGGATTACCCGCCTGCACGAACTGATTACGCTGATCGAAAACGCACTGGGTAAAAAAGCGGTTCTCGATAAAAGACCCATGCAACCCGGCGATGTTGAAAAGACCTATGCAGATGTAACAAGAGCCAAAACAGAACTTGGTTATCAGCCAAAATATGACATGGAAACAGGTATCCGGAATTTCGTGGCCTGGTACCAATCGGCGAAATCTTCTTTGTACGAATAAACGAACCCAAAGAACTGGAGTGTGTATGATGGAAAAGTCTTTACTGGTAGAAATGAAACCGCAAACACTGGTGGCAGAAGCCGGGAAAAAAGTGCTTGTCTTGATTCCGGACCCGGCCATTCCCGGTGGCGTGAGCAACTATTACAAAACCTTAGCGCTTGACAAAAGGGCCAACATAGCTTATTTCCCCGTGAATACGGCCAAGCCGCAAGGTCCTGTCGCTGCCGTTACCCGGCTGGCCGGACGGTACTGGCGCTTCTTCTTCCAGCTACTCTTTCAACGCTATGACGTAGTAGTGGTCAACCCGTCGCTGGATATGGGCAAGTCGTTTCACCGTGATCTTGTTTTTCTCCTGATTGCCCGGTTGCTAAAACGGGAAACCGTGGTGTTTTTCCGCGGTTGGTTTGAGCCCTACGAAGAGGTGATCCGCAAAAGCAAGTGGAAACAGTTCTTATTTCGGAACAGCTATGCCAAAGCCGACAAACACGTGGTGCTTGGCGAAATTTTCAAACGGAAATTATTGTCCCTTGGTGTTCCGCCACAGACGCCTTTTTTCGTGGAAACAACTGTTGCTGATTCCAGCTTCGTAAAAGAGCTGGACCTGGCGAAAAAACGTGCGCAGTTTGAAAAGGAGATCAGTTTCCTGTTCCTGTCGCGGATCGAAAAAGAAAAAGGAATATACATCGCCATCGATGCCTTTGTTGCGTTCCGGAAAGCCTTCCCCGAACGGAAAGCAACGCTGCAGATAGCCGGCGACGGACCCGATCTCGCTGCCGTCAAACAATACGTGGAAACAAAGGGTTTGGCGGATATCCGTTTTCTGGGACATATCGATCGGGAAGCAAAAAAAGAGGTGCTGCTCCAATCGCACATCCTCCTTTTTCCAAGTTTTACGGAAGGCCTGCCCAACAGCATTCTCGAAGGCATGTTGTACGGGATGCCCATCATTGCCCGGGCCACCGGCGGCATTCCCGAAGTGGTAAGCCACGGCGCCAACGGCTATGTGACCGAAAGCTACGACCCGGCCGTTTTCACCGGCTTTATCACGGAGGTCTCGCTGAACAGCGATTTGTATGCAGCCATGGCGGAAACAAATCATAAACAGGCCAGGCAAAAATTTACCAGCGAAAAAGTAAAGGAGCGGATTATCCGGATTTATAGCGATACGCTCTGATTCAATCCTGTTGGCGGCAAACCCACGCCAACCAAACACCAACGTTAACCCACCAAACGGAAATAAAATGTGCGGAATTGCAGGCGTTTTTTTTAAGAAACGAACAGACGAAAAATTGCTCCACAGGTTTGAAAGCCTTGTGCGGGAAAAGCAGCACCAGCGGGGACCGGATGAGTTCAACCGCTTCGATGTATTGCCCAACCTGTTCTTTTTTCACAATATGCTGTCCATTATCGACATTGGCAATGCAAGACAGCCGATGTCCGATGACAACGGCGTGATCACCTACAACGGCGAGGTGTACAACTACCGCGACTTGAAATACGCGGACGAGAAATACGAGAAAAAATCGGATACCGAAGTCCTGCTGAAAGGCCTGAGCCGGGAATACCTTTCCTTTCTCGACAAGACCAATTCGATGTTTGGGTTTGGCTATTTCAACAAACATTCGCAACGGCTCACGATCTGCCGCGACCGTATCGGCATCAAGCCCCTTTATTTTATCAACAACGAAGAGGTCTTTGCATTTGCGTCGACCATCACGCCGCTTGCATTGTTCTCCAAAAAGAACCTGAATTACCAAAAGCTTTGGCAGTTTTACCTGAACCGGGCTTTTAAGGCGCCGGCCACCATCTTTGATGACATTTTTGAAGTGCCGGCCGGTAATTACCTCGAGTTTGACGTGCCCACGCAAAAAGCATCGGCGATTCAAACCTGGTGGACTCGCAACGCAGTGGAAGACAAGTATACCGATGAAACCGAAATCATTGAATCTGTCGAAAGCCTGATGAATGATGCGATCCGCAACCGCCTGGTAGCCGACGTGCCGGTTGGCCTGTTTTTGAGCGGCGGCGTCGATTCATCACTGGTAGCGGCACTGACCGCCAAACAAACAAGCAACCTCAATGCGTTTACGGTTTCTTTTCACGACGAGAAATACGACGAATCGCCGTATGCAAAACAGGTATGCCGCCAATTTGGAATCAACTACAACGAGATAAAAGTCAGTGCGAACGACTTTTTGGGAAATATTGAAAACTGGATCGGCATCCAGGACGATATCGTTGCCGACCCTTCGGCGCTGCTGCTCTACAAAATCTCCGAATACGCAAGCAGCATGAAATACCGGGTGCTTCTTGCCGGTGAAGGAAGCGACGAACTTTTCGGCGGCTACAATGCCTACAAATATTTCGATTGGTCGCAACGGGCTTACCGCATGGTTGGAAAAAACGTCCCGTTCAAAAAAGGCCTGGTGAATATGTTCAGGGACAATTCCAAGAAATACAATTTTCTCTACAATTGCCTGAACGAACCTTACTTCTACGGAACGGCGCTGATCTTCGAGCCGCACCTGCTGAACGAGCTGCTGGCCGATCACAACATCGAAAGCCCCAAACGGGTTCGCAACCTGAAAGAAGCCATGGACCTGGATATCAAGGACCGGTTGCCCAATGATGTCCTGACCCGGTCGGACCGCTCAACCAGCGGCACGGCAGTTGAACTACGAGTGCCGTTCCTGGCGCATCAATTGGTGAATTATTCCGCCGGTATCAGCCAGGACCTGCTGATGAAGGACAAGACACCCAAATACCTGGTTAAAAAACTGGCGTGCAAGTATTTCGAACCTTCGTTTGTGCACCGCAAAAAGGTTGGATTTGATTTGCCGATCAGGGCCTGGTTATCGAATGAGCTAAAAGGGCTTCTGGAGGAAAATATCCGCCATTCGGTACAAAAAGACTTTATCAATGTCGGTGTCATCGAGCAATGTTTCCATTTGCATACGCAAAAAAATATTGACTATGCATCCAAACTCTGGGCCTTTTTGTGCCTGGAACTGAGTTACCGGTACCTGTCCAAAATTGCCTAGCCCTTGCCGTGAGTACAGGCACCGACAAAACGTGAACCCATGAACAAACATTTTTTAAAGAATCTCCGCGATAACATCCCGGAGCCGCTTAAATACCTGGCCGCACCGGTTTTTCGCAACCGGCTGTTGAAGGATAAAAATTTTCATTCGACCCTCTCGTTGCTAGAGCAAAGCGATGCCTGGCGTGAGGAGCAGGTGAAAGCATATCAACTGGAGCAGTTGAAATCAATCCTGCACTATGCTTCTGCAAATGTGCCCTACTATCAATCCCTCTTTCAACGTGTTGGTTTTGACCCGTCCCGGATGACCTCACCCGATGAGATTTCGGTTATTCCCTTTTTAACCAAAGACCTGATCCGGCAAAACTTTCAGCAGTTGACCTCGACAGAAAAAGTACCCGGCGGTTATTATGTCGCAACCACGGGTGGCAGTACCGGCGAGCCGCTGAAAGTGTTGCTCGATTACGAATCGGTTTTTAAGGAAAGTGCCTTCGTTTATTTTTTCCGGAAGCATGCGGGATACAACTTTTCCGACAGGCTGGCGACGTTCAGGGGTGTGGAGTTTGGCGACAAGCTGTGGAAGTACAACCCGATGCACAACGAATTGATTTTTTCGCCCTTCAAGCTAAGCCGGCAGACCGTGGCAACCTATGTAAAAAAGCTCAACGAGTTCGGGCCGCAGTTTTTGAATGGCTACCTTTCCTGTTTGTATTTTTTTGCCCGCCTGTTGCAGGAGAACGGGTTGCGGCTCCGCCAACCACTGAAAGGGATCTTCCTGATTTCAGAAAATATTGACGAAGAACAGCGCCGCTTCCTCGAAGAATTTTTTCAAACTTCGTCATCGACCTTTTACGGGCACAGCGAACGGTGCATCATCGCTGAAGAAAAAGAAAAAGGATGGTACCATCCGTCACCGTTTTACGGCTATACGGAACTGGTGCCGCAGGACGGTGCTTTTGAATTGGTAGGAACAGGTTTCCTGAACAAAACGATGCCGCTGATTCGCTACAAGACCGGCGATATCTGCACCCGGAAAAATGACCTGATCTCCATCCAGGGCCGTTGGAATGTAGACGACTACCTGTTGGGTGTGAACGATGAAAAGATTTTTCATTCCAGTTTCAATTTTCACAGCGAGATCTTTAAAAACGTTACCAACTACCAGTTTGTCCAGGAGGAGAGGGGCAAATCGGAATTGCTCCTGCTTGTCAACAACCACTTCAAACCGTCAGAAATTGAAGTGATGAAACGGGAGATTGACCGGAAAACAAAAGGCATCGTTGATTTTGACATCAAGGTTGTGGATTCCCTGCGCTTGTCGCCAAGGGGTAAGTTCAAGCGGTTTATCTCCGCGGTGCGAAACAATTAGCCGCTTTGGAAAAAGGAAATCCAACCTGTTACAGAACCACGGATCAATCAACATGGAAAAACTAGTGAGCATCGAAAGCGAAAAGCGTGATGCGGTGATCAAAAACCGCATTGAAACAAGCTATAAAAAGCTGAAACAGTATTGTGAGCAGGAAAACTTTAAAGGTTGGGATCCCTATGATGGATTGAACAGTAAATTGTTCCAGTCCCTGCCCCTGATCCGCTCGAACCGCCTGGCCCGCCTTGCCTGGATTCAATTGTTTAAACGGTTGCCGTTGAATTTGCGCACGGTCACAGGCGTACCGAAAGCATACAACATGAAAGGCGTTGGCCTTTTCCTTGCCGGCTATTGCAAGGAATACAAGGTGAACCCGTCCGATTCGATTCGGGCAATGATCCTGCAACTCACTGAGATCCTGCTTGCCAACCAATCGAAGCCCTATTCCGGTGCATGCTGGGGATATAATTTCGACTGGCAGGCTCGGGCCTTTTTTCAGCCCAGGCAAACGCCGACGGTGGTGGCGACAACGTTTATCAGTTCGGCCTTGCTGGATGCGTACGAAATCACGGGGGATGAACGGCTGGTGAAGACAGCCCGGAGTGCCTGCGATTTCATCCTCAAAGATCTCAACCGGACCTATGATGAAAAGGGCAATTTCGCGTTTTCTTATTCGCCGCTAGACAAAAGTGTTGTGTTCAATGCGTCTTTGCTGGGTGCCCGGTTGCTGGCCAGAGTGTACCATTATACCGGCGAGGATGAACTAAAAGAGGAAGCAAAGAAAAGCGTCAGCTTTTGCTGCGATTTCCAGCGCAAGGACGGTTCCTGGGGGTATGGGACCCTGCCTTTTCACCAGTGGGTGGATAATTTTCACACCGGCTACAACCTGGAATGCATTTCCGATTACATGAAATTTACCGGCGACCATGCCTATGAGGATAATATAGAAAAAGGGTTTGATTATTATATCCGGACTTTTTTTACCGACGAAGGCATCTCGAAATATTACAATAACTCAATATTCCCGGTCGATGTGCATGCGCCGGCACAACTCGTGATAACTCTGTCCAAACTGGCGAAAACCGGTTCGCACAAAACCCTTCTCGACAACGTTCTCCTTTGGACGATCAACCATATGCAAACGGACAAGGGCTATTTTTTCTACCAGGTCAACAAGCATTTTTCTTCCCGCATTCCGTACATGCGCTGGGCGCAGTCGTGGATGTTTTATGCCCTTGCGACCTACCTGTTCGACGATTCGAAAATGTTGTAAATCCCATTTGGGTTTCTAATCGTTTTTACTTAGTATTGTCGTGCCGTTTCGGGCAAACTGAGAATTCAAATCCTCTACCACTTTCTTTTCACTCGCACTCGAAAGACTATAGCTACACCTATGATGAGCTGGTATTCCAGACACTGTGTTAACGCTAAAATCTTTTTTAATGTTTTTCGAGAAAACAAAAGACGCCGGGTCTAACCCTTTTTTCAATCTTCTTCCCGGCACCGAACAAAGTTTCTTCACTAGCCCGTTTTCGTTTTCCCCTCTATTCAACCCAGGTAACGCTGCTGTCGTCAATTCCATTTGCCGGAAAAGCAGTGACGGCGGAAGGTTGCAGGCATGCAGAGCGTTATCGCCGGTGCGAAAGATGATGCGCCAGTATGAGGCATTTTTTTTACAAAGTTCATTTACCCGTCGCGTGAAAATGTGTACGTAAACGGTTTCTGCTGCAGGCTGCGGCAGAAATGCCGGTGGTATAGTATTTATAACCTACATCGAACACACAATGCAAAACGAAAGAAATCAAATGAACGCAATCCTCCCTAAAAAACGAGTCAACATTTGCAATGTTCCGGTCGATACATTAACAATGGGTCAAACGGTGACAATGATTGACCAGTCCATCCAGGATGGCAAACCGGTTCATCACGTGGTGATCAATGCGGCCAAAGTTGTAAATGCCCAAACCGACCCAGAATTAAAAAAATCAATCGTAAACTGCGATATCATCAATGCCGATGGCAAGTCCATTGTGTGGGCAGCGAAATTATTGAACCGGCCAGTACCCGAGCGGGTGGCAGGCATTGACCTGATGGAGCGCCTGGTGGAACTGGCGGCGGCCCGGAACTACAAGATTTTTTTCTTTGGCGCCAAAGAAGACGTGGTGTCAAAAGTGGTGGAGACGTATAGGGCAAGGTTTGGAAACGGCATCGTTGCCGGTTACCGCAATGGATATTACAAAAAAGAAGAAGAACGCGACATCGCCCAACAGATTGCTGCCTCCGGTGCACATATTCTTTTTGTCGCCATCACATCGCCGTACAAGGAAATTTTTCTGAACACGTACAAAGACATCATCAAAGTTCCCTTCATTATGGGTGTGGGTGGTTCGTTCGACGTGGTTTCGGGAAAAGTGAAAAGAGCACCAGTCTGGATGCAAAACGCTGGGCTCGAATGGCTGTTCCGTGTAATCCAGGAGCCCAAACGGATGTGGAAGCGGTACCTGGTCGGCAATTCCAAATTCATTTACCTGGTAATAAAAGAAAAGGTGCGGCAGTTGTTTTCTTTCCGTGCCGTGCAGTCACCCAGCCAGGTAAGGCTTTCTCCCAAAGATCTCGACACGTCCATCTGACGAATAAACATTCCTCCGTACCCGTTTCCCTTTTTCTTCCTCCGGGCGGCTGATCCCGCCGCGTTTCTGCCTGGGCTTTAGCCGATTAATCCCCTGCATAAACTGACCCAAGAAGAGATTTTTTCTCTTCCCGGAGGCCGGGAAAATTTAGCATTGACAATACGTTTTATTTTTTGCGGTTCAAAAAAACACCATATATTGCCAGCTTTTAAACCGTTCTCCACAAATTTGGCAGGACGGTTTATCATCCTTTCTTACCGATCTGTACCCAGGTAAACTCCCTATTCAGTACCCAGCGTCAACTATCCTTTTTTTTAAACAATCTAACCGTTTCGACAAAATGAAGCTGCTGGTATTTTCAATTCTGATTTCCTGCATGTGTCTGCAGGTGGAGGCAAAGAACTATTATTTTTCGTCTGTAACCGGTGATGACAATCGATCAATGGCCGAAGCACAGAATCCGTCGACGCCGTGGCGGACCCTGACAAAGCTGAACAGTGTGTTTTCTTCGCTGTCGGCAGGGGATTCCGTCTTATTCCGCAGGGGTGAAGTGTTTATTGGGAACATTGTGGTGGGACAGTCCGGAGCGGCCGGCCTTCCCTTTGTATTGGGTGCTTACGGCACGGGAGCGCAGCCAGTGATTACTGGGCTGCAACCGGTAAGTAACTGGACCTCGCTGGGAGGTGGCTTGTATGAGACAACACTGGACAGGGGCAGCAGCCTGTTGAACGCGGTGACCTTCCAGGATACGTTGCAGCCCATGGGCCGTTATCCCAAACTGGACAATGGAAACGGAGGTTACTGGAACCTCGAGACCCACGTGGGTTCAACCTCGATAACCAGCACCTCACTGAGTGGTGCCCAGAACTATGTGGGCGGCGAGGTGGTTATCCGCAAATACGGTTGGATCCTCGACCGCGGCACCATTACGGCGCAAAGCAGTTCCACGATTACGTATTCGCCGTTTATAGCGGCAGAACATCCCAACTTCACTTATGAGCCGCAGGACGGCTTTGGCTTTTTTATACAAAATCACCCCAACACACTGACCCGGCTTGGCGAATGGTGTTATAACACGGCTACCCATAAGCTAACCATGTATTTTGGTGCAGCCTCGCCATCCAGCTATAGCGTTAAGGCGTCTGGGGTAGAAAATCTTGTCAGCATCATCGGTAAGAACAACGTGGTTTTGGATAACCTGACTTTGAGCGGAGCCAATAGCTATGCGGTTTTTGTCGACAGTTCAAACAATCTTACATTTTCCAATTGTAAACTGACCTACACCGGGGTAAATGCCATTGAAGTGACGAACGCCAAAACCTATGCGGTAAAGGTGGCAAACTGTACGCTGGCTAATACCAACAACAACGCCATCAATGCGAACACTTCTACCGGATGGACCATTCAAAATAACGTGATCCGCAATACCGGTATGGTGCGGGGGATGGGTCTTTCGGGTGACGGGCATTACAATGCCCTTCACTACATTGGGGGCAACAGTTTGATCCAGGGAAATGAAATCCGGAATACCGGTTACATCGGCATCAACTTCGTTGGCGATTATACGGTCATTAAAAATAATGTGGTGGACAGCTTCTGCATGGTAAAAAGCGATGGCGGAGGTATTTACACGTCGGCCCAGTCGGGCCAGGCCGGTCGGCGGGTAACAGGTAACCTGGTGCTCAACGGACTTGGCGACCGCTATGGCCGCAAAAAAGAAGAACTGGATAACCCCTTCGCCGGCAATGTGCACGGTATTTACATGGACGGTGGTGCCACTGATGTAGCCATCGACGGCAACACGGTGGCAAATTGCGCCAGCAGTGGTCTTGAACTGAGCAGCCCTTTCAATGTGCAGGTACTGGGCAATACGTTTTATAACAACACCCTTGCGCAGGTTCTTTATTACGAGTCGAAAAGCCCGATCAGCAACCTGACGGTCAAAAACAATATTATGTTCGCCCGTCCGGCCGAACAACTTATTTCCCTGGTTTATGCCGGTTCTACCAACCTGAGTGGATGGGGAACCATCGACAGCAACTACTACTGCCGTCCGCTCTACGAGCCGCAGGGGATTACCACGGGTGGTTATCCCAACATCGGCAGCTATACCAACTATCCCGGTGGTGGCATCGTACAGGCACCGGACTTCCAGTTTTATTCACTGGACACCTGGCAGAAACTCTCTGGCGTGGATGCCCATACGCTGAAAACGCCGGTCAGCATTCCAAGCCTCGACAGCGTACGGTTTGAGTATAACGCCACCAACGCTCCGCGGACCGTGGTATTGGATGCAACTTATATGGATGTCAAAGGCAAGGCATACAATAGCGGCACGGTTACACTGGCGCCCTATACCTCGGTCATCCTGATCCGCACCGGCAAATTGCAATTATTGCCGCAGACCATTACGTTCCCGGCGATTTCGAATAAACTGACCACGGATCTGCCCTTTACCTTGTCGGCAACGGCTTCCTCGGGCCTGCCGGTCAGCTACCGGGTGGTGAGCGGTCCTGCCA
>NZ_RBCI01000018.1 GCF_003628535.1 Flavisolibacter nicotianae
TCACTTCCCCTGATGCCCTCTTTGGCCATCAGCGAAGGATTGGTGGTCACACCATCCAGTATGCCCAGCCGGGCCGCTTCACGGATCTGCAAAAGGTTCGCCGTATCAATAAAAAATTTCATGCGATAATGTATGTATTTTGAAGTGATGAATTAAATGCAACCTGGAACAATTGGCTTTTCCTCTTTAAGAACGGAGCAACAAAGAAAGAACGCAACGATCCGGTCGTTTATCATATCCACAGGTTTATGGTTGACGATTCGGCAAAAATTGCAACATCTTTGATAGAAACAGAAAAGAAAAGAGTCCGCTGTAGACACAGCGGACGGATGATTGATACTGCTATATGAGAGATTTCTACTTTTCACTATTTCTACCAGTTGGTTTATAGTACACAGATTATTCAAAACGTATCCAGTCAGCTTCAACCGGATCCTTCCCTTTCGACACAATGAACAGGTGGTGAACGCCTGGACCGAGCTTTTGAACAGGTGCCTTTATCACTTTCCAGTCCTTCCCTGCAGGCACCTTCACCTCTGCGATAACCGGCCCTTTGAGGCCATCGGTGCGTATTTGCAAGACGCCACCGGAAGGTGATGCCGCTCTCGCCGAAACAAACCTGGCAGGCTTCTTTCCAAAATCCACGCTATTGTATTGCAGCCAGGCATCCGCCGCATTAAATACAGTTTTCCATCCCTGGAACTTGTTGAGCGTATCGAGGAAGGCGATTGACACGCCCTGGTCACTGGTCCGGCTGAACCGGTCGATCTGTATGTTTTGCGTTGCGTTCGTTAAGCCGACGCCTCTTAAAGTCGGAATGACCTTTCTGATGGTACCGTCTTCATTGAAAAACAAACTGTCAACCCTGACAGAGCGGGCCTTGTCAAACTGCGGAGACAGATCATTGTGATGATAAAACAAGTACCACTGATTTTTGAATTGAATGACAGAATGGTGATTGGTCCAGCAACCTGTCGGCGATTCGTCCATGATCACACCGGTCACTTTGAAAGGGCCTAAGGGGTTGTTGCTTGTTGCATATTCCAGTCGTTCGGTTTTGTTCGCCACATGCGGATAGGTCAGGTAATAAAGGCCGTTCCGTTCAAAGAGGTAAGGCCCTTCTTTCAATCCTTTTGTTGGCAGTTCCTGCAGAATGACCGGATCGGATGCCAGTTCCAGCATATTCTCTTTCAGCCTGGCACCGTAAATGTTTCCGGCTGACCAATAGAGATAAGCTTGTCCGTCTTTATCAATAAAAACATTGGGATCGATGCCGTGAACGTTTTTGATGGGTGTTGGCTGCGGAACAAAAGGGCCGGTTGGTTTATCGGCTATGGCAACACCAATGGCAAAGCCGCGACTGTATGTAGTGGTATCCTTCGGCGAGGTGGGAAAATAGAAATAATATTTCCCATTCCGCTCAATGCAATCCGGTGCCCACATGCTGTAGCTATCCGGTTTCACCCAGGGCACCTTGTTCTGCTGAACGATCACTCCATGATCTGTCCAGTCGGTCAGATTTGCAGACGAAAACACATGGTAATCTTCCATGCAAAACCAACCCACCCTTCCTTTGCCCGGAGTGGCAAGAATATCATGGGAAGGATAAACATACACCCGGTCACCAAACACCCTCGCCGACGGATCGGCGGTGTATTGCGTTTGAATAAACGGATTTTGGGCAAACGCACCTGTTGCGGTGCCACCGATGAATGCACTAAGCAAAGCGAGTCGATGGATGCTGCGTTTCGTTCCTGGTGTAAATAGATTGATAAGCCTTTTCATTTTATGCACCCGGTTCATGATTAATTTGTTGATGGTTGGATGACCTGGTATTTCCCACTGAGATGCAGCAGGCTGAATATGTACAGCAAGCCATCGTAGTACGGATCGAAGTAGCCATCTTCATACGGTTCCAGCCTGGCCTCCCAGAGTGCACGGACAAAGTCAAGGCTGTTCTTGTCCCCCTTTATAAGCGAAGTGGCAGCAGCGGTAGCAACCAGGCCCAGTGAATGCCTGAGCTTTTTCACACTGCCGGCCTGAAGAATGAATTCGGGCCGGGAGCCATCGAGGTTGAACTGGTCGTCAAAGCTGTTGATGCCTTTTGAGCGAAGAAAACGTTGAAAGCGGTTCGCATAGTCTTCCTGCCACCGCCTGTCTTTTCCAAACCAGTTGTAATCCATGGCGATGTTCATGGGCACCCGCCAGGAGTCGTAGCGAAAACCAACCGGCATCCAGGGGGCAGGATGAGGAACTCCGCTGAACTCCATGTAATCCGCATTGAGTCCTGTTACCGGGTGACAGGCCCGGTGCAGAAAGGCACGGGAGGTATCGGCGCAGTCACGGTAAAACTGTTCGTGTCCATCCTTTGCGTACAGGGCCCACACCTCCATAAACGCCGGCAGATGGTAGGACGGATCGGTCCAGTTGTACATGTCGCCTTCGGGGACAAAGGTGATTTGTTTGTGTTCCGTGTTAAAGAGATTTTTGATGCCGCCGGTGCCGTCTTTTTTCCACATGGCGTCCAGTATTCTTCTGGCCTCGCCGTAATAATCAATGCCGGTGTTATTGCCCCAGCGGTTGGCAGCAAATAAGAGACTGGTGACAAAATACAACTCTCCATCGGACGCCGAGCCTTCGGAATTCTTCTTTAGCGTTTGCGAATTGATGCTCCAGGCAAAATAGGCTTCCCTGGGTCCTTCCTGGTGCTGCAGGTATTTTTTCGACCAGCGCCAGATGCGGTCAAACACATCTTTTTTGTTCAATTGCACGGCGATCATCATGCCGTACGAAAGCCCTTCGGTGCGGGCATCATGATTCTTGATATCCGATACATAACCCATCGAATCACCCACTTCGAAATAAACGCGGTTGGGTCCTTCGAAAATATCGTGGTAAGCCTTGGTAACTTTCTCATCAATTGCTGCCTGGCTGTAGCCGGCTTCACGAAAAAGATTGCGGTACGTGCCAGTGTAAAATGCAGGTTGAGCTGCTGCCTTTTTCGGCTGCTTTTTGCTTTGACTAAAGGTTTGATAAGGAACAAATGAAGCACTGAAAAGCAGCAGCAAAAAGCTGAACGTAAAACAGTGATTAACGGTTGTATGGCGAGGGTTTCTATGTAGCATTATTGGTGTCAACTTCTGGTTGATTTGTTTTAAAATCAGGATTGCAAACTGCTGTAACGTTCTTCTCCAAGTCTGATTTCACACTTATCCAAATGGTATTTCCTCCTACTTTATCATTTTCGGTCCGTTTAAAAAATCAGTGGTCAGATAAAATCCTCTACAAGTGCATTCGTGAGCACCTGCAGAGGATGGAGATTATAAGAAATGATGAAACTCAACTTTGAACACTTCGGTTAGTTAACAACGACCGGATTGAACGTTTCCATTTTCACACCTCTGTCCCGAATCACGATGGTGTCGGTGATGGTGTGTACTGTCGTTCCAAAATTAACCTGGTATTTCAGGTGCAGCACATCGCGTTGTTGATTTCCCCACATGTCACCCTTCTTCACAAACTCACCATTACCGGTGATGGTGTAAGTGGCAGTAGCCGGGTTCGAAACAGTTACCTTGCCCTGGTTATCAAACTTCAGGACCAGTTGAAAGGGTACGTCAAGATTACTGCCCTTGTTCCTGGTGGTTAAAGTAACGGAGTTTTCGTCGAGGGCTCTCGTCGCCAGACTGACCACCTGATCCTTCTCTACATACGGAGCGTGGTAGATAAAATTGGTATCAAGCGCCGTGTTTCCACCCGCACCTGTTACCACATCAACACCTCTGCGCAAATACGAACCATGGTAAGGATTGATGTATTTAATGGCATACAGGGTAAAGTCTTTAGGTGCAATCACCCAGTCACCCGGCTTGCGGCGATCAGGCGAGGCCAATTCAGTTCTACCACGGAGTACCGAGTCGGCACCTGTTACGGAAGCGATCCGTAACGGGATCACAAAGGTGTTTTTAATGGACCGGGGATCCTGAAAGAATGCATCGGTCAATTGCACTTCTATACCACCCATCAGTTTGCCGGAAGGAATCACGATCTGCTTATCCTTAGGCAGTGTATAATAATTGGAGGGCAGGACAAAGACACTGTCGCCGGAGGGTGTCTCAAATTTGAGATGCTGGCCAAGTGCTTCGTCAACCTCTAAATTCAGCGTGATGTTTTTCTTGTTTTCATACACACCACCCATGGTCGCCATGATGAGAAATTTGTGCTGGTTGTCCAGTGTATTGTCGTAAATATCCTCGCCCAGCACCAGCGTTCTTACCGGCGACTGGTACGGGAAATAAACCGTGGTGTATTTATAGTCCGGAAACTCCCAGTCCTTGTTACAGGCGGTTAGCACTGTAAGTAAAACGGAGGCTATCAAAAGTGTTCTTTTCATTTTTCTGTGTTTGATTAGATTTAAAGATTGGCGTTACCACCCTTTATTTTGCTGGAGGTTTGCTTTCAACGCTTCACCGTAAGGGATTGGACCATAGTACATGAAATCGGCATACTGCCTGTTTTCAACCGGCATTACCGTGTAGGTGTTGTTGTTAATGATGACTCCCCTGGCAGGCTCCGTCAGTCTTTCTTTCCATCGGCGCAGGTCCCAGAAGCGGAAACCTTCAAAGCTCAACTCGAGTCTTCTTTCGTTGCGGATCAACTGGCGCATACCTTCCTGGCTGCTGATAGAGGCAAGATAGCTGTCTGGTTGTGCAATCCCGGCTCTCTTCCGAATGGCGGCAATCACATCGCGGGCAGAGTAGCCTTGCGTGCCGGTACCATCGGGTCCCCATGCTTCGTTGGCCGCTTCGGCATAGATCAGGAAGATCTCGGTATAGCGGATGTGTACAGGATAGTGCTTTTGCGCCGAGCTTGATGTGGGATTTGCATTCACATCTTCCCGCAACAACTTGCGCAGGTAATAGCCGGTTCTTGTTGAGGTGGGAAGAAAGTTAACCGCATCGCTGGTTGGATTGTCAATTTTGGTCCAGATGGTTTTGCTTGACATTGTTCCACCGTTCACCAGGATGTAGTTTTTCAACCGCGGATCACGACCCGCATAAGGATCGGTTGCAACATAACCACTGGCGGGATCTGTTATCGGATAACCATTCGCCATCGGAAATGCATCAACCAAATTTTGTGTTGGATTAACCCTTCCGTTGCCAAACAGTGTTGGCGGAAAGTTTGCGATCTCCATGTTGTTGCTACTTGTTTGATTGCTACCTCTCCACAACATTTCTTTTTGGTCAACGTTGTTGGCAAGGTTGATCGAATTCACATTGCTTGCGGTATAAAACAAAGCACCCTTAGGATCCAATCCGCTAACACCGCCAATAAGGCTCAACACATCACCGGCATAATTGGCTGCATCTTCCCATTTGGTAAACGTTCCTTGCGGGTTGTAAGCTGGAGAGGCTGCCAGCAAAGCTGCTTTTGCCCTGATGCCCTTTACAATCCGGCTTGAAACGCGTTGCCTGTCAACAGAACCAAAAACACTGTTGTAATCCGTTACAGCTGCAGCAGCGGCAGCGGCGTCAGGTAAAGCCATGCCACTATACCGGGAGGGCATTTGCGAAGCGTTGGAAATATTCGCATAATCCAGCGGCAAATATTTCTCTGCTTCGGCCAGATCGCTGTAGATCTGTTTCATGCAATCGTCAAATGAATTGCGGGGCCGTTTGAAGTCGGACGACGCATCGAGGGCTTCCGTAATAATGGGAACACCCAACAGTTGCCCGCTTGCCGTTACCCCTGCATGTGCCTGCAGCAGATTTAAGTAAAACATTCCTCTCAAAGCAAAAGCCTCTCCTTTCAAACGGTCCTGAAACATTGTCCTGCGATTCTTGCTCAACGGCGACCAATTGAGGGTATCTACCTGTTGGAGAAAACGGTTGATGTACATGATGGCCGTAAAGGAGTTGTTCCATTGGTCCACCGGGTTGTTGAAAGCCGACCAGGCTCCCGTTGCCATAAAAAGATAGTTGTTTGCCTTATCATTTGTTACGGCATCGTCGGTGGCCACTTCATTAAACGAGTAGCTGTTAGTCGGAAGCCTTGTGTAGGCATTCATCAGGAGTCCTTCAGCAAACAAAGGATTGCCGGCAACATCTTCCGGTGTAAGGTGGTTGTCGTCAAGTGGCGTAAGCAGCTCCTTTTTGCAACCCGCAAAAAAGACGGCCAGCACAACCAATACCAATATATTTTTTTTCATCGTCATGATTTAAACGTTTGTGATATGCTTTTAAAATCTGGCCCTGACACCAACCGTATAACTCCTGAACTGCGGCGCAGTGCTGATATTCAGATTCAGTATTTCACGGTTTTTTGAAAAGGTGATCAGGTTAGCGCCGGCCACATACATTCCCAGATCTTTGAAAAATGTTTTGCGCAGAATGTTGCCCGACAGATTGTACGTCAGTTGAACCTTTTGCAGGTTGAAACGATTTGTTTTGTACGTCCAAAAATCCGAATTGCGGAAATCGTTGTTGTTCTGCTGAGAACTGAGGCGGGGAAATTTAGCCATTTCCTTTGTTGTCGGAGTCCACCTGTCTCTTACAACCTCAGCGTATTTTTTATCACCAAAAGCCCAGTAGTAATCATTGTTCTTCAAGCCCGTACCGCCATTGTTTCCGGTGCCCAATACAAAAAGATTGAAGTTCTTATACGATGCGCCAAAGGTGATGCCATAGGCAAAAGGTGCAATGAAACGGCCGATCATAATTTCATCACGCTGGTCAATGAGATTGTCACCGTTTTGATCGACATACTTAATGTCGCCGGGCTTCACTTCGCCAAAGAGTTGTTTTGCGCTTCTGTCTATATCGGCCTGGTCGGCGAAAAAGCCATTGCTCCGGAGCCCAAAGATGGCATCAACCGGCCGGCCGGTCCTGTTTTGATAAGCATCTGCAAACAGTTCGTCACGCTTTACAACTTTCGAATCAGCATACGTGGCATTCAAGCCCAGGTTCAAACCCACAGCACCAACTTTTTTGTTTACGTTCAACATCAGGTCAAAACCCGAGCGTTTGTTTGCATTGTAGTTGGTGTAGGGGATGAAAGAACTCATGTAGCCCGGGTAACGTGAAAACTGTTGTGTCAGAAGCCCATCCATCCGGTTGACAAAAAAGGTTGTCTGCAGTGTCAGCAGGTTGTTGAAGAAAGCGCCTTCAAGGCTTGCATTCAGCTCTTTTCTTTTAGGAAAGGCCAGGGCGGGATTACCGGTGAAGTTGGAAAATGTAGTTTGGTTACCGGCCTGCACACCGTCATTCCAGGTAAAAGTGGTTCCTCTGTTGAAAACGTTATCGTACAGATAAAAACCGCTGATATCAAGGTCAGTGTTCAGGATGCCTGCAGAAGCAGACAGCTTCAGGTAGTCCACAACCTTCGATTGGGCCAGGAAGCTCTCGGAGCTTAACAACCATCCTAGGCTTACGGTTGGCGAAAACGCCGTCCGGTTGCCGTCGGGCAATTTCGTAGAGTTCACATAAGCGCTGCTGAAATCAACCCAGTACTTATGTTTGTAGTTGTAATTAAGCTGTAATCCCAGGTGGGCATTGGAGGTTGCCTGGTAAACATCGTTGGTTTTGATAGTTGAACCAAAACCCAGCAATGTTGCTGAAAAATTATGTGTTTCGTTCAACGATTTCTCGTAATTCAGCCAGGCGGAAAGCCCAATGTTCTGCAATTGCGTTGTACCACTGATATTTTGTGTGCCCGGACGCAGATCGGCTCCAAATTTTGCAAGCCCGTTTACGGAGTCAGCCGTCGCACTCCATGTAGGAGCATACGTTGCATACGTGTTCGGTGTCGACTGTATGTACGAATTGTTATAATCAAGATTGAACAAGGTGTGGAAAGACAAACCCTGCAAAAGATTTTTCAGGTTGAAATCAATCCCGTCGGTGACTTGGAAGGAGCGGCGGATGAATTTATCGTACCCGCCAACATACAAATCGGCAAGCGGGTTTGTGGGGAACTGCTGTGTGCCGCCCAACAGGTACTGACCGTCAATGATGTTACGGCTGGCTTTAATATAAGCCTGGGCCGTTGTGCTGCCCGGTGCGATCATGCTTAACGGAATCAGTGGCGTGAATCGGTTTGGCAGCAACGTAGCGGCATTGCTCCAATAGTTGGTCCGACCCCGGCGGCTGTCGTTAAAAACAGTTGACAAGGAAATGGAACTGCTGATGTAGTCATTCAGTTTAAGGTCGATGTTGCCCCTTACATGAAAACGGTTGTCTCCTTCGTTTTTTCCTTCGCCGGCATTCAACAGCGTTGAACTGTTTGCCCAACCAATGTTGGAATAAAAGCGGGCAATGTTATTCCCGCCGGAAAATTCTGCATTGGCATCTGTTGCAGTCTGGAACTTTTTCAGGTATTCTGAAGAGTAGTAGTCCACGCTGGGAAAGCGATAGGAGTTACCGGTGCGGTAATTTTGAATGGTAGCCGCGTCATACAACTCGGCAAGGCCATCGTTGCGGCGGGCTTCGTTGTAAAGCGTCATGTATTCCGCCGAACCAAGGTATTGCGGCAGTGCTTTGGGCAAAGCAACGCCGGAGTTCACCCTGACACCAATCTTACGGCTGTTGGCATCGCCTCTTTTGGAAGTAATCAAAATTACGCCTTTAGCCGCCTGGCTGCCATAAAGTGCCACTGCGTTCACGCCTTTCAAAACAGTGATCTGGTCCACTTCGTTCAACGTGATGTCGCTGAAATCCCGGCGAACACCATCGATCATTACGATGGCATTTTCCATTCCCCAGATGTTGTTGCTCCACAGCAAGCCGGCAACCCTGCCGTTCATCCCCCCTTCCACGGTAAGGTTATAATCCTGATCGATGTATGTCTCCGGGTTCAATACGCTGATGGCACCGGGCAAATCCTGCTTCTGGACTTTTTTATAAACAACATCAACGGGATTTGTTGCCGCTTGTAAAAGCGTGATTTTTTCCGGCACGGTGTCAACCCTAACACGTTGCGGCTGGAAACCGTTTGCTGCAATGACCAGGAGCGTTTTATCGGGCACGGTTACGGTGAATTGCCCCGTCACATCGGTTGTGGCTACAGCCTTGCCTTCGCTGTTGGCTACCAGGGCGCCGGAAACCGGCAGCCCCTGATTGTTGTATACGGTTGAAGTGAAATTGTGGCTGCTGGCATTTTGTGCATTCACATTGCCCGACAGGCAAGAGAATAGTCCACAAAAAGCCACCCCTATTTTGATATAGTTCATTCGTTTGATTTTAAATAATGTGACCTTTTCTTCGTTGCTGAATAACAGTGTGTTTAGCCGTTACCATCCCGGATTTTGCCCGAAAGATGGGTAGAGATTTACCTGGCTGAGTGGCAGGGGAAGCCAGTTGTGCTTTTTTTCAAATACCCGTGTTATCACCACTCTTTCCCGCAGGTTGACGGGTTTGCCATTTGCACCGCGATCAAAATCGACCGCTGTTTTCTCCTTGTATTTTTTCTCACCGGCAAGATTCCATCTGCGCAGGTCGTGCCAGCGAAGACCTTCGAAGGCAAGTTCCACTGCTCTTTCCCGGATCAGTTCACCCATAAAGGCCTCTTTTGAGGACGTAAATTTTGCATCAACATTCGAAACACCGGCCCTCTCCCGCACTTTGTTCACAGCCTGTTCTGCCGTCAGATAACCATTGTGGCTGCTTTGTGGCGTACCGTATCCGTTCAACACGGCTTCGGCATACATCAGGTAAACATCGGCAAGGCGCAGGTAAGGAATAATGATACTGATGTTGTTCCATTCGTTGTCAACATCGTTGCATTTGTTGGTAACAAATTTGCGAAGCAGATAGCCGGTGCGGCTTGCATCATTGTCCCGGCGCAGGTTTCCTCCATTGTAAAGATTGGCAAAACGGTAAGGTTCTTTATTGGCAGGCGCACTTCCCTGGATCATTTGCTGACCATCGTACGTGATACACTTGTAAAAACGCGGGTCGCGATTAGACCATGGATCGGCAATGTTGTAGCCCGAGTTAGGGTCATCAAGCGGAAGACCATTGGCCATGCCAAAATAATTTACGTAGTTGGCTGCAGGTGATGAAATGGCAGCCTCGCCACCCAGTTGCGGTGGAATAAACATGTTGACCAACGACCAACGGGATTCCCAGTTTGTGTAAACCGGCGGAGCCAAAAGCGTCTCGGGATAGCCAGGAACTTTGTTTTGACCGGAGGAAATGGTGTACCAGTTTTCGCTGTAGTTGGTGAAAGGAAGCAATTTGTAAATGGCTGATCCATCATCGGAGAGCTTCAGTGTTCTGTAAAATGCATCGGCTGCCTGCTTGCACAACTCCGCATCATAGGTCGCATTGCCGGTAGCTTCCTGGTTCATCATCGGGCTGGCTGCGTAAAGCAGGTCTTTCCCTTTAAAACCGAGAGCAACCGACTTGGTGATACGTTGGTTGTTGTTACCCTTTGTTGCAGCTCCTACAGTTGTATTGTCCCAGTTAGCCGGCAACAAAGCTGCAGCATCTTCCAGATCTTTTGCAGCACGCAAGGCCGTTTCCCTATAACTCAACCGTGGCAGGGTCAAAGGCTCATTGGATGGCAGCACCTTGTCTATATATGGTAGGCCACCCCAGAAACTCATTAATTCGAAATAGAAAAAGCCACGGAAAAACAAGAGCTGTCCTTTAACGATGTCCTTTTCTTCCTGTGTGGCATCCACCAACTTATCCAGGTTGGCCAAACCGACATTGGCTTTGCGAATGGCATACCAGGCCAGCGGCCACAGACCTTTGCCGTGCGCTTCGTTGGGGTTTGTCTGTGGGCCGGCACCATCCAGCCAGCTGTTTGCCCAACCGCCGCCGCCGTTGTTCCAGGCCCAATAGTTTCCGTTGTCGAACTCCATATTCAACCGGTAGTTTGCAACAGAGGTTGACAGGACGTCGTCGCCGAAATTCCATTCATTGTTCCAGGTGGCTTTCGACATATCCGGAATACAGGAATACAATTCTTCGGTAAAGCCCTGGAAATTCCGGAAGTTGATAAATACATCCTGCTCCGAAATGCTGGCTTCAGGTGATTTGTCCAGGTATTTCTTACAGGACACCATTCCCAATACAAGGAAAAGCAAACCTGCAGAGAAAATTATTTTCTTATAAGATTTCATGCTCTTGTTCATTTATCGTTTATAGACTAAGGTTCAGACCTAAATTGATACGGCGAAGCGTTGGGTAAGCACCCTGGCCAGAATAGCCGGCGCCGCCGATATTGGCTTCACGGTCATCCGGCATTTTACTCCAGAGAAACAGGTTGTTGCCATTGAGATAAACCCGCATGGATTGAATGCCTCTTTTCCTTAGCCATTCAGGATTGAAAGAATAGGCGATTTCGGCTGATTTTAAGCGAACGTAAGAGGCATCAAAGTAGTAGAAATCGCCTCTGCTATAATTCAATGATTTCCATCGCGGCAGCGGCGAGGCTGCAGTGGGATTGTCCATTGTCCAATAATCGCCTTGCTTGTAAACCGCATTCAGTGATCCATCAAAGCTGCCTTGCGTCAACTCCCGGCTAACATTGTTTACGCCATAGAACTGAACAAAGAAAGAAAGCCGTTTGTAGTCGAAGCCAATTGTGCCCGTGTAGGTATTCTGTGGCCTTGAGGGATAGGCATAGGGTACATTATCATAGCCATCGATAACGCCGTCGCCGTTGAAATCTACCAAATTGAAATTCCCGGGTAATTTTTGGATGTCGTATTGATTCACCCTGCTGCTGCCATAAACCTCATCCCAGGTATTGTAATAGCCTGCACGGAGTGTCGACCTTGACTGACCGATCTGGTAATCCTGCCTCTTTAAATAAGCGTCCAGCAATTGCGGATCATCGGCAAAAAGAATTTTATCCTTTGCGTGGGTAGCAGCCATGTTGGACCACAGGCGCCAATTTTTATTGAACCGCTTGTTAAACTTCAGTTCAACTTCAAAGCCTCTCACTTTTACCTTTCCCAGGTTGGCAACCGGCGGGGTATTACCAAAATAGGCAGGAACAGCCCGCTGATTACCGGGTAATAAAATATCGTAGCGGTAATCCTGGAACAAATCAAAACTACCTTCCACAAGCCCATTCAACAGGGAATAGTCAACGCCAAAGTTTGCTTTTGTCGCCGTTTCCCAGTGCAGGTCGGGGTTTCCAATGGAAAACTCCTTGTACCATACATAAGGGCTGGTGATATAGGCCTGGTCGCCAAGACGCGTCTGTCCGCCAGAGGACCATTGTGTTTGGTACAACCAACGGAAGTTGGTGGCCGGCCTGTCGTCTCCTACAAGTCCGTATGAGCCACGGATTTTCAGATTTGTTAACCAGGAAATATTCCGCATAAATTTCTCATTCGTCACCGTCCAGCCTGCGGCCGCAGAAGGGAAAAATCCAAACCTGTACTCCGGCGAAAACATCTCGGAACCATTGTAAGCACCATTGAACTCAGCAAAATACCGGTTGGCATAATTGTATGTCGCTCTGAAAACCCAGTCTTCTCGGTAGTGAGGAAACTCGCTTCCTCTTGCATATTCTTCGCGTTGAACCAGCCCCATTTCGGTGAGGTTGTGCTTACCGAACCGTGCGGAATGGTTCACTTGCGCCTGGTAAAACTTCCTTCTATAGGTCGAAGGATTTTGCATAGCATCGGGTCTTGTAGACCATAATGGCAATACATAGTCAAATTGGTTCGTTCCCGCAGTGTTTTTGTACGTTACCCGGCCATCACGGTCAACGTATTTGAGAATGGCACTGCCATCATCAAAAATGCCACCTTGTGTAACGAAGGTGTTATCCATCGCAAAAGTGCCCTTTACACTGAGGTTCTTCATAAGCATGCCCAAATCTTGGGTCAAGGTAAAATCGCTGTTGATCTGTGTGGTTTTTGTATTTCTGACACCGCTATTGGCAAGTACCTGAAGGGTGTTAGTGCCTCTTACCGGATCATTGGGATAATAGCCCCAGGAGCCATCACTGTACCGTGGATAAAAAATATCGGGAGCAAGGGCATAAATGGACTGATACCAGGTGTATTCAAAACCGTTCCAGGTATCCTGCTTATTGCCGCTAAGCCCTGAAAGGTTAGCTGCCAATGTGGTGGTGCTGGTTAATTTGAAATCAAGGTTGGCCCGGACATTCAACCGGTTGTAGTAAAATCCGGGTTTATAGCCCTTACCATTGTCCGGCACTTTCATGATGTCGCCTTCGTGAAGTAGATCCAAGGCTGTATAGTATTTGACAAATGATGAACCGCCGGAGATGTTCACGTTCAGGTTATTCGAGGTGGCAAAATCCTTCACCGTCTCATCCTGCCAGTCAATATTGGGGTATTGTTCCGCCTCCTGTTGATTTGCCGGGTGGCGGTATTTATCCAGTAAAGCATAAGGCGTGTAATCGGCCCAGGAAGAAGGGTTCAGCGCCAGTTCCCGTTCAATGGCCCAGTTTCTGATTTTCAGAGCGTCGTATGAATCGTACTTCTGCGGAATGCGGGAAGGGATCTTCACGGTTGTGTTGGCGGTAACGTTGATGTTTGCCTTTCCTTCCACACCTCTTTTTGTTGTAATGAGAATGACACCGTTGGCACCTTTTACCCCAAAAACGGCTGTCGCGGATGCATCTTTTAATACGGATATGCTTTCAACCGAACCGACGTCCACCCCACTCATCGGACGTTCAATGCCATCAACCAATATCAGCGGGTTGCTGCCGTTCATGGTACTCTGGCCTCTTATATATATGGTGGGGTCTTCGGCTCCGGGAGTACCGGACCCCTGTACCGTGATCACACCGGGCACATTGCCGGTTAGTGCGCCGCCTATGGTGGACACGCCGCCTGCTCTTTGCAGCACTGCGCCGGTTGTTTGCGTAATGGCTCCTACCACACTTTGCTTCCGCTGCCGTCCATACCCCACAACAACGATGCTGTCCATGGACAGCTGCGACGGCGCCAAGTGAATGAAAATATCGCTTTGTCCTTCATTGACGGTCACTTCCTGCTGCGTATAACCAACAAAGGAAATCACCAACACAGCCTTGTTTTTTGAAACAGTTAGCGTAAAGGAACCATCGCTCTTTGTCAGTGTTGAATTTTTTGTTCCTTTTTCTGTAACAGTTGCCCCGCCAAGTGGTGTTCCTTTGTCGTCCACGATTTTTCCGGTTACGGTTAAAGCGTAGGCGAATTTGCCCTTACCGCCGGTGCCCGCAAAAGAATGTACCGGGCAAAAGCAAAAAAGCGGGATGGCAAACGTTGCCATCATTAGACAGTTTACAGTCAGGCGGAACCCGTCAAACGACGGACCTCGTTTAATTTTTTTCATTTCTTAGTCTAGATAAAGTGATAGGAATTTACTCAGGCATGAGCAAGTTGTATCTCTCGAAAATTCAGTGGAGAAAGCCGGTGCATTCTCCACTTTTACAGGTGCCAGCAATCAGGTAACTTTTTTCATACAGCAGTCTTTACGTTTAATTGGGGTTTAAAAAATAACTATGAGCAATCTGGTATTGATGTGCGTATCAGGCCAAAATCATCCGTAAACCTCTTTTACCCCTTTTTCACCTCCCTCATTCCGAGTTCCGCCGTTTTCTTCTCCCGCCTGCCTTCCTGGCAGCCGGGCAATAGACCTAACCTGTTGTCTATTTTCGTCGAAGTCGTCTAAATCTCATAAGGTGTATCTTAAACATTTCTCGTGCAATCACGGGTCCGGTCATCGTCGACCGGCCTTTATGTCTTTCCGGATTTTCCGCAAGCCAATCTCTCTTTCCCGAAAGCAGGCATTCACCCGTGCTTCTGGAAGTGTTCCAAAGCTAATCGCCCAGGGAGATGAAAGCGGGTTGATTTGTTGAAACTTATGGAACAAATGTCTAGCTTCAGAAATTTTAATCGTCAAACAGACGTTTTTTCCAAGATTAATTATATTTGATAGCTGATGTGGATGCGGGGGACGATTCCCATGCACTGAATCAATCATTGCTATTCATTTCCAAAACACATAACCTGTATACCCGGTAAGACCGGAAATGCAGCAGCTTTGGGGAGCAGTTCCTCAAGCATCTCTTTTATTTCTAGTCAACGTGACTTTATTTATGTGTACAACGCTAAGAGGGAATACAATGGTAGATAAAGACAAAATGGCACCAGTTTCGAACCTGCCTTTTTTTCTTCTGTGTTTTTTTAAAAAGCCCCTGCTGACTTTCTTCTGTATAGCAGGATGGGGCCTGCTGGTTTCTGCGCAACAGACCAACATCAATTTTACAGCCTTAACCACCAAGGATGGCCTTTCTTCCAATACAGTAAATGCTATTCTCAAAGACCGCTATGGCCTGATTTGGTTTGCAACGGAGGATGGACTGGATAAGTTTGATGGTACCAATTTCACCGTCTATCGTCATAAGCCGGGTGATCCGGCCAGCTTACAGGCAAATGAAATCTTAGCGCTTTATGAAGACAATTCCGGGAATTTGTGGGTTGGTACAAGCGGCGGTTCCTTAAGTCTTTATGACCGAACCAGGGACGCTTTTCTTAATTTCCCCGCAAACGGTTCAGCAAACGCCATTAGCAACAATGTCATCCGTGACGTTTGCAGCGATTATCTTGGCAACATATGGATTGCCCATTTTGGGGGCGTGAATATCCTTGACCCGGTAACAAAAAAAGTATCGCAAATGGATATACGCTCCGGTAATGCAGGTTCCAGCCTTACAAAGCCCGGTCTCTGTCTGTTCGAAGACAGTCAGCACCGGATGTGGATCGGCACTACCGAAGGGCTGTTTCAGTATAACCCGAAAACGAAATCCCTGACACAGTTTGTCCATTCCGACAACGACCCACGCAGTATAAGCGGAAACAACATCAATGCAGTCGTCGAAGACAAAGCGGGAAATATCTGGATTGGCACGAATGGCGGTTTAAGTCTTTTTAAACCTGGTGCGAATGATTTTATTTATTTCGGTAAGACCACTAAAAACGGACTATCCTTAAGCAGCAATTTCATTTCTTCCATTGCTGTGGACGGCGACAGGTTGTGGCTGGGCACCGGTGACGGGCTGGACATCCTGGACACCAGGACGGGCGGGATCGCGAAATACAGTTTTGACTACCGTAATATCCATAGCCTGACAGCCAAATCGGTTCGTTCTATCTACATTGACCGGCAGGGAATCTACTGGCTGGGCATGATTGGTGGAGGCGTTAATAGATATGACAAAAACCTGAATCTTTTCAATTATGTAAAAAGCAATGTCTTTGATGAAAAAGGGTTAAGCGCTCCTGTTGTCAATGCGTTTGCCGGGGACAAAAACGGCAATGTTTACGTTGGTACGGAAGGTGGCGGCCTTAGCCTCTTCGACCGCAAAACAGGATTGTTTCAACCTGTCTCTCTTCGATCCGAAAGAAAAAATGCTGCCAGCAGCCTGACTGTTCTTGCCCTTAAAATGAAACGGAACAATCAGTTACTGGTGGGAACGTTTTCAGATGGGTTGTTTGTCTTCGATCCGGGCTCGGGAAGCTACCGGCAACTGCTGCAGGAAGACAAGACCGGAGACCTGAATTCGAACGATATTTTTTGCATAGAAGAAGATCACCAGGGAAAAGTGTGGCTGGGTACTAACGGTGGCGGCATAAAAGTCCTGAATGACGAAAATAAAGTTGTTATGCACTACACGCCGGTCCCGAAGGCAGCAACCGATGTTCTTTTACCCATCAACGGATACATCCGGGATATCGAGGAAGACAGGGAAGGCAATATCTGGATTGCCACCCATGGCGGGGGTATCGCCGTTCTTGATCCTGTTTCGGGAAAATTCACCATTTATAACTCATACAACAGCAAATTACCAAACGACAAGGTGCTATCCTTATTGGAAGACAGCCGGGGGAATATGTGGGCGGGAACTTTCGGCGGAGGCTTGGGTTTGTTCAACAAGCGCACAAAACAGTTCGTCACGTTTTCAGAAAAAGACGGTCTGCAAAACAACGCCGTTTACAAAATCCTGGAAGATCAAAAAGGTTTACTATGGCTCAGCACGAACAAAGGGATCAGCAGCCTTGATATCGGCACCAAAAAGATCAACAACTACAACTACCATAACGGGGTACAGAACAACAACTTTGTTCATGGTGCAGGCCTGCGGATGGCGGATGGAGAATTATTTTTTGGTGGACTGGAAGGCTTCAATTATTTCAACCCTGCTTACCTGAAGAAAAACAGCAATATCCCTTCGATCCTGATCACTGATCTACGGGTGGCAAACCAATCGGTTGCACCTTCGGAAGACGGCCCCATACACGAGAACATTGCTATTGCCAAAGAGATCGATCTCGATTATAAACAAAATTTTGCGTTGAGTTTTGTGGGCTTAAACTATACGTCGCCGGAACAAAACCAATATGCCTACAAACTCGAAGGATTTGACAAGGACTGGAACTACGTGGGAAACACCACGGCTGCTTCGTACACCAATCTCGATCCCGGAACATATGTGTTCCGAGTAAAAGCCAGCAACAACGATGGCGTTTGGAACAATGAGGGTAAAACCATCCGCATCATCGTACATCCACCTTTCTGGCGCACTACGATTGCTTATATTTTTTACGTACTGTTCCTTGGCGGCCTTGTGCTTTACTTCCGTCACCGGAGTCTACAAAAACTGAGGCGGACGTTTGCCTTGGAGCAGGAACGAATGCAGGCAGAACAGGAACGCAAAGAAACCGAACGGATACGTGAACTTGACCAGCTGAAAATAAAGTTCCTGACCAATTTGAGTCATGAATTCAGAACGCCGATTTCGTTGATCCTGGGTCCGGTAGATACCCTGCTGTCGCAGGAAAAAAAGGAGCAGTCATCGGGTCAGCTTCAAATGATCAAACGGAATGCAAGGAGGCTGTTGAATCTCGTAAACCAATTGCTTGACTTCCGCAAGATGGAAGAAGATGAGCTAAGACTGCAGGCAACCGAAGGTGAGTTGGTAGCTTTTGTGAAAGAAGTGTCCGACTCCTTTAAAGACCTTTCGGAAAGAAAGCAAATTGATTTTGCCTTTGAGAGCCGCATTGCACAATTGAACACCCTGTTTGACCACGACAAGGTCGAGCGGATCTTGTTCAATCTTTTGTCCAATGCCTTTAAGTTCACACTGGAAGGTGGACACATCCGTTTGCTCGTCGACCAGGAAAAAAAGGCGTCCGATCCATCACAAACCTGGGTGACCATTAAGGTGAGTGATACAGGCATCGGTATCCCTGCCGATAAAAAAGAAAAAATTTTCGAACGCTTTTTTCAAAGCCCCACAGCGGCCACCATCCTCAACCAGGGAACCGGCATTGGCCTAGCCATCACAAAAGAATTTGTAAAAATGCATGGCGGCAGCATCGAGGTGGAAAGCGAATTGGGACAGGGTACAACCTTCGTCCTTCATCTTCCCTTTGTTCCTCTCGAAGCGCCGAAAACCGGCGGTGAATTGCAACAGAAAACGACAAATCCCATTATTGAAACGGAACAGGTGGAAGAGCCAACGGAGGAACTGGGCGAGTTGGTCCCGGTAAGTGGCAAAACAGAATTGCCTTTGATTTTGATTGTGGAAGACAACGATGACTTCCGGTTTTATTTGAAAGACAACCTTCGGCTGCAGTACAAAGTGTTTGAAGCAGCCAATGGAAAAGAAGGCTGGCAAAAAGCCCTGGCCCATCACCCGCAGTTGATAGTCAGCGACGTCAACATGCCCCTAATGGACGGAATTGCCTTCAGCAAGAAAATCAAGTCCGACAAACGGACCAGTCATATACCGCTGATCCTGCTAACGGCGTTAACAGGCGAAGAAGACCAGTTGCGGGGATTGGGAACCGGTGCCAACGACTACATCACGAAGCCTTTCAATTTTGAGTTGCTCAATGCAAAAATCAAAAACCTTCTCGTGTTGAACAGTAAATTGAAAGACACGTATACCAGGCAAATAAAAGTGCTCACGCCGGAAGTAAACGTTGAGTCGGAGGATGAGAAATTGCTGGCAATGATTATGCTTTACCTGGAAGAAAACCTGACCAATCCGCAACTGTCGGTGGAGGAGTTGAGCCGGCACGTGGGCATGAGCCGGAGTTCGTTGTACAGCAAGCTGCTGGAATTAACAGGTCAGACACCGGTAGAATACATTCGTTCAGTAAAGCTGGACAAAGCCGCCGTTTTGCTGGAGAAGAGTGATCTGAACATTGCGCAGGTGGCCTACTCCGTTGGCTTTTCCACACCGAACTATTTTGCCAAATCCTTCAAGGCGAAGTTTAACATGCTGCCGTCGGAGTATGTGAATAAGATGCGGAAGGAAAGAGAACAGAAAGATGCCTAATCGGAAAGGAAACTGTTTCAACGTGCTGGACAGGCATCTCCCGGGGTTCTTTCAACTATAATTTTGTCTTTTTTCTCTTCTCTGATGCGTCACCCACAGTGGCGCCTTGCACCTTTTTCAAGTTTGCGTGGGTACGCATCGCTGTGGGATCTTACGCTAACCGATGCGTCGCCGCTGCGGGTTTCACTTTGAAGCAAGCACTGTCAGCGGAAGACGCATCGGAAAACACTCTTTCCCTTCAATGAATTTTGTTAGCTGGATTTGGCTTTGAGGAAGCGGTTGACATCCAGCCAGTGCATAAAAGCATCAAACCAACGATTACTTGTCCGGTCGGGATTTCCAAGGCCGAAACCATGGCCACCGTTCTGGTAAAGGTGAAACTCAACCGGTATGCCTGCTTTGAACCAGGAGTCAATCACACCAAACTGACCGCGGAAAAGAAAATCATCGGAGGCGATCACATTGAACATCGGAGGAGCATTCTTCGGAACCTCAACCGGACCCATTCCGCCATAAATCGGGCCGATAAAAGCCAGTTTCATGTTCTTTGAGTGAAGTGTTGCATGCATCGTTAAACCAGCGCCGGCCGAAAAGCCAATCATGCCAATTCTGGCCGTATCAACCCCCCACTCTTTGGCGTGTTTGAGAATTAGGGCATAGGCGGCTTCGGCGTCCGCTAACTGGTTAGACAGATCCAGTGGTGGCGGAGGTGCTGGTGTTGCACTTTTCGACGAATCCGAAGACGCGGCTGGTGCCGGGCGGGGCCGGTTCATCCAGGCTTTAAAGTCTTCGAGCGATGTAGGGGTCGGGTGAAGCCGGTACTTGAGCACAAAGGCGGCAATTCCTTGCTTCGCCAGAGCCTCTGCGACTTCCCAGCCTTCGTTGCCCATCGAAAGCCACCGGAAACCACCGCCTGGTGCCACGATAACGGCCGCGCCGTTCGCCGTGCCGGGTTTGGGCAGAAAGGGAGTAAGGGTGGCTGTAGTGATGTTCCGCGCCATGGGATCGCCCCACTGGCGGAACCAGGTCTCGGGGGCTGGTTGATTGGCGACACCACCTGTGCCGAGTGGAATGGCATTCGGCTCTGCAGGGGTTTGGAGGGGATAGATGGTTCCGTCCTGTGCCATTACTGAGGCGGAGAAAATCAGTAAGGCGACTAAAATGGACGACTTAGCAAGGCTTCTACGTTTGTCAGTCATAAAGATGTTGTTACTAATTTAAAATTAAAATATATCCTGTTGCAGTGTCTTTAACGCCAGATGTCTGTTCTCTATCTACAATAATTTTCACCCGGTGCAAAACGCAATTGAACAGAGTAATTCCGGGAATGACATCTCCCTCCATTCTGGTAAATCCTGTATTCGCTGTAGCTCTTCTTTCCCCGAACTCAATATCCTTCCTTCGGAGCATACCCCAACAACGAAAGCATTTTCAACCCATACCGCTTTCCAAACTCACGGTAACCCGC
Source organism: Flavisolibacter nicotianae (assembly GCF_003628535.1). Lineage (GTDB taxonomy): Bacteria > Bacteroidota > Bacteroidia > Chitinophagales > Chitinophagaceae > Flavisolibacter > Flavisolibacter nicotianae. The sequence continues at coordinate 20,795 of NZ_RBCI01000018.1, forward strand.
TGCCGTAAAATGCAGCTTATCGCCCCGTTGCGGTAAGCCAGCCGATGAAATGACATACGCATTCGGAATGGTATTCGGCAAGGTGGCAATGATCTTGTTCATGCTGGCACAGGCACCCCCCTGGTCGGCATTCACCGTTTCACCGGCCAGCAGCGGCACGGCCTTTGGTTTCAGGTGTAAATCCTTCAGTAGATTGTCGTAGACCAGTTTCACCTTTTGCGGCCAGGTGGTATCGCCGGTGTTGGATTCGCCCTGGTGCAACAGCACACCTTTGATCACACCGTCTTTCTGCGCCAGCTTCGCCATTTCCACCAGCCGTTGATACGGATTACCATCGTATTCTTTGATCATCGGGATCATCCACGCCGGTGCTTTGGATACATAAGACTGAAGGCTGTCCTGCATGAATAACTCGATCTTGCACCCGCCGATGGCCACATTGATCACACCCACGGTGACGTCCTTCGGTAGATTGGCTACCAACGTCCGGCCAAAATAATCGGCCGGCGAAAGGCCGGTGCGGCAACGGCACAGCGGCGGAAGGGCCGTGTACCACTCTCCTTTCTTCCGTCCAAGGTTCGGGCAATCCACAGCTTCCAGCACTTTGAACCGGCTATCCACGCCGGCAGAATCCACCGCTTCCGGTCTGGCGTTGCCTTCCATGTTCGACTGGCCAAAGCAGAGGAAAATATAAAATTTCTTATCCTGCGAAAAGCCTGTAGCACTGAAGCAGTGCAAGGCTGTCAGCGTCAATAAACTGTATATGATTTTGCGTTTGTTCATGTTTGTGAGCAGGTGGTTTGCGTGTTTATTACCGGGTTTGTAACTGCAGGATAGTGACCGAATACGGGTCGAGTGATCTGGTAAACACCGGTTTGATACCTTTTATTTTCGTCGTTACCGGCACGATCTTTTCCGGCTCAGTGAGGGTGTTGGTCGCCTCGGGCTTATCGCCTTTGACCACCACCAGCGTTGCCTCCGGCGATACATTGGCCAATTCGTTCAGGTTGATGTCCACAGCTTGCTTTTTGCCGGTGGTGTTGACTAACTTCAAATAGATAGCGCCTGTCTTTTCGTCCTTTGTGGCCGCATAGAACAACGTCGGAACGGGCTTGGGCTTTGTGTTTGCGGCGCTGTCTCTCCTGCTCATCGGCCTGTCCTGCATCGGTACATTTTCCGCTGTCACCGGCACAATCTTATCACCCAGGTATTGGCTGAACAACTTCTGTACATAATACGAAGGCGAACCATAAGCCGTCAGCGCATTGTAGCCAATGAGGTCCGAGTCCCATTGCCAGGCTTTGGGAGCGGTGGCGGTAGCCGTGTTCACATTCACAAACAGGGGTGCATAACAGGACATGATGATATGGTCTGCATTGCGTTCCATGCCCGTCATCCAGGCGGCATCGCCAAGTGCTGCATTCAGGTTGGTGGTGGGTGCGCCTTCCCGTGTGGCCCATTCACCGACAAAAATCTTTGGACCATTCCGGTCGTAGCTGTCGTATTGCGACGCGTTGGCCCACATGTCCCAGGAGCTGCGGTAGTAGTGCTCATCGAGAACAGCCGGCTTTTTGCCCGAGGTAACTTTCAAGTTCGGGTATTGTGCATCGGCGATGGTAGAGATGCAGGTCAGTTGAGGGTATTTTTTTTCAATGGCCTCGCGGAATTGCGTAAACCGGCCGTCGTAGCTGCCCGAACGGTCGAACCAGTCTTCGTTTCCAACTTCCACGTACTTTAGCTTGAAAGGCTCGGGATGACCATCGGCGGCCCGCTTCGCACCCCAATACGTATTGACATCACCGATGACGTATTCAATTTCATCCAGGGCATCTTCGACATAAGGCTTTAAAAGCGGACCCGCGTCAACGTGATCGCCCTGTAAGGAATAACCGGCATACACACCTAACAGCGGTTCTGCTCCGATGTCTTCACACCACAATAAAAATTCAAGCAGTCCCATACCATCGGAAGCACGGTAACCCCAGGAACCTTTGTGACCTGGCCGCTGCTCCAAAGGACCCAATGTTTGTTTCCACGGAAAAGCATCAGTAATGAGTGGTCCTTCCAGGTAGTTGCCGCCGGGAAAACGCAGAAACTTTGGCTTCATGTCCACCATCATTTGCATCAGGTCCGGGCGGTTGCCGTTAGGCCGATTCTTGTAAGTTGGCGGAAACAAGGAAACCAGGTTGAAATAATATTGACCGATACGATTGGTTGAAATGACAAACCGTGCATCTGCCGTGGGTTTTACATTCGCTGCCGTGGTCAGTGTCAGGTCATATTTTTTCCAAAAAGGGCTTTTTTCAAGATTGATGACACCCGAAGCATAGATTGTTTTGCCATCCCTGCTTTCAATTGTAACCGTTATTGGTCCGGGGGTATTGTTTTCAATCACCGGGAGCGGTGGCGTGGTCGGCTTTGGCTCCCAGGCATTCCGGAATGGTTCCCTCCGGTCTGTTCCCTTTAAATAAAAAGATGCTTTGTAGGCGGTGGAAGGCTTTACCGGAATGCCCCAATAGCCATCATTGGCGATGCCTACTCTGCCGGCAGCTTTCTCGACGGTCAGCCGCAAGCACGTGGAGAGTGCACCATTGATGGCAAAGCGACGCTCTTCATAAGGAACATGTTCTTCGGACGTACCAATCAGTTTTATGCTCGCTTTTGCGACCGAATCATCCCGAACAAGACTCCATCCTTCCGGTATATTTTTATTGTCCTTGAATATACGGTTGCGTATCAGTTCGGCGTACAAACCACCGTCATACGAATGGTTGATTTCCTCTGTCATCAATCCATACAACATCGGGCTGACAGTGGCACCGGGCTTTGTTAGGTCCAAGGTGAGCTTTGGTTTTTGCGCTTGCGCACCGGGAACGATCAAACCAGAAAACAACAGCACGCAAAAACCCAGTTTTAATATACCTTGTTGAAACGTATTCATTTTCGTGAATTCTTTTACTTGAAAAACTTTTTGTCTTGTTATGAAAACTACAGAATCATGTGATTTTTCTGCACCTTATTTTGCCGCATCAAAACGCACCACATCCCAATATGCTTTTTTGGGTTGACGGTTTGTATCGAACAACAAAGGATAATTTTTTCGGCCTCTTCCATCCAGCCAGGAATAGCGGTCGCTGAGGTTCCAAAAGGTGATGCCGGTAAGCTTGCCTTTGTACTGACGGAATACATCGAAGGCCATTTTGTATTTCTCCCGCTGCTGTTCTTCCATTTCAGGAGTAAACGCCGATGCTGAGTCACGGCGCTGTCCCTGTATGAGCTGACCACCCTGCCGGCCCGCATACACCGACACGTCCAGCTCCGTGACCTGTACTTGCAAACCCAGGGAGGAGAACATCTTGATCGACTTTTCCAGTTCTTCCCGCGACGGATTGTTCACCGACCAGTGGCCCTGCAAGCCTACCCCATGAATGGGAATACCCGCTTCTTTTAACTTCTTTACCATCTGGTAAATTTTTTCCCGCTTCTTTGGGTTTTCGGTATTGTAATCGTTGTAGAAAAGAACAGCTTTCGGATCAGCAGCGTGTGCATACTCAAACGCCTTAGCAATGAACTCTTCGCCGCAGATGCGATACCAGGCCGACGGACGATAAAAGACATTCTCCCTGTCGTCAATGGCTTCATTCACCACGTCCCAGCCATAGACATAATCTTTGTAATGCTTCACCACGGTGGTGATGTGGTCTTTTAACCGTTGCAGCAACACTTCTTTCGTTACGGTATCGCCGTTTGCATTCTTGAACATCCAGTTAGGAGCCTGCGCATGCCAGCACAGGTTGTGGCCCCTTAACCGCAGTCCGTGCTTTTTGGCAAAGAACGCAATTGAGTCGCCATCTTTCCAGAAGTATTCGTTTTCCCTTGGGTGAAGAGGTCCCATCTTCATGGCGTTTTCCGCGGTCAGGCTATTGAACTGGTTTACGATCAGTGCCGAATCCTCACCGTGCAACATGCGCGGCGCAACGGCCACGCCGATGGGGAAAAAATCCTTGTAGTAATCTTTCAATCCTTTGGTGTTGGCTGTACCGGGCTTTTCACCGGTTATTTTCACGCTGCTGGAGCAAGACGCAAAAAACAGCGTTACGGCAAGCACAACGAGTGTTCCTTTGAGTGTATTCATGTTTGAAGAAATTGCGTTGAAATAAATCGTACAGGATGGACAGACAGGGTCCTCCCCTTTTATTCAAATACGGCGACAAAGCCGTCGTTTGCTTTTAATGTGATGTTCGTTTTGCCCGCGGTTGACAAGGTGACCGGCGTCTGTTCAAACGAGGGTTCGTCGCCTGTGACAGGACCTGAGGCAATCAGTTTTCCTTTTTTGTTTTTCAAAAAGGACAGGTCAAGCGTCAATTGCTTGTCCCCGTTTTCACCGTTGATGCCGGCGACGTACCATTTATTTGCAGCCTTTCTTGCCACCACGTAAAATTTGCCAGGATAACCGTCAACGAACCTGACATCGTCCCAGCTATCGGGAAGCTTCCGCAAAAAGTCTTTTACATATTCCGGTACATGGGCCATCCCGTCCGGGCTTTCGGCATAATGCTGAATGCCCGATAAAAACAGGACGGACGTTGCCAGTTCAAAAGCGGCTGTCGTCACCCGTTTGATGCGGGGGATTTTGTACAGGTTCATCGGTGTGAAATCCATCGGGTCAAACGCATTGCGAACCATCGCAACCATCGTGGCATGAGAAGGAAATCTGTTGGCATCCCCCTGGTTGAATGTAATCATTTCATACCCTTGCACCGCTTCCGTGGTCATTAAATTCGGATAGGTCCGGTGCCATCCTCTTGGCAGCGTGGCACCATGAAAATTGACCAGTAACCGGTTGGCCGCCGCATCTTCCAAAATGTCCTGGTAATAGTTAATCATGGACTGACCGTCGCCGCCGAAAAAATCAACCTTGATGCCTTTCACCCCCATTTCATGCAGACGGGAAAACTCTTTCCTGCGGTCTTCATGCGTGAGCAGCTTGTCTTTCGGGGTCATTTTCACGGTGTTCCAACTGCCTGCGGAATTGTACCAAAGCAAAAGACCCACGCCTTTTTGTTTGCCATAGTCAGCCAGCAGTTTCACTGAGTCATAGCCAATCCGTTTATCCCAATCTGCATCAATCAGGCAGTATTGCCACTTCATGCCGGCGGCAAAATCAATGTACCGTTTTTGTACGCTGAAGACTGTCGAATCATCTTTTTTCAACACCCAGCTCCAGGATGCTTTACCCGGTTTGATAAAAGAAGGATCCATTCTCTTCGCCGGCAAAGCCAGGTCGGTTCCGAGCGTGGATTCTGTGATCGTTTTTAAATTACCGATAACAATGATCCGCCAGGGTGTTTTCCAGGGCAAGGTGGACTCCGGATTCAAGGTTGGCTTTCCATTGGTAAACACTTCTTGCGGTTCAGGAAAATTGATTTTGTATTCGTTATCGGGAGAAAATTGTTGCAGGGCCGTACCGCAATAGGTTCTTCCCAATGCCGCTTCGGTAATCAGCAGCCAGGTGTCGTTGTACCGAAACAAAGCCGGAAAAACCCATCCGTTCTTCCCCGGCGAGGGTGTGCCCGTTGCAATATCCGTCATGTAGTGTGCTTCGTACGACGGGTTGGTATGTTCAAACCCGGTTTGCGCTTCAGTTTTAGGTTGCAGCCATGCCCTTGTGCCCTCGTTGAAATGAAAAGACGTTGCTTCAGCGCTGATCTTCTTTACATCAGTTGAGACCTCCGGAAATTCGTACCGGAACGCTACGCCATCGTTGGATACCTGGAATGCAATGTTCATCCGTTTTCCGGAAGCGGTCTTGGTTTCAATGACTCTCCGGGTAGCTGTATAGGTGATGTTTTTCTTCTTTGCCGTCAATAGCGTATAACTGTCTTTTACCGTCGCAGCGGGTGAAGCGTTTACCACCTTCAGGTTTCGGGAAAAGTCTTCATCGTCTCTGATCAGGCCAAGTTTTGAATCGGCAAGAACAGTTTGCCCTTTGTACTGAATCTTGTAAACGGCCGCAGCAGGAACGCAGCTGACAACAATGTTTTTATCAGGGCTGGTGATCGTGTACGTTTTCTCTTGTGCGCTGGCAAACAAAAAGCAAATCACAGAAAGGACTAAAAGGCTTGCGTTCTTCATTTACGGCAATCGTTAGCTGGGTTGTTCAAAAAAACGGTTTGTCTTATTTCGTTGGTGAGATTTTATCGGCGATGCGGAAATAATCGAAGTCCACGTATCCGCCGGCTTCTTTGGTGGCATAATTGAACAGGCCAAAGCGGTAGCCCATGAAATGCGCCAGTGTATAGACCATCTGTATCGGCGCACCGAGCGGCGTCCATGTTTTGCCGTCGAGGCTGTAATAGAACCGGCCTTTATCGGAACGGTTGGTAAAATCAGCATCGGCTTTCAGGTACAGCTTTTTTTGCGTCAGCGGAACACGCTCCACTTCTTCCGGCGCCGCTTTTTCGCCACTTACCATCACGATGTATTTTGCGCCGCCCTCAGCCTTTACACCCACCCAGCCGTATTGCTTTGACCAAAGTGTAAGACCCGCACAGTCACCGTCCTTCATATTCTCCACGTCAATAGCCGTAGTACCGGAACAGACCGGGCCCACGGTGCGTTGCGTGAGCATATTGCGGGCAAAGTAAATGGAGGTGTCCACCCGGCCGGTGGTGAGGCGTAGAAAGCCTTTCCGGTCTGTAACCGACCATAAACTGTTATCGGGATTGTGGTTCCATTGCCAAACCAGGGACAATGCTTGCCTGCCTTTTTTATAGTAAAATTCATCGGAGGCCACAATGCCGGGGATCAAACCTTTGCTGGCAGGCAGGTCGAGTGTTCCGGGCACTTTTCCATCCACGCCCAGGACAGGCCAGTTATCTTTCCACTTTACCGGAACCAGGTAGGGTATCCGGCCCACCGCACCGTAGTCACGAAACAGGTAAGCAAACCACTCTCCTTTGGGCGTGTTGATCAATCCACCCTGCGCCACGCCCAAATCCTGCAGCGCCACCCGGCCTTCCCAGGGACCGGTAATTTTATCGGCCCGGTGTATAACAACGGTGCGCATGCCGCCTCTGGGCCAGGTGATGTTGAAGAGGTAATATTTACCGGCCACTTTAAACAGTTGTGAACCTTCGGCAGGCAAACCAACATTTGCACCGGAAGGTGCGCTGGCATTTTCAATAATGACTTGCTCCGTTGTACCGGGCTTTACACCCGAGGCATCGGCTGTGAGCTCTACCAAACGAAGCCTTCCGCCGCCATAGACCAGGTAAACCCGCCCGTCGTCGTCAAAGAACAGGGAATGGTCGTGGAAACTGGGCTTGAAAGAGGATACCTTCCAGGGGCCTCGCTCTATGTTTTTTGTTGAATAGATGTAAGTCTTCCCGGTGGTCTGCGCAAAAGTGGAAACATAAAACGTGCCTTTGTGGTAACGCAGGCTACTGGCCCAGGAGCCTTTTCCATAAGCGCTTTTCCCGTTTTCCAGGTTGAGCGCATCCACATTGGCCAGCGTGTCGTAAGCATAATTTACCAGCTTCCAGTTCACCAGGTCTTTGGATTTCATGATGGGCACACCGGGGCTCAGGTGCATGGTGGTGCTGCTCATGTAATAGGTATCGCCAACACGGACCATCGACATGTCCGGCACATCGGCATAAATAACCGGATTGGTTGCTTTCTGCGCTTGCGCTTGCGACACAAGAAAAAGAAAAGCAGGAACAAGAAACCCATATCGAAACAACCGTCTCTTCATTTGACTATTTTGTTTAATTGGTGGCAAACCCATACCACTTCTCCTGTTTCTCCTATTGGCTCAGACAGCTGAAAGATAGTTTCCAAATGCCTCAACCTCCTCATATAATGACTGCCTTTTTAGTTCTTACGACGCTTCATAAACAGTTATTGCATAATTGCACGTTTGCCTCATTCTGCCTCTGGCACCTTACGCTATCGGGGCTGGCTGCATACCGGACCCTGGCTTCAATGGTAAGCGCACCCAAAAAAGAGGCAAGCAAGTACCGCAATCCTGAGGCTCATTTTATCCTGTCAATTTGGCTTGAAATGGGTCGTAAAAGTAGATAGGCCAGTCCCGCTGCAATGGCTGAATTGTTGAAATGAATGGGACAAATGTTCGCAAACGAACTTTTCTGCCCTTTTTACTGGCTAAGCGTCGACCTTACTGATAAAATCCAAAATCTTTTTTTGGAGGAATCAGCCCTTGGATTTGAGTGTGTCTAAACCAACTTCCAAAAAGGATGATAACTTGCAAACAGTCTTCGGCCACGTACGTTGCCGCTAATAACGTCCTATTCTTAGATCCTGTATGTTGCATTGCTTCAATCGGTTCAGCTTATGGAGCTCTCATACCACACCGGGTACTCCTCATTGGAGATCTGATCGACAATTTTTGGGTAACACATAGCAACCCATTTACATTCGTTGCAGTTGGCAGGCATGACTCAAAAATAATCGTGTAATGATCGTAGGCGTAGAAGTTTAAGTTACCGGACCTTCCAAATGGGGTCTTATGCCGCCAAGCTTTACGCGGATACGGTTCAGCGCCGTGATGGGAAGGTTATACATATCAGCAGGGGTGGAAGATAAACGGTATGGGTAGAGTTGTTTGTCGCGTCATTTGCCACCTCTTTTTTCGAGGACCTATGATAGAATCGAGAAGGTAAACCTACGTTGACTGCAGGTCAAATCGCTCGAATTTGCCGGTGATGGAAGCCGCTGAAGTATTTTAAAGAAGGAAGTGGTAAAAAATCCTCACCGTCTGCAAGTTGCTGGGTACTTGGCTTTGCTTTCTACATCCTTTTGTCCTGGCAGGAATGGAACATTAGCAATTGCCAAGTTTTTCCCTATGCAACTTTTCACTCTTAGCTGAGTAGATGACCTATATCTTCGATTGTGTATAAACGATAGAATGTAGGGGCTCCTTTTTTGCTCTGTCTTCACCAAGGTCCTGACCTGCTCTTTGTCGTCGAATAAGAAAGCTGAAGCACTTGATCTTTTACGTTATACCGGGCACAACTATATCAGGACATTTCGTTTCTATTTGCGATGGTATCACGCAGCTCTAATTCCTTGAAGCCTTTCTGTGCGATCATTTGAACTACGAACAACTGTTGATAAAAACAGCAAAAAAAATTTGTATTGTAATGTTATAAAAATTTAATTTCAAACAATCTGTCAGAAGTAGATTAGTTGTACAATAATCTATTGGCACCGCAAACTCAATTAAACCTTGCTAAATGAGAAGAAGTCCTTCCCGGGTTTTTTCCGTAAAAACCTTTGCTCGTATTTGTTATGCCCTTTTCCTTTTCCTTCCTTTTTCTTTAATAGCACAAATTGGAACGCATACTGTTTCAGGCACTGTGCTAGACAGTAAGAATAGCCCTTTGCAGGGTGTAAGTGTGGTTGTAAAAGGAAGCTCAAAGGGTACAACCACCCTTAGCGATGGCCGTTTCATGTTGGAGAATGTGCCCGATAATGCAGTTCTGGAAGTTAGCTATACAGGCTACACCCCCCAGCAAATTTCTGTATCCGGGAGAACAAGCATTTCAGTCACCTTAGCTGAATCTGCCAATACCATGAGCGATGTGGTGGTAATCGGTTACGGTACGCGTCAACGGAAAGACGTAACCGGTGCCGTATCGCAGGTAAAAGCCACGCAGTTGGAAAATGAAAACCCAACCAGCGTGCAGGATGTCCTGAGAGGGAATGTACCCGGCTTGAGTGTCACGTCAAGTCCGAATGCAAAAGGAGGCGGAAATCTGCTGGTCAGAGGCCGGTCGTCTATTAATGCAGGAACCTCTCCGTTGATCGTGGTTGACGGTGTCATTTATCCCGGCGATCTTTCCGATATCAACCCGAACGACATCCTGACTGTTGACGTCTTAAAAGATGCGAGTTCGGCTGCCGTTTACGGTGCAAAGGCAGCTAGCGGTGTTATACTGATCACTACGAAAAAGGGGTCCGGTTCAAAGCCGACCATTACGTTTAACAGCAACTTTGGCCTGGCCACCCTGGCCATGAATGAGCCACTTTATGACGGCCCAGGCTTCATCAGATGGAGGACCGACGTCCTGAAAAGCATCAACATTAGCAACGCAAAGCCTTACCAGTTTGATGATCCCAGAACGCTTCCTTCAAATATTTCAATTGATCAATGGAAGGCGTACGACAACTCACAGGGTGATCCGATTGATATTTGGCTGACCCGGTTGAAATTATTGCCTGTAGAACGGGAAAATTATAAAATTGGTAAAACAACCAATTGGTATAACATGATGTTTCAAACGGGCATGCGAAACGATCATACGGTAAGTATTTCAGGCAAGAAAGATGAGGTCTCCTATTACCTGTCAATGAACTACACCAACAATGAAGGCTACATTGTCGGTGATAAATTTTCTACATTCAGAACCCGTGTGAATGTTGAAGCGAGAGCTGCAAAATTCATGACGGTCGGCCTTAACATGCAGTTTGCTGACCGCGACGAAAGCCAGGTGCCGGTTACCTGGGGACAAATGGTGAATGCCTCGCCTTATGGTGAAGTGTACAAGGCCGACGGGGTGACTTTGCGAGACAGCCCCAACGACGACGTTGGTAACAACCTGAACCCGTTTCTGGATAATACCTACACCAACCGCCTTCAGAAATACAATACCTTATTCGGAAGCCTTTACGCAAAAGGGAACCTGCCTTTTGGCTTTTCCTACCAGGTCAATTTCACACCCAACTTTGAATTCTACCGCTACTTCAACGGAATTTCCGCAAAAGATTTCAGGTATTCTGTCAGAAAAGGCGTTGCGACAAGAAGAGATCAAACAACCGTCAACTGGCAGATGGACAACCTGCTGATGTGGAACAAAACGTTCGGCGATCACAAGTTTGACGCGACCTTTCTTGTGAATGCAGAGAAATTCCAGTTGTGGAATAATCAAATGGACAACGAAGGTTTTGACCCTAACGACAAACTGAGTTATCACAACATTGGCGCCGGGATAAAGCCAGTCGTTAGCAGCAATGATGAAAGAAGCACCGGCGATGCCTTGATGGCTCGTTTGAATTATGCGTTTAGAGATAAATACCTGCTAACATCATCCATTCGCCGTGATGGCTACTCGGCCTTTGGTCTCCAGAATCCAAGGGCGACGTTTCCCTCAATTGCTCTGGGCTGGGTGTTCTCGAAAGAGAGCTTTGTGAATGCACGGTGGTTAAACTACGGTAAGCTGCGTGCCTCCTGGGGTATTAATGGCAACCGCGACATTGGCCGTTATTCTGCCCTGTCGAATCTAACGACTGGTAAGTACCAATACATCCTGCCCAGTGGCCAAATCCTGCTCATTTCACAATTATATGTAAGCCGCCTGCAAAACCCCGGCTTGAAATGGGAACGAACCGAATCGTATGACATTGGTTTGGATTATTCTCTTTTCAACAACAGAATAAACGGTTCTATTGATGTGTATCGCAAATCAACCAAAGACTTGTTGATCAACCGTGCCTTACCCGATGTTACCGGATTTGCCAACGTGCTTGACAACCTCGGTGAAGTACAAAACAGGGGCATTGAACTCAGTATCAACACAGTGAACCTGAAAAACCGGGATTTCTCCTGGCGATCAACCGCCAACTTCACCTTGAACCGTAACAAGATCGTGCATTTGTATGGACCAACGCCCGATTATGATGCCACCGGTAAACTGATCGGGCAGTCCGAGAAAGACGATGTTGCTAACCGCTGGTTTATCGGACATGAGATTGACGAAATCTGGGATCTGAAAGTCCTGGGTGTATGGCAACAAAACGAAGCCACGGAAGCGGCCAAATACGGTGTGAAGCCGGGAGATTTTAAAATTGAGGACGTCAACAAGGACGGAAAATTTTCGGATGCCGACCGCCAATTCCTGGGTTACCGAAGCCCGCGGTTTCAATGGACATTGCGAAACGATTTTACTTACAAGAACTTCGACTTCTCCTTCATGATCTACTCGCTTTGGGGGCAAAAGGAGGAATTTAACCAGGCTAAAAACAACGGTGGCTTTATTGACCGGCAAAATTCATACATCGTTCCCTACTGGACGCCTGAAAATCCGATCAATGACTATGCAAGGCTTTTTTCAAGCAATGGCAGCGCTGGTTTTAGCGTGTACCGGAAAACATCATTAATTAGATTAAGCACGTTGGCCCTTGCGTATACATTACCGGAGAAGTTAGTTTCGAGAGCTAAAATTCAAGGCTTGAAGTTTTATGTAAACGTCAATAATGTTGCTGTTTATCAACCCGACTGGATTTATTGGGATGCAGAATACCGGGTGAATCCGCCATCAGACCGTTCCATCATTCCACCGCCGCGGTATTACACATTTGGCATCAACCTGACCCTTTAATCACTTTAAACAGTAAAACCAAAATGAGAAATACAGTAAAATATATTCAGGTAGCTGGCTTTTGTGCAACGATCCTGGCGACTGTCGTCGGATGTAAAAAATCCTACCTGGCACCGGAGCCGCTTTCTTTTTACGAACCCTCTGCAACCTATGTAGATGCTGCCGCCATGCGCTCTGCTTTGGCATCGTGTAACCGGAACCTGCGGCAGGAATTTTACGGTGGCAACCCACCCATTCTAACTGAGATGCTGTTTTCAGAAATCGCCGTGGAAGGTACAACGGACAAGTCTGGCCCTGCTGTTGACCTGAACCTGCTGATCACTCCTGACCTCGTTCAGTTCAACGACGACGACCACAATAAGATCTATGTTTATTGGACGGAAGGTTACAATGCAATCAAATATGCCAACACCATCATCTCGCGGATTGACCAGGCGACGTTTTCTTCGCCGGCAGAACGCAATGCGATTCTTGGTGCCGCTTACTTTCACAGGGCACTTCGCTATTACAGGTTAGTTCACCAGTTTGGCGATGTTCCTGCCATCATGAAGGAGATCACTGCACCGAAACTGGACTTTTATTCTACGAAGCGGGAGGTGATCCTCCAAAAAATTAAGACTGACCTGGACTCGGCCCTGCTCTGGACGTCCGATAATGTCAACAAAGGGGAAGTAACCAAAGGCGCCGTGGCCCATTTGCTGACCAAGGTAAACCTTGCCCTTGGCAATTTTGATGCGGCCATTACGGCTGCCAACTCCGTGATCAACAGCAGTCCTTACAGTTTAATGAGAGCGCCGTTTGGTAATGCCGCCCCACCGGTTGAATTCATTGAAGGTTCGCCCACTCCCGTTGCGTTACCGCATAATGTGATTTGGGATTTGCACCGGCCCGAAAACAAATCGCTAGCCACGAACAAAGAGGGATTGTTTATGATCATAGACCGTTTTGGCGACGGTCAGTTTGGTACCGGCATGACCATCATGCGCCAAGCCGTTGCTTTTTGGGGAACAAACGTAAATGCGCCTAGCGGCAAAAAAGGCACCTACGATAACCTGACAGCAGAATTTGTTCAGTCGAACTATGTTGGAAGGGGAATTGGTCGGTCCCGCCCAAGCAACTATGCCCAATACGAAATTTGGGATGACCCGAACGATTTGCGCCATGCCAAGGGCAACTGGATGCGGATGGAAGACCTGCTCTACAACGACCCGGGTTTGAAATCAACGAACGATCCGAATTACCTGAAACATGTACGGCTTCGGAACTCGTCCGGCGGCCTGCTTTGCACCGACACCATCAGAAGCTATTTTGGTTGGCCGCAGTATAAATTGTTTGTCCCCGATTTTGAGAACTCTCCCATGCAGGGTGGGCACAGCGACTGGTACATGTTCAGGTTGGCAGAAACCTATCTTTTAAGAGCCGAAGCCTATTTCTGGAAAGGTGAACTGGGATTAGCAGCCGCTGATATCAACGAAGTAAGAACGCGTGCCGGCTGTGCGCCGATCACGGCGGCCGATGTAAACATGGGCACCATCCTTGACGAAAGAGCAAGGGAACTGTTCTTTGAAGAACCCCGCAAAACAGAGTTGACAAGGATTTCTTACCTCTTTGCCAAAACAGGCATCGCTGCTGAAAACGGCAAGACTTATACCCTGAATAGTTTCTCTGACAACAATTATTTCTACGACCGGATCATTGCCAAGAACAATTTCTATCGGCTAGGTATTGTCACCAACCATGCCGACAAGTACACCATTAGTCCTTACCATGTTTTATGGCCTATTCCCACCCGTTCAATCAATGGAAACACCAACGGGCGGATCAATCAAAACAAGGGCTATGTGGGCTACGAAAACAACGTTGCGCCCTTGGACAAAATTGTTGATTAAGAAATAGACGTAAGTGACCAGTCCAGGAAACAATGTTGTTTCACTCACAAGATCCACTGCCTTGCTTCGGCTAGGCACGTTGAATGATGGTAAAGTGAAATCCACCAATTATCATAACAAGCATGTAAAGAAATGCGGAAGATGAACCCGCATTTTCAATAGACCACAATCCCTAAACCATAATCATGAGCGAGATACAAAATGCAAATAGCCGAAGAGATTTTCTAAAAAATACCATCAAAGCAACCGCCGGCACCATTGCCCTTTCAAGTTTTCCAACCATTGTGCCGGCTTCCGTATTTGGTAAATATGCGCCGAGCAACCGAATAAACATTGGCCAGATCGGTATTGGCCGTATCGCCCGTACACACGACCTTCCTGAAACTTTCAAGTTCGATATTGCTAACATTATGGCCGTAGCAGATGTTGACAGAAACCGGCTGGAAAGCGGCAAGAAGATGATCGAAGGCTGGTATGCAAAGAAAACAGGCAAGCCGAACTACCAGGACGTGAAGATTTATGACGACTACAAAGAATTGCTGGCGAACAAAGACATAGACGCAGTGATCATCAGCACCCCTGACCATTGGCATGCGCAGCCGGCGATTGAAGCGGCACTTGCCGGAAAACACATTTATTGTCAAAAGCCCACCTCGCTGACAATCGAGGAAGGACGCACCATGAGCGATGCGGTGCGAAAGGCAGGCGTAGTTTTTCAACTGGGGAGCCAGCAACGCTCCATCACGCCATGGCCCCAATTTAAAAAAGCGTGTGAGCTGGTGCGAAATGGCCGTATTGGAAAACTCCACACGGTGCGGATCGGTCTTCCTTCGGATCCGGCGGGTGGAGAAACTACGGAGATGCCAATACCGCAAAACCTTAACTATGATATGTGGCTTGGCTCAACGCCCTACGTTTATTATACGCTTGATCGGGTGCATTCGCAAACCGATCCTAACTCGCGAGGCGGCTGGCTGCGTTGCGAACAGTTTGGCGCCGGCATGATCACGGGATGGGGCGTTCACCATATTGATATTGCGCATTGGGGAATGGACACCGAATACACAGGCCCGATCGAAGTGGAGGCCACCGCCGAATTCCCGAAGAAAGGATTGTGGAATGTGCACGGAGACTATGAAGCCACGATGAAATATGCGAACGGCGTCACCATGTATTTAAGCAGTAAAAATCCTAATGGTATTCGCTTTGAAGGCACTGATGGATGGATTTTTGTAACCAGGGGAAATGTTGGCGTAACGGCTTCGGATCCGACCAGCGGACCTGCACAAAAAGCATTTGACTCCAGCCATCCTGGTTTGTACACGTCGGAAATCGGCCCCAACGAAATTCATTTGTATGCCAGCCCCGAACAACATGGCAATTGGCTGGATAGTATTCAAACAAAAAAGCCCAATATCAGCCCGGCAGAGGTAGCGCACCGTTCGTGCAGCGCCTGCCTGCTGGTGCATGCCGCCATGAAAACACCGGGGCGGCTTTATTGGGATCCAAAGAAGGAAAAGTTCAAAGATAATGTCGAAGCCAATAAGCATTTGTCGCGGCCACAACGATTCCCTTACGGAACCAACTATATCAAAAAAGTGTAAGAAAGATGGAAAGCCTCTGCTCTGTCTATGAACAGCAAAAGCACAACGCAGTTTGAAGCAGTTTCGGTTGACTGGATGGCAAAGGCTTTTTCTACATCCAAAACTTCATAGCCAAAGAGGGTCTTGCTTCGTATTACGAAACTCGTTTTCTTAGGCTGCAAAAATCCTCCGGTTGAGCCGGAGGATACACAATTCGATGACCATGAGAATTTTTACCGTATTCATTGCCATTTCTTTTTTGATCGCTTTTACCGGATTTCAAAGGGCCGGCGCACAGACAGGCGTTAACTGGAAAAATGTCCGTGTGATGGTTTACACCAAAAACGGTAAGGGCTACGTTCATGACAACATTCCCAGCGCTGTTGCTTGTATTCAACTCCTGGGACAGCAGCATGGTTTTAAAGTTGACACGTCGGCAGATGCCTCGGTGATGACGGAAGAGAACCTGAAAAAATACACGCTGCTTATTTTTCCCAGTACGAACAATGATGTTTTCGACACCGATGAGCAGCGGCTGGCTTTTCGTCATTATATCGAAGCCGGCGGTGGCTTTGTGGGCATTCATTCCGTCACGGGTACAGAACGCAACTGGGATTGGTTCAAGAAGATGCTTGGCGCCACATTTGCGTGGCATGCAAAGTTTCAAAAATTTACGGTGAGGGTGATTGATCCTTCCCACCCTTCTATGCTGGGGCTGCCGAAAATTTGGGAGAAAGAAGACGAATGCTATTTCGGAAAGGAATTGTATCCCGGACCCACCGTTTTAGCGGTGCACGATATTTCCACCTTAAATACCAGTGACACCGCCCAAAAAAACTTGATCGTGAAACACGCCGGTACGTTCAGCACTTTATATCCTTCAATATGGTTTCAGGATTACGATGGAGGCCATACCTGGGTTACCGTTTATGGACATGACAAGAAAGACTATTCAGATCCGATTTATGTGAAACATTTGTTCCAGGGAATTCGATTTGTGGCGGGAAAGGTCAAAAAGCTTGATTTCTCAAAAGCGTATGCCACTTCGAGAGACACACCGGTGAAGTACTGATACGGTTTATGACGAGCCCCCTAATTTTGTATCGCAACGAAGGATGCCGCCACTATCCTTTCCGATAATAGCGGCAGCATCCTCGCCAATGATGATCTACGATTCCTTACGGTTTACCTTTAGTGAAGCGATCCCATGGCGCCTTTGAAATAACCCACTGATTCGGCAATGCCCGGCAACGGATCCTTCATGTCTTTCTCAAATTCGATACTGCAAACCCCTTTATAATTTATCTTGTTTAACGTCTTTGCCAGGGCTGCAAAATCAATCACTCCTCTTCCGATTTCAATGGCTTTCGCCTCTTTATAGGGTCCTGTTACGTCTTTAATGTGTAAATCAAAAAGACGGTCCTTATACGCTTTGATGCTTTTGTCCACATCGGCACCAGCCCGCACCGCGTGGCCGATATCCATGCAAAGGCCCATGCGTGGATCCCTGTCTTTGATGCGCTCATAAACGCTTTGCGGACTGGGATACAAGGCATCTTCGGGACCGTGGTTGTGAATGGCTAATTTGATGTTCATCGCCTTCACTTTTTCTTCCGCGTAATCCAGTAACTCATACGTGGGCACACCAACGATCATATTCACACCGACTTTTCTGGCGTAATCAAACGCTTCATCAACGGCCGGCTTTGTTTTCATATAGATCACACCAACCGTGTAAACGTTAATGTTGCCTTCTCTGCATTGGTTCAGCACCGACTTTATTTTGTCATCACTGCTGTTTAGGGGAAGATGTTTGTCCTTGAGAGACAGGTACCCGAGATTTAACCGCTTCATCATGGCAATGGCCTGGTCAAGCTCAAATTGAATAAATGTGTATCCGGCGATACCAACCGGTAAAGGTGCTTCGGCTTTTGGCAAAGCGGATTTGACCAACGCCGTGGAAGAACCAACAAAGGGAATGCTGGTCATAGCCGCTAAGCCGACACCGGCTTTTTGAATGAAATTCCGCCGGGACTCAATTGTTTTATTTTGCTTTATCATAAAGATTGTTCGCTTGTGTAATGGTTAATGTTGGTCTTGATGTGAAAGTCGCTTACGCAAAAGTTAACCTAAACCTTCGGCTCCCAGCCGGGCTGGTACTCACGTCCCCACAATGCCATAGCTTTCTGGTTTCCCACGATATGGCCATTCTTCTGATCAATGTGCAAGGTTTCGCCTATCCGCTGTGAAATGTTGCCCAACTGTACCCACAGGGTACTCTTCCTGCCGGTTTCCACGTCGGCATTTGGCGTCCCCCCTTCGCGAATGCATTTCAGGAAATTATCAATGTGCACAGCGTCCAGGCCTGCGCTTGGACTGGAGGGATCGCGGCCATCAATCTTTTCGCTGGATTTTACTTCTTTGACGATCTTGTTCTTTACATCCCGAATGACGTAGCTGTTGCCACCGGTGGCCATCGAACCGTTTTCACCATAAAAAATAACTCCCCGGTCCTCTCCTTCTACCAAAGCGCCATTACAACTGCGTCCTTCCCAGACCACCGAAGCACCGGGACATTCAAACGTAATGACCTGCGTATCGGGGGTTTGCCAGTCATCCTGGTAACGGTACCGTCCGCCAACAGAACTGACTTTCGTCGGGTAGTCAATACCAAGCCCCCAGCGGGCCACATCAATTTCGTGGGTGCCGTTATTGAGTGCTTCGCCAGTGCCCCAATGCCAGAACCAATGCCAGTTGTAATGCACCAGATTATCTTGATAAGGGCGTCTTGGCGCAGGACCTTGCCAGAGTTCAAAATCCAGGTTGGAAGGCACCGGCACTTTTTTTCCAACGCCGATGGGCCCACGATTGTTCGTGTACCAGGTCTTCGCCATATACACCTTGCCGATAGCACCGTTGTGCAGTTCCTGTATACCCTGTGTCAGAACGGGCCAGGACC
This sequence comes from Flavisolibacter nicotianae, assembly GCF_003628535.1. Lineage (GTDB taxonomy): Bacteria > Bacteroidota > Bacteroidia > Chitinophagales > Chitinophagaceae > Flavisolibacter > Flavisolibacter nicotianae. Next base: position 39,627 of record NZ_RBCI01000018.1, read on the forward strand.
GCCGCTGGCTTCCCATCTGAACGATGCGTTTGTATTTTCTTGCCGCTTCTACTGCCAGTTCACCCTCCCTTGGGTTGTGGCACAAAGGCTTTTCAACGTACACATGTTTTCCTGCAGCGCAACAGATGATCGTGGCCGGCGCATGCCAGTGATCAGGCGGCGCCAGGTACATCGCATCCAGGTTTTTATCACTCAGGATCGTACGGAAATCTTTTACCGCTTTGGGCTCCTTGTCCACCGCTTTCTTTACGGCATTGATGCCTTTCGCCAGTGCATTTTCTTCCACATCACAGATGTAAACAACATCGGTATTTTTCTGCCTGGCAAAGGTGGCGGCCATACCGGCACCGCGACCATTAGTTCCCATGATGCCAACAGTAATCCGTTCGTTGGCACCAATGATGCGGGCATAACTTTTTGCGTGAAATCCCAGTCCACCTAAGGCAACCAGGGTGCTGGTATTCTTAATGAAATCTCTTCTTGTTTTGTCCATTGGAAAAGGTATTTAAATGACGAAGCAATAAGGTTCTGGCTTTTAAGATCGGAAAAAAAACATTGCCATGGTGCTTCAAAAAATTAAGTGCTGATTCTATCCTTCGTAAAGCCGGAAGATTTTTCAAATACTTTCGACCTGGCTAAACATAATTTACTTAGAAGCTGTATCCTTTTACGTCTACGTTTCTGTTTTGTTCTTCCTAAATGTCGTTTTTGCCCAATGGACAATATCAATTTTAGCCTATTCTGCTCCGTTTTAGTGAATAAATTTTGGCGGCCGCTGTACTGCTTTCTGATTTCCGTTACGTCTGCGGGCTTGATGGCCCCGGCTTTGTTGTTCCAGGAAGAGCGGATAAAATTGAGCACCAGAGCAAATTTCCTCGTCCGTGAACGCCTTTTTGTTCCCAATTCCCGGCATTTCGCCATTGATCCCGGGAGCTTTGTACACTTTGCCATTCACTCTGACAGGCCCGCTCAATCCATACAGCACAATCGGGATGAGACGGTTTTTGTTGCCCGGCACTCGTTCCGAAATACGTTAGTGGTTTATTGTCAACAGAAACAACGCATAAAGCGATTCTGGCTTTCATGGTGTTGAGCACCTGCTACTATTTTTCATACGTTTTACCAGCATCTTGCTGATGATCGCATAACCTTTATCGAAAGGATGTAAGCCTTCGTGAGTCAACTCAAAAGCTTCCGAAAGATATTCGTCCTCACCAGGAAAAAAAGGAACGTTGACGTAATCAGGAACTAACCGGTAACAAGTTTGAACAGTGGATCACAATTTAGATTATCCCTCTATCGACGCCTGGTTGCGTTTCGGTGCCTCTTTATTAAGATTCGTACAGGTTAACGAGACGGATATTCAACTATTATTTTTATCTTTTTGGCTTTTTACATCGGAGTAGTGGTGCAGTGAAAAATCCAGATTGGTTTGCAACATTGAATTGGCCATCGTACAAATGTGGTGACGAAAACGAAGCCGGGCAGTACCACTGAAGCAAGTGACAGAAAGTGATTCGTTCAAGTGAGCCATAAACTTTTCGGTGTTCGAAACCCAATATCCATTGAGGCCTGTAGAAAAAATTTAAATCTTCATTCATCTTTTATGCGACAGTCTAACGTTAATCGACGACAGTTTTTGAAAAATACGGCCACCACTGCGGCCGGGATAAGCCTGCTGCCTGCATTTGCCGGAAACACAACCGCTGCCGGAAGGTTCCGGGAAACCATTACTGAGCAGGCTACACGACGCCAATGGGACGAGCCGCGGATAAAATTTTCAGTCATCGGCATTAATCATGGGCACATTTACTCGCAGGTGGAGGCGGTGATCAGAGGCGGCGGCCAATTGGTGTCGCTTTACGCAAAAGAGCCAGACCTGGTTGCCGCTTTTGCCAAGCGCTACCCGCAGGTTAAATTAGCCAGGAGTGAAAGCGAAATCCTTGAAGACAAGGCGATTCAACTGATTTTAAGCGCAGCCATACCCGTTGAACGGGCAGGCATTGGCATCCGGGCCATGCAGCACGGCAAAGATTATATGACCGACAAACCGGGCATCACCACACTGGAGCAACTGGCAGAAGTAAGACGCGTTCAAGGCCAAACCAACCGGATCTTTTCGATCATGTACAGCGAGCGATTTGAAAACAAGGCGACGGTGAAGGCGGGTGATTTAGTCAAGGCAGGCGCTATCGGGAAAGTGATTCAAACCGTTATTCTTGCTCCGCATCGAATGAGTTTGACGACCCGCCCACAATGGTTCTTTGACAAAAAATATTTTGGCGGCATTATCACGGATATCGGCTCGCACCAGTTCGACCAGTTTCTTTTTTTCACCAATTCGGACAAAGCAGATATCGTCGCGTCGCAGGTGGGAAACGTAGCCCATCCGCAGTACCCTGCTTTTGAAGATTTTGGCGACGTGATGCTGCGTGGTAACGGCGGCACAGGCTACATCCGCGTTGATTGGTTTACTCCCGATGGATTAAACACCTGGGGCGATGGAAGGCTCACGATCCTTGGCACAGAGGGATATATGGAGGTGCGCAAGAATACGGACCTTGCCGGAAAAGAAGGCGGCAATCATCTCTTTCTGGTCAACAACAAAGAGACAAAGTACATCAACTGCAGCAATGTTGAACTGCCTTACGGCAGGCAATTGGTGGACGACATTATCAATCGCACCGAAACAGCGATGACACAGAAACATTGCTTCCTGGCAACAGAACTTGCACTGAAAGCGCAAAAGGCGGCAGAGAAACTTAATTATCAAAAAGCGTAGGCGCTCTTAAAACTTCCGGTATGAACGGGCAGCAAAAAAGCATCAGCCGCATCGCATTTTTTTACGATTCAGCAAAACCATCAGTGGGACCTGCCCTCGCGTTAAACTTTCCCGGTATTGCCCCAGCTTCTGTTTTCGGAAAAAACGCACAGGGCAATTGGATCGACGCAGCTTCTATTGGTTGCAACAGCATCTCGATCACCCACTACATAGTTACCATAGCCCGTTACAGTGGTACACTAACCATCGTCGTTTACGACTCGGACAAAGCGGGAGCCGCTGCCGGTCCGCAAGCCTTTCAACGTACCGAATATTCATCAGTCTTCCGTTGCGTCCTTCACTCATCTATCAACAAGTTTATTGAACCATGAGAAATCTGATCATCACAACATTTTCAGTCATGCTGATTTCGTTCGGCACCCATCCTTCGTTTGCCCAAAAACGGGTGCGCCTGCTGACACTCGATCCCGGCCATTTTCACGCAGCCCTCGTGCAGAAAACAATGTACAGTGATGTTGACTCCACTGTGCATGTGTACGCACCTGCCGGCCCTGACCTGCAAGCGCACCTCGACCGTGTAAAAGCGTATAACTCCCGCAGCGAATCGCCTACGAAATGGAAAGAGGTTGTGTACACCGGCCCTGATTACCTCCAAAAAATGCTTACCGAAAGAAAGGGAAATGTCGTTGTGCTGAGCGGCAACAACGAAAAGAAAACCGAGTACATAGTAAAGTCATTGCAAGCCGGTTTTCACGTATTGGCCGACAAGCCAATGGCCATTGATGAGAAGGGGTTTGAACAACTGAAACAAGCCTTCGCCGTTGCCGAAAAAAAGAAACTCTTACTCTACGACATCATGACCGAACGTTTTGAAATCACGTCCATCCTAATGCGTGAACTGGCCATGATGCCGGAAATTTTTGGCACCTTGCAAACCGGCACCGCGGCCGACCCGGCTGTGGTGAAAGAAAGCATTCACTATTTCTACAAATACGTTTCCGGAAATGTGCTCACCCGGCCCAAATGGTTCTTCGACGTTTCGCAACAGGGCAACGGGATTGCTGACGTCATGACGCACATTGTGGACCTGGCGCAATGGGAATGTTTCCCTGAACAAGCGATTAATTATACCAAAGACATTCAGTTGCTTTCAGCCAGACGATGGACCACGCCTCTTTCGTTAACACAATTTAAAACGCTGACAAAATCGGACAGTTTTCCCGCCTATCTAAAAAATGCCGTGTCTGCAGACACGGTACTGAATGTTTTTTCCAACGGGGAAATTCGTTACCGGCTTCGCGGCGTGTTCGTAAAAACATCAGTGGTCTGGAACTACGCCGCACCCGAAGGTAGCGGCGACCGCTACACGGCCCTCATGCGGGGAACAAAGACAATGCTGCTGATTAAACAAGGTGCCGCTGAAGGCTACAAACCTGTCTTGTTTATCCAACCCTTCTCCACAACAAGGCGCACTGAAATTGAAGAAGACTTCAAAAAATTACAGACAAAATACCCAGGCGTTGAATTAACTAAAGTGGAAAATGGCTGGGAAGTCGTCATTCCCGATAAATACAAAGAAAACCATGAAGAACACTTTGCCCGTGTGACACAAAACTTTTTGGAATACCTGAAACACCGCAACCTGCCTTCCTGGGAAGTGCCTAACATGCTGGCAAAATATTACACCACCACCAAAGCACTGGCCCTTGCCATGAAAAAAAAGCTATGAACAAAACCAGTTCCCTCAAGCGTTTTTTTTTGACAATATCGGTGCCTGGTCTGCAACTAGCGGGGTCAGGTGGTGAGCGGGTGACGGAAGTCGAACCGGTTATTAGAAGATTTGACGATATTATCGAATCTAGTTAGTTAAAAAACAGCAAACTGTTACTAACCTGGCAAGAATTTTAGCAATTGAAATTGCGAACTATTTCTCTATTATGAATAAGCCACTTTAGCAGAATTGATAAGGCTAACCTAGGTTGTATCGTAGGCACAAGTCTATATTCTGTTCTCCAAAACATGACCAGAAAATCAATATTCTTTACTTACACCGGTACGTAACTGAATACCAGAATCGAATAGCTGGCGTTTTCTGCTTGCATTCACTCAAGTCATCCCGTTAAACATCACAGTGCCAAAGAAGCTGGCCTTGTACGAACATTCACAACACTAAAACGGTCCACTTCTATTTCCTTCCCGCGAAGCACGACCGTATCGACCCGTTCCCGGAAACCATTCATATCGTTTCAGGCGTTTTATTCGAACGCCTGAAACGAAGAAGTCGCGCTGGTACCGTTTGCATTCGTCCCGAATTTGGGCCGTCGTATTCAACACATCACTGTAATAAACGATCTCCCGTTTCAGATCGACACTTTGGGCGCTGACGATTTTTCCGAAATACAACCCGGCTTTGAATGCCCGCCGTACACCAAAATCCCGGAAGTATTCCTCGCTTTTCCTGGCATTTTATTGTGGGTCAAAGCCGACCTTTTCAAACCGTTGCCCGTTCAGTTGGTTCCCCGTTGCATACCAGAACAACCTTACCCGTAATTCCTCCCCTGCCAAGCAGTTCATGGGCCTTTCTTGCTTCGGTAAGCGGAAACCGTTGTGCAATAACTGGCTTGATTTTGTGTTCGTGAAGGAGGTTGAAAAGCGTGATCAGGTCCTGCCTGAATAGGTCCGGCTTCAGCCGCATAAGCGTTTGGATGCTGTAAGGGACCACCCGTTTACGGCCGGGCAGCATCCAACTCACCGCAATGTACCACCCGAAGATGGCAATTGCCCGAAAGCGGTGACGACGACCCTGCCCACCTCCCGTCGACCGTCCACCACGAAGTGAGCCGGTAAGCCCAAAGGCAACGACTTTTCCGCCGCGACGCAGCGCTTTGCGTGACTGCCAGATGTGCCGACCACCAATGCTTTCAAAGACAGCGTCCACGCCATCACCCGTCAGGCGATGAATTTCTTTTACAAAATCCTGGTGTTCAAAATCAATGGGCACGGCACCAAAGGCAGAAACGGCCGGCGCATCGTGTAAGGAACAGGTTCCGTACATTTCAAGCCCGGCAAGACGGCCAAGCTGCAGGAGTGCAGTGCCCACACCGCCTGCTGCGCCGTGGATCAGCACACGTTGACCGGCTTTTACTTTTGCAGATCGGTGCAGCATCTGGTAGGCCGTGATGTAGTTCAGCACGAGGCTGACCGCTTCGGCAGGATCCAGGCCGGGCGGTACGGGAACCAACCGATTTTGCGGAAGGCAAACGAACTCGGTGTAGGCTCCAAAGATCGGCAGCGCAGCCACCATCTGACCCTGCTCAAGGCCTTCAACACCTGCACCACGTTTATCAACCACACCCACCAGGTCCCATCCCGGCGTGAAGGGCAGCCGGGGTGTTTCGGGGTGGATGCCTTCCCGCATCATGACATCGGGCAGGGAGACGCCTGCGGCCAGCACTCTTACCCGCACTTCTCCCCTCTTTGGCTCAGAGCATTCTTCTTCTATAACCCGAAGTTCATCGGGGCCGCCGTAGTGAGCAACAACAATGTGTTTGTATTTCATGATTTATTCCTCCTTTTTGGGCAACGGAGGGTGCAGCTAAGGTCCCGGGGTGCGGTAGAAAATCTTTATGATCTCGGCGATCTATGAAGCTGCTGATGAAGGTAGTTTAAAAAGCAGCCAGCAGCAATGATTTGGGTCAGCATGCTGAGTAGCCCATAAAGGGTATCTTAAATTTAACTGCTCTTCCGTGTAACTTTGATGTCAGGGATTAAAAAATGTGACCACGAAATCAAACGGCGTTCTTATTTCACCAGGGCTAAAGACAGCAATGAAGAAAAGCTTCGACCGTTCCTTCTGAAAAAACAACTTTAACCCTGCCCTGCACCTCTTGACTGACAGAACGATTAATTTTCCGGAGCTAATTTCAAAGAGTATCACACAGAAGATACAGGTACTTTGGCCTGAAGCAGGCTTTGACAAAACGTTATAACAACTGATTGGCAAGGGGCACACTCTGCCGGTATCAGCAAACTGTTTTAGTATTTCAATTCATTCATTACGTATCATCCACCCTTTTGTGAAACCTGTTTTCATCACCGGGAAACTTTTCACAAATGACAAGCGAGCAGCAAAGAATCGACAAAGGAACCTGGAAAATTTGGGGACCATATGTCAGCGACCGGCAGTGGGGAACGGTGCGGGAGGATTACAGTGCAAACGGTGCTGCCTGGCAATACACAACACATGATATAGCCAGGAGCTACGCCTTCCGTTGGGGCGAAGAAGGCATCGCAGGTATTTGTAATGAAGAGCAGTTGCTTTGTTTTGCCCCCGCGCTCTGGAATAAGAAAGATCCCATTCTGAAAGAACGCTATTTTGGTCTAACGAATACAGAAGGCAATCATGGCGAGGATGTAAAGGAACTCTATTATTACCTGGACAATACGCCTACGCATTCGTACATGAAGATGCTGTATAAATACCCGCAGCAGGAATTTCCCTACACCATTCTGGTGGAAGAAAACAGGAGGCGAACCAAGCAAGAGCCCGAATTTGAAATCCTTGATACAGGCATCTTTAACGATGATAACTATTTTGATGTTTTTGTTGAATACGCAAAAGAGCGTGAGCAGGCGATTCTGATAAAAATAACCGTGTACAACCGGGGCAGGGAAGCGGCATCACTGCACGTATTGCCCACGCTGTGGTTTCGAAATACCTGGGCCTGGGGCTATGATGATTACAGGCCGCAGTTGCGTTCGGTTTCACCGGGAAATATTGCCGTTTATCACCAAGCACTGGGCCAATTTTACCTGCAGGGCGAAGGCATGCCCGAAGCCCTTTTCTGCAACAATGAAACAAACACCGAAAGGTTATATGGCGACAGAGGGAACACTAATTTTTATAAAGACGGCATCAACGACTTCCTTGTTTTCGGCAGCTCGACCATTAATCCGGCACAAACAGGTACAAAAGCCGCTTTCGATTATCACCTGACCATTCCTGCCGGTGAGCCGGTTGTTGTTCGTCTTTCCCTTTCGCAGGACATGAAATATGACTTTACAAATTTTGACGAAACCTTTCAGCAAAGAATAAAAGAAGCGGATGTTTTTTATGCGAACGTTTTCAGGGAGGAAAAAGACCCGGATGTCCGCAACATCAAACGGCAGGCATTGGCGGGCCTGTTGTGGAACAAACAATTTTACGACTACGATGTGCACCAGTGGCTCAGGGGCGATCCTGGACAACCGCCGCCGCCATCACAACGCCTGCGTGCAAGAAATGCCGAATGGGACCACCTGCACAGCAAAGAAATTCTTTCGGTGCCCGACAAATGGGAGTTTCCCTGGTTTGCTAGCTGGGACATGGCCTTTCACTGTTATGCGCTAGCGATGGTGGACACGGAATTTGCCAAAACGCAATTACTCAATTTGGTCAACGAATGGTACATGCACCCCAACGGCCAACTCCCGGCCTATGAATGGAGCTTCAGCGATTGCAATCCACCGATTCATGCGATGGCCACCTGGGAAATTTACAAAGCCGAAAAGCAGGCCAACGGGGGCAGAGGCGACGTGCTGTTTCTGGAAAAAATCTTCCACAAACTCATGCTCAATTTCAACTGGTGGGTAAACCGCAGGGATGCAAAAGGCGACAACATTTTTGAAGCTGGTTTTCTTGGGTTGGATAACATAGGCGTGATTGACCGCAATGCCGTGTTGCCCGGTGGCGGCTACCTGCAGCAATCCGATGCTACCGGTTGGATGGCCATGTATGCACTGAACCTGCTGCACATTGCCCATGAACTTTTTCGGTACAATCCTGCCTATGCGGAAATGACGTCGAAGTATTTTGAACACTTCCTGTACATCGCCGGAGCAATGAATGGTGTAGAAGGAAATTTATGGGATGACGAGGACAATTTTTATTACGACCAGTTGCTCCTCCCCGGTAACAAGTCTGTACCGTTAAAAGTCAGAAGCCTGGTGGGATTGATCCCGCTTTTTGTGGTCGAAACCGTTGCAGATAGTGAGATGAAACAAGACGAGTTGTTTGAACGGCGCCGGAAACTATTTGCAGAAAACCGGCCCGACCTGGCCAATCTTGTTTCGCACTGGGATATTGTTAACAAAAACGGTGTTCATCTCTTCAGCCTGATGCGGGGCTTTCGCATGAAAATGACCTTGAAACGCTTACTGGACGAAAACGAATTTTTGAGTGACTACGGCATTCGCTCCCTTTCCAAATTTCACCAGCAATATCCCTATCAATTCAATGAAGACGGACAAGCCTACACCGTCAGTTACACGCCGGGCGAAAGCGACACAAATATATTCGGCGGCAACAGCAACTGGCGGGGATCGGTGTGGATGCCAATGAACTGGCTAGTAAATGAAAGCCTGCGGCGCTATTATACCTATTACGGCGATGAGTTCAAAGTGGAATGTCCCACCGGGTCGGGCTGCTACATGACGTTAAACGAAGTAGCCGATGAGCTGAGCCGCCGGGTGATGAGTATTTTTTTGCGAAATAAAGAAGGCCTTCGCCCGGTATTTGGCCATGTTGAAAAAATGCAAAAGGATGGGCTCTTTAACGACTATCTCCTTTTTCACGAATACTTTCACGGCGACAGCGGCAAGGGTTTGGGCGCCTCGCATCAAACAGGGTGGACGGCCTTGATTGCATGTTTTTTTTACAATCTCACCAACTATGATTAGCAGGAATGCCAATTGCCTGAGTTGGAAAATAAAGCGACACCAATTTTGAGGTCGCTACTCTTTATATAGCCCGGCCGGGTGATGGGCACCGGGTCTTGAAAATCGTTTTGGTTCCAGCTCTGGAACAGCGCCATAAATACTGCAATCTTCAGATGCGGTGACCCTCCCGGATGGCTTTTCTTCCTGGTCGAATATTTTAGAACCTTCCTGGTTGCCCATTATTATTTTAACAGCCTATAATGTCGGTCAAAGGGTAATGCTTTCGTTACAACCTTGACTTTACCACTCCACCAGTGCTTTTGGTTCGGAATGTATTTCCGCAACTTACCGCTCGGCGTTGCCACGTAACCGGGAACCTGCTTCTCAAAATTGTTCTTTTTATCGGTAGAAGAATGAATATTACTCCAATAACCCACAAGAAAATTTCCGTGTGAATGAATGTCGGCGACCAGGCTGATCGGCTTACCTTCTATTTCCAGTTCAGAGAGGAATACACCCGCTTTTTCTCCCTTATTTGGCAGGGAATAAGCATAAAATTCATCGCCCTGGGCTGTTTTGTATCGGTAAATTGACGAGCCATACTCCAGCCCCTGCGCAATGGACTGTGGGTTATAGGTGTGACCCCAGTTGATTGCTGCCTCATCTGCGCTGTTAAAACCCAGCCGGCTGCCTTCCGATAAGGCGGCATAATAGGCTTCGTCGCCTCCACCTTTATTTCTGATCTTATTTCCGTTGGTAATCGAAATCCAATTGGCTATTCGTATATTATTTCCTTCACCGTATTCGCCGCGGAATCCGCCGTCTTCATCGTAGAACCTGTCATTCCCAAATGGATCGATATAGGTAACAGGATTATTTCCCACATAGGCATACGGCGATTTGTTGATTTGATCGGGTTTCTTCCAGGCCGGATCTACATTCTCCCAGACACTTGTTCTTGGATCATAATACCGGGTGCCATAATAATACAATCCCGTTTCGTCATCCAATTCCTTCCCATTGTACAAGTAAGGCGTTCTCCACTGGTTGCTATGTTCGTCAATAAAGGTTTCGCCAAAGGGGAAGTATTCCAGGTGCTGGTACACTTCGCCTGCCGCGTCGGTGATAAAGGCCGAATTCCCAATGTTGTCGGGATGATAATAAAACTGGAAGGTTTCCTGTTTTTTCGGATCGCTTACTCCCAGTTTGCTGACAATTCGCTGGCCTTCTATGTAAATATGCTTGGTAAAGCCTCCACTGCGTACCACCTCATATGGATTCACGTAAATGGTATAATTGCCCAATCCGCTGGTTTTCGCAACCTGTGTTCCATTGATGGCTACCGTTTGGCCGTTTCCATTGCTTTTTAATACTCTTATTCCTGAAGCATCATACGTATACCTGAATAAGTCACCATTATCAGAAACTGTTGTTATCCTGTTTTCTTCATCCCATTCGATTTGCCTGTTCTGGGCACTCACATCGTGCTGCATGCTTGATTGATTACCGTTTGCGTCGTAGGTGAATGCCTCGGCTCCAATATGGATGGGTGCATGCGGTGTATTGCCTGCATTATAATTGTAATCGTAACGATAAGACGTCTGGTTTTGCAAGACCCAACCCAGGTCAGCAGTGCCCTTTCTTTCATGAACCTGGTTCTTGCTGGTGATGCCGGAAACGCTGTTGTAGGTCATCACCTGTGTGAAACGGTTTACGTGGCTGCTTGTTGTAAAATTCCCGCTCGTGTTGGTCAACCTGTATAAATCATCATAGGTAAATTGATAAGCGGATTTTCCACCCATCAGGTTATTCGGCGGAACAGGGGCATTGTTTACAATATTCAGAAGATTATTTTCCTTGTCATACGAATAGGTATTGTTCATCATGAAACGCCCCCCGGCCGTCCTGGCTGTAATCTGAGCAAGGCGCCTGCGTTCAGGCTCAAACGCGTAGGTCATTTCCGTGCCATTACCATAGCGCATGTAAACCTTCTTCTCGAATTTGTCATAACCGAGTTGTGGCAGGTAGTTGTACGTGGTTCCACCTTTGACGCCGGACATATTCTGGAGCATGCCCCCGAGATTGTAATGGTAGGTCAGTGTTTCCCCATCAGGATAAATCATATCGGTCAACCGGTTCCAGGTATCATAGGTCCATTCCGTTGTGAAGGTTTGCGAAAGCGCATCCGGTACAGTGATCACCCGGACGTCTTTCACCATTGCGCCAAGCGGGTTGTAGAAGAACTCCTGTGTCCCGGAGGCATCCTGCTGTTTCTTGATCCTTCCTGCCCTGAAAAATGCCTCACCCGCGGCACCATAGGTGATGGTAACGTTGTTTTGCGGATTTTGGGGATAGGCGATTTTTACCAGCCGCTCCTGGTCGTAGGTATATTTAATTCCTGTTCCACCACTTTGTAAGTTGGCTGTTGTTTTATTAATCAAATTTCCCGCAAGGTCATAGGTATAATTTGTCGTCCCGGCATCGGGGTGCAAATCGCCGGTTTTTCTTCCAAACTGGTCGTACACCATCGTGATCGGGTTGCCCTGGTCATCAGTCACTTTTGTCAACTCGTTTACCGGGTTATAGCTGTAGCTTGTCCATACATCGCTGCCCTGCCGGTATTGCTGCTTCGTGGCTGTTAACAGCCCTCTCACATTAAAGAAGCGTTCGGTGCTGATTCCGTTGGCGTCAACAGACCTTGTTTTGAATTGGGTGACTCCGTTGCGATCGGTCCCGAAACCGTATTCCATCTTTTCCACTGCCTGATCGGGCAATGAGGTTGTCAGTAGCCTGTCCATTACATCGTACGTCATTTGTGCCGGCGCAATGTCGTCCGTGTTGGGGTTTTGCACCCCAGTGGTTCCTTTCGGTTCCGTAATCGGATAGTATTGCGTTACCGTTCTGCCAAATGCATCAAACGTGTTAGCGCCGGAGACCAGCATAACTTCCTGGTCAGCCATTTGCGGGCCGACGAACAGGGCAAAGTCTTTTTTGGTCGGTACGTCGCGTCCCAACCCGTCACTGAATGATGCGGTTTCGATAAAATTATCAGGATGCGCAGGGTCGAAATGTTTTGTCAGCGCCCACGGCACAACTGCTTCCGGATGGTATTCAAACGACATGGTAAACGGCTGGTTTGCTGCAATCTCCAACGGTCCCCTGATGGTCGAAATGCGGCCGGCGTTGTCGAGGGTATACTGGGTTTGCTGGCCGTTCAGGTCAGTGGCAGACAGTAGTTTGCCAAAGCGGACGTCGTAACTTGCGCCGGAAGCGTACCCATAAGAATCTGTCGTTTTCGTGATATAGGTCTGTACTTCCGTATCGTATTGGTAGGCATAATTGAGGCGCTGCCCGGCAGCATTTTGTGGCCGGGTAAAACTGGTGAGATTTCCCAATGCGTCATAAGACATGTTGAATTTAGCCACGTCCCCGGATTGCAGGAAAAGCTTCATTTCGGTAAGGTTCCCGGTGTTGTTGTCTATCGTCGATGCCCGCTGGCGGTAGACCTGCCCGCCTCCCGATATGGTAACGGAGCTGGGAATATTCATGATATACCTGCCGGGAACCGAATGGTAACTGATTGCAGTTGAAAGGTCATCCTCCGGTCCGGGATCACCAAAATCAATCGATCCTTTCAGATTGCCCAGCACATCATAAGTAAAGGTCGTGCTGGTGGTTTTCCCGGCAACAGCCTGTCCTTCGTAAAACAATTGCTCTGTTGCCACAAGTGCAGGAAAGGCTGCGCCATCATCACTTTGCCTGATGGTGTTCGGCAGCGTGGCACCGGTGTTTATGTCCTTTAATTCATACGAATATTTCTTTTCCGTGAATTTATTGCCCGCGGCATCTTCTAAAACTTCTGCCTTCACCAAGCCCTTTTCATAAAAATTGTCGTTGAGGTATTCCGCTTTCACTACCCGGTAAACGGCATCACCTTTTTCCGTATCGCGGTGCCTGGTGATTACGTGTCCAAAGCCATAAAATTCCCTTTCGTTGCGATCGTAGCGACCGTTTTGGTACTCAAACGTACTGTTCGTCCGGTCTGTGCCATCACCGGGAACGCCATCGAAAACATCTACACTGGATAGGGTCCAGACAGTATTGGGCAAATCGTAAGTATTGCCAACCCGTTTATAGTCCAGCGTAAAACTTCCGCCGAGTGGACGGCTCACTTTTTTAAGTTTGTTGGTTCGTTTCATTGTAGAGCGGGAAACGGTGAGCTTACTGTCTACATCCGACTGGAGAAAATCAGGAAAACCATCGCCATCGATATCGGCAAATTGAATCTTCGTTCGGTCAGCTCCCTGCCCAATGTTAATTGAAGGGTTGATACATAATTTCACCACAGGAAGTATGGGGAGGATTGAAATCCCGATTGTAAAAGCCACATCAATGGCTTCGCCAGTTGCAACGCCTTTATTGACCCCATCGGCACCTGTCCATGGAATCGGTGGTCCAAAGCCAGTTCCGGTATTGATGCGCACCATCAGCGGCGAAACGCCTGCGATGTAATCAAGAAGCCCATCACCATTCAAGTCCTGAAGGGTTCTTTTGGTTTCATTTTCCGTTCGTGAAAGCGATACGCCAGCAGCAATACTGTAATCTTCGATATTGATGCTGAGGCCACCGCCGTAACTGATAGCCGTTCCATCACTTAGCCCTGTATAGCCCCATTGTTCTTTCGGGAGAAATGAATAACCGAGGTTGAGTTCTACCTGTCCATCGGTATAAACCCTGTCCGGCAGGCCATCGCCGTTGATGTCCATAAAGGCAAAAGCCATATTGTCTGTATTCACATTAAACTGCACACTGATGCCAGGCGAAACGGCGGATTGAGACTCCGCCCTTTGCGCTTTTGCACCTTTGGGTGTGGATGAAGCATTCGGAGCGCTGGAGTTGGGAAGTTTGCCTCCAAGAGAAAACCCGGCTGAAAAATGACTCGACAGGGAAGGATCCCCAAAAGAATAGGGATTGGCAGTGGCTTCAAGGCCACCATTCGGAAGGGTGTATTGAATTTTACTGTTTGATAAGATATCCGGGTATCCGTCGCCGTTCATATCGGTATAATCATACACGAATTTGGTGGTCCCCGTGCTCAGGCTCCCGCCCAGATTCTGATCCGGGCCAATGCCAATACCAAAAGAAACATTATCCGTTTTTGAAACCCTTTTTATACCCACTGCACCTGATCCTGATCCGGGATCCGGATGAACGATCGGGTTTACCGGCAATAGATCATCCTTTCCCATTCGGGATGAACTGATGGTGTTCTTGTTTACATAGGTCATGTTGTCGAAACCGATCCATGTTTTTGATTCGTTGTTGGGCACCAGATAAATGAATTTGTCTTCTTTGGGTTGGTTTCCACCTGCAGCGGCGTACATCTGCTGCATTTCGTCGGCGCTTTTAGCGGTACTTAAATCAATGGGAGGTTTTGGCGTGGTAAATGTTGGATCCAGTACGAGGTCGCTTTCGATGATGGGTTGATTTGCACGGGTCCTGTTTCCGTTGTAGGCAAATTGCCCCCAATGGCGGTACATGGGCCCGAATAGAAACGATTCATCCATTGTATGCAAACCACCCTGTACGGTTTTCGGGTCGTTCTGTCCTGCATCTGTCTGGACATCGGCCGATACAAACGCACTGGCTAATTTGGTATTTGTCGTGTGGTACTCGAAAAAGACCTTGTCCCCGCTGTTGAACACAAGATTCAAAATTGGAGAGGCCCCTAAAACACCCGACGTAACAGGTATAACCTGTTTCGCCACTAACTGCTTTTCTTTTTTTACGGAAAAAACAATCTCCCCGTTTTCAACATTGGTAGTAAGGACCGGTTTTGCCTGGATGCTAAACGTTTTGCTGGCAGGTGCCATCCAGGGAAGGCTGGGCTGAAGGGTCCGGGTGAACGCCTGGAAATCTACGGTTGGAGAGAAATGAATTAAAGCCTTGCCGTTGTCGTCGATGACGCGGGGTATTCTCGGATCGGTTGAAGCGGTATAATAGACAAATGGATTCCATTGCAAGGCCGTCCAGTCAATGTTCGTTTTGGATGAAACCCGGAAGAACAGGTCATCTCCTTTCAGCACATTTTCGTCTATGGACACGGGACGTGTGACGACCTGGTCCCAGGAGTAAGTCTCCTGCAAAAGGGTGGTGAATACGGCACCTGACTTCTTCAATACCTGTACAGTGACATCGTCGGAGGTTACCGGTTTGATAAAATCGCCCTGGATATGAATGGTTCCCCCAATGCTTGCGCCTGTTGAAAAAACGGCAGACACTAAAAAGTCTTTATCGGACGTAAACTGGTAGAGCGGTAAGGCGTTGGCATCATTGAGGCCAGGCGATTGGTTGGTGTATGTGATCTGCGGAGTCCACAGCACCTGGTCATAAGCGCCGTTAAATTTCGACTGCACCCGAAAATAGAGCCTGTCTCCTTTTTGCACGGAAAGAGCATCCACGCCGACCGGTGTTTTAGGAGTAAAATCGTTTGCAGCAATATCGGCTGACCAAAGCTCGACCGATTTGTGCTGGATGGCTACCCGTACACCGTCGGCGGCTGTGTACGACTGGGCCTCGGGGCTGTTGTCCCGGACAAGCGATACCGGTGCGGCAATGCTTACGGTTCCATCAAAGGGTGCCACCCAAACTTTTACCACATCGTGTAAGGGGTTGTCGTCAATGGCTTTTTCCAATGCCTGCGGATCGTTTTCCACCAGGGCCGCATCAATTGCGGAAGCTGCCTTGAGAGGGCTTGGCGTATCGCCGCTTGACGTGGTAAAGACCGGGTTTCCATTGTTGTCAATATGGTTGAAATACACCGTACCGTCCTTCACGATATCCACCAATTGGTCGCCATTTACGTCGGACAGATAAACAGAGGTTATGTCTTCCGTATGGGTATAGTCAAAGCCCGCATAAACCACAAAATTGGACTCCAGTCCAACGCTGACGGCAAAGCTTTCACCGCGGTTAAAATTGTCAATCCCGGTTATGTTTTGGATCGGCCCGAAAGCAACATTGTTATCCTTCGCCGATTGATTTGCCCGGTAAAATAATTGTCCGCCTTTTTTATACACCTTATCAACCAGGCCGTCTCCATTAATGTCAACCAGCGCCAGCATGCCTTCGTTGGTGGAAAAGTTGAATCCAAATGTGACACCTGCGGTATTTGTTTTGAGTGCCAGGTCGTCATCGTCGGGACCGATGGTAACGGCCACACCAAAACCGCCGCCAATGGACTTGTTTCCGCCAAGTGCGGAAGCATTGTCATTAAAAGCCGGTATCGGATTTAAAAACGAACCCTTCACCTGGTCGTCCTGCGGGTTCCATTCTTCTGGTCCGGATAGCGGCTGGTAAACACCACCCGCTCCCTGGATATCATTGTAATACTCGAGAGAATGCGTGGTAAACAGTGCACCGGCAGCGTCAAACTCCCTGATGTTTTGCAAGAGTGTCTTGTAAAAGGCACCCTCCGCATAATTCAGTTCATAAGACCGTATGTTCTGTCCGTTGAACTGAACTGCAATTTTCCTGAGTCTATCTGCGGTGACCTGCTTGAATCCTAGCTTTGCACTGATGGTTACATCTTTCCTTTTTTCTTCCCCCAATTCCCGGTCGCGGGTAAAAACAACGCTGTATTTACCTTCCGTGTTTCCGTTGCCGGTGTAGCTGATAGAAGCCAGGTAAAGGTTAGATCCAGGGCTTCCTCCTGCAGTTCCGGCATCCAGCACTTTACTATACCGGTACCGGATGAAATTCTCATTAAGGTCTCTTGCTTCGGTTAACGCCCAATAAGCGATATTGCCGCTTGCGTCGGTCAGGATGGCTGTTGCATCAATACCGTTACCGGGATTGCCTCCAAAAAACCGGCGGGTTCCGTTTTTTTCTGTTACCTCCCACCAATAGTTTTTGGGATTATCGCCATGCCTGATAATCTTTTGAAAGTCTTTCTCTACCCTGGTATGAAATTGTTTATCACCTGTTCGGACAACCGGGTCCGAGCGGTGAGCCACAGGATTCAGCTGCTCGCCGTCGGCGATATAGGTTTCCGTTTCCAAAGTTGGGTTATACCTCGGTACGCCCCAGCGGGTTTCGATAGATACAGCCGGTGTAGCCAGGTCCCAGCCAAGGCCCAGCCAATTATTTTCACCCTCACTGTTGTATTGAATGGCCAATTGTGGCTCCATCCCATTTCTGCCGGCAGGCAATTTAATCGGGTATGCCAGCGCTGCACTTCCGGTTTGGTTTGCCGTGGGTGGCGCAATGAGTACAATTTCTGAGGTGGACCCAGCCATTGCAATGCCGGACATCGCGTTTGGTGTATAGGCTTCGGTTTCCGGCGACTCGGGAACTTCGAGAACCGCGTTAATCATGTCGGTAAAATGCGTTGTTGTAGAAATAATTTTTTTGTTGACGACATCTACCGAATCCCTGCGAAGCGGTAACCACTGATTCGCTTTCGTATCAAAGTAAAAAGTAACCACATCATTCGCCGTATATCCCTTCGGTATCTTGGTTTCATCGTACGCCATGCCAAGCAAAACAGCCTTGGCAAACCGGTTGCCGTGAGGTAAAAAACGAAAACCACGATACCCCTTTGTTACATTGACCATGCCCTGGTTGAGTGCCGGGATATCTACATTCCGAAGCGCAGAAATCGAAACAACACGCGGTGTTGGCATGGCGCCTTCAGGGATATGAAGCATTGCACCTGCCAGGCTGATCTCAGCGGATTTGGCACCGACCCACTTTGCTGCCTTGGGTCGTTCGATATCCGGACCGGTATAAATAAAACCGGTAGAAGTTTCCGGTTTAAACGAAAGGCCTTTTGTGATAGCAGTCCCCTGCATGAATCCGTCAGCAACGGGTGCATCCAAGGAATTAGCAGTTAGACTTTGTTTATTCGCTTTACCAGCAAATGCACCTCCATTGACACGGACAGGTCTTTCGTTCCTATCTGCGTTTGATTTGACAGTTTCCCTTTCGCGGACAAGGTCTTTGCGATTATCCCGGTTCGTAGTGTGGTTGAATGTTCCAGGCACATTGGCCATGAATGCGTATTTCGAATTTGCGGAAACGGAGGCGACTGTTTCCCTAGAATCGTTATCACCGGGACGCCGTACGGTCGGTCCGTTTGCAAAACCGGCAAGGCCTCTCGTTAAATCCGCCGGATAAAAACCTGTGTTGACAGATTGCCGGGGATCATCAAAAAAAGAATGTGGGGCCGGTGCATCTGCAAAGCCTGATGCGCATAAAGAAACAACAAGAAATGCAGGCAGGCGAAGCGGAAAATATTTCATCATGCATGATTTGAGGGGCCTGGAACAGGCCATTACAAAATGATTCTATTGCCGGATAATGATCTGGGAGAATTCTTTACCTGGCGTAAACACCCTGACGATATATGCGCCTGCGGCTGCATTGATCTTTCCGGGCAGTAGGTAAAACGCCTGGCCTGTCGCTTTTTTGGTATCTATCAGGTGAAGAGCAGCGTCGTAAACCTGGACGGTTATGTCGGTTGGTTTGTTTAGTGCAACAGCAATCGTATAATGACCGTCTCTGACGGGATTTGGATATACATGAAAGTTGAAAAGATTGGCAGCGTCCGCGTTTGCAGGATTACCAGCCGACAGCGTCGTCTTCAGACCAAAACTGAACACGCTTTTTCCAATGCCATCTTTATTCCAATGCACATTGCTGAAGCGGGCAACTCCTTCGGAAGAAATATTGTCCGGCGAAATGTAGGTACAATTTTCCCTGACAAAATCACCGGACCCTGTACGATCAATAACTAAATAAAAATTCTCTTTCGGATACCATGCAGGCAGGAATGACCTGGTATCGATTTGCAATTCAGTGGAGATGGCGCCGGCTGTTTTTCCTGAACTTTTCATCAACCATTTCTTTTCAGAAAGCAGGACATCACCGATTCCCCGGTCCGCGTTCAGGGACAGTGTAAAAGGCCGGGCATTGTCGCCCCAGAGCAAATAATCCCTGTCGTTAAGCCGGCCTGTGTTGGCGCCATTGGAAGGGGCAATATTATCAATGCCAATGGTCAGGCCATCCGTTGTGGTGCAACTGGTGCCCTGTTTTTGATAAAGCGTTGCGTGGTCGTCCCGTCCAATGCCGGCAATATTGTTCGAATAAAGTTTTTCCTGTTCCCTGTTCCAGATAATTTCGCCCAGGCTATTGAGATAATTTTTTTCCAGTGTGATGCCATACTTAACGGCCAAATAGGATTCTACCCTCGCGATCTCTTTCTCTTTCAAAATCGTTTCATACACGATCAATTCAGCAGTTAAGGAAGGGACAGGATCCGGTTGCGGAGAAGATCCCTGTTTGCCGAACTGGATAACAGTATTTTTATTTCCTGTGTTTTCAGACGCAGGCTCTGAACCATGCCTTCGTAAATACGTAGAAATGACGGCTTCGCCTTTTTTTGCTTTGGAAGAAGCGGCTGCTGTTTTTCCAAAAACCATGTTCGTCTTCCCGCTCTTGCTGGACAGCTGCCGTGTAGAAAGTAACAGATCCCCGAAGCCTCCGTTTATCTGCCACACCGGTCGGTCCTGGTCCGGCGCAGGGCTCTGGTACACCGTAAAAATGGTGGCCCTTCTTAGGTCTTTGCTATCGCCGGGCAGGTTGATAGTAGTGTTAATCCCGTCCATATTTGTCGCCGGATTGAAGTTCAGGGTCCGCGTTTGCGCCGCATCGGAGGAAAAGTTTCCTTTCAGCCAAAGGGACTGCCGACCTACACCGCCTGGTGACTGGGCATAAAGGCAGCCAGATGATAGGAGAAGGCCGCAGACCAATGCGTGTCTGGAGAGTTTCCTGTACATGCTTTTCTTTTTAAAAGATGAACAGTCATCGTAAGGCGGAGCCGAGAGATCATCACAAGGTGGGACAGAATAAACAGGTGCCTTTATGCATCTGCATCAACAAGTACTACCATACCAGGTTACTATCCTGATTTTCTTTCGCATAACGAAATGATAAATGAAAAGAAACCGCTGGTAAAACGATCTGGTGTAAGGGATGTCGTGTCGTGGATTCAAGGAGGTGGATAAGTAGGTCGTCTTTGAAAAAAACTATCTAACTGTGTATTAAAGCTACCTGTATCTCGGAACTAAAACAATTTATTTTCCGCCAACGAAGGTACTGAAAGTAACAATGCCTGTAAACGATGTTGATAAGGCGTTGAGCTTTTGGTTTTTACTGAAAAAAAATGCAGGCAAAAATTTTACAATACGCACCGTTGCATCACCATGCCGGAAATCGTTGTGTTCTTAAATGCAAATCAGGGTAAGTTCATCGTGCGATTTTTGGCCTACGGATATAGCCGGATGCCTTTCACCTATCAGCTCAGCGAAAGGTCGAATAAATTCGTCAACTCTTTCCCCTACCCTTTTAGTACCATTGGCAAATCGGGCAATTCGGCCACCGATCTGTCGCACTACATAAATGAACGTTTTTCTCAAGTTTTATGAAAAATAACCCCGGTCCACTGGCAGGCGTGGTCCATTCAACCAGGGTAGCTATAAGGAAGGCACGTCGCTGTGGCAGTCAATGCCTATGTGGTTGGTCTCACCGGTGAGGTTTTGACGATTGACAACGTTTCGGGTCCGCCATTCGGCATATAACCGGACATTCACCTGTCATAATGGTGCGATACTTAACTATGCTCTCGTAAACCGCCCTTACATTGGTCTTTTTGTGCGTTTGGCCTTTTGGCTTAACGGATATATTCAACGGTCAATACGGCCAGGTGGAGACAACAGAGCAGGTATTGAGCACTTTGTTAGAAGACATAATCATGTTTTGTCAGAAAACGTAAATTATTGCATCTGCCTCTACGACCGTTTTCAAGGCGTGTTCGATAATTGTCTTTTGCAGGCCATCAAGTTCCACCTATCGTAACCTATAAAACGGGATCAGGCTATCGATCTCCGGGGAATCGATAGCCTGATCCTGCCCTTACAGCAAGGAAGGTTTGAAAGGAGATTCCGGGTTTTAGAAACCGTTAGCCCTTTAACACCAGATAAAGTACGGCGGCAAGGGCAGCGCCAATGAAAGGACCGACAACCGGCACCCAGGCGTATTTCCAGTCGCTGTGTCCTTTGTCTTTCATCGGCAGCAAGGCATGTGCAATGCGTGGACCAAAATCGCGGGCCGGGTTGATGGCATAACCCGTTGTTCCGCCCAGGGAAAGCCCAATGGCCCACACCAGAAACGCAACCGGCAAGGCACCCAACGAACCCAGCCCGATCGGTGTTTTCTGGTCTCCCATTTCTGGATTGGTGAAATAAAAAATCACGAAGATCAACACGAAGGTTCCAACGATCTCGCTTAGCAAATTGAACACCGCATTTTTGATCGCTGGACCGGTGCTGAAAACCGCCAACTGTGTGTCGGGATCGGCGGTACTGTTAAAGTGGTCACGATACACAATCCACATGATAAAGGCGCCCAATACAGAGCCGATCACCTGCGCCAGGATATAATATCCCACTTTGCTCCAGGCAAATTTGCCGGCAATTGCCAGGGCCAGAGTAACCGCCGGATTCAAATGCGCCCCGCTGAAGGGACCGGCAATCACCACGCCGACAAACACCGCCAGCGCCCAGCCGGTGGTGATGACCATCCAGCCGCCATTGAAACCCTTGGTGCCTTTTAAAATTGTATTGGCAACGACGCCTGTACCCAGGAGAATCAGGAACATAGTGCCGATAAGTTCAGCCGAAAATTCACTCATACGTTTTGGTTTATTTTTTCTGAAGAATGCTTAGAGTTCTGCCCACAGTTTAGCAGCTTTTACCGCTCTATTCCACCCGGCGATCAGGTCTTCTGTATTGATTTTGGCGGGATGAAACGACTGGTTCACTTTCCACTGCTGTTCAATTTCTTCAATGTTTTTCCAAAAGCCAACGGCCAGCCCGGCCAGGTAAGCAGCCCCCATTGCCGTGGTTTCTGTAATTTCAGGACGCACCACTTTGGCCTGTAAAATATCAGCCTGGATCTGCATGAGCAGGTTATCCACCGTGGCACCTCCATCCACTCGCAGTTCCCTGATTTCAGAGCCGGAATCGGCTTCCATCGCTTTCAACACTTCCATGGTTTGAAACGCGATGCTTTCCAGCGCAGCACGGGCAAGATGCGCAGCGGTTGTTCCGCGGGTCATTCCCACCACTGTCCCTCTTGCGTGTTGGTTCCAGTGCGGTGCACCCAACCCGGCAAATGCCGGCACCAGAAACACACCGCCATTGTCTTCAACTTCAGCCGCCAGCTTTTCTACGCCGGCCGAAGTATCAATGATTCCCAAACCATCCCGCAGCCACTGCACCACGGCGCCACCGATAAAAATGCTTCCTTCCAGTGCATAGGTTACGTCGTTGCCAATCTTCCAGGCAACCGTCGTTACCAGTTTATTTTTCGAAAGCATAGGCTTGTCGCCAATGTTCATCAGCATAAAACACCCGGTACCGTAGGTATTTTTCACCATGCCCGGTTGCCGGCACATTTGCCCGAACAAAGCTGCCTGCTGGTCGCCTGCAATACCGGCTATTGGAATACGGGAGGCAAAAAGCTGCCCACTGGTTTGGCCGTAGACTTCACTGGACGATTTCACCTGCGGCAGCATACTTTCCGGAACAGCAAACAACTGCAGCAGTTCTTTATCCCACTCCAGCGAATGAATATTGAACAACATCGTTCGCGAAGCATTGGTGACATCGGTGATGTGCACGGCGCCACCCGTTAAGTTCCACACCAGCCACGAGTCGACGGTTCCGAATGCCAGCTTGCCGGCATCGGCTTTTTCCCGTGCGCCTTCTACATTGTCAAGGATCCATTTGATCTTGGTCGCAGAGAAATAGGCATCAATGATCAGCCCTGTTTTTTCCCGGATGGTTTCTGCGTATCCTTTTTCTTTCAGCTCATCACAATAGCCCGCCGTTCGCCGGTCCTGCCACACAATGGCGTGGTAAAGCGGCTTGCCGGTTTCCCTGTCCCACACCACGGTGGTTTCCCGCTGGTTGGTAATGCCGATGGCCGCTATGTTTTCAGGCCGCTGACCAGCTTTCACCACCGCTTCCGTGGCCACTGAAATTTGCGACGACCAAATCTCGTTGGCATCGTGCTCCACCCAGCCGGGCTGCGGAAAGATTTGCGTAAATTCTTTTTGTGCAACAGAAACATTGTTGCCGCTTTGATCAAAGACAATGGCCCGTGAGCTGGTGGTGCCCTGGTCGAATGCTAAAATGTAAGTGGTCATGCAATCGTTTTTAATTTTCTTCTACGCCCATTCAAGCAAGTGAATATAAGGCAGAATTAAGCATGCCGGGCATGCTGAATGATTAAAAGCATTCCCTCTCTCCCCTTCTGAAAGCGCCTATCTTTTACAGCGTAGGCGCTTAACTTTTCTTCATCAGTCCTATTTCAAAACGCAGGCAAGGCCGCAGATTGCTTGAGAGGGAATTTATTCAAAAGAAACTATTTCGCATGTTGAAACAAGTCGGGATAATCGGGAATAATTCCATCGACACCCATGGCTTTTAATCGCTTGATTCCTTCCTGCGAATTAACTGTCCAGGGAACAACCTGCAACTTCTTCCAGCAGCGCATACAGTTCGTCGCGGTTCTTGGTTCCGCTGTGCACGGGAGATCAGAAAGCCGATGGCAATCAGTGCAGCATTATCAGCAAGAGGATGACCGGGCGGATACTTCCAGTAAACCAAACTGCGATTGTTCCCAGGACCATGTAAATGATATTGGCAGGAGCACGGCGGCCTCTGAAAGTTTTATCACTCAGCCAACCGGAGAGCAAGGTTTCGGGAATGCCGGCCCATTCTTATAAGAAATAAGCCTATCCCCTTTCTTTCAAAGAACAGCCCTTGGCTTCTTTTAGATTGATGGAAGCCCAACCCAGCACGCCGCAGTTTGCTTTCTCGCTGAATTAATTCTGTTTCAAAATATATTGTTCGGCAAGATGGGTGTATTGTGCCACCTGCTCGCTGATCCACTCCTCATCTTTACCGAGGCAATCGGCCATGATGCGGGCCACGTCCGTGCAGATGCGAATGCTTTCTTTTGCATTCAACAGCAGGGCTCTTGTTCTCCTCGACAACACATCTTCCACGCTTCTTGCCATTTCCTGTTCCACCGCCCATTTCACCTGCATGGGATGAATTTTCAAACTTTCACTGATCCACTGGTTGGCACTGCCATTGATCTGCTGTCGGAGCAAGGCGGCATCGCTGCCATATACGTAAAAGGGATCGCTCCAATTCACCTGCTCCGTATAGCCGTGAATGTGCAGGGAAGCGGTGGTGGTTTTCCGGTGCTGCCAGTGCAGGTGCTTTTCCACTTTGTCAACCATGTCCTCTCCCATTTTGCGGTAGGTGGTCCACTTGCCGCCAAGAATGGTAAAGAGGTTGGAAGGCGAAACCAGGATCTTATGGCTGCGGGAAATTTCTTTTGTTTTCTGCTCGCCCTGTTTGGGTGCCGCCAGGGGCCGCAAGCCGGCAAACACGCTGAGCACATCGCTGCGGGTAGGCTTTTGGGTCAGGTAGGCGGAGGCGGTTTCCAGAATAAAGCGGACCTCTTTTTCAAGCGCCTGCGGTTCCAGCGAGGCTTCTTCCACCGGTGTATCGGTGGTGCCCAGCACCACTTTATCGTGCCAGGGCACAGCAAACAAGACCCGGCCATCGCTGGTCTCGGGAATCATCAGTGCATGTTCTGAAGGAAAGAACGCTTTTTCCAGCACCAGGTGAACACCCTGGCTGACGCAAATACTTTTCGGGCTGGCCGGATTATCCATTCCCAGAATACCATCCACAAAAACACCGGTGGCATTGATAACGGCTTTGGCTTTCACGCCATAGGTCACCTTTTTTTCACCGTCTTCCAAAATCGCCCCTTCCACTTTTTGCTGGCTGTTTTTCTGCAGGCCAGTGACTTTCATGTAATTGATGGCACAGCCACCGTTCTCCAGGATGCTTTGTACCAGGTTGATGGCGAGGCGGGAATCATCAAACTGCCCGTCGTGGTACATCACGCCGCCAAGCAATCCTTTTGCTTTAACACCTGGCAGGGCCTCCAGGGTTTTTTTGCGGGAAATAAAGACCGAAGAACCCAGTGTCAGCTTGCCCGAGATCCAGTCGTAGATCTTCAGGCCGAGGGTGTATTTCAGGCGGTCCCAGTAATGATAAACCGGGATGATGAACGTTTGGTTTTTGACCAGGTGCGGCGCATTCCGGCACAGCAAGCCCCGTTCGATGCTGGCTTCCCGCACCAGTTTCACATCGCCCTGCGCCAGGTAACGAACACCGCCGTGTACCAGTTTGGTGCTGCGGCTGGACGTTCCTTTGGCAAAGTCGGCCTGCTCCACCAGCAAGGTTTTGTAACCACGCGCCACAGCATCCATGGCCACGCCCAGCCCCGTGGCGCCACCGCCAATCACCAGGAGATCCCAGGTGATGGAGGGATCGGCAATTCGCTTTACCTGCATGTCACGGTCAACAATCGTTTGGCTTGAACCTTTCATCACAACGGTTTCAAAATGTTTCTAATTGTCGCCAATTGCAACAATTCGAAAGTAATAATAACAAACAAAATTTAAAACCGAAATATTTCAGAACAATTTTCTAACAAAACGGAAAAACCGGAAGCTGGCAGACACAGCGGTTTGGTATCCCCAAAACTCCGCGCTAATTTGCCCTGCAAAGAAACTTCATGAGCAGTGTTACCGACCGGCACCAGCATATTCTAAGCAAGCTTAAAAAGGAAGGAAGTGTAAAAGTTATCGATCTCTGTAGCGAATTGAACGTTTCTTCAGTAACCATTCGAAAGGACCTGAAACTACTGGAAGACAAAGAACTGCTTTTTCGCACCCACGGCGGCGGCACCTTTACCAACCCCTACACGGTTGACCGCCCGGTGAAGGAAAAAGCCATGATTCGTTCCGGTGAAAAATCCGGGATTGGTGCTGCAGCCGCAAAACTGATCGAGCCGAACGACTGCATCCTGATCGCTTCCGGCACCACGGTTTTATCACTGGCGAAAAATATTCAGCCCATCGGCAACCTTACGGTGATCACGGCCGCTCTGAACGTTGCCATGGAACTGGCGCACCTCCCTGAAATCGAGGTCATTCAATTGCCGGGGATTATCCGGAGAACATCGTCGTCCGTAACTGGCACTTATGCCGAAAAAATGCTGGAAGATTTTTCCTGCAGCAAATTGTTCCTGGGTGTGGATGGCATAGATGTAGAGTTTGGACTGACCACTACCAGCATGATGGAGGCCCAGTTGAACAAGAAAATGATCGCTGCTTCGCAGAAGACTATTGTGCTGGCGGATTCCAGCAAGTTTGGCAAACGGGGTTTTGGACGAATTTGCGGACTGGAAGACATTGAACAGGTGATCACCGACAGCAACATATCCGAACACATGGTGGAAACGCTGAAAGGAACAGGCATTGAAGTCACCATCGTGTAACTGTCAATGACTGAATCTCATTTGTCATACAGAACATTCATCCGGCTCAACGATTGTACGATTCAATTTTCCCAAACAACCATACCCGGAACATTCACTACTTGCAAGTGCAGGCTGGCGGTGTTTGACAAGGAACGAAAACAACAAAGCCTGCAAACCGTTAGAACTGCAGGCTTTTGACGTCGTTTGACTTTCGGTTGGGCGAAGAGAGAGGGAACTGCCCCCCTACTCCACCAATATGGAAGTCAATAGTTTATAAACGTCGCCCTTTGCTTACTCACGAATGACCCACTACTATCTCATTCGCTACAAATCGCCCAGTAAAGAGATTGAATAAACTTTTACCGACCCTGTTTCCTGGACATTTATGGACCCAAATGTCTCCATTGTCAATAGGCATCTTCGAGAATCGGAGGTCGAAGCACTTGATTCCGTCATTGATGCAAGCCTATCGACCTATAACAAGAGAGCCAAAGTTTCAAGTCCCACCGGATCCACGCAAATTGTTTCAAAATCAGTCAATCACTTGCAATCAATTGTAATAGCAAAGGGTTTTCTTTTTCATACCACATAACTCCCTCGATTTTCGTCAGTTTTTGAGTCGCCCCTTTTTCACCTCGGCAAATCGTATTTGCTTCATGGATAACAGTTTTGAATCTTCGTAGAAAATTTCAATCCTAAACTATCCGAGATTTAGGTGGTACTTACAATGGCTATTAAAGATGAAAAAAACCAGATTTCTCATATAAAGATGTTACTTGCATTTGACGCAGCTCTTGAAACGGGCCAAAACAAACCAAAACATAAGTCGTTCCCCGGTTTGTCACCTCTTTGGTTTTTCCAGGTGTAAGTAGCAGAAGAGAAATTAATTTTCTTCTATCGCAGGAATTCAGACTGGATCACCACGCAATTTTGCAAATTTTGACAGCCTTGACCGTCAAAACTTTTTCTGTTTTTGTCAATATTGTTCAAGCTTTTCACGAAACTGGAATGATGTCCGACTGTTTATAAAACGTCCGTTGGAGAAACGGTTCTCTTTTCGACAACGCTTTTATATTTTGCAAGATCGATTTCGTTTTCACTTTTGGCGATTACAACCGTTGCAATGGTATTCCCCATAAAATTGATGAGAGCCCTGCCTTCACTCATAAACCGGTCGACACCGATGAGCAAAGCCAGGCCTTCCAGCGGAATCACTTTTAACGCAGTAAGCGTGGATGCCAGCACAATGAATCCGCTGCCGGTTACGCCTGCTGCACCCTTACTGGTTAACAACAAAATCCCGATGACAGTGAGCTGCTGCCCAAGCGAGAGATCGATTCCAAACACCTGGGCCAGAAAAATCACGCTCATGCTCAAATAAATCGTTGTGCCATCCAGGTTAAAGCTGTAGCCGATGGGGACCACCAACCCAACGACCTCCTTTTCGCAACCGGCAGCAGCAAGTTTTTGCATTACGGAAGGCAATACGGCCTCACTGCTGCTGGCACCTAGGACGATCAGGATTTCCTCTTTTACATAAACAAGGAGTTTCCATAAGTTTATCCCATAGTATCGGCAAATAAGGTGCAATACCACGAAAACAAATAAAAGGCTGGTCAGATAAAACGTTAGCAAAAGCTTTCCCAATACAATCAACGTTGAAAAACCAAATTTGCCAATGGTATACGCCATTCCTCCGAAAGCACCCAGCGGGCTAAGGCGCATGATCATCTTTAGTATATTGAACAAGACTTTATTGATCTTATCAAAATTACGTAGCAGGCTCCCTCCCCCTGTGCCCATCCACTTTAGGCCTATGCCAAATAAGATACTGAAGAAGAGCACTTGCAGAATATCGCCCTTGGCAAATGCATCAACGATATTCGGCGGCACGATATGAGAGAAAAACTCACCCCAGTTGACCGCTGCAGCCTGTCGTGAAATCTCCAGGACCTGCGCATTTGTGCTGCTGGGCACCGCAATACCGGTTCCGGGTTTTATAACATTGGCCGTAACCAGCCCAATGACCAGGGCTAGGGTGGTAACGACCTCGAAGTAAATCAGCGCCTTCACACCGACACGGCCCACTTTTTTCATATCGCTGGCACCGGCGATCCCCGAAACGATGGTAAAGAAAATGACAGGCGCAATCACCATCCGGATCATATTGATAAAGGTGTCGCTCACCAACTTCGCGGTCGGTGCGAAACCTGGAAACTGCCATCCCACCAACAGCCCTGCCAGGATGCCAATCAGGACCTGTATGTAAAGAATCTTGAAGTATTTCATATGCCGGTATGCACAAATGTTTGATGGCAGCAAGTATAGTGCTTTAATTTCATTTGCATCCCCACCTGCCATACTGGAAAGTTCCGCCGACTCTTTGGCAAATCAGAGAAAAATGACGAATTGGGGTCTATGCTCCGCCAGAATACCACCCGCCATCGTTGTTGTAAGCTCTACCGGCAGGTGTTTCAAAGCATTTTTGCATTGGTATTTTGCAAGGCATGTGACCAACGACAACCATCACGCTTTCTTTCCTGCGCCACTCCGCTTAGTTTACAAAATTGAGCGACGGCCCTTCAACTTGTCCAAGTGTTGAATTGTGAAATGTTGTTGGCAAAAGATGCGCACAACCTCGCCTATAAAAACCAGATTACAGCTGGAAATATTGATACCGGGATTTACTGTTGCAGGAAAAATAGAAGTTTTAACTGAGGTAGTTTGAGTGGACCATGTAATGCAACTGGTAGACAGGCACAGCCAGCCTGTTTACTGCAATTGATAGAAGGCATTTACTTCTAATACGTGTCTACCTTACTGCCTATTACCTAAATAGAAGCCGATTGCTGTTGACGCAGTTTCAAATCAAACCAAAATGAGTCGAAACGTGACCACTTCACCGATTTGTTTTTGAAATGTAAATCGCTGAAGAATAATAAACCTTTTCAACCGTTCGAACCTGGCTAAAATAGTGGCTCCAATTTAGCAGCCTTTCACCCTATTCGGCGACTTCCTTTTCGCCGAATGCTTTTAGTGCGGATCCCAGCTCATCCATCATTGTGGTGTTGCCCACGTACAGAACGGAACGTTGATGAATGCTCTCCGGAATGATACCAAGAATATCCTGCTCACCGTCTATTGCCTTGCCGCCG
>NZ_RBCI01000019.1 GCF_003628535.1 Flavisolibacter nicotianae
GGGAAGCTGCGCCTCTGACCATTTCAATGCGGCTGACCGCTTCCATTGGTGGCAGGTAGTAGGCTTCGTTGTAGCCATAAATATCCGCACTGATGTTGTAGCCGTTCTGGCGGGTGTTCATCTCGATGCTTTGCGTTGGGTTGAGCCCTCGTGTAGCGATGCCGTTGGCGGTAAAGCCGCTGCTTTCCGTTTCCACAATGTTCAGCCCCGGAATGCGACCAAGGATCTGCCGGGTGTTGTTGATGGCTTTGTTCGCATCCAAACTGTCAGTGAGGATCACTTCATTCTTTTTACCAGCGTAAATCACGCCGTCTTTTACCTCCAGCAGATGGCCAACACCATTCACGGTCCGGTAGCCGGTAATGGTTACCGGCTCCAGGCTTTTGGCGGAATCTTTTTGTGCATACAGGGAAAGGCTGCTAACTAACAGGATAACAGCACCAACTGACCTTTTTTTCATGATAGGAACAAAATAATTGGCGCAAAACTGACGGAATTCTCTTGAACGCAGTTTCAAAATCGGGAAATGCTGGCTACGAAATGCGGAAATTTTGCGAGCACTTCACCCTTTCACAAGCCTGCTTTTGTCTAAGAGGTTGGAGAGATCTTTCATGAATATCATGCGGAAATGTGAAAAAACAGACCTTATTGAAAACCACTGTTTCATAAAAAAACATCCGGTATGGGGGCTGCCAGCATAGCGTGTGCTCCCGGGATTGCAGGCATTTTCCGCTTCGTAATTCTTCGCATCGGCAATTGTGACTTTAAAAAGATCGAAGACACGATGGATAAACCCCTCTACGACGAGATGCATGAGCGGCGGCAAACCCGCAAAGCCTGACGTTTGAAGAAACTGCGACAGGCGACTGTTGAACCAGTGATCGGTACCCTCATCAACTTCCTGGGCATGCGACGGGTGAACACCCGCGGGGTCAAACTGGCAAACAAGTGCCTGCTGGTGGCAGCGGTCTGTTACAATCTCATACGACTGCTGTAATGGATAGCTGACGGCACTGAAAACATAAAAAAAACGCTTGTTTGGCTCCTTTTTCTGCTGTGGTTCTTCCTGTTTCCGCAGGATGGGAAAAGCCGCTTAGCGGTAGTGGTGAGTAAATGACGAAACAACGCTAGTTATTGGATACAACTTAACTAAAATAGATTTTAAAACGGAGTTGTGCAATAGCGACCCTCGTTGTGCGATGTCCTATTCGTCCATTCTGGATTTCAGATCCATCCGTTGGTGTAATATTCTTACGATCTCAATGTCACTGGATTTCACTCCTCGGTAGAAAACAATGTGTTTACCAACAGGAAGCCCCAAAATGGCTTGGTCGATTTCATCGTAGTTCTTTCCAAGCGCTGGATTTTGTACAAGGTCTTGAAAAGAGCTGGTCAAAAGTTCATAATATTTGTCAGCCTGGCTATCCAACCAAACTTCATACGTATGTTCCCAAATCTTAGAAAGGTCTTCAACAGCCTTGTTGGTGAGTAAATACCTAGCCATTTCGTTTCTTCCTGGCTTTTAAACTTTCCAGATGCTTTTTCGGATCGAAATTTCTCGAAATGCCACTCTCTATTCCCTCTTGAATCGCGCCTTTTACAGCCGCAATCTTGTTTTCTTCCTCTTCCAAAAGTCGCAGTCCGGCACGAAGGACCTCACTGGCATTTTTATACCGACCTTCGGCAATTCTGCTTTCAACAAAATCTTCAAAATAGTCTCCTAAAGAAACAGAAGTGTTTTTCCCCATCGTCAACATTTTTGATCGAAGTTACCAATTTTTGGTAATGGCAGGCTTAGGATTTCGCCCTGCAAGTAGTTGACTAACCTGAATTTACCTTCGCAAGAGATTGACTAGTGGTTTCCGCATTTCGTGTAGTTCTAACCATCGGCAGCACCAAGAAGGCTGTCCCAGGTTCTATTGAAGTTCCGCCTTCCCAATTTGTGGAGGCAGAATAGAGAAAGCCAACCTTCGATACAACGTAGGTTGGCTTTCTTCATCTACCGATGAGTGGACTGAAGTGCTAAAAACCGTTACGCTGCACCTTGCCCCGCAACTCTAGAACGATACATTCACCAAGCACTTAAACAAATAAAACGTGATAACAAATTTTTTAAAATACGATCTTGCTTACATCTTCCCATGTGCTCTTCGATGCCTCGAACCACAAGTTAGAACGGCACATTTGAAGGAATCGAATCCAGACTATAATATTGATGGCGGAGCTTATCTCCTTTGATCGTTACGATACGAAAACCTGAAGGATCCTTTCCTAAAGGTTTGCCTACCGGACCTGTAGTGATCATTTCAATATTTTCTGCCTTTCCAAATGCGTTACGATGATAATGCCCAGCGAAAATGTGACGGATACCATGGGCTTTAAACAAGTCCAGATATTTTTTTCTTGTGGATAACGGAATATTAAAATACTGATCTGCCTCCTGCTCTTCCTTCAAAAAAAAAGGATGATGAAGGAAAACGATAATGTGCCGGTACCTTTTTGCCGCTGCTTCTTCTAAAGTAGTCCTCAACCATTTTTCCTGTTCCAGTGCTTGCTCAGGAACATGTTGAGGCGCCTGTAGATACAACGAGTTGAGCACAATACCGAGCATGGAACCGTGCGTAAAGGTGTAATAGTCCGGTCCAAAATTTTTTTTGTAAGCAGCAATATCGGAAGGAACAGGCATATTTTGAACATCGTGGTTTCCTGGCACACTATACAAGGGAACACTGGCGCTAAGTTGACTGGAAATTCGTTTGTATTCGGCTATTTGTGTGCTGTCAGAGGGCTTATTCACCAGATCGCCAGTAACAACGACGAAAGCTGGCTTTAAACGGTTGGCTTCCGCAATCGCCTTGGTGTAACGTAGGGTTTCCTCTTCAAAGGATTTATCTTCATTGAACATTCCAAACTGCGGATCGCTCATTTGAATAAAGTAAAAAGCATCTTGACTCCGTCTTAGGGTTGCGCAACTACAGAGCGTTGCGCAAAGTACCAGAATCAAGACATTGCGAAATGACAACATGTTTATCCCTTTTTATTTTTCCAAAAATAGACGCATAACAAACAAGGAGAACGATCATTGCTTTCAATACATACTTAATTCTTCAGCCAATTTTTAAATGTGAACTCCCCGCTAAACCGAACATTGCTAAAATAAAGAAATAGAGAAACATGGATACTTGAAGAGTGCAGGATTGCCATGAAAATGAACCTACGCCGAAACACAGAAAGAGAGCCTTTGCCCGGATGGCCGCCACAGACAAGGGTTTCAGCGGAAAAGAAAATGAACAACTCCTCAAAAGTGGATGCGACTAGTTCGCCCGGTGTCACGTTTTATATTTTGCACGTGTATTTTATTGGCCATCGAACACCTACATGGAAAGTTCGAGCTCCCCAGTTGTCACACAGGTAGTTTCACCAACAGACAATCCGTTGCACGGCATGTAATTTAAAAAAGTAGACAAACTCAGCTGAAATTAGTTGATTTCAGTAAAGCGACACTACACTAGTAAAAATCAACGTTGACAATGCATTCATAAGATCAGTCCATTCGGGGATTGGATGCAAATAATTTACAATTAATTCATCTTTTGGTAATGATTTAATAACAGTGGAGATTGACCTTTTTGTGCTTTCCAGCCCCTTCTCATGAAGGGTCGTCACAAAACCATGTGGATTTTTAACTTATAATCTGTGTTACATGTCAAGGATACTGTTTGTTTACTTACACGATTCCTCCAGAAGCCAAATGGCAGAAGCCTTTTTAAACCTTTTTGGAGAGGGAAAGTTCGAGGCAGAAAGCGCCGGCCTTGAAAAAGGAACCCTCAGCCCTCATGCGTTACAAGTCATGCAGGAAATTGGCATTGACCTCAGTCGGAATGAACCGAAGGAAATCTTTGAGCTCTTTAGACAGGGACGGCATTACAACGCTGTAATTTCATTGTGTGATCAGACAAACGGTGAAAAGAGTCCTTTATACCCCGGCATGACCCAAAGGATCAGCTGGTCATTCTCCGATCTTTCCCGTTTTACAGGTACAGAAGAAGAAATTCTTGAAAAAATCAGAGCAGTACGAGACGGAATAAAAGAAAAAGTGTTGGAATTTATTGAGCAGGCAAGCGATACAACCTTTTGGTTAACCGAGCAATTGAGAAATTAATTAGCCACAACAAAATGCATAAGTTAAACCTATCAATCACAGCAAGAGATTGAATACGATAGACAGGTTTGACCTCTGCTCCAATTCAACATGAATGGCAGAATCGAGCGCTTCGACCGACGACCATTCGTAAGCAATCAAATTTTTGATTTTTCAGTTTGTAAAGTTGATTGCACGAACCTCGTAAAATATGCAGGCCGGCTGTTATACCGACACCTTAAAATGTAACAACCAAAGTTCAGGAAGTAAATAAAACCGTTCTATATTACGGGTACATCGAAGCAACTCACGTTGCAAACACATGACCAGTATAGCGAACGAATTTTGTTTTCAACACCCGCCGAAATCCTAAAACAGCCCAATTTGAAAAACTTGCAGATTTACCGGTCACTTCAAAAGCCGGCGAACAATACATGGTTCCATTATGGAAGCAATACGATCCTTCGCAAGTCGCCAGAAGTCAAAAAATCTAATCTGTACTTTACGAAAAAAGCAGGGAGATGATCTCCGTCCAGTAAATTTCCATTGTCGACAATAATCCTGTAAACGGTATCCTTTGCTGTTTCCTCCTTTTGCATTGTCTCAACATACCATTGGGCAAACTGGCTATTCAACAAACCCTCCTTAACATTTGCCGGTAAATGCCTTGACTTTCGTATAGTTGTCTCTGTCCTGATCCATTCACCGTCGCTATGAAAACTGGCAATAGTGTTATGATTGTTGTATGTTACAAGCGTCGTATAGACACTGTCTTTAAACAACCACCTACGCACCGGAACAGCGGGATACAGCGTTGCAAATGCTTTCTCTACTTTATCTGGCAGATTTGCGGTACGCAACTGAGCGCTACAAGAATTCACTAATACCAATGCAGAAAAAAAAGTAAAAAATAGCTTCATCCTCTTTTTTTGTTTACTGAGTAATAAGCGGACATGCCCATCGGCTTTAGGCAATTAGCCCTGTGTGCCCTTGCACCTGCGATTTATTGAATAAAGAGACCATATGAAATTTGCATACGCTTGCAAAAAGGCTGGCAAGCAGTCTAGTTCAAAACCAAAATTTAAATTAGCCGAAAGAGAACATCTATGGAATGCGTCTCGTTGTTTCCTGGTTGTAAAGATGTTTTTGGCATGTGACCAAATCGTAAAACTGATGTTACGAAATTGTTAACGCCTAATATTCATAGACTTAACAACTTCTATCGAAAAAGCAATGGTACAAAGCAGGTGTACCTGTCTAGTTTTTCCAACTGATTTAATCTTCTATCATTAATGGCTTATCCCTACACAAGCACATACCCTAACCACTGATTGTGGCTTGTTTTGACCTTTAAGAAAAAGGGAAAGCAGCGATAGCCACTGATCTCGTTTTATAAGAATGGTAGCCTCCGTCAAGACTTTCCTAAGGTGTGCTTTTTGTTGGGAGAACGACGTTGTCTTTGATCATGAATTTTACCAGCGATGCGATTGCCTGGAAAACCTGCTGGTTGCGCAGGTGTATCAGGTGGCAGTGGTCATGCCGATCGAGGGAGTGGCAGTTTTGGTAGTCACATACGAGAGATAGGAAAAAAATAGCGAACGACATTTTTGGATGTCCCTTTCAAAACGCTGATCCTGGATCGCAATTTCGCGTGGTGGAGAAAACAATAGGCTTTTAGGGCTGTAGCGTAGAACAAATGCTGGCCAAGGGCAAATATCCTTTCTGCAAAGGATGAAAAAAACGGATCCATTGTTTAAAAGAATCGACTTGGACAGAAAGCACGAAACAGCCTTTATTGGTGCAACATCAACGTACATTTTTCCTGAATACGTCCTCCGGTGTTTAACAATTAAAATGTTATGTGCATCTGACTAATCGATGATTTCATCCGACCAGTGTTTTTCAGGCCCTTCAACCTCCTTGTTCAATGTCTGCTCCAAATCACGCCTGTCCTTTTTGTTCCGGATAATTAAGAACAGAATCAAAGCAAGGGCAAGGACGATAATAAGGATGATTTCGAGTGTGTATGACATAAACCAATATTGAACAGTGATGACTTTCCGTCGCTCTGTGAACTTCTCCCGGTTTGGTCCGACGATCCATCCGAAGCATTCCCTTCAGGCTTTGCTTTTGAATTGCCACACAAAATTTAAACATTTCTGAGGGTCCAAACAAAAGAAAGCTCGCCTTCCTCGATTGACCTTGAAAACAGGGTCACCATTCCTAATAAAACCCTGAGGGGCATTTCTCAAACGCACGCTTAAAATTTCATCAATGCTGTTTTGAGCTTGTCCTCTCTTCCGAGATAACCGGAGGCCAACCTCAGGTGGCCGTAGCACCATGCCGTGGCATCTTGGCCTCCCCTTTTCCATATTCATAAAACGCAGCCTTGTAGTGCGAAGCGAGAGAATACGAATAATAAAAGACAAAAGCTGTTATGTGTCTCGAACCAGTGAAGGTGGTGCAGATATTGGATTTTCGCATCGCCGCTGCGAATGTAATCGTGCGATGTGAAAAGAAGACGAACATTAAAATACAAAGTTGTTAATGAACGCTTTTTACTACGGTCGCTAAATTCGATCACTCCCGGGCAAGAAATCAAATCAAACTACCTTTTTCAGCAACTGTTGCTGCTGCAAAAAATGCTGATACCAGAAGCCCGATGATTTCACGATGCGCCGTTGCGTGGAATAGTCAACATACACCAAGCCGAAACGTTTACTGTAGCCTTCCGCCCATTCAAAATTATCGGTAAAACTCCAGGCAAAATAACCGCCGACCTTCACCCCTTCCTGTTTAGCCCGTAGTACCTGCTCAAGGTATTGCTCGTAAAACTGTATGCGGCCGTGGTCTTCCACGTGACCATCTTCCAGTCTGTCGTTGAAGGCAGCACCATTTTCGGTGATGATGATTTTCTTTACACCCGGATAACTGTTGAAGCGCTTCAATACGCGGTAAATGCCTTCAGGATAAATCTCCCAGTCCATCGCGGTGGTGGGCATACCTCGTTTGCTGCCTTTTACCAGGCGGGCATTGAGATAGGGCATGATCGTGCTGAAACGGACCACCTCCCTGGTATAGTTTTGCAGGCCGATAAAATCCATTTCCGTTTGGAGCAATTTTTCATCGCCAGCTCGCATGTATTTCTCCACCCCCTGCAGTACCTTCAGTTCTTGCCAGGGATAGCCAAGGCCCAACAGCGGTTCTACAAACAAGCGATTACTTAACACATCCACCCGTTGTGCGGCATCAACTGAAAATTTGAGATTGTCAATTGGATCAACCGGAGCACAGGAAAAGGTGGTACCCACCTGCAGGTTACTATTGATGGACTTGATAACGTTCGCACCAAGGGACTGGCTGAGCGCTGCATGATGAACCGCAGGCAGAAAATTGTTTAAGCCCTTTCTTCCCGGTGCATGCAATCCCAGGAAGTAACCGGCGCCGGTGAAGGCCATGGGCTCGTTCAGCACCATCCAGTTTTTCACTCTGTCGCCAAAGCGGTGAATGCAAAGCGCCACATATTCTTCAAACCAACCAATAATGTCGCGATTGGTCCAGCCGCCTTTTTCTTCCAGCGCCTGCGGCAGGTCCCAGTGATAAAGGGTGACCCATGGTTCAATGCCGCACTCAAGGCAAAAATCAATGAGGTGGTTGTAAAACTCGAAACCCTTTTCATTTCGCTGTCCGCGGCCCTCTGGCAGAAGGCGAGACCAGGAAAGTGAAAAGCGAAAATTGCGGATGCCTAAAAACTCCATCAGGATAATGTCCTGGATGTAGCGGTGATAAAAAGAAGTCGCGTTGTTGGCATTTTCACCGCCTTTAATCTTGCCTTTGCGGCTTGTGAATACATCCCAAATGGAAAGACCTTTGCCGTCCTCCGAATAGGCGCCTTCCGTTTGGTACGCAGACGACGCCACCCCCCAGGTAAAATCATCACCAAAATCACTGCTATGTAATCCCATACTAGGTCTTCAACTGGTAAAAGATTTTTTTCAATAGAAGGTTCCTGAATTTAGAGAAGGTGGAGATAGAATATTCTGGCATTCTCTGCTTCAGGTTACCCCCTATTTCGTGCGAAATGATCTGATCAAGTATCCACTCGGTCTCGTTGGGAATGTCAATCAGGATCTTCGCTTCGCTTTCCATCCAGGTTTTTATTTTTTTGAATTGTTTTGGCTTGATGTTTTTCAACACCGGAATACCCAGTAGCTTCAATGCGGCGGCATTGCACTGTTGTTCGTATTGGCCTTTCATCGGAATTGCCAGCAATTTCTTATTTAGAAAAATGGCTTCCGAGGGAGTTTGAAAGCCAGCGCCGCAAAACACACCGGCCGAGGACACCATGCTTTTCACAAAGGCTTCGCTGGTCACGGGCAGAAAAGAAATGTTATCGTACTCATAGGGCATCACGCATCGCTTGGAGAAGACCTCCCATTTTTGTTGAGGAAATTGCGTCAGCAGCTTAATGATTCGTTTGTCGCTATACGCAGGAAGATAAACGGTATAGTGCACACCGTTTGTTACGACAGCTTCGCGAATTTCTTTTCGGATGATGGGTGTAAAAATATTTTTATTATATGGCACGAAGTGAAAACCATACTTCACCGGCGTGGGTGCGTAATAGTTTAATACAGCCTGGCCGATCAGGTCAACCTTTTTCGGTTTAGGACTTTGTTTGTTCACAACCGCCGCCTGATGGCTAAAGCCAATGCAGGACTTACCCTTCAGGAGACAGGCCCAGGCACTCACCGGTTCAAAGTCGGAAAAGACAAGGTCATAGTCTTCAACAGGCAGTGAGTTAATTTCATTAAAAAATGTTTTCAGCCTTGCTTTCTTGTAGGTCTCCAGGTAATCGATACCGCCTTTTTTGCCAAAGACAAAACCCAATCCATGGAGGCGGTACTTTACCTCGAAAGGCAGTTGAACGTCCACTTCCGTGCCGCTGATCAAAATGTCAACATCTGCCCGCTTCATGAGGTAAGGCAAGACTTCCAGCGCAACAGTGAGATGGCCGTTGCCTGTGCCCTGTATGGCGTAGAGAATCTTCATAGATAGAATAAGGGTGGCCAGGCGGGTGTTCGCCGACCATGACCTAATACCAAAACAACGAACTGCTTATTAGCCGAATGTTACCGAAGTGTTATACATTTGTTATGGTATAAGAACACTATTTTTCACAACTAGATGACATTACCATAACATTTTGGTTATACAGCACAACCATCTTTGTCAGGCAGTCAATTAAGCAAATCAATCGAAGCGTATCTTCTCATGTCGTAGCCCGGCTGTTTTTACAGCGGGGCTTTTTTTCCTTGCAAGCCGTTGCAACAAACAAGACAATGAAAAATTGCCGCTGCTATTACCGTTGGCTTTGGCTTACCGGGGATGAGCCAGCTCAACGCTCTGTTGTGCATTAATGCCTTTTCTAAATAAAGATTGAAAAAAAGCTCTTGTATATTTTGCCTGCACGTTGAAAAAGCCTTTGGCGTTGTAACGGCGTGAGGAACTTTTTACCGTGATCTTTCGTGTAAAAAGAATATGACCGTAACGGCTCACCTTTAACGCAATGTCCACGTCATCACCATAAAAACAAAGCGCGGTGTTGTAGCCGCCTGCTCTTTCCAGGATAGCTGCATGAATGAAAACATTACCCCCGATAACAACACCGCCCTTGCGGAACACTTGCACGATTGTATTGAGTGGCTGCAAAACGAGTAACTGGCTAAAATAAGTGAGTGTGCGAACAAGGAACTTCCCATCAAAATAATCATACGGGCCGGCAACGGCGGCAATGCCCTTCTGCTGCAACAATTTTACACCGTTGCTGATCCAGTTGGGGGACGGCAGGCAATCGGCATCCAATTGTGCGATTATTACACCAGTTGCATTCTTCCGGCCGCACTCCCTGGCAAACTGCGTTCCCTGACGCCCCTCATTCAGTAGCCTGAACTTGAACGTAAGATGATTGCGGTAAATAAAGGATCTCACCACTTCGGCCGTGCGGTCGGTGGAGGCGTTGTTGATGATAAGCACTTCACAATTGGTGTAATCCTGCTGCTGCAAGGCTTCCAATGTTTTGAGGATGTACTTTTCTTCGTTATAGGCCGGAACAAGCACGGAGACTTTCGGCGTTGCGTTTTCCATGGTTTCTATTTTTCGTTGGTAAGAGTCAATGTTTCGAAAACAGGCGTAGAAAGGGCTTTGTCACCAGCGGCCGTACGGATTTCTGCGCCGGGCAGAAAAACAGGTTTGCCGATACTGCGGTTGCTGCGGAAATCTTCACCCAGCAAGAAAGCAACGGTGGCAGCCACCTGGCTTTGATAAACCGTTTTGATGCCCTTCATCTCGCCAACTGGCAAAATGTTTTTGCCCAGCAAGGCCAGCCAGATTTCGCCGGAACCCGGCACGAACGTGTGATGTTTCACCCACTTCTCCCTGCGGCCGCGGCCATGATCCGTGGAGATGAGAAAAGTGGTGTTGTTCTTGTAGAATGGATCGGTCTGCACAGCATACCAGAGCTCTGCGATCATCTTGTCCACATTGGCAAGCTGCTGCAGGTACAGATCATACCGGCTTTTATGCGCAAATTCATCGGTTTCACCGAGGGCTAAAAAAACCACCCGGGGGTGGTGCAGCCGGATGTACTCCCTGGCGTTGAAAAAGGTCAGCAGGTCGTAGCGCGTCTTGTCTTTATGCGCAACACTGTCCTGCACCTTATTGGCAAGCCGAATGCTTTCCGCCGTATCGCTCAGCACTGCATAGCCGCTGTTTTGCATCATGGTGTTGCGCCGGCTGTTCAGGATAAAGGGAAAAACATTCCATGAGGTAAACGCCGCAACGCGGTTTCTGTACTCCGGCAAACCGTTCAGGTATTCAAGCACGCTGATGTTCCGGTTGTATTGCGGCGCATTAAGGATAGGCAATGGGTCGGGGTAGCCCGTCAGCAATTCGTTGTAACCGGGATAGGAAATCTTGTATATGTTTTTCACATTGACCTTGCTTTCTATTGTCCGGTTGCCGTAAAGCTGCCCTTGTTTGGCAATTACGTTCCAGAAAAAAGGCATGAGCCTTTTGCGCCGCTCTTCCGGCGAGGGATCCCAGTAGAGTTGACAGGAAAGCGCCGTATCCTGTACAAACCCTGTGTCGTGAAGAAGGGCCGAGTCCGCGCCATTGAAGATTTCCTGCCACCGGGTGCCGTCGGTGGTGATGATAAAAATGTTTTCTGCTTTTTGTGCCTGAACCCTTGTGCCCAACAAGATAAGCAAAATCAAAACGCACATTCCAGTTTTCATAACGAGAGGTTTTGCAAAGAAACCACCGCTATATTTCCGCAGGATGAAGCGAAGTTTACGTTCATGTTACGAATGGAGTCATACCTGCAACGTCTACATGTTGTTGACAAAACCATCATTTTGCCGTAACGATTTATTCATTTTGATAATAGAACTTGACACTCCAATATTTTCGGTATGAAAAACGTCATACATGTTATTAAGCTTGCTATTTTCCTGCGTTACTTCCGCCAGTAAAATCTCGCTCTGAAGACAGGTGGACAAGCATCTATGAAATGTAGGGATCAAGGCCTAATGGCCAGGCCGGGGCTATTTCTTACTGGTGAGCACATTAATTTCCGAAATGTCCATCTGGTGTAGGAAAGGTTCAGGCTTCCGGATGCTTTTAAAACAATTCAGCGCAAGAATTTCATCACTAAATTTCTCCACGACCAACTCGACATTAAGATCAAGGTAAACAAACGACAACATTTCGGTGTTTTTGATTTGCAAACCAAATCAAGTGGAATGCCGTTAAAGCTCAGCTCTTCCATCTGATGTACTTCCGGAAGAGACTTGAAGCGGTGGAAGGTGAACATGCTAAAGGGTGTAATGGTTGAAAAACAGGCTTGCCAACAGCGCCACTGTGTAAAATGTGAGCCAGGAACAAAAACGAAGCAGGTCCTGAAAAGACATGTCAGCAGACGGTGCAGTTGATTGTTGAACATGCACAAAACGAACCATCGCTTGTGAAGCCAACTTTACCCAAGTGCAAACTTTCAATGAAGCCTGTGTCGGCTTTCTTCTTCACAACCAATGCATTCACCAAAGTCAAAGATTTGTCTCAGGTACTTTTCCGATCCCTCTCATCTTTCCACATTATCTTATTGTTAACTTTCCGTAACTTCCAATAAGTGAAAATGCCGCCCACAATATTGCTAACGTTCCTTTTTCTTTTTACGGCCTTGCAGCCGTCAGAGGCGCAGTCCAACTCAAGGGTGGTCGATTTTTTTAGTGTTACCTTTTCGCTTCCCGCTACTTACAAAGCGGCTCCCTTTGAAAAATCCCTGACGGCTGCTGCCATCCGGGAGTATATCAGTGGTATGGACACGGCCTCACTACGCCCCTACCTGACAGCCTTGCTCCAGTACAAGGAGCAGTACAGCCCCGATGACTGGCTATACTATCAGCTGGTGCGCAAAGTAGCCGAAGCCATTGTTCCCAAAAAAGAAAATTACGACCGCTATACCTTTCACAAATGGTGGCTTTTGACCAAATCAGGTTACGACGCGAGACTCGCCATTTCAGACACGTTCCTTCTATTTTATGTACAGAGCAACGAGAAGATTTACAACATTCCATTCCGGATGATGGACGGCAAACAGTTTGTCTGCCTCAATTATCACGATTACGGTTCGATTGATTTTGACAAACATCATTTTTCCGATGCCACACCGTTTATCAACTCAAGTGCAAGACCATTTTCGTATAAGATCAATCACCTGCCGGATTTCAGACCGGCCGACTACACTGACAAAGAAGTGGCGTTTTCAGATGGCTTCCGCGAGTTTTCCTTCCACATCAAAATCAATCAGCAGGTCAAGCAACTTTTTACCAATTACCCAGTGGTCGATTATTCCCTGCAGTTCAACATGCCGCTCAGTAAACCCACCTATGAGTCCCTGGTTCCCGCGCTGAAACGGCAGCTAAAGGGATCAAAGCCAAAAGACGGTGTTGAATTCCTGATGCAATTCACCCGCTATGCTTTTTCGTATAAGCCGGACACTGAAATATTTGGCGGCGAAAAGCGGCTGTCGCCGGAACAAACGCTTTTGTATGATTACAGCGATTGTGAAGACAGGGCAGCGTTATTCTTTTTCCTTGTAAAAGAGCTTTACAACCTGCCCATGCTGGTGCTCACCTATCCGCAGCATGTAACGGTTGCCGTGCAGTTTGACAAAGCCTATGGGAACACGATTGAGTTCGAAGGAAAGAAATACTCCTTGTGCGAACCCAGTCCGCAGACAACAGATTTACGCGTTGGACAGGAGATGCCTGCACTCCGGAAGCAAGCCTACGAGATTGCTTATGCCTACAGTCCTCATTGATACATTCGCACCATCTGTGCAGCCATGAAAAATGGCGAAGTTTGACTTCGCCATTTTCAATGAAAGAAAAAATTTCTTACTTATTCCAAACAGTCCAACCGGCAGTCCAGTCATTATTTGGGTCTACAGCCCCTCTGAAACTCACTTTTTCAAAGAACGTGTCGCTCAACGTTCCAAAATCAAACAAGGCTCCGGCTAATAATGGTGAACCGGCAGCAGGCTTCAGATTTGGCGTACCGTTGTTGAATGGATCGGTAATCTTTGCATCGGCAGCAGTTGAAATAACGGTAGACTTGTATGCTCCTGTTGTTTGAGCGGTAACAGAGGCGAGGTCGTAAGTGGTGCCACCAGCCAGCGCCAGCCCTGATTGTACATCAATTGGATTGATGACCGCTTGTACCAAGCTGTTGTAAAAGGCACTTGTTCCTCTTACATAAGCGGCGACCGTTGAATCTTCCTGTAGACGCAGACCGCCTTTTTGACCGCCAACCACCACAGAGTTAGCCAAAATGAATTTGGCACCTCTTCTCCAACGCATACCCCAACCATAATCTGCCGATGTACCGGTTGCGCCGTTCGGACCGATGGCTGTAAAATTTGAAAGTACAGGGAAGGTAATTGGCGTACGGGTCAAGAGGAAGCCGTTGCTCGGGTTTACATTATCCACTTCAAAGTTGTTTGATACATCGCCAGTCGTGCCCTTATTGTCCGTGAATTTTGGATCCTTAATAGAAATACCAAATTGGATTTTCCCCCTATAGCCGTCGTCCATATCAAAATCATCATCTGCACTGTTGTAAGCGATCAGGTGTTTACAATTAACAGTGCCGCCGAAAAATTCATAAGCATCATCCAAACCTCTTACCACCTCCACATAATCAATCGTGGTTCCGCTGCCCACAGCATATAGCGATAAGCCATTGACTTCATCACCGGGGTTTACAGCTTTACCGGCATACTCGATGCGTACATAACGTACCACGCCGGAATTATGCGCATCGTTGGTGCCACCGAAAGCACTGAAGGCAGGATCCAAACCGCCTTCCATGACGGAGTGGTTTCCGTTCGAGGTAGCCTGCCCGGCAATCACCAAGCCACCCAGGTCACCAGGTTGCGGATTGGCTTCAGCCGAGGTAAAGACAATCGGGCTGCTGGCTGAGCCATCGGCCATGATTTTGGCATCACGATAAATCACCAGGACACCGGCAGAGTCCCTATTCGAAACGATTTTGGTACCCGGCTCAATGGTCAGGGTAGCGCCGCCAGTCACATAGACATAACCACGAAG
Organism: Flavisolibacter nicotianae; assembly: GCF_003628535.1. Taxonomy (GTDB): domain Bacteria; phylum Bacteroidota; class Bacteroidia; order Chitinophagales; family Chitinophagaceae; genus Flavisolibacter; species Flavisolibacter nicotianae. The sequence continues at coordinate 14,812 of NZ_RBCI01000019.1, forward strand.
ACGGTACACATAATCCTTTTTCCAGGTCGTGCTGGTATTGATGGTACCTCGTACGTCAATAGTGCTGCCCACTGCGGGAGTGTTGCCAGTCGGGACTGTTTGATCATCGCTTTTCTTACACGAAGCCAGTGCGATAATGCTGGCAAAGGCAACGGACAAAGTAAGTCTGTTCATCATAAAATTTTATTTGCGCAGCGAAACTATTTTCAGCTTGTTAAGCTATTGTTACCGCAGTTTTACCGTACTATTATTTTGACAGGTTGTAGCGTACACCGAGGCTGATGGTGGTACCATATTTATAGGTGTTCATCAATTTGTCAACCGAAGGATCATACACTGTTTTTGACGGATTTGCCTCATACTTATAATACCATGAGAACGGCTGCGCAAACACATCGCTAACCGTCAGCTTGGTTTCAAACCGGTTATTCAGGAACTTTTTGCTTACCTGCAAATCCAACACATCTCGTGGTTTTTCGAAAATGTTCCGTCCGGCCGAAGAAGCTGCCCGAAACTTCAGGCGTTGGCCAATGCGATTGTACAGCACATTGAAAGAAAAGTCGTCATTGTCGGCACTGTACGTCAACCCACCGTTCACCAAGTAAGGCGACTGACCCTGCATGGGGCTGTTGATGCTTTCACCGTTGAACTGCACCGATCCTTTCAGCAATGAAGCATTGCTGTAAAATGTCAGGTGATCGAGGAAGGCATTGTTGAAAAACGTCAGCCGCTTTCTCAACTCCAGTTCCACTCCATAAACCGTTGCATTGTCGGCATTGGCAAAGCTCAACACATCGTTGCCCAAATTGGTTTGCTCAATGGGGTTTTTGAAGTATTTGTAAAATGTGCTTACCGAAATAATCTCACCTGGATTGGGAAACCATTCATATCGCAGATCGGCATTGGTGTTTTTGCTGCGCACCAGGTTGTTGTTTCCCTGCACGATAAAATCATTTTCGTAATCGTACACCCGGTAGGTTGCCAGTTCTCTGAACTCCGGACGGTTGACAGTTTGCGAGCCTGCTGCACGAAAATTGGCTTTCGGTGTCAGAGCATAGGTGAACAGCATTGACAGAAGAATGTCGGTATTGTCAAGGGAGACTTTCGCCTTTCCTTTTGTATTCAGTTCCTGCAGGTACTTCTCGGCCCGAACACCCCAGGTCAGTTTCACTTTGTCAGAAAAACGGTTGTCCAGCATCACATAGCCCGAATTCAGCAAACCAGTTCCCGTATAATCAGTTGCAGAAGCGGCAATGGGTGCATAGATCATTCCATAGTGGTCGATATTTTCGGGAGAAAGCAGGGTACGGAAAGTGGTCGATTTTGTTTCCGGAATGGTGGCTCCCCTGAAATCGGTGGACGCAAGTCCCAGCGCATTGACCTCAACGTTGCGGTCGCGGTAATAGTTGGCTGTACCCACTTTCAGTTTTTGCATCTGGCCTTTCCATGTGAATTGCTTCGCAGCATTCAGGTTGGCTCCATAAATATTTTCTTTAAGGAAGGAATAAATACGGCCGGCATCCTTGATCACGGGTGAGTTTTGGTTATTGAGGCGTAGGAAGTAGTTTTCCGAATTGGGTTCAGTGACGAAACTTAAAATATGCTGGTCAGGCTGCCAGCGATAAGTAGCCCCGAATGAGCCGTTCCAATCAATCGTCCAGGCCTTGCCCAATGTGTGTACACCTTCCAACACCGAGTTAAAGATGCCGTTTTGTGTCGCTTCGGTATTCTGGCTTTTATAGTTAAAGGTGAAGCCCTGGTTTTCCACGTTACGGCCAAAGCGCTGCGAGAACGAACTCACAAAGTCATTATTGAACAAATTTTTCAGCGAGATTTTGTTCTTCCCGTAAGAGTACGTCAGGTTCAGCAGGGCCGACAAGCTGCTGCGCATGTCGTAGGTATTGGTGTTGTAATAATAGTCCTGCATTCGGTAGGTTTCCCATTCATCCCTTGTCCGTTCAGCCACCCGGCGGCCGTTATTGTAATTCAGGGCATATATATATCCGAGCTTATTGCTTTCGTTCAGCAGTTTGGTGTTGCCACCTGTGTACGCAAAACTGAAATTCGGCTGACTTTGATTGCCGGCTTCCATACCGTAGGCATTTGGAAACTGCTTGGTGATCGCCAGTTTGGTTCCATCACTCAGGTTACTATAGGGTGAGCCGCGGTATTTGTAATAAGAACCGGGAATCAGGCGGGAATTGTCAAAAAAGCCCAAAGCATCAAGGCCGCCTTGCGGATATCCTTTGTAGAAATTTTTAAACGTCGTCAGCGTATTGTAGCCCGCATTAAACGATACTTCCGAAATAGGCCTTGACGGATAATCACGGGTGGTGATTTTTACGGCACCACCGGCAAAATCTCCTGGCAGATCCGGTGTGGGTGATTTGTAGATGGTAATGTTATCAATCAATGAAGACGGAAGAATGTCAAATGAAAAAGCCTTTTTATCTGGTTCTGTGCTGGGAAGGACAGCGTTGTTCAGTTGTGATGAATTGTATCGTTCGCTCAGGCCGCGAATGACAACGAATTTGTTATCCTGAATGGCCGTACCGCTGACCCTGCGAAGGACTTCACTGGTGTTGCGGTCAGGCGATTTTTTGATCACTTCTGCAGAAATAGCATCGGAAATAGCCGAAGCATTCTTTTGGACGGTGTAAAGAGATGCTACACTTTCTCTTCTGGCATTGGCTTTCACCACAATTCCGGTCATTTCAGCCTTTGCTTTTTCCAGGGTAATCGTTAAGGGAGCACTGTCTGTCCCTTGGACATCGCTAACAACTTTGGGCTGATAGCCCACATTGGTCACTTTGATTGCATACGTTTTTCCTGGTGCTACGGCCAGAAAGAAAACACCTTCCACGTCTGTTTTTGTTGCCACCGCGCTTCCTTCGATGGTGATGGTTGCTCCTACCAACGGCGAATTGTCGGTTGCGTCAGTTACCTTCCCCGTAATTTTTGTTTTGGCCTGCGAATAGCCGAGGGTTGTGATCAGTAAAGAGAAAATGAAAACAAAAGTACCTTTCATGATTTGATTGATTGACCGTGGCAAAAGTAGAAAGGCCGTGTGACGGGAAGCTTACTGGCTCATTAAGTTATTGTAAATGCAGTATTAAGAAATTATGACCGCAGGATTAATTTAGTTTTATTCTACTGACCTTGTTGGATTTGTATCATATGCCGGCTCTATTTTTGGCTCTACCAGATTTTACGAATGAAGCAGAGGACGGATTTTGCGTTGGTCGCTGAACTTTATCAGCGTTTTCAAACCATCGGCACATACCAGGAGAAGTTGCACTTCTTTGATTTGCACTGGGGCATTCTTCCCTTTACCCCTCCTCCGTTCGACCCGGAACTGACCTGGCTTTTGGCTAACAATTCAGCGTTGGACCTATTCAGTCTTCTTCTGCTGGAACAGGACCGGAGGAAAAACTACTATACCAAGACGATTAACCATGCGAAAGAAACTTTCATCTTTTCCGTCAATCCCGTTTCAAAAAGCCAGCGTATTGTTCTGAACAGGCATATTATTATCAAGTTTTTGAACACGTTTACCGCCTGGGAAAAACTAGAACGAACGTCGTCACCGGACGAACATGCGCCGGTCGGATGGAAGGACAAATTAGAAAATGCAAACAAGACTTTGCGTCTGTTGCGTGATAAGATAGCAGAAAATACTGACCAGCCAATGCAGGCCAGATTTCTCCATGTATTTTTTAAAGGCTATGCTGATAAAATTCTAAATGAGGAAGTCATCTCCAAGCGTAAACGGTTTGTTGAATTGTTTTTGTATGCGCAGGGGCTGCTTTATGCACAATATTTGGACCTGCTCGAAAAAAAGGCAAAGCACTGTGAAGCACCACCGGCCTCTGTTCACTCATTACTGAGCAAGAAGCTTCAAGTCATGGAGAAGATGGGATTCTTCAGCTTTCTAAAGACCGAACTACACAAAAAAAACGGAAATAAGAACCAGCTCGTTAAAGAAATCTACTTTCTTCTTTCCGCTCACCGGTCGCTGCCCACAAAGGACGAAAATATATTAATTGAAAACTTTTTGCTTGCAGACCGCAGGCCCACCAATGGAGGAAAATAAACAGAACGGTTACTTATTTGCTAGTAAAGCCTTTTATAGCACCCATCTTTTTACTTCTTTGCACTTTAGAAGGAACGAAAATGCGGCTCTTCGACCTGTGATTTTCGGGTAGAAAGTGGTAGCTGGATACGTCAACTTCAGGCTCAATGCTGTATCTCTCCGACCACTAGAGTCGCTTTAAATTATAATAATTTAAGAACCTTTGAGCCGTAAGTAGTTTTACAATCAGTCATTTCCTTGCAGTGCTCATTCCACTTCACCCGGGCAGCGAGTAATTGGTTGTGGACGCAATACTTCCTTCTACCCGGTTTACGTGAATGCACAGGCCAGATCATGCTATTCCCAGATGCTTCAGTTTTCGAAAGCAAATTCCCCGATCCTTTTCCGCATGCATAAGGGACATATAGAAAATGAACAAGCGCTGCCAAACCGGGCTACTTTTCATTTGTTTGGACGTAAGACCAATAACCTGAATTTTGCTTCAGATGATCCGGCGTGTTCGACACCCCGTATATTGCTATCTGTCGTATTGGAAAGACCCGCTTGTTTTTGTCGGAACTATCTTCCTGGTCCAGCTATTCTTATCAACAAATGGAATCAAGTCAGTCCTTCTTTGGTCCTTCCATGAGAAATCAAAACAGATTCTCTATCCAGGTATACTGTTCAGGATTACCGATGGAATTATAAACCGAATAAATGGCACTTTTGGAAAGCACATCGCCGACCACATTCCCTATAGACAGACGAAGCCCATAGGTGGAGATGACATGAGAGTTCATTGCCAACGTAAGGCTGTTATCCAGGAATTTTTAAATGCGCTTGAAGTGTTCGCTGCAACGGCCAAGATCATCGTTCCAGGTAGTTCCCTGGCGCTTCTGCATGTTGTAGGAGGATTTTCGCTTCGCCATTCAAAGCGAGAATAAGCTCCAACGAAGGCTGGTAGTCAACACATGAAAAAGCCAGGCTTATTATTAGCCCGGTGCATAATGCCGTCTTTTTTCTCCCATGCATCGTCAAAATATTTTTATGCAAATCCGAAAGAATAGGAGGGCTATTTTTACCCCTCAACAATTTCATAATAATTCGTAAACGCATTTGTAATCAAATGTTTACATACTGCTAAAACAGAACCTTCTACCTTCCGCCGCCAGGATATATTTTGTAATTATCAATCTATGAGAGCAACCTTTCTTTTTATTCTTTGTGGTTTTGTTTTGCAGGCAGCAGCACAGAGCCGCTTTCTAAAATCAGCAGCTCAGCATTCACACAACGACTACGAACAAGCTGTCCCTTTTTTCACCGCCTATCAGCACCAATTTGAATCCATCGAAGCCGATATCTTTTTAGCCAATGGGCAATTGGTGGTGGCGCACGATTCATCGGAATTGAAAAAAGGCCGCCTTCTTTCCGATCTGTACCTCGCTCCACTTGCAAAAGTCATAAGAGCCAACCAGGGATTTGCTTACACGGAAAAGGACCAACCGCTTCAACTCCTGGTTGACATTAAATCAGAAGCTTACAGCACCTTACATTCCTTGATATCACAGCTACAGGATTTTCCGGACATCATTCACTGTCCGACTCTCCGGGTTGTCATCAGCGGCAATCGTCCAAGAGAAGCGGATTATAGCCGGTTTCCTTCGTTTATCTATTTTGATGGAACGCCAAACCAAGCATATACTGAAGAGGCTCTGAATAAAATTGCCATGATCAGTGACGATTTTCACCACTATTCAAAATGGAAAGGATCAGGCCGTTTACCTGCAGAAGAAAAAAACAAACTGGTACAAGTCATTCAAAAAATACATGCACGCCATAAACCTTTTCGCTTCTGGGGTTGCCCTGACGGGCCCTCCGCCTGGAAACAGTTTGTCGAATTGGGTGTGGATTATATCAATACCGATCGTATTGAAAGGTTATCCTCTTTTCTTCAAAACGCTTCTTCCGCAAATTCACTCTCCCGGAATGACAGACTGACGCTGATGCCGTACAACCGTCTGATCCGAAGTGCAGGAAAAGTCATTCCTTTTGGCGATCCTGCGCTGGAAAACCATGCCCTCGATGTGACGTCGCTGCCCAATGAAAATCTTGTTGTGGTGGAAGACCGTTACAGCATTGTTGTGCTTGACCCCATTTCCGGGAAGATCGTTGACCGCTTCACCTTCAGGCAGGATGCCCGGTTTAAGAACTTTATGAGTACGTATTCAGGTATTAAGACTTTCACTACCGACCTTCAAACTTTCATTGTCTGGAGTGCAGCGGAAGGAAACGGCAGCCATAGTTTTCTGATGTATGCGCAATGGCAGGGAAAAATCAGCAACATCGGTTCTGTTCCTTTTGATAATAAATCACCAGCCCCCAATGCCATTCCGAATGAGATCTGCATAGCAAATGAAAAAGGGATCACCTATGTCTATGTCGTGCTGAACGGAAACAATGAACTGGTAAAGCTTAAATGGTCAGATAAATCCGTGATATGGAAAGCGCAGACCGGTGTGGCGCCTTATGGCATTACAAAGGCAAATGGAAATCTTTATGTCACCAACTGGGCCGGCCCTTTAGCAACAGACTCCACAAAAGAAAGAACTGGCGTTCCCTGGGGGCCTGGCTTATACCGATCCGAAAACTGGCGCTACCGCAAGAGGTACCGTTTCCATTTTCCGCGCCTCGGATGGAAAGCTCCTCAAAGAAGTGGAGACAGGCCTGCACCCGAATGCGATCCTGGCCGGTTTGGACGGACAATATGTTTATGTCTGCAACGGCTCCAGTGACCAAATTTCTGTCATGGATACACGCTCTTTTAACATTGTAGAAACAATTGCAACCGGCATTTTCAAAAACCAACAGCAAACGAAAGGCAGCTCGCTAAATGGCTTAGCGCTAAGTAAAGACAATCGCTATTTGTATGTATCAAATGGACTGGACAATGCGGTTGCCATCATTTGGTTGGGCAAGCATTCCGCAAATCGCCTCCTACAAAAATCACTGATCACCGGTTCTATTCCCACAGAAGCCTGCCCTGCCGGCCTGATGGTAAAAAACAATTTACTGGTTGTAGCCAACCTTGAATCAACCGGCGCTCACGTGTCTATGCCTCCCAAAAACGCCATGGTCATTGACAACCAACTAGCATCGGTGAGCATTATTCCTCTTCCGTCGGCACCAGAACTGAAGAACTACACCCGTCAGGTCTATCAGCAAAATATGATGAGCCGATTGCAGGAGACAAACCTACCCCCCAGAAAAGGCACCGCACCACAGCCCGTACCGCAGCGATTGGGTGAGCCGTCAGTGTTTAAGCATGTCGTTTACATTATCAAAGAAAACAAGACCTATGACTAGGTGTTTGGTGATATGCACCAGGGCCGGGGCGACAGCAGTCTTTGTGTGTTTGGAAAAAAGATCACCCCAAACGAACATGCCCTTGCCGAACAGTTTGGATGGATGGATAATTACTATGCCTCCGGCAAATCCAGCGCCGAAGGACACCAGTGGACAGATGCCGCTATGGTTTCCGACTACGTTGAAAAAAATGTAAGAGCCTGGCTTCGGAGCTATCCGCACCGCCAGGAAGATGCGTTGGTGTATAACAAGCGGGGGTTTATCTGGAACCAAGCCATGGACCATGGTAAAACCGTGAGGATTTATGGAGAGGCCTGCACAACCGTTTATGATAAAAAACTAAAGTGGCCTGATCTCTATGCGAAATACCAATCAGGCACAAAGCCCTTCTGGCACAACACGACGACCATTAAGCGGATTGAGAACATCATTGCACCCGCTTATCCCGATTGTGACAACCTGACCTTCAGCGACCAACAGCGGGCCACGGAATTTATAAAAGAATGGGAAGCATTTGAACAGAACAATAACCTTCCTGAGCTGATGGTACTGTCCCTGCCAAACAATCATACTGTTGGCACCTCACCCGGCTGGCCTACGCCGAATGCGATGGTGGCAGACAATGATCTGGCGCTGGGAAGGATTATTGAAAAAATCTCGCACAGTAGATACTGGGACTCGACGGTCATCTTCGTCACCCAAGATGCCTCGCAAAGTGGTTGGGATCACATTTCTGCGTACCGTACTATCGGAATGGTGATCAGCCCTTATTCGAAGCCAGGCGTGACAGCCACAAACTACAATCAAACCTCCATGGTGCGTACCATTGAACAGATCCTGAGTATTCCGCCCATGAATGTCATTGATGCCACAGCAACACCTATGTTTGATTGCTTTAATCCCGTAAAAAGGGATTTCCGGTTTACGGCAATGACCAACAACGTTCCCTTGGATCAAATGAACGCTGCCCTAACGCAACTGAAGGGGAAGGAGCGAAAATATGCGCTGGAATCCTTGAATGAACTGTTCAACGAAGTGGACGGTGGCAAAGACGAGGCGATGAACCGTATTATCTGGAATTATGCCAAGGGCGATCAAAAGTACCAGGCCATCAAAAAACAGCCAAGCCAATGAACACAATTTGCAGATTTCTTTAAAAACATAAGACCAGGCAGATGAAGTATTTTAATTTTCATGTTTATGGCAGTTTGCGTATGGCCTTTGTTCTCGTTACCAGGACTGTCTTTGTGTTAGGCCGATGCTTACAAAATACGGCAGCAATGAAGCCAAGTTCAACCGTTTAACATGGTGCATTCATGCATCAAATATCATTTCACACAAACGTGATGTTTTGATAACATTCTGTTCGCACAGTTTTGCAGCACAAAGCAGTCAAGTATTTGCAATCGAAGCGTTATTTTCTCTTGTGTACCCGCTGTTTCTACAGCGGGTCTTTCTGTTATCGGCTTTTAGAACGGAACAATAGCACCTGCATGAAATTACGCTTCCTGCCCGGTGGCAAGCGGCTTTGGCCAAAGCACCAGGATGAAAATGAACAGGACACTACGTTCCGCTCCTGAAAGCGTTGAGAAGGAAAACAACGTCACTGCCCGGCCTTCTGACGAAGATCCTCGCTTATTCCCTGAAAACACTTCCCCGGCGGGAAAGGTTGCGATCATGGGAAACGCCAGGGCCGGGTTTACCAGTCATCAGAAAACATAACAAGGATTGCAGGTTTTGATCGAAGCCAGTTTTAGCCGGTTGTTTTTTTGAGTAACAACACGCTTTGTTAGTTTTTCTCTTCGTTGATCGCCCAACGGTTTATTGCGTTGTAAGGCCCCTCCACAATGATCTTGTAAAAACCTGAAGGCTTGTCCTTTACATCTATCAGCAGGTGTTGTTTCGCTACCGGCACTTCGCCTACCAACTGGTACGTGTCCGTTTCACCGGCTGTCATGTTGTTGGCCGTTGCCAGCCAGATCTTCGCTGTGCCTTTTGCACCATACGCCTGCCAGGAAACATCGATGCTGTTTTGGATGAGCACTGCTTTTGGATGCGCCACCGAAACAGCACCGCTGAGCGGCACGCCATCGATCTCCCGCTCCTTCGGGATGGGAATCTTCAGATGCCTTGCAATGGTGGGAAGAATATCAACAATGCCGGGTTGAGCATACTACGTATAGGCGTTGATGCGTTTCAGGTTGGTCACCATCCAGGTCGTCCGCTGCCTTGGTGATTGCCCCCCGTGCCCCCTGCCTGTTTTTTCATCGCGGCCATGATCGGTGGTGATGAAGATGAGCCAGTCTTCGCCAAATCTTTTTTGCCGCTCCTGTATGGCCGCCCAGATGCGGCCAATTTGCTGATCCATTTTTTCCACCGCAGCATAAAACTGCGGGCTGTCACCGTACATATGGCCCATATCATCGGTGTATTCAAGATACATCCACGAAAGCTCAGGGGCCGATTTTTTAATCGTGGCAACAGCATCGGTTGCGACCTGCTCGTCAATCCGGTGCATAAAATCGCCCGCTTTGTCGTGCGGAAAACGAACCGTATCCAGTTCATATCCATCGAAGTGATCATCGAGTTGCAGGTTGCCGGTTTGCGGCAGCCCCTCGCCTACGAACTTGGTGCGGTTGTCGGTCCAGCTTGAAAAAACAGCCGTTTTTCCTTTCGGGTACTGCTCTTTGTACAGGCGGAAGATCGTCCAGTAATTGTAGTTCGGTTCCTTGATATTGTTGTCCCACACGTTGTGCTTATTCACCCAGGTGCCGGTAAGTAAACTGTTGTAGCTAACAGCTGATATCGTGGGGGTTTGCGGCGAATAGCCATCTTTTTCGCCACCCACGTAAGCCCTCCTGTAATGGCCTGTTGCTGCAATCTGATCCAGATTGGGTGTCGCCACTTTCTCCACCACATCGGCCGGTATGCCATCCACGATAATAAACAGGGCTTTTTTTGCCCCTTTTTGTGCACTGGCGGTGAGACAAAACAATAAAACCGTAACTGAAAAAATGCCGTTGCCCTTCATCCTCATCATGTGTTTGAAGACTAAAATTTAGTTATCCGGTCGGATCTGAGTTGCTGTTGTCAATCCACTTACTTTTTTGGTTTTTCTTTTTTCTTGTAATGGTCCTCCCGCTGCTCGTCCTCGTCATCCATCTTCGGGCCTTGCTCTATTTTGCGCCAGTCGATGGTGCGGCTGTAGCGATCCATAGCCCTTTGCGGATCAAACACCCGCTTGTCCGGAAAAACAAACGTGTACGGTGCGTAATCGGGCTTATCGGTGAAAAAGTCCTGCAAAAGCGTGGCCGTTGCATCATACTGGTTGACGTAATTTACCCCAAGGATGTTGTAGATCGTTTTCAGGATTGAACCAAAGTTGGCATGTGTGTGACTGGTGTAACCACGCTTCACATAAGGTCCTGCCATCATCAGCACGCTGCGGTGTGCATCTACATGGTCCACGCCACCCTGCGGATCATCTTCAGTAATGATCACCAGCATGTTTTTCCAATAGGGTGTACGGGAAAGAAAATGCAGAATGCGACCAATGGCCAGATCATTGTCGGCCATGTAGGACTGCAGATAGGGATAGCCGTGCTCCGGTCTTGGTTTGGCACCATGATCGTTTGGAACCTGCATGGTCAGCAGTCGCGGCATTTTCTGCTTTCCTTTCAACCATAGGCGGGTAAATTCCCGTTCGAACTGCTCCATGCGGAACTGGTCGGGAATGTTGGTGTTGAAGCCGGCATAATCGTGGCTGGTGCGTAGAAACAAAGCCTTTTGCATGGGCACCATCACACCATGCGCCGCACCAGTGGCGGTGTCCTGCCATTCTTCCCGCACATGCGCCGTTTCGTTGGCCTCGCCGAAATTGTAAAAGGAAACGCCGCTTCGTTCCAAGGCTTCCCAGAGGCCACCTATCTCCGCATAATCTTCCGGGTCTATGCTGCCTGTGGAACCAGGGAAACGACGGCCTGGTGCTTTGGAAAAAACCTTTGCAGTTTTGCTTACGCTGGAATTGGTTTCCACCCATTCGTTGGGGACCACACCCATCATCCAGTGGTGCCCGTGAATAGACGCATCGCTGTCGCAATAAAAATTATCCGAGAACGAAAACTCCTTTGCCGCCTTGGCGTGATTGGGCATCACATCGGCATGCAGCACAGTATCCATCTTTGAAAAAACATTCACGTTGACGCCAAAGCGGGCCAAAGTAAGATCGCCTTTGCCGGTAGGCATCTGCCCGAGCACCTCATCGTAAGTGCGGTTTTCCTTCGTGATGTAAACAATGTATTTGATAGGGCTTTGATACGATTTTGGCAGTGGAGGCAGCGGATTGATTTTGTTCACTGCAACGGTAGCCGGTTGAAACGTATTTTGCAATGTTTGCCTCGTGTACGCCGTCAGTTGGGAAGCATCGGGCATGCTGATTTTTTGAAACGTGCCGAGTTGAATGTCGCCAATGTAGGTGCCCTGCACTGGAACTGTAAAATCTTTTCCGCCATTCGGCCCGGCGCCATGTCCACGGCAACTGATCACGTAGAGCTCTTTTTCATCGGCGGATAATTTCACCCTTGCCGGACCCCAGCCAGTTGGGACCAATCCCTTGGTGGTTCCTTTCTCCACATCCACCACCGCAACGGCATTAAAACCAAGTAAAGCCACATACAAGGTTTTTTCGTCTTTACTCAGTGTTAAGCCAAAAGGCAAGAGACCACGGTAGTGATCAATTCGTGCATCCACTTTGATGGGAATTTGGCGAACAATCCTGTGTGTACGATAATCTATTACTGAAATATTATCGTTGGTCGCATTGGTTACATAAGCATATCTGTCACCTACGGCAATCGAGTTGGGACTGGCGCCACCCACCACTTCGGCATCTTCCACCATCTCGCCGATCTGGTAACCGGTTTTGAATTTGTCCATCACTTTGTTGGTTGCCAGCTCAATGGTAAACACACTCATCGCTTCCGGCGAATTCGGTGAACCCACGCCGGGAATTTTCCGTCCCTCCACTTCCGTTCCTTCAATGGATTCTTTGGAATTGTTCGCATACGGATGATGGGAGATTAGCAGCGAATCATAATTCTTTTCATTAGCACCTTCGATCAGCGGATAGGCATACATGCCCACATTGGCAACAAAAGCCAGCTTTTTGTCTGGGCTTAACGTGAGACCAAAAGGCTGGCGACCGACAGGAATAGAAGCCGTGATTTTTTTAGAACTCAAATCAATACGCACCACGCGAAAATTGCCACGATCCAACACCAGCAACTCATTGTTGCTGTCGTTGTACAAAAGATCGGAGGTGAAGCTGTCATCAAAGATTGTGTTGCCCACTCTCCCATTTAAGGAAATGGAATCCAGCCGCACCATGCGTTCAATGTCGTAAAGGAGAACCGCACCGTTGTCGCCGCCGCTGAGGAAAACCGTTTTATTGTCTTTGAACGCCACGCCAAGAAACGAACCGTTGGAAAAAGGTGAAGCAAAGGTTTTATCATAGCTCGGTACACGAACGGTTTGCAGGCTGGCGAGATCAATCACTGTAAAAACGCCATTGTGAAGGGTGATGGCTTTTTTTCCATCCGGTGAGATGGACATACCAAAGGGATCGTGTGTGATCGTGATGGTTTGTCCGGCCGGTGTTACATAACGGCCACTGGGCAATACAGAAGTACCGTTGCGATCAATGTGCGTGTATTCAGCGATTCCCGGCACCTGCAAGGTCGTGATGGTTTTCGGGGCTGTTTGTGCGGCTGCCTGCAGCAGGGAAAGAGAAAGGGGTAAAGCAAAAAAAAGTCGCATTAGAAAAGAATACAAAAAAAAGTTTAAAATAAATGATGGCTAAACCGCGATTGACGGACCGGTCATTTGCTGCACCACTTCTTCGGCTAGTCCAAAGGACAGCGTCATACCGGCGCCACTCAAGCCGTTGATGATGGTCACGCCTTCTTCGGGTTGATGAATAAATTCGGTAGCGCCATCAGTGCTTTTTGGATAAATGCCGTTCCAGGTTTGCAAAATTTGCCAGTCCTTGAAGCGGGCAAATGTTTTCAAATAATCGAGGATCATCCGGTTGATGAACTCTTTGTCAAAGGGATCGTGCACCAGGCCGTATTCGTGGCTGTCGCCAACCGTCAGTTCGCCTTCGCCATTCTGCGACACCATTACGTGAATGCCCCACTTTCCGTAGTCAGGCATCGTTTGCTGGTAGTGTTGTTTCAACTGCGGCAACGTGGGGGCTACTTCAAACCCCTTGTAATGCGTCAGCGACAGTCCGCCGCAAAGCGAAGGACCAATGCGCCAGCCGTTGGGTTGCGCCATCAGGCGCATCATCTGCAGTTTGCATTTGGTGATGGCACTTGCGGTAAAAACTTCAGGATACAAAGTTTCAAAGTCGGCGCCGCTGCAAACATAAATTACATCTGCCTCCCACCTTCTTTTTCCGGAGGAAACAACCGGGTATTCTATGTTCGTAATGGCGGTGTTGAAATGGAACTGAACACCAAATTTCTGTTGCAAGTAAGCCGGAAGTTTTTCAATGGCCACGCGGGATTCTACAATCATTTCATCGGCGCACCACAAAGCGCCCAGCAAACCGTCCGTATTGACAGCTTCGCTTTGGCTGGTTGCCTCCGCAGCGGTTAACAATTTTACGGGGCGGTGCTTGCTGGCCTCAGCAAACTCCTGCAGCACCAGCCATTCCAACGGGTGATAAGCCAGGTGAAAGCTACCCGTCTCGCTGTACCACAACCCGGCTTCGGTGCAAACCTGTTTCCAAACGGCTTTGCTGCGCAGGGCTCTTTCGTATAATCCACCATCCGGCTGACCAATGGGCCACAACATCCCGAAGTTGCGGATGGACGCACCAATGGCTTTTTCGTTGCGTTCAAAAACGGCCACAGCATAACCCCTTTCCGCAAGGCTTTTGGCCGTTGCCAGTCCGACAATACCTGCACCAATCACAATGGCTTTTTCACGCTGCATAAACTTCTTTTATTGGCAAAGATGAAGAATGAAATTTTCGTTTATAGTAAATCGAAGCAACAACTGTCCCAACCATTCCGACAGATGAAACCAGAAAAACCGCACCGACGAAAAATGTAGTCCAGGATAATTGCAATCCGAGAAATTCTTTTAAGAACAACACAAGGACACTTCCCAAATACCCGAACGAATCAGCGATGTACATCATAAAGCCCACGTTGCCGGTCACTCTGTAGGAAGCGATCATCCGCTCGAAATACAGGGCATTGAAGGGCACGTAACTCAGATACAAACCCGTTCCGATGAGTGTCATCCACGCAACAGCACCAATGTCTTGCCGGGTAAATAAAACGGTAGCAATGAGCGCCAGCGCATAACCGGCCATGATGATATAATGATTGATCAAAAAGGCTTTGAAATTATCTTTCACCAGGATCAGGAGCCCCATACAAAACAGCACGATCAGCGAAACCGGGATCTCCGTTTTGGTGAAGATGGAAGGCTGGCTGCTGTAGCCCAACTCTGTCCAGAGTTCATTGGCAAAATTGTCCCGGAAATCACGCAGGATGGTTAAGAGAACATAGGTAAAAACAATCACGATAATCCCCGGCAGAAAGATGGACACAAACTGTTTTCGCTCATGCCCCGTCATTGGTTTTCGGACACTACGCAGGCGTACGTCTTCTTCGGTCGGTGGCGGCACATGATGCAGCAGCCAGGCAAACAAGATCATGGGCAACACAAACAGGCCTCCTGTAAAAAAAGGCATCCACATTTCGCTGACACCCCTGTTCACCACCAGGGACTTGCCCAGGCTTTTCACCACACCGGACGAAAAGATAAAACTCACCGACAGCACGGCGCCCATCAGTTCCGTGGTCTTTCTTCCTTCAAGATAACTGAACACCAGTCCCCATACCATGCCCAGTGGAAAGCCGTTGATAAAAAGAAAGAGTATGTTGTATGGCGACGGCGTCAGGGCAAAAAACAGAAGGGCAATCCAGGCAATCAAAATCAGGAGCACAATGGTGGCGGCACGGTTGGCGCCTTTCATCGCAGAGATGAAACGGATCCCGTAAAATTTGCTCAGCATGTAGCCAATCACCTGGGCCGTGACCAGCCAGACCTTGTAATCAATGTGCAAAAAATACTGCCCCTGGAAACCCGCTGCCGTAAACGGCTTGCGAAAGGCATACATGCAGAAATAGGTGGCAAACGAACACACCGCCGCATACACCGTGATCAGCCATTGCGGCATCCCGGACAGGCGTTGATGAAAGGAAGGAAGAAAAAACATCGGTTCAGGAATGGTTGTCGACAATCCGGAGCAACTCAGATAGATCATCAATGATAAAAGAAGGTTCGTAGGGTTCGAGTTCTTCTCTTTTAAAAGCACCGGTTGTCACACCAATGGAATACAGGCAATCGGCATTCTTTCCTTCATTCACATCCACCTCAGTGTCGCCAACCTTCACCACTTTTTTCGGTTCAATGATCCCGGCTTTTTGCATCATGTTGCGGATCATGAAAGGATGCGGCCGGCCGGCTTCAACTTCGTTGCTCGAGACCACATAATCCACCAGGCCTTTTTTCACCCAGCCTAATCTTTCTACTATGACTTCCGTAATTTCTTTGGAAAAGCCGGTGTTCAATCCCACTTTAATGTTGCGTTCCTTCAACGAATGAAAAACGTTTTCGGCATGCGGCAGGGACTGCAGGTCTTTGGTGGTTTGATAGTATTCCACCATCGACTCCAGGAAGCGCTGGTGAATCGTGTTGACAAATTCATCCGTGATCCTAACCTTATCCCCCTCGTACACTTCCAGCATTTTTTTGATAGCTTCTGTTTTCTTGTACCCCATCAGCGGGTTGATCTGCTCCAGCGGAATATGATAGCCAAATTCCCGCAGGGCTGTTTGAAAAGCAAGGGCAATAGCACCGGTGTCTTTCACGGTGGTGCCAGCAATATCAAATACGATAAGTTCTATGGTTGGTTGCATTTAATTTGTTGAATTGGCTAAGTATTCCTGTATCATGGTGCGGAAAAAAGAAAGAGGCAAAAGCGTTGCTTTTGTATCCTTGGCGCCCTCATCCCAAAAGCGCACCTTGATGATGTCGTGAAAATAAGGGTGCTGTTGAAACTCTCGCACTTCGTCCGCTGACATCGGTCCACCCTGCCATTGCAAGGTTTGTACACTGGCCGGTGATAATTTCTTTTGATAGTCCGCATCGGTTGCCACCAGGTAACGCTTGGCCGCCACATGCTGCTCCACGGCAGCACAAATGCGCTCCGGGAAGCCTCTCTCCCGCAAATAAGCGGCGCCGACACCTTCATGGTTCACCACGCCGTAAGTGCCCATGGCTTCGGTGGCCTGTTCGTGTTTGAGAAAGTGCCCAACGTCGTGCAGAAAGGCGCCCAGAATAAGTTCCGTATCGCAGGCATGGTCCATCGCCAGCATGGCGCACTGGATCATGTGCGAAGCCTGGGAAACAGGTTCGCCATCGTAGTCTTCGTCGCCATAACGTTCAAACAACCGCATGATCTCGTTGGCGGTTTGCAGGGCCTTGATAGCGGGTGTCGTTTCGCTCATGTATGATTAGATTTTTTGGTTGAGGTGATTATGGATTTCTGTTAAGATAAAGTATGGATTTAAAAACGGGACAGTTCTGTTAACGAACGCAGCAAAAAGTTACGTTTACGCAACTCCTTTTTTGAAGCAAAGAAAAACCGAAGCCTTCGAAAAAGCCTCGGTTTAAGGACAAGAAATTATTTGATCAGCCACATCACACCGTTGATGCCGTTCGATCCGCCATACTGCGCATCCAGTGTAGCTTTATAGTTGGCGCCATTCTGATTTTGTTCCGCAGCCGGGTATCCCCAGCGCAACGGAATGATGCCATTGTTACCTACGCCTGTTCCGCCCTGAAAACTCGGCATACTGGTTCTGCGATAGTTGAAATACGCCTCCCAACCGGAGTTCTGGAAAAAGGCAAGGTATTTCTGTACCAGGATTTGTTGCAAACCAGTTGTACCGCCGGCATATTTGACAGCAGGCTGGTTGTAATAATCGGTAAAGTTGAAAGTAAACGGATACGGCGCGATGTTGCTCAAGCCACCTGACTTCAGGAAGTAAGCGGTAAAGTTTGATTGGGCTACATCAATGCCATAAAAGTTCATTGATTCAACAATGCCTTTTTTATACCATGCTTCCGCATCGCCGGTGATCCAGCCGCGGTTGATGGCTTCGGCCATGTTAAAGCAAAGCTCCTTGTAACCGATCAGCACATCGGGTTCACCGGTAAAGGTGGAATAATACCGCTTCCGGTTGATGAAGGAAAACAGCCGGGCACTGGCTTCCGTTTCAATAATGTCAATGGACTGGCCAGTGCTTTCGCCTACGAAAGCACTGAAGTTGGTTGGATTCAGGTTGAGCGAATCAACGATCTTCCACGCCGGTTCAGCCGTGACAAACACACGGGGATCTTTCAGGTCGGTGAGTGTTTTGATATAGGTCTGCGCCATGCCATAGCGGGAAGACGTCGAACCGAAATTGTTTGCATGCAAAGCGTATTGGTTATACGTGGGCACATAGGTAAACTTGAAATCATCAGCCTGGCTGGTAAACACCGGGTATTTTGTGGGATTGTTCACGATGGCCGCAAACTGGCCGGGCACATTCAGGTCGGCGTCACTGGCTTTTTTGCTCAAGGCCATCAGCACCCGTAATTTAAACGAGTTCACGGTTTTTTGCCATTTGCGCAGATCACCGTTAAAGTAAATGTCCTGCACCGAACCGGCAATGGTGTTGTTACCTTCATTAATCAGGCTGGCAAAATGCGTGTTGGCGGTATCCAAAATGTTCAGCACGTACTTGAACACCTCTTTTTGCGGCGTGTACGATGGCGTAGGATTGTTAATGCTCTGCAACGCATCCGTCAGCGGAATGTCCCCCATCATGGACGACAGGTTATAGAAATACCAGGCCCTTGTAAACTTGCCAATGGCTTCATAGGGATTGACAGCGGGAAGGCCTCGGGTTGTCGCCTCTTTTTCCATCTGCACCACGTTTTTCAGGGCAATGTAACTGTCGAATGAGCCGCTCTGCCAGTTGTACTGGTTGTCGCCATAGTAGCCATACGCACCAAGGAAATATTGGTTGTATTTGTGCACGTTGTCCCAAGAATTGATGCCGCCCAGCGCCCCTTCTTTGCCGGTGCCGGAAATGTCTTTCAGCACCGCACCGAGGATCAGGTCGGGTGTTACCGTCGTAGCTTTGTTTGGATCGTGTTGCAGGTCGTTGATCTCTTTGTTGCAGGAGGTAAACACGGCGGCTGCCAGTCCTGCGAGAAATATATTTTTCAGAAGTTTCATTTTTCTTTTCTTTTTAAAATTAAAACACAAGGTTCAGGTTCACACCGTAGCTGCGGGTCGTGGGTGTCTGCAAATTGGAGCCGCTGTCTTGCGTATACTGGTCCACATCCACATCTTTGTAGCGGCTCGGGAAAAAGTACAGCAGGTTACGGCCCACCAGCGACAGGGAAGCCTGTTTGAAAAAGGCTTTGTTGCCAAACAGCGTAGACGGAAACGCATAGCTCAGCGACACTTCCCGCAGTTTTGCATAGGTCTTGCTGATCATGTCCAGATCGGGAATGCTGGCCATGCGGGAAACATAACCCTGAACGGATGTCGGATTTGTATTGGGGGATACCGTCAGGCCCTTCATGTTGGTGATCTCGCCGGTGATGGGGTCCAGCACGATGGGTGCACCGGTCAATACCACACCCTGGCCTACATACGAATAGGCGGCCGATCCCCTGGCATCGTTCGGACGGGCATCGCCGAAGGCACCTTCTGCAGTCTCAATGTGACGTCCACCCTGCAGGGTTTTCTTGCGCACATAATCTTCCATTACGCCACCCACCATGCCGTCAAACTGAAAGCGCAGGGAAAGGTTCTTGTAACCAAGTGTGTTCACTACCCCCCACTGCCAGTCCGGGTCGGCATGACCGTATACTTTCTGTGCCGTCACACCCAGATCAGAATAGCGCAGCAACAGACCAGATTTGGCGTCGTGCACCAGTTGCCCGTCAGGCGTTCTGACAAAGGCATTGCCGTATATCAAGTCGGTCCGGGTGCCATTCTTCACATAGTTGTTCGGATTGGAGTTGTTCACCCACACTTTTTTGAATGTAAACCAGTTGGCAGCCACGTTCCAGTTGAAGCCATTCGGGTTTTTGAAAGGCGTCGCATTTACGGCCACTTCCCAGCCATCGTTGGTGTAGGTATTGCCGTTGGTGAGGTTGGAATAATCACCACTCGCAGCCGACATTCCCTTCGATACAATACCGGTGTTCCGGTAATGATAGCGGGTGATGTCCACACCAATTGCATTTTTCAGGAACCGCAGGTCCAAACCGTATTCCCATGCTTTCCGACTGTTGGTTTTGATCAGCGGATCGATGGATTGATTGGAATAGCTGGCGCTGTTGATATTGTTGTAAGAAGGAGACAGCGTGTAGGTTCTTGAGAACTGGTAAGAAGGTCCGTCATACGGAGAAGGATAGGCATAGCCATATTCGCTACCCGGCAGACCGCTGATGTTCGGCGAGAAGGTACTGGCCGTACCACCGGCTTTACTTTCCGCAAAGGACGCTCTTGCTTTGACAAAAGAGATCGCCTCGGGAAGTTTTACATATTCGGAGATCACCGTGGCCAGGTTAAACGAAGGATAGAAGTACGTGTTGTTATTGGTTGGCAGTGTCGATGATTTGTCCACACGGCCGGTGGCATTCAACGTCACGTACGAGCCGTAACCCATGTCAAAAGAGTAATAACCACTCAACACTTTCATTCCCGAATTGAACGAAGTGGCCTGCACTGCATTCAGCGAGTTGGAGAAAGCGTAAATGCCCGGCACGTTGAGGTAGTTGGTGGTTGTATAGTTCGAGTTGAACTTGAAGTTGCGAAGGTTGGCGCCTAGTAAACCCTGTACATCCAGGAAGCCCAGGATGCGGTTGCGCTGGTATCTTGCCTGTGCTTCGATGTTGGTCTGGAACAGGGATCTTCTGTCCTCACGGTAATCACCCCAGGATGCACTGCGGTACGAGTTGGCCGAATACGGCACTTTTTCCGAATTGAAAAAGTCGTAGGCATTGACGCTGGGGCGCACCAGGAAGTCAATGTTGTTGTTCAACTTATAGTTCAGTGCCACATAACCGTACTCGTTGTTCATGTAATGACCGCGCAGCCACTCATAACTCATGAAATACGGGTTGTTGTAGCGCCAGTATTCCGCATATTTCTGCTGCACACCGACTTTGCCCGCCTGCCAGTAGTCACGCATGTCGGCAATGTTCCAGTCGGCACCGCCCCAAAGGGTCATGTTGTAGATGATGCTGTTGGGACCATAGTTCACGTCCGGCAGATTGGGCGTCGATTGCCGGTTGTAATTCAGATACGTGGTCAGCGTGAGCCGGTTGGTAAAACGCTGGGTCAGGTTGGCCGTTGCATTAAAGTTGTTCAGCGAGGTGTTGGGCACAATGCCGCGCTGGTAAGTATTGCCCACCGAAAAACGTGAATCGGTTTTCTCGGAAGAAGAACTCAGGGCCAGACTTGTGGTGGAGAGAAGCCCCGTTTGCAAAAAGCGCTGCAGGTTGTCCTTTCCTCTGGCTACCCATAGTGTGGGTTTGACGTGTCCTGTATAGGTTAAACCATTTTCAAATTTGGTCGTGTAGGTTTGGTTGGGATCGAACGGGCCGTCGTATTGCGGCAGCAAGCGGCCGTCCAGTTTGGGCCCCCAGCCTCCATCATAGTCATAATCGTTCACTCCACCGCCCTTTCCATCACCAAACGCATAGGTGCCATATTCACCGGGACCATATTCGTCCTGTACTCTTGGCAAAGCAATAAAACCTTTGCTAAACTGGTTGCTCGTGTTGAATTCAACAGTAAAGCCTTTTTTGTTCCGGCTGCCTTTTTTCGTGGTAATGATGATGGCACCGTTCTGACCGGCAAAGCCATACAGCGCCGCTGCATTGGGGCCTTTGAGAATAGTGAAGCTTTCGATATCATCCGGGTTTACGTTGTAGGTATCGGACGTCATCGGCACACCGTCTACCACGTACATGGGAGCACCGTCGCCGCGAAGGCTGATGCCTGGCGCATGCCCCATTTCCGGATTGATGTTCACCGACAAACCGGCCACGTTCCCTTTCAGGGAATTGAGGGGATTGGGTTCGCGGGCTTGTGTGAGGCGGCCGGCATCCACGGTTTGCGTGGCATAACCCAGGCGTTTGACTTCTTTTTTGATACCGGTGGCAGTCACCACCACTTCATTTAACCGTGCATCGTTTTGAACCAGGGCTATTGGCACAAAATCGCCGGTGATCTTCGATGAAATGGTTTGGTAACCGATAAAGCTAACGGTAAGGATATCGCCGTCATTAGCACGAATGGTAAATTCTCCCGCGGCATTGGTGGTCGTCACCGCTTTTGAATTCTTCACCGCAATTGTTGCCCCGGCAATCGGTGCCGCTGTTTGGACATCTGTTACTTTTCCCCTGATTGGAGCTGTTTGTGCAAAGAGCTGAAAACTGAAGGAAAAAGAGACAAACAAAAGGAGCAGCAGTTTGACCTTTGGATAGACTTGCTTCATAATGGAAAATGATTTCAGAGCGCAAACCTATCCGGGTTGTGTTAAGGAGATATTGTTTGTAAATTACGAAAAGGTTAACCAATATTAAACACGTAAATGAAATTTCCGCACGCATTAAACACAGTATTGGAAGCACAGGCTTCGCATTACTCAACTTATAGAAATGATGGATTACGAGGGATGTGATTTCGTCAAAAGGCAAACAACAAGCATCTCCGCATCGACTCTACCTGCGTTTTTGGGATTTTGCAACTTTCTTGCATCAAAGAAAAGGGAATCGCCTTCTTCCAAAACATAAACCTCATTGCCGATTGACTATTCTACTTTTCCTTTCAAAACGTATTTGAATTCGAAGGCTTCCGTGCGTTCGGCCGGCCGCATGCGGTAAATGAGTCAGCAATACAAAATCGAGATGATAGTCCTGAACTTGCGTGGAAAAGAGCCGCCGATAAGTGAATTCTTTAGTGTTTTCTTTTTCAAAGGGCCGCTAATTTTCTTTTTTCCGGACGATCACTTTCTGTTGTCCATCCCTGACATAAATGCTGGAGAAGAACTCATCCAGAATAATCTCCAAGCCCTTGATTAAACTTATCAAAACGTTCAATGAAGAAATGGTGCGGCAGTTTTCAATCTGCGAGAGCACCCCCTTGGTGATGCCTGCCGCATCGGCCAGTTGCTGCAACGTGACACGTTTTTCCGTACACATGTCCCGCAAGCGCTGACTGATCTGAATAATTACATCTTCCTGCACCATAGTAACGCTAAGAAATATAATTCGCTCCACGTTTCAGTTTTGTTATGCCTCCACGTAAATAATTGCTGAACGGCCTACCACAACGCGTCTATTGAACTTGCTCATGATTCATTAAGTCGTCGTTGCGATGTTCAGGCAAAGTAGTGAGCACTTAAACTTAGCGAGACGATGGGTTCATTCTGATCTTATACTTTCCGCCGCCATTTAAAAATGATCTTTGGGTAATGATTACTTGACATTCTGTTCATCTTAAAGAATCAATTTCAATTAAATTTCCGGCAAAGCACCCGGCCTCCACAGGTGTTGGATGTTTTGACTTCGGCATGATATACCTCTTTATGAAAACCCAAGAAAATTATCGCCGCAAAAAGAGAATCAGCAAAGCATTGCTTCGGGTGGTGATGCTGATTGGCTTTGCCGTCATCGCCTTAATGCTGTATTTGATGGACCGGTAGCCGGTTGAAATTTTTCAAGATGATGCAGTTCTTCAGCGTAATAATTCGATAAAGCTTCGCTAATATTCCCATAACCACTAGCGGGAACAGAGAACCTACTTTAGCATCGAAAAGCGATCTCTCGGCAAGGCATGAAAAATCAGCGAAAGAAAATTCTCTTTTTAGTTGGCTCACTCAACCAGAGGACACAGATGCACAAGATTGCCTTGTATCTTCCCGAATACGACTGCTTTTTCATCCAGTAGTATTCATCCAATCCCCTTGTGCAATTGGCCCTGAAAGGCGGTTTGCCCGAAGGAACTGTGTCGGGAAAAAGCTGCAACAACGTTCAGACCATTACCTGCAACAACTCAACCTGGCCAACGATTATGCGGTCGCCGTGTACAGGGACCGGTACGACATGGCAGTGTTTTGCTCCGATTTGTTGATTGACAAGGACCTGCAGAAGATCAAAACCGTTTTTGTGCAGGGCGGCATGACGGACCCGATTACACCGCTTGCAAAATGGTGCACAAGCTGGGACTGGCCCCTACTTTGCTAAAAACACCGCCCTGAATGGCAGCAGCGATTCCGTTGATCTTTATGGTGCCGCCTCGAAAGAATACCAAGAACAGTTTGCAGAACAGGGCACCAGTCCCGAAATTTTTTTTGACCGGCCTCCCGAATTACGACAACATTGGAAAATTAGCTGCCTGCAATTCCCTTCCGTTTCCGTTTTAAAAATTATCCAATACACCTACCCTTTTGTTGTAGAAGAAGTGGATACCATTCTTTGCGGCGTGTTTTCGGAAACAGAAATTGACATTGCCTGCGCCAGTTCAGTGGATCGCTAGCGTCATCCTCAAAAAAGACCTCTTCAACCGTCATTGAAAAACCAATACGGTGAAAATCCCGGAGTAAAGTGCAAACCTGCGTTAGATTAACAATACCCGCCTGAAGGAGAAACGAACAGGTATGGTTACAGAAGTTGTTTTCAAGAAAAAGCCTGCGGCAAATGGCAGGCCTCGTAATGATAAAGAAGCGGGATAACACCCACCGACGTTCTAATAACAATCGAAAGATTCTCTCGGGTTGTCATACATAAATCAAATTTCGAAGACTGACGCTGCCGGTCGGGGTTCTTTTTCCTTTTTCGCCTTGCGAATACCTGCAAGTAAAATCTTCTCCACTTTTTGCATTCTGCGCTTGAACTTCTTTTTCCCCAATGTGTGCTCCAAATCTGTCAAGGAGAAAAGTGCCTGGCTTACCTGTAGGCGAGCCTGTTTTCGGGTGAGCTTCTGCGGTGTCCGATTACCCATGTGAATAACAGTTTAGTAACACTAATTTAATACAGGGTGCAGGATTTCAATGTTAAGCTTTGACGCAAGCAAATGCAAATGTGGCTTTATCAATTTTGCTGGCGTGACAAGGAACGAACACTTGCTGTTCACCAATCATCGGGAATGTTCAGACCGAGTCTATTGACGAAAAAATTATGGAGGCAGGGTTGTGAATGGTCGCTTTTACCCCGGCCAATCTCTGACTCAAAAGTTTCAAAATCTTGAAGAGGAGATGCAACTGAAGATTGAAGACCTGCTTGCCGACGTTCAGGCGCAGGTTCGATTTGAATCCTTCCCTTAATTGCGCCTGTCATTTGGAGAAGGTCGCCCACTACTTTTTTCATCCTATAACCTTTTGGATAGCTGAATGGTTATTCGGTTCTCACACGAACCGTTTACATCCTCAATTTGCCGCTATTCATTTTGGCTTTGAACGATAAGGCCCGAATATGTTCTTCACCGCCATATCAGGGGTGCTATCGTCCAGAATGATAATATAGTAATCGTTTCCACCGGGCAATACTCGTACGACAATATGTCCCTGCTGGCTTTTGTAAGCATTGTCAATCAGCGGCCCAATCACCAGTTTGTTTGCTTCCAGCATGTTGGTGGCAAAAAGGTCCCTCTGGGTTTTGTACAAATAAGGTGTTGTTAACCGGATCAACACTTCGTGGCCCGGATGATCAGACGACCAGACTTGTTCGATCCAGGCTTTTGGTTTAAAGGTCTTGATCTGAAATTCGTTCACCGCATCACGGTTGCCATGGTGATCCATGGTGGCGACATCCACCTCGCCAATGGCTTTTGCTACCGGTGTTTCCACATCCCGCCAGGGCGCATCGCCGTAAAAAACATTGCCGGCGCAATCGCCGCCGGTATAGTACCGGAACGGACCATAATTGATGGTGAACACAAGGCTCAAGCTGTTTTCATCGGGCCATGTTTTGGTATTCGCCGAATCAATAGATGGAAAACACTGAAGGGTTGCTGAATCTTTCCCTGTCCAGATATCACCGTTTGACTTTACCTGCTGCACATAAAACTGTGGAAACGATTTTGCGTCGTGCTGCAAAACGATCTGGTTTCTTGTCCCGGCTTTGAACCTTTCTATCACGGTACCCGATTCTGCTGTTGTTTTTACCCATTGCAAATAATTCTGCACCGTTTTATCATATTTGCTGCCCTTTGCATTGGCTCTGTTCATGAGCTTTTCAAACGGAACCGGAAAATCATACCGCGGATAGCCCCGGTCAAGAAAATGATGGATCGGAATCAATTCACTGATACCGGTAATGCCGGAAAGCACATAGTGTCCGTGCTTTGACTGCGGCGCCGTTGCGTACCAGCCGCCGAAATGATCTTCATGAAAGTGAGAAATAGCGGCATAATCCAGATGAAGATCCGCAAATGGTGTCACGTTTTTCATGTAGTGGTAAATCCACTGAAACGGAAGTTTGCTGTCGTTCGGACGAATGGCTGAATTGCGGGCCGACATCGTTCTTAGCTCCGTCGGGTCTTCTTCTCCCGCATCGAAGAGCATGGTGGTACTGTCGGGAAAAATATAGTAGGCTGCATTGCCACGTCCGGTGTTGATGTGGTGCAGATCAAGATACCCCTGCCGCCATGACGGCAGCGGTTTTCCCACCACAGCAATGGTATCACCACGCAGAAATTGCCCTAGTGCATTGACATGATCCGTGTTGATGTAGTCAACCTGCAAAGACATCAGCGTTTGCCATATGTCCATATTGTCCGGTGTGCCCCAGAAACGCACCGTCTTTTTTGCTGCATGCGCCTTTTTAACGACAGCCTGCAGACGCTGCCATTCCTTGTCTGTGATCGTCTTGCCGTGAACATAATCAGCCATGTTATCGCTGAGCATGGCAACTCGATTTAGTTCCGCAGGTGAATATTCCTGCGAAAGCACGCCATCAAAGCGAATGAATGAAGGATAGGCGTTAAAATGCGTGGGCTCCGGACGGTTACCGGAGATCACAACCTCCAAAGATCGGGTGTTGATTAGCGCGGGGAACTTGCGCAGTGTTTGAATCAACTCGTTTAACGTAGCGATTGAATCTGTTTTGATGTCAATCAGCAACTGGAGCTGTTTTTTCTTGTCTGGGAAGACAGAACCATTGTTTCTCTTGATGCAAGCGGCTAATGGTTTCAGATAAGATAGTTCTAAGCTGCGATGCAGTGATAATTCACTCGAATCATGCGCTACCAGCAATGAATCGTGATGCAAAAAGATATCTGCTTCAATAGAACCAAAGCCTTCCTGATAGGCCGTCCAAAATGGCGCTGGCTGCTCATAATCATTGTGCGAGTGGGCATTGGCAACGGTGTAGGACTGCGGTTGTGCACACAGGGTAAATTCCCAAAATACAAATAAAAGAACGATCGCTTTTTTCATTGGTTTAAAGGAAAAATATGTTCAGGTAAAACTGCAACCGGTGCTGAAGTTCTGCTTTTAAAAAACATTTCCCACCGGCCGAAAAAATCGTACGGTGGGAAAATGCCCGAGGGAGTATGCGTGTATGTTTAAAAACTGTATCGAACGCCAAACTGCACCGAATAATAACTGGCTCCTTTTGTTTTAGCGCCGGCATTGGTATTGACCGAATACTTGAACGAGTTGGCTGCTGCATCAAAACCGGTCAGGTTATACAAAGTCGTATTGACAATTTGATTGTAATACCCCCATTTATAATTCAACAGATTCAACAAGTTGAAGATATCGGCACGAAAGGTCACCTTGCTGGTTCCTCTGACTTTCAGGTCATAGGCAGCACTCAGGTTCCATTGCGTCCGCCAGGGCATCAACCCTCCGTTGTACGGTGCAAACTTTCCAAAGTTGGCTTGCAAAAACTTCCGGAACTCAGGACTTGTTTTATCCAATAAGGTTTTCATGCCGGCGGCGATGTCAGCAGGTGTTTTCGGGTCGTTCGGATCGAAGATATAAGCCAGGTCCTGCCCGTCATTTCCTTCACCGATAACATCTTTGTTGACGTTCACAGTGTAGTGTGCATTCTGGTAAGCCTGGAAAGAAGAACTGATGCTAAAGCCGTGGAAGGTTGGGCTAAGAAAGAGTGCCACCAGTTTGTGCCGCTGATCGCCATCGCTCGACCAATTTCTGCCATAGGACGCATAGTCCCAGTAAGACGCACCCACGCTGAAGTTGGCATTGCGCGGGTCACCGCTGTCATAGGGCGGCGTACCGGTGGCCTTGCCGTAAGCGTACGATACGTTCAACGAACCGGCTTTGCCCATTTGTGCGGCTGCTTCTACCACTGCACCCCAGTACCTGGAAGCCCAGTCGGCGTTGGTAAAAAAGCGCACCTGGTTGAAGTTTGAAGAGATCCGTGAATTGGCCAGAATTGGCTGACTGCCGGTGCCCGTTGGGGTCAGTGTACTTGCCGGCACATAAACGTCGCGACCCTCGTTGGTCACAAACTCCGGTCTGCGTTTCAGGTTAACGTCATAGAGGTAGAAATTGTCCCGCGTATTGTTGTAATACAGGTTGGCACCCACACGGAACCAGCTATTGACGTAGTGATAATAACTCAGATTGGTTTTGAAGGTTAAGGGCGTTTTTAGGTTTTTGTCCACAACCAATACCGTGGCAGGTTGGGTGGTGCCAAGCGATTTGTAGTAGTCAACACCAGGCACTTTGTTGAAATCTTTTTGGTAAGCCTGCCAGTCTGGAACGGGCACATTGGTTCGGATATCGACCTGGCGGAAATCAACCCCGTTGTCAATGTGCGAGAAGGTGATGGGCTGTGTGGTCAATTCAGAAGCAAAAAGGCCGGCACCGAATTTGACAATATCGCGGCCGTTGCTGTGCACATCCCAGACCAGGTTGGCACGTGGCTGGATATTTTTTGCATCAAAAGGCACCACATGCGTATTCAGGCCGAGGTCCTTATCCAGTTGCGCATTGTAGGTTGGCGCATTGCCAATAATTTGTCCGTCCCAACGAAGACCAACCGTCAGGTTCAGGTTCGGGCGGAGATTGGTTTCCATTTGTGCAAACGCACCCAATTCAAGCAACGGAATGTTGACCCTTGGGTTATCGCCGTTCAGCGGAATTTTCCGGTTGAACCGGTAAGGGTTGTTGGCCGCCATGTCCGCAATGCTGTTGTAATAAAACTGTCCCTGCTGGTCGTGAGTCAACTGGTCGGAGATAAAGTTGATGTTGTTATCGGTTCCGAAAACAAAGTTCAAATTGCCTGCTTTGTAACGCAGGTAATCCACGAGTTGGATCACGTTGGAGGCGTCCCGCTCCGGCACCCAGTTCTGGTTTCCAAAGGCAACGGTCTTGGTGCCCTTGCTGCTATCGGCAAACGTGGAAGTGACAGTGACAAAACCCTCCGGCACCCTGTTGCCCAAAAAGGTCAAAAACTTGCGGTACGTGCTGAACTGCACTTTGAGTTCATTGGTGGTTCTTGCGCTCAACTCGCTGCGAAGGCTTGCCATGGCCGAATGGTCCACTTCCACACCGGTATACTGCGTGCTGAGAAGTCCACTGCCTTTTAACTTGTTCGGATCAACAAAATGCAGGTAATTGTATTTGAATGTCAGCAGGTTTTTCCGGTTGATATTCCAGTCAATTTTTGCAAAGGCATTCTGCGTTTTCTGCACAATGTCGACGGCACCGTATTGCTGCATGACGGGAAAACCAAACTGCTTTTGCATGATGTCAACAATACGTTGAAGATTGGCTTCGGTAATCCCCAGATTTTTCTCTGCTTGGTCGTGGGTAGCACCCGAAAAAGTAAAATCGTAGGCACGGAACGGAATGGTGTTGGTGTATTGGTCGTACGAAACAAGATAATGCAATTTATCTTTTACGATCGGGCCACCGAACAATGCACCAAACTGGCCGACCTCGTATTTCGTCGTCAGTTTGTTTCCATTGACGTCTTTTTTGGCCGCCAGCGCATTGCCGCCGTAATAGCCCCATGCAGAACCGGAGAATGTATTGGTTCCCGATTTGGTAATGGCTCTTACCAGTCCACCGGAACCACGGCCGGCTGTGACATCGTAGGCATTCGTCGCAATTTCAAATTCGCGAATGATTTCCGACGAAATGGAGAAAGCTGCATCCGTAACACCACCAAAGGTTGCACGCCGGTTACTTACGCCGTCAAGCATATAACCTGTACCGCCGGCTTTGGCACCAGCCAAGGTATTGCCACTTGCCAAGGGAGACAAAAACATCAGGTCCGTATAATTGCGTGTAGCGATTGGGATCTTTTGCAGCGTACGGCTGGTAATAGCTGTTCCCGTTCCAAGACGGTCGACACTGTTGGTAAAGCTGTTTGACTTCACCACCACCTCGGACAGCGTATTATTTTTGTTGCTCAACACAATTTGCTGCAGCACGAGGTGGTCACCGAAGTTCAACGTATTGTCTTTTAAAACCTGCGGCGTAGCATTGACCTCACTTACCTGAATGGTATACACACCCACGGGCAGTTCACGCAAAATAAAATAGCCCTTTTTATCGGCGATGGTGGTTGCCGTAAAGCCGTTGGTGGTATTGGTGGCGTTGATCGTAGCACCGTCGGCAGGCTTTTTATCTTCACTATACACAAAGCCGCTAATGCTGGAACCATTTCCCTGCGCAGACAAATGTCCCGGCAAAAAAAAGGAAGACGTGAAAAAAAATAAAAAGAAAACAAGAGTAGCCTGTACTCTCATAAAGCGTGCTGGTCTCATACAGTTTAATTTATACTTAGCTGTTTGTGCGCAAAAATAAAATCAGCAATTACGGATCTGTTCTGATTCAAAAGTGATAATAAAAAAGTTAAAGAAAGATAACAGTAAAATAAAGTCGTTCGGTACTTCTCTTCGAAAGCCCTTGAGTGTTACAAATGACTTTCCTGGGGCTTAGATTTTGCCCGCACATTCATTGCATCCCCAGGCATGTTGTTTTCACGATTTTCAATCTCCCCTGTTCATTCAAAACGATCCCGCAAACCATCGGCTACATGTGTTTAGCCAGGTCTTTCTTATAGATTGAAGGGAGGACAAAATGAAACGCATAAACGATGATCCATCGTCAATAGACATACAACATTCTGCCTCATAAATTTGGAAACAAGAGGCCTACGTACCGCCTGGTCACTTTGCTGAAGGCAACGATTCACGGTTTAAGATCTTCGGATGAAGTCCGGGCTGCTTGGCAGTATTGCTAATCTGCATGCAAACTATCCTTTCGAAAGCACAGCCATACAAGAAAGAAAAAAACAAATAACGAGAATTTCAAAATTGAAAACAGCAATTCCATGTGTGTCTTTTTTGCAGACAGTAAAACTTGAGATGAGCTGGCGGCAGTCTCATTGCGCTGTTTGATGTTTTCTGTCCAACAACATAACCAATTCATGCACCGCCGCGACTCCGTTTATTGTTGTCAGAAGACCTCCCAACCCACGCCTACATAAACACTTCTTCCAATAGACGGAATGAGTCCTGGCCCCGGGTATTCGTCCGTCCTTTGGGTGAAATACCGTTGATCGGTCAAATTGTTGATACCCGTTTTGAGTTTAAACTTCTTCCAATTTCCTGTCATCGACCAATCCATCACCGAATAGGCAGGAATGACACCAAACACGGGGTTGCTACTGTGTTCCTTATTGGCCGCATCGCCATAGGCTTTGGACTGATGCGAAAATTGAAGGGAAATGGAAAACCATTTTTTGGCGTAGCTCAGACCAATGCGACTGATCCATTGGGGTGCAAATTCCACCCGGTTGCCCTTGAATTCACCGTTGGTGTAGCGGGCATCGGTATAAGCAAAGGAATGATACAGGCTCAGATTTCCAAGCCGGGTGCTAACCTTTAGCCCCCGCGTAATATTCAGTTCAAGGTAACTCTCCACGCCTTTGTGAACGCTTTGCGCAAGATTGGTGCGATAGCTATACGCATTACCGGCATCGTCCTGCCTCAACACCGTTCCGATCCGGTCATTGTAGCGTAAATAAAAAAGGCTAATGTCATAGTTGAAAAACTGCCTGACTGTTCCCCGGATGCCCAGGTCAGCATTCCAGCCCTTTGGATCTTTGAGGTCCGGGTCAACCTTTGAAACAGAACCCAGGGGCAGCAACTGCGCATAATCCACCGGACGATAAGACTGGGTAATGTTCCCATACGCCGTAGCCTGTTTTGCCACCTCATGTTGCAGGCCAATACCCAGCAAAACAAACTGTCGTTCTTTTTCCTCTTCGACTTCCTTTTCCACACCGCTGATTTCAACCTCTCCTTCCGCTTCCGTTTCCAGTGTTTCCAGACGAATGCCGGGGCTGATGGAGAACCGGTCACTTAGTTGAATCCTGTTTTCCAGAAAGGCTGCGAGATTTATGGTTTGAAAATTATATTGCTCCTCGTACTCACCAGTGGTTGTCAGGTCAAAATCACTTCCGTTCGTGCCCGGCGCTTCTTCTTTGCGTTTGAAGCTTGCGTAGCTAAAACGTGCCCCTGCCGCCAACGTATTCTTTACTTTGCCAAATTGATAATTGTGGGAAAGCCTGAGCTCTGTGGCTGTACTTTTCATTATCTCTTTGTCCACTTCACGGTTTGCATACGCTCCGGACACAGGGTTATTTTTGTCTGCCACATCCGGCAGTGCATTAAACCAAACGAGGCTTCGCTCGCCAGATAAAAAAGTCGTACCCAAATAAAGAGAGGTGTTCTGGCTGAGCTTTTTCTCCATGTTGGCCGAAAGAATATTCCAAGGGCTTTTCACCCAGTTGCGGGAACGAACGGAAGCCCGGCTGTCTGCTGCAAATTGCGCATCGGTCAAGCCGCCGGGCATTTTAATTTGGTTGCGTAAAAGGGAATATTCCAGCCCCATCGAGAGATTGTTGGAAGCCTGGTATTTTATGTTTCCATAGCCGGTCAGTTGCTGCTGGTGGGAATTGGCTCTCCAGCCCTGCATCACCCGGTAATTGAGAAAAGAAATATAACGGAGTTTTCCTGACGCTCCGCTGATCGCATGATTGCTGTTAAACAATCCGCCACTGCCGGCGGTGTTCATGGAGGAATAGGAAGGCTTTTTTGACGAACCTTCCTTGAGAACATAATTTACCATTCCCCCAAGCTGTGAACCAAACTGCAAAGAAGAAGCGCCTTTGATTATTTCCACCCTTTCCACAGCTTCCATTGGCGGCAGATAATAGGTTTCGTTGTACCCGAAAACATCAGCCACAATGTTGTAGCCATTCTGACGCACGTTCAGCTCCAGCGACTGTACCGGGTTGAGGCCCCTGATGCCAATGCCATTGGCCACAAAGCCCCCTGTTTCACTCTCGACGATGTTCAAACCCGGGATACGTCCCAGTATCTGCCTGGTATTGTTGATCGCTTTGTTGGCATCAATACTGTCCACCACAATCACTTCGGTCTTTTTGCCGGTAAAGATGAAAGGTGGCTTGATTTCATTCAAGTGGCCAATGCCGTTCATGGCCTTATAGCCAATGATCACCACCTTTTCCAACGCCTGCACACGAGCGGAATCATCTTGTGCAACCGCCACCATGCAACCTTCCAACCCTGCCGCAAGCAGGAATAGTTTCATTCCCTGTCGGTGAAACAGCCAACGTTTTTTTATCATCGTCTTCTTCTTTTTGATCCTTCCCTTTGAAGAAAGCGGCTCTAACGGGTACCGGCATCGTTGAATTCTCACCATGCACATACTTCCAGAGAATTTCATTCAGGACCGGGTCGGGCACACGATCTTCGTTGGAGAAATCCAGCTTGTTGGACAGCCGGGTAAGCTTGTTGTCACCTCCATTTTTTTCGTTCAAATCTACCTCCGCAGGCAACGACATAAATCCGCTACGGTCCGGCTCTTTGGCAAAGCAGCGCCACATCGGTGTAGCGGCCGCATCGTATTGTGTCATGGGCGGCATACCCAGGATGAATTCGATGGTACGCAATACGGAGCTGGTCGAATACATCGTGTGATCAACAAACCCTCGCTTGACAAAGCCACCTGCCACGTAAGCTGTGGACCGGTGAGCATCCACATGATCCGGCCCGTTTTGCGCATCGTCTTCAAGGATGAAGATCACGCTCTCCTTCCAGATAGGACTCTTGCTCAGGTATTCCACCAGCATGCCCACGGCAAGATCATTGTCGGCCACGTGCGCAAACGGTGTTGGTCTTCCGACGGCCGTACCTTCTGTATGATCATTGGGAAACTTGATGGTGACCAGTTGCGGTACTGCGTTCACGGCCAGCAAAGAATCAAACTCCCGTTTAAACAAACCAAAGCGGGCGGTATCCCGGATGCTTCCGTTGAAGCTGGGAAAGTAAGGACACAGGTGATTTTTCAACACCGGTATCTGCGGTAGAAATTGATTGTTGGAAAACTCGCCATACGTCCGGAAACTGACTTCCGACCGATTGGCATTATCCCAGATGAATCCGTCCTTATTATTTGCCACGGCCCGTAAACCGGACGAGGCTTCCGAACTGCCTCTACGGCCATAGTGCGAAGGCCAGTTCTTCTCCAGAAAGTCGGTGGCATACGCCCCCATGCTCCAGTTGTGGCCGTCCGAACTCACTTCGCCGTCCACGTAAAAATTATCGAGAAGCACAAACTGTTTGGCCAGCGCATGCTGGTTCGGTGTGATCTTTTCACCAAACAACACCAGGCTTTTGTCACCGTTGCCTTGGGGCAAATCACCCAATACCTGGTCGTAAGTCCGGTTTTCTTTGATCAGGTAGAACACATGTTTGATGGGTGATTTTTCACCCACCTTTCTAGGAACGGGATTGTCCTCTTCTCCTTCGGTGATCCGTTCGTCTTCCAGGTGATATGGGATGTTGCGATACACGGCCTGCGAATAAGCTGCCAGCGCTTTTTCCGAAGGCAGATCAATGATGCTCAACGCCCCCTTGAACATGCCGGCGATGTACTGAACTTCATCAGGCTTGTTGGCGATACCTTCGTGTAAGACGACAGGCTCTTTTTTCACGCTTGGGTTCGGGCCTTTGGGATTCGCAAACGGTGCCAGTCCTTTTCCGTTGGTGACGAAAATTTTGTTTCCGGCAATCCGCACACAAGTCGGATACCAGCCGGTCGGGATAAAGCCTTTGGAGGTGCTTTTCCCGGGACGGCTCACATCAAAAACAGCCAGGCAATTGTTATCCGCGTTTGCAATGTAGAGGGTCTTTTCGTTACTGCTAAGCGCCACACTGTTCGTGGTGGAACCGCTCAGTCTTGTGGCATACAACGCTGCATTTAGCGTTTCCAGCAATTTGCGCTTTTTAATATCAATTACCGATACACTGTTGTCGTTGGCATTGGAAACATAGAGGTAGGTTCCCGTGGACGAAAGAAAAAGATCGTTGGGGTTGTCGCTGACGGCTACGCTGTCGATCAGCTTTTGTCTCCAGGTATCATAAACCAGAATCTTATCCATGGCCCATCCGCTGATGTACAACTCCCTTTTATCGGGCGATAAAAGACAGGTATAGGCCTCACCGCCCAAGGGGAGTTTTTGTTTGATCGATTTTGTTTTCAGGTCAAACACATACAGGCTGTTGTCTTCTTTGGTCACCACGTACAGCACCTGCCGCTGGTCATCGAGGGTGATCCCTGCGGGAGAGATTTTATTGGGCCATGGCGCTCCCAGTGTGATTGTATCAACGGTGGTTAGCTTTCCATGGTTGATGGCATATTTCAAAATCCAGTTGTCATTCCCACCGGAAGCATACAGAAATTTTTCATCGCTGCTAAAAACAAGCCCCCCCCAGCTTTTTCCAATGATCTTGTTATCCAAAACCATTTCTGTTTTCACATCCACCAACTGAATGGATTGAGTGCTTTGCCCGTTGTTGGTAACAGCCAGGTAACGTTGCGAACGGCTGACGGCGATATTCAGCGGCAGATCACCTAAAGGCAATTGTCGCCCTACCGGCGTAAGGCTCCAGCCGTTGGGGAGTTTCACCCGCTTTTTTTCAATTTCATTCAATTGCTGGGCAAACGTCATCTGTCCAATTGTTTGCAGAAATACAAGGAGGATAGTAATTCTTTTCATACGGTTTGTTTCAACATTGTTTAATGAAACCGGAGTGTTGCGGTAACGGGTAAATGATCCGAGGCGTAAGGCTCATTGATCACTTTCTGTTCCTTGACGTCAAATGCTCCCGGTGTGAATGCGATAAAGTCAATGGTTTTCCCTGGCTGATCCGAAGGAATGGTAAAACCGCAGTTTGTCGTGCAGGTGCGGGTGAGATGCTGATCAAGCACATCGATCACGCTTCCTCCCGCTTCTGCATTGAAATCACCACCCATCACTACCGGCAGCTTTTCTTTTTGCAGGATCTCCGCAATGGTGTTGATCTGCAAAAAGCGGTTGGTGTCTGCCCGTTGCGCATCCAGGTGCGTGCAGGCAAAAAGCAGTTTTCGGCCCATCACCTCCACTTCAGCCGTTGCCAGCACGCGGGGTTCTCCGTCTGTGCCACTGGCCGTTGGCAACCGGTGCGTCTCTGCATTGCTGATGGGCAAACGGGACAAAATTAAAACACCGTAATCACCACCATCGTAATGGATCGATTTGGCAAAATAGGCCTTCATGCCGGTTTTGTTCGCGAGGACTGCGGCTTCGCTGACTTCTTTTCCGGAACGGCTGGTATGCACGTCCACTTCCTGCACGGCCACCAGATCCGGCTTTTCCCTGTTGATCACGTTGGCAATCGCGTCCAGATCAATCAGGCCAACCCTCGAAGGAGGGTTGGCGTGGTGAATGTTGTAGGACATGATCCTGATTAAGGTAGCCTTGTTGCTTGTCTTCTCTGCTGTTAATTGCTGGTTGCAGGACAGCACCAATAGCCAGCAAACAAAGAGAAGCCATCCGTTTCTGGTTTGTCTCATCATTTTTAATCATTCTTCGTTACCAACCTGTGTTCTGTTGCAGCTTCGGATTGAGGATGGTTTCGTTGTAAGGAATGGGATAAAAGTATTTTTTGTCTTCATAGGTCTTTGGTGTATTACTTAACCAAAGCAGGTTTCCCTTATCACCCTGCGAGAGCTTTTTGGTATTGTTATCGAGCAGGAAATACACCACTCCACTGACCCTGTTGGCCGGCAGTTGATCCACAAAGCTCACATCCGGCTTACCGTCTTCATTCAGGTCCAGCAATTGATTTTTGGCGGGCACATAGAGACCGTCATACACCCGTTCGAGTAATTTACCCGCCTTCCACCGTTTCAGGTCATCGTAACGGTAGCCTTCCGCGGCCAGTTCAATGCCTCTTTCCCTGCGGATCTCCATGAGCACCGCGTTGGTAATATCGGGAAAGAATTTTGTTTGCATGTACGAATCAACAGCCGCTGGCATGACTGGATTGGCGATGCCTGCACGCTTTCTGAGTGCGCCGACAGTCAGGTCCCAATCAGCCTGCGAGAAACTGCCCAGTTCCGCTTTGGCTTCTGCATCATTCAGCAACACTTCTGCATAACGGATAACGGGAATAGAATTATAGCTTTCGGTGCGGGTGTCGAAGTATTTGTCGTCCAGTGAAAATTTGACGATCTGGTAACCGGAATACGTTACATTAAAGTCGGGCAGTGCGGTAGTGCCATCGCTGCGTTTGTAAAAACCCGTGCGGATGGTTTGGATCAAACGTCTGTCCCTGTTTTTGACTTCTGTTTGGAATTGAAGCGTGTCGTATCCAGGCATAGCCGTAAACGGCGTACCATCGATGTTCAAATAGGTATTCACGAAGGTTTTTGACAGGCCAAGCCGTGCACCCAAAGTAGCACTGTTGTACCACCAGGCGGCGTCGTGCCATTTGCGCAAGGTGTTGTTGTAAACGGCAGCCAGCAGCACTTCGGTGGAAACCGGGCTTTCACTGATGAAAAGTGAACGGTAATCTTTATCGGGGTTGCCGGTGTTTTGCAGGCGATACTGTCCGCTACTGATCAGAAGGTCAGCTGCATTCACCGCTTCCTGCAACCATTGATTGGCTGATGTGCCCAGTGAAAGTTCGGTGTGGTATTTCCGGAACGTGCCTTCAAACAAACAGATTCTGGACTTTAGTGCCAGTGCCACCCATTTGGTGATTTGTGTAGCAGAATTGTCCTTTGGGCTGTAAATGTTCTCACAGGCAAAATTGATGTCGGCCAGCACCGAGTCCATCACCAGCGTACGTGCGTCACGGGGTTTGTACAAAGCCGAATCAGTTGGGTCCATGGCGTGATTGTACCAGGGCACATCGCCAAACTGCTTCACCATGTTGTAATAGAAATAGGCCCGAAAAAATTTGGCGATTCCGGCATAATGGTTCCTTGCCTTTTGCGGAATGGAAGGATTGTCGTAATGCTCCAGGAAATAATTGATGTTGCGCAGGCTTCCCCAGTTCCAGCCACCGGCATCGGAGGCGGAGAATTTGCCCGAGATATAGCTGGGTACCGCATTGGGCACGGTAATGTCGGCCATCACGTCACCTTTGTAGATGGCCGGCCCGTCGGGAAGCAGGGAATAAAAAGAATTCACGTATAACTGAAGGTTGTTCTCATTAGCAAACGCCTGTTCCGGCGTTAATTTATCCAGTGGTCCAAGATCCAGGTATTTTTTACAGGAGGTCAGGCCTGCCAGGGCCATCACCACGAAAAATATTTTTTTCATACTTGTTTAGGATTGATGAATGTGTTTTCTTGTTCGTTTTCTCTTTTAGAAATTGATGCTTGCCCCAAGCGTATAGGTTTTTTGCATGGGGTAAGAGAAGCCATCGCCACCACCGCCGTTGATTTCCGGATCGGAACCTTCGATCACTTCCGGATCGAAGTTCTTTGTGATCTTGAACATGCGTGAGTAGGTCCAGAGGTTTTGCCCTGTGAGATAAACACGCACCGACGAAAGCTTCAGTTTTTGCATCATGCTTCGCGGAAGTGTATAACCAATGGTGAGGTTTTTGAGCCGCACATAGCTGGCATTTTGCAAATAGCGGGTTTGCGCCACAGCCAGTTCTCTGCTACCGGAAAGGGCCACATACCCGCGATAGCGTGGGAAGTAGGCGTCCTGGCTTGGGTTGTCTTCCGTCCAGCGATTTAAATTAAATGCCGGCAGGAAGCTATAGGGACGGTTGTATTGCCCCCAGAAATACGCCGCTTCCGTGGAAGGGAACCAATCCCGTTTGCCCACGCCCTGGAAGAAGAAAGAAAGCGAAAGATTGTTCCAGTCCATGTTACCGGTGACACCATACGGAAAACGGATCGAGGAATTACCAATGATCTTCTGGTCACCGGGATCATCCAGTGTATTCTTCCCTCTGTTTACTTTTCCATCGCCGTTCAGGTCGGCAAACTTGATGTCGCCGGGCAGCAGTTTGTTGGCGTTACTCACCACAAAATAGCTTTGATCGGCATGCTTAGCGATTTCATCCTGGGAAGTAAAAAACCCTTCTGTCTGGAAGCCCCAGATATCGCCCAGCTGTTGGCCGACATAATAGGTTGACAAAAGCTTATTGGGGTTGTAAAACCTGGTAATGTGAGAAATGTTATCGGCAAGCGTCACACGCAGGTTATAGGAGAAGGGCTTGCGGCGGCCGATGTGATCGGACCAGTCGAGGGAAAGCTCCCATCCTTTTGTGACCAGGTCTGCATTGTTGCCTTTGGGTACGGAAGCACCAAAGGTGGCGGGCAGCGGCTGGCCGGCGGTGATCATTCCGGTGGTGTTTCGCTGATACCAATCGTAAGTCAGTTTTAGTTTTCTTTTCAACAATTCCACATCACCACCCAGGTCAAAGGTGGTGGCCTTTTCCCAGGTGAGGCCTGTTGGCACAACAGCCGGCTGTTGAAAATAGCTGGGAAACACACCGCCCATGATCACCGAAGATGTGGCCGATGAAATGGTCTGCATGAAGGTATAGGGTGAAATGTTTCCGTTACCGAGCGAACCATAAGAAGCCCGCAGTTTCAGGTTATCCAGCCAGTTGCGGGTTGGTTCCATAAAATGTTCTTCCGATATTTTCCATCCGGCAGAAGCGGAAGGAAAGAAGCCAAAGGCCTGGCTGGCCGGAAACTTGGACGATCCATCATAACGGCCGTTCAGCTCGAGCAGATATTTGCTTTTGAAATTATAATTGGCACGGTAGAAAAGGCCGGATGTGGCCCACTCGGAACCGCCGCCTCTCAAGGTATAATTCTGGCCGGTAGCAAGGTTGAAATCCGTGAGATTATCCACCAACAAACCATCTCTTTGTGCAAACAGGTTTTTTACCTGATCCTTCTCGAGGTTCAATCCACCCAACAGTTTCACGTTGTGCGGACCAAAGCTCTGGTTGTATTCGCCGTAAATGTTGCCAACGAGATAGTTCTCGGTGGTGCCGTTGTTGGACAAATAATTTAAACCCGAGGTAATGTCTTTATCCGGGCCTATGCTGTACGGAACGGTAAAGAAACGGCGCTGCTCGCTGGAATTGGTGTAGAGAAAAGAAAAATCGCCTTTTAGATTCAGCCTGTTTTTGATTACGGCTGCGTTGAATCCGACCGTGTTGCGAAGAAAGTTTTGCCTTGTGGTGGAATAGCTCTTTCCATAATAAAAATCACCGATGGAATAAGCACCGACAATGCTCATGGAGCCATCCGGGTTGAGCATCGGCGATACCGGAAAAGCTGTCACCGCCATCAGCCGCCACACGGCGTTGACACCACCAACAGAGGTCAACGGATATTTGTAATTGTAACTGGAAAAATCGGAATTGCTGTTCAGCGTCAGCCAGTCGGTTACCTTCACACTTCCTTTCACCCGCAGGTTGTAGCGGTTAAAATTATCCGTGTTGTACCGGAAAATTCCATCCTGGTGGTAATACCTCCCGGAGATGAGGTAATTTATTTTATCCGAACCCCCGGAGACACTCAGCGAGTGTTCCATCGACGTGTTGTTGTCTTTATAGAGTTCCCTGAACCAGTCTGTGTTTGCGTAGTACTGGTATTTGCCGGTAGCAGGATTGACGGTCACCTGCGGGAGCCCCGGATGTTCATCATGGTACTTCAGTGAGTCCAGGTAAGCCATGGAAAACTCCAACTGTGAGTTGATGGATTGCGGATGCGAGAGGTAATCGTTCCATGAATAAAAGGCCTCGTCGAAGTTTTTGGCCCAGAGGTAACCGTTGTTCACCAAGTCCGGTGTAAACGTTCGTTGATTAATGGAATAATTCGTGTTGTAGCTAATCTGCACCTTGTCCTTTTTTGCTGACTTGGTGGTGATCAGTACCACGCCGAATGAACCACGGGCCCCGTAGATGGCAGCAGAAGAGGCATCTTTCAACACCGATACGCTTTCAATGTCGTTTGGATTGACCGTACCGGGATCACCGGGCACACCGTCGATCAGCACCAGCGCACTGCCGCCGGAACCAATAGAGGTAACACCCCGGATGTTGAAAGACGGACTGCGTGTTGGCTTGCCATCCGTGATTTTGATATTCAGGTTCGGGATCACCCCCTGCAAGCCACGGGCAACATTGGGCAGGGGCCGGTCTTCAAAATATTCGCTGCCAACCTGGTCCACCGCACCGGTTAAGTTGACCTTGCGCTGGGTACCGTATCCAACGACCACCACCTGACTTAAGGCGTTTTCGCCGGTGGTGAGCTGTACAGGCAAATTGATGGTTTCGCCTTGTTGGCTGGCCGTAGCGGTAACGACCTTTTTATCATAACCTACGTACGTAAACGTAAACGTGTAGGTTTCGCCGGGTTTTACATTATTGATGATGAAATCACCCGCTGCGTTGGTTTGACTTGTTGCTGAAAAGTCGCCCGTTTTGTTTTGCACCGTAACCGTTACATTGGGTAACGCGTCTCCGGTTTCCGTTTTCACCCTGCCCTTTATTGCCGGCGGGTGTTGTTGTGCGAAGGTTTTGCTCCCTGGTCCCAACAGGACAAAAAAGCAAAGAAGAAATGAATAAAATTGTTTCATTTTATTTTGATTTAGACAATACAATTCCTCTCCCCAAACGGGGCTGTTTTTTCAATAGCAAGCGTGATGTTTTTGGATTACGCTAAAGTGTTTACCACTTCTTTTGAAAGAAGCTCATTGCGAAACGAAATGGTTGCTATGGCTTCATACTTTGATCTGTTGGTTAAGGAGCCGCAAATTAGGAATGCCGTAGAAGTTGTGGAATTAACTCTTTGTTACCAAATAAAGAAGGTTGCTTCAACGGCTTCTGACGGGGCATCATCTCTTTCATCCGGCAAATCGAACCAAGAACGGCGAAGGAGCTCACCAGAAGACCAAGATCGAATGATTTTAAGTAGCGCACACTTGGCCAATCAATTCACGTTGACGTGATGGTTTGATAACGTTCTGTTTAAACTGTTCTCACAGTTTTGCAGCATAAAGCAGTCAAGCATTTGCACCGTCAGGTGGAGCTGACCGAACAGTTATCGAACACCTTATTACAAGAATTGATCATGTTTTGTCAGCTAAAATATTGATTTTGCGATATTTATACTAAGGACCATTTTGAGTGATGGTGTTCGACAATCGTCCGGTCAGCTATCCTACTGCTCCCTTCATCTACGATGTATCGAAGGTCGAAGCGCTCGA
>NZ_RBCI01000020.1 GCF_003628535.1 Flavisolibacter nicotianae
ACACCAGGCCTTGGGCTTCGTGCCGCCAGTTGAATACCATAAAATCCAAATTCCTATGTTTAAACCAAAAGAAAACAACTGATTTTATACTTTTAAACGCAGCGAATTCAGGGGGAGCTTACACAGACTTGTACCAAATTTCTCTCATTAACCGAATGCAAAAAAGCGGTTTCAAGACTTTAGATAATTGAGTTAAAATTTGGTTTGCGCCAAAGGGGAAGTTATTTATTGCGATTGACAGAAATTTTTCAAGTACATCCTCGCAAAACAGATAAGATTCAAGACAGCTAAAGTCTGTTTTTATTAAAACTTTATTAGAAATTGCCTTCAAAAAGTCGTCAAAATCTTTATCAACAAGACATTTGACTTTTGAGTTCGGAATGTTTTCATTAATTAATTTCGACAGTATGGCAACTTTGTTTTTGTTTGAGGTAGGGTCGAAATCTTCGAAATAGGCATTATCTAATTCTGAGAAATCTACAATTTCAATTGGAAAAACTTTTTTACCGCATTTTTTGTTTTTTAAGAACGACTCTAAAAAAACTTTATCAACGCTTCCTTCTACATAAATATCTCTAAGCTCTGATTCTAGCTTATATAAAGCTATTATTTCAGAATGCTTCTTTTTAAACACTTGCATTTACCTCTTCAAGTTTTGTTACTTTATCAAGATTTGATGACAGAAGTTCGAGAGAATGGGTCGATAAAATATATTGGATATTTTTATTCGAGCTAAATTTCAGTAAAGTGTCAATTAAGTTTCGCTGCCATTTTATGTTCAAAGAAATTTCTGGCTCATCTATTATAAATATTGTCGCAACATCAGCGGCAGTGATTGTGTTTATCAATAATAAGAGAAGTTGTTTTTCACCAGACGATAATAGGTTAAAATCAATCGGCTCACCACCCTTTTGACATAAGCTGAAGCCTGTAGAGAGATTAAAATCGATTGCCTTATTAGTGAAGTATGCATTTGTAGAATCAAGGAAAAGATATATCGTGTCTTTCAGCTTTTCTAAAGCTTCAAGTTTAGCATTAATGCTTTCAATGTAAGGAGCCAGAATAATCCTTAAATTTCTCAATCTAACAGCTGAATTTGATTTATCAATAGCTGTTTTTATTGTTTTTGAATCGAATGTTTCAATCAATCCAAGTCTAACAAAGGGTTGAACCTTCTTTTCA
Source organism: Flavisolibacter nicotianae (assembly GCF_003628535.1). Classification (GTDB taxonomy): domain Bacteria; phylum Bacteroidota; class Bacteroidia; order Chitinophagales; family Chitinophagaceae; genus Flavisolibacter; species Flavisolibacter nicotianae. Next base: position 1,183 of record NZ_RBCI01000020.1, read on the forward strand.
ATAATATCAATTTCATGAATTAGCTGCTCCTTTGTTTTTGCTCTTTTAATCGCTTCATTTGGTTTACTAACATTTCTTATTAAGTCAGTAAAAATTGCTTGCGAATTTTTATCCCCTGTTTTAGAACCTGAAATTACTTTTGTTCTGATCCAGTCAATTAATCTTTCGATAGCAGGCTCTAAAGCGAGTTTTTTTTCATCAAGCATTCGCTTTATTCCAACTCTTTCATAATCTCTTGTCAATACTAAATCAGAATCGTTCAATATAATATTTCCATAATTTTCTGTTTCATGCTCAGACGAAGTGAGGCTATTTAATATTTTTCTGTCATCAGATAAGTAGAATACAGAAATATTTAGCTCTTTTATATAATCCAATATTTTCTTGAAAACGCCATTTTCCTTAGTTCCATCTTGAAGGCTTATTGCATTTCTAGAAGTAGTTTTAAGTTTTAAAGAGTGAACCGTTTTTTTAGATTGTTCGATGTAATAAGTATAGCTCCCAATTAAGCTGCTGCCTTCTCGGTTAGCTCCAACTTTAATTCCATTTTCAAATACTATTGAAAAACTTTTGAATTTAGTTTCAGCAATTTTCGTTTTGTATCCGCTTCTGTCACGAGATGACAACAACCAAAATATTAGCTTCAATAAAGTAGTTTTTCCTGAGCCATTATCGCCATATAGTATTAGCAACTGAGAAATATCAGTTTCAGGCTCAACAGGTATCTTGTATGTATAATATCCGAAGAGTTTATCTACAAATATCTCTTTTATCGAGAGTGGATTTTTTGTTCCCATTTGCTTTGTCGCTAATTGTGAATTATGTGTTTCTTAAAGCTGCAGTTAATAATACGGTCTCTGCAATTATACGTAATAAAAGCTATTTCGTTACTATCAGTTGACGATAACTATTTGCGCAATTTTTTCAGTAATATTTTAAAACTTTCTGCTCAGTAGCGAACAAAGCGTACAAGAGTGCGACGCAACAGACGCTTCATAGTAGCACTGGCCCTGGTTCATAAAAAAATCATTTACTCACCGGCAGCCACACGGTCATGTTGCCGCCGCTGCGGTTGGCCCAGGCAAAATACGGAATGAGCCGAACGATAACTGTTTTCGTTTTCTTCGTTGCTTCGCGATATAACTGGTTGCCCCAGCTTTCATCATTCAGCACGGTGGCTATGCCGGTTAAACTCATGATGTTGGCGCCATCTATTTTAATAGGTTGTGCCGTAAACTTTGTACCCAGCGACAGGCCAACATTAAAAGGCTTTACCGAAGCCGGAAGGTCGGCGGATTCCAAACAGTAAACAATGGGGCCTCGCTTCACCGCAACCTGTGCACGGGTTTCTTCTACCAGCGGGTTGGCTTCCATCAGCATCGCTTCCATGGGAAGTTGCAGGCGCACTACATCACCAGCCTTCCATTGGTGTTTCAGTTCCACATAGGTTCCTTCGGTGACACTTACACCAGCAGGAGTGGTGCCGTTGATCAAGAGCTTTGCACCTTTGGCCCAGGAAGGAATGCGCAGGAAGAGCGAAAGATTCGCCGGTGCCTGGCCCACGGTGAGCTTGATATCGCCGTTCCAGGGATAGGCCGTTTCCTGTTTGATGCGGATGTTGCCATCCTTCCATTTCGTGGACAGCTCGTTGCTGCCGTAGAGGTTCAGCCACAAACCTTCGTCGGACAAACTGTATAGGTAATTGTTTACTTCCGCAATGGTGCGTACCACGTTGGGCGGACAACAATTGGAAAGGCCAATGTAGGCTAAGCGGTCCCTCGACCAGCCCATCTCCTGCGGAAATGGTCCTACCTGGTCAAGTGTTTTGGCTCCGCTTAGGGTAGCGTATGATTCTTTTGTCCAGCGTTGTTTAAACGGCAAGTCGCCGGAGTAGGCAAGGGGATTGGTATAAAAGAACTTTGTTCCATCGAGGCTGATGCCCGACAGCACGCTGTTGTACAAAGCCGTTTCCAGCACGTCGGCATATTTTGCATCGCCGGTGATTTGCAGCATGCGCCAGTTCCAAAGCAGGTTGCCGATGTTGGCGCAGGTTTCGTTGTGCGCCGTCAGGTTGGGCAACTGGTATTTTCGTCCGTAAGCCTGGTGCAACTTTTCCACGTCGTTCGGGTTGTAGGATGTGCCGTCGTTGGAAACACCGTCGTACAAGGCGCCGCAGCCGCCGGTGATGTACATTTTGTGGTTCACCACATCGTCCCACATTCGGTTGAGGGTTGAAAGCAGCGACGTATCGCCGTTCTCCGCATACAAATCGGCAGCGCCGGCAAAAAGGTAATTGGCCCGCACCGCATGGCCCTGCACTTCCTGCATGTCACGAAACGGGTAGCGGTCGGAGTTGTCGTCGGAGCCAACGGACACGCCACGAACGTCGATGAGTTTTTTTGCGAGGCTTTCGTAGCGCTTGTCACAGGTGGTGCGGTACATTTCCACAAGGCCCATATAGTGCGAAGGACAGATGGCGTTGCGGGCCGTTTCGGCGCTGGCCGTGTCGTAAAAGCGGTAGAGATAATCGGAGGCTTTTTTGGCGATGTCGAGCAGGGATGTTTTGCCCGTGGCACGGTAATGCACGCAGGCGGCCGTCATCAGGTGACCGATATTGTAGGCTTCAAAACTGAGGCGGCTTTCGAATTGTTTTTTGTCGCCGGTTTTCTTTTGCTCGATCACGTTCTTGGTGTAGATATAACCGTCGCTGCGTTGCGACTTGCCGATGACGTCAATGGCCCTGTCCATGGCTGCATTCAGTCGTTCATCTTTGGTAGCCGCATACAGGGCCGCAACGGCTTCAAGGGTTTTGTAATAATCGCCGTCATGGAAAGATGGGCCCTTGTGCGAACCGGTGTCAAGGCCCGCGGCGATCTTAAAATTCTCAAATGCATGGCTGATGTTCGGGTCGTTGTAGATGCGCCACATGTTGGGCACCATCGAGTCTTTGCAAACCTGGAAACGCTCCGCCCAAAAACCGGTGGTCCATTTCACGTCGTTCATGTTCAGGCTTCGCAGCCTGGCGAAGGAACTTTTTGATGTGTTGGTGAGGCTTTTGTCCTGCGCAACTGCGTTGAAGCAAAAACAAAGAAGCAATATTGTAGCCAGGGCGACACAAATCTTTTTCATCATGGATTATTGAAGTAGGATGATGATGTCTTTCTTTCTTGATTCAGGCAAAACGATCAAGGATTCGACTTTGCCATTCTTCAAAACGCCTTCTACGGTTGTTTGGTATGGCGCATGCAATTTGAAATGCACGTCCCAGTCTTTTGGCCAGGCTGGGAATAAATAAATTTTATCGCCGGCCGTTTGCAGCAGCATTTCCTGCAGACCGATCATGCCGGAGCCGCCCCAGTTGTGATCCGGTGTCCAGTCGTAGCCCGGTCCCCAAAACGCGGGAAAGCGCCGTCCGGAATTTTGGAGTTTCTGGCTGGTGAGTTTTGCGGCCTCGTCGGTAAAACCCAGGCGGGCGGCAAAAATGTTCTCCTGCCGCCAGCCGATATAGCCCTTGTTTTTTACAACGGACGTATCGTAAAGCCAGGTGTTTTTGGCAACGTCCAGGTCCGGTTTGCCAATACCATAAATACCCCAGGGAAAAACGGGGTACAACTGCGGCGCCTCCTTGTGGTTGATGCGCTCCCAGCTTTTTGCCGGCGAAATGGTTGGGTGACCATCGAATTCCCGGAACGATATGGGAGGGAGGCGATGCAGGAAGCTGTCAAGTGCAGCTCTTTTTGAAGCGGTAAGATAAACGGAAGGCAAGGCCAGCAATCGTTCTGTCACCGTTTTTAACCCCGCAATGGTTGACGTGGAATTGTACGCCATCTTGTAGGTTTCGCCACCGGATCCGGGATACAGCACCAACTTGCCGGCGCCGTCCAGCGCTTTTATGCCCCGCTGTTTCGCAAGGTACTGGTAGTGCTGGTCAAAGAAGTTGAGACAACTTTCGATGAACTGCAGGTAACCTGTAATGTCTTTTCCAGCATAGCGTTCGGCTTCCAGGATCATCAGGCAAAATTCCAGCACCGTGTCCCAGGTATATTCCAGCCAGGCATTGTATTCAACGCCTTTGTCAAAACCGGCCGGTCGCTTCCAGCCGTATTCCGCAGGGTTGGGCAGGCCGAAATTTTCCAGTTGCTCCGTAAAGCAGGCACCGGCATGACCCCAGTAAAACCGGCTTCGCAGTTCGGCATTTTTCAACAGTCGTCTGTAAAAATCAAACTGCGGTGTCATCAGGTCGACGTCACCGTTTTTCAAAAACGGGAAATAAACCAGCCGCTGGTTTTGCGCTGAGAAGGTGCCGCCGCCCCAGTTGCGAAAATCAGGTGTCAGTTTTAACGCCGTGTCGGTCTGCGAGGGATCGTAGGTAAACAAGCCCCCGTTGAATTTCGTGGGGTAGTCGCCGTAGGCATTACAGCCAAGCAGGTAGCGAAAGAGCTGGTAGTTGCGGCCGGTTTGCCAGGCTGTTGCTGTCGTGTCTTTTTGGGAAGGATTGATAAAGACAAAGCTTCGCTCCCAGAACGCCTTCCACCAATCGCTGGTTTTTTTCAATGCACCTTTTTGCAGAGGCGCATGGATCGTTTTTGCCAAACTCGTTTTCCATTGTTCAATGGTTGGCGCTTGTTCTGTATGAAGGGAGATGGTGATTTCATTCTTCTTCCGGGGTTTGCTGCTTACCAGCTTCCAGCCCCTGAAATCCGTATCCAGGTAAACGCCATCGACAGTGCCTGCGGGCTTCATGTCGGTGCCTTCCATCCGTCCGCCAAACGTGAGAGAAGAAAGTGGATCGTAGAGTTGCTTTTTGATGCTGTCCAGGCCCTGCTGGTGAACGGTGACGGCAAAGACGGTGCTGTCGTTTTGATTGCGGTGATAAAACAAAACCCCGTTGCCGTCAAAGGCAATCTTGTCTTTGCGAGTTACAACCGGGATGTGCGAGGTCCATTTGTAGGAATTGCCAAAGTTCGCCCTGCCTTTGCTGACGCGGTCCTGGTAGCGCCAGTTTTCATAAACAGCTTCGGTCACCACGGGCCGCGAACTGTTGACTTGCACATGCACAACGGGATGAAAAACATCGACCCAGCAGGTAACGGTTGTTTGCAGTTTCCCGTTTTGTCCGCTGATGGTAACCGTACCTGTCTTCAGGTCAAGCGTTTGTTTGAAATTTTGATCGAAAGGATGGGGCGAAAGTTTCAGGCGCACACGGCCGGCTTTCAGCATGGCATTGTTTTCATCAAAGCTGCCGCTGCGGGAGAGGTAAAGAAAAATTTCATTGTTTTCCGTCCACACGTTCAGCCCGATGCTGCCGCCGCCACAGGGCATCGATTCGCCGGAATTTTTGCTTTGCGTGGTCCACACCAGGTTGCAGTCATCCAGTTCTTTCGGTTGTGCGGCTGCCCCTAACGCGATATGGAAAACGAAACAAAGCCAGGCAATCCTGTTGAACGTTCGCATCATCTTACCAATTATCAGTGCGGAATGAAGATACAGGCAAACCCTCGGTGCTGAACAACTCGCCGGTTGTAAAATCACAGAAGGCATAACGAACGGCGAGCGGCTCCTTCACAATGGGCGACGATACCATCACCGAACTGCGGTAAATGACCGCTTTGGCGGGATAAAACTGTTTGTCCTTCCCCGCAACTTCAAACAGGCTGAGTTCCTTGCCGTATGAGGTCAGCCAGTTTGGTGCATTCTTAAACTTTACTTCGGCTATGCCATTGGCCACCAGCAGCGTGTCGTAGGCCGGGCTTTCGGCGCCAAAGCCTTTCAGGTCGTAGGTTTTGGCCAGCGCCAGCAGGGCCAGCCGCTGCCCCGCTTCTTTTTTGTGTGCCGGGTGAATACTAGCTTCCTCGCCCACATCCATCAGCACGGCCATAGCGGAATTGGGAACGGCATTCACTGATTTTCGCTGCGCATCACGCAGGTAAGCCGAGTTGAATTTTCCTCCCGAATTGTACGGCGGCAGTTGGGCATAATTGTAGGGCGCAATCTGCACAAAGTAAAACGGGAAGTCACCCAGGTTCCATTCGCGGCGCCACTGCTGCACGGCGGCCGGCAATAATTTTTCATACTGGTCCGGACGATCATAATTCGATTCGCCCTGGTACCAGACCATGCCTTTGATGCCATAACCAATTACAGGGTGAAGCATACCGTTGTACAGGGCGGTGGGTGTTCGGTTGGGAATTTTTATCGAGTCTGTTTTTGCCGGAACATTGATTTCCGGAAAGGACTTCACTGTTTCTTCGTCCATCCAGCTTTCGATTGGAGAGCCGCCGTAACTCACGTTGATCAAACCGATCGGCACTTGCAAAAGAGCCGACAACTCTTTGCCAAAATAATAGGCCGTTGCGCTGAAATTGCTCACGGCTTCCGGCGCCGCTTCCTTCCATTCGGACGGCTTGCTGGCCTCCTGGGGCGTGGTAGAGGCGCCGCGGGGAACCGTGTAAAGGCGGAGGTTCTTATTGGTGGAATGCAGGATCGCTTCGTTGGCGCCCATGATCGGCTGGCCCTTAAAACCCTTCATGGGCATTTCCATATTGGATTGTCCGGCACAAAGCCAGACTTCGCCAACCAGTACGTTTTTTAAGGTGATTGACCGGTCGCCGGAAACGGCAATTTCGTAAGGCCCGCCGGCAACAGGCGTTTCGATAAACAGTTTCCATTTCCCGCTTGCGTCCACTTTTGCCGTCATTGTTTTTTTGTTCCAGGACGGTTTGATGGAAACCGTTTTCCCCGGCGTTGCCCAGCCCCAGATCGCTGCTTTGGTTTGTTGCTGCAAGACCATGTTGTCGGTGAAAAGGGAGGCCAGTTTCAGTTGCGCAAATGCTGTTTGCTGAAGAAGAATAGCTGCCAGGAGGAAAGCGCTTGATTTGATGAACAAGGCTGCAGGTCTCGGTGGTGTCATTTGATCCGTCAATCTGATAGTTTAAAACACAAACATCAGGATTTCGACGTAATAAACTGTTACCTACTGTTACAGGCAGGTGTTGAGTTGAGCCCGATTGGCTCCTGCACATACCCGGCAAGAATTTTCAGCTTACAAATGAACCGACTTTTTTTGCTTGTGCAACGATGACTCTCTTACCACCAATTCGGTTTCCAGTATTTTGGTTTGAAATTCTGTTACGGGCCGTTTGCTTTCTATCATCTGTATCAGTAGTTCAATGGAGAATTGTCCGATTTCAAAGGCGGGCTGCCTGACAACGCTCAACGACGGGGAGAACAGGTCCGCGACCTGTGTATTGGAAAAACCGATAAAGCCGGTTTGGTCGTTCTTTTTCATTTGTTTGAGAATGCCGTAACAAACGATGGTTAACCGGTCGCCGGTGGTAAAAATGGCATCCGGTTTTTGCTTTTTGGCATTCAATTCGTGCAAGGCATCTTCCGCTTCCTTCACAATCATTCCCCCGTGCGGGCAATACTTCACCAGGTTTTCGTTGAAAGGAATTCCGTGTTTATCCAGGGCTGCCTTGTAACCGGCCAGCCGTTCTTTGGTAATGGACAAAAATGGAGAAGAGGTGATATGGGCAATGTTTTTATATCCCTGCGAAAGCAAATGTTCTGTAGCGGCAAATGCACCGTTGTAATTGTTGGCCGTCACCCGGTGCGTTTCAATTTCATCTGTTACCCGGTCAAAAAAAACCATCGGCATTCCTTTTTCATGGAGCTCTCTCAGGTAAGAGATGTCAGCCGACTCACTGGAGAGTGAAACCAACAGTCCATCAACGCCTCTCGCGGCCATGTGTTGCACGTTTACTTTTTCCCGTTCGTGCGACTCGTGGCTTTGCGTGATGATCACGTGGTAACCCCGGTTATAGGCAATGGATTCGATGCCATTGATGGCTTGTGAAAAAAAGTTGTTGGCGATCTCACTGACCACTACGCCGATGGCGCGGGTTCTTCGTTCTTTTAACGAAAGGGCAATGGGGTTGGGCCGGTAGTTGATTTTTTCGGCGTATTCCAGCACCTGCTTCTTGGTTTCGTCGCTGATCTCGTAACTACCCCGCAAGGCCCTGGATACCGTGGAAGTGGATAGGTTCAAGGCTTTTGCAATGTCTTTGATGGTAGCGCTTTCAAACTTCATGGTTGAAAAATCAGGGTGGCTTTTTAAAAACTGGCTAAAAGTATCGATTTTTTATAGAGATGGTGCAGCTGCAAACGTTATCGGTAACGATTGCGTAAAAAAAGATTTTGCCCTGGCTTGTTATCCCTGAATATCTGAGTAGACTTGTTTGCAAAAGCTGCCGCCGGCAATCTTGGTGAACGAATCTCATTTGAAAAAACGACAATCCTGATGACAAGCGATCTTTTTGGTGTACAAGGGAAAACAGCTCTGGTAACCGGTTGCAGCCGCGGCATCGGTCAGGCGATGGCAGTCGGGCTGGCAGAGGCAGGTGCCGACATCATTGGTGTTTCGGCCTCGCTGAAGCCCGGGAGTGAGGTGGAAAAAAGGGTGAAAGCGACCGGTCTCAATTTCCGGGGCTACGCCGTCGATCTCGGCAACCGCGATGCGCTTTACCGGTTTGTCAAAACACTGAAAGCCGATTATACCGCGATTGACATTCTGATCAACAATGCCGGCACCATTCACCGCAGCCCCGCTGCAGAACACAGCGACGAAGCCTGGGATAGTGTTCTTTCCATCAACCTGGATGCACCGTTCCTGCTGGCCCGTGAACTGGGTCGGGAAATGATTGCGCGGGGAAGCGGTAAGATTGTTTTTACCTGTTCGCTGTTATCATTCCAGGGCGGCATTACGGTACCCGGCTATGCGGCCAGCAAAGGGGCATTGGCAAGTCTGGTAAAAGCTTTGGCCAATGAGTGGGCGCCAAAAGGCGTCAATGTAAACGGCATTGCTCCGGGCTATATTTCGACAGAAAACACCGAAGCTTTACGGAACGATGAAGTGCGCAGCAAGAGCATACTCGACCGGATACCTGCCGGCCGGTGGGGCGAGCCCGATGACTTTAAAGGCCCTGTGGTTTTCCTGTGTTCCGACGCAGGCGCCTATGTCAACGGGACCATCCTGACCGTTGACGGCGGGTGGATGGGGCGTTAAACAACCAGGTGGAGTAGCAAACGCTTGATAAATCGTTAAATCGTTTTCGCTTGCAAGGCAGGGAAGGACGGTATGCTTTCAGTCCTGCAGAAGCAAAGGCCATGGCGGCCGCGCCGTTGCGGGAGAATTTTTTATGACCCAGGATGATTGTGCAGGCTCCAATGACTGGTTCATCTGGGGCATGGCCGGCGAGAACCAGGTGTTTGACCTGGATGGTGTGGCCTTCCGCGATTTACAATAACATTCAATTTCCAAATTTTTACTGCATCGATTACTGCAACATTTAATGCTCGAATATGAAAAGAAGAATCTACCTCTCCCTGCTTGCCGCAGTTTGCTGGGTCCTTGCCTGGGGCCAGGCGCGACAGGTCACAGGCCGTGTTGTTTCGGACAGCACCAACCAGCCACTGAGTGGTGTTACCGTCACCGTCAAAGGAACAAGAACGGCAAGTTCCTCCAACAACGAAGGACGTTTTTCCATAACCGTTCCGGAAAAAGGCAACCCGGTGCTGGTATTCAGTTTCGTTGGTTACAATTCCCGGGAAGTTCCGCTCGACGGGAAAACCTCGGTTGATGTTTCCCTGGCCGCGACCTCGACGGCCCTCGACGTGGTTGTCATCGGCTACCAGGTAGTGCGCCGCCGTGACCTGACTTCTGCCGTGTCCTCCGTTACCGCAAAACAATTGAAGGATGTACCTGTCAATTCCGCCGCCGAAGCCATTGCCGGGAAGCTGGCCGGTGTGCAGGTCAACGTGTCGGAAGGATCACCCGGTGCGGACGTTGACATTTTTGTTCGTGGCCGCAGTTCCATTACACAAAGTGGCTCGCCGCTCTATGTCGTAGATGGCGTGCAGGTAGAAAATGCGCTTTCCATTCTTTCGCCCCAGGACATCGAATCGATCGATGTATTAAAAGATGCGGCCTCCACGGCCATCTACGGTGCACGGGGCGCCAACGGCGTTATCCTGATCACAACCAAAGGCGGCAAGAACACCGGCGGCAAGACCACGGTCTCGTACAATGCGTTTGTTGGTTATAACAAACTGTCGAAAAAACTGGACCTGATGGACCCGTATAATTTTGTTTTGTTCGGGTACGAAAGAGCGGCGTATACCGGCAACCCGACCGATACCGCTGTTGCCACCCAGTACATCAACCGGATGAGCAACTTCGATACGATTGCGAATTATAAGAATGTTCCCGGTATGGACTGGCAGGACCGGACCATGGGACGCTCCGCTTTTCAAACAACGCACAACGTGAGCATTACCGGTGGTACGCTTGCCACGCAGTACAACCTAAGCCTGACCTATAACAAGCAACAGGGTTTGATTGCCAATTCGGATTACGATCGCAAACTCGCCTCTTTCCGCTTTGACCACAAGGCCAGTGAACGACTGAAAGTCGGCTTCAACGTCCGCTACAACCTGCAGGACGTAACCGGTGCCGGTACCTCCGACCAGGGTGGAGCAGGATCTAACCGCCTGCGGCAGTACATCCGCTACCGGCCCCTGTTGTTACCCGGGCAAAGCGATGATTTTTACGATGCGGACCTGGATGCCCGCAACCCCGGTAATGGATTGAACCAACTGAATCCGCTCCAGTTGATGAACAATGAATATCGCCTGCGCACCATCACGGCTTACAACTTCAGCGGCTATGCCAACTATAACATCACAAAGGCACTGCAATTCCGCAGCACCTTTGGTTACAACGTGAGCAAAACCGAATCAAGAGCGTTTGACGATACGCTGACGGCCAACTCACGGTCCAATGCCCGCATGCCGCTGGCCAATTGGAACAATGTTGATTTTACGACCATCAACAATTCCAACGTGCTAAACTATTCGCTTCCTTCCATTGCCAACTCAAAGCATGGCCTGGATGTATTGGTGGGACATGAGATCTACCAGACGAAAACGAGAAGCATCGCACAGGAAGTGCGCTTTTTTCCCATCGGTACCAAGCCCGATATCGCCTTTGCCAACCTGGGCCTGGCCTCACCGCCGGTAGGGCAGGTACAGCCGAAGCCGACGTCATCGGAGATCAATACCACGCAGCTATCGTTCTTCTCCCGTATCAGCTACAACTTCAACCGCAAATACCTGCTGACGCTGAATTTCAGGGCTGATGGTTCGTCACTGTTTGGTCCCGACTACAGCAGTGCGCTGGCACTGAAAGATTCCACTAACCGGAAATGGGGCTATTTTCCATCGGCTTCTGCCGCCTGGCGATTTTCGCAGGAAGATTTCATGAAGAACCTGTATTTCATCACCGATGCAAAGCTGCGCCTGAGCTATGGTACATCGGGTAATAACCGCTTGCAGGCCTATGGCTATACCACGGGTTACGCACCGCCGTCCAATGGTGGTTACGGGCTGAACGATGTGTTGAATTACACACTGGTATTGCCCAACCGTCTTGGAAACCCGAACATTACCTGGGAGTCGCTAACCTCCGAAAACCTTGGACTGGACCTGAGCTTCTTTCAAAACCGCCTGAACCTGACAGCCGATTTTTATCGCAACACGACCAACGATCTGCTGCTCGAAAACAAGATCCCACCGACCTCCGGTTATACAACGCAATACCAGAACGTGGGAACGATCCGCAATACCGGTGTGGAATTGCAATTGTCCGGTGATGTGCTTCGCAAAAAAGATTTTACCTGGAACGCCAATTTCAACATTGCGTTCAACAAGAACAGGATCATCAGCCTTGGTTCCAACCAGCAATTCACAGCCAACTCAGGCTGGTTCAGCTCCACCAACAACCCCGATGATTACATCCTGCGCGTTGGCGATGAAGTGGGAACGATGTATGGCCTTAAAGTGGCCGGATTTTATACCGTCAACGATTTTACGGCCTCGCGTGTTTCCAATGCACAATTTCCAAACCTGACCTGGCAATACACGCTGGATCCGAAACTGGCTGATCCTTCGAAGGTGCTGGCCGACCGTGTTGCACCGGGGCAGATTAAATTCGAGGATGTCAACGGCGATGGAAAGATTACGCTGGACGCCGACCGGACAGTGATCGGTCATGCCCTGCCGAAGTTTACCGGTGGCTTCAACCAGCAGTTCAGCTACAAAGGTTTTGACGCCAGCATTTTCATGAACTTTTCCTATGGAAACCAGATCTTCAATGCCAACAAGCTGGAATTTGGTAACGCGTATGGCGTTGATGCCAACATGCTGGCCATCATGAACGACCGTTGGAAGGTCATCGACCAAAACGGGCAGCTGGTGCAAAAAGAAATCTCCAACACGGTGATCGGCATTTCGCCGGATTCACTGGCGGCGTTGAACACTGGTGCAAAAATCTGGCGACCCAGTATGAGCACCAATGGATTTGCGCCGATGTCATTTGCGGTGGAAGACGGCTCGTTCCTTCGCATCAACAACGTGACGCTGGGCTATACCCTGCCGGCACGTTTGCTGCAACGGGCAAAGATTGCCAGCCTGCGGGTGTATGCAACCGTTTATAATGTGGCCACCATTACCGGTTACTCCGGCTACGATCCGGATGTGAATGCACGGAGAGGTACCCCATTAACACCGGGTGTTGACTATGCAGCCTATCCCCGCGGCCGCACCTTCCTGGCGGGTATCAATTTAAATTTCTAAACTTCAATTCATTGCTATATATGAAACGTTTTGATTTTCGAACAACAACGCTGGCGGTGCTTTTCTGTGCAGCCGTGCTGCCCGCCTGTAAAAAATATCTGTCGACGGAGCCACTGTCGACCATCGATCCCAGCGTGGCCTTCAGCAACCTGCCCAATGCCAAGGCGGCACTGAACGGGGCGTATCTTTCCCTGGCCGGCGACTATGGATACGGAATTCGTGCCAGCTATTACTATGCCTACGACGACGATGCGATCATGGGTGGTGGTTCTTCACTCAGCTCGGCCCGTCACGAGGAGGCGCACTACACCCTGGGTGCCGGCAACACCGATATCGTGAATACGTTCAACCAGTTTTACAAAGGCATCGAGGCGGCCAACAACTGCATCTATTATATCCCGCGGATGCCGCAGTTTGCTTCGGGTACCGGCGCTGATCAAAACGAATTGAGACGGATGCTGGGCGAAGCGCTGACCATTCGTGCCCAATATTTTTTTGAGCTTGTTCGCATCTGGGGCGATGTGCCCGAACCACGGGTACCTTCCTCTTTTGTGAATGATTTGTTTTTGAAAAGAACGAACCGCGACTCGATCTACAAACACATCCTGAGTGATCTCGCAGAGGCCAAAACCCTGATGCCCTGGCTGAACCAGGTAAGCCGCGATGAGCGTTTTACCAAAGGCACGGCGATGGCGCTGCGGGCAAAAGTTGCCTTGTTTGCAGGCGGCTACTCCTTGCGTGGCACCGATGCCGTCGGGCAGATGCAGCGTCCGGCAAACTACCTCGATGATTACAAGATCGCCAGGGACGAGTGCGCCGAACTGATGCAAAACAGGGGCGTACACAACCTTTATCCAACCTTCAAAGGACTGTGGAAAGATGTGGTGGATGCACACAAGGCCGTTGATCCGCAGGGTGAGCTGATCATGCAGGTGGCCATGGCCAACGGTACCAACTCCGACAGCAAGATCGGTGCGCAGAATGGCACCAAGATCAATGGCGTTGGCGGCTCACTGGGCAACGTGCTGCCGACCTACTTTTACCAGTTCGATTCCACGGACATCCGCCGGGATGTAACAGTTGTCCCGTTTGAAGTGGTTAGGGATGTGTATGGCCGCGGGCATGCCAGCAACAGCATTTACGACGGTAAATTCAGAAGAGACTGGATCACTAGTCCGAGCTACTACATGAGCAATGGGCAAACCTCCGGCAGCAATCCGGTTACACTGACGCCGGCGTCGAATTCGTCCATTCAAAACTTCCAGTTGAACTGGCCGCTGATCCGCTTTTCCGATGTGTTGCTGATGTTTGCCGAGGCCGAAAATGAAATCAACAACGGACCGACCGCAGATGCCATCGCGGCCTGGAAAGAAGTCAGCCTGCGCGGACACAACGGCGATGCCAGCCTTGTGCCTGCGGCGCCCGGCGACAAAAACGGGTTTTTTAAACTGCTTGTTCGCGAAAGACACCTTGAATTTGGTGGCGAAGGCATACGGAAATTTGACCTGATCCGCTGGAATTTGCTGTCGACGGCGCTGACCGAAACAAAAGCCAACCTGCAAAAGTTTGCAGCCGGCACCGCAATGGCCGCACCGTCGTACATGGCTGCTCCGCCGGATTACACGCTGACCGCCAATCTTCCGAAGCAAATGTGGTTTTACCAGAACATGCCGGCTGAGAACAATGTGCCGACACAGGCAGGCAGCCAGATCTGGGTGTATTCATTCTACATGCCCACACCTTCCAGTACACCCAAGGATCCTACCAATGGAAACAACAGCATATCGAGTTCATCCAACCGGATCAACTGGTTTGCCAGCACCAATATAACAACCACCTATGTGAATTATTATGCCTATGGGTTTGTTAGCGGCAAGAGTGAATTATACCCGATTCCGCAAGCCTCTATTGATGCCAACGCCAACCTGCGGCCACAAAATCCAGGATATTAATCGATCAAGACAAAAAGGCTGCATTCTGGCAGCCTTTTGTTTGTTATAAATGGAAGATGATGAAAAAGCTTTTGTTTTTTGCAGGTTTGTTTTTGACGGCGTTCAGCCTGCCGCCGAAAACGGTGAAAGTTTGGCTGATCGGCGATTCCACGATGTCCGTCAAAGACGTAAAGGCCTATCCCGAAACGGGTTGGGGCATGCCGTTTGCCAACTTTTTTGATTCGTCGGTAGTCGTTGACGACAGGGCGAAAAATGGCCGCAGCAGCCGCACCTTTATCGAAGAAGGTCTGTGGAAGCCGGTGGTGGAAAACTTGCGTGAGGGCGATTATGTCTTCATCCAGTTTGGTCACAACGATGAAGTGGAAACGAAGAAAAGCTACACTAGCCCGGAGCAGTTCACCACAAACCTTACCCGCTACGTTTCGGAAGCAAGAGCGAAAAAAGCCATCCCTGTTTTACTAACGCCTGTTGCCCGCAGAAAGTTTGATTCAACCGGAACGGTCCTGGGCACGCACAATGCCTATTCCAAATTGGTGAGAGAAGTGGCGACGAAAAACAATGTGCCGCTGATTGACCTCGACCTGGAAGGACAGGCGCTGATCCAAAACTTTGGTGTGGAAGGCTCTAAAGCCCTTTTTAATCACCTGCAGCCAGGCGAGCACCCCAATTACCCGGAAGGGAAAACGGACGATACGCACTTCAGCGAATTGGGTGCAAGAAAAGTGGCGGAGATGGTGCTGGCAGGAATTAAAAACCTGAAGCTTCCACTGGCAGCGCATATTTATCAGCCGCTAAAAAAATGAACCATTTCCACGGATGAAAAGCACACTCATATTCCTGGCTCTTGTGTTGATGGCCTTTTGCCCTCCACCAAAAAAGAAGATCAAAGTTTATCTCATTGGCGATTCTACCCTATGTGATTACGAAGCCAAACGGGCACCGATCACCGGCTGGGGCATGCCGTTCAGGTACTTCTTTGACAGTAGCATCGTTGTTGACAACCGTGCGAAAGGCGGGCGGAGCACCCGAACATTTCTCGGTGAAAACCGCTGGCAGCCGATCGTAGATAGCTTGGCTGAGGGAGACTATACCTTCATCCAATTTGGCCACAACGACGAAGCGAAAGAAGAAAAATACAGGGACCGCTACACGCCGGTGCCCGATTACAAGTCCAACCTGGTAAAATTTATTACAGAAACGAGATCGAAAAAAGCAATTCCTGTGTTGGTAACACCGGTAAGCCGTATGCGTTTTGTCAATGGTATAGCGCAGGAAACGCACACTGAGTACACCGCTGCTTGTTACGACATGGCCAGGCAATACCACGTCCCCCTGATCGATCTTGACCGGAAAAGCCGCGACCTTTATAACTTCCTTGGTGAGCAAGGGACAAAGCAATTGTTCATGCAACTGGCGCCGGGTGAAAATCCTTCCTATCCCGAAGGACAAAAGGACAATACGCACTTCAATGAATACGGGGCCCGCCGCATGGCCGAGCTGGTGTTGCAGGGCATCCGGGAGAACGGCCTCGAACTGGCGGAGCGGGTCGTTGGGCAAACAACCGCAGCACCTTCGACGGTCGGTCTTACGCAGGTTCCCGATACCTCGTACACCAATTTCAGCGCCTACCGCAGCTCGGTGAAAACCAATCCGGCAATTTCGTTGGTGGAAAAGGCAAAAACAAAAACGGTCAAAGCAAAGAAAAATATTGCCTACTGCGAGATCGATCAGCGTTCATTGCAATTGGATGTCTTTTATCCGGCAGCAAAGGCAAAAACGGGCCGGGCAGCCATCCTTATCATTCATGGCGGTGGCTGGCGGTCGGGCAACAGGTCCCAGCATCATGCCCTGGCACAACGCCTGGCGGAGCGGGGCTATGTTTGCTTTACACCGGCGTACCGGCTCTCAACCGAATCGCTTTTTCCTGCGGCCATATCCGATTTGAAAAACGCCTTGCGCTGGGTCCGGGTTCACGCAAAGGAATATGGCATTGATACCACCAAAGTTGCTGTGCTGGGTTTTTCTGCGGGAGGCGAACTGGCGGCCTTTTTGGGTACGACGGCGAATATGCCCGCTTACGAAAAAACAACCTGTGGCCTCACCGCTTCGACAACGGTCAATGCTGTGGTGGACCTCGATGGAACGCTGTCGTTCGTGCATCCCGAATCGGGCGAAGGCGATGACACGAAAAAAATATCGGCCGCGACTTATTGGTTTGGATACAGCAAAAAGGAGAACCCGTTGTTATGGGCCGAGGCGTCGCCGCTGACGCATGTCAGTTCGCTGACGCCGCCAACCTTGTTCATCAACAGCGGCGTGGAGCGTATGCATGCCGGTCGTAATGATTACCGCAAAGCGCTGCGGGCCTGGAATATCTATACCGATGTAAAGACCTTTGCCGATGCGCCGCATTCCTTCCCGCAATTTGCTCCCTGGTTTGAACCAACGGTCAGGTACACGGATGAATTTCTGCAACACGTTTTTTCACAAAACAAGTAACAAGAACATGAACTATATCTTTTCTTTTCTGACCGTCGTTTTCCTGTTTTTAAATGTCCAGGCGCAAACATCCAGCCCGCAACGATACAAGTACGTTTTCACCGTGGCAAAAGACGGCACCGGTGAGTACAAGACCATCCAGGATGCGATCGATGCCATGCGGGTGTATCCTTTGCAACCCATCACGCTGTACATCAAAAATGGCGTGTACAACGAAAAGATAGAGCTGCCGGCCAACAATACCGATGTGACATTTGTTGGCGAGAGTGTCGACAAAACGATCATCACCTTCAACGACTATTCCGGAAGGGGAAAGACCACGACCTTCACCTCGTTTACAGCCAAAATTTCCGGGAACCGATTTGTAGCGGAGAATATCACGTTCGCCAATTCGGCCGGTCCGGTGGGACAGGCGGTCGCGTTGTACGTAGATGCAGACAAAGCCGTGTTTAAAAATTGCCGCTTCCTGGGAAACCAGGACACGATCTTTGCCGCCGGCGAGAATGCCCGGCAGTTATTTCTCAACTGCTTTATTGAAGGAACTACCGATTTTATTTTTGGCCCGTCCACAGCCGTATTCCAGGACTGTACCATCAGGGCAAAATCCAACTCTTTCATTACGGCGGCCAACACAACGCCGGGCAAAAATTTTGGCTTTGTTTTCCTGGATTGTAAAATTGTGGCTGACAGCAGTGTCACGAAGCTTTATCTCGGAAGGCCCTGGCGCTCTCAATCCCGCACGGCCTTCCTGCGCTGCCAGTTGCCGAATGCCATTGCGCCGGAAGGCTGGAACAACTGGGGCAACCCGGAAAACGAAAAATCCGTGGTGTACGCCGAATACAAAAACACCGGCGACGGCGCCGGCACCACAAGCCGTGTGCCCTGGGCAAAACAATTAAGCGAAAAAGAAGCAAAGAACTTTACAGTTGAAAATATATTCTCCCTGCCCTCCGCGATGTTGGCGGACGACAGTTGGTTTCAGTTGCCCCGCACAAAAACATTTGACTGGCCTTCGAAGGCCGGTCAGCCGGCAACAGGCAGGTAGTACAAGTACGTCACAAACAAACGGATCCGGGAAAATGAACAAGTCTTTCATAATTGGTTGCCTGTTGCTTACCGCCATTCGCCTGGAGGCGCAGGAATTCATTCCACTCTGGCCTGCGGGTAAAAAGGCCAACTGGAATGGCAGCGTCGTCAAGGATAGCCTGTTCAACGAACGGATTTGGCGGGTGGGCACGCCGGGTATCTATGCGTTTCCTGTACCGAAAGCAGAGAACAAAGGCACAACGGTTTTGATCTGCCCGGGTGGTGGCTACGAGCGGCTGTCGTATATCTACAACGGCTTCAATTTTGCCCGGTGGTTCAATGCACACGGCATCAATGCGTTTGTGCTTTTGTACCGGCTGCCGCATCAACAAGATTTGAAAGTTCGCGAACTGGGCCCACTGACCGACGCACAACGGGCCGTCAAATTCCTGCGGGCCAATGCCGGAAAATGGGGACTCGCAAAAGACAAAATCGGCGTCATGGGTATCAGTGCCGGCGGGCATGTAGCCTCCCTGCTGGGTACGCACACAGACGATGTTTCAGCCATCCGCGATTCATTGGACAATGTTTCTGCAAGGCCTGATTTTCTTCTCCTGCTCTCGCCGGTCATTACTATGGGAAAGTATGCACATCCCGGTAGCCGCCGGCTTTTTTTAGGACCCGATACGACAAAGCGCATGGTGGAAAATTATTCCACTGAATTGCAGGTGACCGCCAGAACGCCGCCCACATTTATCGTGCATGCACAAAACGACAGCACGGTGAATGTGCGAAACAGCCTGTTTTTCTACAATGCTCTTATCGAACACAACGTGCAGGCAAGCATCCATGTTTTTCCGCAAGGGGGGCATGGGATCGGCCTTGTCGATAACCCCGGCTCAACCGATCTATGGCTGCCGCTGCTGGACCTGTGGCTAAAAGAAAAAGGATTGACCTCGTCACTGAACAAATAAACCTGTTGCATGCGTTTCTTGTTTTATGTTTTTTTATCCGGCCTGGTTTTGAACGTTTCTGCGCAATCCCCGACGGTGTCGAAAGTTTGGGTGGCCGATAACGGCGATGGAACCTATAAAAATCCGGTTCTGCACGCAGATTATTCCGACCCCGATGCCATCAGGGTCGGAGAGGATTTTTATTTGACGTCCTCTTCGTTTGAAGATATTCCCGGACTTCCTATCCTGCATTCGAAAGACCTGGTAAACTGGACAATCATTGGTCATGCTTTGCAGCGGCAGCCGCCGTTTGCGCATTTTTCTGTGCCCCGTCACGGCGAGGGTGTATGGGCGCCGTCGCTGCGCTACCACAACGGCG
Organism: Flavisolibacter nicotianae; assembly: GCF_003628535.1. Classification (GTDB taxonomy): domain Bacteria; phylum Bacteroidota; class Bacteroidia; order Chitinophagales; family Chitinophagaceae; genus Flavisolibacter; species Flavisolibacter nicotianae. The sequence continues at coordinate 20,682 of NZ_RBCI01000020.1, forward strand.
AATTTTACCTCTATTACCCCGATCCAGATTTCGGTATTTATCTCACGAAAGCAAAGAAGGCCGAAGGTCCCTGGAGCGATCCTGTTTTGGTTGCCGGGGGCAAAGGACTGATCGATCCCTGTCCGCTGTGGGACGACGACGGCCAGGTATACCTGGTGCATGCGTTTGCGGGTAGCCGTGCCGGTATTAAAAGCGTTGTTGCGGTGAAAAAACTGAACCGGCAGGGTACGGCCGCCATCGACGAAGGCGTGTTGGTCTACGACGGTCACGAACTGGATCCAACGATTGAGGGTCCCAAATTTTACAAGCGCAATGGTTACTATTACATTTTTGCGCCGGCCGGCGGCGTGCCCACGGGCTGGCAACTGGTGCTGCGGTCGAAAAATGTCTATGGTCCGTACGAACGGAAAGTGGTCCTGGACCAGGGCTCGTCGCCTACCAACGGCCCGCACCAGGGCGCATGGGTCACAACGCAATCCGGCGAGGACTGGTTCCTGCATTTCCAGGACAAGGAAGCTTATGGACGTGTCGTGCACCTGCAGCCGATGAAGTGGGTGGCCGACTGGCCGGTGATCGGCGTTGACAAAGTCGGCGATAGAAAAGGCGAGCCGGTTACCCGTTACAAAAAGCCAAACGTCGGCAAAACATACCCTGTTCAGACGCCGGCCGAGTCAGATGAATTTAACGGGGCTGCTCTTGGCCTGCAGTGGCAATGGATGGCCAATCCCAAAGCAACCTGGATCTTTCCCAACCCGTCAAAAGGTGCCTTGCGGTTGTTCTCTGCGCAACTTCCCGACAGTGCAAAAAACTTGTGGGATGCACCCAACATCCTCTTGCAAAAGTTTCCCGCGGAAGAATTTATGGTCACGACAAAGCTGGCATTCACCCCCAATCAAAAGCTGGAAAACGAAAGAGCCGGTTTGGTGGTAATGGGATTGAGTTATGGTGGTCTTGCCCTGAAAACTAGGAAAGACGGCATTTACCTGGTTCATCTGGTCTGCAAGGACGCCGGAAAAGGGAAAGAAGAGAAAGAAACCGTGCTGGCGAAACTGAGCACCCCGGCCGTGTATTTCCGGGTCGCGGTCGGCAAGGGCGCCGTGTGTCGTTTCAGCTACAGTGTTGACGGCATAAAATTCACCGGTGCAGGTGATGAATTCACGGCCGAAGTTGGCCGTTGGATCGGCGCAAAAATCGGGCTGTTTTGTACACGTGAAACGACCACAAATGACTCCGGCTACGCCGATGTGGACTGGTTCCGTGTAGAGCCAGTTCGGTAGTTTTCAGGCACCCTGCTTTGTTAAAACGTCTTTGCATTTCTAACTTGTTGATTTTGGCAACGTTTTCGGTAACGATTGCGTAAAAAAAGGCTTTCATTCTCCTTGTTATCCCTGAATATCTGTTTAGACTTGTATGGAAAGTTAGCGGCTGTCAGCAGGCATGTAAACGCTAGGGCTTCACCAAAGGTTGCAATATGAAAAGACGATCCATTTTCCTTTTTTCTCTTTCACTGGCTTCGGGTCTTTTGCTGCAGGCGCAAACGAAGCTGCCGTTTACGGTAAAGCAACCTGTTTTCAAAAAAGACTCTTTCTACATTACCAAATTCGGCGCAAAGTCCGACGGCCTGACGCTGAATACGGCAAGCATCAATGCCGCCATCAACACCTGCAGCCAAAAAGGCGGCGGGGTAGTGGTGATTCCTGCAGGCTTCTGGCTGACAGGACCAGTGGTGCTGAAAAGCAATGTAAATCTTCATCTAAAGAAAAACGCCCTGCTGCAGTTCACGAAAGATTTCAACCAGTACCCGCTGGTAAAAGGAAACTGGGAGGGACTGGCGCAAATGCGCAACCAGTCGCCGCTGTCGGCTGAAAACGCCACCAATGTTGCCGTTACCGGCGACGGAATCGTGGACGGCAACGGTGATGCCTGGCGCATGGTGAAGCGTGACAAGCTGACGGAAACACAGTGGAAAAAACTGGTGACTTCCGGTGGCCTGTTGAGCGATGATAAAAAGACCTGGTACCCGTCGGAGCAGTCGAAAAAAGGTGCGTCGATGAAAAATCCCGGCGAGATCACGCCGGATAAATCCCCTGAATTCTACCAGTCGGTCAAGGACTTTTTGCGTCCCAACCTGCTCGTGTTTACAGCCTGCAAAAATGTATTGCTGGAAGGCGTGACCTTTCAGAATTCGCCGGCCTGGTGCCTTCATCCGCTGATGTGCGAAAACTTGACCGTTCGCGATGTCTATGCAAAAAATCCCTGGTATGCACAAAACGGCGACGGCATAGACGTGGAAAGTTGTAAAAATGTCCTGATCGAAGGCAGCACCTTCGACGTGGGCGACGATGGAATCTGTATCAAGTCGGGCCGGGATGAAGCGGGCCGCAAAAGAGGGATGCCAACCGAAAACCTCGTTGCCCGCAACAACACCGTTTACCATGCTCACGGCGGGTTTGTGATTGGTTCGGAAATGAGCGGCGGGGCACGCAATCTTTATGTCGACAACAACACGTTTATCGGTACCGATATCGGGCTGCGGTTCAAGACCACCCGTGGCCGCGGTGGCGTGGTGGAGAACATTTATGTCAGCAATATCTACATGAAAGACATTGCCGGGGAGGCCATTTTGTTCGACATGTATTATGCAGCGCAGGATCCCGTTCCGCTGGCCGGTGAAAAGCGGGAGCCGCCAAAAGTGGAAACGCTGCCGGTTACTGATGGTACACCGCAATTCAAAAATTTTTATATCAAAAACGTGGTCTGCAACGGGGCGGAAAAAGCCATTTTTGTCAGAGGCCTGCCGGAAATGAACATTAAAAATATTTTCCTGGACAATGTGACCATACAGGCAAACAAGGGACTGGATATGACGGAAGGTTCCAACATCGTGATGAACGATATGCAGCTGATTACCAAAGACGTCAACCCCGTTTTGAACATTCACAACAGCCAGAACATCACCTTCAACAAAGTGACTTATGACTCTGCCGACGTGTTGCTGAATGTAACCGGCGAAAAAAGCACGGGCATTACCATCGCCGGAACAGATACGGGAAAGGCAAAGAAAGGAGTGGAATTGAGTTATGGCGCCAGAGAAAGCGCCGTTAAAGTGAGGAAGTGAGCTTGGAGTTTGGAGTTTGGAGTTTGGAGTTTGGAGTTTGGAGTTTGGAGTTTGGAGTTTGGAATAAAATTGAACCTGGTAAGATAAATAAGGATCCGGGTTTTTCACTGCGAAGCAGTGCCCTGTTTATAGAGAAAAGTTAGAGAAGAAAACCGGCTCCGGAGGAGCCACGTGTTTTCAGGCGATCAAAGAGAAAATGTATGGCGGGAAGAAAGTATGAACAAGGCCGAAAAGAATTCACAAATGTATCCCGCACGTGCGGGATGCGATGCAACGCATGTTGATCGACGTACGAAAGCTGGTAACATAAAATACACAATGAAGAAAGCAGGAACAATACTCATTATGCTAACGATCTGCGCCTTTGCACAGGCCCAGAAAACATCGTATGCGCAGGCCCTGGCCGAAACCGCCATGAAGCGGTGGCCGGATTCGTTTTCGATGAAAGCGGGCAGTCCTGCACGATGGAGTTACGACCAGGGCGTGGTGCTCAAGGGAATCGAAGGCATCTGGCGGGCCACGGGAGACGGAAAATGGTTCAGCTACATCCAAAAAAGCATGGATCACTTTGTGCAGGAAGACGGTACCATCAAAGGCTACAAAGCGGCTGACTTCAATATCGACAATGTCAACAACGGCAAGATCCTCCTGCTGCTTTACCGCGTAACGGGGAAAGAAAAATACCGCAAGGCTGTTGGACAGTTACGGGAGCAGTTGTACAATCATCCCCGTACCTCAGAGGGGAGCTTCTGGCACAAGAAAACCTATCCAAACCAGGTTTGGTTGGACGGGTTGTACATGGCGCAACCATTTTATGCCGAATACGCCAGCGTCTTTGGTGAGGACACGGCCTTCAGTGACATTGCCCGGCAATTTGCGCTGATCGAGAAGCATGCACGGGACCCCAAAACCGGTTTGCTCTTTCACGGCTGGGACCAAAGCCGCCAGCAAAAATGGGCTGATCAGAAAACGGGGCTTTCTCCCAATGTCTGGGGACGTGCTCTTGGCTGGTACGGCATGGCCATGGTCGATGCACTCGATTATTTTCCGCAAAGAAATACCGGAAAAGATTCCATCATTCAAATTCTCCAGCGTTTTGCCAAAGCGGTAACGGCGGTGCAGGATAGCCGCACCGGACTTTGGTACGATGTGCCAAACCTGCCAGCCGAATCAAAGAATTATCTGGAAGCATCGGCTTCGTCCATGCTTGTTTATACATTGACCAAGGGAGTCCGCAAGGGGTATCTTCCGACGTCGTACCTGGCCGCTGCCAAAAAGGGATACGACGGCCTCCTGAAGCAATTCATCAAAGAAGAAAACGGGCAAACCAACCTGCACGGAACCGTTAGTGTATCCGGATTGGGTGGCAGTCCTTACCGCGACGGAAGTTTTGCTTACTACATGAGCGAGCCGGTAATCGTCAACGATCCAAAGGGCATGGGTGCCTTTATCCTGGCGGCCGACGAAATGGAACTTCTGCAATCGCTGAACGAAGGCAAAGGAAGGGTGGTGTTGCTGGACAACTATTTCAACAGCGAACTGCGCAAAGGGCCGGGTGGCAACATGGTTTCCTGGCACTATGTCTGGAATGAAAAAGACAACGACGGCTTTTCAACGCTCTGCGATGTGTTTGAAGGGTATGGTGCCAAAACAAAAACGCTGGCAGCCTCACCAACAGCACAAAACCTAAAAGGCGCTGATATCTACCTGGTCGTGGATGCCGATGATCAAAAGGAATCGGCTTCGCCTAAGGTTGCTACGGAAAAAGATGCGGCGGCAATCAGCAGCTGGGTAAAAGCCGGTGGTGTGCTGGTGTTGTTTGGCAACGACTCCGGGCACAACAACATCAAGAGCATGAATGTGCTTTCATCCAAATTCGGGATCAGGCTGAATGAAGACCTTTTCAATACGGTAGAAGGCCGAAATTTTGAGCAGGGCGCTGTGGATGTTTCTGGTGGCAATCCCATTTTTTCAACGGCGAAGAAAATCTATGTCAAGGAAATCGCAACCCTGTCTGTTACACCGCCGGCAAAAGCGATCGTCACAAAGGAGGGCAAGAATATCATGGCTGTTGCCAGCTATGGGAAAGGTACCGTATTTGTGATCGGCGACCCCTGGCTTTACAATGAATACACAGACGGACGAAAACTGCCGGCTGATTTCGATAACTACAAAGCCGCACAGGACCTGGCGAAGTGGCTGTTGGGCAAGACAAAAAAGAAATGAAAACAAACCGATCATATGGCTGGTCGTTAATGATCAGTATGGGACTTGTGTTTGCTGCACAGGGACAGGACAGTGTTGCCAACAACATGCTGCTGTACCAGCGCAGCGTGGGCGGCTGGCCAAAGCACATCAACGAGGTAAAGATCGATTATACCAAAGTATTGACAAGTGCCGAAAAAGCCGGCGTCGCCGATGACCTGTACCGCAACGATGCGACCATCGACAACAATGCAACAACCAAAGAGATCCGTTACCTCGCAAAGGCCTATAAGCAAACGGGAAATAAAGCTTACCTCGATGCGGCGGAGAAAGGGATTCGCTACCTGTTGACTATGCAGTATGCCAATGGCGGCTTTCCGCAGTTTTTTCCCGACACCAGCTTGTACCGAAACGAGATCACCTATAACGACAACGCCATGATCAATGCACTGAATGTGCTTTGGGACGTGGCGCACAAAACCAACGGACTGGACGTGGTCAACGCATCCCTGATACAATCGAGTGAAAAGGCAGTTGAGAAAGCGATCGATTGCATTCTGAATACGCAGGTGAAGGTGAATGGCAGACTGACAGCGTGGTGTGCACAATACAACAAAAACACGCTGCAGCCGGCCAAAGCAAGAGCCTTTGAATTGATCTCTCTCAGTGGCATGGAAACGGTCGGGATTGTGGAGTTTTTGTTGAAAGTGCAAAACCCATCTCCGTCCATTAAGAATGCGATCAACAGTGCGGTTGCATGGCTACAGGCCTCCCGCATCGACGGGTACCGTTATGTGGATGTGAAAGACGCATCGCTGCCAAAAGGCTACGATCGGGTGCTGTCGCCTGATTCATCATCCACCGTTTGGGCCAGGTTTTACGACATTGCCACTAACAAGCCGTTTTTCTGTGGCCGGGACGGCATAAAAAAAGATAAGGTGGCTGACATCGAATACGAACGCCGCACGGGCTATGCCTGGTACGGCACCTGGCCAAAAGAGCTGTTGGAGAAAAAATATCCATCCTGGAAAAAGAAACATAACCTGGAATGACGCAACCGCGAATCATATGCATCGTTTATTGCCTGTTGCTTGGCATTTGTTCTTTTGCGCAAGGCAAAACGCTCATCGTTGCGCAAAATGGTAAGGCAGATTTTACCTCCATCCAGGCGGCCATTAACAGCCTGCCGGATTCGTCGGCAACGCCGCGGATCATTTACATCAGGCAAGGCAACTACCGCGAAAAGATTTTTATCACAAAGCACAACATCATTTTACGGGGCGAAAGCCGTGAAAATACTAAGATCATACAGTCGATTGCCCGTGATGAATGGCGTTGTGACCATGCCGACGACTGGGGCGTAGCAACCCTTAATTTGAACGGTAATGATATCACGCTGGAAAACCTGACGGTCGCCAACGACTATGGCTTTACGCAAAAAGAGCCCAGAACGGTTGCCTGTAAAAGCGACTCCACCGGCAAGAAAGTGGTGACCAACGGCAGCCATCAAATGGCCTTGCGAGGCATGAACAGTACCCGGTTGCGTGCCATCAACTGCCGCTTCATTGCCTATGCGGGTGACACTGTCAGTCCGTGGAATTTGAACGGCGGAATGTTTTATTTCAGGGACTGCATCATGGAAGGCGGCGTTGACTTTTACTGTCCGCGTGGTTGGGCTTATGCAGAGAACTGTTCTTTTTATGCCAACACTGGTACGGCGGCCATCTGGCACGATGGCTCAACCAATCCTGATTACAAAACCGTGTTAAAGAACTGCACGTTCGACGGCTATACAGGCTTCCGGCTGGGACGCTTTCACAAGGATGCGCAGTTTTTTCTGGTCGGTTGCCGGTTTTCAAAAAATATGGCCGACGAGGACATTTACTGGGTTGCCGCATCCAACAATAAATTGCAATGGGGCAGGAGAGTATACTACCAGAATTGTCACCGGCAGGGAGAAGATTACGCCTGGTTCAAAGACAACCTGGCAACCGCCAGCGGCTCACCGTCGGCAAAACAGATCAATGCACAATGGGTGTTTCTAAACAAATGGAACCCGGAGAAAAATTTATAAACGCGAAATGATTTTATCCCGCTACACAGCAAAACATATTTTAAATGCCGCGGTTTCAGTTCCGGACGAGGAATTGTTTGAGCTGCCGGAAAAGGTGTTGCAGTTTGGCACCGGTGTGATGCTGCGTGGCCTGCCCGACTATTTCATCGACAAGGCCAACCGGCAAGGTATTTTCAACGGCCGCGTCGTGGTGGTGAAATCAACAGCGCAGGGCGACTCGTCAGCATTCGAAAGACAGGATGGCTTGTACACGCATTGCATTCGCGGAATAGAGAATGGCCGGCTGATCGAAGAGAACAGCATCAATGCGTCGATCAGCCGTGTGTTGCATGCCGGAGAAGACTGGAAGGAAGTTCTCGAATGTGCACACAATCCGCATCTGGCCATCATTGTTTCCAATACAACGGAAGTCGGTATTGAACTGGTGAACGATGACATTCGCCAGTATCCGCCGAAATCTTTTCCGGGTAAGCTGCTGGCTTTTTTGTATGAACGTTTCAGGGCCTTTGCCGGGAGTGAGCAAAGCGGAATGGTGATCGTACCGACGGAAATGATACCGGATAACGGCGATAAACTGCAGGCCATCGTTTTTGAACTGGCGCACCTGAACGGACTGGAAGATTCATTCATTGAATGGCTGGAGCGCTGCAACCGTTTTTGCAATTCACTGGTCGACCGGATCGTATCCGGTAAGCCGGAGACCGAGACCCTCGAACGCCTGGAAGCGTCGTTCGGATACACTGATCAACTGCTGATCGTTTCGGAGCCACACGGCTTTTGGGCCATTGAAGGCAACGACGACGTGAAGACCATTTTATCTTTTTCGAAGGTGGACAAAGGCGTGGTCATCGAGCCCTCGATTGAGCTGTATCGCGAACTGAAACTGCGCTTGCTGAACGGCACGCACACATTCGCCTGCGGGCTGGCTTTCCTGTCGGGTTTTGAAACAGTAAAGCAGTGTATGGATGATGAAACGTTATCGCCTTACATTACGGAACTGATGCTGGAAGAAATCGCAATGGCTATTCCTTACCCGGTTGCGCAGCAGGTGGCAAATGATTATGCAAGAGATGTTGTCAGTCGCTTTCGGAATTCTTATTTGAATCATCAGTGGCTCAGCATTGCCCTGCAATACAGTTCCAAGTTTCGGAAACGCTGTATCCCACTGATCCAGACCTATTACGAACGTCACCACGCTGTTCCCGAGGCAATGGCGCTTGGCTTTGCCGCTTACCTCTGCTTTACGCGGCCTGTGACAAAAAAGGAAAACCAGTTTTTCGGCGAGTTCAATGGCTTGCCTTATTTGCTGCAGGATGAAGAAGCCGCTGTGTTTTACAGGCGCTGGACTCGCCTTACAACGGCTGCCCTTGTGCAGGAAGTGTTACAGGACGACCAGTATTGGGGAACGGACCTGGGCTTGCTGCCCGGATTTGGCAAGGCGGTGCTGGAAAAATTAAATCTCCTGCTGGCAGGCGAAGTAAGGGAAGCTATACGGCTTCATGCAAATGCATGATCAGGAAAATCAGCGTTGCTTCCGACTAAAAACCGTAGCAACAAAAAAATAGAAAGAAGAAAAAAGGTATTAAAGCCACCTAAAATTGTAATGAAAAACTTTTTGGACGAAAATTTTTTACTGAATACCAAAACGGCGCAGCAGCTCTATCATGAGTATGCGAAGCAAATGCCCATTATCGACTATCATTGTCACCTGCCGCCCGACCAAATCGCCGAGGATAAACAGTTTGACAACCTGACCCAGATCTGGCTGTATGGCGACCACTACAAGTGGCGGGCCATGCGTACCAACGGTGTGGACGAACGCTATTGCACCGGCGACGCTTCCGATTTTGAGAAGTTCAGGAAATGGGCGGAAACGGTACCCTACACGCTGCGCAACCCCCTTTATCATTGGACACACCTGGAACTGCAGCGGTATTTTGACGTACATGAAATTCTGAATGGCGATTCGGCAGAAAGAGTTTACGAGGCCTGTACGGCAAAGCTGCAAACGCCGGATTATTCAGTGCGCA
>NZ_RBCI01000003.1 GCF_003628535.1 Flavisolibacter nicotianae
GGTGGCCAGTGTGGATCCCACAACGGGATTGGTGACGGCGTTGAAAGCGGGAACGACCAACATTATCTATACGGTATCCAGCGGCTGCAATGCGCCCAAGACAGCGCAACAGGCCCTGACGGTAGTGGGTGATGGCACCATCAGCTTTACTTCGGCTTCAGGCACCAATGCACAAACAAAATGTGTGAATACCGCAATTGCCAACATCACCTATGCCGTGGGTGGAACATCGACCGGCGCAACCGTGAGTGGCCTTCCCAATGGCGTAACGGGTACTTACAATAGCGGTGTGGTGACAATTTCCGGTACACCAACTGAAGCCGGTACATTCAACTATACAGTCAACACGACAGGTTCTCCTTGTGTAAACCCAACGGCGACCGGTAGCATCGTTGTAACGCCCAATACCATCTGTGCGACGTACACCGGTCCATATTTGGTGAACACGTCATCAACCACCACCGGTGGAACAGCAACGTTTAACCTGTCATTTACTATTTCCGGCCTGTCCGGAGCCAATTGCAACAGTCTGTCGGGACTACAGAGCAGCAATTTCACGGTAATACCAAGTCCTTCGTCGGGTGTTAGCATTGGCCAGATTTCGTACAACGCATCGACCAATGTTGTATCGGCGCCGGTGACAGTTGTTTTGAGTTCCAATCAATATTCCAGCACGATCCAGTTTAATCTCACAATTTCAAATGGCACGAAGAATTTTGTCTTCGGCAATTGTGTCGATGTTCCATTGGTGACCGTTTCCACACTGGCGACAGGTTTCGTTACAGGCGGCGGGTACATCATCCCCACAACATCAAACGGAACACAGATTGTGGGTGCAAACGGCAACCGGAACAATTTCGGTTTCAACATCAAATACAATAAGTCGCAAAAGCAATTGCAGGGCAACTGGAACACGATTGTCAGGTCATTGCAGGCAGACGGAAAAATTCACCTGTTCCAGGTGAAAAGCAGCCAGCCTTATTCATTGGTTGTCGGGCAAATTTCAGCAACTTCTTACAGGGCTGACATGGTGTTTACTGCTGCAAACATCCAGGATCTTACGACTGGACAGGGATTTGGAACCGGTACCGCTTATGTTACAGTGTATGATAACGGTGAACCAGGGATTAATGTTGACCAGATCTATATCAAAGTAGTGAACAATGGTAGTAAGATCTACGAAAGTTCCCTCGGCGGACCGCTGAATACGTCGTCCTATCAGGTTCCGAAACTGAATGCGGGTAACATACAAATCCACACGTTTGGCGGACCAGGTGTGAGCAACAATTTGCAGGTACAAACGATCGACCAGCCGTCCGATCAACGCCTGAAGTTGAATGCATTGCCAAACCCGTCACGAAGCAGCTTCACCCTTCAGTTGCATGGATCTGCAAGCGAAAAAATGCAGGTGCGTGTAGTGGATGTTATGGGAAGAACAGTTCAGTTGTTGAACAACCTTTCCTCCGGTCAGACCCTGAACCTGGGTGCGGATTACAAGGTGGGTGTTTACATCGTGGAACTGAGCCAGGGCGGCAATCGAACACAAACAAAGATTGTAAAAACCAATTAGCTTTCATTCTGGTGAAAAGCTAACAAGGTGGCCCTCGCGGCCACCTTTTTTTATTTGCCTACACAAAAGATTCCTGGAAGAAAGTACAACGCCAACTATCGGCAGCAATTAAGGTAAACTCGTTTATATTAGCTGCTCTGAACAACCGGTAACAAACAACTGTTCCCGTTTTTAAACCCATTGCTGCTATGAATCGTCTGCTGCTTTTTTTTGCGCTCCTGCCTGCGACCGTTCTTTTTTCACAAGACCCATGGAAGGTGGAAGCCGCTACCATCAATCCGTCCAATTATTACGGGGTCACCGTTGCCAACGGTATGATCGGGATCGTGTCGTCGCCTGAAGTGTTCAAGGTGAAAGACGTTGTGCTGGCAGGTGCGTACGACCTGTACGGCAGGGGGCGGGTCAGCAATTTCCTGCGCAGCTTTAACCTGCTGAACATGCGCCTGTCGGTAGATGGCCGTGAGTTGAACAGTTCCGCTGCCTCTAATCTGAAGCAGAGTCTTGACATGAAAGGTGCTTCGTTTACCACCACCTTCGATTATGGTGACAAGGCTTCTGTCAGCTACACTTATTACTCCCTTCGGCATCTTCCGTTTACTGTTTTGATGGATGTTACCGTCACGGCAAAAAAAGACATTTCCATCACCGGTAGCAGCGTGATGGAAGCACCCGATGCCCTGCGGGACGTGCAGAATTATTACAACGAGATCGACCGGCCGCACGTCGTCATCAGCCTTTTGACATCGTCGGCCAAATCGCCTACGGGTAAGTTGCTCATGTGTGCGTCCAATACCTTTCTTTTTAGCGAGCCGCATGGCCAGGAGCCCCGCGTCATCCACGAAATGTGGGACAACAACATGCACCTGATGAAATTCACCCGCAGTATTAAGGCGGGGCAGAGCTACCGTTTTTCGATTGCCGGTTCGTCCATTACATCGGCCCACCACGATGACCCGCTCAACGAGGCCGAGCGACTGACCATTTATGCCAAACTGGAAGGCCGCGACCGTTTGTTGCAGTTCCATCAAAAAGCCTGGGACGAACTCTGGAAAAGTGATATCCGGATCGAAGGCGACGCACAGGCGCAGCAGGATGTGCACAGCATGCTCTATCACCTTTATTCCTTTGTACGGGAAGGCTCGGCCTTTTCGCCTTCGCCGATGGGGTTGAGCGGGTTGGGGTACAACGGTCACGTATTCTGGGATGCGGAATTGTGGATGTACCCGGCGCTTTTGGTGATGCGTCCCGAACTGGCAAAAAGCATGATCGAGTACCGTTTCCAGCGCCTGGAAGCGGCCAGGCGAAACGCCTTTGCCAACGGGTTTAAAGGAGCAATGTTCCCGTGGGAGAGTGCCGATAGCGGCGTGGAAGAAACCCCTGTCTGGGCGCTGAGCGGACCGTTTGAGCACCATATTACGGCCGATGTGGCCATTGCAGCCTGGAATTATTATGCCGTTACCCAGGACAAGCAGTGGTTGCGGGAAAAAGCCTGGCCCATTCTTTCCGCCACCGCGGATTTCTGGGCGTCACGGGTGGAGCGGAATGGCCCGGGACAGTATGAAATTAAAAATGTCGTCGCTGCCGACGAGTGGGCGGAGAACGTGGACAATAACGCGTTTACCAATGCAGCGGCTAAAGCCAACCTGCAATATGCCACGCAGGCCGCCGGGCTGCTGGGCATCGTACCCAATCCGGACTGGATGAACGTAGCCCGGAACATTCCCATCCTCAAGATGGAGAATGGTGTAACCCAAGAACACGCTGCCTACAAGGGCGAAGGAATCAAACAGGCTGACGTCAATCTCCTGGCTTATCCACTGAAAGAAATTACCGATCCGAAACAGATCCAGAAAGACCTGGAGTACTACGAATCCCGGGTACCCAACGAAGGCACACCGGCCATGACCCAGGCGGCCTTTACCCTTTTGTATGCGCGGTTGGGCAACAGGGAAAAAGCGGCACACTGGTTCCGTGATTCCTATGTGCCGAACCTCAACCCGCCCTTCCGTGTCATTGCCGAAACGAAGGGCGGAACCAACCCGTATTTCGCCACGGGAGCCGGCGGCATCCTGCAATCGGTGATTATGGGCTTTGGTGGAATCGAGATCACTCCTGGCGGCCTGCGGCAGATCAAGACGGTTTTACCGAACGGCTGGCGCAGTTTGACGATTACCGGTGTAGGACCCGAAAAGAAAACTTTCACCAATCAATAATTTTCCTATCTTGACCTTGCTTTTGAGGACTGCTTGAAACGACTGCCTGCCATATTATTTCTGCTCATTCTTGTGTTCAATTTCATTGGATACCGGATGGTGATCGCCTACATGCAAAAGGACGGCGATACAGTTTTGGAAAAAAAGCTGGACCGGCAGCAATACAACGACAACGAGCTCGTTTCCATCAAGACAAAACTCAACCTTCCTTATTACACCAGTTCGCAGGATTTTGAAAGAAGCTATGGTTCCATCACCATCGAGGGGGTGGTGTACGAGTATGTCAAGCAGCGGGTGTACAACGATACGCTGGAGCTGCTTTGTCTTCCTAACGCAACGAAAACAAAGCTGCAGAATGTCAAGAACGAACTGACGAAATCGTCGGCCGACGGCCAGGCTTCGCTGCCGCAAAAAAAGGCACCGTCGAGCCTCAAGCTTTCGCTTCCCGACTTCTGCCAGCCAATCCAAACATATTCTGCACAGCAACCGGCTGCAATCCGTGAGCACTTCGTTTACAACGTACTGCTCTCATTGCCCGGCCATCACGGCCGCCTGGAACAGCCTCCCCAGGCAATACAGTTCGCCTCCTGATTCATTTTTTTACACTGTATTGTTTTGAATTTACCCACGTATGAAAAAACTGTTGCTCATGCTGCCTTTGGCAGCAGGACTGTTCTCCTGTAAACAAAAAGATTTTGCGAAATACACCAACAACCCGCTTCTGTTTTCCAAAACCGTGAAGCGACTGAATGATGTTGTGCTGTATAATAACTTTTCACCGGTTGTGGCTTCCCGCAACTATGCCTATGCCAACATAGCCGCTTACGAATGCATCGCCGCCGGCGACAGTTCGTATCAAAGCCTGAGCGGGCAGATTAAGCACCTGCCCCAAATGCCCAGGCCCGAGGCCGGAAAGAAAATCGATTACCACCTGGCGGCCCTGTTGTCGTTTGTAAAGGTGGGCAATGCGGTGACCTTTCCCGAAGGCGTGTTGATGGATTACTACAACCAGTTGAAAGAAGGCGCCGACAGCGCAGGTATGCCGGGAGAAATGCTGAAGAACACGGTTGCCTTCAGCGATACGATTGCTGCCGCCATTTTGAAATGGAGCAAAGGCGACAATTATGCACAAACCCGCAGCGCCGAAAAGTTCACCGTTAAACAGGAAGATGGAAGATGGATTCCCACGCCGCCAATGTATGCCCAGGGTATGGAACCGCACTGGTGCGACATTCGTCCGCTGCTGATGGATTCGTCTTCGCAGTTCCTGCCGCCGTTGCCGCCCAAATACAACATGAAGGACAGCACCTCGCAGTTCTGCAAAGAGGTGATGGAAGTAAAGCGCACCGGTGAAACGCTGACAGCGGAGCAAAAGCAGATTGCCGATTTCTTCGACGACAACCCGTTCAACCTGCATGTAACAGGCCACGTGATGTACGCCACAAAGAAGTTCTCGCCTCCCGGTCACTGGATGAACATTGTGGGCATTGCTGCACAAAAATCAGGAGCCGATTTCAATAAGACCGTTGCTGCCTACACCGAAACCGCCATTGCCTTGTTTGATGGTTTTATTGCCTGCTGGAAAGCCAAATACCAGCACAACACCGTACGACCCGAAACGGTCATCAACAAGCTGCTGGACCCGAGCTGGCAACCCTATATTCAAACCCCGCCTTTCCCTTCGTACGTGAGTGGCCACTCCGTGATCTCGGCTGCATCGGCCGAAGTGATGACGCATCATTTTGGCGACAACTTCGCGTACACCGACTCTTCGGAACGAGAGTTCGGTATTCCCGACCGCTCCTTCAAGTCGTTCCGCGATGCGGCACAGGAAGCGTCCTGGTCACGCCTCTATGGTGGCATCCACTACCGCAGTGATCTGGAACAGGGCAATATTGTCGGAAAGACGCTGGGCGAATACGTGGTGCAGAAGCTCCATTTTAAAAAGAACGAAAATCAACTGACTTACACTCGTTAAACTTATTTTATGAAACGAATTCTCTCTATCGCCATAATTTTTACACTGCTTCACCACACGGCTTCTTCACAGGGCTGCGTGGCCATTCGTAACAATGGTGCCGCCTGCACCATGATGGGTTATCATTACGATGCCGACCACAAACCTGTGCAGGCTTCACCCTGGAATTTTGCCATCAACAGCCGTTATTTTAAATCCTACAAGCATTTCGTTGGAACGGAGGAACAAAAGGAAAGAGTGGAAGCCGGAACAGAGGTCATCAACCATTCCTTCTCTACCGAGTTGGGCCTGACACGGCAACTGGGCACTCGGTGGTCACTTGCCTTGTTTGCCCCGTTCATCAGCAATACCCGTTCGTCGATGTACGAACACTATGGCAACACCAGCAAGAGCCCCAATGCCCGCCGCGACACCCGTTCGTTTGGCTTGGGTGATGTTCGCGTTGCCGCATACTACTGGCTGGTGGATCCGGCGAAACTGACAAAGGCAAACATCCAAATCGGTGCTGGCATCAAGCTGCCCACAGGCGATTACCGCTACCAGGATTTCTTCTGGCGGAACGACAGCTCCAAAGTGCTGGGACCCGTTGACCAATCCATCCAATTAGGCGATGGCGGAACCGGCTTTACACTCGAGGCCAATACCTACCTGAACCTGTCGAAGCATACTAGTCTTTATGCCAACGGCTTTTACCTGTTCAACCCGCGGGAACAGAACGGTGTGTCTACGGCCCGGGGCGGCGTGCCTGCCGCAAGCGCCATTGCCTACGGCAGTGATGTAATGAGTGTGCCCGACCAGTTTATGGCCCGCATCGGTGCTTCCTATGCAGCCGAGCGCTTTAGTCTTTCGGGTGGCATGCGCATCGAAGGCGTACCGGCCAAAGATGTCTTTGGTGGCAGCAATGGTTTCCGCAGACCCGGCTATGTGCTTTCCGCCGAGCCCGTGGTGGCTTACCATGCAAAGGCAGCGTTGTTGTATCTCTCCGTGCCTGTTGCCATTGTACGCGACCGTATCCAAAGCGTGCCGGATAAGATTCGTACTGAAAAGACAGGCGTGTATGCCCAGGGTGATGCAGCCTTTGCCGATTACACCATCAACGTGGGTGTTTCGTTCCCGCTGCGCTAAAACTAATTTTTTTACAAGTAAGCATTGCGTGCAGGCGTCGCACAACGTTCAAAACAGGTTTCTCTGTTTTGAACGTTGTGCTGCACGCTTACTTCTCTGCTGAAAGTGATTTTGCCACCTCTTTCTTCTTCTTTAAACGACTTGCTTATGTCAGTTAAATCGATATTCAAACCATTCCGGTTTGTTTTTGCCATGACTCTTTTCTCCGCCACGGCAACCCATGCACAAACGGAGATGGATGCCATCATGATGAACAAACACCAGTTCTGCAGTGGCTTTGACTATATGCATTCCTCCTGGGACCGATACTGGGAAGGAACCCTGAAACGCACCAACGAGAACCTCGGAACAGTAACCACACAAGGCGTGATGTTCATGCCCAACTACGGCATTACCAGCAACCTCAATGTAATGGCCAGCGCCTCCTATGTGTGGACGGAAGCTTCAGCCGGAACCCTGAAGGGCATGAAGGGTCTGCAGGATCTATCGGTCTTTGTCAAATGGCGGCCGGTGGCCAAAAGCTTTGGCGCAAACAAACTGTCGCTTTTTGTGCTGGGTGGTTACTCGGCGCCACTGAGCAATTACGTGGTGGATTTCCTGCCCCTGTCGATCGGATTGGGAACAAAAAACCTGATCGGCCGCGGGATGGTGGATTTCCTGCACAAACGCATCAACGTGACGGCTTCCGCTGCTTACGTACGGCGCAGCAACGTAACGCTTGACCGCGACACGTATTACGATACGGAACTGCACCAGACCAATGAAGTGAAAATGCCCGATGCGGCGCAGTACCAGCTGCGGGCCGGCTACCGCGGGAAATACCTCCTGGCCGAAGCCCTGCTCAACAACTGGACAACGCTGGGCGGATTTGACATCACCCGCAACAACATGCCTTTTCCCAGCAACCGCATGAATGCAACATCTGTAGGCGTGCAACTGAAATACACGCTGAAAAGCAATACGCATTTGTCGCTGATCGGCGGTGGCAGTACCACCATTGCCGGCCGCAACGTGGGGCAGGCCACTGCGTTTAATGCCGGTGTTTTTTATGCCTTTTATTTCAAAAAATAAGCAAAGCCAAAACAGAATATGAAAAAGATTTTTTCCCTCTCAATACTGGTTGCCGGTGCCGGATTGCTGGTCTTGTCTTGCTCAAAAGCTATCACCGAACATACAGCCGATGCAGCGGCGCTGAACCCGGCAAACATCGACCTGAATGCCGGTGTGTGGAAACCGGTGCTGCTTTCTTCACCAACCGATGTTGCTGTTCCTGCGCCCATCGCCGCGACAACGCCTGATTACATTGCACAGATCAACGAGATCAAAACCTGGCAGGCCGACCTGACCACCGATGAAAAGGACCTGGTGAAATACTGGAGTGCGGGTGCAGTGCTCCGCTGGAACGAAATCATGCGGGAACTGGTGGCCAAACACAACGTGCCGCCGGCGCAAAATGCAGACGGCACCTACCCGGCGCCGAATGCCAATAACCCACTGGCCTATCCAACCTTCCCGTTTGCCAACCCGCCTTACGCGGCAAGAGCCTATGCCTATGTCGCCGCCGCGCAGTACGATGCGCTGGTCTCGGCCTGGTACTATAAAAAACTGTACAACAGGCCTGCGCCTTACAAGGTGGATGCGGCCCTCGCTGTGCTGGTACCAAAATCGGAGCTTCCTTCTTATCCGTCGGAAGACGCAGTGGTAGAAGGTGCCTCGGTGGAGATGCTGAAGCTGCTCTTTCCCGGCGACCAGGATTTTATCCAGCAAAAGGCCGAAGAACACCGCAGGGCAAGGCTGATTGCCGGCGCCAATGTGCGCAGCGACCTGGAAGCCGGCGAAGCGCTGGGCCGGGCCGTTGCACAAAAATTTGTCACCAGGGCAAGAGGCGACAGGGCCGGGACGGCTGGCGGCTCTCAGGTTCTCTGGACACAACTGGAGACCGATTGCATTGCTCGTGGCGAAACGCCCTGGATCAGCCAGGAATCGCCCAAGCGGCCACCCATGCTTCCGGTGTTTGGGAAAGTGAAGGGTTTTCTGGTGGACTCGCTTGCCTGTATTGCCCTCCGTCCCGCAGCACCACCATCTGCTTCCAGCACGAAGATGAAAAACGAGACAGAAGAAATTTACCAGTTGGTAAAAAATCCGACAAGGGAACAGATCCGGATCGTGCATTTCTGGGCCGATGGCGTGGGTACCGCCACGCCTCCGGGGCACTGGAATGCCATTGCTGCTGATGATTTCATTACGAAGAACTGGAGCGAAGTACGGTGGGCCCGCAACATGGCCTTGCTGAACATGGCCCTGATGGACGCGGCCATCGTGTGCTGGGAAACGAAGTTCTATTATTTCAATCCGCGGCCTTCGCAGCTGAACCCGGCGATCAAAACCCTTACCGGTTTGCCCAATTTCCCTTCGTACATCTCGGGTCATTCCACGTTTAGCGGCGCTGCGGCTGCCTTTCTCGGCCACGTTGTTCCTGAGAGGGCATCACAATACCAGGCCATGGCCAACGAAGCGTCGGTGTCGCGGATGTACGGTGGCATTCACTACCGCAGCGACTGCGAGCAGGGATTGGTAGTAGGGAAAAACGTGGGCCAGTTTGCGATCAACCGTGCGCAGGCCGATGGTGCCGAATAGCCGTTTACAAAATCAATTTCAGCCCATAAACTTTCTAGCATAGCATCATATCAAGGCTCCGGTTTCGTCCTGGGGCTTTCTTTTTTTAAAGGGATCATCCTTGTTTCAATTTATTGCCACCCATTGCCAGGTCGTGGTGAAACGCCAGACGTCAAACGTGAAACTATAGAGACGTTGTCGCTGGCCAACCTGTATCATGTTTCACTTCTCACATCTCACAATTGCTTCGCCGAGGCGTCTCCCGCAGCCGAAGATTGCTCCAAAACTTTCCTTTCGGCGACGCATCGGCTAACGGTATCTAAACCGGTTCGTTCCAACGGAAGATTATTTAAGGTGTATGCTCTTGAAGTGGGAAACGCATCGGAGAAGGGAATGCTTTTTCCTTTCTATCTTTAAGCAACGACTGTTCACTAAACATACGCTTTCATGAAAAAGCTTTCACCCCTTTTTCTTTTTCTTGTTACGATCATCCATGCACAGACAACCCTTACACCCGACAAACTCTGGGATGGCCTTTTCAAAGACGTACAGCTCACAAGGGCTTTTGGCGACAACAAAACCTTTGTGGACATGGTGCCGCAATACAAGCCGAACGTGATATTGAAAAAATATGCGGCGCTGAAAAAAAGAGACAGCGCCAGCCTGCGGGCTTTTGTGGTTGCCAATTTTTATTTGCCCGGCACGCCCCCGGTGCATTTTACGGAAGGCCTTTCGCTGCAGCAGCACCTGGCAGAACTCTGGAATACGCTGACCCGTCCGAAAGACAGCATCCGCAAAAACAGTTCGCTGCTGCCCTTGCCTGGTTCGTACGTGGTGCCGGGTGGCCGTTTCCGTGAGATCTATTACTGGGACAGTTATTTTACCATGCAGGGTCTTGCCGTTAGCAACCGCTACGACCTGATCGAGGACATGCTGGACAATTTTGCATTTCTCATTGAAAAATACGGGCACATTCCCAACGGTAACCGCAACTACTATTTAAGCCGCTCGCAGCCGCCGTATTTTGCGCAGATGGTTTCCCTGCTGCACGAGAAGAAAGGCGATGCCGTGTATAAAAAATATTTGCCGGCGCTGGAAAAAGAGTATGCGTTCTGGATGGAGGGAGCCACCACCCTTAAGCCTGGCACTGCACACCGGCGTGTCGTAAAGCTTCCCGATGGAAATGTACTGAACCGCTACTACGATGATAACAATGCACCGCGGCAGGAATCCTATCTCCAGGATGTTACCACGGCAAAGGACTACAGGAACAAGGACGGGAAGGCCTTCACCAACCTGCGGGCCGGGGCGGAAAGCGGATGGGATTTCAGCAGCCGCTGGTTCCAGGATACGCTGCACCTGACTACGATTGAAACAACGAACATCATCCCGGTCGATTTGAACTCCCTGTTGTATGCTTATGAAACGGTGTTGATGCAGGCCGAAAAAGCGGTTGGCCGGTCTGCAAAAGCAGAACTGTATGCACAAAAAGCAACGAAACGCAAGGCCGCTTTGCAAAAATATTGCTGGAACGAAGAGCTCCGCTTTTTCTTCGATTATGATTTCACCGAAAAAAACACAACAGATAAATGGAGCCTGGCGGGTGTACTTCCCCTGTTTGCAAATGCAGCAAGCAGGGAGCAGGCGGCCAATGTAAAGAAAGTCGTGGAAGAAAAGTTCTTGCGTGATGGAGGCGTAGTTACATCTCTTTATCGCACCGGCCAGCAATGGGATGCTCCTAACGGCTGGGCGCCCTTGCAGTTTCTGACGGTAAAAGGATTGATGAATTACGGGCAGAACGATTTGGCAAAAACAATCGCCGAGCGCTGGATGACCGTAAATGAAAAAGTGTTCAAGGCTACAGGACGAATGCTGGAAAAATACAACGTGGAAAATACGGGCCTCGAAAGCGGTGGCGGTGAATATCCCACCCAGGATGGCTTTGGCTGGACCAACGGTGTGTACCTGAAGTTTTACGCGTTGTTCAAGGCAAAAACAGCGTTTTAGTGGGACGGTTGTCGCTCCATTTGCAGGTCATCCCTTGTTGCTTTGCGCTGTTCCTTTGAGCAGCAATTTGTACGAATAACCTAGTGGTGTGGACGTGTTCAATACGTTCGTCGCTTCATTGCCGGCGTTATCCTTTTTGGGCAATCACAAATGGATGGGAAGGCGCAGGAACAGCAGGGCCGATTGCTAAAACGTTCAAAACAAACAAGCGTATGGATTTTGGGAAAGTCGCATACAATTTACTCGACACAATTGACTTTACGCTCCCCCCGGAACCACTGATCAACAAAGAGGTGCTTCCCGGAAAACGGGTGGAAAATCCCCGCGTGTACGTTGGCTGTCCGCGGTGGAGTGTCAAGGAGTGGGTAGGGAAGCTGTACCCGAAAGGAACAAAGGATTCGCACTTTTTGGACGAGTATGTCAGGCAGTTCAATTGCATCGAACTGAATTCAACCTTTTACAATTTGTATGACGAAGCGGCGATTGCCAAATGGGCTGCCAAAGCGGGTGAAAGCGATTTTAAATTTTGTCCGAAACTATTCCAGGGCATCAGTCATGAAGGGCACCTGGAGTACAAGGGCCCATTGACACAGGCCTTTGAAAAAATGGTATCGGCATTTGGCCGGCACCTCGGGCCCTCCTTCCTGCAGTTGAGCGATGGCTTTGGCCCGCAGCGAAAAAAGGAACTGGGACATTACCTGCAACACGTGACGCCATCATTTTTCCTGTTTCTAGAACTGCGCCACCCCGGCTGGTTTACCGGCGGCGAAACGGAGCGGCTGGTGCAATTTCTGCGCAAGGTGCAAAAAGGAATGGTGATTACCGACACCGCGGGCCGCCGCGATTGCTGTCATATGCACCTGGCCGGATCCTGCTCCCTCGTTCGCTTTGTGGCCAACAACCTGCATCCGACCGATTACGCAAGAATCAATGGCTGGGTGGAGCGGATTGCTTTCTGGATCGAAAACGGCTTGTCCGAGCTCTACTTCATCATTCACATGCCGGAAGAAAAACATTCGCCTGAGGTCGCAGGCTACCTCGTTGATCGGCTCAATGCCGCCTGCGGATTAAGGCTCAAGAAACCGGTTTTGTTACAGCAGGAATTGTTTTGAAAAGGATATTAGGATAGTGGGATATTGGATATTATACCGTTATCTGTTTGCTTACCTGTGGCTGCCAACGGAGCAATGCCTTGTCAGACCTGCGTTTCCCCGATTGCCGATGGAACCTTGCAAACCGATTAGATGATAAGATATTGGGAAAAGGCTTCGCTGATCGAATGCCGAACAGTTAACGGCAAACCACACTTGGTAGGATAATTGTACATCTACAACCGAAAGGCAAAAATTTGACAGATGAAAAAGGTATTTTCTTCCCTGTTGGCAGTGTGTTTATTGGCCGCCTGCGGCAACGACAAAACCACGAAATCAGAAACGGAGACAAATTCGACGACAACGGGACCCGGAACCCCGGCCGTTGAAAATGTAAATGGCAATGTGCCCGATACTGCAAACAGTGTTACACTGAACAAGCCCTTACCCAAGGACTCGTCCAGTGTAAACGATTCTGCTGCCCACCATTAAGCGAAGCGGAAATTTTTCATGTAGGCCGCGTCTTCCCTGGCTGCGACCAGCGGCGTAGTGCCTTCGTAGGCTTCCTGCTCTACGATGTAGTATTTCATGCCGTTTTGCGCGGCCGTCTTTAAGATTTGCGGGAAGTTGATAGAGCCGGTACCCAATACGACAGAGACATTTTGGGTAGTAGCACCTACGCCTTTTTGCCGGTCTTTCACATGGCAAAGGCGGAAGCGGTTAGGGTATTTTTGGAACCAGGCTTCGGGGTTTTCGCCGGCATTCACCACCCAGTAAATATCCATTTCAAAATCCACGAGGTCTTTGTTCGTGGCCTGCATCATTACATCTTGTGGAAGCTGCCCATCCGTGGGCTTGAAACTGTAATCGTGGTTGTGATAGGCAAAGCGGATTCCGTTTTTGCGACACACTTCCCCCCGTTGATTAAACGTGTCGGCAGCCCGCTTGTAATCATCCAGACTTTTTTGCGGACCGAGGTAAGGACAAATCAGGTATTTCATCCCGATCGCGGCGGCCTGTGCGGCTTTACGCTCAAAGTCCTGGTTGATGTTGCAGTGGCTGGTAATGAATTTCATACCCAGGTCGTCCATGAACTTTTTGAAGTCGGTATGACTCATGCCCCAGAACATGCCCTGCGGTCCCTCGTAACCTTCCAGTTGCTTATAGCCCATAGAGGCCACTTGCGTCAGTACGCCTTTGGGATCTTTGGGTAAATCGTCACGAAGGGTATAAAGCTGCAAGCCAAATTCGTTGTTGATGCTGGACTGGGCTTTGGACACCGGGCTGCAGCCCGTGAGGCCTCCTGTTAGAGGACCCAGGGCGAGACCTGCACCAATCGCCGCAGACAGCCGGAGAAAATCTCTTCGCTGGTAATTCATGTGTACGATCTTTTGAGTTTATACAATGACTTTATCGCCTTTCTTATAGGGCACACAACCTTCGTAGCGGCCCGGCACCGGCAGGTAGCGAACGGCCTGAGTCATCCCTGGTTTGGACGTAAAGAAACCCAGGAGGGTTAATTGCTTCATCATCGTGAAGTAATGCGGGGCCATGTGTTGCTTCACATAGCCTTTATTGCCCTTGGTATTTTCTTCTTTTTCTTTTGCAGACTCTTTGCCGTTGAAGTCTGAAACTTTTTTCTGGTAGTCTTTGGCTTCTTTGTCTACTTCCACCAGCAAATCATGGCGCTGTTGCGGCGTGATGTTCATAAAGTCCTTGTCGAACTTCTTCTTGCTGGCGTCGTTCAGTTTGCCCAGGCCTTCCATGAAGGCTTTCTGGTCGGCTTCTTCGTAGCAATCTCTTACCATCACTTTCATAAACTCACCCACATTGGCATCCTTGGCACCAGGAGTGCTGGTGCGGGGCAAAATGGTTTCACCTACTTCGTTCAGGTAGGCAATATCCTCCGGTGTCAGCTCCGCAATGCTTTCCGTTTTGGTTTTACAACCGGATAAAAAGGCATCTGCGCCAATGACAGCACCGCCCATCAGGATGCTGATATATTTTACGGCTTCTCGGCGATCCATATGTTTCGTTTAAAATTTTTTGTTTGTTGTTCGATTGTTTGATGCTTTGTAAAAAATGCCAGGAATAAGTTCCTGTTTCGACATTCGGCATTCCCTGTTCATTGGATCTTCTGTTCCTCAGGTCCAGTTCAGGTTGTAACCTTGCCTGTACGTGCGTCGCACATACTGGTTTACGTCGTCGAAATTGGTCACTTTCATGTTGGCATTGTCCCAAACCAGTTTGATGCCGCGGCCCGGGAAGCTGAACCCGTTGCCATTTTCTCTCGGCTTGCGGATGTCGGCAGCACGGATCGCCAGGTTGGCCATCAGCAACAATTCGGTCAGCGGTCCGGCCACTTCAAACGGCGAGCTGACTTCCTTTTTCCCATGACCGGCAATCGCGGCTTCCACCCATTGGGCGTAGTGACCCTCGGCGCCGCCCGGAACCCTGGGCAGCGGGTTTTTGATGCCAGGATAAGGATACACCACTTCTTCCACTTCCCGGGCCGGCTGGTTTGGGTTGTTGGAGGGGCGCATGACCTTGGTCAGCTTGGTGCGGCTCGTTGGTAACAGGCGCGGATTGACACCGTAGGTACCGCACATCATCTTGCCCTTGGTGCCGATAAACAGCGTGCCGTTGCCACCATCGCCGAACACTTCGTTGGGGCCCAGCTCTTCCGGACGTTCGGGTTGTATGCCGCCATCCATCCAGTGTACCGTCACGGGACCTTTTGTTTTAGCTGTTTTTGGGAAGGTAAGTGTCACATGGCTCGAAGGCGGGCAACTTTCGGGGAAATAACCGCGTTTGAACTCGTCCACGTAAACTGAGCCAACGCTGGCCTGCACATCACTGGCATACCGCAGATCAAGCACACGGAAAGCCACTTCCAGCATATGGGCACCCATGTCGCCCAGGGCACCGGTGCCGTAATCCCACCAGCCACGCCAGTTGAAAGGAACGATCTTCTCTACATAGTCTTTGTAAGGGGCTGTGCCCAGCCACAGGTTCCAGTCGAGACCCTTGGGCACTTCGGCTTTTTGTGAGGGCCACTGGATGCCTTGCGGCCATACCGGCCGGTCGGTCCATGCATAGATGGTATGCACATCGCCAATCAAGCCAGCATCAAACCACTCCTTCATCACCCGGGTTCCGTCGCCGGAGGAGCCCTGGTTACCCATTTGGGTCACGACGTTGTATCGTTTGGCGGCTTCCGTCAGCACCCTTGCTTCATAAATATCATGCGTCAGGGGTTTTTGCACGTAAACGTGCTTGCCCAGTTGCATGGCTGCCAGCGCCGGTGCGGCGTGGTTGTGGTCGGGAGTGGAAACGGAAACGGCGTCGAAGTTCTTGGATTCTTTGTCCAGCATCTCCCGCCAGTCTTTGTAATATTTTGCTTTGGGAAAGGATTTAACGGAATTGGCAGCCCTGCGGTCATCCACATCGCAGAGGAAGGCAATGTCGGCTTTTCCGCTCTTGAAAAAGTTGGCAATATCGCTTTCGCCTTTGCCGCCTACGCCGATACCGGCAATGAGCAGGCGGTCGCTGGGGGCAACGTATCCCTTGCCGCCCAGGACAAATCGCGGCACAATAAAAAAGCCTGCAGCGCCGAGCGCCGTATTCTTAATGAATTCCCTGCGGGAATTTGATGGTTGTGATTTTTTTTCCATTGACATACTGGTTAGGTTGGTGAAAAGAAGACGTGCAATGCCCATCCAAAACGATCAACCGAAAATCCTTCGATTCGCAGTTTGGCATTCCACGCCTTACGGGTTTACAAATTCATTTTCTTTAATTCCTTCACAGCGTGATCGGCTGCTCTTGCTGTCAGCGCCATATAGGTGAGTGAAGGGTTTACGCAGGAGGCTGAGGTCATGCAGGCACCGTCGGTCACATACACGTTCAAGGCATCCCACATCTGGTTGTTGCCATTCAGTACCGACGTCTTTGGATCGCGGCCCATGCGTGCCGTCCCCATTTCGTGAATTCCCATGCCCGGTGCATAGTCATTATCGTAGGTCTTTACATCCTTGACGCCTGCGGCATTCAGCATTTCGGCGGCGTCGTTTGCCATGTCCACACGCATTTTGCGTTCATTGTCTTTGATCTCCACATCCATGGCCAGTACAGGCAGCCCCCACTTGTCTTTTTTGCTCTTGTCGAGGTACACTCGGTTCTCGTGGTAGGGCAGCATCTCACCGAAGGCGGTCATACCCATGTTCCACTGGCCCGGTTCGCACAGGGCGTCCTTGTAATCGCCACCGATCGACATTTCGGCAATGTCGCGGCCCCATCCCTGGCGGCTGGCGCTTCCCTGGTAGCCAAAGCCACGCAGGTAATCACGCTTTTCGCCAAAAAGATTGCGATAGCGAACGACGTAAATACCGTTGGGTCGCTTGCCGTAAACATATTTGTCATCGTAGCCTTCGACACGGCCGCCGGCACCAACGCGGAAGTGGTGGTCCATCACGTTGTGCCCGAGTTCGCCGCTGCTACTACCGAGGCCATCGGGCCATACATCGGTGGCCGAATTCATCAGCACCCAGGCCGAATTCAGCGCCGAGGCGTTGAGGAAGACGATCTTGGAGAAGTAGTCGTAGGTCTGGTTGTTTTGCGCATCCAGGATGCGAACGCCTTTTGCCTTTTTCGTGTCCTTGTCGTAAATGATTTCTTTCACAATAGAAAACGGCCGAAGGGTCAGGTTGCCGGTTTTCATGGCAGCCGGCAGTGTGGCCGACTGCGTGCTGAAATAACCACCGAAGGGGCATCCAAGCCAGCATTTATCCCTGTACTGGCAGGAGCGGTTTTGCTCCGGCTTGGGCTGTGTGATATTGGCAACGCGGCCAATGGTCATGATCCGTTTGCCACCAAAATTCTGCTTAATGCGTGCAGCGACGTCCTTTTCCACGCAGTTCATTTCCATGGGTGGAAGGAAGTTGCCATCGGGCAATTGCGGCAATCCATCGCGGTTACCACTGATCCCGGCAAAACCTTCCGCGTACGTATACCAGGGTTCGATGTCTTTATAGCGAATCGGCCAGTCGATGGCGATGCCATCTTTGGCGTTGGCCTCAAAATCAAAATCACTGTGACGGTAGCTTTGACGGCCCCACATCAGCGAACGGCCACCCACGTGATAGCCACGGTACCAGTCGAATCGCTTGACTTCCGTGTACGGGCTTTCCTGGTCGTTGACCCAGTAGTGGAGGTTGCGTTCGTTCAGGGGATAATCGCGTTTCAGCACAGGGTAGTTCTTGATCATTTCCTGCGTTCTGCCGCCACGGTGCGGGAGCTCCCAGAGTTCGCGGTTTGCTTTTTCATAGCCTTTGCCGTGCGGGATGTCTTCGCCGCGTTCGAGCATTAAAACTTTGAGACCTTTTTCTGTCAGCTCTTTAGCTGCCCAGCCACCGCTGATACCGGAGCCAACAACGATTGCATCATACGTATTGTCTGCCATAGAACAGTTTGTCGTTTATTTGGTGAGTTGTTTGTTTCGTTTCTTTATAAATCAGGTGAACCGCCAGTTGCTGCCTACACATCGCACCGGCTGACGCCATCCTTCAGCCAGGCCACTTTTTCCTCGTTGTTCTTCCCTGTCGGGATAAACTCCTGCGCTACGTATCCTTTAAAGCCCGTGTCCAAAATGGCCTTCATGATGGCCGGGTAGTACAGTTCCTGTGTTTCGTTGATCTGGTGCCGGCCGGGTACACCACCGGTGTGGTAATGCCCAATAAACTGGTGATTGTTTTGAATTGTCCGGATCACATCGCCTTCATCGATTTGCATGTGATAAATATCGTAGAGCAACTTGAAATTGGGCGAGCCCAGTTCCTTGCACAGGGCAACGCCCCACGCGGTTTTATCACACATATAATCCTTGTGATCCACTTTGCTGTTGAGCAGTTCCATGTGGATGGTGATGCCGGCCTTTTCGGCCAGCGGCAGCACCTGTTTCAGGCCGGCCGCGCAATTTTTCAGGCCTGTTGCATCATCCATTCCATTCCGGTTGCCGCTGAACGTAATGACGTCTTTGTATCCGGCCTTGACCATCAGCGGGATGATCTCTGTAAAGTCTTTGATCAGGCGGGCATGCTGGCCCGGATCGTTCCAGCCTTTGGTTAAACTGTTTTCTCCGCTCGTATAACACATCGAGCTATACACATTGTACTTCTGCAAGGTTGGCCAGTCTTTTGGGCCCACCAGGTCGATGGCCGAGAAGCCGATTTTCTTGACGGTCTGACATAATTCCTCAATGGAAAGAAAACTGTAGGTCCAAGCGCAAACAGAGTGGTTGATATTTCCTTTCAAGCCTTTGGTTTTTGTAGTGTTCTCACAGCTTGCAAACGACACAGCCGGTGTGGCCGCAACAGCCGTACCGGTCAGCAATAAATTCTTAATTAATTTTCTTCTCTGCATGGAAATTCAATTTAGGTCAGGCGGGTTTCAGCCAGGCCGATTTCGGCCTCCGGTTCTGTAATAACTGGTTTCCGGTTATCCTTAAAGAGTAAAACAAAAAGTATCAGCACGGCAAACGCAATTCCGGCCGGCACCATCCAAATGCCTTTCCAGTTTACCACGTTGTTAACCGTGTACGCTTCCTTGACGTATCCCGATAGCAGGGTACCGATCCACATGCCGATGCCATAGGTTGCCATGGTGATCATTCCCTGCGCCTGGCTTTGAATGTTGACACCAGCTTTGCTGTCGGTATAAATCTGCCCGGTCACAAAAAAGAAATCGAAGCAGACACCATGCAGGATGATGCCGGCAAAAAGCATCCACATCCCGGCGTCTGCATTGCCGTAACCAAAGCAAAGGAAGCGAAGCGTCCAGGCGATCATGCCGATGGCGATCATCCATTTGACACCCAGCCGGCGGAAGAAAACCGGGATCAGCAAAATAAAAAGTGCTTCCGAGAATTGCCCGAAGGTCATGTTGCTCGTTGCGTTCTGCATACCCACCTCTGTGAGGAACAGGTTGGTAAAACTGTAGTAAAACGAAAGAGGGATACAGATCAGTACCGAGGCAAGAAAAAAGATGGCGAAGGAGCGGTCTTTGAACAGGACAAATGCATCCGCACCCAGGATTTGTTTGAAGGTGGCTTTTGTGCCTTTTGCCTTCGGTGGTGTATCGGGTAAAAAGAAACTGAGTACGGCAAGGATGAAAGAAGCAACGGCCGCCATCGTGAAGGTGAAGGCCAGTTGGTCGGTGCCGATCCTGAACACTTTGTCGATCATCCAGCCGGTGGCGATCCAGCCAATGGTACCAAAAACCCGGATAGATGCAAATTCTTTGCTGGTATCCGTCATTTGCCGGAAGGCAACCGAATTGGCCAGGGCCAGTGTGGGCGCATACATAAGGGAGTACAGCAGCAAAACCCAGTAAAACGAATTGGGATTTTGAATGGTGGTGATGTAGTACAACAACAAGGCGCCAACCAGGTGAAGCACGGCCAGCACTTTTTGTGCGGCGAAAAAGCGGTCGGCGATCATGCCAACGAAGAACGGCGAAATGATGGTGGCGATCGCCATGGCGCTGTAAGCCGCCCCGATCTGAACACCGCTTGCATGCAGTACCTTATCCAGGTAAGTCCCCATCGTCACATACCAGGCACCCCAAATAAAGAAATTCAGGAACATCATGACCGACAACTGCACACGGGTCGTTGCTTTCATTCGCCAACCGATTTAAAATTCAGGGAAAGAAAAAGATGAAATTGATATAGCAAGTGGGTAGTAACCATGTCTTGTTTTCGTTCAGCAAATACCAAGTGGTTTTAAATGTACAGCTTTTTGCAAACGGAGAAATTTTTTTTTGGAACAAAAATTACACATCAAAATCTTTTTGTCTGCAAGATTTTCGGCGATGCAAGAAAAACCCTTCTTAAATTTAGTCGCTTGAAAACCACAATTTAATCAACGATTGCAACTCCCTCCGGTGTTGACAAAAAAACCATTATTACGAACGAACTATGCGAAAATTACGAATGGGAATGATCGGCGGTGGACCTGGCGCTTTCATTGGCGCGGTACACCGGTCGGCCGCGGCCCTGGACGGCCTTATTGTACTCGTCTGCGGTGCCTTTAGCTCGGATCCTGAAAAGTCAAAGTCCATGGCTGGCGAACTGGACCTGCCGCCCGAACGCGTCTACGGTTCCTGGGAGGAAATGATTCGGAAAGAGGCCGCGATGCCCGAAGAGGAACGCATGGAAATCGTCAGCATCGTAACCCCCAATCACCTGCATTTTGGTCCGGCGAAGATGGCCCTTGAAAGCGGCTTTGATGTCATCATGGACAAGCCCATGACTTTTACATTGGACGAGGCCAAGGAATTAAAAAAGGTCGTTGAAAAAACGGGCCGCTATCTCTGCCTTACCCATACCTATTCCGGTTACCCGATGATCAAAGAAGCAAAGGAGCAGGTCAGGAGCGGGGCGCTGGGAACGATCCGGAAAATCTTTGTGACCTACCCGCAAGGTTGGTTGTCGCAATACCTCGAAGCCACCGGCTACAAGCAGGCGGAGTGGCGCACCGATCCGTCCCGCAGTGGCGCGGCAGGTGCCATGGGCGATATTGGTACGCATGCCTTCAACCTGACCGAATATGTCACGGGGTTGCAGGTAACCGCGTTGTGTGCACAACTGAATATTGTTGTGGAAGGCCGGAAGCTCGATGATGACGGTGCCGTATTGTTACAATATAATAATGGTGCAACCGGTGTGCTGATGGCTTCGCAAATCATGGCCGGTGAAGAAAATAACCTGACCATAAAAGTCTATGGCGAAAAAGGCGGGCTCGAATGGAGTCATGCGGATGCCAACAGCCTGCTGGTAAAAATGCTGGATGCACCGTACCAAACACTTCGTGCGGGAAACGGGTACCTGAGCGAACTGGCAAGGCATAACACCCGTACACCGTGGGGCCACCCCGAAGGGTTCTTCGAGGCCTTTGCGAACCACTACCGCAATTTTGCGTTGTGCGTCGAGGCGAGGAAAAATGGTGGACAGCCCAAAGCCGAATGGCTCGATTTTCCAACGGTCGATGACGGGGTCAGGGGAATGGCCTTTATCGAAAACGTGATTGCCTCGGGAAAATCAGAAAAGAAGTGGACAGCGTTTGAAGTGTAATGCGATAGTTGGATAATTCGACAATTGGATATTGTGACAATGCGATAATTCGATAAGGTGCTAATGGAAGGTGTGAGTGCAATTTGGTTGTTCTTTTCAGGAGACTGGCAGTTGAATGCCGATTGGATTTCGTTGCGTCGCACATCGCCGTTCGGTCGGTCTGCCGGGATTAAGAATATTCATTTTCAAATTATCAAATTATCACATTGAACTTGCCTTTTACAATTTGCTAATATTTATATTCTCTCATCATGAAGACCATTAAAGGACCTGGAATTTTTCTCGCCCAGTTTTTGGGCGACAAACCCCCGTTCAACGACATGAAGTCCATTTGCCAGTGGGCAAAAGACCTTGGCTATCGCGGCGTGCAGATCCCCACCTGGGATCCCCGTTGCATCGACTTGCAAAAAGCCGCCGAAAGCAAGACATACGCCGATGAACTGAAAGGCATGATCAATGAAATCGGCCTGGAGATCACCGAGCTGTCCACGCACCTGCAGGGACAATTGGTTGCCGTGCATCCGGCTTACGACGACCTCTTTGATGCATTTGCACCGGACAGTGCAAAGAAGAACCCAAAGGCCCGTACCGAATGGGCCGTGCAGCAAATGCGCTACGCAGCAAAGGCCTCCCAAAACCTGGGATTGACAGCCTGCCCTTCGTTCAGCGGTGCATTGCTCTGGCATACCTTTCACCCCTGGCCACAACGACCGGCAGGCCTGGTGGAAGAAGGGTTTAAAGAACTGGGCAAACGCTGGACACCCATCCTCAATTATTTCGACGAGTGTGGTGTGGATGTAGCCTACGAGATTCATCCCGGCGAAGACCTGTTCGACGGCGAAACCTACGAGATGTTTTTAGCAGAAGTCAACAATCATCCCCGTGCCTGCCTGTTGTACGATCCGTCTCACTTTGTGCTGCAGCAACTGGACTACCTTGCCTACATCGATATTTACCACGAACGCATCAAAGCCTTCCATGTAAAGGATGCGGAATTTAATAAAACCGGTAAACAGGGAACCTTTGGCGGGTACCAGGGATGGTTGCACCGTGCCGGCCGTTACCGTTCTCCCGGTGATGGACAGGTGGATTTTAAAAGCATCTTCAGCAAACTGACCCAGTACGGCTATGGAAGCTGGGCGGTGATGGAATGGGAGTGCTGCATCAAGTCGCCGGAGCAGGGTGCCAAAGAAGGTGCGCCGTTCATTAACAGCCATATTATACAGGCAACGGCAAAAGCGTTCGACGACTTTGCCGGCGTGGCCGCCGATGAGGCATTTAATAAAAAAGTTTTAGGAATTTCGTAAAAATTAAAGACAGATGAAAAAGACGTTGATTTTACTGGCCGCGGTGGCCACTATTTGGAGTTGTAGCAACAACAAGTCTGCTTCGAATGACAAGACAGGAGACAATGGTGCCGGAACAGGAACGGGCCCGGGTGCCGCCACGACCACAGAAGCGCCTGCAACGACAGACGTTTCGCAAAATCCGGATTATAAAAAAGGCCTCGCTCTGGTTGGTCAAAGCGATTGTTTAACCTGTCACAAGGTGGCAGAAAAA
This sequence comes from Flavisolibacter nicotianae, assembly GCF_003628535.1. Taxonomy (GTDB): domain Bacteria; phylum Bacteroidota; class Bacteroidia; order Chitinophagales; family Chitinophagaceae; genus Flavisolibacter; species Flavisolibacter nicotianae. The sequence continues at coordinate 23,291 of NZ_RBCI01000003.1, forward strand.
GTGGTTGGTCCTCCCTACCAGGAAGTGGCAGCCCGTTATGCCGGTAAGCCGGGGATCGAAGACTCGCTGGCCAACAAGGTAATCCATGGTGGTTCCGGCAATTGGGGCCAGGTGCCGATGACAGCGCACCCGCAATTGTCGCACGATGATGCTGTTGCCATGGTGAAATACATTCTTTTATTAAAACAGCAATAATGCACAAATTGTCATTCGTTGTGGCCGCAGCGGCGCTTTTGTCCTGCTCCACCCAAAACAAAACAACCATGCAATCGACCGGGAACAACACGGCTGCAAACGAAGCCGGATGGGTTTCGCTTTTTGACGGAAAGACAACCAGCGGATGGCACACCTATAACAAAACCGGTGTTGGCAGCGCCTGGAAAGCCGAAGACGGCGTGCTGCATCTCGATGCCAAGGGAAAAAAAGAAGGACTGCAGGGCGGTGACATTGTTACCGACCAGGAGTTTGAAAACTTTCACCTGAAATACGACTGGAAGATTGCGCCCAATGGCAACAGCGGTGTGATTTTTTATTCCAAGGAAGACCCGCAATACAGCGCCATGTGGAATACGGGCCCGGAAATGCAGGTGCTGGATAACAACGGTCACCCGGATGCAAAAATCATCAAGCACCGCGCCGGTGATCTTTACGACCTCATTACAGCGAAAGAAGCCGTAAAGCCGGTTGGTGAATGGAACACGGCCGAGATCGTGGCCAACAAAGGCAAGCTGGATTTTTACCTGAACGGCGTGCACACCCTGTCAACCACCATGTGGGACGACAACTGGTACCAGATGATTGCGAAAAGCAAGTTCAAGGACATGCCGGCTTTTGGCCGCAGCAAATCGGGCCGCATCGGCTTGCAGGACCACGGCGACGAAGTCTGGTTCCGGAACATCAAGCTCAAGACCTTGTAAACTGTTATTTTTTACAGCAAAGGCAGCACATCAATGTGCTGCCTTTTTTTATCTGGATACTAACGGCCCGGTAGAAAAGCCTCCGTAAGGTCGAAGTGTTTAACTGCATACCACTCCACTACCTGGCATCTTACTTTGCCATTGTCGCATGGCTTGGGGCGGGTGCGGACTTACGTCCCAGTGCATACGTGAATCGAAGGCCACCGCTTTGCCCGTTATAAAACGTATTCACCTGGAGGTTCCTGGTTTTGATCCGGTGCAGTTCGGGGATCACAATACCAAAGACTCCGCCAATGAGATAGCCGGCCATGATGTCGGAAGGGAAATGTGCAAGCGCCTTCATGCGCAACCATCCAGTGACCAGCGGAGGAACAGAAGCCGCCGCGTAAAGCAGGATTTTTTTGTTGCCGATCTCGGGGTGGTAATCGCAATACACTTTCACGGCAAAAAACGTAGCGGCCGTGGCATTAGCCACATGCCCGCTGTAAAACGAGTTTTTCTGATTGCCGCCTTTACGTTGTTCAATGGGGAAATAGTCGTAGTACACGATCGGCCGAAGCCTGTTTTGAAACAAGGGACCGAAGAAACTAAAATCGTAGAAGGCAAAGGTGAGGAACTGTGTCTGGTAGAACATCAGGCCCAGGCGAAGCCAGTCTTTCCTCGTTTTTTTATTAAACAAGAATGTCGCGGCCGATGCAGCCAGGGTAATGGTAAGCCCTTTGTCGGACAGGGAATAGAAATGATCTCTTTTGGACGGATCCAGTTCCAGTGCCCACCTGTCGAAACGGTTAAGGATATTCCTGTTGGCAGCCTGTATTTCCGCTTCCGTCAAATCGGGTTTGTTGTGCAGGATATTGTTTATGGCGATCATGTTCGCCGCCGTCGCAGCTACACCGATCAGCGCTGTGCTCAGCGGATTGATCTTGTAGACCGATGGAGCCGTGGCATCCATTGTTGCCAGGTTGGCTTTTATATTCTTTTTGGAAACAGGTGTCGTATCGGCCGCCTGCGCAAGATTTTCTCTGACTAACGTATCGGTTTTTTGGGCGATTGTATCGGTTTGGGCCTTCAAGGTGTCAACCTGTGCAATGCTGTTAGTTGCCTGGAGCAAAAGCACGGCAAGAAGGATGGCAAAGGCGCTTTTGTGCACAAAAAAAGCGTTGAGTTTTTTCATGCCGGCACACTTGAAATTTTTGTGCCACTCAGGTCCGGCCGGGTTATGAGCGGGGTGGTTCACCAGTTGTTTTTCTGGTCTTCGTTGGTCCGTTCCGGCTCGGCCGGCGCCACGTGTTCCCAATCCGGTTCGTAAGACACGAAAAACGAAAGCCACAAACTGCGGGAGAAACGCATGAGCCAGGGCTGTAAAACCAGGAGAAGAACCGAGTTGGACGTTACCCAGATCAAAAAGCGGCTGTCCTTAAACGAAAAGCCAATGAGAAGAAACCATACCAAAAAGCTGATGATGGTAATGACGATGCCGATCAGGTAACTCACATAACCGGTACCGTAATAAAAGCCCACTTCAATGTCGGTGGCCTGGCCGCACACGGGGCAGCGTTCGTACATCTCCATGCTTTTTTTCAGCCGGAAACTCAGCGGGTGCCGAAACAATTTGCCTTCGCGGCAACGCGGACACCAGCAGCCAAAAATGGTGCTCAGGTAACTTCGGTGTGGACGTTCGTTTTCCGGCATCAGAGATAATTCAGCACTTTTTCCATTTGCATGCTTCGCGAGCCTTTTACCAGGAGGTAAGCATTGTGAAGGTCTTGCGCTTTCAGCCATTCACCGGCTTCTTCCGGTCTTGCAAAGGTTTGGTAAGAGTGGGACGAGTGTAAAAAATCACCCCCCACTAACAGCACCGCTTTCCAGGAATGCCGCCCGATTTCGCTGATGATAGCCTGGTGTTCGTCACGGCTTTCATCGCCCAGTTCGGCCATGGCACCCAGCACCAGGATTTTACGATCGCCTTCGACCTTTGCAAAGTTGTCGATGGCCGCCTTCATGCTGCTTGGGTTGGCATTGTAAGCGTCGAGGATGATTTTGTTGGAACCCTTTTGCACCAGTTGCGAACGGCTGTTGGACGGTGTGTACTGTTCAATTGCCGTTTTGATTTTAGCGTCTTCCACGCCAAAGAATTTTCCAACGGCCACCGCTGCCAGCACATTCGGCAGGTTATAACTGCCGACCAAAGCCGTTGCAATCTCACCCTGGAAGCCTTTGGTAAACTGCACCTGCAAGAAAGGATCGCTTTCCCGGACATCACCGGCCACATCGCCGTCATTTGTGCCGTAGGTAAACCGGTGGCGAATGCCCTGGCTCATCTCGTGCAGGTAATCGTAATCGTTCATGAGGAAGGCGGTGCCATCATGGCTGCGCAGAAAATCAAACAATTCGCCTTTGCCTTTTCGCACGCCTTCCACGCCGCCAAATCCTTCGAGGTGGGCCTTGCCGCAATTGGTGATCAGCCCGTGCGTCGGCAGTGCAATCTCGCAGTACGAAGCAATCTCCCGCAGGTGGTTGGCGCCCATTTCAATTACGGCCATCTGCGCATCGCTTTTGATCTTGAGAATCGTCAGCGGCACGCCAATGTGGTTATTCAGGTTGCCTTCCGTCGTATAGGTTGTAAACGTCGTGGCAAGCACGGCGTGAATCAATTCTTTGGTGGTTGTTTTGCCGTTGCTGCCGGTAATGGCAAGAAACGGAATGCTGAACTGCCGGCGGTGATGCAGCGCCAGTTGCTGGAGGGTTTGCAACACGTCATCCACTAGGATGGTCCTGTCGTTCACCGCGAATTGGGGTTCATCGACGATCGCATACGCGGCGCCGCTGTCGAGTGCCTGCTGCGCAAAGGCGTTGCCATTAAAGTTTGGCCCTTTGAGGGCAAAATAAAGATCGCCTTTCTGCAACTTGCGGGTATCGGTTTGTACCGAAGGATATTGCTGGTAAATGGAATACAGTCCCGTCATGTTCATGCAACAAAAGTAGGGCTGAAACGGGCAGGAGGAACACAGCGGCTCCCGGGCAATTGATCATTCATTGGGAAACCTTTTTTTTGATTTTCCGGACGATGCCGGGTTCGCGTTTGCGTTCTTCGCCGATCAGGAAGCCATAGGGTTTTAGCGGCTCGATGTGGTCACAAATAATTTTGATGACGCCCATGATTGGCAGGGCCAGCACCATGCCCGGGATGCCCCAGAGCACTTCGCCGCCAACAATCCCAACAATGGTAAAAACGGGGTGAATGCTGATGCCGCGGCCAACGACAAGCGGCTCCAGGATATAGGTTTGCAAAAACTGCACAATGGCGTAGGTGATAACGATGGCAAGCACCATCTTTAGATCGCTGCCCTGCGCCAGCGACATGATGACGGTGATGCTGACGCCGGTAAGGTTGCCCACAAAGGGTACGATCTCAAGAAGGCCGCAAAGCACGGCATAAAACAGGGCGTTTCGCACGCCGATAGCACTGAACCCGATGCCATACATGACCCAGAGGCAGGCAATCATAATGGCAAGACCGGTCAGGTATTTTTGGGCTACCTGCTGTGCGTCGTGCACGATGGTGCGGGCATTGGTTTTGTCTTTGGGCGGAACGATCCGCAGGAGGGCCTGGTTGAAATGGTCACGGAAGTAAAGGAACAGGAAAATATACACCAGCACGATGATAAAGTTGGTGAACAGCCCGCCTAGCGAAGTGAAAAAACCGGAGATCAGCAACGATATTTTCCCGGTGGATTCCTGTTGTTGCTCCTGGATGACCTGTGCCTGCTTTTGTTGCGGGATACCGAGCGACCGGGTAACAAATTCCTCCACCTTCTGCACTTTTTCGGAAATATTCCGCTCGATCTGCTCCGCGTTGCCGGCGATGTTGGAAACCTGTGTGCTGACAATATAAACGATTAGGGCTACAGCGCTTAGTAAGATTAAAACCGAGATCAGGGCCGCCAAACCCCTTGGCAGTTTGCGTTCCAATTGGGTGCAAAGCGGCACCAGCAGCATCGACAGAAATGTGGCGATGAGCACCGGCACCAGAAAGGGTTTTCCAAAGTACAGGACAAGAAAGAGCAGAATGAGGAGTAGCAATAATTTGAGAGTCTTGTCGAGCAATGGTGTTGTCATGCGCAAAAACAGGTTTAAATTGTGTGGCCAATGCGCCTGTTTGGTACATTGTGTGTTACAAATACTGCAAAAAGGTATGGCAAGTTTTACAGAACTTATCAATTCGGATAAACCGGTGCTCGTAGATTTTTTTGCCGAATGGTGCGGCCCCTGCAAAATGATGGCGCCCATCCTGAAACAGGCAAAAGATCATGTTGGCGAAAAGGCGACGATCCTGAAAGTTGATATTGACAAAAACCCGGCGGTAGCTGAACAATACCGCATCCAGGGCGTGCCGACGCTGATCCTCTTTAAAAACGGCCAGGTAAAATGGCGCCAGTCGGGAGTGGTGCAGGCCCAGCAATTGGTTCAGGTGGTCAACCAGTTTAGCTAAAGGTTTATTTCTTACTGAGAACGCCGCATTCTAAGGATACATTTGCCTGTGCTCATCTGTGCGTTTTGTGAGAGATTTTTTCCACCTGCGTTGAAACATTTACATCATCTGCCGCATCGCCGCTTTGAAGAAGGGAAGAATCGGCAGCGTGGAAATAATTTTTAATTCTGTGGCGAACGAAGACGTGTTGTTCAAAAACGCCAGCACTTCCTGCGGCTTGTTTTTCCGGAACATTGTGGCAAAAATTTCTTCTCCTTCAACAAGGTGGTTGTCCAGCACCTGCAGCAGTACGCTGTCGTAAAAATGAAAACGTTTGGGACTGCCGGCAACGAATGGCTGTTCTTGCCTTGCCAGGTTTTCGGCGATTTGTTTGCTGTGTCGCTGGATGAATGAAAACGTGTAGCCGCTCGACCCTTTTGTTTGCCCGCCAGCGGTGCCGATATGGACGATCCGGTTGTGCCGGTTTGCAAACCGGTGGTTGGTCATTGGGATGACGCCAAACTCTGATTCTTTTACCGTAAAGGATTTCAAACCTAAAAAAGCACGAAGATAGTTTTCCAGGCCTTCATCGTATTCGTGGGGCTGGAGAAGCGCAGGTGTGAAAAGTGTGTACTCCACTAATGCTTCGGTTGGAGAGGAGGGCAGCACGTAACAAAAGGCTGTTCCGTTTTTTTGCGAAATGCGAAAATCCATCAGCGTTGCCGCCGCAACATTGAACACCGGTGTTTCGGTTTCCACCAGCCATCCTTTAAAATGCTGCAGCAGCCACACGTCTTTTTTCTTCAACTCCGGTTTGCCAAATAAAATGCTGTTGAACACATAGTCTGCCGTGATAGTTTTTCCTCCGGTGACAATGCCGGTTGTGGCGTCGGAAAAAAGACGGTCAATCTTTCCTTTGTGAAAGTCGACGTTGGGCGATTGCCTGATGACGGCAAAACAATGGCGGTAAAAATCGATACCCCGGATCATTTTGTAGCTATAGGGGGCAATGGAAAATTCGGAAGAGAAATCGTCGCTGTAAAACTGCAGTTTGTCCCACGATTGAAAAACGATGGTTTCGAAAAAGCTTTCTTCCTTTTCCCAAAAGCACCATGTACGGTCGTTGCGCTCCTTTTCCGTTTCATCGATCAGCAAGATCCGCTTTTGCTGCAATTCGTTTTGTTGCAGGATACGCATAAGAAGACTTAGGCCTGCACAGCCAGCGCCGGCAATGATATAATCGTAATGGGATTGCAGCATGTCTTCTTTCAACAAAAATGTCGTTGTAAAGTTGTAGGTAAAAATACCTGTAAATGTTACGTGGCCGGTGCCTGTCTTTTGCACGTGTAAAACGCAGAAAAAGAAGGTAGTTTTTTCCGGTATTTACGACTGCAACGAAGCCGTCAATTTTTTTTCAAATTATCAAAAGAAAACTGCCGAATTTGTTGCAAAACAAAATTGCGAACACTATGTTTGCCATCGTTGACATACGAATGGAGAAATCAACATTGAATTAAATCCGTACTGAAAATGAAAAACACACCACACCCTTGCATGCGCTGCGCATGCGCCGGCTTCCCAAAAGAATATTTCCAATAATCATAGATTACCCAACAGATTTGTTTCGTTTCGGCGGAACGTAAACCTATTTTTTTTAGGCGTTGAGGATGCACCCCTGGTTTCTACCCGGGGTTACTTTTTTTATTACGGGTAGTGCGATTTTAAAGCGTTTAACCGGGTAGGAGAAACAGCTGTTTTGTAAACAGGAATTGTAAATAGTTCAACCGTTCAGTGTAAAAAAAACTATTAGCCCGTTTTACCTGCGGTTCTCCTGGCACAACTCGATCAGCACGGCGTTGGTGCTTTTGGGATGCAGAAAACAAACCAGTTTGTTGTCGGCACCTTTTTTAGGCGTTTCATTCAGCAGCACAAAGCCTTCTTTTTTGAGGCGCTCCATTTCGGCAGCAATGTCTTCCACCTCAAAAGCAAGGTGGTGAATGCCCTCGCCTTTTTTTGCAATGAACGCCTGGATTACGCCTTCCGGTTTCGTCGACTCCAGCAATTCGATCTTGGTTTCGCCCTGCCGGAAGAAGGCCGTGTTCACGGCTTCACTCTCGACGGTTTCTGTTTTGTAACAGGGCGTGTTCAATAGTTTTTCGAACAGGGGAACGGAGTCCTGCAAAGATTTTACAGCGATGCCAATGTGCTCCACACGCAGCATAGAGAAAAATTTGGATAAAAATAAGGCTGCGCTCCCAATCGGCTGGTATATGGTAATTTTGTCTGTTCACTTCATTCAATCAATACCGGTATGCTTCACCTGCCGCTTTATCTCGATTACAATGCCACCACACCCTGCGATCCGCGGGTGGTGGAAGTGATGTTGCCTTTTTTTAGCACGCAGTTTGGCAATGCAGCCAGTCGTCACCACTCGTTTGGCTGGCAGGCCGAGGAGGCCGTGGATCGTGCCCGCGAACAGGTGGCTTCCCTGATTGGGGCCGAACCCAATGAGATCGTTTTTACGTCCGGTGCCACGGAAGCCGACAACCTGGCGTTGAAAGGGGTGTTTGAAACCTATACCGCCAAAGGTTCGCACATCATTACCTGCAACATTGAGCACAAGGCCGTACTGGACGTGTGCAAGCACCTTGAAAAACGCGGTGCCGAAATCACCTATCTGCCCGTGAATGCCGAAGGACTTGTATCGCCGCAACAGGTGGAAGCCGCCATCCGCCCGGATACGGTGTTGATTGCCATCATGTATGCCAACAACGAGTTGGGAACCATCATGCCGGTGAAAGAGATCGGTGCCCTTGCCCGTCAGCACAACGTGATTTTTTTTACCGATGCAACGCAGGCTGTCGGTAAAATTCCCGTTGACGTCAACCAGGACAACATCGACCTGTTGGCCATGTCGGCACATAAGCTATATGGGCCCAAAGGGGTAGGGGCGCTGTATGTGCGCCGCCGCTCACCCAGAGTGAAACTGTCGGCGCAAATGCACGGCGGCGGACATGAACGGAATATGCGCAGCGGAACGCTCAATGTGCCCGGTATCGTCGGATTTGGCAAAGCCTGTGCACTTTGCCAGGAAGAACTGCAGCCGGACGCCGAACGCCTCACCCGCCTTCGCGACAGGCTGGAAAAATCCCTGTTGCAGATTGACGGCAGTTTTGTCAACGGAAGCCGGCAGCACCGTTTGCCCAATGTCACCAATATTGGCTTTAAAGGCGTGGACAACGAAGGCCTGTTACTGGCGATCAACAAGGAAATTGCTGTTTCTTCCGGGTCGGCCTGTACTTCGGCTTCGCTGGAACCGTCCTATGTGCTGAAAGCCCTTCGCCTCGACGACGAGGCAGCCCGCAGTTCGCTGCGCTTTAGCCTGGGGCGCTTCACAAGGGAAGAAGAAATTGACTACGTGGTGAAAAAGCTGGGAGAGGCGGTTGCCCGGCTCCGCGAACTTTCGTTTCGCTAGCCGGCTTTTCGCTGCCGGCTTCATTCCCTCGTTTTTGCCGGAGTGTTCGGCCCGAAATCGCCTTTTTGCAACCGGCTTTGTCAGTGAAACGTCATAACTGGCCGGTGATTCCGCAAATGCTGCTTCTGTTTTTTACTTTTGCCTTTTGAATTTTTAATCTATGGTTGCACTGGATAATGCCATTCATGTTACGGACAAGGCACGAACGAAGATCGGAGAGCTGATGAAGGAAGCCGGTAAATCCGACCCGTCTTACTTTTTGCGGGTAAGCGTGGTAGGTGGCGGCTGTTCCGGCCTCAGTTACAAAATGGATTTTGACAACGAAAGCAAACCTGCCGACCAGGTATTTGAAGACAAAGGCCTGAAGATCGTCACCGATTTGAAAAGCTTTTTGTACCTGGTGAACACCGAGCTGGATTTTTCGGATGGGTTAAACGGGAAGGGTTTTCATTTCAACAACCCCAACGCCAGCCGCACCTGCGCCTGTGGTGAAAGTTTCGCCGTGTAAGATCTGCAAACGCTCTGCCGATAGCAAGCCCGTACAGGAATTCCTGTACGGGCTTTTTTATCACTGTTTTAAAAAGACCATTGCCTATTTTGCAGCCTTATCAAAAAAGTAAAAAGGCAAAATGCAAAACGGGCTTTCGCTGCAGTGAACGGTGTAACCGCTTTTTGCTTTTGAGTTTTGCCTTTTTATCTAGCACATTGTTTTTAAACAGAATTGCATTTTATCCATGTGGCCTATTTGTAAAAAGGAACTTCGCCAGTTTTTCAGCTCCCTGACAGGATACATTGCCATCGTCGTGTTTTTGCTGGTGAACGGCCTTGTGCTGTTCGTGCTGCGCAACAATATCCTCGAATCCGGCTATGCAACGCTGGACCAGTTTTTTTCCTTTGCGCCATGGATACTGCTCTTTCTCGTGGCGGCCATTACGATGCGCAGTTTTTCCGAAGAGTTCCGGAGCGGCACCTTCGAGATTTTGCAAACGAGGCCGGTACGCAACGGCGAGATTGTGGCCGGTAAATTTTTCGGCGCTTTAGCAGTGGCACTCATTGCCCTGCTTCCCACGCTGGTCTATTACTTCACCATCAACAGCCTGGCGTCAGCGTCAGGAATCGATGCCGGGGCCGCCGCCGGCTCCTATCTTGGACTGGCCTTGCTGACGGGTGTCTTTACGGCAATCGGCGTTTGCGTCAGCAGTTTTACCACCAACGCCGTGGTTTCGTTCATTATTACCCTGATTGCTTCGGTGTTGTTTTATTATGGCTTCCGCGCCATCAGCGAGCTGGCGCTTTTTCAAAACGGGGCCGACTATTACATTGAAATGTTCGGGATCGACTTTCACTACCAGAACATCAGCAAAGGAGTCATCGACACGAGAGACCTGGTGTATTTTGTATCGGTCATCCTGTTTTTTCTTTTCATCACAACTACCCGTTTGTCTGCGAAGGCAGGGATGCAGAAAAGCCGCCAAACCTCGGTGAAATGGGCGATTTTGTTGCTGGGCGTCCTTGGTGTGAATGCGGTGGCGGCGGCACTGCATGCACGGGCCGACCTGACCGCGGAAAAGCGCTATTCCCTGACACAGCCCACAAAAGATCTGGCCCGCAGCCTGCAAAACAACGCGGACATCACGATTTTTTTGAAGGGGGACTTTCCGTCCGGGTTCCGCAAGCTGAGTGCGTCGACACAGGAGTTTTTACGGGTGTTGAAGGAAACGGCTCCCGGCCGAATCAACTACCGTTTTGTTTCACCCGAAGAAGAAGCCGGCGGTGGCAAAACCTGGGGCGACTCTTTGCGGGCCATGGGCATCGAGCCCATCAACCTGACGGTGCAGGTAAAAGCCGGGCAGGAAAATAAAAATATCTTTCCCTATGGGCTGCTCCAGGCAGGCGGCCGCACCGAAGTGGTGAACCTGTTTCCAAGCAGCAAGCGCAATATTTCGGCAGAGGAACTGAACAACGCCGAGGCGATGATGGAATACCAGTTTGCCAAAAGCCTCGACCGGGTCATTCACCCGCAGCCAAAGGTCATTGCTTACGCCGTGGGCAACGGCGAGCCTGTAGGAAATGAAATTTATGATCTCCGCCAGGCCGTGGCGGCCGATTACATCATGAAGCCGTTTGATGTAAATGCGATGGCCTACATCCCGAAAGAGGCAGATGTTTTGTTGGTGGTAAAGCCGGCGTCCGGATTTACTGAAAACGAAAAGTTGAAAATTGACCAGTACCTGATGAACGGGGGCAAGGTTCTCTGCTTTGTCGACAACCTGCATGCCGAACCCGATAGCCTGCGTTTCCGCTCGGAACTGATCGCTTATGACCGCAACCTGAACATCGGCGACCTGCTTTTCAATTATGGCGTCCGGATCAACCCCGACCTCGTGATGGACCTGCAGTGCGATTTCCTGCCCTTTGCAGTGGGCGGCACGCCGTCCAACCCGCAGTACGAATTCCTGCACTGGAACTATTACCCGCTTTTCGAGTCGAGAAGCAATCATCTCATTAACAAAAACCTGGGGCTTGTGGCCGGCCGTTTTGTGAATTCGATCGATACGGTAGAGGCAGAAGGAATCCGCAAGACCTATTTGCTGCAAAGCTCGGCCAACTCCCGTACCATCAGCACGCCGGCCCTCATCAGTCCCAATGAAAACCGCAACACGCCGGAAGATGCCCTTTTCCGGAAAAACGGGATACCGGTCGCCGTGCTCCTGGAAGGGACATTTTCCTCGCTCTACAAAAACCGCCTGGGGCAGGCGCAGCGTGACAGCCTGCAGGCCAGCGGCGGCTTTAAAGAAGCCGGCGTGTCACCGACCAAAATGATCGTCGTTGCCGATGGCGACATGGTGCTGAACGATGTCTCTACGCAGCAGGGGCCACTGGCGATGGGCATGAACCTGTTTACTGTCGGTTCGCAATACGAATACCAGTTTGCCAACCGCAACTTTTTTCTCAATTGTCTGGAATACCTGACCAGCAATTCCGCCATTATCCAAACGCGAAACAAGGAAGTGGTGCTGCGGGCACTGGATCCGAAAAAAGTGGAAACGGAAGCGGGAAAATGGCGTTTTCTCACCATTGTTTTACCGATCGTGCTGGTGATCCTGGCCGGTGTTGTTTACCAGCGCCTTCGCCGTCACCGCTTTGCTTCCTGACCATCCGGCCGGGCAGAGTTCTTTATCTTTACGCCTTAAATCAGCTCGGATAGTATGACGTCGGACCAGCTAACGTATTTGGTGTTTGGATTGGTGTTGCTCATGGCAGTTGTGGTGGATCTCGGGTTGTTGAGTAAACGGTCCGCAGAGATCAGCATTAAGAAAGCTTTTGGACAAACCTTTTTTTGGGTGCTGCTGGCGTTTGCCTTCGGCGCTTTTTTATGGTGGCGGCAGAGCAGCGTCACGGCGCTGGAATACGTCAGCGCTTACCTCATGGAATGGAGCCTGAGCATCGACAATATCTTTGTCTTTATTCTCATCTTCACCTATTTTAAAATCCGTTCCGATCATGTTGCCCGTGCCCTGCTGGTGGGGATCCTGATGGCGATCGTGTTCCGCGTCATCTTTATCACCGTCGGTGTGGTGTTGGTCGATCGCTTTTACTGGATCCTTTACATCTTCGGCGCCTTCCTGGTTTATACCGGAATCAAGATTTTTACGGCAAAAGGGGAGAGTGAATTCGACCCGGGAAGCAATCCCGTTTACCGCCTGCTCAACCGTCTTGTGCCCATTCTTCATACCGACGCCAGCGGGAAGATCAGTGTAAAGCGGGACGGGAAACGATATTTTACCAACATGTTCGTGGTGATCGTGCTGCTGGCCACCACCGACATTGTCTTTGCGCTGGACAGCATACCGGCGGTGTTTGCCATCAGCCAGGACCGCCTGGTGATCTATACCTCAAACATCTTTGCCGTACTGGGTTTACGGTCGCTCTTTTTCCTTTTGCGCGGCGCCGTGGCCCGCTTCGAATACCTGCAACAGGGCATTGCCATTGTCCTTATTTTCATTGGTGCCAAAATGCTGGCCGAAGACTGGCTGCACCATTTTTTCTCCAAGAATGAGCTCGTGCTGATTTCGTTGCTGGTGATCGTGATTTGCCTGGGTGGCTCGATGTTGTATTCCCTTCAGGTATCCCGCCGCAAGAAAAAAGAAAACGACTTGTTTTAAACAGTACAACGTGTATTCAACAGCAGAAATAGGCCGGATTGTCGGCGCCCGGTCAATAGCCGGTGGCGAAAGGGAGATTGCACATTTGCTCTACGACAGCCGCAAAATCCAGCAGCCGGGCAATTCCCTTTTTTTTGCGATTAAAACCCCGCACAACGATGGACACCGGTACATTGCCGAAGCCTATCAAAAAGGCGTTCGTGCCTTTGTGGTGAGCGAGAAGGTGATACTGGACGAGGCAGTGATACTGGAAGTGGCCGACACGCTAGGTGCCCTGCAAACCCTGGCCGCCCATCACCGTTCCCGTTTTCACCTGCCCGTGATCGGCATTACTGGCAGCAACGGCAAAACGATCGTGAAGGAATGGCTGAACCAGCTCCTGGAAAATGACTACTCCATTGTGCGCAGTCCCAAAAGCTTCAACTCGCAGATCGGTGTTCCGTTAAGCGTGTGGGAGATCAACGCCGGGCATACCCTTGGGATTTTTGAAGCGGGCATTTCCCATCGCGGTGAAATGGAAAAACTCGAGCGGATCATTCAGCCGACCATCGGTGTGATCACCAACCTGGGAGAAGCGCACAGCGAAGGCTTTACATCCCGCGAGGAAAAATTAAGAGAAAAGCTGGCGCTGTTCAGGCCGTGCAAATTGGTGGTGGGACCTAAAAAACTCCTGGCCCGTCTCGATCAGCCAACATTGACCTGGAGCATGGACGAGGAGGCCGATCTTCGAATTTCCTCGGTCCGGACAACAGGAGGCCGTACCACCATTCGTGCGGTGCACCGGGAGAAAGCGATCAGCCTCGATATTCCCTTCTCGGATGAAGCGGCCGTACAAAATGCGATCACCTGCTTGTGTGTGCTGCTGGCAATGGCGTTAGATCCGGACGATTTTGTGCCCCGGTTTTTGAACCTGCACCCGGTTGACATGCGCCTGCAACTGCACCACGCCATCAACAATTGTCTCCTCATCAACGATAGCTATAGCGCCGACCTGACATCGCTAAAGATTGCGCTCCATTTCCTGGATCAGCAGAGTTCCGGCAGAAGCAGGACCGTTATTCTTTCTGATTTTGTTGAAACAGGCAAGGCCGAGACAAGCCTGTACAAAGAGATAGCGCAACTGCTGAAGACATACGGCATCCGGAAGGTCATTGCCATTGGAGGCCAGGCAGGACCCGTACTGGAAAGCTGGCTTCCTTCCGTTGCTGTACAGCGGTTTTCTTCCACCGAAGAATTCGTAAAGCAATTTCGCAGCTCGCAGTTTGCAGGTGAAATCATTTTGCTGAAAGGAGCCCGCCGTTTCGGCTTTGAAGCCATTGCCGCGCTGTTTGAACAAAAGCTCCACGGCACCGTGCTGCAGATCAACCTGACCGCCCTTGCACACAACCTGCGAGCCTACCAGGAAATCCTGCAGCCGTCTACCCGGATCATGGCAATGGTGAAGGCGTTTTCCTATGGCAGCGGCGGCGCGGAGATCGCTTCTGTTTTGCAATTTCACAACACCGCCTTTCTTGGCGTGGCCTACGCCGATGAAGGCATTGAGCTGGTGAAGGCCGGCATCACGCTGCCTATCATGGTAATGAACCCGGAACCGGCCTCGTACGGGGCGATTGTCGAGCACAGCCTGCAACCCGTTTTGTACTCCCTGCCGCTGCTCCGCGATTTTGAAGAATTCGTGAAGACACAGGGCCTGACCCAGTATCCCGTTCACATCGAAGTGGAAACCGGCATGAACCGCCTGGGGTTTCCGCCGGATAAAATCGGCGAAGTGGCAGGCTATCTTGCCGCAAGCAGCACACTTCGCATGCAATCGCTTTTTAGTCACCTGGCCGCCAGCGAGGAGGCAGGGCAGGATGCATTCACCCAGCAGCAGGCCAGCCGGTTCCGGGAGGCTGCGGCAGTAATGGAAAAGACCCTCAGCTACCCCTTTTTGCGACACATTGCCAACTCGGCGGCTATTGTACGGCATCCGCATCTCCAGATGGACATGGTGCGCCTGGGCATTGGCCTCTATGGCATCGAGCCCGATGCGGAGGCGAAACTTTCGCTGGAACCAGTAGCCACGCTGCGGTCCACCATTGCGCAGATCAAGGAAGTGGAGGCCGGTGAATCTGTCAGCTACAACCGCAAGGGCGTTGTGCACCGCCGGTCGCTGATCGCCACGGTTCGCATCGGCTATGCCGATGGCTATTCGCGGCGCTTCAGCAACGGGTCGGGAAAGATGTGGGTGCGGGGCCGGCTGGCCCCTGTCATCGGCACCATTTGCATGGACATGACGATGCTTGACGTAACAGATATTGAGGGTGTGAAAGAAGGCGACGATGTGATTCTTTTTGGCAAGGAGCTGCCTGTACAGGACGTGGCGGCATGGGCAGGTACCATTCCGTACGAAATTATGACGGCCGTTTCGCAAAGAGTGAAGCGGGTATATTATTATGAATGAAACTGAGGCGGATAGACTAAACTATATTTGCCCAAATTTTTTTCATGAGTTTTCGTATCGGGCAGGGAGTCGATTTTCATCAACTGGCAGAAGGCAGAGAGTTGTGGCTGGGCGGCGTTAAGATCGAACACAGCAAAGGCGCTGTTGGTCACAGCGATGCCGACGTGCTGCTGCATGCCATCTGCGATGCCATGCTAGGCGCAGCCTGTCTCGGCGACATCGGTACCCATTTTCCCGACACGGATTCGCAGTACAAAAACATCGACAGCAAGATCCTCCTGAAGCAAACCGTTAACCTGATTGGAAAGGAAGGCTACTCCCTTGTCAACATTGACAGCACGCTCTGTCTCGAAAAGCCAAAGATCAAGTCCTACGTACCGCAGATGCAGGAGGCGATAGCCACCATTTGCGGCCTTACCACACGGGACGTTTCCATCAAGGCAACAACAACCGAACGCATGGGCTTTGTGGGTCGCGAAGAAGGCCTGGTGGCCTATGCCAGTGTTTTATTGCAAAGGATTTAACAACTCCAATTTCCTGAGCCTTTATCTTTGAACGATGCCCCTGCAGATCAAAATCGTTAACCAATCTCCCTACTCACTGCCGCACTATAGTACCGAAGGTTCCTCGGGCATGGACCTGCGGGCTAATTTGCCTTCCGCCCTGCACCTGAAGTCGCTTGAACGTTGTCTGGTGCCAACCGGTTTGTTCATTGAACTGCCGCAGGGCTACGAAGCACAGGTGCGTCCCCGCAGCGGCCTTGCCATCCGGCAGGGGTTGACCTGCCTGAACACACCCGGCACCGTTGACAGCGATTACCGCGGAGAAATTAAGGTCATTTTAATCAATCTTTCAGCAGAAGAGCAAGTCATACAACCCGGCGACCGGATTGCCCAGCTGGTTATCCAGCAAGTGGAGAAAGGGGTATGGCTGCCGGTGGAGCATTTGGAAGAAACCGTTCGCAGC
Organism: Flavisolibacter nicotianae; assembly: GCF_003628535.1. Classification (GTDB taxonomy): domain Bacteria; phylum Bacteroidota; class Bacteroidia; order Chitinophagales; family Chitinophagaceae; genus Flavisolibacter; species Flavisolibacter nicotianae. The sequence goes on from NZ_RBCI01000003.1 coordinate 39,729, forward strand.
AGCGGAGGATTTGGTTCAACAGGAAAACAATAAACATGAAAAGATTTTTCGTACTCCTTGTTCTCATCGCCGTGCTCGCCTCTTGCCGTTCTACAAAAACCATCAGCAAGGCCGTTTCGAAAAAAGAAAAAGACACGACCGTCAATATTGTGGTGCCGGTAAAGGTGGGGGCCGATACGCAACAGTTGATCCAAACAGCGCTGCAGCAGGTGGAGAAAAATCACATCAGCTTCCGGACGTTCAGCGCCAAAGTCGGTGTGGGTTACAAAGGCACCGATGGCAAGGGATATGATCTGAACGCCAACGTGAAAATGTACAAGGACAGCGCCATCTGGATATCGGTAAATGCCATCCTCGGCATCGAGGCCATGCGCCTCCTGATCACTAGGGATTCGGTAAAACTGCTGAACAAGCTGGAAAAACTATACACGGCGAGGAGTATCGGCTACATGCGGGAAATGACCTCGCTGCCGCTAAACCTTTTCACGCTGCAGGACATGATCATCGGGAATCCCGTGTTTTTGGATCCCAACATCATCCGGTATTCTACCGGCAACGGGGTGATCAATCTTTTGAGTCTTGGCGAATATTTTAAAAACCTGGTCACGCTGAACGAGGCTGATAAAAGCCTTGTCCACAGCAAGCTCGATGACACCGACCCGTTGCGTAGCCGCACGGCCGATTTGTCGTACAGCGACTTTGAAACCAACAAGGGGCCGCTGTTTTCCACCAAGCGCCAAATCGTTGTATCGGAGAAAGGTCGCCTCGAAATCAAGCTGGATTTCAAGAATTATAATTTTAACGAGCCGGTGGAATTCCCGTTTTCTGTGCCGAAAAATTATAAGCGGAATTAAAATTTATTTTGAACTCTTGCGTTTCTACCTTTCCGCCAACGCGGAAAACCGAAACATCACTGTAAAATCTATTCGGATGAAAAAACTCTTTTTTCTTTTGACCTGTGTTTTGGCCGTACAGGTTTGCCTGGCCCAAAGCGAAAAGGAAAAAATGCAGCGCGAACGGCAGCAACTGCAGCAGGAATTGCGTGAGATTCAGGCGAACTACAGCAAAGTGAAAGGCCAGCAGAAAGCAACGATCGGCCAGTTGAACATCCTGCAAAACAAGATGCAGGTGCAGAACCGCTACATCAGCAACATCAACAGTGAGATCAAATTGCTGAATGACGACATTTACGTGAGCAATGTGGAACTTACCCGCCTGCAACGCCAGTTGGATACGCTGAAGGAAGAATATGCCCGCAGCGTGGTCTATGCCTATAAAAACAACAGCACCTACGATTACCTGAACTTTATTTTTTCGGCTGGCAGTTTCAATGATGCCCTGCGCCGCGTGGCTTACCTGAAATCGTACCAGGCCTATAACGAATCGAAAGTAAAGACCATCAAAGAAACCCAGTCGTTGATTGAGCAACGCAAGCAGCAACTCCTCGGCAAAACGAATCAAAAGCACTCTGCACTGCTCAACCAGAAAGAGCAGTTGAACGAACTGGAAGGGCAGAAAAAGGAAAAAGACGAAGTGGTGCAAAAGCTGAAGTCGCAAGCCAACGACCTGGCAAAACAAATTTCCATTAAGAAAAAACGTGACCAGCAGTTGCGCAACCAGATTGCCGCAGCAATTCGCCGCGAGATTGAAAAAGCAAGAGAGGAAGAACGCAAGCGCATTGCGGCATTAAAGGCGGCAGAGGCCAACAAGCCTAAAACATCGACAACGACAACCGAGACATCGACAGCGGCAGTAACGCCAAAAGCCAAAACAACAACGGCACGGCGTGAGCCCATCCCGTTGAATGAAGGTGAACTGAAGCTTGCCAATTCGTTTGAACGCAATCATGGCGGCCTGCCCTGGCCGGTGGACAATGGCTATGTGAGCATACCGTTTGGCGTAAGCAATATTGGCGGGCTGATGATGGACAACCCGGGACTGACCATTTCCACGCAATCGGCAGGTGTGCCGGTAAAGGCCGTATTTGACGGAGAGGTGAGCGCTGTTTCCAACACCGGCGAGGGCATGATGGTGATGATCCGTCACGGCCGCTACTTTACGGTTTACAGCAATCTTTCATCGGCCTCCGTTAACAGGGGCGATGCGGTGCGCACAGGCCAGGCTATCGGTCGTGCAGCTACAGCCGATGACGGCACTGGCGGTCAGGTCGATTTCATGTTGATGGTGGGGGAAAAGAACGTCAATCCCCGGCCGTGGTTGCGATAAGGATGTAAAACGTCAAACGTTAGACGTGAGAAGGGGTGAACGTTCGTTGGAATTTTCACCCCTTTTTCCATTTTCTATTCGATAAAAACGAACGAAAGGCAGCCGTGCAGGCTTAAACTGCAGACGGTGCGGTTTCACGTCTCACGTTTATTATTTCACGTTACTGCACCAGTTCGCCACGAAGCACTTCTTCGTATAATTTTTCGTAAAGGGGAACTATGTTTTTGATGTCGAAGACATAGGCATGTGCGGCGGCGGCGGCCTTGAATTCTTTTAGCCGCTCTTCGTTTTCGAGAATGTCAATGGCGTAACGGCTCATGGTTTCCACATCACCCACATCGCCCATGTAGCCCACTTTCCCATGCACCATGATTTCCGGGAGTCCACCGGCATTGGTAGAGATCACAGGCACGCCGGCTGCCATTGCTTCCAGTGCGGCCAGTCCAAAGCTTTCGTATTCGGAAGTGAGCAGGAACAGGTCGGCAATGGCCAGGATATCTTCCATCTGCTCCTGTTTCCCAACAAAACGGACATCGTCGCAAACTTTCAGTTCGCGGCAGAGTTGTTCGGCCGTTACCCTTTCCGGCCCATCGCCCACAAACAGTAATTTGCTCGGCACCTGTTTGCGAACGTTGTTGAAGATCTTGACCACGTCCTCCACCCGTTTTATTTTCCGGAAGTTGGAAGCATGCAGTAAAACCCGTTCGCCTTCCGGTGCAATCACTTTCCGGAAAGCATCGATGCCCTTACGGTTGAAACGCTCTACGTCGACAAAGTTGTGAATGACTTCGATGGACTTTTCAATCTTGAAGAATTTGTAGGTTTCGTCGCGCAGGTTGTTCGAAACCGCCGTTATTGCATCGCTTTGGTTGATCGAGAATGCCACGACAGGCGCATAGGTTTTGTCCCGGCCTACCAGCGTGATATCCGTTCCATGAAGCGTCGTGATCACCGGAATATGCCGTCCTTCGGCTTCCAGGATCTTTTTGGCCATGTAGGCAGCCGATGCATGCGGAATGGCATAGTGAACATGGAGCAATTGCAGGTTATTGTTTTTGATGACATCCACCAGCGTACTGGAAAGAGCCGTTTCGTAGGGTGGATAATCAAAAAGCGGATAGGTGGGCACCTGCACCTCGTGGTAATACAGGTTCGGTATAAAATGGTTCAACCGTACCGGTTGCTGGTAGGTAATAAAATGCACCTGGTGGCCTTTCTGTGCCAATGCTTTTCCCAGTTCTGTTGCCAATACGCCGCTTCCGCCAAAGGTGGGGTAACAAACAATGCCGATCCTCATACAAGTATTTTCAAACAACTAAGGTAGGTAATTGGTTGATACCGGTTTTGCCGCTCCCGGAAATGAAAGACACGGCGGCTGGCAGTTTTCATCTTTTCACTTTACTGCAACAATTCCCTTCAGGGAGCGGCAAGTTTCTTTATTATTGCACCCTATGAAAAAAAGGTTGCTTTCTTTTCTTGCGGTTGGCATATCGCTTTCCGCATTTTCACAATCCGAAGATTCGCTTTTTATCCGCCGAATTGCCGACCAGATTTTGGTGAACGGCAAAGCCTATGAAGACCTGCGGACGCTGACAAAAACTGTGGGTGCCCGTTTGTCCGGCTCTGCCGGGATGTACAAGGCCGAAGCCTGGGGACTGAAGACCATGCAGGGCGCCGGTGCCGACAAGTTCTGGCTGCAGGAGTGCCTGGTGCCGCATTGGGTGCGGGGCGGAAAAGATGAAGCGATGGCTTCGTATCCTGTAAATGGCAGCAAGGCAGCAAAAAAGAAAAGCCTCGATGTGCTGGCGCTGGGAAACTCCATGGGCAGCAACAAGCCGCTGAAAGGTGACGTGATCGAGGTGAAAGATTTTGCCGACCTCGAAGCGAAAAAGAACCAGGTGAAGGACAAGATCGTGTTTTACAATTACCCGTTCAACAATACCTATGTTCACACATTTATGGCTTACCGTGATGCCGGTATGTACCGGGGGCAGGGCCCCAGCCGTGCTGCTAAATATGGAGCGGCGGCTGTCATTGTCCGGAGCCTGAGCAGCAGCACGGATAACAACCCGCATACGGGTGCTACCAGCTACAACGACTCGTTTGCGAAAATACCTGCGGTAGCCATTGGCTTGCAGGATGCGGATTGGCTGAGCAATGCCCTGAAGGCACAGCCGGTTTCTGTTATGCTTCATACGCATGGAAAGTTTTTGCCGGACACTCTTGGGCATAATGTAATTGGTGAGTTAAAAGGCACGGAGTTTCCCAATGAATACATTACCATCGGCGGCCATCTCGATAGCTGGGACCCGGCAGAAGGGGCGCATGATGACGGCGCCGGTTGTGTGCAAACCATTGAAGTGTTGCGCACCTTAAAGGCCCTGGGTTACCGTCCCAAGCGGACCATTCGTTTTGTTCTTTTCGCCAACGAAGAAAACGGAACCCGTGGCGGCAACAAGTACGCAGAGGAGGCCAAAGCAAAAGGAGAGAAGCACATTTTTGCACTGGAGAGCGATGAAGGCGGTTTTACGCCAAGAGGTTTTGGTATCTCCGGCAACGACCAGCAATTTGCCAAGGCCTCGTCGTGGAAAGCATTGCTGGCGCCGTATGGCGCATCGGAAATCAACCGCGGTGGCGGCGGGTCCGATATTGGTCCGTTGGCCCGCACGCAGGCCACACCGCTGGCGGGTTTGGCTCCCGATCCGCAGCGTTATTTCGATATTCACCATGCCCGGAATGATGTGTTTGAAAATGTGAACAAGCGGGAGCTGTTGCTGGGTGCTGTCAACATGGCCGCACTGGTTTATCTGGTGGATAAGTACGGGTATTGACACGTCGAAATTCAAAACTAAAAAAGGAGTCCTGCACCGCAAGACTCCTTTTTTAGTTTCAGGTTTCAGGTTTGAATTTTCTACGCTGCTTCCGTTTCAAACCGCTCGACGGAATGGATGCCTTTTAGTTCTTTTAAACGGGTAACCAGTTCTTCCAGTTCTTCTTTGTCGTGAACAAAGAGCCTGATGGTTCCTTCAAAAAGACCATCTTTCGATTCGATGGTTATGGCCGAAATGTTGATCCGCATTTCGCCGCTGATGATATTCGTAATCTTGTTCACAATTCCCACGTCGTCCATGCCAATGATGCGTAAGCCTGTAAGAAAGGAAATCTCTTTGTTCTTGGCCCATTTTGTCTTTACGATGCGGTGACCGTAGTTGGCCATTAGCTTGGCTGCATTGGGGCAGTTGGTACGGTGAATCGTTAATCCTTTCCCGGTGGTGACAAATCCAAATACATCATCTCCCGGGATTGGTTTGCAACAATTGGCAAGGTTGTACACAATCTTGTCGCTGCTTTCGCCAAAGATGATCAGCTCCGTGTCCTTTTTGGGGATCATGGGCTGGTACTCCGGTTTGGGTTCCATCACCTTCAGCGGCTTTGGCGCTTCAATCCTGTCACCAATTACCTTGAACTCTTTTAGTTCTTTCAGGTCCATGGACTTCACCGACAAGGCGTAGTAAAGGTCAAGTGGTGAAGCCAGTTTGTAATAGGTCACCAGTTCGTCGACGTTGTGCTGGTTCATGGAAGCGCCCATGCCTTCCAGCTTGCGCTGAAGGGTATATTTGCCTTCTTCGGCAACTGCTTTTTTCTCTTCCTTCAGGGCATCTTTAATGCGGGTGCGGGCCTTTGCCGTGACCACGATGTTCAGCCAGTCTTCCGACGGCTTTTGCTTGTTGGACGTAATGATCTCTACCTGGTCGCCGCTGCGCAGTTTGTGCGAGATGGGCACCAGCTTGTGATTCACTTTCGCACCAATGCATTTGACACCCACTTCGGAGTGAACGGCAAACGCAAAATCAAGTGCCGAGGCACCGACCGGCAGCATTTTGACATCACCTTTGGGTGTGTAGATATAAATTTCCTCGGCGAGAAAACTGCGTTTAAAATCCTGCAGAAAGTCCACCGAGTCCACATCCTGGTTGGTGATCACTTCGCGGATCTGGCCAAACCATTTGTCGAAGCGGCTTTCATCCTGGGCGCCTTCCTTGTATTTGTAGTGAGCGGCCAATCCTTTTTCGGCGATCTCGTTCATCCGCTTGGTGCGGATCTGCACTTCCACCCATTTGCCCTGTGGGCCCATGACGGTGGTGTGCAGGGCTTCGTAGCCGTTGCTTTTCGGGTTGCTGAGCCAGTCGCGGAGGCGTTCCGGCGACGGGGTGTATTCGTCGGTGATCATCGAATACACTTTCCAGCAATCTTCTTTTTCTTTATCAGCGGGAGAATTGACAATGATCCGGATGGCAAAAAGGTCGTATACTTCTTCGAAGCTGACTCCTTTTTTCTTCATCTTGTTCCAGATGGAGTGGATGCTTTTGGGACGGCCGTAAATTTCAAAGTCAAAGCCGGCTTTTTCGAGCTTTTCCTTCAAGGGTTTGATAAACTCGTTGATGAATTTGGTGCGCTCCCGCTTGGTCTCCGCCAGTTTTTTGGCGATTTCCTTGTAGGTCTGCTGCTCAAGATATTTCATCGACAGGTCTTCCAATTCGGTCTTGATGTTGTATAGTCCCATCCGGTGTGCCAGCGGCGAATACACATAAATTGTTTCCGATGCAATCTTCAATTGCTTTTCCAGCTTCATGCTGTCCAGCGTCCGCATGTTGTGCAGCCGGTCCGCCAGTTTGATCAGGATGACCCGCGGATCATCGGTCAGCGTCAGGAGGATTTTGCGAAAATTCTCTGCCTGTTGCGAAGCATTGACGTCGACGATATTCGAGATCTTGGTAAGGCCGTCCACGATTTTAGCGATCTCGCTGCCGAATTCGCGTTGAACATCATCAAGCGTAATGTCGGTATCTTCAACAGTGTCGTGCAGAAGGGAACAAATAGTGGAGCGAACACCCAGGCCAATTTCTTCCACGCAGATGCGGGCAACAGCCAGGGGATGCAGGATATAGGGTTCGCCGCTTTTCCGGCGCATGGTTTTGTGGGCATCTGCCGCCATTTCGAAAGCCTGGCGGATCAGCCGCCGGTCGCCCGGCTTGATGCGGGCTCGCAACGAACGTAAAAGGGCACGGTATTCCCGCAGAATCAGCTTTTTTTCCTGCTCTTCATTCAGCGTGTATTTCGGCAACTGCGCAAGGGTCTCCATTCGTTACGAATATAGCAAATAAAGCCCCAAGAGCTGTTGCTGCAGGGCTTTTATAACGCTTTTTTGTCTTTGAAAACACGGGAAAAAATTAACCCCTCGCCATGCAGGGAGGGGTTTGAACGCAAACGCTCTTTATCGAGTTTACCGGATCACCAGTTTGGTTTTACCGGCCGTGCTGATCACTTTCGTGCCAACCGACTGGATGGTGCGATCGCTGCCAAAGCTGAGGCCCGGCATGTTCTGTGTTATCGTCAGGTTGCCGCCGCCGGGAGCGATTACGTTGCCGCCACCTGGGGCAATTACATTGTCGCCACCCGCAGAAATTACATTGTCACCACCGGCAGCAATGACCTGGCCGCCATCTTTCGATATAAGGTCCACAGCCAAAACGTTGTTGTTCTTATCTACAAAGACAACCGCCGTTTTGCCTTTTAGTTCACCGATTTTTGGAAAGATGTTGTTTTGACTTAAGGCCGTCTGGTATTGCTGCACGTATTTTTTTAATTCACCGTAATTGTTCCAGGAACCGTTATTGTAATTCAGCGTGTTGAGTTCCCATGCATTGGGCGTCCGGTTATACAGCTCACAGTACACCTGGAAAATCCAGGGATCGCCTTTCAGGAAATTGCCCTGCTTGTAGCGGTTGTAGCCCGCTATATAGCCAACGAGTTCGCAGTAATTGTTCCAGGAGCCGTTGTTATAGTTTTTGATATTGCATTCCTGGCTTGTGGGTTTGCGGCCGTAAAGCTGGTTATAGGCCTGCGCGATCCAGGGGTCACAGTTTTGTGCAAAAGAGAACTGGCAAAAACAGCCGATTGCAAGCAGAAGCAGAAGTTTTCTTTTCATAGAGAGGTGATTGAGGCTGCTAATGTAATTCACCGGTAGAAAAAAAGAAAGCTATTGATGAGCGCTACTACAAATTAATTAGCGGCGTGGCGGAACAGCGCCGGGCATCCAATTTTTCAGGGTTTAACGATCTGTTGGTAAATAAGACGGCGCCGGTGCCATCAAAACGGCATGAAAACAAACTCGACACGAAACTTTAACTCCGGATTTTATCCATTAAAAGGAGGAGCCAAAAACCCTGATCCGAAAAAAGAAGGCAAACAGATTGCCAGCCTTGCCGTTGCTGCCGCACGGCCACAACGGCCGTTACTGGCCGAACTTCCGGTGACGTGGGACGAGGCCTGGTTTGCCAACTACGAGTGATCAGATCATGTGTTTGGCTTCTTCTGCCGACAGGTTGGCGTTGGCGGAAGCCGCTTCCATTTCGTGGGTTCTGTGGAGGAAGCGTTTTTGGAAAGCCAGCAGTGTTAATACGCCAACCGAGATCGACGCATCGGCGATATTGAAAATGGGAGAGAAGAACTCAAACTCTTTTCCACCCAAAAAAGGAATCCACGAAGGGAAGTTCGAATGCACCATCGGGAAGTAGAGCATGTCCACGACTTTTCCGTGAAGGAAGCCACCGTAGCCACCACCAGGTGGAAACATGCGGGCTACGTGCATATACGTGCTTTCTTCGAAGACCAGGCCGTAAAACATGCTGTCGATCAGGTTGCCCAAAGCGCCGGCATAGATCAGCGAAGCACAAACGATAAAGCCGGTTGTGTGTTTCTCCCGTACAATCTTTACCAGGTACCAGCTACCAAAGGTCACAGCTACCAGCCGAAACAACGTTAAAATCAGCTTGCCCCAGTTGCCGCCCAGTTCCATTCCCCAGGCCATGCCGGGGTTTTCAATAAAATACAGCTGCGCCCATTTTTGCCCACCCATGTTCAAAACATGCCCGTAGGGAAACGAAGTTTTTATCCAGATTTTCAGTGCCTGGTCAATGACGATCACCAAAAAAATCAGCAAAAAGGCAGAACGTAGCTTCACATCAAAATTTTAAGAAGGGCAAATATAGCGATCCACTTGTTAAGGAAGTTTGAACAGCAAAGGCTATTCGGAATCTGTCTGTTTTAGGAGAGGACAGGTAAAAAGGCTTATAACACCGGCTATGACTTTGGGGGGCGGATGGCTTTTGCCTTTTGCGATAAACATCAGCAGCAAGACAAAGAGTTCTTTTATATTGCCCTTTGAAGAGGGGATTCATGCAGGTCGTTTTCTGGATATCATTTGCCGTTTTATTTTACACGTACCTTGGCTACGGGCTTTTGCTTTTGGTACTGACGGCATTTGTAAAACGAAAAGGCACAAAAACACATCCCGAGCTTCCGCCCCTTACCCTGGTTGTGCCGGCTTTTCGTGAAGCGGCCGTGATCGAAAAGAAAATTCAAAATTCCCTCTCGCTTCATTACCCGGAAGACAGGCTTTTTTTCCTGTTTGTCACCGATGGTCCCGACGATGGAACCAACGCCATCATTCGCCAATACCCGCAGGTTTCGCTCCTAGCCGGTGAAGAACGGCGTGGGAAAACGGCAGCCATCAACCGGGCGATGTTGCGTGTAGGCACGCCGATCGTTGTTTTTACCGATGCCAACACCCTGCTGCATCCCGACTGCCTGTTGAAAATGATGCCGCACTATGCCGACCAGTGCATTGGCGGGGTGGCCGGTGAAAAGCGCATCTTCGACAGGGAGCATTCTGCCGTGGGAACAGGTGAGCGGTTGTACTGGTGTTACGAATCACTGTTGAAAAAAGCGGAGTCGGGGTTTTATTCGGTTGTGGGTGCTGCAGGCGAATTGTTTTCTATTCGTACGTCCCTGTTTCAGCCTGTCAGCGAACATGTGATCCTGGATGATTTTGTGCTCTCAGCACGGGTTTGCCTGCAGGGCTACCGTTTCGTGTACGAGGAAGGTGCCTTTGCAACCGAAACCTCGTCTCTTTCGTTTGCGGAAGAACGCAAGCGGAAAACCCGGATCAGTGCCGGTTGTTTCCAAGCTTTGCTGATGTTGAAAGGATTGCTAAATCCCTTCCTGAATTTCCGGCTTGCTTTTCAATACCTGTCTCACCGTGTCTTTCGCTGGGTTTTCTGCCCGCTTTGCTTGCCGTTGTTTTTTCTCGCAAATGCCTGGCTGGCACTAACAAATTCCTCCACTTTCTTCGACCTGGTTTTGGCTGTTCAAATCATGTTTTACCTGGCAGCGCTTGCCGGAATGGCGCTGCGAAAACACCGGCTACCGCAATTGTTGCAGGTGCCACATTATGTTGTTTTTATGAACCTTTCGCTATACGCCGGTTTTTGGCGCTTTGTTACCCGCCGGCAAACAGTTATGTGGGCCAAAGCAGTGCGAAAGATTTTTTAGGCGGCGGAGCCGTTCCCCTGCAAACCGGTTTTTAAGGAGGAATCCTGCAAATCGTGGGGGTGAATTTCCAGGTTAAGACTGGAAAAACAGAATTTGCCGCTCCCGGCAATTGGCTGGTTGCATATTTTCGCGGTGTTTGCCGCCTTGCCATTTTCATTATTTTTACTTTCGGAGACCGAACGAATGACCCAACGCAAAAACACCATTCTCTACGCCGAAGACGACCTGGATGATCTGTTCATTCTGAAACAAGCGTTTCAACAACACGACCATATCGAGGTGATGCATGCAGCCGACGGGAAGATGGCCATCGCCCTTCTGGAAACTATGGCTGTTGAAAATATGCTTCCCTGCCTGGTTATTTTGGATATCAACATGCCGGTAATGAATGGAAAAGAGGCCCTGCAGGCAATTCGCGGCCACGCAGTACTGCATCGTCTGCCCGTGGTGCTTTTCAGCACGTCCAGCAGTTCGTCGGACAGGATTTTTGCAGAAAGCTACCAGGCGCTCCTGGTAACCAAGCCGGCCGAGTTTTCCAGCCTGGAAACAATTGTTTCCCAGTTTATCGAGCGGTGCAACTTCGAAATCAATAACCTTTCTGTCAGGGACCCTTATCAGAATTGATATTGTAGCATGAGTTCATGTCCGCTCGACCCACTTTCATAAAGACTGACGGGAGAGGAGTAGAAGTCGAACGCATAGCCGATTGTCAGTTTTTCGGTTGGCTTGACGCCGGCTGAAAGCATCCAGCCCTGGTTTCTCCTCCAGCCCAGGCTATAAAAAAATAGGTTGTTGTGCTCCACTTTTACACTGGTTTGCGCTTCCAGAGGTGCGTTTGGTAGATAGATCAACAGCAGGTTGGGAATAATCTTCGTTGCATCGTCCGAACGGAAGGTATAAGCCCCGTGCAGGTACCAGTGGCGATACAATTTGCTTTGCTCGGCCGTATTGCCAATCAGTTCGTACAACTGATATTTCGTTTGCACCAGTTGGCTCACCGAAGCGCCAGCCTGCAGTGTTGGAGACGTGTAGGCAATCCCAAAGCCGGCATCAGCCTTCAGGCGGTTGCGAAGACCCATTGCCACCGGGTCGGCACCCCCCAGTTCGGCCTGTAGTTTTTCCCTGTCGAAAGAAAGTTGTTGCAGGCGGGCTTCCAGGCCAAATGACAATGATTGTCCTTCATTGAAGGGAATATGATAAGCATAGGCCATTTGCAATCCGGTTCGTGCCGTGGGACCAGTGACGTCGCGGTATAGGTAGCCGCCGAGCCCAAGCTTAACCGAGGCTAGAAAAGCCTGTCCGTAGAGCAGGGCAGTTTGCGGTTTTCCCGGCATGCTGCTCCATTGCGTTTTAAAGCTGCTTCCCAGGAAGGCATGCCGGCTGCTTCCGGTTGTTGCCGGGTTGTGCAGCACCGGTGTCAGTTCCGAAAAGCTGGATGTGTTCAGTTGCTGCGCAAGGCCGGTTCTGCCTGCCACAATCAACAGCACAAAAAAAGCGAGGTGTTTCATCGGATTGTTTGGTTTTGCCATCTTATCGGAGAATGGTGACGTTGCCTTTTCGAACGACGGATTGACCGTTGATCAACTGGTAGGTGATGATGAAATAATAGGTGCCATCGGCCACCGGCTTTCCACCATATGTACCGTCCCAGTTGTTTTTGTAGTTGTCGCTCTGGTAAATCTTTCCGCCATAGCGGTTGAAGATTTCCACCTTCGCCTTTTTCAGGCAGTCGCCGTTGGTAACCAGCCAGCGATCGTTGACGCCATCGCCATTGGGCGTGAAGGCCTCCATTGGCCGAACACAGTAAGGCGCCACATCAATGGTAACGTCGTCCGAAGCTGTGCAGCCGTCGGCCGTAACATGCACTGTATAGATGGTAGTAGAAGCCGGCCTGACTGTCGGTGTCAGAGACGAGGCGTCGTTCAGGCCAGTGGCTGGCGTCCATACGTATGTGCCGGCTGAAGCGGTAGCCGCAAGTGTCACCGCGTCGCCCTGGACAATGGTCTGGTCCTGCCCAGCATTCACAACCGGCAGCGGCTTTACCGTGAGGGCTACTGATGCCGATTTCTGGCAAATTCCCCTTGTGGCAGTTAGCGTGTAAACAGTGCTGGCTGTGGTTGTGATCTGGGGTGCTTTTTCGGTGGAATTGCTCACGCCCTGCACGGGACTCCAGGTAAAGGAGGTCCCGTTTGAACTCACTTGGGGCAGAAAAACATCGCCTGCACAAATAGTTGCTGTGGGTTGCGTTGTAAGGGAAAGATCGTCTTGCAGCACCAGGGTTGCCGTTGCCGTGCATGTACAGGTTGCGCTGGTGGCTGTTACGACATAGTCGCCGGCTTTTAAGCCGTTGAAAACATTTGCGGTCTGTGCCGGTTCGCCGTTCAGGCTGTAAAGAAATGAGACGGATGTGCCGGTGGCGTCGGCCTTGATGGTGCCGCTGCTTGTGCAGGTTGGGTCTTCCACCTGGAGGCGCAGGTCCAGCTTTTCTTTGCGGACGGTCAGCGTGTCTTCAAACGTGACATCCTGAGGACTGGTGCAGGACTGGTAGGTGACACGCAAAATGTACTGCGTGCTGTCATCTGTTGGGCAGACGTTCGCAAACGATAAATTTAGTTCGCCGGGAGCACCCGATACCGTGTCGGCAAGTGAAATGACATTGTCGTGCAGCAGCAGCTCGGCCTTTTGAAACTTCGATGTTCCGGCTGTAGGCAGAAAGCGGTAGGCTTCGTTCATGCCCATGCTGCCCCAGCGGCTGGCGTTTTTACCGGCTGGGAAAACCGCTTTGTTGCGGGCAAAATTCTGCATACCGAGTGTGGCGAGCCCACTGTTCCAGGCTGAACAAACCGGTTTGTCCTGCACATACACTTCCACGACGCCTGTGCTTTCATAAATGACCAACTGGTGGGTTGCCATCAGGCTGGTACAACTATACATGGGAACGTCTTTGAAGCTGGCGATAAAGCGACGCATCGGCGCCTGGCCTTCGATACGCCATTCAATTCGCCGTAAGCCATTATTGACCGGGAAAATATCATGAAAGACGCCCATAATGGAAGCCTTGGGATAGTAGGTGGAGGCTAGCGAATTTTGCGTACCGCCGGCATACGGGATGGGAACCGGTGTTGTGCTGATCGGGCTGGTGGTTTGCCGGAAATTATTTCGCTTGCCGGCATTGGTGAGATCGAAGGATACAATGCCATTCGATCCAACAACCAGGCTGTTATAAGTTGCGCCGTAAAAACAGACGGGAAAGGGCAGGGGTAAGGCACTGCTGTAAATATCGTCGGCATAAAGTGGAACAAGTTCGTTACCGCCGGCGGCGTAGGCAAAGGGATTGTACGGGATCGTTTGCACAATATAGTCGTCGCTTTGCCGGATGTCGGGCACAGTTGCTGTCAGCGTTGTACAGGTGGTTGTGCAGGGAACTGTGATATCCCTGGCAGTGGAAATGACAGTGGCTGGGTTTTGTGCCGAAGCAGCCGTTGCCAGGGCAGAAAGCAGCAGAATGAATAATGGTCGGATCATAAGGTTTGGATTCTGGAAACAGCCGGTGACGTTTTCTATCCCGATGATTCTCAGTATTGGATTAGCAGGTCAAATAAAACAAATTATTTTTTAAAAAATCGCGAACAGGGCAATTTTTTTCGAACCAAAGCCTTTTGTACGGCAATAACCTTTACTTTTGCCACCCATTTTACGTTCATAGCGTAAACAGTTTTGCGGGTGTGGTGAAATTGGTAGACACGCCAGACTTAGGATCTGGTGCTTCACGGCTTGGGGGTTCGAGTCCCTCCACCCGCACCAACGAACAGAAGAACAGATGAACAAGGAACAGGAGAAGTAAGAAGGATTGTAAAGGTTCATCACTTCCTTCAGGCGCTTCTTCTTTCACTTTGACAGTCGGTATTCCTTGTTCTTTAGTTCATTATTCGATCGTTCAATCAGAATTTATGGCAACAATCACACAATCGGAAGTGGCGCCGCTGCACAAGCAGCTTAGCATCACCCTTCAGAAAGAAGATTATCTTCCTTCGTTTGAGAAATCACTGAAAGATTACAGCAAAAAAGCAAATATTCCCGGCTTCCGTAAAGGCATGGTTCCTGCCGGTTTGATCAAAAAGATGTATGGTACCTCGCTCTTTACCGACGAAGTACTGCGCACCATTGACAAAGAAGTCTCGAAATACCTGGAGCAGGAGAAGCTGGATATTTTTGCCCAGCCCCTGCCGGTTGACATGAACCTGCAGCAGCTGGATGTCAACAGCCCGGCTGCTTATACCTTTACGCTGGAAGTGGGTATGAAGCCGGAAGTGCGCCTGCCCGAACTGGGACAGGAGAATTTGAAGCGGTACAAGGTCACTATTACGGATGACATGGTGAACGAAGAAGTAGAACGTCTTCGCAGCCGTTATGGCAACATGACCGAACCGGAAAGCGTGGAAGGCGACGACACGGTTATAAACGTTACATTCATCGAGACCGATGCTGCCGGAAACGAAGTGGAAGGTGGAATTCGGAAGGACAATTCGGTCCTCGTCAAATACTTTACTGAAAGCTTCCGCCCTTCGTTGATCGGGAAGAAAAAAGGTGATACCATCCAGGTATCGCTGGACGAGGCCTTCGACGGAAAGGAAAAAGAGTGGATCCTGCAGGACCTGGGGCTTGACAGTGCTACAGGCAAGCATTTCAAACTGGAGATTACCAAACTTGGCCTGGTGGAACCTAGAGAGTTGAACGAGGAATTCTTTGCGCAACTGTTTCCCAACCAGGACGTGAAAACCGAAGAGGCATTCCGCAACCAGGTTCGTGAAGAGTTGGCAAAGCAGTGGGAGGCGGAAAGCCGCAACCAATTGCAGCACACCTTGTATCATGTTTTGCTCGATCATACTCATATCGATTTCCCGGAAGCATTCCTGAAGCGCTGGCTGAAAACGCAGGGCGCCGAAGGCCAGGAGCCCAAGTCTGATGAACAGGTGGATGCGGAATTCCCGACATTCATCAATCAGCTTAAGTGGACGCTCATTATGGATGAATTGCAGAAGCGTGGCAATGTCCAGGTACAGCAGGAGGACGTGCGCCAGTTTGCCAAACAACAACTGTTGGGTTATATGGGAATGGCTGCCATGGATGAAGAACAGGATTGGGTTCGTGACTACATCGATCGCATGATGAAGGATCGGAAATACGTGGAAGATGCGTATAACCGCATCCAAACGCAAAAGATTTTCGATTGGGCCGAAACACAGGTGAATGCTGTTGATACGCCCATTTCAAAAGAAGAGTTTCTTCACATGAACGAAGAACACCAGCACCACCACCATTAATTCCCGAACCGGGATGTTTAGGGTTGGTGCGAGAAAAGGATTAATTGAAATCTCTTGATAAAAAAGCCGTTCTGAAAAGAGCGGCTTTTTCTTTATTTCAGCAATTCCATACATCCCGGTTCCAGGAAAAAAAAGAGGCTGCAGTGCAACCTCTTAACTTGTTCGGGACTATAAATAGGTTTAATAACTATCTCTGTATCCGCCGCCGCCGCCACGGTTTCCGCCGCCGCCGCCATAGCCGCCACGATTACCGCCACCGCCGTAACCGCCGCCGCCTTTTTTAAAGCCGCCGCCACCGCCGCCGAAGCTTCTTTTCTTGAAGCCGCCGCCGCCTTCGCTGCCGCCTTCTTTGGGACGGGATTCGTTAACAACCAGGTTGCGACCATCCACTTCGCTGCCATTCAACTGTGCAATGGCGGCTTGTGCCTGTTCGTCGTTCGGCATGTCAACAAAACCGAAGCCCTTGCTGCGGTTCGTGAATTTGTCCATCACAATTTTCGCAGACGCTACTTCCCCGAAAGGTGCGAATAAGTCGGCTAAGTCCTGTTCTTTCAGGCCCCAACTTAAGTTTCCAACATAAATGTTCATTAGTGAAAAGTTTAAAAAACCAAAAAAGTGCATCCAGCTGACAAGTGACATGAACGGTGTTCGATGGGCCTGAAAAACTGAAAAGGCACAGAATACATAACGAATATAAAGATTTTAAATCCGTATTTCCAAAAGAAAGCGGCCCTTTCTTTTCGAAAGGGCCGCTTTTCAAAGTGAAACAATTATTGTTTCAGAACTTTCATTGTTTGGGCATTGCCATCTCCATTGTCGAAGCGGATAAGGTACATGCCTTTTTGAAGGCCACTCATGTCCACTGTTGTTTGCATGCTTCCTTCAGAAGGAACAATGTTCCGAACCATTCTTCCATCAGCAGTGCTGATGCTGACAAGGGCTTTGCCGGAAATGGACGGGTGCTGCACTGTCAACTGGCCTTGCACCGGCTGCGGGAAGGCTTTGAGCACAATCTCACTGCGGCCGTTTGCGAGGCGGGCAATAGTGCTGTACTTAAATTGGCCGTCGTTGTCGACATTCTTGATCCGGTAATAAACTGTACCGCTGGCCGTAAGGTCGGTGTAGTTGTACACGTCTCTTCCGGTTTTTGATACACTGCCAACGGTGGCAAAGCTGCGGCCATCGCTGCTTCGCTCGACTTCGTAATGCGAAACATTTTCCTCACCGGCAACTCTCCAGGTGAGTTGTACAGCGCTGTTTACTTTGGTCGCTGTAAAGCCGACAAATGTTACCGGCAGGATGATTTGCGAGAACGTTCCGTTGGTACGGAAATCGTCAAACGTGATGGTTTGTCCTGTCATAGCGGTACCTGTGCGGGCTGTCACATCAAACTGCAGCCGATACAATCCCCCGGTTGGAAATCCCGGGATGCTGCTGATCGCTGTAGAAAAGCAAACGTCATTGGTTTCCTGCGTTTGCGGGTCGTAGGAAGGAACAACTTTGTCTTGCAGGATGTAGGTCTCAATTTGGTTGGTCAACGTCGACGCATACGTAACCTTGATCGTCAGCTGCACTTTTTCCGTGCCGCCAAAAACGGCGCCGTACTGCAATGTCGTTGCTACATTGGACAGTTTGTACGTCGGAGTCGTAATCGTGTAAAAACCATTTTGAAAAACCTTGTCTCGTTGAAGATAACCGTCTGTGCCGGTGGCGGCATAGGAAAAGCTACCCGTAAATCCGCCTGTACTTCCACCGGTGTTGTTGAAATTTTCGACAATGGCGCCACACTGCGCTTTTGCAACATTGGAAGAGAGAACTGCGGGAGCGAACAAAAACAAGAATGCAGAAACTTTGAGAAACGTGTAAATTTTCTTCATAAATAAACATTTAGGGATGAAATTTTTGATCACGTTTTCACAGAGATAGATGGAGTGGCAGGTTCAGAAGAATTGGAGATTTGCAGTCGTTGCGAACCTAAGTTTCAAAAACTGTTCCTGCTTTTTTTTGGGGAACAGCAGTTTTTCAAGAGGAAGCACGGTCGTTCGCTTAGAGCACAAAATAAAAAAAGTCTATGCAAATGCATAGACTTTTTAAAAGAAAAAATGTGGCGTTTATTCAGCAACTACTTCAAGATCAACTTCGGCTGACTGTCCGTTGCCAAAATCGACGGTTGCTTTGTACGTTCCAAGTTCTTTCACTTCGTCGTTGATCGTAATCTTCTTGCGATCGATGTCGTAGCCTTTTTGATCGCGGATTGCACGGCTCACCTGCAGGGAAGTGATGCTTCCGAAGATCTTGCCGCTGGTACCGGTTTTGGCACCTACGCGAACCGGGGCTTCTTTCAGCTTGCTGATTACATTGTTGATCTGGGCCAGCATTGCCTCTTCTTTCTTACGAGCCACTTTCAGTCTTTCTTCCAGTTGCTTTTTGTTTGAAGGATTGGCTTCAACGGCCAGGCCTTGCGGGATCAGGAAGTTGCGGGCATAGCCATTGCGAACTTTCACCAGCTCATTCTTACCACCCAGGTTGTCGACGTCTTGAATTAAAATGATATCCATATTCGTTGTTTTAGCCAATCACGCCGGCGGCGCGACTGTCCGTCTTGCCATACCGGCAAGAGTTAGGTTAAAAATTATTTTAAAAGATCCGTTACGTAGGGCAACAAAGCCATTTGACGGGCCTTTTTGATGGCATCAGACACTTTACGCTGGTACTTCAGTGAGTTACCGGTAATGCGGCGGGGCAACATCTTGCCTTGCTCGTTCAGGAATTTTTTTAGGAACTCTACATCTTTATAGTCGATGTATTTGATGCCATACTTTTTAAAACGGCAAAACTTCTTTGGGCGCTTTTCCTGCTTAATGGCCGTCAGGTATTTGATTTCATTTGCTTTAGCCATTGTTTACCTCCTCGAGTTTTTCGTTTCCGGTTGGCTGGCCGCTGCGCTTTCTGTTGTTGTACTCAACGGCGTACTTGTCCAGTTTTGTGACCATGTGACGCAGGACGGTCTCGTCACGCAGAAGCTGGATCTTCAGCTTCTCATTGAAGTCGGATGACGCCTGATACTCAGACACCCAGTACAAACCGGTAGTCTTTTTTTGTATCGGGTACGCCAGTGATTTCAGGCCCCATGCATTTTCGGCAACCATCTGTCCACCGTTATCGGTAACGATTGTCGCAAATTTGCGCTGAGCGTTTTTGAATTCTTCATCGCTCAGGACCGGGGTAAAAATCACCATCAATTCGTAATTGTTCATTACCCTGTTTTTTTGGTTAAAAAATTAAATGTGTTCCGCGGTAAAACACGCCTCGTTAACAGGGCAGTGCTTTTCGCGGGAGCGCAAAGGTAGGGGAAGCGGCTGGAAATGGGAAGGAGGAACGGAAGATTTTTGGGCGGAAGGTGTTAAAAATGGAGGGAATTTTCTTGCTTAGGGTAGGATGAGGGTGTAGCCAAATAGTTGGCGGAAAAAGAAAAGGCGGCCCTCCGGCCGCCTTTTGAATTACGATGCAAAACTGCTTACTCAGTTTTTACCAGTTTCTGGATCTGGACGTATTCCTTTCCTTGCGCGGTGGCGACAATGCGGCAGTAATAGACTCCCGGCTTTAGGGGAGCCGTATTGTAATGAATGCTATACGTGCCGGCCACGCGGTCGCCGGTGAATACCCGGGCGGCTTCCCGTCCCATTAAATCAAACACTTTAATAGAGACGTTGGCTGCCTGGGGAAGCGTGTATTGCAGGCTGGCCGTTTTCGCCACTGGGTTGGGGTAGGCATGGAATTTTAGCTGGCCACCGGTTTCAACAGCCTGTGGGCTGTTGCGCGGTGCGGCTACAGTTGCAGTGTACCAGTCGCATTGGCCAAGTTTGGCTCCTTTGTTCAGGAAAGCAGCCAGGGAATGGACGCTGACACAGATCGTATTTCCATTGTGGCAAACAAAAACCTTCCGGTCGGCCTTATTGTTGTCGCAATAAGGGTTGCGAACCGTAACGGTGAAGCTGCAGGTGGTGCTATTGCCACTGGCATCGGTAACCTCGAAGGTATTAGTTGTAGTGCCAATGGGGAAGACAGAGCCACTGGGCAGGCCACCGGTTTGATGGATAACCGAGTTTTCGCAATTGTCGGTAACGAGGGGAGCTTCAAATCGCACAGCCGCACCGTCCAGCGATGTGGGGTTGGCAACGATGTTTGGCGGGCAGGCGAACACAGGCAATTGCCTGTCTTTAACCGTGACTTTGAACGAACAGATTTCGCCATTGCTGCTGGTGACATTCACCACTGTTGTTCCCACCGGGAAATAGGAACCCGAAGCAGGCGTTGCCGTTACGGTTCCGCAGGTCATGGTAGTGCCAACGCTAAAGTTGACAACAGCGCCACAATGGTCCGGATCGTTGGCGACCGTGATGTCGGCCGGGCAGGTCAGCTTGCAGAACATGTAGCGTGTAAAAACCGGGAAGTGATCGGACGTCGTGGAAGCGTAGCTGGAAATCTGGCTGGCCACGTCGCTCAATACAGCCGCCGTTCCCGGCAGGTAGTAGGCCTGCATTTCATTGCTTAGCATCACGTGGTCGATCATGTCGTTGTAGCTGACAGTCGATTTTTTCCCGGCAAGGCTCAGGGCAAGCGTTGGAGAGAAGAAATGTGCCGGGTCTGTTGTAAAGGAATTATACGAAGAGGTGGTAAAGCCGGCCGTGATGGATTGGTCGAGATCGTCATTGAAATCGCCCAAAACAACCACGTTGGCATTGGCAAAAGACGTGTTCAGGGTATCGTGCAATTCGGCTGCGGCTGCCTGTCTGCGGGCATACGAAGTTGCTGTCGGTGAGGTGTTGGCTTTGGCATGAACCAGTACAAAGTTCACTTTCCGGGTAACGCCATTCAGCGTCACGTCGGCCGTCAGCAGGAAGGGATATCGGCCGCTCGACCAATTGTTGTACGAAGTGCTGCTGATGTCCTGGTTATTGATCAGGGGGCGGGTTGTGACATTGCTGAACAGGTCTGTCCTGTATACAAAAGCAAGTTTTTGTGCTTCCGATAATGGACCACCGGCAGGATCGGGCGGGTTAACATGCGAGCCGTATTGCCCGATCACATAGCTGTAGCCAGGCATATTCGATACCACTCTGGCAAGGCGGCTTTCGTCAACGACCTCAACCAGTCCAAAAATATCGGCACCGATTCCTTTCAGGACAGTTTGTGCATTTTGTTCTTGCTGGTTGTCGTTCGTTGGGCCGAGCGTTGTACTGCCAAACCATTCCATGTTCCAGTTTACAACTTCGAGGGTAGTAGCCGGGTCGATACTGGTTCCGCTCAGCGTCAGCGTCTGTTGCTGGCTAGATGTGTTAACCGTGATTGAACCGGTAAAGTTCTGGTCGGCCTGGGTTGGAGTAAACCGCACATAAACCGTTGCGGATACATTGTTGGCTTCAGCTACAGTGAATTCAACAGCCGGGCTAAAACTGCTTCCGTCTTTCGAGAGAAGAAAAGGGCCATTGGCTGTGACCGTTACGTTTTCTACCAGGTCATTGCCTGTAAACGAGAAGGTTTTATCGGCTGTGTTGCCATTGGCGACATAGCCAAACTGCAGGTTGCCGGTGCCGACCGTGAGGCTGGGCGGCGGCGGTGTTTCGGAATTGACCAGGCTAATGTCGTCGACTGTCCAACGGGCACCATCCTCATCCGTAGATGTATAGACGAATGCAACGTGCACGTTGGCTTGCTTGAATGCCGCCAGGTTAATGCCGGACGAAAGCGTCCAGCTATTGGAAGCCTGCTGGGGAAACCGGCCGTTCAGATCTGCCCACGTATAATTTCTTGGATCGCCGGTGCCGGGATAATCGGTGGAAATTTTTAACTGCAGCGGAAGGCCGTTAAAGGCCGTGCGGCTCCAGAAAGAGAGAAGCGGAAAGGTTGTGCCGGTAAGATCAAATGCAGGCGAGATTAGCCAGTCCCGGTTCTGTACATTACTGCCGCCGGAAAAGCCGTTAATCTGCACGCCATAGGGAGCTTGCGCTGTGCCTGTGGGTGCCTGTGGATCCCGTCCGAAAGGTGTACAGGCCCAAACGACTGCTCCGCTTTCGCTGAACTGTGTAAAGCCATTGCTTAGTGCCCCGTTGCATGTGGAAAAATCAGCGGAAAGCAGGGTGTTGCCTGTCGTAAAACGCCAGGTCGTTGCATCGCTGATGCCAGGAAACGAATTGTTTGCAAGGTCCTTGAATACCCCATTTTCGACGAGAATGTAATAGGTGGTATTTGTGGCGAGATTTGCCAGCGAAAAAGTGGCTGTTGTACCACCGACAGTCACACCTGCAGATGCAACGGAAACAGTTTGAACAGTGCTGTTGTCGGATGCTTTTTTGACGTAAATGTTGCCGCTGCCTTTTGCGATGTTTTCATCGAACGTCAGTGTTGCCGTTGCTGCGAGTGGAACATCGGTGGCGCCGATAACGGGGATAGTTGTCAAAAGGGAAGGAGCAGTGACATCGGCGTTGTTATTTCCCAGTGAAAGCGAGAAGTCGTCGATGGCGAGGCCGTCGTCTGCACCGGAAGCATTAAAATCAGTCCAGCGGATAAAAAACGTAGCGTCTGCGGGGATAGAGAAGCCTGTCAGGGTAAAAGAAACACTTGAGCGAAAGGCGGGGTCGTTGCCATCTTTGGCACCTACCGTCCCGGCACTGACCGGTGCGGAAAAATCAAGTTCGTCCTTATTGATCCAGGTTCCTGTGGATAGGCTGGTTGCGTCCGTACTGTACTGGAAGTCGAGCCTGTCAGTCCGGCCGGTGGCGCCAAGACGCCATTGTTCACCGGTGAAACTGATTGTGAAGGTGGTAAGCGTCGCACCCGTTTTGTTCACGAAAGCAGCACCAACTGTAGGGGTCAGGGAGCCGGAAAGCAAGCCGCCAAAGGCCCGCTCCGGACTACCGGCGGCCCCAAAGCTGTAGGTGTCACCGGCATTGCCGGAGCCGGTACCGGCCGTATAGAAAGTGTTGGTATTGGTGCCGCTTTCCAGAAAGCCCCAGCCGGCAGGTGTTATGCCGGAGGTGCCCGAAACTGCCAGCGAATTAAAATCCTGGGAGTACGTCCCACTGGTCAGTGAGATGGGAACCGAGGTTTGACCAAAAGAGGTCAGTGCAACGACAAGCGTTGCCAGAAGCGAGTACAATTTTCGCATATTCAAAAGGGTTTATCTAACAAATGTAATCTGGCAACCATACCGGCAATGCGATCATCATCAATTAATTATTAACAATGAGAGAAAGGGTTCTACAGGGTTGCCCACCCGGGGAAAGACTATTGATAAGAAAAAACGTTGGTGTGTAGGGAAGAACAAATTTATAGGAGGTGACCGGAAGGTTTGCGAAAGCTGCGAGCAGTTGCTGGCTTAGTTTCTTTCGCTTAAACGCACATCCATCACCTTCAATTGCAGGTTTTTTTCACCGTTCCACTCATTCTCTTCGATCTTGAAAACGATATCCAGGGGCTGATTGTGCAGAAGCAAAGGCATTTTTTCCGCCATATTGAATCCAATGCCTGTTAAAGTATGATGATCCTGACGAAGCACGAAACGCAGGTGGGCTTCTTTTACCACTTTGCTCCACCCCGTATTGTAAACCTGCCGTGCACAAAATGTGGGCGACATGTTTTCCGGGCCGAACGGCTCCATTTGGCAGAGAATGTCGTAAAAGGATTTTTTGATGTCGCTGAACCGGATTTCCGCATCAATCACGATCTCGGGTATCAGCAGTTCCGGATGGATGGTGGCCTGGACCACTTCTTCAAACCGTTTGCAAAAGGCATCGACTTTGTCGGCTTTCAGTGTCATGCCGGCAGCATAAAAGTGGCCACCATAGCCCAGCAGCAGGTCTTTACACTGGTGAATGGCTTCGTACACATTGAAGCCGGCGACGCTGCGGGCCGAACCGGCGACGTAGTCACCACTTTGGGTTAAGACGATTGTGGGCCGGTAAAAATGGTCAATCAGCCGGGAGGCAACAATGCCAACCACGCCTTTATGCCAGTGCGGTTGAAAGAGCACCGTGCTTTTGCGGCTGGCCAGCGAGTTATCGCTCTGTATGAGCGCCAGGGCCTCTTCGGTAATGCTGCTGTCGGCTTCTTTTCGGCTGGTATTGTCTTCATTCAACTGTTCGGCCCAGAACATAGCCTCTTCATAGCTATCGGCAATAAACATTTGTACCGCTTTGCGGCCTTCGTCCATGCGGCCGGCTGCATTCACTCTGGGAGCAATAATGAATACCAGGTTGTTGATGTGGAATTGCTTTTGGAAACTGCTTAGATAGCTGAGCGCTTTAATGCCGAAGTTGGGATTTTGATTGGCTTTCTGCAACCCGTAATAAGCCAACACACGGTTTTCGCCGGTAATGGGAACAATATCAGCCGCAATGGCTGTCGCCACAAGGTCAAGATAGGTGAAAGCAATTTCATCGGGCAGGTACATCGCCCGGCACACAGCCATAATAAGCTTAAAGCCAACGCCACACCCGCAAAGTTCCTTGTAAGGGTAAGCACAATCTACCTGCTTGGGGTTTAAAATAGCTACAGCTGGAGGTAATTCATCATCGGGCAGGTGGTGATCACACACAATGAAGTCAATTCCCAGGCTTTTCGCATAACGGATCAGCTCAACTGACTTGATTCCACAGTCCAGCGAAACAATCAACGTGTAGTTGTTCTCAAACGCGAAGTCGATCCCCTGTTTGCTGACTCCATACCCTTCACGGTAGCGGTGTGGAATGTAAAATTCTGTTTGCGCATGGTGTTTTTTCAGAAACTGGTACATGCACGATACGGCTGTCGTTCCATCAACGTCATAATCACCAAAAACGAGGATCTTTTCACCGGCTGCAAACGCCTGCAGAACACGGTCAACCGCTTTTTGCATGTCTTTCATCAGGAAGGGATCATGCAAGTCGGCGAGTTGCGGGCGGAAAAACCGGCGGGCTTTGTCATATGTTTCAATGCCGCGCTGAACAAGGATGGCACACAGGACAGGGTGAATCTTCAGCTCCCTGAAGAGAGCCGTCGCTTGTTCCTTTTCGTATCCGTTGATGCGCCAGCGCTTTTCACCCATTGTTTAATATTTACGATCCGTAACAAAATTCACGAGGTCTTCAAATCCGTCTCTTGTTTCCGATGGCGGAAAGCTGTGCAGGATGCTGAGTGCTTCCTGTTTATAGGCTTTCATTCGCTCCACCGTGTAGTCGATGCCGCCAGCTTTTACCACTTCATCTACAATATAGGCAATTTTGTCCTTGCGGGTGTTCTCGTTCTTAATGATGTAAATAAGCTCGCGGCGTTTTTTCCTGTCGGTGTTGTTCAGGGTATAGATGAGCGGCATCGTTAGCTTTTTTTCCTTGATATCGTTGCCGGTAGGCTTGCCTATATCCTGCGAAGTGTAGTCAAAAAGGTCATCTTTAATCTGGAAAGCAATGCCTACTTTTTCACCGAAGAGCTGCATCTTCCGGGTGATCTCTTTGTCGCCGGTCACCGACCAGGCCCCGGCGCCACAGGCGGCAGCAAGCAATGACGCCGTTTTGTTCCGGATAATCTCCAGGTACACATCTTCGTCCAGGTTCAGCGACCGCGATTTTTCCATTTGCAGCAATTCGCCTTCGCTCATTTTCCGAACGGCGTCCGACAGCAGCTTGAGAATTTCAAAGTCATCATTGTCAAGCGAAAGCAACAGGCCTTTGGCCAAAAGGTAGTCGCCCACAAGGACCGAGATTTTGTTTTTCCAAAGTGCATAAACTGAGAAAAAACCTCTACGTTCAGGTGAGTCGTCCACCACATCGTCGTGCACAAGGGTGGCGGTATGCAGCAGTTCCACCAATGAGGCTGCCCGGTAGGTAGTTTCATTCACCTTGCCGCAAAGCTTTGCCGCCAGAAAAACGAACATCGGCCGGATTTGTTTGCCCTTTCGTTTTACCACGTAACGCATGATTCTGTCGAGCATGAACACGTTGCTCCGGGCCGCATCCTTGAACTTCTTTTCAAACAGGGTCAATTCGGCCTCTATTAAATTAACGGGTAGCTTCATTCGTAATTGAAAAATTGCAGCAGCAAAACGACAAATCCCCTCTGATGGTACAAGAATTGCAGATTTGAGCTGGCAAATTATAATGACTTGGCAAACGGGTCAAAAATAAATTTAAAAGTTTGGTAATTCTAAGTCAATTTATATTTTTGCGACTGATTAGGACATTGTTTTCAAATTTTAATTGATAGTTATGGTAAGCAAAAAGTACTCTTTTATAGCAGGTGCGTTGTGCCTGTTAGGCTCGACCGGCTTTGCTCAGACGACGACGAGCGGTTCCGGTTATGATGTAGCTGATTCCTCTGTAGTTCCTTCCCGTGGTATGCCCCAGCAAACTGAATTCATGCAGGGCACCTACAACTTCCCGGCAAAGCCGCGGAGCATGTGGGAGTTGGGTTTGAAAGTTGGTTCGTTTATGGTTGCGGGTGATATCCCCGCCCGTTTTCCTGGTGTTGGTTTCGGCGCTCACATCCGCAAGGCATTGGGTTATGTTTTCTCTCTGCGTTTAGAGTATATGTATGGTATTGGTAAAGGTTTGAACTGGAATGCCACTTCTAACTATTATAATAACACGGCCTGGTGGAATGCCGGTTACAGACCAACAAACCCGCAACAGGCAAGGATTTTCGAGAACTACAAAACAAATGTGCAGGACCTTTCACTGGAAGGTATCATCACATTGAACAATGTTCGTTTTCATAAAGCGCAATCCGGTTTCAACGTGTACGCATTGTTGGGTATCGGCGCGGCTACTTACGACACCAAAGTCAATGCCCTGAACGGAACAACTCCGTACAACTTCAGCGGTATTTCTGGCTATAACGACTATAAAAACAGAAAGAACGTAAGAGATCAGTTGAAATCACTGATGGATGACTCTTATGAGACACAGGCTGAAAATGACGGTCCCCGTCGTCCGAAGCTGGGTGGCAACACGCTGATCCCCGTTGGTCACGTTGGTGCTGGTATCGCTTTCCGTTTGAACAGACGTTTGAATTTGGCGATCGAAGACCGTTTCACAATCACCAGAACAGACCTGATCGATGGCCACAAATGGGCTGAACAGGTATTTGGTCAACCTGTGTTGACTGGTGACTACGATGCTTACAACTACGCTACAGTAGGTCTGAACATCAACCTGGGAGCAAAAGCTGTTGAACCGCTGTGGTGGTTGAACCCGCTGGATTATGCTTATCAGGAAATTCGTAAGCCTCGCCTGATGATCCTGCCAAAACCAGTTCTGCCTGATACCGATGGTGATGGCATTACTGACCAGTTTGACCAGGAAGTTACACCTGCCGGTTGCCCTGTTGACTCTCATGGTGTGAGCCTCGATTCAGACGGTGACGGTGTTCCTGATTGCCGCGATAAAGAAAAAGTTACACCTACCTACTGTCAGCCAGTTGACGCCGATGGTGTTGGTAAGTGTCCTTGCCCTGACTCTACTTGCTTCCAGGGTATGGTTCGTGCAGGAGATTGCGCAACGGCTTTGGGTTCTATGCCAAGCATTGCGTTCAAAGGCAGCGCTTCTAAACTGACTACAGAACAAAAGAGCCTGTTGGCCGGTGTCGCTGCTAACCTGCGCAACAACCCGAACTGCCGCATCTCTATCGTTGGTTATTGCACAGAAAGCAAAGCAAAACAATCTTCTGGTTCTGCAAGAGCCGAGAATGTTCGCAAATACCTGGTAGAAAGTGAAGGTATCTCAAACGATCGTATCACTGTTCTGCTTGGTCAGCAAGGTGGCGATTGCAATACAGTTGACCTGAGAGCTGAATAATTTGAATTCTTTTCGATAAAAAAATCCCGCTTCAACGAGGCGGGATTTTTTTTGCCCTCACTTTAGATAAATCTTAACGGCGGCTAATCTTCCGTTCCAGATAATTAAAGAATATTTGCCGCTATTGAATAATTTCGCCCATTTTATGAAGTTTTCTGCTGCGCTTTTTTTTAGTTTTTTTCTCCTGGCCGGCTGTCAATCCATTAATAAAGTGCTGAAAAATCCCGATCCGCACTATAAACTTCGGATGGCAGAACAGTATTTCGCCAACAAAAAATATGGCTTTGCCCAGCAGATCTACGAAGACATTATGCCGGCTTTCCGTGGGCAGCCCGAATTTGAAGACATTTATTATAAATACGCCTACACAGCTTATTATCAAAAAGATTATCTGAATGCAGAAAACCTGTTTAAAGGCTACCTGGAGGTTTTCTCAACAAGTCCGCGGGCAGAAGAGATCGATTTTATGCGGGCCTATACCTTCTATAAACAATCACCCAAGGCAGCGCTGGACCAGACATCGACCCGCAAAGCCATTGGAATGATGCAGACGTTCATCAACACGCATCCCGGTTCGGCTAAAAACAAGGAAGCGACCGAGATCATTGACCAGTTGCGCCTGAAACTGGAAACCAAGGACCGCAAGGCCGCACAATTGTATTATGACATTGGACAGTTCCGTGCAGCGGCGGTTGCTTTTAACACGCTGCTGAACGACTATGCGGAAAGCCAAGCCGGTGCTGAATACAAATTAATGGCAATAAAATCTTACTTTCGCTTCGCTGAAATGAGCGTGGAGGAAAAAAAAGCCGAGCGTTTCGAAAAAGTAATTGAAGAGGCTGCAGACTTTATGGACCGTTTTCCAGACAGTCCTTTAAGCAAGGAAGTCCAGGATTTTGTCAGCAAATCGCAAAACAATTTAAAAATATACTCGAATGAGCCTGTTAAGACGACAACTTAATACGAACATTGCCAACAATATTGAAACCCGTGATATAAATGAACTCAAGAGTAAGACGGGGAATGTCTATGAATCAATCGCCGTCATTGCAAAGCGGTCTAACCAGATCAACATTGCATTGAAGGAAGAACTGCACAATAAACTCGACGAGTTTGCCAGCCATACGGATTCATTAGAAGAAATTCATGAGAACAAGGAGCAAATAGAAATTTCCCGGGCTTACGAAAAAATGCCAAATCCGGCTATTCTTGCTACATCAGAATTCATGGAGGGAAAGGTTTACTTCCGTAAAAACGAAGAAACTGATCTGTTTCATTGATACCAGCCGTAAATCATTTGGAAAGCGACTCTTAACGGGTCGCTTTTGTTTTGTCAGCTAAGCTGGATGTTCCGGATTGGCGGAAACGGAGGTACTCCTGCATATCTTAATTCATAATGAACCGGTTATTTCTTTTTACACCTTTGTCACTTAGCTTTGAGCCATGTCTGCGGGGAAAAAAATATTGATAGGTATTACAGGAAGCATTGCTGCGTATAAAACACCGTTGTTGGTCAGGCAACTGGTTAAAGCCGGTGCTGAAGTAAAGGTGATCATGACCCCTGCCGCGGAAGACTTTGTTTCCCGGCTAACGCTTGCGACCGTTTCAAAAAATGATGTGCTCGTAAATTTATTTGACGAAGCAACCTGGGCTAATCATGTACACCTGGGACGTTGGGCCGACCTCTTTTTACTGGCTCCTTTGAGCTGTAACACGCTAAGCAAAATGGCCCATGGCTCTTGCGACAATCTACTCCTGGCCACCTATCTGTCCGCAACTTGTCCGGTGGTTGTTGCTCCCGCAATGGATGAAGATATGTGGCACCATCCCACAACCAAAAGAAACCTGGCCGCGGTTGAAAGCGACGGATGTTCAATAATCCCGGTAAAACACGGCGAATTGGCCAGTGGATTGATCGGGGATGGCCGGATGGCTGAACCGGAAGAGATCGTTTCCTGGCTGGATGCTTTTTTTGCCAGGCAAAACAGTTTATCTGGGAAAAAAGCCTTGGTTACAGCCGGACCTACATACGAAGCTATCGATCCCGTACGTTTTATCGGCAACCATTCCTCAGGCAAAATGGGTATTGCTATCGCCGAAGAGTTGGTGAAACGGGGCGCCTCTGTAACCCTGGTTACCGGACCAATTTCTCTTCAAGCCAAAGGTCTTCGGCGCATTTCGGTGACAAGTGCTGCAGAGATGTACGCAGCCTGTACAGGAGTGGATTACGATATTGCCGTGATGGCGGCGGCTGTTGCAGACTATACGCCAGTCGAAGTGGCCGATAAAAAAATTAAGAAGAATAGCGGCGAGCTCACCCTTACACTGAAACGAACCCAGGACATTTTGGGTTCCTTGGGAAAGCAAAAACGCGACGGCCAGTTGCTGGTGGGTTTCGCTCTTGAAACTGACAACGAGAGAGAAGGAGCATTAAAAAAGCTTCGGGAAAAAAATGCCGACCTGATCGTTTTGAATTCACTACAGGATGAGGGTGCCGGTTTTGGACATGATACCAATAAGGCAACCCTCTATTTTCGAAACGGGGAAGAAAAGAATTTGCCATTAAAGTCCAAAACTGCTTTGGCAAAAGATATTGTTGACACTATAACCGAATTAGTAAAATGAAATGGATCATCGCCGTCGCGCTGCTCGTTACGATGCAAAAGGCAACAGCACAGGAGTTGCAGGCTAAAGTGACTGTAATGGCCAACCGCGTGAGCAATAAGGTTGATAAAAAAACCTTTCAAACATTGCAAACGGCCCTCACAAATTTTGTGAATAACCGCAAGTGGACCGGCGATGCCTTTCAGCCACAGGAAAAAATCCGCTGCAGCTTCTTACTCAATATAGACCAGGAACTCGGAAACAATCTTTATAAGGCTACGCTGACCGTTCAGTCGGCAAGACCGGCATACAATACGACCTATGAGTCGCCGCTGATTAATTTCCAGGACAACGAGGTTACATTTAAGTACATCGAATTTCAGCCGGTCGAATTCAATGAAAATCGTGTGCAGGGCAATGACCCGGTGACAGCCAACCTGCCTGCTGTTCTTGCCTTTTATGTCAACATGATCCTGGGTATGGACTATGCATCCTTTTCACTGCGGGGAGGCGACCCGTATTTTTTAAAAGCGCAAAACATCGCGAATAATGCACCGGAAGGACAGCAGATCAGCGGATGGAAGCCATTCGATGGGTTGCGAAACCGCTACAAACTGGTTGAGGGTTTTGTCGACAACCGTTTTGCTCTGATGCATGATGCGGTTTATGCCTATTACCGCAGCGGGTTGGATCAGTTTGCCGAAAAGGAAAAAGAAGCCCGGATTGGTGTGCTTAACGCATTAAACTACCTGAATACGGTCGGCCAGGAAAACCCGGGCGCCATGGCCATCCAGTTTTTCTTCCAGGGAAAGAGCAGTGAACTTGTCAGGATATTCAGCAAAGCCGATCCGGATATGAAAACACAGGCTCGCAATATTCTCACCCGCCTTGACCTGACCAATGTCAATGCTTACAAGGAATTGAAATAAATGCGTTATCTTTTTTTACTCGCCATCGTTTTTGCAGCCACCGCCTGCACGTCTTCGGTACCCGAAGAAATTATGCCGAAGGAAAAAATGGGAGCGGTCTTGTACGATGTGATCAGGGCCGATGAAATGACGGACTTTCTCCTGGCAAACGATTCTACATATCGGGAATTTTCGAAAAGAGCTTCCTTCTACGATACGATTTTCCAGCTTCATGCCGTGAAAAAGGAAGACTTTCAAAAAAGCCTGAGGTTTTACCAGGGGCGTCCCGATCTGCTAAAGGAAATTTTGGATAGCCTGCAAAAAAAGGTATCGCCGGCGCAAAGCCAGCGAAGCGCTCCGTTACAGCGCTAACCGCTAATCTTCGAAGAAATAGGCCGTGCAATTATCGATGTTTAGTTTTTCTTTTCGACAACAATGTAGGCTTTGTTATCGCCCATCCTGAACGGACGTTTCTTCGGCGTACTGTAAACGGACCGCAAACGCAGGCCTGCCTGGTCAAAAAGAAAACTTAGTTCGTCGAGCGTGAAAACATAATCCACGCCACGAATAACTTCGACCGTTCCATCAGGGGCAAGAAGGGTATGCTCAGATTCGATGCGGCCTGGATTGAAGTGATATTTGTATTCAAGAAGATATTTGTATTCGTCGATCTTGTACCATTCGTGTTCACGAAAATGCCGGATGGCAATTTCTGCGATCATCCAGGTGTTGATAATAAAAATGCCGTCAGGTGTCAAATGAGCCGCAATTTTTTCCAACAGGGAGAGGGCATCTTCCCGGCCAAAAAAAGCAAAGCTGTTCCCCATACACAGAGCAACTTTATAGGAGCCGCTCAGTGGCACTTGCATTGCACTGGCCGCAATGGCTGTCACTGCCAGGTTTTCAGCAATTGCAGTTGTTTCGATTTCCGCTACGTACTCTTGTAAATTGTCAATTGCCGTTACGGTATAGCCCCGTCTTCCCAGTTCAAGTGCATGGCGTCCATAACCACAAAGCAGGTCAAGAACGTTGTCGCCTTTCTGCAAGGAGGCTTCGTCTTCAACAAACGAACACTCAGCTTCCGAAAGACCAGGCGGAATCAGTTTGCGCCAGATTTCTTTATAGGCGCTCTGGAAAAACGTATCGTTAATGTTGTTGCTTTTCGTTTGCAAATCTTACTCGATTAAACGGTTTCGCATGGCATACATCACGAGGCCGGCGATGGTTTTGGCACCAACCTTTTGCTTCATGTTCTGCCGGATGGTCTCAATGGTTCGCGGACTTAAGAAAACATCCTTCGAAATTTCCTCGGTGGTTTTGTCTTCTGCGATGCTTTTCAAAATACGCAGTTCTTTTTCCGAAAACTTCACAGGCGCGGGGTAATACTGGCGAACATTCTTTTTATGTTGCAACCGCATCAACACCGCTTTGTTTACGAGATCATTGAAGTAAAAGTCATCGTTCATGCAGGTAAGGATGGCCTGGTATATCTCATCCGGATCTGAAGTTTTTGTGAGATAGGCATTGGCGCCCATTTCCATCATCTTCGTGATCATCTCCTGGTCGTCATACATTGTCAGCACAACGATCTTCACTTCTTCATATTCTTTGCGGATCAAACCAATGGCATTCATGCCATCCAGTTCGGGCATGCGCAGATCCATCAACAACACGTCGGGTTGTTTGAGCTGAATTTTGTGCATCAGGTCTTTACCGTCTTCTGCTTCCCACAAAAATTTGATGTGATCGCGGCCGGTGAGTGCCATTTTTATGCCGTCACGAAAGATTTTATGATCATCGGCGATGGCCACTTTGATTTGCTGGGTATTCATGGAAATTGGTTTAATGAGCTGTTCGCAGTCGGCGACAAATCTAATTGTTTTTTCGTCTCCCACTCCATGACATCTTAAGAAATTTTTTCACGGAGCTGTGACGCATTCAAAGGTGGAACTACGTTTTCCGGAATCGTAAAAATGCGTTTGTACGAAGGGTTATTCCCCTTTGGCAATTGGGGGAAAGTAGGTGCGCATTTGGGGGGATTGCACCGGCTAATTGTTTGTACCCATCCTTGTTAAGTGTTTCTTCTTAGTGGTGGCCGAAGCGCTGAAATGTAGGCCTGGACTGCGTTTCAGCGGACTGGAAAGGGCTGGTTTTGTCGCCGTATGAATCTGTTTTGGGGTGAAAAATGGACAGTAAAATTACGATCATGAATGCGCAGAAATACCTGATTTTGTACGTAAGCCTACTTTTTTGCTGAGTACAAACGCTGATGAATAGTGTATTATGATGAAAAATTACAATTTATACTGAGCCTGAAGCACTTGGTTGAGAAAGATTTGAGGCCAATATTTGAGGTACAAAAACTTACTGATATGGTACCGACTAAAAAAATCATGAGATCTGTTCCTCCCGTTGGCGACGAACCAATTTGGTGGGAGCAAAATTAATTAAAGAAAGCAAAATTTCATTTTGTCAAAAGGTTTTCTATATTTGGCCTAAAACCAAAACTATAGAAAACCCTTTTTTATTTTGATCATTGTTGCCCTCGATATCTACCTTGAATTAGTTCCTCTCCTCGTATTCCTGATTTTTTTAAGAAAATCAAAAGCAGAAACAGGGATCCGGTTGATTGTCGCCTACTCGACGATAATTTTTTTGATCAACTTTTTATTATTGTATTGGAGAAAGCTTCCTTTGCTTTACGATTCATTCACATTGATTGAATGCTTGTTCTTCTGCAGCTTTCTTTACACTCAGCTCAAGAGTCAAACTTCCAAAAAGCTTTTGCGTCTTTGTTGCCTCGTTTTCACGGTATGTTATATTGGCTTTACGATTTATGCCAAAATGGCGACTGATACCAGTTCCATCCCAACCAACCAGGTCATGATGGATTCAATTCCGATTGGGGTGGAAACGATACTCCTCCTGGCATTCTCGTTTTACTTTCTTTACGAACGGACCAAGGATACCACGACGCTGTTTATCTACAACACCTACCAGTTTTGGATTGTGCTTGGCATCGTGTTGTACCTGGCGGGATCGTTCTTTATTTATATTTTCTGTAATTATTTAAGTCCTGCCGAAGTCAGGAAGTATTGGGTCGTGACCAACTTTTTTTCCATTTTGCGAACCCTGTTTTTTGCGATTGCGATTGTCTATAATTCAAAGCCGCCGCGTAACAATACACTGGTAACAGACTTTGAACTCACCTATTTAAATTAACCCGTCCGATGTTCCTTCTGCAAACGCCAACCTCCGGAATTTCGATGGTTCTTTTTCTGGGAACTTTAGGGATGCTTGTCCTCACCATCGGGTTGATCTTGTTCATCATTTTTCACCAGCGGAAGGTGATCCGCTTTCAACTGCGGTTGCAGGACATGGAGAAAAAGCAGCAAAAGATTTTGCTGAATGCCTCAATCCGTTTGCAGGAAGAAGAACGGCAACGATTGGCTGCCGACCTGCACGACGACGCCGGACCATTGCTGGCAACGGCCCGCCTCTACCTGAGCGAAAACCTCGTGAACCTGGACAAGGCCACGCAGTTACAATCCATTTTCCAGGCACGCCAGATTCTGGACGACACCATCCAATTGATCCGCAATATCAGCCACAGCCTCATGCCGCCAACGCTCAAGAATTTTGGCCTCGAGTCGGCGGTGAATGATTTGTTTCAAAAGATCGGCGGTTCCGGTGCCATTAATGCCAGCAGCCGTTTTCACGATTACAAAGACCGCCTGAAGGCCGACAAAGAACTCATTCTGTTTCGTGTCGTGCAGGAACTTGTCAATAATATTTTAAAACACAGCAGCTCCAGTTTTATTCACTTAACGCAGAACAATCAGGGCGACAATTGTTACATTCGCATCCATCACGATGGCCGCGGCCTTGTGCAAAGCGATTTTGAAAAATTGAATAAAAGCAAAACCGGCCTGGGGTTGAAAAACATCAGCAGCCGTTTGAAAGTGGTGCATGGCCGTATCAATTTTGAAAAAGACAGTTCGCAGACCTATTATAAGATTACCATCGAAGTGCCCAAGGAAGAAGTGCCCGAAGAGATGCTTTATCATTCGTAATTTTAAGTGAAATCTGATTTCTGATGAATGTGATTAAAGTGGCAATTGCCGATGACCACAAGATCTTTCGCAAGGGTGTCATTCTTTCCCTTCGTCCGTATAACAATATCAAATTTGTACTGGAAGCCGAGAACGGCGACGAACTGCTGGCTGGTCTTCCCGAGGCACAGCCAGATGTAATCCTGATGGATTTGCGCATGCCCCAAAAGGATGGGATCGAAACGACGAAAATCGTCAGCAAGCAATTTCCCAACATTTTTGTTCTTGTGCTGAGCATGTACGAAGACGAGCGATTTGTATCACACCTGATGGAAAACGGAGCCAATGGTTACCTGCTGAAAAACGCAGAGCCGCAGGAAATCCGCAAGGCGATCATGGACGTGTTTGAGAAAGGTTACTACCTGAACAACTTTGTCAACCGTATTCTGATCAAAAAAGCGCATGCAAAGCAAAAGACAATTCCCTCGTTGAACAGCGAAATCACGATCAGCGACAAAGAACGCGAAGTGCTTCGCTTTATTTGTATGGAATTTACGGCCCAGGAAATCGCACAGAAAATGGACATCAGCCCGCGTACGGTGGAGGCCATTAAAGACCGGCTGATGGAGCGGTTTGGTAGCAAGAATACGGCGGGGCTTGTATTTTTCGCCGTTAAAAACAACCTCGTGGATTGATCTGTCATCTCTTCACTTCGATTTTTAATCATAGCATGCGTCTCATTCCCTTTTTGGTTCTTACGCCCTGCATGATTGTTGGACTAAAATAGCAGTTACCGCATTTCCTCCTGCGCAGGCAAAGGCCATTCCAGTACACCCGCATTTTTAGAAATTACATTACCTGCGGCCAGGGATAACTGTTTTACTTTCCAAGGCACCGCCCGGTTATTTGCTAATTGAAAGTCAAAACACTCTAGATCTACGCTTGCAAAAGCCTTCAGTACCGTATTTTTGCACCTTTTATCGTAAAAACAACATTTATTATTCGTGGAAAGACGATCCAGTGAGTCCGTATTTTATGTGAAGTGAAATTCCGTACTAGTACTGTTTCCCGTTCGGAAGTTTTTCTGCAATTTGCAGCCCTGTTTTAACGTACAACTACCAACCTTTATTCAATGAAAAATCCAGAAACTAACGTTATTAAAGTTGCGATTGCGGACGATCATGCTCTTTTCCGTGCCGGTGTGAAAACGGCCCTGGCCAGCCGCAAAGACATACAAATGGTGGCAGAAGCGGAAAATGGCATGCAATTGCTGAACCTGCTGAAGCATATTGCGCCGGATGTGGTGCTCCTGGACATTCAAATGCCGATCATGGATGGCCTGACAACTCTTCCTGAGGTCAAGAAACTTTATCCCGATATTAAAGTCATTATGCTTTCGATGCACAATGATCATTCGGTGATTACTCGCATGATGGAGATCGGTGCCAATTCTTACCTTACCAAAGACTCTGATTCGGAAATGATTTACCAGGCGATCCGAACCTGTTTTGAGCAGGAGTTCTACTTCAACGACCTTACCAACAAGGCCCTGCTGAATGGATTGCGGATGAAACGCCCGGTAGAGCAGGAGGTTCCCGATGTGGCGCTCAATGACAAGGAAGTAACAATCCTGAAGTTAATGTGCGAAGAAAAAAGCACCCGTGAAATTGCTGTTGCAGTAGACCTGAGCCCCCGCACAGTCGAAGCTATTCGTGACAAACTGAAAACTAAAACCGGCGCAAAATCCCTGGCCGGCCTGATTATGTACGCTGTAAAAGCGGGCATTGTTGAACAGGAGTGATCTTTTAAAAATCGTTCTGCAAAAGCCAACCTCACCGTTGGCTTTTTTCGTTCAACTTTGAGGCATGAATGTATGCCTGAACGGAGATTTTTTCCCTGCAGAAGCACCCTTGCTTCCGGTTCACAACCGCAGCTACAAATGGGGCGATGGTGTGTTTGAAACCATGAAAGTTTTTCGTGGCAAACTGTTGTTGGAAAATCTGCATTTTGAACGATTGTTGACAAGCCTGCGAATTTTGCAGATCGGTACAAACGTAGCCCTTCATCGCGACACGATGGTTGCACAGGTACTTGAACTTTGCCGGCAAAACGAC
Source organism: Flavisolibacter nicotianae (assembly GCF_003628535.1). Taxonomy (GTDB): domain Bacteria; phylum Bacteroidota; class Bacteroidia; order Chitinophagales; family Chitinophagaceae; genus Flavisolibacter; species Flavisolibacter nicotianae. Next base: position 77,179 of record NZ_RBCI01000003.1, read on the forward strand.
TGTTCGCATCATGCCCGTGTCCGCCTTGCAGTTTACCGTACCGAAGAAAATGCCGCTGGCTATTCTATTGAAGCCCTTCCGCTGGATGATCATGTAAGCGAGTGGAGCGAAGAGGGATTGAACCTCGTGCTGTTTCCGTATGCCCGCAAGAGCATGGATGCGTTTGCCAATTTAAAGTCTGCTAATTTTTTGCCTTACGTTATGGCCCAGCGTCACGCAACGGAACGTGGCGCAGATGATGCTTTGGTCATTAATGCACAAAACCACCTGTGTGATTCATCCAAAGCCAATCTTTTCCTGATCAAGGATGAAATCATCTATACTCCCGCTTTACACCAGGGGTGTGTTAACGGCGTCATGCGCCGGGTTGTCATCGATGAAGCAAAAAAAATGGGTTTTCGTTTGCACCAGGATGAAGTGACGGAAGAACAGGTCATTGCTGCCGGCGAAGTTTTTTTGACCAACGCGATCCAGATCATTCGTTGGGTAGCCCGCTACAAGGATTCCGAATATGGTTTTGCCCAAACCCGACAGCTTTTTACTGCTGTAAAGGCAACCATTTTTCGCGGTCTTTGTTAACACACATCATGCAGAAAGTTGTTCTCTTTTGGTTCCGGCGTGATTTGCGACTTTCCGACAATGCCGGTCTTTATGCTGCCCTTCGATCGGGCTTGCCTGTTGTACCGCTTTTCATTTTTGATAAGACCATTCTCCTGCAACTCGAAGACAATGATGATAAACGGGTAAGCTTTATTTATTCTGCTTTGCAACACCTGCAGCAACAACTGGCCGCTGTCGGCAGCACACTGGATGTTCGCTATGGAAACGTCGAAGATATTTTTTTAACTGTGGTCAGGGAGTATGATGTGCAGGCCGTTTATACTAACCAGGATTATGAGCCTTCTGCACGGCAACGCGATGAGACGAATAGGATGTTCCTGGCGAAAAAAAATATTCCTTTTTACTCGTATAAAGACCAGGTGATTTTTGAAAAAGACGAAGTGGTAAAAGAGGACGGAAGCAACTACATGGTCTTTACGCCCTATGCCAAAAAGTGGAAGGCGCTCCTGCAACAAAAGCCGGTTCAGCACTTTTTTTCGGAGCGACTCCTGCAGCATTATTACTGCCAGGATCCCTTGCAAATTCCTGCACTTGAATCGTTGGGTTTCGTTTTCAATCCCGCCATTCCCCCATTGTCCCGCATCGATGAAACAAAAATCATTCACTACGATCAAACAAGGGATACGCCATCTGTTAAGGGTACAACACGAATGGGGGTTCACCTGCGGTTTGGTACGGTAAGCGTTCGTAAACTGGTAGAGAAGGCCTTGCTGTTAAACGAAGTATTTTTAAATGAACTGATCTGGCGGGAGTTTTTTATGCAGGTACTCTGGCACCATCCCAGGGTTGTGAACGAGGCCTGCAAAAAAGAATATGATGCGATCGCCTGGCGCAACAACGAACAGGAATTTGCGCAGTGGTGCAAGGGGGAAACTGGTTTCCCGATCGTTGATGCCGGCATGCGGGAGCTCAATGAAACAGGCTTTATGCACAACCGTGTGCGGATGATCGCAGGCAGCTTTCTGGTAAAAGATTTACTCATCGACTGGCGTTGGGGCGAAGCCTGGTTTGCCAGAAAGCTCCTCGATTTTGAACTTTCTTCAAACAACGGCAACTGGCAGTGGGTGGCCGGCTGCGGCTGCGATTCCGCACCCTATTTCCGTGTTTTCAATCCGTCACTGCAGGCAAAGAAATTTGATCCGCAGGGAATTTATATTCGCAGGTGGGTGCCGGAGTTTGATACGGCAACCTACGCAGAGCCGATGGTTGATCATGCATCTGCAAAGGAGCGTTGCATCAGGGCATACAAAAAAGCATTGCAAAAGCAAAGCCGCATAGCTTAAGATAGAAAAAGGTCCTCCGCTTTTCCGGATTGTCCGTGCATTTTTGTGTAAACATCAAAGAACGCCTGGATAGCCGCCTTGCCGTTGGGGCCAAGGTTGACAGAATACTCGTTCACGTAAAGTTGAATATGCTTGCGCATCACATCTTCCTCCATGGCCTGTGCATGGCTGGTGATGTAGGCGGAAAGTTTCGGGTAGCGATCCAAACTGTATTGCACGCTTTTTTGAATCAGCCTTTCCACTTTGCGTTTTATTTCATCGGGCAGGCTTCGTTTAATGGTGATCCCCGCAAGCGGAATGGGAGCGTTCTCACGCTGTTCCCAGATCTCACCAAGATCGCAGATTTTGTGCAATCCTTTTTGCTGGTAGGTGAACCTGTTTTCGTGGATAATCACGCCCAGTTCTACCTCGCCATCGCACACGGCATCCTCGATGGAAGAGAAAAGCAGGGGCTCGGTATTTTTTACAAACGGAAAGGCATAGTGCAGTAAAAAATTCGCGGTTGTCAACTCTCCCGGAATGGCAATTTTGCAACGACCAATATCGCCGACATCCACCATTTTTTTTGCAACCAGCAGCGGGCCGACACCTTTGCCAAGGGCAGCGCCGGAATTGAGCATAGCATACTGCGCGGCCTGAGGAAAAAAGGCAGGAAAGCTGAGTTTCGTGATGTCAAGCTTTGCTTTTGCAGCGCCTGCGTTGAGGGTTTGAATATCTTCCAGCTTGGGTTCGAAAACCAATCCTTCCGTATCAATCAGGCCATTGACAAGGGCATCAAAAATAAATGTATCGTTTGGACAAGGCGAAAAACCGATGGTAAGTTTCATGATGCTTTCAGTTTCGTAAGGATTTTTTGCACTTCACGGTTAAGACTGGCAATGGCTTCTTTCATCTTCCATTTGCTTTTGTCTCTCTCGCCGATAAAATTAGACAGGGAGCGGATCTGGAGGAAAGGAATTTTTTCCAGCAGGCCCACATAATGCAGGGCCGCACCTTCCATGCTCTCTACCTGCGCATTGAGTTGATCGCGGTAATACCGGACGGTGGCTTCGTCTGTCGAAATTTCATTGACGGTGACGCCACTGACGATAGGCAGGCCGGTTGCCCGCAATCGCTCCACATCATTTGTCAGCCGTGTTTCGTTCCAGGGTGGTGTGTTCGTGCCAAGCAAGTGCAGGTCGAAAAGCGATCGAAAACCACTGGCTTCCTTTACACCCAAATCGCCCAGGCATTCGCTTCCGACTACCACAACACTACCAAGCGAATCTTGCGGCTGCAGCGTGCCGGCAACACCGGCCTGGATAATCAGGTCGGGGCGATTTTGCACGGCCTCTTTGGTCAGTGCATAGGTGGCGGCCACGAGGCCAACGCCTGTGATGAGAAGATTTACGGTCCGGTTTTCGTGTAACGAAAGGGCCTGGATAGTGGGAGCAATTTCCATTTCCGTGGCCGCACAAAGCAAAATCTGCATGGCGCAAAATTCGGATTTCTGCTCTGTTTGCAACCTTTACCTTTGTCCTTTGTTGGTTAACCCGAACAATATGAAGCAGAAAGTAGCCGTTGTGCGCCGCGAACATTTTAATGCTGCACATCGCCTGTTCCGCAAGGACTGGAGCGATGAGCAGAATACGTCAACCTTTGGCAAATGCAGCCTGCCCAATTTTCATGGCCACAACTATGAATTGGAGGCAAAGGTAATCGGTGAAGTGGATGCAGAAACGGGCTATGTCATGGACATCAAAAAGCTTTCTGACCTCATTGCCGAAAAAGTGCTGGAGAAATTCGATCACAAAAACTTAAACCTTGATGTGGAAGAATTTCGAACACTCAACCCGACGGCTGAAAACATTGCTATTGTGATCTACAACATTCTTCGTCCGCACATCCCGGAGCAAAACGAATTATATATCCGCTTGTTCGAAACACCCCGGAATTATGTTGAATATCCTGTGGCTCCAACCAATTTCGTAAATCCCAAATCGTAAAACCTGATGGCTTACCGTAAAATCGATCAATACGACGATCAGATAACCCAACAACTTTCAGACTGTTACAAAACAATCATTACATCCGCCGGTGAAGATGCCGAAAGGGAGGGCTTGCTGAAAACACCGGAACGTGCTGCCAAGGCGTTTCAGTTTGCCACGCAGGGCTATGGACAAAATGCAGTGGAGATTCTGAATTCGGCCCGTTTCAAAGAAGATATCAGCGAAATGGTGATTGTCAAGGACATTGAACTCTACTCGATGTGCGAACACCACCTGCACCCGTTTTATGGTAAGGCGCACGTGGCCTACATTCCCAACGGCTACATTACAGGCCTGAGCAAAATTGCCCGGGTAGTGGATGTGTATGCCCGCAGGCTGCAGGTACAGGAACGACTCACGACGCAAATTCTGGCAGCCATCAAGGAAAGTCTCAATCCTCTTGGTGTGGCTGTGGTGATCGAGGCCAAGCACCTGTGCATGATGGTTCGCGGTGTGCAAAAGCAAAACTCTGTAACCACCACCTCTTCCTACGACGGTGAGTTCCTGCACAACCACATCACTCGCAATGAATTTTTAAAACTGATTGCGGCCGACCTGAGTTAAGAAAGCAAATCCTGAATGGAGAAATTGACAATGCAATCGTTGGCGAGTGTGAAAGTATTCAGGTCTTTTACTTCCTGAAAACTGTTGTCCTTTAGTTGGAAAGTTTCCACATCTTTCTTGCCAATATCTGCAATGAGATAATACCGCACACCATAAGCCTGGTAAAGGTTAAATTTGGTGTTGCGGTCTTTTAAGATAGTAGAGGGAGAAAGAATTTCTAAAATCAGTGAAGGGGGATTTGTTACGAAATTTCCTTTGATCTCTTCAGAAACAACCATTACATCGGGACGTACAACCGTGTCGTCACTGACAATCCAGTCTGTTTCATATAAAACGTCACAAGTACAGGCTCCTGCTTTTTTAGTTAATGCATTTGAAAAGGCGGTTACAAACCGGCTTCCGAAACGTTGGTGCTGCCAGGTTGGTGCAGGATTCATGGCATACGGAATGCCCCTGATCAATTCCCAGTCGCCTTCCCACTTTTCGTAATCTTTGTAGGTGTAGTGAGGGTAATCATGTATGGTCAGATCAAAACTCATCCCCGGTCCTCAAATTTAGGGCGGTTTCTGCTTTGTAGCTTACTTTTGCGGCTTATGAAGAATGCATTTGTATTTCCGGGACAAGGTGCGCAGTACCCGGGAATGGGGAAATCGTATTACGACAACAGCAGTTTTGCCAAGCGAATTTTTGAACAAGCCAATGAATTGTTGGGTTTCCGGATTTCGGATGTGATGTTCAACGGAACTGAGGAAGACCTGAAGCAGACAAGAATTACGCAGCCTGCCATTTTTCTCCACTCCATTATTGCATTCCGCAGCATAGATGCCGGCCGGCCGGATATGGTTGCCGGACATTCTCTCGGTGAGTTTACCGCCCTTGTTGCCAATGGCACGTTGAGTTTTGAAAGCGGGCTTCAACTGGTAACGCTGCGGGCCCAGGCCATGCAGAAAGCCTGCGAACTCAATCCCTCTACCATGGCGGCCGTGCTGGGCCTTTCCGACGAAAAGGTCGAAGAAATTTGCGCCCAGGTTTCGCAGGAGAGTGGCGAGGTGGTGGTGCCTGCCAATTACAATTGCCCGGGCCAGTTGGTGATTAGCGGTAGTCTTAAAGGCGTGGAAACTGCCTGTGAGCAGTTGCGTGCAGCCGGTGCCAAAAGAGCGCTTATTTTGCCGGTAGGCGGCGCTTTTCATTCGCCATTGATGGAGCCGGCCAGGCAGGATTTACAGGAAGCCATTGAAGCGACCACTTTCCATGCACCGGCCTGCCCGGTGTACCAAAATGTAGTCGCCAAGGGCGTTATCGATCGCGATGAAATCAAGCAGAATTTAATCAACCAGCTTACCGGTGCCGTGAAATGGACGCAGTGCGTACAGGCTATGATTGCAGACGGTGCCAATAAATTCATTGAAGCGGGTCCCGGAAAGGTCTTGCAGGGACTTATCGCCAAGATTGACAAATCGGTTCAAACCGAAGGTGTTAGCTAGGCCAATAAGCAGTAAACAAAAAGCAATGGGCAAGGAGCGTAGGCGTAAACTTGCCCATTGCTTTTTGTTTACTACCAACTGAAAACGATCGGCAAAGCTTTTGCATACTTTCCACAAAAACAGAGACGTATGAAAAAGCTTTCAAGTATTTGGCTTTGTGCTTTTGCATTGGCAATGACCTTTTCGTCCTGCGAAGTGGTGGGCGGAATTTTCAAGGCAGGCTTCTGGACCGCTATTATCCTGATCGTCCTGGTCATTGTAATTATCCTTTGGTTGGTAAACCGGGGCCGCAGTTAAACCTGCTCCTTTTTTATTGCTGCTCCTTTCAATGACCTCTGTCATTGTTGGGCGCAGCATTTTGTTTGCAAACGTTTCACCTGTGCACACATGTGAAACGAGCACCTGGTATTACTTTTCCTGTGGTTCTCTTTTTTGTAAAAATATTTTGCGATTGATATAGCAGTGTTACTTGCTACAAGGCCGCTCTCCCTATTGCCTGTCCCAACAACACTGTTCACGGTCCGAAACTGGGAGAATAAGTCTCTTAGCGAATCAATGTAATGCTGCCATCCACACGAATGGTCTCGCTGTTATCACAAAATATATCCAACTGGTAAACATATGTATCAGGAGAAAGCCTGCGTCCTTGATACGTGCCGTCCCATCCCTTGCTGGCATCGTTGGCCACAAAATTCTGCCGCTCAAAAATAATCTCGCCCAGGCGGTTAAAGATCCGGAGGCTTTTGACACGGGCCAGCCCGGAGCCACGCACATAAAACACATCGTTACTGCCGTCCCCGTTTGGTGAGAAGGTGTTGGGCACAAACACATTGGCATTTTTACACAACACGATCACCTGAATGCTGGCCTCGTTCCGACAGCCATTGCTGTCTGTTGCCACCACTTTGTAAACGGTATTGAAATTAGGTTTTGCGATGGGCTGCGGACAATCGGTGCAACTGAGTCCTGTGACCGGTGACCAGCTATAGCTGACGACATTGGGCGAATAGGTCACCGGTTGAATTTGAATCGGTGTTCCGACCAGCGACGTCAGCGTAGCCGGCGCTGTGATGACCGGCAACGGGTTCACGTGGATGTCTTTACTTGCCGAGTCCACACAGCCGCTGCTGTTTACCGCAATCGCTTCAATGCTGAAATCACCGGCGGTGGTGTATTGCTGAATTGGCGGCAGCATTACCGAGGACGTGTTCCCATTCGGGAATTGCCATAACCACTGCATGGCGGATGTGTCGCTGCGCAAATTAATACCACGGGCCAGCATCCATGAGTCGCGGCAAAACACCGAGTCGGCAATGATTGCGATAGACGGACTTTGAACGACTTTGATCGGCGTCTTCAGTGTAAAGGTGTCGCGGCACATTGATGATGTAATTGTCACCAGCGTTACAGGGAAGAGGCCAGCACGCGGGTAGAAATGCGAAGGGTTTTGTGTGGTTGCCGTTCCTCCGTCGCCAAAGTTCCAGTTGTACTGGGTGACCGGTTCGTTGCCCAACGTGGAGTCGATGATTTGGATCGTACCGCTGTCGCAAAACAGGAGTTTGTCTACCCCGAATTTGGCATTGGCGCCACGCACAAAAACGGTGTCGGTGCCGGTGTAAGGCAAAAGGCAATTGCCGGAGTCGGAGATGATAAGCCGCGGCACGAAGCTGCCAAATGTCTGGTAAAGGTGCGTGGTATCCTTCTGCTTTGTTGTAACAATACTGCCATCACCGAAATCCCAGGAATAGGTCATATTCGCCGGGCTTTGAATACTGGTACGGAGGAGGAGCGGCTTACAGGCGTCGAATGGTGTGTACGAAAATTTATGTACGCTGTCGGGGTAGACAACAATATTCTGTTTGGCTGTGTCCACACAGCCACCACGACCGGTCACAAGAAGCTTCACCACATAGCTTCCCGGTAAGGTGTACGTGAAAACAGGGTTGGCAACTGTGCTGACAGATGGACCGAACTGCCAAAGTGATGAGGTGTAAAAATTGGAGGTATTGGTAAACCGTACCTCGTAAGGAACGCATCCGCCAATGGAATCGGACACATTAAACGAAGCCGTTGTTTTGTGAATGTTGATGTATGCCGTTCGTGTCAGCGAATCAATACAGCCATTGCTGTCTTTTACGATCAACTGGATCGAATACGTGCCTGTATCCTTGTAGAGATGAACAGGCGCAGCGGCGTTTGACATTGTCCCATCGCCAAACGTCCAGGCCGTTGTGTGTGCCGCAGAATCACTGAGATCGTTAAAATGCACACTGCTGCCCAAACAGGTAAGCGTATCCGGCGAATCGAAATTCACTTTCGGGTCTGTGGTGATGACAGCATTGGGAAGGAAGACGCTGTCTTTGCATCCCTTGCTGTCGGTGACAGTTAATTGCACGGCAAATTTTCCTGTATCGGAATAAACGTGCTGAAAGCCGGTGGCGGTTTGGAAACGCTCGGTTTGGCCATCGCCGTACGACCACTCCCATTGTGTAACCGGGTGCAGGCCATCACCCACCGATTTATCGGTAAACTGCGCTTTGATTCCTTTGCAACCGGTGGTATTCAGGGCAATAAAATTTGCAATCGGTCCATTGATCCTGATGTAATTGACAGCAGTTGCCGTATCGGGACAGCCATAAATGTCCTTTGTAATCAATGTAGTGGTGAAATTGCCGGCCTTGTCGTACACGGCCTGCGGATTGGCATCACGGGACGTTTGCCCATTGCCAAAATCCCAATAATAGTCGCTAACCTTTGTGGGATCGGCAAGGATCGATGTATAGGAAATTGTAGCCGTTTTGCACGCCTCGCGTACATCCGCATTGAAATTTGTGCTGACATCAAATGCAAGGACCTGCACGGAATAAGAATTGGAGCAGGTGCCATTCGTGACGGTCAGGGTCGCAAGATAAGTTCCGTAGTCCTTGTATATGTGCTTCGGGTTTGAGGCGGTGGAGGAGGTGCCGTCGCCGAAGTCCCATTGCCAGGTTTGAGCTCCGATGGATGCATCGGTGAAGAGAAACTCATTTTTGCCTCCGCAGATTTTTTGTACAAAAAATTTGGGGATGGGCGGCTTCGACCGAAGGAAACTGTTCCGTGTCAGGGTTACCGGGCAGCCGTTGTTGGTAACAGTTAATTTAATCGTAAAGAGACCAGTATCGGCATAGGCATGTGTCGGGTTTTGCACATTGGACGTTTGGCCATCACCAAAGTCCCAGGCCCATGTGTCGCCCTCGTTCGTGATGCCGGTAAAGCTAACCGGTTGCAACGCACAAACAGGATTTGGAGCAACTGTAAAATCGATCACCGGTTTGCGTCCCACAACGATTGCATTGGGTAAAGTCAGAGAGTCGGTGCAACCGGTGCTGGTTGTCACTACCAGCGATACGGCATAATTCCCCTGTACCGGGTAGGTGTGGGTTGGCGTTGCCGCAGTAGATGTGGTGCCATCGCCAAAATTCCATAAATAGGAAGTGACCTTGTCAAGTGTTTGAACGTTGGCAGAAAAACCGGCCGTGTAGGGAATACAGCCTGCCTGCGGCAACGATGGAAAAGTTGTCACCGGTTTTTGCACCCGTACAAAGGCTTTTTTTCGCAATGTGTCGGTACAGCCCGAGCTGTTGGTTACCGCCAGCATCACATCAAAATCGCCGTATTGGTCGTAGGTGTGCGAAGGATTTTGACCGGTTGCGGCATTCCCGTCACCAAAGTCCCATGACCAACTGACAGCGTTGCTTGACGCATCGTTGAATTGAACGGTCAGCGGTGGTTTGCACTGGAATGTATTGGGCGACGTAAAAGCCGCTTTGGGCAAAGGCAGGGCCCTGATCACTTTGGAAAACGAGTCGGTGCAAAAACCGTAATTATTGTACAACCGTACGGTATACGAGCCGGTTTTAGAATAAGTCGTGCTGGCGTCGATCGTACTGGCGGTAGTGCCGTTTCCAAAATCCCACTGCGCACTGGCCGGTACCGGTGTTGACGTATTGGAAAAAGAGGCCGGCGATAAAATGCAAATGCTGTCGGGTGCGGCAAAACTGGTTGCAACACTTGGGATAGATATGAGGTCGGGTTTCGGCAGCGAAACTTTACAGCCGTTGGTACTGGTCACCGAAAGCGTTACCGTGTATTTGCCGGGAGCCGCATAGGTGTGTGTTACAGTGGTCTGATCTGATGTGGCACCGTCGCCGAAATCCCAGCTATAGGAAAGGTTCCCCGGTCCCGAACTGGTGTTGTTGAACGTAACCGGGAAAGGTGCTTTGCACCGGTCGATCGGCGTATTGGTAAAGTCAACATTGATGCCTGTGGGTATTTGTATGTACGAAGGCTTGGTAAACGTTGCGTAGCAACCCTTATCGTTCGTTACTTTTAGCGAAACGGTATACTGGCCCGCGGCCGTGTACGTGACCTGTGGCGACTGATCGGTTGCCTGGAGGCCGTTGCCAAAATCCCATTGCCAACTGACATTGCTGGTTCCGGCACTGGGCACAGACGCATCGGTAAACTGAACCGGCAGCGGAAAGCATCCGTTGGTAACATCGGCAGAAAAATCCACCTTGGGTTTGTCGTAGATCGTGATGTAACCCGATCGTGTCAGTGTATTGCTTCCACTGGCATTGGTGGCCGTGAGGGTAATGGTATACGTCCCGGGCTGAAAATACGTGGCCGAAGGATTCTGAAGGGTCGAGGTGTTGCCATTGCCAAAATCCCATTTCCAGGCAGTCGGTGTGCCGGTAGAAAGATCCTGAAAGGAAATCACGAGAGGTGCACAACCCGATACCGTCTGCGCCGAAAAATTCGCAGTCGGCGTTTGTCCGATAACAACGGTTGCAAGCAGCACAAAGAGTACAAGAAGGGAGTGTTTTTTCAAGTGTGTTTCTTTAGGGGCAACATGCCGGATTACCTACCGTATTTCTGGGTGGCGATGGGCACCCCGGACTTCGTCAAGCCAAGATAAAATGCTTTTATGAATAAATCGACATGTACTTTTCTGTGGCATAGGCCAAAAAATAGTCGGGGTTCAGGGGTTCGCCGGTTACTTCTTTGCATAAATCTTCACTGATGAAAAGCCGTCCCTTACTGTGTATTTTTTCCCGCAGCCAGGCCAGGAGTTCTTGGGTTTGACCTGTCGAAATTTGTTCATCCAGTCCCTTTATCGACTTCCGCACATGGGCAAAAAGCTGCGCGGCATAAAGACTTCCGAGACTGTAAGTAGGAAAATAACCAAAGCTGCCATGGCTCCAGTGAACGTCCTGCAAAGCGCCCTGCTTGTCGTCGGGAACATCCACATCCAGGAGTTGTTTGTACTGTTCGTTCCAGTAGTGCGGAATGTCTGCTGTGTGTAGCGATCCTTCCAGAAGACGCTTTTCCAACTCGTAGCGGATGGACACATGGAAATGATAGGAGATTTCATCGGCCTCGGTCCGGATGAGGGAAGGCTGTACTTTGTTGATGCCCTTGTAAAACCGGTCGAGGCTGACATCTTTGAATTGTTGTGGAAAATGGCGTTGCACAACCGGGTACCAGTGTTGCCAGAAGCCTTTGCTCCGGCCAACGTTGTTTTCCCATAAACGTGACTGTGATTCGTGAATGCTGAACGAACAGGCTTCGCCGAGCGGAAGCCCGTATTCGCCTGCTGGCAGGCCCTGCTCATACAAGGCGTGACCCAGTTCATGGATGCAACTCCAGGTCATGTTCCCAAAATCGTTTTCGTCGATGCGGGTGGTAATGCGCACATCTTCCGCACTAAAGCTGGTGGTAAACGGGTGCTCGCTTTTGTCTTGCCTTCCTGTTTCGAAATTAAAATGGAGCGCTTTCAACAACTCCATGCCCCAATCCCATTGCTGGCTGGCGGGGAAATGCTGGCGTAGAAACGAATCATCGACCTGTGGCCGGTGCAGAATTTTTTCGTACAAATCTTTCAACTGCGGCAGCAGGCCTCCAAAGGTTTTATCGAGCAAGGCAACGGTCGTGCCTTTTTCGTACTCGTTCAGCAAGGCATCGTAAGGGTGCTGCAAGTATCCCAGCACGCCGGCTTCTTCTTTTTTTAGTTTGACCAGCGCTTCCAGGTCGTCCTGGTAAATGGCGAAGCTGTTCTGTTTTCGTGCTTCGATCCAGGAATGAAAGGCCTTGTTCACGGCATCGGACAGGGCCCGCACAAGGGCTGGCGTGTATTTCTTGTTTTTGGTATAGTCTTCCAGCGTCAACGCCACATTGCGTTTTTGCACCGGGGACAGTTCGCTGTCCTGCGATAGTTCACGGAGCAAATCTCCCAGGCTGTCTTCACTGAAAAGCTGGTGCGACAACTCGGCCAGGGTGCTGATCTGCTGTCCGCGAAAACGGGCACTTTTCGGGGGCAGGTAGGTTTCCTGGTCCCATTGCAAGACAGCGCTGGCATAGCGAACATCGGCGATGCGCTGCATTTTTTCCCGGTAGGCGGAATAGCGTTGTTCGGAAGTTGGCATGGTCAAAAGTTTACAAACAAAAGGCTGAAGCAGAGAATGCTTGCTTCATACAAAAAAACGTGCCGCTTGTTTACCTGGCAATCTGGTTGATGGTAACGAAGGAAATGTTGCGTTCTGCAGCAGCGCGGCTGAGTAAGAGCAATCGTTCTTTACTGATCTGGAGATGCAGCGATGGTTTATTGATCTGGTGGGCCACTAAAACCAGGCAGTCGTTGTGTTCCCGTGCTTTGTCCATCAGGGAAAGAATCCGATCGTCTTTCAGGCGGGAGTTATTGTCGATATTGGCGCCGTACAGCACTTTGCGGGTACCGGATTCTTTTACCAGGCTTTTGTAATAATCCTGGTGGTTGGAAAGTGCCCGGACGGAATTGAAACGGCGCAGCAGGCAATTGTCCAGTTGGTTGGAATGACTGCCGTAGGGGTAGGCAAAGTTTGTAATGGTATAACCGTCGCGTTTCAGCAAAGACAGATCAGAGATGATCTCTTTAAATTCCGTTTGGGCCAGGCCATCTTTGTTAACCTCTTTTACAAGGTCGGGATGCGTAGCCGTGTGGTAGGCGATTTCGTGGCCATGACTTTCAATGGTTTTCAACCGGTGTTTTTGTTCGGTCGTGAACGTATGGTAAGCGCTCACATAAAAGGTTGCCTTGATTTTTAACGAGTCAAGAAGTTCCAGGTTCTCAAACCAGTTGTCGACCGACGCATCGTCGAAGGTAATGGCAACCTGGCCGCTTGGCAGATTGCCGTGCGGGACATCTTTAAAACAGGCTTGCTGAAAAACAGCAACAAAGCAAAGCAGTAAGAAAAAGAGTAAACTCTTTTGCATGCAAATACGTTTTCGGTTCGTTATTGAAACGCCTTCCGGCGACTGGCCTGATTTGCAGGTTAAAGGTGATTAGGAATTTTCCCATCGGAAAATGGTTACTTTGGCTTCATGAAAATTGGTGAACTCCTCTCCGCCATCGAAATCTTTGCTGCTCCGGAATTACAAGAGGATTATGATAATGCTGGTCTTCTAACAGGAAACAAGGATTCTGAATGTACCGGCGTCCTTTGTACGCTGGACGTCACGGTGGCGGTTCTTCATGAGGCTCTGCAATATAAGTGTAATTTGGTTGTGGCGCATCACCCGGTTATTTTCAAAGGGCTCAAGCGATTAAATGGCCGTAATTACGTGGAGCAGGTGGTGATCATGGCCATCAAAAACGACATTGCCATTTATGCGGCGCACACTAACCTGGATAACGTGGTGCTGGGAGTCAGCAACACCATCGCCAGCAAACTGGGACTGCAAAACACCACCGTTCTTCAACCCAAAAGCAAGGTCCTTCGCCGCCTCATAACGTTTGCACCAACCGATAAGGCAGAAGCCGTACGCAACGCCGTTTTCGAAGCGGGAGCAGGGCACATCGGTAACTATTCGGAGTGCAGTTTTAACAGCCAGGGCACCGGCACGTTCAAAGCCGGAAAGGGCGCCGATCCCTACGTGGGCGAAATCGGCAGGCGGCACGAGGAACAGGAAACCAAGGTTGAAATCGTCTACCCGTTTTACCTGGAGAAACAGGTGGTAAAGACCCTGCTTGCCAGCCATCCTTACGAAGAAGTGGCCTACGATATCTTTACGATGGAAAATGCCCATTACGGTATCGGGTCGGGTATAATCGGCGAGTTGCCGGCCGGCATGGCAGAAGAATCGTTTTTGAAAATGTTAAAAGATCGCTTTCATTTACCCGCCGTGCGGCATACCCCCCTGCGGGGAAGGCCAGTGAAAAAAGTTGCCGTCTGCGGGGGCGCCGGCAGTTTCCTGATCAAAACCGCTCTCTCAAATGGGGCCGACATTTATATTAGTGCTGATATCAAGTACCACGAATTTTTCGACGCCGAAGGCCGCATGGTCATTGCCGACATCGGTCACTACGAAAGCGAGCAGTTTGCCGTGGATCTGTTGCGTGACCTGCTTGTGGAAAAATTCCCTACTTTTGCCGTCCTTAAAACCAGCGTGAATACCAACCCCGTGCAGTTTTTTACGTGAGACGGGAAAGGGCGAACGTGAGATGGGATGGGGTGAAGGGGCGCTGCTGAACAGGAGTACTGGATGTACAAGGGTGCGACGCAACGAAACCGATAGTAGTACAGTCGCTGGTTACAAAAAGAAAAAGGTAAAACCGAAAAGTATAAAGTAAACGTTTCGGGTGTTTGGGCTAAACAACTCCAAACCCCAAACTCCAAACCCCAAACAGTTATATGGCAACCGTAAAAGAATATTCTGTTGAAGAAAAATTATCGTCACTGGTAAGACTTCAAAAAGTAGAATCCAAGCTGGATGAAATCCGCATTCTGAAAGGTGAACTTCCGATGGAGGTGGCCGACCTGGAAGACGAGATCCAGGGGCTGCATGCCCGCCAGTTGCGCATTGAAGAAGAAATCAATGGCATCACGGAATTTATTAACCAGAAGAAAAATGCCATCAAAGATGCGCAGGAGCTGATCGCGAAATACGAGAAGCAAAGCGAGAACGTAAAGAATAACCGCGAGTTTGAAGCCATCAACAAGGAAATTGAGATGCAGCACCTCGAGGTGAAGCTTTGTGAAAAGCACATCAAGGACGCCAACGAGGAAATCGCCGAGAAGGCCGTTTCGCTGGAAAAAGCCAAAAAAGCGATTGCCAACAAGGAAGGCGTTCTGAATTCGAAAAAGGGCGAACTGGAAAAGATCATTTCCACCACCGAAAAAGAAGAAAAAGAACTGGGTAAAAAGGCTGAAGAAGCCCGCAGCCACGTCGACAGCCGCCTGTTGGCTTCGTACGAAAAAATCCGCTCCAGCTACCGCAATGGCCTGGCCGTTGTGCCGGTAGAGCGGGATGCCTGTGGTGGTTGCTTCAATTACATTCCGCCGCAAAAGCAAAGCGAGATCAAGCAGCGCAAGAAAGTGATGATCTGCGAAAACTGCGGCCGCATCCTGGTGGATAGCGAACTGAATGATGCCATTGAGGTCCAATAAATTAGACTCATAATTTTTAAGAAAAGCTTTCCTGCAAACGGAAGGCTTTTTTGTTTTGGGAAATGGGAAATGGAGTAATTTGTCCCGGATTATGCTGAGCCGATTATCCATACAGAACTACGCAATTATTGACCGTCTTGAGATCGACTTTTCTGCACGGTTGAACGTGATCACCGGGGAAACCGGTGCGGGAAAATCTATTCTTTTGGGTGCATTGGGACTTATCCTGGGACAACGGGCCGAAAGCAATGTGCTGTTGAACAAAGAAAAGAAGTGCGTGGTCGAAGGCTGTTTCAAAGAAGAAGCGGCGGACGGTCACGTGGTTGCTTTCCTCAAAGAAAATGAGCTGGATCTGGCCGATGAACTAACCGTTCGGCGGGAGATTGCAGCCAGTGGAAAATCCCGGGCTTTTATCAACGACACACCAGTCAATCTTTCGCAATTAAATGCGCTGAGCAGTTTGCTGGTTGATCTGCACCAGCAGTTCGATACACTGGAACTCGGCGAAAGCGATTTCCAGCGGGAAGTGCTGGACGCACTGGCGGGAAATTTTTCATTGCTTTCCACCTACCAGCAAGTCTATTCACAATCGCAGGCGGCCCGTAAAGCGTGGGAGCAGCTGAAGGAACAAAAAGCACAGTTTGAAAAAGAGGCCGACTACCACCAGTTCCAGTTTACTGAATTGGAGGATGCAGGATTCCGTGAAAACGAACTGGAAGACCTGGACGTAGAGCTGAAAATGCTTGCCAATGCCGAGGGCATCAAAACGGCCCTGAGCAAAGCCTACTATGAAATGGCCGAAAGCGAAGAGCCGATTGTGCGCCAACTGAAAAGCATGCTGGGAAGCCTTCAGCATTTTGCCGAATTGCATCCCGATCTCCCGGCTATCTCGCAACGCCTGCAATCGGCATACATCGAACTGCAGGACATTGCCGACGAGATCGACCGCATCAACGGGCATATCGGGTCGGATGCGCAGCGTCTCGACTTTATCAACGAGCGTCTTTCAATCGGCTACCGCCTGCTGAAAAAACACGGCGTGTCTGCGACCAATGAGTTGATCGAAATCCGCAACAACCTGAACGAAAAATTGCAGGCTGTGCTCAACATCGATGAATCCATTGTGGCAGCAGAAAAAAGATACAACGACTTGATCCACGAAGCCGACGTGCTGGCGGCAAAGATCTCCGCGGCCCGCTCTGCACAGGTAAAGCCATTGGAAACAAAAGTGAACAAGATGCTGGCGCAGGTAGGCATGCCCAATGCCCGGTTGAAAGCAGATATCCGTAAAGTGGCGCTCAATCAGACCGGCTTCGATGACGTGGTGTTTCTCTTCGACGCCAATAAAAGCAACCAGTTTCAGCCCCTGCGCAAGGTGGCCAGCGGCGGGGAACTAAGCCGCTTGATGCTGTGCATAAAATCGCTGGTGGCTACATCCATGAACATGCCTACGCTGATCTTCGACGAAATCGATACGGGTATTTCCGGTGAAGCCGCCAAACAGGTGGGCATCATTATGAAAGAACTGGCCCTTGCCCGCCAGGTTATCTGCATCACGCACCAGCCACAGATCGCCGGCAAAGCAGATGCACATTATCTCGTGTACAAATCGCTGAAGGAAGAAAGGGTGACGACCGGTGTTCGCCTCCTCGATACCGATGAACGCATTGTGGCCATTGCCAAAATGATGAGCGGTGAAAAGCCCACAGCCGCTGCCCTGGAGAATGCAAAAGAGATGGTGATGAATTAAGTGAGGTTTGAAAAAGCCAATCGAACAAGAATAAACCCGGATAGAATGAAAAGCGAAGACGCCGAAAGCGCCCCGTTTTCATAGAAAAGATTGACAGATGATGAAAGCCGGCTCCGAAGGAGCTCGGTATCCTGCACAAAACGGCCATTCCCATAACCTTGCTCATTTCAAGGCGCCCCTGCTGAAACGCTCTCTGGTACAATTTTTCCTGTGATGAATAGGGTCCAGTTATCGAACCTGTGTTCATGAAAAAGCCGGCGGTCGATCCTCACTTGCTGCAATTATTGGTTAGCATCTATAACGAGTCTATCCAAACCTTTTACCATTTCCCTGAAGTGATTCTTTGTGGTTCTCATCACCTGGAGGCGGCTGACCTGGCATTGTTGCTTGCCCAGGGATTTGTTGTTTCGTCCGGCTATGATTCATTCGGAAAAAACTACCGCCTTTCACGCAAGGGAGAAGCCTTCCTGTTTCATGCATTGTTTCCCCGCCGGGCAAAGCCTGTTCGGCATCACCCCGCTTCGCAATACCGCTTTCCGTTTGTGTCGTAAACAAAACTGTTGAAGAACTGATTGCAAGAACTGGCATAACTTTTTTTGGATTGTGAAAAAATGGATTTGTTATGCCCAATTGGTTAAGAGCTTTGATAGCAGGTTACGGAGCAAAAAAGTTAGGTGGCGGTTGTTTGAGCACCATCATCATTTTTGTTTTGATCTACTGGATGCTGGGACATTGCTAGGCGTGCTCCGATCCGGCGTCCGGCATTTGCGATGGATCGAAAGCGCCTTTGCGCAGGTTGATCCCGTATTCGAGGAAGGCTTTCAGACAGGCCAGGAAATTAGCCCAGCCTTCGGTGTTGCTTTTCAGCCATCGAAGGCTGGCTTCCGATAAAGTTTTTTCGCCTTCGGTAACAACGACAAACGTGGTGTTTTCGTCAACCGCCTTTAGTCGCATATCCACGATTGTTTCACTGCCGTCTTCCGTGCTCCAGGCAAAGGAAACCTGCCTGCCCGGTTCCGCGGCAATGACCCTGATGGGAAAACTCATCGCCATTTCGGGAAAGCTCCACTGCAAAACAGCGCCGGCTTCCATGCGGCCGCTGCTTTTGGAAATAAAATAGTTCGACATTTTTTCAGGGTCAACGATAGCTTCGAAAACCTCGCCGGCTGGCTTTGCCACCCGGAGGCCGGTTTTGATCTGTAACGGAGTTTGCGGATTCATCTGCCAGGATTTTGACGAAGATATTTCATACCCATCTGCTTTTCGGTTGCAAAGTTTTGTTCGATGGCGGATGAAGGAGGAAAGAGGAAAGTAGGAAGGGCGCTGTGTTTTCGCTGCGGAGATTCTTTCATTTTGATGACGGTTGGGTGTCAATTTCGCCGGCAGGGTTTCTCCGATGAAAGATGGATTGAAACCCGTTTTGAACAAAACACGAGAGATCGGGGTTAGCTTTGGATATGCAGGTGACTGACCATTTCAACGGAAAGATTTTTTTGAACCCGGTACCGACAGAAGTGATGGGCAAAGGCGCGATCTGGCGCCTGCTGGGCAAGGCGTTTCAGAAGCACCCGCATCGTGAGCCAGCCAAATCACCCGGGCCCTTTTCGGTAGATCATGATGCATTGCGTACCATCCCGGATTCTGCGTTACGGGTTACCTGGCTGGGGCACTCGAGCCTGCTGATAGACGTCGATGGAAAACGCTTTCTGACCGATCCGCTCTGGTACCAGCGAGCATCGCCATTTCGCTATCTTGGGCCTCGCCGCTTTTTCCCGAACCCGCTTTCCCTTGAGGCACTTCCGCACATTGATGCCGTTTTGCTGTCGCACGATCATTACGATCACCTGGACAGGAAGAGTATCCTGCATCTCACGCAAAAAAATATCCCGGTGATCACAATGCTGGGCGTCGGAAAGCGCCTGCTTCAGTGGGGGATTTCGCCGGGCCTGGTAACCGAACTGGATTGGTGGGATGCCGTTCCCTTTGGCGGGGAGCATACGATCACCGCGGCACCGGCCCGTCACTTTTCGGGCCGTGGCCTTACCGACAGGTTCTCCACCTTGTGGGGATCCTTTGCGATCAAAGGGCCCCTGCATCGTGTCTTTTATGGAGCAGATTCGGGATACTTTAACGGCTTTGTCACCATTGGCGAAAACCTGGGCCCGTTTGACCTGGCGCTTCTCGAGATCGGGGCGTATAACGAAGAGTGGGAAGCCATTCACATGGGTCCTGAAAATGCCGTGCAGGCAGCACTCGACCTGAAGGCCGCGCAACTTATGCCAATTCACTGGGGAACATTCAACCTTGCCATGCACCCCTGGACCGAACCGGTGGAGCGGTTACTGGACGCAGCAGCGAAAAAAGATGTATCGCTGGTGCTTCCCGCACCCGGCGATACCACGCCCATCACCGGCAATTCGCACAACAGCGGGTGGTGGAAAAAATACCACTAGGCGCTGCGCTTCCTGTTTTGCGTTTATAATGGATTGGCACATTCCCTTCAACAAAACCCGCTTGGGTATGCTCCTTGTTGTCAGTAAAAAAAACGATGGCAGCAGCAGCAAAAAAAACGACTTCGAAACGCAAGGCCGGTGTGAAAAGAACCGCAACAAAACGCGGCGCGACAAAGAAAAGCACTTCCAAAAGCCTGGCTAAAAAGAACAAACTGGGCGTGAAAAATTCGTTGGTGAACAATATCAATGCCCACAAGGAAAAAGGCGATTCGAAAAGCCGGAAAAAATCAACTGTCAGCAAAAAAGCTTATCAAAAGATGGAACAAAATTGGGGGAGAGATAAGGCGTAGTCCTATTTGTTCAACAAAAGCATGGAAATGGAAAACGATCAAAAGAAACGACCGGAAAATCCGGAACAAGATGCGGCCCGCGAACAAAATCCAACATTGCACGAGCCCGGCGCAAAGGTGGCCGATTACGGAAATGTAACGGGTGGTTCTGCCAGTGAAGATGCAGAGCAGCATAAGAGTGGCAAGCCGCAGGACAATTCCCGCTCGGCGAACAACGACACGATGGGTAATCCCTAAGTCGAAAGACGTATTGAAAATTCACCATTTTCAATACGTCTTCTTTTTAAAAGTTTATTCTGTGGGATTGTTCATCACCTGTTGAGCAATTTGCTTTTTTAGGTTTTTTTCTTCGGTATCGCCGGAAGAAGTAATGTCGTAAAGCGGCAAAATCGTCGCGGTAGGGTTGTGCAGAATGGTGAAGTGTTCACCACAAATCTTCGTCAATTCAGGGTCATCGATAAAAATCGAATAAACGTTGAGAAACGGAACCGGCGTCATACTGGTATCGATCGTTTCTACCTTGTAGCGAACCACGTGGCCTTTTCCGTTGTAGGGAACCTTGATTTCCTTCATGTCATCTCTTTTCGCTATCGCTGAAAATTTTATACCGCAGCCCCTTGCGTGCAAACTGGCAGTTCATTTGCGACAGCTGTTATGGAGGAAAATGAATATGAAGCAGAAGTTATTGTTGGCAGCTTTCCTGGTAATTGGAATTGTCGTCAGTTCTGCGGCCCAGACAACGGCTGTAAAAAAGCAGGCGAAACAAAAAACAGCGAAACAGGGTCAAGCAAAAGCGGTAACGGGAAAAACGAAATATGCCGCTAACAACAGTTCAACGGTGGTGCTTCGTTCCGTTTCGGAAAACAATGCATATGCGCCGGCAACGCGACCTTTTACCATCACGGATCCAACCATTACGACCCTGAATCAGCAGGCTAACGGAGCCGCCGCGGGTAGTTCGAGGATTGCAGGCATGCCCAAAGGGACCTATGGTTTTGCCAATGGAAAACTTTTTTTACGTCCCACTACCGCCAATTCATCAGGTACGGTTTCCGGTAGTGGCGCCGTCGGAACCGGCACCACGATCATCGGCGTTGGCACAAGCGAAAACTCGCCGGGTGTCAATGGCAAGAACCCCAATGCCGGCACCTGGTTGTGGGGCGACCGGTTGGCAACACGGCCTACAACGACGAAGCAGCATTGATGGGACGAACAATTTTGCAGGAGGTGGTACATGCCAGCAGAACGGTTTGCCGTCCGTATTGATGGCTTTTCCGCCACGTTTTGCGAGGCCTGGCGTCTGTAGAAAATGGTAAAACGATTTTGGAAGTTTCTCTTCGTGCCGTTCAGGCAGTTTCATTCACTTCCTGCAGTTTGTAATGGGTGGCATAGGAGCGGGGATTGATAGGAACACGTAGGTGATCGGCCCAGACGCGAGTAAATGCCGCGCCAAAATACAAGATCAGGGATGAGTAAAACACAAACAACAGAAGCAGTACCGCACCGGCTGAAGCCCCGTACAACGAGTTCAGGTTGCTGTTTACCAAAAGAACCCGCAGGATGTATTTTCCCAGGTTAAAAAGCACGCTGGTCACAAAAGCGCCGGTGAAGGCGATGCGCCAGGGCGCACGGGCATCGGGTAACAACCGAAAGAGTATGGCAAACCAAAGCGTGACAAATGCCACCGAAAGCAGATAATTCAATACGCCGATAAACTGGTGCGCAAACTGGGGGCTGACGTTGGTGATGGTGTGATCGAGGTAGGCTTTCGCTCCTTCCGCCAGGATACTCAAAACAAAAAGGAATGCCGTTCCAACAATGATCAAAACCGACTGCAGCCGGGTTTTGAGGTTTTGCAGGAAGCTTTCTTCCCGAAGCGGCTTGATGCGCCAAAGCTGGTTGATGGAGGATTTGATCACCATCAGCAAGGTTGTTGATACCAGAAACAGAAACAGGATACCAGCCACCGTAATCAGCTTGTTGTTCGCCAGCTGCCTGAATGCCCGCAACACATTCACAACCTGCTGCATCGCTTCGTTGCCCAATACACCTGCCAACGTGCCGTAAAGCTGGTGCCGGACTATAGTGACATCGTAAAACAGCCCCAGAAGCTGGGAAAGAATGATCAGGATGAATGGCAGCGCAAAAGACGTGAAGAAAGCTGTGGCGCCAGCCATGCGCAAAGGGTCGTTGTTGGATAAGTTCCGGAAGGCCTTTTTAATCAAAGAAAAAACCACAGGCACAAAGGAAAGCATTTCCAGTGACAGTACTTCCTTCATTTCGGATCGGGCGAAAACGCAGCGGCAGCGCTGCAAGGGCTATGCAAAGGGTACATTTCTTGAAACGGAAAAAGCATGCAGACCGGAGATGTTGAATTCTGTCCTCTTTGCGGGCGAAGGCTGGCGAAGCCTTATAATCGTCACCACCTGTTGCCGCTGAGCAAGGGTGGTCGCGGTACGGCCACAATCCTGCTTCACAAAATCTGCCACGACAAGATACACGCCGTGTTTACCGAGATGGAACTGAAACGGCATTTCTATACCATCGAACGACTGCGGCAGCATAAAGAAATCGCGGCCTTTTTAAATTGGATCCAGAAAAAAGAGCCGGAATACTACGACCGGTCCGTTCGCCGGAAACGCTGATCATTGCACTGTTTTGCGAAAGTCGTCCATCTTTCTCTTGTCTCCCGAGGCAACCACCGCCAGCCATACGTTGATCTTTGCGGCCGCCTTGGTGGCGGGGTACTTGGCCAGGAGATAGTCGTATGCTTTTTTGAATTCGTCGTTTAGCCTCGTACCGTTGTCGTCAATGGCCGGGGAGTTGTCTGCTCCGTTGATGAGGGCATTGGTATAAAAGCGGTTTAGCCGCACAGCATCTGCAGCAAATGACCGCGGAAGTGGCGCGGAAAGAAGTTGTTCGCTCAGCACAAGGCGGTCAACCAGCTCGGGCATTTCGATGGCGAGCCCGGCATCCAAAAATGTCGGTGTCGAATCCTCTTTTGCCACTAGGTCCAGGTAGTTGTCGACCGGCCGTGTTGTTTTGGCTTTGATAACAGGCAGGATTGTTTCGTACAAAGGCAAGAAGTATACACCGCCTTCGCCGTCGCCGGCCATTTTTAGTTTCTTTTTGTGCAGGTCGCTCAAAAAAGCTTTTTGCTTTTCGGTAAGGTTTGTTCTTGCCGGGTCGAGCATGGCAAAATAGTCGGCACTGTCCGTTTGCAACCGGTCATTTTGGGTTTTTACCACGTCCTGTATCAGCGAAACTACAGCAGCGGCTGCACTGTCGGCGCCGGTACTGTCGTTTGGTGCACGCATGTCATAGAGATGAACGGCACTGTCAATTGCTGTTGGCAAAGCCTTGTTGAGCTTTTGCAAGGTGTCGGTAAAGGCAGCCAGGGTAAGCGTGTCAGTTTTGGCCGGCGCTGTGTTTGCGTGTTTGGGCGTTGTGTCTCCTGTAGCGCAGCCAAGCAGTGCACAGAAAAAAAAGCTGAAAAGGAATGGTTTCATTGGTCAATTGTATGGAGATACAAAATAAGGCAAATTGAATTGGCATAATTCTTTCGCCTGTTCTTCTGCGGCAAAACAAAAAAAATGACAGACGAAAAAGACCTGAATACAAGCAATCGGCAAAATATGGAGAACGAAAGCAAGCGGGTAAGTGAACGAGTAGAAACCAGTGGGGATCCTGCGATTGAACGGGACGGCGGCGGTAATGTTGTTAGCATTGCGGATCAGCAGGAAGGTAGCATGAACAACGGCGAGTGCGGGGGCAATTTAACGAGTGAAGAGCAAGGTGGAAATTCCTTTTGAGAGAAGTTTTGTGTGCCGGTTTATGGCGAAGGCAACGGTAAAAAACAACAGTTGCGGGATGTTCGTTTCATCGGCAGAAAGACGAAGTGAATGCTGTTCTTCTTTTGCGGCCTCTTAATGACCGGTAAGACTGACGGGAAGTGACTTTTACCAGCATTAAAATTCAAACGATAAAAAATGGAAAAGCAGGAAAACAAATTGCAGGAGCAACAGGCGCCACTTAAAAATAGTGACAGGACCTTTGTGCAGGTTGGGCATAACGGAGAGCCGGTCATTCCAAGGGAAGAGCCAAAAAAGGACGACGCGACTGAGCAGCGGGATGACCTGTCGCAAACCGGCCGCTAAGGCCTGTAGTTCTGTCCTTTTTAAAAATTTCGTTATGGAGAAAAACAAATGGGAGCCAGACAAGCGAGAGGGAAATCCCGATAAGGCCTACAGGGATGAATTAGCCGGGAAAGGCAGCTCTTTAACTGACACGCCATCGGAAAGCGATGCCCGTGACAGAGCAAAAATGGAAAAAGCACGCGGTGGGCAGGGCCAGAAAATAGACGGCGTTCATCCGGATGAATTACAGGATGACGATGGTGAAAGCATACGGCGGGAAACGCTGGAAAATAAATGAGTAAAGCAGCAAGCAACTTTTCGGTGTGCGACAATGAATAGCCGCTTTTCGCTTTCCAGCACCGCACACCAAAGGGTTGAACGTTTACTGCAATTGTCCTTTCAGGAAACTTTCGATTGCACTGCAGGGAACAAGGAAAGGTTTATCCGTAATCGTAATGTTGAGGGTTTGCCCTGCAATGGTATAGTTGCCCGTAATCTTATTGCCAAAGACCGACACGTCGAAATCACCGCTGTTGGTGTCGCCGTCAAAATTACCTCCCTGGCTTTGCACGGCCGTTCTTGCTTTGGCAAGAATCGGTTCCGGCGCACCGGAAAACGGGATCGAAAATTCACACGCCATAAATTGTTTTTACAATGTTAAGGAATGGATTCGTGTAACGAAAGGCAAGTTGCGCATCTGCGATTTACCTGTCATGTCCACTTATCTCCTGTAGCAAATGCTGGTAAGCAATGGCAAGGATAGTGCCATGCATTCGCGATTGCCGGCAATGCATTTACCCGGTCAGAACCGGGAATATGGCTAAAGTCCCTATTGAAAAAAAAGAGCCGACCATTCTTTTGGACAAACGCTTACTTGGAAAGGATCCTGCTGAAGCGATGAACGTCTGCCTCTGGTGCAATTGGAAAATCATAGACTATATGCTGGGCCAACTGGTGAGCAAAAAAAGGGGCCAGCGATGCACCCTTGGTGCCCATGCCGTTGAGGATGCCGATGTTTGGGAACTGCGGATGGAAACCAACGAAAGGTCTTCTTTCCAGCGTTGCAGGTCGCACGGCTGCTTTATGATCCACGATTTTGAAAGGAAGCTTCAGCCATTGCGACAAGAGCTGGCTGGCGGTTTGGTAAAAAGTCGGTGAGGGTTTATCGTCTTCAAATTCCCACTGGTAATTCGAGCCCAGCCAAAACAGTCCTTCACTCGCAAGGGGGACTAGTAACATTCCCCTTTTGTAGATATGTTGGCGGTCGAGGGAATCACATTCCAGGATCAACGCTTCTCCTTTATTGGAGGAGAAGGGCAGGAGCGAGAACCATGGGTTGGAAGTGCCGCCAGTTCCTTCACAAAACACGATTTTCCGGGCAACAATATCATGGTAGTGAACTGCATCGTCCTCGTGCTGCACATCTTCCGGCCTGAACTGCTCAGTTCTGAGCTGCCCTCTTTGTTTTAGTTTTTCCTGCCATTGCGAAAGAAGCACCTGCAGGTGCAGGGTAAAAGCAGGGCCGATCTCTCCGCAGCCAAAGTCATACTGGAAAATGGGATTGAAATGGTTTTGATCAGGGTATGCGTACAGGTAAGTGTCGTTCTCCGTCAGGCGCTCGATAAATGTGTTGCGCATTTGCGGCGTGGGAAAAAAATCAATGATGCTTTTTTTGTACAGGAGGGGCGTTCCCAATTCTTCAGCAATAGTAGCGTATGTCACCCCGGCAAAATCCATCAATTCATCCGCCATCCAGGACGTCGTGTAGCGCCGCCCCGTAACGGGATTGATCACGCCGGCTGCCACTTTCGACGAGCTGTTTTCCAGGCCGGCATCTACCACAAGAACTGACTTGCCTTCGCGGTGCAAAAACCATGAAAGAAGCGTGCCGCAGATTCCTTGCCCAACGATGAGTACATCCACTTGCATGGCGCGAAGGTAGTTGCAGAAATACTCCAAAATGGGTACAAAGATTCGCTGCAAAAGGAGTAATTTGCCGGGCTATTTTTATTGTATGGAGAAGTACGCTATCATCGTTGCCGGCGGCATTGGAAAACGCATGGGAAGCGCAGTGCCGAAGCAGTTTTTGCTGCTGAAAAACAAGCCTGTTTTGTATTACACCATTAAGGCGTTTGTAGAGGCGTATGATGATATCCGGATCATCCTGGTGCTGCCGGAGGAGTATGCCGATCTCGGCAGGGAAATCATTGATGCCTACTTTGACTACCGCCGTATTCAAATCACGTCGGGTGGCGAATCCCGCTTTCATTCGGTGCAGAATGGCTTGCGCCTGATAGAGGAAGAAGGGATCGTATTTGTGCACGATGCTGTCCGTTGCCTTGTGACAACCGATTTGATTCACCGTTGTTACGAACAAACCTTGCAGATGGGAAGCGCCGTGCCGGTTATTCGGGCCAAAGACAGCGTGCGCATGCTGAACGAGGAACTAAACGACAACGAAGTGCTGGACCGCACGAAAGTGGTGCTGGTGCAAACACCTCAAACGTTTCACAGCCGGATTTTACGACCGGCTTTTGAAATTGATTACAAAGAACGCTTTACCGACGAAGCAACCGTAGTGGAAGCCTTTGGCCTGAAGATATCGCTGGTAGAAGGTGAAGAGAACAATCTTAAAATCACCCGCCCCGTTGATTTGCTCATTGCAGAGAAGATTTTGGAGATGCAGCAGGGCGAGAAAATGGGACTTCTTAACAATTGAGCAATCTCGCTCGTTGCGAAACCCGCCGCGTACACGCATCAACCGGTTTCCAGCCTTTCTTATAACCACCGGAAACTTAACACTCTCCGGCAGGTGCTCAACGCAACTTTTACAGATATTTGATACGTCTTTAAAGAGACAACTACAGTTATGTACCAGACCCTGACTTTGAAACTCGTTTTTTCTTTCCTTCTCCTGGCTTCGTTGCCTTCGTTGGCGCAAAAAAAGCTGGCTGAGGGCTCCATTCTTTACGATATCACGATAAATAACGGTTCTGACAAGCCGCAAAATGCCGAATTCCTGGATGGTGCAACCAATGCTGTTTACATTAAAGCAGGTAAGGTGCGCACCGAAATGGTGAGTTCTCTGGGCACGCAGTCGACGATCATCGATCAAACCGGAGGCAAAAAAGAAGTCACAATTTTAAAAGAATACGGTGCGCAGAAATTTATGATCAACCTGGCTGCTGCCGACTGGGCTGACCTGAATAAAAAATACGAGAACGTTACGTTTACCTACGATCCTTCAGCAACAAAGGTGATCCAGGGATTGTCGGCAAAAAAAGCAATCGGGAAACTGGGCGATGGCACAACGTTCACCGTTTGGTATACGCCGGATATTACCGTTGATAACAAGGATTTTCAATACGCCAACCGCAATCTGCCCGGTCTGGCGCTGGAATATGAAACGGTTTTGGGGAACCTGAGAGTGGTGTACACTGTTTCGAAACTGAGTTTTGCGCCGGTGCCGCAAGCCAAATTTGACCTGCCAAAGACGGGCTTCCGGGTCATGACATACCAGGAAAGCAAAGGCGGGAAATAAAGCACAAGCGATCAATAAAAGGCAATCGGCTCGATTCTAAAAGGCCGGCGTAATGAATTGGGACAGAAAAAGGAAAAGAGAAAATCAGAATTTTTCCGGAGCGGTTCCAAACCGGATTTTTCCCATCAAAGGCAATTTCTTCAGCGGCATGATGTAAGCCGCATTTCCTTTTTGGTATGTAACAACCGGGTTCAGCAGGATAAATTCCTTCTTTTCGGGAGCCGCGAAGAGGTTATTGCATCTGTAATTGTAATTTGACCGCAGGGAAAAATTTTTGGCACTGTAGGGAAGCAGAACGGTTGCCGCGTCTTTTTTCCCTTTTCTTCCGCCGTCGCCAAGCGTCGCAAAAGCCGCTACAGATGCGGATAAAAGCACCAACGTAGCTACCTTTTTAAGAAGAAAACATTTCGTTATGACGGACGGCCGGTTCATTTCGGGTCAAAGATAGGCTGTTTTATTAACATTCTTTCAACTTTCACCCATTTTCTTTACCATTACCTTAACGGCTGGCACTGGATTTTGTGGAATTAATTCGCTGTTTTCCGCTGATTTCAGCGTATTTTGTTACAAGGAGATTTTGCCTATGCGATCAGACCCCCATGAAGATAAAGACAGTTTGGACGAGCTATTAAAGCTTTACAACAACCTGCGAAACGGGCTGGGTGGTTTTTTAGACGAAGATGAATTTGAACGGGTCATTGACTACTACGATGACAAAGAGGAGTTGAGCAAGGCGCTGGAAGCAGCTGAAACTGCCCTCGATTATTTTCCCTATTCATCTTCCCTGCTCATTAAAAAAGCCGACATTCTGCTGGCTACCCGAAAATATCACCAGGCACTGGAAATCCTGGAGAAAGCCGAATTGTTCGACGGCCAGGATATCAATCTTTATATTTTAAAAACCGATGCTTACCTGGCGCTCGACAGGCACGAAGAGGCGGTAGCCTTGCTGGAGGATGCTATCCACAATTTTGAAGGCGAAGAAAAAATCGAATTGCTTTTCGAACTGGCTGACGTGTACGATGATTATGAGGAGTTCGACAAAGTGTTCGACTGCCTGAAGGTGATCCTGGAAGAAGAACCCACCAATGAAGAAGCTCTTTACAAGATTTGTTTCTGGACAGATTTTACCGGACGCAATGAGGAGAGTATCCGCCTTCACCTGAAAATTATTGATGATCATCCGTTTAGCGAGCTGGCATGGTTTAATCTTGCCGCGGCTTACCAGGGCCTCAAATTGTTTGAAAAAGCCATTGATGCCTACCAGTACGCCATCGCGATTGACGACAAGTTTGATTATGCCTACCGCAACCTGGGAGATGCGTTTATCCGTATCCGCAGGTATAAGGAAGCCATCGAAGCACTCGAAAAGGTGTTGGAGCTCTCCAAGCCTGAAGAGGTCATTTACGAAGCGATCGGTCATTGTTACGATCGGATGAAAAACTTCGCACAGGCCCGGTTTCATTACCGGAAAGCCTCGCACCTGAACCAGGAGGACAGCAAGCTTTATTACAAAATAGCCTGCACCTACTACAATGAAGGCCAGTTCGGAAGTGCTGTAAAGCAACTGGAAACAGCGCTGAAAATCCACCGTTCCCAACACGAATACAACTTGTTGATGGGTGAGTGCAAGCTGCAACTGCACGAATGGAAAGAAGCCATCCAGTTCCTGTCAACCGCCATCCGGGTGCGGCCGCGAAATATTTCCGGCTGGGAAACGCTGATCCGGTGCTTATACCAGTGTGGTTACTACCAGGAGGCCAGGCAGCAAACCCTTGCAGCGATCAAGCATACAAACGAAAAGCCCATTTTTATCTATTACCTGAGTGCGGTTTTGTTTGCCATGAACAAGCCCAAGGAAGCCCTTCTTTATCTCGAGAAAGGTTTGGCGGCGTCCCCCAAGGGCCTTAAAAAGCTCGTTCAGTTAAACCCTTCCATCCTGCAAAAGCCGCAAGTGGTAGACCTGATTGCAGGGTATAAACGAAATCAGCAGAGGTAAACCGTTTACTTCCCTATTTTTGCCGGCAATTTTAATTGATTGTTGAATGAATTTTAATCTGTCGCAAATCCCCGAACGGTTACAAAAGCCCCGGGCCGCCGGTCTGACCATGGTTATGGACAAAGGGCTGAGTGTGGAAGAGGCAAAGAATTTCCTGAGTGTTTCCCATCCGCATGTTGATATCGTGAAGCTTGGTTTTGGAACTTCCTTTGTTACGCCCAACCTGCGGGAGAAACTAGAGGTTTATCGTTCGTACGATCTGCCCATTTATTTTGGCGGAACCCTGTTTGAAGCGTTTTTGATCCGCAACCAGTTCGACGATTATCTTTCCGTGTGCAAGGATTTTGGCATTAGTTATATGGAAGTCAGCGATGGTTCCATCGAAATTCCCCATGCCGAAAAATGCGGCTACATCGAAAAGATGACCCAATATGGCACCGTGCTTAGTGAAGTGGGCAGCAAGGATGCCGCACACATTATCCCCCCGTATAAATGGATTGAGCTGATGCGTGCCGAATTGAGTGCCGGCGCTACGTACGTGATTGCCGAAGCCCGTGAAGCGGGTAACGTCGGTATCTACCGTGGGTCGGGCGAAGTGCGGGAAGGCCTGGTGCAGGAAATCCTGACGCAGATTCCCGGTGAAAAAATCATTTGGGAAGCACCGCAAAAAGCCCAGCAACTTTATTTCATTGAGCTACTCGGCGCCAATGTTAACCTGGGAAATATTGCTCCTACAGAAGTGATTTCGCTGGAAGCCATGCGCATTGGCCTTCGTGGCGATACGTTCCATTTGTACCTGAACAAAGAAGCCGTGAAATGAAACGCTACGGGCTCATTGGCCGGACATTGACACATTCTTTCTCGAAAGATTTTTTTTCCAAAAAATTTGAAAAGGAAGGAAGAACAGATTGTGTTTATGACAACTTTGAGTTGCTCACTATCGAAGAATTTCCGTCCCTCCTTGGAGCGCATCCCGATCTCCAAGGCCTGAACGTGACCATACCGTACAAGGAAGACGTGTTGCAGTACCTTACGGACAGCAATGACGTCGTCAGGGAAATCGGCGCCTGCAACTGCATTAAAATCAAAGGTGACGAACGGATCGGATTCAATACCGATGTGCTTGGGTTCCGGAATTCGCTGGTACCCAGGCTCAGGCGGTATCACCGGAGGGCCGTTATCCTAGGGACCGGCGGTGCTTCCAAAGCCATCCAATATGTGCTGCAGCGATTGGGGATTGAATATGTAATCGTCAGCCGGCACAAAAAAATCAATGAACTGGGATACGAAGACCTGGGCGAAGACCTGATGGCCGATCATTACCTGATCATCAATACCACGCCACTTGGCATGTATCCCAATGTAGAGTCCGACCCACCCGTCCCTTACGAATACCTTACGCACAAGCATTTTTTATACGATGTCATCTACAACCCGCTTAAAACAAAATTCCTCGCCGAGGGGGAAAAGCGGGGGGCACAGATCTGCAATGGTTACGAAATGTTGATCGAGCAGGCAGAGGAAAGCTGGCGTATCTGGAATTCTCCTGAATTTTGATGTGGTCAACTCTTAAGACAGCCAATAATTCTACCTGTCTATAATTGCGTTCAACAAGGAAGTTTTCGTTTTATTTTTCCCATTTGCGGCGGGCTTCTTCCGGCACCTTTGCTATTTTTCGCTGGACATAATCAAAACAAATCATGCCTGTTTTCGCAACTGCTACGGCGGTTTCTTCTTCGCCTTTTACCAGTTTGTAGTACAAGTCGAAACCGATGCGGCTGAAGTCAGCAATGGTAACATATGCTTTGAGAACATCGCCATAAAACGATTCTCCCTTGAACTCGATCGCTGCATCGGCCATGATCAGTCCCACCCCGGCAAATTCCAGTTCCGTATATCCCGCGGCACGCAAAAAAAGCATCCGGGCTTCGTGCAAAAGGGAAAGAATGGAATCATTACCTACATGGCCGCCGTAATTGATATCGGTGATGCGTACCGGTATGTTTGCTGAAAATGAAAAGGTCTCGGGTACTTGAATCTTGATCCTTGCCATGCCCAAGATTACGGCTTTTGCTGCAATTGCTGCAGCATGTCGAGAATGCCGGTAAAATCGGTGGTCATGGCTTTGGCAGCAAGCTTTTGCCGGAGGAGCTGCAGCCGTTGTCTGCATCCGCTGTCGCCGTCTTTGCAATGAATAAAACCTGCCATTTTTTTTGAAATTCGCCGCACTTTCCCATCGTCATCATTAAAGAGCACATAGTTGTTGAGCGAAGCATAGTTCACGCCGGCCGTTTCGGCTGTTGCAGCAGGCGTATTTGCCGCACCTGGTTCTGTGTTTTTTTGCGCAGGTGTGTTGGCCTGCGTTTCCGTGGTTGTATTTGCTGCGGGTTGTGTGGACAAAGGAGATTGTGATGCCGAACCGTTTCCCCTCGAAACAATCGTATTGGCGGTGCCCCGGCCTGTTGGTTCCAGTGCGCCGGCTTCTGTTCGTCGTACCGTGAGTGTGACCGTCACCAGAACGACCCCAATGAAACAGGCGACAGCAATATAGCGCAGTGGTTTTCGAAAACGTGTAGTGAGGGGAACCACTTTCGCCGGAACCGAATTTTGCAGTGCTTCTTCAATGTGCTGCCAGTTGGCAGCCGAAGGGCTTTCTTCGTAATTGTGCAAACGCCTGCCATAGTTTGTTTCAGCATCAAGCGCCTGCGCAATTTCGTTCCAGGCGCCTTCGGGAGGTGTGGCACGAAACTGTTGCAGTTTGTTTTGCAGATTGCTGTTCATTGTTAGGGCGTTTGTTTTCGTTTGTCAATGTAAGTCTTCACCATGTCCTGCAAAATTTGTTTTGCTCTTGATAGCTGTGACTTACTGGTGCCTTCACTGATGCCAAGCATGTCTGCAATTTGTTTGTGTGTGTAGCCTTCCACGACATACATATTAAAGACCGTTCGGTAGCCGGGCGACAATTGCTGAACCAGGTTGATGATATCTTTCTCCGCGAGGCTGTCCAGCACCGATAAAAAATTGCCCTCCACCGTGTTTTCCTCATGCTCAGTGATTGGTTGCAGGTAGGTCTTTTTGCGATAATATTCAATCGCCGTGTTCACAAAAATCCGGCGTATCCATCCTTCAAATGAGCCTTCGCCACGGTAAGATTCTATCTTGCGGAAGACCTTGATAAAACCTTCCTGCAAAATATCTTCGGCTTCTTCTGCACTTCCGGCATAACGCAAGCAGACCCCATACATCTTGGGCGCATACCGGTTATACAGCTCACGCTGCATCTTGCGGTCGCCTTTGATGCATCCTGAAACTAAGTCGCTTTCACTGATTGAATGGTTGCTTGCCTCGCTCAATTTTCCTGTTTTATGCGATAGTTTATTCAAAAATAAAACCAGCCGGACAATCTTCACGTTTCGGGCTCAACCATTGGTCCGCGGTGTCAGGGATGGGGTCGTACAATAATAACCTCCTAAATATGCCAACAACAAGGATTATGGAGAGTTTTCTTCTTTCGCAGGCAGCATACGCAACAAACGAAACTGCGAAATCGTTCGGCCGCCGCATCTCAATTGCAGTAGTTTGAAACACCTAAACTTGCTCTTGCAATTCATTGCTTCTCATTTTGGTGCCCCGTCCACAGCGTTTTTTGATTACGCTGATAAGGCAAAGAAAAAGGTGCTTTTTGGAGATGGTGCTGGCCAATGCTGACCTGCCGAAAAGGCGAAAGCCTACATCGTCCAGTTCAGCATGGCGCCGGCAAGCGGGTTGGCGACCTACAAGAAGCGGTTGCCGAAAAATGTGCGGATCGTTGACGTGGATAAATCGCGACAGTGTGTCAAGCCGATACCGTTCTGATGCCGTGGTGTTGCAGAAAATCCTTTGCTTACGTGAAAACGCGACTCCGGTAGCTATCCGCAAATTTTTTATTGCTTGTTGGCCTGTTGACTGAAAAAAGCAACCAGCTGGTCCACAGCTTTGCGCCGGTGGCTGAATCTATTTTTTTCATCCGTGCTCATTTCTGCAAACGTCTTCGTGGCGCCATCGGGAATAAATACCGGGTCGTAGCCGAATCCCCCGCTGCCTCTCTGTTCTTCAATGATCCGGCCTGTACAAATGCCTTCAAAAAAATGTTCTTCCCCATCCAGGATCAGGCAAACCACGGTTCGAAACCTCGCCGACCGGTCTTCTTTCCCCTGCAAATTGAGCAGCAACTTGTCAATGTTTTGCTGAAAGTCTTTATCGTCTCCGGCATAGCGGGCACTCTTGACTCCTGGTTCGCCGTTGAGTGAAAAAACCTCCAGGCCCGTGTCTTCGCTAAAACAACTGGTGCCGGTTCGCTGGAAAATCGTGGCTGCTTTTTCCCGGGCATTGTCCTGCAGTGTATCGTGTGGCTCCGGGATATCAATGTCAATCCCCGCTTCTTTCAGGGTTTTCAGGTGAAAATCCGGGGGGAGCACGGCTCGTATTTCGTCAACCTTGTGTTGGTTGTTGGTCGCAAAAATCAGGTTCATACGGGGAGGGTTAAACGGAAAAAAGTTGTTTCAGCGCCATCCAGAGTTGCTGCTTGGCTTCTCTTGATTTTTCGATTTCAGTCAAGGCCGGTGCTGCGGCAAACCGCCGACCGGCCAGGTGTATCACCGTGTACATCGGTGTTGCCGCCGGCAGGCCAAACAAGGCAGATGCGGTATCGAACAAAATGACTTCTTTGGCACCCAGTTCCGTTACAAGAGCGTTGGCATCAGGGTGTGCCAGGCGGCTCCAGTTCACGATCGCCACATCGGCCAGTCCCAGTTGACAGGCGGTAAGGATCTTGGTTAAAAAATCCAGTTCGCTATCCGACAGGTAGGGAATATCGGGCTTGTTGACAACGATAAGAATGTTCTTCCCGTTCTTTCCCAAAAACGTAACCGGTGTAGTCGAAGGTGCAGCAATTGTCGCTGTCGGCACGTTTGCCGTTGGTGACACACGGGCCGGTTGAGGCACGGCAGTTGCTGTATCACCAACCAGCGCATGCTGGTACAGGTCGGCGATCAGATGAGAGGAAAGAGAAATGTTGTTCAAACTCATGAAAGGGGATTTAACTGGAATGATAACCGTTCCTTTTGTTTCTTTGCACCGCTAAATTAAACGATTATGCTTGCTGCAACTGCCATTACTATGAACAAAGTAGAACAGAGTAAATTAAAAAACATCAATCTGCAGAATTTACCCTTTGGAAAATTCTTTACCGACCACATGCTGGAGGCGGATTATGAAGACGGGGAATGGAAAAATGTGGAGATCAAACCCTATCAGCCCCTTCTCCTCAGTCCTTCGCTGGCGGCCCTGCACTACGGCCAGGCGATCTTCGAAGGAATCAAGGCGTATAAAAATGAAGAAGGAGAGGCGTTTATTTTTCGTCCCCACGACAATTATGAACGCTTCAATATTTCGGCAGAGCGCATGGCCATGCCCAAAGTCCCGGAAGAGATTTTTATGGAAGGCATGCGCCAGTTGGTAGAACTGGACAGCGCCTGGATTCCGCAGTTGCCCGATCACTCGCTTTATATCCGGCCGTTTATGTTTTCCAGCGACGAAATGATTGGCGTTCGGCCCTCGCAGAATTATAAGTTTTTAATCCTGTTAAGCCCGACGGGCCCCTATTACAATGCGCCGATGCGTATCTACGTCGAAGAACAATACGTTCGTGCGGTGCCCGGCGGTGTTGGGTATGCCAAAGCAGCCGGTAACTACGGAGCCGCCATGTATGCCACGGCGCAGGCCAAGCAAAAGGGCTACGACCAGGTGCTGTGGACCGATGCGTTTGAGCACAAATACGTGCAGGAAGCCGGTACCATGAACGTGATCTTCATTATCGGCAACAAAGCGATCACGCCTGATTTAGGTGCCGGTACCATCCTTGCCGGTGTAACCCGCAACAGTGCACTTACTCTTCTAAAAGAAGCCGGTTTTACGGTGGAGGAAAGACCCCTGAGCATCGACGAGATCATCGACGCCTACAAGGCCGGTCACCTGTTTGAAGTATTTGGAACCGGTACGGCAGCAACGATCTCCCTCATCAAAGAATTGCGCTACAAAGATTTTGTGATGACATTTGATACCGACAAGTGGCGCACGGCTCCCACGATCAAGTCCTGGTTGAATGATATTCGTGAAGGGAAAAGAGAGGACAAATATGGCTGGATGGTGAAGGTATAAATCCATTCAGGAAAAGATCGGCCCCGCAGAAGCGGGGCTTTTTATGCATTGCATAAATGTTAAATGCGGCAGTGTCCAAACAAACTGCGTTTACTTTTACCGGCTATGAACCGGATCCTGCTTTTCGTCTTGGGCACCCTGCTATCACTGGTTGCATCTTCGCAGACCGTACCTGTTACGGTAAAAATTACCAACCAAAAAGGCGAGCCGGTTTCGCTTGCAACGGTTACCCTTGTTCCGGCGGCCGATACAATGGCAAAGCAGAACTTTTTATCCGACAGTATTGGTGAAGTAAGGGCGGACCTGCAGCAAAACAGCCTGTATTCCATCCGCATTTCTTCCATCGAATATGCGTCGCTGGAAAAAAACATCGCCGTAAAACCCGGTGCGACGCTTTTTCGCTTTGTACTGCAGCCGGTTTCAAAATCGCTGAACAACATCGTGGTGACTGCGAAAAAACCGCTCATGCGACAGGAAGATGACAAGACCATCGTAGACCCCGAACCCATTGCCAATACCTCTACCAATGCCTACGAGATCATGGAAAAAACACCCGGACTGTTCGTTGACCAGGACGGAAATATCTACATCAGCAGCACCACGCCGGCAAAAGTTTTTATCAACGGCCGGGAGCAGCGCATGAGTGCCTCCGATATCGCTACTATTTTAAAAAGTCTTCCGCCCAATGCCATTTCTTCGATCGAAATTCTGCGCATGCCGTCGGCCAAATACGATGCTTCCGGCAGCGGCGGCATTGTAAACGTAGTGCTCCGAAAGGGAATCCGCATTGGCTTAACCGGGAGCATGCATATCGGTGCCAACCAGGGTCGCTATGGCAACCAGTTCATGGGGATCAATCTCAATAACAGCAGCGGCAAGCTTTCCAGCTATCTCAACCTGCAGGTGTCGAAACGAAATTCCTTTGATGAACTGGTAACCAACCGCCGCTTTGCACCGGACAGCCTATTGCGCCAGGATGCCGTGACAAAATACCCGGCCAACAGCTATTACCTGGGTTATGGAATCAACTATGCCCTGAACGATAAATGGGAGTGGAGCTATGACGGGCGGCTGAGCTACAATCTCAATAAAAGCAACAGCGAAAACGAGTCGGTCAAGCAGCAATTAAGCACCGGGCAGGTGAGCACGCAGAACATCGCGTCGGTTCAAAACAGGGCGAAAAATTTTTCGGTCAACCAGGGGCTGAACCTGAAATATAAAATGGATTCTGCCGGCTCTACCTGGACCACCGATCTTTCCTATACCTATTCGCCGACGAATACCGACCAGTTGTTTGCTACACGTTTCCAGTTGCCCGTCATTTTTACTGCCAACGGCGATGCCCGCATCGAAAACCAGTACCATTTTGCATCGGCTTCGACTGACTTGTCCAAAAAGCTGGCGCATAAAATCACGGTAGAGGCCGGGCTGAAAAGCACCGGCATCCAGTTTCGGAACGGCAACAACTATTACAACCAGCAGAATGGTGCACGGGTGAAAGATGCGTTCCGGACCGGTGCCTACGATTACAATGAAAACATCAACGCCGCCTACCTGCAGGTCTCGAAAAGCTTTGGTGGCATTGTGCTGAAAGCCGGATCCCGCCTGGAAAATACCAACATGAGCGGTCACCAGTTGGTGCCCAGGGATACCTCTTTTTCACTTCACCGCACCGACCTGTTTCCCTACGTTTATCTCAGCCGCAACATCATGAAAATCGCAGGCTACGATTTGCGGGCTTTCCTGGTGTATCGCCGCACCATCAGCCGGCCGGCATACGAATACCTGAACCCTTCTCCGCGCTATGTGGATCCCTATTTGTACGAGACCGGTAATCCATCGCTGCGACCGCAGTTTACCCAAACCTACGAGGCCAATATTTCGGTAGACGAACGGCCCATCATCGCCATCGGTGTCAACGACACCAAAGACATTTTTAACCAGGTGGTGTACCAGGCCGACAGCAACCGCAGCCAGGCGTTCCGGACCTACGACAACCTGGGCAAGAACAAGGAAACCTACATCCGGGCACTGGGCGCCCTGCCACCGGGAGGCAAATACTTTTTTGTGCTGGGCGGTCAGTACAACCACAATTTTTACCAAGGTGCCTATGAAAACAAACCGCTTTCCTTTAAGCGGGGAAGCTGGCGGTTTTTCACCTACCACAATTTCAAAGCAACGCCAACCACCAACATTTTCCTGAACGGGTTTCTGATGACCAACGGCCAGTTGCAGTTTTACGAGCT
This sequence comes from Flavisolibacter nicotianae, assembly GCF_003628535.1. GTDB lineage: Bacteria > Bacteroidota > Bacteroidia > Chitinophagales > Chitinophagaceae > Flavisolibacter > Flavisolibacter nicotianae. The sequence goes on from NZ_RBCI01000003.1 coordinate 115,295, forward strand.
GTCCAATTTTGGCCAGTTGAACATTGGCTTCAGCCAGCAGTTCTTCAACAAAAAACTAACGATGAACGTGTTCGGCCAGGACCTGTTTTATACGAACAAAAACGAATTTGTCCTCAACCAGGGTAGTGTGAATGCAACAGGCATGCGGCGCTCCGACACAAGGCGGCTCGGCATTTTCCTGCGCTACAATTTTGGCATCCGCAAAAAAGAAGAGCAGAAACTGCCGGATGTCGACGCCGCGCAGCGGCCGTAAACGGAAGCGCCTGGTAGTTGGCACGGCCGTTATTTTCAGCGGAATTTGACCGGATTGCAGGAACGTTTTGTTTAACGTCCCCGCGGTAGTTTCCTTCGTAAAACCTGCCATTCTTCACTTACCTTTGCGCCTTTCCAAAGGAGTAAAAAATATGAACCTTTTTGAAACGCAAAATACAGAGTTTCAACGCCGGCATATCGGTCCCAATGAAAAGCAACTGGACGAAATGCTGCGCACCATCGGCGTTGCCAGCCTGGACGAATTGGTTGACCGCACGGTGCCCTCAGGCATCCGAATGAAAGAGGAACTGAACCTGCCGGCCGCCATGAGCGAGGCGGAATACCTGCAGCACATCAAAGAAGTTTCCCTGAAGAACAAGGTTTACAAAAACTACATTGGCCAGGGCTATTACGATACCATCACACCCAGCGTGATTCTGCGCAACGTGTTCGAAAACCCGGGTTGGTACACGCAATACACGCCTTACCAGGCCGAGATCTCGCAGGGCCGCCTGGAAAGTCTTCTCAACTTTCAGACGGTCGTCAGCGATCTCACGGGTCTTCCCCTTGCCAACGCGTCGCTGCTCGATGAAGCAACGGCCGCTGCCGAAGCTATGACCATGTTCTTTAACCTGCTGAACAAGGACCAGCACCATATCAGTCGGCCCAAATTTTTTGTCGACGCCGATGTTTTCCCGCAAACCAAAGACGTAGTCGTCACACGGGCCATTCCGGTAGGAATTGAAGTCGTGTACGGGGATTACCAGACAGCACAGATCGACGAGACCTACTTTGGCGCCCTGGTACAATATCCCAACGACAAAGGATCGATCGAAGATTACCGCCAGTTTATCGCGGCCGTTCATGGCGTGGGAGCCTATGTGGCCATGGCCACGGATCTTCTGGCGCTGACCCTTTTGACACCGCCCGGTGAACTGGGTGCCGATGTAGCCCTGGGTTCTGCACAGCGTTTTGGGGTGCCGCTGGGCTATGGCGGGCCACACGCTGCTTTTTTTGCTACGAAAGATGATTTCAAGCGCAGCATTCCCGGCCGCATCATTGGCGTGAGCATGGATGCGCAAGGCAACCGTGCACTGCGCATGGCCCTGCAAACAAGGGAGCAGCACATTAAACGCGAAAAAGCAACCTCGAACATTTGTACAGCGCAGGCTCTGCTGGCCAACATGGCTGCTTTTTATGCCGTGTACCACGGCCCGGACGGGTTGCGCAACATTGCCAAACGGGTGGCCCTGCTGACACAAACGCTGGCAAATGCCATGGGTGAACGCGGCTATGAATTACTGAATGACTATTTTTTCGATACGATCGTGGTGAAAGTGGATGACGTGACACCGTTCCGTGAAAAGGCGGAACGCCAGCAGCTCAACTTCCGCTACTACGATAACCAGTTAATTGGGATTTCGCTTGACGAAACAACGACGCCGTCCGACCTGTTCGACATCATCAACTCTTTTGTCAACGATGTGGACCCGGTTGCGTACGAACTCGAACACGACGAGATTTTAGACATTATTCCAACTGCCTTAACCCGCACGTCGGAATTCCTGACACACCCGGTGTTTAATTCGCATCATAGTGAAACACTGATGATGCGGTACATCACGCAACTTCAGAACAAGGACATTTCGCTGGTGCATAGCATGATCCCGCTGGGAAGCTGCACCATGAAGCTGAATGCCGCTTCGGAAATGATCCCGCTAAGCTGGACGCACTGGAGCAAGATGCATCCTTTTGCACCGGTAGAGCAGGTGGCCGGTTATTCTTTTATTGTAAAAGAACTAAGCCGCTACCTCTGCGAGATCACGAAGTTTGATGCCTGCAGCCTGCAGCCCAACAGTGGTGCACAGGGCGAATACGCCGGACTGCTCACCATCAAGGCCTACCATGAAAGCCGCGGCGAAAGTCATCGCAATGTGATGTTGATCCCGATCTCTGCACATGGAACCAACCCTGCATCCGCCGTTATGTGCGGTATGCACGTGGTGGTGGTGAAGGCGCTTGAGAACGGCTATATCGACGTCGATGATTTGAAGGCAAAAGCCGAACAAAATGCCGCGAATCTTGCAGGTATCATGATTACATATCCATCGACCTACGGTGTGTACGAAGAAACCGTAAAGGAAATCACCGAGATCGTTCACCAGCACGGCGGCCAGGTATACATGGACGGTGCCAACATGAATGCACAAGTGGGATTGACGGCACCCGGTTTGATCGGCGCCGACGTTTGCCACCTGAACCTGCACAAGACCTTTGCCATTCCGCACGGCGGTGGTGGCCCCGGCATGGGACCCATCTGTGTGCGTGAACACCTGGCGCCCTTCCTGCCCGGGCACGTGGTGCTGAATGGCGGGAAAGAAGCCAAACATGCTGTTTCGGCCGCTCAATACGGTTCTGCCTCCATCCTGTTGATCTCTTATGCCTACATCCGCATGCTGGGTGCCGAAGGCGTTCGCATGGCCACCGAATACGCCATCCTGAATGCCAACTACATGCTGGCCCGGCTGAAAGAGCAGTTTGATATTTTGTATACCAATCACCACGGTGCCTGTGCACACGAATTCATCGTGGACCTGCGCCCCTTCAAGAAGTCGGCGGAGATTGAAGCCGAAGACGTCGCCAAGCGACTGATGGATTATGGATTCCATGCGCCAACCCTCAGTTTCCCGGTTGCCGGAACGATCATGATCGAACCGACGGAAAGCGAGGACAAAGGCGAGCTGGATCGTTTCTGCAACGCCATGCTAAGCATCCGGAGAGAAATTGCACTGGTGGAAGAAGGCGGTCTGGATAAAAAAGACAACCCGCTGAAGAATGCGCCGCACACCATGTTCATGATCTGCAGCGATGAATGGCAAAAGCCGTACTCACGGGAGATGGCAGCTTTTCCGCTGTCGTACGTAAAGGCCAACAAGTTTTGGCCCAGCGTTGGAAGAGTCAACAATACGTACGGTGACCGCAACCTGGTTTGCGTGTGCCTGCCGACAGAAATGTACGCGGAGGCCTAAGCTGATAAGAGGATATTGGGATATTGGATATTGTGGTAAGCGCACAGTTCCAATATCCCAATTTCTTAATAACGAAGATCCCTTCTTTACCCCATCGCATGATGAGCGGGCCGCTCTATATGGCCAATTCCTTCGTTGATGGTTTTATAAGCATCATCCGCTGACTCCAATACCCGGTTAGAGGATTTGTTTTTTCGCTGGTAGTAAACAATCAGCCCGGCTATGGCTGTTCCCAGGGCGGTGGCGGTTAGCAACATTTTTTTCATACTGAATAATTTGCCTAACGGATGCAAGCGCCGTACCAGGCGTATGTCTTCTGCTTGTTTTCATGTGGCTAGCAGGATATTGGAAAATTTTCTGCGATCAATATCCCAATATCTTAATATCCCAATATCCAACTATCTCACTCTCGGGTCATGCAAGTGAAAACCGTATTACAGCCAGGTCAGTGTGCCAGTCCTGTTCGTCAACAGGCGTTTTAAGTGAAAGCCAGGTTCAGGAAGGCTTGTGGCAGCAGGTTGTAGCTATGTTGCCACGTCCAGTGCATCGATCTGTTTTTTGTAAGCCTGTGGAAGAAGAAGCAATTTGACGAAGGCATCCAGTTTCAACCATTTGCTTAGTTTGTACAGCGGAACAAGCGGGGATAAAAACGAAAATTTCCGAAACTGCAACAGCCTCGACACGGGTTTCGGCACAACGAGAATCTGCGCTTCTACCAGCAAAGCATACCGCACCAATCCCAGGTGTTTTTTGTACTGCCGGAACAGGTCTTCTGTATAACGGCTCCGGGCAAGGTCGTTATGCATGTGCGCCTGCCGCACGGGCAACCAGTCTTCGTAAGAGGGCGGCAGACCGGGGATCTTCATGCCCTGTCCCACCCGCAGAAAAACATTGTACACCTCTTCTTTTTCTTCCGGCGAGAGTTTTTCTTCCAGTAACTCGTAAGCAGCAATCGAATAGTGGATCAGCATGAACAGCACATCGCGGTAGGCCCAGTCGGGAATCCGAGCACCGCGGGCTTTTTCAACCCCGGCATGGATGGAGGCAATCCGGTCGATCGCTCTTTCCGCTTCGTCTTTGGGTGCAAAGACAATTTGCCTGGCATAAGTTACCGTGGAAAAAAGACGTCCCAGCGGGTCGGAGGGAAGTTTGCTGGTGAAATACAGCCAGTCCACGGCTTTGTTGAGGGCAAATTCAGCCGCTGCACCTGCGAAGATGAAAAGGATGGTGTCGCTTTTGCCCCAGATTTTGCGAACGATGGAGTCCTGTTTAACAAAATTGCTCATACGGTCTGTCGTGTGAACTTACTGCAATCCCCCGGAGTGAAGTTTAAAGGTTCTCTTAAATCAGTTCACCGGTTCCCGAGTTCAACTGTTTACGGGTTAAGAAGAATACAAACTTGTGAACTCGCGAACTGTTGAACTCTTAGAAGTGCGGGCATCGAACGGCGTTGGCGCTGGAATTTTCCCTGTCGAGAAAACCGGCATAGGTGACCGACAGTTCGTATCCGCCGCGGCCATAGCTGGTTGTCGACAGTTTGGAAAGGTTTACGTCATAACTCAGCGAAACCGAGAAAGTACGGTAATCCAGTTGCACGACGGGGATGAAGGCGTCGCCCCAGCGCAAAAAACCACCGGCCCGCAGGATGGCATCGGGAGTGTCGCTGTAAGGGCCCACCTTATAACCAAGCAGCATACCGCTCATCGTTTCCCTGTAGGCTCCCTGGGTGACGAAATCGTTGTAAAACGTCGTGACAAATTCTTCTCCCATGGCAAATTTGGCGTCGGCGCTGAAAACCATTTTCGGCTGTACGGCCACGCTTTCGTTGTTGAAGAACGAATTTTTCGGCCGGTTGAAATGATGATACGCTGCACCGATCACCAGGTTGTTCTCGGGGTTGTCGCTCAGCTGCGTGTTGAAGCTGATGCCGGCACTGCCATCCATGTAACCGTAGCGGGTTTGCAGCAAGGCACTTTCGCCGTCGCCGTGTCCTTCGTAGGTACTGTTGGTAGTCATCTGGCTGCGGTCTACGCTGCGCTGCACATAGCCTCCGGTGAATCCCAGCGACAGGTACATGTTTTTTTCACTGCTCAGCGATTTATGGTAATTCAGGGCCGGCAACACATGCGTGGTGGTGAGGTTGGTGGATCCCGATTTGTCGTGAAACACCTGCAAGCCCACCGTCAGGTAATCATCGCCGGTTACCGGTAATTTGTATTCGGCGTTGAGCGATGTGGTTTTGTACGCATTGGCAATGCTGTTCCATTGCGAGCGGTAAACGGTTTGCACCCGTACGTCGCCGTTGACAATGCCTGCCAGCGCCGGGTTGCGATAGAGCGGCGCTTCAAAAAACTGCGAGAAGTGAATGTCCTGGGAAAAGCTACAAATCGCAAGCGAAATGCTGCAGGCCACAAAGAAGAGTTTCCGGTAAAGTTGTTTCATAAGAAGGATTTGAAGGAATTGGATAGTGGGAATTAGATAGTGGTGATTGAATTCGTTTGTTTCACCTTTTCCTTACGTTTTTCGACAGTTGATCATATGCTATGATTATTTTTTGTGTTCATTTTTGTTTCAATCCATTTTTTAAAAAGCTCCCAATTCCTATTCTCCACTATCTACTATCCAATATCTTAAGCCCTACTATCCCCAAATCTACTCCGCCTTATCGGAGCAGCGTTACATCTCCCTTGAAGGTCAGCACCTCGTTGTTCATGCACACGACCTCGCAGGTATAGATGTAGACGTCGGGGGCCAGCGCCTGGCCCTTGAAGGTGCCGTCCCAGCCGGCCGTTGCGTCGTTGGCGTTGAAGTTCACTTTGGCAAAGACCAACTCACCCCAGCGGTTAAACACCTTCAGCGACTTGATGCTGCTGATCCCTGTGCCCCGCGGATAAAACCGGTCGTTGGTTCCGTCGGTGTTGGGTGAGAACGTGTTTGGAATAAACAGGTTCCCGTTGTTGCAGATCACGTGCACCGTCACGGCCGCCTGGGCCTTGCATCCACCTTCATTCTTTACTTCAATGCTGTATTTTGTTTCCGCCTTCGGTTTGGCAACCGGCGAGGGGCAGGTGGCGCAGCTTAGCGTTTGTGCATTGCTCCAATAATACGATTTGACGTCGGCTGAATAGACCGGGTTCAACTGCAGACTATTGCCTACCTGGAGCGTTTGCACATCCTGCACAGTAACGGTTGGCACAGGCCATACTTTCACGAAGACCGAACCGGTTTCGGTAAAGCAGTTGTAGGCGTCTTTTGCCACTACGGTGTATTGCGTGGACGCTGCCGGTGTCGCCGTCGTGATTCCGGCTGTGGGGTTTTTGATATCCAGCGATGGCGTCCAGGTATAGCGGTCGGCACCAAGGGCAGCCAGGTGAACCGTTTCCCCGGCACAAATCGTGTCGCCTTTGCCAATCGACAGCTTGAAAGGCTGGTGCACCCGTACCACCACCGAGTCGCTTGTGCTGCAACCAAAGCCGTTGGAACCGGTTACGATGTACCGGGTCGAATCGGTTGGTGCGGCCAGCGGGCTATCGCAATCGGTGCAGCTCAGCGAGGGGGCAGCCTGCCAGCGGTAAGTGGCAGCGCCGGTCACTTTCAGTTGCTGAAAACTTCCGCGGCAGATCCAGCGATCGGCCCCGGCATCCGTAGCAGGAGCCGGGTAGAGCTTTACTGCCCTAGTGGCTGTATCACGGCAGCCCTGCTGGTCGGTAACGACAGCGCTGACCATATACCTGCCATCGGCTGCATAGCGCTGCGGCCCGGGGTTTTGCTGTGCGGAAGTATTGCCGTTGGCAAAATCCCATTGCCAATGCAGTTGTGCAGGATTGCCACGGACGACCTGGCTGTTAAAGCTCATTGCTACCGGTGCGCAGGAAGCCGTGTCGCCCCCGATTTTCACGATTGGGCTTGCATAGATTTTTACCGTATCGGTCAGCACGTGCTGGTCCGAACAACCGCTTTGTGTGATTGCCTGCAATTGCACGGAATAGAGTCCGGGCTGTGTATAGCGGTGTTCCGGGTTTGCCGCTGTACTGGTACTGCCGTCGCCAAAATTCCACCGGTAGCCGGTGATCAGGTCATTGCTAACAGTATGGTTGCGGAACGTTACCGTGCCACCATCGCAAAAGCGGGCCTCACCCAGGTCGAAGGAAGTAGTAACGCTTTTCACGCGGATGGTGTCTGTGCCGATGATCGGTACGCTGCAACCCGCCGCATCGGTCAGGATAATCTTTGGAACAAAGTCACCCGCATCGGTATAGGTATGCGAACTCGTTTGCTTGTTACCCGCTTCCGTGGCGCCATCGCTGAAGTCCCAGATAAATGACGCATCGTTTTTCGTGGTGGCATTGAAGGTGACCGTTAGCGGTTTGCAGCCGCTGAGCGGTGCGTAGGTAAAGGAGCCGCTGGGACCTTTTACAACGATCTTTTTGCGCATGGTATCGGTGCACCCGCCGGGGCCTGTTGCAACCAGCGTTGCGTAATACGTTCCGGGGAACGAATAGAAATGCGATGGTGTATCGAGTTGCGATGTGTTGCCATCACCAAAATCCCAGCGGATGCTTTTATAGGCTTTTGACTCATTGGTGAAATGCACCAGCAACGGGGGACAGGTGCCCACGGAGTCGGAAACCGAAAACACTGCTTTTGGAAGCGACACGGTGACCAGGTTGTTTTTGGCCATCGAATCTTTACACCCGTATTGGTCGGTGACCAGCAAGCTGACGGTGTACACGCCGGTAGCCGGGTAAGCGTGCAGGGGGTTGGCCAGCGTGGACTGCCGGCCGTCGCCAAACGACCATTGGTAGATTGGTGAAATGCCGGTGGACGCATTGGTAAACTGCAAGGCTTTGTCGGTGCAGGTGACGGTGTCGCTCACACCGAAAGCGGCAACCGGTTGTGCAATCACCACCGCTGCGTTTTGCCGGCTGCTGTCGCGGCAGCCGAAGTTGTCCTGTACGAAAAGGCTGACCGTGTATGAACCAGCTTTGCCGTAGCTGTGCTGGTAAGGTGCGGAAGCCGTTGAATCAAACTGGCCGTCGCCAAAATTCCAAATCCGTTGAACGATCGGGTGCTGGCCATCGGAAACAGAAGACTCTGTAAAGGTGACGATATTGTCTTTTAAACAGGTGGCTGCAACCTGTGGTTTAAATGACGCCGTGGGACCAAAAACGGTCACTTGCCTTGTGCGGGTGCTGCTGCAACCCAAAAGGTCGGTGACGGTCAGCGTTACTGTAAACGTTCCTGCCTTTGCATACGCATGGCTTGTCCCGTTCACATCCGTGCTGGTGGTTCCGTCGCCAAAATTCCAGTTCCAGTTTTTGATGTTATTGCTGTTGATGCCTGCCGAAGAAAAACGGGCAGCCGTGTTGCGGCAAAGCACAGAGTCGCTGGTTTGAAAATCGGCTTTCTCGTCGATGACCATCACCGTTTGTGTTGTAAAATGTGTACAGGAGCCATTGGTGACGATCAGCTTTACTTGGTACCGGCCGGTGCCTGCATAGACGTGCTCGGGGCTTGGCAGGGTGGAGGTGCTGCCATCGCCGAATTCCCAATACCAGGTTTTTGGTCCTACCGACTGGTCCACGAACTTCTTGGTGAATTTGTTGGCGCAATCATTTTGAACAGCGAAGTGCGCAAACGGCGGATTGACATAGACTGCGTTGGCGAGTGTCAGGGTATCGGGGCAGGTGTTGTTGAAAACGATCAACCGTACATTGTGCCAGCCCGTGTCGCCGTACTGGTGCACCGGGTTTTGTTCCGTGGAGGTACCGCCATCGCCGAATTCCCAGAACCACTGGTCCACACGGCCGGTGCTTTTATCCGTGAAAAATACTTTCTCATAGGGACACACGGTCACCGGCGTGCGGCCAAAGTCGGCATGGGGTTTTTCTCCCGTTCTCACAGCACGGGGCAACACGATCGAGTCGGTACAGCCGGTGGCAGTCGTAAATACCAGGCTGACTGTGTAATTGCCTGCGACACTGTAGGTGTGCGAAGGCGTCGGGCTTGCAGACGTGGTGCCGTCACCGAAGCTCCAGCGATAGGTTGCCAGTGTTTGATTGCCCGAAACGGAAACCGCCGGTGTAATGGTCAGCGGTGTACAGCCGGTCTTTGGCAAACCGCTGATGGTGACCTTTGGCTTTTGCACCTGGATAAAATTCGTTTTGACAATCGTGTCGCTGCAGCCGCCATCATTGGTCACGACCAGGCGAATGGTGTAGTTGCCTTCCTTGGAATAGGTGTGCGTAGGGTTGCTGCCGGTTGCATTGGTGCTGTCGCCAAAATCCCAGGTGTATTGGTAAGGGGTATTACTAGCCGGCGTTGAGAACTGCACGGTGGCCGGCACCGAGCAATATGCTTGTTGCTGCACGGTAAAATCGGCTGACGGTGCAGCGGTAACCGTGACTGTTTTTTTCAGCGTGTCGGCGCAGCTGCCAAAATTGGCGATCAGTTGAACGGTGAACGTACCTGCGGTTGCATAGGTTTTTACCGGATTTAAAACAGTGGATGTAGTGCCGTCGCCAAAATTCCATTGTGCCGTTACCGGTACGGCGGGAGAGGTGCTGGTGAATTGTGCCGGCTTGCCTGCACAAAGCCCCCCATTGGTAAAAGCGGCTTTTGCCGCACCGATTTTGAACAGGTCGGGTTTGACGGCCGTGTCGACGCAGCCTTGCGGGCTGGTGGCAACCAGGCTGACAGAATACGTGCCGTTCGTGCTGTAGGTGTGCGCAGGATTGCTCTCGCTGCTGGTGGCGCCGTCGCCAAAATTCCACAGGAACTGCAGCGGTCCCGGGCCGGTAGTACTGTTGGTGAATTGCACAGTAGCCGGTGCGGGACAGGAGCCTGGGTTGGTATTGGAAAAACCGGCTTTGACTCCATTGGCAATGCTGATGGCCTGCTCTTTTGTAAAGCTTTTACTGCAGCCAAAGGAATTGGTTACCCGCAGCGTGACGGAGTACGTACCGGCGGCCGTATACGTATGCACCGGGTTTTGCTGGTTTGCGATGGTGCCGTCACCAAAATCCCACTGCCAGGAAACCAGGCTGCCGCTACCCGGTGTGCTTTGATCGGAAAAGCTGACCGCCAGCGGAAAGCAGCCGGTGGATTTGTTGAAACGGAAATCAGCGAGGGGATTGTCGTAAACAGTGATGTACCGGCTTTTGACAACGGAATCTTTTCCCTGCGCATTGCTGACGACCAGCTTCACGGTGTAGGTGCCGGGATTGAAATACGTGGCCGACGGGTTTCGCAGGTACGACGTGACGCCGTTACCAAGATCCCACCGCCATTGCGTGGGGCTGCCCGATGAACTGTCGGAAAAATAAATGGCAAGTGGCGAACAGCCAGAAACTGGTGTGGCGGAAAAGGCGGCCCTGATCTGTGCCGACGCGGTGGCGTTCAGGCAAAGAAGAAACAGGAGCACAATAAGAGAACGACGATGGTTTGGCACCAAAGCATTCATAGGATTTAGGCGTTTCGGTTAATTAGGATATTGATATGCGAGGGCAAGATAATATTCGATGCAGGAAATCGGAATATTTCCCGGTGTCTTTTTCGCTTTTCGCAAAAGATGGGGTGATTCTACTTTGTTATCAATCGTAAGATTACGTGCCGGTTTTGTCGCTAATTTCTGGCGCAGTGGACAGGAGATGTCCTAATTTTGGTCGATTGTTTGCTAATTTACTCACCCTAAAGTTTTCTATGCGTACAGTTCAAAACATTCTGGATTCGAAAGCAAAACCATTTAACCAGATCGCACCCGACACCCTGGTCATTGAAGCCCTGAATCTCTTAAATTCTCTCAACCTGAGTTACCTTGTCGTTTTGGACGGCGATCAATACAAAGGCATTTTTTCGGAACGTGACTACAGCCGCAAAGTGATCCTGAAAGGCCGCCACAGCGACAGTACCACCGTGGCGGAAGTGATGAGCACCGATATTCCCGTGATCGGGCTGGAGGACACGGCCGAACACTGCATGAACCTGATGGAGCAGTCAAAATCCCGCTACCTGCTGGCGTTTGACGAAAACAAACGGCTGGCCGGCGTGGTCACAATTCATGATATCCTGCGGCTTGTGCTGAAAGACAAAGGCGAGGTCTTCGACCGCGAAATAGCCGGAAGGCTGGTTGATGAAGATGAAAGCGGTCGCGTATACTAACACAGTGGTTTCCTTGCAATCACCAACATGGCTTCAAAAAAATGCACCAGTCACCTGGTGCATTTTTTTGTGGCGCCTGTCGAAATGGGTTCGTATTTCTCCTAACCGTTTCAGCGCTATAACTGGATATTATGATAGTAAGATATTGATGGCAGAAAATATTCCAATATCCCAATATCTTAATACCCCAATATCTACCTGCCAGGCCACCGTAGTGAAAAGCTATTTGGCTTTAATCTCTTCTATCGACTCACTTTCTGAAATGGACAGGCTTTTCTACAGTAAGTAACGCAGCCTGATGACGAGGGAGGTGTCGGTAGCCGTACCGACGGCAAATTTATTTTCGTCGAAACGCGGTGCGGCAGCAAAGGGCAGTTTGTTTTTGGAGGCGCCATAGCCTTCGGTGGGAATGCCCATAAAGTTGGTATCGAACCGGTTGTTGCTGTTGGCATCGTGGATCACCGAAATGGCGTAAACACCGGCCGGGATGTTGTCAAAAACAGCCGTGGCGGTTTTGTTGGAAATAGTTGTCCGCAGGATGCGCAGCGGCGTGCCTTTCCCTGCAAATCCTTTTGCATTGTCGAAAAGACATACGAGACAAAGACCATTGTTGTTGTTGAAATCCGTTACCTGCACAGTAATCTTAGCCTGCGAAAACGACGCAAGCGGAACAGCGAGCAGCAGGAGGATGAACAAACTCTTCATACAGTACCGGGACAAAAGTGCAACGGAAAGTACGGAAACCGGCCGGTTTCGTTTTTTTTATCCTTTTCTTAAGTGGTGTTTGCGGTTGGCGCGGACTGCAGGCGCATCTTTAGCCAGCCGTTAACGTCTGATTTCGGTTCTTTGCAGCCATGTCGGCCGATCCCCTCCATAACTGGCAAAAGCGGAGCAAGGACAAGCAAAAGCTCCTGAAAAATTTTTTGGCAAAAGCCGATAAGAATAAAGTCCTGAAACAGCTTCCCGCTTTGCACGAAGAAGCATTCGAAAAGATCGATTGCCTGCAGTGCGCTGCCTGCTGCAAAAACTATTCACCCCGCTTCAAAACGCCGGATGTTAAGCGTATCAGCAAACACCTGGGCCTGAAGGAAAGCGCTTTTATTGAAACCTATCTGCGGGTGGATGAAGACGGGGATTTTGTGGTGAAAACATCGCCCTGTCCATTCCTGGGTGCCGACAACTTCTGCTCCATCTATGACGTGCGTCCATCCGATTGTTCCCGCTTTCCCTATACCGATGAAGATGTGATCGTCAAGCGCCAAAGCCTGACGATGAAAAATGCCACGTTTTGTCCCATCACGTTTTACGTGCTGGAAAAGCTGGAACAGCAACTGCGATGATCGGCATTGCATGCCTTTTGTTGTTTTCCGAAAATTTTCCTTTTTTACCGGGATGAATGCACGAACCGCCTTCCCTTTTTTTGCACTCGTTTGCCTGCTGAATCTTTCCTGTACTGCCGACTATTTTCACACGGCAAACGATGTATATCAAACCAGGGCTACCGTTTACCTGAAGAACGGTACTCAAAAGAATGGTGCACTGACCATCCAGTTGGAAAACGGTGTGGAAGCAAATCCGACCGCCATTTCACTCGTCGCCGCCGGCAGCCAGGAAGTGGAATACCTGGAGTTTGCGGATATCGATGCGTATGTTGTCAATGGAAGTACTTATCTGCCCAAATACGTCAACCTGTACACGGCCGGGATCAACCACGGATTGTTCGTGAAACGACTTTCTGATTCTGCGTCAAAAATGCAGTTGTTCGAGCTGAAGCAAAGGCACAAGAGCAGCGATACCGGCGAGGAGAGAAGCCTTTATTTTATTTCAGTGCCTTCTCATTCGGCAACGGAGTTGATTGAGCTGCACAGTGCCCTGCTTGTGCCTTCGTTTGAAACGAAAATGAGCGCCTTCGTTGCCGACTGTCCCGCACTGGCAACAAAAATTAAAAACAAGGGAAACGGCTATTTCTACAATTTCATGACTCCCGAATTTAAAAAGATCGAAGTGGTGAAACGGATTATCCGGGAATACGAAGTTTGTACCAGGTGAAATAATTTCAGTAATTTCTGTCTCTAAAACCACGCTTATGCCACGTTATGTTATTGAACGGGAATTGCCCGGTGCCGGCAATCTATCTCAACAGGATCTGCAGGCAATTTCACAAAAGTCCTGCGGTGTCCTCGATACGCTTGGGCCCAAAATTCAGTGGGTAGAAAGTTATGTCACGGATGACAAAATTTACTGCATCTACCAGGCGCCCAACAAAGAGATTATTCAGCAGCATGCCGAAATGGGCGGCTTCCCGGCCAATCGCATCGAAGAGATCCGCAACGTGATCAGCCCTGTGACGGCGGAAACGGAAGCAGCAACAGTTTGATCGCAAAACCAAAATGCAAAACGGCTGAAAGCAGGAATGCTTTCAGCCGTTTGGTTTGGGTATATTTCTTTATCGTATCAGGCTGCGGTCAGTTCTTCGTACGCGGCGGTCAACGGCCGGTCGATGCCCTGGCCCGTCCATTCGGTTACGCCGGGAATCGCGGTGTTCTTAATGAATTCTTCCTTGCTCACACCCCGCCTGATCTCCGTTTCGGCGAATTTCAAAACCTTGTCCAGGTAATCCTGGAATTTTTTCAGGTCTTCGGCTGTTCCGGTTTCTTCGCCGGCGTTGAGTGCGTGGCCAAAAACAAAAGCCGTGTCTTTGCCCGCTTTCTTCTGCACGGTTTCCAGTACGGTCATCCAGTTGCGCATGCTGGCGCCGGCCGACCGGTCCACAAAGGGATGGCGCTTGTTGAACACCAGGTCACCCATGTGCATGATATTGGCTTTTTCAAAATGATAAACCGCATCGCCGTTGGTGTGGCCCGGTCCAAAATAATAGCCCGTCAGTTTTTCGTCGCCCAGCTTCAGTTTCAGTTTGTCGTCGAATGTCTGGTCGGGGTAAAGTTGCTTGTCAACCGTTTTTTGTTTTTCGGCTGCAGCGGTTTGGTTGACCAGCGAGTTGCGGTGCGCCACCACGTGTTCGGCAAGTCCTTTAAAAGCAATGTTGCCCGAGGTGTGATCGCCATGGTGATGTGTGTTGAGTAAATAGCGGAAGGGCGTTGTGTTTTGCTTTTTCAATTCGTCGATCAGGTGTGGTGCCGTGTCGGCAAACTGTGAGTCGATGACAAGGATGCCATCGTTGGAGAGCAGGAAGCCGATGGTGCCGCCACGTTCTGTAAAGATGCCGACGTTGTTGCGCAGCATTTTGATGTTGAAGTCGGATGTTCTGAAAAAGGCGGCAAGGGCTTTCTGTTGAAACAGCAGGGAAGCGCCGGCAAGAACGCCGGACTGAAGGAGGAAGTTTCGTCTGTGCATGAAGATGATTTTGGTTGGTCAATTTACGTTTTTTTACCGGGGAGAATAAGGAACGCAGGGCTTTCGCAAAGAGGATTTGTTTGGCCCGGATTTTAACGGATCAGTACTTCTGTGTTCTTCCATGCGATCTCTGAGAGAAATATCCCTGCTGCATAGAATTCCTGAACGCAGAAGTGTGCGACGCAACGAAAGCTTACGAGCGGCACAACAGCTGGGTCCCTAAAAATCTTTCTTTGCAGGTGCTTCGCCGGTTCTCTGCGCAACAACCTCAGTATTCAAACTTTCGCAGGGCCGGTGCCTTCAGCCAGTTGATGATCACGACCACCAGCGTCATGGTGCCGCCAAAGAGAACAGCCGGCACGGCGCCGCCGAGAAGCTTTGCGGTGAAGCCGCTTTCGAACTGTCCCAGTTCGTTGGAAGAGTTGATGAACATCGAATTCACGGAACTGACACGGCCCCGCATTTCGTCGGGTGTGGTGAGTTGCAATACGGTGCTCCGGATGACCACGCTGATTCCATCCAGCATACCGGCGATCATCAGTGCGGCAAACGAAAGCCAATAGAGGCGGCTGAGACCGAAAATGATGATGCAGAGGCCAAATCCGCCTACCGCATAAAACAGTTTGTAGCCCTGCCTGCGGGAGATAGGCGACAGTGTCAGCGAAAAAATCATGATAACAGAACCAATGTCCATGGCGGCATTGAGCCAGCCAAAGCCCACCGGGCCAACGTGCAAAACGCGGTCGGCAAATTCCGGGATCAGGGCAACGGCGCCGCCAAACAGCACGGCAAACAGGTCGAGTGAAATGGCGCCGAGCAAGACCTTATGGCTGAATACAAAGCGGATGCCTTCCTTCACGCTGTCCCAGGTTTTTGTGGTTAAATTGGTGACGACGACCGGTTTCTTTTCAATGCGGGAAAGCGCCAGCGATGCGGTAAAGGCAAGAAAAAAAATGACCGTGAAGGTATAGTGCGCCCCGATGCCGGCGATCAGGAAACCGGCCGATGCATGTCCCAGGATCGACGCGGTCAGCCAGGAGGTTGACGACAGCGAGGCCGCGAAGCGCAGCACGTCCTTGGGAACCAGTTGCGCAATGATCGCGTTTGACGTTGGCCCCGCAAAGGCCCGGATGACACCGGAAAAAAAGATGATGACGTAAAAACAAAGCGCCGTGTTGGCGGTGCTCAGCCGGCTTTGCACCCAGGCCGACGTGACAAAGACCAGGGCCGCAATACACACCGAATAGGAAAGGATCCCCCGCAGCAGGAGCGTTCGTTTGTCGGACCGGTCGATGATGTGACCGGCATAAAGGGCCAGCGAAAAAACAGGAATGAACTCCGACAGGCCGACAATGCCAATGGAGAACGAACTGCGGGTAAGATGGAACAACTGGTAGGCAACCACCGTCGCGACCATGCGCAGGGCCATGGTGTAGAAAAAGCGGCAGAAAAGGAACCAGCGGAATTCTTTATGGTTGAGGGGTGTTAAGCTCTGACGTTGAAACTGCATGGCGGTGCAAAGATGGGGAACTTACGGAGATGCTTCGGTTCTTTTGGCCTTTTTCTTCCGGCGCCAGGCATCGTAAATCACCAGCGCCAGGTAGGCCGACACCGTACCGATAACAATGCCTGCCAGCACATCAGTGGCGAAATGCTGCGCCAGGTAAACCCGCGAATAACCAACCAGGAAGGCCAGCAGGGGAAAGACATAAATGGCAAACTCTCGCCGAACCAGAAAAGCCAGGAGCAGGGCAAACGTAAAGGCCGTGCTGGTATGCCCCGAAGGAAAACTGTTGACATAATTGTCGCGGCCGGCCATCAGCGGAACAGCACGGGCCAGGTCGTGAAGCACACGGAGAGGTCGTGGTGCTTCCGCAAAGATCACCCGCTTGCCGAGGTGCGTGAGCAGGGTGCAGATGAGCAGCGATGCCAGTACCGCGATGAAAAAATCCCGCCGGTAAACCAGTACATACAAAAAAAGCGGGATCCAGATCAGTCCATCACCCAGGTAGGTGACGTAGTTAAAAAAATAATCGGCCTGCAAGGAGTAGTGCCCGTTAATCATCAGGAAGGATTGATCCTTTCCGTAGATGGCCACAAATACCGCGAGCAGGAGCGCAATGCCCAGGCTGAAAAAAACGGCTGTCCGGAAATGACGGTATTCTTCGTTCTGCAATTTCATAGAAAAGGTCAAAGGTAGGCGAAGGCACGAGCCGGTGCGGCAGCAAGGTTGTGTAGGCACAGGCAATAAAAAACTCCCAACAGGCGGTTGGGAGTTGTGGTTTAAAAAAGAGAGGTAAGCTTACTGGATAATGACCTTGGTGGTTTGCACAGTTTTGTCGCTGACCACGCGGATGATATAGAGGCCTTTGGCCTTGTTGGAAAGGTTCATCTCCACGGTGCGGGTTTGTTCGGCATTCACCCGCTTTTGCTCCACCACCACGCCGCGGCTGTCAAGGACCTGCAGGTGGACGGCAGAGGAAGCGAACCGTTGCAGCTGCACCTGGAACTGCCCGTGGCTCGGGTTGGGATAGGCCACCACCAGCGGGGTTGCCCTTTCTGCAGTCTGCTGGTCCCTGCCTTTGACAAAGGGTACCCGGATCTCACAGGGTCCTACCAGTTTCACCATTCTTTGCACGGGATCCGACTGGCAACCCGTGGCGTCTTTGAGCCGCAAGGTATAGGTACCAGGCATCAGTCCCTGGAAGGAATAGCCCGTCGCTGGTCCCTCTACGTAGGTCGCGCCGCCGTCGATGGAGTACTGGAACGGTGCGGTGCCCGAAGTGGGAATAATGGTGATCAGGCCGGGACTGCCGCAGAAGGCGTCCAGCACAATGGTCAAATCGTTGCGGAAGGTGGGTGGAGTGCAGTGCGTGCACGGATATAACACCCTCACTTCTTTTGTCACGACAGCCGACTCACAGCCACCGGCGTCTTTGAGGCGCAACCGGTACGTGCCCGCTGCCAGGCCCTGGAAGGAATAACCGGTCGAGGGACCTTCAACATACGTTGTACCCCCATCGATGGAATACTGGAACGGTGCCGTACCCGAAGTGGGAATGATGGTGATCAGCCCGTCGTTGCCACACTCGCTTGCATCCAGCACAATCGTCAAATCGTTGCGGAAGGTGGGTGGAGTGCAGGTGGCTAAGGGCTCACCATAAATAAAATCATCCATCACAACCAGGTCTGTTGAAGGAAGATTTTCAATAACACCGGCACCCAAAGCAGCATTGCCTGCCGTGATTCGTACCCGTGCGATCATCGGTACCGGGTACGATACACCCAGAAAGGAAAAAGTTTCGTTGCCAGGGGCAGAAGGCACCTGGAATGTACCCAGCGAATTGTTGTTCCGGTCGAAAAGCTGGATGCTGGTTGAATTGGAAAGATCAACATCCGAAAAAACAACGCCAAAGCCGCGTGTCAGCGCCGGCGTAGCGGTGCCGGCCACAAAGAAGTTTACATCCATTATGTTGCTGTTCAGGGCGGTAAAGAGACGCAGTGGCGAAAAGGGGGCGAAGAGCGTTGGATAGGTTGGATTGATGGTACCAAATTCGGGTGGGGCAACCGCCGGGTTGGCGCTGACCTGGAAACCCGTTCCCGGCGTGGAAAAAACAACGCCCCGCGGCGAGTTGACATTGAAAAAGTTGGCGGGAAGGTTGTTGGGTGCCGACAGGGCATCGGGCACGCCGTCCCAGTTGATTTCGCGTCTGACACCGCCAAAGCTCCCGTTTGCTCCGGCTACAACGCCGCCTCCAAGTTCAGCTCTGAACTGGTCGCGGGCAGGTGTGATGGCGGCTGCCGAAGGCCCGGCTGCGATTGTTACCACCTGGCTGAAAACAGCGGCTGGCAGCAGGGAGAAGACCATGTAAAAGACGAGGCAGAAGATGACCGTGTGCGGCTGCAAATGCCGCTTCTCGGGGAACGATTGTAAAGCAGATTTCATATTGAAGGTTTTGTGTTTTGAGATGTAAGGAAGGCAGGAAAACGAAGGTGCAAACCCGGGAGGCGAGTGGCAGGCTGGCGCCGAGGATGCAACGGGCAGGCCGCTTTTGATGCAACACATCATATCCATAGTCAGTTCATTAAATGATGAATGGATATCAGATTTGCTTTTGGTATTTTTCGGGTAGGTAAGTGCGTGAAAGAAGAACAGCTTTAAATTAAGCAATCCCGTGAAGACTGCCAAGCAATAACGGCCGTGCGCAGACTTACATCCCAAACAGATTAACCGTTGTGCAGGAAATGAAATGTTTGTCAGCAGAAACTAGTGAGTAGGAGTTGCTGGCGTTACTGTTTTATCAAATGACGTTTGTCAGGATTGGCAACAACAAAATTTGTGAAGGCACCAGCTACCCGGTTAGACCGTGATCTCCAGTGTTGCAGGTGTTTTTTCTTTTTGATAAACCTTCCGGACCTGGTAGGTTTTTTTGCTTTGCGATTCGTAGTAGGTGCGAACCGCAATTTCCGCCAGGATACCGATCGTAATCAACTGAATGCCGCCCAGCAAAAAAATCAGTCCGAGGATCAGCATTGGCTTTCCCCAGATGTCATGGCCGAGAATCTTCAACACCAGCAGGTAGGCATTGATCAGGATTCCAAGACCAAGCGAAATAAAGCCGATGGTGCCAAACAGGTGCATCGGCTTTTGCATATAGCGGCGGAAAAAAACCATTAGCACCAGGTCGGACAGAACGCGGAAGGTGCGGCCGATGCCGTATTTGCTTTTCCCGAATTTTCGCGGGTGGTGTTTCACATCCACCTGCGTAATGCGGGCTCCCTGCAGCTTGGCCAGCACCGGGATAAAGCGGTGCAATTCGCCGTAGAGGCCCAGGTCTTCGGCAATTTCTTTTTTGAAAATTTTCAGTGTACAGCCATAGTCCTTGATGTAAACGCCTGTCAGCCGGCGGATAAGCGCATTGGCAATTTTACTCGGGATTTTGCGCAGCACCATGCCGTCTTTCCGGTTTTTGCGGTTGCCGGCAACCACGTCCCAGTCTTCGCGTTTCAGCAGGTCGAGCATGAACGGGATATCGGTTGGGTCATTTTGCAGGTCGCCGTCAAGCAGCGCCACATAGGTTCCGGTTGCATGGTCGATGCCCGCTGTCATAGCGGTACTTTGGCCGTAGTTCTTGCGCAGCTCTACGAGCACCGTCCTGTCATCGGCATTTTCCACGATGCGTTTGCGGGTTTGATCCGAAGAGCCGTCATCAACCAGGATCAGTTCATAATCAAAATCCACCAGGGCACTGCGCACCGCGTCGAGAAGAGGCTTGATATTGTCCTCTTCATTCATCACCGGGATGACAAGCGAAAGTTCTTTCATACAAGCCGCAAAAGTAAGTGATTGGCTACAGATAGGATCCCGGCAGGAGGTTCAGAACGTTAACGGAAGGTTGAAGTTGTGCCAGTCATTTTGCCCTATTCTGCGCTGCGGTACTGCTAACAGAGTGGCCTGTTTCATTTTGCTGCATGATGCCCGCCAGGGAACGAAATGAGCGACTTCCCCGAAAGCAGCGGTTTCTGGCCACGCAAAATGCAGTTGTCCGATACAAAAAAGCTGCCCCAGTGGGACAGCTTTTCAAGTCACGTTTGCCTGCTTTAAAACCGGTAGCCCAGGGAAAGGCCAAAGCCGGTGTTGCGGTACCGCGTTTTGTCGGATGTGTTGTCGCTGCCGGTATCCGGGTTGATGTCTTTCAGGCCCAGTTGCGCTTTCAGGTTCAGCGAAAGCTTGTTTGCAAATTCATAACCGGCCATGAAGTTGGCCCCTGCATCGGTCTTGCGCAATTGCACGGTGTTGCCCGGCACGGTGCCGTCGTATTTGTCTTTGTAAACCACGCTGGCCGAGCTGCCATCCGGGTTGGTAACGTTGCCGCCAAGACCAATACCCAAATAAGGTCCAAAGCCCAGCATAAAATTGCCTGTTCCCAAAACGGGTTTGTACACAAGGCTAAGCGGGATGTCCAGGTAGTTTAAGGTCGTCTTGATACCGCCTTGCGTTTCGCTTCCTTTCTGGGTAAAGTCAACGCCGGGTTGCACGTAAACACCACCACCCAGCGGGATGGCCACATCCACGCCGCCACTGAAACCCGTGTGCAGTTTGTTGTTCAATTCCGTTCCATTGGCTGTTTTCCCGTTAATGTTGTACATATTGGCGCCGGCATGAATTCCCACGGTGGTCCCGGTTTCTTTTGTCATCGACACTGATTTTTGCTGGGCTGTCGCCGTCAAAATCAAGGCGCTCAAGGCACCTGCTGTCATCACGATTTTTTTCATAGCTTTTACTTGTTTACGATTGTTGGTTTGTATTCTTTAGTGATGTCCGTGGGACAGGCCATGGCCTGTCCCTGCTTGTTTTTACTTCGATCGTCGATATTCCTCGTCCATCTGCTGTTCGCTAGCGTTTGCTTGCTTCCCGCTTTGCATCCGCTTTCATTTTTTCGTTGGCCGTGATCACGAATTCAACGCGGCGGTTTTGCGACCGGCCATCCTCGGTGTCGTTGCTGGCAATGGGATCGCTTTCGCCCATGCCTTTGGCGGATAAGCGGCTGCCCGCGATGCTGCGTGTGCGCAAATAACCAATGACGGCATTGGCCCTACGTTCGGAAAGCGCCTGGTTGTACGAATCGGTTCCCTTGCTGTCTGTGTGTCCAATCACTTCGATGTTGGTGTCGGGATAGTGGTTGAGCACATTCACTAGTTTGTCCAGATTTCTTTGGGCGCTGCTACCCAGGTCTGCGCTGTTAAAGGCAAACAGGACTTTCTCTTTAAACTTGATAACGATGCCTTCTCCCTCCCTGCGCACTTCCGCATCACCGAGAACCTTTTTCATTTCTTCGGCCTGCTGGTCCATCTTCTTGCCGATAATGGCGCCGGCCACACCGCCTACGGTTGCACCAATGATGGCACCCATGGCCGTGTTGCCTGTTGCCTTGCCAATGACAGCGCCTATGGCGCCACCGCCGGCAGCGCCGATCACCGCACCTTTTTGACTGCGGCTGGCTGTTTTACATCCTGAAAGCAGCATTCCGAAAAGAGCAGTTGCCAGCGTAAGATTTCTGATAGTTTTCATGGTCGTTCTTTGGCCGGAAAGATTTCCAAACACCATACCACTCAACAAGTAAAATCTGCCGGTGCAAAGGGTTTTTTAGAAAGCTTTAAGAGAATGTGAATAAATCGCAGGTTACCAACAGGGAGGTGAACGGTCGGGGAATGAATCATGAAAAAGGAGTAATGAGTAAGAGATCTTTTCATTCACCACGTATTGCTTGTCTGGCGCAGGAAAGAAAATTTATTTCTGGATTCGCTTTTCCTGCAAGAGCAGGGTAAGGAATGGATTGCACAAGCGGAAATAAAAAAAGGGGCTGCGACTGCAAGCCCCCCAGGTGGTTCTTCGCATAGGCTATTGTTGCGGTGTCGCAGGTGTTGCAACAGCAGCATCAGCTTTTGCTCCGGTATACAGAAAGCCTTTGTTTTTTTTTGAAGAGGCAGTCAGCACCGAGGTTGGATCCGCATCATTAAACGAGCGACCCAGAACGATGGTCAGTTCGTTGGTGTCGGGATTCACATAGAGTGTTCCTTCACTGATTGCTTTTCCGCCTTCGGTTGTTTGTGCCGGGATTTTATAGGTTGACGGCGCTTTTTTCATCAGGGCTTTGAACTTGCCTTGCGGCAGACCTTCTACCCATACAATGCCTTTGTTTGTTTCATCCAGCGCGATGGTTACACTGCCAGTGGATGAACCGGCTGCATTGAAGGTTCCGACTGCAGGGAAAATGAGGGCTGCTGTCAGCGTTTCGCTGGTCACCCCTTGCAGGCGTTCCGGGTGTGCTACATAAGCTTTTCCAATACTGGTATCAGCCAGGACGGTGCTATTGGCAGCGGTGTCATTTACAGGTTGGGTTTGTACAGGCGTCGTTGTTTGTGCATTGGTGACAACGCCAACGAATAGCGCCAGGGCCACAAGGGCTGTGTTTTTCATATGTCTAATTTTTAGGGTTGAAAAAGGTGTTTGCCCTACTTACATAAAACTGTGCCAGAAAAGAAGAAAAGGTTAAAAACGTTCAATTTTTTTCGTTCGTGCCGAACCGGGTCCGGTGCAGGGAAACCCTTGCGTATCTTCGCTTTCCCCGATTGGAGAAGCTTTACATGAAAAAAACAAATGGCACGCCTGTGAACGGCAATCCGGAAGAAGAGTTTATTGAGGTATTTGGCGCCAAAGAGCACAACCTGAAGAACGTCGATATTTCCATTCCGAAAAATAAATTGGTGGTTATCACCGGGATCAGCGGCAGCGGTAAAAGTTCGCTGGCCTTCGATACCATTTTTGCAGAAGGACAACGCCGCTACATGGAAACCTTTGGCGCTTATGCCCGCCAGTTTATGGGCGAGATGGAACGTCCCGACGTGGATAAGATCACCGGGCTTTCACCCGTGATTTCCATCGAGCAAAAGACCACGAATAAAAACCCGCGTTCTACCGTCGGCACGGTTACCGAGATCTACGATTTCCTGCGCCTGCTTTTTGCGCGGGCCAGCGAAGCCTATTCGTACAATACCGGGAAAAAAATGGTGCGCTGGAGCGAAGACGAGATTGTGAACAATATCATGGTGCGGTTCAACGGCGCCAAGATTTCCCTGCTGGCACCACTGGTACGTGGCCGTAAAGGCCATTACCGCGAACTCTTCGAGGAAGTGCGGAAAAAAGGATTCCTGAAAGTGCGTGTAGATGGTGAGATCAAGGACCTGGCGCCGAAGATGCAGGTTGACCGCTATAAAATTCACGACATCGAGCTGGTGGTGGACCGCCTGAAGGTGACCAAAGACATGCGCACCCGCATCAGCCAGAGCGTGCAGCAATCGCTGAAGCTTGGCAAGGACCTGATGTTTGTCGTGGCGGAAGACGGGAAAGGAGAGGCAACCTATTCGAAAGCGCTGATGTGCGAAGACACCGGCCTGTCGTACGAAGAGCCCTCACCCAATTCCTTTTCCTTTAACTCGCCGTACGGTGCCTGCCCAACCTGCAAGGGACTCGGACAGGTTTATACGGTCGACATGAAGGCGATCATTCCCGACGAGAGTTTAAGCATCAACGAAGGCGGTATTGCGCCGCTGGGCGGCGAGAGGGAAGCCTATGTCTTCCGGCAGGTGCAGCAACTGGCCCGCAAGGAAAAATTCAGCCTCGACAAACCAGTAAGTGAGTTGTCGCCAAAAGCACTCAACCTGGTTTTGTTTGGCAAGGCCGAAGGCGGTTCGGAAGAAGACCTGCAGTACGACGATGAAGAGCTCAACGACACGGTGTACAGCGGCGAATTTGAAGGCGTGGTGAACCAGGTCAAACGGTGGTTTGCGACCAGCACCAGTGAAGCCATCCAGCGCTGGGCGGAAGGCTTTATGGAACTGACCACCTGCAAAACCTGCAACGGTACAAGGCTGAAAAAAGAAAGCCTGTGGTTCAAGGTGGATCAGAAGAACATTGCGGAGCTGAGCAACATGGACCTGACCGAGTTGCGGCAGTGGTTCACCGGCATCGAAAAGCGGCTAAGTGAAAAACAAAATGTGATCGCCAAAGAAATCAATAAAGAGATCCGCGACCGCCTGCAGTTTTTGCTGGATGTCGGCTTAACCTACCTGACCCTGAACAGGGCAACCCGGACACTGAGCGGCGGCGAATCACAACGCATTCGCCTGGCAACGCAGATCGGGTCGCAGCTGCAGGGGATTACCTATATCCTCGACGAACCATCGATCGGTTTGCACCAGCGCGACAACCATCGCCTCATCACAGCCCTGAAAAACCTGCGGGATATCGGCAACTCGGTGCTCGTGGTCGAACACGATAAAGACATTATGCTGGCTTCCGATCACCTGATCGATGTGGGGCCCAAAGCTGGTTATCATGGTGGACGGATCATGGCACAGGGCACCCCGGGGGAAGTGCTTCAAAAAGATACACTCACGGCCCATTTCCTCAATGGCGAAAGAGAGATCGCGGTTCCGGACGAACGCAGAAAGGGAAACGGTAAAACCATCGAGATCAAAGGTGCCGGCGGCAATAATCTGAAGAACGTCAACGTAAAATTTCCGCTGGGAAAATTGATTGTTGTAACCGGTGTTAGCGGCAGCGGAAAATCAACCCTCATCAACGAAACGCTTTACCCGTTGCTGTCGACGCATTGCTACAACAGCAAGATGACACCGATGCCGTATAAATCGGTAAAAGGGCTGGATGAAATTGACAAGGTGATCGAGATTGACCAATCACCGATCGGCCGTACACCGCGAAGCAACCCGGCAACGTATTGCGGGTTTTTTACCGAGATCAGGACTTTGTTTGCATCGATCCCGGAAGCCAAGATCCGCGGCTACAATGCCGGCCGTTTTTCGTTTAACGTAAAAAGTGGTCGTTGCGACATGTGCGAGGGCAGCGGCCTGCGCACCATCGAAATGAATTTCCTGCCCGATGTGTATGTGCATTGCGAAAAATGCAACGGCAAACGCTACAACCGCGAGACGCTTGAGATCCGGTACAAGGGTAAGTCAATCGCCGATGTGCTGGATATGACGGTGGAAGAAGCGGTCGAGTTTTTCCAGGCCGTTCCTTTTATTCACCGCAAGATCAAAGTGCTGGAAGACGTTGGCCTGGGATATATCACGCTGGGACAGTCAGCCGTTACATTGAGCGGGGGAGAAGCCCAACGGGTGAAACTGGCAACGGAACTGGCCAAACGCGACACGGGCAAAACCTTTTACATTCTCGATGAACCGACGACCGGCCTTCACTTTGAAGATATCCATCACCTGCTCGAAGTGCTGAATAAACTGGTGGACAGGGGAAATACGGTGCTGGTGATCGAACACAATATGGACGTGATCAAGGTGGCCGATCATATCATCGATCTCGGCCCGGAAGGCGGATCGGGCGGCGGGAAAATTTTGTTTGAAGGCACACCGGAAGAATTGCTGAAAGTAAAGGAAAGCTTCACCGGGCAGTTTTTGAAAGAGGAGCTGAAGTAAGAGAAAAAGCCCTCCCTGCCTGCGTTCAATAAATGAGGTAACTATAGAAAGTGATCGTGGTTCTGAAACGGCGGTTTCCCCGGTAGGAGAAACCGCCGTTTTGTGGGTTGCCTACTCGTCGACAACCAGCGGAAGTTGCGTGCTGCGAGCGGCCCACTAATAAGAACCTGTATGTTTTTCGTATTCCCATCTCGTTTCACCTGTCCTACACTGGTGTGGTCCGTCGATTTCGGTGGTTGCCTGGGGTCAATATCTTCACTTACACGAAAGGCTGGTACAAAAGTTTATCGATAGCGGTTTGCGTAAATTTTACCTGTATTTCCGGGTCGGTCCCCATAAACGATCATGTTTATGTGTAAACTTCAAAATAATCCACGCTGGTATGGTTGTTTTATAATATCTTCCCTATTCTTGTGAAACCGTTTTCCATCTTCCTATTTCTAGACCGCTTTCCGTGTACCCGCCCGACAGTTCAAATTGATTTTATTTGAAGTAAAGAATTTATCTGTAATGACAGTCCACTTATATGTAAAAATGAGTGCGCTGTTCTGCAATGAATTTTATTGCTTGACCCTGTTGATTTAGTACTTGTAAGAATGCACCTTAAATACGACACTATGAGACTTGTTTTACTCGTCCTGCTCGCCTGCACCCTACTTTCTGCAAAAGCAAATACGTATTATTTTTCTTCGACTCTCGGTAACGATTCAAGAAATAAAAACCAGGCACAGAACCCGTCAACGCCCTGGAAAACGCTGTCGCAGCTGAATAGCTATATCGGAAATTTAAAGGATGGGGATTCTGTTTTATTCAAAAGGGGAGATGTTTTCTGGGGTTCAATTCAATTGGTTGGCGACGAAAAGAAAAAGAACAAAACGATCGTTTTTGGAGCGTATGGCACCGGGGCCAAACCTGTGATTACAAGTTTGCAAAGTATTACGGCCTGGAAGGCGATTGGCGGCGGTATTTATGAAACCACCTTGACCAATGGTCCGGGCAGTCTCAACTTGGTTCTCTTGAATGGCAATATGCAGCCCATGGGCCGCTGGCCCCGGCTGGATGCGCCGAATGGCGGCTACCTCAATTTTCAATCGCATGCAGATACGTCCTCCATCACAAGCAATGCCATAGCGGCTGCCAAAAATTTCGCCGGCGGCGAGGTTGTAATCCGCAAATACCAGTGGATTTTGGACAGGGGTACGGTAACGGCACAAACCTCCAATACGGTCAGCTATAAGCCTTTTGTGTCGCCGGCGCATCCGGGCATTACGTATGAACCCGTCAATGGCCATGGGTTCTTTTTTCAAAACCACGTCAATACCCTTTCACAATTGGGCGATTGGTGTTATGAGGCGGCTACTAAGAAACTCAAGATCTATTTTGGCAGTGCGGCACCGACTGCGTTTGATGTAAAGGTTCCCCTGGCAGAATATTTAGTTGACATGTCCTATGCGGATAATGTCTCATTCGATGCCCTTGCGTTTAACGGTGCGAATTCAAACAGCATCAATCTGTTCAAGTGTACCTATATTCGTTTTACCGGTTGCGATATTTCTAACTCTGGAGTAAATGCCATTAACGTCTCCCACATTATCGCTGTTTCAAAGGCTTCTGCTAACAGTAACATATCTTCTTCAAAAGATCCTCATTCTGTTCTCAATAAAACAAAATCCTTTTTAACAAGCATCGTCGCTTATTCCAATCATCTAACGGTGCGTAACTGCACCATTACCAACACGAACAACAATGCGATCAACAGCAACAATTCTTCAGATTGGACGATTGAGAACAACGTGATCCGCAACACGGGTCTGATCCGGGGCATGGGGCTATCCGGGGATGCGCAGTATAACGCCATTCAGTATGTCAACTCCAATAGCGTGGTGCAGAATAACGTCATTAAGAACACCGGCTATTTGGGCATTCACTTCATCGGTGACAGCACCGTTATCCGCAATAACTATATTGATAGCTTTTCACTGGTGAAAAGTGATGCCGGTGGTATTTATACCTATGGGGAAACAGGGAGGAACCGCAGCGTGGTGGGCAATATTGTGAGCAACGGCATTGGTGACCGCAACGGCATCGGCGATCCGGACCCAAATAACCTCTATGCAGGCCTGGTGCACGGCATCTACATGGATGGCAATTCCAGTAACGTTGCCATCGAAAACAACACTTGTTTTAACAACGTGTGCTCCGGATTATTCCTTGGCAGTTCCAATAACATATATGCCCGAAACAACCTGCTCTACAACAATACACGGACACAGCTCAAACTGGCCGATACCAAAGATTACTTTTCCAACATCACCATTAAAAACAATATTCTTTTTGGCCGGGACTCTGCTCAACTCGTTTTGGATGCGGAAGCCTTAATGCACGGGCTTTATAATTTTGGCTCCATTGACAGCAACTATTATTGCCGCCCTTTGTACGAACCCCAGGGGCTTGACAGCATTTTTGGCTATCCCCATGTTCCGACGTACTACAACTATCCCGGCGGCGGAATTGTGCAGGCGTATAACAGAAACTTTTACTCGCTGGATGCCTGGCAAACCCTGGCCGGCAAAGTTGGTTGGGAGCAACATGCCCAAAAATCGCCTGTCAGCATTGATAACCTGGATAAGCTTCGCTTCGAGTACAATCCCACCCAAAGCCCTAAAGTAGTGACGCTGGATGCTGCTTACGTGGATGCCCGTGGAAAAAGCTATAGCAACACACTCACCCTGGCACCTTATACAGCGGTGGTGCTCATTCAAACAGGTTACACCAGTCTCGCAGCGAAGAACACCGCAACCAATAAAATTGGTTTTGCCAACGAGCCTGAAAAGCAGGGATCAAAATCGATTAGTGTTGCTGTTTTTCCCAATCCGGTTAAAAACATAGCGAACATAGAAGTGCTGCCAATCGAATCCGGTGCTGCTTCCCTGACTGTATTTGACCAGCAAGGCAGGTCTGTAAAACAATTGTTCAGCGGGAATGTAACGGCCGGAATGCAAAAACGGTTTGTTTTAAACCTGACTGGATTTTCGGGTGGCGTTTATTATTTGCGTTTTGTCAACAACGCAAAAACGGTGACAAAGCAAATTGCATTGGCAAAGTAAACGGTAAGTAAAACGCAAATAATAAATTTAGAACGCCGGCCCTGCACAGTGCCTGGCGCCTATTGAAAAACAGAAAAATTGTCCGAAGTAAAAAGGCGCCTGATCCAGGTTGCCTTTTTACTTTAGAATCTTCAAATGCCCTGTGTACGTGTAGAATGTAACCATTGGTTTATCGGTCACGGCTTTCCTGTCCGCAATGAGCCCCTGAAACAGGACTGTTTATCCTTCTCGCACATCTCAATGAATATTGTACGTAATGCCTTCCAGGGCCAGCTCGGTATCGGGAAATACTTCTCTGGCCTCTTCGGCAAAGGCATCGAGTAAATTATACTTCGAAGAAAAATGCCCGATCAATAATTTTCCTACCATGGCCTTGCGGGCAATCAGGGCCGCCTGTTTCGTGGTGGTGTGAAACCGTTCTTCCGCTTTCTCCCGCATGCTGTCGAGATAGGTGGTTTCGTGGTAGATCATGTCGGCGCCATAAATGTGCGGGATAATGTTTTCATCGTACCGCGTATCGGCACAAAAGGCATATTTTTTACCGCGTTCGGGATTAGCGGTGACGTCGGTGTTTTTAATGCGAACGCCTTTTGGTGTGATGTAGTCGAGACCTGCCTGCAGGCTGGAATAGAAGGAAACGGGAATCTCGTGTTTGCGTACTTTGTCGATCAGAAGTTTTCGCTTGCCTTCTTTTTCTTCAAACAAAAAACCATAACACTCGATGCGGTGCGTGGTGCGAAAACACGAAATCCTGATCTTTTCGTTGTCGACCAAAACACCCGGTTCGGTCAGTGTATGAAAATAGAGCGGGTAGGAAAGCGTGGTGTTGGCAACCTTCAGTTGCACTTCGATAATCTGCTGCAGCGGTGAGGGTGCAAAAATGTGCATCTCCTGTTTGTGCGAAAGCAGCGAAAAAGAATTGATCAATCCAATCAGGCCAAAATAATGATCGCCGTGCAGGTGCGAAATAAAGATGTGCGTGATCTTGCCGCGGCGGATCTTGTATTTGATCATCTGGATCTGTGTGCCCTCTCCGCAGTCGACGAGGTAGTTGGTTCCATCGTGCGAAACCACCTGGCTGGTCGGGTGACGATTGAAGGCCGGTACCGCCGAATTATTCCCCAATATCGTGACCGATAACATGCGTTAAAAATACAGCGCAAATTGCAAGCAGGATAGGTGGATATTCGATAATGGGTTATTCGATATTGGGACAGTATTCATTTAAGACCAGTCAGGTGAATTGTTCCAGCGTTCGTTCGATTTGCGGCAGGTACCCGGCGCCAAAAAGATAGAGGTGAATGAGCAGGGGGTAAAGGTTGCAGATTGCCCATTGCTCCCGGTAATTGGCGGGGAGGGGAAAGTGATACTGGTAGGCTTCGTAAAACGGTTGGCGAAAGCCGCCGAAAAGCGTGGTTATCGCAAGGTCCACGGAACGGTGCCCGAAGTAAACGGCCGGATCGATTAATACCGGCTCGGACGATTGATTGCACAAAAAATTCCCGCTCCATAAATCGCCGTGCAACAAGGAGGGTCTTTCTTCTTCAAAAAAGTTTCCAAGTTTTTTCTGCAGGGCTTCAAATTGTAAAAGGTGTTGGCTGTGTAACTGGTTTTTGGAAGCACATCGTTTTGTCATCGGCATCAATCGTTCTTCCACATAGAAGGCCGTCCAACTTTCGTGTTTTGCGTTCGATTGCGGCACGCTGCCCATGTAGTTGTCCGCTTCCAGTCCATATGATCCGCGGGTCACCCGGTGAAGGGCTGCCAGTTGTTCGCCAAACAGTTTCCAAAATCTTTCATTCTGTTCGCCTTCCTGTATCCACTCCAGCAGCAAAACCTGGTGGCCTTCTGTCTGTAAGCAGTCAATCACTCCGGGTGTTTTGATCTTGTTTTGTTGCGCAATGAGATCGAGGCCACTCTTTTCGCGGCTGAATAAGTGGGGAAATTTGGTAGCAGAATTGATTTTGCAAAAAAGCGTCTTTCCGGAAAATGACAGCCGATAGGTGTCGTTGATGCTCCCGCCACCGACCCGCTGCAACCGGAGATCAGTGATGGTCCCAAAGCGTTTAACAAGTGACTCTTGTAAAATTATTTGCAGGCTCAAGCTAACGTTTCTGTGATCCCGAAAATTCCATTCATCCTATCGATCCCGGTTTAGATTTCGTCCTCGTCAAGCAACTCCCTTTCAATTTCTTCCATCTGCACAATATCGCCGGCTTCGCTTTCGGTAGGCGTGACGTTCATCAATTCAAGCAGGTCGATTTTGTCTAAGAAATCCTCCACATCCGCCGTTAATTCGCACACAACAAAGGAGGCGCTTTCTTCGTAAAACTTTTGCTGGGTGCGGACCAGCTTTTCGGCGGCTACTTCGCCAATAGATTTAACACCCTGCAGGCTGAGCACAACATTTCTTACCTTACCTTTAAGTAGTTCTTTCATCTGCCGGTCCAGCTCTTCTGCCATTGTAGCAGACATCTCCGGGGTTTCCACCCTTATGACAGTAAATTTTTCTTTGGTATCAGTTTTGACTTCCATATTCGTTCATTGGCAGGCAAAGAAAGAGCCCGACCCTGCTCAAAAATATTTTTTATTATTGTACAAAGCATATAGGAGACTAAAATGGATAATAATTTTTCCTCACAAGTAAAAGAGATCATCTCGTTCAGCCGGGAAGAAGCATTGCGTTTGGGCAATGACTTTATCGGCACGGAACATTTATTGCTAGGTCTCATTCGTGAGGGTGACAATACGGCGATTCGCATTTTGAAAAGCTTTAACGTCGACCTGTACGAACTGCGCAAAGAAGTGGAGCTGGCCGTCAAGGATAAAACCGGGAAGAACATTGCCAACATCAATAGCCTTCCCCTGACCAAGCAAGCCGAGAAAGTGATCCGTGTAACCGTACTGGAAGCAAAAGCACTCAAAAGCCCCACCGTGGAGACCGAGCACCTGATGCTCTCCATCCTCAAGAACAAGGAAAACATTGCAACGCAAATCTTAAATCAATTTGACGTGGATTACGACATCTTTAGACAGGAACTTGGCATGGTGAAATCCAACGACACCCGTGCCGAATACCAGGAAGAAAATGACGACGACTTTGATGAAGAAAAAAAGTACTCGAGTGCAAAGTCTCGTCAGGCCGGTGCCACCAAGAGTAAAACGCCTGTATTGGACAACTTCGGCAGAGACATCACCAAGTTGGCTGAAACAGGGCAGTTGGATCCGATTATCGGCCGGGAAAAGGAAATCGAACGTGTGTCGCAAATTCTTTCCCGCCGGAAAAAGAACAACCCCATTCTCATTGGTGAGCCTGGTGTAGGTAAAACAGCGATCGTCGAAGGTCTTGCGCTTCGCATTGTGCAGCGCAAAGTATCACGGGTGCTGTTTGACAAACGAGTGATTTCGCTTGACCTGGCTGCCCTGGTGGCCGGTACCAAGTACCGCGGCCAGTTTGAAGAGCGGATGAAAGCGATTATGAACGAACTCGAAAAGAACCGCGACGTGATCCTCTTCATCGACGAAATTCATACGATCGTTGGTGCCGGTGGTGCTTCGGGTTCACTCGATGCGTCCAACATCTTCAAGCCGGCACTGGCCCGTGGCGAGCTCCAATGCATTGGCGCCTCCACACTGGACGAATACAGAATGTACATCGAAAAAGATGGCGCCCTGGACCGTCGTTTCCAAAAGGTTATGATCGATCCGCCATCGGTAGAAGATACCATTCAGATCCTGAACAACATCAAGTCGAAATACGAAGAGTACCACAACGTGGATTATAACCAGGAAGCGATTGATGCCTGCGTGAAGCTGAGCGACCGCTACATCACCGACCGCCTGTTGCCCGATAAAGCCATCGACGTGATGGACGAAGTCGGTGCACGGGTTCACCTGAAAAATATCAATGTTCCGCAGAACATCCTCGACCTGGAGAAGAAGATCGAAGATATCAAGTCTGAAAAGAACAGGGTGGTGAAGAGCCAGAAGTTTGAAGAAGCCGCGGCGTTGCGTGACACCGAAAAACGTCTAGGCGAAGAACTGGAAAAAGCAAAAGCGCAGTGGGAAGAGGAGAGCAAGCACAAGCGCTACCCCATTGGTGAAGAAGAGATTGCCGAAGTGATCAGCATGATGACCGGTATCCCTGTTCGCCGCATGGTGGAAGCAGAGACAGAGAAGCTGCGCAAGATGGCCGATGAAATGAAAGGCATGGTGGTTGGTCAGGACGAAGCCATCAGCAAAGTGGTGAAAGCCATCCAGCGCAACCGCGTGGGTCTGAAAGATCCGAAGAAGCCGATTGGTACCTTCATCTTCCTGGGTCCGACCGGTGTGGGTAAAACCGAGCTGGCTCGTGCTTTGGCCCGTCATATGTTCGACAGCGAAGATGCCCTCATCCGCATCGACATGAGTGAATACATGGAAAAATTCACCGTATCGCGTTTGATCGGCGCGCCTCCCGGATACGTGGGTTACGAAGAAGGTGGTCAGCTCACAGAGCGAGTTCGCCGCAAGCCCTACAGCGTGATCCTGTTGGATGAAATTGAAAAGGCTCACCCCGATATCTACAACATCCTGTTGCAGGTGCTGGACGATGGTCAACTCACCGATGGCCTTGGCCGCAAGGTGGACTTCAAGAACACGCTCATCATCATGACCTCAAACATTGGTGTTCGTCAGCTGAAAGACTTTGGTGCCGGTGTTGGTTTTGCCACACAAGCCAAAGTGCAGAACCAGGACGAAGCCAACAAGGCCGTGATCGAAAAAGCGCTGAAGCGGACCTTCTCGCCGGAGTTCCTGAACCGTATCGATGATGTGATCATCTTCAATTCACTGACGAAAGAGCACATCTTCGAGATCATCGACATCCTGATGAAAGGTGTCATGAAGCGCCTGACCAACCTGGGATTCAGCCTCGATCTTACCGAGGATGCCAAGAGCTTCCTTGCCGACAAAGGCTACGACCAGCAGTTTGGTGCCCGTCCGCTGCACAGGGCGATCCAGAAATACCTGGAAGACCCGCTGGCAGAAGAGATCCTGAACATGAACATCAAAGCGGGTGACGTGCTTGAAGCCGGGCTGGATAAGGAAGCCGGAAAGATCACCTTCACCCTGAAAGGTGTTGAAGAAGAATCGAAAGCATAAAATCTGTTGCAGATAAAACTGAAATCCCGCCACATGGCGGGATTTTTTTTTGGCCATTTTCTGCAGAAGTACGCCGCTGCCTTTACGAAAGGCAAAACGCCTGGACCCAGGCAGGATAAGCATTGGCGTCGACAAAAAAAGTCCACTCTTTTTTTGCTAAATCCACCACACTTCTTTCCTCGTATATAGCCGAAACAGGTCTTTCACATTTCATTAAGAAATTGGCAAAATTCTTGATAAGTGTTGGAAAACCGTAACCAGGCCTGGCAAATTGAGCGTCGCTGGGATTAAGACATCCAGCAGGCAAATGGTCCGTGAATCCTTGCGAGCCCAGTGTGTCAAGGCTAAACACCTTTCTTCACCCTTAACACAAAATCCATATGATGACAACTCTATCCCTGCGCAGGATTCTCATCCTGTGTGTGATCTCCCTTTTGTTCACCTCTGTCCAATCGCAAAAAACTCCGCAGCAAATCGATGAGCTGAAAAAGAAAGTACTTGCAGACCCGAAAGTTGCGGCCGTTGCTATTTCTGAAGAACGCCAGACACCTTCCCTTATCCTGTTGAAAAGCAACGCCGGGTATACAAGAGACCAGGCACCCGTTGCGTTGCGCAACTACCTCGACCTGCGCACCGGAACAGATGAACTGGTGGTGACAAAAACCAGCCAGTTGTCCGGACAACTGGAAGTGCTCGAATTACAACAGTTTTACAAAGGCGTCAAGGTTGAACACGCAAAATTTAAAGCGTTGGTGAAAAACGGTATCGTGCAGTTTTTCAACGGTGCCTGG
This sequence comes from Flavisolibacter nicotianae, assembly GCF_003628535.1. Lineage (GTDB taxonomy): Bacteria > Bacteroidota > Bacteroidia > Chitinophagales > Chitinophagaceae > Flavisolibacter > Flavisolibacter nicotianae. Next base: position 150,146 of record NZ_RBCI01000003.1, read on the forward strand.
TTTGCCATTCCCGCCACACTTGCCGCACAACCTTCGCTCAGCGAAAACGCCGCACTTAGTTTTGCCAGGGCGAAAGTCGGCGCAAGGAAATACGCCTGGGAAGAGGTCGCGCAACGCATAGCGCAGGCAACCGATGCACGGGTGAAAGAAGCCTTGCAAAAAGAACTGGCCGACCTGACACCCAAAGGCGAACTGGTGGTCGTTAAAGATTTTACCCGAAGCGGTGTTGCCCAAACCAGGCTTGCTTACAAATTCAACATTTATGCGGCGGAACCGATTAGCCGTGCCTGGATTTATGTGGATGCGCAAAACGGCAAGGTCCTGCTGGTCGATAAGATCATCAAGCACATTACCGATCCGACACCGGCCTCTGTCAGTGCTACCGTGCAAACACGTTATGCCGGTACGCAGGTGATCAAAACAAAATTGATCAGTGGAAATGATCCCAACAGTGGAACGACGCTTATCAGCAGCCATCCAACGACGGAACCGCTTTACCTTCCCGGCGCCAACACCTATGTACTGATCGACGACTCCCGTGGAAATGGCATCGAAACCTATGACCTGAATGGCGTTGGTGGCCTGCCGTTGAGTGTCCCATCGTTGTATCTCCAGGGTAAATCGTTCACCGACGTTGACAACAACTGGACAACTGCCGAACACCATCGTTCACCGGCCAATGACGGCGCTTTCGAGGCCGAAAACGACGACATTGCCTGGGACGCCCATTGGGGTGCGGAGGTAGTGTACGACTACTGGCTGGCAAAACACAACCGCCTGAGTTACGACGGAAACAACGCCAGGATCAAAAACTTTATTCATTATGGCCCTGCCTACGACAATGCTTTCTGGAATGGAACGGCCATGACCTACGGTGATGGCTCGGGTCCAACGGCCGGCGGTTTTAAAGCGCTGACATCCCTGGATGTGTGCGGGCACGAGATAGGCCATGGTGTTTGTTCCAATACGGCGGACCTGGTATATGCCAACGAGTCTGGGGCCATGAACGAAGCCTTCAGCGACATTTGGGCGGCCTGTATCGAGCACTTTGCCATGGTGCGCAGCGGCAGCACCGTGCCGTCAACAGCCTATCGTCCGTTTTACATCGGTGAACAGATCAGCGCAACTGCCGATAATCCCTTGCGGCGAATGGACAATCCCAAAGCGCAAAGCAATCCCGACACCTATGGCGGGACCAACTGGGCCGATCCGAATTGCACGCCCAGCCTGGCCAATGACCAATGCGGCGTACACACCAACAGCGGTGTGTTGAACCACTGGTTCTTCCTGCTGACAGCCGGATCGAAAAACGGCACCCGCCCGGCCGGTATGACTCCTAACCAATATTATTTCGCCGACTCTGACGATGAGATCAATGATCTTGGCAATGCCTATACGGTGAATGGAGTAGGCTTTGACGTGGCGGAAAACATCGCCTTTCTCACGGAGAGCATGCTGACATCGACGGCAACCTATGCCGAAGCGAGAGAGGTATCAATACAGGTGGCACAAGCCGTGAGTGGAGATCCGTGCAGCGCACTCGCAGAATCCGTAACAAATGCCTGGTATGCGTGTGGTGTAGGCGCAAAGTTTGTAAAGCCCTGCACAGTGAAGTACGGGTTCATTTACCAGCCCGGAACAACCGTCAGCGAATCGTCAAACACACAGGGTTGCAATACCACCAGATCCATCAATGTGCCCGTCTTGCTGCCGGCTAATTCTACAGCGTCGGTTACAGTAAGCGGAACGGCCACAAAAGGCGTTGATTATACATTGTCGGCCACATCGCTGAGCAACACGTCGGCAACGAACAGCAAGCAAAACCTGGTGGTGACGATCAACAACGATGGTGTTGTGGAAAGCGATGAAACCATCAACCTGAAACTTGCCATAACCAACGTGGGTACAAACCCGGTCAATGCATCATACACCATCATCATTACAAACGACGACGTGGTACCGACGATCGGCAATACCGAAGTTACCCTGCTCAACGAAACCTTCACAAGAGCGGATGGTTTTGAAGACCCCGACGGCTGGACCGAAACCTTGCAGGTTCGTGAGACCAGCGGCGACCCGGCCGCCACAGGAAAAAACCAGTGGGGCGTGTTTGGCAACCAGTTGGCCATCACCGGTAAAGAAGGATTGACGGATACGAAGTTGGCGAATGGTACCTACAACAATCTCAGTGAAAGCAATACCATCATTCGGTCGCCCCTGCTCGATGCCCGTGGTCTGAGCCTGGTCAACGTGAAGTTTGATTACACGGTGCAGGGCGAAGTGGATGCGGCGAGCGGATCTACCGACATCGAAAACCTGCCGGTATTTGATTACATGGCGGTGCTGTATTCACTCGATGGCGTGAACTTCGTCGAACTCAATACCGGCGACTTCAAGCAGTTTGCCTCTGCAACGCCGGCGAGTGGTACGTTCACAGGGCTGTTGCCCGTTTCGCTCAGCAACAAGCAGTTTTACCTTGCCTTCCGCTGGAGCAACGACGCGAACGCCGGCGGTCCGGTAAGTGTACAAATTGATAACCTGGTCGTAAAAGGTGCGCCGCGTAAAATTGAGAACGATCTGAATCAGAATGGTCGCGAAAACCTCGGCGCCGGTTACGATGTTTATTTCTACAGCCTGCAGGACGGTGAAGTATTGGGCCGGGTTAAAAACAATTCGGCCAAAGACTTTGGCTGCACGAATGTGTATGTTGAAAAAACCGGCGCAGGTGCCTTTAACCTGTACCAGGGTAATGATGGTTTGCAGAAAGTGGCCGACAAGATAATACGGATCGAAACAAGCCTGATCTACAAGCAGTCCACAACAGTCACCCTTTACTACACCGAAGCGCAATTGCAGGCGCTGGAAAATGCCACCGGGCACCCGCGAACGGCGTTCAGCCTGTACCAGGTGGATGCGGCTTCGTACGCAGCGGCATCAGCACAGAACACGAAGAAGTATGCGGCTACGTATACAGCAATACCAGGCGTAGGTGGCTATTATACCATCAGCTTTAACGACAAGGCAAACGGTTCGTATGCATTGGGCTATCCTGTCTCGGTCTTTGGTACAACGGTTGGCGCATCCGTTGCAAGGCCTGAGGAGCAAACGGCATCTTCTGGCTGGCAGTTTGGTAACATCTATCCAAACCCGGGCAATGGTGCGGCAACGATCACCGTAACGGCACCGAAGGCGCAAAGAGTGGCCGTTGATGTGATCAATGTTTCGGGGCAGGTGCTTTCGAGCCGCACGCAACAAATGACCGAAGGTCTCAACAAGCTGGCGATGCCCGTTGAGCGGTTGACGACCGGTTCTTACCTGATCCGGTTCACCGATGCCGAAGGCAAAATCCTGAACACCCAGCAATACACGAGAAACTAAGCTTTCTCTTCCGTAAAAAGCTGCTACAATTAGTAGCAGCTTTTTTTGTTGGTATAGACGAGAGTCGTGAATTTTGTCCTGTTGAGTCATGAAAAAAATTATCATCACCATAGACGGATGGTCATCCTGCGGAAAGAGCACGTTGGCAAAGCAATTGGCAAAGGCGTTGAACTATGTGTACGTGGACAGTGGCGCCATGTATCGTGCTATTACCTTGTATTTCCTGCGGAATCACGTGGACTGGACCGATAAGAAAGAAGTGGAAAAAGCATTGAAGGCAATTTCGCTTGAATTTAATTACAACGATAAGTTGCAGCAGTCGGAAATCTATCTCAACGGCGAAAACGTGGAATACGTGATCCGCGACCTTGTGGTTGCCGAAAAAGTCAGTGACGTTGCCGCCATCAAAGAAGTTCGTGACTTTGCCGTGGCACAACAAAAGAAAATGGGCAGGCACCGCGGCATCGTGATGGACGGACGCGACATCGGCACGGTGGTATTCCCCGACGCGGAATTAAAAATCTTTATGACAGCCGACAATGCTGTTCGTGTTGAACGCCGCTTCAAAGAATTATACGAGAAGAACCCGGCGATCACCCTGGATGAAGTAAAGACCAACCTCGAAATGCGTGATTACATCGACTCGCACCGGGATGTAAGCCCGCTGCGGCAAGCCGATGATGCCCGCATTCTCGACAACACCAATCTGACAGAAAAGGAGCAGTTTCAGAAAGCCCTGAAATGGGCGCATCAGTTGAAGGTGCCGGCAGCGTGATGATCAGTGATGAGTGGGCCGTTTATAGCATAAACATTTTTTCATAAAAAAAACCTCCTGAGTATTTCAGGAGGTTTTTTATTTAGAAACGTTTCATTATTGATCACTCATTTTCTTTTCTGCTGTTGCTGGATTTGTTTCTGCTGGTCCTGCATTTGCTCCAGGCGCTCCTGCCATTTGGATTTTGTTTTTGGTTTCTTGCGGTTTTCCTCCATGCGGGCCAGGATCTTATCGTGGTTGATGATATAGGTCTGGATGACGAACTGCAGCGCCAGGGTGATGATATTGGAAACCGTGTAGTACCAGGTCAAACCCGCCGGCAGCTTGTTGAACACAAACAGCAGGACAAAGGGGAAGAAATACGGCATGTATTTCAAAACCGGGTTGCCCTGGTCGGGTGTAGAGGCCATGCTGTACAGCGAGATCAGGAACGAGGTTGTAACCGCCGTGATTGTGAACAGGCTAACGTGATCGCCATACAATGGAATGGTAAACGGCAGGTGGAAAATGGAGTCGTATTGCGACAGGTCATTTGCCCACAGAAAGCCTTGTCCACGCAATGCTACGTTGGAATTAAAGAAACTATACAGCGCAAAGAAGATCGGGATCTGGAACAGCGCCGGTATACAGCCACCTAGCGGGTTCACACCGGCTTCGCGGAACAGTTTCATTTGTTCCATGCTCATCGCCTGCTGATCGCTGCCGTACTTGGCTTTCAGTTGGTCGATCTCGGGGCGGAGCACTTTCATTTTTGCCCCGCTCAGGTAGCTGCTGTAGGTCAGCGGCGAAATTACCAGGCGGATCAAAAGTGTGAGCAGCAGGATCACGATACCGTAATTCTTCGTAAAGCTGCTAAAGAAATTGAAGGCCGGGATAACGATCCAGCGGTTGATGTATTTGACAAAGGCAAAGATGCCGCTGCCCAGGTCCACCATGTCCTCCATATCATTGCCATATTGCTTGAGGACCTTGTAGTCGTTGGGGCCGAAATAAAGGGAGAGGGGCACGGTGGCAGTTTGCGTGTTTTGCAGGGGCACCTGCATGTTGGCGGTTGCCTGCACCACGGTTTTGCTGCTATCAGCGGGTGCCGACCAGATCAGGTTGCCGCCGCTGAAACCGGTTTTCGATACCAGCGTTGTGTTGAAAAACTGCTGCTTTACGCCAACCCAGTCCACCTTTCCAGTAAACTCCTTGCTGCCACCACCGGGTGCGATATGGTTATCAAAATCGCCTTTGAAGCGGTAACCGACTTTCGACTGTCCGCGTTCATAGGTGATATCCTTTTGCTGTTGTATGGCATGGTTTTGCCAGGTCAGGTTCAGCACATTGGAGCCAAGGAGCTGCTGCACGCCGTTAACAAGGATGGTGAAATCGATCATATAATTGTGTGGCTTCACCACAAAGCGGTGAACGATTTCATGTCCTTCAGCTGAATGAAGCTTGTAGCTGACGATCGTGCTGTCGGGACTTTCGGTTTTTTCGGCGCCGGCAAAATAAAGCCCTGCTACACCGGCCGACCTATTGGGAGCGACAGCTACATTGTAGTTGATCTTGTCCGAATCGGAAGCGGCCATTTTTACATCGTTGCCATCGGGTCCCTTGAAACCTTTCAGTTCAACACCTTTCAGTTGACCACCGTGGTTGGTGAACACAACTTTCATCAGGTCAGTGTTCACTTCCGTTGTGGCTTCCGTTCCGCTCAGCGATTGCAGAAGGCCCACGCTGTCGGCGGCCGTCGCGACGGGTTGTGCAGTGGTGCCGGGTTGCGGATTGGTTTTATAGTTGAGAATAGAGTCCTGGGCTCTTTTGGTGCTGTCCTGGACCCGCAACTGCTCCTCTTTTTGCTTTTTCTCGGCGAGGAAGCGGTTCTGTTCTTTGGAATTGTAATAGAAAAAGGCAAAGAACAGGATTGCCAGGACAATAAAACCAATGACATTATTGCGTTCAAACTTCATTCGATCCTTGTTTAAAGGCCGCAAAGATAGCAGATGCCTGCGAGTTTTGGGGGGTGGGATCGGCGAGCGACGGGGTTAAACAGGGTGAACCGGGGATTTAAGAAGAATTTAGGAACATAAGGAGGTTGAGGTTGAGGTTAAGGTTAAGGTTAAGGAGAGAATACCGAAGAGGCGAACAAGGAAGGCAGAATTTCAAAGGAACGTTCCTGCTCAACTCTTCCAAATCGCGGCCGCTTGAAAGTTGAATGGACTAAACCTAACCCGTCTAAAATTTGCCTTCCTTGTTCGGATGCTGCGGTTTAAAAACGTCGTCTGTTCAGCGGTTCCTTGTTCCCTGTTCCCTAGCCATTCACGATTTCGCCCCCGTTCGGATGCAAAACCTGGCCGGTGAAATACGAGCTGTCCTGGGAAGCAAGGAAAAGGTAGCAGGTCGCCACTTCAGCCGGCTGGCCGGCACGGCCCATCGGAACATCGGAACCAAAGGTTTTGACCTTTTCTTCGTCAAACGACCCGACGATGAGCGGGGTCCAGATCGGGCCCGGCGCAACAGCATTGACCCGGATACCTTTTTCCACCAATTGTGCGCTGAGGCTGCGGGTGAAGGTAACAATGGCGCCTTTGGTGGCGGAATAATCCAGCAGCGACTTGCTGCCACGGTAGGCTGTGACGGAAGTTGTATTGATGATGGCAGCACCCTCTTTGAGGTGCTTCAGCGCATATTTTGTAAACCAGAACATGGAGAAAATATTGGTTTCAAACGTTTCTCTTAATTGCTCGGTGCTGATGTCTTCAATCGATTCTTTTTCCGTTTGCGTTGCCGCATTGTTGACCAGGATGTCCAGCTTTCCCAGTTGACGCACGGTTTCTTCCACGGCTTTTTGGCAAAACGATTCATCGCGGATATTGCCGGGTAGCAACACGCATTTCCGTCCCTGCTCTTCCACGTCTTTGCGAACGGCTTCCGCATCCGGGTGCTCGCTCAGGTACACGATGGCTACATCTGCACCTTCCTGTGCAAACAGTCGGGCCGTAGCGCCGCCGATGCCGCTGTCACCGCCGGTGATCAGGGCCACTTTGCCATCGAGTTTCTTCTTCGCTTCCGGGCGTTCCGAAACGGGCTTGGGTTTCATGTTTTGTTCAATGCCGGGCATTGGCTGTTCCTGCGGCGGACGAACTTCCTTCGGATCGCTTCCTTTTTGCATAAGCCAAAATTTATTGTCGGTACAGAAATTTTTATACCATCGTATTAGTGCAACCCTTATTTTTGCTGCCGCTTTCAGCAATGGGGGACTAGCTCAGCTGGCTAGAGCGCTTGCATGGCATGCAAGAGGTCATCGGTTCGACTCCGTTGTCCTCCACTTCACCGGAAGGCAGAACAAAATTTTTTGTTCTGCCTTTTTTATTTCCCTTTAAATCCTTGCTGGGCTTGAGCAGTAGCGAAACAGCACTCTCGGGAGAAGTGGTTCGACATTGACCATTTTTAAAAACCAACTTTTCTGGAAAGGTCGAACCCAAAATGCGGTGCTTTTGCTCCAAATCCGCTACAGTAAAGAGTTTGTCGAGATTGCGCAAAAAGTAAAAGCCAAATTCCATTATCTCTTCTTCGTTTTCATCCTTGCTGTTTAGCTCTGTTTGTTTTCTTACGAGCCGGCTCATTTCAGGTTCCAGCTTTGCTTTGATGTTACGGTACTCTGTGGCGTCCAAGGCACCGTCAAGGGTCATCATTTGTGCGTTGTCCAAACGCTTGCGAATAACTTCAAGTTCTTTGTTCACTTTCTCCAGTTCGGCTTTCTTTTGCTTGTTGTCTTTGAGGTAGTGATCTGATAAAATATTTTCAAATGATTTGAGTGCTTTTTCATTGCTGCTGATGTCAAGGAGCATTTCGTAAAACGAGCCGTTGACTTCAATTGCTTTTTGGCGTTCCTTGCAAGCGTTTTTGCAGTGATAGTAATAGTACCTGCCACCGTTTCCTTTCGAAGCACTGCCGGTTAGGTTGCGTCCACACGATGGACATTTTAGAAAACCTCTGAGCGGCAAGTCTTCTTGCTTGGAGTGATGAGCCGGAAGTTCTTTTCTTCGCTTTCCCTCCAACACGTCCTGCACTTCATAAAAGAGCCGTTCGGAGACGGTGGGTTCGTGCTGACCGGGAACGATCATGGCCAGTTCGTCTTTGTACGGCGGTACAATGACTTTACCAACATAGACCGGACTGCGCATCATCCACCAAAAGGCAGAACGCTCCACCTTTACTCCCTTGTCGTTGAGCATCTTTCGTACTTCATCAATATGATAGTGGCCTGTTGCCATTTGCTCAAAGGCCCAACGAATTAATTCAGCGTCTTTGCTCGGCACAATGCAGGGCCTGTTGTTTTCATCCCGGCTTCGCCTGTAGCCTTTTGGTGCGCCGCCCATCCAACGGCCTTCCTTCATTGCTTTGCGCATGCCAGCAAGGATGTTCAATGCCCTTCGGTCATTCTCTACTTCCGGTGCAGCGAGATAGATGGCGAGCATAAACTTGTGCTCCGGTATCTCCATGTTCAGCGGCTGCTCCATTGCCTGCGGCTCTACACCCATGCGCATGAGCTGGTTAATCATCGCATAAGCGTCTGCTGCATTGCGTGAAAAACGGTCCCACTTTAGAAACAGAAGCATGTCCGCCAAATTTTTATTGGCCTTGATAAAGTCGAGCAGCTTTTTAAAAGTGGGCCGTTCAAAGCTTTTGGCCGAATGGTCTTCTTTAAAAAAGGCCACGACTTCAATGTTGTTGTGAAGGCAATGGCTGCGCAGGCGTTCTTCCTGGTGCGAGAGGCTATGTCCTTTTTCAGCTTGCTCGTCGGTGCTCACCCGGACGTAGATAATTGCTTTTCTCGTTTTCATGTTCGGTACTTATCGGTATGACTTTGGTTTGCTGTTTTACTTTTTCACTTACCCTAACGATGACTTCTGCCATTGCATAGAGCCACGTTCTTATCTGTTCGAGTTCTCCATCACTGTACTGCCTTTCTTTGTCGTTCCAAATTTTTCGAAGCTCCGCTAAGGGCACCTTGTCTGGAAAAATTTCTTCTTTCGTTTCTAGATCAATGAGTTTGGCGTTCATAGGAGTTGATGTATCAAAGGTATAAAATGTTGATTATCAATGAGAATAGTATAATTTATGGGGCATCTTCCAAAAGGTTAAGAACTTGTTTTTAGTGATTTCAAGACTTCTTTTACCGCATCGTCAATCAACTTAACCAGTTTCTTTGAGTTGTCACTATCAGTTTTTATGGCAGCTAAACTCATAAGTTGCGTTTTATGGCTTCCTTCTACCCAATCAATGACGGTCGGGAAATGGTAAGCCAAGACGGGTTCGTCGGTAAGACCTTGAAGGAGATGATAGGTCTGTAAATCATCCCTTAGCTTTTGTGGCAAACTGCTTTCGAACTTTGGAAATAGAAGAGTAGCCGCCTCATACAATAATTTGGTAGGAATGCGTGGTTGGTTGAAGTCTAAAACTTGCACAAGTTCATGGCCTGTTTTTAAAACGGCAAGCCGAAGCTTTGGCTTCAAATAGGTTTCCAGCGTTTGGTGAATAGAAAGCGAGTACAAGTCATATTTCCGCTTTAAACCTTTTAACTCATAGCCTTCTTCATTCCCGGTTGCTTCGGAACGGATGATTTTTGTCAACACCTTTTCTTCAAAGCGCATAAGTTCCAACGGCACCTCTTTCAGCGTCTTGTAGTACAGCCCGTACCGGCTTTTAAGCTGCATGTTCTTCCGGTTGTACGTCACCTGCAAATAGAGCGGGTAGAGTTTCTTTCCTTTTTCGTCAGTTGCCGGTTCCAAGGCCTGGTTCAGAAAGAACTTGACGGTAATCTTTTTTTCTTTTAGTGCGCCACTCATGCCACGAAAATAGAAATGTTATTTTATTATTCAAAAAATAATAACAAATCATATCTTTGAACCCGATGGAGCAAAGAAACAGCAAGGTTTCAAACAGGATAGAATTAGGGTAGCATTAGACGCCATTTGTCTTCGTTAAGGTTCCGATTAGAGTACCATTAGATGACAATGCCGCAGCCATTGAAAACAAACATAAATCACATACTATGAATGCCGAAAACACATCAAAAACGGACAGGGAAAAACGGAGAAGAGAACACCGGAGCTTTAATAACCCCTCAAGGCAACTTTCAGATAATGAACTAACCCTGCAATCGCAGTACGCATTACTCAAAGAAGCGTACATAGAGATGCAAAAGCTGCAAATTGAAAATGCCGCACTGAAAGAAAAGCTACATCAGTATGAATGTCCCGATGACGGCTACCGGAAAGATTGGACTTGGGTGGCAAAGATTGTTTTCATCTTAGAAAAGGCAGAAAGGCCATTGGCAACAAAAGAAATCATTGAACGGCTTGAGAAAAGAGAACCAACGTTGAAAGACCATCACGACAAAGGAAAATTCTTTTCCGCTTTTCTCAACCTTGCCCTGAAACACGGCCGCATCCAACGGGAAAAACGAAAAGGCGAACGAGGTTATTATTACTTCATAGAACAAACCCGCTTGTTAGACAAGTGTAATCCATAGAGCATATTTTAAAAAGATTAGATGGCACTGTATTCATTAGCTTCCATTCATTCAGCCCCGGAAATATCCCAAAACCGGTTGAAAAACGCTCTCAGCTTCTCTATCACCGTTTCTCGCTTTTGCGTCCTTTCTCCAGTAGGTGTAAACCGTGAAACCGGCGGCAGGATTTTGGCGATGCTTGTGCCTGTTGTTTGTACATAACCATCCCTGAAAGCGTTGGTGATGAATTTATGGGTTTCTCCGCTATCCAGATTTTCGTCCCTGATAATCTGGTCCAATTCTTCTCTTTTCTTCTCATCAACAAAGCTTTGCCAGTTGTCGGTGACGTCTGTTCCTGGCGTAAGCGATTGAATGAATTTCTGGATCAGGTCTTTTTTATTTCGCAATTCAACACTTGAATCAATTGCTTTGTTGATGCTGATTATAATTTCCTTGTCTTTTTGATTCCCAGCATGGTATCTCTTGATTAATTCCAGGATGTAGTCAATGTTAATCTCCACCTGTTTGATTAATTCCATTTCAAACACAATATCATCATTCACATTTTCGGCGTCTCCGCCAGCCCTGCTCCGGAACTCGTGGTAGAGGTTGATGTACATGCTATGATAATCCTGTACGTCTCTTTCGCTCAATATCTCCCTACCGGCAAATTCATCAAATGTCGAAAGGATGTTCTTCACTCTTAAAATGGAACCATAGAGCCGAATGAACTCTTTCTGCCTTTGCTCTCCGATAATGGGTTCACCAACCGGAAACTTCGTTATGAGTTCATTGACCAGCGTAACGTAACCGGGAATATTTTTCGCCCCGTCTTGATACCCGTTGTAATACTCATCAAAAGTTTTTAGTAGCACGATGCCGCCTGCTTCTTTATCGCCAAACAGGGCAATGCTTTCGTTTGTCGCTTTTTCCAGGTTGCGGAAGCAAACAATATTGCCAAACGTCTTCACCGAGTTCAAAATTCGGTTGGTTCTGGAATAAGCCTGCAACAAGCCATGCAACCGTAAATTCTTGTCAACCCACAACGTGTTCAGGGTAGTGGCATCAAAGCCGGTCAAAAACATATTGACGACAATGAGCAAATCAATCTCCCGGTTCTTCATCCGGAGAGATACATCCTTATAGTAATTCTGAAACTTATCGGCAGACGTATCGTAGTTCGTCTTGAACATTAAATTATAATCCGCTATCGCTGCATCTAGAAAGTCTCTGTCTGTTGCACTGAGCTGTTCTGTGCTTTCCGAGTTTTCATCATCAATAACGCCATCGTCGTCGTCCGCATCATTTACACCAAAGCTGAAAATGGTGGCAATTTTGAGACGTGAGATTTCTGGCAGCGATGCCTGTTGTGTCTTAAACTCGTTGTAGTAGATTTTGGCAAAGTCAATGGAGGCGACAGCAAAAATGGAATTGAAGCCGCTCAGCCGGATTTTTTGTTTTACTTCTTCCACCTTGACACGGTCTCCTGCCGTCGCTACTTCGTAAACATTCTTCAGTGAAGTGAAGCTATACGGCTTGCTATTGCGCTTTGTTTTCTGGTCAAAATGGCCCAGAATGTAGGTCACAATGTTGCTGATACGCTTTGGTTCTGCCAATGCCCTTTCCCGGTCAATGTCCCACACCTTTTGGTCTTTGATGTTCTCCTGTTCTTTCATTGTTCGTATGTAATCAATACGAAACGGCAGCACGTTTTTATCGTTGATGGCGTCAACTATGGTGTAGGTATGCAGCTTTTTGCCAAAGGCTTGTTCGGTGGTTTTTAAATCGGGCCGGTTGTTGTTGCTGGCGTTTTTGGCAAAAATGGGTGTGCCGGTAAACCCAAATAAAAAGTATTTCTTGAATGCCTTGGTGATGGCGGTGTGCATATCGCCAAACTGGGAGCGGTGGCATTCATCAAAAATGATAACGATTGGCTGGCTAAAGGCAGCATGGCTCTTTTCCTTCTTAATGAGGATGGAAAGCTTTTGAATGGTGGTGATGATGATGCTTGCCTTTTGGTCGGAGAGTTGCTTTTTTAGGATGGAAGTGTTGGTATTGCTGTTGGCTGCCCCTTTTTCAAACTTGTCGTATTCCTTCATGGTTTGGTAGTCCAGGTCTTTGCGGTCCACCACAAACAATACTTTTTCAACAAAGGGCAACTTGCTGGCTAATTGGGCTGTTTTAAACGAGGTGAGTGTTTTGCCACTTCCGGTGGTGTGCCAGATATAACCGCCGCCGTCAATCGTTCCGTAGGCTTTGTAATTGTTGGCCACATTTATCTTACTTAGAATGCGTTCGGTGGCAACAATCTGGTAAGGACGCATGGCCAACAACAGTTTGTCCGTTGTAAATACGCAGTAGCGGGTAAGTATGTTTAATAAACTGTGCTTGGCAAAAAAGGTACGGCCAAAATCCATTAAATCGGTGATGGGACGATTGTTTGCATCGGCCCACCAGCTTGTAAACTCATAACTATTGCTGGTGCGCTGTTTGTTTTTCTTTACGGCATTTTGGCTTTGCTCTTTGATGTGCGAAAACCTTGTGGTGTTGCTGTAATACTTGGTATAGGTGCCGTTGGAGATAACAAAGAGTTGCACGTACTCAAACAATCCTGAACCGCTCCAAAAGCTTTCCCGGTTGTAGCGATTGATTTGATTGAAGGCTTCTTTTATATCAACGCCACGTTTTTTTAGCTCAATATGCACGAGAGGCAAGCCGTTTACCAGCACGGTAACGTCGTAACAATTGGGTCGTTTGCCATCCGCCACCTCGTATTGGTTGATGACCTGTAAATGATTGTTGTGAATGTTGGCTTTGTCCAGCAGGTAAATGTTTTTTACCGTGCCGTCGTCACGGGTTAAGAGTTGTACATGGTCTTCCTGAATCAGCGTTGTTTTTTCTTCGATGCCGCTGTTTTGGTTAGCGATTTTACTTCGGAAGAAATGGTTCCATTCGTTATCGGTAAACGTGTAATCGTTTAACCGCTCTACTTGCTGGCGAAGGTTGGTGGTGAGTGCCGCTTCGCTGGTGATGGGCAGGTATTCGTAAGCCTGTGTTTGTAGCAGGCCAATGAAAGCCTTTTCCAAGGCATCTTCTGTTTGGTAGGCGGTTTCTCTTTTGTAAGGCGAACTGTATTCGGCAACAACGGTACTCTCCGGGTTTTCGGCTACAAGGTTGTACTTATCCATTGCTCACATTTTTAAAGGTGAGGAGCTTGTTTCGGTAGTATTCATATTGCCGGCGGCGGGCTTCTATTTCAGCCGGTAAACCAATGGAAATATCATTGACCAAGGCATCAAACTTGTCTAAGATGGAAACGATTTTCTCCTGTTCAGAAAGAGGTAGAATTGGTATTAGATAGCTTTCAAAATCCGTAGCCCTGACATGCGGAACGCCGCTTCCTTTCTTCGTTGAGTGTATTTTGTCTTGGTCTTTCTTAAGGAAATAATAAACAAACTTAGTCTTGAGTAAAGTATTCTCTGGATGGATACTAAAAGCATCCGTGAGGAATAATGGCTCATTCCAATAACTTACAAGTCCGCAATAGGCACCAGACCTTGCAACAACTATTATTTCTCCGTTTCTGTTAAACTCGTTATGATAATAAATTGGGGTTGGACCATTTGCAACAACAGGAAATTCACCAGAAATTGTTTCTTTTTTTGTTATCGCAGTACCACGTTGAATTTTCGCAATCTCGCCAAGCGTTTTCCATTCCACGTTTTTTGCCTCGCAACTCAATAAAGCGTTTCTATAGTGCTCGTATTGCGTTTTACGAGCTTCCAGCTCCGCTTCCAGCTCCGCTTCTAATAACTTAAACTTATCTAAAATGCTTACGATTTCATTTTGAATTTCCAGCGGCGGAACTGGAATTTGAAATTTTCTTAAAACACTGTCTGAAATGGCTGGATAGCTCGTGCCTTGTTCGTTGGCTTCGACATACTCATAGAATGAAGGCGTTCCTAATAAATGAAAAAGAAAATTAGTTAGAACGATATTATTGTCAGGACGCAGAACACAGTAGCCAGTGCTACAAATCTGCCTATCGTATTGTAATGGAATAATTGCATAACGCTTCAGCATTGGGCGAGTAGTGCCGAATATAACATCACCTTCTTGAACTATCTGCTGTGCACGACTTGGTGCTGTTTCTGAATTGATGGATGTTATATCAACGATAGAGTGAGTTGTCCGATCTACAGAAGTAAGGTCAATGTATTTAAATTCTTCACCTGTGTTTTCAGACCAGCGAATATTCTTTGTTTTCAAAACAACCTCACCGATTGGTTTAAACTCCACACCGTCAGGACAAAATTGTTCAATCAATTCATCAACCCTATTCATAAGCTTCCTCCCTCCAAATCCGCTACAATTTCATCAATGGCAATACGCAGTTTGTTTTGCTTGATTACAATTTCAGCAATGTGCGCATTCAGCTTTTGGATGTCCACAACTTCAGTATTGTTTTCGCCTTCTACATAACTGCTTACGGCAATGTTGTAATCGTTGTCCGCAATGTCCTTGTTCAAAACTAGGGCCGCAAAATGGTCAACATCTTTCCGTTCGATGTAGGCATTCAGTATTTTCTTGCGGTAGGTTTCCGTTAGCTTGTTCTTGTTGCCTATCCGCACAAATTCGGCAGAGGCATCAATAAACAACGTGGCATTGTCCTTCTTGCTTTTCTTCAACACCACAATGCAGGTGGCGATGGTGGTACCAAAGAAAAGGTCGGGCGGCAACTGTATAACGGCATCGATGTAGTTGTTGTCAACAAGGTATTTGCGGATTTTTTGTTCGGCACCACCCCGGTACAACACACCCGGAAATTCTACAATAGCCGCCGTTCCCGATGTAGAAAGCCAGTGCAGCATGTGCAGGGTAAACGCCAGGTCGGCTTTGCTCTTCGGCGCTAAAACACCGGCCTGCGAAAAGCGAGGGTCGTTTATGAGGAGCGGGTTGGCATCACCTTCCCATTTGATAGAGTAGGGCGGATTGGAAACAATGGCATCAAAGGGTTCATCGTCCCAATGTTTCGGGTCAAGCAAGGTATCGCCGTGTGCAATATCAAATTTCTCGTAGTTAATGTCGTGGAGAAACATGTTGATGCGGCAAAGGTTGTAGGTAGTAATGTTTACTTCCTGTCCGTAAAAGCCTTGTCGCACGTTTTCTTTGCCCAGCACTTTGGCAAACTTCAAGAGCAAGGAGCCCGAACCACAGGCGGGGTCGTACACTTTGTTCACTTGCTTTTTGCCTACAACGGTAATTTCTGCCAGCAGTTCCGATACTTCCTGTGGCGTAAAAAACTCGCCACCCGATTTGCCTGCGCTGCTGGCATACATGGTCATTAAAAACTCGTAGGCATCGCCAAAGGCGTCAATGGTGTTCTCTTGATAGTCTCCAAGTTTCAATTCGCCAATCGCATCCAGGATTTTGCGTAGCTGGTCGTTTCGCCGTTGTACGGTGCCGCCCAGTTTGTTGCTGTTAACGTCTATGTCATCAAACAATCCTTTCAGGTCGTCTTCGCTTTCGGTGCCTTTTGCCGAAGCTTCGATGTGCTTAAAAACACGGCTTAATGTTTCGTTGAGGTTCTCGTCGGTCTTTGCTTTTTTGCGAACGTTCACGAACAGCTCTGATGGTAAAATGTAAAAGCCTTTTTCTTTTACCGTATCGGGCCGGCCAAATTCGGCTTCGGCATCGGCGATGGCGGCGTAATTAAAATCTTTATTGCCCGTTCTTGCCTCTTCTTTGTTGATGTAAGCTGTCAGGTTTTCGGAGATAAACCGGTAAAACAGCATTCCTAAAACGTAAGATTTAAAATCCCAGCCATCAACACTTCCACGCAGGTCATTTGCTATCTGCCAGATGGTCCGGTGCAGTTCTTCCCTTTCCCTTTCTTTCGCCATTGTTTTGGTTGTTTGTATTTCCTTTATAAAAGGGTGAAAATAAGAATTTAAGGAAACTATTTTCCTGAGAATATGGAGTTTCCCGTTCTCTTCGTTCGCTTATTGCTATTCACTCCTCACTATAACCTGCAGCAGGCTATCAGGATCACACTTGTGTTTTGCCTAAGAAGGTATTTTGGTGGGAGAGTAGAACCTGAAAACGAAAACCTTTCACGTCATGTTCAGTGCGGGAATTTGCGGCTTTTTGGACAGAAAACTTCAGGTTTTCTATGGTGTTCTATAAAATGCCAACTTTGTTCGAAGCTTTTGAAAATGACCACTTCCAAACAAGACTTCATTCAGTTCGTGAAAACCCACACAAAGGAGTTGTTTGCCTATACTTTTTCGAAGGTGCAGCAAAAAGAGGTGGCAGAAGACTTGGTACAGGAAATGTTTCTTTCAGCTTATCAATCGTATGATAGCTTCCAGGGGAAAAGCAGCGTAAAAACCTGGCTGTTTTCTATTCTCAAACGAAAGATTGCAGATCATTACCGTTTACGATACAAGAACAGTAATGAAGTTTCGTCTGGAATTATAGGAGATTTTTTCGATGAAAATCATCGCTGGAGACCAGAACACAGGCCTAAAGAATGGCCCGACGAAAAGGACCTGCTTGATGATCCTGAGTTTTCAAAATCCCTGTCAGAATGCTTTAAAAACCTACCCGAGAAATGGTCATCTGCTATTCGACTGAAATATCTTGAAGAACATGATGCAGATGGCATTTGCAATCAGCTTGAAATAAGCAAGTCAAATTTTTGGCAGATTATCCACAGGGCTAAATTATCGTTAAGAAATTGTTTGGAATTAAAATGGTTTAAATGATTATTGAAATTTCTTTGTCAGGATTAAAATAACTGTGCGACTATTCATGAAACAAAACTCTTTGTCATGAAAAATAAAATTGCACAAACAATAGTAGCAGGGTTGATTGCCACAGCAGTAATGACTGTTGTAGGATTAATGGCTCCGTACATGGGCCTTCCCAGGATGAATCCAGCCGAAATGCTATCCGGTATGATGGGTGTTCCGCTAATGGTGGGTTATTTAATGCACTGCATGATCGGGATCATGTTTGCAGCAGCATACATCTATTTCTTTAACCCAAAAGTTCATATAGAAAGTAAATTTTTGAAGGGAATAGTATTCGGCTTTGCAGTTTTTGTATTTGCGCAACTTATGATGTTACTCATTGGAATGATGATGCCAATGCCGGAGATGGGCGATAAAATGCTAATGATGATTGGTTCGCTAATCGGCCATTTGATATTTGGAATAGTGGTAGCTTTGATCGTTCCCAACCAATCTATTTCCACCTCAAAAAATAGAGTACAAACAACTCACGCCTATTAATATGAATTTAATGAATGCCACGATGTTGTCTTGTATTAAGGCAACAGAATTAATGGAACAAAAAGAATTGATGCCGCTAAGCCTTTTGCAAAAGGTTCAACTACAAATGCATGTAGCCATGTGCTCAGGTTGCAGAAACTACATGAAACAGACGGCCTTGATAAACAAGCTGCTCAACAAAACGTTCAATTCAGTCTTGCAAACCGATACGGCAACATTGGAAGAAAAAATTCTTTCGAAAATTTCGTAGCAACTGTTGTCAGGAACCGGCCATTTTTACGACAATTGTTTAAATCAATTTTAAAACAATCAAAATTTAGAGGAATGAGAAAACTACTCTTGCTTCTGACAATTGTCTTCGGGCTTTCCGCCGCCTCCTTTGCACAAAAGTCCACCAAGATGAAAATGAAGGATGGGGTGATGATGGTGGATAACAAAACCATGCTCTGCAAAGCCGGAAAATGTTCGCCGCTCACCACTGTTTACACTTGCTCTGATAAGTGTAAGGTTTCGCCAGACGGTACAGTTACAAAGCCTGATGGCTCAACAATGAAGCTTGAAAACGGCTATGAGATTTCCAAAACTGGAAAAGTTACCATGATCCCACACGGTCAATCAGGGCACGTTTGTGGACCCAACTGCCCGATGATGAAGGAAAAGATGAAAGGAAAAACGAAGTAACTCCCACGAGCCAAAAGATGAACTTGCTTATGCCACAACCAATCTTGTGGCATAAGTGTTTTTAAAGATTAACCAAATACGAAAACCAATGAGTGAACATTATTACAATTCCAAGGACCTGGCAAAGTTTGGTAACATAGCAGACTTTCAGAAAGAACTGGGCGAAAAATTCTTCTCTTATTACAGCGAAGTGTTTAAAGACAGTGAGCTATCAGCAAGGGAGAAATCATTGATAGCATTGGCAGTAGCCCATGCAGTGCAATGTCCTTATTGCATTGACGCCTATAGCAGCGATGCCTTTGAAAAGGGATGGAGCGAAGGGCAGATGATGGAAGCTGTACATGTAGCGGCTGCCATACGAGGCGGTGCTTCTTTGGTGCATGGTGTGCAGATGATGAATAAGGTGAAAGAAATAGCAATGTAATGAGATCATTAAAAGCACAACATAGTTCCCTTGCCGATGCCCATGAGCAAGTGGCGATTATAGAACGTGGAAGAACGGGAGATTTTGCATTGGTTCCGTTCCAGCAAAACCTGGAAGGCTCCAATCTATATCCGTTGAAACCTACAGAAGTTCAAATCTTTCAGGTGAACATTGGCAAAATGTGCAATCAGGTATGTAAACATTGCCATGTAGATGCAGGTCCTGACAGAAAAGAAATTATGACCAGAGAAACGATGCAGCGATGCCTTGATGTGTTGCAGGCGAACGATCAATTGCAGACAGTTGATATTACCGGGGGAGCGCCGGAGATGAACCCCGACTTTCGCTGGTTTGTAGAAGAAGTTTCAAAACTAAAAAGGAATATTATTGTTCGATGCAATCTCACGATAATTCTTGCCAACAAGAAGTATCATGACCTGCCACTTTTCTATAAAGAGCACAACGCTGAAGTTGTTTCTTCCCTTCCCTTTTATACACAAGATAGAACGGACAGACAGCGTGGCAATGGTGTGTTTGAGGACAGCATCAAAGCATTGCAAATGCTCAATGACGTCGGCTATGGAAAGGAAGGAACCGATTTGCAGTTAAATCTTGTGTACAATCCTGCTGGTGCATTTTTACCACCGTCGCAACAGGCGTTAGAAAAGGAATACAAGCAGGCCTTGAAGCAACGGTTTGGTATAGACTTCAATAATCTGTACGTCATCACCAATATGCCCATTAGCCGCTATCTGGATTATTTGCTCACCAGTGGAAACTATGAGGCCTACATGGAAAAATTGGTGAACGCTTACAATCCTGTTGCAGCATTAAATGTCATGTGCCGCAACACTATTTCAGTTGGCTGGGATGGTTATTTATACGATTGTGATTTTAACCAGATGCTGGAATTGAAAGTACATTGCCAAGGTCAACACATTAGCGACTTCAATATCGCAGATTTAAACAACAGGGAAATTATTACAGGACAGCATTGTTACGGTTGTACCGCAGGTTCGGGTTCAAGTTGTGGCGGTGCTGTGGCTTAAAACAAAGAATATGTCATATTTAGAAACAACGAAGAATATATACAAAGAGGCGGCAGAAAAGCCGCAGGTAGGCTTGTGTTGCACCACAACACCTGTATGGCAGTTACCAGGATTGTCTATTCCAAACAGGATGCTGCAAATGAATTATGGTTGCGGCAGTACCGTTCATCCCCGTGACCTTGTAAACAATCCCAACGTTTTGTATGTAGGTGTTGGCGGCGGAATGGAATTACTTCAATTTGCTTATTTCAGCAGGCAGCTTAATGGAGTTACAGGAGTAGATGTTGTGGATGAAATGTTAGAGGCTTGTAAAGAAAACTTTAGAGAAGCAGAAAAACAAAACCCGTGGTTTCGTTCTGGATTCGTCAACCTTATAAAAGGCAATGCACTGCATTTACCGGTTGAAGATAATAGCATTGATGTAGCTGCACAAAACTGTTTATTCAACATCTTCAAAAGGGATGATTTACACACGGCTTTAATGGAAATGTACAGGGTGCTAAAGCGACACGGAAGACTGGTTTTATCAGACCCGGTTTGTGAGCAGGAAATCCCTGAGCAACTCAAAGAAGATGAACGTTTGCGGGCATTGTGTTTAAGCGGTTCGCTGCCATTGAGCGAGTATGTAAAAATGATTACGGATGTTGGCTTTGGTATGGTTGAAATAAGAGCCAAACGTCCTTACAGGATTTTAGCTCCTGTTAATTATGATACGGACGAATTGATTTACATAGAAAGTGTGGAGGTATGTGCGATAAAAGACCCCATGCCGCCAGACGGTCCTTGTATGTTCACAGGAAAGGCAGCCATTTACTACGGTCAGCTGGACTATTTTGATGACGAGAAAGGGCATGTCTTGTTACGTAATCAGCCGTTAGCTGTTTGTGATAAAACAGCGCGAGCTTTAGCAGCTTTGAAGAGAGATGATATTTTTATTTCAAACAGTACCTACTTCTATGACGGCGGTGGTTGTTGTTAAACCAACTTCTTGAAAACAAAATGGAGCAATTCATCAAAGCAAAGGACTTTCTAAATTCCAAAGGCATTGCCAATGCTGAAATAGGCATTGTATTGGGCACAGGGTTGCATCAGCTATTGAACCATGTGGATGTAAAGCAAACCATTCCTTATGCAGAAATACCCAACTTCCCTGTTTCAACCGTAGAATTTCACAAAGGCCATTTGATTTTTGGAACAATAGTAGGAAAAAACGTTCTGATCATGCAGGGCCGCTTCCATGCTTATGAAGGCTACACCATGCAGCAGATTGTGTTTCCGATAAGAGTAATGAAATTATTAGGCATCGAATACCTATTCTTATCCAATGCAGCGGGTGGCATTAACCTGAATTTTAAAAAAGGAGATTTGGTGTTGATTGATGACCACATCAACCTGCTTTCAGGCAATCCGCTAAGTGGAAAGAATTACGATGAATTGGGAAGTCGTTTTCCTGACATGAGCGAACCGTATGACCTGCAATTGAAAAGTCTGTTGCAGCGAAAAGCAAATGAATTAAGGATAGATTTAAAGAAAGGCGTCTACGCCGCGGTGCATGGTCCTAACCTTGAAACTAAAGCAGAATACCGTTACTTAAAGATCATTGGTGCGGATATGGTGGGCATGTCCACTGTACCGGAAGTAATTGCCGCTGTTCACATGCAGTTGCCCTGTGTTGGCGTTTCGGTTATCACGGATGAATGTGACCCTGAGAATCTAAAACCTGTAAACATTGCAGAAATTATAGAAATAGCAGGCAAGGCAGACAGCAAACTTTCGCGATTGTTCATTGAAGCAATAAAAGGATTATGAAGAAAGAAGCCTTGGTCATATTCACCAAAAACCCGGAAGCAGGTAAAGTTAAAACAAGGCTTGCCGCTACAATAGGCAATGATGCGGCACTTGCTGTTTACAAGGAATTGCTGTGGCGTACTATTGCGGCAACACAGTATTTGCCTGTCGACAAGTTTGTCTACTATTCAAATCATGCAGAACAGGAAGATGTATGGAATACCAATCAATACTATAAAGAGGTTCAGCAGGGAAGTGATTTGGGAGAGAGAATGAAGAACGCCTTTGCCTCCATTTTTAGTAAAGGGTATACTAAGGCTGTCATAATCGGAACGGATTGCCCAGCATTGAATGAAAATATTGTTCAGGGTGCATTTGGCAAACTGGCTGACGTTGATGTAGTCGTTGGTCCTGCCTACGACGGCGGTTATTATCTTCTTGGCATGAAACGTTGCTACCATCTTCTCTTTGAGAATATGAATTGGAGCACCGCAAATGTTTTACCTGAAACGATAAGCCGGTGCAAAAATGAAGGTTTGTTGTTTCAGCTCCTTCAAACATTGCATGATGTGGATGAGGAAAAGGATTTGGGCGCCTTAAATCTCGTAACGCCATGAAAGCGCAGCTCCTATTTGTTTACAATGCAAACAGCGGTTTATTCAGTACAATGACCGACTTTGCTCATAAGATTTTATCGCCTTCAACGTATCAATGCCAATTGTGTGCATTGACCTATGGGAACTTTACCGTAAAGCGGGACTGGAAAACATTCATTGAACGTCTGACAATAGAAACGGCTTTTCTCCACAAAGACGAATTCGAAAAGCAGTACGGATTACAATCTGCTTTGCCGGCTGTTTTTCTTTCAACGGCTAGTACACTTCATGAATCAATCACCAAACAACAAATAGAGCGCTGTCATTCATTGGAAGAACTGAAAAACGTAGTAACACAAAAAATACAGCAGCATGTTCAGCATCATCATTCCAACATACAATGAAGCTGACCAGATTGCACAAACGATCAGCAAAACACATGCGGCTAATGGCAAGTATGAAGCTGAAATCATTGTAGTAGACGGATGCAGCACTGACGGGACTGAGGACATTGCCGAAACAACCGGTGTAACAGTAGTAAGGAGTGAGAGAAAAGGAAGAGCAGCACAAATGAATAAAGGTGCTTCAGTTGCTAAATATGATATTCTTTACTTCCTACATGCCGACAGTACCCCGCCTCATGATTTTACAGGCCAGATATTACAAGCCTTACAAAGGGGTGCAAAGAGCGGTTGCTTTCGCCTTGCTTTTGACTATGACCATTGGTTTTTAAAAGCCAATACATGGTTCACCCGGTTTGATGTAAATGCTGTTCGCTTTGGAGATCAGAGCTTGTTTGTTGCAAAAGAGGTGTTTGAGCAGGCAGGTGGATTTAGAGAAGACTTGCTATTGATGGAAGACCAGGAGATCATACACCGGATAAAGAGACAAGGAAAGTTCAAAGTGTTGAATGATTATGTGATTACGTCTGCAAGAAAATACCTGGAGAATGGCGTGTACAGAATGCAGGGTATTTTTTACCGCATCTGGGCGCTTTATTATATGGGCTATTCGCAGCAGGAACTCCAAGAGGTTTACAGAAAACTGATCAAGAACCATAAGTTGTAGTTATGATAAGCATTGTTATTCCTACATTCAACGAAGAAAACTTTATTGAAAAGACTTTGATCCGACTGAGTGCATTGAAGAAAGAGGCTGATTTCGAAATTATCGTTACTGATGGAAAAAGCACTGACAGAACTACGACACTGGCTGGTACTTATGCAAAAGTTGTAACTGCGGATAAGGGGAAAGGAAGGCAATTGAATGCCGGTGCAAATCATGCAACGGGTGACATATTGTTTTTTGTTCACGCAGACATGTATCTGCCTGGTGGAGCTTTAAATAAAATTGAACAAGTGATCAATATTGACGGGTATGACGGCGGGGGATTTGTTAATGAGTTCTCTTCCCATAACAGGAAAATAAAACGTCTTAGTAGCTTGCTCAGTACTTTATTGATAAACAGATCCAGCAGGAACAAAAATATCTTTTATGGAGACAATGGAATATTCGTAAGAAAGGATGTTTTTCACTCATTAGGAGGCTTTAAAGAAATCCCTATTATGGAAGATTATGACTTTTCATTTCGATTGAAATCCTCATATAAGGTTTATGAAATTATTCAACCACCGCTTATTGTTGATCCAAGAAGGTTGCTGAAGGACGGTTGTGCAAAAACAATCATGAAGTGGATACTTATTAAAAAGTTTTACCTGATGGGTGTACCACCCCATAAACTTACGGCGTGGTATAAGGATACCAGATAATTTAAAATGGCAAAAAATTACTACGATATTATTGTTATTGGCGCGGGTTCAGGTGGTTTAAGCGTAGGCTTAACGATGAATAAGTTTGGCTTCAAAGTATTGATGCTGGCCAAATCCGATAAGGATATTGGCGGTGATTGCCTTAATGACGGATGTGTTCCAAGTAAAGCATTTATACATGTATCAAGATTGTTACACAATGCCAAACAGGCAACAGCATTTGGTTTGACAATTAATGGAAACCCAGATATTGGAAAAGGAATAGAATATGTTTATAGTAAACAGGAATTAATTCGCAAACATGAGAATGCAAAATGGCTGGAAGAGCAGGGAGTAACTGTTGAATTAGGTGAAGCGAAATTTTCAGGCAAAAATGAAGTTGAGATAAATGGTAAGAAATACAGCGCGAAGAATATTGTGATAACCACCGGGTCAAGGCCGAGAAAATTAAATGTGCCGGGTGTCGAGTTGGTAAAGTATTATGATAATGAAAGCATTTTCTATGTTGATAGCTTACCTGACAATATTCTAGTAGTTGGTGGCGGCCCTATCGGAATTGAAATTGCCCAGGCATTGAGGCGTTTTGATAAAAAGGTAACGGTGGTTCATCACGGCCAGAACATTTTAGAGCATGATGATAAAAGAGTTACCTCTATCCTCCTGAAACAATTACAACAGGAAGGAATAGAATTTATATTTTCTGCTACTCTCCAAAGTTTCACATCAGCACAAGAAGCGGTTGTAAAATTAAAGGATAACACAACAAAAAATTTGTTTTTTGAAGCTGTGTTTGTGGGTATAGGTCGGGAATTGCTGTTAGAACCCCTTCAATTGCAGAATGCAGGAATTGAAGTCAGGGAAAATAAGATTGTTGTAGATGATCATTTGCGCACAACCAACAAAAACATTTTTGTATGCGGTGATATCGCCGGGAACCTTGCCTTCTCCCATGCAGCCGAATTTCATGCCCGCATATTAGTTAACAATTTTCTTTCACCGATTAAAAAGAAGCTGAATAACGATCATTTTTCATGGGTAACCTTTACTGATCCTGAAATTGCAACCTTTGGTATAAACGAAAAGGAACTCAAGAAAAGAAAGATTAACTATGAAACCCTGGAAACAGATTTCAGTCACGATGATCGGGCGGTTGTCGATAATTATCAGTACGGGAAAGTCATTCTGTTTATCAGCAAAGGAAAGTTTTATAAAAAAGGAAGAGTATTGGGAGGCACCATGATTGCTCCACACGCAGGTGAGGTTATCCAGGAATTAATATTGGCTAACACGCAAAAGCTATCTGTGGACGCTATTTTTAATAAGATTTATCCTTACCCGGTATCATCCAGGATAAATCAGGGGGTAATTACTCAGCTTAAGGAAAAGCAGTTAACAAATAAGATTAAGAAGTTGTTACAATGGGCTTACAAGCTATTTGGATAATAAAGTCTAATACAATAGCACAACGGGATATAAAGTCAAAGGAGTTAATTAGAAATTCAAAAAATAAATACAAGCAAGCAAATGGAATGGTGGGAAGCTTTTAAGGAGTGGTTTTTAAGTTTGGGTAACAAATACAATGTCAATCCATACATATTTGGCGGCATATATATAGGTGCTATTCCATTCTTTTTCCTGAGCCTTGGCTGGACTATTAAGAAAATCAGGAAAAAGAAGTCTTTTGTATTGCCTTTATTGCTAACATCCTTCTTTTTTATCTCCGCTTACCTGTATCTTCTTTTTGTTGGAAAAAATATTCCTGTGTGGGTTTATGTTTTTATCGGAATTATGATTGCTTATGGCGTTTATTCAACATTTATCAAGATAAAATCAGCGTCGAAAAACTAATTAATTATGAAGCCCGTTATACTATTTGATGTAAACGAGACGATGTTAAACATGTCTCCTTTGAAGAAAAAAATAAACAGACTGTTAGGCAGCAGCAAAGGATTTCGTATTTGGTTCGGAATGTTATTGCAATATTCTCTGGTGGATAATTGTACCGACAATTACCATGATTTTGCAAGTACTGCTTCTGCCACACTTGATATGGCAGCAAAAACTTTAATGGCAGACCTGGATGAAAAAGAAAAAAAGGCAGCGTTGCAATCCATCAAAGAACTACCTGCATATGATGATGTTCCGAAAGGACTGAAATTACTGAAAGAAAATGGCTTTCGATTAGCCACACTTACAAATTCTTCCACAAACACATTGGTTGCACAACTGCAATATGCTGAACTCACCGAATATTTCGAAGCTACCTTAAGTATAGATACAATTAAGAAATATAAACCTTCTTTAGAAACTTATAAATGGGCAGCGGATCAACTGTCGGCAGATGTTTCGGAAGCCATACTAGTGGCGGCACATGGCTGGGACATTGCAGGTGCTCTGCAGGCAGGTTTACAGGCAGCATTCATAGAACGCAAAGGACAATCAGTATATCCGCTTGCTCCAAAACCAACATTTACAGGTAAAGACTTTGTGGATATCGCCAAACAAATTATCTCACGTTATAAACAGGAACGATGAAGCCAAATGACGATAATGCAAAGCTGCCTTCAGACCAGCGACCCTTTAGAGTATTAATTATTTCCGGATCTGACAGAAGGCAATATAATTGCCCCGGTGTTGATAGTAAATCAAGAACTCTCATGCTGAAGATGGCCGAAATGCTTCCGCAGGATTGGGAAATAGATTATGAAGACTTAGGGAATGTGTATGCAAGGGCAAGAATACAAAGTTGTAATGCATGTGTTTCAACTTCAATGGCTTTATGTGTATGGCCCTGCAACTGTTATGAAAAGTATAGTAGCAAGGAGCCTGACCTGATGTGGAATTTAGATCTTTATTCACGGCTTGATATGGCTGATGCCTGGGCGATTATTGGTCCGGTAAACTGGTATAGCTGCAGCAGTAATTTAAAACTGATGTTTGACAGGTTAGTATGCATGAACGGGGGCAACCCTGATGAAAAGACCATTGACCACAAGAACCCCGAAAAGGCAATGGCTCTGGAACATACCGGAGAATGGAAGGCATTAAGCTTAAATCATCTTGAAGGAAGAACCGCAGCTTTCTTTTGCTATGGTGATGAAGGAGGAGATGAAATGGATGAAACAGGAAGACCCAAAGTATTACAACATAAAAATTATTTTAATCCTGATGACGAACCTTTTGAAAATGAAAGAAACGCTTATGCACCTTTGGTTTGGCAATGCCGCTATGGCGGTGTGGAAGTGCCCGACCAGCTTTGGAAGCACTGCACGACAGGAAAAGGAAAAAAGTATAGCGACAACCAGGCAGAAGACATGATTAAAGAAGACGAATTTATTTCGACATTTAATACATGGGTAAAAAGCTTTGCAGGGTTTGTACAACAAAAAGGAAAGGTTCCACCCAACAAATACAGGGCTTTTGGTTATAAACCTCCAAAACACCTATGGGCAAGTGTAGAAGATGGTATCCGTTATTTCAGGATGATGGTTGGAAAAGCACCGAAAGGTTCATCACCGCAAATTCAGGATGATTTAGATTTGAATAATGATGCTACCTGGCATACAAAGAAAGGCGAAGGCGAAAAACTAAGAGGCGATGATTAAAGCCATCTTTGATACATATGGCACACCCTTACTAATAGCGCTATTTGCTATACTCTTTTTGGTTGAAAGCAAATTTCAATTACGAAAAAGAGTTCATAACAGGTGGAAAAGGATGTTTATCAATTTAATTGTTTCCATTCCTGCATTTGCATTACTTCGGCTTCTTTTTATTCCGTTGATGGTTTGGCTGGCAGTCCAAAATCAAACATGGCAGTTCGGAGTAAACTACCTGTATGAAAGTTCATTTGCAGGGAAAGCAGTTGTTAGTTTTTTACTGCTCGATTACAGCATTTATATCTGGCACATATTGCTGCATAAGCTGCCTATCCTTTGGCGCTTTCATTTAGTGCATCATACAGATTTAGATTTAGATGTTACTACAGCATTTCGTTTCCACTTTGGTGAAATGATTGGCTCCATCTTTTATCGTGGTGCTGCTATTTTGGTTATAGGTGCTTCACCATTGATGGTATTGATTTATGAAATTGTATTTGAAGCTGCGACCCAGTTTCATCATAGCAATATGAAGCTGCCATACAGATTTGAAAAAATACTGAACTACATTATTGTAACACCACGCATGCACGGCATTCATCATTCTATGATTAAGAAAGAAACAGATAGTAATTACTCGGTTATCTTTTCTTTCTGGGATAGGATACATAAAACAGTGCGGCTGAATGTTCACCAAAATGAAATAGTAACTGGTGTGCCTTCGTATGCAGACGAAAGGGAACTTACAATAGGCAAGTTATGGATCCTCCCATTCAAGTCAATCAGACAGTGGAAAGACAGCGAAAGGCAGACTGACAAAAAATTCAACCAGCTAAAAAAGTAAACATGGCAAGAATTAGTGTTGTGCAATATGAACAGGCAGAGGGTGAGCTAAAAAGCATCTATGATGATCTGATGGAAGAGCGAGGGAAGTTATCTGAAGTGTTGAAGATACAGAGTTTACACCCTGAAACAATTAAAAGCCATACACAGCTTTACCTGGACATTATGTTAACCCAATCGCCGCTAACAAGAGCGGAAAGAGAATTAATTGCTACAGTTGTTTCTGTAATTAACGGGTGCAATTATTGTCAGATACATCATTCGACTGCGTTAAATGCTTATTGGAAAGACCAGGAACGCATCAATAAATTGTTGAAAGACTATAAATTGGCAAGCTTATCAAGCAAAGAGATGGTTATGTGTGACTTTGCAGTACATCTAACGAAAAATCCATCCGAACATGAGAAAAACAACTACACTGAAACCCTTAAAGAGGTTGGATTGGACGATAGGTCAATACTCGATCTTGTGTTGGTTATATCGTACTTCAACTTTGTTAATCGGACTGTACTGGCATTGGGTGTGCAATTGGAACAAGACAAGGGTGAAGGGTACATATACTAATTGTCTTGAAGGCCCAACATTCAAATCAGTTTTTACGTGCTGTGTTTGGAGTTCAGAAACGACGCCTGAAAGTGGTACTTGTCACTTCTTCTTGCCAACTAATATGATCAGCTAAAAAGCGGTCATAAGGAAGAAGTAGGTCAGAATATTATATGATAGTTAACACTAAGGTTATTTAAGCAATTGCTTAAATAGTTATACCTTTAGGCTATGAGCACAACTTGTATTAGACCGTATGCTGACAACATTCTAATAGGAGAATGTAAAAAGAAACTCCAAAAAGCTATATCCTCATTTGATAAGCTAAGCCAGGTATTAAGCCTTGCAGCTAATGATGTACGATTAAAAATACTCTATCTGCTGGACGAAGAAGGCGAACTATGTGTATGTGATTTGGCGGACATCTTAGAAATGACCATTCCCGCCGTATCGCAGCATCTTAGAAAATTAAAGGATGGCAATGTTCTACAAACCCGTAGGGCTGGGCAGACCATTTTTTATTCTTTGAAGGCAGAACATTTAGAAATAATCAAACCCTTGTTTGAACACATAGCAATTGCTAACCGAAAAAAGCAAAAAGCATGAAACAGGAAACAACATCTAAAGCAGTTACAGGCGTAGGCATATTTGCTGCAATAGCGGCATCACTTTGTTGTATCACACCTGTATTAGCCTTATTTGCTGGTTTTAGTAGTGCAGCTTCATCCTTATCATGGTTAGAGCCTGCACGTCCATTTTTAATTGGTTTGGCAATAGCAGCATTAGGCTTTGCCTGGTATCGTTCACTACGCTCAAAAACCGATACAACGTGCGGTACTGAAGGTAGTTGTCAGGTGGAAAAGAAAAACTTTCTTGCTTCAAAAACCTTCCTGATTGTTATCACAATAGCTGCTATTGCCTTAATAGCATTCCCATACTATGCTAAAATCTTTTATCCAAAGCCACAGAAGCAAAATATAGTAGTAGTTGAAAGCAATAACATTCAGTCAGCCTCATTCACAATTAAAGGCATGACTTGCCAGGGATGTGAAACAGAGGTAAATAATGAATTGCACAAGGTGCCCGGTGTAATTGATGCAGAAACCCATTACGCAAAATGTACCAGCGTTGTAAGGTATGATAAAACTAAGGCAACAGCAGATCAATTGAAAAACGCTATTGCAAAAACAGGTTATGAAGTGACGAATTATCAACTTTTAAATCAATAAATATGGACTGTTGCAATGTTGATACAAAAAATAAGTTTGACCTTATTATTATAGGCGGCGGTTCAGCAGCATTTGCCGCAGCAATTCATGCCGATAGCATGAAACTATCAACTTTAATAATTAATGATGGTTTGCCATTAGGCGGCACTTGTGTGAACGTAGGTTGTGTTCCATCTAAGTTTTTAATAAGAGCCGCAGAAAGCATTCATCGTGCTGCTGCTTTAAACTTTGATGGTGTTACAACAGCTAAGCCTACTATCAATTTTGCTAAAATCATTAAACAAAAAGAAGATTTGGTAAAAGACCTGCAACAGCACAAGTATATTGACCTGTTACCGGGTTTGCAGTATGTGAAAGTAATAGAAGGCAGAGCAAAGTTTGAAGAGAAAAATAAAGTTGAAGTAAATGGAGAAGTATACGAAGGTGCTAAAATAATTATTGCAACAGGCGCCACGACACATATTCCCGATATTGATGGCATCTACGATGTGCCTTACTTAACAAGCAAAACACTTTTTGAGTTAGAACAACAACCACAATCACTTATCATTTTAGGTGCAGGTTATATTGCTCTTGAAATTGCACAGGCTTATCAAAGAATGGGTACTAAGGTTACAATAATTCAACGATCACAGAGTGTTTTGTCAAAAGAAACAAAAGATATTACTAACGAATTAGAAAAACTTCTAACTGCTGAAGGGATAACAATACATACAGGTTCAACAGTCAACAAAGTTTGGAAAGAAAGGAACAAAATCAAGGTGTTTTACACTAACGCACAGAAGGAGACTGATATACTTGAAGCAACTCATATTGTAGTGGCAACAGGCACAAAGGGAAATACAGCAGATTTAGATTTAGGAAAAATTGGGATAGAAATTACAGAAAAGGGGTTGATTAAAGTAGATGATTTATTAAAAACAAGCGCAGAAGATGTATTTGCTATTGGTGATGTTACCACCAATCCTCCTTTTGTTTATACAGCAGCGTACGAAGGAGGCAAAGCAGTTGTTAATGCTTTTAAATTACATCAAAAGCAAACGGACTTTTCTGTTCTGCCTTGGGTTGTATTTACTGATCCCCAGATAGCAGGAGTAGGAATAGATGAAAGAGAGGCAGAAGAAAAAGGCATTCCTCACCAGGTAACCACATTTTATTTAAAAGATATACCCAGAAGCATTGTAGCATTAGACACAAGGGGTTTTATCAAGCTGATCAGAAATCCTGAAAATGATTTGCTTTTAGGGGCAAGAATTGTAGCTCCCGAAGGTGGAGAACTTCTAATGCAACTAAGCCTGATGATAAAATATAAAATACCATTGAAAGAAATTGTAGGTATGTTTCACCCTTACCTTACTTTGTCCGAAGGTGTTAAATTAGCTGTAATGTCCTTTACTACTGATGTGAAGAATATGAGTTGTTGTGCAAGCTAGATTTTTAGATTGGCTTAAACATTGTAGCTTTATACAAGATAAATGAAAAAAGTTTCCGTCATATTACTTCTTTGCATTTACACATTGGCAACAATGGGTTTTAGCCTGAAGGAGTTTTATTGCTGCGGAAAATTAAAATCAATAACGGTTGCCTTTGCCGATAACGGAAAGACAAGTTGTAAAAATGGCAATAGCCAGGACGATAATTGTTGTAAGAATAAATTCCAATATTTTAAGATAAAGGATAATCATGTAACCGCTGCTCATGTCAGCGTTCCGGTTCTTCATTCCATCGGCTTTGAACTTTATTATGCTTCTTTTGAGCATATCGTTTTTGCTTCTCAAAAACCCGCCATTGCCTACCAAAGCCATGCACCGCCGATGCACACTGGCGTTCCTGTATATATTTCCAACTGCGTTTTCAGAATTTGATTTACTCTACTCCTGTTAAAGGCATACCTCTTGTTATGCCCATACGTCTTTGGGTGCATTAACCCAATTTTTCTATTTTTTATTTTCTAATCCTGTTTACCGGCAACCATGTTGCCCCGGTAAACACATCGTTAATTATTTCATTTAATAAAACATACAATCATGAAAAATTTATTTTTTATCGCAGCTATTATTTTATCAATTGCTTTTGTATTTACAGCCTGTTCAGATAACAAAAGCAAAGCAAAAACAGAGCAGTTAGCAAAAGATGAAATTTACACCTGCACCATGCATAACGAAGTAATGAGCGACCACCCCAGTGAATGCCCCAAGTGTGGTATGAAGCTGGTGAAACAAAAGATGACTGCCGAACAGGAGAAGATGATGAAAGAAGGCACCTATGTTAAGCCAAAAGAATAATACTGCAAGGGCAACAGCTAATCTGAAGACCGGGCAACAGCGGACCTGAAGAAAATTTAAAACGATTGTTATGACTGAACAAAAGTATGAAAACTGTATTGCCGCATGTGAGGCATGTGCAGAAGCCTGTGACACCTGTGCGGCACATAGCAACGGTAAACCCGGCATGGAACAATGCGAAACATTATGCAGGGAATGTGCGGACGCCTGCCGTAAATGCGCAGCAGATTGCAATCCGAAAACCATGCAACAGTGTGCCGATGCCTGTCGCCGCTGTGCAGAAGAATGCGAAAAGCACAACAATGAGCATTGCAAAAAATGCGCAGAAGAATGCCGTAAGTGTGAAACAGAATGCAGAAAGATGGTAGCCTGATTTCAATTGACAGGCTATCGGTTAACTAACTGGCAGCCTGTTAATTTTTAAGTTACACTAAACAAAAAATTATGCATGAACATAAAACCTCCACACAGAAACCGGTTGATGCCAGTGGCATTAAGTACGCTTGCCCCATGCACTGCGAAGGCGACAAAACCTATGATAGTCCCGGCAAGTGTCCTGTGTGTGGTATGAACTTGGTGCCGGTGCAGGAAGTAGGAAATAAAAAAAATGAAAATAAGCAGCACGATAAACATCAAACTGCTAACGGTAACACCGGCAAATACTATTGCCCCATGCACTGCGAAGGCGATAAGACTTATAACAAACCGGGCGACTGCCCTGTTTGCGGAATGCGTTTAGTAAAAGAACCAACAGCATCTTCACATGCAACAGCAAAGACGCAATACACCTGCCCCATGCATCCGCAAATCATCAGGGATGTACCGGGTTCATGCCCCATTTGCGGAATGGATTTAGTGCCCATGCAACCAGTTGAAGAAGATGAGGACAAGGCTTATAAAGAACTGTTGAAGAAGTTCAAAATAGCCGTACTGTTCACCCTACCTATACTTCTGATTGCCATGTCGGATATGTTGCCAAACAATCCGCTGCATTCGCTTTTCGGTCAGCCTGTTTGGAACTGGATACAATTTGCGTTATCGCTTCCGGTGGTGTTCTATGCCACCTGGATGTTTTTTAAAAGAGCCTGGACTTCTATTGTAACATGGAACTTAAACATGTTTACACTCATCGGCATCGGCACCGGAGTTGCCTTCCTGTTTAGTGTAATTGCCATGTTGTTCCCCCATATTTTTCCTGCCCAGTTCAAAACAGAAAGCGGAACTGTGTTTGTATATTTTGAAGCAACAACGGTAATTCTTACGCTAATTTTATTAGGTCAACTTTTGGAAGCAAGAGCACATAGCCGAACGAGCGGGGCTATTAAAGCCTTACTGAAATTAGTGCCATCGGAAGCAACACTGATTAGCAACGGCGAAGAAAAAGTAATTCCCATTGACCAGATAAAAAGTGGCGACCATTTACGGATTAAACCGGGAGAAAAAATTCCGGTTGATGGAAAATTAGTACAGGGTGAAGCCAGCATTGACGAAGCGATGATAACCGGCGAACCTGTTCCTGTTGATAAAAGGGTAAATGATAAAGTAACGTCAGGTACAATAAATACCACTTCTTCCTTTGTAATGGAAGCTGAAATAGTAGGCGCTGAAACCTTGCTTTCACAAATCATTCAATTGGTGAATGATGCCAGTCGCTCAAGAGCACCCATTCAAAAGTTAGCAGACAAAATATCCAAATACTTTGTTCCAATAGTAGTCATTGTTTCAGTACTCACATTCTTTGCATGGGTATTGTTTGGTCCCGAACCAAGGTATGTATATGCTTTTGTAAATGCCATTGCCGTATTGATTATTGCCTGTCCCTGTGCTTTGGGCTTGGCTACGCCAATGTCGGTAATGGTGGGTGTAGGCAGAGGCGCTCAATCAGGTGTTTTGATTAAGAATGCCGAAGCATTGGAAAAGATGAATAAGGTTGATACGCTTATCATTGATAAAACGGGCACTATCACCGAAGGCAAACCTTCTTTAGAAAAAGTAATAGCAACAGAAGGATATAATGAAGACGGTTTATTGCAACAAATAAGCTCACTGAATAAGCAAAGTGAACATCCTTTAGCAACCGCTGTCGTGAAATATGCCAATGAAAAGAAGGTGAAATTATCTGATGTAAAGGATTTTAATACCGTTGCCGGCAAAGGGGTTGTAGGAACAGTGGATGATAAAAAAATTGCATTGGGCAATGCAAAGCTGATGGAAGAAATTAAAACTACTATCCCTGAAAGCCTTTTAACACAGGTGCATGAAGAACAGGTATTGGGCAAAACGGTTTCTTTCATTTCAGTGGATGGTAAGGCAGCAGGCTATATTACGATTACAGACAAAATAAAAGAAACCAGTAAAGCCGCCATTGCAGAATTGCTCGAAAATAATATTGAAGTAATCATGCTTACCGGTGATAATGCCAACACAGCAAAAACGGTGGCGAATGAGTTGAACCTATCGGGTTATAAAGCAGAATTTTTACCACAAGACAAATTGAACGAAGTAAAATGGTTGCAGACAGAAGGTAAAAAAGTAGCAGTGGCCGGCGATGGCATTAACGATGCGCCGGCGTTGGCACAGGCCGATGTGGGCATTGGCATGGGTACAGGAACGGACGTAGCCATAGAAAGCGCAGCAATAACTTTAGTGAAAGGCGATTTACAAGGCATTGCCAAAGCAGAGAAGTTGAGTAAAGCAGTGATGCGGAACATCAAACAAAACTTGTTCTTTGCTTTTATCTATAACGTTATCGGGGTGCCTGTTGCCGCAGGAATACTGTTTCCATTCTTCGGCATTTTGTTATCACCCATGATTGCGGCTGCAGCCATGAGCGTTAGCTCTGTTTCCGTTATCGCCAATTCCCTGAGATTACGAAGTGTAAAATTGTAAAACAAATGGAAAACATGACATGGCTTTCAATCATACCACCTCTTCTAACCATTGCTATTGCAATCTGGTCAAAGAAAATTATTCCTTCTCTTTTAATTGGCTTATTAGTGGGAAGTTATCTGCTAAACCCCACTGTTGCAGGTGGTGTAGAAACAGCAGTTGACCAGATTGTAAAAACCCTGACAGACAAAGAAAATCTACAGGTTATCCTGTTCCTGTATCTGTTCAGTGGATTGATAGCCTTGATAAAAAATTCAGGTGGTATAAAGGCTTTTTCCCACGTAGCAGAAAAGTATATCAAAAGCAAAAAAGGAGTATTTGTTACTTTATGGGCACTCCTTCCTGTCACCTTTATTGACTGTGGCTTTAGGGTAGTTGGTGCAGGTTCTATTACACGTTCTCTTGCCGAAAAGAATAAGATAGCCCGGGAACGCCTTGCGTTTATGCTAAACAATACAGCAAGCCCGGTAGTGGAACTTATTCCTATTGCTACAACGTTTGTAGGTTTTAATGTAGCTATAATTAGCCAGGGCTTGAAGGCTGCAGGTAACCAGCAAAGCGGTTCTGCATATTCTATTTGGTTAAAAGCAATTCCATTTGAATATTTCAGCATTGTGGTAATACTAATCACTTTTCTTTCCATCTTTTTTCAGTTCAACAAACCGGAAAATGTTCAAAATAAATCTCAAACCAAAAAAGCGAATGGTAGGATGGATATGAAGATGGACATGGAAGAAGCAGAGCCTGTTCTAAAACCACGGGTGCTTAATCTTGTTTTTCCAATGGTATCCGTTATCGTTTTAAGTCTCTTCTTCTTTTGGTTTTTTGGAAAAAATCAATCTGCTAATACTTCAATTATTTCTGCGATAACAAATACGCAGCCGAACAAAGCAATGCTTGTTGCATTGTTGATTACAATACTCATCTCGTCGGTATTTTATTTCTTTCAAAAATATAATTTGAAAAAAATGACCGCCGATATTATCTCAGGCGGAAATGAGATCATGACCACTTTAGCCATCCTTGCAATAGCATGGTCATTAGCCGGAGTATCACAGCAATTAGGACTAAGTAATTTTATTCAGCAACAGGTTGGCAATTCACTACCGGATTGGAGTGTTCCCGTTTTGCTTTTTCTTCTATCTAGTGCTGTAACTTACTTTATTGGTTCAGGTTGGGGAGCGGCATCTTTAATCATGCCTTTCGCGATACCGCTTGCAGTGTCGGTTGGTGTGGCTATTCCATTGTGCGTAGCAGCAGTTCTAACTGGCGGCACATTTGGCGATGTTACTTCACCTGTGGCGGGAATGACAAATATGTCTTCCAACATAGCACATGCCGACCATTCCAAATACATAAAATATGCTAACCCTTATAATTTTATTGCAGCAGGAATAGCAACCGTTTTGTTTTTAGTCACAGGACTATTTCAATAATAGTCAGAAATAAAAAATTTAGACATAATGGTTCAGAAACTAATAGAAGTATCACTTCACAATCGCTACATCGTGTTGCTGTTAGCAGCAGGACTTTTTGTGTGGGGTATCTTTTCTATTCAAAAAAATCCCATTGATGCCATTCCCGATTTGTCCGAAAACCAGGTGATTGTTTTTACAGAATGGTCAGGCAGGGGACCGCAAATTATGGAAGACCAGGTCACCTACCCTTTGGTAAGTAATCTTCAGGGCATACCCAAAGTAAAAAACATACGTGGCACGTCCATGTTCGGGATGAGTTTTGTTTACATCATTTTTGAAGACAATGTGGATGTGTATTGGGCACGTACACGAGTGCTGGAAAGATTGAATTATGCACAGCGGTTATTGCCGCAGGATGTAACACCAACATTGGGTCCTGATGGAACCGGTGTGGGTCATGTGTTTTGGTACACACTCGATGCAAAACAAATGGATTTAGGCGAGCAACGGGCTTTGCAGGACTGGTATGTAAAATTCGCATTGCAGACGGTTCCCGGCGTGGCAGAAGTAGCTTCTTTTGGCGGTTTTGAAAAACAATACCAGGTAATTATTGACCCTGTGAAATTGCAGTATTACAACCTGTCAATGATGGATGTAATGAAGCAGGTAAAAGCCAATAACAATGATGTGGGCGGCAGAAAGTTTGAAATGTCTGATATGGCATACATCATACGAGGGCTGGGCTACATAAAAAATAAAGCAGATGTTGAAAACATTGCCGTGTCCAATATCAACGGCATCCCTATCAGAATAAAGGACATTGGCAGCGTTCAAATGGGTTCAGATTTACGATTGGGCATCTTTGATGAAAACGGCGAAGGGGAAGCAGTCGGTGGCATTGTAGTGATGCGTTATGGAGAGAATGCAGACAATGTAATCAATGCCGTAAAAATAAAGATGAAGGAAGTAGAAAAGGGTTTACCCGAAGGGGTAACATTTAAGACGGCTTATGACCGAAGCACATTGATTGAAGCTGCCATTGAAACCATCAAAGAAAAGCTGTTTGAAGAAATCATTATTGTATGCATTATCGTCATGCTGTTTTTGTTTAACTGGCGAAGTGCATTAAGCATCATCATTCAAATTCCGGTCACCATTGCTGTCAGTTTTATTTTATTAAATGCTTTCGGTTTGTCATCAAACATCATGTCATTAACAGGTATTGCATTGGCAATCGGGGTGATTGTTGACAACGGAATTATTATGAGTGAAAACGCCTACCGAAATCTATCACTTTGGCAAAATGACCCGGCTAATAAAAAAACAGAAGCATGAAATTCTTAAAACGAAAAATAAAAATAACCAGCAGGAATAGCTATCAAAAGATACCGGAAGGTGTCCGTATGGACATCATTGAAAAATCAAGCAAACAGGTTTCAAGAGGTGTGTTCTTTTCCACCGTAATCATCATTGCTTCCTTTCTTCCCGTGTTCATGCTCACTGGTCAGGAAGGAAAATTGTTCGGTCCGTTGGCTTTCACCAAAACTTTCATACTGGCTGTGGATGCCATACTGGTGTTGACATTAGCGCCAGTGTTGATTTCGTTTTTTATGAAAGGCAGGTTTAGAAATGAAAATGCCAATCCAATCAATCGTTTTTTGGAAAGGATGTATGAACCGGTGATACGAGCCTGCATCAAATGGCGCAAAACAACCATTGCTGTTAACATCATTGCATTGCTGATAAGCATTCCCTTGGTAATGAGCTTAGGCAAAGAATTTATGCCACCGTTGGACGAAGGTTCCATTCTTTTCATGCCCGTTACTCTACCTGATGTTTCCAATGCGGAAGTAAAAAGAATATTACAGGTGCAGGATAAATTAATCAAATCCGTTCCTGAAGTGGCAAATGTTTTAGGCAAAGCAGGTCGTGCTAATACCGCCACCGACAATTCGCCCATCAGCATGATTGAAACGATTGTAACCCTGAAGCCTAAAAGCGAATGGAGAGTAGGTATCACCAAAGAGGCAATCATCAATGAGTTAAACAGCAAGCTGCAAATACCCGGTGTCACCAACGGCCTGACACAGCCTATCATCAACCGCATCAACATGCTTTCTACAGGTATTCGTACCGATGTGGGCATAAAAGTGTTTGGACAAAACCTCGACACCATCAATGCATTAGAACAAAAAATCCGTACCGCCATGCAGGGCATTGAAGGGGTGAAAGATTTATATGTAGAACCCATCACCGGCGGAAAATATATTGACATCAATATTAAACGGGATGAAATTGGCAGGTATGGACTAAGCATCGATGATGTGAATGCTATTGTGGAAAGTGCCTTGGGCGGAATGAAGCTGACCACCACAGTTGAAGGCAGGCAACGCTTTTCGGTGAATGCGAGGTTTGGACAAGATTTCAGGGATAACATCCAGGCATTAAAACAGTTGCAGGTGCAAACGATGAGTGCCGGTCCTATTCCGTTGGAAGCAGTTGCAGATATAAAAATTAGCGAAGGTCCGCCTATGATAAGTTCTGAAAACGCTTTATTGAGAGGTACTGTTTTGTTTAATGTGCGGGACCGTGACCTTGGCGGAACCGTGGAAGAAGCAAGAGCAAGTTTAGATAAGATGATTGGTAAAATGCCCAAAGGATATTTCATTGAATGGAGCGGTCAGTATGAAAATTTAATAAGAAGCCAGAAGACATTGAAGCTAATATTACCCATTGTGCTGCTTATCATTTTTGTGTGTATGTACTTTGCTTTTCATTCTGCACGGGAAGCTTTTTTCAGTTTGATTTCTATTCCCTTTGCGTTAATCGGTGGTGCCTTTATGATTTACTTCTGGGGCGTGAATTTGTCAGTTGCAGTAGCAGTCGGATTTATAGCCCTATTTGGTTTGGCAGTAGAAACCGGTATCGTAATGGTCATTTACCTAAACGATGCCATGCAACAACTCGTAGCGTTAAAAGGAAATTCAAGAGAGACAATCACAAGAGAAGATATAAGAGAATATGTGATTGCCGGTGCTGCCAAAAGGCTGCGACCAAAAATTATGACCGTATCTGTTTCGTTGTTTGCCTTAATTCCAATCCTGTGGAGCACCGGCGTAGGCAGCGATGTAATGAAACCCATTGTGTTGCCAATGGTGGGTGGTGTGCTCACTTCTGCTACGCATATCTTATTGGTAACGCCATTGATTTTTTTGATGACCAAGGAATACGAG
This sequence comes from Flavisolibacter nicotianae, assembly GCF_003628535.1. Taxonomy (GTDB): domain Bacteria; phylum Bacteroidota; class Bacteroidia; order Chitinophagales; family Chitinophagaceae; genus Flavisolibacter; species Flavisolibacter nicotianae. The sequence continues at coordinate 190,442 of NZ_RBCI01000003.1, forward strand.
CTACGGAAGTTTGGAAAAATAGATGTGCTTGATGTAAAACATTAATCATGAAACTGAAAAATAAAATACTGCTGTTGCTGTTAACTATCTCGTCTGTTGCTGTTGCACAGGAGAAAAAAACCTTGCAGCAAATCATGCAAACAATAGAAAATCAAAATCCCGTTGCCAAAATGTACGATGCACAAATCCGCTCACTGGATGAAACCTCAAAGGGAGCAAGAAGCTGGATGCCTACCGACTTTGGAACCGGTTTTTGGATGACGCCTTACAATCCCAAACTTTGGAAGGGTGATAATGGCACAGGCGGCATGGGTCAATACTTGTTATCGGTGCAGCAAATGTTTCCCAACAAAAAAAAGCAGGATGCAGAAGCCTTATACATGGAAGGCATGTCCGCTTCGGAAAAAGAACATAAGAGATATGAATTATACCAGTTGTATGCTGATGCTAAGAAAAATTATTATGGCTGGGTGATTATAAAAAAGAAAATAAATGTGCTGAATGAAAATGAGAAGCTGCTCAACTTTATGATTAAGGATGCAGAATTGCGTTATAAAAATGGCTTGGATAAATTAAGTGCTTATTATAAAGCAAAAGCCGAACTGGGAAATGTTATCAATCAAAAAATTGAACTGCAAAATGAAATGGTGCAAAAACGCATCCGTTTAAATACATTAATGAACAGCAGCAAACTTGAAACATTTGATATAGATACCAGTTTTTCAGTTCGTGATGTTTCAGCTGAAATGTTAGATACTGCAATTCTCCGTAATCGCAGCGATCTGAAAGCTATTGACCGGGATATTCAGCTAACAGCTTTGCAACAAAATGTAGAACGCAACAAAGTAAAACCTGAATTTGGTGTACGGTATGAACACATGTTTGGATTAGGCGGTATGCCCATGCAGTATACCTTAATGGGCATGGTACGCATACCCATTGGCAGGGCAAACAGGGCATCAAAAGCAAATGTAGAGAGCCTGTCCTTCAAGACAGAAGCCTTACAGCAGCAAAAGCAAATGATTATAAACGAAGCATCAGGCATGGTTGCAGGAATGCTCAGTGAGATAGAAGCAAAGAAAAAGCAGGTAAAACTGTTTGAAGAAAACATTATTCCTGCACTTCAAAAAAACTACCAGGTAATGCAATTAGGCTACGAGCAAAACACAGAACAATTGTTTACACTGTTTGATGCCTGGGACACTCTGAATAAAACACAGTTTGAATATTTAAACCAGGTACAACAACTGCTAAACATGCAGGTTGAACTGGAAAGGATTTTAGAAATTAAATAGACTATGTTCAACAACTATAAAAAATATTCCTTCATGAGTGTCGTTGCTATTTTAGTAATGGTAGTTGCATCTTCCTGCAAGCAAAAAGAAACGGAAACCCACAATCACGAAACCACAGAAACCAAACAATTATACACTTGTCCCATGCATCCGCAGATTATCCGGGATAAGCCTGGTCAGTGCCCTATATGCGGAATGGATTTAGTGAAAAAGGAAACGGCTGCACAAAAGATTAATGATATACAGTTGGAAGACTTGTTGAAGCCTGTTAATGAATTTGTCATTTCTTCTTTGCCCGTTACCACCATTAAAAAAGCTGAAGAAACAATAACCATTGAAGCCATTGGCAGCGTTCAGAACGATACCCATGAAGTGGCTTCTATTTCAGCGTGGATTTCAGGAAGAATTGAAAAACTATATGTCCGCTATCGCTATCAAATGATTATGCCTGGCGACAAAATTATGGACATCTACAGTCCTGAAATTTCAACTGCCCAGCAAAACCTTTTATTCCTTTTGAAAAATGATGCCGCAAATACATCACTCATTAATGCAGCCAAACAAAAACTATTGTTATTAGGCATGAGCAACAGCCAACTGCAACAACTCATCAAAACACGTAAAGCATCCTTTACCATCACGGTCTATTCCCGTGTGATGGGTCATATACACGAAGCCGGGCAGGAAACCATGAATGCATCAGGTGATATGATTTCTTCAGCAGTAACAACAGCTCCTTTAGCTATTCGTGAAGGTATGTATGTACAGCAGGGACAAAAAGTATTTGCTTTAACCAATCCGAATAAAGCATGGGCGGTGCTCAACATCTTTCCCGAAAACCAACATCTTGTAAAAGTGGGCAATCCTGTAAAAATCACTCCAGAAGCAATGCCACATAAAGCATTTGCCGCCAAAATAAATTTCATTGAACCTTTCTTTCGGCAGGGTAGTAAAACATTAACGGCAAGAGTGTATTTCAACAATGGTAGTTTAGATATTCCCATCGGCAGTCCGGTTCGGGCAAATATTTTTGGTAGCACTGCAAACGCAAATTGGTTACCGCAGGAAGCCGTTGTATCTCTTGGCATGAACAATGTGGCTTTTGTAAAAAGTAATGGTGGTTTTGTTGCTAAAAAAGTAATTACGGGAATAAAACAAAACGGTTTGGTGCAGGTGGTGAGTGGCTTAACCGTGAAAGACACGGTGGCGGCAAACGCACAGTATTTAACCGACAGCGAAAGTTTTATAAAAGCAAATCAGTAACACATGAAAGTAAAATATTTTGAGCCTGGCATTAGTACATCTATGAAGCATTCGTTGCGTCGCACTCTTGTACTGTTGGTGCTTTTTTCAGCAATACTGTTAAGCATACCGGCTTGTAAAAATAAAAAAGCAGTTGTAGAAACGGATACGTTTTATACCTGTTCTATGCATCCGCAAATAATGGAGAAGCATCCCGGAAACTGCCCGATATGTGGCATGAAATTAATCCCCGTGAAAAAAGGCAATGCTCCCAAAGCCGGTGAAATACAACTAAGTGAACAACAGATACAATTAGGAAATATCCAGGTAGATACTATTGGCAAAGGCGTAATTGGAAATGAAACGGTATTAACGGCAACACTCAATTACGACCAGCACAAATTAACAGCTGTGAGTGCCAGGGTAACCGGCAGAATTGATAAACTGTATCATAAAAACATTGGCGATTACATCCGCAAAGGAGAACCGTTGGCAGAGGTATATAGCGAAGAACTGAACAATGCAAAGCAGGAATATCTTTTAGCATTGGAAAGAAGAAAGGTGCTTGATAACTCCCTGATAGATTTTGACCAGGTTATTAAAAGTGCCAAAACAAAACTATTGTTATGGGGCATGAGCGATGCCGAAATAAATGCATTGGCAAAAAACGGTAAAGCCAAAACAACCACTACGCTTTACAGTACCGAAAGCGGCTACATTACTGAACTAAATGCACAGGAAGGCGAATACATTAATGAAGGTGGAACGATTGTACAGTTAGCCGATTTGTCAACACTTTGGGCAGAAGCACAGGTTTATACCAGCCAGTTTGCTCAAATAAATAAGAGTGGTATGGTAACGGTGCAGTTGCCCGATATTGGAAAAGAAGTCAATGGAAAAATTGAATTTGTAAACCCTGAAATCAGCCCTGATAAAAGAATAAATTTAATAAGGGTAACCATCCCAAATCCAAACAACCAATTACGTCCCGGCATGTCAGCCTATGTAGTTGTAAAAGGCAATCAGCGAAACGTTTTATCACTTCCCGTTGATGCAGTGTTGCGGGACGAAAAAGGTGCTTCCGTATGGGTGCAGACGAGTAAAAATACATTCAGAAACCAGATGGTAACAATCGGCTTAGAAAGTGGCGACCGCATAGAAATCACTTACGGCTTGGCAAATGGTGATGCAGTGGTAACCAGTGGGGCTTACTTAATCAACAGCGAGTACATTTTCAAAAACGGTGCAGACCCGATGGCAGGGATGAAGATGTAAAGCAGAAAACTTGGATATCAATTTGTAGTACAAATGGCTTCAGTGAAGTGGTCGACTTTTGATGCAAACAAGCCAGATGATTAAATACGGAATACCAGCAGGAGCCATTAGTTTCTCATGACATTTACTTTTTGACAATGCTTTATTCCATCTTCTGGATAAATCCAAGCATTAGGAATACTCACATCAACAACAATTGTATTCGGTTCCGCTGTCAGTGAGTATTCTGAGAAGCGGCATCTGCTGATCTTCAATAAATCGAAATAAGCGATTATTTAAAAGATGCATCGCTATAGAAATCGTGACTTTGGTTGTCAGGTATTTCTTGTTACGTAAATCTTCCAGCTATAAGCACGAAAGAACTTTCGGACATCCGCAGCAAACTCCGGGTTCTCAATTATGGCCAAGAAATTAAGAATGTTTCAAAGCTTGCCGGCATTCATAGCATTAACCATCACGCTCATTCCTGACACATTGTTAACCTATGCAAGGGAACAACTAAGAATAATCCTTTCGGTACAAAAAGAATAAGGTGGTTTTTTGCCGTTGTCACAGATCATCATCATTCTTAATTGGTTATTAGTTTTGTGCTTTATTTTTTTCAAATAATAAGATTTTGAAAATGAAAATATCGGAAACAAACTGTTTTTACTCTATATGAGCTTTCATTAATGTTGCGTTTGGGCTCTCAGACACCAGTACTACTGGAGTTCCTCATTACTTTCCAATTACTTTTATTCTTTACTTCTAGTCAGTCTTTCTTTTCAGATTTAGCACCGGAGCTAAGTTTTGTCTAATGATGTGCTTTAAAGCGTAAATTCTACCTAATAAATCCCATATCTGGTTCGACTTTTTGCTGGTCACCTCCACAAATTATAAAAGCCTTGTAAATCAAGGCTTTTATAATTTGTCTTAACAAGAAAGTCGAACCCGAACTTTCGTTATTCATTTCGTATTTCCTAAGTCAAGAACGATGAAGCGTCAAAAGTTCTTACTCGGAACAATCTACAAAAGTGATTAATTATGTTTTTGCAGTTTATCTTAAGTGAGGAAACTGTTAGCGCCACTAAATTGAAATTGCAGAAAAACTTTTTCTGGTAAATCATTTAACTCTATATAAAAAGGAAGTCCAATCCTTTGAACTCCCTTTTCTGATTTCTTACAATATTTACTTGAACAATTGAAAATCTATATATTATATATACGGGCCGTACAGATTTATTTGTTGAATGATTTCTTCAATTCGCTTGCTGCATAAGCCTGGGCATCTTTTGCATCGGGCACCACAGTTGCCATACCAAAAAACTCGTGGGTTACACCATCATAGAGCTTATAATCTACATCTACACCGGCATCCTTTAATTTATCCGCCAGTAGCTTTCCTTCTGTTTGTAAAGGATCAATTTCTGCCCCAATAACGGTTGTTGGCGGCAAGCCTTTGAGATTGGCGTTTACCAGTGCGATACGGGGATCGGCAGCTTTGCTCATATCGCCTAAGTAGTTCTTCGCAAACCATTCCATCATGGGTTTATTCAGCGGTTTGGCAGCAGCATATTTATGATACGATTCTGAATTCATGTCGTTACTAGCTACCGGATAAACTAATAATTGATGAACAGGCATTTGGATACCCTTGTCTCTTGCCATAATGCTCATGTTGCAAGCCAGGTTGCCACCTGCACTTTCTCCTGCTACTGCTACCATTTTCGGATTGCCATTGATGTTGGCCGCATTTTGTAGCGCCCATTGATAGGCTGCAAACGCGTCATTGTGAGCTGTCGGAAACTTATGTTCAGGACCCTGGCGGTAATGCACCGAAACGACCACCGCCCCGGTTTGCTCTGCTAAAGCCTTTGCCGACGGATCGTACGTATTCAAATCTGCGATCACCCATCCGCCGCCATGGTAATAAACGATCATGGGAAAGGGGCCCTTTCCATTTTTAGGGGTATAAATTCTCGCATGAATTGTTCCGCCCTCCACTGGAATGTCTTTACCCATTGTATCACACATGGAGGGAGGCATAGCAATATTGTTCTCTTTCATGACATCCATTACAGCATCCGTTGGAGTATGCCCTTTTCTGGCAGCTTGTGCTGAAAGGGTTTCAATGGGAGGATCGCCATAGCTGGCTAATTTGTCTGTGACTACCTGCATATTGTCGTCTATATCCTTCGCCCAATCGGGTTTAGGGCCTTTGGGTTTTAAGTCAGGGACTGACATGCTGTTTTCTTTTGCGGAGTGATCACTACTATCCATGGAACTTTGTTTTGAATTTGATGAATTGGAATTGCAAGCCTGTAAAAGAAATATGAAAGCGGCTAGGTAGGAACCAAAAATTTTCATTGTAAATGTTTTTAAGCGAACCAGAACAAATCCTGTAGGAGTTGTAACCAAAAAACGCACCATGACAAGGACTATCAACTTGAAACTTCCCTTTGGTTTAAATAAACCTTCTCTTTTGCCAAAAAACATTCAACAAAATCTGTTTAAATTTTATGATCGAACAGTTTGGGTTGAATAAATGCTTAAATTATGAGCAGGCCCTAAGCTTAGCCATTAAAAAAATATTATTAAAACCGGTTGCTGATGACTTTCGTAGATAATCAAGGAATTAGGTCCAATGCATCTGTTATGGAATTTGGCATCAACGACCTGGAGCGATTATCCGGGATCAAAGCGCACACAATACGAACTTGGGAGCAACGGTATGGAATTCCTAAGCCCGCCTACCGAAACGGGAGAACAAGGATTTATAACCTTGACGATTTAAAACTCCTGTTGGATATCGCTATTTTAAACAGCAATGGCTACAAAATCTCCACTCTCGCCAACTTGTCGAAGGAAGAGATCGCACAAAGGATAAAGGTCTTAAATACGGATGAAGACCTTTATCGTAAGGTCATTAATGAATTGTTCAAAGTAATGTACCAATTGGAGCCGCGAGACTTTGAATCGATTATAGATCAGTGCTTTATCACCTGGCCTTGTCAAATTGTAATGGAGGAAATAGTCGTTCCTTTTCTTAGAAAAGCCGATCTTTTTTGGCAAGGCCGCCAGCTAACAGAAGAGCATTTGGTGGTAACGGTCCTACGAAAAAAAATCCTTTCCGCTATTGAAAAAATTGAAGTGCCGTTAAAAGAAAGTCGAAAGATTTTATTGTTTTTATCTGGCTCAAAGCAACTCGATTTGGCACTCTTATATGCTACTTTCTACATTCGGCATAAAGGCATAGAGGTTATTTACATGGGCAATGATGTTTCCCTTGATAATCTTTCCACCATCTTGGATACCATCAAACCCGATTTTCTGTATACCTACTTTCCTAGGAAATCTTCTTTCCCTTTCGACAAAGTAGCCTGCGTGATTAATCAAAAATCGCCTGGTACCGATATGGTTGTTACGATACATCCAGAGCAAGAGATTAAGTTAACCTCTTTTGACAAGATATCCTTTATGCAATTGGATGAAGCTCTTCCTTTCCTCTGCCAATAGTTGCGACAATGGAGTAATATTTTCACCATCGCTTTTCCACATCTGCTCAATCTATGGCTAGTTATTACTCTTTTAATTAAGCAAGTGAGTAAAGTATTTTTTGTAATCCAAAGGCATGTGATTTTCGTAAATGGCCATAACCCCCTTTTTAAAGAATATAGATCCACCTGTCTTTTTCATGCAATAGGGTTGTTTCTTTTTTCCTACACCTCAAATAAAATTTTATGGCTGAAAAAAAATTACCCGATGTCTATCCGGATGGATCTTCAGATCCAAAACAGGTATCTCGCCGCAAGTTTTTAAATTATGCTGGGCTTTCAGCAGTAACGGCCGTGGCGTTGGCCTCCTGCAAAAAAGATTTTCGGGGCGGAGAGCCTAATGCACCCTTTGCCCAGGATGATCCGCACAACATGCCTAAAAACACGGTTAACCTTGGCTCTGGCGATATAGGCATTCTAAATTATGCGTACGCTTTGGAACAGTTAGAAGCAGCGTTTTACATAAAAGTAGCTTCGTCATTCTATTCGGGAGCAACGAGTAAAGAAAAAGCTTATCTGGAAGATATCCGTGACCACGAGATAGCGCATCGCGAGTTTTTTAAAACAGCTTTAGGGAACAAGGCTATCGGGCCTTTGCTGTTTGATTTCAGTTCCATTGATTTCAGCAGCAGAGCTAGTGTATTGGGCACCGCTAAAGCATTTGAGGATTTAGGCGTTTCAGCCTATAATGGAGCTGGTGAACTATTGCAGAGTCCTGATTATCTGCTCCTTGCCGGTAAGATTGTTTCTGTGGAGGCACGGCATGCGGCCGCTATCCGCGATCTGCTGAGCTATGGAAGTTTTGCCGGGCCAGATGTCGTTGACTCAAATGGTTTGGATGTCTACCGCAAACCCATGGATGTTTTGAGCATCGCGAACAACTACATTGAAACCAAGATCATCGCCAATAATTTACCTACCGCTTAAACTTGATTTTATGAATTTGCATAATGTTATTACTGAAATTGAAAAGATTGACCCGGAGGTCTATGAGCGACTAGATGGAAGAAGAGAAGCTTTGAAGAGCCTTTCCAATGTAGGAAGTAAAATTGCACTGACCGCCCTGCCTTTTGCTCTTGGTTCCCTTTTTTCAAAAGCCTACGGTCAAAGCAGTTCAAGCCAGATATTGGATGTTTTAAATTTTGCTTTGACCCTGGAATACCTTGAAGCAGAATTCTACAATACAGGTCTTGCTTCGTCGGGATTGATTCCGGCAGGAGCGGACCGCAATGCCTTTCAGGTAATAGCCGATCACGAAAATGAACATGTACAATTTTTGAAAACCACCATCATGGCGTTGGGCGGTACGCCGGTGCCAAAGCCGACGTTTGATTATACAGCAGGTAACGGAAGCGGAATGGGGCCTTTTGCCGGCGTATTTACCAATTACAGTTTGTTCCTTGCGGTGTCCCAAACATTTGAAGATACCGGGGTAAGAGCATACAAAGGACAGGCAGCGAACCTTATCAGCAGTAACGAAGTATTGAGAGCTGCCCTTCGTATTCATTCAGTGGAGGCAAGGCATGCTGCGCACGTTCGTGAAATCAGGAGCCGTAGAACAGGAGACCCCTTGGTGGTAGGAATGCCTCAGCCATGGATCACGCTGAATCAAAGCAATATCGCTTCATCGGCAGTACAGCCCAGTTACAATGGTGAAGAAAACACCCTGCAGGCAGGTGTTCAGATCACAGGCATCAATGGATTTGCTATAACATCGGAAGATGCTTCCGAAGCATTTGATGAACCATTAACCAAACAGCAGGTTTTAATGATTGTTGATCCTTTTATTGTATAACATAAACGTTATTAGCTGATGCAGGAAGCCAGGATACTGGCTTCCTGCTATTATTTTTTCACGCATTGATTATACAGCCTCTTACGTTCTAATGAATATGCTTTAATGAGAAAAGCAGACTTTAAGCCTGCTTCTGTATAAATATTATGCTGCCATTTTCCTGCATTCTTCTGCACAGCGCTTACAGGCATTGGCGCATTCCTGGCAGTGCTCGGTTTGGTGTTTAGCACATTCAGCCCCGCATTTTTCGCATATGTCAGCGCAAATGCGACAAATGTCTTTTGCCATTTCGCTCCCTAGGCTCATCAATTGAGCTGCTGCATAACAAATAGCTGCGCATTCCATATCTAGCTGTATGCACTTAGCCATCATTTTCACATCCTCTTCTTGGGTGCAGGAGCTGGCACAATGGTTACAAATGGCGGCGCATTGTAAACAAGCATCAATACACGATTTGTAGGTATGGTATCCGGTCATAACTAATGATTTTGGTTTCGTACGCATGACACAAAAACTAAACCACGTAATATCGGATACCCTTATACTTATCTTATTCGTTTAGCCTTCATTAACTATAACTAGTCTTCTTCTTTTTTGATCCGCAGTTTTTTGGTTTTGAGACTGCTGAGCATTTTTGTCCAATTAAGGGCTTTAATGTGTAAATTCTACCCAATAAATCCCATATCTGGTTCGACTTTTTGTTGGTTAAGTCCACAAGCTTTAAACACGAACCCTGTCAGGTGTGAATCTGGTGGGGTTTTTTGTTGTCCGGGAAAAGGGGGCATTGCCAGCCGGAGCCGGCTTCAACATTTCTTCAATTTTGCTCCGAAACTTTGCTTCAAGTCCGGAGCGGTTGCATGTTTTTTAAAAAACAGGAAGACAAAAAGAACCGTCGCCTGGTTTTCCATTTCGGTCGATCGTACAGTTACCGACTGACGTATGTCGGGTGATCCGCAATGGTCATGTGCTTTGCGTCAACCCAATAGTAGTCGTCGCCATTCCGAAACATTGGCCTAAATTCAGGTAGATGAAAATACTGGTTGTTGAAGATGAAAAAGACCTGTCGCAAAGCATGTGCGATTACCTTTGTGGGGAGCAGTTCATGTGCGAGCAGGCCTTTGATTACCGGACCGCGATGGAAAAAGTTTCCCTCTACGATTATGCCTGCATTGTTCTCGACATTACACTGCCGGACGGCAGCGGGATGGACATTCTGAAATGGTTGAAAGAAGAAGACAAGCTGGATGGCGTGATCATTGTGTCGGCTAAAAATTCCATCGACGATAAAGTGCTGGGACTAAAGACCGGTGCTGATGATTACCTTACCAAGCCTTTTCACCTGATGGAACTTGGTGCAAGAGTGGATGCGATCATCCGCCGCAAAGCGTTCGAGGGAAAAAATATTCTTCGTTTCGATGCACTCGAACTCGACCTGCAGCAGAAAGAACTGCGGGTCGGGGATCAAACCGTCGAACTGACAAAAAAAGAATACGAATTGCTGCTTTACTTCATCAGCAATAAAAACAAGGTCATTGCAAAAAACGCCATTGCCACGCATCTCTGGGGCGACAATTTTGATATTGCAGACAACTATGATTTCATTTACACGCATATCAAAAACCTGCGAAAAAAAATCGAGCAGGCCGGTGCCTCGGACTACATCAAATCGGTTTACGGTATGGGCTATAAATTCAGCCTTCCTTCTACATGAAACTTTTTACCCGCTATAGCCTGGTTAACCTCGCTGCCAACATTGCCATTTTTGTTGTCGCCAGCATTGCTTTTTATTTTTCCATCCGCTATGTGCTCGTGCACCAGATCGATGAAGATTTGCAAATTGAACAGGACGAGATCGCGGCATTTGTAAAAGAACACAACCGTCTTCCCGAAAGCTTTTCGGTATCGGACCAGATCATCACTTTTGCACCCGCGCAAGTGCCGGTGCACCGTCATATCGCGACAGTGAAGCCAGCCCAAATCGGTGCCGCTGGTGTTTCGGGTAATTACCGGAGTCTTGTTTTTGGCATTTCAACGCAGGGGCAAAATTTCCAGGTCACTGTTTCCAAGTCGCTCGAAGGAACCGACAACCTTTTGCAATCCATTTTACTGGTCTCTATTTCAACCATCCTTCTCATCCTGCTGGTTTCGGCACTGCTTAACCGCTATTTGCTGAAAACATTATGGCAGCCTTTTTACGCGGCCTTGCAGGCAGTAAAAAATGTACGGGTAAGCCGGGATCAACCGCTTGCCCTGCCCATGACGAAAATCGACGAGTTCACATTTCTCAACAACACGCTGGAAAGCATCACCAAAGAATCAAGGCTTGAATACCTTTCGCTGAAAACCTTTACCGAAAACGCAGCCCACGAAATTCAAACACCCATTGCCATTATCCGTTCAAAACTGGACCTGCTCATCCAGGATGAGCACCTCACGCAAAAGCAGAGCGCTACCCTGCAGGGTGCCTACAACGCTGTGGAAAAACTAAGCCGGTTGAACGGTTCTCTTTTGCTCCTGGCAAAAATTGAAAACAACCAGTTCGAAGAACGTGAAGACATCTTAATGAAAGAGAAGCTGGAAGAAAAACTGCAGGACTTCCAGGAGTTGTGGCAGGTAAAATCTATCAGCGTTGCCGTGTCGCTGCATCCTGTGTGCGTTCGAATGAACAGGGTGCTAGCCGATATTTTATTGAATAATTTGTTGAGCAACGCCACGAACCACAATGAACCGGGCGGGCATATTTCCATTGAATTGAATGGAGAACAGCTGACAGTACGAAACAGCGGCCTCCGGTCTGCACTTCAAGCGGACAAATTGTTTCAGCGATTTTACAAGTCCTCAACCGGCAGTGCAAGCAATGGTCTTGGTCTTTCTATCGTCAAACAAATAGCCGATGTGTCGTCGATGAAGCTGTGTTACCGCTTTTTGGATCATGAACATTGCTTTACCGTGTTCTGGCCGCAGGATGAAAAAGTATAGTGGCGACAAACGAGCATTGCCACAAATAAATAAAACAGGATCATTTTTTAACGATCATAAATATGCTTATGAAAAAGTATTTCGCCGTGTTTGCGGCTGCCCTTTCTCTTTCTGCGGCTGCGCAAAAAGCGCCGGTTTTTACCATAAAAAAAACCTACCACATACAAAGCCCCGGTGGGTGGGATTATTTAGCCGTGAACAACGGGAAATTGTATGTGTCGCACGGTACCCAGGTCAATATTCTTAACGAGGCAACAGGTGATTCTGTTGGTGTAATTCCAAACACGTTGGGTGTACATGGTATTGCTTTCGACAATGATTTGGGCCGGGGCTACACCAGCAACGGCCGGAGCAACAACGTAACCGTCTTTGATTTGAAAAACGCCCAGGTGCTCACCCAAATCAGTACGGGTGAAAACCCGGATGCCATCCTGTTTGAGCCGCATGCCAAAACGATCATTACCTGTAACGGCCGTTCCAAAACCCTTTCGGTTATCGAACCCACGACAAACCGGGTTGTAAAGACAATTGACGTTGGCGGCAAGCCCGAAGAAGCAGCATCGGATGGCGAGGGCAAATTGTTTGTCAACCTGGAAGACAAAAATGAAATTGTCGTCGTCGATTTACAAACGCACAGTGTCATTCATCGCTGGTCCTTGAGTCCCGGCGAAGGACCCACCGGGCTTGCTTACGACAAAGAAACAAAACGACTCTTTGCCGGCTGCGAACAGTTACTGGTGGTCATGAATGCAGAAAATGGTGCTGTCGTTGCGAAACTCAAAATTGGTAATGGCTGCGATGGTGTTGTGTTTGATGCCAAACAAAAATTAATTTTTACGTCCAATGGCGAAGGAACGCTCAGCGTGATCAAAGAAGGCTCGCCAGAAAAATTTACCCTGCTGGGAAACTTTCCTACCAAACGTGGCGCACGGACCATCGCGTATAACGAAAAGACAGGAACGATCTTTCTGCCGACGGCAGAATTTGAAGCACCGGTCAGCGAAGGTGGACGGCCACGGATGAAACCCGGCTCGTTCCAGGTGCTGGTGATTAAGGCTGATCAGTAGGCGCCAGGCGTCTCCTCCGGAAAATCAACCGGAGCATCGAAGGCAGTACAATGAGCAGGAGCGGAAGCGCCGTAAGAAAACCGCCGATTACCGCGATGGCCAGGGGTTGGTGCAATTCGGCTCCCGTGCCCAGGCCCAGGGCCAGCGGCATCAGGGCTATGATGGCGCCCAATGCCGTCATCAGTTTGGGTCGTAACCTTGTGGAAATGGAATACACGATCGACTCATCCACATCGCCACTGGCCTGTAGCGATTCGCGGAATTGGAGGAAGGTGAAAATCGCGTTTTCGCCGATGATTCCGACAATCATAATCAGGCCTGTATAACTCCCCACATTCAGGGGCGTGTTGGTCAGGAAAAGGGCAAGATAGCTGCCCGATATGCCGAGTACCGCGAGAAGCAATATTAAGGTGGCCACGAAAAAATCCTGGAACAGGAAGAGGATCACACCAAAGACCAAAAGACTGGACGTGACGAGAATGAGCAGCAACTCGTGAAAGGATTGCTGCTGTTGTGCATAGGCACCGCCGTATTCGATGTGGTAGCCCTGTGGCAGCACTACTTGCGCCGACACGTTCCGGCGGATCTCTTTCATGGTGCTGCCCAGGTCGCGGTTCTCCAGCCGGCCGGTCACCACGCCCATTGATTGAAGGTTTTCCCGCTGAATTTCGGCATCACCCGGGTTGATCTCAACTGTTGCCAGTGACGTGATCGGCAGGAGACGACCGCCCGGTGTAAAAATCTGCAGGTGCCGGATGCCGTCCACGCTTTGCGCAGATGTGCCGGGATACACGATGCGGACCGCGGAGAGCTGCTGCCGTTCGAGGATGGTGCCAACCTGCGTGCCCTGCAGGCCAAGCTGAATTTGCGTTTGCAACGCTTGCGGTGTGAGGCCGTATTGCGCCAGCATGGCATTGTTGGGACGAATGCTTACGGACGGACCGGAAATGACAATGCCGTTGAAAACGTCTGCCGTGCCCTCCACTTTTTCAGTAATCTCATTCACCTGCTGCGAAAATTCACGCAGCCTTTCGATATTGTCGCCATAGATTTTGATTTCGATGGGCTGAACAGATTCCATCAGGTCGCCCAGCATGTCGTTGATCACCTGGCCGAAATCAATGGTCAGTGCCGGCTGGCTGCTTTCGACCTGGTGCCGTAGATCGGCGATGACCTCTTCGCTGGAACGCTTGCGGTTTTTCTTCAGTTGAATCAGGTAGTCGCCCCGGTTGGGCTCCGTGATGAAAAAGCCCATTTGCGTACCTGTTCGGCGTGAATACGCCTCCACTTCCGGTACCTTGTTAATGATCATTTCCACCTGGTGCAGCATGCGGTCGGTTTCTTCCAGCGACGTTCCAGGAGGCGAGTTATAATCCAGCACAATGCTTCCTTCATCCATCTCCGGTAAAAAACCGGTTTGCAACAAGGGCAATACCAACCAGATTGAAACGGCCAGCGCGGCGGTAATCACCAAACTGACAATGGGCTTATGGATAAAAAAGCCCACCCATTTTTGTTTCCGCACCTCGTGCGGCTGTTCCGTTGGTTTTGTTGTTGCGTCAGGGCCAGACTTTTCTTTCGTCAGCAAAAGATAAATAACGGGCAGGCAAATCCATGTTACAAAAAACGAACAGACCAGTGCAATGATCATGGTGTTTGTCATCACCTTGAAATATTCACCGGCAACGCCGCTCATGATTTCAAAAGGAATAAAGATTACGATCGTACTGAGCGAAGAACCCACCATTGCCGGCAGGAGATAGTGGATGGCTTTCTGTACCACAACCGTTGACGGCTGGTCCGGGTGCTCTTCGTGTGAACGGTGGATTTGCTCTACCACGACGATCGCATCGTCGATGATCAGACCGATGGCAGCGGCGATAGCACCAAGGGTCATGATGTTGAGTGTGTAGCCAACGGCATACACAACGATCAGTGTCAGGCAGATCGTTACAGGGATGGTGATGAGAATGGTGGCGCTGGCTTTCAGCGATCGCAGGAAAATGATGGCGACGATAATGGCCAGCACAAGACCGATCCACAAACTGTCTGTAACGCTCCTTACCGAATCGTGTACAAAATCGGCCTGTACATAATAAGGCTTTATACTGACGCCGCCGGGAAGCAAATGCCTGAGTTCTTCCACCTTGGCGGCCATGGCCGTAGAAAGGGCAACCAGGTTGGTATTCGGTTGCTTGATAATGGCGACCAGCAGCCCGGCCCTGCCATTGGCGTTGATCTTTGTGTATTCAACGCCTTCGTTGATTTTGGCATCGGCAATGTCTTTTAGTTGGACAATGCGTCGGCCGTCGTTGGCGATCACCAGGTTTTGCAGATCTACCAGCGAGTGAACGGTGGCATCCGTTACCGTAAGATAGAGTTGGCGGTAATCGGACAAATAGCCGTTCGCCTGGATAAAATTCGTTTGTCCCAGTGCCGTGGAAAGTTTATCGGGAGTAATTCCCAGCGTACTCATTTTTTGCGGATCAAGCGTGAGCCAGTATTCTTTTTGTTTCCCGCCGATGATGCGCACTTCCGCCACTCCCGGCACTTGCGAAAGAAACGGTTTGATGGTGTAGAGTGCCAGCATCTTCATGTCGATGGGGGTGTGGCTCTGGCTGGTCGTTTCGAGGGTGTAGCCGATGACCGGGAGAATGGACGGATTCATTTTCTCCACCGTGATCTGCACGTCGGGTGGCAGGCTGTTGCGGATTTGTGCAATGCGGCTTTCGATCCGTTGCTGGCTCAGGTCAATATTGGCGTCCCAGTTCATGAAAGCCGAGATCTCGCAACTGCCACGGCTGGTAATGCTGCGCACATCTTCGAGGTCGGGCACCTGCTTGATGGCATTTTCCAGCGGTTGCGTAACCGTAACCATCATCTTGTTCACCGGTTGCAGCCCTGCATCGGCAATGATCTTGATTTTGGGAAAGGTGATCTCGGGGAAAAGCGAAGTTTGCAGTTTGCCGTATACGTACACCCCGCCCATGAGGATGAGGGCAACGATCACTGTCAGCGGGTTTTTGTACGTGATAAAAAAATTCTTCATTGCTCTCCTTTCACAATTTTGACTTTGGCGGTATCGGGCAGGCCATAGTTGCCGGTCAGCAGGATTTTATCGGATGCGGAAAACGGCGGCCGGAGTATTTCGACACGGTCTTTTGTTTCCATTCCTTTGATGACGGGTACTTTCACGGCCGTTACCGAATCGATCATCTTCATTACCCAAAAGCTTGTTTGCGATTCGTTGGTCAATACGGCCTGCTTGGGAACCGACATTGCCTGCGACCGGTGCGATTTTACCACCCGCACTTTGGCGATCAGGTTTTGTGGAACGGTTGCCGGCGATGCCACTTTGATCAGCACGTTTTGCGTTTGCGAAACAGAGTCCACGTTGGGCAGGATGTTCGAAACAACCCCGTTGAGGTGCGTGTCATCGGGTAAGTCGATTTGCAATGCTTTACCGGTGGTTACGTAAGGCCGCAATTCGTAGGGAAGGTTCAGGATAAAGCCAAAACTCTTTGCGTCGGCCAGCACGGCCAGTTGCTCACCGTCCTGTACATAATCACCGGCCTGGTGGTCGACGGTTTGAACATAGCCACCGGTTGCGGCCCTGATGGTGATAATGCCGGAAAAACGGAAGGAGGGATCGAGCTGGTTGATGGTGTTGCCGAGGGCATGGGCTTCTTTTGTTTGCAGGGTAAACGCGGTTTGCCCCGCCTGTATCCGCTGTCCCGGTTTCACATTCACTGCTTTCAAGTAGCCATTGGCCGACGCCTTGATAAAATTGCTTTGCTGATACGTCGACGTGGCATTGAGCTCGATATAATCATCCAGCGAGGTCGTCTCCACGTTGGTGACGGTGACGGGTGTTCTCACGTCTTCCGGCGCCACTGCCGCCTCTTCTTCCGCTGCTTTTTCCCTGTGCTTGCAGGCAGCAGTCAGCAGAATAATGAAAGAAAAAAGAAGGAGTTTTTTCATGGCCGCTTGTTTTTGCGTTAACGGTTCCAATAATTGATTTCGTTGACAATGCGCAGCCGGTTGACGCTATTCAGTGTCGCCAGGTTTTGTGCATTCAGGTAGTTGTTGATCGCAATAACGTAATCCCGCATCGTGATATCCCCGGTTTGCAGGAGCTTGTTGTTGGCGACAATGAGGGTATGCGAGTAACGGATCTGCCGGTCGATTTTTTCCACGAGCAAATCCAGTGCATTCAACTGCCTGCGCAATTGAGACACCTGGATGGCGTATTGGTTCAGGAAAAACTGTTTGTTCGTCTGCCTCGTCCGCTCCCGTATATCCACCTGCGCCATCTTTAGCTGTTTTTGGCGGCCGTCGTAAATGGGGATGGTAAGGCTTACACCGGCACTGAACCCAAAATTTTTGTACGGCGTTTCCTGCAGGCTCGAGTTGTAGCCACCGTCCGCATAAGCACCCACCCGTGGCTTGTACTGGTAGTTGATTAGCTCTTTTTCGTTGGCAAGACGAAGGCTGTCGGTCGCAAACCGGCGCAGAAAAACCGTGTTCGATAGCGTTGCTTCCATCACTTCCTGCAGGTCGGGCTTTGCCAGTTGCTGAACGGTTGTATCCGTGATACCGGCGAGGTAATTCAGGGTCAGGTAATCGGCGGCATATTGGTTTTGTGCCTGCAGGTAAGCCAGTTCCTGCTGCTGCAAGGTGACGGTAAAATTCAGGTAATCCGTTTGTTTGAACACATTGGCCTGGGCCAGCTTCTTCAGCATTTCTTCCTCGCCCTTCATCAGGTCGAACACGTCTTTGGTAAACGCCATTGCCAACTGGTCGCCATATGCCGTGATGTATTGGTCGGTGAGAGTGCGTACCAGGTCGCGTTGCGAAAGTTGGATGGTGTCCAATAAGGCCCTGCGCTGCAGATCCAGTGTGCGGAGTTGTGCGGAAAGATTGGTGGCTGTTACAAAATTGCGGTTGGCCTGCACAAGCGCCGAAACATTTGCATAGTTGGTGATTGCCGGGTCGTAGCCCCAGCCGCGAAGGGTAGGCGCCACACTGTTGCTGCTAAGAAAGTTGACCTGTGTTCGGAGGGAGGCCCGCAATAACTGGCTGTCGATGCGGCTGATCAGGATCTGGTTTTGAAGGTCGTTGAGAACGGGACTGTTTTGCGTGGCCTGTTGCAAAAAGAAATCAAGGGTACGGGTTTGTGCAATGCACAACAGCGCATTCAACAAGAGTACAAGACTCATGAAATATCTCATCCTGTCTTCAGTTTTAAAAAACGACCGCTGTATACAGCTGTTTTATCCGCTAGGTTTTTCGTTTTTCTGTCACTTTTTGATCACTGCGATTATCGCCTGCATCATTTAGCAACTCCTTTCCCCGCACCGGCACGCTGTAAAAAATCGCCGCCTGCTTTGCTGATTCTTGCCATTTCTTTGAACCGCCTTCTTCCTGCATTTTGATGGCTGGATGACCTGGCGTTGGGCGGCGACATCATGAAGGTGGCCGCCATTCAATTTCAACAATTGTTCCTGTCCTATTGTTCCTGCAGGACATTGGAACGCTTTCGCATTAAAACCGGCTTCCGAATTTTTCGCTTCTTTTCCCTAATCGCCGATGCCGCAGGATGCGCTTTGCGAAAACTTTCTTCGGCGGCCACCGTGATCTTTCTCAAGGCGTGTTTTTGTGAAAACACCGGCCATGGAGCAAGACGCTCTGCTGCCGGCAATATGCGATTTTTAAGTTCGGCATTTTCCAAAAAGCAAACCTAGCCTGCAAATCTGAGTGAATTTTGTAGGAAGAATTTCCCCACTTCAGAATCTCTCCAGAATTGAAGCGCGGGCATTGCCTTGGCTGGAGGAGGCATGTTTTTCATTGCATGGTAAAAAGCAAACCCTTGAAATGAAGGAAGATCAAAAAGTCGTGCAAACGTCCAAAGGCATTTCGTTGCGATTGCTGTTTGTCGCCGGTGTGTTTCTGCTGGCCCTTTTCGTTTTTGGGCTCATTGCCGACGAAATGGTGCTGGAGAATGAAAATCATCTCGATTTCGTCGTGTTTCAAAAGCTGGGCGCCATCACGCATCCTTCGCTGACAAAGCTGATGGTTGCCGTTACGTTTTTTGGCTCCTCTTATTTTTTGTTTCCCGCTTACCTGGTGTTGCTGCTGTATTTTTTGCTTTGGAAAAAAGACAGCAAGGTCTCCTGGAATATCGCTGCCGTGGCCCTTACCAGCACCATCATCCTGTTTTCGCTGAAGGCGATTTTTCATCGCCACCGCCCGTTCGATCCGTTGGTGCAAAACGTCAATGGTTTTAGTTTTCCCAGCGGGCATTCGTTCTCTTCGTTCACTTTATGCGGGCTGCTGATTTATATCCTTTGGAAATACCGGGTCAACGCAGGCCTGCGGTGGACCCTTTCGGTGCTTTTGTTCCTGCTTGCCTGTGCTATTGCGTTGAGTCGCGTTTACCTGCACGTGCATTATGCCAGCGACGTGATTGCCGGTTTCTGCCTTTGCCTGGTGTGGCTCGGGGCATCCTTTTGGGTGCTGGAAAAAATTGGCCGTTCGCGCCGCGAAAAGACGTTGTAAAGAAGGCACTGCCAGGCGCTACCGAAACCGGTAGGTCAGGGCGGGCTCCAGGTGGTCGTAGTTGAATTGCACGCCGAGGGTGACACTGCCTTTTTTCTCCTTGTGGTTTTGCAGATACGCATACCGGTGGTAATTGCGCACGACCTGCAGGCCGGTGATATATCCCAGCCCGGCGCCGGCAAATACATCGCTGATCCAGTGCTTGTTTTCAGTGATGCGGCTGAGACCAATCAGTGTGGCAGCCCCGTATGCAACATAAGGTACCCACGGAAAGTCCCGGTATTCCTCGGCATAAACCGTGGCAGCGGCAAAGGCCGCCGTTGTGTGACCCGACGGAAAGGACGTGCTGCCATGCTTTGCGGAAAATGAGGGGCCGTGGAAAGTGGGATTGGGTTCCGTGGCGCCATCGGCAAGATAGTTTGGCCGTTGCCGCCCCGAAATGAATTTTCCCAGCGCTTCCACGGCACCGGCTACCAGGTACGATTGTGTCGCCAGCAGGGTGGTGGTTTTTATCTTTTGGTTTTTGAATGCCCAGCCATAGAGGCCAAGCGCAGCCAGGGTGTAGCCTTCATAAGCCGCCCCGAAATTGGTAACGAAATTGGAGAGCCCGCGATAGCTGCTGTTTCGTTCCATCAGGTCGGTTGCATACCGTTGAACGGGTTTGTCCAGGGCGAACATTATTCCTTCCAAAACAACGAACCCGCCCACTTTGTGCCAGGCTGAAGTGCGTGTATGAAACGGCCCGGTAACCTCCTGCGTAAAATCTGTTCCCAGCAGCGTAAAATAAACCGGCACATTGATCTTCGTCTTTTCGTTGTAGGCCGTCTGGTTCGTATTGATTTTCCGTCCGCCGGAACTGTCGGGGTGGGCCCTTAGGCTGTCGAGCTTTTTCGCTAAGGAGTCTGTGTTCTGCGCCTGTACGTTGTGTACGGCTAAAAGTGCAACCAGTGAAGAAAGAATGATTTTTTTCACGGTACCTGGGTTTTCAACAAGAAGCAGCAATCATTGCACCATGGTCAGTCCGGTGCACCGGCGCCAGTACTTTCTGCCTTTATTGCGAGTCTGTGCTGTTGCTTCCGATCGTGACCCTGTTCAGGCGGATCTTATGCGTTTTGCCTTCCCGGTCTGTTTCAAAACCACCCTGCCAGCCTGCGTCTTTAAAAGGCCCTGTCGTCCATTGGATGGCTTTCCGCTGCCTGTCGTAGGTGTACGTGCCCGACCCCAGATTCTTTTTACCCAAATCGTAGTAGTTGTATTGCCCGTTGTTTAGGTCAAAATAACCAAGTCGAATGGGCTGCGTCGGGTTGCCGTAAGAGAGGATCAGGTAGGTGCCGTTCCTGGGAGCATCTGCGGCCGGCATTGCACCTGTTTTTACAAGGCGGATATTGGAGGCTTTGATCCATTGCGATTGCGAATAATCCTGGTACTTCACATAGTAGTAACCGCTGTAATCCCCCTCGCCGGCTTTGACTATGCTGGCCTTGTACCAACCGCCTGAATTGAAAACGTCTACCAGGCTACCCGGCTGGAAGGTTTGCCCGTAACCCATTGCAAAAAGGAGCAAAAAAAGAAGAGATAGCGTAAGTCGTTTCATTGTCGGTTTGGTTTAATTCTGAACAAAGCCCCGGCGTTGACGCATGGGCAGCGATGCAATTTTGTACTTGCGAGCGAACTGCCTGCGTAAGCCGGTGCCTGCTGAAGATAAAAACAAATGGCAAGTGGTGCAAGCCGGAAACGCCTGGTCATGGGGCTGCAACGAATTTCCCTGTGGTGAGTCGCGAATGGGGAAGAATGAAATTGTCCAGGCATAATTGTTTAACCCGGTTTTTGCTGGTGCGTTCCTGTTTTTTTACTGCAGGAATCATCTTGCTTCCCGGTTTCAAGTTCCAGTGTGCTGTGGTGGATGTTGTGGTGTTGCAGTTCGTATTTGACCTGCCGGATAACAGCCAGCTTTTCTTCGAACGGCAGGTTGTCGGCAACAGAGATGTGTGCCGTCAGTGCGTTTTCGGTGGTGCTCAGGGGCCACACATGCACGTGATCGACATCCGTCACCTGGTCGACGCGGCGCATCACCGCCACAATTTCTTCGAGCGAAATGGCAGCGGGTACGGCATCAACGGCCAGGTGAAAGCTATCTCGCAGCAGCGACCAGGTGCTTACCAAAATAACGATCATCACCGCCAATCCTAAAACCGGGTCGATCCAGTACTTTCCCGTTAAAGAGATCAGCAGGCCGCCCACCACGACGCCAACGGATACCAGGGCATCGGCCAGCAGGTGCAGGTAGGCGCCTTTTATGTTGATATCATGCCTGCGGTGCCGGTAAAAGAGAAGGGCGGAAACGCTGCTGACCAAGATGCCCATACCGGCCACCCAGGCAATAGTGCTTCCGTTCACGGCAGCCGGATGCAACAGGCGGTTGATCGATTCGTAGCCCAACACACCGATGGCAATCAGGAGCAGGACGGCATTCATCAGGGCTGCCAGCACCGTAGTTTTCTTGTAGCCGTAGGTGTGTGTCCGTGTTGGCTTTTTTTGCGCCAGCCGAAAGGCAAGCAGCGATAGGAGCAGGCTGGCTACATCACTCGCATTGTGACCAGCATCAGTCAGGAGTGCCATCGAACCGTTCAGCAGGCCCGCTCCGATTTCTACGAGCACAAAAGCAATGTTCAGCGTAATCCCGATCACAAAGGATCGCTGGCTGACCTGAGCGGGATCGACGCTGTGCTGGTGCGAATGGCCGTGGTGATCATGCTGTTCACTCATGGTTAAAGAAGACGTCAATTTTCGTTCCCGTCTGAAACAGAAAAAGAACTACGATTTTGAAAATTCACTGCCGGAGCCAGCGGCCCTAAATTGGCGGACTCCCGGTCTTCGTCATCGGGTGAAAGCGAAAATCACGTTACCGGAAATGCCCGTCGATCCGCAGCCGGCAAACAGGGATTCCGGGATCGGAAACGGAAAACCGGTGTTGGTGACAAGGTGCGCATCGAATTCCCAATTCGGTTTCCGTAGATCACCCGGCATGGCCTGTTGCAAAGTGACGACAAAGGGAGAGTTACTCAAGTTTCATCCAACCTGGTTTTTGACATTGCAATTTGCGCTAATGTATTTTAGTTTTGGATTCGCGGTTGCTGTTTGCCAAAGGTGGATCAAGGACAGAAGCGGTTTTGCTGAAAGGAGCCAGGGCAAATAGTCGCTGCCATCAAGTTAAAACCTTTTTTATGCCATCTTCAACAAAGCAAAAGACAATGAGTCCAAAACAACGCCGCGGACTTGCTCCCGGTAGCGCCAGTGCGAGGCGCGTCGTTCCCAAAAAGACGAGCGTCAAAAAAGCGGGTGCGGTGCGAAGAATCGGCGCCCTTGCAGCAGACCGCTGGGGAAGCTGGACGCTGCAGGTTGCAAATCCCAACGACAGCACTGACTGCAAAGTCATCTCCGAACGCTTGAACGGAATGCAGATGATTGCCTACAAGGGCGATGCCATGACTTTGCTGGCTTTTGATCTTGATGAAGACAAGACGACGGATTTTGTCGGCTTTACCATCAAGTGCCAGCCCGGCAGCAATTCCCCGTATTTTTTGATCAACACGCTGCGCTTTGAAGACAAATACCGCGAAGACGAGCAGCTCCACGCCGTTTCGGCGCCACTGGGGACCGACAAGGCCCCGATCCAGAAGTTCCGTTGGCTGCACGTGCCGGGAGATGCGCATCAACCATTGAACAACCCGTTTTATGGTGAATACATTTACACGGTAACGCCCCGTTACTGGAAAAACAATGCACTACAGCCTCTGGATGCTGCGCTTTCTGTGAAAGTAAAAATCAACGTGGAGCCCTTCCGGAGCCAGACAAAAAAGATCACGCTTGGTTTTACACGGGGATTTGTGTCGTCGCAGGCCTATGTGCGCCGGTTTGGGCTGAACGCTGCACTGCGACCGCCACAAACAGTGAATACACTGGTGTTTGATACGAGGGGACAAAGCGGCACCACCAACAATGAGCCCTACACGTTCAAAGATCAATATGCCTGGACCGGCTTCACGGCGCACCGCCAGCTTTTTGCGTTTTTGGAAGAAGTGCGGGCCGATGCCCAAAGCAGCCTGGATGTTTTTGCATATGATCTCGACGAACCGGACATGTGCGCTTTGTTTTTGAGTTTGGCTGCAGAGGGCCGGATCCGTATCATCCTCGACAATGCAAGCCTGCACACGCAACCCGATACAAAAAAGGGCCAGCTAAAATCATTTGAAGACCAGTTCGAGGAAGCTTTTCTCAAGGTGAAAAAAGGCAAGGCAGCGATTGTTCGCGGAAAATTTTCGCGGTTTTCTCACGACAAAGTCATTCTTCAAAAAAAGAACAATGTGCCCGTAAAAGTGCTTACCGGGTCTACTAATTTTTCGTTGAATGGTTTGTACATCAATGCCAACCACATCCTGATTTTTGATGACACATCGGTGGCAGGCCTTTATGCGGATGTTTTTGAAAAATCGTTTTCGAAAGAGCTGATGAAAGCCTTTTCGTCAACGCCGCTAGCACAGGCTCCCAACCGGGCAGGGGGCGTCGATTATGCCTGTTTCAATTTCTCACCACACAAAAAAGGGCCGGCCGATACCTTGCTAAATCATATTGCCAATACCATCGACAGGGCCAGCCGCTGCGTGCTGTTTTCGGTGATGGACGTTACCGGTGGCGGGCCGGTGCTGGAGCATCTTCGCAACGAAAGCAACAATACAAACGTGCTGAGTTATGGGATTACCGATAACGGCGATCCGGCCGATCCGGCCGACCTGGTCTCCGGCCAAAAAACCAAAACGGTTCGCTATACAGCCGGCTCACGGAAAGGCGTGCTTGTCAACACCAGGCAAAGTTCCGCAAAGCTGCCGCCGCCATTCAACAAGGAACCAAGCTACAGGGCGCACAAGATCCATCACAAGTTTGTGGTGGTCGATTTCAACAGCAATAATGCAAAGCTTTACTGTGGCTCGTCAAACCTGGCAGCGGGAGGGGAGCAGGCCAATGGCGATAACCTGATCGAAATCTCGGACCGCGACATCGCAACAGTGTTTGCTATCGAGGCAGTGCGGCTGGTGGATCACTATGCGTTTCGCACCGCCGTGGATACGAACGGCGAGACCCGTCCGCTGGTCCTGGATAAAACGGACAAATGGTGCAGGCGTTATTACAACAAGGATGATATCAAATACATCGACAGGCTCTATTTTTCCCGGTAATCGGTTGGGCTGATATAGTTCGATTCTTTTTCCTTGTGAATGCAACCCTGCAGTACAAAACGCAGCTTCTATTTTAATTGGTAGGCGGCAACAGTTTTGGCAAAAAATGTCGGGACATAAACAATTTTTTTCACTGGGTCGTAGCCGATATCGGCCGTGTTCTTTTTGCTGGCCGATGTTTCCAGCAAGGTTTTGACAGTGCCGTTTGCGGATACGTAAAAGATATAACCACTCCAGGCACTTGCCAGAAAGTCGCCATTGCCCAGCGGTTCGATGCCGTCGCCGGGTTGCGGCAATTCTGCCAGTTTAGTGATGGTTTTGTTTTCATCGGCTTTGACAAAAGATTTACCGGAAGCAATATAAAGTTCGCGGCCCACAGCTTTCAGGCCATTCACACCCTGCATATTTTCGAGGAAGAGAACGGGTTGCTCTTTTTCCAACCGCCAGATTCTCGCGGTTTTTGAATCGGAAACGTATATAATGCCTTCGTCCGTGACGGTGATATCATTCAGGCCGCTGGCACCTGGGATGGGTATACGTTTTTCTGCCTGTGCTGTTTTGGTATTGATGACGACCACCTCGCTGATGTCGGCAACATAAAGATGGTTTTTGTAAAGTCCCAGGCCTTTGGGTGCGTTCAGTCCTTTTACCCAGGCGGAGTCATAATTTGTTCCATCGTCTTTCAGCCGCGCAATGCCTCCTTTGGCGTCGGCATCCCAGGGATTGCCGTCGATCAGCGAAACATACAGTAGACCGTTTTGTGTGTCGGGCAGCACCGACTCCGGGACAGCGACAACGCTGTCCGTTTCCCAACGTTTTTCCAGTTGCTGGCTGTGAGTGGATGAAAAGAAGAGCAGGAGTGCAAACAGAAGTGGTTTCATGACAGTTGACTTTGTATGAGGGAAAATAAGAAAATTCAGGCGCTTCTTGTCTCGTTGCGTAACCGGAAAATTGGGCCGGGCATTTTTGTGGTACAGTTTGGAATTCCTTTGTGTTGCTTGCGTTGCCTGACCACCGTTCTCCCGCGGCAAGACCGAAATCAGCCTTTTCAGACAATGGATTGCCTATTTTTTGTGCATGGATCAAATTGGACATCACGAGGCCGGACCGGCCTTCTGGACTTTGCCGCCGGCAGAAGCATTTCGCCTGGTAAGGACTTCGGCTGGTGGCCTGTCATCCTCCGTGGCTGCGCGGCGACTGCGTCGGTATGGTGCCAACAGCATTCATCCCAAACGAACAACCACGGATCTCCTGCTGTTTTTGTCGCAATTCAAAAGCCCTATCACGCTGTTGCTGATTATCGCCGGCGTGCTGTCGCTTACGCTTGGCGAATTTTCCGATGCGGTTATCATCCTGCTGATCATACTGGTGAGCAGCCTGCTGGGTTTTTGGCAGGAGCGGGGCGCCACCAATGCCGTGAACGAACTGCTGAAAATGGTGCAGGTCAGTTGCGCGGTTTTGCGTGACGGGAAAGAACAGGAACTCCCTGTAGAGAAAGTGGTGCCAGGAGACATTGTCGTTTTAAATGCGGGTGATGTAATTCCCGCCGACTGTCTTTTGCTCGAAGCGCAGGAATTGTATATCGATGAAGCAGCGTTCACCGGTGAAACGTTTCCGGTGGAAAAAAAGGCGGGGCTTGCAGAAGGCGATGCGCCCCTCGCAAAGCGAATCAATTCGGTTTTTATGGGATCGCATGTGATCAGCGGCACCGCCAAAGCCATCGTCATGCAAACAGGAAGCGCAACCGCCCTGGGTGATATTTCCGGTCGCCTCCAGGCAAGGACGCCGGAAACAGCCTTTGAGAAAGGCATCCGGCGGTTTGGTTATCTGCTGATGGAAATTACACTGGTGCTGGTCTTTATGATCCTTGCCATCAACGTGCTGTTGCACAAACCGGTGCTGGACAGCATCCTGTTTTCGCTGGCGCTGGCCGTGGGGCTGACACCGCAATTGCTGCCAGCCATTATCAGCATCAACCTGTCCGTTGGTGCCAGGGAGATGGCAAAAAAGCAGGTCATTGTGAAACGACTTTCTGCCATTGAAAACCTGGGGAGCATGGATATTCTTTGTTCCGACAAAACAGGCACCATCACGCAGGGTAAGGTGACACTGAAGGATACACTTGATGCAGCGGGCCGGCATTCGGAAAAAACGAAACGCTTTGCCTGGCTCAATGCTGTATTGCAAAAAGGATTTACCAATCCCATCGACGAAGCCATCCGCAGAGCGATCGATGAGCCCCTTACAGCCTATCGCCTGCAAGCGGAAGTGCCGTATGATTTTATCCGCAAGCGCCTGACTATACAGGTGCAGTCGGGAAACGAAAACCTCGTGATCACCAAGGGCGCATTGGACAATGTGCTTTCCGTTTGCAACAGGGTAGAGGAAGCCGATGGGAAGGTCTATCCACTGGTGGATAAACATGCAGATATCCGGAAGGCTTACAGGTCGTTAAGCCGTTCCGGTTACCGCGTGCTGGGTGTCGCATACACAACCGGTAGCGAGCAAAAAAAATTCACTCGTGCCGATGAAACCAACATGATCTTTTTGGGTTTTATCAGCCTGTTCGACCCGTTGAAGACCGATGTGCTGCAAACAATCCGGGATCTCGACGATGCGGGTGTAAAACTGAAAATCATTACCGGGGACAATGCGTTGGTGGCGGCCAGTCTTGCGCAGCAAGTCAACATAAAAGAACCGCTTATCGTCACGGGGAAAGACCTGCGGCTGATGAGCGAATCGGCCCTCGTTCACCAGGTAGGACGGACACACATTTTTGCCGAAGTGGAACCCAATCAAAAAGAGAAAATCATCCTGGCCCTGAAAAAGGCCGGTCACGTGGTTGGGTTCCTGGGCGACGGGATTAACGATGCACCGGCCTTACATGCCGCTGATGTCGGCATTTCGGTGGACACCGCCGTTGACGTTGCCAAAGAAGCTGCAGAGATTGTGCTTCTCAGCCATAGCCTACAGGTGCTCACCACCGGGATTATCGCCGGCCGGAAAACATTTACCAATACCATGAAGTACATCTTTATGGCAACAAGCGCCAACTTCGGGAACATGTTCAGCATGGCTGGCGCATCGTTGTTTTTGCCTTTTCTTCCCTTACAGCCCAAGCAGATTTTACTCACCAATCTTCTCACCGATGTGCCGGAAATGGCCATTGCAACCGACAGTGTCGATGCGTCGTCGCTCGACAAACCACAACGCTGGAGCCTGTCTTTTATTCAACGCTTCATGATCGTGTTCGGGTTAATCAGCTCTGTGTTTGATTACCTGACATTCGGTGTGTTGCTCTACCTGGTGAAAGCAGACCAGGCGCAATTCCGGACCGGGTGGTTTACCGAATCGGTGATTTCAGCCACGGTGATTGTGCTGGTGGTTCGAACCCGGTTGCCATTTTTCAAAAGCCGTCCCGGCAAATGGCTCATGTTGGCAACCTCGCTCGTGATTGCCTTTGTGCTGGCATTGCCTTATCTGCCGTTTGCTTCCTTGTTGGGATTCGAACAACTGCCCCTTGCACTTTATGGCTATATTTTTTCACTGGTCGCTCTTTATGTCCTGTGTGCGGAAACGGCAAAGCGATGGTTCTATCGGAAACACCGGTCCCCGCGAAAGGCCGGGTGAAATTCGTTTTGCGTTGTCTTTACGCTGCAACTTTCGGAGCCATCACCCAGGATTCTCGTGCCGATACGGTTTTTTTACGGGGTAAACATATGTGAACAAAAATATATTATTCGTTGGTTTTTAGTGTTTTGTGCTGAGGATTAGGATCTAGGGAGAAATAATCTCGAAAAATTTCCATCTCTTTTTTGGCTGTTTGCCAGGATATTTTATCTTCAATCCAGTTTTCATAGGGTACGGATTAAAAACGGGCTAAGGTTTCCACCTTGGCCTTCTTTTTACAAGTTATCCCCATTTTTTACCATTGCTTGCAAAATCGAAATTCAACCAGTAATCTTGTCTTGGTTTTTCATAGGATATTGGATTTTACAGCGGGGCAGGATTTCCATCCAGCCCTTTTTCTTTTCTACCCGGTTACCAGCCATCCTTCCGCCGCGCTGGTAAATAACACAAATTTCATTGCGTACTTCTACGATCAAATTTTCGGTGGTTTACGCGTTGCTGACGTAATATCTGTGGTGTGAAAAAAGAGCAATTCCGCCCTTGTGCAGCAAACTGTGCCCCGCTACTTTTGTGGCAGAAGTTGATTGATAGCGATATCAATAAATCCAATACCAAAAGAAAAGACTAAACACTATCCAAAGAAGACCGTCCAGTAAGTTTTTGTAAAAAATCCAGCACCTAAGAAAGCCAATAAAGTCCAGTATCAGTCAACTTCTTCTTTTCCGTTTAATCCCCACCGCAGAAAACTACCAGCATAACGTTTTAGTTATACATCCAAAGCCAATTGTCCTATGTATTTAAAACTTGCTATTGCGGGAAAGGTAATTGCCTCTGTTCCCCTCAATGTAAAAGAAGCCTCAAACCTGGAATACCTGTACACCAAGCGGTTTTTGCTGACGGAAGCCTGTTCGGCCCTACTGCACTCGCAAAAAGAAAACCCGGTTTATTTCATTGAAGTGGATTCGAAAATGAACCGTTCCGAAGCGTGACGAAGCACCCGCACATGCAAAACAAACCGCGTGGTTTTATACGGCTACGCCGTTGCATAAAGTGAAAGCAACGCCTGGTCGTTGATATGATTTTCCGATCCTGTCAAAAACAAATCCATTCGTCCCTGGCAATTCGTTCCTGCGAAAACAGATAACTCACCGTCGTACACCATTGCAGTCCCCTCCGGAAGAGGGGACTTTGCTATTGTACCTCCATCCATTCCCTTCCCGGTATTGTAATTTGGAAAAAAGAAGGACGAGAGCTTGTATTTCCTTTTCGCTATGCCTTACATTTAAGGACCTAATTTTCTAACGTACACCAGCAACCAATGACAGACCGGAGAGGTTTTTTAAAGAACACCATCATGACCTCAACCGGTATGATGATCCTTCCCTTTCTTTCGTTTGCTGAAAAAGCAGAACAGGAATTAACCGGTGATGAACTGGAAGAGGGGTTTTCCCGTCCTCCGGCTTCGGCCCGGCCCCTTGCGTTTTGGATGTGGATGAACGGGCATATTACCCGGGAAGGGATTTCCCGTGATATCGACGCCATGAAACAGATGGGTCTTGCCGGGGTCTTTATTTACAATGCGGGCATGGGTGTTGCCAAAGGCCCTGTTGCCTATGGCAGTGCCTTGTGGGATGAAATGGTTGTTCATGCCATGCAGGAGGCGCAGAAGGCAGGCCTGCAACTCTTCCTCCACAATTCACCGGGCTATTCCAGTTCCGGCGGCCGTGGTGTGACGCCGGCAATGGGCATGCAGCAACTGGTTTGGTCGGTCGTTCATGTCGAAAGCAAGGATGGCGTTGATGTGATTTTGCCGCAACCGTTTACCAAGCTGGGTTATTACCGGGATGCTTTCGTGGTGGCCTTTCCCGCAACGGCGGAGCGTAGACTGATGCGGGACCTGTTGCAACGTGTACGCATCAACGGAAAAGAAATTGACAAAAGCGTTTTGCTGCAGGCGAATACCGGCGGTGGACTGGAGCTCCGGCCGGAAAGCGATGGGAAGGCAGTGGTGCAACTGGAGTTTGCCGAACCTTTCACGGCACGATCAATTGCAGTAACGAGGCTTTCTGAACCTTCGGTTTCGGTGTACGACGCGGCGTTCGATCATCCGCCGGCGATGGTTTTGCAGCGCAGCGACGACGGCGTTTCATTTACCGATGTATGTCCTGTCAGCATGCCCTTTCTGCGGTCGGTGGATGCACCGGGTATACAAACCTTTCCTGCCGTAAAGTCGCGGTATTTTCGACTGATCGCTAATAAAAAAACAACACTGACCGGGGTGGAGTTGTTTGAAGGCCCGCGGCTCGCCGACTGGGCCGGCAAGGTTAATTTCACCGACCGCGAACAGGCCGAAAAGCCGGAACCAATCGACCAGCAATTTGTGATTGACCCGGCAACGGTTGTTGACCTGACATCACACCTGCAATCTGGCGGAAGGCTGCTGGCAAAACTGCCTGCGGGTAACTGGACGATCCTTCGTATGGGACATACCTGTACGGGCACCCGAACCGTCGCGACACCGGACGATGCAGGCGGCCTCGAGATCGATAAATTCAGCAAAGAAGCTGTTGACGCTTATTTCGAATTACAACTCGATTCACTTTTTTCGCGGCTGAAAAGATTTGCCGGAAATACTTTCAAAGGTGTATTGATCGACAGCTACGAAGTAGGGAAACAAAACTGGACCTCCCGCTTTCCCGAAGCCTTTGCCCAAAAACGGGGCTATCTGCTGGTGGGTTGGTTGCCGGCACTCACGGGCCGTGTTGTTCAATCGATTGAAAGCACCGAAAAGGTGCTGTGGGATGTACGCCGCACGCATGCGGATCTCATTGCCGAAAATTATTATGGTCGTTTCCGGGAACGCTGTGCATCTGCCGGCCTGCAATTCCTTGCACAGCCCAACGGCGACGGCGTATTCGACAGCCTGCAGGTGGGGCGCAACCTGGATGTTCCGATGGCGGAATTCTGGGCAAGTTACCTGCCGGGAACCATCAACCTGTGCAAACAGGCCGTCTCTATCGCCCATGGTTATGGGAAAAAAATCGTGGCGGCTGAAGCCTACACCGGTCTGCCGTTCACAACCAAATGGACAGCCTATCCCTTTGCCCTGAAAAGCCAGGGAGATCATATCTATTCGCTTGGCATCAACCGGTTTGTTTTCCACGTGATCGTTCACCAGCCTTATACAACCGGTTTGCCCGGCATGACCATGGGCCCGTTTGGAACGCATTTCGATCGCAACAATACCTGGTGCCGCCAGTCCGGCACCTGGATTGACTGCCTGGCCCGCAGCCAGTTCCTCTTGCAGCAGGGGCGGCCGGTCGCTGATATTCTTTATTTTAAGGGCGAGGATCCTGCATCGGGCATACCGGATGTCAACTATGTGGATCCGCCGGTGCCCAGAACCCTAAACGGTGATGTGATCGGGCCGGACGTCCTGCTTCACGATACGAAAATGTCGGGCACGACGATCATGCTGGCAGGCGGCATGCAATACCGCTTGCTGATCCTGGCGCCGCTAAAAAAACTTTCGGTACCCGTCCTGCAAAAACTACAGGAACTGGTTGCGCAGGGCATGATCCTGCTGGTAACTGCCCGGCCCACAGACATGCCGGGGCGGGCAAACGAAAGAGAGACCGAAGCCAGAAAGCTTGCCGGTGAACTGTGGGGTGACCTGGATGGACAGGCAATTAAAGAGCGATCCTATGGCAAGGGAAAGATTTACTGGAACAAACCACTTGCTGCTATCCTGGAGGAACAGGGCATTCTTCCCGACTTTGAATTTACATCCGCCCGAAACGATGCGGCGGTTCACTTTACGCACCGGGTCATGGGCGAAACGGAAATTTATTTTATCAGCAATCACCTGCGCAGAAGAGAAGCAATTGTTTGCCGCTTTCGCGTTGCCGGAAAGCAGCCCGAAACCTGGGATCCGCAAACCGGTGAAGTGAATATGCCGGTCGTGTACGACACGGAAAACGGCAGAACCAGCCTGCCTGTCGTACTGGATCATGCCGGTTCGCTGTTTGTCATTTTTCGTAAAAAGATTGCCTGGCGGTCTTACACGGCCATCGATCAAAATGGCGCATCCCTGCTTTCCGCGAAAGCCTTTCCCCCAGTCGTTCAAACTCCCTTTCCGGATGTGACCAACAATTTCACGATCCTTTTTTGGGTGAAACCGGATACCGCTTCCGTTCACCCGAAAGGGCTGCTGATTTTTCCACCGGAAGGTGAAACGGTTTATGGTACCGGTCATGCTGCCTGCGGAATGGCGGCCGGGCAAAACGGCATCCGGATATTTGAGCGGGAAAAAGGACCGAATCATGGTGCCCGTGAAATGATCAAAACAGTGCAGCCGCTGGAAGGCTGGACACACCTGGCGCTTCGTTATAAAGACGGCCAGCCTTCCCTGTACATCAATGGCCGACTGGCCGCCAGTGCCGCCGCTTCGGGGAAAATCGTTCATCCCGGCCTTGGTACGCCGCCGACAGACGAAGCTTTTTCTGCTTTTTTTGAAGGCAATTTTACGATGCCGCAACTGGTCAGAGAGGCACTGGGCGAAGCTGCCATTTACCAGCAGTTTCATGCCGGCTTGCCACCGACTGAACTGCCCTATCCGGTCCGGGTAAACAGGCAACAACCGGGCGAATTAGTGATGCAGGCCTGGCAAAATGGGTTCTACGAATTGCAAGGTGATGGAGCGAAAAAAGCAATTCAGGTGACGGGCTGCCGGGTCGTGCCTCTCCGAAATTCCTGGCAGGTGCAATTTCCCGCGGGTACCGGCGCTCCGTCTTTCATTCAGCTAACCGAGTTGCAGTCTCTCCATTTGCATCCGGAATTTGGCGTTCGGCATTTTTCCGGCACGGCAACCTACCGGGCAGTTTTTCAGTGGGAAAAAAACAAAACGTTTCCCGGTCAGCGGGTCTTGCTTGACCTTGGCCGTGTGGAAGTGGTGGCTGAAGTGGCGCTGAACGGGAAAGCGGCCGGCCTTCTTTGGAAAGAGCCCTTCTTTGCCGAGGTGACCAATTTGCTGCGTCCCGGGAGCAATGTGCTCACGGTCCGCGTAACGAACCTTTGGCCCAACCGGATGATTGGCGATGCCTACCTGCCGGAAGAAAATACCTACAACGAAAACGGTTTTGTAACGCAGTTCCCCGATTGGTTTCTCCACAACAAGGCCAAGCCGGGGCAGCGCATTACGTTTTCGGCGTGGAAAGCACTGGAGAAAACCAACCCCTTGCTGACATCGGGTTTGCTCGGCCCCGTCCGGCTGATTGTGGGCCGCCAAATGACTATCCGCGAATAAATTGAGCTTTCACATTCAAAACAACGAACAGGCACATGCGTTTTTCACATCGGTTTTTTTGTTCCTCAATTTTGGTCCTTGTTACCGGCCGGCTTTTGGCGCAGGCCGATGTGCAGGTGAAATTCGATTCGCCGGCAACACATTTCACGCAGGCCCTGCCGTTGGGCAATGGCCGGCTCGGGGCCATGGTTTTTGGCGGGACCAGCCAGGAGCGCATCGTGCTCAACGAGATTTCCATGTGGTCGGGTGGTGTAGAAGATCCGAATCGTCACGATGCGCATGAGCACCTGCCCGAAATCCAGCGCCTGCTGCAGCAGGAGAAAAACAAGGAAGCACAGGACTTGCTTCAACGCTATTTTACCTGTGCGGGCAAAGGCTCCGGCAACGGAAGCGGTGCCCATGTAAAATTTGGCTGTTATCAAACCCTGGGCGACCTTTTTATCCGCTGGCACGATACGGCAGCGGCAGTTACCGCGTACAACAGGGTTTTGCAACTCGACAAAGCCTTGGCGACGACTACCTGGAAGCGGGGTGCCGTTTCCTTCACCGAAGACGTGTTTGTCAGTGCGCCGCAGCAGGCCATTATCGTTCGCCTTCGCACCAACACTCCCGGTGTACTTTCGTTTGATCTTGCCCTGAACCGCAAAGAAGCGGCGACTGTCACGGCGAACGGGCGGGAACTTTCTTTCTCGGGTAGCCTTGACGGTGGCAATGGCGATAAAGGCGTGTCGTTTGCTGCCTATGCAACCGTGCTGCCGGCTGGCGGTAAAGTGGAAGCGGTCAATAGCCTGCTCCGTGTAACCGGCGGCACCGAATGCCTGGTGATCCTGGGCGCTGCAACAGACCTGAACTGGCCGGATGTGACGCATCGGGGCCCTGAGCCGTTGCCGGTTGCCACCCGGCAGGTAATGGCAGCAGCAAAGCTTCCTTATAAAACACTGTGGCAAAACCATCTTGCCGATTATGCATCCTATTTCGATCGCTGCCGGATCAACTTTTCAGGCGCTGCTTCTGATTCGCTGGTTTCTCTTTCAACTGCCCGACGCTTGCAACGCTATGCTGCCGGCGAAAGCGACACACAGTTGCCCGCACTTTATTTCAATTTCGGACGATATCTCCTGATCTCGAGTTCCCGACCCGGCGGCCTGCCGGCCAACCTGCAGGGGCTTTGGGCCGAAGAATACCAAACGCCCTGGAACGGCGACTATCATCTCAATATCAATTTACAGATGAATTACTGGCCGGCAGAGGTCACGAATCTTTCACGGTGTCACGAGCCTTTGCTGGAATTCACCAGGAATTTGGTGAGGCCAGGCGAAGAAACGGCAAAAGCCTACTACAACACCGGAGGCTGGACAGCACACATGATGAGTAATCCCTGGAAATTTACCGCACCCGGGGAAAGTGCAACCTGGGGCTCTTCGCTTACCGGTGGTGCCTGGCTTTGCGAGCACTTGTGGAACCATTACCGTTTTCATCCGGACAAGAATTACCTGCGAACCATCTACCCGGTACTCAAAGGAGCAGCACAGTTTTATACCGGCATCCTGATTACCGATCCGAAGACCGGCTGGCTGGTGACAGCGCCTTCCAATTCGCCGGAAAATACCTATATCACAGCCGAGGGTTTTCATGGGCAAACCACGATGGGGCCGACCATGGATATGCAAATCGGGCGGGAATTGTTGGGCAACACCATCGAAGCGGCTACGCAATTGGGTGTCGATAAAAGCTGGCGGGACTCGCTGGCCCAAACCAGGCAGCACCTCGCACGGAATCAAATCAGTCCGTCTACCGGGGGCATCCAGGAATGGATCCGCGATTACAGGGAAGCGGAACCGCAGCACCGGCATGTGTCGCAACTCTTTGGTCTTTATCCTTACAACGAGATCAATGCGATTGACGCCCCCGAACTGGTGGAAGCAGCAAAGAAAACCCTGTTGCGCCGCGGCGATGAAGGCACGGGCTGGTCGCGGGCCTGGAAGATTGCTTTTTGGGCCCGGCTCGGCGACGGCGATCACGCATTGAGAATGTTTCGGAATTTACTGGAGCCGGCTTTCAGATTGGATGTTTCTTATACAACAAAAGGGGCGGGTACCTATCCCAATCTTTTCTGTGCGCACCCGCCGTTCCAGATCGACGGCAATTTCGGCGCAACGGCAGCCATTGCAGAAATGCTGTTGCAAAGCATCGGCAAAGAGGGGATCATCCGCTTTTTACCCGCCCTTCCCACCAGCGCCGCCTGGCGCAGTGGCCGGGCAAAAGGCCTTTGCGCTCCCAATGGTTTTGAAACGGATTTTTCCTGGAAGGAAGGGGCTTTGCAAAAAGCTGTTATCCTTTCAACAGCAGGTAACGTTTGCACGGTGGATTTGCCGATTGGTATGCGGGCTTATACGGCCGCGGGCAAACCGGTTGCTCTTCGAAAAATTAGCGGTACGATCGTTTCGTTTGCAACCCGAAAGAACATGAAATATATGCTGCGCTGACAGCAGGTATTGTTGCTTGCGTGGCGGTTTGTTAATGCAAAAGCGCTTGTTTTTTCGAACGGTAATAAGTGGTGCCTGTCAGGGGGATAGGGAAGGAGGTGCCGCTTTGATGTGGATAAGGTAATACCCTTAGTTGCTAAAGGAAAGCGTGCTTTTTGAAAGATATGAGTGGTGGGTTTCCTATTTTTATTAACGTTTATTAACGAGTGTTTTTGCCAGTCTAAAACACTGGGCCCCTCGTGCGGGCAGTGAACATTGACAGAATGCTTTACCTATGACCAACCAATCCAAGCCGGCCGGCACCGGTGCGTGGCAGGAGCAATTAAAAGGGCAGCAAAGACTGCTGGACTTTTCACCGGATGTGCTCTGTTCCTTCGACAGCGAAGGCCGTTTCCTCATGTCCAATACAGCCTCTCAAAAAGTATGGGGCTATTTTCCCGACGAACTGGTTGGCCGTTGCTTTACGGAGCTCGTTGTTCCTGAAGACCGCGAAGCAGCATGGACAATTGTTGCTGCTGCCAAAGCGGATGGAGATGTACGTCATTTTCAAAACCGCACCTTGCGAAAAGACGGTTCGGTTGTTCCTATTCTTTGGATGCTGCAATGGGAGAAGGGAAATGGGGTTGTTTATGCTGTGGCCAAAGATGCCACGGAGAAAGTAAGAGAAGAGAAAACCTGGAAACGCCAGGAGGATCGTTTGTTACGGGCTTATAAGCTCGCCGGCATCGGCTGGTGGGAATGGGACGTGGCCAGCCAGCGTAGCACGATCTCTGACGAGCTTTACGAACTCTATGGTTTACGAAGGGAGGATTATCCCGATTTTACCATCGCACATTATTATACCCTCATTCATCCGGATGACATAACCATCGTACAGCAGGCGAATACCAACAGCCTGCAAGGCCGCCCCAGCCAGTACAAACACCGGATGATCAGGCCGTCGGGTGAAGTGATTTACGTGGTGAACGACGTCCGTGTGATACTGGATGCAAACGGCAATGTTGTGGTGATGTACGGCACCACGAAAGACATCACCGAAAGTAAAAAAGCCGAACTGGCTTTGCGTTCTTCGGAGCAACGGCTCACGCAAACACTGGAAAATATTGACGATGGTTTCATCACCATGGACCGGCAATGGACCGTTTTGTACATCAATCGAAAGATGGAAGAAATGTTGCCGCGGACACGGAAGGACATCGTGGGAAAAAATTTCTGGAAAGAACTGGGCGATGCTGTTCCGCAAAAATATTATTCGGAATACCATCGTGCTTTCGCAGAAAACAAGCCTGTGCACTTCGAAGAATACGATGCGGCGTTGGGCACTTGGGTAGAAGTCAGCGCCTATCCATCCGCGGAAGGATTATCGATTTATGTGAAAGATATCACCGAACGGAAGCAGCAGCAGGAAGCGCTTCGCGAAAGCAACCAGCGCTACGAATACGTGACCAAGGCCACAAGTGATGCCATCTGGGACTGGGATCTGCAAACCAATGAGCTTTTTTGGGGTGCGGGAGTTCAGGCCATTTTTGGTCACCATATCAGTAAGCAAAATGCGAACATGGAAAGCTGGATGCGCAACGTGCATCCCGACGACCTCGAACGGGTGATGCTGGGTTTGCAAAACGTGATCGGACAAACCGGCAACATCTGGATAGACAAGTACCGGTACCAGAAAAATGACGGCTCCTATGCATACGTGATCGACAAGGGGTTTGTGATTCGTGATGAAACAGGCAAGGCTACCCGAATGGTTGGCGCCATGCAGGATATTACGCTTCAGCGGGAAGCCGAGCAAATTATCAAGGTTTCCGCAGAACAGTTCCGCCTTCTTTTTTTCAAAAGCCCCAAACCGAAATGGATTTTCCGCAGCGAAGACTGGCAAATTACGGAGGTCAACCAGGCGGCGATTGACCTGTATGGCTATTCGCGGGAAGAATTCCTTTCTCTGCGAATACCCGACCTGAAAGTAGAAGCCGATCTGCCAGAGTTTTATTCCCTGATGGAACACCAGATCGAGCAATACCAAACCATCGTCCGGCATGTAAAGAAAAATGGCGAAGTTTTCTATTCCGAGCTTAGCACCAATGCCATCGACCTGGCAACCGGCCGCCATTTTATCGTTTCGGGCGATGACATGACCGACAAATTGCGCCTGCAGCAAAAGCTGATCGAAGAAAAAATTGCGGCACAAAAAGAAATCGCAAAAGCCATTCTGGATACGCAGGAACGGGAGCGGAGCGAGATCGGAAAGGAACTGCACGACAACGTCAACCAGCTTCTCACAACGGCCAAACTCTATATCGAAAACATTCACTATTTCCCGGAGCAAAGAGAAGCCTTCGTACAAAAGGGCGTGTCTCTTTTGCAACGGTCGATCGATGAAATCCGTTTCCTCTCCAAGCAGCTGGTAACACCCGTTATGCACGACATCGGCTTTGAAGCCACGATCGAAGAATTGATTTCCCATTACCAGTCGCTGCAGTTGTTCGAGATCGGGTTGCACTACGCTATTTGCGAAGAGGTGCTCGACCAGGGACTGAAGCTGACGATCTACCGGATCATCCAGGAGCAACTCAATAACATTGTCAAGTATGCCCAGGCTTCACTGGTGCAGGTGGCTGTTGAATACGGGGAAAATGAGTTGAAAGTTGTGATCAGCGACAATGGTGTTGGTTTCGATAGCCGCAAGATCTCAAAAGGCCTGGGCCTGAAGAATATGAAAAACCGGGCGGACGTTTACAAAGGCCAGGTTGATATACAGGCCGAGCCGGGTGAAGGCAGCACCATTACCGTAACCTTCCCCTTACTGGAGCAGGTTACCCTATGACGTGTAATTGAAGAAAAGCATAAGGCAATCGGCACTTAAGGGGAAAGCGGTTTCAGCATCCACAAATCGCAGCCGAAATGCCCTGTTTCGCCAAGTGGTTTGTCCAGGTAGTGAAAGCCGAATTTTTCGTAGGTTTTCAAGGCCTGCTTCAGTTCCGGCATGGATTCGATGTAGATGTTTTTGTAGCCGCTGTCTTTTGCAAAATCGATGCAGGCGTGAATGATTTTCTTGCCAAGCCCGATTCCCCTTGCCTGCGGCAGCAGGTACATTTTTACCAGTTCGCAGGTATCGGCCGGCAGTCCAGGCGACGGGAAAATGCCACCACCGCCAAGCAGTTCTCCATTTCTCTCCGCTACATAATAAACAGACCCGGGTGTGCTTTGAAACAGTTCGAACAAGGCATCTGTGGTGGGATCGTAATACACGGTGCCGGGCCGGTTGGCACCAAATTCTTCCAGTGTTTTGCGGATGATGGCTGCAAGTGCCGCATTGTCGTCTTTTCGAATGGTTCGGAGAATTGTTTCTTCCAGTTGCAGCATACGGTATTTTTATGGGCCGGAAAATAAGGGAATATTCCTAGCGTCTGCTAAAAAGGTTTTGTATTTGTGCGGAAAACAGGTGCTGTTGTTTTGCAATTGGTGGCGATTTAGGCATCTTTACCATAAGACCTGGATCCAATGAAAACCTAAACGTATTCAATATCCAGACCGCTTTTATCCAATCCTTTGAAAAGAACCCAGGCGTTCCGTCCAGTAAAAAGATTAAAGCTTTTTCGCCTGTAAAAAAAGGCCCCGGTGTTCCGGGGCTTTTTTTATGTGTAATGTCAAACGTGAAAAGTGAAACAGAAGATTTCGATTGAAACGAAAGGATTTTCGGTTTGATTTTCACGTTCGATATTTTACGTCCTCAGATCATCTCGCTTTGCAGCAGCGGGTTGGTACCGATCAGTCGTTTTTCATTGAATTTTTTTGCGGCAGCCACGAAGTGTACAAAAAGCGGGTGCGGGGCCTCCACCGTGCTTTTTAACTCGGGGTGATACTGGCAACCGATGAAAAACGGGTGGTTCTGGATTTCCATGATCTCCACCAGGCCAGTTTCAGGATTTCTGCCCGACGCGATCATGCCGCCGTCTTCGTATTGCTGCAGGTACCGGTTGTTGAATTCGTAACGGTGACGGTGGCGCTCCGAGATCGTTGGGGTACCATAGATTTGTTGCGCCAGTGTTCCTTCCTTGATCTCGCAAGGGTAGGAGCCGAGGCGCATCGTGCCGCCTTTGGCCGTAATTTGTTTTTGTTCTTCCATCATGTCTACCACCGGCTCATCTGCTTTCGGGTCCATTTCGGTCGATTGGGCATTTTTGATACCCAGCACGTTCCGGCCGTATTCGATCACGGCCATTTGCATACCGAGGCAAATACCGAAGAAAGGCAGACCGCTTTCACGGGCATATTGCACCGCTGTGATCTTTCCTTCCACGCCACGGTAACCAAAGCCCGGGGCAACCAGTAAGCCATCCAGGTTTTGCAATTTTTCCGCGACGTTTTCCGGTGTGAGAAATTCGGAGTGAATGGGCACCACCTGTACCTTGCATTCGTTGACGGCGCCGGCGTGTACAAACGCTTCGAGGATGGATTTGTAGGCATCCTGCAACTCCACGTATTTGCCAATCAGGCCGATGGTGATTCTTGCCTTGGGATATTTGAGCTTGTCCAAAAATTCTTTCCAGCGTGTCAGGTCCGGATCGTGCTTGCCGCTGATCTGGAGTTTTTTCATGACGATCAGGTCCAGCTTTTCGTTCATCATCAGCAGCGGCACTTCGTAAATGGTGCTGGCGTCCGGTGCTTCGATCACCGCTTCGGGTTTCACATTGCAGAACTGGGCGATCTTGCGCTTGATATCCTGGTTCAACGGCTCTTCGGTGCGGCACACGATCACATCCGGGAACACGCCGCTTTCGCTCAGTTGGCGCACCGAGTGTTGCGTCGGTTTTGTCTTTAATTCTTTCGCCGCTTTCAGGTAAGGAATCAGGGTCAGGTGAACGACCAGCAGATCCTCTTCCGGCAATTCCCATTGCAACTGGCGAACGGCTTCAATATAGGGCAGTGATTCAATATCACCGACCGTTCCGCCGATCTCGGTAATTACAATGTCGAATTCATTTTTTTGGCCCAGCAACAGCATGCGGCGCTTGATCTCGTCGGTGATGTGCGGCACCACCTGCACGGTTTTTCCGAGAAATGCACCTTCGCGTTCTTTGTTGATGACATGCTGGTAAATGCGGCCGGTGGTGACGTTATTCGCCTGCGACGTATAGATGTTGAGAAAGCGTTCGTAATGGCCCAGGTCTAAGTCGGTTTCGGCGCCGTCTTCCGTGACATAACACTCACCATGCTCGTAGGGATTCAGGGTACCGGGATCGACGTTGATGTAGGGGTCAAACTTTTGAATCGTCACCCGTAGTCCTCTTGCCTGCAACAGCTTTGCCAGCGAAGCTGCAATGATTCCCTTTCCCAAACTGGATGTTACCCCGCCGGTAACAAAAATAAATTTCGCCATAAAAAAAGTTTACAGTTTACTGTTTGCAGTTGTTTTTGATGATTAGGTGCAGCGCAGAAAAGTCGGCTGCATTCACGATTGACGAATCTCGCCTCACGCTTCGGACCAGCAGGAGAAAACTTCCGGGAGGTCATGCAAACCTACATCAAATCCTGTGGCGGAAAGTAAGTTTTAACAGGGCTGTGGAAAAGTGGAGGATTCCTGCGAATAAAAGCCCGTACACCGGGCATTTGCAGTGGTTGCAAAATGAATTGGCTTGGAAACAAAGCAGATGAATCCTACTATTGCAGCCGCAAACCAAAATTAATTGTATGAATAGCCTGTCCCCTCAAAAAACTACGGTTTTTCTTTTAGCGATCGTTTCACTTGTGTTTTTTAGCAGTTGCCTTACATCTAAAAAAATGGACCGCTTTGTGGCGGAGCAATACAATAACCAGTTGCCGAAGGAAGACAAGAAAAAGAAAGCGGATTTCACCGTTACGTCTGCAATTGCATCGCCTGCCAGTGCCCTGTCAACAACGAAACAAAAAACCAGCAAGGTATTGCCACTGGTCGTTTACTGGCAATATGATTACCGTCACACCTGTTCGCTGAACCCAACGATTGCTGTCACGCAGTTTTCCAATGCAGTCAATACCCTGGCCACGAAGGGGCTCAGTCAAAAGCTGAACGGGCAACACCTGGATCTGACCGTTGAAGAAGCGCCACGGGCATTTGCGTTGGTGGACAAGGCGCACATGATCTGGCTGATCTATGCCATCAGTTGGGATAAAATTTACATGGAACCTGACTTTAAGGACCTGGTGGTTTCCTACAAGGTTACAGGAGCTGGCAATGCCGTGAAAGCCGGTAAGATTACCGTAAAAAATCCCTCGCAAAACAAGGGTATTCGGTTCTTTCAATCCTGGAAGTCGGCAACCTCCGAATACCTGGCCGATTACAATGCGACCATGACCGCTATGACCAAATCATTTGTCAACCAACTGATCGAAGAAATGTAAAATCGGCTTTGCAGTAATAAGAAAAGGGGACAATCATTTGTCCCCTTTTTATTTTAATTAGAGACGGCCTGCTAAATCATGGCCAGTGCCTCTTCTGAATCCAGTTCTTTGATAAGGTGTTTTTCGATGGCCGTATCGTAAAGACTCTTCCAGTGATCAATCTCTCCCCAGGCTTCGCCGTCTACAGAGATGTTGCCGGCCGTAACGGTTCCCAGCGATAAAACAGGAATGTCGCAACGGAGAACTTCCTGCCAGAAATCGCTGCGCTGTTTTTCTGTGACAGTCACCACAACGCGGCTCTGCGCCTCGCCAAACCAGAAGGCGTCGCTACGGGTACCGGCGTCGGTTTTGACAACGGAAAAACCCAGGCCGTTTGGAAAAGCGCTTTCCAAAAGTGCGGTTACCAGGCCACCTTCGCTGATGTCGTGTGCGCTTTCGATCAGGCTATTTTGAATCAGGCTTTGGATACACTGCTGCAGGCTGAATTCCTGTTCCAGGTCGAAATAGGGTGCAGGTGAGCTGGTCACGCCGGCGATCTTACTCAGGTATTGCGAGCTGGCCACATCATTTTTCACGGCCCCCAGTAAAAAGATTTCATGGCCTTCTTCTTTAAAGTCGAGGGTCATTTTTTTCTTCAGGTCTTCAACCAGGCC
This sequence comes from Flavisolibacter nicotianae, assembly GCF_003628535.1. GTDB lineage: Bacteria > Bacteroidota > Bacteroidia > Chitinophagales > Chitinophagaceae > Flavisolibacter > Flavisolibacter nicotianae. Next base: position 233,878 of record NZ_RBCI01000003.1, read on the forward strand.
TACCATGCCGATCGTTGGCGTCGGAAATACAGGCCCGTCGGGGTTTTGGTTGTAGAAGCTGACGTTACCCCCTGTAACCGGCGTGTCGAACCGGCGGCAGGCTTCGCCCATGCCTTTTACGGCATTCACAAACTGGTAATACACTTCCGGGTCGTACGGATTGCCAAAATTCAGGCAGTTGGTAACACCCAGCGGAATGCCGCCGCTGCAGACAATGTTCCGGGCGGCTTCGGCCACGGCAATCATGGCGCCTTTATACGGATCTGCATGTACAAAACGACTGTTGCAATCCACGGTCATGGCAATGCCTCTTCCGGTTTCTTTCACCAAAACAATGGCAGCATCGGTTGGCGAATTGGTTGATGTGTTGACCGTGCCCACCATGCTGTCGTATTGATGGTAAATCCAGCGCTTGTTTGCGATGGAGGGAAGCTGGATCAATTGTTCTGCAACCTCTTTTAGATTTTTGGGCTCGTCAACGGAAGCGATGGTGAAATCCTTGCTCGTTGCAAGGTAGCCGGGTTCGCGGTATTCCCGCTCATATTGCGGTGCGCCGCCGCCGAGCACCAGTTCTTCGGCAGGAATTTGCGCTTCCAGTTCGCCATGCATGTAAAAGCTCAGTAGGCCATCTTCTGTTACATGCCCGATCACGGCGTTTTCCAGGTCCCACTTATCAAACACTTTTTTTACCTCTTCTTCGCGGCCTTTTTCCACCACGAGCAACATGCGTTCCTGGCTTTCGCTGAGAAGCAGTTCCCAGGCCTTCATGTTTTGCTGGCGCATGGGCACTTTGTCAAGGTCGACGTGCATGCCCACGCCGCCCTTTGCACTCATTTCGGCCGTGGAGCAGATGATGCCGGCAGCACCCATGTCCTGCATGCCGACCACTGCACCGGTTTCAATCACCTCGAGGCAGGCTTCCAGCAGTTTCTTTTCCTGGAACGGATCGCCTACCTGCACGGCGGGCAATTCTTCAGTACTTTCTTCGGTGATTTCTGCCGACGCAAACGAAGCGCCGCCAATGCCGTCTTTTCCTGTTGCACTGCCGACATACATCACGGGATTACCGGATCCGGCAGCTGTTGCCGAAACTGTTTTGCCGACTTTCACAATACCGACACTCATCGCGTTTACCAGTGGGTTGGTGTGGTAGCATTCGTCGAAATATACTTCCCCGCCAACGGTCGGTACGCCGAAGCAGTTACCGTAGTGCGAAATGCCGTGCACCACGCCGGCCAGCAGGTGCTGTGTTTTTTTATCTTCCAGCTTGCCAAAGCGAAGCGAATTGAGGGAAGCGATCGGACGTGCCCCCATAGTGAAAATATCGCGGTGAATGCCGCCCACGCCGGTGGCTGCGCCCTGGAAGGGTTCGATGGCAGAGGGGTGGTTGTGCGACTCGATTTTGAAGACCACACCATAGCCTTCGCCAATGTCCATGAGGCCTGCGTTTTCTTCGCCGGCTTTGACCAGCATGCGGCTGCCATCGCGGGGCAGGGTCTTCAGCCACTTGATGGAATTTTTATAACTACAATGTTCGCTCCACATGCCCGAAAAAGCACAGAGCTCGTTGAAGTTAGGCGTACGGCCAAGTTTCTGTTTGATCAGCTCGAATTCTTCTTCAGTGAGGCGGAGTTGTTTCGCGGTTTTTACGGTTACTTCCATGATGTAAATGAAAGGAGCAAAACTATGTGATTTCAAAGTTCACCGGTTCATAAGTTCACCCGTTCACGGGTTGGACGTAAAATAATTCGGCTGCAACAGCTTCAACCTGTGAACTCGTAAACCGGTGAACTTGTGAACTGATTTGCCTATTTTGCGCCGCTAAACATCCTTGTGTTGGAGCACCTGGTTTTTGCTGCTTATCTGATTTTTTTTGCATGGCTCGTAACGAGGGTTCGGTTTTTTACCCAAACAGGCCTGTCCAAACCGCAACTGGTGATCTTCTTTTTGCTGAAAGTGATGGCCGGCATTCTGTACGGTTGGATCGGCGTGTATTATGGCGAATTGGCGCAGATGGTGGATACCTGGGCGTTTCATTTTGAAAGCATAAAAGAGTATCACCTGCTGCTTACCAACCCCGGCGAATTTTTCAGCAGCATTTTTCACAACACTTACCAGGAAGGCTACACGAAATTTCTTGCATCTGAAAACTCGTGGTGGAATGACCTGAAGGGGACCTTTTTTGTCAAGATGCTGGCCATTTTTAATGTCTTCAGCTTTGGCAATTATTATGTCAATGTCATCATGTACTCGTTCCTGACCTTGTTTGGGCCCATGGCCATTTACAGGGTCATGAAAGAATCCTTTCCCGGCAATCGCCTGCCCATTTTGCTGACAACGTTTTTCATTCCTTCGTACCTGTACTGGACGTCCGGCCTGCACAAGGACGGGCTTCTTTTCCTGGGTATCGCACTCGTCGTATATCATTTCTACTTTGTGTTAAAGGAGGGGCGTGCAAGCGTGGTACGGGTGGCTGCTATCCTGCTGGGACTTTTGCTGGTGCTGGCCTTACGCAATTTTTTGCTGATCCCGTTTTTACCGGCCCTCTTTGCCTGGGCCGTGGCAGAAAAACGCAAAACGTCGCCGCAGCTCGTGTTTGCCTGTATTTATGCTGTATTTGTTGTTCTTTTTTTTACGGCGCGGTACATTCATCCGCGTCTCGATTTCCCCGAGGAAGTGGTGTCTCGCCAGCAGGCGTTTTTTCGCCTGGTGGGCAATTCGGCGGTCACTGTTTCTCCCCTCGAACCAACGTTCCTGTCGTTTTTGCGCAACACGCCACAGGCCTTTGTTCTCAGCCTTATTCGACCTTATCCGTCGGACGTGCGCCACTTGCTTTCTTTGGCGGCCGCAACGGAAATCAACGCATTGCTTTTGCTTTCGCTGCTTTGCCTCTTTTTTCGCCGGCGGAACGCTTCCCTCACGCCGTTTGTCTTGTTTTGTCTTTTCTTTTCCATGTCCTTCCTGCTCATGATCGGCTACACCGTCAATATTCTAGGCGCCATTGTCCGGTACCGCAGCATTGTGCTGCCGCTGTTGTTTGTTCCCATTGTGGCCGGCGCCGATTGGACACGAATCCGGGAGCGCTTTGCCGGAAATATGGCAGAAAAATAGATATTTAAAATCCTGGCTTTTTATGAAATAAACCAGGTTTCGTGCTGCCGTGTTCGATCGTTTGCTTCCGAAAATTCTTATTTCTTCAGGCTGAGGGGGAAAATTTGCGCTGATTTTATTCGGAGAATTTGATTTTCTTTGAGAAAATCTATTTTTTATGTCTCTTCGATTTAATGCCCTCGTAAATCTGCAAACGATATCCGAACGTGATGAACCAAGGTGCACGAAGATCACCGCAATATTTGCCGAAAATGTATTTACTCACCAGGTGGCCCGTCAGTTCCTCAGCGACGAAGCCTATAAAAGCCTGACTGCATCCATCAAAGCCGGGCAAAAAATCGACCGTTCCATGGCCGCCCAGATCGCCAACGGCGTCAGGGCCTGGGCCGAGAGCAAAGGTGTGACTCATTATACGCACTGGTTCCAGCCGCTTACAGGTACCACGGCCGAAAAGCATGACTCATTTTTTACCCTGAAAAGCGACGGCACGCCCATCGAACAGTTTGATGGCGACGCACTGATCCAGCAAGAGCCCGATGCATCGAGTTTTCCGAGCGGCGGCTTGCGGGCCACATTTGAAGCCCGTGGGTATACAGCCTGGGATCCTTCTTCCCCGGCTTTTATCATGGACATTGGCTATGGCAAAACACTTTGCATCCCGACGATTTTTGTTTCCTATACAGGGGAGTCGCTCGACTATAAAGCGCCCTTGCTGAAAGCGCTGGAAGCCATCAACAGGGCTGCCGTTGATGTGTGCAATTATTTTGACCGCAACGTGGAAAGAGTGACGCCGACCCTTGGCTGGGAGCAGGAATATTTTGTGGTGGACGAAGGCCTGTTCAATGCCCGTCCCGACCTGGTGATGTGTGGCCGCACGGTGTTTGGTCACAACTCGGCCAAGAACCAGCAACTCGAAGACCACTACTTCGGTTCGATACCCGAAAGAGTGTATGCATTTATGCGCGACTTTGAAGAAGAAAGCTACAAGCTGGGTATTCCCCTGCGCACCCGTCACAACGAGGTGGCGCCGGCCCAGTTCGAGTGTGCCCCCATTTTTGAAGAAGTGAATATTGCCGTAGACCATAATACCCTGTTGATGGATATTATGTCGCGGGTGGCGGCCCGGCATAAATTGCGTGTGCTGCTGCACGAAAAACCCTTTGCCGGCATCAACGGTAGCGGAAAGCACAACAACTGGAGTTTGGCAACCGATACAGGTGTAAACCTCCTGGCTCCCGGCAAAACGCCAAAGACCAACCTGATGTTCCTCACCTTCTTCGTGAACACTATCAAGGCAGTGCACGATCATGCCGATCTGCTTCGCGCCGCGATTGCATCGGCTTCCAACGATTTTCGCCTGGGTGCCAATGAAGCCCCGCCGGCCATCATTTCGGTTTTCATCGGCGGCTACCTCACCCGGGTTTTGGAAGATGTGAAAGAAAGGGTGGGAGACAAGTTCGACGAGCAGGACGAAAGCATGCTGAAGATCGACATTCACCGCGGCATTCCCGAACTGCTGCTCGACAATACGGACCGCAACCGCACGTCGCCGTTTGCGTTCACCGGTAATAAATTCGAGTTCCGTGCTGTTGGTTCTTCGGCTAACTGTGCAAACGCCATGACCGTGCTGAATACCATCATGGCAGAAACACTCCGCAACTTTAAACGCAAGGTGGATTCGCTGATTGAAAAAGGCGAAAAGAAAGAGATCGCTATCCTCCATGTATTGAAAGAGTCCATTGTTTCCAGCGAAAAAGTGTTGTTCGATGGAAACGGCTATAGTGAAGAATGGCAGCAGGAAGCCGAGCGCCGCGGTTTGCCCAATGTCAAAACGACGCCGCTGGCACTCGATGCGATGGTCACCGATAAGGCCAAGAATTTGTTTAAAAACAATGGCATCTATACGCACAACGAGCTGGAAGCCCGCCATGAAATTGAGCTGGAGAAATACATCAAGAAAGTGCAGATCGAAAGCCGTATCATGGCCGAACTGATGACATCGTACGTTCTGCCGGCATCGATCAAATACCAGAATACGCTGGTGGAAAACATCCGCGGACTGAAAGAAGTTGGTGTGGCAGAAGGTGTTTGCGACCAGCGCACGCAGGTGTTGAACAAGATTTCGAAACACATCAACGAAGCAAGTCGCCTGACGGTTGAAATGATCGAGGCCCGGAAGAAGTGCAATGCGCTTGACGCAACCCGCGACAAAGCAGTTGCCTACTGCAACGACGTGAAGGAAGCCTTCTTTGAGCCGCTTCGCTACCACGTGGATAAACTGGAGCAACTGGTAGACGACAAGGAATGGTACCTGCCCAAGTACCGCGAACTGTTGTTCCTGCGCTAAAAATGTTCTTTAATTCAAAAAGCCTGCATTAGAACAATGCAGGCTTTTTTTGTGGCCGGTTCCGGTTAGGGAAAATCCGGGTGCAAAAGCGATCAATCAACTATCTTTTCCTGCAGACATGAAAAAGAAAGCAATCATTTTTGATCTTGATAATACCATCTATCCCGTGTCCGCCATTGCCACGGAGTTGTTTGCCTCGCTGTTCCGGCTGCTCGAAGAAAGCGGTGAGTTGACAAAGAACTTGGACGAGGTGAAACAAAACCTGATGCGCCGGCCATTCCAGTTGGTGGCTGCCGACTTTGGCTTTAGCGAGAACCTGGCGCAAAAAGGGACAGACCTGCTGGCCAACCTTCGCTACGAAGGACCGATTGCGCCATTCAGCGATTATGCAGAAACCAGGATGCTGCCAGTTGAAAAATTCCTGGTGACCACCGGTTTCCTGGCCCTGCAGCAAAGCAAGGTGGAGGGCATGGGGATTGAAAAAGACTTTCGTGAAATTCACATTGTGGACCTGACGAAGGCAACGAAAAAGAAGGTCTTCACCGATATCATGGACCGGCATGGTTTTCAAAGGGCGGAGGTCCTGGTCGTTGGCGACGACCCCGAATCCGAACTGAAGGCCGCCGTGGAACTGGGCATCGACGCCGTGCTTTACGACAAGATCAACCTGCATCCGGAGCAGACATCGTTCCCGCGAATCATTGATTTTGGCGACCTGCGGGCATTTGTTCTGTAAAAACTGGCTGAACGGCTTATTGCCACAATGACGTTCCATACTGCACGTAAAGAACATAACCGACCATCAGGAAAAACAAGAGATTGGATAGCCAGGCTTTTGGCGGAAAGAAATACGTGGCTGCATGGAAACAGGCAAAGGGAGCTGCTACCAAGATCCAGTTACTGAACGATTCGTAGGTATTGATAAACGGTACAAAAAAGGCCAACACCAGGTAAAGCAACAGGATGCTCCAATTCTTGCGGACCTGGATCAGCATTTTATGCAAATGGCTCTGCACGAAAAAACCACCCAGTAAAAACGGGATCGTTAGCAAAACCGTACTGGCGGCCAGCCAAACCGTGCTGCGCAGTTGGGGCACTTTTACCGAAACGTGCGGCATAAACGAGGCAAAACTCAGGTTGCCCGTCAGGAAAAGATAAGAACCATAAAAATAATAAGGGGTCACACAACCCAGTAGAAACAGGATGACCTCATTCAGCCGGAACGGTTTAAGGACCATCATTCCGATCAAAAAACAAAGCAGGAAAGCGGCTGACGGAAAGTAAATATAGGAGGCGATGCCCAGCAGCAAACCGATGTTGAAGATCGGTCCGCGGGCCACCTGCACATTGTAAAGACGATAAAGGACAATCAGCGCCCAGAGTATGAACGTAGCGGCTACCAGCGGCGAAGAAAGATAATTCCATTCGGGCAACAGGCTTGTCAGCAAGAGGTAGGCCATGGCCGGCAAGTAAGTGGCTTTGCCCAGCATGCGAAATTCGTTCATGAAATAATTGATCATAAACGCCTGCGCATACAGCAAGACCAGGGCGAGCAGTGAGCCAAGCATGGCGTTGCCGGGACCTGTCGACCGCAGCGCGTTCAGCAAGCCGTGATAGAGGTCGGCGTCGTTTTGCGTGGCAACCAGCGGCTTTGGATGCAGGAAAATTGGCATTTTCAGCAAAAAGCCAAAAAGCAGGAGTACGAAAATGTTACCCGGGGTTTTTTGTCGGAATATGGAAATCACCCGGCAATTCTATTGATTAAATTCCACTTTTGCAAAGCAAATGCTGTTTCGGTAGTAACAGGGAATGATCATTTGCGTGCTGCTGACCTGTTTTCCGTACTTGGGCATGAACTCGTAGCCACGGTCGAGATTTTTCAACGTGGGGTTATGGGCGATTTGCCCGTCGGGCGACAAAGTGAAATCATTCAGCAACAATGCCCTCTTTTCGTCCAGGTTGAAGAGGTAGTGAATTTGTCCGCCCGTATTGACGGTTTGATAAGAGATGCGGTCGTCCGACTCGTCGTCAAACTGTTCTTTGTGAATCACGTTGCTCCATTCCAGTTTCCCGGTCTTGTCAAACGAAAGCACGGTGATATTGTCGGCATTGTACCGCACGTTGTTGCGGGAGGTGTAGAACGGATCGCGGCGCCAGTAGAGCGAGCGGTAGGGCGAATACAGGCTGTAGTAGTCGTACATCGAAAGCGGGGAGCCGTAGAGGTAGTTCCAGCGGTTCCAGGGGGTGCCGCGGGAAATGGTATAGTACGACTCGGTGTTGATGACAAAGCCGCCATCCCGCTTTACAATGATATTGCGGATGAAATAGTCGTTAAAGGCTGATTTGACATTGGTGTTGCCGCCCTTGGCTTCGCGGCGCAGTTCTTCGTTCAGTGCAACGGTATTTTGCAATACCGGCTGCCGGGTAGCCTTGTCCCACACATAAAAATAAAAGCCTTCCACATCGCCGCGCTTTTTATTGTAATAAAATGACGTGACAAAAAAGCGTTTGTTGGCGTTGTCTACCTTGATATGCAGTTCGTCGAGGAAAATCTTGTCGGGCTGTACGTTGACGATCAGCGCCGAATCGCTGAGGGCCGGCTTGTAAATCAGCCAGGACTCCTGCAGGGTTTCATTATTAGCCCGTTTGAACTTGGTGAATGCCATATCGCCGTCGTTGTCCAGGTGAAATTCATCCAGGTTGTCCTTATATTCTTCCATCGGTATTTCCATGCGGCTGCGTTTCAACAGGGCCAGGCTCTTGTCGAACAGGAGCGTCGTCAGCACATAGCGTTCTTTGTTTTTGGTGTTGATCTTGAAGACCATCAGTTTTGACTTGTCTTCGTTGCTGACGGTAGTATAAATCTTGTTATTACCGCCAAACCCGATGTGGGTGGTGTCGAGCGGAATGATGTCGGAAATCTTTTTGCCCATGCCGTCCACCTTCACGGCTTCGCAATAGACAACCCGTTTTTTTTCATACTGGTAAACAACATAGGTAAAATCGGTATAGGGATAAAAGTCGATGTTGATGAGGCGGTCGGGGGAAATATAGTCCAGTTCCTCCTTCGCCACCTGCTCCATGTCGTTGTTGTAGGCGGCGATATAATTACGGTTCTTGTTGTTTTTGTACACCAGGAAATTACCGTCCACCTTGCCAATCACTTCGAACCGCATCCGGCGGGAATCGTCGTTATCGGCCTCGGAATACACAATGCGTTGAGCCGTCGAGCACAGGGACAGGAAAAGAATCAAAACGGAAAAAAGGGAAAAGCGCTTGAGCATAAGAAGCATTCGTCGTTTAAGAAATTAAAGTTAGGGGTTGTTTTGTTATGAAGACGTTTAAGCCATGGCATCGGCTGCATGGCGGGGAAAGATGGGCAGGTACGGGTAAAGGGCTTTTTTTTACGCATTACTTAAACCAACCGTTTTCCCTATACCTTTGCCAACTGCAATAAATTTTTCTAAAGTGAGAATACCCACAAACCGGGTCACCTTCGCGGGATTACTGATTGCCCTTGGAATTATCTACGGAGACATTGGAACATCGCCTCTTTATGTATTGAATGGCATCACCAGAGACCGGGTCATTTCAGAGCAGCTGATCATCGGGAGCCTTTCATGCATTATCTGGACGCTGACGCTGCAAACCACCATCAAATATGTGATCCTCACCCTGCGGGCCGACAACCGGGGGGAAGGGGGGATCTTTTCGCTTTTTGCCCTGGTAAGGCGGCAAAAGCGCTGGCTGGTCTTTCCGGCCATGATCGGCGGGGCCGCCTTGCTGGCCGACGGCATGATTACGCCACCCATCACCGTTACCTCGGCAGTCGAGGGGCTTAAACACATTCCCCTGCTGGCCAATATCCACCAGTCGATGATCATGTACATTGTCATCGGCATCCTGTCCTTTCTGTTTTTTATGCAGCAGTTTGGCTCGGCCTTTATCGGCCGGTTTTTCGGCCCCATCATGACGGTATGGTTCATTACGCTGGCGTCGATGGGATTTTTGCATCTTTTTGACAAAATACAGGTGTTGAAGGCCTTTAGCCCGCATTACGCCATCGAAATGCTGATGCGTGAGCCAAACGGTTTTTACATCCTGGGCGGTGTTTTTCTGTGTACCACCGGTGCCGAAGCGCTTTATTCTGACCTGGGCCATTGCGGCAAATGGAACATCCGGTATTCCTGGATTTTCGTCAAGGCCTGCCTTATTATTAATTACCTGGGGCAGGGTGCCTGGCTTCTGAGCAACCACCTGGGACAAACCATTACTGCCGATGCGATCAATGCCGGCTTCAACCCGTTTTACGGAATCATGCCCGACTGGTTTGTTTATTTCGGCATTGCCATCGCCACAGCAGCGGCCATCATCGCCAGCCAGGCCCTGATTTCGGGTTCCTTTACCCTGATCAGTGAGGCCATGCGGTTGAACCTTTGGCCCAAGCTGCGCATCAATTATCCAACGGAAGAACGGGGGCAGCTGTATATCGGGGCGGTCAACCTGATGCTGTTTGTCGGTTGCGTGGGCATCGTGCTCTACTTCCGCGAATCATCCCGGATGGAAGCGGCCTATGGCCTGGCCATCACGCTTTGCATGATCGCGACCTCCATGCTTTTTGCCAATTTCCTCGTTTCCCGCCGCATCCGGCCGGCATTCATCTGGCTTTACCTGATTGTTTACCTGACGATCGAAGGCAGCTTTTTATATGCCAACCTCGATAAATTTCCCCATGGTGGTTACGTTGCGCTGATTGTGGGTGGTGCGCTGTTTCTGGTCATGTTTGTCTGGTTCAAGGCCCGTAAGATCAAAAACCGCTACGTGGAATTTGTGCGTCTCGAACATTATATTCCCAAGATCCAGGAGTTGAGCAACGACCGGTCGGTGCCCAAATACGCCACCCACCTGGTATACCTGACCAGTGCCGACAACCCCAAGGAAATCGAGCACAAGATCATTTACTCCATTTTAAGCAAGAAGCCGAAACGGGCGGACATTTATTGGTTTGTGCACGTCGACACGCTGGACGAGCCGTATACCATGGAGTACAAGGTCGAGCACATTATCCCCAACGATATTATCCGGGTCGACTTCCGCCTGGGTTTCCGCGTTGAACCCCGTATCAACCTGATGTTCCGGAAAGTGGTCGAGGACCTCGTGGCCAATAAAGAAGTGAACATCGTCAGCCGCTACGAAAGCCTGGAAAGGGGTAAAGTAACCGGTGACTTCACTTTTGTGGTCATGGAAAAATACCTGAGCCAGGACAACGACCTGCCGATCATCGAGCGCCTCATCATGAAACTGCATTTCTGGCTGAAGGAAGTGTCGCTCTCTGAAGAAAGAGGTTTTGGCCTCGATGCCAGTACCGTAATCGTCGAAAAATTCCCGCTGATCGTTTCGCCGGTAACCAACATGAAGTTACGGCGGGTGGGAGAGCACTAGGCTGCAGAACAGATGAACAAGGAGTGGCGAATTGTAAAATGCCGCCGGCTCGTCTTTCCTTTTACCCAGCAGGCAGGCCGCTGTTCGGAAAAAGGATCAACAAAGCGAACCCCTTCCAGGTTCCTGGTTCCCTGTTCTTCTGTTCGATATTCGAATCCTTCCTCCGGCATACTAAATTCTTTGCATTTCCGTTTAGAACACTTTAGTTTGCGCTGGAATGACTCGAAGCCGCTATACCTATTTTACGCTGATCGCGATCCTTCTCTGTACGGTTTCCGCCTACGCCCAACCCGGGTTCAAAGTGGATATTGAAAAGCCCAAACCCTATCAGGAGCGGAAGCTGAAGGCCGAGAAAACAGGCGAGGGAAAGATCAAGATGCCCCGGCTGTTGCTGCAAAACCTCACCACGCATTACAATTACGTCTTTAATGCCAACAATAAGCTGAACGAGATCCTGGAACGTGCCCGTGAACAACACAAGGATGATTACAGTTTACTCCTTCCTTTTTACAGCTACGATCTGAACACCACGGCCGCAGACAGCGCCCAGTTGGATTCGGTGATCTACAAGGCCCGGACGGGAATCCTCAACCATGACCTGCGCAACGAATGGGGCGATGAGCTCTACCTGCTTTGGGCAGAGGCCTGGCACCTGCAAAAAAAGTTTGATTCGGCTTCGCTGATGCTGCAGTTCATCAACTACGCCTATGCGCCGCAGTACGAGGACGGCTATTACAAATTCATTGGCTCCAATGTCGATGGGGCCCGGGAACTGAGTATTGCAACGAAAGAAGAAAAGCGTTTCCTCCACAACAATCTTCAAAGCCGCAACAACGCCTTTCTCTGGCAGGCCCGCACCCTGATTGAACGGGAGGACATGGCTGGCGCCGGGAGCCTGCTGATGACGCTGCGGCGTGACCCCGCGTTCCCGAAACGGCTGGCCAATTCGCTGGACGAAGTGGAGGCCTACTGGAACTACAGGCAAAAGCGTTGGGACAGTGCCGCCGCCCACCTCTTGGCCGCACTGGATGGCGACTATCCCAAACTGGAAAAATCCCGCTGGACCTACCTGGCGGCGCAACTCCTGGAGCGGTCGGGAAAGGCCGATGAAGCGTCGAAGCTGTATGCGAAAGTGGCCACCCAAACGCCGGACCCGGTGATGGAGATCTATGCCCGCCTCAACCTGGTACGCCTTAATAAGAGTGGCGACGAAAATGCCATCGATCAAAATATTGCCGAGTTGCTGAAAATGGCCAGGCGTGACAAATATGAAGAGTATCGCGACATTATCTACTACATGGCGGCGCAGATGGAACTGGAGCGCAACAACATTGCCGCTGCCAGCGACCTGCTGATCAGGGGTGCCCGGTTCGATAATGGCAACGGGGCTTCCCGCAACAAGGCGTTTCTGCAAATTGCCGATGTACTTTATGAACAAAAGAAATACCTGCCGGCGGCCAGTTTTTACGACAGCGTACAGGTAGTGGATTTAACCGAAGCCGAAACGGGCCGGGTGTTTTCGCGGAAAGCGGCCCTGTCGAAAGTGGTGGCATACAGCGGCGTGGTTAGCCGGCAGGACAGCCTGCAGCGCATTGCTTCCCTGCCCCAGGCTGAACGCGATGCGTTGGTGAAGGCGATGGTGAAAAAGCTTCGCAAAGCACAGGGACTGAAAGAAGAAGTGGTGGCAACCCCCGGCAATGCCTTGCCGAACCTGGGCACGACAACACCCCCCGACCTTTTTTCAACCCAACAAAAAGGAGAATGGTACTTCTATAACACTGCAGCAAAGGTGCAGGGGTCGGCCCAGTTTAAAGGCATATGGGGCAATCGTCCCAATGTTGATAACTGGCGCCGTTTTGCTGCCGTCAACCAGTTATCGCTGAACCAGCCCGACCGGGTGCCCGAGGCCAATAATCCCAACCTGTCGGGCAATGTCGCTGCGCTTTCGGCCGATGAACTGTCGTTTGATAATTTACTGGCCAAACTGCCATCAACTCCCGAGGCGCTGACGGCGTCCAACGACTCCATCCGCAACGCCCTGTTCAACCTGGGGCTGGCCTACCTTAAAGAGGTGGAAGATTACCCGCTCGCCATCGCCACCTTTGAAGAATTGCGCCGGCGTTTTCCCGACGGTAGTCACATACCCGAGACGCTGTTCCAGCTTTACTATGCCTATACAAAAACAGGCGATGCTGCGGCGGCGGCCCAAATAAAAAAATTGTTGAGCGAACGATACCCGACCTCGCGGTATGCATCCATTGTGCTTAGTGGCAAAGATCCCATGGCAAAGAGCGACGCCTCTCCGGAAGCCACCAGGGCCTACGAAAATGTTTACAACCTGTTTATCGAAGGGCGGTTTGACGAAGCCGAAGCCGCAAAGCACATTGCCGACAGTACGTACAAAACGACCTACTGGCAACCCCAACTTCTTTATATCGAAGCGGTGTACTACATCAAACAGCGCCAGGACAGCGTTGCGCAAAACGTATTACGGACCATCGTCAGTCAAAACACGAACCAGGCGCTGACCGAAAAAGCCAAAAACCTGATGGATGTGTTGGCCCGCCGGCAGCAGATCGAAGACGAACTGGCCCGCCTGCAAATCACTCGTCCGTCGGAGGAAGACACCGTTGTCAGTGCGCCGGTCGCCTACCAAAAGCCGGCAGAAAAAAAGGATACTGCTGCTGCTGTCGTGACCAAGCCGGCACCAAAGCCTTCTGTTGATACGGCCGCCCTGGCAAAGGCAAGAGAAAAGCAGATCAGCGACAGCATTGCCACGAGCCTGGCCACCGCCAAACGACTCAAGGAAGCTTTGGATAAAGCGAAACGGGATTCGCTGGCACTGGCAAAACAGCAAGCAGCGGATGCACTTCGCGACTCGCTGGCGCAAAAAGCGCTGGCCGCCAAAATGAAACGGGACTCACTAGCCGCTGCAAAAGAGGCTCGTGAGCAGGCAAAAAAAGACAGCATTGCCCTGGCCAAAGCCCTGCGTGAGCAGGCGAGGGATTCGTTGGCCATGCGCAAATATTTGGAAAAGCGCCGGATCGATTCCCTTGCCAGGGTAACCAGGGATTCAATCCTGCTGGCGAAAAAGCAGGCAGCCGAAGCCCATCGCGACTCGCTGGCCCGCAAGGCCCTTGCGGAGAAAGAGCGAAGGGACTCGATTGCCCTTGCCAGGGCAGCGCGGCAGCAAGCCATTAAAGACAGCATTGCGATGAGTGAACTGGCGCTGAAGCGCTTCAATGACTCGCTGGCCCGGAACAAGCCAAAGCCGCCAACGGAACCCACCGTTTCGCCGCAGGGATACGTTTACAGTCCGGGCGACCCGCATTATGCCGTGGTGGTGCTGAACAAGGTGGACCCGATTTTCGTGAACGAGGCCCGCAATGCATTCGACCGGTACAACAAGGAAAAGTATTTCAACCAGTCGATGGATGTGCAAATCCTGAACATGGCCGGCGATACCCGTTTGCTGCTCGTGAGCGGTCTGCCCTCTGCCGCTGCCGCTGCCGATTATGCAACCAGGGCGAAAGCGTTGGCGGCGACCGAAATTATTCCCTGGTTGACGGGTAACAAGTATACGTTCAGTATCATCTCCGCATCCAACCTGGAAATCCTGAAAGTCAAAGCCGACCTGCCCGAGTACCAACGGTTTTTGGAGCAACATTTGCCGGTAAAATTCTAGGCAAAGAGCCAAAAGAGTTGAAAGTAGAAAAAGAGATGCAGGGTCATTCTCTTTTTCTCTTTCTTTCGATCGTGCCGTACGAAGGAGCAGAAGGGTGGCGTTTGGTTAATTTCTTTTTCTCTCTTTTCAACCTTTCAGTCTTAGCCTTAGTTTTGACCTCTTATTCGGACCTACACTAATTCAACATACATGAAAAAGAGCTTTCGCGTTTTCTGGACTCTGTTTATCGGCGGGTTTGCTGTTGTTGTGATCTTTATCCTGCTTTGCGTCTTCGGTGCTTTTGGAAAGCTGCCCTCACTGAAGGAACTGGAAAACCCCACCATCCTGCAGTCCTCCGAAGTGTTTGCGGCCGATGGCACCCTGATGGGAAAATACTATGTGGAACGGGGAAACAGGAGCAGTGTTTCGTACCGCGACATTTCTCCGCACGTCATCAGCGCCCTGGTATCAACAGAAGATGAGCGCTTTTACAGTCATTCGGGCATCGACTTTAAACGCACCTTCAAAGCGGTGCTGACTCTCGGAAAGGACGGAGGCGGAAGTACCATTACGCAACAGTTGGCAAAGGCCCTTCTCGAGCAGGGAAGCAAAAACAAGGCAACGCGTCTGATTGAAAAAGTCAAAGAATACATTGTGGCCCTTCGCCTGGAGCGGAATTTCACCAAGGAAGAAATCGTGGCCCTCTATCTCAATGCAGTTCCTTTCGGCGATAACGTTTATGGGATTCGCAATGCTGCCCGGACCTTCTTCCAGAAAGAACCCTATAGCCTGTCGGTTGACGAATCGGCCCTGCTGGTTGGCCTGCTTCGCGGAAACTCCATTTACAATCCCCGCACGCATCCCAAGGAAGCAAAAGAGCGCCGCAACGTGGTGATCGGCCAAATGGTGCGAAACGAAAAACTGCAGCCGCAGGAGGCCGAACGCTACAAGGCACTTCCCATCAAGCTGAATTATAAAAAGCTGGATGAAAATGCCGGCTATGCACCTTATTTCCGCGAAGTGCTGCGCAACGAAGTAAAGAACGTATTGAAGGATGTAAAAAACCAGGACGGTGATGAATACAACGTGTACAAGGACGGCCTGAAGATTTATACCACTATCAATCCCCGTATGCAGGATTATGCCGAAGAAGCCATGGTGCAACAAATGCCCATCCTCCAAAAATCCCTGAACAGCCAACGCAATGTTCGCACCGGTTCGGTATGGCAGGGGCACGAAGACGTGCTGGAAGCAGCCATGAAGAACAGCGATCGCTGGCGCAACATGAAAGACGATAACATTGACGAAAAAACCATCCGGGCCAGCTTCAAGCAAAAGGTGCCGATGAAGGTCTTTGCCTGGAATGCCAAAAAAGAAAAGGATACCGTGATGACGCCCATGGATTCCATCAAGTATCACCGGCAGATGATGCAGGTGGGCTTTATGGTAATGGACCCGGTAACCGGCGAAGTGCGTGCCTGGGTGGGCGGC
Organism: Flavisolibacter nicotianae; assembly: GCF_003628535.1. Classification (GTDB taxonomy): domain Bacteria; phylum Bacteroidota; class Bacteroidia; order Chitinophagales; family Chitinophagaceae; genus Flavisolibacter; species Flavisolibacter nicotianae. The sequence continues at coordinate 249,933 of NZ_RBCI01000003.1, forward strand.
ATCAACTTCAAAACCTACAAACTGGATCATGCGCAGCTGGGCGTGAAACGGCAGGTGGGTTCGTCCATCAAGCCTTTCCTTTATTGCCAGGCCATCGAAGAAAGAGGCATGACTCCTGAATCAACAGTGGTGGACGAGCAGCAGTCGTTTGGCAAGGACCAACTGGTGCCGGCCACCAGCAAGTCCTGCACGGGACGGTCGATGAGCATGGCCTCTGCACTGGCCTGGAGCCGCAACTGTGCCACGGCCTATATCATGAAACAGGTGGGGCCGGCGCAGTTTGCCAATTTTTTAAAACGCATCAACATTCCAACGCCGGTGCAGCCTTATCCGTCCATAGCGCTGGGCTCCTGCGACTTGTCGCTTTACGAAATGCTGTGGGGTTATACCATTTTTGCCGGTGGTGGATTTTCGACCAAGCCGACCTTTATCAGCCGCATCGAAGACCGCAACGGCAACGTGATCTACCGATCCAACATTGGCACCAACCGCAGCCAGGTCGTGAGCGAGGCCACAGCCTACCGCATGTGTAAAATGATGGAAGGCCCGGTTACCAAAGGAACAGCCGGTGGCCTGATGCAGGCCCTGGGTGTAAGGGAAATGGGCGGGAAAACCGGTACGACCAACGACAACGCCGATGCCTGGTTCATGGGTTATACACCGCAGTTGCTGGCAGGTGTATGGGTTGGCTGCGACGATCGCTTTATCCGCATCGAAAGTGCGCAGGGCTACGGCGGTACGGCAGCACGGCCTATCTGGCAGGCCTTCTTCCAGAAAGCGCTGAACGATCCTAACCTGGGACTGAACAAGGAAGCCGAATTTGAAAAGCCGGCCGACCTGCAAAACGAGATCACCAATGCCGATATCCTGGAGATTATTCCCAACAGCATGGAAGATGCGGCCGGTGAGAACGCCAACACGAACGCGGACGACTATACGCTGGACACGACCTCGTACCGCGATATCAAACCCGAGTCGGAGAAGCCGGTCCAGGAAACACCGATCCAGAAAAAAGATACGGCAAACAAAAAACCGGCTGCCGAAAACGCAACCAATCCCGAAGAGAAAAAAGAAAAGAAAGGATTTTTTAAACGGTTGTTCGGCGGCGGCAACAAAGACAAGGACAAGAAAGAAGAAAAGAGTAATGATTACTGATATCGTTCAGAGAGAAACAGAAATGGTGGCCACCGCGGTCACCATTTTTTATGGCACTATTCAACTGCCGTCGAGACGGCGCAAACAATTGGTGAGTCGTGCGGCATGAAACGGGAGAAAGGAAGTCTATAACGGGACGAAAGGCTCCCCCTTTCACATTTGCCGTTTGTCGTCTCACCACGCCTTGTTAGTGGATTGGCTTGACCACCCAACCGTCGATCGGAAGAAACAAACGACTGCGGAGAAAAACACTGCTGTGACCCGTCATCCGCCATCCGGCAAAACCATTGCGATGCGAAAGCCAAATGATTGAAAAGCGTCGCTTTATTTTCTCCTTTCCAAACTATGCTTTCCCTTATTTTTGCTCCCGAATTAAACGATTGCAGCGAACTAAACACCCGATGAATGAAGAAAAGGTGGTGGAAAATACTGTGCATCTTCCTACTTGTTTACACGGTACTTGCAGGATTCAATGTGTTCAATCTGGACATTTTCGCCGTACCCCGTAAAGACATTATCCAGGAGTCGATCCGTAACCTGTACTTCCATGTGTGCATGTGGTTCAGCATGATGATCCTCTTCACCATTTCGGTGGTGCATGCCGTGCGGTTCCTGCGCACCAACAATCTCCGTTACGACATTCTCTCGCGGCAGTACGCCGGCGTCGGCATCCTGTTTGGCATCCTCGGTTACAGCACCGGTATCATCTGGGCTTCATTTACCTGGGCCGATCCCAACAACTCGTCGTTTTCGTCGTTTGGCTCTATTGCCAAAGACCCGAAGCTGATTGGTGCCGCCATTGCCCTCCTGATTTATTTCGCCTACCTCGTGTTGCGTGATTCGATCAACGACCTGGACAAGCGGGCCCGCATCGGGGCCGTGTACAATATTTTTGCCTTTGCTTTTTTGTTTCCTTCCATCTGGATCGTTCCCCGCCTGCTGGACAGCTTGCACCCCGGCGGCCAGGGCAACCCGGCCCTGAATCCCACCGATGTGGATGCGCGGATGCGCCTGGTGTTTTACCCGGCCGTGATCGGCTGGACCCTGCTGGGTGTTTGGATCGTCAGCATCAAAGTGCGGCTGCAATTGATCAAAGAAAAAACGGTTATCGTATCATGATAAAAAAAGCTTTGCTGGCAGGTCTTCCACTCTTCTTGTCGATGGTGCTCCGGGCACAGGACAGAACGGTGGAGATGGCAGACAACATGCGGCGCAACGGGAAAATCTACGTCGTGGTGGCAGTTGTGCTCACCATTCTTGCTGGGCTCTTTCTCTACCTGTTCCGGCTCGACAAAAAAATCTCGAACCTTGAAAAAAATCAATCATCATTTTAAATAAACCAGTATGTCGGCTACAAATGGCTATAGTTTTTTTGGCGCGGTTGAGAAGAGTTTCGACAAGGCGGCCAATTTCACCAAGTGGGACCCGGGTATCCTTGAGCAAATCAAAGCCTGTAATTCTATCTACTCCATGCGCTTTCCGGTTCGCATGGACGACGGTCGCATCGAAGTGATCGAAGCCTACCGGGTGCAGCATTCGCACCATAAAACTCCCTGTAAAGGCGGGATCCGTTTTGCCGCGGAAGTGAACCAGGATGAAGTGATGGCGCTGGCCTCGCTGATGACGTACAAATGTGCCATCGTGAATGTGCCTTTTGGCGGTGGTAAAGGCGGCATTAAGATCAATCCCAAAAAATATTCGGTTTACGAACTGGAAAAAATCACCCGCCGTTATACAGCGGAGCTGGTGAAGAAAAATTTTATCGGTCCCGGCACTGACGTTCCCGCTCCCGATTACGGAACCGGCGAACGCGAAATGGCGTGGATCGTGGATACCTATATGGGACTTCGTCCCGGCGAGATCGATGCACTGGGTTGCGTAACGGGTAAACCTGTCACGCAGGGTGGAGTTCGCGGCCGCAGGGAAGCCACCGGCCTTGGGATTTTTTATGGTGTTCGCGAAGTGTGCAACATGCCGGAGATCATGGACCGTGTGGGTCTACCCATCGGTATCGCCGGCAAAAAAGTGATTGTACAGGGACTGGGAAACGTGGGTTACCATGCCGCCAAATTCTTCCAGCAGGCCGGTGCAAAAATCATTGCCCTGGCCGAATACGAAGGCGCTATCCGCAACGACGATGGCCTGGACGTGGATGCCGTGTTTGAACACCGCAAAACATCCGGCTCGATCCTGAATTTTGCCGGCGCCCAAAACTTTGCGAAGAACCTGGACGCGCTGGAATACGACTGCGATATTTTGATCCCGGCGGCACTGGAAAACGTGATCAACGGCGAGAATGCTCCCCGTGTCAAAGCAAAGATCATTGGCGAAGGCGCCAACGGTCCGCTAACGCCGGAAGCCGATGAAGTGTTTGTGAAAAAAGGAACGATCGTGATCCCCGATATGTACCTGAACGCCGGTGGCGTAACGGTTTCTTATTTCGAATGGTTGAAGAACCTGAGCCACGTTCGCTATGGCCGGATGGAAAAGCGCTTTACGGAGAACATGAATGCGCACATCATCAGCCAGATCGAAGAACTGACAGGCAAGCAGGTGAGCGAACGCGAACACCAGTTTATTGTGCATGGCCCCGAAGAAGTGGACCTGGTGCACAGCGGCCTGGAAGAGACCATGATCACGGCCACCCGCGAGATTATCGACGAGTGGAAGCGCAACCCCCAGATCCCCGACATGCGGACGGCTGCTTACGTGGTGGCCATCAACAAGGTGGGCACGTCGTATGCCGAACTGGGCATCTTCCCATAGCAGAAAGTTGTAAAAAGCATTTTCAACCCCGCATCAAAGCGGGGTTTTTTGTTGCATGGCTCTGCAGCGAAAAGTCACTAACGGAACCGGGCCGCCGCGAATAAAATCGGGTCATTACTAAAGCCAGATCCATGCTCCCGGTGGCGTCCTTTGCTTGGCGATTCGGGAAATTGTTGCTATCTTTTCTCTACTGCGCTGACAATTTGCTACCCGCCTTTTTTTGACGTAAACCGGTTCGCCATGACCCGTCCTGCTTTGCTGCCGCTTGCTGCTTTGCTGTTGTCCGTCGGTTCGGTATGGGGACAAAACAAACCGTCGAACGTTCCCCTCAACAGGCAGGTACTCCGACAGCCGGAGGTTTCCGTTTACAATCGTTCGCAGGTTTTGTTTACCGGCCAGGTGTTTGACCAATCCACAAAAGCCGTTGTGGTTAGGGCTGCGGTCAGAGTGGTTGACCTGGATAGCAACCGGCATTCACTTTCACTGGCGACAAATGCCGACGGTGTCTACCGTTTTTCTCCCAGCCAGCTTCACAATTTTCGTATCGACATTACCCAACAGGGGTATGAAGCCTATTCGTCGCAAGTCTATAATTCCACCGCATTGCTCCGCAACCGGCAGTACATCCTGCCGGCGATATACCTGGTGCCCCCAAAGGCGCCGGAACAGTCACCCGGTCGCACCGATCAGCCACCGACAGACAACAGGAAGCCACCTGCAAACAGACCGCAAACGGATACAACGCCCAGCCCCAAAGAAGTTTACCTGCAACAAAAATTGCTGAACGACTATCATGTGTTGCCCAGCCCAAGCGCCTATGCGCTCTATTATGCCCTGAACCCAGGGTTGAAAGACATGACCCAGGTGCCGGCCGGTTATATCATCCGGCGGCCGCAAACACCCGCTTTTACAACGGAAATGCGGCGGGATTTTTCGCAGCAGTTCAAAGACGACTCGCAGAACGATGAAGGGGCGCAAAGCTCGCTGTCTGATTCCATCAGGGTCTTTACCGATACCTACCAGCGCACCTTCGACGCGGCCAGGATTGCTTACCACGAGGTGAATCCAGACTCAGTGCGCCAGCTTTTCTCCGTGATCCGCAACGACCTGCAGAACTACACGAACCGCGTTGGCGACACCCGGCGGATCAAGGCAATGCAAATGGCAGCGGCGGTCGGCGTTTGCACGCAAACGATTCGCGAGGTTATGGTAAAAGCGGTCATCGAACGGGAAGAATACGACAGGCTGGCGGCGCTGGGAAGTTACCTGGCTAACCTGGTGAACTCAAACAGCCTGCTAGATTTTTTTCGCAACCTGCTGGAGGGTGTTTCGCTGGCAAGGCCATTGGCAACACAACAGGCTTTTTTCTTTGCAGCCTTCCGGAAGGATGTACCCGCCGAAAAGGAAAAAGGGACAACAAGAGATGCCCTGTTGAACGACACCCGGGCCTTTACCGTATCGGTGCACCTACAGTTGACGGATGGTTCCGTGGTTTCGGATGGCGCTACTATTACCGAGCGGTACGCGGTGATTTTTTATCCGCCTAAATTAAAAGCCATCAAAGGCCTGCATATTCCCTGCAAGCCCAAAGCCACCTTCGGCAATGTGAACCTTTTTGAAGGCCGCTTCGAGCACATGGTGATCGATACGCGTACCGGTAAGGAGATGCAAATCGTTCCGGCCGAGGAAAACACGTTTGATACAAAGCCCGCTTTTGCAAAGCCGGCCAGGGCTTTACTCATAGGGGATGTGAACTTTACCGAAATCCAGATACTGGTAAAAGCAAAAGAATGAAACGCCTCTTGCGATACCGTGTTTTCGTTATTACAGGATTGTTCCTGTTGCTGGGCATCGGCGCTTCCCTGCTTGCTAAAGCGGAAGAATTGAAGCTTTCGTTCCTCCTGCTGGCACCCTTGCTGGCGCTTGCTGTCAGTGCCCTGCTTTTGTTCCTGATGAAATCGGGAAAGGGGAAAAAGCTCAGTTCTTCCCTACGGCTGGTGGCGCTGGTCAACTTTGTCGCAATGGTTGCAACGCTTGTTTTTTACCTGAACCTGTTTAACCACACCACGTTCCGATTTGTGCACGGCGATGGCAGCATCACCCTGCATGTCAAGGGAAACAAAGCCTGCTATTCGGAAGCCGCACTGCAGTGCAAAAAAGAAAATCCCGGGATATCCGACGAAGAGTTGATCAGCCTTTGCTTCACCAACCCGATGTATAAGAACTGGGCCTGGTCGGAGGACTGCATCAAGAAAAATCAGCTTTGGCTCGTCGGTGGCTACTGCCTTGTGGTGCTTTTGCTCGGTTCATTTTTTTCGTTCATCGGCGAATATTTTGCCTGGAAGGCCAACCGCGTCAACGCCCTGTTCGAGGACGATCTTTTCGAAAGCGACGAGATCTCCGTCTTTATTTCTTACAGTCACGAAGACAAAAAGACGGCCGATGCGCTGAAAGTACTGCTGGAAAAAGAAAAGATCAGGGTTATTCTCGACTCGGGGGCCATGGTTGCCGGCGGAGATATCAGTGGCTTTGTGTACCAGTCGATCCTCCAATCGGACGTAACCCTGGCAATCGTTTCCCGGGCCAGCCTTCTATCGAGTTGGGTGGCGCTGGAAACGGTCAGCACGTTTTTCCTGCAAAAATTCTCGAAGAACAAGCGCTTTATTGCCTGTTCGCTCGACAACGACGTCTTTCAGCCGGCATTCATCTCCCAAGCTGTGCACACGATCGATGCAAAGCTGGCGGAGATCAATGCACGCATCGGGCGGCAGGACGAGCTGAAGGTCGATACCCGTAACCTGAATGACGAAAAGAGCCGGTTGCTGTTGCTGCGCAGCCACCTCGATGAGATTGTGTACCGCCTCCAAAACTGCCTGCGTGTGGACATCAGCGACGGGAAACTGGCAGAAAACTTTCCCTTCCTTTTGAAAAGCATCTGTGATTCAGCGACACAGGAAGTTTCGGAACTGGCCTGAGGGTTTCTACCTGCGGTAGGGAAACCGCCAGCGAAAAGCAACATTTGTCTCAAGCCGGCTGTCTTTTTTTCAACCTGTTCAACACCCGACCGCCGTATGCGGTTGATTCCCCGCTACCGTTGCAAAGCGCCTCCCGGCCCGGAAAGCAATTTTCATTCAAGAAAACCAATCCTTTATGCGAAAGAAAATTGATCTGATGGCCATGGTGCTGTTGCTGTTGCTTCCTTTTGGCGCAATGGCACAAGTGGTGGTATCGGGCACGGTAACCGATGCGGCCAATGCACCCCTGACCGGCGTAAGTGTCCGCTTGCGCAACTCGCCGGCAGCTGCCGTTACCGATGCCGCCGGACGGTTCAGCCTTTCGGTTCCGAGTGCCTCCGGGACGTTGGAGTTTACCTACGTGGGCTTTGCCACGCAAACCGTTGCACTCAGTCCCGGTGTAACCACCTATACGGTCAAACTGCAGGAAGCCGAGGGCCGCCTGAACGAAGTCGTGATCACCGGTTTGGCCAGTTCCGTCAAGCGAAGCAACTTGGGAAATGCCGTGGCTTCGGTTTCGGCCAAAGAGCTGACCGGAACCACTGTGCAACCCACCATGGATGCGGCCCTTTACGGGAAATTCACCGGCTCCAATATCTCGGCCAATTCGGGTGCGCCGGGTGGTGGCATTTCCCTAAAGCTGCGGGGCATTACCTCGCTGGTGGCCAACTCCCAACCCCTTTTTATTGTGGACGGGGTGTATTATGACAATTCCAGCATCAATGCCGGCCTGAATTCCGTGTCGAAAGCGGCCGGGCAGGGCAGCACCAATTTTCAGGACAATCCTTCAAACCGCATTGCCGACCTGGATCCCGACGACATTGACCGCATCGAGATCCTGAAAGGGGCTTCGGCTGCGGCGATCTACGGATCAAGGGCCGCTGCCGGCGTGGTCCTCATTACCACAAAACGGGGCCGGACGGGAAAACCCCGCATTGAACTGGCGCAGTCCATCGGCGCCCAGTGGCAACTGAAAAAGCTGGGGCAACGCGATTGGACGGAAGAGAAGGTGAATGCCTCTATCGGTCCCAATGCGGTGCCGCTTTTCCGGGCGGCCAACGGAAAGGTCTATAACTACGAAGAAGAGCTGTACGGCAACACAGGCACCATGAGCAATACGCGGATCAGTGTGAGCGGGGGGAACGAAAATACCAAGTATTATACGGGCTTTACCTACAAAAGCGACGAGGGGATCGTAAAACGGACAGGGTATCGAAAATCTTCCTTCCGGCTGAACCTTGACCAGAAGATCACCAGTTTCATCGACGGAAGCTTCAATGCCAATTATGTTTCCTCCAGGGCCGACAGAGGCTATTTCAACAACGACAACACCAGTACGACCCTTGGGGTGTCATTTGTTTCCACACCGTCGTTCATCAATCTTTATCCCGATGCCAACGGCAACTATCCCGACAACCCGTTGGCCCCTTCCAATTTTTTACAAACAAGAGACCTGGTGACCAATCGCGAAAATGTTGACCGTATCCTTTTGGGGGGAACGGCCACCGTCCGCATCCTGAACGGATCAAAGCACAACCTGCGGTTCATCGCCAGGGGCGGATTGGATCAGTACACGCTGAACACCATAGCGCTTTTCCCCCGCGAACTGCAATTTGAGAAAAACGGCAACGGTACCAACGGCGCTTCCATCAATGGCACCACCATCAGCAAAGGAAAAAACCTCTCTGCCTTTTTGGTGGACAATGTGGACGTCAGCAAGCTGAATTTCAGAACGCAGGTGGGCCTGACAGCAGAAGACCTTGACCAGAATAATGTGGTAAACACAGCTACACAGATGATCGGTTCGCAAAGCAATGTCAACCAGGCCGGATCCATAAAGGCCGACCAGGCGGTTTTAAAGCAAAATGACCGTGGCTTTTTTGTGCAGGAAGAGGTGAATTACCAGGACAAACTGATTGCCACCCTGGGTTTGCGTGGCGACAAGTCGTCCCGAAATGGCAATGCCAACAAACTGTACTACTATCCCAAAGCGTCGCTTGCACTGAATGTACATCGCTTTTTCTCCCTGAACACCGGGGCCTTCAGCCAGTTGAAACTGCGGTCGGCCTATGGCCAGTCCGGAAACTTTGCCCCGTTTGGCGCCATTTACCTTTCGCTTCCGCCAGTGATCTTTAACAATACCGCCGGTTCGGTGGTAGACCTTACCCGGGGCAACCCGGCGTTGGAGCCGGAGCGCCAGAAAGAATGGGAGCTGGGGCTGGATGCTGGTTTCTTCAACGACAGGGCAAGTCTTGAATTCACCTACTACAACAAAACCGTGGAAGATCTTTTGCTCAAAGTCGTGGTACCGCTGTCATCCGGCTATACCGATGCCTGGCGCAACGTGGCGGCCATCGAAAACAAGGGCGTGGAAATAGCGCTGAACGCCACACCGGTGGTTTCGAGAGATCTGCATTGGAACTTTACGGCGAACTTCTGGAAAAACACCGCCAAAGTGACCCGGCTCGATGTTCCGGCGTTCAACACCGGCGCCTTTGGGGCAACACTTGGCACCTACCGGGTTGAATTAGGAAAGAGCCCCACGCAGATCGTGGGTATAGGCACAGCCGACGATAAGATTGACCCGGTAACCAAATTGGCGGTCTATGGCAATGGCGAACCGGATTTCAACCTCTCCTCTTACAACGATGTTTTCTACAAAAGTTTTGAGCTGAGTTTTTTGGTGCACTGGAAAAAAGGCGGGAACAACATCAACCTTACCACCCTGCTTTCGGATATTTTTGGAACCTCACCCGATTACGACAAAAAAAGCCTGGACCCCAGCGGGCAAAAAACCAACGGGGAATACCGCCTGGCGGCACTGGGCTCAACGGCCAGGCCCTGGGTGGAAGATGCTACGTATTTCCGTCTGCGGGAGATCGGCCTTTCGTACCGGCTGCCCAAATCGCTGTTCCGCAATGCGGCCGATGTAAGGGTTGGCGTTTCCGGCCGAAACCTGATCAATGTGTTCAAGTACAACAGCTACGATCCGGAAGTGTCCAATTTTGGTTCCAACGCCATTTCGAGCAATGTGGAAGTGACGCCATTCCCCTCGGCTAAAAGTGTACACTTTACCGTAAACCTTACTTTCTAACCCATAAAAATGATTGTATGAAAAAAAGAATCGGTCAGTTTGCGCCTGGGGTTCTCTTTGTCGTGCTCTTGTTTTCGGCTTGCAAGGTCGATCCTATTCCTGATCCCAATAACCCCGGCGTGAGCTTTGTTTCTTCCAATGCCACCTTGAGCGATATTCAGAACCTGGTGGACGGCTCGGAAGCCGCCATGCGCCTCACGTTGAACTTTTATTACGACGATGTAAATGTGATCGGCCGGGAATATTACCGGTTTTCGACCTCGGATCCGCGGTTTACTTCCGATCTTTTGGGGAAGGCCAATGCGGTGCTGGACAACAACACGTTTTATATCACCAACCCTTACGGGGCACGGTACCGTGTGATTCGTAATTTGTATATCCTCATTGATGCATTGAGCAACACCAAAGCGACAGTCACCGATGCCCAGAAAAAAGCCGGTATCGCCTATGGCAAATCCGTTCAGGCCTATCAACTGTTGCTGGTTTACAACCTGCTTTACAATAACGGGATCCGGGTGGATGTCAAGGATCCGGACAAGCCCGGGCCTTTTCTCAGCCGCCAGGAATCCATAGACGCCATCATGAATTTGCTGAACGAAGCCAACACGGATTTGAAGGGCAACAACGTGAGCTTTCCATTCAGCACAACGCTTTGGTCGAACAATGCAGCAGAGTTCGCTAAGTTCAACAGGGCCCTCGCGGCAAGAGTGGCGGTTTACCGCCAGGACTGGAACGGCGCCAACACCGCTTTGGCGGAATCTTTTCTGAATTTGAACGGTGATCTGAATACAGGCGTTTATCACCAGTTTTCTACAGCCGGTGGCGACGAGTTGAATCCGCTGTACTTTCCACCCAACTCCTCCGGTGAAGCCAGGCTGGCGCAGCCTGCGTTTGTAACAGAGGCCTCGCCGAATGACAAAAGGGTCAGCGCAAAGGTTTTAAAGCGGGCGGCTACCGGATCGCAGGATGGTTTACGAAGCGACTATGACTTTTTCCTGTACAAAACCAACACCGATCCCATTCCGATTATTCGCAACGAGGAACTGATTCTCTTGTATGCGGAAGTAAAGGCCCAGACCAGCCAGCCGGGTGAAGCCGTGAAGGCGATTAACCGAATCCGCAATGCGGCCGGCATCGGCGATTACACAGGGGCCCAAACAACCGATGCGCTGATTACCGAGATCCTGCGCCAGCGCCGTTATTCGCTTTTTGGCGAGGGCCACCGCTGGATCGACCTGCGTCGTTACAACCGGTTAAGCGAATTACCGATCGACCGGCCCAACGACGACGTCTGGCTGCAGTTTCCGCGGCCGGCGAATGAATAGGAGGGTAGTTTGATATTGAGATATTAGATATTGGGATATTGGATATTGGTGTTCGATACGTGGCAAGCGGTCTTTTAGAAGAAGAGTGTACTTTATGTGTCTTCCTTTACGATTGTACCTGTACAAAAAAAGCCGCTTTGAAATCTGCCCAATATCCAATATGCCAATATTGCACACTCAAAAGTTCCAGTCCTCGTCCTCTTCTTCATCGAACTGCTCGTATTGTTCTTCCAGTGTGGCGTCAAAGGTTTCGTAGCTAAACTCCTGCCCCCATTTTGCAGCGGCGTAAACAAACGCAAAATTCAGGTCGTACAGGTCGTCCTGTGTCAGCCAGTCTTCGTCGGTCGCCAGCAGGATCCAGTCGTAAAAAAAACTGCCCTTGCGGTCGTAGCGCAACGATGTCAATGTATCTTTTGGAATGACAAAGCGCTGCAATTCAGTCCCCTGCCATTCGATTGTGTCGTCTGTGATCGTCCAGTTTCCAAATTGCATACGAATAGAATTGAGCCGGAAAGGTAAAGACAAAGTTTACACCAAACCGGCCTGGCGGAGGGAGTATTTCTGGCGGCTGCCGGCTGCGGAATCGGGAATATGGCACAGACGGCCGCACAAGATCTTCCGGTGGCCGTCTGTGCAAATTTGCTGGGGAAAGCAGGTTTTTTCATTCGAAAAAAGGGGGTGTCCAGGCCAAAAAATCCGGCGAAGAATTTATCAACAGCCGGAGAAATCGTTTTTCAGGACAATATCTGGAAGATGACGCCGTTTAAAAACGGGCTAAAAACGGTAGAAATCGCTTGAATCAGGACGGCGCCGTGCGAAGCAGGCTGCACAAAAAATCGTGCAGATTTTGCGGTAAAAAGATTATCCACAAAATGCGATTTAACATTGTTCAAAGCGGATTTTGGCCGATTATTGCCCCCGGAATTCAGGTTTCATTTTTATCGCAATTTTCCAGCAATGAGTATCCATTTTTCAAAGATTATAAAAGCCGGTGACCGGAATCGTGAGTTTAATTTCAATCGTACGAACCGCGCCAATGTTCAATACAATGTGAATGTGCCCGACGAGCGAGGCAACCGCATTTTTTTCACCATGTACCAGGAAGCGGGGGTGTGGAAAATTGCGCCGGATATTTTGCCTGCGTGGATCACGGCCATTGAAGAGGAACTGGGCCGCGCCATCGACGAAGAAAACAAGGCCGAGGTAGAACGGGAAAGCCGTCTGCGGTAAGCAGAGAACTGATTGTGCAAAGGCAAACCATTCAATGGTTTGCCTTTTTTTATTCCGGTTTTATTCCAGGTAAGAAAGAAAAGGTGGAACACTTTTCCTTTCCTACATTTGCTGCGCAAAATATTTTCTTACACCATAAACGATTTCCGAAAGATGAAAGTTACTGTTGTAGGTGCTGGTGCCGTTGGTGCAACCACAGCCGATAATATTGCCCGTGCAGCCTTGTGCGAAGAGTTGGTGTTGCTCGATATTAAAGAAGGGCTGGCCGAAGGAAAATCCATCGACATGATGCAAACCGCAGCCTTGCTGGGTTTTGACACAAAGATCGTTGGCGCCACGAACGACTATGCAAAAACAAAAGGTTCCGACGTGGTTGTCATCACGTCTGGTTTGCCCCGCAAACCGGGAATGACCAGGGAAGAGCTGATTGGCACCAATGCCAACATTGTTCGGGGTGTAACACAAAATATTTTGGAGCATTCTCCCAATGCCACCATCATCGTGGTAAGCAACCCGATGGACACCATGACCTACCTGACGATGACCACCAGCGGCGTGGCCAAAAACAAGATCATCGGCATGGGCGGTATTCTCGACAGCTCCCGTTTTAAATATTACCTGAGCCAGGCGCTGAACTGTTCTCCGGCTGATCTGAATGCGGTGGTGATTGGCGGTCATGGCGATACGACCATGATCCCGCTGATCCGCTATGCAACCTGGAACAGTGTTCCGGTAACAGAATTCCTGAGTGCCGAACAACAGCAAAAAGTTGTTGCCGATACCATGGTGGGTGGCGCAACGCTGACAAAGCTGATTGGCACGTCGGCCTGGTATGCTCCGGGTGCGGCCGTTGCTGCGCTGGTCAGAAGTATTGTACGTGACGAAAAGAAATTGTTCTCCTGCTGCGTGTCGCTGAGCGGCGAGTACGGGCAAAATGATATTTGCCTGGGCGTGCCCGTGGTCATTGGCAAGAACGGCTGGGAAAAGATCGTCGATTACAAATTGAACGGCGATGAGCAGGCGCTCTTCAACAAGTCTGCCGATGCGGTTCGCAACATGAACGACGTGTTGAAAACCTTGTAAACAGAACCGAATTGAAAATGAAAAAGGCGAACCCCGGTTCGCCTTTTTTGTTAGAAGATGATTTGCTTGTGAATTCGTTCGGTACCGTTTTTATCGATAATCCGAATGAGATACAAACCCTTTGAAAACGGCACGGCTGAAAAATTCGTGACTGTTTCGGTCAGTTCCTGGCGATATACCTGCCGGCCCGTGATATCAAAAAACAACAACGTGTAGCGGCCCACTTCCTGCACGATGACATTGAAGGCGCTTCCCTGTGCCACGGGGTTGGGATAAAAAACAACCGGCACCGTCTCGCTTACGGCAAACACGGTTTCGATACTGCTGTAAATCGCGACACCGTTTTCCAGTTGAATTTTCAGGCGGTAGCGGTTCTCGCCTGCATGCAGGCTGCCGTCGAAAAAACTGAGCGTCGTGAGAGAAGGTTGGTCAATTGTTTGGAGCGGGACGAAAGCAGTACCATTCCATTTTTCCAAAAGTACAGTAGCCACTTTGTAAACGCTGCCCAGTTGCGCTGTAAACGTTGCGCTGGAAAGAGTTTGCGTTTGCACATAAAAGCTGCGCAAATAACAGGCAACACCCTGCGAATTGTAGTTGAGCGTATTGCTGCGAAGTCCTTCCCTGTTGCCAATCAGCGGCGCGACGCTGTAAAAAAGGGAAGGCTGCAACGCTTTCTGTAACACGGCGGCTGTATCCGGGAAAAGGCCAACCGCCTCCAGGTATTTTTCGCCCAGCCGGTACAAACGGTATTGTTTTACCGGGAGGGCATTCCAGTATAACAGGAATGAGTCGACACAAGTAAAACCCGTTTGCAGGTGCGGCTGCGGGTTGATGGTAAACGTGTCGGATAGAAACACACCGGTGCTATTGGTTAACCGCAGTTGGGCAAGGGTAACGGTATCGGGTACTGTCCACTTCAGCACTTTTTTTGAGAGATCACTCACCTCGCCGGCCAGCCGCCAAATGCCATCGGCCGCAGCAAAGTCGACTCGGGCACTTCCGCTGCTGTTGGTCTGCCAGCGAAGGACCTGCGTACGGCCGGCCATAAGGTGATCGGTGGCAGTGGGGAAAGTCCAGTAAAACGTGTTCAGGGTATCCATTTCGTAGGCAACGGCAAATGCCTGCCTGGCCGACTGCAGCCGGCGGCCCTGCACATCGATGGTGTATGGACCGGGTGCCGGGTGATCGATCGAGATTTGCTCCACGTTGTTCAGTGTATCCACTTTCCGTTCTGCCGGTGCCTGCAATGAGTCGATGTTGGCTACAGATCGCAAAACCCAGGGTAGCCAGCTTTCGCCGCTTGCTGATCGCAGGCGAAGATCGAGGTCGTTGACAAGGGCTTTGGATGCATTCGGTGCTGCCGGTAAGTCGGTCCACACCAATGTCAGTTTGAGGCGGGTAACATTGGCGGGAACGGTTACCGTGAGCGATCTGATTTCATTTTGTGCAAGGCTGTCTTCCCAGATCCTGCCGGCCTGGCAATCCTGCAAGGCTTTGAATGCGTTTAAACTTCCATAGCCGGAGGCATAATCAATCCCTGCCGGTCCAACATCATCGGCACCGTTCAGCAGCAAGGCTTTGGTGGTAGCCGCTGCCGGTAGCTTTCCGGCATGCAATCGCTTGTACATGTCCTGCACCAGGACGGCTGCACCCGAGGTGAGGGCTGCTGCCCCCGAGCTGCCGTCTTCACCGTACGCCACCAACTCCGGCTTAACCCGTCCGTCGTAAGCCGGTCCCTTGGAGGAAAGAAGCAAAAGCTGGTTGGCGGAGTCAACACCGCTGACGGTAATGATGTTTTTCGCCTGCTTGAAGTCGCCGGTAAGGTTGGCCGTATTGGCAATGCCTGCATAAGGACCCGATGCATTGGTAACATTACCCGAATTGCCGGCCGAAAAGACATGCAGCAGCGTCGGGTTGTCCGCGACGGTTTTGTCGTAGGCCACAGCTTCGTTGCCATAAAAATTTTCAACGGCCGTGCCATACGAATGGTTCTGCACACTGATGTTGTAGCGGCGAACTAAAGAATCAGGGTCGGGAAACAGGTTGGCGAAGTCTGCCGATGTGACCAAAGCCGCCGGTGCAGCACCAATGGCATAGGGAGAGGTATTGGCGGCACCGGCAATGATGGTAGCCATTAAACTGGCATGCGTAGTGGGATTGGCGTTTTCCAGGCCTGTTCGAAATACGCGGCCTTTCAGGTCGATGTCGGTTGTGTCGAAAAGCCGTTCTTTCACCGAAACATGAATTGAATCGCCACGAATGATCGGAAAACGGGCTTGTGCATACGTAATCTGGTTGAGGGTGGGATCGGATGTACCGGTATTCACTTCTTCCTTTGGCGGATGGGTGCGGTTGATAAAGAGCACTTGCTCGTTTCGTGCCAGGCTATCAAGAGATCGTACGGGCAGCCGCATCAACAGGAAGGAGTGGGAAGGAGTGGCCAGGATACGGAACGGGCCACTCGGAAGCGGCTTTTTTACCGAAACCGAAACATCAATACTGTCGGTGCGGGAACGGGCTGCGGCCAGTTGCTGCAGGCCCGGCGAAAGTTTGGTAAGGGCCGGTTCGCGAACCTGTCCAAAAGCAGGGAGCACAACCGCTGAAAGCAGCGCCGGAAGCAGGTTTTTCATCATAGGGCAAATTAGGGAAAAGCTGTTGTACCCACTTGTAAGGATTAACCCCTATTTTTTAATATTTATTTAACTTATTCAAATTTTCTTTTAAATTGACAACCTGAAACGTTTTCACACTAACCAAAAAAAACACATTGAATGAAAAAACTGATCAGACCCTTTGCGGCCGTTTGCGCTGCGGTAATTCTCCTGGCTTCCTGTAAAAAAGATGCAAAAGATGTCGTAAAAGACACGGTTTCCGTCGAGGCACTTTCGCAGATCCAGCATCTTGGTTTTAGTACAGATGGCGTACAAAAGGCCAGTGGCGGCTACCTGGTGGAAGGTGACATCTTTCTGAGCGATGCTCAACTCAGCACGTCTCCCACTTCACCCAACATGGTGATTGCAAACGAGGAGCATTACCACACGTTCAACATGGTGAATGTCTCCAACCACCCCACGATCAAAATCGCCCTGAACAACAGTTCTGCTCAGCACGATGCAGCATTTTCGGCTGCATTGGACGAAGCCATCAGTCGCTACAACAATGAAAACCTGACGGTCAAATTTCAGCGTGTTACGACCGGCGCCGACATTACGGTGGTGGCGTTTTACGAGGTGAGCAACACACTTGGGTCTTCCGGTTTCCCCAACAGTGCCGGCGATCCTTACAACCAGGTAAAAATGAATACCTACTGGTACAGCACCGGAACCGACGCTACCAACGTCAACTACATTGGTACCATTATGGCGCACGAAGTGGGCCATTGCATCGGCTTCCGTCACACCGATTACATGAACCGTGCGTATAGCTGCGGTGGCAGAAAACAAAACGAAGGACAATCCAACACCGGTGTAGGCGCTGTGTATATTCCTGGTACACCTACCGGTGGCGATCCGAATTCATGGATGCTTGCCTGCGTGGGTAGCAACGTGAACCGGCCTTTCAATGCCAACGATAAAATAGCACTCTCTTACGTCTATTAATTTTTAAAGCCGCCTCAAAAGGCGGCTTTTTCTTTTCCCCGAATCCTCTTATTCCGGTTTCACCCAAAACCATAAATACATGAAGAAAGTTTTAAAGCCCGTTCTGCTCGCATCAAGCCTTGCACTGCTGTTTACAGCCTGTAAAAAAGATGCAAAAGACATGAAGGTCGACGACATATCGCCGGCAGTTCGTTCACAAATTCAAAGTCTTGGCTTCAGCACCAATGATGTCAGGAAAGTCGATGACGGTTACCTGGTGGAAGGCGATATCGTTTTAACGCAAAATGATCTTGCCTATGCCTCCAGTTCTCCCGAAATTGTCTATGCCAACGAAGAGCATTACCGTACCAACAATCTTGTAAAGGTTAGCTCATATCCGACGATCAAAGTTGCCCTGAACAATAGTTCATCGCAGCA
The DNA here is from genome assembly GCF_003628535.1 of Flavisolibacter nicotianae. Taxonomy (GTDB): domain Bacteria; phylum Bacteroidota; class Bacteroidia; order Chitinophagales; family Chitinophagaceae; genus Flavisolibacter; species Flavisolibacter nicotianae. The sequence goes on from NZ_RBCI01000003.1 coordinate 267,616, forward strand.
CCAGGCCGTGTTTTCCGCAGCACTGGACGAAGCCATTCGCCGTTACAATGCCGAAAGCCTGACCATTAAGTTTCAACGGGTATCAAGTAGTGCAAACACCACGGTGGTGGCGTTTTACGAGGTGAGCAATACCCTTGGTTCTTCCGGTTTTCCAACCAGTTCAGGTGCACCGTATAGCCAGGTGAAGATGAACACCTATTGGTACAGCACCAGTACCAGCAGTACCAATGTCAATTATATTGCGACCATCATGGCGCATGAACTCGGCCATTGCATTGGCTTCCGTCATACCGACTACATGAACCGTGCATATAGCTGCGGCGGTTCGGCTGTGAACGAAGGCTCGGCCGGTGTAGGCGCCGTGTACATTCCTGGCACACCTTCCGGCCCGAGTGCCAACTCCTGGATGCTGGCCTGCGTGGGCAGCAATCAAAACAGGCCGTTTACCAGTGCAGACAGAACTGCCCTGAACTATCTTTATTGAACTTTCATCAACGTTTCAGACAAACTATCCCGCTAAAAAGCGGGATAGTTTGTTTTATGAAAGCGGGCTGGAAGTGCATTGCCGGCTTTGGATTTCAAATACATCTACCCTTCAAAGGGCGGCCAATCAGGGCGTGCATTGACAGGGAATAATATTTCCTGTCAGCGTGATAGAATTTGTTAATGATTTGTAAATTGGATTGTCAACCCTTTTTGATTAAACAATTAACACGCTCATGAAACACATTCTATCCCCGCTGATGATTGCAGGTATCGCGGTCCTTGGTTTTAGTTCCTGTAAGAAAGATACAAAAGACATTGTGCAGGATGAGGTTACACAGGAAACTTTGAGTAAGATCGGTAGTATGGGCTTCTACAACAAGAACGTTCAGAAAGTAGAAGAAGGTTACCTCGTTGAAGGCGACATTGTTTTGACGGCAAGCGATTTAAATTCCACTCCTGTGGTCTATGGCATGCGGGTTGGAACCACGGAGCAGTACCGGACCAATAACCTCGTAAACGCCGGTGGCGGACGAGTGATTACGGTTGCCCTGTCGAGCAAACTCCCATCTTCGTATGGCGCTGCGCTGGATGAAATGGTGAGGCGGTACAATGCCGAAAAACTGACCATTAGCTTTCAACGCGTTTCGGGCAGTGCCAATATCACGTTTGTGCAAGGGCATGGCAGCTACCTGGCTTCCTCCGGCTTTCCCACGTCAGGCGGCGACCCGTATAGCCAGGTCAAAGTAAACTCGCAATACATCGGCAGCGGAAACGGCAGCAATACCTTCATCAATTACCTGGCGACCATTTTTGCCCACGAAGTCGGGCACTGTATCGGCTTCCGTCATACCGATTACATGGACAGGAGCTATAGCTGCGGTGGTGCATACGCCAATGAAGGAACGTCTTCCGTCGGTGCAGTATGGATTGCCAATACACCAAAGACAGCCGAACCCAACTCGTTCATGCTGGCCTGTATCAGCTCGGGACAAAACCGTCCATTTGATAATTACGACAAGATCGCGCTGGCCGCTATGTATTAAACGGCTTCCCCTTCCCATAAAAAAAGACCGCAATTGCTGCGGTCTTTTTCGTGAAGAGAAACGAAAAAGGTGAACAACCTTGCTTTACCGGGTTTATCTCTATTTGGATAAAGCTCCAAAGGCGTCGAGCCGGCCGCCGGTGACCGTTTTGCCGCTGAGCGAAGCAGTGGGTACCGCACTGGCCAAAATCGCGTTCTTGATGGTTGCCGCGCTGGCGCCGGGATGTGCGGACGCGTACAACGCACAGGCGCCGGTGACATGCGGTGTGGCCATGGAAGTGCCGCTGTAATTGCTGTACGTATTGTAGGCCGTGGTGGAAATAATCCCCGAACCGGGTGCGCCCAGGTCCACCGTCGTCGCACCATAATTGGAAAAACTTGCCCTGGCCCCGTTGGACGTGATGGCGGCAACCGCAATCACGTTGGACAGGTTGTAATTGGAGGGGTAATTAGCCACCGCATCATTGTTGTCGCCAACACCGTCGCTGCCACCATTGCCGGCGGCGGCAACAAACAGGATATTGGCATTATTTGCACGGCTGATGGCATCGTAGAGTGCCTGCGAATAACCGCCGCCGCCCCAGGAATTATTCGATGCCACGATGTTCAGGCCGTGCCGGGTTTTGAGGTTGGTCAGGTAATCAACAGCTTTCACGGCATTGGAGGTGGTCCCACCGAATACACCCAAAAATTTTGCAGAGATCAGGGTTACGTTCCAGTTGACACCGACCACACCTGCGCTATTACCGCCCTTGCCGGCAATGGTGCCCGATACGTGTGTGCCATGGTCGTCACGGTTACCGCTGGTGCCGCCGTCGTAAATCGTATTGTTGTTGCCGGCAAAGTCCCAGCCATGAATGTCATCGACATAGCCATTGCCGTCATTGTCCCTGCCATCAGCCGGATCGAAGGGGTTGGTCCAAACCTGGCCGCTGAGATCGGGGTGGGTAAACTGGATGCCTTCGTCAATGATGCCAACATAAACGGAAGCGGAACCGGTATAGCCGGCGGACCAGGCGGCCGCCGCATTGCTGCCATACTGGTTGGCCGGTGTCGTGCCGGGCCCGTACATCCCCCATAACTGCCCGCTGCTATAATAGGTGTCATTGGCAGTAGCGCCGAAGGTGTAGATCCAGTTTGGTTCGGCATAGACCACATCCTTGTTGCCTTTCATTTTAGCCACGGCGTCCCTCGGGTCCATCGCGGTGCTGATGACAAAAAAACCTTCTTCATCGCCGGCCGTTTTCATGGCATCCGTGGTAATGTTTTCTTTAATAGTACCACCGATTTTTGCCAGGGCATCACTGCGTCCGCTGACAGAAGTTCTCGATTTGAATTTCACCAGCAACTCATTGGGAACATATTGCTGGTCTGTTTGTGGCCGGGTCAATTGGTCGGTCAGGTCTGGCGCCGCCTCGGCAGAAGACGGAGCGGTTTGGATTTCCTTGACGCAACTGCTGAAGAACAGGGTGGTGATGACGCCGAGAGTCGCTAATTTTTTCATGTGTGTAAGTTTTTTTATTTGAAAAAGTGGCGTGGGTAAATCGGACGTGGTTCAAACACCGATACTGGTTCGGTTCTTTAAATATAAAAAATATTTATACGTTATGCTACAGGCCAGGTGTTACAAACCAGTACCAGCAGGCGATGCCATTAAATGCCTGACCAGGCTGCGAAAGCGGGGAAGGAAAGGTGATGGGCAGCAGGAAGTTGCCCCGATCAGGGAACGCCGAAGGTTGGGTAAAGGCAATCCAGGCAAGCGGACTTTTTGTCCGGTGATTCAGATCTTTTGAATCCGGAAGCACTGCCGCTTCAACTTGCCGGTAAAGTCGAAGGGCGTGGTGGCCTTGGTGATGTCTTTTATGGAAGAAGACAGAATGCCCTTTTCATCCAGTTGAAACTTTGTGTAATTGGTGCTGAAAAAAAGCTGACCGCCGGTTGTCAGCGCCGTCAGGCAATCGTTGATGAGCGATACATGATCACGCTGGATATCCAGTACACCTGCCATGCGCTTGCTGTTGCTGAAGGTTGGCGGGTCCATGACAATCAGGTCGAAACGGCCGGCCGGTAAGTCCTTTATGTACTGCAGAACATCGGCATGCACCACCCGGTGCGCTGCGGTGCCGGGAAAATTCAGTTGCATGTTTCGTTCGGCCCATGAAAGGTAAGTTTTGGACAGGTCAACCGACACCACTTCCGAAGCACCGCCGGCCATGCCGTATACGGAGAACGAACCGGTGTAACAAAAAAGGTTGAGCAGGCGCTTGTCTCTCGCTTCATCCCGCACCATCTGCCGGGTCAGGCGGTGGTCGAGAAAAAGCCCGGTATCGAGGTAGTCACTCAGGTTGACGATAAATTTCAGCCCGCCTTCTTCCACGACGAATTCATTTTTTTCGGCGGCAATCTTTTCGTACTGGCTTTCGCGGTGATCTTTCCGTTGTCGGAGCTTTATAAAAATGGCATCCTTTGCAATGCCCGTTACGCTGCTCATGACGAGCAGGCATTCGTCCATCCACCGTTCGTGTTCTTCGTCCGAAAAGCCATGCCGGCGCTGGTACTCCGACACATAAAGCCGCCCGTCGTAGTTTTCAATTATGAAAGGGAATTCGGGCAGGTCGTGGTCGTAAACGCGGTAGCAGGAAATGCCTTGGCGCCTCGCCTGTTTGCTGAGATGGCGGAACACTTTTTCCAGCCGGTTACGGAACATTAAATATTTGTCAAAGGATTGCTGCATTGCTAAATTTATTAGAACTTCGACAACCCCAAACGGGAGTTCACAAGTTCGCGTGTTCAGGAGTTCGCAAGTTAATGCAAGCTGATGGGAACACTCAACTCGTGAACTTGTGAACCTGTAAACTTGTGAACTTTTCCGGATGTACGCGATCGTAGACATTGAAACAACGGGTGGCTATGCCTCGGCCAACGGGATCATTGAAATCTCCATCCAGGTATTTGATGGCGAGAAGGTGATTGAAACGTTTGAAAGTCTTGTCAACCCCGGCCAGACCATTCCCCGCTATATCCAGGCCTTTACCGGCATTACCAACGAAATGGTGGTGGATGCTCCTGCCTTTGAGGAAATCGCGGAGAAGGTGTTTACGATCCTGCAGGGGAACATTTTTGTTGCCCACAATGTCAACTTCGATTACTCGTTTGTCAAAAGCAACCTGGATTATTACGGCTATACCTTCACCGCCAAAAAGCTTTGCACGGTCCGGCTCTCGCGGCAGATCTTTCCGGGCTTTCCTTCTTACAGCTTAGGCAATCTTTGCCAGTCATTGGACATCCGGATCGAGAACCGGCACCGGGCCGGCGGCGACGCCGAAGCCACGGTCGTACTGTTCAAAATGCTGCTCGAGAACGATGCAAAAGGCGCCATTGAAACAAGCCTCAACCGCAACTCGAAAGAAGCGATCCTTCCGCCGAATGTGCCCAAAGCACATTTCGAGGCCCTTCCTACCACTCCTGGCATTTACTATTTCCACGACCAGAAAGGAAAGGTGATTTACGTGGGCAAGGCCAAGAACATTCGCCAGCGGGTGAACTCGCATTTCTGCAATAATTCCGATGGCCGGCAAAAGCAGAATTTTGTGCGCAATATGCACGGCATTTCGTTTCAGCAAACGGCAACGGAACTGATGGCCGCCATCCTGGAAAGCACGGAGATCAAGCGCCTGTGGCCCGAATTCAATGTGTCGCAGAAAAAACCCGAGGAGGTCTTCGGCATTTTTGTGTACGAAGACCAGAACGGGTACATGCGGCTGGCGATCGAAAAGAAGCGGAAGAATTCTGCACCCATTTACACCTTTCATTACAAGGTGGACGGCCATGGCGTGATGCGCAAACTGCTAAAGGAGTTTTCGCTTTGTCCCAAGCTTTGTTTTTTGCAAACCAGTACCGACCAGTGTGTGGGCATTGCTGAAGAGTACTGCCATGGTGCCTGCGAAAAAAAAGAAGCGCCGGCCGCCTACAACGAACGGGTGCTTCAGGCCATTGCGTCGCTGACCATGCGACCTTCGTACGTGGTGCTGGACAAAGGCCTGACGGATGACGAGGTTTCCTGCATCATGGTGGTGCAGGGCAATTTTTTTGGGATGGGCTACCTGCCAAAAAACTTTGAGACCATCACGCAAAAAGCGATTGAAGAATACATCACGCCGTATAAAGACAACAGCACCATCCGCATGCTGCTAAGCACCTTTGTCAACACCAACCCGGAACGAGTGAAAATGCTGTGAGGTTTCGAAGCGGCTTGATTCAGAGGGTTTCCTACACTGTTTACCGTCGGTTTTTAACGATGCCTGGAAGAAGAGGTTATTGTATTGCAACTGATGCAGGTGGTTCAATTCACATCGAAATATTTGGTAATTTTCAGTGACAAAGCTTTGTTCTTTAACACATGTCTAAGGAGCAAAATAAACCACGCACATCTTCTGCCGGTAGGGAATATAAAAAAACATCTGCCCCTTCCCCTTTTGTTCCTCGGGTGGCTGAGGCCAAACTCCAAAAGTCGGCACCTGTATTTGCGTCAAACGCAAACGCCCCTAAAGTTTCGGAAGTTCATCAGCCGATACACGTGCATCACGAAAAGAGATGGATGGATTATTTTTTTGAATTTCTGATGGTTTTTCTTGCCGTGATCCTGGGGTTTCTATTTGAAAATCTTCGGGAGCATTCCGTTGAACAGCGAAGAGCAAAAGAATATGCGCAGTCACTTTATAATGATTTAAAGAAGGATGTAGAAGCAGTAAAGGAACTGCTTGATCTTAAAAACTGGCGAAGCAAAAAACTTGATAGCTTAATGACGGTAACAAGCGCCTCCGAAATTGAAACACACGTGCCGGAAGCTTATTATTTAAGCTGTGTTTTAGTGATCCCAGATCGTGCATTCAGGCCTTCAGACATCACTGTTCAACAACTTCGCAATTCAGGAAGCCTGCGGTATTTCAGTCTGCCGTTGATCAATCGTATTACACAGTATTACAATAATTGTAATGCGTATGCAGAGATTGAAAACGAATTCCGGCAACTGTCCCCTCCATATTCTTTGTCCGCAAAAATATTTGATGCAGATATGCTTGCATCACTGTTTAGCAAAGCGGCACCGGCTGATTTAAAAAAAGTGATCCAGCGACCCGACTCAACCTTGCAATTCAAACTGCTTCCTTCGTACAAAGAAACACTGAATGAATACAGGCTGTATGTAGGCAAGCAAAAACGCGGCAATGATGGTATGGTGAAGCTTTTACTGCCACAGATGGTAGAAAAACCACAAAGAGAGCTTATGGAAGAACTGCAAAAGGAGTATCCTGTCCAATGATCAAATCAAATTTCCACGTCACGTTATCCACTTTCTTTAAGTTGGAGGCTCTGGTTGAAAATAACGGACAATTTGCCTGCAACATCCGCTTGGAAACCCAGGTTGACGACTATGACTTCAACAACATATCTTAATGAACTGCAACAACAGGAGAGTGAAGCAAGGCAATATTGATTCCCTACCTTCACAAAGTTGTTAACTGTTACAAACTATCTTAGACCTTTATGCGAAAAGTTCTAACTGCTTTTGCCTTTTCCTTTTTTACATTGGCAACGTTTTCTCAAAATAAAATGCGACCGCTTGACCAGTTAATTAATAAAACAGATCCTGGTTGGACACTGGTTCAGGAGTGGATTCGCAATGCAAAGAATAACGTGGAAGTGCTTCCCTGCGACACGGCAAAAGCAAAAGATGCCTTGTATAAAACGCAAGTGACCACACGGTCACCTATGGGGGCCATCATCTATTCTACCGGCGGCTTGCTTATTGACGGTGGCTGGATTCGCGTTTTGGGTTCGGGAAGCCGAAAACTCAATCGGACACTCCCCGAATGGAACAAAGGCAAATCTTTCAAAGAATTTGGCAAGCAACCATCATTTCTTTTAGTAGCGGACGATGCTGCCGGCGGTTTCTTTGCCATTAATGGCGGCGCCTTTGGAAGTGATGCCGGCAAGGTTTATTATTTGTCACCAGACACCATTGAGTGGGAGCCGCTTGATTTGACCTATTCGGCGTTCCTGAACTTCTGTTTTAATGGAGACCTAGCCGACTTTTACAAGGAGCTTCGGTGGAACGACTGGAAAACGGAAGTGGCAAATCTGAACGGCAACATGGTTTATAACTTCTTTCCGTTCTTATGGACAAAAGAAGGGAAAGACATCAACAAGGTTTCCAGAAAACCCATTCCAGTGGAAGAGCAGTTTAGCTTTACGCTTGACATGCGTAAGCAACTTGGGTTGACGAAAAACGGCCTGTAAAATGGTATTCGTGCAACGGTGGCTGCCGTGCACAAATCACGTCCAACAAAAACTTCCTGCACATTCAGGAGGTTTATAACTCCAAAAACAACTCGCACAAAGCGGCTACTTGCTACTCACTTCTCCCTGCTCGCTATCCTGCCTACTGCCATTCAAATCCCTCCGCCTTCGGCATTTCTTCAAACACCTCGTGTACTTTCTCCGGCGGCGACATCAGCTTGCGCTGCACCAAATTCATCCAGGCTCCGTCGACAGTCAGCTCGGCGCAAAGCACGTTGTCGTTTTTCAGGATCTGGTGGCGGATGCTCCAGCGGGAAAAGTCCTTCCGTGCTTTCGTCACCTGCAGGTTGATCGTTACTTCATCGCCGCTCTTGATCTCTCTTCGGAAAATGCATTCTTCCCGGAAGAGGATCGGGCCGAATTTCAACTGCATCATCACGTCGGCCGTCAGGCCATGTTCATTTAAAAATTCCACGCGACAATAAGCACCCCAATCGTAATAAACCGAATGACGCAAATGAAAATTCGGATCTAAGTCCGACCAACGGATCTGGATAATTCTGCTGAACTCTTTCATGCCAAACTTCTTTTCAAAAAATAAAAACCAACGGCTGCAAATGTGCAGAGAAAAAAATCAACCACCCACAGGATGGAAAAGCCAAGCCAGGCCGCCAGTTGTGTTGCCAGCGTTGGCGCCAGCACGGTGGCCGCTGCAAACGACATGGTGTAGAGTGCCGCATACTGCCCGCGGTTGCTTTCGGTGCTGCGCTTGACCCAAAAATTGTTCAGGAAGGGAAAAAGAAACATTTCACCAAAGGTGACGATGATCATGCTGGCCACGGCAATCGTTGTCGTTTTTCCCGCACCCAGGGCCAGGAAGGCGGCCCCCATCAACAGCGAACCGGTCATAATGTACAACAGCGAAGAGCGGCGGTTTTCCAGCTTGTACACCAGCACCATTTCGATTGCTGCAATCAGCAGACCATTCATCGCTAAAATCCACCCGATCGTGGCTTCGTTCAGGTTTAATTCCGTTTTGTAGTAGGCCGGCAATACGCTGAATAACTGGAAAAAAACAAGACCCACTAAAAACAGGTAAAACATGCCCTGTAAAAACGGTTTGTCTTTGTAGGCTGTTGTCGTCGACTCGTTCTTCCGGGACTTTGCTTTTTCCGGTTTCGGTTGTTTGGAAGGGGAGAGGCCTGCAAACAACAGGAAGGAAGCCGCCATGCAGGTTAATCCGTCGGCCCAGAAAAGGTAGCTGTAACTGATGCTGGCCAGCACGCCGCCTACGGCAGGACCGATCGACCAGCCAAGATTAATCGCCAGCCGGTTCAGGGAGTAGCAGCGAATGCGGTTGCTGTCGTTGCTGTAAGCGGCAATCGCCGCCGCGTTGGCCGGACGAAACGCTTCGCCCAGGGAGCTTAGCAGAAAAATGCAAAGCGCATATTGCCACAGCGAATGCATTTGCCCCAGCACGATAAAGAAAATGCCGTTGATAAAAAGGCTGAAGAACTGGATGTAAAACGAACCGAAACGGTCTGTTAAACGGCCGCCTAGGTAGCCGCCCACAATCGATCCGAGGCCAAAAGCACCCATCACGTAGCCGGCCTCCCGCAGCGAGTAACCTTCGTGGGTGAGGTAAACGGTGAGAAAGGGGATGACCATGGTGCCGCTACGGTTGACAAACATCACCAGCGCCAGCCACCACGCCGGCCGCGGGATGCCTGTGTAAGCGTTTTTGTAAAGTTGTACCGGGGCCTGAAGCATGGCCGAAATTAAAGGATGCTTTACAACCGAACCGCCTATTTTTGCTGCCTTAATCAGAAACGCATGAAAAAACTCGTTGTTGCCGCCCTGGTTCTTTTCGCGGTATCGGCACAGGCACAGAAACGCAAGCCTGTAGCCCGTAAAAGCACCGGCACCACTGCTGCCCGGCCATTGAAGAATCTCACCGATTCGGCTTCGTATGCTCTTGGTCTTAGTGTGGCCAATTTTTACAAACAGCAAGGCTTTAAAAACCTCAACTCGTCGCTCATCGCCAAAGCCATCAATGATGTGCAGGCCAACCGCACACCCCTTTTTAGCGAACAGCAAGCCAACGAATGCATCATGTATTTTGCCAACCCGTTGCTGCGCACAACAATTGAGGAAGGCAAACGGTTTTTGGCCGGCAACAAAAACAAGGCTGGTGTGAAAACCACCGCGTCGGGTCTTCAATACGAAGTGTTGAAAGCAGGAAGTGGCGTCAGGCCAAAGGCAACCGATACGGTGGAAGTGAATTATGCCGGTACTTTACTCAACGGAACAGAATTCGACAACTCGTACAAAAGAGGAAAGCCGATTGAGTTTGCACTGAATGGCGTGATCCGCGGCTGGACCGAAGGTTTGCAACTGATGCCGGTTGGTTCCAAATACAAATTTTACATTCCTTACGAACTGGGTTATGGACTGAATGGAAATGGTCCCATTCCAGGTGGTGCCACACTGGTTTTTGAAGTCGAACTTCTCCAGGTTAAGCCCGGGAAATAACCGGTGAACCGAACAGGATAAAGCCCATTCGAACCGAGTGGGCTTTATGTTTTTAATGTACCCGGCTGCACCGCTCCGGCGTGGCTTCCGTTGCGTCGCACTCGTGTACATCCGGGAATTCTATTCAGCACCGTTTCATTTTTAATCTTTGAAAATCCTGCCTGTTCAATTCATGCAATTTTTCTTTAAAGGCTGTTGCGAAACATCTTTACCGGTTGCTGTATGAAAAGAAAGTAATTAGCCGTACATTTCGCACCGTTCGTTTTCAGCACGTACAACCGATTCATTTTTCCCAGCCGCGAAGGCGGTGAAAAGAGGCTGTTAACGGACTCTGAAATAACATTTTCGTTGTAACCTTTGGGCATTCTTTTGCTTTTAATAAGAAAAACCTAGACCATGACTAAATTCTACCCTCTTCTTCTTTCTGCTTCCCTTTTTTTTATCGGGTGTAAAACCGCCAGCAAGGCCTATAACAAAGGCGACTATGCCGACGCCATTGAACTGGGCATCAAAAAGCTGCAGAAAGACCCTTCCGATGCAGACACACGGGAGCTTGTGAAAAGTGCCTATTCCTACGCCGTCAATCAATCGGAAGCAAGCATCCGAAACCTGTCTGCCGGCAACGAAGAAAGTCGCTACGAAGCCATTCTTCGCGAATACGACCGCCTGCAGGATCTTTATGAAACCATTCAACAGTCACCTGCTGCTGCGGGCTTTATCCGCCCGACCAACTATGGCGATTATGTACAAACGTACCGGGGCAAGGCGGCCGATGTTCACCTGGCCAATGCCGACAAATGGATGGAACAACGGACCAAGCAGGCGTACCGGGAAGCCTACAACGAATACAACCGTGCCTACCGCTATCGCAACACAACCGACGTCAAACAAAAACGCGACCAGGCTTACGACCTCGCGGTGACAAAGATCCTGGTGGTGCCCATCCAGAATTATGGCGGCTACAGTTATCACACCAACTACCAGTTGCAACAGTTCCAGAACGAGGTGATGCGGACGCTTGCCTACAACATCAATGATAATTTTGTGCGCTTTTATTCCGAGTGGGACATGCATGGCAAAAATTTCGAACCCGACCAGGTCCTGGAAATGAACCTGGGGCGCATTCGCATTGGACAGCCGTACGACGAACAAAGCTCCCGCGAAGTGAGCAAGCAGGTGGTGGCAAAGGAAACGGTATACAAAGCCGATTCGGTCGTGAAAGAATATGCAACCGTTCGTGCCCGGATCACCAACACCCGCCGCACACTGGTTTCGGAAGGTGAACTCTATCTGACCATCCGGGACACACGTGGACGAATTTTGTGGAACGACCGGTTTACCGGCCAGCACCGCTGGCAAACTGAGTTTGCCACGTATACAGGCGACGAAAGAGCACTGAGCGACAATGACCGTTCGCAATTGAACCGCAACACCAATAACAACCCGCCACGGGAAGAAGAAATCATGAATGAACTGTACCGGCAGATCCAGCTGGACCTGTCGAGCCGCCTGCGTGGCTATTTTGCACGGTTCTAGTCTCGCTAAAAATTCAAAAGTCAAAATTCAAAAAGGAAACCGTCTTCCTTTTTGAATTTTGACTTTTATTTTAACCCGGCTTCCTATAACTCTGTCAGTGCGACAGTCGTTTCATCAACCGAAAGCTGGTAACGGCCGCCGATTTTTAAGGCGTAATTTTCTTTCTGGTGGCCAACGGGGAAGCCAAAACAAATTGGATACGTATAGTCTTTGACATGTTCGTGAATGATCTCGTGCACTTCTTTCCCAAAAGGTCGTTCAGTGTCTTTGTTCTCGGTAAAACCACCGATGATCAGTCCCGCCAGTTTATCCAGCTTGCCGGCCCGTTTTAGCTGAAGCAGCATCCGGTCGACGTTGTAGAGATACTCGCCGACATCTTCAAGGAAAAGAATCCTGTTCTTTGTTTTTACTTCAGAGGAGCTCCCAACAAGGTGTGCCAGCAGGGCCAGGTTACCGCCGACCAGTTCACCTCTTGCCGAACCTTTTTGATTATAAGGGTCACCATTGCATTCGTAATTTGCTTTCTCGCCTTCCAGTGCCTGGCGCAAGGACCGCACATAGGGATTGTTGAATTCCCCTTCGTTAAACGCCGCCGCCATCGGTGCATGCAGGGATGCAATTTTATACCTGGCCTGCAGGTGCGAGAGCAATACCGTAATGTCACTAAAGCCAATGAGCCACTTCGGGTGCTTTTTGAATTTTTTAAAATTCAACCGGTCAATGATCCGGCTTACACCGTAACCGCCGCGGGCACACAGGATGGCACTGATCTTCTTGTTGTCCAGCATTTGTTGAAGATCCGCAAGGCGTTCCTCGTCCGTTCCGGAAAAATAATTGGCGGCGCCGCTGTGGGTGGTTGCGCCAAGTTCCACCGTGTAGCCCCAGCTATCCAGTGTTTCGATGCAGGCCTGCATTTTTTCGATCGGCATAAAGCCGGCCGGCGCCACTATGCCGATCGTGTCTCCTTTTTTCAGGTAAGGTGGGAATTTCATAAACCGGTAATCTGGCCACAAATTAATGTTTGTGCGCCCAATTCAAAAGCGGTTGCGTGGTTTGCGGTATTTTTGCGCGGCGGATTGGCAGGATTTGAAACAGATTGATCGGAGCAAGTTCCCGTAATCACTCAGTTCTCCGCTGCGCGGCATCACTATAACAAAGAAACGTAATTCGTAAATCCGAAATGAACCAACAGTCATGACGACAACGCCTAAACGATATTTGATTACATCGGCCTTGCCTTATGCCAACGGCTTAAAGCACATTGGCCACCTTGCCGGTGCCTACATACCGGCCGATATTTATGTGCGCTACCTGCGGGCACAAAAAAGAGATGTGGTGTTTGTTTGCGGCAGCGACGAACACGGAACGGCCATTCCCATCCAGGCCATGAAGGAAGGCACGACTCCACAGGCGATCATTGACAAGTACCACGGCATCATGAAGCAAAATTTCGATGATCTTTCGATTTCGTTTGACATTTATGACCGCACGTCGAACCCGGTACACCACGAAACCACGCAGGAATTTTTTACTTACCTGAACGACCGGGGCGAACTGGAAGTCAAAGAGAGCGAGCAGTATTACGACGAAGAAGCGCAAACCTTTTTGGCCGACCGCTATATCAAAGGCACCTGCCCCAATTGCGGTTTTACGGGGGCCTATGGCGACCAGTGCGAAAAATGCGGTACGTCGTTAAGTCCCGATGACTTGATTGACCCGGTGAGCACGCTGAGTGGCAAACCGCCGGTGAAAAAAGCAACAAAACACTGGTACCTGCCGTTGAACAAACACGAAGACTGGCTGCGCAATTGGATTCTCAATGAGCACCAGGCTGACTGGAAGACAAATGTGCTGGGCCAGTGCAAAAGCTGGATCGACGCCGGTCTGCAGCCAAGAGCCGTGACAAGAGACCTGGACTGGGGGGTCAAAGTGCCCCTGCCCGATGCGGAAGGCAAGGTGCTGTATGTGTGGTTTGATGCGCCGATCGGCTATATCTCCGCCACCAAGCAGTGGGCAAAGAATACCGGCAAGGACTGGGAGCCGTACTGGCTGGACAAAGACACCAAGCTGGTTCATTTTATTGGAAAGGATAACATCGTTTTCCACTGCATCATTTTCCCGGTGATGCTCAGGCTGCATGATTTTATTGTTCCCGATAACGTGCCCGCCAACGAGTTCATGAACCTCGAGGGCGACAAGATGAGCACCAGCCGTAACTGGAAGCTGGACATGCAGGATTATATCGACGATTTCATCAAAAAGGAAAACGGCGGGCCGCAGCTGGCCGATTCCCTGCGCTATTATCTGGCCACGATTCTTCCCGAAACGAAGGACAGTGAGTTTACATGGAAAGGATTCCAGGATGCGGTGAACGGCGAGCTTGTGGCCGTGTTTGCCAATTTCTTCAACCGCACGTTCGTGCTGATGCACAAACTGGCCGGTGGTAAAGTGCCAAGGTTTCACAACGACATTGCCGATGCGAAAGACAATGAGTTGATCGAGGAAATCAAAAAGTCGAAAGGGGGGATTGAAAACCTGCTGGAAGAATACAAGTTTCGAGATGCCCTGTTCAATGTAATTGACCTTGCCCGCAAAGGCAACAAGTACATGCAGGAAAAAGAGCCCTGGATCAAGGCGAAGCAAACCAACAGCGAAGGCGCGGTGACGGCAGAGGCGCAGGCCCAGATCGACAACTGCCTGCATGTTTGCCTGCAGCTTTGCGCAAACCTTGCCATCTTCATCAATCCCTTCCTACCCAACACGGCAAAGAAAATGTGTCACATGATGAAGGTCGTTGACAAAATGCTGGAGTGGGACAACGCGGGTTCGCTGAAGCTGCTGAGTGTAGGGTATTCTCTCCGGGCACCGGAACTGCTGTTCCGCAAGATCGAAGATGCCGAAGTACAGTACCAGGTAGATAAATTAAAAGCAGGATTGGAGAAATCGAAAATGGAACAGGAGAAGGCAAATGGCAATGAGCCAGCAGCAGTCAGCAAGGAGCAAACGTCAATGGTCGACACGCCGCAGCCTGCAAACGTGAAAGCCGAAATTGTTTACGACGATTTTGACAGGCTTGACCTACGGATCGGGACCATCCTTACTGCAGAAAAAGTGCAAAAAGCCGATAAGCTTTTAAAGCTGGAGGTAGACCTTGGTTTTGAAAAAAGAACCATCGTGTCTGGCATTGCACAGCACTTTACTCCCGAAGAATTGCTGAACAAGCAGGTGATCGTGGTGGCCAACCTGGCGCCCCGCAAGATGCGGGGAATCGAAAGCCAGGGCATGATCCTGACGGCCGAAGAGCCGGACGGAAAACTGATCCTCGTAAACCCGGACAGCCTGGCGAAAAATGGTTCCAATGTGAAATAAGGAATTGATTTTTATTTTGAAAACAGCGGTTACAGAACCGCTGTTTTTGTTTACTCATGTGAGACTGAATGTCCGGAATGACGGGAGGCAAGGCCGTCAATTGTGATATAAAAAGGTTAAAGACAGTAGAAGGAGGTGGTAGGCCCAAAAACGATGATTTATCTTTAGTGACACATTATGAAGCGAAGAATTTTACTCGGCATCATCGCATTTGTCCTGGTTGTAGGCCTGGTCGGCGCCTATTTTTATTTTAAACAGACACCCGACATTGTGCAGGACAAACCACACGCGGCGGTGCAGGCCAAAGACCTGCTTGCCGCTTTTGAACAGGATACGGCCGCTGCACGCAGGCAATACATTGACAAAGTAGTGGAAGTAACAGGTGTGGTCAAACGTGTGGATACGTCCGGTGCAGTGGTGCTGGGGGACGAAACGTCGCCTTCGGAAGTCGTGATCGGACTTGACCGCCGGCACATGAAGGATTACGAAAGTCTGAAGATTGGCAGTGTGGCCGTCATGCAGGGCATCTGTAGCGGCTATGCAAAAAGCAGCAGTGATCCAACCGACCTGTTGGCCAGCCTGGGCACGACCGTCCAGTTGCGGTCGGCCGGCGTAAAATCAAAACAATAAGCCCTATCAAAAAAATGACAATGATGTTCAGGAAGAAGTTTGTTCTTTTTTTCGGTTTCGTACTCTTTGTAACAGTAGCCGGTGCCCAGGACCGTTATTTTACCAAGACCGGTAAAATCAATTTTACCTCCAAAGCTCCCATGGAGGACATCGAAGGAAAAAACAAAACGGTTACCGCCGTGCTGGATACAAAATCCGGCGCCCTGCAGTTCAGCGTGCAGATGAAAAGTTTTGAATTTGAAAAGGCGCTGATGCAACAGCACTTCAACGAAAACTACGTAGAAAGCGATAAATATCCCGACGCGGTTTTCAAAGGCGTTATCGCCAACAACGCCGCAGTGAATTACGCCAAAGAAGGGACCTACACCGTGAACGTAAAAGGCAAGCTGACCCTGCACAATGTGACCAAAGATGTAGACGTG
The DNA here is from genome assembly GCF_003628535.1 of Flavisolibacter nicotianae. Lineage (GTDB taxonomy): Bacteria > Bacteroidota > Bacteroidia > Chitinophagales > Chitinophagaceae > Flavisolibacter > Flavisolibacter nicotianae. Next base: position 283,930 of record NZ_RBCI01000003.1, read on the forward strand.
CCCGGAACCATTAAAGTAAACGGCGGCAAAATTGAAGCGTCTTCCGCATTCAATGTGTTGCTGTCCGATTTTCGCATCTCGATCCCGTCGGCTGTAAAAGAAAAAGTTTCCAACAGCATCCGCATCACCGTGGAAACGAAGCTCGACCCACTGAAAGGTTAACCAGTTTATATGATAGTCAAACCTGCCAGCCTGCTTTTCGGAGCAGTCGTCCTCCTCATGTCCTATCGGGCCGCGGGGCAGAACGAAGACCTGCTCAAAGGAGTTGTCGACACCACTCCGAAAAAAGAAAAGGTGTACAATGCGTTTAAGTCAAGCCGCGTCATCATGTCGCAAAGCATGGAAATGCTGCAGCCGGGGGTGCTCGACTTCCGGGTGCTGCACCGATTTGGCAATGTCAACTCCGGTGCCGGCGAATTCTTCGGTCTTGATCATGCCAGTATCCGGCTGGGACTGGATTATGGCCTGTCCAACGCTCTTTCCATCGGTGTCGGCCGCAGCTCGTACAAAAAAGAAATCGATGGCTTCATCAAGTATCGTCCCGTTCAACAGTCGACTGGTCCGGGCGCCACGCCCTTCTCGCTGCTGGGCGTTGTGGGCACAACCATTCAAACTGGCCTTTACAGTGCAACCGCACCGCACCAGTTTACATCCCGTCTTGCGTATTACGGGCAATTGATCCTGGGGAGAAAGTTTACGGAAAGGCTTACGCTGCAGCTTTCTCCGACTTTGTTGCACCGTAATTATGTGGAGACACAAGCCGATCCGAACGACCTGTTCGCCACAGGCTTTGGCGGCCGGATCAAATTGAGCAAACGTGTTTCGCTGAACGTGGATTATTATGCCGTGTTCAACCAGAACAGCGCACGGAACGTCCACAACCCGCTTTCGATCGGCTTTGATATCGAGACCGGCGGCCACGTTTTCCAGCTGCATTTTACCAATGCAATTGGGATGAACGAGCGGGTGTTCCTGACGGAAACGACCAACGACTGGGGACGGGGTGACATCCAGTTTGGCTTTAATATTTCGCGGGCCTTCCAGTTAAAAAAGCGAAAGGGATGACTTGGTTTTCGACAACAAAACAGCCAGGTCTTTGTGCGTGGAGTAGCCAGTAGGAAACATGAATAACTAAGCCGCATGCTAACCATTCACGACAGCATATGTGTGCCAGCATTAATCTTTCCAGAGAAAAGGGAAGAGAATGAGCGAGAGCAGGATCACCATGACGTCAAAGGCAACCAGGATTAAAACGCTGGCGACGGAAATCGGTTCGCCGGCAGCAAAGACCGAAGACGATACTTTCATCAGCACCAGTAATTGCGGAATGATGATCGGGAAACCGAGGATGGCCATGATGGCTGCATTCTGCTGCGCCTTGGCTGCAATGGCCGCCAAAAACGTAAACACGAGACTCATGCTCCACCCACCCAAAAACACGATCCCGATAAAAGCCGCCGTTTTTTGCACAGGGTAGGAAAGAAACAGCGAAAAAACCACCATGCTCAAAAGGCTCATCACCAGCATCAGCACCGAGTTGAAAAGCAGCTTGGCCAGTACAAAATGCTGCGGCGAAGAGATGGAGTGATAGTAAAGCATGCGGCTACGGCTTTCCTGCAAAAAGCTTTTGGCTACCGCATTGATGGAGATGAACAGCTGGATGATCCAGAAAAGGCCGATCCAGGTCCGGTTGTCCGGGCTCTCAATCGCCATGTAAAGCACGAAGATGGTGGCGCCGATGTACAGGAGCACACCATAAAATGCATACTGCTGCCGGATTTCGAGCAACAGGTCTTTTTTGAACAAGGTGAGAATTTGTTTCATCGTCGTTTATTCAATCGCCCCATCCAGCGTATAGCAAACCCGGCACCGCGGCTCGTAGGCATTTTTGGCGCCCAGCATCACCTGCTCCTCGTTGGGAATGATTCGGTAGGAGTAATTGGCAATGTTGCCGCATTTCACGCAAATCGCATGCAGCTTGGTGACATAATCGGCCTTGGCCATCAAAAAAGGCATTTGCCCAAAAGGCTTTGCCATAAAATCCATGTCCAGCCCGGCAACAATCACCCGCACGCCGCGCAGGGCGAGCTGATCGCACACGTTGGAAATTTCGTCATCAAAAAATTGCGCTTCGTCAATACCGACCACATCCACGCCCTGTGCCATCAGCAGGATGGTTTGCGAGTTGTCGATCGGCGTGGAGTGAATTTCGTTCTCATCGTGCGACACAATCTTGATTTCATCGTAGCGCACATCGATGGCAGGTTTGAAAATCTCGACTTTCAGGTTGGCTATTTTGGCCCTTTTCAGGCGACGGATCAATTCTTCAGTTTTCCCGGAAAACATGGAACCGCAAATCACTTCAATCCAGCCCCGCTTTTCTCCATAGAGTGGTTCAATAAACATGTGAATAACTATTATTTTGGCTTAGCAGTCGTTTTTTTACAAACACTTAATAATTTTAGGCCCTACCTTACGTTACCGTAATATCCTGTTTGAAAAAAACGAAAGTACCATAATCATGGAAAGAATACACACGCTCATCGATAAATTGTCCCAACAAAAAACACAAGGCGCTTCTCCCTCTCATCTCCTGTTTACCGTGCAATTGTTGCAGCAGGAATTGTTGCAATTGCAAAACAGCCAGGAAACAGTCGGAACCAAAAAAGTCGCGGTTACCCTTCCGTTCAACACGGTGGTTGCAATGGCCGAAGCCGTGGTGACCGTGCCGGTTGAGCAGCCAAAAGTGGCCCAGGCCCCCGTTGTGGAAAAAGAAATAGAAAAAGAAATTTATGTGTTGGACCTGGTATCCGAAGAGCCGGAGGAGGAAGAAGTGGCCTCATCCCAGCACGAAGAACCGGTTTCGCAAGGGAGAGAATATTCGCTTCGTAAGCCCCTGATCCAGGAAAGCTTGTTCGAGGAGCCAAGGCAGAAAGCAAAGGAAGAGCCGCGGCCAACTTATTCGGCGCAGCAGCTTTTCAACAGCGCATTTGAATCAACGATGGATGTGCCCACCCTGTCGCAATACGGGGCAACCGCTGAAGTACACGAAAAAATTGCCGAAAGGAAAGAGTCACTCAACGACCGCCTCAAGCGGGAGCAGACAGAAGTGGCACAGGTGCTGAAAGAAACACCCATCAAGGATTTGCGCAAGGGCATTGGCATCAACGACCGCTTTGTTTTTGTTCGCGAATTGTTCCGTGGCGATGAGGCTGCCTATGAGCGGAGCATCAAAACCATCAACAACTTTAATATTTATTCCGAAGCCGAGTACTGGATGAGCCGGGAGTTGCGGTTGAAACTGGGCTGGAATGACGATAATGAAACGGCCAAGCACTTTTATCAGTTGGTGAGAAGGCGCTTTTCCTGAATAAATTCAAGGATGGTGCCGGTCGCCCCGGTATTTTCGTCAATATAACGTTTGGCCGCTAAACCGGTTTTTCGCAGGTGGTTCTCATCCGTGAGCAAATCATCTGCAATTTTTTTGAAGCCACCGGCATCAGCAAAGCTGAAGGCGCCGCCAGCCGCGATCATTTCTTTTCCCTCCCTGTATTTTTCAAAATGGGGTCCGAAGAGCACCGGCTTTCCCCAGACCGCCGCTTCCAGTATGTTGTGAATGCCGTCCTTGGTAAAACCGCCGCCAACATAGGTGATCGTCGCATAGCGGTAGAGGCGGGAGAGCAGGCCCACGCAATCGATGATCAGCGTTTGAGAATTGTCGCGGGCAGAAAGTCGGGCGGTTCCTTTTTCCAGCGCGGAGTAAAGAAGAGCACCGTCGAAGAGCGCCTGTACCTGCGAAATGTGACCGGCATTGATTTCATGCGGCACGATAATCAGTTTCACATCCCTGTTTTGCCGCACGTAGAGGGCCAGCACGTCTTCGTCGCCGGGCCAGGTGCTGCCGGCCACAAGGAGTTTTTTACCGGCAGCAAATTCGGAGATCAGTGGAATGTCGGAAGCGCTTTTTGCGATTTTGACCACGCGGTCAAAACGGGTATCACCACCGATGCTGCAGTGTGAAATGCCGTTTGCCTGCAATAAATCGAGGGAGGTGCTGTCCTGCACGAAAATGTGGCGGAACAAAAAAAGCATCTGCCGGTAAAACCCTCCATACGTCCGGAAAAAAAGCTGGTCTTTGCGAAACACGGCGCTGATCAGCAGGATCGGGACATGGTGAAAAGCAGCTGTGGCCAAGTGATGATACCAGAATTCGTATTTGACAAAAATGACAAGCGAGGGCCGCACCTGGTGGTAAAAACGCTCTGCTTCTTTCTTTGTATCCAGGGGTAGGTAGGTAAGAATGTCGGCGTGGGGGTAATTCCTGGCTGCCCCGTAACCGGAAGGAGAGAAGAAGGTTACCAGGATTTTTTTCTGCGGATAAGCTGCTTTCAGTGCTTCGATCACCGGTTTGCCCTGTTCGAATTCGCCGGCAGAAGAGCAATGCATCCAGATGACTGCGTCGGCTGGGGCAATGTTTTTTTGAAGCTGCTCTGCCACCTTTTTTCTCCCGTCGATCCAGGCAGCAGCTTTTTTGTTACCGTACGCAGCCAGCTTTACAGCCAGCCGGTAGAGTTGAATAAAACCATCATATACTAGTAGCATTGGACGCATAGCGGGGCAAAGCTAACATCCCTGACCTTACTGATATTTCCCTATTTTTGCGACCGCTGATAAATGGGTGTTCTTTGGATCGTTTTGGTCTGTCGTCTTTCCTTCCTGGGAAGAAGAATTCCCGGTCAGTCTTCTTAACTCTTAATCGGAAATCAGAATGCGCCCCATTCAAATGGTTGATCTAAAGCAGCAGTACCAAAAGCTCAAAGAGGAGATCGATGCTGCCGTGATCAGTGTGCTGGAAAGCAGTGCGTTTATCAACGGTCCGCAAGTACACTCGTTTGCCGCTTCGCTTGCATCGTATAATGGTGCCCGTCACGTGTTGCCTTGCGCCAACGGTACCGATGCTTTGCAGATTGCCATGATGGCACTTGGCCTGCAACCCGGCGACGAGGTCATCACGCCTTCGTTTACTTATATAGCTACCACAGAAGTGATCGCCCTGCTGAAGCTGACACCGGTTTTCGTGGATGTGGATCCCAAAACATTTTGCATCGATCCAAAAGCGATCGAAGCGGCCATTACGCCCCGGACCAGGGCCATTGTGCCGGTTCATCTCTACGGGCAGGCTGCCAATATGGAGGAGATCATGAAGATTGCCGACACGCACGGCTTGGCTGTCATTGAAGACAATGCGCAGGCGATCGGCAGCGAATACATCTTTTCAGATGGAACGGTGAAGAAGACCGGGTCGATCGGCACCATTGGCACGACCTCGTTTTTCCCCAGCAAAAACCTGGGTGGCTATGGCGACGGCGGCGCCCTGATGACCAACGACGATGCCCTGGCCGAGACGATTAAAATGATCGCCAACCACGGGCAGAGCAAACGGTATTATCACGACATTGTCGGCTGCAACAGCCGCCTCGATACCATCCAGGCAGCCGTGCTGGAAGTGAAGCTAAAGCACCTGGATGCCTATATTGATTCGCGGAGAAAGCTGGCCGATGCCTATGACCAGGCTTTTCAGGGGCAGCCAGGCGTCACCACGCCTTACCGTGCGCCGTACAGCAAGCACGTTTTTCACCAATACACGCTGGTGCTGGACGGTATTGACAGGAATGGCCTGCATGACTATCTTGCGTCCCGCAACATTCCTTCCATGATCTATTACCCGGTTCCGGCCCACCGGCAAAAAATGTTTGAGAGCTTCGGCTCTTCGGCAACGTCGCTGCCGGTGACCGACTGGTTAACAGAGCGGGTGATTTCCCTTCCGATGCACACGGAGATGGAACAGGAGCAGCTTGAACAGATCACGACTGAAGTCGTAAATTATATCAACAAACAATACTAGCGAATATGAGAATCACGGTAGTTGGCACGGGTTACGTGGGATTGGTGACAGGCACTTGCCTGGCGGAAACGGGTAACCACGTATGTTGTGTGGACATTGATGAACGAAAAGTGGAAAAGCTTCGCCAGGGCACGATGCCGATTTATGAGCCGGGACTGGAAAAACTTTTTGAACGCAACCTCAAGGAAGAGCGTCTTTCCTTTACCACGTCACTGTCTGAGGGCATTGAACATGGTGAGATTATTTTTTTGGCCCTTCCCACGCCTCCCGGTGAGGATGGTTCGGCCGATTTGAAATATGTATTGGGCGTTGCCGGGCAGATCGGCACGTTGCTGACCGATTACCGGGTCATTATCGACAAAAGCACGGTACCGGTAGGCACGGCTGAAAAAGTGGCCGCAGCCATCCGCAAAAACTACGATGGCGCTTTTGACGTTGTCTCCAACCCCGAGTTCCTGCGGGAAGGCGTGGCCGTGGAAGACTTCATGAAGCCCGATCGCATTGTAATCGGCACCACGTCCGAGCGGGCCCAGAAACTGCTGACCGAACTGTATGGTCCGTATGTGCGCCAGGGCAATCCCATCATCTTTATGGACGAACGCAGTGCGGAACTGACCAAGTATGCGGCCAATTCCTTTCTTGCCGTCAAGATCTCTTTTATGAACGAGATTGCCCAACTCTGCGAACGGTTGGGTGCCGATGTGGACATGGTTCGTCGTGGCATTGGCTCCGATGAGCGCATCGGTAAGCGTTTTCTCTTTCCCGGAATTGGCTATGGTGGCTCTTGTTTTCCCAAAGACGTTAAAGCCCTCGTGTACTCGGCAAAAGAAGCGGGTTACCAGTTTCGCATCCTTGATGCCGTAACCGAGGTGAACGAGGCGCAGAAATTGCATTTGGTCAGCAAGATCAAGCGGTACTACAATGGCGACCTCACTGGCAAGCGCTTTGCTTTGTGGGGACTTGCCTTCAAACCCAACACGGACGACATTCGCGAAGCACCAGCCCTGGAAATTATCCATGCCCTGCTCGCAGAAGGAGCTACAGTTAGTGCTTACGATCCCGAGGCCATGAAGAACGTACAAGCGATGCTGGGCAACAAGATCACGTTTGCCGACTCGCCTTACGATGCACTGCGGGGCGCCGATGCCCTGGTGGTTGCCACTGAATGGAACGAGTTCCGCACGCCGGATTTCGACAGGATAACCGCAGCGCTGAAAGATCCCGTGGTGTTTGATGGGCGAAACGTCTTTGATGTGGAACAGATGGCTAAAAAAGGCTTTCACTACGAAAGCATTGGCCGGCCGCTTGTCAACCAACCCGTAAACTTGTGTAAATGAAAAAACGCGTCCTGATCACAGGGGCGGCCGGCTTTCTGGGCTCCCATCTCTGCGATCGTTTTATAAAAGAAGGGTACGAAGTCATTGCCATGGACAACCTGATCACCGGTGACCTGCGCAATATCGAGCACCTCTTCCCGCTCAAAGAATTCGAGTTTTATCACCACGATGTCACCAAGTTTATCCATGTTCCCGGAAAACTTGATTACATCCTGCATTTCGCGTCACCGGCAAGCCCGATCGATTACCTGAAGATCCCCATTCAAACCCTGAAAGTGGGTGCGATGGGCACGCACAACTGCCTGGGGCTGGCCAGGTCCAAAGGCGCACGGATACTGGTTGCCTCAACGTCTGAAGTTTACGGCGACCCGCAGGTGCACCCGCAGCCCGAGGAATATTGGGGAAATGTGAACCCGGTTGGTCCCCGCGGTGTGTACGACGAAGCCAAACGGTACATGGAAAGTATCACCATGGCCTACCATAATTTCCATGGCCTCGAAACAAGAATTATCCGCATTTTTAATACCTACGGGCCCCGCATGCGGCTCAACGACGGCCGAGCGCTGCCCGCTTTTATCGGGCAGGCCCTGCGTGGCGAAGATCTCACCGTTTTTGGCGACGGGTCGCAAACCCGCTCGTTCTGCTATGTCGATGATCTGGTGGAAGGCATCTACCGCCTTTTGCTCAGCGACTATCACCTGCCGGTGAACATTGGCAACCCCGACGAAATTTCGCTGAAAGATTTTGCCGAAGAAGTGCTGAAACTGACCGGCGGAAACGTGAAGATCAGTTACCAGCCGCTGCCGGCCGACGATCCCAAGCAACGCCAGCCCGACATCACCAAGGCCAAGGCCATACTCGATTGGGAACCCAAAGTGGCCAGGGCAGAAGGGCTGAGAAGAACCTACGACTATTTCAAAACGCTTCCACAGGAAGAGTGGGCAAGGAAGCCCAAGGAATTTACAAGCCGTTAGGGCTTTCTGTGCGGAGAGGGGTTCTTCGTGCCGGATTTAACTATTCTTATTCACCCTACGATTATACTTTAAAACTGAAATCAATGTACCAGGATCTGATCGAAAAAAAAGAAAAGCTGGCGGTCATCGGACTGGGTTATGTGGGTCTTCCCATTGCCCTGGAATTTGCCCGTAAAGTGTCCGTTATCGGATTTGATATTAATGAAAAGCGGGTCGAAATGATGCGCCAGGGCATCGACCCGAGTAATGAACTGGATAAGAAAGCATTCGACGGATGCGATATCGAGTTTACCACGTCACTCGATGTGTTGCGCCAGGCAAAGTTTTTTGTCGTTGCCGTTCCCACGCCGGTTGATGAACACAATGTGCCCGACCTGAAACCGGTGAAAAAAGCGTCGGAAACGATTGGTAAGGTGATTAAAAAAGGCGACTATGTCGTGTTTGAGTCAACCGTATATCCGGGTTGTACCGAAGAAGACTGTCTGCCCATTATCGAAAAATTATCCGGGCTGAAAAATGTCGTAGATTTTAAGCTGGGTTATTCGCCGGAACGGATCAACCCGGGCGACAAAAAACACACCATTCGCACCGTTATCAAGGTGGTTTCGGGTTGTGATGCGGAATCGCTGGAAGAAATTGCCAAAACCTACGAACTGGTGGTTGACGCAGGTGTTCACCGTGCGTCGAATATCAAAGTAGCGGAAGCGGCCAAGATCATCGAGAACACGCAGCGTGACCTGAACATCGCCCTGATGAACGAACTTTCGATCATCTTCGATAAAATGGGGATCAATACATTCGAGGTGCTGGAAGCGGCCGGCACAAAATGGAATTTTCTGAAGTTTTCTCCGGGCCTGGTGGGTGGTCACTGCATCGGCGTGGACCCTTACTACCTTACCTACAAAGCAAGTGAACTGGGTTTCAATTCCCGTGTGATCCTTGCCGGGCGGTACATCAACGACAACATGTCGAACTATGTTGCCCGCAAAGTGGTGCGCCATATTATCAGCAATGTGAGCGACGTGAAGTCTTCGAAAGTGCTGGTGATGGGAGCGACGTTCAAAGAAAACGTCAGCGATATCCGGAACTCCAAAGTAGCTGACGTTGTCAAAGAACTTCGTGAGTTTTTTGTGAACGTGGATGTGGTAGACCCGCATGCCGACAGCGATGATCTGCAGCACGAATACGGCTTTGGCCTTGCCGCCGAAACGGCCAACGACTACGACGCGGTGATCGTTACAGTTTGCCACGAACCTTATGCGGACCTCGACGAGAATTATTTTGCTTCCATTACAAAGCCCCACGCCGTAATTGCGGATCTGAAGGGTGTCTATCGTGGAAAAATCAACAAAAGAAATTACTGGAGCTTTTAAGCAATGCCATTTCATCAGACGACTATTCCTGACCTCTTGCTGTTCGAGCCAAAGGTCTTTGAGGACAGCAGGGGTTATTTTTTTGAAGCCTACAACGAACAGCTTTTTCAACAGGAAGGAATTACCATCCGATTTGTGCAGGACAACCAGTCCAAGTCCTCGTATGGTGTCATACGCGGACTGCACTACCAGTTGCCGCCCTATGCCCAAACGAAACTGATCCGCGTACTGCAGGGCAGCATCATGGATGTTGCTGTCGATATCCGCAAAGGATCGCCAACATACGGGCAGGCCTACGTTGTAGAACTATCGGCAGAGAACAGGAAACAGTTGCTGGTGCCGGCCGGTTTCGCACACGGGTTTTCGGTCGTTAGCGAAACGGCTGTTGTTTTATACAAATGCGACCAATTTTATAACAAAGAAAGTGAAGGGGGCATCCGCTTCGACGATCCATCGCTCAACATTGACTGGCGAATTGAAAAAGGACAGGAGGTTGTTTCAGAAAAAGATTTGGCGTTGCCCTCTTTCTCTCTTTGTAAGAATACGTTTGAATATTCCCGCTGATGGCAGTACCGACAATCCTGGTAACGGGCAGCAATGGCCAGTTGGGCAGCGAGCTGCGAGAACTGGCGCCGTCCTGGCCCCAGTTTAAGTTTTGCTTTTTTTCCCGCAGCGACCTGGCGATCGAAAACAGTGAAGAAGTGGAGCGGGCCTTTGCACTGCTACGTCCGCAGTATGTCATCAATTGTGCTGCCTACACGGCGGTGGACAGGGCCGAAACCGAGAAAGAGCAGGCCATGGCGGTCAATGCTATAGCAGTGGGTTTGCTGGCCGAAGCTGCACACCGGTTTGGGGCAAAATTCATTCATGTTTCCACCGATTATGTGTTCGATGGGCAAAGCCGTGAACCGCTGACGGAGGAAAGTCCTGTGTCTCCGGTAAATTTTTATGGCGAAAGCAAACTGCGTGGCGAGCAGGAGGCGTTCAGGCTAAATCCCGACAGCCTCGTAATCCGCACCGCGTGGGTGTATTCGTCTTACGGCAAAAATTTCGTGAAGACAATGCTGCGGCTGATGGCCGAAAAAGAAAGCATCAGCGTTGTCTCCGACCAATGGGGATCGCCAACCTATGCCGCCGATCTTGCCACTGCGATTCTGCACATTATTGAAAGCAAACTTTGGCGGCCGGGCATCTATCATTACAGCAATGAAGGCGTGATCAACTGGGCCCAGTTTGCCGAAGAAATTGCCCGTTTGTCACACAGCAACTGCAAGGTAAATTTCATCACCACCGACCAGTATCCAACACCCGCAAGGCGACCTGCCTACTCGGTGATGGACAAGCATAAAATTGCATCGGTGTACAACGTTCCTATCCGTCCATGGAAGGAAAGTTTGCAGGAATGTCTGGCCAAACTTGCTGCCGATCCGGTCGTTTATCCATAGCTTGCAAAAGAAAATCCAGCCTTCGGTTAGTGCCGGAATAAAGGCATTTGGATGCTTCGTAATGGCCACATCGCGAAAAATCTTTTATTGTCGTAGACGTTATGTTACTGCATAGAAAAATGCCCCGGGAACGGGGCATTCGGATGAAACGAAAACTCAACGAAACAAATTTATACTTTCTCTTTTGCAGATCGCTGGTATTGCTTTAACTGGACAGCAAAAATGAGAACGCCAATTAACAGGCATACCAGGGCAATGTAACTCAGGAAAAAACCGTAGTTCGCAAAGGTCAAAGGTTTGTACGATGGACGCAGTTGGGATGGACGGGCAAAGGGAGCTTTTTCGGGGTTGCTGCCCGTCGCTTCCGACTTGATGTATTCAACAATGTTTTTAATGTTATCGGCCGAAAGGTCCGGGTGGTCGGGCATCGGAATGTGGTTGAACTTATTGAACAACTCCACTGCAGTTGCGTCGCCTTTTTTGATCACAGTTTGCGATGAATGCACAAAGTTCACAATCCAGTCGATCGTACGTCTTTTGTCCACACCGGCAAGTGCGGGGCCTGTCAGTACTTTGTTGATGTTGTGACAGCCGGCACACCGGGCCGAAAAAATCGTCTTGCCTTCTTCAACGGGTGGTGCGGCAAAAACTGAACAGGCGAGGAGAACGGCGCTGGCAAAAAAGAGGAACGTTAGTTTCATTGTGTTTTTGTATTGCTTGGGCAAAGATGTTTTTTGCGAAGCCGAAAAAATCTTACAAACCACAGGTGCGGAGATGATTTTTGTCAGGGTTCTATTCCGCTTTTTGCAAACGGCCAATGTCGCGGATTAAACGCTCGGTTTCTTTTTCGTCGGTGCCACTGTAATAACCGCGTATGCGCTTTTGCCTGTCCAGCAGAACCAGTTTGTCGCTATGAATAAAATCCTGCGGGCCACCATCGCCGTCGGTGGCCACTACGCGGAAGCTTTGCCTGGCCAGTTTGTAAATCTCTTTTTTGTTGCCGGTCAGCAGGAGCCAGTTGCCGGCGATGTTCATGCGGTTGGCATAGGAATGAAGCTGGCTGGCTGAATCACGTTCGGGATCCACGCTAAAGGAAACCAGCAGCAGGGTTGAATCGTTGCGGTAAGCTGCCTGCACGGTTTTGAGGTTTCGCACCATCTTCGGGCAAACCACCGGGCAGTGTGTAAAAAAGAAATTGGCCACAACGATCTTGTTGTCCCAGTCCTTCAGTGTTGCAGAACGCCCTTGCTGGTTGATCAGCGCATAACTGGTAACGTGGTGGTTTTCTTCAAGCAGAACCGGTAGAGCGGTGTAGCGATCCTGGTACCATTTGACAAGGGCGTAGACCGTGACCGGTAGAATCACCACGATAGCGATAAAGAGCCAATGACTGTATTTTTTCATTTTTATTTTTTCCGGTACGATACAATGGTTTCATTGCCGGCTGCAGAGGATGTTGCCGCAGGCGCAGCCTGAACCGGAACCGGGTTATCCGGCGTAAACCGCGGTGCACCGGGGCCGGGGTTGCGGGTGGCGTCTAAAAAGGCCGGGATATAAGCAACAACCAGGATCACCGCCATCGTTACCAGCCAGGGCTTGAACGTATCGAACAAGGGGATGCGTTTTTCATCGTGAAGCACCTCGCTTACAGGGAAGTCAAGCTGCCCTTTTTCCGAACGTTTTTTCAGCATCGTTCCAAAGAACACAACAAGAAACAACATGCCGGCAATGAACATGATAATACCCCCCATGAGTCCCAGCATCGTCGTCGGCACCCATTCTGGTGTGAACAATTCGTGCGTCGGGTTCAGGTAGGTCATTCCCAGGTTGGTGCGACGCGGTTCACCAATCAATCCGCCCCAGGAAAGCCCGGTGGAGAAGATCAGGATACCGACCACCCATACATAAGGGAGAACGACGGCGAGTTTGGGCATGTAAAGTTGTTTGCCCGAGATTTTGGAATAGAGGTAGAGGCTCATGCCGATGATGCCGAGGAAAACCGGGCCCGCAACCGTCATGTGGAAGTGCCCCGGTATCCATGCCGAGTTGTGAATGGTGTTGTTCAATTCACTCGATGCATTAACAATACCGGTAAGTCCACCAAAGATGAAAAGAAACAGGCCGCAGATCAGGTAGGCAAATAAGTAACGGTCGGGGTCGAGGTAGGGAAGCCGGGTAAAAAAACCAAGGAGCCCTTTGGCGCCGCGTTTGCGGCCGGCGTATTCCAGCGAAGCCGCAATGGTAAACGCCGTGATGAAACTGGGGATCATTACAGCAAACGTCAGGATGCTTTGAAAAAGCTTGACGCCTTTGGTGATGGACGGGTCGGAAAACTGGTGGTGAACACCCACCGGCACGGAGTAAAGCAGGAAAAGAAAAGCGGCAATGCGTCCGGCCATATCCGAATAGAGCTTTCCGCCGGCGAGCTTCGGCAGGAAATTATAGTACATCACGTAAGCCGGCAGGAGCCAGAAATACACGAGGGCATGTCCAAAAAACCAAAACAAGGTGCGGGCCAGCGTTACATTCACGGTGGGACGGAAGCCCATGGCCCAGGGCAGGATCAGCACCAGCACTTCGTAGGCGACTGCCAGGGTACACACAAACCAGATGATGAAATTCACAAGCGTGCCCACCACCGCAAGCGGTGTTTTGGTCTCGGGGTTTTCGCGTTTCCATTCGCGGTAAAGTCTTGCCCAGTCGAAAAGCGGGATCCAGGATCCCACAATGAGAAGCGCCGTACCCAGGTAAAAAAGAGGGTGGCCTTTCAGCGGCGGGTAAAACGTGTAAAGTACCGAAGCTTTGCCAGCCAGCATGGCCCAGGCGGCCATCAGCGTGCCCATCGTCATCAGCCAAAAGCTAAGCCAGGTCAGTGTTTTATTGGGCTCGCGCCGCAGGTAAAACGTAATGGTCGCATGGCCGAAGGCCACGGCAAAAAATGTTGTCAGCACGATGGCATTGATAACGCCGTGCAGCGTGAGGCCCTGGTAGTAATCGAGTTTGAGGAAGGCCTGCTGGTGCAGTACGCCGGCACGGTAAATGACCTGCATCAGTCCATGGTAAATTCCGATGGAAAGAAGTGCAAGGGGAATCCCCAATTCCCAATAGACAACTTTTCGTAACCAGCCGGAAATCTGCATCCCGCTAAGCAGCGAAGCCGGTGCTGGCTTTGCCTGGACAGGAAGGGTTTGTGTGTTAGTGTTCATGCGAATGCGTTTGTTGTGAATGCGGGTTTGGATGGCGAATGCTTACTACCGTGCAGCGGGATCGTTCACGATCACCTCGGCCTGCATGTTCTGGTGTCCCACGCCACAGTACTCGTGACAGGTGATCTTATATACTCCAGGCTTGTCGAATTTGACGGTTTGCTTGTTGATGTTGCCGTATACGGCCATCATGTTCACGTTTTTTTCGGAAATGAAAAAGCCGTGAACGACATCTTTGGAGCTGAGGTAAAAGTCCACATCGCTGCCTACCGGTATATAGACCTGCGCGGGCTGGAACTGCCACATCGAAGCAACCGCAAACACCTGGTAGGTCTTGTCGTCCAGTTTTGTAACCTTTGGTTCCGTGTAGGCCTTGTCGAACGGGAGGCATTCCGGAAGATCATTGTATTTGCTCCTTGCATACAGCATCGAAAAAATAAAAACGGCCAGCAAGGCGCCGGTCATCAGCAGAACGCGTTTTTCAAATCGATCGAATTGCATACAGCTTATTTACGCTCTTTGAAGCATGAGGGAATAGATACTGTACCAGATGATGGCGCCGAGGATTACCAGCAGAATAAAAAAAGCGATGGCGCCTTGGGGCTTGAAGGTCCGGTCAAATTCGGAATCGGTAGATCCGGCAGGAGGAAGGTCTGTTCGTTCCATTTTGAATGAGTTTTCGTGCGATCAAAACTATCCTGGTGGAAAGAATAGGATGCTGACGTGCTGAATGGAAAATTATGATTTTCGTCAGGGTTTTAAAATGTTGGGGCATGCGGCGGGTAGGCCTTCTCGGAAGCCCCGCTCAGGGCATTTGCAAACAGCGGTTGACTGCAACCTGGTTGTTGTCGGTGTTCGTTTGGCCGTTGCGGAAACCGCTTTTTGTTTAGGCAATATCGTTAGAGACGGGTCGACACCAATTATTGGCAGCTCTGCTTTTGATATCCTGGAACTCGAACTTCCAAGGGGAAATCGATTGAGGCGTTGCAAGGGATTTGTAGCGGAGGCAATTTCCGTTTCAGTGTCAAATGGCTGTGATTTTTTTCAGGGCAGGTAGCGATTGTACGCAGGACTGGCAGGCCTTCTCTATTTTTACCGAAAGCACCGTTATGAAGGCAGCATCGGCAAGCGAGATCAAAAAAGAACTGAAGACCCTTGAGCACAAAGACCTCGTGGAGCTTTGCCTGCGCCTGTCCCGCTACAAAAAAGAAAACAAGGAGTTGCTAACCTTCCTCTTATACGAAGCCGACAATCTTCCCCACTACATTGCAAGCGTAAAAGAAGAACTGGACGAGATCTTTGCCGGCGTCAATACCAGCAGCGTTTTTTTTGCTAAAAAAACCATTCGCAAAGCCCTGCGCACGGCAAACAAATACATCCGGTATGCCGGCGACAAAACGGTGGAAATTGAAATTTTGCTGCATTTCTGCACCGATTTCCAGGGTATGCGGCTCGACTGGAAGCGGAGTTCACTGCTGTCCAGGATTTACGACAACCAGGTGAAAAAGATTGCGGCTGCGATCGAAACCCTGCACGAAGACCTGCAATACGATTACCGGCGCAGCTTTGACCGCCTGAAATGATATGCCTCCGGTTTTTTTCGGCCGAAATGGAGTAACTTTCACATGTGTCCTTGGCACGTGAATTGGCTTATTCTCCAAAATCACTTGTATGAAAAAAATACTGTTAGGAGCCCTTGTTGCCGCCGCTGTAGCAGGCGTTGTCTGGTACCTGTACGACGAAGAAAACTTCAAAGACACGATCGATGACCTGAAAGACAAAGCCGACGGTGCTTTCGGGAAGGTAAAAGACAAGTTTGCCCGGCAGCGGGAAGAAATGGCAGATTCGCTGTAAAATGCCTTAGGTCTCTGGAAAGAGACCTTTTTTTTGCCTTCTTATTTCGGCGCCAGCAACGAATAGATCACACTGTCGAGAAACTGGCCGTTGGAAAAATAGTTTTCTTTAAAATAGGCTTCACGCACAAATCCCGAATGCTCCAAAACACGCATCGATGCTGCATTCCCGGGATTGACGTTGGCCTCGACCGAATGTAGATTCATCGTTCCGAATCCATACTGTAAAACGGCCTGTATGGCTTCCTTCATCAGGCCTTTGCCCTGGAGGGAAGGGTGAAGCAGGTAGCCGATCTCGGCGCGGTAGTGTTCTTTTTGAATCCGCCAAAAGCCGATGGTGCCCATGAGCGGCGAACCTTCTTTGGTGAAAATTCCCCACGTAATGGCGTCGTTGTTTTGCAGCATGTCTGTCAGCAGGGCGATATAGGCCAGCGCATCGTCGACGGTTTGCGCCAATGGCCGGTCAATATACCGCATGACTTCTTTGTCAGACCGCATGGAGAAAAGAGCCGGTGCGTGTTCAGGCAGCATTTGCTGCAACTGCAGCCGATCGGTTTCCAACAGCGGGAAAGGAGAAAACTGGAGTGAAAGCATGGGATGGTTTTGCGGGCTAAAGATCAAGGAATTTCTAAAATTTCAAAAACCTGATAAAACTCATAGCAATCACTGAACAAAAAAGCAGGCGGGAACCGCAAATCGGCGGACATTCGGGCCATGCCTTTACAGAACAATGGAGCAAAAGTGCGCCTGCAGCAGTTGTTATTCCCGATCGCATTTTTTAACCTGTTGCTGGTTGCTTCAATCGGCCTCCTGCTTCGTTCCGTGCCTTTTTTACCGCACTTCCCACTGGACTATAAAAACCTGTTGCATGGTCACTCGCATTTTGCCTTCGGCGGCTGGGTGTTGCCGGTGTTGCTGGCCCTCCTGATGAAAATGTTCCCCGCGTTGAGGGATCGCATTGCCTACCGGCACTGGAGAAATATCGCCGCGCTGGTTTTGGTTTCCGCTTACGGTATGCTGCTTTCCTTCCCGGTGCAGGGCTATAAAGCTGTCAGTATTTCGTTCTCTACCTTATCCATTGCCGCAACATTTTACCTGGCAATAGTTTGCTGGAAGGCCGCAAAAGGAATGACGCACACTACATCGCTGCGTTTCGTAAAATGGGGTTTGCTTTATGCCTCTCTTTCGGCCATCGGTCCGTTTGCTACTGGTCCGCTGATAGCAATGGGCAAAAGCGGCAGCCCCATTTATTTTGACGCGATCTATTTCTACCTGCATTTTCAATACAACGGTTTTTTCACCTTCGCGGTAATAGGACTGCTTTACCAGCTAATGGAGCAGCAGGGCACTGCAGCAAATGGACGAAAAGCATTTTGGCTGTTGAATGGCGCCTGCCTGCCAACCTATGCGCTTTCGGTATTGTGGAGCGAGCCTTCCATTGCCTTCAACCTGGTTGGTGCGATGGGCGGATTGCTGCAGGTTGCCGGCGTTGTGTACCTGCTGAAAGATTGGTCGGCAGCAAAGGCGCTGAGAAAATCTGCACTTCTCAAATGGGTGCTATCAGCCTTTGTGTTGAAAAACGTCCTGCAGTTGTTCAGCGCCCTGCCAGCCGTGGCACTGCTGGCTTACCACAGTCGCAATTTCGTGATCGCTTACCTGCATTTGGTGCTATTGGGATTTATCAGCCTTTTTGTTTTCAGCCAGGTGTTTAAAAGCAGCCAGCTTGGCCGGTATGGCGTGGGGCTTTTTCTTTTTTCTTTTTTTACGACCGAACTCCTGCTGGTGCTCAATGCCTCGCCTGGACTGCTAGGCCTTACTGTTCCGTATTATGCGCAGTTGCTACTTGGTTTCAGTGTATTCTTCCCGGTTGGCGTGGCATTGATGGTTGCAGGCCTTGGCAAAAAACAGTACTTCGAACAGGTGGAACCCGGTGAAATTAAATTGCCGTCAGGCTGGCATCGTGTGCGAACAGAAATCTGAAGGGCTTCCAAATGAGTAGTTAGGGTCCTTCCTGTGGAAAATTGTTGAGAATGCCGCGACCTGATGGAGGAAGGCTTTCACAGCTATTTACATTGAGACTACCAGGATTCTGTTTTGAATGACGGTCATTCACTACCGATAGCGTCGGTGGCTATGAACAGGAAATCACTTCCGGCTTTTTTAATTCAATTTCTACAGGCTTGTATCGGTTTCATCAATTCCTTTTTTCCGTTTCCTAAAAATAAAATTCCTCTTGCAGGCTGGTCGTTGCCGACCGCTGCAAGAGGAAAATAGCCTTGTGTTTGAACAAAGCGATTTATTGTTTCAGCTTTTCATATACCGCAATGGCTTTGGGGAATAAGATATAATTCTCCAGGTGCACATGCTGGTGCAGGTCCGCTTCAAAATCCTGTAGTGAAGCAAGGCTCAAACGAAATGTTGTGCAGGCGCCTTCTGGTGCCGTGTAGTTGCTGGTCAGCTCGCGGATCCGTTGCATCAGGTTTCCCGCCCTGTCGTGCTCTTCTTCCATAACGTTGATCGGGCCCGTGTAATAGTCAAGCGGCACATCCAGCGCACCATTGGCTTCCAGTTCTTTGATGCGGGGAAACAGCACCCGTTCTTCTTTCAGCATGTGCTGGTTCATCTCTTCCTGTATTTCTGAAAAAAGCTGGAAAACCTCTTTCATATAAGGAAAGCTATCGCCGTGTTTTGTTGCCACCCGCAACACGTAATTGTAGATCTGCGGCATGTTGAACTTCACATAGGTGTGATGGGTCTGCACGATGTAGTCGGCAAGAACCGTCAGGGACAGGGCATTGAAATCAATGGCTGTTGATTGCGTTTCAATCGCGTTGTTCAATTCTGCCAGAATCTCTTCTTTGTTCAGGGCTCTTTCGGTACATGCCTGTTCCAGCGGCCGTTTGCCTTTACAGCAAAAATCAATGCCGTATTTTTCGAAAATCGGTGCGGTCTGGTGATAGTCGGTCACGATCTCTGAGATCGTTCTGTTGAGTAGTTCTGTCATAGTGGTTATAGTTTTAAGTTTAGCGTTTTGTGTTTAAAGTTTCGCGTTCTTTTCCTTCTTCATTCATTTGTTCCTCTGTTCTACAGGTCTTTTTTACTGAAGGAGCGGAGGGACAGCAACAGCGGTACGATCATCCAAAGCAGCAGGGTGCCGAAGGTGTAGATCATCCCTGCACTGCTGCCAAAAAAGTCTTTGTACGTGGCGCCGGTATATCCCATCAGGGCACTGACATCCATTTGCAGCATCAGGTAAATGCGTCCCAGGTCAATCGGGTTGAAGGAAGACAGGACCATGATAACTTTCTCCAGCGGGTAATCGCTGAAAGCAAAAAGGATCACCAGGAGCAGGCCGTCAAAGATCAGCGCAAAGAAAAACCAGAGCAGCAGCGCTGCGCCAATGCCACGGGCCTTGTCCCTTGATTTGATGGAGGCAAAAAAAGCAATGGAGGTAAACACCAGCGTCAGCAAACTGCCGATGAGCAGCAAGGCAATGCCGGTACTGTCGAAGTTGTAGAGCACCACCGGGATGCCGACGCCAACCAGGTAAGCGGTCACCAGTGATGAACCGATGCCGGCAAATTCGCTGAGCAATACTTTTTTCCGGCTCACCGGCTGCGTAAGCATCAGCTCAATAAACTCGTACGAGTTGTACCAGTGAATGGTGGAGAAGACCATGCTGACAAGCGGTACCACGATCAGTACGATGTTTAATAAACTCAGCACGGCTTTGCTGCTATTCTCTTCCATCTGGAAAAGGCTTAAGGACACCAGCAGCAAAAAAGCGGTGTAGGCGAGAACAACCCTGTTTCGCAGAATGTCGTATAGGACGTATTTGGATATTTTGAGCATACTTGTATTTTTTGCTGAAACGTCAAATGTGAAGCGTGAGACCAGGGTTACCGTCAACATTAAGGGCTCTACAGTTTCACGTCTCCCGTCTGTCGTTTCATGTTTGTTTAGCCGTTGGCAATCTTCCGGTAATGAAATTCCTGTTGCTGGTTCCCGTTTTTCATCACGTACGCAATGGCTTTGCTTAACTTGTCCTCCCCTGTTAGGTCGTACAATTCTTTAATGGAATTGTACAGCACCACTTTGCCGTCCTGCAGGTACAGCACGTCGGTTGTCAGTTCTTCCAGGTCACTCAGGATGTGAGAGGTAAGCAGAATGAGTTTACCCTTCTTTTTTTCCGCAATGATCTTTTCCTTCAGCACCTCGGAGGCAATCGGGTCAAGGCCGGCAGTTGGCTCGTCAAGGATCAGTACATCGGCATCAAACAAAAAGGCAAGGGCCGCACTCACTTTTTGGCGTGTACCACCCGACAGGGATTTCATCGTTTTGTCCTGCATGGTATCCAGCTTGAAGCGGTAGAATAACTCTTCATCGATCTTGTGATCGGTACCCCGCAGGTTGCGGATCATCTGAAATACCTGGCCAATCTTCATGTTGTCGGGGTAGCGGCCGATCTGCGGCATGTAACCAATCTGGTTGCGGTAGCTGATGTCCTTGTCGGTAGAGATGCCGTTGAAAAGGATCTGCCCGTTATCCGGCTTCACCAGGCCCAGGATGGATTTGATCAGCGTTGTTTTTCCCGAACCGTTTGGCCCGATCAGGGACACGACCTGTCCCTTGTTGAAATCAACGTTGATGTTATCGAGTGCTTTGAGCTTTTTGAACTGCTTGTGTACGTTTTCAATCTTGATCATAACGAACTCCTTTTCATCATTGGTTTTTCATCGAACATGTTTTCCGGTGTCAGGCTGGGAATGGCTTTCTCCGCCTTGTCGAGCAATGTCACCATGAAACTGCGCATCAGGACGGCCGCGTTGGGATTTTGCTCAATCACCATGGAGTACATGCTGATCGGGTGGTAGGGCACATCGCCGTAACCGTCTTTGTTCATGTCGTACCCGTCGTATTTGTCCCAGTAATTGTTGCGCAGCGTGTTCAGCATCAGGGTGCCGTTGGTGGCCACGTCGAAGGTGTTGCCGGCAAACGCGTTGTACTGGAGTATGTTTTCGTTGCAGCTTGCCGCCATGCGGATGGCGTAGCCGTTGCTGCCAAAATCGTTGTTGTCCACGTTGATGCGGTTGGTGCTTTCCATCAGGATACCCACCGTGTTGTTGTCAAACTTGTTTTGCAGGATCTGCCCGTCGGAAATTTCTTTCAGCAACAGGCCGTACGCATTGCCACCCCAGTTGTGCACGAAATGGTTGCCCTGCATCAGTACGTGGTGCGAATACATCACCGCTACACCGGCGCCGTTGTCGCGAAAGGTGTTGTCGATATAGCTGTCGTTGTTGGAGAACATAAAGTGCAGGCCGTAACGAATGTTGTTATGGCTGTTGTTTTGCTGGATAACCGAGTTGGTGACAAATTCAAAATAGATCCCGTCGCGGTGGCCCTGCACATCGTTGTCTTTTACCAGCATGTCATCGCACTTCCACAGGTGAATGCCGTTGCCGGAAGTTTGTTCTGTTTTGGTCAGGCCGCTGATGGTATTGTGCTGCACCACGCAGGTCGTTGCGTTGGCAACGTGGATGGCGAAATAAGCGTTGCGGATCGTGTTGTTTTCAATCAGTACGTAGCTGGCGTCGATCACACTGATGGAGGCATAATCATTCATGCTGGAGTAGCCTGAATTTTCAAACATGATGCCTTTGATGACGATGCCGCTGCCGGTTACGGTCAGGATTTCGTACTTGTTCTCTCCGTCCAGTACCGGGTTATTTTCGCCCAGCAGCGTCAGTGATTTGTTGATGACGGTGTTGCCTTCTTTGTAGCGGCCGCCTTGCAGCAGGATTGTATCGCCTGCCTGTGCCATTTCAACGGCTTTGTGAAGAGAGGTGATGCGTTGACCTTTGCCGACGCGAATGCTGTTGGCAAAAACGGTAGTGGAAAGAAGGAGAAGTAGTATCGTGATGTTTCGTTTCATTTTCGTTTTCGACGGTTAAGGTTGAGCGTTGAAAACCTCGTCCCATGTTTTGACCTGGCCGCCGGTTTCAGTCGCTTTGGCCGCTGCTTTTTCTTTAGTGACAAAAGCAGCGGCGTTGCTGTTCATCGGACTTTTTAATTGTGGGCTTACCACGAAATAACTGGACTTTACATCGAGGAAATGGTTGTTGTTGTCGTAGTCAACGAATACGGTTTGTGCGATGTCGGCTTCTTTCACACTGCCGGAATGAATGAAGTGTGACAGGCAATGTGCATCATCAAACTTGAAGACCTTTCCTTTTTTGGTGATGATCTCGCCACCAAACTTCGGCTCGATGATCGTCATTTTGCAATCGTCGCACATGTCCTTGCCGTACTGGAAAGGGGTAGGTTTTACGGAGCACGAATTCAGTGTTACAATTACAAGTGCCGCAAGCGCCACCTTGTTCTTCAGCGAAGGAGAAAGCTTTACCTTTTGTGCTTTGCTGCGGCGGAATTCATAGGCCCATACCAGGATGACGAGGGCGCCTGCTGCAATCACAATCCATCCGCCAACATCGGGATAAGAGTAAGCGTCGAAGTTGAGCAGTGTCTTGTGGCCGAACAGCGGCGGCTGGTAGGAGAGACCCGGCACCTGGATGGCGGCTTTGGGGTCAAGGTTGTGGCCGTAGTCGTATCCCCAGCGGTAAAAATCATACATGGCGGCAGCACCACCAAGCAGTGTCAAAACAATGGCGGCGAACAAGATTTTTCGTTTTCCGGTAAGGGCCACTACAAGACCGAAAGCAATAAAAAAATAAACGATATAGGTTAAGAAGTTGAATTCGGGAAACATGTCGGCGCTGATGTGCTTCATGCCGATGTAGTGGTTCAGCCCGTTGATGATCTCCACCTGGCCGGTGATTTTGTTCAGCCAGATCTGCATAGTCAGTCCTTCGGGGTATTGTGGGGCAATCAGGAAGATAAACCACACGGGGAGAAATAGGGTGGCGAGCAGGCTAAGGGAAGCGAAGGCTATAATGATTCTGGAGGGAAGGCTCATCTTTTTCATAACACGCTGTTCTTTTTAAAACTTCCCGGTTTTGCCAACCGGGAAGTTGTGGAGATTGTAACTATTTGGATGGCGGCAGCAGCACGGCGTCGATCACGTGAATAACGCCATTGGATGCTGGTATGGTGGCAATGATATTGGCAGCGTTGTTGATCCTGATCTTACCATCGGCGGATTTGCTGATGGTGATGTTGCCACCGTTTACTTCATTCAGGGTTTGCCCGTCCTGCATGAGGGTGGTGCTCAGGTTGCCGACAAATACATGGTACTGCAAAATGTCCTGCAGCTTTTCTTTGTTCCCGGGTTTCATCAGGTCTTCCACCGTGCCTTTGGGTAGTTTGTCAAACGCTTCGTTGGTGGGAGCAAACACGGTAAAAGGTCCGGCGTTGGAAAGCGCATCAACCAGTCCGGCCTGTTTTACGGCCGCCACCAGTGTTGTGTGATCTTTTGATCCCGCCGCAACTTTTACCACATCCTTTGCCGACTCGTCGTCCTGCACGGCCGACTGGCCGGCAGCCGGCATGTTTTCCGATGTGGCAGAAGCCACTTTGGTGTCTGTTGCTGCATCGTTGCAGGAGAGGATCGCGGTGGTTGCCATAGCAGTGATTCCAAAAATGAAAAGCTTTTTCATATAGAAGTTTTTAAAGAGCAGCTTTCCTGTGAAAGCTGCTCTTATCTGTTTTAGTGTTTGATTGGGTTGGTGGACGCTCCGCCGCTGCCTTGTGGTTGGCCGCCGAGCGGGTTTTTGTTGGTTCCCCATGCCAGGGCCACGCTGCTTCCGGCCGGAGATACCCGCACATAACCCTGCATTTCCTGGTGCAGCGCCGAGCAGAAGTCGGTACAATAGATCGGGAAGATCCCGGTTCTGTCAGGCGTCCATTTGTAGGTTTGTGTTTCGCCGGGCATGATCAGGATTTCCGCGTTGTTCGACCCTTTCACCGCAAAGCCGTGGGGTACATCCCAATCCTGTTCCAGGTTGGTTACGTGGAAGTAAACCACGTCACCCATTTTTACGCCTTCAATGTTGTCGGGTGTGAAGTGCGAACGGATAGAGGTCATGTACACATGCACTTCGTTGCCTTTTCGTTCCACTTTTGCCTGTCCTTCACCCTTCGCGGCATAAGGGTTCGCATTGTTTTCGATCTTGTAGATTTTCGTGCTCTGCTTCGAAATTTTTTCAGCCGGAAGGGCTTCTGCGTAGTGTGGCTCACCCACGGTCGGGAAGTCAAGGATCATCTTCATTTTATCACCGCTGATGTCGTATAACTGTGCGCTTTGGGCCAGCTCGGGACCGGTAGGCAGGTAACGGTCTTTGGTGATTTTGTTGTAGGCGATCAGGTATTTGCCATAAGGCTTACCGGTCGGTCCGCCCATCACGCTTAAGTGACCAACAGAATAATAGGTCGGGGCACGGTCCAGCACTTTCAGGTCTTTCAGGCTCCATTTGACGATCTCGGATGAAACGAACATGGATGTGTACGCATTGCCGTTGTTGTCAAATTCGGTGTGCAAAGGACCAAGACCCGGCTTTTGTACTTCACCCTGCAAGGCAGCTTCATACTTGATCACAGGAATGCCGTCGTAGTTGCCATCGAAAGCTTTGTCGGCAATGGCTTTCTGGATTTTTGCAAACGAGAAGACCGGAATGGTTGCCGCCAACTTGCCGCTACCAACGATAAATTGACCGGAAGGATCGGTGTCGCAACCGTGTGGTGACTTGGGACAAGGGATGAAATAGAGCAGTTCGGGGCAATCTTTCGGATCCAGCACGGTCACTTCGTTCATGATCGTGGACGTGGCCTGGTGTTTTGTTTCGTCATACAGGTTGTGTGCATACTTCACGGCTTCTTTCTTGCCTTTACCCTGGGCGAGGTACTCTTCTGCTTTTTTCCAGTTTACGGCCATGATGAAGTCTTTGTCTTTGGCAGACGCATTCACTTCCAGCAGTGTGTTGGCCTTTTCCGAATTGTAGCAGGAGAAGAACATCCAGCCGTGCGAAACTTTTTTACCGGCACGGGCCAGGTCAAAGTTGACTCCCGGTGTACGGATCTGGAATGCAATGTTCATATTGCCGCTGGTGGGATCAACTTTGATAAAGCTGACCGTTCCTTTGAAATTGTCTTTGTAGGAGCTGATGGACACGTCACCGTTCTGGTCGTCCAGCGGAACAGAAAAACGTGTGCCGGCGACAACATACTCCGAGTTTTCCGTAATGAAAGGAGAGGAGTGGTTACCGGCGCTGTTGGGAATCTCGATGATCTCGGCTGTGCGGAACGATTTCAGGTCCACACGGGCAATCCGCGGCGTGTTGTTGCCGTTGGCAAAGACCCAGCGGCCATCGTGTTCGCCATTGGTTTCCGACAGGGCAATGTGGTGCAGGTCGTCCCAGGGAACCATACCGTGCGAAGTGTTCAGCATGGGCTTTGTTTCCTCGCTAAAGCCCCAGCCGTTTTCGGGGAACTGCGAGAAAACAGGAATGATTTTCAATAAGCGGCCAGAGGGAACGCCATAGACGCTCATTTGTCCGTTAAAGCCACCGGAGACGAAGTTGTAAAACTCGTCGTACTTGCCGGGAGCCACATACACCTTGGCTGCCGCATCGCCGCTAACGGCCGATTCTGCGCCTTTGGGTTTGCAGCTAAAGAGTCCGGCTGTTGCGGTGGCAGCCAGTGCAAGCGTTGTTAGGAGTTTGTTCGGGAGATACATATACGTGAATTGAATGTTTGTGGAAATTATTTTTCGCCGTCGTTGCTGCGCTGGAATTCCAGCACTTTGCGGGCTTCGTCTTTTGTCAGGTTTTGATTGGGCATGCGCACCAGGCATTCTTCCAGTAACTTCTGGGCAGCGGGGTCTTTTTCCAGCATGACGTCCACGTTGGTGATCATGTTGATGATCCAGTCGGGGGAGCGACGCTTGGTCACGCCTTTCCAGCCGGGGCCCACCAGTTTTTCATCGGTCAGCTTGTGGCAGCTCTGGCACTTGACATCATAAATGCTTTTCCCGTCGCTGACCCACTGTGCATTCAAAGGGTGGGTGAGTTGAACATCTTCGGGCTTGACAACATCTCCGTGAACTTCGGTTTGATTCTTCGTCAGTTCCTGCGTGTCCAGGGGATCGTTGTTTGTCGGCGTTTTGCTGACGCATGCAACAAGACCAAAAAAGAAAGAAATCATCAGGGACATTTTCAGGATCGCTGTTTTTTTCATTTGCAGAGTTTTAATTTTTAAAAGAGATAGAGAGGTCTTTTTTCCGATGGTAAAAGTATTTCCGCATCATTTCGTTGGTGGTGAGGTCGGTCATTGCAAAAGATGATAATAGTCAGGTTGAGGTGAGTATTGATAGGGAATTGCTCTCTTAAAAAGAGGAAGACGCCTCTCCAGAAACTCCGGAGATCACCAGGTCCATAATGGCACATTTTTCGGGAGGGAAAAACAGCGAATCGGGTGTAAAGGAAAACAGTGTACCTTTCTTTTGACCGTTTCGATCATGCGTGCCTGTAAGAAAAAAAGGATGGACAGGTTTTAAAAGAAGAGCCTAATACCAGGCGAAAGTGCCAGCAAACTTGGGTTGTTGCAGTGCAGATAAGTACTGGCAGGCTACTAAAATTGCGTTGATTCAATAGGATATAAACAGTAAGATTTTTTCACCAAAAGATCAATTTTATGATGAAACAGCATTTTTTATCGCTTGCCTCGCTTGCTTGCGCTTTCTCGCTGCTCACAGCCTGTAATTCCGGCTCGGACAAGGGCAATGCAGCCACATCCGACAGCACATCCACTACAACGACGACCAGTACTGGCGAAGCCAGCGGTAGTGATACCAAGGGCATTGGCAAATTCAAAAATGTAGAGCTCACCCATCCGCTGGATGAAAAAATGGTGGCAGCCGGCCAAAATGTGTATAATGTAAAATGCGCCTCCTGTCACAAAACAACAGAAGAAAAACTGGTAGGGCCGGGCTGGAAGGGCGTGACCGACCGCAGAACACCGGAGTGGATCATGAACTTTGTGACCAATACCGAAGAAATGATCAACAAAGACACGGCTGCGCAAAAAATGCTGGAGCAGTGTCTGGTGCGCATGCCCAACCAAAGCCTGAACGACCAGGATGCACGTGACGTACTGGAGTTCATGCGCAAAAATGACGGTAAGAACTAAAGGCAGATAGATTATCAACTTTTTCTTGCTGTAAGCTCCATTGGCACCGCTGAAACCGTGGCAGTAATGCTGCTCAGTTTTTCAACGGCTGCCATTGCTGGCTTACAGCTTTTTTATGGGCCCAATAGGTCCAGGCAATGGCGCCGGCTCCTGTAAACAGGCAAATGCTGGCAAGCCATAGCAGCCAGTTGTATATGCCGCTGTTGGTTTTAAACAGGATGCCCAGCCCCTGCAGCATCAGCAGCGTTTCGGTAGCGATAATGCCAAAAGAGAAAAGCAAAAAAGGAAAGCGGCGGCTTTTTTGGCCGTTGACGAAATAGCCTTCTTCGAGCAGGTGGCTGAGGATGAAAAAGGTGACAAACCCAAGAAAAACCAGATGCAAAAACCCGATAATGACCGGCCGGTCACCATATACCGCATGGCCCAAAGAAGGGATAAGCGTGCCGACATTCAGGAGCATTTTCAAAAGAAAAGAAAGGGCCGAAAAATACCAGAGTGTACCTGCCAGCGGATACGTAAAAAGCGAGTCTTTTTTCAATCTTCTGAAGAAGCTTGCGAAATAAAATGTGGCAAACAGGATCAGCAAGGCGCCTGCTGCTGCCAGGCTGTAATCGATCACCCGGCCGTGCCAGAGCAACGAAAGAAAAAGTGCCGGCAAAAGCGAAGCACAATAGAACCGGGCAAAGCGTTGTGCCTGTTTGTTCAGCGTAATTCCCTTCCCGTTTAAGAACCGGAAAAAAAGTGCAAAAACGGCAAGCGTAAAAAAGCCGTTGTACTGGAAGTGCAGGAACGTATAAATGCTGTCACGGTAAAGCGTAGAACCGGTGGCCTTGAATAAAAGAATAGACACAAGGCCCAGCGGGCCAATTGCCGAGACCAGCAGTGCAATAACTGCTGCAATGGCCAGTAGCCGAATGGTTTTTTCCTTCACCGTTTTGATCACATCAGTTAAAAAGACAGGCGCAAATACGTAGGTCACCACTATATAAAGCGATGAAAAAACGATGGCCACGTTGCTGTAGCCCTGGAAGGGAAAAAATACAGCCATGCCCAGCGAACTGATTTCAATTCCGGCGAGCATCCATTGATAAAAGCGTTTGCCGGAATGCGTTGGCGGCAGCAGGTTGTAAATGAGTAAAACAAGCATGATCAGTCCGACCCAGCCGCCAAAGGCAAAATGCGAATGTGCACTCAGCATGTTTCGGTAGTCGACAAAGGGAAGCGGAAACAGGATCTTGCTGCGCAGGATAAAACCAAAAAAAGCAACAAGGAATAGGTTGATGAGACTAAGGCCAATCCAGAGCTGTTTGTTGGGTTTAATCATCGGAAAAAGAAAGGTAAGCAATAATAATAATCCCGTGTGTTTGTAACGCTCCGCAAGTTGCCGGTGCACCGCCGGTGAAAAGTTGACGGTTCTCAAAGGGCAACATGAGTAAAGTCAAAGATTGGCGGCTGTTGCCGGGCGACTTTTATCCACTAAACCGGTGATATGATTTTTTCCAAATCATTTGGCTATTCATTGCGGGGCATTTTGTTTGTTGCACTTCGGGCCAGCGAAGGGCCTGTGCAACTGGATGAAATGGCGGAAGCCCTTGGTGTGCCGCGTCATTTCATGGGAAAGATCATGAAACGGCTGGCGCAAAATGGAATCCTTTCATCGCAAAAAGGACCGACCGGCGGGTTTTTCCTGAATGAGACGACGTTATCCCGCCCGCTTATGGATGTGTACCGGCTTACCGACCACCCGGAAGAACTGGAGCAATGCGTCTTAAGCCGCGGGACGTGCAATTCGGAGCATCCCTGTCGCCTGCACGATAAAGTGTTGCCGCTGAAAGCCCCGTTGAACAAAATTCTTTACCATACAACAGTGGGTGAATTGTTGGATACCGACCAGAACGAACTGCTGCACGGCCTTACCGCTGTGGACAGCGCCTGAACCAGCGCCTGTGGCTCTCTCGGGCGAGGGCAACCGAAACCCGAAATGCAGGTTTGATTCTTCTCAGTTGCAAACCTGATAAAAATCATATTCCCTCTTCCGGCCACATTTTTAATTTGTTGTTTATATATAGAATCTTATGCAGGGTGTTAAGACCGTCCGTGATTTCGTGATCGACGATTACCGTACCGCCGACGTGTTTCGGAAATGGGGCATTAATTATTGCTGTGGCGGAAACTTGCCGCTTGCCGAAGCGTGTTCAGCGCAGCAGATCAACCAGGCCGACCTGGAAAAGGATTTAAAACAAGCCACGCGAAATGTGCTGCTGTCGAATGGCATTGCTTTTAACGAGTGGCCTGTGCCGTTTTTAACCGACTACATTCTTCATGTTCACCATCAATACCTGAAGACGGCCCTGCCGTCGCTGCGGCAGTTGCTGGCTTCATTTGTGCCGGGACATTTAAAAAAATACCCGCACCTGGCCGTTGTGCAGCAAACCTTTCTCGACCTGGCCGAGGAAATGGAAGAGCATATGAAAGAAGAGGAGGAAAGTATTTTTCCGTACGTCAAGCAAATCAACAGCACCTACCATCAAAAGGAAAAATACGGCGGTTTGTTTGTGCGGACGATGCGCAAGCCGCTGGGACAAACCATCGAAAAAGAGCATGGCCGCATTGAATCATTGTTACACCAACTGCGGGCCCAAACCGGCCATTACAGCTTTGGTCCCGAAGCCTGCGCCAACTACCAGGTTATTTACAACAAGCTTAAAGAATTTGATGCTGACCTGGTACAGCACAAGCATTTGGAAAACAACATTCTTTTTCCCAAAGCGCTGGAGATGGAAAAGTGCCTGCTGCAAGTATAATTCTTCTGCCTTAAGTTTGTGGAAAGTGATTCATCTGTGACGATGCCCCAACTCTCAAGCCGGCAAGCCAGCGTCTACGCTTTTTTGGTATTTGCCATCACCATCGCACTTGCTTTGTATATGCCGGGCTACAGCATTACCCTCAGCGGGTTGCTTATGGTGATCTTTCTTTCCGTGTTTGTACCGGGCCGCGGCGCCACGCTCATTGCAGGTGTGGGCAGCAGCGTTGTGGTATTGCTTTTCCTGGTCTGGAGCAATTGGATCAGGAAGCTTCCGGCATCGGGAGCCGAGTACTTTTTCCTGTTTATTCTCATTTCTTTCAGCACACTGATCGTCCTTTACATCAAGGGCCTGCTGCGAAGCATTCAATTCGATAAATCGCACATGACCTCCCTGTTCGAGAACGCAACCGAAGGAATCATCCTGGCCGACCAGACGGCGTCGATCGTGCTGGTGAATCCGTCGGCCTGCCGGATGTTCGGCTACGACCAGGATGAACTGGTCGGGCAAAAAGTAGAGGTGATGCTGCCTACCCGTTACCGGGCCGGGCATGTGCAGCTACGCGATGGGTTTTACCAACATCCGCAAAACCGCGAAATGGGTTCGGGTCGCGACCTTTTTGGCCAGCGGAAGGACGGGTCAAATTTCCCTGTGGAAGTAAGCCTTAGCTCGTACCGCCAGGATAACAAGCAATACGTGATTGCCTTTGTGGTGGATATCACGCACCGCAAGGAAATTGAGCGCAGTATGCTGGAACAGCAGAAACAACTGGAAAAAGTTACCAATGATATCCGGCGCATGAACGTCGAACTGGAAGGCAAGGTGGAGGAGCGGACGATCATCCTGAAAGAAGCCCTGCAGCGGCTGGAGCAGTCGCAGGAAGAACTGAGCGAAGCGCTGGATAAGGAAAGGCAGCTCAATGAAATTAAAAGCCGCTTTGTGTCGATGGCGTCACACGAATTCCGGACGCCACTGAGTTCCGTGCTATCGTCCGCATCGCTCATTGGCAAATACACCACCACCGAACAGCAGCCGAACCGCGACAAACACGTAAACCGAATCAAGGAAAGCGTCAAGCACCTGAACGACCTGCTCGAAGACTTTTTAAGCCTGGGCAAACTGGACGAAGGAAAGATCGGTGCCCAGGTGGGCGTTTTTCATTTGTCCGAAACCATCCACGACACCATCGACGAAGTACGGGGGATGATTCGAAAAGGGCAGGAAATTAAATACACGCATGATGGCGACGACTGCGTGAACAGCGACAAAAAATTGCTGAAAAATATCCTGATCAACCTGCTAAGCAATGCCCTGAAGTTTTCCGAGGAAAATGCCACAGTGGATGTCGAGAGCCGGGTGGATGGCGAGATGGCTACGATCCTCGTGAGAGACAAAGGCATTGGTATTTCGCCGGAAGACCAGGACCATCTTTTCTCTTCCTTCTTCCGGGGCAAGAACGCACTGAATATCCAGGGGACAGGCCTGGGCCTGCACATTGTGAAGCGCTATACCGAATTAATCGGCGGTACCATAAATTTACAGAGTGCGCTGGGCCACGGCACCACCGTTACGATAACAATACCCATTAAAGAAAATGAGCATGACGAAGACAATTCTGGTCATTGACGACAACAACGATCTGCGGGAGAACACCGCGGAAATCCTCGACCTGGCAGGCTATAAAACCCTGACGGCTGAAAACGGAAAACGCGGGGTGGAAGTGGCCACGAGGGAAAAGCCCGACGTGATCGTTTGTGACATCATGATGCCCGAACTCGATGGATACGGTGTGCTGCACCTGCTGCGCAAAAACCCCGATACGCAAAATATTCCGTTCATTTTCCTGACGGCAAAAACCGAACGCAGCGATTTTCGAAAGGGCATGGAAATGGGAGCTGATGATTATGTAACCAAACCCTTCGAAGACATCGAACTGCTCAACGCCATCGAAGTGCGCCTGAAAAAAGCGGAAGTGCTGAAGCAGAATTATGCATCGTCGCCGCAAGGCCTGACGCAGTTTGTGAAAGACGTAAAGGACAGCGGGCTGCTCAAGCATCTTTCCGACCAGTATGCCGTGGAAAATTTTCACAAGAAGCAGACGCTTTACCAGGAGGGCAAACGTCCCCGCTTCCTTTACTACCTCGTGAGCGGAAAAGTAAAAGCATTCAAATCGCACGAAGACGGCAAAGAATACATTACAGACCTGTTTAGCGCCGGCGATTTCATCGGCTATACAGCACTGATCGAAGACAAAAACTACGACGACAGCGCCACGATTTTGGAAGATGCCGATATCATGCAAATCCCGCGGGATGAATTTCTCGGAATGATTTACAGTGACATTAACATAGCGACAAAATTCATTCGGATTGTCACGCAGAACGTCAAGGAAAAGGAAGAACGCCTGCTCAACCTGGCCTACAGCTCGCTTCGCAAGCGGGTTGCCAAGGCGCTTGTAGACATCCATGAAAAGTTCAACAAAGACGGGCAGAAAAACCTGATCGAATTTTCGCGGGAAGACATTGCGCAATATGTGGGCACAGCCACCGAATCGCTGATCCGGACGTTAAGTGATTTCAAAGGCGAAAAACTGATTGATATTAAAAGCGGCAAGATCTCCATAATCAATCTTGACAAGCTAAAGAACCTGCTTTACTAACTCCCGTTTCATACGCCAAAAGCCAAATGTGAAAACAAAAAAGGTGCATCCTGTTTTTATGTTTGGCTTTTGCATTTTGGCCTTTGGCTCACCTGACAAATCTCCCCTTTGGTTCTAACCTGCATCATGTTTTACGCATCGGTGGGATTCTACTTTTGAACCATGATGCCAAATGAAACCGTGAATCCTCTGTTGGTACGGAAATACAATCAGCCACTGCCACGCTACACAAGTTATCCCACTGTTCCCGTCTGGAAGGAGCACCTGGATGTGGAAACATGGAAGAGTCTTTTTGTGCAAAAATTTGCCGAGCAGAACCACGTCAATGGCATCAGTATTTACATCCATTTACCATTTTGCGAATCGCTGTGTACCTACTGCGGTTGCAACAAAAAAATTACCACCAACCATTCGGTGGAAGAAGAATACCTGCAGGCCATTGAGAACGAGTGGAGGCTTTACCGCCAGTTGATGAAGCAAACGCCGGTCATTCGCGAAGTGCACCTGGGCGGCGGCACACCCACCTTTTTTTCTCCGCGGAACTTAAAACGCCTGCTGTCCACCATTTTGAAAAACAGCATTGTCCATCCGCGTCACGAGTTCAGTATCGAAGGACACCCGAACAACACGACCGAAGAACACCTGAAACTGCTGTACAGCCTTGGCTTCCGCCGTATCAGTTACGGGGTGCAGGACAATGATCCGCGTGTGCAGCGGGTGATTAACCGCATTCAGCCGGTAGAGAATGTCAGGCGGGCTACCGAACAGGCAAGAGCCATCGGTTTTACATCTGTCAACTATGACCTGATCTACGGCCTACCGCTACAAACACTCGAAAGCATCGAGCAAACCATTAACGAGGTGATCGCCCTGAAACCGGACCGCATCGCTTTTTACAGCTATGCCCATGTGCCCTGGACAAGCAAGGCGCAACGCCTGTTCGACGAAAACGACCTGCCCGACGCGGAAACAAAAATCCAGTTGTACTTAAAGGGCAAGGACCTGCTCACCAAAGCCGGGTATGCTGATATTGGCATGGATCATTTTGCCCTCCCGCATGATGAACTCTTTTTGGCCAGGGCAACCGGTCGCCTCCACCGGAACTTTATGGGCTACACTACGCAGAATACGGGGATGTTGCTGGGGTTGGGCGTTTCCAGCATTTCCGACACCGGCAATGGCTTTGCGCAAAACGAAAAAACGCTGCACGACTATTACGCCGCGGTGAACAACGGCCGGTTTGCCATCCGGAAGGGTTATGTGCTGAGCGAGGAAGACATTGCTTTTAAAAAATACATTTTGGATATCAGTTGCAAAGGCGCCACGACCTTCGGAAACAACCACCTGGCTTTGCTGAAAGCGTATACCTTTCCAAAACTGGATGCCCTTGCGGCTGATGGACTGGTGGAGTGGAACAGCCTTGGAGTACGGTTGACAGAGCAGGGGCACTTTTTCATCAGGGTGGTATGCAGCGCCTTCGATCTTTACCTGCAAAGAGGAGAACAAAGTGCAAAACCAATTTTTAGCAAAGCCATTTAAATTCTATATTCGTAGAACTGTCTGATGATTGCTTGCCATTACGGCCCTCGTTTCGTGCGGGGGCCTTTTTTTGGGTTAAGTACAAAAATTCCTTTAGCGAAAGACAGGCTGGGAA
Organism: Flavisolibacter nicotianae; assembly: GCF_003628535.1. Taxonomy (GTDB): domain Bacteria; phylum Bacteroidota; class Bacteroidia; order Chitinophagales; family Chitinophagaceae; genus Flavisolibacter; species Flavisolibacter nicotianae. The sequence continues at coordinate 318,282 of NZ_RBCI01000003.1, forward strand.
AGAGAGGATTTTTTTTGTTCCTCACTCAACTTAAGCCTTACTTTAACAGGCGCCGACTCAATGCCTGCCACCGTTGTAAATTCGTTTTATGCCGCTGGGTAAAAAATATACGCCGCTGACCTACTGGATGCTTGCGATTTTGTGCGTTTTCCTGTTTGGCGTATGCGGTTACGTGCTCATCGAAGGCTACAGCCTTTTTGATGCTTTTTACATGGCGCTGATTACCATTACGACAATTGGCTACCACGAAGTCAAGCCGCTGTCGCAGGTGGGAAGAGTGTTCAACTTTTTTTTTATCCTGACGTCTTTTACCACGTTCACGTTTTTGCTGGCACGGATTACCCAGTACATCCTGAGCGGGGAAATGACGTTTTACCTAACCAAAAGGCGACTTATGCAAACGCTGGAAAAGATGAATAACCACGTCGTGATTTGTGGCTTCGGACGCAACGGGCACCAGGCGGCCAAAACCCTGAAAGCACACAAGATTGATTTTGTCGTGATCGAAAAAAATACCGAAGTGATGCGGCAGCATTTTCACGACGACCGGTCGCTTGTATACCTGAGTGGCGATGCCACGGATGATGACATGCTGATCGAGGCCGGCGTGTCAAGGGCACGGGCAGTGCTGATCACGTTGCCCGAAGATGCCGACAATGTGTTTATCGTTTTGTCGGCGCGGTCGCTTAACCCCGGCCTGCAGATCATCAGCCGGGCTTCCAACCAGAGTGCCACTGCCAAGTTGTACAAGGCCGGCGCCGACAGCGTGATCATGCCCGATGCGATCGGTGGCATGCACATGGCAACCCTGGTGTCGAAACCGGATGTCATCGAGTTTATAGACTTCCTCTCCGGCGAGGATGGAGAGTCCATTCATATCGAAGCCGTGGACTACGAAAAGCTACCGGTCTCCATCCGCGACAAATCGCTAAAGGAAATCATGGACTGGAAGAAAACCGGAGTCAATTGCATTGGCGTTAAAGACAAGCAAGGCAAGTTCCGGATCAATCCACCCGATAGCATTGTCATTTCCAACGGCATGAAGGTAATCGTGCTGGGCACCCGCGAACAGATTGCCGAAATGCAGCGAAATGTCGGGGAGTAAGCTTTGTTTTTTTCGCCAGACGCTGTTTGGATATTTGGATAATTCGATATTGGGATATTATCTGTAACCAATATCCCAATATCGAATATCTTAATATCTAATCATTGTACTGAAACCGGCATTAGCCTGCTTGCTGCGCTGCCTGTTCTGTTTCGGCTACCGGTTCTTTTGCTTCTCCTGTGCCCAATACCATTTGCAGCATGCGAAGCGGTATCATTACGCGGTCCGGGTGATGCATTAGTTCCTGGTTCAGCAGGTGCAGGGCATTTTCCAACAAATACGTTTGCAGCAATATTTCCAAATCGTCGTTGTTGCCGGGGACAACCTGGCTGCCGTTGATCTTTTCCAGGTAAGCTTTCAGGAAAAAGTTCGTCATGTAGTGTGCCCAGAAATCGGCAAAGGGCAGCAGTTCCGCAATCTCTTCGGTCTGCGCATGCGTCGTTGTCAAAAATCCGTCGTACGCCACGACATAGAAAGAGCGGATCATCGCGGCCACGTCACGCAGGGGCGAACGCTTTAGCCTCCGTTCGCTGTAGGCCCTGGTGGGATTGCCGCCAAAGTCGTGCAGCACGATATCCTTGCCGGTGAGGAGGATATGCGGCAGGCCGAAATTGCCGTGCACACGGATCTTCTGTACATCGAGCTTCTTGCTGTAAATGCGTTTCAAAAGGTTGGTTACCCTATCGCGTTGGCTGCTGAAGGCCAGCATGTCGTCGTGCAAAGCCTCCGGCAATGCGGCGCTTTTTTTATCCAGGTTTTGCCAGGTTTCCCTGACCAGGGACGTAAACGACGAAAACAGCGACCGCTGGTAGTGCAGCGAAAACTCTTCGGGGACAAATTCCCGCGAAAGATTTTCTGCCAGCGCCAGGTGTAGTTCGGCTGTCCGTTCGCCTACCAGTCTTGCCATTTCTGCGGCATTGGCACCCACAAATTCCTTCATTTCATCGCTCAGTTCTTCAAACGCAACCGGCTCCGTCAGGGTTCCCTGTTTCGGATAACGCTGGAGCTGGGACCGGTCCCTTGCGAGGATGCGTTCGATGTAATTGGCGATTCTTTCCTGCATGTACCGATAGCCGTCGCCGTGGTTTTCTTCGAGCAGTTCCAGCATGGCCAATTGGAAAAACGTACTGCCCAGCCGCCATTCGATTCCGCCAACGTAGCGGGTGGTGTGCTGGAAGACTTTTTCCTCCGAGAGGTAGCGGGTGATCTCGACGTCGGGGTGAATGCCCTTGTCGACCTTGCGGTAGTATTTTAAAAAAAAGGTGTTGTCGTAAGAGAGGGCCGTATGCAATTCGCTGGTTGTATGAACCTTTGCCTTGATCTCCGGCACCTTTTCGAGGTGGGTCTTCAAAAGGTCTTTGGCTTCAAAAACAATTTCGCCGCCTGCCATGAACCGCTTGTTGTTGGCCAGGAAACGGAAGATGGCTTCCTGGAAAGAAACGGTGTAAATGCCATCGCAAAGAAGGCCTTCTTCATTTTCGACGCGTATCCGTGCAATGATCGCTTCCGGTGCCGACGCTTCCAGTTTTCTTGCTTCCTCGCCGCTTACAAAAACAAGCGGCAGTTGATAATACTCCGGCAGGCCGCTTTCGTAGGCAACTTCGACAAGCAGAATTTGCGCATCGCTTCCATCGACCGGCAAAGCCGTTTGGGCAACGATGGCTGTGCTGTAAATGCGTTTTCCCTTACCGGCAAACCACCGGGTCGATGCAATATAATCGGGCAGTACAAGATTCTGCAGGAGTTCTACCGTGTTGTCCTGCAGCAGGTGCTCCCATTGCTGTACGTTAAAATAGGGAAGCTTTTTTTCTACCCTCGTTTCCTGCTGCGGCTTTTCCAGAACGAACCACTGGTAGTCGTGCGGGCCAAGGGTGAAAAAGTAAGGACTGGACTCTTTTATGGCCGGAAAGCGGCTCTTGCTGAACGCTTCCAGCGGCACATAGCCTTTGAATTCCGACAAATCAATTTCGGCCGGCTGGGAGTATTTGGAAAGGTTTACCACAACCAGCAGGGTTTCGTCCTGGTAGCTGCGGGTAAACGCCAGGATTTTGGGATTGTCTACCGGGATAAAGGTCATGTCGCCGCGGCTGAAGGCTTTGTATTTTTTGCGCAGGTTGATGATGCGCTTCATAAACCAGAAGAGCGACGACGTATTGGCCCGCTGGGTTTCCACGTTCACCGATTCGTAGTGGTATTGCGGGTCCAGGATCACCGGCAGGTAAAGGCGTTGCGGGTTGGTGTCGGAAAAGCCGGCGTTCCTGTCGGGCGACCATTGCATGGGGGTGCGAACGCCGTCCCTGTCGCCGAGGTACACGTTGTCGCCCATCCCGATTTCGTCGCCGTAATAAATCACCGGTGTGCCGGGCAGCGAAAAAAGCAGGGAGTTCATTAATTCAATCCGCCGCCGGTCGTTTTCCATCAAAGGTGCCAGGCGGTGGCGGATGCCCAGGTTGATCCTGGCTTTGGGGTCTTTTGCATAGACCTTGTACATGTAATCCCGTTCTTCATCGGTTACCATTTCCAAGGTCAGTTCGTCGTGGTTGCGCAGGAAGATGGCCCACTGGCAATTTTCGGGAATGGCCGGGGTTTGGTCAAAAATATCGGTGATGGGATAGCGGTCTTCGCGTTGCAGGGCCATGAACATGCGGGGCATCACCGGGAAGTGATAGTTCATATGGCACTCGTCGCCGTTGCCAAAATACGAAGCCGAGTCTTCGGGCCACATATTGGCTTCCGCCAAAAAGCAAATACCGGGATAATGCTCGTCGATATAGGCCCGGAGTTTTTTCAGGTAAGCATGGGTCTCGGGAAGATTTTCGCCGTTTGTGCCCTCCCGCTCGAAAAGATAGGGAACGGCGTCCAGGCGAAAGCCATCTACTCCCATGGCACACCAGTAATCGAGAACTTTGATAATCTCTTCCTGCACCTGCGGGCTGTCGTAATTCAGGTCGGGCTGGTGGTGAAAAAAACGGTGCCAGTAATATTGCTGGGCCACCGGGTCCCAGGTCCAGTTCGACGCTTCGTAGTCGGTGAAAATGATGCGGACGTCTTTGTATTTTGTTGGGTCGTCGCTCCAGACGTAATAGTCCCGCTCGGGTGAGCCTTTCGGTGCCCTGCGGGCCCGCTGAAACCACGGGTGCTGGTCGGAGGTGTGGTTGACCACGAGTTCGGTAATGACCTTCAGGTTGCGCTTGTGTGCTTCGTCGAGCAGGAGCCTGAATTCCTCGATATTGCCGTAACGCGGGTTAATGGTATAATAATCGGCAATGTCATAGCCATCGTCCCTCAAGGGCGAAGGGTAGAAGGGAAGGAGCCAAATGGCGGTGACACCCAGTTCCTGCAGGTAATCCAGTTTTTGCAGCAGGCCTGCAAAATCGCCGATTCCGTCGTTGTTGCTGTCGGAAAAAGCCTTGATGTGGAGTTCGTAGATGATAGCGTCCTTGTACCAGTGCAGTTTATCGTCTAAAACCATATGCGAAATTCTTGTTCCTGAATCCGCATAATTAATGTGCCAAGAATGGAAAGGGGAAAGGTTAAGGATAAGGTTAAGGTGAAGGTTAAGATTGCGTGAACGGATAGAAAATGAAAAACCCCGCTTGTGCGGGGCTTGTTGAGCTACAAGGATTCGAACCTTGACAGACAGAACCAAAATCTGTAGTGCTACCGTTACACCATAGCTCAATCCGAAAGGAGTGCAAAAATAGGGGTGGGGGAAAAACGAGCCAAAATTTTTTTTGTTTTTGTCGCCTGATCTTTTCACTTGCGTTGAATCAGTTGCGTAGATAATTTCGGCCGCGAACCGCAATGCGAACGTGACTGTTCGGACTTCATGCCAGATTGCAGTCTGTCCCCCCTTTTTCAAAAACACATCACGGGAGTGTTAAATAATGTTGTCCTATTTCGTAGTCTTTTTCGAGGGCATCAATGATCGTTTGCAGGTGCGCTTCGTTGCCGATAAAATCGGCGTTCGATGCATCCACGAAAATGGTTTTCAGGTTGTGCTGCCGAATGTAGTGGGTGTACGTTTCCTGGATGCTGAAAAGATAGTCGTCGGGGATGCTTTGCTCGTAGGTGCGGCCCCGCTTGCGGATGTTTTGCTGCAGCCGTGTAACCGGCGCATGCAAATAAATTAAGATATCCGGCTGGATCAGTTGCTGGTGAATGATGTCGAAAAGCCGTTGATACAGGTTGAACTCATCCTGCGGCAGGTTGACCTTGGCAAAAAGCAGGCACTTGGTAAAAAGGTAATCCGAGATCGTGACACTTTGGAAAAGATCACGCTGCTGCAACAGTTCTTTTAATTGTTTAAAACGCTCCGCCATGAAAAACAATTCCAGCGGGAACGCATATTGTTGGGGGCTTTCGTAAAATTTAGGAAGAAAGGGATTGTCGGCAAACTGCTCCAGGATCAGGCGGGCATTGAACCGCTCTGCCAGCAAATGTGACAGTGTTGTTTTGCCGGCGCCAATGTTCCCTTCAACAGTGATGAATGAATACTTCATTTGAGAGCCGGCAAAATAAAAGATGTTGCAGCAACCGCTCAGGAAATTTTATGCACATCCAGCCGGTCGGGGCATTCTGCCAACAGCTGCGTGATTGTTTTGTTGAGAACCGGGTGAACAAAACCAGGGGCAATTTCAGCCATCGGCACAAGAACGAACCGCCTGTTCTGGATTTGCGGGTGCGGGATGGTCAGTGTGTCGCTGCACAGCACCGCGTGGTTGAAAAACAAGATGTCGATATCGATGATCCGCGGGCCGTAGCGTGCATCGCGTTTGCGGCCGAGGCTTTCTTCGATCTCCAAAATGATTGGCAGGAGGGCTTCAGCCGAGAGGCTGGTTTGGAGAACCAATACCTGGTTCAGGAAAGAATTTTGGTCCTCGACACCCCAGGCGGCGGTTTCATAAAGTGCGGATTGCCGGACGATGGGGCCGCACCGGCGGCCGATTTCCGTGCGGGCAGCGGCCAAAAATGCCTTCCTGTTGCCCATGTTGCCGCCTATCAGTAAATACGCTTTGTTCATTGTCTACACTCACTACGGCGTCAAATATCCTGTATTTTTGACGTTTGAAATTTTTTGCCGCATGCGAAGCTTCTTTAAAATCTTCTTTGCTTCTTTCCTTGCCCTGGTGATTTTTTCCCTGCTCGTTTTCTTTTTGCTGCTTGGTTTTTTCAGCAGTGTTACAAAAAAGAATGAGCCGGAAATTGCAGCCAAATCCGTCCTTTCCATCGACCTGGGGAAAAAGTTTAGTGAACATACCAACACCGCGCCGCTGGCTGCATTGGCCGGTGGCAACCAGCCTTCGCTTTACGAAGTGATCCGCCTGCTCCATTATGCGAAGACGGACAAAAACATCGCCGGTATTCTATTGAACATGGATGACAACGGCAACGGCTTTGCCGCGTCCAATGAACTGCGAACGGCATTGCTTGATTTTAAATCTTCCCAAAAATTCATCATCGCCTACGGCAACACCGTTTCGCAATCCGCTTATTTTATCGGCAGCGTTGCAGACAAAGTCTATGTCAATCCCACCGGCTCTTTCGAGTGGCTGGGTTTTCACGTTACGTTACCCTTTCTGAAGGACATGCTGGCAAAACTGGACATCCAGCCGCAGATCTTTTATGCCGGCAAATTCAAAAGCGCTACCGAAATCTTCCGCACCGATCAAATGACGCCGGAAAACCGGTTGCAAACGACGGCGTGGCTGGGAAATATCTACCGCTATTTCCTGCGCCAGACAGCCCAGGCACGGAAAGTAGATACGGCAACCCTGTACCGCCTTGCGGCAACAGCGTCGGTGCAAACACCACAGGATGCCGTGGCCAACAAACTGGTAGATGCGACCCGCTATGACGATGAAGTGCGGACAGAGATCAAAAAACGGCTGGGGATTGGTCGCTCAGATGTCCTCAATCTTGTACCGCTCAATACCTACAGTGATGCCGTGAATATCCGCAAAGGGGGCCGCAATAAAATTGCCGTGATCTATGCCGAAGGCGATATCGTTGATGGCACCGGCGACAACACACAAATCGGCGGCGAAAATTTCCGGGCATTGATTCGCAAGGCGAGGATGGACAAGGACGTGCGGGCTATTGTTCTGCGGGTGAATTCCGGCGGTGGTAGCGCCCTGGCCAGTGACGTGATCTGGCGGGAACTGCAAATGGCAAAACAGGAAGACAAAAAACCCATTGTTGTCAGCATGGGCGATGTTGCTGCTTCCGGCGGGTATTACATTTCCTGCGGTGCCGACAGTATTTTTGCCAATCCAAACACCATCACCGGTTCGATCGGGGTGTTTGGCATCATACCAAACATGCAGGGGTTTTTCAAAAACAAGCTGGGAATCACCTTCGACGGCGTGAACACGGCGCCCTATGCCGACGCCGGATCCGTGGTGAAGCCGATGGATGAAAAAGAACGCAGCATTATTCAGGGAAGCATCGAGCGGATCTATGGGGCATTCAAGCAGCGGGTGGCTACAGGCCGGAAACGCGATACGGTCTATGTGGAATCGATCGCACAGGGCCGGGTGTGGAGCGGGGAAGATGCACTGCGCATTGGCCTGGTGGACAGGCTGGGTAATCTTGACGATGCCATTGCCTGTGCGGCCCGCATGGCCAAGCTCACCGACTACGGGCTGAAAGAATACCCGGAAAGCGAAAACTGGCTGGAGAATATCCTCAACCGGAAAAAGCAGGAGCCGGCCGCCCTGATCAAAAATGAAATTGGTGAAGAGAACTACAAGGTGTTTGAGCAGGTGAAAAAGATTAAAGCCATGACAGGCTCGGTGCAGGCCAGGCTGCCCTTTGAAATTATTTTTAAATAAAGAGCGATGAGTGAAGAATGATGAGAGGCGGCCGATTGTTCATCAGTTATTACGCAGCATAGTTGGTACTTCACTCCTCACTGATTATTCATTACGCATTACGCAACATGTCGAATTATTCTCAAATCAAAGCCATGCTGGCCGTGACGAAAGCCAGCCTGGTGGCAACGTTTCGCAGTCCGCAGTCCATTTTTTTTTCACTGTTTTTTCCCATTGTCCTGATCTGGATCTTTGGATCGCTGGCCGGTGGCAGTAGTGCGCCATCGGTGGACGTGGCATTTGAAAAAGGCATCGATACCACGACGGTTTTGTACCAGCAACTGGCCCACCACCCGTTTTTGCGCATGGCCGACCGCAGTAAAAAAGATGTGGAAGATGAACTGCGCAAAGGAAGGGTTGCCGCCATTATCGATATTCAAAAAACGGTTGGTGCCACCACACCTTATGTCATTCACCTGCGTACGTCATCGGCCAGCCAGCGCGACTATGCCACCCTGCAAACAATCCTGAGCAACACCATCCACACCGTGGACGAAATGGTCTATCCCGACCGCCAGTCGGTGGCTTCCATCTCGCAAACCGTGATTTCCGGGCGCCGATACAAAATGATCGATTTCTTCTTGCCCGGCATGATCGGTTTCTCGCTGATCGGTTCGGCTGTCTTTGGTGTCGCCTTCCTGTTTTACTCGCTGCGGGAAACGCTGGTGCTGAAGCGCATGTATGCCACGCCCATCCAGCGGGGGTACATCATCCTGGGCGAGAGCATTTCAAAAGTGTTGTTTCAGTTGATGACAGTCGTGGTGCTGATCGCATTTGGCTATTTCATGTACGGCTTTTACCTGGCGCACGGTCTTCTGACGTTTTTCGATATGCTGTTCTTTTCGCTCCTGGGCCTGATGGTTTTCATGGGATTTGGTTTTTTGATCAGCGGGCTGGCGAAAAACCAGAACGTCATTCCCATCTATGCCAACCTGTTTATGTTCCCGCAGTATTTTTTAAGCGGTACGTTTTTTCCCAAATCGGCACTGCCGGCAGGGATGCAGCCCTTGCTCCAGTTTCTGCCGCTTACGGCGCTGAACGATGCCTTGCGCAACGTGGCTTTTGAAGGGTCCTCGTTCTGGAGTTGCTGGCCACAAATGTTGGTGCTGCTCGTTTGGGGCGTTTTGGTTTATGCCTTAACCGCGAAGTTCTTCCGGTGGGAGTAGGAAGTTTGGAGTTTGGAGTTTGGAGTTTGGAGTTTGGAGTTTGGAGTTTGGAGTTTGGAAAAAATAGAACCCGGTAAGATAAATGAGGATCCCTGTTTTTTGCTGCGAAGCAGTGGCGTTTGTAGAGAGAGAAATTAGGGAAGAGAACCGGCTCTGGGGAATTCCTGTGTTTAGGAGTTTTGCACTGGTGGTTCAAGCCATTGACGCTGGCCATTAAAAGATAAAGCAATAAACTGCAATGGTTGCACAATGCCAGGCGAATTCCCGAATGTACAAGAGAGAGTTTTCGTTTTTTCAACCGGATGAAAAGAAGACAAGAAAGCAAAGACCGCAACATGGCTCAATAAACGTTCTGTTGCCGGTCACAAAAAAATAAAAACCGTTCATTCAATCGTTCACTATTCATGCGCATTATAAAACTTGGCATTCTTTCGTTTGTTTTCTTGTTTGTTTTGATGACACTCATCTCGCTGTTGATTCCCTCGCAGATCCGGTTGTCGAAAGCAACGAACCTGCCCAACAACCGGCAACGCATATGGGCGATCGTAAAAACCGACACGTCCTGGCACCCGGCATACAGGGATACCGCAACGGTTAAAGCGTTTTCCGTTCTACAAAAGACAGTCGTTGCGCAAACGGATTCAACCTATGTTGTGCAACTGCTGCAGCCGGGCCGTACACCTGTCACCAGCGGCTTCCAGTTGTATGGCAAGCCCGAATCGGATTCACTGACACTTCAATGGTACATGGATTTCCGCCTGGGATGGTATCCCTGGCAAAAGTTCAGCTCCCTGTTTTACGAACGGACCTACGGCTCCATGATGGAAAAAGGTTTGGCAAATATCAAGGAGCAACTGGTGTACTGATATCACCACTTGTACATGTGCAGTTTTGTTGATTAAGGATATTTCCTCAACTTGCTATAAATAAAAACTGCTAGCATGAGTATTCATTTGACTAAGTCCGGAGGATCGAAACGAACCTTCTGGCTCCTGCTATTCCAATTGCTTGGCCTCTCCCTTTGGGCCCAGGTACAAATCAGTGGCCGTGTAACCGGTCCGCAGAACGAGGGCCTTCCCGGCATTACCGTTCAAATTCAGGCAACACGTTTTTCCACCAGCACCGAGCCGGATGGAACCTATTCACTTTCGGCCCCGCTGAAACCGGGCAGCTACCAAATTCAGTTTACCGGTGTGGGCTTTAAAGCGCAAACCAAATCGATCCAGGTCAGTGGCAGCGCCGCGCAAACAGTGGATGCACAACTTGAAGAAGATGCCCTGAAAATGGATGAAGTGGTGGTGACCGGTACATCGGCCGGTACGACACGCCGACAGCTTGGTAGCTACATCAGCACCGTGAAGGCCGACGAACTGACCAAAGGCGCCACCGGTGATGTGCTGGCTGCGCTGCAGGGCAAAACAGCGGGTGCGCAAATCAGCCAAAACTCCGGCGATCCGGCTGGTGGTATTTCTGTGCGTCTCCGCGGTGTCAGTTCAATCAACTCGTCTTCCGAGCCACTTTACATCGTTGATGGTGTCATTGTAAACAATGCCACCAACCGCGTGACCAACACGCAGAACAGTTACGATGGTTCCAACTTCGTGGGCACCATCGGGCAAAACCGGATGGTGGACATCAACCCAGCCGATATCGAGCGGATAGAGGTATTGAACGGCGCGGCGGCCGCCGCCATTTACGGCTCGCGGGCCAATGCCGGTGTGATCCAGATTTTTACCAAGCGGGGCAGAAGCGGTGCGCCGGTGGTGAATTTCTCCACGTCGATCATGGTCAATGAACTCCGCAAAAAACTGGCGGTAAACCAGGCGCCGGTAAAATTCGGCGGTTCTCCTGATGTGCAGACACAGGACATCCTTACGACAACCCTGACCACGACAACCCCGGTTACGCGGTACGACTACCAGGATTATATTTTCCATACCGGCGTCGGTACGGATAACAACGTATCGGTGAGCGGCGGCAGCGAAAAAAGCCGTTACTATGTTTCCGGTTCTTATTTCTATAACCAGGGCATTATTCGCAATACCGATTTCCGGCGCTATAATTTCCGCGCCAATTTCGACCAGACCTTCAACCGTGTGTTCAGCATGACGATGGGACTGAACTACATTAACAGTGCCGCCAACGAAAAACCCAATGGCAACTCCTTTTTCTCCCCCATGAACTCCGTCACCATCATCGGGAACTTCCACAACATCTTCGAACGCGACGCCAATGGCAACATCAAGGCTGTCGGGGAAAGAGGCCGTGTCAATCCCGTATCGGTCATCGAAGATTTCAAACAACGCCAGGAAACTAACCGGGTCATTGCCAGCCTGGGTGCAAAGCTTCGTCCGTTCAACGGGTTTACTTTCGACTACACGCTGGGCATCGACAACTACGGGCAAAACGGAACGACCTTTATGCCGCCGTTTGCCTACAATGTCAACACGGCTTTCTTTGGTGGCGGTCCTACGCTGAACCCCACGTTGAACGGTTATGCCAGTACCGGTAACGATTATTTTTTCCAGATCAACAATGAACTGAACGCCAACTACCAGTTCGACATCACGAAGGACCTGGGATCGACCACACAGGTGGGCTATTCGGTGCAGTATGAGAAGAACCGTTATGCTTTGTTGCAGGGCAGGGGATTGAGTCCTTTTGTGGAGACGGTAAACGGTGCCAGCACCATCCTTCCCAGCACCGATGAACGGACCGAAATTTCGATTTCCGGTGCGTACCTGCAGCAAAATTTCAAGTACATGAACAAGCTGTTCCTCACCGGTGCGGTACGCAGGGATGGTTCGTCCGTGTTCAGCAAGGACCAGCGCAACCAGATGTACTACAAAGGCAGCGTGAGCTACCTGCTTTCGGAAGAAGATTTCTGGAAGAAGAGCATGCCCTGGTGGAATACATTCAAGCTGCGGGCTGCTTATGGCGAAAGTGGCAACCTGACCGGTATTGGTGCCTATGCCCGCTTCAACCTGTACAGTTCCAATTCCTACCTCGACCGCTCCGCACTGCAATCGAGCAACCAGAAGACCAATGAAAACATCGGCCCTGAACGGCAGAGAGAACTGGAGATCGGTACGGACCTTTCGTTCCTCAATAACCGCGTTGGCGTGCAGTTCAACTGGTACAACAAGCGGGTGGAGAATATCAACATCAGCCGCCAGGTGGCACCCACAACCGGTTTCACTTCGGTGCTCGATAACTTCGGCGAATTGGAAAACAGGGGTATCGAACTGGTGCTCAACGGCTCGCCGGTGGCAAACAAAACAGTTAACTGGAACCTGACAGCCATCTTTAACCGTAACCGCAACAAGATGGTCAACATCGGCCAGGCCCTGACCCTGCTTTCCACCAACGGTGGCGCACCTGTGGCTTTGCTGCAAGGCTACCCGGTCGGCGTGTTTTACGGAACCTTCTTTGCAGTTGATGCCAACGGCAGCCAGGTGAAAAACAGTACCGGGTTCCCACAGATCGAAAAAGGCAAGCAGGTTTCCGCAACGGTTTACGAGGTGCAACGCGATGGCAGTGGCCTGCCGACCGGCACAACGTTGCGCAAGGTGATTGGCGACCCCAACCCGGATTGGACCGGCTCACTCATCAACGAAGTTGGGTACAAGCGTTTCAATTTGCGTGTGCAGTTGGACGCGGTGCAGGGCGTCGATGTTTTTAACGCTGACTTTCGCACACGCCAGGGTGTTGGCAACGGCAAAGTGGCCGAGCAGGAGCACCTGGGTATCCTGCCCCGTGGGTACGTGAACAGCGTTTACCAAATCGAAGAATGGCGGGTCGATGACGGCTCTTTTGTCAAGCTTCGCGAAGTGTCACTGTCTTACAGCCTGGGTAAAATGCGGTTCTTTAACGACCTGTCCATTGGCTTGAGCGGCCGTAACCTGGTGTCGTGGGACAACTACAAAGGCTATGATCCGGAAGTGAATGCTGCCGGACAAAGCACCCTGCTGAGAGGCATTGACTTTGGTGCTGTACCCATTCCGCGTACCTACCGTTTAAGCATCAATGCCCGTTTCTAACCTCCAAATCGCACATCATGAAAATGAAATTCATAAAACACACAACATACGGTCTTCTTTTGCTTGCACTGCTGTCGCAAACGGCGTGTAAAAAAGATTTCACCAATCCCAATGCCGCCACCGAAGACCAGGCCTTCAGCTCTCCGCAAGGCCTGACCGGCGTGGCTGTCGGCTTGCAGCGGGTATACACCGCCGGACGGGCCAGCTCTCTTTACAACCGCACTGCCATCAATGGTTTGCTGACCAACGAACTGGTTGTGCTGAACCAGGGTAACACTTCCGAGTACCAGTTGCAGTTGGGCAGCGGCTCGGTGGATGGTACCAATACCATGCTGGCCGGTCTTTGGTCGAGCAGCAACAAGATCATTTACGATGCCGACAAGGTGCTGGCCGGCGCAGCCAGTCTGGGTGACAAGGCCTATGCAAGTGGCCTGATTGGGTATACGACCATCTTCAAGGCGCTGGCGCTGGGCGACCTGGCCATGTTCTGGCAACAGGTGCCTGCTGGTATCGGCCAGAGCGTCACCTTTGTCGACCGTGTGCAGGGATATACAAAAGCTATCACCGCCATCGATGCAGCGCTGGCAGCGATCAACGCGGCACCCATTTCCGCGACCTTCCTGCTGAATATTCCTGCCGGTATCGACATTGTCAATACGCTGAATGCGTTAAAGGCGCGGTATTCGCTTTTTATCGGCAATTATGCCCAGGCACTTGCGGCGGCGAATATGGTGGACCTGACAAAAAAATCGACGTTCAATTTTAGCAACGTGAACCTGAACCCGATTTTTGAAACGGCAACGTCCACCAATAATGTGTATGGCATTCTGGATATCGCAACGCTTGGCTTGCCGGCCGGTTTGCAGCCGGATCCTGCAGACAAACGCCTGGCGTTTTATACCACAAATGCCTACGCGTCGAAGATTGCCGGTTTTGGTGCCGCTGCCAACACGCCGTTTCCCATTTATCTGCCGGGTGAAATGACACTGATCAAAGCAGAGGCGTATGCCCGCATGACTCCGCCGGATCTTGCAAATGCCCTGATCGAGTTGAATAAAGTGATCACGAAAAAACCGGCCAATGATCCGTTTGGCGTCGGTGCCGACCTTCCCCTGGCCGGTCCGCTGACGCAACAGCAAATCCTCGACGAGATCTACCGGCAACGCAGCATCGAACTTTTCCTGAGCGGCTTGCGCCTGGAAGACATGCGCCGCTTTGGCCGGCCGTTGACAGAACGGCGACGGAATTTCCTGCCGTATCCCTTCCTCGAGCGGGACAACAATACCAATACGCCTGCCGACCCGGCGTTCTAAAAACAAACAAAGGCTGTTGATTTCAACAGCCTTTGTTTTTGTGTTTTGATGGTGCTCTCTTCGAATCCTACTTTTGTTTCATGAGTAGGCCTTTCTTGCTTCTTTTCTTTTTCCCCCTTTCTCTGGCTGTGATGGCGCAGGGTGATACACAGACCGACTGCTACGAAACATTCTTTGCCACGGCCGCAAAAGTGAAAAACACCAAAACGGTAAAGCTGGTTGTCAACAAGAAAATACAAACGCTGTTTGCCTACCTGAAACAAACGATTTCCGGCCTGGAGCAGCGGGTGGCCCTCAAAGACCTTGATGGCGATGGCAGGGCCGAACTGGTGATCTATAATTTCACCGGAGGTGCCCATTGCTGCGATGAATTTTATTTTTTCAAAAACATCAGCGGGTCTGTGTTTGCACCGGCCGCCAGGCTATATGCCGGCAGTACCTGTGTTTCCGGCACGACATTCCTCTATGACTTTGCCGAACCGTTCGGCTATTTCTATACCTGCTTTGCCTGCGAGCTAGATGAAAAAAAGAACAGCAAGGGCGAAAAATATGAACGCATTGCCAATATCAGCCTGACCTATAAAGCCGGCAAGCTGCTGGTCAGTCCCGGCGATGCGGCGTTAAAGGAAAAGTTACTTCGCAACCTTCGGTACATTAAATCATTAGGCTGGGATGGCGGTGCGAAGAACGATGAATTTGACGACGGCAGGCGCAAGGCCCTGGCACAAACACTGGCCGTGTATTATTTTTCGTTTGGTAAAAATCTGCCGGAAACAAAAAAGATCTTCGATGCTTACTACCCGTATAAAGATGCGGCAACCGTGTGGAAAGATTTCGGCGTGCTGCTGACCAATGTGCAGAGCCAAAACAGTTTTTAAAAAAATAATCTTCACCTGCTGCAACGCCGGGCCGCCAGTTATTGTCAAGGCTTACAGGAACATTTATGGACGATCACCGGCTGGTACACGAATGCCTTAAGGGGAAAGCAGTTGCGCAACGGCAGCTTTATGACCGTTTTGCGTCAACAATGCTGGCCGTGTGTTATCGCTATACAAAGTCTGTTGCCGATGCAGAGGACGTGTTGCAGGAAGGCTTTGTCAAAGCGTTCAGAAACCTGCAGCAGTACAAAGGAGATGGCGAATTAGGCGCCTGGCTGCGCCGGATCATGGTGACAACGGCCATCAATTTTTTGAAAAAGAACAGTCGTTACCAAACCGAGCTTCTTTTTAGCGACGAGCAACTGCACGCCGTGTCTTCTTACGAACCGGAAATGAATTTGGCTGCCAAAGAACTCGCCGACCTGATACGGCAACTGCCCGCGGGCTACCAGGCAATTTTCAATTTATATGCAGTGGAAGGATACAGCCATGTGGAAATCGGGCAGTTACTCGGTATCAGCGAAGGCACGTCGCGCAGCCAGTATGCGAGAGGCAGGTCTTTGCTGATTAAATGGATTGAACAACGAAGCAACGAAGTTAAAAACGCCAGCTATGCAAGGTAGTTTTGAAAAAAAAGTACAGGAAAAGATGGAGGAGCTGCAGCTGTCTCCCTCTGCACCTGTTTGGGAGAAAATAGAGCTCCAGGTCAGGCCGGAGAAAAAGCGACGCAGGATCTTGTTCTGGCTTTTGTTCCCCACTGCCTTGCTGGCCGGCGGCATGTGGTGGTTGCTTTCGGAAAAAACTACCCGGCGGCCAACGGCCATCGAACAAGCGGTTCCTGGTGGAACGAAAACGGGAGCGAAGAAACAGGTTGTTGAAACCTCAGAGGCTGCGCAGCAGAAAACGAATACACAAGAGGTTCAGACAGTTTTGCCGCAACGGACAGGAACCGCAAGGCTGCCGTTAATGATGACTTCATCCGGTCATCAACAACGCACTAAAAGAGTGCTGCTTGCAAGTAACATACATGATACATCGCAGCGTCAATCAATAGATGCAGGAAACGAAAAAACGACTCCTGAGTCGAAGCCGTTGCCGATAGCTGATAAAACACCAGCCATCCGAAGCGAAGGTGCACACGCTGACAATAAGCCTGTAACTTCTGCTGCTTTGCCTTCGCCTTTAAAAGCAGATACCCCGGTGCAGCAGAAAGCTGCAGAGGAAAAAGCAGAACGTCTCCAGGCGGGTGCCGACAGCGGAAAAAGAAAGGCGGCTGTTGTACAGAAAAAAGTGACCGGGAAAATCTTATTGACAGCCGGGTGGAGCTGGCAGACCGCGACAACAACCTCCGGCAATCTTTATTCATCACCAAGCCAGTCGGCAAATTCGCCGGGTACGCCAGGCCCGCTTTACCAGCCGCAGCATACCAGTGCAGGGGTTTCCTTTTCGCTGGGCTATGCAATGGAAAAAGCGTTGTCCGGCCGCCTGACGCTAACGGCCGGTATCCAGTACGCTTATTACAGCACGCGGCAAAAAGTGGGCAATTACAAAACGCAGGATACCACGCTGCGCTTTCAGGACAAGGAGTTCATTGTCGCCGGTTATTTCAGCAACACTGCTGCGGCCTATGCGTCACAAGCCACTTATACCAATCATTTTCATGTAGCGGAACTACCGGTGAGTTTGCAATACCAACTGGTGAAGCGCCTGCCGCTTTTCGTGACAGCCGGCGCCTCCTACGGCCGTTTGCTCAGCAGCAACGCATTGACCGTTGACCAGTCTTCGGGGCTGCTTTACCTGAACAAGGAGAACAACCGCAAGCATTCTTTCAACCTCTTTGCTGCAACGCAGTTTGCTGTCGTCAACAAAAAGAGCTGGAAGCTCACGACGGGTCCTGTGTTCCAGTACAATGCGGTGCCGCTACAAAAAACCGGCAGCCGGTCGCACCTGCTTTTTGCGGGGTTGAAAACCGGGATTAATTTCTGACGTTGCGTGCAACGAAACCATTCGCCGGCTTGTCAGAAGGCAAAGAGTTGACCCGTTATTCTTTACAATCAAAACCATCGTTATGCAAAAAGTTAATTGCTTTGGTAGCGGACTGCTTGGTGCTCTGATGCTCATGTTCCTGCTACAGGGTTGCCTGAAAGACACCTACCGCGAAACCTACCAGATCTACGTGCCCACCTACAAGTCGCTGACGCAGGTGCGCAGCGAAATGAAGAGCGGGCCCGCCCAGCCTTTGCAAAACATCGGCAAGCTGAATGTGTTTGGCAACTATCTTTTCCTGAACGAAGTGAACAAGGGCATTCACGTGATCGACAACTCCAACCCGGCTGCGCCAAAGAACATCGCCTTCATCAACATTCCGAATAATATCGACCTCGCGGTGAAAGGCTCCTATCTCTATGCGGATTCGTATTCCGATGTTGCGGTGTTCGATATCTCGCAACCTGCCAACATCGTCCCTGTGAAGTTCCTGAACAATGTGATCAAAGAAAAGAACCGTTACTGGTACGGCAATACCGTCAATGCAGATTCTATCCAGGTGGTTGTTGGTTATACCGTCAGGGACACCACCGTGGATGTAAAGCAATACAGGCGATGGCAGTCTTGTGCAAACTGCATGTATGCACAGGCCGATCTGAAAGGTGTGTTTTACACCGCGGCGCCGCAGGTTGGCGTTGGCGGTAGCATGGCTCGCTTTACCATCGTGAACGATTACCTGTATGCCGTGTCAAGCAGCGAGCTTTACTCCATCAGCCTTGCCAATCCCGTTGATCCGCAACTGACGGCCACGCGGAACATGGGCTGGAATATTGAAACCATTTACCCGTTTCGCGACAAGCTATTCATCGGTTCCCGCACCGGTATGTTCATTTACAGTCTCGCCAACCCCGCTGCGCCAGCGCAGCTAAGCCAGTTTACGCATGCCACCAGTTGCGATCCGGTGATTGCCGACGACAACTATGCCTATGTCACACTTCGCACAGGCACCACCTGCAACGGAACTTTGAATCAACTGGACGTGCTTGATGTTTCCAATGTAACGGCCCCCGTCTGGCAAAAGTCGGTGCCCATGACCAGTCCGCACGGCTTGTCAAAAGACGGCAACTATCTTTTTATCTGCGACGGGAAGGACGGCTTGAAATTATACGATGCCACAAACCCGGTAGCACCGCAACTGGCCAAGCATGTCCCCGGGCTCGAAACCTATGACGTGATTGCGCTGCATGGCAACGCCATCGTGGTGGCCAGCGACGGCCTATACCAATTCACGTACGGCAACGGCACAACGCTATCACAGATCAGTAAACTGGCGATTGAAACCAACTAAAACCACAGTTATGAGAAAATTGATTGGCTTCTTTTTCATGCTCTTTTCTATTTGTGCAACGGCGCAAAAAACAAAGCCCTCCTTTGTTGCATCCGTACAGGGTGGCCTGCTCGAGGGTGAAGCCGGATCGGCTTTCCAATTGAAGGCGGTGAACGGGTTTCAAAGGCAATCCTGGTCCGCCGGCATCGGGGTTGGAGTGGATTATTACCACACCCGAAGCCTGCCACTTTTTCTCGACCTGCGCAAGTCGTTTGGCAAGGGCGAAAAGACCCCCTTTGTTTATGCAAATGGCGGCTATCATTTTCCCTGGCTGAAAACCGGAGAACAGGAATGGAATGACGTGGACGTCAAAGGCGGAATGTACATGGATGCAGGCATCGGGTATGCATTCCCGGCATTCAAAAACACGAAGCTTTTCTTTTCCGCCGGTTATTCGCAAAAGAATTATTCAAGGGTCTCGAACTACCCGGTGTACATCGATATTTTTCCGCAGCCTCCGATGTCAAAGACGATTTCTGATTACAAACTTCGCCGCTTCAGTATACAAACCGGTTTACGGTTTTAGGAATTTGATGTTGCGCTGGATGCCTTTGTGTTTCGAGCGGCTAAGCGGGGAATGTTTGAAGATCTTTTTGAAGGCTTCTTCGCTCAGCGCTTCCCATTCCCTGGTGGAAAGATTCAGGATCTCGGGCAGCGGTGCAAAGGCTTCCTCGCTGTGCGGCTTGCTGAAGCGGTTCCAGGGGCAAACGTCCTGGCAGGTGTCGCAGCCAAACATCCAGTCACCGAACTTGCCTTTCATTTCTTCCGGGATGATCTCGTCTTTCAGCTCGATGGTGAAATAGGAGATACATTGGCTTCCGTTCACCACTTTCCCTTCGCTGATGGCGCCAGTAGGGCAGGCGTCGATGCAGCGCCGGCAACTACCGCAATAGTCTTTGGCAAACGGATCGTCGTATCGGAGTTCGACATCGATGATGAGGGTGGCAATAAAATAAAAGGAGCCGCTGTCTTTGGTGATCAGGTTGCCGTTGCGGCCAATCCATCCAAGCCCGCTTTTGGTGGCCCAGGCTCTTTCCAGCACCGGCGCCGAGTCCACAAAACCTCTTCCGCTGAACTGGCCAATGTGCTCCTGCAGTTCGGCCATCATACTTTTCAGGCTTCCCTTGATGACGTTGTGATAGTCGGTGCCATAGGCATATTTCGAGATCTTGAACTCACCGCCGATCTCTTGCTGGGGATAATAATTTTTCAACAGCGTGATGACTGACTTCGCACCCGGAACGAGTTTGGTCGGATCAATGCGGAGGTCAAAATGGTTTTCCATGTACTGCATTTTGCCGTGCAGGCCCTTGTGCAGCCACGCTTCCAGGCGGCGGGCATCTTCATCCAGCGGCGCTGCTTTGGCAATGCCGCAATGATCAAAGCCATAGCGGGAGGCCAGTTGTTTGACAAGACCGGTATGTTTTTCGGCAAAGGGCATAACCATAGAATGCAGCAAAGGCTGCAAAGTTGCATGTTCCGGCAAAAGAAATGCGAAAACCTGCTCCCCCGTTGAAAAATTGTAGTTAGTTCTTTTTAACCGGGAAATGCTGGTCGGCAATCTGCTTTAGGTCAAGAAAAGGCTGCGCCGTTTGGTCGCCGGGGAAGTTGCGGGTGAATACAAGAAAGACGAAGCCGCGGTGAAAATCCACTTCCGGCCAGGTGCCTGCCAGGCCGGGTACCACTAGGGAAGCTGCCTTGCCACCCTGTGGGGCGGATTTATCCGCCGTCCATGTGCCCAGGGCAAATGAAAAACCCTGGTCAGCGGCAGGCGCATTTTTGATTTGGGCCGAAGCTACCTGGATTTTGCGCATTTCCTCCAGGGCGCTTTCGCTTAGCACTTGCTTGTCGCCGGCCTTTCCATTGTTCAGGAGCATCTGTAAAAATTTTGTCAGGTCTGTGGCAGTTGAATTCGCACCGCCGGACGGGTCGGGTGCCGAGCCGTCGTCGGTGGTGAAGCTAGTATTGCGCATGCCAAGCGGTACAAACAACTTTGTGCGGATCAGTTGATCAAAACGCTTTTTCGTTACGGCCTCTGCCACCCGGGCGGCGACAACAGGACCGTAGGAACTATACCGGAATTCTTCGCCGGCATTGGCATGGATTTCTTTTTTGAGGATGTCGGTCACTTCTTCGTCCAGCGAGGCAAACTTCTTTTTGTCAAAGAGGCCGCCCAGTTTGGAGCCTTCTTTTCCAAGGCCTGTCTGGTGGGTAAGACAATGGCGGAGGGTAATATAGTTGCGGCGATAGCTCTCAAAGATCGGCAGGTACTTGCTGACAGGGTCATCGAGTGAAAGCTTGCCTTCATCGGCTAACTGAAGGATGAGTGCCGTGGTGAGCCACTGGCTGCTTGCACCGATGGGCGATGGCGTTTTCAGGTTGGCGATGTCGCCGGTGGTGCGCTGGTAAACGACCGAATCACCAACAGCAATCACTACACTAAAATCATTTCCGAGTTGTTTCTTTTTGTCGTCCATCACCTTGTCCAGGGCAGGCATCGGGCTTGGGGCTGTGCTCTTTTTTTGTGAAAAGGAAACCTGCAGAAATAGCAGGAAAACCGCGAGCAGACTGCATTTGAGGCAGGTAGTTTTGAATTTGGCTGACATATTTTCGGTAGAATTTGGTATGGACTGTGGTTTGATAATTGTATCAACGAATATCAACGAAAGTTAATTGTATGAACCTAAACAACTTTACCATAAAAGCCGCTGAAGTAATTCAGCAATCGCAACAGCTTGCGTTCAACCATTCCAACAGCAATATCGAGACGGAACACATCCTGAAAGCCTTGCTGGACCAGCAGGATTCACCCGTGGAATACCTGCTCAAGAAAAACGCAGTAAACGTACAGCAACTGGAGTCCAGGCTGGATGCTCAGATCGAACGGCTGCCCAAGATCAGTGGCACGGAGCCTGCGCAAAATATCAGCCGCGACGCCAATAATGTTGTGCTGAAAGCCAATGCTTCCTTAAAGCAGTTTGGCGACGAGTTCGTCACACCCGAGCACCTCCTTCTCGGCCTTGTTATGGGCAATGATAACACTGCTGGTTTGTTGAAAGACGCAGGCCTGACCGAAAAAGGCTTGGTGGCTGCCATCAAGGACCTGCGCAAGGGCTCGACCGTGACCTCGCAAACCCAGGAAACCCAGTTCAACGCATTGAATAAATATGCGAAGAACCTGATTGAACTGGCCCGCCAGGGCAAGCTCGATCCGGTGATCGGCCGGGACGAGGAAATTCGCCGCACCCTGCACATCCTTTCCCGCCGCAGCAAAAACAACCCCATTTTGGTTGGTGAGCCCGGCGTTGGTAAAACCGCCATTGCCGAAGGCCTTGCCATGCGCATTGTCAACGGGGATGTGCCCGAGAACCTGAAATCGAAAACCATATTTGCACTGGACATGGGTCAACTGATTGCCGGCGCTAAATACAAAGGTGAGTTTGAAGAGCGACTGAAAGGCGTGGTGAAAGAAGTGGCAACTTCTGAAGGTGAGATCATTCTCTTTATCGACGAGATCCACACACTGGTGGGCGCAGGTGGTGGTGAAGGCGCGATGGATGCGGCCAATATTCTGAAGCCGGCCCTGGCCCGTGGCGAGCTGAGAGCGATCGGCGCCACGACCCTGAACGAGTATCAAAAATATTTTGAAAAAGACAAGGCGTTGGAACGTCGCTTCCAGAAAGTGATGATTGACGAGCCTTCGGTGGAAGATGCCATTTCGATCCTCCGGGGGCTGAAAGACCGCTACGAAACACACCACCATGTACGGATCAAGGATGAAGCGATCATTGCAGCCGTGGAATTATCGGTGCGTTACATCACCGATCGTTTTCTGCCCGACAAGGCCATTGACCTGATTGACGAAAGTGCCGCCAAGCTTCGCCTCGAGATGAACTCCATGCCGGAGGAACTCGACAAGCTGGAACGCCAGATCCGGCAGTTGGAAATTGAACGCGAGGCAATCAAAAGGGAAAACGATGAAGAAAAATTAAAAGAGCTGAATACGCAGATCGCCAACCTCGCCGTGGAGCGTGATACCCTCAAAGCAAAGTGGCAGGAAGAGAAAGAACTGGTTGAAAAAATTCAAACGTCCAAAGCCGATATCGAAGCCCTGAAGCAACAGGCCGAGCAGGCGGAACGCGAAGGAGATTATGGAAAGGTAGCCGAGATCCGTTACGGCCGTATCAAGGAAAAGGAAGCGACGATCACAGACCTTACCAGCCAACTGAACGAGTTGAGTGAACACGGCAAACGCCTAATGAAGGAGGAAGTGGATGCGGAAGATATCGCCGAAAGCGTTGCCAAGGCCACGGGTATTCCGGTTGCCAAAATGCTGCAGAGCGAACGCGAAAAGTTGTTGAACCTGGAAGATGAACTGCACAACCGCGTGGTGGGTCAGGACGAAGCAATTGTTGCCGTAGCCGACGCCATCCGCCGCAGCCGGGCAGGCCTGAGCGACCCGAAAAAGCCGATTGGCTCGTTTATTTTCCTGGGTACGACTGGCGTAGGTAAAACCGAGCTGGCAAAAGCACTGGCCGATTATCTTTTCGATGATGAGCACATGATGACCCGGATCGATATGAGCGAATACCAGGAAAAGCACACCGTGTCACGCCTGGTGGGTGCGCCTCCCGGATACGTGGGATACGATGAAGGTGGGCAGTTGACGGAAGCCGTCCGCCGCAAGCCCTACCAGGTTGTGTTGCTCGACGAGATTGAGAAGGCACACCCGGATGTATGGAATGTATTGCTGCAGGTGCTGGACGACGGCCGCCTGACGGACAACAAAGGCCGCGTGGTGAACTTTAAGAACACCATCATCATCATGACTTCGAACATGGGCAGCGATATCATCCAGGAAAATTTTGCCGATGTGAATGAGCGGAACAAGGATGTGGTTGTAGAGCGCACCAAGGTCGAAGTGATGAACCG
Organism: Flavisolibacter nicotianae; assembly: GCF_003628535.1. Classification (GTDB taxonomy): domain Bacteria; phylum Bacteroidota; class Bacteroidia; order Chitinophagales; family Chitinophagaceae; genus Flavisolibacter; species Flavisolibacter nicotianae. The sequence continues at coordinate 341,961 of NZ_RBCI01000003.1, forward strand.
GCTGCGGGAAACCATTCGTCCGGAATTTCTCAACCGTGTGGACGAGATCATTCTCTTCCAGCCGTTGATGAAAAACGAGATCAGGGGCATTATCCGTATCCAGTTGGAAAACCTGAAAGCGCTGGTGGCCCAAAGCGGTATCCAGTTGCAGTTTTCCGATTACCTTTTGGATTACCTCGCCGAAAATGGGTTTGACCCGCAGTATGGCGCCAGGCCCTTGAAGCGCCTGATCCAAAAAGAGATTGTCAATGCCCTGAGCAAGAAGATACTTTCCGGTGCGATCGATAAGATGCACCCTGTGTTGGTGGATGTGTTTGATGGCGTTGTGGTGTTTCGCAATGAGGTAGAGCAGCACGCTTGAGTGTTGAAGAGGAAGGAACAGGCCCCGCAGCGATGCGGGGCTTTTTGTTGGAACAGGTTACCAGAAGGTGAAGCAGGCTTGCACGGATAAGCGGTCTTTTCTGTTTGAACCGGATCGTGTAATTTCAAAAACACAAACCCTCGCACATGAAACAGCTTGTTTTGGCCGTTGCCTGTTGCTTATTATTTGCCCACCTTTCTGCACAGGATTTTGAAACGGAAATGAAAAAATACCTGAAAAACACCACCGGAATTCCGTATGGCAATAACAAGTCGGCAGGAAAGTATTACCCGGTCCGCGGTATTCAGATGTATACAGAAACATACGGCTCAGGGCAACCGCTTCTGATCATCCACGGGAATGGTGGTTCCATCAACAACTTCACAAACCAAATTCCCTATTTCAGCAAAAAATACAAGGTCATTCTTGCCGACAGCCGTGCACAGGGTAAATCAAAAGATGAAGGCGACTCGCTTTCCTATGAAATGATGGCCGACGACTATGCCGCTTTGCTCGATGCAATGAAGGTCGATTCGGCACTGGTGATCGGCTGGAGCGATGGCGGGATCAATGGCCTGCTGCTGGCGATTCGTCATCCGCAAAAAGTAAAAAAGCTGGCCGTAACCGGTGCCAATTTATGGCCTGACACCACGGCCGTTTTCAGCGACGTGGAAGACCTGGTAACGCCGGCCTATACCACACTCAAAAACAAAACGCAAAAAAACGCCGAAGAAAAAGCAGGGTGGAAGCTGGTGCGCCTGCTGGTTGAAGAACCGCATATTTCCTTGCAGGATTTGCACAGCGTTCGTGTGCCTACTCTCGTCATTGGCGGTGATCATGACGTTATCCGGCCTGAGCATACGCTGCTCATTGCCCAGAACATCCCGAGTTCCTATTTGTGGATCCTGCCGAATTCGGGCCATTCGACGCCGCTGGTTTATACGGATGAATTCAACCGGAACGTGGATGCATTTTTCTCCCGGCCTTACCGGCAAATTCAAAAGGAAGGGCGGTTCTTTTAAGCCGGATGCCTGCAAGATGTCAAAACGCAGACGGCAGGCAATAGAAGAAGGATTTAAACGTTACTCTTTTTCATTCATTCAAGTCTTTTGCAACCTGGTTTGCAGGAAATAACAACTTAACCATGAAAAAAGGAATTCTGATCGTATTGCTCCTTAGCTCCGTTTTTGTGAAAGCGCAGTCGCTGAAAGAAGCGTTGTTCAGCGGGAAGTTGAAAAATGATCCGGGCACGGTAATCCGCAAAGGGGACGACCTGTCGGCAAAGATCGATACAGCCCAAAAAGTCCCGGCCGCCGATGAAACAGCGAAAATAAAAACGGCAATACCGCCAACTGACTCCCTTTCAAAAATAACGGCTGGTGCTGTCACCCCTGCCGCGGTTCCGGTCAAAAAAGACTCAGCGCTTGCAGTGGTGGACTCAGCAGCAGCGATGGTCGATACATCAGCGGCGGCAGCGGTGCCGGTGACAAAGCCCAAAGACAACAATGCGATCTGGAAAACCTACATGGATTCCCTGAATACGACATTAAAAACCGAAGTCCTTTCGTCCAAAAAAGTAAAAAGCGGAAGTTATTATGTCCTGGTTTCGTACACGATTGGCACCGACGGGCAGGTGACGGTCGGCGATGTGTTTCTTTCGCCGGAGAATGCCTTCCTGCAACAGCAGATCAAAGACAGGATCTCCCTGGAAACGCCACGCCTCAACCCGGTGCTTTCCGACTCCGGCGCTCCGCGCAAGGTGAACAAGAAATACAATTTTACCCTGACAAAAGAGTAGGACCGCAGCCAGCCTTTTTGTTACCAGAAACCTTTGCCTTGGCGGGAAATTGTATTCCTGCAGTGGGTGGTGGTTTTCTCTTTATGTTTGCGGGCTGTTTAAATCATGAAAGCCAAGCACACCATTCTTCTCATTGCCCTCGGTTTCTGCTTCGATTTTGTCGGCTCGTTTTCAAAGCTGCTTCATCGCGGCGAGTCCACATCCCTTCTTTTGCTGGCGACCATTCTGAAAGTGCTGGGCGTTCTTTTGCTGTCCTACAAAGTGGTCAGGTACGAGGGTTTCCGCAAGTTCATGGAGCGGTAAATGCCCGGTCACCTTCAACTTTTTCTGCGCAAACAATTGTTAAAAGCGATTTGCCAGTGTGAAAACTTGTCAGCACCGCTAAACTAAATAGCAAGGCAAAAAAGCGCCGATTCGGACCATTTCTTGTTTAAAATGGGCGCCGAAAGCGCTTGATATGGCAATCCTTTTTCAAATGATGAAAACTGACAATGCGACAAATTGTGAAGAAGAAGGGTTACTTTTTTCTTTAATTTGTATACAGAAGCAAAACAATCCATCAAAATGATCCAAAAAACATACTTCAAGACCAAAGATTACTGCAAAGTGAAATTCACTTTGAAGCCTGAGAATGCAGAAACCGTAGCGATTGCCGGTTTGAACAGCGATTGGAAGACCCTGGTCAGCATGAGCAAAAAGAAAGACGGCACCTTTTGCGCTGAAGTTTCCCTTCCGAAGGAAAGCCAGCACGAATTCAAATACCTCGTCAACGAAAAAGAGTGGCTGAACGAGCCCGAAGCCGACAAGCAAAAAAAGAACGAGTTCGGGACTACCAACAGCGTGATCATCCTCTAAGGAAGGCTGTTTCAACCGATTGATTTCCGGGAAAATTCTTTGTACAACACTGTACAAAAGCGGTATTTTATTCCGACACTGATACTGTTTTCTAACGCTGTCTGTTTGGCGTGCGGCCAGATTCTGCCCATGTTCAATGGCTGCATCGTGTGATATTCGTCATGCCGTTTTTCAGGCCGGTCATTGCGAACGCGGCGCAGAGTGAATAGATTTGGAAAAACTTCGGTATGAAAATGTTCATCGCCGCCTTCGACGGGCTTGAGTTTTCGGAAAGCACGCTGCAATATGCAATCTTCCTGGCCAAATGGAGTCGTGCGCAATTGGTAGGCGTTTTTTTGGAAGACTTCACCCGGCGCAGCTATGGCTTTAAGGAAATTGCCGCTTACGAAGGAACAGACAGGGACCATTTCGTGCGACAAATGGATGCCCGCGACTCTGCACTTCGGAAAGAAAGTGTTGCGCTTTTTGAAAAAGCCTGCAAAGAAGAAGGGGTAAATTATGATGTTCACCGCGACCGGAATGTGGCCTTGCAGGAACTTCTGGAAGAATCAATTTACGCCGATCTGCTTATTATTAGTGCCGGCGAAACAATGACTGGAGAGGAAGAGCCGGCACCCACACGGTTTATTCGCGACCTGCTGAATGATGTAGCCTGTCCGGTGATCCTGGTTCCCGAATCCTTTCAGCCACTTAAAAAGCTGGTTCTCTTATATGATGGCGAGCTTTCGTCCGTCAACGCCGTGCGGAGCTTCCGTTATCTTTTTGATATCCCTGATGATTTTGCGACCGAGGTTGTAACCGTGAAAGAGCAGGATGAATCGGAACGCCTTCCCCACAACCGGTTGATCAAAGAATTTATCAGGCGCCACTATCCGCAAGCCCGGTATACAATTCTGAAAGGGGATGCCGAAGACGCGATCGTGCGCCGGCTACAAAGCGAACATCACAAGCCGCTGCTTATTCTCGGTGCCTACCGCCGAAGCCGTTTGTCGCGGTTGTTCCGTCCCAGCATGGCTGATCAGTTATTGGAAAATCTGTCAATGCCGCTTTTCATTGCTCCCAACAAAGCCTGATACCAGGCTGATTGCAGGTTGCGTATTTCCGGAGGTGAGTGATGGTGAAGGATAGAAGACAGGGGAAAGAACAAGCCGCTTTTCACTCCATATTGTTGTTAGATCGCATTAATGTTTCGGGTTGACCAGTATGAAATATCTCTTTCAGAAAATTACCGGGCAGGGCAAGATACAGTGCGAAGTTTGATTAACTTCCTTGCATGAAAAGACCCATATTTCTTTCGATTGGCTTGCTTGGCCTTGCATTTGGTGCACTGGCGCAGGCAAAAAATAAAACAGCCGCTGCAGCCAGCGGCAATCAGTCGTTACAGGTCCGGACCGTCAGCGGCATCGTGGAAGGGCGGCTGGAAGCTTCCGGTGTACGATCGTTCAAAGGCATCCCGTATGCGGCACCTCCCGTTGACAATCTTCGCTGGCGCGAACCACAGCCCGTTAAGTCCTGGACCGGCGTGCACAAGGCCGACCATTTTGGGCCACGAGCCATGCAAACCGCCATCTTCGGAGATATGAATTTCCGTTCCGACGGCGTGGGCGAAAACTGCCTTTACCTCAATGTGTGGGCGCCGTCTCAAAAGACCAAGACCTTGTTGCCGGTGCTGGTTTACTTCTATGGCGGTGGCTTTGTTGCCGGCGACGGCTCGGAGCCGCGTTATGACGGCGAAAGCATGGCGCAAAAAGGAATCGTTACCCTGACCGTCAATTATCGCCTGGGATTGTTTGGTTTCTTTTCCCATCCCGAGCTCACCAAAGAATCCCCCCATCATGCCTCCGGGAATTATGGGCTGCTCGACCAGGCGGCAGCCTTGCAATGGGTGCGGAAAAACATTGCTGCATTTGGCGGCGATCCCAACCACGTAACCATTGCCGGGGAGTCGGCCGGTTCCGTGTCTGTCAGTGCACAAATGGCTTCGCCGCTGGCAAAAAATCTCATTGCCGGTGCGATCGGCGAAAGCGGTTCGTTGCTGGGTACCTTGTCGCCGGCACCACTTTCCGAATGTGAAAAGACCGGTGAGGAGTTTGCCCGCAGCATCGGTGCCCATTCGCTGGCCGAATTACGTTCCATTTCAGCAGATTCTCTACTGGGTGCTTCGGCTCGTTTTGGTTTGTTCCGGTTCCGGCTGTCTGTTGATGGTTATTTTCTACCCAAAGACCCGCTGGAGATTTTCCAGAAGGGCGAGCAGGCGCATGTGCCTCTCCTTGTGGGATGGAACAGCGAGGAAATGAATTACCGTGCGCTGATGGGTGGCGATAAACCGACGAAGGAAAATTATGAAAAAGCCGTTCGAAAAGTTTATACAGACAAGGCCGATGATGTGCTGAAAGTGTATAAACCGGCCACCGACGACGAAGTGGAGGCTGTGGCCACAGCCCTGGCCGGCGACCGCTTTATTGGATTCAGCACGTGGCGCTGGGCTGATCTGCAGGGTACCACCGGCGGCAAACCCGTTTACCGCTATTTGTACGAACGTCCCCGCCCGCCAATGACTCCTGAAATGGGCAATGCCTCACCGGGCCTGGCCGGCGGTGTTCAACGTGGCAACACGCCTCCGCCGCCACCCGCTAAGGGTGCCGTGCATTCGGCGGAAATTGAATATGCCATGGGAAATTTAAGCACCAACAAAGTGTTTGCCTGGACGGAAGACGATTATAAAGTCTCCCGCACGATGCAGGAATATTTTGCCAATTTCATCCGCAAAGGCGATCCTAACGGACCGGGTGTATTGAACTGGCCGGCAGCCAACCGCTCGAAGGATGTCCCGGTCATGCACATCAACGTGCAGTCACGGGTGGAGTTGGAAAAAAACAGGGAACGCTACCTGCTGTTGCAGGCGGCTGCGAAAAATTAACCAGGCAAAAGAGTGGGCAAATGATTTACAAAGGGTGGCGGAAACGCTGCCCTTGTTTTTTGACGCCGGCCGAGGTTTTAGGTTTTTCGCGAAGGCGAAACGTAAAGACAAGCGAGGCGAAGAGAATGCCGAGCAGAAAGGCATTGATCAGAGAGATCACGAGGTCGTCCAAAACCGGGCGCCGGAGATAGGGTAGTTGTACAAAGAAAAAACTGCAGGCGGCTACCCAGCAGCATAGCCAATAGCGGTGGCTTTTCACCCGGCTGGCAACGGTTGCGACCGGCAGTTGCCAGATAGCATAAAGAACGAAAAAGCCGCCGATGAGTGAGCTGAGATCCCAGAAAAGAAAATAGGTCATGTGCCGCTCTTCCGGTGTTACGAACTTTTGAAACCCCGACGCAGCCTGTACCATCGGGACGGAATGATGCGTTAGTTTGTCCCACAACAGGTGCGAGGCAGCACCCGCAAGGATTGATAAAAGCACAATGCGCCAATTTGCAGCAAACCACTGGTTCCAGTTAAAAGATTGGAACGTGGCCATTCTTCGTTTAAGAAAGAGCGGCGCATGCAGGTAAAAAGGCCCGCGAACAAGGTTGTGAAACAGAAAGCAAAGCAACAGGCCAGCCGGCAAATCAGCATAAAACAAGCCCCCGATGGTATGGCTGTAATGGCTCTTGTGAAAGACACGGACAAAATATTCAAAGTCTGGAACAAGACTGCCGGCAACAAGCCCGGTAAGTGAAACCCGTTTTCGCAAGAGGGAATGGGCCGGAAGTACTATAGCAGGGTGTGAAAACGTAAACGGCATCGGTCAGGATATTCAAAAAGTGTGCGGTTCCTTATTTGCAGGTGTAATGATAAGCAAATATGGGTGCAAAACGCTTGCGGTCGCTTATTCACTTTACGTGGCAATATTCTTGCGGGGATGGAAGAACAACGATCTCATTCTTTTATCCATTAAAAATGATTTTATGGCAAAAAACAATTTGCAGGAAAGTCAGCAGGCAAAGCAGAATGTTACGATTGGTATCCAGGGAAACGAAGACACAAAGGTGTCGCACGACACAGAAGGCCGTCAACGTTCCCAGGATCAGGATGACCGGCACATACCCAACCAGGAGCAGTCTTCCAGGCCCGGTGTTGGCCGTGCGGACAGTGGCCCGGAGCAGAATATTTAGGGGTCAGTTTGATTTTCATTTTATCCAATGCCGCCGGAGAGCGGCATTTGTTATTACCGGCCTGTTTGTGTCCGTTTCTCTCCTTCAATCTTCCTACATTTATGCAAACTCAACCCATGCCCTTCAATCGCAGGAATTTTTTGCAAAAAGCAGGAATGGCTTCTGCCTCAGCTTTGGTTTCTTCAATTTTTCAGCCATCATGGAGCAGGAACCTGGAGAAGGCCATGCGGGAAGCGGAGGCCCTGTCGCCGGACGAATTGGCCAGCGACGAAGATTTCTGGTACTACATTCAACAGTCATTTACGGTTTCGCCGTCCATCCTCAACTTCAACAACGGCGGCGTGTCGCCGGCACCCAAAACCGTGCAGGACGCCATGAAACGTTTTTACGACTACAGCAACGAGGCGCCGAGCTACTACATGTGGCGCATCCTCGACCAGGGGAGGGAAACGCTCCGCACCAACCTGGCAAAGCTTGCCGGCTGCAGTACCGAGGAAATTGCCGTCAACCGAAACGCATCCGAAGGTTTGGAGACCGTTATTTTCGGTTTGCCGTTGAAGGCCGGCGACGAAGTCGTGGCGGCCAAGCAGGATTATCCCAACGTTGTCAATGCCTGGAAGCAACGCGAACAACGCGACGGAATCAAAATCGTCTGGGTAAACCTGGAATTGCCCTCCGAAGACGAGGATTACCTGGTGAGCCAGTACGTAAAGGCTTTTTCCTCCAGGACCAAAGCTGTCAACATCACGCACATCATCAACTGGAACGGGCAGGTATTGCCCGTGCGGAAAATTGCCGACGAAGCACACAGGCGTGGCATCGACGTGCTCGTGGATGGGGCACACAGTTTTGCCCATCTGGAGTTTAAAATACCCGATCTCGGTGCCGACTATTTTGCCACAAGCCTGCACAAATGGCTCTATGCACCCATCGGCAGCGGGCTGCTTTTTGTGAAACGCGAAAAGATCAAAAACATTTACCCGCTGTTCGCCTCCGATGTACCGCTGAAAGAAGACATCCGCAAATTTGAGCACCTGGGAACACGGCCTTTTTTCATCGAGCAGGCCATCGGCAAGGCGATCGAATTTCACCAAATGATCGGAAGCGAACGAAAGCAGAAGCGCCTGCACTACCTGAAAAATTACTGGATGGAAAAGGTAAAGGACCTGCCGGGTGTAAAGCTGCACACACCGCTCCATCCGCGTTGGAGCGGCGCCATCGGGCTGGTATCGGTAGAGGGTAAAAAGCCATCCGAGCTGGATAGTTATCTGTTTGCTAACCACCGCATCCATACAACTTCGATTGTTTGGGAAAATATCAGCGGTGTCCGCATTACGCCCAATGTTTACACCACTACGTCGCAACTGGATGAACTGGTTCGCGGCATTACCAACTTTGCCAAAATTTAGTTGTTACACGAAGGGATGGAATTGCTGAAACGACGACTGACGCTGTTGCAGGCGACCGCGATCAACATGATTGACATGGTGGGCATTGGTCCATTTGTGGTCTTGCCGCTGGTGATACGCGAATTCAACTCGCCGCTTTTTCTCTGGGCCTGGATCGCCGGTGCCCTGCTGGCCCTAATCGATGGCATGATATGGAGCGAACTGGGTGCAGCTTACCCGCTGGCCGGTGGCAGTTACAATTTTTTACGCATTGCCTACGGGCCAAAATGGGGGCGGCTTGCGAGTTTTTTGTTTGTGTGGCAAACGGCTATCCAGGCACCGATGGTGCTGGCTTCCGGGTCAATTGGTTTTGCCACTTACGCCAAATACCTGCTCCCTTCCATTGAACCGTGGCAGCAAAAAGCCGTTTCGGTCGGCGTTATCCTTTTTGTCACTTTCCTGCTTTACCGGAAGATCGAATCGGTAGGCCGCCTCTCGCTTTTTCTTTGGGTCAGTGTGCTGGGAACGATGGCATGGATCATAGCTGGCGGGCTGCTGCGGCATTCGCCGCAATTTTCTTTGCCGCTAACTCCATCCGGTGAAACCGAAATTTTTAGTGCCGCCTTCCTGCTGCCGCTTTCGTTTGCCGCACAGAAAACCGTTTACAGTTACCTGGGTTATTACAATGTTTGTCACCTCGGAAGCGAGATCGTTCGGCCCGAGCGAAACATTCCCCGCAGCATCTTTTTTTCCATTGTGAGTATTGCAGTCCTATACATTGGCATGAACATCAGCATCGTCAGTGTCGTTCCCTGGCAGGAAGCGCAGCACGTGGATTTCGTCATCTCGGTATTCATGGAAAAGGCGTTTGGCCCCACGGCGGCCAACGTGGCGACGGCACTGGTTTTACTGGTGGCCTTTTCTTCGCTGTTTGCCGTGCTGCTGGGCTATTCGCGGGTGCCCTTTGCGGCCGCGAGGGACGGCAATTTTTTTCCCGTTTTTGCAAGGCTTCACCCCACCAAAAACTTCCCGCACATTTCCCTGCTTTTCATTTCCGGACTGGCCATTTTGTTTTCGTTTCTTTTTTCGCTCAAGCAGGTCATCAGCGCCATCCTGGCCATGCGCATCCTGGTACAGTTCATTGCGCAGGCAATTGGGGTGATCCGGTTGCGAAAGAAAAGAGGCGTAAAGGACCTGCCCTTTAAAATGTGGTTGTATCCCTTGCCGGTCGTGGTTTCCATCCTGATCTGGCTGGCCCTGTTTGTTTCCACCAAAATGTTCGCGATCTGGGGCACCTGCATGGCGCTGGCCGGCGTCGTGGTTTTTTACATGAAGGAAAAAAGAGCCGGAAATGATGCGCTGCCAACCGTTACCGGTGAAGAAATTTGATACCGGGCAGCCATCCAATTGCAACAATTGTATGAAGTCAAAAGATGGCTGTTCTTTCCGCTGTCATCCGGCACCTGTCATCGCAAAAACAGCTATGCAAACGCTTTGATGTGATAGGGATGAATCACAGGCAATAAAAAACCCCGCCTGGAAGAGCGGGGTAAAATCGGGTGGAACCGCAACATCACTGGGCGACGAGCAGGTAGTAGTTTTTCTTTCCTTTCTGCAATAAAATGTATTTGCCGTGGAGCAGGTTGCTGCTGTCGACATGAAACTGGACGTCGCTGATCTTTTTGCGGTTGATGCTCACGCCGCCGTTCTGGATCATTTTTCTTGCTTCGCCTTTGCTGGGAAAAATAGCAGTTTGTGTCAACATGTCAACCACGTTCACGCCCCCTTGCAAATTGCCCATGGAATAGTGCACCTTCACCACACCTTCCATGCCTTCCAGATCGTCCACGCTCAGGCTTTCGGCCGGTGCGTTTTGCTGCGAAAAAAGCTTTTGCGTGGTTTCAACTGCTTTGCTGTATTCTTCTTCGCCGTGTACAAAAACCGTGATCTCCTGTGCCAGGCGTTTTTGCAGGATTCGTTTCGAGGCATCCTGGTTGTGTTCGTGCACGAGGTCTTCAATTTCCTGCTTCGGGATAAACGTGAAGATCCGGATCCATTTTTCGGCATCGGCGTCGGCTGCGTTCAGCCAGAACTGGTAGAACTGGTAGGGCGTCGTTTTTTCCGCATCCAGCCACACATTCCCGCCTTCCGATTTGCCAAACTTGCCGCCATCGCTTTTGGTCAGCAGCGGGCAGGTAAAGGCAAAGGCTTCGCCACCGGCTTTGCGGCGGACCAATTCCGTCCCGGTCGTGATGTTGCCCCACTGGTCGCTACCGCCCATTTGCAGTTTACAGCCTTTGTTTTGGTAGAGCCAGTAAAAATCGTAACCCTGGATCAATTGGTAGGTGAACTCGGTAAAGGAAATTCCCGTTTCGCTGTCGATGCGCTTGCGAACGCTTTCCTTGCTCATCATGTAGTTCACCGTGATGTGTTTGCCCACGTCGCGGATAAAATGCAGGAAGCTCATGTCGCGGAACCAGTCGTAGTTGTTCACCATTTCGGCGGCCGTAGGACCGGGAGTAAAATCCAGGAACTTCATCAACTGGTTTTTGATTCCTTCCACATTCTTTTGCAACACGTCTTCGCTCAGCAAATTGCGCTCGGCGGTTTTCCCGCTCGGGTCGCCAACCATGCCGGTGGCGCCGCCGACCAGGGCAAACGGTTTGTGACCGGCCCGCTGCAGGTGCACGAGCAACAAGATGGGGACAAGGCTGCCGATATGCAGCGAATCGGCTGTAGGGTCAAAGCCGATATAGCCGGAGGTGATCTCTTTGTTCAACTGTTCTTCGGTGCCCGGCATGATGTCCTGGATGAGGCCACGCCAGCGGAGTTCTTCTATGAGGTTCATTTTGTTAAAATTTGCCCTTCGCCGCCGGCCTTTTACCGCTGTATCTACCGGACGGTGAACGGGCCGCTTCGGGCGGTGAAGTGTTAAGAAAACAGGTCGCAAATGTAGGCAGGCGGGTTGAAATATGCAGGTGTTTTTGTCGCGACAATGCCTGAAAAGGCTGTCTCCACTGTGAATATCAATTTCGGAGATTATATTTGTTCACGCAGCCAATATCCATGAATAGACGTTTCAGTCATGCTATCGCTTATCCGAAAATCACTGTGATGAAAAACAAGCTCCTTGCGCTTGCCCTTTCCGGGCTCTTTTTTTCTTCCTCCCATGCGCAATTCCGAAAATATTCCAACGAATTCTTGAACATCGGTGCCGGTGCCCGTGGCCTGGCAATGGGAAGTTCGCAGGTGGCTTCAGTTACCGACGGCACGGCCGGTTACTGGAACCCGGCTGGCCTGGCCAACGTCAAAGACCATGGCAATGTGAACCTGATGCACGCCGAATATTTTGCCGGAATAGGCAAATACGATTATGCCAGCCTGGCACTGCCCATGTCGGGTAACAGGCGGACACTGGGCCTGACAGCTCTTCGCTTTGCCGTGGACGACATCATGAACACGCTGTTCCTGGTAGAACCCGACGGTTCGATCAATTACAATAATATCCAGGCCTTTTCGTCGGCTGATTACGCCTTTCTTTTATCGCTGGCACAAACGCTGGAAGAAACCGATAACAAGAAAGTCAACTTCGGCATCAACGCCAAAGTCGTTCACCGCAGTGTCGGGCATTTTGCCAAAGCCTGGGGATTTGGGCTGGATGCGGGCCTGCAGGTCATAACCGGCAACTGGCGCATCGGGGTCGCAGCCCGCGATGTGACATCCACGTTCAATGCCTGGTCGTTCTCCTTTACCGAAAAGGAAAAGGAAGCGCTTTACCTGACCAACAACGATATCCCGGTAAAGTCGACCGAGATTACCGCCCCACGGCTGATCCTTGGAGCGGCACGCAACTTCCGTTTTTCGAACAAAGTCAGCCTCCTGGCAGAAGCCAATTTTGATTTTACGTTCGACGGTGAACGCAATACGCTCCTGAGCGGTGAGCCGATCAGCATCGATCCGAAATTCGGTGCCGAGCTGAATATCAGTAACTCGCTCTACCTGCGTGGCGGCATCAACAATTTCCAACAGGCCCTTTCGGATGGCGACACGCTGAACAAGAAGAAAGTGTGGATTTACCAGCCGAGCGCCGGCGCCGGTTTCCGCCTGCAAAACGTGCGGATCGACTATGCGTTCACCAACCTGGCCAACCAGTCGAACCCGCTTTATACCCATGTGTTTTCCATCCAGTTTGACCTGGTTAACAACAAGAAAAAAAAGTAGCCTACCCCTCCGTACTAAAATAACATTGCGATGAGAAAAATTTTTTTGGGCCTGCTGTTGATCTGGGCTTTTGCGGCCACAGCGCAACAAAAGTTCAACAACGAATGGATTGACTATACCAAAACCTATTACAAATTCAAGGTTGGTAAAAACGGCTTGTACCGGATTTCGGCAGCGACCCTTTCGGCTGCGGGCCTGGGTACCGCTACTGCCGAACAATTCCAATTATGGCGCAATGGGAAAGAAGTGCCGGTGTATACGACAAAACCAAGCGGCAGCTTCGATGCGACCGATTACATTGAGTTTTGGGGAGAAATGAACGACGGTAAGCCCGACCGCGAACTGTATCGCGATACGGCATTTCAATACAGCAACAAATGGAGTTTGCTCACCGATACGGCTGCCTATTTTCTTACGCTGAATACAGGCGGTGCCAACCTTCGCCTGCAGCCGACAGCCAGCGACGTAAGCGGCAACACCTTGCCGGCTGAACCCTGGTTTCTTTATACGGCAGCAAAATATTACCGTGACCAGATCAATCCTGGCTTGTACTACGTTGTTGGACATGACCACCTGATATCTTCGTCTTACGACAAAGGCGAGGGCTGGACATCTGCCGACATCCAGCGCAACAGTACACTGACGGAAAATTTTTCGAACCTGTACCCGGCAACGGGCGGACCGGCTGCAACAATTAATGCTGCATTAACCGGCAATGCCTATAATACCCGCCGGTATAAGATCACGGTCAATGGCGATTCGGTACTGGGCAACCTGCTGCCTTATATGAACGAGGCCGTGGACCAGGGATCGTTCAGCACAAACCTGCTTAGTTCCGGTTCGGCATCCGCTGTCATCAGCAATGTCACGGACAACTGCGGCTCTTCGTCCTGCCCGGTTGACCGCATGGTTGTTCACAAGCTGGAGATTACCTATCCGCGGCAGTTTAATTTTGGCGGGGCCGCCAATTTTGAGTTCGCACTCCCGGCCAGCAACGGGACCTATCTGGAGATCAGCAATTTTAATCATGGTGGCGTTGCCCCGGTACTGTACGATCTGACCAATGGGCAGCGATACAGCGCCGAACTTTCCGGCTCACTGGTGAAAGTGGTCTTGCAGCCGTCTGCGACGCCGCGAAAACTGGTGCTGGCAAGCCAGGTGCCAGCCAATGCGGTTGCGATAAACAGCCTGCAGGTGCGCAATTTCATCAACTACAATACAGCCGCAACACGGGGCGATTACCTGATCATTTCCAATCCCTTGCTCTTCGACGGTGCCAACGGATCCAACCCGGTGGAAGAATACCGGGCTTACCGAACTTCCGCCGAAGGCGGGGGCTTCACTGCTAAAATTTATTTGGAAGACCAGTTGGCCGATCAATTCGGTTTCGGCATTAAAAAGAATCCAGCCGCTATCCGGAATTTTATTCTGTACACCCGCAGCAAATACCCGGTTGAGCCGCGGTTCGTGTTCATCATCGGACGCGGCGTTCACTATCTTCATCAACGGACCCTGGAAAGCGATTCGCGGCAAAACGTCAGGGATAACCTTGAAAAACTCAACCTGGTGCCCACCTTTGGCTACCCAGCGTCGGACATGCTGCTGGGTGCAGACCTGAGCACGTCAAAACCACTGGTTCCCGTTGGAAGGCTGACAGCTATTACACCGGCAGAAGTCTCTACCTATTTAAAAAAGATCAAGGAGTACGAAGGGGCCCAGCGCACCTTGTCGCCTTCCGTCAGCGACAAAGCCTGGATGAAAAATGTGGCCCATATTATTGGTGCCGGCGATGATGTGCTGGATGATATTTTATTCCAGTACCTGGAAAACTACCGCCGTAAAGTGGAAGACACGCTTTGGGGTGGCAAGGTGACCACCTTTCGCAAATCGTCGACCAGCCTGGTAGAGCAGTTGAGCGATGCGGACCTGACAAGGTTGATCAATGAAGGTGTCAGCCTGATTACCTATTACGGGCACTCCTCGGCAACGACGCTAGAGTTCAACCTCGATGACCCCGCAAACTACAACAACCAGGGTAAGTACCCGATGTTCTGGGCCCTGGGTTGTAACGCCGGCAATACCTTCGATTACAACGAAGGCCGCTTTTCGTCCCGCACCTATTTATCGGACAAATATGTGATGGCGCCGGATAGAGGATCCATCAACTTTTTGGCCTCCACGCATTTTGGCGTAGTGCATTATCTCGATATCTATAACTCCCGTGCTTATGCCAGCATTACCGGCCCGCTTTACGGTAAAAGTATGGGTGAGCTGATGAAGAAAACTATCAATGACGTTTATTCGTTTACCACCACCGAAGACTTTTTTGCCCGCTGCAATGCCGAGGAAACAGTGCTGAACGGCGACCCGGCTGTAACCCTGAACCAGCAGGCAAAACCGGATTATGCGGTAACGGAGGATATGGTATCCGTCTCGCCCAATTTTGTCTCTGTCGCTGACCAGTCATTCAAGGTGAAGATTAAAATGGTGAACCTGGGTAAAGCGATCAACAAGCCAATTGCGATAGAAGTGAAACGCCAGTATCCCAATGGTTCAATCGAGATCATTCACCGTGACACGATCAAAGGTATTCGCTATTCCGACTCTTTGAGTTTTGCTGTCCCAATCGATCCGATTCGCGACAAGGGAAATAATAAAATTTCCGTAACGGTCGACGCCGATAATGCGGTTGATGAATTGTTTGAAACCAACAACTCGACTTCCCGCGACCTATTTATTTTTGAAGAGGAGGCAAGGCCGATTTACCCGCAGGAGTTTACAATTTTGAACAAACAAAATGTGACCTTGAAAGCCTCAACCGCCAATCCATTCGGGAATTTGAAACAATACCGTATGGAGATTGATACGACAGAAAAATTCAATTCGTCACTGAAAGGATCTGCATCTATTACCTCAAGCGGCGGCCTGCTGGAATTTTCACCTGGAATTAGTTTCACCAACAACACGGTTTATTACTGGCGGGTAGGAGTGGTTGCTGCAAACGGAACTGTACAAAACTGGAACAATGCTTCGTTTGTCTACATTGGTAATTCCAGCAACGGTTACAACCAATCGCATTATTATCAGCATGCCAAATCAGGAGAAATCGGGTTGTATCTTGACTCCACGTCCCGTACCTGGCGCTATGATTCTGTGCTGAACAGTCTGGCGATGCGGAACGGTTTGTATGGTACAGCAACCTTGCAGGAAGGAGATTTGACGGTCAGTGTGAACGGATTAAGATACATCCGGAGTGCCTGTGTTGGCTACTCGCTTATTTTCAATGTCTTTAACCCAAATACATTCAAGCCGGCAACAAATACAACGGGCCAGTATGGAAGTGCTCTTCCCTGCCTGCCCGGCCGTGAATGGAATTACGAGTACAGTTACATGACCGCTGCCAGCCGCAAAAAAATCATGGACTTTATGGATTCGATTCCTGCCGGCTCAATTGTCGTTGTGCGGAATATTATGAATACTTCACAGGCCGGCGGTTTTGTCAGCGACTGGAAGAACGACGAAACCATAAACGGTGCAGGAAATTCCCTGTATTCAAAATTAAAAGCAGTTGGATTTTCTGACCTGGATTCGTTTTACAGACCCCGAGCATTCTCGTTCGTGTACAAAAAGGGCGGCGGCTTTACCCCAACTTCTTTGTTTTCCGAGGGTGCGTATGATGTACTTAACCATGTTGTCTATGTAAAATCACCCGACTCTGTAGGCTATACGATTTCGCCAGTTTTCGGGCCCGCTAAAACGTGGAAGCAGTTAACGTGGGATGGGAAAAGTGTGGAAGCGGTCAATACGGATCAACCAACAATCAATATTGTCGGCATCCGGTTAAATGGTACGGTTGATACCCTTGTTCGTGGAATTGATCAAACACAGCATAGTTTCGATATTTCAACTATTGATGCGTCCATCTATCCCAATTTGCAACTGGTGCTTCGTAACATGGATAGCGTCAACTTTACACCTCACCAACTAAGTTTTTGGCGGCTAACGTTTGACCCGGTTCCCGAAGGGGCATTGGCACCCAACCTTTATTTGAAAGTGAAGGACACCGTGGATGTGGGTGAGCCGTTGGATTTGCAGGTCGCATTTAAGAACATCACCGATTCGCCATTTGCCGATAGCCTGACTGCAGCCTTCGTCGTTACAGACAGAAATAATGTACAACATCGAATGACTGTGCCTGCATTCCGCAGACTGGTTGCCAACGACACGTTGCATGTGCATTATACAATTGCAACAAACGCTCTTGTTGGAAACAATACCCTGTTCCTCGACGTCAATCCAAACCATGCGCAGCCGGAACAGTTTCATTTCAACAATTTTGCTTACCGCAACTTTTATGTTCGGGGTGATACACTGAATCCATTGCTTGACGTGACGTTCGATAATCTTCACATCTTAAACCGGGACATTGTATCGGCCAAGCCGGATATTTTGATCAAACTGAAAGACGAAGCCAAATGGATGCTGCTGAACGACACGTCGGTTGCCACAGTGCAAGTTCGTTTTCCCAACGGGTCTCTCAGAACTTATCGCTATAATTCGGATACACTGGTATTTGAGCCGGCAACAGGAGCACCCAATGCGTCAAATACAGCGACCATACGGCTACGGCCTTATTTTGCGGAGGATGGCGATTACGAACTGATTGTTACCGGAAAAGATATGAGTAGCAACGCAGCCGGAACAATGTCGTACAGGGTGTCTTTCCAGATATTGAACAAGCCGATGATTTCTAATATGCTGAACTATCCGAACCCGTTCACCACGTCTACGGCATTTGTCTTTACACTCACAGGGGCCGAGGTGCCGCAGAATATTAAGATTCAAATCTTAACCGTGACAGGCAAAATCGTTCGCGAGATCACGAAGGAAGAATTGGGGCCGATCCATATTGGCCGAAATATTACCGAATACAAATGGAATGGTACCGATCAGTTTGGCCAAAAGCTGGCAAATGGTGTTTACCTCTACCGGGTGACGACCAACCAGAATGGAAAGTCTCTGGACAAGTACCGGCAAGCTGATGACAATACAGATAAGTATTTCAATAAGGGATATGGTAAAATGTACCTGATGCGATAACAAACCGGAAAATGCTCCCTGTAAAAGCAGGGAGCATTTTTTTTCGGACAAATCTGCTCTCCGCAGGAATGCTGTATTTTTCACTTTTTTCAAAAATCGATCTTCTGTGAGGTCCGTCGTAATTGTAGCCGCTTCCGGCGAATGTTCAACGTCGGTTTGAAACGTGGAGGCTATAAACTGGATATGCTATGCGCAAATCATTTTTATCGGATAGTCTGATACTTGGTGTGTTTTTTCTTCTTTGCGTCCTGCTGTTTTGGCCAACGATTTTTAAGCCATTTCTATCCGACGATTACGAAGTGATCTACCGTGTTGTCATACAAAAGCAACTTTTGCTAAAGGGTTTTTTTCGGCCCTTATCTGATTTGTCGATCTACCTCTGTTCGTTGATTGGCGGCTTGTACGCACCCGTTTACAACGTCTTTAACCTTTTGGTCCATGCGGCAAGCTGTTTTGTGTTGTACAAACTTTGCCTGGTTTCTGAATTATTTCCCCCTGCTAAGCGCAAGTTCATCGCATGGACGGCTTCCTTTTTGTTTTTGATTTATCCATTCCATGTCGAGTCTGTTGTCTGGGTTGTCGGCCGGGCGTCCAGCCTGTCGAATTTTTTTGGTTTTTTGTCCTTGCTTACGGCGTTCTCGCGAATTCGGGCGCCTTGGCGGACCTTCCTGGTTTGTTTGTTCTATTTTATCGGCCTTGCCAGTTATGAAACCATTTTTCCGCTGCCGTTAATCATTCTCATTTTACTTTATGAGCCTACCAGGCCGCTGCGGTCTTATCTCCCCTTGGCCGCAGCTATGGCAAGCACATTGGTCTTGCACATAATCGTCAGGGTTTCACTGGCAGATACTTTTGCGGGGCAGTATGGTCAAAAAATATTTACACCCAGTGTTGGAGGCTATCTTGTCAACGCGTTCAAAGTAACCGGGCGGCTTTTCCTGCCGCCTTCCGGCCACTCTGCTCTTCTCTCAGTGCTTTTTGTTTTTATCGCAGGGGGCCTCATTTATACATCGTACCGGGTCCTTCGTTCGGCCCGGGATTGCCGGCTTCTTTTTGGTAAATTGATTTTGGCCGTTCTTGTATCCGCAATTATCCCATTCATGTTCGGGCTTAGCACGCATACATCAGAAGGTGATCGAATTGTTTATTTTACCTCGTTTTTTTTGATGTTATGGCTGGCTTTTTTGATTTCTCTGGTAAAAGACCGTTTTGTCCGGTTAACCGTTATTGCTGGTTTGTCAATATACTTTTTGGTATTTCTTTTTATCGGTAATATGCATTGGCAGACAGCAGGTAAACTGACAAAGCAATTGCTGGGGGAGATAGGACAGATTCGCAAACACTATTCCTCCGTTGGATTGCTTGATATTCCTGACGAGTATAAAGGTGCTTTCGTTTTTCGGGTAGGCTTTCAGCAAGCTTTGCTACTGAATCATATCGATACGGCAGGTGTTGCAATTCTTCGCGTGATGACATCTGAAGAGGCCAGCCAGGTTCATGAAACCCTTTCGCCCCAAAAGAAAACAAATGGCTTTTTTCTACAACCCAATACCGATTTGACAGACTCGCTCATTACCGTAGTGGAGCCTGTTACTTTCGACACCGTCCGGTACAGCCGGTCTTCGTTTGAAAAACTTTTTTATTGGAATAAGGCCAAGTTGCTTCCGGTACAATAATACAGGAGAACAATTCAATCTTCTCTAAGATGTTTGGCGTATGGCGGTGGAGCTACAAGGCATCGATCAGGATTTCTGCTGCAATTTGATCCGCGAATTGATGAGAGCCGTATAGAAAAAGGATGGAAGAAACCGGTAAATTTTATAAACAATGATCCAGCGTTTGCTAATAAATGCTCTTTCTTTTTTTTGTGCGATGGCTCTTTTTGTTTGTATTGCCGCTTTCTGAAGGCTTGCCATCCAAAACAGGCGATCGCCCTTGGCCATTTGGGTGTCGATATAGCCGGGGATGATTTCAGTGACTGCAATTTTTTTGTTCTGTTCGCGTAGTTTCAAGCGTACTCCCTCCGTATAAGAAGATTGAAACGCTTTGCTGGCGTTATAGGCCGGGGCCGTTTTATTACCCCTTGCCGCAGCAATTGATGTTATGGCAACCAGGTGACCAGCGCCTTTTTCCAAAAAATACTGGTAGCCGGCATTCATTGCTGCCGCAAAGCCCAATACGTTCACCTGGATCGTCTGCTGTTCGGTTTCAAAAAGGAGAGCAGGGTTGAATTCGACAATAGAAGCCGCTATGATCAGCATATCAATCCCGCCCATCTCAGTAATGATGTGTTGCAGATTGGACGCACTCTCCGTTTCGGCAATGTCAAGCGGGAATGATTTGATTGACGTTTTTTCGGCAATTTCTTCCAGCAAATGTTTTCTCCTGCCGATAATGCCAACCTGGTTTCCTTCTGCAGCATATAATTCGGCAAGTCTTCGGCCCAGACCAGAGGTGCCTCCAATGATTAAGACGGTTTGGGTTTTTTTATGCATTGATCAGTTGACGGTATGTTTTCTTTTTTTCAGCCTCCCACCAATAATAGCCGAGTAGTTTCGTGGTTACAAAACGGCCAAAATACTTTTCGAAATTTCGGTAAAGGATGACATCGTATTTCCGGTGAAAGTTGATCCAGCAGGCATTGCAATTCTTTTCGTAATGCGCCTGCTTTTCAACGGAGGCCGGGGCATTGAAAATTGTATCAAGTGAGTCTGCGAATACGTTTCCCAGCATGACATCCAGGTGCTGGCAGATCGGCACATCGCCGTTCGGTAATACAACCAGGCTGTCTAAAATGCTGTGGCAGTTTAGCCGTAAGTTGCCTCTTCGCCACTCGTCGAACAGCAATAAAAAATCATAGTTCTCGGCAAATTCACGAATGGTTGGCGGCAGGTGATCTTTGATGCTGATAAGCTGGTGTTCTGCATGTTCCGGTTGCTGGCGACTCTCCGTGAGATGCTTTGCTGTTTTATAGGTTAGCGATTCACTGTTTTTTAATGATCCTATTTCGCTGGCACGGGCATTTGCAAGCGTATCAAAAAAAGAAATGTTGTTGTATACGCCAATACGCAGGTCGACCTGGTATTTTTTGCAAACCTGTGCTACGTGTTCCAGGTCGTTAAAATCGTTGTAAGGCGATAACGTGAACATGGCGCTGATGGGCACTTGTTTGTGGTGTTTCTCAATGATCCGGATGATCCCATCATATCCGTCTTTACCACGCATAGACTGGTATGTTTCCTTCGGGCCATCCAGGGAGATAAACAAGCGTTGCGGGGTGAATTTAGCAAGGGCTTCCGAAACATTTTCGGGCTTCAGGCCATTGGTTAGCAGGTCGTAGTTGGGATGGTGTTTGGAAAACCAACTCAGAATATCCATCGCATTGGGATGCAACAGGAACTCGCCGCCTTCCAGTCCCACCATGGTATGCCTGGTTACACAGCGGCTCTGCATCACCTCAATAATTTTTTCAAGCGGCAGGAATTTGACAGGCCGTTTCGTCCAAATCAGGCAGTGCTGGCAGGCGGAGTCGCATAAGTCGGTTCCATAAAACATGAGGGTCGACAACCTTTTCCGGGAGGGGAAAATTTTGTTGTTTAGAAATGTAGAACCCCTGTTAATATAGTTTTTAGCACTGTACATAATTAGTCCTCAACGGATAAAGATAATGGAAAGGATGTGGCCTGACCTGCATCTTAACGTTGTTGTTGCAACAAAGATGGAAGGGCAGGTGGTTTTGCTGGCTGGTTTGGAAAATATTTTTTGAGATGGAGGAAATATCGCTCCAGCGTGTAAAAACTAATTGTGCTAATGAGAAGTGTTAACAAAAGGCTTGAGGCCACCACCACTGGTGAGGAAGAAGCTGCACCAAAAAACTTTGCACAAAGTGAAACCGTAACCAGATTGATGGGCAAATGAAGCAAATAAACTCCGTAGGAGATTTTACCGATGAAATTTAGGATTCGGTTATTTCTCAAAAGAGATAAAGAGGTATCGCTTTGTGTAAAAAACAAAAGGAAAAGATAGGCAACCAGGGCAATCAGGCTATAACCAATGGTGGCCATGAAAGGCGTTTTCATCGAGGCAGAACGAAAAGTCAGGATGCCGGCAAATAGGACTCCCAGGCTGGTGACCAGCAAAAGCAGGGCGGGTGCTTTTCGAATTCGGTACCCACAGCCTAAAAGCGCTCCGAAAAGAATGCTGTCGATCCGTGTAAATGTATTGCAGTAATAGACCGCAAATTGGTCCGGATACTGGTGCCAGAGTAGGGTTCGTAAACAAAATACCACCGGTAGCAAGAACAGGATGAGGCGTGTCAGTTTTTTTCTTGAAACGAAATAAACAAGGATGGGGAAGAATAGGTAGAACTGCTCTTCAACTGCCAACGACCATAGGTGATTTAAATAATATTCCTGCGGGAGCCTTTTAAAAACAAAGAGCCAGTTTTCTAAAAAAAGAAAATAGTAAAACCAGTTTTCTTTATAAAAAACCAAGCGATTGTGCAGGTCAAAAACGCAGACTACCAAAAAAAAGACGGACAAAAGTGCCAGGCAAAGAGGAAGAATGCGCAGGGCACGCCTAATATAAAAATTTCTGAAAAAGGATGATTTATTCTTGTCGGTACGCAGTAAGATAGTTGTGATGAGAAACCCTGAAATCACAAAAAACAGGTCAACGCCCATCCAGCCCCATTCCCAGTTGGCGTTAGTGATATAAAAATGGGAGAAGATAACGCTTAAGACGGCAATCCCACGGAGAGCATCAAGACCGGGGTAATACGATTTAGTGGATAAAGCCTGCATTGCGCACAATATACTTTCCAATCATGTCAAATTCCAGGTTCACACTGTCGCCCTCCCTGAGAGACCGCAGGTTGGTATGTTCGAACGTGTAAGGGATGATGGCTACTTTGAACGAATTTTTTTTCACATCAAAAATGGTCAGGCTGATGCCGTTCAGGCTGATAGAGCCTTTTTCAATCACCAGCGGCGCAAATTTTTTGGGGAAGCTAAAGGTGAACTCATGGCTGCCGTTGCGGTCTTTGATTTTTTCGCAGTTACCGGTCGTGTCGACATGGCCCTGTACAAAATGCCCGTCCAGGCGTTTTGAAGGCAGCAGGCTTTGCTCTAAGTTGACGGATTTCCCGATGGCCCACTGTTGCAGGGCGGATTTTTCCAGGGTTTCCAAAACGGCCGTCACCCGGTGGCGATTTTCCCGGACTTCTTCTACCGTCAGGCATACGCCGTCGTGCGCCACGCTCTGGTCAATGGTAAACGAATGGGAGAGGGGAGATTCGATCCAAAACGTCTTGTTGGTGCCGCTTTCGTACAGTTCTTTCACGTCGCCAAGGCTCTCGATAATTCCGGTAAACATGCGGTAAAATTCGGGGTTTTTACATTTTGTTTTGGATTGGAGCGAAAATTGCGGCTATATTTGCGTTTCCAAAAAAAGCAAAAGGAGGTATAACGCATGCTAATTATCGATTCAAAAGACTGCGAAAACATAGACAAGGCTCTGAAGAAATACAAAAAGAAATTCGAAAAAGCCAAGATCTTGTTGCAGTTGCGTGAAAGACAGTCGTTCACCAAGCCTTCTGTAAAACGCAGGGGTGAAGTGCTGAAGGCTGTTTACAAGCAAAAGATAGCAAGCGGAAAGATCGAAGCCTAAGGCTTCTTCCTCTACCACAATATTGTATAGCTGCAAGGTTTTCTCTACTTTGCAGCTATTGTTTTTTATGGAAAGCCACCACCTCCTACTACAGCCCTTTCTCGATTACCTCAAGTTTGAGAAGCGTTATTCCCGCCACACCTTGCTTTCCTATGAAACGGACCTGGTTGCTTTTTTCGACTTTTTGGTAGTGCAATATGGCGATACGGAACTGCCACAGATCACCCACACCCTGGTTCGCAGTTGGCTGGCTTCGCTGAAGGACGGCGGCCTGTCGGCAAAGACCATTAACCGCAAAATTTCCACCCTCAAGTCTTTTTTCAAGTACCAGGTAAAGACCGGCACTATCCGGCAAACGCCGATGGCGAAAGTCATCGCCCCGAAAAGTGAAAAGCGGCTGCCGAATTTTGTTGCGGACAAGGATATCCAGACGCTGTTTGACCACGTGGAATTTCCCGACACCTGGAAAGGGGCCACGGAACGCCTGCTGCTGCAGCTTTTTTACCAGACGGGGATGCGATTAAGCGAAGCGCTGGGCCTTAGTGAGAGCAGTATCGATTTTTCAAAGTGCACCATCAAAGTGCTTGGCAAGGGCAACAAGGAGCGCATCATTCCCATGAATGCTACGCTGAAAGACGAATTGCAGGCGTACCTGCACAGGAAAAAAGCGGAAGTGGAAGCTGGTGCTGGCGCCTTATTTGTGACGAAGAAAGGAAAACCCGTGTCGCCGCGTTCGGTTTACGCCTCCGTCCGCCATTACCTGACCCTTGTTACGACCATTCAAAAGCGGAGCCCCCACGTCCTGCGCCACACCTTTGCCACCCATCTCACCAATAATGGCGCCGACCTGAATGCCGTAAAAGAGCTGCTCGGACACAGCAGCCTCGCCGCTACGCAGGTCTATACACACAACACGATCGAAAAGCTAAAAAGCATTTACAAAAATGCGCATCCAAAGGCCTGAAAATTGTGATGGAAATCACGAAATATTTTTGCTTTTTTTCTTTGGCGAAATAGGTTGAAAGAGTACCTTCATAGTCCTACCGGAAATTGTTCTTTGACTTATTTTTTCACAGATAAAACCAATACTATGATCGTACATGTTCAAGCGCTTCACTTTGATGCGGACCGAAAATTGGTGGATTTTATTACCAAGAAATTGGAGAAACTGAATCAGTATCACGACCGGATTATCAAAGTGGATGTAATTCTTAATCTGGACAATGTAAAACATCAGATTAAGGATAAAATTGCAGAGATACGGGTGCATGTGCCACGGGCTGATTTTTTTGTAAAGTCAACCAGCAAGTCGTTTGAAGTTTCATTTGAAGAAGCTTTCAATGCAGTTGTTCAACAGATAAAAAAGAAAAAAGAAAGACAAGCCGCTTAAAAAATTGATAAATCCTGCCTTCGGGCAGGATTTTTTTTGCCCTTTGCTGAAAAATTTTTTGTTTCCATTTTGCTGATATTCATTTTCCATTACCTTTGCCATCCCGAAAAACAAGGGAGCTCTTTCAAAGGATCAATAAAACACGCCACTTTAGCTCAGCTGGTAGAGCAACTGATTTGTAATCAGTAGGTCGTTGGTTCGACTCCGACAAGTGGCTCAGGCCTATTTACTATTTAAGCGATAAGATTTAATATTGCGGTTTTCCACGTATTTAATTGTCACTTTTAAATTTTAAATAGAGGCGGGCAGGTTCCAGAGCGGCCAAATGGGGCGGACTGTAAATCCGCTGTCTTCGACTTCAGTGGTTCGAATCCACTCCTGCCCACAGGGCCACTTGCCGACAGGCAATTGGCAGATAAACAAGTTCTTTGATTTGCAAATTGCCTCTTGGCTTTTTGCATATTGAACAAGCGGGAGTAGCTCATTTGGTAGAGCGATAGCCTTCCAAGCTATAGGTGGCGAGTTCGAGCCTCGTCTCCCGCTCCCTTTCAGTTTGCAGTCTGCAGTTAGCAGCTTGCAGTTGTTGAATCTGCAGTGCCAACTGCCAACTGATCACTGCCAACTGAGGTACGCCGTTGTAGCTCAGTGGTAGAGCACTTCCTTGGTAAGGAAGAGGTCTGGGGTTCAATTCCCCATAACGGCTCAAGTCGTGAATGGTAACCGGTCAAGCGTGAATGAGGGAAACTTCAGGGAACGTTTGGCATTTTGCAGTTTACGGTTTCGCTGCAAAGCGAACAAAATGTAGAAGTGTGCGACGCAACAGAATTTCAATCGACATCCTGTTGCCGGCAACATAAAAATTTTCCTTCGAGCTGTTAGTTGGTTCGTCGGAAGCAAACAAAAACAAAAACTCCACAACTAAAAACCGATAAGATGGCAAAAGAAAGTTTTAAGCGGGATAAACCCCACGTTAACGTTGGTACCATCGGTCACGTTGACCATGGTAAAACCACTTTGACTGCTGCTATTACCTCCATTCTGTCTCAGAAGGGTTTAGCAGAAGCAAAAAAATACGATGAAATTGATGGTGCTCCGGAAGAAAAAGAGCGTGGTATCACCATTAACACTGCACACGTAGAGTACCAAACAGCCAGCCGTCACTATGCACACGTTGACTGTCCTGGTCACGCTGACTACGTAAAGAACATGATTACCGGTGCTGCGCAAATGGACGGTGCTATCTTGGTTGTGGCTGCTACCGATGGTCCTATGCCGCAAACAAAAGAGCACATCCTGCTGGCCCGCCAGGTAGGTGTACCTCGCATCGTGGTATTCATGAACAAAGTTGACTTAGTTGACGACCCCGAGCTGCTGGAACTGGTTGAGATGGAAATCCGCGACCTGCTCAGCTCTTACGGTTTCGACGGTGACAATACGCCGATCATTCAAGGTTCTGCTACAGGTGCCCTGGCTGGTGAAGCAAAATGGGTTGCAAAAGTAGAAGAGCTGATGGATGCGGTTGATGCCTACATTCCGCTGCCTCCTCGTCCGGTGGATCTGCCGTTCCTGATGTCTGTAGAGGACGTCTTCTCAATCACCGGTCGTGGTACCGTTGCTACCGGCCGTATCGAAAGAGGTCGTATCAAAGTTGGTGAGCCTGTTGAGATCGTTGGTCTGATGGATGCTCCGCTGACTTCTACTTGTACAGGTGTGGAAATGTTCCGCAAACTGTTGGATGAAGGGGAAGCTGGTGACAACGCAGGTCTGCTGTTGCGCGGTATTGAAAAAACGCAAATCCGCCGCGGTATGGTTATCTGTAAGCCGGGTTCGATCACGCCGCACACTGACTTCAAAGGCGAGGTTTATGTACTGAGCAAAGAAGAAGGTGGACGTCACACGCCATTCTTCCAGAAATACCGTCCTCAGTTCTACTTCCGTACAACGGACGTTACCGGTGAGGTTGAACTGCCTGCTGGAACGGAGATGGTAATGCCTGGTGATAACACGAACCTGACTGTAAAACTGATCCAGCCGATCGCGATGGAGAAAGGTTTGAAGTTCGCCATCCGCGAAGGTGGTCGTACAGTTGGTGCCGGTCAGGTAACTGAAATTCTGAAATAAGCTTTTTGCCTTTAGCTTTTAGCTATTGGCCGAAAGGCAGGGCAAATAATCCTATATTTGCTCCATATTGCTAAGAGCTATTAGCGCTGCTAGTAGCTCTTAGCGTTCTACGGGCATAGTTCAATGGCAGAATAGCGGTCTCCAAAACCGTTGATGGGAGTTCGAATCTCTCTGCCCGTGCAAATAAAAAGTTCGAAGTTCGAGGTGTGATGTTCAATTTTTTTGAACCCAGCCTCGAACTTCGAACGTAATAAACCACGAACGATTTTATGAACAAGATTTCAATTTACTTCCGCGAATCGTACAAAGAATTGACGGAAAAAGTGACCTGGCCCAACTGGCTGCAATTGCAGCAGTCGACCATGATTGTGCTGGCTGCGACCCTTCTGATCACGGCTGTTGTGGCGATTATGGATCTTATTTCGGCTACCGGCCTGAAATTTATCTACAAAATTTTCTAAGAATGGAATCAACAGCACAAAATACACAAGAGCCGCAACAGCAGGAAACCAAGTGGTATGTGCTGCGTGTGGTAAGTGGTAAAGAAAAAAAGGTAAAAGAATACCTCGACAAGGAAGTTTCCCGCGGCGGCTGGGGACATGTTGTGAAGCAGGTATTTCTCCCGGTGGAAAAAGTTTACAAGGTCCAGAACGGGAAGAAGGTGATGCGGGAGCGCAACTACTATCCCGGCTATGTGATGATTGAAATTGCCGAAGGAAAACTCAGCGACGACCTGAAAGAAATTATTAAGAATACATCCAACGTCATTCACTTTCTTGGTAAGGAAAATCCCATTGCCCTGCGCAAGGCAGAAGTGAACAAGATGCTTGGCAAGATGGACGAAATGGCCGAAGCGGGTGGGGTGAGCATGAGCGAGCCATTCATCGTTGGCGAAACCATCAAGATCATTGAAGGGCCGTTCAATGACTTTAACGGGGTGATTGAAGAAGTAAATGACGAAAAGAAGAAATTAAAGGTGACTGTAAAAATCTTCGGTCGTTCCACACCAGTAGAGCTGAACTACATGCAGGTAGAAAAGCTGAGCTGATTGTATTAGAACAGAGATTTATTTTTAAAAGCTGGTTCAATTGGACCAGCTTTTTTTATGCCCGGCCCCGGTCTTTAGTTTTATAGATGTACCTGCGCTACCCGGTGGCCAGAATCTGGCAACTTCTTGCAGGGGTAATGTTATTGCGACTTGTCTATGCTGCGCTGATCATTCCCTTGCAGTACAAGGCTTTCCCGGCTATAGACAGCCGGTGGCTGTGGCCGCAACGGTTATCAGGAACGCTTCACTTCAATACAGGGGCAAAGCCGTGCGGTTTCCTGTGGCAATCAAAAACCGGATGTTTTCCTACCGATCCGATACAGTCACAAAGCCCTCCGGCATCTCCTATCAAATTCCTTCCTATTACTTTTTGTCAACGGGCAAAATCATGACCTTGATACAATGCCGCATGCGAGAACCGTCTATTTTTCATACGCTTCGCAAATGGATCAGCATGCTGTTGATTCGGTGTTCTGTTTTTTCGACGGAAATATGAATGCGAAGGTGATTTTCTACCAGCTAAAAGAGATGGCGGAAGCAGGCCTTAGGAAACCTGGCGATGCAATGAAGGCATTCAAATGAAATTGGTACCGGCGTTAATGAAAACATAATTCACCTTGGTAGATTTTGTTTTTGATAAGCGGTAACTATTTGAACACTTGCTACGTATAACTTCGTTGAACGGGATGCCGGCGCCAAACCACAACCAATGCGTACAACTATTTTTTTGCTTCTCCTTGCGTTTACACTACCACTTGCCGCTCAACAGAAAATTGCTAAATCGGTTCCGGCAAAGCGAACAACCGCTTCGCTAAAAATTGATGGCAATCTTGATGAACCGGCCTGGAAAGAGGCGGTTCCGGCAAAGGATTTTATCGAGTGGCGGCCCACAGCCGGCAAAGCCGAAGATTCAGCAAACAGGACAATTGTTTACCTGTTATACGATAATACGTCGGTGTATGTCGGTGGCTATTGCTACGAGCGGACAAAAGACAGCATTTCACGAGAGCTGGTGGGAAGGGATGTTGTGGGGGTGAATGATTTCGTTGGTGTTATCCTGGACACCTATCATGACAAAATCAATGCTTCAGGCTTTTATGTGACGCCTTATGGCGAACAGTTCGATGCCAAGTATTCCAATACCGGCAATAACGAGGAAGATCCTTCCTGGAATGCCGTGTGGGACAGCGAAGCAAAAATTCATGCGGACGGTTGGAGTTTTGAAATGCGCATTCCTTATTCTGCACTTCGCTTTGTTAGCCGAGACAACCAGACGTGGGGGTTGAACATTACCCGTCGCCGCAACAAAACCGGTCAGCAATACATGTGGAACCCGATCGACCCTAACGTAAACGGCTTTATCAACCAGGAAGGCGACTGGACCGGCCTAGGTAAAATTGAAGCACCAGTGCGGCTTTCCTTTTCTCCCTACCTGTCGGCTTATGTCAATCATTACCCCAACAAAACAGAAGGTGTAAAAGATTTTACCTCCTCGTTCAATGGCGGTATGGACGTGAAGTACGGGATCAGCAATGCCTTTACGCTGGATATGACCCTGATCCCAGATTTCGGCCAGGTGCAGAGCGATAACCGCGTGTTGAACCTGTCGCCCTTCGAGGTCAAATACAATGAAAACCGCGCCTTCTTTACAGAGGGCACCGAGTTGTTCAATAAGGGAAATCTTTTTTATTCAAGGCGCATCGGTGGCCAGCCCCTTCATTATTGGGATGTGTATAATCAATTGGGAGCGGACGAAACGGTGGAAAAGAATCCAACGGAATCGAAGTTGATCAACGCGACCAAAATTTCGGGACGGACACAAAAAGGGTTGGGTATTGGTTTTTTCAACGCGATCACCAAACCCATGTATGCCGAAATTGGTGAAAATGGAAAACCAAACCGGCAAGTGGAAACTTCACCGCTCACCAATTATAATATCGTCGTACTGGATCAAACCTTAAAGAATAACTCGTCGGTGTCGTTTATCAATACCAACGTCCTGCGCAGCGGTGCCGATTATGACGCCAATGTCAGCGCTGCCCTTGTTAATTTAAATAACAAGAAGAATACGTACAATGTGTACGGAAAATTCTCGCTCAGTCAACTCACCGCCTCGCCGGTTGCGCCAGCAGCCACAGGTTATTCCCATAATGTAAGCGTTGGTAAAACCGGTGGCAGCCTTCGTTTCCAGCTCGGGGAAGAGCTTGCCGATGACAAGTACAACATCAACGACATGGGCATTCTCTTTAACAACAATTACATCGACCATTATTTCTGGACCGGCTACCGTTGGATTACGCCGGGCAGCTGGTACAACCGGATACAGGTTAACTACAACGCCTATTACAGCATGTTGTACAAGAAAGTGCAGGGTCAGAAGATCAACAGCGAGTTTCAACGATTCAATACCAATATCAATGCAAATGCGCAGTTGAAAAACCTTTGGTTCGTCGGTATTTATTTCGGGTATTCTCCGGCCGGCAACGATTTCTACGAGCCACGCAATACCGGTTACTCGTTCCGTGCCCCCGAGCGCCGCCAGTTCAGTACCTGGTTCGAAACTAATTATGCCAAAAAATACGCGGTTTCGGTCAACTATTTTCTGGGGGTGCGAAGCTTGTTCAATAGTCCAAACCACCAGTTGGACGTCTCGCACCGCTACCGCTTCAGCGATAAATTTTCCCTGACCCATTCCTTGTCCTATTACCCGGCTACCAATGATGCCGGCTATTACAACAACTATTACCGCCAAGATGTGAATGGGAATCAAATTCTCGATCCCGGTGGGAAACCAATCCTGGACGATATTCTCTTTTCCCGGCGGGATTTGAAGACCATCGAAAATGTGCTTTCGGCCAAGTTCAATTTTAATAACCGGTCAGGCGTGACATTCAGGGCACGGCACTATTGGAGCAAAGTGCATGTAAAGCAATTGTATGACCTGGCACAAGACGGTTCGCTTGCCCCAACGATGCATTCATCCGTGGGATTGGAAAACCAGAGCGTAAATATCTTCAACATTGATGCGGTGTACACGCTGCAGTTCGCTCCCGGCAGCTTTATCAATATTGTTTGGAAAGACGCCAGTTTCCTGGCTGATAATGCGATTGACCGGAGCTATTTCAAAAATTTCGACCGGACACTGGCAGAGCCCCAGAACAACAATTTGTCCATCAAAATCATTTATTACCTCGATTACCTGAATTTCAGAAAAGGCAAGAAATAGCTGTGGCCGTTCGTCTTTTTGGCAAGCCTGTCAGACGACTTTGAAAATAGAGAAGTAATAATTGTTGGCCGCCGCGATCATTTCCAGGTTGATGTAGTACGCCTGTACAAAGTCCAGGAAAGCCTTAAACTCGTGGGTCGGAACGGCAAACTCGTCGAAAAAGATCAGGTCGCCCTTTTTGAGAAAAGGAGCGAGGCTGGTGAGGGCATATAGCGTGGCGGAATAGATGTCCGCGTCCAACATCAGTACGTTGCGACGGCTGTTGTCCAGTTCCGGTAAAAAGCGGTGGATGGTCTGCTGAAACAATCCCTGGTAAAACTTTCCGCGTTCGTCCTGGATAACCGGTATCTGGTTTTCGTTGGAAAATGACCCTTTTTTGAAGGGACCCCAGTCTTCGGGGAGGCCGGTAAAGGTATCGAACCCATAAAACCGGCTTTGCGGGTTTTGATTTTCCTGTAAAAAAAAGCGAAACGAATGACCGGCCGCCACGCCAAACTCCATGTAATTGATGGCTTCACCGGCCAGACCTTCTTTTTCGATCACCCGTTTGTAAAGTTGATAGCGTTTTTGGTAGTCCCATTTCGACGGGAAATCGTTGTGCACCTCCGGTTTGCTCCTGGCCACCAGGTCAGAAAGCTTGGTCATGCAGTACAGGTTCAGGAAGAGGGAAGAGAAGGGATTGAGCAGCTTGTGCAGCCGCAGGTAGATAAAAATGATTTTACTGTACCGGATAAACGCAAGTTTCATTCGTTGCTGTTTGGACGTTCAAAAGTGAGATTCTGACAGGGGGGCAAAAATAGGTGCTAAACCGCGTTGGATTTGCGGCCCTTCAAATCTTATTGGATTCCTAAATCAGCCCGCAGAGGCATCGTTTTCTTTTCAAATTAAAAAAGATACCCTAGATTTGCGACCCCAAACAGTTCTTTAGAAATTCACTCTGTGTGAAAATTGAGGAATTTGGGAGACTGAGTAGATAACCGAAAAGTCGCTTGAACCAATAAATCAGAAGAAAAATGGCAAAAGAAATCACTGGCTATGTAAAGCTTCAGTGCAAGGGTGGCCAGGCCAACCCTGCACCTCCGATTGGTCCGGCGTTGGGTTCCAAAGGTGTTAACATCATGGAATTCTGCAAGCAATTCAACGCAAGGACTCAAGACAAAATGGGCAAAGTGCTTCCTGTTTTGTTGACTGTTTACTCCGATAAGTCGTTCGACTTTATTATCAAAACTCCTCCAGCAGCCGTTCAGCTTAAGGATGCCGCGAAAATTCAAAGTGGTTCAAAAGAGCCTAACCGCCAGAAGGTGGGCAAGGTAACCTGGGCACAGATCGAAGAGATCGCTAAAGACAAGATGCCCGACCTTAATGCCTTTACCCTGGAAAGCGCCATGAGCATGGTCGCCGGTACGGCCCGCAGCATGGGATTGACTGTAGAAGGTGAATCACCGTTGAAAAAATAATCTCGAACACTTTAAAAGAATTTCAAAATGGCATTCATTCCTAAAAAAAGAAAAGCAGCAAACGCAAAAGTTGATGCGAACAAAGCTTACTCTTTGAAAGATGCGTCTGCATTGGTAAAAGAGATCAACACCACGAAGTTCGATGCGTCTGTTGATTTGCATATCCGCTTGGGCGTTGATCCCAAAAAAGCTGACCAGGCGATCCGCGGTACGGTAACCCTCCCGCATGGTACTGGTAAAACAAAACGTGTATTGGTGCTTTGCGGCCCCGAGCAGGAAGCCGCTGCCAAAGGCGCTGGTGCCGACTACGTAGGTTTAGACGAGTTTGTACAAAAGATTGAAGGTGGCTGGACAGATGTTGACGTGATTGTTGCAACACCGGCCGTGATGCCGAAAATCGGTCGTCTGGGTAAAATTCTCGGTCCCCGTAACCTGATGCCGAACCCGAAAACAGGTACCGTTACAAACGATGTAGCGTCTGCAGTGAACGAAGTAAAAGGTGGTAAGATTGCATTTAAGGTAGACAAAGCGGGTATCATCCACGCTTCGATCGGCCGTGTTTCTTTCAGCCCCGAGAAAATCGCCGGCAACGCTCAGGAACTGATCAATGCCCTGATCAAGGCAAAGCCTGCAACCGCAAAAGGTACGTACCTGAAAGGGTTGACAATGGCTGCGACCATGAGCCCTGGTATTGCTATCGACACAAAATCTTTTGTTCACTAATCCTTACGTGGGATAAAAACTTATTATCATGACCAAAGAACAAAAAAATGAGATCATAGGAGAGTTGAAAGAGAAATTTTCTCAGTACAACAACTTCTATGTTACCAATACAGAATCGCTGTCCGTAGACCAGGTCAGCAAATTGCGCCGCGCTTGTTTCAGCAAGAATGTTGAAATGCGTGTTGCCAAAAACACCTTGATCAAAAAAGCGCTGGAATCGTTTAACAACGAGAGCTACAATGGCGTGTTTGACTCGCTGAACAATGTAACAGCCCTGTTGTTTTCTGAAAATCCAAAAGAGCCTGCACTGATCATTTCTTCTTTCCGTACCGACAGCAAAGGAGAGAAGCCTGAACTGAAAGCAGCCTTTATCAACGGTGATATCTACACCGGCGACAACAACCTGGAAACACTGACAAAGATCAAGACGAAGAACGAATTGATCGGCGAAGT
This sequence comes from Flavisolibacter nicotianae, assembly GCF_003628535.1. GTDB lineage: Bacteria > Bacteroidota > Bacteroidia > Chitinophagales > Chitinophagaceae > Flavisolibacter > Flavisolibacter nicotianae. The sequence goes on from NZ_RBCI01000003.1 coordinate 375,867, forward strand.
GATCGGCTTGTTGCAATCACCTGCGAAGCGTGTACTGGCTGCCTTGCTGCACCATCACGAAAAGCAAGCTGAAGGTGCCTCTGCAGAAGCACCGGCGGCAGAATAAGAGAGAATCGCTGCAAGCCGCAAGCTTTTAGCCGCAAGACCTAAAGTGCAATTTGTTCAATGAGTCTTGCAGCTTGAGGCGAACAGCTCAAAGCTTCTTATAAAAGCCCAGGCCTGAGGGTTAATTAAGGCAAATTTTTTTAAACCATCCTCCGGAGTTTAAAACCATGAAGGGGGAAAAAATTTAATCAAAATGGCAGACGTTAAAAATCTTGCAGAACAATTAGTAGGCCTTACTGTAAAAGAAGTACAGGAACTGGCTGATTTCTTAAAATCAGAATACGGCATTGAGCCCGCTGCTGCAACTGTTGTAGCTGGTCCTGCTGCCGGTGGTGCTGCTCCTGCTGCTGAAGAAAAAACATCTTTCAATGTTATTCTGAAATCCGCAGGTGCTTCTAAACTGAACGTCGTGAAGATTGTAAAAGATCTGACTGGTTTGGGTCTGAAAGAAGCAAAAGACCTGGTAGACGGCGCTCCGAAGCCTGTAAAAGAAGGTGTTGATAAAGCTACCGCTGACGACATCGCGAACAAGCTGAAAGAAGCTGGTGCTGACGTTGAAATTGCTTAATTCAACTACTTCCGATAAAATCAAGAGCCCTGCATTTGCAGGGCTCTTCTGTTTTCTTACCGGCCAAGAAAATTGTTCAGCAAGGCAAAAAGGGCCTGCGGTTCTTCCACCTGTGGGTTATGGCCCGAGTGTTCAAACATCACAAAGCGGGCCTGCGGACAATAATCTTTGTACTTCACCATCATCCGCGGTACGGCCACACGGTCGTAGCGTCCGCCATAAATTAAAACCGGCATTGGCAGGTTTTTTAATTGCTGGCGAAAATCAAAATTGCCGATGTCGTTGCCTACAATAAAATCGCCATCCTTGCCCACCATTTGGTAGTAAAGTTTTGTATTCATTGCGTTGGGATAAGGCTTTGCGCCCCTGCTCCGGAAGTTGTCCGGGTTGTAGGCATACAGAAAGCCATAGGGCACCTGCCCGTAGATTTCCTGGTGCAATGCATCGCTTGAAACAGCGCCTTTCTCCCGGATGCGCGTCAGGCTGTCCCATACTTCCGGGTAGTTGGTTTTAATTTCATGGTTGCTGTTGTCGTCGTTTTCCTGCCACATCACAAACGAGTGAAACGTATTGGCCAGGACCAGGTGCTTAACATGTTGCGGATATTTCACGGCATAGCCCTGTGCGACTACACCGCCATACGAATGACCGAGAACATTGATTTTATCGAGATGCAGGGCCGTTCGCAAACCTTCAATGTCTTCGATGTCTCTTTCGATGGTATAGTCTTTCACGTTCTTTGCCGTATCGGATTTGCCTCTTCCAAAGGCATCAAAATAAATGAGCATATAGTGGCTGGCAAGGGTATCAAACCGGCGAAGTCCGACATGTGCGCCACCGGGTCCGCCGGAAATCAGGATCAGTGGGTCGCCTTTCCCAACGGTGACCACCCAAAGTCTGGCACCGTTCACGGTTATGTATTTCCCATCTGTCTGGCTGTCGGGATACGTGATTTGTGCTGAAGCGGCCAGTGCGAGAAAGCAAGTCAATAGAAAGAAAAGTTTTTTCATAAGGGGAAATTAGCAGCGGATGACCGGATGCTCAAAAGATTTTGCCTGGGACTACAATCCCAGGTAATGCGAAAGTTTCAGGAAGGTTGCCTCGTCGATCAACACGATATTTTTGAGTTCTTCCAAGGTTTTGAACCCACCATGCTGGTTTCTGTACTCAACGATCGCATTGGCTAAATTCCAGCGGATATAGGGATGTACTTTCAATTCGTCCTTTGTTGCTGTATTCAGGTTGATTTTCCGGATGCCCGCCTCGTCCACCTGCAGCCTGCCTTTGATTGTTTGAAACGTGCTGTCGGGCAATCCGTAGGTTTCGCCAATTTGATCGACTGAATAAAATCCACCCAGTTTTTCCCGGAACGAAATGATCCGTGCGGATAGCCGGCTTCCAATTCCCGGTAGGGCAATCAAAGCCGTTGTGTCGGCTTCGTTGATATTGATCACAATTGGCTTTCGCTCGCCCTGCTCTTTTTTAAAATTGCCGTTTTCATATTTCGGGTATTCCTTCCGCTGGACCGACGTGATCGTGATATAGTCTTTTACCCGTTCGTAGAACCCCTGCGGCATTCCCCAAATCTTTTGAAGGTCTTCCGGCCTGTAAAATCGGCCGCCTTTGCTGATATAATTGATGATGGTTTTGCTTGTTCTGTCGTTGAGCCCCATCCGCTGCCAATCCTGAAGTGAAATGGTGTTGGGATCGAATTCAAATAATTCGCCGGCCGTAAACCGTTTGTTGGAAGACGGTTCGTAGGAGAGCGAACGGGTGTTTTCTTCCCGCCGGTACAACGGCTTTTTCGCCTGCCGGTGCTGCAAGGTGTCGATCGCCATCACCAGGACACTGTCCTGCCGCAGGGCAAACGGTTGGTCGGTGGGAGCAAGAAAACGCGGAAGAAAAAGACTGCCAGCAATAACGGCAACGATAAAAATGGCAAAGATCCGGTCCTTCTTCGTAAAGGTAAAAAGGTCCTGCAGCCAGGTTTTGGTAGACATGGTAAAAAGTTACCATCTATTAAGAAAATACAAAAATATTTATGGCGCAATCTTTGTTGGCGATAAAAACTTGCTCGTGAACGATAAATAATTACTTTTGCTGTCCTTTAGTTTTGGCCAAAAACAATTTTGACGTCGCAAATTCTGAATTAAATTCCTCATTTTCAAGCGTTTATTTCGAAGAGAAATAGGGGCTTGGGAAGCTTTTGCTGCGTCAGAACTAAAAACCGGTTTGTAATATATGTCTACAACAACGAATCAAAGGATCAATTTCGGAAAAATTGGAAATCTTGCCGAAACCCCTGATCTTCTCGCGGTTCAGATCCAATCGTTCAAGGAATTCTTCCAGCTCGAAACCACTCCCGACAAACGAAATGTAGAAGGTTTGTTCCGTGTGTTCAAGGAAAATTTCCCCATCACCGACACCCGCAACATTTTCGTGCTGGAGTTTCTCGATTATTTTATTGATCCGCCCCGCTACACCATCGAAGAGTGTATGGAGCGTGGTCTTACGTATGCTGTTCCCCTGAAAGCAAAGCTTCGCCTGAGCTGTAACGACGAAGAGCATATCGACTTCCAGACTATCGTTCAGGACGTTTTCCTCGGAAACATTCCGTACATGACGCCCCGCGGTACCTTCGTGATCAACGGTGCGGAGCGTGTCGTAGTTTCCCAGTTGCATCGTTCGCCGGGTGTATTCTTCGGTCAGTCAATCCACCCCAACGGAACAAAGATCTACTCGGCAAGGGTGATCCCGTTCAAAGGTGCGTGGATGGAATTCGCGACCGACATCAACAACGTGATGTATGCCTACATCGACCGGAAGAAAAAGTTCCCTGTAACGACCCTTCTCCGTTCTATCGGGTATGAAACCGATAAAGACATCCTGGAACTGTTCGGCATGGCCGATGAAGTTCCCGGCAACAAAAAAGACCTTGAAAAATATGTTGGCCGTCGTTTGGCAGCCCGCGTTCTCCGTAGCTGGGTAGAAGACTTCGTGGATGAAGATACCGGTGAAGTGGTGTCGATCGAGCGGAATGAAGTTGTATTGGAGCGTGACAGCGTGCTGGACGAAGAGGCGATCGAAACCATCGCCGACATGGATATCAAATCCGTCTTTATCCAGAAAGAAGACGTCGGTGGTGACTATGCCATTATCTACAATACCTTAAATAAGGATACTTCTAACTCTGAACTGGAAGCGGTTCAGGTGATCTATCGCCAGTTGCGCGGTGCAGATGCGCCGGATAACGAAACGGCAAGAGGGATCATCGATAAATTGTTCTTCTCGGACAAGCGTTACGACCTCGGTGAAGTGGGTCGCTACAAGATCAACCGTAAGCTGGGTCTGAATGCAGAGAAAGAGCAGAAAACGCTGACCAAAGAAGACATCATTTTAATCATCAAATACCTGGTTCGCCTGACGAACGGTAAGGCGGAGATCGATGATATCGATCACCTGTCGAACCGCCGTGTTCGTACAGTGGGCGAGCAACTGTATGCGCAGTTCGGTGTGGGGCTGGCCCGTATGGCCCGTACCATCCGTGAAAGAATGAACGTTCGTGACAACGAGGTGTTCACGCCGGTTGATCTGATCAATGCAAGAACACTGTCGAGTGTGATCAATTCGTTCTTCGGTACATCACAATTGTCACAGTTCCTCGACCAGACAAACCCGCTTTCTGAGATCACGCACAAGCGTCGTATCTCCGCTCTCGGACCTGGTGGTCTGAGCCGCGAAAGAGCCGGTTTCGAGGTACGTGACGTACACTACTCGCACTACGGTCGTCTGTGTACGATTGAAACGCCGGAAGGACCAAACATTGGTCTGATCTCTACGCTTTGCGTACACGCTGCCATTAACGAAATGGGCTTTATTGAAACGCCTTACCGCAAAGTAAAAGACGGTAAAGTGGACATGAAGCAACTCACGTTCCTGAGTGCCGAAGAAGAAGACACGGCGAAGATTGCCCAGGCCAATACGCCTCTGGATGAGAAAGGCAATTTCGTTGAAGATAAAATTGTGAGCCGCGAAACAGGCGACTTCCCGATCCTTGGCAAAGAAGAAGTGGAATACATGGACGTAGCCCCGAACCAGATCGTTGGTTTGTCGGCCTCGCTGATTCCCTTCCTCGAGCATGATGATGCCAACCGTGCCCTGATGGGTTCGAACATGCAACGTCAGGCGGTGCCGCTGTTGCGTCCGGATGTACCGGTTGTTGGTACAGGCCTGGAAGGCAAGGCTGCCCGTGATGCCCGTATTCAAATTCATGCTGACGGTGAAGGCGTAGTTGAGTTCGTAGATGCCAACGAAATTCATGTTCGCTACAACCGTAACGACGAGCAGCGTTTGGTTTCTTTTGAAGATGACCTGGTGATCTACCGGTTGACCAAATTCATCAAAACCAACCAGGAAACGTCGATCAACCTGAAGCCTGCTGTGAAGAAAGGCCAGCGTGTGAAAGACGGTGATTTCTTAACCGAAGGTTACGCGACCAAAGACGGGGAACTGGCGCTTGGTAAAAACCTGAAAGTGGCCTTCATGCCGTGGAAAGGTTACAACTTCGAGGATGCCATCGTAATCTCTGAAAGAGTTGTCAAAGAAGATATGTTTACTTCCGTTCACATTTCCGAATATGAACTGGAAGTACGTGATACCAAATTGGGTGAAGAAGAGTTGACACCGGATATCCCGAACGTTTCGGAAGAAGCAACCCGCGACCTGGACGAGAACGGTATCATCCGTATCGGTGCCCAGATCAAGGAAGGCGATATCCTGATCGGTAAGATCACACCAAAAGGTGAGTCTGATCCGACACCGGAAGAAAAGCTCTTGCGTGCCATCTTCGGTGACAAAGCCGGTGATGCAAAAGACGCTTCGCTGAAAGCACCGAACGGTGTGGAAGGTGTGGTGATCAACAAGAAACTGTTCCAGCGTGCAAAGAAAGACAAGAACGCCAAGGTTCGTGAGAAAGCCGCTCTGGAAAAGCAGGAAAGAGACCACGAGAAGAAAGTGAGTGAGTTGATGGAAGTGTTGCTCGACAAACTGCAAACCCTGTTGAAGGAGAAAAACTCCGCAGGTGTGAGCAACAACTTTGGTGAAATACTGATCGGCAAAGGCGCCAAGTTCACGCAAAAGAATCTGGCAAGCATCGACTACCAGAACGTGAACCCCCTGGGCTGGACCGGTGATGCAAAAATTGATGAGCAGATCAACATTCTCCTGCACAACTACAGCATCAAGTACAACGAAGAACTGGGCCGTTACAAGCGGGAAAAATTCAACATCTCTATCGGTGACGAATTACCTGCCGGTGTGTTGAAGCTGGCCAAAGTTTACCTGGCTGTGAAGCGGAAGCTGAAGGTGGGTGATAAGATGGCCGGTCGCCACGGTAACAAAGGGATCGTTGCAAAGATCGTTCGTGCCGAAGACATGCCGTTCCTGGAAGACGGAACACCGGTTGATATCGTGCTGAACCCGCTGGGTGTACCGTCCCGTATGAACCTCGGACAGATCTATGAAACGGTTCTGGGTTGGGCCGGTATGCAACTGGGCGAGAAGTTTGCCACGCCAATCTTTGATGGTGCTTCAACAGAAGATATCGCGAAGTTCTGCGAGCAGGCCGGTATCCCGATGTTTGGTCACACCTACCTGTACGATGGTGAAACCGGCGATCGCTTCGACCAGAAAGCAACCGTGGGTGTTATCTACATCATCAAACTGCACCACATGGTGGATGATAAGATGCACGCAAGGAGCATCGGACCATACAGCTTGATCACACAGCAACCGTTGGGTGGTAAGGCGCAGTTCGGTGGTCAGCGTTTCGGTGAGATGGAGGTGTGGGCCCTGGAAGCTTACGGTGCATCCAACATCCTGCAGGAACTGTTAACCATCAAGTCGGATGACATCATCGGTCGTGCAAAAACATACGAAGCAATTGTGAAAGGTGACAACATTCCGCGTGCCGGCATTCCTGAATCATTCAACGTACTGGTTCATGAATTGAGAGGCCTTGGTCTGGACCTGAAATTCGATGAATAATTTGACGTGAGGCGTGAAACGACAAACGTGAGAAAAACTCCGTTGTTTCACGTCTCACTTCTCACGTTTCACTTTTCAAAAAACTCTTCAAATCAGAAATATTTAAACATGGCTTTTAATAAAAGAGACAATCGTCCAAGACCATCGTTTTCCAAGATTACGATTGGTCTGGCTTCACCCGACAGCATTTTGGAGAAAAGCTTCGGTGAGATCCTTAAGCCTGAAACCATCAACTATCGTACGTACAAGCCGGAAAGAGACGGTTTGTTCTGCGAGCGGATTTTTGGTCCTGTAAAAGATTACGAATGTGCCTGCGGTAAGTACAAGCGCATTCGTTACAAAGGCATTGTTTGCGACCGTTGCGGTGTGGAAGTAACTGAGAAGAAAGTGCGCCGCGAACGCATGGGACATATCAAACTGGTTGTACCCGTTGTACACATTTGGTATTTCAAATCCCTGCCGAATAAAATCGGTTACCTGCTCGGCATGAGTTCCAAGAAACTGGAAAGCATCGTGTACTATGAGCGTTTCGTGGTGATCCAACCCGGTCTGCGTGCCGACAAAGGACAAAACTTTGGCGACCTGCTGACAGAAGAAGAGTACCTCGACATCCTGGATGCTTTGCCAAAAGAAAACCAGTACCTGCCCGACGAAGATCCGAACAAGTTCATCGCCAAGATGGGTGCCGAAGCGGTTCATGATCTGCTGGCCCGTATTGACCTCGACCAGTTGTCGTACGACCTGCGCAATGCCGCTGCCACCGAAACGTCGCAACAGCGGAAAGCAGATGCCCTGAAGCGCCTGTCTGTTGTAGAAGCTTTCCGTGATGCACAAACGAGAATCAGCAACCGTCCCGAGTGGATGGTAATGCAATACATCCCTGTCATTCCGCCGGAACTGCGTCCGCTGGTTCCGCTGGATGGTGGCCGTTTTGCCTCTTCTGACCTGAACGATTTGTATCGTCGTGTGATCATCCGTAACAACCGCCTGAAGCGTTTGCTGGAGATCAAAGCACCGGAGGTGATCCTGCGTAACGAAAAGCGTATGCTGCAGGAAGCCGTTGATAGCTTGTTTGATAACTCTCGTAAATCAAACGCAGTTAAAGCTGAAGGTGGCCGTGCGTTGAAGTCGTTGTCTGATGTACTGAAAGGTAAACAAGGCCGTTTCCGTCAGAACCTGCTCGGTAAGCGTGTGGACTATTCCGGTCGTTCGGTGATCGTGGTAGGTCCTGAACTGAAGCTTTACGAGTGCGGTCTGCCGAAAGACATGGCGGCGGAATTGTTCAAGCCGTTTATCATTCGCAAACTCATTGAAAGAGGTATCGTCAAAACAGTGAAGTCTGCCCGTAAACTGGTCGACAAAAAAGAAGCTGTGGTTTGGGATATCCTTGAAAATATTCTGAAAGGTCACCCGGTGATGCTGAACCGTGCCCCAACGCTGCACCGTTTGTCTATCCAGGCCTTCCAGCCCAAATTAGTAGAAGGTAAAGCCATCCAGTTGCACCCGCTCGTAACGTCTGCGTTCAACGCCGACTTCGACGGTGACCAAATGGCCGTGCACGTGCCCCTGAGCAACGCGGCGATCCTGGAAGCGCAATTGCTGATGCTGGCTTCACACAACATCCTGAACCCGCAGAACGGTACGCCCATCACCCTGCCTTCACAGGACATGGTACTGGGACTGTACTACATCTCGAAAGGGAAAAAATCAACTGCTGACGTAAAGGTTCGTGGCGAAGGAAAAGCCTTCTACAGCACCGAAGAGGTGATCATCGCCTACAACGAAAACCGCATTGATCTGCATGCGCACATCAAGGTGAAAACAAACGTTCGGAACGATGACGGCACGCTTACCAACAAGTTGCTTGATACAACCGTTGGCCGTGTCATCTTCAACCAGTTTGTACCCAAAGAAGTGGGTTTTGTCAACGCCTTGTTGACGAAGAAAAACCTGCGGGAAATCATTGGTGATATCATCAATATCACGAACATTCCAAAGACGGCGAAGTTCCTTGATGATATCAAGCAGCTTGGTTTCCGCATGGCCTTCCGTGGTGGTTTGTCCTTCTCTATCAATGACCTGATCATTCCTGAAATCAAGCAGGAACTGGTGGAAAACGCCAAAGGTGAAGTTGAGGAAGTGTGGGAGAACTACAACATGGGTCTGATCACGAACAACGAACGGTACAACCAGATCGTTGACATCTGGTCACGTGTGGATACGCGGATTACCGAGACGTTGATCCGTGACCTGGCAACTGATAAACAAGGTTTCAACTCCGTGTTCATGATGCTTGACTCAGGCGCCCGTGGTTCCAAACAGCAGATTAAGCAGCTGGCCGGTATCAGGGGTCTGATGGCCAAGCCGCGGAAGTCCGGTTCAACTGGTTCGGAAATCATCGAAAACCCGATCCTTTCCAACTTCAAAGGCGGATTGAACGTATTGGATTACTTTATCTCTACCCACGGTGCCCGGAAAGGTCTGGCCGATACCGCCCTTAAAACAGCGGATGCCGGTTACCTTACCCGTCGTCTGGTAGACGTTGCACAAGACGTTGTGATTACAGAAGAAGATTGCGGAACCCTGCGTGGTATCGCCACTTCTGCCCTGAAAGATAACGAAGACATCATCGAGCCGCTGGCCGACCGTATTGAAGGCCGTACCTCGTTGCACGATGTGTACGATCCGCAATCGGAAGAACTGCTGATTGCTGCCGGTGAAGAAATCACCGAAACCATTGCCAAGCGCATCGAAGATGCCGGCATTGAAACCGTTGAGATCCGCTCCGTACTGACCTGCGAAAGCAAGCGTGGTACCTGTGTGAAGTGTTATGGTAAAAACCTGGCAACCGGTTACATGGCGCAGAAAGGTGATGCCGTTGGTATCATCGCAGCCCAGTCAATCGGTGAGCCTGGTACCCAGCTGACCCTGCGTACCTTCCACGTGGGTGGTGTGGCTGGTTCTGCAGCTGTAGAATCAACACTGGTTGCGAAATTCGACGGTACGATCCAGTTCGACGGTGTTCGTTCTGTACCTTCTACCAACAACGAAGGCGATCAGGTTCAAATCGTGATCGGTCGTACAGGTGAAGTACGGATCATGGACCAGAAGAACGACCGTTTGCTGATCACCAACAACATTCCTTACGGTTCTACCCTGCAGGTGAAGGATGGCCAGCAGATCAAGAAAGGCGATGTGATTTGCACATGGGATCCGTTCAACAACGTGATCATCGCAGAGATCAACGGTACACTGAAGTTTGAGAATGTCCTGGAAGGTATCACGTTCCGTGAAGAAGCTGACGAACAAACCGGTCACCGCGAGAAAGTGGTTATCGAAACCCGCGATAAAACAAAGATCCCGTCCATCATCGTTGAAGGAAAAGACCGCAAGTCCTACAACATGCCAACCGGTAGCCACATCGTCGTTGATGAAGGCGAAGAAGTGAGAGCCGGCCAGGTGCTCGTGAAAATTCCACGTGTGCTGGGCAAGTTGCGTGACATCACGGGTGGTCTGCCACGTGTAACCGAATTGTTCGAAGCCCGTAACCCGTCGAACCCCGCGATCGTTTCTGAGATCGATGGTGTGGTGACAATGGGTGCAGTGAAGCGTGGTAACCGCGAGATCATCGTTGAAGCAAAAGATGGTGTAACCCGCAAATACCTGGTGCCGCTGACCCGCCAGATCCTGGCGCAGGACGGCGACTTTATTAAAGCCGGATCGGCCTTGTCTGACGGTCAGATCGCTCCTGGCGATATCCTTCAAATCCAGGGACCGTTCGCCGTACAGCAGTACGTCGTGAACGAGATCCAGGAAGTATACCGCTTACAGGGTGTGCGGATCAACGACAAGCACATCGAGGTAATCGTTCGCCAGATGATGCGCAAGGTGTCGATCGTTGACCCGGGTGATACGAAGTTCCTGGAAGAAGATCTGACCGATAAGTTTGAGTTCATCGACGAGAACGATCACATCTTCGACAAGAAGGTAGTGACCGAGCCTGGCGAAAGCACTCGCATGAGAGCAGGCCAGATCGTGACACTGCGTGAACTGCGGGAAGAGAATTCCATTCTTCGCCGGAACGACAAGAAGCTGGTGGAGTACCGCGATGCAAAACCGGCAACGTCACAACCGACCTTGCTGGGTATCACCAAAGCATCGTTGGGTGTACAAAGCTGGATCTCCGCCGCATCGTTCCAGGAAACAACCAAGGTCTTGTCTTCTGCCGCCATCCAGGGTAAGACAGACGACATGCTTGGCCTGAAAGAGAACGTGATCACCGGTCACCTGATCCCGGCCGGTACGGGTCTGCGTGATTTCGAAAACATGATCGTGGGTAGCAAGGAAGAATACGAATTGCTGCAAACAGCCCGCGAAGCCATGTCTTTCGATGACGAAGAGTAAATCCAATTCGCAATTTTGCAATCGGCAATAAGCAATTAAGGAGCAAGAAAATTCTTGCTCCTTTTTTTATTTGCAAATGGTCTATTTTCAAGGCTGGATTTGTTTTTCGTCTCACGTTTCACGTCTGACGTTTTAACACTTCAAAATGCACTGTTAACCCTATTTTCGTCCGATAAATCTTCCCCTGCATGAAGAATGCTTCACTCATTTTAAATCTTGTTTTATTGGTTGCTGTTGGTGTTCTTTTTTACTTGCATTTTGCTGGTAAAAAAGGAACCGAGACCCGTGTTGCTTCAACCAAGCACACCAACCCGGCGGCAAACGGTGATTGCAAGATTGCCTACTTCGATATGGACAGCATCAACAATTCGTTTGTGCTGATCAAAGACGTAAAAGCAGAATTGGGCAAGGAGGAAGAAAAGATCAATTCAACACTGACCAATCTGCAAAAATCCTACAACGACCGAATCACGCATTACCAGGGACAGTCGCAAACCATGTCGCAGGTGGAGAGTGAAAAAGCCAACCGCGACATCCTGCAGTTGCAGGACCGCATTCGCACCACCAAGCAGGAAATGGAACAAAAATACCAGGACCTCTACATGCGCAAAATGCAGGATGTAAAAGCCAAAGTGGAAGAGTACCTCAAAGAGTACAACAAGGACAAAGGCTATTCGTATATTCTTGCCTATGAGCCTGGCTTTATCTTTTACCGCGACAGTGCATTGAACATTACTTCCGATATCATCGCGGGACTGAACGAAAAGTATAAGAAAAAGTGAGACGTCAAACGCGAGACGTGAAACAGGAGAAATCAAACGATTTCTCCTGTTTTGCTTTTGGGACTCTGCAAGACCAAAGCAATAGAAAATCCGGTTGGTGATTGTGGACGGAAAGAAGCGTCTCATGTTTCACGTTTGACGTTTCACCTCCCACGCCGTATCTTCCAAAAAAATTCTTTGCATGCAGGAAGAGGTACTGACTCCACGAGAAGCAGTTCAGGAAGACAAAAGCTTCAAGCGTTCCCTTGGTTTAACTGACGCGACCATGATCGTTGCCGGCTCCATGATCGGCTCCGGAATTTTCATCGTCAGCGCCGATATGCTCAAAGACCTGGGCTCGGCCGGGTGGCTGATCGCGGCCTGGCTCATCACCGGTTTTATGACGCTGACGGCGGCACTGAGCTACGGCGAGTTGAGCGCCATGTTTCCTAAAGCCGGTGGTCAGTATGTGTACCTGCGTGAAGCCTACAATCCTTTCATTGGCTTCCTGTATGGCTGGAGTTTTTTTGCAGTGATTCAAACCGGCACTATTGCCGCCGTAGCCGTGGCTTTTGGAAAATTTCTCGGCTACCTCGTTCCGTCATTGGGCGATGGCAATATCCTGTTCGGTTCCGCGGATGGCTTCAAGGTCACCGCGGCACAAATGGTCGGCATCGTTCTGATTCTTTTTTTGACATACATCAATACTCGTGGCATTAAGAGTGGGAAGGTGATCCAGACAACGTTTACGTCAGCAAAACTCTTAGCACTTTTTGGACTCATTATTTTTGGCTTGCTGGCCGCCAAGGCTACTATCTGGAATGCCAACTGGCAGGATGCCTGGGAGATCAAGCAACACGCTTCACGAATGAAGCCGCCAGGTACGTCCAACACCTGGACTCCCCTCATTGGGTTTACGGCACTTGGGGCCATTGCATCTGCGATGGTGGGCAGCATCTTCAGCTCCGATGCCTGGAACAACGTGACCTTCATTGCCGGTGAAGTCAAAAACCCGCAACGCAACATTGGCTTGAGCCTGTTTTTGGGAACATTGATCGTGACGATCATTTACGTTTCTACAAACCTGATGTACCTCTCCGTATTGCCTGTTGAACAATTGGCCTTTGCCAAGGATAACCGCATTGCTTTATCTGTTTCAACCGAAATTTTTGGCGCTATCGGAACCACGATTCTTGCATTGCTGATCATGGTCTCGACGTTTGGCTGTAACAACGGTTTGATCCTGGCTGGTGCACGGGTGTATTACACGATGGCCAGGGATCGCCTGTTCTTTAAGCAAACCGGAACGCTGAACAAAAATGCCGTCCCTGAATATGCCTTGTGGATTCAATGTGCAATGGCCTGTGCGCTTTGCCTCAGCGGGCAGTATGGAAACCTTTTGGATATGGTTTCCTTTGTAGTGGTACTTTTTTATGTGCTGACCATTGCCGGTATCTTTATTCTCCGCAAAAAAAGTCCGGATGCAGAGCGTCCTTACAAAGCGTTTGGCTACCCGTTGTTGCCAGCCATCTACATTGTAATGGGAATTGCCTTTTGTGCGCTGCTCATCCTGTATCAGGGAGTTTATCCGTATTATGGTCTGGGTATTGTACTTCTTGGAATTCCAATATATTTCGTTGCTTTGGCCCGCAAAAAAGCATAGCAGGGAATTATGGAAAACTTCGGGCAATTGTTTCGGGATTTTGAATCGATCAAAGTGGGTGTGATTGGCGATGTCATGCTCGACACCTACATCTGGGGCGAAGTGGAACGGATCTCACCCGAAGCCCCTGTTCCTGTTGTTTCGCTCCACCACAAAGAACAACGACTGGGAGGGGCCGGAAACGTAGCCCTGAACCTGCAGTCGATGGGAGCGGAGGCTTTTGTTTTGTCGGTGACCGGTGCCGACGATGATGCCCGGTGCCTGATGAACCTGTATGCAGATCATGGCATCAATACGGCCTATTGTTTTGGAAGTGAAGACCGCGTGACCACTAACAAAACCCGCATCATCAGCCGCAACCAGCAAATGATGCGGCTGGATGCCGAGATCACCAGGGATCTTTCCCCGCTTGACCAAAAAACACTGCTTGAAAAATTCCGCCAATTTGCAGACGACGTAAAGCCCCAGGTGGTCGTGCTGGAAGATTACAACAAAGGCGTCCTTACCGAAGAAGTCATTGCAGGGGTGATTGCCATTTGCAAACAAGCCGGTATCCTCACCGCCGTCGATCCCAAACGCAAAAATTTTTTCAGTTATAAAGGCGTCGACATTTTCAAGCCCAATCTGAAAGAAGTGCGGGAAGCCCTGAACATGCTTTCTGTTGATGTCGAGCTTCATCACCTGGAACAAATTCACCGTGAATTGCAGGCGATTTTACAGCACCGGATTTCGCTGATCACCCTGTCGGAAAAAGGCGTTTTTTTCCAAAAAGACGAGGAAGCGGCCATCATTCCTTCGCACATCCGCAACATCGCCGATGTGTCAGGTGCCGGTGATACGGTGATCGCCGTTGCGGCTCTTGTGTATGCCGCCCGCAAAAATGTGCACCTGATGGCCGAACTGGCCAATATCGCAGGAGGGCTTGTGTGCGAAGAAGTCGGCACGGCAGCCATCAATCCGCAGAAATTGTTTCATGAATGCGAAATGCTGCTTTCGTAGTGATGCGTGGAGTTGCATTTTTGCTGCAGGCTTATAACAAACCGTTTCGATAGTAGGATCTGCCTTGGTTAGGGAATGAACAGGTGGTTTGTGCGGATCGAAAACGCAGGTGTTGCCTAATCCGGAACAATTGTGTTCCCTTAACGATAATTTACCATGGAAGGCTGAACGGGGCGAAGCTACGGCAGCCTATTTGCTATTCCTGAAAATAACAACCTATTCCGGTTTTGACTTCCGGTATACAACAGTTCGAATCTGTCCCTATTGAAGATGACGAGGCCCTCCGATTAAGAAGGGCCTCACTTATTTAGAGAAGCTGCAGGCCGTAAGCCGCCGGCTTCATTTAGATTTTGCAAAGTCAAGCTGCAGCGAAAACGTGGTGCATTGGCTTGCAGCCAGTCGCTGTAAGTTTGCAGCTTATTTAATCACGCCTGCCATCGTTTTACCAATATCGGCCGGGCTGTGAACGACATGAATGCCGCACTCTTCCATAATCTTCATTTTGGCAGCCGCCGTATCTTCCGCTCCGCCCACAATGGCACCAGCATGACCCATGCGGCGTCCGGGAGGGGCTGTTTGACCGGCAATAAAACCAACAACTGGTTTCTGGTTGCCGTCTTCCTTGATCCAGCGGGCCGCTTCGGCTTCCATACCGCCACCAATTTCACCAATCATGACGATGGCATCGGTCTCCGGATCGTTCATGAACAATTCTACAGCTTCCTTGGTTGTAGTTCCAATGATCGGATCTCCACCGATACCCACCGCCGTAGAAATTCCCAGGCCGGCTTTGGCCACCTGGTCGGCTGCCTCGTAGGTAAGTGTTCCGGATTTTGATACGATACCGATACGGCCTTTTTTGAAAACAAAGCCAGGCATGATGCCCACCTTGCACTCGTCGGCCGTAATAACGCCGGGGCAATTCGGACCAATCAGTCGCGTGGTTTTACCTTGCAGATAAGCTTTTACTCGTACCATGTCCTGGACAGGAATGCCTTCGGTTATGCAGACCACGAGGCCCACGCCGGCATCGGCAGCTTCCATAATAGCATCGGCGGCAAATGCCGGCGGCACAAAAATGATGGACACGTTGGCGCCGGTTTCTTTGACGCATTCGGCAACGGTATTGAAAACTTTTCTGTCGAGGTGAATCGTGCCACCTTTACCCGGTGTAACACCGCCCACGACATTGGTTCCGTATTCAATCATTTGCGAAGCATGAAACGTGCCTTCGGTGCCGGTAAAGCCCTGCACCAGTATTTTCGAGTCTTTGTTTACAAGAATGCTCATAACTGATTTTAAGTTGCGCAAAAGTAAAGAAGTTTGGGGTTTTGCGTTTGGAGTTTGGGGTTATTCTTTCATTCAGCCAAACTTTTCAAATGATGCCTGTTTGAAATGTGCAGGGTAATTTTTCGGCAACATGCCAATCCTGAATTCCGGACTCCGAACGCCAAACAGTTCTTTCCTTAACTTTATCCCGCTTAAATTAACCCTACTCAGTATAAAATCAACAACCTAATGGGAATTATCAAAGACAGGTTTAAGGAGAAAGGCGACGCGTTGGCAGCCGAAATCAAAGACCTCCTCAAAGAACACGGAACAAAAAAGATTGGAGAAGTGCAGTTGTCGCAGATCTACCAGGGCATGCGTGGCATGACCGGCCTGGTGACAGAGACATCGCTTCTAGATGCGCAGGAAGGTATTCGTTTCCGCGGCTATTCCATTCCGGAATTACGGGAAAAGCTGCCGAAGGCGGACCGTGGTTCCGAGCCGCTGCCCGAAGGCCTTTTTTACCTGATGCTGATCGGTGAACTGCCCACAGAAGCCGACGTGCAATCGATCACCGATGTATGGCAGCGCCGCAGCCATGTTCCGAACCATGTCTTTGCAACCATTGAGGCCCTGCCCGTATCGTCTCACCCAATGACACAGTTTGTGACGGCGGTGATGGCACTTCAAACGGAAAGCCAGTTTGCCAAGCGCTACGCGGCCGGCATGAGCAAAAAAGAATACTGGGATGCCGTGTTCGACGACAGCATGGACCTGATTGCCCGCCTGCCCCGGGTGGCTGCTTATATCTACCGCCGCAAGTACAAGGGGGGCGTGCACATTCAGCCCGATGGCCTGCTCGACTGGGCCGGTAATTTTGCACACATGATGGGCTTTGAGAACGACAGTTTCAAAGAGCTCATGCGTCTATACATGACTATCCATGCCGACCATGAAGGCGGTAACGTATCTGCACATACGACCCACCTGGTTGGTTCTGCCTTAAGCGATCCTTATTTGAGTTATGCGGCTGGCATGAATGGTCTTGCCGGCCCGCTGCACGGACTGGCCAACCAGGAAGTGATCAAGTGGATATTCGAAATGCGGGAAGAACTGGGCACCGAATTGCCAACCCAGGAACAAATTGTCGAGTATGTAAAGAAAACCCTGGCTGCCGGTAAAGTGGTTCCGGGCTACGGACATGCCGTCTTGCGTAAAACCGATCCGCGCTTTACCGCGCAAATGGAGTTTGGTAAAAAGCACATGCCCGATGACTCGCTGGTCCAAACTGTTTGGAATGTTTACGAAGCCGTGCCGCCGATCCTGCAGTCGCTCGGCAAGATCAAAAACCCCTGGCCCAACGTGGATGCACACAGTGGTGCCTTGCTTGTTCACTACGGCATGGTGGAATACGAATTTTATACGGTGCTCTTTGCCGTCAGCCGTGCATTGGGCGTGCTGACCAGCCTTTGCTGGGACAGGGTCCTGGGCTTCCCGCTCGAACGTCCGAAATCTGTTACAACAGCGTTGGTAAAAAAGTGGATTAAAGGCGAAGACGAGATCTGGGGAGAATAGCCCCTCGATCCCCAAAAGCCTCCCCAAACCCCTCCAGGGAGGGGCTTTCCATCGCACAGACCCTTGCTTTTGCACGATACTTCAAGCCTTCATCATTTTTGATGGAGGCTTTTTGCTGCCGTTTGGCGTCCTCGTCAACGGCTTTTCTTTGCCCCGGAGGGGCATCCTGTTAATAGAAAACGAATCGTAAGTAGAACAAAGCTCCGAAGGAGCGATATATTTTTTATGGTGCCAGCAACAGAATAGCCATGAAGCTTCCGTTGCACAGCTTATCCTGACGAAGGATGGGCTCTGTTCAACGTTTGGAACATAGGGCGGCAAAAAAGAATTCCATCCCTTCAAGGGATGGAATTCTTCGAAATAGTAAATCATCTTGCCCAAGCGGGCCTTGTTCCTGGAATTTCCCTCTCCTTGAGGCGAGGGCCGGAGTGAGGTGTATCTTTGCGCCATGCATTACGTGTCAGCAGAGAATTTGAGTAAGTCGTACGGTGTAAAACCCCTCTTTCAAAACATTTCCTTTCACATTTCCGAAGGTGATAAGATTGCGCTGGTAGCTCGCAACGGTTCAGGCAAATCAACCTTGCTCAAGATCATTGCCGGTCAGGAAACGGCAGAGACAGGAAAGATCTGGATCAACAAAGACGTGGACCTTGCCTTTTTTGAACAGGAGCCAAAACTGGATGAGGCAGCCACCACGCTGGATAACATCTTTCACGTTGCCCACCCGGTGTTAGCGGCCATCAAAGCATACGAAGAATTGCTGGATGAAGAAGAAGATACGGCAGAATACCACCAAAAGTTCAGCGATGCCATGATCAAAATGGACGACATGGGCGCTTGGGATTTTGAAGCCAAGGTGCAACAAATTCTAAGCAAGCTAAAGGTGCACAACCTGCACCAGCAAGTCGCAACCCTTAGCGGCGGTCAGCGCAAACGTATTGCCCTTGCCCGGACGCTGATTGATATTGGCTTTGAACACAAGCACGTGTTGCTGGTGATGGATGAACCGACCAACCACCTGGATGTGGAAATGGTGGAATGGCTGGAACATTATCTCAACAAAGAAAACGTTACCCTGATACTGGTCACCCACGACCGTTACTTTTTAGACAATGTGTGCAACGAGATCTGGGAGATGGATGAAAGCCTGTATGTACACAAAGGCGATTATCAAAATTTTCTGGAAAAGAAAGCAGCCCGTGAGGAGGCCGAAGCGGCTAGCATTGGCAAAGCCAGGAATCAGTACCGCAAGGAACTGGAATGGATGCGCAAGCAACCAAAAGCAAGAACGACAAAATCAAAAAGCCGCCAGGATAATTTTTACGAAATAGAAAAAAAAGCAAAGCAGCAGTTGGTGGATCAGCAGGTGCAATTGCAAAGCAAAATGAGCCGGCTGGGCGGCAAGATCGTGGAGATGAAAAAGGTGTACAAAAGCTTTGGCGAAAAGGTCATTTTAAAAGGCTTTGACTACGCGTTTAAAAAAGGCGAACGCCTGGGCATCGTGGGAAAGAACGGCGCCGGCAAATCCACCTTCATCAATATTCTTCAGCAGTTGGAGCCTGCCGACAGCGGCAAGATCAATGTTGGCGACACGGTTGTTTTTGGCAACTATTCGCAAACGGGTTTGCAGGTAAAAGAAGACATGCGGGTGATTGAATATGTAAAGAACATTGCCGAGAATTTTCCGCTGGCCGATGGGTCGAGCATGAGTGCCGCACAATTTCTTGAACTCTTTCTTTTCCCCCCGGAGCAGCAATACACCTATATCAGCCGCTTGAGCGGCGGCGAAAAAAGGCGCCTGCATTTGCTCACCATTTTATTTCGCAATCCCAATTTTTTAATACTGGATGAGCCGACAAACGACCTGGACCTGCCAACGCTTTCGGTGCTCGAAAGTTTCCTGCTTGACTTCCCGGGATGCCTTTTGATTGTGAGCCACGACCGCTATTTTATGGACCGCCTCGTTGATCACCTTTTCGTGTTTGAAGGCGAAGGCCGGATCAGGGATTTCCCCGGTAACTACACCCAATACCGTGAGTGGCAAAAGCAACAGGAAGCCTTGCCGGAAGAAGTGAAAAAAGAGCTGCCTGCTGTACATGCGATGGAAGAAAAACCGGTACCGTCAAAAAAGAAATTAAGCTTTAAAGAGCAACGTGAATTTGAAGTCCTGGAAAAGGAAATAAAGCAACTGGAAGCTGAGCGGGATGAGTTGACCACGCAGCTTTCTGATGGCGCATTGCCTTTTGAAAACGTGCAAAAAATATCGGAGCGTATCACCGCCATTAATCAACTGGTTGATGAAAAAGAAATGCGCTGGCTGGAACTAAGCGAGGTACAATAAACTACGCACTATTCTCCCAGACCTGGAGGTTTCAAAAAACCTCCAGGTCTGGAAAGTCTGAATGAGAACCGGTGATGTGACCTGTCACATCACCCCAATTTTCAGGATAAAAACCTGACAACATGCAAAAGAAAATCTCCCTCAAGGTGCTGCCGTCGGAGGCAGCCGATCCGGCAAAACTCACGACCCTTTTTGCACAAGCCTGTGCTGTTGCGCCATCACGCCTTACGGGCTATAGCGTTCTCAAACAATCGATCGATGCCCGCAGTCGCCGGCAGGTGTGGGTACAGGTAACAGCCGAAGTCTTTGTTGACGAACCGTTCCCGGAACGCCAACTGCCGACACTGCAACTGCAGGATGTGCACCATGCAGAACGACAGGTCATCGTGATTGGTGCAGGTCCGGCCGGACTGTTTGCTGCGTTGCGGTTCCTTGAACTGGGCATAAAACCCATCGTCCTCGAAAGAGGGAAAGACGTTCGTGCACGCCGCCGCGACCTGGCCGCCATCAACAAAGAAGGCGTGATGAATCCGGAAAGCAACTACTGCTTTGGTGAAGGCGGTGCCGGCACCTACAGCGATGGAAAATTGTACACCCGCAGCACCAAGCGTGGCGACGTGGCCAAAGTACTGAACACACTGGTGCAATTTGGAGCCGATGAAAAGATCGTCTATGAAGCACATCCGCACATTGGCACGAACAAGTTGCCCCACATCATCACGGCTATCCGCGAGAAGATTCTTGAATGTGGCGGCGAGGTCCGCTTTCAAAGCAAGGTCACGGATTTTCTTCTTGACGGAGACACGGCAAAAGGTGTTGTTGTAAATGGCGGGGAAAATGTACATGCCGAGGCGATTGTTTTGGCCACTGGTCATTCGGCACGGGACATTTTTCACTTGCTGCATCAAAAACAAATCGACATCCATTTCAAGCCCTTTGCGCTGGGCGTTCGCATCGAACACCCGCAAAGCATCATCGATACGATTCAATACCATTGCCCGACGAGAGGAGAGTACCTGCCGCCGGCTTCGTATAGCGTGGTGGAGCAGGTGAATGGCAAAGGCGTGTTTTCGTTTTGCATGTGCCCCGGCGGCATTATTGCGCCGGCAGCAACGGCCGAAGGTGAAGTGGTGGTAAACGGCTGGTCGCCGTCGAAGCGAAATAACCCTTTTGCCAACAGCGGCATCGTGGTGACCGTGGATGAAACGAATATCGCGGCTTATCAAAAACACGGCCCCCTGGCCGGTATGTATTTTCAGCAATCCATCGAACAGAAGGCCTTTGCGGCAGGCGGGGGAAAGTTGGTGGCACCGGCGCAGCGCATGGTGGATTTTGCCAACAATAAAATCTCTTCTTCGCTGCCTGCATGCAGTTACCTGCCCGGTATCCACTCCATCTCATTGAAAAACGTATTGCCGCCATTCGTTCACCAGTCCTTGCAAACGGCATTCAAAGAATGGGGCAAACGCATGCCCGGGTATTTTACCAACGAGGCTGTTGTTGTGGCCACCGAGTCGCGAACTTCATCACCGGTGCGAATCCCGAGAGGAGAGGATTTGCAACATCCGCAAATTAAAAATCTTTATCCCTGTGGCGAAGGCGCCGGTTATGCGGGCGGGATTGTCAGTGCGGCGATGGATGGCGAACGGGTGGCCAATGCCATTCATGCGAGAAGATGATTCGCCTGCTCTTTTGTAACCGGAAAAGGATTGATCACCGCAACGCAATGCGTTTGGTGCTGTATAACGAACCTTCAAAATGAAGCGACAGGCCGTAAAGCGATATCGAACGTTTCTACTGTCATCTCTCATCCGTCAACTAACCAACCGTCGCAAAAGATGATTGGCCAAAAGAATGTTCCCGGTTTACTCTTCCGTATTGCCTGCACCCTTTTTGGAAAGCAGCAGGCCGTTTTTCAGGAGGCTATTCTTGCGGTAAGCCTTTACCTCTTCCTGTAGTTTTTCCTGGGCTGCCGTATCCCATTTCTGGTTGAGAAGGTTGGTGAGGTCCGGGCGCCCCGCGTCCACCCAGCAGGTGTACCAAAAATCGGCCACCAGGTTGGCCGCCCGGATAGCCTGCCTGTTGATGCTGGGTTGCAGACGTTGGGCATAGGCCAGTGCAAAATTCCGGCTGTAGGAACGGACGTCTCGGCCATTGCGTTTTTGATAACGGTATTTGGCGGAGTCGGTAAATGTTTTGCTCAGGTCACGTTCGGTTTCCAGCACGGAAGGCACCAGCGCAAAAGATTGCCGCACCGCCTTCCAAACTGCCTTTTCGGGGTATTTTAAATAGCTGGCTTTTTTGCCGGCTTTCAGGTTGAATTCTTCAAGCGTCAGTTCCGGCACCATGCTTTCCCACAGTGCGTGCAATCCTTTTTGATTTGTCAACTGACCGTCGTAGTTCATGCTGGTGTGCAGCGGCACATGTGCATCTTCGATGTAGTGTGCCATGTCGGTTGCGTAGAACAGGATACTATCCTTTTGACCGTGTCGGAAAGCATTGGTGAGGCGGTCTTTCATCACCATGATCCAGTAGGGAACATAGCCGTATTTCAGCAGCGTGTCTTTTGTGTAGCGGGCAACGGCCGCTTCCCAGTTCTGCGGCATTTTGTGCGCTGCGTCTGCGCCATAAGCCTCGAAGTCAATAAAATGTTTGGAGGCCTCGGTAGGGTCGCTGTTGCGCCGCTCGTCGGGACGAACCGAAAATCGGACAATGGCCTCCCTGTTCTGGTAAAAGAAAGGCTGCAGGGCAGCGGGCAACTGGTAAATGGCAAGCTGGCTGATGCTGCGGTGCATTAAAAATCCCCAACTGCTACACAGGGCCAGCAGGACAATTAAAACGACAGACACAACACGGTTTTTCAAAAACGTCATGGAGGAAATTTTTGCAAAGGTGCAGGAAAATAAAAAGCATTGCCGGCAGTAGAGCATCGCACTCTTTGTACCGGAAATGCTTTGGTTGAATAAATCGTTTCGGAGTCCTTATTTGAAAATGCTGTTCAGCAAGCCGGCCAGCCGCACGCCGCCTTTCAGAAGCCGTTCGTTCACGGTACCGATATGGTGAAAATTGTACTCGTAGCCAAGCCGCTGGTCTTTTTCCGTGATCTCGGGATACAGTTGCTCGGAGATGGCGTAGGACTCGGCAATCCACGCCGTCACCGGTTGTTTTTGCCATGCCTGCCGCTGCGGCGCTGTTGTGTGATTGATAGCGGCTGCATATTCGGTATAACTCAATTGCTGGTAGTTGACCAAACCTTCATCCCAAACCGAATGCAGATTCGAGGGTGCGTTGAACCACATGACCCGTACACGGTTTCCGCCCAGGTCTTCTTTGCGGCCGGTGTGCATCGGTTGGTGCACATCGCCCACAAAATGCACCAGCAGGCGCAGGTACATCCGCTTCTGTTCGAGCGGGAGGCTTTTGTTTTTCAGTTCCTTTACCAAAAAGTTGATGCGGGTGTAAACGTCGGTTACAGTATCCGTTTTCAGGTAGGCGAGAACCTGTGCTTCGGAAAGGCCTTTTTCCAGGTTGACATAGTGCCAGGGACTCAGGTAGTTGAACGTCGTGTCGGATTTGATAAAATCGGCCCAGTTGCTGCCGATGGCCAGCGACTCGGTTCCCAGGATTTTTTGGATCTCGGCCCGTGCTTTCGACGTGAGGTAAGAGTCTGCAATTTCACCAACGATGCGGTGACCCAGCATACCCCAGGCCATGGCAAAGAACGGTACGGCGAAAAAGAAACAGCACAATGCAATTTTTCTGATTGTTTTTATCATGTGAAAAGATGGTTTAGAAAGCAGGTCCAAAAATAGGCCGGCAGGAGTTGACTCCCAATATTTTGCTGTTTCGCATTTGCTTCGTCGGTATTGGGATGGACAAACAACCCGTTTGTCAAAAAAAGAGGAGGCTTGTAGGCAGAAAGATGTAATCTTGATGGTCAAAAATTTTCGACCAAAACCTGTAGCATGAACAACCTGTTGGAAGCCCGCAACCTGAAAAAATACTTCGCTACCCAAAAAGCCGTCGATGATATTTCGTTTTCCGTAGCACCGGGAAGCATCTTCGGCCTGCTCGGGCCAAATGGTGCCGGCAAGACCACACTGATCCGCATGATCACCGGTATTTTTTTTCCCGACAGCGGCGACATACTCTTCGAAGGCAAACCATTCGATGCCCTGAAAGACGTGGAACGCATTGGCTACATGCCGGAGGAAAGAGGCCTGTACAAAAAAATGAAGATCGGCGAGCAGGCCCTTTACCTTGCTCAACTCAAAGGGCTTTCGCACAGTGACGCCACCCGACTGATCCGGCAATGGTTTGTGAAACTGGAAATGGAAAGCTGGTGGAATAAAAAAGTGGAAGACCTCTCGAAAGGGATGAGCCAGAAACTGCAGTTTGTGACCACCGTGGTACACAATCCAAAACTGATTATCCTGGACGAGCCCTTTAGCGGCCTGGACCCGGTAAACAGTAACGTGATCAAAGACGAGATCTTTAACCTGGCAAAAAACGGTGCGACAATTCTCTTCAGCACACACCGGATGGAACAGGTAGAAGAGATCTGCGATCACATTGTCCTGGTGAACAAAGGCAAAAAAATCCTGGATGCCACGGTAAAAGAAGCAAGGCAGCAATTCAAGGAAGGTTTGTTCCGGATTGGCTTTGATGGCGAACCGATCGTCCCGGATCACCCGTCCTATTCCGTCATCAAGAAAGAAGAACAATCCGTCGTTGTGAAGATTGCGGAAGGCTATACCTCCAACACTGTCTTGACAGCCCTGCTGCAGGAAGGCGGCGCGATCACATCGTATAATGAGATCCTGCCTTCGCTGAACGATATATTCATTGAGTTGGTGGAAGGCACACCGGCTACCCGTCAATTCCAAAACCTTACTGCATAAACTGACCCGTCATGAACAAATCCCTGCTCATTATAAAACGCGAATACCTGACCCGCGTTCGCAAAAAGACATTCATCATTTCTACCATCATGTTCCCGTTGCTCTACCTCCTGCTTATTTTCGGAACGGGCTACATCGCCAAAAAAACATCCAAGCAACTGCGGGTTGCCGTCATCGATTCTTCGGGTCTTTTTGACAAACGGACCGTGGCCGAAAGCAACCTGCGGGACAGTTCTTCCTACCTCGAATACGTGACGGCCAATCAGGATAGTGTGAAGCAGCATTTTTCCTCCATGGGATTTGATGGCTACGTGGTCATCCCGGCAACGGATTGGCGGAGTGAAGAACATAAAGTGGTGCTGCGGACCGACAAAACGCACGGCATTCAATCTATTGTGGGGGTGCAGAACAAACTCAATAGCATCTGGAACAATCTCAAATACCAAAAACTGGGAATTGACGAACAGACAAGGGCAACGCTCGACCGCAACCGCATCAGCCTCGAGGAGGAAAACCTGCAGGACAAGGGTGCCAATGCCGGTATTGCCAGTGGCGTTGGGTATATCTGTGCCTTCCTGATCTATTTCATCCTGCTCATTTACGGTTCGCAGGTAATGATGGGTGTGATGGAGGAGAAAACCAACCGCATTGCGGAAGTGATGGTCTCCTCGGTGCGTCCCTTCCAGTTAATGCTGGGCAAGATCATAGGGATCAGCCTGGTGGCGCTGACGCAATTCCTGTTGTGGATCGTTTTTGCTTTTGTGATCTTTAATATCACCAAGGCATCAGGTGCCGGCAGCAACGCCGTTTCGGGCATAGTGGCAAGTGCGCAGGACATTTTTACCCGCATCAACATTCCGCTTGTTCTGTTTTGCTTTGGCTTCTACCTGCTCGGTGGCTTCTTTTTTTATTCGTCGCTCTATGCCGCTATCGGCAGTGCTGTAAACGAAGACATGCGGGAAGCGCAGTCGCTGGCTTTCCCTGTTACCATGCTGGTTATTTTTTCCATTGCCATCATGACTGCTGCCGTTAGCGACCCGACCGGCGACCTGGCTTTCTGGGGCAGCATCATTCCGTTCAGCTCACCCATTGTGATGATGGCCCGCGTTCCCTTTGGCGTGCCGGGAACAGTACCCTGGTGGCAACTGGCCCTGTCCATGGTTTTGCTGATCGCGGGCTTTGTGCTCACCACCTGGTTCGCCGGTAAAATTTACCGTACGGGAATCCTGATGTACGGGAAAAAGCCGAGTTGGAAAGAAATGGCCAAATGGGCTTTTAAAAGGAGCTAAGTGGCCTCCCCAAACCCCTGCAGGGAAAGGCCCCCTCGATCCCCCAAGGGGGAAGTGGCCCGGCACAGACAATTGCTTTTGCACGATACTTCAAAGCCTTCGTCAGTCATGCTGGTGGAGGCTTTTTGCTGCCGTTTGGCGTCTCCGCCGACGGCTTTTCTTTTGCCCCGAAGGGGCATCCTGTTTATAGAAGAGTGAACAAAGCTCCGACGGAGCGGAATATTTTTTTGGTGCCAGCAACAGAATATCGATGAAGCTCCCGTTGCGTCGCACTCTTCAGCGTTGGGGAATTCTCTTCGGCACTTTTCATTCACCGATTTCTTCCCGTCTATTTTTCTCAGTCCAATAGGACGATAATATTTGCTCTCGTTATCCGCAGCACCACTAGCGCTGTCGTTAAAGGGAAGGAGAGTGCGGTGAACCTTGCGTATTTTAGAACCGGGGAAGACAGCCTTTTCCTTCAACCTTACCATGCTTCAACGCTCCACGATTCAATTGCTGCGCTTTCATTTTTCGCTCTTCCTGTTGCCCGTTTATCTATTCGCCTTAAGCCAGGCGCCGGTCATCAATGCCTTCAACGCGGTTCTTTCATTTTGCATACTCCACCTGCTGGTTTATCCTTCCAGCAATGGCTACAATTCCTATATGGACAGGGATGAAACGCCCATCGGCGGACTCGCTTCGCCCCTCCAGCCAACGAAACAGTTGTTTTATGTTTCCGTTTCGATGGATGTTTTTGCGGTTGTGTTGTCGTTGCTGGTCTCACCGGTCTTTGCAGCGGGTGTATTGCTTTACATTCTTGCCTCCAGAGCCTATAGTTACCGCGGCATCCGCTTGAAAAAATACCCGCTGACCGGCTTTCTCACCGTCTTTGTTTTCCAGGGTGCGCTCATTTTTTTGCTGACCTACCATGCGGTGACAGGATTGACAATCTCGCAGGTACCGCTGCTGCCGCTTTTTTTAGCCAGTTTGCTTATTGGCGCTTTGTATCCGCTGACGCAGGTCTACCAGCATGAGGAAGACCGGCGGGATGGTGTAACCACGATCAGTTATTTGCTGGGTAAAAGAGGGACGTTCGTGTTCAGTATGCTGCTGTTCCTCCTCGCTACAGTTGGGATGTACCGGCTTTTTACGCTGCAGGACAAGCCCAACTTTTTTTGGCTTTACGTGTTCTGTCTTCTGCCTGTGGTCCTATTTTTTCTGTATTGGATGGGCAGGGTTTGGCGGGATGAAAAGGCGGCAGATTTCAAAAACAGCTTACGCATGAATCTTCTCTCTACTCTTTGCACCACGGCATTTTTCGCGACCCTAATTGTCCTTAACCATTGAGTAAAATTATTTCCATAGGAACGGCCGTGCCGGCACATTGTCACCGGCAGGCGGACATTCTTTCCTTCATGCAGCATGTATTTGCACTGAACGAAAAGGAGGCCCGAAAACTGCGTTTCCTTTACAGCCAATCGGGCATTGCGCAGCGCTTTTCTGTTTTGCCGGATTATTCGCGGCCACTACCGGAATGGAAATTTTATTCCCCAACCGAAAGCCTGGAACCTTTTCCCTCGCTGGAGCAACGCATGGCCGTTTACCATAAGCAGGCGCCACTGCTTTCCGTCGATGCCATCCGGGATTGCCTGTCGCACCTTCATCACCACAAAAACATCACCCACCTCATTACGGTAAGCTGTACCGGCATGAGCGCACCCGGGCTTGACCTGCAGGTAATGGAGCTGATGGATTTTGAAAAAACAATTTTTCGCACCTCGGTCAATTTCATGGGTTGCTATGCTGCCATCCATGCATTGAAGTTGGCCGATGCGATTTGCAAAAGCGATCAGGAGGCTCAGGTACTGATTGTGTGCACAGAGCTCTGCACGCTGCATTTTCAACGGGAACCAACAACGGATAACATGGTATCGTCTATGCTGTTTGGCGACGGTGCGGCTGCAGCTCTTGTACTGCCCGATACGGCTGCCGAACACGGGCTGACGATTGATTCTTTTTACAGCGAGATCAATCCGAAAGGCCGTCGCGACATGGCATGGGAGCTCTCGTCTTCCGGGTTCTTGATGACCCTGAGCGGGTATGTGCCTGAGCTGATCGAAGAAGATTTTGCCGCCATTGCCCGGCGGGCACTGGCAAAAACCGGTTTGGGTGTTGCAGACGTTTCGCACTGGTGCATCCATCCTGGCGGCCGCCGCATCCTGCAGGCCATTCACAAAAGCCTATCCTTCACCAACGGGCAGTTGCAAGGCTCGTACGACGTGCTGAACGAAGTGGGAAACCTTTCGTCGGCCACGATCTTGTTCGTGCTGAAAAGGATGCTTCATCAAAAGAAAATTCCTAACCTGTTTGGTGCGGCATTTGGCCCGGGGCTGACCGTCGAAACCTTTACCGCCCACGCTTAAGGCATTCGGCAACGGGCAAAAGGAGAAGCGCATTTTGCTGTAAAAGAAATTAACTTGTCTGTTGCAACGAGTCAATTGCCAATTGATGCCCATGCCATCGTTCAGGAAAAGAACCTACCAGAAAGAACTTCTCGACGGAGATGATATCTCGTTTGCCGATATCAGGCGGAACATGCAGGAGCTGGACTTCATTAACCGCAGGCTGGGCGGTCACGACATTACACTCGACGGTATTGTAGCACTGATCAAGGACAATGCAATTTTCAACAAGCGGCTGCGCATCGTTGAAATTGGTTGCGGGGGTGGCGATAACCTTCGTGCCATCAAGGAATGGGCGACGCACATCAAGTTGCCGGTGGCATTGACAGGCATTGATTATAACGCAGAATGCATCGCGTTTGCACAGGAGCAAAAGCGCAACGAAGGAATCCTGTTTATTCATTCCGATTACCGGTTGGTGAAACTGGCACCACGACCGGATATTGTTTTTTCTTCTCTGTTCTGCCATCACTTTACCGACGAGGAGTTGGTGCAGCAACTCAAATGGATGGCAGGCAACAGCGAAGTCGGGTTTTTTATCAATGACCTTCACCGGCACCCGCTGGCGTATTATTCCATCAGGTTTCTGACGGCCTTGTTCTCGAAAAGTTACCTGGTGAGGAATGATGCACCGCTTTCCGTGCGCAGGGGATTCAGCCGGAAGGACTGGGAACGTATTTTTTCTGCTGCACAAATTTCAGGCTATCGCTGTCAATGGCGATGGGCCTTCCGTTGGTTGTTAACCTGCGAATCCCATGGAGCATTTTCCTGAATACGATGTTGCAATTATCGGTGGCGGCCTCGCAGGCCTGGCCGCTGCAATCCTCCTGCGCAGGAAGGGCCATAGCGTTGTGTTGCTCGAAAAGGAAACCTACCCGTTTCATAAAGTTTGCGGTGAGTACATTAGTTGGGAAAGCCGCGATTTTTTGCAGTCTCTTGGCCTGCCGTTGCAGGAGTGGAATCTACCTACCATCGACATACTAAAGCTAACGGCTGCAAGCGGCCGCGTATTCACCACCCGGTTGCCCCTGGGAGGGTTTGGCGTCAGCCGTTACCGTTTGGATAGTGCCCTGGCAGATCTTGCTGAAAGAGAAGGCGTGCACCTGTTGCAAAATACAAAAGCGGACGGCTTTGAGCAGGGCGAACGATTCACGGTTTCGTTCCGTCAGCATAAGATCAATGCACGGCTTTGCCTGGCAGCCTATGGAAAGCGCAGCAATCTCGATGTGAAATGGAACCGTCCCTTTTTACAGCAACAAAACAAGCGATTGAACAACTTCGTGGGCATTAAGTATCACGTTCAAACTTCATGGCCATCCAATGTCATCGGACTCCACAATTTTGAAAATGGTTATTGCGGTATTTCCAAAATCGAAAACGATACTTATTGCCTATGTTACATGACAAGGGCCGAAAACCTGAAACAGAACGGCAATAACATCGAAGCGATGCAGCAAAAGGTCCTGTACCAAAATCCGCATCTGAAGAAAATTTTTGAATCCAGTGCTGTTGTGCGGGGTTTCCCCGTTTCCATTTCTCAGATCAGTTTTGCGCAAAAATCAACGGTGGAAAATGGCGTGCTGATGCTGGGCGACACAGCCGGCATGATCACGCCGCTTTGCGGCAACGGAATGAGCATAGCACTGCATACGGCAAAGATTGCAACCACTCTCGGCGACGCATTTTTGCAGCAGCAGCTCTCCCGTACCGAACTGGAGAAAAACTACACGAAGGCGTGGGACGTGCAATTTGCCCGGCGGCTTCAGGCCGGGCGGCTGCTGCAGCGCTTTTTTGGCAGCAACAGGCTAAGCAATGGGTTTGTTCATGCCTTCCGGCTTGCACCGTTTTTGGCCGCCCCTGTTATCCGCCTGACACACGGCAAACCGTTTTAAGGCACAGCCTTTGTACTTTCAACCGAATTATGGAAACAAAAAAAACATTGGTATTGGGGGCATCGGCAAATCCATCAAGATACAGTTACCTGGCGATGAACCGGCTGAAGGCAGGCAGGCACCCGGTGGTGGCCGTTGGCAGAAAGGATACGGAGGTGGCCGGTATTTCCATATCTAAAACACCTGTGGCGGAAGAAGGGGTAGACACCGTAACGCTTTACCTGAATCCAACGCACCAGCAGGAGTATTACGATTATATTCTCAGCCTGAATCCCAAACGCATCATCTTTAACCCGGGTACGGAAAATCCCGAATTGATGAAGATGGCTGAAGAAAAGGGCATTGAGCCGGTCGTGGCCTGCACGCTGGTTATGCTGGCAACCGGCCAGTATTGATTCGGTATCATATGGCCTTCATGGTGGCTTAAATCAAAGGGGAAACAAGTTTAGCCTCGTCTTTTTCAGCGCCGTTCCTGCAGGAACGGCGCTGTTCGTAAAGGATACAGGAGTGTTCCGATGCCTCATTCTGTTTTCTACGATAACCGATTTCGTGATTGTACGAAGGGCATTTCCTTTTGGCTTTTGTACTTTTTCTCGATTTTCGGAAAACCTCTCCGAATACTTTGAAACAGTGCAAATTTTTCGAAATATTGCAATGCGTACCAATTGAACAACCGAGCAGTTAACCACTGCGCCAAATCAGTATCCAATCGTATGAAAAAGCAAAAATCCTGCGCCGTACTGGCGTTATTGACGCTTTGCTTTGTGCAGGCCTCTGCACAGGAGCCCATCCTTCGCCAAAACAATTTCCGCAACGACAAGACGAAAATCTTTGCCGACCTGCCCGAAAAAATGCCCCTTCGCATCGCCGATGCCGAAAGTCTTTTGGACCTGCCTGTCGGCACCCGGGTCAACGCAACACTGGCCACCGGTTTTCCCGTCGTCGGAGCAGTGGTGAGCAAATCAAATCCTGCCGATCCCAACGTTAAAAGTGTCGTCATCCGCACCAACCGACAGGGAGCCGTTTTTACGTTTACCCGCATTACAGCGGCTAACGGCACGATGTCCTATATCGGTCGCATGCTCGACAAGTCCGGCGGTGATGCCCTGGAAATTGCCAAAGAAGGACAGGGGTATGTCATTCGCAAAAAAAGTATCAATGAACTGGTAAACGAATAACCAGCACGTTTTTCAATCCATCCTACGCAAACACTAATCCGATCCAAACAACGCATGAAAAACATTTTTACTCTCCTGTGCGCAATCCTCTTGCTTTGCATCTCACAGGCAACCTTCGCCCAGGTACCCAAACTCAGTAGCTATAAAGACTCCATTGCAACCATCTTTATCGATTTTGACGGCCAGACAGTAGACGGCACCAGCTGGAATGGCGACGGCCCGATCGTGTGTAATTCTGCCAACCTTAACGCAACGCAGATGACCGAAATTTTCAACCGGGTTTCGGAAGACTACCGTCCGTTTAATGTCAATGTAACGACCGACTCTACGAAATACTGGAATGCACCGGCTACGCAGCGTATGCGGGTGATCCTGACCACGTCGTCCTCCTGGTTTGGCAGTGCCGGTGGCGTTTCCTTCAACAACTCCTTTACATGGGGCGACAATACACCGTGCTTTGTGTTTACAGCCCTGCTGAACTACAATGTCAAGTTTATTGCAGAAGCCACCTCGCATGAAGTTGGTCACACACTGGGGCTTAACCACCAGTCAAAATACGATTCTTCCTGTAACAAGACCTCCGAGTACAACCCTGGAAGCGGCTCCTCCACGACAAATTTTGGCTGGGCGCCAATCATGGGGGTCGGTTATTACCAAAACCAAACCTTGTGGCATTACGGCAGCAATCCATTTGGCTGCAGCTATATGCAGGACGACCTGGGTGTCATTACCGGGAGCAATGGCTTTGGGTATAGAAAAGATGATCATGGCAATACCAGTTCGACCGCAACGACGGCAACTTTTACCAACAACCAGTTTGCTGTCAAGGGTATTATTGAAAGCCCGGAAGATGCCGACCTGATAAAATTCACGGTCGCCTCGAAGAATCGTTTCCAGTTGAGCGCACTGCCGTTCAGCATTGGCGCGGACGATGCGGGAGCCGACGTTGATATGCAGGTTTCCCTGCTCAACAGCAAACAGACCGACTCAATTGTATACAACCCTGCAACGAAACTGAGCGCCAGCATCGATACGGTTTTGGATGCCGGAACCTATTACCTGCGGGTAAAAGGCACAGGCAATGCCTATGCGCCTGGCTTCGCAAGCCTTGGTTCGTACACCCTGAACGGTTCCCTTGTGCAAACCACCTTGCCCTTGCACCGACTGGAACTGAAAGCGGCAGCAGAAAGCGGCCGTCACAAGCTGGACTGGGAAATCGTTGCCGATGAAAGCGTGGTGCAGCAGGTCGTGGAAACATCAACAGATGGTACCACCTTTAACACGCTGGCCAGCGTTTCGGCAGGTGCACGAACCTTTTGGACCGTGCCCGCCAAGACCAACCGGTCGTACTACCGCATGAACGTGACCTTTGATGATGGCCGCCAGTATTATTCCAACATTGCCGCCCTTCGCAGCAACACGGCCGAAGCCAGGCCGTCGCTTTTGGGCAACGTGGTCTCGGGTAACCTTTCGGTGAACAGCCCTGCAGGTTATTCTTACCTGGTTACAGATCTCAACGGCCGTACCATCGCAAAAGGCCAACTCTCCGCAGGATTAAACAGCATTTCCACGGGCTTTTTAACCAGTGGCCTTTACCTGTTGCGCTTTGCCAATAACCAGCAACAGTATACGGAGAAGTTTATGAAACAGTAGTTATTAACACTTTCGATAATCCGTGCTCTTGGTACCTCGAGGTTTTTCCGTAACTTGGAAAAACCTCGTTTTTTTATGAAGTGGAGAAAATTTAATGGCGAACCTATTAAACTACCCATCACCGCCGCTGTGGAAAGTGCCATCAGGCGAGAAACCGACGCTGGTTACAAGTTGAAAGTTTGCATCGGCACCGACTCCCAGGTGAAAGGCAGCGAAACGGAATTTGCCACCGTCATTGTCTTTTTACGGGAGGGGCATGGAGGCTTCATGTTTATCCATAACGAAAAAACGCTCCAGAGTTATTCTATCAAGGAAAGGATGCTGGTGGAAGTGGCGAAGAGTATAGAGATTGCATACGAATTGTGCAATCTTTTTACTTTATACAATGTGGACATGGAAGTGCATGCCGACATCAACACCAATCCGGCCTTCAAAAGCAACGATGCCCTGAAAGAAGCCATGGGCTATATCCTGGGGATGGGCTTTGCGTTCAAGGCCAAGCCCGAAGCCTTTGCCAGTAGCAGTTGCGCCAATAAGATGGTGAATTAAGGGTTCAGGAGTTCTTCCGTCGCCGTACTAGGACAATGGCCAGTGCGATCAGCAGCGCCACTCCCAAACCGATGCGGAAAAGCCGTTGCCGTTTTTGTTCGTTTTCTCTTTCCTTCATTTCCTTGAGGAAGGCATCCAGGGTTTTTCCATGCGCTTGCACATCCTGCTTTATTCGAACGGCCTTCATGCTGTCCTGCCAGCGCTCAAATTCCGCTCTGACCATTTTTTGAACCGCGGCAGGCGATGAATCATTCATGGATCTAACGGTATCCTGCGCAGGAACGGATGTGGGTGAAAGAAGAAAAGCGAGCAGGAGGAAAAGCAGGGTGCGCAGGTGTTCCATTGCAAAAAAATCAGTAGGAGACAGGAGAGTTGTGTGCGGTGTGGACCGCCTCTTTTTGCTGAATCAATTGAGCGGTCCTGTACAAACGGTCGAGTTTCTTGCTGTCACGTTCGGCCAGCGAAAACACGACCAGCACCAACAAGAAAAGTAAAATTACGAGGCTTTGTTCGATCCCTTTCCGGTTCATACAAATGAAAAAAACAGGTGCAAGATAGAGTGAAATCACTTACACTTTTCCCTTTTTATATTGTTCGTATTCCGCGTTTTGTTCGGCCACATATTTCAGGATACCTTTTTTGCCCAGGTGCTTCACGGCCGATGTGACAAAATAGGGCGGCAAATCTTCCCAGGATTCCCCCAGCTGCTCCAGGAACTTGTCCACATTCCGGGCGGTCTCTTTTTGGGTGCTCTTATCCGCTTTGGTAAACACGATGGCAAAAGGGATTTGCCATTCGCCGAGCTGGTTGATAAAATCCAGGTCGGCTTTCTGCGGCTCGTGGCGACTGTCGATAAGCGAGAACAGGTTGACAAGGTTTTCCCGCTTTTGAATGTACTCCTTGATCATCTTTTGCCAGTTTTTACGCTGGCTTTGGGAGACTTTGGCAAAGCCATAACCGGGAAGGTCCACGAGGTACCATTCCTTCTTATCGCTGCCGGTCACGGTGAAATGATTGATCATTTGCGTTTTGCCCGGGGAAGATGACACCTTGGCAACTTCTTTTTTGTTGCAAAGCATATTGATCAGGGACGATTTGCCGACATTACTGCGACCAATAAACGCATATTCGGGCCTGTCGGGGAGTGGGCATTTGTCTACAGAAGGGCTGCTGATCAAATATGAAGCATGGATAATTTCCATGGCACAAAGATAAGGCCGTGCGATTACCCACCTCGCCCCGGCTATCGCGGCCTCCAAAGGAGGGAGTGGCATCCGCACAGACCCTTGCTTTTGCACGATATAACGAAGCCTTCATCATACATTTTGATGGAGGCTTTTTGCTGCCGTTCGGCGTCCTCACCCACGGTTTTTTCTTTTGCCTCGGAGGGGCACCCTGTTAGTAGAAAGAAAGAACAATCGAGAGAATAAAGCTCTGTAGGAGCGATATGTTTTATGTCACCAGCGACAGAATTTCCATTGAGCTTCTGTTGCGACGCTCCATTCAGCGTTCGGAACGCAGCGGGGCAAAAAAGAGATGCCATCCCTTCAAGGGATGGCATCTCTCTCTATGAAAATGCATCTTGCTTATGCCGGCTTTTGAGCTACTCCTCCTTTAGGATTCAGGGGAATTTCCTGCAGGCGAGTAGAAGAACCACCCTGCGTCATCGCTCTCCCGGTTCGTTTCAACACCCCCCATGTTTGCAGTTCGCCTTTGACGGCACGGCGTATGGCCTTGAATAAAACAAACCACATGAGCCAACGATAAATCAGCCGCTGCGGAATGAGCCAGACCAGCCGTGAAAGCCGCTCGTTCTCCATGCGGAAGGCCACAGCCGCAATCGCTGCATCAAAGAGCATAAATGCAATGTAGTAGGGCAGTATATGAGAGGCGTTGCCGGTGAATAAACCCACCAGCATAAAGAAGTCGGCCAGGGGGATAAAAAAGGGGATCACGTACTGAAACAGCAGGATGTTCGGCATCGCCAGCCATCCGAGCCATCCATACCTCGGATTGAACAAAACATCCTTGTGTTTCCAGAACGTTTGCAGAATGCCAAAGCTCCACCTGAAGCGCTGCTTCAGGAATTGTTTCAGGCCTTCCGGCGCTTCGGTAAAGGCCAGTGCTGCACCTTCGTTGGCCACCCGGTACCCCGAGCGGATGATCCGAACCGTCAGGTCACAGTCCTCTGCCAGCGTATCGGTCGTAAATCCGCCGGCTGTTTTGATAGCCGCTTTGCGAAACGTGCCAATGGCTCCCGGCACCACCGTGATGGCATTGACATTGGCAAAGGCCCGCCGGTCGAAATTCTGGCTGCTGATGTATTCGATCGCCTGCCATTTCGTAAGCAGGTTCACTTCGTTGCCCACCTTTACGTTGCCGGCCACTGCACCCAGGTTTCCTTCGCTATCGTGCAGGAAATGTTTCATCATTTCCGATACAGCCTGCGGATCCAGTTTGGTATCGGCGTCGATACAGACTACAAATTCAGCACTGGTTTGTGCAATCCCGAAATTCAGGGCCGAGGCTTTTCCGCCATTGGGTTTTGTGAACACCTGCACCTTGTCGTGGCCGTCGAAGGCGGCTTTTACTTTTTCGTAGGTCCCATCCTTGCTGCCATCATCCACAAACACGATGTTGAAGTTGGGATAGGTTGTTTTCAGCAAATGTCGTAAAGAGCTGACGGCGTTTACTTCCTCGTTGAAGGCGGGTACGATGATGGAAACGGCCGGATATTCGTCCCGGACCGGGCCGGCCACTGTCGCCGCTTTCTCCCGGTGCCTTTCCTTTAGCGCAAGCACCGCCATCAGGGCGATACGGGCAATGGAAAGGAGGATGAAGATGACAAAAAGCGAGAACAGGATATGGCCGCTCCAGTAGGTGGCTTCAATCAGCACAAGGTTGGCCTGGATCCAGTAATAGCCGCTGCCTTTTGGCACAATGGGCATCACGGCATCTTTGTTTTTACCCAGGTATTCGGCCACGGTCGTGAAAGTGTAGCCGCGTTTTTGAAAATAGTCAATGATGCGGGGAAGTGCTTCGATGGTCGCTTCCCGTGTGTCGCCACCGGCATCGTGCAACAGGATGATGTTTCCGCCCTGGTTGCTGGCTTCGAGTTCTGCTTTGCGGGAAATGACGCGATGGAAAATCGTGTCTGCGCTAACGCCGGGCTGCCAGTCCTCGGGGTCGACGGATTCGCCAATATCGAGGTAGTTTTTGGTGCGGGCCAGCGCTACGGGTTGCAGCTCTTCCCATTTCTGCGGTGTAAAGTCGGCATTGTACGGAGCCCTGAACAAAACCGTTGAGCGGCCGGTGATGCATTCGATCAGCAGGCGGGTAGCTTCCATTTCGATAACGGCCCTGCGCGGACTGATCTCCGCAACGTTCGGGTGCAGGAAGGTGTGGTTGCCGATTTCGTGTCCCTCGCGGTAAATGCGCTTGACGAGGGGAACGTTTTGCTCCATGTTCTTGCCCACCAGGAAAAATGTGGCGGGAACATGTTTCTGCGAAAGAATATCCAGGACGTTGGGCGTCCACGAAGCGTCGGGACCATCGTCAAACGTAAGGACGATCTTTTTGCGGTTACGGGCTGTGTCCTGCTTGTTCCAGCCATAAGCATTCACGACAAACTGCGAGGGCAGGCTTTCGTAAGACTCTTCGCTGATCAGCATTTCGGTTGAATCCTGCTCGGTACGGATAAACCCTTTTGTCGGTGTGCTGACCACATCGAGGACTTCACCCTGCCCGTTGTAGTCCACATCCTCCGTTGACTCGACGGAGTTAAAGGCAGTAAAGTCAAACTGTCTCAGGGCCTGCTTTGACATATCGCGGTTGTAAAAATCCCAGATGCGTGAATCTTCCGAGCCCAGGCGCCAGATGGCCGTGCCGGCAAGATTGCTCTCCGTGGCAAACCGCATGGTATTAAACGTCGTGGCGGCATCAGCAAAATATACGTCGTGGGGCACGTTGTTGTTATCGGAATAGGAAAAGTGGAGGTTATACGTGTCGTTGTCAAATTCGATCGTGCTGTTTTGCTCCTTGGCAACGGTGAGTGCCTGCTGGTACGTGAGCGAACTGGCCTGGCTGTATTGTGGCCAGTCATAGCCATAAGCTGCCACACCAAGAATGATTTTTTCCGACGGCAGGTTTTTCGTGGCTTCGTCAACTGCGGCCTCAATCCATTTCTGGTCGGCGACGGGGCCTGGTCTTGTATTGTCCGAAAACTCGTCGTACGCCATCACAAAAAGGTAATCGTTGTAACGGGCCAGCGCATCGTAGTTGTAATCTTCGTTGAACGGAATGACATCCTGCGAGACGAGCAGGTGGTTGGCATGCAGGCGCAGGTAAAGCTCCCGCTGGAAAGCGATCAGCGGTTCATCGGTCGTTTCCACCAGGTCTTCAAAGTCAATGTTCACGCCGATGAAATGGTTGGCTTTCAGCTGGCGGATCAGGTCATTGATCAGGCGTTCGCGTTTAGCCGGGGTGGTAAAGATGCGGTGCACCGCATCGCCATGAAACACATCCCCCTTGTTGTTGGTGAGCACCGGCATAATGTTCACACCCGATTGCTGCATGATGGCCAGCGCCTGCCGGTCGATGCCGGTTGTCAGGGTATCGGCTACCGGGTCGATGAAGAACCACTCCGGGATGACCAGGTTAAGCTTGTTCACATTTCGTTGCAGCGAGTAATAGGATTGCGGGTCCCAGTCGACAAAGAAGCCGGCGCGGATGTGGCAGGCAGCCGTATTGGATGTGATGTTCCGGAAGTTGGCCGGAAGCATTGCCTGGTAGGGCGCACGGGTTTTTAGCTTGACGTCCCGGTCGTCAATAAATTTCCGGAAGCCGTAGTATTTGCGGGCCAGCTCACTGTTCTTGTACACAAAGCTGGATGTGTCTTTCAGCCGTGTGTACACGTAGTTCTGCAACCGCGGACGGCCGGTGTTTTTGCTGGGTTCGTCGCTTCCCAGCGCCACCACCAGGGCTGCCAGTAAAATGAAGGAAAGAAAAATTAAAATACGGGTTCCCCATTTCACCCGTTGCCAGCGGGTCGCTGTTGAAGACTGAAAAACCTGCCTGTTTTGCATGATTGCTCCTGAATTTTGGACACCCGAAATTCCCGCAACCTTCTGTTAAGGCAGTACGTAAATAGGTAGAAAGGCAATTCTAATAGTCTAGATCAAGACGTAAACGGTCTTTGAGTTCTTTCACCATCGGGTATTGCTCCACCAGTTTCAGAAACTGGTCTTTGGCCGTCATCGGGGCTTCCGTCACAACGTGTTCTTTCGGTGCTTCGATCAAAACAATGTTAAATTGAAGCAGGCGGTTGCACAATTCTTTTTGCAAAAACTCACCGGCTTCCTTCCGCTCCAGTTCAATGAATTTTTCATTGATCTTGTTGTGCACGATCACTTCAAAACGGGCTTCTTCCGTGATCACCAACTCGGCCATCTCGTAGCTCTGCCAGGCGGGTCGTTTTTGCGATTTCAGGGTTTCGATGAAGGTTTTCCACGCCGCCTTCAGCGCCGTCATTTCGAGCGGCTTGTCGGCGGCTACCCGCTGGCCGCTTTCGTTGGCGATTTTTTTTCGCAAGGCATCCAGCGAGGAGATCTTGCTGCTGCCGTTGGGTTTTTTCTCGGCCGGTTTGTAGGCTTCTTTTTTTTCTTCCACCAAAACCGGTTGCGCCGGCTTTGGCAAAGGCGTTTCGATGATCAGTTTGGCTTCCTGTACCGGCGGTGGTGCCGGGGCGGGCAACGGCTGGGAAGGGGCTGTGCGAAGCGGTTCGGCAAACGGCTGAATGGCCCGGAATGCAACGGCCTTTGTTCCGTCAACTAGTTTTTTTTTATCAATCCCACTGGCTGCAGCCGTGAGTTCCAGCGCCTGCGACAGGTAACAGAGCTTGATAAGAGCCAGCTCCACGTGGAGGCGCTTGTTACGGGCCGAACGGAAATTGATCTCCGATTCGTTCAGCAGGTTCAGGGCACTGATGATATACGAAGGCGAAACTTTCCTGGCGGCTTCGGCGTATTTCACACGAAAGCTTTCCACAACCTCCAGCAAACCGGCCACTTTCTCGTCTTTGCAAATTAGCAGGTTGCGCATGAATTCGGCAAAGCCGTTCAGGACCATGTCGCCCTCAAAACCTTTTTTGTTGATGTCGTCAAACAGGAGCATGGCGCCGGCCAAATCCTGGTTCAGCATGCAGTCGAACAGCTTGAAGTAGTAGTCGGCATCTAGGATGTTCAGGTGCTCGATGGTGTTTTCGTAGGTCACTTCACCGCTGGTAAACGAAACGATTTTATCCAGGATACTCAGTGCATCCCGCATGCAACCTTCGCTTTTTTGCGCGATCAGTTGAAGGGCCGCTTCCTCCGCCCTGATGTCTTCTTTTTGGGCAATACCTGCCAGGTGGTTGACCGTGTCCTGTAACGTGATTCGCTTAAAATCGAAGATCTGGCAACGGCTCAGGATCGTGGGCAGGATCTTATGCTTTTCCGTAGTGGCCAAAATAAAAATGGCATAGGAGGGCGGCTCTTCCAGCGTTTTCAGGAAGGCATTAAAAGCCGATGCCGACAACATGTGTACCTCGTCGATGATGTACACCTTGTATTTGCCGGCCTGTGGAGCAAAGCGTACCTGCTCCACCAGCGCACGGATGTCATCGACCGAGTTGTTGCTGGCCGCATCGAGTTCGTGGATGTTCATTGACGTTCCATTGTTGAACGAAACGCAGGAATGGCACTGGTTACAGGCTTCACCGTCCGGCTGCAGGTTTTCGCAGTTGATGGTTTTGGCCAGGATGCGTGCACAGGTTGTTTTGCCCACACCCCGCGGACCGCAAAACAAAAAAGCATGCGCCAGGTGGTTGCTGCGGATGGCGTTTTTAAGCGTGGTGGTGATGTGCTCCTGTCCCACGACGGTGTCAAATGTCTGGGGTCTGTATTTCCGGGCTGAGACAATGAATTTTTCCATGATTGGTGGTGCGCTGTGCGGCTTGCAAGGTAGCGGAATTCAGGCGATGCGCCAAGCCTGTGAACAAGTGCCGCGTTGTAATTTGTGGCCTGCGGGCCAGTTCTGTTTTTAGAAAATTTTATCCCAGGATCGGGTGCCGTTTAAACTCTTTCGTCCTGTCGAACAGGAACCGGTAGGTCGTTAGCTTCCGGCTTTGAAACACGTCGCCCAAACCTTGCGCTACGTTGAGCATTTTGGGGTTGAAATCGCCGATCCACTGCATTTCGTATTCTTCATAGGGATTTTTCAGCACCGTTTTGTAAGCCTCACCCACGATAAAAGAGTCGAGGCCCTTTCCCTGCCATTCCGGTACGATCCCAAAAACCAAACCGGTGAACTTGGTGCACTTTACCGTACTTTTTACCCAAAGGAATTTCAACTTGTGCAAAAGGTCAAATTTGCCGTGCAGGTGTTTGAACCACTGGTTCAGATCGGGAAGGTTGACGAAAATGGCAATGGGCTCTTCATCTTTATACGTAAACCAGATAATGCTTTCGTCCATCACCGGCTTCATTTTTTTGAACATGACCAACACCTGTTCTTTTTTCATTTCCTTTAAACCGCCGTGGCCGGCCCATGCCGCGTTGTAAACCGTGGCAAAATCGGCGGCGTATTTTTCCAGCTCATTTTTCTTGAGGTTGCGAACTGAAAAATGCGGATCTTTTTCGTACACGGCATGGCGTTCCAGCACCTTGTTACTCAGCTTTTGCTTGGGCTTTTTTCCAAAACAGATCTGGTGAAAAAACGGCAAAAAGCCGTAGTTCTCGAAAAGTGCCTGGTAATAAGGCGGGTTGAAATTC
The DNA here is from genome assembly GCF_003628535.1 of Flavisolibacter nicotianae. Classification (GTDB taxonomy): domain Bacteria; phylum Bacteroidota; class Bacteroidia; order Chitinophagales; family Chitinophagaceae; genus Flavisolibacter; species Flavisolibacter nicotianae. The sequence goes on from NZ_RBCI01000003.1 coordinate 417,311, forward strand.
ATGCCATAGAGCGGTGGTTGAAAACCTTCCACCACCAGTCCCCACCAGCGGTCGCGTTCCCCGAAATTGATCGGGCCGTCCATGGCTTCCACGCCTTGTTGCTGTAGCCATTCTTTTGCAGTGTCGAACAGAAAATCAGCCGCCTGCTGATCATTGATGCAGTCAAAAAAACCCACGCCGCCTACGGGCACATCGTCACCTTTGTTGCGGTATTTTTTATTGGTGAAGGCGGCGATCCGGCCAATCGCTTCGCCGGCATCGTTTTTCAAGATCCACCGCTTTAATTTGCCAAACCGGAATGCTTTGTTCTTTGTTTCATCAAAGACCTCGTTGATGTCCTTGTCCAGCGGACGTATATAATTGGCGTCGCCTTTATTGAGCCGAACGTTCACCGCGATAAAGGCGGCGGCATCTTTTTTATCCCTGACTTCTACTGCTTGCATGGCTTGTAATCTGCGGGCAAATGTAGGACACGAGGCGACATGTTCCTCCATTTGTTGCTCCCGCAGAATGCCACGATCGGTACAGGGAAAAGCTTACTGGAACATGCGTTTGGCAAGGTCCGCATCGTGCTTGTAAATGTCATCCCGGAAGTTGACCAGCCCGTTTTCATCAACCCATGCCGTGTAATAAGTAATCATAACGGGCACCGGTTTTTTCAGCTTTACATATTGCTCGTGGTCCTGGTTCATGGCCTCGAAAATTTTATCCGGTGTCCACTCGGGATTGTTGCGCAAGAGGTACTCGGCCATTTTCTCTGGTTCGGCCAGCCGGATACAGCCATGACTGTAAGCCCGCTTGTCCTGGTTGAAAAGGCTCTTGGCCGGCGTATCATGGAAATAAATATTAAAGCTGTTCGGGAACAGGAACTTCACCCGCCCCAGCGAATTTTTATCGCCTGGCAACTGCCTGATTTTGGGCAGGCCGCCTTCGGTGCCCACCTGCTCCATGTTTTGCGCAGCCAGGTAGCCGGGATCGGATTGCAGCTTCGGAAGGATTTCTTTTTTCACAATGCTGGGCGGCACGTTCCAATAGGGGCTGAACACGATGGTGCTCAGGTCTCCGCTAAAGCTTACGGTGTTGTGCCCTTCTTTTCCCACCACCACGTTCATGTCGAACGCCTTTTGCTTGCCTTCGTAGACATGCAGGATGAATTCGGGGATGTTCACAACAATCAACTGCCCGGATGGTTCTGTCGGCATCCACCGCATCCGGTCCATGTTCAGTAAGATCTGGGACAGGCGCTGTTTTGCCGGCACATTCATGTCCTTAATCAGTTGCGCATTTACGGTTCCGGTTGGCGTATAACCGAGGCTTTGCTGGAAGCGGCGCACAGCCGTTGCCAGCGTATCGTTGAAAAGCTGGGTGGTATCCTGGCCCGGCATATCGCCACTGAGTTGCAGCCTCTTTTTGATCAGGGCCACTGCCGGTGATCGCATGCCGGTTTTGAGGGTTTTGGCCGCAGGAATCTGTGGCCATCCGCCGTTTTTGGTGATCTTGTAATATACCGCCAGTTGCTCCTTCAGCTTGCGATAAGGTTCGTGCACATCTTCGAAGTATTTGTTGTCCTTGTGCTTTTTGTTCAGGAGAGAATCAGCCATTTCCAGCGCATCGCGTCTTTTGTACGGAATGAACCGTTCCATTTCCTTGCGCTTGACATACCCCTTTTCGTAGTTGTTCAGGATATATTTAATAAAATGGTGGGTGAGGGTCAGTTCCGTTTGCGCATAATCGCCGCTTGCACTGGGCGAGAGACTTTCTTCGGCCGCAAGGGCATCCATCTTCCTTTGCAGCGCTTTGTCACGCAGCGACGTGTCGTTGTCGTAGGTCGTTACGTAGTCGTGGAGGTTCCAGAACGCTCTTGCCTGTTCGGTAAGTCCGGCCGAGGTAAACCAGGTGAACTGGTAATTCCGCGTGTTGTAGAAACTCCGCATCCGGCGGGCAAGAGAGTCGGGGAGTTTTTTGCCTGCGATGAATTTTTCCATCGCCAGGCTGTCGAGGAAAAGGTCGGAGTATGAATTGGCTTTGGTGATGCCATAATCCCGTTTACTCATGTTCCGCTTTTCCTCCGTTTCGTCGTCGTTTTCTTTGCCACCGTGGCCGGACGTAGTGTTGGCGTTTTGACAGGCTGCGAATAAGCTGCTGACAAGGGCAGCATAGATCAAGATATTCTTCATACAAGGTGAATTTTACAAAAGCTGTGCCTTGCTGAGGTTGTGTGGCAGCGCTGCCGGATTCTAACAGTTTCTTTTTTTTCTGGGCGCTGTGAGCTTGAAATCTGGGCAGATGAAGGTGTTCGAAAATCGGGGCAATTGCGCCGGAATACCGGGTGGTGCCCTGTTCACAAGTGTGAAAACAGCAATCGGAAAGTATTTTTTATTTCTTGTATTTTTAAAGAAACATATGTTTATGGGTAAACTTCTGCTCTTTTTTCTGCCTGTACTTTTCGTTCATTCATTAGAATCCGGGCTGAAGGGGCCGGTGCACAGGCCGGCTTCAACCATCGTGACCAGGGCATTCGATCCGAAAGACTGGCTGATCGATGAAGGGACTGCCAGGAAAATGATGGATCACTACCGCAACTGCAGTGGAGGGAAGTGCCGGGAATTTAAAAAGCGGGTCATGAACGATGATGCCAGGGCCTACATTGAACAAACCTACACGATTGTCAGTTCGGAGGTTCGTATGGCCCGGTACGACGATGACGATGTGGAGCGGTACCGCAGGGCCCGCAATTTCGACGCATCCGATCCGCGGGGGGACGTCAGCGGCTTTTCCACCACAATCACCCTGTACCGGGTGATGCCCAAAAGCGGTTCACTGGATGCACCCGTGCGGACGATCTACGCCGATAATTACACGATCTGCCCGCCGCCCGACAACCCGCCGTGCACTCCCTGAGCAGCCGGATTGGTGCTTTCTGCGGCGCCCGATTTCCACCGAAGATGGATCGGCATTTGATCTTTGCAAAATGTTTCGCTAAAGCGGGGCTTTTGCCATTTTTGATTGGGTAAATTAGCCTTACACCCTTACTTTTGCAGCCTGAAAATGGAGAATGGCCTTTTTCAGGCTGTTTTCTTTAAAAAACTTCTTCTTAAACGCTATTTATGGCAAAAGTTGGAAAGGTAAAACAAATCATCGGCGCCGTTGTGGATGTTCAGTTCGACGGTGGCCTTCCTGAAATTTTTAATGCATTAGAAATAAAAAGACAAAATGGCGATACGCTGGTGCTCGAGGTGCAAACACACCTGGGTGAAGACAGCGTTCGTACCATTGCCATGGACGGTACAGAAGGCCTGCTTCGCGGCATGGACGTCGTGGATACCGGTGGTCCCATCAAAATGCCGGCAAGCGAAGAAATCAAAGGCCGCCTGTTCAACGTAACAGGAGACCCGATCGATGGATTGCCTCCCGTTTCGAAAGTAAACGGCCGCGCCATTCACGCCAAACCGCCGGCATTTGAAAACCTTTCCACAGCAACAGAAGTTCTTTTTACCGGTATTAAAGTTATTGACCTGATCGAGCCGTATGCAAAAGGTGGTAAGATTGGTCTGTTTGGTGGTGCGGGTGTTGGTAAAACCGTATTGATCCAGGAATTGATCAACAACATTGCAAAGGCATACTCCGGTTTGTCCGTATTTGCCGGTGTGGGTGAACGTACACGTGAAGGAAATGACCTGATGCGTGAAATGATCGAGGCCGGTATCATGAAATACGGCGATGCATTCAAGCATAGCATGGAAGAAGGCGGCTGGGACCTGAGCAAGGTAAACATGACCGAGCTGGCCGACTCCAAAGCCACCTTCGTGTTTGGCCAGATGAACGAACCCCCGGGTGCTCGTGCCCGTGTGGCCCTTTCCGGTCTGACAATCGCTGAATACTACCGCGACGGTGATGGCACCGGCAAAGGCCGCGACATCCTGTTCTTCGTGGACAATATCTTCCGTTTCACACAAGCCGGTTCCGAGGTATCTGCCCTGCTGGGTCGTATGCCTTCGGCGGTTGGTTACCAGCCGACGCTGGCTACTGAAATGGGCCTGATGCAGGAGCGGATCACATCGACAAAAAATGGTTCCATCACGTCCGTACAGGCGGTGTATGTACCGGCGGATGACCTGACTGACCCGGCCCCGGCAACAACCTTTGCCCACCTGGATGCCACAACCGTATTGTCGCGTAAGATTGCCGATTTGGGTATTTACCCTGCGGTGGATCCGCTGGACTCTACATCTCGTATCCTTTCTCCGTTGATCGTGGGTGAACAGCATTACAATACTGCCAACAGGGTGAAGTTGATCCTGCAGCGTTACAAGGAACTGCAAGACATCATCGCCATCCTGGGTATGGATGAACTGAGCGACGAGGACAAACAAACGGTAGCCCGTGCCCGTAAAGTGCAGCGCTTCCTGTCGCAGCCTTTCCATGTGGCCGAAGCCTTTACCGGTTTGAAAGGCGTGCTGGTTCCGATCGAAGAAACCATCCGTGGCTTCAACATGATCATGGACGGTGAAGTGGATGAATATCCCGAAGCGGCCTTCAACCTGGTTGGTACCATCGATGATGCGATTGAAAAAGGCAAGCGGCTGTTGGCGCAGGCACAAGGCTAATCAGCAAATGTGCAAATATGAAAATGTGAAAATGCTTTGCTGATTTGGCACGTTTCATTTTCACATTTTCCAATTTTCAAATTTTCACATTCGTCTTATGACATTAGAAATATTAACCCCGGAGCGGAAATTATTCAGCGGTGAAGTGTACGGTGTGCAAATGCCCGGCATCAGCGGTTCGTTTGAAGTGTTGGACAAGCACGCCCCCCTGGTAAGTGCCTTAAAAGCCGGGAAAGTAAAAGTGCTGCGTGATAAACAGTCGCATACTACCAGCTACCAAATTCAGGGCGGCTTTGTGGAAGTGCTGAACAACAAAGTCACGGTTTTGGTGGAAGGTGCTGCAGAAGTAGACTAATCGCTTTTCTTATAATTTTCAGAAAGCTGTCCAACCGGGCAGCTTTTTTTGTTTTGTTTATGTCATTTTAGTGAACCCTGCATCTTACCAAAAAACAACCTTATGAGAAAAGTTGCCTTGCTAGTCGCCTTGTCTCCCTGTCTTCTTTTTGCACAGCCCAAAAAACTACCCGTGGAAAGCAGCATCGCCGGTGTGACCGTGTTTGCCTCCGGCGCACAGATCCTTCGAACGGCGAGCGCCGCTGTCTTGCCGGGAAGAACAGAAATTGTCTTTTCCGGATTGAGCAACCAACTGGAGCAACAAAGTCTCCAGTTGAAAGCCGATGCGAATGTTACCCTTCTCTCGGTTCAGGCTACACGGGATTTCGGCAGCCAGCGAAAACTGGAAGCCGATGAACGAAGCATGGTAGATAAACGGGCCGACCTGCAGGATAGGATTGCCAGCGACAACCGCCTGTTGCAGGTTTATAAAAAGGAAGAGGACATGCTGGTAAAGAACGAAGCCATCGGTGGCCAGGCCGGCGTAAAAACAGAGGAACTGAAGCAGGCGCTCGACCTGCATCGCTCCCGGATGACAGAGGTTTTGCAAAAGCAACTGGAGCTCGAAAAACGGATTGCCGCACAACAAAAAGAGCTAAACCGGCTGGAGGCGCAACTGGCAGAAGCGGGCAAGAAGCGTGACAGTGTCGCGTATACGGTGACAGCGCTGATTGACAGCCGGGAAACACAAAACATCCGGTTCCAGTTGTTGTATACCGTAAAAGATGCCGGGTGGTATCCGGTTTACGATATGCGTGTGACCGACGTGACAAAACCGCTGACAATGCTGATGAATGCAAACGTCTTTCAGCGTAGCGGCGAAACCTGGAAAGACGTGGCCATTACACTCAGCACAGGCAATCCCGGCGACAATGCCACGCCGTCAATCCTGCAGCCCTGGATGCTGGGGTTTTACGATCCGTCCGTCGCCTGGCTACGTTCGGCAGCTAAAATGCCCGGTGTTGTCAGCGGACGAATTGTTGAGGAAAACGGAAGCCCGGTTGTTGGCGCTACGGTAACGGTGAAAGGAACAAACATCGCCACGCTGACCGACGCCAATGGATTTTATAAACTGCAAAACATTCCGGCCAATGGTGTTGTCGTGGTTTCTGCTGTGGGCTTTGAATCCAAAGAGATGAAGGCATCGCCGGGGTATGCAGCGGTGACATTGAAACAACGCACGTCCAATTTGCAGGAGGTGGTTGTTACCGGTTATGGCCTGGCAGGCAAGGCAGCCAGTGTGCAGGTAAGGGGGAGCCGTTCCGTCGACCAGGAAGACGTGCAGACCGTGTCGCTGACAACGCAATACCAGCCGACTGCAATTCTTTACAAAATTGACGAAAAATACACCCTGGAAACAGATGGCAGAACAACCACCATCGGTATCCGGCGAAGTGAGATCCCGGCATTGTACGAATATTACACTGCCCCGAAGGTGGACCCTTCGGCATTTTTAACCGCCAAAGTTCTCAATTGGCAGGACTATGACCTGCAGTCGGGAGAGGTAAACCTGTATTTCGAAGGGACCTATCTTGGAAAAACCTACCTCGACCTCTCCACCACCGGCGATACTTTAGCGCTTTCGCTGGGCAAGGACAATGGCATTCGGGTGACGCGAAAACTGCCGAAAGAAATGAGTGCAAAAAAATTCCTGGGAGGTAGTCAAAGCGAACGGCGGGAATATGAAATTTCGTTGATGAATGCGAAGAAAATACCGGTAACGGTCATCGTGCACGACCAGTTTCCTATATCGGTAAACAAGGAGATCGATGTGGATGATATTGCTGCTCCGGACGGAAAAACAGATAAGGCGACAGGGTTGGTGAGCTGGACCATTTCCCTTCAGCCCGGGCAGGAAAAGAAGGTCAAACTGGGCTATACTGTTAAATATCCGAAGGACCGGAGAGTGGTCCTTGAGTAAATCGTAAATAGCGGGCGGCTGATTCGGCTGCCCGCTATTAATTGAGTTGTGGATCGATCGGGAAATTGATCATCATCTCGTATTCGCCGCCAAGGTGTTTTAGCGAATCTTTCCAGATCTCTTCTGCATTGGGATGAAAGACCAACTTGCGCACCGCTTCCACTGTCAGCCATGTTTTTTCCGTCATCTCCGATTCGAGCTGGCCGGTGCTCCAGCCGGAATAGCCAATAAAAAAGCGGATCTTATCAGGATCGATATTACCTGCATTGATTAGTTTCACCACGGCATCAAAATCACCGCCCCAGTACACACCTTTCATCACCTCAACGCCACCGGGAACATCATCGGGATACCGGTGCAAAAAATGAATGGTGTTCATTTGTACGGGACCGCCATAATAAACGGGAATCTTGTGTCCTTCCACTTCGGGCAAGAGTTCGTCAAGGGTGTTTTCAAACTGGCGGTTGAGGACAAATCCAATCGTTCCGTCTTCGCGGTGCTCCGTTAGAAAAACGACAGTCCGCATGAAATTCGGGTCTTTTAAAAACGGGTCTGCAATCAACAACACGCCGGCTGCGGGTTCTACCATAAGAAGGCATTTGTGTTAAATATCCGGTATAACAAACTTGTGCCACAAATTACAGCAAGGTTGCCCGCTATTTTTGCCCGGAACAATTTTTTTCTCAACTTTCCGCCAGTGAAACGAATTTTCCCCATAATCATTGTTTTGATTACCATCTCACTGATCGGTATCATCTTTATTCAAATCTCGTGGCTCAATAACATGCTTTTGGCCAAAGAAGAGCAGGTAAGAGACCGGTTCCGCGACGTGACGCAAGCCATTGCTTCAGAGCTCTCGCAAGTGAAAGGCTACAATATCACTACCAAACCCTTTCCGGGCTTCGACGAGTTTTCCATCGAACAAAAGCCCTATACCCTCGGCAGTCGCCTGACCGCAGACGACATCAAGGGGAAGATAGATGCTGTGCTGCAGCAGCAGAACCTTGAGGAAACACCTTACCAGTTTGGGCTTGCCCTGATTGGCGATGGCGTGCACAGCCAGATCGAACGCAAGTCGCCGGAATTTGAAAAATGGTATTACGATACCACCAGCTATTTCTCTGTGCTGCACTACATCACTGCCTCCAGCGGCTCGGCCGGCGAAAACCTCAGCCCGGATGAAGTATTCATCATGGTGATCCCGATCAAAAGACTGGTGTACAAAGACCTTCGTCCCCGCATGATCGCCGCGATGCTGTTCACACTTGTCATCTTCAGTGCTTTTGGGTTAACGATACACACCATGCTTCGACAGAAAAAGTTGAGTGAAATAAAAAACGATTTCATCAACAACATGACCCATGAATTTAAAACGCCCATAGCAACCATCTCGCTAGCTGTGGATGCGCTGAAAAATCCAAAGGTGATCTGCAACCCGGAAAAGCTGGGCTATTTCAGCAGCATCATCAAAGAGGAAAACCAGCGCATGAACCGGCAGGTAGAGACCATCCTGAAGTCGGCGCTGATGGACCGGCAGGAAATCCAGTTGAATAAAAAGCCGCTGCATATCCACAAGATCATCGAAGATGTAGCCGACAATTTTGTGCTGCGCTTGCAGGAGAAAGGCGGCGACATGGAAATGCACCTCGATGCACAAACAGATTTAATCGACGGCGACGAGGTGCACATCAACAACATTGTTAACAACCTCCTCGACAATGCTGTAAAATATTCGAAGGAAGGTGTGCCTCCGCACATTTCGTTGTCCACGTCGTCCACATCGAAGAAATTCATTTTGCGCATCGAAGACAACGGGATCGGGATGAGCCGCGAAACCGTCAAGCGCATTTTCGAGAAGTTCTATCGAGCCCATACCGGCAACCTGCACAATGTAAAAGGTTTTGGCCTTGGACTGAGTTATGTAAAAACGGTGGTGAATTCGCATGATGGCGTCATTAAGCCGGAAAGCACATTGGGCAAGGGAAGTGTTTTCACCATCGAGCTTCCCCTGCATGAAGGATAGAAGATGATGGATGGCAGATGGTGGATGGTGGTGCCGCAGGCGCTCACTGTCACCTGTCATCTTTTGGTCCGTCAACCGCTATTCCCGCCAGAGGAGACTGCTGTCGCCGTAGCTGAGAAAACGGAAGTCGTGTTCCATTGCATACTGGTAAACCTTACGCCAGTTTTCCCCGATAAACGCTGCAACTAGCAGCAACAGGGTCGAGCCCGGCTGGTGAAAATTAGTGATAATCGCCGATGGGATTTGAAACCGGTAGCCCGGTACAATCAGCAGGGCTGTACGGCAATGCAGTTCTTCGATAGACTTTTCCTCCATCCATTGCAGAATGGCGCCAATGCTTTCCTGGTAAGGTATGGAAGGATCCAGGTCGTAAACCTCCCACTGCTCCAGCGACCATTCTTCATCAAAGTCTCCCTTCAGGAGTTTGACTCCCATCCAGTGCAGGCTTTCAATGGTACGCAGCGACGTGGTGCCGACGGCTATCACTGTTGTTGCCTCTAAAATTGCCCGGAGGCTGTCGCGTTTTACCGTAAAGGTTTCGCTGTGCATGTGATGGTCGGCAATCGATTCTGTCTTTACCGGTTTGAACGTACCCGCGCCAACATTCAACGTCACTTCGTTGACATGAATGTTTTTTCTTCGCAGGCTTTCAAACGTTTCTTCGGTAAAATGCAGTGCTGCTGTTGGTACGGCTACCGAGCCTTCTTCCCTGGCAAAGACAGTCTGATACCTTTCCTTGTCGATCGGTTCTGCGCTGCGTTTGATATAGGGGGGGAGGGGAATGTCGCCAGCGGCATGAAGGACCTGCACAAAATGCAGGTCTGCCGGTGCCCAGGAAAACCGGATGATAAACGCATCTTCAATCTTGCCATTATAGTGTGCTTCCAATGTGACCGGTTTCCCCCCGATCTCCATTTCTTTTCGCAATACCTGGCCGGGCTTCCATTTGGAGGCTCCGCCGATCATGCACTGCCATTCTGCCGACCCTTGTTGCTGAAGCGAAATCTCCATGCTCTGGCCGTGTGGTTCGAGGCAAAAAATCTCGATCACCCCGCCGGTTGGCTTGGTGAAAAAAATCCGTGCTTCAATGACCCTTGTATTATTTAAGATGAGCGTGGCGCCTTCGGGCAGCCGTTCCGGCAGGTTGGAAAACCGGTCTTCTTCGATCTTCCCACTTTTATACACCAAGAGCTTCGAGTTGTCTCTTTTTTGGAGCGGACGATGGGCAATGCGCTCATTCGGTAGCGTATACGTGTAATTCTGGATGAGGATTTCTTCTTTTTTCATGAGTCTGCGGCCAACTGCGGCATCGGTGGCAAACTTAGATGTGGATTAAGAAGAGGTTATCCACAGTTATCCACAGGAAATACACATGGCATTTTTGTAGAAAAAATTTTTTTGCCGTGAAACATAGTGAAATAGCAGCGTTTCGCAAATGGTAGAGACGTGGAAAACTAAAGCCTTCCGGATTCACGAATGAAAGTGGTAAAAAGTGTTATTTTGTGTCAAATCGAAATCGCTTTTCCCAAAGCATTGAAAATGACAGGTTTTCTCGGCGAATACGAAGTAACACTTGACGCAAAAGGTCGCTTTCTTCTTCCGGCTGGCTTAAAAAAGCAACTTCCGGAGGGTGAAAATACGCATTTTGTCATCAACCGCGGCTTCGAAAAATGCCTGAGCCTGTATCCAAAGCAAAGCTGGGAGCCGGTTTTCGATCGCGTCCGTTCCTTGAACACGTTCGACCCGGAAGTCAGAAATTTTGTCAGGTATTTTTTAAACGGCGCAACAGAAATCGAGATCGATTCGGCAGGAAGGATCCTGTTGCCGCCTAACCTGAAAGAATATGCAGGGTTGCAAAAAGACGTCGTGCTGACGTCGGGAGTGGACAAGATCGAAATATGGAGCAAGGAAGCGTACCAGCAGTTCTTTGATACGTACTCGCCAACCGAGTTCAGTGCATTGGCGCAAAAAGTCATGGGCAGTGAGCCGAAATAGAAGATGAAGAAAGAAAAGGAAATAGAGTCTTCCGACGCGGTGTACCATGTCCCTGTCTTGCGCGACGAAGTGATTGAGCAGCTCCATATCAACCCCTCCGGTGTTTACGTGGACTGCACGTTTGGTGGAGGTGGCCATTCCAGGGCGATCCTGGAAAAGCTCGGTGAAGAAGGAAAGCTCGTCGCCTTTGACCAGGATGCCGATGCAAAACGAAACCTGCCCGATGACCAACGGGTTCTTTTCGTGCCGCACAACTTCCGCCACTTGCAGCGCTTTCTGCGGCTGAATGGCATCAGCCAGGTCGATGGGCTTCTGGCCGACCTGGGTGTAAGCAGTCACCAGTTTGACGAAGGCAGCCGCGGGTTTTCCACCCGCTTTGATGCGGCGCTGGACATGCGTATGGACCGGCGGCAGGAGAAAACGGCCGCTGATGTGGTGAAGGGCTATGGCGAACAGCAGCTACACAAACTTTTTGAGCAATACGGTGAAGTGACCAATGCCAAAACGCTAGCGCGGACGATCGTCGAAAAAAGAAAGGTGTCACCCATTCAGACGATCAACGATTTTAAAACGGCAGTGAGCGGTGTTGTCAAGGGAAATCCCAATAAATATTTCGCCCAGGTTTTCCAGGCGCTTCGCATTGAAGTGAACGACGAAATGGGGGCGCTGAAAGAGTTGCTGGAGCAGTTGCCACAGGTGTTGAAACCCGGTGGCCGGGCCGCGATCATCACCTTTCATTCCATTGAAGACCGGTTGGTAAAACTGTTTTTTAAGAACAACACCTTCGAAGAAGAGACAGAAAATCCCTTCGAAACAACGGAAAAGCTGCGGACGCTGAAACCGGTAAACAAAAAGCCGATCGAGGCATCGCAGGACGAAATCAAAAAAAACCCACGGTCTCGAAGCGCTAAGCTACGGGTGGCCGAAAGGACGTGAAAAGGCAAACGTGAAAAATGAGACAGAAGTTCCTGATTGTATGGTGTCCTCTTCCGTTTCATGTTTGACGTTTCAATAAAAAATATTGATGGAACAAGTGAAGAAAACGAAGTATAAGTGGAAGCGATGGCTGAATTACCAGTCTATCGTGCAGCAGGTTCCTTACTTGTTGTTTTTGGCGGCGCTGGCGGTCTTATACATCTACAACGGTCACAACGCCGATAAGATGATCCGCCGGACGACAAAGGCAGGCAACGAATTGAAAGATTTGCAGAGCGAATACAAATCCGTTACCGGTGACGTGTTGCTGCGCAGCCGCCAAAGCGAATTGGTAGAGGCGGTAAAGCCCCTGGGTTTGCAGCAGTTGGCAACAGAACCAACGGTACTGGTTGACAGCACAAAAGAAGAATAAACGTAGTGGCACGCCACAGGCGTGTCCAAAAAAAACAATAAGCAACACGAAGTGGAAATCAAACGGGACATATTGTGGCGGGCCTACCTGAGCTTTCTCGGGGTGGTGGTGTTCAGCCTCTTTGTGTTGGGGCGTGCCTTCTATATCCAGAACGTGCAGGGCGAGCATTGGCGCAGTCTTTCCGACAGCATGCACCAGCGCTATGTTGAACTGGATGCGGAACGCGGAACCATTTTCACCGAGGATGGGCAAATGCTCAGCACCTCGATTCCTTTTTACGACATCTACATGGACTTTGGCGCGGAAGGTTTGCGCGACAAAGGCGGTAAACATTTCAAAGAGAATATCGACAGTTTCTCGCTGGCGATTGCGGATTTGTTCAACGACAAGTCGGCCTCGGAATACAAGTCCGAATTAAAGCAGGCTTATAACCTGAAGAACCGCTACTACATGCTTCACAAAGCATTGACCTTCGAAGAATACAAATCTTTTCGCTCCTTTCCGCTGGTTCGTTTGGGGCGCAATAAAAGCGGCGTGATCGTCGAGGAAAAAAGCAAGCGCCTCAATCCATTCGGCCTGCTGGCAAGACGTACCATCGGCTTAGCCAGGGAGAATGCGCAGAACGTGGGCCTGGAAAGAACCTACGACAGCCTGTTGCAGGGACAAAAAGGAAAACGCCTGGTCCGTTCGATCGCCGGTGGTGCCCTGATCCCGGTTGAAGGCTACGAGATTGAGCCCGAAAACGGCAGGGACATTTATACGACCATCGACATCCACATGCAGGATATTGTTGAATCGGCACTGATGAAAATGATGGTGCAGAGTGAAGCGCAGCACGGCACCTGCCTGGTGATGGAAACCAAAACCGGCAAGATCAAAGCCATTGCCAACCTGGGTCGCACCAAAGATGGCAGCTACAGCGAAACGATGAACTATGCGCTGCAAACCACAGAGCCCGGGTCAACCATCAAGCTGGCAACCCTGTTGGCGGTTTTGGATCATGGTTCCAGCAGGATCAACGACCTGGTGGAAGTGGGTTCCGCCGGGCATCAATATGTGGGTGTTCGAAATGTAAATGATGCGGAACGGGCTCCCAAGCCGATGCTGACAGTAAGAGAATGCTTTGCACACAGCTCCAACGTGGGTATGGCAAAGCTGGCCTACAAGGCATTTGCCGACCAGCCGGATGTGTACAAAAACTATTTGCAGAAATTTCATTTGGACAAACGTACGGGGATTGACCTGGTAGGAGAAGGTGCACCGCGGCTTCCCAAAATCAAACGCAACAGGGAAGGCCTGCATGCGATGCTGACCGCCGCTTTTGGTTATGCCATCCAGGTCAGCCCGCTGCATACGCTGATGTTGTACAATGCCATTGCCAACAATGGGAAGATGATGAAGCCCTACCTCGTGAGCAGCATCAAAGACAACGGCGTGACGGTGAAAGAATTTCAGCCCGTTGAACTGGATGAAAACCTTTGCAAGCCCGCCGTTATCCAGGCGGCAAAGCAAAGCATGGAAGCAGTTGTTTCCGAAGGAACAGCGAAAGAAGTGTTCAAAGATTACCCGATTCCTGTTGCCGGCAAAACCGGAACCGCCCACGTCAGTGACGGTACGGTTGGCTACGGCGGCGGTGTTTACCAGGCGTCGTTCGTGGGTTATTTCCCGGCCGACAAACCGGAATACACCTGCATCGTCGTGGTCAAAACAAAACCACATGCAGCCATTCACTTTGGCGGACAACTGGCGGCGCCGGTGTTTAAAGAAATCGTCACCAGTGTCTATGCACAATTTGCCAAAGGCCGGAATGCCGGTACGGTGAATGTTGTTCCGGATAGTTCGAATTATATCTATTCGGGCAGTCGCGAAGAAATGCAGCAGGTGCTGCATGCCTTAAATGTGCGCTTTGTCGATAGCATGGGAAAAGGCGCCTCCTTAAGCGAAGTGCATGCGTACAATTACAAGCCGGTGGCGAAAGCATTGCCGGAGACAAAACATGCGATGCCCGATGTGCGGTACATGACCCTAAGGGATGCCTTGTTTGCACTCGAAAACCGCAACATAAAAGTGACGGTGAAGGGCAAGGGTAGAGTGGTGGCACAGGACGTGCTTCCCGGAACGCCGATTACAAAAAATACAACCGTAACCATTTTATTAAACTGATTGAAAACACTTGCTGACATATTATACAAAGTGCACATTGCGGCCATTTCCGGGTCAACGGACGTGGTCGTAAGCGGGGTGCAGATCGATAGCCGGAAGGTGTCGCACCGCAGCGTGTTTGTGGCGGTGAAAGGTGTTGCTGCGGATGGCCACCGGTTCATCGACAAAGCAATAGAACTGGGTGCTATCGCCATCGTTTGCGAGCAAATGCCGGCGCAGCAAAAAGAGGGCATTACTTATGTGCAAACGTCCGATAGTGCTGAAGCAGCCGGAATTCTGGCGCACAATTTTTACGGGCAGCCTTCCACAAAACTGCAGTTGGTAGGAGTGACAGGTACAAATGGAAAAACAACCATTGCCACGCTTCTTTATAAATTATTCACCTGCCTGGGCTACAAATGTGGTCTTGTCAGTACGGTGGAGAATATGATCAATGGCAAGGTCATCCCGTCCACGCATACCACGCCGGATGCTGTCAGCCTGAATGCCTTACTGAAACAGATGGTGGATGAAGGCTGTGAATATGTTTTCATGGAAGTGAGTTCGCATGCTGTTCACCAGCGCCGCATTGCCGGGCTGGAGTTTGCCGGTGGCCTGTTCAGCAACATTACCCACGACCACCTGGATTACCACAAAACATTCGACGAGTATATCAAAGCGAAGAAAGGCTTCTTCGACGGTCTTTCCGCCAATGCCTTTGCCATCACCAACATCGATGATAAGCGCGGCGCAGTGATGTTGCAAAACACGGCGGCGAAAAAGATTTCGTACAGTCTTCGCTCCATGGCTGATGTCAAGGGAAAAATTCTGGAAAACAGCCTGGCCGGGCTGTTGATGACCATCAACGACCAGGAAGTGCATTTCCGGTTGATTGGCGAATTCAATGCGTACAACCTGCTGGCTGTGTACGCCGCGGCCATCGCATTGGGTGAAGACCGGCAGGATGTGTTGCAGTGCCTGAGCAATGTCTCCGGTGCCGAAGGCCGGTTCGACTATACGGTTTCGCCAAAAGAAAAGGTGATTGCCATTGTCGATTATGCCCACACACCGGACGCCCTGATCAATGTACTGGCGACAATAAAAAAATTAAAGCAGGGGCACGAGCAGGTCATTACGGTGGTGGGTTGTGGTGGTGACAGGGACAAAACCAAACGGCCGGTGATGGGAGAGGTAGCCTGCGAGCACAGCGACAAAGTGATTTTTACCAGCGATAATCCCCGCACCGAAGACCCGCTGCAGATCCTGGCCGACATGGAAGAAGGACTGTCGGTTTCGGCACGGAGAAAATACGTGGCGATCGCCGACCGGAAACAAGCCATTAAAACGGCTATATCCATGGCGCAGCCGGATGACATTGTGCTGGTAGCCGGTAAAGGACACGAAAAATACCAGGAAATCAACGGCGTGAAGCACCATTTCGATGATAAAGAAGTGGTGAAGGAAATGTTTGAATTATTAGGGAAATAGCCGCAGGCTGCAAGCTTCAAGGATTCGTATTTCTTGCTTGCTACTTGTCGCTTGAAACTTGGAGCTGACAACTAAAAGAAAAAAGGAATTAAAAACAATGCTATATCACATCACAGAATGGTTACGAGCTGAAGGCATCCGGTTCCCGGGCAGTGCGCTGTTTCAGTTTATTACCTCCCGTGCTTTGATAGCAATCCTGTTGTCGCTTTTTATCAGCCTCGTATCGGGCAGGCGCTTTATCCGCCTGCTGCAGCGAAAGCAGATTGGCGAATCGGTCCGCGATCTGGGCCTGGCCGGTGAGCAGCAAAAGAAAGGAACGCCAACAATGGGTGGCCTGATCATCATTGCTGCCATCCTGATCCCGACTCTATTGCTGGCCGACCTGACCAAAGTATATGTACGGCTAATGATCTTCTGCACCATCTGGCTGGGTGCCATTGGTTTCCTGGATGATTATTTCAAGATCCGTGCAAAACGAATTGCGCAGCAGAAAGGTATTCCGTATAAAAAAGGAGACGATGACGGGCTGGCCGGCAAGTTTAAAATCTTTGGCCAGGTGATGCTGGGTATCGTTGTCGGCGCAACGCTTTACTTCAACCAGAATGTAAAAATCTGGAGAGAGTATGTCGGTACCAACAAAGAGTTTATCGCAAATGTTGACACCACGAACACGGGACAGTTCAAGACGGCGTTCATTAACGGGAAAAAACGGGTGTTTGTTGAAGCGAAATCGTTTGTGACAACTATCCCGTTTGTAAAAAACCACGAGTTCAACTATTCCCGTTTGCTGCCTTCTTCCTGGAGAGATTATACCTGGATTCTCTATATCCTTGTCACCATCTTTATCATTACGGCGGTTTCCAACGGTGCGAATATTACGGATGGGCTGGATGGCCTTGCAACGGGTACGTCGGCCATTATTTGTGCTGTCTTTGGCATTTTCGCCTATGCCAGCGGCAGCCTGCTGATCGCCGATTATCTCAACATCATGTACATCCCCAATCTGGGCGAATTATCCATTTTCATTGGCGCTCTGGTGGGAGCCTGCGTAGGGTTTTTGTGGTACAATTCCTTCCCCGCCCAGGTTTTCATGGGCGACACGGGAAGCCTGACGTTGGGTGGCATCATTGCGGCCCTGGCATTTATCGTTCACAAAGAATTGCTGATACCGATCATCTGCGGCGTGTTTCTCGTGGAGAACCTGAGCGTGATGTTGCAGGTGTCGTATTTCAAATACACGAAGAAAAAATACGGTGAAGGCCGGCGGATCTTTTTAATGAGTCCCCTGCATCACCACTATCAAAAGAAAGGTTACCACGAAGCAAAGATTGTCACACGGTTTTGGATCGTGACCATCCTGTGTGCCATTATTTCCATCGTGACCTTAAAAATCAGATAAACGAAAAACCACCATAAAGGGGCCCTTTTGAAAACAACCCGTGCACTAGAGAAAAAATTGAATACGTATGAAGAACCAAACCACCCTTGAGCGATGAACACGAAACTGGTTATCCTGGGCGGAGGAGAAAGCGGCGTAGGGGCGGCCATGCTGGCCCGGAAAGAGGGATACGATGTGGTGCTGATGGATGAAGGCTCTTTGAAAGAAGGTTATCGTAACGAACTGAAAAAAGCAGGAATTGAATTCCTGGAAGGCGGCGTTAACGAAGAACGGTTGATGGCGGCCGATGAAGTGGTGAAGAGCCCCGGCATTCCGGAAAAGAATGCATGGGTGAAAATGCTACGAAGCAAAAGCATTCCCATCATCAGCGAGATTGAACTGGCCTACCGGCACAAAGGTGACAGCCGGATCATTGCCATCACCGGCAGCAATGGCAAGAGTACCACCACGGCACTTATTTACCATGTCTGCAAAACCGCCGGTCTGGACTGTGCGCTGGTGGGCAACATCGGGTATTCGTTCGCCAAACAGGTTGCCGAAGATCCAAAGCCGTTGTACGTGGCAGAGATCAGCTCTTTTCAGTTGGATGATATCGTCACCTTTCGACCCGATGTGGCCGTGCTGTTGAACATCACGGAAGACCACCTCGACCGGTACGATTATCAGTTCGGGAACTATGTGAAAAGCAAGTTCCGGATTACGATGGCCCAGACCTCAGACGATTATTTTATTTACAATCTCGATGATGACGTCATCACCGGGTATATGGAGCGAAACCCAATTCACTCAATTCAATTACCAATGAGTATGAAGCAGAAAGTGTCTCAAGGCGGTTACATTCAGCAGGATGAAATGCACATCAAAACCGGTTCGGAAGAGCAAAGCATGAGCGTGTATGACTTTGCATTAAAAGGAAAGCATAACCAATACAACACCATGGCAGCAAGCATTGCCGGTGCCACAATGGACATCCGGAAAAACAAGATCCGCGAGGCCGTGCAAACCTTCGAGAACCTCGAGCACCGCATGGAGCCTGTCGCAACGGTAAGAGGCGTGGAGTTTGTGAACGACAGCAAAGCCACCAACGTGAACTCGACCTGGTATGCATTGGAGAGTATGACCAAACCAACGGTGTTGATCCTGGGTGGTGTCGACAAGGGGAACGACTATTCGCTCATCACCGACCTGGTTACCGAAAAGGTAAAGGCCATTGTCTGCATGGGTACGGATAATTCCAAAATCCACCAGGCCTTCGACGGCATGGTAAGGGTGGTGGACACGGCCAGTGCCGAAGCGGCGGTGAAGGCTTCGTTTGAGCTTTCTTCTCCCGGCGACGTGGTGCTGCTGAGTCCTGCCTGTGCTTCGTTCGATCTGTTCAAAAATTACGAAGACCGCGGCAAGCAGTTTAAAGATGCGGTGAAGAACTTATAGGTTACCGTTTTGGGTTTACCGTTAGAGCTCTCTTAACGGTAAACGGTAATGGTAAGCTGCAAACGATATTCTGAAAAACCAATCGGGAAGAAACAATGGACCAATCGCAAGACATAAAATTCACGGACCTCGCACAGAATTTCAAAGGCAAGGCGCTGCTGCAAAAAACCAGTGGCGACAAGGTCATTTGGGCCCTCGTACTGTTGCTGGGGCTTGTTTCCTTGCTGATTGTCTACAGCGCTACCGGTTCATTGGCCTACAAAATGTACAAAGGCAATACGGAGGTTTACCTCTTCAAACAAATTGCCTTTATTGCCATCGGCTGTGTCATCATCTATTTTGCACACCGGGTGAATTACACCATCTATTCCAAGGTGGCGAAAATTCTTTATCTCCTGTCTGTTCCTTTGCTGCTATATACTTTGTTTTTCGGCGTGAGCATGAATGAAGGAAGCCGCTGGATCCGCCTGCCGATCATCAACATGACCATGCAGACGTCGGACCTGGCAAAGCTGGCGCTTTTCATGTTCCTGGCACGGTTGCTAAGCCGGAAACAAAACAAGATCAAAGATTTTAAAAAAGGCTTTTTGCCCGTGATCATGCCGGTGGCCTTTACCTGCATGCTCATTGCGCCGGCCAACTTGTCGACTGCTTTGCTGCTCGGGGCAAGCTGCATGCTGCTGATGTTCATCGGCCGGGTTAGCATCAAACACATTTTACTGACCATCGGCTGCGCCATGATCCCGCTTGCCTTCCTTATTATGGCCGCGGTGGTCAAACACAAATCCGGTGGCGCGGACGACGAAGTGGCCGCAACGGCGACTGTCAAAAAACAAAAATCATCCCGCCTCACGGCAAGGGTCGGCACCTGGATCGGCCGCGTGGAAAATTTTATCTACGGGTCGAAAGATGCCAACGACGATGATCACTACCAGGTGAACCAGGCAAAGATTGCCATTGCCCGCGGCGGTATTATGGGCAAAGGGCCCGGCAACGGCGAAGCCCGGAATTTTTTGCCCCAGGCCTACAACGATTACATCTTCGCGACGCTGATCGAAGAATACGGATTGATCGGTGGTGCGTTTATCATTTTTATTTACCTCGTGTTCCTGTACCGGAGCATACGGCTGTTTAAAAAATGCCCGTTTGCCTTTGGTGCTTTCCTGGCACTCGGGTTAAGCTTTACGCTGGTGATCCAGGCCATGGCCAACATGGCGGTGAACGTGAATTTGTTCCCGGTAACGGGGGTAACGCTGCCGCTGGTGAGCATGGGTGGCAGCAGCTTCCTCTTTACCTGCCTTTCTATCGGTATCATCCTCAGCGTGGCAAGAAACGTGGAGCAACTGGAAGGCAAGAAAGCCCAGGAAGCCGCCGAGGCCGACAAGGAGTACGACGAGATCGATGAAGACGGCGAGGACGATGAAGAAGAGGAGTTAGAGGAAACAAAAAAACAACCTGCAATCGCATAAAAAAAGCTATGGCAAAACGGATCATTATTGCAGGTGGCGGAACGGGCGGACATATTTTTCCGGCCATTGCCATTGCCAATGCCTTAAAAAAAGAAGACCCGTCGATCGGGATTTTGTTTGTGGGGGCAAAGGGAAAGATGGAGATGGAAAAAGTGCCGCAGGCTGGGTATAAAATAGAAGGGTTGGACATCGCGGGATTGAACCGCAGTTCTTTGATCAAAAATGTCGGCTTGCCGCTCAAATTGCTGAAAAGCTTTTTGCAGGTGCGCCGTATTTTCGGCCGCTTCGCACCGGATGCCGTGATTGGTGTTGGTGGCTATTCTTCGTTTCCTGTTTTGCGTTTTGCACAGGCCCGGGGAATTCCCACGTTCATTCACGAGAGCAATTCGTTTGCGGGAAAATCAAACCAGTTGCTGGGTAGAAAAGCAACAAAAATTTTCGTGGCGACCGACGGCATGCAGCAATTTTTTCCGGCGGAAAAACTTGTTGTGACAGGTAACCCTGTGCGGCCGGATATCGTCAATGTTGCCACCGTTGCAAAAGAAGAGGCCTTGCGCTATTTCAGTTTGCAGACGGGAAAGAAAACGGTTCTTGCTGTCGGCGGAAGCCTGGGTGCCCGTTCGATCAACGAAGCCGTTGCAGCCGGACTGGATGCAATGAGCGATGCCGGCTTGCAGGTGATCTGGCAGACCGGCAAAACCGACGCGGCCAGATGGAAAGAAGCGGCAGCAGGCCGAAGCAATGTCTGGGCGAGTGATTTCATCACGCAAATGCAATATGCGTACGCCGCGGCAGATTTTGTGATTTCGAGAGCAGGGGCAATGGCGATTGCGGAATTGTGCCTGGTGAAAAAGCCGGTGCTCTTTGTACCCTACCCGTATGCTGCGGAAGATCACCAAACCGTGAACGCACAGAATTTGGTGCAAAAAAACGCGGCGCTGATGGTGAAGGACAGCGACGCAAAAGAAAAACTGGTGCCTGCCATCATTGCGCTGGCCCGGGATACGCAAAAGCAAAACGAGTTAACGAAAAATATTTCAGTGCTGGGTGTAACAGACGCGGATATAAAAGTTGCAGACGAGATTTTAAAAAGTACCGGGAGATAACTAACTGCTGCATGAAGGAAACAGTGAACATACAGGAAATTTTGGCCTCTGGCAGAAGTGTCTACTTCATTGGCATTGGCGGTATTGGCATGAGCGCCATTGCCCGCTATTTTCTTTCCCTGGGTGTAAAGGTGAGCGGGTACGATAAAACGGAAACGCCGCTGACGAAACAATTGACAGCCGAAGGCATCGTGATCCACTACACGGAAGATGTAAACCTCGTTCCGAAAGACGCGGGCCTTGTGGTGTACACACCGGCTGTTCCGAAAGAACATGCGGAATTGGTGTACTACCAATCCAACGGCTATGCTGTGGTGAAGCGCAGCGATGTGCTGGGAGCTATCAGCCGTGATGCGTTCAACATCTGCATTGGCGGCACACATGGCAAGACAACGATCACGACCCTGGTGGCACATATCCTGCGTCACAGCGGCTACGGCTGCAATGCTTTCCTGGGTGGCATTTCCGTGAACTACGGCACCAACTTCTGGAGTAGCAACAACAATGTGTGTGTGATCGAAGCGGATGAATACGACCGGAGCTTTTTGAAATTGAGTCCCAACGTGGCCGTTATTACGTCCATGGATGCGGATCACCTGGATATTTACGGCGACGAGAAATCATTGCAGGATGCCTTCGTGGCCTTTGGCGCCAAAGTGAAAAGCGGCGGTCTGCTCATTGGAAAGTTCGGGCTTGGGCGTTTGAAGGAAACCGGCGTGGAGCGGCGGTGGACCTACAGCCTGCAAAACGATGCGGCTGATGTCTCTGCTTCAAACATCCTCATCGAGGAGGGCGGTTACCGGTTCGACATCCGGTTAAAAGACAGGTTGCTTGCCAACTGTTCCTTGAAAATTGGCGGTATGCACAATGTGGAGAACACAGTGGCGGCTGTTGCTGTCGCAGCAGAACTCCGCATCGACGATGAAAAGATCCGGCAGGCCCTGGCTGATTTTAAAGGGGTGAAGCGACGCTTTGAGTACGTCATTCCACCGAAAAAAAACAGCGGAAACAACTTTGTGCAGCCTGTTTTGGTCGACGACTATGCGCATCATCCGGAAGAATTACGAGCTTTGCTCGGTAGCGTGAGGAGTTTGTTCCCGCAAAGGGTTGTGACCGTCGTTTTTCAGCCACATTTATATTCAAGGACCCGCGATTTGGCTGGTGGATTTGCCGAAGCACTTTCGCTTGCCGACAGGGTGATTCTTTTGCCCATTTACCCGGCAAGAGAACTGCCCATCGAAGGCGTGAGCAGTGAAATGATCCTGGATCGAATTGAGCGGGAAGACAAACAGGTTTTGTCCAAAGACGCGTTTCTTGAATGGATGAAAACGCATGCGGAGCAACTGGATAAAGAATTTGGAGAAGTGATTGTCATGGCGGGAGCCGGAGATATTGATGCGTTGGTGGAACCGGTGAGAGTGTTATTAGGGTATTGAGTTATTCGGTTATTGCGTCACTTAAAAAAACGATACGTTCAATTAAAGAGGAATTGAGATTTAAAAGACCCATATACAGGTATTTGTTTTACACGGCATGGATCGTCGTGCTTGGTGGGATCGTGACCCTGCTGGTGGCGGCCAATAGCAAGGCAAAGGCCCGGGCCTGCAAGGGCGTGGTTGTTTCCATCAACAATGGGGGCGACCGTATTTACGTGGAGAAGGAAGACGTGCTGAAAAACATGCAGAAAACAACCCGCGGCCCGATCGTGAACAAGCATACCGGCGATATCAACCTGGGTTCGCTGGAGCGAAACCTGGAAGCCAATCCCTGGATCCGCGATGCCGAATTGTATTTCGATACGAAAGATATTTTGCACGTGTCGATCGCGGAAAGAGTCCCGGTGGCAAGGGTCTTTACCACGGCGGGAACATCGTTTTACATCGACAGTGCGGGTGCGCAAATGCCATTGCTGGAGTCGTACAGTGCCAAGTTGCCCGTCGTAACCGGATTCCTGGCAGCCAGGCGGCGGACTGCGGCCGACAGCGCCCTGTTACAGGAAACAAAAGAAGTGGTAAGAACCATCAGTGCCGACCCATTTTGGAATGCACAAATCGGGCAGATCGATATTACGCAGGACCGCAAGTTTGAACTGATACCGGTGCTGGGAAGCCACGTGATCAAACTGGGGGCGGGCAGCAATGTCGGCGAAAAACTGGCAAAGCTGATGCTGTTTTACAGGCAGGTTTTACCCAAAGCCGGCTTTGCCAAATACAGTGCGCTGGACGTGCAGTTCGGCGGGCAGGTGGTTGCTGTCAGGCGAGGCCCGACTTCGGTTGTAGACAGCATCCAGTTGCAGAAGAATATCCAGGAATTAATGGAAAAGAAAATGGCCGAACAGGAGCCGGATGAATCCGTTCAACCGGTGAATGAACCGGCGCAGGCTGCCAGCGGCGATATTGAAGAACCCCTGGCAGGTGACAGCACCACGACAAAGGCCGTGGTCGTCAGCGAAAAGCCGGTTGCGCCGGTAAAGGCAGCGCCGGCCGTGAAAACCAATTCCAATCCACGATCCACCCCTGCGAAATCAACCACCAATTTGAAATCCACTCTGCGAAAAACCAACACAAAATCCAAACCTGAACAGAAACAAGCGACAACGATAAAACCAGCCGTATCAAGGCCTAAAGCCGTGATGCCAAGGAGAGCGTCGAACCAATATTGACGATAACGAGAGAAGGATGCTGTTTGAAAAGAGGCCAGCCGGCAAAGCAAATTCCCGGCAGGCTGAAAGAGGTTACTGAACGCCCAGGTGTGATTGTACGCGTTTTGCTGTCGGAAGAAGCAAGACAACCCATCACCGATGACGACAGATAGGGAGAAGGCGGTGCAGTAACACAAATCCAGGAGAGGAAAGAGTCGTAATGAGAGAAAGAGGTAGCAATAAATATCTTTTTGTCTCCTTTCCGGCTTTCTCTCTTAGCCCAGAAAAGTCAACAACTAAAAACAACATACAACATGAACAACGAGCAACCAATCATTGTGGGGCTTGACATCGGAACCACCAAAATTGCTGTCATTGCCGGACGCAAGAACGAGTTTGGCAAGCTGGAGATTTTGGGTTTCGGCCGGGCCAACTCCAATGGTGTCAAACACGGCCAGGTACTGAACATCGACGAAACCATCAAGGCGATCCGGCAGGCGCTGGATGCCTGCTACTCTTCGAACCCCGACCTGGTGATCAACGAGGTGTACGTGGGCATTGCGGGTCATCATATCAAGAGCCTGCAAACCCGTGGCGACATCGTGCGCCAGGAAACCGAGAACGAGATTGCACAAAAAGAAATTGACCAACTGATAGCCGACCAATACAAAACCTATATTCCTGCCGGCGACCAGATCATCGACGTGATCCCGCAGGAATTTACGGTCGATAATTTTCAAAATATCCAGGACCCGATTGGGTACAGCGGTGTAAAGGTGGGCGCCAACTTCCACATCATCACCGGCGACAAGAATGCCATCCGCAATATCAAGCGTTCGGTTGAAAAATCGGAACTGTTTACAAAAGACCTGGTGCTGCAGCCCCTGGCTTCAGCGGCGGCCGTTATGGCGCAGGAAGACCTGGAGGCCGGCGTAGCCATCGTGGACATCGGCGGCGGTACTACCGACCTGGCGATTTTTTATGAAGGCATCCTCAAGCACACGGCGGTTATCCCGTTTGCCGGGGAAAACATCACCAACGACATCAAGACCGGTCTCGGGGTGTTAAAAACCCAGGCCGAGCAGATGAAGGTGCAGTTTGGCAGCGCCCTGGCCAACGAGGCCAAGGCCAACGCCTACATCACCATTCCCGGTTTGCGTGGCATGCCGCCAAAAGAAATCAGCGTGAAGAACCTGGCGCACATCATCCAGGCTCGTATGAGCGAGATCCTGGATTTTGTCTCCTACCATTTAAAGCAGGTAGGCCTGGACAACAAAATGCTGAACGGCGGGATCATCCTCACGGGTGGCGGTTCGCAGTTGAAGCATTTGATTCAACTAACCGAATACGTTACCGGTTTGAATGCCCGCATTGGCCTGCCCAACGAACATTTGGCTCCCAATCATATTGATGAATTAGCGAAACCAACTTATGCCACCTGTCTTGGTTTAATCCTGAAGGGCTACGATGATTTCGAACACAATCGCAAGCAGTTCGAAACATCCTTCCGCAAAGTGGAAGTGCCCGAAGGATTAAAAGCCGAAGATTTGCAGGAAGAAGAGATGGAAGAAATGGGTTCTGGCATTACTGTTGTTAAGACAGCACCGCGAAAAGGCATCTCTAACTTCTGGGGAAAGTTCAAGAACAGCTTGATTGACATTTTCAAAGAAGAAGAAGACAGCCAGTTTTAGAAATGTTGAAGTAGAAATGCTGAATGGTGAATAGGAGCGATCCTTATTTGAAATTTATCATTTAACATTTCGCCATCCATCCATCAAAGACATTAACACCCCGTTGTTGCTGTAGGCAACAACTTAAACCACATTTTATGAGTATGATACATTTTGATTTGCCTAAAGAAAAATCGTCCATTATAAAAGTGATTGGAATTGGCGGCGGCGGTAGCAATGCTGTCAATCACATGTATAGCCAGAACATTGAAGGTGTCAACTTTATTATTTGTAATACCGATGCACAGGCCATTGCGCTGAGCGAGGTACCCAATAAAGTGCAGCTCGGGCCGCACCTCACCCAGGGCCTGGGTGCCGGCGCCAACCCGGAAATTGGCCGCCAGGCAACAGAAGAGAGTCTCGAAGAAATCAAGCGCATCCTGGAAGTGAATACCAAGATGGCCTTTGTGACGGCCGGAATGGGCGGTGGTACCGGAACCGGTGGCGCACCGATCATTTCTAAAATCTGCAAAGACCTGGGCATCCTGACGGTTGGCATCGTGACCACGCCGTTTTCTTATGAAGGAAAGAAGCGCCAGATGCAGGCCGAAGAAGGGATCAAAAACCTGAAACAGTACGTGGATACGCTGCTGGTGATCAGCAACGACAAACTGCGTCACCAGTTTGGGAACCTGAAAATGCGGGAGGCGTTCGCCAAGGCCGACAACGTGCTGGCAACTGCTGCCAAATGCATTACCGATGTGATCAACAGCACCGGCCAGATCAATGTTGACTTTGCCGATGTATGCACCGTGATGAAAAACGGTGGTGTGGCCATCCTGGGTAATGCGGCCTGCTCGGGTGAAGACCGTGCACAGCGTGCCATCGAGGATGCGCTGAACTCGCCGTTGCTCAACGACAACGATATCCGTGGTGCGAAATGGATCCTCATCAACATCAACTCTTCCGAAGGCGAGAACGAGTTTACGATGGACGAAGTAGAGATCATCCAGACACATCTTTTAAGCCAGGCAGGCGAGCACACCGATGTGATCCTCGGTCTTGGCTACGACAATACACTCGGCGAAAAGATCGGCATCACGCTGATCGCAACGGGCTTTGAGCACAAAGACCCGTTTGTGAAGAAGTTGGCCATCAAACAGCAGCCGAAAGAAGAGCGAATTGTAATGACACTGGGCGACCAGCCCCAAAAGCCCGCACCCGTTCCGGAGCCGGTCGTGGAAGACACGCTGGCGCCGACATTGGTGGACGCCGACAACTTCGTTGACGCTGCGGCGCCGGACCTGAACGAGGTGGTAGAAGAAGCAGAAGTACCGATCCAGTATTTCGAACTGGGGGCCGCGGAGCAAAAGGAAACACAGAAAGAAGAAGAGGAAGTGCTGCCGACGGGGCTGCAGATGAAGTTCCGTGAAGAACCCAAAGTCGATGCGGAATGGGACCAGGAGAAAAAAGACCTGGAAAGGCAAAAGAAAGCACTGGAAGACAAGTTTGAAGCACTTCGCCAGAACGTGCTGGGACAAAATGTATCGGCCGGGAATACACCATCGCAGCCAACACCGGCAGCGGGTGGTTACCTGTCGAGGCCATCCAATATTTATGCGGAAAACAAGAAGCAGGAAGATCCGGTTCGGAAAGCAAGTGCACAGTCGGGGCAAGACGATGGGTTTGATATGCAACTGGTGATTCGTAACGAAAATCCCGTTGCCGATACGCCCAAGGTGCAACCAACAGCCACAAGCCAGGAGGATGTGCAGGGTGGCAATGCCGATGGCGACAAACAGCGTGCGACCGAACGTTTGCAGAAGCTGCGCAACCTGTCGTTCAACCTCAATGCAGCCGATCCCAATAACGAGTACGAAAACGTGCCGGCCTATATCCGGCGCAACATGGAGTTGAACCAAGGAACGTCCGCCGTGGAAAATTTCTATAGCAATTACACGGTGAAAAGCGATGGAAAGAGCAACGCGACCATCAGCACCATCAATACATTTTTAGACGGCAAAAAGCCGGATTAACCGTTGTTTCAATGAAGCCACCGTTCCGTAGCAGTTGAACTGCGGAACAACAGAATAGGCTTGTGTTTTTAGTTGTTCCCCCGCTGTTTACAGCGGGGGTTTTTTTGTACTTGTTACGGTGCTTGCAATGCGGTGAAAGGTTTATCAAGCAGAGTTGGTTAGAACGATGAATTGAGGCGAATGGTAAACATCAGATCAAAGCCGGTGAGCTTTTTGGGAAATACTTGTTAGAATATGTGCTTTCGTTTTCCCTCCTGATCAAAAAGGTTGTTTATATGCTTGTTGACCATTGTGGTCAACACCAGGAAGGTCGTCACAATCAATGTCGATGCCGAGGACATCGAAAGGTGCCGAAGACCGGCGAAGATAGCCGGAAGCCATCGCGCTACTGTCAGCAGCAGGCCTGCAAGGAGGATTGGTGAAGCGGCAAACCGAACTGCTTCTATCCATGCATCCTCGCTGCGTCTTGCCGATTTAAGCTGCATGGCACCGTACCGGGTCATTGTCGTCGGAGGCTTTAGCTAGTATAGGAGGCCTGTGATGAGCAGCAGCCCGCCGGCTGATAACGTTAGGAAACAAAAATCATTTAATCGGTTCAGATCCATCGACGTACATTTTAGGTGAAAGTCCACGAATAATGCGCATACACTTCATCGCTTGGCGGGATGTTTATATTTCGCATGAATTTATGGCTGATAAACGATTTACGGCCATCCTGATTCCGTCAGGAAACGCAGCAAAAGAATCGATGATCGCGGTAAGCGATTGCCGGTTGGTTATTTTGTTGTCTTGGCCCCCATTTGTTCGCCCAACTTCTCGTATTCGATATCGTTTGGCTCCCAGAGTTCTATTTTGTTCCCTTCAACATCAACAATGTGAACAAATTTTCCATATTCATATGTTTCGATTTTGTCGGTAATTGTGACGCCTTCTTTTTTTAGTTGTTCGACAAGTTCTTCGATATTTTCTACACGGTAATTGATCATAAAATCCTTTGCCGAAGGCTCAAAATATTTTGTTGTCTCGGCAAACGGACTCCATTGCGTAAACCCTTTTTTTGTTGTGTCAGCGCCTTGCCGCCATTCAAATACGGCTCCATAGGGATTGGTATTTAATCCAAGGTGTTTTTGATACCATT
The DNA here is from genome assembly GCF_003628535.1 of Flavisolibacter nicotianae. Taxonomy (GTDB): domain Bacteria; phylum Bacteroidota; class Bacteroidia; order Chitinophagales; family Chitinophagaceae; genus Flavisolibacter; species Flavisolibacter nicotianae. The sequence goes on from NZ_RBCI01000003.1 coordinate 446,118, forward strand.
CACGCATTTTGTTGGGGTCTTTGCATTTGAAGAAAATGCCGCCGATACCTGTTACTTTTTTCATTTGTATTTGTTTGTTCGATTGATTTATGGTGATTGTCTTGAAGGCAAAACCAAAACAAAAGGACGCTGTAATTGCCAAAACGATGAATGCCGTTTTTTTCATTTTATCTGAAATTGTGTGTTCTTGGATTCTAAAATAACAAGCTTTTCAGCAGCGCGGGTGTTCCTTGTTCTGCCGACTCAAATAATTTGCCTGAACAAAATAGTAATTCTTTTGGTGAGCTTATATTCGTTCGGCAGTATTACTTAAAGCAAGTACTAGTGGTCTTTGCCCTGATATCGTTGTTTTGCAGCAACCTTTATATATGTAATCAGGTTGGCAAAATTGCTGGCTGATAAACTGTCTCTGAAGTGATGCTCATATGCATTATTCCACACATCGTCAATCTGTTTTGCGTATTGGTCTCCTGATGCTTTTAAGGCCCTGCTATCAGAAATGTAATTGGTAAAATATTCTACGGCGGGTTGTGGCAGTCGCTCGAAGAGATTATCAAAAGTGTACTGGTCAAGTACATTCTTATCAGGCGTATAATGGCAAGTGTTACAAAACCTGCCAAACAGTTGTTTTCCTTCCCTGAAACTTACGGCAACCTGTTTGAACTCGATAGTGTCGATCTGATTTTTGACCTCGTCAGCATTTTTTATATAGTTTTCTTTACCAGAACTGCAACTACAAAATACAATCACTGCAAATGAAAGCAGGAGACGTACTTTGATCTCTTTTAGCATTGTTGGTTGGTGGAGAAGATTGGTCATGGTGGCTATCACGCTGGTGTCTGTGTGTGTTTCAACAAGAACAAGTTTAGCCATTTTGTTTTGAAGATCATAGTATCAAGCATTTGCATAAACGTTTTGGAAGACTTTGTTTGTTCGCGAATCCCAAGCCACGGTTCCCTGCCTGTTTCAAAAAAAACGCAGCCATTCGGGCTGCGTTTCAACGTTCGAAAGATGATCAGGATTTTCTGTGGCTTACCACTTCAACTCTATCTTGTTGTTCTTCCAGTTGCCATCGGCCATCCGGCCCGACGGATCAATTTCAACTGTTGTGATATCCGTTAGTTTTTTGCCGGTGCTAATGTTGTACGTAGGACTGGTCCACCGCCACTCCGGATAAACTTTGCGGTTCCGTTGTTCGGGTTCTGCGGGCTTTTCGCCAAACATTTCGTAAGCGGGAATGTAATGCCATTCGCTACTGCCGTCCTTAAATGTAATCCGCACATCAACGGGCATCGGCACCATCCCGATCTTGCTCAGGCGGATCGTGGTGGCGCCACCCGTTTCCCACAGGCTGTCGATGCCATAGTCGATGGTCTTGGTGCTGCTGATCCAGTACTCTTTGTACCAGTCCAGTTTCAGCCCGCTGACCTTTTCTGCCACACGGACAAAGTCGCTGGCATTAGGATGTTTAAACCGCCATTGGCGGTAGTATTCCAGCAGGATCTTGTTGCGGACACTGTCACTAACGATATAGCCCAATTGCGACAGGAAAACAGAACCTTTGGAATAGGAGGCAATGCTATAGGCAAAGTTGGTATTGTAATGATCGGCATGGGTCGTCATCGGTTCTTCCAGTCCCGACTTTGCCAGTGCGAAATAACTGTTGTAGCTGTCTTCGTGCGGAAACTCCTGCGATTTGTTCAGAAAGGCCAGGGTCTCTTCTTCGGCAAACGTGGTGAAGCCTTCGTCCATCCACGGGTACAGGCTTTCGTTGGTGCCCATCATCCCCTGGTACCAGCTATGCAAAAACTCATGCACGGTAACACCGTCGCCGGGACCGCTGATCATGGTTGTCATGGGATATTCCATACCCCCGTCGCCGCCGTGAACCCAGGAGTATTGCTTGTAGGGATAAGCACCGAAATGTTTCTCCACAAAGGGAAAAATCTTTTCCATTTTCGGCAGCACCTCGTTCCATTCCTGCACACGCTTATCGGTTTTGTCGTACAACACGTGCAGCGTTAAATCGGGGCGGATTTTTTTCGACAGGTGCACAAAATCCGGGTCGGCTGCCCAGGCAAAGTCGTGCACGTTGGGCGCAGTGAATTTCCATACCAGTTTATTGCCAGCCGGACGTTGCACGGTCGTGCCTTTTTCTTCGTAGCCATAGCCTACCTGTGAGGCGTTCTGCAGGTAGCCCGAGCCGCCAAGGATGTAGGTTTTGTCAATGGAGATCGTTACGTCATAGTCGCCCCAAACGCCGTAGAATTCGCGGCCCACGTAAGGTGTGGGGTGCCAGCCTTCGTAATCGTATTCCGCCATTTTGGGATACCACTGCGTCATCGTGTACCGAACGTTGGAATTGGGATTGTCCCTGCCGCTGCGACGCACCTGCAACGGAACCTGCGCATCCCACTGCAGGTCGAACGAGACTTGCGATTTCGGCAGGATCGGCCGGTCGAGAACAACTTCGAGGATAGTCTCGTGCAGTTTCGTTTTTTGCTCACGGCCGTTCATTTTTACAAAGGCTACTTTTTCGTAGCCGATTTCATCCGGCTTCAGGTTGATGATCCGGTCTTTTACACGGGCATCCCAGTCAGGGCCCTGCGTGTTGCCCTTGGGCACCTGGATGCCGCCCTGCCTGCGGCTGCGTTCGTCCATCATGCTGCCGGGCTGAAAGGCATTCCAGTAAAGGTGAAAAAAAACTTTGTGCAAGGTGTCGGGTGAATTGTTCCAGTATTGAATGCTTTGCTTTCCGGTGAACTGGTTAGTCTGCACATTCATGTCGATGGCCATCGTGTACTTGATGCGCTGCTGCCAGCGATCGGGTTGGGCAAAGAGTGAAAAGGTTGAAAAGAGAAAAAGAGAAAGAATGGTCGTTTTCATGTTGTTCTGCATTGTTCCGTTCTGTAATCGAATTTCGGGAAGGGATAAAATTCGGGTAAATCCTGTTACGGGAATGAGAAAAAGTTGGCAGGAATCTGTAGGCATCTATTTGTTATTACCCGCAAATTCGTGCTTACAAAACCAGGATGTGCAACGAAGCTGCCATGCATTTTCACAAGGGTGGTAGCTGTTTACTTTGGTTGGTTGAAGGCAGGATAGTGCGAAAGGCGGATCGTGATGAAAGAAGCGATCCTGGTGTTTAACAAGCCCTATAACTCCTGATCTCCTGTTGCTAGACAGAAACGGATGTTGCCCGTTCGCCGGCCATCAAAAAGAAAGCCCTCAGAAGAGGGCCTTCGTATTTATTCATCATCTATAACCTTTACAACTTGGGGGCGGCAGCAAGCACGTCGGAAGAAACGCCGTCTGCAAATTTCCGGAAATTTTCCACGAAAAGTCCTGCAAGATACCGGGCTTTTTCGTCATACCCCGTTTTATCGAGCCAGGTATTCCGCGGTTGCAGCAGGTAGTCGGGCACACCCGGAACGGCGACCGGTATGGCGAGGCCAAAAACAGGGTCGCACACCGTTTCCGCCTTGTCCAGTTCTCCGGCCAATGCTGCACTGATCATGGCTCTTGTATACGAAAGCTTCATGCGGTGACCTTTGCCATACGGACCGCCTGTCCAGCCGGTATTCACCAGCCAAACGGAAACAGTGTGCGCTTCCATTTTCTGTCCCAGCATCTCGGCATATTTCGCAGGATGCAGCGGGAGGAAAGGTGCTCCAAAACAGGCGCTGAAGGTAGGCCTGGGCTCTGTAATGCCGGCTTCGGTACCGGCCACCTTTGCCGTGTAACCGGAAATGAACTGGTACATCGCCTGCACTTTCGAAAGTTTGGAAATGGGTGGCAGCACGCCGTAGGCATCACAGGTCAGGAAAAAAATGTGTTTCGGCACACCGCCAATCGACGGCTCCTGGATGTTGGAAATAAACGGAAGGGGATAAGAAACCCGTGTGTTTTCGGTGATCGACGCATCATCAAAATTGATGCGGTTGGTGCCGGGAAAAAACTGTGCATTTTCTACGATGGCGCCGGCACGAATGGCTCCATAAATCTCCGGCTCCTGTTCGGCCGACAGGTTGATCAACTTGGCATAACAGCCGCCTTCGAAATTGAAAATGCCGTCGCTGGTCCAGCCGTGTTCATCATCACCAATGAGCTTGCGGGCCGGGTCGGTGCTTAGCGTTGTTTTGCCGGTGCCGCTCAGTCCAAAGAAAACGGCCGTGTCGCCATCTTCGCCGATGTTGGCGCTGCAGTGCATGCTCAGCACGCCTTTCTCCTGCGGAAGAAGATAATTCAGAATGGAGAAAATGCTTTTTTTGGTTTCACCTGTGTAGCCCGTGCCTGCAATCAAGATGGTTTTGTGTTTGAAGGAGACAATCGTTGCATTGTGTTGCCGGGTGCCGCATTCTTCCGGGTCCAGCTTCAGGTCGGGTGCCGAGAGCACATGCCATTGGGGAATGAACTCTTCCAGTTCATCTTCCGTAGGCCGTAAAAACATGTTATACGCAAACAAATTCGTCCAAGGCTTTTCGGTTACTACACGGATGTTCAGGCGGTAGCGCGGATCGGCGCAGGCATAGCAATCGCGGATCCATATTTCGCTTTTGCCATTCAGGTAGGCCAGCATTTTTTGGTGCACAATGCGGAAGTATTTTTCTTCCATCGGAATGTTGAAATTGTTCCAGTGCACGCTGTCTTCGGTGATGTCGTCTTTGACGGTGAACTTGTCCAGCGGTGACCGCCCGGTGAATTCACCGGTTTGAATGGCCAGCGCGCCGGTGTCTGTGAGGCTGCCTTCGCCGATACGGAGAGTGTCTTGCACGAGTTCATCGGGTGACAGTTGATAGTGAATGTTGTCGGAGACAAAAAGCCCCAACCTCGCCAGGTCTCCCGGCGGGAAAGAAAGAATAGGTACTGACATAGTAGCAATCGTTTATGTTAGAAAACAAAGGTAGGAAGGGAATCCCGGAGCACCTACCAAGCGTGTCCTCGTTACACGTTGGATTGATCAATCAAAAGTCAATCGTCAAACGTCAAAAACGAAGAGGTAGAATAGGTGCTGTCGCCTTTTGGGATTTTGACTTTTTACTTTTGACTTCTCTATTTTCGGTTACTTTGCTGCTGTTGTCAAAACCCGAATGCATGAAAAATTTGCCTCTGAATCCCGAATTGTTTGTCACCAACCGGAAGCGCTTTGTCGAAAAGATGAAACCCAACAGCATAGCCATCTTTGTCAGCAACGACGAAGTGCCCAGCAACGGCGATGCGCTTTACCCGTTCAAGCAAAACAGCGATCTGTACTGGCTTAGCGGCATTGCGCAGGAAGACAGCATGGTGATCCTGTTCCCCGACAACCCGGATAAAAAATACCGCGAGGTGCTGGTACTGGTTCGTCCCAATGAACTCAAGGAAAAATGGGACGGCAAGCGGCTGCGCAAAGACGAAGCAACAGCCATCAGCGGCATCCAGACCATTCTTTGGGTAGACAGCATTGACGCCGCCCTGCAGCCCTGGATACACCTGGCCGATACAATCTATTTGGATACGAATGAGAACGACCGCAAAGCAAGCCTTGTTCGCACAAGGGATTACCGCTTCGTGGATGAAATGAAATCGCGTTACCCCCTGCACCAGTACGAACGGGCCGCAAGGATCATGAAGGAATTAAGAGGAGTAAAAACGGAATATGAAATCGAGGTGGTGAAAAAAGCGGTGGATATCACCCACAACGCTTTTACAAGGGTGATGCAGTTTGTGCGACCCGGCGTAATGGAATACGAGATCGAGGCCGAGATCCTGCATTCGTTTATCAGCCAGCGGGCGGATGGTCCGGCCTACAGCAGCATCATTGCCAGCGGCGACAGGGCCCGGACGCTGCATTATGTGTCCAATAGCGAGGAGTGCAAAGACGGCGAACTGGTGCTGATGGATTTTGGCGCCTCTTACGGTGGTTATGCAGCCGACCTGACGCGGACGATTCCTGTGAACGGGAAATTCAGCCAGCGGCAAAGAGAGGTGTACAATGCCTGCCTGCATTTGCACAACTACAGCAAGTCTCTGCTGAAGCCCGGGATCACCATTGCCGAATACACAGAAAAAGTGGGAGATGAAGCCACGGTGCAGTTCATGAAACTGGGCTTGCTGAAGGAAGACGATTTTAAAAACGAAGACCCTGACAACCGTGCCTACCGCAAATACCTCTATCACGGCATCTCGCACCACCTTGGACTGGATGTGCACGATCTCGGCACACGGACCGAACCGCTCACGGAAGGGATGCTCCTGACCGTCGAACCGGGCATTTACATCCAGGAGGAAGGCATTGGTATCCGGATCGAAAACAACGTGTGGATCACGAAGAACGGCAACGTTGATTTGTTTGAAGGCATTCCCATTACGGCAGATGAAATCGAGGCCGTAATGGCGAACAACAAGGTGGCCGACATTGTGCTTTAACCCAATCAACCTGACCCAAATTTTCTAACTTTCGCCTTTCATGAAACAGATTCCCAATTTCTTCACCCTGCTTAACCTGTTCTTTGGCTGTATTGCCATTGTGTTCATTTTGCAAACAGGGCAAAGCCTTGTTGTACTCAATGAGCAAACCGGTTCCTACGATCCGTTCTTTCCGGAGAAAATGGGGTGGGGGGCTTTGTTTATTTTTTTTGCAGCAGCCGTTGATTTCCTCGATGGTTTTATGGCTCGCCTGCTAAAGGCTTCCACCGACAAAGGCAAGCAGCTCGACAGCCTGAGCGATGTGGTGAGCTTTGGCGTGGCGCCGGGCATGATCTTCTATCAATTGCTCCGGTTGGGTTTTGCCAAGGAAGAAGGCGGGCTGGATGTGTCGTTTGCCTGGTTGCTACCGGCATTTGTTTTTTCCTGCGCGGTGGCCTGGCGACTGGCAAAGTTTAATGTCAGCACCAACCAGTCGGATAGTTTCAAGGGGGTGCCCTCGCCGGCGGCCGGCCTCGTAGTCGCTTCGTTCCCGCTCATCATTTGGTACGCCGATGCCAATCCCGGTAGCTGGAAGACGCAACTGAACATCCCGCAATACCTGATCAATGTGTGGCTGCTTTATGCAATCATTGCCCTGCTTAGCTTTTTGATGGTTTGCAACCGGACGTTTATCGCCATGAAATTCAAGGATTATTCGTTCAAGAACAATGTCCTGAAATATACCCTTCTTGCTCTCTCGCTGGTTTTGCTTGTCGTGCTGCAGTGGCTGGCGATACCGGTCATTTTTATTCTTTACCTGGTGTTTTCTTTTTTCTCCAAGACACCACCGGCCGGCGGGAAAAGCAGCGAAAAAACGGTGGATATCACCGTGTAGAGAAATCTTTTTTCAAAAACAGATCGTAGAGGCGCTTCACCTAAATTTGCTGCGCAAACGTTAAATCACTCCAATGAAATATTCAGTACAGGTGCACGTCATGCCATTGAAAGAATTGTTAGATCCGCAAGGGAAAGCTGTTTTGGGTGGCTTGAAAAATTTGGGACTCGGTGCCGTTGAAGATGTTCGCGTGGGCAAGCACATTTCTTTGCAGGTAGAAGCCGCCTCGGAGGCGGAAGCCAAAAGTCTGGCCGAAGAAGCAAGCAAAAAATTACTGGCCAATCCTGTGATGGAATTTTACGAGATCACTGTCAACGCGGTCAATTCCTAACACCCAGCCGGGTTCTTTTTCCTGCGCAGGCATGCAACAAGACGAAATGCACGACAGTTCAACGGACAATCTTTCGCCCCGGGGGGCAGGAGGAATCCTATATCTTGTTCCAACACCCATTGGCAATTTAAAGGACATCACGCTGCGGGCACTGGACGTGTTACAGCAAGTGGATGTGATCCTTGCCGAAGATACCCGCACCACGTCGAAGCTGCTTAACCATTACCAAATTCAAAAGCCGCTTTCGCCTTATCACCAGCACAACGAGCACAAAATCTTACAGCACCTCGTCGACCAGTTGCTCGCCGGCAAAACGATGGCTGTCGTTACCGATGCCGGTACACCGGGTATCAGCGACCCGGCTTTTTTGTTGGTCAGAGAATGTATCCGCAACGGCGTCCGGGTGGAAAGCTTACCGGGAGCCACGGCCTTTGTACCGGCGCTGATCAACAGCGGCCTTGCCACCAACCGTTTTGCTTTTGAGGGCTTTCTTCCGTTGAAAAAAGGACGGCACACGCTCCTGACGCAACTGGCTACGGAAGAACGCACCATGATCTTTTACGAAAGCCCCATGCGACTCGTGAAAACCCTGGAAGATTTTATGCAATACTTCGGGCCCGAACGCAGGTGCTGTGTCAGCCGCGAACTCACCAAACTATTCGAAGAGAATGCCCGTGGTTCACTCAAAGAAGTGTGCGATCATTTCCGGAAAAAAACTGTCAGGGGAGAGATCGTAATCGTGGTAGAAGGAAAAAGCGAATAGGAAATATGCAATAAGAAAAAGGCAAATCAGGATCATTTGTCCATTGTCCTTTGCCGATTGTCGATTGCTCTCCGCCTATTGCTTTTTTGCGCATTAATTCCCTATCTTCATGCTTATAGTTGTTTAACTAACTATTCTTCGCTATGAGCAAACGTGTCATCAAAAAGGTTGCAGTTTTAGGAAGCGGCGTTATGGGTTCCCGCATTGCCTGTCACTTTGCAGGCATTGGCTTGCAGGTCTTGCTGCTGGACATTGTTCCGGCCGAAGCAAAAGAGAGTGGAGACAAAGCCGCACGCAATAAAATTGTCAACAGTTCGCTGGAAGCGGCAATGAAAAGCAATCCCTCGCCAGTTTACACCAGGGATGTGGTCAAGCGCATCACCACCGGCAATTTTGATGATCATTTAAAAGACATAGCCACCTGCGACTGGGTGATAGAAGTGGTGGTGGAGCGCCTCGACATCAAGCAGGCGTTGTACGAAAAAGTGGAGCAGTTCCGCAAAAAGGGAACGCTGATCACGACCAACACGTCGGGCATCCCGATCCACCTGCTCTTGCAGGGGAGGAGCGACGATTTTAAAAAGCATTTTTGCGGCACGCATTTCTTCAACCCGCCGCGCTACCTGCGGCTGCTGGAGATCATCCCTTCTCCCGACACGGACAAGGAGGTCATTGACTTTCTGCTGCACTACGGTGATTTGTATCTTGGCAAGACCACTGTCCTCGCCAAGGACACGCCGGCCTTTATTGCCAACCGCATCGGGGTGTTTGGCATCATGGCCATCTTCCAGTTGGTGGAAAAAATGGGCCTGACGATCGATGAAGTGGATGCTCTTACCGGTCCCCTTATCGGCCGGCCCAAATCAGCAACCTTCCGCACGGCCGATGTGGTGGGCATCGATACCCTCGTAAAGGTGGCCAACGGTGTGGCGGAAAATTGTCCCGATGATGAGCAGAAAGCCATTTTCCAAATACCCTCCTGGCTGAACAAGGTCGTTGAAAACAACTGGCTGGGAGATAAGACAGGACAGGGTTTTTTTGCGAAAAGAAAAGGAGAAAAAGGCGAAAAAGAAATTTATACGCTTGACCTGCAAACGCTGGAATACAAGCCAAGGCAAAAACCAAAGTTCGCTTCCGTTGATGCCGCCAAAGCCGTTGATGACCTGAGGCAGCGGTTGAAAATGCTGGTGGCCGGACAGGACAGGGCCGGTGAGTTTTTTCGTCATTTTCATTACGGCCTGTTCTCTTACATCTCGCACCGTATACCGGAAATCAGCGATGAAGTGTACCGCATCGACGACGCTATGAAAGCCGGCTTTGGCTGGGAGATCGGTGCCTTCGAAAGCTGGGATGTGCTGGGCGTGGAACGAACCGCGAAGGCCATGAAAGAAGCCGGTTACAGCGTGGCGCCCTGGGTGGATGAAATGCTGGCAGCCGGTCACAAGACCTTTTACAAAGTGGAAGGTGGCAAGCCCCTGGTTTACGATCCTGTTTCGAAAACCTACAAGAACATCCCGGGTACCGGAGAATTCATTGTTCTTTCCAACTACACCGACAAACTCGTCTGGAAGAATAGCAGCAGCCGTGTGTACGACATTGGTGACGGGGTGCTGGGACTTCAATGGAACACCAAGATGAACACCTTGGGCGGCGATGTGCTGAGCGGCATCAGCAAAGCCATCGAACTGGCGGAAAAAGATTACAAGGGACTCGTGATTGCCAACGACGGGGCCAACTTCAGTGCGGGTGCCAACGTGGGGATGATCTTTATGTTTGCCATTGAGCAGGAGTGGGACGAACTGGACATGGCCATTCGTTTGTTTCAAAATACTATGATGCGTTGCCGTTATTCTTCCGTACCGGTGGTGGTGGCACCACACGGCCTGGCACTGGGCGGCGCCTGCGAAATGAGCCTGCACAGCGACAAGGTTTGCGCCGCCGCAGAAACCTACACGGGCCTCGTAGAATTAGGTGTCGGCCTAATTCCCGGCGGCGGCGGTACAAAAGAATTTGTGCTGCGAGCTTCCGACGAAATGCACGAAGATGAACCGGAAACCATCACATTGAAAAATCGCTTTCTGACAATTGCGACGGCGAAAGTCGCCACATCTGCACACGAGGCTTTCCAGTTGGGTATTTATCGAAAGGGGCTGGATGAAGTGGTGATGAACCAGGATCGTCGTGTACGGGAAGCAAAGAAGTCGGTGATTGAATTGGCTGACAGCGGTTACGTAATGCCGGTACAACGAAAAGATGTCAGGGCACTGGGCCGCGGAGCCCTGGGCGCTCTGCTTGCCGGGATCAACGGGATGGAAAAGGCCAACTATGCAACCGAGCACGATGCGTTGGTTGCCCGGAAACTGGCTTACGTGATGTGCGGCGGGGATTTGAGCGAAGCAACCCTCGTGAGTGAGCAATACCTTCTGGATTTGGAAAGAGAGGCTTTCCTTTCGCTTTGCGGCGAACGGAAGACCCTCGAGCGGATCCAAAGCGTGTTGAAGGGCGGTAAGCCGGTTCGCAATTAGCAGGAATAAATCCGCTGCTCTAATTTTTACAACAATCCATTTCTTACCGTCTAAAAAACTAGCCTGGCCGCCTGTTTTGATTTCTGGAGCTAACCTGCTTTTTAAAACGCAATACAATGGGTGAAGCGGAACTGATCTCGGGGAAAAAGGTGCTTGCGCTTTCGTCTCATATCATCACGTACGGCAATGCAGCCGATGCATCGCTGACGGAACAGATGCGTGATGAGATCGAAACGCTTTGGAACGAACCCCGCGCCACCGTGATGGTATACGGTCAGCTCTGCCTCGTCCAATTCCGGATCACGGCGCAATTGCGGCTTGATATCACGGAGATGGAAGTATTGCAGAACACAGATCCCCGGAACAACTATTTCCGCATCGAGGATTTTGCCCACGGCAATATTTCTTTCGTGGACGGACTGGGATGCAACACCGGTTATTTTCTGGTTGAAAATTTATACAAAGGTTCCACCACGGCTGCCCACGAATACGGGCATACGATAGGGCTGGATCATCCCAAAATCTTAGATATCCGCGGAAAAGGTGTACCCGGAATTATGTACCCGCGGGGTACGCTGGTGGATCCGCAGTACCAGTACGATCCTTCAAAGCCGGCCGGCGTTACCGGTGGCACCATGCATCCCATGCACCGCAGGGTCAGGCAGGAAGACATCGCCGGTTTGAATCTGCACCGGCTTTCTTTTACAAATGCACGGGCGGTTGTAGGAGAGTTTACCAATGTGTTTCACTGGAGTCACGGGGAAGGAGGAACAACCGGCTTTTTTTCGCCGCCCCTTTTGGGCTGATCGCGGGTTAGCTGCGAAACCAACCGCGACTTCAATGCGACAATCGTCCCCACCGCCATCGGTCGTCCCTCAACTGTCGGCTGAAATCCCTTATGTAAAAACACTTCGGGATTAGTCTTCTTTGTGCGTAAGCGCTGCAACTGCTTTGTCGATGGTGGGGTAGAGGAAGGTGAAACCGTTTGCTTCGGCCTTAATTGCGCTGACGGTTGTGCTTTTTAATACTTCCGTACTCATCTCGCCCAACATTGCTTTCAAGACAAAGGAAGGCACGTGAAACGGGATAGAAAACCTGCCGCGTTGCCTGGCTATTTCCGTTACCAGGGCTTTGTTGGAAACAGGATTTGGCGCCACGGCATTGTAAACGCCCTGCCACTGGTTAGCCTCAATGGCGGTTGTAAAAAGCCGTGCGAGGTCATTGATGTGAATCCAGCTGACAACCTGGTTGCCTTTACCTAAAATGGCGGCCGCACCCAGCTGTACCGGTTTTTTGAATTCCACGTAAGCGCCACCTTCATTGCTCAACACAATGCCGAGCCGGAAAATAACGAGACGTTTTCCAAGGGTGGTAACCGGGCTGATGGCATCCTCCCATAGCTTGCAGGTTCTGCCCAAAAATCCTTGGTCCGGCGGATCGGTTTCCACGAAGGGCCGTGGGTTGGGGATGCGGGGATCTTCGCCATACCAGCCCTGGGCCGAAGCACTGATGACTGCCTTGACGTTGTTGGGCAAATTGTGCAGGGATTTTACCAGCAACTCACCACTCTTTACCCGGCTGTCGACAATTTCTTTTTTCCGTTTTTCGGTCCAGCGTCCGCCGGCAACGTTGGCACCGGCCAGGTGCACGATGTAGTCGGCTTCACGAATGGCTGTGGGATCGATCGTGCCCTTTTCAATATCCCACTCTTTGTAGACCACCCGTCCTGCCGCAGGCCTTGCCTTGCGGGTAAGGACAAAGATGGTGTGCCCTTTTGCGAGCAGTTTCTTTGTAAGAGCCGAGCCCACCAACCCGGTGCCGCCGGTAATTGTAATCGTTGCCATATTCTTTTCTACAATCAAAGATGCAATTTGTTTGGTCGCGACAAAACGGGAAAATATACCTGCAAACAAACCATTCGTGGAAAACTTGATGGAAATGTGCGGGAAGAACTATCTTCCAAAAAAACTACCTACCAGATGACTGCTGTTTTATCGGTAAAAAGTCTCACCAAATTTTACGGTTCTATCCAGGCCCTGAAAAATGTTTCGTTCGATGTGCCGAAGGGAAGTGTGTTTGGTATTCTCGGGCCAAATGGTTCGGGAAAGACAACGCTTCTCGGCATCGTGATGGATGTGCTGAAACCGTCGTCCGGCACGTTTGAATTTTTTGGGAAAAATCCGGATGCGGAGACACGGCGGCACATGGGCACCCTGCTCGAAACTCCCAATTTTTACCATTACCTCTCGGGCGAACAAAACTTGCGCATTGCCGCCGAGATCAAGCAGCGTGGTGAAGAACAGATCGATGACGTGTTGAAGAAAGTCAATCTTTACCAGCGGCGCAAAAGCAAGTTCAGCACCTATTCGCTGGGAATGAAGCAAAGGCTGGCCATTGCATCCAGTTTGCTGGGGAATCCCGACGTGCTGGTATTTGACGAGCCGACCAACGGCCTTGACCCGGTAGGAATTGCTGAGATCAGGGACCTGATTCGCCAGCTGGCTGCAGAAGGCAAAACGATCATCATGGCCAGCCACATCCTCGATGAAGTGGAAAAGGTATGTACACACGTGGCCATTATCCAGAAAGGGGACCTGAAAACGGTGGGCACTGTGGCCGACGTTCTTTCGTACCACGCCGATGAAACACTATCCACCGAGATCAGTTCCGACAACAACGAACAACTCCTTGTTGTTGTGCGAACCCTTCCCGGCGTGATCACGGCCTTCGCGGAAGAAGGGCACGTAAGAGTGGTCAGCGAAAAATCGTTTACGGCCAAAGACCTGAACCGGCTTTGCTTTGAAAACGGGATAGTACTGAACCGCCTGGTGCAGCAGCGCAAATCACTTGAAACAACCTTCCTCGAAATCACCGGGAAAGTAAGCGAACAATAATCTAAACCTTACAAACGAATCACGATGCTTCATTTGCTCAAAATCGAATGGCTTAAAATAAAAAATTACCGCGCCTTCTGGGTGTTTTGCATTCTTTACCTGGCGTCTATTTTTCTCATCAACTACATTGGCTGGACGACACAGAAGCAGGCCTTTGCGTCGGCAAAGGGCGCCGAACAAATGTTTGGCAATGCCTATGCCTTTCCGCGGGTCTGGCAAACAGTGGGATGGATGAGCAGTTGGCTGCTTTACTTCCCCGGTATGATGATCATTATGCTCATGACCAATGAATTCAATTTTAAAACGCACCGGCAAAACATTATCGATGGTTTGAGCCGGCAGCAATTCATTGGCGTAAAAATCTTACTAGCCGTTCTTCTGGCCGTTTTGATTACTGTTCTCAATTTTATTACCGCTTACATCTTTGGAACGATGACCGGTACAGCCTTTAGCAGCAGCGGCATGGAAAACCTGGCGTACATTTTTCTGCAGGCCGTGGCCTACATCTTTTTTGCACTGATGCTGGCGGTGCTCTTTCGCCGGAGCGGCCTGGCCATCATCATTTTTATTTTGTATGGAATTATTTTCGAATGGCTCATTTCCGGGCTGATGACGTTCCAGCTACACCTGGCGCCCTATAGTTATTTCCTGCCCCTGCAGACGTCTGATGTGCTCATCCCGATCCCGTTTGGGAAAAAGGTTTTTTATCCCGACTCACCCTCTGTTGCCAGCCTGGTGATCGGCATCGGTGCTTACCTGGCGATCTACCTTTTTTTTACGCGGAAAAAATTTGTTACAGACGATCTGTAAGTTGAAAAACGGCGTCCTGTTTATCATGGACACTATCGAATAAAAAAGAAAATATATTATTCGTAAAAACACGACACTATCCGATTGTGTTGTATTTTACCGACTGAAACTATCGCATTATGAGTACAAGCCACAGCATTCTTTTGGTGGAGGACGATGCAGACGACAGGTATGTAATGCATCTGGCTTTCACAGAATTAAACTATTCCGACCAGGTAAAAGTGTTCAATAGCGGGGAAGACATTCTCCGGTATTTGCACAACCTGCCCAATTCTTCACTTTATCCTTCCCTGATCGTACTGGATTACAACATGCCCGGCATGAATGGCGGCGAGGTGCTGATGCGATTAAAAATGGATGACTCCCTTCGTGATATTCCGGTTGCCATGTGTTCATCCGGTATGGCTGCACTGGAGAGCAAAATGAAAGGACTGGGTGCAGCTTTCTGCTTTGAAAAAACTGGCCAGCTCACGGATGTGTACACGCTTGCCCTGCGCCTGAAACAGATCGTCGAAGACGGCCAGGTCGTGGAGGAATAGCGAAGCCCGCGGCCATTCCTGTTTACGACGGGCTCGCCGTGATTTTCACACAATCAAAACCGGGATCTTCAGCCGGTGTCGCACCGCGTCGATGGTTTCGCCATACAGCCAGTCTTTCATCCCACGGTGGCCGTGTGCGCCGATAATGAGCATTTCGGCTCCCGACTCCTGAACAATGCGTGCAATCTCCTGTGTGCGGTTGCGAAAACCCAGGCAGGTCTTCGTGCGGAGGTGGTGGTGCTCGAGGTGCGCTGCGTACGCCTCCAGTGTTTGCTGGTCATCGCGTGTCTCGAAATCATCGCTTTGCTCACCCAGGATTTTTGCCGGTGCGCTTTCCACTACATGCACCAGGATAATCGTGGCGCCGGGGGCAGCCTGCGATACGGCATGCGTCAATACCTTTTGATCCCTTTCGCTGAAGTCAAGAGCAACTGCCACCCGCTGGTAGCGGGGAAGCGATACTGCTTCGATGGGGGCTTCTTTTTTATGCACCTGGATTGAAGTGGTAACGGGCTTGTGTTTGACCAGCGGGTAAACAATGGCAGTCAGCAAAAGCCCTACAAACAGGAGTGCGGAAAGCAAGATGACAGCTTTCCAAATCAGGCTGTCGTTTGTCGTGAAAAAGTCGCTTGCCTGTTCAAATACCATCCGCATATTCAGGTAAACCAGGACGGCTGTGATCAGCCATGCAAGAATCTGGATGGACGGCTTGATACTGAAGATGCCCATCGTTTTTTTGTCGCTGACGAAATGAATGAGCGGAATAATGGCAAAGCCCAATTGGAGGCTTAATATCACCTGGCTTAGAACCAGCAAGTCGTCAATGTTTTTCTCCCCGTTAACCAGGATAACAATCACCGCAGGCGTAATTGCAATGAGGCGGGTCAGCAGTCTTCGCATCCAGGGGTTGATGCGGATGCGCAGGTAGCCTTCCATTACGATTTGCCCGGCCAGTGTGCCGGTCACCGTGCTGCTTTGCCCGGCGGCAATCAGGGCAATGGCGAAAAGTGTGGGAGCCAGTTTTGTACCCAGGAAGCCGCTGAGTAATTCGTGCGCTGTTTTGATCTCCGCCACATCGGAACGGCCGGCTTTGAAAAAGACGGCGGCTGCCAGGATGAGAATGGCGGCATTCACAAAAAAAGCGGCATTCAGCGCGATGGTGCTGTCAATGAAATTTAGTTTGAGCGCTCTTCGGATGCCCGGTTCGTCGCGTTTGATCTTTCTTGTTTGCACCAGTGCCGAATGCAGGTAAAGATTGTGCGGCATTACCGTGGCGCCGATGATCCCGATGGCAATGAACAGGGCATCTTTGTTTGGAATGGAAGGCACAAAGCCGGTGGCCACTTCGCCAAAATCCGGCCTGGCCAGGATGATCTGCACAAGGAAAGAAATCCCGATGATCGCCACCAGCACAATGATAAAGGCTTCCATCTTGCGCATGCCAAGCCGCTGCAAAAGCAGGAGCAAAAAGGTGTCGAACACCGTGATAAGAACGCCCCAGATCAACGGCAGGCCGGTAAGCAGTTGAATCCCGATCGCCATTCCCAGCACTTCGGCAAGGTCGGTTGCCGCAATGGCCACTTCGGCCAGCACGTACAGGATGAAGTTGATTGTTTTGGGATAGGTTTCGCGGTTGGCTTGCGCCAGATCGCGGCCGCGAACGATACCCAGCCTTGCAGAAAGGCTTTGGAGCAGGAGTGCCATCAGGTTGCTCATCAGCAGGACCCAGATCAGCGCATAACCAAAGCGGCTGCCGCCCTGCAGGTCCGTGGCCCAGTTGCCGGGATCCATGTAGCCAACACTTACCAGGTAAGCGGGCCCAAAAAAGGAAAGGATCCGCCGCCATTTTGGCTTGGTTAGATTGGTCGTATCCACGCTTTGGTGCACTTCGCTCAGCGAAGCGTCAGTTTGCATTCTCATCATACGTTACAAAAATGTTTTTGGCTAATTGTTCACTGATGGTAACAATTTGCTTTTTGATTTTCAGTTCCAGCGACTGGTCGAAGGGGAAATGTTTTCTCACTTCTAGCTTTGTTCCGATGCCGATGCTTTTGTGCTTCAGCAACTCCAGCATTTCTGCCGACTGGTTGGTCACCTGGCACACGATGCCCGGCTTGTTTTTGGGCAACAGACTTAGCGGCAGGTTGTTGCGGCTCGCAATCCGGCCCTTGCTGTCGGGGATAGGGTCGCCGTGCGGGTCAAAGGGAGGAAAACCAAGAAATTCATCAAGGCGGTCGATCAGCACCTTATTGCTTACATGTTCCAACTCTTCGGCCAGTTGGTGAACTTCTTCCCAGTCAAAACCCAGTTTTTGCGAAAGGAAAAACTCCCAAAGACGGTGACGGCGGATGATGAACAGGGCAACTTTTTTTCCTTCCGTACTTAAGGTAAAACCGTAGTAGGGCTTATAGTTCAGGAGTTTTTTTGCACTGAGCTTTTTCATCATGTCGGTAACCGACGCAGCTTTGGTCGACAGTTTTTCGGCAAGGGCATTCGTGGTCACCGTGCCGCTTTCCCCCTGCAGGTGATAAATGGCCTTGATGTAGTTTTCTTCACTGATCGAATAATTCAAGTTTATCTAATTTAAAATTTAGACAAATCTAAAAAATGACAACAACTGCGCCAACCCCTCGTCTGCTTTTTTTTTCCTTTATTTACACAAAACTTAGACGTATGGACAGGATTGGCCTGGCGTTGCTGGTGTGCCTGCTTTGGGCGTGTAACGCAAAAGACCGGAAGACAGACACGAAGCCGGAACAAACAACACCGGGAAAAACAACGGATGCCGCTCCTGTTGCCTTGAACGGCCGGTTTGCGGCAAGCCAACTTCCTTATCAGCTAACCGATACGGCCTTGCTGAACAACAAAGACACCGCTTCCCTGCCCGCTGTGGAAGTGAAGCCGCTGGTACCCGACACCACGCTTCAAAAAATATTCGGGAAGACGTCCGGCATCCGGTATACACCGCTGGTGAAAATGGGAGAGAAGAATAAAGAAACATACTACCTGCTGAAGGCTGGCTCCGGAAACAAAAAAGCGGCCCTGCTGGTTGTTTTTGATAAAACCGGCAACTACGGTGCAACACTGCCTTTTTTGGTACCCGACGAAAATGCATCCACTTCACAAGTGAGCCTGATCGATAAGTCGTACGCCATCACCAAATCAATCACGCAGCGCAGCGCAAGCGAAGTGACCGGCGAAGGAAAGGAAGTGCTTTCGTACGATGCCAGGGAAAAGCGCTTCAGCCTAATCATGACCGACCTGCTGAATGACAACCCGGCTGTTTTAGTAAATCCGCTCGATACGTTTCCAAAATCAAACAGATTAGCCGGTGATTACTACCTGAATAAAAAAAACCTGGTGGCCGTACGCGACGGCCGTCATCCGAACCAAATCCTGGTTTACATTCATACAGAAAACAGCGAGGGCGACTGCAAAGGAGAACTCAAAGGCGAGTTTCTGCTGACCAGCACCACGACCGCGGTTTACCGGCAGGGCGGCGATCCTTGTATACTTAGCCTTACCTTTGCCGGCAATTCAGTATCCATTCATGAAGAAAGCGGATGTGGCAACTACCGTGGGCTCGACTGCCCGTTAGGTGGAAAGTTTACCCGCAAAAAGGAGGAAAAACCGAAAGAACCGACAAAATCCACCAAGCGGCCGAAACAGGCTCAATAGTGTAATTCCTACACATTACTTTTAAAATCCTTTATTTTGTGCACTTGAAAAAGAGAAAACATGAATTTTACATCGTATAAGGTTCCATACCCGATTGATAAACGCTTTACCAAAAAAGTCGCTTATTTCTCGATGGAATTTGCCATCCATCAACCTTTGAAAATCTATAGCGGTGGCCTCGGCTTTTTGGCCGGCTCTCACCTGCGCAGTGCGTACGAATTACGCCAGAATTTAGTCGGCATCGGTATTTTGTGGAAGTATGGTTATTACGACCAGGCCCGCAACCAGGATCAATCTCTCCAGGTGACCTGGATGGAAAAAATCTACAGCTTTTTGGAAGATACCGGGATTAAATTTTCGATCACCATTCACGACCACCCGGTTTGGGTAAAGGTGATGTACCTGCCCCCGACAACATTCTGTTCGGCTCCGCTCTTCCTGATGACGACCGATATTCCCGAGAACGATTATGTTTCGCAAACCATCACGCACCGGTTGTATGATGCGAACGTGTCTACAAAAGTGGCACAGTTCATTTTACTGGGTGTCGGCGGCGCCAAACTGCTGGAACAGATCGGTTTCAATCCCGAAGTGTACCACTTGAACGAAGCACACGGCGTTTCGGCAGCTTTTTACCTTTACCAGAAGTTCGGAAAGAACGTCGAAGAAGTGAAAAAGCGCCTGGTGTTCACAACACACACACCCGAGGAAGCCGGTAACGAAAAGCACGATATGTATCTCTGTGCTAAAATGAGTTATTTCTGCGGCCTCTCGGTGGATGAAGTACGGCAACTGACCGGCATTACTGACGACCAGTTCAACCACTCGCTGGCAGCGCTGCGGTTTGCCCGCATTGCCAACGGTGTGTCGCAACTGCACGGCGAGGTTTCCCGCCAGATGTGGGCGAAGTACGAAGGCATCTGTCCGATTCTTTCCATTACCAATGCGCAGAACTGGCGTTATTGGGCCGACAAGCAATTGTACCGGGCCAAAGAAGAAAATGACGATGTGGTGTTTGACGACCGCAAGAAATGGATGAAGAAAAGAGCGTTCGAGATCGTTGCCGATCAAACCGGAAAGATCATGGACCCGAATGTCTTCACCATCGTATGGGCACGCCGCTTTGCCGGTTACAAACGGGCAGGCCTGATCGCGTCGGACAAAGAGCGCTTTGAAGCCTTGCTGAACAACAAGAAATATCCCGTCCAGATCATCTGGGGCGGTAAGCCATACCCTGTTGATTATCCTGCCATTTCCGAATTCAATCACCTGGTTCATTTGAGCAAGGCCTACAAGAATGTGGCAGTGGTGGTGGGATACGAGCTTGCCCTCTCCAAGCGTCTGAAACAAGCTGCGGACTGCTGGTTGAACAATCCCCGCGTACCCCGCGAGGCATCGGGCACCAGTGGCATGACAGCGGCGATGAACGGTGCGGTGAATTTCAGTACCAACGATGGCTGGATCCCGGAGTTTGTGCATCATGGCAACAATGGCTTTGTGGTGCCACCGGTTGATTACAGCAACATCACCGTGCAGGAGCAGGATCAGTACGACCTCGATCAATTGTATAAAATCCTGAACGAAGAAATTCTGCCGCTTTACTACGACGACCATGCAACCTGGCGCCAGATTGTAAAGAACGGGATGCGTGACGTGCAGTTCCGCTTCGACAGCAACCGCATGGCCGAACAGTACTACGACCTTTTGTACAACAAGGAGTTTGTGCCGAAAGGAAAGCAGGTCCTCGTTAAAGACGACATGGCTCACTAAACAAAGCCATCAACCTTCTTTCAATAAAAAAAGACGTTACACCATGTAACGTCTTTTTTTTATTCAGGTGAAACCGTATCAGGCAAAGGATTCAATCAGTTGATCTACGTCGTTGCCTTCCGGGAAAAAGCCAACCACTTTGCGGATCACATTTTCCACGATGGCGTCCGGGCAGGAGGCACCGCTTGTAATGAGGATGCTGACCGGTTCTTTTTGGGGAATGTAATTTTCGCTGATCAACTCTTCATGCGTATGAAAATTATAGTGGAGAATTGTTTGCGCCGACAGGATTTTTTCTTCGCTGCTGATAAAATAGGTGGGGAGTTTTTCTTCGCACAATTCGACCAGGTGCGACGTGTTGGATGAATTGTAACCGCCGACAACGATGGCCAGGTCCGCCGGTATTTCCAGCATGCCGCTGACGGCTGTCTGGTTGTCGTTGGTGGCATAGCAAAGCGTGTCGCGGGTATCAGCAAAATGTTCCCGTACATTCTCGTCTGTGAGGCTGAATTTGCGGATCATTGTCTCCCGCAGAAAATCAGCGATCGCCTGCGTATCCGATGCAAGCATGGTAGTTTGATTCACCACGCCGATGCGCTGCAGGTCTTTTGTGACATCAAAGCCTGCGGAGTACTGGTGGCGGAATTCCGTATAAAAATCTTCCGCCGGTTTTTCGCCGAGAATGTATTTCGCCAGCTCGATGGTCTGCTGCATGTCTTTCACCACAACCGATGGCGCATTGGCCGCCGCATGCGAAAAGGTAGCCCTTGTTTCTTCATGTGTGGGCTTGCCGTGAATGATGATGGTATAGGCTTTTTTTGCAATCGCTTCGCTGCGGTTCCAAACCTTTTCCACAAAAGGACAGGTTGTGTTGTATTTCTCTACCTGGATGCCGATCTGTCGCAGCTTTTGCTCAATGACCAGCGTCGTTCCAAACGCCGGGATCAGCACAATGTCTTCTGCCGTCAGGCTTTCGAACGGGATGATCTGCTTGCCGTAATTATCCTGCAAAAATGCCACGCCGCTGCGCTTCAGGTCCGCATTGACCTGCGGGTTATGGATCATTTCACTGAGAAGGAAAATGCGTTTGCCGGGATTTTCCTCAACGGTGCGAAATGCAATGTCGATGGCGTTTTCCACGCCATAGCAAAAACCGAAGTGCCGGGCCAGGTAAATCCGTACCGGGCCGAAATCGAGGAGCGAGGGAGAGAAATCCTTTTTCATGCGGTCTTCTTCCTTGCGCTTTTTCTTGATGGCGGAGATCAGTGGGCTGCGGTAAACTACAGGAACATCGAAGCTTTTCATGTGGCTACAAAAGTAAGCCAAGAGGGAAAAGGTTAAAAAGAGGGAACGAGAAAGTATTCTTAAGAGTCGGTGGCAAACCCCTGTTGCTGCGTCATCGTTTCTTCTTCGGGTGGACAGACCTCACAGGTTTTCAAAGCCCTTGAAGTCTGTCCAGGTTTACCAGAAAAGAAAATCCTGAACGAACACGGGTATGGGAAGCCAGGGTGATAAAATTGACGACTGTCTCTTTTTCTTCCTCCAACCTTTGTCTCTTCGCTCTATCTTTAGCCCTTATGCAAAACTGGATCAGGCATACGAATATATATGAAGTGAACCTGCGGCAATACACTGCGGAGGGGACGATCAGGGCCTTTGCGGCACACCTGCCGCGGCTGCGGGATATGGGGGTGGAAACACTTTGGTTTATGCCCATCACACCCATTGCACAGAAAAATAAAAAGGGCAGCATGGGCAGCTACTACGCCTGCTCCGATTATACATCTGTCGCCGAAGAATTTGGCACCGTCGATGATTTTAAAAACCTGGTGCAACAGGCGCACGACATGGGTTTCAAGGTCATCCTCGACTGGGTGGCCAATCATACCGGTTGGGATCACTGGTGGACGGTGGAGCACCCGGACTGGTACGAGAAAGACGAGCACACCGGCGACTTTAAAAAGGCGTCGGGGATGGACGATATTATTGAACTGGATTTTAAAAATCCCGTAATGCGGAAAGCCATGATTGAGGCCATGGCCTTCTGGATCAGGGAAACCGGCATCGACGGTTTCCGCGCCGATCTTGCGTTTTGGGTGGAACTGGATTTTTGGCAGGAAGCCAGGCCCGAACTGGAAAAAATAAAACCGATGTTTTGGCTGGGGGAGCTGGACCCGCTGGATAACCCCGAATACATGCAGGTGTACGATGCGGCCTATACCTGGCGATGGATGCACAAGGCCGAACATTTTTACAAAAGCAGTGCGTCGTTTGGCGACCTACTGCATGTTTTGGACCAGTACCGGCAGGCACCGGGAGTGAAAGCCTGGTTTACGGCCAACCACGACGAGAATACCTGGAACGGCACAGAGTATGAAAAATATGGCGCGATGGCTGCTTGCCTGGCCGTTTTCAGTTGTACCTGGCCCGGCGTGCCCCTGTTGTACAGCGGGCAGGAATTGCCCAATCACAAGCGGCTGCAGTTTTTTGAAAAAGATGTAATCGAATGGCGGCCACAGTGCGACCTGCATTCATTTTATAAAACCTTGTTTGCTCTCAAAAAAGAACACCCGGCTTTGGCTACCGATTCCGAACTCGAAATCATTGCCGCTGATGAACAGCAACGGGTGCTGGCCTTCCGGCGCAAAAGCGGAGAAAGTGAAGTCGTAGTGCTGTTGAATTTTTCCGCTGAGGAACGGCTTATTCAGCCGAAGGGGCAGGGTGTTTATGTCAATGTGTTTACGCAGGAAAAAACCGGACTTGCAGACGGGAACGGCGTTATGCTGCAGCCCTGGGGCTTTTCTGTTTTTGCAAAATAACCGCAGCTTACTTTTGTGGCTTCACAATTGAACTATTTGCATGCGCTTTCTTTTACCCCTTCTTGTCGTCGCGGTTTTAATTGCCAGTTGCTTTTTACCCTGGATGACAATTGAATCGAAGGGCATTACCATTACGGGTTTGAACACGGCCGGCACCACGTACGGCAAACCCGCTTATTTCCATTTTTTGTGGGTAGGCTTCTTCCTCCTGTTTTTGTTCATTAACAAGGTTTGGTCCACTCGTGCAGCGATGGTGTTTGCAGCGTTGAATGCCGCCTGGGCCTTTCGTAATTTTTTGGTGCTTCCAATGTGCCAGATGGGCGAATGCCCGGTGCGAAGAACGGGTATTTACCTGCTGTTTTTTTCGTCACTTGCTTTGTTTTTTGCCGGCCTCGTTGGGCCTGCCAAAGAAAACGAAGAAACCGCAGCACAAATGACTGAGAACCGGGAAGAACCCCAAACGCCAAACACCTAACTCCCAACTTATTATCCTCCCAGCAGTTTCGCGAGTCCAAATGCGGCCGCGGCGGCAAAGGCGCCGATCAGCATGACCCGGAAGGCGCCATTGAGCGGTTGGATTCCCGTCATTTTGCTTTTGAACCAGCCAAAAATGAACAGGCAAACCAGCGTAACTCCTGCCGACACTTCCAGAGCCGCCAGGGGCGAATGAACAAAGAAATAGGGAGAAAGAGGAACCAGGCCGCCGGCCACATAAGAAGCGCCAATGTTGAAGGCTGATTTGCGTGCACGCTTTGGATCGGGTCTTTCCAAACCCAATTCATACTTCATCATAAAGTCAACCCATTTGTCTTTGTCCTGCGCCAGTTCTGCCGTTGCTCTTTCCTGCAGGTCCTCGCTTAACCCAATGCTGGCAAAAAACTCTTTGGTTTCTTCGATTTCGCGGTGACGCAAATTGTCGACTTCGTAATATTCCCGTTTCAGTTCGCTGTTGTAATGGTCCTGCTCCGTTTTACCGGCCAGGTAACCACCCAATCCCATGGCTATGGAACCGGCGGCAATTTCGGCCAGGCCGGCAATCACGATGATCGACGTGGTGTCAACAGCACCACTCAAGCCTGCTGCCAATGCAAACGGAACGGTAAGTCCATCGCTCATGCCAATGACAACGTCACGTAAAAAGTCCGAACTCTCCAGGTGTTCTTCATGGTGAACATGTGTATCGTGGTGCAGGTGTGTATCCATGAGACGTTTGCGGTTGGTTGATCAAACGTTGAAGTTATGGTCCGATGGAAAGAAATTCAACTGTTTTTTCGTCTTCGGTGTTCTTGAAAGATGCTCAGGCCAAAGCCGCAAGGCTTTTTTCAAGGATGGCGATGCAGTCGTCAACCTGCTCGCGGGTGATCACCAGCGGCGGTGCCAGGCGAATCTTGTCGCCGTGGGTTGGTTTTGCCAGAAGGCCATTTTCCTTGAGCGCAAGACAAAGATCCCACGCGGCTTCCTTGTTGGCATGTGCAATGACAATCGCATTGAGCAGTCCCTTGCCCCTGACCGCCTGGATGAAAGGGGAGCGGAGTGCGGTTAGCTTTTCGCGGAAATAGCTGCCCAGTTCCGCGGCGTTCCTGGCGAGGTCTTCGTCCTGGATAACCTGAAGAGAAGCAATGGCCACCTTGCAGGCAAGCGGGTTACCGCCATAGGTCGATCCGTGTTCTCCCGGTCGGATGGTTAGCATCACGGCATCATCGGCAAGTACCGCGCTGACCGGTAAAAAGCCTCCGCTCAGTGCTTTTCCGAGAATCAGCAGGTCGGGACGAACGTCCTCGTGATCGCAAGCCAGCATTTTCCCTGTACGGCCCAATCCAGTTTGAATTTCATCCGCGATGAAGAGCACATTGGCCTGCCGGCAAAGCGTAAATGCCGTGTGCAAATAGCCATCGTCCGGAACCACCACGCCGGCTTCGCCCTGGATCGGTTCTACCAAAAAACCGGCAACGGTCGGGTCTTTCAGTGCTGCTTTCA
Source organism: Flavisolibacter nicotianae (assembly GCF_003628535.1). Lineage (GTDB taxonomy): Bacteria > Bacteroidota > Bacteroidia > Chitinophagales > Chitinophagaceae > Flavisolibacter > Flavisolibacter nicotianae. The sequence goes on from NZ_RBCI01000003.1 coordinate 471,506, forward strand.
ATGCATCAAGATCATTGTACGGTATGGTGATAAAGCCAGGCGTATAAGGGCCAAAATGATTCTTTGCACTGGGATCGGTGCTAAACGAAATAATGGTGGATGTGCGGCCATGAAAATTGCCTTCGCACACGATGATCTTCGCTTCATTCTCCGCGATATTCTTCACTTCGTATGCCCATTTGCGGGCCAGCTTAATGGCCGTTTCCACGGCTTCGGCACCCGCGTTCATGGGCAAGAGTTTATCGTAGCCAAACAGGCTGGTCATGTATTGGGCATATTCGCCCAAAAGGTCGCTGTGAAAGGCGCGGCTTGTCAGGGTCAGGGTGCTCGCCTGGGCGACCAGGGCTTCCGCGATTTTGGGGTGACAGTGCCCCTGGTTGACAGCGGAATAGCCGCTCAGAAAATCGTAGTAGCGGTTCCCTTCCACATCCCATAAATACACGCCTTCGCCGCGGTGGAGAACAACAGGGAGTGGATGATAATTATGGGCGCCGTATCTTTCTTCAAGGTCGAGATAGTATTTCGTGTCGCGGGCAACGTGTGTCGTTTGCATAAACGGGAAGTTTAAAAAAATGAACAGGAAAGGATGAACCGGTTTCGAAACAGGCAAGCGGGCACCGGCCTTTAGTGGTTGAGCAGGTCTAAGTTTTGCGAAAGAAATATGGTTACCACGGTATTCATTTTCGAGAAACAAATCTAAGCAATATGTCGTATACAATTCCACCCGCAACGCGGATCGGTCATGTGCATTTAAAAGTTGCAGACATTGAAAGGGCACTTGGATTTTACCGGGACCTGCTTGGTTTTGAAGTGACGCAGTGGTATGGAAAATCTGCGGTCTTTTTGTCGGCCGGTGGTTATCATCATCACATCGGGCTGAACACCTGGTACAGCAAGGGAGCCCCTCCGGCGCCGGTGCAGTCGGCTGGGTTGTTTCACACCGCCATTTTGTATCCTGCGCGGAAAGACCTTGCAGACGTGCTGGGGCGATTGCTTGATGCTTCTTACCCACTCACCGGCGCCTCCGATCATGGTGTGTCGCAGGCGCTTTACCTGAACGATCCGGATAACAACGGTGTTGAACTTTACTGGGACCGGCCAAAGGAGCAGTGGCCCTTCGACGAAGCGGGAAACCTGCAGATGGTAACAGAAGTCCTGGACCTGAACGATTTGCTGGCTGAACGGGAGCAGCCATAGGTTCGGCAGGAGGCCTGGGGCTTAATGAAAAGTCCGTAAGGACGAGGGACGTTCAACACTTTTCAATAGGCTAAGACCTTCGAGGTTTTCAAAACCCCGGAGGTCTTAGCCTCTCGCCGATTATTCTCCAGAATAAATCACACCGGTTGTTGGCGTTTCGTACAACTCCACTTTGCTAAGGTTGGTAAGTAGCGGTTTGATCTTGTTCCAGATCCAGACCGTAATGTTTTCGGCTGTCGGGTTTTGCAGGCCGTCAATCTCGTTGATCAGTTTGTGGTCCAGTTGATCGATAATGGGATTGACAATGTCTTTGAGTTCTTTAAAATCCATGACCCAGCCCAGGTGCGGGTGCGGCTGGCCTTTCACAAATACACGCAGTTTGTACGTATGACCGTGCATGTTCTTGCACTTGTGCCCGTCGGGAACATGCGGGAGAAAATGCGCTGAATCAAACGAAAAGTCTTTGTAGATCTCCATCAGGCGGCAAAAGTACAGCCTTGGCTCCAATCGGTTTTGCAGCTATATAATTTTCACAAAATAATGAGCCGGGAAGGGCAGGTGGAGAGTGACTGTTCGGGGAAAAATACCGTACACCGTGGAGCCGCTGCCTGTCATCGCTGCATAGCTGGCACCTTGTTCATAGAGCATTTTTTTGATCGCCGGTATTTCAGGGTGTTGCCTGCCGACCGGTGCTTCAAAATCGTTCACCAGCCTGTCTTTCCATTCTTCCACCGGGCGCCGGATCATGTCCCGAAGAGAGGGGCGGTTGGCGGAAGGACTGACCTGCGAGAAGGCCCAACCCGTGTTGACATGGATCCCCGGATTGACAACGGCGAACTGGTAACCGGATAAATCCAGTTCGATGGGTTTCATCACTTCGCCCCGGCCGGTTGCAAAGCAGGGTGTGTTGTTGATGAAGAAAGGGCAATCGCTTCCCAGTTGCAGGGCGTACTGAATGAGCTGCTCCTTTGCAAGCCCCAGGTTGAACTTCTTGTTGAGCAGGACGAGGGCAAAGGCACCATCGGCGCTGCCACCACCCAGGCCGGCACCCATCGGGATGGTTTTGTGCAGGTGCATGGCGATAGGTGTCAACTGCGGAAAATCGTTCTTCAGCAAGTGATAAGCTTTGATGCAAATGTTGTCGGAAATGGTTCCCTCCACCTTCAGTCCGGAGGCAGTAAATGCGAGGTCTGATACGGGGGACGGGGGGAGAATGATTTCCAGCGCATCCATCAGTGGAAGGGGATAAAAAACAGTTTCCAGGTCATGAAACCCGTCTTCCCGCTTGCGAAGAATGTGAAGGCCGAGATTGATTTTGCAGTTGGGAAAAAGAATCAAGTTGGGAGTCTGGGGTTTGGTGTTTGGGGTTGATGTGATAAGGTACTATTCGCTCCCGAAGGAATATTGCTGGTGTTTTGAGACCTGCGCCTGAAGAACTCCAAACTCCGGACTTCAACCCCAAACTCACTTTCCTTTCTTCCGGGCATTGATTTCATCCCTGATGGCAATGGCGCGGATATAATCTTCCTGTTCCAGTACTTCGTTGAGAAGCGTATTCAGTTCCTCGAGTGAAAGGCTTTTCAGGTCGTCTTTTCCACCGTGTTCTTCGGTTGTTGTGACCGAGGAGGTTTTCTTCTTTTTGCCGCTGGCGCCTGTGTCTTCCATCAGGATGCCGGCGCTTTCCAGGATGTGCTCGTAGGTATAAACTGGGCAGCCAAAGCGAACGGCCAATGCCAGGGCATCAGAGGTGCGGCTGTCGATCTCAATCGTATCGTTGTCAGAAGAGCAAATCAGCTTGGAATAAAAAATTCCTTCCTGCAGGTCGGAGATGATCACTTCGTGAAGCTCGATGTTGAAAGCGTTCATGAAATTCTTCATCAGGTCGTGCGTCAGGGGACGGCTGGGTTGCATTTTTTCGAGGGCTACGGCAATTGCTTGCGCTTCAAAACCGCCGATTACAATGGGTAATCTCCTTAATCCGTTGACTTCGCCCAGCACTACCGCATAAGAATGTGTTTGCGTGATGCTATGCGACAGCGCCACAATTTCCAGTTCGATTTTTTTCATACAAGCTTTACTACGTGTCCAATTTGGTCAAAATTAAGCAGGAAATGCTAAACAGATGCAATTTGAGTTCCAATTACTCTCAATCCTGTGGCGATTTGCAGGAAATGGAAAAGATGAAAAGCGACACTTGTGGAAAACCAGACTCTTTTGATCTGAAGGATGAGAAAAAGCTGGTTTCGTCTAAACAAAAAAAGCCGGATGAACTTGTTCATCCGGCTTTTTGAAAAAGATATGCGTTTATTTTCCTTTCAGTTTTTGCACAGCGGCTGTCAGTTTGGGCACAACGTCGAACGCATCACCCACAATGCCGTAATCGGCTGCCTTGAAAAATGGTGCTTCGGCGTCTTTGTTGATCACCACGATGGTTTTACTGCGGTTCACGCCTGCCAGGTGCTGAATGGCTCCGCTGATGCCGATAGCAATGTAAAGATTCGGCGCAACGGCAATACCGGTTTGCCCGACGTGCTCGTTGTGCGGACGCCAGTGCGCATCGGCAACCGGGCGGCTGCAGGCAAGAGCTGCGCCTAGCGTGTCGGCGAGTTCTTCCACCATGCCCCAGTTTTCCGGACCTTTCAGGCCACGGCCGGCACTGACCACAATGTCGGCTTCGGTGAGGGCAACTTTGCCGCTGGTTTTGGACGTGCCTGTCACGTTTGTTTTGGCCGTATCCACAGTGGCATTGAAAGGAACCACTTCAGCCGTGCCTTCGCCCTGCGAAATGGTAAAGGCATTTACGTTAAGGGAAATGACTTTGATCTCGCTTTTGATAGCAACGTTGGCAATGGCCTTGCCGGAGAAAACGTTTTTACGAACCACAAAGCCGTTACTGGTATCGGGCAAGGCCGTAGCACCAGCCACCAGGCCAGCCTTCAGCCGAACAGCTACACGGGGAGCCAGGGCTTTACCGCTGGAATTATTAGAAAAGATGATCACTTTGGCCCCTGTTTGCTCTGCGACCTGCACCAGCACTTTTGTGTACACCTGGCTGTCGAACTGGTTGAGACCTTCCGCCTGCACATGATGGACTTTTTTTACGCCGTGCTGACCCAGGCTGGCCAGGTCTTCGTTGGTGTTGCCAAGAACCACGGCTTCGGCAGTTTCACCAATTTGTTCGGCGATTTTGGCGCCGTATGTAAGCGCTTCATGGGAAGCTTTTTTTATGTGTCCGTCGAGCTGGTCGACAAAGATTAAAACGCTCATTTAGTTTGGGGTTTGGGGTTTGGAGTTTGGGGTTGGAGCCCGCAAGCTCAAAATCTTTCCTGTTCAATAATGTTCTGAACGTACAAGTGTGCGACGCAACGAAAGTTCAATCGGTATCCTTCTGCTGGTCTCACAAAAATCTATGTTATTGAAAAGAGCTGGTTGAAGTAAGGAAGGTCACTTTGGCCTAAGTCTCCCCTTCAGGGGGACAGGGGTTAAATGGCTCTTGCTTCTTCGTGCAGCAGGCGCACCAACTCGTCCACGTTATCGGGAGAAACGAGTTTTACGCCGGCCTTGGCGGGCGGTAACTGGAATTTCCGGTATTCGGTGAGAGGTTCTGTTGCTGCCGGTTCCACTACTTTCAGCGGTTTGGTGCGGGCCGCCATGATTCCACGCATGTTGGGAATGCGGGCTTCGGCCACACCTTTCTGGCAACTCACCACCACCGGCAGGGGGCATTCGATGGTTTCTTCGCCGCCTTCGATTTCACGTTTGATGGTAGCCGTGGTGCCGGCAAGTTGAAAGTTGGTGGCATTGGCAACAAAGGGAAGGTCGAGCAGCTCAGCCAGCATACCGCCAACGGCGCCGCCGTTGTAGTCGATGGTTTCCTTGCCCACGAGAATGAGGTCGTAGTCTTTGGCCACTGCGGCAATTTCGGCAGCTACCTGGTAACTTTCGAGGGGTTGCGTGTTGATGCGGATGGCCTCATCGCCGCCAAGGGCCAATGCCTTGCGGATGATAGGCTCTGCATCGGTGCCGCCAACCGTCACCAGGTGAATAACTGTGGAGGGGTCGGCTTCTTTCAGTTCAATGGCACGTACCAGCGCATACCATTCGTCGTAGGGATTGATGATCCATTGTACACCTGCTTCAGCGAATTTCGTGTTGTTATCGGTGAAGGCTATTTTTGCCGTGGTATCAGGTGTTTTGCTTATACACACCAAAATTTTCATACAGCTAATTTAATTTGGGAAATGATTAGTTGCATAAGCAACTACCAAAATCTTGTTTGCAAATATAACCGCAAACCAATCCCGAAATGCAGCCGTCAACAATGGAACGAATAGAAAAATTAAAAGCCTTCCTGTCGCAGAACCCGGCCGACAGTTTTGTGCAGCACGCATTGGCGCTGGAATATGTCAAGTTGAACGACGACAAATCCGCAAAAGCGCAGTGGGAGGCATTGCTGGCCCGGGAGCCGGACTACGTGGGAAGTTATTATCATTTGGCAAAGCTCCTGGAGCGGCAGGGCGACAAGGAAAGCGCTATTGCCGTTTATGAAAATGGGCTGCAGGTGGCCAAAAAACTTGGCGACAGGCATGCCTATAGTGAACTGCAGGCCGCCTATGAAGATTTGATTTACTAGCAGCCTCCTCAAATCCCCCGGTGGAGGACTTGCCATCGCGAAGCCCTTGCCATTGCATGAGGCAAAACTTACAAAAGCATTCTTTTACATGGATTGTTTACACGTGTTTCAGGACAGCCTTCGCAAATTCCATCTTCTTCCGGATAAGAAGAACGTGCTGCTGGCTGTCAGTGGTGGTATCGACAGCGTGGTTTTGTGCGAGTTGGCCATGGAAACGGGGTTGCCCTTTGCCCTTGCGCATTGCAATTTTGGTTTGCGTGGCGAGGAAAGCGAACGTGACGAAGCCTTTGTGCGGAGCCTGGCCGGCCGCTATGGTGTGGATGTTTACGTGGCAAAGTTCGAAACGGCGGCCGTTGCCGCAGCGCAGAAAGTATCGGTCCAGGAAGCGGCGAGAGCGCTGCGCTACGACTGGTTTGACGAACTGCGCAGGGAGCACGGTTTTGCAGCGACGCTCCTGGCCCATCATGCCGATGACAAGATAGAAACACTGCTGATGAATTTTTTCCGGGGCACGGGACTGGAAGGCCTGACCGGGATGCCGGAGGAAAAAAAAGAAGCCCGTTGCCTGCGACCGATGCTGCACCTGCGGCGAAGCGAAATTGAAACCTTTGCGAAAGAACACCGCCTGCAATGGGTGGAAGACAGTTCCAATGCTTCCAGCAAATACACCCGGAATTTTTTCCGCAATGAATTGCTGCCGCAGGTGAGAAAGGTGTTTCCGCAGGCGGAGGAGAACCTGTTGCGCAACATGGAACGGTTGCAGCAGGTCAATATCCTGTACAAAGAACGGGTGGCAGAATTGAAAAAAAAGGTTTGCGAACTGAAAGGAGAGGAGGTGCATATTCCTGTACTGAAGCTGATGAAGTACCGGAACACATCGCTTGTTTACGAAATCATTAAAGACTTCGGTTTTGGTGAAAAATTCGTCGGTGAGGTGATCAAACTGGCGGAGGCACCGTCGGGCAAATACATCGCCAATGAAGCGTACCGGATCATCCGCCACCGGGCCTGGTTCATCATTGCACCAAAGAAAACAACAGCGACAACATTCGTCATAGACAAAAAAGACGAAGCGGTGCGGTTTGACAGCTATGAACTGCTGCTCAAATTTGTTCGCATCGAAGCATTTTCAATGAATACGTCATCCCTTGTTGCGCAAGTGGATGTAGGGCAAATCCGCTTTCCCCTTGTTCTCCGCAAATGGAGAAAAGGCGACTATTTCTATCCCCTGGGCATGCGCAAAAAGAAAAAGCTTGCCCGCTTTTTTATCGATCTAAAACTTTCGCAAACCGAAAAAGAAAAGGTGTGGGTGCTTGAATCGCACAGGCGGATTGTTTGGGTGGTCGGCCGCCGTATTGACGATCGTTTTAAAGTAACAGACAAAACCGGCGAGGTGTTGCAGCTTAGTGTGTCCAGCCTTTAGCCTGCATGTACCAGCGAATGCGCATGTAGCCAGCTTCAATGGCATTATAATCGACCAGTTTGCCGGCAATGATGATGAACAATAGGCCGTAAATGGCACCCCAGATATGCGCCGAGTGGTTGATGTTGGTGCCGCCTTTCCGGTCCATCCAGGCCGAGATCAGCAAGTAAAGCGGTGCAAAAATGAATCCGGGGATGGGGATAGGGATAAAGAAAATATAGACTTCCGTTTCCGGGGCCAGCATCAGGCCGGCGAAGATCACCGCGCTTACCGCTCCCGAAGCGCCGAGGCTGCGGTAATGGTAATTGTTGCGGTTGCGGGAATACGTCGGCAGCAGCGAAATGAGCAATGCCGTTATGTACATCAACAGGTAAATATACCGGCCGGACGTTCCGAAAAGACTCACAAAACCAGCCTCCACTTCCTTGCCAAACAGGTAAAGTGCCAGCATGTTAAAAATCAGGTGACCATAATCGGCATGAATCAACCCGCAGGTGAAAAAGCGGTAGTACTGGTTGTTACGGGAAACCGCCGGCGGGTAAAAGATCAGGTCGTCCATGATCTTTTGGTTAGTGAAGCCGCCCAGTGAAACCAGAACAGTAATGATGACAATGATAATGGTAATGGAAAGTGTCATGCTGAAGGACCGGTTTAAAATTTTTGAATGACTATTTTTTCCTGCGTGAATCTTTCGTTACGTGCCCGACACGGAAAGTGAATTACGGCAGGCGTGAAAAACAATCCATGATTCGTTTAACGATGGTGATATTTTTCGTTGCGCAAAATAGTGCAGGCCCGGTAAACTTGTTCGGCTAATATCAGGCGCACCAATTGGTGGGGAAAAGTAAGCGGCGACAACGACCATTTCAATTTTGCCGCCTTCAGCACCGATTCGTCCAGTCCAAAGGCACCGCCAATCAAAAACACGAGGTGGCGGGAGCTTTCATTGGCCCGTTGCTGGATAAATTGTGCCAGTCCCTCTGAGGTTAGCTCTTTGCCCCTTTCATCGAGTGCAATCAGGTAGTCGTCATCTTTTAAAAAACCAAGGATCATTTCACCTTCCCGTTTTTTTAGATCCGCTTCCGACAACATGCCGGCATTTTTGGGAACAGGAATGATCGTCCACTGCACGGGAAAATAATTGCTAAGCCGCTTGGTGAATTCGTCAACACCGGTTTTCACATAGGCTTCGTGTGCTTTACCGATCGACCAGAAGGAAATCTTCATAAACTGAATTTGGGATCAGGGGCGAAAGGTAGGAAGAATGGATAATTGGATATTTGATAGTGGATATTGTGAAATTGAAGGTTTGCTCTCAAAGAGCGAATATCCACTATCTATTACCCAATATCAAAATCATTAGAGAGCCGCACTTTGAAACGTCGTGGGAAGCTGCATGGACAGATCTTCCAGCACCTGGTCGATCAGGTCGCGGTCGTAGGTACCTTCCACCCGCCAGAGGCCACCTTCGTTTTGGGCATGAATGACAGGGGGTATGACTTCGCGGTTTGGGTTTTCAGCCGGGTTTAGCGACAGACGGTTTCGCTCTTCTTCCATCACTTTGTAGCCCACCGGGTTCCCCTCCACAAACAAAACTGTTGAAAACAATACCATAAGGTCGAATTTCCCTTATTTGATCAAAGAATCGTACCGCCACAAGGGAGGTCTTGCTAAAAAACGTTAAGAATTGCCGCGACTAAGGATTTGCTCCTAGTGCAAAGGGAAGGCATATACGTAAACGGGATTGCCTTGTATTTGCCTTCTCTCCATTTTGCCAACGCCGAAAAATTTGTGGTCTGTTTATAGGTTACAGCAATGAGGAAGAAAGTTCTCTCCTTGCGGAGCGGCCCGTGGGTTACAGGATTTCCGTTGCCTTGCTTTGTTTTATTTTTCGTCTTTCCAGGTATTTGGCCCGGATCACATCCTGCACTTTTTGCCCGCTGATCTTGCTTTCGAGCCAGGAAATAATATCCAGGTAGGCAAAGGCCCGGCTTTCGAATTTGTTGTTCTCGATCTGTTTCAGCTTGGCGAGGAGTTTTTCAAACTCCGGTTTCAGTTCCCTTGGGGAGAGATTGAAGGCCTTGCGCAAAAACTGGAAAATCTCTTCTTCCACCAGGCTCAAGTTCTCCATTTTGGCCATAAAGCGGTACACTGATTTGGTGAGGTATTCCAGCAGGTCGTAATTGCCCAGTTCGTAGTGCGCAATCAGGTGCAGAAGACGGGCATAGCATTGCAGGTCGTTGCGGAGATTGAGTTTCCAGTTGATGATCTTCGTAAGAAAGGTCACGGTATTGTCGTAATCGCCGCTGCCGAAGTAGAGAGATGCAATCTTGTAATAGAACACCAGCACCCGGTGCGTGTCGAGGTAAAGCGAGTATTCTTTGAGTTTTTCGGTAATGTGCGGAACGATCTTCAGCCCTTCGTCGAAAGTGCCCTGCATGAAATGCCGGTTGATTTCCGCCGTATACAGGTACACAAAGACCTGGATCGAATTGTTCTCGCTGTTTTTGACAAAATCGTTTTGCGCAAACTTTTCAAAGGTTTGCAGTGTTTTTTCGAATTTTTCGTAATTGCGCAAATCAAAATGGGCGCTGATCAGGTTGTGCATGCCCCGGATGTAGTGCCCGGTTTCCACCTGGATCATGGATGGCTCTTCGTGAAAAACATCCACCCACTTCTGGGTGTAACGGTAGTACATCAGGTAGTCGAGACGAATAAAGGCATACCAGCAATAACTCTGGTAGAGGTAAAGCTTCTGGTAAAAGCCCTTGAGGCTGGAGGGTTCGTGCGGCACGCTGTGCTGGAAAAAAAGATTGAGAGCGTCTTCGTCGGCCGGGTTGCGCACATGGCCGTGATTGATGTACCAGCCATAGAGTTCAAGCGCCAGGTTGGAAAGATGATTGGTCAGCGCCAGTTCATCCATTAGCCCGCTTGACTCTTCGGCCAGTTGCCTGGCCCTGTCCTTGAGGCTGCGGGTGATATGGAGGGCTTCGATTTTCTTTTCCAGGAAAATTGCCTGGAGCAGGAAGCTGTCCTGGTGGCGGGCCCGTGCATTCTCCTTTGTCTTTTCCAGGGCCTTCAGGCTTTGCAGGTAAAGGCCTTTGTTGTAAAGGATCCGGGCATAATCAAGCTGTTCGTGAAGCTGGATGTCGATGTTGTTGTTGCTTTCCAGCAGGCGAAGGCTGGCGAGGATCTGTTTGTACAGGTGTGCTTTCCGGTTGGCCAGTTGCTCTTTTTTGGTGAACTGTAATTTCTTCAACAAAGCGCCTTCATCGTACTCCTGCATCTTGTCGATGGCATCGAACAACTGGATGATCTTTAGGTCTTCGTTGGAGGAGTTTCGCTTTACATAGAGCTTGAAATTGCGTTTTTCGCCTTTTTGAAGCGAGTGAATGAGCTGGAAAAGTGTATCGGCCGACCGGCTAGGCATCATATAATGTTTTAGGTCAAATGCTGGATGGGTAAGGGTTTCAGCGAACGGTTTCCTATTTCATGGATGCAAAATAGGTACTATTTTGTTTTCCCGCCCCATCTGCGCTAAGGTACTTTTAAAGACGGTTTGCCTTTGTCGCAAACAGAAATTACCACAATTTATTCCGAGATAACGTATGGCCGACAATAAGATATTCATTTTCGATACGACGCTACGGGACGGGGAGCAGGTGCCGGGTTGTAAGCTGAATACAACAGAAAAGGTTGCCCTTGCCCTTGAACTGGAGCGCCTCGGCGTCGACATCATCGAGGCGGGTTTTCCCATCTCCAGTCCCGGCGACTACGAAAGTGTGAACCAGATCTCTCAAAACGTTCGGGAAGCCACTATCTGTGCGCTCAGCCGCGCCGTGAAGAAAGACATTGAAGTGGCGGCGCAGGCACTGAAATACGCCAAGCGTCCCCGCATTCATACCGGTATCGGGACCTCCGATTTTCACATCAAAAGCAAGTTCAATTCGACCCGCGAAGAGATTTTGGAAAGAGCGGTTCAGTGCGTGGCCTGGGCCCGCAATTTTACCGACGACGTGGAGTTTTATGCCGAAGATGCCGGCCGCACCGACAATGAATACCTGGCAAAGGTGGTGGAAGCGGTGATTGCTGCGGGGGCCACCACTGTGAACATCCCGGATACGACCGGATACTGCCTGCCTGGCCAATACGGCGAAAAGATCGCTTTTTTAAAAAACAACGTTTCCAACATCGATAAAGCGGTGATCTCCTGCCATTGTCACAATGACCTGGGCCTGGCCACCGCCAACTCCATTGCCGGCGTCATCGCGGGTGCCCGCCAGATCGAGTGCACCATTAACGGCCTGGGCGAAAGAGCAGGCAACACCTCGCTTGAAGAAGTGGTGATGATCCTGAAGCAGCACAAGCACCTGGATTTGCATACGAACGTCAATGCGCAATTGCTGAACCCGATCAGCCGCCTGGTTGCCGATACCATGCGTATGCCGGTGCAGCCCAACAAAGCCATTGTCGGCGCCAATGCCTTCTCGCATTCCTCGGGCATCCACCAGGATGGTTTTTTGAAAGATGCACTGACGTACGAAATCATCAATCCCGAAGAAGTGGGGGCGGAGCAAAGCAAGATCGTGCTGACGGCAAGAAGCGGCCGCAGCGCATTGGCCTACCGCCTGCAAAAACTGGGCTTCCAGTTTAACCGCAATGACGTGGATGCGTTGTACCAGTCATTTTTACAGGTGGCTGATGTGAAAAAAGAAGTAAAGGACGAAGATCTTTTACAGATGGCAAACGAATATCAACCACAAACAGAAGTAGCGTAAGCCACTGCACCTCTAACGAAGGGAGTAGCTAACGCATAAACCCAATAAATGCAGGACGCTAATCACCATAGCACTTCATCACAAAGCGGGGCTTCGCAGCCCGGCCACTCTCCCCGTGGGGATGCGGGGGGGCTGAAGATCGCAGTGATCAATGGTGATGGGATTGGACCAGAAGTCACGGCCCAGGCTATCAAAGTGCTCGACGCCGTTGGTGAGCGGTTTGGCCACAAGTTCCACTACAGCCATGGCCTGATGGGTGCCGACGCCATTGACAAAACCGGCAACCCGTTGCCTGATGCCACCCTGGAGCTCTGCGGGCAAAGCGATGCCATTCTTTTCGGCGCCATCGGTCATCCCAAATACGACAATGATCCCACGGCGAAGGTTCGTCCCGAACAGGGCCTGTTGAAATTGCGCAAGTCACTTCAGCTCTTTGCCAATATTCGCCCGGTCAATACCTATCCCAGTCTTCACCACCTTTCGCCACTGAAGCAGGATCGCCTTGAGGACGTGGACTTCGTCATCTACCGCGAATTAACGGGTGGTATCTATTTCGGTAAAAAAGAATTGAGTGCGGATGGTTCGGAAGCTTCAGACCTGTGTGCTTACAACCGTTCCGAAATCGAACGCATTGCACACCTGGCCTTCCAGGCAGCGCAGCAAAGGAGAAAAAAATTAACACTGGTCGATAAAGCCAACGTCCTGGAAACCTCCAGGCTGTGGCGCAAAGTGGTGCAGGACGTAGCGCCATCGTATGCGGATGTTGCGGTTGATTTCCTGTTCGTGGACAACGCGGCCATGCAAATCATCGTGAACCCGAAACAGTTTGACGTGATGCTCACCGAAAATATGTTTGGTGACATTATCTCTGATGAAGCCAGTGTGATCAGCGGTTCGCTCGGCATGTTACCATCGGCCTCAGTGGGCACGCATACCGCCATGTTTGAACCCATTCACGGTTCTTACCCGCAGGCCGCCGGCAAGGATATCGCCAACCCAGTTGGCTCGATCCTGTCCGCTGCGATGCTGCTCGATTATTTCAATCTCTATGAAGAAGCAACGTCGGTGCGCAATGCTGTGAAGTGGGCACTCGACTCCAAATTCGTTACCAAAGACATTGACCCGATCAATTATTACTTCACGTCCACGGTGGGGGATTTGATCAGCGATTATGTTGCCGGACGGGTTCCGAATGATATCAATCAGTTGAACGTTGAACTGCGAAAATCAACGCTGATTTAAGGGACGCTGACATTGCTGCTTTTCTTGCTAACGGTTGCTTGCTTTGAACATATTCGTTCCACGAATTAAAAAGAAACCTATGTACTACAACGAAGACACGATTGTTTATTACAATGGCGAGTTTGTAAAAGCCACCGAAGCAAAAGGCAACGTTTACGATCAGTCGTTGCATTACGGCTACGCCGTATTTGAAGGAATCCGGTCCTATACCACCCACAACGGAACAAAAATTTTTAAGGCGAAGGAACACTTCAACCGGATGCAATTCTCCTGTGAAAGTATTGGGATCCCTTACACCTTCAACAACCAGGAACTGATCGATATTTCGTACGAAGTACTGCGGCGCAACAATCTCAGCGACGCGTATATCCGTCCGCTGGTGACCTGCACGCCCAACATGCAGCTCACAAAAGGTAGAGAAGCGCAGCTTTTGATCTGTGCGTGGGAGTGGGGTGCTTACCTGGGAGAGAAGTTGCTGCGATTGACGACCTCTTCTTACCGCCGCATTACACCGGCCTGCTTTAAGGTAGAAGCAAAAGTTTCCGGCCACTACATTAATTCCATCATGGCCACGCAGGAAGCTAAAGACAAAGGGTTTGATGAAGCGCTTTTGCTTGATGTAAATGGCTTTGTCGCCGAAGGCCCCGGTGCCAATATTTTCTTTGAGGTTGACGGCGTGTTGCACACACCGCAACTGGGCAGCATTCTTCCCGGCATTACCCGCGCCACTGTTTTGGACATCTGCAACGACCTGGGTATCGAGGTTGTTCAGCGGCAAATCAAACCCGAAGAAGTGAAGGGAGCCGACGGTTCGTTCATGTGCGGTACGGCAGCCGAAGTAATCGGTATTCAATCCCTCGATGACGTTGCCTTTACAAAACCCTGGAGCGAAACCCTGGGCGCACGGATCCAGAAAGCCTACAAAAATCTTGTACTGGAAAAAGAATACAACACTGTTTTGAAAGTCGCATGAGTGAACTGAATAAATATAGCAAGACCCTTACGCAGGATGAAACACAGCCTGCGGCCCAGGCCATGCTTTACGGCATTGGCCTGACGGATGAAGACCTGGAAAAAGCGCAGGTTGGCATCGCCAGCATGGGCTACGATGGCAACACCTGCAACATGCACCTGAACGATTTGGCAAAGCTTGTCAAACAAGGCGTGTGGGACAGCGACCTGGTAGGCCTGATCTTTAACACCATTGGTGTAAGCGATGGCATGAGCAACGGAACGGATGGCATGCGCTACTCTCTCGTGAGCCGCGACATCATTGCCGACTCGATCGAAGCCGTTTGCGGTGCCCAATACTACGATGGCCTGATTGCGCTGCCGGGTTGCGATAAAAATATGCCGGGCTCGCTCATCGCCATGGGACGTCTTAACCGGCCTTCCATTATGGTGTACGGCGGAACGATTGCACCGGGCCATTACAACGGCCAGGACCTGAATATCGTGTCTGCCTTTGAAGCACTCGGGCAAAAGATTGCCGGCAAGATCACGGAAGAAGATTTCCGTTGCGTGGTAAAAGCGTCCTGTCCCGGTGCCGGCGCCTGTGGCGGCATGTACACTGCCAACACGATGGCCGCTGCGATTGAAGCCTTGGGCATGAGCCTTCCGTATTCGTCTTCCAACCCGGCCATCAGCCCGGAGAAAAAAGAGGAATGCCTGGCCGCCGGAAAAGCGATCCGCAACCTGTTGGAAAAAGACATCAAGCCAAAAGATATCATGACCCGCAAGGCATTTGAAAATGCCATCACGGTCATCATGGTTTTGGGCGGGTCTACCAACGCGGTGCTGCACCTGATCGCCATGGCGAAAAGCGTGGATGTTGACCTGACACAGGATGACTTCCAGGCCATCAGCAACCGTGTTCCTGTGTTGGCCGATTTTAAACCGAGCGGCAAATATTTAATGCAGGACCTGCACCAGTACGGCGGTGTTCCTATAGTGATGAAATACCTGTTGGAGCAAGGCTTTTTGCACGGCGATTGTTTGACTGTAACCGGTAAAACGGTTGCCGAAAACCTGGCCGATGTGCCTTCGCTGGATTTTGAAAAACAGCCGATTGTTCAGCCGGTTTCGTCCCCGGTTAAGAAAACAGGTCATCTGCAGATCCTTTATGGCAACCTGGCTGAAGGCGGAAGCGTGGCCAAGATCAGCGGCAAAGAAGGCGAACGCTTCGAAGGCCCCGCACGGGTTTTCGATGGCGAGCATGAACTGATCGCCGGCATCAACTCCGGGAAGATCAAGCCGGGTGACGTGGTGGTGATACGATACGTCGGTCCGAAAGGCGGCCCGGGCATGCCCGAAATGCTGAAGCCAACGTCTGCCATCATTGGCGCCGGTTTAGGCAAATCCGTTGCGCTGATCACCGACGGTCGTTTCAGTGGCGGTACGCATGGTTTTGTGGTGGGACACATCACACCCGAAGCCTACGATGGCGGCACCATTGCCCTGGTGAAAGACAATGACATCATCGAGCTGGATGCCACCAATAACACCATCACCCTGAACGTTCCGGACGAAGAGATTGCACAGCGCCGGAAGGCCTGGAGACAACCCGAATTAAAAGCAACTAAAGGAATTCTATTTAAATATGCAAGACACGTTAAAACAGCCGCAGAAGGATGCGTTACTGACGAAGACTGAAAGCATTAGCGGTTCCGAAGCCGTAATGCGTGCCTTTGTTGAAGAAGGAGTGGAGACCATTTTTGGTTACCCCGGTGGCGCCATCATGCCGATTTACGATGCGTTGTACGACTACCAGCAAAACCTGGAACACATTCTCGTCCGCCACGAGCAGGGAGCGATCCATGCAGCACAAGGGTATGCGAGAACGTCGGGTCGTACGGGTGTCGTGTTTGCTACCAGTGGTCCCGGCGCCACGAACCTGGTCACCGGTCTCGCCGATGCGTTGATCGACAGTACGCCTTTGGTCTGCATCACCGGCCAGGTGTTTGCGCATTTGCTGGGGACTGATGCCTTCCAGGAAACGGATATCATCAACATCACTACTCCTTGCACTAAATGGAATTACCAGGTAACGGATGCCAACGAAATTCCGGCTGTTCTAGCAAAAGCGTTTTTCATTGCCAACAGCGGCCGTCCCGGCCCCGTGTTGATCGATATTACGAAGAATGCGCAGGTGCAAAAATTTGATTATAGCGGCTACGAGAAGTGCAACTTCATTCGCAGCTACCGGCCAAAGCCAATCGTTCGCAAAGAATATATTGAGCAGGCGGCGCAACTGATCAACGAAGCCAAAAAGCCATTTGTCATCTTTGGACAAGGCGTGATTTTGGGCAAGGCCGAAAAAGAATTCAAGGCCTTCATTGAAAAAGCCGGCATACCGACTGCGTGGACCATTATGGGTTTAAGCGCCCTGCCTTCGAATCACCCGCTGAACGTGGGGATGCTGGGCATGCACGGCAACTATGCGCCCAATGTGCTTACCAACGACTGCGATGTATTGATCGCCGTGGGCATGCGTTTCGATGACCGCGTAACCGGCCGTTTGGATAAATACGCACGGCAGGCGAAGGTGATCCACCTTGACATTGACCCGGCTGAAATTGATAAGAATGTAAAAACAACGGTTCCGGTTTGGGGCGATTGCAAGGAAACGCTTCCCCTGTTAACAGAACTGGTGCAATTCCGCAATCACGCCGCGTGGATTCAACGATTCAAAGAATTGGAGCAGGAAGAAATTGATGCTTGTATTTACAAGGAACTGAATCCGACGGGCGATGAACTGACGATGGGCGAAGTCATCAAAGTTCTGAATGAACTGACCAACGGTGAGGCGGTGCTGGTAACCGATGTGGGGCAGCACCAGATGGTGACCTGTCGCTATGCAAAGTTTATCCAATCAAAAAGCAATATTACATCGGGTGGCCTGGGAACAATGGGCTTTGCATTACCCGCCGCTATCGGTGCCAAGTTTGGTGCACCGGATAGAACTGTGGTGGCTATTATCGGTGACGGTGGTTTCCAGATGACAATCCAGGAACTGGGCACCATTATGCAAACCGGCATCAATGTAAAGCTGCTCATCCTGAACAACTCCTTCCTTGGCATGGTACGCCAGTGGCAGGAACTGTTCCATAGCAAGCGCTATTCCTTTGTTGATATTACCAGCCCCGATTTTGTGCTGGTCGCAAAAGGCTACCGCATCGAAGGACAGCGTGTTGCCGACAGAGCCGGCTTGCGGGATGCCCTGAAAGCCATGCTGGAGCACGACGGCTCTTACCTGCTCGAAGTGATGGTAGGCAAAGAAAACAACGTGTTCCCGATGGTGGAAGCGGGCACCAGTGTTAGTGAAATACGTCTTAAATAAACGGCCATGAACAAACAGGAATTTACCATTACGGTATATACGGAAAATCAGATCGGTTTGTTGAATCGTATCGCGATCATTTTTTCCCGCCGCAAGATCAACATCGAAAGCATGAACAGTTCTCCTTCCGAGATCGACGGCATTCATCGCTTCACGATCGTGATGAACGAAACCGAAGAAGTGGTGCGCAAACTGGTGCGCCAGATTGAAAAGCAGGTGGATGTTTTGAAAGCGTATTACAATACCGGCGACGAGATCGTGTGGCAGGAACTGGCACTGTACAAAGTGCCCACCGATGAAATTGCGGAGAAGGTAAAGGTGGAAAGGCTGCTGCGTGAATTTGGCGCAAGGGCCGTCGTGATCCGGAAAGATTATACGGTCTTTGAAACAACCGGGCACCGGGAGGAAACAGACAAACTGATTAAAGTTTTGGAGCCCTATGGCCTGATCGAATTTGTTCGCAGCGCCAGGGTTGCCATCATCAAGGAAAGCAATGGCTTCCACGAAAAATTGAAAGAGTTTGAAGAACTCAATCCGTCGGTGGAAGTCGTGGCAAACGAATACCTGAACAAGCAGGAGGAAGTCTTTGATATGTAGCTGTCGGAGATCAGCAATCGGCGATCAAAAAACAGATAAATAACACAAATAAACAGGATGCTCTCCTGCTGAAAGCCGACGGCAAATAGCGGAGAGCGAATAAACTCAATTCATCATCAACAAAAACAATAACAATGGCAAAATTAAATTTCGGTGGTGTGGAAGAAAACGTCGTCACTCGTGAGGAGTTTCCTCTTTCAAAAGCACAGCAGGTTTTACAAAACGAAGTCGTTGCCGTGATCGGTTACGGCGTACAGGGTCCCGGCCAGGCATTGAACCAGAAAGAAAACGGCATCAATGTGATCGTGGGTCAGCGCAAAAATTCCAAATCGTGGGATAAAGCGGTGAAAGACGGTTTTGTTCCCGGCGAAACGCTTTTTGAAATCGAGGAGGCCCTAGAAAGAGGCACCATCATTTGCTATTTGTTGAGCGATGCCGCACAAATTGCCCTGTGGCCAACCGTGAAAAAACATTTGACGCCGGGTAAAGCCCTCTATTTCTCTCACGGTTTTGGTATTACCTACAACGACCAGACGGGTATCGTTCCGCCAAAAGATGTCGATGTGTTCCTGGTAGCACCGAAAGGTTCGGGTACATCGCTGCGCAGGATGTTCCTCCAGGGTCGTGGCCTGAACAGCAGCTACGCTATCTTCCAGGACGCAACAGGCCGTGCCTGGGAAAGAGTGGTGGCACTGGGTATCGCCATCGGTAGCGGCTACCTGTTCGAAACCGATTTCAAAAAAGAAGTTTACAGTGACCTGACCGGCGAACGCGGTACGCTGATGGGCGCCATCCAGGGAATCTTCGCTGCGCAATACGAGGTGCTGCGCTCCAAAGGCCACACACCGTCTGAAGCGTTCAACGAAACCGTTGAAGAGTTGACGCAGTCCCTGATGCCACTGGTGGCAGAAAACGGTATGGACTGGATGTATGCCAACTGTTCGACAACAGCACAACGCGGCGCCCTTGACTGGTGGAAGAAGTTCCGTGATGCCACAGCGCCTGTGTTTAAAGAATTGTATGAAAGCGTTGCCGCCGGCAAAGAAGCGGCTCGTTCTATCGAAAGCAATTCAAAGGCCGATTACCGCGAAAAGCTGGAAGAGGAACTGAAAGAGCTTCGCGAAAGCGAATTGTGGCAGGCCGGTAAAACTGTTCGCAGTCTTCGCCCAGAAAATCAAAAACCCGCCGATCAGAATACATCGGCAGGTGCAGAAGAAAAGCGCCATCAAAAAGTAAAGTTCACTTCTCCTCTTTACCGGGATTAATACGATATCCACAATACCGGAATTGAACTATCAACAAGCGGTTGAACGACTGAAGCCGGTGGTGACAAGAACACCACTGGCTTACAGTCGCAACCTGTCGCGCCGCTATGGTTGCGAAGTGTACCTGAAGCGGGAAGACATGCAGGTTGTCCGTTCGTATAAATTGCGCGGCGCCTTTAACCTGATGAGCAGCTTGCCTACCGAACAGTTGCAAAAAGGTGTTGTGTGCGCCAGTGCCGGTAACCATGCACAGGGCTTTGCATTTTCATGCAAAAAACTGCGGGTGAAAGGCACCGTGTTTATGCCGGTAATCACCCCGCAGCAAAAAGTACAGCAAACAAAATTGTTTGGTGAAGATTCCGTCGACATCAAATTAACCGGCGATACGTTTGACGACTGCGCCATTACGGCCAAGGAATTCACGTTGCAAAACGGCCTTACGTTTATCCCGCCTTTCGACGACTACCGCATCATTGAAGGCCAGGCCACGGTGGGTGTCGAAATCCTGGAAGACCAGTCTGAAATTGATTTTTTGTTCATGCCATTGGGCGGCGGCGGCTTAAGTGCCGGCGTAGGCTCTTACTTTAAAACCTTTTCTCCCAAAACAAGAATTATTGGCCTGGAACCGCAGGGCGCACCCAGTATGACGGCGGCTCTGGCTGCCGGGCACCCGGTTACCATTGAAAACATTGAACGGTTTGTCGATGGTGCTGCGGTGAAAAGAATTGGTGAGATTACGTTTTCCATTTGCAAAGAAGTGCTGGATGAAATGCACCTGGTGCCGGAAGGAAAGGTGTGCACCACCATCCTGCAATTATACAATGAAGAAGCTATTGTGGTCGAACCTGCGGGTGCGTTATCGATTGCGGCCCTGGATCATTATGCCGGCAAGATCAGGGGCAAAAAAGTTGTGTGCATCATCAGCGGCGGTAACAACGACATCGACCGGATGCAGGAGATCAAGGAACGCTCTCTCCAGTACGAAGGTTTAAAACATTATTTCCTGATTCGGTTTGCGCAACGCCCCGGCGCACTGAAAGAATTTGTCAACCACGTGTTGGGCCCGAATGACGATATCACCCGTTTTGAATACATACAAAAGCACGACAAGGAAACCGGGCCTGCCCTGGTGGGAGTAGAGTTAAAGTCACGGGAAGATTACGACACGCTTCTACAGAATTTGGAAAAATACCGTTTCAATTTTACAGAACTGAATAAGGACGATAACCTGTTTGGTTACCTTGTATAGTCTGCTTCTTGCGGCGCGGCGCTGTGCATTTGCTCGCTTCCGAAGTAAAATTCCCTGCAGTATTTGTTGGCAGCCCTTGTGCGATTTTCACCTTAAATGAGGCACATTTTTGTGCAGCCTTCCGCCTTTTTTATTTCCCGCATCTTGTCGACGTCTCGTGTTTTTGCCGTAACACTTACCTGTGTTGCCCTTTCTGAAAGATGGAAGTGAACGTGTGAATGTTTTCTTGCAACACCCGCAACCGGCTATCTCCTCGTTTGCTTTTTGTAAGGTTTGCAGGGGAAGCTGCGGCGCATCTCTGTTGTGATTTTTTAGGTTACGACCGATCTTATTGACGCGTCAGCCAGCAATAAAAAAGCCCACTTAGAAAAGTGGGCTTTACGCAGCTATGGAACAATGAACAAACTAAACGCGTTGCTTTTCGACTCCGTTAGATTGGCGGAGGCGCACTTGTTCAGCTTCTTCAGCAAATGATTCTGATTCGATCAGCGTGTTGCTGCCATCCCTGTTGGTAACCAGCAGTGTACCCTGAACGTATTTTTCATCGTGCTGGCTGGCATCCAGGCCGGCTTCTTCATCCTCGTCGGATACACGCAGCGGAACAATGAAATTGATGAATTTGAAAATGATGAAGGAAACGGTAAAGCTGTAGGCGACGGCAATTACCATGGCTTTGGCCTGTGTCAAAAAGAATGCAAAATTGCCAAGCGCCCAGCCGTCTGAACCGGCTGCATTCACTGCTTTGGTGGCAAACACACCGGTGAGCAACATACCAACCATACCCCCGATACCATGGCAGGGAAATACGTCCAGCGTGTCATCCAGCGAGGAACGGGACTTGATCTGTACAGCGATGTTGGAAATGACCGATGCAATAAAGCCGATGAAGATGCTTTGCGGAATGGCTACAAAACCAGCTCCTGGTGTAATGGCAACCAGGCCAACAACGGCACCCACGCAAAAGCCAACGACCGATGGCTTTTTGCCTCTCAACACATCAAAAAACATCCAGGACAAACCGGCTGCGGCAGCGGCGGTATTGGTGGTGGAAAAAGCAGAAACAGCCAGCGCATTAGCACCCAGTGCCGATCCGGCATTGAATCCAAACCATCCAAACCACAGGAGACCGGTACCAATCAGAACATACGGGATGTTGGCGGGCTCGTGTGCATGTCCATGAATGTGTGACTTGCGACGCTTCAGCACCAGTGCTCCGGCCAGGGCAGCACAACCTGCCGAGATATGTACAACCGTGCCTCCGGCAAAGTCAAGGGCTCCCATTTTAAACAGGAAGCCATCGGGGTGCCAGCTCCAGTGTGCCAGGGGTGCATAAACGAGAAGGCTGAACAAAATGGTAAAGATGACATAAGCCTGGAAGCGCATCCGCTCTGCAATGGCACCAACCACCAGGCCCGGCGTGATGATGGCAAACATCAGCTGGAACATGGAGAACAATGGTTTGGGGATACTGGGCGCCAGCGACCAGGGTTCGCCGGATGCCACGCCTTTATAAAAGAGGTGAGTCGCCGGGTTGCCGATAATACCTTTGATAGATGTGCCGAAGCTGAGGCTATAACCGACAATGATCCACAAGACTCCAACCAGGCCGGCAGCCACCACGCTTTTCATCATCGTGGACAGCACGTTTTTGCGGTTGACCATTCCACCATAGAAAAAGGCGAGGCCTGGTGTCATCAGGAAAACGAGGGCTGTGGCCACCAGGATCCAGGCGGTATCGGCGCCATTGTATTTTCCATCATCGAAATTGGGTAAGGCCTTTACGAAAGTGGCAGCGATTGCAATGGCTGCCAGGATTAGAAAGGGCAGAGCTGCTTTTAGTTTGAGTTTGTTCATGTTCTTTGTTTTTAGTTATACGTTGATGTTTTTAAAAGGAATAGACAGCGGCCAGTAAGACGTTTGCAGCCGTTTTCGTAGCGTCACCATTGCTTTTGGTGAAAAGAAGTTTGTTGGATGCATCAATCCGGAATTCGGGGATGATGGTCAGGTTCTCGGCTTTGATCTGGGCCGAAAGGGTGGTGGCGAAAATATTTCCATCGCCGGCCAGACCGCCGTATCGCAATCCATTTTTGTCGCTGAAATATTCGCCGCGAAGTGTAAAGCCCAGGCTTGAGGTGGGATCAATGTTGGCGTATAATCCGGCGGCCCACCAGTTCTTGTTTTGATCAAACTGGTCTTTTCCCACGTATTTTTTCAGGCTGCTGACCGTGCCATCGAAAGCCAGACTGAATTTGCTGCTTACTTTGCTGGTCAGCACCAGGTCAACTTGTTTGGATTTGGACGTGTCCAGGCCCTGTCCTCCAACATAGTTCAAATAGCCTTTGAAAATGTCGCCGCCTGAAAAGCTGTACTGGGCAAGAAGGAATTTTTTATTCATGAACCCGTCGGGCACATATTTGAAATCGGTCGGGTTGGCGACACCGATCATAAATCCGCTTTTCCCCGCTGTAATTTCAGCCTTGATGCCGGTGTGGAAGAAGGGGCCGTTGGTGAACATGTAGGACATGCTGTAATTGCGGTTGGCATAGGCGTCTACCAGTTCATAGCCTACGTGGGTGGCCCAGCTTCCCGCCGTTAGTTTCAGCCAGCTATTGGCAGCATACGAAAGATAAAGTTGTTTGACCGCCGCGAGGATCCCCGCATCATTGTAAGAAAATTCCTGGGCTCTTTTGCCAAAGCCAAGGTCGGCGACCATTTCTACCTTGCTGGCTTTGTAATCGAATTTGACACTGGCCATACCCAGTTCAAAACTGTTGTGTGAATTGGTGAAGGAGGTTAGGTTATTGGTTTTTGTTTTACCAAAATCGTATTTATAATATACGTCGGCCGACCCGTTAATTGCCAAAGAAGCTGTTTTGGTGCTGTCCTGCGCATTGGCCGACGAGAGGGCGGCCATGGCTAAAGACACTGAAAAAACTTTTCGTAACATTGCGTTGGTTTTTAATTGAAAAAAGAAAGGTATTGCTCGTCCGAAAGCTTGTTCCAGAAGCTTTGGGTTTCGCAAGCAATACCTTTTGTTTTGTTCGTTGAGTGACTAACCGGTTAAGTCAAATCTTTTCAGTCAGCCCTTCACTGTTTCACTAAAAATTACACAGTATTCCGAGCTATCCTTTGTCTAAGATAGGGATTGAAGGCTTAAAATAACAAATATAAATTATTTTAATGTTAGGTAATTGTGCAGAAAGCAGGGGATTTTAAACGTATTAACCTGAAAATCACAATCGATCAATTTTTTCGAAAGCGTGATTTTTTTGGATTTCTGGCTGAATTATACGTATATAATAAAAATTAATATTTTATACCGAGTTTCTTCCGGCATTGATGATGCCAAAGGATGACCGTACAATCAATCGCTCCAGTACTTCTTTGTTTTCGATCGTTTTTCCTTCCCGGAGCCTGGCCAGCACATATTGCTGGATGGTTGTCAGGGGAAGAACGATCTTTTCCCGCATTTGAATCGAAAGCTGGTCGACCGGGTAGGGGGCCATCAACTCGTTGTTTTTCGTGAGCTTGGCCAGGTATTTCACCGTCCGTTCATATTCCTCGTAAATTTTCAGCCACAGTTCGCCAAACTCCGGATCCTGCGCCAGGTAAGCGGTAAGCGGGAAAAAGGATTTTTTCATGGCCATTTCGCAGTTGTCGATGATAGTGCGGAAGTAAAGCGATTGCTGGTAGATAGTGGCCACTTCTCCAAGTTTTCCTTCTTTTTCCAGTGCTTCGAGTGCCATACCGACGCCATAAAAGCCCGGCACATTCTGTTTAAGCTGGCTCCAGGCACCAACAAACGGAATGGCACGAAGGTCATTGAGTGAAAGGCGTGAGGCCTTGCCGCGTTTCGACGGCCGGCTGCTGATATTGGTCTCGCTGTAGTAATTCAGCGGACTGACCTGGGTGAGATAGGGCAGGAATTGAGGATGGCCTTTCAGTTCCCGGTACGACTGGTAGCTTTTATCGGCCAGTTCCTGCAGAACCCGCAGGTGGCCGGGTGTCAGGTGGAATGTCGTTTCCGGAAACAAGCTGTTGCTGATGCCAGCGTGCAGCAATTGCTCGATGTTGAACTGCGCCGCTTCCCGTGTGCCAAAATTCGAGCTCACTGTTTGCCCCTGGATCGTCAGCTGCAACTCCTTGGTTGAGATCCGGTTGCCGATCGATGCATAATACTTGTGGGTTTTGCCGCCACCACGTGCCGGCGGACCACCCCGTCCATCAAAGAAAACAACGTCGATGCCGTAGTCCTTGGAAATGGCTGTCAGTTCTGCCTTGGCTTTGTAAATGCTCCAGTTGGCCATGAAGTAGCCGCCATCCTTTGTTCCATCCGAAAAGCCCACCATGATGGTTTGCTTGTTTCCTCTTTGCTGCAGGTGGTTTTTATACGCTTCATTGGTATACAGTGTCCGCATGATGCCTGCGGCATTGGTCAGGTCATCGATCGTTTCGAACAACGGTACAATGTCTACGGAAATCTCTCCTTTCTTCCAGCCGGCGAGAAGGAGGAGGCCATACACTTCCAGTACATTCAGGGCGCTGTTGCACTGGCTGATAATGTAGCGGCTGGCCCCTTCCCGTCCGTTCAACTGCTGTATGGTGGCGATGGCTTGCATGGAACGCAATGTGTCCTGCACCAGGCCTTCGTATTTTGCTGGGTCGGCTTTCGCCGTGATCGCTGTTAGTGCGGCGATTTTTTCCTCTTCGGAAAGATCGCTGTAGTGAGAAGGAAGAACCTGCTCTTTTTCAGCGATTGTTTCCAATGCAGTGCCGTGCACCGTACTTTCCTGCCGTACGTCGAGCGATGCGAAATGCAGCCCGAAAACCTGTACTTTGTAAATGAAGTCATTGAGCAAATGCAGGAAGAGGCTGTTGTGCTGGTAAACCAGGATTTCTTTGATCTGGAAAAGGTATTGCAGGATCTCTTGTTTCGATAGCTCTGTGATGTTGTCGGGGATGAAAATGTTGTTGTAAAGCTTTTCTTCCAGTTCGGTAAGGATGGTGTCGATGCCTTTGAACGTGAGTCTTCGTTTTAACCGGCGCACATCGAGGTAATAGCATTTAATGATGCTGGAGCGCAGGGCTCCCGCCACTTTCAGCGTGGTTTCGGTTGTTACATTCGGGTTGCCATCCCTGTCGCCGCCCGGCCAGAAGCCCATTTTGATGATCGGATTTTTTTCCAGGTCGATGTTGTGAAACTGGCTTTTCAGGTTAGAAATGATCTTGCCGACAGCGTTGTAAAATATATTTTCAAGATACCACACAAGGCTGACCGCTTCGTCGTACGGCGTCGGCCGTTCTTTTTTAAACAGGGGCGTTTTGCCCAATTGCTGGAGGTAGGAGTTGATAAGCGGTGTATTGTTCTCCTTCAGGGCTTTGGACAGATCGTTGATGATGCCCAGCACGGTGCCGGGATAAAACTGTGTCGGGTGTGCCGTCAGGACTGGCATGACCACGAAGTCGTTGAGTTTTTCTGCCAGGGCTGCTTCCATGCCTTGTTGCACCACCTTGCTTTCCAGGTGTTTCATGGTACCCACGCCCATCATGTCGTGAATTTCACGGAAGGCCGCGTCCTCAAGGGCATCAAACAACACCACCTGCCGCTCGGCATATTGAATAAAGCGAAAGAGAAGATCAGTCTGCTCGGCCTCGTTTTTTACCGACGTGTACTTTTCAAAAAATTGCTCGATGATTTCTTTCGGGCTTTGCTTCTTTTTATAGCCTTCTTCACAATGGTTTAAAAACAGCGACAACATGACGCCGGTCTTCTCAATGCGGTGAAAGGGAAGAGACGTGAAAAGGCTGTTGTACAACTGGAATTTTAACGCGACAAAACTTTTGAAATGCTCCAACTGGCGACTGAAAACTGAATTCATGCATGAATGATTACAAAGTGGGCAATGAAAGGACTTGTGTGAAGGTAGGAGAAAGCATTGCACTTCCCCGCACTTTCACTCGTTCGTGAAGCAAGCAACTGTTGGCGTCCGGTGTTTTTACCGAAGATTGGCAAACTGACGGGTTGTATGCAGGCCCTGATTCTGCCTGTCAATCTTTGGTCGATGCCACGATGATTGTTCGTGGCATTGGCCGGTTTAAATTACTTGTCCCAACGCAGGAAATAACCGGGCCGGGAGCACATATTTCATCTTTTCGAACATCACTCAAGTTGGCATCAATTTGGCAAAATCCTTTTCTGTAGCGGCTTTCGTTGAAAATATTTTATGACAGCCAAGAAAATCCACACCGTCTGCACATTTGGCAAAACGCGGTTTTCCTGCGTATTTTTTGGTTATTTTCACCGGAGTTGCTTGCGGATGTGAAAGTCTCATAATCTAATCATTTAATTGAACGCGCTATGGCAAGCAATGCTGGACTCTATTCACCGCTATTTGAACACGATGCCTGTGGCATTGGCTTTGTCGCCAATATCAAGGGCAACAAGTCTCACCAGATCATTTCTGATGCGTTGACGATCCTGGAAAACATGGAGCACCGTGGTGCCTGTGGCTGCGAGAACAATTCAGGCGACGGCGCCGGCATTTTACTGCAAATGCCGCACGAATTTTTCTTCGACGAATGCTTAAAACTGGGTGTTCACCTTCCGCCATTTGGCCGCTATGGCGTTGGCGTGTTATTCCTTCCCAAAGACATTCGGCTGCGGGAAGAGTGTCGCGACATTCTCAACCGGTGTGCGGAAAAGCTGGGTCTCGAGATCCTGTTGTACCGCAAGGTGCCGGTGAATGCCGATGATGTTGGCCTGACGGCGTTGTCTGTGGAGCCGGAGATCGAACAGGTCTTTGTTGCCTGTCCTGATAATATTACCAACCCGGAAGAATTTGAGCGCAAACTTTTTTTGTTGCGCAATTATGCGTCGCACACCGTTGCGGATACAGTCAAGAAAGATGCGATCGGTTTTTACTTCGCTTCCTTTTCATACAAGACCATTGTTTACAAAGGACAATTGACCAGTAACCAGGTTCGTGGCTACTATCCCGATCTGAATAACAAGCGCCTCGTATCGGCCTTTGGCCTGGTGCACTCGCGTTTTGCCACCAATACATTTCCTTCCTGGAAACTGGCGCAGCCGTTTCGCTTTATTGCACACAACGGCGAGATCAATACCCTGCAAGGCAACCTGAACTGGTTGAAGACAAGCGAACACAATTTTACCTCAGCCTATTTTACCAAAGAAGAAATTGAGTTGCTTACACCCATTGTCACGGGCGGACAATCGGACAGTGCCTGCCTCGATAACATGGTGGAACTGCTTACACTTTGCGGTCGATCGTTGCCGCATGTAATGATGATGCTGATACCGGAAGCCTGGGATGACAACGATCTCATGGACCCGGTGAAAAAAGCGTTTTATGAGTTTCATGCTTCGTTTATGGAGCCCTGGGACGGACCGGCATCCATTTCATTTACCGATGGAAAAATTATCGGCGCCACGCTCGACCGTAATGGCCTTCGACCGTCGCGCTATTGCGTTACAACCGACGACCGTGTGATCATGGCTTCCGAGACCGGTGCGCTTCCGATTCACCCGCGGTTGATAAAAGAAACCGGTCGCCTGCAACCCGGTAAAATGTTCGTGGTCGACATCGAGCAGGGGAGAATTATTTCCGATGAGGAGCTGAAGCAGTCCATCTGCTCGCAAAAGCCGTATGCGGAATGGTTAAATAAATACAAGATCCGCCTGGAAGAACTGCCCGACCCGCGGGTGATGTTCACCGATCTGCACCACGAACAGGTACACCAGTATCAAAAAGCATTTGGTTATTCGAAAGAAGACCTTGAAACGATCATTGCCCCGATGGCGATCGACGGAAAAGAACCGATTGGTTCAATGGGTTCCGATGTGCCGCTTGCCGTGTTGAGCGATCAGCCGCAGCACATTTCTTCTTACTTCAAACAGCTTTTTGCACAGGTAACCAACCCACCGATCGATCCCATTCGCGAACGCATGGTCATGTCGCTGGCCACCTTTGTCGGTAACAACGGGAACCTGCTCACTGAAGACCCGCTTGCCTGTCACAGCGTAGCCTTGAAACAACCGGTCCTGACCAACTTCGAACTGGAAAAGATCCGGAGCATCGATACCGGTATTTTCCAGGCAAAAACCTTGCAGTGTTATTTCCGTGCGGACGGCAAAAACGGTTCGTTGAAAAAGGGGCTGGAGCGTCTTTGCCGCTACGCTGTCGACGCTGTGGAAGATGGTTTTGAAGTGTTGATCCTTTCCGACCGCGCCATCGACAGCGAGCATGCAGCCATTCCTTCGCTGCTGGCAACGGCTGCTGTGCATCACCACCTGATCCGCAAAGGACTGCGCGGGCAGGTCGGCATTGTGGTGGAAGCCGGTGACGTATGGGAAGTGCATCATTTTGCCTGTCTCATCGGGTTTGGCGCTACGGCGATCAATCCTTACCTGGCGCTTCACTCCGTAAAAGAATTAAAAAACAACAGCCTGCTGAAAGGCCTGGAGTTCGACGAAGAAAAGCTTCGCAAAAACTATATCAAGGCGGTAAACGATGGCTTGCTAAAAGTGTTTTCAAAAATGGGAATTTCCACCCTGCAGTCTTACCAGGGTGCGCAGATTTTCGAGATCATCGGAATTAACAAAGCCGTTGTTGACCAATGTTTCACCGGCGCCATTTCCCGCATTGAAGGCATGGGGCTCGATGAAATCGCCAGGGAAGCCCTGGCAAAACACCAATTTGCTTTTGCAAAAAGAAGCGTGCCGTTCGACCGGTTGCCGGTCGGTGGCATTTATCAATGGAAACGGAAAGGGGAATTCCACCTTTTCAACCCGCAAACCATTCACTTGTTGCAGTATGCCACGAGCATGAACGATTACCCGACGTTCAAAAAATATTCAAAGATTGTCAATGAGCAGGACCAGAAAGCCTGTACGCTGCGCAGTCTTTTCCAGTTCAAGCGCAACCGGCCTTCCATTTCGATCGACCAGGTAGAGCCGGTAGAAACCATCATGAAGCGCTTTGCGACGGGTGCGATGAGCTTTGGTTCCATTTCGCACGAAGCGCATTCCACGTTGGCCATTGCCATGAACCGCATCGGTGCCAAGAGCAACACGGGTGAAGGCGGTGAAGACGAAATGCGCTACCAGCCCCTGGCCAATGGCGACAGCATGCGTTCCGCCATCAAGCAGGTAGCCTCCGCACGGTTTGGTGTGACGAGCTATTATCTCACCATGGCCGATGAACTGCAGATCAAAATGGCCCAGGGTGCCAAGCCTGGCGAAGGCGGTCAGCTGCCTGGACATAAAGTGGACGAGTGGATCGGGAAAGTGCGTCACTCCACACCTGGTGTTGGCCTCATCTCGCCACCGCCACACCACGATATTTATTCCATCGAAGACCTGGCGCAACTGATCTTCGATTTAAAGAATGCCAACCGCGCAGCCCGTATCAGTGTGAAGCTGGTATCGAAAGCCGGCGTGGGCACCATTGCAGCCGGTGTTGCCAAGGCAAAGGCCGATGTGGTGCTGATCTCGGGCCACGATGGTGGCACCGGCGCATCGCCGATCAGCTCTATCAAACATGCAGGTTTGCCATGGGAACTGGGTCTTGCCGAAACGCACCAGACACTGGTGAAAAACAAGCTGCGCAACCGGGTCGTTGTTCAATCCGACGGCCAGCTACGCACAGGTCGCGACATTGCCATTGCCACCCTGCTCGGCGCGGAGGAATGGGGCATCGCCACTGCGGCACTCGTTGTGGAAGGCTGTATCATGATGCGCAAATGCCACGAGAATACCTGCCCGGTTGGGATAGCCACGCAAAATCCTGAGCTGCGCAAACGGTTCAAAGGAAATCCCGACCACGTGGTGAACTACTTCCGGATGGTGGTGCAGGAGTTCCGCGAGATCATGGCCGAACTGGGTTTCCGCACGGTGAACGAAATGGTGGGACAGGTCGACTGCCTCGAATCCAAGCCCGATATCAAACATTGGAAATACAGCAAGCTCGATCTTTCACCGATCCTTTTCAAAGAGCCCAATTCCTTGTACACCGGCTTGTACAAACAGCAGGAGCAGGATCATGGCATCGACAAAGTACTGGATTGGAAATTGCTTGAAGCCGCCAAGCCGGCCTTGGAAAACGGGGAGAAAGTCACCGGTACCTTCCATCTTTTAAACATCGACCGCACCGTCGGTACCATTCTCTCCAATGAAATATCGAAGCGGTATGGCAATGCCGGCTTACCCGATGATACCATTCACTTCAAATTCACCGGCACGGCAGGGCAGAGTTATGCAGCCTTCAATACCAAAGGCGTGACGCTCGAACTGGAAGGCGATGCCAATGACTATTTCGGCAAGGGCCTGTCCGGTGCACGATTGATTGCCTACCCGTCGGTCAGGGCCAATTATGTTCCCGAAGAAAATATCATTATCGGCAACGTGGCGTTCTATGGCGCCACATCGGGAAATGCCTATATCCGCGGCAAGGCCGGCGAACGGTTCTGCGTTCGGAACTCCGGTGCCAACGCGGTGGTTGAAGGCGTGGGTGATCATGGTTGCGAATACATGACCGGTGGTCGCGTCGTCATCCTGGGCGACACTGGCAGAAACTTCGCTGCGGGCATGAGCGGCGGTATTGCGTATGTGTACGACGTCAAAGGGGCCTTCCACTCGCTTTGTAACAAAGAGATGGTAGACCTTGACCCCGTGAGCAGCGAAGACGCCGGCGAATTACGGCAGATGATCGAAGCGCATTTCACCTACACGCACAGCACCGTTGCCCGGTTCGTGCTGAACGATTTTGAAAACCAGCTGAAAAATTTTGTGAAGGTGTTTCCGAAAGATTACAAAAAGGTTTTACAGGCAAAAAAACTGGACGCTGTACCGACACGGTAAGCTTAATTGAACCACGGAGAAACGGGATCATACAGAATCAAGGCGGACTCCGGAAGCACAGTGTCTCTGTGAAACTATGCTTCAAACCGTCAAACATCGAACCTCAAATCAAACATACGACATGGGTAAGGCTACAGGTTTTTTAGAGTTCACAAGAGAGTACCCGGCAAAGCGTCCGGTGGCTGAACGGGTGAACGATTACAATGAATTTGTGGAGCGCTTTGGCGACGAAGAGCTCAATCACCAGGCAGCCCGTTGCATGAACTGCGGCATTCCTTTTTGTCATAGCGGGTGCCCGCTGGGAAACATCATTCCCGAGTTCAACGATGCTGTTTATCGCAAGGATTGGGAAGAAGCCTACGCGATCCTTTCGTCAACGAACAACTTTCCCGAATTCACGGGACGCATCTGCCCGGCACCGTGCGAAAGTGCCTGCGTGCTGGGGATTAACCAGCCGCCGGTGACCATTGAGGAAATTGAAAAACACATCATCGAAATCGCGTTCGATAAAGGCTTTGTCAAGCCGCAGAAACCGGCCTATCGCACCGGGAAAAAAGTGGCGGTGATCGGTTCCGGTCCGGCAGGACTGGCGGCTGCGGCACAATTGAATTATGCCGGTCATTCGGTTACCGTGTTTGAACGGGCGGCAAATCCCGGCGGCTTGCTGCGGTACGGGATTCCTGATTTCAAGCTGGAAAAATGGGTGGTGGAAAGACGCGTTGCACTGTTGGAGGAAGAAGGAATTGTTTTCCGCTGCAATGCCAATGTCGGAGTTAATGTCTCGATCAACGACATCCTGCGGGAATTTAATGCGATCGTTCTTGCCGGTGGTTCCACCATTCCGCGCAACCTCGATATACCGGGCCGTGAACTGAAAGGCGTGCACTTTGCCATGGACTTCTTAACGCAGCAGAACAAGCGTGTGAATAACGAACCGTTTGGGGAAGAAGACATTTTTGCCTCCGGCAAGAACGTGGTGGTGATTGGCGGCGGCGACACCGGTAGCGACTGTGTGGGAACCTCCAACCGTCATGGTGCAAAATCCATCACGCAGTTTGAATTGCTTCCCCGTCCGCCCAAGGATAGAACGGCCCTCATGCCCTGGCCAACTTACCCGATGCTGGAAAAGTTTACATCCTCGCACGAAGAAGGCGCACAGCGGCATTGGGCAATTGCCACCAAGGAATTTATCGGCGACGGCAACGGCAACCTGAAGGCGCTGAAAGTGGTGGACCTTGAATGGAAGACCGGGCCGGACGGACGACATACGCAGTTTGTAGAACGACCAGGTTCCGAGAGGGAACTGCCCTGCGAACTGGCCTTGCTGGCGATGGGTTTTGTGCATCCGCAGCACCAGGGGTTGATCAACGAGTTGGAAGTGGAGCGTGATGAACGGGGCAACGTAAAAGCGCCGGAAAGCACGTACAAAACCAACATCCCGAAAATCTTTGCTGCCGGTGATCTGCGCCGTGGTCAGTCGCTGGTGGTGTGGGCGATCAGTGAAGGCCGTGAGTGCGCCAGGGCGGTTGACGAATATCTCACCGGTAAACCTTCCGTTCTTGAAAGCAAGGACAAATCGGCTGTACTGATCGGATAAATTTTATTCGACCCTGTTCTTTTTAGTTGTTAGTCCCGCCTTTACCGGCGGGATTTTTTTGTTGGGAGAAATGGCATCGCTGCTGTTGATCGATCCGGTGTCACCCGGCGCAGGTTTTTGATTAGCGGATTGCGCCGGGTGGATCTGGTGAAACGAAAGAGATTGCGTTTGTTTTACCGGTGCAGCTGCAGCGAACCTTCAAGCAACAGCACTTTCAGTGCTTCGTCATCGGGTTTCATCCGGATGCTTTTTTTCGGTTGATCCAGCAAAACGGCAATGCTTTCCGGTACAGGGATCGTTTGTCCCGTCACCGGTTCAATCACGTCGTAAAATTTTACCGGATGCGCCGTTTCCAGGAAGTAACCTTTTGCACCATCATGCGACGACAGGTAACGCTGCAGCGCAATAAAACCAACCGCACCATGCGGATCCAAAAGGTAGTGGTATTTTTCCTGCACGTCTTTGATCACCGTTTTCGTTTCATCGTCGGAAATGCTATAGGCCGTCAGGATATTTTTCAGGGAAGGCAACTGGTTCCCGAACAGCTCCATGATGCGAACAAAATTGCTTGGGTTGCCAACGTCCATGGCATTGGAAAGCGTCGACACCGATGCCTTCGCAGTATATGTACCGCTTTCCAGGAATTGCAGCACCGTATCGTTGGCGTTGCAGGCGGCGACAAAATGCTGTGCCGGCAACCCGGAACAATAGGCCAGCAGACCGGCGCAGATGTTGCCGAAGTTTCCGCTGGGTACGCTGATCACGGGTGGATTGCCTTTGTCCTTCCATTGCTGGTAAGCGAAAAAATAATAGAGTTGCTGCGGCAGCCACCGCGCTACGTTGATCGAGTTAGCTGAGGTGAGAAAGAGGCTTTTTTTCAGTTCTTCATCCATGAAGGCATTCTTCACCATTTGCTGGCAGTCGTCGAAGGTGCCATCTACTTCGATGGCGGTGATGTTCTTTCCCAATGTTGTCAGCTGGACTTCCTGTGTCCGGCTAACCTTGCCGGATGGGTAAAGAATGACTACGTTGACGCCTTCCACACCATAAAAACCGTTGGCCACGGCGCCACCCGTGTCGCCGGACGTTGCAACCAGTACGGTCACTTCTTTGTCCCTGTTCTTTACAAAATGCCCCAGGCAGCGACTCATGAACCGGGCTCCCACATCTTTGAAGGCGAGGGTCGGACCATGAAACAGTTCAAGCGTGGAGATAGCGGGAGTAACCGGTACGAGCGGAAATGGAAAGTTGATGGTTTCTGAAACGATCGTTTGCAGATCCGTGTCGCTGATGCTGTCGCCGACATAGGGCTTCATGACGGTAAAGGCAAGTTCCTCCTTGGACAGCGTGTCGATCGAATCGAGAAAGCCGCTGGGCAGTTGCGGAATCGTTTCGGGAAAATAAAGGCCCTTGTCCGGTGCCTGTCCCTGGATGGCAGCCTCGCTGAAACTGGCCCGCAGGGACTTATTGTTGGTGCTATAGTACTTCATGTTGATGTTGATTGATAAGAGAACAGCCTTGCTGGTTAAGGGTGGTGACGTAGGTGTAATAATCCAGTCCTAACTGGTCGTAGGTTTCCTTCATGATTCCTTCGACAGTCCGTGCCGTTTTTTCGTCTTTGCTGAGCATAAAAAGCGAGGGACCGGAACCGGAAATGCCACCGCCCAGTGCGCCGGCTTCCTTGCACTGCGTTTTGACGCGGTCGAATCCCGGTATCAGGATGCTGCGCACCGGCTCGATGATGATGTCTTCGAGGGAACGTCCAATGAGGTCGTAGTCTTCTTTTAAAAAGCCGGTAACGAGGCCTGCAATGTTGCCCCATTGCCGGATGGCATCTTTCAGCAACACTTCCTTGCGGAGGATCTGCCTGGCATCGGAGGTCTTTACTTCAATTTGCGGATGTACAACCGTTACAAACAGCGGGGGCGAAGAAATGGAAACGATGTCCAGGGGAAAGATGCAGCGGATCAGCGTAATGCCGCCATAGATGCCCGGCGCCACGTTATCGGCATGTTTAACACCGGATGCTACCTTTTCGCCAAACATGGCAAACTGCACCATTTCCTCTTTGCTGAAGCGATTGCCAAGGAGGTGATTGGCTGCCACCACAACGCCGCTGGCACTTGCCGCACTGGAGCCGAGCCCACTTCCCGGTTTGATGTTTTTTTTGATGCGCACATCAAAGCCGATTTCTTCGTCTGTCGCTTTTAGGATTTCCAATAGCGGCGCACCGGCCGTGTTCAGCGCCGGGTCTTTGGGAAGCGGGTAGCCGTCCGTGCTTTCAATAACAACTTTTCGTTCACTGAGCAGCCGGATTTCCATTTCGTCGTACGGTTCGTGCAGGCACATGCCCAGCACATCAAAACCACAGACAAGATTGGCAACGGTAGCGGGTGATTTAATTTTGACTGATTTCATGGGTTAAGCTCTTAACGTTCTG
This sequence comes from Flavisolibacter nicotianae, assembly GCF_003628535.1. Classification (GTDB taxonomy): domain Bacteria; phylum Bacteroidota; class Bacteroidia; order Chitinophagales; family Chitinophagaceae; genus Flavisolibacter; species Flavisolibacter nicotianae. Next base: position 507,145 of record NZ_RBCI01000003.1, read on the forward strand.
ATGATATCGGCAAACACACCCGATGCCGTGACTTCCGCACCGGCGCCGGCTCCTTTTACCACCATCGGCTGATCGGTGTAGCGGTTGGTGTAAAAGGTTACGATGTTGTCTTTGCCATACAGGTGATAAAAATCGTGGGCCGGGTCGATGTGCTTCAGGCCAACGGCCGCTTTGCCGTTTTCATAGGTGGCAACAAATTTCAACTTCTTGCCGGCCGCGGCAGCTTCTGCATACAGGGCCTTGAAGTGCGCTTCCTGCCGCTCCATTTCTGCATAAAAATCTTCCACGCTTCCCTGCATGCAGCTCTCAGGCATGAAGGTTTGATTGGTGATCGCTTCCATCTCCAGCGGTTCGCCGGCTTCACGGGCCAGGATCATGATCTTGCGCATCACGTCTTTGCCACTCAGGTCCAGCCGCGGATCGGGTTCCGTATAGCCTTCGGCCTGTGCCTGGCGCACCACCTCGGCAAAGCTTCTTTCGCCGTTGTAATTGTTGAACACAAAGTTCAGCGTGCCGCTCAGCACCGCTTCGATTTTCGTGATGCGGTCGCCGCTGCGCAGCAGGTCGTTCAGCGTGCCGATGATGGGCAGGCTGGCGCCCACGTTGGTCTCGAACAGGAAGGATACGTTGTGATCCCTTGCCGATTCTTTGAGCTGTCTGTAATAGTTGTACGAAGAGGAGCAGGCAATTTTGTTGCAGGCTACGATGGCAATACTTTTTTCGAACACCTTGTCATAGGACATGGCCACCGACTCGTTTGCCGTGATGTCAACAAAAACGGAATTGCGCAGGTTTTTCTGCTGCATGATCTCGATAAAACGCTGCAGGTCGGACGGCTCGCCTTCGGCCAGCTTGTCTTTCCATTGCTGCAAATTGATTCCGTCATCGTTAAAGGCCATCGTGCGGCTGTTGGCCAGGCCAACGACGCGAACCTGCAGCAAAAGGTTTTTTTGCAGGTACGCCTGTTGCTGTGCAATCTGTGCCAGCAGGCGGCTTCCCACGTTCCCGGTGCCGGCAATGAAAAGGTTGACCTGCTTATATGTGGTTTCAAAAAATTCCTCGTGCAAAACGTTCAGCGCTTTCTTGATATCGACGGTGGCCACCACGGCAGAAATGTTCCGCTCTGAAGAACCCTGCGCAATCGCCCTGACATTGACGCCGTTCCGGCCCAGTGTGCTGAACATGCGGCCGCTGATGCCGGGATGGCTTTTCATTTTATCGCCCACAAGGGCAACGATCGACAGGTCTTTCTCCACCACCAGCGGGTTGACCTTTTCCCGTTCGATTTCAAAACTGAAGGCCTGGTCGATGACGGCTTTTGCCCGCCCGGCGAGGTGATCGTCCACACCCACGCAAATCGAATGTTCGGACGATGCCTGCGTGATCAGGATAACATTGATATTATTCGCCGCAAGGGCTTCGAACAAACGTTTTGAGAAGCCGGGTATGCCCACCATGCCGCTGCCTTCCAGCGAAAGCAGGGCCAGTTTTGCCATGCTGGAAATACCGGTGATGATCTCGCCATCGCGGTGCGTGGCGTGGATCAGCGTGCCTTCATCATCGGGGTGGAATGTGTTCTTGATCCACACGGGAATGTTTTCCTTCATCAGGGGTTGGATGGTTGGAGGGTAGACCACCTTGGCGCCAAAATGCGAAAGTTCCATCGCCTCGTGGTATGAGATGCGGTTAATAGCTTTTGCATTCGCAACCATGCGGGGATCGGCAGTCATCATGCCCGATACATCGGTCCAGATCTCCACCACGCCGGCTCCCAGTGCCGCACCGGCAATGGCTGCCGTATAGTCCGAACCGCCCCGGCCCAGGGTTGTGGTATTGCCTTTGTCGTCCGACGCAATAAAGCCGGGAAGCACAAAAAGGTTCGCCGTTGCATTGGAAAAATGGTCTCGGAACGCTTTTTCCGTGGTTTCAAAATCAACCGCCGCTTTGGTGAAATCGGAATTGGTCCGGATCAGTTTTCGCGAATCCACCCATTGACTGTTCAGACCTTCGGTATTGAAGTAGGCCGAGATGATCTGGGACGAGATCAACTCGCCGTAACTGAGAATGCGGTCTTTTGTCCGTTCGGTAAAATCCTGCAGCAGGAAGATGCCGTTGCAGATGTCTTCCACTTCGTTGAACTGCTGCATCACGAAACTCAATACGCTGCTTTGGTTATTCAGCGGGAGCAGGTCTTTGACGGCGGTGAGGTGGCGCTCGGTAATTTTTTGAAGCGTGGTTTTGTAACAGCTTTCGCCGCGGGAGGCCAGCAAGCCGCATTCCAGCATCTGGTCGGTAACCCCGCCCAGTGCCGACACAACGACGACGGTTTTGCCGGCTCTTTTGGATAGAACAATGTCTTTTATTTTTTTAATGTTGGCGGCATTGGCAACGGACGTGCCGCCAAATTTTAGAACCTGCATGGTAAGAACAAATTTTAGATGGGTGAAATGAAATAGAACTGTTGTCGTTGGTGGTAGCGTGAACGCCCAGGTGGCAATATGGTCTTATCAATCCGCTGTTAGCGGATTGTGGTAATCGTATTCGTCGTGGACTGTGTGGCCACTGCGGAAACGTTTGTATGGAGTGAAGACTGTATCACGGAATTCTATAGGAGCACAAAATAAGGGAAGAAGTCAAATAAACAAAATCAATATTCCGAATCTTCTTTGCTGGCTAAAACAGGCTTTGTGTTCTTCCTTGCCAGTGATTTTGCTAGGACCGGGACGCGGCAAATCGCATGGGCAACTCTTGGTCATGCGGACTGTTTGGCTACCTTTAGCGCATGAATTGCCTGATCGTTGACGACAACAAAATTGCCCGGGCCACCCTGCAACAACTGGCTTCGCAACTCCATGACCTGACCGTAGTAGGTGAGTGCGACAATGCAATGGATGCTTACAATTTCCTGCAGCAGGAGCCGGTAGACCTGGTCCTGCTCGATATCGAGATGCCGGGGATGTCGGGACTGGAGCTCACAAAAAACCTGGGAAAAAACCGTCCTCTGATCGTATTTACAACCTCGAAGAAAGATTATGCGGCCGAGGCCTTCGATTTGAACGTGGCCGATTTTCTTGTCAAACCGATCACACCGGCGCGGTTTATCCAGGCCATCGAAAAAGCAAAAGAAATCCAGGCCAGTCAACGCGAAGAGATCAGCGTGGCAAAGGACGAATTCATCTTTATTCGCGACTCCAACATCGTCCGCAGGCTGAAGCTCAATGACATTCTCTATGCTGAAGCCATGGGCGACTATGTAAAGCTGCACACGCCACAGCGGTTTTATGCCATTCATTCCACGCTGAAAGCGGTGGAAGACCGTTTGCCTGCATCGAGTTTTTTCCGGGTGCATCGATCCTATCTGGTTGCGATTGATAAGATCGATACGATCCAGAACGGTGTCGTTTTTATCGGGAATAAGTCCATTCCTGTTGCCGATGCCTACCGCGGTGCATTGAATAAGCGAATGAACATCCTGTAGGCCGACTCTCCTTGTTATTGCTGTTTTTCTGCTCTTGGCGCCAGCCGCATCGCGGATTCAAATGGCGTGATTCCTCATGACAGCTTGCGTTTCTGTGTTCGGCGATACCAAATGCCCTGTAGCCGATTGCCGTTCGGGCATCGCCTGCCTTTCATCCTAGTTTTGTCTACATACTTTATAGAAACACCTATTTTCTATAAGCAGTTAGTCTTGGTTTACGGCCCCTGTTTCCACAGGGGCCTCATTTAAAAAATGATGAAAACACTATTGACGATATTGTTTTTTGTAGATACGCTGGTGTTGATCACGCTGTCGTTTCTTCTCCTGCAAACGCTGGATTCCGGCGCGGGGTTGGGGCGACTCATCTTCCTCCTGACTGGCTGTGCAGGATGTATCATTCTGCTGGTCTACCTGCTTCTGCGCTACATGAATCTACCGCCCGATAAAAAAACACGTTCCTTTTTTGAGTAAGATTGTGCCGAGATTCGATTGAATGGGCAATAAACGCATCCTGTATTTTCTCCTTGGCGCTTACCTGGTGGGTAACCTGCTGCTTATTTTTATTCAATACAACTGGGCCAAAAATATCAACACCCTGATCGGCGGAAACGAAAAGCTGGTCAGCGAATTCACCGTTTCCGGCGAACTGACCGAACTTGAACGTGATATCCTGGCCGTGGAAAGCCGCATCCGGGGCACCGTCAATACACGTGATACAGCGTTTATTAATGGACTGGAGGCGCAGATCGTGGCCGTAGAAGCCGGGATCGACCGGCTGAAAAACACCTCTGATAATGACAGTTCCATTCAATACATTGCCATCCTCGACCGCCTGGTGCACGACAAACTGGTCCATAGCCGGAATATTTTGAACACCTATTACGGCTCGGGGAAAACAGCTGCGGAAAGCGTGATCGCTACCCGGAAAGGCAAAGAACTGACCGATTCGATCATGATCATGGCCCGTACCATTGAGCTGGCGAGGCAGCGGCACTTGTCCGCAGTAACGTCTACGATTGATACAAGTGGTGCCAATGCCCTGCATTTGGGAATTATCCTGATCACCACCGTGCTCACCTGCGGTGCCTTTGTCTTTTGGTATATCATCAATACCATCCGGCGGCAAAACGGCCTGATTTACCAACTCAATGTTTCGGAAAAGAAAGTGCGGGAAGTGGCCAGGGTTAAAGAAAACTTTCTCGCCAACATGAGCCACGAGATCAGAACTCCAATGAATGCCATTCTTGGCTATACCAACCTGCTGCGGCGGAAACCGGAGCTCGACACAGAGTCGCAGCAATATGTACAAACGATTCAGCGCTCGGGTGAAAACCTTCTTACCATCATCAACGAAATTCTCGATCTCTCCAAGATCGAAGCGGGTATGATGCGAATCGAATCCGCACCGTTTTCGCTTCGCGGCCTGCTGCATTCGGTGGAGGCCATGTTTCGGCCAAAAGCCGTCGCAAAAGGGCTCGACTTGCAGACAGAAGTGGCAATTGATGTACCGGACAGCCTCGAAGGCGATGCCGTTCGGCTGACGCAGGTGCTGGTGAACCTGGTGGGTAATGCGGTAAAATTTACCGGCGAAGGACAAATCCGCATGGCTGTACGAAAAGAAAGCGAAAGTGGTGATACGGTGATGGTCGACATCGCGGTGGCCGACACCGGTATCGGCATTGAAAAGGAAAAGCTGGCGACCGTCTTTGAACGATTCCAGCAGGCGGAGGATTCCGTCACCCGTAAATATGGCGGCACCGGCCTGGGGCTCGCTATCGCCAAAGACCTGGTGGAATTGCAGGGCGGCACGATCAGCGTGGAGAGCGAAGCGGGAAAAGGCACGACGTTCCGCGTGCGCCTTCCCTACAAACGATCGTTGCACTTGCAACCGATGCCCGCAACGGTGGAAAGAATGTCGCTCGCCGCGCCCCGGTTCCCGCACACAGCCGTATTGGTGGTCGAAGACAACGAGATCAACCGGGGCCTGTTGCGAACGCTTTTACGGCAATGGCAGGTGCAATGCGACTTCGCCGGCAATGGAAAAGAAGCCATTCAAAAATTGGAAAGACAGAAGTTCGACCTCGTGCTGATGGATATTCAAATGCCCGAGATGGACGGCTACACAGCCACGCAAGCGATTCGGACAGAACTGGGCCTGCAAATACCCATCATTGCCATGACCGCGCATGCAATGGCCGGTGAAAGGGAAAAATGCCTTGGTTACGGCATGAACGACTATCTCTCCAAGCCGGTTCGCGAAGAACAGTTGCAAAAGATTTTGCTGCGCTTTGCAGCGCAAAACAATCCTGTGCATCAGACTTCACCGGATGTGAAAAACAGCGCTGTGGACTTCCGGTATATAGACCTGTCCTACATGAAAGAAGTGAGCGGCGGAAATGCAGCCTACGAAAAGCTGGTGACGGAGCAGTTTCTCGAACTGCTGCCAGCCGACCTGGCAACGATCGAAAAGGCCTGGCACGAAAAAGAGATTTCCCTTCTCCGTCGCACAGCCCACAACATGAAGACAACCATTTCCGTCATGGGATTGAACGACCGGCTGCAAACAGATCTCGACGGCCTTGAGTTGGAAGACCTTACCGAAGAAAGCTTTTGGCGCCACTTCACGGCGGTGAAAACCGTTTGTGAGGCCTCGCTGCAGGAAGCGGAAGCTTTTCATTCGCTGCTTGCCTAAACGTGTTGCAGCAGCGCCGGTAAGCAAGGTTGTTGTCAACGACCACCCATGCCTTTCCGGCGATCCGGCCGGTGTGATTTGTCGGGGAACGAGTAGTTTAGGTAAGCAGTCGCATGGTGCGATTGCCGCTTGCAAAAACAAAAAAGCATTCGCTATGAAAAAGTTTTTAATTGCCGTTGTTGCTCTGGTAGGATGGAGCATTGCCGGCCATGCACAAACGACCGCCAGTCCAAAAACGACGGCCCCTGTCACCAAAGTAAAAGTAAAGACAACGCAAACCCATGCAGAAAAGGCCGTGACGCTGCCCGCCAAGGCAACGGCAGCGACAGTGCCGGCAAAACCGCAAACGGCCGCAGGTGCACCGAAGAAGGCCGACGGAACTCCCGACATGCGTTACAAGTCGAACAAAGAAGCCGCCAAGGCAACGCCGAAGCTGAAAAAAGATGGCACGCCGGACAAGCGGTACAAGGAAAACAAAAAGCAATAAGGTCACTTTTCTCCTTTATGGTGAACGAGAGCTTCGCACTGCGGGGCTCTTTTTTTGCGACATGATTTTCGACGCAGGCGTGCCATGAGGTGACAATGGTGTTGGCTGAAAGGCAGCGGGTGCAAAAAAGCCTTTATCTTTCAGCCTCTATTGTCATGGAAAAACCGGTCATCGTCATTAAAATAGGATCGTCTACCATTGCGGGCCCCGACGGCAACCTGGACACCGCTGTTATTGAAAAAATCGCTGCCGAAGTTGCGCAGCTCTCCCGCCAGTACCGGCCCATCCTGGTTTCGAGTGGTGCCGTGAGCAGCGGGAAGTCTTCGCTCAAAAACTACCGCGGTAAACTGGTGGAGCGCAAAGCCGCCGCTGCGATCGGCAACCCGATCCTGATAGCCGCCTACAGTCGTTATTTTGCGGCCTACCAGATCCGCGTGGCGCAGGCCCTTTTCGAGCGGCATCATTTTTCCAACAGAAGCCAGTTCCTGCAACTAAAGGAAACCATCACCGAATTGTGGAAAAACGATATTCTTACGATCGTCAATGAAAATGATTTCGTCAGCAATCACGAATTGAAATTTTCCGACAACGACGAGCTGGCAACGCTGATCGCCGTGGCCTTTAATGCCGACACGCTGCTCCTGTGCACCAGTTCGGGCGGCTTCCTGAACGACCGGGGAGAGATCATTCCGAAGGTGCAGTCGATCGACAGCGATCTCCTGCGTTTTTTGACAGATGAAAAATCAAAACACGGTACGGGAGGCATGGCCTCGAAACTGTCATTTACCAAACTGGCAACAACGCTGGGGATCCGGGTGGTGATGTGTGGCATAGCGGGTGAGTCTTCGTTTTTACAGGCGTTGGAAGGAGGGCAGGGAACAACGTTTCAGCCCAAATCCTCCACGCTCAAAGACCGGCAGAAATGGCTGGCCAGTGGGTCCGTCACAATCGGGTCCGTACAGATCGACGACGGTGCCTACCAGGCTTTATGCGACCGCAAAAGTTTGCTCGCCATCGGAATTACAAAAGTGCAGCGGCCGTTTTCGGAAGGAGAGGTGGTGGAACTGGTCAGTGCCAGCGGCGATATTGCCGGTGTGGCCAGGATGAAGCTTTCGTCTGCCCTGCTGGAAGAAAGCGGCAAGCAGCGTAACCTGATGGCCGCCCATGCCGACGATATTGTGATGTTTTAAAAAAGATTTATGCAAAATGTTGAGCGCATCCTAAAGGCAACCTACGAATCGTCGTTTGCGTTGCAGGCAGCCGGTAACAGCACCATCAAAAAAGTTTTGCTGCGGATGGCTGCTTTGCTTGAAGAAAATACTGCAGCGATCATCCGGGCCAACCAAAAAGACCTGTCCCGCCAGGCACCCGGTGATCCAAAGAATGACCGGTTACTCCTGAACGAGACACGGATCCGAAACATTGCCAAAGCCATCCGCGTGATTGCATCCCTGCCATGTCCGGCCGGCAGGTTGGTGGAGGAAAAGGTGCTGGCAAACGGCCTGAAACTTCAAAAGATAACTGCACCACTTGGCGTGGTCGGCGCGATTTACGAATCGCGGCCAAATGTGACGTTTGACATCGCAGCCCTTTGCCTGCGCAGCAAGAATGCCTGCCTGCTGAAAGGGTCGCGGGATGCCGAAGAAACGAATAAGGCTTCCGTTGCCCTGATTAAAAAAGCGCTGAAAGAAGCCGGCCTGCCGGCAGCGTGTGTGAGTTTGCTGCCATCCGAACGCGACGTGCTCGACCAGGTGTTTACGGCTACCCGTTATGTTGATGTCATCATCCCGCGGGGGTCTGCAGGACTGATCGCCCATGTGCGCAAAAACAGCCTGGTGCCTGTTATCGAAACCGGTGCCGGCGTTGTTCATATCTACGTGGAGAAACAGGCCGACTTGCAAAAAGCAACAAACATCGTGGTGAATGCGAAAGTCTCCCGTCCTTCGGTTTGCAACGCGGTTGATACGATCCTGGTGGATAAAGAAATCGCCCAGCCCTTCCTCGAACGGTTGTTGCCGCAATTCATGCAACATGGCGTGGAGATTTATGCAGAACCCAAGGCGTATGCCTTGCTGAAGGAATATCCGCATCTGAAAAAAGCAACCAAAGAAATTTTCGCACAGGAGCACCTAAGCCTGAAATGTTCCGTTAAACTGGTGAGCAGTATGGACGAAGCGCTGGAGCACATCCGCGAATATTCGACCCGCCATTCGGAAGCCATCGTTTCGGAAAACAAAAAGCGCTGCGCGGCGTTCATCAACCAGGTGGATGCGGCGGTCGTGTACACGAATGCCTCCACCCGCTTTACCGATGGAGAGGAGTTTGGGCTGGGAGCGGAGATCGGTATCTCCACCCAGAAACTGCATGCAAGAGGACCCTTTGCACTGGAAAAACTGGTTACGGAAAAATGGGTGGCGCAGGGCAGCGGGCAGGTAAGAACCTGAATGGTGTTGGTTGGCTGGTAGACTAAAAACTGCTCATCGACTATCGTAGGGTTAGGAAATTTTCCCGGTACGTTTTTCCTAAGCGGCGTAAAAAAGAAAACCATTACATTTATTCCCTTTTAAATTCTCGATATGAATCACCCTTTCAAAACATTTGCAGGTTCGTTCCTGCCCCTGACCAGTTTCCGTTCCGTATCTGTCCTTCTTTTCGCCTGTTTCCTGTTTTCGGGCTTCGCTGCGATTGGCCAAAAATCCAAATCAGCAAAGACGCAAAGAGATTACTTGGAAATCAGGGTTTACCACGCAACCGATGCCAGCCAGTTGGCCGCTATCGACGGCTATCTTCAGTCGTCTTTGTTACCGGCGCTCGAAAAAGGTGGGTTTAAACGGAACGGCGTCTTCACGGCCATCGATAACGACACGGCGGCGGACAAGCGCCTGTACGTGTTCATTCCTTTTTCTTCGCTTTCGCAACTGGAGCAGGTCGCTGCCATTGCCGACCGCACCGTTGGCGACTCGGTGAAAGCGGCCTCCTACACAAATGCGGCCTACAACAAAGCACCCTATACGCGTTTTGAAAACATCGTTGTGCATGCGTTCGAAGGGATGCCGCAGGTAAAAGCGTCCGGCGTGAAAGGCGATTTGTCGCAACGGGTGTACGAACTGCGCAGCTACGAATCGGCTACGGAGGCCCTGCACCAGAACAAAGTGAAAATGTTCAACAGCGGCGAAGTGGAACTATTTCAGCGATTGGGTTTCAACGCTGTTTTTTACGGACAGGTGGTTGCCGGCTGCCACATGCCCAACCTGATGTACATGACCTCTTTTGAAACAAAAGCATCAAGGGAGGAACACTGGAAAGCCTTTGGCAGTGATCCCGTATGGAAAGCGATGTCAGGTGATCCCATTTATCAACACAATGTCTCTCACATCGACATTACCTTTCTTCGCCCGGTTGCCTATTCTAAATTGTAAACCAACACGAACTATTCCGCCATGCGCCGATTGATTTTTTCACTTGTTGTCCTAAGCACTGTTGTTTCCTGCTCCCGTAAAGCAATCAGCAGTGGGGCCGCCGTGCAGCCACAACCCACGCCAACAGCGGCAGTTTCCTATAGTTTTGAAAGCACACCTGTATGGCAGGATGAATTTGATTACACTGGCCGTCCCGATCCTGCCAAATGGGGCTATGATCTTGGCGGCAGTGGCTGGGGCAACAATGAGCTGGAATATTATACCAATGCCGAAAGCAATGCCGGCGTGGCAAATGGCAAGTTGTCTATCACGGCCCGCAAAGAGCAAAAGGAAGGACGCGACTATACGTCGGCACGGCTGGTTACGAAAAATAAATTTGACTTCCTGTATGGCAGGGTAGAGGTAAGGGCCAAGCTTCCTTCCGGCAGGGGTACCTGGCCAGCCATCTGGATGCTGGCGACCGACAATGAATACGGCGGCTGGCCCCGTTCCGGCGAGATCGATATCATGGAGCATGTGGGATACGATCCCAACCGGGTTCTTTTCAGCGTGCATACGGAAGCGTATAACCATGTGAAAGGCACGCAGAAAAGCGGTGCCAAAATCATCCCGACTGCAATGACTGATTTTCACACCTACCGCCTGGATTGGACACCCGGTTTTGTCAAAGGTTTCTACGACGGCGAGGAGGTTTTCTCCTTCGAAAATGACAAGACTGCCAATCCCGATACATGGCCGTTTAACAAGCGGTTTCACCTGCTGCTCAATCTTGCCATCGGGGGTAACTGGGGCGGGGCGAAAGGTGTCGACGATTCTATTTTTCCTGCTACAATGGAAGTGGATTATGTGCGGGTGTACAAGATGAAATAAGGCCTTCGGCAAAACAAGTCAGCTTTCCCTGCAATATTTTTTAAAGGCAGGTATAATCTTTGCCTTGCCTTTTCCCACAACGTGGAACTATGAAAACAAGATTTCTTTTTCTCCTCCTGCCGGTATTTTTTTTCAGTTGCAAGAAAACCCGGGAAATTGCCGATGCCATCGATCCCAACTCGCTACACAACCGGGCGGTGGGTTCCTCGGCACATGAACTGTTAAGCACCGAAAAATATACGGCCCTGAAAGTGGAAGTGCAATACATGCCCGGTTTTGCACCGGACGCCGCGGCACTAAATCACCTGCAGGATTTTTTGTCGGCTCACCTGGACAAACCGGGTGGAATTTCCATCACCACAAAAGAGATCGCGGCCGCTGCCAACACCACCTTGAGCACCGATGATGTGCACACGATTGAAAAAGCTAACCGCTCGGTCTTTACCGATGGGAGCGGAATTGCCGTTTACGTTCTGTACACCAACGGCAACTTTACCGACAGCAAAGTGCTGGGCGAGGCCTATCGAAATACGTCGGTGGTTCTGTTTGGGAAAAAGATCAGGGATAACTCCGGCGGGCTTGGACAGGCCAGCCGCACCAAGCTCGAAGCCACGGTGCTGGAACACGAACTGGGGCACCTGCTTGGCCTGGTGGATATCGGCTCTCCCATGCAGTCGGCCCACAAAGCCAATGGCAACCATTGCAACAACCAGAATTGTCTCCTTTACTATGCGGCGGAAACAACGGATATTTTGGGCTTCCTGCTAACCGGGACTATTCCATCGCTGGATGCGGCCTGTGTTGCAGACCTCAGGGCAAACGGTGGAAAATAAACAGTCAGCGACGACCTGCAAAAAAACGGGACATCGTTCCATCGGTGGAAATGCGAATACGCATCGCTTGTTTTTTCACGATTGACGATTGCTGTTTCGCGACTATCTTTGACAAAATCAAAATCAACCGGAATGGAGTTAAGTCTTTACGAAGTCATGCGGCATATACACAGTGTGGGACGTTGGATTGTGTTGCTGCTTTTGTTGTTTGCCATCTTCAACAGCCTTATTGCTGGGCGCAGGCCTTTCATTAAATCCGACAACAGGCTGGGGCTATTGCTGACCATCTTTGCAGACATCATGCTGCTGATCGGGATCTACCTTTATTTCGTGGGGCCTTTTGGTTACAAAACCTTTCAGAAATACAGCAACGTGGGTGACCTGATGCGCAACAGTTCCGACCGGTTTTATGCCATCGAGCACATGGTGGGTATGCTGATCGCCATCGTCCTGATGCATATCGGCAAGGCGCAGGCACGCAAGCCCATGAGCGACAAAGCCAAGCACCGCCGTACAATGATCTTTTACCTGCTTGCCTTACTGATCATCCTCGTTTCCATTCCCTGGCCGTTCCGTGAAATCGGCGCAGGTAGGGGATGGTATTAAGGAATAGGCGAATGTCGAACTGATTGACAAGGAATGATGAAGCGCTTCATCATTCCTTGTTGCTTTTAGAGGCCACCATTTCAATAGAAGAATCGGCCAAAGGACTTCCTTCGCCATTCAACCTTTCTTATTCATCTGTTCTTCTGTTCTACCCCCCCCCCCGCATTCCCAGTTCAATCACTTCGCAATCTTTGATGTTGGCACCGTCGATGCTGAACCGGAGCATGGTTTTCACCTTGTGCCAGCCCTGGTTTCCGGCAGCGCCGGGGTTCATGTGCAGGCAGCCGATCTTGTCGTCGTAGATGACTTTTAAAATATGCGAATGGCCGCAGATAAAGAGTTTGGCGTTGTTGGCGATCAGGTCCTGTTTAATACCCGGCGCATATCTGTTGGGATAGCCGCCAATGTGCGTCATGTAAACCTTGACTTCCTCGCAGGTCCAGACCAGTGTTTGGGGATAAACGCTTCGCACATCGTATCCATCGATATTGCCATAAACGCCTCGTAATGGCAAGCCAGTTTTTTCTTTCAGCCGGTTGGCAATTTCAATGGTGCCAAAGTCGCCGGCATGCCAGATCTCCTGGCAGTTTTCAAAATGTTTGAACACGGCTTCATCAAGAAAATTATGCGTGTCGGAGAGGAGGCCTATGCGGGTCATATTGTCGGATGCGTTTAATCAACGCTAACGTGTTTTTCCGGAACACTTGCGTGGAGATTATAGAATGCTGTTATCGTTGCTCCCTGTCGTGCAGACAATCGAAAATATTCTGCTCTCATTAAAGGGCGGTTGCGGGTTTCGCATCCAGTACTTCCACTTCAAAAACAAGAATGCTGTTCGGCGGAATTTTTGCCGCCCTGGTGCGGATAGAGTAAGCCAGGGCAGATGGAATGACGCTTTTTATTTTACCCCCGACTTTCAGTAACGGAACAGCAATTTGCCAGCCTTTGATCAGGCGGTTGAGCGGGAACGTGGCCGGTTTGTCCTTTGTCTGGTCGAATACCTGCCCGTTACTGAAAAGAGATCCTTTGTAATAAACCGTAACGGTATCGGTGAGAGCGACCTGCCGTCCCGTTCCTTGCCGGAGGATTGTGTAATAAACGCCTTCGATATTGTTTTTGACATCCGTTTGACCGCCGGCAATGCCTTTTTCGATTTGCGCCTTCTCCAGTTGGAATTGTTGCAGGCTGTCCACATGCGACGCCAGGTTCACAACCGGGCTGGCTTGCCGGCTCTCGTCCAGCGCTTTCCACGTACCGTTGCTGCGCTGGCACCAGGCATTGGTAATGGAGGCCTGTGGGGGCACTTTCCCGGCCGAATGGACAAAAGACGATGCACTCTTCAGCGTGTTCCACTGCCCGCTGATCTTGCAGGTGCCGATCAGTTTCCATTTCTTTTCTGCCGGCAACCAGAGATAAGCGGAGTACAGGGAAAAGTTCTCCGCAGAGTCAGTGGCTGAAGCCAGCATGAATTTGTAGGGCAGGTTAGTGGCTTCATTGTATGTCCATGTTAATTCGCCTCTCTTCATGCGGGTACCGAGTCCAAAAGAAACGACAACGGCTGATTGCGGAAATGCAAAAACCACCTGCCTTTTGTTCTTTTTTGCTTTCAGTAAAAGTCGCACCGGTTCTGTTTCAATTCCGGCAACGACTTCTTTCCCAGATGTAAAAGGTTGCAGTGCGACATCCGCCAAAAACGATACGGCTTTTACCGAATCCGGTATTTCATAACGAACCGTAGAATCTCTGCCCGCGGCATACGTGCAAATGTGCGCAAGGAGGAAAAGAAGGAAAGACAGGTATTTCTTCATGGCAAATGATTGCCGGTCAAACATACTGAAATTGAACCTTCTCTTTTGCAATCCAATTAAGTCTAAATTTGGAAGAGAATATCTCTATGCTGTTTCACAGGAACTTTATGTACTGGATTGACAAACGAAAGTGGAAGTATGTCTTCCTGCTGAACAAGCTGGCGCTTTCGTATCCGCTTCTGGCTTTTGACAGTCCGGCTGATATTTCCCAACAATCAATTATCACATTATCAAATTATCCCATTAGCACATTCCCCACATGCCTTACTACTATAAATTAGGTGAGATACCGCACAAACGCCACACACAGTTTCGCAAGCCCGATGGCGGCCTGTACTCCGAGCAGTTATTTTCCACGGAGGGTTTTTCCAACGATTATTCCCTGCTGTACCATGTCAATCCGCCCACGCAGATCATCAAAACCGAAAAGCCGGTTGACGTGGCACCGAAGATCGCCGAAGAAAAAATGTTAAGTCACCGAAGCTTTGAGGGATTTAAGGTCAAGCCGGCGAAGGATTTTCTCGACAGCCGCGTACCTGTTCTGGTCAACAACGACGTGCACATTGTGCTGGCGGCGCCGCAGCAAAGCATGACAGCTTATTTCTACAAAAATGCCGATTCCGACGAGATGCTGTTTGTACACGAAGGCAGCGGCGTGTTGAAAACTATGTATGGTGAGCTGCCATTTGCCTATGGCGATTACCTTGTCATCCCGCGGGGAACAATTTACCAGATCCATTTCAACGACGAAGCCAACCGTTTGTTTATTGTCGAATCCCATAGTCCCATCCGGTTTCCAAAACGCTACCTGAGCAAATACGGTCAACTGCTCGAACATTCGCCCTATTGCGAACGCGATATCCGTCCGCCGCAAAGCCTGGAAACCCACACCGAACGCGGGGATTTTATGGTGAAAACCAAGAAGCGGGGCGTTCTATACAATATTCATTACGCCGGCCACCCGTTTGATGTGATCGGCTGGGATGGCAGTTGTTATCCCTTTGCTTTTTCGATCCACGATTTTGAGCCGATTACCGGCAGGGTTCACCAACCGCCGCCGGTGCATCAAACCTTTGAGGCCAATAATTTCGTGGTTTGTTCTTTTGTGCCCCGCCTGTTTGATTATCACCCGCAGTCGATCCCGGCCCCGTACAATCACAGCAACATCGACAGTGATGAAGTGTTGTATTATGTGGACGGCGACTTCATGAGCCGGAAAAACGTGACCCGCGGCATGATCACACTGCACCCTGCCGGCATTCCGCACGGACCGCATCCGGGTGCCGTGGAGAAAAGTATCGGCGCCAGGGAAACAAAAGAACTGGCCGTCATGGTCGATACTTTTCACCCGCTGATGCTGACGAAGCAGGCACTGGAAATCGAGAACGAAGACTATGTCATGAGCTGGGCGGAATGATCAGCGAGCTGGTTTGATAAACTCCTTACGCCTGCAGTCAAAAAATCGAAAAAATTTTTGCAGCCAGGAGGCGCCGGTTTTGCCTTTTGATTTTTGACTGGTTGCAGAAACGATGGCCACTCAATTCAACCCAGCTTTTGCCAGTTGAATTCATGCTTTTGCGGGTTCAGTCGCAATCCCGTTTTTAGCAAGAGTGGGGGCCGGTAGTTTTGGGCAAATCAAACTTATTGCTCATGAAAAAAATGCTAGATGCCGCTCTTGCCCTTGTTCTCTTGGCCAGTTGCGGTCCCCAGATTTACAAATCCACCGATTTTTCCAGTGCGTTAACCCGGCACAAGACCGTAGCCATTCTCCCGGCAGAAGTGACGATGCAATTGCGGCCCAATCAAACCAAAAGCATGACGGCCGAGCAGTTGGAAGACATGCGCATCAAAACCGCATACGATGTACAGGAGAAAATGCAGGGATGGTTTTTGCGGCGGGGCGAAAAGTTTCATTACACGGTGACCTTCCAGGATGTGATTAAAACGAATGGCCTGCTGAAAGACGCCGGGATTTCCTATGCGGATTTAAAAACAACCGATCGTGCCAGGCTGGCCAAAATACTGGGTGTGGACGCCGTGATGCAGGACCGCCTGAACATGGAAAAGCCCATGTCGGAAGGTGCCGCGGTTGCGGTGGGCCTGCTGGTCGGCGCCTGGGGCAATACCAATAAAGTGGCGACCACCATCAACATCCACGATGGTGGCTCGGGCAACCTCCTTTGGAAATACGATTACGAAGCTTCGGGCTCAGTGGGTTCTTCCACCACCAAACTGGTAGACGCCCTGATGCGCAATGCAACAAAAAAGTTTCCGTACGCGGTCGACTGACCGGGCACGTTACGAAAATTTCCGGCCGGGGCATCACCCCGGCTTTTTATTTGCAGGAAGGCTGTTTGGCCAAGTTTGTTTTTTGGCTATTTTAGAACGAAATAAATCACGGTTATGATTAAAATCTCAGACTTAAAAGAAGGCGATGTTATACGCGTAATCGATGAAGGAGTGGAGCGTGACGGTGTTGTAACCGATGTGGACCGGGAGGAAAATATGGCAGAGGTTGACAATGGCATCCAGGAATTCTGGTACAACCCCGAACAGCTAATCCCGGTTTCCATGACCGAAGAGAGACTGGTAAACATTCTTGGCTTCGAAAAAGAAGCGACGGACGAGGGGATCAAGTTCAAAAAAGGCGCCTTCCGCATTTTGGTGCATGACCCCGGCAACTACACCAATCTTGAGCTTTGGTACCGGGAAGATCACCGCGTTTTTCACCATCCGCTCTATTTGCACGAGCTGCAAAATCACCACCTCCAGATGACCAAAGTGCCGCTGGAGCGGGTAGAGACGGCCTGACTTCTTAAAAATTTGGCAAAATATAGGGGAAAAGAGCAGGAAAAATTCTGCTCTTTTTATTTTCTGTCTGAAATCCTATATCTTCGCGCCTCCAAATTCTGTATGTCAAAACAGCCATTAATTAAACAGGACGGAACGATTATCGAGGCTTTGTCCAACGCAATGTTCAGGGTAAAGCTTGAAAACGGCCATGAAATTCTGGCGACGATCTCGGGAAAGATGAGAATGAACTACATACGGATTTTGCCGGGCGACAAAGTAGGGGTGGAAATGAGCCCTTACGACCTGTCGAGGGGTCGAATCATATTCAGATATAAATAAGCTTTACGGCGCAAGCCAAAAAACATAACTATGAGAGTTAGAGCATCTATCAAAAAAAGAAGCGCAGATTGCAAGATCGTGCGCCGCAAAGGGAAGCTTTACGTGATTAACAAAAAGAACCCTCGCTACAAGCAAAGACAAGGATAATGTGTAGCTGCAAGCGACAAGCTATTAGCCGCAAGCAACCAGTGCTTGATGCTTGTAGCCGACAGCTTGAGGCTTTTAAATTTTTAAAGTAAAACAGTTAATAATTTATGGCTCGTATTGCCGGCGTTGACTTACCAAAAAACAAAAGAGGCGAAATCGGTCTTACCTACATCTTTGGTATTGGCCCTTCCACTGCCCGTTACATTCTGGACAAACACAGCATTGACAGAAACAAGAAAGTGAATGAATGGAATGATGATGAACTGGCAGCTATCCGTGGTACCATCACAGACGAACTGAAAGTAGAGGGTGCCCTGCGTTCGGAAGTGCAAATGAACATCAAGCGTTTGCTGGATATCGCTTGCTACCGTGGACTTCGCCACCGTAAAGGTTTACCGGTAAGAGGTCAGCGTACCAAGACCAATAGCCGCACTCGTAAGGGTAAGCGCAAAACGGTTGCTGGTAAGAAGAAGGCGCCGAAGAAATAAGAATGAAGCCGCAAGCTTCGAGCTGCAAGCTGCAAGATCGACAGGCCATTTTGAGCTGTATATCCTGAAGCTGATCGCTTGAAGCTTGTAGCTTTTCTATATGCACCGGATAATACCAGGTCAATTACGGATGCGGGGTGCACGTGGAGGGTTGATTTGGGTTCTGCGAAAGCAGGATAAGTAACTAACAACAAACGATTACCTGAAAGTATCATGGCAAAAGCACAGCAAAGCGCAAAAGCCGCTGCGAAAAAAAGGATTGTAAAGGTTGATGCCTACGGCGATGCCCACATCAACGCAACGTTCAACAACTTAATCATCTCTATCACCAACAAGCAAGGCCAGGTGATCTCCTGGAGCAGTGCCGGTAAAATGGGTTTCAAGGGTTCGAAGAAGAACACTCCCTATGCCGCCCAAATGGCTTCCAGCGACGCTTCGAAAGTAGCGATCGACGCCGGTGTGAAAAGAGTGGATGTATTTGTAAAAGGCCCCGGCGCCGGTAGAGAAAGTGCCATCCGTGCACTCGCTCAATCAGGTATCGAAGTAACATCGATCAAAGACGTTACCCCGCTGCCACACAACGGTTGCCGTCCTCCCAAGAAGAGAAGAGTTTAATGCTAAATTTTAAATGATGAATGTTGAATGGTTTTTCAATTCAACATTCATCATTTAGCATTCAACATCAGACATATTTTGAGCCAATAAGGTTTCATTTAATCAAAGGGTGCTTCATTAATTTTTACCGCTTTCAACGATGAACGCACCGGTTTCTAAAAAGCGGAAATGAAATAAACAATATGGCACGTTACAATGGTCCCAAGACCAAAATTTCCCGCATTTTCGGTGAGCCCATCCTGGGCAATGGCAAATGGTTAGGCAAGAATTCTAACCCTCCCGGTCAGCACGGCGCACAGCGCAAGCGCAAGACCCTGGGAGAATACGCACTTCAGCTGCGTGAAAAGCAAAAAGCCAAGTACACCTACGGTGTTCTGGAAAAGCAATTCCGCAAAACCTTTGAAGAAGCCTCACGTCGGAAAGGTGTTACCGGTGAAAACCTGATCAAATTACTGGAAGCTCGTTTGGACAATACCGTGTTCCGCATGGGTATCGCTCCAAGCCGTCCTGCTGCCCGCCAGTTAGTAAGCCACAAACACGTTACTGTTAACGGTGAAGTGGTGAACATTCCTTCGTTTCAACTGAAACCCGGTGATGTCGTTGCGTTGCGTGACAAGGCAAAAGACAACACGGCAATCACAAGCCACGTACGTGGCCGCAACCCGAAATTTACCTGGGTTGACTGGAATGAGACCGAACTGCAGGGTACTTTCATTGCGTATCCTGAAAGAGAAGCCGTTCCAGAAAACATCAAGGAGCAGCTGATCGTGGAATTGTATTCTAAGTAATAAGACGTGAAACGGTAAACGGCAGACGTGTAACTGAAAAGGCATTTAACCCGATCAATCACTCCTGTTTCTCGTTTCACTTCTCACGTTTCACCTGAATTAAAAACACTTTAAATCTGAAAGAATAATGGCAATTTTAAATTTTCAGAAGCCCGACAAAATCGTTCTTCAAAAAGTAACTGACTTTGAAGCGCAGTTCGAATTCCGCCCGCTGGAGCCTGGCTATGGCGTGACCATCGGAAATGCCTTGCGTCGTGTATTGCTGTCTTCTTTGGAAGGGTATGCAATCGTAGGTGTGCGGATTGAAGGTGTCGACCACGAGTTCGCAACGATCAAAGGTGTTTCTGAAGACGTGGTTGAAATCATCCTGAACCTGAAACAGGTCCGGTTGAAAAAGGTTGTCGACCACGACGTCCAAACAGAAAAGATTTCTCTTTCGATAAAGAACCGCGGTGAACTCACTGCCGGCATGTTTGCCGAAGGCACACAGTCGTTCCAGATCATGAACCCCGAGTTGCTGATCTGCACGCTGGACCCTTCCACAACACTGGACATTGAAATATCTATCGGCAAAGGCCGTGGTTATGTTCCGGCAGAAGAGAACAAGCCGAAAGATGCACCCCTGGGTTACATCCCGGTTGATGCCATCTACACGCCGATCAAGAATGTGAAATACAGCATCGAGAACACCCGTGTGGAGCAGCGCACCGACTACGAGAAACTTGTGATGGAAGTGACCACCGACGGTACCATTCACCCGGAAGAAGCGGTGAAGCAAGCGTCCCGCATCCTCATCCAGCACCTGATGATCATCACCGACGAGAACATCACTTTCGACACCAAAGAGGAGAAGAAAGAAGACATCGTTGATGAGCAGACCCTGCAACTGCGCAAGGTGTTGAAGACGCCACTGGAAGACCTCGATCTTTCCGTACGTGCCTTCAACTGTCTGAAAGCAGCCAAGATCAACTCCCTGAGCGAACTGGTTCAGTACGAGCAGGAAGACCTGATGAAGTTCCGCAACTTCGGTCAGAAGTCGCTGAGCGAGATCGAACAGGTATTGCACGAAAGAGGCCTGCACTTCGGTATGGACCTCAGCAAACTGGGTGTGGATAAAGATGATTTCTAATTAGCAATTGTGCAAGTGTGAAAATCTGGAAATGAATTTCGCATTTGCACTTTTCATAAACGTAGGCTGCAAGTCCTTGACACGGTGCAGCCGAATATTTACTCACTTGTTTGAAGGCGGCAAGTAAAGGGAAGATGAGCGATAGAACATCAACTCCAAACTCCAAACCCCAAACTCCAAACTTTAAAACGTCATGCGTCACGGAGACAAAATCAACAACCTCGGACGGAAGAAAGCACACCGCGAGTCGTTGTTAAGCAACCTGACTTGTGCCCTCATTCAGCACAAGCGTATCGTTACCACTTTGGCCAAAGCAAAAGCACTGCGTGTGTATGCCGAGCCGCTGATTACCAAAGCAAAGAAGAACGAAACACACCAGCGTCGTGTGGTGTTCTCTTACCTGCAGGACAAAGCTGCCGTTACGGAATTGTTCAGCACAATCGCTGAAAAAATTGCCGGCCGCCCCGGTGGTTACACCCGCGTTATCAAACTGGGCACCCGTCCTGGTGATAACGCCGAAATGGCGATGATCGAACTGGTTGACTTCAACGAAGTTTACGGTAAAGCGAAGACCGAGAAAAAAGAAGGTGCAAAACGTACCCGTCGTGCCGGTGGCAGCCGCAAGAAAGCCGCTGACACAACTGCGCCGGAAGCAACCGCTACGCCGGAAGCGCCAGCAACAGAAGCACCGGAAGCAACCGAGCAACAACCCAGCTAATGATTGCACAGTCGCAATACAAGGGCATTCATCGTTTGATGAATGCCTTTTTTTATTGACACCCGGTGAAGAAGTTTAACGTTGGTGTATTTCTTGAATGTTTTTCTTTGCATAATTTTTTACGGACATGGAGCAACGACAAGCAGTTTTAGTTTTAGAAGATGGCACCACTTGTTACGGACAAGCATTTGGCGCCATTGGTACAACCGGCGGTGAAATCTGTTTCAATACAGGCATGACCGGCTACCAGGAAGTTTTTACCGATCCCAGCTATTATGGCCAGGTGCTGATCATGAACAATGTGCACATCGGCAACTACGGTGTGAAAGACGAAGACGTGGAGAGTGACAGCATCAAGATTAAAGGGTTGATTGGCCGGAACCTGGAAGAACTGTTTTCCCGGCGGCAGGCAAAAGGTTCGCTGGACGAATACCTGAAAAAGCAAAACATTGTCGCCATTGAAGGCGTGGATACCCGGGCACTAGTTGCCCACATCCGCAGCAAAGGCGCCATGAACTGCATTATTTCATCTGAAATCCTCGATGCGGAGGTATTGAAGAATAAGCTTAAAGAAGTGCCTGACATGGACGGCCTGGAGCTGGCTTCGGTTGTCAGTACAAATGTGGCGTATGAGCTGGGCGATACCAATTCTCCCATCAAGGTGGCCGTGCTGGATTACGGCACCAAGCGCAACATCCTGAACTGTTTCGTCGAAAGAGGCGTACACATCAAAGTATTCCCGGCAAAAACATCACTGGAAGAATTAAAAACATTTAACCCGGCCGGATATTTCATTTCCAGTGGCCCGGGAGATCCCGCATCCATGGATTATGCCGTACAAACGGTAAAAGATATTTTACAGGAAGACAAGCCGACTTTTGGCATTTGCCTCGGTCACCAGTTGCTGGCCCTTGCCAATGACATTCCGACTTTCAAAATGCACCACGGGCACCGCGGGCTAAATCACCCGGTAAAGAATATCCTGACCGGTCGTTGCGAAATCACGACACAAAACCACGGGTTTGGCGTAGATCCTGAAGCCGTGAAGAATGCCGACCATATCGAGATTACGCATGTCAACCTGAATGACAGTTCTATTGAAGGAATTCGTGTGAAGGGCAAGCCTGCTTTCTCGGTGCAGTATCACCCCGAAAGTACACCCGGCCCGCACGACAGCCGTTACCTGTTTGATGATTTCATCCAACTGATCAAAGAGCACAATGCCTAAATTTATATCCCGCAGAACCTGCGGGATTTTTTTATGTTTCCCTTTTTGTCAACCGAACGATTGTTGCTTCAGTCCATCGAGCCGGACGACCAGCCGTTTATTTTCGAGGGCTTAAGTCACCCTGAAGTGATCCCTTTTTACGGTGTTCGCTATTCGACTTTCGAAGAATCCAAAAGACAAATGGACTGGTATGCGACAATTTACAAAGAGCAGACAGGTGTTGCATGGAAAATCGTCGATAAGCAATCGGGCTGTAAAATGGGCGTGATCGCCTATTATTTTTTCAAGCCCGAACACCGGAAGGCAGAAATCGGATTTTGGCTTCTCCCGCAGTATTGGAACAAAGGTTTGATTTCCGAAGCATTGATTCCCGTTGTGGCCTACTGCAAAGACGAGATAGGCATCCATCGCCTGGAAGCATTTGTGGAAGAGGGGAACAGTGCAAGCAGTCGCGTCCTGGAAAAAGCCGGGTTTGCATTTGAAGGCAAAATGAAGGATTGCGAAATAAAAGGCGACAGGTATATCAGCTTGCTCATTTATGCCCTGCTGCCTGCGTGAATTTTTCCGGAAACGACTTCATGCAATTCCGGTTCTTCCTGTCTTACATTCGTGGTAATATGAAAATTTCCATCATCAACGGTCCCAATTTGAATCTCCTTGGCAAGCGTGAGCCCGAGGTTTATGGCAGCGAGTCCTTTGAAGGCTACCTGCTGGAATTAAAGGCCAAATATCCCCAGATCGAGTTCACCTATTTTCAGAGCAACATCGAAGGGGAACTGATTAACGAACTGCAACGGGTCGGGTTTGAATACGACGGCATCATCATGAACCCCGGCGGCTACACGCATACCTCCGTTGCCATTGGCGACGCCATCGCTGCCATCAAGGCGCCGGTGGTGGAAGTGCACATCTCCAATGTTCATGCACGGGAAGATTTTCGCAAACTCTCGCATGTGTCGGGTAAGTCGGTCGGCAGCATCATTGGCCTGGGTCTGAAAGGATATGAGCTAGCCCTGATTTGGCTCCTTCAATAAAGCCGTTGTGATTTTGTCGATGTCTTTGCTGATGGTGTAAATAAAATTGAGCTGTTCCCGGATCAGCGCATCGTCTGCACTGGCGGAAGACATGGCATTAACCGGCTCTTCCGGCAGTTTTACAAGATCTGCTTCGCCAAATTTCCTGAGGCTTTCCTGCAGTTTGCAAAAGGATTTTTTGGCAAGCTGAAATAGTTCAACCGGGTAGGGTTTGGTTTCGTGGGAGAGCAGCGAGGTGGCAATGTTTGCAATGTTGGAAAACAAAATATGATTGAGCACCACGAACTGCTGCACCTGCGACTGTGAGCTTTGCTTGCTTTTTGGCTCCGACAGCATGCGGTCGAAGGCGGCCGAGAGATTTGCCGAATGGAGGTAAACTTCTTTTCTTGCCAGCTTGTACTCAAGCGTGCTTATTTGCTGGCCCGAAAGAGCTTGAACAATCTTGTGCAGGTACATGGCGTTCGCTTTTACAATTTCCTGCATATAGGGTTTCAAATGCTCTGCTTCCCACCTGGGGAAGAGCAGATAGCTGGTTGTAAACGCAATGGCACATCCAATCACCGTATCCAGCAGGCGCTCCCCCGCAACGAACCTGTATTCCGCGCCAAGGAAGGAAAAAAGAATGAGGATATACGGTGTGGTAAAAAGGACCATTGCCAGGTAATTGATTCGCATGAATGAGTAGGTGCCGATCATCAACACCACCATCATCACGAACAAAACATGTTTGTCATGGATCAGTAACAGCACACCAATGCCAAACAATCCACCGATCAATGTCCCGACGATGCGTTCAATGTTGCGTTGTTTGGTTAAGCTGAACGCCGGTTTCAACATAAAGGCAATGGTCATCAGCACCCAGTAGCTGTGATTGCCATAATGCAAAATTTTGATCAGCAAATAGCCAAGGATACAGGCAATGCATACGCGGATGGAATGCCGGAAGGCGGATGACTGCAGGTTCAGGTTGTTGACAAAAATCTTTGGATCGAGCGGTTGATGGGTGACGAAATGCGAATGGTCCACACCCGTTTTTTTTCGCTTGATTCCCGGCGTAAAATACTGCTCTATTTTGTCCAGGTCGGAAAGCAGGTTCCGGATGTTGACAATGATTTTTTTCAGCACCAGCCGGTGCGAAGCCTCAAACGTTCCGATAGCATCGATCTTTCGCTTCAGTTCCTTGATCTCTTCGTCGTAGTCGAAGCTTTTTTCAAACGAAGTATTGCCTAAAATCGCTAGGCCCACGGCCTGCAATTCAGCGACAACCTTTTTCAGCGAATTATGAATGTGGTCCAAGGCCCCGGTGCCGCTGTACACGGATCGTAACGATCGGTAGTCGTAGTAAGCCGCTGTAATGTCTTCGAAAAGATCGACTGTTTCTATGAACGCAAACACCAGTTTGCGGCTGTCGTCGGTCGACTCTTCCACGATTTGCCTTGTCTTGAAAAAAACTTCGCGAACGAGATCCTGTTTTTCATTCACAATCACCTGCTGGGTCACAAGACGTTTATAATCTGTTTCATGGTCTGTTTTCGTGTTGTAAAAGTCGGCCCGGATAGAAAGGTAGTTGGCAATTTCCAGGATGCATTCACCCAGCACCCGTTGTGCATGCCGGTAGGGCCGAAGCTGGTGCAGAAGCAAACTCAAAACGAGGTAAAAAAGGCCGCCGGCCAAAATAGCGATGGCATGCGACAGCACGTTCGCGGCCGGAAGCGGTTTGTCCATCATCAGGATCATGACCAGGATAGCAGCACTACCTACACCTGTCGCCCGTGCGCCATAGACCACGAACATGGAAAAGAAAAAACAAACCACTGCTACCTCGATTCCCATCAGCCAGGGGCTTGCGTTGGCAAAGCCTGTGAGTACAGCGACAACAAAAACAAATAGGGTACAAAAGAGCATCCCGTTTCGCTTGTTCAAAAAAGGTCCGGGGGCATCGGTAAGGCTTACGCAAAGGGCACCCAGCGATACGGCTAGGCCGGTTTCGAAGTTTCCTGTCTGCGCCCCTATTATGGCAGGCAGAAGGATGGCTACCACAGCCCGCAAACCGTCGGCGAAAGACTGGCTGTAAAAAAAATATTGTACATCCCGAAATGTCCTGTTCTTCATACGTCACCTTGTTGGAAAAATACCGGTCTTGAATCGCTTAAAATTAACGACAACTGCCGAAGCGCTCCCCGTGTAGTTGAAAAAGGCGAATTGGTGCATTTTATATGCCATTATTTTACTCGTGGCGACTCCTTTTGTTAACACCGCATTTGCTGTAACTTTCTCTCTGATTTTGTTGCCGGCAGTAACTGATCTATCTCATTTTTTCAAACGATGACAGTCACGCACCGGGCGGTTTCATTTGCTTCTCTTTGCAAGACATATGAAAATTCCTGTTGTTTATAAATCTGCTGAAGAAGCCCTGGCCGTGATCCAATCCGGCAACCGCGTGTTTGTGCAGGGAAGTGCACAAACCCCTACCTGTTTATTGCGTGAACTGGCCAAACAGGCACCCCGGCTGAACGGTGTTGAACTGGTCTTTATCACGGTGTACGGCGACATTCATGTTGATAAGCCGGAACTGGCAAAGAGTTTTAAGATCAATTCGCTGTTTGTATCGGCCTCCGTCCGCGATGATGTAAGAGAAGGCCGCGCCGACTACGTGCCCGTTTTCCTGAGCGAGATCCCCAACCTGTTTATGCAGGGCATCCTGCCCATCGATGTGGCCCTCGTGCAGGTGTCGCCTCCCGACCAGCACGGCTACTGCTCACTGGGCGTTTCGGTTGACGTTGCCCGGTCGGCCGTCAACACCGCCAAATACGTCATCGCACAGGTCAATCCCAATGTGCCACGCACCCATGGCGACGGCTTGATTCATTCCAGCCGGTTTTATGCCATGGTAGAATGCAACGAGCCGTTGTACGAAGCCCGCTTTGCGGAAAAGGTAGGACCGGAGGAAATGCGGATCGGCGAATTTGTGGCCAACCTGATCGAAGACCGCAGTACCCTGCAAATGGGAATCGGGTCAATCCCCGATGCGGTGCTGAAATTATTGGCCAACCACAAAGACCTGGGCATGCATACCGAAATGTGCAGCGATGGAATTGTGGATCTTGTTGAACGAGATATCATCAATAACAAGTACAAGAAAATACATCCCAACAAAGGTGTGGTCGGCTTTGCACTCGGCACCAGGCGCCTCTACGATTATGTGAACGACAACCCGGCCTTCCAGTTTTTGGACATTGACTATGTCAACGATCCGCACATCATCCGCCGTAATAACAGGATGGTTGCCATCAACAGTGCCATCGAGATCGACATCACCGGCCAGGTTTGTTCCGATTCGATCGGGACCTACCAGTATTCCGGCGTAGGCGGACAAATGGATTTTATGCGGGGGGCAGCACTGAGCGAAGGCGGAAAGCCAATCATTGCTATGCCCTCCCGCACAGCCAAAGGTGTTCCCCGTATTGTGCCGTTTCTAAAGCAAGGAGCCGGCGTCGTCACGACACGGGCACACGTGCATTATGTTGTGACGGAATATGGCATTGCCTACCTCTACGGAAAGAATTTGCGCCAGCGGGCCAAGGCGCTGATCGGCATCTCGCACCCCGACGACCGTGAAGGTCTGGAGAAGGCTTGCTTCGAACGGTTCAAGGTCTTTTAAAAGAAAAAGTCAAAATTCAAAAGTCAAAGGCGTAGAACAAATCACCAACTTTGACTTTTGAATTTTGACTTCTTACTAAAAGCGTATAGCCGAAAACGTAAATCGTTTTCCTTTAATCCACCTCACCCGCCAGGTCAACATCGTCGTCTTCCACTTTGGGCTTCGGCTTGCCTTTTTCTTTTTCGGCTTTTTTCTTCAGCCAGTCACGGTCCTTTTGCAGACCCTGCACATCGTCCAGCTTGGCAATGTAAAGACTGCGGCCGTGCGTCCCCAAAACAATTTCGTTCTCTCTTTCCTGTATGGCAATATCGTGCACCGGCACGGCTTTCGGCAGGCCGCCGTTCCAGAGCATAAAGGTTTGACCGCGGTTGAAGCTCACATACAAGCCGCCATCGGTTCCTACATACAAAATGTTTTCATTTTTCGGATCTTCCCGCACAACGTTGATGGATTCCAGCGGGAGATCTTTTCCCAGCTGCGTCCAGGTTGATCCAAAGTCTTCGCTTACGTATAAGTAGGGCGCAAAGTCATCAAAGCGGTAGCCGTTCAGCGTGGCGTACACCCGCGGCTCTTTGTACCTGGACGCTACGAGACGGCTGATCCAAAGACCAGCGGACAAGGGCGCATCGGCCACTTTCGACGTTTTGTTGTTGACGAGCGTCCAGGAATAACCACCATCTTTTGACACCTGGATATTGCCGTCATCCGTGCCGGCGTAAAGCAGCCCAAAACGAAGGGGTGATTCTGAAATTGTGGTAATAGTGCCGTAAGGAACATTGCCGCCCCTGTCGCCTCTGGTCAGATCGGCCATGGCAAACATGGTATCGGCTTTGTTCATCGAGCGGAAAAATTTGTTGCCGCCGAAATAAACGATGTCCTGGTTGTGCGGGCTAAGCAAAACAGGTGTTTGCCAGTTGAAGCGATAGGGTTTTTCGCCCATGCTGTGTAGCGGCGTGATCCGCCTGGCCGAGCCCCTTGGCTGCATCCTGTTGAGACGGGCATAATTGCCAAACTGCGAGCCGGTGTAGGTGGTTGCGTTGTCTCTTGTGTCGACCTGCACCTGCATGCCATCGCCACCCATGATGTGCTTGAACGAATAATCACCGCTTGATTGCCAACCCGGACTTTCCCTGTTGGTCGAGGGGCCGTACCAAACGCCGTTGTCCTGCAAGCCGCCATACACATTGTAGGGCTTTGCATTGTCGGCAACAACGGAATAGAACTGGCCGACCGCAGGCGAGTTGGCAATGAACCAATGCTCCCCGTTGTCGTAGGTGATGTTAACGCCGCCGTCATTCCCGTTGATCAGGTGGGAGTCGCGGGCCGGGTCGATCCATAGCGCATGGTGATCGGAGTGCACGTTGGATTTGTCCATGTTCTTCCATGTCTTGCCGCCATCCGAGGACACGGCGGCTGCGATGCCCAGCGTAAAAATCTTGTCGGCGTTCGTTGGCGAAACATAGACCTTCGAAAAATAATAACCGTAAGAGACGTTGTTGGGCAGCTCTTTTTCGTGCGTTTTTTTCCATGTCTGGCCGCCGTTGTCGCTGCGGTAGACTTCCATGCCCACCGGCGTTCCTTCAAAGCCCGTGTTGATGTAGAGATAATCGTACAGGGCTGTTGCTTTGAGCTGACCCGTACCAATCTGCTCTTTCAATTGCTTGGCGGAATATTTTCCGAGCAGGCGATACCGCTTTAAAAGCGTGTCGATCTTTCGCTCATCCAGGCGGGCAAATTGCTCTTTGGTCAGGTTTTTCAGGTCGGCCAGGGCATACACCAGCGTGTCTTTCCTGGCCGTGTCGGGCCGGTCTTTCTGGTTGTCGACGATGGCATAAACGGTTTGTGGTTGCGACGGGGCAACGGCAATGCCAATTCTTCCCAGCAAGTTGTTTTGCGGAAACCCGGAACCTGTTTTTGTGACGGAGGCCCAGGTATTGCCACCATCGGTGCTTTTGTAGATGCCGGTTGTGCTGCCGGCCGCTACAAAGTCCCAGGCACGGCGGGTGCGGTACCACATTGCAGCATAGACTTCGTTAGGATTTTGCGGGTTGATATCGAGGTCGACGGCACCGGTATTGTCGTCCACGTACAGGGTTTTCTTCCATGTTTGCCCGCCGTCGGTGGTTTTGTAAACACCGCGTTCCGTGTTGGGAGAATAGAGATGTCCCAACACAGCAACCCAGGCTACGTTGTTGTCCGTTGGATGCAACTGGATTTTTCCGATGTGGTGCGAATCGGGGAGTCCGGCCCATGTCCAGGTTTTGCCCTTATCGGTGCTTTTATAAACACCCATGCCGGCATAGGAAGAACGGCTGCTGTTCACTTCGCCGGTTCCCACCCAGATGGTGCCCGTTTTCCAGTTCACGGCAATGTCGCCGATGACCTGGGTTTCTGTGCTGTCAAAAACGGGAGTAAAGGATTGCCCGTTGTTGTGTGTATACCAAACACCGCCGGAAGCGTAGCCGACATAAAATTCAGTTGGGTCGGTAGGGTTGGCGTCAATATCCACCACACGGCCGCTCATCACGGTCGGGCCAATGCTGCGAAAGGCAATGCTGTTCAGCAGCGAGCCCTTTTCGAGGACAGCCCGCTGCTGTGCCAGTTTCTGGCGTTCTGTTGCCGGTGTGGCTTTGCCCTGCGCATTTGACAAAATACTAACGGATAGAAAAAGGGAGAGTAGGGTGCAAATTTTTACTTTTGATTGCATAAAAGCAGTCTTTTTTCGTTTAAAGGGGAAGGGTCAAACTTACTAAACTATGCGTTACCTGTTTTCAATTCTGTTGTTCTGCTCATTGGGTGCCAGTGCGCAATGGAAAAACTTTCTGATCGGTGTCAAAGGTGATACCCTGAACCGCGTGGACTTACAAGGCCGGAAACAAGGTCCCTGGGTGGTGCAGGTGCCCGAGGTGCGTGGCGAAAGCGGTTATGAGGAAGACGGTTATTTTGTCAACGACAAAAAAGAAGGCCGATGGGTTCGTTATTCGTTGCAGGGCGACAAACTGGCCGTGGAAAACTACCGGTGGGGGCAGAAAGATGGTCGCTGCCAGTACTACAACAACATGGAAGACCTGATACGAGAAGAAAGCTGGCGAGCCATTGACCCGAAAAATCCCTATGACACCATACCTGTGACCGACCCGACCAACCCGAATAAAATCATTCGCTTCGAAGTGGTGAAAGTGGAAAGTCCTTCTGTAAAACACGGCTTCTGGCGCTACTACGATCCCAATACCGGCCGTGTGGAAAAGACGGAACAGTGGGTGCTGGATAAGCTGAAAATAAAAGACGACGAAGAAACAACCGCTGTTGCAGCGGCCGAGGGCAGCGACCCGGCAACAGCAAAAAAAGCTGCCGAGAAAAAGCAGGTTGCCAAACCCAAAGAGGTTGTTGAGTTCGAAAAAAAGAATTCCGGCAAGAAAAAGGTCAAATTCCGGGATGGCAGCACCGGTGGGTAATGCAATTATTCGATCATACGATAAAGAAAGCCGCTGTTCGAACAGCGGCTTTCCTTTTACCCGGCCGCAATGATTTCTTTGACACCCTCTTTGTAGGGCGTGACGGTGAAATCAGGAAAACGGGTTTGAAATTTCGAACTGTCGAAATAGTAGTCCTGGTTGTTCTGGTACATCATTTCCACCATTTCTTTCATCAACGGGTTAAACAGTCCCAGTACGCGAAGCATCGGTGTTGAAACGGTCATTGCCTTGTTCTTTACGTGCATGTTTTCGGCAAACAGGTTGATCCAGTCTGTCCCGGTCAGTTTCTCCCCGCTCGTCGGCAGGTGCCAAACCTGGTTGTACGCATCGGGTGTATTGCCCAGGAGTGCTGTTGCCTTTGCGGCATCGGGTGTGTACGTGAACGAGTGGATGCGGGAACGGTTGCCCATCCACATGGCCGCCTTGCCTTTTTTCAACGGTTTGTACACGGTTTCCTGCAGCATGCTGGTGTTGATGCCGGGACCGTAAAAATCGGCTGCGCGGACGATCATTGCGGTGAGACCACCTTGTTTTACTTCGTCCAGGAGCAGTTGCGCAATGGCCGCCCTGACTTTTCCTTTTTTACTTGGCGGATTTACGGGTGAGGTTTCGGTTAAGCGCCCAACGCTTTTTTCATCGTAGAGGTAAATATTGTCGAAGAAGACCAGTTTTGCGCTGTGCTGCTTGCAGGCTTCAATGACGTTTCGCATGATCTGCGGCCATTGCTCCTGCCATACACGGAGCTTATAGGGCAGACCGGCAACGAGGTAAACCACGCTGGCACCAGCCACAGCCCTGTTGACCGCCGTTGCATCCGTCAGGTCGGCGGCAACGGTTTCGTCGTCTTCAAAAACTTTTTGCGGCGTACGGCTTACAATGCGGATGTCGGGTGTGTAAGCTTTCAGGGCTTTGGCCAATTCGTTTCCGATGGCGCCGCCACCGCCCAGGATGACTTGCATAAAAAAAGGTTTTGGTGATTTCGTTCAGCACAAAGGTGCGGTTGAAATCAATAGGGGAGAACTGGAACTGGTCGTATACGGAATTTGCAAACACGAATAGCCGTTTATACGGGGCACTAGTTGTAACCGTAAAGGATTTCAGCACCGGCATTTTTGGCGGGCCGCATGGCATGTTTCAGTGATAGATTCTTTGATGCATGGTCCACGATAGCCGCCGGTCTGTCTTTACGATCCTGCTCACTTCATAAGGGAAGTTGGCCAAAGGGGCCAACAGAAAGTGGCAGCCAGTTCATACGGGTTGTTTTTAGTGGCAGAATGATTGCGCATTTTTCTTTAAATTAAACAACGATTCGAAAATCATTGCTATGAGAAAATTCGTCCTGCTTGTTCTTGTCGCCCTGCTAACCTTTTCTTCCAAGGCGCAACTCGACAACAAAATCGTCATTGGAAAAATTGATAGTGTCTACTCGAACATTTTACATGAGCCGCGCAAAATCTGGATCTACACGCCTGATATGACTTCCGGGGATCGTGATCCCGGCAAGCGATACCCGGTGCTTTACCTGCTTGACGGCGATGCACATTTTCCTTCGGTGACCGGTTTGGTGCAACAGTTAAGCCAGTCAAACGGCAACACCGTGTTGCCGGAGATGATCATCGTTGGCATTCCAAATACCGACAGGACAAGGGATCTGACACCAACGCATGTAACCAGTGATCCGCCAATGTTGGACAGCGTTTTCTCCAAATCATCCGGCGGTGGCGAAAACTTTCTGGCCTTTATTGAAAAAGAACTGATGCCGCATGTTGAAACGCTTTACCCGGCTGCACCATACAAGGTGTTGGTGGGGCATTCTTTTGGCGGATTAACGGTGATGAATGCGTTGGCCAACCATGCGAATTTGTTCAATGCCTATGTGGCCATTGACCCAAGTATGTGGTATGATCGCGAACGCTTCCTTTCTGCGGTTGAAAAGAAATTGACAGAAAAAAATTACCAAGGCATCCGGCTGTATGTTGGCATCGCCAATACCATGCCCGAGGGCATGACCCTGGCGCAACTGAAAAAAGATACGACCTCGGATACAAGGCATATCCGTTCCATCTTTGCGCTTGATAAATTCATCAGGACAAATGTGCAGAATGGGTTGACGTATACGAGCCGTTACTACAAAGAGGATAGCCACGGTTCCGTGCCTCTCGCAAGTGAATATGATGGCTTGCGGTTTATTTTTGATTACTACCGGATGAACCTGACAGCCAAAGATTTTTCCGATTCGACGGATGCCTTCGTAAAGAAGTTAAAAAATCACTACGAATGGGTCTCGAAAAAAATGGGGTATAAAGTTTCGCCGCCCGAGCTGCTGATTAATGCAATGGGTTATGATGCGATGAGTAAACAACAATACAAAAAAGCTGCTGCGGTCTTCCAGATGAACATTGAAAACTATCCCAACAGCAACAATGTTTATGACTCCTACGGCGACCTGCTTGCCGCGCAAAAAGATACGCTTCGTGCCATTGCCAGTTACCAAAAAGCGTTGACGATAAAGGACTATGCCTACACCCGGCAAAAATTAAATGTTCTTGAAGGCAAAGAAGGGTTTAAACTGAGCGCAAGGGAGTTGCAGAAATATGCAGGCGTGTTCAATATGGATAGCGTCGCGGTTACCATTACGCTGCGGGTAAAAGAGGATGCTTTGTGGGCAGAGGTGCCGGGGGAAGGGCTCTTTCAATTAGTGCCCTTTTCGCGTGATACATTCACTGTTAAAAATATGAGTGGGTATGAGGTTCATTTTCATACGGACGGGGACAGTGTTCTTGGTTTTACGTCTGTTCAGCCAAATGGAACGTTTAAAGCACATGTAAAGAAATAAAGCAGCTTTGTTCTGTCGTAAGCGGTGCCGTTTGAAATTGGCGATCCCTGTTCAAACCTTTTCCAACGCCACTACTTTCGGTTGGCATAACCGGGCAAAAAACATTTGTTTCCTTTTTCATCCCCCCTTATTTTTGCGGCTCAATGAATAAAACTGTACATACTCATCATCATGCGTTGCCGGCCCGGTAAGCTGTGATGTTTTATGTCATAAATAAACCAAAGGCTTACCACGCGGTAGGCCTTTTAATTTTTACGTATGAACCTGAAATTAGCGATTCAAAAATCCGGCAGGCTGCACGAGGACAGTATCAAGCTGCTGAACGACTGTGGCATTGCCGTAAAAAGCGGCAACAACCAGCTACGGGCCGTGGCCGAAAACTTTCCCCTGGAAGTGTATTTTTTACGCGATGACGATATCCCGCAGTACGTAGAAGACGGCGTGGCGCATATCGGGATTGTCGGCGAAAACGTGCTGTTTGAAAAGGACAAGGAAGCCGAGATCGTGGAGATGCTGGGATTTGGCAAATGCAGGCTTTCTATCGCAGTGAAGAAAACGGATGCGTACAGTTCACCCTCTTTCCTGGAAGGGAAAAAAATCGCAACGAGCTATCCCGTTTTAACCCAGCGCTTCCTCGATGACAACCATATCAAGGCCGAAATTCACGAGATCAGTGGTTCGGTGGAACTGGCACCGGGGATCGGCCTTGCCGATGCCGTGTGCGACCTGGTGAGCAGTGGGTCAACTTTGTTTATGAACGGGCTGCAGGAAGTACAATCCATCCTGAAAAGCCAAGCCGTTTTGGTACGCAACAAAAGCCTGAACGACGAACAGCAGAAGATTCTGGACCAGCTGGTTTTTCGCATCCGAGCTGTTCGTAAAGCGAAAAACAACAAGTATGTTTTGCTAAATGCCCCCAATAGTTCGCTGCAACAAATCATTGACCTTTTACCGGGAATGAAAAGTCCGACGGTGCTGCCGCTGGCAAACGGCGAGTGGAGTTCGGTGCACAGCGTGTTGCCGGAAGACGAGTTCTGGGAAAAGATTGAAGCGTTGCGAAAGGCCGGGGCACAAGGCATCCTGGTCGTGCCGATCGAAAAAATGATTATATAAGGTTGCAAACCCGGAGGATTTGAAAACCTCCGGGGCTGCAAAACCGGTGAACTAAAACAGAATAAGTGACAGCCCGATGGCTGTTCGTCAAAATAACAGACATGCAGGTAATCAAATATCCTGAACGCAAAGACTGGCAAACGCTGCTACAGCGGCCTTACGCAGACAATACAGCGGTGCTGCAGTCGGTGCAGGGAATCCTGGCAGAGGTGAAAGAAGGGGGAGACCCTGCCGTGCGGCAATTGACCGAAAAATTCACGGGTGTTTCGCCTGATCATTTTGCCGTTTCCGAAGACGAAATCAATGCGGCAGCGAGCAGGCTGTCAGAAGACCTGAAAGCGGCCATCGGGCAGGCAATGCAGAATATTGAATCTTTTCATCAGCAACAGGCAGGCGGCATAAGCGTCAGCGAAACCATGCCCGGCATTGCGTGCTGGCGCAAAAGTGTTGGGATTGAAAAGGTCGGATTGTATATCCCGGGCGGTACCGCACCGCTGTTTTCGACAGTGCTGATGCTGGCCATTCCCGCGAAACTGGCCGGCTGCAGGGAGGTCGTTCTCTGCTCGCCTTGCGATAAGGAAGGAAACCTTCACCCGGCTATTCTTTACGCTGCGCAGGTAACCGGCATTACCAAAGTGTTCAAAATCGGTGGTGCGCAAGCCATCGCTGCGATGGCCTTCGGAACAGAAACCGTTCCGGCGGTGTACAAAATTTTCGGCCCGGGCAATCAATATGTCACGGCCGCCAAACAACTGGTGCAGATGCAGGGCATCGCCATCGACATGCCGGCGGGACCAAGCGAAGTTTGCGTGATGGCCGATCAAACCGCCTGTGCGGCGTTTGTGGCAGCGGATTTGTTGTCGCAGGCCGAACATGGCGTGGATAGCCAGGTGCTGTTGGTGACCACCGACGAAACGGTGATTGAGGCCGTGCAAAAAGAACTTGCTAAACAGTTGGCCATGTTGAGTCGAAAGGATATGGCGGAAAAAGCCCTGGCAAACAGCAAGGCGATCGTGGTGAAAAGCAAGGCCGAAGCCATCGCGATGGTTAACGAATATGCCGCCGAGCACCTGATCATCAGTTGTGCCGATGCAGATGAAATTGCCGAAGAAATTACCAACGCCGGTTCGGTTTTCATTGGGAATTATTCGCCGGAAAGTGTGGGTGATTATGCCAGCGGAACCAACCATACCCTGCCGACCAACGGTTTTGCCAGGGCCTATAGCGGCGTGAGTGTGGATAGCTTTGTCAAGAAGATCACCTATCAAAAACTTTCGGCGAAAGGACTGCAAAACATTGCATCCACCGTCATACACATGGCGGAAGCGGAAGGGCTGGATGCGCATGCCAACGCGGTGAAGGTTAGACTGGCCCCACCGACTCCAAAGGAGGGAGAGGCTGGGGCACAGCGCCCTGCTTAAGCAAAGGCGTCTCTTGCTCAATTTTGTTCTGAACGCCGAAGTGTGCGACGCAACAGACGATGATCGTAGCGCTGCCGCTAAGTACAAAAAATTAAGATCAATTATGCAAACTGATAATCCAAATAAAGAAACGTCGAAAGGCGAGGCTTCGCAGCCCGGCCAATCCCCCCTTGGGGGGTGGGGGGGCTTGGATCGCCTTGTCAGGGAAAATATTAAAAAACTGAAGCCGTATTCATCGGCCCGTAGCGAATTCAGTGGAAGCGCCAGTGTTTTTTTGGACGCCAATGAAAACAGCTTCGGTTCACCGCTCACGAAGTGGTATAACCGTTATCCCGATCCGCTGCAATGGGATGTCAAGCGCAAGATGGCTGCCATCAAAAAAGTGGAGGCGGAAAACATGCTTCTCGGCAACGGCAGCGACGAATGCATCGACCTGCTGATCCGTGCGTTTTGCGATCCCCAACGGGACAACATTATCATTTGTCCGCCCACCTACGGCATGTACGAAGTCTATGCCCACATCAACGATGTGCCGGTCAAAGAGGTGCCGTTAACGACGGCGTACCAGCTTGACCTGGAGGCGCTGGAAGGTGCGGTGGATGCGCACACCAAGATCATTTTTTTCTGTTCGCCCAACAACCCCACCGGCAATAGCCTGGACCGCGAAGACATTGAAATGGTGCTGAACAATTTTGACGGGATCGTTGTGGTGGATGAAGCCTACATCAACTACAGCAAGCTTCGTTCGTTTGCCACGGAACTGAAAGATTACCCGAACCTGGTGGTGATGCAAACTTTTTCGAAGGCCTGGGGACTCGCTGCATTGCGCCTGGGGATGATCTTCGCGTCGAAGGAGATCGTGGACATTCTCAACAAGATCAAGCCGCCGTACAACATCAACCAGGCAACCCAGGAACTGGCACTGAAAGCGTTGGACAACCTGGAGGATGTGAACACGATGATCCGGGAAACGATCAAACTGCGGGAAGAACTGGTGAAGGAATTGAACAACACGGCCTGCGTGCAAAACGTGTTTCCTTCCGATGCGAATTTCCTGCTGGTGAAAGTGTCGGATGCCAATGCGATCTATTCTTACCTGCGGGACAAGGGCATCATCGTACGCAACCGGAACAATGTGTTGTTATGCGAAGGTTGCCTGCGCATCACGGTGGGCACCGAGCGGGAAAACCTGGATCTCATTACTGCGATGCGCAGTTTTCAATCGGCGTAACGTACATTTATTCCTCCATACAAATCAGACAAAGACATATGAAAAAGGTTTTGTTTTTAATGGTTGCTTTTGCGCTTGCCGCTGCAGGCAGTGCGCAAAAACCAACAACGGATGTGAGTATTTCGCTTCCCGCAGGTTTTTCTTCGACAGTGATGGCAAAAAGCCTGGGCAGGGCCCGTCACCTGGCCGTGAACAGCAACGGCGACATTTACGTCAGGCTGGAACGGCTGAAAAACGGCAATGGCATTCTTCGCCTGCGTGATAAGAACGGTGATGGCAAAATAGACGACACAACCGGTTTTGGCAATTACGTTGGCACCGGTATCGCGTTGAAAGGCGGCTATCTTTATGCGTCTTCCAACACCGGTGTCTTTCGTTACAAAATGAATGGAACGGAGCCGGATGTTGCCCACCCGGAAACAATCGTAAAAGATTTGGTTGACCGCGGCCAACACAATTCGAAATCCATTACACTCGATAATGCAGGCAATCTTTATGTCAATATCGGTGCGCCGTCCAATGCCTGCCAGGGCCAGGACCGTGTGACAGGGGCGCCGGGCCAGGACCCCTGCCCGCTGCTGGAAATTGCAGGCGGCATCTGGCAGTTCAAGGCCGACAAGCAAAACCAGTCGTACGCCGAAGGTGTTCGCTATGCAACCGGTATCCGCAACGTTGTGGGTCTCGATTGGAACACGGCTACCAATACACTGTTTGCCATGCAGCATGGCCGCGACGGCTTGCAGGATTACAAAATTTTCCCCGACTCGATCGCGGTGGAACTGCCGGCAGAAGAAATGCTGGAGGTGTCAAAAGCCGGCGACAATTTTGGCTGGCCTTATTGCTTTTACAACCAGTTCGAGGCCAAGAAAGTACTGAATCCCGAATACGGTGGTGATGGAAAAAAAGTAGGACGTTGTGCAGATGTGAAGCCGCCGGTGATCGGCTTTCCCGGCCACATGGCGCCGAACGGCTTGTTGTTTTACACCGGCAGCCAGTTCCCCGACCGTTACAAAAATGGTGCATTCGTTGCCTTCCATGGTTCCTGGAATCGCACCCCGCTCAATCAAAAAGGATTTTTCGTGGTCTTTGTTCCCTTCAAGGATGGCAAGCCCTCCGGCGACTGGGAAGTATTTGCCAACGGCTTTGCCGGAAAGGAAAACATCACATCGCCGGGACAGGCCGTCTATCGTCCGTGCGGACTGGCACAGGGACCCGATGGCTCGCTCTATGTTTCGGATGACGTGAAAGGAACGATCTGGAAAATCAGCTACAAAAAATAAGGAATGACCAAAGTAATTTTCGTTGCCTGCCTGTTTTTCCCCGTACTGCTTTTTGCACAGGCAAAAAAGCCCCAGCCAAAAGCCCGTGCAAAAACCGGCAGCTTGACAACCGTTTCAATCGACAGGGGCAAGACTGTTTACAGCCAGTTTTGTTTGTCCTGTCACCAGGCCGACGGTTCGGGTGTGCCCAACATGAACCCGCCGCTGATCAAAACAAAATGGGTGCTGGGCCCCAAAACTGTGCTGATCCAGCAGGTATTGAAAGGGTCGCAGGGCAAGGTGGAAATCGACGGTGATACGTTTCACAACACCATGCCGGCACAGGCGCAACTGACCGACCAGCAAATTGCCGACGTGCTCAGTTTTGTGCGCAACAGTTTTGGCAACAAGGCGAGCATGGTCACACCGGCCGAAGTAAAAGTGGTAAGAGCAAAAACTAAATAAGAGACGTGAAAAGATGTTTGTTTGTCGACAGGGACGGAACCATGATCAAAGAGTATCCGCCGTTGTACCAGATCGATAGTTTGGAAAAAGTGACGTTTTACCCCTTTGCCCTGAAATACCTGGGGAAGATTGCCGAAGAGATGGACTATGAGCTGGTGCTGGTTTCGAACCAGGATGGTCTCGGCACGGACAAGTTTCCTGAACGGGATTTCTGGCCTGCGCACAACTTGGTGATCACCACCTTCAATAACGAAGGCGTTTTCTTCAGGGAAGAACTGATCGACAGGAGTTTTCCGGAAGACCATCTTCCTACCCGCAAGCCGGGCATCGGCATGTTTACCGCTTACCTGAATAACCCCGATTACGACATACCCAATTCATATGTGATCGGCGACCGCATTACCGACGTGCAACTGGCAAAGAACCTTGGCTGCAAGGCTATCTGGTTGAACAATCACCCGGACCTTGGCGCCGGCGAAGTGAAGGACAGCCTGGACGCACTACGTCCTACCGTGGCGCTGGAAACAACGCACTGGAAAGACATTTATACCTTTTTGAAAAAGGAAAACCGCGTGGTAAAGCATGTGCGGAAAACGTCCGAAACGGAGATTGCCATCGAAGTCAATCTTGATGGAAGCGGCAAGGCCAGCATTCACACGGGGCTTGGCTTTTTCGACCACATGCTCGACCAGATTGCCCGCCATGGATTGATTGATCTTCGCATTGAAGCAAAGGGCGACCTGCACATCGACGAGCACCACACCATTGAAGATACCGGGATCGCCTTAGGGGAAGCCATTGCCAAAGCGCTGGGCGACAAGCGTGGCATCGAACGGTATGGTTTTGCCTTACCCATGGATGAAGCGGAAGCAAAGGTGCTGATTGATTTTGGTGGCCGTAACTGGATTGTTTGGAATACATCCTTCAGCCGCGAAAAGGTCGGCGACATGCCAACGGAAATGTTCTTTCATTTTTTCAAATCGTTTTCCGATGCTGCAAAATGCAACCTGAATGTGGAGTGCAGGGGAGAGAACGAGCATCACAAGATCGAAGCGATCTTTAAGGCCTTTGCCAAGGCCATTAAGATGGCAGTAAAGAAGGATCCGCTGAAGAATTATTTGCCAAGCACGAAAGGCGTTTTATAGAAATGTTGAATGTTGAATGATAAATGTTTTATTGAAAACATTTATCATTCAACATTTGTCATT
Organism: Flavisolibacter nicotianae; assembly: GCF_003628535.1. Taxonomy (GTDB): domain Bacteria; phylum Bacteroidota; class Bacteroidia; order Chitinophagales; family Chitinophagaceae; genus Flavisolibacter; species Flavisolibacter nicotianae. Next base: position 547,287 of record NZ_RBCI01000003.1, read on the forward strand.
CAATAACTCTAAAGATTTTCCCGTCCTTCATCACAAGCCTGGTTTTCCGGATGGTTTTGATATCCACAGAAGGGTCTCCTTGCACTGCAATGATATCTGCCAGCAGACCTTTCTTAACTCTGCCGAATTGATCGCCATATCCAAAAACATCGGCATTCACTGAGGTCGCGGATTTCAGCACTTCCAGGGGTTTCATGCCGTATTCCACCATCAGTTCCATTTCCCGTGCATTGTCACCATGCGTGTACACGCCAACGTCACCGCCCATACAGATGGTCACCCCGGTTTTGACCGCCGCCTGGAAACTTTTTTTCTTTGCCGCGATCCGTGCCGGTTCGGGATCAACACCTTTTTTCCAGCCGCCGTATTGCAGCACTGCATCACCGGCCGCCAGCGTAGGGCAAAACGCAACACCTTTTTCTTTCATCAGGCGAAAAATTTCTTCGTCGCCTTCGTCGCCATGTTCGATCGTGGATACACCGGCCAAAGCGCTTCGGCGCATGCCTTCTTTGGTAGACGCATGCGTTACCACCTGTCGACCGCCGCTTTTGGCTATGCCCACCGCCCACGCAATAGCTTCGCTACTGAAGGTGGGAGCGGCTTTTCCGTTTAGCCCCCAGCGGTAGTCTGCATAGATCTTTACCACGTCCGCACCTTTGCCAATTTGTGTACGAACGGCATTAGACAATTCTTCTATGCCCGCCACTTCCTCGGCCCCCTGCGGCAGATCCAGGTCGGGGTTGCCGTAGTTGGGGCCATAGGTCCCTTTTGCCACAATCGCTCTTGTGGCCACGATCATCCGTGGCCCGGGTACCACACCTTTTTCAATGGCTTTTTTCAAACCCGCATCATCGTATAGGGCGCCTTCGGTTCCCAAATCACGCACCGTGGTAAAGCCGGCAAGCAGTGTTGCCCTGGCATGGTTGACCGCTCTTGCCGTGCGTTCGGCACGGCTTTCCCGCAGCACCTGGTCGTTCCACGAAACTTCGTTATAGGGATGCAGAAAGAGGTGAGAATGGCCTTCGATCAAACCGGGAAGAAGCGTGGCGCCTTTCAGGTCGATCACTCTTGTTTCAGCCGGCAGTTTGAACACCATTGGACCGGCGGCTTCGATCTTGTTGCCATGCACCAGTACCACCCACTCGTTGTGCATCGCTTCGCCATCGAACACACGGTCGGGCTTTAGCAAATAGAAGCTGTCGCTTTGGGCGAATGCAGTGCCTGCGAAAAACAGGAGCAGGGAAAAGAAGACAGGTTTCATAAATTGAAGATAGGCGAAATGCGGTTTTGCCTGCGGTGAGGAGCTTGAAAGAACTTGCGCTGTGCCGGGTCGCAAACAGCGTTCTGTAGTCGTTTGCCCCGGTTGCGGCTAGCGAATGTGGCATTGCAGGTTTGGCCCGTTTGAGAACCTTGCAGGTTTCCCGGCTGTTTTTTATAGGGTGCTTCAAAAAAAATGCAGATATTTCATTGCTTTACATCCTTGTCTTTTTTTTGAACGTATAATGAAAGCTGTGAAAAAACGATCGCTTGTTTTCCTGTTCTCCGTTCTGGTTTGTTTCTGTTTTGGCCAGAAAAAAAATGCCTCCTACGCGTATTTTGTTCACCCGGCTCCTTCGGCTATCGTAGTCGACGGCCTGGTGGAAGAAGGCTGGCAAACGGCGCAAACGGCCGACCGGTTTTTTATGGTGCTGCCAATGGATACGAGCCGTGCGCAGGTGCTCACGGAAGTGAAGCTTCGCTATGACAACCACAATCTTTACCTGCTGGCTATTTGCTACACCCAGGGTGTGAACATGGTGGAATCGATGCGCCGGGATTTTGCATTTGGAAAGAACGACAATTTCCTGGTGTTTATCGATCCGTTTGAAGACGGCACCAACGGGTTTGCGTTTGGTACCAACGCGGCCGGTGCGCAATGGGATGGCCTGATGTACGAAGGCGGCTCCGTGGACCTGAGTTGGGATAATAAGTGGACATCCGCCGTGAAGCAATACAGCGATCGCTGGGTGCTGGAAATGGCAATCCCCTTCAAAACACTTCGCTTTAAAAAAGGCATGACGCATTGGGGAATCAATTTTAGCCGCAACGATTTAAAGACAACCGAAAAATCAAGCTGGGCACCGGTGCCGCGGCAGTTTCCTACGGCCTCTCTTGCCTATACGGGAACTCTGGTCTGGGATGTGCCGCCAACGGTTCCGCCAACAAACATTTCCCTGATACCGTACGGGCTGACAGGCATTACCCGCGACTACGAAAAAGCCAGGCCCAATGTGTATCGCAACAACATTGGCGGCGACGCCAAAGTGGCCATTACCTCTTCGCTGAACCTTGACCTGACCGTAAACCCCGATTTTTCGCAGGTTGAAATCGACAAGCAGGTTACCAACCTCGATCGCTATGAATTGTTCTTTCCCGAAAAGCGGCAGTTTTTTTTAGAGAACGGCGACCAGTTCAACAATTTCGGCTATGCAACGATCCGGCCTTTTTTCTCCCGCCGGATCGGCCTGGGCGTGCCCATTGTTGCCGGTGCAAGGCTGAGCGGCAAGCTGGATAAAAACTGGCGACTGGGCGCCATGGACATGCAGACCAAAGCGGTGGACGCCACCGGGTTGCCGGAACAAAATTTTTCCGTTGTGGCCTTGCAGCGCAAAATTTTTTCGCGGTCGAACATCGGGTTTCTTTTTGTGAACAAACAATCGCTGCACTACCAGTGGGATCCAAATGCGGCCCTGCCGCGCTATTCGGAATACAACCGGAATGCAGGCCTGGAATACAACCTGGCCTCTGCCAACAATTTGTGGACGGGCAAGCTGCTCTTCCTGAAATCATTTACACCGGAGAAATCAGGCCGGGACATCGCCCAGGCCGGGAACCTCAAATTCGCCAACCGCTGGTGGACCCTTGGCTTTCAGTATGAATACACGGGGAGGAATTACAAAGCCGAAGTGGGCTATGTTCCCCGGCAGGGTTATGTGCGGTTCAACCCGCAGGCCGCCTATAGCTTTTTTCCGAAAGGCGGGACTGTCTTATCGCACGGGCCGCAGTTTACTGGACTTTACTATTACGACGAACACGTTAAAAAGACGGATAACGAAAGCGTGTTATCTTACTCGCTTGTCTTCCGTTCGAAAAGTGTGCTGACGGCAGTTTGGCTAAACGACTATGTGCAGTTGCTGCTTCCATTCGATCCGACGAACACGGGCAAGGACTCCCTGCAAAAAGGATCGGTGCATCGCTGGAATACCTTCGGTGCCGATTACATATCCAAGCCGCAAAGTGTCTTTACCTATGATTTTTCGGTACGCAGCGGCGGCTATTATGCGGAGGGTAACAAGCTCACCTTTGCCGGGAATATCGGGTATCGCTTTCAGCCTTACGTCAATATTGCCTTCAGTACCAGTTACAACCAGTTGAACCTGCCAAAGCCCTGGGGAAACATCGGTTTCTGGCTCGTCGGACCGAAGATTGATGTAACGTTTACCAACAAGCTGTTTTTGACGACCTATGTTCAATACAACCAGCAGCAGAAAAACACCAACATCAATGCCCGTTTCCAGTGGCGGTACAAGCCGGCCTCCGATCTGTTTATTGTGTATACGGATAACTACCTGATCTCGCCATTCTTGGTACGCAACCGTGCCCTGGTGATGAAACTGAATTACTGGCTGAATTTGTAACGAAGGTTGTTTACTACCCGCATCGCGTTTCGCAAATTCCGTCCGGCCCTGCAGCCACCCGGCATTTGCAGAGTCGAAAGGAAGTACGCCTGTCATCGAATCTTCCGCTATATTTACCGAAACAACCTTGTCACTTATGTCGATACTCAATAACAACAACAAGAAGGGAACTAATAAGCAACAGGGAAGCAATAAGAATGCGAGCAATAGCGGTTCCAAATTCCTGAAGCCTTCTTCCAAGTCACCAAACGTTACAAAGAAAGTCCGGTCAACCGGTGCCAACAGGGGCAGTTAAGCCGCTGTGCAATTGGGTGCTCAATCTCCGCCTCGGGCTGGAGGCCATCGGACTTGGTGGCCTGGTGAGCGCCTGTAACCAATTCCATTTTTTACTTCTTTACCTGACTTGCCAGGCGAAACAACCGCTGCTGAAATAGCAAGTGTTTATTGCTGGTAAAAAGCCAGCAAGTAGGTTTTTCCGTACGGTTTGGTTACGTCGGGAACACCTTTTACGTCCATGACGATAGTAGGAGGATCTTTTTCATTATCCGGATTGACAGGTTGGTAAATGCCTGTAAACCCTTTTAGCTTTCCCGTAGTAAAACGAATGATTTTGTTCCTGCTGTCATAAACAGTATTCCCCGTCTGGCCACCGATTGAATACGACGTATAGCTGGACAGGACAAATTTGTACTGGAAGTCGAACGTGCTGCCATTGGCCTGGTAAATGTGGTAGAGGCCCAAGGGAATGTTGGCCGGGATATCTTTTTTGGGTGCCGGTTTCGCGGCAGTTGTTGCAAATGTGCAGTTGGCCAGCACCATCGCATCGCGGACAACTTGCTTGCAAGTACCCGTAACCGTAACAACCTGGTCGGCGTGCAGCCTGCTAAGGGTAATCGTATCTTCAATAGGGAACTGGCAGGAAACGAAGTTTTCGTAGCCCGTGGCCGTAAGAAATGCGGCGCTGGCTGCATTCAGTCCCTTGATGCCCTGTTTTACGCTCCTGATCTTTCCCTGAATGGTTAGCTGTTTGCCGGTGTACTGTTTTTCAAAATTGTAGCTGTTGCTGTGGTATTCGTCGTACAGCTGTTTTACGGTTATCGTTTGTGCCGATGAAAATAAAAATGAACAGACAAAAAGCACAAAGAGCACGAATGGCAGTTGTTTCATTAGGCGTGATCGTTTCCAACAAATATAATCGAATGGCGGCAACGCAGATTGCTGGGAAGCAGGATTTCGTGCCAGGGTTATAGGGAGATGGACAAGTCGTTGTTGCCAGTTTTCAAATAAGCTGAATAGACATGCCCGGCGTACAAGCGTGCGACGCAAGAAAAGGACAATCGATATTCTTTCGCCGGTAACAAAAGAAAAAATCGCTTCTGCTAAGCTTTGTTTTTTTCTGTGAATACGATGCCCCGCCGGGCAAACAAAAAGCCTCCATCAGGATGACTGATGAAGGCTTTGAAGTATCGTGCAAAAGCAGGGGTCTGTGCCGATGCCACTCCCTCCTCCGGAGGGCGGGGAGGCTTTATCTCGCTTCGGCCATATCCGGAACAGCTTCTACTTTGTAGGCGCCGGCATCCAGCTTGGCTTTTGTTTCACTGAACGCTTTCAGTGTATCCTCGATGTCCTGGTCGGTATGGGAAGCGGTCGGGATCAGGCGATAGATGATATGGCCCTTCGGAATAACCGGGTACACCACCACCGATGCAAACACACCGTAGTTTTCCCGCAGGTCCATTACCATTGCGGTTGCTTCTTCGACACCGCCTTTCATGTAAACCGGCGTTACCATCGTGTCGGTATTGCCAATGTCGAAGCCGCGTTCTTTCAGGCCGGCCTGGAGCTTCAGTGCATTGTCCCAAAGTTTCTTCCGCATTTCGGGCAGGTTGCGCAGCATTTCCAGTCGCTTCAGGTTGCCGATCGTGATGGGCATCGGAAGGCTCTTGGCAAAGATTTGGCTGCGGATGTTCCAGCGGATATAGTCAATGATTTTGCGATCGCCGGCTACAAAGGCACCGATCGATGCCATGGATTTGGCAAAGGTGGAGAAGTAAAGGTCGATGCCGTCCTGCACGCCCTGTGCTTCACCGGCACCAGCACCGGTGGCGCCCAGGGTACCAAAACCGTGCGCATCGTCTACCAGGATACGGAAATCATATTTGTCTTTCAGTGCAATAATTTCTTTGAGCTTGCCCTGGTCGCCGGCCATGCCAAACACGCCTTCGGTAATCACGAGGATACCGCCCTGGCCCTGCTTTTCAATGATGGACGAAGCCCGCTGCATTTGCTTTTCGAAATCTTCGAGGTCGTTGTGCTTGAAAACGTAGCGCTGACCGGGGTGGAGACGTACACCATCGATGATGCAGGCATGGCTTTCTGCGTCGTACACGATCACATCGTGGCGGCTGCACAGCACGTCGATAATGCTTACCATGCCCTGGTAGCCATAGTTCAGCAGGCAGGCATCTTCTTTTCCTTCAAACTCGGCCAGCTCTCTTTCCAACTGCTCGTGATAGGTACTGTTGCCACTCATCATGCGGGCACCCATGGGGTAGGCCAGGCCAAATTGTGCAGCGGCATCAGCATCCGCCTTGCGGATATCGGGGTGATTGGCTAAACCGAGGTAGTTGTTCAGGCTCCATACAATCACATCCTTTCCACGGAATTTCATGCGGTTGCCGATTTCGCCTTCCAGTTTGGGAAAAGCAAAATAGCCATAAGCTCTTTCACGGTGCTGACCCAGTGGGCCATAGTTTTTCACGAGTCGTTCAAAAATGTCTGCCATAGTTCAGTTTGGGGTTTGGGGTTCGGCGTTTGGTGTCAAAGGGCCAGTCGCCAAACCGTTTACAAATCATTTTTCAGTTGTTGGTTGTTGTCCGAACCGGGACAGGTGGGATGAATGGGATAATTGGACGTTAATTGGGTTCTGCTTGTACAACTGCTTTGTGATAAAGGAAGAGGGTTTCTTCTCCGTATCCCAGCGATCCGTAAACATCTCGGTTCAGAAAATTGCCGCAAAAATAGGGAAAAGCGGTTAGATCGGTCCCGGGCACTTAATACGGAAGCACTTCCAGCGCCAGTTTCCATGCCTTGCCTTCACGGCGCCAGATGCGTAAATAACTGTCTTCTTTGCCGTCGATTACCGAGGTTCCGTATACATAACCCAGGTCGCCGCTTTTTGAAATGCCGGTGCCGGCCTGCTGGTATACAATTGATGCCGGCATTGCATCGACCAGTTTGTCAACGTCCTTGCGTTCGGTGATGGGCAGGTGGCCATTGCGTGTCAGCAGAAACGCCTGTTTGCTGACAACGGCGGCATAGCCTTTCGCCCTGTTGCCTGTTTCTTTGGTTTGTTGGATAAAATCGTTTTCCGCTTTTTGCAAATCCTCCGCCGTGCCGGCTGTGAAGGGAACTGGTTCCTCCTTAAAATGGAAAGTGGCTTTCGCAAAATCGGGTGTGTTGCTGATACCCATGTCCAGCAAAAATTTCCATTCGCCCTGCGAATTCTTGTGCCACACGGAATTGAACTGGCCTCTTGCCACCACGCTGTCGCTGCTGGTTCTGGGTTGAAAGGTCCAGGGGCCGGTGGTGAAGCCAAGATCTCCGGCTGCTGCCATGAAACCGTAAACAGGATGCCAGTTGAGGATTCCCGGGCGGTCCTGCTTTTTGTTCCAGGCGGCGATGGCATTCACTGCCTTGCCGCGTTCAAACACCAACCCGGCGCTGTCGGCATAATGTAGAAAAGCAGCTTTTGTTCCCTGCTGCACGGAAAAGGCGGCAAAATTTCTTTCTGCCTGGAGCAGGTCGGCAGTCGATTGCTGCGCACGGGAAAGAGAGGAAAATGCAGTCAGGAAGAAGATCGAAAAAAAATAGTTCATGCGACCATCGTTTGTTCTGGTAAAAATAACCGGGCCGTATAACGAGCATCGTTAACTCCCATTACATTTGTTCTTTCAAACATAAAGAATGAGAAAGAGTATCATTGCTTTTCTGTTGTTAATTGTGACAAGCGGTTTTGCCCAGTCTCCTGCCAGGCCCAAGCTGGTAGTAGGAATTGTGGTCGACCAAATGCGCTGGGATTATCTCCTGCGGTTTGCCGATCGCTATGGAGCCGGGGGCTTTAAGCGGCTCATGGGTGAAGGCTTTAGTTGCGACAACACCTTTATTCCGTACACACCAACGTACACGGCGCCGGGTCATACCTGCGTGTACACCGGCAGCGTGCCCGCCCTGCACGGCATCGTGGGCAACAACTGGTACGATAAGTTCAGCCGCCAGGTTGTTTACTGTACCGACGATACAACGGTTCGCAGCGTTGGCAGTAACTCGGTCGCCGGCGAGATGTCGCCGCGAAATATGTTTGCAACGACGGTGACAGACGAATTGCGGCTGAGCAACAATTTTAAAAGCAAGACCATTGGCATTGCACTGAAAGACCGCGGTGCCATTCTGCCGGCCGGGCATGCGGCCAGTGCCGCCTATTGGTTTGACGATGCAACAGGCGGATGGATCACCAGCACCTATTACATGAAAGCCCTGCCCAAATGGATGCAGCAGCTCAATGCAAAAAAGCTTCCGGATGCGTACATGGCCAAAAGCTGGAAAACGCTTTATCCGATCGATACCTATGTGCAAAGCACGTCCGATACCAAGCCCTACGAAGGCACATTGCCGGGTGGTGGAAATTATTTCGAGCACCGCACCGATACATTCAAAACTTACCGTTATTCGGCGTTTCGTGTGACGCCATATGGCAATTCGTTCACGGCCGACGCAGCTAAGGCCGCGATTGAAGGAGAGGACCTCGGTGCAAGAGGCGTAACGGATTTTCTTGCTGTCAGTTTTTCCTCGCCTGATTATATCGGCCACACCTTCGGTCCCAACTCCATCGAAGTGGAAGATACCTACCTCCGTCTCGATAAGGACCTGGCAGATTTCTTCACGTATCTCGATACCAAAATCGGCAAGGGGCAGTACCTGCTTTTCCTGACGGCCGATCACGGCGTGGCACAAAGCGTCGGCTTTGCCGAGGAGAACAAGATCCCCGCCGGCCTTTCCAATACCGTTGCCATGCAAAAGCTGTTGAACGATGGCCTGCAAAAGGAATTCGGTCCCGGCAATTACATCGCCAGCCTGATCAACTACCAGGTTTTTTTGAACAATGAATTTATTCAATCACGAAAACTGAACAGGGATGCCATCAAGAAATCGGTGATGGAAAACCTGCTGAACGACCCCGGCGTGGAAAGAGTGGTGGACCTTGAAAACCTGGCGGGCGCCAACCTGCCGCAAAAACTGGCGATGATGCTGGTCAACGGGTATAACCAGAAACTGAGCGGTGATTTGCAAATTATTTATCGTCCGCAATGGTTTGAAGGATTTTCCCGGGGTACTACCCATGGTTCGTGGAACCCGTACGACTCACACATTCCGCTGCTTTGGTACGGTTGGGGAATCAAACAGGGCCGTTCGAGCCGGGAAGTTTACATGACAGATATTGCTCCCACCGTTGCCTCGCTGCTGGATATCCAAATGCCTAATGCGAGCATTGGAACGGTCATCGGCGAAGTAAAAAAATAACTGCCTGCACCGGTTTCAACCGGGCCTCTAACCAGGCACAAATTCCTGCTTTTGTACGACACGAAAATCCTCCGCCAGTCATTTGACGGGGGATTTTTCTTTTGCCTGGACAGCAATTGGGTCGCCTTGTTCGGGGGAGCAGCGTGTATATTCGTTCCATGCAATCTGTTCTCGTCACCGGTGCCAATGGCTTTGTTGGTTACTACCTCGTTCAGCAACTGCTTCAGAAAGGCTTCACCGTTTTTGCCACCGGCAAAGGCGACAACCGGCTTCCGTTCACCGACCCGAATTTCCGGTATCTCCCGATGGATTATACAGAGGAAGAAAGGATTGCCGCCGTTTTTTCGGCCGTCGAACCACAGGTCGTGGTGCATTGCGGCGCCATTTCCAAACCGGACGAATGCGAACAGGATAAAGAAACAGCATTTCGGTGCAACGTCACTGCTACCCGGCAACTGCTTTCTGCTGCGGCCCGCTACGGCAGCCATTTTATTTTTCTGTCGACCGATTTTGTATTCAGTGGTGAAAAAGGTTTTTACAATGAAGGCGATGAACGCGGTCCGGTGAACTATTACGGCGAAACAAAACGGCTTGCCGAAGACGAGGTGATGAATTACCCGGCTCGCTGGGCGATTGCACGCACGGTCCTCGTATACGGCAAAACATTTTCGGGCAGGGAAAACATTGTGACCAACGCTGCCCGTTCGCTGCAGCAGGGAAAAGCGATGAAGATTTTCAACGACCAGGTACGAACGCCAACCTATGTCGAAGACCTGGCCTGGGGACTTGTAGCAATCATTGAAAAAGGCGCTACCGGCATTTTTCACCTTTCCGGCGAAGACGTACGAACGCCCTACGATATTGTGATAGAAACCGCCCGGTTGCTTGGATACGACAGTTCTTTGGTGATTCCTGTCCGGGCCGAAGAGTTTGCACAACCGGCGCGGCGACCCGCAAAGACAGGTTTTGCGATTGCCAAGGCAAAAAAGGAACTTGGCTTCCGGCCCATTTCCTTCAGCGAAGGTTTGAAACGGACCTTCGGTCGTTAATTAATGCCGCTTGTTGTAGGCTTTTTCTCCCGCCCGGATGGGCACAGCCAGCCTGTTTTCCCTGGGTGGAATCGGACAGTTGTACTTGCCGCTGACATAGGCACAATACGGGTTGTAGGCCTTGTTGAAATCCAGAACAACCGTGCCGTTTTGAATGTCGGTGGTTGAAAGGTCAATGTAACGGCCGCCTTCGTAGGTTTCTGTTCCGGTGGTGGCATCGGTGAAGGGAAGGAAAAGATAATTTTTGTATTGCTCATTCGGCAGCAGGTCCTGCGACTGGTACACATTCAGGCGGAGCGGTCTGCCCGCCAGTTGGAACGATAGCGTGCCGTAAAGCCGAAAGACCTTGGTGATTTTTCCCGACGTGGGAAAGGTGATCCATTGACTGCTGCCGGATTTTTGAAACTGCGCATTCGTGCGAAAATCTTTGCTCACAGGATAAAACTGCAGATCCTTGCGATCTTCACCTCTCACCACTTCATGTGTGCCTACATAATTCTTTAAAAATGCGGTCATGGAATCTTTATAGGTTGCCTGGGCAAAAGCACTGAAGGACACATAAAGAATGGGGAGAAAAACAAAGTGTTTCATGGTCGTTTGAACGTTGTTCGGTTAATGCTCCAAAACTGTACAAGTGCCCGTGAAGATGGACAAAAGCCTTTCAGTTCCAGGTTTGCCATCTGGTGTTTCTCGTCTCACGATCATCAACTCATCATCAGCACGTTCACGCTGCGTTGCAGGATGTTGAAGGCGATTTCCGCCATCAGGTTCTCTTTGTCGAGGGTAGGATTGACTTCGGTGATCTCAACACAACAGACCTTGCGGTTTTGCATTAGTTTGCTTACCAGGTCTTCGGCTTCGCGTTCCCGGAGGCCATTGCTTACCGGCGTGCCGGTCCCTCTTGTCAGCGAAGAGTCGAGACTGTCCACGTCAAAAGAAACATAGATGTCGGTGCAGTCGCTGAAATAACGGGTAATGGACCGCACGATATTTTCCACCCCCTTGCTACGCACCTCTTTGGTGGTGATCACCTTCATGCCGTATTTGTCGATCAGGTGCTTTTCTTCCTTCTCGTAATCCCGAAGGGAAATGTACAGCACGTCTTCGGGTAGTACTTTGGGAGCGATCTTGCCAATCTGCTTCAGGTAGTTCCACTGTTTGGCAGTTTCGGGATCCAGGTCGTGCACCGCGCATTCCCTGTTGTCTTCGTTGATGGCGGCGGCCAGCGGCATGCCGTGCATATTGCCCGACGGCGTGGTATAGGGCGTGTGCAGGTCGGCATGCGCATCGATCCAGATCACACCCAGTTTGCTTTTGGGTTTGGCCATTTTGATCCCGGCAATGGTGCCGCCGGAAATGCTGTGGTCTCCGCTGAGCACCACGGGAAAAAAGTTGGATTTGATGGTTTCCTGCACGGCCTTGCTCACTTTATCGTACATGGCCACGATGCCTTTGATGCGTTTGGCATACGGTGATTCGATGGGTTCGTAAAGAAGCTTGTTTTCGGACGGGATTTTTTCGGAAGGAAAATGGATAAAAAAACTGCTCATGAAATCCAGCGCCGCAATTTTGATCGCTTCAATTCCAAGTGAAGCACCACGGGTTCCGGCGCCGATTTCCGAAGGGACTTCAATAATCTTTATGTTCTTCATACAGCGAGTTTACGTCAGCCGATCCACCGTTCTGGTCTCTGTATGCCGAAGATAGGCGAAGACCAGCGAGGGGCAAAATAGCAAAAGCCGTAACTGTACGAACGGCGGCAGAATGCTGTTGACCACCGGAATGAATTACCGCAGCAACCGCAGCGTGATAAATAAAATGATCAGCAGAATCCCAATAAGTGATGCTATGAAAAGGAAATCCGCGGTGGTTTCGAGTGTTTGTGATTTTTTTGGATGGGACGAGCGGATCGAGAAAAAAGACAAAATGCTGGAAAGGGATAAGCAAATTGCAACCAGGGCCGTAAATTCATCGATGCTGCTGGTTTCTGATATGTTGGTAATATGGAACGACGTGATCACGAAAAGACAGAACCCCAAGAGGTTTACGGAGGTGTTCAGGATGTGCTCTGATGTATTTTTTGCCATGGGACAATGATTGAGTACCGTACAAAACGTTTAACGCAGCGACCAATGGAATGAAGGTAAAGGTTTTGCAAAATGTATTTTTCCGGTCAAATGGCACACGCCATAACAGCCGGAAAGCTCAATATCTACAATAGAATATCCTTCTCCTGTCTCGGCACAGGATCATCATTCCCGCATAAAAGCCGCTGGTAAAAGTCAACGGCTGGATGCTTGTTTCAACAAAAGATCTTTCGGGATAGGATACGTCTCTTCCGCCTGGTTCTCCCAGCGGGATAGGGCTGGGTTTATTCATGCGTTGCCAGAACCGGCACATCTGCTTCGTACACCAGTTTGCGGGTATTGGTCCCTCTCACCAGGTAATTAAAGAAACTGTGTTTGCGGGGGAAGGTCAGCACCATGTCGATGTTTTTGTCGGCTATAAAGCGGCGCAGGGATTCGTGAAAACCGTAGGTTTTGATAAAGTGGAAGTCCGGTTTGTAGTCGGCAAACATTTCTTCAAGGGCAGCTTTCTGGGCACAGTATTCTTCGTCGAGGGTAATGTATAGATTGCTGTTCACATTGACGATGTGCAAAGAGGGCTTGAACATCTCCAGGATTTTTTTTACGTGCGACACCGGGATCGAGTCCCGCACTTTGCGAAAGTCGCAGGCAAGCGCCACGTTTTTTACTTCATGGAAGGTGAAACCCGGCGGGATAACCAGTACCGGGCAAATGTTTTGCGCAATCATTTGCAGCGAAAAGCTTTCGGCCACGATCTTGGTGCGGGCCGTAACGGCCATCACCAGAAGGTCGGCATCTTCGAAGCGGGAAAGGCGGCAAAGGTTGTTGATAAAATTGTCGCCCTGCTCGGCTTTGCACACCACATTGACCTCGTATTTGTACGCATAGCTTTCTTTTAACCACTCCAGGTTTTTGTACGCCAGCGAGGCCTCACCCTCATCGCGGTACATGTGGTACAAAAGAATGGTGACGTTGGTCCGGCCGCGGAATAGTTGGGCCGTGAATTCGGCTGCATTCAGCGACACATCGGAGAAATCAACAGGTACAATCGCTTTCATTTTCGTTGGTTTTTGTTGAAACGAAGATGCCCCGGATGCCATTTTTCACCAATGAAGTTCAGCGTGCAAAAAACTGATTTTGATCATTTATCGGCGCGAAAGCCGGCCCAAAACAGGCTCCGGCCGCGGTTGTTAAAGGCCCGCATTTATTGCCCGCAAAGGTTATATTTGCTGCCTTCTAAAAACTGAAAGAGTGCGATTAAAATCTTTAGAGATCAAGGGGTTTAAAAGTTTTGCCGATAAAACCCAGGTGAATTTCGACGAAAATATCACCGGGATCGTGGGCCCGAACGGTTGCGGGAAAAGCAACATCGTGGACAGCATCCGCTGGGTGATCGGCGAACAGAAAATCTCCCATCTCCGGTCCGAAAACCTGGAAAGCCTGGTGTTTAACGGCTCCAAAACCCGCAGTGCCAGTGGACTGGCCGAGGTGAGCCTCACCTTTGAAAACACCAAAAACCTCCTGCCCACAGAATTCAGCACCATCACCATCACCCGGAAGTTTTACAAAAACGGGGAAAGCGAATACCGCCTGAACGATGTACAGTGCCGCCTGAAAGACATTCAAAATCTGTTCATGGATACGGGGGTTTCTACCGACAGCTACGCCATCATCGAGCTGGGAATGGTGGATGACCTGATCAAGGATAAGGACAACAGCCGCCGCCGCATGCTCGAACAGGCTGCCGGTATTTCTATTTATAAGACCCGGAAAAAAGAAGCCAGGCAAAAGCTGGATGCCACCGAGCAGGACCTGGCGCGGATCGAGGACCTGCTGTTCGAGATCAACAACCAGTTGAAGACCCTGGAGAACCAGGCGAAAAAAGCGCAGAAGTATTACGAGATCAAAAAAGAATACCGCGAGATCAGCATCGAGCTGGCCAAAGCGGCGCTGGAAGGATTTAACCTGACCTACAAAGACCTGAACGAAAAGCACGAAACCGAAACCGACAAGCGCATTGCCCTCGAGGCGGAAATTGCAACCTCGGAAGCCGGGATTGAACAGGAGAGAGTAGGCTTTATCGAAAAAGAGCGGGAGTTGCATTCGCTGCAACAGTCGTTCAACGAACTGGTGCAAACCCTGCGTACGAAAGAAAACGAAAAGAACCTTGCCACGCAGCGCCTTCAATACCTGCGGGAGCGGGAAGAAAACCTGTCGCAGTTCCTAAGCCGTGCCGAAGGCCAGATGACAGGGATCGAAGAAAGCATCGCCTTTACCCAAAAGCAAATTGGGGAGGAAGAAGAGGTGCTGAAAGGGCTGAACAAGCAGTTGGAAGAACTGCGCACCCAGGTCGATGCCCGCCGCGCCGTGGTAGACGAAAAGCGGTCAGTGGTCAACCAGCTACGCTCTTCGTACCAGCAGGTGCAGCGCAGCCAGTTTGACGCCGAGAAAAAAGTGGCCGTTGCGGACACGTCGATCCAAAACCTGCAACGCACCATCTGGCACATGGAAGAAGACAAGGCGAACCGGGAAGACCAGATTGCGCAATTGCAAAAAGACAAGGGAGCGAAAGAAGAGCAGCTGTCGGCGAAGCAAACCGATTTGGAACAACTTCAAACGCATCATAACAATACCAAAGAGCAGATCCTGAAAACCCAGGGTGTGCTGGAAACGCTGCGGGCCAATCTTGCACAGGAGAACCGCAAGCTCGATGCAAAAAAGAACGAGCATGACCTACTGAAAAGCCTCGTTGATAAAATGGAAGGCTACCCGGAAAGCGTCAAGTTCCTGCACAACAACAAGGGCTGGAACCACACGGCTCCGATTCTTTCCGATATCATCTATGTAAAAGAAGAATACCGTGCAGCAGTGGAAAATGTGCTGGAGCCCTACCTGAACTACTACGTGGTCAATAACCTACAGGAAGGATTGCAGGCCGTGCACCTGCTGGACAATGCAAAAAAAGGCAAGGCAAACTTTTTTTTGCTGGATAAAGTAGCCGGTGCCGCCTCCGATGCACACCAGCCGGAAGGCACCACAGCCGCCATGGATGTGATCGAAGTGGATGAGCAATACCGTCCGCTGGCCGAGCAGTTGCTGCACAACGTGTTTATTGCCGACGATGAATCGGTGCTGGAAAACAGCAACGGCGCCGTTATACTTGAAAAGCACGGCAAATATGTAAAAGGATCCTACACGCTGAGTGGCGGTAGCGTAGGACTGTTTGAAGGGAAAAAGATCGGCCGTGCAAAGAACCTGGAAAAGCTTCGCGACCAGATTGCAGCGCAGCAGGCTGTTGTAGCGGAACTGAACGCCGAGATCCAGGCAAGGCACAACGAAGTGATTGCCTACAATGCCGATTTGAAAGAAGGCGTTATCCGGCAAACGGAACGAGAAATCCAGCAACTCAACAACGAGTTGTATGGTTTGCAAAACAAGCTGGAGAACCTGCAACATTCGCAGGCGACGTCGCAGAACCGCATCGAAGAACTGAACGAGCAGTTGGAAAATACCAACCTGTCCATTCAAAATGTACGCAACGAACTGACCGAGTTGAATGCTTCGCTGTCGGAATATGCCGAAGGCCTGCAAAAAGCAGAAGAAGATTACCGGTCTATCGAAGTGGAATACAGTACGCTGAATACGCAGTACAACAACCTGAACCTGCAGGTTACCCGTGAGCAAAGCAAGATTGCCAGCCTGAAACAGGAGTTGCAGTTCAAGAGCAACCAGTTGAACGACCTGCGTACGCAGGTGGAAACCAATACCTCGCAGTTAAAGCTCACGGCGGAAGACATTGTTCAGTCGGACGAAGCATTAAAAGAACTGGAAGAAGGTTTGTATGGACTGATGCGCAGAAGGGAAGCCGAGGAAAGTGCGCTGAACGAGGCCGACCAGTTCTATTACAACCTGCGCAACCAGTTGAGCACAAAAGAAAGTGCCCTGCGCCAGAAGGTAAAAGAAAAAGAAAGCATCGAGCACCTGCTCACGGAGATCAAGGATAAGCTGACAGACGTGAAACTGCAACTGGCCGGGATGAAGGAGCGACTGAATGTTGAATTCAGGATCGTGCTGGAAGATATTCTCGATGAGCCCCGCACCACCAACACGCCGGTGGAAGAACTGCAGGAGAAGTCGGATAAAATGAAAAAGCGGCTGGAGAACCTGGGCGAAGTCAATCCCACGGCCATCGAAGCATTTGAAGAGATGCGCAAGCGCTACGAATTTATCGTGGAGCAAAAGAATGACCTGGTGAATGCCAAGCAAAGCCTGATGCAAACCATTGCCGAAGTGGAGACAACCGCCAACCAGAAGTTTCTCGACACCTTTAACCAGGTGCGGGAAAACTTCATCAAAGTGTTCAAGGCGCTGTTCACCGAAGACGACCAGTGCGACCTGATTTTGGAAAATCCCGACAACCTTGCGGAAACCGGCATCGACATCATGGCGAAGCCCAAGGGGAAACGTCCAAGCAGCATCGGGCAATTGAGCGGGGGAGAACGTACACTGACGGCAACGGCACTATTATTTGCCATTTACCTGATCAAGCCGGCGCCATTTTGTATCCTCGACGAGGTAGATGCGCCACTGGACGATGCCAACGTGGGCAAGTTTACCAAAATGATCCGGGAGTTCAGCAACAACTCGCAGTTCATTATCGTCACGCACAACAAGACAACGATGAGCGCCGTGGACGTGATCTATGGTGTAACGATGCAGGAGCCTGGCGTGAGCCGGCTGGTGCCGGTGGATTTTAGAAGCCTGAACTAGCGAGTGGCGAGTCTCCATTAAAGTCATAGAATTCTTACAATACAAAAAACCTCCTGAGCTACAGGAGGTTTTTTATTGAAGGAAAAGATTTTACCGAGAGGCTACTTGCCACTCGCCATGCACTACTCGCTTTTTGAGAATTTATAAATCGTTTTTGAGCTAAACGTTTGCCCTGCCACCAAAATGGTATTGGGAAAAGAAGGTTCGTTTGGCGAGTTGGGAAAATGCTGTGTTTCGAGGCAAAAGCTGGTGCGGTAACTGTTGGGTAACGTAGCATTATCAAAGTTTGCGGAAAAAAGCTGCACACCCGGTTCTTCGGTAAAGGTTTCCATCACGATGCCGCTTTTGTCGCCGATGGCCGTGGCGGCCAGGCTGAGGCGGTTTGGCTCTTCTTTGTTCAATACAAAATTGTGATCGTAGCCGCCGCCAATTTTTATCTGTTTTTCATCATTGTCAATGTCTCTTCCGATCGGCTTTGACGACCTGAAATCAAAGGCCGTTCCTGCCACCGGTTCAATGCCGGTCGGGATCAGCGTTTCATCAACGGGGGTGTAATGATCGGCATTGATCTGCAGTTGGTGGTTCTTCGCTGTGCCGCCGCCATTGAGGTTAAAGTAGGCATGATTGGTCAAATTAACCGGGGTCGCTGCATCGGTTGTTGCCCGGTACACAATTTCCAATGCATCATCCTCGGTCGTAGTGAAGGTGACCGTTGCATCCAGGTTGCCGGGATAGCCTTCTTCGCCGTCTTTGGAATGGTAGCGCAGGGAGATGCTGTTTTCTTTTTGCTCCGTAATTTCCCATACCTGGTTGTGAAAGCCATTGGGACCGCCATGCAGGTGATTGGGACCGTTGTTGACGGGCAGCGTGTAAATCTCTTCATGCAGTTTGAATTCGCCGTTTTTGATCCGGTTTCCATAGCGGCCGATAGTAGCCCCGTGATAACAGACCGGCGGCACAAAATAGTCTTCGATCTTGCCGAAGCTTACGATCACATGCACGTCGTTGTATACCAGGTTGACCAGCCGTGCACCGAAATTACTGATGGCTGCACGCAGGTTTTTTCTGTTCTGGATGGATACGAGTTTGATTTCTTTCCCTGCAATTGTCGTTTCAAAGTTTTTGGCATCCATAATGCTTCCAGTTGGGTTTAACGTTTCCAAAGGCAAATCAGGAAAAGATAGGAGAGAATTGCAAAACTTCCTTTTCACATCCCACGTTTTACCTGCCTTACCTTTGTCGTTCAAATATACTCAGGCTTGAAGCATCTAAAGGCACTCAACAAATATTTCTGGAAGTATCGCGTTCGCCTGTCCATTGGCGTTCTCTTCATTATCATCTCCAACTATTTCGGTGTGCTGGCGCCGCAGATCACGGGTTTTATCCTCGACTTTGTGCAACGCCACCTGCCTGGCTACAAGCCGAGAGCAAAGCAGCCTTCCTACGATATCGTCGTGCAAAAATTCATTCATTGGATCGAGGGCCTGCAGTACACACCCATCCAGATCGTTCTGATCTGCGGGATTGTGATCCTGGCGACAGCCCTGGTCCGCGGCTTTTTTATGTTCCTCATGCGCCAGACCATCATTGTGATGAGCCGCCATATAGAGTACGACCAGAAGAACGAAGTCTACGAACACTACCAAAAGCTTGATGCAACATTTTATAAAACGCATAGCACGGGAGACCTGATGAGCCGCATGGCGGAAGACGTAAGCCGGGTACGCATGTTTACGGGGCCGGCCATTATGTATTTTATCAACCTGGCAACACTCATTTCCATGAGTGTTTACTTTATGCTGAAGCGGGATGTGGAACTGACCTTGTATGTGCTGTCGCCGCTGCCCATCCTTGCCGCCACCATCTATTTTGTCAACACCATTATTCATCGCAAAAGCGAAGCGGTGCAGGCTGCTCTCGGGCAGTTGACCACCACCGCCCAGCAGGCCTATTCGGGTATCCGGGTGATCAAGTCCTTTGTGCAGGAAGATGCCATGCAACGGGCTTTTGAAGACAGCAGCGAAAAGTATCGCAGCGGGGCTGTGGGACTGGCCAAGGTTGAAGCTCTTTACTTTCCTTCCATGACTCTGCTGATCGGCCTGAGTACGCTGCTCACGATCATGATTGGCGGTATTTACTATCTCAATGGCAACAAAGACATCGGCCTTGATACGATCGTTGAATTTGTTATTTACATCAACATGCTTACGTTCCCGGTGAGTGCCATCGGCTGGACGGCGAGCATGATGCAACGCGGGGCGGCGTCGCAAAAACGGCTGAATGAATTCCTGGAAACCAGGCCCCAGATCCAGGATGCAGCCGGCTCCGAAGCACGCAGTCTTAACGGTGACATCAAGCTGCAAAACGTTTCGTTTACCTATTCTCATACCGGCATCGAGGCCATCAAAAATTTATCGCTTCATATCCGGCCGGGTGAACGTGTGGCCGTCGTTGGTAGAACCGGCAGCGGCAAGACAACGCTTGCCCAACTCATTCTTCGTCTTTACGAAGCCACCGAGGGCGCCGTGTTACTGGATGATGTGGCAATTGAGCGGATACAGTTGGATAGCCTGCGCAACCAAATGAGCTATGTGCCCCAGGATGGTTTTCTTTTCAGCGACAGCATTGCCAACAATATTTCTTTCGGTACCCGCTGGCAT
Organism: Flavisolibacter nicotianae; assembly: GCF_003628535.1. Lineage (GTDB taxonomy): Bacteria > Bacteroidota > Bacteroidia > Chitinophagales > Chitinophagaceae > Flavisolibacter > Flavisolibacter nicotianae. Next base: position 567,110 of record NZ_RBCI01000003.1, read on the forward strand.
GACCCGGAAAAAGTTCGGCAGGCAGCGCAACTGGCGGCCGTGGCCAAAGACATTGAAGGGTTTGCCAAAGGCTACGAAACAGAGATCGGCGAAAGAGGTGTGACGCTGAGCGGTGGGCAAAAGCAACGCATTTCGATTGCCCGTGCTTTGCTTAAAGAAGCGCCTGTGATGATCTTCGACGACTGCCTCAGTGCCGTGGATGCCCGGACCGAAAAAGAGATCATCACCAACCTGACCGGCTACCTCCGGGGCAAGACAGCGGTGTTCATTACCCACAGGGTGTTTAACCTGTTTGGCTTCGATAAAATTGTTGTGCTGGATGAAGGCGAATTAAAGGAAATCGGAACCCACCAGGACCTGATGGAACTGCGTGGATTGTATTACCAAATGTACCAGCGACAACTGCAGGAAGAAGAGGCGGAATAAAAATTTTCACAAATTTGGCTGTTCGGAAAATGCAATTATATTTGTAAGCAAGTAAACCAAAACTTTTTCAATTCATTGTAAAAATCTACAACTGTGGCGTACGATAACAACGACAAGAAAATGGAAAGCATTTACAGCAAGCGGATTCGGGCTGGTAAGCGCAGAACGTACTTTTTTGATGTGAGAGCAACCCGTGGCAATGATTACTATCTGACCATTACCGAAAGCCGTAAACGTTTTAATGACAATGGTTACGACCGCCACAAAATTTTCCTTTACAAAGAAGACTTCAACAAATTCATCAAGGCCCTGAATGAGGCGGTTGATTATGTCAAAACACAGTTGATGCCGGATTTCGATTTCGATGCGTTCAACCACGAAGATGCGGAAGTGGATGGCGAAGACATCGGTGTTGAAGTGAATGGGGTGCAGGCTGAAGTTCCTGAAACAGTTGCGGTGGCTCCAACGCCAACAACAGCTACGGCATCTACCGAAGATGTAGACAAATGGTAATTGTGCACTAAAAGAATAGGAAAGCCCCGGTCACCCGGGGCTTTTTCATTTGGGGGAAACGCAGGTTAGCTGCGCATTTCCTTAAAGGCATTGATCAAGCCGTTGGTGGATGAATCATGCGTTGCCACAGGATCCGCTTTTTCCAGTTCGGGCAAAATTTTGTTGGCCAGTTGTTTTCCCAGCTCCACGCCCCATTGATCGAAGGAGAAGATGTTCCAGATCACCCCCTGCACAAAGATCTTGTGTTCGTAAAAGGCAATCAATTCGCCGAGCGAAAACGGAGTGATCTTTTTCACGAGGATCGAGTTGGTGGGCCTGTTACCGGTGAAGATTTTGAAGGGTGCGATGCGGGCAACTTCTTCGGGACTTTTACCCGCTTTAAGCAGTTCCTGTTCCACTTCTTCTTCCGACTTTCCGTTCATCAGGGCTTCGGTTTGGGCAAAAAAGTTGGAGAGCAGCTTGACGTGGTGATCGCCGACGGGATTGTGCGACTGTGCCGGCGCAATAAAGTCGCAGGGGATCAGTTGCGTTCCCTGGTGGATCAACTGGTAAAAGGCATGCTGTCCATTGGTACCCGGTTCGCCCCAGATGATCGGTCCTGTTTTGTAATCCACTTCTTCGCCGTTGCGATCTACACTTTTGCCGTTGCTTTCCATGTTGCCTTGCTGGAAGTAAGCGGGGAAACGGTGCATGTATTGATCGTAGGGGAGAATGGCTTCGGTTTGCGCACCGAAAAAATTAATGTACCACAACGAGATTAGGGCCATCAGCACGGGAATGTTCTCGTTCAGTTCCGCGGTGCGGAAATGCTCGTCCACGGCATGAGCGCCTTTGAGCAATTCTTCAAAATCGCCAAAGCCAATTACCAGTGCTATGGAAAGACCGATGGCACTCCACAGCGAGTAGCGTCCGCCAACCCAATCCCAAAACTGGAACATGTTGGCTTTGTCGATGCCAAATTTTACCACTTCTTTTTCGTTGGTGGAAAGGGCTACAAAATGTTTGGCTACATGGACTTTGTCACCTGCTGAAGCGAGAAACCAGTCTCTTGCCGTGTGGGCATTGGTCATGGTCTCCTGCGTGGTAAAGGTTTTTGAAGCCACCAGGAAAAGCGTTTCTTCCGGGTCCAGGTTTTTGAGGGTTTCGGTAATGTGCGTGCCGTCGATGTTGGAAACAAAAAAGGCCTGCATGCCCTGCACCCAGTACGGCTTCAGGGCCTCGGTCACCATAAACGGTCCAAGGTCGCTGCCCCCGATCCCGATGTTGACGATGTTACGGATTTTTTTACCGGTGTAGCCTTTCCATTCACCATCGTGCACTTTCGTACAGAAGGCTTTCATTTGTTCCCGTACCGCATTGACCTCCGGCATTACGTCTTTGCCTTCCGAATAAATGGGGCGGCCGGAAAAATTCCGCAGTGCCACGTGCAATACGGAGCGGTGTTCTGTCTGGTTGATGAGCTCTCCTTCAAACATCGCCGTGATGGCGTCTTTCAGACGGCATTCGTTGGCCAGGTTGACCAGGGAATTGATCGTTTCTTCGGTAATGATGTTTTTGGAAAAATCAACCAGGATGTCGTTGAAGTGATGTGCATATTTTCGAAAACGGTCCGCGTCCTGCGCAAACAGCTCCGACATTTTTGCTTTCTTCATTTTTGCTGCGTGGGCCGTCAGGGTTTTCCATGCGGAAGTAGTGGTTGGATTGACGTTCGGGAACATGGCTGATAATTCTGTATTTGAGGTTTGAAATTACTTCTTTGAAAAGCGAAAAAGGGTAGAAGTTTTTGCGCTTTCGGGTTGATCAAATCGCATCGATCGTCTGGATGGTTTTTTCGATCATCTCGGGGGTAACATCCAGGTGGGTGACAATTCTCACCTGGGTAGGAGAGATGGCATACCAAAGAATATTTTCTTCTTTCATCCTGGCCACCAGCGACGGTGAAGTGAAACGGCCTTTGACGGAAAAAATAATGATGTTGGTTTCAACCGGCAGTACGGTTTCGACAAAATCTTTTTTGGCCAGCGCTTCCGCCAATTGTTTTGCTTGCAGGTGATCCTGCTTCAGGCGGTCAACGTTGTTTTGCAAAGCATAGATCCCGGCCGCTGCCAGGTAACCGGCCTGCCGCATGCCGCCGCCAAACACTTTGCGTACACGTCTTGCTTTGCGAATAAAATCGGCGGAGCCGAGTACAAGGCTTCCCACGGGACAGCCAAGGCTTTTGCTCAGGCAAACGGAAATCGTGTGAAAAACCTCTCCATAGGCTTTGGGATCTTCCTTCCGGGCGACGATCGCGTTGAAAAGCCGTGCGCCGTCAAGGTGAAGCGCCAGGCCGTGTTCATCGCAAACCTTCCGGATGCGGCGGATCTCGTCGAATTCGTAACAGCTGCCACCACCACGATTAGAGGTATTTTCCAGGGAAACAAGACTTGTACGGGCTTTGTGCACATCATCGGCGTTGATGGACTCGGCCACCTGTTCTGCCGTAATGCGACCGCGGTTGCCGGAAACCAGTTTGACCTGTGCGCCGGAATTTAGCGCAATCCCACCGCCTTCGTATTGATAGATATGAGAACTGCCGTCACAAATAACCTCGTCGCCGGATTGTGTGTGGCACTTGATGGCAATCTGGTTGGTCATTGTGCCGGAGGGGCAAAAAAGAGCCGCCTCCATGCCAAACAGGCTGGCCGCCATTTTTTCGAGCTGATTGATAGAAGGGTCTTCACCAAAGACATCATCGCCGACGGGTGCCGCAAACATGGCGTCCTTCATTCCGGCTGTTGGTTTTGTCACTGTATCTGAGCGGTAGTCAATAATCATCGGCCAAATTTAAACAGTTCGCGTCGTTCCTTTCCTTCCGTTTCATTCAGATAACCGATTCCCTTAGTTTTTCGCACCATCGACCTCTATACCGCTGGAAAAAAATTGCGGTTAGGCCAGCCTGTGCGACGAACAGATATGCCGAAATCGTGTCCGGATGTCCAGCGTAAGTTGAAAATGCCCGTCAAAAAAACGGCTTGTCCCATTTTCCGGCCTTTCCATCCCATTTCAGAACAGCCGCACAGGCGGTTCCGGTAGTTTCGAAATCACAAGAAAGGAATCGATGTCCTCAGCTACCTATCCCAATGCCTCATTCGTCTTCGAATTCGAAACCTGGAATGCCCGGACTTTGTTTTTGAAACAATTGCCAGCAGAAACGCCGGCTGCCCTTTGCGGGGGAAAGGCCGTTTGCCGTTCGGCCGGCGGATTTTTCCGTTTGTCAATCCTTTTGCCGGAACTGTAACGCACCATGCAACCCTGCGTCCTATACCTGTCGAACGTTTACCGGTCATCATGAAAATGCAACGTTCATAAGAAAACAATGTACTTTACATTGCATAGTACCTAAGTTTGACATGAAACTAACCTAAACAAGTACTTAAAAAGACAATAGAATGAAACAGTTTTTTACACTCCTTACAACGCTGCTTCTTTTTGGCTTTACCAGCCAGGCACAACAAACCGGTAAAGTGACCGGTTCAGTGATTGATGGAAATCAAAAGACGATCGAGTCGGCCACCATCAGCCTGCTGCGAGCGAAAGACTCCACCGCCATCAAGTTTGCCGTTGCTTCCAAAGAGGGCACATACGCATTCGACGGCATTGCCGATGGCCGCTACGTTGTATCGGTTTCGGCCGTTGGTCACCAGAAGGGTTTTTCGCCGCAGTTCGAGGTCAGCCCGGAAAAGCCGGACGTAAAATTAGGTGTGATTGAACTGGTGCCTTCGCCCAAAGCCATGAACGCCGTCACCGTTGTGGCCCATAAACCGTTTATCGAGCAGAAGATCGACCGGACCGTGATCAACGTGGAAGCGTCCGTGACCAACGCCGGTACCACGGCCCTGGAAGTGCTGGAAAAATCCCCGGGTGTGACCGTGGATAAAGACGGCAACATCAGCCTGAAAGGCAAGCAGGGTGTGATGGTGCTGATGGACGGCCGCCCCGCCTACCTGTCGGGTGCCGAACTGGCCAACTACCTGAAAAACCTCCCGTCCAGCGCACTGGATCAAATTGAGATCATGACCAACCCGCCGGCGAAATACGATGCTGCCGGTAATGCCGGGATCATCAACATTAAAACCAAGAAAAACAAGATCCAGGGTTTCAACGGCAGCGTGTCGCTGAACTACGGCCAGGGCGTTTACTGGAAAACCAACAACAGTGTAAACGTCAATTTCCGCACAGAGAAGATCAACGTGTTTGCCAATGCGAGTCAAAGCCAGTGGAACGGCTTCCAGGAACTGAACATCAAACGGACATTCCGAAATGCGTCTACCAAAGAAGTCAATGCCATCTTCGAACAGGTGTCGCGAATGCACAATGAAAATGGCAATTACAATTTGAAACTGGGCGCCGATTATTTTATCAATAAAAAGTCAACCGTCGGTTTCGTGGCGAGCGGTTTTTTAAACCCCGAACATTTTCGCAGTGCCAACACCAGCTATCTGATGAATCCGTCGCGCCGCGTTGACTCGATTGTTTACGCCACCAGCACCAACAACAATAAATGGAAGAACGGCAGCCTGAACCTGAATTTCCGCACTCAGTTCGACAGCCTCGGAACAGAGCTGACGGCTGACGTGGATTACGTGAAATACACCTCCGACGGCGACCAGACATTTGTGAACAATACCTATGATCCGTCGTGGGCAAAAACCGGTGCGAAACTCATTCGCAGCAACCTGCCGATCGACATCAACATCCAGTCGGCAAAAATGGATTTTGCACGGCCTTTCAAGAACGGCGTTAAGCTGGAAGCCGGGTGGAAAACCAGTTTTGTCAAAACAACCAACGGTGCCTTTTACTACAACGTTTTCCCCGACTATGAAGCGCCGGATTTTACAAAAACCAACGAATTCCTGTACAAGGAAAACATCAATGCCGCTTACGTGAATATCAACAAGCAGTTCAAGAAATTTGGCCTGCAAACCGGGCTGCGTTACGAAAACACCAATTACAACGGCAAGCAATTTGGCAACCTGCAGCAAAAAGACTCGGCGTTCAAAAAAAGCTATGGCAACCTGTTTCCCACGGTTTTTCTCAGCTACAACGCAGGCAAAAATCACCAGTTTGGGCTTTCGCTCGGCCGCCGTATCCAGCGCCCTTCTTACCAGGACCTGAACCCCTTCCTGTTCTTCCTGGATGAATACACCTACCAGTCAGGAAATCCCTTTATTCGTCCGCAGTTCACCAACAACATCGAGCTGACGCATACGTTCAAAGGCATCCTGACAACCACGCTGAACTACAACCATACGAAAGATTACCACATGGAAACATTCACCCAGGAGCAAAGCAGCGCCACGTCGAATGGGTATGCAACCATAGTTCGCCGGGGTAATATCGGGAAAGTGGATGCAGCAGGCATTTCGGTCAGTGCAAACATCCCGGTGGCCAAATGGTGGAATGCCATGCTGTACTCCAACCTGAATTACAACCGTTTTTATGGCGAACTATATGGCGAAAACCTGAACCTTTCGGCGACCAATGTTTTGTTCAATGTCAACAACCAATTCCGGTTCAGCAAAGGCTGGAGTGCAGAGCTGAGCGGCTTTTACAGAACCAAAGGTGTAGAAGGACAAATCATCATCCAGCCACTTGGCCAGACTTCTGCCGGTGTGAGCAAACAGATTTTCAAAGGAAAGGGCACCGTGAAGCTGAATGTACGCGACCTGTTTTATACCAACCGTGTGACGGGTAACATCAATTTCAAAACGACCGAAGCACATTTCGAAAACTTCCGTGACAGTCGCGTAGCCAATCTTTCCTTCACGTACCGCTTTGGCAAGCCCTTGAAAGGCGGACAGCCCAAGCGCAAGATCGGTGGTGCTTCCGATGAGCAAAACCGCGTGAAAGTCGGCGGCAACAATTAAACTTTTCACCCTCCGTGATAACCGAAGGGGCTGCAAGGCCCCTTTGTTCATTTCACGGAAAAACAAAGGCGGAACGGCTGCTTTAACAGGTGGTTTCTTTCATCACTGAATAAGCGCAATTCATCACATTTCGCATGCAGGCCCCGCATCTTTTAAAAACATTTGCAGTGTACACTTCAAACCAACCAATATGAGAAAGCGACTACCATTCTTCTTTTTTTGTTTTCTTGCCTGGACTGGTGCCTTTGCGCAGGCCACCGGAAAACTGTCCGGAACCGTAAATGATGAAAGCGGAAAAGCGCTGGCGTCTGCAACCGTGTCACTTCTCCGTTTGAAAGATTCCGGCCTGGTAAAACTGGCCATCACCGACAAGAGTGGCCGCTTTGATTTTATCAACCTCAAAGACGGCAAATACCTCCTTTCGTTTACGTCGGTTGGTTTTGAAAAAAAATATTCTTCGCCGCTAACGGTTGCCGGTGGCGAGGCCGAACTGCCGCCGGTTGTCCTGTTGCCATCTTCCAAGGATTTGAACAACGTAACGGTATCGGCAAAAAGGCCGTTCATTGAATCCAGGATTGATCGAACGGTGGTTAACGTGGAAGCGTCGCCGAGCAGCGCCGGTGCAACCGCCCTGGAAGTGCTGGAAAAGTCCCCCGGTGTCACGGTCAATTCCGACGGCGTGGTGAGCCTTCGCGGCAAGGCGGGAGTCGTGATGATGGTCGATGGCAAACCAACCTATCTCTCTGCAACCGACCTGGCCAACCTGTTGAAGAACATGCCAGCATCGGCACTCGACCAGATCGAGATCATGACCAATCCTTCCTCGAAGTACGACGCATCGGGTAACGCCGGTGTCATCAATATCAAAACAAAAAAAGGCCGTGCCCCGGGTTGGAACGGAAGCATTACTCTGGGCGCCGGTACGTCGGTCTACCGCCTTGGCAATACGACCTACCTGATGCCCAAATCGCAAAACAGCTTCAACTTCAATTATAAAAAAGGCAAGTACAATTTTTTTGGCAACTACAACCCCAATTATTTCCGCGGTCGAAACACCATGACATTCGACCGGAACTTTACCGAGAATGGCGTCATCAGCGGGTCGTCGGTGCAGGAAACAAAGTTCAAGTTTGGCAATAACAACCACACGTTGAAACTCGGCGTGGATTATACGGCCGACAAGAAAAATACGTTCGGCGTCGTGGTCAGCGGATTTGTTTTTGACGGTCATCCCACACCCATCTCAACACAGACCCTCAAAGATGCGGCTGGCAAAACCACTTCCGTTATCGTTTCCAAAACCGACAACGATATCAGCTTCAATAATTTTACCGGTAACCTTAACTGGCGCCACACGTTCGACAGTACAGCGAAAGAGCTGACCGCGGATTTCGACTATGTGAAATATGCCAACACATCGGACATGCTGCTGGCCAGTGAGTTCTTCAACGGCAGCAACCAGCGCACCGGCGATTTGTTGCTGAAGGGGCACCTGCCGTCGAACATCGACATCTATTCGTTCAAATCCGACCTGACCATTCCGTTCAAAGGCGGCAGGATGGAAGCCGGCGTCAAGTCGAGTTATGTTAGCAACGACAATGAAGTGGACTACCGCCGCCAGTTGATCGATAAATCCTGGATTGCCGATAACCGCTCGAATCATTTTATCTACGACGAAAACATCAACGCGGCTTATCTCAATGCCAATAAGCAATTGGGCAAATGGTCGGTGCAGGGCGGTTTGCGGTTGGAAAACACCATTGCCAAAGGAAAACAGGTCACGAACGATTCTACCTTCAGGCGGAATTTCACCAACCTGTTTCCAAGTGCTTTTGTGAGTTACGGGATCAACAAAAACAACCAGCTTACCCTGTCATACAGCCGTCGCATCACCCGCCCCAATTACCAGGACCTGAACCCGTTTACCTTCTTCCTCGATTCGCTGACATACAGGGTGGGAAATCCCTACCTGCTGCCACAGTTTACCAACAACGTGGAATTGAGCTATGCATATAAAAGCCGGTTCATCGTGACGGCCAACTATAACGGCACAAACGACGTGATCTCGCAGATCCTGCGGCAGAACAACGAGAAGAAAATCACCTATCTCACTGCCGAAAACGTGGCGAAGTTTCGCAACATGGGCTTGTCCATTACGGCACCCATTACGGTTGCAAAATGGTGGAATGCCAACCTGTTTACCAATGTGTACAGCAACCGTTACCAGGGAATCTACAACGACAAGCCGTTTGATATTTCGTTTACATCCTTTTCTGCCAACCTTTCCAATACGTTCCAGTTGGGCAAGGGGCTGACCGGAGAGATCAGCGGTTTTTATCGCTACAAGACGGTTGACCAGCTGGCTGTCATAGAGCCGTTGTACCAAATGAGCCTGGCCGCTTCCAAACAGATATTGCAGGGGAAGGGTACGGTGCGCCTGAATATCCGCGATCCGTTTGCCTGGATGCGGTTCAGCGGGGAAAACAAATACGGCGATATAGACATGCGTTTCCAGAACCGGCCCGACACAAGGCAGGTAGCGGCCACCTTTACCTATCGATTCGGTAAGGCAAGCCCGCAGTCGCAGCCCCGCCGCCGCAATTCTTCCTCGCAGGAAGAACAAAGCAGGGTAGGACAGGGCAATTAAAAAGAGTACTTTTTATTTTTCTCATGTGCAAAACCGGCTCCTTTTTCCAAAGGAGCCTTTTGATTTTCGAATACCAAACAAGGGATGATGAATGCCGAAGGGTTTTAGGGCATCTTTCCCTCTCTTCTCAGGAAGCTTGCTTTGTTGGGAAGAGAGATGAACAGAGGATTTCACTTCAATATTCTTTCCTCCTTGTTCATCTGTTCTTCTGTTCATTTTCCTATCTTCAACGCCCAAAACCACAACCCCTTATGCCTTCTTTCGATATTGTTTCCAAAGTAGACGCACAGGCACTCGACAATGCTGTGAACGTTACCAAGAAAGAGATTACCAATCGCTTCGATTTTAAGAATGCCCATATTGTCATTGATTTGAACAAAAAGGATTTCAAGCTCAACGTCGAAACCGACGACGACATGAAAATGCGGCAGCTGATCGATGTGCTCATCAACCGGGCGCACAAGCAGGGGATTGCCCCCGAGGCATTCGATACGTCGAAGGATGGCTACCAAAGCGGCAAAGTGTGGAAAAAAGAAGTGCAGGTACGCAACGGCCTGAAGCAGGAGGATGCCAAAAAGATCGTCAAGCAAATCAAAGACAGCGGGCTGAAGGTGCAGGCCGCGATCATGGACGACCTGGTTCGGGTGACAGGGAAAAAAATTGACGACCTTCAGACCGTTATCCAGGCCGCTAAAGGCTGGGACTTGGGTATTCCGCTCCAGTTTGAGAACATGCGAAGCTAATTTGGTTCAGGGGTTTGGGGACCACAAACCGGGTTCCCCGCTTCGTGAACGTGTGAACAAGTGAACTCGAAAACGATCTCTTTCAACATCTGCTTAACAAAAAAAGTTTTCCGGGTGTGTAATTTTTTAGAAGGGTTTACTTACTTTTGCGCCTTCAATTCAAGCAATCACACGATATTTATAAAATCATTTTTATGAAAAAGGGTCTTCATCCGGCAAATTACCGTTATGTGGTTTTCAAAGACATGAGTAACGGGCACAGCTTTTTAAGCCGTTCTACCGCAGCAAGTAAAGAAACCGTAAAATGGGAAGATGGAAACGAATATCCCCTGATCAAATTGGAGATTTCCAATACGTCTCACCCTTTCTTCACCGGTAAAAACATGTTGGTAGATACTGCCGGCCGTATCGACAAGTTCAAGAAAAAATACGCAAAGAAATAACTGTTGCAGTTTTCATAACAGACTATCCCGCCTTTCCAGGCGGGATTTTTTTGTTGGCTGGATGGCAGGCTTCCGGGTGAGCGCAGTTGCCGTTTCGATAGGTAAATTCTTTTACCTTCGGAGAATTGAGACAAATCAACGGTAATAGATCACCAAAGACAAGCATCCAGTCATATGTATAAGATTGTTTTTACCGAAGAGTTTTGCAACCCGGGTAACCTTTTCCCATTCACCCTGACCCGCCAGGTTCAGGACATTCGTGTCGGCATTTTAACCATCCGGGAAAAATGGGAAACGGCCCTCCAGGCCCCTTCCTTCGATAAGTTTGAAGAAGACTACAAAGACCTGGAAAGGGCGGTGAAGATCAGCGAAGTGATTGGTGGTGACCGGGTTTACCTCATTCACGGGAATGTGCTCCCCACCAAAAAAATCGTCAAGCAGGTAAAAAAGTTGAAACCCGGTGAGTTCCTGGCGGTGCCCGACCGCGAAAGTTTTGTTTACTGCATTTCCCAAAAAGAAGTGCTGGATGAAAACAACATCAAGATGGGAAAGCCGGTAGAGATTGAAAGCGAATTGAAGGAGATCAGTTTGCCCTGGCATATTTTTCAGCTGAACGCCTGGGCCATCGAGCAGGATTTTGCCCTGCTGACAGAGGGACGGAAATCGCAGAAAATCTCGGAAACAAACAATGTCAACAACCCATCCAATGTCTTTATTGAAAAAGGGGCGGTCGTGGAATGTTGTTACCTGAACGCCCAGGAAGGACCGATCTATATCGGGAAAGATGCCGTGGTCATGGAAGGTGCCCTGCTTCGCGGTCCACTGGCAATCTGCGAAGGCGCCGTGGTGAAGATGGGAGCAAAAATCTATGGCGGTACCACCATCGGGCCCAAATGCACGGCAGGGGGAGAAATTAAAAACTCGGTGATGTTTGGAAATTCCAACAAATCGCACGATGGCTATATGGGTGATGCCGTGATTGGCGAGTGGTGCAACTGGGGCGCCGGCACCTCCAATTCCAACATAAAAAACAATGCGTCCGGTGTGGTTGTGTGGACGCCAGGCGGCGCCATCAACGTGGGGCTGAAATGCGGTGTGCTGATGGGCGACTATTCCCGCACGGCGATCAATACTTCCATTAATACGGGTACCGTGATTGGCACCTGTGTGAATGTGTATGGCAATGGCCTTACACCCAAATATATTCCTCCATTTGCCTGGGGCAGCGACGGCTTGCAGCGGTATGAATTTGAGAAAGCCCTTGCGGATATCAATAACTGGAAACTCCTGAAGGGGAGCGCACTGACTTCAGCAGAAAAAACGATCCTGAAACATATCTTTGACCACTATTAAAATTGGAAACAGCCAAACCTGCAAATACACGTTTGGCGTTCTCGGGATTTTCGATTTTTTAATTTTCTTATTTACATAGTAAACTACCAACACAATGCGGAAACAAATTGCAGCAGCGAACTGGAAGATGAATCTCACGCTGGAAGGAGCGCAAGGTTTATTGGATGATATTTTAAAAGAAGCCGTGCAACCCGGCGCCAACCAGCAGGTCATTTTTGCGGTGCCTTTTCCCTACCTGATGATGGCAAAAGAACGGGTAACACAGCAAGGCTACGCTGTAGCTGCGCAAAACTGCAGCAACAAGAAAAGCGGGGCTTATACCGGCGAAGTATCCGTAGAAATGCTTCGCTCCATTGGGATCGACCATTGCATAATCGGCCATAGCGAACGACGCGAATATTACGGGGAGATCGACGAAATCCTGCAGCAAAAGCTGGCTCTTTGCCTCGATCATGGCGTGACGCCGATTTTTTGTTGCGGCGAGGCGCTGGATGTCCGGGAAAAGGGAAAACAAAACGACTTCGTCCGGGAACAACTGGAAAAGGCGCTGTTCGAATTTTCCGGTTCGGAAATGAAGAAGATCGTCATTGCCTACGAACCCATTTGGGCCATTGGGACCGGTAAAACAGCAACAGCGGAACAGGCGCAACAAATGCATGCGTTTATCCGTTCTGTATTGGCGGAGAAGTGGGGCCTGGATGTCGCGAATGACGTTTCCATTTTGTACGGCGGCAGCGTGAAAGGTGCCAATGCAAATGAACTTTTTGGTTCACCCGATGTCGATGGCGGCCTGGTCGGCGGCGCTTCTCTCAATGCGTCAGAGTTTATCCAGATCATCAAAGCATTAAAGCATTAAACCATCAACCCAATACAAGATCGTTGTTGTTCAAAAAAACCATGTGCTCCTGCGATTTTTAAAGCTGCGGCTCGTGGTAAACGGGATGCATATTTATCCGCTTCGCAAAAACAACCCGGTCCTGGTTACCATGCCCACCAATCCGTCACGGATCGTTGTGACCGATGGTTTTCACATAACGCAACCCCTTGAACTGAAGTACCGGCAACAGACTTCGTACTTCAACATTGTTTGCGCCATCGACAACGACGTGCTGGTTGGCGGGCTCATTTTTATGCTCATGTTTTTTGCGATGGGTGCCACCTCCGGCGTGTGGCTGCTGCAATTTTTCAGCCTGTTACCCATCGGCTATATTCTTTTTCTGTATTACATCCGCCGGAAAGAATTTATCCGGATCCTGCCTGCATAGCCGGACAGTGCAGGCCTTCATGACCGTTCTCTCTGTATGCCCAAAGCATTGATTTTTGACGTTGGTGCCCACCGCGGCGATGACAGCTTTGTTTATCTGAAACAGGGCTATCGGGTGGTTGCCGTGGAAGCCAACGAATTGCTGACGGCAGAACTGCAAAAGCGGCTTCAGGCGGAAATAAAGGCTGGCGATTTCAGCATTGTTCACTGTGCCGTTAGCTCGACCGATGACCAATGCATCAATTTCTACCTTGCCCGGGATACAAGCCGGAGCTCTGTATTCGAATCGGCACAGGCCATTGCCACAAAGGTGCAGTCGCAACGCCTTGATACCCTTTTTGCCAAATTCGGTGAACCGTTTTACTGCAAAATAGATATCGAAGGTTCGGACCTGGTGGCGCTTCATTCCATAGGAAACTATCGTCCGTCCTGGGTTTCTGTCGAAGTGAGTGGCCATTCCGTTGCGGAGCTTGAAATGCATACAGGAAAACTGTTTGATACGCTGGAGGCATTGCACCAATTCGGCTATACGCAGTTTAAACTGGTTGACCAGGAAAACCTGGTTGTTCTTTCCAGGCAGTCCTATTACCGATATCGCAAAACCATTCCGGGCGGCGTACGGGAATTTATCTGGAAAAAGTTTCGGTTGTCGCCCCGCGATCATTTCCGGCGAAAATTTCATTTGCCTGCGGACAGTGAACTTTCCGGTTACCCGTCCAACGGATTAGGTGGCGTGTGGTCTAGTTATGCAGAAGCAAAAGACCTTCTTGCCTTTCACTTTGCTGAATACCGCGAAGTGTGCAGGGATAAAAACCTGCTTTTTTGGGTGGACATCCATGCCGGTTTAGGGACGTGAATTTGCGGCTGCGAGGCCGGTTAGCATTTGATTCAATGTGGCGATCCCTCTTTCCAACGAAAAGTTTTGCGCATTCAGGAAGGCCTCATTGGAAAGGCGCAAAAAGTATTCGTCCCCAAGAAAAAATTGGCTGGCCAGGTCGAAAGCTTCATTGGCCGATGCGTACCGGATGCAGCTTGACCCTAGCTCGTTTGGAACGGTGAGCCAATCCGGAACGAGGAGTGGCTTCCCGTGGCGGATGGCATCGTACATGTTGCCGCTCACTTTTGTCTGGCCGTAAGTTTCCTTAATGGCATCGTGGATGGCAGTGCTTTTACACAGAGGAGACCACAACAAACTGCTCCGGGAAATGAGATCCTGGAATGTTGCCTCGGGTATTTCATCCGTATAAAACGTGATAGCAATGCCCTTGCGCTGCTGTTCCCGAGCTTTTGCCAGGATCGTCTCTCCATAAGCTCCCACGGGCCGGCCAGCGAGTACAAACCTGATTTTATACGACAGCGCTTTTGCCAGTTTTTGAAAAACCTGAAGCACCAGGTGATAGTCACGCCGTTTTTCATCGATTGAACCCGGCACAGTAAGGACCGGTACTTCCGGTCTTCCGGCCGGTGGTTTTGCCCGGGTAATCACCGGCGGCAGCCAGTAAACGGGTTTCGTTGTTAACTGGTTCGACAAAATATAGTCTCTCATCGCGTTGGCATTTACGATAAATCCACCGGCCTTTTTTAGCAGCAGGCGTTTGCCGATGGTTCGAACCAATTTCCGGGGATGAGGCGATAGCGGACTCCGGAAAAAGTTGTTGATGTCGTGAACATTAATGAGGACCGTTGCCGTGCCGGACCGGATGGCTTCAAAGAGTAAGAGGTGCCGGAAATCGATGCTGTTGAGAATAATGACATCCCAGGATTGGGATAAAAAAAAGTGTTTGATTTTGTGACGAAACACATGCCGGCTCTCGTCCAAACGAAAGTAATAAAATGTGAAGCGGGAATAGTTGGCACCAAGAACGGTTTTGAGGTCGGCTTCAAACGCGTCGGACGTAAAGAAGGAAACGTCGTGCGACAGATGAGAAAAAAACTCGCAATAGGGAAGGACCCAGTCGAGATGGATTGGTTCGTATATTGCAATCTTCATAAATGTCGGCTCACCATTTTTCTTTTGTTCGGTCGCTCAAAAAAACGAAAGCTTTTGTTGACTTCAATGCACTCAAGCCCGTTTTTTATCGTGTTGTACGGTTGGGTGTGATGAACGTTGCAGGCGTCGCCCTGGTTTTCCTGACCAATTATCTCTTAATCCGTGTTGCCGGGGAAACGGCCTACGGGAACTACAGCATTATCACTGTGTGGGTAAACCTGTTTCTGGTGCTCGTTGTTTTTGGCTATGATGATTATTTCATTGCAAAGGTGCCGCAGCTACAAAGCCGGAACCAATCTCTCCGGCCCCTGTTGCAACAGGCTCTTAAACTGACTTCTTTTGTGTTTGTGGTCGTGGTGGCAGTGGTGATTCTCCTGTTCCTTGCCAATCTTTTGCCACCCGTGATCGCCGGTTACAAAGTCCTTTTCTTCGCGGTGTTGGCGTTAACGACGTTGTTTACGCTCCTGCAGGCTTTTTTCCGCTCGGTCAACCTAATCGGGTTGGGACAGGTTTTCGAAAAAATCGTTCGGCCCGGGCTCGTGCTGGCCGGGATCTTTGCCTTTTACCTGCTACAACGCCATGTGGTTTTTGAGAGCATCCTCCTGGTGCATTTGCTTTCCCTACTTGCCGTTTGCCTGCTTTTAATCCGGCGGCTTCGCAAGATCACAAGCATGGAGGCGATTACCGGAGAGTTTTTAAAGCCGGAGGTTAAGTCAAACTTATCATTCTTGGGTATTTCGCTGCTTTACCTGCTCAGTACACGTCTCGACCTGATTTTTCTCTCACAACAGGTTGTGCCGCAGGAAGTCGGTTATTACAACCTGGCTGCCCGCATTGGCGACCTGGTTGGTTATCCGCTCACCGCCATCAATTTGGTGATTCATACCATGCTTTCGCAGCAGTATGCCGGCAATAACAAGGACCGGATTTTTCAAACAACGGCCAGGATTACGGTATTTTCCTTTGGAATGACGGCCTTTGTTTTTTTGGTAATCCTGCTTTTTGGAGAAAGCATCCTCGGGATTTTTGGCGAGTCGTACCGGAAAAGCTTTCCGGCGCTGCGCATTCTTTCCTGCTCACACCTGGTTTATTCACTATCGCTGCCTTTTAACGCTTATTTTATGGTAAGCCAAAACGAGCGGCTTTCCCTGGCAAGCCTGGCCGCCAATGTGATTGCAACATTTCTACTGGCCTTTTTTTGGGTACCGGACATGGGCAGCCGGGGCGCCGCCCTGGCAGTATTGGGCGGAAGTATTGTTTATTTTCTGGCGACCGGCCTGTTTGCGTTCCGGCAGTATCAACTTGGCAAAGAGCAACGGGCTATCACTTCAAAATAGGGTAATTGCCTCTCCTCAATAAAAGTCAAAAGATTTTCCTTGGTGGTGAAATGCGGGAGCAGCAGTGCTTCGTCAAAAGCAAGGTTAAAAGAAACCGCTTCAGGACAGAAGCCTTCCAGTCTCGACAGGATTTCCCGCAACTCGGGTTTGTATTCCGGGTAGATGCACTCGAAGCTAAGGCAGGGCAGGGGTTGAGATAGGCCTTTTAGAACGTCCAGCTCAAAGCCTTCCGTGTCGATCTTGACAAAGTCGGGACGACCAAACGTTTTAATGAGGTTGTCCAGCGTGTCGGCTTCAACCGCAGTTTTGCGGGGGAACAGAACCTCTTCGCCCCATTTTTGCGCACCGGTGCTTTCGGCCAGGGATTTGAATTTGGCACTGGCCGTGTTAAAAGCGGAGCCTTCTGCCGGCGAAAAGAAATCGAGTGTTGATGCGGTGGCCGCAAGGGCTTTGTTCAGCAAAACAACTCTTTGCTTTAATCCAAGAAAACGCAGTGTGAGGATGCGAAAGTTATGCTGGTCGGGCTCACAACAAACAACCTTCTTCGCAAGGCGGAGGAAAGCCTCGGTTTTGTGTCCATCGTAGGCGCCAATGTCAAAAATCAGTTGGCAGGGTGGAAGAAAGGAACGGTAAAACCGGGTTTCCCTTTGCAGTTCGTCCCGCCATTTCCCCGGCAAGGCCTGCCGCAGCCACAGGGTTATACGGTTGTATTTGAGAGGGTAAAACCAGCCCCATTTCAGCAAGCGTTCTTTGATCCTTTGTTTCATGCGATGTTGGCAAATGTATTCATCCTGTGTTGTGCAGCCTTTTGTTATTGGCGAATTGCCGGAGGATTTTGTACAGGATGCCTCTGTTTTCCCGGAAGCACAGGAAATTGGGGGCTGCACAAGCATCGAAACAGGAAGGACTTAACAAAATTCTTCCCGAAAATTTCAATCGGCCCGCTTATCTTTGCGCCTCTTCCGGAAAACGGAAGGCATTGCTCCGAACAGGCTCCCCAAGTATTCTCCTGTGAGAATCGCCTCAAGGGCTGAACAATAAAGCATTCGTAAAATGCCGAAGGTTAAAACAAACTCCAGCGCCAAAAAAAGATTTAAAGTAACGGCCACTGGAAAAATCACACACCAGAAATCTTTCAAGCGTCACATCCTGACCAAAAAATCGAAAAAGCGGAAGCGTTCATTGCGCCAGGACGGCGTGGTAGCAAAAGCCAACCTGGATTTTGTAAAACGCCTTTTAGCGCTGAAATAAGCGGTCAGCCGTGGATCGTCAGCAACCAGGAAAAAGCTGACTGCTGATAGCCAAAACCACATTCATTTAACTTTAAACTAATTCAGATATGCCTCGTTCCGTAAACGCTGTTGCTTCAAGAGCACGCAGAAAGAGAATTTTAAAGCAAGCCAAAGGCTTCTATGGCAAGCGGAAAAACGTATACACCGTTGCCAAAAACGTCGTTGAAAAAGGGATGACCTATAGCTATGTAGGTCGTAAACTGAAGAAAAGAGAATACCGTCGTCTGTGGATTGCCCGTATCAATGCGGCCGTTCGCGAAGAAGGGATGACATATTCGCAGTTCATCAATGCCCTGAACAACAAAGGCATTACCCTCGATCGTAAAGTACTGGCAGACCTGGCCATGAACAACGCAGAAAGCTTCAAAGCGCTGGTTGCTCAGGTGAAATAAGTCGCCGCGACTCGTTGTTGAAAACCGTCCTGGAATTTCAGGACGGTTTTCTTTTTGCATATATCCTACTTTTGCCAAAATCTTTTAAAAAGGAATAACCCATTTCAACTGTCAATGAACAATACCTACATTGATCTCGTTCAGCAAACTTTCAATTTTCCGCAGCCCGGACTGGATGTTAAAGACGGTTACCTTCACTTCAACGGTCTTGACTTAAAAGCCATCATTGAAAAGTACGGAACGCCATTGAAGCTAACGTATCTGCCCAAAATCGGCATGCAGATCAACAAGGCCAAGGATATGTTTGCCAAAGCGTTCAAAAAACACAAGTACGAGGGCGAGTATTACTATTGCTATTGCACCAAGAGCTCGCATTTCAGCTTTGTGGTGGAGGAAGCGCTCAAGCACGGCATTCACCTGGAAACATCCTATGCGTACGACATTGAAATCATCAAGAAGCTCTACGAGAAAAAGAAGATCACGAAAGATATCTTCATCATCTGTAACGGGTTTAAACAAAAAGGGTATACGCGTCGCATTGCGCAGTTGTTGAATGGCGGGTTTAAAAATGTCATCCCGGTGCTGGATAACAAGGATGAATTATTGGCCTACCGCAAGTCGGTACGGGTGCCTTTCAAAATTGGGATCCGTGTAGCGGCTGAAGAAGAGCCCACCTTTCCTTTTTACACCTCCCGCCTGGGAATCCGTGCAAAAGACATTCTCGAGTTTTATGTCGACAATATCGAAGGATACGAGGACAAGTTTCAACTGAAAATGCTCCACATTTTCCTGAACAAAGGCATCAAGGACGACATTTATTACTGGTCTGAACTGAACAAGATCATCAACCTGTATTGCCAGCTCCGCAAAATCTGTCCTGAACTGGACTCCCTGAACATCGGCGGCGGCTTTCCGATCAAGCACTCCCTGGGTTTTGAATACGATTACCAGTTCATGATCGACGAGATCGTCAGCAATATCAAGGCGGCCTGCAAGCGCAGCAAGGTGCCGATGCCGAATATTTACACGGAATTTGGCAGCTATACAGTGGGTGAAAGCATGGCCCATATCTACAGTGTGATTGGCGAGAAAGTGCAGAACGACCGCGAAAACTGGTACATGATCGATTCGTCGTTTATCACGACCCTCCCTGATACCTGGGGCATTGGAGAGAAGTTCCTGATGTTACCGATTAATAAATGGGAAAATGAATATCAGCGGGTCGTCCTGGGCGGTATAACCTGCGACAGCCATGATTACTACGATTCCGAAGAGCATATCAACGAGGTTTTCCTGCCTAAGATTAATGGCGGCGAGCCGCTTTATGTGGGCTTTTTCCATACCGGGGCTTACCAGGACCAGATCAGCGGCTATGGGGGCATCAAGCACTGCCTGATCCCTTCTCCGAAACACGTCATCATCGAGTACGATAAAAACGGGAAGCTCGAAGACTGGGTTTATGCCAAAGAGCAATCCGCACAAAGCATGCTGAAGATTTTAGGCTATATCAAGTAAAAAGAACAACGTTCGCTATAAAATAAAAATCCCCGGTTATCGGGGATTTGCTTTTTAGGTTCGGCGAACATGTTAGTTGCCTAGTACTTTTCTGCGGGCTTCGTCTCTGTTCTGCCTGATCTCTTCGCGGGATGGAGCTTGCTGCACGGTTCCGCCGCGCTGATAAACGCCGCCGCCTCTGCTATAGCTTCTGTTATAACCACGATTGTATCCGCCATAGGGATAACTTCTGCTGTATCCTGTTCCGTATCCAGAACCATAGGTAACATCATAGTAGCGGCCGGTGTATGGATCTCTCTCCAGTACGACGGTACCATAGTAGGGATCCTGCATGTAAACACGGTTGCCAATACGCTGCGTACCCCGGGTGTCCAGGTATTCATCGTCTGCGGCGCCTTGTGTGGTGACACAACTGGTCATGATCAGCACAACGGTCAAAAGCCCCAATAGAAATTTGATGTTTTTCATGTATCGGTTTGTTTACATGATTAACGTCAAATTTGTCGCCAAAATTTTACTGAAACCCTTTTCTGTGGCGGGTTTGCGCAATATTAACATTGCCTTCCTGTACGGGCGGGAGCGGGGGTAGAAAAAGCTAAAAAACGTACTTTCTTTAACCTTTCAGGCGGTACTTGCGCTGCACTTTAGGGCTGTTGAAATAGCGGTTCAATTCCTCTTCTGACATGTCGTTTGTAAACTCCAGCGGCACGTCGATGAGCTGCATCTGGCTTTGTTTTAATTCATCCTTCAGCTTGTTGATCTTTTTCATGATATCGGGATCTTTTTCGCCAATCAACTGGTTGTCCTGGAGCATGTATTCGAGCCGTTTAATGGACGTACGAATAACAGATGCCTGGTTTTGATCGATGGGCTTGTTAGGAACTGATGCTTCTTTGATTGGAACAAGGGCGAGACCCACGCTGGGCAGGATTTTGCCGGTTCGTTGGTCTTCCGAATTGCCCGAGGTCGAAAGCACCGTACCGGTCAGCGACGTAGAGGCGGAAGTTAGATCAAAAACGACACGGGTGTTTTTGGTGCGCTTCAGCTTTTTATCCAACTGGAGAAAGGTATATTTTAACTGAAGCACGTACTTGTTGATGCTTTTTACGACCTGGTTATATTCTTCTCTTGCCAGCACCTGGTTCAGTGCATCCCGCACGATGATCCGAACGGTAGCCGTGTCCCGCTGCCCCATTTTGGTACTGCCGATAAAGCTAAGCAGCACCGGGCGCACTTTTGCTGAGTCGGATTCCCTGGCAAAGTCGTAACCGGGTGTCCAGGTAAAATCGTCGCCGCATTTTTGTACGCTCTGGTAACCGGTAATGGGTACAGAGGAAGTCATGATCAGGTTTTCGATCGGGTAGCTGCCCGTTTCGCAAAGGATTTTAAAACTGATCGTTTCCGCTTCATCAATCCAGATCGTTCCGCCCACGGTTGGTTTCACCTGGGAGGGGATAATTTCAGTATTGAAGAAAACGATGTTAAAGCTGGTGTCTTTCCGGTCTGAAGGGTCATACAGGTTTTGAACCCCAATGGCGACTTTGTACGTCACGTCGTATTTCAGTCGGCCGGAAAGGAAGTAACTTTTCTCTGCTCTAAAGGAAATCAGCCCATTGTCTTTACCAATGCGGAGGCCGACAGGGGCATTTTTCAGGTACCAGAAATAATTTTCAGGATTTTTATTGATTTGAAGCTGGTACAGCAGCGACGAATCCACATGCAAGGTAAAATAGGGGTTCAGGTTGACGATGCGCAGCGACGTATCACCGGCGGGTACACGGACCATTGTATCAACGGGCGGCATCTGAACACTATCGTCTTGAGCTGAAAGGGTAAACTGGAAAAGGATGAAAAGAAAAACGCCAACCAGTTTTCGCAAATTTTCGCACATCATCGTGGCTGCAAAATACAGAAATTAAGAAGGTTTGGAAAACATGATTTGCCTGCAAAAGGAAGGGCTCGGTATCGGCCGGCGATTACCGCTGTGTTTGACACTTGTTCCCAGCGCCTTTTTACCGGCAATGGATAGGTGCAAAAAAGTAAACCCCCGTAGAAACGGGGGTCGATAAACCAAAACCAACTGCTTATGAGAAAATCGGTCAATTATTTTTTATTGAACAGAAATCTGTTTTACTGCAGGTTTGACTTCTGCTTTCTTCGGAAGGTTTACTGTCAGAAAACCATTAACATATTGTGCAGAAATCGCCTCTGTGTCAATCTTTTCGTCCAATGTAAAAGAGCGTTTAAATGCGTTGTGCCTGTATTCGCGGCGAACAAAGGTTTGATTGGCGTCTGCGTTCTCTTCCTTTTTTTCCGCTGAAACCGTAAGAAGATTGTTTTCAATATCGATCTTAAAATCCTCTTTGGCCAGTCCGGGTGCTACGATATCCAAAAAATATTCCTTTTCGGTTTCCCGGATATTTACCGGTACTGCTTGTTTGAATTCGTCTCTATTCAAAGACGGAAAAGGCGTAAAAAGGTCGCTTAGCAAATTGTTAAAAGCCGGCTCGCCGTTGATCCTGTTTTTATAACGTACAACTGTCATAGGTAAAAAGTTTTTTGGTTATGAAAAGTTTGGTTTCCGTTCTTGTTTTTCAAACTGTGTACCGGGTGCTGATTTCGTTGAAAAGCCTGCCAGAACAGCATTTTGATTCTTTTGCTTCTGTCATATTGTACAAAATGTTATTCCTTTCAGGCAATTCTTTCAGTTTCGTAGATTTGCCAAAATTTTTTCGATATGTATCCAAGAGAGATAGTGCAACCCATGAAAGAGGAGCTGACCGAAAATGGGTTCAAGGAGTTATTGAACCCCGAAGAAGTGGAAGCGCAGTTGAAGGAAAAAGGTACCACGCTGGTAATGATCAATTCCGTTTGTGGCTGCTCGGCAGGTACGGCCCGTCCCGGTGTGTTGATGGCCGTCGCCAATACGCCGAAAAAGCCGGACCATTTAACAACGGCTTTTGCCGGCTACGACATTGATGCTATTCAAACCCTGCGTCAGCACCTGATGCCTTACCCGCCTTCTTCACCGGCGATCGCCTTGTTTAAGGACGGCGAGCTGGTTCACTTTATTGAGCGTCATCAAATTGAGGGTCGTTCGGCGCAAATGATCGCTCATAACCTCATTGCTGCATTTGAACATTATTGCAACTAAGGCAATGTTTCTGATTCATGTTTAAAGTTTAAGGTTTACAGTGGCTAATCTACTTTGAACCTTAAACTTTACACGTTTAAACCCTCCCGATGTATCCTAACCTCTATTACGTTTTCGACGATTTATTTGGTATCAAGATTGGCTTTCTGCGGTTCATCAACTCTTTTGGCTTTTTTGTGGCAATTGCTTTTCTCGTGGCGGCTGCCCTGTTAGCAAAGGAATTGCGCCGGAAGAGCAAAGAGGGCCTGTTTCAGCCAACCGAACGGAAACTGGTTGTCGGCGGTCCGGCCACACCGGGTGAATTGATCGTCAATTTCCTGTTGGGATTTCTTTTCGGGTTTAAAATCCTGGCGCTTTTCCTTATCGGCTCTACGGCCGTGCAGGATCCGCAGGCTTATATTTTTTCCAAAAACGGTAGTTTATGGCTCGGGCTTCTTACCGGTGGGTTTTTTGTTTGGATGAAATGGCGCGAACGCCGCAAGCAGCAACTGAAAAGCCCGGAAGAGCGGACGGTTCGCATCTGGCCGCACGACAGGGTGGGAGACATTACCGTTATTGCCCTCATCGTTGGACTGTTGGGCGCCAAGCTTTTTGATATTTTCGAAAACTGGAGCGATTTCCTGCAACACCCTTCCGATTATATTTTTTCCGGTGGGGGTTTGACGTTTTATGGAGGACTGATCTGCGCCGCGCTGGCCATTATTTATTATGCCAGGAAAAACAAATTCAGCATACGCCATCTTGCCGACGCCATTGCACCGTCGCTGATGATCGCCTATGCCATTGGCCGGATTGGTTGCCAGACCGCCGGCGACGGCGACTGGGGCATTTACAACAGTGCCTACAAAGTTGATTCAACCAACCATGTCGTCCTGGCGCAGCCAACCGATTTTAAGGATACCGTTTCTTCCCGGGCCAGCTATTTCCTGCAGCATTACGGCAGCCTGGATTCTATTCCGCACAAAAGTTTTGAAAAACCTGGTTTTCTCGGGTTTCTGCCAAACTGGATGGTTGCCTTCCACTACCCGCATAATGTCAACAAGACGGGTGTGCCGATTGCGGATTGTAACGATATGTATTGCAATCGATTGGTGATTCCAGTATTTCCCACACCCTTGTATGAAATCCTTTTTTGTACAGTCCTGTTTTTTATCCTGTGGGCAGTGCGGAAAAAGATGCGGCCTTATGGCGCATTGTTCTGCCTTTACCTTATCCTGAATGGATTTGAGCGTTTCTTGATCGAAAAGATCAGGGTCAACAACCGGATGAATTTTCTGGGAATGCACCCCACCCAGGCGGAGGTTATCTCTTTTGGGCTGATGATCGCCGGCGCTGCCATTTGGATTTTTCTCCTTCAAAAGAACCGGGCCAACCTCAGGAAAGTGTGAATAAGTTCTGAACCCCACCCCGGAAAATTTTTGATAAGCCTTAACGGGGCCGCATTTCCGGCAAAACTGTTGTAGTACAATATTTGTAGAAAGAAAATGTGTCAGGCGGCTATGAGGTTTGCCGTTTGGAGCGTACTTTTGCAGACAGTCTTGGGCAGTATTAACCTTTTCATTGCAACGATCTGTTACAGTACATTGTCATTTATTTATTCATCTATATAACTAAGGATTTAATTTATGAGGCAGCTTAAAATTGCTACCCAAATTACCAACCGGGATTCGCAAGCCGTAGAAAAGTACCTTCAGGAGATCTCCAAGATCCCGATGATCACCCCTGAAGAGGAAACGACTCTGGCGCAGCGCATCAAAATGGGTGACCAGCGTGCATTGGACAAACTGGTTCAGGCCAACCTGCGTTTCGTGGTATCGGTAGCCAAACAATATCAACACCAGGGTTTGTCACTGAGCGATCTGATCAATGAAGGAAACCTTGGTTTGATTAAAGCCGCCCAGCGTTTTGATGAAACCAAAGGTTTTAAGTTCATTTCTTACGCTGTGTGGTGGATTCGTCAATCGATCTTACAGGCATTGGCCGAGCAGGGCCGCCTGGTTCGTTTGCCCCAAAACAAAATCGGTACCTATAACAAAGCCAACAAAGCCTACATGGCGTTTGAGCAGGAACACGAGCGGGAGCCTTCTACCGAAGAGCTTGCAGATATCCTGGAAATGAGTGAGACCGAGATCAACAATATTTTCCAAAGCAATACCCGCCATACTTCCCTCGATGCACCAGTTCACGAAGCGGAAGATGTGGCCATGGGTGATCTCCTGGAAGGCAGCGACGATACGGATGATGATGTGATGAAAGATTCATTGCGCAACGAGATCCGCCGCGTGCTGAAATCACTTTCCCCGCGTGAAGCCGAGATCGTGAACGCTTATTTTGGGCTGGATGGCGAGAATGGGACGACTATTGAGCAGATAGGCCAGAAATACGATCTGACAAAAGAACGTATTCGCCAGATCAAGGAAAGAGCGATTAAACGCCTGCAAAAAGCTCGTTACAGCAGCGCCTTAAAAGCATATTTGGGATAAATTACGTGAAGCGTCAAGCGACAGAAGTGAAACTTGTTTCTTTTCTATTCCGTTTCACTTCCCACGTCTCACGTTCGAAATAGCAAATTTGATGGGTTTTACAGCAGCCTCTGTCTTTTTTGACAGGGGCTGTTTTTTTAGCATAACTGCAAACGTTACCAGCGAATCCTATTGTTCTAAAAAGGAATTCAGCATTTCATCCCGCTTCAGCTGGGATTCGTACCGTTTGTATTTCCAGTAAAATAATCCGGAAACCAGCAGGCCAAGTACGAGTGAAATTTCGTGTGAAGTAACCATCGTGTCGAATTTTTGATAAACGAAACAATTCCGGCGGCTCTTCATTTACCATTCAAAGGACTTGCCAAGCTCGTCATCCGTAGGAGAGAAAGTCGGTTTCTCTAAGTTAGACAATCTGCTAGAATCTTTCGCCGGTGCCTTGCAATCGCCTATCTTCGCACCCGCTATGACACAAGAACAAATTAAGGATATGAGGGACCGCGTGGTTGTCCTGAGGAGGTTTCTTTGACGTCGAGAACCGACAACAAAAAATAACTCAAGACAAACAACTTTCGCTTTCACCCGGCTTTTGGGATGACAACCAGCGGGCTACCGCCATCCTGAAAGAAATCAAGCTGAATGAATATTGGGTAAATCTCTACAGCGAGGTAGACGCTGCTGTGGAAGATTTTGCCGTGTTGTTCGAGTTTTGGAAAGAAGGGGAAGGGACGGAGGAGGAAGTCAAAGCCTCCTACGAAAAAGCCCTTGTTGCCATCGAAGAGGCGGAGTTCAAAAGCACGTTGAACCAACCCGAGGACGAACTGCCCGCCGTCTTACAAATCAATTCTGGCGCCGGCGGCACCGAAAGCCAGGATTGGTCCGAAATGCTGGCCCGCATGTACCGTATGTACGGCGAAAAGCAGGGCTGGACTGTGACCATTCTCGACTGGGTGGACGGCGATGGTGCCGGCATCAAGACCTGCACCATGCAGTTTGACGGACCGTTTGCCTACGGCTTCCTAAAAGCTGAAAGTGGTGTACACCGCCTCGTTCGAATTTCACCGTTCGACAGTAATGCTCGCAGACACACTTCATTTGCTTCAGTTTTCGTTTACCCGTTGGTCGACGACTCCATTAACATTGAGATCAAGGACAGCGAGGTGAAAATGGAAACTGCCCGAAGCGGTGGTGCCGGCGGACAAAACGTAAACAAGGTGGAAACGAAGGTGTTCCTGACGCACATTCCGACCGGCATTACGGTTGTTTGCCAAACCGAGCGGACGCAAATGGGCAACCGCGAAAAAGCCATGCAAATGCTGAAAAGCCGGCTATACGAAGAGGAGTTGCGCAAACGCGAAGAGCTGAAGAACGCCGCCAATGCCAATAAGAAAAAAATCGAATGGGGCTCGCAAATCCGGAGCTATGTTTTCCACCCCTATAAGATGATCAAAGATCACCGCACCGATTTTGAAGTTGGTAATGTCGGACCTGTGATGGACGGCGACCTTGACGGTTTTATCAAAGCCTATTTAATGCTGGAAAAAGAACAGGAAGCCTAGCAGAAGTAAAAACGAAAAAGGCGAATTTCAAAAGCATTGCGGATGTATTGAAGACTCCTTTTTATAGTTTAACTTTTGAATTTTGACGTTCAAACAACTGCTATATGAAAATAAAAGGAATCGACGGCCTGACGGTTTCACAAATTCAAAACGAAGTTGACGGCGGAGGAAAGTTCGTATTCTATTCGTATTGCTTTTCCCTGGTCGTCATGACGTTCAAAAAAACATCGGCTGTTTATTTTATACGGGAAAACGAGAGTGCGTTTTTGAAAGGAACGCCTTTCACGCTCATCTCTTTCCTTTTCGGCTGGTGGGGAATTCCCTGGGGCATCATCTATACCATCGGCAGCCTGGTTACGAACCTTGGCGGCGGTAAAAACGTTACCGCGGAGGTCTTGCAGTTACTTCACAAACAAACCAGCGGCCATGTTTTTGAATTTGAAACGGCAGCGGTGCAATAGCGATTATTAACCCTTGTAAAAGATAAATGATGAATTTCGGCTACTTCTCGTATCCCATACCCGTCAACGAACCCGTTCTATCATATGCTCCCGGTTCGCCGGAAAGAGATGCATTGAAAAACACGTTGGCCGAATTAAAAGGTCAGCAACTGGATGTTCCCATGTACATCGGTGGCGAAGAAGTTCGCACCGGCAAATTGGAAGCAATGCACCCGCCGCACGAAACCGGCCACTTGCTGGGACACTACCATGCAGGCGACGAAAACCACGTGAAGCAAGCCATTGCCTGTGCGCTCGATGCCAAGGAGGCCTGGGCAAACATGGCCTGGGAAGACCGGGCCGGTATCTTTCTCCGTGCCGCAGAATTGATCTCGACCAAATACCGTTACCATATGAACGGGACAACCATGCTTGGTCAAAGCAAAAATGCTTTCCAGGCCGAGATCGACAGTGCCTGCGAATTGATCGACTTCCTGCGATTCAACGTGCATTTTTTAAGCGAGATTTATCGCCAGCAGCCCATCAGCGGCCCGGGC
The DNA here is from genome assembly GCF_003628535.1 of Flavisolibacter nicotianae. GTDB lineage: Bacteria > Bacteroidota > Bacteroidia > Chitinophagales > Chitinophagaceae > Flavisolibacter > Flavisolibacter nicotianae. The sequence continues at coordinate 595,124 of NZ_RBCI01000003.1, forward strand.
ATGCACAACCGCATGGAGTATCGTCCGCTGGAAGGATTTGTACTCGCCGTTACCCCGTTCAATTTTACGGCGATTGGCGGCAACCTGCCGACGAGTGCGGCCATGTGCGGCAACGTCGTGGTTTGGAAGCCGGCGCATACACAGGTTTATTCGGCGCAGATGTTCATGCGCATTTTAAAGGAAGCCGGTTTGCCGGATGGCGTCATCAACCTGATTTATGTAGATGGCCCTACACTTGGTAAAGTTTGTTTTTCGCACCGCGATTTTGCCGGTGTCCATTTCACCGGGTCAACCGGCGTCTTCAACGAGATGTGGAAGACCATCGGGGAAAATGTGTCCAACTACAAAAGCTATCCGCGCATTGTTGGTGAAACGGGTGGAAAGGACTTTGTCATTGCCCACAATTCGGCTGATCCGCAGGTCGTTGCTACGGCCTTGCTTCGTGGTGCATTCGAATACCAGGGACAAAAATGTTCTGCAGCCAGCCGTGCCTATATTCCTTCGAACCTGGCAGAAGAAGTGAAGCGACTGTTGGTGGAAGGCGTGAACTCGTTCTCGATGGGTAGTGTAGAAGACTTTGGCAACTTTGTGAATGCCGTGATCGATGAGAAAAGCTTTGACCGCATTGTCAACTATATCAACAATGCAAAGGCATCACAGGATGCGGAAATCCTGGTGGGCGGTTCGTACGATAAATCCAAGGGTTATTTTGTACACCCTACTATCGTTGAAGCAAAAGATCCAAAATATGTTTCGATGTGCGAAGAGATCTTTGGCCCCGTGCTGACGATCCACGTTTACGACGAAGCTTTGTTCGGTGAAACGCTACACCTGGTGGATGAAACTTCACCTTATGCCCTCACCGGTTCTGTGATTGCCAATGACCGCTATGCAATTGAACTGGCAACGGACCGCCTGCGCAATGCTGCTGGTAACTTTTATATTAATGACAAGCCCACCGGTGCTGTTGTCGGGCAGCAGCCTTTTGGCGGTGCAAGAGCCAGTGGTACCAACGACAAAGCCGGCTCCATGCTGAACCTCTATCGCTGGTTGAGTGCCCGCACCATTAAGGAAACCTTTGTGCCGGCTACCACCTACCCATACCCGTTTTTGCGGGGTGAAAGCGAATGGAAAGGTTGCTGAAATGTTCAGCAACCTTTTTGTTTTTCTCCTTACAGCGATCCACTGCGTATAAAAGTGTAGCCATTCTCGTCATGCAGTTAGCAAAGGCAGGAGCCGCTGTTAGAATCCGATACAGAGACGCTTTACCACGATGTAAAAGGGAAAGTGGTAACCTGTAGGTGTATTTTCGTATTTTTTTAAAAATGTAGAGGCTGCTCTATGAAAGCTGGGTGCGATAGATATCTTTGCTTCTCATTTTATAAACCTCAAAAGACTACTGTTTTATGAAGAAAGTTCTCCTTTCAATGGCTCTTTGTGTGTCTACTCTAACGTTAATCCATGCCCAGGAAGGCAAAAGCAATGCCTTTAAAGTTAACATCCTTAGCCCGGTTGTAAAATCTGGTTCTTTCTTTTATGAAAGAGCCGTAAACGAAACGTCAAGCTTGCAGCTTGGTGTCGGTTTCACAGCGTATAATGCCAACCAGGTCAAAATCTCTGGTTTGTTCTTTACGCCGGAATACCGTTTTTATATGTCAGGTCAGGCAATGAACGGTTTTTATATCAGCCCGTTTTTACGTTACCAGAACCTGAAGATCGAAGACACTGAAAGCGATCCTGCCAACCCAGACAAGGCGACGTTGACAACAATCGGTGGTGGCCTGACGGCTGGCCGTCAATGGATGTTCAAAGACATTGTTACCCTGGATATCTTTCTTGGACCAAGCTACAATAGCGGAAAAATGAAAGTTACCAGCGGTAGTGATGTGGAAGATGTGCCGGGGGCACTCAATGGTTTCGGTCTGAGAACAGGTGTTACGCTGGGAATTGCATTCTAATAGCATTCAACCCTTCTGGCTGCAATCCGAAAAAATTGGAGGCTCGCACTGCGAGCCTCTTTTTGTGTCTTTTCAAGACTGCGCAATGCCGCCGGTAACTTTTATAGTAGTGACAAGCCCACCGGTGCCGTTGTCGGGCAGCAGCCTTTTGGCGGTGCAAGAGCCAGCGGTACCAACGACAAAGCCGGCTCCATGCTGAACCTCTATCGCTGGTTGAGTGCCCGCACCATTAAGGAAACCTTTGTGCCGGCTACCACCTACCCATACCCGTTTTTGCGGGGTGAAAGCGAAGAGGGCTTTTTTTATGCCCTCGTATGAACCGGAAAATCGGGTGAATGAACTGTCAAACTATCGGATGGACTTTTTTGCCTCGCGGGTTTTCCGGTTCATTTTTGCATTGCAATAAATTATTTAACCAACAAATCAAGATTTACTTATGAGAAAAGTGTTTCTAACTGCAGCAATCGTCGCAATGGCGACAGCAGGCTTCGCCCAAACCGGAAAAAATCAAATTGGCATCGGCGCAGAATTGGGTATCGCTACACAAAGTGGTGGGGGGACGGCTTTCGGTGGTACGGCCAAATATCTTTACGGTATTGGTAAGGCAGGACAGTTGACCTTCACGGCAGGTGCAATGTTCGATTCGGAGACGGAAGACAATGTCAAAATCACAGCCACCAACATTCCTTTGCTGGCCGGTTACCGGCATAATTTCAACGGGCTTTATGTTGAGCCGCAGCTGGGCTACATGACATCGAAATTCACGATGAAAGTCGATGGTCAAAAGTACCTGAGTGGTTCTGATGGTGCGTTTGCCTACGCTATCGGTGGCGGTTATGCATTTACCAACGGCCTCGATCTTGGCCTTAGTTTCCGCAACGCGGCACAATCCGGTGCCACAGGCATGTTGGTTGTCCGCGCCGGTTACAACTTTGCACTTGGCCGTTTTGGAAAATAAGGGCCGCCGTCCGCAATAAAAAAGCCGGTGATTTCACTGGCTTTTTTATTGCGAAGACTTTCCATTCAAATGAAAATTTATGGCGGGTAATTGATGGAAGGTACGGTGCATTTATACTTTTGTCCATCAGGTAAAACCCCGCAAAAAACAGTTCAGTTCGTTAAGATCGCTGTTCAATTGCCGTTTTTAACAAAAGCGGCCTCTTTTTTGATTTTACCCTGAAAACGCGATCTATGAAAAAGATTTATTTACTCGCCCTTGTGGCGATGGCAGGCTTTGCAGTACAGGCTCAAAACGCTGATATTGGTTTAAAAGGTGGATTGAACCTGGCCACATGGTCCAATAACGGCAGTGGTGCCGCTTATGCCAACCGTTTAGGATTCAATGGAGGTTTGTTTGCCCAATTTCGAGTGACGCCCCAGTTTGCTGTGCAGCCGGAGGTGGTCTATTCAAGCCAGGGAACCAAATACACCATCGGTAACCAGGAGCATGATCTGAAGCTCAATTACGTTAACATTCCCGTGATGCTTCAGGCAATGGTTGGACGGGGTTTTTATGCAGAAGCAGGCCCGCAAATCGGATTTTTAACCGGTACCGCCGACAAAGTTGGCGATGTTGAAACCGGTTATTTTACGACCAACGATTTTAAAAAGAATGATGTGGGGCTCGGCGTTGGCCTCGGCTTTTCCGGCGCATCGGGTTTGGGTATCAATGGCCGCTACAATTTTGGCCTGACCAACATCAACAATGCGGGTACCAACAAGATTAAGAACAATGTGCTGCAGGTAGACCTGACGTATAAATTCAATGGTGGCGGACGCCGGTACTAAAAAAAAGTTTTCCAGAAAATTGAAAGGCCGCACATGCGGCCTTTTTTTTGATTGCGTGGTGAAAACGTTTTTTATGAAGAAGTTGAATGCTTTTGCTCTGGCAATGTGTGCTGCTTTGGTTGTTGCAGCGCAGGAGAAACCGAAATTTGGCCTGAAGGCAGGATTGAATGTCGCAACCCTGAAATACAGCAACAATGCTGAAGCCGACTACCGTTCCGGTTTTCATGTGGGCGCACTGGCGCACGTTCACATTACACCTTCCTTTTCGCTGCAGCCTGAAATTTATTATTCAAGCCAGGGAGCCAAAATTCCTTACAACGGCGACAAGATGAACCTCGGTTTGGATTACATTAATGTGCCTGTCCTGTTGCAATACAATTTTGCCAACGGCTTTCGTTTGCAGGGTGGTCCACAGGTTGGCTTTTTGGTTGGTGTGAGTGATAAAGTGAATGGTGCCGAAATGAACGCTTATACCACCGACAATTTTAAAACGGTGGAAGTGGCCATTCCGCTGGGCGTGAGCTACCTGGGATACTCCGGTTTCGGTATTGATGCCCGCTACAACATCGGGCTTTCCAACATCAACCAGGTAACGCCACCAACGGCAAAGAACAAAGTATTCCAAGTTGGTGCTTTTTATCTCTTCGATCACAAGCACAAAGTTGAATCCCGCAAAAAGAAATAACCGGCTTTTGCTGCGAGAGAAATTTCCTGTTCGGGTTTTATTCAGATGCCCTGCACAGGCCAATGCCGGCAGGGCATTTTCTTACCCGCATATAGCATTATAATTGCTCGCTCTTCACGGATTATCCACAGGGGAATAGGGCGGCCTTTTTTTTGTAAGTCAATGACTGTCAAAAAAATTAACCGTATGAAAAAAAGTAGTTTAGTGGCATTAGCAGCAGTGATGAGTGTGGGCGTATTTGCGCAGGAAACGCAACCACAGTTACGGACACCAATGGCCGTTCAAACGCGGATTGGATTAAGGGGAGGCGTGAACCTGGCCGACTTGTCGGCGAAGAATTTGCCAAGTAGTAGTATGTATACCGAAGCGCAGGCGAAAACGTCTTTCAATGCAGGCATATTTGCGAATATCCCGCTGGGTGGATCGATGCTCCGTTTTCAGCCGGAATTAAATTTCAGTTCGCAGGGTGGTAAGGTTCAGGGCCCGTCAGGTACCACGTCGGGTGGGACTTATGAGCAGGATCTGCATTACGTTAACCTGCCCCTGAATTTTCAGTTGATGGCGAAAAATGGGTTTTTTGTGCAGACAGGACCGCAACTCGGTTACCTGGTGTCGGCAAAAATTAAAAATCCTTCCGGAACCGGTGCACCTGCAGCAACAGACGACAACAAGGACGATTTCGACAAGCTCGATTTTTCGTGGACCGGCGGTGTCGGATATCTCTCACGGATTGGTCTTGGTGTGGATCTACGCTACAACCTTGGTATCGCTAATATTGTTGCCGATGATGCCCGTGCCGCAGCACCGTTTAAAGGCGGAACATGGAAGAACAGCGTTGGGCAATTCAGTTTGATCTACCAGTTTGGCGCCTACAAATAAACTTGATTCAACAACTGGAAAAAGCCCTGCATCGCGGGGCTTTCCTTTTTGTATCTATCCGGCAACAAGGTTCGAAAACAAGGAATACCTATTTTTATCAAAATTTCATTTTTGAAAACGCTTCTCACCGAACAACAGATTGGATTAACAGTGAAACGTCTTGCTCACCAGTTGCTGGAAAACCATGTCGCGTTGAACAATACCGTTTTGATTGGCTTGCAGCCACGGGGTATTTTTTTATCCGATCGGATCGTTCGCGAAATAAGGCAAAGCGGGGAAGCGGAAAACATCGTGTACGGAAAGTTGGACATTACCTTTTACCGGGATGATGTGCGCAAAGAAATCCACGTTCCCAATCAAACAGATATCCGGTTTTCGGTCGAAGACAAACATGTGGTCCTGATCGATGATGTGCTCTACACCGGTCGCACCATTCGGGCTGCACTGGATGCGCTGATGGATTTCGGCCGCCCGGCAAAAGTGGAATTAATGGTGCTGGTAGACCGGCGTTACAGCCGACAGCTTCCCATCCAGGCCGATTACATCGGCAAGTCCATCGACTCCATCATTACCCAACGCGTCAAAGTTTTGTGGGCCGAAAAAGATGACAAGGACGAAGTGGTGTTGGTTTAAGAAATACCATCAACTTCGGGCCTGCTGTCGTAAATGAACGCCTGGAGCGCTGGGTGGTTTACGATACCAAAACCGGAGTTTTGCCCAATTCTACAGCGGCAGTAAATCGCATTGCGGTCCGGGTTAAATTTGTTTACACCAAAGCAAATGCGATCCCTATGAAGCATTATTCGCTGCTTGTCCTGTTATTTGCCACTTGCAGTTCTGCCGGCGCACAAACGCCTATTACCCATGTGATCTTCGAACATACGACTGCTTCTTCGGGGCTGACATATTCATTGTCGGCAAAAGAGTACAATTTCGGCAACCGTTCCGGAACCATCCGGAACATGCAGAATGCAACCGGGATCATTTTCCCCAGCCAAAACTTTTACTACAATTCATTCGTGAATGGCGAAGTGCGAATCAGGCGGGTGAACAACGGCGTGACGAAAGGACGAAAAAGTCTTGTCTGGATGGAATCGGTTGAAAAGCCGACGGCTTATAATATTTCACTTCCGTATCAGGATGCCATGGAGGTTTTTTTGCAAGGCAGAATCATTAACCAGGGTACAGATAATTTATTTGGCAACCAGGGCGATGGCAGCGGCAACAACAACAACATCGAGCGGGTAGATTGGTTGACACCGGGCGGGATGAAAACCGCTAATGTCAGTCAGGCCGGCTTTGCCATTCTTGAACGCGGCGACGACAACCAGCACGATCCGTTTTGCATCGCAGCCATCCTCGACGTTGACGAATTGGGAAACCCAATAAAATATGGCAATATCCTGCGGGTTGCTTCCAGCAAATTTGGCAACATTGTTAGTTCCTCCGTTACCTATTCCATCCTCCGGAAAGAGGAGTCGGAGACCCGTCTTTCCCGTAGTTCCGGTGGAACACAAAACCGCGGTGGCGTGTTTGTGTCGCTACAGGACCTTGGCATTGTTGCCAACCAGGTTGTTTATGGCTATTCGCTGTTTGCCAACGATCTGCCACTTTCTGCCACGCCGGCCAATTTGCTCAACTATACAGATACCCGTTATTTTCCTACAACTACCTCGGCCAACACAGGAGATGGTGGCATTGATTTGATCGCCATCACCGGGTTGTTTAATACTGCGGGCAATGCCGTTGTTTTGCCTGCCAAACTTTTTTCGTTTAACGCAAAGGCAACAAACGGTGCTGTAAAACTGGACTGGGAAATCGCCCAGTCCGAAGAAATCAAGCAGATCGAAGTTGAAGAAAGCAACGACGGAAATATTTGGAAAAGCTGTTCCGTACTTGCCGGCAGTGTGCGTTCTTGCAATGCACCGGTGATAGAGGCCGGCAAGCATTACTACCGGTTGCGGTTGGTTTCAAAAGATGGGGGTGTCATTTATTCTGGCGTAAAAATGGTGCTGGCAGCAAAACCGGGTTTTTCTAATCTATTGGTCCATTTTTCTGCGCAGGAATTGCGACTTTGGTTTCAGCAAAAAACCGCACAGCCAGTTACCGTGCGCATTTACGATCTGCAGGGAAAACGCATTTGGCAAACATCTTTTTTAGGCCAATCCGGCGATAACCAGTTGCAGTTTTCCGGCATTCCCTTCAGGGGCGAAGGGCTTCTGGAACTTTGCACGCCGCAGTCTGTCATTCGAAGAAAAGTTATTGCGCAATAGCGCCAAACAGCGCCATCATGCCCATGCCTGTTTCGATAGCGCTTTCGTCGATATTAAATGTTGGCGTATGCACGCCGGACGTCAGTCCTTTTGCTTTGTTGGCGGTTCCAAGGCGAAAGAAACAACCCGGTATTTTTTGCGAATAAAAACCAAAGTCTTCTGCACCCATGCGTATTTCGGTTTCCTCAACATTCTCCCGGCCCATCCATTCTTCAGCCAATGCACGGGCCTTTGCGTTTAAGTCTTCATTGTTGTATACCGTCGGGTAACCGACATCGATATGCACATCGGCCTCGGCGCCCATGGCGTGAACCAGTTCCGTGGTGTGTTTTCGAATGAGATCGTGGGCCCTGAAACGCCAATCTTCATCCATGGCCCGGAAGGTGCCCATCAGCTTTACTTCTGCCGGGATCACATTGGTGGTAAAACCGCCCTGGAAAGAAGAGATAGAGAGCACCGAAGGCGAAAGTGGATTGCGGTTGCGACTGATGATTTGTTGCAGGCTTACCACAAGGTGCGACGCTATCAGGATCGTATCGGCCGTTAAATGCGGTGCCGCCGCATGGCCTCCTTTGCTGCGAACCGTGATGTAAAGTTCATCGGCGCTTGCCATTACCTTTCCGCCGCGAAAGCTCAATTTTCCCACTTCCAGTTGCGGGTTCACGTGCAGGCCGAAGATGCATTGTGGCGCAGGATTTTCCAGCACACCTTCCTTGATCAGCAGGCTGGCGCCGCCCGGATTTCTTTCTTCGCCGGGTTGAAAAATGAGTTTCACCGTCCCTTCCCATTCGTCACGTGTCTCGGACAGGAGTTTGGCCGCACCCAGCAGGCAGGTGGTGTGCACGTCGTGGCCGCAGGCATGCATCACACCCGGCACTGTCGACTTGTAGGCAATGTCGTTTTCTTCCTGGATAGGCAATGCATCCATATCCGCCCGCAGGGCAACAATCCTTGAGTCCGGATTTTTACCCTGGATCAGGCCAACGACACCGGTCGTGGCTTTTATGTCAAATGGGATGGAATAGTCTGTCAACTTTTGCTGAACGTATTTCGATGTTTCAAATTCCTGGTAACTCAGTTCCGGGTGCGCATGCAGGTAATGCCGGATCTCGATGAAGTCCGGTGCATATTGTTTGGCTAAGGCTTTGAGTTTTTGTTGAAGCATGCGGCGAAGATACAGCCCACCGATCCGCTTCCGTTACTGAAAAATGTGATTTCGCGTCGTGCTTATTGATTGATGAATGTTGGCGGATTGACCAAAGGCGCACCTGTGCTGTCGGTGTTTCTTCGCGGATTTCTACGGCCAAAAAGGAATTCGCTGAAGTTGTCAAATTCTTTGTTGTACGACAGGCTGGTTCCGTAGCGTCTTGTTTGCGGACTGCCGCTGGTGGTAAACCCGTTAAGGAAGTCGACATTCTGCCGGTAAAAAAATGTTGCCCGCAGCGAACCTGTTTTGTTGAGCAAAATCTGCAGGCTCACATCCGGCAAAATCTGGAAGGTTTGCTGCACATTCGCCTCCAACGGAATATCAAAGCTGCCGCCAACTGAAAGAATGGCCCGCCCGTTGAACAGAGACGTACCCACGCTAATGTTGGAGGTGGCCTGGTTGAAAAGACGGATACCCCTGGCATTGGGGTCGAACAGGTTGCGGTTGTAAAGCGAACCGGAAAAGTTAAGCGTAAACCGGTTGCGAAGCACCCGTGACAGGATCTGGTTCAGTTCGCGATTGATTACATTGAACAAGACACCGGAAATGGTATTGTAAGCCAGTTCCTCAAACGGACGTTGTACCGATTGCGTGCTTTCGTATGGCGCAAAAGAGTTCGTAACGATCAGGAAAGTGACTTGCTTCGTCAGTTCATTCCTGTTGCGTTCCAGTTGTTGAACGGCAAAAGAGATCTTTGGATTCGAATAAATACTGTTTGGAAACTCCAGGCGGAAATCAATATCAGGTGAAAAAAGTTTTCCCGTCAATGTTGCGGCCACAACCACGTTTTCACGAGTGCGGTTTAGAATATCCTGGTCCTGCTTGTCCACCACCAGGGTAGAAGCCAGCGGGGCAAAACTGACTTTTTCGGCAGTATAAAAGGCATCAAGATGAATGTTTGCATCGTAAGGGTCGCCGTTCCATTCGATGTAATTGTTGGCGCCTTTTCGTACAATAAATGGCCGTTTGAAAACGGATTGGAACGTAAACAGGTAGTTTCCTTCTTCGATGTTGTAGCGGCCGGAAAGGCGCAGCGGTGCGATGGTGCCGGCTGTGATCTTCAAGGTGCCGTTCCCTCTTCCTTTGATGATATCGCCGGTCAGTTCATCAAGGACGACTTCTACGTTAACCAAAGGTGTCGCGGTCATATTCACCTCGTACGTGATGTTGCTTTCGCCGCCGCGCTTCTCAATCTCCGTCATCTCACGGCCGTATTTTTTCTCCACCATGAAAGTGGTTTGGCCGGTCACTCTTGTTTGTGCCGGCGGCAGCGTAATGTACGAACTGTCCGTTGTGGAGGCCTTCACATCGATGTACATGTTCATGTCGTACTGCGGTCCGATCAGCACAAAAGAGCCGGCCCCTTTTGCCCGTCCGTAAAACTGTTGATTATCCCTGTACGTGGTGTTGATCAGTTCCATTTGCCGTGATACGGTTTGCACGGCAAGGTCAAAATACATATTCTTAAATCCATGATGCGTGATGCCGCCCTTGATCTGCGCAAGGTTGCCTTCACGGTCGTGCAGCTTGAGATTGGAAAGATCGAGGTAGTCTTTTTTTAGTTCAATGTCTGTGTCTTCCAGCGTATAAGGCACCTGGGTAAAGACCACTTTGAAGCCGGCGTTTTTGAGTCGCACTTTTGCCAGGAAGTCACGGTTGTCGCCCTCGCCTACGATATCCACCTTGCCCGTCATGGTGCCCTGGATATTGGTGAAAAGTGTACCAATGAAACGCTCCAGGATTTTCAGTTGAAAGTTGTCTGGCCGCAGCGTAATCCTGTCCTGGAAGGTGTTGGCGCTGTCTTTAAAATCCATCGCCATGTCGAAATCAATCTTGTGTTCGGGATCGACATTGTTGCCGCGGGCCGTCAGCATACCGTCAACGTTATTGTACCTGCCATTGATCAGCACATCGCCGATGGAGTCGTTGTCCAGTCTTATTTGCCCGCCTCTGACATTCGCATCGATCACCAATTTTTCCGTTGGATTTTCGGCAACGATGCTTCCCGACAGCGTTCCTTCCAGCCGCATGTCCTTTATAAAAAGGGGTGAAAGGTCGGCCAGGTTGAGGTCCCGCATGGTCACATGAATGTCGTTCCAGCTACCGATATCGGAGGCCACCGTTTCTATACGCACTTCCTGCGGTCCTTCACGCAAAAGCACCTGGCCATTGGCAACGGCACTTTTGCGGAGGTTTAGCTCTCCGCCTTGTTCGATGTTCCAGGTTTTTCCGTTGAGCACAAACGAAGATGGAAAAAACAGCACGGAGATTCCATCGTTGAAAGTTTTGACCTGCGCGGCCAGTGAAGCCCTGTTGATGGCCTGGTTGGCCGTGGTATTGAGCACGATATTCGAAACGTCGTTACTGGCCCGTATGCTGAATGTGGTTTGCGGCAGTTTAATCGCACGACTCAGTGTCGCATCGCTGGCACTGCCGTTCAGTACAAGGCTGTCGAGGTTTCCGGCACCGGTCAGTTTGATGGCTGTGAATGAATATTGCTTGTAGCCAAACGCCGGCACATCGGCATCAATGGTCATCGTGTTGGCCGTCGTGTTCAGTGAGCCAATGAGGCGGCTGTTGTTCAAGCCGGAAAGATTTGAATCGAGCAGGCGTACATAATCTTCCACCAGGCCGGTTGTAATGTCGAATGTAAAGTTCTGCGGGATAAAATGCGTAGGCTTGGGAATGTAGGCAGGGTAGTAGCGGCTCAAGAAAAGCTTAAAGGCAGAAGGCAGGGTGCTGATGTCGAAGTCACCGGTAATCCGTCCGTCGAATTCGTTGGAACTCACATTGAGGCTTCTCTCGTTGTTGATATAATAAGAGGCCACGTTCAGAAAGTCGAAGGAAAGCGGCTGCCCGTTGGCCACCAGTTCGGCGTTGCTGATGCGGGCCGTGCCAATGAGGTTGGACAAACTGTTGCCCTGCAAGTTCAATGTAAAATCTCCTTTCAGCTTGATGTCTTCTTTGGTCAGTTGAAGGGCTTTCAGGTCAGCCTTGCGGATTTGTGCCGTCGCATCAAAAACGGGAATACGCTTGCTGAAGTCGATCAGGCCATTCAAGTGCAGGTCGGCGTTGGGGTCGTTGATGGTAAAATCGCCATTCAGTTGCTGCTTTTTAATTGTTCCCTTGCCTTTGATATTTTGGTAAGTATACCCGCCATACCGGATGCGGTGCACGATGCCGTCGATATCCAGGCTGATCTTGTTCCAGTCGAAACTGCGGCCTTTCACGTTACCGTGAAAATCCACAATTCCCAAATCCTTGTTGTTGATCAGGGTACCCAGTTGAAAACCGTCGGTAGAGACCGAACCGGAATAAACCGCTTCGCCGCCCTTCGGTAGTTTCATGTTGATATCGGTGGTGAGTGTGCCAAGCGCTGTTTGGATGGTGCCGTACGAGACAAAGTCGTTGACGAAACCCGTGAACGTTCCTTTAAAACGCAGGTAGCGAAGCGCCCTGGCATTGGGATTTTTCAGCCGGCCCAGCTCGGGGAAAAAGCTGACGGCATCGTCGTATGTTGTGCTGAGTTCTTTAGCCTCAACGTTTAATAATGTCTTGTTGATGTCGGGCAGGCCTACCACACTCACATTGCCGTTGATCACCGTGTTTTTTCCCAGCCGGACCAGGAGGTCATCGGCATTCAACCGGTCAACGGCACCGTTTACTTTTCCTTCGATGCGGATGTCTTTGTTCCAGTTGCGGGCACTGGGAATGAAATAAGCCAGATCGTCCGATGAAATGGTGGCGTCGGCAAAATCCGCATCCATGGTTACACTGTGCAAAAAATCGCTGAATCCTTTGGGACCTTCTGCCCGCAGGGAAAACGACCGGTGCAACCGGCTTTTGGGTGTTTCCAGAAGCAGGTCGGCAAAGGTGTATGCTTTCGGCTGGAGAGTGACAAAGGATTGAAGATTCTTGACTACAAACCCGCTGCGTTCGGCAGTAGAAAGCTTTACGCTTGCCTGAACCGTGTCTCCCCTGAACCATAAATTATCTGCGGTACCGTTAATGCGGCTAAAGTCCAGGTGGTTCCCATCGAAATACGTCACGGTAGGCGTATAATTGTCTTTGTCGAGACGGAAACGTCCATTTTTCATGCTGGCATGGGTAACCCGGATTGTCCAGGTATTGGGGGAGGAGCTTGTGTTTTTGAATTTGCCTTTGTACGACAGCGATGAAAAATACGGGTCGGTCAGCTCCACGTTCCGCAGCAACACATTCTGGCGGCTGACGCTGATGTCCTGGGCATCCAGGTCGAGTGCGCCGACTTTTACTGTGAGATCGTTGCCGGCCCAGGCATCCCGCTTGTAAAAAGCCACGTTATCCAGTTCCACCCGCTGCAGGTTGAATTGAATCCCGGCGTTCTTTTTCACTTTCACCGTGTCGGTTGAAGCAAAGTACTTGGCGAGAAAGCCATAGTTCCAAACCGAGTCTGTCCGGTTAAAATGTATGGTGGCGTTTTCCAGCCCGATGTATTTCAGGTCGGCTTTGTCCTTGAAAAAAAACCAGTCCGTGATGCGGACCTTTACAGCACCGGCATAGAGCAGTGTATCTTGTTTCTGATCTTCCACATAAACACCTTCCAGTTCCATACGATTAAAAAAGCCGATGCTGACATGTTTAATGGCAATTTTGGTGCGGAGGTCTTTGGAGAGTTTGCTGGTTACCTGCCCGGCAAGCCAGTTCTGGCCCCAATCTGTTTGCACAAATGCCCAGATTACGATGAGCAGCAAAACGATGGAGAGAAGGACGCGGCCAAGTATTTTGAAAAATCTCCTCAATGGCAAATTTGTGTAAATGTAGGTATATGCCATTTTCAGACAAATTAAGGGCCGCGGGGTTTGTTCAAAGAATTGTGAAAGGTGAAAGGCTGAGGGCAAGCGGCAATCGGCCATCAGCTGTTGGCAGGTGACGATTGGTAACGCTACAAACATTTCTATTTTTATTCCGTTCATCCTCTTCCTTCCCATTGGCAGGTTTCTATTACTGATGGCTGATCGCTGTTGGCCGATCGCAGCTTGCTTCGTGGCATATTTGCTGCATACCTTTTCCTCACGATCAACTGAGACATGAAACAGAAAATAGCCCTTGCGATACACGGGGGAGCGGGCACCATCCTCAAAAGCAAGATGACCGCTGCTCTCGAAAAAGCGTATAAGGAAGCCCTCCGGCTTTCACTTCAAAAAGGTTACGATGTTTTGACGGCCGGTGGCACCTCCCTCGATGCCGTGGAGACTGCGGTGCGTGAACTGGAAGATTGTCCCCTGTACAATGCGGGCAAAGGGGCCGTGTTTACAGCCGATGGCCGAAACGAAATGGATGCATCGATTATGTCGGGAAAAGACCTGGCCGCAGGAGCGATTGCCGGTGTGACCTGCCTTAAAAACCCGGTTACGGCTGCAAGGGCGGTCATGGAAAAAAGCGATCACGTGATGCTGATCGGGAGTGGGGCGGAAGCATTTGCGCGGCTGCACGGAATAGAGATGGTCGCACCTGATTATTACTTCACCCGGGAACGCTGGGAGGCACTGCTCAAAATCCGCGAAGAAGACCCGGACCGTACCGACCTGGATCATGGAAGCAGTAAATCCTATCGGAAGAAAAAGAAGGAAGAAAAGTTCGGCACCGTCGGCGCTGTGGCCCTGGACCGCGAAGGCAACCTGGCGGCTGCAACCAGCACCGGCGGCATGACCAACAAGAAATGGGGCCGCGTTGGCGACTCGCCGGTTATTGGCGCCGGCACCTATGCCAACCGGTTGTGTGCGGTAAGTTGCACCGGCTGGGGAGAATACTTTTTACGGTTGTGTGTTGCAAAGACTGTGGCTGACCTGATGGAGTACAAGGGATACTCGCTTTTGCGTGCAGCCAATGAAGCCATTTTAAAAAAGCTTCCGGAGATTGGTGGCGATGGTGGCCTGGTGGCCGTTGATGCACAGGGGGCTGTTGCACTACCGTTCAATACAGAGGGCATGTACCGTGGCTATGTAAAAAACAACGGGAAGATTGTCGTGGATATTTATGCCTGATTGTTGATAAGGAAATAGCTTCGAGAACGACGCAAAACTTCAGGGAATATGGTTGCTATCAGTTTACGGGTATGTACAGGCGTCAATGAATCAAATGTTCTGCCTGGGAGAACGAATGGCCGTGAATTCCGACCCAAAGAACAAAAGGCAATCAGATACGTACCCTTATTTCCGTCCTAATTTCCACTCCACTGAAATACCGACTACCCGCTGGAGGATCATGGGTCCCAGGTCGGCGTTATTGAAATTGCTCAGGCCATGCTCGTAATTGGCATAGACACTAAAGCCGCTACTGTGAACAAACCCTACCTGTATATTGGCAAACGCGGTTGCCGGGCTGTACCCGAGCGACCCGAAGACCATCGGACGGTTGACCTGCTTGCCCGCTGCCGAATCAAACGTTTCTTTCCCTGAAAAGGCGACGTCAACACCCGGTCCAAAGCGGACAAAGTAGTGCGATTTGGTGCCTGATAAATTGAATTGCAAAAGCGGTGTAAAAGCAATCGTGTTGTACGAGGTATTGTTGTTCAGTGCTGCGGAGTCGGGGAGGACGGCCTGGCGGTTGAACGACACTTTATAGCCTTTCCGGCTGTAATAAAGAGAGGGAGAAAAGTAAAGATTGCCTTCTACCGGTGTTGTCAACCGCAAACCGGCCATATAGCCCTGTTTGAATTCTTTGTCCTGCTTGGCATTTCGAATATGGTATTTGGCCGTTGTAAACTGTGGGCCGGCAAACAGGCTGACCTGGGCCATGGAACGGTTGGCAAATAAAACAAAAAGAAAAAGTATGCTTAGAGTCCTGGCTTTTCTCATAACGCTTGAAAAGGCGTAAAAATAAGGGAAACTGCTTAATTGAGTCGCTTCAGGGGAAAATCAGTTGCATGGCGGATTGCGCGTCGAATCAGGCAGGCCATGTTTTGGGTAAAAAGAAGGCGGGACTGGCTGGGGTTGGCGTTTCGCCCATGGCTTTTTGTGGATTCGAAATCGTTAATCCCGAACCGGGCAATTGGTAAGACAACAGCGCAATTTGTTGCAGCACCGAAAGACCTGCTGGTCCAATTCTATCAAGCCGGTACCGGCCTGTCAGATAAATATTTCCTCCTCTCAGGAAACGAATGGAGCAGGAGGTAGTATAAGGTGCCTGGCCTGACTGGTAGCAAGTGTGTCGCGATAAAGAAACTGTTACCTCGCGAACACCGCTTCGGTTACCGCTTTTCCATTCAATTGATACGCCATTTCTGGCGGTTCATTCCTGTTCCGCTTTTCCTGCTGCCCGTTTTCGACAAGTTTTGTTATTCAAACCACCCAACGTGAACAAAGTCCTTTTCTTCGTCCTGTTTCTCCTGGTCTTCATCAATGCCCTGCTCTTTTGGCAAAGCCACCGGGAAAACAATCAATCCGCAAAAAACAACGGGTCGTGGCCGGCGAAAACCATGGTTTTACCGGGGACGTTACTCACTGTGAATTAACCTCGTTTCACCCATAAATATTTCAACTATGCAACGACTTCGATTCAATCCCTTTGGCCAGGTGCACAAAGGCCTGCGGGCACTTTTGTATGATACGGCTCTCCTGCTCCAGCACACGGATTTTTCCAATGAAAAGGAGATTTACGCTGCGATTGACCGCGTTAAGCTGGTAGCCCGGCTTTTCGAGCATCATGCCCATATTGAGGACAGCCAGGTGTTTCCAATGATTGGGAATACAGCGCCGGAGATCGTCGCTGACTTTGAAGCGCAGCACCAAACCGATCACGAACTTTCGGCGCAACTGGAAAAATGCATCGCACTGTTCGCCGAAACCAACACAACAGATCAAAACCGTTACGCCGGCAACGAATTGGCGCAAAGCTTTCATTCTTTCCTGGCCTTTAACGTGGAGCACATGAAAAAAGAAGAAACGGTCGTAAACGAATGTTTGTGGCGCCACTACTCCGACGAAGACCTGCAACGGAAAGTGCAGGAGATCGCGGCTTCCGTTCCCCCTGCCGACAACCAGCTTTTTTCTTACTGGATGCTGAAAGGCATGGCGGCACACGAAATCGTTGACTGGTTTACTGCGATCAGGCAAACCGCGCCGCCACCGGTCTTTGCTTTTTTCTGCAACCTTGCAGAGACGGCACTGTTGCCGAATGAATGGCAACGTGTGCAGGAAAAAATCCGGGAAGTTGCATTGCTTGCCTGATTTTTTGTATATTTCTGAACGCAGTTTTTTTACCAAATAACCAAACCACTATGCGCAACACGAAACGAATCCTCTCCGCACTGCTTTCTGCTTCGGTCCTGATCTGGTCTTGCGAGTCTGCAAACAAGAACGTCAGGCAGGACGAAGAACCCCTGGTGAAAGCCTCCTCCACAAAGGAAGAAATGATTGATCACGGCCGGCTGCTGGTCACGGCAGGTGGTTGTAACGACTGCCATTCGCCCAAGAGCATGGGTCCTTATGGACCGGCAGTCGATTCCGCAAAAGCCTTGTCTGGTCACCCGGCTTCGATGCCGACACCACCGGTGATCGAAAGCGCATTGAAGCCAGGCGGGTGGGTCCTGATGGGACCCGATGTTACTTCGTTTGTCGGGCCCTGGGGCATTTCCTATGCCGCCAACCTGACGCCGGACAGCGCCACGGGAATCGGCGCCTGGACCGAAGGCGAATTTATTCAAACATTGCGGAAGGGGAAGCACCTGGGAGCGGATAATGGTCGCCCCTTGCTGCCTCCAATGCCGTGGCCGGGCCTGGCCCGTCTGTCCGACCAGGATCTCAAGTCAATCTTTGCCTACCTGCAGACCCTTACACCTGTCAGTAACCGTGTTCCCGGACCCGTATCGCCGGACAAGGCAGTGGTCGCGAAATAACAGTCATTCCATTTTGAAAAAGAGCAGCAATTCGCTGCTCTTTTTTTATAGAAATCTTGCTTCTGTTGTTCGGCTGTTTGATGATTCTAAGGGACAATACCACTGCCGCCGTCTAAGCGAAACGGTCATCTGCAAAAAGCGCTGTGCTCTCGCTAAAGTCATCCCTCATCAAAATACCTTTCCAAAATGAAAAGGGTTGGGTGAATGACCGTAAATGGCCAGGTTACCGGCTATTGATTTTTCTGACCTGCAACCATTTCGGCAGTAAAATTTGCAGACGCTCCTTTTGGGATGGATAATGATTGCCATTCTGCATCCTTCATCCACCGGCCGAGATAAACAATTTGTCCTACGTGGTAGCTGTAATGGGCCAGTTGCCGGTTGATTGCGTCCACGACGATCAACGGTTCCGAGCGGATCGTGATCGTCTTTTCAAGGTCGCTTTCCTTCAGCGAATGGAGCGTGTCGAACAGGGTTTGCCATCCGTCTTGCCATAATTGCAGCAATTGGTCTTTACTCAGGTGATGCGCCTCGAATTCATCGTCCCGTTTGCGCCAGGTTTTTTCACCGTCTTCGGAAAGAAAATTGGTCCAGCGGCTAAGCATGTTGCCATGCAGGTGCTGAATAATAACCCCGATGCTGTTGGATGCATCGTTCGGCTGGCGAAGCATTTGTTCGTTGTTTAGCTGGGCAAACGTTTTTTCGCCCAAAACTTTGTAGCTCTCAAACCGTTTGATGGCCGAATCTAAAAATTCAGTGGCGAGTGACATAACAGCGTTTTAAAGGTGTATGGCTCTTCAAATCGTGCAACGATCACGGACGATTTTTCATTCACTCCTCTTGAAAAAACAAGTGCAATATCAAAACGTCAGATCTTCGTTTGGATTGCCTACCAGCCTTCCGCCGCATCGTCGCCACGGTTGTCGGCAACGGCTTCGAAACTGCCGTTTGGCAATACTTTAATGGCTTCTACACGGCCTATGGAACCCCGCTCTGTGATCTTGTAACCCATTTTTTCAAGGGCTGTTCGCACATCGGTCGGAAAAGATTTTTCCACGGCAATTTCATCGGGCAGCCATTGGTGATGAAACTTCGGCTTGTACACGGCATCTTCCGTACGCAGGCCAAAATCGATGATGTTCAAAATGGTTTGGTAAACAGACGTGGGGATCGTGGTGCCTCCCGGTGTTCCCACGACTAGGAACGGTTTGCCATCTTTTAGTACGATGGTCGGTGTCATGGAACTCAGCATGCGCTTTCCCGGTGCAATTGCATTGGCTTCGCCGCCAACAGCGCCATAAAGATTGGGCACGCCGGGCTTTACGCTAAAATCATCCATCTCATCGTTGAGTAAAAAGCCGGCTCCGCCAACTACCGTTTTACTGCCATACGAATTATTGAGTGTGGTGGTGACTGAGACGGCATTTCCCGCGGCATCGATCACGCAGAGATGCGTGGTTTCTTCGCTTTCATGTGTCAACTTGCCGGGCCTCGTTGCCTGGCTGCTGCCGGCTTCGCCGGGCTTATAGTCACGCATCCGTTGGTTCAGGTAAGCCGTGTCGGTCAGTGCCTTTTCCGGCACTTTCACAAAATCGGCATCGCCCATGTGCTCGGCCCTGTCGGCATAGGCACGACGTTCGGCTTCCACCATCAATTGCACCGCTAAGGGCGACTGAAAGCCGTACGTCACCAGCGGCTTTTCCTCCACCATTTTCATCATCTGGTGTAAAAGAATACCGCCGCTGCTGGGCATGGGCATGCCAACAATGGTGTAACCCTTGTAGGAAAATATGTGAGGTTCTCGCCATTTCGCCTTGTAGTTCTTCATGTCTTCCAGCGTGATGATGCCAGCCCCCCGGCTCATTTCTTCAATCACCAGTTGCGCGGTTTTGCCTTCGTAAAACCCGGCCGCACCAGCGTCACGAACCCGCTTTAGCGTATTGGCAAGATCGGTTTGCACCAACGTGTCACCGCCATGCCAGGGTGATTCTTTTTGAAACGCATTTTTCACCGTGTTGTATTTAGCCAGGTCGGCTTGTATGGAATTGAGCGAACCGGCTTCTCTGTCCGTCAGTACAAATCCTTTTTCTGCAAGGTCAATGGCCGGCTGAATCAGTTTTGCAAAAGGCAGGTTGCCATATTTGGCGGTTTCAAAGAGACCTGCAATGGTGCCCGGTACACCGGCCGCCAAATGGCCATTCAGGCTTTTGCCCTGCAGCACATTGCCGGCCGCATCGAGGTACATGTCGCGGCGGGCCAGCGACGATGCCGTTTCGCGGTAATCGAGAGCCACGGTTTCGCCGCTTGCCCTGCGGGCTACGAGAAAACCGCCTCCACCAATATTGCCGGCGGTGGGATACACCACCGCCAGTGCCAGTTGCGTGGCAATGGCCGCGTCGAACGCATTGCCGCCCTGTCGCATGATTTCCATTCCCACCTTGCTGGCCAGCGGGTGCGCCGATGCCACGGCACCGTTTTGCACAACAACTTTTTTACTGCTGGTATACTGGTAGGGATTCACGGCGCCTTTGGGGCCAACCAGGTTTTTAGGTGTGCTGCATTGGAGGAAAAGAACAGAAAGAAGAAGAATTGTGTAACGCATGGTATAGTAAAATCGGTGATACAAACTTACTGCGCTGCAGCGATATGCCGTCTATCAAAATGTGCATAGAAAAGCTATGTGAATTCTGCAGAAGGCCTTACCTTTCCTACCTCTTTCACTGCAGAACATTCCCCGTTCCCTAAAGACTGATTTGTTTTCGATTGCCAGCAACGTACGAAAGCGTTAGCGATGGACTTCCCAAAGGAACCGGAAGCCTGTCTCCACATATTTCGAAAAACAAAACGAAAATCTATGACAAAGATTTACCCGAAACTTCACAGAACCTTTCTGGCAGTGATTACTTTATTCATGGCGACAGTAGCATGGGCGCAAAACACAACTATCAGGGGAACGATAACCGATGCAAGTGGGCAGGGGTTAGCCGGCGCATCCGTAACGGTGCAGGGCACGTCGAAAGGAGCTTTTGCCGACAACAGTGGTAATTATTCGCTGGCTGTAACTCCCGGCCGTTATACAATAGTGGTTTCCTATGTGGGCTATACCACCCAGTCGGTGGCCGTCACTGTAGGACAAACGGGGGCGGTACAGGACATCATCCTCAGCGGGGCAAGAGACCTGGGTGCAGTTACAGTAGTCGGATCCCGCAGCGCAGCGCGAACCCGGACCGAAACACCCGTACCCGTTGACGTTATTCCACTGGCACAGGTGGTGAACGAAATCGGGCAGGTCGACCTGAACCAGATCATGAACTACGTGGCGCCTTCCTTCCAGTCTGCACGCCAAACCATCGCCGATGGTACCGACCACCTCGATCCGGCTCAGCTCCGTGGACTGGGAACCGACCAGGTGCTGGTGCTCATCAACGGAAAGCGCCGTCACCAGGCCGCACTGGTGAATGTGAACGGAACGGTTAACAGGGGGCAAACCAACACTGACCTGAGCGCCATCCCGGCAACGGCCATTGAGCGCATCGAAATCCTTCGCGACGGGGCTTCCGCGCAATACGGGTCCGACGCAATAGCAGGAGTGATCAATATCGTGCTGAAGAAACGGACAGGCCTACTCGAAGCCGGCAGCAGCTATGGCTTTTATGACACCAAGTATCCCAAGAACTATGCGTTGTATAAAATCCAGGGCAAATCCGACGATCCGGATGTACATGTAACGGACGGCGGTACCTACCAGGGCTCTCTTGGATATGGCTTCAACCTGGGCAAGGGTTATTTGACCCTTTTTGGTGAATACATCAGCCGCGATGCCACCAACCGTACCGGCACCTACACAGGACAGGTGTTCCCGTCTGTAAACGGGCAAATTCGGGACGACTCTATTCTTTCAGCCCGTGGATTAACCCGTAACTTTTTTGATATCCGCGCCGGTAATTCGGAGATGAAAGGCGGGGCGGCTTTTTACAACTTCGGCTATCCTGTTGGCAAAAGTGGTGAGTTGTATGCATTTGGCGGCTGGAGCAAGAAGAGCGGGAATTCGGCAGGCTTGTACCGTTATCCCAGCAGCATTGTCCTGGCTTCCAATGCCGGCAAATATGCCCCCAATGTTTTTGCGCTTTACCCCAATGGGTTCTTGCCCAACATCGATACCGATATTGAAGACTTCTCCACGGCCGTTGGCTTTCGCACCAAGTTTAGCCAATGGAATTTTGACATCAGCAATACCTACGGGATCAACACCTTTGATTTCGGGGTGAGCAATTCTGTGAACTATTCACAATTCGCCGTCACGTCAAATCCGCAGACCAGCTTCGACGCGGGTGGGCTGAAGTTCTGGCAGAACACGGCCAATGCAGACGTTTCGAGACGCTACGAAGTTTTGCAGGGGCTGAACGTAGCGGCAGGATTGGAATACCGGATCGATGCATTTGGTATTCGTAGTGGAGAAGAAGCCTCCTATAAAAACTACGACGTACCGTCGGGAGTGGGCCCTGCTGCACAGGTTTTTCCCGGTTTTATCAACACCATCGGTGATACAAAAACCCGAAATGCCAAAGCCGTGTACGTGGACCTTGAACAGGATTTTACGCAAGCCTTTTTACTGACAGGAGCGTTGCGCTTTGAAGACTACAGCGATTTTGGCCACACATTGAATTATAAGTTCAGCAGCCGTTATAAGCTTACCAGCTGGCTCAACCTGCGGGCTTCGGTAAGCTCTGGTTTTCGTGCGCCGTCGCAGCAACAGAAGTATTATGCCAAGACAAACACACTCTTCATCCAGCAGGGTGGAAACCTGACTCCGGTGCAGGCGGGCACATTTACCAATGACAGCCGCCTGGCCGAACTGCTTGGTATTCCAAAGCTAACTGAAGAAACCAGCAACAATTATGCAGTGGGATTTACGGCGAAGCCATTCAGTGGTTTCGAGTTTACGTTTGATGGCTACCAGATCGACATCAAAAACCGCATCATCCTGACGAACAATTTTACCGGCGCTACAAACGCCCAAATCAAGCAGATACTGGATGCCGAGGGAGCGTCGACGGCGAACTTTTTTACAAATGCGATCGATACCCGGGCCCGGGGCTTTGAGGCCGTGGCTTCGTACAACAAGACGTTTTTGAAAAGCCATTCCCTGCGCACCGTCCTGGCGATAAACATTACCGATAACAATGTGAAAAAAGGTTCCGATGGAAAGCCTATCATTCATGCATCGCCGCTGCTGGTGAACGGAGGCCAGCTTGGAAATTATTTCAATCGTGAGGACGAGAGCCGCATCGAAGTGGCCAACCCGAAAGACAAGGTCAGCCTTTCGTTCAATTACCGGCACAGCCGGTTGGGCGCCATGCTACGGCTGGTGCGTTTTGGAACGGTGCAGTACCTTGATGCGAGCGCCAACCCGTTTTCTGCCAATGCCTTCAACGGTGGCGCTGTTGAAAGTTTAGACCAGGTATTCGCGGCAAAGACAGTCACCGATCTTTCGATCTCTTACGACATCCTGAAAACGCTGACAGCTACGGTTGGTGCAAACAATCTTTTCGATGTCTATCCTGATGTGCAAACCCATAGCGGGAACCAAAGCTTAGGACGGTTCGTTTATAGTCGTCGTGTGCAGCAAATGGGCTTCAACGGCGCTTACTATTTTGCCCGGTTAAAGCTGGCCCTGCCAACACGTTAGGAGGGAACAAGCATACTTCTTGTTAGATGGCTATCCGCAGGGATAGCCATTGTTGTGTTTACAAAAATTTGTTGATCGGGGACCGTATTTCAGGCAGTGGATGTTGACATGTTCGGCTAACTGTTTCGGAGAACCGAAATATTTTTTTGCAATTCATATTTATTTTAATAACTTGGCAAAGTGAAGTTAGAATCGTTCGTTTTTCCACCTACGCTATTCGATTTTTAAGCGCCGACTGAACGATTGCCGTAGAACCCTTTTACCGACCCTTGAACAACTCCTTCGGAAGATATCCTATCGTTTTAGCTGAGAATATCCTATTGTTTCAATCCATTTTTTAGGCATTGACTATTTGTGCATTTTTCTAATGTCCGGCGACTCTGCAGTAAATGCTTGTCGCTAGCATCGAAATTCTATTTGTCATGATGAAACGCATGGATATAGTTTTATTCGGTACCGGCCTGCAGTCATGGAAATGCGGGCATATTAAAAACAGGAGCCCTGAAAATTCGGGATCGCATGCGATCCCGAAACCGTATCTCCCGAATTTCACCCGCAGTGTATTACGAAAACCAATAACTAAGCATAACAACAGTCCCTAAAGTGAAAGCTCATGATACAGCTCCCCAATCGCTGTGACGTACAACCGAAACAAAGTACTGCTGTTTACCGCTTTTTGTTCAATTGGTCATCTTTCGGTTTTCTCAACGCCTGTCACAAAAGGCAGCCTTTCGTGCGGAATTACTTCGTCGAATGGGGCTGGCCAATTCGCTTACCTGCAGGGAGAAAATGGGGGTAAATGCGATTACGCCTAATCCTTGGGATCGTTGCAGCTTATAAACTGACCAAATATTCAGACAATATCACAAAAAAGAAAAGCAACAGGACTTTCACGTAAATGCAAATTGATCGCAAGGCTTACCCCTGGCTGCTAATCATCGCAATTGCTTTATGATGGCTTTGTTGTCCTCGCAATAACGTTGCCGGCTGGTCTTTGGTTTCGGCTTTTGTATTTAAAATTTAGACACAGCTAATCCATTTTATCAATCACTAAAATCGAATCAATTGTTCACTTCAAATTATACGCACATGAAAAGAACACTATGCACGTTTCGTAGTCGTTTATTGAGCTGCCTGGTCCTGCTGCTGGCCCTGGGAATCAGCAGTTCGCTCCTGGCACAAAAACTCGTTCCGGGTACATTTTCAAAATCAAGCTCCGATCGGTTTTTAACCCAGAAATCGAACCAGGCCGCTTTGGCAACTGCTGTCGGTTTACAGCAGGTGTATAGCTCCACTGGTCACTATACAATATCTGCTGATGGAAAAGGGACAACGGGAACGTCGATGAACATTCGGGTTGACAAACCCAGTGCAGCAGCAACGGTTGCAAAAGCCTTTCTCGTTTCGTCAGTGACCAGCAGTACCATTCCTGATGGTTGTGTAACCATCAATGGCACACCAATCAATTGGGACGGGAATGCAGCCGTTTCTTACTTCCGGAATTACTGGGCTGATGTGACAACCACAGTAGCGCCTATCATCAACGCTTTGCCTGCTGGTATTTCAAACCTGGCCTTAACTGAATGCAGTTCCAGTGTGGTTGAAGGCGAAGCACTGGTGGTTGTATTTAACGATGCTGCTGCTACGGAAAAGACGATTGTGATCATGCTGGGGGCTATGAACCCTTCAGGCGACAACTTTTCTGTAACGCTGGCACAGGCGATCAATCCCAGCCAGCCTGGTGCCCTGCTGGATATGGGCCTTGGAATTGGGTATAGTTACCAGGCCAATGGAAGCAACCAGGCTTCCCAGGTATCGGTTAACGACCAAAGGCTCACCTCGTCTGCTGGTGGAGAAGACGACGGACAATCTACCAATGGTGCCCTAATTACAGTGGGGGGTATTGGGGACGCAAACGATAACCCGGCTGACCCGATGGCCAACCCAACCAATCCCCGTTCGGACGATGAATTGTACAACATTTTGCCTTTCATCAACAGTTCGACAACCAGCCTGACAATCCATACGTCCAACCCCTCACTGGATGACAATATCTTCCTGGCCTATTTTGCTTTGTCGGGAGCGGCTGTTATCGGTGAAGGAATCCTGTTGTCGCAAACAACAAACTCAGGAACCGTAGGCACCAATCATACGGTTAAAGCATCTGTTGTAAACTCGCTTGGCCAACCAATCGCTAATCGCCAGGTCACTTTCCAGATCACGTCCGGGCCAAATGCTGGCAACACATTTTCTGTTAACACCGATGTAAATGGCGTGGCAGAATATACCTATACAGGTTCCGGAGGTGCTGGTACAGACAATATCCAGGCCTGCTTTACCAACAGCCAAAGCACGCAAAGCTGTTCCAACACCCTTTCTTTCCAATGGGTTTCAGACAATAATAACACGTGTACTACACCGCCAACGTTCCTCAACGATATGACGATCGTGCTTGACGCCAGTACCTGCGGTAATGATGGTTTGATCACCATTATTCCGACGTCAGGCACGGCACCATTCATGTACTCGATCGATGGTGGGGCCACTTATGTGGAAGGTCCGGCTACCGGCTATTCCTTCCAGGGCCTGGCTGCCGGCATGTATCAGCTTCGACTGAAAGACGCCAATGGATGTCAATCAGAAGTCATCTCCAGAGAAGTGAAAGCTTTGTATCCATGTCCAACCACATGCACACCGCCGACCTTCCTCAATGACCTGACAATTGTACTCGATGCAAGCGAGTGCGGTAATGATGGTTTGATCACCATTATTCCGACGTCAGGCACAGCACCGTTTATGTACTCGATCGATGGTGGGGCCACTTATGTGGAAGGTCCTGCGACCGGCTATTCCTTCCAGGGCCTGGCTGCCGGCATGTATCAGCTTCGACTGAAAGACGCCAAAGGTTGCGAATCCGCAGTGGTAACAAGAGAAGTCAGGGTATTGTTCCCCTGTCCGGCTAAGTGTACGAAACCAACTTTCCGGAACGACAACACCATTGTGCTTGATGCATCCTGCCAGGGCAATGACGGTAACATCTCCATCATCCCGACGTCCGGTACCGCGCCGTTCATGTATTCGATCGATGGTGGTATGACTTACGTGGAAGGTCCGGCTACCGGCTACACATTCATGAATCTTGCCGCCGGCACGTACCAACTGCGGCTGAAGGATTCGAAAGGTTGTGAATCCGAAGTCGTTACCAGAGAAGTGAAGCCCGATGCCTTTGGTCCATGTAATGTCACAACGGTCTCTCCGCGTCAACGTGTGCAAAACCTGGCCTCACTTGCCGAGGTGACGGCTTATCCAAATCCGAGCAGCGGCCAGTTCCAGGTGCAGCTGAAGCGCTTTGGTGCACAAACTGTGCAGGTTCAGATCCTTGACAGCCGCGGTGTTGTGGTTGAACAGCGCCGGGTGAATGCCGAGCAAAGCACCACCTTGCCGATCAACCTGTCTAACAGGGCGAAAGGTCTCTACCTGATCCGCGTGGCGAGCAGCAACGGTGTGCAATCCACCAAGGTCAACGTCCAGTAGTTTACTTGCTTACTTCCATAACTCAACTCCCGGCGTAGCTGCCGGGAGTTTTCATTTTTGAACCCTACTTATTTTTCCATGCATTGCCGGATGCGTTTTCAAGAACAGCCCGTCTTTGTCATTGCCGGTACCAAACCGATTTCAGCCTGGAAAGCTTTTATTTGATGGCAGATGACGGAAGACAGGAGGGAGGATGCTTAGCTTTCCCGCGGAGATTTGTTTCATTTGCAGGTGGTGGATTATAAAATAGAAAAAGCTGCCCGGTTAAGGACAGCTTTTGTTTTCATTTGCCTCCGCAGCTTTTTGCAGGGCTCTATTTTACAACAGGATAAAACGATTCCGGCTTATCCGTTAATAGGGTTGGAACGATTCGTTCTTTGACGATTAGTGTTTTTTGATCACCACGTCCTGAACAGTACGCACCTGTGAGTTGACTTCAAACACCTGTGCTTTCTTGCTTTTTTCACCGGTAACAGTGAAAATCAGCTTGGATGCATTGTGGTCGGCGTTGTTCCACTCGAATTTTTTGGAGAAAACTTTCTTGGCGATTTTTTCGCGGTACAAAACTGTACCGTCTTCTTCCTGGATAGTCAGGAGATAAGCTTCTTCGTTGTCGTTCAGAAGGTCAAACTGGAACTGTGCTCTTTGATCTGCCAGGCCTACATACTTCACATCTACAAAAGGCTCGTCACCTTTGTTGGGAGTAGCGGCATAGCCTTTGGTCAGGCTCATGAAAAGAAGAATGGCGGCGCTAAAACGGATCATTGAAGATTTTGTGCTGTTGCTAATCAATTGCTTTTTCATAACATTAACTTTTTAACTTTTTACAAATACTCTTTCCCTATCGCAAACCCAATCGAGAGCAGCAAGCAAATTTTCTGGTGCACCTTGAAAAGAACTGTTGAACATTTCTTGGTACGAATTCTGGAACAAAAATAGGGGCTTAAAAAAGCGGTTTACAATGCAAGTTTCCCTGCGGTTTCGTATAACGAAAAGACAAAAAAAAACGTTAAAACCAGCTGCTGGCAAGGGTTTCGGCTAAAAGCAAATCACACGTCCAACGTGTATTTCTTGTTGGTAAAAGCGTTGTAATTCGTGTGTTTGCTTACATATCCTTAACAAACATCGCCGAAATAATGAATTCAACCTGGAACAGAATTGCCTTTCGGTACCTGCGAGTGATGTGCTGGCTGATAATTCCAGAAAGCGCTTTAGCCGATCGCCACCGCTTTCCGTCGTTTACACAGCGAAGTGCAGAAGAATCCTATTAATGATCCCGGTTAGCGGGTAAAAGCCAGTTGTCCTCGGCAACCGGCGTTCTTCACTATTTGATTCCATCGGCTTTTCCCCGTGATTTGATGGCTTTGCTCACTATCCGGCTTGTGCTTGTTGCAAAACGGCGAATCAATGCCGTTTCAGATCACGACGTATGTGGTTAAAAAATCAGGACTGATGCCGTCATCACCATATCCATCGAAAATGGCTGTGCGAAAAAAGATGAGATAATGCCTCTTCCGATTCAGGATATGGAAACACAAAAGATTTGTAGAGAATTCAGCAATTACCGCCGTATTTGCAAATGTGCGTTGCCGGAAGTAATTTGGCGGCCGAATCATCCTGGATGGTTCATTGTCGCTTTGACAACCTAAACCCTCTGGCGACAACAGGCCCCTGCTTTTGCGGGGGCTTTGTTTTGGTGAAATGTATGGATTTCCCTGTTTAATATTGCGCCTTAATTCCCTTGTTGCATGAGACGTTACTTTCTCGCTTCTTTTCTTTTGATCACAGTTTTTACCATTGCGCAAGTGCCTTCGCCTGAGCAGTTTTTGGGCTATAAAATTGGCACCCGCTTTACGCCGCATTTCCGTATCGTTGACTATTACAAGGCGGTTGCTGCCGCATCTCCCTCCACAGTGAAACTGCAGCAGTATGGAACCACCAACGAGGGCCGGCCGCTGCTGGTTGCGTTTGTGTCGTCGGCCGGTAATCTTGCCAACCTGGAAACAATTCGGACCAACAACCTTGCCGTGGTTAACAAGACGGGGACGTATCCTGCCGGCCAGCCGGCGATCGTATGGCTTAGCTATAATGTGCACGGTAACGAGCCGTCGTCTTCGGAAGCGGCCATGCTGACCCTGTATGCTTTGGTCGATCCGTCGAATGCACAAACCAAACAATACCTGCAAAATACCGTGGCCGTACTGGATCCCTGCATCAACCCCGATGGGAGAGACCGGTATGTAAACTGGTATAATTCGGTCGTTGGCAAAACCTACGATCCATCGCCGATTGCCCGTGAGCACAACGAACCCTGGCCAAGAGGCAGGGCCAACCACTACAATTTTGACCTGAACCGCGACTGGGCCTGGCAAACGCAAAAGGAGAGCCAGCAGCGCCTTGCATTTTACAACCAGTGGCTGCCGCAAGTGCACGTGGACTTTCACGAGCAGGGCTACAATCAACCCTATTATTTTGCGCCGGCTGCCGAACCCTTTCACGAGGTTATTACCAAATGGCAGCGGGATTTCCAATCGACGATTGGCCGCAACCACGCAAAATATTTCGACGAGAAAGGCTGGCTGTATTTTACCAAAGAACGCTTCGATCTCCTATATCCTTCGTATGGCGACACCTACCCGCTTTACAACGGTGCCATCGGCATGACCTATGAACAGGGTGGAATTGGGGCCGGTTTGGGTGTGCTGCTTGATAATGGCGATACCCTGACCCTTGTTGACAGGGCGCAGCACCATTTCACCACGGGCGTCAGCACGATCGAAGTAGTATCAAAAAATGTAGAGCGCCTGAAAAAGGAATTTGCAGATTATTTCACCGCCGCCAACCAGGGGGTGGGCGACTACAAAGCCTTTGTGCTGAAACCCGGGCGGGAAGACTCGGCCCGGCTGTCCGCCCTGTTGCAATTGCTCGACCGAAACAAGATCCATTATTTCTATGGCCGCCCTGGCACTGCCCGCGGGTTGAACTATCATACCAATAAGGAAGAAAGTTTTGCCATTGGCAGCACCGATATCGTGGTGCCATCGGCGCAGCCCAAAAGCAATCTGCTAAAAGTGCTGTTTGAGCCCGTGACCAAGCTGACGGACTCAGCGACCTACGACATTACCGCCTGGGCCTTGCCCTATGTATACGGTGTTCCAACCTTTGCGGTTAAATCAGCGGTTGCCCTCGGCCAGCAGGTGAATGGAATTGACGAGGGAAGGAAGACAGCCAACGTGTCTGCCGGCGTCGATCCCTATGCGTATGTCATTCCCTGGAACGGCATTCCGTCGGTTAAGTTGGTAGGTGCGCTTTTGCAAAAAGGCATAAAGCTTCGGTTTGCAACGACACCATTCGAGTCCAGTGGCCGTCAATTTGACCGCGGCTCTGTAATTGTGCTGAAGACCGGTAACCAATACACGGCAAACCTGTGGCAAATGGTGCGGACCCTGGCCAACGAAAATGGTGTGCAATTGGCGAGTGTGGCCAGTGGATTTGTCGACAAAGGACTTGATTTTGGTAGCAGCAGTGTGTTGCCTGTCAAGGCCCGGAAGGTGGCTTTGCTGACCGGTGATGGTGTCAGCAGTTTGGCTGCCGGGGAAGTATGGCATTACTTCGAACAGGTGATCAACTACCCGGTTACATTGATCAATGCTACCGACGCCGGCCGCATGACGTGGAGCGATTACGACGTTGTAATCATGCCCGATGGCGCCTATCGTTTCCTGACGGACAAAGCATCGGGCGATGCGTTTAAAACCTGGATCAATAACGGCGGACATGTCGTTGCGCTGGAAGGCGCGGTGGCCCAGTTGAGCAAGCTCGATTGGAGCCTGAAGACAAAAAAGGCCGACGATGCGGAGCCCAAAGAACTGGCAGATTATATTCACCGGTACGAGGCAAGGGAGCGGGACGCATTATCTGGCTCAACACCGGGTTCTATCTTCCGTGTGCAACTGGACAACACGCATCCGCTGGCCTTTGGCTATCCTGATTATTACTATACGCTGAAGCAGGATGCTGCTATCTACGATTTTATCAAAGAAGACGGGTGGAATGTGGGTGTGCTGCGAAAAGACAAACCGGTAGCCGGTTTTGTGGGTACATCACTTGCCCGGCGCTTGCAAAACGGGTTGCTATTTGGTGTGCAGGATATCGGCCGAGGCTCGGTTACCTACCTGACGGATGACGTGCTGTTTCGTAGTTTTTGGGAAAACGGCAAGCTGCTTTTCGCCAATGCTGTTTTCTTTGTAGGGCAATAATTTTTTAGGTCAAAATCCAAACGGAAAAAAACCGGATCTTTTGCATCCATTTTCAGTTTTGGATTTTGACTTTTTACTTTTGAATTTTCTGTAAGACAACACAGGCGCATGAAAAAACTCCTTCTCTGCTGTTCGGCTTTGCTTGCCATCACGTCCTTTGCCCAAACGCCGGCGTTTCCAACCTCCGGCGATATTTACCTGGGTATTAAAAAACTGAATGTTCTGGGCAGCGTGTTGTACCTCGCTGCACACCCCGACGACGAAAACACACGGCTGCTCACCTATTTTTCGAAAGAGAAATTATACCGGACCGGTTATCTTTCGTTGACGCGAGGCGATGGGGGGCAAAACCTGATTGGCGAGGAGCAGGGCGTCGAGTTGGGATTGATCCGCACACAGGAGCTGCTGGCCGCAAGGCGAATCGACGGGGCCGAGCAGTTTTTTTCACGGGCTTTCGATTTCGGCTATTCCAAATCGCCGGAAGAAACGTTTACCAAATGGGACCGCGAAAAGATCCTGAGTGATGTGGTGTGGGTGATCCGCAAATTTCAGCCCGATGTGATCATCACCCGTTTCCCGACAACAGGCGAAGGCGGGCACGGGCAACATACCGCTTCCGCCATTCTCGCTGTGGAAGCCTTTCGTGCAGCGGCTGATCCAAAGCGTTTTCCCGAACAGTTGAAATGGGTGCAGCCGTGGCAGGCAAGGCGCCTTTTATGGAACACCTTCAACTTCGGTTCGGCTAATACAACGGGTCCAGGCCAGTTTACACTCGATGCCGGGGACTACAATCCTGTGCTGGGAAAAAGCTATGGCGAGATTGCCGCCGAAAGCCGTAGCCAGCACAAAAGCCAGGGTTTTGGTGTGCCGCGTGGCAGGGGAGAAGCCATTGAATATTTTAAGACGATCGGAGGCGATGAACCACATACCGATTTGCACGAAGGGATTAATACGACATGGTCGAAAGCCCTGAACGGCGCATCCTTGCAAACCGTGCAGAAGCAAGTAACCGACCTGTTGGCAGGTTTTGATTTTTCTGCACCGCAAAAATCGGTACCCCAACTGGCGGCGCTTTACCAGGCTTTGTCTGCCGAAGCTGCCGGCAATGTTTGGGTGGCGCAAAAAGCAAAAGAAGTGAAAGACCTGTTGGTTGCAGCCAGTGGCTTGTGGCTCGAGGCGGTCACCAGCCAGTCGGCTGTAGTGAAGGGAGATTCGCTGCAGTTTTCTGTGATTGCCAACGATCGTTTGGGCTACGGCATGCAACTGAAGCGAATTCAAATGGAAGGATTTGATACCAGTTTGTCGGCAGCGCTTCAGAAAAACAAAAACGTTTCCATTACCAAAAAGGTGAGGGTTTCACCCAAGAAAGAATTGACGCAGCCTTACTGGTTGCGGGAAACCATGCACGAAGGTTATTTTGAAGTGAAAGACCAGAACCTGATCGGGCAACCCGACGTCGAGAAGGCTTTCCCGGTAACCGTGACTCTGTCTCTAAACGGCCAGGATATTTCGGTGACGCGGCCCCTGCAGTACAAATATTCCGACCAGGTGAAAGGAGAAGTGTACCAGCCGTTTTTTGTGTTGCCGCCGGCAACCGTTTCGCTCAATCCGCCGGTTTTGCTTCTCAATAAAAATACCAACCAGCCAAAAGACCTGACGGTTTTCCTCATCGCACAAAAACAGTTGAACGGCACCGCCGAAGCCCATGTCCGTTCCCGTTCTATCGACTCTACCAAACCACCCGAGCCCCTCGTGCTGGCACCACGTACTGCCCATCCCTATTTGTTCTCCCTTTCCAGCAAAAGCCTGCAAAACCGCAAGGATGACAATCTTTTTGGCTCCGTGTCCATCCACGAAAAACAGGACACGGCAACGGCCTACCTGAGTATGCGGACGATTAGTTACGATCACATTCCGTCGATCCTGTACTTCTTTGGAAGCACCATTAAACTGGTCAACCTTGACTTGAAAACGGAGGGGAAGAAGATCGGCTACATTGTCGGCGCAGGCGATAAGGTGCCCGAAGCGCTGGAGCAAATGGGCTACGAGGTGACGCTGCTTACGGCCAAAGAACTGGAGCGGAACAACCTGCAGCAATACGATGCCATCATTTCCGGCGTGCGGGCCTTTAATGCGAACGATTGGATGGGCCGGTTTTACGACAAGTTGATGGCCTACGTGGAAGGCGGTGGCAACTACATTGTGCAGTATTCGCAGAACAATAATATCCGCGGGAAAATCGGGCCGTACAACTTTACGGTGTCCAACCGTCGCATCACCGATGAAAATGCTGCCGTTACATTCCTGTCGCCGCAGCACCCCGCCTTGAATTTTCCAAACAAGATCACGCAGGACGATTTTAAAGGTTGGATCCAGGAACGAAGCATTTACCACGCCGATGGCTGGGATCCGCATTTCGAACCGATTCTCAGCATGAACGACCCGGGCGAACAGGCGCACAACGGTAGCCTGATTGTTACCCGGTACGGGAAGGGATTTTTTACCTACACCGGCCTGGTTTTCTTTCGCGAATTGCCGGCAGGCGTGCCGGGCGCCTACCGGCTGCTGGCCAACCTGATTGCGTTGAACAAATTAAAAGGAATGTAATGGCAGAAAGAAAGCCGGACACCAACCGTGGCTATATCGCATTTGCGTTTGTGATTGTGCTGGGATATATCATTGGTATTTTTTTGAAAAAGGTAACGCTGGGATTGATCATTGGATTGATGTTGGGTCTACTTGGGTCCGGCTTCCTGCGAAGAAGATAAACGGCCGGATTGTGAGCCGGCCCGCCATTTAGGGAACTGCCTTTCGGGTAGGTAAGAGGTTCCCAATTTTTTCAGAGTATGAAACAGAACCAAGATAAACCACCGCTGTTCAAAGGCTGGAGCGCCTGGTACATAATTGTGATTCTTTTTCTTTTATTGCTCCTATTTTTATTCTACCGCTTTACCAAAACCTTTTCATGACCGCTACCGATTGGCTTGTGATCATTGCCGTGCTCCTTGGGATCGTTTTGTATGGTCTGTACAAGAGCCGCACCACCAAAAACCTGGAAGGTTATTTTCTTTCCAATCGCGACCTGCCCTGGTATATCGTGCTGTTAAGTATCATGGGAACGCAAGCCAGTGCAATCACCTTTCTTTCCGGCCCGGGACAAGCCTTTGCCGACGGGATGCGCTTTGTGCAATATTATTTTGGTTTACCGCTGGCGATGGTGGTTATCTGCATCACCTTCGTTCCGATCTTCAACCGGTTGAAAGTCTACACCGCCTACGAGTTTCTCGAAAAACGGTTCGATAACAAAACGCGAACGCTGACATCGTTTTTGTTTTTACTGCAGCGCGGACTGTCCACAGGAATCAGCATTTATGCGCCATCCATTATTGTCTCCTCGCTGTTTGGCTGGCCGGTGTTCTGGGTCAACATGGTGATGGGCGGACTGCTGATCATCTACACGGTGAGCGGTGGTGCCAGGGCCGTTGCGCATACGCAAAAAATACAACTGCTCCTCATCTTCGCAGCCATGGCGGCAGCCGGTTACATGGTTGTTCACCTGATGCCACCCGGTGTGGGTTTGACCGAAGCCTTGCACCTGAGCGGAAAGGCAGGAAAGACGGCCGTGATCACGTCGGGGGTAACGCAAGACGGTTTCAACTGGAACGACCGCTACAACATCTGGAGCGGACTGATTGGCGGCTTTTTCCTGGCCCTCTCTTATTTCGGTACCGATCACTCGCAGGTGGGTCGTTATCTAACGGCTCAAAACAACCGTGAAAGCCGCCTGGGCCTGCTGATGAATGGCTTGGTGAAGGTGCCCATGCAGTTTTGCATTTTGCTGATTGGTGTGCTTGTTTTTGCGTTTTACCAGTTTGCGCCGATGCCGCTTTCGTTCGACGAAACCCTCGTGAATGATGTCGCGGCATCGCCGTACCGCGACTCCCTGCAGCAGTTGCAAAAGCAGTATGCCGACGTGAATGTGCAAAAGCAGGCAGCGGCGCAGGACTATGTTCGTGCGTTGCAAAGAAAAGAAAGTAACGACACAGGTATAGTTCGCTTTCAACAACTGACCGCCCAAAGCGAAAGCTACCGCCAGTCGTTTCGGCAACTGGCGCAAAAGGCAGTGGATCGAAAAGGCGAGGATGCCAATTTTGTTTTTCTTTCTTTCGTCAAAAATTACTTGCCCAAAGGGTTGAAAGGCCTGCTGATCGCAATTATTTTCCTCGCATCCTGGGGTTCGATTGCTGCTGCCCTGAATTCGCTGGCAGCAAGCACAGTAGTGGATTTTCAGCAACGGTTTGGGCGGCAGAGCCAGCCGGTGGATGAATACCGGATTGCAAAATGGTACACGTTTGCCTGGGGCGCTTTTTCGGTGCTGGTGGCTGAATTTGCCCACAATCTTGGACAAAGCCTGATCGAGACCGTCAATATACTCGGGTCTCTTTTTTACGGTGTGATCCTGGGAATTTTTTTAGTGGCCTTTTACCTGAAAACTGTAAAGGGCACGGCTACGTTCGTGGCGGCGCTGCTGGTCGAAGCTTTTGTCGTCGCGCTGTTTTTCAAAAACAGTATCGGGCCTTTGCGTCAACTTCCGGACATTAGTTTTTTATGGCTGAACGCGATCGGCGCCATTGGTGTGGTCCTTCTTTCCGTTTTGCTGCAGGTTTTGCTTCAACCGGGTGCGTTGCGCCGGAAAACAGTAACGGTATCATAACCGACTTACGATGCTATACCGGCAACGTTTCATTTTTTTTCGGTGAATGCCTTGAATGGAAAAGGTGATGCAGATGCATCACCTTTTTTCATAGATCAATATTGTGTGCATTAACCCACTAAAAACGGATTGACAATTGCGGTGATCTCGGCTTTTGTCAACGGCTCGTCAAATGCTTCCGACGCCTCGTTGGCAGCGATCATTTGTCCGCCGATGTTCGTGATGGGAACGCTGGCCTGCGTGGTGGCATTCTCGCCGTTGTAGCTAAGCTGGATCGCTGCATTGACGCTGGAATTCCCCGCGTCGATCCCGCTTTGCGCCTGCGTAATCCAGGGCTGAAGCAGCACGCCGGCTGGAATCAGTTGCCCTAGGTTACGACGCATCTGGCGAATGTGCGAAGCATGGCGGGCTTCCACCGAATGAATTTGCAAGGCGGCCTGCAATACATCGTTGTTGTTGATCAGCCGCGGTGCCTGTCCTTTGTAGGCGCGGACACCTGTGTCTTCAAAGGTTTGTGCAACTGCCAGCAGCACTGCATAATTATTGGTAAATGCCGTGGCAAAAGGTCCCGTGCCGGAACCCTTGCCACCGGAGAAGTCGAACGATGCGGCAGTGTACGTTGGTGGTGTCACGCCGAGTGATGTCAGGACAGATTTCAGGAAGTTAACGTGTGCAACTTCGTGGTCACGTATGGTGGTCATGGCGCCTTGTGCAGCACCAGCAGGTACGCCGTTGGTGGCAAACGTGGAAACTACCCGCTTGTAAAATTCCGCTTCGAGGTTTTCGAGCAGGTAAGCGAAGAGGAGAACGTCTTTAACGTCATCGGTGGTTTGTCCATAGGCCTTATTCAGCATCGAGCCCAGTGCTGTGGGCACGGCGGCAAGAGCCAGTGTTTTCCCGATAAACGAAAAGCGTTTCATGATATGCCGGCGGCTATCCAACCGCTCGTAAACCTCCGGATCAACGTTTTCAATTTCAGAGATAATATTTTGAATATTCATTGTTTCGTGTTTAGATGTTGAAGAAAAGGGATTAGGAGGTGGGCAAATTGCTGGCGTTGATTTTTGTTTTAATATAGCTGGAAGCGGCTGCCAGCACATCCGGCGGGTTCAGTGCCGCGTCGAGTCCTTTGGCGTTGTCGGCACCCAGCGGCTGCAGCGAGGTCAAGTCTGCAAACGAACCATTGCTGAGGAGGTCGCGGAACAGGGCCGCATGGCGTGCCTCCACCGAAACGATCTTGCCGGCGATGGTCAGGTAATCCGTACTTACCAATAATTTGCCGGCACCGTTGTACGCTGCTACACCCAGATCTTCAAATGTTTTGGCTGTTGTCAGCACACTGCTTCGGTTGGAAAAATCAATGCTTGAAAAATCGACTTCCAGTGCCTGGATGGCATTGCTGCCGAGGGCCGCTTTGAAAAATTCGCGGTGGGCAATTTCATGGTCGCGTACGTCTTTGATGTACTCCTGTTCCAGGGCGCTAAAGTTGGTTGTGAAACTTCCATTTGCCACCACCTGGGTGTAAAAAGCAGCTTCCAGTTGCTCCAGCGCATACGCATAATTCAGGATGCCTACATCGCCGCTGCCTAAGTTGGTACCGTTACTGCTGCTGTCGTCGTCTTTTTTGCAGCCTGTTAATCCGGCGCCGCCAACCACTACGGCCGATGCACCGACAAGGCCCGAAAAACGGAGGAATTTTCTGCGGGAGAGTTCTTGTTGCGACAAGTCGCTGAGGAGGGAATGCTCATCCTGTTTTTCTGAGCGTTTCAAAATGTCCATACTGTCTGTTTAAGGGTGAAAAAAAAGTTTCCGTGGTGAGGGACTGTTTGCCTGTAGCCAATCATTTCAAAGAGTTACGAAAAGAGTCATGCCGCTGGATTTACAGAGTCAAAAAAAAGTTCTTGTGGCATGATTGATTCCGCAAAATGATAAAGCTTAAACAACGTCTAGCTGTGTTCGTTAGCAACTGTAGAAAGTTTGGCGCAAAAAAAAAGAACACTGTTGGAAGTGTTCTTTTTAAAAAGGTTGTTGACCGGTTATTTCAAGCGTTCCAAAAGCTTTTCATTCAGTTTTACATAGTCGTCGTTCTTTTGTGCTTTGGCCAGTTCCATTGATTTGGCAGCAGTCTGCCGGGCTTCGTCTTTCTTTCCCAGTTTGGCCAGGGCATTCGCTTTCTGGTGATAGATCCAGTAGGCGTTTGGATTTTGCTCAATTGCTTTGTTGAACCAGCTAACAGCCTGGTTCAGGTCTTTTCCTGATTCCATATAATACATGGCCGCATTGAAGTAAGGGCGGTTGTCCTTGTTCATCAGGTTGTCGATCTGTGCCATCACCTTGCTGTCGATATCGGTGGTAATGGGTACAGCTACGGCCGTTTTCTCCCACATTATTTTCAGTTCTGCTGAAGCTGGTTTAACATTATCAAACTGCATGGTAAAGGTTTCTACAGGGTCGTTCAGTTTGAGGGATTTAACCTTTGTGCGCAACAGGTCGTCTTCCTGTTTGTATTCGGTGCCCCAGTTGGCAGAACCCTTGTTGATGATCACTTCCCATTCGTTTTCGCCGGGGATGGTATAGAGTGCATATTCGCCGGCCTTGAGGGGCTGCCCGCCGATCAGCACATCATCGTTGAATTTGATGCGGGTGGCGGCGTTTGCGCCGGTACGCCATACTTTCCCAAACGGCACCAGGTCGCCGAAAATCTTACGGCCTTTCATGCCGGGACGGGAATAGATCAATTGCATGGACGAAATGCCAAAATCTTGTTGAATGGTTTGCGTGGGACTGGGAGCGGGTGTTCGAAGTTGTTGTGCTTCTGTCGCTGAAAGAAAGGCGCAGCATAGCAAAGCGAGAGTCAATTTCCGGATCATATGATTGAAAGATTTTTTCAAAGATAACATTGTGTTGTTCATCTGAAAGTTTGTGAGAAGCGGGCCTTATTCTTCGCTGCTTGCTGCCAGGTGCAAACGGTAGCTTCCCCGTACGTCTCCGGTTCCGTTTTTGTCCCACACCCTGTAGCGCACAAGATAGGATTGGGTATCCGAACGTGGTTGGGTGATGACTGCTTTCAACTGCACATGCCCCGCCTGCGATTCGCCGACTTTTGTACCGTTAAAAAGATCGGGTGAAGAGAGAACCGGCTCGCCCTGACCGGTCACGATGGATTGACGGGCGCCCAACGCCACCTGGCCGTTTTCCGCGATCCATCCCTGTGCAACAACAAGGTTCAGGCAAACCGTATCGCCGCCGGCGACCGTGTTGCCGGCAGGAAGTAAATTACCATTGGCATTGGAGAGATAAGCCCGGGCGATGGTCAGGCCGCCGGCTTCGTGTACAATGATGCCATTCAGGATGGTTGCCTTGCTGTTGGTCTGCAGATTCGGAAAAGAATCCAGCGGTTCGCCGGATGGTGCAGAAGGCGAGTGGCAGCCGGCAAGGAAAATTGAAAAGGTGCACGAAAAAACAAGAGAGCTCCAACGCATGCGAAAAGGTAACGAGCAGGCGGGTTGTCCCCAAATAAAAACCCGCAAAAAGGAAGTGATGCCGTGAATCTGCCAATGGCCAA
Organism: Flavisolibacter nicotianae; assembly: GCF_003628535.1. Lineage (GTDB taxonomy): Bacteria > Bacteroidota > Bacteroidia > Chitinophagales > Chitinophagaceae > Flavisolibacter > Flavisolibacter nicotianae. The sequence continues at coordinate 634,553 of NZ_RBCI01000003.1, forward strand.
GGGGCCTTTTCAGGTGTCAGATGGCACGTATTTTCCAGTTCTGCGGGCCGGGAATGAATCGTATGGTCAGAGAAACCAGTCGTTCCAATAAAGAGGCAGGGAGCCTGAACAAAATCGTTTTACACCAATAGAATAGCGTACGGATTAGGCATTCAGCCGGGAATTGGATTTTATTCGGTCCCTGCTTTTATTGGAGTGTGTTTAAAAATTTAAAATTTGGGGCAGCGCATTTGCATCGGCGTTGACGATTCGTTCGGCAGGCGCCAGCCAAAGCGCACGAGCGTCGAAAAGAACGAGTCGTTGTTTCGCTGCTGGCCACGCTGTTCGCCGTTGTCGGGACGGGAATTGGAGCTATAGCCGCGGTAATAAACCTGCTTTGCTACCGTAGCGTTTTCCGGCGTCAGGTATTTGTCAAACAAAGCGGGATCGATGTAGGTCGAGCTCACATCATCGATATAGTCGGTAAAGGTTTTGCGGTGAAGCACTTCGAGGCCGATATACATCTGGTCAGTCAGGTAGTACTTGGCACCAAAACCCATGGGCACTTCTCTTTGTGTAAGACTGTACGGTGTCCGCCCGGCGTATTCAGCCATTCCCTGGCCTTCGGTGTGCAGGGGCTGAAGGTCTACCCAGCGTTGCGTGCCGTTGGGTGCGTAGTATACTGCCTGCGGATTGAATTTGAAAAATCCTATACCAATCAGCCCATAAGGGCGAAGCTTGCCGGCAAGCCCGTCGTATTGCTCCATGAAAACCGTCGGGTAAAGTTCGATGGCGGCGTATCCTTCTGTCATTGTGGAGCGGAAATGCAAATTCCGTGCTTTCCGGAATGTTTCAAAACCGCCTTTATCGCTGATCAGGCTGTCGGCACCTTCCAGCTGTCCCGAGTTAAAGGCAAGGCGAAAGCCGAACCAGTCGACGGGGTAATAATTCAGGTAAAAGCCTTTGCAAAGCTTGGTCAGCGAGAGGTTCACGTCTTTCACCAATGTCGTTCCCTTTCCGTAGTTGCCACCCAGGTCGCCAAGAAAAAATAGCGGGCCGAGGCCAACGCCGACCTCCACATTGCGATAGGCGACCGATTGTGCATTGGACAAAAAGGAAAAGGAAACAAAGGTTATGAGGAAGACTGTACGGATTGCGTGTACAATTGTTCTCATGGGATTTGGATTTTCGTTTGGATTACTAAACGAAAGTAACCGCCCACTAATTAATTTACAAGCAACTCGTAAAGAATCATTGAATTCTCAGTACTTGTGCGTCGTAGATCTACGATGGTTGTTTTAGCATGTAAATGTGCTCGATACCATCTTCCAGGTAAACCTCGCTGACCTGCTGAAAGCCGAATGACTCGTAAAAGCGTTTGAGGTAAAGTTGCGCCCCGATCCTGATCGGCCCCTGGCCAAATAACCGGTAGCAGGTATCGATGGACGTTGTCATCAGTTCGCGGCCGGCGCCATGGCGGCGCACAGCCGGTGAAGTAACAACCCTTCCGATGGAAATTTCAGGGTAAATGACACCGGGAGGCACCAACCGTGTGTAGGCGACAAGTTTGTTGCCGGTCATTCCCATCAGGTGGTAGCACACCTGGTCTTTATCATCGGCGTCCTGGAAAACGCAGTTCTGCTCCACCACGAAAACTTCGTTTCGAAGCTGCAGGATGGCATAGAGCTCAAACGGAGTCAATACCTCAAATTTTTTTAAGATCCAATCGGTATGCATCATAAACTGGATTAACGGCTTGGTGCCGGAACAACCGGCAGGCTTTCGTTGCCGGTTTCATTCACCGTCTGCACAGCAAAAAAATAGTTGTCTTTTGAGTAGGGCAGTTGCGCCTGTGTCTCGGTGGTAAAAATTTTCTTTTGCCAGACAGGGCTGGTCGTTTCCCGCATCAAAATATAATAGCCTTTCGCCTTCCCTGTTTTGGGTGCCTGCCAGCTGAGGACCGTATAGTTTGTCAGGTTTTTTACGTCCACTTTTACGTCCTGCGGCATGGATGGCGCCTTGGCCAAATTGGCAAGATTGCTCAGGTTCATCGCCGTGTTTTTGCGCAGGTATTCAAAGTCCATGAACTGCGGCAGGTCGCCATATTGAATGCCGTTTTCCATCCGAACATTCTGGTGCTGGTGATAATAATTTTCATTCATTTCGGTGATGCGCACAGCGGCATAGCCATTCTCGACATAGGGAGTGTGATCGCCGCCGCGCAGAAACCGGTCGTTGCGATAGATCATCACCACCTGCAGGTTGTCAACATAGCGTTCGCCCACTTCTTTCACGTAGCGGGCCAGTTGCCTTGCCTTCCCGTCATTTTCCAGTCCCAGTTGCCGGATCGCCTTGCCGGCCTTGTCCAGTTCAAATGCCGGCAGGCCCTCACTGAACACACGAATCCGGGTGTTGTCTATAATGTTGGTTTGGCTGGAATTATTGCTGCCCATGATATCATTGTTCAGCACAGCCTCGATGTTCCAGGCCTCTTTTTTTGCCTTGTTTGCCATGAAATTTGCTCCCAGCAGCCCCTGCTCTTCGCCACTGACAGCGACGAAAATCACCGTTGCCGGGAAACTGTGACGGCTCATCACACGGGCACATTCCAGCACGGCGGCTGTGCCGCTGCCATCGTCGTTGGCGCCGGGTGCATCGCCGGTTCTATCCATTACACTGGTGCGCATGTTGTCCAGATGACCACTGATGATAAAAATGCGGTTGTCGGCAGGGTCGGTGCCTTTCAACGTAGCTACCACGTTTCCGAGGTTAATGGCAGAATCAACCCGCTTGCCGTCGGGACCATAGGTCGTTGTATCGATCAGGGCAGTTAAGCGGCCATTCGATGTTTTGGCAAACTGGCTGAAGCGGCTCAATACCCAGTTTCTGGCTGCACCAATTCCCCGTTTGGAATCTTTTTGGGTGCTCAACGTATTTCGTGTGCCGAAAGCAACCAGCGTTTTGATGTAGGATTGCAGCGAGTCGGCCGACACTTCTTTGACCATGTTTTCAATTTCCGGGTCTCGTTGCACAACTGTTTGCCCCAAAGCAGTAACAGCGAATCCATGGACGGCAATAACGAACACCAACAGTTTTCTCATGCGTAAATTTTAGGGTGCTAAAATTAAGGACTCGCTGCCTTTGGCGCTTTTCTTCTATTTTTAATTTTAAACTTTTGCAGATCCCTGATGAGACAGTCTTTTTTACTTGCCCTTCTTTGCCTTGCTCTTTCGCCATTTGCGCAAAAGAGACCGGAAAGCATCGCCATTGTCGGTGTGGGCGATGTGATGCTGGGCACGACATACCCCGGCAATTCCCTGCCCCCCGGCGACGGCCAGGGTGTATTGACAGCCGTGACACCCTACCTTAAAAAGGCCAACCTGACCTTTGGCAATTACGAAGGGGCTTTGTTCGACGGTACCGGCGTGCCGAAAACCTGTGCCGACACAACGCGGTGTTTTGCGTTTAAAACACCGGAACGATACGCCGCCCACCTGCAAAGTGCCGGCTTTTCGGTGATGAGCGTGGCCAATAACCACAGCGGTGATTTTGGTGAGGAAGGACGGGTGCGAACCGTGGCCGCCTTGCAAAAAGCGGGCATTGCCGCCTGCGGCACCGTAAAGCAGCCCTACACGATCGTGGAAAAAAACGGCGTGAAATACGGCATTGCGGCCTTTGCACCCAACAAGGGCACACAGGATATCAACGACTATAAATCGGCAGGTAGGATCGTCGCGACACTGAGCCGCCTTTGCGACATCGTGGTGGTTTCGTTTCACGGTGGTGCCGAAGGCGCGGACAAGCAGCATGTGCCCCGGCAACCCGAGTGGTTTTTGGGCGAAAACAGGGGGGATGTGTACCGCTTTGCGAGGGTAGTGATCGACTCCGGCGCCGACGTCGTGTTTGGTCACGGGCCGCATGTGTCGCGGGCCATAGACCTGTACAAGGGTCGGTTCATTGCATACAGCATGGGCAATTTTGCCACCTATGGCAAGTTTAGTTTGAAAGGCGATGCCGGTATTGCGCCGATCGTGAAAGTTTATGTCGACAAAAAAGGACAGTTCCTAAAGGGGCAGATCATTCCGATCCGGCAGGTTGGCGCCGGCCGGCCGCGGCTGGATTCGTCCGGGGCCGTTGTGCAAAGAATCAGGGCGTTGACGGCGCAGGATTTTCCCGAATCGTCGCTGGTCATTCATTCAGACGGTGCCATCAGGCACAGGCCAAAAAAGAAAGAGAAACAGGCAACATGACGATTCCCCCTACCGCTATTGCCACTATTACCTGGGCCAGGAACCCTGCAGAAGAAGTCCTGTTGCTTTCGGCGATCAGGGAGCTAACAGCTTTCGGGTTGCCCCTGTTCGTGACCGACGGTGGTTCTTCCGGTGCATTTACCCGGGAGTTGCGATCGATGCCGCAGGTCCAGGTAAGCCAGTCAAAAGGGTTGTGGCCGCAGGTGAAGAACAGCGTAACGAAGGCCGTACGGTCCGGCGCTCAAACCATATTTTATACCGAGCCGGATAAACTTGCTTTTTTCCGTAACCATTTGCCGCAACTGCTGGCAACAAAACAAGCGGGGGAGAAGACAGGTGTCGTGCTGGCATCGCGTACGCCCCAGGCGCTGTCGACATTTCCTCCTTTCCAGCAAATGACGGAAACGACAATCAACAACTGCTGCGCAGAGATTACAGGGAACGTAACTGATTATTGCTACGGGCCCTTCCTTTTTTCCAGTCGCCTTCTTTCCTGTCTCGATGCCCTGCCGGAAAATTGCGGTTGGGGATGGCGACCCTTCCTGTTTGTCATGGCTCATCGCCTTGGGATGGAGATTGACCTGTTTCAGGGCGACTTTGTTTGTCCGCCCGATCAGCGGGAGGATGATGCCACTGAACGGATCTACCGCATGAAGCAACTTTCGCAAAACATCGACGGGATTGTACTGGCAACGTCCCAACTGTTGGTCTAATCATCTGCCATCGCTGGCCAGTAGCTTCCAGTTCCAGGCGACCATGACCCACTCAATGCCATCCGGCGCAGTATAGTGGTGGATGTCGGTAAAACCGATCCGCTCGTGTGCACGAAGCGAACGAAGATTGGTGGCGGCAATTTCCGTGACCGCAAAATCGTAGCGGCCTTGCAGCGATTTTCGGTAATACGCGTAACATGCGTCAAGAACGCCTTTGCCCCTGTATGGCCTGGACACGCAGGCCTGACCCACAACCACATAGTGAAAATCGGAAACCGTCCTGCCGGCAAAAGGTACATGACCGAACAGCTCAAACATCGGTTGCAGGATTGGAATTTCATTTGCGGACTCCGCTGTCATGACGAGGAGGTAAGCGATCACGTAGTCGTCATCTTTTGCGATGATGTGCGGTTCAATTTCATTCAGCGTCTTCAACTGTGCTTCGCTGTGTTCAACGGTTACAAAGCCCTGTGCGCTTTTTTCTTCCCTGCTGAGTGCCGACGGCAAATTCTCCCGTTGCAATTGCAAAATGGCTTTCAGTTCTTCGTCCGATTCAGCACGTTTATAATGGACCATGGCTTGTACAAAATGAAAGGGTCAGTAGCCGTATTTGTTGTTCCAAAGGCTTTTTAAAAAGCGACGCAGCTCGTCTTCCCGCGGGTTTTTGCCCGGATCGTAAAAAGTAGTGCCTTTGATTGCGTCGGGTAAAAATTCCTGCTCGGTAAAATTCTTTTCATAGCTATGGGCATACTTGTAGTTCTTGCCATAGCCCATTCGCTTCATGAGTCCCGTCGGCGCATTGCGGATGTGCAGCGGTACCGGCAAATCACCCTGCTTTCTGACCATGTCCAATGCTTCTTCAATGGCCATGTAGGATGCATTGCTTTTGTGGGAGGAGGCCAGGTAAGTAGCACATTGCGCAAGGATGATCCTCGACTCGGGGTAGCCGATCTTGTTCACCGCTTCGAAACAGGAGTTGGCAAGAACCAGAGCGGTGGGATTGGCGTTGCCGATGTCTTCGGCAGCAAAGATCACCATGCGCCGTGCAATGAATTTTACGTCTTCACCGCCCTCTATCATGCGGGCCAGCCAGTAGATGGCGCCGTTTGGATCGGAGCCCCGCATGGACTTGATAAAAGCCGAAATGATGTCGTAGTGCTGCTCGCCGCTTTTGTCGTAAAGGGCAATGCGCTGCTGGGCGATTTTCAACACGTCCTCATCGGTTATGATAATTGTTGCATCTTCTGGTTGGGCGTCAACAACAATTTCAAACAAGTTCAACAGCTTTCGTGCATCACCGCCGGACAAGCGGATGAGTGCTTCGGTTTCCCTGAGCTCGATCTTTTTTGTGCGCAGCCACTCGTCCTTTTCCATTGCCTGGTGAAGAAGCTGCACGAGGTCGTCCACTTCCAGCGGCTTCAGCACGTATACCTGGCAGCGGCTTAATAAGGCGCTGTTGACTTCAAAAGAAGGGTTTTCCGTGGTTGCACCGATCAGGGTAACAATTCCTTTTTCAACAGCCCCTAACAATGCATCCTGCTGGCCCTTGTTAAAGCGGTGAATTTCGTCGATAAACAGGATGGTGCCTTTTTCTTCCTGGGCTGCTGCAATGGCCTCCCGAACGTCTTTTACGCCGGAACTGATGGCGCTGAGCTGGATAAACGGAACGTTCAGCGTGTGGGCGATGATGTTGGCAATGGTGGTTTTGCCCGTACCCGGCGGACCCCATAAAATAAGCGACGGGATTTTGCCTCTCTCGATCGCCGACCGCAAAATACTGCCTTTGCCGGTGAGGTGCTGCTGGCCTACCAGTTCATCAAGGGTTTGCGGACGCATGCGTTCCGCCAGGGGAGCTGCTGTTTGCATATGTAAAAAATTCGAAGGTCAAAGGTAAAGTGGGCTCTCGTGAAGCAGGAATGGTTCTGCATATTACGGATTTGCCCGGAAGATGCGCTTGCATTTACTTTGCGCTCTTCATACGACTTTATGAACGATTATACCATCAATGTGGCACAGGTTGAAGAATTGCAGACCATCCGCAATGTCGATGAACTGGAAACAATCTTTACCCGTGCAAAAAGCGCTGTCGTCAACGGCGCAAAAGTGATCCTGGTAAGAAAAGAGGCCTCCGGCAAGATCAATAAATTCGATGCAATGGATACACTGGAAGACCTGGAAAAATACCGCGAACGTGTTTTTCGCTACCTGTAAAAAACAAACGTCAAAATTCAAAAGCTTCCCTGTGTTTAGCTTTGAATTTTGACGTTTGAATTTGCCTTTGTCAGATTTCCTTACTCAGAAAAAACCTTTACACTCCGCTCGACAAATGCCGTCAGGTCGGCGCCTTTCAGCATGCCTTGCGAAAGAAGCGCCAAATCAAAGGCCTGCTTTGCTAGTTGCGTGGCGTGTGCTTCATCGCTCTGGAGAATCTTTGTTACCAGTTTGTGATTGGCGTTGATGGTAACCTTGTAGCTGTCGGGCAGGTTGCCGTAGAAGCCCATACCGCCACCGCCCATACGGGCCATGTCTTTCATGCGGCGCATCCACTCTTCCATGGTAATGGTCACCGGCATTTCTTCGGACGAAAGGCTTTCCACTTCTACCTTCATGTGACCGTTGCCGATCGCCTTCTCAAAAACTTCTTTCACCTTTTTGGTTTCGTCTTCCGTGAGCTGGTGCGTTTGTGCATCGTCTTTTTCGATCAGCTTGTCCATTACGTCGGCATCCACCCGCTTGAAGGAAACTTTTTCCAGCTTCATTTCCAGTTGCTGCATTAAGTGGTTGTCGAGCGGCATGTCCATCACCAGCACATCGTAATTGCGCTTTTCGGCCGTAACGATGTAGCTGTGCTGCTTTTCCGCGTCGATGGTGTAGAGATAGATGGCTGTGCCGTTTTTGTCGGTTTGAAAATCCTTCACTTTGGCGTTGTATTCTTCGAGGGTAAAATGTTCGCCTTTGGTGTTGGTGAGGAGCGCAAAGTCCTTTGCCTTTTCGTAAAACTTCTCCTCGGTGATCATGCCGTACTTCACAAACAAGCCAATGTCTTTCCATTTTTCCTCATAAGCCTTGCGGTCTTTTCGGAAGAGTTCGTTGAGCTTGTCGGCCACCTTGCGGGTGATATAGCTGTTGATCTTTTTCACGTTGCTGTCGGCCTGCAAAAAGGAACGGCTGACGTTCAGCGGAATGTCCGGTGAGTCAATCACACCGTGCAGCAGCATTAAGAATTCCGGCACGATATCCTTGACTTCGTCGGTAATGAAGACCTGGCGGGAGAAAAGTTTGATCTTGTTTTTTTGCAGCTCAAAATCATTCTTCACCTTGGGGAAGTAAAGTACGCCGGTCAGATGGAAAGGGTAATCAACGTTCAGGTGAATCCAGAACAGCGGCTCTTCCGACATCGGATAGAGTTCGCGGTAAAATTTCAGGTAGTCTTCATCTTTTAATTCAGAAGGCTGCCTGGTCCAGATGGGCGTGGTGTCGTTGATGATGTTGTCCACTTCCACATCCCTGAACTTCGTCTTTCCTTCTTCGTCTACGCCATCTTCTTCGTGTTCTGTCTTGGTGCCGAACTTGATGGGCACAGGCATGAACTTGCAGTATTTCTCGAGGATGCCCTGCAGCTTCCATTTGTCGAGGAACTCTTCGTTTTCGCTATTGATGTACAGGATGACATCGGTGCCCCTTTCTGTTCTGTTGCCCTCGGTAATCTCAAACTCGGTGCTGCCATCGCAAACCCAGCGGGCCGGCTCGGCGCCTTCCTGGTAGGAGAGGGTTTGGATCTCCACTTTATCCGCTACCATAAAAGCGGAATAAAAACCAAGACCAAAACGGCCGATGATCTCATTGGCGTCTTTGGCTTCCTTGAATTTTTCCATGAACTCCGTCGCGCCGGAAAACGCAATCTGGTTGATGTACTTTTTGATCTCTTCGGCTGTCATTCCAATTCCACGGTCAGACACCGTGATGGTTTTGGCTGTTTCGTCCAGCGAAATTTCAATCTGCAGGTTTCCCAGCTCCTTGTTGTATTGCCCGAGAGAAGAGAGACGCTTTACTTTTTGCGTGGCATCAACGGCATTGCTTACCAGTTCCCGCAAAAAAATCTCGTGATCGGAGTAAAGAAATTTTTTAATGATGGGAAAAATATTCTCCGTGTGAATGGATATCGTTCCTTTTTCCTGTACCATAATAGATTATTTGTAAAAATGATTTTTGAACAGCCTTTCCACTATCAATGCCTGTTCCAGTGTAAAGGTAATTGCCACATTGACAGCAAAAGGGCTTTTTCGCTTGTTTTTCAGTCACCTGCGAAACAAACCGGCAGTCGGAAAACCGCCACAGAACGACAGCGACCTGAACAAATTGCAGTTAATTTTTCTAAAAAAAATTTTCTATACAAATCGACTTCTGGCATTTGTGGGCATACTAGTTGCATTGGAGAACGTGAAATTTTTTCATTGCTAACAAAAAAACACGAAATATGAAAAAGACGTTTCTGGCGATGCTCCTGGTAGGAGGTACTATGTCGGTGTTTGCGCAAAACACGCAGACCAATCCGACAAATCAAAGCACAACAAATCCCACTACGGCTCCGACAACAACGCAGCCGACAACTACACAACCGACTTCAACACCCACTGATCCATCTACAACAACGAGCAGCATGGCCACTGACACTGTCCGGCCCACAGGGGCGCCTTCTGCAACAGGCAACTGGAACGGCGTTAGTGCCAGCACTTCCTGGACTCCGGAAACAGCACCGGCTTATAGCTGGAACAACTACGGTAACTGGCAGAACATGGGCAGTGTGTATCCCACTGGCAACGCAAATCTGAACAACAGCAGCAACATGAACAATACAGCTGCCAATGGCGCCCTGAATTCAACTGGTTCTTACAGTGCTTATGGTGGCACGGCCGTTGCCAACCTGCCTGCCAATGTTCAAATGCGTTTCAACCAGGATTTTCCAACTGGAGCCAACAACCAGTTTAGCTGGAACCAATACGGCGACTGGTTCCATACGCATTACTTGAGCAATGGCCGCCTCTGGCAATACTATTACAGCAAACGCGGTGATGGTTATGCGCTGGTACTGCCGGTTGTTCATACCTATGTGCCGGAAAACATCATTAACAATGCAATCCAGAAGTATGGTACCAACCTGTATTCAATTGGTATGGTAAAAACCAACAGCGGTAACAGTGCTTACCAGGTAGGTTTGATCCAGAATGGACAATTGAACATGCAATACCTGGATGATAACGGTGCGACCGTAGCGGATGTTTGGAGAACAGAAGACAGCACCGGCATGAACTCCATGCAGAACAATGCAGCCATGGATAGCAGTGGCTCCATGAATGCACAGCCCTCAACCGGTAATGAAACCATGAGCAGCAGCACGGACTCTAACATGAACAATAGCGATGCGAACAAGGAAAAAACAAAAGTAAAAGTGAAGCATGCCGACGGCTCGATTGACAAGATCAAGACCAAGAATGGCCAGTTGAAAGTGAAGTCAAAGCCTTCAACAGACAATACGAATAACGAACAGCAATAAGAATTCGTTTTACAAAAAAGAACCCGGCGGATGCTGGGTTCTTTTTTTCATGGTTGTACAATACAGTAGGGGACTGACCGTGTATTGTATTGTTTCAAAAATTTGGTGACCGGAAAAAAATAAATGATGGACAAAAACATTGACAGGCATTTGGATGTGCCGGCGGAAGCCAACCGCGATAAACACATGAATTATTTGGATGAAGAAAGCAGGGATGAAAACCATTCAGGTGACGAACGCACGAGCCATACAAAGGAAGAGCAGGATCGCCGCAGGGAGTGGGAAGAAGGATTGAAAGAAGGCCGACAGGCCGCATCCAAAAACAACGACTGATGTTACCGGAATACAAAGAATCCACGTTTGAAGAGCAGGATCTCCATTGCCCTAATTGCCAGTGGAAAGGAAAGGGCTATGATGCCGTGGTGATTGACTTTTTCGGCGTTGTTGGTAACAAAGAAGTTCATTGTCCCAACTGCGACGAAACCATCGGCATCATCCTGAAAGACGAACATGAGTCACCGGGTGAAAGTACCGATGACGTCAATATACAAGCCGACTAGCTTTCTTTACCTGCCGTTGTAAGGAGTCTTTCTTCGATAACCTGTTGAAACGTCTTTTTTGGTATCGCACCTTTCTGCATCATCGGCGCACCTTCCATGGGAATGAACAGGAGTGTCGGAATACTTTGGATTCCGAATAACATGGATAATTCTGATTCCTTGTCGGTGTCGATTTTGTAAATTAGTACCCGTCCTTCGTATTCCTTCGACAACTCTTCCAGTACAGGGGCAACGGCCTTGCAGGGCCCACACCAGTCGGCATAAAAATCAATGATGGCCGGAAGTGTGCCCTTGTATTTCCAGTTTTCTTCTTTCGCGTAATCAAAGATGTTCTCTTTAAATCCGTCGGCTGTTAATTGAATTGTGGCCATTCTTTTCTTTTTTCCTGTACCAGAATCAGGCCAGTGAAATTCCATGAGCGGCAACCTCTTCGTTTCAGCGAAGCCGGAAAACAGTTCGATGCTGTTAAGTTTGCACAAATTTATCTGCACAATGTTTTCGCAATTTTTCTTCAGAGCCATTTTGGTGCCTTTCCTGCTTTTTACCGGCCTGGCTAATGCCCAGGACAGTTACCGGTACAGCGTCGATCTGAACAAGCTGACCGATGATAAATTACAGGTGGAGTTGCTGACGCCCCGGGTAAAAGGCGCAACGGCTGTTTTTGCTTTCCCAAAGATCATTCCCGGTACCTACGCCATCAGCGATTACGGGAAATTTATCAGCAATGTAAAAGCGTTCGACAAAGCGGGTAAAGCGCTGGCCGTAACCAAACAGGGCGAAAACCAGTGGAAGATCAGCGGCGCAGCAGCCCTGGCAAGGATTAGCTATACAGTTGAAGATATTTTCGATACACGCCAGAAACACAACGTGTACCCGATGGCCGCCACCGACTTTGAAAAAGACAGTGTGTACGTGTTGCATACACCGGGTGTATTCGGCTTTATCGATGGACTCAATAAATTGCCGTTTGAGGTCACTGTACAAAAGCCCTCGCAGTTTTATGGCGCTACGGCGCTGGTGCCGCAACACACGACGCCGTCGCAGGATGTCTTCCGCGTAGACAACCTGGACGAGCTTTACGACTCGCCAATCATGTATACCCGGCCCGATACGGCGACCGTGCAGGTTGGCAATGCGCAGGTATTGGTTTCGGTATTTTCACCCAACCATAAGCTCCACGCCAAAGAGATGGCCGGCTGGATGAACGACCTGCTGCTGGCCGCCAAAAATTACCTCGGTGGGAAATTGCCCACGGATCGCTACGCTTTTCTTTTTTACTTCCGCGACAGGGCTGCCAATCACTCGTTTCCTTACGGACTGGGTGGTGCACTGGAACACAACACGTCTTCGTTTTACTACCTTTTCGAGGCAGAGCCGGCGCAGATGAAAGACAGGCTCGTCGACATCGCTGCGCATGAATTTTTTCACATCATTACGCCGCTGACCATCTCGTCGAAGGAAGTCAAAGAATTTAATTTTAATGAAGCTGTGTTGTCCAAACACCTCTGGCTTTACGAAGGCGTTACCGAATACACGGCTCACCACGTACAGGTAAAATACGGTCTCAACACGCCGCAGCAATTCCTTGACAAGCTTTCGGAAAAAATTACAAATTCGCGAACGCAATTCAACGACACGCTTTCGTTCACCACGATGAGCAAGGAAAGCGCCGGTAAATACAAGGACGAATACAACAACGTGTATGAAAAAGGCGCTCTTATTGCGGCGGTGCTCGACGTCTACCTGCTGCACCTGTCGGATGGAAACTACGGTCTTCGCAACCTTACTTACGATCTTGGCATCCGGTTTGGCAAGGAGCGCTATTTCAACGATGATTCCCTGTTCGATGAAATCGGCAAACTGACCTACCCGGAGATCAAGGCGTTTTTACTGAAGCATGTACACGGCGGCGAGCCCATTCCCTACGACTACTACTTTGGCCTGGCCGGCGTGAAATTCTCACCCGTATCGGAAAATAAAACCATGAGTTTCGGTGGCTTCTCGGCCGACGTTAATGACAAAGGACAATTGGTCGTTGGCAAGTCTTCGAAACTGAATGAGTTTGGACAGAAATTGGGGTATCACACCGGCGATGTTTTATATGCGTTCAACGGGGCATCCATCACCCCAACCAACTTTGGCCTTGTGATAGACAGCCTGCGCAAGGTGCTGAAAGAAGGCGAGCCTTTCGAAGTAAAAGTGGGACGACTGAATGCCGAAGGAAAAGAAGAACCGATGACCTTGCGCGGAGTGGTAACCATGGTCACAACCACGGAAAAAAATAAACTGGAATTCATCCCGTCACCGTCCAAAAAACAGGAGCTGGTGCGCAAAGCCTGGCTGACACCAGCCAAGCCGGAATTGGCAGCAACCTACGAAGCCAATTCAGCCGATGTGGCCTCGATCGACGCCTTGCTCAAAGCAACGTACGAGGTCATCAGCGGCCCGGCCGGTGCCCGCAACTGGCAACGTTTTTACAGCTTGTTTTTACCCGAAGCACGGATGGGTGCCTCGATGCAGCGACCCAATGGCACGACGGTGTTCCGTTCGTTTACGCCGGCCGAATACCAGCGCAACAATGCGCCCCATTTTTTACAACAGGGTTTTTACGAGGAAGAACTCGGCAGGGATGTTACCGAGTTTGGCAACTTGGCACATGTGCGGTCGGCCTATCAATACCGCTTTGCTCCGGGAGCGAAGGTGGAGCAACGCGGTATCAACTATTTTACCTTGGTGAAGGCCGAGGGCCGTTGGTGGATTTCGCAATTGGTTTGGCAGAACGAAGGAAAGGAAACGCCAATTCCTTCCACGATGATCAAAAAATAAAAACGATTTGAATAATTAAAAAGCCCGGTGTGATTACCGGGCTTTTTATGTTTTTACAGGGAAGTGGTTTGCGACCGTGTTACGCCGGTTGTCGCATTGGCGTTTTCGAGACTGAATGCAATCAGGTCTTCGTTCAATTTTTTGCGGTGGGTGTAAAACAGTCCATGCGGTGCGCCTTCATATACCTTGTACTGGGCGTTCGGAATCATTTCTGCCGTGCGATGGCTGCTGGCTTCAATGGGCACGGATTGGTCGGCATCACCATGAATGATCAGCGTGGGAAGCGTGATGCGTTCCACGTCTGCCCGAAAATCGGTATTGGCAAACGACAGGGCGCATTGTTGTGTGGCCCTCGGCAAGGCAACAGCGGCAAGGCTGCGGTAGTAGTCCAGCAAGGGTGCGCTGACTGGTTTGCTCAGCAGGGTTACCCCAAAGAATTTTTTGCCGAAATCATCCAAAAAGGCGATCCTGTCTTCTGTCATCTGCTCCATCATTTCTGCAAAGATCGACTGGTCCACACCGTCCGGGTTGTCGTTGGCTTTTGCCAGGTAAGGCAAGACGGAACTGACCAAAACAATTTTGGAAACCCGGTCGGTTCCGTAGCGACTAATGTAACGTGCCACTTCACCGCCTCCCATGGAAAAGCCAACAAGCACGGCATTGCGTAAATCCAGGCTCTCCATTAAAGCATGGAGGTCTTCTGTCAGCGTGTCGTAGTCATAACCATCCCAGGGTTTGTCGCTTTTACCAAAGCCACGGCGGTCGTATTTAATCACCCGCAGGCCGGCATTGACGAGGTCATCGATCTGGTATTCCCACATGTCTTTACTAAGTGGCCAGCCGTGAATGAGAACGACGGGCCGGCCCTTGCCGTAATCTTTATAGGAAATCTGCACGTCTTCGCCTGTAGCGGAATCTTTTGCTGTAATGTATTTCATCGTTTTCGTTTTTGCGATCAATACGTCAGGCAGCGAAAATTATTCCGTAGGCAAAGCAGGAACTTTGTTTACCGTTTACACAAGAAGGCAAGGGCCGATTTTGAACAGTCCTCTTGCTGAGTTCTATAATTTGAGAAAGAAAAAGGGCACACCTTATCAGGCACGAAGCGAATCGATTTTAAAATTCATGATCTGCGCAATCGACCGGGCCCGCTGTTTTGCTTCTTCTGCTTTGGGCCCGCTGAAGTTTTCGTCGATGGTTGCCCGGAAAAGTGCCAGCCATTGCGAGAAATGCTTTTCTTCAATCGGCAGCGACAAATGCTTTTGCATGGGATTGCCGTCGAATCCCCGTTCGGCAAAAAGGATGGCATTCCAGAAGGCATACATCCGTTGCAGGTGAGCGGGCCAGGCTGCAGCAGGAATTTTTGAATCAAACACCGGCGAAAGCAGGTTATCGTTCCGCACTTTCCCGTAAAAGGCATCGACAAATGTGCGAATGTCATCCAGGTTTTCTATGTCTCTCATGCGTGGGTATCCTCCAAAGCGGGCAAATCTGCACCCTTTCGCTCAAACTATACGTGATTGTTGTCAGGTTGGACAAATTTTGACGAAAACCTAACAGCTGCGTTGTGCGAAACTTCTTCCGGTAAAGGATGGCCGTTTCGCTGAATAAAATTTATATTTAATCTGTCTATCCCTTGTGAAAACCGGCGCACCCTTGAGGCCTTTTGTAAACACTTCAATTCATGCTCATGGCTTCGCAAAAACACTTTCTGCTAACCGCACAGGAACGAAACCTGAAATCTTACCTGCGACTTCTGTTTTTTATTTATGTGGGCGGCGTGCTGGTTTACCTGCTGCCGGCCATCGGTCTTTTGCCCGCTTTTTTAAAACCCTATCCTTTCCTTATCGACCCGGCTTTTGCCAACAACTCCGTGATTAAAATGGGACTGTTTGCCGCCCTTTGCTTTGTGGCGGCCGGGGACGTGCGGCGCTT
Organism: Flavisolibacter nicotianae; assembly: GCF_003628535.1. Taxonomy (GTDB): domain Bacteria; phylum Bacteroidota; class Bacteroidia; order Chitinophagales; family Chitinophagaceae; genus Flavisolibacter; species Flavisolibacter nicotianae. The sequence goes on from NZ_RBCI01000003.1 coordinate 650,370, forward strand.
TCTTGTGACGGTGGAAGCCATCATGGTGGTGATGTGCCTGGCTGTTGTGTCGGGTGTTATCCTGATCCTGACTGCAAAAAACAACTACGTCATGCAGGTGGGCAATAGCACCCTTTCCATTAAAACCATGTTGTTGTATTCGTCGCTTTTCGATGCGGTCTTGAACGGGATCCTGATCGTCCTGTACAACAAGGCGCAAAAAGCCCGGTACGGCCTGCAATTTTTTACGCCTATGCAGTTCCGCACCTTGCAGGCTCTTTCGGATGTACTCATTGAGGGCGACGAGGAGCTGATCACGGATCGCGAAGTGGCCCTGAACGTCGATCGTTACATGAGTTCCTTTTTGGGCAAAACAAAATGGGTGAGCAAACTGTCGCTGGTTGGAATTGAACTTTACCCGCTTTTCTTTCTGAAACCGGCAACGTCGTACATGCGGCCGGAAGACCGGAAAGCGTTTCTTGAACGGCATTTTTACCAGGACGTGGCCCTGCGGATGGCGCCACCCGTTTTGCGCATGTTGGTGCAGGCCATGATCCGGATGGGAAAACAGCTTTGCTTCATGGGATATTACAACGACCCGCGGGTGCATGCCTCTATCGGCTATGAGCCGTTTTCGCAACGGGCCGACTCCAAAAAGCGGCTGGAAGATTTGCCATACCAAAACAATCAGCCCCTGCAAGTGCTTGCAGAAAAGGACGTGGAAACTGATACCCTCGACTGGGATGGCGTCGTGATCGTTGGTACCGGGCCGGGGGCATCGGTGATGGCGAAAGGACTGGCTGAGCAAAACGTGCCGGTGCTGCTGATCGAACGTGGCGAACACACCGATCCCTCGCAGTTCAACGAAGACGAAATCGACATGGTATCACGCCTGTACGCCGATGGGGCCCTGCAGCTGGCGGCCGACTTCCGGTTCCAGGTGATCCAGGGCAGTGCCGTGGGTGGCTCCAGTGTGGTGAACAACGCCGTCTGTTTTGATACGCCGGATAGTGTGCTGGACCGCTGGAATGACCGCGGCGGCATCGATGCCGGGCTGGACCTTTTGCGTTACAAACAGTGCAATCAGCACGTGAATGAAATGATCGGCGTGAGCCGGATCGACAACACACCCAACACCATGTCGCGGGAAGAATACCTGAACCCCGGCGGAAAAAAATTCATCGAAGGCATTCACAATCTCGGGCTGGATGCGGCGCCCAATGTTGCCAATTCGGTTTCGGCCAACATCCGGCAATGTGTGGGCTGCGGCTATTGCAATATCGGTTGCCGGTGGGGGAAAAAGCTGTCGATGCTTAGCAACATCCTTCCCCAGGCACAAAAGCTTGCCGGCGCCGATAAGTTCCGGATCATCGCCGGGTGCGAAGTGATCAGGCTGAAAGCAAGAGGGGGAAAAATTACGTCGCTCATCGGGCGGTTCCGCAACGGAAGAAAGATTGACGTGCGGGGCAAAACCTTTGTCGTGGCGGCCGGTGCTGTTTCTTCGAGCATTCTTTTGCAGCGGTCGGGAATCGCCGCAGGACGGGCCGGCAAACGCCTTTCCTTCAACGTTGGCTCACCCATGACGGCCGTCTTTCCAAAAGGACAGATCATCAACTCCTACAAGGGGCTGCAGATCTCGCATTACCTGCAAGTCGATCCCAGCCGCGGTTTTATTTTCGAAACCTGGTTTAACCCGCCGATGTTCCAGAGTACCATCATGCCGGGCTGGTGGGAAGACCACTGGAAGAATATGCACCGTTACAACCGCATGGCCTGTACCGGTGTACTGGTTGGCAGCGACTCCAATGCGGAGGTGCGCATCGCCGGCCTTACGGCAAGAGAAGTGCGTTACCAGCCAACACAAAAAGACTTCGATACCCTGCTGGACGGGCTGCAACTGGCCGGGGAAATATACCTGGCAGCCGGTGCGGAAGCGGTCATGCCCAACACCTTCCGTTACCACGAGTATGCGACGGGCGAAGACCTGAAGCGGATGAAATACGACATCAAAGACAACAGTGACATTACCCTTGGTACGGGGCACCCGCAGGGAGGCAATATTCTCAGCCGCGACAAGAGTATTGGCGTTGTGGACGAACAGCTAAAAGTGTATGGATACGAAAACCTGTTCATCGCCGATGCATCGGTTTTCCCAACGGCTGTGGGTGTAAATCCGCAGATCACGGTGATGACCTTTGCCGACTACGCCGTGCCGTTTGTGGCCGAAAACGCCGGTGCCGGCGCCGGTGGTGTAAAAGTCATTACACCCGAACGCGAACCGGTGAAAGATTAATCACTGAAACCAAAACTCTTTTTTATGAACGACATCCTTGGTGCCAACAATTCGCTGCTCGATTATGCGCTAGTGGTATTGCTATACGGCCTGATGTTTCTGCTGATCCGCTATCCCCGGCCGCATCTCGAACTGAATTACCGGACGAACTATTTTTTCCTGGTGATTCTCTGGGCCTTTCTCATGTTCACCGGCAATTACCTCTTTTACCGGCTCGGGGTCATGACGTTTTTGCCCTGGCTGAATAACCTGCTTCATTCCTGTGTATGGGTTGGCCTTTGTCTTGGTTGGTTATATTACTGTGCCCATGAACGGCCGTTGTGGGAGCAGTTTATTCTTTTCGCCTTTACCTCGTTTTTGGTGAAGATGGCCGAACATGCCGTGCTGGGGAGCTGGGCCCGCGACAGTTACCTGGGCATTCGAAACCCTTATGCCTACCTGGTGGTCATGAGCATCGTCGATGGTTTTTATCCCATCATTTCGCAATGGATCATCCAGGCGCTTGGCCGGAAGTCGACGTTTGGAATTTATGCACCGCGATTAGCCTGAGACAGCAGGCCCTCGATCAACCGCTTTAAAAAGGAGAGCCGTTCGCACTGAACGGCTCTCCTTTTGACTGACCTGACTGTCGCTATCTGCTATAAGTCCTGTTCAGATGCGTTTGCAAAAGCGGTAGTGACGCACTAGGGGTTTATTCACCGCTCTTGGGGAACAAATTCAGTCAGGATCTCCTGCTTAATTTTTATTCTGCAGTATGGCGGCTTTCTTGGCCTGCCAGTTCTCCCTGCTTTCTTTGCCCAGGAGCCCGTTCTTTTCCAGCACCTTTCGCAGACCGGGTTCCACACCGGCAACAATGGCCTTTTCCTTGATGTTGGACGTCAGTGTATCGTACGCCTGCTGGTCGGGGAGGGCATGAATTTGCGACGCAAGAACTGACGTCATTTTCGCATACTTTTCTTTCAGCCGCCAGATCACGACAATGATCACGACCGCGATCACGCCCAGCACAATTAAAAGCGTCGTGGCGTTTCGTTGAATGAAGGAAAGGTTGTCCTGCAGTGAAGGATTGATGTCGTGCTTCATGCGGTAGGCAATGGCCACCATCGCGGTATCGACAATGCTTTTGATCGCGGCGTTGGTCTTATCGTTCAGCAGGCTGTCACGTAAGGCACTGACGTTGTTTCGCAAAGGCAATCCGGTCATTTCGTCGCGCAAGCGGGCAACGGCCAGTTGCAATTTCTCACCTGTGACCTCGTTCAGCGCCGTGGCAACGAGCAGGCGTACACGTTCCCGGTTTCCCGGGCCCAGAATGCCGGCGACCGATTCCTGCAGGTCGGTCGTAATCGAGTCCACATTACTACGTAATTTTTTGCCGGTAGCTTCTTCCACCATCCTTGCCGTATAGGCAATCAGCTTTTCTGATAACAGCGAATCGACCAGCATCCGGGCCGACCTGTTGGCGCTGAAGCCGGCTGTACTTACCAGGGAATCCACCAGGTGATAGAGGTTCTGTTTGAAAGCGGGATCACTCAACCCTTTGTTAACGCCGGCCATCAGGTTACTGGCAATCGACTGCGTGTTTTCGTTAAAGCCCTTCCCGGTGTCTCTACCGATTTTTTGAAAATTGCACTGGGTAAACAGAACAAGAAGGAGCGTGGCGGCGGGTAAAATTGTGTTTTTCATTTTTTCTTCTTTTTGTCGTTTAACAGCATGGGATCAACGCGGCCAGCATCATCGTTCCACCGTTGCAGCCGTTCCTTGCACGGGTCTTTTTCGGTCAGATCGATGGTAATGAACGTGTAGGTTTTGTCGAAACGCACGTCGGCCGAAGACGTTTCAAAAACCGGTATCCACGTGCCGGTATTGAAATAGCGTTGTTTTTTTGTGCCGGCATTTTCGCCGTCAGCGAAAGGGGTCGTTTGTTCGGGATCGTGGGTGTGTCCAAACAGTACGGCATCGAGTGTGGGGTTGTCTTTTAAAATCCGTTTGGCTTCTTCGGAAAAAGGAGGCTCCCGTTTCAGCAACAGCGATAAAAAAAACCGACCCAGTAAATGCGTGAGGAAATACACCAACGCACAAAGGAGGAGGTGCTCGATGGTCAAACCCTCGACAAAGGGGAGCGTTTGGCCCTTGCTTCTGTTTAGGCGGAAATACGTCGTGATTGCTGCCGCAACCGGGAGCAACACCAACAGCAATAAGGGAACAAGATACTGCAGCGAATACTTGATATACTGGCCCGGAATGCGTCGCAATGCCGCCGGCAACTCCCAGGTAATTACCCGCAGGGCCTTGCCAAAATTTTCTTTCAGCAGTACATTCAGGATGTTGGGCGTCGGTCTTACATTATCGAGGAAAGGATATGAAAGTTCAAATTGGTTGATCAGGTAGCGGTTGATGAAAGAGCCAAAAGGAAGATTCAGTTCTGTGCCGTTGTTGAGCACCGGGCCGCCGACGGGAAAGGTGATTTTTTCGTAACGATGCCCATGTTCGATGTACACTCTTCCGTCGAGCACAAGGCTATCGTCGAAAAAACGAATGCGGGCTTTCATTGAACGGCAGACGGTTTCACCGGCTCCGCCTTCAACGCAATACCTTTCCAGTGCCACACGCAGGTAGGCCTGTACAGCGGGCCAGTGCCATTCCAGGTCATGATTGCCCTGTACGACGAGCAATTCATTCCCGTCTGCTACCCAACGGGCCAGCCGGCGAAAAAAAGCCTTGTGTCCGCGGATGCAGCAATAGAGTTTCCACACCGACTTGTAATCGTGGGTCTTCAGCCCAAATTCTTTTTCCTTTGGTAGAATGGAGCTTTCCAGCTCCGCTAGCTCTTTTTGTATCCCCACCTGTTCCAGGACTTCTTTCCAGCAACGGAAATCATCAGGTGTTTCAGGAATTGTGCAGATGCGCAAAAAGTCGATGAAGTCGCCGTTGATGACCAGCAGTGCACCTTTACCGTCTGCCTGCTGTTGCAAATGGTCGAGGAAGCGAACAAAGGACTGATCGGCATAAAAATTCTCGGTGCCTTCGTAATTGCCGTCAGTATTGAGGCCGGCTGCCATGTGGAGGTCCGAAAGCACATAGACTTTTCGTCCTTTGGTATCGACCATTACCGGTTGGGTGCTTTCTCCTGTCGTTTTGGATGGGTTCATGGAGTTGCTTTTGTTTCGGCGCCAATGGTTGCGCCGGGCTGTTTTTCTTCAAAGGGAGGAAGCCGAATTCCAAGGGTCTGGGGAGAGTTGGTTGCGGGTAGGCCTGGTTAAATTTACCGCCATTTACCAGCAACTGCAACAACGCTTTGGAGGTTGTTGATAATTTATCTTCTTCGGCCTGCAAAACAAATGGCTAAGAGGTTACAACGAACAGCGCTACAGAGCAATTCAATTTGCGATGGAATTGCTCGCATGCAATGTGGACAACGATGCGAATCGGCTTGGATCGGAAATCCACAAACGTTCGGTCAGAGTTCTTATCTTCCGCTCCGTGTGGTTCCCCCTTTTAAAGGCGTATGCAAAGCTGGCCCTTCGGATTTACTGCCGGAAGGTCGTTGTGAACAAGCCCGGATGGCTGAAGGCGAAAGGGCCCTTGCTGCTGGCCTGCAATCATCCCAATTCTTTTCTTGATGGCATGATCCTGACATCGCTTTTTCACGAAGATGTGTACTCACTTGCACGGGGCGATGCCTTTCGGAAGACGTGGCATGGAAACGTTCTGCGCTGGATGAATCTTCTGCCGGTCTACCGGACCAGTGAGGGCGTTGAAAACCTGGAACACAACTACACCACGTTCGAAGCCTGCCGCGACGTGTTCCGGCGCAATGGGATCGTTGTTATTTTTAGCGAAGGACGCTGCATCAACGAATGGCATTTGCGACCGCTGCGGAAAGGCACGGCACGGCTGGCAACAAAAAGCTGGGAGGATGGCCTTCCGCTGACCGTGCTGCCGGTTGGACTCAACTACAATCCCTTTCGCAATTTTGGCAAGAATGTTTTTGTCAATTTTGGCCAGCCGCTCAACAGCGAAGACGTCATGCTGCACCAAACAGACGGACGGATGTTTCTCACCTTCAACGATCAACTCCGCACCGAATTGCAAAAGCAGGTGTATGAAATTGCGCTTTGCGATAACAAAACGCAGGCGCAGAAACTGGCCATTCCCGTGCCTGCCTGGAAAAAAACCGTGTTGGCCCTCCCGGCGGCTGCAGGCTTTTTATTTCATGCGCCGCTTTACTTTGCCGGCAAGCATCTGACAAAAATTTATTTCAACAACGATCATTTCGATAGTGCGCTGGTGGGCATCCTGTGCCTGGCCTATCCCTTTTATTTGCTTTTGTGGTCTATAATTTCCGGTATGCTTCTCGGCTGGTTGGCCGCGCTGTTGGTTTTCTTCGCATTGCCGTTTTGCGCCTGGAGTTGTGTGCAGTTGAAACCGCAGGTCTGATGGCAAATTCGTTTTAATTCCGTTCATACTTATTCAACTGCTGCAAAGCCGGCGCAATAAAAAAACCCACTGTGGAAACAGCGGGTTGATCTAACGATTGCTTGCTATATGAACTTTCTTAAAATTTCAATCAAATGCGGCAGCACGTATATGCTTTCCCGCTTTTCTTAAAGATAGCATACAACTGTTTGCAGGCGATTGCTGAATTTCACGGCAGAATACAATGCAAAATCCAGGACGGGTTCGGTAAAACCCTTTCCTGTGGCTGTTTTCAGGCTATTTTTACTACGATGTCCAACCGGTTTGTTGGTTGCTTTGTTTCTACTGATCGCTTCGCTTGAGGAGGTGTAAAAACGAAGCTTTATCCCTTTACACCAAGGAGATTTTTCTAAACGAAGTCCGGCAGGGAAGTCGCCTTCCCCGCCTATCGAACATTGCCGGTCTGCAAGAAGGCTGTGTCGGGGCAAAAAAAGAAAGGCAAAAATGCAATTTTTTTTTGATGGGCGGAAAGGCTTGGAGATCGTTTTCCGGAATGGTTGAAACGCAGTCCTGGCAAGGCTTTTAACGGGTTTATAAGAGTTTTCTCGTAGGATAAATTGGTGGAAATTATGCATATGTTGGCGTAAAACCGGCGTAGGTTTGTGTTGTCGAAATCAGTTCTTCAACCTTCAAATTTTCTTGCAATGACCACTAAAAACGCCAATCAAACCACTGTCAGTACCGCCTACGTTGTCAATCCTGCAAAGGGTGAAATCAAATTGGTAATGACAACCAGTAAAGAAAAAGAAGTAAAAACTCCGGTGGACGCACAGCCGAAGTATGTGAAGACGTATTATTCCATTGATACAAATGGTGGCGGTTACGCCGGTCTGTAGATCTATTTTTTGCCAAAGGCCGGCTGGTTTTTGCCTGCCTCCTTATCATAGACGAAGCGCAGTTTTGCGCTTTTTTCTTTTGTTGAACTCATGTAAAGCCGGTGATAAAGATTGGGCGCCGTCACGATCAGCAAGGCTGTATTTGGGGGAATCGTGCCTTCATTATCGGCCACCATTTCCACCACCACCACCGGTGTTTCCAGGGTAATCCGGACAGTGGTCGTTACCGGCTTGCCGCCCAGTTTCTCGTGAGAAAGAACCACCTGCTTGTTCACTTTTACCGTAATGGAGTCGCCGTCGATGGTGCCGTTGTCATAAAAGGAAAGCTTTACTTCACCGGTATCGACCCGGATGACGGGGACGGTTTCATCTTTAAATGTTGGGGTTACAATCCGGGAAAGGGTAATGGTGCCACCGGTGCCGCAATCGATGTTGGTGCCTTGGAGTTTACCGGTCCAATAGCCTTCCAGGTACTCGGTTGTTCCATCCTTATGGTAAGTAAGATTAAACCGCTTGACGCAAATGCTGCAGCGGTCTACCAGTGCCTGTTCGGTGACAGCGCCTTCCTGCACGAGTAATTTTTTTGTTTCGGGATCATAGGACCCGCTAATCTCTTTGCGGATGAAATTTTTGGTGTCCATGTAATGATAGGAATCGCCGTAGAGTCCGTCGCCCACCATCTTAATCTGTAACTCGATATTGTTTTGTGCAAAACAGCCGCCGGCAAATGTGAGGGTGCCTTTCCAAAAACCGCCAACTTCCTGCGCAGACACAAGTAGACATTGACACACGAAAAGGGTGAGGAGGAGGCGTAATTTCACTAAAGGAAATTAGGAACAAATTCGCAACTTCCGATCAAGAGGTTGTTAAAGCAAGCCCGGGAATTATTGAAAAGCGCTCCAGTCTCCATGAGCGGCAAAAAAAATGGCGAACCCGAAGCGGTCCGCCATCTCAACAGCTTTCCTGCTTATTATGATAGGGTGGCTTCTGAAGAAATTTCTGCTTTCAAAAGTTTGGAAATTGGGCAGTTTTGTTCGGCATTTTTTACGGCTTCCTGCCATTTCTCCTGGCTGATGCCGGGTACGCGACCGTTGACTTTCAAATGCGATTTGGTAACAGTGCCATTTTCAAAGGTGATCTGGCATTCGGTTTCCAGGCTGTCGGGTGTAAATCCTGCTTCACCAAGGACAAACGTCAGCTTCATGGTAAAACAGCCGGCGTGTGCGGCAGCTACCAGTTCTTCAGGATTGGTGCCGACGCCTTCCGCAAAACGGGAGTTGTACGAATACTGGGTGTCCTTCAAAACGGTGCTTTGGGTCGATAACTTTCCGTTGCCTTCTTTTCCGGAGCCGTTCCATACGGCTGTTGCATGTCTGATCATATTTCCGATTTTTTTAGGATAACAAAGATAGGAGAGAGTTTGGGGTTTGAAGTTTTGCGTACCTGTTTACCTGCTCTCTTTTTTCCTTTTACGGGTGGTTTTAGCAGTGGGTCTTACAGGATCAAGCGCACCGATGCCCGGACGTTTTTAAGCAGTAAAAACAAACGTGCAGGCTGCCCGGGGAAACTTTCTCCGGCCTCAGCAGCCTCAAACGCCAAGCTCATTTCATCCACTTTGCCCACCAGGGCAGGCGGTTCAGGCGAACCGCCGCATATTTTTCTTCGCGGGCACCAAACGAGCTGTAAAAGAAAGCAAGGTTGCGGATATCGCTTCCTTCAAAATCGAGCAGCAATTCCCGGTTTGCATGGTCCTGAATAAACGCGTCGATGAGTGCATGTGAAGCTCCAAGGGTGCGGCCGTTCGGATGATTGCCCACCAGGATATAGTAGGCGCGCCGGTGTGAAAACAAAAACGCCGCAGAGGCCAGCAGGTTTCCGTCCTTTCCCCTGATGCCATACGTCTCACCTTTTCCCTGTTGATGCAAATGCGCAAACAGGTTTTTGAACGACTGCGCTTCCCGGTCGCTGATCGTTGCCGGCTGGAAACGGGTGAGTTCGAAAATCGAATCAAGCGAAACGTTCCGGGCAACTGTACAGCCGTAGTCGCGGCTTTTTTTTATGTTGCGACGGATGTTTTCCCGGTAGCCGTTTTCAATGACTTCATACGGCCGGTTGAGGGAAAGTACATAATTCATCCGTTCGTACAATGGGTACCCGGTACCGGCAAACAGGTTCTGGTGGTTGAGCGAAAAATCCCAGTATCGAAAGCTCCTTGGAATCGCTGCCATGAATGAGGTAATTATGTCTGCTGAAAGGCGGTTGCCAAAAACGCCCAGTTGTGCCGTAAGGAAGGGCTGGTAGAGATAGGCAATGCCCCATTTTTTTCGCCAGGGCAGGGGCATTACGGTTTCGTAATCGTTCCGGACCAGTGCGTCCCAATTGCCGGCCATCGCATCGAGGTAAAAACTGTATGCGTAGACCAGCCCATTACCCGACCGGCTGATGCAATTGTCCCATTTCGAAAGGTCAATCTCCCGCTGTTTGATATACCGTATCTGTCCTGCTCCTGTCATCAGAAATCACCTTCCTGTTTTAGCTTCTTCAGTGTTTTGTTGTTGATGTCGATGCTGAATGAAATGGTTTTTAAAAAACGATTGTGGGTAATGGTCGATTTGAAATAGGTGCTGTACACACGGCTGTATAAAAGCGGAACATAGAGGTTGACTGTTTCGTGCAGCAGGGATACCTGCAGGCCTGCGTCGAAAAGAAAACGGTCAGCATCATTGGCCCTGTCCCAGGCTTCGGCATAGGTGCCAACATCCGCAAAAATGCGTAGTGGAATTTGAACAGGCAATACGGAAAGGGGATTGAGCTTCGCCGGCACCGTGGTAACAAAGTTGACCGCTGCCAGCCAGTTATCGGTTTTTCCAACCTTGTTGGCCAGTAAATCGGTCCGGACTTTAAAAGCCCCGTCCCGGATCATGAGCTGCTGACTTGGCAAGCCATCGAAGCGATTGCGGCCCAAAAAATAATCACTGTAGGTGTAGTCCTCGTACCCGTTTGGACCCGTAAGGTTAAGTGCATACCGGTCGTTGTTAAACTGCTTTTGGATGGTCTTGCCATGGAGGTAGCTGAACTTGCCTGCAAACAGCCGCACCGACAAGCCCCCACCTTTTGCGTAGTTGAAAAAATAATTGCCTGTAAATGTTGTGCGGACAAAATCCTGCGCCTGCTCTGCCTGCAAGGTCAGGTCAAACGGGTAGAGGACACGGGTATTTTGATAGCCCAATTGCAGTTGGTTGAGATACCGGCTGCTTCGCGGTGTGCTGTACCGGTAGACAACCGTCGTGTCGGCCGGCCGAAAAATACTATCGACACCAACTTTTAGTGATTGTTCACCGATCAAAAAGGTTTTCCATTGAAGAAACCGGCTGGCGGTACTGCGGGGATTTTTTTCCCGGAGTGTGAGTCGGAACCCCGGTACCAGCCTGGTAAAACGCATCCGGAGATCCGTTTCGTTTGTCTGATCCCTAAAGTCGTCCATGTGAAAGCTCGACGCGTTGAAGAAAAAATCGGTCTTGCGAATAGCGCCTTCCGAATAGCGTGCATAATTGATTTTTGCCAGGCCGGTTAGGCTTTTGCTGCCGGTGGCATAAAGCGGTATTGCCAGGAAGGTCAGCCGAGCGGTCGGCGAGGCGTAATTGGTAAAAATGGCACCAGGCATTAACCGGTCGTATACATTGTACCCCGCAACAGGCGAAAGAAACAAAAGCGTCCTGGTTGGCGATTGCATGTAATTCCTGATCGCATTTTTTTGAAACGGCGTAAGAAGCGTCTTCCCTTTCCACTGATTGGTTGGAAGAATTCCTTTGGCGGAAAGTTGTGCAAATAGCTGCGGCGTTTTGCTGCCCAAGTAGCCACGTGCAACTTCCGCAAAATCTTCCGGCTGCGGGTGTTTCATTTTCCATGTTTCGAAATATCGGCGCATCATTTGGCGAAACGCTTCCGACCCCAGTTCCTTTTCCAGTTCCCTCATCCATTCGGCTGTTTTGTGGTAGGCCGACAACCCATAATTCGTTGCGCTGAAGTCTTCCGAAGACGTGGCAATGGGCTGGTCAGTTTTTCTTGTGGCTTTGTACTGGAAGTACCATTCTTCCCATTGTTCCTGCCTGCCATATTTCCGTTCGATGTACTTGTTTTCGTAAAACGAATTCATGCCTTCGTCCATCCAGGGGTGTTTGCGTTCGTTGCTGGCGAGCATGCCGTAGAACCAGTTGTGGCCCAATTCGTGGGCAATGGTGGCGTCCAGTTCCTGGGTGTCCTGTAGGGGAGAAATAAGCGTGATAGTAGGATACTCCATCCCGCCGCCAAAACTGGCCGGTCCCTGCACAACCGTTGCTACATTGTACGGATAGTCGCCTACTTCGGCGGAATAAAAACGGAGAGCCTCTTTGGCCGACGCAATGCTTTGCTGCCAGAGGGCTTTTTCTTTCCGGGTGTAAAAAGACGAGACATTGACCACGTGGCCCGAAGGCAATAAAAGCGTATCACTGTTAACGAGAAAATTTTTATCGGCAAACCAGGCAAAGTCGTGAACATTGTCTTGCATGTACCGGAGAGTCTTTGTGCTCTGTGTAAGCTCCGGTGCCGGAGATGATTTGCGTGGGCTGCTATTCTTTGTGCGGGTGTTTTTTCGGTTGATCGGTTGCTTTAGAGGCTTTGGCACTTCAGGCACCAATTCGTCGGTGCGGCTTTTCAGCCATTCTTTTTCAGCGGCATTTTGCAACTCTCCCGTGGCGGCAACGACGTAGTTCTTTGGAACAGTGATGCGAACATCGTACGAGCCAAATTCACTGTAAAATTCTCCCTGGTCCAGGTAGGGCATTTCGTGCCAGCCATTTTTATCATACACGGCCGGCTTGGGGTACCATTGCGTTGCCTGGATGCTTTGGCCGTCGTATCCGCCACGGGAAACGTCAAACGGCAGCTTGACATGAAACGGCGTTGTGATGGCGATGCTTCCATTTGGCGGCAGGGGCCTGGGAAGAATCAGTTTGATGATATCGATGTGTTGCGGGTGGTCTTCGGTTTTTGCCGTGGCGCCGTCGACTTTAAAGGTCAGCCGGTTGATGTAGCCCCGCTCGTCTTTGTTTTCAAAATAAAACCGGGTATTACCGTTTTCCAGCAATTGATCGCTAAACGCGGTACGGTCGTTTTTATAGGCATTCGGCCACAGGTGAAACCAGATGAAATGCAGGGTGTCCGGTGAATTGTTTGTATAGACCAGTTTTTCAAATGCATCCAGCGATTTTTCTTTTTCGTTCAGCGAAACATCAATGGTGTAAGCGATTTGCTGCTGCCAGGATGTTTGCGCATAGGAGAGGGAGGACAGGCAGGCGGCCAGGAAAACAAAAGACAGTTTTTTCACGGCTACAAAATAGGAAATAATCGGTAGGTCGTCTTCCGCAAAGGATCAGGCAAAAAGCTTAGCTTCTTGCAAAACCTCCTTGCACAATAGCGAAACGGGCAATCTTTTACCGGGAAAAGAAATTCAACTTACCGTTGACGGCCATCCAATCTTTTCTTTTCACTACATGGGTGCCTACACCTGGAAGACGCCGGTTTTGAATTCTGCCATCACCGGCTGGTGATTGGCGGCATGGATGGCTTCCGAAATCACTTTCCGTGTGTCCACTGGATCGATGATCTCGTCAACCCACAACCGGGCCGCGGCATAATAGGGTGTTGTTTGTTTTTCGTACCGGTCTTTGATCTTGTTGAGCAGTGCAGCTTCATCTTCCGGCGTAATCGTCTGGCCTTTTGCTTTCAGTGCTGCAACCTGGATTTGCAGCAACGTTTTGGCCGCCTGCTCGCCACCCATCACCGCGATCTTGGCCGTTGGCCAGGCATAAATAAACCGGGGATCATAAGCCTTTCCGCACATGGCATAATTGCCGGCGCCGTAGCTGTTGCCAACAACGATGGTGATCTTCGGCACGACCGAATTGGCAACGGCATTCACCATTTTTGCGCCGTCTTTGATGATGCCCGCATGCTCGCTGCGGCTGCCCACCATAAAGCCCGTCACGTCCTGCAAAAAAACCAGCGGAATTTTCTTTTGGTTGCAATTGAGAATGAAGCGTGCGGCCTTGTCGGCGCTGTCGTTGTAAATGACCCCTCCCATCTGCATCTCGCCTTTTTTTGTTTTGACGATCTTGCGCTGGTTGGCCACAATGCCCACGGCCCAACCGTCGATGCGTGCATAGCCGCAAAGAATGGTTTTGCCATACTCTTCTTTGTATTGATCAAAAGAGGACTGGTCCACGATGCGTTCGATGACCTCCAGCATATCGTAAGGCCTGGCACCTTCCATTGGAAAAATCGTCAGCAGTTCAGCAGCATTTTTTGCAGGCGCCTGCGGTTCGATTCGGTCGAAACCGGCCTTTTCTTTTTCCCCCATTTTATCAACGATGCGTTTGATCTGGTCGAGGCATTCCTGCTCGGTTTTGCATTTGTAATCGGCAATGCCGGAGATCTCGGTATGCGTTTCTGCGCCACCTAGTGTTTCCATGTCGATGTCTTCGCCGATGGCTGCTTTCACCAGGTAAGGGCCTGCCAGGAAAATGGAACCCTGGCCTTCCACGATCAGGGTTTCATCGCTCATGATGGGGAGGTAGGCACCACCAGCCACACAGGCCCCCATTACCGCCGCAATCTGCACGATGCCTTTGGCGCTCATCTGTGCATTGTTGTAAAAAATGCGGCCGAAATGTTCTTTATCGGGAAAGATTTCGTCCTGCATGGGCAGAAATACACCGGCACTGTCCACCAGGTAAATAATCGGAAGGTTGTTTTGCAAGGCAATTTCCTGCATGCGGAGATTTTTCTTGCCTGTAATCGGAAACCAGGCACCGGCCTTTACCGTTTGATCATTGGCGACAATGACACATTGCCGGCCGCTGACATAACCAAGGCCGGCAACCGTACCGCCGGCAGGGCATCCGCCTTGCTCCTCGTACATTTCCCAACCGGCAAATGCGCCGATCTCCATAAAGGTTGAAGCGGGATCGATCAGGTACTGGATTCGTTCACGGGCGGTGAGTTTGCCTTTTTCCTTTTGTTTGGCATTTGCCTTGGGTCCGCCGCCTTCATGCACTTTTTGCAATCGCTGGTTTAGCTCTTCGAGGATGGGTAGCATAGCATTCGTTGATTAAACTCACTTTCGATGCGGCCAAAGATAACAGAAGGGATCGTTAAGCGGAGAAACTTTACGCTAATTAGCCGCCGGCCCTTAATTTTACCCAATGTCCCTAACCATGAGTTTGCCGCAGATAGCTGCGGTGATAAAAGAAACCACCCGGACGTTGCACGAAGAGGTTGAGCAACTGCTCCTACCGCAACTGACAACCATCAAAAATCCCGGCGATTACGGCAGCATCCTGAAAATGTTTTATGGCTACTTCCAGCCACTGGAAAACCTCATTCACCAGTATATTACGAAGGAGGAACTCCCCGACATTGCAGACCGGAGAAAAGCGGCCGCGATCCGCAACGATCTGAACGCAATTGGCGACAGCGAAATAGCATGGCAGTCTTGCACGCATCTTCCCCGTCTTCAGAATACAGCCCAGGCTTTTGGTGCATTGTATGTGCTGGAAGGTTCAACGCTTGGCGGGAAAA
Source organism: Flavisolibacter nicotianae (assembly GCF_003628535.1). Taxonomy (GTDB): domain Bacteria; phylum Bacteroidota; class Bacteroidia; order Chitinophagales; family Chitinophagaceae; genus Flavisolibacter; species Flavisolibacter nicotianae. Next base: position 665,574 of record NZ_RBCI01000003.1, read on the forward strand.
TGATCGCCAAAATGTTGCTGAAAAATGCTGCGTTTTCCACATGTGAAAATGCCCTGACGTTTTTCTCCGGTTATGGTGAAGACACGGGGAATAAATGGAAAACATTCCTGGACGTTCTCAACCGGCAGGAAAACGCGGGTGACGTCGTGCATGGCGCCAATGAAACATTTCTTTATCTCAAACGCTGGATGCAGCACTGTTTTTCGCATGAGTAAGATCCGGAATTTCGACGCGGAGTTCTGCGGCAAGGTGCCGTTGAACCAAACAAACCTAATACAGCCGCACGGCGTTTTGCTGGTGATCAAAAAGGACGACCTCTCCATTTTGCAGGCAAGTGAAAATGCCGACTCTGTCTTTGGACAACCGGCCGACGAAATCGTGAAAAGGAAATGGAATGATTTCCTTTCCGATGCCGAATCAACGCAGTTCGCCCATCTTTTCCAGGGAACCGTCTCTGGTAAGCTGCCCTTTCTTTTCCGGGTCAACAACCAGTTATTCCTTTCGTTGGTAGAACAGCAGGAATTGTTTTATCTCCTTGAGATCGAAAAAACACCCCACGAAGAAGGCGCCAATACATCGTTTGTCACCATTTACCAGGATGTCAAAAAAGTGATGGCGTCGATCGACTCAACGACGACCACCGAAGAAACCTGCAAGGTGGTGGCAAAAGAACTGAAAGCAGTATCCGGATTCGACAAGGTGATGGTCTACTGTTTCGACAAAGGCTGGAACGGTGATGTAGTTGCCGAGGAAAGGGAACCCGAAATGGAAAGCTATCTAGGGCTCAAGTTTCCTGCGTCGGACATTCCAAAGCAGGCCCGTGACATGTACAAGCGGTCGCCTTACCGACTGATCCCTACCACGGAGTACGAAGGCGTACGCCTGTACCCGATTCTCAACCCGCTGACCAATGGCTTCACTGACCTGACCTTTTGCAACCTTCGCAGCGTGGCACAGGTGCACCTGGAATATTTGCGGAACATGAAGGTGTGTGCGTCGATGTCGACCCGCATTTTAAAGGATGGTGAATTGTGGGGACTCATTTCCTGTCACCACCGCGAGCCAAAATATTTGTCGTACGAAATGTGTTCAGTATTTGAATTGCTTTCCGATGTCATTACGACCAAGATCTCGGCTGTGCAAAACCGTGACAGCTTTCAATATAAATCGCACAAGCAGGACTTGCAAACAAAAGTGATCGGTGCGGTTTTGACGGAAGGTGTTCTCGGAAAAGAAAAGGAAACCGTCCGTCAGTTACTCGACGCCGATGGCGTAGCTATTGTGAGCAACCAGTCGGTGGAAACCGCCGGCGCCACACCCGGTTTGCAGGAACTGGAAGACCTGGTCTTTTGGCTGCAGGCCAATAACATCACCGGCCTGTATCACCAGACCTCACTACCCGCCGTATACGAAGCGGCGGAAACCTATGCGGGCAGCGGCAGCGGGTTGCTGGCTTTGCCTATCGAGCCGGAAAAAGGTGACTTTTTACTGGCCTTCCGTGGCGAAGCCGTACAGAAGATTGACTGGGGCGGCAATCCAAACGAAGTGCTCCAGTTTGAAAGCGATGGCAAAAAGTACCATCCCCGGGCTTCTTTCGGGATTTGGAAACAAACCGTGAAAGCAACTGCGCAACCGTGGAAAAAGGAAACACTTGAAATCGCCGAAGGACTGCGAAATTTTCTTGTGGAGAGCAGGCTTAACAAAAAATATTTTGGATAGTTTTATAATTTACTGATTTAATTCTTTCCCGTGGTATCATCACCCGAAGCGAAATCCAGGAATACATCTCTTTCTGCCAATGACCATTTCGTAGTGGCCATTGGCGCATCGGCTGGTGGCCTCGAAGCGATCCAGGAATTTTTCGACAACATGCCGTCGAACGGCAACCTCTCTTTCATCATCATTCAGCACCTGTCGCCGGACTACAAAAGCCTGTTGGTAGAGCTGATTTCGAAGCATACATTCATGAAAGTGCGGGAGGCCGCACACAACATGCCGGTCGAAAAAAATTGCGTCTACGTCATTCCAAACGACAAGCTGCTCACCATCCGTAATGGCGATTTACAATTGACGGAAAAGAAAATTGAAAAGGCACCCAATACGGCCATCGATACGTTTTTAAAATCCCTGGCGGAAGACCAGGGTAACAAAGCCATCGCCGTCATCCTTTCGGGCACGGGCACGGATGGATCCAAAGGCATTCAAACGATCCAGCATGCCGGGGGTATGGTGTTGGTGCAGGACCCGATCTCCGCAAAATTCGACGGAATGCCCAACAGCGCCATCGCATCGGGATTTGCCGATTACATTCTTTCGCCGGAGTTGATGCCGGAGGAAATATTCAACTATATCAAGGAACGGCCGGTGCGCCTGACAACGGATGGGCGACCCGACGAATCTTACCTCCCGGAGGTGCTGAAGCTGATTGAAAAAAGTTGCACCTACGATTTTACCAATTACAAAACACCAACGATCCTCCGCCGTATCGGCCGGCGCATGACCCAGTTGGGATACCGCAAGTTCACCGACTATCTGGAATTTCTACGCACCTCTTCGGAAGAGTGCAAGCTGCTGGGAAAGGAATTTTTGATCGGCGTAACCAAATTTTTTCGCGACAAAGCTGCCTTCGACAGCCTGCGCAACGACGTGTTGAATGAAATCGTACAGTCGAAAAAGGACGGAGATATCATCAAAGTGTGGGGCACAGCCTGCAGCACCGGTGAAGAAGCGTACTCGATTGCCATTCTGCTCAACGAGATCGTGCAAAGCAGTGAAAAGGATATCGAGATAAAAGTCTTTGCTACCGATATCGACATCGATGCCATAGAATTTGCTTCTAAAGGCACCTACCCGGCGCAAAGCGTGGCCGAACTGGATGAGCACCTGGTGCGCCGGTATTTCACGCAGCAGGACGGTACGGTTACCGTCATTCCAGCCCTACGCAAACAAATCGTCTTTGCCCGCCACAACATCCTCAAGGACCCGCCCTTTATCAAAAACGACCTCATTACCTGCCGGAACATGCTGATCTACATGAACAATATTTTGCAGCGCAAAGTTTGTTCAACCCTGCAGTTCTCGCTCAATACCGGCGGTTATCTTTTCCTCGGACCCAGCGAAATCCCTGCCTCCGCGAGGGATAGTTTCCAGGAGATTAACAGCAAGTGGAAGATCTACCGCAAAACAGGGAACGATCTGGCGTATAACCCGGAGCGGTTCCCGTCCACGCAGGCCTACAAAAGCCAGCGGGAGCTGCGGTTTGTCGGAGGAAAGGAAAATACGCTGGCGAAAGAACTGGCCGAAGATTTTAAATCGCTGCTGACCGAGGAGTATGGTTTTGCTGCCGTTTATATCGACAGGAATTTTGATGTGCGGGAAGCCGTTGGCGACTACAAAAAATATTTATCGCTGCCGTCGAAATCCATCAACCTCCAGTTGCTGAAGATGGTGCGCCCCGAAGTGTCGGCGGCCTTGAATACGGCACTTCGTCGTGTGACAAAAGATGGAGAAAAAATAAGCTTGCACAATGTGCGGATTCGTGGCGACGAAGGCGACCGCGGAGTCAATATTTTTATTAAAGCCGCTGGCCGCGACGGCTACATCATGGTGAGCTTCTCGGACAATCAAGAGACGCTGACCAAAACGGTGCACGAATACCCGCAGCATCCCACCTCCGAAACGGCCGCCTACATTTCCGAGCTGGAAGATGAGCTGAAGGAGACGCGGAACAACCTGCAGATGGCCATCGAAAGCCTGGAGACGGCCAACGAAGAATTGCAGTCGAGCAATGAGGAATTGCTTTCCGCCAATGAAGAACTGCAGTCGAGCAACGAAGAGCTGCAATCCCTGAACGAGGAGCTTCATACCCTCAATACGGAGCACCAGTTGCGCATCAAAGAGTTGGTGGAGCTGAATGATGACCTGAACAACTATTTCCGGAGCACCGAAATTGCACAGGTCTTTGTCGACCGAAACCTGCGGATCCGCAAGTTCAACCCGTCGGCGGTGCAGATGATCAACCTGATTGAAACGGACATCGGCCGTCCCATCGAACACATCTCCACCAATATTCGCGATTACAATTTGTACAGCGATATCCTGGAGGTGATGAAGAAAAGCTCTGTGCTGGAAAAAGAAGTGCAACTGGGGAATGGACGTACATCGCTCATGCGCATTTTGCCTTACCTGCGCCAGGACAGAACCACTGATGGCGTCGTGATTTCGTTCATCGATATTTCGAACCTAAAGCAACGCGACAACATCCTAAAGGGCGTTTTCAATGCATCGCCCAATGCCATCCTTGCCTTCGATGCATCGCGGAAAGAAGAGCAGATAAATGGCTTTACAATTCTCCGGGCCAATTATGCCGCCGAAGCCTTGTTGGGAAAGGAAGAAAAAGGCTACAAAGGAAAAAACATCAGGGAAATTTATCCAGACCTGCTGAAACGCATTTCGTTTGAGCAAATGGTGTCCATCGTGGAAACGGAGCGGCCCTTGCAGGCGGAGATCTTGCTGCCGACAAAGAATGGCCAGGAAGAATGGTTTTTTACGATTGCCACCAAAATGGGCGACGGCATTGCGATGAGCCTTACCAACATCAATGAAAAGAAACTTGCCGAAGAAAAGTTCCGCCGCAACTACCACGAGTTGCTGAAAGCAAAAGAAAACTACCGCAGGCTGAATGTGGAACTTGAAGAAAAAGTGCGGGAGCGGACATTCGAATTATCGGAAAGCGAGGAACGTTTCCGCCTGATTGCCAATGCTACCTCGGATGCAATCTGGGACTGGGACCTGGTGCAAAATAAAGTGTGGTGGAGCGACAGCTTCTACAGCCGATTTGGTTTCGAGGATGCCGAAGCGGTCAACAACAGTTCTTTCTGGCTCACCCGCATTCATCCCGATGACCGGGAAGCGGTGAACCAGTCCTTGCAAAACGCAATCAATAACGGCGTAAAGGATTGGATGGCCCGTTTTCGTTTGCAAAAAGCCGACGGTTCCTATGCTGTGATCATGGATAAGGGAACCGTCCTTGTCGACAGCAATGGCACGCCTTACCGCATGGTTGGTGCCATGATGGATATTACAGAAACGGAAAGGGCATCGCAACTGCTGCAGGGCAAAAATGACGAACTGGAGGCGCTGATCCAGGAGTTCGAATTCGTGACGGATTTTATGCCGCAGATGGTGTGGGCCACTCGTCCCGACGGCTACCACGATTTTTACAACAAGCAGTGGTACGATTACACGGGGCTGAATTTCGAACAGACAAAAAACAAAGGCTGGTCGCTGGTACTGCACCCCGACGACTACGAACGCACCTGGAAAGTATGGCAGCATTCGCTGCAGACCGGTGAAGTGTATGAAACCGAGTACCGCATGCGCCGCCACGACGGGCAGTTCCGCTGGTTCCTGGCAAGAGCACTGCCCATGCGTGACGAAAATGGAAAAATCCTGAAATGGTTCGGCACCTGCACCGATATCCACGACCAGAAAATGGCGGCCGACATTTTGGAGCAAAAGGTCCGCGAACGCACCGGTGAACTGCAGAAAGCCAATGCAGAACTGGAAGCCAGCAATACGGAATTGCTGCAGTTTGCCTCCGTAGCCAGCCATGACCTGAAAGAGCCGCTGCGCAAGATTCATATGTTTGGCAACCTGCTGAAAGACCGTTTCCTCACGGGGAACGACGCGGCCGCCGAGTATATGCAACGCATCATTACGTCTTCGGCACGGATGACAAGGCTGATCAACGACCTGCTCGACTTTACCCGCCTTTCTGTCAATGCGGAATTCGAACTCACCGATTTGAATCTGGTGGCGGAAGAAGTGCTGAGCGATCTTGAAATTGCCATCCGTGAAAAGCAGGCCATTATCGAAGTGGATACGTTGCCGCAGGCAGAAGTGATCCCGGGTCAAATCCGGCAGGTATTGCAAAACCTGGTGAGCAATGCGCTGAAATTTTCAAAGCAGGATTGCCAGCCACAGATCCGCATTTTCGCCGAAAGTGTGGATACACTGGATATCGATGCGCCGCCTTCGGAAAACGGGCCTTATGTGCGCCTCTGGATCACCGATAACGGCATTGGCTTCGACAACCAGTATGCCGAGAAAATTTTTACCATTTTCCAGCGCCTGCACTCACGGGAGAAATACGAGGGAACGGGCATCGGTTTATCCATTACAAAGAAAATTGTCGAACGGCACAATGGCCTGATCGCCGCCAACAGCGTAGAAGGAGAGGGCACCCGGTTTGTGCTGGTCCTGCCCAAAAAACAAACCGGGCAAACATCATCTGCCGACTAGCAATTTCATCGGCCACAACCGGCAGATTTCATGGCTAATATTTTTTTGGGACCGTGTTTAGGCCGCCGGCAGCCAGATGTGCTGCAGGCGTAAGGCCGTGTTTTTGACATTCGGAACAGCGTACTGGTTTATTATTTGCATTTATAGCGACGAAGTGAAACCCGCTAACCAGAATTCGCATGACAACGCACCTGAAAATTGGTCTCTTTTTTCTGTTGATCCTTCTCTTTTTTCAACACCAATCCTCTTTTGCACAATACTTCGGACGAAACAAAGTCCTCTACCAGAATTTTGATTTCCGTGTGTTGCAAACACCGCATTTTGAAATCTACACCTACCTGCAGGATAGGGAAAAGCGGAACCGCTTCACCGAACGTACAGAGCAGTGGTACAGTATGCATCGACGCCTTTTACAGGATACGTTTAAAGAACGTAACCCCCTGATCGTTTACAACAGCCATGCGCATTTTCAGCAAACACGTGCCATTGAAGGACAGATCGACGTGGGCACAGGCGGTGTGACCGAAGGGTTAAAGAACCGTGTAGTGATGCCGTTTATGGAAACCAACGCACAAACCGATCATGTGCTGGGGCACGAGCTGGTGCATGCGTTTCAATACCATCTCGTAAAAGATTCACTCACACTGAATGCACTGAACAACCTGCCGCTCTGGATGGTGGAAGGCATGGCCGAATATGTTTCTACAGGCTATCGCGATGCCAACACGGCGATGTGGTTGCGAAGCGGTGTGGCGGCCGATAAGCTGCCCACATTGAAAGACCTGACCAACCGCCCCGACCTTTATTTTCCTTATCGCTGGGGCGAAGCGTTTTGGGCTTATGTAACCGGCCGTTTTGGTGATGAAGTTGTCAAACGCGTGTTTATGGAAACGGCACGAAGGGGCTACAACGAAGCCCTGAAACGGGTATTGAAAATGGACGAAAAAGAATTCAGCCGGCATTGGCAGGAGGCCATTCGTGCAGCGTATGAACCTTACCGGGCAAAAACGTCCGCTACGCCCCCGGGCCAGCGCCTGGTGAGTAAGAGCGAGGGTGGGCGGCTCAATCTTGTTCCTTCTATCAGTCCCGATGGAAAGCACATGGCCTTTTGGTCGGAGAAGAATTTGTTTTCCATGGACCTCTTCCTTGCCGACGCACAAACAGGTAAAATTCTGAAACGAATCACACGCAATTCGTTCAACTCGCATGTGGACCAATACAGCTCCTTCGAGTCATCGATCACCTGGTCGCCGGACAGCCATCAACTGGCATTTGTTGCATTTGCCGAAGGGCGCAATCGCCTGCTGATTGCAACCGTGGAAGGCAGGATCGAACAGCAGCTGGATATTCCCGGGGTAAACAGTTTTTCCAACCCCGCCTGGTCGCCGGATGGAAGCACGATCGTCGTTAACGGCCTGGTAGAAGGCCAGAGCGACCTGTATGCGTTTATACTGCAAAACAAAATCGTCAGGCAACTCACCAATGATGCCTATTCGGATTTTCAGCCGCAGTATTCTCCCGATGGAAAATGGATTGTGTTTGCAACGGACCGGCTGTCACTTGGCAACAACCTGTTGCAGCACGACTATTGGCACAACCTGGCGCTTTACAACCTGGCCACCGGTACTCTTACCAACCTTGATCTTTTCCCGGGTGCAAACAACCTCAACCCGGTTTTTGGCGTAGACAATGAGACCCTCTTTTTTTTATCGGACAGGGACGGTCTGCGCAATTTGTACAGCTATAACATAGCCTCCCGCCAGTTGAACCAACTGACGAATTTGTTTACCGGCATCGCCGGTATTACGATCTTTTCACCTGCACTGAGCCTGGCCCGTAAAACGGGAGAGGTGGTTTACAGCTATTATGCTAACAATGAATACTCCATCAACAAAGCAAGAGACAAGGACTTCCAGCACCACAATGTTTCTCCGGCCGATGTGGCCATGCAGGCGGCCGTTATGCCGCCTTTTACCCGGAATGGAGTAGACATTGTGCAAGCGAATATTTCCCGGCCTCCTGCAGTAACATCGGCGCAGGCAACTTCGGCAGAAGTGCCCTACCGTCCGAAATTCCAGCTCGACTACATTGGCAGCACCGGCGTGGGTGTGCAAACGGGCGGACCTTTTGGGACCGGCCTGGCCGGCGGGGTAAATGCAATTTTTAGCGACATGCTTGGCAACAACCAGCTTTTTGGTGCGGTGTCGCTCAATGGCGAGATCTATGACCTTGCCGGTCAGTTCGGCTATTTGAATCAAAAGAACCGGCTGAACTGGGGTGCCGGTATTTCCCATATTCCCTACCTCTCGGGTGCGCAGTACCAATACCTTGACTCAATGCAAACGAAGAACGGCGATAAGGTGCAAGTCGTTAACAATTCACTCGACCTGCTGCGCACCTTCCAGGACCAGGTTTCCTTGTATGCTTCCTACCCGTTTTCAACCATTCGGCGCGTTGAAGCCGGTGGCTCTTTTGCCCGGTATTATTACCGGCTCGACCGCTACACCGAATACTACGACCCTGCCAACTATACCTACCTCGGAGGGAAAAAAGAAAAGCAACCTACGCCGTCGGGTTTCAATTTCGGCCAGGTATACACGGCACTGATTGGCGACAATTCATCGTTTGGCGTTGCATCGCCGTTGGTCGGCAGTCGCTACCGGCTGGAGGGAGCGCAGTATTTCGGAGTGGTAAATCTGACCAACGTGACGGCCGATTACCGGAAGTATTTCCGGTTTCAGCCGTTTACGTTTGCTACCCGCAACATGTATATCGGCCGCTTCGGGAGAGATGCGGAAAGCGGTGTGCTGCCACCGCTTTATCTTGGTTATCCTTTCCTGGTGCGGGGCTATGAAGCGTTGGCTTATGCCAACAACACCAGCCAGACCGCTGTTTCCATCAACGACCTGGTTGGAAGCCGCATCTATGTGACCAATGCCGAGTTGCGCCTGCCCTTTACCGGGCCAGAGCGCCTGTCGGCGATCAAATCGGGTTTTTTGTTGACGGAGCTAAACCTGTTTACCGACGGCGGTATTGCCTGGGGCAATCGCAACCTGTTGTCGGAACAGGATAAAACAGGAGAGGTGCAACGGGCCTCCCGGTTTATTGTAAGCAGCGGCGTTTCGATACGGGTAAACCTGTTTGGGGCGCTGGTTGTCGAGCCGTATTATGCAATCCCGTGGCAGAACGGCGGCTTTGCGAATGCGTCGTTTGGATTGAACTTTACACCGGGATTTTAGCGTGTTGCCGGGCCCGGGGAAACAATGAATTAATATTAGGTTCAGATTACGAGCAGGATGTTTGGACCAGGCAGGCGGAGGTGAAACGGCTAATCGCTACCCGTTTGCTTCGCATCGTTTTTTGAAAAATTTTGATTGAATAGAATCACCGGACGTGCCTGTATGCGATGCTACCATTGCTGATCGGTGCACGGCCGGCGGTAAAAAAAATAAACCATGACAAAGAAAGATTTCGAAACCAGCGAGAACATCGATCACGAAAAAAAAGAACACGATGTTCAAAAGCAAGAATCAGCCGGTGATCAAAAGGAGCAGGACGCAATTCGCACGACCAAAACCGAGGTGAAAAACGCCCATGCTTCCGGCGACGGCAGCTTTGGCAGCAACGAGGGAAGATTACCCGATGAGGAAGAGCCGGAACAGTCTGTTGGCAACAACGTGTATTGATTTCAGGCCGCGAATTTTGCGAGCGGCGGGTCGCCGGCCTCCGGTTTGCCAAGCAGGCCTGCACGGTAGCGCAGCAGCGACAGGTCCTTCATTTTTGTTTCCAGCATGATGTCGACATCTTTTCCGTAGGTAGCGATCTTTTCGTGCACCCAGTCGGAGTGTGCTTCTTTTTTGGCCTCCGGGTTTTCGTTTTCCCTTCGCGAACTGGAGTAATGAAAGGTCGGCTTCACCATCCAGGTTTTATACGCAGTGTGAAAGGCTTCTTCTTCGGTCTGGCTGCCGGGGTGCAGCTTGTGATGGAAATAGTCGAACACGATGGGGATGCCGCTTGCCTCGTGAACCTGTTCGAGATCTTTCACGGTGTACAGGCCAGGCTTGTCGTCGTTTTCCACGGTAAGCCTAGCCTGCAGGTTGGGGGAAAGCAACCGGATATTTTTAGCAAAGCGCTTCAGTGTTTCGGCTTTGTTGCCATAGGCGCCGCCCACGTGAATATTGATCTTGTTCCAGGCCGAAGCCTGCAATCCCATCAGGTCGAAAATTTCGGAATGCAATTCGAGGTCTTTGATGGTGTTTTGCAACGTAGCGCCTTCGCCGGCCAGTTTGTTGAACGGCCCGGGATGGCTGCTGACCCGGACCGGCAGTTTGCCAATGGCTTCGAGGATTTCTTTGATCCCGCTGAAATGCGGCAGGTCTTGCAGGCGGTATTCCGAAGCCCACGGAAACAGCTCCGACGTTACCCGGAAAACGGAAATGCCATTGGCGACATTCCATTGCATGATTTTATGAAAGGCCTGCACATTTTGAAAAGCAAGTTCCGACGCATAGGCCATCCCTTTTTCCAGGAATGTTTTCCGGATCATGCTCCGGTTGGTGGTGATGCCTTCATCGGCCAGAGTCAGATTGATGCATGCGTAGCCCAGGTTCATACGTTAGAAACTTTTTCCAGCCAAGTTGGTTCAATTTTGACGCCAGAAGTTTTTGACAGAATTTTTGCCAAGACGCGGGAAAGCCAGGCAGGCCGCGTCTTTTGGCAGTTTCGGCCCCGGCCGGTTTCCTAACATTTTTTTCTGAAAAAGTACAGCCCGGCAAGTGCCACGGTAACCGGTTCTGTCCTATCTTTAGGCCTCACCAAAAAAAAGGAGGTATTCATGAGTCTACAGAATATTCATGGGAAACCTTCGGTTGGTATCGCCTAACCGGGTTGCTCCCATTCAAATATCTGATGCGCTAAAGGCGCAGGAAAATCCCGCTCTGGCGGGATTTCTTTTTCATCTAACTTTAGTAGAGCGTTGGTTTTTCAATGGTTGTTATGAAACGGTGTGCAGGCCTCCTGATCTTTTTTTGGGCACTGGGTGCGCAGGCGCAAAAGCCTACGGCAAATTTTTTTGCCATTGACACCTATGTGCAGTCGGTGCAGGAAGCCAACCTCGATACACTCGCCGGTAAACTTATCTTCCCTTACACAACGGAGCTGGAAAAAGTGCGGGCCATCTATAGCTGGATCTGCCAGAACATCCGCTACAATGCCGACATCTACAAACCGCTTGCCCTGCGTGCCCGCTTCCGGCAGGAACCCCTCGATACAACAACGGAATGGAAGTCGGCCGATGAAATGGTAGCGCAAAAAGTACTGCGCCGGCGGCTGGCGGTTTGCGATGGGTATTCGCGGCTCTTCAAGGTTCTTTGCCAGTATGCCGGTGTGGAAGCTGTTGTGTTGAACGGCTATGTGCGGACTGATTTTGACCGGGCTCCAGAACGCTTCCGCACCAACCACACCTGGAACGCCGTTCGGATCGACAGTGCCTGGCACCTGGTCGATGCTACCTGGGGCGCCGGCTATATGACCTATGGCGATGAATTTGTACAAAAGCAAAACGACTTTTATTTTCTTACGCCACCCGACGAACTGATCCGCGATCATTATCCCGAAGACCTGCGCTGGACGCTGCTGGCAGCACCGCCGTCGCTGGCGGAGTTTCGCAAAATGCCCTTCAAAAGCAAGGCTTATGTGAAGTACGGGATCCATTCATACTTTCCAGCCTATGGACTGGTCGATGCGGAGCCGGGAGATACGCTGGTCTTTTCCATTCGCCTGAACGACGTAAAAAAGGCCCGGGCCATTTCACCGGATCCCTTTCTTGATACGGCCAGTTTTTCCCTGTCGCCGGCCAGTGTTTTTATTCGGCCCGAGAAAGAAGCCGGCGATTCGGTCTATTACCGTTTCGCGGTGGATGGGTCTACCCAATGGGTGCACCTGCTGTTCAACGATGACGTCATTCTTCGCTACCAGGTTCGCCGACGGCCTTCACTGGCAAGCAACTGAGCGGATACGTTCCACAGAACGCAGCATGTCCTGGTAGTGTGAACCTTTCCAGTAAATTTTCCCGCAAGCGGTGCACCGGTAAAACTCTTCAAAGAAAAGCCGGGTCTTTTCCGGCAGCAATTCCACGATTTCATTTTTTGCAACAGTGGCAAGCAGGCCGTTGCAGGCAATGCACCGCATGAATGGTTGCAAATAATTGCATAGCGAAAAGCGACTGATCACCTCCAACAGTTGTTCTTCGCTTTGCTGCGAACGAAGCCAGTAGCCCCACTGCAGCAGTTTGTGTTTAAGCAGGCCAACATCCCGGGTCAGCACCACCCTGTTTTCTGTTGTGGCAATGGCTATGATTTCAGGGTCGTGCAGGTCGTTGCGGTAAATGGTGTCAATGCCCAGCATCCGGAGGCGTCTTGCCAGCCCGCCCAGGTGAACGTCGAGCACAAACCTCGCAGGCGACCCTGCCGGTAACTGCCGTTCATACGGAAAGACGTCGATTTCGTCGCCGGGCTGCAAGAGGTAATCAAACGGTTTTTCTTTCCCGTTCACAACGATCTTCCCCACTTCCACGTGTGGAACGCCATTGGCTTCGATGGCATCCTTGACTGACGAAGAAAAGCGGCAGGGAAAATCCAGCCGCGTATTTTTTTGCCGGGTACGCAGGAAATCATTCAGGCTGCCGTGAAACAGAAAACCGGTATGGAAGAACGGCGGTTGCATGATGTTGCGGTGTGTAGGTATTTGAATGGTCCGGTTATAACGCAGCAATTCATTTACCAGTATACTGAACGGTGATATTCCTTTTTAAAAAGGTTCTGTCTGATGGCGAACGACGGACGACAGTCGGAGAAACGGCTTGCTTTAATCCCGCTTCCATCAGTGGCGGCCGGCTATCATAAAAAAAGGAGCTGAAAAAGCTCCTTTTCAAAATTGTTGGCAATGACCTTCTACCTGATCCAACGCTGGAAAAATTCGTAGGTCCGCAACATCTGGTCGATGCGCTGGCGGTTGTCGCCGCTGCGGGTGAGCTCGTGCGTGGCACCCGGGTGGCGTACATATTCTACCGGCCGCCCAAGCACCTTCAGGCTGCGGTACATCATTTCGCCCTGCACAAAGCCGGTACGGCGGTCGTTGTCGCCGTGAAAAATGATGTAAGGCGTGGTGATATTCTGTACATAGTTGATCGGCGATTCCCGCTCAAGGACTTCCTTCACTTTCGGTTCCCAGGGATAGCCGCCAAAATAACGCGGCACGAGGCGCCAGGCATTGCCTTCGCCGAAAAACGTCGCCAGGTCGTAAACGCCGCGTTGCGAGCAGGCGGCCTTAAACCGGTTGTCGTGCGAAATGATCCATGCCGTGAGATAGCCTGCATAGGAGCCACCTGTTACCATTAGTTTGGTGGTGTCGGCCCAGCCTTCAGCAACCGCTTGATCCAGTGCCGTCAGTACATCCGACGTGGGCCCGGCGCCCCAGTCGTTAACGTTAGCGCGGAGAAAATCCACACCATAGCCACCCGATCCCCTGGGATTGCTGTATACCACACCATATCCCTTTGAAGCGAAGTACTGGAACTCGTGCCACATGCTGGCTTCGCCCGGTCCCCACATGGCGCTGGGACCGCCGTGGATCTCCAGCAGCAGCGGGTACTTTTTCCCGGCTTGAAAATTGGTCGGCTTCATCACCCAGTATTCCACCGTTTGGCCCTTGTTGTTGACAAAGGTTTTTTTCTCCGGCAGGGAAAGTTTTTTGTCTTTCACCCATTCGTTGAAATGACTCAGTTGCGAAATATTTTTCAGCGCGGCATCTTTTGCGGTCATGTCGGCAATGAAAATGTCCGAAGGTGTCGTGACTTCCGTCTTTGCGAAGATCACTTTGTCTCTGCCCACCCCGAAAGAGGTGATACCGGCGTTAAAATCCGATAACTGCTCCACTTTTTTGGTCAGCATGTTGACGCGGTAAAGCGGGGCACCGCCATTGCTTTGCGCAACGAAGTAGAGATATTTTTCATCGGGACTCCACACCAGGTTTCCCTTTGACCTGTCCATCGGGATGACGATCGGGTCTGTCGACCGTTCGCCAAACGGCATGAGGGCCAGGGCCGGAATGTCGCCATCGACGGGGCCGTAAAAATAGGCCAGCCATTTGCCTGTCGGCGACAGGCGTGCACTGTTGAAGCTCTGGCCTTTTTGCCCCAGGAACAACCTGATATGTTTGCCATTGGAGTCGGCTACGTAGATCTCGCTTTCGAGGGAACGGTCGGGATGTTCCAGCGAATCGATATCAGCCGTGATCAGCAGTTTTTTGCCATCGGGAGTAAATTCCACGGAACCATAGCGCGAAAAGCCCGTGAGGATGGGTGTTGATTCGGCCTGTGGCCTGGCATCGACCACAAAGAACTGTGTAAAGCTCATGTTTCCCGAAATATTGGATTCGTCCTGGAAGTTCAGTTTGTTCAGCACCGTGGCCTTGCCATCGGCTTCGTTGTTCAAAAGGTAGGCCCTGATCTCGTCGATGCTGCCATTGGGGTTTGGTCTTGCTTTGGCGGCTCGCTGCAATTCCGCATTGCTGATTCCCGGTTTTTCCGAAGGCCAAACGGGGTAGGAGCGGGTGGGGTTTAAAACCGAATCTTTCAGGAGGTCTTTCATCTGCACCGAAGCCGAATAAATGATGCGGGTGCCATCCGGCGACCATTTGGGGTTGAAGGCACCTGAAGTGCTTTTCGTCAACTGCCAGGCTTCACCACCGCCGAGCGGTAAAATAAAAACCTGCGGCTTGCCATCGACGGCCCTCACGAAAGCAATGCGTTTGCCGTCGGGACTCCAGGCGGGGGCGGAGGAGCTTTCTTTGGCGTAGGTCAGTTGAACCGGTGTTGCGCCGGCGGCCATGTCCACGGCGTAAAGCTGGTTCACGTATTTGTAGTCCTGTTTCGAACGTTCATCGGGTTCGATGGTGGTAAGTGTAAAGACGGCTTTGCTTCCATCGTTGGCGACCGCCACGTTACCGGCGGTTTTCATCTTCAGCAGGTCGGTGACTTCCATCAGGCTGTTGCCGTTTTGGGCAAAGGCAAGGGTTATCCAAATACTGCAGAAAAAAAGAAGGGTTGTTTTTTTCATGAAGGGATTTCATTTTTTGAGAAGGACTAAAGATACTGTACAAACCTGCCGCAAAAACAAAGAAAAAGCCCTGTGGAGAGTACAGGGCTTCAGGAAAAAAATGTGTCAATTTTAGAACGACTTCCCGTTCAGTGTTTCGTTCAGCCATCCAAAAAATTCCCGTTGCCATACCAGGGCATTTTGCGGCTTCAGCACCCAGTGGTTTTCGTCGGGGAAATAAAGCAGTTTGCTTTTGATGCCTCTTGCCTGGGCGGCATGAAAGGCCATCAATCCCTGTTCGATGGGCACGCGGTAATCTTTGCCTCCCTGCACAATGAGGATCGGCGTGTTCCATTTGTCCACGTGACTGATCGGGTTGAAATCGTTGAATGATTTCTGCGCTGTTTTGTTGTTCTTGTCCCAATAATTACCGCCGAATTCCCAGTTGGTAAACCACAGTTCTTCCGTGGTTCCTGACATACTGCGGATGTCGTAAATGCCGTCGTGCGCAATGAATGTTTTGAAACGGTTTTGGTGGATGCCGGCAAGGTAATAGGCGGAGTATCCTCCATACGATGCACCCACACAGCCGCGGCGGTCTTTGTCCACAAAGGGCTCTTTGCTGATTTCGTCAATCGCTGTGAGGTAGTCCTTCATCACCTGTCCACCCCAGTCTTTGCTGATTTGCTCGTTCCAGTCCTGGCCATGCCCGTACATGCCACGGCGGTTCGGCGCAACAACGATGTAGCCATTGGCCGCCATGAGCTGGAAATTCCAACGGAATGAATAGGACTGGGTCAGCGGGGATTGCGGTCCTCCCTGGCAATAAAGCAACGTGGGATATTTTTTCGACGGGTCGAAGCCGGGCGGGTAGATCACCCACACCGTCAGCTTTTTTTTGTCGGTGGTTGTCAGCAGTCGTTTTTCGATTTTGCTCATCCCGATCTTGGCATAGATTGCGTCATTCACATGCGTGACCTGCTCCATCTTGCCCGACGAAAGATCAACCGTGTAAAGCTCCGCCGCATGGTTCATATCGGTACGGCTGACGACCAGGGCGTTTCCGCTTTGTCCCACAATTTCCGCAATGTCAAAATCGCCGTGCGTGAGTTGTTGAATGGAGGGCTTTGCCGAAAAAACCTTATCGATCACGAACAGGTGTTTGGCGCCACCGATGGCCCCGTTGAAGTAGATCGACTGGCCGTCGGCACTCCATACAAAACCGTCTACGGAGTTGTCCCAACCCGCCGTGAGGTTGACAATCCCCTTTGCAGTTTTTACCACGATATCCTGCTTGTCGGCTTCATAGCCATTGCGCTTCATGCTCAACCAGGCCAACGTGCCGGCGGGTGAAAAAACCGGGTGGGTATCATATCCCATCATGCCTTTGGACAGGTTGGTGGTTTTACCGCTGGCAAGATCGTATTGAAAGATTTCGGTGTTGGTGCTGACGGCGTATTGCGTACCGTAGGCCGGCTTGGTAACATATACAATGGATTTGCTGTCCGGCGACCAGATGTAGTCTTCTTCACCACCAAACGGCTTTTGCGGACAGTCGTATGGCAGGTCTTTCATGATGTCGACGCCTTCGCCGGGTTTGCCGTCAACGAGTGGCTGCAGGAACACGTGGCTGTATTCGCCGTCTTCCCATTCGTCCCAATGACGGTAGCCGAGACCATCGTAGATCTGCACGTTCGATTTTGGCAGGTCGGGATAGACGTCCTTGCCAAAGACCTTGCGCAACTTGACCTCTTTTGCTGCCAGCAGGTATTTGCCGTCGGGTGAAATTCGACTGTTGCGTACCAGTTTTTCCGTGTCGGAAACGGCCCTGGCCATACCGTTTGCCAGCGAAATGACATAGGATTTTTTGTTGCTTTTGTTCGCTTCCATATCGGGTGTACTGACACTGTACACGACGCTTTTGCTGTCCCGTGTGAGTCCAACGGCCGAAACTCTTCCGAGTTTCCAAAGGGTTTCCGGTGTCATCCTGTCTTGTGCTTGCAGCATACTAAGCTGCGTAATAAAAACGGTGATCAAAAGAGCTTGCTTCATAACAATTACATTGGTGCCGAAAGGTAGGCAAATTCGACCTCAGCAAGGCTGGACAAGCAAAAAGCCACGAGGTTCCCGTGGCTTTTTCGTTGACAGATCCCGCCTTGTTAGACATCCGGATCACGATCCCGTTCTACGGTCTTGGTAACCCGTACCCTGTCGGTTGTGCTGACGCTATCGCGGCCACGGTTGCTCAGCAGGGCAACGAGTAATAAGATGAACACAGCGGCACCGACCACCCAGACCCAGGGCGATGTGTACCAGGCGGTGTTGCCTGTGCTGTCGTTAGAGGTGACGTTGATACTCGTTTTCTTTTCCGTTGTGGAAGTGGAACTGCTTTCGCTGCCGCCACTACCGCTTCCCTGCTCCTGGCTCCAGACGGCAAGGCTAAAGATGCTCAGGAAAAAAACCAGCAATAGCGATCGTCGTGCAAAGAGATTTGTCGCGTGTTTCATATTGTTTGTTTTAAGGATCCTGTTTTTTGTTCTGTTTGTTTCAACAATTGCGCCACCCATTCTTGATGCCCAACGGCTTGCCATTGGCAAATAAAAACAAACCCGGCAGACTACTGCAAATCTGCAGCCGCGCCGGGATGGGTTTGGCAGGAAAGTTGGAGAAATGTAAGTCTCATTAAACCAAATGGAGGATTTTTATGGCAACACAAGGGGATACCATCAAAACGGTAAGAACAGGAAGAAAAAATCCTGAACACAAAGAAGGTCCTGTCGCAGCTTCGATTGAAGAGCAAACTGCGAAGCTTCCTTCCGATTTGTTTTTATGGCTGGGAGTGGGGTCAATGATTGTTTCTGCGGCATTCCAGATTGCCGGTCAGAAAAAGGTCAGCAATTTTATCGGACACTGGCCTGTGAATTTCCTGGTGCTTGGCTTGTACAACAAGCTGGTCAAACTGGAAGGACACGATTAATTTTTGAAAACAATGGCTGATGATCGATGACGGAAGACAGCCCATTCAGAACTGTCATCCGTCATTCATCATCTGTCATCCTTCTCTTTCCTCTTTCCGCGCCACTTCCAGGACGAAATATGGTTGCGCAAAGCCGGCTTTCTGTAATATATGTTTTGCCACGTTGTACACTTTTACGCCTTTCTGCGTGGTGCCCTCCAGCTTTCCTGCATGTGCATGGCCGTGAAAAGCGGCAACGACATTTCTTCGTTCCAGGGGTTCTGCCAGACGTGACGATCCAAGAAACGGATAGATCACTTCCGGTTCACCTTTGATTGTTTCTGCAATCGGGGAATAATGCAAAACGGCAATTTTGGGAATGCCCTCGTTCTCCTGCTCCAGCCGCGCCAGGGCCCTGTCGAGATGCAAGGCCTCGTCGACCGCTTCCTGCACAAAGGCTTTCATGGCGCCTTCGCCGAACATCGACAACATGTGGTTGTCGAAGCCGCCGCCAAAGCCTTTGATGCCGGCAAAGCCGACGCCTTTGAGCACGATGCATTCGCCGTCCAGCACGTGCACATTGTCGGTTTGGAGGATTTTCCGAATGAGCTTGTGCCGGCCTTTTTCGTGGTCGTGATTACCCAATACACACACAACGGGAATCGTCGCGGCCCGCAGTTCTTCCGCCAGCACCTGCGCTTCGCCTTCATCGCCGGTGTCGGTCAGGTCGCCACCAATCACAAGAACGTCGGCGCTGCGGGAAATTTCTTTAAAATAGTCTGTCCATTTACCCCTGTCGTTTTCCCGCACATGTAAGTCGGCAACGGCGGCAATTTTTACCTTGCTGCCATTGGCGACAGGCGTTTCGTTGATTGCGCTGTTTGTCTCCATGCCTGCTATTTTACGTCGTTAAGAGAAGCTGCCTACACGGTCATAATCGTGCAGCTCTTATAGTTCCATTCCTTGATATCGATTTCGTACTGGGTGTTGTCGATGATGGGGCCCCTGCACACTTTTTCGTAGGGCGATGGCAGGTCGTATTGTTCCTGGGCTCTTTTGATCAGTTCCTGGAAAAGCCATTCCGGAATGATCTCGCGGTATTCCGATGGGTATACAAACTGGAACTGCAGCAATTGCATCAATAAAAGGTGCCAGTGCGGGTCAATCCGCGCCAACAGGCGTTTCCAGTCGAGCTCCTTGCCGTGCTTCAATATGATGTGGTTGATGTCGGAGCCGTCGAAGCGTTCCCGGTTTTGCACATAGAGTTTGCACCAGATGAGTTCTTCCGCTGGAATGATCTTAACCGGCACGCCATAGACCATCGAGTCCTGCGCGAACTCGTACCAGCGGTCGTCTACAATACAGATATTGTTGACGGTGCTGAAGATGATGTCGATGTAATGATTGTCGCGGTGCACCTTGGCCAGCCAGCGGATGTCGTACATCTGTGTTTCATAGCCGTGGTCGGCAAAGAGTTTCAGGATGGAAGCATACTCGGAAGGCTTGCAGAAAATGTCCATGTCCTTAGTGTCGCGGCGAATACCGGTGTAGTGGTAAAACGCAAAACCGCCGCCCATTAAAAAAGAGATGTTGTTTTCGCGGAGCAACTCCAGGGACGCTTTGTAAAAATCGACTGCTTCTGTTCTTGGTTCTACTACTTTTAGCATACAGCTTGATTGAATAAAGGTTAGCCGATGTGGCTGAAAAGGTTAACCCCTATTACGAATAAAGAAACGTGCCAAGTTGAGCTGTTGCAGCAGGTCCCGGAAGCAGGCGTAGGAAATTGATTTTCATCCTGTTTGGATAGATAAACAGCGGCCTGTGGAAAGGACAGGATGAGTTGCCTCGGTGTTGTTCGGAACGGTGAACGGAGCGTCGCAACCGGCGCCCAACCGGAGAGGTGACGCTGGTGCCAAAACCGGCACAGAACTCACAGGTTTTTAAAAACCTCTGAGCCCTGTACACTCACTAATTTTTTTTCTCGATAACACCGTAGTACGAAATGGCCTGGCGGTTGTTGCTGAGCACCTGCAGTGTGGCGTACCCGTTTGTGGAGATGGAATAAGAGAGTTCCGAGACGTCCCGTGCATCTGTTGGACGAATGGTGATTTCCCAGCCGCCTTTTTGTTTTTCCTTCAGCTTGTAATCAAACTTCTTCGACGTAAAATGGATTCCGCCTTCCGAGCCATAGGCGCTGGAATAGGCCCGTCCGAAATAGGGGAGATAGGTATTGATGGAGTCCTGCAGCACTTTCATGTCGTAGCCGTTGGTAAGCTGGATGACGGTACCCTGTAAGGGCCAGGCAGATTGCGCTTTAAAAACAAACTGCTTGTTGGATAAAATTGTTTTCAAAGTGGCACTGTTGGTTTCCTGGGCCGATGCGTCTCCCCAGGATACCAATCCAAGTGCAAAGATTGCCAATGAGTGAATGCTGATCTTCATGCAAATACCTCGTTTTCAGAATACAAAATTAGCCAAAGCCCGTACCACCGGGACCAGCCCGGCTAAACATTAACAGGGGGGAAAAGTTAAAACAACTTTGCTAATGTTGGCGGTTGCAAAAAATAAAAGGCAAAAGCAATGTCATTGGTGCACTACTTTTTCCTTTCGGGCTCACGAATATAGATGTAATCAGGTTGCAAGTGTTCCTTCTGCCGGTTGTACCGTTTCTTCTTTAATCAGCTCCTTGTTGATAATGACAGCAGCCTTTGCTCCTTCGGCGGCGGCCACCACAACAAAATGCATGTCCTTGGCGGCGTCGCCGGCAACGTAGAGACCTTCAACGTTGGTTTGCTGTTGCCGGTTGGTGAGCACAACACCCTTCTTCGACATGATGCAGCCAAAGGTTTCGGCGAGGTCGCACTGCATGCGGAAGCCGTTCACAAAAAACAGGGCATCGCACTGGCGCTTCTCCCCATTTTTGAAACGAATGTTTTTGAGGTGGTCGTCTTTGTGTTCCAGTTCGGCAATGGGATAGGAAACGATCGTGATGCCGTTGGCGACCAGTGTTTCTACTTCGGTCGGTTTGAGGCGGTTGCGTCCGTCCGTATAAAGTGTAACGGAATCTGTCCAGCATTTCAGTGCCAGTGCCAGTTCGAAACCGTTCTTGTTGCGGGCATAGACGCCCACATTTTTTTCCTGTACCTCCCAGCCATCACAATAGGGGCAGTGAAAAACGGATTTACCGTACAGTTCCTTAAAGCCAGGGATCTCCGGGAGGTTGTCCCACAGACCCGTAGCGATCAGGAGTTTTTTGGAATGATAGGCTTTTCCATCTTCGTCTTTCACCATGAAAATTCCATCATCGTTTTTGCGGGCTGTCGCCACTTTTTTATGGATCATTTTTGCACCATATTTCTTTACTTCCGTATGGGCGAGGGTCAGCAATTCAGACGGCAGGATATTGTCCCGGGTCAGGTAATTGTGTACGCCATGCGAATAGCGGTTGCGGTAGGTGGCGCTGTCAAAAACCAGCACTTTGCGGCGGCAACGGCCCAATACGACAGCGGCGTTCAGGCCGGCAGGACCGCCACCAACAATGATGCAATCTTGAAGGTTCATGTTCTGTTGCGTTTGCAGTTTCACGGGTTATCTAACAAACAGGTTCACAAATTGTTTTTCCCGGTTTGGTAGAACAACCTGTGAACCCGTGAACTTGTGAACTGTAAATTTACTCGGCCCCGGCCCGGCGATGTGCATCCACCATTTTTTCCTTTTGTTTGCGCAGGATGCCTTGCAGTTTGTTGATGCATTCATCGATCGCCTGCTCAAAACGTTCGTCCTGCTCTTTTACAAAAAGGTCTGGTCCCGGCACTTCCAGGCGTATTTCGCAATAGTCGCTTGGCGTAGAGCGGTCGGGCCCCTGAAACAGGGTCACGTTGGCACGGATGATCTTATCGGAAGGGCTGAGTTTTTCCAGTTTTTCGTTAATGTATTGCTCCAGGTTGTCGCTGTGTTTGAATCCTAACGATTGAATGATTACGTCCATAACGGTGATTTTTGTTTTATCAATTTGAACAAATTTTTTTCCTTACCGCCGCAAGCCTCGTTTTCCTTTTCCATCCTTCGCATTTTTTTGCACCACGGTAACCGTGGCGTGCGGCCTGGCCGGCAATATCTGTCAGATGAGTGAAAAATTAGTGCCACTCCCTCAGGCAGAGATCGATTTTGCCATTGCAATGCGCTTGCGTTTCCGTGGCAGGGGCAGGCAAAACTCTTCGTGCTGTGCCGGGATTTCCACCCGGGGAAATCCTTTTGTTTGCAGCCGATCGCAAAAATCTTTCTGGACGGCATATTCACCGTGTACGAGAAAAATGCCTTTTACGCTTTCGGCTTGCTGCGCAGAGAGAAATTGCGACAGGTCGTCGGTATCGCCATGCGCACTCATCCCCTGCAATTGGCCAATTTCGGCGCCTACCCGGAGTGCTTCGTTAAAGATCTCCACGTCCTTTGTCCCGGAAAGGAGCTGGCCTCCCAGAGATTTGGAACCACAATACCCGACAAAAAGGATGGCGTTGGCCGGGTTGGCAATGCATTGGTTAATGTGGTGTCGAACACGGCCGGCATCGGCGGTACCACTGGCGGAAATGATCACGCAAGGCTCTTTGTAGTCGACCAGTTTGCGACTGTCTTCGACCGACTCCACGTATTTAAGCCCGGGGAAGTCAAACGGGTCGTTATCGATTTCCAGCACCTGCTGTAATCGTTCGTTGTACTGGTCTTTGTATTTTTTGATGATTTCTGTTGCCTTGAGACTAAGCGGGCTGTCGATAAAATATAAAAGTTCCGGAAGGCGGTTTTCAAGGCTTAACTGGTTCAGCGCATACAGCACTTCCTGTGTACGCCCAACGCTGAATGCCGGGATAATCAGTTGCCCTCCCTTTTGTACGCAAATTCGGCGGATCCAGTCGTGGAGCGTTTCAATGGTGTTGAAGGTAATGTCGTGTCGTTTGTCGCCATAAGTGCTCTCCATGATGATGTAGTCGGCCTTTGGCGTATCGGCCGGCGGTTGCAGCAAAACCGAGCGGTAACGTCCGATATCACCTGTAAAGAGCAGGGTGGTTTTTTTTCTTCCTTCCCGGATGCGCAAGGTGATGGCGGCACTGCCAATGAGGTGACCAGTATGGGTAAAAATCGCCTCCACACCGTCCATAATTTGGGTCCATTGATCAAAGGGCACCGTTTCCATTTGCTGCAGGCTTTGCACCACATCGTCGCTGTTATAGAGTGGATGGTAAGGAGAAAGGCCTTTAGCTTCCCGTTTTTTGTTGACGGTGTCCGTTTCGTAGGTCTGGATTTCGGCACTGTCGAACAGCAGGATCTCCGCCAGTTCGCGGGTCGCTTCCGTACAGATGATCTTTCCGGTAAATCCTTCCTTTACGAGTTTTGGGATCAGTCCCGTATGATCGATGTGGGCATGCGATAACAGCAAGATATCGATGGAGGAAGGTGAAAAGCCAAAATGGTTGTTCAGTTCATCGGTTTCGGCACCAAGCCCCTGGAACAGGCCACAGTCAAGCAAAATCTTTTTTCCGTTGTCCAATGTAACAAGGTGCTTGGAACCGGTCACGGTTCTGGCTGCACCATGAAATGCGATCTTCATAAGTGGGATAAAACGAATATCGTACCCGGCTTGCCGGCCGGTGAGGGTGAAAAAAAATCCCGGCACCTGGCCGGGATGATTGGGTTTATATACCGCTTCTGTCGCGATCCTGTTTTTTGTCGCTTAATTCACGTGACTGGTAGTTGTTCCAATCTGATCCATCCTGTGAATTTTGATCCTGCTGTCGTTGATCCTGCTGCCGCTGATTGCTGACATCCTGTTGCTGGTCTTGCTGGCCAGACTGATCCAGTTTGCTTCTTTGCGAATCCTGCTGCATACCTCTGTTTTGCTGATTTCTATTCTGTTCCATAATTGTGAATTTTAGTGAAACAATTCATTCCCCAACAGTTGTACAAAAACTGTGCATTTTCCTCTTTGCCATAGGATTAGAGCGGCATTCGGCCGCGGCTGTACCTGGTTTTCGTGTCGAAATGGCAATCGATCGCGTTCGCCTGAAACGGCTTTAAACCAGCTCGATTTGCTTTGGAATTAACGAGTTTGCAGCGGACATTGTGACACCTCACCGTTCGAAATTGCCTGATCCTCTCCGAAACAATAAAAGTGGTTTTCTATGGTCAATTTGGGAAAGACTTTGCCGGCCGACACGTTGTTCCCGATGCGGTTTATCAAATCATTTGAGTCGGAAAGCGGTTTATGTAACGGGCAGATTTATAACCCACGAATGTTTAGGTATGATCATTCCCGCCACTTTCCGCCGGTTTGTTTTTTTTGGGTTAATTCTTCTTATTTTGAGAGCAAATCGTTCATTCACTGCGAGAGGGACTTTTTATACGAAAGAACAAGGCCCGCTGGGAGAAACTGCAGCAGGGCGCCGACACCGATGCCGATGAAACCGCAAAAAACTTTGTGCAACTGGTGGATGACCTCAGCTATGCCAAAACATTTTACCCCGGCAGCCGTGTCACCCGTTACATCAATGCACTGGCAAGTAAAATTTACCTCGGCATTTACCAAAACCGGAAGGAAGAAAGAAACCTCCTGCTCCACTTCTGGAAATACAATGTGCCGCTGACGGTGTACAAGCACCGGCGCATCATGTTGTTTTCGTTTTTTATTTTTTTCCTTTTTTATACCGTCGGTTTTTTTACAGCGCGGCAGGACCCCTTGTTCATCCGTGAAGTTTTCGGCAACGCCTATGTGGACGAAACGGAAAAGAACATTGCTGAAGGAAACCCGTTTGGCATTTACCAGGGCGGCGATTCGCTGTACATGTGGATCGGTATCATGATCAACAACATCATTGTTTCGTTCATGTATTTTGGCAAAGGACTGTTCCTGGGCATTTTTTCACTCCTGTCGCTGGGAAAGGAATCGATGCGGGTGGGCGTGTTTCATAACATGTTTGCGGCAAAAGGGTATGCCACCGGCTTTTTCCTGGCCGTTATGATCCATGGCCTGCTGGAACTGTCGGCGATTGTAATGGCCTGCGGCGCCGGCATCGTCATGGGCACTTCGTACCTCTTTCCCGGAACCCGAAGCCGGCTGGCTGCATTCAAAGACGGGGTGAAGGACGGGGTAAAGATCGTTGTCGGCCTTGTGCCGGTACTGATGCTGGCGGCGTTTTTTGAAGGTTTTGTCACCCGTTATTACAAAATGCCCCTTGCATTGAATATTGTGTTGCTGTTGTTTTCCGCAGCGTTTGTGTTGTTTTATTTTTTGATCTATCCAATTCAATTAAAGCGTAGAGGGAAGGTTGTGCATGTGTAAGAAGGCTTCATTTGTTTTTGCGGTTTTTTTCCTGTTGCTGGCAACAATGGCCGGTGCGCAGTCTGCTACTCCCATTATTGATTCGATTGAAACCAGTCCCTTGCAGGTTGATGATACGGCATCGTTTTCTGTCGTTTCTCAGCCGCAGGCCGTCGCGGCCCGGATCGTTCCGAAACAACAGGTCGATTCGCTCAAAGCGGAAGATGATTTCTGGTACGCCAATACATCGCCAGAGCGAAAAAAACTACCACCCGCTGATAGAGAAAACCGGCAACGAACGCTTTTCCAGCAGGCCTGGTTCCGTGACCTGCTCTGGGTGATTATCCTGTGCAGTTTTGTCGCCGTTGTGCTATGGTACCTGTATTCGAGCCGGATTTTTCTTTTTCGCAAAAAAGCAAAAACGCTTTTCCGGGAAGATGGGGAGGATGCCGTGCCCGACGACATTTTTGCACTGGCGTATGCTACCGAAATTGCCAACGCCGAAAATTCGGCAAACTTCCGCCTGGCCGTGCGTCTGCGTTACCTGCAAACCCTGAATGAACTGGCCGAAAAAAGCCGCATTGAATACCAACACGGACGAACCAACAGCGACTATGTGCGGCAGTTGCAATCCTCGCCGCTATACCGCGACTTCTTTCGCCTGACCCGCAATTTCGAATACACCTGGTACGGGCAATTTGATTTATCGGAGGCAGCTTATGAAATGATGCGAAACGATTTTTCTTCTTTTCAAAACCGGCTGCGCGGATGAAAAAGTTTACACCCTATATCGTTGGTGGCGCTGTGCTGCTGTTGTTCGTTGTGGTGTTGCTCGCAAGCAGGGGTAAACCCAGCCGCCGCCTGGATGAACGCATAACGCTTCGCCAGCAGGATAAAATTCCCTACGGAACAGCCGTGGCCCGTCACCTTTTGCCCACGCTTTTCCCGGTGGCCGACGTGGCAACCGATTCCCGCTACCCGGGTTCGTGGGATCGGATCGACATGGATGATTCTGGCCAGGCCGTAATTCTCGTGGCAGATTATTTTGACGCCGAGGAATCCGAACTGCGCAGGCTGGGACGTTTCGTGGAAAAGGGCAATGCCGTATTCATCATTGCCCGTGCATTTTCGGATGATGCTTCAAACTTCTTCCACATTGCTGCCAGCGGCTATAACAGCCTTTTTTACGAAAGCAACGAAGACAGTTTGCAAATACGGTTGGAGCGGACGTCGTTTGCACCCGACTCTTTTTTTGTTTATCCCGGCAAACGCTACGAAAGTTACCTCCGCCGGTTCGACACGGCAAGAACAATAGTTTTGGGCCGCAATGATGGTGGCTGGGCCAACTTTATCAGTATGAAAAAGGGGAGTGGGAACTTTTTTCTTCACACGGCACCGCTGGCCTTCAGTAACTATTTTATCCTGCACAAACAAAACATCATCTATTACCAGAATGCGTTGTCGGTGCTGCCGCAAAATGTAAAGACAGTTGTATGGAACGAGTATTATTTGCAGAAGGCGCATAATCCTTCCGATGATAAAGACGTCAACTGGCTGGGTGCTTTGTTCCGTCAGCCGGCTTTCCGGCGAGGCTTCTTAACGGCGATCGCCACGTTGCTGTTTTTTCTCCTGCTCGGCATGCGCAGAAAACAGCGGATGATACCGCCTCACGAAAAACCCAAAAACGATTCGCTTGATTTTGTTAAAACCTTGGGCCGCCTTTATTACGACAAGGGTGATCATCAAAACCTGGCGGAGAAAATGGGTGCTTACTTTTTGGAGCATGTGCGGTCGAAATACAAAATTCCAACGCATACGTTTGACGAAGACTTTGTAAAGACGCTGCAGGCTAAAAGCGGCTACCCCGAACCGGAACTCAACCAGATCGTCAGGGAGATGAAGCGGTTTTCCGATTCGGATTATGTGAGCGAAGAAGAGCTGGCGCATTTTCACAAAAACCTGGAACTATTTTATCAAAATACCTGAGATGGAAGAACAAGTCATATTTGAGCAACGAACCGACTTAACCAAATTGAACGAAGCGGTGCAGGCCGTGCGGCAACAGATCAAAAAGATCATTGTCGGGCAGGACGAGATGGTAAAACTGATCCTCGCGGCGATCCTGGCCGATGGTCATGTGTTGATTGAAGGCGTGCCGGGTGTTGCCAAGACCCTTACCGCAAAACTGGTTTCCAAATCATTGGCGGTGGGATTTTCACGCATCCAGTTTACTCCCGATTTAATGCCCTCCGATGTGCTGGGCACACCTGTTTTCAACCCGAAGGATGCCGTATTCGATTTCAAGCGGGGACCGCTTTTCAGTAACATCGTGCTGATTGACGAGATCAACAGGGCACCGGCCAAAACGCAATCGGCGTTGTTTGAAGTGATGGAGGAAAGACAGATTACGGTTGATGGAAAGACCTATGCCATGCAGGCGCCGTTCATGGTAATGGCGACGCAAAATCCCATCGAGCAGGAGGGGACCTATCGCCTTCCGGAAGCGCAGTTGGATCGTTTCCTTTTTAAAATCGTGGTGCCTTATCCCAACGAAGCCGAGGAGTTGGAGATCCTCACCCAGTTCCACCAGCTTGGTAGCACCGATGTTCTGTCTGCCATTGAACCGGTGTTGAAGGGCGAGGTGATCGTGGAGATCCGCAAGGTGGTCAAGCAAATCGTGATCGAAGAGAGGCTGCTGGCATTTATTGCCAAACTGGTGCACCAGACACGGAATCACAAATCGATCTACCTGGGTGCTTCACCACGGGCTTCGCTTGCCATCATGAATGCTGCGAAGGCGATCGCTGCGATGAACGGTCGGGATTTTGTAACACCGGAAGACATCCTTGAAGTGGTGCCACCCGTTTTGCGGCACCGCATCATCCTGTCGCCGGAAAAGGAAATGGAAGGCGTAACCGAAGACATCGTGATCAAGCAAATCATTCAAACCTTCGATATCCCCCGCTGATGCTGCGACGCCTGCTTCACTATTGGGACATTACAACCTTTTACCTTGACAGGAAGGTATACTATGCCGGCTATTCTATCGCGGCTCTTTTTGTCCTTTCGTTTTTTGTGCCGCTGCTGGAGTCAATTGCTTTTTTTCTCCTCCTTGCACTGGCGTTGCTGGTGGTCGCCGACACGTTCCTGCTTTACCAGAAAAAAGGACTGACCGCCGCCCGGCTCCTGCAGGACCGGTTCAGCATTGGTGACGAAAACAAGGTTGTGGTTCTTTTTCACAACGAATACCCGTTTGCCGTTACGGCGACCGTCATCGATGAATTGCCTTTTCAGTTGCAGGAGCGTAAATGGAAGCGTGCGTTAACAGTGGCAGGCAACAGTACGGCCGAATTGGTTTACGCCATCACGCCGCAGGAAAGGGGCGAATACCGGTTCGGATTTATCAATGCATTTGTCCGTGGTCCGCTGAATGTGGTGCAGCGACGTTTTATCCTTGGTGAAGAGCAAACGGTGAAAGTATACCCCTCCTATATCCAAATGCGCCGCTATCAACTGCTGGCCGTTGCCAACCGCCTGCAGGAGACCGGCTTAAAGCGGTTGCGCCGGCTGGGGCACAGCATGGAGTTTGAGCAGATCAAGGAATATGTGCGTGGCGATGATTACCGCACCATCAACTGGAAGGCCACCGCCCGTAAAGGGGACCTGATGGTGAACAATTACACGGATGAGCGCAGCCAACAGATTTATTGCCTGATCAACAAAGGCCGGGTGATGAAGATGCCGTTTGAAGGGATGACCCTGCTCGATTACGCCATTAACGCATCCCTTGTGCTTTCGGGTGTTGCCGTGCAAAAGCAGGACAAAGCCGGACTGATTACGTTTGGGCAGACCATCGATGCCTTCGTAACGGCTGATAAAAAGCCCACGCAGATCAATGCGATTTTAGAAGCGCTTTACAAGCAGCAGACGGCATTTCTGGAGCCTGATTTGGAAAAGCTTTTTTCGGCTGTACGCAACCGCATTACCCAACGCAGCCTTCTGGTATTGTTCACCAATTTCGAATCGTTCGACAGTCTCGACCGGGTGCTTCCTTCGCTGAAACGGCTGGCGCATTATCACCTGTTGATGGTGGTGTTTTTCGACAATACGGAGCTGAAGGTGCTTACGGAAAAACGAGCAAATACAACGGAGGAAATTTATATCAAAACAATCGCGGAGAAATACCGCTACGAAAAGCACCTGATTGTAAAAGAACTCCAACAAAACGGCATTATAGCGGTTTTATCGACCCCGCAAAACTTGACGATAAACGCCCTGAACAAATACCTGGAACTGAAGACGAGGCAGTCAATTTAGCAGGATATTGTGCTATTTTGATATTATGATTTTGGTGGCATAAAATATCCCAATATCCCACTATCTGATTATCCGAGTCTCCTGCTATCTACGCTCTCCTGTATGTCCAATTGGTCAGACGGTCCTGCAAGTTGCCACCGGTAAACGGAGATTTTTCTGGTAGGTATTTCCAATAGCGACGCGGCATGTGCTGAATGTGCAGCTTTGTATTTTTCCGGGCTGCGATGTTCACGCCTTTGAAATACTGTTTCCACAGCTGCTGGTAAATGACTTCCGTTTCGTCGTAAACAGGCGAAACATCCTTGCCTCCTGAAGTTGTTTCGGAGAACTGGATTTGCACAGTGCTTACTGTGTTCAGGTCGTAATAAAGCCCATAGCGGCGGCGGCCGTCGTAGATCATCCACCGCTGGTGCTGGTAGCGGGTTTTGAAGTGCTCCGCGATCAGGGGCAGCACGTTATAATCCGGCTCAATGATGGCATAGTACAAATCGTCGGTCGTGCGCTGAAACTGTACAAAGGCCTCCATGCGGTGCTTTTCCCGCCACACTTTTTTGGCTGTCTGAACTACTGACACGACAGCAGTATGGCTGTAATCTTCTTCCACGAAGGCGTCGGAAGAAAACACATACTGGATGTATTGCAGCAGCGTGTTTTCGATGCCATCCAGTTCGGAAAGGAAAGCCCTTTGTAGCTGGTCCTGCGCCTCGTGGGTGAGCTTTTTTTGCAGCCCTTTCCAAACACGGTCGCTGTGGCGCAGGTCAGGGTTGGCGATATGCGGTTCGGCAAAAAGCGAAGGCTGGTGCCTGTGTGCCGGTACGATATCCACATCGGTGAACTTGTATTCGTACACATCGAAAACTGCGCACAGAAAGCCCTCAAAACTGCCGTTGTAAACAATTGTTTGCATGGTTTAAAACAGGTTTAATTGGGTTGAATGATTTGCAGCGTATTTGGCATGCGGGGTCGCCAGGATTAACTCCCGATCTGCCCCGGTGTGGTCATTGAGTGGGAAATCCTGCCCTTCCTTTTCGTTAGCTGCCGTTCGGCGATAGGTCGTATTTGGCAGCGTCGGCAAGGATCGAAAGCTTCTCCAGCACCCGTTCATTCATCCTTTAAAAATACTAAAAAACATAGCAAAAACGGGTGCCGAAATGTGGTAATTTTCTTAAAGAAACAGCGCCTTGAAGCGCGGCTTTCCAGAGAAGAAATCATTGAATAAATTCTTCCGGCTCTTTGCGCAAAAGGCCAGAAATTTTAGCAATGTGATGGTCGTCGTGCTCCGCCACAAAATAGAGCGAATCGATCAGGCGCATGGGCTGCTGCAGGCGGGGATGCACCGATTGCAAACCCAATGTGCCCCTGTCTAATCCATACGCCGTTTCCAGGAGTCGCTGCCGTTCAACGATAAATGATTGCAGCAACTGTTCCAGGGATTTTTCGTTGTGGCGGGCTTCTTTGGTTTTGGTATTGTTCAGGTCTGCCGTGGCCAGAATTTCTTTTCCTTCAAGAAAATCCTGCAGGCGCTTCCACCAAAGTTCTTCCAGGTCGTACAGGTGCCCCAAATGTTCTTTCACTGACCATCCATCATTGCTTGCACCGGAAGCTTCCTCATCGGCCGTGGCCAGGATGTATTGCAGTCGGAATATCGTGCCTTCGAGCCGGCTGAAAATCACCGGGAAATTGGTAACGGGAAAGTCAAAGTTGAACGACCGTTCGAACCAGGGCGTTTGCTGTATCATGCGATATGCATTTAGGTCACTAAAGATAGTTTACAAGTTCTCTTGTTCACCAGTTCAGATGAAGACTATTTACGTACAAAAAAGTTTCTTTTGCAGGTTTATCGGGTTCATTCAGGGGCTTGTTGCGACGAGGTATTGCAGGTATTTCGCATTTTCCAGTGCGGCGCCTTCGGCCGTGTTGTTGAAGTATACATACGCTTCCCTTGTTTCGCTGCCGGCGATCTGCCTGGCAATGCGGTCGACAAAGCTGTCGTCGTACCGCGAGTAATACAGTTTTGGCACACCGTGAAAGCGGTAATAATTCACCGGCAGGTCAACCACCGGATCGCTGATCAGGCCCGGGTAGCTCACCCCGCAAAAAATAATATTGGCTTCTTTTAAGGCGGCATACACTTCCTTTCGCCACCAGCTGTTGTGGCGAAACTCAATGACGTTTTTGTAACGGACGTTCAATTGGCTGATGATATTCTGCAGCAGGCCCTCCTCATACTTCATTGACGGAGGGAGTTGAAACAGCACAGGCCCGAGCTTTTCTTTCAGTCCCTGGTGCGCAATGGTGTAAAAATCGTCGAGGATTTTTTGGGTATCCCTGAACCGTTGGAAATGGGTAATGAGCTGTGGGACTTTCACCGAAAAGCAAAAATCCGGGAGGGCTTTGGCGTACCAATTATCGAAGAGCTTTTGCTCCGGAAACCGGTAAAACGTATTGTTGATTTCGATGGTGTTGAAATGCTGCGCATAAAATTCAAACCATTTTTTTTGTGCCAGCTTTTCGGGGTAAAACAGGCCTTTCCATTCGCGGTAATAAAACCCGGAGCAGCCGATATGCCACTGGATATGTTGCATGGTATAAGCTGCTAAAAATCTGTGCCGGGAGGAAAGGATATTGGGATATTGATTATTGGACTATTATACGTCGCTGGTATTGGCAGCGGTTACCGAATATCCATTATCCCAATAGCCAATATCTTTTTGAAAACTCACTGCAGCCACAGCTTCGTGATCGAATTGGTCATCTCGATCAGCTTATTGAAGGTGTCGGGTTTGGTGATGAAACAATTGGCCCCGAGTTCGTAGACCATCTGCTTGTCGCGTTGTGAGGAGGAGGTCGTAAAAACGATCGTGGGGATGTGTTGAAAACGACCGTTCATCTTCAGTTCTTTCAGTGTTTCCCGGCCGTCTTTTCCCGGCATATTTAAATCGAGCATGATCAGCGACGGCGTATCGCCGTTGGTTGCGTTTTCAAGGTATTCAAGGAGCTTGTCCCCGTTTTCGATAAAGACGTATTCCTGTTCATCGACAGAACTCATAAAGGCATCGCGAATGATTTCCCTGTCGTCGGCGTCATCATCAACGATCAATATCTGGTGTTTTCGTTTCATGCTGGCAGAATAATGGTAAAAGTCGCTCCCTCACCGGGTTTGCCTTCGGCAAAAATAACGCCTCCGTGATGCTCCACAATTTTTTTGCAAATGGCCAAACCGATGCCCGATCCTTCGTACTCGCTGCGGCCGTGGAGGCGCTGGAAAATGGCAAATATTTTTTGTGCGTATTCGTTTTCAAAGCCGATGCCGTTATCGGCAAACCTGATCTTGATGTAACGATTGGCTTTCGCCAGTTGGTAGGGAGCCACTTCGTACGCATCGGCTTCGCTGCAGGTAATTGCGATCACCGGCTGCACATCCTCCCGCACAAATTTGAGGGAATTGGCCAGCAGGTTTTGGAACAGTTGCCTGAATTGGGAAGGGATAATGCTCACTTCCGGGAGCTGCTCGTAGCGAATGACGGCGTGCTGGCTTTCGATCTTGTATTCCAGTGTTTGTACGGTTTCTTCCAGGATCTTTTGCAGGCTGTACATTTCGAAGGAGCGGTTGCCGCTGATCATGGAGATGGAAAGCAGGTCGGAAATCATGTTCTGCATGCGCTGCGACGCATCCACGATTTTGCGGAGATAGATTTTGCCGTCGTCGTTCAAGCGGTCGATCTGCGACGCCACAAGGCGGTCGCCAAATGTTGATATTTTGCGGAGCGGCTCTTTCAGGTCGTGGCTGGCTACGTAGGCAAATTCTTCCAGGCTCGCATTCGACTGCTCCAGTTGCAGCGTGTTTTGCAAAATGGTCCGCTCCATTTCTTTTCGCCGGTTGATGTCGAGTGCCGCACCAATGATTTGGCGAATGCTGCCGTCTTCACCAGTCTTGAACACGATTTCCCGCACCAGCAGCCAGCGATAATCACCATCCTTGTGTTTCATCCGGCATTCGTACTGGATCATGCTGTCCACCTGCTGAAATGCTTTGGTGCTTTGCTTGCGGCAGGGCAGGAGGGCCATGTCTTCCGGGTGGTAGAGAAAGTCGGTGATGTTGGCGCCTTCTTCCAGGATTTCATCCGGCAAATAGCCCAGCACAAAAAAGGCTTCCCGGTTGATATAGGCCATGCTTTGCGTGGGAACGTCAAACAGGTAAAGTATAGTGGGCGAGGCATCGGCGATCTGCTGGATAAAATGTTCCTGTTCCTTGATCTTTTCCGAAGCCTGCATTTGGTCGGTCACGTCCAGCGAAATGTTGAGAATATTCTCAACGCGGCCCTGGCTATTGTAATCGAAGACCGTTCCATACGTATGAAGCCACCGCCACGATCCGTTTTTGTGCCTGACCCGGTAAATGAATTCTGCGACAACATTCGACTTGTCTTTCTCTTCGTTGGCTTTTTCGAGAGCCTTTGCGTTTTTATCCAGCAATTCCGGCAGGTCGTCCGGGTGAATGGTGTTGATAAAAAAGTCTATACCTTTTTCCAGCACATCTGCCGGCTGGTATCCCAGGAGCTTTATAATGCCTTCGCTAACGAAGGTGTACTGGCCGCTGTTAACGTTATACGTGGTGATAATGGATGGCGTGGCGTCGGTAATCTTGCGGATAAAGATCTGGCTTTCCATCAACTCATTTTGTACCCTGAATTGTTCGGTTACGTCCTGTGTGGAACCCACAATTTTCAGGGCGTTGCCGCTTGCATCAAAAATGGCTTCCCCTTTGCGGTGAAGCACTTTTTTCTTTCCGCTTTCCAATACGATGGAATGGATGATATCCATGGGTTTTTTTTCTTCGATGGCCAACCGGAATTGTTCCCGTACCGTGTCGCGGTCGACAGGGTTCACAAAGGAGAACCATTCCTCGTAGGTTAGCGGCTTCCCTTTTTCCCGCTCGTAAATGGCATATAGTTCGTCCGACCAGGTCACTTCTTTTGTTTGCAGGTCGTAGACCCAACTGCCAAGATGGGACAATGCCTGTGCCTGTTTGAAAAGTTTTTCACTTTGTTGCAGCCGTTCGATCAATTCTTCTTTTTCGGTGACGTCCTGTGCTGTACCGACAATGCAGCGGACATTGCCTTCTTTGTCAAGGCGTACATCGGTGTGCAGGTTGATGTACCGCAGCCGGCCGTCTGCCAACCGGATCGCATAATTCACGCTCTGGCCCTCTTTGGTGAAAACGACTTGCTGGATGGCCTTTTGTACGGTTGTTTTGTGTTCGTCTACGATTGATGTGAATGCATCTTCAAAACGCACCGGT
This sequence comes from Flavisolibacter nicotianae, assembly GCF_003628535.1. Taxonomy (GTDB): domain Bacteria; phylum Bacteroidota; class Bacteroidia; order Chitinophagales; family Chitinophagaceae; genus Flavisolibacter; species Flavisolibacter nicotianae. Next base: position 700,856 of record NZ_RBCI01000003.1, read on the forward strand.
GTGCCAAATGGCCGTTCGTAGATCTTGTAAACTTCATCCGACCAAAACACCTCGTTTGTCTTTATGTCCCAGGAAAAATTACCCATATGGGACAGCTCCTGCGCCTGTTTATAAAGCCGCTGGCTTTCCTGCAGTTTGTCGATCAGGCGTTGTTTTTCGGTTACATCCTGCTCAATACCGATGATCGTACTGACCCTGCCTTCCTTGTCACGGATCACATGCGCAATGGAGCGGAGCCATTTTGTTGTGCCGTTGGCGGTGATGATGCGGAAGGTGTAATCGAGGCTTGATTCCGAATGGAGTTTTTCCACGCCGGCACTGACAAATTCCCTGTCGTCGGGGTGTATAAAGGAGAGGAACCGGTCGATGGTGATTTCTTCCGACTGCGGTTCCAATCCGTAAATGCGGTAAAGCTGGTCGGTCCAGTCGAGCCGGTTTTTCTTCACATACCAGGCCCAGTTGCCCATGTTGGCAATCTCTTCCGCCTTTTTATAAAGCGCCTCGGACCGGCTTAGTTTTTTAATCAGTAGCTGGTTTTCGGAAATGATCGTTTGTTCGTTGGTCGCATCCAGTGTGATGCCGATGGTTTGCAGCACCGATCCGTCTTCGTCCCGTTTGAAAACCGATTCATGGTTTGCCAACCAGCGATAGGTGCCGTCTTTGTCCCTGATTCGGTAGCGGCACACCAGCGTTTCACCGTCTTTTGCCGTTTTCAGTGTTTCCAACTGTTGCCGCATCACTTCCTCGTCGTCCGGATGCAGCAGGGAGCTAAGGGCACTTTCTCCCAATCGATTCAGTTCTTCGTGTCCGTACCCGATGATGGATGAGATCTTGTTATTGGAATAGATGCTTTTGAATTCGCGGAGGTCAAAAACGTAGAGGGCACCGGGAACGGTTTCGTTGACCTTTTGAATCAAATGCATGTGCTCTTCGATGCGTTCCTTCAGCAGGTCGATATATGTATTGGTGGAGGAAGTTAGCAAAGCGTTCTGAAACAGGTCGATTTCGCCGACCAGCGCCAGGATTTCTTCGGGCTTTTGTGTAAACGCCTGAATAAAATACAGCATTGTTTTTTTACGCAGGTAGTTCGCCAGTGTAATGTCTTCGGCCACCACTGCATCGCGGTTAATAATGGGCAAGTGGTTGGTCTTCCAGCGTTGGATGGAAAAAGGGATATATGCTGCTGCATCGTTACGGGCAAGGAAGTCCAGGAATTCGCTGGCGCCTTGTTTTGTAAGAGCCAGTTGTTCTTCTTCGGGCATGCTGGCGAAATATTTCAGCATGGGCAATTCTAACTCATGGCCGATCCGGAGTTGAACCCGGCAGTATTCATCCAGCTTTTCCGTTAAAAGATACCGGGCAAACGCTGGCAGGCTATGCAGGTTCTCTAAAGGCACCAAGGTTTTGTCAGTCGGGTTCACAGAAACTTAAAAATTTAAAACTGGGAAATCCGTTTATGGTTTCGGGTCAGGTAAAGGTAAGCGGAATGAAGAAAATTCATCCCGGGGCCGAAAAATAGTAAACCCGTTAGCGGATTGCGATCTCGATAACAGAACTGCCGCTTCGGCGGCGTGCCAAAAGATAATCACGAAGTTCGGCAAGTGAGTCAATCCGCAATTTTTGTGACGGCAACGTGAGTTGAAAATATTCCAGGCGGTGAATGACTTTTTCCACTTCCGCCGGCGTCCATTTGCCAACGCCGAACGATAGCTTGACCGCAGAGTTCCTATGGGGAGGGATGATGAATCGCAGTTCCTTTGAGTTGCTGATGTTGAAAGGATTAAAGCCAATGCTATCGGTTTTGGCTTTCCAAACAACTTCGACCGTGTCGTTGGTGTAATTTTTCATTTCGATACGGCGCGAAGGGTCACAACCCTGTAGAAAGACAGTGCACAGCAACGCGAGGATCGCTCCGCATTTTATCATAAAAGGGACTAATTTTTTTTGCCCGGGCTATTTGCCCTGTTTGAATGGATTCAGGGGTTTAGCGAACCTTTTTCTGCCGCTTCGTCTATGTCGGTTCCCGGCAGATCGGTGTTGCTGTTCAGGTCCTCGTTCGAAACGTTTTGCGGCACACCGCGTTCGTCGTTGTTGTTGTTTGTCTCCTCGCTGACATCGTCGCGGTGAACGGCATTGGATTGAGCCCGGTCTGACTCCTGGCCGGACAGGAAGCGCTGGTTTACGCCGCTCGAATTGGGACCTGTACCCATTTCTTCCAGGTTGGCATCAACACGGTGCGAACCGGTGCGCTGGTCCATGATGTCTTCTTTTGCCGGATAATGCGGGTAACCGGGGAAGTCCTGGTCGGTTTTATCATCCGGCGACTGGGCTACCTCTTTTTTGCTGTCCATGGCTTTGGAAGGCTCGTTCTCCGGTATTTTATTGCGGTTGTCTTCGTTGCTGTTCATGTTGCTGTTTAAAAACAGCTATAAAAATGTTGTGCCAGAGAGATGGAGTTTGGAGTTTGGAGTTTGGAGTTTGGAGTTTGGAGTTTGGAGTTTGGAGTTTGGAGTTTGGAGTTTGGAGTTTGGAATAAAATGGAACCCGGTAAGATAAATAAGGATTTTCTTTTCTCTGCGAAGCAATGCCATGCTTATAGAAACCAATGAGAGAAGAGTACCGGCTCCGAAGGGGCCGCGTGTTTTGCACTGCCGCAAAAATGAGCGAAAAAAATCTACGGCTATTTGCTATGACCACATCGGTATTGCAATCTCCCAAAAAGCCCGTGGATGAATGACCAAAGGAGTGGCCCCTTAAAATGACGGGCTCTCAACCTGTATCCATTGTTTCAGTAAATGAAAATTGCCTTCGCGTTGGTAATGACCAATCGATTATTTTTCCATCCCATCTTGCTCTCCGGATTCTTCCTTTCCATCCGGCGGGGGAACGAGGGTGGGGGCATCGTCGTGAGTGAGTTCGGCCATGTTGCGATCGTTGGCAATCTTTCCGGTTTCTTCCAGCATGCGCATGTCCTTGGCATCCCGCAAAAATTCGGAGGCAAAGATGAAATCATTCAGCAGCTTGTTTTTACTGAAGATGATCTCTTTGTTGTTGCCTTCCCATTCTTTTTGGCCTTTGTAGAGGTAGATGATGTGGTCGCCGATTTCCATCACGCTGTTCATGTCGTGGGTAACAACAACGGTTGTAATCTTGTATTCGTCGGTGATTTCTTTAATCAGGTGATCAATCAATCCCGAGGTTTGGGGGTCGAGACCGGAGTTGGGTTCATCGACGAAAAGATATTTCGGGTTCAGCACAATGGCTCGTGCAATGCCTACCCGTTTCATCATCCCGCCACTGAGTTCGGCCGGAAATTTTTTGTTGGCGCCTTTGAGGTTGACACGCTCCAGTACTTCGTTCACGCGGTCGAGCTTTTTGCGGGTGGGCCAGTCCGTAAACATATCGAGGGGGAAAATGACGTTTTCTTCAACGGTCATACTGCTGAAAAGCGCCGAGCCCTGGAAGAGCATGCCGATCTCTTTGCGAACTTCTTTTTTTTCTTCCTGCGACATGGCCGTGAAGTCCTTGCCATCATAAAGCACATGGCCTTCGTCCGGTTCGAAAAGTCCCACGACACATTTGGTAAAGACGCTTTTGCCGCTGCCGCTGGTACCGATAATCAGGTTACACATCCCCGGTTGCAACTCCACATCAACCCCGTTGATGATGGCCTTACCAGCAAAACTTTTCCGTAAACCTTTGACTTCAATCATACCTTACAACAATAATGCAGACAACAAATAATCGGCAAAAAGGATGGCTATGCAACTCACCACGACCGACCGGGTACTGGAGCGGCCAATCTCCAGGGCGCCACCTTGCACATAATAGCCGTAAAACGAGGGAACACTTGAAATGATAAAAGCAAACACATAGGCTTTGACCATGCAGAAGAAGGCGTTATAGGGATCAAAGGAGGCCAGCAGGCCTTTGTCAAAATCATCACCCGAAATAATACCGGTTGCGGTTCCCGCGAGCCGTCCGCCCCAGATACCCAAACCGGCTGCCAGCACGACCAGCATGGGAATGACCACCAGTGCCGCGAAGATCTTCGGTGCGACGAGGTAGGCTTTTGTATTGATGCCCATGATCTCCAGGGCGTCGATCTGTTCGGAAACCCGCATGTTGCCCAATTCGCCGGCGATCTTGCTGCCGATCACACCCGCCAGTACGATACAAACGAGGGTCGGGGCAAATTCAAGGATCACGGTATCGCGAACGACCTGCGCAATGGTGTAACGGGGAACCAGCGGGCTGGTAAGCTGATAGGCCGTCTGCACCGTGGACACCGCTCCCATGAAAACGGAAATGATCACCACGATGCCCAGGGCACCAATGCCGATCTCGGCGCATTGATGCATAAATTCCCGCCAATACATCTTCCAGTTTTCCGGTTTGGAAAACATGGTTTTAATCATCAGCAGGAATCTGCCCAATTCAGCAAAAAACTTCATACGTCTTTATTTCATTTCTGTCGTTGCAATTATTCCAAGCTGTACCTCCACACCGAAAAGCAAAACGTAAAAAGGAATCAGTTAGCTGAACCTTTTAGCATTTTGACTTAGGAGCCACTTCCTTCACTGCGCTTTTTCCGCGACCGTTTCCACCACGGCGAACGCTCCAATACTGTCGGTGACGCCATTTGTCCTTTCATCTGTGCATCCACGACGGCTATTACTGCCATGCTGGTGATGCTTCGCACCGAACTTCCCAATTGCAGGATATGGACGGGCTTCTTCAGGCCTAATAAAATCGGGCCAATGGCATCGGCCGCACCCAGTTCTTTCAACAGGTTGTACGCAATATTTCCGGATGAAAGATTGGGGAAGATCAAGGTGTTTACATCCTTGTCGACCAATTCACTGAATGGGTAGTTTTCCTTCATCAGCTCTTTGTTGAACGCCACGCTGGCCTGCATTTCGCCGTCCACGATCAGGTTGGGCATCTGCTGCTTCACCAGGTCCCTCGCACGGGCTACCATGCGGGCTTCTTCCGAATTGGAGGCGCCGAAGTTGGAATAACTCAACATCGCGATGCGGGGAATGATGTTGAAGTTCCGTACTTCTTTTGCCACCAGCATGGTGATTTCTGCCAGTTCTTCCGCCGTTGGGTGAAAGTTTACCGTGGTATCGGCTAAAAAGATAGGACCTTTTTTTGTGAGCATGAGATACATGCCCGCAATTTTTTTCACACCTTCTTCCACACCGATGCAATGAAGCGCCGGGCGGATGGTATCGGGATAGTTTTTGGTCAGACCGGAAATCATGGCATCGGCATCACCGCATTCCACCATCATGCAGCCAAAATAGTTGCGGTCCCGCATCACCTTTTTGGCCTCGTAGGCATTGTAGCCTTTTCGCTGGCGCTTCTGAAAGAAAATCTCGCTGTACTGGTTTCGTTTTTCCTCCATTTCATCGCTGCGGGGATCAAAGATGGGAATGGCGTCGATGTCGATATGATTGGCTGCGGCAATGGAGCGGATCTTGGTTTCGTCGCCCAGTAAAATGGGATAGGCGATGCCATCGTCAAAAATAATTTGGGCTGTTTTCAGGATTTTGACATTATCGGCTTCGGCAAAGACAATGCGGCGTGGATCGCGGCGGGCCTTGCTGCCCAGCACCCGCATCACCTGGTTGTCGAGACCCAGGCGCCTGTTCAGGTCTGTTACATAAGCTTCCCAATCCTGGATCGGCTTTTGCGCCAGCCCACTTTCCATGGCTGCCCGGGCTACTGCCGGTGCGACGGTTGCCAGGAGACGAGGGTCGAGTGGTTTGGGAATGATATAGTCGGGACCGAATGTAATGGTCTTGGCGTTGTACGCAAGGTTCACGATATCGGGCACCGGTGTTTGCGCCAACTCGGCCAGCGCTTTAACGGCCGCCAGTTTCATGGCTTCGTTGATTTGCGTTGATCGCACATCGAGGGCGCCGCGGAAAATGTAGGGGAATCCCAATACATTGTTGACCTGGTTGGGGTAATCGCTCCGGCCTGTTGCCATGATCACGTCCTTGCGTGAACCGGTGGCTTCCTCCCAGCTGATCTCGGGATCGGGGTTGGCCATGGCAAACACGATGGGGTTTTTCGCCATGCTGCGCACCATGTCGGCGGTGACAACATTGCCGACACTCAGGCCCACAAAAACATCGGCGTCTTTCAGGGAACTGACCAGGGTCGCGTCGGGCTTTGCGTTGGCAAACTTTACTTTGAATTCTTCCAGGTCTGTGCGCTCTTTCGTAAGCGGTCCTTTAATGTCGAAAACATGGAAGTTTTCCGGCTTTGCGCCCAGCGAAACATAGAGGTTGATGCAGGCCATAGCCGCGGCACCGGCGCCATTGATCACAAACCGTACTTTATCGATCTTCTTTTTTTGAAGTTGCAGGGCATTGAGCAAGGCGGCCGAGGAAATGATGGCCGTGCCGTGCTGGTCGTCGTGCATGATAGGAATTGATAGTTGTTCCCGCAAGGCCTTCTCGATCACAAAGCATTCGGGAGCCTTGATGTCTTCGAGGTTGACACCGCCAAATGTCGGCTCCAGCGCCTTCACGATCTGGATGAATTTCTGCGGGTCCGTTTCGGCAATCTCGATGTCAAAAACGTCGATGTCGGCGAAAATCTTGAAGAGAACGCCTTTCCCTTCCATCACGGGCTTGCTGGCCTCGGGACCGATGTCGCCAAGACCCAGCACCGCCGTTCCATTGCTGATCACGGCAACCAGGTTGCCCTTGGCGGTATATTGGTAAACATTTTCTTTGTTGCGGGCAATTTCTTTGCAGGGTTCGGCCACGCCGGGAGAATAAGCCAGCGACAGGTCGCGCTGTGTTTTGGCTTCCTTGGTCGGCACTACTTCAATCTTTCCCGGTCTTCCTTTTGAATGATATTCTAACGCAAGCTGTTTTCGTAAGTCTTTTTGCATGGATTTGTTTTTCGAACTAAAAGAGAAAGCGGAGGAAGGAGAAAAAGAGAAGGGAATCCACTCTTTGTCTCCTTTCGGCTTTTTTCTCTTAGCCCGCAAAGTAAAGGTATACTCTGCTTGCCGGAAAAACTTCCCTTGCAAAATTGAACAGCAACATCCTGTCGCCGGTGTTCTATCAAAAAAAAATGTTGGCGCAGTGGCCAACAAGAAAGTAGAATTTGCTTCACCCTGTGGGAAAATGCAATCGCTGACTAGGCTGCATTCGCACTATCGATGATATCCATCATCGAAATGCCTAAATGGCTTTCGTCGAAAACGCATTTGCCGTTTTTGATCACCAGGACCTGCGGCGACTCGTGGTGCACGTCGAACACCTCTGCTACTTTGTTCGAAAGCGGGCGGTGGGCCAGGAGATCCAGGTAATAAAAATCAAGGCCGTCGGGCTGCTGCGCTTTTTGCAACCGCTGATACGCCACGGAAGAAATGGAACAGCGGGTGCTGTGTTTGAAAATCACCTGGGGCTTAACGCCGGATTTTGTGATGATCTGCTTTAATTGCTCCTCGTCGGTCAAATGAATCCACTGCATACACAAAAAATATTAAAAACTTAAGCGGCGGTGTGAACAGGTGTGGTGACTTGCAGCTTCATTCCTGTAGAGTTGGGACAACCATACTTACGGGAAGCACAGGAGGTAATGGTGAATGCGGAGAGCAGGATAACTGTTAGGTAAAAAAACTTGTTTTTCATGATTTTAGATTAGTCTTTAGTCGGAAACGAATTAATTTGCCCGATATTTTGCAAAAATGCCATAAACCGGACAGTTTTACAAGCCGCAATTGCAAAATATTCCGAAACATATTGTTATAATCTTTAAAATCGACCTTTCCCTCATAACATGAACATCCATTTTATATCTATCGGCGGCAGTGTAATGCACCAGCTGGCCATTGCACTGAAGCGAAAGGGATACCAGGTAACAGGTAGCGACGACGAGATATTTGAGCCGGCAAAAACCGCCCTGGCGACTGAAGGGCTTCTGCCCAAAGAAACTGGTTGGTTCCCCGGCAACATTCACCCCGGCCTGGATGCCGTGATCCTTGGAATGCATGCAAAAGGCGATAACCCCGAATTGTTGCGGGCACAGGAACTGGGTCTCCCCATTTATTCGTTCCCCGAATACATTTTTAAGGAAAGCAGGGAAAAAACCCGGGTGGTCGTTGGCGGTAGCCACGGTAAAACCACTACCACGTCGATGATCATGCACGTGCTGCGCGAAGCCGGCCAGGCCTTCGATTACCTGGTAGGGGCCAGGCTGCAGGGTTTCGACCAGTCGGTGAACATCACCGATGCGCCGGTGATCGTTTGCGAAGGCGACGAATACCCGGCCAGCGTGGTTGAAAAGCGTCCGAAATTTCATTTTCTTTTTCCCCATATCGCCGTGCTGACGGGCATAGCCTGGGACCACATCAACGTGTTCCCTACATTCGATTTTTACCTGGAGCAATTTGCCATCTTCATCCGCATGATTGAAAAAGGCGGTCACCTGATGTACAACGAAACGGATGCAACGCTGAAAGAACTGGTGGAAAAAACCAGGCGTGACGATTTGCAGTACCACCCTTACCAGGTGCCGCAGCATACCATCAGCAACGGGCTCACGAACGTCACGATCGACGGCGTGGAAACAGAGCTCAAAGTTTTTGGGGCGCACAACCTGCTGAACATGCAGGCCGCCTGGCTGGTGTGCAAAGAGCTGGGTGTGGATGCGTCCACCTTTGCCAAGGCAATCGGCACGTTTACCGGCGCAGCCAAGCGACTCGAACTGCTGGCCAAAACCGAGTCGACAGTTTTTTACCGCGACTTTGCCCATGCTCCCTCAAAAGTGAAGGCCACCATCGAGGCAGCCAGGGCACAGTTTCCCGGCAAGAAACTAATTGGCATCCTGGAACTGCATACCTACAGCAGCTTGAACGAGGCGTTTATGCAGGAATACCGGAGCGCTTTGGAAAAGGCCGACGAAGCCGCGGTGTTTTACAGCAAACATGCCCTTGAACTCAAGCGCATGCCGGAGTTGAAAAAAGAGGTTGTGCTGGCAGGTTTTGCCAAAGCGGGTCTCGAGGTGATCAATGACCGGCAGCACCTCGAAAGCTGGATAAGGAGCCGCGATTTCGCGGATGCCGTTGTGCTGTTTATGAGTTCGGGCAATTACGACGGCTTTGACATCGCCGCATTTGCCGCGTCATTCGGGCCAAAGGCCGAGTAATTTCTCCCTTCGAGAATGCAAAACTGTTACCTTTACCGCCTTAATTAAGTCGAGCAGAAGATGTTACAACTGAAAAAACCACTGGCTTTCCTGGACATTGAAGCAACCGGTTCCAACGTTGCCACCGACAGGATCGTGGAAATCGCTATCGTGAAATATTTACACGATGGCAACCGTACCGTAAAGCGCAAGATCATTAACCCGCAAATGCCAATTCCCGCAACGATCAGCGAGATCCATGGCATCACCGACGAAATGGTGCAAAATGCGCCAACCTTTAAACAGGTTGCACAGGAAATCAAGCAGTTTTTGGACGGTTGTGACCTGGCCTGCTACAACGCATACCGGCTCGATATCCCTATGCTCGTTGAAGAATTTATCCGTGCCGATGTGGATTTTGACGTCCGGAACCGCAAACTCGTGGACGTGCAAAAGATCTTCCACACCATGGAACAGCGGACGCTTGCGGCCGCCTATAAATTTTACTGCAACAAGACCCTCGAAGGCGCACACGGCGCAGAAGTAGATGCCGGTGCCACAGCCGAAATACTTTTTGCACAACTGGAGCGTTATCCCCAGTTAGGCAACAGCGTGGAAAGCATTGTCAAAGCCGTGGGCGAAGACAACGTCATCGATTTTGCCCGCCGCTTTGCCTACGACGACAAGGGGGTGGAAGTCTTCAACTTCGGTAAGCACAAAGGCCGTCCGATTGCCGACGTTCTGAATGCCGAGCCGCAATACTATGACTGGATGATGAGAGGTGAGTTCCCGATGAACACAAAGCAAAAACTGACAGAGATTTACACCCGCATCAAGCTGAAAAAACGCACAAGCTAAGCCCGTGGAGAAGCTGGTCATCATCCCAACATTCAACGAAAAAGAAAATATTGAAAAGATCCTGCAGGCCGTTTACGACCTGCAGCAGGATTTCCATGTGCTGGTCATCGACGACGGTTCGCCGGATGGCACAGCAGATATTGTCCGGGGGCTGCAGCCCCGCTTCAACGGCACCTTGTTTTTAGAGGAGCGCCGCGGCAAGCTGGGACTTGGCACCGCCTATATTCACGGCTTTAAGTGGGCCCTGGCAAAAGGCTACAATTTCATCTTCGAGATGGATGCCGATTTCTCGCACAACCCGGCCGATCTTCCCCGCCTGTACAATGCCTGCAAGAACGAAGGTGCCGACGTGGCTATCGGTTCCCGCTATGTTCGGGGAGGCGGTGTGTACAACTGGCCGAAGAACCGTATTGCCCTGTCCAAAGGCGGGTCGCTGTACACCCGGCTGATTTTGTGGACTCCCGTTCGTGACCAGACTGCCGGCTTTGTTTGCTTCCGCAGGGAAGTGCTCGAAACGATCAACCTCGACGAAATCCATTTTGTCGGTTATGCCTTCCAGATAGAAATGAAATTTGCCGCCTGGAAACTCGGGTTTAAATTGAAGGAAGTGCCGATCCAGTTTACCGACCGCCAGTACGGGGAGTCGAAGATGAACCGCGGAATTGTCAAGGAAGGCGTGCTCGGCGTGTTGAAGCTTCGGTGGTACAGCTTCTTTACGAATTATCGCCGGAGGGTAAAGAGCAAGCCCGCGGCGCCGGCAGAAAAACTGGTTTAATCACCCTGCTTTCCGTTTATAAAATTGGAGTGCCTGCCGACGCAGGCATTTTTTTATGTCCCGTGCGGACGTGCTACCATCGGGCTTTCGTTGCGTCGCCCTCTTGTACGTTCAGTAATTCTGCGCGGCATAAATTCCTAACTGGAGATTGGCTGTATTGGTTGAATGAAACCATAGATCTCACGCTGATTTCATGGATTAAAAAAATAGATTACAATAGTTCTGAAGGGACGCTATTGACAAACACGTGGCGCAGCCCTGTGTAGGGATGGTGTCTGCTCTCCAGTCCTGAAGGGGCGTGATATTTTCTCAAAGACCAGCGTGATCTCAGACTCATTATCCCACCTCTTCAGGGCTTTGCATTTTTGGTTGTTGGTACTTTTCACAGGGCTGCACCCTATGGTAAGAAACCTGGCCCTTGCAGGGCTTTGAAGGCTGGTCACTGTTGACGGTGCGTTGATGCTTTGTCGATAAAACACGTCCGTACCTGCCTGCTGCCAAACCAAAAAAGTCCCGGGACGAAGTCTCTTTACAATCACAACAAAGATTCAAAAGCTTCCTGGTGAGGCAGAAGATCTCTGCGCTCCATAGCGAAACGAACGATGAACGGAGCGTCGCAAGCAAAGCTTCATCGGTATCCTGCAGCCGGTTATATAAAAATCTTTTCATTTACCCTTCTTCCATTTTCTTTGCTTTCATGAAAAAGGCCTTGCTCCGCTTGCATACCGCTGTTTTCTTGTGGGGATTTACCGGCGTGCTGGGACGAGCCATCACCCTGTCGTCGACCATGCTGGTCTGGTGGCGGCTGTTGATCACAATGGTATCGCTCTGGGCCCTCTACCTGGTGCAGGGAAAGCTGGGCCGCATCGACAAGCGGGCAGGTTTGCTGATTGCTTTGCTGGGAACCGTCCAGGCCCTGCATTGGGTGACGTTTTATGCCAGCATCAAACTCGCCAACGTGACCATCGCCCTAACCTGCCTTTCCACAACAGCTTTGATCGCCTCACTCGTTGAGCCGCTGGTGATGAAAAAAAACTTCGACGCGGTGGAAATCTTTCTCGGTCTTTTTGCCATTGCCGGTATCCTGATTATTTACGAAACGCACCTGGCTTTTTCCACCGGCATTATCGTGGGTTTGATTTCGGCTCTGCTGACGGTGTTGGTTTCCGTGCTGAATAAAAAGATTGTCGACCGGCACAAGCCCGAAGATATTACGCTCTACCAGTTGACGGGTGGCTTTGTTGGACTAAGCATCTTGCTGCCGGTATTCCAGCTTTTCTTTTCCGAAAAATGGAGCCTGCCCACCGCCTGGGACTGGCTGTGGCTCGTTCTTCTGAGCTGGCTCTGTACCATCCTTACTTTTTTTCTTTACATCCGGGCACTGAAAAGCGTGTCGGCCTTTACGATGAACCTGACGCTGACGCTGGAACCGGTATACGGGATCATTCTTGCTTTTCTCATTTATAAAGAGAATCGCCTGTTCAGCCATTGGTTCTACGTGGGTTTTGCGCTGATCGCCGTCGCTGTTGTTTTTCACATGTGGCGCCTGCTGAAACCGAAAAGAGGAGAATTGGCGATAAACAATGGGCAATAAGCAGCAGGAGAATTCAGGTGCCAACGGGCCGCTTGTTTTTTGCCCCTTTCATCATCGTGCGAAAACGCCGAATCCCTTACTTTTAAGCACTACAAGACACCTTTTATGAAACGTCTCATTTCACTTTTTCTTTTTTCTCCTCTGATTCTCTTTGCCCAGAAAAAACCGCTCGACCACACTGTTTACGATGGCTGGCAGAGCATCGGTGAGCGCAGCATCAGCAACGACGGAAAATGGGTAGTGTACACCGTCACACCCCAGGAAGGTGATGCCAACCTGTTTATTCAATCCACCGAAAACCCCGCAAACAAACGACAGGTTCCCCGCGGCTACAATGCCGTGATGACCGAAGACAGTCGCTTTGTGGTTTTTAAAATAAAGCCGCTGTATAAAGAAACAAGGGAGGCCCGAATCAAAAAGAAAAAGCTGGAAGATATGCCCAAGGATTCCATCGGGATCGTACAACTGGGCAAGGAAGGCATCGTTAAAGTGGCGAAAGTCCGCTCTTACAAGGTGCCCGATAAATCTTCGGGCTGGCTGGCTTTTCACAAGGAAAGAGACGCCGCGACTATGCGTCCGTCGGCGCTGCCGACACAGAAAACCGTGGACAGCCTGCGGCAGAAGGTTGACTCGCTGACCCAATTGGTTGTGCAGTTGAAAAATACCAAAGGCGGCAATCGGGACGCAGGCGATGCGGACGAAGATCCGTCACCGGCAGCAAACGGCAGCGAAGGCAGCGACCTGGTGGTTCGCAACCTTCTCACCGGCAAGGACAAAATTTTTAAAAATGTAACGGATTACGCATTCAGCAAGAACGGGCAGAAATTGGTCATGCGCCTGGCGAAGGCACCAAAAGACAGCACCGCGAAAAACGCCGTTGCCGTGTACGATACCAAACGCGATGTAGTGGACACCATCCAGAAAGGCGGCAACGATTTTCGTGGCTTTGCGTTTACGGAAGACGGCAGTAAGCTGGCGTTTGTCGCCGAACGCGACACGAACACCAGGGCCCTGCAAAAATTTTATGGGCTTTATCTCTACCGCAGCGGTAGCGACAGCGCGGAATTGCTGATCGATAAAACATCCGTGGGCATGCAGGTGGGGATGACCGTTAGCGAGAACGGCACCCTTTCTTTCAGCAAAAGCGGGAACCGCCTCCTGTTTGGCATTGCGCCTATCCTGCCGGCGAAAGACACGTCCCTTGTCGACTTCGAACTGGCCAAAGTGGATGTATGGAACTACAAGGACGACTACCTGCAAACGCAACAGCTTTTCAACCTGCAAAATGAACTGAAGCGAAGCTATCTTACGGCTTACGATTTTGGACAGAACAAAGTTGTGCCGCTCGGTTCTCCCGGTTTGCCCAATGTACTGCCAACTGCCGACGGTGACGGTGTGTATTTTGTTGCCGTTACAGACACCGGCCGCCGGGTACAGGCGCAATGGACCGGGAGCACGGCCAAAGACGTATATGCCCTGAATCCCGTTACCGGCGAACGGAAGTTGGTGAAGAAGAACCTCGAAGGAAATATCTATCCTTCTGCCGCAGGCAAACACATTCTGATTTACGACAACAAGGCCAGGGCCTATTTCGCCTGGAATGGTAAGGAGTTGAAGAATGTCACGGCAAAAATTCCCGTTGCATTGTACGATGAAGAAAACGATGTGCCCGACGATCCCAATCCTTATGGTGTAATGGGATGGCACGAGGGTGATTCGGCTGTGTATGTGTACGATAAATACGATGTGTGGAAGGTGAGCCCGCAGAATAAGTTCGCGCCGCAGAAACTCACTTCCGGAAGAAACACCAACACGGTCTACCGGAACCTGCGTGTCGACACGGCCAGCCGGTTTATTTCCGCTAACCAGCCATTGTATTTCCGTGCCTTTAACAGGAAAACCAAGGCCAGCGCACTTGTGCTGTTCGCAGGGAAAAATGCACCGTTGTTTGTCGCCCATAACGATGCCGCAGCCTACACAACGTTCCTGAAGGCCAGGAATAAGGAGGCCTATCTCTATTCAAAAGAAAGTTATGTTCAGTCGCCCGACCTGTATTTTGTTTTGCAGGATTCAAAAAACAGCACCCTGCGTGCCAGCGAACCGGCGGCTGTAAAGCTTACGGCACTCAACCCACAGCAAAGCCAGTACAACTGGGGTACGGCAGAACTCTACAAATGGAAAACGTTCAACGGCAAAGAATCAACGGGCATTTTGTACAAGCCCGAAGATTTTGACGCAAAGAAAAAATACCCCATGCTGGTTTACTTCTATGAAAAGCTGAGCGATGGGTTGCATACCTACACGGCACCGGCACCGACGCCGAGTCGCCTGAACATCCCATTTTTTGTAAGCCGCGGTTACCTGGTATTTGCTCCCGACATCAGCTATACAAAAGGCCATCCCGGGAAAGATGCCTACAACTACATTGTTAGCGGTGCTAAAGCTCTGGCAAAAAACAGTTGGGTGGATGCGAAGAACATCGGGATCCAGGGACAAAGCTGGGGTGGTTACCAGGTAGCCTACCTTATTACGGCAACCAATCTGTTCAAAGCCGCATGGGCCGGCGCGCCGGTGGTAGACATGTTCAGTGCTTACGGCGGCATCCGGTGGGAGAGTGGATTGAACCGGCAGTTCCAGTACGAAAAAAGCCAAAGCCGCATCGGCGCCACGCCCTGGGAAAGACCCGACCTGTATATCGAGAACTCGCCTTTTTTTCACCTGAAAAATGTGACCACGCCGCTGGTGATCATGGCCAACGATGCCGATGGTGCGGTTCCCTGGTACCAGGGGATCGAGTTTTTCACCGCCATGCGCCGCCTGGGTAAAAAAGTGTGGATGCTAAATTATAACGGTGAAGCCCACAACCTGGTGGAACGAAGAAACCGCAAGGATATCCAGGTACGCGAACAACAGTATTTCGATTGGCTGTTGAAGGGCGAGAAGCCCGCCAAATGGCTTGCGGAAGGCGTGCCGGCAGTCAAAAAAGGCCGCGACTGGGGACTGGCAATCGACCAGGACGAAACGAATTGATACCCGTGTCTCTGTAATAATAAAAGAGGCGTTCGTAAATGAACGCCTCTTTTAATTTTCCCATCACTTCCACTCCACTCACAAATTCAAGTTCAGACCGTAATGTATTTTACCAACGACCGTTTTGCTACGGGCAGGAGGGTTTCGTCAACGGGGAAGCTCAGGTCCGTTTCGATGCTGTAGACCGCGGGGTTCGGCAATTCCTGCCGGGCCCTGATCAGTTCCGACTTCATACTCTCGTAGGTATTGGCAATGGAGCGCTGCAAGGTGTCGATGTGTGCGGTTTTGATACTGCGGTATTTTTCATCGTGCTTGTCGAATATGGACAGGCAGTACTGGTACACCCGTGTTGCCCGCGAACGGCCGGCACGCAAAAAGAAATACCCTTCGTGCACATCCAGCGGCAGCAGTCCAACCGGCGAAATAGAGAGTTTTTCTTCCACGAATTCATAAATCTCCGTTCCGCTACTGATGGTGGTTTTCATGTGGCCGGCAGCGAAGTGGATAATGTCTTCCAGTTCCTGCATCAGCTCACTGTCGTCAATCATTTGCTCGTACAGGACCTGCAGTTTTTCAATCTGCACACCGGTAAGTTTTTTGGGGAAATGTTCCTGGAGGTATTTTTTGTTTTCCCGGAAGGCAACAATATTGTTGTAGTGGAAGATCAGGTCTGCCAATTGCGGGTACAGTTTGTTTTCATCGAAATACCTGTTGATGGCTTGCAGGTAAGCCAGCAGGGTGTATTTCTTGAGTTCAAAATCAATGTACCCTTCTACAAACCACGTTTCGGATAATTGTTTCATAGCCCACGATTTTAGATACCTAATTTAGCCAATTCCTCTTTTAAATGCCAGCCCCCTTTATCTTTAAACTGTTAAATCAAAACGCTATGCTTCGCACCCTTTTACTGGCCGCTTTTTTCTTTTTGTTTTCGTGTAAAAGCACCACCTACTATATTGTTCGCCACGCCGAAAAAGAGCAGGGCACAACGATGTTGAGCGATCCGCCGCTGTCGGCCGAAGGGGAGAAGCAGGCCATTGATTTGAAAACGTATTTGCAGGACAAAAACATCAAAACCATTTACGCCACCAACTATGCCCGCACCATCGCAACGGCCGAACCGCTGCGAAAGGCGCTTGGCCTGAACCTGAAAATTTACGACCCGCGCAAGAACGAGCAACTGGTAGCGGAGTTGAAATCAATTGGTGACGGCAATGTGCTTGTTGTAGGGCATTCCAACACCGTGGATGACGTAGTGAACGGGTTACTGGGTGAAGCAAAAATGTCCGATCTGCCCGACACGGCCTACGGGAATGTTTTTATTGTCAAAAAGAAAGGCAGCACCTATATGTTCGAACAAATGAACGTACCGCGAACCGCACCGCGGTAAAATCCTCCCCTCCGCTGGTGGAAGGAGTCAACTCACAATACCCTGCTTGAGCAAGATGGTTTTTTGTTCAGTCGTGTTCTGAACGCTGAAGGGAGCGGGCCTTATTACTTCAGATTATCTCTATAAAAATCGAAGGAATATTCCGGCGATAGTCGTATAAAGAACCTGTCGCCCTTGCAAAGCTGTGTTTCTTTCCTTCTTATGTGCTATTCGCAGGTTGTCCTGCTGGAGCAAAAGAAAAAGCTTCCATCCTGTTGAATGATGGAAGCTTTTTCATATTGTGTAAAAGCAAGGCGCCTGCGTGTGCCAGGTAGCCCTTGAGGAATGAGGGGGTGGCTCTTAATACTGTCGGTTTACATCAAAGTTTTCCAGTTCGTTTGCAACCGCGGTGAGGAAGGTCGCGCCAAGGCTGCCGTCGACAATGCGGTGATCGTAACTCATCGACAGGTACATCATGTGGCGGATGGCAATGCTGTCGCCGTGTGGCGTTTCAATGACCACCGGACGTTTTTTGATGGCTCCCACAGCCAGGATTGCTACCTGCGGTTGGTTGATGATCGGTGTTCCCATCAGGCTGCCAAACGTGCCGACGTTGGTCAGCGTAAAGGTGCCGTCGGCAATGTCTTCGGGCTTCAGCTTGTTGTTGCGGGCATTGTCGGCAAGACCATTCACCTGCTTTGCCAGGCCCACCAAATTCAGTTGGTCCGCGTTGCGGATCACCGGTACAATGAGGTTGCCACTGGGCAGTGCGGCGGCCATGCCGATGTTAATGTCTTTTTTTACGATGATACGGTTGCCGTCGACGGAACTGTTGACCAGCGGGAAGCGTTTAATGCAGCGAACGATCGCTTCGATAAACAGTGGAGTGAAAGTGATTTTGGTGCCTTCCCGTTTTTCAAATTCTTTTTTCACCTTGTTGCGCCACAGCACAAGGTTTGTCACGTCGGCTTCGGTGAAGGAAGTTACATGCGGCGACGTGTGCTTGCTGCGCACCATATGGTCGGCAATCAGTTTGCGCATGCGGTCCATCTCGATGATCTCCACATTGCCGCTATAGGTTGCCAGTTGATTGGATGGTGGTTCGGACCTCTGTTCCACTTTTTGCATCGGGATAACCATCTCTTCCCGTACCTGCTGGCTTGCCGCCTGCGGCTGGCCGTGGGCATGCCCGGTTTTTCTGTCGCTGACGTATTGCAGGATATCTTTTTTCGAAACCCGCCCGTCGGCGCCGGTACCGGGAATGTTTTCCAGTTCACTCATGCTGACGCCCTCCTGTGCCGCGATGTTCAGCACGAGGGGAGAGTAGAAGCGATTGGGGGTTGGAGTCTGGGGTTTGGCGTTTGGGGTTGAAGTCGCCTGTTGTGCAATTGGCTGAACCGTTGGCTCCTGTTGCGCTGTATTTGCAGTAGGCGGGGGCGCCTGCGCACTTGCCGGTTGTCCATTGCCAGTTGCTGGTTGCGTGTCTTGCGCTGCGCCGGTTTTGATGCGGGCAATTACGGTGCCGATTGGCACGACGTCATTCACGTTGTACAGCAATTCTTCTATCACGCCTTCGGCGGTGGAAGGCACTTCGCTGTCCACTTTATCAGTTGCAATTTCCAGCACGGTTTCATCCATTTTTACAGAGTCGCCGGGTTGCTTGTGCCATTTTAAAATGGTGGCCTCCATAATGCTTTCGCCCATCTTAGGCATAACCAGATCAACAGTAGCCATAATCTTGTTTGAAGTTTGAGGTTTGAGGTTACTTGAAACCTCACCTGTTTGTTTTGCTTTCCGTATTTCTATATTCCCGGCTGCATTGCTGCTTTCATCGTCTGTGGAGTTTACCCTGACGAAGGAAGGGGCACACTCTTCAACGTTTGGAATCCTGTTGTGCATTTTTGTCGGCTCCCAGGAATCGCAAGCAATCGGTTTTAAAAAATCAGCGCCAAAAATAAGCAAACAGGACGGAATGCATTTATGCATTCCTGTTCTCCAGTACAAAGTTGCGCAGCAACATCAGCGCAGCGTTGGCGGTGAGCTCGGTATTCCGCATCCTGTCGAAACGAAAGTGGAATTTCTGCGCCCTGGCACTGCCCGCCCAGTTGGCCACCGCTATCCAAACGGTTCCTACCGGCTTTTCGGCCGTGCCGCCGTCCGGTCCCATAATGCCCGAGGTTGCAACGGCATAGTCGGTTTGCAGCAAGGTGCAGGCGGCAGTTGCCATTTGCAGCACCGTTTGCTCGCTCACGGCACCGTATTCTGATAATGTCTCTTCCTTTACATCCAGGACTGTTTTCTTTACCTCGTTGGCATACGATACAATGCTGCCTTTGTAAATGGCCGAAGAGCCCGGAACCGATGTGATAAGGTGCGCAATGTAGCCGCCCGTGCAGCTTTCGGCCGTAGCCAAGGTTTTCTGTTCCGTTTTAAAAAGCTGGCTGACGGCTTCCGGCAGGGTTGAATCTTCGTCGGCCACCATCCATTCTTCCACCAGGGTTTTTAAAGTTGTAAAGCACTCTTCCACTTTTTTCGTGATGATATTTTCGTCGGAACCCCTGCCGGTCAGCCGAAGGCGCACCATGCCAAAGGCAGGCAGGTAAGCCAGTTTGATGAACGGCGGAAGCGCTGCTTCAAAATCGACGAGTCTGTCGGCAATGCCCGACTCTCCCTGTCCTGCGGTAAGCAAGGTCCGGTGTACAACGGCTGGTAGCGTAAATGTTTCTTTGATTTTTGGAATCACACTGTCGATGATCAGCCCTTTCATTTCGTGGGGCACGCCGGGAAGGGATGCATAGACGATACTGTCTTTTTCAAACCACATACCCGGCGCTGTGCCGCGGCGGTTGGGCAACACAATGCAGCTTTCCGGTACTTCTGCCTGTTTGGCATTTCGTTCGGTGAGGCTGCGTCCCAGCCGTTGAAAGATGGTTGTTACGTTTTGCAGGGCGCCGTCATCCACAACAAGTCTGGTGTGGAAGTAGTCGCAGAGAGTCGGTTTGGTAATGTCGTCGGCAGTCGGACCGAGGCCGCCGGTGATGATGATAATTTGGCTTTGCGCCGCTTCGGCAGCAAGCGTATCAAGAATGGCCTGGCGGTCGTCTGCGATCGCTACGCGGCGTCGCACCCACACGCCGATTTTATTAAGCTCCTGCGCAATAAAAGCGCTGTTTGTATCGATCGTTTGCCCTATCAGTAGTTCATCGCCAATCGTGATGATCGAAGCATTCACTTCATTCATAGTCGAAAGCCTTTATTTTAGCGCAATGTACAAAAGGATGAAAAAAGCGGTTTGCCTGCTTGTCCTTGCAGCAACTGTGTTGCAGGTGAATGCGCAGTCTGTTCCCGAAAAACTCTCTACGGCATTTGCCGGATTTGAACAGGACCCACAATTGAAAAGCAGTATCGCATCGCTGTATGTGATCGATGCCGTTTCTGGCAACGTGGTGTTTGAAAAGAACGCCGGTATTGGTCTGGCACCGGCTTCCACGCAAAAGATCATTACGGCTGCAACAGCCTACGAACTGCTGGGAAGGGATTTCCGGTACGAGACCAAATTTGGCTATTTCGGTAAGTTGAAAGATGGCCGGCTGGATGGTGGTTTGTATTTCAAACCCTCCGGCGATCCTACGCTGGGCAGCTGGCGTTGGAAGGCCACAACAGAAACGGCGGTGATGGACCGCCTGTTTGCAGCGTTTCAGAAAACCGGAATCAAAACCTTCGGCAATTCGTTTTACGACGAGCGGGGATGGGAAAGCGAAGCCATTCCGGGAGGCTGGATCTGGGACGATGTGGGCAACTATTACGGTGCCGGCGCCGGTGCGCTCAACTGGCGGGAAAATCAATATGATTTGATCCTGAAATCCGGGCCAACGGTGAACGACGGCGTTACCGTAGTGGAATCAAAACCGCGGCTTTATGATATCGCATTCGATTGCCGCGTCACCGGTGCGCCAAAGGGTACCGGCGACAACAGTTATATTTATCTGCCGGTCGGTGGCAACGTTGCCACTGTCCGCGGCACCATTCCCGTGCAGCAGGAGCGCTTCGTGATCGCGGGTGCAATGCCTTCGGCGCCGCTGCAATTCTTTTCCACGTTGCACGACACGCTGGCAAAAAACGGGTATGCCTACCAGATGGTCACCATGCATGCCGATAAGTCGTCGAAAATGACCATCCCCTCTGCAATTACGTTTTTTCATACGGAGCAGTCGCCTGCACTCGACAGTATCGTTTACTGGTTCTTGAAAAAAAGCATCAATTTATACGGGGAAGCACTGGCCAAGACAATGGCGCTGAAAAAAGGTAAAACGGCATCAGCGGAAAATGGCGCCGACCTGATTCGGGATTACTGGAAAGATAAAGGAATCGGCATTGATGCCACCGAATTGAACCTGCAGGATGGTTCGGGGCTCTCGCCGCAAAATCGTGTGACCACCCATGCGCAGGTGGCGGTGTTGCAGTATGCGCAAAAACAACCCTGGTTTGAGGGGTATTATTACGCATTTCCCGAATACAATGGCATGAAGCTGAAAAGCGGTACCATCGGCGGAGCGAAAAGCTTTTGCGGTTACCACACCGGAAGGGACGGGAAAAAATACATCCTTTCGTTTATCGTCAACAACTACAACGGGGCGGCATCCGCACTTGTGCAAAAGATGTACAAGGTGCTAAACTGTCTGAACTGAGATTTTGAGATGAATGGGATAGTTTGAAAACATTTTTTTCTATTTATCCCATTCATCCTAGTCATCATAACTATCCCGGACGGCTATTTTCCAATTAACCTGTCCAGGCTAAAGCGGCCGGGGCCAGCCAGCAAAATGGTGAAAAAAGAGATCAGGTAAATACCGGCATTTTCTCCCGGACCAAAAAACTGGCCTTTGTGTGCAACGAATAACGCCACGCCCATCGCGATGACCAGGGGAATGGCCGCAAGCCGGGTAAAAAGGCCAAGGATAATGAAGGCTGCGCAAAAGAATTCTGCAAAAACCACCATCGAATACGACGTCGTGGAACCGACGCCAAACGGGTCGGCGAATTTTCCCGATTTGCTTGCAAAATGCTGAAGTTTGTCCAGGCCGTGCTGAATCATCATCAGGGCACCAACGCCTACACGAAAAATAAAAAGGGCAACACTCAACGTGCTTTCAGACACTTTTGTGCTGAAGATTTTTTTCATAGTCTATTGTTTTCAGGTGGCGCAAAACTATTCGAAAATAAGATTGAAGCAACCAATTGTTAAACTTGCTTGAAGCTTAATTTTAAGGTTCTCTTTGGAACGAAGTTTGGCCGGCCCTAAAATAATTCGAATATTTACGACGTTTTTTCCTCAACGGTTAACTGGACACCATGAAGAAATTTTGCTTATCAGTCGTTGGCTATTTTTTATTCTCGTCATTGTTCGCACAGCAAACAGAATTTTATAAAGCGTCCAAGGACCGTTTCTACGAAGCAAAAGAGTATTACCAAAAAGAGCAATACAACCTTGCTTATCCCATCTTTAAGGAACTGCAACAGACCGTTTCGCAATCGGAGCGAATCAACAATACGGTCGTGGCGCAGGAGATCGATTACTATGCCATCGCCTGTGCGCTGAAGCAAAATGAAAGCCGTGCCGAGCTGGATGCGCAGGTGTACATCGATGTCACGAAGAACAATGCCCGTGCACAGATGATGAGTTACCAGTTGGCGGAATACTATTTCCGGCAACAGCGGTTTTCCGATGCCCTGCCGCTTTACGAGGCGGCCAGCGTGGCCAACCTCAATAACCGCGAAGCGGCCGGCATGAAGTTTCACCAGGGCTATGCTTATTTCACCATGCAGCAGTTTGCCAAGGCAAAGCCCCTGCTCTATGCCATTCGCCAGGTGAAAAGCGATCCCAATTACATCGATGCCAATTACTACTACGGTTTTATTGCGTTCCGCGACCGGCAGTACAATGATGCGCTGGCCTCGTTCCGTGTTGTTGAAAACGAACCGCAGTATGCGCCCATCGTTCCGTATTACATCGCACAGATCAACTATGTACAGGGCCGCAAGGAAGAAGCCATTGCCTATGCCGAAAGCCGGATGAAAAGCGGCAAGACGCAGTTTTACGACCTGGAACTGAAGCAACTTTTAGGACATGCCTATTTTGAAAAAAAGCAATACGCCAAGGCGCTTCCTTACCTGGAAGAGTATGTGAGCCGTTCGAAAAAAGTGCGGAAAGAAGACGTGTACGAGTTATCGTATGCCTATTACCAGGCGGGCAATTATACCAAGGCCATTGATGGGTTTAAACAATTGAGCGGGAAAGACGACTCGCTGAGCCAGCATGCCATGTACCTGCTGGCAGATGCTTACCTGAAGACCGGTCAGAAATCGAATGCACGAAACGCGTTTTTGTTTTCTTCTTCCAACAACAGCAACCAGGAGCAGCGCCAGATTGCCCGCTTCAACTATGCCAAGCTCTCTTACGAACTGGGCTATCAGGACGAAGCCCTGAACAACCTGAAATCATTTCTCAACGATTATCCCGATTCGCCATACCGCGAGGAAGCGACAGAATTGCTGGTGGGTGCGCTGGCGAACACCAACAATTACCGCGATGCCCTGACCTTGCTGGAAAACATTAAAAATCCAACGCAAAATGTAAAACGGCTGCTGCCACGGATTTTGTACGGGCGGGCAACGGAACTGATCAACGACGGACAATTGCAAGAGGCCGAAAGCCTGCTGGACAGGGCGTTGAGAGACCCGAATAATGGGACAGTACTCCCGCTGATCAACTTCTGGAAAGGCGAACTGGCCTACCGCAACAACCGCATTGACGATGCCATCCGCTATTACAATGCCTACCTGCAGGCCGGAGCGCCATCGAGCGGTGAAGCCAACGAACGAAGCGTCAAATACAACCTGGGATATACCTACTACCGCAAGGAAAATTATCCCGTGGCGCAAACCTTTTTCGAGCCGCTTTCGAGGGGTGCCTCGCTCAATTCCGATCCCATTACGCAGGATGCGTATGTGCGAACGGCCGATGTTTATTACATGAACCGGAATTTTTCGCAGGCACGGTCGATGTATGACAAAGTCATCGGCTATTCCTGGCCTGCAGAAGATTATGCGACCTTCCAGAAGGCAATGATCACCGGCATCAACAGCCCGAACGAAAAAGTAAGCCTGCTTAATACCATGACCCGCAAGTTCCCGCGATCAACGCTTGTGAATGATGCCAACATGGAAATTGCCAACACCTACCTGGCGCAGGAACGTTTTCGGGAGGCCATCCCCTTTCTTAACAACATCATCAATGCATCGGGTAACAGCAGCCTGAAACCGCAGGCCTACCTGAAACTGGGGATTGCCTATTACAATGCCAACGACAACGACAAAGCCATTGCGCAATACAAGCAGTTGCTCAACACCTATCCCAACTCACCCGAGGCGGACGATGCGCTGGATAACCTGAAGACGATTTATATCGAGCAGGGTAAACCCGGCGAGTTTGCCGACGCGGCAAGAAGCGCCGGTCGTCCCATCTCGGTCACGGCAGAAGACTCGCTGACCTTTGCCGCGGCGCAGATCCAGTACGAGAACAACAACATGAATGCGGCCTTGGATGCGATGACGGCTTACCTCCAGCGTTTCCCCAACGGCAGCAAAGCGGTGAATGCCTATTACTACCGCGGTGAGATTTATAACAGCCGGAAAGACTGGGGCAACGCCATTGCCAACTATAGTGAAGTGGCCAAGCGGGCACCAAACACGTATGCCGAACCGTCGATCCTGCAGGCGGCACGCCTCAACTTTTTCGAGTTGAAAAATTATCCGGAGGCGGAGCAGTTTTATACGCAACTGAAGCAGGTAACATCGTCGCAGGAAAACCGGCTGGAAGCCATGCGGGGACTTTTGCGCAGCCAGTACCTGCAAAAGAAATGGAGCGAAGCGGTTGACAATGCCAAAGAGCTGATTGCACAAAAAGGTGCCAGCACCGATGATAAATCGCTTGCCAACATGGCCATCGGGAAATCGGCACAGATTGCCGGACGCTACGACGAGGCGTTGAATGCCTTCAAAGCGGTGGTGGCCGTCAACAAGGCTGCTGTTGGTGCCGAAGCCCGTTACGAAGTTGCCAATACCTGGTTCATGACCGACCGGATGAGCGATGCGGAAAAAGCAGCGTTTGAAGTGATCAACAAAAGCGGTTCATACGATTACTGGGTGACAAAGGCCTATATTCTCCTGGGCGATATTTACCTGAAGCAAAAGGATTATTTCAACGCGAAAGCGACTTTCCAAAGCATCGTTCAGAACAGCCTGAATGCGGAGCTGAAAGCAGAAGCGCAGGAGAAACTCAATAAGGTGAACGAAGAAGAAGCAAGGAACAGCAAAGTCGGATCGTGAGGAGGATAGTAGGATAGCAGGACATTGGATAGTGAAGCCATTGTCAGTTCTTACATTATCACATTATCGCATTATCGCATTATCGCATTTTCAAATTATCACATTGTCACATTAGCATATTATGAAGTCACCCATCTTAGTCATATCGGTATTATTGATTGGCATTGGCGTACAGGCACAGGATACGACAGGAAAAAAAGTAAAAATTACGTCGAGCTTTAAGCCGGTGTTGAAGGAAGCGGCCAAGGTAAATTTCAATGCGGCACCACCGAGCACCGATACGTCGCGGCCACGACTGCAATACAATATTCCCAACCAGAACTTGAATTTTGCATTTCAACCGGGTACGCTTCGGCCGCTTGCCCTGCAGGTGGATACCGGCGCCAACTGGACCAATGAAAGCTATGTCAAACTCGGTTTCGGCAACCTGAAAACACCGTTTGCGCAGGTTGGACTTTCGGTGGGCGACGGCAAAACAGCCGGCGTGAACCTCTATGGCAAACACACGTCTTCCAAAGGCAAGATCCAGTACCAGGATTACAGCACCACCAACGTGGAGTTGAATACCTTTCTGAAATCGGGCAATATCGAATGGGATGCACGGCTGGGTGCGTTGCAGGAGAATACAAAAAAATACGGCATCACTGCCTTGTCATCGATTCCGCCAAAAGATTCGCTGGATGTAAAGCTGCAAACCTGGCGGGGACGCATTTCGTTTCACAACATCAACCGCACTGAACTCGGACTTTCGTATGCACCCGAACTGCGCATTGACGCCTTCAGCGACGGGTTGAGCAATTCGGAGAGCAATACCTACCTGAATATTCCCGTGCAAAAGGAGCTGGGGAAAACGTTTGCCGTCGATGTAGCGCTGACGGCAAGCCTTAGCCGGTACAAACCCGAAAAAAAGACGGAGGTGAACAACAATTTCTTCATGATCTCTCCTTCGCTTTTGTACCGTTCGCAAAATATCAACCTCCAGGCAGGAATCCGGCCGTCCTGGAACAAAAGCAAGTCAAGGCTGTTCCCGAACATCACAGCGGAAGTGGCTTCGTCGGATAAACGTTTTTCTTTCCAGGCAGGATGGGTGGGTTACCTGCGGAATTCGGGCTTCCAGTACATGGCCGGCATCAATCCCTGGATATGGGCGCCGGAAACCGTTTATAATTCCAGCGTCGACGAACGTTATGCGGGTTTTAAGGGATCGGCCGGCGACCACCTGAGTTACAGTGCGAAAATTGGCTACAACAAGATCACCGACCAGCCGCTTTTCACCAACGATACATCCAGTACAAGTGGTGGCCGGTCGTTCATGGTGATCAATGAGCCCGAACTAAAAGTGTTCAATTTCGGTGGCGAGTTGGGTTATACGATCGGCGAAACATTTTCGCTGATTTCGAACATCCAGTTTAATCAATACAAAACAAAAGTGGCGGAGAAAGCCTGGGGCCTGCTGCCCATCGAATTCCGGACAGCGTTGCGCCTCCAGGTGCTGAAAGACCTTTACGTCACGACCGACATGTACACATTTAACGGCCCGCAATACCTCCGCAAAGACGGCAGCCGGGGAAACCTGGGAAGCGCCATGGACCTGAGTGCGGGTCTTGAATTCAAGGTGGTAAAGAACATCAAGCTGTGGGCCCAATTCAACAACATGCTGAACAAGGAATACCAACGCTGGAACCAGTACCCGGTTTACGGCTTCAACTTCTTGGGTGGAGTCGTATTTTCGTTCGCTCAAAGCAAATAGCGTGTTCAATCAACTGACAAAATATTTATTGCACTACAGGCGGGTGAGTCTTCCCTCAGTCGGTACCATTCAACTGGTGCAGGTTCCTGCGCAACTCAACGTTGCGGACAAAACGATACAACCGCCAACGTTTTCCGCCGAGCTGAAAGACGATGCAACGGTGCCGGATCATCAACTGGCTTACCTTTCTGCAGCGTTGCGCCAGGATAAGGACAGCGTGCGGCAGTCGCTGAACGATTTGGGTGCAGCGTTGAAAGAACGCATCGAGGATGAAGGTTTTTTATGGAATGGCATCGGGACGATCCGCCGGTCCGGAAAGATCGAGATGGAGCTGCCTGCCCTTGAACCTTTGCCGGCAGAACGGGTGATGCGGCATGATGCTGAACACATGGTCCTGCGGGGCGACCAACACATGACGTCTACCGAAATTGCCGGGTTAAAAGAAGCCACACCCGGAAAAAGACGTTCCATTTTTGTGATCATCGGTTGGATCGTGTTAGTGCTTTCCCTTCTTTTCATCATTTTCATTCTCTACCAGGGCAAGTTCAGGATCGGAGCCAGTGGTTCAAAGCAGGCGCCGGTCGGTTCAGTTTACCTTCCGGTTGGAAGCAAAAGTGGAGTGAAACCGCTCTAAGCGAGGTTGCCGTATTTTCAAAAAGCCAACCTTAATCAAACCGCGAACTGTTCTACATTTGCAGCCCTTATGAATCGCATTCATTATTCGCATTGCCCGGTGTGCAACAGCACCAATATCGATCCCTTGCTCAAGGTGAAGGATCATTCTGTCAGCAAGGAGGAATATGTTGTGTGGCAGTGCCGCGATTGCACCCTGCGTTTCACGCAGGATGTGCCTGATGAGGACTCGATTGGCCCATATTATGCTTCGCCCGACTATATTTCGCACTCCAACACGAGCAAGGGATTACTCAATCAGCTTTATCAAAATGTTCGCCGGCTGACGCTGGCACAAAAGGCCAACCTGGTAGAGCGCTATACCCGGAAAAAAGGGTCTCTGCTGGACATTGGTGCAGGCATAGGTGCGTTTCTGTCGGCGATGAAGCAAAGAGGATGGGAGGCCAGGGGAATTGAGCCTGATGAAGGCGCACGGACAAATGCAAAAGAACTCTTTGGGCTGACATTACAGGAGCCTTCGTTGTTGTTCGAAGCAGACGGACGCCGGTATGATGCGATAACCCTTTGGCATGTGTTGGAACACGTACACCAGTTGCATCCCTACGTAGCCCGGTTAAAAGAGCGGCTGGCAGAAGGAGGGAAGATCTTTATTGCTGTTCCCAACTATACCTCTGCGGATGCCGCTGCCTACAGGAATTATTGGGCGGCATACGATGTGCCGCGTCATCTGTATCATTTCTCGCCGCAATCGATTTCTGTACTGATGAATGCGCACGGCCTTCGGGTGATCGAAAAAAAGCCGATGTGGTTTGATTCGTTTTACATCAGTCTCCTCAGCAGCAAATACCACCGTGGACGAACCTCCTGGCTGGGCGCCGGTCTGAATGGCCTTCGTTCGAACCTCGCGGCACTGGTAAACAGGGACCGCTGCAGCTCGCTGATCTATATTGTTGAAAAGGCGTCGTAACGAAAAAAAACTGCAGGTTGCCATTAGAAAGCAAACTGCAACTGGTAAATCTTCGACCAGTTTTTTCCCGTCACGTAGAATTTTTTTGTTTCGGGGTTGTAGGCGATGCCATTCAGCACCTCGGCGTGCGGGTTGGTTGCCTGTTCGCGCTGTGCAAGATTGGACAAATCCATCTTTGCGACAACATTGCCGGTGGAGGGCTCAATTTTCAACAGGTAATTCATCTGCCATTGGTTGGCGTAGACAAAGCCGTTGACATATTCCAGCTCGTTGATGTTGACGGCCGGAACGTCGTTCTCTTTTACTTCCACTTTTTTCAGCAGCTTGAACGTACCCGGTTCGTAATAGTAAAGATTGTTGCTGCCGTTGCTGGCAATTAGCGCCGTGCTGTCGTGCGTCAGGCCCCAGCCTTCTCCGTTAAACGGAAGCTCTTTGATCTTTTTGAAGTCTCCCACTGTATATACATTCACCTTGCTTTCCCGCCAGGTCAACTGGTAAACGGTGTCGCGAAAAACGGTGATGCCTTCGCCAAAAGAAGCAGCTGGCAACGAAATTTGCTTTTGTGGTTTGCCGCTTTGCAAATCGTATTGCACCAGCTTCGACTTTCCTTCCAGGCCGGTGCTTTCGAGCAGCGTACCCTTGTAAAATTCCAGTCCTTCGGTAAAAAAAGACGTGTCGTGCGCTGCCGTTCCAACGATGGTATAATTGATGGACGGTGTTTGGGGAACAGAAGCGCTGCTGCTGTCGGTTGTGGTGTCGGGATTATTGGAACACCGGACGGATACGATGCCGACACAGAGTAACGCCAGCCAGAACGTTTTTTTCATAGAGCCAAAAATAAGGGTTGGCCCCAAAGCTTTTGTTAAGAGGTTTGGAATAATATTTGAAACTTACCCATCGGCCGATTATATTTGTTGCATCGCCTCCAGATCCTACCCAAATTCCGACAACTTCCATTTCCTCTTTTTTCCGGTATCGCTGCAAAAGCCAGTATAGATTCCAGTTACCTGTGGTTACCGTCAACCGGCAACTATGAGGACGTTTTTCCTGTTCGTATTTCTTCACTTTTCCGCTGTTTTGCTGGCGCAGGATCGCTGCATCACGGTTGGGTATCTTGCCGGAAAACAGCCCGGGTCACCGGAAGCCAAAGCCATTGCCGAACAAGGTCAGGGTAAAAACAATACACAACGCCAGGGTAACGACGATGCCGTCATCCGTATACCGGTTGTAGTACACGTACTTTACAATGATGCGACGCAGAATATTTCGGAAACGCAGGTCCGGAGCGGCATCGATGCGCTGAACAGGGATTTTCGCCGCAAGGCTGCCGATACAAGCAACACACCCTTGCGTTTCCGCTCCATCGCGGCAGATGTGCAGATTGAATTTTATCTCGCTACGGCCGATCCCTTTGGCCGCTCCACCAATGGGATCATTCGTAAGCAAAACTCTCGAATTGCATGGATGGCCGATGACAAGATGAAGATGGCTGCACAAGGCGGCGACAACCCCTGGAACAGCAAGAGCTATCTCAATATCTGGGTGGTGAACCTGGCAGGCGGCAGCGGTTATGCCAGTGTGCCCGGGTGCGCTCCCGAAACGGACGGTGTTGTTATTCACTACGCAGCTTTTGGCACCCTCAACACGACGGCACCCTTTAATATGGGGCGCACCGTTGTGCACGAAGTGGGGCATTGGCTGGGATTAAAACACATTTGGGGTGATGCCGAATGTGGTGATGATGGCGTGGACGACACACCGCAACAGGGTTTTTTTACGAAAGGATGTCCTTCCGGTTTTCGCAGCTCGTGCAACAACGGCACGCAGGGCGATATGTACATGAACTTCATGGATTATACCGATGATGCCTGTATGAACTTATTCACTGCCGGTCAACGCAGCCGCATGCGTTTACAATTTGCGGAAGGCGGGTGGCGTGCATCGCTTTTGCAAAGCAGGGGCCTGAGCGAACCCTGGATGCAGCAGGCCGCATTGCCTGCAGCCGCAGCAACACTCTACCCCAACCCGGCGCAGGATAAGGTTACGATACAGGTTGGCCAGTTTCTAATCGGGAAAAAGCTTAGTCTTTTCAACAGCCAGGGTTTACTGCAAAACGTGGAAACGATCACGTCTACCCTTCATACTCTTTCATTAGCGGGACTCAAATCCGGCGTCTATTTTTTACGTGGCGAAGATTTCCTGCAAAAATTCGTCAAGCTTTAATCCATCAGCGCCGCGACTTGTTGTGCCACAACCGGCGCCAGGGCAACGCCCATTCCGCTCATGCGCACCGCACAAAAAAGCGAAGGAGTCAGTTGTTTGACGATCGGTGTTTTTTCTTTGCCAAAAGCCATGATGCCGGACCACCGGTGCTCGATGATGTACTGGTTTTGAAACTGCGGCAGGATCACGTCTGCCAGGTAGGCCTCAAGTTCCTGTTGGATGCGTTGTGACGTATCCATTTCCGTTGTCGTCTCTTCTTCAAACGCTTTGTTTCTGGCACCGCCGAGTAGCACGCAATTTCCGAGGTTGCGGAAATAATAAAAACCTTCATCCGAGTGAAAGGTGCCGTTAAAGGGAAGGTTTTTGATGGGAGAGGTGAGGAGCACCTGTCCTCGTGCCGGAACAATGTCTATCTCCGGCAGCAGTTCTCTTGTAAACGCATTGGTGCAAAGCAAGACCCGGCTAGCTGTAAAGTGAAAATGGTGGGCTGTTCGAATAACCATTTTTTCATCGCCGGGTTCGAAGTGGGTAACCTCAATGCCATTCAATACGGAAACGCCCATGCGCCGCACTTTCTGCAACAGCGCCTGCAGCAGCTTGCCGGAATGAAGATAACCTTCGAGCTTGTTTTCCACGAGGTGGGCTGTTTTGCCAAAGCCGAATTCCCCGATCTTTTCATCCGCGAGGCGGTAGGTTTTCTTTGCGTTGGTAATGGGTTTTAAAAGGGAGTTGAGGTAGTCGATGTTTTCTTTTAATTTTTCCGGTGTCGTTGCACCATCGTACAATTCGTAGCCGCCGCACAGGTCGAAATCGATGCTTTTTTTACCAAAATATTTTTGGATTCGTTCCAGTCCTTTGAAGCGCATTTCGACCATAGAAAGCATTTTATCGGTCCCCATCGTTTGGGCATCCCAGGCCAGTTCGCTCAGGCTTCCAAAGCAGGCAAAACCGGCATTCCGCGTGCTGGCTCCCGTTGGGATAATGCCCCTGTCGATGACCGTGATCTTCCGCTCCGGATTCCGTTTTTTCAGGTAAAGTGCCGACCAAAGACCCACAAAGCCGCTTCCTACAATGACCACATCCTGGTGCGCAAAAAAGGTTTCCTTTTCCCAGATCGATACATTCATGCCGCAAAGCTACTTTAACCCGCCATTAAGTTTCGGGCAATTACTTTCACAGGAAAGTATTTCTATGAAAAAATTTCTTCTCCTGTTTTTTCTTGCTGCAAGTGCCGTTTCCCTCCAGGCACAGGGACTAAAAGGCCTGTTGAAAAAAGTGACCGGGGACTCTGCGCTTCGCCCAATCGTTTCGGCAACAAAAAGCAACGCCTTGTCGAATGATGAAATCATTAACGGCCTGAAAGAAGCCTTGCAGGTTGGCGCCGACAATGGAACAAAAAAGCTTTCGGCGGTTGATGGATTTTTTAAGGACGCGGCAATCAAGATCCTGATGCCCGAAGAAGCCAAAAAGGTGGAGCAGAAACTTCGTACTGTAGGGTTGGGCAAACAGGTAGACAATGCTATTCTTTCCATGAACCGTGCAGCTGAAAATGCTGCACAATCGGCAGCACCGATTTTCCTGAACGCCATCAAAGGTATGTCGATCCAGGATGGAATCAGTATCTTGAAAGGAGGCGATTTTGCTGCCACCAATTTCCTGAAAACAAAAACCCTGGCTCAACTGACTGATGCATTCCGTCCGGTGATTGAACAATCGCTGCAAAAGGTAAATGCAACCAAATACTGGAACACGCTTTTCTCCACCTATAATACGTTCAGCCGCGAGAAGGTCAACCCGGATCTTTCTGCTTACGTGACCGAAAAAGCCCTTGCCGGTATCTTCTATCAGGTTGGACAGGAAGAACAAAAAATCCGCAAGGACCCGATGGCACGGACCACCGACCTGCTGAAAAAGGTATTCGCAAAGTAGAAGGTAACATCGACCGGGCTTTTTGGCCGGCCATTCATTCGTTTCTCCTTAAAACGCAATGCCGATGGAGATGCCCGTTCGTATGCCGGGCAGAGCACCGCTGAAGTCTGCATTCACCCGCTTGTTTTCCCTGTCGACCATTACGGTGGATTTGTTTCGGATAAAGGGAAACTGGTCGAGAAACTCCCGTATGTTTTTTTCGGCTTCCCTGGCATCCACTTCCATCCACGGGATGGTATTGGAAACCTCCATGGCTTTAAGTGAATTGGTTGCCGAATTGATCTCGGGACCGAGGAAGAAAAAGTCGATAACAATGCGCTTGCCGACGATGAACTGTGCGCCCAGTTGAACGCCTACACCCAAACCGTTGTAATCATTGACAAAGTCGAAGATGGCTTTGCGATAGTTCAGCGTGCCGGTGCCCGTGCCTTCGCTGGTATGATGAACGTATTTGAAGAAGGGCTCGTAATACAGTCCGCGCAGGTGTTTCCTGGAAAAATAGGTTCGATAACCGGCCAGGAAAGATGTGGCCTTCATGGTAAAATCTGCATCCTTGTCGTCGAATGTAAATGCATGCCGTGCCGTTGCCGGTAAGCCGATTTTCGCGGTCAGCGAGTTGCGTCCACCAAAATTGTATTCGGCCTGCAGCGAGGCGCTGCCAAGAAACAATCCTGTCGGTGCCCATTTCAGGGTAATGTTTCGCGGAGGGTCGTTGGTTTTATCCTGTGCCACCGAACAAAGGGACAAAAAAAGGACGGCCAGGAAGATGGGTGTTTTTTTCATACGTCACTGTCTGCATTTCTAAGAGGGAAAAAATCGAACCAACGCTGCACAAAAAAAAGCCCGTCACGCAGACGGGCTTTCAACGTTGTACCACTGAAATCCGGTTTACAGGTGAATGGCTTCTCCGTAGGCCACCTCGATGGCATCTTTGATGCTTTCGCTGATGGTGGGGTGGGGGTGGATGGAATCAAGTACTTCGTGGTACGTGGTTTCCAGTTTGCGGGCCACGACGGTTTCGGCAATGATCTCGGTTACATTGTAGCCGATCATGTGTGTGCCCAGCCATTCGCCATACTTCGCGTCAAAGATTACTTTGATAAATCCTTCGGTATGACCGGCGGCGGAAGCCTTGCCCGATGCACTCAGCGGGAACTTGCCCACTTTTACTTCGAAGCCGGCGTCTTTCGCCTGCTTTTCGGTCATGCCAACAGAGGCGATTTCCGGCGTGCAATACGTACATCCCGGTACGTTTGCATAGTCGAGTATTTGCGGCTGGTGCTTGTATTTTTTTTCGTTGAAGGCGATGTTTTCCACGCAGATAATGCCTTCTTTCGATGCCACGTGCGCCAGTGCTTGGCCCGGCGTGCAATCGCCAATGGCGTAAATGCCCGGAACATTGGTCTGGTAATATTTGTCGGTAGAAATGCGGCCCTTATCCGATTTGATGCCCAGTTCTTCCAGGCCAATGCCCTCGATATTTGGCTGGATGCCTACGGCACTCAACAGAACGTCCGCTTCCAGCGTCACTTCGCCATTCTGCGTTTTGACCGTGGCTTTTACACCATTGCCCGATGTATCTACCTTGGTAACTTCGCTGTTGGTCATGATGTCAATGCCATTCTTCTTGAAGTTCTTTTCGAGTTCTTTGGAAATTTCTTCGTCTTCGACAGGCACCACCCGTGGGAGAAATTCAACGATAGTCACTTTGGTACCCATGCAGTTGTAGAAATAGCCGAACTCTACACCAATGGCGCCGCTGCCCACGACAATCATGGATTTGGGCTGCTGGGGCAATACCATGGCTTCGCGGTAGCCGATGATCTTTTTCCCATCGATCGGCATAGCGGGCAGCTGGCGGCTGCGGGCACCGGTGGCCAGGATAATATGCTTTGTTTCAACCGTCTGCTTGCTGTTATCGGCAGCCGTCACCTCGATCTTGCCTTTGGCGACAAGTTTGCCAAAACCCATAATGACGTCGATCTTGTTTTTGCGCATCAGGAACTGAACGCCTTTGCTCATTTTATCGGCAACGCCCCTGCTCCGCTTGATCACGGCTTCGAAGTTGTGCTGGCCGGAGGCTTCAATACCAAAGTCCTTTGCGTGCTTGATGTATTCCATGACCTGGGCACTTTTCAGCAGTGCTTTAGTCGGAATACAGCCCCAGTTCAAACAAATTCCACCCAAACTTTCCTTTTCGATGATGGCCGTCTTAAAGCCAAGCTGTGCGGCACGGATAGCAGCTACATAACCGCCGGGACCCGAACCAATGACAACTACGTCGTATGCCATGTTGATTTACGATTTAAGATGTAAGATTTAATGGTTTTCAAGCGTCATTGCTGCCGCTTTTTTTCGCGTGGCGAAGCTAAAGGAAAAACGGCTTACTGGCAAAAGAGAAGCGAAGGGCGGAATGGCCCTAACTTTGCGCAACGAACTACGATGGATAGCTTAAAAGAATACCTCGAAGAACTGATGGACCTGAAGCGGGTGGCCACGATCTCGTTCCGGTCGGTGGAAGGGGGCATGAGCACCGTGAAAGGACATATCGTGAAAATAGAGACAGTTTCCGGCAGAGACATCATTGAAACCGATGCCAGTATGGTGATCGGGGCTGACCAAATCCGGGAAGTCAACGGCCGGCGCTTCGAAAACATTTGCTAAACTTTTCTAAAGCGGTAAAAAAACTCAGCCATCAGACGGTAATTCTCAAATCATTTCCCTACTTTTGCCGTCCAAAATTTTTCCAAGTCATGGCACGAGTATGTCAGGTTACAGGTAAGACGCCCATTGGAGGAAACAAAGTGTCTCACTCCAACATCAAAACAAAGCGTCGCTTTTTACCGAATTTGCAAACAAAGCGGTTCTTCTTAGCGGAAGAGAACAAGTGGATCACACTGAAGCTCACAACCGATGCAATCAGAACCATCAACAAAAAAGGATTATTTAACGTTGTAAAGGAGCTGCGGGCTCAAGGTCAACATATTTAATTAGCAAATATGCAAATCTGGGAATGTGAAAATTCAGTTCCATTTTCAAATTTGCTAATTTTCAAATTTTCAAATTAGCGATAATGGCAAAGAAAGGAAACCGCGTACAGGTTATTCTGGAATGCACTGAGCAAAAGACAACCAGTGTTCCGGGAACCAGCCGATATATCACGGAAAAAAACAAAAAGAACAACCCTGAGCGTCTGGAGTTGAAAAAATACAACGCCAACCTGAAAAAGGTAACTGTTCACAAAGAGATAAAGTAGTTAGCAAATGTGCAAATGTGAAAATTTGAAAATGGTTTTCGTCATTTGCTAATTTTCAAAT
Source organism: Flavisolibacter nicotianae (assembly GCF_003628535.1). Lineage (GTDB taxonomy): Bacteria > Bacteroidota > Bacteroidia > Chitinophagales > Chitinophagaceae > Flavisolibacter > Flavisolibacter nicotianae. Next base: position 736,845 of record NZ_RBCI01000003.1, read on the forward strand.
TTTCTAATTTTCAAATTATTCTACCATGGCAAAAGCAGCATCAAAAAACGCGAAAGTGAAAGACCAGAAGGCCGCCGCCGAAGCAAAGAACTGGTCAAAAGTGATCAGAGCTGTGCGTAGCCCGAAAACTGGTGCTTACACGTTTAAAGAGCAGATCGTTCACAAAGACAAGGTGAAAGATTTCCTGGCCCAGAAATAATCGTGAAGGCTCGTCAACTGATTCAAGCTGTCCCGCATTGCGGAGATGGCTTTTGTTTTTTAATCAACAGTCAAACGGAAAACTTCAACGCCGGAAAGGCAGCCGTCGTACTTTTGACTTTTTACTTTTGAATAACTATGGGATTTTTCAATAAACTTTTTGGCAAGAAAGAGAAGGAAAGCCTGGACGAAGGACTGCAAAAAACAAAAGAAACCTTCTTTTCAAAAGTTACCAAAGCCATCGCCGGCAAAAGCACGGTGGACGAAGAAGTGCTCGACAACCTGGAAGAGGCCCTGATCACCGCCGACGTCGGTTTGGATACAACGGTCCAAATCATCGAACGCATCGAAGAGCGGGTGTCGCGTGACAAATATGTCAGCACCGGTGACCTGAACAAAATCCTGCAGGACGAGATCGAAGCCACCCTCGTGGATGCTCCTTCTTCCAATGCCTATGATTTTCACTCCGAGCTTCCCTCCAAACCTTATGTGATCCTGGTGGTCGGTGTGAACGGCGTGGGAAAAACCACGACCATCGGCAAGCTTTCCTACAATTTCAAAAAAGCCGGGAAAAACGTATTGCTGGGAGCCGCCGACACATTCCGGGCTGCAGCCGTTGACCAATTGACAATCTGGAGCGAACGGACAGGTGTACCGATTGTCAAACAGGCCATGGGCTCGGATCCTGCAGCCGTGGCTTTCGATACTGTGCAAAGCGCCCTTTCGCGTGGCTCCGACGTTGTGCTGATCGATACGGCGGGCCGTCTTCACAACAAAGCCTATTTGATGGATGAACTGAGCAAGATCCGTCGGAGTGTGCAAAAAGTCATTCCGGGAGCACCGCACGAAGTGTTGCTGGTGCTCGACGGTTCAACCGGACAAAATGCAGTGGAACAGGCCAGGCAATTTACAGCCGCCACCGATGTCACTGCCCTCGCCATCACCAAGCTGGATGGCACGGCAAAAGGCGGCGTGGTGCTGGCCATTGCCAACCAGTTTAAGATTCCGGTGAAGTTTATTGGAGTTGGGGAAAAAATGGAAGACCTGCTTGTTTTTGACAAGCATGAATTTGTGGACAGCCTGTTTAGTTTGAAAGGCGAATAAAGACTTCGATTACATGAGCAGGAAACCCGGACGCCGCCAGGCATCCGGGTTTCTTCGTTTAAGCGCGGACGCTTTTGTGAAGTTGTTTTTCTTTTTGTACCGCGTCTTTCATTTGTTCCGTGTAGCGTCGCAGGGCATCATCCAGCGAAGGCAGGTGAATTCCCCTGCAACTGGAAAGCACACTATAGCGTGGACGTAAGGCAGGGTAATGACAATCCTCGTTCGAGACCGCCTGAATGAATTTCCGGTTGAGGCCAAAGCGGTCGGCAACTTCATTGGCAAGATCCGCCCAGCTTATTTCACCATTGTTGGCCAGGTGCCAGATTCCTTTTTCTCCATCTATCAGCAAATCCAGCGTGGCATGCACCAGGTCGGGAACATAGGTTGGCGAGACAACCGCATCGTGAACCACAGAAATTCGTTCTTCATTCAGCAAACTTTTCCGGACAAAATGGGCAAAATTGTATTCGTCCCATGGCCCGAAAAACGCACTGGTGCGGATGATCAGGGCATCGGCGTTGGCTGCGGCAACCTGTTCCTCCGCTCGGGCTTTGGTTAGGCCATACGTGTTGAGCGGATTCGGTTGATCGTACTCGGTATAAGGCGTTGTTTTTCGTCCGTCAAATACCAGGTCGCTGGAAAAGGTTACCAGCCTGATGCCATACCGGGCGGCGGCAACCGCGAGGTTCCAGGATGCGGTTGTATTGTCGGCAAAACATTTTTCTTTCTCGCTCTCGGCGTCGTCTACCCGCACAAATCCAGTCGCGTTGACAATTGCCCAGGGGCGAAATGTTTCGATTGCGGTGGTGATGGAAGCCGGATCGCAGAGATTGCATTCATCCCGGCTCAAAAGCTGGTAGTGTAAATGTCTTTCGTCACAAACCCGGCCAAAGGCCCTGCCGAGTGTGCCGTTTTTTCCAATGATCAGCAGGGGGCTGCCGTTGGGGGACACCGTTTCGAAATGCTGCTCCAATACAAGAGGCTTGTGAAAAAAACGGGATGGACGTTGCCACCAGCCCTTGCCCTTCGCCAATTCGTCGTGGGCGAGATCGCCTTTTCTTTCTTTTAAAAACCTCGCTAAAGCGGTGGGCCGCGGCAAGCCGCTCCGAACGTCGAATGTGCCGGGTTCGTACTCACCGTGCGGCTCGGTCAGTAATTTGTTCCAGCCAAAGGAGCCGAGCATCGCCCAGGCTGTGACGGCTTTAATCTCTATACCTTTTGTCAAAAGATTGCGGCAGGTAGACCAAACCTGCCGGAACCACCGCAGTTGTTCTTCGCGGTGACAGTGCAGGTGCACTTCTGTTACGGCCATTGGTTGCCGGTAGCGGTCCCAAGCCTCCTGCAACAAACAGCCAAGTCCCGATTTTCCCTTTCTTGCCACCCTGACCGCTTCCACATCGGCATAGGCGTGACGTCCGTTGCCGCCATGCGTGTGCCTGGGGTAGCGATGCAGGCGTCCATCCAGGAAGCGTTCGGATGTAAGGTAATGGTTGAATCCAAACACATCCGGCACGCATGGATTCTCCTGGAAGAATGCCAGCTCCTTTTCTGTGATGTTATTCCGGCGCAGGTAGTCCCAAAGCGGATGCTTCCTGTTCACCCGGCCACATAAAAAATCATAGGTTAACCAACGGCGCTCGTTTTCAAAATCGGCCTGGTATTGCAAAGGCTTCGTGCTGTATGTTTTCCCCAGGTCTTCCGTTTGCACCAGCCGCGCCGCCGGGTTAACTTTTCGTATTTCCTGCATGGCCAGCACCGTTCCTTTCAATTCGTTCAGCAGCATTTTCAGGAAGGAAGTATCGTCCGTTTTGTGTGGATACCACAAGCCGTAAAGGCCGCTGAATCGTGCCGTAGTAAGCGGTTCGTTGACGGGAGTGAAATCCGTCAGGTGCGGGAATTGCCGGATAACTTTTGCGGCATAGGCGGCAAGGTGCGTTGGAAAATGCTCATCGAGCAAATCGGTAAAGGCCGGGCCACTTCCATGATGGACTAACCCGGCAATGACATCTATATTTCGACTTTGGAGTTCCTGAAGCTGGGAGCTGACCCAGCTCCAATCGATTTCGGAATCTTTTTCCGGCTGGTGTTTCTCCCACAGGATCGGGTAGCGGATCTTTTGAATCCCCGTTCCGGCTAACAGAGCAAGGTCATGGGGCCTGCTGTAATTCCCGGAATAGTCAAGCTGGTCGAAGTAGTGATGATGAACCCTGTTGATTGTACATTCAATGCCACCCCATAATTCGGGATCCTGGTTGTGTTCTTGTTTTTGCATAATAGATCGTCTGTGTTGCAACACTCGTAACGAGGCCAGTCGCCAGTTTCTTACTTACTCTCGTGCATGCAATCAAACGTAAGCACCTTCTTTTGCTTTTTTCACCGAAGTATTTTGTTCCAGGGTCGCTGCCATATTTCGCACCATCTGGCTCCAGGTTCTGTCCCATGAATTTCCTTCCAGGAATTCATCCACCTTTTTTACCCAGGAACTGCGTCTCTTCTTTGCCAGTTCGGCTTCTGCCGCTGCAATGAATTCTTCCGCATTGCTTGCGATATGAACCAGTTTGTTGTTGCCATATGGCGAAACCACATCGCGGATCGGTGTCGAAATTACCGGCTTGCCGGCTGCCAGGTATTCGGGAGTTTTTGTCGGGCTGATAAAGCGGGTCGACTCATTGATGGCGAACGGAATGATCGCAATTTCCCAGCCTGCAAGATAATTGGGTAACTCTTCGTATTTCTTTCCGCCGAGGTAATGAACGTTGGCGTGCCGTGGAAGTGTTGCCGGATCAATTTTTACCACGGGTCCAAGCAACACGAATTGCCAGTCGGGTTTTGCATTGGCAACCGCATCGATCAGTTCAATATCAAACCGTTCATCAATCACGCCAAAGAAGCCAAAACGCGGATGTGGAATCGCTTTCTGGTCCTCTGGATCTTTGCGGATCTTTCTCGCCTTGCCGAAATGTGCTTTGTCGATGCTGCTGGGAAAGGGAAAAATATTGTGATGTGCATTTTTTTTGCTTTCATAAATGCTATGTCCACCCGTAAACACAATGTCGGCTTTGGCAAACAACTGCTTTTCGAATTGCGTCAATTCGGGTGGTGCAAATTTGAAGGCGGAGAGTTCATCCATGCAGTCATAGACGACCAGCTCCGGATTTAAATGCTCGGTAAATGGTAAGGCCATCGGCGTGTAATACCAACTAAAGAACCGGTTCACCTGCATTTGCAGTAGCAGGCTGCTGACCATTTTCTGAAGGCCACTCACGACTTCTTCACCATTCGGGCGGTGCTGCAAGTGTGGGGTTACCACGTACAAATTGTCGTTGTAGTTTTCTATGTGAATTTTATCTGCCGCATCATGAAAGATCGGTTCTTCAATAAAAAAAACACGCTGGTGTTTCGAAAAGCGGCTTAACAAATGGTTGGGCCGCTGAAACACGAATCCCCAACGAAGATGGGAAAAGCATAACAAGTCAACATCATGTAGAAAGGCGCACGAAACTTCTTCAATGTTTTTAATCATGCTTTTATACTTGCGATTAACATGCCAGCAATGATTTGTTTAGTAATCGTGGTTGACGTTCAAACGACAAAAAAAATCCTGTAGAAATTCGTCCTCAACCGCTTGTTTCTGGCATAGTTGAGGTGTTAAACTGAATTAAAAAAAGGCTGTCTTTCGACAACCTTTTTTTAACGAAATCATTTTTTTTAAATTTTGAAACCAACGGTGAGCAATACTTTTCCCACCGTGTTGCGAACGTCGGCATTGAAGTAGGGTGCATTTTGCAACCGGTATGCAACGTTGACATCTTTGGTGATCGAATGAACATAGGTTGCATCAACAAAAAATCCTTTGTTGCGATAGCCAAGACCACCGCTCAAATTGAGTCGACTGCCTTCTTCGTTGTGAATGTTTTTGTATGGGTTGCCGTAATACGCTGCGCCGGCCCGCACCATGAATGTGGTGAACTTCAGTTCTCCGCCAGCCCTGAAATTAAAGGCTCCTTTGTAGGCATTGCGAATGGCCGTGTTTAAAGATTTCAGGTAATCACTGGTTGCCTGGTCGGGAACGCCGTTCGAGTTGTCGGTGAAATAAGACGACATGCCATACGGAACATATTCAATATCGGCCGTCAGAAAGCCTTTTTGTTTTGTCACGTCTTCAATTTCACGCAAGACATAGGAAACGCTTCCGATGAGTTTCAACGGTGTCATGTGCATGTATTTGAATTCGGACGAGGCACCGGTGACATCCTGCAATGCTTGTGTTTGTGTGCCCATGTAACTTTCGGTGTTTGTTGTAATCGTAGCCGTGTTCCTGTCGGTAAGTTGATAGATGCTTGGCGAATGAAACGCAAAGCCAAGACGAAGGTATTCCTGTGCTTTGACGATGATGCCTCCCTTTAGATTCAGGCCTACGCCGGTCGTGTTGAGGCCCTGCCGGTAGATAGCATAATCAAACTTATTGGACGGGTTATCGGTTGCATCCGCTTCCACAAATTCCGATTGGCGATCCAGGTGCAAAAAGGGAATACCGATCGTGCCACCGATCAGCACTTTGTCGTTCAGGTTTGTGCCTACACCCAGAGCCAGTTCCGTGATGCCGCCGGTTGTGTTAACAGTGTTTTGCTGCAGCAGTCCCGTGGCGATCGGTGCCCTGGATTGAAACTGGAAATTCCCGTTGGTACTTCCGCCGACCGTATCGATCCAATAGGTATTGAAAGCAAGGGAGGTGCCAAACGGGAAGTCACTGGCTACGCGGTTCGCGTCTTTGATGTTGCCATTCCGTATCTCGTCAAGGAAAGCCTGGGAGTAGGAGCTTTGATTGTTCTGCCCCCTGTAAATGATATTGCTTTTAAAATCGGCCATTTGGTTGATGGCAATGGAGATGGCTGTGCTGTGTTGTTTTCTGCCATCGCTTCCGCCAAAAACAAAACCGGTTGTCCCGAACGCAAATTTGTTGGCAGAGCTGTCTTCCCTGCGACCAAGATAGGTGGACTTGGCTTTTCCAAATCCAAACGTCGGCGACAAGACCACATCGCCGGTGCGGTAAAAACCCAGTCCGGCTGGATTGACAAACGTAGCCGTGATATCACCGCCGAGTGAACCCATGGCGCCGCCCACTGCCTGGATGCGTGCAGACCCGCTTTGTACATTCCACGAATAGCGCAGGGCATCTTCCGGCGTTTGTGCAAAAAGACTTTGGTAAAGGAGGGGAGAAGAGAGTAACAGTAAATATTTTTTCATAAAACCAGTTTCGGAATTGATGGATCGGCAATAGGATAGCAGGTGATGCACAAGACATCAAACCCTGCCAGGTAACATAAACGAGTGTAAACAGCTTAAAACTTCCGCACCGGTGCGTGGCTGCTGCTGCTACTACTGCTGCTGCTCGACGAACTGCTGCTGGAGTTGTTGTTGGTGCTGGTCGGCGCCGTGTTGGACGAACTGCTCGAATTGCTGTTGCCGGACCCAAAAACATTGCGCAAAAAGCCGCCTGCGTTGGAGCCGCTACTGCGGTAGTTTTCGTCGCTGGATGAATTGGTGAATGTCCGGCTATTGCTATTGGGCAGGTTTGGATTGTAGGTGCTGCCGTTGCGGTCAAACACGTGCAGGTTCGTGGTGCGGGGCTTGTTGTAAACCGGGTTCACATTGCCGTAAACAACACCCGAGTAATACGGATTCTTATAATACGGGTTGTAATAATAAGGATTGTAATAATAGTTGTTGTAACCATAATTCCAGGGACTGCTGTAATAGGCGTAATTGTTCAACCGGTTGTAATCGTAGTAGCGATTGTAATTGCTGCCATAACAATAACAGTCGTAATCATTCTCGAGGAAAGCATACCGGCGGTTGCGGGTTTTCATGCGCAGGTAGCTGTCTTCAAGACTCTCATCTGCATACCGGTTATTGTATCTGCGGTCGTCTCTTTTTTCCACACGGGCATATTCCTCTTGCGGTCGTTGGGGGGAAAAATAAACGTCGTCCGGCGTTTGCCCGGATTTATAAACAGAAGAACAACTGGTCAGAAGGATTGCAAACGTTAGCAGGGGTAGATAAGATTTCATGGCAGATGATTTAGAGGTTAATGTTACTTTTGCCATCGCTCAGTAAATTTCAACCATTTTGCTGTTAAACAAAAACTAATTAAAGTTAAAGGTTTTGGGCCAGGTGTCGCATCTGCAGGCTTTTTGCACAAACGATCCAGCGCTCTGAATCAAACCCAAAAACGATCATGAGTAAAGAGTTGACATCACGTTCGGAAGATTATTCGCAATGGTACAATGACCTTGTCATCAAGGGCAGCCTGGCCGATTATTCGGCCGTCAGGGGCTGTATGGTCATCAAACCCTATGGCTTTGCCCTTTGGGAAAACATGCGTGACCAGTTGGATCGCATGTTCAAGGAAACCGGTCACCAGAATGCCTATTTCCCCCTGTTTGTTCCGAAAAGCCTGTTCGAGGCAGAAGAAAAAAACGCCGAGGGCTTTGCCAAGGAGTGTGCAGTGGTAACACATTACCGCCTGAAGACAGATCCGGCACGGAAAGGAAAACTGATCGTTGACCCCGAGGCAAAACTGGAAGAAGAACTGGTGGTGCGTCCCACGAGTGAGGCCATCATTTGGAACACCTATAAAGACTGGATTCAATCGTACCGCGATCTGCCGATCCTGATCAACCAATGGGCTAACGTGGTGCGCTGGGAAATGCGGACCCGCCTGTTTTTGCGTACGGCCGAATTTCTTTGGCAGGAAGGGCATACGGCACACGCTACAAAAGAAGAAGCGATTGAAGAAACAGAAAAAATGCTGGAGGTCTATGCCACCTTTGTCGAGCAATACATGGCGCTTCCGGTGATAAGGGGTGTGAAAACGCCCAGCGAACGTTTTGCAGGCGCCGAAGACACCTATTGCATCGAAGCGCTGATGCAGGACGGAAAGGCGCTGCAGGCGGGAACCTCGCACTTCCTGGGACAAAACTTTGCCAAGGCATTCGAGGTGAAGTTTTTGAGCAGGGAAAACAAGCAGGAGTACGTATGGGCTACTTCCTGGGGGGTCAGTACACGCCTGATCGGTGCCCTCATCATGGCGCACAGCGACGACGACGGCTTGATCCTGCCGCCCCGCATTGCCCCCTTACAGGTGGTGATTGTTCCTATTTACAAGGGCGAAGAACAGAAGGCGCAGATCGACGAACGGGTGCACCAGTTAATGAGCGAATTAAAAGCGGCCGGCATTCGTGTGAAATATGATGAGAATGATAACGTGCGTCCCGGTTGGAAGTTCGCCGAGTATGAATTGAAAGGCGTACCGGTTCGTATTGCTCTTGGCGCCAGGGACCTTCAGAATGGCGTGGCCGAAGTGGCCCGCCGTGATACAAAGGAGAAGGCATCCATTGCTCTGGATGGCCTGGCAGACCATGTCAAAACCCTGCTGGAAGAGATCCAGCAAAATCTTTACGACCGTGCCTTCCAGTTCCGTGAAGAGAAAACGACGAGAGTCGATAGCTGGGACGAATTTGTAAAAGTGCTGGATGAGAAGGGCGGCTTTGTGGCGGCACACTGGGACGGTACCGCCGAAACGGAAGAAGCCATCAAGGAAAAAACCAAGGCGACCATCCGTTGCATTCCGCTGAACAATGCACAGGAAGAAGGCCGTTGCATCCTTACAGGCAACCCTTCCGCGCAACGGGTGCTTTTTGCCCGGGCTTATTAATTTAGGAAAACCGTCTGCAGGTTACAGATCGCTTTTAAGTGGCGAAAATGTGATGGGCAGGCGGTTATCTTTTGCCGGTTGATTGCTTATCTTTAGTTCAAACCTGCTGCATGGACGAAAATGAATCACTCTTCTCGCTTTCCATTGATCCGGCAACCAAAGCACACCTTTTCGAAACGGCCAAGTGGGCCCGGTTCCTGGCAGTCATCGGCTTCGTTTTCGTGTTTTTTGTTGTGGCGTTGGGCGTTTATTCTTCGCTCACCATCAGCCGCTACGAAGACATGTTCAACGGCTATCCCGGCCGCCGCGGCTTGATAGATAGCATAGGAGTCGGCGTGGCCGTTATGTATGTGCTGTTGGCGCTGGTCGCCTTTTTCCCATTGCTCTTTCTATTGCGGTTTGCCAACCAGATGAGCAGTGCACTGTCCTCCAACAACCAGGCATTGTTGAATACTTCTTTCCAAAACCTGAAAGTTTATTTTCGTTACCTCGGCATTGTTACCATCATCTTCCTGGTGCTGACGATTCTTTCTTTGCTGATGGGAATCCTGGGGCGTGCAGTTTAGTTGGACGAAAGATAATTGTAGTCTTTCAGCAATACCTGCAGAAATTCTTCCGGCTCCAGTGGCGTGTCGATATGAAGATGCGCTTTGATTTTTTCCGATGCCAGCAGGGCCATGTGATGGTCTTTGTGCTTTTTCACCGTGTCGATGATTCCCTTCAGCGAATTGATGTCTTTATCGCTCAACTGCATGATCTGCGGAAACTGCGGAACATAATGTTCCGACACTTCCAGGAAAACCGTGTCGGTGATTTTTTCTTTTTGATGGGTATTGATCAGAACCGTGTGCGCCAGAATATCTCCCAGGCGTTGCTGCTTCCGGGTGTTCACCAGCACAAGGTCGGCGATCAGCAAACCGAGTGCGCCGGCCACTCCCCAATAAACCTGCGGACCGAAAATCTGTGCATAGGGGATGAGGATAATGATGAACAGCAGCGTGTAGTCCGAGGTGCGGATCAGCCAGCGGATAATGAATTGCCCGATTGAAGGGCGGCCGCCGTTCTCCGAAACGACTTTGATGCCCAAAAGCTTTTTACCGATGCTTTGTCCGTCCATTGTAATTTCCAGCACAACATGGTAAAGCAGGAAGGGAAGAAGAAGAACCATGCTGATCGCCCACATTTTCATGCTGCCGTCATCGCCTCTCATCGTTCTTGCGATCCAGCTCAGGAAGCGCAGCGCCACAACGAGGTAACAGACCTGGATAATGATGTCGATGACCCAGGCAAACAAGCGCCGGTAAAACGGTGGCGCCGTAAACTCGATGTCGATGTTGAAATTGGTGGCAATGCGCACAATGCTCATGTTTCAAATATACTCTTCGTGGTGTATATCCGGGGCGCCGTTGCCGAAAAAAAGGTTTCTAAAAGGCGGGCCTTTCCTACATAAAAAAGCCTGCTGATCGCAGGCTTTCTCAATAATAAACATATTGGTTTATTGAAGCATTCGGGCAATGTCCTGTATTGGCAAACTGCCTGCAATCTGTGCGACCTGTTCCTGCGTGGCACCTGGTGCTTTTACCGTGATCAGTGAACTCCCCAGCGGTAACTGCAGGTCGTAATTTGTTTCGTTGTTGCCCTGGTTTTTCGTCACCAGCGCTTTGTAACCGGCAATCTTGATCACCTTATTGTCGCCTGTATTGCCGATCAACGGAATGGACAGCAGGCTATTAATGCTGGCGATCAGCGGCGAATTGCTGATGATTTCAATAGAAGCATTCCTGTTCTCAGAGGTGTCCATGCTGTTGTATTCTTTGCCGTATTCGCGGTGAATGACAACACCGAGAAAACCCGAGGCGCCGGCAACATTGTCCAGCTTTGTCACCGCCGGTTTGTCCAGCATGGTTGCCGGCAGGGCTTTCAGCACTTCTTTACCAATGATCATGTCCAGTTCGGCCAGCATTTGCTGCATGGCGAAGCGGGAGTCGTCCAGTTTGCCGGCATCGTAGGTGGTACGAGCTTCGGACGTGTATTTCTTGAATTCTTCCGGCGTGCCGCTGACCATGTAAACGGCCTGCGTGGCCGTGGTCTTGTTCGCGCTGTTTTTGCCGGCTTCGGCTTTTTGTGTCGCGTTTGATGCAGTCGTTGGTTTGGGCGCCGGTTTCTTTTGCGCAGAAACGGTGGCCATCACGAAAAGGGAAAGGCTGAGAACGAATATGTGATTCATAAAAATCTTTTTTGGTTGCGGTTATTTTTCACCCAGTTTGGCTTTGATGGAATCGATGTCTATAGCATTGGCGGCGGCCATAAAATCCTGCTCCGTGGCATAGTTCACGCCTTCATAGACGAGGAGCGAGGTTTGTCCAAGCGGCGCGCTGAGTTTATAACCGGAACTCTCGTTGTATTCAATCACCGCCCTGTAGCCTTTGATACGGGTTTGCTTCCAATTTTGCTGGCCACCGGTCTGCTGCGCATAACCCACGTTATTGAAGTAAAGATTGATGGCCTGCATCCAGGCGGAGTTGTTGGTAATGGTAAACCGCAGTAGTTTATCGTCTTTTGTGTATTCACGTTTGATGGTGAGACCGGCCCAACCCCAGCCCGTGCTGGTTACCTGGTCGGCTTTGGGATTGTATCCAAGGCCGCCGATCGTTTCGGGCAGTGATTTTAAAATTTGCTGGCCGATCTGCAGTTCCACGCCCAGCATGGCTTGCTGTACGGCATAGCGGGCTTCGCTGTACTTGCCCTGGCCGAAAACAGTTTCGGCGGTGCCGAGGTTTTCCTTAACGTCGGGTGGTGTCACCACCAATCCCTGGCCACCCCTGTTGGATGGATTGTTTCCCTGGTTGGCAGCCTGCGTGTTTTGTCCCTGTGTACCGGCATTGCCTGCACTTTGCTGGCTTTCATTACCCGTCGCACCCATGACCTGGCTGGCTTTTTCCTTGAGTTTTTTGAGAAATTGGGCTTCGGTCGGGCTATAGAAAAAACAGCCCATGGTTAGCAGTAAAAATGGAATTTTTCGCATGTTAATTGGTTTTATTGTACAATAAAAGGATGACCGGGTTTGTAGATGGACAATAAGCAATTGGCTTCAGTAGGAGTGGATATGCATTTAAATGTACAATTCTTTTTGAGTAAAAAAAGCGCTGGACCGATTTCCGGTCGCCGCACGGCCGGCCCTGCTTTGGTGGTAACCCGTCGTTATTTACTTCTGTTTCCCGACTATCCGAACGTAGCAGTCCTCCGCCTCTTCTGTGGCGGCACGCTGCGAGGGTGCAATGTTACGGTGCAACGCCAGGTTTCAGGCCGTTCGATGGATGAACAGTCGGAGGATGGAATGGATTGGGAATGACGAAGGAACCGGAGCGAAATTGTTCACTCATTCTACAGCAAATATAAACACCTGGTATGTGCTGCGGAGAAAATACCGGCTATGAAAGATACCAGTGATACTTCGGATCGATACGCAAAAATCATCACCTTAGTGCCCGCCGGGAGCAGGCACAATCTTGCGTAAAAGGCGGCCCACCACTACCATTTGTCGGCCGTTTTCAAATTGAACAAGCATGGAGCCATTCCGGCCCCGGATGCATTTGTTGTTGCGGCGGACGGCGTTGCACTGTTGTTTTTTTAGTAATTCATCGGTAAACCGGTCACCGAGGTAGAAGTACTCCATTAGTTTCCAAACGTATAACTGTATTCCACTTTCCCCGTCAGCTCTTTTTGCTTATTGAAGATTTGTTCGCCGGTTTTGAGACCGCGGTTGTCGAAGCGGTAGCGCCAGATCAGGTAATTGTCGCTGTTCTGCGGAATGGTGGTACGTTCCGCCAATTGGTTGGTGGTTGTGTATTCAAACATCTGTTCCGGTAAAAGCCGGCCGGCTTTTTTGTTGTAGCGAACGATATCGGTCAACCGGTTTTTCGCGTCGTAGAAATAATATACCGGTTCTTCCTTGATGAAGCGAACGGTTTCCTGTTCTTCAATCACGTTGCCGGCATTATCCAGCTTGAAGGTCACCATCGACGAGTCTTTTCCATTTCGCACCCGCAGCATGCGGCTGGCGTGGTTTTGTGCATCGAACTGCCAAATGTGTTCTTCCGTCTTTAGCGGTGCAAGCGTGTCGCCATACGTGGTAAAAATGGAGGATAGTTGCCCGGCATCGTTGTAGCGGTAAACCGTCGTGGTAACAAAGCCACCGGCTACGGAATCTGCAGTCTTCAGTACATGGCCGTTCGTGTCAAAGAATGTGGTTAGGTAAGATGCCGGCAGGTACTCGGTTTTGGTAATGGTGCGCAGCGTTTGCGCAGTGGGTGAAAACTCCTGTTGTACCGACAGGTTATCGAGCGGTGTGTTGTCGATCGTGTAGCTTTTCATGGAGACCGACTGCACGTTGTTTTTGCGGTAAGCCGTGATCAGGTCACTACTTTCTTTCGTGCCGATAACGTCTTTGTAATAATACTGTGCCGACGCGGATACGGTGAACAGGGCAGCGGCTACAACGGAGAACACAAGTTTCATCGAATATTGTTTGCTTCAAAAATAGAACATGCGTGAAGTGTAGCATACACCACTTTGCCAAACTGTGCCATTTGTCCCTATTTTTAAGAAATTTTTTTACGTGAGCCACCAGCCGGAACGAAAGGAGAAAAATTGTTTGAATTGCGGAACCCAGGTCCATGGCCGGTTTTGCCATGTGTGCGGGCAGGAGAATGTTGTCACCCACCAAAAATTCTGGTCCCTGGCCAAACATTTCATTTTTGACATCCTCCATTTTGACGGGAAATTTTTTCACACCCTGTTGTTCATCTTTACCCGCCCAGGTTTTGTGGCAAAACAGTATGTACAGGGAAAACGCATTAGCTATCTCGACCCGATACGCATGTACCTGTTTACATCTGCCCTTTTCTTCCTGGTCTTTTTTTCTGCCAAGGCCTTCCGGATAAACCCGGAAAACAAATCCGGTCGGTTGTCTGGCGAGGATCGCCAGGAAATGATTGCGGCGTTTCAAAAGAAATTGGCGAAACACCCCGGCGATCCCGTCCTGCTGAAATCGATGGCGATGTTGCAGGACACGACAATAGCCGTTAACCTGGACTCCCTCGACCGCGACCAAAATGCAATTGACTTTACCGACCGCAAATACACCTCGGTAGTGGCCTACGATTCTATCCAGGCCACACTTGCCAAAGGCCAGCGCGACGGTTGGATGAAACGCAGCCTGGTAAAGCAGGCGATCAAAGTCAACGGCAAATATGGCAATGGCACGGAGATGGTCAACGTGTATATCGAAACTTTTCTGCACAAACTGCCCTACCTCTTGTTCCTGTCGCTGCCCTTTTTTGCGCTCATCCTGAAACTGCTCTATAGCCGGCGGAAAAACTTTTATTACAGTGACCACGCGGTCTTCACCCTGTACCATTACATTTTCAGCTTTATCCTTTTGCTGCTGGTGTTCGGTTCGTCAAGGCTTCAGGAATGGTCGCACTGGAGTGTGTTCGGCTGGCTGACGTCGGCCCTGTTACTGGCCTGGCCGGTGTACCTGTTTTTGGAAATGCGGCGGTTTTACCAGCAAGGCCGTGCACGCACATTGGGTAAATTTTTGCTGCTGAATATTGCGGGGTCGATCATTTTGGTTTTGTTATTTATCATATTTCTCGTGTTGTCTATTTTTCAATTGTAAGCCATGAATAAAAGCGGTGAAGCCTTTGAGCGGTTAGTGTCGATCATGAACGATTTACGGGAAAAATGTCCCTGGGACAAAAAGCAAACGATCCAGACTCTCCGGCAAATGACCCTGGAGGAGACTTACGAACTGACCGATGCGATCACGGATTCAAACTGGCAGGCAATCAAAGAAGAACTGGGCGACCTGCTGCTGCACATTGTGTTTTATTCCAAAATCGGAACGGAGCAGGCGCAGTTTTCCGTCGAGGACGTGATCAACGGCATTAGTGAAAAGCTGATTGCCCGGCACCCGCACATTTATGGCGACGTACAGGTGAACAATGACGAAGATGTGAAGCGCAACTGGGAAAAGCTGAAGATGAAGGAAGGCAAGAAGTCGGTGCTTTCGGGTGTGCCCAAAACCCTGCCGGCACTGGTGAAAGCCATGCGCCTGCAGGAAAAGGCAAAGCAGGTGGGGTTTGAGTGGGAGAACAAAGAGCAGGTTTGGGAAAAAGTGAAAGAAGAGGAGGCCGAACTGCAGGAAGTGATTGCCACAGGCGAACAAGAAAAGATGGAGGAGGAGTTTGGTGACCTGCTTTTTTCACTGGTGAACTTTGCACGGTTTTTGAACATCGACGCCGAGAACGCTTTGGAAATTACCAACCGCAAATTCATCAGGCGCTTTACACAGATGGAAGCGGAAGCCCAGGGAACCGGGAAACCGCTGGCCGAGATGACCCTTGAAGAAATGGACGCCATCTGGAATCAAATCAAACGTCAAAAGGATTGAAAGTCTTCCGTATTCATAGCCACCGCCTCCGCAAGCGCACCCTGTTGCTTTCTGCCATTGGCCTGGTGCTTTTTTCGTTTCTGACGTCCTGGTATTTTGATTCACAGCTTTCGATCAGCTACCAGCAGCGCCAGTTGCAGCACTATGTAACGGCGCAACAGGAAGATGCCCGCCGCCTCGTCAACAATACGGCGCTGATGGGCAAACTGGTCACCCGCCAGGAGTCGCAGGATGAATTCGATTTCATCGCAAAAAAAAATTACGGTTTTTTTCTTTTTGCGGAAACACTTTCCGGCAAGGAAGACCTGCTTTTTTGGAACAGCCAGATCATCATTCCACCGCAGGTCGACTTTCGCACAGGAGACGAAGTTGTTTTCCGGCAATTGCTCAACGGCTATTACATCATTCAAAAAACCCGGCTCACCCTGCCCGGCATGAGCAACAATCTTGTCGTGTATGTTCTCATTCCGGTATTGTACAAGTATTACCTGGAGACCGAAAACTCGCAAACCAAATTTGCGCATGATCCTTCGGCTACCAAGCGAATAGCACTGGCAGAACGGGCAGCAACAAAATTCCCGATCGTGTCGCTTGACAAAAAGCCGCTGTTCTACCTGCAGCGGCCACCGGCCGGTATGCAAAGCCGCACCGACCCGGTCAGCGTGGTGCTGCGAATCACGGCACTGGTGCTGTTGCTTGTTGTGCTGCACATGGTGGCCCAGGATATCCGGACCCGTCGCGGCGGGCTGCAGGGTGTACTGTTCCTGGCTGTCGTCCTGCTTTTTGTTCGGGTGCTGCTCTACCTGTTCCCGCAGTTGTTTTCGCTGCGACAATTTGAATTGTTTGATCCGTTGATCTATGGATCCAATACGATTAACCGTTCCCTTGGCGACCTGCTGATCAATGCCGTATTTCTTTGCTGGATTGTTTTATTTGCCTGGAACTTCCTTGGTCCGCTGAAAGAATTGCCCCGGTTTTTGCAGGGCAGGAAAGGAATTGTTGCCGGCAGCCTTGGCGTGTTCCTTCTCATGTTCGTTACCTTCCAGTTTGCCGGCATGGTGAATGCGCTGGTCAAAGACTCGAAGATTTCGTTTGATGTGACCGATTTTTCGCAGCTCACTGTGTATACCGGGATCAGCTTTGTGATCCTGGCCCTGCTTTCGTTGAGCTATTATTATTTTTCACGGCTGCTGTTCCGGATCATTTTGCTGCTGTTTCCCAATCTCGTTTCGCTTTATTTTACGGTTGCCGTTGCAGGCCTGCTATTCCTTAGTTTTCAAAGAGAGCACAGCATCGTTCTTTTTCAATTACCGGTGCTGTTTTGGCTGGTGCTTTACAGCCTGGTTTTAACGCAGGAGCAATCGATCTTCAACCGCTTTCGCATTACCATTGCAGGTATCCTGTTTTGGATCTTTGTTTTTTCGGTTTCGCTGGCCGTGCTGATCATGCAGGCCAACAGGGAAAGGGAGCTCCGCGAACGCCGGTCGGTCGCTACCAACTACGAGGAGCAATTGGAGCCCACCAAGGTCATGGCGGTTTCGGTGGGACTGACCGTTCTCGATGAACGGTTTCTGAAAAACAACTTCAACCGCTTTTACCAGGAGATCGACAATGAACTGATCCGCGACAGCATCCAGCGTTCTTCGTTCAGCGGTTACAGCAATGCCTATTCAACGTCGATTTATGTCTTTGATTCCGCCTATCACGGCGTGAACAATCCGGACGACCGCACCTACGATGAGCTGAACAACATTTATACAACTCATGGCCAGGCCACGGAAAAAAAAGGATTGGTATCGTACGAAGTGTCGCCCACGCAGGTTGTTTACCTGGTGAAACGGGAAGCATTTGACAGCACCAAACTGCTGGGAACTCTTTTTCTTGTAGCGGCGCCACGGCAGTACCAGGGAAAGGAAAAATTTTACCCGGATATTTTCCGCCGCATGCGACCGGAAAAAACGGACCCGGTTTACATCTATGCCGTTTACCAGAATAAACAACTGAACCGCTATACGGGATCGTATTCTTTTCCCATTCGGCTGAAGGACGGCGATGTGCCGGAAAGTGAATTTGCCTATTTCGACAAGGGCGACTACAACGAGTTGTGGTACAAGGCGAGCAATCACAAGATCATCATTGTGGCACGGAAAAAGGATTCGCTGATCGAGAGCATCACCCTGTTTTCGTACCTGTTCTGCGCCTTTCTGTTCATGGTTTCGGTGATCCGCTCGTTCGAGCTTCTTTCCCGTGTGGTACAGGCATGGCCAAAGGTGGAGATCTTCTCCCGCCTTAACATCCGCTCGCAGATCCATGTAACGATCATTTTTATTTCCATTCTTTCTTTCCTGGTGATCGGGGTCGCCACCATCACGTATTTCGTGCAGCGGTACAAGCGAACCAATATCGAGAACTTAAGCCTGACGTCCTCCATTACACTGAATGAACTGCAGAAGAAAGCCAAGGAAGACAGCCTGGCGCTTACGGCCGGTACCTTTGACAATGCCGCCAACACCGAAAGCCTGAAACAGGTCGTACGTGATATTTCCGATGTTCATGGTGTGATTGTGAACTTGTACGATACAAGCGGCTTGCTGCAAATCACATCCGACGACCAGATATACCGCAAAGGAATCCTAAGTACCCGCATGGACCCGACAGCCTATTACCACCTTTCGTCGTTGGATGAAGTGCAGAAAGTGCAGACGGAGACAAATGGTGACATCGATTACGAAAGCATTTACACCATCATCCGAAATCCCAAAACGAACGAGAAGGTTGCCTTTCTCAATATTCCCTCGTCTGCAACGGCATCCGGCCTGAGCCAGGAAATTTCGAACTTTCTCGTAACGATCATCAACCTGAATGCATTTATTGTTTTGATCGCGGGGGTGATTGCGCTGTTTATTACCAATCGTATCACCCGAACCTTCTCTGTTATCAGCAACAAGATGAAAGAGATCACGTTGGGCCGGTCGAATGAAGAAATTGCCTGGAGCAAGGAAGACGAAATCGGGGAGCTGGTAAAGCAGTACAACAAGATGGTAAAGCAACTGGAGAACAGCGCATCCGCGCTGGCGAAAAGTGAACGCGAAGGTGCGTGGCGGGAGATGGCCAGGCAGGTGGCACACGAGATCAAGAACCCGCTCACACCCATGAAGCTGAGTATTCAGTACCTGCAAAAAGCCATTCAAAATAACCAACCCAACGTCAAGGATTTAACCACCAACGTTGCCCATACGCTGATCGAACAGATCGATCACCTGTCGAAGATTGCTGCTGATTTTTCGCAGTTTGCCAACATCGGTAACCGGCGGCTCGAAATGGTAGACCTGCACAATGTCATTGGGTCCCTGCTTGATTTGTTTGCCACGAATCCCAAAGTGCAAGTCACCTGGAACCCGATTCCGGGGCCGGCTCGCATGCAGGTGGACAAGACCCATATGAATCGCCTCTTCACCAACCTGTTGGCCAATGCCGTCGATGCCTGTTCGGAAAGACAAAAATGCCAGGTTTCCATACGGGAAGAAAAAGCCAATGGCTTTCTGATCGTAGCCATCCAGGACAATGGCGATGGCATTCCGGAAGAAATGCAATCGAAAATCTTCACACCCAATTTCACCACGAAAACGTCCGGCACAGGCCTGGGACTTGCCATGTGCAAAGGCATCGTAGAGCAAGCCGGCGGCGACATCTGGTTTCAAACAGTGGTCGGGGAGGGGACGACGTTTTTTGTGAAGCTTCCTTTTTTTCAATAACTACTAATCAATAGGCAGTTTGCAAGGAGGAACACTCTCGCTTATTACCCATTGCTTATGGCCAATTTCTTTTTCCTGGTATCCGCCAGGTAATTTTCAAATTCAGCAAGGCTGAACGAGCTGAGATTGCGGGCCGCTGTCAAGCCTCCTTTTTGGGCAACCAGTGTACCGTATTTGAGATAGGGAAATTCTTCCAGTGCATGTGCATCGGGATTGATGGAAAGGAGCAGGCCTTTTTCCATTGCATAATCGATCCAGCGCCAGTCCATGTCCAGTCGCGAAGGAGACGCATTGATTTCAATGACGACATGGTGTTTGACGCAGGCGTCGATGATGGCCCTGTGGTCAACAGGATAGCCCTTGCGTTTGAGCAGCAGGCGTCCCGTCATGTGACCGAGAATGGTGGTGTAAGGGTTTGTAATGGCACCCATCAGGCGCATCATGGCTTTTTCTTCGTCCATATCAAGATTGCTGTGGATCGACGTGATCACGAGGTCGAATGTAGAAAGGGTCGCATTGTCGTAATCGAGAGAACCGTCGCCAAGAATATCGCACTCGATGCTTTTGAAAATCCGGAACGGCGCAATTTTTTTGTTGAGCGAGTCAATATATTGATGCTGTTCCCTGATGCGCTGTTCGGAGAGGCCGTTGGCATAATAAGCCGCTTTGGAGTGGTCGGAGATTACCATGTATTCGAAACCCTGCCGGATCAGTTCTTCCGCCATTTCTTCAATCGTATAGGCGCCATCGCTCCAGTTGCTGTGCGAATGGATAAGCCCTTTAATGCTTCCCGTTTGCACAAGATTGTCGAAGCGTTCCAGTTTGGCCCGTTCGATAATGCTGCTTCTTTCGCGCAGAAAAGGCGGGATATAGTTGCTGCCGGCCTGCCGGAAGATGTCTTCTTCCGATTCGAATTCCGTCTTTTCCGGGCTATTTTGCCAGGCCGATAAAAATTCCTCGCTGCTGCTTGTTTGAAACAGCTTGCGGGCAAACTGCGGTGGTGTGGTGGAATGAAACAACAGTTCCAGCTGGTCTGCCGCCCTGAGTGAAAGCGTTTCGCCGGGGGATGCGAGCACCTCTACGTCATCGGTTACAAGGTAGGCTTTTAATTTTTCCACCGGTACTGTCGTGATCCATTCCAGCTTGCTGATCGTTTCCATTTGTCGCCGGAACTCGCCGGTGAGCATGATTTGTTCGCCTGCAAATTTCGATTCCAGTTTATTCTGCAGCGCAAGCGCAAAGTCTTCTACCTGCTTGTAAAGAAACTGGCCTTTGCTTCCCCTGGCGAACGAAATGGATTCCAGGATTTTTTGTTCTGTCTTTTCACCAAACCCTTTTTTGGTTGCAATGCGGTTTTCGCGGCAGGCCTTTTCCAGTTCTTCAATCGTATCGATGTTCATTTCTTTCCAGATGATATTGATCTTTTTTGGGCCAAGACCTTTAATATGCATCATCTCCAATACGCCGGATGGCGTCTGCTGAATTAGTTCCTGCAGCGCCCGCAGTTCGCCGGTTTGCAGAAACTCCGTGATTTTTTTGCCAACACTTTCGCCGATGCCACGCAAACGGGAAAACTGCGCTTCGGACATTTGCGCCAGAGGCTCGGAAAGTTTTTCAATGGTGAAGGCAGCACTGGAATAACTTTTTGATTTAAAAGAATTCTCGCCGTGAATGTCCATTAGTTTGGAAAGAAGTGAAAACTGGTCGGCGATTGCATAATTGTCAACCACGGATTTGCATGATTTAAGATGATTAGCAGGATTGCTCGCAGTAAAAGTCGGTGAAAAATATATTGATTCGGCCGGTGCAGAAAAAAAGAGCAAAGAAGAGAAAAGGGATGGTTGTAGCGTATATCGAAATCCGGTATATCTAACAGGGCTCCTGCAAATTTGTGGCAAAAAAAAGTCCCGGAGAACCGGGACTTGTATTACGTTCAAAACTGGTTTCTTATCTGCCGCCCTTTGAAGAAGCTTTAGAAGCGCCACCTTTTTTGGCAGCACCTTTCGAAGCGCTCTTTGAAGAAGCTTTAGAAGCACTGCTCTTCTTAGCAGCACCTTTTGTGGCACTCTTTGAAGAAGCTTTAGAAGCACTGCTTTTTTTAACAGCACCCTTAGCAGCACCTTTCGAAGCGCTCTTTGAAGAAGCTTTAGAAGCACTGCTCTTCTTAGCAGCACCTTTTGTGGCACTCTTTGAAGAAGCTTTAGAAGCACTGCTTTTTTTAGCAGCACCCTTAGCGGCGCCTTTCGATGCACTCTTTGAAGAACTCTTTGCAGCTCCTTTAGCAGAGCTTTTGCCTGCAGCTTTTTTTGCTGTTGCCATGTTGTTTTGAATTTAATGGTTAGTAAAAAATAACAGCAGTAAAATTATACAAAAAATTTAACTGCCAAAGTTTTTTACGCAACCATCATACCAAAACGTTTAGGCATTGGCTTCAGCCGGAAGAACGGAAACAAATGTTCTGTCGTTCTTTCCTTTGCGGAATTCAACCACACCGTCAGCAATTGCAAACAATGTGAAGTCTTTTCCGACGCTTACGTTTTTACCAGGATGGTATTGTGTACCGCGCTGACGAACGATGATGTTGCCAGAAATGGCGGGCTGACCACCAAAGATTTTTACACCCAAACGTTTGCTGTTTGAGTCGCGGCCGTTCTTTACACTACCTTCACCTTTCTTATGTGCCATGGTTTAAATAGTTTGATGTTTAGAGTTTAATGCTTCCTGTTTGTTATAAACATTAAGCAATGTCGTTGATTTTAATTTTGGTGTACTGCGTGCGGTGACCTTTTTTCTTACGGAAACCTTTACGGCGTTTTTGCTTGTAAGCAATGACTTTGTCGCCCTGCACGTGATCAAGGATCTCTGCCTGGATTTTCACGTTGCTGTTGCTGAAGGTCAGGTTGCCATTCGCATCAGCCATAATAATGTCAGAGAACTCCACTTTGGAGCCGGCGTCGCCACTGATTTTGGGAACGTACAATGTTTGGTCTTTTTCAACCTTGAATTGCTTACCGGCTATTTTTACGATTGCGAACATAACGGTTCAAAAATTAGGTGTGCGAAGGTAAGGGAAAGAAGGAAAAGTAAAAAGTAAAAAGTAAAAAAGGACGGCGGAAACCGTTCTCCGGGTCTTTTCTCCACCAACTTTCACATTGCTCTAACCTTCTGGCTACCGGCCCGTTTGCCAGTGAAGGAAAGTGCTGACATTCGGGTTTGAATTTTTACTTTTGACTTTTGGTGTACGTTTGTGCCCCTTTCGCTCCAGCATGAAAATAAAATCATTCCTTGCCAAACCGTTTGCTTCGTATATCCATGCGAAAATACGCCGCGGCAGTCTCTCGGCCCTGGCCGATCAGGACGCTATCTTAAAAGAGTTGTTGAGCGAGGGGAAAGCCACCGCCTTTGGGAAAGAGCACCGCCTCGACGCCGTATCAGACTATGCCGGTTTTCGGCAGGCGGTTCCTATCCGCGATTACGAGGGGCTGAAATCCTATATCGAAAAGATCAAAGACGGAAAACACAACATCCTCTGGAAAGGGAAGCCGATCTACCTGGCCAAGACGTCCGGAACGACCAGCGGCGTCAAGTATATTCCCATTTCGAAAGACTCAATCTCCAATCATATTAATACGGCACGCAATGCATTGTTGTGTTATATGGCCGAATCGGGCAACACCGCCTTCGCGAATGGAAAGTTGATCTTTCTTTCCGGTTCGCCGGAACTGGAGCGGATTGCCGGCATTCCCACCGGCCGTCTCAGCGGCATCGTTAACCACCACATTCCGTCTTACCTGCGTCGCAACCAATTGCCGACCTACGAGACCAATTGCATCGAAGATTGGGAAACCAAACTGGATGCGATTGTAAAGGAAACGATCAGCCAGGACATGACTCTTATCAGCGGTATTCCGCCGTGGGTGCAAATGTATTTCGACCGGCTGGAAGAAAAAAGCGGGAAAAAGGTGGGTGAGCTGTTCCCGAAATTTTCGGTGATGGTTCACGGCGGCGTGGCCTTTGAGCCCTACAAGGGAAAGCTGCTGCAAAGCATTGGCCGCAGCATCGATACCATCGAAACCTTCCCGGCTTCGGAAGGCTTCTTTGCCTTCCAGGACACGATGAAAGAAGAAGGCCTTCTCCTGAACACGGCGAGCGGGATCTTTTTTGAGTTTGTGCCGGCTGCCGAAATCTTTAACGAAAACCCAACACGGCTTTCCCTGCACGATGTAAAGGTGGGAGAGAACTATGCGCTGATCGTGAACAGCAATGCCGGTTTATGGGGCTACAACATTGGCGACACCGTCAAATTTGTCAGCACCAATCCCTATCGTATTGTCGTCACGGGACGCATCAAGCATTTCATCTCGGCGTTTGGCGAGCATGTGATTGCCGAAGAAGTGGAACAGAGTTTGCTAAAAGCTGCCGCAGACGAAGGCATCCGTATCACGGAGTTTACCGTTGCGCCTATGGTGCAACAGGGCGAAGGGAAAAGTTACCACGAATGGTTTATCGAGTTTGAGGAAGAACCCAGGGACCTGGATGCATTTGCCGAAAAGGTGGACAACACGCTGCGGCAAAAAAATATTTACTACGACGATTTGATAAGGGGCAATATTTTACAGCCGCTTAAAATAGCCGTGGTGCAAAAAAGCGGCTTCGTGGAATACATGAAGTCCATCGGGAAACTGGGCGGACAAAACAAAGTGCCCCGCCTGAGCAACGACCGCAAGATTGCGGCGGCACTGGAGCAATGGACAAAGCAATTGACCAGCCGTTAAGATGGTTCTTTTATTTTCTAACACAACGACGACTTGCCACAACCCTCTATGAACAATAGCTCATCACCCCGTAAGCGCATTGCGATCTTTGGTTCCACCGGTTCCATCGGCACGCAAGCACTCGAGGTTATCGATAAAAACAGGGATAAATTCTCTGTCGACGTACTGACCTGCAACGGCAACGACACATTGATCGTGCAGCAGGCCTTGCAGTTTCAACCCAATATTGTTGTAGTTTCCAACGAACAGAAATACGGCCGCATCAAAGAAGCACTGGCCCACACCGACATTAAAGTGTTTGCCGGCGAAAAAGCCCTTGAAGAAGTGGCCTCCCTGGATGTCTACGACGTGATGCTGGCGGCCATTGTCGGCTATGCCGGACTGAAGCCCACACTGAATGCCATCCGTGCCGGCAAAACCATTGCGCTGGCCAATAAGGAAACCCTTGTCGTTGCCGGCGATATCGTGATGCGGCTGGCCTACGAAAAGCGTGTGCCGATCATTCCGGTCGACTCCGAACACTCCGCGATCTTTCAATGCCTGGTTGGCGAAATAAGGAACCCGATTGAGAAAGTGATCCTCACGGCATCGGGCGGACCTTTCCTGGGCAAAAAGCCCAACTACCTTGTCAACGTAAAACGTGACCATGCCCTGCAGCATCCCAACTGGACCATGGGCGCCAAGATCAGCGTGGACTCGGCAACGCTGATGAACAAAGGACTCGAGATGATAGAAGCCAAATGGCTTTTCAATCTTCGTTCCGACCAGATCGACGTCCTGGTGCACCCGCAAAGCATCATTCACTCCATGGTGCAGTTTGAAGACGGCAGTATCAAGGCGCAGCTCGGGTTGCCCGACATGAAACTGCCCATTCAGTATGCGTTGGCTTTTCCCCAGCGGCTGCCCAACGATTTTCCCCGGGCCGATTTCAAACGCATTCGCACCCTCACGTTTGAGGAACCCGATATTAAAACCTTCCGCAACCTGGCACTGGCCATCGAAGCCTTGCACAAAGGCGGGAACCTGCCTTGCATACTGAATGCTGCCAACGAGATCGCGGTCTATGCCTTCCTGCGCAACCGCATCGGGTTTTTGGACATGACCGACGTCATTGAGCAAACCATGCAGAAAGTGAGTTTTTTGCAGGAGCCTTCGTTGGACGATTACCTGGACAGCGATGCCGAGGCGAGGCATTATGCGGCAGACCTGATCAAGCTCTAATACCGCTTTTCCTTTATAACAGGGTTTTATGCTTTCCCTGCTTATCTTGCAAACGCATAAAATTTGAATGCAAAGGTTTTGTTACCGGCTGCCGTCCTATCATCATCGTCTGTTGCGTCGCACCCTTCAGCGTTCAGAAAAATTATCAACAAGTACCACCGCCCGAATCGAACAGCGGCTGGATGTATGACAGATTAAACTTTATGACTCTACTTGCTGTAAACTGGTCCGCACTTTTTGCCAACATTGGACAATTTATCTTATCGTTTTCCATACTCGTTACACTTCACGAAATGGGTCACTTTGTAACCGCCAAATGGTTTGGTTGCCGGGTGGACAAATTCTACCTGTTCTTCAACCCCTGGTTTTCGCTTTGGAAAACCCAAAAAGGCGAAACGGAATACGGTCTCGGCTGGCTGCCCCTTGGCGGTTATGTAAAGATTGCCGGGATGATCGACGAAAGCATGGACAAAGAGCAGTTGAAACAGCCGGCCCAACCCTACGAGTTCCGGGCAAAACCGGCCTGGCAGCGCCTGATCATCATGCTGGGCGGCGTGACGGTCAACTTCATTCTGGCCCTGGTTCTTTTTGCCATGATCCTTTTTGTTTGGGGCGAAGAACGCCTGCCCGTGGCCAACCTGAAATACGGTGTGATGTCGGATTCGCTGGCCCAGTCGGCTGGTATCAAGAACGGCGATAAGATTACGGCCGTGAACGGGAAACCCCTACGCTATGTGGAAGACCTGACAAAAGGAATTGTGCTGTCGGAAAGAGCGTCGTTATCCATTAACCGCGAGGGAAGAGATACAACGGTAACATTGCCCAAAGGCTTTCTGTCAAGCCTGACCAAAAGCCAGTTGTCGGGGTTCATTTACCCCCGCACACCGGTCATCATTCAAAGTGATGCGGAGGTGAAATATGTGTCGGGAAAAATGTTGCCCGGGGACCAGTTGATCGGTGTAAACGGAACTTATTTCAGGTTTTTTGATGAATACATCGATGCGAAAAAGGAGCTGAAGAATCAAAATATTACACTCTCCCTGCTGCGCAATGGAAGGGATACCGTGCAGGCAGTAGTGAAAACGGATGCCGTTAGCCGCACAGGCCTGGAGCAAAAGGATGTGTACGAAATCCTGGGTTCGGAGAAAACGCAATATTCGTTCTTCGGCGCTATTCCTGCCGGGATCAATTACGGCATCGACCGGTTAAAAGATTATGTAACAGGCATACGCCTCCTGTTTACATCCAAAGAACATAAAGTGTCTGATAACCTTGGCAGCTTTATTTCTATTGGCAAAACATTTGGCGGTACCTGGGACTGGAAACGTTTCTGGATGATGACGGCCTTGTTCTCTATCATTCTTGCGTTTATGAACATCCTGCCTATTCCCGCTCTGGATGGTGGTCATGCCCTGTTTACGATCTATGAGATGATCACCGGCCGCAAACCGAGCGACAAGTTCATGGAGTATGCGCAGATGGTTGGCATGGCCCTGTTGCTTGGCCTGATGTTATATGCCTTCGGGCTGGATATCTGGCGTTTGTTCCGGTAGAAGAAGATGGCAGAAGATAGTCAACGGAGGACAGCTTTAAGCAATTCCTTACATCGATTAAAGATTTAAGAAAGACTGTTGCAAATAAGCGGTGTTCATTTTGTAAATTTGTAAGCTGTTTTGGAAAATAGATGCCAGTGTGAATAAGGCATTGGTATCTTTCATCCGCCAACAGGGATCTCTTCTGGGGGCGTTTGGTTTTGACAGCATCGATCTTTGAAAGTGTAAGCATGCCGAGCGTTGGATAATTAGCTCGTAAATCTGAATACCCGAACTTCAAATGGCAATACTCAGTATGCCATGGCTGCCTAATCAGTGATTAAGTAGTCATTAGGGCCGCCGCGCAGGTTTGTCTCTTACCAAGCGCCGCCGCCGACTTAAAAACAAACAGGGATTGCGGCAACCGAAGGCTGTGACGGTTGTCTAAGACCATACAGCTACGGAAAATGTTGGTTGGTTTCGTTCCTGCATTTTCCCGACAAGCAATACGGAAATAAGCATGTAGAAAGCTTTTGAATGTCATGTTTGGACACGGGTTCGAATCCCGTCGCCTCCACCTGACGGGACAACTCTAAATTTTTGAAGAGTTGTCCCTTTTCTTTTTCGCTGAAACCCTTGTCCATGGCGGTTATTAGCAAAACAGCTTCGTTGATTTTTGGGGTTCGACTCTTGTTTTCAGAAATCACGAGCTTTTCTGGAAAAATCGAACTCACCACTTCTCTTTTTGTCTCCATGCCGCTTTCCCGGTAGAATTCCGGCAGGTTTTCCAACAGGTGAATGCCCGTTTTTAAAAACTTCTGAAACTCACTTTGCATGGAGCCTTGGCTTTCCAGTTCTGCCTGCAACTTCTGTAGCTCCGTTGTATAGCGAGCCTTAGTTTTGGCATAGCCGGCCGCGTCAATGACTTTGTCCATCAGGTTATCATCGAGTGCATCCAAGCGGCTCTGCACTTGTTTGATCTCGGCCTGTATTTTAGCAATTGGGCGTACCTCGGTTTGCTTTTTTGCCAGCAGCTTTTTGACCATGGTTTCATAGAGTTTCTTTGCCTGTCCGTTTACTTTAAACTCGGAAAGAATGTTTGACATGATTTCGTGCGTCTTTTGAGCACGAATACGTTGCTGCCCACAATGATTGCAGTGGTAGTAATAATGACGATCGCCTGTTTTGCTTCGGGAGGCGCTGCCGGTTAGTTGCCTTCCGCAACACTCACACAACAGCAGACCGCGTAAGTGTAGTTGATCATTGCAGGCCTTTGGTTTTGCTAGTTGCATGACTTTGTAGTTGCCCTGTAGTAGGGCTTGCACCTTTTCGAAAACTGCTGTTTCGACGATTGATTGATGTAATCCTTTTACATAATAACCGCCCTTTTGGTCATTGACATGAATTTCGCCAATGTATACACGGTTGCGGGCGATAACTGAAAAGGTAGCTCGGGGAATATTGATTCCCTTTTTTTTGAGCGACTCTCTCACTTCAGCTTGCGATATTCCTTTCAATAGTGATAAAAAGATATTCTTAACGATGGTAGCTTTTTCATTTGGAATGATAATGGGTTTGCTGTGCTCATCCTTTGTATTTTTATAGCCATATGGCGCCTTGCCCATCCACCGTCCACTGGCGGCTGCTGCACGAACACCTTCAGTGATCTTGATGCTTCTACGTTTGTTGTCGATATCTGGCAAGTTCAGGTACACGCCCAGAATGAGCATGTTTTCAGGAATGGAAAGGTCCAGCGGTTGTTCAATGGCCTGCACTTCTATACCCATTTGCTTTAGGTTGTCCAGCACGGCATAGGACTCGGTGACGTTGCGGGAGAAGCGGTCCCAGGTGGTGACCAGCAGCAGGTCCACTTTTCCTTTATTGGCTTTGAGGTAGGTGAGGAGCTTTTTGAACTCCGGGCGGTTGAAGTTCTTGGCCGAGTGGTCTTCCCGGTAAATGTTGACTACCTGTATACCTTCCCGCATGCAGTGGGAGGAGAGTTTGTCAACTTGGAAGTCTAAGCTATAGCCTTTGGCTTGTTCGTCTGAACTTACGCGGGCCATTAAAATCGCACGTTTCATATGACAGCAGAATTCGGTTTGGTTGTTTTCTGAATAGGTTTTCTTTCTTTTGGCACGCAGCTGTTTTTATGCGTACTGCGTTGTTTGCGAACTGTTTTTCTTAGCCTTCCTGGTCTTCACCCGCATAGTAGGTGTCGACGGTGAGCTGTGCCCAGCGGAAGAGCAGCTCTGTAATGAGCTTTACCTCGTCATCGCTGTAGTGGTTTACGTTGCCTTCATTTAAGATTTGTTTTGCTTGTAAAAGGTCAAACATGGCTCTTGCATGTTGCGGCGGTACTTCCTGTGTCTCAGGTAAGCCGCTGTCTTGTGTGACCATGTGGTTGGCTGGTGGTTCCAGTCCATGTTAATTTTGTTTTTCGCTTTCTTGAATGCTTCCTTAGTCATCGTGCGTGAAGCGTTTTTTTGTCGTTTTCTCTGCGTAGACGATCTGCCCTTTTTCGGTGACGATTGTCAGGTTCTCATAGCCACCCTTCAGAAGAACTTCCGTTAACCGTGCTTCCATTGCGATCTTTTTTCTGCGGGTGCTTTCCAGAGTTTGTGGTTTTCCATCTTTAAAATGCACAGTAATGGACTTCAGTCCTTCTTTTCTGGTTTCTTGAATCAGCTGCCACTCCTCTTGGGTCAGCACTGCCTGCCGCACTGTATCACTCACCAGCTCCAGGCCGGCAAAAAAGCCCATAACCCCATTTAAGGAAATCATGAGGTAAGAGGTTTCCATAGGGCCGCCCTCGTCACCCATGAAGAGGATACCATCCTTATTTTGAAACACCAGCCGGTGCTTTCCTTCTTTGCTCACCCAAAGGCTGAAAGGCAGCCGTGTCCCTAGCACGTTATAGAGGTAGATGGACAGCTTGGAATAACCCAGGGCCTGTATATCGGCCTGCTTTTGGAAGTACTCGTCCAAAATGGGCTTCACTACACTAGTGGCCACCCCATACATCTTGGCAAGCTGCGCTTCGGTTTCCTTGCGGGTGAGCTTGAGCTGGCGCAGGACCTCTTTGTTATCAAAAGGGGCAAAGAGTTCTTCTTTGAGCACCGCTATTTTTTCCTTTTCCATGCCGTACTCCCGCAGTTCGCGGACAATCCCGAGCCACACCAGGTCAAAAAAGGAAAACCTGCGGCGCTTTCCCTCCTCTAGCTGTGGCGGGAGGATGTCTATACCCTCGGCCCAGTAGTTCAGTACCCGATGATAGTTTTTGAGAAAGGACAAGGCTTCCTGCGAGTAGTCTTTGGTAAACAGGGGGGCGAGTTGCTCAAAGGCCGCATCGGGAATGAGCAGGGTAGAGGAGGGGGTAAAGGCGGTTGTGTGCTTCATATTTACGGTACTGTAAATATACAGGATATATTTACATGTAAAAAAAGTTGTTTTGGGCTGAGAAGCACAAGTTGTCTTTGAAAATAAATATGACAATCAATTACTTATAAAGTAACTACATCCGTTTGATAAAAGTATAAAAAAGCTAATAAAAGTTTGAAATTTACTTTTTATCTGATATAATTGCAGCGACGGACCGCTCAAAACGACGGTCGTTTATTCATTGACCAAAACTGATAACCTTATGAAAAAACGTTCCTTTAGGCACAACTACTACACCTTTTGCAAGAACTGTGGAGAGATTAATCTGACAGCCACTAGCCGGGCAGATTGTTGTCCGGATCCGCCGCCAGGAGAAGAAAAATCCAATTGCCGCTCAAAGTTTCACAGTAACGGCAAAGTGTCTTCCCACAATCCAACAGTGGCCAACTGCTTTGGCGAAGACATTGACGTGGACAAAGCATTAGCAGGTATCTACTTTTTTAATGAGCAGGGGCCTAAAGAGTGGACAAGGCCCGTTTCATACAAAATTGTGTTTTGTTTTTTTGACTATTATGGACCCCTTCCAACTGGCACTGAAACAATGATCTTAGGACAATATGCTGCAAGAAAGGTAGCCATGCCAAGTGGTGATGTGGGCTTCATTTTTAAGCTGGCGGTGCACCTGACCAAAGACGAGCGTAACTGCTACCGAAACATATGGGTAAAGCCAAGAGCAGCCCGTTTCTACAAAAGCATGGAAGAGCACCCGATGACTAGGGAAAAGCTTACCCTCGAAGAACTCGAAGCTGTTATTTGTGGTATGTACGACGTCTTTGATCAGAAGTTTGGCAGCGGTACGGAGGGAACTGACGGCAATATGCCGAGCGATGAAACACTGGAATAAATGAAGCTAGATTGGTTAGGAGAGTCCGACTTAAATGAAAGTGAACAAGGCGTGACACACGTAATAGAAGGTTTACTTGTGTTACGCCATTTTTCGCAATTCATGATAATTCAAGAAATAGGGAATGTATTTCAGGGCTGTTAAACAAAAAGAATTGACACTGGTCGGAATTGAAGTTCTGTCAGAACTCGAACCTTTTTGCATAGATAGCTCTGTTCCAACATTTGGAGTGGTTTATTGGTATTGTTGGTGACAAAGTAGTGAACTGACGAGCCTTCAGTAAACTGAAGGTAAAACCGCTTGATTTTGCTACTCGTGTAAACAAATCAAAAAAGCTGAGATGATATTTAGATACTCAGCGATTTGTTGCCCAGTTTATAAGTGGATGGCAGAAAGACTACTATGTTGTACGGATTAATATTGCATGTAGGGTCAATACAAACGGACAGGTGTAGTTTTTCGCCTTGTTTATTTTCAAGCAAGATTATAGCCTCCTCTTCTTGCATTGTTTATCCATTTAAACTGAACGATAAAGCAATCTTGTTTAGTTCCCTTGTTACTCCTTGTAAATCTGTTCCTCTTTCCTGAATCGTCCATTTCGCCAGTTTCTCTGGCAGACATTCAGAAAACTTTGAGAACCATTTGGCTTCAACCTGGCTGTGGATCAAACTTTCCAACTCAATGAGTGTTGAAGTTCTTAGTTGTGAAAGCCATTTACACAATTGCTCCATTGAGAGTTCTTCGTCTTTTTGTGCCTGAAAGGTGATCAACTTAAAATCATAATCAGGCTGCTCGCCAAATTCTGCAGCGAAGAGCAGGGCAATCGTGCGGTTAATTTTATCGCCGCCAAAGGTCCAAAGTGAAAAAGGTCCGTGATCTTCGTCTGCTTCCAAAATCCATTTATTTCTTTGCCAGCCTAAACTTCCCATGGTATTTCTTTGTCTTTGGATGGAAAGATGGGCAACGTGATCGAGAAAGTGCAGTTGTAAATCGCTCATGAGTATACTGCCAACCTCTTGAGCAAGTTCAAAGGGGATATCAAAGTTTGCCAGCGCTTTCCATTTTGGTGCTTTGCCGGTCTTGTTCTTCTCCACTAGGACCTGCTGCATTTCGTGATCCAATTTTAGTGCATTCCATTCCTGTCCGCCTAAAACAAATACAAAAGGTAATTGCAATGTTTGCGCAAAGCCAAAGTCAAGTGTTCCAACCACCTTTTTGCCATCGACTACGTTATACATGGGGCTTGTGTCGAAGATGGCAAAGAGCCGCTTCCAATTGGCCCTGCAAGGAATTGACTGATTTTGAAACTTACTCTGTGGATCCTGAGGGACTTGAACCCCTGGTCCCATTATTTTGCATCAGCAACTTGCATCAATGGCAGAATCGAGCGCTTCGACCTTCGATACATCGTAG
>NZ_RBCI01000021.1 GCF_003628535.1 Flavisolibacter nicotianae
AAGTCATGAAATTTGTAATGCTTGTGTCTTTAACTGACTTGTTGAATTTCTGACTGAATGATGTGAAGAATGAAAAAATCAATATAATCGTTAGGAACGGTCTCATAAAAATTGCCTACAACGTAGAGAGGCTTTAAGCAGTACGGGAATTTATTGTACTTCAGCCTCAGTTATTTGCTGAAGCAAAATAGCAATTCTTTTGTTAGCAGATATTCATCAGCCCGTATTGCTAAAAGCCTGTGTTGTGCGCTGTGTCGCCATCAGTCGCTCGGGACTTTCCAAGCCATTTCCGGTCTTTCCTGGAAGTCCCAGCCGCTTAGCATTTGTCCAAGTCGATTAATTTCTGCAGGCTCCGCAACAATTCCAAATTCTGCTCGATAGGGTCCAGGAATACCTACCGCACTATTTACAACAACGTTTATGGCTGAATGTCCGCTGCTTTTAGATATGTATGCTTTCAGGTACAAATAATCCGCAGTTATGCGGTCCTTACCCTGTTCTAACTCGATAACGTCATTGATGGATTGTGGAAAGTCCAAAAGCTTTGTCCCAAATTCACTAAAAATGTCGGATGATCCATAAAGTTCAATACTTACACTACAGTCAGGAGAGCTTGCACTGAAATCAAACATTTCATCATTCGGCCTATATTTTATAGTTATTGATCCGCGCATAGGTCAGGGTTACGAGGTCACTTCATAGCGCACAACACGTAAATATATCGCATTGGAATCAGGAACTACAAAAAGTTCTCTCTTCATTTTCAATTGTTTACTATTCGCTATTTTAGATTGCTATTGGAACAATCCAGCCATTCACCACTCCACTTTCCCATTCCTATACAAATCATCCAGCGGATTGATCACGTTCACCAGTGCCCGTTTGCTTACGTGCAGGTACCGCTCCGTAGTCCGAATGTCAAAATGCCCCAGCAGTTCCTTTATGTAGCGGATATCGGTTCCTTTTTCCAGCAGATGTGTAGCAAAGGAGTGCCGCAAGCTGTGAATGCCCACTTCTTTGCGGATGCCCGCCCGCTCTTTGGCCAGTTGAAAGATCCGCTGAATGGTTTTGGTGGGGTAAGCTGTTTTGGTCCGCTCAGATTCAAAAAGGTATTCTACCGGCTTGGGCCGGTAGCCTCGCACATATGAACGCAGGATATCCAGCAACACAGGGCTCAGGTTTACATAGCGATCTTTCTTTCCCTTTGCCTGTTCCACGCGTATCTGCATGCGGTCACTGTCAATATGTTTGAGTTTGAGGGCCACTACTTCCGATACCCTGAGCCCCGCACTGTAGGCAGTAAAAAGCATCGCCTTATGTTTTTTGTTGGTAAGAGCCCTGAACAAGCGGCTCAGCTCCTCCTGTCCCAGTACCTTTGGCAAGAGCAATGGCTTTTTGGGCCGGGGAATTTCAAAAAAGAACTTTTCCCGCCCCAGCACCTGCTCAAAATAGAACTTCAGGGCATTGAGCCGGCTGTTGGCTGTGTTGGCACTCAGGCCTTCTTTTTCCATGCAATACACCATGTAACGGCGTAACTCATTCGGGGTGAGCGCATTCACGGGCTTTTGTTTGAGCACCTGCAATAACTGGAGGAATTCACCCCGGTAGGTGCGCAGCGTATTTATACTGTAGGCCTTTAGCTTTAACTGCTCCACAAAACGGTTCAGCGCAGCAAGATTGTCCCGACTCAGCTGCCAGGTGGCGGTATGTGCTGGTAATTTACGAGCAAAGGCCGGTTTAAAACCGACATGGTCACTACCTACGGGCCGAACTGGCACCAGCGTTTGCTTTACGTCATGACGCTTTTCCAGGTAGGCTTTTAACAGCCGTGTATCCAGTTGCGCCAGTGAGTTCAGGGCTGCTATAATTTGCTCGTACGAAGGCTTGCCCCAGGACATGTACCAGACCTTGTGAGTCTCACTCCATCTAACCCCGGGAAGTCTTCGAATCGCCAGGTTGATTTCCTTTTCAAAGGGAGCATGGATGGCGATCTGTTCTTTTCCGCGGTGATACAACGGCCGCAGTTCTATAGTAAGCATACACGTTAGTTGGTATGCTATTAAAAATAATAAATAAATTAAATATATAGAATTGTTTTTCTGCCAATGCTGGTAAAAAGGAGCCTTTCTTGTTCAAAAGAAAAGGAATTGTGCTTACCGGTAGCGGAAATGGCAGTTGCAAATCATAAGCAAGGCCTTCGGGCAAGCCAAAGGCCTCCGTAACTCCCATAGTACAGAAAATAGAGAAATATGCAGGAAGTGTTTTAAGCCTTCCGTTTTGAAACTTCAAAAGTATGTAGTAATGAAACGGCCAGCAATACCCACTTCAGGTATTTTTTGATTCTTCCGGCAAGATGTTGAATACCTACGTTATACCTTATTCTACACCAATGGCAAAATGAACAGGTGTCCCTACGGTGTTCCATATGGTGCTCACTTTTTGCTTTAGTTAGTTCCAGCAAAAGCAAACTAGTGTCCGGTAATAACCCGCGCAAGAGACTGAACGCCTGACTCAGGCTTTGTCCTCTTTTCAGCTTTATTTCACTGGCAAAACGTGCAATCACACAAGCAGTGTGCCGTATGTGTGCTTGCAATATTCTGCCTCAATGCACTTGAACGAAAAATTGGTATGTCACACTTAGTACGGTACACTGATAGATACCATGTGATAAAAGAACATTACAATGTAAACGGCAGAAATGATCTTTAAACATAGCCTATAGATCATTGCTTTTCATCCGGTTCATTCCCGTGGCTGGACAACCATCTTTTTAAACGCCACGAGATTTTGGGCGTATTGCTTTTTCACTTCATTTTCAAAGCTGTCCAGGTAGTTTTCGGTGGTGCGCTTGTCGGTATGCCCCAATGCCTCCTGGATAAACTCGGTGCTTACGCCGGAGCGTTTCAGCTGGGTACTGAAGGTGTGTCGTGAGACAATGGTGGTGATGTTTTTATCAATGCCCAGCTCTTCACAAATGGCTTTCATGCCGTCGTTTATGAATCGCGTAAAGACCGGCACCCGTTCATACTGCTTTAGCGGATTGAGATCATCACGCATGATGGGAAAAACATAGCTCTCCGGATGTTTGTCTTTGGTACCGTGCCTTTCGATAATATTCTGCATGTCTTCGGTAATGTACACTGTGATCGGCCTTGGATCGGTGCGGGTGCTGCGCTCGGTCTTGGCCCGGGTAAAGACAAAATACTCCCCTTGCATGTTCTTCCACTTCAGGTAGACGACGTCTTTGGGATTCATGCCGTTGCCAAAGTAGCAAAACAGCCAAAAGTCTTTTGCTTTTTGAAGTAGTGGAGACGAGGGCTCAGAGTAGTAGAGCCTTCCAATCACTTCCTGGTCAAGGGCTTTTTTGACCTTTTTGCCCGTAGGAATCTGGTACTTCCGCCGCCCAAAGGGATAGCACTTTTCTTTTTTGAGCAGCCCTTGTGCAATGGCCTCGTTGAACACCGCCCGGAGGTTGCGTAGCTTGATACCAATCGTGGTTCTTGATCTTCCCTTTTTGAGCATCCACTGCTCGTACTGGTGAAGCACACTCACAGTGACTTCGGCAAACAAGAGGTTGCCCCGAAACTGTAGAATGGAATTGTAAGAGTCCTTGTAAGCCAAGGCGGTGCCAATCCGCTCCTCCCGAAGGAGGTTTTTGATGCAGCGTAGATAGACTGCGCCAATGCTCTGGGCAGGTAAGTTCTTTTCCTTCAGAAGGGGAAAACGTCTGTTGTAAAGGCGGACGTCAACATCGTCTTCCTCAAAATCTTCTGCTTCCTCCGCCAGCTTTCGGCTTTTCAACAGGTCATGATGCTGGACAAAGTCCCGCTGGAACAGGTAAAAGCTAAACGCTTCTACTCCTTCCAAAAAATCTTCGGCTTCCCGCTGAATCCTCCTCACCCCATCCCGCACCCGCTGGAGTTTCGCACTGATGCGGGGTGCGGTGAGCTTCTGGTAATCGACTTCGGATAAGTTAAAAATGCTGGGGAAATGCTTTGTCTTTCGCTGGTGAGTAACCTGGAGCTTCAAGGGATAGGTTCCGTCCTTTTTCATTCGCCGGGTATCCAGAATAACACTTGTTGTCGTATGCATACTGGTTGATTTTCCTTGTTCACAAATGCACTCTTCACCAAAATTTGCAAACAGATTTGCAAACATCGACCGGTTAATGACCGTTCGTGGAAGGTCAACCAAGGTAAGAATAAAAACTCAAACTATTGAAAATCAATACCTTAGGTTAAAATAGAATAAACTAAGTTCAAATCAGTTAAGTTCCGAAACTTGCTTAAAATCCTGTTCGCAGCAATGCGAGTAACGGTTCAAGTCCGTTCCGGGGCACGCTCTTAAATCGAAGGTTCACTGTTGTGGACCTTTGTCATTTTTATACCCAGCCGGTAAGCAGCCAGAAGCTTTCATATCCTGATCTGGTAACGCAAAGCACCTTTTTGAAAAAATGCAAGGCCCAAATGCCGACATCACCACAAAGAATTCGGTTACCACAGAAGCCCCAAATCAATGGACCGGCCCACCACCAACAGCAACGGGTTTGTCATTTCAATAGCTGCTGAAAAAAAGATTGCTTCTTCCCTGGAAACCACCTCCCGAAAAAACAGGCGGCGTCAAAATAAGTGCGGACACCAGTCAGTGCTTCACGTTCCGTTGCTGTATTGTTGCAGTGAAAAGCCTTAGCGGTAAAACGTTTCAAAATTCCCCGTTATGTTTTTTAACGCCACGTCCCCACTCGCCGAATGTGCTCATTTCTCCTGGCGCGATGAAGCAGGTAAAATGGTGGAAACACCTGCCGGAAGCAAATTGACGATGCTCCACTTTCCGTTTTTATCAAACTGTTTTTTTGGCTTTTTGAAAAAGGTAAGCAAGAAGTGTGTGCAGGGTTTGAATTTTGCCATAATCTTCCTCCGGCGTGTCCATGCCGAATTGCTCATCAAGGGCCACGATGAACTGCAGATAATCGAATGAATCGATTTCCAGCGTTGTGCGGATATTGTCATCCGGCTTGAGTGTTTCCGGTTCTGTATCGGGCGCCACGCCTTTCAGCAGGCGAAAAATGACCGGTTTCAGTTCTTCTTCCGTCATAACGATTCGGGTTCTTGGAGGTAATGTTTGAAAGCCATTAAAAAGCGGCTGCCGATCTGGCCATCCGATGCGCGGTGGTCTGCGGCAAGCGTGGCCACCAGTACGGGACGAACATCAAGCATGCCATTTTCGGCCCAGGGTTGTTCCGAAATACTTCCCAGTCCTACCAGCGCCACCTGTGGCGGGTAGATCACGCCATAAACCGTTTCGGCACTTCCTTCTGCGAGGCTGGTCAGGGTAATGGTTGTATCGGTAATATCCGAGCTGCGCAGGTTTAGCGACCTGGCTCGCGGAATGATCTCGTTGATCCACTCCATGATTTCATCGATGCTTTTTTTCTCCGCGTCTCGAAGGGCAGGAATGAGAATGCCGCCGGTCCGCAAAGAGATCACAACGCCAATATTGATCGCCTCTTTTAACTGGAGACCGTCTTCCCAGTAAGCATTGAGTTGCGGAACTTCAGCCGCTGCCTTTGCCACCGCCTTGATGTACAAAGCCACCGGCAGCAGGCGTTGCTTCACGGAGCGCTGCTTGTTGGCCTCGGCCAGCCAGGCCAGCGCCTTGCGCATGTCTATTTTTGTTTCCAAGTAGTAGTGTGGTATTTCCCGGTTTGCCCTGCTCATGGCTGCAGCCACGGCCATGCGGATAGAATCGGCTGTTGCTGCTGTTTTTTCTTTTGGGGACGACGGCTGCTGCGCTGTTTCTGCACGCATTTCTTGTTCCGGTGTTTGCTTTTTTTCTGCCGCTGCATTTTCCACATCGGCTTTGGTGATCGCTCCTTCTTCACCCGTGCCTTTGATGATGGAAAGGTCAATGCTCAGGTCTTTTGCGATTCGTCTTGCTAATGGTGAGGCCTTGATTTCAGGCGGTGTTTGCACTGGAGCAATTACCTCTCTAGGCATTTCTCTTGCGGCGCCGGCTTCTTCAAGTTTTGTTGCCTTTTGCACCACTTCTTTTGTACCGTTCAGGATCGCCATCACCGTTCCGACAGGCACTTTTGCGCCTTCTTTCAACACAAGGTTTTCAACCGTGCCATCTTCGAAGACTTCAATATCGAACAAGCCTTTTTGCGTATCCACCAGCGCAATCACATCGCCACGCCTGACGGCATCGCCGGGCTTTACCAGCCACTCCACCAGTGTACCGGCTTCCATATCGGCGCCCAAACTTGGCATGCGAAACTCAATCATGTTGCAGCATTTTTTTTACGGCATTCACAATATCGTTTGGTTGCGGAAGGCAGGCATCTTCCAGGTGCTTTGGATAGGGAATGGGAACTTCCACTCCACCCAACCGCTTCACCGGCGCATCCAGTTCGTAGAACGCCTTTTCCATGATCCGGGCACTCACCTCGGATGAAACACTAACCGATCGCCAGGCCTCTTCTACCAGCAGAGCCCTGTGTGTTTTTCTAACGGAAGCCAAAAACGTTTCCTCGTCCAACGGACGCAATACCCGGAGGTCAACCACTTCCGCACGGATGCCGGTCGTTGCCAGTTCGTCGGCAGCGGCCAATGCTTTCGGCACAGCGGCTCCGTAGGTAATGATCGAAACATCGGTACCTTCTCTTCTCACCTTTGCTGTTATAATATCAACTGCGCCGGCATTGGAAGCGATCTCGCCTTCCACATTCAACAAATACGTGTACTCAAAAAGCAGCACTGGGTCCGGATCCTGCAGGGCCGTCAGCAACATGCCTCTTGCATCTTCATGCGTACCGACGGCCAGCACTTTCAGTCCCGGTATGGCCGCGTAAAACGGTTCCCAGCTATGCGAATGCTGCGCGGCCAGTTGCCGCCCGATGCCACAACTCATGCGGATCACGACCGGCACATTCAACTGCCCACCCGACATGTGAAACAGTGTTGCCGCGTTGTTGACGATCTGGTCCATGGCCAGGAAACTAAAGTTCACCGTCATGATTTCCACCACCGGCCGCAGGCCGGCCAGCGCTGCACCAATGCCCGCACCGGTAAACGCAGATTCCGACAAAGGCACATCCATGATCCGTTCTTCACCGAACTCTTTCAACAGGCCTTTGCTCACGGCAAACGCACCGCCGTAGCGTCCCACGTCTTCGCCCATCAAAAACACACGGTCGTCTTTTTTCAAGGCTTCCCGGATGCCTTGCTTTAACGCTTCACGATACGTGAGTTTTATAGTGCTTCCTGCCTGCTCCATGGCAATTATCCCTTCAGTGAAGAAACCGGTTGTTTGCCCACTTCCACTTTTTCAGTGGAGCGGTATTTATTGACGGCGTCGATGAGCGGTGCAAGATTTTCCATTTTCACTTCGTCAAGGTCGGACTGCATTGCTTTTTTCTTTTCAGGATCTTTCAGCATCCGTGCTGCCATGTTTACCATGAACCGGTCGATAAAATGAAGCTCTTTGTGAATTAATCTTCCCGGAAGAAACGTAACCTCGCAACGGTTGCGGAATTCTATCGGAACGCTGTCCTCAACAA
Organism: Flavisolibacter nicotianae; assembly: GCF_003628535.1. Lineage (GTDB taxonomy): Bacteria > Bacteroidota > Bacteroidia > Chitinophagales > Chitinophagaceae > Flavisolibacter > Flavisolibacter nicotianae. The sequence continues at coordinate 7,559 of NZ_RBCI01000021.1, forward strand.
ACTTGTTTCGCTTTGCCTGTTCTTCGGGAGCCGTCGCATTTACCACAAACAGAAACAGTTTTTTGTTGCTGATGTGTTTTACATTTTTCTTTAACCATTTTCGAATCCTGAATTTGCCGTAATACACAGACGTCCCTATTAGCAGCATGTCCGCGTCATTGAGCTGGTCAAGGGTAACCTCTCCGGAGTGGATGACACGGAGGCCCAACTTTTCGCCCAGCCAACCCGCATATTGTTTTGTTGCCCCGTATTTGCCGTTGTAAACGATCACTGCTTTCATACATCTTTTTTTTAACTGGCGGTAGCAGCAGCTTGTTTTACCGCTTGCATTTCAGGTTTCAAGCTGCCTATCGCTGTAAACAAATTGTGTTAACTGTTCAATGGGTTCCCAAATTCCCGCTTCCGCAAAAGCCACTGCTTTTTGCACCTCCTCTTCTACTTTGTTTTGAACTATTGCCGCTTCCTCTGGTGTGATAATCCCTTGCTGCATGGTGTTTTGCCGGAGTAGTTTTATTGGATCTTTTTTCTTCCACTCTTCTACTTCCGCTTTTTCCCGGTACAGTTCCGAATCAAACATCGAATGCGCACGAAAACGGTAGGTATTGCAAACAAGGAAGAAGGGCCTGCCCGTCGAACGCACTTTGCCGGCTGCTTCTCCTGCAGCCTTCTCCACCGCCAGTACATCCATTCCATCAACCGCCGTTGCTTCCACACCGTAGGCCACCGCTTTCTTTTCCAGTTCCTGCACCGCATGGGTAAAGCGGATAGCCGTGCCCATTGCATAAAGGTTATTCTCGCAAACCAACAACAAAGGCACCTGCCACAGGGAAGCGAGGTTCATCACTTCGTGAAACTCTCCTTCCGCCGCGGCGCCTTCCCCAAAAAAGCAACAGGCAATGTTGTTCTTCTTTTGTTTTTTGGATGCCAGGGCCATGCCCAGGGCCAGCGGCAGGTGACCGGCCACAATGGCATTGCCGCCGAAAAAATTTTTGCCTTTGTCAAAGATGTGCATGGAGCCACCGCGTCCCCGGCTGCAGCCTTCCTGCTTGCCATACATTTCGGCCATCACCACACCGGGTTCAACACCTCTTGCCAGGGCATGCCCATGCTCGCGATACGTTGCCAAAATGAAATCCTCCCCTGTCAATGCCTGCAGCACGCCAACGGCTACCGCTTCTTCGCCGATGTACAGGTGCAAAAAGCCACGGATCTTTTCCTGCGTGTAGAGCTCCGCACATTTTTCTTCAAAGCGCCGGATCAGCATCATCTGCTCCAATAGCAGCAATGCATGTGCTTTTCCGATGACTCCAGTTTTCTCTTGTTTTAAGGCAGTTTCCATGATAACACATTAACCAAGTTCAAGCGTGGAAAGATCACCTTCCGGCAAATGGAGCTCTCTTGCTTTCAGCAGGCGCCGCAAAATCTTCCCGCTTTTTGTTTTGGGTAATTCGTTTATAAAAGAAAGTTCTTTGGGTGCAACGGCTGCGCCGAGTTTCTTGCGGGCAAAACCAAGGATGTCCATTTGCAAGGCTTCGCCGGTTGCAAACCCGGCCTTCAGTACCACAAAGGCTTTCACCAGTTCGCCAATCACCGGGTCGGGTTTGCCGATCACGGCTGCTTCAGCCACCGCATCATGCATCATTAATACGTTTTCTACTTCAAACGGTCCCACCATATGTCCGGATGTTTTGATGATGTCATCGGCCCTGCCTACAAACCAGAAATACCCATCGGCATCTTTTTTTGCCAGGTCGCCGGTGATGTACCAATCGTCATGAAAACACTTGCGGTAACGTTCTTCATCATGCAGGTAGGCCCTGAACATCGAAGGCCAGCCTTTTCTCAGCACCAAATGCCCTTGTTGGCCTGGTTCGTCAATAACCCGGAAACTGTCTGCTGTAATTTCCGCGACCGCCGCCTCCACACCGGGCAGCGGTTTTCCCATTGAGCCGGGCTTCACCTGCATGAACGGAAAATTCGCGATCATGATGCCGCCGGTTTCGGTTTGCCACCAGTTGTCGAGGATAGGTCGGTCAAACATCTTCTCGCCCCAGCGTACTGCCTCTGCATGGAGCGGCTCGCCAACGCTGAGGATCAGCCGTAGGTTTTGCAGGTCGTATCGTTCGCGGGGCTTGATGTCCATGCGCATCAACCGGCGTATAGCTGTCGGCGCCGTGTACCAGATGTCGACTCTCTGTTCTTCCAAAATGGCATACCACCGGGCTGCATCAAATTCTTCTTCGTCCACGATGTTTGTAACGCCGTTGACCAGCGGTGCAATAATGCCATAAGAGGTGCCGGTAACCCAGCCCGGATCGGCCGTGCACCAAAAGATATCACCCGGCCGAAAGTTCAGGACATATTTACCCGTGATGTAGTGAAATAAAACGGCGTTGTGCACGTGCAATGCTCCCTTGGGCATGCCCGTGGTTCCGCTGGTAAAATGCAGCAGCGCAGGATCGTCCGGCGACGTATCCGGGATGGCAAATTGCTCCGATGCCTCTGCCATCAGTTGTCGCAGCGACAGGGCTTTTGCATCAACATGTTTTTCGGCGTTCGTTAGCAAAACAAAGCGAAGCGCAGGCAGCCGTTCCAGCAACTGCTTAATCTTTTTTTCAAAAAAAGCTGTTGTTGTTACCAGAACTTTGGCACCGCCGCGTGAAAGACGCTGAAAGACGGGTTCGGGGCCAAAGACAGAAAAGAGAGGACAAAAAACAGAGACGTTTTTCAGGGTACCCAGGGCTGCAATATAAAGTTCTGTCTGGCGGCCGAGCAGGGTGAAAACCGTTTCACCTTTGGCAATGCCTAGCCCCCGCAATACATTGGCAAAGCGGGAGGTTTCTTTTTGCAAATCGCTGTAAGTATACTCCTTGACCGTGTTGCCTTTGGCAATGAAGCGAAGTGCAACGGTTTGCGCAAGCCCGCTGTTGGCATGCGTGTCCACAGCCTCGTGGGCGATGTTCAGGCCTCCCTGCGGCAGCCCGTCCAAAAGGCTTCGTTCATTCTCAAAACTAAAATTGTCGCACAGGCTTTCGTAAGCCGTTCGCTTGCCGGCCTGCGTGCCTGGTAGTGAACTGTTTTGCATATAGAAAGCAGAAAGAATAAAGCTATTGTTCCGCATCGTAAGTAAACTATGACGACTATCAACCACCCGTCTGATGGTGAGTAGTAAATCCCGGGGCAAGCGGTGATGAGTAAGAAATTGGGGAGATGAAGGAAGTATAAAGTGTGTGATGACCGCATGCAACAGCCGTTTTGCAAGGCGATGCGATCAGGTAAGTAATCTCTTCCTACTTCAAAAAACGGTACCACTCGCCGTATTGCCGCTTGCCTGATTTTCTCCTGTCATTCAAGTTCAGCCAGATGCTACCAACAAGGCTGATGAGAAAACCGATCAAGGTCACATTTTCCACCAGCGTTTCGTTAAAATCAATCCCGGTTAGTTTGAGTAAAAGAAAATGAATGTAGGAACGCTGCTGGTCATGAAAGCCCAGGTGTTCCCGTACTTTCCAGTGCCAGTCGGTACAAAAACAATAACCCCAGCCAAACCAGATACCGAGCACAAACCAGGAAAAAGCGGTTAACAAAAGCGTGATCAAATTCCACCGCCGCGTCTTGCGAAACAGCCAGCCGGCGAGATTAAAAAGTGTGAAAATGGTATGAAAAACAAAAAAGAAAACATTCAGAAATGCGTACCACATGAACATTGGCAATGACGGTTACGAAAACAACGGATAAACGTGTGCAAAGAAACGAAAACGGAGTGCAGCGGTAAACTGGTATTGTTGACCATGTGAAAGTCTGCCGGTGGCGCTGAAATATGCGGTTTCTGTTGCCGGCCTGCCTGGTAAGACCGAATGTGTCACTATCAAAAACGCAAAGGAAAGACAAGGTTGTTATTGCCCGGGAGATCTACGCAGAACGAAAGCGAAAGGCATCTTTCGTTTGCACACTCTCCTCCATTTAACGGGAGCTTCTGCTATCCGCAGAAACTCCCGTTGCCTGACAGTATTCTTCATTACCTGTCAGATGAATTCTCCTTTTTCATTCAACTTCACTTTGAGCCGCTTGTCGCCATTTTGCAGCGTGAGTTTGTAGATCTTTTTGGCACCGCTTTCTTCATAGTAATTCACCATGTAAGCATCTTCCGCGATATTCCATTGCGGGAACCTGTCAATTACGGCTTTTGTAACGGCTTTTGGAAGAGCCACGTTCTTGTATTTTTCAGCGGTGCGCAACAGCTTCCCATCCTTGTCATAGGCCGCCAGGATCTCACCCTGCGGGATGAAAAACGAAATGAAATAGGTATCATAGTCATCTTCATAGTAGTCGGATTGTTTTACATCGTATTCGGCCGCCTGCTTTTGCAACAGTTTGACGGGTTGGGCCAACTCTTTTTGGTCCACTGCACTCAGGTACTTATACCGTACGGCTTTCACGGTGATTTCCGGCAGCACTTCCTGCGCCATTGCCTGCATGCCCAACCCCAGAACAAAGGCACAGAGCAGCGGCATTCGATTGTACATTTTCATCTTAGAGGTTTTAGGTGGTGAGCAAATTATTTACAGCTTACCAGGGTTTGGTAAACGCTTGCCGAAAATATCACTCCACAGGGGTATTAGAAATGATAGCGGTTAGGGTAATACAATGAGAGGCATCAGGCAATGTGAACTTGGCCGGGGCTTACCGGTTCGGAAAAACATATCGTTGATTGTTTAGTATCACATCTGCTTTATTGAGCGGAACAGCGCTGGAAACTCCGGTGCGGGTTTCCGATACGTTTTCTTCCGATTGACATTGGTCATCCAAAATAGTGCGAATTGTCAATGCCGGCGACGATCCCCGTCATGGAAAACCATAAACAGACAAGTATATCTTCAATCAGCAGGAAGCGAAACGAAAGCTTTAATGCAAATACTCCTTCCCCCTGGCAGAAACAGCAACGTCCTTGAAAATTGACTACAGACCATAAAACATTTTTTATGAAACAGTTGGTTGTTATCAAATCAGTGCAAAGCAGGGTTCGATACGAGGAATCGGAAGTCCAACGCATCATCAACAAGCAAGTGGGAAACAACTGGTGGCGTTTTAGAAAACGCTGCAAAACAACTGCGATTATCGATGGATTTGCCACATTTTCGACAGTTTCAGTCACCGTCCCTTTACGTGGAATGATCGAGATTGTTTTCCTGGCTACAAGGGGTGAAATCACTTATTTGCAGGTGCCTTCTACTACACATTTCGTTGCCACCTTCATTGAGCGAAAGAATCATTTCACTCCTGTACTTTCCGTTTCCCTTTCCTAAGCACAAATCCCGTATTGAATCACAGGTTCACAGTTCGGCGCAACTTAGACTTTTGCAACAAACATGGCTGCTTGTGTCCGAAGCTGAAAAACAAATTCGACAAAAGGACCGGGTTTTGTCCGTGCATACACCCTGCGTAATCTCCGGCCAGGAGTTATGATTGTGGTTATCAAACAGGCTAATCGCAATCATTCTGCCAGCGACCTGTTTACCGGAACTTGCAAAACAAACTCTTTGATTGCCCGGTGCTGTATTTCTTCACGGTAAAAAACTTTATTATGGATACCCACATTACGTCAAGAAAAAAGACAGGAAAGAAGATGCCGGAATCCATAACGACTCCTCAACGCAGCGGCGGAACCGCGATGCAGGTGCTGCTTTTCTGCGGCATTCTTTCTTCCGTGTGGTATGTCGCCATCAACCTATTTGTGCCGCTTTACTTTCCGGGTTATCGTTCGGCCTCACAAGTTGTAAGCGAGCTTTCGGCAATCGGCGCGCCAACAAGAACATTGTGGATTGTGTTAGCCATGCCGTATACCTTGCTCATGATCGCCTTTGGATGGGGTGTTTGGAAATCGGCGGGCACGAACCGCCGGCTGCGCATTGCCGGAGGCCTGTTGCTTGCCTACAGTGTGCTGGGTGTGCTTTGGCCCTTTACGCCGATGCACCTACGCGAAACCCTGGCCGCCGGTGGCGCCACCTGGAGCGATACGATGCACATTGCATTGGGTGTGGTCACGGAAGTGCTGTATGTAGCCGCACTGCTATTTGCGGCAGCGGCGCTGGGCAAGCCGTTCCGCCTCTACTCCGTCATTACACTTGTTGCTCTTTTACTCTTTGGCACCCTAACCTTTTTGGATGCGTCAGGCATCGCCGCCAACCAGCCAACACCCTGGATCGGTGTTTGGGAGCGCATCAATATCGGTGTCTTCCTGCTTTGGGTAGTGGTGCTGGCAATGTTGCTGCTGCGCAGGAAAACCAACCCCTCCGTTTCGCCGGCTTAACCATTTTTATCAACGCAAAACAAGCAACATGAATACCATCAGCACACTTGTGCAAATCCTTTTTGCTATTGCCGGTTGCATTGCCGTTCTCGTGAGCATCCCGCTCTTTTTCGCTTTCCGCTGGCCGGCGGCAGCCATGTGGGGCCTGAAACTGTTTGTCTCCGCTTTATCACCCCTGTTCGCCCTGGTTGGTATTGTAACCTCTTTTGCCGGGATTTGGACAGGTTCGGTCTTCACCAGTTGTGTTGGCATTGCGGCCCTTTGGATCTATGTCTTCCATATCATCCGCATCACCCGCCCACCCGCTGCCGCAAGCGGCTTTGATAAGGTATTTGGACACGGTTGGGAAAACAACATCACACACGAAAAGAAAATATATTTCTTACCCTTTCGCACGACCTTCCGCATGCCTGCTGTTCCGGAGCCCCGGCTAAAACAAAACGTTTCTTTTGCTACCATTCCCGGCACCAGTCGCGAGCTTTTGTGCGATGTGTGGCAGCCACCGGAAGACGTGAGCCCGACAGGCATTGCACTGATTTATCTGCACGGCAGTGCATTTTATTTTCTTGACAAAGATTGGGGCACCCGGCCTTTTTTCCGCCACCTCGCGGCCCAGGGATATGTCATCATGGACGTGGCTTACCGTCTCTCACCGGAAACGGACATCATGGGCATGGTGCACGATACCAGGCGGGCCATTGCCTGGATGAAAGAGCAGGCAAACAGTTATGGCATCCATCCCGACCGCATTGTTCTTAGTGGCGGTTCGGCCGGTGGACACCTGGCTTTGCTAACGGCCTATACCACGAATGACCGGTCATTCACGCCGCAGGGTTTAGCAGGAAAAGACCTTGGTGTTTGTGCCGTAATTTCCCTCTATGGCACTAACGACCTGGAAGCCCTGTATTACCACACCAACCAGCACCTTACAAGCCGCGCCGTTGCTGGTAAGCCCCGGAAAGCGGTACCCACCAAAATGCCGGGATGGATGGTAAAAGCGATCGGGAAAGATTATCAACGCCTGGGTCTGGACAAGGACTTTGCCAGCATCGGCTCCTTGTCAATTATATTGGGCGGGCACCCGGATGAATGCCCGGAACAATATGCACGTTTTTCACCCATTACGCATGTCCATTCGCACTGTCCCCCGACACTGCTGATCCACGGCGCACACGATATCATGGCGTCCGTGGCAGCCACCCGTCGCCTGTATACGCGGCTGGTGGAGGAAAACGTTCCAGCCATCTTGCATGTGCTGCCGCAAACCGACCATGGTTTTGACCTGGTACTGCCAACAATTTCGCCGTCGGCACACAATGCGATTTATGATGTGGAGCGGTTTCTTGCGTTGATCGGCATCGGGAAGGGAACGGTAGATGTCAGGCAGCCTGCAGCAACCGTTTTATTTCAACAGGAACAACGTCCCACCCGTTCCTGACCGCGAGGAATACCATGCATCTAAACAAGGCAACGATGGTACAGGCCCTCTATTGCTTTCCGCATTTGCCAATAGCGCACCCGGGAAACAAATCTCTTCAAGCCTTCTGATTCACCCGCCGTCGTATGTAATGGCAAGCACCGAAAAGGATGAAAGGTTTTCTGCTAAACCCTTTTTAAAAGCGGAACTGGTAACCGAGTGAAACTCGTTTATAGTAGTTGTGCTTTTTCTCGGTGGTGTTATTTGGATATAAACTTTTCAGCAGGAAATGTCCCCATTCGTACTCGGCAAAAACCTTCTTCAGCACCTGGCACCGAAGCGCAGTGATGGAATTCAAAACCCGGTAGTCGGCATTTTTCCCGTCAAGCGTGTGCAGCCACCCAACCGAAAAATTGGAGCGAAGCCCGATCCGGTTGAAAAAAAACAGATTCGCCATGCCTGCCAACCCAGCCCCGTTGCCATAATCGTAATTACGTTTTTTCCCTTTGAACAAATCCTGGTCGCTGATGGCAGCGAGGCCAATCAGACTGAGACCAGTCTCGGTTTGCAAACTGGATTTAAGCGGCAGTTGAAAGCGTGAATGCAAAGAAAGTTGCAGGCTTTGCAGGCCGTAGGAAAAAGCCGTGTTGTTGTAATAATCAGAGTTCAGCAGGAGCAGGAGCGAATGGCTGCGCAAATCGGTTTGCCGCAAGTTCCACCCGGTTAAATTGCCCCTGATGCGGGCAATGTTAAATACCGTAGAGTCGGACGTACCCAGTTCCAGCAAAACCGCAAAATAGGCGAAGGGAATTGTTACCGATGCATTGGGGGCACCATACACAAAGTTCAACCGCGTGAACCATTCGCCACGGGTTTCTTTTCGTTCGTGGTCTTCTGCCCTGTTGTATTGCCGGCTGCCCCCCGAGAGTTCAAATTTGATGGTGGTCGTATCAAAAACATGCCATTGTGCCAGTTGCCGTTTTTTGCTCGTGAGGGTCGAAAAACCATTCATGGGATCAACAGCAATGCCGAGTACATCCAGTGCATTTTTTCGCCGTCCCGTACGCCAGTTGTGGGTCAACCGCATGGCCAGCCGGTGAGTCATTTCGCCCCAGGCCATACCACCCAATGTTGTATTGATTAAATCATTGATCGCCGGCTTTTCAACTTCACCCACAAGCTCCCAAAGCAGGCTTCCGCCAAATGTTGCCGTTGATGCCTGCCAGAATCCGTAGCCTTCGGAGCGAAAGGCATTGAAATAATAACTCCCATGATAAGGATGCGAAAACTGGTTGTTGAGGAATTTGTCACGGTCCCATTCCCAGCTTGAAAGATGAAGATTCTCACCAATGCTTTGCCAGGAAATAAAGGAGAAACTTTCCCGCCGGATAAAATAATCAATGGAGAACGGAAGGACATTTGCCAACATCAGTTTCGCTGTTGCTGCCGGAAAATTGTGCTTCCCGGGAAAGGTGGTATCTCGACTGACAACAACCGCGTTTGCAGAATCATCAACCTGGGCGTATGCGCTGGACAACCCGATGCATAAAACAACTGCGAAAACACCTAAACAATTTCGCACAAAGCACATTTCTAGTCCAATTGATGCACTGCAAGAATGCAGTCCTTACGGCACCTGCCTTCCGCAGCATTCAAAAAGAATCATCGTTCCTGCATGTTCCAATTTCCTGGCGTGGCCAACTGCGCCGGCAGCATTAGTTTTTCAAAGAACCTCGCCGATTTTTTTACCTGTCGCCTGGATGGAACTTTTACGAATTTATTTCGCTACGCGGGAAATGGCAATGATGGCCATCAAACAGCAGGCTGCTTCGTATCAGGACAGCTCATTCGCTGCGAGCCGAATTCGACAGGCCGAAATAGGTTCAGCTAGGGCTTCATACTGAAAGTGGCTAACACGGGGAAATGGTCACTTGATTTAGAGGATTCCATTTTACTGGCATCGATGAGTTTTAGGCCTTTGGAAAAGATATAATCGTGCCTGGGTTTCAGCAACCCGAAAAAGGCACTGGCCGTAGTGCCCACTGTGGCGGTTGACCAATCAAACCCGCCGTTCCTGAATTTTTCCACAGCCAGCCTGGATGATTTCGAAAACAACGTGTTGAAATCCCCGCCGATCAAAACATATTTAAAAGAAGGCAATTGCATCCTGGCATGTTCGATGATCGCATCCACCTGGTCCATTCTTTTCTTTCTGCTCATCACCACGGTTTCCGTTTGAACACTGTAGACCAGGATTTTTTCCCCGTGGACGGTCACTTCTGCAATCGTAACAAGCCGGCGACTCTTGCTCAGCGGTTTTGCGTGAGGCAATAATAATTTTTCGGGACAGGTGATTGTCCCTTTTGTGAGGATCGCATTTCCAACGTCTTTTTTGGCAGAGATTTGGTGCACAATGGGAATGTACAGGTAGTTTAACCCGAGGGTCTTTGCAATTTCTTCCACGCCTTTTTCATCCATTTCCTGCAGGAGGAAAACGTCGGCATTCCTTGTTTTCTGGAACTGCTGCAATTCGGAAGCTGCCAGTTGTGTCTTAACAGCTTTGCGAATATTAAACGTAACCACGCTCAGCGAATCGGCTTGTTCTGCTGCCTGCAACGTTGTTTCGCCGGAATGGAAAACCGGCCGGTCCGGCTCGTTGTAAACCTGTACCGTTCCGCACGACAGCACGAGGGTTGCAATCACCAACAAGGACGATGGAACGATAAGCCATTTCTGCAGGTGTTCCAGCGACAAAAACCTCGTTTTGGCTGAACGGTATCCAACCAGTAAACGAAGAACAAAGACTACTCTTTTCATAAGAACTGTTTAGAAGCGTGAGTGAAACCAAATTGTTTGATCGGTGAAAACAATAGAAACTGCACCAGGCCATGAATGTCATGACAGCGTTTGAACAATGCGGTGCTTTACCAGCTTTTTCTCTTCTGACCTGCACAAGCGATTACGGCAAGCAACGGTGCTCTCTATCTAACCAATAATACCAATTTATCCGGTGCGTAAAACGTTAAATGGCCTTGCTGTTTGGTAAACAATCGATAACGAAGGTGAATCAATAGCTGTTTGCTCTCCGGCGAATGAAATGTAAGAACACCGCGTTTTGAAAGTTGTCCTGGATTATTTCCTTTACCTTCTGATTTCAATCCGTTTCGCCGGGATGGCGTCAGGAAAATGAAAAAAAGTTTTTCCCCAGCAAAACTCTTTCACCTGCTTTCTCCCGGCAGTTTAGTTTTAAAAAGCTGTCAATAGCATTGGCAGAACTGGATGCTTCGATCAGAACGATTATCGCAGGCGTGCTTTCTTCCAGGAAAGCATTTTGAAAAAGCTTACCGGCTAATCACTATGGTTGTAATGGAGCGGGTTTCAATGCAATTTTCTTTAATCATGGCAATGGATACAAGCGCATGTTGTCTTCCGCACCAGCCGATGTAACGTATTGCCTTTTATTTTTCATTCGTTTGACACCGGGCATGTCCAGTAGAATGTCCCGGGAGGATGTGGTGTAATTGACTGCAACAACAACCAATTCTTTTTTCCCTGTGAAGGCACACAGCATTACATCCTGCGCAGCCTTCCGGCTATCCGGTTCGTCTTTTCTCACAACAACGATGCGCTTCATACCAGGCCGGATAAACCGGCTGTAATGGCCCAGTGCCCAAAGGTTCTTGGTGACGGCAAAATCACCGTCGGTATTTGCAGCATATATTTTTAGCGCAATCATGTAATAGCGTGAGTCAAATTCGGCACTTCCGGGTTCCCAGGCATTCCAAAACTGCCAGGCTGTGGCGTTGGCAACTGTAAGGCCATGGTAAATCACCTTGGCAAGAAAAGGCGCACAATCCATGGCCGGCACTCTTTCTTCTTTCCCTTCCTTGTAACCATCGGCCAGCATGCAGTACTCGGACTGCCAAAAAGGAGATACCGTATCTGGCCGCGGTATCCCGCAGCCGGCTTCGTACAGCTACCCTGTAAAATCCATCACAGACCCGACGCCAAATGAATTGATCGATATTACCCATTTGAAAAGAGCAGCAAAACGATGGGCAGCAGGAGACTACCGGGTTTATGAGGTGGCAGGAATGGTGTGTTACAGTTCGCGAACGAATTTCGGCAGAAACTTTTCAAACAGTTTGGCATGACTTCAAAGAACTACCAGAAAACGAAACAAGCCGGCAAACCTCGTCTCCAGTCCGACCCACGGACTCAGAAAGAAAATGCCCCTGTAGAAACAAGGGCATGAAGAATGTTTGCTAAAAATAAATCACTAAAAATTCGTTTGCCGTTCTCCTCCTGTCGCCTTTCATCCATCATCTTCAATCTATCCTCTCCCCGTCCTTTATCAACCTACCAGAATTTAATATAGATGGCTGCCAGGATGAGCAGGGTAGCCACGATCATGGCGATGATCGAAGGCTGTACTTTGAACATTTTTTTGTCCAGTGCAAAGGCTTTGGGATTGATCCTCGGCCCAGCCAGCGAGATGGCGATCATGGCCACAGCAGTGAAGAAGAACGACCATCCCATGCTAATCTGGAAGGGAATTTCGTAAACACCGGCATCGTTCTTAAAGGCCGTGTACAAAATTGTTTCATGTCCAAGGAGAGGCACAGCTCCCAGTTTAAAGAACACCGACATGACAAGCCCCATGATCAGTCCCACTACAGCCGCAGCTCCCGTGGTGCGCTTCCAGAACATTCCCAACAGGAACATGGCCAGCACACCCGGTGAGATAAAACCGGTGTACTCCTGGATGAACGTAAAGCCGCCCTTTCCGCCAATGCCCAGCAGGTCCTTCCACTCGAAGATCACCGCGAAGGCAATGGCCACCAGGGCTACTATCCGGCCGATCCACACCATCTGCTTTTCCTCTTTGTTGTCTATCGCGGTTGCAGCATGTTCTGCTTTGAGCAGTTCCGGTGTCGCCAGGTCAGCCCCGACGGAATGCTGGAGGGCAAAGCTGCTTTTGCGCTTGAAGTATTTCATGTGAATGTCCAGTGTGTAGATGGTGGCAATGCTGTTCAACTTGCCGGCCAGTGAGGCGACGATCGCCGCCGTCAGCGCTGCAATGGCAAGGCCTTTCAGTCCCGGTGGCAAAAAGCCCAGGATGGCAGAGTAGGCATCATCCATACCCCGCAAGCCAGGCAAGTGCCCATTGGCGTGCAGCACGTAGGCAGCAATTCCCGGCAGCATCACAATGATGGGCATCATCAGCTTTAGAAAACCGGCAAAGAGGATACCCTTGCGGGCTGTATTCAAATCAGCACCCAGGGCCCGCTGTGTGATATATTGGTTACAGCCCCAGTAGTTCAGGTTTATGATCCACTGGCCAGCAAAATAGATGGTAATGCCCGGCAGGATCAGGTATTTGTTGATGTATTCCTGCGAGGAGTTGGCATCCGGCTTGGGCAGGATCATTTTGAAGTGATCGGGTGCCTGCGCCATCAGGGTTTTAAAACCAGCCACCGCACTGCTGCCTGCCCCAAACTTTTCGCCCACAATGGTGAGAGCAAAATAGATTGTTGCAAATCCACCGATGATGAGCACCGCGACCTGGATCACATCGGTAAAGCCGATCACCTTCATGCCCCCCAGGGTAATGATAAGCGAAAATACCGCCAGGGCCAGGAGCACCGTGTGCAAGTATTCGGGACCAATCAGCCCGCTGATGGCAATGGCACCGAGATACAGGATAGAGGTCAGGTTGACCAGCACATACAACAAGAGCCAGAAAATGGCCATGATCAGCGACACGGTTTCGTTGTAGCGGGTCTTGAGAAACTGCGGCATGGTGTAGATGCGGTTTTTCAGGTACACCGGCATAAACCACACGGCAATGATGATGAGGGCAATGGCGGCAATCCACTCATAGGCCGCTACACCGATACCCAGAAAATAGCCGTTGCCCGACATGCCGATAAACTGTTCGGCCGAAATGTTCGAAGCAATCAGCGAAGCACCGATGGCCCACCAGGTGAGCGAACCCTCGGCCAGGAAATAGTCGTGCGAGGCGGAAACAGCCGCTTTTTTCTTTCGGCTGTAGACCCAGTAGCCATAGCCGGCTACAATCACGAAATAGATAAGAAAGACAAGAAAGTCAATCGTTTTTAATGAACCCATGTTTTGGTGGTTTTAACAGGTTTTAAGTTGATAATACACGTCGTTCCAGCGGAGTTCATTTTTGAACTGATAGAGATTTGTCTCCCTGCCGATCTTAACGTATTCGATATTCGCCATGTCGGCAAAATCTTCCATGTGTGTTGCGGTGAGGTTCTGGCTGTAGCAGGTGTGGTGGGCACCGCCGGCAAGGATCCATGCCGCACAGCCGGTCTTCATATCCGGCAGCGGTTTCCAAAGCACCCGTGCCACGGGCAGTTTGGGCAGGTCGTGCTGCGGCGCTACGGCTTCCACTTCGTTCACCACGAGGCGGAAGCGGTTGCCCATATCCATGAGCGATGCATTGATGGCCGGTCCTGCCGCCACGTTGAATACCAGGCGCACCGGGTCGGCTTTGCCGCCAATGCCCAGCGGATGCACTTCGCATTTGGGTTTGCCATCGGCAATGCTTTCGCAGATCTCCAGCATGTGCGAACCAAGCACCATCTCGTTGCCGGGTTCAAAATGGTAGGTGTAATCTTCCATAAAGGAGTTCCCACCCTTCAGGCCTGTACCCATCACCTTCATGGCGCGGACCAGGGCCGCCGTTTTCCAGTCGCCTTCACCGGCAAAGCCGTAGCCTTCCTTCATCAGGCGTTGCGCCGCAATGCCGGGCAGCTGCACCATGCCGTGCAAATCTTCAAAAGTGTCAGAAAAGCCTTTGTAGCCGCCTTCCTGCAAAAACTGGCGAAGACCGGCTTCGATCCTCGCGGCTTCCCGCAGCGAGCCAGCCTGCCCGTTCAGCAGCGCCGAAGAAATGGCGTAGCTGTCCTTGTAGTCTTCCAGCAGGGTATCGACGGTTTTGTCGTCCACACCGTTAATTACCTTCACCAGGTCGCCAATGCCGTGGGTGTTGACAGCATAGCCAAATCGGAGTTCCGCCTCCACCTTGTCGCCATCGGTGACGGCCACGTAGCGCATGTTGTCGCCAAAGCGAACAAATTTGGCTCCCTGCCAGTCGTGCCAGCCGGCAGCAGCCCTGGCCCAGCCTTCGATCTGCGAGATCACGTCTGCATCCTGCCAGTGGCCAACAACGACTTTGCGGTTGCGGCGCAGCCGCGAAACCATAAAGCCAAACTCACGGTCGCCATGCGCCGACTGGTTCAGGTTCATGAAATCCATATCGATGTCGCTCCAGGGAATGTCGCGGTTAAACTGCGTGTGCAGGTGCAAAAGGGGCTTTGCTAAAATCTTCAGCCCCGTGATCCACATCTTGGCGGGTGAGAACGTATGCATCCAGGCAACGATGCCGATACAGGCTTTTGCGTTGTTGGCTTCGGCGCAGATAGCGGTCACTTCCTCGGTGCTTTTTACCGTGGGCTTGAATACCACACGCACCGGAATTTGTGCAGCGTTATCCAGGCTTTTGGCAATCTGCTCGGAATGCGCCGCCACTTGTTTTAAGGTTGCTTCTCCGTAGAGGTGCTGGCTGCCAGTGACAAACCACACTTCCATTTGCTTCAAATCAGTCATTACAGTTCGGTATTTAGATGAGACATTATGTTGCGCTTGTTGAAAGACCTGTAGGTCTAGCGTTCTTTTTATTTTACACCTGACCGTAGTACGACAGCGGCCCGTGCTTGCGTTCAAAATGTTTTTTGATCAGCGCATCCTTGAGCCGGGGCGCCTCCCGGTTGATCTGCTCTGTGAGTAATGCCATCTGCGCCACCTGCTCCAGCACGGCGCTATTGTACACCGCCTTCTCCGGCGTTTTGCCCCAGGTAAAGGGGGCATGGTTGCCCACCAGGATCATTTCCACTTCTTCATACGAAAGTCCGAGCTTTTCAAAGTGGTTGAGGATCTGGAAGCCGGTCTGGTGTTCATAGTCACCTTCGATCATGCTGTCTTCCATTGGCGGCGCACAGGGAATGTCTACGGTCAGGTGATCGGCATGCGTGGTGCCAAAGATGGGAATAGCCCGCTGTGCCTGCGCCCACGACGTAGCATAGGTGGAATGGGTGTGCACGATGCCACCGATCTTTTCCCAGTGCCTGTAGAGCACCGCATGCGTTTTGGTGTCGGAAGAAGGACGCATATTTCCTTCCACCACGAAGCTGTCAAAGTCTACCACCACCATCTTTTCCGGTGTGAGATCTTCGTAAGGAATGCCACTGGGCTTGATGGCAAAAACGCCTTCACCGCGATCGACAGCACTGACGTTGCCAAAGGTGAAAAGCACCAGTCCTAATTTCGGCAGCTGCATGTTGGCATCGTAAGCGGCTTGCTTGATGTGTTCGTAACGGCTCATATGGCAGTCTCCAGTTGTGTTTGCGAGTTGAGAGTTGAGGGTTGAGATTGGGTCGTCTCGCTTTCGATGTAGGCGCCAAAGGATTTGTATTGCTGGTAACGTTTTGCGTAAACGGGAACAGCTTCTTCGTTGGGATCGTATTCCGCGTCGAAGCCCTGTCCCATCGCCTGCATGGCGTCTTCCACTTTTGGAAATAAGCCTGCGGCGGTGGCAGCAAACATCGCGGCACCGAGTGCGCAGGTTTGCTCCGAGCGGTGGATGCGGATGGGCATGTTCATTACATCGGCCATCATTTGCATGATAAACGGCGATTTTTTGGCGACACCACCAAGCCCAATCAAACCTTTTACGGGAATGCCTTGCTCCACAAAACGGTCCACGATGGCTTTGGCACCAAAGCAGGTGGCTTCCACCAACGCACGAAACATGCGAGGTGCATCGGAGCCCATGCCCAGGCCACCGAAAGCACCTTCCAACAATTGGTTAGCGTCGGGAGTGCGGCGACCGTTGATCCAGTCAAGGGCAAATTCGCCGCCTTCTTCCAGCGGAAGCTGGGCGGCCTGCCGGCTCAGTTCGGGAATGATTTTATCGGTGGTTTCATCCACCAGTTTTTTGATGGTATCGGCGTCGAGCAACTGGGATTGGGCCAGTAAATTTTGCACCGGCCAGGCCAGTACATTTTTAAACCAGGCATAGGCATCGCCAAAAGCAGACTGGCCGGCTTCCATCCCGATCATGCCGGGAATGATAGAGCCAGTCACATGGCCGCAAATGCCCCGCACCAGGGTATCCGCCACTTCCTCCGGCGGCGCCACCAGCATATCGCAGGTGGACGTGCCCATTACCTTGCTGAGGTAATACGGCTCGATCTGGCCGCCCACAGCGCCCATGTGGCAGTCGAAGGCGCCTACACCAATTACCACATCTTCGGGCAGGCCAAGTTTGTCGGCCCACTCTTTTGAAATGGTACCTGCCGGTTCTGCGGAGGTATAAACTTTATCAAAAAGTCGGGAGGTAAATCCATCCAGCAGGGGATCGAGAGAGGCAAAAAATTCATTGGGCGGAAGGCCGTTCCAGGCTTCGCTCCACAGCGATTTGTGACCGGCCGAGCATACGCCACGCCGGATGTCTGCGGCTCGTTTACCACCGGTCAGCACAAAGGGAATCCAGTCACAATGTTCAACCCAGGAATAAATGGCACCCCGGACGGCTTCGTCTTCCCGCAGCACATGCAGGAGCTTGGCCCAGAACCATTCGGAGGAATAAATGCCGCCAACGTATTGCAGGTAGTTCACATCGAATGCCGCGGCATGGCGGTTGATCTCGGCGGCTTCCTGCACCGAAGTATGATCTTTCCACAACACGAACATGGCGTTGGGATTGTTCTGGAACTGCGGCTGAAACACCAGCGGTGTTCCGCTTTCATCCACGGCAACCGGTGTCGAGCCGGTGGTATCCACCGATATGGCTTTGACGTTTGCGGCCACGCCAGGGCCGGCCTGCAGCAGGCAACGTTTGATGGTCTCTTCCAATCCCTCGAGGTAATCCAGCGGGTGCTGGCGAAACTGGTTGATACCGGCATCGCAATAGAGCTGCTGCTTCCACCGCGAATACAAAAACACCGCAGACGCGACCTCTACCCCATTACTTGCATCCACAACAATGGAGCGAACGGAGTCCGTTCCATAATCCACACCTATGACATACGAATGAGACTGGCTCATGATTTTTTTTCACAAGTTAAAGAGTTGGAGAGTATAAAACGTCATTTTGACGTTTTATATTGAAAACTTTCTTTGCCGCCTTCACAATAGAGACTGTATCGAGCCCGTATTTTTTCATCAGTTCAGCCGGTGTGCCGCTTTCGCCAAAGGAGTTGTTTACGCCGATCATTTCCACCGGTGTGGGAAGATGGCGGCTTAAGACCTGGCAAACGGCGTCGCCCAGGCCGCCATTGAGCTGGTGTTCTTCGGCGGTGACCACATCGGTACAGCCAAGCGAGCCACCGGGGTGGCCCGACTGGCAGGCATGCACCATGCGCACAATGTCCCGTCGTACCTGCGAGGCAATATTTTTTAATCGATGCAGATCGGTTTGTTGCTCTGTTTGCGTCATTGTTGGTTGATTAGTTCTATCAATGAATAGCTGCCAATGGTTTTACGCCACTGCGTCTTCCACCACGGTTTGGTGTTGCATCTTTTTCGAGTCCTCGATGAATTTGGCAAGACCACTGTCCGTCAGCGGGTGCTTCAAAAGACCCAGGATCGAGTCGAGCGGGCAGGTGCACACATGGGCACCGGCTTCGGCGCACTGGGTGATGTGGTTGGGC
>NZ_RBCI01000022.1 GCF_003628535.1 Flavisolibacter nicotianae
AATCATGCAAAGAATCATCCCCAAACAATAGTTGCAGCTGCAGACAGAGCTATTGGCATTATTAGGCACCGGTCGTTCGGAGAAGATCCAGGTGGTCAGAAACAACATTGAAGTCCTTCACCAAACCATCCGGCAGCTCTGGGAAGACAGCAAGCCGGACGAACGGGGCAGCACTTCAAATCCACAATAAACCAAAGGGGCTTACCGCCGCCGGTTCTGGCGCAAAGAATAATGTGGCTGTGCTCAACGGGCTTTCTTAAAAAGAAGGCAGGATAAACATCCCGCCTTGTATCTGTTCCAATATTCTAAAGTCCATTATTAAATTTTCAAATATTGCACCAACTTTTATCGGCTCAACTGCACAGGCCCACTGGTAATCATCACCAGCTGTTGCAAATGCTGCAACCCACCTGGAAGCTGCACAATATCTTTTGCGGGTAAAGAAAAAAGGATAGGCCGCAGCACGACCGACAAAAACGTACTGATTAAGGGTGTGCAGCCTATCCAATGTTTTTTTCAAAGACGCTTTTTTCTTTAAAACAACTGTGCCAGCATACCCGGATCAGGTGGGCAGTCCTCCTGGTCAAACCCTTGGGTGTGGTCCTCTCACCGAAATCACCAGTCAGCACACAACATAAGTAAATTGGGTAGCAGATGGTTTGTGCCGTAAGGGGATGTCCCGGAGGCTGTCTGGGGCGCCCGACAGATCTTCCTGCATCTCCATTCGTAGGCACCGGGACTCCTTTATCCACTAAAAAGAGTGGCCACAAAAAAAGTCCCCTCCTTTTAAGAGGGGACAATTATGCGAAGAATGGGAAAGGGCACTTCTTTCAAAGGGACCGGGAAGTACGGTTATTCGTTTTCAAAGGGTAAGAGCCACTGCGGTGTATTTGTGCAACGCTGTGTTTTTCATTGCGTAGGAGGCAAAAACGGGTAAAGCCTGTTTGTAAGAAGGCAGTCGCCGCAAAAAGTTTAATCCGCGGAAAAGTTCTTGCCTACATTTGGCCCTCTTATAAGCAGTTAGTTTTGGTTGCGCCCCTTGTCTCTACAAGGGGCTTTTTTTTGCGCTGCATGTTCCACTTGCTTACGCAGAGCAATGCACCAACGCCGGCAAGACGTTGGAACAAAAATCCAGAAAAAAGTGCAGGTGTGGATAAAACGTCGTCGCCTCAAAGAGCAGCAAGCCTGGTTTGGGGCGGGTTTTTTCCGGGAAGAAAGCCCGGAAATGATCTGGCTGCTCCAGGTAGCGAGCCTGACAAAAAACTTCCATTTTGAACACTTCCTGACATTTGTACAACGGGCCTTCTCCCACAGGAGAGGGTTTTTCTCTTGTTACCAAGTGGGCGCAATAGGTGTCAATTAGATTTAAACTTGTTTCAGCACGGCGCCGTAACGGGTAAAGGCTTTGGCCAATTGTTTTCGGGTCAGCTTTCCCCTCAGGACCTGTTTTGCAGGGAAGTGGAGCAACGTGCCCAGTCCTTCCACGATCAAAAAGGCCCTCAGGTTGACGGCATCGGGAAAGTAAAGCACCACTTCTTTCATGGCCGGTTAAATGAGTTGTGAGAAAATAAAGGAAGGCTGGCCTCCTGCTCGACTTCTGCCAGGTGCGCTTACCCTGCACACCCTAATGCATTTGCACAGCTGATTACTTGCAGGAAGGCCGCCTTCCGACACCGTACTTTTCAGTGTGTGTTGTTTTGTTGAGCGGGCGGATTGTTTTTCTGGTTTTTCTTCCAGGATAAGACAAAGGTGTGGAGAGAAGCAAGCAGGAAAAATGAGTATTGTCAATCTGAAAAATGACTTTTACAAGCCGGAAGAATTGAGAAAGGGTTCGCACACAGCCGCACCCGGTTGATGGCCATGCGTGTGTTCGGAACCGGGAAACAAGAAAAAGCCCCTACTAGACAGAGGGGGCGACGGATTAAAATTTAAATGAAATGAGGGACAAACATATAGCACAGCCGGGTAAAATCAAAGAGTCCTTCAGCAGCAGCAACAAAAACAAAGCCCCGGCGTTTCACTAGCAAACTAGGAGACAACTGACAATCGCCTCGTTGTAGCCTATTCCAACCCAAATCAAGGACAGTTGCAGATGCAGCCACAGCGATTTAATTCAACAAATGTTCATCTGTACGTGCTGTACAGCTGCAGATTAGTGAAAGCCCAAATCCGCACTGTTGAATTCGACCTTACTGGCAAAGCCAAAGACCTTGATATCATCCACGTGGTCGATGACAGGGTGTGCAAACCACTAAGATCAACCTGCAATAACCAACTTTTATTCAGTACCGAAAAAAAATCCTGCAACTAACCGGGAGTTTATTATTGTCGGGGCAAAACTGCGGCAGGCAGCTCTTCGGTAGACTGCGGTAGGTCGTCAACGAACAATTATTCGTTTGCAAACCACTTTTTTCTTTTGTACATTCAAAAACGGTTCTTACCTTTTGACAAGCCTATCCGGAAAGAAACCAAAATAAAAAAGCAGATTCAATCAACATTGGCAAGCGGGTCTGTTGTTTGGCACCATCAATCCTCCGGCACACAAAAACATTTTTTCTATCCCTGAAGATCAACAGTTCTTCTTTATCCCCAATCGGATGCACTGACCAAAAGCAGACCAGTTCTTTTTACATCCATAAAAATGTGATCAATGAAAAAAGCGCTTCTACTCCCCTTCCTGTTCCTACTGTTGCAGGTTAAGGCGCAGGAAGGCATTCTAGATCCAACCTTTGAAATGAATAGAAAGACGATCTCTGACTTTGGCAGCAACGAACCCATTTACCACATGAGGTATGCAGCAAACAGGTTGTACGTGTATGGCCTAAATGATGTTAACACTGTCAAAACCGGTATCCTTGTAGCCTACCGCTCAAGTATACTTACTCCACCTTCCACGCCTCTCTCCACCCCGCCCACTATCAACTCCTTTACACCAACCGCAGGACTGGTGGGCACAACGGTTACCATCATTGGCGTCAACTTCAGTGCAGATCCTGCTGAAAATACTGTATACTTCGGGGCAGTAAAGGCACCGGTGATTTCGGCAACAACAACATCACTGACCGTTAGGACACCGCCCGGCACAACGTATCAACCTATTACTGTGACCACAAATGGGCTGACGGCGTATGCTAACAAGCCATTCATCGTAACATTTGGTAACTCTGACTTATCATTTCATTCTTTCAGTCCCAAAACTGATTTTCCCGTTACGCAGGTCGATGACCGCAGTGCACATCAACCAGCCCTGGGTGACCTGGACGGAGATGGAAGAATTGACCTGGTACTCCCAAATTACAGTTCAAACAGTATTTCAGTTTTAAGAAACCTTAGTACTCCAGGTGTTCTTGCTTTTACACAAAAACTGGAATACACAACAGAAGATAATCCAAAGAGAGTTGCAATAGGAGATGTAGATGGAGATGGAAAACCAGACCTGGCGGTCACAAATATTGGCTCAAACACGGTTTCTGTTTTCAGAAATATCAGTACAGTTGGTAGTATCGCATTTGCGCCAAAAATCAGCTTTCCTACAGGTAGCGAACCATATGGTGTTGTCATCAGAGATTTTAATGGTGATGGTAAACCTGATATTGCTATTTCAAATGATAATTCAAATAGCATTTCTGTTTATAGGAATGCCAGCGCCGTTGGCATGATAACTTTTTCGGGCAAAGAAGATTTTTTTACCGGGTACAATCCTCAGGAACTCGACGCGGGAGATTTAGACGGAGACGGAAAGCCTGAACTCACTATCGCTAATTACGCATCGAATTCAATTTCCGTTTTTAAAAATGTCAGTAGCAGCACAGATTATACAATTGCCTTTTTACCGAAAGTAGATTTTGAAGTTATACCACGGCTGCTTGATTTAAATGGAGGAAGGCCTGTGAACATTTCCATCGGTGATATGGATGAAGATGAAAAGCCCGATATCACAGTTCAGCGCTTTGGAGGTAGCAGGGTTTCGATCCTAAGAAATTTAAGCACCAGCAGTGATATTAATTTTGTTGTGAGCACCAACTTATCTGTTGATTTTCCGGCAGGTTTGGATATTGGAGATTTGGATGGTGACGGAAAGCCGGATATCGCTGTTACTAGCACTACTACAGATTTGCTTTCTGTATTTAAAAATATAAGCGATCCCGTAAATATTTCCTTCGCAGAAAGAGCAAATTATACAACCAATCCCGGACCGAGTAGTGTTGCCATCGGTGATTTGGATGGCGATGGCAAACCTGACATTGTAGTAAAGAGCCAGCTTTCGAATGCGGTTTCTATCTTTCGAAATCTAAAAACCGAATGCATCACACCACCTACCTTCCGCAATGACGGCACCATTGTACTGGATGCAAGTGAGTGTGGGAATGACGGCAACATTTCTATCATTCCATTATCTGGCACGGCACCATTTATGTACTCCATCAATGGTGGTACCACCTATGTGGCAGGCAGTAATACCGGCAAGACCTTCCAGGAACTGGCTGCAGGTACGTACCAACTGCGCCTGAAGGATGCCAATGGTTGCGAGAGTGTAGTAACGATCAGAGAAGTGCGGCCCAACTACTATCCTTGTCCCGACAACAACTGCATCCCTCCTACCTTCCGCAACGATCTAACCATTGTACGCGATGCCAGTTGCTTTGGTAACGATGGTCTGATCTCGATTATTCCCACTTCAGGAAAAGCTCCCTTTCAGTACTCCATTGACGGCGGGGCATCTTATATGAATGGCCCTGCGGCAGGATATTCATTTACAAACCTATCGGCCAGCACGTATCGGCTCCGAATGAAAGATGCCCATGGATGCGAATCTGAAGTTATTTCGCGAATCGTTAATAAAAGTGAAACCTTGTCTGCTCCGTATAGCATTGTTACACACCCACCCGTTTGCAGTTTTGGCACCAATGGATCAATGATTGTTATTCTATCTGGAAGACTTTTTCCCTCAGCAAATACGGAAGAAGAATATTCGATTGATGGTGGCGCAACCTACCGCCATTCGAATTTCTTTAGCGGCCTTGCACCAGGTAACTATCTGTTAAAAGCGAGATATGGCAGTTGCGAATCACCAGTGACACCAGTGACCCTTTATGCCGAAATTGTACACGTTTGCTTTCCTGTAGTTAATAAAGCATTACCTTCTGTCAAAAGATTGGAATTTCCATCCACAAAAGAATTTCCGTTCGTATATCCCAACCCCAACCACGGGCAGTTCCAGGTGCAGCTCAGCCGCTTTGGCAGCCAAACCGTGCAGGTGCAGGTGCTCGACAGCCGCGGCGCAGTGGTGGAACAGCGCCGGGTGAGCGCTGAGCAAAGCGCTACTCAGGCTATTAACCTCTCCAACAAGGCCAAAGGGCTTTACCTCATCCGCGTGGTGAGCGAGAAAGGAATACAGGTGCAGAAGGTCACAATCCAGTAACCACCTTTCCTTTCACAAAAAAACTCCCAACTAAAAGTTGGGAGTTTTTTTGTTTTTACCGGAGCAGGCAAGCCAGCGCCTTCACGGTGTTGACCGTCAGCAAAACACATGACAGGAATCACTCATTTGAATACAATCTTTTGCTTGCTTTAGGTAAGCTATTCCTCCGTGGTTGCCGGCGATGTGGAAGACTTATTTAATAGTATTGTTTGATGACCCATTAGCTGCTGAACTTATTCATACATCCCGCCAGGATAAAGACCACTGTATCCTACTGAAAATACTTTTTCATCCTTTACCGATTGGACAAACCAATGGTACTCGTCACCGGTAGGCTTTAAACTTTCTAACCATTTCACTATAACCCGGCCTTTCTCTATTTTACTGCCGGCCCCAAAGGCTCTAGGCCCTCTCATTTTCATTCATCCAAATACACGCCTTCTTTTCGTCACCTTCTGTTCCAAAACGCGCAAAAAACCACCTGTCTTTAAGTAATCTTAACGTCAATTTTATACGATCGTTACAGGCGTTTCAAATTATAGCCGGCAACACGATCTCAAAGCAAGCGCCTTCACCTTCTTTGCCAGTGGCTCGTATTTCTCCCTTGTGAAAATCAACAATCTTTTTCACGATGGCGAGTCCTATGCCTGTTCCTTCATATTGATCTTTGCTGTGAAGGCGATAAAAAATCTCAAAGATTTTCTCCGCCTGGTTTTGTTTAAAGCCAATTCCATTATCGCAGTAAATAAGTTTGATGGCCAGCTTGCCGTCAAGCTCGGCAGTGGATGTACCGATTGTAATGTGTAATTGCCTTTCCGGTTGTGCAAATTTTAATGAGTTGCTAATTAAGTTTTGAAATAACTGCCCAAGCTGCAATGGGATGCCTTTGATAATTGGTAAATCGCCGATGGTCATTACCGCGTGGTTCTCTTTAATTGGCAGCTCAAGATCAGTGATTACTTGGTTAACGATTTTGTTAAGATCGGCGTTTTCAAATTCCACTTTCGAGTTGGACAATCTAGAAAATGACAAGAGATCGTCTATCAATACCGCCATTCGATCCGCGGAGTTCACTATGGTCCTAAGGTATTTGGCTGCTGATGCATCTAGGGAATCCGATAACCGGTCGCGCAGTATCTTGCTGAATACCGCTATTTTTCTTACCGGTTCTTTCAAGTCATGGCTCGCCACCGATGCAAATTGAAGCAACTCGTAATTCATCTGCTCCAGTTCATATGTTCTTTCCCTTACTTTTTCTTCCAGCATTTGCATGGCCTGTTGCTCCTTGCTACGCAATTCCTGTTCAATACGTTTTTCTTCGGTCGTGTCGCGTGCCTCAATCACCGTCCCGATGGGAATGCCGTTTTCCACAATGGGGCTGGCAATAAAAGCAACGGGATAAAAGTGACCGTCTTTGTGAATGAACACTTCCTCGCCTTTCGTTTGCGCCTGTGTAGGCAAGGCGCGGTCGATGGCGCAATCCTCAATGGGAAAGTGCCTGCCGTCGGGGTGCGTATGGTGAATGTAATAATGCAGCGGTTTTTCTTGCACTTCGTGCAAACGATATCCCGTCATTTGCTCTGCAGCGGGATTCATGTAAGTGCACACTTGTTTGTCATTCATTAAAAAAAGCGCCTGCAATGTGTTGTTCGTAATGGTGTTGATCAGCGAGTTTTGGCTGGCTAACCTTTCTTCAACTTTCTTACGGTCGTCTATGTCGGAAACCGAACCGGCATAGCCGCTGAAACTTCCATCTTTGTTGTAATAGGGACTGCCCAACGAAAAGCACCACCGAACTTCACCGGTCTTTCGTCTGATCTGGTATTCACTGATGAATTGTTTGCGTGCTGTAAATGCGCCGCGAAATTCGGTTCGCACCCGGTCGCGGTCTGCTTCCAAAACACAGTTAAGCCATCCGTTGCCAAGTTGCGACTCGATGGTGCCGCCGACCCAATCGATCCAGGTTTGATTGATGTAGATTGTTTCCCCTTCGGCGTCCGTCATCCACAAGGTTACCGGCGACGCGTTCATCACAAGGTTGGAAAGCTTTTCGCTTTGCTGCAGTGCCTCTTTCGTCTTTTTTTCCGACGTAATGTCTTTTGAAATTGACAACACATGTGGCTTGTCACGAAAAATGAAACGAACGCCTTTAAACTCTACTTCAACCAGGCTGCCATCTTTCCGTATACGTGCGTGCTTACCAGAATATTCCCTGCCGGACAACGCGATCTCCTTTAAGGCGATAAAATCTTCCGGCAGTTTAAAAAATTTGCTTGCGTTTAGCCCAATCAGTTCATCGTAAGAATAACCATACACTTGACAGGCCGCCGGGTTCACCTCGACTATCGTTCCATTCTCATCGTAAATAATGGCAGAGTCAGAAGTCGCGTTGAAAATGCTCCGGTATTGCTCTCGTTGTTCAACCAGTTTTTCTTCTGTCCGCTTTTTTTCTTCAAATAAACGGGCATTGGTTATGGCGATCGCTGCCTGCACCGCCACGCCTTCAATCAACTTTTCCGATTCTTCGGTAAACACGCCCGTTTCGGAATGCCCGAAAAAAAGACCACCGATGGCTTCCTGCGTGAATGGCGAAACCACCGGCACCGCCAGGTAACTTCTGACCGGCAAATGTCCCTTGGGCATGCCGTGATAGGGCGGGTTTTCCCCGTAATGAGATTCTTTGGTTACGTCATCATAGCGAACCGTACCCCGCGCGGAAAATGTGGGTTCAAAAATCTTTGTGTTCCGCGGCATGGGAAACTTGGAAAAAGCTTCCCGCGGCACACCAGAGATTGTGTACAAGATATATGACTCACCCTTTTGATCGATGACATTATAAAAAAAAGCACCGAACTGCGCGCCGGCCAATTCCCTACCAATGTCGGTAACTCGCTGTACCACTTTTTGCAGTTCAATTTCAGAAGCAATCGCTTTACTGGCCTCGTACAACAGTTCGAAAACGGGCTTTGTTTGCAAGGGTGTTACATTTAAGATTAAGGGATAAAAACGCGCTAATTTACCAAACAAAGCGATATTTTGCACGCCAAAAGATTTCTAAAGGACTGATTTTGAATAAGCAGTAAAGTAAGAATAGCATGGATATACTACTTGTTGATGATGATGCTTTGGACCGGGAGTTATTTATTGAGGCAATAAATCTTGTGGGTAAAGGCCACCACGTAAAGGAGGCAGAAAACGGGGAGGAAGCTATTAGTGTTTTAACTTCTTCAGTGTTTCTGCCACAGCTTATTATCCTGGATCTAAACATGCCTGTAAAAGATGGCAGGGCAACCTTACAAGAATTGCGGGCACACAAGAAATTTAAACGTATACCGGTGTGCATTATGTCTACTTCCGCTGCTTCGTTTGACATTTTAACTGCCTACGAAAACGGCGCAAACTTGTTTTTGGTAAAGCCACTTGATTTTAATTTGTTAATTGAAATGCTATCTAGCCTTTTAACATTGTTCGGCAAACATGTTACACTCCCGAATCTCGAAGACTAACCCATGTAAATGACTTTGTGACAATTGCAAGATTTGTTCTGACTACCATTTCAGCCAGATAACGAATCTTCGCTGGCTAATCATTGTACTTCAATGATTTATCTCTGTGTGAAAGCTCCGAAAGAGGTTCGCTGGATTATTCACGTGTTTGGCGAGAGGCTGCCATGTAACTTGAAATGTTAGCCGGTCACTTTCGTCACCACGTATGGGATGCCGCATGACAGACCGGCGACGGTGCTGGTTTCTTCGAAATGATTTATTTTTTTGAATGCCGGATTTCAGCAATTGGGAAGATGCATTACTGGTCGCACATCACAGTCCCTCTTGAATTTTCATACCGGCAGAATTACCGTAAAGCAGGCGCCTGCCCGTTCACGATGAGCGTAAAGGGTGATTCGAAAGCTTGGTAGGTCTGGCCCGTTTGGCGCACGGTGTCCAGCAGTTGAATGTAGCCTTGCGCCTCTACCTCGGGAATGATTTCAAAGATGGGCTTGCCAATGATCTCAATTGTTTTGCCAACGATCTGCAAAGCCGTGTCATTGGCAAATTCTACAATGTGGTTCTCGCCTTTATTAATGGAGAAGGGAACCGCGGCCTGCATCATCAAATCAAAAACCTGCTGCTCAAGTTGTTTCATGATGCGTGGTGAAAGACTTGTAAAATTATGGAAAGCACTTTAGCTTCTGAACGTTAATGTTTCTAGCTTGAAAAGACGGCTGTTCAATATTTCCTACATTTACCGCCATGCAATCATTTTACCTATGGCAAAAGACATTTTGAAACGGAATAACGTGACCGTGTTTGGCGACGGCCCGCAAGTGATGGTGTTTGCCCACGGTTTTGGTTGCGACCAGAACATGTGGCGTTTTATCATTCCCGCCTTTAAAAACGATTTTCAAATTGTCCTTTTTGACTACGTAGGTGCAGGCAAATCGGACCTGCGGAGCTACAATCCGGAACGCTACAGCTCGTTGCACGGCTATGCGCAAGACGTGCTAGAAATTTGTCAAGCGCTGGATTTGAAAAACGTCATTTTTGTGGGCCATTCGGTTAGCGGCATGATTGGACTTTTGGCCGCGGTGGAACAGCCCTCCTATTTCAGCGAACTGATTATGGTAGGCCCCTCGCCCTGCTACATCAATAAGGATGATTACATTGGTGGCTTTAATCGGGAAGACATCGAAGGCCTGCTGGAAACCATGGAAAAAAACTACATCGGCTGGGCCAACTTCCTTGCCCCGCAGATTATGAAAAACGAAGACCGGCCCGAACTTGGCCAGGAACTGACCGAAAGCTTTTGCAGTACCGACCCCGTCATTGCTCAACAATTTGCCAAGGCCACTTTTTTATCCGACAACCGCGACGACCTTCCAAAACTAAAAACGCCTTCCCTTATACTTCAATGCTCCGATGACCTCATTGCTCCGTTGGACGTGGGTGAATTTCTGCACCGGCGCTTGCCCAACAGCACCCTTCGGGTAATGAACGCAAAAGGCCATTGCCCGCACATGAGCAGCCCCGAAGAAACCATCTCGCTGATCAAAAATTACCTCGGTGTAATAGCATGACGGAAACGCTTTTTGAAAATGCGCCCAGTGGATACTTTGCCTTTGACAACGAGGCCACCACGCTTGTCGTCAACGAAACCCTTGCGTCCATTCTGGAAAACACAAAGGAGGAACTGATTGGAAAAAGCGTAGAAACTTTTTTCACCGTTCCTTCCCGCATCTTTTTTCAAACGCACTTTTTTCCCATGATCAAGCTGCACGGTTATGCGGAAGAAATCTTCTTGACGCTTTTGACGGCCAAAGGCAAGCACCTGCCAGTGTTGTTGAACGCCAAACAAATGGAATGGGTAGGAAAATGGATTACGTGTTGCAGTTGCATTCATGTTCCCAACCGCAAAAAATTTGAGGACGAACTGGTAGCCGCACGCAAAACAGCCGAAGCAGCCTTGCAGGAAAACACAGAACTGCTCAAAGCCAAAGCTGAACTCCAACTTCGCACCGAGCAACTGGACAAGCAAATACAAATGGTGCAAATACAGAATCACGAACTGCAGCAATTCAGCCATGTGGTTACCCACAATTTAAAAGAGCCGTTGCGAAAGATTTTAATGTACACCGGTAAGATCGCAAATGAAACGGCCGCCCCCTCGCTTCCGAAGTTGGCAAGGGCAAACGAACAGATGAAAGCCGTTGTTTCGGGGCTGCAGCAATATGTTTGGCTTAATGAAAAAACTATCGATTACACACCGGTAGACTTGAATGCGCTAGTGGAAGAAATAGCCGCGCAGCTACAGCAGGATGTTAATCCTGTGCCGATTTCCCTTCAACACAACCTACTGCCAACCATTGAAGGCGATCAAGCGCAATTGGCGATGCTGCTGCGTCAGCTGCTTTCCAATGCGGTTAAATTTCGCAACGGCGAATCGGCACGGGTACAAATTGAAGGCACCGTCATCAAGCAAAACCGTTTTCGTTCCGTAGAGAACAAATATGCGTTTGCTGATTTTGTGCGGCTGGAGATTTTTGACAAGGGCATTGGCTTCGATCCGATGTATGCCGATCACATTTTCGAGCTTTTCCGGAAGTTGCATCAGTCCGAAGGGCTTGGGCTTGGACTGGCCTTGTGCAAAAAAATCGTCGAAAACCACCAAGGACATATCGAAGCCGAGAGTGAGCTAAATAAATTCACGAAAGTAACGGTTTGGTTACCTTGTTTCCAAAATGCGTATGATAGGAATGAACTGAAACTGTCTGGTGTTGATTAAAGAAGGCCTATTTTTGTTCGATACCTAAACACCGGATTATGGCGCTTCAAAAGAAAAATGTGCGGTCGATTTTGATCATTGATGATGATCCGGACGATTACGAGCTGGTGAGCGAAGCGATTCAGGAAATTAACCCTTCTATTGGTGTTACATATGTAAATAGTTGTGAACAATTATTGCAACATCGCCACCAAACCTTTGACCTGATCCTCTTGGATATCAACATGCCTTATCACGACGGTTTTTTTCTTTTAAAATCCATTCGGGAGCATGGCTACCGTGACCTGCCGATTATCATGTACACCAATTCCCTTTCTCCGGCGCACATCACAAAGGCGTACAAGGAAGGCGCCAATCTATTTTTTTCAAAGCCTGAAAGTTTTTCCGCCTTGTTAAATGGTTTGAGAAAACTGGTTGATCTCGATTGGGCCAGCCCCTTTTCGGTGACACAGCAATACTGCAAAAACGGCCACTACAAAGCATTCCAGGCCGATTGATTTATTTTGAAACCAGCACAACGACGATAAATAGGAATGAAGCAAAAGCCAGTGATTCTGTACGCAGACGACGATCCAGATGACAGGGAATTGTTGCGGGAAACCATCAGGGAAAAAGGCGTTCTCTGCGAGCTGGTGGAAACAGCAAACGGCCGTGAAACCTTGCTGTACCTGCGATCAACGAAAGGAATTAAAAATCCGCCTTGCCTCCTTCTGCTTGATTTGAACATGCCGGTTTTGAACGGCAGAGAAACACTTGCCATTATCAAAAGTGAATTGGATACCCAGTCCATTCCGGTCATTGTATTTACCACGTCGTCCTCGCCTTTGGACGAAGAGTTTTGCAAGCGATTTGCCGTTGAAATGATGACCAAGCCGAGTTCACCTGAAGAGTTGGGTAGGGTGGCCGATAAATTACTAACCTATTGCTCGTGTTCAGAATAAATAATCCGTCTTAGCCAATTAAAGTATTCATTCGAGTTTGAGTTTGCGGGTTGACTACTAGTCATCCTGAGGTTTGGAAAGTCAATAGGAACGCAGGAGTCAACGCTTCACTTGAATAAACCTGGTACCGGAAGGGACGAGATTCTTTGCTTCTAATTGTCTTGTTTTGTGCGATTGTTCCAAGGCCGGTTGCTTGATAAGTTATTCACCGCAGGAGCCTTTCTTTTCTGACAAAAGCTTGAAAATGATGAATGGCGTCTACTGTTCATGTGTAAAGTTCAGTTATCTTGAGGCGTTTAGTGGTAACCGCTATCGAATTCGTAATTTTAGGCATGAGCGATATCCAAAACGTTCTTCTCGTTGATGATGACATTGATGATTACTTCTTTTTTGAAGAAGCGATAAAAGCGGTTGATTCGTCCATCTTTCTTTTCCATTTGTCTTCCATGAAAGAAATTGGTAAGATTGATTGCACTATGCCGGACCTGGTGTTTCTCGATATAAACATGCCGGATAAAGATGGCTTCGAATGGCTTTCACTTATTCGAGAGAAAGAAGCCCGAATTCCTGTTATCATGTATTCTACCGCAAGCAATGCCAATTATGTGGAAAAAGCCTATACCAGGGGCGCGAATTTATACTTTCCGAAACCGGACAGTTTACAACTACTCAAAGTTGCATTAAGAAAATTGCTTTCCCTGGATTGGGCCACCCCCCAAAAAATCACAAATGAATTTTGTACAAATGGGAAGTATAAAATTTTTGACGCTACATATTATAAAGTAAAATGATCAGCTGACGATGGAAAAAGTTTTTTTGCAAAACCAGAAAGCAGAACGATACAAGACTGCTCTGGAAGCGGCTGGAATCGGTATTTGGGATAATGATCTTTTAACCGACAAGATTTTTTTTTCGGGCAACAGCCATGAATTGTTTGGTCTGCCTAGCAATAAAAACGTTTCGCTCGACCAAATTTTTGCCAATA
This sequence comes from Flavisolibacter nicotianae, assembly GCF_003628535.1. Taxonomy (GTDB): domain Bacteria; phylum Bacteroidota; class Bacteroidia; order Chitinophagales; family Chitinophagaceae; genus Flavisolibacter; species Flavisolibacter nicotianae. The sequence continues at coordinate 13,628 of NZ_RBCI01000022.1, forward strand.
TTCATCCGGCAGATAGGGAACGGGTAAAAACAAAACTGAAGAGCAGTCTTGACCCCGCTGTCCGGGCTTTGTATGAAAATGAATACAGGATTATCAATCCGGCTACCGGGCTTGTTGTGCGCTGGATCCGCACAAAAGGCAGGGCTTACTTTACCGACAAGGGCACGCCTTACCGCGTTACAGGAACTGTACAGGACATTACCGCCGAAATAAAAGCAAGAGAAGTCCAGCAAAAGCTTTTGGCGCTGGTAGACAACAGCATTGAGCTGATGTCGATCTTGGAGAACGACCAAAAGAACTCATACATCAACAAGGCCGGAATGGAAATGTTAGGCTTTGACACACTGGAACAGGTTTATCAAACCCCTATTTCGGAACTGCATACGCCGGAAGACATTGCTTTTGTGGAAGCCAATGTCCTACCGGGTGTGATAGGAACCGGAAAGTGGTCCGGCATCATGCATGTACGGCACCTGAAAACCGGCGAGGTGTTTCCTGTGTATAACAATACGGTACGCATTCATGACAATACCACTGGAGAGCCCATTGCCATCGGTGCTGTTATGCGGGACATTCGCCCTGAGATGGCAGCGCAAAAAGCCCTGGAAGAAAGCGTCCGAAATTTTCAAACCTTGGTCATGCAGGCGCCGGTTGGCATGTGTATTTTTAAAGGCGAAGAGTTGTTCATCGAAATTGCCAATGACAACTTTCAGTTTGTAGCGAATAAAAATACAGCAGCGATGGTTGGTAAAAGAGTAGCGGAAGTTTTTCCAGAAGCGCAAAATCAGGGCTTCGATAATATGCTGCTCACAGTATTACAAACCCGTCAGCCATTGAAGGGAAAGGAAGTGGAGATCGTGCAGGAACGTGAGGGAAGTGCTCGCACCATTTTCGTCGATTTTACCATACAGCCCTTATTCGAAGGTGATGGAACCGTTAACCGAATCATGTGCGTTGCCATTGACGTGACGGACAAAGTACTAGCCAAAAAAACGCTTCAGGAAAGCGAAGAAGAATTAGCCAGCAGGGTTGCAGAACGAACAAAGGAGCTTGAAAGAAAAAACAAGGAGCTGGAAGAGTTCACCTATGTGTCCAGTCATGACTTACAGGAGCCGTTGCGGAAGATAAAAATGTTCCGGGAGATGATCAGGGAAAGAGACTATGAACACCTGAGTGCCTTTTCGAAGGAAAAATTTGACAAAATTGGCGAGTCTGTTGACAGGATGAGCCGTTCACTAAAAGACCTGCTAAATTTTGCCAGCCTTGACAAAGAAGAGAACACTGAAAAAGTGGATTTAAACCCGATCATTGAAAATGTAAAGAATGATTTAGAACTGATCATTGAACAGAAAAAGGCAACGGTTATTTGCGATAAACTTCCATCAATCAACGCCATCCCTTTGCAAATACATCAACTTTTTTATAACCTGATTAACAACGCACTCAAATTTTCCAATCCGGATACGCCACCTCGCATCACTATAAAGTGGGAATCAAATGGTGTCGATCCCCAGCAGGAAGTAACGGTTGTTCCAGCCAAAGAATACTGCACCATTAGTGTATCCGACAACGGGATCGGTTTTGCGCAACAAAATGCGGCAAAGATTTTCGGGATGTTCCAGCGGCTTCACGCAAGAAGTGCTTACGAGGGTACCGGCGTGGGGCTGGCATTGTGTAAGAAAATTGCGCAAAACCATGGCGGTAGCATCTGGGTTGAGTCCAGTCCGGGCCAGGGGGCTAAATTTAGTGTGCTTTTACCAATGTAGTAGCAGAGTTACCTCTCCTGTTAGCCTTTAATTCAGCACCGTTTTCTTCTTTTGGTGAGTTGGAGATACCGTGGCAATTTGCTGAGTATCTAAATTTTCTGCTTACATTTCCCGGCCCTTGTATGCATAATGGCAGAATCAACTTGGAGCACCTACAATAGATCGTAGGTCGAAGCGTAATACGCTGACTTATAGCAAATTTCAAAAAAGAAGTCAGCAACCTTTTATTGCTGGTGGAAGTGAAAGATTGAATAAAATATACAAGTTATACTATTACAACAAATGAGAATAGGCGAGGATTCTACACATCGATATCTCTTGTTTTAAGCTACTCCACTCTTCGAATTTAGGACTCGATGGGATTGCGGCAAACGCCAGAGTGTGCATAAAGGGGTACTATGCAGACTTAAGGTTATTCTACGGGTGTGTGACAGTTCCAAGGGTGATAGCTTTGCTTTTTTATTGCAGCAATCATGTGCATGTTGCCCAACTCCGACTGGTAAAGCGCGTGAAAAGACATAACTTCTCCAATGCAAGAAACACTACCAAGACAGGCGTATCCCTTCCTTTCAGCTGTCGGAACGGGTGCCGCGTGACAACTTTTACCAACTCTTAAAAGCAGTGTTGGATCTTGGGTGGTTGGATGACGACAACAGGAAGTATTACGTTACCGAAGCGCACAAGTCGATTGATTCGGTGGTGTTCTTCAAACTCATTCTGATTGGCTATTTGGAGAACCTGCTGAGCGACCGGCGTATTTCTTCAAACCGTGAGCCTGAGACTTGATCTGCTGTACTTCATCGGCTATGAGTTGGTCGAACCCCTACCCTGGCACTTGACCATTTTTCACACCCGACAAGTCCTAGGCAAAGAGTTGTTTCGAGAATTGTTCAAGCGGGTGCTGCTCCAAAGAGTGCAGTAAGACATGGTTAAGGGAAGGTTGCAGGCCATGGACTCATTGCAGGTAAAGGCCATTGCTTCCATGGATATTCTGCGGGAAAAACAAATTATCGAAGACACAGACGCCTTCGCCGTTGAACTCGCCGAAGATACCGAAGAGGGCGAATAAGAAAAGCGAACAGTCTTTGTATCCAAGTACATAGAAGTCGAGTAGACCACCAGTGGAAGAACGAGGCCCACAATAGACAACCCATCTTGCTGGACAAACACTCCCGGTTTGCCAGCAATCACACTTATTACTCCACCACTGATCCGGATGCTAGAGTATTAGTGAAACCCAGCAAACCAAGGCAGCTGAATTACCTGGGCCAACTCGGTGTTGTTACCGTCTCGCATGGCATCACCTGCATCCATACCGATTAAACCAGCAAGAAGGACTCGCAGTATTTGCCTTCGCTGTTGCAAAATACAAACCGTAATCTGACAGCCGCTGGTTTAAAAATCAAAGAAGTTCACGCCGATGCCGGCTATAGTTCTCCGGAGGCACTGAAAGCCTTGAAGGGAAACAAGATCACCGGCTACACCCCATTGGCTTTGGACATTACAAACACTTTAGAGATGGCTTTCGCTACTTTCCCGGCGGGTATTACTACAATTCCGGTGGTGTCAAACTACCCTTTAGACGTTTGAGGTATTTTCATGGTGGTGACTACAAGATTCGGGTCCACTGCTCCTCGTCACTGGACTGCAGAGACTGTCCACCTAGAAAGACTTAAATCGGCAAGAGCGACTTTAAAAAGATCGAAGACACGGTGGATAAATCCCACCATGACAAAATACATTAGCGCATGCAAATCCGCAAGGGAAAGGAAAAAGAAAAAGCTCCGGCAAGCCACCGTCGAACATGTGATCTGTACCCTCGCCAAATTCCTTGAGCTTGCGCCAGGTAAACACCCAAAGAATAAAAATGGTTAAAAAATACCTGCTCATGGCGGCGGACTGTTATAACCTCAAACGTTTTCTGAAATGGACACGGGAAGCCATTGAAAACGCCAAAAAAAATTGCTTGGCTTCTTTCTTAGCCGTAGCACTTACTGGGGCAGCAGGCCACAAAAAGCCGGTTGCTTTTGGCTGGAAATAGGTGAAAGAAGAAAGTGCTGCACTCTGGATTAAAAACACTTAATACAAGTTTTAGAAATGAGTTGTGCAGCCACCTGTGTTGTACGCCGCTGGTTTAGCTCTCGTACTTTATGCAGACCGTAGAGCTGTCTGGTGGAGATATGTCAGATCGTAGTAGACGATTTCCTTAAAAACTAATTAGTATTTTATGGAACTTTCTAAGAACATAAAAGTGTTTTTAGAGCTGCGACAAATGCTGAAGATATTGGAATATGCGAAAAGATGGCTGAGCATTTCCGGCACCCCTGACCAATGTTACTTGCTTGTTAGGTTTAGGTATAAATCAAAAGAAGGGCTTGCACAACATTTTTACTCTTGCTCTTAGGTTCTAAAACAAATTGCTTCAGTTATCCCCTTAGTAGCCGGCAATAGGTGAAGAGCAAAACAGACAGATAAACTTTCATGCTATGCCCGGAAATCTTCTTAATGTCGTATTGGTTTTAATTATTGTGGGAGTCCTGCTTTGGCTCATCAACCGTTTCATTCCAATGGCTTACCTCATCAAAACCATCCTGAACGTTGTTGTCGTAATTGCGGTCATTATTTGGCTGCTCAAAGCCTTTGGGCTATTTCATAGATTTTAGCCTTTGTACAATGCAGCAGGGTGTTCACCCTAGAAGAAGCATTTTCGGCCGTTGTGCCGGTTGCTGGTTTTTCCGGGTGGCATGCCTCCGGGTATTTACCTTGTCCTAAAAATTCCGATTTCCCGGCAACAAAGGGAATGTTCCCATGAAGACCATGTAGTGCAGGCGGTGCAATTGCAATTCCTGTTGTACACGTCCCGGATTACGTGTATCACGCATGGTTTGCAACATAGCTGCGAGTAATGTGGTTGGAAGACATTTGCAATGAGGCTACGCTGTTTGCTGTCAGCACAACCAGTTCCACACCGGCTTTTTCCACCTCCGCCACCAGCGCATAGCCCATGGACGGAAGGAGCACTTTTACTGTTTTGTGGTAAACCTCCAGGACCACACCTTCCCGGGAGGTAAGCGGTCCCTGTGTGATCTGCACCCGGTCCTCCACACGGATGCGTGTCTTTTCGACCTGCACACCTTTGTGTTCATCCAGGAAAGCCTGGATAGTGAGGATCTCCTCGTCCCGGATTCGGGCAGGCTTTCCCAGCCAATAGACAAAGTTGAGCACACCACCCGTCTTTCGCACGTCGGCCTGCTCTGCAGGCGTGATACAAACGAAAACATAAGAGGGGAAAAGCGGCTCATCGATCCATTTTTTGCGGTCGTGCCACTGTTTGCGGACTTTGTTAAGCGGACAATAGTTGGTGACCCTTTTCGGGAGAGCAGGTCGGCAACTTTTTTCTCCCATTTGGGTTTGGTGTACACGGCGTACCACGAGGCAGCAGGCTTCATACGTTGTGTGATTTACGGATAACATGTTCGCACCATTTAGGGTACAAAAAGAAAAGCTCACTGGTTTTTTACAGGTAGAGGCAGCTTGATTCTCCAGGAATTTGGGTGAAGCTCAGTGGCATTTGTTCACGTCAAACGCAAGGTCACGGACCTGTTTGCAAAACGAGCGCAACTCGCCGTATGTTGAACCTTTTTCAAAACATCTCGCGGCCCCCTTGGAAACACAATCCTGCTTTTGGTTGCTGCTCATACCGGCCGAATACATCACCACCGGAACAGAAAAAAGCACCGGGTCACTTTTGAGCAGGCTCAACTCAGTCCCACCGTCAGCATCGCCAAGGTAGTAGTCCAGCACAACCATAAGCGGTAAAGGGGTCAGCGTTCGCAGTTGAACCAGATCCTTATGAAAACTAAGCCCGTTCTCGTACATCGTCACCTGGTCAGCACAGTTCAGTTCCGCAAAGACTTCACCCATCATCAACCGGTCTTCTTCGTCATCATCCACTACTAAAATGTCGTACTGTTTACTGCGCATGGGGAAACTGTTATTGTAGGTTGTACAATAATCGATCCCCAATAAAAGAACCAGCGAAGCGAACAGCTAAGTTGTCGTCTCGCCGCCCCTGATTTATCCGATGGTGGTGCTCTAATTACGGTGGCGTGACGCGCTTAAAGTAGATCGTCTTCGGCATTGCAGTGCGGCCGATGTAGATCATTGTGTTAAACCAAAGTTCCATATCGACCTGCTGACCGCGAAAAGAACCGATGTGGTAATACCCGCCAGAGTCACCGCCGCTGGAATCGACAAAATCTAATCGGTCAGCGCCGTCAAAGGGAACGGTGTCCATGTGAAATACAACGGTGGATCCACCATCAGCCACGAGTTCGAGAAAGTCACGGAAGGCGCCGATACTTTCCAGGTGTTCCTCCTTCAAACCGGCATCTGCATAACCGGATGCATCCAAGTACCAGCGACCAGCGATCTTGTAATACGAAACAGTATACATGGGTTCGGTAGTTGGGCGTAAAAGTACGGCGTATTATTTCGATATACAATACGCACAAGTACATCCTTGAAGCCAGGAGACGGCGTGGCAGGCGAGCGGCCTGGATGTGCTTGACCGTACGTATGGCCATCTACCTATGTTCGTCATCTCAACGTCCTGTAAAATGCCGGGTTAACCTTTTTGATCAGTTGACTGGGCGGCAAACCGGTTCCGGTAGCGTTTTTCCGAAGTGTTACCGACACCTACCTGGATTTTCCCTGTAGCTGTACTGTCACCTGCAACCCTTTCGGGAAACGGCGTTTTACGTCTGACCCGGCTAAATAGTATTGGAAACGTGACACAACTGGAGCATCTCTGCGACCGCGTGTTTAAAATCGCTGTAGGAATACGGTTTGGTTGCCATCGGCACCCCATGGCGCTCACAGACCTGCCGGTCTTGTTTACTGCTCGATGTTGTGAAGACAGCGACTTTTAGGTCTTTGTACCGTTCGTCGCCTTTGATCCGTTCAAGGGTTTCCAGACCGGTGAGTTTGGGCATATTGATGTCAAGGACAACCAGGCATGGCAGGTCAGCAGTGTCCTTGATGTTGTGTAAAAAGCGAAGGACCTCGCTGCCGTCTTCAACACAGGTCAACGCATAGTTGCTGTAATGAGCGGCTACAATGTCGCAAATGATATGACGGTCATCGGGGTCGTCATCGGCCCAGAGGATCGTGCGTTGTTTTGGAGTTTTCGTCTTCATCATCTCAGGATCTCTTTCTGCACAAATGGAATTAGTTGGGCCTTCGAAGGGTAATTGCGGATGAGGGTGGAAAATCAGGGCGCAAGGTACCGTGACCACCAGCCAGCAGGCAAAGACTTCGGTAGGAGGAAGAAAATTGTCGTTGAAGGTTTGGGTGTCATAGTCAGCCGCTGGCTAAACAAAACAGACATGTTCACACTACCGGGACAAAGCGCTTGGTGAAGCGGAGAGACGGGTGAAAAACGACGCGACGTTCCGCTTCCACTGTTCGTAGCTGCAGGCCTTGGGGCAAAACCCCTCCGCACCCAGTGACGTATACTGCAAAGGCTCGTGTCCGTCCGTGGTATGGATTAGAACAGGAATGTGCCGGTACTGGGCATTGCGCTTGAGGCGCAGCAGTGTTTCTGCACCCCCCATGCCCGGCATGTTGATGTCCAGTACAATCAGCGAGGGATACGCCACCGGACCGCTGAGTGTCGAAAGGAACCAGAACACCGCTTCACCCGAAGAAAGAAAGCAGGCACGAAGGCCAAACCCCAGCTGTTCACAACACTCCTGGAGCAACTGGCGGTCGTCGTCATCGTCATCGACAAAGAGGATAAAGGTTGATGTGGTAGACATAGCAGCAATCGTTTTCCTGGGAAAAAGGCGGACCCAAAAGAAAGATAAGACGCAATGTGTAGAACTGCAAGTGCTGTGGGAAGTTATCAGGACGGCAACAGGCTTCTCACCTGTGCTGGGCCAAGTAGACGCCCTCTTCTTCAGCAACGAGGGTGTATTGAGCAGGTGCATTGCGAAACTGCACCGAGGCGCTTAGGTTCATTGTACCGGTATGGTTTGCAAAAGGTTAACAAAAATAGTACCTCACCTGCCTGCGTGAACAACTCGGCGTTTATTCACACGAACACGGCTGTTGGTGAATTGCAGGTCGGTTAAACTGGCGGTCTTAGATATCAGTTGCCAGATGACCAAGCCAACATCGACGTTCATCAAATTAGACTTCTTCCGTATATTTAAACTATACGAGACAATGGTTTCCTTTTGCCTGAGGGAGACCGGCAGGTCAATTGGACAGGT
>NZ_RBCI01000023.1 GCF_003628535.1 Flavisolibacter nicotianae
CACCAGGCCTTGGGCTTCGTGCCGCCAGTTGAATACCATAAAATCCAAATTCCTATGTTTAAACCAAAAGAAAACAACTGATTTTATACTTTTAAACGCAGCGAATTCAGGGGGAGCTTACAAAACCCTCAGCCCAATCTTTATATCAGACAATTGCCAATTGATGTCCATACGAAATACATTCAGGCGAATAAATCATTAATTCAATCTCTTCTAGAGTTTCTAATTCCAGACTGCATTACTTGTAATGAAGTAAGCTTTGAATTAAGGTTAAATTTAAAATACGCTGAACCATTAATTAGAATTCGATTTCTTGACAAAGACATATCACCGCTATCTAAAGTTAGTGATATGTCTCTGCCTTTGTCCGAGTTTACAGATTTTGAATTTCCATGCAAAAAGGTTTTGGTGACAAAAAACTTAATGAACTTTCTTACTCTTCCATTAATGCCAAAAACCATAGCAATTTGGAGTGGAGGTGGCTTTAGCGTTAGTTATTTGAAAGAATTTCTATTACTGGGGCGACATCGATGCGCACGGCTTTCAAATCTTAAATCAGTTTCGAACCTATTTCCCAAATAATGTGTCCGTAATGATGGATCAACGAACCTTAAGTTACTTTGGAGCTGGAAAAGGGGTGCCATGTTCGAATCAAAACTTAAAGATGTTGACTGATGAAGAGTATAGGCTTTATCAATACTTGCGGGATAATAATTTGAGATTGGAGCAAGAGAAGATCACACAATCTTATGCAGAAAACCAATTATTTTCAATTGTAAACCATGAAGAATGTATAGTTAGCAGTTAGGATCACAGTGATTCTGTCGTTTTGCCACCTAACCATACTAAAAATGCAAAACAGACATTCCCAAAGTCTTTATATATACCACAGCAGGCATTCTCATGTTACTTTCACTCAAGCAGTTACATTGATCAGCCTCCGTTTGGCTTTATAATTGCACAGGTTGATTAAACGTGAGTATGAGGATTTGTAAGAAGGTGATGCTGGTAGATGACGATAGGGATGATTTAGAATTGGTATTGGATGCTCTTTCCACTATTGGCATAGATCATACCATCGTCTTAGCGGACAACGGGAAAGATGGCTTAAAGAAATTGCAGAATATGCAGAACACAGGTGAACTTCCTTGCCTGATTGTGTTGGACGTCAACATGCCCAAAATGGATGGCAAACAAACCATTGTGGCTCTTAAAGCAGACCCAAACCTTGCGAAGATTCCTGTTGTTATCTTCAGTACGTCGTCCAGTAAGTTGGATAAAATGTTTTTTGAACAATACGGTGCTCCCTATTTTGTTAAACCGGTAAATTTCCAGTTTCTTGTAGAGACGGTGACACGAATGATCACGCTTTGCTTACATCAAAACAACTAAAGTGGTTGAATCTAACAATAGAAAACCAGCTTTGTCCGGTTCCTTGCGCTAAAACGGCACGCACTTTGAAAGTTTATAGTTGAGCTGAGATACATGTGGTCGGAACAAAGAATATTAGGGTGGTGATTTTAATAGCGATCTGTCCATTATTTTTTTGCGTGTGATGTGCAACTAAAGATAACGATACAAGGAAAACTACTGGACGCTGTTGCACTGGATACGACAAGGCGAAAGGACAATGGCTATATTGCGGCCTTGCAACGCCTACTGAAAATAAAGCATTGGGAAAAGCTCAAGGAAAACGGAAGAAGCTTACTGCTTTTTATAGAGGTGCCGTCCAATCCATATTGATTGAAAGGCACTGGTTCAAGGCCTGACGCTTTTTGACCTACCGATTACGGAAACCTTATTTATTTGTTCTGGTTGTTAAGTAGATTAATGCTCTCTGTAATGTTCACTTGCTGAAGATAGTCGTCTATGTTTTCTACTGTAAAGCAACGCATCTGATCAGGATTTTTTTTTTGGGTGGGGTCATGAATAACCTCAACATAAAAATCACTCATACCAAACCGCTATCAAGGCGGGTTTATCATCCACTCAAATGTGCAGAGGGATTTGATGTAGTCTTTTTCCTGGTTGAGGTTTTTAAGGACTTGTTCCAAATGATTTTCCAGTTCATCCAGAGAATCAAAGCGATGATTATTGAAGCCCTTTTGTTCACGGATGTAATCCCAGAGGTGTTCGGTGGGGTTAAGTTCCGGACTATAAGGGGGCAGTAGCTCCAATTGGATGTTGGCCGGTTTAATCAATTCCCTGCTCTGGTGCCAGCCGGCACTGTCGGCAAAGAGGAGGATTGCTTCATCAGCATACGTTGTACTCAACCCTTGGAGCAGTTCATTCATGGCAGCGGTATTGCACACCGGTGAGATCAGACTGTAACTTTCTCCCTGTAAAGGGCACACGGCACAAAGAGCATAACTGTGTTCTCTGACGATTTGCTTTTTCACTGTGGCTCTTTTACCTGCAGGCACCCAGCAGCGGCTGACGTTATTAATGCGACCAAAGCGGGCTTCATCTTCAAAGAACACTTTTAGGGGCTTTGCCTCTGTTCTTTGTCCTTCAAGGAGGTGGGGAACTTTTTTTTAAACGCTTCTCTTTTTTCTTTGACCGCTGCGGCCCTGGGATGTTCGGGCCGAGGAGTTTTCTTACGCCAGCCATGCCGCTTGAGCAAATCCCACAGATAATCATCCGAGACCCGGTGACCAATCTTTTGTTCCACCGCCTGGCGCAGTTGCTTTGCTACCAGCACGCCGCCTTCCAGGGCCGTGGCTTCCCAACTTTGAAGGAGTGTTTCCTCCTGCTCAACACTTAGCAGGCAGCGCTTTTCCCGCCGGCCGCCCCACTGCAAAGCCTCGCAAAACAAAGCACCGTGCTGATTGTAAAACGAAACAACGTGGTAAAATTTCGTATCGGAAATACCCAGATAACCACAGTATTCTTTGGTGGATTTGCCCGGGTTTAAACTGATGGTGAGAATAAGCTGCCAATAAGAAGCATGATGACCATTTTTACTCCCATACAGCCGCTCTCGAATCTGCTCCACACTCAAGTGCGGCTTTAATGCAACGACCCTTTTCATCCCTTAAGTTACGACTCTTCCCCCGCCTTGATAGCGGTTTGGTATCAGTTGGTAAAGCAGCGTAACAAACTTTCCGGCGGTCCTTTTCATCAAGAAGTTGCCCTGAACCAAAATGACTGATTTGTGCTGGGTTTCTGTGGTTGTACAAAATTCGTGAAGAGTCATCGCATTCGTATGGTATAGCAGTTATCGGTTTGCGCTTTCCTGTTACTTGCCTACTTTGTAATATGAGTACACCACCAAAAGCGACAAATTGAAGATAGCCGTTTTGTCCTTCTTTAAAAGAAATTAATTGGATGTTTGAACATCTAATTATGGGCGCCACCAAAATTGAACAGCACCTGCAACCTACTATTCTTGTCAGGCGGACATGGGTATGATGCTTTGATAAAGAAATAAAACCTCACATAGTAATTTACTGCTGGTTTTTCAAAAATTCGTACAAATCATCGGTATATAAATCCACAAACTCAGGGTCTGTATCGTAAAGCACTTTTACAGTGTACTCGCGGGAGGGGAAGTCCAGTAGCATTTCGTCGTTGGATACGTCTTCCAAATTATCCCGGTATTCACTTATAAAGCGTTGAAAACCGTCCACCGGCACCACAAGGACGTCAAAGACGTGTGCATCCAAGTCTTTCGCTTTTTGTCCGATTAAATTAGCATATTGCTCACGCAGGGCGATGGCTTGTTCGAGTTTCATTTTCTTTACTTATGGCCGCTAAAAACCCATACGTCTTATCGGCGGGTAGCGACTTTCATTACGTTCTTACCATTTTGGGGCCAATACAAAGAAGAAGGTGGAAGGCAAATCCTTTGCTTTGGCATCATCTTTTAAGAAAGTTCTTGTCAAACAATTTTGTATGGAAACTGCACCTCTTAACACTGCAACGAATTCAAAGCTGAAAGCATTTTTTATAGAGCAGTTGCAGGACATATACTGGGCTGAAAGAAAGTTCGTGAAAAAGCTGCCCAAGTTAGCTGATGCCGCTACCACCCAACAACTGAAAGATGCCTTAGCTAATCACCTTTCGCAAACAAAAACGCATGTCGAGCGGCTTGAAAAAGTGTTTGCACTGATAGGTGAAAAAGCCGAAGCCAAAAAATGCCCGGCAATGGCAGGCATTTTTGAAGAAGGCGAAGACATTGTTGATGAAACCGATGAAGGCAGTGCACAGCGAGACGTGGGCATCGTCTTCGCCGCCCAAAAAGCGGAGCACTATGAAATAGCGACTTATGGCGGGCTGGCGCAACTGGCAAAAACCCTTGGCTATGGCGAGGCAAAAGACCTCCTGGGCCAAACGCTGGAAGAAGAAAAAGGGGCCGACCTGCTGCTCACGCAAATCGCCGAAAGCGGTATCAACTACCAGGCAAGTCGTGAAAAAGAGTAAACCATTTGTATGCGTATCGCCGGTATTTTGCTCATTTTGCTTGGTGTTGCGATGACGATAACGGGTGGCTTTCGCTTTCAAACAAAGAAAAAAGTGCTGGATACCGATAAAGTTGACATCAGTACTACGGAGAACAAAACCATTACCCGGCCGTGGTTTGCCGGTGGTATCGCTGTAGTAGGCGGCGTGGCGTTGCTTTTGGTGAGCCGAAGGCCGAATGCGAAATAAAAACCCCCTTTTCAGGTTAGTACGGTACGATGCTTGTACCTTCTTAAAAAAAGCAGCTTTATCATATTTTACACCTTTAGGGATGATTTCCTGAAAATGAAAACAGATCCGTGTTTCTCTGTTGCATAAACAGCAGCATGTGGAAATAGAATACGGCCCTTCATTTGAAGGGCCGTTTGTTTTGCTTTTTAATAATTCTTGTGGTTTTTGCGGCATGGTGGTTGAACCTTTGCCATCGTGGAAAAGCTAGACTTCACACTGGATTATTTTGGCAAAAAGGTGGCTGGCACACGGGAAGGCAACAATTACTTGCTGCAAATTTCCTATGTTCCTTTGAACCTTGAAAAAACAGTAGCCGATTCAGGTAGCATCCTTTGGCTGGACAAAGGCCAAAAACGAGAAACCCAACTTGCAAGGGAAGTCGGCTCCTTGCTCGAAAAACAAGGTTTTGCTGCTTAGCTCGTTTCAAAATTGTGTAGACACCGTGAAAATTTTTCACCACCTTTTCACTGCTTTTCTCCCTTCTTTTTAAGGAAAATGACCAATCAGCCTATTTTTTATCAGCATTTCTTCTAAAGAGAACTCTTATTCGTGGTTTTTTGTTTAAACTTGATTACGCTGCCAATTTGAGAATACTATTTGATGAGAAAGGAGTAAGGAAGAGGTGAAAAATGGAAAAATATCGTGTGTATATCGTGGACGACGATGACGATGATTTGGAAAACTTGCAAGATGCCTTTGCAATGGTAGATTGCGCCAAAGAAATTTTGATGTATCACAGCGTGACTGAACTTTTGGAAGGGTTAAAGGAAAAAAACCAGCCAAAGCCAGACCTCATTGTACTGGATCATCAGGCGCCAGGCATGAAGGGAGCAGAGGCTGTGCAAATTCTCCGGGCCGACCATGCTTACGACAAAACAGCTCTTGGGATTTATTCTTCACATATTACGGCTGCCAAAGCAGAAGAGTTGCAATGTAAGGGCGCAGACCTTTGCTTTACAAAAGGCTTGACTATGCAGGGCATGAAGCAACATGCACAGTCATTTTGTGAGGCGGCCGCCAAACGGAAAGGCGACTTGTAAACAAAGAGCGTCTGAAAACTTCGTTTGGTTAGTTATTCGGGTGCTTGCAGTGCTGCCAATAATCGTAAACCCTTTGTAAGGTCTGCGTGAGGTTTTGGACGCGGTAATCTTTTTCAAAAAAGCCCTGAACGCTCATCTCATAAGCTTCGGCTAGGTTTGCTTTGGTGGCGGTCGTAGTTAAATACACAAATGGAATGCTGCGCTCAATAAGCTCTTTGCTTTCGTTGATCTGGCGCCGCAGTTCCAAGCCGTTCATTACCGGCATATTGATGTCGCAGAGGATTAAAAAAGGCTGCGTTTCATTGCCACCTTCTAATTCCTTTAGGTAGGTAAGAGCTTCTTTGCCGTTGCTGAACGTAAGCAGCTTGTTGGGTACACTTATGCTTTCAAGAATCTCGCTAATGAGCTCGCGGTCATCTTCGTCATCATCAATAATAAGTATCGGGCCGTTTTTCATGGTATTGAATTTAGGCAGGCAAAGTAACGGTAAATTTTGAACCTCTACCTTCAATCCCTTCCGCTTCAATGCTGCCACTGTGTCGCTCCACAATCTTTTTACACAAAGCCAAGCCCAAACCCGTTCCTTCGTATTTGTCTTTTGCATGCAGGCGGGTAAACGTTTGAAAAATGTGTGTCGCTTCCTCTTGACTGAAGCCAATGCCGTTGTCCTCAACGATTACTTTCCAATATTTTTTGTTTCCAATTTCTTCGGCCTTAATGGAAATTTCAGGCGCAACAGATGGCTTGGCGAATTTGAGCGAGTTGTTGATTAGGTTGTAAAAAAGCTGATAGAGCAGTACCGGCGAGCCCTTTACATGAGGTAACTGCTTTCGGTGTAGCACGGCGCATTTTTCGGAAATGAGTACCTCCAGATCGGTAGCGATCTCACCGATGATTTTTGCGAGATCTACTTCTTCAAAAACCTGATCGTCGGCATCAAGAGAAGAATACAGCAGCACACCATTGATCATAGCGTAGATGCGTTCTGCAGACGTTTCTATTTTGGACAGGTAAAGCTTTGCTCTTTCCGGTAAGATGCCTTCGAACTCAGTGTGCAGGCGGTCGCTGAAGGTTCTGATTTTGCGCACGGGTTCCTTCAGATCATGACTGGCTACGTGGGCAAACTGCTGCAGGTCTTCGTTGGAACGCTGCAGTGCCTCGGTTCGTTCGTCAACAACGTGTTCCAAGGTTTCAGCAAGGGCGCGAAAGCGGTCTTCACTTTCTTTCAGTGCATCTTCAGCTTGCTTGCGCAAGGTAATGTCCTGGATAACGGCAATCTGATAGTTCGGTGCACCACTGCCGTCCCGCAGCAGCGAGACAGTCAGGGTTATCCAAACCAATGAACCGCTTTTGTGAAAGTAGCGTTTCTCCATTGAGTAGGTCTCAATGGTGCCCTCCTGCAATTGCTGCAGCAATTGCAGGTCGGTTTCCAGGTCTTCAGGGTAGGTGATATCTTGGAATGTTTTCGACAGCAATTCCTTTTTTGTGTACCCTACAATCTGGCACAAGCGTTCATTTACCATCAGCCATTTGCCATTCAGACCCACATGCGCAATGCCGACGGCGACGTTGTCAAATGTGCCCCGGAAACGTTCCTCACTCCTGCGGATGGATTCTTCCGCTTGTTTTTGGTTGGTAACGTCTCTGGAAACGGCAATCAGCCGCTTTGGCTTTTCACTATTGTTTTGTTCAATAACGGGTGAAACGACAACGTCCCACCATTTAAGCGTGCCTTTGGCTGTTAGAGCAGCCCCTTGAAACTGCGCTTTTTCACCATTCATGGCTTTTTGGATGGCAGCCTTCACTTTCTCTTCGTTTTTTACATCCCAAAGCTCCCACCAGCATTTGCTAGCAACTTGGGCAAAGTCATCCAATTCCAAATGCTCCTGGCCGTTTACATTGATGAACTGCAGGCGGCCTTCAGCATTCAATATCTTAATGCAATCAGGACTGTTTTCCAGTATGGTGCGGTTAAAAGCCTCACTTTCCTTAAGACTCTCTTCGGCTTTCTTGCGGTCCGTAATGTCGAAACGGGAAACCAGCACACGGCTATAGTCATCGTTTTGTGGCAACCTGGTTTTTACCAAACACCAGATTTTCCTGCCTTTCAGCGTTTGAAGCGGATATTCACTTTCAAAGTCTTCCTGCCGGTTTGCGATAGCCAACAGTTCATTGGTAAAAACGGGAAGGGTTTCAGGCGTGAAAAGAACTGCAAGACCTTTCAGCAAGTCTTCTTTTTTCTCGGCATCAAACATCTTGAGCGATGCCTCGTTGGTGTCTTTGATTTTTACCAATGACATCAAACGGTGAACTTCATCCCTGTTTTGGTGCAAATAGGAATAGAGAGTGGCTCCATGCTTTTCCTTCAGCCGTTGCAGTTCAATAACAACTTTGGAGAAGTCTTTTTCCCAAATAGAAACCGGTGTGCCCTCAAAAATTTGGCGGTAGCGCTTTTCGCTGTCGGCAAGTCGCTCTTCTGCATTTTTTCGCTCCGTGATGTCTTGGGTAATGCCAGAAAAACGAATGGCCTTTCCGGCCTCATCGAAATAAAGCCTTCCTTTTGACCGAATCCACCGGGTCTTGCCGTCTGTAATGCCAATTGTCCGGTATTCATTTTCGTACAAGCCACCACTTTCCGGTTGCATGGCTTTTTGCACGGCTGCATCACTCCGCTGCTTATCCTCTGGATGAAGTCCTTTTACATAGATATTATAATCGACTTCGGCCTCTGGTGGTAGGCCAAACATGGCTTTGGTCCGGGCCGACCAAATTAATTCGCCGGTTTGCGGGTAATAATCGTAATAGCCCAGGTCGCCACCTTCAAGGGCAATGCGCAAAAGCTCTTCGTGTTCTTCTACACTTTTTCGGCCCTTACCGGAATGCAATGGTTCATTTCCGGCTGTGCGGTTGCCTGCAGGATTGGAATTGGGTGTAGCGTTCATTTAAAGATAACAAACTGGTTAAGAGTGTCTAACGATTACGCAAAAATAAAACCAGCAAAAAAGGTTACCTGGCTCCGTTTCGATGAATGAAACAATTGGGAAGGTAACCATTTCTATTTTGGGAAGTGAAAGCTGCAGAGGGCGCCTCCTTCTATTCAGTTCATTTAACCAACTCTAATTTGCACCGGCTGACAAATTCTGCAACCAACGACTGTATGTTGGAAAAGTTCACCGGTTTGGTGATGAAATCAGCGTGATGTTCTTCTGCAAACAGTTTATCTTTTGAGCTGTTGGACGTACTGAACAGGATCACCGGTAGGTATTTAAAATCGCTGTGGCTGCGAAGCCTTCTCAGCATTTCCTTGCCATCCATTCTGGGCATGTTGATGTCCAAAATTACCAAGCAAGGCAGGGAATCTGTTTCGTTCATCTTTTTCAGGGCAGAAAGTCCTTCAATGCCGTTGTAGGCATGAACGACTGTAAGGTGTTCAGTGTATTTTTCAAAGGCGTCAGCGATGAGCATTAGGTCATCGCGGTCATCGTCTACATAGAGGATGGTATAGCTGCTTTTCATGGATTGGTGTGCTTGTTAGGTAATACCGGCGCAAAGTTAACTTGACGGATTTTTACAGCTTGGGAGTGCAGGAATTTTTACAATATTTTGGTTGTTATTTGGTTGAGAAAAAATAGCGAAGGGGTATGGTAGCTTTAAATGAGATGGAATAGCCATTTCGCACAATTGTTTCCTTTTGTAAAATATTCTAGGTAAACAAAAAGGCTGCATGGAAATGCAGCCTCGTGTAAAATCCAATATCCTATGAAAAACCAGTGTAGAATTATCAATTACCGCTCCAAAAGTAAATTCCCTTGAATTTTTACATTCACGTCTTTACGCAGCCTGTACTTTGGGAAATCGTTTGCACAATTCAATTGGATGATTGAGACATCTGCCATAAAAAGGATAGGCAACAATTCAACCCACACAAAAACTTACTGATTAAGGGTACTGCGCCTATCCAATCTATTTTGAAATAAATTCTTGATGTAAAACAACTGTTTCTCTACAGCCTTAGTAATGCCTGTAGTTCAGAGACGAGCACCAGGTGAAAATAATTCTCCAGTTTTGCAGGGTCGTCAAAAGAAACAAGATGCACCACCTCCGCCATCTTCTCATCCCAGAACATTTCCACATAAAAGCCATTGAGTTGATATAATTTGGCAGTGATCCCTACGCCTGTTCGACCAAGCAGAAAAACACCGTTTTGTTGGATTATTCTTCGTTGCACGTCTTCGGAAAGGGAACGGAACTGGTGTAGCGTCATCGGTTCGAGATTGAACATCCAATCATGCAATCTGAATGCCTAAAGCAAGGTAAACGGTAGTCGGTAATATAGAAGAAATCCACTGCGTGTTCTCTTGCCAAACTCATCAACAATTCCTTGCAATTTCCTCTACCGGCAAGGAAGAGCCAAGCCTTCAAATGTGACAATTAAACGTCACTGGTGTATTGCTGAGTTGAGGGATAACCCATAAATTTACGGCACTCATAAGCAGTTAGTTTTGGTTGCGCCCCTGCTTTTCAGTTGGGGCTTTTGCTTTCCCCCAACCTCCTTAGTTTTCCACTGTTTTTCAACCCTTATTGTACAGGCACAACTTTTGTCAAAAAAGAAGGAGAACCGCTTACAAAAAGTTGTAAGTGTTGTACAGAAAACGTAGGTGTGATGATGGAAAGAGAATTGGAAAACCTGGACGTGGCGACCCTAAGTGCACTTTACGACCGGCACATGCAGGCCTTGTCCAATGCCCTGCTCAACGGGGCAGCTTGGCAGGATGTACAGGAGGAGCGAAAGCGGCTGATTGCAATTTCCAAACTCCTGCACAGAGGTGGAATGGGTCATCCTGCCGAGCAGGCCATTCGAAATAATCCGACAACTTGAAATATTGGTGCAGCGTTTGCATCCTCTATCGCAAGGCTTGCGTCCCTGTACACAACGTCTTCGCTAACCTTTTTGATGACAGCAAATCACCTGTCATGGAAAAACCCTTTCCACATTGGAAAGGGTTTATTCTTTTTGGTTCTTCATTGCCGTTCTTCTATCAACGCGCAGGGAAATATTAATGTCCTAATCAGTAAACAAATTCTTTGAGTTTTGCCGTCACTGCCGGGAAACCGGAGATGCTGTTTGGCTTAGTGATGTATTCTGACGCCCCGCTTGTCAGGCAGTTTCGAACATCCATCGCATGTGAAGATGTGGAATACACCACCACGGCGATATGCTGGTAGCGCTGCATTCCTTTTAAGGCACAGAGCAGTTCAAGCCCGGAAATACCCTGCATATTCAAATCCGTTACGATTAAAACGGGTAAATCCTCATCCTGCTCCACACCCTGCAAATAGGAAAACACCTCATGCGCATACGCTAAAGAGAGAATAGGCTCAATGCCGGCCTCTTCGAGCGCTTCCCTTAATAAGTCCCGATCATCAGGATCATCATCAACCACAAGCACACGAAAAGTAATCATAGCGGATAGTTTTGGAAGCCGGAAGGTAACCATTGCCGTTCAACAACTGAAAAATTGTGGATAAGTTCAGTCGGCAAGAGACGTAACCTAAACTGTTGAACTTCAACGGTAGAGATTTATGAATTGCCAGAACTGAACGACTGTAAAGCAGAACCTCGCCTGGCGTGCCGCCTTAAAGACATCTTGCCACCAGAAAATGGTGCGGCTTTGTTTTTGCAAACTATCGTTTTCTTTTATGCTTTTATGAGGCGTCCCATGTAGTAGGACGTCTCTTTTCAAACAACATTTCACCCTTACAACCCATTTAAAAACAACTCTTGCCCGTACCATTCGAAACAGCAGACCGTCTGCAATACGGAACCCTTCTTTGTGAGGAGTTCTCCATTTTAGCACATTTTTGTTGTTCAGGTCGTTATGGAGGCCAAAATGAAAGGAAACAGTTGCAAAAGTTACCCTTGCAGCAACGCACACATGAAACCATCCGAAAAGAAAGAAGAACGGAAGTCGGTGTAAATAGAAGTGCCGACACCTGGTCCAGACGTCAATTGCCCGTTTTTTTTAATTTAATCCTTGACAGGCTTACGGTGTACTTGCTATGGTTGTTGAACGCAGGTTTTACTAAACTTGTCAATGGTACAGAAATCCCCTTCATTTGAAAGATCGTACAGCAAGCGTTTTATCTTTTCGTATAACACTCTCCTGCCTCCCTTCTTTACATAAACCGGCAAAGCGGAAAAAGCAGACAAATCAGCCCACTCCCAGGGATGGAAATACAGCAGCAAATAATTGTCTTTTTTCAACGTAGAAAGAGCAAGCCGCAGGAATAGGTGATATGGCAGGTTTTTAAACGCAAGCCAGAACAGCGGTATTCGAAGGCGTGGAGTGACTGAAACAGGAACCTGTAGGATGCCTTGCTCTTCAAAGGGCTTACGTGGAAACTTTGTGTTGTTATAACGGCCTGGTAGCCAAGTCGGGTTGATGGAAGAGTTGTACTGATAGCCTGCCCTCTTCACCTCATCGGGCTGCACATGCTTCATGCGCGGCATCCGTAAGCCATAAACCTGTTGCCCTGTGATTGTTTCCAGGGTCTCCCTTGAGGTGCGCAAATCCTGTTCGCAGAAGGATGAATGATAAAAGGCATGTGAAGCAATCTCATGACCAGAAGCCAATTCCTGCACCGTATCAGGATAAGAAACCGCAAAAAAAGCAGTCGTAAAAAGGGTTGTTGTTACAAAAGGCTGCTGTAGTAACGGCATCAATTCCAATAGTCCTTCATAGCCGACTTGCAATTGTCGTTCAACACAGATTGCCTGCCCATATTCCAAAGGCAAGTCAAATTCTTCAACATCAAAACTTAAAAGTATTTTCCGGTCTTTACTCATACATCAATTACAGCACAAGCTGAAAGGGATAAAGTGCTTTTAAAAACTGTTTTTTATGAATTTGCACTAAAATGACTATCCATACGACAAATGAAGGAAATGCCTTTACAGAAAAAGGTTTTGCCACATGTTCCCGAAACCACGGTGTCAACAAATCGGAATATGAAAAGGTTGTCAAGAAAAAAACCACGCCAAAAAAGATGTTCACCGCCTTTGTCTTGGGTTGCAGCAAATACCAGAGGCAAAGACCTGGCATGGCAACGATGTATGTTGGCGATTCAGAACTTGAGTTAAAAATGACCGTGCTTAAAAGCACAGAGCACAAGATGTAAAGCCGATAGCGCAAATCTTTATAATCCCTAACAGGAAGGAACTGGCTTAAAAACGACGCAAACGCCGGCAGTAAAACGAAAAGGTCATTCATTTTCGGCAAGTAAAAAATGCGCCGCACCATGCCGAGAACCGACACGTTTTGGTACAAGACGTTTGGAGCCGTCAAAGAGTCATTCTTTTGCTGTTTTGCCAGAATGGCAACATACCAGTCTATGTAAGATTGCACTAAATAAGGAAACGAAACCACCAACAGCGGGAGCACGAAAAAAACGCAACTCCACAAAACAGCCCATGCTAAAAACCGAAAAGGTTTGTTGCTGAATAAGAAAAATGCAAAGCCAGCCACCCCCAGCAGCTTAATGAATGTCGCAGCCATGATAAAAAAAAGGGCACGTCCCTCTTTCGCCTGTTGAACGTAGGCAAAACCCAAAAGAAGACAGCCGCAGATCAGGGCATTGCTCTGCAGCCAGGAACTGGCGTTCATTAGTTCATGTGCACACAACAAGACCAGCGCAGCTTTCCATTTCCGGTGGATTGGCAGTTGATAGATGGCAAACAGCAGAAAAGAAACATTGAACAGAACCCAAAGCACCGCACCCATATTTACCGGCAGCCAGCTAAACGGGGCAATCACAAGTCCAAAGAGAGGACCGTACAAATTCACATCGTAGTGCTCCTGCGGGTAAGGGAGGTATAAATTTACCTGTTGAATCAGGTGAACATACACGTGGCGGTAGACCAGGAAGTTGTTGATCTCGTGAAGGCCAATGGCCTGCAGAGCGGCAAAAAGAGAAAGTCCAAACCAGAGCGACCAGCCCAACTTCTCATTGTACAAAACGTTCCGTGTCCATGACATCCGGGTTTTGTTGCTCATTTTGCTTTGGACATTTTGATCGAGGTAGAATGTAATGGGCCGAACGAGACGTGCTTTTCTTTTCGCAGTCGTCGTTGGAGACGCAATAAAGAAAAGAGATTTCGCAGTTCCGTTTTTAAGACTTTGCATTTAAAATCGGAAAAAGACACCTGGGCTCGCAGGTGAAGATCAATAACCTTTATGGATAGCGCACGTTTAGTTGCCCGGAGCAAAAACTCGGTGTCCACTAAAAACTGGTCAATCGCTGTTTGCAAAAACACAGCCTTTCCATTTTGGTTGAATCCTTTTAAACCGGCTTGTGTGTCGTTTACCGGCAGGTCAAAAAACAGTTGGTTGCAAAAAGAACAACTTCGGGAAATGACTTTCCGTTTGAAAGGCAAACTGGCAAAGTACTGAGAGGTCCGCCTTCCTGCCACCACTTCGGAACCGGCTTCTAGTTCTGCAATGAGTTGCTGAATATTTTCCAATTCAAAAGGGAAGTCGAAATCCATGACCACGGTAAAAGGTGCCGTGGCTCTGCTCACACCATAGCGCAAGGCATAGCCTTTGCCCCTGTTTTGCTCGTAGGCATAAAACAAAATATACGGACAGAAAGCCTGAATGTATGCAAACCCGTTTTTTAGTTCCGGACCAACCGGACCATCATGCACAGCGATGTAGGAGAGGGTAAATCGTGGCAGCAACGCCTTTAATTTCTTTTGGTTTTCAAGAAACTGCGCAGCCCAATCACCCTTTGGCTGGTACAAAGGCAAGACAATTGATATTTCCAGTTCTCCTGTGGGAACGGTAGCAAGCATCTAAATGAACGTTAATAATCGTTAATGAATGTTAACGAATGTTAACAAAGATGCAAGACGGAAGTGAGAAGTCCAAATAAAACACCGCTTTTTCATTCGAGTGAATTAAAACAGCCCGCAATAGCTCTTAGGCCGTTAAATGTAGAAGTTAATATTTAATCTGACAGTCGGGATTAACTTTAAGTAACGACACTTGATTGTTAACCCCAAAACTGTCAGATATGAACACTGAATCTAAGTTAATCAAAACGAAGATTGGGCTG
>NZ_RBCI01000024.1 GCF_003628535.1 Flavisolibacter nicotianae
GGTGGCGGGGAAAGACATGCCGGTGTTTCTCAAACGCGAAATCACCGAACAGTTCCCCTTCCTCAAAAAAGATAACCTCAAACACAGCGACTACGCCAAAAAATCAATACAGGATCTCTTCGGGCAAAACGCTTTGGCAGGTACGGCCGTTCACCGGTTTAACTACTGTTCATCCATCGTAGCCATCAACAACGGCAAAGGCGGATTTACGGTCCAACCGCTTCCCGTCCGGGTACAGTTGTCTAGCCTGAACGCCATTTGTGCCACCGACATCAACAACGACGGCGCCGTTGACCTGGTAACTGGCGGCAACCTCTTTACCTTTCCGCCGCAGTTTGGACGGCTCGATGCCAGCTATGGGGATGTGTTGCTAAACAACGGAAAGGGAGCGTTTACCTGGGTTCCCAATTCCGCTTCCGGGATGAATGCAAGGGGCGAAGTAAAAGACATCAAAGAGATAACCTCTGGTAATAAAAAATTTCTATTGGTTACACAAAACAATGAGAAACCCGTTCTGTACCGGTTGAAGTAGAAACATGAAAGAAAGAAATCTGATAGTGTATTTTCTGTGTGCCGTTGGCCTTGTGGTGTGCGGCTGTAAGGCAAAGAAAGCGGAATACCCGCTTTTTGAAGTGCTGGACAGCAAGCGCACAGGCCTGGATTTTAGCAACAGCCTGACGTACTCACCGCAGTTCAATCTTTTCAAGTACATGTATTTCTACAACGGCAGTGGCGTGGGTGCCGGTGACTTCAACAACGATGGAAAGATCGACCTTTTTTTTGCCGCCAACCAGCAGCAGAACAGGCTTTATCTCAACCAGGGCGGCCTGAAGTTCAAAGATGTTACAAAAGAAGCCACAATCCCGCAGGATGGTGGCTGGTCAACCGGTGTATCGGTCGTTGATATCAACAACGACGGCCTGCTCGATATTTATGTTTGCCGTGTAGGCCAGTACGAAACCCTGCACAGCAAAAACCAGTTCCTCATCAACGAAGGGGTAGATAAAAATGGCGTTCCCCGTTTTACCGACAAGGCCAGTCAATACGGCCTTGACTTCACCGGCTTTAGCACGCAGGCGGCGTTTTTTGATTACGACAACGACGGTGATCTTGACGCTTTTTTGCTCAATCATTCCGTTCACCAGAACAACAACTTCCGGCCGCGGAGTGTGTTCAGGGGCACCTACGATCCCCTGTCTGGCGACCGGATCTTTCGCAACGATGGGGGCCATTTTACCGATGTCACCAGGGAAACGGGCATTAATAGCACAGCCATCAGTTATGGCCTGGGTATTTGCGTAGCCGATATCAACCTCGATGGCTACCCGGATATTTACATCGGGAATGATTTTCACGAGAACGATTACCTCTACATCAACCAGCGAAACGGTACGTTCAAAGAAGATGGTGAAAACTGTTTGATGCATACGAGCCAGTATTCCATGGGCGTGGATGTGGCCGACATTAACAACGATGCCTACCCGGAAATCATTTCGATGGACATGCTCCCCGCTGATCCCTACATCCTGAAGCGGTCGCTGGGAGAGGACAGCTATGACCTTTTCCACGAAAAGATCGGCATGGGCTATTCGTACCAGTTTACCCGCAACAACCTGCAGTACAACCGGCGCAACGGCCTGTTTAGTGAAGTGGGTCTGTACACCGGTATTGCAGCCACCGACTGGAGTTGGGCCCCGCTGTGGATGGATTTTGATAACGACGGTTTGAAAGACCTTTTCATCTCCAACGGCATTCCGAAGCGGATGAACGACATCGATTACGTCAATTTTGTAACGAACGGCGAAGTGCAGCAGAAGATCACCAACAACGACATGCAGGGGAAGGATCTCTCGCTGATCACGAAGTTTCCCGAGATCAAACTGCCGAATAAATTTTTCCGCAACAACGGCAACCTGTCGTTCACCGACGAAGAAACGCTGGTGGAAGGCAACGGGCCGACTTTTTCGAACGGGGCCGTCTATGCCGACCTCGATGGCGACGGGGACCTGGACATCGTGGTGAATAACATCGACCACCCGGCAATGTTGTATGAGAACAAAACAGCGGATACCGCAAATCATACCTTTATCGAACTGACCCTCCAGGGCCCGGCGCAAAACAGGAACGCCATTGGTGCAAAAGCCATTTTGTTCAGTGGTGGCGAAACGAGAACCTATGAGAACTACCCGGTGAAAGGCTTTTTGTCGAGCATGCAGGTCCCGCTGCACATCGGGTTGAAGAACACCAAAGTTGACTCGCTGCTGCTTGTCTGGCCTGACAGGACCTACCAGCGGCTTTCTCTTCCAGGAAATAAAAACGCAATAACGGTCAAATACCGGCAAGGCCTGCCTGTATTTGATTTTTCCATTTTTGCCCGGCAAGCCGTTCCGACAGCGCAGGCAGTAGATATCACGGCACAAACGGCCATCAATTACCTGCACCAGGAAAACCGTTTTGTGGAGTTTGACCGAGAACCGCTCATCCCGCACGAAACGTCTACCGAAGGTCCGGCAATTGCCGTTGGCGATATCAACAGGGATGGCCTGGACGATGTGTTTATAGGGGGCGCAAGAGACCAGAAAAGCGCTGTGTTCCTGCAACAGCGTTCCGGTGCTTTTCTTGTGTCGAAACAACCGGTTCTGGATGCCGACAGCAGCTACGAAGACACCGGCGCCTGCTGGACCGATATCAACAGGGACGGCGCACCCGACCTGGTGGTGGCCAGTGGCGGTAATGAATTTTATGGTGAAGACCGGCACAATACGCCAAGGGCTTACCTCAACGACGGCAATGGGAATTTATCCCGGTTGCCCAACCCGTTTGGCAATCTTTTTCTCACGGCTTCCTGCGTGGTGGCATCTGATTTTACCGGCGATGGTTACGAAGACCTGTTCATCGGTGGAAGAACAGTGCCCTGGGGCTATGGACAGATCCCGCAATCCTACCTGCTGCGCAACAACCGGAATGGCACGTTCACAGATGTCACGGCACAGTATGCAAAAGACCTGGCGCAGGCGGGAATGGTGACCAATGCGCTTTGGTTTGACATCGACAAGGACGGCGACCAGGATCTTTTGTTGTCGTTGGAGTGGGGCAGTCCCACGGCATTCATCAACAACAAGGGGAGTTTCACCAAAAAAGTCCTGAGTGATAAAAAAGGCTGGTGGAACGTCCTGCTTCCCTGCGATGTGGACGGTGACGGCAACATTGATCTCATTGCCGGCAACCTGGGCCTGAACAGCCGACTGAAAGCCTCGGCCGAAGAGCCGGTGCGGCTTTATTACAATGATTTTGATGGCAATGGCCGGAAAGAACAGGTGCTGACCTACTACGTGGCCGGAAAAGAAATCCCGTTTGCCAGCAAGGCCGAACTGGAAAAGCAACTGCCCGTTTTGCGCAAGAAGTTTTTGTATGCCGAGGACCTGGCCAGGGCATCGCTCAGTGACATCTTTGGCGAAGAAAAATTAAAAGAGGCCTCGGTGTTTACGGCCGATTATTTTGCCAATGCCGTTTTGCACAACCGCGGTAACCTCCAGTTTGAAACAACGGCCCTGCCGGCGGAGGCACAATTCACCTGCTTTAAAGACGCGGCTGTGGTGAATGCCAACGGCGATAGCAGACCCGATATATTGCTCATGGGAAATTACTACGACAGCAATATTGAGATGGGACGCTACGATGCCGATTACGGCACGCTGCTCATCAACCAGGGCGGCGGTAAGTTTCGTTGCAGCACCTTAAACGGTTTGTCGGTAAAAGGACAGGTGAGGCATATTCAGCCTGTCAGGATTGGTCAGCAGCAGGCATACCTGCTGGCCCGGAATAACGACAGCACAAGGGTGATTGCGTTTCAGCCATTCCAAAAGCGATAGACGGTTTCAATAACTGTTCGTGTGAAGGCCTGAATGAATGCGCTGACAGGCGCACTCTTTCAAAAGATACACTGCAGCCAATTGAAATGAAAATGCCGGTACAGGAATTTGGATATGACTACCGGCAGAAAGAGCTTTCGCGGAACTGTTTGAGGTGAAGGCTACATCACCGGCCAGAAGACCTTCGTTACCCATTTGTTTGTATCCGGCTCATTTCTCCTGTCCGTTACCAGCGATTGAAACGGGATGGCGGCAGTTGCCCATTGGTGGTCGCTTGTGTAGTGTTCCAGTGCCGTAAAAGCCTGTTGGATTCTGGAAGGTCCGCCTTTTACTTCCGTTGCGAGGATATTGCCATTGCCCATCATCCATTTCGACTGGATATCGCCTTCACTTTTCAGCCGCTTGTTCAGCGGCAGGGCCACCCTTGTCAAATAGAGGCTATCGGCCGTTGTTGTCACATTCACCATGGGCAGGCCGGTGGGCGCTGCATTGTTTTTTTGCGCAAATGATTTCAGGCGGTCAATCATGCCGTAAATGTTCGTTATCGACGGTTGGCCTTTTGACCTTTCCGATGTGGAAACCAGTGCGGTGTCCACGACCAACTCCCGCTGGATGGTGAACCCGTAAATATTTTTTTCATCGGCATAAAACGATCGCAATGTTTGCAGCAGTGTTTTCATGTCGGCAGCGACCTGTTTGGCCCAGCGGCCTTTTTGCAGGCGGGAGACCGGGTTCCATCCTGTTTTTGTACTGCCAATGAACGACAGCGCTACCGAATCGGAGCTGAACGGAATGATCACCAGTTCGGCCACCAGCGAGTCGTTTTCGTGCCGGATGGAGTAGAGCAGCGAGGTGGCTCTTTTTTCCAGAAGGAAATAGTCATTGCCTTTGTAGGTGAAACTGCCGGCCGGTAACGCACTTCGGCGGCCGACAGCCAGCCATGAAAAATCGGGGCCTTCGTGGAGGAAAACCCGGGTAAAAGCTTTTGAGTTAACCGCGATACGGTTTTCTTCTTTTATTGAAATACTGGCCGGAATAATGAAAGAAAAAAAGCCAAGACCAATGACAAGCAAAATGAGCAGCAAGACAACCACTTTTCTCATGCTGCCAAAATAAATCTTTTTACCCGGACCGCGCTGAAGGAGATACTGTCGGTCCAATGCCGGCAAATCATCTGCAGAAACATAGAAGAAAAAGCTATTGTTGGTCCTTCGAATATCGCTTATATTCGGAAGACAACTGTCTTGATGAGATTCGTTTTACTAGCGGTGCTCTTTCTGCTTTCACGGGAGGCTTTTTCCCAGTTGCATCCTGAGCGGGTCAATGGCTTGCCGACCAACGAACTCAATGACCTGCACGTTGATAAAAACGGTTATTTATGGATTGCACACGGGCTGGGCATCAGCCGCTACGATGGCCTCAATTTCACCAGCTATTCCCATCCCGACCAAATCAGCCTGCCAACGGCCGATATCGCCGAAGATGGACATGGCCGCATCTGGTACCACAATTTCAGCGGGCAGGTTTTTTACATTGAAAGGGGGATTGTTCACCGGCTGGAGAGCTACGATTACAAAAAAGAAAATCAAAACCCTAAGATGGCCCTGTTCGGCAACGAACTGCTTATTACCAGCTACAAAGGCCTCTATGTCTGCAACACGGAAAATTTTACCACCCGTCTTTTACCCTTCCGCCAGGTCTCGCCGGTTTCCCTTGTATCGCTGGCTGTCTTTCGCGACAAAGCCATCGTGTTCGATGGCCAGGATTGGTATACCTACAGCCATGGCCTCCTGCTGCGAACCGCCGTGGCATCCGCATTCCGGTTCCCGGCCGATAATTTCCTGACACTGCAACCAGGGACCTGCAACGATACCCTGTATTTGGTTGCCAACCCTTCGGGGGTTTTGTTCAAGTTGAAATGGGAGAATGGTCGCCTGCGTTTTTTAGCCGGCACAGAATACCACGATTTCATCGATGCGGTGTCGGTTAATCCCGGGCCCTGGGTGCATACCCGTAACCAAAGCGTAAACCTTGCTACCGGCGCAACGGTCGAGAATTACGATTTGATGGATGCCGTTTGCGACAGCGAAGGAAACACGTGGTTTGGCAGCCGCCGCGGTGGCCTGCTGGTCAGTTACCGGCCCGGTCTCTGGCGGCGAACGTTTTTCCAGATCGGTGAAAACAGCTATATCCGTTCGCTCAACGCAAACGCGGGTTATTTTTTTGCCGGAACGCAAAAAGGCAGCCTGTTTCGTTTCAAAACCGACTCATCGCGGTTCGACTGGAAACATGAACTCTTCAACGGTCTTGGATCCATTGATTTTATCCGTTACGTCACCAATGATCTTTTTATCGTTGGATCCTCTACCGATACGTATATCGTGAATGCGAAGGAGAAAAAAATCCAGGCCCCGATTTCGCTGAAAGCGATACTGGATGTGGATTTTGACGGCAGCAGTTTTTATGTGGCCACCGCCACGGGACTCTACCTCATGCCTTACCTGACCGGTGCAACCAACAGGCGGGAATGGCTGCAGGAAAAGCAAAAACAATATCCGTTTGTCAACTGGACCGATACCGCGGCGACGGCTTACCTGCTGATCCCGCAGCGCACACGGTCTGTTCGCTTTGACTCGTTGCGTGCTGTTGTTTACGCCGCCACCAAAAATGGCCTATACGAGGTCAATCACAAAACGGCAAAGCCGGTTTTGATTGACGGCAGGGAAGTGTTTGCCACCTCCGTTGCGTATAAACAGGCAAGGCTCTATGTATCGACCATCGACGACGGGCTCTGGATGATAGAGGGGAAAAATGTGCAGCATTATACGGCCGCCAATGCCCTTGCCTCCAATACCATTATCCGGGTAAAACTGACCGAAGATCACCTCTGGCTTTTCGAACGCAGCGGTATCCAGGTGCTGGATATTCATACGGGCCGCATTTTGCAAAATATCGATCTGCCCAAGATTGAAGGCGCCAACGTGCTTGATGTAGCCGAGAGTGGCGACGTGGGCTACATTGCCACGGCAAATGGCGTATACAAAGTGCCGTTCCAGTTGGCTGCGCAAAAAACCAGTCCAAGGGGATTTTTGGATTATGTCATTGTCAACGGCAGGGATACCTTGACAACTTCCAATGTCAGCCTCCCGAATCAATCGAACGATGTACAATTTTTCTTTTCGTCGCCGGCTTTTTACGACCCCGAATCCGTGTCGTTCCGCTACCGGTTAGCCGGTTCGGACAATGCGTGGCGGGCTACCTATCCCGGCGAACGGATGATTCGGTATTCTGCCCTGCCCGCCGGCGATTATGAATTTGATTTTTATGTGGTCGACAACAAAGGCCTGCAACAGGCGCAGGTCATCCGTTTCCCTTTTGCAATTCAGAAGCCCTGGTGGCAAACCGCGTGGTTTCTGGTGCTGTTGAACATGGCTGCCGTAGGCATTGGCTATTTGGTCATCCGCAACCGGATCAACCAGAAATTGCGGCTGGAGCTGATGCGCCGCGATATCTCCAACGACTTGCACGACGACATTGGCGCTACCCTCAGCAGTGTCAATTTTTATGTTGACCTGGCCCAAAGCGAAGAAAACAACACCGGCTACCTACACTACATCAG
This sequence comes from Flavisolibacter nicotianae, assembly GCF_003628535.1. Classification (GTDB taxonomy): domain Bacteria; phylum Bacteroidota; class Bacteroidia; order Chitinophagales; family Chitinophagaceae; genus Flavisolibacter; species Flavisolibacter nicotianae. The sequence continues at coordinate 7,492 of NZ_RBCI01000024.1, forward strand.
GGAAAATGTGAACCATGTCATCAATAGTCTCGACGACCTGGTGTGGAGCATCAATCCACGAAACGACTCTACCGGGCAGTTTATCGACCGCATGAAGAACTATGCGGTGCCCCTGCTAAAAGCCGCCCGGGTCCAGTGCCAGTTTCAAACGGATCCCAAACTGCTGCACCTCCGGCTGGACCTTCTGACCAAGCGGCATCTTTACCTTCTTTTCAAAGAGATGGTCAACAATGTCGCCAAGCATGCCAACGGCCAAAACTGCATTGTTCAGTTGCTGTTCCGGAATTCGCGACTCTGCCTTACCGTCACCGATGATGGCAAAGGCTTCCACCCGGATGGAGAGAAGCAACGGCGCAACGGGCTTTTGTCCATGCAGGAACGGACCCGTAAGCTGAAGGGCCGTATGGAGATCAGCTCTGCGGCGGGCAAAGGCAGCCGCGTCGACGTGTGCATTCCGGTCTGAGAGGGACGAAGACAGGGTATTGCTTTTGGGGAAAGGAGAAGATACCTTTATTGCCATGATATCCGTAAGCATAATTGAAGACAATGCAACGTATAAAAATGCCCTGATTACCTACCTGCAAAAAGAGCAGGGGATTGCCGTTGTGTTTGCAGGAAGCAGCCTTGCCGATCTCCCGGCTTTGGTGAAGGTGGCACCGGATGTGGTTATCATGGATATCAACCTGGGACAGGATTCGGGGATCGATGGCGTTCGCTTTCTGAAAAAAGCATTGCCATTCCTGCATATCTTCATGCTGACTGTTTTTGAAGACGAGGAAAAAATTTTTGATTCCCTGAAAGCAGGGGCGATCGGTTACCTGTTGAAAAAAGACTCTCCCAAAAAAATCCTCGAAGCAATTCACAGCGTTTACCGGGGCGAAGGAGTGATGAACGGCCAGGTTGCCCGCAAGATTTTGACGTATTTTCAGCAGCCGGTCAAAAGCGCACCGAGGCTGGAAGATTATCATCTCACCAGGCGTGAACAGGAAATTTTACTGCTGCTCATGGATGGCCTTTCCTACAAAGAGATTGCGGCCAAGTGTTTCATCTCCATCGATACCATCAACTCCCACATCCGAAAAATTTACACGAAACTGAATGTGCGTTCCCGGGCCGAAATCGCTGCCCGTTTCCGGTCGTAGAAAAATAACATGTTTATGCTATTTGTTGCGATGGCGTTTCCCGTCATCTTTGTCACTGTGTTTCTTTTTCATAAAGAAATGTTTCCCACTGCGTTCTGAACCCCACGAAAACAATCGTTCATCAATCCTCTGTAAGGCTAACTGAATTCGACAACGATACATCTGTTTTTCTGAATGCACTTGTGCAAATGAGCGGTAATGGTTTTGCGACGCAAACCTGACGTCATACATGTCTTTCCAGTTTGGTGGAAAGAGCGACAGGCAACACCTGGTCCGCGTGATTTCTCTCCCTCCCTATGCAAATGATTCCTTCTGGTTGGATGAACCAGGGCCGAAAACCTGAAATACAGCCAGTCTGCAAAATGAGACAATGTTTATACCGAAAGCCAATAAATCACATCCGCTCTATTTGTACCCTGATAAATATGGGTAATACTTTTTTGATCATAAGCCATCTTATTCCTCTACTCTTAAAATTAAACGCAAATTATGAACACCAATTCTACTTTGCTACCCAGACAGATCGCTGCGGTTTGCATGGACGTGGGCAACGCAATCTCGAAGCTCACAAAACGATATGCCGTCGGGAAGTTCATACCCTTTTTGATTTTGGGTATAGTGTTCGCCGGCACAGCGAAAAGCCAGGTACCCTGTCCGACAGGAAACTGTAATTCGCAAGACATTAAAATTGAAAACAACGCCGTTGAACTGGTCAATGCTGTCGACCACTCGGCCTTGCCTACCACCTGCAGTGGCGGGTCGTATAACGTCAGTATGAAACTGACCTTTAATGTGACCTCGCAAACACGGTACGGCTTCATTATCGTCGCCGATGTTTATATCGGCGGATCAAAGTCCGGGCGGATTGCAAAATGCTTTTCCGGGGAGTTTGCCCAGGGATTGCATACAAGTTATGTCGACACGTACCTGGACGGCACAACGATCGTCTGGAACTGTGGACAAAGCATCCAGTTAAGAAATGTTTATACGGCCTGGGATAACCAGGATCCGACCAGGTCGCCCTTCCCGCCCGATATCTGCACTCGTTTGCAGGCAGATGGTACCATTACAGCTTCGGATTGCAGCTCCATCGACCCGAAATGTAAATTTTATGGAAATGGTGAAGAGATCGTTATTGTCACACCATTAAGCGCCAATTTCGCATACACCGCTTCCTGTCCGTCGGGTAAATCAGCACAAACGGTTGCGTTTGATGCGCTGGACGCAACTTCAGGAACGACAGGCGGCACAACACCTTATCCTTCCGGTGCATTTAGCTGGACCATTACAAACAGTTCAAATGTGCAGGTGGGAACAATGTCAGGCGCCACGCCAAGTTTTGATTTTTCACAGGCAGGTGCTGGTCCCGGTACTTACACGGTTACGTTGACTGTAACGGATGATAATCCAACGGCGACCAGTTCGAAACAAAGATCCATTGTCGTTTCGGCCTGTTGTGTTCAACCCGGTGCGCCGACAATTTCATCGCCCATTTGTGCAGGTGCAACCAGTATTAGCGGAACCAGTGCCGAAGCTGATGGAACAGCGATCAACGTGTCAAAGGGGAATACGCTATTGGGCACGGCGACGGTGAGTAACGGCGCCTGGACGCTTTCTGTTTCCGGCCTGGTTGCCGGTGATGTGATTACAGCAAATGCAGAGACAACCGCAGGCTGTGTCAGTGTATCTTCTTCGTCGGTGACGGTTTCACCCGATGCCAATGCGGGAACGGTGAGCGGCACCACGCCGCTGTGCATTGGTGGCACGGCGACCTTCACAAGCAACGGTGATGCCGGTGGCAGTTGGAGCAGTTCGGATGCCACGGTGGCCAGTGTGGATCCCACAACGGGATTGGTGACGGCGTTGAAAGCGGGAACGACCAACATTATCTATACGGTATCCAGCGGCTGCAATGCGCCCAAGACA
>NZ_RBCI01000025.1 GCF_003628535.1 Flavisolibacter nicotianae
AATCATGCAAAGAATCATCCCCAAACAATAGTTGCAGCTGCAGACAGAGCTATTGGCATTATTAGGCACCGGTCGTTCGGAGAAGATCCAGGTGGTCAGAAACAACATTGAAGTCCTTCACCAGACCATCCGGCAGCTCCGGAAGACGGCAAACGGGACAAGCCAGGTACCACTTCGAATCCACAACAAACCAAAGGGGCTTACCGCCGCCGGTTCTGGCGCAAAGAAGAAAAATGGTTGCGCTCAATGCGTTTACTTAAAAAGAGGTAACTATATACGAGTTGGCACAGAGGCGGTGGGCAATTGAAATGTGCTTTATTTTCTTTTTTGCATCAGGGCGTCAATCATTGAAAGATCTTTCTCAAAAGTAAATGTATGTGTTGCCACGATGTCCTGGGCCCAATTGGGTGCAATCACAGAGACCTTGCGCTCCTTGTATTCGCTTTCACTCAGTGTCACCACCTCGTTGATCACCGTTGCATAGCCGTACCGGACGGAGCAATCCTGCGACGGGCGGTAAAGCTTGTTGTTATGATAAAACAATTTACCGGCCGAGCGGGCAGATTTCACATCCGACACAATTGGATTGCAGGGGTGACTTTTCCACTCCTGCGTGAACAGCGTATCGGCAGAAAACAGGAACAATTCATCGTGAAATGGTCCGCCTTCCATTTCCACGATGTTTGTAAACATCCACACTTTGTCGTCTTTTAGCAGAACGGTCGTATCCACCGCTGTGACATCTTCCATCAGATACATTTTGAACTCCCACTCATATGGAAAATTCTTTGCCTTGTACAGCTCAATATTCCCGCTTCGTTCGCTTTCGGGTATCATGTAGTAGTTTCCCTCGTATGGGAAGACAAAGGGATAAGACAGGTGGTAGGATTTTTTCAGTACCGCCTTGGATTCAGAATAGTTCCCTTTCGGATCAATTTCCAGCACAGATATATGCCCTTTGTTCTCAGCGTACAGAAATTCTTCCAGAAAAACAAAGTATTTGCCGCTATCAAAAATCACACAAGGGTCAGCCCAAAACTTATCGGCTGGAGGGATCAGCCGTTTGTAGCGGAAGATGGAGGTAGAAGGACCGGGCTTGTTGTTGAACGAATATAAAAGGATCCATTGTTCGTGGTTGAAAAGACTCCAGATTTTGTACCGGAGTCGGTGCCAAAACTCTCCAACCAGTATCTTGAAAAACGTGTAGCTGTCCGGTAAGGTGTAAAGCCGGTTTGAATAGAAGCTCAAGTGCCCGTTTTCAGATTTTAATTTTTCTAAAAATCTTTCTTCCCCCTGGTCGTGCAGTTCTTTTAATTTACGGGGAATAAAACGGGAAGTTTTCCAGTAAAAGCCATTCAGCGTTCCATTGTGGGTTGGATAAACGGTTGACCATGACCGGTACAACACGTCACCGCTGTCCAGATCTTCGGTGAGGATCTGCAGAATAGAACCGATCTCTTTTTCTTTGTTGAAAAACTCCCAAAAGCCGGACGGCCCCCCCCTTTTCACAAAATTGTCACCGTGATGATACGACCAAACACCCATTTTGGCAGCGCGTAAAATTCCGCCCCGCAAGATCCGAAAGCCCAAGCGGATAAGCACATCCACTTTGTATTCAGCAATTCTTGCCACATCTTCTTCCTTTACAAAATCCGAGAACTTTTTTTCAATGCATTCCACTTCCATTAGCGGACAACCGCTGATCAACTCTTTCAGGTCTCTGGCTGCAAAAGCATCCGGGGACGCAGCACACTTTTTATGTTCCCACCTTTTGTAATACTCATAAAGAAAATACCTGAGCTTATCGTTTACTTTTTCTTTGAATGACCGCTGCGGAACGGTCATTTTCTTTTTTACGACAAGAACGACTTCTGCAAAATCAGACGAATTTAAGTTTTCAATCAGCCGGTACGACCAGAACGGAATTTGAAAACTATCGACCAATAATCCTATTCTTACCTTTCCCATTCATGCTATGATTTACTTCCACAAATGCCAGGTTCATGTTTGAAATAATAAAAAGATGGTTTGCTTTTCACCAAGCTGTTTGTCCAATAGCCAAAAGCTCGTTTACGTTTAAAGAGTTCACAGGTTTTGTTGGCGGGTTACTCTTCACCAGTGCCCACCTTACTTTTAAATCGCTCCACGAATATTACGCATTAATCCTGAAAAATCACCACCCGTTTCCCAGTACATTCCCGTTTAGAACATCCGAATAGATGACTAAATGTGCCCTTTAATATCTTTTAGAAACAGAACTCATCCATACCATCGATTCACACTATTCAGCGCGGTCAGGTCGAGGGCGGTGGACGGAAGTCGAACCAGTCATTAGAAGATATAACGATATTGCCAAATTTAGTTAGTTGGCAATTAGCAAACCGTTACTAACTCGGCCATTCACCATTTGTAGCTTTAAAGTGCAAGAAATTGAATAACCTATTCAGCACTGCCCTCTTATCCAACTCACCACGACTGGCAGAACAGAGCGCCATCACTTGCGATCTATTTTAGCTCTTCAAACTTTTGATTGTTTGCGCCTATAACATCCTTGCAAAAAGAAAGACTGATTATCCTTGGAATCGTTCGCAAAACGGGCCCCGAATTGAACGGGAATGGCATATCATTGTATTGAACTCCCTGGTTGATTGTCGTCCTTGGAAGCATTTGCGAATGGCACACATCAGCACAGCCAATAATTTGACAAAGCCTGATCAATACCTGATGAAGCTTCCTATCCGTCGCATTCCTCCAACCATTGGATTGGTAGCCAGAAATGGATTTTCGGGTCCATTTTTCGCTGACGTATTTCCCACCACAAATACGTTTCACCTGAACACCTGTGGAAACTCCAGGTGTTCACAAGGTCATCAAATAAAGTTTTTATCCCGGTTTATCCTAGCCAGAGCCAGTCTCTCAGAAATCACATGAATATGCTATTCGACATCTTCTACTGACGTCATAGATTTGCTTGGTTACGAGCGCCTTCAGCAAGGTCCGGCAAAAAAAGGTTTTCCTATTTCAACCATTATATTGAACTAAACCAGATTGACCCTGTGGTCCCGCATTCACTTTCCTTTTCATCTATTGAAGAAACCTGTTGTTTTTTGGCAGCTGTTCAACTGCATGGTTTTCTTTTGCTCTGCAAGCAGAACATCCTCATTGCCGACTTTTCGGACGCAGAACTTTTTTTGGCGCAGGAAGAATACGGAGCCGCCCTTATGCAAACGCCTGAAACCACCCACCTTATAGACCTTTGCTTTTTGTAGCCATAGCTCCACATACAGGAACAACGCTGCGGTGTGCCCGCTCTATTGCTGTCCCGGCCAATCTTCTTGCGGGTAAACCTTTCTTGCTTGCACGTCCCAACCACACAGAACTTTCGAACTCAGCCGTCCCGCAGCATTTCGCCAAAGGGTTCTGTTTCGGCCTTTCCTGCTCGCATGCATTAAAAAATGGAGGAATCTGCAAAGATCATTGCGATAGCCCTCGCAGCCGTGTTGGTTTCAGTCCGTACCAATAGCAGGTAAGCCGGCACCACGTCCACCATGACAAACAAGGCCAACGGAACCGCCACGACGACAACTACACCATCAACCTTGGAAGTTAGTACGCGCCGATGGAAAGTAATGTCAGCCAAAGGGAAGAAAGGTCGTATTCTGACGCAACGCCCGTGGATAAATGTCAATGACAGTGTGTACACCTGGGCGATGGTGTGGCGGTTGGCCGTGGCGGCCGGGTTACACCCAATAGAAAAGAAGGGAACTCTGGGAAATCGAAGTGGTCGATAAGAAGGGAAACTTCTTTGAAAAAATCGGCAGGGCCAATTATACGCCAGGGCAAAACCATGGAAGGTGTAAAGAAGCTGGCTGTGAAGTAAAAGAAACAACAGAAAAAGTTGGTACAAACTTCCACAATGACGTGGAAAATATCGACTGCCACAAATACCGGATGACTGTCAAAATACCAACCCGGCCTGTTGTTTTTTTACCAACGCTTGGGAACGCAAACGCGGAACGGTGGCAGAACAGTTCCGGCACGCCTGACCAATGTTGCTTGCTGGGTGGAATTAATGTATTAACCAAAAAGCGCTGGCACAACATTTTTAACCTTGCCCTTAGATTCTGAAACAATTTGCCTCCGTTATCCTCTTGGTAGCCGGCAATAGGTAAAGAGCAAAACAGACAGATAAACTTTCATGTTATGCCCGGAAATCTTCTTAATGTCGTATTGGTTTTAATTATTGTGGGAGTACTGCTTTGGCTAATCAACCGTTTCATTCCGATGGCTTACCCCATCAAAACCATCCTGAACGTTGTTGTCGTCATTGCGGTCATTATTTGGCTGCTCAAAGCCTTTGGCCTATTTCATGGATTTTAGCCTTATATAATGCAGCACGATGTTCCACCTTAAAGAATTGTTTTCAGCTATACCATGCACCAATCATTGCTTAATTCCTGTTATGCTAAACTTTTTAATCGTACAGAAATCTCCTTCATTTGAAAGATCGCACAGCAATCGTTTTATTTTTGCGTATAATAGTTGCTTGCTTCCACTCTTTAAATAGTCCGGCAGGGCGGCATATGCTGACAAATCTGCCCACTCCCAGGGATGAAAATATAGAAGCAAATAATCATCTTTTCTCAATGTATAAAGGGCAAGGCGTAGAAAAAGTTTATACGGTAAGTTTTTAAAGGCAAGCCAGAACAATGGTATTCGAAGGTGTGGAGTGACTGAAACAGGAATCTGAAGGATCCCCTGTTCTTCAAATGGCTTTCGAGGAAACTTTATGTTGTTATAACGGCCCGGTATCCAGGTTGGGTTGATGGAAGAATTATATTTATAACCTGCATTCCTTACAGCATCGGGCCGCACACGCGTCATGCGTGGCATTCGTAAACCATAAACCTGTTGACCTGTTATCTTTTCAAGGACTTCTTTTGAGGTGCGTAAATCCTGTTCACAGAAGGTTGAATGGTAAAAGGCGTGTGAAGCAATCTCATGATCTGAAGCCAATTCCCGAACTGTTTCAGGATAAGAGAAGGCAAAAAAAGCGGTCGTAAAAAGAGTTGTTTTTACATACGGCAGTTGCAACAAGGGCATCAACTCCAGAAGTCCTTCATAACCAACTTGTAATTGTTTTTCAATACAGATTGCCTGCCCATATTCCAAAGGCAGGTCAAATTCTTCAACATCAAAGCTTAACAGTATTTTCCGGTCTCTACTCATACATCAATTACTGCACCTAGCCAGCTGAAGGCGAATTACGTGCTTTTAGAAACTGTTTTTTATGAATTTGTACTAAAATGACTACCCAAACGACAAATGATGGAAACGCCTTAATGGAATAAGGCTTTGCCACATGTTCCCGAAACCATGGTGTCAGCAAATCGGAATATAAAAAAGTTGTCATGAAAAAAACCACAGCAAAAAAGATGTTCACCGTTTTTGTTTTGGGTTGCAGCAAATACCAAAGACAAAGACCTGGCATAGCAATAATGTACGTTGGCGATTCAGAACTTGAGTTAAAAATGACCGTGCTTAACAGCACCGAGCATAGGATGTAATGCCGATAGCGCAAGTCTTTGTAATGCTTTACCGGAAAGAACTGGCTTAAAAAAGCCGCAAACGCCGGCAGCAAAATGAAAATATCATTCATTTTAGGCAGGTAAAAAATGCGCCGCAGCATACCGAGGACCGAAACATTTTGGTACAAGACGTTTGGAGCCGTCAATGAGTCATTCTTCTCATGTTTTGCCAGAATGGCAACATACCAGTCTTTGTAGGATTGCACTAAATAAGGAAATGAAACTACCAACAGCGGGAGTACGAAAAAAACGCAACTCCACACAACAGCCCATACAAAAAAGCGGAACGGTTTGCTGCTGAATAAGAAAAAAGCAAAGCCGACACCTCCCAGCAGCTTAATAAAGGTCGCTGCCATGATGAAAAACAAGGCATGCCCCTCTTTCTCCTTTTGAACGTAGGCAAATCCCAAAAGAAGACAGCCGCAGATCAGGGCATTAATCTGCAGCCAGGAACTGGCATTCATTAGTTCATGTGCACACAACACGACCAGCGCAGCTTTCCATTTCCGGTGGATTGGCAGTTGATAGATGGCAAACAGCAGAAAAGAAACATTGAACAGCACCCAAAGCACCGAACCCATATTTACCGGCAGCCAGCTAAACGGGGCAATCACAAGTCCAAAGAGCGGACCGTACAAATTCACATCGTAGTGCTCCTGGGGGTAAGGGAGGTATAAATTTACCTGTTGAATCAGGTGAACATACACGTGGCGGTAGACCAGAAAGTTGTTAATCTCGTGAAGGCCAATGGCCTGAAGAGCGGCGAAAAGAGACAGTCCAAACCAGAGCGCCCAGCCCAGCTTCTCATTGTACAAAACGTTCCGTGTCCATGACATCCGGGTTTTGTTGCTCATTTTGTTTCGGTCATTTTGATAGAGGTAGAATATAATGGGCCGAACGAGACGTGCTTTTCTTTTGGCAGGCGGTGTTGAAGACGCAGCAAAGAAAGGAGGTTTCTCAGTTCCTTTCTTAAGACTTTGTAATCAAAATCGGAAAAAGACACATGTTGTCGCAGATGAAGATCAATAACTTTTATAGATAGCGCACGTTTCGTTGCTCGGAGCAAAAACTCCGTATCGATTAAAAACTGGTCAATCGATGTTTGCAAAAACACGGCTTTCCCGTTCTGATTAAATCCTTTTAAACCGGATTGTGTGTCGTTTACTGGCAGGTCAAAGAAAAGCTTGTTACAAAAAGAATAAATCCGGGAAATGATTTTGCGTTTGAAAGGCAAGATGGAAAAGTACTGTGAGGTTCGCCTTCCTGTAACAACTTCGGAGCCTGCATATAGTTCTTCAATAAGTTGCTGAATATTTTTCAGTTCAAAAGGGAAGTCAAAATCCATCACAATTGTATAGGGTGCAGTGGCTCTGCTCACACCATAGCGCAAGGCGTAACCTTTGCCCCTGTTTTCCTCGTAATCATAAAATAAAATATCAGGACAAAGAGCCTGAATAGATGCAAACCTGTTTTTCAGTTCCGCAACGGTCGGACCATCATGCACTGCAATGTAGGTAAGGTTAAACCGTGGCAATAAAGCCTTTAATTTATTTTGGTTATCAAGAAACTGCTCAGCCCAATCTCCCTTAGGCTGGTACAAAGGCAATACAATTGATATTTCCAATTCGCATTTCGGAGTATTAGCAAGCATCTAAATGAACGTTAATAAATGTTAACGAATGTTAACAAAGTTGCAATCCAGAGGCGAGATGTCCAAATAAATACGGCTGATAGAGCTCGAAAACATGAAAATGGTAATTAAAAGTTTGAAGGCTATTTTGTCTCGGCCCTGTCGTTAATAGGCTGAACTTACCGGCTACAGAATTGACATATTCCTTTTCTTTCTGACCAATTTGCCTACTCTCCAAAAAATAGCTTCGGTGTCTTTTGCAGCAATCGGTTTCGGCCACCCAACCGGAATAGTCTTTTTAATATTTTAAAAAGAAGAATCGTAAGAATAAGTCGGCTGAAGAAAAGAAGATTTATAAAGTCTTCCGATTTGATGATTAAAGAATCTTGCTTTTCCCGTCTTGCTGCTCAATCATTTCTTGCTTGAGCACAACACCTGATACCAATTTTGTAAGAAGCAGCTTTTGACTTGACAATCGGAAGTTTTTGAGGATTACTAGCAGGAAACATACCGGTACTGTATGAACTCTTTTCCCGTCCTCAGTTATTCAATTTATATGGGCCAAAGGTGGTTAGTTCAAACTGGCGGAAGAAAGTCTGTATCACCGGCACAGACACCTTTTGGCAGTAAGTGGTCTCATAAATTGTTTTATTATCGTTGCGCATGTCTGGTTTTAAGTTGCACCAGGCTGCAAAGCAGCGCATCAAAAGTGCCGTAAGTGTATTACCGTGCCCAGTTCTGGTAAACTACAAAAAGAAATTTCGCTTTTCGTAAGTAGCTTTTCTCGATTTTGTAACCGGGTCGGCTTAGGTTCTCTCAATTTCGCGCCAAAGTTTTGTCCTAACAATGAGAAAAAGATCACTTGGCGCTTTTTTGCTGTTTTTAAGCAATATTTCCATATACGCCCAACAAGATTCTTCTAAAATATTAAAGCCGGTAACCATCACCGGCTACCGGACCGTGAATGGTGTTGGCCATCTGCTGGAGGTAAAAGACGGCGTGATTTACGCTGGTAAAAAGAACGAAGTCATCATAACCGACAGTTTGGATGCCAACAAGGCCATCAACAACACCCGGCAGATCCTGGGTCGCATTCCGGGGCTGAACATTGTGGAAACGGAAAGCAGCGGCTTTACCGCCAACGGCATCGCTACACGAGGGCTCAACCCAACGCAAAGCATCGAGATGAACACCCGCCAGAACGGTTACAACATCAGTGCGGATATTTATGGCTACAACGAAGCCTACTACCTGCCACCAATGGAAGCGGTCAGCCGCATTGAAATGGTCAGAGGCGCAGCTTCCCTTCAATTCGGACCCCAGTTTGGTGGCCTGGTGAATTACCTCACCAAAGACGCCCCCCTGAATAAGCCCGCTGAATTCAATACGTCCCTTACCCTGGGCAGCTTTGGCCTTTTCAATTCTTTCAATTCGTTTGGTGGCACCTACAAAAAATGGAACTACTATAGCTTTCTGCAATACCGCACCCTGGAAGGTTATCGTCCCAACAGCAGCCAGCGGCAGGCATCGGCTTTTGCTAAAGTGCAATACAACGCAACGGACCGGTTGAAGATTGGCGCCGAATACTCGTTGCTCCGCAACCGCATTCAGATGCCGGGTGGCCTTTCCGACAGCATGTTCCATGGAAATCCCAAACTTTCCACCCGTGCCCGCAACTGGCTGAAAAGCCCCTGGAACATTGTAACGGCTTACCTGAATTACTCGCCTTCTGAAAGGACGACCCTCAGCCTGAAAACGTCTTACTTATTTAGCAACCGTTCGCTCGTATGGCGCAACGAAGACGGCGGCCCGGATGCACCGGATGAAATTGATCCGTCCACAAGCCAGTATGTTCCCCGTGAAGTGGAAAACGAAGACATGCACAACACCACAACCGAACTGCGGTTGTCGCACAACTACGCCTTAGGCAACTATGAATCAACGCTGGCAGGCGGACTTCGTTTTAGTCGTGCATGGTTCAAACGGCAGGGCGGTGGTGAAGGCACCACGGGCAGCGATTTTGATTTAAGCATCACCGGGGAATGGGAATATGCCTTTGATTTTACCACCACCAACCTGGCACCCTTTGTTGAGAACATCTTCCGTGTGGGAAAGAAGTTCACTGTTACGCCAGGCTTCCGCTTTGAATACCTAAACAGTACAGCAAGAGGCTATAAGATTGATGGCTTGGATAAGATGATTGCTGATCAAGTGCGCAACCGCTACATCCCCCTCTTTGGTTTGGGTATCGAATACAAACCAACTGCGTACACCAGTCTTTATGGCAACATCAGCCAGGCCTATCGTCCGATTGACTACAGTGCGCTGGAGCCCTTTGGCGTCACCTCGAAGATAGATCCGGCCCTCAAAGACGCCAGCGGTTACAACGCCGACCTCGGATACCGGGGAACCCTCAGGAACTTCCTGAATTTTGACATCAGTGGTTTTTATCTTGCCTACAACAACCGCATCGGTGTGGTGTTGAAAACCGATGCATCGGGGAACGAATACACCCTTCGCACCAATGCGGCAAACAGTGTGCACAAAGGACTGGAGAGCTACCTGGAGTTCAACCTGCTCAAATACCTGCATCCGCAAACCAAAAACGGTCTGAGTGTTTTTAACTCCTTTGCTTTTATTGATGCCAACTACACGTCGGGAGAATACAAGGGCAACCGCGTGGAAGCGGCGGCAAGAGTCATCAACCGCCTGGGGATTATTTACAACAATGCACATTTTTCCGGCACCTTCCAATACAATCATACCGGCGATGCCTTTGGCGATGCCACCAATGCCCGCACCAGTAGCGACCCGGTAGCAGGCTACATCCCGGCGTACAGCGTCCTGGATGTTAGTGCCACGTACAAAACAGGCAACTATCAACTCAAAGCCGG
>NZ_RBCI01000026.1 GCF_003628535.1 Flavisolibacter nicotianae
GGAGCAAACCCAAACCGTTTTGCAGGATAAATACTTGCAAAACCGCTATTTCAAAGGCATGCGCCACCTGATCCACGACGAGAAAGATCCAAAATGGCTGTTGCAGGAGCCGGTAATCGAAAGTCTCGGTATTCTTGCCTCGCACGACCTGCCTTTCGACGTGGTTGGTGTGTTGCCGCAGCACATTGAAACCGTATTGGAGGTAGCAGAGAAAGTTCCGTCGTTGCGAATGGTCTTTGACCATCTGAACCATCCGCCGATCGTGGTCGGTGAAAAATTTGGCCGCTGGGGAAGCCTGATGCAGGAAGCGGCCTGGCGTCCCAACTTTTATGCAAAGATCTCGGGCCTTGGCACCGTGACGAAAAAAGCTGACTGGACAGCGGAGGATATTAAACCCTACGTGTCGTTTGTCCTGGAGAAATTTGGGGAAGACCGTTGCTTTTGCGGTGGCGACTGGCCCGTGTCCTTGCTGGCCGGGAGTTATACCCACACATGGACGGTTTACAAAGACCTGCTTTCGTCCTTGTTAAATGAAGCGCAGCGTAAAAAGGTGTATGCTGAAAATGCAACCGCTTTTTACCAGTTATAAATGTTCTTTGAAACGTATCTGTCGCGATCAGTCCTTTTTGATGGACCGGTAATTTTTTGGCGAAACGCCAATGGTCTTGCGGAATCGCCGTGAAAAATAATACGGGTCATCGAAGCCGAATTCTGACGCGATGTCCTTGATCGATTGGTCGGTGAAATCTAGCAGCTGGCTTGCCTTCTGCATTTTCAGCTGGATGAAATAATCGATCGGGGAGTAGCCCGTCCGTTGCTTGAAAAGGCTGGAGAACCGCGACGGCGAGTAATAGAACTGCTGGCAAAGTTCCTGGAGCGTGATGTTGTTGTTGATGTTCTCCTGCATGAACCGGATGGCGTCGTCAACGATATCCGGTTTGGAAACGCTGGCTTCAAAATGCTTGGCGTTGTAAAGAAAGAGGGTCAGGAAGTGGCTGAGGCAAAGATTGGAAAAAGCCAGGTTGTCGATGCTGTAGCCCGATTCAAGTGTTTTGTAAATTTTGTTGAACAGGGCCACGATCGTATCGCTGGTTTTGATGTGCATCGGCCGGAAATGGTCCTTCACCGTTTGCATGGCGTTGAAATCCGGCAGCGAGGCGCCGCCGAAATGCACCCAGTAAATGCTCCACGGCTCGGCGTCGTTGCTTCCGTAGGCGTGCTCTTTATTTGGCGGCAGGATAAAAAATTCGTTTGGGCTCACGTCGAACCGCTCGTTCTCGATGGTGTACCAGCCTTTTCCGTCGACACAGAAAAAAAGGAAATTTTCCGGTAGGCCTTTTTTGCGGTAGGTGTAATGCCCTTTGGCCTGGGGGTAATAACCAAGGCTGGCAATGTAAAGCGACTGGAGCAACTTGTTGTTCAGCACATGCGTTTTTAAAACGGTCTTCGGGATTTCGATCCGCTGACGGCCGGTGCCGTGCCAGATATTTTTATAGGAACCTTCTTTCGTCAGTGTTTTCATGTTTGCTAAAAAATTGGCAGCCGGTGGCGTTGCTGCAGAAAGAATGAATGTACCATACAAAATACAAAATAGAAAAAGGAAAATGCCAATGGGGAAACGGTACGAATTCAACGTTAACCTGACCGGTTCCTGAACAGCTCATTATTTTTACGCAATGCAAAGTCTGATGCTATATGAACATACCATACAAACCCCTGTTACCTGTTAACGACCATCCCATCGTCATCATCGGTGCCGGTGGTATTGTGGGTGATGCGCACCTTCCCGCTTACCGGCAGGCCGGTTTCAACGTGTTTGGCATCACCAACCGTACGAAGGCAAAAGCGGAGGACCTCGCCAAAAAGTTTTCCATTCCACATGTTTTTGATACGGTGGCCGATGCGGTGGCACATGCGCCGGCCAACGCCGTTTACGACATTACCACCATGCCGGAGCAATACATCGATACGCTGAATCAACTTCCCGACGGCTGCGCTGTTCTTATTCAGAAGCCGATGGGTGACGACTTCGGCCAGGCGCAGGAAATTTTGGAAACCTGTCGCAGAAAGAACCTGGTCGCGGCCATCAATTTCCAGTTGCGTTTTGCACCGTTTGTCAGTGCGGCCCGCTACATGATCGAACAGGGAATGATCGGTGAATTGTATGACCTGGAAGTACGGGTGACTATTCATACGCCCTGGGAAATTTTCCCGCATGTGATGGTGCATCCGCGGCTCGAAATTCTTTACCACAGCATCCATTACATCGATTGTATCCGCTCTTTTTTGGGCAATCCCAAAACGGTGATGGCAAAAACACTAAAGCACCCGGCCAAAAAATTATCGTCGAGCCGCTCCACCATTATCATGGACTACGGCGACACGATGCATGCCGTCATCAACACCAACCACGATCATGATTTTGGTGCAAGGCACCAGGAAAGCTATATCAAATGGGAGGGCACCAAAGGCGCCATCAAGGCCAAAATGGGATTGCTGATGGATTATCCCCGCGGCGTGCCGGACTGTTTCGAGTATTGTTTGAAAGAAGAAGGAAAGGGTCCTGAATGGAAAACGCTGCCGCTGGAAGGATCGTGGTTCCCCGAAGCTTTTGTCGGTACCATGGCCAGCCTGTTGCGCTACAAGGAAGGTTCATCCACCGAACTTCCCACCAGCGTGGAAGACGTCATCCACACGATGGCCGTTGTGGAGAGTGCCTATCTTTCCAACAAGAAAGGCGGCGTGCCGGTGGCGGAACGCTTTTATGAAAAAGAAAGAACAAGGTGATTGATTGGTGCTTCCTGCGTGAAGCAACAGCATCATTCAGAAGAAATTTTAAAACGATTTTTGATGTATTTCAAATCTATTTTTTTCGAGGACTACGAATTGGGCACGAAACGGGTGACCCTGGGCCGCACCATCACGGAAACGGATTTCGTGGTGCATGCCGGGCACACGGGTGATTTTTTCCCGCACCACATGGACGAGGAGTGGTGCAAGACGCAGCCGTTCAAAAAGCGCATTGCCCACGGCACCATGATCTTCAGCATCGGCATCGGGCTGACGGCTTCCGAGATCAACCCGGAAGCGTTCTCAAAAGGCTACGACCGCTTGCGGTTTGTGAAGCCGGTGCACATTGGCGATACCATCCATTCGGAGATCACCATTTCGGAAAAGACCGATGCCAAAAAGCCCGAGTATGGCTCGGTGACAGAACACGTGGAAGTGATCAACCAGCACGGCGACGTGGTGCTGGTGTGTGATCACCTGTTGCTGGCCAAACGCAAGCGAGCCGTGTCAAGTCCTGAACATCTTTCGTCCACCAATTAAACTTAGCATATGGCGCTCATGCCTGTTGAAACGATTGCTCCCGCGAAGAAGCCCGGTACGGAACACACGGCCGGCACCAACAAATTCCTGGTTCCTTTCATCCTGGTTACCTGCCTTTTCTTTTTGTGGGGCATGGTGCACAACCTCGACTCCATCCTGATTCCGCACCTGAAGAAGGCCTGCGAGCTGACCAACCGCCAGTCGACACTGATCGACACGGCGGTGTTTTTCGCTTACTTCGTGATGGCCATCCCGGCGGGCATCATCCTGAAAAAATGGGGCTACAAAAAAGGCATCATCGGCGGCTTGCTGGTGGCAGCAACCGGTGCCTTGCTTTTTGTGCCGGCGGCCAACACCCGCAGCTTTGAACTGTTTTTGCTGGCGCTGTTCATCATCGGTTGCGGCATTGCCGTGCTGGAAACGGCGGCCAATCCCTATGCAGCGGTGTTGGGCAAACCCGAAACGGCCGGCATCCGGCTGAACTTTGCCGCGGCCATCAATGGTCTTGCCGTTTTCATTGCGCCACTGGTGGGAACGCTGTTTATTTTATCCGGCATTTCGCACAGCAAAGAGCAGTTGGCAGCCATGCCGCTGGCGGAAAAAGCCGCCTACCTGGCGTCCGAATCGGCTTCGGTCAAAATACCCTACCTCACCTTGTGTGGCGGTTTGCTACTCGTAGCGATCCTGTTTTTCTTTTTTCGTTTTCCCGAAGTGAAGTCCGAAGCCAAATCGGTGAAGGTGTCGCAGTTTTTCAACGTATTGCGTCACCGGCATTTGTCATGGGCGGTGCTGGCCCAATTTGTTTACGTGGGGGCGCAGGTTTGCGTCACGTCGTTTTTTATTCGCATGGCCCAGCAGGGTGGTGGCCTGGATGAAAAGACCGCCGGCTTTTACCTGGCCACCGTGTACGGTGTCCTGTTTCTCGTTGGACGCTTTTCCGGAACATTTTTTTTGAAGTATGTAAAACAGCAAAAGCTGCTCACGATTTATGCGGTGGCCTGTACCCTTCTTTGCCTCGCGGCCATTTTGGGCAAGGGCGAGTACGTGGTGTACTGCCTGGGCGGGCTGGGCTTTTTTATGTCCATCATGTTCCCGACCATTTTTTCGCTCGGCATTGTGGAACTGGGTGAAGACACCAAGCTGGGGTCTTCTTTGTTGGTGATGTCGATTGTGGGTGGGGCGATCTTTCCTTACCTCATGGGCACCATCATCGATCTGAGCGGCGATAAAATTCAGCCGGGCTACGTGGTGCCGCTTGTGTGCTACCTGGTCATTATTTATTTCGGCATCAGGGGGTATAAAGTAAAACAGCATGAAAAGCCCGTTGAACTGAATTAGCATTTATGGGTAACCGGCAACGGTGCTATGATCAACGTCTGTTGCGTCGCACTCTTGTACGTTCAGTAACGCTATTCGGCAAGAAAGGCATGATGGTATAGATTGGAAAAGGGAATCCTCTTCATTTTCACATGAGGATCCTGGACTGCAAATTTCAATCTTAACCGAACCTGCAGACGATCCAGTAGATGTACGTTCATTTTGAGGGCAGGTTTCGCTCCGAAAGGAGCGTCGTGTTTATAGAAAATTCATGCGGACGAAGAAACCAGGCTCCAAAGGAGCCCCGTGTTCTACGCCGTTGTCAACACGCGGCACCTTCTGAGCCAGTGCCAATTTTCTTATTGAAAGGAATTTTATTTTGACATGGCTGTGCAACAAGGGATGTTCTCTCAAGCTGCCGGTAAATAGAATACAGGTAACCAAAAGGATAAACAGTACTATTTCTGAATGAAAAAAACGCTACTCTCGTTCATCGCCTTTTTTTGTTTCTCCTTTTTGTTTGCCCAAAAAACGGGGCAGACCGATTTGCGCAAAGCCTTTCTTTCGCCACCTGGGTCGGCAAAGCCCTGGGTCTTCTGGTACTGGCTAAATGGCGCTGTTTCCGCCGAAGGCATTACGGCTGATCTGGAAGCGATGAAAAAAGGCGGCATTGCCGGTGCTTATCTCATGCCGATCAAGGACACAACCAATCCATCTGTTTATCTCCCAGCCGCAAGACAACTGTCCCCGCAATGGTGGAGGATGGTAAAGCATGCGATGGCCGAAAGCAAACGACTCGGGCTAAAGCTGGCCTTCCACGTCAGCGATGGATTCGCACTGGCTGGCGGCCCGTGGATTACACCGGAGACTTCCATGCAAAAGGTCGTTTGGTCGCAAGTGAATGTACGGGGCGGAAGAAGTTTTTCGGATACCTTGCCGAAGCCCAAGGCGCTTGAAAACTATTACGAAGACATTGCCATCTATGCTTTTCCCTCTTTACCGGGTACAGGTATTTCAACCAAATTAATCAAACCAAAAATCACCACCAGCACGGGTGCTGATGCGCAGTTCCTGGTTGAGCCCAACAACACAAAATCGTTTACCAGCGGCGACTCCTGCTGGATTCAATACAACTTTGAGCAACCCTTTACGCTTCGTTCGCTGGTGGTGAAGAACTGGCTCTACGGCCGCAGTGCGTACATCACCAATCAACTGATGATTGAAACGAGTGAGGACGGAAAGAACTTTCATTTTTTTACACGATTGGAGGCGCCCCGTCATGGCTGGCAGGATTGGGACAGCGACTACACGCATGCCATTCCCGAAGTCACGAGCCGCTATTTCCGTTTTGTCTACAGCAAGCGTGGCATCGAACCCGGTGCGGAAGACCTGGATGCGGCCAAATGGAAACCTTCGCTCAACATCAAAGGACTTGAGCTATCGTCAGAGCCGCGCATTCATCAATACGAAGGCAAGAACGGCGAAGTGTGGCGGGTAAGCAAGCGCACCACCGATGCACAACTGTCTGCGCAGGATTTTGTGCAGATGAAAAGCATCATCGATATCACAAAATATTTGGACAAAAATGGCAAGCTGACCTGGACTGTTCCCGCCGGTAACTGGACCATTCTTCGCATCGGCCATACGTCAACAGGACACCGGAACGAAACCGGCGGTGGGGGAAAAGGGTTGGAATGCGACAAGTTCAGCCCCGAAGCCGTGACGCTGCAATTCAACAACTGGTTTGGCGAGATCATGAAGCAGGGCGGCGCCACGGCGAAAGAAGTCGTGAAGATTTTTCACGTGGACAGTTGGGAATGCGGCAGCCAAAACTGGTCGGCGACTTTCCGGGAAGAGTTCAGGAAGCGGCGGGGCTATGACCTGTACACTTACCTGCCGGTAATGGCCGGCATCCCGGTGGAAAGCAACAAAGTTTCAGAAGGTGTTTTGTACGACGTGCGGCGCACCATCGCTGATTTATTGAACGATACGTTTTACGGCACGCTGCAAGCCTTGTCGCACAAAGCGGGCATGCAGTTCAGTGCGGAAAGCGTGGCGCCAACGATGCTGAGCGACGGCATGCAACACTATGCAAAAGTGGATTTGCCGATGGGTGAATTCTGGTTGCGCAGTCCAACGCACGACAAACCAAACGACATGCTGGACGCCATCAGCGGTGCCCATGTGTACGGAAAGAACATCATCCAGGCCGAAGCTTTTACGGAAATACGACAGGCCTTTGACGAACATCCCGGCAAGTTGAAAGCACTGGCCGACCGGAATTTTGCACTGGGTATTAACCGCCTCGTGTTTCATGTGTTCATGCACAATCCCTGGCTAGCCAAAAAGCCCGGCGTAACGCTGGATGCGATTGGCCTCTTGTTTCAGCGTGACCAAACCTGGTGGCCAAGAGTGAGCGCCTGGACGGATTACATCAGCCGTTGCCAGGCCCTGTTGCAGATGGGAAAGCCGGTAACGGACATTGCAGTATTCACCGGCGAAGAATATCCCCGCCGCTCACTTTTGCCCGAACGATTGGTGCCCACGCTTCCGGGCTTGTTTGGGGAGAAAGCGGTGGAGCGGGAAAAGAATCGTTTATTGAACGAAGGCATGCCGACACGAAAGCCGGAAAACGGCGTGACCTTTGTTGCCAATACCACGGATGCGCAAACCTGGAACGACCCCCTGCGGGGTTATGCTTACGATTCGTACAATCCCGATGCGCTCCTGAATTTATCCAGCGTGAAAGGCGGCGAGATTGAATTAAGCACGGGTGCCCGTTACAAATTATTGGTAGTGCCGGATGTGCACAAGATGATGCCCGATAGCGGCTTCTTGTCGGTGGAAGCGGCGAAGAAGATTGTTTCATTGGCAAAGGACGGCGCAACGGTTTTGTTGGCAAACGAAGGCAAGTCAACGTTCGGATTGAAAGATGATAAGAGCGAATTAAAGAATGCCTTTGCTGCTATTCATTCCGGCAGTTTGAGAGGTTCAACAATGCATACCGTCGGCAAGGGAAGGCTGATCACCGGGGTGTTTGAAAAAGCATCGCTGGAGACATTGGGAATTGCGCCGGATTTTGTTGCAATGGATGAAAAGGGCAAGGGCGCCGACAGCATTTTATGGACGCACCGTGCAGGAAAAGACTTCGACATTTATTTTGTTTCGAACCAGGCGGCGGCGAGAGACCTCAATCTTTCCTTGCGTGTGGAAGGAAAAGTGCCGGAGTTGTGGAATGCGGTTGACGGCAGCATAACAACGGTAAGCAAATGGACGACGAAAGGGGGCAGAACGGATTTACCGGTTCATCTGGAAGGCTACGGTTCCGTGTTTGTGGTGCTGCAACAGTCAACGACAAAGAAGGTGATGAAAGTGCCGGCGCATGAAAGAACGGTGGTTGCAACCATTCCCTCACCGTGGACGGTAAACTTTGACCCAAGGCTTGTCGGACCGGAAAAACCCTTGACCTGGCCGGTGTTGATGGATTGGAGCAGGAGCGACGATTCTGCCGTGCGGTATTATTCCGGGGCGGCGGTTTACCAAAACAGGTTTAGCTGGCAGCGGGGGAAAAAGTCAGGGCCAGTTTGGGTGAATCTTGGCGACGTAAAAAACATCGCAACGGTATGGGTGAACGACTCCTTTTGCGGAACGGTGTGGACGGCGCCTTACCGCCTGCCAATAACGACAGCCTTGAAACCCGGCGTAAACAGGATAAAAATTGAAGTGATCAACACCTGGGCCAACCGGATGATTGGCGATGCAAAATTGCCCGTTGAAAAGCGAATCAGCAGCACGGTTTATCCGTTTAAGATGGAAGGAAAGGGGTTGTTGCCGGCGGGTTTGTTAGGACCGGTGAGGTTGGAAGTAGTGAAATAAAGAAAAGACCTGATTCTGTGGGCCTGAGTCGGAGACATCAGGCCTGCAATTCTAAAATTTGGTGAACACTACAGGCATCGAGGACAGTTACTGGTTAGAAACTTAGGAAATAATTTTTTGAAACAATGGATAGTCTTCAATCATTGGTGACTCTACAGCCAAATATAAAACTCTTCCAAAATTTTCTTCTTTATACTTCAAGGTGTTTTTGATTTTGTTTACATATAAAAAGAAGATGTCCAAAAAATCATGACCATTCATATAGTTTCTTATATCTGAATTAAACTTTGACTTCAATTCGTTATATCTATTTATAAGCAAATCTTTCTCTTTGTTAAGGTTATTTTTATCGATGAATTTTTGTAAATAGGCCATTTCCACGAAGTTAATTTTACCAGTATCCTTTTCTATTGAAATATTATTTTCAATTGCAACAAGCTGTGCAGATGTCGGCTTCCCTATAATTCGCTCATTTGAAAGTTAGCAAAGGCGCTTAATTTTAAATGAGTAAATATGAAAAAATCAAACTTCACCGAAACACAGATTGTCAAGGCTATTCAAGAGCACGA
>NZ_RBCI01000027.1 GCF_003628535.1 Flavisolibacter nicotianae
CGAGTATTTGTACAGAATTTTTTAGTTGGGTGGGGACTGTGTTTCACGGGGAATTGGGGATTTATTTTTGGAAGGATTTGGGTGGGAGGTTGGGGGTGCTTATCTTTGCGACCGCTCTTTTAAAAAACGGGAGGTGGGTGGTGGTGGAAGGGGTTGGTTCTTCACAAAAGATTAGCAACCTGAGACAAAGATTTATTTGGTTGGTAATCAGCGGCTTACTTATCTTTGCCACCGCTTTTTGAACGAAGGGTTGCAGCAGAGGAGAAAGGGAAAAACCAGGTGGTCATCTTCCGGAAAAAAAACACGGAAACGGCAGAAAAGATTTGGTGTGAATGGTTTGAAGTGTGTATCTTTGCAGCCCGCTAAAAACGAAAGTAGCGCAGTTCTTTTACCCGGTTCGAATAGGTGCAAAAAAAGTTTTTCTGTCACTTGTTAAAGTGGTGTCAATCGGAAAAATAAATTTGGAGGGAATAAAAAAGCGCTTAACTTTGCACTCCCAATCGAAAAACGGGTACACAAAACAAGTTCTTCACACGGCAAAAAAAGTGAGACTTCGGGTCTAAAGGTTCGCAGCCTTGTCACTGGCAAAAGAGTGGGTAAACGAAGGTTTACCGGTGCTCAAAGTTCTTTGAAAGTTTGGAAGCAACAGCAACTTTACTCTTGATGAGTAAAATCTAGGTAAGTCAAGCGAATAAAATTCGAAATTGACTCGTTAATTTTTCTTTATGAGAATTTAATAGTCAGTATCAAAACTCATTTACAATGGAGAGTTTGATCCTGGCTCAGGATGAACGCTAGCGGCAGGCTTAATACATGCAAGTCGAGGGGCAGCGCAGTGTAGCAATACATGGGCGGCGACCGGCAAACGGGTGCGGAACACGTACGCAACCTACCCAAAACTGGGGGATAGCCCACCGAAAGGTGGATTAATACCTCGTAACCTCGTGAAGCGGCATCGCTTTATGAGTATAGCTCCGGCGGTTTTGGATGGGCGTGCGCCTGATTAGGTAGTTGGCGGGGTAACGGCCCACCAAGCCTGCGATCAGTAACTGGTGTGAGAGCACGACCAGTCACACGGGCACTGAGACACGGGCCCGACTCCTACGGGAGGCAGCAGTAAGGAATATTGGTCAATGGACGCAAGTCTGAACCAGCCATGCCGCGTGAAGGATGAAGGTCCTCTGGATTGTAAACTTCTTTTATCTGGGACGAAACCCTCGTTTTCTAACGGGATTGACGGTACCAGAGGAATAAGCACCGGCTAACTCCGTGCCAGCAGCCGCGGTAATACGGAGGGTGCAAGCGTTATCCGGATTCACTGGGTTTAAAGGGTGCGTAGGAGGGCAGGGAAGTCAGTGGTGAAATCTCCGGGCTTAACTCGGAAACTGCCGTTGATACTCTCTGTCTTGAATCCCGTGGAGGTGAGCGGAATATGTCATGTAGCGGTGAAATGCTTAGATATGACATAGAACACCAATTGCGAAGGCAGCTCGCTACACGAAGATTGACTCTGAGGCACGAAAGCGTGGGGATCAAACAGGATTAGATACCCTGGTAGTCCACGCCCTAAACGATGGATACTCGACATACGCGATACACTGTGTGTGTCTGAGCGAAAGCATTAAGTATCCCACCTGGGAAGTACGACCGCAAGGTTGAAACTCAAAGGAATTGGCGGGGGTCCGCACAAGCGGTGGAGCATGTGGTTTAATTCGATGATACGCGAGGAACCTTACCTGGGCTAGAATGCTGGTTGACCGTGGGTGAAAGCTCACTTTGTAGCAATACACAACCAGTAAGGTGCTGCATGGCTGTCGTCAGCTCGTGCCGTGAGGTGTTGGGTTAAGTCCCGCAACGAGCGCAACCCCCATCAGTAGTTGCCATCAGGTAACGCTGGGAACTCTACTGAAACTGCCGTCGTAAGACGCGAGGAAGGAGGGGATGATGTCAAGTCATCATGGCCTTTATGCCCAGGGCTACACACGTGCTACAATGGGGCGTACAAAGGGCTGCCACTTAGCGATAAGGAGCCAATCCCAAAAAACGCCTCTCAGTTCAGATCGCAGTCTGCAACTCGACTGCGTGAAGCTGGAATCGCTAGTAATCGTATATCAGCAATGATACGGTGAATACGTTCCCGGACCTTGCACACACCGCCCGTCAAGCCATGGAAGCTGGGTGTACCTAAAGTCGGTAACCGCAAGGAGCCGCCTAGGGTAAAACTAGTAACTGGGGCTAAGTCGTAACAAGGTAGCCGTATCGGAAGGTGCGGCTGGAATACCTCCTTTTTAGAGCTTAGCATACTTACCTAAGCTGTTGTTTCCAAAAACTTTCATTGTTCTTTCAAGATCTTTCAAATAGTCGCTCTAATGACCCAAAGGGTGGGAATGAGGTGAAGGAACTTGCTCTGGAGCCCCTTTGAGGGAAGAGAGCAAAAGACAGATCCGTAGCTCAGCCTGGTTAGAGCACTACACTGATAATGTAGGGGTCAGCAGTTCAAATCTGCTCGGGTCTACTGATTAAGCCAATAGCTTACCCGGGGGATTAGCTCAGCTGGCTAGAGCACTAGCTTTGCAAGCTAGGGGTCATCGGTTCGACTCCGATATCCTCCACAAACAGTTCTTTCAAACATGATGATGGTGACAATACGAAGGGTATTGGTCTGGGGTTCGCAACCCGAACATCAACAGAGAGAAGCTAACCGCCGATGGCCGCTGGCCGGAAGCTCCTGCTTCAAAGTTCTTTGACATATTGGAAAATCAATAGAAAAGTTGTTAGACGAAAGAGTCTAGTATCGATCACATATTTTTTCAATCACCAAGTTTTTGGTTGGTCTGAAATCTTAGTGGTCGGGTAACAAATACAATTTCAAATTTTTTAAAGCAACTAAGGGCGCATGGTGGATGCCTTGGCTCTGAGAGGCGATGAAGGACGTGGTAAGCTGCGATAAGCTGCGGGGAGATGCACACAATCGTTACATCCGCAGATTTCCGAATGGGACAACCCGGCTGGTTGAAGACCAGTCACTCCGAAAGGAGAGCCAACCCCGAGAACTGAAACATCTAAGTACCGGGAGGAAAAGAAAATAAACAATGATTCCCTAAGTAGTGGCGAGCGAACAGGGAACAGCCTAAACTTGAGCGGCGTGCCGCTTGAGGGTTGTAGGACCGCATTTAGAAACCTTCTTCAAGCTGAACTTTTTGGAAAATTAGACCATAGAGCGTGAAAGTCGCGTAAGCGTAAAGAGAAGGGGACGAGCGGTATCCTGAGTAGGGCGGGACCGGAGAAATCCTGCTTGAATCTGCCAGCACCATCTGGTAAGGCTAAATACTCCTCAGAGACCGATAGTGAACCAGTACCGTAAGGGAAAGGTGAAAAGCACCCTAAACAAGGGAGTGAAATAGTACCTGAAACCGTGCGCCTACAAGCGGTCGGAGCTGCAGCAATGCAGTGACGGCGTGCCTTTTGCATAATGAACCTACGAGTTGCTCCTCACAGGCGAGGTTAAGTTCTTAACTAACGGAGCCGTAGCGAAAGCGAGTCCAAATAGGGCGATTTAGTCTGTGGGGGCAGACGCGAAACTTTGTGATCTATCCATGGCCAGGCTGAAGGTGTGGTAACACACACTGGAGGGCCGAACGCGTTGACGTTGAAAAGTCTTGCGATGAGCTGTGGATAGGGGTGAAAGGCCAATCAAACTGAGAGATAGCTCGTTCTCCCCGAAATGTTTTTAGGAACAGCGTCGCATTTTAGAAGTTTATGAGAGGTAGAGCTACTGATTGGGCTAGGGGGCTTCACCGCCTACCAAACCCTGACAAACTCCGAATGCTCATAAATATCTGCGGCAGTGAGGCTGCGGGCGCTAAGGTCCGTGGCCGAGAGGGAAATAACCCAGAATAACAGCTAAGGTCCCTAATACACAGTTAAGTTGATCAAACGAGGTGGGGTTTCTATAACAGCCAGGATGTTGGCTTGGAAGCAGCCATTCATTTAAAGAGTGCGTAACAGCTCACTGGTCGAGAGACCCTGCACGGAAAATAATCGGGCATCAAACTGTGAACCGAAGCTTTATGACGCCACTTTGAGTGGTGTTCGGTAGGGGAGCATTGAAACCTGCGTCGAAGGTGATGGGCGACCATTGCTGGAGCGGTTTCAAAAGAAAATGTAGGTATAAGTAACGATAAAAGGAGTGAAAAACTCCTTCGCCGTAAGTCTAAGGGTTCCTGATCAACGTTAATCGGATCAGGGTTAGTCTGGTCCTTAGGTGAACCCGAAAGGGGTAGCTGATGGAAAGCTAGTTAATATTCTAGCACCAGCATTGGTTTCGATGGGGTAACGCAGTATTGAAAGTTCCTCGCACTTACGGAATAGTGCGATTAAGTATGTAGCTAGTTTCTTTATAGGCAAATCCGTAGAGAAAGGCGAAGTACGAAAGTACACTGAGGCTTCGGCCAAGGTGAGTGAACCTAAAAGCTGCCGAGAAAAACCTCTAAGGCTAGGCCAATGCTGCCAGTACCGCAAACCGACACAGGTAGACGGGATGAATATTCTAAGGCGCTCGGGTGAGCCGTGGAGAAGGAACTAGGCAAATTGACGCTGTAACTTCGGGATAAAGCGTACCGCAGCAATGCGGTCACAGTAAAATGGTTCAACCAACTGTTTAACAAAAACACAGGGCCCTGCAAAATCGAAAGATGACGTATAGAGCCTGATACCTGCCCGGTGCTGGAAGGTTAAGGAAGGGTGTTCGGAGGTAACTCCAAAGCTCCTGACTGAAGCCCCAGTAAACGGCGGCCGTAACTATAACGGTCCTAAGGTAGCGAAATTCCTTGTCGGGTAAGTTCCGACCTGCACGAATGGTCTAATGAGTTGAACACTGTCTCCTCCACGAGCCCGGTGAAATTGTAGTATCGGTGAAGATGCCGGTTACCCGCCACGGGACGGAAAGACCCCGTGAACCTTCACTACAACTTTGCATTGATTTTGAACAACCGATGTGTAGGATAGTTGGGAGACTGTGAAGTGGCCTCGCCAGGGGTCATGGAGTCAACGTTGAAATACCAACCTTCGTTTGTTTAGAGTCTAATCCCCAAAAGGGAAACAGTGCATGGTGGGTAGTTTGACTGGGGTGGTCGCCTCCTAAAAAGTAACGGAGGCTTGCAAAGGTTCCCTCAGTACGGTTGGTAATCGTACGAAGAGCGCATCAGTATAAGGGAGCTTGACTGTGAGACAGACAAGTCGAGCAGGGGCGAAAGCCGGCTGAAGTGATCCGGTGGTTCTGCATGGAAGGGCCATCGCTCAAAGGATAAAAGGTACTCCGGGGATAACAGGCTGATCTCCCCCAAGAGCTCATATCGACGGGGAGGTTTGGCACCTCGATGTCGGTTCGTCACATCCTGGGGCTGGAGAAGGTCCCAAGGGTTCGGCTGTTCGCCGATTAAAGTGGCACGTGAACTGGGTTCAGAACGTCGCAAGACAGTTCGGTCCCTATCTGTGGTGGGCGCAAGTCAATTGAGAGGACGTGACCTTAGTACGAGAGGACCGGGTCGCACGTACCGCTGGTGTATCTGTTGTGCCGCCAGGTGCAATGCAGAGTAGCTATGTACGGACAGGATAAACGCTGAAAGCATCTAAGCGTGAAACCTTCCTCAAGATGAGTTGACTTTTAAGAGCCGTCAAAGACGATGACGTTGATAGGCGACAGGTGTAAAGCTGGTAACAGCAAAGCCGAGTCGTACTAATTGCTCGTACGCTTTAATTTTATTTTTACTAGCCTCTTTCCTCTAACCTCTTTTCTTTCCAATATGTTAATCGCATTGCTCCATAGCAAACCTTCTTATGGTGGTTTTGCCGAGGGTGTTCACCTCTTCCCATTCCGAACAGAGAAGTTAAGCCCCTCATGGCCGATGGTACTGCACCACAATGCGGGAGAGTAGGTAACTGCCATATTTATTAAAAAAAAGCCTTTCAGAAATGAAAGGCTTTTTTTATGC
>NZ_RBCI01000028.1 GCF_003628535.1 Flavisolibacter nicotianae
GGCAGCGGCAGCCCCGTCACACCCCGGCTTCAAAAAGTCCTTGGCTTTACCGCCGGACCAACAAAAAACGACACCACACAGAAAACCACCTTCCCCTATGTTCAAACCCCCTGGAGAGGGTTTACGGGTGCCCAGTACGTTGGTTCCGGTGCCTGTACGCCGCCGACTTTCCTCAATGACAGGACCATTGTGCTCGATGCCTCCTGCGGCAGTAACGACGGCAACATCTCCCTTATTCCGAAAACGGGAACGGCGCCGTTTCTGTACTCAATCGATGGCGGCACGACGTATGTAAGCGGACCCAATGCCGGCTATACTTTTATGAGTCTTGCGCCGGGAACCTACAAGCTTCGCCTAAAAGACGGCAACGGCTGCGAGTCGAAGGTGGTAGAAAAAGTGGTTCACTCTGTATTTTATGGCACGCCATTCCTCAATGACAGGACCATTGTGCTCGATGCCTCCTGCGGCAGTAACGACGGCGCTATCTCGATCATTCCGACAAATGGCACGGCACCCTTTCAATACTCCATTGACGGCGGCGCCACCTATGTAAGCGGACCGGCCAGCGGCTACACGTTCCAAAACCTGAAAGCCGGTACGTACCAGTTGCGCCTGAAGGATTCAAGGAGTTGTGAGTCGTATGTAGTTGTGCGTGATGTCCGGCCGGACGCCTATGGCCCCTGCGCAGTCAACAGTTCTCCGTTGACCGCCCGCCCGCATATACAGGCTGTCAGCGCAGATCGTGATGTGTTGATTCAAGCCTATCCAAACCCGAGCCGCGGCAAGTTCCGGTTGCACTTGAAAAATGTCACATCACCAACGGCACAAATCTCAATTCTTGACGACAAAGGTCGCCTGTTGCAAAACAAACTGGTCAATACACGGGAAGGCAATGCATTCGATTTTGATCTTTCCAAAAAAGCAAAAGGCGTCTACCTGATTCGTGTGGTGAGTGACAAAGGCGTGCAGCTTTCAAAAATTGTCATCCTGTGATTCACGGCGACTGGAAAAGCGTTGCGTTGCGGTACTGCTTTTCCAATCGCTGCAAACCTTTTCCCAACAGGACTCGCCGCTTCGCAGAGCGAGTCCTGTTTTCAAACTTCTTCAAAATGACACCGACAACGCCTATCATACTGAAACGCTTTGTTTTTTTATTGCTCTCCGTTTCCCTGCTGGCTTGCGAAACGCCTGTGGTAAAAAGCAGCGCAGCAACAAACACGACACAGGACGAGCTCCGAATCCCCGACCTTCTGCCCCGTAAAGGCGAGCTTGCGAAAGCCATGGAATGGCAGAAAACGCAACAAAAAGTCGCGGAGCTAAAAATGCGGGTGGCTTCACACCCGAACGAAGTGAAACCGCGTCTGCAATTGGCAACCATTTACATTGCAGAAGCCCGCATCACCGGAGAACACCCCTACTATTACCCGGCTATCCATAAAATCCTGGACGGCGTTCTGCTGATTGACCCAAAAAGCTTTGAAGCCACAGTCTTCAAGGCATCGGTCGATCTTTCGCAGCACCAGTTTGCAGCGGCCAGGGAAATGGGCGAAAAAGCAAAAACCATCAACCCGTCCAACGCTTACGTGTACGGCATCCTGGTCGATGCCAATGTGGAACTGGGGCAGTATCAGGAGGCCATTGCCGCCTCTGATAAAATGCAGGCACTGAAACCCTCGTTAGAAGCCTATTCAAGGGCCTCTTACCTGCGTGAAATCTTTGGTGACTACAAAGGTGCCATCGAAGCGATGAAACTGGCCGTTGAAGCGGGCTTGCCTGGATCTGAGCCCCAATGCTGGAGTCGCAACATCCTGGGAGAATTATACCTGAAGACGGGCGACCTGACAAAAGCGGAAGAACAATTTGACGCCAACCTGGCGCTCCGCCCCAGCTATGCCTTCGCCATGGCAGGACTGGCGAAAATTGAGCACCAGCGAAAGAACGATGCCCGGGCCCTGCAATTGCTCGATTCTGCGGCGGCCATTCTTCCGGAGTTTTCGTTTCATGAACTGATGGGGGATATTTATGCGGAACGTGGTGAACAGCAAAAGGCTTTAACCAAATATGCTGAGGTGAAAACGATGCTCGACCAGGATGCGGCTTCTGGTCACCGGGTGTCGCTGGAAATGGCAAAACTTTCCGTCAAAGAGAACCAACTGGATTCAGCGGAGAAGTATGCCATGGAAGAATACAAAATCCGTCCGGCAAACATTGACGTAAACAAAGAGTTGGCCTGGATCTACTTTTTGAAGCACGATATGACCAGGGCAAAAGATGCGCTGCGGGTGGCCCGCAGTACTAACAGCAAAGACCCGGAACTCTTACGAAGGGCGGCCGCTATTGAAAAAAAGCAAGGCTGGAATTCTTACATGCGAATACGAGGGTGAGGTTTCAACCCACGCATCGACGGAGAGAAAACGAAAAAGATGTGTACACTTCTTTTGCCTCAATCTTATAATAGCCGGGCAAGGAATTGAACACCAACTTTAGTGCTGCCCCCTGTCCAACTCGACACCAATGGCAAAATCGAGAGCTCCGACCTACGATCTGTCGTAGGTGTTCTTCTGGAATGATTACTGAAACAAAAGAATTCTTGAAAACGAAACCTGATTATATTTAAAAGAGTTCTCAAAACGTGCCAAAACGACGCAGAACGCGGGTAGTTCACCCTGGCGTCACATTTTTCTTTTTTGCAAGTGTATTTCACTGACAGACAACCGTTTACCGGAAATGGTTCAAGGCCCTCAGGATCCACGTAAGTAGTTTCAAAATCAGTCAATCCCTTCTAGTGCAAAATTCTAAGTACTCTCCACAGTAATTATTGTTTGGTACTCCGGAATTTAGAAATTTAGTCCATAAAAGAAAAGATTTTCATCGTCAGTCTACAATTCCAATGCAAATTGGTTCCTTTTACGGCTCTCTAAATTTTACACTAGGTCAACAGCTGAATTTAGCAACCATTTCGCTACGCAAAGACTTATTTAACTATTTCGTTTAAATACCAATGGTAGCGACCTTCAGTGAACAAAAAATACATTCCTGTTTAAAACAGAACATTTATATTTGGTTTTGCCACAAACGCCTCCGGCTGTTTTGAGAAAGATTGCTGCGATATTGCTACTTTGCCTATATACTTTCAACGTGGTTGGCTACCATGTTGTGTTTCGTCTGCTGGAAAAAAAAGCAGAACAAAACCTGCAAGCCTCTCTTGATGGTGATGCTTACAGCGAAGCGGAACTGATTACCCTCAACATGCCGCTCCATCTTCCGTATGTCGGCGACAGTCCCTCGTTTGAGAGAGTGGACGGAGAAATCACCAAAGATGGCAGGATTTATCATTTTGTAAAACGAGCTATTCGAAATGGATCTTTGGTCCTGCAATGTCTGCCTAACCAGCAAAAGATGCAGCTTGAAAGTGTAAAAAGCGAATTCTCCAAACAGGCAGCCGGCGATCAGGGCCCCATTCCTTCGAAAAAGAGCGGAGATATGAAGGATGACCTCGTAAAAAATTTTCGGGCAAAATATCTTCAGGCCTCGCGGATTGCAAAAAGCAGTCTGCCTATCTTGAAAACAACAGCACCGTTCCGCATTAATCACTCTTCTCTCGAAAAGCAACCAAGGCATTGCCCGGAACAACCTCCCGAATTGAGTTAACAATCCGTTTTTACATCCGACTTCTGCAGGCTTAACCGCCTGCGCAACCATTTTGTTAACTCAATACATCTTTCATGAAAAAGATTTTCTTTTTTTGCCTGCTTACTATTCAACTCACTGCCTGTCATCATAAAAATGATTACCAGGCGGTCTTCAAAGACCCGCAACTTTATACCAACACCGTGCATGAGCTCAACGGTGTGGTAATGGGCAATAATTTCAGTCCCATTGTTGCTTCCAGAAATTACACCTATGCCAACATTGCAGCGTACGAAGTCATTGCGGCGGGCCATCCGGATCAGTTCACTTCTTTAGCCGGTCAGCTCAAAGGCCTTACTTCTGTACCCAAGCTACGGAAAGGCGAGCAAATTAATTTTGAGTTCGCGTCACTGCTTGCATTTTGCACTCTCGGTGAAACGGTGACCTTTCCCAAAGGAAGTATGGATAAATACATCGACAGCCTGAAAAGCCTGGCCAAAGACCATGGAATGCCTGCAGAAGAATACCGGCAATCGGTCGCTTTTGCCGACACACTTTCCAAGGCAATTGTTGCCTGGGCGGGACAGGACCAGTATCTACAAACACGCGGCATGCCGGAGTATGCCGTCGACATGGACGATCCTTCCCGTTGGATTCCCACTCCACCTGCCTATGCGCAGGCGATGGAACCCCACTGGGACATGATGCGCTGCCTGGTGATGGACAGCTGCCGGCAGTTTATCCCACCCAAGCCTTATAAATTTGACATGACAAACAAGAACAGCGACTATTACAAGCAGGTCATGCTGATTAAAAATGCCGTGGACAGCCTCACACCCGAACAAAAGCACATTGCCGATTTCTGGGACGACAATCCCTTTAAACTGAATGTGGTGGGTCACGTGATGTACGGCACCAAGAAGTTCTCTCCACCCGGTCACTGGCAGAGCATCGTGGGCATTGCGGCCAAAAAAGCCGGCGCTGACTTCCCCACCACCGTCTATGCTTATGCAAAGACCTCCATTGCCATGTATGACGCTTTTATCCAGTGCTGGGAAGCGAAGTACCGCTACAACACCGTAAGACCGGAAACGGTCATCAACAAATTTGTGAACCAGGACTGGCATCCCTACCTGCAAACACCGCCATTTCCGGAATATACCTGTGGGCACTCTACCTGTTCGTCCGCCGCAGCCGAAGCGCTTACCAGCGTTTTTGGGGACAACTTCGCCTACACCGATACCACAGAGTTGGAATTCGGCATCAAGAGCCGCTCGTATGCTTCCTTCCGGGCAGCGGCCGAGGAAAACAACTGGGCCCGTTTCTACGGTGGCATTCACTTTCACCAGTCCTGTATTGTCAGTACCGAATATGGTAGAAAAGTGGGTGACCTGGTAATAAAAAAACTGCGCATGAAGAAAGAGGAACCCGGCATGGCGGCGCAATTCTAAAATATTGTTTTCATGTAATGAGCTTCCAGCCAACACGTATGATTTATGAAAAAGAAACTTCTTCTGGGCTTCATGCTTTCCCTTTTGTGTGTGCAACTGGTAAGGCCCACCATGAATACAGGCATGGCCGACACGAAAGTGGACATCACGCATTATGTGCAGGTCCCCGATACTATCCTGAACATTCTAAAACGCTGCTGTTATGATTGCCACTCAAATAACACGGTATATCCTTGGTATAGTCATGTAAACCCCATTGGCTTTTGGTTGAACAAGCATGTCGAAGAAGGAAAGGCGGTGTTTAACTTTTCTGATTTTTCCGGCTATTCAAAACCGCAAATCATGGCCCTTTTGCAGCGGATTGGAAAAGCAACAGCCGATAAAACAGTCCCTTTGAAAAGTTATCTGCTGATACACAAGGATGCAGCGCCAACAGAAAAGGAAATTCAGGCCATCCTTCGGTGGACGGCTATCGAAAGACAGCGGCTAACCGCACCGTGAAGAAATTTTACAAAACCAAAAAGGTTGGGTGACAATGACTTTCATTCAGTGTCACCCAACCTTTTGTTTTTCAGGCGAACTGCTTCTTCGTTTACAGTTTTACGGATAATCCCATATAGAGACTTCTGCCGACAGCAGGGATAATGCCCGGGCCGGGATACTCGTCGGTTCTTCGGGTGAAGTAGGCTTTGCCGGCCAGGTTGTTGACGCCGGCTTTGAGTTGATAGTTGCCTGTTTTGTACGTGGCACTAACATCCAGGACGCTGTACGCCGGGATGTAGCCTGCTACCGGGTCGCTACTGGTGCGGGCATTGGTGGCATCGCCAAAGGCA
>NZ_RBCI01000029.1 GCF_003628535.1 Flavisolibacter nicotianae
CAGCCCAATCTTCGTTTTGATTAACTTAGATTCAGTGTTCATATCTGACAGTTTTGGGGTTAACAATCAAGTGTCGTTACTTAAAGTTAATCCCGACTGTCAGATTAAATATTAACTTCTACACTTAACTGTTATTGACCCACAAGCCAGTGCTAAAAGTCAGTGGTACATCGCAGGTTTCATAACCCTCGTGCCACGGAATGACGAAAACGACCAAGTTGAAGAAGCAGGTGAGTTCCAAAAGTTATCGGCCAAGCAGATTACTTTAATAAAAATGCTGAAGCCAGGAGATACTATCTTCTTTGACAAAATACGTGGTGAAAGGGCAGATGGGAGGTTGATTAAGCTGCCTTCATTTACCATTACTATCCGGTAACACTGTCGCTAACATGGGAATTACAAAAGCAAGGCTTCAGGATAAGAGTTCAGCGATATATCTTTACTCGTCTGTAAAAGGGAAAATGTGGCAGCAACGCAATGAATGCCCTGCCTTCGTAAATCCCTTCTGCGTTGTGCGTCATGCGGAACCCTTAAATAGAATCGTCTGATAAGGTGAAAAGAAAACTTCTTTATATCGTTTTACTGCTGCTCCTGATTTCGGGTATTGTTTTCAAGGAGGTTTATGTGAGGCTTTACAACACTGCTAAAAGCTATATCCAGTCTCCCGATAAACCATATATAAGAGACAAGATGTGGTCTTATGACGGCGGATTTAAGGTTGGAGGTGATTTTATTATTTTCAAAGACCCACATTTGTATCGGCTTCAGGGTGACACGATTTTCTACAAGGACAAACCGCAGGCCTTGGTCGTCCGGTTAAATAAATACATGTATCAACTGACTGTAAGTTCAATGGATGGAAAGCAAAAAGGAACCTATACAAATGTGGAAGAGCGTTTACGGTAATGCACGAACGCACAACAGAGGCTTCCCAAAATGGCAGCTAATTGCTAATATTGGACTGTAAACACAAATCAACATAAGGACAATGGCCAAGCTGAAGTAACACAGAATGCTGCCACTTCGAAAAGCCTTTGTACGTTGGCAGCAACCAGATTGGAACTGTCCTTATTTCAAAGCGACATGAAAATTCTACTAATTGCGTTTCTCTTCATTAGCTTGACACTATTTACATTTTCATGCAAGCAGACAAGTAGTGCTACTTTGAACTATCCGAGTTTGCGCTATGACACCAATAGAATTGCTGTTTTCAGGTGGGATACCACGAAGTATCAATTTCCAACCAATTCAGACCTCTTGCCGCTTACACAGGAAGATTTGAAAATTGTTGACAGCCTGCTCAAAGACGCTGTTGACAGTTTTAATATGCAGATAAGCCCAAGAATGGTTCAGTCGTTTAACAATAAAGTGGCGTTGGACAGTTTTATCATCAAACATGAAAATTACAGATACCAATATTTTCCGTACAAGGATGTAAATGGACAGCGGATTGTCACGATTATTGGCTTTTCTGGCGAATTTCATCCGTGGAAGATGGAAGTTTATCAAGCAGGAATACACTACGGAATGCGAAGACTTGAATTGCGTGTAAATCTATCGGAAAAGACCCGTGACAACATACGTTCAGGAGATTTCGGATAGGCTGCTGCCAACAGCGGTTTCCTGCTATGCTGGCGGACGGAATAAAGGTCGGCGACAAATCGCTCATCGGCTGCATATCCATCAGACCAAACGCAGATGAGCAAATGGATAAATCTTGTACATTAGTTTTCCAATTGGCTTTAGTTCTGTGCTGAACGAACACAGAATACCAGCACAGCAGAAAGCCGATAGACGTTAGCAGCGTCACGAAGTCCTCTCAATTTGTAAGGCGAAGAAGAGTAGAAACTTTAGAATGTATAGACTTTATTCATACAGAATCTCGAAACTTTCTATAAGCTATGTATTGCTCATGTTGTGGTCAATCTATGGCTTTGCTTCATTGCTTGACAATACAATGCAGTGGGGTTGTATTATTGATGACCGCCTTTTTTCCTTTACTAACATTGGCTATTCTTTACTATCGCTATCAACGCTGCTTAGCAGTTTTTATTATAGGGAAACATCACTTGGGAAATGGTTGTTGATTTCGGAAGCCATATTTTGGGTGAGTAAGCTCTTTTTCCTTAAAGGCGGATATGTCACTGGCATTGCTGGGTCATTTTCTAACGAGGTCTTGCTTTTTGATAGCATTGCACTCTTTTTGCGACTGCTGCTATTGAAGCAGTTTTTTAAGCTACCAGTTCATTGGGTATTAACCTTAATGCTGACGGTTCTCTTAATGGCCTTGAAGGTTGAATATTTCTCATAAACGCTGCTAACACAGGATTGGTAAAATAGCGGCTGACGTACTATCTTTCAACCATAAAACAACAATCAACGGCAGTAGGTAAATGAAACAGCAGTTTTTCAAATCCCGCTACTTCACCAATCCTCTGCACGTTGTGCGTAAGTTGGCAACCATCCTACAACTATGAGATTTATCAGTACGGCTTTTCTGCTTTTTGTTTCTATTATCTTGTATGCTCAGAGCAATCTAACTGGCCGCTATCGTGACTATTTTGGAAGTCGTATTTTGCTGAATTCTGACAACACATTTAAGTATACGTGGCACTTTGACATGCAATCAAGTTGGACAACAGGTACATGGACCGTAATGAACGACACGGTTGTTTTTCACATGATACCTGTATACGACACATTACAACACACAAATCAAAACAATTTCGTAGTTGACACGCTTATCCTATCACCGGACGAGAGGGTAGAAAGGATTTCAAGCGTTGACACAAGGATCCTCTTATCATATGGGCAAAATAGCTATTCCCATCCAGGAAAACTATTCTTTCGAAAAGGAAGGCTGTACAAAATCAGCAATGGAAGGTTAGTGAAGAAAAAGCAGAAAGGCTTTTGGACAGGAAAGAAGTGGATACCGTGGTATTTCAAAAGCAACGACTGAAGACCTACGCACAACAGTTGCTTACCAAAATAGCGGCTGAAGAACGACTGTGAAACTGCAGGACAATTTTTTTACTTTGCAACATAAATCAACGGTAGAACTGCCAATTCCGCTACTTCGGTAAGCAGTCCGACGTTGGCAGCCATTTATGACGATTTCCCGAACCTCATACTTATTTTTTGTAGGACTGTTTTGTTTCCAAGCAGCTTTGGGGCAGAAGAAAGCTGGCAACAGCCCATTAGTGTCTTACGTTGATACTGCCAATGACGGCTATGGCTACAAGAACCTTCACGGTGACATTATCATTCCAGCAGGAAAATATTCATTTTGCTTTACGGATACATTTCGAACGTATGCGGTTGTGTCGTTACCGCCGAAAGGATTTGTGGCAATAGACAGGAAAGAAAATATCTTATACACTGTCTTCCCGTTTGACAATGGACCTGATTACGTGGAAGATGGACTTTTTAGAATTGTAAAGGACGGCAAAATTGGCTTTGCTGACGCTGCAACCGGAAAGATTGTAATTCAACCGCAGTTTGCCTGTGCTTGGCCGTTTGAAAAAGGCAGGGCAAAGGTTTCGCTGACATGTGAAACCAAATCTTTTGGAGAACATTCCACCTGGATAAGTGACAAATGGTTTTACATCGACAAGCAAGGACGAAAAATAAGGCAGCCTTCCAGATAAGAAAACGGCTGCCAACATCGTTTTGCTGCAATGGTGGCAGAAGAACAAGTTTTGAGCAACACTAATTCTAATATACATTAGCACAGGCGTGAGGCTGAAGAACAACAAATTCCACCACTGCCAGCAACACGTTCTCCGTTGGCAGTCATGCAAAAAGCAACCAATCCTAACAAATGAAAATTCTTGGACTTCTTCTTTCCTTGGTATTGATACAGCCCGGTTTTGCCCAGTTCAAGTTGACAAAACTTGACAAAAACTTTATTCCGAAAGCTATTAAGTACACTGGCAACATTGTTCAAGCAGTCCGTTGGACAGACAACACTGGCGACAACATTGTTCTTCTCACAAAAACAAACCAGACGCAAAACAATAATGCACCCAGTGAGGACTTTGGGGATAGAACTCTGTACGCTTATCACTACATGGTTTTGGCTGACAGCGTGAAGCAGACATGGAAAGTTCTTGATTATGTCAAAGAATGCCCGGTTGACATGTTCCTTTACTTCATCGACAAGTCATTTGCAGTGACTGACCTGAACAAAGATGGTCAAGCTGAGGTCTGGATTATGTATAAGGTTTCTTGCCAGGGTGATGTAAGTCCAGTTCCCATGAAAATTATTATGTATCAGGGCAATCAAAAGTTTGCAGTTCGGGGAACAACAAGAGTAAAAGTATCAGCAAACGAATACATGGGAGGAGAATACTCATTTGACGAGGCTTTCAGAAATGCACCAGTTGAGTTTAGGCAATACGCAGAGAAACTTTGGCAACAACACAAAGTGGAGACATGGAAACAATGAGGCGTGCACGAACTGCCAACATCAGTTTTGTGCTATGGCGGCTGGACGAACAAGGGCTCAACTTCTGGTTTTCAATTTGGCGGCATATCTTTAACCAAGGCTGACGAATCATGGAATGCCACCACAGGCACAAAGCCGTCAGCGTTAGCAGCGTATCGAGCCACCTTTATTATGAAAAATGTCATTGTTCTTTTCCTCATTTTACTATCACTAAGCGGCTTTGACAATAAGTCGCCGGGTGTATATGTAACTATAAAAAATGGTTCAAAGGAAACCTTCAAAAACCTTCACATAAAAATTCAGGGGCAAGACTATTTTTTTCATGATTTGAAAAGCGGTGGAAGTACAAAACCAATTAATGTCGATAAGACATATCGCTACTGCTACACTGAAGTCGTAACGAAAAAGGACACACTCATTTTTCAACCTACTGATTTTGTTGGCGAAACCTTGCACAAATCCGGTCGATTGGTAATGGAACTCTATATCATTCCAGAAGAAGGAACTGACAGGGACCTCAGAATGCGGTAGCCTTGTAGGCGCTGCTAACACAGGCTTTTGCCAATACAGGAAGTAGAATAAGTGTTGAACTGTAGAATTATTATTTTGCTTCTGGAAATTTTTGAGGCTGCAGAATAAAAAATACCTGTACTGGCTAAAGCCTCTTTCCGTTGTGCGTCATGGCTACCCGACTTCCTCAATTTCAACAGGCGTACAATATTTTTCAACTGCTTTTAAATCAGGGAACCCACTTTTAGTTACAATATTCCCGACCATTGAATTATGACCGATATGTTCATACAGGTAATCAATCATGTTGTCAGCAGCCTTTTCAAGTGTGGTATCTTCAAATGAGCATCCGGCAAATGACCCGACTAACCATTCATCAGTGATACATTGTTTGCCTTGCCATTCAAAAATGTGTTGTTCTGCTCCTGGCAATCTTTTAACAAGCTCAATAATTTCGGTAGTTGTTACTCTTTTTTGCATAGTGCTTTAATTTACCCGCCACAAACGCACAACAGAAGTGTTTATGCAATACGGGCGGAAGTGATTAATTAATCTTTATTT
Organism: Flavisolibacter nicotianae; assembly: GCF_003628535.1. Taxonomy (GTDB): domain Bacteria; phylum Bacteroidota; class Bacteroidia; order Chitinophagales; family Chitinophagaceae; genus Flavisolibacter; species Flavisolibacter nicotianae. Next base: position 5,519 of record NZ_RBCI01000029.1, read on the forward strand.
CTTTATTCAACATTTGTTCAGGCATTGGGCAGACGAGCAATGAATATCCGTACTGCATAAACACTCGAACGTTGTGCGAAATATCATGCTACTGCTTCCAAGTAATACTAAGAACTTCACCGGACGGATTTTCTTCGTTCTCCTAACGTTGTTTCTTTTTTACCTGTTTTTCCACTTTGGGCTGAGCGACCC
>NZ_RBCI01000030.1 GCF_003628535.1 Flavisolibacter nicotianae
AGTAAAAGGGGCACCGCGCATGCAGGTGCCTGACAAAAAAGTTATGCAGTTAAATAAAAAATTGTTTGCCGGTCATCATAATTACCCGGAAAAAGTATTGCAGTTTGGCGAAGGAAATTTTCTTCGCTGCTTCGTGGATTGGATGTTCCACCAACTGAACAAAAGCGGAGATTTCAATGGCTCTGTGGTGGTGGTGCAGCCCATCGAAAAGGGCATGGTGAACTTGTTGAATGAACAGGACGGCCTGTACACAGTGTACCTGCGCGGGCTGAAGAATGGCAAAGCCGAGAGCACACACGAGGCGGTCGACGTTATCAGCCGCGGCATCAATCCCTACGAGGATTTTAACGCCTACCTGCAAACGGCCGAAAACCCTTCGATGCGGTACGTGATCTCCAATACTACGGAAGCGGGCATCGCTTACAGCGAGGATGATCAGCCAACCGGTGCGCCTCCGTCTTCGTTCCCCGCGAAGCTGGCGGTGTGGCTTCACCACCGTTACAAAACATTTGGCGGTGATGCAGCGAAAGGCGTTCATATCATTCCCTGCGAACTGATTGAAAAAAACGGCGACAAACTGAAAAAGGTATTGTTACAACTGGCTGAAAGATGGCAATACGAGCAAGGCTTCCTTGACTGGCTGCAATCGACGTGCACGTTCAGCAACACGCTGGTCGACCGCATCGTTCCGGGCTATCCAAGAGAACGCATGGCCGAGATCACGGAGGAGCTGGGTTATGAAGACAAGCAGGTCGTGGAAGGCGAGCCGTTTCACCTGTGGGTGATAGAAGCTCCGGAAAGTCTGCAGGAAGAATTGCCGTTTCCATCTATCGGCCTTGATGTGTTGTATGTGAAAGACATCACGCCTTACCGTACACGCAAAGTACGCATTTTGAATGGTGCCCATACAACACTGGTTCCGGTGGCTTATCTCTATGGCATCGATACGGTACGGGAAGCGGTGGAAGACCCCGTTGTTGGCGGTTTTCTGCGTGAGGCCATCTTTGAAGAGATCATTCCCACACTGGATTTGCTAAAAGAAGAACTGGAGCAGTTCGCGGCCGAAGTCATTGACCGTTTCCGCAATCCATACATCAAACACCAGCTCATGAGCATCGCCCTGAATTCCTGGTCCAAGTTTGAAACAAGGGTGTTGCCCTCCATTTTGGAATTCAAAAAACGTACTGGTGCCATTCCGCAACGCCTGGCGTTTTCGCTGGCGGCCACTATTGCTTTTTACAAAGGAAAACGCGGCGAAGAAACCATCGCCCTGAACGATGATGCCGCGATCCTGGCCTTGTTGCAAGAGGCCTGGGAGGTCGCGGATGGCAGCAAGGCTTCCATCAAGGCCGTGGTGACAAAAGTATTGGGCTATGGAAAGAACTGGAAGATGGATCTCAACACCGTAGATGGATTGAATGAAGCGGTGACTTACCATTTGAACAACATCGAAAAACTTGGCATGGCAAAGGCAATCGAGCTGGCTTCGGATAAAACCCTTGCTGTCTGAATGGATCTTTTCCAATACCACACAAACACTACTACAATGAAAGAACTGATTAAAATAAATGGCCGTGATAATGTCGTGATTGCGCTGAAGCCGTTCAGCAAAGGCGATGTCATTGAAATAGAAGGAGACAGCATTACCCTGCTGGACGACATTGAAAAAGGGCACAAAATCGCGTTGTTCGATATGGAAACCGGTGCAGATATTTTGAAATACGGTTACCCCATCGGGCAGGCAACGGAACAAATCAGGAAGGGCCAGCATGTGCATGTGCACAACGTGAAAACCAAGCTGGGAGAGGTGTTCGATTATATCTACAAACCATCCTTTACGCCGCTCACCCATCCAAAGCGGAACCTTACGTTCCAGGGCTATCGTCGCCGTAATGGCGAAGTGGGTATCCGAAACGAAATCTGGATCGTGCCGACCGTTGGTTGTGTCAACGGCATTGCCGAACAGATCATCCGCGAATTCAAGGCCGAATATGGTGCCGAAGACATCGAGGGGATTGAAGTGTTCAAGCACAACTACGGTTGTTCACAACTGGGAGACGACCACCAGAACACAAAACAGATTTTGACCGATATCGCTTTGCACCCGAATGCGGGTGGTGTGCTTGTTTTAGGGCTCGGTTGTGAAAACAACAAGATCGATGAATTTGAAAAAGGCCTTGGCGATTTTGACCGGAGCCGTGTAAAATTCCTTGCCAGTCAGAAAGCGCAGAATGAAGTGGAGGAAGCCGTGGAATTGTTAAAGCAGATCTATGAAGTGGTGCGCCAGGACAAGCGTGAGCCTGTTCCCATTTCCGAATTGAAGGTCGGGCTGAAGTGTGGCGGCTCGGATGGTTTATCGGGCATTACCGCCAATCCGCTGGTGGGTTATTTCTCCGACTTTTTAATCAGCCAGGGAGGCACAACTACCTTAACGGAAGTGCCGGAAATGTTTGGTGCCGAAACCATCCTGATGGACCGTTGTGTAACAGAAGACGTCTTTCACAAGACAGTTCACCTGATCAACGATTTCAAGCAATACTTCATAGACCTGAAGCAGCCCATTTACGAAAACCCTTCCCCGGGAAACAAGGCCGGTGGCATTACAACGCTGGAAGATAAATCGCTTGGTTGTACACAAAAAGGCGGCAACGCCACGGTTGTCGATGTTTTGAAATACGGAGAACGCTTAAAGACAAAAGGGCTTAACCTGTTGAGCTCTCCCGGAAATGACCTGGTATCCACCACAGCGTTGGGTGCAGCGGGCAGCCACTTGGTGTTGTTTACAACCGGTCGCGGTACGCCGTTTGGTTCTTTTATTCCCACGCTGAAAATTGCAACGAATTCGGAGCTGGCTACAAAAAAGCCACACTGGATTGATTACAACGCAGGTCCCCTGGCAGAAGATAAAACTTTTGACGAAGCCCTGGAAGAACTCATTGCCAAAATCATCCGCATTGCAAGCGGCGAAAAAGCAAAGCATGAAAAAGCCGGTTTCCGTGAAATTGCCATTTTTAAAAGTGGCGTGACGCTTTAACAACCAGCGAAAAACAAACAAGATGAGCACGGCAACAACAACCGGTAAAAAAACGCAAGTTCTGCAAACCATCATTCAACAGGGCATGCTGCCGCTTTATTTTCATCCGGATGAAGACGTCTGCGTGAATGTTTTAAAGGCACTCTATGAGGTAGGCATCCGCAGCATCGAATTTACCAATCGTGGTGACGCGGCGTTTTCCAACTTCAAACTAATGCGGCGTGTTTGTGATACCGGGTTGCATGACATGCAACTGGGCGTGGGCACCATCAAAACCGGCGACGAGGCAAAAGCCTTTGCAGATGCAGGTGCTGACTACCTGGTTAGCCCCGGAGTGGTAAAGGCGGCAGCAAAAGTGGCCGAGAAAAACGATTTGCTTTACGTACCGGGTTGCATGACGCCAACGGAAATCATCAAAGCGGAAGCGCTGGGTGCCACATTCATGAAAGTCTTTCCCGGTAACATTCTAGGCCCCGGTTATATCAGTGCCATTCGAGAGATCTTTCCCAACCTCACATTCATGGTGACGGGTGGTGTTGAGCCGGAAGAAGGCAACCTTCGCAACTGGTTTAAAGCCGGTGTCGCTGCAGTCGGCATGGGCAGTAAAATGATCTCCAAAGAAATTCTCGAAACAAAAGACTACACGAAGCTGACTGAATTGACGAGACAGACAATGGAATTAGCCAATCGGATACAAAGGGGCCCAATGGCCTGATTGCAAGCTTTCTAAATTCTTGATTCATGTTGACAGAAATAAAAGAAGCGAAAGGAACTGCTGTTGAAACAAGATCGGGCAGGCTCAGTAACTATCGCTGGACAATCTGCAGTTTGCTTTTCTTTTCCACGACAGTCAATTACCTGGACCGGCAGGTACTTTCCCTTACCTGGAAAGATTTCCTTGTGCCTGAGTTTCACTGGACAGACAGCAACTATGGGACGATTACGGCCTTGTTCTCGATATTTTACGCTGCTTCCATGTTGGTTGCCGGGCGTTTTATCGACTGGATGGATACAAAGAAAGGCTTCCTCTGGGCCATCGGAATATGGAGTGTCGGTGCCTGTCTTCATGCCTTTTGCGGGATTGGTACAGCTGGCATTCTAACCGGCAAGTGGTGGGTTGGTTTTGACGGTGCAAAAACAGCGATTCAAACGGTGGACAATACGGCGATGATCATTTCGGCCAGTGTCGGCCTGTTCATCTTTGCCCGGTTTGTGCTGGCGCTTGGTGAAGCCGGAAATTTCCCCGCAGCCATAAAAGCCACGGCAGAATATTTTCCGAAAAAAGACAGGGCATTGGCAACAAGCATCTTTAATGCCGGTGCCACGGTTGGTGCGTTGGCCGCTCCCATCTCTATTCCTTTTATTGCAAAAGCCTGGGGCTGGGAAATGGCGTTTGTCCTGATTGGCGCTTTGGGTTTTTTGTGGATGGGCTTTTGGGTTTTTTTATATAAGAAGCCAGAGCTGAATCCAAGGGTAAATAACGCTGAACTGGCCCATATTCAACAGGACTTTTATGCACAGGATCGGTTGCCAGTACTTGCGATGGGAACGGAACCGAAAATGTCGTTCGTGAATTGTTTTAAGTACAGGCAAACATGGGCTTTTGCCTTTGGCAAGTTTGCAACAGATGGCGTGTGGTGGTTCTTTTTATTCTGGACGCCGGCTTACTTAAAGGATATTTACAAAATGGACTCTACCGAAAGTGCCCTGCCGCTCTTTGTCCTTTACTTGCTCACACTCCTCTCCATCATTGGCGGTTGGCTTCCGTCTTATTTCGTTGCCAGGAAAGGGATGAATCCCTACGAAAGCCGAATGAAAGCCATGCTCATTTTTGCGTTTTTTCCCCTGTTGACATTGTTAGCACAACCATTGGGGCAGTATAGTTACTGGTTTCCGGTTCTCATCATTGGTATAGCCGGTGCAGCGCACCAGTCCTGGTCAGCCAATATCTTTTCCACTGTTGGTGATATGTTTCCCAGAAATGCCATTGCCACGGTAACCGGCATTGGTGGCATGGCAGGCGGCGTAGGCTCTTATCTGATCAACAAAGGATCGGGTGTACTGTTTGAGTACGCCGATAAAACAAAAATGCAGTTCCTGGGATTTGAAGGGAAAGAAGCAGGCTACTTCATCATTTTTTCCATTTGCGCGGTAGCTTACCTAATTGGCTGGGCGGTGATGAAAGCGCTGGTGCCAACCTACAAACCGATCGCCGTTGCCTGATCGCAAAAACGTAATTTGCGGTGGACCTTACAGCAGAAGGTAAACAGCAACGAACGAAAACAGAA
>NZ_RBCI01000004.1 GCF_003628535.1 Flavisolibacter nicotianae
CGGCGGCAAGGCAATAGACGGTGAGCAGGATATTCTTGGTATCATTCCGGAGAGCATTCATCAACGTTCCGTTCTGTACGTGGGCAACACCACAATGATGGATGAGCTGGGATCCGCACTAAAGACATTCGGCGAAAAGGAAGTTGCCGAATAGGGTGATAAGCGGCTAAATTGGATCCAGGCATTCGGGCAGGAATTGAACTATTGGGGATTCAGTGGCACTTGCAGAAAACAAAAAGGCGACAAACCGGTGGATTGGTCATGTTTCTGTACGTTTAGGTCCATTTTGAAAACTGCTTCAACGACAACCGGCTACAATTTAAATGAGAGGACAGCAGGGTAGATTTTTTTTAGATGTTAAAGCTGTTGATACATCGCTGTAAACAAATTGGCTGTGGCAAATTGTGGTGCCTTCGATGGAAATGAATAAAAGAGAAGAGGATGGTCCGTCAAGGTAATCCAAACTTTGCAACCTGCCCAACAGGCTGCCAAGCAAATTCACAACGTTTCAAAAACCTGCCGGCACTTTAGCATTTCCCTGGGTCAGACGCTTACATCAATGCCGGAATCGAGCGCTTCGATCTACGATCCATCGTAGGTCATGTTTTTGTAGTGGGAGCTAAATGAGTAGGCTGTTTGAACGAGTAGGCATTTAATGAATAGCAGGCACTGCAGGCGGTTTGCTTGTTTTTCTGCACCCGTTGTTTGACCGCTTTCAACATGCGCTGTTTTGGATCAAAGCCGAGTGGAATTCCGAAGTAAACTTCTTCGGGTGTTCATAACATCAGGCGGCAGTGTGGGCGCTTAATGTTGTAATCCTGCACCGCAAGGTTGAGGAACTGAGTCAACTCTTCCAAGGTTCTAAATTTTTGATTTCGTAGGTACCGGCTTTTCAGGATGCGGTGAATGGACTCAACAGGGGAGTTGGAGAACTGAATGTCCTTTAATGCTGTAATTTTAGTAAGTCTATGCTCTGTCAGGGAGGCAAGAAACTGGTGCACTTGGTCGCTTTGGTTTTCATCGCCACCATCGGTCACCAGATAACTACTGTTGCACACTGGCTGTCCCGCTGCTGTTTGTAAGGCGTTTGTTAGGGCTTCTTTGATGAGTGCAAAACAACGCTTTTCATTGACAGCAAATCCCAGGATCATCTTGGAATAGTTATCCATTACAAAGGTGATGCAAATCTTCTTTGCTCTGAAAAGCTCATAGTAGGTCGTATCGGCATGCCAGTACTCATTTGGAGCGGAGGCTACTAGGCCGACCATTTTCTCACAACGCTTACACACTCGAGTTGGCAGCTGCAGCAGCCGGGCGTATTTGTACCAGGAGAACAGACTTGCCTTTAGAAAGCCATTTCTCAGTGCATAGGCGGCAATGGAGACAATCGGCCAGTGCTGAAATTTGGAAGAAGTCAGAAGTGCTTTCATCTTGCGGACTTCTTCTTGACTGAGCTGATTGGGAAAGCGCCTTAGGCAAAGCGAAGTTTCGGAACAAAGACAATGCAAATGCGATAGTATTTTCCGCTCTCAGTATTGTGTTGGATTGAGCCCAAGCAATTGAAGAATAGTTTTGAGATTATATGCTTTCGCCAGAAGTTCAACCGCAGAAACAATCTTCCTTTGCATTGAGCGGTCATTCTTTGCATTATCGATGAACGATTGCATCTCTACTCTAAACGGCAGCCACGCTTTCAAAACAACTGATAGCAGCCGCTTTAGTGTTGTCACTTGCTCTTGTAAGACCAGCACATCCCACCGGTCTTCAAATATGAAACGGTACTCATGACCAAGGTAGGAGGTGTAATCGACTTTTCGCCAGCTTGAGATGGTGGAAAAGGGAATCTGCTTGCGAAAGGAGTGGGGTAGAAGCCTTTCTTTTCCCAAAAGGTAAAGCATAACAACCGACGTGTCGTATTTTCTCTTTTTCATGTGATGAAATTTTCAAAGAAAATAAACACTGTTTAAAATAGTGAAAAGTTTAAACCTAGTTTAAACCAGAAAAACAAAAGGGTTTCAACTTTCGTTGAAACCCTTGCCTGTAGTGTGTGGGAGCACACGGGTTCGAACCGCGGACCCTCTGCTTGTAAGGCAGATGCTCTGAACCAGCTGAGCTATGCTCCCATTTGATTTTGAACTTTTTAAGAACTGTCCCGTTGTTGTTGGGAGTGCAAAAATAAGGGGAAGAGTTTTACAGAAAAAAATATTTTTCAAAAAAGTTCAAAAAATATTTTAGTTCAACTGTACTGCGGGAAGACGGTAATTCTGCCCATCCCAAACCATCAGCTCATTCACCACAATTTTCCAGTATTTATAAAAAGGAGAGGGTGATAGAAGTTTTTTTGCTTCCCGCTTATTGTTTGCATTCAATGTAATCCAAACCGTTTGAATTTCCATGCTCACCACATAATGTTCAATTACCTGCTCGTCGATAAGCTGATTGATAAGGTCGCGATGCTCCTGCAGTTGGTCCATCATCTCCTCATTCCACTGAAACGTTGCAGTAATCAGGTATTTCTTCATTTCGCTAGTTAAATCGTCCATTCGATAACAGAGTTTGCCCACTCTTCGCGGTGAGGCGTCGCAACACGAATATAATTGTCCGTATACCCTTCCATCATGCCGTTTTTATTATGCCCTTCAAAAAGAACTGGTCTTTTTTGCCCGCGAAACTGTTCGGTGAAGTATTGCATCTTCATGTAGCTCAGGTTGCGCAGCAGTTTGTTTCGCTCATAGCGAACCTGCATCGGCACAACCGGCTGAATTTCCAGCGCCCTCGTGTTGTCTCTTTCCGAATAAGTAAACACATGAAGGTACGAGACAGGTAGTTGATGGAGGAATTCAAACGTTTCCCTGAAATGCACATCACTCTCGGAAGGAAAACCAACGATCACATCCACACCGATGGCACAATGCGGTATCAGTGATTTGATCAGCTCCACTCGCTCCGCATAGTGCTCCCGCTTATAACGTCGCCGCATGGCACCCAGCATTTCGTTGCTGCCACTCTGCAGGGGAATGTGGAAATGCGGCATGAATTTCCGGCTTTCCGCTACAAACCGGATAATATCTTCCGTCAGGAGGTTGGGTTCGATCGAGGAAATGCGGTAGCGACTGATGCCATCCACATGTTCCAGCTCCTGTATCAGTTCAAAAAAGCTTTCTTCCTTCTTTTTCGCACCGTCGGGGCCTTTGCCGAAGTCACCCAGGTTTACACCGGTCAACACAATTTCCTTTACACCCTTTTCGGCGAGTTGTTCTGCTTGTTTTACGACGTTCAAAATGCTGTCGCTTCTGCTTTTTCCGCGGGCCATTGGAATGGTACAAAAAGAGCAGGTATAGTCGCAACCATCCTGCACTTTCAAAAACGTCCGGGTGCGATCGTTTACAGAAAACGAGGCATGAAAACCGGAAACGTCTTCAATATCGCAGCTGCTGATTTTCCCCGAATCATTTTTGGTCAGTTCGCGGAGGTGAGAACCGAGGTTGAATTTCTCGGCTGCCCCCAGCACCAGGTTGACTCCCGGGATTTCCGAAATTTCCTTGGGCTTCAGTTGTGCATAGCAGCCCGTGATCACGACAAGGCTTTCCGGCGCCTTGCGCTGGATACGCCGTACAAGCTGGCGGCATTCTTTATCGGCGTTATCTGTAACCGAACAGGTGTTAATCACATACACGTCGGCCACGTCCTCAAACTCTTTTTTCAAAAAGCCTTCACTTTCCATCATGCGGGAAAGCGTGGAAGTTTCCGAAAAATTGAGCTTGCATCCCAACGTGTGAAAGGCAACTGAACGTTGTTTTTCCATGACGGGCAAAGGTAGTCAAATGCAGCGTAGTGGAAGAATGGCGGTCAGCCGGGTCTGGCCGGAGCCGGCGCTTTTAACGTAAGTTTCAATCTTCTATTCAAACGGACGGCACGCTGGCCAGGGCGGGTTGTTTGAAGATGGTAAGGAGACCGGTGTTCATTGGCCTGTGGCGATTACATTTGTTACCATGAAAAAGCGGAATGCCTTTGTGCCCGTTGTCGTGCTCCTTCTTTTCTTTGTTGCATTTCTCGTCAGGCGCTGGAATGAACCGAAGGAGCGGGAAGCTTTTGACCGGCATCCCATATCCCTGGTTTACACAAAACATGCGCTTTGCCGCATGGATTGCCGTCATATCAGTAAGGAAGAAATCGGGGAAATCATGGAGAAAGGCGCAATCAATTTCAACAAATCCGATCGACGCGAAAGACCCTGTCCCATCTTTGCCTTGCAGGGACGAACGCAAAGCGGAGAGAATATCCGCGTGATTTTTGCCCAGTGCCCGGCCGAAACAAAGGTGATCACCTGTTACAATCTGGAAGAAGAATTCAGTTGCCAGTGCCCCGGCGACGGCAACAAAAACAACCATTGATGCGCTACCTCCTGAAGTTTTTGCAGCGAGTCTATGTTTTATACGCCTTGGTACTTTTTGTCATCCTGATGATACCGGTTTTTATCTGGTCGCTCGTGGCAACGCTTTTTGGTCGGATCCGGGCCGGCAATCTGGTTTACGCAGCCTGCATGGTTTGGGCCGATCTTTGGTTTGCCCTGGTATTGATCCGGCACAAAAATGTTTTTTATCACAAACCGGCCCGATCGCAGTCGTATATTTTTGTCGCGAACCATATTTCGTATTTGGATGCGGCTCTTGTTCCCAAGGTGTTTCGCAGGCCGGTTCGTCCATTGGGAAAAGTAGAAATGGCAAGAGTGCCTGTTTTTGGTACCATTTACAAAAATGCGATTGTGAGCGTTGACCGCAGCAGCTCCGCCAACCGCACAAAAAGCGTCCAGGTGTTGAAGTCGATCCTGCGAAAAGGCATATCCGTTTTGGTGTTTCCGGAAGGCACGTTCAACGAAACCGGTCGGCCTCTCAAGTCATTTTACAATGGCGCTTTTCGCATTGCAATTGAAACCGGCACACCTGTGCAGCCCGTACTTTTTCTCGATAGCTATAGCCGGATGAAAACCACTGCCTTTCTTTCTCTCAACCCGGGCCGCAGCAGGGCTGTCTTTCTTGCGCCTATTCCTGTGGACCAGTTTACACTAAAAGACGTAACGCTGCTAAAAAATAAAGTTTATGAGGTAATGGATGAAGAATTACGGAAACACGGTGCGGAATGGATCACAGAAGAATAGGATAAAAGAGATCTGTCTCCGGTTCGTTCATGACAGGAACAGCCTCAAGACAAAACGGAAAAAATTCATTCGCAGCATTGACAACCATTCTCAGCTGAAAGCGGTACAATTTGTGAATACGGGAAAGTACTGCAGGAAACGTTTCAGCAGCTTTTGGCAACATGGATGCATAACCGTAGTACACTGCAGAAAAGTGTTAACTTAACAAAAACATCCAGCATGAAAATAGCATTTCACGGCGCGGCGCGGACAGTAACGGGCTCCAAGCATTTGCTGACCCTGAAAAATGGCAAAAAGGTCCTGCTTGATTGCGGTCTCTTCCAGGGAATGGGCAAGGATACGGACAAGCTGAATAGTGATTTTGGATTTGCGGCAAACGAAGTGGATGTCATGATCCTTTCACATGCGCACATTGATCACAGCGGCCTGATACCCAAGCTTGCAAAGGAGGGATTTCAGGGTTCCATTTATTGTACCGATGCGACCAAAGAATTGTCGCAATTATTGCTGCTCGATTCGGGAGAAATTCAGGAAAGCGATGCCAAATACCATAACAAGGGCAGCAGGGCCCAGGGCAAACCGCTGGTTCAACCACTTTATACCGTTGATGATGCAAAAGCCTGCTTCGGACTATTTGTTTCACGCCCCTACAATGAGTGGTTTACTGTCACAGAGGGTGTGGAAGCGATGTTTACAGATGCCGGCCATATCATCGGCAGTTCCTGCGTGCATGTACGGGTGCAGGAGGGAAGCGAAATGACACGGCTGACGTTCAGCGGTGATGTAGGCCGCTACCGCGACGTGATCCTGAAATCGCCGGAGACGTTTCCACAGGCCGATTATGTTCTCATGGAATCGACCTATGGAAACAGCCTGCATGAAAATACGTCCACCTCGCTCGATCATATCCTTGAATGGATTACCCGGACCTGCCTGGAACGAAGCGGTAAATTGATTATGCCGGCGTTTAGCCTTGGCCGCACCCAGGAAATCCTTTATGCCTTAAACGAACTTTCGCTTGAAAACCGGTTGCCCAAGGTGGATTATTTCCTGGACAGCCCATTGAGCACATCCATTACCGAAGTGGTTAAAAAGTATCCGCAGTATTATAACAAGACGATTCAAAAAGTATTGCAATCAGACTCTGATCCTTTCCAATTTGAAGGCTTACATTATATCGACAGCGTGGAAGAATCGAAATTGCTGAATTACCGGAACGAGCCTTGCGTCATCATTTCGGCTAGTGGCATGGCTGAAGCGGGACGTGTCAAACATCATATCAGCAACAATATTGAGAATAGTCGTAACAGTATTTTAATGACTGGCTACTGCGAACCGTATTCACTCGGCGGCCGCTTGCTGGCAGGAGCGAAGGAGGTAGGCATTTTCGGCGTCCAACACCAGGTGCATGCTGAGATCGGCCAAATTAAAAGCATGAGTGCGCATGGTGATTATGAAGATCTCAGCCAGTGGATTTCCTGCCAGGACCGCTCACAGATCAAAAAGCTTTTTCTTGTACACGGCGAGTACGACGTGCAGCAGGATTTTAAAGCCTGGTTGGTGAAGCGGGGTTTTCCTGACGTGGAGATTCCCGACCGCCATTTTGAAATTGGGTTGACCTAAAAAAAGTTCAAAGAATTTTCGAAAAGTTTTGGATGGAAAGAAAGTGCCCCCTATTTTTGCACTCCCAAAACGGAACGCCGCGTTCGTCTAAGGGCTAGGACACCACCCTTTCACGGTGGTGATACGGGTTCGAATCCCGTACGCGGTACGAGGAGCCTCACAGCAATGTGGGGCTTTTTACGTTTAAAATCTCTTCCGCACTGCGTTCCACACTTCTCACTTTTGTTCCACGTTGTTCATTTTCGATCACCTTTTGCACCTTTTATCCATGTAGTACATGCGCAATACGTGAGCAGGATTTTTGCTCATATCCGACCTCCTTAATCACAAAGAACAATACGAATCAAAGGGAAGTTTATGTTATCAATATCTATTTGTTAAAGAAATCATAACAAAAAGTCCTAAAACAAAGCAAAAACATGTCGATCAAATTCTGGTGTTGATCGATGATCGCAACCTATTCATCGCCGTTTTCCTCAAATGCTTTGAAGTTTTGTAAGCGTGTAAACAAATCAATACAACTTGCAACCGCAAAGCACAAAAACTTACGTAAATGGACATCCTTGTTAAGATAAGTGACACAAAAAAAGTAAACTGTTATCCACAGCCGAAAAAAAACCGAAAAGATGCGTCGCGTTACGACATCTTTTTACTCTTTTCATTTTATGAATCTGGATTTCTGCACTTTACAACTGTGATCAGTTTAGGCATCACACTACCGATTAAAAATTGGGGTGAAAAGCAGGCGGTGGGGAAAAGTGACAACACCGCGTTGATAAATTCCAAAATAACCAAGTTTCTCAGCAGCGCAGAGTTGTTGTTGCAAAAGTTCGCTTTCGAAAAAGAACCCACCGTCACAGAATTAAAGGAATTCATTCAGTCGACTGTCAAAACACAACTCACTGGTAAGCCTCCCCGCGGGAAGAGGAAAGAAGTCGAGAAGCGAATGCAAGAGCAAATGAAGGAGCGTACCGTCAATGTAGTAATGGAGGGTCTTATCAAGTATCGCAATTTATCTAAAGGACGTGCCCGTGTCTTCCGTCATGCTGTAAATAACGTTTTGCATCGATTCTTTAAGGAAACGAAGGGGTCGACGCCGCCGATTACTGAGATCAGCAAAAAAGACCTGATGGATTTGGAGATGTGGTACAGAGACAACATTCGTGTTTCGCGGGGGAAAAGAAAAGGGCTCACACCTTCACAGAACAGCACCACAACCTGGTTCACAATGATTGCATCCCTGTTCAAATTTTCTGTCGTCGAACTTGAGATCATGGAGAAGTCCCCGCTGCCGAAGAATTTTCGGGGTGCGTTTATTGGTGCAGACAAAAAAGTTCTGGATACGGACGACAGTTTGAAAGTAATGCAATTGAGCGATCACAGGTTATCTCGCCCCCAGCAGGTGGCAAAATATTGCCTTATGTTTGGCCTGGCCACAGGTATGGCAATGGTCGACATAAAGACACTTCGAAGTGAACATGTCAAGTATGATCGCGAGGTTGATCGTTTGCGGATTAAAAAGATCAGGGAAAAGCACCTTAACAATGCGCAAATCAAAAACCCTAAACCATTCCGTGTAGTTTTGACGGCCACCGCCGAACACGCCTACCATAAACTACGGGCGTTATCACCAGGCGGAGGCGATCTCTGTTTTGAACTCACCAGCGATACAAATCTGACTAAACATTACAAAAACTTGATGAAGCTGGCTGGTGTAACCGTTAATACGACCCATTATGTTTTGCGCCATTCATTTGCGGTAGATTACATGGATCACGACGGGCGGTTGGAAGATCTGGGGAAAATGTTGGGGAACGACATTCGAAGCACCGAAATTTATGGTAAGGTTTCGGAGAAGCGCCTAGCGGCGAAAACCAAACAGCTGGAGCGGAAAAGTTTAATCCATCAACTTCCCACTTCTTTAATGAACGGCTCCAGCCAACTCAGGGCAAGTTAATCAAAGAGTTTCACGGAAGTTGTTTCGTGGAAGGCAGCTGGCGAATAGGGCCTGCTGTTATAGAATAAACCTCACCGTAAAAGGGGCAGAGGATCAAAAAAACCTATGAACAATGCGCGAATGGTTAACCATGGAACAGGCAAAACAGCTGTTGAATTATTCAAGCCGCACCGCCGTGTACAATTTCTGCAAGGCGCACGGTGTACGGATGACAAAGCCGCGAGGCCGTGTTTACTTCAGCCAGACTGAATTGCTCAAAGCATTTGAAAAAAATGCTATCCGAATGGGTGTGTAGCAGACCTTCATGACAGGCCCTCAAATTTTGGGGGCTTTTTTTACAACATCAAGATCCAATTTTATGGCTGTACCAAAAGATCAAGGTTGACAGACCAAAAAATCCAATTCAAGCCACTTTGTGGTATCGGTTTATAACCTGAATTTTAAACTGGATGACGGACTAAGCCAAAAGTTAGACTCTGGTTTTCCATCGTCCTCGTTGCTATGTGTTTATTGGGTGTACGTGAGCAGTTCGGAAAGCTCCTGAGATAAGAAATGCCTTACAGCGATAAAAAGAGGTCTTGCCTCTACATCAGCCAATTGGTCAACAAGCTGTTGACGGAATACCTGATGGTGATCAACGTTGGCGGCACGGAGCGTTCGGACTACCGAGGTTGCATACACGGTGATGATCTCACCCTGAAAGGGTGGTGGATAAGAAGATAGCACCTTCAACCAGCAACCTGTGTTTTTAGACAGGGGATCAGCATAGCGAAACTTTCCAGCGCAATTTTATCCGCAGCATCGGTGACTACCACAATGGAGAATAAGCCTGTGAAGCTGGTTGAAACTGACTCCAAATCGGTGCCCAGGGCGCTGCATAGCGACCGACGGTAATCCACGGTATAACGCAGTATTTTCTGAGTGTCAGAGCGGTGGTATTTGCCATGGCCAAAACGCACGGCCAGCTTAGGTTCCTCAATAAAGAAACTGTGGTCTTGCTGGGTGCGGAGGGTCGCTTCAGCTACTTGAAATTCATTTTCCACAAATCGAATCTCCTGGACCGCTGACCAGAAATCCAGCACTGCAAATGTCCACCTGGGATGGGAAGGCTCACAGGCAGCGAGGATTGGTTTGCTGGAGTTACCAATACCTAGAACCAATCCATTCCCCTTTACATTCTTCATCATAGATTACTCCTGAGTGGGGTTAGCACCTGTCAGTCCTGTTGGCCCTCGATTTTCAGCCTTTCTCTGATAAATCGATTGGCGGACAGCCCATGCAGCAAAACGGTCATATTGTCCTGCGGACAGCAAATCTCTCAACTGTTTTGCTTTTTCAACGCCTACCTGGTAGAGTAGCGCCATCTCTTCCTGGTTATCGGCGAACAACCTAGCCAGGCTTTCCACAAACCCATATTCCGCTGGCACGTCGTCCAGGTCAATAGGCTTGCCGCTCTGACCAGTGATCTTTAGTTGCCGCATAACAGGCGCGGTCTGTTTTGAGATGATACCATAGAATGTGATGTATCGTTGAAATCTATGTTCCGAAACCCCGATGTCAGGCGTGAGTGTTTGACTTCAGATAGAAATCCTGGTACTGTTTTGCCCTGTTGACAATCCAGTTCACATAGGTTTCCCTGGAAATGTCCAGCTGTGCGGGGTGCTTCAGATTCAAATATAATACGCCGTCCTTTTGGCAATGGCCTTTTTCCAGTTCATGTTCCCCTGTGAGACCCAGGTCGTTTTTAAGAAGCTCCAAAGTGCTGCCAAAAATGACAATGTGCGGACGGTACGTCTTGATCTGGCGGACCACCAGCGCCCGTTCTTCCGCAGGGACCTGCTTTTGCAAATCGGCCATGTTGGTCTGCGGTTTCCCTGGTAATTTCTGGAAGTTGATGAAAGCGATCTTTTTCAGTGAAAGCCACACAGCTGGATCACGGTTGATCTGGGGCATTTCAGCATATTGCTTAAAGCCGTTGAGCAGTCCGTAGCTGGCATAGGTGATCGGATACCAGGTTTGCCATGCGCCGCGATCTTTGCCTTCTGCTCTTCGGGTGTTGAGATCTTGCACCATGTTCCAGCCGCCACCCCCGCCTTTTTTGTCGCAGTACGGCTCTTTAAGAACCCAGAGCACCCGTAGTGGTGAATGGTAGTATTCATCAATGTTCACGATACCGTCTTCGATCAGCTGGCGGTTTGGAGTTTGTCGTTTCTTCAGCTCTGTCCGAATGTCTTGTTGAAGTGCCGCAACTTCTGTGCGGAATTGTTCAAAGGAAATGTTCATGGTGTGCGGATTTTGACCACAAAATAGAAATGATCTGCAAGAAGACAAATCCGAAGTCTGTTGATTGTCGTATCGCCAATACGACAATTTGTAAGGCCGACATTACACCTGGGTGTTCATTTGTGCAACCATTAGTTGCACAAATAGACTCAAAACCTTTTTGATGGTAGGGAGAATTTGCTCTTGTACGATAGCTTGAAACGATCTACCTTTTGGTAGCTGCTACCAGCGGCTGGGCTTACCCTTATGGTCAGTGGAGCTAAATGAATGAGCGGTTGCGAGGAACCATTTTTTTTCGTAGCACCTGCCCTTGTAGTTATCTGCCATTGACTTGGGGAACGGAATAGGTAAGACCTTACATTTATTCGTAAGCATGGCGGGTCATTGCAAAAGGGTAAGCCATTTCTCCGTATGGACTACAAATACTATATCGGAGTTGACGTATCCAAGTATACTTTGGATTTTACTGTACTGCATGAAGGTCGCTATCTGATGCACGAAAAGGTGACCAACAGTCAGAAAGACATTCAGACGTGGTTGAAAAAAATGATGGTCACCTACAAAGCTGGTGGCAAGAAGACCCTGTTTTGCGTGGAAAACTCTGGGCTTTATACAGCGCTTCTTCAACGTGAGTTGGTGAGAAGAAAGGTGCCACTGTGGATGGAGGCCCCCCTGCAAATTAAGCTGTCCATGGGACTGCAACGGGGAAAAAACGACAAGATCGACTCACGTCGAATTGCCCATCATGCCTATACCAACCGTCAAAAGGCTATACTCTGGCAACAACCCAGAGAAGTCATTGAATACCTGAAGAAGCTGCGCTCTGTGCGGGAGCGGCTCATTATGGCCCAAAACACCCTGAAACAGGAGCTACGGGAGATGAAAGGTTTTGTCAAACGCACCATCAATGATAACCTCTCTTCGCATTGTGATCGCAGCATAACGGCCCTGAAAGAAGATCTGAAACTGGTGAACCAAACCATATCATCCACCATCGCAGAAGATGATAGGTTGGACCAACTTTTCGGCTGGCTCACATCAGTCGATGGGATTGGCACTGTGCTAGCGACAGAGATGATTATCGCCACCAATGAGTTCAAAAGTTTCACTTCTCCCAAAAAATTCGCCTGTCACTGCGGAGTGGCTCCCTTCCGCTACACGTCTGGGGTAAGCCTCCAGGGGAAAGCAAAGGTGTCAAAACAGGCCAATCAAAGGATGAAACGCCTGCTGCATATCGCGGCTATTGCGATTATTCAGCGCGAGGGCGATTGTAGGGCGTATTACCAGCGCAGGATAAAGCAAGGGTTAAGCAAAATGAGTGTTTTGAATGCCGTAAGAAATAAGATCATCCACAGGGCCTTTGCCTGTGTTCGAGATCAGCGGCCGTATGTAAAATAGGACAGCATCGTGAGTGTTATTGATTTAGCCTGTCCTGTATTCCACAGGTATTTTACGGAGAAAGTAAACTCTTCACACTCAAATTCTGTTGATACTAAACTTTGATTCAACATCAGTAACACTCCAGAAGTACAGTGATCTGTTTCGTGTACGATGCTCCTATTATGAGAGTATACCTGAAAAGGGGTTACTGTTGTGTGGAAGTATCAAAATTGACAGGACTGAACATCAACGCGGTCACGAAGGTGAAAAAAGCAGGTATGGCACAAATTACGCATACTATGTAAGATTAATTTTCCTCCGTTTTCGGTATCTTTTCCGCTGCACAATGAACCTTCTTAATGGCACATCACAGACTTGTATTAATCGGAAACGGCTTCGATCTGGCTCATGGTCTCAGAACAAGCTACAAAGACTTCGTTAGCTCACATGTATGCTATTCGTTTGATACGTTTTCACGCGACGGGTACTATAGTGACCCTTTGATAAGTTTTGAGAAAAAAAGTCGTCCAGTGGAAGGGGAATTGCCTACACCTGATAACTTACATAAAGTCTTAGAGTTTTGCGAAGCAAATAGACTTGTTGAATACCCATCTAACTTTTACCAACGGTTGGTCAAACTGTGCGACAAAGGTTGGGTTGACATCGAGCGGCAGTATTACAAAATTTTCAAAGCATTGTTCAAAAACCCCAATTTACAAGATAAGGATAAGGCAATTGGTAAACTCAATGCCGATTTCGACCAAATCATTAGCCTGTTGACAACCTACATAACAAGAATCAATTCGACACTCCAGCATTCCATGCGTCTTCCGATAGAGGATAGCAGGATGTCGTTTTTCAGAGGCGTCCGCAAGGAAGAAGATGGGCCAGTGACATTTTTGAACTTTAACTACACCGATACTCTTTACGTGCATGGTTATGCAAATCCAGATGAAGTCATTCACATACATGGACGAGCAGCAGATGTAACGAACAATCCGATCATCTTTGGGTACGGCGACGAAACAGACCCAACTTACCAACAAATAGAGGATGCGGGTGACAACGCCTACTTAGAGCACATCAAATCGTTCGGATACTTTAAAACTCACAATTACCAAAACCTGCATCGGTTGATTAATGCTGAGGAATACAAGGTGTATGTTGTCGGCCACTCCTGTGGGTTATCGGACAGGGTTTTACTCAGCGAGATTTTCGAACATGACAATTGCCGTGGCATTGAAATATTCTTCCATCGCCGTGTGGATGGCTCCGATAACTACAAAGAAATTACCCAGGAAATATCACGACACTTTCGCCCACAGAATAAACGAAAAATGCGTCCCTTAATATCGCCTTATCAAGAAGGGAATGTCATACCGCAAAACCGATAACACAATTTCTTGGGTGGCTATAATGTTACTTGTTTTCTCCTGATAAACGGCTGTCAAGAATACCGAGCAAAATGTCAACAGCATCCTGGTGCACGAAGGTGTACGTGGCGGGTGGTTCAACCAGGTAGCTAACCTTCAGCTTTGCCCCTTCACGGAGGATCGCAAACGGAAAAACAGCTTCTTCAAACTTCACGGTAGTGTAAAGCGCAGAAATCATTTCGTAGCTCTGTGTGAGCTTGTTGGTGCTCAGCCAAGCCTTGATCTGGTCTTCCCAGATGCAGTTCCAGTAAATACGGGTTGCAACCTGCTTCGTATCGGCATTGAAATCGCTATCCATCATCCATTTCAGGTAATCACGTTCGGTACAAGCTTCCTTGCCGTAATGTTTGCCAAAGTTGAAAACGATTCGGCCTGCGTCATCCCGTATGAATCGCCCGCTGAAGTCCACCAGGTTCCCAATACCAACGTAATCGTGCAAGAAGCTGGTGTTTGGTTTGAGGTCATCGTACATCAACAATTGCCGCTTCAAAATGTCAATGGTTGCCAGCACGTCCGCTTTGGCAGAGTGAGCGCCGTCGTGCTCCCGCTGGCAGTAAAATTTAACGGCAGCCGACAGGTCCCTCTTCTCCTTGTGGTGATAAATGGCCATTGCATCAACGAGCTTTACTTCGCTGTACTTAATGGGGTGCTTCTTGAAACGGAGAAACTCCTGCATGAGCACAGGGACGTCGAACTTCTTGATGTTGTAACCACCCAAGTCGCAGCCAGTAAACAACTGAGCCAATTCATCAACCTTTTCTTCGAAGGTGGGTTTGTCCACCACCATTTCATCCGTGATCCCGTGAACGGCGCTGGCCGCAACGGGAATAGAGATCGTCGGGTTCAACAGGAGGTGAACTTCCTGCTGGGTGCCATCGGGGTTGACACGAACGGCGCAAAGCTCCACGATCCGATCATTCACGGTATCCACGCCCGTCGTCTCCAGGTCAAAAAAAACAATAGGTTTGCTTAGCTCCAGAAACGAAAGCTCTGGCTTTTGGATGTAAAAGGTTGGCTCCATCGAGTATAAGTAGTTGTTTCAGTTCTTTTGGTTGGTCTCCAAAATATAGAAACTTTTTACAAAAACTGAACTTTTTTTATGCTCATTTTCGAAGTGTCTGCCAATGCAGAAATAAGTTGGTTTGTATTAATACAATTCAAGAATAATCCGACCACATCTCCGCCGCTGGCAAACGGGTCTGAAACCTTGTAACTATGCGGCCACTGTAGCAGTTTTGATCCTAAAGAAAAAAACAGCACACATGAAAGTAAAATACATTCGGTGGTCCAGCCTGGGTCAGTCAGGATCTCGGCAAACTTTAGATAGCGATAAATATGATCTGGTGATCCAGGAACAGTGTTCGGGAACCATCGCTTTCGCTAAACGTCCCAAAGCGGGTGAACTACTGAAGATGATCCTGGCGGGTAAGGTGACCGACCTCACGGTGGAAGAGTTCTCGCGGCTGGGCAGAAATAGCTTTGATACGTTGTCTACCCTGAATGTCTGCCAGGAGAATAACGTAACGGTTCACATACTCGACATGAACATCTCCAGCAAAGTCCACGGGAAGCCGAACCCTGTGTTCAAAATGTTCTCCCATATCGTTTCAGTCATTGCAGAGCAACAACGAGAATCCCTACTTGATATTACCGCTATGGGCCGATTGGCGGCCAAACAGCGCGGTACCATATTCGGAAGAAAACCTGGTACCAACGAGCGCAAAGCCGACTTCCTGCAAAAAGAAAACAGTAGGAAGATCCTCAAATACCTGAGCACGGGCGACTATTCCATACGGGAGATCGCAAAGCTCACGGACAGTTCAACGGCAACGGTGCAGAAGGTGAAACGCATTGCCACGGAAACGAAAGCTCTATGAGGTAGTCTTGATATAAACAAACAAGGTAATGTTGCCGTTCGGCAATCAGGCAACTTTACCCTGTTTTATTTACAGAGTATTCTGCCTGGACTATCCTTGCTGTGTGATGTATCAGGATTTTGAATTATAGAGATCTACGAAACCTTCGTTTTTTTTACAGCAGCTGATGCAGCAAACTAGCAAGCCTGAACCCGAACACGGCGTCTAAAATCAGGAAGCTGGGAATGGTGATGTGCAGCTAACCAGGTGGTGGATGGCATTTTTCAGGCTTGCATGAATATGATGGGTCATCTCGGACTTGTGTAAACGGTTCTATTCATGAATGAAACCAATGCCGTCGCAATTACTTCTTCACACCCAGTCGTTTTGCCAGGTCATCCAGCGCACCTTCGTTGATGGCTTGCAGGCGAAGGGTAAGTTTTTTTTGTTTACGGTCGTTGAGAAGAGGACGGTACTTTAATGCAACCCGCTCCCTGCCTTGGCCACATAGCTTTGCGTAAAAGGGTTGAATTTGGTTGATGAAAAAGGTTTGGGGATCGTCTTGACAAATGCACAGGATGTACAGCTGTTCCTTTTCCTGGCGTACCCAACTGGCAAATTCCTGGATGGCTTGTTCCACGGGGACAAGATAATACCGACGCCTTTGAGGTGAAATACCTTGGTTTCGGTATTGCACTGAGCACCCCGCCACCAAGCGGACTTTGAGGCCCTGAACATCAAATATTAGATTTTTTTTACCTTCACATCATGGAAAATTTTAAATCGTTCATGGACGTATTCATGATTTTCTGGTATTGCATTTTGCTCTATTTTCTTGTGCCCCGCGCAGTCTGGGTGTGGTCCCAGCCGCAGAGGGTAAAGATGGTGCGGATCGGCGGCAAACCAAAAAGGTGGATCACCTTTGGTTTGTTCGCCGCGGGTACGCTGATCATGTTGATAGCCTTGGGGCTGAGGGTGAAAAAAGTTTGGTAACTTCATCCGTGTTGGGACATGAAAGTGCAGCCCAAAGAACAGCCCCTTAAAATACGCGGCTCATTTGCTGACGTTATCGGGGTAGCAATGAGAAAGAAACCGCAGGAAAAGAAAGAAGAACAAAAACAGAAATAAAATGGAGAAACACAACGTAGCTGTATGGAGCAGCGATACTACTGAAGGACTTGAAACGATGATCCGAGACTTTTTTAACGACCCTTACACCAAAATCTTAAACGTTTCACATAGCACCTGTTGGGATCATGAGAAAAAATATGTGGTATTTTCGGTTGCTGTCGCGTACTCGTACGTTGACAATCCAGATGAGCAAGGGCCACCTGAAGGAAATATTTAAAAAATGCGGCTATTGCCGCTTTTTTTTAACCATCTAGCAAGGCAGCCGAGCGGACCGCAGAACCAGGCTTCTTAATTGTTCTGTACCGCTACCGTGGCCTGTTTGTAGAGGTCAAGGTCAACCTGGCTACCAACCGTTATGTGTATATTTTGCCGACACAG
Source organism: Flavisolibacter nicotianae (assembly GCF_003628535.1). Classification (GTDB taxonomy): domain Bacteria; phylum Bacteroidota; class Bacteroidia; order Chitinophagales; family Chitinophagaceae; genus Flavisolibacter; species Flavisolibacter nicotianae. The sequence continues at coordinate 17,200 of NZ_RBCI01000004.1, forward strand.
GAGTGGTGGAATTAATGGAGTTCACAATACGGGTCAAATTCAACGGCAAATTCTATCGGTACCCAGTCAAACTGGCCGAGAAGACGGAGCGGGAAGAAGTGTATCATGTGATAACCCGTGCCAAGACCTTGGAGCTACGCAATAACCGCCCGTTCTTTATCAACAGGGGCTTGAAACACAGACGGCCCACCTGGAAAATGGATGAGGCGCTTCCGTACAAATCGTTCACCAATGACATCATAGAAGAAATCGAAAAAAATATCGGCATCCAGTGACACCCTTCAACCTGATCTCCCTGTGTGTAGCCGTGCTGGGCTTTTCCATCTGCCTGGCCCGTTCGCTGTGGGTATGGGAACGCCCCGACTTCATTCCCGATTTTATACGGCACATGCCATGGATAACGATACGAAACCGCCCCAATCGCTGGCTGACAGTGGTTGTGTACCTGGTGCTTGCCTTCCTGTGTGCGGTCGCAATCGTGATACGGGTCAAACGCTTGCTTGGGATCGATACGGGTTTATGAAAACGAAAAACCGCGGGTTATGACCGCGGTTTTTCTTCCATGGTATAGGTAAAATCGCACCTGGACGTGTTGCGGCGGTTCTACTAATTAAAATACAATTTGAGTCATTTGTTCCAACCCTTTTTCCGTACACATTCTTGGGCGACGGAACAGATGGTGTTCCGTTTTATGGCCTGCATCTTGGCCACTGTCAAAGAGGTTAGGTGCCACCCGCCGCAGGAAGGGCAGAAGTAGGCTCTGCAGGGCTTCACGGGCTGACCTTTGCGATTGACCTTTCCAGTCTCTCTGGGCGGTTCCGCTTGGATCTCTTTTAGTTTGGTCTTGGTTTCTTCTTCTGTCGGGAAAGTAATTTTGTTGCAGGGCTGTTTCACTTCGGGTGATCCTTTCCGTGAATTTAATGTTTTCCACCTTTTGTACAGTTAATCCAGAACCTATGTCCACCTACTTTCCCGCTCGATGGCAAACTCCACCTACTTTCCCGTTGTATAAGCCCTAACTCCACCAAAATGTACGTGGAATAAGTCACAACCATACCTACTTGCCCGTGGAAACTCCACCCACTTTCCCGCTCGTTGGCAAACTCCACCTGCTCACCAGGTTAAGCCCTGCTGCCTTCAGTCATTTGATCGGCTTCCTGGCTTTGCTCCGTATACTGCCCCTGTATGTGCGGCAAACCATAAACCTGCCTTTTCTCCCTAAAAAGAATAGTTAAAAGACAGAATTTTGCTCTAACCCAAAAACCTAAACAATCGTATGCGCTCCAGGCCGTGCATTTGAACAATGCGTCGGACCTTTGGAGTACGATCTAGCTGTATTGTCTATAAACTTTAAAAGTGTACCTGACTTATTAGGTTATCTGACAGAAATACAGTAGTTTATTAATACAGCGCTCAGTCAACCTGCTATCGTTTTCTCTGTCCTTTGTGGAGGTGGAGCACGGGAGTAGGTTTACATCCAAACCTTACAGCCGAAGCGGACAAAGCCGCTGGAGCACGAAAAAATAGAACATGAAACGTAACGCTTATAAATTCACGAAAGGGGCCTATGGTAACAAGTTCATTTTTACCAGTTCAGGAACAAAGGGCAGCGTTCGTAAAGGCGTCATCTTTAAGGATGAAGATGACGACGTATACAGCATCTCTATGGGTGACTTGGATGCCCATGACCAGATTCAGAATTTCGATCCCACGGGAAACAATGATGCGAGAAAAGTGATGGCGACATGTGCCGACATTATAGATTACTTCCTTGAGCAAAAACCGAAAGCCACTATTTTCATTAGTGGGGCCACGGATCGATTGACTAAATTGTATAAAATGTTAATATTACGAGAGTTGACACCTGGTGCTGGCTATATGGCTTTTGGCCTCAATGCAGACAGCACCTACGAACCACTTGATCCTAATAAGGAATATGAAGGCTACTTTGTTTTACGTAGAAAATGAGTAGCTTTACTGCATGAAAGTGAACGAAAAAGGGCCAAAAAAGGTTAAGGTCGATCCGAAGGTTGACAACATAGACGCTGGCCATATTGGAGAGGTGAAGAGTGAAAAATTGAAAAAATTCAAAGCCTCAATCCTGACCGCTGTAGAGCGGTATAGAGGCGGGCGGGATAATATATCTGGCAACCTGATCGACCACGTTGCATAGAACCTCTCCACCCGAGAGGTTTTTTTGTGCCCATTTTGTCCTGCCATTTCCAGTGACGGGCAGACAAGGTTTATAATGGTCAATGCAAATAAGAAACCGTGCAAAGAACTTATCTAGTTCTTCAAAATCTCGCAGCTTTTCCGTTTATTCGGGTTTTCAAACCAACTACTGCAACCTCACATGACGACTCTCAGGATCGATCACACGGAGATTGGAAAAGAATTTCTCAGGCACCTGGATCTGGCTGACAACAAACGCATCCTTTTTTCTGGCCCTTTTGGAACAGGCAAATCCACCTTTCTCCGTGAAGTACTTGGTCCTAACGAACGATACCTGGTTCTCTCGGTCAACCCCATCAACTACTCCATTGGCACCAACCAGGACGTCTTTGAATGGATCAAATATGACATTTTACTGGACCTAATTTACAAACACGCATCGGAACTCGATCTCACCCAAGATGATTTCTCCACCCTGCTGCTCAGCCAGATGTACCTGGTAGAGAAAGGGGGCAATGTGCTGTCGTTGATCTCACCGCTCATCGCGTTATCGGAAAAAGTAGGCAAGCCTATAGCGACTGTGCTGACCGCGTTGCGGGACACCGTAAAAGATTTTCAGTCCTTTCGAAAGCGGTTGGAGCAAGACGAGGGCGAGTTGATCACACAGTACTTCCAACGTTTGGAATCCTCACCTGGATCGCCGTACGAAAAGGACCCGCTCTCGAAGTTAATCGGGACGCTGTTGGAGCGCCTAAAACACGGGCGAAATACGGAAGAAAATCAGATCACCACGGTGCTGGTGGTCGATGCCCTGGATCGCCTGGACCCAGAACATATTTTTCGCCTGTTCAACGTGTTCAGCGCTCACTACGATATTTACGACACCAACAAGTTCGGTTTCGATAAGGTAGTCTTTGTTTGTGATGTGGAAAACATCCGCAAGATCTTTCACCACCGCTACGGCACCGAGGTGGACTTCAACGGCTACATTGATAAATTCTACTCCAGGGAAGTATTCGACTTCAACAACCGTGCTTTAGTAAAATCTTTTGTTCAGCAATTGATTCAGGCATTACCCTTATCGAATGGAGATTATGACCAGACAAGGGATTTTATAAGGAAATCCGAATTTTACAATGTTCTAAAATGGGTGTTATATGGCTTCATACAAGCCCGTGAAATCAACCTGCGTATGTTGGTCCAGATCCGTCATATTCCTATCGCAACTGAACGCTTTCCTCTTAAAACCGTTCCTGACTGGCAAACCGCGGACTCTTATCCAGTGCTCTCTTTGTTCAAATTTCTCCGAATGCTTTTCCCGTCTGTAGAAATACTGGAGCGAAAACTGGAGCGGGTGGCATCGTTGTTCAGTGACGGGTTCATTGCTTCACCAGAGCATTTTCGTTTCGCCGAAAGCATCGACAGTGCCGTCGCTAACTACTGTTTGCCTTTTCTGCTGCCTGAGAAAAATGCGTTTGATCAAAATCATATGTATGAAAACACTTCACAAACCCAAAGGCATACCTTACCGAATAACTTTCTTGTGGAGTACAGATATGAGCGTGACCGTTCTTCCTTTCGGGTTACTTTTGAAAAATTTGTATCGGGCCAGGATCGGGGCCGATTGGTACCGATCAACAACTTCCAGTTGCTTTACGAAACGTTTAAAGTTTGCAGGGAGAAGGGTATAGTATTCTAAAGTTTCCTCTGGTGCGTTGTATTAAGAATAAACAGACAGGTAAGGTGTCATTTGTCATCTCTTTGAGAATAAGTATCTTGTCCACCAAACTACCTGATTGCCAACATGCCACAACTTGATCTAGCCACCCTGGAGTCCTGGCTCTGGGACAGTGCCAACATACTCCGCGGGTCCATCGATAGCAGTGACTTTAAAAACTACATCTTCGGTCTTCTGTTCCTGAAACGGGCCAACGATGTCTTCGAAGAAGAGGTCCAGGCTATCATGGCCCGTGACGGGATCACCCGCGCCGACGCCGAGACCGAAACGTACTTTTTCATCCCAGCAGAAGCACGGTGGGAAGAGTTGAAGAAAGTAACCGAGAACATCGGCATTGCCCTGGATAAAGCCTTTGCTGCTATCGAACGTGACAATACCATGTTGGAAGGTGTTCTCACCGCCACAAAGTTCGGTGACAAGGAACGGCTGAGTGATGATGTACTCCAGCGACTGCTGCGGCATTTTAACCAGTATTCCCTGAAAAATCAGGATCTCTACACGCCCGACTTGCTGGGCGACGCATACGAGTTCCTCATAAAGCAATTCGCAGACGACAGCGGAAAGAAGGGCGGCGAGTTCTACTCCCCCAGAGGCGTCGTAACCACCATTGTGCGGTTGATCAAACCACAGCCCAAACAGCGGGTGTATGACCCAACCTGCGGCTCTGGTGGTATGCTGATCGAGTCGGCCAAATACATAGCCGCACTCCCTGGAGGAAAGGTAGGCAGCAACATCAACGTTTCTCTATATGGTCAGGAAAAAAATATCGGAACATGGGCTATTGGAAAGCTCAACATGCTGCTCCACAGCTACATGGATGCGGATCTTCGTAAAGGTGACACGCTGGTGAATCCGCAGCACAAGGATAACAACGGTGAGTTGATGTTGTTTGACCGTGTGATCGCAAACCCGCCGTTTTCCCAGGATGCGTGGTGGACACCCGCGGAGGTGAGCCAGGAGGTCAAGCTGGACAAAGACGGAAAGGAAAAGAAAATAACTCCCAACTATGCGAAAGTGGTTGTGGACAAACTAGGACGTTTCCAGTATGGAATCCCGCCGCGGGGTTATGCGGATTTGGCGTTCCTTCAACACATGATCGCTGTGCTGAAGGACGACGGCAAGGCGGGAGTAGTCCTGCCCCACGGTACCCTGTTCCGCAGTGGTGCAGAAGGAACCATCCGTGAGAAGCTCCTGAAGGCTGATCTGGTGGAGGGTATTATTGGTTTGCCGCCAGCGCTTTTCTATAACACAGGTATTCCCGCCAGCATTTGGATAATCAACAAAGCGAAGCCCAAGCACTTGGAGAACAAAGTGGTGATCGTTGATGCCAGCGGAGAATACAAAGAGGGTAAGAACCAGAACGAACTTTTGGAGCTGCACATCAACAAGATCGTCGCAGCTTACGATCATTTTGTGAAAGAAGCGGCGGTGGATGAACCCGTGAGTGAGAAGTTCGCCCGCCTGGTGGATGTCAGTGAGATCGCTGGGAATGATTACAACTTGAACATCTCCCGATACATCGATACCAGTGAGCGGGAAGCGGAGATCCACCTGCATCATGTGAAAGCAGAACTGGAACGGCTGGAAGAACGGGAAAGGGAGATTGATGCAAAGTTGGCCACCATGTTAAACGAGTTGGGTATATGAAAGAAGGATATAAGGTGACAGAAGTTGGAGAGCTTCCGCGGGATTGGGAAGTTGTAAATCTTAGCCACCTTTTGGAATTACTGACAGACTTTGAAGCAAATGGCAGTTTCGCTGATGTAAAAGAAAACGTGAGGGTTAGTGATTCTACTGGTTATGCGTGGTATGTCAGAGCTACTGATCTTGAAAACGAAACTAAGCTAACTGATGTAAAATATGTGGATGAAAAAAGTTATGCTTTTCTGAAGAAAACGAAACTTTACGGTGGAGAGCTGTTGATAACAAAGCGAGGAGAGATTGGTAAAGTTTATTTTTTTGAGAAGCCGTCGAACATTTTAGCAACATTGGCTCCAAACTTATACTTGCTGAAATTGAATGGAGATGTATTACCTAAATATCTGTATTATTATTTTATTAGTGACAAGGGTAATGCTTCATTAAAAAGAATTAATGCTTCGACCACTTTAGGAGCTTTGTATAAGGACGATGTCAAAAAGCTAAGAGTTCCATTGCCACCATTCAGAGAGCAGCAAAAGATTACAAAAATCCTCTCAGCCGTTGATGAAAAGATTGACGTCATCGAGGCCCAGATCACCCAGACGCAGGAGCTCAAACGCGGCCTCATGCAGCGGTTGCTCACCAAAGGTATCGGACATACACAGTTCAAAAATTCACCGTTGGGAGAAATACCTGAAAGCTGGAGCGTAACAGATTTAAATTTTATAGTGCAAGAAGACAGGGGAATTACTTACGGGATAGTTCAGCCAGGTCCGTATGATGAGAATGGGCGTTATTTGGTGCGTGGGAAAGACTACTCGAATGGGTGGGTTAAGCCAGAAGAGTTTTTTCGGGTTTCTGAAAAAGTGGAAGTGCCTTACAAAAGAGCAAGGTTAAAGGAAAATGATCTTTTGATAACAATCGTTGGTGCAGGCGTAGGTAATATGCAAGTTGTGCCAAAATGGTTAGAAGGGGCTAATATCACACAGACGACTGCAAGGATTGCAATTGATAGCAACAAAGCACATTTTCGTTTTTGCTATCATGTTCTTTGCTCTCAGATTGGGAAAAAAAATGTGAAGCTCTATGAAAAGGGTGGAGCGCAACCAGGATTAAATCTGGCCGACATCAAAAAATTCCTGATCCCTCTACCATCTCCTGAAGAACAAGAAAAAATCGCATTGCTATTGGATAAAATCGATGAAAAACTTGCAGTTCTACAAGAAAAGAAAGACGGCTATCAGGACCTGAAGAAAGGACTGATGCAACAACTTCTCACGGGCAAGCTCCGCGTCAACCAAACTAACAAAGCAAATGAACCAACTCAATCACGAAGCCTACAACCAGCTGTTGAAGGCTAACCAAGATGCACAGCAATTCTTTACTGCTTACAATGGGCCAGACTGGTATGAATTGACTTATAACCTGTTTACGTCCTCTCCACTGGAGACCATGAATGACTTCTGGAGGATCGTGGCCTACACCTACTCATGGATGCCCACCATTCCCGATGTCAAAGCTCATCTGATCGGCGATCCTGATGCACTGCTTAAAAAACTCCAGGCGCTCCGAGGTGGTGATGACACTCAGCTTGAGGGTTTATTTCTGGAGTTAATTCCTGTGATTAACAACAGTCTGGTGGGTGTGACCAAGGTGCTCCATTTTATTGCACCTATGACGGTGCCGATTATTGATCGTCATGTGCTGCGCGGGTGGGATCTTTTCTTCCACGATCACCCAGAGTACGGTGCGCCGAAACTTCCCAGCCATCGTGTAGCCCTGAACAAAACGCACATTGCAAAATACCTGACCTACCGTGAAACGCTGCTCCGCTGGGTAGCTGGTGGTACTGGCCAGTTTACCATGCGTAACCTGGAACTTGCCTTTTTCAACCTGAGTCAGAACACCCCAGAGATGCCGCGGGTATACCTGCCTACCTACAACGATTAGCCATGGCCCACTCACCCGAATACAAACACAGTGAGCAACCCGCCATTGAGCTGTTCCAGGCCATGGGCTACCAGTATTATGACGGCAGCACCCATGACGAAAGGGCCGACATCACAGAGGTGATCCTGCGGGAGCGCCTGCTCTCGGCCATCGTTCGCATTAACCCCTGGATTGATACCAGCAACCTACACAAAGCCTTTGATCGGATCACAGGAGTGCAGGGTGCGTCGCACATGGAAATCAACCAGCAAATCTGGGAACTGCTACGCGGTCCCAGCCACACCGTTAAACAGGTATTTGGCGGAAAAGAAGAGTTCAGACCCGTTTCCTTCATCGACTACCTGAACCCAGCGAACAATGACTTCCTGGTGGTAAATCAATTTAAAGTCTACGGCCGCACGATGAACTCCGTTCCCGATCTGGTGGTGTTTGTCAACGGCCTTCCGCTGGGTGTGATCGAATGCAAAGCTCCTGGTGCACAGGGAGCGTTCGACAAAGCCTACAGCGATTTGGATTTCTACCAAAAGAACTCGGAGAAACTCTTTCACTTCAACCAGATATTGGCGGGTGTCTTTGGTGTCGGTGGACGGTATGGTGCTATAGGCTCACCGCAAGCGTTTTATTCGGTCTTCAGGCTGCGGAAAGGTGAAGGCCCCGCGGGTGTAAAAACCGAGCAGGATAAGCTCCTGTATAGCCTCTTTGAAAAGGAGCGGCTGCTGGACATCATCCGACACTTTGTGCTCTTCGAACTGGAGGAAGGCCGCGTCATCAAAAAGCTACCACGGTACCAACAGATCAGGGCCACCAACCGAACCATCGCCAAACTCCAGCGCGGCGAAGGTGGTGTCATTTGGGCGACTCAGGGCAGCGGTAAATCGCTAACGATGGCATACGTGACCCGCAAGCTACAAGCCCCTGAATACGGGTTCCAGAACCCCACCGTGCTGGTGATGACCGATAGAAAAGATCTTGACCAACAGATCACCACCACTTTCCGCAACGTGGGCTTTAAAAACGTGGCGCAGGCTACATCGGTGAAACACCTGGACAAGCTGCTCCGAAACGACTATGGTGGGATCATCATGACCACGCTGCAAAAGTTTCAGGAAACAGAAGCGGAAGCGGCTGCGGGTGATGAAGATCAGACAGCACAGGAAGAGCACGAAAACGTATTGGTGCAGAAAGAGATCAAAGACGGGGTGCTCACCAAGATCACCAAGGTGCTAGTGGATGGAAAATGGGTAGAGAAAGAACGTGAAGAGATCGGCCTGGAAGAACTCTCCAAAAAAGAAAACCTGTACGTGCTCGTAGATGAGGCGCATCGTAGCCAATACGGCTTCCTTTCAGCGTTTATGCGCACCGTACTGCCACACGCCAAGTTTGTGGCCTTCACGGGGACACCGCTATCCAAAGAAGATAAGTCCACCCTGGCGGAGTTCTATGGCGGTGATTACCTGGACGTCTACACCATCAAAGAATCGGTGGCGGATGGGGCTACCGTAGAACTGTTGTATGATGAGGGGATCGCAAAGTTGGATATAAAGAAAAAAGAACTAGACGCGGAGTTTGATGCCAAGTTTGGCCACCTCTCCGATGAGAAGAAAAACCTGCTCAAACAACACGCACTCAAAAAATACCAACTGTCACCCGAACGGCTGACCGATATTGCAAAGCACCTGCTAAAACATTTCACGGAAAAGATCTTTGCCAATGGTCACAAGGCCATGCTGGTCTGCGACGGGCGGTTCGCGGCCATCCGTTACAAACAGATCTTTGAACAGTTGCGAGTTGAAGGGGTGCATAACTATGACATCAAGGTGGTGGTGAGCATCGGCTCGCCTAAGTCGGATGACATCGCAAAAGAATATTACGAGACGCTGACCTGGAACCGTGAACATCCTACCGAAAAGCGGCCCATCTGGGTGGTGGCCCCTGAAGACATCAAGACTGGCACCGATGATTTCAAACTCCCGTACGGTGATGAGGGCGCAAAAGAAAAGTCGGGGAAAAAGAAGTACGACAACACGGCCATTCTGATCGTCTCGGATATGCTTCTTACAGGTTGGGATGCACCCATTGCTTCCTGCCTGTACTTGGATAAGCCGCTGAAAGAACACAATCTACTTCAAGCTATTGCCCGTGTAAACCGCAGCGGCAAGGGTAAGCAGGCTGGCTACATCATGGATTATTACGGTGTGACCGAATACCTGATCCAGGCGCTGGAGATCTTCAGTGGGGACCTGAAACGCAGTGACATTCTCAAAGATATTTCCGAAGAGTTGCCCCGTCTGGAGCTGCACCACACGCGGCTGGTGGACTTTTTCCGTCCCATTAAAGTGGACCGCACCTATGATCGCGATGCGTTTATCGAGGAAGCGGTGCTCCATATCGAACCACAGGACCTGCGGGATCAGTTCAAAGACCTCCTGAAAGAGTTCAACAAGTCGGTGGCCATCGTGCTACCGAACAAACGGGCCATGCGTTTTGCAGCCGACTTCAAACTGTTTAACGAGATCAGGCTTCGTGCCCGTAATGCCTACCCCGATGATGAAGAGCTGCGGGTCACCAAAGAAGAAAGCAAGCTCCTTCAGGGTATAATTGACGAGCACCTGAAGTCTCAGGGGATTGAGAACCTGTTGGAAGAACCAGTGTCCATCATCGACAAAGAAAAGTTTAAACAGGAGATCAAAAACGCCGCTCCTGCTACCCGTGAACTGAAGATGCGGAACAATTTGAAGCACGTCATCAAGGTGGGATTGGATAAGAACCCAGACTTCTACAAGCCGCTGGCCGAGCGCTTGGAGGAACTGCTGAAGCTGCGCAAAGAGCAGCGCATTACGCAAACGGAACTGCTGAAAGCCTACGCAGACATCCAGGATGACATTGCTGGCCACAAGACAGAGGGAGAAGAAAAGGGGTTCACCACGGAGCGCCAGCGGGCGGTGTATGATTCAATGAAAGCTGTGTTCGACGGAGGTGCCGATGATGCCACCCGAACCCTTTTTGACCTGATCGGCGGTGAACTCAATATCGTGGGGTGGGAAGAGAAAACGATGGTTTGTAAGGACATTGAGGTTAAGCTCACCCGATTTCTCACCACCGCGAGGTTGGACCGTGCAGCGGCGAAGGCCAAAGCAATGGAGTTAATTGACGTTTTAAAGCGAAACAAAAATTAGATATGACTGGAATGTCAAAAGAAGAAGGGATCAACCAAGTGATGGGTGGGAGACATGTAGTTATTCTGGGTGCTGGAGCAAGCATCGCTTCAACCATACATCGACCAGAGAAATCAGGGAAACGCTTGCCATCGATGGATAACTTCATCGACGTTGTCGGCATGCAAGACATTGTAGCGGAAGTGCCTAAAGAGTTGTTCGCCTCGAACTTTGAAAAATTGTTTGCAAATCTGCACAATTCAGGTTCTCCCCTGATTAAAAAAGTAGAGGCCCGTGTGCATTCTTATTTCAGCGATATGACGTTGCCCGACCAGCCGACTCTTTACGACTATCTGATTTTGTCATTAAGAAGCAAAGACCTGATTGCAACTTTTAACTGGGATCCTTTTTTAGTTTATGCACATTGGAGATGGCAAGAGTTTACGAGAAATTTGCCAAGCCTCGCATTCTTACACGGGTGCGTAGCTATTGGATATAGTGAAGAGGATAAGCTATCTGGCCCAGCAGGTATGTATGCAAGACGAGATGGCGGTTACTTTGAACCGACCAAACTGCTCTATCCAATCGAAAAAAAGAATTACACGGACGACGAATTCATCTCAGGAGAATGGGAACGAGTAAAAGCCTGGCTTAGTAAGGAAAGCGGATCGGTCAGAGCAACCATATTCGGTTACGGCGCTCCAGTATCCGATGTAGAAGCGGTTTCTCTTTTAAGTGACGCTTGGGGTAGCAAAGACGAAAGAAATATGGAGCAGTTTGAAGTCATTGATATTACCCCAGAAAATGTGTTGAGGAAACGGTGGGGACGTTTCATCCACACTCATCACTACGATATTACAAATAATTACTTTGGGTGCTCCTTAGCGGTAAACCCACGTAGAACATGCGAGAGCTACTTTAGCCATTACCAGCCTTTGACTCCAAGCGAAGCATTCCGTCAGAACAATCCAGTTCCGAAGGACTTTGAAACATTGGAGGAATTGTGGGAGTGGCATAAGCCGCTGATTGCTGCTGAAGAAAGGGCTGGTGAGCAGGATTAAGTTTTAAAACCAGATAAGGATGCGTAGTGTGCGGTATGGTTCACAGGTAATCACTTACTCCATCCAGGAAAGAGAGGGGCTGAAATCGCATTATATCACCGTAGAGAAGCATTCGGGTGTGGTGCTGAAGGGAAAGGCTGTTTCGGGTGATGTGGCCGACCGCCTGATTCTGAAAAAAGCAAAATGGATAATTGAAAAATTGGCGGTGGTGAAAGCGGTTGCCCATGACCGTATCACCACAGGATCTCGCCTTCCATACCTGGGCAAAAGCTACTATGTGAAGCTGGTGGTAGACCCAACGGCGGCAGGGGTTGCAGTGGCATTCACCCACTCGCAGTTTGTGATCACCCTGAGGTCGTTGGATGTTGAACAGGATGAGATCCTGAATGCGGTGAACCTATTCTACCGTGCACGGGCGCTGGAGAAGCTCCCACCACGGGTGGAGAAGCTGGCCCAGAAAACTGGGTTTACCTACCAGGGCCTCCAGATCCGCAAAATGACTAGGCGCTGGGGAAGTTGCACTGGACGGAACAGGATCATCCTGAACGCCGACGCGATAAAACTGCCGTATTCCCTGATAGACTACCTGATCGTTCATGAACTTGTCCACACCAGAATAAAAGACCATTCAAAAGCATTCTGGTCCCTGCTCGCTCGATATGTCCCCCAGTGGAAAGCGCTCGATGAACAAATGCGGGAATTGAAGATGTAACAAACGAAAGGCTCTATACTTTTTAAAAGTTTCGTTCTCAAAAACTTTAATTGCATTGGACGATGTTTCTGTGGAATCTATGTCCGTATCCGTGAGGAATCAGCTGGTAATTCAAAAACCCAATATTAACTTTGGATACATCAAACATTATGTAACTATAAAATGTGAAATCAAAAATGGGACGAGCAAAACAGCAAATGATGGATGACGAGGTGAATGATGATTTAGTTGAATTTTTAAGAATCCTTTCAGAAAGAGAAGAGCTAAAAGGAGCGTTGAATGGAATTGCAAAACAAGTCATAGCAAAAGGTGCTGATTCCATGAGTGACAAACAACAAGCTGTAGTGGAAAAATTCGTTGAATATTATAAAAGCAATAACGAATGCCAGAGATGTGTGAATGGCAATGTTTCAAAGTTGACAGATTATATTGAAATTGCTGATGAAGGTCTGTGCCCGATGTGCCAGTATGATAAAGAACAGCAAATGAAAGATTGATAGGCAGAATTCTAATAATGCAGCCCAGAAGTATGTTATTTGTTGAACACAAACCTGTTATAGTATGTGTTCAACGAGGAACAAAATCATCATAAACGAATTGCTGCCGTAAAACTTCTGTATGCACTGATCGGCTAACTGGTTAACCATAATCTTGATTCACACGGTGGACAAAAGCCACTCCAGGGCATTCTGGTCGCTGCTCGCCCGATATGTTCCCAACTGGAAGGTGCTCGACGAGCGGATGAGTGAATTGAAAATGTAACTGTCGGCACAGTTTACACTGTTCTACCTGGTTGAATACCGTTGGGGTGACATTCACCAACCAGAGCAAATAGGCGAAGCCTTCATGGCCAGCTTGGCTGGCATTAGACTGGGTTATCTTACATGTGGTGATCTTGTTGGATGTAATCTGTGTTAAACCCCGCGCCACACCAGCGCGGGGTTGGATGCGTGATAACGTACAACTATACCTTCTGAAAATACCCAGACAGTTGGTGCCAGCTGCGCTGCGTTGAAATGATGAGAAAAAACACTCCAACCGCTTCGCTGGTTGAACTGGTTTCAGATCCTTTTCTCCTGATGACATGTGCAGCCCACGCCCGACAAGCGTGGGGCTGCAACAAGGTTTAAAACAATTAAATAGAATACACCTTCAACAACACCAGTTGGAATGAATCTTTTCTTCAACCAAGGTAAACCAAGTATCATATAACCTTTCAAAAGGAAAAGAGAATCCTCCTTCCGTAAGGTAAACTGTGTTCTTAATCAAGTAGAGTTAATAGAACATGGATTACCTTGGTTGTGAAGCGATCCTGGTAATTTGTATGTTTCAAAAAGAAGAGTCAGAAGAACATAGTTTACCTTGGGTTAATTGTGTTGAAATGTTACAGGTACATGGATTACCTTAATGGGATTCCATGTTGGGTTATCGGTACACAGATTACTTTGGGTATACGCTTTACCTTACTACAACGGGGCGAGCGCTAGTCTGATACATGGTTTACCTTGACTGAGACAACCATCTCTTCAACGTTGCGGGGGAATAAAGGTTTCACTGTCAATTATAAATCCTTTGATTTCGATCCTGTTTTCTTGGTTTTTGGGTTTTGGTTTCCTATTATTATACAAATCGCAGCAAGCGCCAGACCAGGCGTTGCAGATGTGGTAAGCCAGAGAACTGGAGGTCAGACAGCCTGGTAACTTTTACAGCTGAACAATTTTTGAACTTTCGATTTCGACACCATACCTATGGATGTCGGATCACCGATACTGGTTACGGTGGGTGGCTTTAGCCGATCCATTTCAACGCCCACCGAACCTTTCTCCCTCCAGACGGGAGAGCACCTGAAATGGGTTGGGGAGAAAAACTAAAATTCAAAATCCTATTGAAATGGACCGTACCATCACCCAACTTGGTGCCATAGGACCTGTGGCCACCTTCCAATCAACCTACCTGGCGCAGCAAGCAACGGGTGTCAACCAATCAAACATTTCTAAATGCCTCAGGGGGAAACTCAAAACCGCAGGTGGATACCGCTGGCGGTATGACCACGATGGTGATGACCCCACCGCCACGCAGCAGCAAAAGAAAGAGTTCTGGCTGTGGTCCTTCGTCAATTTGGAAGACCAGCTGGCGGAGATTATTGTGGCCGATTACAGCGCTAATCGCAAGCGGAAACGCAGCTTTGATCAAATCCACAGCCTATTGCCAAAATATCTGTACTTCCCACACCAGCTGATTGAAGCTAAAGACTACACAAAGGTGATCCATTCTCACACATATGCGGAGATCACCGCCGACAGCCCCACCAACTTCCAGAAGGTGGTGAATGCCTGGAAACAACTGGGTGTCGTTGAGATCACCCGCGACAACATCGAGACCATCGATGAGGAAGGCAAAAAGTCATTCACCACGCGGGAGTACCGATTAACACCTGGTTTCCAAAACGCCTTCAAAAAGCAACGATTTTTTGATGCGTCTTATGGCACCATGATCACCGATCTTATTGCTTACAACCACGGTGGTGGTGAGAACAACGCACGGCGCAAACGACGATCCCGAAAGAAACAGGAAGGACAGCATCCAGATCAAACATCCGCCGTGCGAAACCAGCTGGTAATGCCTTCTAATCAACCTTTCCCAGAAGAAATGGTAGCCACGGAGCCAGCAGTTCCCGAAATGACCAGGAAAACAGCTTTTCATAACATACGGTATGTGTTGGGTGATAGTGACGAATCACTGTTCAGGCTCTCTGACGCGGTAGCGGAGAGGGCCATCAAAGAAGAACTGGAGATGCATCCTATGGCGCAAAAACACATGGATGCGTTGTTGTACTGGTTGCCAGCTTACCTGGACACCGAGTTTTTGCCAGCAAAACGCAGGTACGAGGAAGAGCCAGAAACAGAGCCTGAACCATCAACAACACCGCCTCCGCCACAAATACGCAAGCGGATCTCAAACGAGGAGTGGGAAATGAGAACGCTGCGGCGGTTGGTCAAAAAAGAAGAGGAAAAAGAAGCGGCGGATACGGAGTACATCACAATGTCGTTTGGTGCGTTTGACCTGTGACAGTGGTGAAAGAAACAGCCTTTTTGCATCAATTTTAAGGCGTTTTACCGAGTGATAGCTCATCAGGGAGGACTTGGTTGCGAGAGTGATTACAGTGGCTTTACGGGGCTAAAAACAACGCTGAAGATGGTATCGGAGCCGACTTACATGGAGTGAGTTGGCAAATAATAGTAGCGGTCATACAGAAAACATAGACATGTTGTTCAACATTACAGCAAAAACATAGTTTTTTTATGTACATCTGGCTTTGGAGATGTATTTAGGGTATGAGCACAAACAAATGGGACACTCCCCTTACCACCACCTTGTTCAAAGCGTTAGCCAATCCGAAACGGATCACCATTCTTCTTTACCTCCATGCCAGTCGGTTCGCTACCAATAAGGTAATCACCAAATACACGGGTATTCCGCAACCGCAGACAAGCGCGGCAATGAAAGCGCTCCTAGCGGCGGAATTGGTCACCAAAGAAAAAGTGGGTACGCAATGGATTTACATGGTCGGGCCTGTCTGGGAAAAGGTTAAGTACCTCATTCTTTAGTAAAGCCTACCCCCCATACTCCCACGGGAGCCGCCACGGTGCCCCTATTGAATGCGGCTTTGTACGGATCAAATACGAAATAAAGCGCCCGTTCTAATTCTTGGGGTAACAGAACATGGTGGACATAGGTTCATCGATATATTGCCTTGTGTCAGTCTTTTCATCGCCAACGGACTATTTATGGTAAAACACTATGGGACTTACCAAACAAGAATTCTTTTCACCTGACGAAAACTACACGGCGGAGATATTCCGCACTCTGGCGCATCCCTGTCGCATCCGCATCATATCAACGCTGCTGTTCAACGAAAGCAGAACGGTGGGCGATATGACAGAACAATTCAACGGGCTTACGCAAAGCACCATTTCAGAACACATTCGCCAGTTGAAGGAGGCGGATCTGATCACGGGTAAACAGGTCGGCACCACCATCAGGTATAGCCTGAACAGGGCCATATGGGAGCATTACAAGTGGGTGTTGGCCGCCGTGGGCAATGACGCCGAATTGATGCTATTGTATCGGTAAAGGAAAGTTTTCTACCTTTGCTAAAATTATTAGCAGATGCCGTACTACCGCATCACTATCTTTTATCATGACGGCTCCAGCGTCAGGGGCATTCGGCCCCACCTGAGCTATGATATAGACTTCGTGGTGCGGTATTTTACCGAGCAAGTGAAGATGAAGCCAAACAAACCTGTGGACGACATCGAGGTGGTGATGGTGCCGAAAACGGCACCCGATGTACGTAAATACATTTCTCGTCATGTAAAATGAAGCCATGGCTACCAGATTGAATGATTATGGGTTAAATTTAGGCATGCCAAAACCTAACTCGCAAACCAACCTGTATGACCATTCCGAAGCGAAGGTCACCCTCTACTCCAACTATCTCTCCATCTACCTGAATGTCCTGCACCGTGCAAACATGAAGCGGATTTACCTGTATGATCTGTTCTGTGGTGAGGGCGTATATGATGATGGCGGTAAGGGTAGTCCGATCATTGCTCTGGAGTGCATCAAAAATCATTTCTATGCAAACGGCCAGTCATGCCCTAACGTCTGTGTTACTTTCAATGATGCGGAAAAGTCTCAGATTGAACCTGAGAAGTGGAAAGCGGAAAGGGTGAAAGAACTGGCCCAAAACATTTTTGTTCCAGACACGGTGCAAGTTGGGAATACCAAAATTGAGTACCAAACACTAATCAAAAAGGTAATTGAACGCTCAAACCAGATGGGGGAAAAAGAACGGGCGTTGGTATTCATCGATCCATGGGGGTATAAGGAAATCGATCCCGAAGACATCAAACACCTGTTGAGCAACAGTAAAACAGAAGTAATTTTGTTTCTGCCCATTTACTTTATGTCAAGGTTTGTGAACAAATCAAAAAAAGATCTTGACTACAAAGGTGGTGAAGCTCTCCGCAGGTTTTTAGGTAAGCTGTATGGTGGGTTGGATAGGGTGCCGCACGTTGAAAGCCAAAAGAAGTTCATTTACCAGACGCAGGAACAATTTAAGAATTACCTGGGTGTACGATACGTTGACTCCTTCAAAATAGAACGTGACAACGACAATAACTGGTTTGCCATTTATTTCTTCACCAACAGCGAGAGAGGTTTCGAAAAAATGTTGGAAGCCAAATGGCGGGTTGATAAGAAAAGAGGTTCAGAATTCAAAGCAGGTGACAGCGTGGCGCTGCCCATCTTCGAAGAACGTGAAGTTGCGGCATATGATCAGAAAGTTCTCAAGCTGATACAGGAAAACGCGGGTGTAACGAACAGGGATCTGAAGAGGTTTGGTTTAGAAAATAATTTTCTACCGAAGCACACAAAGGCGGTGTTGGACGATCTGCGAAAGTATCATTCGATAGAAATTACTGCCCTGGATGGCAAACCAGCCACCAGTTATTACCTGGGAGATGATGAACGATTGGTTAACATTAAATGTAAAAGTTAATGGCGCAATCATCGATTGAGTGGACCGAGATGACATGGAACCCAACAACAGGCTGTAATAAGGTTTCTGCGGGCTGTAAACACTGTTACGCAGAAGTAATGACCAGGAGGCTTAAAGCTATGGGTGTGGAGAAGTACCGTGATGGATTCGAGCTGCGGGTGCACCCCGATGCGCTCACGATCCCGTACACTTGGAAATCGCCGAAGGTGGTATTCGTCAATTCTATGAGTGACCTCTTTCATAAAGACGTGCCGCTGTCGTTTATTCAACAGGTCTTCGCGGTGATGAACGATAACCCGCAGCACGTTTTCCAGGTGCTCACAAAGCGGAGCGATCTGCTCCCGAAATACAGTGGCCAGCTGAAGTGGGGTCACAACATCTGGATGGGCGTATCGGTGGAGAACCAGAAGGTCATGAATCGTATCGACGACCTCCGTGGCACTGGAGCGCGGGTGAAATTCTTGTCGTGTGAGCCGCTGATCGGGCCACTCCCCAACATGAACCTCACAGGGATCGACTGGGTCATCGTTGGTGGTGAATCTGGACGTAAACCACGGCCAATGAAAGAAGAGTGGGCGCTTGACATACTGGAGCAGTGCAAGGCCGCCGACGTGAAATTCTTCTTCAAACAGTGGGGTGGAGTAAACAAAAAGAAGGCTGGGCGGCTGTTGCTGGATCAAACCTGGGATCAAATGCCGTGTTGATTGCTTCCGATCTGGATAGTTAACATTTGTTGTTTCATCGTTGATCTACATCCATTTCCCCAACTTTCTGAAATGCAGTTGTTGTATACAGCCAGTCGATAAAACATTATTTGTGGAACTTTTTTAAAGCTGTTAAATGGGGGTTACTCTACATACGAGTTTACATATTGAATACAAGGGGCGTGAGAGTATTTTATGGCAGCATTTTGCTAAAAAGAAACTAGGTTACGATAGTAGACTATTTAGCCAATTTAATAGAAAGGATCCGTTTTCGAATCTTCATAAAGAACTGCAACATTTGAGGGGTGTTCCCGAAGATGCCACATATCGGACACTCAGAGACTATACTCTTATCGTCGATGACCAAAGAAGACATCCCGAAAGCATTCCAAGTGAACAGGCTCAATGGTTGGTTGAAGGACTAATTTCAGTGCCTGTAAAAGCCGACAGACTGAAGCGTTATGAAAGTCTTGGTATTACGTTTATAAGCAAACCAGAATGGCAGTATGCACACTGGCTTAGTCATATTGAATTTTTATCTCTGCTTATAGCAGTGTTTGGTTACAAACACCTAAATGACAAGGCAAAATTGGGTATGTGGTGGGATATTAAAGATATATTGAATTTTCATGACCGTTCGGGAAGAGATACAAGAATCATATTTTGGTTTAGTTCTAGACGTTACAACGATTCTTTGCATAATGCATTTTTGCACCTTCGTTACCCTCCTCATTACGGTGATCGCTAAAATGATAAGATCATCGAAATGCCCACAGCACCTGGTCGATTTTCCGCGGTGTCCAGAAGTTTGTGTTGAACCGCTGGTTGTTTTCTTGGGCCTTCCTCCGCATGATTTCCGCCAGCAATATTCCTCCCCGCAGGGTAATGTTGTTCCCGTTGACCCTCTTTAATTTTTCCTCTTCAGGCAGGTCGGGGATCTCGCGGAAGGCCTTCACCACGAATTGGTCAACAGTGCCATACCATTTTGGATACAAAAGTGAAAGGAGGCCCGAAGCGCCTGAGTAACCCAAACCTGGGATCGATCTGGCCGTTTCAAGACTGCCGTCGATGTCACGATGATCCAGCACCAGTAGTTGCTCTTTGATACGAGACAGGTTTGTAAGACCGTTTTCCTGTACGTATTCTTCCAAACACATTCTGGTGGTGGCGAGACGGTTTTTGGCCGTGTATTTCCAAACAAAATATTCGTCGTGCAGGAATTCAAACCAGCCATGTTCGTCCTGGGCTTCAACTTCTCTGATGTCCAAGGTGTCCATTCGCTGCTCCAGCGACAGGTTGGCTGGTTGGACCCGCGTCCAATACAGCGACAGGGCATCCTTCCAGCGCGTCTCATCGCCCGAATACCAGAGAGTTCCGATGGTGAAATCTGTATTGATCATGATAGAAGCAGTGAACCGAACCACCTTTTGTGTGGTGGTAATCGATTTGTTTAACTAAACTAATATGCTGACTCTTCCGCGTATTCCGTGTACTCATCCAGCACCGTGTCGGACATGTGCTCCAGCCTTCTTTCTTTTGAGAGTTCCATCACCGACTCGTAGGAAATAAAGGTGCAGGACTCTGAAAGCGGCCCTTTCTCCAAAAATGCAAACACAGGGCGGGTGATCTCCTGAAGCACCTTTTCTTTACGTTCGGGTGGGGCCTCGATGTGGGCTGCGATGTTTACGTTCGGCTGAAGGGCCATAAGATCGGCCATGCGCAAGATCCCCGAATAAATGGAGGTTGTGTGTTCCACTTCAAACGCCCTGACAATAGATCGTCCCTTGATCCACAGGACGTCGATGTTTTCGATGGTCTTCAGGGTCGCATCGTCATAGTTCAGCGGTAAGACCTCCAGCAGACAAGGTGATTTGGGCTTCCAGTGTTCCAGGACGCGCTGGCGGTCACTTCGTGGTACCCAGAGCTTCATTCCCATGCGTTCACCGATTTCAGCAAGGAGCGCTTGGATTTTTATGGATTCACGGGTGTTCTGTGCAGGCTGTTCTGGTGACGGAAGACTTTCTTCGGCTGTGGGTATGGAGACGGTTACCTGTTTTGCGTCCTGGGTTTTTACAGTCGCAGTTTGGAGCTTTTTTTTGTCCTGGTCAGAGATTTCAAATCGCGTCGGGGTCGCCTGTTGCTGCATGAGAATGCGCTCCAGGTATTCGCCGTCCTGATCCAACATTCTTTTCAGGCTCCCCCTTACCGTACCTGTCCATGCAGAGCTGCCTTTTGGGAACTTGCTGGTGAAGGACAGGTGGTTCCATGCAATGTCTTCTGCGTTCGGCACCGCAAGGTCCAACGGGAGACAAACAACAGGCTTGACATGGAAGCGAACGATAAAAGGGTCGTTAACATCGCTGAAGATAGGAGTGCCATCAACAAAACAGGGAGACGTTACTTCAAGGATCGCCGCCCACCGCGATAATTTGGTTACGTAAGCGATGAACTTGTCACCTGGTTTAACGCTGGCGGCGGTAGCCTTTTGCCGCTCGCTGAAGCCTGTAACGGTTTGGCCTGATTTCAGGAATCTATCGTAGGTATCGGGAGAGAACAGGTTGAGGTAGTAAGCCATGTGGAAAGCATTGTTTTGGAACGGAAATATATAGAAAACCAAATGGTTTTTAGCTGTTTTTGAGGCGGGAATATAGTATCGCAGCTCATAGGGCTGTTTGCAAAGGTGCGGATAATTAGAAGGCTACTACTTCTGAGGCAGCGGTGGGTCTTTTTTGAGGGTTCCCTTTTAAAGGGCTATTTTCTTCAAAAGAATTTTGCTTAGTCAGTTGGAATCATGAGTTTTGTGAGCAATATATGAGCAATTCGACATTAAATAAATGTATATTTTATAATTCATTCATTTGCATATGCGCTTCTGCTAAAAATGATCAAATTTGTGTACCCGTACGCGGTACAAGAATAAAGCCCCTGTAATTTACTTACAGGGGCTTTTGTTTTCGCTGTACTTCCGGCTATTGTTACATCACATAGCTTCATTTCATGAAGCGTAGCCCAAATTTTTAAAGTCTCCTGAAATCGCCGCACATTCACTTCAGAAACTTCGTCCGGTTGAAAGCTTCCAAATTTTCTTTAAATTCAGGGCACACGCTTAAAACTGCTGTATGAAAAAAGCAAATCGGCCCAATCCAATCCAATCGACTTCGTCGACAGAGAACAGCATCAAAAACGATCACCCAAACAAAGGCATCAACCGCCGGCAGTTTGTATCCATGACAGGCACGGCGGCACTCGGCTTTACGATTTTGCCAAGACATGTACTGGGTGGAGATGGATTTATCCCGCCGAGCGATAAGATAACGCTGGCCTACATTGGAATCGGGACACAAGGCATCCGGGAATTGTTGCCCATGCTTGCAGTGCCGGAAATCCAGGTCGTGGCCGTTTGCGATCCCAACAAAGAAGCGAGGGGCTACCGCGATTGGGGACTCAATTATCTCAATAGTGAAATACGCAAAACGCTCAATAAGCCGGACTGGAATCCTGGTGGCGACAATACCATTCCCGGTGGCCGTGACAATGGTAAAGACATCGTAGACACCTACTATTCCACCGTACGCCCAGACAAAACATTCAAAGGTTGCAGGGCTTACGCCGATGTTCGTGAACTGCTGGAAAAAGAAAAAGATCTCGATGCGGTCAAGGTCATGACCCCCGATCATCTTCACGGCGTATTGGCCATGGCTGCCATCAAAAGAGGGAAACATATTTTGATGCACAAACCGCTTTCGAACCGGTTGCTGGAAGGAAAGCAGGTCATTGAAATGGCACGCAGTCATCCGAAGGTCATCACGCATTTAATTCCCTGGGACTCGAACGGATCAATGGATACCGTGATGGCATGGATCAACGCAGGTGCAATCGGAACGCTAACGGAAGTGCACAACTGGACCAACCGCCCGGTTTGGCCGCAATATCCGGAGCTGCCAACAGACAAACCGCCTGTTCCGGATGGGTTCAATTGGGACATCTGGCTTGGACCGGAAGCTGACCGTGCTTATCATCCAAACTATACCAACATGGTTTTTCGTGGCTGGTACGACTTCGGTGGCGGCTCCATGGCCGATATGGGTCATTACAGTCTTTGGACCGTTTTCAATGCTCTGAACCTGACGTCTCCAATTGTTGTTGAGCCACACCGTAGTCATTTTTGCGATTTTAACGGGCCGGTTCCTTTCCGTGTGAACAACGATTTTTCTTTTCCTATGGCCAGCAAAGTCCGGTTTCGCTACCCGGCTAACGGCAACAGGGGACCGGTTGATCTGATTTGGTACGATGGCGGAATGCGACCGGCCATCCCGGAAGAGATGGCAAATGAGAACAAAGAGCTGCCCCAGGAAGGAATGATGTTCGTCGGCGATAAGGGAAAGATACTCGCCGGCTTCAACATCCAGGATCCACAAATCATCTCCGGGAAAAAAATGGATGCACCATCAGCTGCGACTGATAAGCGCAGCCAGGTTCAACAAACATCGGAAGCGCTTCCCCTGTTTGTGCAGGCAGTGAAAACGGGCAAACAATACCCGGGCAATTTTATGGAAGCCGACCATTTATCGGAAGCAATCAACCTGTACGCCGTTGCCTTACGCACCAACCGCCTGTTGAAATATGACGCCGCAGGCGGAACGATCACAAACGTGGATACGGCCAATAAATACCTGCGCCGTGATTATCGCCAGGGTTGGAATCCGGAATCAATTTAAAAGACAATCAAACAACGCATGAATACACTACATCGCAGGGAATTTCTTCGCGCAGCAGCAGCGACGGTCGGCGGAACAGTCTTTCTTTCCCACCTGCCTGCCGAATTGTTGGCACGTGCAACCAAAGAGCGGTTTCCGATCGGTTTCCAGACGTGGACGGTGCGGGACGAACTTGCAAAGGATTTTGCAGGCACGTTAAAATTGATGGCCGGCCAGGGATACCAGTTAACGGAAATGTGTTCCCCAAAAGGATATGTTAATGCTGGTTTCGGCCCCTTGTTGAAATACAAAACCGCTGAACTGCGCACGATGATCGCTGATGCCGGTTTGCGTTGCCCGAGCTGTCATTTTGGATTCAATGAGTTCGCTGATGATGCACTGGAAGACCGGATTGCTTTTGCACACGAGATAGGACTTAGTCAAATGGTTTGCTCCAGTTTCGGCTTGCCAAAAACCGCTAACCTGGCTGATTTTTTGTCCGGTGCGGACAAGCTAAACAAGGCCGCGGAAAAAATAAAGGCAGCCGGGCTGCAGACCGGGTTTCACAACCATAGTACCGAGTTTGCCACGCTGGACGGCCAGTTGATTTACGAAGCTTTGTTGAAGCAATTTGACCCTTCGCTGGTGAAAATGCAATTTCAAACGGAAGTGATCAATCTTGGATACAAAGCTGCCACCTATTTCACTCGATACCCTGGACGTTTTCTTTCGGCTCATTTGTCGGACTGGACAGCCGATAAAAAGCAGGTTCCGATAGGGCAGGGGGTTATCGACTGGAAAGAATTTTTTGCGGCAGCAAAAACCGGCGGTGTGAAAAATATTTTTGTGGAAATGGAACCGGCGACCTTCCGCGATAGCGCGGCCTACATTCATTCTTTACAGGTATAAACAAAGACATGGAAACCACAACAGATTTTACGCCGCCTGTTTCAGGCGGTATTTCTTTAGCACAGTGGGCACTGGTCGACGAGATCCGTTCCGGGAAATGGACAACGTTGGATTTCCCGCGGATCGCCAGGGAAGAATTCGGGCTCGACGGCATCGAGTTTGTCAATACGCTTTTCGACGTTCCTACAGAAAGCTACCTGAAGCAATTAAAGCAGGCTGCCGCACAACACGGCGTCACAATGCTCCTGGTCATGGTAGACGATGAAGGCGATGGCTGTTCACCCACTGAGGAAGGCAGGAAAGCGTTTGCACGCTTTCATCACAAATGGATTGATATCGCCCATTACCTTGGCTGTCGTGCCATTCGCACAAACTGCCGGGGTCCACAGGGCGCCGACAAGGACCAGGCGCTGCACTGGGCGGCAGAGTCCTACAGGATGTTACTTGGGTATGCAAGAGAAGCCAATATCCAGGTTTTGATCGAAAATCACGGCGGCGTTTCCAATAACCCGGACTGGATGGTGCAACTGATGGAGACCGTTAACGACCCGTTTTTTGGCACCTATCCCGACTGGCGGGAACCAACCGCGGAATTTGACAATTATTCCTACCTGCAAAAAACATTGCCTTATGCAAAAGGCATGTCGTACCGCAACCAGCCAACGGAAGAATTGACCGAAAAAATGATCCGCCTCTGTAAGGAAGGTGGTTACCGGGGATGGTACGGCATTGAGTCGCGGGGACGGACCGAAATCAGGAAGGGAATTGAACTCCTGCGGAAATATCTTTAACATTTCTGCAAACAGGGAACGCATCGCAATGTTTTTCTCACGGTGATGGTCGCTTGCCGCAGGCTTCCAGCGAGCAGGAACGTCCGGGAAAAGAAAGAATGCAACAAAGTTGAAAAAATAATTCCTACTAAACTACTCGGATTAAACTTTTCAGGTTACATTTGTTCCAGTTCTTCAGTTGCTTATCAAGAAAGGTGGAGGGAGATGGCCCCATGAAACCTTAGCAACCATGCCGGTAACGGCAAAGGTGCTACATCCATTCCTGCGGAAAGCGGGAGAGATAAGTCAGATGCCTGAATAATTTGTTTTAACACAAAATATAGCGGAGCACTTCTGATTTATCGGGAGTGCTTTTTATTTTAGCGTAACCCGATATAAGCTTCCCGGTAAATTTTGATAAGTGATTGCATTCAATCACGACATAATATAAACGAAATGAAAAAGACAACAACAAACCCGTTCAAGACAAGTGTAAGCAGCGTTGCAAAAACGTTTGCTGCTTGTTGTTGTTGTCAGCCTTTCGATTGTTGTTGTACGAACTAAGAATTGCAGCCGTACAACACGAAACACTCTCTCGATTGCTTCTATCCATTTATTGACCATTTAACTTTTGGAACATGTCTATTGTAACAAAAGACAGTTTTCTGTCTTTGCAGGACAGGGTAGTACAGCTTTCGATCCCCGAGGTCTTAAAGCAACTTTCTGAAGCGTTTCCCGGCGGGCTGACCTTTTCTACCAGCTTTGGCATGGAAGACCAGGTGATCACCGACCAGATCAGCCAGTCAGGCGTGCCCGTCAACATTTTTACGCTGGATACCGGACGCTTATTTCCCGAAACCTACTCAACCTGGAGCCGCACACTGGAGCGCTATTCCCTGCCGATTGATGCCTATTACCCAAATGCAGAAAAGATCCAGGAATTTGTTCGGCAGTATGGCCCCAATTCGTTTTACGAGTCGGTTGAGCGCAGAAAAGAGTGTTGCCATATACGTAAAGTCGAACCGTTGAAAAAAGCGCTGGCGGGTAAGTCGGTTTGGATCACAGGCCTTCGGGCCGAGCAGTCTGCCGGTCGCAGCGAAATGCACATCCTGGAATGGGACGACAGCCACCAGCTTATAAAATACAATCCCCTTCTGCACTGGACAACAGACGACGTGCGGAATTACATCAACCAGCACAACGTTCCCTACAATTCACTTCACGACAAGGGCTTTGTCAGTATCGGCTGTGCCCCGTGCACACGGGCTGTCCGCCCTGGCGAAGATTTCCGTGCCGGCCGCTGGTGGTGGGAAGATCAAAGTAAAAAAGAGTGCGGTTTGCACGTTCATCAAGTAACAACGAATTAGCCAGAAAATATGAACTACCAATTGGATTATTTAGATCAACTGGAATCAGAAGCCATTTACATCTTCCGGGAAGTTGCGGGGCAGTTTGAAAAGCCAGCGCTTTTATTCTCGGGTGGGAAAGACAGCATTACGCTGGTGCATCTTGCATTGAAAGCGTTTCGTCCGGGAAAATTTCCCTTCCCCCTGGTCCACATCGATACGGGTCACAATTTTCCCGAAGCCCTGGAATTTCGTGACAACCTCGCAAAATCGATCGGTGAAAAACTCATTGTTCGCAAAGTTGAAGACACCATTAAAGCAAAAGGGTTGAAAGAAACTACCGGGAAGTTGGCAAGCCGCAATGCTTTGCAAACATTCACCCTGCTCGACACCATTGAAGAATTTGGATTCGATGCCTGCATCGGCGGTGCCCGTCGCGACGAAGAAAAAGCAAGAGCAAAAGAACGGGTGTTTTCGATCCGGGATGAATTCGGCGGTTGGGATCCCAAGCGCCAGCGGCCTGAACTCTGGAATATTTACAACGGCAAGATCAACAAGGGCGAGAACGTTCGGGTATTTCCCATTTCCAACTGGACCGAACTGGACGTATGGAATTATATCCGACGTGAAAAGATTGACCTGCCTTCAATTTATTTCTCCCACGAAAGAGAAATCCTAGAATACGAAGGGCAACTGATCGCGACGTCCGAATTCATCCGAATCGACGACGGTGACACGATTTCCCGCAAACGGGTACGCTATCGCACGGTTGGAGATATGACCTGTACGGCCGCTGTTGAAAGCACCGCATCGACCATTGACGATATCATATCAGAAATCACGGCAACACGGATAAGCGAACGCGGTGAAACAAGGATTGATGACCGTATTTCTGAAGCGGCAATGGAAGACAGGAAAGTGAACGGATATTTTTAAACTGAAACGCGAAATGGTAAATGTGAAACGACAAGTCATGATGAAATAGCAGTCATTGAGGTTTTACGAACACGTTTCACCCAAAATAAAACAAATGGACCTACTAAGATTTATAACAGCCGGCAGCGTTGATGATGGGAAAAGCACCCTGATCGGCCGCCTGCTTTACGACAGCAAGAGCATCCTGGTTGACCAGTTGGAAACCTTGAAAAAGCAAAGCAAAAACACGGCGCATTCCGATATCGACCTCGCCTTGCTCACCGATGGCTTGCGTGCCGAGCGGGAACAGGGCATTACCATCGATGTAGCCTATAAGTATTTTTCCACGCCAAAGCGGAAGTTCATCATCGCCGATGCACCGGGCCATATCCAGTACACCCGCAACATGATTACAGGTGCATCCAATGCCGATTGCATCATTATTCTTGTTGATGCCCGTAACGGTGTAGTGGAACAGACCCGGCGACATTCCATCATTGCCTCTTTGCTGCGTATCCCGCATGTCATTGTTGCCATCAACAAAATGGATATGGTCGATAACGACCAGGTCGTTTTCGATGCGATCGTGGAGCAATATGAGGCACTGGCCAGGGATCTGAAGCTAAAGGATGTCTATTACATTCCCATGAGTGCGTTGAAAGGCGACAACATCATTTCCCGCTCTTCCGATATTCCGTGGTATAAAGGCGAACCACTGCTTTCTTATCTCGAAAACCTGCCCGTTTCGCATGGCTACACGCATACGCCATCGCGTTTCCAGGTGCAATACGTAGTACGGCCACAGTCGGAAGATCTGCACGATTACCGCGGTTATGCTGGAAGGGTGAGCAACGGCACCTACAAGGTCGGAAACGCGGTGCGCATCCTTCCTTCCGGTCAAACATCTGTCATCAGTGCCATTGAAGTTGGGGGAAAAGAAGTAACAGAAGTATTTGCCGGGCAAAGCGTCATTCTTCACCTCAAAGACGATATCGACGTCAGTCGTGGCGACTCGATTGTGAAGCTGGGCGAACTGCCAAGACTCGAGCAGGAGTTTGATGCCTTGATGTGCTGGATGGATACCAAAGAATTGCAGGAAGGTGCAAGATACCTTTTGCAGCAAGGCAGCCGGCGTGTAAAAGCCATTGTCAAGGAAATAGCTTATAAACTCGATGTGAACACACTTGCACAACAGCCTTCGCCGCAGACGGCAGCCCTGAACGATGTCGTGAAAGTGCGGATCAAAACCGCGGAACCAATTGCCTTTGATTCGTTCCAAAAACTGTCGGCCGACGGAACTGCAATCCTGGTCGATCAAACAAGTAATATGACGGCAGGTGCACTGCTGTTACAATAAAACAAACATGAACGAAGCAGCTTTTTTACAAACACTGGCTGAAAGCCGTATCGGTGTTTCGCAGCAGTTTCCGGACAAACTGGCTGCGGAGCTGTTTATTGACGAAGTCTTTCATTTTCTTTTTATAAATAACGGCGAAGACGCCGATGTTACAAAAGCGGCTGTTGAATACAAACGGCTCCAAAACAATTTTTCATCCCTGCTGGCCGAAACCATCAGTGGCGAAAAAACAATCCGGTTGCAGGCGGATACGTTTTTTGGACAATGGCCTGCGATTTACAAAGCACTGTTGAATGATGCGCAGGCGATCCTTGAATTTGATCCGGCAGCACAAAACATCGCAGAGGTGATCGTGGCCTACCCGGGCTTTTATGCAACGGTCGTCTACCGTTTGTCGCACCAATTGTGGAAACAAGGCGTGCGCCTTTTGGCCCGTTTGTTCAGCGAATATGCACACGGCAAAACCGGCATCGACATCCATCCCGGTGCAAAAATCGGCAACGCCTTTGCCATCGATCACGGCACCGGTATTGTAATCGGCGAGACAACTGTCATTGGAAACCGTGTGAAGATTTACCAGGGCGTTACGTTGGGTGCGCTGAACGTAGCAAAGGAATTCCGTAGCACAAAACGCCACCCGACGATCGAAAACAATGTTGTGATTTACTCGGGTGCAACGATCCTCGGCGGCGATACGGTCGTTGGCGAAGACAGCATAATCGGCGGCAATGTTTGGATCACGTCCAGTGTGCCGCCAAACTCCGTGGTGTATCACAAAAGTGAAATCCGGATCAAAGACAGGAACCCCTTTCCCGAACCCATCAATTTTATTATTTAATAGTTAGTATGAAAGCGAATAGCATTTTGGACACGATCGGCAATACTCCACACGTACGGTTAAACAAACTTTTTCCTTCTGATTATGAAGTTTGGATCAAGCTTGAACGCAACAATCCCGGCGCCAGCATCAAAGACCGGATTGCCCTTGCCATGATTGAAGATGCCGAGAAAAAAGGCATTCTTACTCCCGAAAGCGTCATCATCGAGCCAACATCCGGCAATACCGGTATCGGGCTGGCTTTGGTGGCAGCCGTAAAAGGTTACAAGCTCATTTTGGTCATGCCGGAAAGCATGTCGGTTGAGCGTCGCCGCCTCATGTCAATCTACGGTGCCGAATTTGTTCTGACACCCCGCGAAAAAGGCATGAAAGGTGCTATTGAAAAAGCCCAGGAACTTGCGGCGGAAACACCCAATGCCTGGATACCGCAGCAATTCGATAATCCTTCCAATACCGAGAGCCATCGCAAAACGACGGCCCGCGAGATCATCAATGATTTTAAAGAAAGCGGACTGGATTATGTCATAACCGGTGTGGGTACCGGCGGGCATATTACGGCGATAGCAGAAGTGGTAAAAGATGCCATTCCGGGATTGAAAGTATTGGCCGTTGAACCGGAACTCTCGCCGGTGCTCAGCGGCGGTGCGCCTTCACCGCATCCGCTACAAGGATTGGGTGCCGGATTTATTCCCACCATTCTGAACACCGACGTACTCGACGGCGTGATCACAGTCGGTAAAGATGAAGCGTTTCAATTTGCACAACGCATAGCGAAAGAGGAAGGGATTCTGGTTGGCATTTCAACCGGTGCGGCGCTGGCAGCCGTTGCGAAAAAGCTTCCTGAACTGCCGGCTGGTTCGAAGATCCTGACCTACAACTACGACACAGGCGAACGTTATTTATCCATTGAAGGCCTTTTTCAATAAACGAATATGAAGAGTACCATAACTGGTGGCAAAGTGGTTTTGGTTGGTGCAGGCAGCGGCGACCCGGAGCTCATTACCGTGAAAGGGATGCGCTGGCTGCAAAAGGCTGACGTGATCCTGACCGACAGGTTGGTGAGCCCCGAAATAATCCGTTCGTTTGCCCCGGCTGCAGCAAAGGTGATTTATGTTGGGAAACAGTGTCGCAGGGGACATTCCACTCCACAGGCAACAATCAACGAATTGATGGTATTGTATGCACAGGATGGTAAAACAGTGGTGCGTTTGAAAGGGGGCGATGTGTCCATATTTTCCAACATCCTAGACGAACTGCAAGCCCTCCAGCAAAACCACATTTCTTACGAGATTGTGCCGGGTGTGACCGCAGCCCTCGGTGCCGCAGCCTTTGCAGGAATGCCACTGACGGCACGAAATTATGCAACCTCGGTTCGGTTTTTAACCGCCTACAAATCAGATGTCGTCAGTGAAACGTATTGGAAAGAGCTGGCGCAAACAGATGATACGCTTGTCTTTTACATGTCGTCGGAAACACTTCGCGACGTTGTAAAAAAACTCACCGCGAACCAGATCGACGCAAGTAAAAAACTGGCGGTGATAGAGCAGGCAACCACACCGCAACAGAAAGTGTACACGTCGTCTTTGTATGCCTATGATGAGGCGCTGGGCGGCAAAAACTTTTTCTCACCCACGCTTGTCATTATCGGGAAAGTGGTGGACTTGCATGAGCAATTCCGGTGGGTAAATGAAAAAGCGGAAACCACCGAATATTTCAAATCGGAAGATGTTTCAAACAACGAAAACGAACAGTTGGCTTTAACAGCATAAATAGAAAACATGATCGCACAATCGAAAATCAAACAGGTGCAGGAGATGGTAACGGGTCTCACCCGGGAAGAAATCATTTGGTTGAGTGGCTATTTGTCCGGCCTGGCCGGTGCAGAAACGGCGTTATTGCCGTCCGAATCAACCGCAACGGCAACACCCGCTGCGGTGCAAAAGATCACCATCGCTTACGGCACGGAAACAGGCAACGCGAAAAAACTCGCCACGTCGTTTGCTGCCAAGGCAAAGAAGAAGGGCATCCAGTCAAAACTAGTGAGCCTCGACCAGTACAAACTCACTGACCTCCCAAAGGAAGAATGGTTTTTCACCGTTATCAGCACCCAGGGTGACGGCGAACCACCCGCCACCGCAAAGAAGTTTTACGATTTTGTGCACCAGGACAACATCAAACTGTCAAAGCTCAATTATGGCGTGCTGGCTTTGGGCGATACTGCATATCCGCTTTTTTGCAAAGCCGGTGAAGACGTAGACCAGCAGTTGCAAAAATTGGGTGGAAACCGCGTAGCACCTCTACAAAAACTCGATACCGATTACGAAGAAGCAGCCGAGCAGTGGATGGTGAGCCTGCTGAATTCGCTGTTGTCGTCAGCACCGGCTACTACACCGGTAACGGCACCTGTGGCAAAGAAAACCGGCCGTAAAACCTATACCGGTAAGATCCAGGCAAATGTTAACCTGAATGGCCGTGGCTCAGGCAAACAAACCTTTCACCTCGAAATTGCGGCAGAAGAAGTGGCATTTGAGCCAGGCGACGCAGCGGGTATTACCCCGTTAAACAAACCGGAACTGGTTCAACGAATTGCCACGCTGAGCGGCTTTGAAGAAGAAACGGTTGTAACATACAAAGACGAAACCATTGCCCTGGGTCAGCTTTTGCAGAGAAAAGTTTCCCTGGTCAATCTTCCGGAACGTGTCGTTAAGGCCTATGCGGGCATCGTGAAGCAGGATATACCAGCAACACGCATGGATTTCCTGGACCTGCTTCGCATTTATCCTGTCAACGGGCAGGAACAGTTTTTGGCGGCGCTGCAAATTCTTGACCCGATTGCGCCGCGGCTGTATTCAATTGCCTCGTCTCCGGAAGCGCATTCCGGTGAAGTGCACCTGACCGTCGGCATGCATCGCTTTGTCGCAAACGACCAGTTAAAGGATGGACTGGCATCTGCTTTTCTTTCACAATTGAAGGAAGGGGATGAGGTTGAATTTTACATTCATAAAAATCATTTGTTCAAGCTGCCTGCCGCCGACAAAGATGTTATCATGATCGGCCCCGGAACCGGCATTGCGCCATTTCGTTCCTTTGTTGCCCATCGTGATGCAACCGGTGCCGATGGCCGCAACTGGCTGTTCTTTGGCGATCAGCATTTCACCACCGATTTCCTCTACCAAACTGAGTGGCTCAACTGGATCGAAACCGGCGTGCTCACGAAAATGAACGTTGCATTCAGCCGCGACCAGGACGAAAAATTGTATGTACAGCACAAGCTGTGGCAGCACCGCGAAGAACTGGTGAAATGGATAGAAAACGGGGCTTACCTCTACATCTGCGGCGCGAAAGAACCCATGAGCAACGACGTGGAAAACATGCTGACCCGCATCTTCCGTGAACAAAAAGGGGTGAGTGACGACACTGCAGTTGAACTTCTCAATGCATTAAAAGAAGAAGGCCGTTACCTGAAAGATGTTTATTAACAAAAGGAATGGCAGTATAAAACGAATCACAAACGATAAACTATAAATAAGAAACGAACGAATGGCCGACCAAAAAAATTTATCCGTTGTAGAAAAGATCAAGGTGGCGAGTGATGCCTTGAGAGGTACGCTGAAAGAAAGCTTGCAGGACGAACTGACGGGCGCCGTCCGGGAAATGGATCATGCCCTGGTAAAATTCCATGGCATGTACGAACAGGACGACAGGGATTTGCGTGAAGAAAGAGCAGCGCAAAAGCTGGACAAGCTTTATTCGTTCATGATTCGCCTGCGGATCCCGGGTGGTTTTATTACCCCGGAGCAGTGGATCACAGCACACCACGTTGCCGGCAAGTATACAACGGGTGTGATCAAGATCACCACGCGGCAAACGATCCAGTTGCATGGAATTTTAAAGCGTCACATTAAACCAACGTTGAAAGATTTCAATATTGTCGGCCTGGATTCAATTGCGGCCTGCGGCGACGTAAACAGGAACGTGATTGCCAGCAGTCATCCTTCCATTTCTCCTTTACATGCGCACATTCATGGCTACGCAAAAAAAATCAGCGAAGCGCTTTTACCCAAGACCCGGGCTTTTTACGAAGTGTGGCTCGATGAAGAAGTGCTGGTTGATAAAAAACTGGAAGAAGATCCGCTTTACCAGGATCGCTATCTACCCAGAAAGTTTAAAGTGGCTATTGCCATTCCACCCAATAACGACGTGGACGTTTTTGCAAATGACGTAGCGCTGATCGCCATCATTGAAAATGAAAAGCTCCTTGGTTTTAACGTGGCCATTGGCGGCGGCTTGGGCGCCACGCACGGCAACCCAGCCACTTATCCAAGGCTGGCCACCGTTATTGGATTTGTGCCGGAAGAAAAACTGATCGAGACCGTTTACCAGATTGCAACTGTTCAAAGAGACAACGGCAACCGCAGCGACCGCAAGCTTTCCCGGTTAAAATACACGGTCGACAACATGGGCGTTGATGTGTTCAAGGCTGAACTGGAAAAGCGCCTTGGCTTCCTGCTGGAACCGGCAAAGCCCTACGTCTTCACGGAAAGACGTGATCATTTTGGCTGGGAACAAAGCCAGGACGGCAAATGGCATTACACCATTTTTGTTGAAAATGGCCGCGTGACCGATGATGAAAAGCTGGCCTTGAAAACGGCACTCCTGAAGATAGCGGAAACGGGAAAAGCCAATTTCCGTTTCACCACGAATCAGAACCTGACACTGGGTGATATTGCCAAAAAAGACAGGGCAGCGGTAGAAGCAATCCTGAATGAATTCAATATTATTGAACATACCGAAAAAGCCGGTGGCATGCGCCGGAATGCCATAGCCTGCGTGGCATTCAATACCTGCCCGCTGGCCCTGGCCGAAGCGCAACGCTATCTACCCACGTTGATCTCCAAAATTGAACCGCTGTTAGAAAAATACAGCTTGCAGGACGACGAGATCAGCATTCGGATGACCGGCTGTCCAAACGGGTGCGGCCGTTCGACACTGGCCGAAATTGGTTTCGTCGGAACCGCATACGGCCGCTACAACCTGCAACTGGGTGGTGACAGGCTGGGAGAGCGGTTGAATAAAACTTACAAAGAGAACGTTGATGAGCAAACAATTCTAAACGAACTGGATGGCCTGTTTGCACGTTATAGCGCCAATAGAAATCCGGGTGAAACATTTGGTGATTTTACCATCCGTGAAAAGCTGGTCTCTGATTAAACAACTGCGGGTAGACGGTGTGGCATTTTGAAGAAAACGCCCATTGAGGCGTTAGAGATCCGCTGGATAGTCAGATGGCCGAATGGCATCATCTCGTTCGAAAATATAATTGGAAAAGTAAACATGCTTGTTCAGGAAACAAATAAGTTATTTCCCATCTTCCTCAAACTGGAACAACTTTCCATTTTGATTGTTGGTGGTGGAAACGTGGGATTGGAGAAGCTGACAGCTGTGCTGAACAACTCGCCACTGACGAAAATAAAGCTGGTTGCAACCAGCATCAATGAAAGCATTAAGGCGCTGGCGGCCGAATACCCAACGATCGAGCTTTTCGAACGCCCTTTTGAAAGCACCGATGTTGACGGTGCTGATATCGTGATCATTGGCATCAACGATAAAACGAAAAGTGCGGAGATCAGCGAGGTTGCCAAAGGCAAAAACAAGTTGGTGAATGTGGCTGATACGCCGGATCTCTGTGATTTTTACCTCAGCTCCGTTGTACAGAAAGGCAATGTAAAAATTGCCATCTCCACCAACGGCAAATCACCTACCGTGGCGAAGCGGTTGAAGGAAGTGCTGAATGAAGCCATTCCTGCGGAGATCAACAATGTAGCCGATAACCTGAGCATCATCCGCAATAACATCAATGGCGATTTCAGTGAAAAAGTCAGGCAGTTAAACGACCTGACAAGGGTGCTGGTGTCGAAACAAATGACACTGGAAGAGCAGAACAAACCCGGGCAAAAGCGCTGGCAAAAGATTGTGAAATACTGTCTTTTTGCCTTTTTTTTTATGATCATCGGGCACACGATTTTGTCCTATGTGCCAGTACAAAGGCTGGTTGACAGCATCAAGACCATTCCCAATTACATCGACACGAAAATGTTTCTCATGATGCTGCTCTGCGGCTTCCTGGCACAAATGTCGGATGGTTCATTGGGCATGGGTTATGGGACCATTTCCACAACCTTCCTGCTGGCCGTCGGCGTCAATCCGGCGATTGTGAGCAGCCGAGTCCACGCTGCAAGGGTTTTCTCCAGCGGTGTTTCGGGATACAGTCATCACCGATTCGGTAACATCAATAAAAAATTGTTCAAAGCCCTGGTGATACCGGGAATTGTCGGTGCAGTGCTGGGCGCAACGATGGCCTATTTCGGTCAGAAATATGCAACCTATGTGCGGTTGCCGCTTTCGGTTTACACCATTTACCTGGGCTATTACATCTTGCGAAAAGCATTCAGCAAACCCAGTTACGAAGCAAAAGTAAAACGGGCCGGGTGGCTGGCGGCCGTTGGCGGATTTATGGATGCCTTTGCCGGCGGCGGCTGGGGAACGCTGGTGACAAGCACCCTGATGTCGAAGCGCCGAAGTCCGCGATACGTAATTGGTTCTGTTTGCCTGGCTGAATTCTTCGTAGTGTTTATGAGCTCCGTGGTCTTTTTTATCCTGCTGGAAAGCCTGCCGCTGTGGGATATCGCCGGCTTGATTATCGGCGGACTTATTGCCGCACCCATTGCCGCCCGCCTGGTAGGCAAACTGCCGATCAAAACCATGTTTATCCTGGTAGGAACACTGGTGATTCTAACCAGTTGCAATACCCTTTGGAAAGCCATCATGAATTTGATCGCCTAACATCCCCGGTGGGACATCTCATTAAATGGCTGCAGAGAAGTAAGCATTTGCTTTCAGCCATGGACGGGCACTCAGTAACCGGGAAGATCGCTGCAGGTTTTTCCT
This sequence comes from Flavisolibacter nicotianae, assembly GCF_003628535.1. GTDB lineage: Bacteria > Bacteroidota > Bacteroidia > Chitinophagales > Chitinophagaceae > Flavisolibacter > Flavisolibacter nicotianae. Next base: position 53,676 of record NZ_RBCI01000004.1, read on the forward strand.
CCGTTTGACCATTCTCATATTTTCTTCGTTTTTTAGGCAGCGAAAGATGCAAATCCGAATGGTATATTTGCGTTAAAGACCATCCAGAAAGACTTCGTGAAATGCTCAGTCAAAAAGCAAAATATGCCTTACAGGCGCTGGCTTATTTAGCCGCCAGTTACCAGGACGAAACGCCTGTGCTCATCAGCACCATCGCTCAGGAAAAGCGCATTCCGCTAAAATTTTTAGAGGCCATCCTGGTCGAGCTGCGCAACCACGATGTTTTGATCAGCACCCGCGGACGGTATGGTGGTTACCGCCTTGCCGAGCCCCCCAAAAAAATAACCCTTGCAAGGGTCATCCGCATTGTTGATGGACCGATTGCCTTGCTGAACTGTGTAAGCCTCAATTTTTACACGCCTTGCGAGAACTGCAACGAAGAAACCTGCTGCATCAACACGGTGATGCAGGAAGCAAGGGACGCCATTTTGAAAGTGCTGGAGAAACGCACCCTGCACGATATCATGGACAGAACAAAAAAACTCTCCCCGCAATAACATCATTGTTTCTTCCTTCTTGCTGCAACACGCCAGATTGTAACATTTCACTCTTGAAAATGTCGTTGAACTTTCCTGGCAATTGCCATTCGGCTGTACTATTTCTATAGAAAAACAAAAAAAATTTAGGAAATAAAAAGAGTGTTGGTATATTTACCTACCAATTTAGTAGGAATTAAAACAGGAACCTGAAAAATGAAAAAGTCACTGGTGAAATCAGGAAGGACAATGATTAGCAGCATTGCTGAATCGATTACACCTTGTTGTTGCTGTTGTAGCATTCCTTCCTGTTGTTGTACCAAATAATTCCCTCTTCCGTACAACGATAACCACTCTTTCGATTGCTTCTGTCCAATTCGTCTTTGCAAAATCACCAGATGCCTCTTTTGATGCACCGGGTGGAACAAACCCTTGCAAACTGTCAGTCGCAAAACAATTCTTCATTGAAACTGAAACCTCATGTCTGTTCAAAATAAACCAACCATGCTTCGAACAAAACAACTCTTATTCGTCTTTTTTTCTCTATTTGCTGTTTCATCATTGGCGGCCCAGGATGCCATTGAAATATCCGGGTTTGTAACCGGCCAGGAAACCAGGGAAGTACTCACCGGCGTCACAGTCAGTATCAAAGGCACCGACACCAAAACACTAACGGCCAATGACGGTTCTTTTAAATTGCGTACAAAGGAAAAGCTTCCGTTCACTCTTTTGTTTTCGTCGATCGGCTTTGCGCCGCAGGAAGTGGAAGTGGCTACGCTTGGCTCCAAACTGCAGGTTGCCCTTGCCACGCAAACCGTATTGGGCAATGCGGTGGTGGTAACCGCATCCCGTGTACGGGAAAGCATCCTTCGATCACCGGTAGCCATTGAAAAACTGGATATCAGGGCCATCCGCGAAACACCGGCACCCAGCTTTTACGATGCGCTGGAAAATGTAAAAGGCGTGCAAATGACGACTTCCAGCCTGACATTTAAGGTACCCAATACCCGTGGTTTCAACATCCCCAACAATTTTCGTTTTATGCAACTGGTCGATGGAGTGGACATGCAGGCCGCCACGTTGGGTGTGCCACTGGGTAATGCCATCGGACCCACGGAACTCGATATTCAAAGTGTCGAGATCACGCCGGGAGCGGCTTCCGCACTTTACGGCATGAACGCCATCAACGGCATGGCCAACCTTCTTACCAAAAATCCCTTTGTGACACAGGGACTGAGTGTGTACCAAAAAACGGGTATAAACCATGTAGATGGGAAGGATTATTCTCCCAGTGTGCTGACGGAAACGTCCATTCGTTACGCTAAAGTAATCAGCGACCGTTTTGCGTTTAAACTGAACCTGGGATATATGCAGGGCACCGACTGGCTCTCCAACACGCAACTTGATCAAAATACCAACAACCTGAAAAGTGCCAACCCGTCCTTTTCGGAGCTGAATGGACAATACAATGTTGCTTTTGACGGGTGGAACAAATATGGCGACGATGCACTTGCCGGCAGTAACGTGGTGTCGATCGGTGGGTTGACCATCAACGGTAAAAACAACCAGACTTTACGTGTAGCCCGTACCGGCTATTGGGAAAGAGACCTGATCAATCCAAAGGTGGACAACCTGAAATTTGACGGCGCTGTGCACTATCGCCTGAAGCGAGGTGCCGAATTAGCGTATTCTTACCGGGTGGGTAAAATGGACGGTGTGTTTCAGCGGGGAAACAAGATCCAGCTTGACAACGTCATTGTGCAAAATCACAAGCTGGAACTCAAAGGTGACAACTTTCTTGTTCGCAGCTACGTGTCGCTGGAAAATACCGGTGACTCCTACAATGTCAAACCACTTGCCGATAACCTGGACCTGTACAGCGGTGGCGCTACCGATACAAAAACTGCCGGCAGCTGGGGTACAAAATTTAAAAATGCGCTCAACGCTTACGCGGCCGCCAACGGTGGTACGCTGACATCGGCCAACCTGGCGGCCGCCACGCAGTATGCCAGGGAGCAGGCCGATGCCAGCCGCGTAAAACCCGGTACTCCCGAATTCGATGCCTTGAAAAACACCATTATCGGCATCAACAATTGGGACATCAGGTCGGGATCTATTCCGGATGCACCTGAAACAGGTGGTGCGGCACTTGTTCAGAAAAGCCGCCTCTATCACACAGAGGCGCAATGGGATCTTTCGAAAAAAGTGAAGGTGGCCGACCTCCTTGTCGGTGGCGATGCACGCATTTACGAGATCATACCAGATGGCAACAATTTTGTGGATTTTTCGCGTCCGATTGCAGAACGCAACCTCCTTACCAAAGAAGGGACGTATGGTAACAATGTTTATTATAAAAAGTACGGGGCCTTTGCGCAATTGACGAAAACATTTTTCGATGAAAAGCTCAAGCTCTTTGGTTCATTACGCTTCGATTACAACCCCGAGTTTGATCCAAAATTCACGCCCCGCCTGGCAGCCGTATATACGGTTGCCAAGAAGCACAATTTTCGCTTCACCTATCAGCAGGGCTACCGCTTTCCTTCGCTTTTTGAAGCGCTTTCCTATGTCAACAACGGTCGGGTAAAAAGAGTGGGAAGTCTTTCCTACATCAACGAAGGCTTGGGCTACCTGGAAAACAGTTACACACAGGCATCGGTTGTCAACTTCAATGCGACAGTGAGTGCGGCAGGAAATTCCGACAGTGCAGGCCTGGCAAACCGGAACCTGCTCACAGTTGCCAACCTGCCAAAAGCAAGACCGGAAGGCATTCGTTCTTTTGAAATCGGCTACAAAGCCGTTCTCATTGACAACAAATTGCTGGTGGATATCGACGCGTACACCAACCGATATGACGGATTTTTGGGACAAGTTCAGGTATATGTTCCCAAAGGGGAGAAAGTTGGTTCTGATGCAGCCGTCCTGGCCATGATCGACCGTAACCGGGACGCTGCATCTGCAACAGCAACGACAGCAGCAAGCAAAGGGCAAGACCGGTACAGGGTTTATACCAATGCGAAAAACACGTATACCAATTTTGGATCGGCGCTGGGTATAACATACAACGTCTACAAGAAATTCAGTCTTTCCGGTAATGTGAATTTCAACCGAATGAAGGCCAACAATACCAATGATGTATTTGTGACAGGTTTCAACACACCGGAGTGGGCCACTAACCTTTCTTTTGGCAACCGCGAGGTTGTGAAGAACGTTGGTTTTAACGTCGTGTGGCGCTGGCAGGATGCATTCCTGTGGGAAAGCCCACTGGTTACCGGTGGCGTAGACGCTTACAGCACACTGGACGCACAGGTCAATGTGCGAGTGCCGCAATTAAAGACAACGGTTAAAGTTGGAGGTGCCAACTTGCTCAATCACCACTACATCCAGTACGCCGGTGGTCCTACGATCGGTGGTCTGTATTACGTCGCCGTAACCTTGGACGGTTTACTAAGTAAATAAAAAGGGGCGGAGCAGTAATGCTTCGCCCTGCTTTCCTACACCTGAAAGTTTCGTAAGATGACAACGTTCAACAAATCATTACAGGCGACCGCTGAAGAAGCAACTTATACCCTCAAAGACCTGGTCTGCTATTTTCTAAAACTGGGTAGTCTTGGCTTTGGTGGTCCGGTTGCGTTAGTTGGCCGAATGCACAAAGACCTGGTGGAAGAAAAAGAATGGATAGCAGAGGAAGAGTATAGGCAGGGATTGGCCCTTGCACAACTGGCTCCGGGCCCTTTGGCTGCTCAACTGGCCATTTACCTGGGCTATGTTCATTACAGAATCATTGGCGCCACGGCAGCAGGTATCGCCTTTGTCCTGCCATCATTTTTGATGGTTATTGCGTTGGGGTTTGCCTACGTTAGTTTTGGCGGTCTGTCTTGGATGCAGGCAGTGTTTTACGGTATTGGCGCCGCCGTTATCGGCATTATTTCGGTTGGCAGTTACAAACTCATCCGAAAAAGCGTTGGAAAAGATTGGCTGTTATGGACAATTTTTGCCGTTCTGGCCGTATTCACATTTCTGTTTGAGAAGGAAAGTATTTCCCTTATTCTGATTGGTAGTGTCATTTATTGTTTCGTCAGAACGAAACCAACATTTCTCTTTGCAGACGGGTTTATTTTGCTTCCCTTTTTTTTGCAAGCTGGCTTCTATCACTTAAGCCATCCACTCCAGAAGCTGTTTTGGTTTTTTTTAAAAGCGGGTGCATTTGTATTTGGAAGTGGCCTGGCGATCGTTCCTTTTTTATACGGTGGTGTCGTGAAAGAGTATCACTGGCTCAGCGAACAAGAGTTTTTGGATGCTGTTGCAGTAGCAATGATCACACCAGGACCGGTCGTTATCACGGTAGGGTTTATCGGCTATCTGATTGCCGGTTTTCCCGGCGCAAGTGTGGCGGCCCTGGCAACCTTTCTTCCATGCTATTTGTTCACGATTTTACCGGCACCTTATTTTAAACGACACGGGAATCATCCAGCAGTAAAAGCCCTGGTTGAAGGCATTACAGCTGGCGCTGTTGGGGCCATTGCCGGTGCAGTTCTTGTTCTGGCGAAACGACAATTTACCGACCTGATTTCACCGGCTATTGCTTTGATCACCATCTTTGCATTGCTTTACTTTAAAAAATTGCAGGAACCTTTTATTATCCTCGTTGCCGCGGCACTGGGATTATTGATCAAACGGTTTTAGGTACAAAGACGTCCGTTCGTCGGCTTGCGATTATGCGAAGCGCAAATTATTTTTCAAAAGCAATATGAAACGTGGCGCCCTTGTCGACTTCACCATCCGCCCAGATAAAGCCGTTGTGGTTTGTCACCACTTTACGGGCAATGGAAAGGCCAATGCCGGTACCATCGTATTCGGCTCGTCCGTGAAGGCGCTGAAACATCTGGAAAATCCGTTCGGCGTATTGGGGCTCGAAACCGATACCGTTATCTGAAATCTCGATGAGATGGTAGTCCTTCTCTTTGTTCGCCGGGGAAGTTTCAAACGGGATGTCGGCGCCCTTCACCAGGCGGTAACCAATGTGAATTTCCGGCGGAACACCCGGATTACTATACTTTAAGGCATTGCTGATCAAATTTTGAAATAACTGCTGCAATTGACGCCTGTATCCTTTCACAACAGGCAGTTGATCGACCGAGACAATAGCATTTTTTTGCTCTATGGCTACTTCCAAATCGTGCAGCACCAATGTTACTTTTTTATTCAGATCCACTTCTTCCAGCTCTGCCGGTTTGAGGCCGGCGTGCGAATAGTTCAAAAGGTCGTCCACCAGCAGCATCATGCGGTTAGCAGCCTTCGACATTCGCTCGAACATACTTTTCTCCATGTCGTCCATCCGGTCATCAAGGCTATGCATCAACCGGTCGCAAAAAACGCTGATCTTCCTGATCGGTTCCTTCAAATCGTGTGATGCGGCATGGGCAAACTCCTCTAGGTTTTCGTTCGATCGTTGAAGTTCTTTTACCAGTTTTTCCTGTTGAATCTGGGCTTTTCTGGCAATGGTATAGTCGGTGAACGTTACAAGCACTTCATCCTGCACCTTGGTGCTCAAAAGATCGAGATATAGGTCATGTCCATCCACGTTATAATGAATGTCCTGGCGAAGGGTTGCACCTGTCAGGTAGGTTTGTTTGTACATCTCGAAAACGCCATTATACAGGTAGCCGGGAAAGAATGTGCTGCCAAGGCCGCCCTGCAGGGTTTCCGGTGTTTGTCCGGCGTAGGCAGCAAATGTTGGGTTGGTGATCACAAAGCAAAAGTCCACCACCTCGCCTTTGGTGTCAAAAACGGGTGCGAAGGTGAACATGCCGGACGGCGAGGCATTAAAAACTGCCTTCAGCCGCTCTGCCGAATTCTCCATTTTGAGTTGCGCCGTCTTGGTGTCGGTGACATCGGTAAAAATGTTAATCAGGTGGTCATTTTCCATCCTGGCAACCGACAACTCAATCCATTTCCTGGCCGATGCCACATAGTATTGCGTATGAAATGGCTCGCCTGTTTCCAACGTCCGGATAGACAGCTGATACAACGGACTTTCCAGGATCGTCGGATCCAGTTGGACAACTGTTTGCGAAAGAAAAGTCTCCCTGGATTGATGTAAAAGTTGAGCAGCCATTTCGTTCGCAAGCAGTGTACGGCCATCAACAACCTTTCCCTGTTCATTTCGAATCACCTTGGTGACAGAAATCCCGGCAGGAGAGTGTTTCAAAAGATTTTCCAACAGGTCATCCCTAACCTTTAATTCGTTTGCCTGTTGTTCCAATTGCCGGATGATCCGGTATTCCTCGGTACGATCCTGTAAAATCGTCAACACACCGCCCCGCAGTTTCGTTCGCAAAACCCGTGCATATTTGTTCAATGCCGGATTGTAAATATTCGATTCTGCGGTTTGCCCCGTCGTGTAGACATCGACCAGTTCAGCCAGGACTTTCGGCCGTAACGGATCGGTCAGTGTAACCGTGTCAGAAACCCGTAATTGTTGTTGCTGATCCCTGGTCACGCCTAAATAGCGCAGACCTTCATCATTGCAGTAACTAAATGCAAAATCGACTATCGCTGAATGATCGCTGTTCCAAATGGGCCGGAACCAAACAATGGCCTGTGGGTGTACATCGTAAACTTCGGCAAATAACTCCGTGTCGTACTGTGTTTCGTTCATCATGATCGGACGCTGAAATGCGGTACCTGCTGGGGCAAAAACACCGCTACACTTTTTACAGCAAGTTTTGCGCAAATCCTGCCTTGAAACCCTTTAAAAGTGCGGTTATAACATTTTCATAGCAAGATTGACCGGTACAGGCAATAAAAAACCCCGGATAAACCGGGGTTTGCTTGTTGCGAAGGCTGGGATCGAACCAGCGACCTTCGGGTTATGAGCCCGACGAGCTACCGCTGCTCTACTTCGCGATATAAAAAGTTTGTGTGTTTAAGAACTGAACAACCCGTTCGTCGCGTTGTGGAGTGCAAATATAGAGAGGGCGGTCTTTCCTTCCAAACATTTTTTTATTCTTCTACCTTTGAAGCCTAATTTTTATCAAAAGGTGAAGTCAGGATTTGTCAACATTTTCGGAAAGCCCAATGCGGGGAAAAGCACGCTGCTCAATGCGCTGATGAAGGAAAAGCTCGCCATTGTTTCGCCCAAAGTGCAAACAACGCGGCACCGCATCAAAGGAATTTTAACGTCTGATGCGTACCAGATCATTTTTTCGGATACACCGGGTATCATTGAACCAAAATACAAGCTGCACGAAAAAATGATGCAGGCCGTAAAAACGGCGCTGGAAGATGCCGACCTGGCCCTTTTACTTGTCGATATCAACGACAATTGGGAAGAAGCCGATACCATTTTCTCTTCACTCCGGCTAAAAGTTCCGTCTCTGCTGGTGATCAATAAGGCCGACAGGGCAGGAGCGGAGAAACAAAAGGAAGCTGCTCAGTTTTTTACTGGTAAAGCCTACGCAAAAGAAACCGTTTTCCTCTCTGCATTGACAGGAAAGGGTGTTCCCGAATTGCTCGAAAAGATTGTTGCCGCCCTACCCGAAGGCGAAGCCTTTTATGCCGAAGATGAAATGTCGGATCTTCCCACCCGATTTTTTGTTGCTGAAATTATCCGTGGGAAAATCTATGATTTATTCGAGGAAGAAATTCCTTACCAGGCAACGGTAGTCGTAAATGAATTCAAGCAAAAGTCTACCCTTATTAAAATCAGGGCCGAGATCATCGTGCAGCGGGAATCGCAAAAGGCAATCCTGATCGGCGAAGGAGGCAAGATGATCCGGCAAATCGGTACGTTGTCGAGAACAGAGATCGAAGAATTCATCGGGCAAAAAGTCTTCCTGGAACTCTTTGTCAAAGTGCGCCCAAAATGGCGCGACAACGAGCTTTTCTTGAAAGAGTATGGCTATTAAAAAGGTAAATCAATCATGTGCCATGACAAAACGGTACCAACCGGTCGCACTGTTGTTTTTGCTTGCCCCATTTGCATTGCCGGCGCAAAACGTTCGGATGAACAATGGGATCATCACCAACCTCTCTGAGGCAAAAGTGGTAAAATATGTGGACGAAGTGGACTTCAACGGGCTGGGTGGTAATGCCAAAGTCAGCTACAGCCGAATCAAAGGTTCGCCCTTCTGGAGCGACCAATGGAAGGAAGCCGATCTGTTTACCGAAAGCAGTCAGATCGGGACAGCTCCCGTAAAATTGAACCTTGCCACCGATGAAATTTATTTTTTAAAAAATAACGAGGAATGGGTGCTGCAGGACAAAGACATTGTTCGGGTCGTGTTTAAAAATGACAGCATCGAATTTCAGCGGAAGGTAGCCAACCTGTTTTTAAACAAGAAAAAGGTGGACGGCCTGGTAGCCATTCTGAACCAGGGAGCATACCAGTTAATTAGGTATGTACACCGGACCGTTGTCACTGCAGATTCCCTGTTCGGCACACAAAAACGTTATTTCTTCCGCGACGACATCGATTATTTTATCCGGACCAACCAAATCATCCAACCCATTCGCAAACTGAACCGGGAGGCGTTCCTGGCCGTTTTACCAAAAGCCTCGCAGTACAACGACTGGATCAACGAAAAAAAGCTGACTTTTAAAAGGGAACAAGACCTGTTGCAATTTCTCCAATTTTACAATTCCAAACTGCCAAATGCGCCGGAGTAGCGGCGAAAGCGTACTTTTGTCCACTTTTTAAAGGCGAAATATTTGTAGTCATGGCATTTACTGTAGCGATTGTTGGCCGTCCCAATGTTGGAAAGAGCACGATTTTTAACCGCTTGCTGGAGCAGCGAAAAGCCATCGTGGAAGACATCCCGGGAGTAACAAGAGACCGGCAATATGGTATTGCGGAATGGAACGGGAAATCCTTTTACGTGATCGATACCGGCGGTTTTGTCCCTGAGGGACAGGCCCTGTTTGAAAAGGAGATCCGCCACCAGGTGCGCATTGCCATGGACGAGGCCAGTGTGATCCTTTTCGTTGTCGACGCTGCAACCGGCATGACCGATTTGGACGACGCCATGGCCGACATTTTGCGCCGTGCCACCAAACCCGTTTTACTGGTGGTTAACAAAGTTGACAACCACGAACGACTGCTGGAAGCATCGGAATTTTACAGCCTTGGCTTCGAAAAGCTTCATTTTATTTCGGCCATGAGCGGCAGCGGCACCGGTGACCTGCTCGACGATGTCACAGCCCTGATCAAAGAAGAGGTCGAGATCGAAGGAGAAGAACACCTCCCCAAATTTGCCATCATCGGCCAGCCGAATGTTGGTAAATCCTCGCTGCTGAACGCATTGACAGGTGAGGAGAGAACGATTGTGAGCGATGTGGCCGGCACAACAAGGGATACCATACACACCCGCTACAAATTATTTCAAAAAGATTTTATCCTCATCGACACGGCGGGCATCCGCCGCAAAGCCAAGGTGCACGAAGACCTGGAATTTTATTCGGTGATCCGTGCCATTAAAGCCCTCGATGAAGCCGATGTTTGTCTGCTGCTGCTGGATGCCGAAAAAGGAATTACGGCCCAGGACCTGACAATTTACAGCCTGGCTGCCCGCAAGGGAAAAGGCATAGTTGTGCTTGTAAACAAGTGGGACCTTGTTAAAAAAGAAACTAACACGGCAAGGGATTACGAAAAGGTATTGAAACAACGCCTGGCACCGTTCAACGACGTTCCCGTCCTTTTCATTTCGGCCAAAGAGAAAACCAGGATTTTGCAGGCCATTGAAGCAGGCCTGATTGTATTCGAAAACCGACAGCGCAAGATACCGACATCAAAGCTCAATGACGTGATGCTGAAGGCCATTGAATCGTACCACCCGCCGGTGGTAAGGGGAAATGCAGTCAAGATCAAATTCATTACCCAATTGCCAACGGCCGTACCATCGTTTGCATTTTTCACCAACTATCCAGACGATATCAAAACGCCCTATCGCAATTATCTGGAAAACAAATTGCGGGAAAGTTTTGATTTAAAAGGTGTGCCGGTACGAATTTTCTTCCGGAAGAAATAACAAGGGCTGCGCAGGCCGTTTGTCCTTACACAATGGCCAGGCTGAATTGCTCACTGATCTTTTGCAGCGAGTGACGGAAGCGGGCCAATTCTTCTTTTTGCTGGTTGATAAAAACATTGTCCTTCAGGCTGCCGACAACGTTTTCCATCTCGGCCTCATTGTCGTACACCATCCTCCGAAATTCATTCTGGAAGTCTTTTGCCCGGGATTCATAAATATTGTCGACCATCCAGGTTTTGAAAGCCAGCGCCTGTTGTAATAATGAGGAGAAATCGTCTGCTGTCAAACCGTTCCTATCCAATTGTAAAAGTTCGAGTATGGACGCATAGGAATGTTGCAATTTTTGTTCGGAATACAAATGGCCCTGCTGCTGGTAAAACCGGTGCACTTCGTTCCAACTGTTGATTCGTCCCGATTTAATATCCTGTAACAATGTTTCCAAAGCCGTTTTGGGAAGCAACTGCCCACCCACATTTACCCAGTCAAGTCGTTGCGGCGATTGCGGCAATACCTGTTGCAACTCTTCGAATGAAGCAATGGCGTGGTGTTCGATAAAATTTGTGAGTTGCTCAACCGCATAATAGATCACCAGTTTTTTATAAATGTCATATGCCTCTTTTGCCTTGATGATCTGGGTAGGGCGATTGGTGCATTCAAAGCCTTCGACAAAAACATCCAGCCCCCGAAGATCCGCACCCCCATCGTTGAGGATGCGTTCGCCTTCGGTAATGGCTGTATGATCTTCCGCTTGTCGCAGTTCAGGGTTGTACGCATGAGCGACAGCTTTGCGAAGAATATTCAATCCTTTGAAAATCTCGTTGACGCTGTCGGGTGCGAGGAAGCTGTATTCGATAAACTGGAGCTTCTTGGTTCGCTTGTCCCTGTCGGCATACTTGGCTGCATTCCGGGCCAGCGCATACAAGTTATAGAGAAACCAGTAGGCCGGCATTACAACGAGCTTGTTATTGGTGACATCATTGCTGACCAGGCAGAAGGGCAGGGGAATATTTAACTCCGCGGGGTAATCGCCTTTGGCAAGAAGCGTAAACGAGGCAAATTTCGAATTGTGTTTCAGGCTCACACAGAGACCCGGCCAAAAGCCACGGCTGCTCACCAGCTCCCCGTCGGCTGCGCGACTATTATGATTGGAGCCGAGAGTTGCGCCGGCCGCAATATTGCTTTGCCCCATGACCGTCGCTGCAATTAAAAATGAATTGTTGTGGTGTTGCTCGTGAAAAGGAAAGATCAGCGAATTCAATACTTCGCAACAGGAAATGGTCGAGTTGTTACCCAGGAACGAGTTGATCAGCCGTGCGCCATATTTCAACTGTGAGTGCGACGCCATAAAAAAACGTACTGCCTTCACGCCGTAGAAAATTCGACAGCCAAATCCTACAATGCCATTTACCAGTTCACATCCCTCGCCAATCTGTGACGGTGCTTCCGCCGACGAATTGATCGTGAGATTTTTAAGCTTGTTGGCACCTTTGATATATGCATCGCTGCCGACCCAGACATCTTTGATGATCGCGGTGTTTTTGATCACGCAGTTGTCGCCGATCTTGCCGTAATACCCTCTTTGCTTGTCAAACTTTTTCTCCGTCATTTCCTTGAAGCGATTCAGCAACGCTTCATCGTCGCGGTATTTGCTCCAGAGATAAGCATCGCCGGGCAGCATGCCATTGAACGGGATAATTTTCCGGCCGCCATTCTCGTTGCACACTTCCAGCCAGATTCGGATTTCCTCCGACTCACCTTCCTTGATGATCCCGTTCCCAAACTTTGCGTGGTCGGTCGTATGCAGTTCGTTGACATTGGCGATCATCACCTCGTTGCCGATAATGTAGTGCGACATGTAGTTCACGTTGTTGATCACGACGTTATCGCCAAAATCACAACTGATGATCGTACTGTCGTACAAGCCCACCGGCATGGTGATATTGTGATACTCCAGCGCAATGCTTTCCAGTTTTCCAATCCGTACCAATCCAAAAAACTTGCAGTTTTTTACCAGCTCTGGATTGAATGCATCGGACACGCGGATCTTGTTCCAGTCGTCTGATGTATTGCGGTTGCGCACCAGCACTTCAATCTCATAGGCAGATAGGTTGCGGTAATTGATACCGTTGCGGTTTTGAAAGTTGCGCAGGTGATATTCGTTTTTTCCTTTTGGTAAAAACGCAGCTTGAATAAAATTATAACCGATGGACTGCAAGGGTTTTTTGTTCATAAGGCTAAAGTTAAAAGAACAGGACGAAATGGAGTACGAACCTCTTACCCGCCGCTCCTCGAAAATCAATGTCGTTTTTCAGGCAAAAGTATCCACAAAAAACCCCTCCGTTTGAGGGGTTTGGTATTATTCAACCGTTACCGATTTGGCCAGATTACGCGGTTTGTCCACGTCAAACCCTCTTGCCACACCCACATAGTAGGAAAGTAGTTGCAGCGGGATCACACTGATCATGGGCGCCAGAATTTCGTCGGCCTCGGGAACAACAATCACGTCGTTAGAAAGAGCAGTGCTCTGTTCGTCTCCTTCGTTGATCACGGAAATGATGCGCCCTTTACGAGCCCGGATTTCCTGCATGTTGCTGACCACTTTTTCGTGATAGGAATCCCTGGTTGCTACAAATACAACCGGGAGTTTTTCATCGACCAGGGCAATGGGCCCGTGCTTCATTTCTGCAGCAGGATACCCCTCGGCGTGGATGTAGGAAATCTCTTTCAGTTTCAAGGCACCTTCCAGTGCAACCGGGAAATTATAACCGCGGCCGAGGAAAAGCGAATCGGTTGAGTCCTTGTATTTTTCGGCAATTGCTTTAATGTGTTCGTGCTGCTCCAGCGTAGCTTTCACCTTATCCGGCACATCGTTCAGTTCGTGCAGCAGGCGGTGGTAACGCTCTTTATCGATGCTACCTCTGTCATGGGCAATCTTCAGGGCAATCATCGTCAACACGGCCAGTTGCGCGGTAAAGGCTTTGGTGGAAGCAACTCCAATTTCCGGTCCGGCATGGGTATATGCACCGGCATCCGACACACGGGAAATGGACGAGCCCACTACGTTGACCACACCCAGGATGATCGCACCTTGCTTTTTGGCGTTTTCGATCGCCACCAGCGTATCGGCCGTTTCGCCACTTTGCGAGATAGCGATGATCACATCGCCCTTGTTGATCACCGGATTGCGGTAACGGAACTCGGAAGCGTATTCCACTTCAACATTAATGCGGCAGAGTTCCTCAAAAATATATTCGGCGACGAGGCCGGCATGCCAGCTCGTGCCACAGGCAACCATGACAATGCGGTTGGCATTCATGATCTGTTCTTTGTATTTCTCAATGCCGCTCATCGTGATGGTACCGAGGTCCGCATCGAGGCGGCCACGTAAACAGTCGTAAATGGTTTGCGGCTGTTCAAAAATTTCTTTCAGCATGAAATGGTCATAGCCGCCTTTTTCAATGGCTGCCAGTTCCATGTCCAGCTTGGTGATGTAAGGTGTTTGTCTTTCGTTCCCGAGGTTTTTCAAAATCAGCTCATCGGGTTTAATAATGGCAACCTCGTAATCGTTGACATACACCACTTCCTTTGTGTACTCGATAATGGGCGACGCATCCGACGCCAGGAAATGCTCGTTCTTGCCGATACCAATCACCAGGGGGCTTCCTTTGCGGGCCGCGATCAGGGTGTCGGGATTTTCCTGGTCGATCAACACAATCACATACGCACCTACAACGCGTTTCAGGGCGATGCGTACCGCCTCTTCCAGCGAGCAGTTGTTATTGACCTGGATGTATTCGATAAAATTCAGGAGGACCTCCGTATCCGTATCGCTTTGAAAATGGTAGCCATTTTTCAGGAGTTCCTGTTTCAGGGCTGCGTAGTTCTCGATGATCCCGTTATGGATCATCGCCAGCCGGCCACCGTTAGAGAGGTGGGGGTGGGCATTGCGGTCGTTGGGTTCACCGTGGGTGGCCCAGCGGGTATGGCCGATCCCGATATTGGCATGCAGGTCTTTGCCTACAATGGATTCTTCCAGGTCGGCCACTTTTCCTTTCTTTTTGTAAACTTTCAAACCGCTGTTGAGGAGCGCCACGCCGGCGCTGTCATAACCGCGGTACTCCAGCCGCTTCAATCCTTTTAAAATTACAGGGTAGGCTTCACGGGGTCCGATATAGGCAACAATTCCACACATAAAGTTTCGTATTCTTTTAGGCTGCGAAAAAAAACAAAAACAGGGACAAATTAAAATTTGAAGCGATAAAAAGGCATTTACAGTAGCCTCCCGCTCAGGATCAGGAAGGCAACGGAGAAGTAGATGATCAATCCGGTTACGTCGACAAGGGTAGCCACAAATGGAGCTGAGCTCACCGCCGGGTCGGCACCCAGCCGTTTCAAAATCATCGGGAGCATGCTGCCGCACAGCGTACCCCACAACACGACGCCAATCAGTGCAATGCCAACCGTCAGCCCAATCACCATCCAGTGCTCGCCATAAACGCTGGGCTTGATGCTATGCCAGAGAAGGATGCGCAGAAAACCAATAGTACCCAGGACAGCGCCAAGCATTATCCCGGAGATGATTTCACGCCGCATCACCCGCCACCATTCTTTTACCGTAATTTCTCCCACTGCCATTGCCTGGATGATCAGCGTCGAGGCTTGCGAGCCGCTGTTGCCACCACTGGATATAATCAACGGAATAAAAAGCGCCAGCACGGTGGCTTTTGCAATTTCGTCTTCGAAATACGCCATCGCCGTAGCCGTCAGCATTTCGCCAAGGAAAAGTACCACGAGCCAGACCACCCTTTTTTTCAGCAGGCGAAAAAGGGGCATTTCAAGGTAAGGTTCATCCAGCGCTTCGGTACCACCAATCTTTTGCATGTCCTCGCTGAATTCTTCGTTGGCCACCCACAGGATATCATCGATTGTGACGATGCCGAGCAGCTTGTTGCTGTTGCTAACCACCGGCAAGGCCACGCGGTTATTCATTTTAAACGCTTCATTGGCCACTTCCTGGTCATCGTAGGCATTCAGGGCAATCACCCGGTCGTCCATTAGTTCGCTCACACGTTTGTCGGGAGAGGCCAGGATAAATTCGCGGATCCGGATATCATCCAGCAATTCGCCCTTTTCGTTGATCACGTAAATCACGTCGATCGTTTCGCTGTTCTTTCCCACCCGGCGAATGATCTCCAGCACTTCCTTCACCGTATTTTTTTCATACACGTATACATAGTCCGGTGTCATCAGGCGTCCAACGCTGTTTTCGGGATAGC
The DNA here is from genome assembly GCF_003628535.1 of Flavisolibacter nicotianae. Lineage (GTDB taxonomy): Bacteria > Bacteroidota > Bacteroidia > Chitinophagales > Chitinophagaceae > Flavisolibacter > Flavisolibacter nicotianae. The sequence continues at coordinate 69,492 of NZ_RBCI01000004.1, forward strand.
CAAGAAGCGAAAGCGTGATTTTCCGTTCACTGGGGTTGAGGAGCTTGATCAGTTCACGCACCACGCCGCTGGGCAGGTCTTCGAGGAGCGCCGTGCGGTCGTCCGGGGGAAGTTCATTGAGGAGTTCTGCTGTTTTGCTGGGGGGAAGTTGTTGAATGATGTCCTGCTGGGTGGAGGTTTCCAAAATCTTGAACACACCCGATGCTCGGTGGATGGACATATAGCTGATGATGGAAGCATCGTATTCAGGCAGGGTGTAAATCAACTCGGCCACATCGCTAATATTCTGCTGATCGAGGAACAACCTGATCTCATCGGGATCGCCTTTCTCCAATACATGCTCCAGTTCTGCCTGTAACGTTTCCAAAGTCATGCGTCAAATTTAGTGCAGTATTTCAACGCAACCTATCTTCACGGCGATTTCATATGGCAGCAAAAAAGTTAAGTTATCTGCGGGAAGGCCTTTATGTCGGCGCCACCAAAAAAATGGGCCGCGGCGTATTTACGGAAGAAGCCATCCCGGCCGGCACACTGATAGAACTCTCACCGGTGATCGTCATGAATGGCAAGAACCGCGTTGATCTTGACAAAACACTCCTGCACGATTATATTTTTGAATGGGGGAAGAAACTCGACCAGTGTGCTATGGCGCTAGGCCTGGTTTCCGTTTACAATCATTCGTACAAGGCCAACTGCCAGTACGGAATGTATTTTAACCAGCAAGCGATCAGCATCATTACCGTCCGCGACATCGAAGCAGGCGAGGAGTTGTTCATCAATTACAACGGTACATGGGACGATGAAAAGAAGGTTTGGTTCGATGCCAAATAATGTGTCGGCAATGAACTTAATCCAGGCTTCTTCCGGCCTCTGCGGTCTATTTCAAAAGGTTTTTGATTTCGTTTAGTTTTAACAGCGCCTCTACAGGAGTCAGGCGGTTGATATCGATGCCTTCGAGCATCTTCCGGATATCATCAAACGTTTGCGAGTGCGCATCAAAAATGCTGAGTTGTAATTTGGGTGCTGTCAGTCCTTTTACATTTTGTGCCAGGGCACTATCGACATGCTTTTCTTCGAGTTGTTTCAATACTTCGTTTGCCCGGTTGACCAGGCTTGACGGCATTCCCGCCATTTTTGCCACGTGGATTCCAAAACTGTGCGTACTGCCGCCGGGAGCCAGCTTGCGAAGGAAGATAATCTTGTTGCCGACTTCTTTGTTCGTGACATGGAAGTTTTTGACACGCGGCAATTTATTTTCCAGTTCGTTCAGCTCGTGGTAATGCGTAGCAAAGAATGTTTTAGGCTGTTCGGTCGCATGGTGCAAATGTTCAACAATACTCCAGGCAATGGAAATGCCGTCATACGTTGACGTTCCGCGGCCGATTTCATCCAGCAGGATCAGGCAGCGCGGCGAAACGTTGTTAATGATCGAGGCCGTTTCATTCATTTCCACCATGAAGGTACTTTCGCCGGCACTCAGGTTATCGGATGCACCTACACGGGTAAAAATTTTGTCTGTCAGCGGGACTTTTGCTTCCGTGGCCGGGACAAAGCTTCCTATGTGCGCCAGGAGCGTAATCAACGCCGTTTGGCGAAGAAGGGCCGATTTACCACTCATGTTCGGACCGGTCAGGATGATGATCTGCCGGTCCTCTTTGTCAAGCGTCAAATCGTTGCTGATAAACGGTTCGGCCGGCGGCAGCGACCGTTCAATCACCGGGTGACGACCTTCTTTGATGACCAGTTCATCGCCTTCGTGCAAAACCGGCTTTTTATAATTGAACTGAAGTGCGTTGTTCGCAAAACAACAAAGGCAATCAAGCGTTGCCGCGATCTGTGCATTGGCCTGGATGGGTGCAATAAAATCGTGCAGTTCGTTGAGAAGCGCATCATACAGATTCAACTCAATGGCCAGCATTTTTTCTTCCGCACCGGTAATTTTTTCCTCGTATTCTTTCAGTTCCGGGGTGATATAGCGTTCTGCATTGGCAAGGGTCTGCTTTCGCATCCAGGCTGCCGGCACTTTGGCTTTGTGCGAATTGGTTACTTCGAGATAGTAACCGAAAACATTGTTATAACCAATCTTGAGCGATGAAATGCCCGTTGATTCACTTTCCTTTTGTTGCAGTTGCAGTAGGTATTCCTTGCCGTGCTGTGCAATGTTTCGCAGGCCATCGAGTTCTTCGTTCACCCCTCCATTCAGAAAGCCGCCTTTGATGGCCAGCGCCGGTGGATTTTCGGTAATGAAGGCTAAAATCTTTTCCGTGATATAATGACACGGGTTAAGTGTATCGCCCAGGCGTTGCAGGTAGCTGTTTTCACTTGCCATGCAAAGCTGTTTGATGGTATCGATTTGCGTCAGTGATCTTGCCAGTTGCAAAAGCTCCCGTGGGTTGATCTTTTTCAGGGGAATTTTTGAAACGAGACGTTCCAGGTCACCGCACTGCTTCAGCGCATGAAGCTGTTGGTTTCGTAACTCTGTTTGCAGGATGAAATACTCAACCGTTTGCAACCGCTCGTTGATCTTCTGCATGTCTTTGAGCGGAAAAACAATCCAGCGCCGCAGCATGCGGGCACCCATGGGAGTGACTGTTGCGTCCAGTACATCCAGCAGGGTCTGGCTTCCCTCGCCACTTTTGTGAATGAGCTCAAGGTTGCGGATCGTAAAGCGGTCCATCCATAGGTAGTCGGCCTGCGCCAACCGGTGAATGGAGGTAATGTGCTGCAGGTTGGGGTGTTCGGTCTCCCTCAGATAATGCAAAACAGCGCCAGCCGCCACAATGCCCGCATCGGCGCCTTCAATGCCAAAGCCTTTCAACGAATGGGTATCGAAGTGTTTGAGCAACCCTTCTTCCGCATACGGAAAGCTGAAGATCCATTCGTCGAGTGTATAGGTGTAAAAGCGGGTGCCGAATTCTTCTTTGAAGCGCCGTTGATTCTGGCGTTGAAAAATGACTTCCGCCGGCTTAAAACCCATCAAAAGTTTGTCGGCATATTCACGGTCGCCTTCTGCGATAAAAAATTCACCCGTGGAGATATCGAGGAAAGCCAGGCCATACGCATTGTTGGCAATATGAACAGCGGCGAGGAAATTATTGCTGTTAAAATCGAGCAGCTTGTCGTTCGTTGCCGTTCCGGGAGTAACCATTTCCGTCACCCCGCGCTTCACAATTCCTTTGACTGTTTTCGGGTCCTCCAACTGATCGCAAATGGCAACTCTGTAACCGGCTTTGACCAGTTTGTGCAGGTAGGTATCCAGGGCATGGTGCGGAAAACCAGCCAGTTCGCTGTCGGATGCGCCGCCGTTGTTGCGCTTTGTTAAGGTAATGCCCAGAACCTGCGAAGCAATAATTGCATCCTGTCCAAATGTTTCATAAAAATCCCCGACACGAAACAGCAACACGGCATCCGGGTACCTGGCCTTGATGGCTTTGTGCTGTTGCATTAATGGCGTTTCTGCAGTCTTTACCTTACTCATAGCGAATGCCGCAAAAATAGCAGGGATGGCTGCTTTCGCACCCTTTTTTTATCCACGCCAAACCGAACCTTACTTTTGCAGCTCAAAAAAAGAGAATGCGCAAACTGAGCATGGCGGAGCTGGGACGAAAATCGGTAGAGGAATTCCGCCAATCGGAAAAGCTACCGGTAATCGCCGTACTGGAAAACATTCGCAGTGCATACAATGTCGGTTCGGTCTTTCGTACGGCCGATGCGTTTTTGCTGGAAGGCATTTATATCTGCGGATATACGGCATACCCTCCACACAAAGAGATCAAGAAAACAGCCCTTGGTGCGGAAGAAAGCGTATCGTGGAAATATTTTAAAAAAATTGAAGAGGCCATCGAAGACCTGCGGTCTATGGGGTACACGATTTACGCGGTCGAACAGGCTATTGATAGCTGGAAGCTCGGTTCTTTTTCGGTGGAAGACGACAAGATTGCCGTGATTTTTGGCAACGAGGTAACAGGGGTGGAGCAATCAACCATCCAACTTTGTGATGGCGTTATCGAGATTCCGCAGTTGGGCATGAAGCACTCGCTGAACGTGGCCACGGCGGCCGGTGTCGTGCTGTGGGAGTTGATCCGGGAAAAGGTCCGTATTAAAGAAATAAATAATCAGCGTTTATCTTAAGAAAATGAAAACGGTAAAAAACTATCTTTCTCTCATAAAATTTTCCCATACCATCTTTGCCATGCCCTTTGCATTGATCGGTTTTTTCCTGGCTGTGGCATCAAACCAGCATTTTGGATGGGTTTCGTTCGACGAGAGCAACGCAACCCGAATCATCTTTCACCAAAAAATGTCCGACGATTCTCTGGCCATGCAATTAATGCAAGGCGCAAATCCATACCAGACCATTCCCGTTTATTTTTTGCTGGTCCTGGTGTGCATGGTCACAGCCCGCAGCGCTGCCATGGCCTTCAACCGCTACCTCGATCGCAAGTGGGATGCCCTCAATCCCCGCACCGCCATCCGTGAAATTCCCAAAGGAATCATCACACCCAAAAACGCCCTGGTCTTTACCATTGCCAGTTGCCTGCTCTTTGTCGTGGCGACGTTTTTTATCAACCGTCTTTGTTTTTACCTGTCACCGGTAGCACTGGCTGTCGTCCTGGGTTATAGTTATACCAAACGGTTTACACCGCTCTGCCATCTGGTGTTAGGCCTGGGCCTTTCGCTTGCCCCGATTGGCGCCTACCTGGCCGTAACCGGAGCCTTTCACTGGCTTCCTATTTTGTTTTCACTGGCCGTCATTTTCTGGGTGAGCGGCTTCGACATCATCTATGCGCTGCAGGATGAGGAGTTTGATAAATCCAACAAGCTCTATTCCATTCCCGCGTGGCTTGGAAAAGCAAAGGCGTTGCATGTGTCGGAATTTCTTCACCTGCTCAGCGCTGCGTCAGTGATAGCGGCGGGTAAGTTCGGTCAGTTTGGATGGCTCTACTGGATCGGGATCCTGGTGTTTGGCGGCATGCTGGTTTACCAACATTCCGTAGTGAAGCCCAACGACCTGCGCCGGGTCAACCTGGCATTCATGACCGCCAATGGCATTGCCAGCGTGGTTTTTGCAGCATTTGTCATTGCCGACCTTTTTGTAAAATTTTAAGTATGGGCAGAATTTTATCCATCGACTACGGAAAGAAGAGAACCGGCCTGGCGGTCACCGATCCGCTGAAGATCATTGCAACCGGCCTTACGACCGTAGAAACGCCCAAACTAATGGCCTACCTCAAAGACTACATTCTCCGGGAAGGCGTGGAAGAAGTAATCATTGGAATGCCAACCAACATGGACGATTCCGACACCCATGCCACGCCACTGGTGAAAACCTTCATTGGTCAATTTAAAAAAGCCTTTCCCTCACTGCCCATTTCCGAAGTGGACGAACGATTCACGTCGAAAATGGCCAGCCAGGCCATGCTGCAAATGGGGCTCAAAAAAAAGCAAAGGCAAAACAAGGCGCTGGTAGATGAAATCGCAGCGACCATCATGTTGCAGGAATACATGAATCGGTTTTAGCCTCCCAATTTTAGAGTTTCCGATAGCCAAAACCACGGCCGGTTACGTTACCTTTGCCCCTCGTAATTCAAAAAGGAAACTAAGATGATACTTCCGATCGTAGCCTATGGGCACCCGGTTTTAAGAAAGGTGGCAGAAGACATCACGCCGGACTACCCTGGACTGGACAAGTTGATTGAAGACATGTGGGAAACAATGTATGCCAGCAATGGCGTTGGGCTGGCTGCACCGCAGATCAATCGTCCCATTCGCTTATTTGTCGTGGACAGTGCACAGATTTTTGTCAACATGGACGACGAGGAAAAAGAAGAAAACGACTACCCCGATGCGCCTGGCGTTAAGCAAGTCTTCATTAACGCACACATCGTGGAAGAGGCCGGCGACGACTGGCCGTATAACGAAGGTTGCTTAAGCATTCCAAAAATCCGCGAAGACGTTTACCGCGCAGAAGAAGTGACCATCGAATACATGGACGAGAAATTCCACAAGCACAAAAAGACTTTCGACGGGGTAACGGGCCGGATCATTCTGCACGAATACGATCACACAGACGGCAAGTTGTTCATCGACTACCTGTCGCCTCTGAAGCGAAAATTGTACAAACGAAAACTGGATGACATTTCAAAGGGCGCCATCCAGGTTGATTACAAAATGTTGTTTCCAAAGAAATAAGCCTACTCTTTTTTCAGTGTTTTGACATAGCCTCTCCATTTTTCAATCACCTGGTGCATATCGTCCGGAAGTTCGGTTTCGAAATTGATTTCTTCGCCGGTGGACGGGTGGATAAAACCCAGTGTTTTAGCATGGAGAGCCTGGCGAGAGCAGATCGCAAAGCAATTGTCCACAAATTGCTTGTACTTGCTGAAAATCGTTCCCTTGACAATTTTGTCGCCGCCATAAAAATCGTCGGCGAACAGGGGATGCCCAATGTGTTTCATGTGCACCCTGATCTGGTGGGTACGTCCGGTTTCCAGCACGCATCGCACCAGGGTGACGTAGTTAAACCGCTCCAGTACATTGTAATGGGTAATGGCTTCCTTCCCATGATCTCCTTCGGGATAAGCTTCGAATAATTTCCGAAAACGCAGGTTGCGACCCACATGCGCAATGATCGTTCCTTCATCTTCTACCAAATCGCCCCAGACCAATGCAATGTATTCGCGTTTGACGGTGTGGTCGTAAAACTGCTTGGCCAACAGCCGCATGGCCTTGTCGGTTTTGGCCAGCACCAGCAGCCCGCTCGTGTTTTTATCGATGCGGTGCACCAGGCCAAAGCGGGGCAGCGCCTCTTCATTGATGGAAGGATTTTTTTGCTGCAGGTAATATGCAATTCCATTTAGCAGAGTGCCGGTGTAATTGCCGCTGCCGGGGTGAACAACCATGCCGGCCGGCTTGTTGACGATAATGACATCGTCGTCTTCGTAATGGATATTAAGCGGAATATTCTCCGGAACAATGTCCGTCGACTCAGGCGTCAGGTCGGAATAAACGATGATCTGGTCGAAGGCTTTGATCTTGTAATTCTGCTTGACCTCCTTTCCATTGACAAGTACCAGCCCGGAATTGATGGCTTGCTGTAGTTTGTTACGCGTTGCGCCATCAATCCGGTTCATTAAAAACTTATCGATCCGGTAAGGTTCCTGGCCTTTGTCGGCATTGAACACAAACCGCTCGTATAGTTCGTCGCTGCTTTCCCGATCCTCGATATTGTCCGTTTCGTCTGCCATAAGCCTGCAAAAATAAAGGAGCTTACTTTTGCAAGGCTATGGAAAAACAAAAAGTATGGTTTAGGGATTTGGGCAAAATGGATTACCAGGCGGCCTGGGATTACCAGGATGTCCTGCTGAAGAAGAATCTGGCCGTAAAGGCAAATGCGCTTGCCGGTGAAAATACCGATGGAGAAACTGCGGAGCAGGTTGCCACTCAACACCATTTACTTTTTGTTGAACATCCGCCTGTCTACACGCTTGGCAAGAGTGGTAAGATGGAACATGTATTGATTAACGAACAGGAGCGGAGACAACGGGGAATTGAATTCTTTCAAACCAACCGCGGTGGCGACATTACATTTCATGGCCCGCAACAGATCGTTGGTTATCCCATCCTGGACCTGGAAAAATTTTATACGGATATTGGCCGTTACCTGCGGGAATTGGAGGAAGTCATTATTCTGACGCTTGCCGAATATGGTATCGTTGCCGGCCGTTCACCCGGAGAAACGGGGGTCTGGATTGATGCTCAAACGAAAGGAAAGGAGCGAAAGATCTGTGCTATGGGTGTCCGATGCAGCCGCTGGGTCACTATGCACGGTTTTGCTTTCAATGTAAACACGGATCTTTCGTATTTCAACTACATCATTCCCTGTGGCATCCAAAACAAAAAGGTAACGTCGCTTAAAGAAGAACTTGGGAGAAAGGTGCCGTTGGATGAAGTAAAGGAAAAGCTCAAGCGCAATTTCGAAAATGTCTTCCGGGTAGATATTTTGGACGAAGCAACAGAATAACAAGGACGATCATCTGAAACAGAAGACTGCTTTCGCTATTCTGACGGCCGGTTGATCGGTGCCTGTGCCGGTTAAAATTCCCTGCCCAGGTAAAATTTGTGCCGCTCCACCAGCTTTTCGTCGTTGTACAGCTCAAAATTAAACCAGCCGGCATGGAGGAAATTGGTCTTGTCAAGGGTCAGGCCACGCTGCCGTACATTCTTAATTTCGAAAAGAAAGCTGTTGTCTTCTTCAAAAAACTTGATGTGGTATTTCTGCTTTTCCGCATCCGGCAGGTTAATGAAAACATAACCGTCTTTGTTGGTATACACATAAAACGACGGTACAAAATCAGGCTTCTTCGCCTCTTTCTGATCGCGAAAGTCCGGCTGTTTTGCAACAACCGTTTCCATCAACGTGGCCACTTTCGATGTATCGTTCGATGGTCTTTTCGGGACAGAAAAAAGATATTGCCCGTTTCCCCGCACAATAAACAAACGGTAGAACATATGGTCGTTCGGTGCCCGTTTGTCTGCAAAGCCGTTCATTTTGGCATTTGGATCGGTAAGGCTGATCAGGGTGCGGTAGTTCTTTAAACTGTCGTGCGAAGTTTGAATGCTGATCTGATTGAGTGAATCGTATTTGTTGATCCAACTGATGACAATACTTGGATTCCCGTCGCGATCAAATCCGAGGTTGCGAACAGAAAATTTGGGTAACGTGTCCTGTCCAAAGGCAACGGATAAACAAAACAAAGGGCCGAGCAATAAAAGAATACGCCTCATAATTGTGTATCAAACAACACTCTGCGTGTTTTCGCAAATATAAAAGCGGAAGCCAGACTCAGTCAAAAATTAACGTTCCCTTTTTTAGAGAATCATTTCCCTGCAGGCCACCGGTATGCACGACCAGCAGCTTATCCTCCTCTGAAAAATACCCGTTCCTGACCAGGTCCAGTGCAGCAAAAAATGCCTTGCTTGTATAAACAAAATCCGTTGGGATGCCGGAACGGGAATAGAGATCGTTCATAAAAGAAAGCAGGGCCTCCGTTTTTTTGGCATAGCCGCCGAAGTGATAATCCTGAATAAGCGCAAACGCGTCCTTCTTTTCCGATGGAAGGAGTTCATTGATTTCCTTCCGAAGGGAAAAAGCGTTTTTCAGAACAGGAATACCAATGAGTTGCTGCCCTTCCATTGCGGAACAAATCATTCCTGCCAGCGTTGTGCCCGTACCTACGGCACAGAGGATATGCGTGTAAACACCTGTCTCGTTTTCTGCAAGAATGGCCTCTGCTCCCCTGGCTCCAGGGTAGCCGTAACCGCCTTCGGGAATGACCAGGGAATCTCCGGGCAAATTGGCGGGCAGGTTTCCAGGATAATGAAGTTGACGGTAGGCTTCGCGGGAAACAAACTGAAGTTCCATGCCAAAGGAACGGGCCTGGCGAAGTGTGTGGGATAAAATGGCCGGCTCTTCGCCCCGAACGATGCCCACACTTTGCAGGCCTTCTTTTTGTGCTGCAGCCGCTGTTGCCAGCAAATGATTGGAAAAGGCTCCGCCAAATGTGACCAGTTTTTTTTGACCCTGTTTCGCTTCTTCGATGTATTTTTTCAGCTTGAACCATTTGTTACCGGACACGACCGGGTGAACCAGGTCAAGTCGGAGCACATCCACTTTTGTTCGGAGATTGAAATAGGAGGAAAGAGGTTCAATGGTGGATTTACATGGAATTGGTTCGCTCATAAAAACGCAGGAAAAGTAATTATTTTCGCACCAATTTTTAAAAAGGGAAATATGAAACCAACGTTAGTTATCATGGCCGCAGGCATGGCTTCGCGTTACGGCAGTATGAAACAAATACAGCAATTCGGACCCAGCGGTGAAACCATCATGGATTACTCGATTTACGATGCGATCAAAAGCGGGTTTAGCAAGATCGTCTTTATCATCCGGAAAGATTTTGCTGAAGACTTTAAAAATATTTTTGAACCGAAGCTGAATGGCAAGATCGAAACTGAATATGTGTACCAGGAGTTGGATGCCTTCCTCGGCACACATGCAATTCCCGAAGACCGTAAAAAACCCTGGGGCACCGCCCACGCTATTCTTTGTGCCCACAATGCCGTAAAAGGCCCGTTTGCCGTGATCAATGCGGACGATTTTTATGGCACGGATGCCTTTGCCAAGGCCAATAACTTCCTGACGATGGAATGCCGGGAAGACCTTTACGGTATCGTTGCATATAACCTGAATAAAACCTTATCCGATCATGGTTCTGTCAGCCGTGGCGTGATCGAAGTTGGCGACAACGACCAACTGGCCGGCATCAACGAAAGGGTAAAGCTGTATCGCCAGAACGGCCAGATCGTATATGAGGAAACGAACGGAGCAACCTTTCCTGTGCAGGAAGAAGCCAAATCGTCTATGAATTTCTGGTGCTTCCATCCTTCTATTTTCCCCTTTATCCGCGAGGAATTTGAAGCCTTCCTCGGCAGGAGCATTAACGATCCGAAGGCTGAATTCCTGATTCCTTTTGTTGCCGACCAGTTCATTAAGAGCGGACGTGGCAGCATCAAGGTAATCCCGACCTCAGCGCCCTGGTTCGGTGTAACCTACCGGGAAGATGCACCGATCGTTCAGAAAAATCTCAATGACCTGATAGAAGCAAATGAATATCCCAACCGTTTGTGGTAAATGTTATCAAATGAAAAAGGGCTCAAATTGATTGAGCCCTTTTTTTATGAAGTATTTTTTTATTGCTGGTAATTCACTTTCACCATATACACAAAATCCGAAATCTTCTTTACCTGCTGTGTGCGATCGGCACCCTTGAGGGATGAAGTCGCTGGCAGCTTAACATTCTGGTACGCGGAGTCTGCTTTACGGAGTTCCGACAACGCCTTGTAAATGTATTTCGACTGCACAGCGAAGACAGCGCCTTCGGCAGACGTTTGTCTCGCACTCAGCACACCGATGATTTCGCCGTTGCGGTTGATAATGGGGCTGCCGCTATTACCACGGTTGGCGTCGATCGAAATCTGCATCGAAAGCGTATCGCCGTTATAGCCGGTCCTTGCTGCCAGGTAGCCCTCGCCGTAGACAATGTCATTTCTCGGGTAGCCGAGTGAGAAAATGGGTTCCGCAATATCGGCCGTTGTTTTCCGGATGCTGTAGGGGATGGACGAAGGCGCTTTGAAGGCTGTATCCACAATTTTCAGGATGGCAATATCGCGTTTCGGATCAGGATAAACGACCAATGCCTGCAAATCCTTACCGGCGGAATTTTGAACAGCGATGTACTTCGCACCTTCCACCACATGGTAATTGGTCACCAGGTATCCCTTTGCATTTACGAGGAAACCTGTACCACCGCTGGTGTACGTGATATTCGCCGGAGGCGTTGGCGGAACGCTTTCCATTTGCCGGATCACCGTATTGATCTTGTTGTCCTGGACACGGTTGTGCTGTTCAAGGTTGTCAATTTTACGATTCAACTGCTGAACATCCTGCGTCATGCCATTTTTAACGGGAGAGAAGGACCAGACCAGAGCGCTAATGGCCATTGCCGTGATGCCGGCAATAGAGGCTGCAATCGCCGCTGTGCGCTTATACCGGTGAAAAAGGTAAACCAGCTTGGCCCCGCCTTTTAACTTGGGTGCGTGAATGGTGCCGTCCTCAACCAGGTGGAGGTGCGTTTCGTTCAGCTTGCTTTTCAATTGGCGAAGATCTTCAAAGCGATTTAGTTGCTGAAGAAAAAAGGAGTGTTCGACCACCAACTGGTCAACCTCCGGGTTGCTTTTGCGCAGGCTCTCAAAATAGGCCTGCTCCTCTGCGGGCATTTCTCCCGAAAGATAGCGTTCGACGGCTTCTACTAATTTAACATCTTCCATCACTGGGGTCCGTTTTTATACTGCGAAAAAAATAGCTTCTTCAGTCTCATCAGGCACTTGTACTTCTGTGTTTTGGCATTGTCGGCGTTGGTGTATCCAAAACTGGCCGCGATTTCCTGCATTCCCTTCTTTTGAAGGTAAAACGCCTCGAGCAGGCTGCGGCAGGGTTCACCCAGGCTGTTCATTGCCTTTTCCATCAAACTAAACTCGAGATTACGCTGCTCGTGATCCTCCACCTCTTCGTCAACTACCACCAGGTCCTCATGACTTTCATACAAAGCGTAACGGTTTTGCTGCATCAGCCGCTTTAACCATAAACGCCTGCACACAGAATAGACAAACGTTTTCAGTTGACAGTTTAATTCAAAGGATCCGGATTGAACTTTTTGGTACAAAACAATCATGGCTTCCTGGAAAACATCTTTTGCATCTTCCGTGCTGCCATTGTTGTTCAGCACCAGGGATTGAATCAGGTTGAAATTCTCTTTATAGATGGTTTCGATAGCTTTTTTGTCCTGCCGGGCTAATCCTTCCAACAAAGCTGTTTGGTCATACGCTGCTTTCAACTGCAATCTTCTTTTAATACTAAAATGGTGAAATAGTAACCCAAAGATGGCGGTAAAAATTTTTTTTCAATCAGGGGGTTACCTTTTTTTTATCCGCGTATTAATCCTGTAAATCCGGTGCAAAATGAAACAGTGCGTTCTTTTTTCGCTCCTGGTCCTTTCCCTGGCAGCCTGCGACAACAGTGCGAAAGTGGAATCGAAGGCGGACAGCCTGAAACAGGAACTGGACACCAGCCTCGGGAAAATAAAAGATTCTGTTAAGGCGAAGGGAGAGCGGACACTGGATGCTGTGAAGGCGAAGATTGATGATTTACGGAGTGTGAAGGATTCGGTGAGAGATACGTTAAAATAGAATTAGAAACCCTTAAACAACAAACCATGAAAAGGCTTTTTGCTCTTGTAATCGCAGTTGGATTTCTGGCTTCCTGCAACAACGCAGGGGATGCCGCGAAAGACATCAAGGACTCGGCAGATTCAGTTAAAAATGAAAAAATCGAATCTGTAGAGAACGCCGCTGAAAAAGCAAAGGATACCATTGAAAAAAACACGGACTCTTTTAAAGCAAAAGTTGACTCCGTAGCAGATAAGACTACCGACAGTTTGAAAAAATAATCGGAAAACGTTTTTTACTTTTTAAACCAATCAAAAATCAAAGACACATGAAAAAGTTCCTCGGAATTCTGGCTATCGCTGGTGTATTAGTAGCTTGTGACAACAAAGCTGGAGAAGCTTCTAAGACTGACTCTACTTCTACTACTACAACAACTACAACTGCTGATTCAGCTGTTACTGCTCCGGTTGTAACTGACACTACTGGTAAAGTTGTAGACTCTACAAAAACAACTACAACAACTACAGTTGACTCTACAAAGAAGTAATTGTAATTGTTTTTATAGTTAGGTTGTTCGCCTGCCGCGGCCTGACAGAAAAGATCTTTAAAGGCAAGCAATCATAGAGGGCTGTCCTGAAAACAGGGCAGCTTTTCTTTTTTAACCGTGGATGGCCGGCGTTCTGAGTCCGGCAGGAAATTTTAGGGAAAAAGGCACATTCCTTCTCGTCAAATCATTTTGGGTGTGCACATTTCAATACAGGAAAGCCCTCCACAATCTATAAAATACAATTGACCGCCCTTAATCCTGCCGAACAGCGGTTACCTTTGCGCAAATATTCTTATGGCAACGTTTCGTGACCTTGGGCTGAATGAACAGCTTTTAACATCGATAGAAGAAATGGGCTTTACGCAGCCCACTAATATACAGGAAAAGGCCATCCCGGTCTTGCTTTCCGGAACAAAAGACTTAGTAGGATTGGCCCAAACCGGAACAGGGAAAACGGCCGCTTTTGGCCTGCCGCTTCTGCAACTGGTAGATCCGGCAAAGAAATTTCCGCAGGCGCTGGTCATTTGTCCTACCCGCGAGCTGTGTATGCAGATCGTGAATGAAATTGAAAATTTCAACAAGCATTCGAAGGGCATTCACCTTGTTGCCGTCTATGGCGGCACGTCTATTTCTGCGCAGATCCGCGACATCCGGCGTGGCGTGCAGATCGTGGTGGCCACGCCAGGCCGCCTCATCGATCTGATTGAGCGGAAAGCAATTAACCTGGAAGAGATCAGCTATGTTGTGCTGGATGAGGCTGATGAAATGCTCAACATGGGTTTTCAGGACGATATTGAAACCATTCTTAAAAATACTCCCAAACGCGAAAGCACCTGGCTGTTCAGTGCCACCATGCCGCCGGAAATCCGTAGTGTGAGCAAGCGGTACATGAAAGATCCTTTCGAAATCACCGTCGGAAAGAAGAACACCGCCAGTAAAAGCGTCGATCACCAATATGTCGTTACCCAGGCGCAGCATCGTTACGAAGTCCTGAAACGCCTGATCGATTTCAACCCCGGCATGTACGGTATCATCTTTACCCGTACCAAGGCCGATGCCCAGGAGATCACCGAAAAACTTACCCGCGAGGGATATGATATCGAAGCGCTGCACGGCGACCTCAGCCAGCAGCAGCGCAATAAAGTGATGGATGAATTCCGCGAAAAGACATTGCAGCTCCTGATCGCTACCGATGTGGCGGCCCGAGGCATCGACGTGCAGGGCATTACACACGTTATCAATTTTGAACTGCCGGATGACATTGAAGTTTATACGCACAGAAGTGGCCGTACGGGTCGGGCCGGTAAAACGGGTGTCTGTATTTCCATCGTGCATTCAAGGGAAACAAGACGCATCCGCGACATTGAGCGCATCACGCAGGTCCCTTTCCACAAACTGGAAGTACCCTCGGGAAAAGACGTTTGCCGGAAGCAGTTCTTTTACTTCATGGACAAACTTCTTTCTGCTGATATCAGCCATGGCGACTACGAAACCTATCTTCCCATGCTTTCGGAAAAGTTTGCCGAGGTCTCGAAAGAAGAAGTGCTCAAACGGGTGGCGGCTCTTGAATTTGACCGCTTCCTGAAATATTACGAAAATGCCGAAGACCTGAACATGCGGGAGCGGGAGCAACGCTTCGAAAGAAGGGACGATCGTTCCGGCGGCGACCGGCGGCGAGATACACGTGGCCGTGAGTTTAGCGGCGGCGGCAACATGACGCGTTTGTTTGTCAACATCGGTACGAAAGATGGTTTTTACAAAGCCAGCTTCCTGCAATTCATCCTGGACATGAGCGACCTTCCGAAAGACGTTCTGGGTCGCATCGATATGAAGGAGATGAACAGTTGGATTGAAGTTGACAAGGACGCAGCCCGTAAAATGACACAGGCAATCGACGGCAAAAAATACAAGGGACGGCGAATCCGGATGAACGAAGCAGATTCGGTGAGAAGGTGAAACGTCAAATGTGAAAAGTGAAACCAGGGAATATCTCAGGCTTTATGCACAGGAGATTAGCAAGAGTTGGAGAGAACCGGTTTTGGACATATGAAAGCCCTGTTTGACGTCTCAGGTTTTCCGTTTTACGTCCTTGGCCATCATAAAAAGCAGGAAAATATTTTTTTTAACAAAAAGAGCATTTTTATATTTGTTGGCAGAATGACAAACAACAAGGCATACCGTTACTTTTATTTTAGCTTTTATTTTACGAAAGGCCGGGATTGCTTTTGTTGATTATTACAGAAACAAAAAATTTCAACAAATAGAGATCCCGGCCAAAAGCCGGGATTTTTCATTTTACATGGCAAAGATTGTATCCATACAGGGCTTTGAAGGAAGTTTTCACCAGATTGCTGCCCGCCAGTTTTTCGGAAAAGACATTGGCATTCTGCCCTGCGCCACCTTCCGCGAGGTGGTGGAAGCGACCAAAAAAGGAGAAACCGACGCCAGCGTGATGGCCATCGAAAACTCCATCGCCGGCAGCATCCTTGCGAATTATAACCTGCTTCACAAATCCAACCTGTCGATTGTCGGTGAAATTTATTTGCCCATCAAGCAGCATTTGCTTGTCAATCCGGGTGTGAGGCTGGAAGACATCAAAGAAGTACACTCGCATCCCATTGCGATCCTGCAATGCATGGACTACCTGGTAAAGTTCAACTGGAAACTGGTGGAAACAGAAGACACGGCGTTGAGTGCAAAACACATTCACCAGCGGAAAAGCAAACACATTGCCGGCATCGCGGGTAAACTGGCAGCCGAACTTTTTCAACTGGAGATCGCAGCGGAAAACATCCACACGGAAAAAAACAATTACACCAGATTTCTCATTTTACAAAAAACGGCCGTGGAAAGGGCCGACGCGGACAAAGCTTCCCTGTCGTTTCATACCGACCATTCCAGGGGAAGCCTGGCAAGGGTCCTGACAAAGATTGCCGATGGCGGTATCAACTTAAGCAAGCTGCAAAGCTTTCCCATCCCCAGCAATGCATGGAAATACAACTTTCACGCCGACCTGGAATTTGACAGTATGGAGCAGTTCCACGCCGTGCTTCGGGAGATCGGGCCGGTAACGGAAGCAATCAAGGTTTACGGTGTTTATAAAAATGGTAATGCAAATTCATCCAAATGAAAATTGAGATAGCAAACCGGTTAAACGGAATTGGCGAATATTACTTCTCGCAAAAGTTGCGGGAGATTGAAGGCCTGAACAAGCAGGGAGAAACGGTGATCAATCTTGGCATTGGCAGTCCCGACCTGGCTCCGGATGCCGCGGTTGTTGGCACGTTGCAGAACGAGAGCCGCAAACCCAACGTACATGCCTATCAAAGCTACAAAGGTGTGGCGGCGCTACGGAATTCTATTGCTGCCTGGTACCAAAAATGGTACGGCGTCACCTTGGATCCGGTTACAGAAGTGTTGCCCCTGATCGGCTCGAAAGAAGGCATTATGCATATTTGCATGACCTACCTGAACGAAGGGGATGAAGCACTCGTACCCAATCCGGGGTACCCGACCTACAGCAGCGCGGTGAAGCTCAGTGGGGGAAAGCCGGTGTACTATCACCTGAAAGAAGAAAACGAATGGGCGCCGGATTTCGATGCATTGGAAAAAATAGACCTTTCGAAAGTCAAACTGATGTGGGTAAACTACCCGCATATGCCGACAGGCCAGCAAGCGTCAAAAGAATTGTTTGAAAAACTCGTTGTGTTCGGGAAAAAACACCAGATCCTGATCTGTCACGACAATCCGTACAGCTTTATCCTGAATGATCACCCAATGAGTTTATTGGCCGTTGAAGGAGCCAAAGAAGTTGTCATCGAATTGAACTCACTCAGCAAGTCGCACAACATGGCCGGCTGGCGGGTGGGCATGCTTTGTGGTGCCAAAGAAAGAATTGACGAAGTATTGCGGTTTAAAAGCAACATGGACAGTGGTATGTACCTTCCCGTGCAACTGGCCGCTGCAAAGGCGCTCGAATTGAATGATGACTGGCATGATGCACTCAATGCGCAATACAAAAAACGTCGCGAAAAAGTATTTGAACTGCTGGACCTCCTGCAATGCCGGTTCAGCAAAGAGCAGGTCGGCATGTTCGTCTGGGCAAAAGTGCCGTCGAACTATAAAGACGGGTACGAATTGAGCGATGAGGTACTTTACAACGCACGGGTATTTATTACACCGGGCGGTATTTTCGGAAGTGAAGGAAATGGCTATATCCGGATCAGCCTGTGCAGCACGGTCGAAAACCTGGATGCAGCCATTAACAGAATAAGAATAAAAACTAAAGTCAACAAATAAACACGGATGGTTATCACAGTTGTTGGTGTCGGTTTGATTGGAGGCTCCATGGCAATTGCCCTGAAAGAAAAAGGCATTGCCAGCAAAGTGATCGGTGTGGAGAGCAACCCCGCTCACCAGCAAAAAGCGCTGGAACTTGGATTGGTGGATGAAATCCTACCACTGGAGCAAGCCGTTGTTGCTTCTGACGTCATTATCCTGACAACTCCTGTCAACGCCTTGCAACAACTTGTACCGCTTGTTTTAGACCAGGTGCAAAACCAGGTGGTCATGGATGCCGGGTCGACGAAGAGCGGAATTTTAGAATTGATTAAAACGCACCCGAACAGAGGCCGCTTCGTTGCTACGCACCCGATGTGGGGAACTGAATACAGCGGGCCGGAGGCGGCCGTACAGGGAGCGTTTGTATCGAAGGCGACCGTTATCTGCAACAAGGAAGAAAGTGATGAAGACGCTGTGATACTCGTGGAGAAAATTTACAAGGAGTTGGGGATGCACCTCGTTTACATGAACGCAGTTGATCACGATGTGCATGTTGCCTATGTCAGCCATATTTCGCATATCACTTCCTTTGCCCTGGCCAACACCGTACTGGAAAAGGAAAAAGAGGAAGAAGCGATCTTCGAACTGGCCAGTGGTGGTTTTGAAAGCACGGTGCGCCTGGCAAAGAGCAACCCCGCCATGTGGGTACCTATTTTTAAAGAAAACCGCGATAATGTGTTGGATGTTTTAAATGAACACATCAGCCAGTTGCGAAAATTCAAGGCCTGTCTGGAAAAGGAAAATTATACCTACCTGACAGACCTGATCGAGCAAGCAAATAAAATCAGGAGAATAATTAAATAACAAAGCGATAAAGACCCGCAAAGAGAAAATGCGTTTATGATAAAATTTCTCTTAGTCTCTTTGCACTGAAAAAGTCAATTAAAAACCATTACATAAAACACGACATTATGCAACAGTTGAAAGACCAGAAAGCCGTATTGCAGGAAGTTTGGAAAAAACGTCCGCTGATTATTTCAGGCCCATGCAGCGCCGAAACGGAAGAACAGGTGCTGGAAACCGCCACCCGCCTGGCAAACACAGGTAAAGTAGACATGCTCAGGGCTGGTATTTGGAAACCGCGTACCCGTCCCGGAAGTTTTGAAGGCATTGGCACCAAAGGCTTACCCTGGCTGCTGCAAGCGAAAAAAATCACCGGCCTTCCCACGGCAGTGGAAGTGGCAACGGCCAAGCAGGTAGAAGATGCCTTACATTTTGACGTTGATGTTTTGTGGATCGGCGCCAGAACAACCGTGAACCCATTCAGTGTGCAGGAAATTGCCGATGCCCTGAAAGGTGTTGATGTCCCTGTGCTGATCAAAAACCCGATCAACCCGGACCTGGAACTGTGGACCGGTGCGGTTGAACGCGTAGCCAAGGCCGGTATCAACCAAATCGGTCTCATTCACCGTGGATTTTCGTCGTATGGCAATACCGAATACCGCAATGCACCGATGTGGCACCTGGCGATAGAAATGAAACGTCGCAACCCGGACATGCTCTTCATCAACGACCCGTCACACATTTGCGGTCGCCGTGATATTTTGCTTGATGTGGCGCAGGAAGCGATCAACCTCGATTTCGACGGCCTGATAATCGAAAGCCATATCGACCCAGACAAAGCCTGGAGCGATGCCAAACAGCAGGTGACACCCGAACGTCTTGCCGAAATGCTGGACCAAATTATCTGGCGCCGTGAAGACATTCCGTCGGAAGAACTGCACGCCGCTCTGGAAAAATTCCGCCAGCAGATCAATCAACTCGACGATGAACTGATGCTGTTGTTGTCGCAGCGGATGAAGGTGGCAGAAAAGATCGGCCAGTACAAAAAAGATAACAACATCACCATCCTGCAAACAAAGCGCTGGAACGAGATTTTGGAGAGAGCCTGCAAGAAAGGCGACAAGATGGGATTGAGCAAAGAGTTTGTGACGAAATATCTTGATGCCGTTCACATGGAAAGCATCAATCACCAAAACAAAGTTTTTCACGGATAATGCAGGTTAAAAAAGTCCAGTTCAGCAGGCAGGCGACGTCATTTTATTTTGACACGTCTTTTGCGCAGTTGAAAAAAATAGTTCCGCAGAAAACGACGGTTCTCCTTACCGATGAACACCTGGCGGCGGCCCATCCGCGAATTTTCAAAGGCTGGAATACCATCGTTCTGAAATCCGGTGAAGAATATAAGGTACAGGCAACGGTCGACAACATCATTCAGCAACTGATTGGGTTGCAGGCCGACCGCACCTGGACCTTGGTTGGCGTTGGCGGTGGCGTTGTGACTGATCTAACGGGTTATGTGGCCTCGATTTTTTTACGCGGCCTTGCGTTTGGCTTTGTGCCGACCACATTGTTGTCGATGGTCGACGCGGCCATTGGCGGCAAGAATGGGATTGATGTCGGCGTGTATAAGAACATGGTCGGCACCATCAGCCAGCCCGATTTTCTCCTGTACGATGTTTCATTGCTGAAAAGCCTTCCGGAAAATGAATGGCGAAACGGTTTTGCAGAAATCATCAAACACGGTGCTATCCTGGATGCGCCGATGGTGAAAGAGCTGGAAAAACGGAAGCTTTCTTTTTTTCAAAAAAACAAACCGGCGCTGCAAAAGCTGGTGCAGCGAAATGCCGCACTGAAAGCACGGGTCGTCAAAGAGGATGAATTTGAAAAGAACAAAAGGCGGCTGCTGAACTTCGGGCACACGCTGGGGCATGCGGTGGAGAAGCAGTACGAATTCATGCATGGCGAAGCCGTGGCAATCGGGATGGTGTTTGCTGCAAAACTGTCGGCGGAAATGCTGAAGTTTAAAGGAACAGACAGGCTTGTTCACCTGATAGATCAATATGGATTGCCGATAGCGGCGGGCTACAACAAACAAAAAGTATTTGACGTGCTGGTAAGCGATAAAAAACGGGAGGGGGAACTGATGAATTTTATCCTCCTGGAAAAGCTTGGAAAAGCCGTCGTTAAAAAAATCCCCTTACCGGAAATTTACAAACTCATTTAATGCAGGTAACAGTCACTCCTTCCAAAATACAGGGCACGATTACAGCACCCGCGTCCAAAAGTGCGATGCAGCGTGCCTGTGCAGCCTCTTTGCTCAAAGGCGGCGAGACGGTTTTGCACAATCCAGGCGTTTCAGACGATGACGAAGCGGCCCTTGATATCATTTATCAACTGGGCGCCATTGTTGAAAAAGAAAAGGATACAGTTGTCATCAGGAGCAATGGCGTGCAACCGATCAGCCAGGAGATCAACTGTGGAGAAAGTGGCCTTTCAGCCCGTATGTTCACGTCCGTTGCAGCCTTGAGTCAATCGCCGATCACAGTTACGGGAAAGGGCAGCCTCGTAAGGCGCCCGTTTTCGTTTTTCACGGATGTATTGCCACAACTCGGCGTTGACTGCACCAGCAACAACGGTTTGCTGCCGCTTCAGATCAAAGGTCCGTTGCAACCACGGGATATCACGATCGACGGTTCACTTTCGTCGCAATTCCTGACAGGTTTGCTGTTTGCCTTTTCAGCCGCAAAGGCAAAGGATGTTACAATCACTGTTCACAACCTGAACAGCAAGCCCTATATCGATCTTACGCTGCAGGTGATGAGCAAATTTGGTTTGCCTGTTCCTGTCAACAACGACTACCAATCGTTTTACTTTCCGAAAGATCCTTCGCCGGTTGCCTCTACACCTTCGTCGTTCAAGTACCAGGTGGAAGGTGATTGGAGCGGGGGCGCTTTTCTTTTGGTAGCCGGCGCCATTGCCGGCGATATCGTTGTAAAAGGACTGGATGTTTTTTCCACGCAGGCCGATAAGGCTGTGCTGCATGCGTTGATGCAGAGCGGTGCAACAATCAGCATTGAAGAAAGTAAAATAGAAGTACGGAAAAGCCGGCTGAAAGCATTTCACTTCAATGCAACTGACTGCCCGGATCTTTTTCCGCCGCTTGTTGCACTTGCCGCTTATTGCGACGGGACGACAGTGATCGAAGGGGTGCATCGACTGACCCACAAGGAAAGCAACAGGGCGCTGACCCTGCAGCAAGAGTTTGCAAAAATGGGAGTGGAGATTTCCTTCCAGGATGACATGATGCTTGTCCGCGGTGGAGCAGGAGTTAGCGGTGCAGCCGTCCATTCCCGCCACGACCACCGGATCGCCATGGCTTGCGCAGTGGCAGCACTGGGCGCCAGCGGCGATGTAATCATCGAAGAAGCCGAAGCGGTGAATAAATCGTATCCGCAGTTTTGGGATCACATTGAACATTTATCAGCCACCCTAACGACAAGCAAGCAATAACATGAATGCATTTGGACGCCTATTCCGGGTCAGTATTTTTGGAGAATCACATGGACCGTCTGTTGGCATAACGATCGATGGCTGTCCTGCGGGACTGCCGCTAAACGAAGAAGATTTTACCGTTGACATTGAACGTCGCAAGGGCGGCCAGCAGAAAGGCACAACGCCACGAAAGGAAGACGACAAACCGATTTTCCTGACCGGGGTGTTCAACGGTAAAACAACCGGCGCCCCGTTGACAATCGTCTTCGAAAACAAGAATACACGGTCTGGTGATTACGAAAAACAAAGAGCTTTTCCCCGTCCCGGTCATGCGGATTTTGTAGCGCACCAAAAGTTCGGCGGATTTGAGGATTTCCGCGGTGGCGGCCATTTCAGCGGACGGCTTACTGTCTGTCTCGTTGGCGCCGGTGTGGTTGCAAAAAAACTGCTGCAAACAATTTCCGTCCAATCCACCATTTTGGAAATCGGCGGCGAAAAAGATATCGAGGCCGGCTTGCAAAAAGCGATTGACGCCAAGGATTCTGTCGGAGGTATCGTTGAATGCCGCGTAAATGGTTTGCCGGCCGGATTGGGCGAGCCTTTTTTCGACTCCCTCGAATCGGTTTTAGCACATGCGGTGTTTGCCATTCCGGCCGTAAGAGGAATTGAATTCGGAACCGGTTTTGCAGCCGCCCGCATGTTTGGTGTCGATCATAACGACGCCATTCTCGACCAAACCGGGAGAACGAAAACAAACCATGCCGGTGGTGTTGTTGGAGGGATCAGCAACGGTAACGAGCTTGTTTTTCGCATCGCCATCAAACCCACATCGTCGACACCGAAGGAACAGCAAACCTGGAATTGGGAAAACGGCCAGGTAGAAACATTTTCCGTCAAGGGCCGCCACGATCTTTGCATCGCCCTGCGGGTTCCACCGGTATTGGAAGCAGTGGCGGCAATCGTGCTCGCCGATTTCCTGCTGCTGGAACACCACATTAAACGCACCTGCTAATGCATACACATACCATCAACGCATCCATTCAGCTTCTGCCGATCGTGGAAGACAGGCACCCTTATGACTGGGTGGACGAAGCGATTGCCGTTATCCAGAAGTCGGGTATTCAGCACGAGGTTGGGCCATTTGCCACTGTTGTGGAAGGCAGTTACGAAGCCGTCATGCAAGTCATTCACCAAATCAACGAACACCTGGCCAGCCGTGGATGCACGGAATGGATCACCAGTGTTCAACTGCAAATTCGCAGCAACAGTCCCATTACGTCTTTAGAAAAGACGGAGAAGTTTCACCAAAAATAATTTTTAGACAACCTGTGCTGCCGCGATCATTTTTTTGATTTGCCGATGTTTGGACAGCCTGGCTCCAGCCTTGATTTTCATATCCTTTCACACAAAAAAACGTACTTTACCGGCCAGACAGTTTGCCAGGATTTATGCTTTTTTCTATACGACAAATAGGGCTTCTTTTCATGCTTTGGTTTTTTGCCAGCCGGTGCAATTCGGCGCCTCCGTTACCGGAAAATCCATCGGTAAAGATTGGCGCTCCATTGGAAAAAGACCGAAACGAGCCAAAACCGGTCAAACCGGATCCCGCCGCTACAGCAGACACCATGGACCTCAAAAACGGCGGTCTGGTAAAGGAGATCTACCAAAAGACTGCTGACAGCCTGCTTTGGTCTGCTCAGGGCAAAGTAAAACCAGAAGCAGACTCGCTGCTTGCCCTGATCGACCAATGCCGCTTTTATGGATTGTTCCCGGTTGATTATCTCCAAAAAAAACTGACGGCAGTCCGAAGCGATCTGCAAAAACCCGGTTCTGCCGGTCTGCCTCCAAATGATCCCAGGTGGCTTTCATTCGATTTGATGGCGACATCGTCTTTCATTCAACTTGTGAAAGACATCAAACTGGGAAGGCTTGCCGCTGACAGTGTCCTGATGAAGGATTCATCGTTGAACGCCGATTTTTTTCTCCAGCAAAAAAATGCCTTCGCCACCGGTTCGATCACCTCATTTACCCAAAGTTTGGAGCCAACCGCGGCCGGCTATCATCATCTCAAAACAGCTTTGCGTCGCTTTTTGCGAAAAGCCAACCTGAAACGGTTCACCCTGATCAAAACAAAGGACAGTCTGTTGTGGCCAGGACTGGTTTACCAGCGGCTTGCGGAGGAGGACACACTAAAACTGAAGCCGGTAAAAAACCCGGACTCACTTACCGTCAGCAAAGCCATTCTCAAGTACCAAAAATGGAAAAAGCTGAAACAGGATGGATTGGTGTCTCCGGCACTGGTCAACCGCCTGAATGCAACCGACCTGGAAGCGTTTCTCCGGGTGGCAATTACGCTGGACAAATACAAAATGCTGCCCAGCCTGCAGGACGATTATATCTGGGTCAACCTGCCCGGATTTTATCTGGAGGTGCGGCATGGCGATACGACCATTTTGAAATCAAAAATCATCTGCGGCAAACCCGAAACCCGTACACCGCAGCTGACTAGCGTGATCACCGACATGATCACGTACCCGCAATGGACGATTCCGGAAAGCATCATCAAAAAGGAAATTCTCCCGGGGCTGAAGCGGGATGCCGGCTATACGCGGCGCAAAGGCTTTAGCCTGGTGGATAATAATGGGAATGAAATCAACCCGTATACGGTGAATTGGGCAAAATTCAAAAATGTCATTCCCTATCGCGTTGTGCAAGGCAGCGGCGATGATAATGCACTGGGTGTGATGAAGTTTAATTTCACCAATCCATATGCCGTTTATTTGCACGATACCAACCAGCGGTATCTTTTCGGAAAATCGTCGCGGGCCCTGAGTCACGGCTGCGTGCGGGTACAGCAGTGGAAACAGCTTGCCGACTTTATTCTGCATAAAGAAAAGCTGTTGGATTCGGTAAAAGCCGTACCAATTGATTCCGTCAACAAATGGCTGGCCGCGAAAAAGAAAAAAGTTATCCGGGTGAAACAACAGCTGCCGCTTTTTATCCGCTATTTCAGTGCGGAAGGACACGATGGCAAACTCGTCCTGTACGATGACATTTACGAAGAAGACAAACGGATCCGCGAAAAGTACTTTGCTACCAAATAATAAAAAAAGCCTCCGTGACGGAGCCTTTTTTTTACCTGTTTTGAAACCGTTTGCTCACTGTATGGTCTTTGTTTCCCGCAGTATATGTATAAAAGCCCTCACCTGATTTTACGCCAAGCTTTTGGGCTGTAACCATATTCACCAGCAAGGGACAAGGTGCGTATTTGGGATTACCGAATCCTTCGTGCAAAACGTTCAAAATACTCAGGCAGACATCCAGCCCGATAAAGTCGGCCAGTTGCAAAGGTCCCATGGGATGTGCCATTCCCAGTTTCATTACCGTATCGATTTCTTCCACGCCAGCAACGCCTTCAAAAAGCGAAAAGATGGCTTCATTGATCATCGGCATCAAAACACGGTTGGCGACAAAGCCGGGATAGTCGTTGACTATGCAGGGCACTTTGCCCAGTTTACGGGTAATGTCGACAATCAGGTTGGTTACTTCCTCCAACGTTGCATACCCGTTGATGATCTCCACGAGTTTCATTACGGGGACGGGATTCATAAAGTGCATGCCGATCACTTTTTCGGGGCGGTTGGTGGCAGCAGCAATTTTGGTGATCGAGATCGACGAGGTATTGGTTGCCAGGATGCATTCCTTTGGTGCATATTCGTCCATTTGCTTAAAAATGGAAAGCTTCAATGAAATATTTTCGGTGGCCGCTTCCACCACGAGGTCGGCGTCCTTGACACCTGCCTCAAGCGATGTGTGCGTGGTGATATTTTTCAGGGCCGTTTCTTTTACCTCGTGTGCCAGCGTGCCTTTTGCAATCTGCCGGTCGAGGTTTTTTCCAATTGTTTCAAGGGCTTTGTCCAGTTGCGGTTGCGAAACGTCGATCAGTGAAACCACAAATCCTGCCTGGGCAAAAATGTGTGCGATGCCATTTCCCATCGTTCCGGCGCCGATAACAGCGATTTTTTTCATATAGCTCAATTGTGCCGCCAAAGATAGGAGAGAGTGGTTGGTTTGCTTTTGAGAGTGACCTGGCTTTCTTGCCAAAAACCTGTGTAACGGCAGGGGTATAAAAGAAAAGTCCCCGCAAAGCAGTAGCGGGGAACTTTAGTTGTCTCTCACAAAGCAGAACTATCTTAAATAAATTGTATTTGCTGAACTCGTTTTTTGATGACTAACTTTAATAGACCGCACGGATTTCTGATACGCTGCACCGGTCTGAAAATTATTTTCCGGATTCTGCTCCGCCACAGCTTTGTCGCCAAATAAACCGGCCAGGGTCGGGGCAATGACCAGCGAAACAATCGACATCAGCTTGATCAGGATGTTCATCGACGGGCCGGACGTATCCTTGAACGGATCACCCACCGTATCGCCGGTAACGGAAGCTTTGTGCGGATCGGAACCTTTGTAATATTTCTGGCCGTTGATGTCCACGCCCTTTTCGAAGCTTTTCTTGGCATTATCCCAGGCACCGCCTGCATTATTCTGGAACATTCCCATCAAAACGCCGCTAACCGTGGCACCGGCAAGGAAACCACCCAGGGCTTCTGGTCCAAGCAGGAAGCCGATTATCAACGGGGAAACGATAGCAATCGCACCGGGCAACATCATTTTTTTGATGGAAGCCTCTGTCGAAATGGCCACGCATTTATCATATTCCGGTTTGCCTTTCCCTTCCATTATACCGGGAATGGTACGGAACTGCCGGCGCACTTCTTCCACCATTGCCATGGCAGCTTCACCAACAGCGCGGATGGCCAGCGAAGAGAAAATAAAGGGGATCATGCCACCAACAAACAGCGAAGCCAGCACTTTTGCATTGTAGATGTTGATGCCATCCATTTTAAAGCCATTCTGGTTGATCACGCCGACATAGGCAGCAAACAAGGCCAGGGCTGTCAGGGCAGCAGAGGCAATGGCAAATCCTTTACCTGTTGCGGCAGTTGTGTTACCGACCGCATCCAGCGTATCTGTTTTTTCGCGAACCTCTTTGGGCAGCTCGCTCATTTCGGCAATACCACCGGCATTGTCGGCGATCGGACCAAAGGCGTCAATCGCCAATTGCATTGCGGTTGTGGCCATCATACCGGCAGCGGCAATGGCAACACCGTATAAACCGGCAAATGCATACGATCCATAAATACCGCCTGCCAGCACCAGGATGGGTAAAAAGGTTGACTCCATGCCAACCGCCAGGCCACCAATTACGTTAGTTGCGTGGCCGGTACCCGACTGGCGAACGATGCTCAGCACCGGACGTTTACCCATAGCCGTATAAAACTCCGTGATGATACTCATTAAGGTTCCCACCACAAGACCGACGGCGATCGCTCCAAAAACCTGGTTTTTGGTAAAGGCAAAACCTCTCAGGTACATATTGCCATCAGGCAAAATATAGCTGCAAAGGAAATAGGAAGCGATTGCTGTCAACACAATCGAACCCCAGTTGCCCATATTCAAAGCCCTTTGTACAACACTTGTACTGATGCCCGAATTTTCGCTGATTCGAACAAAAAAGGTCCCGATGATAGAAAACAAGATTCCGACTCCGGCGATCAGCATGGGCAACAGGATGGGCGAAAAGCCGCCAAAACCGTCTTCCAGGTGAACCAGGTCGGTAACAGAAGCGCTTGCCGTTACTTCGTGACCCAACACGATCGTAGCAAGCACAGTAGCAACGTACGAACCAAACAAGTCGGCACCCATACCGGCAACGTCACCTACGTTATCACCTACGTTATCGGCGATAGTAGCCGGGTTGCGGGGATCATCTTCCGGGATTCCGGCTTCAACTTTTCCCACGAGGTCAGCGCCTACGTCAGCGGCTTTGGTGTAAATACCGCCGCCCACACGGGCAAACAATGCAATACTTTCCGCTCCGAGCGAAAAACCTGTCAAAACCTCGATGGCTCTTGTCACTTCGTGAGCTGTTGCGAAAGCGTCTGGCGCAAATGATTTCAGCAGTACGATAAACAAACCGCCCAAACCAAGCACCGCCAAACCGGCAACACCCATTCCCATGACGGCGCCACCTGTAAAAGATACCTGCAAAGCTTTGGCAAGTGATGTACGGGCCGCATGGGCCGTCCGCACGTTGGCTTTTGTGGCAGCACGCATACCGATGTAACCTGCCAGGGCACTAAAGAAAGCGCCGATGATAAATGCAATGGCGATTGACCAGTGCGATTCTTTGTTCGTGTATCCCATGAAGCCTAGAAGCAAGGCGACGGTAATTCCGAAATAAGTCAGGATCTTCCACTCCGCTTTTAAAAACGCCATGGCACCTTCGGCGATGTAGGTTGAAATTTCTTTCATCCGGTCCGTACCGGCATCTTGTTTGGCTACCCAGAAAAATTTCCAAATGGTGTACAGAAGTCCGATTGCACCCATCAACGGTGCTAAATAATACACGTAAGAAGTCATGAGTTTCTGTTTGGTTTTAAATTTCGACGGCAGTCGTTGCCTTTTGCCGGGTACGTATTTTCAATGGTGGGCAAATATAAGGGTTTTGTTTATTGGGAATAGGTCGCCGGTTTTTTTAGAAAATCCCGGAATTCAGACGTGACCAAATGGTGCAAAAATCAACCTCGTTCTATCTCCTGCTGAATGAAATTCTTCTATCTCCGGAAGGTTTTGTTGAAGAAAATTGATAGAACCTGTTTTGGTTTGTACACAACTTGCTCAGCGTTTTCAAGGTTTGGTTATTTGACGAGTCATTTGTGGCATACATTTTTTATAGATTCGAGGAAAGGATTTCCATGAAAGCAACAACGATACTTGCTGGCGGACTGGCTGGTGCCACAGCGGTGACATTGCTCCACGAAAGCATCAGGCAAGTTGTTCCACAAGCACCACGGATGGACAGACTGGGTATGCAGGCAATTTCGAAGGGACTGAAAAAAGCCGGCAAAAAAGTGCCCCGCGAAAATGCGTTATTCACAGCAGCGCTGGCCGGTGACCTCCTGAGCAATGCCATTTATTACAGTGCAGCCGGCATTGGCAGCGAAAAAAATATTTGGGTCCGTGGCACTTTACTGGGCCTGGCGGCAGGTCTTGGTGCCGTGATGCTTCCCGAACCCCTCGGCCTCAATAAACAATACAGCAACAAAACCGTTGCAACGAAAGTTATGACCGTCGGGCTTTATGTCGCCGGCTCACTGGTAACTACGGCTGTCATCAAATTGCTGAACCGCAAGAAGAAGGAAAGTCACCAGGAATGGGAGAGAAGACTGGTGACGTCCGCGATGGGCTAAGCCGCTAGTGCAAAAACTCAAACGCTTACTTGTTTTTTGGCTTTTGGTTGCAGGATGTTCGCCTTCTCCAGAACCGCAATAATTTTCCGATACGCTTCTTCTACATGCTCAGTAAACTCGATGGTAACAATTCCATTGAGATCGGAGGGAAGAGGCGTTTCTTTTTGTTGGATAATGCGCACTTTGTCCCTACCGTAACGGCCGCAGAACCACCCCAGTTCAAACAATACGTTCGGCCTCGCCTGGAAATACTTCTTTTTTTTGTTCTCTACCCAGTCGTCGGGAGTGACAATGACAAAAGCGAAAGCACACAAACGGCCGTAATGCTCAAATTTTTCAATCAGGGTTTTTCCATCATCCTGTTCGTATTTTAAAATGACCGGTTCAATTCCCGCCTCCTCCAGCATTTCTTTCAACTCCCGCAAAACGGCTTCGTTGTGGCCATGGACAAGGAAAACCTTCTTGTCGATCGGGCTTAAAAATTCTATGCGTTTGCGCTTCTCTTCCAGTTTTTCCGCTTTCTTTTCGTGGATGTCGGCAAGATGGTTCAGCAGGTTGACCATCGGCAGAATGACGTCGTAACTCTTGATATCCGACACCTTAAAATTTAAATTATTGACCTTTCGCAGTTCGGCCGCCGCATTTCGGTACATGCCTACTTCATCGACATAGAGGCCATCGTTTTTCGCAATTGTACCGGTGATGATGCTTGTGGTTGTGGCCACCACCCGGTCGTAGTACAAGAACATAAACCGAAACAGGTCCATAAAGCCGACATAAGGCTCGGAGGCGTAAAAAGACTGCGGCAACTGCTGCAGGGAAGCATTCACCTCGTCGCAGATTGCTTTGGCAAGCTGTAGTTCCTCCAGCGCTTTCGCATATCGTTCTTCGAGCGAAAAAAACGTGGACCGCAGCAATCTTGTCGGGATCTCAATCAGGTTGACGACGATTTTGAGCGGAATGGTTTCATCCTTTTTTACCCCGATAGTCACCTGTTGGTACAGGTTCCGGGCCTTTACAAGGGCTTGTTCTGAACTTTGGATGTCCTGCAACTGTAATGCAGTCATGGAATTGCCAAACTGTTCAAAAAGGAGGTCGAGGCCTTCATCGAGTTGATCGCTGGAAAGGGGCTGTTGCTTGCTTTTCATACACGTGTTTTTTGTTTGATCTGTAGTGAATAAAGCAGGAAGCGGATCGGCGGGTTTGCGAAGGGAAAGATTTCTCTAACAATTTAAGTAAAAAACAAAAGTGCAGCGCCGGTCTTTAACGTCCTCCTTTAAAACTTTCCTATACTTTTGCGCCTTTCGCTCCGGCGAATGCACCGTTTGTCATGAAAGAAATTCACGAGCTATATAGCCAGTTAACAGAACCCAGGCGGGTTGTCATAACAACCCACCAAAAACCTGATGCGGACGCCATGGGCTCTTCGCTCGGCCTGGCCCATTTTCTCCGCCAGTTTGGTCATGAGGTTACGGTGATTTCACCCACCAACTGGGCCCGCTGGCTCGACTGGATGGAGGGTACGGCCGATGTACTGGATTACGAACTGCACCGGACCGAAGGCGACAAAAAGCTCGAGGAGGCCGAATGGCTTTTTTGCCTTGACCACAATCATTTCAGCCGCACCAAAAGCTTGGCGCCAAAACTGGCAGAGATCAACTGCACAAAAATTCTCATTGACCACCACCAGGAGCCGGACACGGCCTCGTTTGATTATGGCGAATCCAATACCGGCAAAAGTTCAACCTGCGAGATGGTTTACGACTTTATTGCCGGCTCGGGGCACCGCGACAAGGTCAATATTTACATTGCCGAATGCCTTTATGCCGGGGTGGTGGCCGATACCGGTTCGTTCCGGTTTTCCTCCACGCATGCTTCGGTGCACCGCATGGTTGCTTTTTTAAAAGAAATGGGGCTGGAGCATACCAAAGTGCACGAAGCCCTTTACGATAACTTCCTGGAGAACCGGCTTCGCTTTTTAGGTCACGTGTTAAGTAACCGGCTCGAGATCAATTATGAATTGAACACGGCCCTGATGTGGGTATCGAAGCAGGAGATTTTAAAATACGATATCCGCACCGGCGACACGGAAGGCCTGGTCAATTACCCGCTTTCCATCCAGGGCATTAAACTGGTAGGCCTGGTCATTGACCGCGACGAGGAACGCAAATGGAGCTTTCGTAGCAAAGGCAGTTTTGACTGCAACACTTTTGCCCGTAAATATTTTAGTGGCGGCGGCCATTTCAATGCATCCGGCGGCCGGGATACCGAGTCCCTCCAGGACACGGTTAAAAAATTTAAGCTGGCCATCGAAGAAAACAGCAAACAATTACAATAAACAGAAATCGAAATGAAAATCACAACAAAGCATCTTTTGCCCGTTGCAGCGCTGGCCCTCGTGTTTACAGCCTGTAAACAAACTGACTTCAAAAAAACGAAAGAAGGTTTTCCCTATAAAGTGTTTAGCAGCGGAAGCGGCGACAAGGTCATGCCCGGCAACTTCGTAAGCTACCACATTACCCAAAAGATTAAAGACAGCGTGCTGCAAACATCTTACGGTAACCCGCCCATGTTTGCCGGCGTTCCTAAAGACAGCGCATCATCAAATCCACTGGCTGCGCTGCTGATCGAAGCAAGAAAAGGCGATAGCATCCAGGTTATCCAGCCAATTGATTCCATGATCCGCAAAAACCCCCGGCTGGCCGAAGACCCGATCCTGTCCAAAAAGAAAGGCCAGGACCTGGTGACCTTTATCAAAGTAGTCGAAGTTTATAAAAACGAAGAAGACGCTCACACCGCTTTCGAAAAACAAAATATCGAGTCTTTCAACCAGCAACCTGCCATCGCAGAGCAACGCAAGAAAGACGAAGCCGAGATTGAATCTTATTTGAAAGCAAACAATATCCAGGCACAGCGTACTCCGTGGGGCGCCTATATCCAGGTATTGACTCCGGGTTCGGGACCAAAACCCAAATACGGTGAGTTTTCGATGCTGAAATATACAGGGAAAGACTTGCAGGGAAAGGTGTTCGACACAAACAACAAACCCGACGGACAATTGATGCCGCTCCAGGTCGGCGCCGGCGGTACAATCCCGGGTTTTGAAGACGCTGTACGCCAGCTTTCGAAGGGTGAAAAGGCGACCATTTTCATTCCTTCTGTAATTGCTTATGGCCAGCAGGGAAGACCACCGGTTATTCAACCCAACCAAAACCTCGTGTTCGACATCGAGGTAGTGGATGTAACCGACAAGCGTCCTGAACCGGTTGGAGCCCCTATCCAAGATTCAACAAGCCGCTAACAAATTAAAAGCGTTTCACCCCGATCTTTGCAGCCCATTCAACAATGGGCTGTTTTTTATTCCGGCCTTACTGAGAACCAGGCTCCGTTTTTAGTCCAACATCGAAACACCATCGTATCCAGGAAAACGAACGGTACCACGATATGAAAACAACCAATCGGTCCCGGAAACTGTGAATACACCCAACAAACTTTTGTGAGATAAGAGCAGTGGCAACACTGCTCTTTACTTTTTGTACGCCTGGTATAGCGTAATGGCCTCCATGGCTTCTTTTACATCGTGCACCCGCAGAATGTTGGCACCATTCAATAAGGCCATGGTGTGTAAAACGGTAGTGCCATTCAGCGCATTGTCGGCAGTTGTTCCCAGCGTTTTGTAAATGGTCCCTTTCCGGGAAAGCCCGATGAGGAGCGGTTTTTCCAGTTGACGAAAAAATGCCAGCTCCCGCAGCAACTGGAAATTGTGGGCAATGGTTTTGCCGAAGCCAAAACCGGGGTCTATCATGATGTCGTTGATCCCTGCCTGTTGCAGTGCTTTTACCCGAAACGAAAGTTCATCGAAAACAGAAAGCGTGACGTTTTCGTACACGGGCCTTTCCTGCATATTTTGTGGGTTGCCCTGCATGTGCATCAGCACGTAAGGGACGCCAAGTGAAGCGACGGTTGGAATCATCTCATGATCCAGTGTTCCGGCACTGACATCATTCACGATGCCGGCACCGGCAGCGACGGCCTCCCGGGCGACTGATGAATAAAACGTGTCCACGGAAATCAACTGGTCCGGGAAGGCACGGTGAACAGATTCAATGGCAGGAATCACACGGTGCAATTCTTCTTCTTCACTCACTTTTTCGCTACCCGGTCGTGTGCTTTGTCCGCCGATATCCAGGATGGTGGCGCCATCCCCGATCATTTGTTCCCCTTTTTTCAGCAAGGCATCTGTGCTGGCCATACGGCTACTGGCATAAAACGAATCCGGCGTCGTATTGAGAATTCCCATGACAATCGGCCTGTCAATAACGAGCAAATGTCCTTTGCAATTGAGTGTGAACATTACGGCTTGTTGCTTACTTTTGAGCGAATGTAACGGAAAAGCCTCAAGCCGTTTGCTGCAAGCCACAAGACATCGTCTCTGTCACCTGCTTGAAGCCAGAAGTTTGCCGCTTTCACCTAAATAAAAATGCATGTCCACCATCGAACAATACAATCACATAATCCACCAGTGTGAAGACATTTTCCTGAAAAAAACAAAGGACTACGGCACGGCGTGGCGGGTGTTGCGGACCATTTCCGTCGTCGACCAGATCTACATTAAAGCCTATCGCATTCGCACCATCCAGGAACTTGGACAACAAAAAGTCAGTGACGATATCCGGGGCGAATTTATCGGCATCATCAATTATGCGGTGATCGGACTGACACAGCTTGAACTGACGGAAGAAGACGAAGAAGAAATGGCACCGGAGACGGTCCGGCAGTTTTACGATCGTTTCATTGGTGAAGCGCAAGGTTTGATGCATGCAAAAAATCACGATTACGGTGAAGCCTGGCGGCAAATGAGCCAGGAAAGTTTTGTGGACCTGATCCTGATGAAATTGCAACGCATGCGGCAGATCCTTTCCAACAAAGGCGTCACGCTGATCAGCGAAGGATTGGACGCGAACTATTACGACATTATCAATTACGCGGTGTTTGCCTTGATCCTGATGGACGAAAACGTAATGCAAGTGGTATGAGAACTTCCGTAAAAATCATCCAATGGCTGGTCGGCCTTTTATTCATCGTCTCGGGGCTGGTGAAAGCAAACGACCCAGTCGGATTGGGCTATAAAATGCAGGAGTTTTTTGAGCTGTGGTCCACTGGACTTTCCAAAAGTTCGCTTCCTGGCACCCTGTTGGCTTCCCTGCATGATGCGGCGCTTGGCCTTTCCATTTTTATGATCACCCTGGAGATTTTGGCCGGTGTGGCTTTGCTCATCGGGTGGAAAAAAACCTTTGTACTTCGCCTGCTTCTTTTACTGATCATCTTCTTTACGTTCCTGACCGGCTATGCTTATTTGTCGGGTAAATTCACCAACTGCGGATGCTTCGGCGACTGCATTCCCATCACGCCGTTCACATCGTTTCTGAAAGATCTTGCCTTGCTGGCGATGATAGTTTTCCTGTTGGTGCAACAACGCTATATCCAACCTGTTCTTTCGACCCGGTCCGGCAACATCGTCCTGGCTGCGACCTTATTTTTCAGCCTCGGTTTGCAATGGTACGTGTTAACCTATTTGCCGCTTGCCGATTGCCTGCCGTTTAAAAAAGGCGCTTACCTGCCCGCCGGCATGAAGCCGCCGCCCGGCGCCGTCCCCGATAGCTTTGCCATCCGGTTTGTGTACGAAAAAGGAGGGAAGCAGTATGAATTTGCACCCGAAAACCTGCCGGCTGATTTTACCACTTACAAATTCGTCGACCGGAAGCAAACACTGGTGCGGAAAGGCAATGCAGAAGCACAGATCAAAGGATTTACCCTCACAAACGATGAAAAAGATTCTATTTCCGGTAATACCATTGACTTTACCGACAGCGTACTGGCAAAACCAAAAGCACTGCTGGTTTTTGCCCTCGATTTTTCCGACCCGGAATGGATAGGCCAGACAAAAAAGCTGCTTGACAACGCTGCCAAAACCGGTTTGCCTTTGTATGTTGTTTCGCCCAACGCCGGCGAGGCCCGTGCAGCTTTCGAAAAGGCAGGCGTGACCGGCGGCAAGTTTTTTAATACCGATTTTACCGTGGTCCGTACCGTTGCCCGAACCAATCCAACGCTTCTTTTACTCAAAAACGGCACCGTTGAAAAAAAATGGAGCCGGCAGGAAATGGCCCGTGCTGCCAACGAGCTGCCTGCGCCAACCTTTTAAAACCCTAACTTGCTTCCGTGCTGACGTTCATCCTTCGCAGATTTCTATACGGTCTTTTGGTCCTGCTCGGCGTCGTGCTGCTGGTATTTGTCCTTTTCCAGGGATTTGGCGATCCGTCGCGGCTGGTAATGGGACAAACAGGCGACGCGAAAACACAGGAAAATATCCGCCGCGAACTTTACCTGGACCAACCCAAATGGAAGCAGGCTGTTTTTTACCTGAATGATATTTCCCCGGTCAGCTTTCATAGCGCGGAAGAAATCCGGAAAAAAGAGCTGACCGGCTTTTTTATCGGGGGACAAACAAAACTCGCGATCAAATTGCCTTACCTGCGCAAGTCCTATCAATCCAAAAAATCGGTGGGAAGCATCCTGATGGAAGCCTTGCCCGGCACCCTTTTGCTGGCATTTTCCGCTATGTTGATTGCCGTCCTGGTTGGCATTCCACTCGGCGTTTTGGCAGCCGTAAAACAAAATTCGTGGATGGATACATCGGCCGTATTTGCTTCGATCGTAGGCATTTCGGCGCCATCATTTTTTATGGCGATCATCATTGCCTATCTATTTGGTTTCGTCTGGACAAACTGGACCGGCCTGCACATCACGGGAAGCTGGTTTGATATCGATTTCAACGGCAATAAACGACTGACCCTTCAGAACCTGATTTTGCCTGCCTTTACGCTAGGCATCCGTCCACTGGCAATCATTACCCAGCTGACAAGAAGTGCCATGCTCGACGTGCTGGACCAGGATTACATCCGCACGGCCTATGCCAAGGGGCTCAGCCGCCGGACAGTGATCTGGAAACACGGGCTGCGCAATGCGCTCAACCCGGTCATCACAGCCATCACCGGTTGGTTTGCGGAACTCCTGGCCGGTGCTTTTTTCATCGAATGGATTTTTGGCTGGAAGGGCATCGGGAAGGTGACTGTTGATGCACTGGAAAAACTCGATTTCCCGGTTGTGATGGGATCTGTTTTGATCTCGGCCACGTTTTTTATTCTTGTCAATATCCTTGCGGACATCCTATACGGCATTGTCGATCCGCGTGTCCGTATCCGCTAAGAATATTTGTCAGCCTCATCATGTTTTGTATGGGAAATCTTGGCTACCTTTAAAAACAAGCCGCCAGTAACAATCACCAATTTCCTAACACATAAAACCTATGCGATGGAACAAGTAGCAGATTTGTTAGCCCGCATCTATCCGCAATTCAATACGGCTGCAGCCCATTGCCTTGTCAGCGATGCACTGTACCAGATGTGTTCCGAGAATGTTGATTACCTGATTATCCTGGAGGATAACAAGTTCATGGGCATCATCACCGATCATGACATTGCGTCCCGGATTTTATTTGAAAACAGGCCGCTGAAAGAGATCGAAGTGAGAGAGTACATGAACACGACTCTGCCCGTAGCAACCCCGGAGACCTCCCTTCAAAATTGCATGAAACTGATGGAACGGTACAATGTGCGGCACCTGGCCATTTATGACCGGATCGAGTTTAAAGGCGTGGTATCGAGCTATGAGCTGATGCAGGCAGCATTGGTCAAGCAAAGCGGCTTTTTTGAAGAAGAAGAGCCGCCGCTTTTCGGCTATCCCTACAATTATTGAATGACGATATCGTCGATGACTTTTTCGCCCAAAGCTTCGTTTACGCGAAGCTTTATTTTTTCCTTCTGGTACAGCAGCTCCTGTTTAAGCGGAGCAACGTTGGTTGTAATAAACAGTGTTTTATTAATCACTTTCAGGTTCTCGGTGTATTTGGCAATCGTTTTTCCCATCACCTTTTCCCAAATGTCTTCAATCTGGTAAGCCTGCATGGCGCCTTTGAGGCGGCTTTTAGCCAGGTAAAGTTTAATCGCGTCGCCGATGGAATACTGTCCCATGAGCCGAAGGTAAGAAAGTTCTGAACGATGTTTTTTTTGCTGCACCATTCAACCCGTTTTTCTCCCTGGCCGCAAGAGCTAATCTACAACCTCAACAAGGCTGTAGTTTCCCTATTTTTACAGCCTTCATGTTTGCCGAAGTCATCATACCACTGGCCTTACCCAAAAATTACACCTGGCACATACCCGAAGAAATGCTTCCGGGCATTTCGGTGGGCTGCCGGGTAGAAGTGAACCTTGGCAAAAACAAAAAATACGCGGGGCTTGTTAAACGCATTCACGGCGATGCGCCCCTGAGCTTTGAAGCAAAGGACATTTTGA
Organism: Flavisolibacter nicotianae; assembly: GCF_003628535.1. Classification (GTDB taxonomy): domain Bacteria; phylum Bacteroidota; class Bacteroidia; order Chitinophagales; family Chitinophagaceae; genus Flavisolibacter; species Flavisolibacter nicotianae. The sequence goes on from NZ_RBCI01000004.1 coordinate 107,165, forward strand.
ATGTGCTCGACCCCGAGCCCGTGATCCATCCGTACCAGTTGCAATTGTGGGAGTGGATGGCCCGTTATTACATGTGCACCGAAGGGGAAGTGATGGCCGCCGCCCTGCCATCGCATTTTAAGTTATCCAGCGAAACGGTGCTCATCTTTAATGAAGAATTCGGCGATGATTTTTCGGATCTCGACAACGACGAATTCCTGGTAGCAGAAGCGCTGCAGATGAAGCACGAACTGCGATTGAATGAAGTACAGCAAATCCTCGATCAAACCCACGTTTATCCGGTCGTCAACAAATTGATCGGCAAAAAACTGTGTTTTGTATGGGAAGCGCTGAAACAGGCGTATACTGCGAAGAAGGAAACCTTTGTGCTTCTTTCGAACGAATACCACGACGAAGAAAAACTGGCCGAATTACTCAACAACTGGGGTCGTGCACCCAAACAGATGGATTTACTCCTTGGTTATTTGCACCTGATGAAGACACAGGGCGAAGTGACCAAAACAGAACTGCTGAAAAAAGCCGGCGCCAGCGATGCACAGTTAAAAGGACTGGTGGACAAAGAAATTCTTCACCTGGAAAAACGAAGCATCGACAGGATAATGTATGCTCCCAAAGACATCACCATCGATTTTACCCTGTCGCCATCGCAGCAGGAGGCGTACGAAAAACTGCAGGCCTGCTTCCAGGAACGCCAGGTAGCATTGCTACATGGCATAACATCCAGTGGCAAAACGCACGTCTATGTTAAAATCATCGAGCAGGTCATTCGCAGGGGGCAGCAGGTATTGTACATGCTTCCTGAAATTGCCCTGACGTCTCAGATCATCCGCCGTTTACAGAAACATTTCGGTGGTTACATAGGTATTTATCATTCCAAGTTCAGTCAGAATGAACGGGTGGAAATCTGGAACAAGGTAAAAAGTGGGGAACTGAAAATTGTACTGGGCGCAAGAAGTTCGCTTTTCCTGCCCTTTCGTGATCTTGGCCTGATCATCTGCGATGAGGAACATGACTCTTCCTATAAACAACAGGATCCTGCACCACGATACCAGGGTCGCGACGCCGCCATCTACATGGCCTCTCTGACAAGTTCTAAAGTTTTGCTGGGAAGTGCGACGCCCTGCCTGGAAACCTATTACAATGCAAAAACAGGGAAGTATGGATTGGTGGAACTGGCAGAACGGTTTGGCGACGTCACGCTTCCCGACATTGAGTTCATCGACAACCGCACTATTGCGCACAAACCCGGTGAAAAAATCATGTTTTCTCCTCGGCTTCTGGATGAAATCAGGACCACGGTGGCCAGGGGCAAACAGGTGATCCTTTTTCAAAACCGGCGGGGTTATTCGCCTTACCAATTGTGCACTGTTTGCGGCTGGATAGCCGAGTGCCGGAACTGCGATGTATCGCTGACCTATCACAAGCAATCCAACAAACTGAAATGCCATTATTGCGGCAATATCTATCCGCCGGTCACCACCTGCATGGCCTGCGGAAGCGACAAACTGGTGCAACGCAGTTTTGGTACGGAGAAAATCGAAGAAGTGCTGGAAACGGAGCTCGAAGGCATCAAGGTAAGCCGTATGGATTTTGACTCTGTCAAAAATAAAAATGCCCATGACGTGCTGATCCAGCAATTTGAGCAAAAAAAGATCGACGTCCTGGTCGGCACGCAGATGGTGGTAAAAGGTCTCGATTTTGACAACGTGGACCTGGTAGGTATTCTGGACGCGGATGCGCTGCTGCACTTTGCCGATTTCCGTGTGCACGAACGGGCCTTTCAATTGATGGAGCAGGTAAGCGGCCGGGCCGGTCGTAAGGCGGGAAAAGGTAAGGTGCTGATTCAAACCATCAATCCAACCCATCCCGTTTTACTGCATGTGGCAAGACACGATTACGCCGGGATGTATAACGAGGAAATTGAAAAGCGGAAACAATTTTTTTACCCGCCTTTCTCACGGATCATTCATATCCACTTCAAGCACAAAGAACGCGACGTGGTTTTTGACTGTGCCCACCAGTTTGCCAAGGCCATGGATTTTGTTTACCGGTCTTACATCGTTGGGCCAGCCGAACCGGTCATCAACCGCGTACGGGGAATGTTTTTGATGGAACTGTTGCTGAAGCTTCCACGTGATGCGCAGTTCATCGCCAAATGCAAGGACGATATTCAAAAAGAATTTGCCAACCTCCACCAGCAAACGCGGTTCAAAAAAGTGATCATGCTGCCCGATGTGGATTCGCAGTAGTTTGTGCCTGGCGGGAAGAGTGAGTAGTGCGTAAACGATTTCTTCGATCTGGAACCTCCTTATTCATAACTAGAAGGTTCGTTTATAAGAGATCCAAGGCTAAAACGGAAATTCGTAAACAAACCTTCCTTTCCCTTCTTTTTTCGATTCCCGGATCATCGCCGCTGCAATCGCATTTGCTTTTACAGGCTTGTATTTTTTCAGTGAACCCAAAAGCAAAAAAGAAAAAAGTTTCATTACAACCTGCCCGATTTTTTCACCGGTCCTTTTCTCTGTCCGTTTGCCCAACAAAATGGATGGTCGGAAAATCGACACGCTTTTGATGTCAAATTGCTGCACGGCGTCTTCGACCTCGCCTTTTAAGCGGAGGTAAAAATTTCCGCTTTTTCGGTTGGCGCCAACCGCGGAAACCAGCAGGAATTTCTGGCAACCGGTTTCGGCACAAAACCGGGCTGCGTGCACGGGGATGTCGTAGTCAACTTTACGGTAGGCATCTTTGTCGCCCTGCACTTTTTTTTGCGTTGTCCCAACGGCACAAAACACAACATCGCTGCCTTCCAGTGCAAGCTTAAACGATTCGGGGTCACGAAAATTCACCAGCTTTTCTTCCACCTTGCTTTGCGAAAATGTAGTGGGCCGGCGAACAAGTACGCGGATCGTACCAAACTGCTCGTCCTGCTGTAACTGGTTGACAAGCTGGCCACCGATCAAGCCGGTGGCGCCGATAATGGTTGCGGTTTTAAGGGGCATAATATTTTGTATGTTGCGTTCATGCAAATTCGGGAAAATATTTCGCTCCGGCCCTACAATACCTTTGGCATCGACACAGCCGCCCGTTATTTCACGACTTTCCAATCCACGTCCGAACTGAAAGAATTGCTGCGAACTTCATCCCAATCCACCAGTGCAAAAATGATCCTTGGCGGTGGAAGCAATATTTTACTGACAAAAGATTTTGACGGTTTCGTCCTGAAAAACGAGATAGGAGGCATCGAGGTGGTTCACCAGGATGAAAATCATATTTATGTGAGGGCAGGAGCCGGCGTAAACTGGCACCTGCTTGTGCAACACTGCGTGGAAAACGATTATGCAGGAATGGAAAACCTTTCTTTAATTCCAGGCAATGTGGGTGCATCGCCCATGCAAAACATCGGCGCTTACGGCGTCGAGATCAAGGACATTTTTCACCAGCTCGAAGCGTTTCACCTGTACGAACACACACAACACACGTTTGCGCTGGAAGACTGTGCGTTTGGTTACCGTGAAAGCGTTTTCAAACGCCGGCTGAAGGGCCAGTTTGTGATAACGGCCGTTACCTACCGCCTGAATAAAAAGCCGGTGTTTCACACGGATTATGGTGCCATTCAGCAGGAACTTGAAAAAATGGGCGTGCAGCATTTAAGCATCCAGGCCATCGCACAGGCAGTAATTAATATCCGCTCATCCAAGCTTCCAGATCCGCAAAAGATCGGCAATGCCGGCAGCTTTTTTAAGAACCCCTATGTGGACAAAGCGCTATTCGCAAACTTACAGGCTGCTTATCCAGCCATTCCGGCATTTCCTTACGACAATGAACACGTGAAAGTACCGGCCGGGTGGCTGATCGAACAATGCGGTTGGAAAGGTTTTCGCAGGGGGGACGCAGGCTGCTATGAAAAGCAGGCATTGGTTCTGGTGAATTATGGCCAAGCAAGCGGCAAAGAGATTTACGCGTTGAGCGAAGAGATATTACAGTCGGTAAAAAATAAGTTCGGGATTGAATTGGAAAGAGAAGTGAACGTCGTATAGCATTTCTAAATCTTTTTGATTGCCACCGTCAATTTAAATTATAGGTGAAGCAATGGATTGGTAAATGCCCTCAAAAAACCGAAAACTACCAAAGCAGTATTATTTATCTTTTTTCCTCTATGTTCGTGATAAAAATTATTCAAAACTACGTTTATGAAGAAACGCTTACTGTTTGCCGTTTTAATCATTTGTACAGTAGCTGCAAATGCACAAGGGGTGGAAAAAAAGATGGGTACTTCGGCCAGTGCCTCACAAATCTATTTTGAAGCCGGGGGCTCTGCTGTGATCTATTCATTAAACTTTGATTCCCGTTTTAAAAAACAAGAAAATGGACTTGGCTTTCGAATCGGTTTAGGCGGGGCCGGCGGAAGTGGATCAGGTTATTTCGCTATCCCGGCACAAATAAATTACCTGTTGGGCGAAAATGGTAAATACCTTGAATTAGGAGCCGGTGGAACCTACATAAACGTTCATGGTAACGACTTCCTTTTTGACGATCAATCAACGATGGTTGCAAACCTGGTTGTTGGCTTTCGTTCCCAGCCTTTCGCAAAAAAGGGATTGACCTGGCGGATTGCCTTTACACCGTTCATAGACGGCGGTGCGGGTTTTCAACCCTATGCAGGAGCTAGCATCGGCTTCCGATTTTAAAACAAAAAACGAGTTATAAAAAAGCCAACTCCCGCGAGTTGGCTTTTTTATGTTATCTATCTGAAATCGTCTTCCTCCAAATCATCAAAACCGGACGAGGATTGGATGTTCAACATGCTTCCCATCAGGTCTTTGAATTCGATGGAGGTTTCCATGATTTTTTTACTGATCAGTGAATAGGAAGCCAGGCCGTGCAAAACAAATTCCATCAGCAACGCCGCCTCTTTTTCATTGGCGTAGGTGAAGGTTTTTTTCACCAACGCATGCAAGCCGTCGACCTGGTACAACTGGTTCACTTTCTCACGATCGGTTGTTCCAAAGAAAAGGTTGATGTGGTTTCCCTTGTCGAACCAGGAAATGATGCTGCGATAGGGATTGTCTACTGCCTGTGGCGCTTCACCTTTCCGCGGCGCCCTTTTTTTCAGTGTATCGGGATTGGGGAAGTATTGCACAAATTGCGAACGGATCGACTTGTCGAGCAAATTCATGGCAACCTGGTAGGGTCCTTCCTGTTCGCCTTCGTATACCAACTCGATTTTCCCCGTGATGGACGGAATGATGCCTACCAAATCACTCACCCATACCTGTGTATTGGCTTCACGATTGATGATCGCCCTGCGTTCGGCTGCACTCACGGCGTTTTCAAAAGCCGATATGGTCAGGCGTGCACTCACACCACTTTTCTTGTCGACGAACTCACTGCCTCTTGCTTCGAAAGCTACCTGCTCGATCAGGCGCTTGACGAGGTCCGACACGTTGACGATTTCTTTCTGCTCATCTTCGATATCGGCTTCCTGCTCGGTAATGGCCAGCGCATTTTCCAGCGACTTGGGATAGTGTGTGAGGATCTGGCTTTGGATCCTGTCTTTGAGCGGCGTTACAATAGAACCGCGGTTGGTGTAGTCCTCAGGATTGGCGGTAAAGACAAACAGGATATCCAGCGGCAGTCGCAATTTAAAACCGCGAATCTGCACGTCGCCTTCTTCCAGGATATTGAAAAGCGCCACCTGGATTCTTGCCTGCAAATCGGGAAGCTCGTTGATGACAAAGATGCTACGGTTGCTCTTCGGGATGATTCCGTAGTGGATTACCCGTTCGTCCGCAAAGCTTAAGCGCAGGTTGGCTGCCTTGATGGGGTCAACATCGCCGATGAGGTCTGCAACGCTGACATCAGGCGTGGCCAGCTTTTCACCATAACGCTGGCTGCGGTGAATCCATTCGATCGGCGTTTCATCGCCTTTTTCGCGAATCAGGTCTTTGGCAAATTTTGAAATTGGTTTCAGCGGATCATCATTGATTTCGCTGCCCGCCACCACAGGGATGTATTCATCAAGAAGCTCCGTCATTTGCCTCGCCATGCGTGTTTTGGCCTGGCCACGCAACCCGAGAAAAAGAATATTGTGCTTGCTTAACAGGGCTCGCTCCACATCGGGAATGACCGTTTCTTCATAGCCGATGATTCCGTTGAAGGTTTCTTCTTTTGCTTTTAATTTTTGGATGAGATTTTGTCGGATTTCTTCTTTGATGTTTTTCGGTTTGTATCCAGCTTCTAACAACTCGCCAAGGGTGTTGATGTGTTTTCTATCCATGTTTAATTCCGTATCTGAAGTTTAAAATGTTTTTAATAAACCGTCTTTCGTTTGCCGCTTTCGAAGTCCCGGAAGATAAAGGCGCCGAGACGATCGAGCGAGGCGAAATAGGCCTTCCCGTTATTGGTTTCTGTAAATTCCTGCACAAATCGTTGCAGGTAAGGGTCTGTCGCGATCATAAATGTCGTGATGGGGATTTTCAGCTTCTTGCACTGGGCCGCAAGGTTGATGCACCGGTTGGTGACTTTGCGGTCGAGCCCGAAACTGTTCTTGTAATAGCGCTTCCCGATCTTCAGGCAGGTTGGCTTGCCGTCCGTGATCATGAAGATCTGCTTGTTGGGATTCTTCCTGCGGCGCAAAATGTCCATTGCCAGTTCCAGCCCCGCAACCGTATTGGTGTGGTAAGGGCCCACCTGCAAATAGGGAAGGTCTTTGATCTCAACCGGCCAGGCGTCGTTTCCAAAAACCACGATATCGAGGGTGTCTTTGGGATATTTGGTCGTAATCAATTCGCTCAACGCCATCGCCACTTTTTTTGCCGGCGTGATGCGGTCTTCGCCATAAAGGATCATCGAATGCGAAATATCGATCATCAGCACTGTGGACGTCTGTGATTTAAAATCGGTCTCACGAATCTGCAGGTCATCTTCGTTCATCGAAAATGTATCGAGGCCGTGGTTAATTTGCGCATTGCGAATCGACTCGGTGAAATCAATTTGTTCCAGCATGTCGCCAAACTGGAAGGGCCGGGTGTCCGGGCTGATTTCATCGCCCAGTCCCGGCTTGAACGTCTGGTGATCGCCTGACTTTGTTTTTTTCAACTTGCCGAATATTTCTTCGAGACTGCGCTTGCGTATGCTTTGTTCGGTCTTGGAGGTAATTTTGATCTCACCTTTTTGCGCATCTTCGGTGATATAACCCTTCTCTTTCAGTTCATCGATGAAATCACCCATGCCATATTCATCGTCGGTCAGTTCGTATTTCTTATCCAGTTCGTTCAGCCATTGCAAGGCCTCAGCCACATCACCACTGGTATAAGTCAGCAACTGGGTGAACAAATCCAGCAACTGCTCGAACCTCGACTTCCCGTTTTGCCGTGGATCGTATTTGGTAAAATGAAAACCAATCATAATTAAAAAATTTAGTAAGCCGTCAATCGGGAAACGTAAAAATGAGCCGCTTTCATATCAAAAACTCTACGGTTTAACGTTTGCCGTTTCACTTTTGACGTATTCACAATCTACACCATTTCCGGGCAGTTTGTTCACACAAAGTCGTTAAACAAAAAACCTCTCAGCGGGTGAGAGGTTTTGGTTTTTTTATTTTTTTGTGCTGTCGGCTGCTTTTGCTCCTTGCGGCAGCTCCTGCACCGGCGGCTTTTTGCCTTCGTAAGCCTGCTCGAACTGCTTGATGATTTGGAGGAAATCCTCTGCATCCCGCTCGTCGCTTGCAAGCTGGTAATAATAATCTTCCCTGAACTCACGCAGGTACTTGTAGTATTTCAGCTGGTCGTTCAGGTCTTTTACAAGTGCTGTCTTCACCTTTGCTGCCAGGTCGGTATAACCGGCCTTGTAGGCTGCTTCCAGATACAACAAACCAGTGCGGTTATGGTTGTTCTGGTTCTGCGTGGACGCCGTCATCGCATAAGGGAACGCTTTTGTGTTCATCAGGCTTTCGGCCTTGGCGAGCACGGTAACCGCTTCTGGCTTACGGCCTTCATCAGAAAGAGCCGATGCTCCTTGTGCGTACGTAGAACGGATCGAAAGCAAGTGCCGGCGGTTTTCTTCGTCAAAATAAACATTGCCGTTGCTGGCATTGCCGGCGCGGAAAACTTCTGTCAGCAGCTTTTTCGTTGTATCGACCTCCATGCTGCGTCCCGGTTTGTCCGAAAGAACCGGCACCAGTTGGAAGACCATTCCCTGCTGGCGCAGGTAGGAACCAAATCCGAGGCTATTGTCCGGAGACGTAAAGCAGATAGGACGCTTCCAGGCATTCGCAGCAATCACGTTCAACATAGCCAGTTGGTCGAGTGTATAGAAGTTTTTGCCCTGCGGCAGGTTGAACACCATTTGCGTTGGCAAACTATCCTTCGCCGTGACCACACCGTTGGCCTTCACCGTCGCGGCATCAACCGGGATGCTGACGGTATGCACAGCAGGGAAACTGGTAATGCGTGGTTTTTGCTGTCCGATGGTTTTCATCACATCCAGGAGGTCAAACACACCTTCCCTTGGATTACGGTCTTCTGTAACGATATAGGCCAGCCCGCGAACCTGGTCGGCGCTCCAGATCACATCGATCGGGGCGCTCTGGTTCACCTTGTAACGCAACTGGTTTACATACCAGTCGATTCCCAAAAGGCTGGTATTGATAATGCGGATATCGGGACGAACGCCTTCCACTTCCTGTGCATACCAAAGCGGGTAGGTATCGTTATCACCATATGTGAAGAGAATGGCATTCTTCGGACAGCTATTCAGGTAATCCTTTGCCAGGTCAGGCGCCAGCAATTTTTGGCTCCGGTCATGGTCGTCCCATTCCTGGGCTCCCATGAGTACCGGCACCAGCAAGCAAAGCACCGTGGCAGCGATGCCGGCATTGCGGAAACTTGTTTTTCCGGCTGTCCGTACAATCATTGTTATGGCCAATGATACAGCGGCAAAAAGAATAGCTCCCAGTAAAGCGGCGGTCAGTTTGCCGGTATTGAAATTGGCGGCGTCGCCGAGCACCATAATAAGGAAGGTGGTGAGCGAGCCATAAATCAGCGTGTTCACGAGAGTCACCCTGTCGGCTACTTCGCGGGCCAACCGTGCGAAACCGATAACCGCTAACCCGATCCAGATGGCAAAAACATAATACGAGCCGGCGAAGGCATAGTCGCGTTCACGTGGCTGGGCACCTGCCTGGTTCAGGTAAAGTACAATGGCTACACCGGTAAAGAAAAATAAGAGGAAGGTGACGATCCAGTCTTTGCGGTCACGGAAAAAATGATAGATACATCCAAAAATTCCGAGCAGGAAGGGGAGAAGAAGAAGGCTGTTGTGGGCCTTGTTCGTCCGGATGCTTTCGGGAATGTTGGCCTGGTTGCCCAGTCGGAGATTGTCAATGAACGAAATTCCCGTGATCCAGTTTCCGTCCCTGGCATTGCCCAGCCCCTGGAGATCGTTCTGCCGGCCGGAAAAATTCCACATAAAATAGCGCCAGTACATAAAGCCCATCTGGTAGGTAAAGAACCACTCAAGGTTGTTGGCAAACGTGGGTATCTGTACGGCGATCGGCTGACCGGCCTGCACACCCTGTCCGCGTTGCACACGGGCTGCATAGCCATCCGGGAGGTTATAGGAGTACTGGCTTTGCTGGCCGTTGTTGCCGATTTCCACGACCTGAACCGATTCATCCGTCACAGCCTGCACATAGCTGTTGGCACGGGCTGTCACGACGGGGAGGTTCAACCATTGAATGTAAAAATCGGCATGGCGCGGATCGTTTCCGTCCCACACACGGGGGAAAAGCTGGATGTCTTTGCTATCGTATTCCACTTCCGGTGAAGGCGCTGGATAGCTGATGTATTCGTTCTTACCGGTCTCGGGGTTTTTGCCTTTTGAGTACAGTGTCTTGCGCTCCCCGGGTGTGCCTTGCGCCAGGAAATGGGGACCGAGCAAAATGGGTTGTGACCCGTATTGTTCGCGGCCGAGGTAGTAAACAAGGTTCATCGGGTTATCGACATTGTTCATGTCAATGGCCGGGTTGGCATTGGAGCGTTCGAGCGGGGTGATATACGATGAATACCCCAGCATGATGAAGATAAAGCTCCAGATGCCCAGGCGCATCAGCGGCAAATGTTTGCGGTTCGCATAACGCAGGCCGATCCAAAGCAGGAAGCCGAGCAGTACAAAAAAGAAAATAAAGCCTGAAAAGAAGGGCAGGTGCATTGAGTCGACAAAAAAGATATCGAAGCTACCGGCAATTTTTACCGAATACTGAATGACCACCACCTGCACCAGGCCCGTGATAATGCAGCCAATGATAAATGCCCAGATGGCTCCCCAGCGGCTATAGGTATACCGACGGAAATAATACACCATCACGACGGCGGGAATGGTCAACAGTCCCAAAAGGTGGATGCCGATGGAAAGTCCCAGCGTAAAGAATAACAACACGATCCAACGGTCGGCACGGGCACGGGCTGCGGCGTTGGTGCCGGCTTCAATGTCGGCACGTTCCCATTTAAGGATCAGCCAAAAAGCCAGTGCAGTGAAAAGCGATGAAAAAGCATAGACTTCGCCTTCAACAGCGCTGAACCAAAACGAATCGGAAAACGTATAGGCAAGCGAACCAACAATGCCGGCTCCCATGATGGTGAGTAATTGTCCGCCGGCAGGTTCTTCGCGAAAACCAACCGTGAGCTTGCGGGCAAAATGCGTGATCGTCCAGAAAAGGAAAAGGATGGTAAAGCCACTAGCCAAAGCATTCATGATGTTGACCGCTTTTGCGGCAGTGGCGGCGTTATCGCCGAAAAGAACAATAAAGAACCGTCCCAGCAAAACGAACAACGGTGCACCGGGCGGATGCGGCATTTGCACTTTGTAGGCGGCCGAAACAAACTCGCCGCAATCCCAAAACGAGCCGGCCTTTTCCGCCGTTAAAATGTACACAAGAGAGGCAATGGCGCACACTACCCAACCGGTAATGTTGTTGACTTTTCTAAAGTTCATAAAGGTGGTTAGTCGTTTAACGGCTTCCCGGTTTGGAAGAAGCCGTGCAAAAATAGGGAAGCGACTAAATTAAAGGGAAAAGAATAAGAAGAATGTTAAAGCCCCCCCGATCATTTAAGAGGGAAATCGCCCCCGCACAAAGGCCTTTTAAACACGGTGTTTTTTACCCAATAGCGTTCTGAACGTTCCCGAATTTGCGTTGAAATCTATCTCAATCTTGTACCGCCGGTTATTGAGCCAATCGTACCTACGGTGTTTTGTTCTCTCCTCCATTCTTTTTCTACTGGCCGGATGCCCAGCGGGGTAAAAGAACAAAGCCCCCATCATTGCGAATGATGGGGGCTTTGTAGTATTGTAAAAGTAAAGGTCTTTGCTTCGGTGCTCATTCTCTTTCAGAAGAGGGCGGGGCAAGGCCTACTGGTACTGAATATAAACCGGTTTGGGTTTGAGGCTCAGCACCTGCTCTCTTGACATCATTTCCTTTTGACCGCTTTTCTCGGTATCGTTTACATAGAACAATTTGAACCCGGTAAACTGCACCGGCTTTTCATTGATCCAGTAACGGTAGCTGCCTTTCTTCAGGTCCGGGGGTCCCCAGCCGTCCATATCCATCACAACCTGCAGTTCGGGATGGAGTTTAATTTTTTCCGCTTCCGGAACCATGCCCTGCGTAAAGCGGTGGATCATGAAGATCTTGGGAGGCAAATTGTTTTTCTTCACCAGGTTAACGAGGTAATCGCCTACCCAGTTGATGTCGCTGGCAGCCATGGTGCCGATCACGGTCCCGGGCTTTTTACCGCCCTTGCCGTTCATCGCAAACTCAGGGTCGATGGCCAGATGCACATTGGGCATGGACAAGTATTTTTCCCAATACGGAACTTCCGACTGCAGTTCACTCAGTCCAATCTGGATATCGATAAATACAATCGCATTGATCTCTTTCGCCCAGTTCAGAATGGTATCGACCTGGCCCTGTGGCATGCGGTAACGGAATTTTCCGTCTTTGCCCGGTGCACCCTGTGCTGTGACGGCAATGTAGTGGAGACAGGGAATCGATTTAATCACTGTATCGGCCTCGTTCCATTTTTTTACTTCGTCCAGCAGGCGGGGGATCATTTCCTTCTTGGGCCATTTACCCAGGGCGCCCATGCGGTTGGAGTAAAGGTTGCCGTAATAGGCAACCACCCTGTTAAAGGGCAGAATGGCGCCGGGCAGGGGCAGCGGGGCGTTTTTTACCGGCCAGCGACCACTGGTGTCACCACCAGCCAGGTAATTCATTAATTTGTTGTAACGGGCCGTGTCCAGCGTGCCGCTGCTGGCTGTACTGCCGCTGCCGGTTTGGGCTTCTGTTTTGGTTGTCGTGGAATCTTTCGACCCGGTTGTACTGGCTGCTTTGTCGTTACTGCAGCTCAGTAGAAGCAGGGAAAAACCCAGACTCGCTAACGCAGTGATTTTAACCATAGAAAATGGATGAAGGTTATTTTAGAATTTTTGCGAATGTAGTGGTAAAAGAGTAATCTTGTGTTCATTCACAACCAAAACAATGTAAAAACATTATGGAAGAAAATTACAACGCTTATGAGCGTGTTCTAGACCCCTCTACGATTTATGCGATCCTTGCCGTAGCGCTGATTTTCGGGATTATCGGGATGATTGCACAATGGAAAATTTTTAGCAAGGCGGGCAAACCGGGATGGGCAGCTATCGTTCCCATCTACAATGTATACACGCTGCTCAAAGTGGTTGGAAAGCCAGGCTGGTGGCTTTTCTTACTGCTCGTTCCCTTTGTGAATATTTACGTGGCAATTAAGTCGGTTCACCTGCTTTCCAAAAGCTTTGGGAAAGGAGTTGGATTTACGTTGGGACTTTTGTTCCTGCCAATTGCTTTTTACCCAGTGCTGGCATTTGGCTCTGCTGCCTACCTGGGTCCATACGGCGATCCCGCCGCTTTCGCTGCCAGGCAACAGGCCAATCAATTTGATTTTGAAAATTTGAATGCTTAGGGCAGTGGCATACCGTTTTTACCATACCGGGAAAAAACAGTATGCAGGACGAAAAAGACATCACCCGCAACCGGCCAACGGAAGAAGGCCGTAACAATGATCCCAATCTTCGGGACGAAGATGCCCGGCAGGGTGCCAGCACCATGAGTACTTCCGATACGGACAATGCAAATGAAAACATCACCCGTACAACGTCGGATAACTTCAGGGATACGACCGAAGAAGATAAGAAAGCGGATAAGCGGTTTGACGAATGAGAATGAAAAGGGTCTGTGAACGACCGGCAAGCCTGCTGTTCACCGACCCTTCTTTTTATTCTGACTCTCCGTTAGAACGTTGACGGCGTTGACCGGAACTCTGTCCACCTTTCCGACCGATCTCACTCATGTGTTCGCGGTTTCGGCTGACGATTTGCCCCCCCTTACGCCCAGCTTCTCTCGCCTCGTCACGACTCCATTCGTGGGCAACACCCTGGCGGTGCGCCGCACGACCACCTTCGCTGGCGATTCGTTTTTGTTTGTCGGGATCCATAGCGGCAAAGCCACGGTTTGACGTTTTGCGACCGGAATCATCGCGGTCCATGCCTGACATGTCATTACTCATTCTTGACATTTCTCCTTGTTGCGGATTGTTCATAGAACCCATACCACGGCTGTCCTGGTCCATCCGGCCCTGGTTTTCGGTTTGACCTCTTTCTGCCATACACTCAGAATTTAGAAAGGTTAACAAATGATGCTGTACAGTAGTGGACCCAACAAAATGATGCCGCAGATTTTTAAAGCTGGCGGGGTAAATTGATGGGTAATTTTTGCTATACTCAACTACACAATGCGGCCAGATTGAGCAAGCGAGCACAGCTTTAAATTGGGTTGAGACAGCATCATTTAGCCGCGAAGAATTTTAAAATCCGTAAATGTTTTTTCTTCCACCTCCTCGATAATGACGGACGAAACGATCGACCGCGGTGGGCCCTGGCGGCACCAGTCAGAAAAGGCCGCCAATTGATCTTCAGTTCCTGTGGCCAGAACTTCCACATCGCCATCAACTGTATTTTTTACCCAGCCAGTCACCCCCAATGTTTCTGCCGCCTCTTTTGCCGATGCCCGGAAAAAAACGCCTTGCACCCGGCCTTTGATAAAAAGATGTTTGGTTGGCATTTGATCATTTTTAATAATTGAAGGGTTTTGCAAAGAAAGGAAAGAGACGGCTGTGGCACAACATTTCTGCTGTTCTCTCAAATTGAGCTATGAAACCGCAACAACAAGACACGGACGCTAAAAAACAAAGCCACGTTTTTGTGCAACAACCCGATGGCGAACAAATCAACATACCGATGCGGGAGCCGGAATCACGAGCCAAAAATGTCGATGCGGCCAAAAGCCAGACTGCCGAAAACACACCGACGACTCATAGTGGAGAAGTGACCAGCGGCGAAGATGCGTAAGACCGCTGAAACCTAACGGCAGAAAAACCAGTCCGGATATTGTAGTCAACAGAATACCATCCGAAGTATCATTCGTTTTTTTAAAATACAGTGCCATGAACACTAATGACAAAAATCAAAAAAGGGGAGAAGAAGAGGAATTGAAGATTTACGGCGCCCCGGGAAGTACCCTGCAAACCCCCGAAGAGCACCGGCACGACCAGAGTGTAGATCCAACAAAAGATACAACGATTGATGTGTCGAACGATGACCTGCGCAAAACGGACATCGACAGGATGAAGGAACAACTGGACGGGAAACGAGGCGATACGGAAATCGACGACACCCTGAGCAACGACGAATAATCAAAAACCCAGGTCTTCCTTCTGTTGCTTGCGGGCCCGCATCATCTGCGGGAATCCCATTCCTCTAGCCAGCGCATCAACGGCCATGGCGATTCGCTTTGCCTTGGTGGAAGTGGTTTTGGCCGACTCGATCCAGTGCGAAAAATAGTTGCGATGCCCTTTGGGGAGACTTTCAAACATTTTGACGGCAAGCGGCTCGTCCTGCAGGCATTCCAGGAAATCCGCATCCAGTTGAATTGGATCGCTGTCTATTTTCAAACGAACAAACACTTCTGCGCCTTTTGCTTTTCGAATACCTTTTCGGGTAGCGGCATTGAGTGGCATGATAAAAGACCCATCGCCCATCGGTAAAAGCGCCAGTTTTTCAATGGCATATTGGTCCAAGGTACCCTTAACCCGGAAAGAAGTTTTTACGTTGGGATTTAAGGCAGTCGCCTGCTCCCGTGAAATAGCAATATAGGTCCAGCCGGTTTTTTCACCCTGCTTGTCAAATTTTTGAATGATCGTCTTGAACTGAAGCATTGGGTCCAAAATAAACAAAAGATAAATAGCATTGCAGCCGGCACAGTTGACAGACCGACATCCCGGGTCAACGCACAGAACGATTCTCACGGCACACCTGTCAGCAAAACCCAAACCCTCTATCTTTGCCGCTCAAATTTTGTTTATGTATCGTACACATACGTGTGGTGAACTGCGGTTGAAAGATGTCGGTTCGGAAGTAACACTGGCAGGATGGGTGCAAACCGTCCGGAAATTCGGTTCCATCACTTTTATTGATTTGCGCGACCGCTACGGCATCACGCAATTGTTGTTTGGCGAAGACCTGAACGAGCAGCTGGAAGCAGCGCCGCTCGGTCGCGAATTTGTGCTCCAGGCCTCGGGCACTGTCATTGAACGGAGCAACAAAAACCTGCAACTCCCAACCGGGGAGGTTGAAATCAGGATTTCGTCCTTTTCGGTTTTAAATAAATCAGCGATTCCGCCGTTCACCATCCAGGACGACACCGATGGTGGCGATGATTTACGTATGCGTTACCGTTACCTCGACCTGCGTCGTGGTGCCGTAAAGCGCAACATCGAACTCCGCTACGCTGTAAATCGGGCCACGAGGGAGTACTTGCACCAGAATGGTTTTATGGACATCGAGACGCCGTTTTTGATCAAGTCCACCCCCGAAGGCGCCAGGGATTTTGTTGTGCCTTCACGGATGAACCCCGGTGAGTTTTACGCCTTGCCGCAATCGCCCCAAACCTTTAAGCAACTGCTGATGGTCAGTGGGTACGACCGCTATTACCAGATCGTAAAATGTTTCCGTGATGAAGACCTGCGGGCCGACCGTCAGCCGGAGTTCACGCAGATCGACTGCGAGATGGCCTTCGTGGAACAGGATGATATTTTGAACATGTTTGAGGGCCTGATCAAATTCATTTTTAAACAGGTAAAAGGGATTGACTATACCGATGCTGTAGAGCGCATGACCTGGGAAGATGTCATGTTTCATTATGGTATCGACAAACCCGATATCCGCTTCGGCATGAAGGTGGCCAACCTGAAAATACCGGCCACGGTTTTTGACGAAAAACAGGCGGCTGTGGCTGCGTCGCCAATTGCCGGGTCTACAGGTTTTGGTGTATTTGACAATGCAGAAACGGTTGTGGCGATTGCCGTACCGGGAGCGGCCGAGTACACCCGCAAACAACTGGACGAATTGACCGATTGGGTAAAGCGTCCGCAGATCGGTATGCAGGGCCTCGTTAACATTAAGTACAACAGCGACGGCAGTTTGAAAAGCAGCGTCGATAAATTTTTTACTGAAGCGGCTTTGCAGGAGATTGCAAAGTACGTAAATGCCAAACCGGGTGACCTGATCCTGGTGCTTGCCGGCGCTGAAGAACGCACCCGCAAAGCCATTGCAGAATTGCGTCTCGAACTGGGCGAGCGGCTCGGATTGCGCAAGAAAGACGAGTTCCGCCTTTTGTGGGTCTTGGACTTCCCGCTGTTCGAGTATGCGGAAGAGGAAAACCGCTGGGTTGCCCGTCACCACCCGTTCACCTCGCCGAAACCTTCGCAAATCGAGACGATGATCGGCAATGACCCGGTAATTGAAAACGCGGCCGAGTACCTGAAACACCCGTATGCCAATATCAAAGCCAATGCATACGACATGGTGTTGAACGGAAACGAGATCGGCGGCGGTTCAATCCGGATCTTCCAGCGGGAATTGCAGGAGAAAATGTTTGCCGCCCTTGGTATGACCCAGGAGGAAGCGCAACACAAATTCGGCTTCCTGCTTGGAGCTTTTGAATACGGTGCCCCGCCGCACGGAGGCATCGCGTTTGGCTTTGACCGACTCTGCGCCATCCTTGGCGGCAGCGAAAGCATCCGTGATTTTATTGCCTTTCCAAAGAATAACAGCGGCAGGGATGTTATGCTCGACGCCCCAGCCGGCATCGATCAGAAACAGTTGGATGAACTGAACATCAAATTGGCGCTATAAGCGGGTATAGCGATATTTTGATCGGCAGATGGTGACGACAAAAAATATCTCAATACTGCAATATCCCAATATCTCTTTTCCACTTGAGACGGAAAACCTGTTCCCTGCGAACAGGTTTTTTGCTGTTACAAACCGACTCTTCCATCGGCAGGGTTAACAACATACGCACAATAAGTTTTCGGTATATTCGTCTTTAGCAAAATACCCGGGCACCTTTCGGATGCTTTTCTTATCGAATACGATGAAACAGTTTTATACGTTATTTTTTCTGTTGGTCGTCTTTGTTTCCTGCCAAAAAGAAACAACAGGCAATACGGTAGAAACAGGGGAGAAGGTCCTGCAAAATGTGTCCTACGGAAATGACGGGCAGCAGCGGATGGACATTTATCTACCCGCCAACCATAACACGACCAGTACAAGGGCGCTGGTATTGATCCATGGCGGCGCCTGGACAAGCGGCGACAAAACCGATTTCAATGAGTTCATCAGCATCCTGAAACAACGCCTGCCTGATTACGCAGTTTTCAATATCAATTACCGCCTCGCGGCATTTCCAGCAACCAATCTTTTTCCCACACAGGAAAACGATGTGAAGGCGGCATTTGACTTTATCCTTTCAAAGGTTTCAGACTACGGTTTTAATCAAACAAAGATCGTGGTGCTAGGTGCTTCGGCCGGTAGCCACCTGGCCCTTTTGCAGGGCTACAAAAATGCCACACCGCGATTGAAAGCAATCGTAGACATGTTTGGGCCGTCAGACCTGACAGCATTCTACAACAGCCTGACCGAGCCAATCGTCAAATCGACCATGCAGGACCTGCTCGGTGGAACACCCACAACTAACGCTTCATTGTACCAAAGTTCTAGTCCCATTAATTACGTAACGGCACAAAGTCCGCCGACCCTCGTCTTCCACGGCGGGCAGGACCCCTTGGTGCCACTTTCGCAAAGCAGTTCGCTGAAAGCGAAACTCGATGCGCTAAAAGTGCCTGCGCAACTGGTCGTTTACCCGGCGGAAGGACATGGATGGGAGGGTGTAAGCCTTACGGACACTTACGAAAAAATTGACGCATTTCTACGGCAGTACAATCCATAAAAATTTAATTACCTTTCTTTATATTTAATCTTTACCAAAACCAATTCTTATGCGTTTTTTTGAACGTCTCTCCAACGGCTGGAAAATTTCCTTGCGCTCTTTTAAGGTCTTGAACGAAAACAAGCAATTACTTGCATTCCCTGTTTTGTCGGCCATCTCGCTTATCCTGGTAATGGGTGTTTTTTATACCGGCGTTCTGGCCATGGTGGGCTGGGACCTGGACAACCTGAATACCGATGGTTTGACAGGTTACCTGCTACTTTTTTGCTTTTATTTGATTAATTATTTCGTAGTGGTGTTTTTCAACATGGCGCTCATTCACTGTACACGGTTGTATTTCCAGGGCGAAGAAGTTACCATTGAAAAGGGTCTGAAATTCAGCCTGAGTCGCATTGGCGTGATATTCTCCTGGGCCGTATTTGCCGCTACCGTCGGAACCATCCTCAAAGCTATCCAGGAAAATGCAGGCATCATTGGCAAGATCATCACGGGCATCATCGGGATCGTTTGGAATATCGCTGTCTTTTTTGTTGTTCCGATCATCGCATATGAGGGATTGGGACCAATTGCAGCCTTCAAGCGCTCTTCACAACTTGTCAAGCAAAAATGGGGCGAAAGCCTTGCCGGTACCTTCAGCCTTGGGTTGGTTCAATTTGTCGGCATCCTGCTGGTGGCTCTTCCCCTTTTCTTTCTAGGGTTGGCGATCCACTTCATTGCCGGCGTTGTGCTGGCTGTGCTGGGAGCATTTATCGTGATCGCTATTATCAGCGCTACGGAGACCATTTTCATTAGCATGGTTTACCACAATATCAACGGTGATCCTGTCAAATACCTGAACGAACAAATGGTCAATGACCTTTTCGTAAAAAAATAATTGTTTGTAGTGATCATTTCTGCTTGGCCTTCCAGTTGGAAGGCCTTTTTTATTGCAAAACGATTTTGCCCCTTTACGGCAAGCCGGATGTATGCCTACATGTACCCACAGTCTCTTTAAAAGAAGAGCTGAATTGAGACAGTCACCCTGGTTTAAAAATCCACAAATGCGTTTGACTTGTCGGATTCATTTATTATTTTAAACCAGCCAATGTCCCCATCAAAACCACTTCTGTATTTCGTGATAACTTTTCATTGTGCCATTACTCCACCTAAAACGCAAACAAATGAAAAGTCGAAGCACACCAATCATTCTGCCATTTTTCCTTCTAACCTCCCTGTATGCTGCCGGCCAGGCAGTTCAGGTAAAGCAGCCGGCCGGGCTGAACATGCGGGGCTCTTACACCATGCAAAAACAAACCCTGGATTCGGGAAAGGGGCTTAGCACATTAAATGTGCAGCAGGATAAGATTTACACGGATAAATACATCATGTATGCCCATCGCCGGTCCGAAACCGACTCGCTGGCGGAGTTTGGAATCGGTACCTATAAAATCGAAAACGGACAGGTAATTGAAAATATGTTTTATGGATCGTCCGGCCCGGTCAACGGCACCTATCAACTGGCCATCACCAAACGGCCCGATGGTTATTCGCAGGTCATTGATTTCCCGGGAAGCGACCCTGCCAAACATTACATCCTGACAGAAGATTATAAAAATGCAAGCAAGGCCATGAAGACGCCGCTGGACGGCGCCTGGAAGCAGGTCAGAAACGTCACCATTTCACCAGATGGAAAAACCATGGCTGATGACCATCCTACGCAATATAAAATCTATGAGTCAGGGCATTATATGTGGGCCAATACGTCGAAAGACAGCAGTGGCAAACTGCTTTCGTTTTATGGCTATGGGACATTTGACATGCCCCGGCCGGATGAAGTCACGGAATTGACAAGCAGTTCGACGTTCACATCGGCACTGGTAGGCCAACCTGTTACGGTCAAAATAAAATTCCTGGGAAAGGATAGCTATGAACAAACCATTACCTGGCCGGACGGCAGCAAACTGGTAGAAACTTATGAGCGGATGAAATAATCTCCGGCAACGAAAAAGTGCCCATCGCGAAGGAATGGGCACTTTTTTTAAAAAAGCCTGATTTGTTATAAGTCAAATTTGATGCCTTGGGCCAGCGGTAATTTCGTGCTGTAGTTGATGGTGTTTGTCTGCCGCCGCATATAAATACGCCAGGCATCCGAACCGCTTTCCCGGCCGCCACCTGTTTCTTTTTCCCCACCGAAAGCGCCGCCGATTTCGGCACCCGACGTGCCAATGTTGACGTTGGCAATCCCGCAATCGCTGCCGGCAGATGAAAGAAATGTTTCGGCTTCCCGGAGATTCAGGGTCATGATCGACGATGACAAACCTTGCGGCACACCGTTCTGAATGGCAATGGCCTCCTCCAGCATTTTGTATTTCATCAGGTAAAGAATGGGCGCAAACGTTTCGTGGCAAACGATCTCGTAGTGGGGCTGCACTTCGGCTATGCAGGGTTTTACGTAACAGCCGCTTTCATAACCCTTGCCCTCCAAAACGCCGCCTTCCACCACAAACTGACCGCCTTCGGACTTGCATTTTTCGATGGCCGCAGAGTACATTGCCACGGCACCCTTGTCGATGAGCGGCCCTACGTGATTGGCTTCATCGAGCGGATCACCAATGCGCAATTGTTTGTATGCATTTACCAGCTTGTCGCGAAAGGCATCGTACACATCCTCGTGAATGATCAGTCGGCGGGTAGAGGTACAACGCTGCCCGGCTGTCCCTACTGCCCCGAATACACAACCGACAAGGGCCATTTCGAGGTCGGCGTCTTTGGAAATGATAATGGCATTGTTGCCACCCAGTTCCAGAAGCGACCGCCCAAGCCGTGCACCAACAGCCGCCCCAACGGCTTTGCCCATCCGGGTAGAACCGGTAGCCGACACCAGCGGTACCCGGGTGTCGGCAGCGAGACGTTCCCCGATTTCCCGTTCACCGATCACCAGGCCGCAAACGCCTTCGGGTACACCATTCGCTGCAAACACGTCTGCAATGATGTTTTGGCAGGCAATGGCACAAAGTGGTGTTTTCTCCGATGGCTTCCACACGCAAACATCGCCGCAAACCCAGGCCAGGGCCGTGTTCCAGCTCCACACAGCTACCGGGAAATTGAATGCTGAAATAATTCCAACGATTCCCAGTGGGTGCCACTGCTCGTACATGCGGTGACCGGGACGTTCACTGTGCATCGTTAGCCCGTGTAACTGGCGGGACAAACCAACTGCAAAATCACAGATATCGATCATTTCCTGCACCTCACCGAGACCTTCCTGCAGGCTTTTGCCCATTTCGTACGAAACCAGTTTTCCAAGTGGCTCCTTGTATTTGCGAAGGGCCTCGGCAAACTGCCGCACGACGTCACCCCGTTTTGGCGACGGCCACAGGCGCCATTCCAGGAAGGCTTCAGAGGCTTTTTTGATGACTTGATCATACGCCGCTTCGTCAGTGCCTACCACCTCTGCGATTTTTTTCCCGTCGACAGGAGAAAAGGATGCAATCACCTTTCCCTTGCTGCCGATCCATTTTTGGCCGGTCGCAGTGCCGCCGTTGCTTTGCCTGATTCCGAGTTGGTCTAAAATATCCTGCATCATTAACTGATTAAAATTTGTAAAGTATAAAAGAGTATCCTCCGCCCTATGTTTCATTTACTTTCTCAAGGACAGGCAACATTGAACAGTGCCAACTTCCCTCAGCTTCATTGTTCTATTTGGTTAAAGATATTTTGATTCCGGCCATCAGCCACCGGCCGGGCATTTGCGCACCCAACAGGTCGGTGTACGACCGGTCGGTGAGGTTGTCCACTTCGACAAAGGCGCTGACATTCTTTTTCCACAGAAAGGCTTCGCCTTTCGCATTGACGACAAAATAATCCCTGGAAACCCTGGCAATTACTGGCGACGGATCCTTTTGCGATTGTCTTTGTTTATAAAGCCCGCTGACCGAAAGAGAGAATAGCCGGTGCGTGTACTGTACATTCAAATTACCCAGGTACCTGGCATGCGAGGAAAGGTAAAGCGAAGGTGTACCGGTCTTCGTGTCACTTTGCAGCCAGGTAAAGCCAAGCGTTGCCCACACGCCGCTGTTTGCAGATAGCGTCTTGCTGAACTGAACATCGGTTTCCACACCTGTCGTTGTGACATCCGCAATATTTTCCGCCAACAGGTAGGTGCCTGTGGGAGAAAGATTCACTTTTCGCGGCATCAGGAGATAAGGTGTGCTGACGTAATCAATCAGGTCTTTGTGTAAGCGCTGGAAGAACGTGGCTGACAGTTTCAGGCTGTTACTGAAAAGATAGTCGGCCCCGGCCTCGTAGGTAAATGAACGTTCCTGTCCTAAATCCGGGTTGCCAATTCGTCCGCTGGCCACAAAAGCTTTGTTGTAATTGTTGAAACGTTCCGTAAAATCGGCATCGCGTATGGTTTTGCCGGCGCTGCCGCGAATTTGTAGGGCATCGACGCGGTAGGAGAGATTCACCTGTGGTACAAATTCCCACCCGCTCCGTTCGTTCCATTCCATCCTTGCAGCCGGTGTGATGAAAAGGTTTTCATTGAGTCGCTGGTTCCAGACAAGGAAGGCGGCGGCCTGGCCGAGGCTGTGGTTGCCTCGGTCGTTGGAGGAGATATTCTTGTTGATGTACTGCAAACCGGTGGAGAGCACGGTTTGACCCGAAAGACGAATTTCATCACTTACCAGTGCCTGCCACAGGTTGCTCTTGCTCTGGTTGGTGGCGCTGCGTGGATTAAAAGCAAAACTGTCGGTCAAATTCTTGTAGCCTGCCTGGAAGCGCAGGGTATTTTTATCGGTGTTGCGGGAAAGCTGCAGTTGGTTCCAGATGGTCTGCACGGTTTCCTGGGCCGTGTCGGAAGCAAAATTGGTATAAAAGTTTTGCGCTGCGAACCTGCGTTTATCAAAGGAGGAGCGGAGGGCCAGGCTCCATCGCTCATTGAAACGATGACTGACCGATGCCGAAACTGTATTCGCATGCACAAAGCCACGGATACCCCGTTGGGGTTGCCCGTCCGTGTTGTTCGACAAGATACCGGCTCCGAAAGACGTTTTTCCGTTTGAAGCATAGAAACCCGCATTGGCACCCAGCAGCGCATATTCGCCGGCGGTCAGTTGAGCGGCAGCCTCTACCGTTTTAACGGCCGGTTTCGTTGCAAAAGTTTTTGTGATGATATTAACCACGCCACCCACTGCTTCCGAGCCGTATAAGGCGGAAGAAGCCCCTTTCAAAACTTCAATGCGATCAATCTCGCCGGGAGCAATGGGAATATAAGAAGTGAAGTGGCCGGTATTGGGATCGTTGACCCGCACACCATCAATGATGACCAGCACTTGCTGAAACGTACCGCCACGCAAAACGATATCGCTTTGGGCACCCATGGGTCCGCGGGCCTGCACTTCTACGCCAGGAACATATCGCAATAATTCGTCGACGGAATGAACGGGAAGCGCCGCAAATTTTTCACCCTTAATGACAACCAGGTTCCGCCCGGTTTGGGACGCTTTGATGGGATTCATCGACGCTGTGACAGTCACGGGGTCGAGGTCAGTTTGCTGGGCAAATCCAGGTTTCGCACCGAACGCAAGCAGTACGGTTCCGGCAATAATTCTGTTTCTCATAGCCATAAAAATTGGTGGCAAAAATAGGTGAGGGTGCCATTGAACAAGTCCGGAGCCTGCGTAATGGAGCAGACAACCGGGTGTAAACAATTGGCAATAAACCTTCAACAAGCAACAACAAAAATTTCACTGCACATGGATATCTGTACATTTCCAGCAACGCAACGCCTAATATGATTCGGACTCATTAGGAAAATCGTTGCTCCGAACATCGGCAATGTACTGCTGTACGGCAGCCGTTATCTGCGGATGCAGGTTCAGGTACTGACGCAAAAAACGGGGCTTGAATTCGGTATTGATGCCCAGCATGTCGTGCATCACCAATACCTGGCCGTCGCAATGGGGTCCGGCACCAATGCCGATGGTTGGGATCGAAAGAGAAACCGAGACATCCTTTGCTAGTGCTGCCGGAATTTTTTCCAGCACGAGGGCAAAGCACCCGGCCTCCTCCAGCTTTTTAGCATCGGAGCGCAACTTGGCCGCCTCTGCTTCTTCTTTGGCCCGGACACTGTAGGTACCGAATTTATAAATGGATTGGGGCGTCAAGCCGAGGTGGCCAATCACCGGAATTCCGGCGCTAATGATTCTCCTTATGGACTCGACCACTTCTTCCCCGCCTTCCAGCTTGATGGCATGTGCACCGGTTTCTTTCATGATCCGGATGGCGGACGCGAGGGCAATGTCACCGTTGGACTGGTAGGAGCCAAACGGCAAATCCACAACTACGAGGCTTCGTTTTGCACCGCGGATAACCGAAGAAGCGTGGTAAATCATTTGGTCGAGTGTAATGGGCAGGGTGGTTTCATGTCCCGCCATGACGTTCGACGCGGAGTCGCCAACGAGAATGACATCGATGCCGGCCGCATCAAACAGGGAAGCGAAGGAAAAATCATAGGCCGTCAGCATGGAGATTTTGGTTCCCGATGCTTTCATTCGCTGAAGCGTATGGGTCGTAATGCGTTTGACTTCCGGTGCGTTAGCGCTCATGCAAAATTTTTGGCGAAGATAAGCCGGCGGTTAAAGATCTTGGATTGTTGCGTAGAAAACAGTAACAGGCGACTGTCGGCCGAACATAACCCACCACTGCCATTCTACATTTTAACCGAAACGAAAACCAATCCTTCGATGGAAGGATAAGGTAGCTGCAAGCGGAAATTAAAGGGAAGTTGTTGTGCAGACAACCCGGTATCAGCCGGTTCGTTTCTTTACGAAGCTCACCCTGCCGGTTCGCTCGAAATAGATCTCTTCCACTTCCTCCAGCGAGTTGATATGCAGGCTTAACCGCAATTGCTCAAGAATGTCATGCTCAGTTATATTGGTGCGCCTCATGTTCTTACGGTTGAACTGGCCATTGCCGTAAAGAATAAAACTTTTTCCCTTAACCACGCGGCCGATCCATTTATACCAAAAAGAAAGGTTGGAAAGTATATTGTGAATGACCATGATGGTTACACCGCCGGCAACTGCCGAAAGAAATGGCGTTGCACCAACAATGCCGCGGGCCAGTACCGCACCCAAAAGAATTGTCAGAATGTTATCAAACACGTCGCCTTTGCCGAAGGAACGCATGCCCGAAAGGCGGATCATGATGATCATCAGGATGAACATGACGGCCGCCCGGGCAACGGTTTCGCCCAGGCTGATTTCTTCTTTGATCCCCCAGATTTGAGTCAGGTCCATAAATCGTTTTCTGCAGCAGGGCATAAAAAGAGTGCCATTCTCAGCCATGGGCCGTGGCATAAAATTGTCAGTGATTTGGGCAAATACGTTAAAATGGAAAACGACAAAACAAAGAAGGTGAACAATCCCAGCCAGATGGCAGGGCCGCACCGCGACCGGCAGGGCGTAGACAAAGCACCCGGTGAAGAAGAAAATGAAGGACGAGTTGAAAATGTGGTGGCCGACACGCAAAGAGCCAAAGGCAAAGTGGACGGCGATCCTTCGCAGGCCAGCGACCAACCGATTAACGAGCCTTAAAAATGACAACGCGAAAGAGTGCAGGGCTGCTGGTGTACCGAAAGAAGAACAAGGCGGTGGAAGTTTTCCTGGTACACCCGGGTGGTCCGTTTTGGAAAGGAAAGGAAACTGGTGCCTGGAGCATTCCGAAGGGAGAATTCAACGACAGTGAAGAGCCGTTGCAGGCTGCCCGTCGTGAATTTAGGGAAGAAACGGGGCAGGAAGTGACTGGGCAATTTGTTGAACTGAAAACCGTGCAGCAGAAAAGCGGCAAGCTGGTATATGCCTGGGCGGTAGAGGGAGAAGTCGATCACGAAAACATCGTGTCCAATACATTCCGGCTGGAATATCCCTCTAAATCGGGAAAATGGATTTCGATTCCCGAAGTGGACAAAGCGGCTTGGTTCAGCATTGCCGACGCCAAGGAAAAGATTAACCCAGCACAGGTCGCACTTCTAGATGACCTGCTCCAAAAGATAAACTCATGAAAAAGCCCTTTGCTCTGGCAGATATGCTGCGCCGGATTGAAAAAGCCATTCAACCCTTTCCCAAAGCAGCGATGTTTGAGCTCTACCAAAGGGGCTACACCTCCCTGTTTGAACAGTTGATCTCCTGCATCATTTCTATTCGTACGCTGGACGAAACCACAATACCGCTTTCGGAAAAGCTATTTGCCAGGGCCCGCACACCGGAAGCCTTAGCGGAAATGTCTCCCGGCGAACTGGAAAAGATTCTTACCGGTTCGCAATTTCCCGGGCAAAAGGTCCATACCATGCTGGGTATTGCAAACGTTGCGATCGAGCAATATGGGGGAGAGCTGCCGGCAGATTACACGGTACTCACAGGACTAAAAGGCGTGGGGCCGAAATGTGCAAAGCTTGCCCTTGGCGTGGCAACGGGAGCGGCGGGCATCAGCGTTGACGTGCACGTGCACCGGGTCGTCAACCGCTGGGGGTTGGTAGAAACCCGGACCCCCGAAGCTACAATGGAGGCCCTCGAGGCGATTGTACCGGAAAAAAAGTGGATCGATGTGAACCGCCTTCTCATGCCGTTTGGAAAGCATATCTGCGTTTTACACGCCCCATTTTGCTCCACTTGTCCCGTGCTTGCCTACTGCCGGCAAGTGGGTGTGCAAAAACATCGCTAAATCATACCATTCCGGCTAAAAAAAATTCGGTTTCTCCGCTTTTCACGGCATTTTTGCGGCTTAACCAATGCACAGTATGAAAAACTATTTTCTGTTGTTCGCAGCGCTTTACCTGACTGCCTGTACCAATTCAAATACGACAGGTATCGCGACGAAAAAAACAGCGTCCGCTCCGGGTAAAGACAGCACGGCTGTCGATACCACCTCTTACGCCAACCAAAAACCGGCCGATGCTGCCACCATCATGGCCCGGCCACAGGTGCCGATCCTCTGCTACCACCACATTCGCGAACTGCAAATGCCCGCCCGTGCCAGTAGCGGTTACGAAGTGACACCGGCATCGTTTAAAGCCCAGATGAAAATCCTTGCAGACAGTGGCTATCATTCTGTTCTGCCCGACCAGCTCTATAATTACCTGGTTTATGGCGCACCGCTTCCTCCCAAACCGTTCATGATCACGTTTGACGACACCGACGAAGAGCAGTTTTCCATTGCCAAGCCGGAAATGGACAAATACAACTTCAAGGCGGTTTATTTCATCATGACCATTTCCATCAACCGACCGCGGTACATGACCAAAGAGCAGATCCGCCAGCTATCGGATGAAGGTCACGTGATTGCCAGCCACACCTGGCGCCACGACCGCGTAGACAAATACCTGACGACCCCCCATATCGACCGCGACTCGAAAAAGACGATCGACAACGACTGGGATTTGCAATTGGTGGATACCCGGAAAAAACTGGAGGAGATCAGCGGGAAAGAGATCCATTATTTCGCTTATCCATTCGGCATCTGGTCCAAGGCCGGCATTCCCGAAATTCGTAAGCGTGGATTTAAACTGGCCTTCCAGCTTTCAACCAAGAGAGATCCCGAAGAGCCGCTTTACACCGTTCGCCGGATGATCGTTTCGCCAACCTGGTCGGCAGAAGGAATGCTTCGCGTGATGAAAAGCACATTCGGGAAGGAATAACCGGTATGCTGTTGGCGTTTTTCCCCAACTTGCCGGTATAACTCGTGATTTGGGTCAGGATTGCGCATTTTTCACCAATCGGAATACATCTGGAACAATGTTTGGACCTCTTTAAAAAAATGAGGTTATGTTTCCTGTGTGGTTTTTCGTCCTTTTGATCCTTTTGATTTGTTACCTTCTTTACGTTACCAGAACGACAGAAGAGGATATTTTGGTGATGAGCAAGACTCAATTGAAGCGTTTGGAATACTGGATGAAAAGGCAAGAGTTAAAAGATTAATTAAAAGAAGAAAAAAGTTGCTTGTTCAGCAGCGGAAACCAGGGAATATCCCGGTTGGTTTCCATCTGGACAAGCCTGCAGAACGCAGCACTTTTTTCTTCTTTTCTTTTTTACTATGCTTAGTCCCTCCGGCCGCTGCGGGTCAGTGCAACCAGCAGCAGAATAAATACGGCAGCACCAACCACCCACACCCAGGGTGAGGCATACCAGTTATCTCCTTTGGAATTAATATTCACATCAATTTTTTTGGCGTCTTCCTGGGCCAGAAGGACTGTTGAGTACAATCCGGATAAGAATAAAAGAATGCTTTTTTTCATACTACGATTTTCACAACCTGTTTAAAAAATAATGCCAGCTCAGCTATTCATCGGCTGCCAAATAAAAGACTTCCAATTCGCACCATCGTGCTGCCTTCCTCCAGTGCAATGTGGTAATCGCCACTCATTCCCATGGAGAGAATCCGGAAATCAGTATGGGCAACACCGGTTTGGTGACACCGGTCAAAAATGCGTTTCAGGTTTTTAAATTCCTGGCGCACCAGTGCTGTATCGTCGGAAAAAGAAGCCATGCCCATCAAACCGCTAATTTGGATATTGGCCATCTGTTGAAGCGCCGGTTCGTTGGAGAGAACTTGTTCCAGTTCCCGTTCGTCAAATCCAAACTTTGTTTCTTCCCGGGCAATGTGAACCTGCAGTAAAACGGGGATCGTACGATTGAACTTTTGCCCCTGTTTGTTCACCTCTTTCAACAACTTCAAACTGTCGATGCCATGTACCAGGTGAACGAAAGGAGCGATGTATTTGACTTTATTCGTTTGCAGATGACCGATAAAATGCCAGCGGATGTCCTGCGGCAAACGGGCTTGCTTCTCGACCAGTTCCTGCACGTAATTCTCGCCAAAATCCCGGTGGCCAAGCCCGTACAATTCCTGTATCGCTTCGACCGGCTTTGTTTTGCTCACCGCAACCAGTTGCGCATTCCTCTTCCCGACCTCTTCACAAATCCGCGTGTAATTTTCCGTGCTGATGTACATTGCAAACAAATGTAAATGTTGCAAAAATAGTTGTAACAAGCTTTTCAATCTTTCCTGCTTTTGTATGAAATTCTATGGGTTGATTTTATTCGTGCTCCTTAGTTCCGTTTCCTGCCGTACGTTGTCCTATTATTCCTCGCCCAACAGCCTGCGGAACATTGACGGCACACTTTATCTGCGCAACGGAAAATCGATTACCGGCAAATTGATTGTTCAAACCGACAACGTGTTGGGCAGCCCGGTTAAGCTATTCATGAATGGCGACGAAAAGCCGATGCAATTCTCCCTGTCCTCTGTTCGGGCATTCACCATCGGTGCCGAAACATATGAATTGAAAGAAATAAAAGACGGACTTCCGCTTGGCCGCCAGTTATTTTTCATGCGCAGGATGACGCCGGAAGATGGTCGCATCCGGTTGTATGAGCATATGCAGAAACACACGGTTAACAAAACCTCGGTACGCTACGAACCGGAATATTATGTGCAACTGCCCGGCGAGGAAAACGACCTCGTTCATGCGAGCACAGGAAGCAAATTCGTTCCCGGCTTTGATCAGAAAGCAAGCCTGCTGGTTAGCGATTGTGACGAACTGGCCCGCAAGATCAGGGAGAAAAAAGAAGGCTATTATTATCACCAGGTTTCACTTGTCAAGGAAAAGCGACTGGAGGTGCTGATGAAGATTGTAACCGAGTACAATCAGTGCGAGAAGCGAACAGGGAATGGTGAGTAGCCGTGTGAAAAACACGCACTCCTCACCATCTGAAAAACTGACTTGTAATTTATTTGTTCAAAATAGACCGGCTGATCACAATGCGCTGCACTTCACTTGTTCCCTCGTAGATCTGTGTGATCTTGGCATCACGCATCAGGCGTTCCACATGGTACTCTTTCACATAACCGTAGCCACCGTGTATCTGCACGGCTTCCACGGTCGTCCACATAGCGGTTTCCGAAGCAAAGACCTTTGCCATTGAGGCACTCTCCGTATAGTCCTTATCCTGGTCTTTTTCAAATGCAGCTTTCAGGCAGAGGAGGCGGGCTGCTTCGATACGGGTTGCCATATCAGCAAGTTTGAACGCGATGGCCTGGTGATTCGAAATTTCGGTACCGAAGGCTTTTCTTTCTTTGGAGTACCGCAGCGAAAGCTCGTAGGCTCCGCTGGCAATGCCAAGCGCCTGCGAGGCGATGCCGATGCGGCCGCCGGAAAGCGTTTTCATGGCAAACCGGAAACCAAAACCCGGTTCACCGATCATATTCTCTTTGGGCACTTTTACATCGTTGAAGAGAATGCTGTGCGTGTCGGAGGCACGGATACCAAGTTTATTTTCTTTCCCACCCACCACAACGCCGGGCCAGGATTTCTCTACGATAAAGACGGAAATCCCTTTGTGACCCTTGGCAGGATCGGTTTGTGCAATCACGAGGTAAACCGAAGCCGTGCCACCATTGGTGATCCAGTTCTTGGTGCCGTTCAGCAGGTAATGGTCGCCCATGTCTTCAGCGGTTGTCCGTTGTGAAGTGGCATCGCTGCCGGCTTCGGGCTCGCTCAGCAAAAACGCACCGATGTACAGTGTGCCGTCCTTCCTGCCCTGCGCCAGCGGCACCAGGTATTTTCTTTTTTGTTCTTCCGTTCCATAGGCCTCCAGGCCAAAACAAACGAGGCTGTTGTTCACGCTCATGCACACGCTGACGCTTGCATCCACTTTACTGATTTCTTCCATCGCCAGAACATAACTCGCTGTATCCAGGCCGGCACCGCCATACTCGGGGCTGACCATCATGCCCAGGAATCCAAGGTCTGCCAGCTTTTCGACCTGTTCGCGGGGAAATTGCATTTTCTCGTCACGTTCGATGACGCCTGGCAGGCACTCGTTCAGGGCAAAATCCCGTGCTGCCTGTTGAATCATTTGGTGTTCTTCGGTCAATTGAAAGTCCATTGCAAGCTAAAATTTGTGTGGCAAATGTAGGGGAGGAAGGGGAACCGAAAAACAGGTAAGGGTGGAACGGCAACTTTCGGAAAAATGCATACAGAAGACCGCTTGATCTTAATTGAAAAACCTCCCAGAAAGGGAGGTTTTTCAATTTTATATGTGGCGAAAGACATTCCGGCCTTATTCAACCTTGGTAACCTTGATCACGTTTGTGGGAAGGTGCAGCGCCACCGGCGTGCTACCTGTATTGACAACCACATGACCGGGTTTCAAAAAGCCGCGTTCTTTCAGGATGTTGATCTGGTCGAAAATGATATCGTCCAAACCTTCTTCTTCGTCGTAGAAAAAAGCCCGCACGCCCCAGCTTAGGCTCAACTGGTTCACCAATGATTTTTCCTTGGTGAAAATATATAGTGGCGCTTTCGGACGGTAGCTGCTCAGGATAAATCCTGTGTAACCGCTTTGGGTCATCCCGATCAGCGCATCGGCCTGCACATCGTCGGCCAGCTTACAGGCATTGTAACAAATGGCGTCACTCAAAAGGGAAGGCGAGTGCGGTTGCGGCGTCAACACTTCTTCCAGGTTGTAACGGTATTCGGTGCGTTCTACTTCCATGATGATCTTGCGCATCGTTTCCACGACCAGCTTGGGGTTTTGTCCCGTCGCTGTTTCACCACTCAGCATCACGGCGTCGGTGCCTTCCAGAACGGCATTGGCAACGTCGGTGATTTCGCTCCGGTTGGGTTTGTTGCGATCGATCATGCTTTCCATCATCTGTGTTGCCACGATCACCGGCTTGGCACGGTGAAGACATTTGCGGATGATGTTACGCTGGATCAGCGGAATTTGTTCAACCGGCAGTTCCACGCCCAAATCGCCACGAGCAATCATGATTCCATCACTTTCCACGATGATGTCGCGGATATTGGTCAATGCCTCGGGCTTTTCGATTTTGGCAATGATCTTTGTTTTACTTTCTTTTTCTTTCAGCTTCTGCCGCAGGATGACGAGATCATTTACATTTCTGACAAAGGACAGTGCCACCCAGTCGAGCTGCTGGTCAATGATAAACTCAAGATCGGCGTAGTCTTTTTCTGTCAGGGCCGGGAGGGAAATTTTTGTATCCGGCAGGTTGATTCCTTTTTTAGACGTGATCTTACCGCCCAAATACACTTCTACCTGGACGTCGTTATTCGGCAGTACCTGTTTAACGATCACTTCAATTTTTCCGTCATCGATCATGATTTTGTTGCCGATGCGGACATCTTCGTGCAGGTTGGGGTAGGATACATAAATACGCTCCATCGTTCCCACCAGCTTTTCGTTGGTGAAGGTCAGGATGTCGCCTCTTTTAACATCGAGGCCGCCTTCCTGGATCTCACCTACGCGAAGTTTGGGTCCCTGCAGGTCGCCGAGGATGGCAATGTTATACGGTTCGGTGTTGTTGATCTGGCGGA
The DNA here is from genome assembly GCF_003628535.1 of Flavisolibacter nicotianae. Lineage (GTDB taxonomy): Bacteria > Bacteroidota > Bacteroidia > Chitinophagales > Chitinophagaceae > Flavisolibacter > Flavisolibacter nicotianae. The sequence goes on from NZ_RBCI01000004.1 coordinate 139,921, forward strand.
TGTGTTCGATGATTCGCTTTTTGTCTTCGTGTGCGCCGTGCGAAAAATTCAGACGAAAAACGTTGACACCACATTTCACCAGTTCCAGTAATTGGTCGTAGGTGTCGCAGGCCGGACCTACCGTAGCAACGATTTTGGTGCGATGGTGTGTGTGTTCAATTCCTGCAGATTTGTCCATCTGCTTGTGCAAATACTTATCAATACTGTTGCTCATAGTTTTCCCTGTCACCCCGAAGGATAGGCGGTTTTTAGTTATTGAAATTCGGTTTGCCGGTGTCCGTTGACGTTCGATTTGCATTCATCGGCGCCGGAAGTCAATGTGCGAAAGAACTGCTGAAAGGTAGAAAGTTTCTGCCGTTTGTATGTTTCCCATCAAAAAAATCAGCTTGCCAGGATCTTCACGATCTTCATCCATTCCGGACTGATCTTTCCTTTCTTTTTGTGCACCTGCTCCAGCGGAATATAGTTCATCCGGTTGTTGGTAATGCCCACAAACACATTGTGCCGGCCGTGAATGAGGCTTTCCACTGCATGGTAACCCATCCGGCTCGCAATCAGCCTGTCAAGACAGGTTGGTGCACCGCCGCGCTGAATATGTCCGAGGATGGCAACCCTTGTTTCGATATTGGGCAGCCTTTCCTTGATCACTTTGGCCACTTCGTTGGCACCGCCAAATTCATCACCTTCCGCCACCACGATCAGGTTCACCAGTTTTTTTCGGCGCTCTTTTTCCTGCAGCGACTGAACAACGGCTTCGATATCAGTTTTTTGTTCCGGGATTAAAATATTTTCGGCACCACAGGCGATGCCGCTGTGCAGGGCAATATAGCCGGCGTCGCGACCCATCACCTCGATGATGAAAAGACGGTCATGCGCATCGGCCGTATCGCGGATCTTGTCGATTGCTTCCACGGCTGTATTGACGGCCGTATCGAAACCAATGGTAAAATCGGTGCCGGCAATGTCTTTATCAATGGTACCGGCCAGGCCGATACAGGGAATGTCGTATTCCGCGCTAAACTCCACGGCACCACGGAACGAGCCGTCGCCACCGATAATGACCAAGCCGTCGATGCCGCGGCCTTTCAAAACTTGGTAGGCCCGGTCTCTTCCTTCAGGCGTTCTGAATTCTTTGCAACGGGCCGTTTTCAGAATAGTACCGCCACGCTGGATAATGTTGGCAACCGAGCGGTTTTCCATGCGGAAGATATCGTCTTCGAGCAAACCCTGGTAGCCGCGCATGATCCCGAAGACTTCCAATCCATGATAATTTCCTGTACGAACAACGGCACGAATGGCGGCGTTCATGCCCGGTGAATCACCACCGGAAGTTAGCACGCCAATCTTGCTTACTTTTTTTTCCATTTGTCTTTGTTGGTTATTCTAAGAAAGACCAAAAATAAGGGTTTGAGCCTTAGTGTATAATGTACATGACGGAAACGTATCGTGAACCGTTGACGAACACTTTCAGCGTCGCGAAGGTAATGCCGGGAAAAAGAATTCCGAAGGGAAGTTTTCAAAATTAAAATCCCTCCGTTTTTGCGAACAGAAGGATTTTTTGCAAAACAGGAATGGAGTGCAAGAAGGTGCGTAGGCAGGGTGATGTTTTTCGCAGGAACAGATTGAAAACGATGCTGGATAGAGACGGTTTTTCGACAGAAGCCTTAAAAGGCGAAGTTGATTGATAAGGTATTTCACCGCTGGTTTTTCGTAGGATCTGGAAAAAAATTACTGGACGGTTGGATATTGGATCGGTGATGTTTCAAAGATATTGGATCGTTCTTCTATCAATCAACTTCTGCAACAAAAGTAGTCCGCATTGTTGCTGCTGACAATGGCGGTTTTGCCCGTTCTTTTTTCTATGGTAAATACGCAACGGATGGGAACAGCGCTACAAACCACTTCGGCGTTTACGCATCAACCATTCGTAATTCTACGCAACAGGACTGCAGCCATGTAAGAAAAACAGGAGTTCCGTAAATCGGAACTCCTGTTGTATTGGCTTTTTGAATGACCGTTTTGGTAGCGGTTGCACAATCGGTTACCGAGAAGCTGCTATGCCAGCGCCTGGATAATGTCGTACTTGGTCACAATATGATAGTTGCCGCTATCGTCTTTTGCCAGCACGGCACCGTTTTCCTTGTTGATCAAGGTGCTCAGTTTTTCCACCGGTGTATCGAATGCCACGATGGGAAAATTCTTTTCCATGATCCTATCGATTCGCTCTGTTTTGATATCGGGATTGGTAAAGACTTTTTGAAACAACCCGCCTTCGCTGATCGAACCAATCATTTCGCCATCAGCCTTTACAACCGGTATGTGTTCAATATCGTATTTGCGCATCAGGTCAACAGCCTCAGACACCGATTGCGTCGACTCGACGGTGATCAACCGCTGGCGACCCCGTGAATTAATGACATCCTTGAAACATTTGACATCAAAGAAACCCCGCTCTGCCATCCATTGATCGTTGTACACTTTGGCCACATACCGGCTTCCGTGGTCGCAAAGCAACACGACAACCACGTCGTCTTTTTTCAGTTTGTCTTTCAGTTGGAACAATCCCTGTAGCACACTGCCGGAGCTGTATCCGCAAAACAGGCCTTCTTCTTTGGCCAGTTTGCGGGCCATCACCGCACCATCCTTGTCTGTCACCTGTTCAAAATAGTCGATGACACTCATGTCATAGTTCTTAGGTACGAAGTCTTCGCCAAAACCTTCCGAGATATAGGGCCGCACTTCGTTCATATCGATTTCGCCGGTACGGAAGTATTTTGTCAGCAAGGAGCCGACAACGTCAATCGCCCAGACCTGTATATCCTTGTTTTGTTCTTTCAGGTACTGCGCCGCCCCGGTAACTGTGCCGCCCGTTCCGGCCGTTGTCACAAAATGCGTTATGCGACCATCGGTCTGCTGCCAGAGTTCCGGACCCGTCGTTTCGTAGTGTGCCAGGCGGTTGGCCAAATTATCGTACTGGTTAAAGAAAAATGAATTGGGAATTTCGCGGCTAAGGCGGGCTGCAACAGAATAATAACTCCGCGGATCATCGGGCTCCACATTGGTTGGACAAACGATCACCTCCGCTCCAAGAGCCCGGAGGATGTCCACTTTTGATTGCGACTGTTTATCGGTAGTCGTAAAAATACAACGATAACCTTTCACCACTGCTGCCAGTGCCAGTCCCATTCCTGTATTACCGGATGTACATTCAATGATGGTACCGCCAGGTTTTAATTTGCCTTCCTGTTCGGCCACTTCTACCATCTTCAGTGCCATGCGGTCTTTGGTGGAGTTGCCGGGGTTGAAATATTCGACCTTTGCATAAACCTCGCACGGCAGATCTTTGACGATCTTGTTCAGCCGTATCAGCGGTGTGTTGCCGATTGTCTCGAGGATGTTGTTTTTTACGTCCATTGCAAGCGTTCTTTTTGCGGCAAAAGTAAGCGAGTTTGCCGTTAGCCTCCCGACGTTTAACAGCCCTGATTCGGGCAGGGGGCAAATTTGACCTGCATCATCGGTGAAACGGCTAAATTCGTTTCTCAATTGCCTGCTATGCTCCACACCACATCTGCGGCCTACGATGCCGTCAAGTATAAAACACCGACCGGCGCCACGCTGTCCTGCAAGGGCTGGATACAGGAAGCCGCCTTACGTATGCTGCTCAACAACATTGATCCTGCCGTTGCCGAAAAACCGGATGAACTGATTGTATATGGAGGACGTGGTAAAGCCGCCCGGAACTTCGACGCACTTGACAAAATACTGGCGGCATTGAAAATTCTCGAAAACGATGAATCACTGTTGATCCAGAGCGGGAAACCGGTGGCAATTTTTAAAACGCATCCCAATGCGCCGCGTATTCTCCTTTCCAATTCGCAACTGGTGCCGCAATGGGCCAACTGGCAGCATTTTGACGAGCTCGAGAAAAAAGGCCTGATGATGTATGGCCAAATGACCGCGGGTAGCTGGATCTACATTGGGTCGCAGGGCATTGTGCAGGGCACGTATGAAACCTATGCTGCGGTAGCAGACAAACATTTTGGCGGCAGCCTGAAAGGAACGCTGAATGTCACGGCCGGACTCGGGGGTATGGGCGGTGCACAACCGCTTGCCATTACGATGAACGGCGGCGTGGCGTTGATCGCCGAAGTGGAAGAATGGCGAATTGACAAACGGCTGCAAACAGCTTACCTCGACGAAAAGCAAACCGACATGGATGCGGCCATCGACAGGGCTTTGCTTGCCAAACAAAAAGGTGAAGCAGTATCCATTGGCGTTCGGTGCAATGCCGTTCACCTGCTGCAACGACTTGTCGACCGCAACATCGTTCCCGACACGCTGACCGACCAAACCTCGGCGCATGATCCCCTGACCGGTTACTGGCCACACCAGATCTCGTATGAGCAAGCCATCGTCCTTCGCGAGGAATCAAAAGAAAAATACCTTGACTATGCGTTCGACTCCATGTATCGCCATGTGGAGCTCATGCTCGAATTGCAAAAACGCGGCGCAATAACCTTCGACTATGGCAACAATATAAGAGCCCGTGCACAGGAGAGGGGATTGAAACATGCATTTGATTTTCCCGGCTTTGTACCGGCTTACATTCGTCCCCTATTTTGTGAAGGAAAGGGCCCATTCCGGTGGACGGCTCTCAGCGGCGACCCTGCCGACATTGCGGAGACTGATAAAACTGTTGCTGCGCTTTTCCCTGAAAATGCATCCCTGCACCGCTGGCTGAAACTGGCAAAAGAAAAAATTTCTTTCCAGGGACTGCCCGCACGCATTTGCTGGCTGGGCCAGGGCGAACGGGAAAAAGCCGGCCTTGCTTTTAACGAGTTGGTACGTACAGGACGGGTGAAGGCACCCATCGTGATTGGCCGCGATCACCTCGATACGGGTTCGGTCGCATCGCCTAACCGCGAAACCGAAGGCATGCTCGATGGAAGCGACGCCGTGGCCGACTGGCCGATCCTGAACGCTCTGCTGAATACGGCCGGAGGTGCAAGCTGGGTTAGCCTTCATCACGGCGGCGGCGTGGGCATGGGTTATAGTATCCATGCAGGAATGGTGATCGTGGCTGACGGTACCGCCGAAGCGGCGAAAAGATTGAGCAGGGTGTTGCGCAATGACCCCGGCCTCGGTGTTGTCCGTCATGCGGATGCCGGATACGAAACTGCAAAGGAAACAGCGGCCAGGCATGACCTCGTTCTTGAAACGATAATCCAGGAGAGGACCAATCTTATCTAAACAGTCTTATATAAAATAGCGTGAGGTATGGCGAACGTGGAATCATTCACAAGTGGCTTTCTGTAGTTAGTGCACACATACCGCTCTTTTTCAGGAAGTTTTCTGTTTGCCTTGCAGGTAACCTTATTTCATCTTATCATTGTCTGCAAATAAACTCCACAATTCATTAAACTATGAACGAGGCCGGTGGTCTATGGCCTATTCAAACCACTAAACCCACTCTATGAAAAAGAACGTTCGTCTATTGTCTATCGCCACATTGGCGCTTCTAACCGCATTTTCTTCGTGTAAAAAAGAAACCCAGGCCAGCAGCGATGACCAGGCCAGCACTGAAATGCAAACTCATTCCGATGACTACAATGATGTTTCGTCGAATGTGGATGAAGCCGACAACGAAGCGGTTGCTGCGATTGAAACATCGGCCTTTCTAAGCGGTAAAACAGCCGGTACAACGGGAATGGCCGGCGCCTGCGGTACCACCATTGTTGCCGATACCGTTTCTGTTCCGCGAACCGTTACCGTGACATTCAATGGCAACAATTGCGCAGGAACATTTTACCGGACCGGTTCAATTAAAATTTCAATTCCGGAAGGACTTCGCTGGCGCAATGCGGGTGCCGCCATTTCCATCAGTTTTCAAAGCCTGAAGCTGAAACGAATCAGCGACAACAAAACGATCACCATCAACGGTACACAAACCGTCACGAATGTGAGCGGCGGATTGCTGATCAACCTGCCCACCCTGCAAAGTATCGTACACACGATCACCAGCGACAACATGTCCATCTCCTTTGACGACAATACACAACGCACCTGGCATATTGCACGCAAGCGAACCTTTACCTTTAATAATGGTGTTGTTTTACGGATCAGCGGAACCGGTACAGTGGGAAGCGCTACCAACCTGGCCGAATGGGGCACCAACCGCCTCGGTCACACTTTTACCACTGCCATCCAGGAGCCGGTTACCTTCCGGCAGGATTGCAACGGCAGGCTGACCTCCGGGCAAATTAAACACGAAGGGTTTGGAACCTCCACCGTCACCTTCGGCCTCAATGCGAATGGGGAGCCGACCTCTTGCCCTGCGAGTGGAAGTTTTTACCTAAAGCTGGTTTGGACCGGTGCATCCGGCACGCCACGCACGGTGATCAAACCTTACTAAGATTATATTTCAATTAGAAAACCGCAGGCAAATCCTGCGGTTTTTTTATGAAAAATTGAAAAACGGGCGCCGATGCGGTAACAAAATTCATTTCAGTCACCTTTTACGAGCCTGTTTCGGTCAATGACCTGCAAAACGCTTCTTTATTGCTTTTTGAAAACAAGTTCCTCACCGACCGCCAGAGGAAAACCGTCCACGCTGGTCTAATTTTTGGACAAAAAAGGCAAACGATTTCCATTCATGAGCAGACTACTGGTCATATCGAACCGTTTGCCGTTTTCCATTGACAATACGGGAGATGAAGCCGTTGTGCGTCAAAGCTCCGGCGGCCTGGTCTCGGCCATCAAAAGTTATTTTGAAAAGGCCGATGTTCAGGATGAAGGGTTTTCAGAAAAACTCTGGATCGGATGCATGGATGGTACCGAAGAAGAATGGAATACGGTTGTGCAGCGAAGTCAAATGCCCCATGAATTTACCGTGGAACCGCTTTTTCCCGACAAAAAGGTTTATGATGATTATTACAATGGCTTTTCCAATTCAACGATCTGGCCGCTTTTCCATTATTTCCCTTCCCTTGTCCAGTTCCGGAAAGAACATTTTGATTCCTACCGCAGCATCAATCAGCTATTCGCTGAACGGATCATTGAAATATACCGTCCCGGCGATGTCATTTGGGTGCACGATTACCAGTTAATGCTGCTGCCGCAGCTTTTACGGGAGAAACTCCCCGATGCAAGCATTGGCTTTTTCCTGCACATTCCGTTTCCGTCGTATGAATTGTTTCGCCTGATTCCCACCAAATGGAAACGGGCAATTTTGAACGGTCTTTTGGGTGCCGACCTTGTGGGTTTCCACACGCATGATTATGTGCAGCATTTCATCCAGTCGTGCAAAATGATCTTGCGGGTGGAAAACCAGTTCACGAATATTTTATACAAAGGCCAGTTGATCAAGTGTGAGCTTTTCCCCATCGGGATCGATTATGCCAAATTCCGTAATGCCATCACCGATGACCTGACCGTTGCCGTTGCAACCAAACTGGAAGACCGGTTTTACAACCAAAAAATCCTTTTTTCCGTTGACAGGCTTGACTATACCAAGGGTCTGGAATACCGCCTCGACGGCTACGAGGAATTTTTGAATAAATATCCCTTCTGGAGGGAAAAGGTAGTTTTTATCCTCAATGTCGTTCCATCCAGGGATTTGATCCCGGCTTATATCGAACGGAAAAAAATGATCGAGGAAAAGGTCAGCACCATCAACGGCAAATTATCAAGCCTCCATTGGCAGCCAGTGATTTACCGGTACAACCATTTGCAGTTTGATGAACTTTGCGCACTTTACCAGGTAGCCGATGCAGCGCTCATTACGCCGCTTCGCGACGGCATGAACCTCGTCGCCAAAGAGTATGTGGCCAGTTGCATCGATAAAGGCGTGTTGATTTTAAGTGAACTGACCGGTGCGGCCAACGAACTGAGTGAAGCCTTGCTTGTCAACCCGACCGACACCGAAGAAGTGGCCGATGCCATCGACACGGCCCTGACCATGCACCTGATCGAGCAGCGATCCCGTCTTTCAAACATGCAGCGCCGGATTGCAGAATATGATGTACAAAAATGGATCAATGATTTTTTAACCAACCTGCAGGATATCAAGGCCCAGCAGGCAGCCATGAAAGCACACGTGATAAAAGAAGAAAACATCCGCAAAATCCACGAAGATTTCTTACAGGCAAAAAAGCGTTGTATCCTGCTGGACTACGACGGAACACTTTCGCCGATACAAAAACTGCCGGCGATGGCAACGCCTACGAACGACCTGCTGAATATGCTTCATGACCTGACAGACGACAGCCGGAACGAAGTGGTTGTGATCAGCGGAAGGGATGCGGAAACATTGGAGAAATGGCTGGGACACCTGCCGGTAATTCTTGTAGCGGAGCACGGTGCTGCCGTGCGGCTGAAAGGCGAAGACTGGAAAGAGCAGGCCACCATGTCGGCGGAATGGAAGGAGAGGATCCGACCCCTGATGGATTTATTTGTCAAGCGCTGCGCAGGCTCGTTTATCGAAGAGAAGAAAAGCACACTGGCCTGGCATTACCGGAACACCCATGCGGAACTTGGATTTAGCCGGTCGAGGGAGCTGCGTAACAGCCTGCTGCAGTTGACAGCCAATACACCGCTCCAGATCATTGACGGAAACAAGGTGCTGGAGGTTCGCATGATCGGCGTGGACAAAGGCGCTACCGCAATGAATATTTACAAATTGCTTCAGCCCGATTTTATCCTTTGCATCGGCGACGACACAACCGATGAAGACATGTTCCGTGCACTGAACGATAAAGGATATACCATCAAGGTGGGGAAAAGCAATACGGCCGCCGAATTTACCATTCTTTCGCAATCGGATGTCTTTCCCTTCCTGCGGAAAATTGCAGAGAATTCTGCTACAGGCGTTACAGCCCGGTAACGAAATACAGGCAGGCAGTTCGTGTAGCCAGCGAATGGAATTTGCGAAATGTTGTTAGTTTCGCCAGCGCTGCAAATTTCATTACCGCGGTTTCTCTACCATGGCTATTCTATTCACCAACATTAAACAACTTGTCGGCGTACGTGATTCCTGGCAACCGCTGCGTGGAAACCAGTTGGCGTATTTGCCGGTCATTGACAATGCCTACCTCGTTGTTGAAGGCGACTGCATCGCCGGTTACGGGCAAATGAATGAAATACCCCATGCCATAAACGATTTTCAGGAACACTATAATTGCGAAGGTCAACTGGTTCTGCCTTGCTGGTGCGACAGTCATACCCACCTTGTGTTTGCCGGTAGCCGGGAACAGGAGTTTGTGGACAAGATTAAAGGGATGAGTTACGCCGATATTGCCGCGAAAGGCGGCGGAATCCTGAATTCGGCTAAAAAGCTGGCCGACACCTCCGAGGACGATCTGTTTACGGCCGCTTTTGCCCGTTTAAAAGAAGTCATTGCCCTTGGCACAGGCGCCATTGAAATTAAAAGCGGTTACGGCCTGACGGTAGAGGGCGAACTGAAGATGCTGCGTGTGCTCAAGCGCTTGAAAGAAAAAGCAAACATTCCGGTCAAAGCAACTTTTTTAGGCGCCCATGCCATTCCGGCATCATACAGGGAAAACCGGGACGAATACATCCGCTTGCTCATCGAGGAAATGCTTCCGGCGATAGCGGCCGAAAAACTGGCGGACTATATCGACGTATTTTGCGAGGACGGATTTTTTTCGCCGGCCGAAATGGAAAAGATCTGCCGTGCAGGCAAAGCCTACGGTTTAAAGCCCAAATTGCACGTCAACCAGTTGAACAGTATTGGCGGTATCGAGGCCGGCCTGCGAAGCAGCGCACTGTCATTGGATCATCTCGAAACCCTGACGGAAGAAGAAATCCAACTGCTGTCTGCCTCGCCGGAAACCGTTTGCACGCTCTTGCCGTCGGCCGCGTTCTTTTTGCGCATGAACTACCAGCCGGCCCGCAAATTAATCGACGCCGGTTGCACGGTGGCCCTAGCCAGCGACTACAATCCCGGATCATCGCCTTCGGGTAACATGAATTTTGTCGTTTCGTTGAGCTGCACGCAAATGCGCATGCTGCCGGAAGAAGCCATCAACGCGGCGACACTCAACGGGGCCTATGCCATGGAACTCGGAGACCGGGTCGGGAGCATTTCCGTTGGCAAAAAAGCAAACCTGATCCTTACAAAACCGGTGCCCTCGCTTGCCTACCTTCCTTACGCTTTCGGCAGCAACCTGGTTGACAAAGTACTGGTGAATGGGGAATGGACTTAGGGCACAAAAAGGTTGTGCAATTCGTCTATACAACGGAAAAAATGCAGTAATTCGCGTACCGGATTCGTGTGGTCCGTGGCTAAATTACCTAGAAGGATGACTCTTACCCATTTCAAACGGTATACGAAAAGTGATGTTCTTTCACGTACCCAGGTCCGTCGTTTTGAAACGAAAATAGGAGAGCAGGTAACCGTTTTGCAGGAAGGCGATATTGTGCAGGCAGTGAAGAACCTCCAGGCGCAATACGTTGTGCTGGGCATACCCGAAGACATTGGGGTACAGGCCAATCACGGCGAGGCAGGCACCAGTACGGCATGGGCATCATTTCTGCAGGCCTTTCTCAACTGCCAGAGCAATGATTTTTTACGCGGTGAAGACATTGCCGTCATCGGGCATTTCGATTTCTCCGAGGTCCAACAGCTCATTGACCAGAATGCATCCAATACCGATGAAAAAATTGAAGCCTATCGCCACGCCGTTACCGCGATCGACGAAGAGGTGGAAAGCCTGGTGAAATTGCTGGTTGCGGAAGAAAAAACACCCATTGTTATTGGCGGGGGCCACAACAACGCATACCCTTTACTCAAAGGCGCTGCCAAAGGGCTGCATGCTGCCCAAATCATTCCTCTTCCGCAGATCAATGCGATCAACCTGGATGCCCATACAGATTACCGGCCTTCCGAGGGACGGCACAGCGGCAACGGTTTTCGCTACGCAGAAGAAGACGGTTTTTTGCAGAAATACTGTGCGATCGGTATTCATGAAAACTACCTGCCGCAGAATGTTTGGATTGACATTGTCAACAATCCTTTTCTGGATGTGATTACCTATGAAGACATTTTCATTCATGAGAAGCGAAACTTTCGGCAGGCCGTCACGCATGCGATCGAATTCACCAGCGATACCTATTGCGGGGTCGAACTCGATCTCGATTCCATTCAAAACGTATTAAGCAGTGCAAAGACCCCGGCCGGGCTGCAGTCATTGCATGCAAGGCAGTACATAAACCTGTGTGCGGCCCATACAAAGGCAGCCTATCTCCATATTTGTGAAGGAGCGACCCGCCTGGCGGATGGTTCGGCAGACGATATCACGGGAAAGCTGATCAGCTATCTCGTAACCGATTTCGTAAAAATGCACGGTGTGGACTAGGGATGAATGGTCAATGGTGAATAGTGAATACAGAACCGGCTTACTCACCATTTTTACTTGGATCAGTGAGATGCTTCACAACAATCTGCAATAACAAAAAAGCGCCTTGCGGCGCTTTTTTCGACTAGGTCAATGGCGAAAGATATTGGGCATACGAATACCCTTCTTCGCCGTCTTTCGTTTTGATCTGCCACCACTGGTCGTCAGATTTGCTCACCAGTGTCACGATCTCGCCATGAGCGGCCTTGCCAACAATCGGCTGGTCGGTGCCCGGTCCTTTACGGATATTAAGGTTGGAACTGGCTGTGGTTACTTTTGCCTGCTGGCCGGCCTGCATGTTGGCTACGGTCACGTTCATCACCAGGTCATTTGCCCTGAAATCGGGATCGATTTTTTCGTAGATCGCCCACATTTCGTTTTTGGCGGCACCATTCGGTGCCACACCATCCACATACAATACGTTGTTTTGTTCGCGAACCTGCAGGTTGCTAACACTTGACGACTTTGCAGCGTTAATCAGTTCTGCATATTTATCCTGGAGTGCCATAACGATTATTTATAGTTTAAGTTATTGACCACCTGTTTGGGACGCAGGGCGTCGAGCGACTGCTTCAGGTTCATGTAGCGGTCTTTTTCAATTGACCCTGTCAGCGTAATGACGCCATCGTTGACCGTTGCCGTTACGCCAGGGTAATCTTTTGTTGCGTCAGCCACGCCTTTGCGGAGTTGCTCATCACCCGAAATTTCGACGGGGGCGGTGGGTGCCGTTGTCGTCGTAGTGGTTGTGGTGGTGTCGGTAGCGTTGCTGTCTTTTTTCCCTTTGCAGGAATAGCCGCCGGCAAGCAGGAGGGCTGTTCCGAAAATCCAAAGAAAATTTTTCATGTTGCAGAATTGGGTTTGAAAAATTGATAACCCGGTAAGGCATACAACTCTCATACCACCATCATGCTCCTGGCAATCACCGGTCAGGACCCCAGCAACTGCTCGTCCAGGGAGATCATCTTTTCAAAAACAACCTCGTATTCTTTCGAAGCTTGCGCCAGCTTTGCTACCACATCTTTGTACAAGGCTTCGGTCTTCTTAAACTCTTCGCCGTTGGAATAGGTTTCGGGATGGGACAATTTTGCTTCCAGCTCTGCCTTTTTCGCATTGAGTTCTTCCACCTCTTTTTCAAGCTTTTGAAACAGCCGCTGCTGTTTTTGGACTTCTTTCTGCAAGCCCGATTTGTCGGATTTTGAAACCGGTTTAGCCGGATTGTTCGCCGGTATATCTTTTTCTTTTTTCGGCACCTCCTGGCTGCGCACTGCCACTTGCGGACTGCCAGCTTCTTTCTCCCTTGCCGCCATCCGCTCGTTCCACTCGACCCACTCGGTATAATTGCCCTTGAATTCTTTGATTTCCTTGTCTTTGATCTCCCAGATCTTGTTGGCAATCTTCGAAATAAAGTAACGGTCGTGGCTGACCAGGATGATCGTGCCTTCGTACCGGTTGAGCGCATCGATCAGCAGCTCGGTGGAGTGCAGGTCGAGGTGGTTGGTCGGTTCATCGAGCAGGAGGAAGTTGGCTTTGCTGACAATGGTTTTGGCCAGGGCCACCCGTGCTTTCTCACCACCGCTCAATACTTTGATTTTTTTGTCGACATCATCGCCGCTGAACAGAAAGCAGCCCAGGAGTGTGCGGAGTTCAAGATCCGTTTTCTGTGCCCTTGCCGTATGCATTTCTTCCACCAGCGTATTATTCAGGTCGAGTGATTCCAACTGGTGCTGCGCATAAAATGCTTCGTCGATGTTGTGTCCCCATTTCCGTTCGCCTTCAACCGGCTCCGTACCGGCAATGATGCGAAGCAGCGTGGATTTTCCTTTTCCGTTGGCACCAATGAGGGCGATCTTGTCGCCCCGCTCAATTTCGGCCGAGGCGTTTTCGAGAATGTCAATATTTTTAAAATGCTTCGACACCCCTTTCAGTTCCACAAGCACTTTACCGGGTATTTTGTCCACGCTAAAATTGATGCGGATGTCTGGCCGTTCCAGCGCCACGTCTTCGATGCGATCGAGCTTATCGAGTTTCTTCATGATGCTTTGCGCCATGGCCGCCTTGCTGGCTTTTGCCCTGAAGCGTTCGACCAGCCGTTCGTTTTGCCGGATGTAATCCTGCTGGTTTTCGTAGGCCCTTTGCTGGATGGCAATGCGCTCAATCTTTTCTTTCTCGTAAAACTCGTAGTTGCCATTGTAGATGTGCAGTTCCCGCTGGTAAAGCTCAACGATCTTTTTCACCATCCGGTTCAGGAAAAACCGGTCGTGGCTCACCATAACCACGGCACCCTTGTAGTGCGTCAGGTATTTTTCCAGCCATTCGATGGACGGAAGGTCAAGGTGGTTGGTCGGCTCATCGAGCAAAAGCAGGTCGGGTGCCTGTAAGATCATCTTGGCCAGGAGCACCCGCATGCGCCATCCCCCGCTGAATTCGCGATAGGGGCGGCTAAGGTCGGCGTTCGAAAAGCCGAGTCCCTGCAACACTTCTTCTGTTTTGTGCTCGATTTCGTAGCCACCTGCCTCCTCAAACTCGTGAAGCTTGTGACTGTATTCAAGCAGCAACTCCTCCGACGTATCGGTTTCCAGTTTTTTGGTCAGTTCGTCCAGTTCTTCCTGAACTTTTTTTGCCCTGTCAAATGCATGCAGGGCGACCTGAAGAATCGATTCGTTGGTGTCAAAGCTCAGGAGATCCTGGTGCAAATAACCAATCGAGGTATTGCGGCTGCGCTCCACAGTGCCCCGGGAGGGCAGGTATTCACCCACCAGCAATTTGAGCAGGGTTGATTTTCCCGTGCCGTTATAGCCTACAAGGCCAATCCGTTCAGCAGGGTGTATATGCCATGTAGCATCTTCCACAATGGTTCGGGCACCAAATTCAAACGTCACATTTTGTAAACCGGCGAGCATGTCGTAATACGGGTTTGTTTTATAGTTTATTCATTTCCGGGAAGGCGTTCGCGATGCAAAGGGAAACTGCAACGAATTGCAGGCTCCTGACCATCCACCTTCCTCGAAGCCTGCAAAGGTGTCGAAGTTTTTTCGAAATCAATGTCCGCCAACGTTCAATTCTGTGAAAAGCTTTCCAAAATCGATCGATCCCGAAGTAGCTTTGGCAAAAATTCTTTCATGCGTCCGATTTTCATTTTTCTTCTCCTGGCCGGCGTATTGATCCTTGCCTGGGTATTTCTTGCCCGTCCCGGGAAAAAGCAGGAATCTGCCAAACAGGAAGCCATCACCGTCAGTAAACACAGTGCCGGGTTCAACAATTCCATCGCACCGGTGTTAACTGGTTACAACAAGCTGGCTGAAAACTTTGTTAACTGGGACTCGGCTGCATCGGCCGCTACGGCGAAGCAACTGTTTGATGATTTCGGGAAGGTGAACATCGAAGAATTAAAAAAAGACTCTTCGGGCATTTACGAGACAGCCGTTGCATTTATGGATAACGCCAGGGGCGACGCACAAACGATCGCAGGTGAAAAAGGAATCCGGCTACAACGCGAAGCGTTTAATTCATTAACCGATAATTTTTACCAGTTTCTGAACACGGTGAAATACGACGGCGCAAAATTATTCTTACAGGAATGTCCAATGGCTTTCGACGATACAAAACCCGGGCTTTGGCTAAGCGAAAAAGAAGCGATTCGCAATCCTTATATGGGTTTGCATCATCCCACCTATGGCAAAGCCATGCTGTCGTGCGGCGAAACAAAAATCAAATTGAACAATACTTCCAGGGAATGAATCGGATCTGGGCCGGCGTGATTTTGATCCTGGCAGGACTGGCATCGAACGCACAAACCAAATTTACCCTTAACGGATACGTAAAGGACAGCCTGAGCGGCGAATCGGTGATTGGCGCCACCGTCGCCCTGAACGGCAGGACGGTCCTGAGCAACCAATATGGATTTTACTCCCTCACAGTGGACTCGGGAATGGTGGAACTCTCGGTTTCCCATGCGGCTTATGCCACCTATTCCCAGCAGATGCAGCTTTTCGCCAACCGGCAACAAAACATTTATCTTCTCCCGCGGTCGGCAGCGTTGAATGAAGTGGTGGTTTACAGCCGCCGGCGCGATGTGAATGTACGCAACGCCCAGATGGGAAAAATTGACCTTTCGATCAACCAGATCCGCAATGTACCGGCCCTTTTGGGAGAGGTGGATATTTTAAAGGCCATTCAGCTACTGCCAGGCGTACGCAATGCGGGAGAAGGCAATGCCGGCTTTTATGTACGGGGCGGCGGACCCGATCAAAACCTGATCATGCTCGACGATGCCGTGGTGTACAACACCGGCCACCTGTTTGGCTTTTTTTCCGTTTTTAACGCAGACGCTATCAAGAATACCTCTCTGATTAAAGGTGGCATGCCGGCACAGTATGGTGGCCGTCTTTCATCGGTGCTGGACGTGCAGATGAAAGACGGGAACAGCAACCAATTTACCGCGGAGGGTGGCATCGGGTTGATTGCGTCCCGATTTTCGGTACAGGGCCCGCTGAAGCGTGACAAAGCGTCCTTTATGCTGTCGGCCCGGCGAACCTATGTAGACGCCTTGGCAAAACCCTTTGTGAAGAAAGAAAGCAATTTTTACGGGTCGGGCTATTATTTCTATGACCTCAATGCAAAGCTCAACTACCGGTTTTCCGAAAAGGACCGTCTTTTTTTAAGCGGGTATTTCGGCCGCGACGTTTTTTCCTTTCAAAATGCCAAGCTCCAGTTCAAGGCCAGCATTCCCTGGGGAAATTCAACAGGGACGCTCCGGTGGAACCATGTCTTCAACCGGAAATTGTTTGCCAACACCACCGTGGTGTACAACGACTACAAATTTTTATTCGATGCGGCGCAGAACAATTTCGAGATCCGCCTGGCTTCGGGCATCCGCGACGGATCGGCCAAAATCGACTTTGATTATTACCCGTCGGGGGCGCACAAGGTCAAATTCGGCGGTCTGTTAACCTACCACAAGTTCATTCCGAACGTTACCTCGGGACGCCAGGACAGCGTTATTTTTCAACCCAGCAACACCGGCGAAAAAAGAGCACTGGAAACAGCCCTCTATCTCCAGGATGACTGGGACCTGGGCGAGAAACTGAAATTGAATTACGGCCTCCGTTGGAGCAGTTTTACGCAGGTGGGGCCTTACACGAAATATGTGCTGGACGACAACCAGAATAAGTTGGACAGTACCGTTTACGGCGGCCTGCAGCCGGTGAAAACATATGGCGGTTTGGAACCCCGCCTGACGGTGCGTTACAGCATCGACAAAACCACATCCATCAAAGCATCGGTAACCCGTAACCTGCAGTACATTCACCTCGTTAGTAATGCAGGCACCACGCTGCCAACGGATTTATGGGTGCCCAGCACCTTTCGTGTGCAACCGCAGAAAAGCTGGCTGTATGCGGCCGGCCTGTTTAAAAATTTTGGCGATAACGAATACGAGACCTCTGTCGAAGGTTATTACAAGTCCATGCAAAACCAAATTGAATACCGAGAAGGGTACACACCGTCCCTTCGCGACCCGGAGGAGGAATTTGTGTTTGGCAAGGGCTGGAGTTACGGGACCGAGTTTTTTATAAACAAGACACACGGCCGGGTGACCGGCTGGATCGGCTACACGCTTTCCTGGACATGGCGGCGGTTTCCGCAGTTGAACGAGGGGGTGAAATTTCCCGCCAAATACGATCGCCGCCACGATCTGTCGTTCGTTGCCAGTTATGAAAAAAGCCACAAGTGGAAATTCGGTGCCGTGTTTGTTTATGCCACCGGCAATGCAACCTCGCTGCCACAACGGTTTTACATCATCAACGGCACACTGACGCAGGAATACAGCAACATCAACCAGTACCGGCTGGCGCCTTACCACCGGCTCGATCTTTCCGCAACGCTGACACCGGAGCCGAAGCCTGGCAAAAAGCTGCATAGCTATTGGGTGTTCAGCATCTACAACGTTTATAGTCGGGCCAATCCCTATTTCATTTATTTCAGCCAGGAAGGCAGTCCCTACAACGGCACTTTAAAAGTGCAGGCTAAACAGGTTTCCCTTTTCCCGATCTTACCTTCGGTTACCTGGAACTTTCGATTTTAAGGTTGATTAACTTTAAATCGCTTTATATCTGCAAAACCAAAAAATAAATACATGAGAAAATTTTCGCTGCTTGCGTTGGCCAACCTTTTTTTCTGTGCTGCCTTTGCGCAAAAAGAAGGAGACGAAGCGTTCATTAACAAGCTTAAAGAGGAAGGCTTTCAGCATTCCCAGGTGATGGATCACGCTTTTTATCTGACCGATGTGAATGGGCCACGCCTGACAGCCTCGCCGGGTTTTATGCGGGCCGCAACCTGGGCCAAGCAAAAACTGGAAAGCTGGGGACTGCAGAATGTGCAGATCGAATCGTGGGGAGAATTTGGCAAAAGCTGGCAGCAGGAGCGTTGCTATGTGGCCATGACCAAACCATATTATGTTCCGCTCATGGCGCAGTCTGTTGCATGGGCAGGCAGCACGCCGGGAAACAAAATCACGACAGCGGATATTGTTCTCGTCAAAGCCAAGGATTCAGTGGAATTGATGCAGTATGCCGGCAAGCTGAAAGGCAAGGTGGTGATGATGTGGCGGCCCGACACGTTGAAAATGGGCTTTAAAGCAGATGCCAATCGCTTCTCCGATGAAGAGTTGGAAAAAATGGCAAAAGCAGAACCGGCACAGCCTCGCCAGGGACCCCGCCAGGGAAACCCGTCGATGCTGCAGGCCTTCCGCGACAGGATGATCATGACCCGTGTATTCAATAACCTGGCCATCCAGGAAAAACCGGCGCTTATTATCAGTATGGGCCGCGGGACAGAAGGAACCATCTTTGTGCAGGGCGGAAGCAACTATAAAAAAGAGTCCCCCCTGGGACCTGCCAATGTCACGCTGTCGAGCGATGACTACCTGCGCCTGCAGCGGCTCGTGAATGCCGGCATCCCGGTGGAACTCGAAATGGATGTGCGGACAAAGTTTTCTGACAAGGACCCGAACGGTTACAACGTGATCGCAGAAATTCCCGGTACAGATCCGAAACTGAAAGATGAAGTGGTGATGCTGGGTGCCCACCTCGACTCTTGGCAGGGTGCAACTGGCGCAACCGACAATGCAGCTGGTAGTGCTGTTATGATGGAGGCTATGCGCTTGTTGAAACAGTCCAACTTCAAGCCGCGGCGTACCATCCGCATTGCGCTGTGGGGTGGGGAAGAGCAGGGCCTGTTCGGTTCACGCAATTATGTAAAAACGCATGTTGGCGATCCTGCAACCATGCAATTGCAACCGGCACAGGAAAAAATATCTGCCTATTACAACGTCGACAACGGCACGGGCAAGATCCGCGGTGTTTACCTGCAGGGCAACGAAGCCGTGCGCCCCATTTTTGCAAAATGGCTGGAACCATTTAAAGAGCTTGGCGCTTCAACACTGACCATTTCTAACACCGGCGGTACAGACCACCTTTCGTTTGATGCCGTTGGCGTACCAGGTTTCCAGTTTATCCAGGATGAAATCGAATACGACACCCGTACGCACCATAGCAACATGGATACATACGATCACCTGCTGCCCGAAGACCTGAAGCAGGCTTCCACCATCGTTGCCGCTTTTGTTTACAACACATCGCAGCGTGATGAAAAACTGCCGCGAAAAGAATTGCCAAAGCCGCGGGGTGAGGGAAGGGCTGCATTCTGATAGCCTTCGCCTGTTAATGGGATATTGGGATAATTGGATATTGAAATATTCTCGGCCTTTAATTCCACACTATTACAAAATCTGGCTACCAAGCCAAAACGGGTATAAAACGAAAAAAGGAAGCATCAGTGCTTCCTTTTTTCGTTGTTGTTTCTTCGAATCAGTGGTGATCGACCGCCTGTTCAAACACATATTTCACTTTGCGGCTGTCGTTGACGTCTTTGTAAAAATCATCAATAAAATCAACCATTTGCTGGCGGACTTTTTTGTCCAGCATTTCGAATCCCATGATCCGGGCCGTAAAAAAATCTTTCTTGTCTTTGAAGAGTTGCAGGATCGGCTGCACTTCCTCTTTGGCCCTTGCAAAACCACGGTAGTACCGGTCTGTCACCCGCTCGATCCCGAATTCCGGCTGGGGGATGGCATAAGGCGCATTCACCAAACCGCAATAGTCAAAATCGTAAGGGATAACATAGGGGAGGGAAAGTGAATCTGTCAACATTTGCACAAACCGGATGTTGTGCCGGTTGGGCAGCGACCAGTCCGTATTGCCAATCATGTATTGAAAGATCGACACAAGAGTCATCTGGTTTTTTTCGGTTGCCCCGCCATTGCGCACCGTCTTGCTGTATTCCTTGCAGCCGTTCCGTTTGGCCACATCATCGACGTCCTCAATTAAAAAGCCGAACTGGCTGTAGTCTTTCACCTTGCCCTGTACATCTTTATACGTCATTTTGGCCAGCCGCACATTAAAGCTCATGTCGGTGAGCATATTGTACAATTTGTAAACGAGGTATTCTTTCAGCAGCAACTCTTCATCGAACTTGGAAGAAGAGCAACCACAAACCAGTTTCAGTTTTTTGAGATAACTCAGTTTCGGCGCCTTTGCATTTTTGAAATCAAGCATAATGGACGGCATGATGCATTGCTCCCGCCGGAATTCGCCCCTTGCCGCCAGTTGAATTTCTTCGGTAACCGGCGCCTGCTGCGGAAGCTTCAGTGTTACGGTGGCCGGCTGGTAGACTTTCTTTTCTTTTTTGGATTTGATCCGTTTAAAATCGCTGACCAGTGTGATCTCTACCGGCTCGTCGGAGGTAAAAAAAAGGACCCGTTGCTTGGGCGATTTGATGGCTTTGGCGCTGGTGTCTTGTGCCCAGGAATGGCAGGCAAACAAAGCGAAGGTTAACGTAACCAGGATTTTTTTCATGACAGGAAGTTTGGCGGCAGCAGCCGTATTTTGGTTCAAATTAAACAATCCCACTATTTGAGCCAAAGCTTTTTACAGCAGTGGTAACGAATTGCCGGCAATAGTAGGAAATTCCCGCTTATCGGCCACAGCAGGCATTTACGGGCTGTACCGGAAACGGACCATGGCGTTCTTTTGTTCGGTTGACGTTATGCTGACCTGGTAGCGCTTGTCGCCATCCTGGATAATCATCAGCGACGTGTTGGGCGGGATCCGTCCGAGGTTTTCGGCCACCATGGTAAGCGTATGTTCCGGGTTGCTTTCGTCGATTTTCAGCGTATAGGTGATCGCTTTGTTCGAAAGACGTTTGTTGGCAAGCACCATCGCCCCGTCGAGGTAAATGCTGACCGTATCGTCGTCAATTTCGCCGTTGTCGTAAAGACTGATCACCACCTCTTTGTTGGAGACGGAAATCGTCCGGGTCAATTCATTTTTCCGGTCGCGGATGGTGGTCGGCGTGGAAGGAATTTTTGGTTGAACCGGTTTCGTCGTAACCGATACGTCCGGCTTGTTGACTTCCGGTTGAATGACGGCTGGCTTTTCCACCGGCGTTTTTACGACATCGTCTTTTTTGGGTGCTGGCTTTTTCACCGTCGCTGTTTTTGGCTTCGGCGTTGCTGCAGCCGGTGTTTTCGAAACCGGTTTCCGCGTCAACAATTTCGCCGTGTCTTTCGGAGGTGCTTCCACAGCAGGTTTTTTATTGCGCAGGAATGGTTCTACATAAAAATCCGACGTCGGCACTTTCCGAAGGTGAACGGTGCCACCGCCGCAATCACCACCCCGTTTGACACCCACACCTGCTTCCGTTTTTTCGTACATACTGGTGTAAACGCCATCCAGGAATTCTTCATTGCCGGATTTGGTATAAACCATCCTGCATTTCATGATACAAGCGATCGATCCGCCGGCCATGCGCAGCTCCACGGTTTTGATTTCCTGAACCAGCGCCGCGTTGGTTGCCCTTGTAAAATTGCCGCTAAACGTGGCTTTACCATAAAACCGGGTGTCGAGATACGAGTAGGTTACGCCGGAAAGACTTTTCTTCTTTGATTGGTCCAACTGCACCTCGTATTTGTACTGGTCACCGCTTTCGGTGATGAAATATCCCCGCCAGATACCGGTAAGGTCCTGCGCTATAAGAGGAGAGCCGCCCAAAACAAGCAAAGCGGCGATAAGAAACCGTCCAATTTTCCTCATACAATGTGAAATTAGGAATTCAGTGATTTGCCGACGTGTTGCACTCCGATTGAAATTGTTAATTTTGCCGCTCTTTATGAGTGATCAAATAAAAATAACCTTGCCTGATGGTGCGGTGCGGGAATACCCGAAAGGGACAACTGCACTCGATGTTGCCAAATCGATTTCCGAGGGTTTAGCCCGGAAAGTCTTAGCCGCTGATGTCAATGGACAGGTGTGGGATGCCACCCGTCCGATCCATGACGATGTAGCACTGAAATTGTTAACCTGGGACGACACGAGCGGAAAAAGCACGTTCTGGCATTCGTCTGCCCACCTGATGGCGGAAGCAATCGAAAGCTTGTTTCCGGGTGTCAAATTCTGGGTTGGGCCGCCGGTGGACAATGGATTTTATTACGACGTGGACCTGGGCGACCGTTCCATCTCCGAAGACGACCTGCGCAAGCTGGAAGTAAAGATGGCGGAGCTGGCAAAGAAAAACAGTGCCTATATCCGGAAAGCCATTCCGAAGGCGGAAGCCGTTCAATACTTCACCGAAAAAGGCGATGAGTATAAACTTGACCTGTTACAGGGTCTCGAAGATGGCGAGATCACCTTTTACACGCAGGGCGAATTTACGGACCTCTGTCGCGGGCCGCATCTTCCCAATACCGGTTTTATCAAAGCCATTAAGCTCACCAACATTGCCGGTGCCTATTGGAAAGGCGACGAAAAAAATAAACAGCTCACCCGCATTTACGGTGTGACATTCCCTTCTGCCAAGCAGCTGGACGAATACCTGCAAATGCTGGAAGAGGCGAAAAAACGCGACCATCGCAAGCTGGGTAAAGAACTTGGCATCTTCACTATGGACGATGATGTGGGTCCGGGTCTTCCGTTGTGGATGCCTAATGGTACTGTTATCATTGAAGAACTGGAAAAGCTGGCAAAAGAAACCGAGCAGGATGCCGGTTATAAGCGGGTAGTAACACCGCATATTGCTAAGGAAAGCATGTACCTCACCAGTGGTCACCTGCCGTACTACCAGGACAGCATGTACCCGCCGATGGAACTGGAAGGCGTGAAGTATTACCTGAAATCCATGAATTGTCCGCACCACCACAAGATCTTTGCGGCGGAGCAACACAGTTACAAAGACCTTCCGCTTCGGCTGGCCGAATACGGCACCTGCTACCGTTACGAGCAAAGTGGTGAATTGTTTGGTCTCATGCGGGTGCGCTGCCTCCACATGAACGATGCACATATTTACTGCACCCGCGAGCAGTTTGCACAGGAGTTCAAGGCGGTGAACGACATGTACCTGAAATATTTTAAGATTTTCGGTATAGAAAAATACGTGATGCGCCTGTCGCTTCACGACCCGGCCAAGCTGGGACAGAAATACATTAACGAACCGGAACTTTGGCTGGAAACAGAAGCCATGGTTCGCAATGTGATGACCGAAGCGGGAATCCCGTTTGTGGAAGTGCCGGATGAAGGCGCCTTTTACGGCCCGAAGATCGACGTCCAGATCTGGAGTACGATCGGACGCGAGTTTACGCTGGCAACCAACCAGGTTGATTTTGCACAGGGCCGACGTTTCAAGCTTTCGTTCACCAACCAGGCCAACGAAGCCGAAACGCCCCTGATTATCCACCGGGCACCGTTGGGCACACACGAACGCTTTATCGGCTTTTTGCTGGAACACTATGCCGGTAAGTTCCCTGCATGGCTGTCACCGGTGCAGGTCAAGATCCTTCCTATTTCCGACAAGTTCATGGATTACGCAAAAGATGTTTTGCTGAAATTAAAAAAATGGGATATTCGTGCAGAGATCGACGACCGGAATGAAAAGATCGGTAAAAAGATTCGCGATACCGAGTTGATGAAAGTGCCGTATATGCTGGTCGTAGGAGAGAAGGAAGCCAGTGAAGGCAAAATTTCCATCCGCCGCCAGGGCAAAGGTGACCTGGGCGCAAAAAATGTGGACGAATTTTTGCAGGAACTGGTAGCCGAAGTCAAAGACAGAAGGGCAGATTAATAGTGTCAGTCGAAATCCCGGCGTGTTAAAAAGCTGAAAGGCAGAGCAAGCGCCAGGGAGCACAACGGAAGCCAAAAGCAGCAATGCAGTTCATAACAGAAAGCAAAGAGAACAGAGTGTAAGTTGATAAAACCAGGTGAATGATTGATTAAGCACCGGTTGTTTTCCCTCTTCTCTTTGCTTATTCATAACCTAAAAAACGTAAATGGCATTACCAAACAGGGGCGGATTTAAGCCCGGTGGATTTAGGGGACGGTTTATTCCCCGCAAAGAAGCAGAACACAGAATTAATGAACACATCAGGGTGCCGCAGGTACGTTTGGTGGGTGACAATGTAACAGTTGGTGTTTATCCAACGGATGAAGCCAGGAAGATGGCCCGCGAGCAGGAGCTCGACCTGGTTGAAATTTCTCCGCAAGCCGATCCCCCGGTTTGCCGTATTATCGATTACAACAAGTTCCTTTACGACAAGAAGAAGAAGGAAAAGGAAATGAAGGCCAAGGCGAAGACGACCGAGATGAAGGAAATTCGCTTTACGCCCAATACTGATGACCATGATTTTGATTTCAAATCAAAGCATGCGGAAAGCTTTTTAAAAGAAGGCAACAAAGTAAAAGCCTACGTGCAGTTCAAGGGCCGCGCCATCCAGTTTAAGGACCGGGGTGAACTGTTGCTACTCAAGTTTGCCGACCGGCTGAAAGATTTTGGTCAATTGGAAAGCATGCCCAAGCTGGAAGGCAAGCGCATGCTAGCGATCATTTCGCCCAAGACCGGCAAAAAGCCCAAAGGAGAAGCAAAAGCACAGGCTTAAACACCGAACAATAAACAATCGGCAATTTACAATAGGCAAAATCGCTTTGCTTGTTGCAGATTGCCCACTGAACTTCCTCCGTCTCCAGCGGAGGATTTTTTATTCGAAAGCCATGAACACCGAAACGCTTCGCAACCTCTGCCTGCAGCTCCCGGCAGTCAAAGAAGAAATGAAATGGGAGGCTGACCTCGTGTTTACCGTTGGCGGTAAAATGTTTTGCGTCACTTCGTTTGAAGAGCCGTTCAAAGCCTCGTTCAAAGTGCCGGACGACCTGTTTGAAGAGCTCTGCAACCGCGAAGGTTTTGTTCCGGCACCCTACCTCGCAAGGGCAAAATGGGTAATGGTTTCCAATGCAGCCGGACTTACCAAAACGGAATGGGAGAGCTCCATTCAAAAGAGCTACGAACTGGTCAAAGCGAAACTCACCCAAAAGCAAATCCGGGAGTTGGGTTTGTAAAATCGGCCGGCGCTTTGGCTACCCGTTCTTCACTGGTCGATCGGGCTTGCCGCCCGTATTGTTAAACAAGCCCTTAACATACTGCAAATGCGGTGGCTTTCATGTACCTTTGCTCCCTTCAAAACACGTTGATACAGCAGCATGAAGAATATCCGGAATTTTTGCATTATCGCACACATTGATCACGGGAAAAGTACCCTGGCCGACCGCCTGTTGCAAACCACCAACACCATTTCCGAGCGGGAAATGATGGACCAGGTGCTCGACGACATGGACCTGGAACGGGAAAAAGGAATCACAATCAAGAGCCATGCGATCCAGATCAACTACAAACACAAGAGCGAAAATTATACGCTGAACCTGATTGACACTCCTGGTCACGTAGATTTCAGCTACGAGGTGAGCCGTGCGCTGGCCGCCTGCGAAGGTGCGCTGCTGTTGGTGGATGCCACCCAGGGCATCCAGGCACAAACCATTTCCAATCTTTACCTGGCCATCGACAACGATTTGGAGATCATCCCGGTGATCAACAAAATTGACATGGATGGGGCGATGATCGAAGAGGTAAAAGACCAGATTGTAGACCTGATTGGTTGTAAGCGGGAGGAAATCCTGCTGGCGAGCGGCCGCACAGGCATCGGCATTGAAGGCATTCTGGAAGCCATCGTGGAAAGAATCCCTGCTCCCAAAGGCGATCCGGACGCACCCTTGCAGGCCCTGATCTTTGATTCGGTCTTCAACAGCTTCCGCGGTATCATTGTGTATTACCGGATCCTGAATGGCTCGATCAAAAAAGGACAAAAAGTAAAATTCGTTTCTACCAACCAGGAATATGAAGCCGACGAAGTCGGTATTCTGAAACTGGGTTTGCAACCAAGCGCCGAAGTCAAAACCGGCGATGTTGGTTATATCATTACCGGGATCAAGAATGCGAAGGAAGTGAAGGTGGGCGACACCATCACCGATGCGGTTAACCCGACGACGGAAATGATCAAGGGCTTCCAGGAAGTGAAGCCCATGGTTTTCGCCGGCATCTTCCCTGTCAATACCGATGAATTTGAGGAACTGCGTGATTGCATGGACAAGCTCCAGTTGAACGACGCCTCCCTGACCTTCGAGCTGGAAACATCACAGGCTCTTGGCTTTGGTTTCCGTTGCGGCTTCCTGGGCCTGTTGCACATGGAGATTATCCAGGAGCGGCTGGAGCGGGAATTCAACCAGACGGTGATCACCACGGTTCCAAACGTTAGCTTTATCGCTTACACGACAAAGGGTGAAAAAATTATTGTAAACAACCCGACCGAGATGCCAGACCCGGTGAAGACCGACCGGATTGAAGAGCCGTTTATTAAAGCGCAGATCATTACCAAACCCGACTACATCGGGAACATCATGACGCTTTGCCTGGGCAAGCGGGGCATTTTGCTGAACCAGAGCTACCTGACGCAAACCCGTGTGGAGCTGATCTTCGAAATGCCGCTAACCGAAATCGTGTTTGACTTTTATGACAAACTGAAATCGCAAACCCGCGGATATGCCTCGTTCGATTACCAGCCGATTGGTTACCGTGAAGCCGATATCGTAAAAATGGACATTCGCCTGAACGATGAAAAAGTCGACGCCCTAAGTGCTTTGATCCACCGTGGAAGAGCACAGGATTTCGGTCGTAAGCTTTGCGAAAAACTGAAGGAGCTTTTACCGCGCCAGCAATTCCAGATCGCCATCCAGGCGGCGATTGGTGCCAAGATCATCGCCCGGGAAAACATTTCGGCCATGCGCAAAGACGTGACTGCAAAATGTTACGGTGGCGACATCAGCCGGAAACGGAAGCTTTTGGAAAAACAAAAAGAAGGAAAGAAGCGGATGCGCCAGATCGGAAATGTAGAAGTGCCGCAGGAAGCGTTTTTAGCGGTGCTGAAGCTGGATTAAACGATACTGTCGCAAGAACAATAAACTTAATGGCCATGAAAGGCAACACGATACAAAAAAGCCGGTGATGAACCGGCTTTTTCAATTACGACGCTTAAAGACAATTAATTTTTTACACGGATTCAATGCTTAGGCATTTTTGACTGGCTTCTTCGGCAATGCCTTTGCCGGCGTTTTTGCTGGGACCTTCGCCGGTTTTTCTTCCGTTTTTTCGCCCATGTTTTTCCGGCTTCGGTCGGAGAGTTTTTGTTCGTCCGAGCTGCCCTGTGCGTCTTTTAACGCATCAGGCACAGGCGCCTCGCCATCCTGTAATTTAAACGTGAACACCTTGTCCACGTGCTGCCAGCGACCATTTACCCACTGGAAGCCTTCGTAATCGCCATCCGGCACAAAGGTCCAGGGCAGGTCCGGTTCGTTGGACTCCGAAATCAGGTGGTCCACCAGGATCATGTTTTCATCCTCGTTGTAGTTCATCGTAGTGGATGCTTCTTTTTTGTATTCGATGGCAAAGCGGAATTGCGGCTTGTGTTTGACGCTGTCTTTTTCAAACGTAAAATATTGTTGGGCGCCGAAAACCGGCTGATTTTGCGAATCGAAGGTCAGCACGTCAATCCATTTTTTATTGGTGCGGTAGCTGTTGCCGTCAAAGCCAAACAGCGTGTAGTAGTTTTTACCGTTGTAACTGTTTTGAATGATGTTGTAATATACCGCGCCGATCCAGGTGTTCCTGTTCCGCGTCGAATCCAGCGGATCGTCGGCAAATTCAGAATAATCTTTCAAAGGCGTCAGTTTCAGCGACCCGTCGGAAGTGCGGTATTGAATCGCACCCCGCTGGCGTGAATACGCATAACTGTCCTGGAAATCGAGTTGCCAGGTAAAAATGCGAAACGTGCTGTCGGGAGCATAAAGATGTGAAACGCCCTGGACGGAGTCAAACGGGAAGTAAAACGAATTTTTAACCTGCAGGCTGCGAATCAGCGTTTTGATAAAAAGGCTGTCTTTCCGCATCCGCTCTTCGGTGGCATCGGCCGTGAGAAAGGTTTTGGCCAGCACTTTCAGGGAATCTTCTTTTTGCCGGAGAATACGGGCATCGGCGGCAGCGATGGTTTGCTGCGCAAAAAGAGAATGGCAGAAAAGAAGAAGTACGATGAGTATATAGCCAGGTTTTTTCACGGTTGATCCTTTTGTCTACATGCTAAGAACGGCCAAAAGGCCTAAAAATTTTCCTAAGAGGTTGTTTAAATAATGGTAAGACACCGGCAGGCTGTTAATTTCGCAACGGTGCCCTGTCCCACGACGGCCCATATAGTATGAAAAAGCAATGTTTCCTCCCTTTCCTCGTTAAAAAGTGGCATATTTACACGCTATCCAAATCCTGAGTTGTTGACGCTTTACCGACTTATACCCGTCTTGTGTCTTTTTCTTTTGTCCGTTTTGAACAGCGAAGCGCAAAAACCTGTCAACGGCCCGACGCGGTCGAACCTCCGGATCAAACGGATTTCTCTTACCGTCGATACATTAGCCCTGGATAGCCTGAGTATTGTTCCCGGCACATTTTCCGTTAACGTAGCCGATACAGGCGACTACCGGCTGGATTTTGTGAATGCCGTCCTTTACTGGAAACGCAAACCTGCCGTTGATAGCGCTTCTGTCATTTATCGCGTGTTTCCGCAACGGCTGAATGCGGTTGTGCAGAGACGGAGTTTCGACAGCATCTCCCGCAATTTCACGCTGCAACCGTTTGAATTCAACAAAGGCGAAGCAAGCGAATCGAAAGGGTTGTTTGATTTTGGCAATGTCCAGTACAACGGAAGCTTTGGCCGCCAGCTTTCGTTTGGTAACAACCAGGATGCCGTTGTGAACTCCAATTTCCAGTTGCAGTTAAATGGCATGCTGCGGGACAGCATCGAAATTTCGGCGGCCCTGTCCGATAACAATCTTCCCATTCAGCCCGATGGGACAACCCAGCAGTTGAATGAATTTGACCAGGTCTTTTTGCAATTCAAGAAACGGGGTTGGCAACTCAGCCTCGGCGATATCGATATTCGGCAAAATAGCTTGTACTTCCTCAATTTTTACAAACGGCTGCAGGGCATTTCATTTCAGACCGTCAACCGCCTGTCGCCTTCAGTTCAGTCGACAACGCTGGTCAGCGGCTCCATCGCCAAGGGAAAGTTCAACCGCAACGTTTTCCAGGGACAGGAAGGCAACCAGGGGCCTTACCGGCTTGCAGGTGCGAACAACGAATTTTTCTTCATTGTGCTGGGCAATACCGAACGGGTTTTTTTGGATGGCGAACTGTTGCAAAGAGGCGAGGACCAGGACTACATTATCAACTACAACACGGCAGAAATCACGTTTATGCCGCGCCGCATGATCACGAAAGACAGCCGCATCCAGGTGGAGTTTGAGTATGCCGACCGGAATTTTCTGAATGCGAATCTTTTTGCTAACCAGGAATTGGCCATCAACGATAAATTGCGAATCCGTGTTGGTGCTTTTCAAAACAGCGATGCAAAAAATTCCACCATCAATCAATCGCTCGATGCACGGCAAAAGCAATTCCTGTTCGACCTGGGCGACAGCATTCAGCGGGCCTTGTATCCAACCGCCATACCCGATACGTTTGCGGCCGGCAAGATCCTTTACCAAAAACTGTACGATACGGCCGGCGGCGTCGTGGTCGACTCATTTTACCGCTATTCTGTCAACCCCGACTCGGCCCGCTACTCGCTTTCCTTTACAGACCTGGGGCAGGGCGGCGGCAACTATGTGCCCGATTTTAATGGCGCCAACGGAAAGGTCTACCGGTATGTTGCGCCGCTAAACGGGATCAGGCAGGGCCGTTTTGAACCGGTCGCTATTTTGGTCACGCCGAAAAAGCAACAGGTGATCAGTATCGGCACCGATTTCCAGATCAATAAAAACAACCTGCTGAAAACAGAACTGGCCATCAGCAATTATAACGTGAACACGTTTTCCGCAAAAGACAAAGGCAATGACCAGGGGATTGCGGCCAGGGTGCAATACAATAATACCATTGACCTCTCCACTGCGAAAAAACAGCAGTTGGTGTCTACATTCGATTATGAGCATGTGCAGGACGGCTTTAAGCCCGTCGAACGCTTGCGGGTGGTGGAGTTTTCGCGGGAGTGGGGCCTGCCTTTGCTGCTGTCGGCCGCAACGGAAGACATTTTGCGGTTATCGACTTCTCTGAAAAACACCGGCGGTGCCCTGACCTACCAGTTCATGAACTACCAGCGAAGCGATCGGTACAAAGGCTACCAGAACATGCTGCAGCATTCGTACAATGCAAATGGCTGGGCCATCAACAACCAGGTGGCGCTGACCACATTTCGCACAAGTGCAAGCAACGGAAGTTTCTTTCGCCCGGTAATCGACATGAGCCGGGTCTTTAAAAAGCTGTCTGCCCTGCGTCTTGGCTTTCGCTATGCCCTCGAAAAAAATGAAGTGCGGCAAACCAGCAAAGACACGCTTTCTCCCGTTAGTTTTTCGTTCGACACGTATACCGCTTACCTGCGTTCGGATGAATCAAAACGGAACAAATGGGGTTTGTCTTTTTTCACCCGCTCGGATAAGTACCCAACAGCAACGGCACTTGTTCGAGGTGATCGTAGTTACAACACTTCCCTGCAAATCGAATTGTTGCAAAGCACAAAACACCAGTTGCTGTTCAACACGACCTACCGCGTGCTGAAAGTTTACGACAAATCGGTTTCGAACCAGAACGACGACAAAACCATCCTCGGTCGCACCGAATACATCGTGAATGAATGGAAAGGCCTGCTGACAGGAAATGTTTTATACGAGCTGGGAACAGGGCAGGAACAGCGCCGCGATTTTGCCTACCTGGAGGTGCCGGCCGGCCAGGGCGAATACACCTGGATCGACGCCAATAACGACAGCATCCAGCAGCTCAATGAATTTGAACTGGCCCGCTTCCAGGACCAGGCAAAATACATTCGCGTCTTTACACCAACCAACCAGTTTACCAAGGCCAATTATACCACGTTCAACTACAGCATCAACCTTAACCCGAAAGCGGTTTTTAATGAGAAAGAAAAGCGAAAACTGGCGGCATTTGTCTCGCGGCTGAGCCTTCAATCGTCATTACAGAAAAGCAAGAAATCAATCGCAAACGGCGATTTTGAATTTAACCCTTTCAAATATTCTATTCAGGACACAGCCCTCCTGACCAATTCAACCGCGTTGCTGAATGCTATTTCATTCAACCGGTTTTCCAGCAAATGGGGCATCGATATCAGTAACCTTCGCAATAGCGGCAAAGCGCTTTTGACGTACGGTTATGAAACCCGGCAAACCATTGACTGGACAGGCAAATTGCGATGGAATATTTCGTCTTCACTGACATTCGACGTCAATGGGAAACGGGGAACAAATGCGCTCTATACTCCAAGTTTTGGCAACAGGAATTACGAACTGGCGGTCCAAACCGTGGAGCCACGCCTGGCCTGGATCCAGGGAACGATCTTTCGGGTACAGTCCTCCTACCGGCAGGAATCAAAAAAGAACAAACCGGCCTATGGCGGTGAAACTTCGCTTTCCAATGCCGTGATCCTGGACACGAAATACAATGTGCTCCAAAACAGCAGCATCAACGCAAAATTCACCTACAACAACATTCGTTACGACGTACCGGCCGCAACGAAAAAAAACCTCTCGGTTGAATACATTATGCTGGATGCGCTGCGTCCCGGTTCCAATTATCTCTGGTCACTGGATTTCACCAAGCGCCTGCTGAACAACGTTGAAATCAACCTGCAGTACGAAGGGCGGAAACCTGCAGAAACAAGGACAATCCATGTTGGCCGTGCTGCGATCAGAGCCTTGTTTTAAGGAATACCATTTCCTGTAGGGACAGCATTCTTTTTTGGCCAATTGCGTTCTGAACCCTGAAGAGTGCGACGCAACGGAAGCTTCATGGCTATTCTGTTGCTGGTGCCATAAAAAATATCCCGCTCCTATGGAGCTTCGTTCTCTTTTCTATGAACTTTTTCCATTAACAGGATGCCCCGCTGGGGCACAAGGGAAATGCCGTTGGCGGATACGCCAAACGGCAGCAAAAAGCCTCCATCAAAAAATGATGAAGGCTTTGAAGTATCCTGTAAAGCAAGGGTCTGTGCGGTTGTAAACCCCTCCCTGGAGGGTTTGGGGAGGCCACCAATCCCTCTTCTGGAGGGCGGGGAGGCCTTAACTCAAAGTAACCCCTGCTAGTTGCAAACTCACTTTTTTGATCGATTGCGCCACCCGGCTTTCTTTTTCGATCAGCGCTTCGGGCTGCAAAATCACCGAAACGGATCGATCGGCAAACCAGCTCGCCGAGCGAAGCTTATCGGCATGAATGACACCGCGGATATATTGGCGTTCGGCAGTGCTGTGGTATTCGGTCACTTCTTCAAAATCCCATTTGTTCACGTCTGTCCAGGCCGAAAATGAGACAAACACATCCAGGTAAAAATTGTGTGTCAGGGCATTTTTTTCGGGCCGTTTCAGTTTTTTGTATTCGTACTGGTAACGGTAGCTGAAGGCAGAAATATCCGAGATCACAGCCGAAGATGTAGGGTAGCGTCCAGCGCCTTTGCCGGAAAAGAATTGCTTGTCGGCCAGTTTGCTTTCGATTGTAACACCATTGTATTCGTTGGCCACATGGAACAACTGGCTGTCGGGCCGCACAAACTGCGGCAGCACAAAAGCGGCCACCTTTCCGTCGGCCAGTTTCCGCGCCTGTGCCACCAGCTTGATGCGCAGGCCTTTTTCGCTGGCATAAGCCGCATCTTTCGCATGCAGCCGGGTAATACCCTGCCGCAGAAAATGGCCAGGCTCTGTAACGATACCATAGGCATGCGCCAAAAGGATGGTGAGCTTGTTGGCGGCGTCGAAACCTTCCACATCCAGTGAGGGATTGCTCTCGGCAAAACCTTTTTGCTGCGCCTCCAATAAAGCTTCCGTATAGGTTAGGCCTTCATTCAGCCGCGTCAGGATATAATTGGTGGAACCATTAACAATCCCGGAAATGCTTTGCAACAGGTCGTTGTCGAAATATTCTTCCAGGTTGCGGATGACCGGTATACTGCCGCAAACGGCTGCTTCGTACAGGAAGGAAACATTGTGTTCTTCCTGCAGGCGAATCAATTCGGGCAGGTGCTCGGCGATCAGCTTTTTGTTGGCACTGATGACCGATTTACCACGTGTGAAAGCGGTCGTCACAATTTTATACGCTTCCTCCGCATCGTCGATCAGTTCGACAATCAGGTTGATTTGCGGGTCGTTGAGAAGTTCCTCGTAATCGGTGGTGAACAGGTCGGCAGGGGCATCCCGTTTTTTCTCCGGGTGCTTGATACAGATTTTTTTGATTGTTGCATGAAGAGAAGGTGTTTGCCGAAGCACATGAAAAATACCTTCACCGACAACACCAAAGCCAAATAATCCGATTGTCAGGGGTTGATGTTCGCTCATTCGAATATTGTTTTATACTGTTTTCAATTTTGTTTGTTGAATAGCTGGAAACGAGACTTCCAAGGCATTCACCCGCCACTTTTCCGCTGGAATGGATTTCTGTGTCATAGCCAGGTGGCTTACAAGGCTATTCATGCCGGCAGTTTCCTGCACGAAAGTGGAGCCAAGGTAAATTGGTGCGGCAGCCGTACCTGTTTGCGGATCGACCGGAATGCTTCGTAAAATTCTTATTGTACTGCTCATCTTGCTTTTCGTTTTCGCCTTCGGTGGTTGCTCATTACTGGAGGAAAACGTACCAAGAAAGGAGAGGGAGAGGTTTAACGGGAAAAGCTTTTCCGTTTCTGGCAGACAATAAAAAAGCTCTCCCGATAAATCAGAAGAGCTTACTATTTTTTTGTTTGTTGAAGTAAAGCTTTGATCTGACTTATCTGTCACGCAAATCCGCGTGATGGAGTTGGCACCTTACCTCACTGTTTGCACAGCGGGCAGGTTGTCAAGGCGTCAAAGGGCCATTTCCCTCAGCCTTTCTTGATAAGTAATCTGTAAAGAACTGGCGCAAAGATAAAAGGGAAAGTGTTGGAACAACAAAATTTTATTTTCTGGCTTTTACCATTTTTCAGCAGAACCAATGGGCCGCGATCATTTCCAAACTTTGCATGGTCTTAACAAAATTGGCATTTTTCCCCGGCAAAAACCCCAACCGCCAGACCCCAAACTCCCAACCCATTTCTTATCTTTGCCGCCCCGGATTAAAAACCTCCCGGGATTTTTATGGAAGAGAATCAAATTAATAACCCAAACGCTGAAGGTCAGGAGACCACTCCGGCGGCTGAACAGTCGGCCCCTGAGCAGTCTGCAGCGACACCAAATGCCCCTGCCGCAGAAAACGTTGCCAGCAACGTGAAAGTAGAAGAGCCGGTGAAAGAAACACCTGCCGCTCACGACGATTTCGACTGGAGCGTAGACAAACGCAACGTAGCTTCTTACAGCAACGAAGAAAAAGAAAAGTACGACAAGGTTTACGAGAACACGTTCGTACAACTGAACGACGGTGAAATGATCACCGGCACAGTGGTTGGTATCACCAAAACCGACGTGGTGCTGAACATCGGTTTCAAGTCTGACGGCCTGGTTCCCCTGAACGAATTCCGCGACATCCCCAACCTGAAGGTGGGCGACGACGTAGAAGTAATGGTAGTGGAAAAAGAAGACCGGGATGGCAACCTGCACCTGAGCCGCAAGCAAGCCCGCATTACCCGTGCCTGGGAGCGCATTGTGGAAGTGCACAAAACAGGCGAAGTGGTTACTGGTACCGTTACCAGCAAAACCAAAGGCGGCTTGATCGTGGATGTATTTGGCATGGAAACCTTCCTGCCGGGTTCTCAGATCGACGTGAAGCCTGTTACCGACTACGACCAGTTCGTAGGCAAGACAATGGAGTTCAAAGTGGTGAAGATCAACGAAGCCATCAAGAACGCCGTTGTATCGCACAAAGCACTTATTGAAAGCGATATCGAAGCACAACGTGCACAGATCATCGGTCAGCTCGAAAAAGGCCAGGTACTGGAAGGTACTGTCAAGAACATCACCGACTTCGGTGCGTTCATGGACCTCGGCGGCTTAGACGGTCTGCTGTACATCACCGATATTTCATGGGGCCGCATCAACCACCCTTCAGAGGTGCTGAAGCTGGACCAGAAAGTGAACGTGGTGGTTCTGGATTTCGACGACGAGAAAAAACGTATTTCTCTCGGTCTGAAACAACTGACCCCGCATCCCTGGGATGTGCTGCCTGAGAACATCAAGGAAGGAGAAGTGGTTACCGGCCGCGTAGTCAACATCGAAGACTACGGTGCGTTCCTCGAAATCCTGCCGGGTGTGGAAGGTCTGGTACACGTATCAGAAATCACCTGGGCCAACACACCGATCAATGCGAAAGAGTTCTTCAAGCTGGGCGACGAGCACACAGCGAAGATCGTTACCCTTGATAAAGATGCCCGCAAAATGAGCCTTTCTATCAAGCAACTGTCAGAAGATCCCTGGACTGACATCGAGAATAAATTCCCTGAAGGCAGCCGTCATACTGGTGTAGTGAAAAACATCACTCCGTACGGCGTATTTGTGGAGCTGACTGCCGGTATCGGTGGTATGATCCACATCTCTGACCTGAGCTGGTTGAAGCGCTTCAATCACCCAAGCGAGTTTACCAAAGTTGGTGAGAACATCGACGTGGTGATCCTGGGCATTGATAAGGACAACCGCAAACTGCAACTCGGTCACAAGCAACTGGAAGAAGATCCCTGGAACACCCTGCAAGACACCTTCGCCGTTGGGTCTATCCACGAAGGAACGGTTATCCGCAGGGACGACAAAGGTGCCATCGTTCAATTGCCTTACGGACTGGAAGGCTTTGCGCCCAACCGCCACCTTGCCAAAGAAGACGGCAAGAGCGTCGGTGCTGATGAAACAGCCGAATTCATGGTGATCGAATTCGATCGCAATGAAAAGCGTATCGTTGTTTCGCATGCACGAATCTGGGAACAAGCAGCCAACGATGAACGTGATGCAGCCCGCAAGGAAGCCCGCGTTCAGTCCGAGCAAACCAAGAAAGCAGTGAAAAACCTGCAGAACAAGGTTGAAAAACCAACCCTTGGCGACCTCGGTGCCCTGGCACAGATCAAAGAGCGTTTACAGCAGGAAGAAAAAGGCAAAGCTGCCGGTGGTGAAAACACCCCCGAAGCTGGTGCGTAATTCCGAAACATTCTTACATACAAATCCCGCTCAAAAGACGGGATTTTTTATTGTCTTTGAACCAGGATGACTAGCATGCCTGCGATAAATGGGATAAAAGAGGAGGGCCGTTCAAACTTGAACGGCCCTTTCCTTTTTTGGAAGAACATATAACCCCTCACATCCAATCCATCCACATAAATCCCAGTTCAAAGACATTATTTCAGCGCAAAAACGACCGTTACGTCGTACTTGATCTTGATCTTTTTAAAATCAGCCTGCTGCTGGTCCGGTGCACTTTCGGCCTGGTCCATGGCGGCATTCTTCATGGCCATTACCCGGCTGGCACCGGCATAGTAAGGCTGGTAAAATTCACTAGGTTCATTGATGGTTACGGCTTCGCCGATTTTTTCATTGATGGCATCCGTCAGGTAAGCCGCCTTTTCTTTTGCATTCCGGACCGCATCCATTTTCAGGCGCTTTTTCAACTCTTCCAGTTTGCTGTAGGATGTCCGTTGGATAAAAAAGTTCTGGGTGGCGTTGTCGTCCAGTTTATCAACCAGTTGGTCCACCTGTGCGCTGTTGCGAAGCTTTACCTGGTAGGTAATGGAAGAATACAGTTCTTCTTTTTTGTTCTTTTTCCGCCACCAGGGGTTACCGTTATAGCCGCTATAATACGCAATTGTAACGGCGGAGTCGGGCAGGCCCATCGATCGAACGGCGGTTAAAAAGTCCTGGCGTATCTTTTCAATCCCGATTTTACCGCCACCTTTTTTGTCGTATTCTTTCAGGTCAACCTGTACATAAATTTCATCAGGTGCAATCTCGGTTTCGGCAGTGCCCGACACCGTGATGGTGCGAGGGTAAGGATTTCGTTCCTGTGCAAACGATGCAACTGTCAATATGGAACCGGCCAGCAGGAGAAAAACTTTTTTCATGGCATTTATTTTTTAGGTAGATGACGCAGGCAAACACTTTACACAAAGAAAGAGAAAACCGGCGACGGGCTTAACAATTTCTAAACATGTAACTTTAACCCTTTAATTTGCTTGCACATGACTTTTTGGAGAAAAATTGCCGGAAATAATTGGGTCCGGAAACTCGTCTACATGCTTGTCGGCATCTTTTCGTATCCCGGTATCGCCATCGTCAACAAACTCAAGATCCGTGGCACCGAACACATTGCCAATCTGCCAAAAAACAACGTTCTTTTTGTTAGCAATCACCAAACCTATTTTGCCGATGTCATTACCTTTCTGCACATTTTCTGTGCGGTAAAATGGCGAAGGCAAAACCGGTTGGGTATTCCGTTTTACCTGCTCAACCCGTTCACACGGGTCTATTACGTAGCAGCCGAAGAAACCATGAAAAGCAGCTTTATCAGTCGCCTGTTCACGCTTGCCGGCGCACTGACTGTCAAGCGCACCTGGAAAAAGGATGGAGTTGAAAGCCGGCGTGGACTGGACCCGAGCGACACCCGGAAAATTGAACGGGCTCTCGACAGTGCATGGGTCATCACGTTTCCGCAAGGCACCACCAAACCATTTGCGCCTGGCAGGAAAGGCACAGCTCTCATCATCAAACATTGCAGGCCAACCGTGGTGCCGGTTGTGATCAGTGGCTTCTGGCGTGCGTTCAATAAAAAAGGACTGAAGTTCAAAAAGAAGGGCACCCTGCTTTCGGTTACATTCAAAGCCCCGTTGCAGATCAACTACGATGCGCCGGCTGAAGAAATACTGGCCCAAATCATGGATGCCATCGAACAAAGCAAAAAGTACATGCTGATGGGTGCACACCACTGGAAAACCGCAGAGGAAAAGGCGGCGTAGAGAGAAGAGGATATTGGGATATTAGATATTGGGATATTAGATATTAGGATATTAGATATTAGGATATTGGATGATGAATAGACAGTGCATAGATTGGTGTGGAAGCAAAGGATATGTCCAAGGGAAAGGAAGCCGTGAAAAGAATCCTGTTTGCCTTCAAGACAATGATTTTATTGCAACGCAAAATTGCCGGTTTGAACCAAACGATTTTGGTTTTGACGTTTCATCCTAGTCAACTCACGAATCCCGGCAATCTTAGTTCAGACACCTTCCACCAAAATCATTTTCGTTGCCGCATTGCGCTGGCGGATTTCCTTTGCCGGTGTATACTCAGGCGAAGACCACCATTCTCTCGCCAATTCTTTCGTCGGGAATTCCAGCACCACGATCCGTCCCGGCTCCCACGCACCCTCAAGCGTTTCCGTTTGTCCGCCGCGAACGATAAACTTTCCACTGTATTTGACCAGCGAAGGCCCGGTCAGTTTCTTGTACGCTTCGTATTCTCCCGGGTTGTGAATTTCCACTTCAACAATGATGTAGGCAGCCATTTTATTTTTCTTTGATAAACAATGCTTTTAATTCAAGTGCTTCATCCGGATTCATCTTTCCGCCGAGAATCAACCGTAGCTGGCGGCGGCGGATGGCTCCTTCAAATAACCGCACTTCTTCTTCGGTTTCCGGAACCAGTCCCGGCACCTTGCGTGGATTGCGGTTGGGATCGAGGGCGACGAAGGTGTAGTACGCTTCGTTGCTTTTGTATTTGTATTGCTGTGTAAAATCTTCACCCCACACACGCAAATGCACTTCCATGGAGGTATTGAAAGCCCGGGACACTTTGGCTTCAATGTGCACCGTGTTTCCCAGTTTGATTGGATTTTCAAACGAAATATTATCGACTGAAGCCGTCACCACCGGTGCGTTGCAATGGCGCTGCGCGGCGATGGCTGCGGCGATATCCATCCAGTACATCAAGCGACCACCCATCAGGTTCCCAAATACGTTGGTGTCGTTCGGCAATACAATCTCGGTCATCATGGTGTAACTGTCGGATGGCTTACGAGGATTCATAACAGCAAAAATTTGCGCAAAGCTAAGCGAAGAAGAAGGAAAGTGGGCATTTCGACTAGAGATGAATGGTCCATGGTGGCGATTCAAAGAGGTGACTTTCGCTCTTTTCTGCTTCCAACTCTTCACTTAGCTTTGCCACTCGATGAACAAGACCATATCTTTCGAAAACACTGCGATTGCCTTTGCTCCCAAATCCGACAGCGAATTAAAACATGCCCATTTTCTTTTTTCCCTGATGGGTAAACCCTGGCTGGTAAAAGCCGGTGCAAAACTGGCCCCGTGGTCGCTCAATGCCGGACTGCCCGTAAAAGGCCTGATTCGCCAAACGATCTTCCGCCAGTTTGTTGGCGGTGAATCGCTGGAAGAAACCATTCCCGTTGCAAACAACCTGGGCAAATATGGCGTGCAGGTGATCCTGGACTACGGTGTAGAAGGCAAGGAAGGAGAGGAGGCCTACGACCACGCACGGGACGAATTTATCCGTGTCATTCAATTTGCGGCAACGCAGCCCAATATTCCGTTTATGAGTGTGAAGGTGACAGGCTTCGCCCGTTTTGGTTTATTGGAGAAGCTGGATGCACTGATGCACGAAGCGCCGGAAGACACCCTGATCAAAAAATACAACCGTGCACTGATGAAACTTTCGGCACCGGAAGTCAATGAATGGAACCGCGTGCAGGAACGTTTCCGGAAAATCGGTGAAGCTTCTGCAACAGCGGGAATCGGTTTTTTGGTGGATGCGGAAGAGACCTGGATACAGGATCCGGTAGATGCGCTGACGATGCTGATGATGGATGAATTCAACAAAGAAAAACTCGTTATTTACAATACCGCGCAACTCTATCGCCACGACAGGCTCACATTTTTAAAGCAGTGCTATGAAGCCGCACTGGAACGGAGTTTTCTGCTTGGGATCAAACTGGTACGGGGTGCCTACATGGAAAAAGAAAGAGCGAGGGCAGCGGAAAAAGGCTATCCTTCGCCAATTCAACCGACGAAGGAAGCGACCGACAAAGACTTCAACGAAGCAGTCCGTTTTTGCATCGATCACCTGGAAAACATAGGTGTGATCGTGGCCTCGCACAACGAACGAAGCAACCTGCTGGCCACGCAGCTATTGGATGAGCGGGGCTACCCGCACAACCATCCGCATGTGCATTTCAGCCAGTTATATGGTATGAGCGACAACATCACCTTTAACCTGGCTGCATCCGGTTGCAGCGTTAGCAAATACCTTCCCTTCGGGCCGATCCGCGACGTAGTGCCTTACCTGATGCGCCGTGCACAGGAAAACACATCCGTCGGCGGACAAACCGGTCGTGAGCTGGTGCTGATAAAAAAAGAACTGAAACGCCGGAAAATGGAAAGATGAAATCATAAAATGTAAAACCGGATTCCCTATCTTGCAGCCCGGTTCTTCATCAATGAAATGCATTTGGGGGCTGTTAGCTCAGTTGGTTCAGAGCGCTACTTTGACAGAGTAGAGGTCACTGGTTCGAGCCCAGTACAGCCCACGACAAACCCAGGAGGCCGCCTTTTCAGGCGGTCTTTTTTTTGCCTTGCCTGCGCCCTTTACCGGTTCTTTTTTCAATCACTCGCTATAAACGTGCATTCGGCAGGCCCGCATCAACAATTCAAACAAAAAAAACAACGGTTGGTCCCAAATGTCCGACAGTTGGTAAATCACCTCATTGCTTTTTCGTTTGCCGAAACGAAATTTTGTGGCCCAATCCAGTCCCGCCGTTTCCGTGCTTCCCCGGCCCTTTTATTTTCACCCAATAAATTCATTGCTTATGCGAGAAAAGAAAATCATTTTGGTAACTGGTGCAACCGGTGCACAGGGTGGTGCCGTTGCCAGATCCCTTTTGCAACAAGGGCATTTCGATGTACGCATCTTTACACGTAATGCCGATTCGCCGGCCGCATCCAAACTGAAACGCCTCGGTGCGAAGGTGGCAGAAGGTGATATGCACGATAAGCACAGTTTAGAGGCAGCAATGAGAGATTGTTACGGCGTTTTTGGCGTCACCGATTACTGGGAACACGGCTACCGGGAGTACACGCTGGGAATGAATCTCGTGGTAGCCGCGGCTGTCTGTGGCATCCGGCACCTCGTCCTGCACACGCAACCGGACTACAGGGCACTGAGCGGAGGCGAACTGGATGTACCGCAATGCGATATCAAGGCGGCTTTCCGTTCGTTCAGCGAGGACCTTCGCTTGCCTGCCACCTACCTGCAGGTTCCCTTTTATTACGAGAATTTTCTCAAACGCTTCCCGCTGCGACAAGACCAGTTTGGCACCTACCAATTCAGTTTTCCGCAAGGCCACACGAGGATGGCAATGGTCAGCGTTGAAGACCTGGGGCCTGTGGTAGCCACCGTTTTTACACAGCCCGGCCGCTTCCTCGGCCGAACCGTTACTGCCGTAGGAGCCGACAAAACATGCAACCACTATGCAACGGCAATGCAGCGGGTGTTGGAGCTTCCGGTTCATTACAATTACGTACCATGGGAGCTTTACCGAAGCCTGGAAATGGGTGGCTCCGACGAGTGGGCCAACCTGTTTGAAGCACAGCGCCGGTTTGTTCCGGACCGCGAAGAAGATCTGAACGAATCGTACCGGATTCACCCCGGTATGCAGCCTTTCGAGAAGTGGCTGCGGAAGTACCGGGATCAATTCATCGATGCGATGGAAGAGCAGCTGGTCGATACGGGGATTTATTAAAACGGCCAAAAACCTGTCTTTCGTGCCGGAGCCATTGCCTCCGGCATTTCTATTTTGCATTTCATCCCGCCAATGCCGCAATTCATCAATCTTGGCTTTTTCAACGGTAACTTTCGTAGTCAATTTTGTGTCAAAGAAGACAGACCAGCTAAACGCGACGCCATGAACCGCTACAACCTTTTCCACAAAATCCACAAAGGCCTGAGGGCCCTTCTGTACGATACCAGCATGCTCTTGCAGCGAACCGATTTTACCCTTGCCGAAGAAGCGGAGGAGGCCATCTGTCGTGTACAGTTTGCCGTCTCTCTTTTCGATCAGTTTCAACAGTCGGAAGATAATTTTGTTCTTCCTGTCATGATGGATTACGAACCCGGGCTGGCCGACTCGTTTGAGCACGACCATGAAGAAAGCTACGGAATGGGCGAAAAGCTGCAGCGCCTGGCAGGTGACTTTCAAGCCGCAACCCTGCCTTTTGAAAAAATTGCCATCAGCGGAACCCTTCTTGCCCTGTTTGAAGAGTTTACGCTTTTCAGCATTCTTCACATGACAAGGGAAGAGCAAATCGTCAACAAAGTTCTTTGGCGTTATTATACCGATGCGGAGCTGCAAAAAATTTCCTGGAAGATCATCAACGCCGCTGAGTCGCCCTTTATCATGCCTTACAACAAGTGGATGTTTCGTGGATTGAACAACAACGAAATTATTCGCTGGCTGAAAGAAGTGAAAGAAACGGCCAGAGAACGGGAATTCGAATCGCTGCTGAAAACCGCGGAAGCCGAACTGCATCCCCAACGTTGGAGCCTGTTGCAGGATGTCCTGCTCACCGGCCGGCTCCTGGCCAACTAAAACCCGATAATACGACGGTTCATTACCAGCGGCTGGCCTGCACCACCTGTTTTCCACATCTTCAAATATTTCTTTTCCGCTATACAATTCATACGGGGTTTTCAACAATTCATCCCGCTCTTGCACAAAACAGCAAAGCTCCCTTCGCCTAAATGTGAAAAAGGGTTTAATTTGAAATAGAATGAAGTTGCGGCTCCCTCAATACAGCGGTAAAGACCACCTGGTTCTGGCAATCATTTTCCTGCCGCTAACCATGGGATTGAACGCCATTATATTCGGCGGACGTTATTTTACCCGCTGGGATATTTTTCTTCCAACGACCTTGCTGACCTCCCTCGTCTTTTCCGTGAACTACATCATCTGCTCAGCATTTTCCATCTGGCTGAAAAACCGTATGCCGGCCGAAAGGCAAACGAACCGGCGCCTACTTTACATGATCGCCCTTTTTGTTGCACTGAGCGGCGTTTTCCTGTTAACGGTTTTTCATGGCTACGAATTTTTCCCCTCATTCAGTTATACGTTCAACGAAAAGAGGTTTACTTGGGCCTACATGGGTATCGCCATCATCGACATTTTTATGGTCATCCTCATGGAAGGTATTTCCAACTATAATCACTGGCGGGAAAATTTGAAGGAAACTGAAAAGCTGAAAAAAACATTCAAGCAAAGCCAGTTGCTTGGCCTGAAAAGCCAGGTCAACCCGCATTTTCTCTTCAACAGCCTGAATACGCTTTCGTCTCTTATCACTGAAGACG
The DNA here is from genome assembly GCF_003628535.1 of Flavisolibacter nicotianae. Classification (GTDB taxonomy): domain Bacteria; phylum Bacteroidota; class Bacteroidia; order Chitinophagales; family Chitinophagaceae; genus Flavisolibacter; species Flavisolibacter nicotianae. The sequence continues at coordinate 183,152 of NZ_RBCI01000004.1, forward strand.
AAAAAGAAGCGGAGACCTTTCTCAACGAAATGACCAAAGTGTACCGCTACCTGCTGCGAGGCGACGATGAGCAGTTGGTACCGCTGCAAACCGAATTGAAATTCATTGAAGCCTACAATCACCTCCTGGACCGTCGTTTCGGGCAGAGCCTGCAGGTGCAGTTGCACATCCGTGAAGAAGACAAAACGAAGTTGATCCCGCCGCTTAGCCTGCAGGTGCTGATTGAAAATGCGTTTACCCAGAATAGCATGAGCAAAACCGATCCGCTGGTGATCCGCATTTCGACCAATGGCGATGATTTGGTGGTGCAAAACAGCCGGAAGCCCAAATCGATCAGCAATGCTATCGATTTTGAAGCCGGCCTGGATAACCTGGTAACCAAGTACCGTTTACTGACGGCAGCGGAGGTGGTGATACGTGACGAAGAGTCGGAGCGAAGCATTTACCTTCCCCTCATTGAAAAAAAAGGAGTGGTGGCATGAACCCGGTATTAAAACCAACCCGGCTCCAGGTGTTCAGCTTTATTGCTTCCATGCCGGTGATCGATGTGGTACTGAATTATGTGCTTTACGAAGAACGCCTTTTCCATGATGGCAAGATCTGGCTCTTTTCTTTTCCGCTCATTTACCTAGTGGGAATTGGCAGTTGGCGATTGCAGGTGGGAATTCAAAACTGGATCCACTATAAATTCGAAGGGTTGAAGCAAACTCGGAAGCGCATTGTGCTCCTGGCTGCCTTGATCATCCCGGTTATGTCGGCTTCCGTCATTGCCATACTGCTGGCCTATGATTATTTTTCAATCCTCGGCTACCGCCTGAAGCCCGACGACATACAGTATATCCTCCTGGTTGGTTTTGGGGTCAACCTCATTTTTGTTACATTATACGAGGTGGATTATGTGATCGAGCGGGTAAAGGAAACTGTGGTGGAAAAAGAAAGCCTGCAACAGCAGGCCTTGCAAAACGAGTTTGACATGTTGAAAAACCAGGTCAACCCGCATTTCCTTTTTAACTGCTTCAATACGCTTTCTTCACTGATCTCCGAAAACAAGGAAAGAGCCGAAACGTTTTTAAATGAATTGAGCAAGGTGTACCGCTACCTGCTCCGCAACAACGAGGACGGCATGAGCACCGTGGAGAACGAGATCAAATTTATCCGATCCTACTACGACTTGCTGAAGACAAGACACGGCGATGCCCTGCAACTGACCGTCGACATCGACAAACGGTATTTCCCTTATCTTTTGCCTTCGTTAACCCTGCAACTGCTGATTGAAAACGTCGTCAAGCACAACCAACTGTCCAAAACCCACCCGCTCGTGATCGAGATCTTTACAACGGCGGGCAACCAACTGGTTGTGAACAACAACCTGCAGCGACGAACGCTAAAAGTGCCAAGCAACAGGGTAGGGCTCGAAAACATCAAAGCGAAATACGAAATACTTAAACAGAAAGGCTTCCAGGTGATGGAAGACGGGAAGAATTTCACCGTGGTATTGCCGCTGATCTGGAACAACCTGAACGAAAAGGGAACAAAAATCCTGAAGGAATTTAAAACTGCCTGATATGAACATTTTGATCGTCGAAGACGAAGAATTAGCCCAAAAGAAACTGCAAAAAACACTGGCCGCGGTTGATTCGTCCGCACAGGTTGTCGGTATTACCGACAGCATCCAAAGCACGGTTGAATGGCTGCGCACCAACAGCAACGCTGATCTCATCCTGATGGACATTGAACTGGCCGACGGGCAAAGCTTTGAGGTCTTCAACCAGATCGACGTAAAAGCGCCGGTGATCTTTACCACGTCTTACGACGAGTATGCCCTGAAAGCATTCAAAGTAAACAGCGTTGATTACCTGCTCAAGCCCGTACAAACCGAAGACCTGCAGGCCGCTCTCACCAAGTACAAAAAACTGTCGGAAGGAACCCGGAAAAGCGACCTGAATTTCGAGTCGCTGGTGGCGCAGATCAAACAACAATTGCAACCGAAAGAATACCGCAAGCGCTTCCTGGTAAAGCACGCCCAAAAACTGGTATCGGTAGAGGTGGAGGAGATTGCCTATTTCTACAGTGATGGACGCCTGAATTTTTTCAAAACCTTCGACAACAAAAAATTCGTCGTTGACTATACCATGGACGAACTCGAGGAAATGCTGGACCCCGCCGCTTTCTTCCGCGTTTCCCGCTCGTTCTTTGTCTCCGTCAATGCCATTGAAAAAATCGACGATTATTTCGGTAACCGCCTGATCCTCCAGCTCAACCCGGCTGTTGACAAAGAAGCGCTGGTGAGCCGCGAAAAAGTGAGCGATTTTAAAAAATGGATGGGGAAATAAGAGAAATCAAAAGGCAAAATTCAAAAGTCGGGATAGTGATACAGCCGAGGGTATTCTTTCTACATTTGATTTTTGCCTTTTGATTTTTACAACGGCAATTGCAGCAGGAACACCGAGCGGCTTTTATGTACCTGCACATCAACTTTCGCTTTCAAGTCATTTAACCGCAATTCCAGGTCGCGACGCTGCAGGAGGTTATTCAACTTCTGCATATTGCAACAGTCGTTTTCAAATTCAATCGTTAGCAACAATTTGCCCCGTTCCGTGGTCAGGTGAACGATGCAGCTCCTCGTGCCGGCATCGACCAGGCTTCGCAATCCTTCTTTGAACAACAGGAAGGCTTCGTGGCGGGTCTTCATGTTTAGCTGAAGCCTTTCCACTTTTCGGTCGATGAGCAATTCGATCACAACGCCATTGCGCTGCATGAGCGAATCGCAAAACTCCCGCATGCGCTGAATGGTCTTGTCCATCGCGTCGTTTTCCGGGTCAAGACTCCACAGCATATCGTCCAGCGCAATGATCATGTTGTGGCTCTTGTTATGGATTTGCTCCAGGTAGTCTTTGGCCTTTTGCGGTTCCCGTTCCGATTTGAGCCGGGCAATTTCGCTGAGAATATTAATGTTGTTTAGGGCGGTATTCACTTCCTGGTGCAGTCCGCCGGCGATATCGGTTCGCACTTTTTCCAGGGCTTGTTTTTTCATGGAGCGCTGGCGGTCGAGCCAGAAGAGAAGCAGGGCCACAGCCACTGCTAATAAGGTATAGAACCACCAGGTCTGGTAAAATGGTGCATTGATGTAAATGGGCAGCGCTGTCACGGGTGACGTTTCGCCTTCAGCCGTAATGGTGCGCAGCAGCAGTGTGTACCTGCCGGGAGGCAAGAACGGAAAGCTGGCGTTGTTGTCTTTTTCCGCTGTGCGCCATTCCTGGTCGAGTCCTTCCAGCTTGTATTGAATCAGGCCAGAAGCCGTGTAGGTCAACGAAGAGAAATCGACGATCAGCGAGTTTTCGGTAGCACCAAGCCGCAGCCTGTCCAGCTTCAGCACCGAATCAACCGGCAACTCCCGGCGTCCTACCTGCACACTGGTAAGAACCACTTTTTGCGGGTGAGTTGAGAATTTTACTTCGGTCGGGTTGAAGTGGATAAACGAATTGTCTGTACCGAAAAGCATGCGTCCGTTTCTCATCCGGTAAGACGCCGCCATGATAAACCGGTCGTTGGCGATACCGTCTTCCCGGTTGAAAAAAACCATCGTATTCCGGGAAGGTAGGAAGCGGAAGATCCCGTTGTCGGTGCTGATCCACAGAAAGCCATCGCCGTCTTTCGCGAGGGACGCAATCGATCCTAAAACGGCACCGGGAAGTTGTTGCTGGCGGATCTGGTTGGTGTAGCGGTTAAATACATAAAGCCGTGTCGCCGTGCTGACATAAACCAGGCTGTCATCAAATGGTAAAACGCTGCTGAAACCCTCCACGATCTTTTCACTGTCGGCTTCGTTCCGGTTGTTCCATTGAAAGCGGACCTGTCCTGTTTCGGATTCAAACGCATAGACTCCTTTTTTTTCCGAGGTAACCCAAACATACCCTTTCGGATCTGTCACAACACGTGAGATATGCTCATCGCCCAGTTGCGAAATTTTCACCAAAGAGTCGCGGCCGGTTTTGCGTGGCGCAATCCATTTGAACAAACCAAAGCGCTGCATGCCCAGCCAAAGATTGCCCTGTCTGTCTTCGGCAATCTGGCGCACCGTCTTGTTTTGCAAAATGGAAGGATTCCGATAGGTCATAACGCCTTTCGCCTGGTCGAGCTGGAAAATGCCCGGCTGGCAGGCCATCCAGATCGTATTGCTGTCGGATGACGCACACATGTTCCAGACAGAGGCCCAGCCATGCAAGGCATCGTCGCGAAAATTCAGCGGCACTTCCTTCCACTGTTTATTATACCGGAAAATGCCGTCGCCCCAACTGCCCGCCAGTACATCACCGTTGTTCAATTCCACGAACGACATGATGCTGCCCTGGCCCGGACCGCCGGTGTGTTTGTTCAGGTGAAACACATTGCGGAAATATTGCTGCGAGGGATTGCAGCGGTAAAGACCGTTGTTGCCCGTTGCGATCCAGACATTTTTTTCGCGGTCTTCATACAGCCCGGTAATACGGTCGTAAACAATCCCCAACCCGCTTTGGGAGTCGCTCCCGATCAGGTCAAATTTGTTATCGTTTTCATTGTATTGCGCAAAAACCACGGTACCGTAAACCCAGATCCGCCCGTCCTTCTGCTCCGCAAATCCATGCACTTCGTTGTAGGTTTTCAGCGTCGAAATAAATTCGAATAACCTGACTTTCCTGCCGGATTTCCCGGGCTCGAACAGAACGACGTGCGGAAAATAACCCTGGTCCCAGCTTTCGGCCCACAATCTTCCCTTGCTGTCGAACAGGAAATGACTCATGGACGGAAACCGTTGCAGGCTGTCGACGCCGGCTTCTTTTTCAACATTGTTGCCGGCATAACTGTTCCGGCCCGATTGACGGTTGACGACAACCACACCGCCGGAGGCCAAACCAAGCCAGTATTTCCTTGTGCCGGGTTGCTGTGCAAGGCCGGTAATTTTCCATTCGGGTTTGAGGTGAAAGAAATCAGTGGCAGGCACAAAGGCTTTTTGTGTTGTGTCGTAGCGCAACAATTCGTTTCCATGAAGCAGGTAAAACAGGTTGCCTTCGTTGTCTTTCACCAGCGCCTTGATGGCCCACAAAGAATTTGTACGCTGCACCTTCACCGGTACGGATGTATACGTAAAATGACGCTTGTCGAACAAGCCCACCTCGCCATTGGCTGTAAGCAGCCAAAGATTGTCCGCGTTGTCAATGACTACCTGGAGAATGAAATTGACGGGAAGAGAGAACGGGTCATTGTCGCGGTGTTGAAAATTCTTGTAATGAATACCGTCATAGCGTTGAAGGCCGTTGTTGGTGGCGATCCACAAATAACCGGTGCGGTCCTGCACAACACTCCGGACTTCGTTCGACAATAAGCCATTGCTCATTGCATAATGTGCAAAGGTGTACGGAGTCAATGGCTGCGCAAAGGCAGCACTCCAGATAAAGCAGGTCAGGAAGAAAAGGCGGCGGAACAAAGGGCAGACTTGTTTTCTCAAATGTACAGGATTTGCCGTCTTCGATGGAGTTGTTCATCCATTGAAAAACGCAGTTCATTCAGGCAAATCAGCAATTGATACGGGGGTACAGGATGGCCTGCAACCCGGTCATCGCATTGCTACAGATGCAGCGTTTGCGCAAGCACGAGAAAGCCGATCAGATGATTAAAACATTTCATGCTGCAAGAAACGCATTTCATGCACCATCACCTTTTACGCTGTCTGGCGCAAATCCATTTTTGCGTCTCAAAACCAAACCAAACGAACGTTTACAATGAAAAAAATCTTCCTCTTCGCTGCCGTCGCACTTGTCGCTCTCAGCTCCTGTAAAAAAGATGCAGACAAAAAAGAAAAAATTTTTAAAGGTGAAGTCAAGCCCTTTCAAATGGGAAAAGCATGGACCTGGTATGAAGTTGATGAAAACGACAACCCGGTGCGTTTGGCCATTACCATCGATGACGCCGCGATGAACAGCCTGTCCGCAGCGACAAGCGACGGCGATGGCGACAGTCATCACATGGAGAACAGTCTTTCACTGGCCCTTCACCCCAAAGCGCTGGCCACACCGTTCAAACACGTGATGCTCGACTGGAATCCCGCCGGCCACGAACCTGTTTTTTACATGAAACCACATTTTGATTTTCATTTTTACGAAACAACAGAGGCCGAGCGGCTTGCCATTCCGTTGTACGAACAGGCACCAGACAAATTTGACAACGAGCCTGCCGCCGCCTACCTGCCGGCAAACTATATCAGCACACCGCAGGGCGTACCGCAGATGGGAAAACATTGGGTTGATGTGACCTCTTCAGAATTCACACCGGCCGGTTTCAACCAGACATTTATCTATGGAACCTACGATGGCAAAGTGACTTTCTACGAACCGATGATCACAGAAGAATTTCTGAAGGCCAACCCGTCGTTTGAACGGAGTATTCCACAACCGGCAAAATTCCAGTCGGCAGGTTGGTATCCCACCAAAATGCGGATCGCCAAACAAAACGGCACGACCAACATCATCCTGGAAAATTTTGTGAAGCGCCAGGCAAACTAAACGCAACCCTCGGCCACAAAGGCCGGACTATACCCAACCAACTGCAAAGGCAGCCCCGTAAGGCTGCCTTTTTTTGTTCTTCCACCTGAAAACAGCAGGAAGGACTCACCATTTGCTTTCTCTACACAAGTTTTCCAGAGCCCACCGGTCATTTTGTGTTTGCATTTTGCCTGCTTGTCATCACGGTTTACTTTTACCGCTGATAATTGTGCGTATGCAGCAGTATTTACAGCTTCTTCAACATATCCTCGACAACGGCGTTGAAAAAAATGACCGCACCGGCACCGGCACCATCAGCACGTTTGGCTACCAGATGCGCTTTAACCTGCAGGAAGGTTTTCCACTGGTCACAACAAAAAAGGTGCACCTGAAAAGCATCATATATGAATTGCTCTGGTTTTTGCGTGGCGAAACAAACATCGCCTATCTCAAGGAAAACGGTGTGAGCATCTGGGACGAGTGGGCCGATGAAAACGGGGAACTGGGACCTGTGTATGGAAGGCAATGGCGTAGCTGGCAGGGTCCGCAGGGCGAGGTCATCGACCAGATTTCGGATGTGATCGAACAGATCAGGAAAAATCCAGACAGCCGCCGGCTCATCGTCAGTGCCTGGAACGTTGCCGAATTGCCCAAAATGGCTTTGCTGCCCTGCCATTCACTCTTCCAGTTTTATGTGGCCGATAACAAACTCAGTTGCCAGTTGTACCAGCGAAGCGCCGATGTGTTTTTGGGCGTGCCTTTCAATATTGCTTCCTACGCCTTGCTCACGCTGATGATGGCGCAGGTCTGCGGCCTGGAACCCGGCGATTTCGTACACACGTTTGGCGATGTGCACATTTACAGCAATCACCTGGAACAGGTGAAGTTGCAGTTGAGCCGCACGCCGTTCCCGCTGCCGACGATGAAACTGAACCCCGCCGTCAAAAGCATTTTTGATTTCCGGTTTGAAGACTTTACGTTGGAAAATTATCAATCCCATCCAGCCATTAAAGCACCCGTTGCCGTATGATCGTGAGTTTATTGCTGGCGGCTTCCGAAAACAATGTCATTGGGAAAAACAACCAGCTTCCCTGGCACCTGCCGGACGACCTGAAATATTTCAAAAACATGACCTGGGGATTGCCGATCCTCATGGGCCGCAAAACATTCGACTCCATTGGCAAGCCGCTTCCCGGCCGGAAAAGCATCGTTATCACCCGCGACAACAACTGGCAGCACGATGGGGTAGAGCCGGTCCATTCGCTGACGGAAGCAATCCAAAAAGGAACGGATCTCGGTGCAAAAGAAATTTTTGTGATCGGCGGCGCCGAAATTTTCAATACCTCGCTTCCCATCGCCAGCCGGATTTACCTCACCCGGATTCACCATGAATTTGACGGCGATGTTTTCTTCCCGGAAATCGATACACAGGAATGGGAATGTGTCGCCACCCGATTTTGTGCCGCGGATGAAAAAAACGCTTTTGATCATACCTACCAGGTTTGGGAACGAAAGCAGGAAACGTCGGTCGCGGCGAAATGAAAAACACCATGTATTCTAACCTTCAACTGGCCGGTAAATATATCCGTTACATCCTGTCGTCGCTGAATGGCAAAGGACACGGCATGCATTCGCCTTTTGTTTTCCAGTTTATTCTTCATGTGCTGAACAATCGGTCAGGGTATGAAGCGCCAGCGACCGTGGAAGCCTTGCGCACGGAACTGCAGCACGATCAGCGACTGCTGGACATTGAAGATTTCGGTGCCGGCTCGCGAACCGCTGCACGGAAAAAAAGACACGTGGCCGAACTGGCCAAAACCGCATTGAAGCCAAAGCGCTATGCGCAACTCCTGTTTCGCCTGGTAAAACATTACCGGCCGCAAACGGTGCTCGAGTTGGGAACATCACTGGGAGTCACGACTGCCTACCTCGCTTCCGCCAACCCGGCTGCTTCAGTTACAACGATCGAAGGAAGCGAGGCCATCGCCGCCGTGGCCGGCGAAAATTTTGCAAAACTGGGGTTGAAAAACGTCCGGCAAAGAGTGGGCAATTTCGACAACGTTCTTCCATCCTTATTAGCGGAAACGCGATCGTTGGATTTGGTTTACATCGACGGCAATCACCGGTTCGAACCGACCCTCGCTTATTTTCAGCAAGTGCTTCCGTTGGTTCACAACGATTCGATCCTTGTTTTCGACGACATTCACTGGAGTGCCGAAATGGAAAAGGCATGGGCAGCCATTCGGCAACATCCCGCCGTGCACTGCACGGTTGACATTTTTTTTCTGGGATTTGTCTTCTTTCGCAACGAGTTTAAAGAAAAGCAGCATTTCACCATTCGTTTCTGACTATTCCAGTATTTGCCTAAATTGAGCACATGATAGTTGGCATACTCAAAGAACCAGCCGTTGAAACGCGAGTATCCTTTTTACCGGAAGCCGTAGCCACGTTAACAAAAAAAGGAATGACGATCCTGGTGGAAACCGGCGCCGGCGAACGTTCAGCGGCAACCAACGCTGATTACGAAAAGGCAGGAGCCCGGATCTGCGAAAGGGAAGAGGTGCTGTCACAAAGTGAAATCCTTCTTTCCATCCATCCACCCGGCGACACGCTTTCCCCCGCAAAAATTTTAATTGGTCACTACCAGGCGTTGTACGAGCCCGCTTTGATGACCCGGTGGGCACAGCAAGGTCTAACCGTTTTTAGCATGGAACTGCTGCCCCGTACCACCCGTGCGCAAAGCATGGACATATTGAGCTCGCAGGCAAACATCGCAGGCTATAAAGCCGTACTGCTTGCGGCAAATTTGTACCCGCGTTATTTCCCCATGTTCATGACCGCCGCCGGCAGCATTGTGCCCGCGAAGGTTTTAATACTGGGTGCCGGTGTGGCCGGCCTGCAGGCTATCGCAACGGCACGCCGTCTCGGTGCCGTCGTGGAGGTTTTCGACACACGACCGGCTGTGAAGGAAGAAGTGCAAAGTCTCGGTGCAAAGTTCATTGAAGTGGAAGGTGCAGCCGATGCGTCCACTGCCGGCGGCTATGCCGTGGAGCAAACACAAGAGTACCAACAACGCCAGCAACAAAAAATAAAAGAAAGCCTTGCCAAGGCTGATATTGTGATCACCACGGCGCAAATTCCCGGGAAAAAAGCGCCGGTGCTGGTGACCGAAGAAATGCTGAACGGCATGCGCAACGGCTCGATCATTATCGACATTGCTGCGGCGACCGGTGGCAATACGCCGTTTACCAAAAACAACGAAACCGTCGTGTACAACGGCATCTCCATCGTGGGGGAAAGCAACCTGCCGGCCACCATGCCTTCCGATGCCAGTAAACTATACGGGAAAAACATTCTCAACTTTTTGCAACTGCTCACGACGAAGGAAGGCACGATTCAACTCAACTGGGACGACGACCTGGTAAAGGGAACTTGCGTGACACACAACGGGGAGATCGTGAACGAGAGAGTCAGGAGCCTGGTTGCACAACCGCAAATTTAAACACATGGGAATCATCAACTGGATTGCAGCGAACGAACAAATCATTTATATCGTCATCCTGATGATCTTCGTTGGCATTGAAGTTATCGGCCGCGTACCGAGCGTCCTGCATACACCCCTCATGAGCGGCGCCAACGCCATTCACGGTGTCGTCATCATCGGCGCCATCATCGTGATGGGCAAGGCGGAAAGCGATAACTACCTGGCTTTGGGTCTCGGCTTCCTGGCCGTTATCCTCGGCACACTCAACGTAGTGGGCGGCTTCGTGGTGACGGACCGCATGCTGGAGATGTTTCGGAAAAAGAAAAAATAAACCGGGCTGCAGAACTGCAAGGAATTAATCGGTATTTATGGAAGTCAACATTCTTACGCTTTGTTACCTGATTGCCGCCGTTACGTTTATCGTCGGCCTGAAAATGCTTTCACACCCCGAAACGGCGCGCCGGGGAAATGGCGTGGCAGCGGCTGGCATGACTCTCGCCATTCTCGGGACCATTTTTCTTTACAAGGATAAAGACGCACCCGGCGGACTGCACAACTACAGCTGGATCTTCGCCGGTATTTTGATTGGTGGCATCATCGGCACAATGGCGGCCAGGCGGGTAAAGATGACGGCTATGCCGGAATTGGTTAGCCTGTTCAATGGCATGGGCGGTGCCTGTGCGGCGCTGATCTCGCTGATTGAATTCGGTCACCTGGCCCACAACAATTTCGAGACAACAACAGTCAATTCGGTTGTGACCGACGTCTACGTGTTGAACAATGTTTCCACGCAACCCGTTGCGACCGGCACCGTCCTTATAATTCTTCTGGGACTTATCATCGGCTCCATTTCGTTTGCGGGCTCTGTCATTGCCTGGGGAAAGCTCAATGGTAAAATCAAAGACTATTCTTTCCGCGGGCAGCACGTTATGAACCTGGTGCTCCTGGGACTTCTCGTTTTGCTGGCGGCATACATTATCGGCTGGTTACCGGTCCATGCCTCCCTGTATTTTTACCTGGTGTTTGCCATGGCGCTGATCTACGGTGTCTTTTTTGTTCTTCCCATCGGCGGCGCCGATATGCCGGTTGTGATCTCCCTTCTCAATTCATTTACCGGCGTGGCTGCGGCCTGCGGTGGTTTTCTTTACAACAATAAAGTGATGCTCACCGGCGGTATTTTGGTGGGTGCGGCCGGAACGCTGCTCACGATCCTGATGTGTAAAGCCATGAACCGTTCGCTGGGCAATGTGCTGATTGGTTCGTTCGGCAGCCCGAAGGGCGGCGCGACACAAAACAAGACACAGGGGTTGTATAAAGAAATCAGCCTGGCCGATGCGGCCGTAGTGATGGCTTATTCCAACAAGATCATGATCGTACCGGGTTACGGCCTGGCGGTGGCACAGGCGCAACACGTTTGCCACGAACTGGAAAAACTGCTGACCGAAAAAGGCGTGGAAGTCAGATATGCCATCCATCCCGTGGCCGGCCGTATGCCGGGACATATGAATGTTTTGCTCGCCGAAGCAGATGTCAACTACGATAAATTGCTGGAGATGGAAGTGGCAAATGAAGAATTTCAAACAACCGATGTCGTGCTGGTGCTTGGCGCCAATGACGTGGTGAACCCGGCAGCCAAATCCGATTCGTCGTCGCCCATTTACGGCATGCCTATCCTGGATGTGGAACTGGCAAAGACCATCATCGTCAACAAGCGAAGCATGAAGCCAGGTTATGCAGGCATTGAGAACGATCTTTTCTTCCGTCCCAAAACGTCCATGTTGTTCGGCGATGCCAAAAAAGTGCTGCAGGACCTGATCGCGGAGATCAAAAACGTATAAGCTTACAATCCGGCAATACGGGCTGCCACAAAACCGGTCAGTACGGCCAGCCCGAAACTGATTAATGTCCCGATCAGGAGATATTCCGTTTTGACTTCCTGCCGGTTGGGTTCATTGAATCGCAGGAGGCTTTTGGCCGTCAGCAGAAGTCCGACCGATGCGTATTGGTGGTGAATGACCAGCGCCAAAATAAATACCCGCTCAATGACGCCGATCCATTTCCCGGCATTGCCCAAGCTGTCGCCGTCCGGGATTTGAGCCCGCCATTTTCGCGTCAATTGCCCAATCAGGATCCCGGCCGGCTGTGTTACAAAAACAAACGCTGTCACAAGCACCCAGTGGGGTTTGGTATTTGCCTGCAGCACCATTGTTTTGATGGCGGCGAGATCGAAAAACACGGCAAGCCAGCAGGCAAAAATAACTGTGAGATGCAGGGCCTGGTCGACCAGGAAATAGCTCACCGTTTCTTTTTGATATGATTTCCACCCATCGATCAGCAGGTGGGTGACGAAGATCACCGCGACCACCGGCCAGGAGGAGAAGCCCGTCATCAGCCCGGCAACGGCTGCCGTCAGCAGGCAATGCAGGTAAAGGTGCACGGAAGCAAAATGTTTGGCTTTCCGGCTTTCGATCCAGGAACCTGGCTGTAAAATAAAATCGGTGGCAAGATGTGCCAGCAGGAGTTTTGCCAGCCACATGATTTGATCGTCCATACTACAAAATAATTGCCTGTGTCAATGTTTGATAATCGTTCGCGAGGCTTTCCAGGGCCGGCCATCCTGCCGCCTGCGCATGCTGGTGAATCGTGGCCTGCGATTTTTTCAGCGCCTTCGCCGTTTCCATCTGTGTTTTTTGGGAAAGCAGTTCGTTCACCACGGCTGCCTGCTTAAGCGTCATCCGCTCAAATATAAAGTCGGTGAAGCTGGCAACGACATGCAGGCCCGTGTTGATGACAGCCTGTTTTTCCGGCGCCGCAATCAGCAGGCGGTGAGCGGTTTTGAGTTGCTCAAAAAGCCGGCCGGACAAGACAAAGGCTTCGTCGGTGGCGGTGCGGATGGCATGCACCGGTGCTTTTACATGGCCAATGCCAATGGCGGCGCGGATATCGCTGGCAGGAGAGGCGGATCCCGTTTCAAGTTTCAGGGCGGCAACCCGCAGCTTCAGCAGGAGTAGGTAGGCCTCCCCGGCCGATTTGAGGTAGACCTGGAAGCTGTCGCCCCGGAAGAACTCATGCGGGTAAGGGGCCATCACAGCCTCCAGCTTTTTCAGCAGCTTGTTCAGGATGGGTTTGGGAAGCCGGGTAGAAGCAACAATGTCGCCGGTAATGACTGCACTGGTGGCCATGCACGTTTTTTTTCGAAATTAGGCTTTATTACCGATAATTTAAAAATAACGTATTTAAATACGATAAATGACAATAATTGGTTTAAAAGCCGAAATGTGCAAAAGCGACGGTGTGCGGACAACAAACCAAAAAATCGAACGGAGCACATTCAAATCTATCCCTAAATTCGGCATTCACAAATCTTGTTCATGAAAAAATGGCTTTTGTTTTCCTGTAGTTATGCTCTTGCCTTTACTGCTTCCGCACAAAAAACCCTGATCGGTTTCACCGCTTCCAACAGCGAAAAGCAGGTGGAATGGGAAAAGACCTTCGATGCACAGATCCAGGCCGAAGACCTGGATGCCTGGATGAAGTTCCTGACAGCGCATCCCCACCACGTGGGGTCGCCCCAGGGGAAAGCCAATGCGACCTACATGGTCAACCTCTTTCAGCAATGGGGATACCAGGCCGAACTGGCAACGTACTCGGTTTTATTTCCCACGCCGAAAACAAGGGTGCTCGAGCTGTTGGGCGACAAACCGTATAAAGCAAAGCTGGAAGAACCAGCAATTCCCGGCGATCCCTACACGGCACAAAAAAGCGAACAACTCCCTACGTACAATGCGTTTTCGGCGGATGGCGATGTTACCGCACCGCTGGTCTTTGTCAACCGGGGCGTTCCCGATGACTATGACGAACTGGCGAAAAGAGGCATCGACGTCAAAGGCAAAATAGTCATTGCCAAGTACGGCGGTTCGTGGCGCGGCATCAAGCCCAAAGTGGCTTACGAACACGGTGCGATCGGTTGCATCATCTACAGCGATCCTGCCGACGATGGGTACGTGCAGGGCGATGTGTACCCGAAGGGTGCCTTTCGTCCAAAGGACGGTGCGCAGCGTGGCTCAGTGATGGACATGCCGGTATACCCCGGCGACCCGCTGACGCCGGGTGTTGGTTCAACACCCACGGCAAAACGCCTGGACAGGAGCGAGGTAAAAACCATCATGAAAATCCCTGTGCTGCCCATTTCGTACGAAGACGCACTGCCACTCCTGCAATCCCTCGAAGGCGACGTGGTGCCCGCAGCCTGGCGCGGCGGATTGCCTCTCACATACCACCTGGGACCCAGCAAAGCGCCGGTACACCTGAAGCTGCAATTCAACTGGGACCTGAAACCACTATACAACGTGGTGGCCAAACTACCCGGTACCGAGATGCCCAACGAATGGGTGATCCGCGGCAACCACCACGACGCATGGGTCAATGGTGCGGAAGACCCGGTTAGCGGACTGGTAGCCGAAATGGCGGAAGCAAAAGCGTTGGGTGAATTATACAAAAAAGGTTACCGTCCCAAACGCACCATCGTGTACTGCGCATGGGATGGCGAAGAGCCGGCGCTTCTCGGCTCTACCGAATGGGCCGAAGACCACCAGGCAGAACTCCAGCAAAAAGCAGTGGCTTACATCAATTCCGACGGCAACGGCAGGGGCTTTATCGGCGCCTCCGGCTCGCATACGCTGGAGCCTTTCTTCAACCAGGTGCTCGACGATGTTGTAGACCCGCAGACCGGTGTTTCGGTGAAGGAAAGACGCTATGCAAAAGATATCGTTGCTGCGAATAGGGACGCAAGGCAAAAAATGTTCGGTAACAAAACCATCAAACTCGGCGCACTGGGTGCCGGTTCGGACTATTCGCCGTTTATCCAGCACCTGGGTATTGCCTCGATGAACCTGGGTTTTGGTGGTGAAGACGAAGCCGGCGTTTACCATTCCATTTACGACAACTACACGCACTATACCCGGTTTGGCGATCCGGGCTTTCAGTATGGCGTGGCGCTTGCCAAAACAGCCGGCCGCGTAACCCTTCGCCTGGCCAATGCCGATGTGCTGCCGTTTGATTTTTCGGCTTTTTACAAAACCGTTGCAGACTATACGGCGGAAGTGAAAAAACTGCTGGACGATAAACGAACCGACGTTCAATTGAAAAAAGACCTGGCAGAGAAAAAACTGTTTGTACTGGCAAGCGATCCGCAAAAAAAATATACCGAAACCGCCAACGATAGTTTGCCGCCTTACCTGAACTTCAGTCCTCTTGATAATTCGTTGTTGCAATTAAAAGAAAACACGGTTGCGTTTGCAGCGCTTTACGGCAATGCCACACAGCTCCCGGCCGAAACGCAAAAGACCCTCAACGATCTTTTGTTCAAAGCCGAACGCAGCCTGACGACAACGAAAGGTTTGCCCCGCCGCCCGTGGTACAGGCACACGATCTACGCACCGGGTTTTTACACCGGCTATGGTGTGAAAACCCTGCCGCAAATCCGCGAGGGAATTGAGCAGGGCGCCTATGGCGAAGCACAGGACGGTATCGACACGGTAGCGAAAGCACTGGAGGCCTACAACGCGTATCTCACAAAGGCGATTTTGCTCTTGCGAAAAAGTTCTTAACACCTTCGCACCTACCTTTGGCCCGGCCAAAGGTTTTTTGTTTATGAAACTACCGGAAGCGTTTTTAGAATCGTTGGAGGGTGTTGCCGGTTTCGAACGGGAGCCGTTTGTTGCGGTGCACGAAAAGGAAGAAGGTGTCACGTCCATCCGGATCAACCCGGCGAAATGGACAATGGGTGATACCGAGTCGACAGGCTCACCTTCACCATTCACCATTGACCATTCACGCCTGACTCCCGTGCCTTGGTCGCGTTACGGTTTTTACCTGGACAAACGTCCTTCCTTTACGTTCGACCCGCTTTTCCATGCGGGTTGTTATTACGTGCAGGAAGCGTCGAGCATGTTCCTGGAACAGGCGCTTACACAACTGGCTGACCTGTCGGAACCGTTAACTGTTTTGGACCTCTGTGCCGCACCGGGCGGCAAGTCGACCCACATCCAGTCATTGCTCCACCCGGCAAGCCTGCTGGTGAGCAATGAAGTGATCAAATCGCGAAACCCTGTCCTGATCGATAACATCGTCAAATGGGGCAGCAGCAATGTTTTTGTTACCAACAACGACCCGAAAGCTTTTCAAAAACTACCGGGTTATTTTGACGTGATGGTCGTCGACGCCCCCTGCAGCGGCAGCGGGCTGTTTCGGAAAGACGAATCGGCTATTGCCGAATGGAGCCCGAATAACGTTGTGCTGTGCAGCCAGCGCCAGCAGCGAATCCTGGCCGACGCCCTTCCGGCGTTAAAAGAAGAGGGGCTGCTGGTTTATTCCACCTGTTCGTATTCGACAGAGGAAGACGAGGCCATCATGGACTGGCTGGTCCTGGAAATGGAGATGGAAAACGTGGCGCTGGCCGGAAATCTTGCAGACGGTATCGTTGCGACAACATCACCAACAACGAAAGCAGCCGGCTACCGCTTTTATCCCGACAAGATCCGGGGTGAAGGTTTTTTTCTTTCCTGCTTCCGGAAAAAAATCGGCGGTCCACAGGCCCGGTTGAAAGTGAGCAAACCCGAACTGTTGCCTGCCCGGGAAAAAAAGATCATCGGAGAGTGGGTGAACGAAACCGGGATGGAGTTCTTCCGTTTTCGTAACGGTATCATTGCGGTGCCGGCGCATCGCGTAAACGATTTTGCCCAATTGCTTCCCCTGTTGAATTTGCAGTATGCCGGTGTAGCCGTCGGCCAAATCCTGAAGGAAAAGCTGGTGCCGGAACATGCGCTGGCGCAAAGTCTTTTGCTGCCGGAAACGGTTGCCGCAACCGATTTGGATTACGCAGCTGCCATCCGTTACCTCCAACGGCAAGACCTACCTGTTGTACCGCAAACCCTTGGCTGGCAGGTGGTTCGGTACGAAACAAAAAACCTGGGCTGGATCAATGCGCTGAAAAACAGGGTGAATAATTACTACCCGAAAGAAATCAGGATTTTAAAACAGAATAACACGCCTTTTGCGAAATAATAGGCATATTTGTGAGCATGAATAAAAACCGGAACACCTTGCGGTACACCCGGTTGTGAAAAACCAAACTTTATCCACCATGAAGAAGTTTATCTTGCTAACGTTTGTTCTGGCGCTTTGTAGCGGTGTTTTTGCGCAGGAGATGATTGCCCGTCACAACGAGAGAGGCATGTATGTTGTTCACACCGTTGCCCCCAAAGAGAATTTTTATTCGCTGGGCCGCATGTACAATGTTTCCCCAAAAGAAATTGCCGCCTTTAATAACCTGACTATGGAAAAAGGTCTGAGCATCGGCCAGACCGTGAATGTGCCGCTGACCACTCAGAATTTTTCGCAGGAATCGGCAACAAGTCACCCGGTTTATTATGTCGTGGGTGAAAAAGAAGGTCTGTACCGTGTGAGTGTGCGGAACAATAAAGTGCTCATGGCCAACCTGCGGAAATGGAACAACCTGAGTGCCGATGCCATTTCAACGGGACAAAAGTTGATCGTTGGTTACCTGGTCTCGTCGGACAACAGCCTTGCCGCCGCAAAACCGGCACCGGAAAAACACGAAGCAGTTAAAGCCGCCGAAGAAAAACCGGCACAAAAGATCCAGGACGAAACAGTGGTGCAGAGAAAAGAGGAAGAGCGACCGCTGAAAGCAGAAACGTCCAAAGAAACAACGACGGTTCCCGAACGGAAAACGGAGCAGCCGAAGGCCACTACGGCAGCCGTGAACGACGGCAACGGCGGTTATTTCAAAACATCTTTCGAAGCACAGGTCAAATCACAACCTCTTCGCAAAGACGAGATGGCCGCAGCCGGAATTTTCAAAACCGCCAGCGGCTGGCAGGATGCAAAATATTATGCCTTGATCGATGGCGTGGAGCCTGGAACGATTGTGCGTGTTGTCAACCCAAACAATAACAAAGCAGTTTATGCCAAGGTACTCGACAAAATGACGGGTATCCGTCAAAACCAGGGTTACGACATCCGCATTTCCAACGCGGCAGCCACAGCGCTCGACATCAGCGACACGGAGAAATTTTTTGTACGGGTCAATTATTAATTCGAAAATGTTTACTAAAAAAGGCGGAAGAAATCTTCCGCCTTTTTTTATTCGGACCGGTGGTCCCTGAAATCGTTGCTCACGTTGGCGAGGCGCCGACGGCAGCGAATCCTGTTTTCTTTTTACAAACCTTACTAAAAATGAACCCTGCTTGACTCGGCGTGCAATCCAGACTATACCTATTTATTCAAACCGGTAGCCCCGCAAAAATTCGTCAACACTCATTCGCTTCTTTCCTTCGAGCTGCATCTCCTTCACCTGAATAAAGCCATCGGAGCAGGCAAACTTCAGGTAGGTTTTGCGGTCGGTTTCATATTCACCCGGTGCAATTGCCGGTAGTTGTTGTTCTTTGCTGTCCCTGTAAATTTTCAACACCTTGCCGTTAAAAACCGTGAATGCACCCGGGTAGGGAGAAAGTCCCCGGACCAGGTTGTGCACATCGGCTACGGGACGGTTCCAGTCGATGCGGCAGGTCTCGGTAAAGATTTTGGGTGCGTGCTTCAGTTGGAAATTGACCGTGGTGGATGATGCATAGGAGTCTGAGGTTTTGGAATCTCCTGCTGACCCTTCACTGTTCACCATTGACGACTGTGGTTTTTCCTTCAGGCTACCCTCTGCCAATCCCTTGACAGTTTTTACCAGGAGGGTAGCACCCACCTCTTTCATGCGATCATGGATCTCGCCTGCCGTTTCATCATCACCGATCGGGATGCGATCCTGCAAAAGAATGTCTCCGGTATCAATTTCGTGTTTCAATTTGAACGTGGTGACGCCGGTTTCCTTTTCTCCGTTGATAATAGCCCAGTTGATCGGGGCGGCACCGCGGTACTGCGGCAACAGGGAGCCGTGAACATTGATCGTGCCGAGTGGTGGCATATTCCACACCAGTTCGGGCAGCATACGAAACGCTACCACCACCTGCAGATCGGCTTGCAGGGACCGCAATTCTTCCAGAAACGCGGCGTTCTTTAATTTTTCCGGCTGCAAGATCCGCAGGCCGTTTTCGACCGCGTATTTTTTTACGGCACTTTCCTGCAGCTTCATTCCCCTCCCGGCAGGCTTGTCGGGTGCAGTAACAACACCAACCACGTCGTAACCGCCCTTCACCAGCGCATCCAGAGAAGCAACGGCAAATTCCGGGGTGCCCATGAAAACAATCCGGGGAGACGTATGCGTATCAGCTGTGGTCCTATCGGAATCAGAAGTAGAGGAATGATTCATTCTTTCGTTTAAAAAACGGCCTGACAAATCGGTTCCTAGTTTGAACCGGCAAAAATTGCTTCTTCCACCAACTGGCAAAAAATATGGCCGAGCAGGATGTGGCTTTCCTGTATGCGCGGCGTATCGGCAGACGGAATGTTGATCAGGTAATCACTCAGTCCTTTCATCACGCCACCCGTCATGCCGGTAAAGCCGACGGTGACAATTCCTTTCGCCCTGGCACTTTCAAACGCCTTGACGATATTGGCCGAATTGCCAGACGTGGATAGCCCGATGAGCACATCGCCCTTGTTGCAGATTCCATCTACCAAACGTGAGTACACGACATCGTAACTATAGTCGTTGGCCACGGCCGTGAGGTAAGAGGTATTGCAATGCAACGCTTCAGCCGGCAGCGCCCTGCGATCCGTATAAAAACGGCCAGAGAACTCTGCCGCCAAGTGCTGTGCATCTGCCGCGCTGCCGCCGTTGCCACAGAAGTAAATCCGGTTACCGGCCTCCAGTGCCTTTACCGTTGCATCTACAACCGACGAAAGGGTTTGCAACAACTCTTCGCTTTCCAGCACCTGCTTTTTGGTTTCTATCGATGCCTCAATGATTTTCTTGATCTTTTCCATATTTCAGATACACCATGTTTTTAAGCCGTGCTCCACAAACTGGTATGCTTTGTGGTGCCCGCCAAAGGATTTCAAACTTTCTATAACACTGTATTTGGTTGTGCCGGGACAATAAAAGATCATGAACCCGCCACCGCCTGCACCGGAAATTTTTCCCCCGGTGGCACCGGATTTCTTCGCGGTTTCGTAAAGTTCTTCCATCAGGGGATTGGAGATGCCCCGGGCCATTTTCCGCTTTTGCTGGTAGCCATAATCGAGGATTTCGCCAAACTGGTGCAGCTTTCCTTTCAGCAAGGCTTCTTTCATCATCTGCGCCTGCTGCTTTAGCTGGTGCATGGCTTCCACCGATTGCTCGTTCTTATCCAACACGTTCTTCGACTGCTCTTCGATAATTTTTGCTGATTCGCGGCTGGTGGACGTATAATAGAGCACCAGGTTGTTTTCCAGTTCAAAGAGGTATTCCTGCCGTATGCGAAGCGGGTTGACGATCACTTTGTCGTCTTCGTAAAACTCCATGAAGTTGACGCCACCGAAGGTTGCAGCATATTGGTCCTGTTTGCCGCCGGCCCATTTCAGGTAGGCCCGTTCGATCTGGTAGGCATAATGCGCAACATCGTACTCGCCCAGTGGCAGTCGAAGCATCTCGGCAAAGGCACCGATGATGGCCACCGCGAGGGTGGACGATGTTCCCAGGCCCGAGCCGGCCGGTGCATCCACAAACGTGGAAAGACGGAAACCTTTTTGCGGTATGCCGTAATCTTTCTGAATGCAGTTGTAAACGCCTTTCAACAGATCCAGATGGCCGTTGAGAGGGAGTTGCGGCGCAAAATCAAATATGGCCTGCTCGTTCCTGTCGTTGGCCACCAAAATAATTTTTTGCTCGTCCAACGGTTCGATCGTCGCCTGGGCATAAAGCGAGATGGTGGCGTTCAGGATAGCGCCTCCATACATATCGCTGTAAGGGCTGACATCCGTGCCGCCACCGGCCAAACCTATTCGTAATGGTGCTTTGCTTCTGTAAATCATCGTCAATAAACCGTGGCGTTGTACGCTGTTTTGATCGGCAAACGATCAAAGTCCGGCCATCTCTACTATCGCTTTTGTGAGATTGGCCCAGGCGTACTTTCGCTTTTCGCTGCGAAGATGCGGAATAAAATAATCTTCACCTACTGCATAAAAGTGAAGAATGGCGTCGGCAATGGACCGTGGGTCCGGCTCCGCAACCAGGCCTACTTTTTCGTGCGGCACCAGGGCCGGAAGTCCGCCGACATTGGAAACCACCATCGGTTTTTCAAAATGATAGGCGAGAGGTGTCACGCCGCTTTGCGTTGCGTTGCGGTAGGGCTGCACCACGCAATCGGCAGCCGATAAATACTGGCGCACTTCGCTGTCGGGGATAAAGGCTGTTTTCAGGATAACGCTGTCGTGCAGGTTGTATTCGCGAATAATATCGAGGTAAGGCTTTTCGTCTTCGTAGAACTCGCCGGCAACCAGCAGCTGGATGCCTTCTTTCCGGATGCGCTCATCGGCCATTGCTTTTAATAGAATATCCAGGCCTTTGTACTGCCGGATAAAACCAAAAAACAGGATGATCTTTTCATCTGAAGCAAGACCAAGATTCTTTCGTGCTTCGATTTTCGGAAGAGCTGCGCCGAAGTTGTCGTACAAGGGGTGCGACACCAGTTGTGCGGGCTTCGTTGGCTCAAAGGTCCGAAGGTCGGCCAGCACTTTTTCACTCATGGTCACGAAGGCATCACAGGCCTTTAAAAAATAGCGGGTGAAAGGTTTGTCGCCGGGGCGGTGTTCGTGGGGGATCACGTTATCGGCAATGCACACAATTTTTGTGTGCCCGTTCTTTCTTACCTGGCGCAGGATGGTGCCAAGCGAAGGGCCCATGAAGGGCAGCCAAAAGCGAACGACGATCAGGTCGGCCTTTTCTTTCCGCAGTTTTCTGCCAACTGCCAGCCAGTTCAACGGGTTGATGGAATTGATCAGGGAACGGATGCGCAAACCCTGCGGAGCCGGCTCATCGGAAAACTGCGATTTTCCCGGGAAAAGAAGAGAAGGATATTGCAGCGAAAAGGAAACGAGGGAACAATCTGCGCCCTGCCGGTTGAACTCTTCGGCCAGCCGGTGGTTAAACGTCGCCAGACCGCCACGGAGAGGATGTGCCGGGCCAATGATGATCACCTTCATTACAAGCCGATTTTATCTTCTACAAGATAAGCGTTCCGGCCCGGCGCATTGCGTGCCACCAGTTCCGAAACAAAGCCGGCCAGGAACAACTGCATGCCGATGAGTATGGCCACCAGCGCCAGGTAAAACGGCGGACGGTTGGTTAGCGGGAAATCCGGGAGTACGATCTTGGCGATCACGAGGTAAATGGTCATTCCAAGACCCAGCAGGAAAAAAATGCTTCCCCATAAACCGAAAAAGTGCATCGGCCGCTTGGAAAATTTGCCAACGAATGAAATCGACAGCAGGTCGAGAAAACCGTTGATGAAACGGCTCCAGCCAAACTTGGAGATCCCGTATTTGCGTTTGCGGTGCTCCACCACTTTTTCGCCGATCTTTTTGAAGCCCGCCCATTTGGCCAGCACCGGGATGTAGCGGTGCATTTCGCCATACACTTCGATACTTTTCACGACTTTTTTCCGGTAGGCTTTCAGGCCGCAGTTGAAGTCGTGCAGGTGAATATCCGATACCTTCCGGGTAACAGCGTTGAACAATTTCGATGGAAGGTTTTTTGTCAGCTTGTTGTCGTAGCGCACTTTTTTCCAGCCACTCACCAAATCGTACCCTTCAACGCTGATCATTTGGTAGAGTTCGGGAATTTCGTCGGGACTGTCCTGCAGGTCGGCATCCATGGTAATCACCACGTCGCCCTGGGCGGCTTTGAATCCTTCGTTCAGTGCGGCAGACTTGCCATAGTTCCGCTGGAACTTAATTCCTTTAATGCGGTCGTCGGCGGCACGCAGGCTCTCGATCACGGTCCAGGAATCATCCGCACTGCCGTCATCGACCAGGATAATTTCAAAGGTCAGATTATTGGCGGTACAAACCCGCTTGATCCAGTCACACAATTCGGGAAGGGATTCAGCTTCATCCAGCAGCGGAACAACAAGCGAAAGATTCATACGATGATTTAGGATTGGAAAAAATTGTCCCTTTCAACAACAGGCGGCTGCCGTCTCAGGATGAAAGCAAAGATCAGGGCAAAAAGGCCGGTCACACCGACGGCATAGAGGTAGGATTTCAAAAAATCAAACACCGTAGCGTGAAGGATCTGTTCCTTCGACGCATCCATGGTCTGGATGAGTTGATCGATCTCTTTTTGCGGACGCTTGGCGGCGATCAGCAGGTTTTCCGAATTGGCACGGAACGTATCGAAAAAGCCGGGATTGCCATAACGGAGATAAACGAAATAGGTAACTGCAAAAAACGCTTCGAAGATCAGCACCGCGATAAACATGGTTTTGAACACTTCTTTCATTTCGATCCAGCCGCCGTTTTGCTGCCGCAACTGGCGGCCGCAATAAAAAAGCATTCCCATTACAACCAGGTAACCTACGATGGCAAAAAGCGTGTAGTAAAACGGATTGGCTGCTCCGACGCTGTGACGCAGCACGACAAACAGCGCATACACCACACCAATGATCAGTCCCCATTTAACACCGTGGGAACCGCTGTTGACGGTTTGTTCAGTATTCATAAAGGCCCCAAAAATACTTTGTCTCCATTAATTATTCCAACTGCCTTTCCGGTGAGCTCTTTTCCGACAAAGGGAGAGTTGCGGGAGCGGGAAACAAAACGTTCCGGTCGCCACTTCTCATCAGGCTGGAAAAGAGAAAGTGTCGCCGGCGCCTGGAGAGAAACCGTTGCGGACGGCAGGCCGAAAATGCGGCGCGGTGCAAGTGAAAAAATCTCCGTCAGCCGCTCTGCAGAAAGCGAGGGCAAACTCGTTTTCACAACGCCCAGCGCCGTCTCCAACGCGATCATGCCATTCTTGGCATATTCAAATTCCACGACTTTGTGATCGGTATGATGAGGAAAATGGTGCGAAGCGATACAATCCACCGTGCCGTCGAGCACCGCCCGGCGCAATGCGTCTCTGTCTTCGGCTGTGCGCAGCGGTGGCGAGAGTTTCAGGTTGGTATCGTAGCCCACCAGGTCTTCGTCGCAAAAGTATAAGTGAGCGGGAGTCACAGAGCAGGTTACGCGAATTCCATCCGCTTTTGCTTTTTGAATGCAGGCAAGGCCTTTGGCTGTCGACACGCCGGTAAAATGAATTTTCGAACCCGTGTATTTCGCCAGTTCGATGTCGCGGCTGATCATGATCTCCTCGGCAATCGCCGGCCTCCCGGGCAGTCCCAATTGCGTAGACACAACCCCCTCGTTCATCAACCCGTTGGCGCTGACCGACTGGTCGTCCGGCACCTGCACCACAACCTTGTCGATCGCCTTTACGTACTGGAGGGCCTTGAGCAAAATTCCCGCCGATTGCACCGGGTGAATTCCATCGCTGAAGGCAACAGCACCGCTTTGCGCCATGTCGTACATTTCCGAGAGTTCTTTTCCCTCGGCTCCTTTGGTGATGGCACCCAGCGGGTGCAGGTTCACCGGGCTGCTCCGGCTGCTTTTCACCAGGTATTCGACGCCGGCTTTCTGCGAAACGACAGGGACGGTATTGGGCACCAAAAGCACGTCGGTATAACCGCCGTGCGCTGCCGCAAAGGACCCGGTGTGCAGGGTTTCACGGTATTCCAGCCCGGGGTCGCAGAATTGCGAAAACGGGTCGGCAAATCCCGGCGACACATGTAGGCCGGGCAGTGAGACCGTTTGCGCTGCTTCGCGGTTGATCGTACCGATTTCTGAAATAATTCCGTCGTGGATGAAAATAGAAACCCGTTGCAGATGAAAACTAGAGGAGGGGTCGCTGACAGTTACATCTTTTAAAAGAATGTCCATTAAGCAGCGAAGATAAGTTTTCGATACATACGATTTTGAAGCTGCTTTTCATGGATAAAAAAGGAAGATTTCCCCGTGCGGCCAAAACAGGCTGAAACCCTTCACACCTATTTATTTTGGCCGATTGCTGCGAAATACCAAAAAAGGAAGATATTTACGCCTTTCATTGAAAAACATCATTCACCCAAAATCGAACAAATGAAGACTGCCCTGATTACGGGTATCACAGGCCAGGACGGAGCCTATCTTGCCGAGTTGCTGTTGGAAAAAGGCTATATGGTGCACGGCATCAAGCGCCGTTCCTCGCTGATCAACACGGATCGGATTGACCATCTTTACCAGGATCCACACGAAAAAAATGTCCGCCTGAAGCTGCATTACGGCGACCTGACGGACTCGACCAACCTTATCCGGATCATCCAGGAAACACAACCGGACGAGATCTATAACCTTGCTGCCATGTCGCATGTGAAGGTGAGTTTCGACACGCCGGAGTACACCGCCAATGCCGACGGCATCGGTACGCTCCGCATCCTGGAAGCCATTCGCATTCTCGGGCTGGAAAAGAAAACCAGGATCTACCAGGCGTCCACTTCAGAGCTCTATGGCCTTGTGCAGGAAGTGCCCCAAAGGGAAACAACGCCGTTTTATCCCCGCAGCCCCTATGGCGTAGCCAAACTTTATGCCTACTGGATCACGGTAAACTACCGCGAAGCCTATGGTATGTTTGCCTGCAACGGTATTTTGTTTAACCACGAAAGCCCGCTGCGCGGAGAAACCTTCGTAACCAGGAAAATCACCAGGGGGGTGGCAGCGATTGCCAGTGGTCACCAGGACTGCCTCTACATGGGTAACCTAGACGCACGGCGCGACTGGGGTCATGCCAAAGACTACGTAGAGGCCATGTGGCGCATCTTGCAGCAGGATACCCCCGAAGATTTTGTGATCGCTACCGGCGTCACCACCAAGGTGCGGGAGTTTATTTCCATGGCCTTTGCCGAAGCAGGCATCACGCTTGAATTTGAGGGTCACGGCCAGGATGAAAAAGGTGTGGTGGTGTCTTGTGATAACCCGGACTTCCAGTTGCCGGTCGGCAAAGTGGTGGTGGCGATCGACCCGGCTTATTTCCGTCCTACGGAAGTGGAGCTGCTCATCGGCGACTCAACAAAGGCCCGTACAAAACTGGGTTGGGAGCCAAAGTACGACCTGCAAATGCTGGTACAGGAAATGATGGCTGCCGATCTGAAAAAAGTGTCTACTTATGCCCAGGCCGGCGCGGAGCAAATCTTCTCCTATATCAACCGCTTTGAAGAAAGATAAACGCTTTTAAAAAACCAGACACAAGCGGGGCCACAAGCGTCCCGCTTTTTTTATGACCAAAAGGCAATCGCCTGCTGGAAAATTTTACGTGAAACCGGGCAAAATTTTTCGTAAGAATTCAGCCAGTGATTTGAAATAATTCGTGTAATTCGTGTCCAAAAATTCGTGTTGAAATGAAGTACAGAAATTTTCAGGGAACAGAAGTCTCGGAGATCGGCCTCGGCACCTGGCAACTGGGCAGCGCCGATTGGGGCACCGTAAACGACGATGAAGCATTTGCCATCCTGCAGGCTTTTGTTGATGCCGGTGGGAACTTTATCGACACGGCCGATGTCTATGGAATCGGAATGAGCGAACGGGTGATTGGATGGTTTTTAAAAACCACCGGCAAGAACCTGTACGTAGCGACCAAGCTGGGGCGGCGCGGAGACGGCACTTGTGGCTGGCCGCAAAACTTCACCCTGGAGTCGATGCGAAGCCACGTGGAAACGTCGTTAGCCAACCTGGGTGTTTCGCATTTGTTTCTGGAACAACTGCATTGCATTCCCACCGATGAATTACGTGCGGGGACTGTTTTCGACAACCTTCGCCAACTGCAAAAGGAAGGACTGATCCAACACTGGGGTGCCAGCGTGGAAACAAGCGAAGAGGCCCTTCTTTGCCTGGAGCAGGAAGGCCTGGCTTCCCTGCAAATCATCTTTAATTTATTTCGCCAGCATGTGGCAGACGAGGTGTTTGCCAAGGCCAAAGAAAAAGGCGTAGCGCTCATTATCCGTGTGCCGCTGGCAAGCGGCCTTCTCACCGGGAAGTTCTCAGAGACAACAGCATTCGCTACAACCGATCACCGCAACTACAATGCAAACGGCCAGGCCTTTAATGCCGGCGAAACCTTTTCGGGAATTGAATTTTCGGAAGGAGTCAAACTTGCGCAGCAGATCAAGACCCACCTGCCTGACGGTCCGATGGCCCAATGGGCCCTGCGGTGGATACTGGATTTCCCCGAGGTCACTACCGTAATCCCGGGTGCCACCAGTGTGCAGCAGGTACAGAACAATGTAGCGGCATCGGAACTGCCATCCCTGCCAGCAGCACAGCATCAAACATTACGTTCCCTCTACGACGATGAAATTCAACCCAAAATCAGGGGACATTATTAAGTGTCCATCATCAAAAAACGCAGCAAATAAAATTGAAAGAGCCGCGTTCGTTTGTGCGGCTCTTTCATTTGCGTGACAAGATTTGACTGTCTACCTATTCATTGACGATTCGACTTAAATCGGGATAACAAAAAAGCCGTTCTTTTCAGAACGGCTTTTTATCGGGCAAAACTTTATGTTATTGCTATCCTTTTCGCCTTACACTTTTTGTGCTTTGGCTTTGGGCGCTGTTTTTCCGGCAGGCGTCGTATCGTTCGAAGCACCCAGTGGCTTTTTACCGCCCAGGTCAACCAGGATCGGCGCAGCCACAAAGATGGACGAATACGTACCGGTGATGACACCGATCAGCATGGCGAAGGCAAAACCTTTTGTCACTTCACCACCCACCAGGAACAGGATCAGGATCGTCAGGAACACGGTCAGCGACGTCATGATCGTACGGCTCAACGTTTCGTTGATGGCGCGGTTGATCACGGTTTCTTTCGGTGCACCTACCAACTGACGGCTGTATTCACGGATCCGGTCGAACACGATCACGGTATCGTTCATCGAGAAACCGATCACCGTCAACACCGCCGCAATGAAGTGCTGGTCCAGTTCGAGGGGGAAAGGCACGATGTTCTTCAGGAACGAGAACACGGCCAGCGTAACCAATACGTCGTGCAACAGGGCAACGATTGTACCCAGTGAATAACGCCAGTCACGGAAACGAATGAAGATGTAAAGGCAAATGATCATCAGGGAAAAGATGGTCGCCTTGATCGCACCGTTTTTCAAATCATCTGAGATCGTCGGCAATACGGTGGTTGTACCGATGATGTTCTTGGATCTGAACTGTGCATAGGATGTTGCCGGGGCATATTTACGTAAACCCTCCATCAGCTTTGTGCCAACAATAGAGTCGGTCGCCGGCGATGAGTTGGAGATCTGGTAAGAGGTTGTGATATCCAACTGCTGGTTGTTACCAATGGTTTTGATCACTGGCGCTTCACCGAAGGCATGCTCCAGGTCTTTGCGTACGTCCTCCACCTTATCGGAGATCGGCTGATCGAAGTGAACGATATAGCTGCGGCCACCTTTGAATTCCACGCCCTGGTGGAAACCGTTGAAGATAGAACCAACACCCAGGATCAATACGATCGCAGAGATCACGTAGGCCACCTTGCGGTATTCGATGAACCTGTAAGTCGGGTGCTTCAGGATTTTGCGGGAAATCGGGGTAAAATATTCGAGGTGACGCTTTTTGTTCGTAAACCATTCTGTTACCCAACGGCTAACCAGGATACCACAAAACAGTGACAGGAGGATACCGATGATCTGCGTGGTTGCAAAACCTTTTACAGGTCCCAAACCAAACGAGAACAGGATGATCGCAGTCAGCAATGTTGTAACGTGGGCATCCAGTACCGGCGGCAGGGAGCGTTTGTAACCCTCGTTTACGGCCGGGATATAACCTTTTCCTTTCGACAGTTCTTCTTTGATACGCTCATAGATGATCACGTTCGTATCCACGGCCATACCGATGGTCAGTACCAAACCGGCGATACCGGGAGCCGTTAACGTAGCACCCAAACCGGTCAATACACCAATGGTGAAGAGCAGGTTCAGGATCAGGGCGATGTTGGCAACCCAACCGCTGGTGTTATAATAAACCAACATCAGCAGGAAGATGACGATAAAGGAGATCACAAAGGCCAGGATACCGCCTTTGATGGCGTGTTGACCAAGTGTAGGACCAACCACCTGCTCCTGAACAATCTTCGCAGGAGCGGGGAGTTTACCGGCCTTCAGGATGTTGGCCAGATCCTGTGCTTCTTCCAGCGTGAAGTCGCCGGAGATTTCCGTACGGCCACCGGTGATCTTGTCACGGGCAACCGGAGCGGAGTAAACAATGTCGTCCAGCGTAATGGCGATCGGACGCTGCTCTTTGTTCGATGTTTCCGTCAGGCGGCCCCACTTCTGATTACCGGCAGGACCGATGTCCATGGTAACCGTAGGCTTTCCACCCATCTGGTCGTAGCTCTGAGCGGCGGTTGTGATCACATCGCCTTCCATCGGCGCCTTTTCGCTGTTGGCGGTTTTCAGCACCCAGAACGGAACAACGTTCAACCGCTTGCCATTGGCATCGCGGCCCGGGATACCGAAAGAGAAACGAGCATCGGCAAGACCGGCTTCGGTAAACGCACGGCGCACAACATCGCTGTTCAGGTACGTCCGTACCAGGTCGGTATCTCTTGCCGCAACGACCAAACCATAACCTGCCTGCTGGAATAATTTCAGCAGCGGATTATTGCCGGCAAGCGCAGAAGTATCAGCCGCTTTGGCGGTCGTGTCGTTCAGAGTCGACAATTTCTTTACACCAGATGTATCGGTCGTTGTTGTTTTTGCCGTATCAACGCGGGTTGGTTGCGGTGTAGCTGTCGTTGTATTTGTTGCCTTCTCGAGAGCGGCTACATTTTTATCAGCGTTGACAAGAGCCGTATAAAATTCTTCGGGCTTATACGTCAGCCAGAATTGCAGGTTGGCAGATGACTGCAAATATTTGCGCACCCTTTCCTGGTCCTGCAAGCCGGGCAATTCAACCGTAATCACACCACGTTCCTTGTTTGGGTTGATGTTGGGCTGAGCCACGCCAAACTGGTCGATACGAGTTTGCAAAACGCGGAAAGTCCGCTCAAAAGCGGCATTGGCTTCTTCGCGGATCACCCCGATCACTTTGTCGTCGGCGTCTTTTGGTGAAATCTTCCCGGCGCTGGCAGCGGCGAAAAGAGGAGCGAGGGGAGCATTGTTCGAAGCTTTTTTGTATTCCTCAACAAAAAGGGTAACAAAGTCGGCGCTGCTGTTGGCTTTGCGTGCATTGGCACCTTCCAGTGCTTTCTGGAAGTTTGCGTCTTTGCTGTTGTTGGCCATGGAGCGCAGGAGACCCGACAGTTCCACTTCCAGCGTTACGTTGATACCGCCCTGGAGGTCAAGGCCTAGGTTCAGTTCTTCACCTTTGGCTTTTTGGTAAGAGATCGGTCCGGTAACGCCAAAGTAAATGTTTTCTTCTTTGGTACTGTCAAGCAAGCGTTTCAGACGGTCTTTGTACAGTTCGGCTTTGGTGTTTTCGTCAGCATTCGGGTAATTCTGACTCACAAATTGCTTTGCTTTTGCCTCCATTTTCCTCTCATGGCCGCGGACAACCCATGTAAAGGACAGCTCATAAATCGAGTAGACGATGAGCAGGATGGTGAAAAAGCGGATGAGGCCTTTCAATTGCATAAAACGAAATTTTAGGTTCCTCTCGTCGGAGGTGTTTTTTTTAGAGTGGGCAAAGATATATTTTTCACCTTATATTCAGCCGTTTCCGAACGGTCTTTTCAACTACCAAATTACCCTGTTCAAAGGCGGTTTCGCTATATTTTAGCGGAATGTTGACGTTTTCAAGGCTTCTTCTTTGCGCATCACTGCTGGTTTGGATCGCCTCCTGTTCATCGCTCAGGAACGCCACACCTACACAGGAACTGAAACAAAATCAATCCGCCTGGCCCAAAACGGATACCTTTCTCCTGCATTTGCTGCAGCAACATCCGAACGATTTCGACACGCTTCTCCGGCACAACGACCGGTGGAAGATCAGGATCATTTACACACAGATCGACCGGCAAAAACGAAATGCACCCCGGCTGAAACATTTTTATTTCAACCTCGATCCGCGGGATTATTTCTACCCGGCTTCCACGGTTAAACTGCCGGCAGCCCTGCTTGCGCTGCAAAAGCTGAACGAACGGAAAATGGCGGGCCTGGATAAAAACACGACCATGATCTCCGAATCCGGCGGCCCGGGGCTGCCGCCGCTCTTTAACGATCCATCCTCCGGCGACGGCCGGCCAACGGTAGCGCAGTACATCAAAAAAATCTTTCTGGTAAGCGACAATGAAGCGTATAACCGCCTTTACGAATTCCTGGGACAGGAATACCTGAATAACACCCTTCACCACATGGGATACGACAGTGTGCAGCTCCTGCACCGCCTACAGGTAAGCCTTTCCGAAGAACAGAACCGCACAACAAACCCGGTCCGTTTTTACGACACCGCCGCCAATGTCGTTTTCGAACAGCCGTTGCAACACAGTGCCCTGGTTTACCAAAAGCGGCAGGACCGCATGGGAACGGGATTTATCAGCGCGGGGCAACTGGTTCAAAAGCCGTTCGACTTTTCGCAGAAAAACCGCTTTCCCCTGGCCGACCTGCATTCCGTTTTGCAAAGCGTTCTGTTTCCCCGATCGGTGCCGGCCAAACAACGATTCCGGCTGACAGGCGACGATTACCGGTTTGTTTGGACCTGCATGTCGATGAAGCCAAAAGAATCCCGTTTCCCGCAATACGATTCACGCTATTCCGATGCTTACGTCAAATTCCTGCTGTATGGCGGGCAGGGGCCGATCAGCAATCCTTCGATCCGCGTTTTCAACAAAGTTGGTGACGCCTATGGCTTTTTACAGGACGTGGCCTACGTGGTGGACTTTGATAAAGGAGTGGAGTTCATGCTCAGTGCTTCGATCTATTGCAACAGCGACGGCATCTTCAACGACGACAAATACGACTACGACACGGTAGGCTTTCCCTTCCTGAAGCATTTGGGCGAAGCCATCTACCAATACGAAGTACAGCGAAAGAAAAAAAGGCTGCCGGACCTTTCGGGATTCAGAATGAACTACACCGATTCATCCGGCAGACAATGAACGTGAAACAACAATCGTTTTTTTGATAGGCTCAATTCTGTATCTTCCGAAAATTGCATGTGTTTCCGCCTGGCAATTGCTAAATGACAAGGGCCGCCGCACGGACACAAAGCTTATTTTTGACACTTTACAAAACCGCATTGCATGGAGTTATCATCAATCTTAACACGCTTCAGTGAACCCGAAACCCTGCGCATGGCAAAATTGGGACGTGAACTGCGTGCCAAAGGACTGGACATTACCGACTTAAGCCTGGGCGAACCGGATTTTGACACGCCGCAACACATTAAGGACGCGGCTAAGAAAGCCATAGACGAAAACTGGAGTCACTATACACCGGTCTCCGGCTACCTGGACCTCCGCGAAGCGGTTTGCCACAAACTCCAGCGGGATAACAACCTGTCTTACCAGCCGGAAAACATCGTTGTGTCGACCGGCGCCAAGCAAAGTCTTGCAAACGCCATTCTCAGTATTGTGGATGCCGGTGATGAAGTGATCATTCCCACACCGTTCTGGGTTTCGTATGCAGCGCAGGTGCAACTGGCCGGCGGTTCGGTAAAGCTGATCCGCAGTCACCTGTCCAACAAATACAAGATCACGCCGGAAGAACTCGAGCGTGCCATTACGCCGAAAACCAAGCTGTTTATTTTTTCTTCGCCCTGCAATCCCAGTGGCGCCGTATACAATGCAGAAGAACTGGCGGGACTCGCAGCGGTTTTCGAACGCCATCCAAATATCTTTATCATCTCCGACGAGATCTACGAATACATCAATTATGGCGGCCGGCATTACAGCATCGCCGCCCATGAATCGCTGAAAGACCGCGTTGTGGTGATCAACGGGCTGAGTAAGGGTTTTGCCATGACGGGTTGGCGCCTTGGCTACATGGCAGCGCCGCTGCCGGTTGCCAAAGCCTGCGATAAAATCCAGGGGCAGTTCACCTCTGGTACCAATGCCGTTACCCAGCGGGCCGCCATCACAGCACTAACATCACCACTTGACGCAACGAAAACAATGGTCGCCGAATTTGAAAAGCGGAGAGCCCGGGTAATGGACCTGATGAAAGAGATCGAAGGCTTTCGTTTTGCGGAACCCGATGGCGCATTTTATGCCTTCCCCTGCATCGACGCGTATTTTGGTAAATCGAATGGAAGCGAAACAATCTCCAACGCCGATGATTTTGCCATGTACCTGCTCAACCAGGGACATGTTTCAACGGTGACCGGCACGGCCTTCGGCGACGAACAGTGCATCCGCATCTCCTTTGCCAACAGCATGGAAAATATTGAAAAGGGCTTCCACAGGATTAAAGAAGCCGTCAGCAAACTGAAATAAAAAGGGAGCCGCCAAGGCTCCTTTTTTCGTTGCACTTTTTCGCCTCTTCCTTCGAGGAGGTGATGCTGCATTTCAATATATTATAAACAACGGGTACAGTTGATTCCCCTTCCGCCGTCGATTGCTCGCTGGCAATTGCACATTGACCGTTGGCAAAAGTTCTCTGCTAAACAACTTCAATCAGTCGTTGTGCTTTGCTAGCCGAAGCAACACCTGGTGCAGGGCCAGTACCTGCGGAATGACCAGTTCCTGCTCGTTGTTGCTGATCACAAAATCGCAAAGCTTCATTTTGATGTTTTCATCGATTTGTTGATTCATGCGGCGCAGCACGTCGTCACGTGTACTTCCATCGCGTTCCATCACCCGTTTGATGCGGAGGTGAGGAGGAGCAAACACACCGACCACATAGTCGAGTCCGGCCGCCGAACCGCTTTCAAACAGCAGCGCCGCTTCTTTGATCACATAAGGTGCCTGTTGACGGGCACACCATTCTTCCGCATCACGGATGGTCGGGGGGTGAACAAGGCTGTTAAGCAGGTCAAGCTTTGTTTTGTCGGCGAAAACGATCGACGCCAGTTTGTCCCGGTCCAGTTGGTCACCGGCATAAATGTCCTCACCGAACTGATGTTTCAAAGCCGCAATCAACACCTTGTCAGTATGGTACAATCGTTTGGACGCCGCGTCGGCGTAGTAGACCGGCACTTCCAGCAATTCAAAAATTTTCGCAACAGTTGATTTACCGGAACCAATACCGCCGGTGAGGCCAATCTTCAAAGGCATTGGGCAAAAATAACACGGGGCGCTATTCAATGGCGAACGAATAAGAAGGGAAGTGCTGAAATTTATGCACTGTCACCGTTTGTTAAAGACGGTAACCAGGTGAATCAGTCCACGGAAAACTTTGCCCGTTGTGCATAGCCCTCGTCCCGGAAGTCGCCGTTGTGATTTAACGTGATTACAAAACTTTTGATACTGACTGGTGCTTCAAAACCGAAGGCCGTGGCGCGGTAGTAGCGACCCGGTTTAATTTTTCCTTTCATGGCCTTGTATTCCGTCTTCTGGTTTTGATCGGGATAGGCCATCTGATAGGCGGCAACCGCAAGTGGATTGGCCGGGTACACATTGCCTTTTTCATCGGTCACTTTTGCCGAAAGCAGGATACTGCCCATGTCAACCGATTCGTATTCGGAGGTATTTTGCACACCCAGGTCCAGCACGATGTATTGTTTGCCTTTTTCCGTGCCAACCAAACTGGATCCGTTATTTTCCGGTTGAAAGGCAAATGCGCCATAGAGTGTCAACTCGTAGTCGGGGAATGTCAGTGTTCCTTGTTCGTTGACCTGGATAGCGGGAGGGGAGGGTTTCCATTTCCGCACCGGCGGAACTTTTTTGCCGGCTGCAGCAATGTCGTTCTTGTTGCTGCTGCAGGCGGTGAAAAAAAACAGGGTTACGATGGCTACACCACAACGTGCAATGTTCAGGCTTGATTTCATCAACAGGCTATTGTCGCGCTAAATATACGAATTTGCCTCCTTGCCGATACAGGACTGGCGGATGGTTTGCCCGGAAACGTTTGTTGTACGTTTTCCTGGGGACCATTTTAAACAAATGCCATCACCAGTTGTTCCCATTCGCCGTCGAGCGATGCTTGCGGACGTTGGCGGCCCGCCCGGTTATACCAATAATCAGCGTTCCAGCTATCGCCTTCTTTGCGATGCAGGTAAGCATGAATCCAGGCAGCGTTCCTGTCGGGAAGATCCTGGATTAACTGGTGGGCTTTTTCCCAATTGCCTTTGGCATCATACCACAAGGCCTGTGCATAAACCGTCAGCGCCGGTGGCGGTTCGTTAGCGGAAAGTGTTTCCCTGAAGGAAAGGAGATTCATCGGATAAAATTACGGCTCGCAGACATTTGCAAGCATGGAAGAATAAATCAGAAAATGAGGCCAGCACGCCATTTGCTGTTCCTGCTTTTCAGCTTGCGATAGAAAATAACAATGAATGGCGGCAATAAATCTGTTTTAACCTGTTGACGGGTTTTCAACCAATGCAGAAAAGGTTGTTGAAACAGTGATAGACGCCATTTGCTGAAAGAGAATAAAATGAAAAGACGCAAATCAAAACGGCCGTTTGCACACTACCTCGCAGCCTGGGGCTGCATCAGCACGGGGCTTGTTTATGCAGGGATCGGCTCGGTTGCGATGCTGTCATTTTTGCGGATTAAACACGGCGGAGCCGACGAAGGGAGCCTGTTGGTTTTCCTGAACAAGTTCTCCGCCGGGAAAATTTTTGTCTGGCTCGTTCTTACGGGGATGGTCAGCTACATCGCCTGGCGGGTTTATGAAACGGCCCGGGACCCGTATGGCTATGGAAGCGATTGGACAGGAATCGCCAAACGGTCAGGAATTGCCCTCAGCAGTTTTGCCGACGCCCTGATCGCCTATACCGCTTTCCAGGTTATCGCGGGAAAAGCCGTCGCGGTTGAAACCGGCAAACCAATTGCCGAACGCGAAATGGTGAGACATGTGCTTGGTGAAAGCTGGGGCGTTTTGGCACTGGTCATAATGGGCGTTGTTGTTCTGCTTACCGCGGTCGTTCAAATGGGTTATGTTGTCAGCGGCACCTACAGGGAAAGACTCGATATCGATTTTCTCTCACGTTGGAAACAATCATTCATTCACGGGCTGGCGTGGGCGGGGCATTTTTCCCGCGGCATTATCCTCGGGATTATCGGTTTTTTTTATTTCAAAGCCGGCCTGACGAAAAACGAACAGGTTGTCGTTAACACCGACAAAGCTTTTGACTTTATCGGCGACGACGTTGGACACGTGTATTTTATCGCTGTTGCACTCGGTACGATCTGTTATGGCATATTCATGGTGGCCCTGGGCTGTTTTTATGATTCGGATAAAGATTGAAGCATCATTAGGGTAAGCCGCCCGGCTGATTACTATCAGCATAACAGGTCAGGACATTTCCGTTTTGCAAGGTCAAACAACCACCTCACGTGGTCCAGGCAGCAACCGGATCATTGCAAATGCCAAAACATGTTGTTCATGTCGTTCATTATCGTGACGATAAATTATCAGGTGAAAATACGTTGCAGGCTTGATTGATGAGTGAAATTTAGACGGTGCGTTCTTCGATTGGCCCTTTACCATCACGCTACATATTTAAATTGAAGATCGATCTTCCCTAAGGAATCAGGAGTGGAACATGCATTGAATCAAAATAATGATTTATTATCATCTGAACACCTCACCTTCAAATGTTAATTCATATTTCAGATTCATAATGTGGCAGGGAATTTACAGATTAAAGCAGGCGCCAGTAAAATATAAACTGGCAACTCGCATTTCTTACCGATATTCAACCCTTTATGGCTGGAAACAAGTTCATCGACAATTTGCTTCATGTACCCTCGTATGGCTGGAAAAATGAAAACGGGACACTCATTGTTCCTTCATCCAAACAACTATGGCTGGAAGCGCTTTCGCGAATCAACATCATGAAAACAAAAAAGAATTGGATCTCGCTCACAAGTTGCGTTTTACTTGCGGTGATGTCTATCTTTTTTTATCAATTTTTATTCAACTATTTTTCATGGTACCTCGTGCCGGTCGTGGTGCTCTATAGCATGATGGTGATGGGTACGCACGGCACTATCTGGTATCACCGTTATTGCACCCACAAGGCCTATGCCTTTAGCCACCCGGTGTGGCGTTTTCTCACCCAAAACCTGGTGATCAAAACACTTCCCGAAGAGATTTATGTCGTGTCGCACCACGTGCATCATTCCAAATCGGATGAACCTGGTGACCCCTATAACCCGCAGGCCGGTTTCATGTATTGCATGCTGGCAGAGTTCAACCACCAGCGGATCTCACCGCACCTGTCGGAAGATTCTTACAAAAAGGTCGTGCATTTTATGAAGCATACGGGGGTAGGTTTAAATTCCTATGCGGGTTATCAAAAATGGGGATCCGTGGCCAATCCGTTTTATACAATCGGCATCACTGCTCTTAACTGGACTTTCTGGTATTCGGTTTACTTTTTAATCGGCGGGCATTCGCTTGCCTGTGCCCTGTTCTCCGCTGCCATGCTGTGGTTTGTGCTGGTACGGGCCTTTAATTATTCGGGACACGGCGGTGGAAAGTCAAAACACAAAGATGGGATCGACTTCGATCGCAGCAATCTGTCCATCAATCAAACCAGGCCGGGCTTGCTGGCCGGCGAATGGCACAACAACCACCACTTGTACCCGGGCAGTGCCCGTGCAGGCTTTCTCCCGATGCAGTTTGATCTTGCCTGGGTGTATATTTATGTGTTATACAAACTAAAACTGGTCTCTTCCTACAAAGACTCGAAAAAAGAGTTTCTGAAAAAGTTTATCGCGAAAGGACATTCAAGAGACATGAAACCACTTGCCGGTGAGGCCTACAATCGGGAGCATCTGGCGAAAATCCCGGAGGTGTTGAAGCAGGCTGAATAGCACACTGAAGCTTACTCCCGTGTCCGGTAGAGTGAAAAGGAGACAGGCCTAGCCTTTTTTGAGCATGTCACCAGTTGTTTTTTTTGTCCTGCCGAAAAGTTTAAACAATGGGGAAGCCTGTTCCCAAAAAGGCAGCCGTTTCACTGGCCGTTTTCTGTTCGCTTGCTTCGTTAGAACGAGTAAAGTGGCTTTGCCGACTGGCAATGATAGAGAAACCTGCTTCGGAAGTACACAGGATTTAGGCATCCGGGATTTCCGGCTCAACCAGCTTCGCCAGTTTTTCCAATGATTCCTGCCAGCCCAGGTAACACATTTCTACAGGGATCATGGAAGGAATGCCTTCCTGCAAAATTTTGACTTCGGTGCCGACCGAAACTTTTTCCAGCCATACAGACGTGGTCATTTCACCCGGCAGGTTGGGATCGTCAAATTGATCGGTGTACTTTAAAAAAGCATTGGGCTTGATCTCGACATATTTCCCGCCAAACGAATGGCCATTCCCCGTAGAAAAATTCTGAAACGACATTTTATAGGTGCCGCCAACCTGCATATTCATTTCGTGCACGGTGCAAAGGAAGCCGTATGGAGGCAACCAGGATGCAAGCGCATTGGATTCGGTAAAGGCACGATAAACTTTTTCGGGAGAAGTTTTCAAAACACGGTGTAAGGAAACGCTGTTGTTAGCCATAAAAAAGGTTTAAAAATTTCTTTAGCCCGTTTGTCGAAGCATTTTTTATTGCCATGAGACCAGGCAGGGGTTGCGATATGGAATAGATCAGGTTTGGGATGCGTGACGATCGTTCCGTGTATCCGTAACCGGTTTTCAATTTAAACAAATTTGTTTATTTCTACGGCTCTTCTTCAGCGATCATCAAATGAAAGCAGCCTGTTAGTATTGTTGCCGTCTTGTTTTGATCTCTATGTAGTTTACCAGTTGCCGCTGGTAACCGATCATCAGCAGGCCGATAACAATTTCTCCAGCATGCACCAGGATCATACTATAATCAAACGCCTCGAATCCGCTGTAGAGGCCCCTGGTCATTTGTTTGTATTGAAACCACTTAGTCAGTCCCCTGATCACTAGCGGGACGGCCTCCGTGATAATAAGAAGTGCAACGACCAGTATCGATATACTGATTACCGTAGACCGGTGAATATTAAAAGGGATGGGATCCTGCGGTAAGTTATCCAGTATCCTGAGCCTTTCCATAACCCATTCGGTTTTGAAAATAAACCCATACGCAACAACAAAATAAACAAGAAGGGTCAGGAATGATATTAAAAATGTAGAAATTGCGCCGGATACATCTCTGTCACCAAAGCTGTAAAAGACACTCAATAAAGTCGGTAGTGAAAGAACAATGTCTTTGACGAAATAAATCCCTAACACTTTAAGGATAACGGTAAACAATGATTTTGCTGTCATGTTAGTTATGGTTTGAAGAGGCAAAAGAATCCGAGTGGTTGGATATTTCCGCCGCGGCAGCTGGCCCGGTTTACTGTTGAAAGTAAGAATTTTTGTTAATCCATTTCCGTCCGGCCACGACAACTGCCAATAATAGCACATAACCGATTGCCCGATGTCCGGTACCACGTGCAGCAATTCGCTTGTTGCCGGCCGTTTTCTTTCAAGGAAATGTACCTGGGCTATTCCGCCTTTAAGCTTTTCACCGGGTTTGCTTTGGCTGCTTTTATTGCCTGGAAACTTATCGTTGCAAGCGCGATGATGCCTGCAACCAGTCCGCCTGCTGCAAATATCCACCAACTGATGTCGATGCGGTAAACATAGGACTGCAGCCATTGGTGCATGTAATACCATGCGATGGGCGTGGCTATGACAAAAGCGATCGTGACCAGCAGGACGAATTCTTTTGAAAACTGGTAAACGATGTTTGCAGCAGATGCTCCCAATACTTTGCGAATGCCTACTTCTTTTACCCGCTGTACCGCCATGAAGGAGGCTAAGCCATATAACCCGAGACAACTGAGGAAGATCGCGATGGCGGCAAAAAGTTTATACAACTGTGCTAACTGGACCTCCTGTTTGTAAAAACCGGCAATTTTCTCATCCAAAAACCGGTATTCATAAACATAATTCGGAAATGTTTGCTCCCATATTTTTTTTATGGATTGCATGGTGGCAGCAATGTTTGTTGTTGCCAGCTTTATTGATGCCTGCCGGTACATCGTATTATTTGTGGCAATAAGCAATGGTGCAAGATGATTGCGCAACGACCTGTCGTTGAAATCTTTCAATACGCCAACAACAGGGCATTTGATCAGCCCACCCATCATGCTTACTTCTTTATTCAATATGTCTTCCGGCTTTTTAAGCCCTAAATTTTTTACGAATGATTCATTCACCAGGAATTCTTTTGTCCAACCGGAAGGTTGCAGATTTCTTCCGGCTACCAGTTGTAATTTATACGTCGGAACAAATTCATTGTCGGCGAATTTGGTAATGGCCTGGAAATCTGCATCCTTTATCGCATTGTCAAACTTGAAAGTGGTAAACTTATTATTATCATCTTCAGCCGGGGTGTTGGAACTGAAGCTTACGGCCTTCACACCGTTTATCGACAATAACTGCTGGCGCAAATAGTCCTGCGTACTATCCGGGCGGTAAGGAATAGTGACAATGGCGTCTTTGTCGAATCCCAAGGGCTGATCCATAAAATAATCCATCTGCTGTACAATGATGAATGTTCCGATGATGAGCACTTGTGCAACGATGAATTGAAACACCACCAATCCTCTTCGTAATGAAATTCCCTTTGCGGTGTTTACCGTGACTTTACTCTTTAAAGCATTAATCGGGTTGAAACGTGACAAAACAACAGAAGGGTAGAAACCGGCAAGTGCGGTTACGACAACTGTGACCGCCAAGAGACATAAAATAATTGGAGGATTGTGGAATAAGCTGAATGAAAGGGAAAGTTCTAAAAGTTGATTTACAAAAGGCAATGCAAGCGTTGTTAAAGCCGTTGCCAGCACGACAGCGCTTATCACGATCAAAAACGTTTCAGCGATGAACTGGATCTGTAATTGCGATTTATTACTTCCCAAAACCTTGCGCACACCTACTTCTTTTGCACGATTAACTGCTTGTGCGGTGGAGAGGTTAACAAAATTTACACAGGCGATCAGGAGGATGAATGCGGCAATCAGCCACAGTACGTTCACCAGTTCATGACCGATTGTTTTGTTACTGAAGTTACCTACCTCCGCATCGTAATGCACCGCTTGTAATGGCTGTACAACATAATTATCCTTGTTGGCAGCCGGTAGTACGGTTCGTGCATACGCACGTAATTGATGATTGAAATTGTCGACAGAATGACCCGGCGGCAACAAAACATAGCAACCTAAATCAGCCGAAGTTCCATTCCAATCCGGTTGTGCAAAACCGTATTGCTTATCCCCGGTAAAATCTGTCCCCCACGCAACCACCAATTTTAGCTGAAAGTCCGTATTTGCCGGTATAGTGGCAAGAATGCCTGAAACCTTCAGCGCTACCGGCGGGAATTGGAACAGTCCTGCCTGCATGCTATAAAATCCCGTTAGCTTAATGGTTTTACCCACTGCTGTTTTCCAGTTGCCAAAATAGGTTTCTGCAATCTCCTTTGTCAACAATACATTGTTCGGATCGTTTAATGACGCATACGAACCTGCCAGCAAGGGAAAATTAAAGATGCGGAAGAAGGAAGGACTTGTATAAAATACACCGCTTCCTTCTTTAAAATTCTTTACAGGCGTTCCATTATCATCCAGGACCTGCAACTCGTCGTTGTGGCTTGCATAAACCGGCGCTACCTGCTCCAGTTGAGGAAAAGCCGCTTTCAAGCCCTGTGGCATGGGAAAAGGAACATTTTTGCCATAGGAAACGGTTCCTGCATTTGCATGGTGAGATTCAGTCAACACACGGCAGATGCGGTCTTTGTGCGTGTGAAAATTATCGAAGCTGGTTTGAAATTGTATGATCATAAAGATGACCATACATACGGCAATGCCGACAGCCAGGCCGGCGATATTGATTAGTGTGTAGTTCCTGTTGCGGGTCAAACTTCTGAACGCTGTTTTGAAATAGTTTTTGAACATAAACTGGCTGTATTGGGTTTCAAAGGCACGATTGAAATACCGTTTTACTATCTAGTTGAACATCAATTTATTGGCTTCACCCGAAGCAAGCAATGTGTACGCTTTTGATACAGTGTTGTTCGTTTTTGTTACAAGCAACAGGAATCCTTGGCAACCTGGCGGGCAACTAGTGTGGGTCCAACGTGATTGCTGTCAATCATAAAACCTTGCATTTACATGTAGCCTTTCGGCAATTCAGTTGAGAATAAATAAACTGGCGCCGTATTCGTTAAGCTGAATAGAATGACGTCCGGTTAGGTTTGCAGCAAGGGACTGTTTAGCGACCAGCAGCTAATGTTTTGATCTCAACGCTTATGATATGGATAGCAGATTCGCCGATATTTTCTACTGCATGGGTCTTTAACCCATCAGACCAGATAGCAAGCGATGGAGATGCCACCAAAGTGTCAAGTTATTCCGGCCATTCTTTGCTGTTTGCAAGGTTGCCTGTCTTAATTTGGAAGCTTTGAATAATTTGGAGGTTGCCGGCTGCGCTCAACGGTAACCACTTGCCAATGTACTTGTTGTGCGTGGCTTCTAATGAGAGGACAATTAAATCATCAGTTAATTGACACGATTGTCGCTTGCCGTGCAGTTAATTTCCAGCTGCCTTCTTCTTTTGTCCAAATGTTGGTGAAGCGTCTTTTCACGGCTTTTCCGGCATCTTGTGTAGTCCCTTGGGGAATGAGTGTTTCCAATCCCATCACCACGGCAATGCCATTTATAAAAGCCACGTGTTCGATTTGTCTTTCAAACATCGAATAATTGATTTTTCCACCCTTGACCCTGTCGATTACCTGTCGAAATCCAACAATTGCATTTTCCGGATTTAGTACAACAATCTTTCTTGACATCAACCGGGATAGCTCCGCCGTGTCACTTTTCAAGATCGCCTCCCTTTCCATGTCCTCATGCTTTCTGATCATAGACTCTTCTGATTGCTGAGAAAAAGAAAGGTTTGCCAGGAATAAATTAAAGGCAACTACCAGCGACAATTTTGCAATTTTCATGGTTGATATTTATGGGTCATCAATAACGCACAACAATTAACGGCTTTAGGATAGGGTGGCAGTCCGTGACGCGTTAGCCTAAATTTAATTCATGAGGTGAATTGAGGTATTCTGTACGGCATTTATTCGTCGGCCGCCATATCGCAAACTCGCTCTTGCCGCCTGCGGTTCTTAATCCCGGCGATTGATTTGGCGTAAAAACTCGGCCAACTCGTTTGCCTTTTGTGTTCCTAGTACAACCTTATTTCCTGACTTCAGGTGAAGCTGTAGCCCTTTGTCACCGGCAACATTGTAGATGGTCCCATACGACGTCAGTCGCCATCCGTATCCTATGAAACCAAATCTGATGATTTCCGCTTTGACAATTTCGCTCCAGGCGAACTTTCGGTAGGTCTTCTGAAATGGTTTCCACT
This sequence comes from Flavisolibacter nicotianae, assembly GCF_003628535.1. GTDB lineage: Bacteria > Bacteroidota > Bacteroidia > Chitinophagales > Chitinophagaceae > Flavisolibacter > Flavisolibacter nicotianae. Next base: position 226,663 of record NZ_RBCI01000004.1, read on the forward strand.
TATAATACACACCATCATCAGTCATCAGGGTCTCTAGCTTTACCTGGTATAAGAGAACCAACAGAACAAGTATGAAGAGAGTAATAACTAGTAAAGCAGCGTTCGAAGCCGGTTTGTCGCCGAACGGTCTGCCGAAGATGATTTGCTGGATATCAGCATAGACAAACAGCCCCAGCAGCGCAAAGAAAAGAATGTAAATAAAATACGTCCATCTTTGTCGAAACTGTTGTTGTTCTTCAAATCTGATGCTGCTCATAACTTGGCTATTATACTTTTAGAACTGCGATTTCACCATTGCAGGCAACGAAAATGGACTTGACGTTTCCGCAATATTCCGAGGTTCGTCAGTCCTGAACTGTTGAGAATAAATGTACAAAAGTTGTTGATCGTTTCTTTTGTTCGCCTGCGCTCGGCCTGGTGGAACTGAAGATGGACGACAAGCCTGCGGCCGGTGGCTTGCTCTTCATCGCGGCAGATACAGCAAGTCTTGTTTGACCGAACGAATGATTTGTGCTTCCCTGTCAGCGTCGGTTTTGAACGATTTTGCAGGAAAGTTCAATAGGCTTGTGTTTTCCTCCAGCTTATACTCTTCATCCGTCACCGGTTTCAGCCAGTTAACCACTCCTTTTTCAGTCTTTACATTAATAGCAATATGGCCAAAGCTAGTTTTAGGCGAGGCACCGTGCCGGTGTTCTACACCTGGCGGTATTTTCACAACATCACCTGCATGAAGGGTTTGAAGCCGCTTTCTCCTTTCCCGGCAATATCCTACACCTTCGGTGCAAACCAGGATTTGACCCGCAGAATGCGTATGCTAGCTAGCGGTTGCCGCTTTTGTCTAAGTTATCTGTAAACCAGTCATAGCCCTCAATTTTCCTATATTCAGCAGGCATATAACTTAATCGTTTCAAAACTTTATGGCGGTCGCTGAATGGAAGGTTATTCGATACAATCAGTTTTCCTGTCTTCTCACCTTTGTCATTCTTCTCATAATAGATATACTCTACTGTATCAACTGCTTCTTTATTCCACTTATACTTGTACATTTCTGTTTCATCGGGATGACCGTAACAAACACCTCGAACAATTTGCTCTTTTGGAGAAAAAGTCGGATTGATAAATTCTATGCTACTGGAATACGATTTTTTGTCCGCTCGTAGCAAGAAAACATTGCTAAAAGCCTTCAGGCAGCAGCCGTTGCTACCGTACCAGTTTACGACAAAGTCTTTCAAGCCATCGCCGTTAATGTCACGAATTGTATCTCCAGTGTATTCCAACTTACCTTGTTCATAGAAGAGAACTTTTTGAACCTGTTTATTTGTCGTTGAGAAAATGTCAATGTAAACAGAACTTGGCGTTGTTCTTCTAACAATCAAATGCGGAAACTGATGTGAAAAATAAAACCCACTGCTTATATCAACTTTGACCTGATATGAACTATCAGGTATTGTTGCAACGTAACTCTTTTTAAATCTATCTCGTGCCTTGCGTTGCTCAGCAATTTTAATTGCTTCGCTTAAAACTTTGTCGTCGTATAGACTGTCAAAGTTCTCTTGTTCTTCAATCATTTCACTTTTTTGCAATCGTTCCTGCTTGCCAGTGTCAACAGATGTTTTTGTCGTGTCGGTGTGATTAGTAGCAATTGTTTTATTCTCGTCTACTTGTTCGCACGAAATGAACAGTAAAATTATTGTATTTGCAAAAAGTTGGGTTATTGTCTTCATACTGCTATTGCTAACGGAGAGGACTTGCCGAAGTACCGAATTTCACTACCCTGTCGCTTGGACAAAGGTATACTGCATAATAGACGTTCAAAAGCCAGGCCCTTATTCTATAGCCAGCCCTTTGCCAGGCAATGTAGGAGGCATACTAACGACATACAATCAAAATCGTAACCATAATCAATGCAAATAACAACCATTGAGCCGCACATAAACTATTCGAAAATCGAATAAGATTGTTAACCTTATTCGATTTTGCTATTTTCTAAAAGCGGTAATATTCCAGCTGTAGCATACCCTCCAAGCACATATCGACGAGCAATCGAATTCACACCTCTTATTTTGTCGATTTTAATTCTTAGATATATTCTTATAAATAAGATAATTAAAAAACAGACAGGCAAAATATTTGTAAGTGTCATGCTTTCTGTTAATTGATTTGCGTGATCGCAACATCAGGTTATAAACTGCTAGATAATCCTTGCAAAAAGGACAGTTTGTTTAAGTTGCGGGCAAGAGTCTCATTAACAAATTACCCGAAACCAACCACCTTTTCTACAAGCTTTATTTGCACTACAATGCTGTTTCGATTTATGTCTCGAATCATTTCGTTAATTCGCACGCCGCTTACGAAAACTGCATCACGAAAACGGTTCCCTGGCCTTCCTTCGATTGCACCTGGATGGTTCCCTTGTGCAACATCACGATCTGCTTGCAGAGGCTCAGGCCAATGCCGCTGCCGCTTTTCTTGGTGCTGAAAAAGGGGATGAAAATCTTGTCCATCACTTCTTCGGGCATGCCCTGCCCGTTGTCGGCTACTTTGAGGATGATCTTGCGTTCGAGTGTCTGGTCGGCAGAAAGGATAATTTTGGGATGCGTTGTTTCTTTGACGGCCTCCAGCGCATTGACAATAAGATTGATAAAAACCTGTTCCAGCAAGTTGATATCCGCCTGCATCTGGAGGTCGGGGTTTTTGAGGATGATTTCCAGTTCCGTTCCTTTTTGCTCAAACGTGGGCTGCATCAACTGGTGCAGGTTGGCAAACAGTTCCCGCACATAAATTTTCTTCAGGTTCAGCTTTGTGATCTTGTTCAGGCTGCGATAAGTTTCGGCAAATTTCAACAGCCCTTCGCTGCGCCGCTTGATGGTGTCGATGCCCAGCTCGAGGTCTTCCACGGCGTCATCCTCGATCTGCGCACTGGCCAGCTGTAGCCGGTTTTTCAGCGTTTCGGCCAGCGAGGAAATCGGCGCTACCGAATTCATGATCTCGTGGGTCATCACGCTGAGCAGCTTTTGCCAGGCCTTCGATTCGGTTTCGTCCAGCGCTTCGTTGACATTTTGAAAGGCGATCAGTTTCGACTTTTTGTTGTTGATCTGGAAAGCAGAGGCGGAGAGGAGCGCCTTGAAGGTTGTTTTCTCCAGGTGAATGGTGACGATCTTTGTTTCGGCTGGACTGATGGTTTGCAGTTCTTCAAACAGCACATTGTTTCGCCGGCTCAGCGACTGGATCGTCTTCAGGTACGGGACTTCAAGCATCCGCTTCAGCGTTTCATTCATCCAGATCACTTCACCGCTTTCCACTTCGTACGACAGGATGCCCGTATCCACCAGTTCAAGGATTTTCTGGAGGTATTGGTACTGGGTTTCTTTTTCCTTGCTGATCACCTTGAAAGTGGTGTTGATTTCGTTGAAACCCTGGCGCAGCGGCTGGATATCGGCCGAGGCATGCTTCACGTCGAAATAGCGGGAAAAATCGCGGTAGTGCACTGCCTCCAAAAACTGGTTGACCTCTTCGTGCGTCTTTCGCTGAAAACGGAAAAATTCCACCATCTGGTAAATCAGGAAGGGCGTCAAAAGCGCCGCCCAGAGGTACCATCCTTTAACCAGGAAAAATGAGGTCAGTGCCAGGGAAGCAAAAAGCAGGATGGTGCGAAGTAAAATGCGGTTGTATGAAAGATTTGCTGTCATAGTTGATCGGTGTGTCTGTCATCCGGTTTCACTAAAGGAATCTGTTTATTCTAGATACAAGAACACAGGGCACAAAGTCTCGTGATGCTAAAGATCATATTTGCTCAGCCGCCGGTAAAGGGCTGTCCGTGTAATGCCCAATTCCTTTGCCGCTTTGGATATATTGCCGTTGTTTTTTTCGATGACTTTGAGGATGGTGTTTTTTTCAATCGCACTCAGGTTCGACTGCTCCACTTCATCCACTTCCACCAGCGCCGACTCGATTGGAGAGAAAAGGATATCTCTCGCCGTCAGCTCGTTGCCATCAGCCATGATCACGGCCCTTTCGATGGCATATTGCAGCTCGCGAACGTTGCCGGGATAGTGGTACCCCAACAGCTTTTCTTTGGCCGATTTGTCAAGCTCCATTTCCGGCTTCAGGTATTTGGCCCGGTAGATCTTGATAAAATGGTTGGCAAGCAGTAAAATGTCGCTGCCCCGTTTCCGCAACGGCGGCACCACGATCTCCACGGTGTTGATCCGGTAGATCAGGTCCTTGCGAAACCGGCTCTCGTTGGCCAGCTCTGAGAGTGGCAGGTTGGTGGCGCAGATCAGGCGGATGTCGATGGGAACTGGCTCGTTGCTTCCCAACCGGGTCACCTGACGGTTTTGCAGAACGCTTAACAATTTCGCCTGCTGGTGAAGGGAAATATTGCCGATTTCGTCAAGGAACAGGGTGCCGGTATTGGCCGACTCAAACCGGCCGGCGCGGTCTTCCCGGGCATCGGTAAAGGCGCCTTTTTTGTGGCCGAACAATTCGCTCTCGAAAAGCGAATCGGTCAGCGCACCCACGTCGACTTTGATGAACGGTTTTGTCACCCGCAACGAAAACTGGTGAATGGCCTTTGCGATCAGTTCCTTGCCGGTGCCGTTTTCGCCCAGGATCAAAATATTGGCATCCGTCGGTGCGATCTTCTGGATCTTGTAAAAAATATCCTGCATGACCTCCGACTCACCCAACAGCTCTTTTTCAAAAATCGACGTACCCGAAGGTGGCGCTACGCTGCCCTTGCTTTCTTTCTGGCGCACAGCTTCCTTGATGGTGGCAATCAGCTTTTCATTATGCCAGGGCTTGACGATAAAATCAAACGCACCTTCTTTCAGCGAGCGGATGGCGAGGTCGATATCGCCATAAGCCGTGATCATGATGACATTGGCAGACGAACGGAACTCCTTGATTTTTTTCAGCCAGAAGATGCCTTCATTGCCCGTATTGATCGAGCTGTTGAAGTTCATATCGAGCAGGATCACGTCAAAATCCTGTTTGGCCAGGATGGAACGGATGTTCTCCGGGTTTTTTTCGGTCACGATTTGTTTGACCTCGGGTTTAAGGAGCAGGCGAACGGCGGTCAGCACATCAACATCGTCGTCAATTACCAGGATCGAAGCAGTTTTTAAAGACATGGTGTAAAGAAAAGAATTGTGGCGAAAGACGAAACTAACAATATGCCATCATATAAGAATCTGAAAATGAACACCTCTTTTTTGGCCGTTCAAATCCACTGTATCGAAAGCGGACAGTTTTTGTCCGCATGCGAACACTTTCGTAGATCGTGGTTTTTCTAACCCGTTGAAAACCATGCCTTCCCTGTTTTGGCATCCTATTTCTTTTATCCTGTTCGGTTAAAAAAAAACGACAGTGGACAGAGTTATCGAAAAAAAACGCTGGAACAGCAAAAAAACATTCACCCTTGTTGGCGTAACGGCGCTGGTGCTGCTGATTGGCGGCAGCATTTACTACACCTCGGGCAAATCAAAATTGAACGTCGAGTCCGAACGCATCACAATCAGTGAAGTGAAAAAGGGCGCCTTCCAGGAATTTATTCCTGTCAACGGCGTTGTTCTGCCACAAACCACCATCTACCTCGATGCGGTGGAAGGAGGCCGGGTAGAAGAAAAATACGTGGAGGATGGAGCAATGGTGAGCAAAGGCCAGCCCATTCTCCGGTTGTCCAACACCGATCTCGAACTAAGCCTCGTGAACCAGCAGACGGCCGTGTATAACCTGCTCACGCAAATGCAGATTGCGAAAAACGCTGCCCAGCAAAACACCACGCAAAAGCTCAACCAGAAAACCGATGTGGAAAACGCCTACAAAGAAGCCAAGCGGGTGTATGACCTGAACAAATACCTGTACGAACAAAAAGCCATTGGCCTGCAGGAATTCAAACAGGCGGAGAACACATTCAATTACCAGGTGGCGCGGATGAAGCTGACCGACGAGATCCTGAAACAGGATGCGACGTCGAATGTGCAACAGGTATCGCAGGCTGCGCAGTCGGCGAAGGGTTCGCAAAACGCCCTGAACGTGATGCGGAAAAAAGTGGGCGACCTCATTGTCCGGGCACCGGTTGCGGGCCAGTTAACCTCGCTGGATGTGGAGATCGGCCAGAGCAAAAACAAAGGCGAACGCCTCGGCCAGATCGATATCATCAGTGGCTACAAGGTGCGGGTGGACATTGACGAGCACTATATCTCCCGTGTGTTCATTGGCCTGATGGGCGAAGCCACAGTAGCCAACCAGAATTACAAATTGAAGATCACGAAGGTTTATACACAGGTGACCAATGGCCGTTTCCAGGTGGACATGCTGTTTGACGGAAAAGTGCCGGATGGGATCCGCCGCGGGCAAACCCTCCAGATCCGCCTGGCGCTGAGCGACGAAACACAAGCCCTGCTTCTGAACAAAGGCGGCTTTTTCCAGCAAACCGGCGGCAACTGGGTCTACAAAGTGAGTTCGGACGGCAATACGGCTTACAAAGTCGACGTTCAATTGGGACGGCAGAACCCCGACTACTACGAAGTGCTGAGTGGTTTGCAGCCAGGGGATAAGGTCGTTACATCCAGTTATGAGAATTACGGTAACATGCAGGAATTGGTGATCAAGAAATAGAAGTCGGCTATCAGCTATCAGCCTTCAGCTTTTGTGCATAGCGATGTAACATTTTTCGGTTCAGTATCGTCTCTTCTAACAGTTTTATAAAAAAAGTTCGTTCAATAGCTAAGTCAGACAACCGTTCATCACAAAATCAACAGTTATGAAACTCTTACTTCTGATGTTTGTTTTTCTTTGCCTGCATACAACTACGCCGGTGAAAGGAACCAAAAAAGCAGGACCTGCTCTCAGGAAAGAAGCAAAAGCGTCGTTCCATCTTGCGCCATCAATTTTGATTGTCAACTTTTAACGCTGAAAGTGACAGTCGATAATCAACCAATCAGCCATCAATCAACACTTATGATAAAGATTCGAAACATGGAAAAAATCTACCGTACCGAAGAAGTGGAAACGGTAGCCCTCAACAAACTGAATCTCGATGTAAAGGAAGGAGAGTTCGTCGCCGTGATGGGCCCTTCGGGCTGCGGCAAATCCACGCTGCTCAACATCCTGGGTTTACTCGACGAACCCGATAGCGGAAGCTTTCTTTTCAACGGGATTGAAGTGGCCAAATACAACGAACGCAAACGGGCCGATTTGCGCAAACGCAACATCGGGTTCGTTTTCCAGAGTTTCAACCTGATTGATGAACTGACCGTCTTTGAAAATGTGGAACTGCCCCTGATCTACCTGGGCGTAACGGCCGCAGACCGCAAAACCAGGGTAGAAGACGTGTTGGACAAAATGCAGATCATGCACCGCCGCAATCACTACCCGCAACAGCTTTCGGGTGGCCAGCAACAGCGTGTGGCGGTTGCCAGGGCGGTGGTCAACAAACCCAAACTGATCCTCGCAGATGAACCGACCGGTAACCTCGATTCTTCCAACGGCAACGAGGTAATGCAACTCCTGACGGACCTGAACGAACAAGGAACCACGATCATAATGGTGACACACTCCGAGCACGATGCCCGCTACAGTCATCGCATCGTACGCATGCTCGACGGACAAACGGTCCTGGAAAATATCATGGTGTAAACTTGTTTGAAAAGGGAAGACTGCACAAGAAACAACCGAGAAGAATTTCTTTCCGCTCAAACACAATTTATGTTCCGCAACTATTTGAAAATTGCCTTGCGCAATTTGAGGAAGTACAAGGCGATTTCCTTTATTAACCTTTTTGGCCTGACGGTAGGGCTCACCTGCTGCCTGTTGATCCTGGCGTATATTTTAAATGAGCTGAGTTACGACCGTTATAAAAATGCGAAAAACATTTATCGCGTTGAGCGCACCTTCCTGAACCCGCAGGACAAGACAGTGAACCTTCGCCTGGCGGCCATCGCGCCTCCTTTTGGATCCCTGTTGCAAACTGATTTCAAAGAAATCAAAAAGCTGACACAGGTTTTGTCGAATGGACCAACGCCGTTCCGGTTCGAGGAAAAAATGTTCAGCGAATCCAACTCGTATTTCAGCGACGGAAATCTGCTCGACCTATTTGATGTCAAGGTTCTAAAAGGCAACCCGGCCAGGGCGCTGGAAGAGCCCAATTCGGTCATGCTCACGGAAGAAACGGCCCAAAAATATTTTGGCAACGACGACCCTGTGAACAAAGTAATCCGGATGAACAACCAGTTTGATCTAAAGGTGACTGGCGTGTACAAGGCTTTCCCGTCCAATTCGCACCTTCACCCCGAGTTGCTGATTTCGTTCCCGACCTTGATGGACAGTGCGGTTTACGGCAAACAGAATTTCGTGGACAATTTCGGCAATAATGCCTTTTACACCTATATTCTCCTGCCGGAGCATTACGATCCCAGGCGCCTGGAGGCACAATTGCCGGCTTTCCAAAACAGGCACATTCCGCCGGACAACAACGGTTTGATCAAAGCTTCGGATTATTCCCTGCTCACACTGCGCAAGGTGACCGACATTCACTTGCTGTCGCACAAAGACGATGAGGCCGAGGAAAACGGCGATATCAAACGGGTGTATATCTTCTCGGCGATTGCTCTTTTTATTTTGCTGATTGCCTGCATCAATTACATGAATCTTTCCACGGCCCGCTCTGTCCTGCGTGCAAAGGAAATCGGAATCCGCAAAGTGGTTGGCGCACGAAAGGCCGAATTGATCGGGCAATTTTTAAGCGAGTCGGTTTTACTCTGTTGGCTGGCCGCCATTCTTTCTTACGTCTGCACCTGGCTTGCACTGCCTTATTTAAACAAGCTGTCGGGACAGAACCTTTCCATCAACCAGCTTTTACATTGGTCGGTCTTGCTTCCGCTTGTCCTGGTCCCCTTTGTTGTTGGCATTTTCTCGGGCCTTTACCCGGCGCTTTTTCTTTCTTCTTTCCAGCCCATCAAAGTGTTGAAAGGCTTGTTGAAAGTTGGCGGTGGCAATGTGTCGTTTCGCAAAGTGCTGGTGGTGGTGCAGTTTGCCATTTCCATCATCCTGATCATCAGTACGGCAATCGTGTTTAAGCAGATGCGGTTCATGCAAAACAAATCGCTTGGCTTTAACCGCGATCACATTGTAACGCTGGCTTACAACGACGGCCTGACGGAGCAGTACAACGCTTTTAGGTTCGAACTGCTTTCCAATCCGAACATCAAAAACATATCCCGCTCCTCACGCATACCCACAGGGCGCTTGCTGGATGCCATGGGGTCGCAGATCAATAAGGGCGATAGCCTTGCACCGACACAGGCCGATATCAAATTTGTTGTGGCAGATGAAGATTACCTCGCGACCTACGGCGTAAAAATGATCGCCGGCAGAGGCCTTTCAAGAGACTACGGTACCGACACGTCTTCGTTCCTGGTCAACGAAGCGGCTGTGCGTGTTTTGGGATTGCAATCACCGCAGGATGCTGTGGGCAAACAATTTCTGTATGGCGGAAGAAAAGGCCAGTTGGTCGGGGTATTTAATGACTTCCATTTCGAATCCATGCATCAACGAATCCTGCCGCTGGTGATGTTCATCCCGAAAAATGCAAAAAACTACGGCAGCCTGACGGTAAAGCTATCCGGCAACACGCAGGGTGCTATGGCTCATCTGGAAAGCACCTGGAAAAAGTTTTTACCGCATATCCCGTTCGACTATACATTCCTCGATGACCGGTTTGCCAAATTGTATCAGTCCGAAGAGCGGCAGCGCTCCATCTTTACCACGTTTGCCGCTATTGCCATTTTCATCGCCTGCCTGGGTTTGTTTGGCTTGTCTGCATTCACCATCAGCCAGCGCTTCAAGGAAATCGGTATCCGCAAGGTACTTGGAGCCGACGTGAGCACCATCGTCACGCTGTTGTCGAAAGATTTTCTAAAACTTGTCGGCGTCTCCGCCCTGATTGCGTTTCCTGCCGCCTGGTATTTCATACACAAATGGCTGGATGATTTTGCCTACCGCATCAACATGCCCTGGTGGCTTTTCCTGGTGGCAGCGCTGCTTGCCGGTGTGATTGCCTTTGTGACCATCGCCTCGCAGGCGGTGAAAGCAGCAACGGCCAACCCGGTAAAAAGTCTGCGGACAGAATAGATATTTTGAATGATCAATGATGAATAGTGTTTCCGGACCAATCAAAATTTTTCATTCCACATTCAGCATTAAAAAACAATCATGTTTCGGAATTATCTAAAACTAGCCTGGCGGAATTTGGGAAAGCACAAAGTCGATACGGCCATTAACCTGGTTGGTTTGTGCGTGGCCTTTACAGCGGCCTTGCTGCTTTTTCTAAGCGTATTTTTTGAATTTTCATACGACAACTTTCATGAGAATGGGAAGCAGCTTTATCATGTGTACACCAAAGTTTACCGCGTAAACGGTGTACAAAATTCCTCCACGGTGCCGGTCCCGATGATACCCGCCTTGAAAGAAAGCTATCCGGAAATTCAGTACGCCAGCCGGTATGTTTCCAAGAACGGGAATGTGCGCTATATGGAAAAACAGCTCACGCAGAACCTGCGGATCACCGATCCTGATTTTTTCCGCATGTTCTCTTTTCCCTTCCTGAAAGGTTCGCCGCAAACAGCGCTCAACGATTTGAACAGTCTTGTGCTGACAAGGAAATCGGCAGCAGCAATCTTCGGCAAGGAGGAAGATCCGATCGGAAAAATTGTGCAGATGCAGGTTGGCAGCCAGTGGAAGCCTTTTACCGTGACAGGGGTCACGGCCGACATTCCCGAAAACTCAAGTATCACGTTCGACATGGTTGGCCGTTTCGAGACCGACGAGAACTACAACGCCAGGATAAATGACTGGGAAAGCTGGAATCACAATGCCTATGTGCAATTGAAACAAGGGGCTTCCCCGGATGCGCTGGTGAAAAAAACGGCCGCGTTTTTTGACCAATATTTTAAGGAAGACTACAATGGCCTGAAGCGGGACGGCGCCAAACCGGCTGCGGATGGCTCCTACATCCAGTTAGGGCTTTTACCGCTGAAGGATATGCATACCGAAACAGCGATGCTCGTAGAAGGCGGCAATGTTAGCCGGAGTTATTTATACCTTCTGCTGGCCATCGGTGTGCTGATCCTGCTCATTGCATGCATTAATTTTATCAATCTTACCATCGGCCGTTCCTTTACCCGTTCACACGAAATCGGCCTGCGCAAAACCCTGGGCGCCTTGCGCGGACAGATCATTGCGCAATTGTGGGTGGAGGCCTTGTTGATTTGCTTTTTTGCCCTGGTCGTGAGTGGTGTTCTTTCCTATATTTTGCTGCCGCCCTACAAACAGTTGTTTGCTTTGCACGTAGAGCGGGACGTACTTTTTTCACCGGTTGTTTGGGCCGGCGTGCTGGCCGGTTTTTTCCTGATTACCCTGGTAGCCGGTGGCTACCCGGCCTGGCTGATTTCAAGGGTCAACATCGTCAGCATTCTCAAAGGAAAATTTTCCATCGCACGGTCGCAAGGCATCCGGAACACACTGATTGTTGTGCAGTTTTCCATAGCCGTCCTGCTGCTGATCTGTACAATTATTTCCTGGCAGCAGATCGATTACCTCCGAAACAAGCCGCTTGGTTACAATCGGGCCCAGGTGATCTCTGTTCCGGTCGAAGGCGACCAGGACCCGGCGCTGGTGCTGGAAAGGCTTCGAGAAAAATTATCCGGTTATCCAACCATCAAAAGCATCAGCGGCATTTACAACAATCTTGGCCGCGGGTTGGATGGGTCCTCTCGTCATTCCACTGTTGGTTTTGATTACAAGAACCGCGGCATCTCTACGGGCTGGCTTGGTGTGAGCTATGATTTTGTAAAGACACTTGACCTGCAGTTGGTGGCCGGCCGTGATTTCTCCCGTGACTTTCCCACTGATAGCAACGCCATGGTCATCAACGAAGCCATGGCCAGACAACTGGAGGAAAAAAATGTGATAGGGTTGCAACTGCTGGCAAGAGACAGCGCCCATCCAGTAACCGTCATCGGCGTGGTGAAGGATTTCAACTACGAGTCATTACAAAAGAAAATCGAGCCAATGAGCTTTGTGCTGGAAAAGGATTTCCCGGCTCACTATGCACTGGTCAAAGTGGCTTCGGCCAACCTGCCGGCCAGCATGGAGCTGGTAAAAAATACCTGGAAGCAAATTCTTCCCAACAGCGATTTCAAAGGCTCCTTCCTCGATGAGAACATTGATCGCCAATATAAAAAAGAAGAAAAGCTTTCCCAGATTTTTGTTTCCTGCGCCGTGATTGCCATCGTGCTTTCCTGTCTGGGATTACTGGCCATGGTGATCCTGATCGTGACACAAAAGATCAAGGAAATCGGTATCCGCAAAGTATTGGGTGCATCGGTCGGCAATATTGTGTTCCTCGTGTCGAAAGAGTTTTTCTGGCTGGTGGCCATTGCCATCATCATCGCCTCGCCGCTGGCCTGGTTTGGCATGCAAAAATGGCTCGACAACTTCGCCTACCGCATCAGCATCGCCTGGTGGGTGTTTGTGCTGGCCGGTTTGCTGGCCTTCGTGGTGGCGCTTTGTACCATTAGTATCCAGGCCATTAAGGCGGCCACGGCCAACCCGGTGAAGAGCCTGCGAACGGAATAAAGTAGTGAATGGTGAATAGTGAATAAACGACGTTTAATAATCAATCATCAGTAATTAATAACCGACACATGTTCCGTAATTACCTGAAAATCGCCTGGCGGAGTTTGAAAAAGAACAAGGTCTTTACCTTCATCAACGTCTTTGGCCTCTCAATCGGCCTGACCTGCTGCCTGCTGATTTCGTTGTACATCTACCACGAAACGAGTTACGACAGCTACCACAAAAATGCAAGCCGCCTGGTGCAGCTCGGCACCACGTTTATCCGTGATGGCAAAGCGGAGAGAACGCCCAACTGCCCGGCGCCAATGGCTGCAGCCATGCAGCAGGAGTTTCCGGAAATTGAAAAAACAACAAGGCTTATGAAGTTGTTCGCGGAAGACAAAACCTTGCTGCAATACAATCCGCAAAACGGACCGGCCAAAACTTTTTATGAGACCAAGGGCTATATGGCCGACTCCACTTTTTTCCAGTTGTTCTCCTACCAGTTTATAGAAGGGAACCCGGCCACGGCACTTGGAAGTCCCAACACGGTCGTACTAAGCGAGGAGATCGCAAAAAAACTGTTTGGCAACGAACCAGCCCTCAACAAAACCATCTCGATCAGTAGCAATACCAATGGCGACACAACATTTACAGTCGCTGGCGTTTATAAACCGTTCAAAAAGCCTTCGCAGATCGATGCCCGCTTTTTTGTGTCGATCCGGGGAGGCCGAATGGAGCCCTTTATCAACCAGCAAACAGACATGTTGAATAACAACATGTTTCACACGTTCTTTCTTTTAAAACCCGGAGCGACCGCTGCTTCGTTGCAAGCTAAATTTCCACTGTTCGTGGAGAAATACATGAAAAAGGACATGGAAGCAACAAAAAATTACAAATCACAGTTCCTGCTTCCTGTCACAGATATGCATTTGCACTCAAACATGAAGGCCAACATCACGCCGGTTGGAAGTATGACCTCTTTGTATGTGCTTGGCTCCATTGCGTTATTTACCTTGCTCATCGCATGCATCAACTTCATGAACCTGTCCACTGCCCGGTCGTCGAAGCGTTCAGCAGAAGTGGGCGTACGCAAGGTGTTGGGTGCGGACCGGTCGTCGCTTATCAAACAATTTATGGGTGAATCAATCGTCATGAGTTTGATTGCTTTCTTGCTGGCTATCGTGTTTGCCCTGCTTTTGTTGCCAGGGTTCTCCTTTGTCTCTGGCAGAGAGCTGCAATTTTCGCTACCGGAACACGTTCCGCTGCTGGCCGGCTTTTTTTGCCTGGCACTTCTTACCGGCTTGTTTGCCGGCAGTTACCCTGCCTTTTATCTTTCTTCCTTCAAGCCGATCAAGGTTCTGAAAAGCCGCTTTTCCAACTCTATGGCAACACTGGCCTTGCGAAAGGGGTTGGTGGTTTTCCAGTTTATGATTTCCGTTGTTCTCATTATTGCGGCCGTGGTGATCGGCAACCAGATGCGCTACATGCAAACAAAGGATCTTGGCTTCAGCAAAGACCAGCAGATTGTGATTCCACTACGCAGCAACACGTCCAAAAATATTTACACCGCTTTAAAAAATGAGGTAAAACGCAACGACGGTGTGTTGCAGGTAGGCGCTAGTTTTTACTATCCCGGCATTATGAATCCCAGCGATATATTGATGCGAAAAGAAGGCCAAAGCCTGGATGACCAAAAAGATGTCTTCCTCAATACTATCGATGAAAATTTTTTGCAGACACTCGATATCAAGCCGCTGGCCGGCCGCCTGTTCTCGGAACAATTTCCCGGCGATACAGCCGAACGGATTATCGTGAACGCTGAAGCAATCAAACAACTTGGTTTTGCCTCTGCTGGTGACGCGGTAGGCAAGACCCTGCTCTTCGACTGGCGTGGTGAAACCCATCGTTTCCCTATCGTTGGCGTTGTAAAAGACTTTCATTTCCAGGACCTGCGGGTGCCCATTTTACCCTATGGCTTTTTCCTGAACAACCGGACTTCGTACAACTATCTTGTTGTACATGCCAACACCGGCAATCTTTCTTCCTTGTTGAAAAACATTGGCGCAAGCTGGCACAAATTGAATCCCAACGAGCCGTTTGAATACAGTTTCATGGATGAAGACTTCCAGAAAAACTATGATGGTGAAAACAAGTTGCAGGGAATGGTGGACAGCTTTACCATAATTGCTATCCTGATCTCCTGCCTGGGATTGTTTGGCCTGGCAACGTTCAGTGCCGAACAGCGGATCAAAGAGATCGGGATACGGAAAGTGCTGGGTGCCAGTGTTTCCAGCCTTGTGGGTTTGCTATCGAAAGAGTTTGTGCGGCTGGTGCTGATCGCTCTAGTCATTGCGTCGCCCATTGCCTGGTTTGTGATGAACAAATGGCTGGAAGATTTCGCTTATCGCACCTCAATCGGCTGGTGGGTATTTGCAACAACCGGTGTTACGGCACTTGTCATTGCGCTCATCACGGTCAGCTTCCAGGCGGTAAAGGCAGCACTGACAAATCCCGTAAAAAATCTACGCACAGAGTAAAGAGTTGATCGGTGAGTTGTGAACGGTGAGTGGACGTAAACCAACAGTCATTACGAATTTAAACGCTTACAAATGTTCCGCAACTATTTCAAAATTGCCGTTCGTAACCTGCTTCGGCATAAAGGGTTTTCCTTTATCAACATCTCCGGCCTGGCGGTGGGTATGGCCAGTGCTGTTCTCATTATCCTGTGGATACTGAGCGAGGTGCACTACGACGACTTCCATGAAAAAAAAGCCCGCATTTACCAGGTATGGAACAAGGCAACCTTCAGCGGCAAGCTACAGTGCTGGAACACCACGCCCAAGGTGCTGGCCAAATACGTGCAGCAGGATGTGCCCGAAATAGAACAGGCTACCCGCGCCGAATGGCCCAACAACTACCTGCTGACCTACCTTGAAAAACGATTGAAGTCACAGGGCAATATTGTTGATTCCAATTTCCTGCAGGTCTTTAGCTTTCCGCTGCTGCAGGGCAATCCCAAATCGGTGCTGATGGATATGCACTCGATGGTGGTAACGGAAACGCTGGCAAAAAAACTGTTTGGCGACGATAACCCCGTTGGAAAAATTGTCAAGCTTGACAACAAGGAGAACTTTACCGTTACCGGTGTGTTGAAAGATATCCCAACCAACACACGCTTCAAGTTTGAATTCCTCCTGCCATGGTCTTACCTGCGTAGGAACGGCAACGATGATGAATACTGGGGCAACAACTCCGTGTCCAACTTTGTGCTCCTGAAAGAGAACGCGACCATTGATGCGGCCAATAATAAGATTAAAAAAATTAAGGTCCGTTACGACAAAACGGAAGACCCTTCCTGGGAAATGTTTCTTTACCCGATGAGCCGCTGGCGCCTCTATGGCAATTTCACCAATGGAGTAGAAGAGGGTGGTCGCATCACCTTCGTACAACTTTTTGGGATCATTGCGGCATTCATCCTGTTGATTGCCTGTATCAACTTTATGAACTTGAGTACGGCACGCAGCGAAAAACGGGCAAGGGAAGTGGGCATCCGCAAAGTGGTGGGGGCCCGCAAAGGCGCACTAGTGGTTCAGTTCATTGGCGAGTCCATCTTGCTTTCGCTGATCGCCGGCGTCATTGCCCTTCTTCTTGTGCAGGTCAGCCTTCCGGGTTTCAACAGCCTGACCGATAAAAAGCTGTCCATCCCTTACGGTAGTTGGGAGTTCTGGCTGGCAAGCCTTGCCTTCGTGCTGCTCACCGGCTTGGTCGCCGGAAGTTACCCGGCCTTTTTTCTTTCGTCTTTCCGCCCCGTGAAAGTGCTGAAGGGGACCATCAAAACAACCAATGCATTCATCACGCCCCGAAAGGTATTGGTGGTGCTGCAGTTCACGTTTGCCATCATTCTGATCATCTGCACCATAATCGTAAAACAACAGATTGATTATGCCAGGGACCGCGAAACAGGCTACAACAAAAACAACCTGGTTTATCACTTCCTCGACGGTGACCTGGACAAAAACTACCAGCTGGTAAAAACCGAACTGCTGTCATCCGGCATTGCCACCTCTGTGACCAAAACCAGTGCGCCGCTGACGCAGGGCTGGAGCGATAGCTGGGGCTTCCAGTGGGAAGGCAAAGACCCGAACGATAAAACAGACTTTGACCGCTTTTGTTCCGACGAAGGACTGGCCAAAACAGCCGGCCTTCAGTTTGTTGCCGGTCGCGATTTTAACCTGCAGCAATTCCCAACCGATTCCACGGGTATTATCATCAACGAGTCGGCGGCCAAAGTGATGAATTTTAAAGACCCGCTGGGACAGATCGTCAAAGACAACGGCATCGACTGGCACATCGTGGGGGTGATCAAAGACTTTATCCTCCAATCGCCGTTTTATCCCACCAAGCCCATGGTCATCGAAGGCAGCAAAGGGTTTTTCAATTGCATCCACATCAAGCTGAACGAGGCCCGTTCAACGGCCGATAACCTGGCAAAGGCCGAAGCGATTTTTAAAAAATACAATCCCGAGTTCCCGTTCATTTACAAGTTTGTGGACGAGGAATACGCGAAGAAATTCGACAACGAAAAGCGGACAGCTACGCTGGCGGCACTTTTTGCCGCCCTCACAATCTTTATTTCCTGTTTGGGCCTGTTTGGCCTGGCGGCCTACATGGCGGAAAACCGGGTCAAGGAAATCGGCATCCGCAAGGTATTAGGCGCCTCGGTTGGCGGCATCACCACGCTGCCGTCCAAAGACTTTTTAAAGCTGGTGATTGTTTCCATCCTGATCGCCTCGCCAATTGCCTGGTGGGCCATGTACAAATGGCTGCAGGATTATCCTTACCGTGTCGAGATCCGGTGGTGGGTGTTTGTGGCTGCTGGCCTCACGTCCATCCTTATTGCCATCGGCACCGTTAGCTACCAGTCGGTCAGGGCAGCGATTGCCAACCCTGTGAAAAACCTGCGATCAGAATAAAAACACCAACCATGTTCAGGAACTACTTTAAAACCGCTATCCGCAATCTGCTCCGCTACAAAGGCTTTAGCTTTATCAACATCCTGAGCCTGGCCATTGGCATCACGGGCTGCCTCGTGATAGCGCTTTTTGTATACGACGAAAAAAAGTTTGACAAGGGCATACCCGGCGGAGAAAATGTGTACCGTCTTTACGACGAATATGTCGACAATGGCAATCGTCGTTTGCAGGCACCGGTGCCGCCGGCTTATGCAACGTTTTTGCAGCAGCAATATCCGGAGGTAGACACAACCGTGCGGATTTTAATGTCCGGCGACAAGTTCCTCATGGAAGTGGGAGAGAAAAGCGGTTACGAAGAAAAAGGAATTTTCACGGAAGCCTCTTTTTTCAAAATTTTCCCGCTGAAATTTTTATTCGGCGATCCTGCCACAGCACTCACGGCTCCCGGCACGATCGTATTGACGGAAGACCTGGCCAAACGTTATTTCGGCAACCTGAACCCCGTTGGTAAAACGCTCAAGATCGACAAAGGCGACTTTGAAGTAAAAGGCGTACTGGCAAAACTTCCGGAACATTTTCACCTGGATTTTCATTACCTGATGTCGCTTTCTTCTGCCGGTATTCCCAAAGAAAGGATGGAGAAGTGGACCTGGAACCAGTTCTATACCTACGTCAAACTAAAACCCGGCGCCGATGCCAGGTTGGTACAGGACAAATTCCAGGCGCATGTGAAAAAGGAAATTTACCCGACGCTGAAACAGGAAGGCAGCGTCTTTTTGCCTTTCTTTCAGCCACTGCACGACATTCACCTTAAGTCGGCGGATTTTGTGTTCGACAATGCCGTTAGGGGTAATGAAAGCTATGTGACCGGTCTGACCATCATTGCCCTCTTTGTGTTGGTAATTGCCTGTTTCAATTTCATCAACCTGGCAACGGCCCGTTCTTTCCGCAGAGCAAAGGAAATCGGCGTTCGTAAAGTGGTGGGTGCCGGCCGTAAACAGCTTGTGGTACAGTATATGGGCGAAACCGTTTTGCTTTCGGTGATCGCCATGCTGATTGCCATTGTTGCCACGATACTGCTTTTACCAGCATTGAATGGCTTCACAGGAAAGCACATTTTATTTAACCCTGTCACCAATCCGCTGCTGGCTCTGCTGGTCCTTGGTGGCGGCGTGCTGATTGGCATTTTAGCAGGCATTTACCCGGCGCTGGTGCTCTCGGGTTTTCAGCCCATCAAAGTCTTGAAGAACATGAAGCTCGCGGGCAGCGATGTTGGCTGGCTGCGGCAGGCCCTGGTGGTCGTGCAGTTTGCACTTTCCGCCTTGCTGATTGTTTCTTCGCTGGTCGTGTACAAACAAATCCAGTATCTCAATACCAAAGACCTTGGCTTCAACAAGGACCAGGTGCTTTATTTCCAGATTCGCGGCGATGTGGAGAAAAACCTGGAGACGTTCAAGCAGGCGTTGAAGCAATCCTCCGGCGTCGTATCCGTAACATCGGGTTATGGCCTGCCCGGCGACCAGTTTGCCGGTGATGGTGTGACGGTCCCGGGAAAAGAAGGCGACAAAGAATACGCTGCCAATGTGTTTATCGGCGATCCCGATTACCTGAAAACCCTTGGCCTGAAACTGGTTGCAGGCCGTGATTTCTCCAGCGAAATGAAGACCGATGAACGGGAGGCCTTTATCATCAATGAAACAGCCGTAAAAGAACTGGGCTTTGGCACACCGCAAAAAGCCCTGGGGCAAACGTTGAAGTGGGATGAATGGAATCCTGTCGACTCGCTTCATCCGCAGAAGATCGGCAAGGTGATTGGCGTGGTGCAGGACTTTCATTACAAAAACCTGCACGAAAAGGTGACGACTTCGGTGATCCAGCTTTATCCTGCAGTTACCTACAAAGTGGCCGTAAAACTTAGGACGGCTGATATGAAAAATACCATTGCCTACATCAACGATACCTGGAACAAATTCAACCCGGGATTTCCGCTTGATTACAAGTTCATGGATGAAACCTATGGCGCCATGTACAAGTCCGAAGAAAAGCTGGGAAGCCTGATCTGGATCTTCACGCTCATGGCGATTGTTGTGGGTTGTTTAGGCCTGTTTGCACTGGCCGCTTTCAATGCCGAGCAACGAACAAAGGAGATTGGCATACGCAAAGTATTGGGTGCCGGAGTGCTCAGCATTTTTGGTTTGCTGTCGAAAAGCTTTGTTCGCCTGGTGCTGCTTTCGTCGTTGCTGGCTTTCCCCGTGGCCTGGTGGGCCATGAACAAATGGCTGGCCGATTTTTCGTACCGCATTGCCATTGGCTGGTGGGTGTTCGTGGTGGCAGGTGCGGCCGCACTGACGGTTGCGCTGATCACGGTTAGTTTCCAGGCCATTCGGGCCGCGGTGGCCAACCCGGTGAAAAGTTTACGAACCGAATAAACAAAACGATATGTTCAGAAACTACTTCAAAACAGCCTGGCGAAACATTACGCGGCAAAAAGGCTACTCGTTGATAAACGTCATCGGTTTGGCAATCGGTGTGGCTGCCTGTCTTTTGATCCTGCAATATGTGTCCTTCGAATTGAGCTATGAAAATTTCCAGGTGAACAAGGATCGTATTTACCGGGTAAAGCAGGACAGGTATGACAATGGCAAACTCAGTACCGAGTGGGCGGCGGGTGCCTACGCTGTTGGTAATTCGTTCAAGGAGGAAATACCGGAAATCGAGGACTATGTAAAACTGCTTTCTAAAAACGCCGCGATTGCTGAAATCAACCATCAACCGGTGCAGATAAAGAAGGTGTTTTTTGCCAGCGGTTCTTTCTTTCGCGTCTTCACTTATCCTGTGATAGCCGGTGATGGCAACAAGGCATTGACCGAACCATTCACAGCGGCTCTGTCTGAAACAACAGCCCGGACACTGTATGGTACCACTGATGTAATTGGCAAACGCCTTAGCCTGAACCGCAACAGCGATTACACTGTGACAGCCGTGTACAAGGATGCTCCGGCCAATACGCAGGTCAAGCCTGACATCCTGCTTTCCTATGCCACCTTTGTCAAGCGCACGACCGATTCCACCGGCAAGGGACCTGAAACAGCCTGGTTGTGGGATGGCTGCCTGACTTATCTTTTGTTACGGAAAGGTGCAGATCCCCGTGCCGTTGAAAAAAAGTTTCAGCCGATTGTGGACAAGTTCACTGCAGCCGACATGAAGAAATACAATTCTGCCGTGACGTATTCTTTGCAGCCGCTCGCCGATATCCACCTGTACTCGCACTACATGGGAGAGCCGGAACCGAACGGTGATGGCAAGACGGTCTACCTGTTGTTGGGCATTGCGTTTTTTATCGTGGTGATCGCCTGGATCAATTACATCAATCTGGCCACCGCCCGTGCCATCAACCGGGCAAAGGAAGTGGGTATTCGGAAAACAGTCGGTTCGCAACGCAGCCAGTTAATTTTCCAGTTTCTTTCTGAATCGGCCTTGCTGAATGCGTTTGCATTGTTGCTGGCGTTCGTCATTGTCGTCGTTGCCATTCCCGGCTTCAACCAACTTTCGGGTCAGCATCTTTCTTTTTCATTCCTCGTGAAGTCTGATTTTTGGGTTGGCCTGATAGCTTTGTTTATTGTCGGTACGTTCTTTTCGGGATTGTATCCTGCCTTTGTTTTGTCCGGTTTCAAACCGATCGACGTGTTGAAAGGAAAAATGACCACCACATCCAAGGGTTCTGTGCTGAGGAAAGGGTTGGTAGTGTTTCAGTTTACGGCCTCCCTCTTTTTATTGATCGGCACACTGGCTGTTTATCAGCAAATCCAATACATGCGCAAGCAGTCGTTGGGTATAAACATCGATCAAACCCTGGTGGTAAATCGTCCGGTGGTACTGACGGATTCCACCTATCTGCGAAACATGACGGCATTGAAGGAAGCGCTAAGCCAGCAGACATCCGTTAAAGGTGTCACCATCTCAACCAGTATTCCCGGCGAACCGGTGGATTGGAATGCTGGAGGGATAAAGCTGGTTGGTACCGACGAATCGACACAAAAGCAATACCGCGTTATTGGCGTGGATTACGATTACCTGAAATTGTACGGCATAAAACTTATTGCCGGTCGTCCCTTTTCCAAAGATTACGGCAGTGATGACCATGCCGTTATTTTCACGAAAAAGGGGTTTGAGCAATTGGGTTTGGCGAAACCGGAAGATGCCGTGGGGAAAAAGATTGATTTTTGGGGCGAGCAGTTCACGATCGTAGGTATCGCAGATAATTTCCACCAGCAATCCTTGCGGGAAGATTTCGAGCCGCTGATCTTTCGCTTGATCCCGGATGTGCAGGGTTTCCTGTCAATTAAAACACCGGCATCGAAAGCCAGCCAAACCATCGAAAACGTAAGAGCAGCCTGGAATCAATTTTTCCCCGGAAACACGTTTGAATATTTTTTTCTCGATGATCATTTCGACGAGCAGTACAAGGCCGATCAAAAGTTCGGACAGGTATTCGGGCTGTTTACTTCACTTGCCATCCTCGTTGCTTGTTTGGGCTTGTTCGGTCTTGCCTCGTTCACCACGATTCAGCGCACAAAAGAGATCGGCATCCGCAAAGTACTGGGAGCTTCCGTTCCGCAGATCCTGAAATTGTTGTACCAGGAATTTGCGTCGCTACTTGCCATTGCATTTGTTTTAGCAGTGCCATTGGCATGGTATGTCGTTTTGAGTTGGTTGCAAGGCTATGCCTTCCGAATTGATATCCATTGGTCTTACTTCATGATCCCGTTTGTGGCCATCTTTATCATTGCGTTTCTAACTGTAAGTTATCAGTCGATGAAAGCGGCGTTATCAAATCCGGTCAAGAGTTTACGAACCGAGTAAAGATGGCTCCTGGATCGAAAACCTGCAGCTAAAAAGCTGTATCGAAAACGGACAGTTTTGTGCGAATACGAACAGGGTCGTAAGCGAACAGGATAAGTAAGTATTTGCTTCCCAGTTTCTTGTGGAAGTGGTACAATTGTTCGGTTTCAAAACGGGTGTTTGCATAGACAGCAATATCGATTGTGTCGCTGATCGCTGCAAAGCAACACGCATCAAACCGAAACATTTTTCATGCTGTTCAACTTCGTAAATACGGCCTCGTGTCAAAAGGTAAAAGCGCACCATCATGCCGTTGTTGTTATGTTGAAAATTTCAAAGCCGTGCTTACATGGAAAAAATGCTGGAAACAGCAGGCAGAGGAAAAATGAAAACATAAAACCGTGTTTATGTTGAAAAACTTTTTTACGGTCGCCTGGAGAAATCTGGCGAAGCACAAGATTTTCTCCTTCATCAATATCATCGGCCTTGCCTCCGGCCTGGCCTGCTTTATTTTGATCGCCATGTACGTGGCGGATGAACTCAGCTACGACCGCTTCAACGAAAAGGCCGACCGCATCTACCGGGTCAATTCCGACGTGTTGTTTGGTGGCAACAACCTGCGGCTTGCCGTCTGCTCCGATCCGATGGGTGCCACCTTGAAGAAAGACTATCCGCAGGTGGAAGAATTTGTCCGGTTTTACAACTCCGACGGTTACCGGATGGTAAAGAAAGGAAATGAATACCTGCGGGAAAACAATGTTGCCCGTGCCGACTCAACGCTGTTCAATGTGTTTACCCTTCCGGCTATCGCCGGCAATACAAAGACCGCCTTGAATGAACCCAACACGGTTGTGCTGACAGAGTCAACGGCGAAGAAATACTTTGGAACAACAGACGTGGTGGGAAAGCAAATTGAAACCGACGAAAACCGAAGCACTATTTACAAGGTCACGGCCGTGATCAAAGACATTCCGCACAATTCGCATTTTCAGTTTGATTTTATTTTTCCCATGAAGGGCATCGACTACCAAATGGGAAATTTCCTCAGCCATAATTTTCAAACCTACATTCTCTTAAGACCCGGTACCGATTACAGGGCATTTGAAAAGAATTTCAACCAGGTAATTGACCGGTACGTAATACCGCAGGCCAAGGAGTTCATGAACATTGGTTCGATGGATGAATTTCGCAAGGCGGGCAACAATCTTTCGTACAGCCTGATGCCGCTGACCAAAATCCATCTTTACTCCGACCGCTTTCCGGAACTGGGTGTTAATGGTAACATCCAGTACGTGTACATTTTTTCGGCCGTGGCCATTTTCGTTCTGTTGCTGGCCTGCATCAATTTCATGAACCTGTCAACGGCCCGTTCCGCCGGGAGGGCAAGGGAGGTCGGCATCCGGAAGGTACTGGGTTCCGAAAAGCGATCGCTCATCCAGCAGTTCCTGCTCGAGTCCATCGTCACTTCGTTTTTGGCCACGGCACTGGCCATCGGCATTGCCGCCGTTTGTTTGCCCTGGTTTAACGAACTGTCAGGCAAGCAGCTTTCGCTGGCCGATTTTTTCCAATCGAAACAAGTTGTTTTCCTTGTGCTATTGCCGCTCATCGTTGGCCTGCTGGCCGGTGCTTACCCGGCCTTCCTGTTGTCGTCGTTCAGGCCCATCGCCGTGCTGAAAGGCCGCCTCAATGCGGGTTTCCGGCGCAGCAACCTTCGTGGTGCCCTGGTGGTTTTCCAGTTCACCACGTCCATCATCCTGATCATCGGCACCATCGTGGTGTACCGCCAGTTGAATTATGTACAAACCAAGCAGCTTGGCTTCAACAAAGACCAGGTGCTGATCGTGAACGGAACCGGCGCCCTGCGGGAACAGGCCACGGCCTTTAAGCAGGAAGTGGCAAAGCTGAGCGGCGTTTCCGGCGCTGCGTTTGCCGGCTACCTGCCGGTGGAGGGTTCGGCACGCAACGACAATACGTTTTCAACGGAAGCCGTGATGACGGCAAAGAACGGCTTCAACATGCAGGCCTGGCAGGTCGACTACGACTACCTGAACCTGATGGGCATGCAACTGGTGAAAGGACGAAATTTTTCCCGTGATTTCGGCGCCGATTCTTCCGCCGTGATCATCAATGAAACGACGGCCAAACTGATTGGCTTCGACAATCCCATTGGCAAAAAGCTTTACAGCAATTTCCAGGATATCACCGGCAACCGGCTGATCGCTTACGACATCATCGGCGTGGTGAAGGACTTTCATTTTGAATCGCTACGGCAAAATATCGGGCCTCTTTGCATGCGGCTGGGCAACCCCTCGTGGGTGACAGCCTTCAAGGTGCAGACGGGCAATCTGAAATCCCTCCTGGGCACCATCGAAAAAAAATGGAAAGCCATGGCGCCGGGCATGCCGTTCAGCTACCAGTTCCTCGATGACGCCTTCAACAGCATGTACAAGGTGGAGCAGCGCACCGGGAAACTGGGCTTAAGCCTTGCGGTGATCGCCATCCTCATCGCCTGTCTTGGCCTTCTTGGCCTTGCGATGTTTACGGCCGAACAGCGAATCAAAGAGATCGGTATCCGCAAGGTCCTGGGAGCAACGGTAACGAACCTGGTTTCCATGCTCTCGAAAGACTTTTTAAAACTGGTCCTTCTCGCTCCGGTGATTGCCTTCCCGGTTTCGTGGTGGATCATGAACAAGTGGCTGCAGGACTTTGCCTACCGCACGGCCATCGGCTGGTGGATCTTTGCCCTGGCGGCGATCATGGCCGTGGTGATCGCCCTGCTTACGGTTGGCTCGCAGGCCATTAGGGCAGCGCTGGCCAACCCGGTGAAGAACTTGAGAACAGAGTAGGAGAAAGAGCGGGATATTGGATATTGGATATTGAGATATTTGGTATAGCTAAAAACTGATTGCTGATCACTTTTATAATTCGTAAATAAAAAACTATGTTTCGTTCGTATTTGAAAATTGCCTGGAGGAATATTTGGAAGAACACGGCTTTCTCCGTCACCAATCTGTTAGGACTAACCATCGGTATGACCTGTACCATCCTCATTCTGCTGTGGGTGCAGGACGAACGGAGCTGGGACAGGTTTCATTCCAATCACAGCAACGTTTACCGCTTGTTGGTGAACCGCAATTTCAACGGTGAGATCACCACCGATGTTGCGTCGCCTTACCCGACGGCCGAAGCCCTGAAGGCGAATTTTCCGGAGGTCAAAAATGCCGCGGTGGATGATTATGGCGGAGACCATGTATTGAAGTTCAACGAAACGATCGTCAAAAAGCGTGGCTACAATACCATCAGTGGTTTTCTCAACATGTTCCAGTGGAAATTTGTGAAAGGGAATGCGGCAACGGCGTTTAGCAATCCGGAAAACATCGTGATCACCGCGTCTATGGCAAAATCGCTTTTTGGAAGCGAGGAGCCCCTGGGCAAAATGGTGAAGTTCGACAACCAGGCCCTGAAAACCGTTTCGGCCGTAGTGCAGGATCCGCCATCGAATTCAAGCTTCCAGTTTAGCTTTTTAACTTCCTTCAACCCAAGCGGTGATTTTGAAAAGCAGGCGGCTACCGATTGGGTGAACTCTTTTACCGAGACCATCGTGGAAGTGCAACCGGGCACCAATATCCCGGGGCTGAATAAAAAGATCACGGCGTTCATGAACAGCAAAACCACCGGTGGCGCCAAATTCGAATTCTTTCTTCACCCGATGGACAAATGGCGGCTCTACAGCGATTTTAAAAACGGGGTGAATACTGGTGGGTTGATTTCCTACGTGAAGCTGTTTACCATTATCGCCATCATTATCCTGGTTATCGCCTGCGTCAATTTCATGAACCTTTCTACCGCCAAATCGGAAAAGCGGGCCAAGGAAGTGGGCATTCGCAAAACGCTCGGCTCCGAACGCAGACAGTTGATTTGGCAGTTCTACAGCGAGTCGCTCATCTTTGCCTTGCTATCGTTTTTGTTGTCGGTACTGGATGTTTACACCCTGCTGCCTCTGTTCAATACATTGGTGGAAAAACAGCTTTCACTGAACGTGTTTGACCCGAAATTTTTAGCGGCATCGCTGGTGATGATCTTGCTGACAGGCCTGATTGCAGGCAGCTACCCGGCGCTTTACCTGTCTTCGTTCAATCCTGTAAAAGTTTTGAAAGGAACGTTTCTTCCGGGTAAAAATGCGGCCCTTCCAAGGAAGGTGTTGGTGGTGCTGCAGTTTGGCATTTCGGTACTGCTGATTTCCTCTACAATCTTGGTTTACCAGCAAATTCAGCATGTCAAAAACCGCGATCTTGGCTACAACCCGGCCAACCTGCTGCAGATCCCGTCGTCGCAAGACGCCAACAAAAACGCGGAGATCATCAAAAACGAGCTGCTGCAATCAGGCATGGTGGCTTCTATTACCCGCACGTCATCGCCCATCACGGCCATCTGGAATTTCACACCGGCGCCTGACTGGAAGGGTAAACCACAGGGAACAAACCTGGTGATGACAGCCATGCGTACCGATGTGGCCTTTGCCGGCACCACGAGGGCACGCATTACCCAGGGCCGTGATTTTACCACGGCACCCGTGGATTCCAACGCAATGCTGCTGAATAAATCTGCTGTGAAGATTATGCAACTTGCCGACCCGGTGGGGATGAGCATGCGCTACGGCAACCGGGATTACACCGTGGTAGGTGTAACAGACGATGTGGTCATGGGATCGCCGTATGCACCCGTGATGCCAATGATGATGATGTTGGACAAGGCCCGGGGCGGCTTTTATGTGCTTCGCCTGCGCGACGGCGTGAAACCTCAGGCGGCCCTGCCAAAAATTGAAAGCGTTTTCAAGCAGTACAACCCGGAATATCCGTTCGAGTACACCTTCGTGGACCAGGACTTCAACCGCAAGTTTGCCACCGAAGACCTGATCTCGAAACTGAGTAAGATCTTTGCAGGCCTTGCTATTTTCATTTGCTGCCTGGGCCTTTCGGGACTGGCTTCCTTTACCATCGAAAAGCGGTTCAAAGAGATCGGCATCCGCAAGGTGCTGGGCGCTTCCGTGCAGCAACTGCTTTACCTGCTCTCCAAAGAATTTTTGTTCCTGGTGTTGCTGGCGGCGCTCATCAGCATTCCCATTACGTGGTGGCTGCTGAACAACTGGCTGCAGAACTACGAGTACCACATCAACATCAGCATCTGGCTGTTTGTGGGCAGCTGCTTCAGCGTGTTGTTTTTGACGCTGCTGATCGTTTGGCTCAACGGCCTGCGGGCCGCACTGGCAAGCCCGGCGAAAAGTTTACGAACCGAATAAAACATGGTTACAAACCCGATGAAACGATAAGGTAATAACAAACCTTGAGCGAGCCAGGCAAGATCACATGAGGATACATTCAATTTATCCATTTTCAAAATTCCGGTTATGGTAAAGAATTATCTTCTGGTGGCTTTACGAAACATGCAACGAAACAAAGCCTTTACGGCCATCAACGTGTTGGGGCTTGCGCTGGGCATCGCTTGCAGTTTGCTCATTTTCCTTTGGGTGAATGATGAATACAGCATCGATAGGTTTCATCAAAACAGTCCGCAGTTGTACAGCATTTTTGAACGGCAGTACCACGACGGAACGGTCTTCGCCAACCACAACACGCCGGGGCACAGGAACTGAAAAAGGTGTACCCGGAGGTGAAATTTGCCGCTGGCTATGCCTGGAACAAAGAGGCGACGTTCGAGGCGAACAACAAGATCATCAAAGAAGGAGGAAACTACGGCGGTGAGGATTTCTTTCGCATGTTCAGTTTCCCCTTGTTGAAAGGCAGGGCGGAAACAGCCTTGGAGGAACCGCTTGCCATCGCCTTATCGAAAAAGATGGCGGAGGATTTCTTTGGCTCGGCAGAAAAAGCCTACGGCCAAACCATCCGTTTTCAAAACAAAAAAGATTTTAAAGTGACGGCTGTTTTTGACAATGTGCCGTCCAGCAGCTCGCTAAAATTTGACTATCTCCTCAACTGGGAAGAATTTTTGAACGAAAATGAGTGGGCAAAAGACTGGGGCAACAATGCGCCGGAAACCTATCTCGTACTCCGGGAAGGAACGGATGCGAAAGCCTTTGCCAAAAAGATCACCGCCTTCATTGAAAACTATTTCAAGGAACCCAATTTTAAGGTCCGTCTCGATTTGCAACCGTTTGGCGACGTGTACCTGCATTCAACTTTCAAAGACGGCGAACTTTCCGGCGGACGAATTCAGTATGTACGGTTATTTAGTGTCATCGCCATTTTCATTTTGCTGATCGCCTGCATCAACTTCATGAATCTTACTACTGCACGATCAGTGAGGCGGGCCAAGGAAATTGGTGTACGAAAAGTGGTCGGCGCTTTCCGCATCGCCCTGATCCGGCAGTTTATTGGTGAAGCACTGTTTTTTGTTTTCCTGGCGGCGATCGTGTCATTGGTTCTTGTGGCCCTGGTCATGCCGCTGTTCAATGAACTAACCCATAAGCAACTGACGGTTCCTTTTGCAGATCCGCGCTTTCTCCTGGGCTTTGCCGGCCTGATCCTCCTTACAGGGGTTGTTTCGGGTAGTTATCCCGCTTTGTACCTCTCGTCATTCAATTCAATCAGCGTTTTAAAAGGAACGATCAGGTTCAGTACCGGTGCGTTGTGGTTTCGAAAAGGACTGGTGGTTTTCCAGTTCGTTTTGTCGATTGTTCTCATTATTGGTACCATCGTGGTGAGCCGGCAAATCGATTATGTTCAGCGGATCAATCTTGGTTACGACCGTGAAAATCTACTCTATGTGCCGCTGGAAGGCGACCTGCTGAAAAACTATGCGCTTTTTAAAAACAAGGCGATGGCCCTGCTGGGCATACAGCAGGTATCACGCATTACCGATAATCCGACCAACATCAGCAACGCTACGGGTGGTGTGCAGTGGGAGGGTAAAGATCCGACCTCCATGGTGCAGTTTGCACAAGCCGCAGTGGGTTATGATTTCACCGGAACATTGAAAATACCACTGGTGCAGGGCAGGGATTTTTCAAAGGATTTTCCGACCGATTCGGCTGGTTACATCATCAACGAAACAGCCTTGAAACTGATCGGGTACAAAGATCCGGTTGGTAAAAAGCTGGTCTTCTGGCAGATGCCCGGAATGATCATTGGCG
Source organism: Flavisolibacter nicotianae (assembly GCF_003628535.1). GTDB lineage: Bacteria > Bacteroidota > Bacteroidia > Chitinophagales > Chitinophagaceae > Flavisolibacter > Flavisolibacter nicotianae. The sequence goes on from NZ_RBCI01000004.1 coordinate 256,249, forward strand.
TCATCAAGGACTGTCATTTCAGTTCCTTGCACGATCCCATCCGTCCGATTGTCCTTCGTCTTGGCGAAACCGCCGATTATGGACGTGTGCTGGTCCGCACAGAACGCGGCAAGACAAGAGAGGCCCTGGCCAGCCTTGAACGCATCAGTAAGGAACTGAACCCGAAATTTCCTTTCACCTATTCTTTTTCGGACGATGACTATCAAAAGCTATATACCAGCGAGAAACTGGTGGGCAAACTTTCCAACGCGTTTGCCTTCCTGGCCATTTTTATTTCCTGTCTTGGACTGTTGGGTTTGGCCATGTTCACGGCCGAGCAACGTACCAGGGAGTTTGGCATCAGAAAGGTCCTGGGTGCGAGTGCCCGGTCGTTGTTTCAACTGCTGTCGAAGGAATTCATCGTACTGGTTCTGCTGGCGCTGTTGATTGCCTCGCCACTTGCCTGGTATTTTATGAACAGCTGGTTGCTTGATTATGCGTACCGGGTGAATCTTTCCTGGTGGATGTTTGCGCTGGCGGGTTCGGCAGCAATGATGATTGCGCTGCTGACCGTAAGTCTCCAGGCCATCAAGGCAGCCTTTGTAAACCCGGTAAAAAGTTTACGGACGGAATAACGTTCATTTTAAAAGGGAAAAAAACGAATTGGTTGATCGGACAGTGGGGGTAAACAAGAAAGGTTGTAAACCGGCATCATTACCTAAATCTTTTCTATGCTGAAAAATTATTTCAGGGTTGCTCTCCGGAGCCTTCTCAAACGCAAAGGCTATAGCCTCATCAACATCCTGGGCCTGGCAACCGGGATGGCCGTTTGTTTGCTGATCGTGCTGTTCGTGAAAAGTGAGCTCGGCTACGACCGGCACAACGAGAAAGGCGATTCCATTTACCGCGTGGTATTTGACCGTATTTACCCGGGACGGTCAACTTCGTATTCGATGATCCCGCAGTCCATCGGCCCGGCTATCCAGAAAGAGTTTCCCGAGGTGCAGGAAGTGACCCGGGTGTTCAACTTTACGGGCGGCATCGGTAATTTTTTCATGCGTGTGGGCGACAAGACGTTTGAAGAAAAAAAGGTCCTGGCGGTTGACTCCAACTTCTTCCGAGTATTTACCGGTACGTTCCTCGTTGGCAACCCGGCAACGGCCCTGCAGCAGCAGAATGCCGTGGTGCTAAGCGAAAGCGCTGCCAAAAAGATTTACGGCTCCGCAGATGCCGCGATGGGCAAGCAGTTTCAAACAGACGGCGACGGCAACAACACGTTCCTGGTTACCGGCGTTTGTAAAGACTGGCCCGGGAATTCACATTTTACGTTTGACCTGTTGCTCTCCGTGAGTGGCTTTCCCTTTATCCGGCAACCGAATCACACCGGCTTCGCGGCCCATACCTACCTGCTGCTCTCGCCCCATGCGAATCCAAAAGCACTGGAATCCAAGCTGCCTCTCGTTGTTGAAAAATACGTATCGGGAGCCATCGAGCAGGCCTTCAACCAGAGTTACCAGGACTTTAAAAAAGCCGGTAACGGCTATCATTACTACCTGCAGCCGCTGCAAAAAATTCACCTCATCTCTGACCTCGAGGCCGAGCTGAGTCCCAACGGCAGCCTGGCGTCGGTGTATATTTTTGGTGTGATCGCAGTGTTCATTCTCTTTCTTGCCTGTATCAATTTTATCAATCTTTCGACGGCACGATCCGTTGAACGGGCCAAAGAAGTGGGCATTCGAAAGACATTCGGTTCGGAGAAAAATGCGCTGATCATCCAGTTCCTGGTCGAGTCGGTGGTATTGGCCCTGTTTGCCTTGTTGCTGGCGATTGGCCTGATGTTTATTTTGCTGCCGCTTTTCAACCAGGTATCCGGGAAGAATTTAACGCATAGTTACCTTGTGCAGCCGTTGTTCCTGCTCGTGCTGGTTGTTTTTGCCATTTTGGTAGGCGTGGTGGCCGGCCTGTATCCTGCCTTTGTCCTGTCATCGTTTCAGCCCATTGAAGTCCTGAAAGGACGATTCAAATCAAACAAAAAAGGCCTTGTGTTACGCAACGGGCTGGTGGTTTTCCAGTTTGCCATTTCGGTAATCCTGATCATCGCCGCCATTGTAGTGAACCAGCAAATGCGGTACATGCTGGGCGACCGATTAGGCTTTCGCAAAGACCACATCATCATTATCGAACGTGCCGACCTTTTGGACAGGCGAACGGAATCGTTCAAGACAGAGCTGCTGAAAATCCCCGGCGTGGAGATGATAACCGGCACGTCGGCGATGCCGGGAACGCAAAACTTTTTCGGCACCAGCTGGCAGAAAGAAAATGCCAAGGAAACACTGACGGGGCGGGGGCTTGTCGTTGACGAAAATTTTGCGAAAACGCTGGGACTTGCCTTGAAAGAAGGCCGGTTTTTCTCCAAAGAATTCGGCACCGATTCGCTTTCGGTGGTGCTGAACGAAAAGGCTGTTCAGGAACTGGGCCTCGGCGCCAATCCTGTTGGCGCACGACTAACCACCCCCGATGGGTTTTTCAACGCACCTGACGGCAAGCCTTATGTGTATACCGTGGCCGGGGTTTTAAATGATTTTCATTTCCAGTCGCTGCACCAAAAAATTTCACCGCTGGTGATCACCAATTCGGCAAGAGGCAATGGGGCAAACAACCTCATGGCCGTGCGGGTGAAAGCGGACAACTTTAAAGCCGCCGTTGAAGACATTGAAAACAAGTGGCGTGAGTTTGTCAAGGACCGTCCCTTTCACTACAACTTTTTTGACCAGACACTGGCCGATCAGTACCTGGCCGAGCAAACCACGCAAAAGATCTTTACCGTGTTTTCGTCGCTGGCCATCTTCATTGCCTGTATCGGGCTTCTTGGCCTGGTAGCCTACACCACGCAGCAACGTACACGGGAGATCAGTATCCGGAAGGTATTGGGAGCAACGGCGTCCAATATCGTGAACATGCTTTCAAAGGATTTTCTCAAGCTGGTGCTGGTTACGTCCCTGATCGGTTTACCGGTGGCCTGGCTGGGGATGCACAAGTGGCTGCAGGATTTCGCGTACAGGGTAAACATCAGCTGGTGGGTATTTGTGATGGCGGCCGTTGTGGCCGTGGTGATCGCTCTGCTCACGATCAGTTTTCAGTCGCTGAAAGCTGCTTTCTCGAACCCGGTAAAAAACCTCCGCTCGGAGTAAGGCAATCCGAACGACAAGTTCAGCCGTGTATGATGAGTGATGAGCAGAAAAGTCTCTGTTCGCCATTAGCCATCGACCATTCACTATACACGTGTTACCTGTTGTAAGAAATCGTCGTCTAATCAAACTTCATTGCTGACCATAAATTAAAACGATGTTCTTCCACAATTTAAAAATCGCGTTTCGCAACCTTGCCAAGCAAAAGGTGCTGTCCTTTATCAATATCAGCGGCCTGTCGATCGGGCTGGGTTGCTTTGTGCTCTTCCTGCTTTTTGCCGTGCATGAATTTACCTACGACCGCTTTCACCAAAATGCCGCGAATATCTATCGGGTTGCCGAATGGATACAGACACCCGAACGGCAGGGCGGCGATGCCTTTGGCGGTACGCCGCTTGGCCCCGCCATTAAAGCAGATTTCAGCGATGTGAAAGCGTATGCCCGGATCCAGGCAGGGTTTGACGACAAGTTTGTCCGGGTGAACAACGACGTGACCCGCAGCAAGATTTCCTTTGCCGATCCGCAACTGTTCAAAATGTTCAGTTTTAAAACGATCGCCGGCGATGCATTTACTGCGCTGAACGATAAACAAACGGTGGTGCTGACAAAAGAAAAGGCCATCCAGCTTTTTGGCAGAACGGATGTTGTTGGCAGCCGCGTCGACATCAAAATGGGAGAGCAGTACGAGCCCTTTGTGGTGGGTGCCGTCACGGAAGATATTCCGTCCAATTCTTCGATCCGCTATAGCATTTTGGGCAGTTATGCCTACCTGATGGCTTCGGACATGGGCCGTCAAAGCGATGGTAACTGGCACATGACCATTGGCAGCGAAACCTACCTGCTGCTCGATTCAAAGTCAAACCTGGCGCAGGATGCGGGACGGCTGGCGCAGTTCCGGCGCAGTCACATGCCCGGCGAGGAAGAGGAACTAAAAAAGATGGGCGTTTGGGACGGCAAAGGTCCTTTTCCCGTCCGCTTTCTCCTGCAGCCGTTGAAAGACGTTCATACCAACCCGGCCATTGGCGGTCCTTCCGACACCATCGACCCTAAGATCATCTGGATCCTGATCGCCATCGCATCGGCCATTCTTATCATTGCCTGTATCAATTTCACCACCATTGCCATTGGCCGCTCCTCTGCCCGGGCCAAGGAAGTGGGCATTAAAAAAGTGACGGGCAGCAGGCGGGGGCAACTCATTGGACAGTTTTTGACCGAATCCATTTTACTGAGTGTTTTTGCCGTGATCCTCGGCTGCGTACTGGCGATGCTGTTGCTGCCTTTCTTCAATCAGCTCGCAGGTCGCGAACTGCATTTTTCCTTTTCGCAGTTTCCGCAGCTATTGTGGCTGTTGCTGGCGCTGACCTTGCTGACCGGTTTGTTCGCCGGCATCTACCCGGCCTTTGTGTTGTCGTCCTTCCGACCCATTGAGGCCATCAAGAACAAGATCCGGTTGGGCGGGTCCAACCTTTTTACCAAATCGTTGGTGTCTTTCCAGTTTGTCCTGTCGATTGTCCTGATCATTTCAACGCTGGTGCTGCTGCAGCAACTGAAGTTTTTGCGGACGCAGAACATCGGGTTTCAAAAAGAAAATGTGTTGGTGGTGGATGCCGACGGCACCGATGCAAAAAAGATCTACCCGCTGTTCAGGCAGATGGTGCTTTCGAATACGGCCTTCGCCGGTATCTCCGCTTCGGAAATGGGCATGGGCGAAGGGAAAGGCCTGATGGGCACCGGGTTTCAGTACGAAGGCGAAACAAAAGGCGTGATCATGTACCCCGTTGATGCGGGCTTCCTGAAGACGATGAAGATGCAACTGCTCGCAGGTCGCGATTTTAACCCGGAACTGACGACGGATACAGTAGACGCCATTATTGCCAACGAAGCCCTGCTGAAGGATTTTGGCCTGACACTTTCCACGGCTGTCGGCGCTGAATTGAAGGAGCGGCGCTTTGGCGACCAGTTGATTTCCCGCCGGATCATTGGCGTGGTGCGGAATTTCAACTATGCCAGCCTGAAACAGGAAGTGCGGCCACAAATGTTTTTCCAGCCGCCGCAATTGCAGCCCACGAAATTTTACATCCGACTGCGTAGCGGCGATCCTTCCACTGCGCTGGCCTTTCTGCAGGCGGCGTGGAAAAAACTCGCTCCTGAATTCCCGCTTCGTTATAGTTTCCTGGACGAAGACATGAACCGGTTTTATGTTTTCGAAGAACGGTGGAGCCGGGTGGCCGGCTGGGCCGGTGGCATTTGCATTTTCCTTGCCTGCCTAGGCTTGTTTGGACTGGCGGCGCTCACGGCTGTCAATCGTACGAAAGAGATCGGCATCCGCAAAGTGTTGGGTGCTTCCGTTTCTTCGATCGTGACGCTTCTTTCAAAAGATTTTCTAAAGCTGGTGCTGATCGCGTTTGTCATTGCATCACCGCTTGCCTGGCTGCTGATGCACAAATTTTTGCAGGAGTATGCCTACCGCATTTCCATCGGCTGGTGGGTATTCATCCTGACCGGCGTGGTGGCCCTTCTTGTTGCTTTTGTAACGATTGGCTCACAGGCCCTGAAATCGGCGGTGGCTAACCCCGCGAAGAATTTACGAACGGAATAGAATGGTCAACGGAAAACTCGTTTTCTATAATTTGTCTTCGTTATTCACCATTCACCACTACATACCGCCAGCCCGAATTCGTACATCGGGTGTATCAAAAACGAACACTATCGTACATTGTATACTATCTATTTTACTGATTTTCAACTTGTATAAATTTGGTACGCAATTCATTATTCAATAAACATGCTGCGTAACTATTTCAAGATTGCCCTCCGTCATTTGCAAAAAAACAAACTGTATGCGCTGGTCAACATCTTTGGTTTGTCCATCGGTATTGCCAGCTGCCTGCTGATTGGCCTTTACATCTGGCACGAGCTAAGCTTCGACCGTTTTCACAAAAATGCCGACCGCATTGCACGGGTGACCTGGCAGTACAATTTTGGTGATGCCGAAAATAAAACTGCAACCACCGGCACGAGGGTGGGCCCCGATTTTCAGCGGCACTTTCCAGAGGTAGAGGCCTATGTCCGGTTGCTGAAATACCCGAGAGTGGTGCGGTACGAGAACGCGATGTTTGATGAAAAAGCCTTTCTCTATGCGGATTCGGCTTTCTTTTCCCTGTTCTCTTTCCCGCTGCTGAAGGGCGATCCGAAAACTGTGCTGGCAGGGCCCGACAAAGTGGTGATCACGGCGTCTGCCGCAAAAAAATATTTCGGCAATGAAGACCCCGTGGGTAAAACCGTGAACGTGGGTGGCACAAAGGATTTCGTGGTTACCGGCGTGGCGAAAGACGCACCGGCGGCTTCGCAGATCCGGTTTGATTTTGTGGGAACCTTTTCGTCGCTGGGTGCAGCAAAAGAAGAAAAGTGGAACGAAGCAAACTACGTGACCTACCTTTTGTTGCAGGATGAAAAAAGCGTCCCGGTTTTGCAGAATAAGATTGATGCCTACATCCGCAACATCGCGAAAAACGAGATGCAACTGACCGGGCCGCAGTACATGGCCTACCACCTGGAGCCGCTGACCCGTGTGCACCTGCATTCGGAACTGGACGGCTTTGAGCCAAACAACAATATCCTTTACATCTACATCATGGCCGCTGTCGCCGTATTAATTCTTCTCATCGCCTGTGTCAATTACACCAACCTGAGTACGGCACAATCGGCCAGGCGCAGTGCGGAGATCAGTATGCGAAAGGTAATGGGGGCGGGCAGGGGGCAGGTATTCAGGCAATTCATCATTGAATCATTTTTACTGACTTTGCTGGCTGTTGTGCTGGCCCTGTTGCTATCGGCGTTGTTTCTGCCTGCCTTCAACCGCCTTGCCGGGAAGGAGTTTGATACCGACATATTGTTTGGGCCTGTAACACTGATTGTTTTACTGCTGGCTGCCGTTGTCATTGCCTTTGCGGCTGGTGCTTACCCGGCACTGGTTCTTTCCGGTTCCAGGCTGATCTCCACCCTAAAAGGTGGTTTTGCGTTCACCGGTTCGGCCACGTTGCGCAAATCGCTGATCGTTTTTCAATTTGTCATCTCCATCTTTCTCATCATTGCCACCATTATTATCCTGCAACAACTTTCGTTTATCCGGAACAAAGACCTTGGCTACAACAAAGAGCAGGTAGTGGTACTCCCGGTGGACAGGACAATCTCGGAGCATTACGACGAACTCAAAAAAGCACTGGCCACCAGCCTTGGCGTGGTTTCTGTTGGTGGCGCTTATGAAGCACCCACGCACATCGACTGGAGTGACGGCATCACCACCAAAGACGGGAAAAAGATCACCGTTAATGCCCTGCCCGTGGACGAGGACTTTACCAGGACGCTTGGCCTGAAGATCATTGCCGGTGAGGATTACAGCCAGACGGATGTGCTGCAGTTTGACACATCCAACGGCGGAAACAATCTTCGATATTCGTTCATGGTAAACGAATCGGCGCTGAAGCAACTGGGATGGACACCGGAAGAAGCTATCGGCAAAACCATCACCAAGGGGAATGATGGCGTGATCAAAGCCGTGGTGAAAGATTTTCATTTCCGCTCGATGCACGAGCCGATCAACCCGCTGCTGATTTTTTACGACAAGCGGATAGCGAGTTCCCTCTTTGTCAAGCTCTCGGGCAGCAACGTTTCAGCTACCCTTCAAAACCTGGAGAAGACGTGGAAAGAACGGATCAGCCATCGTCCGTTTGAATACCACTTCCTGGATGAGGAGTATGCCGAGTTGTACAAGGCCGAACAACGCACGGCTGGTGTGTTTACCGGTTTTTCTTCGCTGGCCATCCTGCTGGCCTGTCTGGGCTTGTTTGCCCTGACGGCTTTCACCATGGTGCAGCGCACCAAGGAAATCGGCATCCGCAAGGTGCTGGGAGCAACGCTGGCAGATATTTTGGCCCTGGTGGCAAAAGATTTTTTGCTCCTCGTGATCCTTGCCTTGCTGATTGCGGCACCGCTTGCGTTTTTCACCGCCAGCAAATGGCTGGATAGCTTTAGCTACAAAGTGGACCTGCACTGGTGGGTGTTTGCCGGCGCCGGTGTGGTGACGATCCTCATTGCTTTTTTTACCATCAGCCTGCAGGCCATCAAAACCGCGCTGGCCAACCCGGTAAAGAATCTACGGACACAATAGTCTTGTCAAAAGGTAGTGGTGAATGGTCGATTGGGAAACTCGCTATTCACCGCCGACCATTCGTCATTCACCCTCCACCTGGCTATCCCAAATTCGTACATTTGGTGTATCGAAAACGAACACTGTCGTATAAAGTTACTTATCTAATTACCTGATTTTCAGAAGGAAAAAAATTGGTACGCATTTCACATAACAATCAATACCAGACTGAAATTATGATCGCACTACAGCATATCTCCAAATGGTACAACATCGGCGGCAAGCCAAATTTTGTGCTGAAAGACATCAACCTGAATATCCAGGAAGGCGAGTTTCTCTCCATCATGGGACCCTCGGGTTCGGGCAAGTCTACACTGCTGAACATCATCGGCATGCTGGACCTTCCCAACGAAGGACGCTATGATTTCTTTGGCCAGTCGGTGTACGACATGAAAGAAAAGCACCGCCAGGACCTGTACAAGAAAAACATCGGATTCATCTTCCAGGCTTACCACCTGATCGATGAACTGAACGTGTACGAAAACATTGAAACACCGCTGCTGTACCAGAACGTCAAATCGTCCGAACGCAAAGCGATGGTGGGAGACATGCTCGACCGATTCAACATTGTGGGCAAGAAAGACCTGTTTCCGTCGCAGCTTTCGGGCGGGCAGCAGCAACTGGTGGGTATTGCCCGGGCCCTGATTGCAAAGCCTCGTTTGCTGCTGGCCGATGAACCTACCGGCAACCTCAACTCGAAGCAGGGTGAGGAGATCATGCAATTGTTCAAGCAGCTAAACGAAGAAGAAGGCATCACCATCATCCAGGTAACCCACTCGGAGAAAAACGCCGAATACGGCAGCCGGAAAATTGATTTGCTGGACGGTCGCATTCAGCAACACATAAAAGAGAACATCAGTTTATGAAACGCATTGCATTTTTAGGAAGCCTGTTCCTGCTCTTGCAGGCAAGCGGACTTGCACAGCCACACTACACCTTGCAGCAATGCATCGACACTGCATTGGCCAAAAATATCGGTGTACAGCAAAGCGGGCTTTTGGCCGAAGCCGCCGATGTGAACATGAAACAAGCGAGGGCCAATCTTTTGCCTGACCTGAACGCGACCCTGGATCACGGGATCAATACCGGTAGAAGCATCGATCCGTTTACCAACGGCTATGTCAACCAGTCGATCAACTACGCCAGCTATGGCGCCAGTTCCGGCGTGGTATTGTTTAACGGCTTGAACCTGCACAACCAGGTCAGGCAATACACACTTGCCTACGACGCTTCCCGCATGGAATTGCAGCAGGCAAAAGATAATCTGACGCTCAACGTGATCCTGGCTTACCTGCAGGTGTTGAATAACGAAGACCTTCTATCGTCTTCGCTTGCGCAAAAAACCGTTAGTGACAAACAACTCGAACGACTAACCATTTTAGACAAGCAAGGCGCCATCAGTCCCTCGCAGGTCACGGATGTCAAGGGACAATTGATGAATGATGAACTGTCAATCCTGAACATGCGCAACAACCTGGAGACCGCCAAGCTTTCACTGGCGCAGCTGATGAATGTACCCTACGATAAAGGCATGACCCTGGAACGCATGAATGCCGACGAGTTTTTGACAGCGTACAGTGTGAGCAGTTCCGACATTTACCAAACGGCCCTGCAACAATTTTCGCTGGTGAAGTCAGTGGAGCTACGCACAAAAAGTTCCGAATACGCCCTGAAAGCCGCCCGGAGCCGCCTGTTTCCTACCGTTACGCTGGGCGGAAGCATGCAAACCAACTACTCCAGCGTCGCGCAGAATTCGACCGGCAAAATTCCTTATAACGACCAGATCAGGAACAACGTGTTTTACAGTCTGAACCTGGGTGTGCGAATCCCGATCTTCAACTCGATGCGGTCACGGAATAACATCCGCTTGGCCGACATTGCGGTGCGCAACAACGAGCTGACGGAGGAAAACACCAAGCTGCAATTGCGCCAGCAGATCGAACAGGCCCACCTGAATATGACCAATGCCTACGATCGCTACAAAACCCTGTTAAGCCAGGTAGAGGCGTACCAGACTTCCTTTAAGGCTGCCGAGGCCCGCTTTACTGCCGGTGTGGGCACATCTGTCGATTATGTCATTGCAAAAAATAACCTGGACAGGGCCAACATCAACCTGATCGCAGCCAAATACGATTTCGTGCTGCGGAAAAAGATTCTGGATTATTACCAGAATGCGAAACTGGTACGATAAGCGACTCCCCCGGAATGTTTTGAATAACTGCGTGTCACGGAAGGAAAACCTATTTCTTTCCATGCACTTTGTTGAGCGTATAGCTGAAGTCTTCATCGCCGACCAGGAGCCTGCCCTGAGCATCGGTAAACAAAAGAATGTTTTCATCAGGCTGCAGCATGGAAAGAAACAGCTTGCCGTTTTCATCGTTCAACCGGTAAACGGTGTTTCCGTTTGTTGTTCCCATTTGTTGCCAGGTACCTGTTTTGCTGCCTTGCTGCCGCCAGGCTGTGCCCAATACCTTGTAGCGGCCAGACAGCCTTGATTTGCCGCCGGCATACAGCGTTAACTTCCATTTCAACTTATAACAGGTTGTATAGTTTCTTGCGAGCCCCGGAATACCGCAGGGCGTACGTCCAACAAAGACCACAGAATCTGTAAATGCAAATGGTGACGCTGGTTGGCCGGTATACGGATGACCGGAAGGGTCGGTACGATTGAGTGTGTAGCTCCAGCCGCCGTTTCCCACGAGCAAGGTTTTGTCGGTATCGAGCAGGTGAAGCAAGTCGCCGTTCAGATCAACAAGCGTGAGTGCGTTGGAACCATTTGTTAGTTCATACCGGGCTCCTTTTTTTGTACAGGTCCCGGCGAGGTCGATTTTTGCGCCACCGTTGATAAAGCCATTGGTATTGGGCTGGCCAATACCGTAGCGGCACGAAAGACGGTAGCGGCTATCTTCGAGTACCAGCTTCCAGCGGATAAAGTCGATTGAATCAGCCATGGAGATTCCCAGGAAAGAACGAACCAGCGGGGCTGCCGGCGTGCTGCCGGTGAACCTCCGTTCTTTTTCACTAACCGGGCAAACCGCCAACAGAATGGCCAGTAGGAGCGAAGTCATTTTTACGGTTTTTCAGGTAAGTTCAGCCAATTTCCCCTTTGTTGCCGGCACACTTTACCAACGGCAGCTTTTCCTTGACAAAGCTTCTACAAGAAGTAATTTGACTGATTGTCAAGACTGGCTTCTAACCCGTTCCGGCAATTGGCAGGAGAAATGTCCTCGTGCATAGGTTAACGATTTGTCTACTTTTCAAAAACCCTCTTTTCATCCCAGGAACTCGTCAATCAGGCAGGTCGCATTGAACGAAGACCACTTCCCACTTTCAAGCGTTTCTATCGTACCGAGATAAGCCCCGTGTCCACCCGGGAATATCGCCAGTTCACAGTTGGGAAGCAGGCGGTACATGGCCACAGCATGTTCGGGACTGCCAACGTCTTTACTGCCATTGATCACAAGCGTTTGTGCCTGGATCGATTGTAGTTGTTCGTCCGTCCAGCCGGTGAAATCTTTCATTCGCTGAACATCCCTGTTAAACATATTGAGAAGCCCGGCTTCGTCCGGATTGGCCTTTAAATAGCCTTCGGCCAAAACAGTCGGCATACTTTCCAGGGTGGCCCTTTCAAAACCTTCCCAAAACTGCGGGACCACCGCTTCCCGTTTGTAAAATGTGGAGGCCAAAATGAGTTTATTGATCATTTTCGGGTGCCGGATTGCCAGTTCAATAGCGGTGTGGCCGCCATTGCTGAATCCCAAAATATCAGCTTTTGCGATCTCGAGGTTTTGCAAAAGCGCGGCGACATCGTCGGCATCCTGCTTAAAGGTCAGGGGTGTATCACGATCGGCCGTATGCCCGTGGGCCTGCAATTCCACACCAATTACCTGCCTGTTTTTAGCAAGCAAGGGGATGATCCTGCCAAAACTGGTTTCGATGGTAGAACCACCGCCATGGATCAGCAACAGTGGTTTGCCCTGCCCGTGAATTTCGTAATACATGTCCAGTCCGTTCACGTTTGAATAACCGCTTTTGATGGAATAACTGTCTGTCATTTGCGAAAAATTAGTGCTCATATCCCTTTGCTGGGTTTCAAAATCGCTGTTCAATAACAAAAGCGAACTGCCGTATACCGACCTCGTTTTGCAGGTTCACCGCTTTTTGCCAAACCAAAAATATTTTCGATTGCATCGTCAGAGCTGGATTGTTCGGTCGATATGTACTTCCTCCAAAAAGCGTTCGTCGTGCGAAACAACAAGCAGTGTTCCCCGGTACTCGTTGATGGCCGCTGTTAGTATCTCAATATTTTGAATGTCCAGGTTGTTCGTTGGCTCGTCTAAGATAATGAGGTCGGGTGATTGTTGGTAAACCGTCAGGCAGCAAAGAAGCAGACGCATTCTTTCGCCGCCACTCAGCGCCGAGCAGGGTTTATCCCAGTCATCTTTCGTAAACAAAAAACGACTGAGCCGGTTTTTCACTTCGTGTTCCTGCAACGCAGATGCGTTGAATTTCTGAACCTGTTCATACATCTTCAGACGCTTGTCGATGAGTGAATAATCCTGGTCGACGTAAACGGATTGACTGTCCGCCCTGTATATCGTCCCAATGTGGTTTTCCAAATTTCCCAGAATCAGTTTGACCAGGGTCGTTTTACCAGAACCGTTTGCACCTTTCAGGACAATGCGTTCACCGCTTGTAATTTGGAAATTCAGGCTGTCCGGCCAAAGCGGCTGCGTGCCATACCGGAAATTGAGGTTCGTTGCCGTAACCAGGATTTTGCCCCTGTGAAGGGCGGAATCATCGAAACCAAATTTCATTTTCGCAATATCGGGTAAGGCAGCACGCAGCTCCTGCAAATCCTGCGAGATACCGTCAATTTTTTCGGCATGAACGGTTTTCATTTTTGCCGTGCTGTTTTCCGCATTGTTGCGCAGGGTGTTCATCATAATCCGGGCAACGCCGGCCTTTTCCTGTTTGCTTTTTCCCCGGCTGTCCAGTTTTTGTTGCCGTTCGATTGTTTGCCTTTCCTTTTCCCTGGCTTTCCGCAACGTTTTTTCCTTGCTTTGAATGTTCTGGTTCAATGCAAGATTCTCTGCTTGTTTTTGTTGGAGGTAAAATTCATAATTGCCACCGTAAACAGCAATTCCATGCTTACTCAACTCGCAAACTTTTCCAAAAAGATTGACAAGTTTCCGGTCGTGGCTAACAACAATTAACGTGCTCGGGGTGGATTGAAGAAGATCGTACAAAACCTGCCGGCTCAGATAATCCAAATGGTTGCTCGGCTCGTCTAATAAAATCAATTCAGGCTGGTGAATCGAAATACCCGCAAGAAACAGTTTTGTTTTTTGCCCGCCGCTCAGCGTTCCCATTTTTTGCTGTAAATCCAGATCCGTAAGTTGCCAATTGCGCAAGGCCTGATGGCAGCGCTCTTCGATTGTCCAGTCATCGTCGAGCAGCGCATAATTTTCTTCCGTTGCATTCCCGTTTTCGATCTCCCGAAGCGCAGTGAGTTTGCGCTCTACCTGCAATGCCTGTCCAACTGTGAGGTCATTGTATTGCCCGAAATGTTGCGGTACATCATACGGTTGCGCCAGAACAGTCATGTTTCCAGCCGACGGTTGACACTGGCCCGCAATGATTTTCAGTAAAGTTGACTTACCCGCGCCGTTGTTGCCGATCAGGGCTATTTTGTCGTGTTTGTTTACTGTCAAATCAATGCTGTCAAAAAGTAAATCTTTGTTAGGATGTGTGTAGGAGATGTTTTGTAAACGAAGCATCATTTCTTTCTTTAAAGTGTAACGAAACTGGCCACTGGAATACAGTCGGCCACTTTTACCTGCGGAAAGAAATTATTTTTTACATGTTCGTCTTTGGAATTAAAGCTCGCGAAACTACAAAATATTTTCTTCGTTCATATAGTCGCCACAGTTAAAAATCCACTGGTTTTGAAGAAATGAAAGGGGTCCTGTATACGGCTCTTGTTACTGTAATGAACACACAAAGCGATACTTCCTTGGCAGCCTCCCCACATCCAAATTATTACCTGACTGCTAAAGGTGTGAGTCCGAGCGGCGGTTCATACGACCTGCTGTTTCATTATCTCAATGATACGGCTTCGGTAGGTTATCACTGGGAATACAATGCCTGTAACGGCAATGGCTTTGCAGCCCTGATAAAAACCACGATCGTTGCGAAAAATCTGACCATGACTGTAGCCGGCAAAACCTATAGTAACGTGATCCAAACCCGTCTCGATCTAGCGTATGATCTCTTGGGTAGCCCAATGGATATGGGCAATTACAACTATTTTATCGCAAAAGGAGTCGGGATAATTAAGGTAAGGTCGGATTTGAACATGATGGGAGTTCCGATTATTCAAACTTCTTCCGACCTGATAGATTATAGCATCAAATAAAACACACAAAGTGATATACAAAAGCCTTTCAGAAATGAAGGGCTTTTTGTTGCAAGGTGAAACGATTTTTCTGTAAGCGAACAGTCATATCAGTGAAAATTCAACTACGCAACGAACGCAAATAGCCACGTAACTTGCCGGGTTTTATGAGCAATGCAAGGCCGCCTGACACCCTTTTGGTGCTTCCAAAAACACTTGTTGGCCTGGTAACCGCAGTTCTAAAAACATGCAAATCGCAACGGTATTTTCCTGGTTTTGCTATCTTTTAAAAAAACCTAACACCACCCGCAAACCGCATGGAGTTATCTTTGCGCCGCATGCAGCAACTAAACAGTTTTGAAGAAGGAAGAGTGCTCCTGGTCAACAAGCCGCTCCGCTGGACATCTTTCGATGCCGTTCGCAAAATCCGCAACCTTACCCGGACCAAAAAGGTCGGTCATGCGGGCACGCTTGACCCGCTGGCAACCGGTCTCCTGATCGTCTGTACCGGCAAATTCACCAAGAAGATCAACGAATACATGGCGCAGGAAAAAGAGTACACCGGCACCATCACTCTCGGCGCCATTACGCCAACTTACGACCTGGAAAGCGAGCCGCAGGATTTCAAGCCGGCCGATCGCTTTACGCCGGAAGAACTGCTAAAAGCAACTGAACCATTCACCGGCGCCATCCTGCAGGTGCCACCGATCCATTCGGCTATCAAGAAGGAAGGAAAGCGTGTGTACGAACTGGCCAGGCGAGGCGAGGAGGTGAAGCTTGATCCGCGGCCAGTGACCATCTCCGAATTCAGCATCACTAAAATCGAACTGCCGGTGGTTCATTTCAAAGTGGTTTGTTCCACGGGCACCTACATCCGCAGCCTGGCCAACGACTACGGCGCACAACTTGGCTGCGGCGGTTACCTGAGCAGCCTGTGCCGCACCCGCATCGGCAATTTTCGTTTGGAGGACTCCATTACTATTGAACAATTGGAACTGGAGATAAAGGAAGGGAAACAGTAGGCAATACTCAATCGGCAATTGGCAGGCAAACAATACATCAACCGAGTTCAATAGCTGATTGCTGATTACCACCTGAATTTTAGAACGGATAGTCAATCCCCAATTGCACCTGGCCGTTCAGCAGTTGCCAACCATAAAACCATTTGTTTTGCGCCGCTGCCAGTTCCGGTGTAGGGTTTTTCACTTTGTACGCATAGTCTACCCGTACTTTCAAAAAGCCAAAGTCAATTCGCAGGCCTGTCCCAGCTCCAATGGCCAGGTCTTTCCAGAGTTTCGCAAAAGAATTTGGGAATTCGCCGTCCGGAAAATCGTCGTTTTTGCGCAGGAACCACACGTTGCCGACATCAGTGAAAAGGGCCGTGTTGATTCCAATCCCCTTGTAATTGGTCAGGAAGATTCGGTACTCGGCATTGGCCTCGAGGCGGATGTCGCCAAAGCGGTCGGGTGCATCGGTACGGCCAAAGGGCCGGATGGCCGAACCGGGTCCCAGTTTGCGTACACTCCAGGCCCGCATGCTGTTGGGACCACCGGCAAAATATTCCCGGAAAAAAGGTAAGAAGCGGTTGATGCTGTCATCTGACGATGAAGGCATCGAATAGCCTGCACCCGCAAACACACGCCATGCAAACGCATTCCGGAACAACTTGTGCGTTTGCCGGAACTCGGCATCCACCTTGAAAAAACGATAAAGGTTTGTTCCGAAAATTTTGGTTTTGAATAAACCCGGCAAACCCGATAATTCCGCACTCACGCTGGTCAGGTTGGTCACATTGCCCTTGCCGCCGGCGATGCTGTAATTCCACAACGTGGAAATGATCAAACCCGTATTAAAAATGTATTTGTAGGAGGCGTTTTTCCTGATCAGTTCTTCCAGCGAGTCGAGCCGGATCAGGTAATTGTATTCGATATTGGGAAAACGGATCCCGAGCAATTTGTTGCGCCAGCCAAACTGGTAACCCCACGATGTGTTCAGCGTGGTCAGGTCAAAATAATCGCGTCGTTGTGTGAGTCCGCCGTTGAGGGCAAATACGGATGTAACCGTGTTCTCCTTGGCCTTGTTGAAACGGCGCATGAAGCTCGGCACCAGGCGGGGAATCTGAACGGTATTGCTCAGCGTGATCTGCCTCGTTTGAATCAGGTCCCTGAAGGTTGCATTCAGTTCCGTGCCAAAGCGGAAATTGGTAATGGCTAAGTTGGCACCGTGCAGAAAGTTCCGGTTTTGTACACCCAGGGTCAATCCAAGTCCAATCAGGTTTCCCTGCGCAATGGAAATGTTTCCTTGGTTGCGGCTGACCTCAAAATTTGTGTTGAAGGCGTATTTGCGGGCAGGGGTCAGGCGAATGCTGAAGTCGGCCGTATCCTGCCCGGCGCGGGGTTGCTGGTCGATAGCCACCACCCGCCAGGCGCTGAGCGCATTGAACTTGTTTTGTGTTTTGAGGTAATCGCTTTGCCGGTACAAAGCGCCGGGATTGAGAAAAATATAATCCGGGAAAATTCGCGATTTGAACAGGCGGTCGTTGTACCTGATCACGAATCCGTCCACGGTGTCGGTGAACCGAAAATTACGGACCGTGTCCGTGTTATATTCCGGGTATACAGTCACCCGGCCAACATGATAACGAGTAATGCGGGTAGAGTCGGGGTTTGCCCGCAGCCGGAACTCCACGTCGGCAACAGGATGCGCCCTGCGCTCTGCCAGCCGCTGTAGGAGAGCCGCTTGTTCGATAGGGTCAACAGTCGGGCGAAGCAGTTCGATGCCAACTGTATCCCAAACGATCAACAACTCTTCTTCCGAAAAACGCAGGTAGCCGTTGTTGCGGTACACGTCGGCAAGGCGGTCCCGCTCTGTGGCCAGTTTATAACGGGCAAAGGGATCGCCTTTTTTGATGGTGGCCGTTGATTTCACTTCGTCTGTGACCTTTTGCAGGGTATCGAGATTTTGCTGCTGCAGAACAGACAGGCCGGCAGTATCGTTATTCAGGCGGTAGGCAATTGAATCCAGCCTGGTCACCGCGCCGGGGTAAACGTAAAAATCAATATAGGTGCGAAGCTGGTTGCTGTCGTTCCGCGATTTGATCTTCGTGGTGAAGTTGATGCTGTCCCGGAAATAGCCAAGGGTGTTCAGCAACGTATGCATAAAGCCCACGGTCTGGCTGGCAGAAAGGCTGTCGAATGGTGTGGGGCGGTTCTGTACTTCGTAAAAAAACTTTGGTCCATTATCCCAGCCAATGGCTTTGCTCACGGCCCGAACGCGGATGCTGTCATCGAGCTGTTGCGACAGTTGCGCCTCCAGTTCTTTGCGTTCGTCGGCACCGAAATCTCCTTTTACATGGACGTTGGTCTGGAAAACAAAGGGTGTTCGCTGCGGGTAATTCTTAACGGTCACTGTAAAGCAGCCGGTACACAGAAGGAGCAAAAAAAATAAGAAAGAGAAAAAAGGAAGAAACGTTTTTCTTTGAATCATAAAGTTGCTCTCGTCTATGCTCAGTAAAAAGGTGCTCAAAGATATTCAAAGTTTAGGCCTGAAAAAGTACCGCGACGAAACGGGCTTGTTCGTTGCCGAAGGACCCAAGGTGGTGGAAGAATTGTTGCAGGTGGTGCCGCAACTGGTGCAGGGCGTCTACGCGGTGGAGGAATGGGCAGCAGGCCGGAAAGGGGTGGAAGTGATTTCGGATGTAGAACTGGAACGGATTTCCACCCTGAAAACACCGAACAAAGTACTGGCCGTGTTGCGGCAGACGGAAAGCCGGGAGCCACAAACGGGTGGTTTCACCCTTTACCTGGATACCATCCAGGATCCGGGGAACTTTGGTACCATCATCCGCATTGCCGACTGGTTTGATGTAAAGGATGTTGTTTGCAGCCCCGGATGCGCAGACCGTTTCAACCCGAAAGTGGTGCAGGCAACGATGGCAAGCATTGCCAGGGTCAATGTTTTTTACGACAGGGAAGAGAACTGGTTGCAACGGCAATCGGTGCCCGTTTATGCGGCCACGCTGAAGGGAAAAAACCTCCACAGCTTTCCCAAAACCGAAACGGGCATACTCGTTATCGGCAACGAGTCGAAAGGCATTCGCAAGGAGTTTCTGGCGCGGGCCACCGAGCCGGTAACGATTCCCAAAAGGGGAGAAGCAGAGTCACTGAATGCGGCTGTTGCCACCGGTATCCTCCTTTCGCACCTGCTGCCCTAACGGAAATGGATGGCTTTAATGGGCTGGATCTTACGCACCAGGAGCGAAGGAATAAAAAGAATGAGCAGCGAAAGCAAAAGTGTTCCACCGATCACCGCCAGCACCTGCCACCACACAATGTGTACAGCTGCTGTTTCCATAAAGTAGGCTTCTTCCTTTAACCGCACAAAGCCGGTTTTGATCTGGAGGAAAAGCAGGGCCAGGGCAAAGACAGTCCCGATGACGATACCCGTCAGCGTGATGATGCCCGATTGGTGAAGAAAAATCTTTTGCACCGTCCAGTTGGAAGCGCCAACGGCTTTCAATATCCCGATCATGCGAAGTCGTTCCAATACGAGGATGATCAGGCAGGTAATCAGGTTGATGGCCGCGATGACAACCATAATGGAGATGAGAATGGCCTGGTTGGTATCCTGCACATCGAGCCAGTCGAAGATATTCGGGTAAAGTTCCCTTGCCGTTTTCACTTCCAGTTCGGGCGGAAACATGTCGTTGTCGTGAATCGCTTCGCTCACGCCGTTCATTTGCCTGTAGTCTTTCAAAAAGATTTCATACCCGCCAATCTCGTTTTCACTCCAGCCGTTCAGGCGGCGGATCAGTTTCAGATCGCCGATGGCAAACGTGCGGTCGTACTCCTCGATGCTGGTTTTATACAGGCCCACCACCGTGAGCTTGTCCGGGCGGAGCGAACCGTCGGGCCGCACGAAATAGATCAGGATTCGGTCGTTGAGTTTTAAATTGAGCTGGCTGGCCGTGTACGTAGAGATCACGATCTCCCTTGTGTACGAGCTGTCGTTGTAACGGATCCATCTTCCTTCCTTCAAAAACGGCTGCAGGTGGCTGAAGTCATAGGTGCTGTCAAGTCCTTTCAGCAGCACACCTTCCATTGCATCGGTGGTTTTCAGGATGGCATACTTCGTCGCAAACGGGTGCACAGAGCGGATCTGGGGCAGGGAATGAACACTGCGTATCAGGGAATCGTTGGCCGTAATGGGTTGTTCTTCCGCGATCGAGGCCCGTCCGGGCTGCAGGTAAGAAATCCGCACATGGCCCCAAAACGAAAAGACTTTTTGGCTGACCGTGTCCTGGAAACCGTTGACAAACGAAAGCGTTATGATCATAACGGCAACACTGATAGCCGTAGCCAGGATGGATAGGCGGATGATGAACCGGGAAAAGGATTTTTGCTGGTTAAAAGCGATGCGCTGCGCTATGAAAGAGGAAATATTCACAATCTGATTAAATCATTCCAGTCTTAAAGAAAACCTTTTGCCTGTTTTCTTCGTCATCTGTTTATCAAAAATAGGGCTGTGCGCCGAAATCCATTATTTTTAAACATGACCCGGAAAATCACGCTGTGTTTTACCTTTTTCCTCTTCACGCTTTTTGCTTTGCAAAGCAGTGCCCAAACCCAGGTATTTGATCCCAACGTTAAATCCATTAAACTTTTCCGGGCAGGCGACCAGACCTCCTTCCCGGTACTGCAGTTGAACAGTGGCGACCAACTGCAACTGGAATTCGATGAGCTCAACACCCGTGTCAGCAATTATTATTATTCATTTCAGTTGTGCAATGCGGACTGGTCGCCCAGCATGCTGACAAGCTTTGAGTATACACGCGGTTTCCAATCTACCCGGATTACAACGTACCGCAATTCGTCGCTGGCCACGACGCACTATGTGCACTACCAGGCTACGCTACCCGACCGCAACAGCAGCCCAAGCCGCGCCGGGAATTATTTGCTGAAAGTGTACCTGAACAACGACACCACGCAGCTTGCTTTTACCAAACGGTTCGTGGTGGTAAACAACCTGGCGCAAATCTCCGCCCAGGTGCAGCAGCCGTTTAACGCCACCTTATTTCGAACAGGGCAGAAGCTGCAGTTGGCTATTCAAACCGATCCGCGCATCAACGTTCTCAGTCCATCGGATATGAAAGTGGTGGTGCTGCAAAATCAAAACTGGCAGACCTCACTATTTATGGACCGGCCCACCATCTGGCGGGGAAAATATTTTGAATACAGCGATGAAGCCATCACCGGTATGGAAGCCGCACGGGAGTTTCGCTGGCTCGACATGCGCAGCCTCCGCCTTCGCAGCGATCGCATGGAGGTGCTCGACAACCGGAGCGATTCCGTGAACGTCTATGTAAAAACAGAAGGAAGCCGCAACGGCCAGCCCTATATTTTTTACCGCGACCTCGACGGCAGTTTCACTATCGAATCATACGAAAGCATCAACCCATTCTGGCAGGGCGACTACGCTTTCACGCATTTTACGTTCGTTCCGCCGAACAAGCGGCCGATCGAAGGAAGTGATGTCTACATTTTCGGCGAGATGACCAACTGGGCTTCCGACACAACAGGGCTGATGCACTTCAACCCGGAAAAGGGCGTCTATGAAAAAACGTTGTTTCTTAAACAGGGCTATTACAATTACCTCTATGCATCCAAACCCATGAACGGGGGTATGGTGGATTTCAGCCAGACAGAAGGAAATATCTGGAGCACCGAGAACAACTACACCGTTCTTGTTTATTATCGTCCTTTTGGTGCCCGCGCCGACGAGTGCATTGGCTTTGCCAGCCTGAATTCGGTTTTCCAGCGGTAAACGTTCATCGTTTTGAGTCTTTCGCAGGAGAGAGGTGACTATTTGGAAAATTTTTTCACCTTAAGAACTGTAAACTAAAAACATAAAACAAAGACTCCTATATTTGCACCGGCAGGTCTTATACGGCCAGCTCCTGCTGAACTCCCCCAGGACCGGAAGGTAGCAAGGGTAGGCGGTTGTAGCGGTGCGATGTAAGTAGCCTGCCACTTTTTTATTTAAGGATTGAAGATTTTATATTTAATAGGTATAAAACTTCAAGCTGATGACTTCAGAAGATCTGCAAAAACGATTTAAACCCTTCGCTTACCGCCTTGTTCCACTCTGCGAGGCCCTTCCACCCAAAAAGATTTCCCGGATTATCCAAGACCAGCTTTTGCGTTCAGGTTTTTCTGCCGCAGCCAACTACCGCGCCGCCTGCAAGGGGCAATCAAAAAAAGCGTTCAAAGCAAAAATCAGTATTGCTTTTGAAGAAATAGATGAGTCGCTGTTTTGGTTGGAGGCAATAAATGATTTAAACTTAGTCCCATCCGAAAAAACAGAACGCCTGCGAACAGAAGCAGACGAATTAACACGTATTTTAGCGGCCACCAGAATCAAGCTGGAAAAGGAAGAAGATCAATAATCTTCAATTTTCAATCTTAAATATTCAATCGACAATGAAATTTTTTATTGATACGGCGAACCTTGCGCAGATCAAAGAAGCTAACGAACTCGGAATACTCGATGGTGTAACCACCAATCCTTCGCTGATGGCCAAAGAGGGCATCCGCGGCGAAGAGGCCATCAACCAGCACTATAAAACCATCTGCGAAATGGTAAACGGCGACATCAGCGCCGAAGTACTGACAACCGATTTCAATACCATCATTGAAGAAGGGAAAAAGCTGGCCGCCATTCACCCGAATATCGTGGTAAAGGTGCCAATGATCAAAGACGGCGTGAAAGCCATCAAATGGTTTACCGACAACGGCATCCGCACCAACTGCACCCTGGTCTTTTCTGCCGGCCAGGCTATCCTGGCAGCAAAGGCTGGCGCTGCCTATGTATCTCCGTTCATCGGCCGCATCGATGATACCGGCTGGGACGGGATGGACCTGATTGCACAGATCGCCAATATTTTTGCTGTACAGGGCTTCAAAACAGAAATCCTCGCCGCTTCGATCCGCAATTCCAACCACATAGTCAGGGCCGCAGAACTGGGCGCCGATGTGTGCACCTGCCCGCTCGAATCGATCCTCGGCTTGCTGAAACATCCGTTAACCGATATCGGCCTGGCGAAGTTTCTGGAAGACGCGAAAAAAATGTAGTCGTTGTCAATAGCCAAAAAGGGAAGAAGCAATCGGCAACGGGAAGGATGGTAAAAATATCAACCTCTTTTTGCTGATTGCTTATTGCTCTTTGTTCTTCTTCCTCGCCGGCTGGCGGCTCATCTCGTCCAAAATTTCCCGGTTGGTTTTCAGGGGTTCATCGAAACCCCTTTTCCGTATGTAGATCGTCACTTCTTTCCAGACCGCGGGATTGTTCTTCAATACGGCTTTTACCGTAACTGTTTCCCTGGCATAGGCGCTGTCGATAAAAAGGTCGTTATTCTGGAAACGGAGACAGGAATCGTTGTTTGCGGAAAACATCACATCCGTTGTTGTCAGCGGCAGCCATTTGCCGTCGGCAGTTTTGCCGTCGACATTGATGTAATTAAAATACCCTTTTTTGAGGCTATCGGTATAGAGATTAAAGTAAATGCTTTCGATCTTTTGCGCCGAAGACCATTTTGCTGCTGTGAATAAACAAAAGATGAAGACGATTTTTTTCATCAGGCCCGTTTGTGCAAAATTGTGGCAACCAATTTTGGGCCAATGATAAGGTTCTGTTGTTTAACAGAAATTTGCTCTGCAAAATAAACCCTGTGTTATTGAAGCGATAATCGGATAGGCAGTTTTTCTGATGGAAATTGTATAGAGAGAATTAGATATTGGATATTCGGATATTTTGCACGTGACTGCCTGTCGTGCCGGGCAAAACATATTCCCGCTGCTGCTGGCTGCTGAAAACTAAGAGCTGATTGCTAATTACCTTGTCCTACTGGCTCTTGTTTTTGAAATCGCCGCGCTTCCAGGCCTTGATAAACTCCGACCAGGCGGCCGGGTTAAAAATGTTCATCGGCGGCATCTGTCCCCGGTAAGTGGCTTTATTGGCTATGTTGCGGAACTGCATGGCCACGGCACCGCCACCGTCCATCGGTGTGTTTTCCATCAATATCCGCCGCTTGGCTGCATCGTTGTTTCTGCGGGCAATTTCAATGTCGTCGTCGGGTACTTTGGTGCTGGCAAAATCGCGGGCAAATTGCTCGGCAGATGGCTTGGGACGGATGATTGTGGCCGGGAGGTAAAACGTATCCTCCACCATCAGTTGCACAATATTGTATTGGTTGCCTTCGATGTTGCGGGGAATCGTCACCGTCTTGGGCTTGAAGCTGACGTGGGTAAACTCCACGACATCGCCCTTCAATGCAACAATGGAAAAAACGCCCTGGTTGTTGGTGATGGTACCGCGGTTTGTTCCGCGGATGGATACACTGACAGCGGGAATGCCAACCAGGCTGTCGGCTGTCATCACAATACCATAAAGCTGGACAACCGAATCTTTTACTGTTTCAAACTGGGCACTGGCCTGCTTGTGCAGCAAAAAACTCAGTATAAAGAAAAGGGGTAGCGCTTTTTTCATCTCTTCAAAAATAGTCTGCTGTGTGGAATGTCCTTCCGGCGGAACTTCCTTTGGGTTAACTTTGCGCTTTCGTTAACAAAAGCCACAAATGACACAACAAGATATACTAAATGCGTTAAGCACAGTGCAGGAGCCGGACCTGAAAAAAGACCTCGTCACCCTGAATATGATTCGCGATATCGAAATCGAAGGCAATTATATTTCCTTTACCGTTGTGCTGACAACACCCGCCTGTCCCCTGAAAGAATTGATCAAAAACGACTGTATCAAGGCCATAAAAAATAGCTACAGCAATACTGTCGTCAATGTCAAGTTTGATTCCAGCACGACCACCATCCGTGCCGATAAAAGCAACGTCCTGCCCGGTGTAAAAAACATCATTGCCGTGGTAAGCGGCAAGGGCGGCGTCGGCAAAAGCACGGTATCGGCCAACCTCGCCCTGGCCCTGGCCCAGGGCGGTGCACAGGTGGGTTTGCTGGATGCGGACATTTACGGCCCCAGTGTGCCCATCATGTTTGGCGTTCGCGGTGAACGGCCCATGATGACCAATATTAACGACAAAGCCATGATCGTTCCGCTGGACCGTTACGGACTCAAGCTCCTGAGCATCGGGCTGCTGGTCGATGAAAAAAATGCCGTTGTCTGGCGCGGTCCGATGGCCAGCAGCGCTATCCGCCAGTTCATCACCGACGTGAACTGGGGCGAACTGGATTACCTCGTGATTGACATGCCGCCCGGAACCGGCGACATTCACCTGACGCTGATGCAGACCGCACCCGTGACCGGAGTAGTCGTTGTAACAACACCGCAGGATGTTGCCCTTGCCGATGCCAAGAAGGGCATCGCCATGTTCAGCCAGGCGCAACTGAACGTACCCATTATTGGCCTGGTTGAAAACATGAGCTATTTCACGCCGCAGGAACTGCCCGACAACAAATATTATATTTTCGGAAAAGAAGGCGGCAAGCGCCTGGCGGAAGAATATGATTTGCCCTTCCTGGGCCAGATCCCGTTGGTGCAGGGAATTCGCGAAGGCGGCGACATCGGTATACCCATCATGATGAGCGACGACGAGATCACCAAAAGTGCATTCGCGGAATTTGCAGGCATCGTGGCACGCAGCGTTTCCATGCGCAATGCGCATATGAAAGGCGAAGAGGTGGCGGAAGTGATTGAAGAGTAAAGTGTATATTCACTTTACAAAATTTCTACAATGACAACTGCTTTACTTCGCACAACAGCCTGCATCGTTGGTTTTTGCTTCCTGTGCCTTGCTGGTTTTTCGCAGCGTAAAATCTACAAGATCAACCCGGGTGAAAAGTTTCTGGAGGTGATCCCCAAAGAGGAGATTTATTCCTACCCGGACTTTACGGAAGGCAAGGTTTATCTAAAAGGCGATAAATTTTCAACGGCCAAACTCAATTACAATGCGCTTTTTGGCGACATGCAATTTATCGATCAAAAAGGCGACACATTGGGCATTGCCGATGAAGGAAATATCCAGTCGATCGTAATCAACAAAGACGTGTTTTATTACGACAAAGGTTATTTGAAACTGCTGGCCAATTACAACGGGCTGAAACTGGCAAACAAAAAATACTTTTCGTTTACCAACAAACAAAAGGT
Organism: Flavisolibacter nicotianae; assembly: GCF_003628535.1. GTDB lineage: Bacteria > Bacteroidota > Bacteroidia > Chitinophagales > Chitinophagaceae > Flavisolibacter > Flavisolibacter nicotianae. Next base: position 282,191 of record NZ_RBCI01000004.1, read on the forward strand.
CGGCGGATTTGGCGAAGTGTCCAGTGCTTCCATTGATGCCTACGACAGGATCAGTTCGGCCAACGTCTTTAACGACCTGGTGGCAAAAGAAGTCGTCACACTTTCTTCCTACAACCTTTTTTACATCGGTGACCAGTTCAATCATTTCAAGCCGGCGAACAAGAAAAACATACAGGATATTTTTGGCAAAAAGCAGCCAAAGCTTCAGCAATATCTGAAAGAAAATACGGTTGATTTTTCCAGCGAAGAAGACCTGCGCAAACTGCTTCTCTTCATGCAGGACGAACAAAACGCCACGAAGTAAACAAGCCTATGTACAATCTTCCCTATTTTAAAGAAAGCGACAAAACTGTCGTTTTGGAGTTTATCCAAAAACACCCGTTTGCATTGATTGCCGGCTGCGATGAAGACGGAAAGCCCGTGGCTACGCAAATCCCTGTTTTCATCGACGAGCGGGAAGGCAGGCTTTACCTAACGGGTCACATGATGCGAAACTCGGATCACCACAGGGCCATAGTTGCCAATCCGCAGGTACTTTGCGTATTCACCGGCCCTCACACCTATGTCAGCGCCACCTGGTACAGCAATCCGCACCAGGCATCTACCTGGAACTATATGTCGGTGCATGCCAGAGGCAATCTTTCGTTTCTCGACGAGGAAGCGCTTGTTGACATGTTGAAAAAAACAAGCCTCCATTTTGAAAAGAATAATCCTGATTCGGCAACGGTGTACGACAATTTACCGGTCGACTACCGCAGCCGCCTGCAAAAGGCCATCGTTGCCTTTGAAGTGAATGTGCAGGAACTGGACACTGTTTTCAAGCTAAGCCAGAACCGCGATGCGGAAAGCTACCACAACATCATTGGGCATTTAAATAAACAGGACGCAGAGGCGCAGGCTGTGGCAGCAGAAATGCAAAAACGAGCGGCTACATTGTTTTCGACCTAAGACCTACGGCTGTCAACGGATTTTTCACCTTATAAAATTGAATGGAAAGATGAACCTATCACTCGACGGACGGAATGCAGTCATTTGCGGAAGCAGCCAGGGAATTGGCTATGCCATTGCCGAAGAACTGGCCCTGATGGGTGCCAACTGCATCCTGCTGGCACGGAACGAAGAAAATTTACGAATTGCCGCTTCACAGTTGGATACATCGATCCGCCAGATCCACAGTTACCATGCGATTGACTTTAACGATGAACCGACGACAAGGGAATTGATCCGGTCCATCATTGCACAGGGACCTGTGCACATTTTGGTCAATAACTCCGGCGGCCCCAAAGCAGGACCCATCATTGAAGCAACGGAAGAGCAATTTTTGACAGCCTTCCAGCAGCACCTTATCACCAACCATATCCTTACACGGGCGGTGATGGAAGGCATGAAAAACGAAGGGTATGGCCGCATTATCAATATCATTTCCACCTCGGTTAAAATACCGCTTAAAGACCTCGGCGTCTCCAACACCATCCGCGGCGCTGTGGCTTCCTGGGCGAAGACGATGGCCAACGAACTCGGTCAATACGGGATTACGGTCAATAACGTCCTTCCCGGTTTTACACGAACGGGGCGGCTCGATTCGCTGATCGGCAGCATTGCCGAAAAAGAAGACGTGCCGAAAGAAATCGTGGAAAAAAAGATGATGGCGGAAGTGCCGGCCCAACGATTTGGCGAAGCAGCAGAAGTAGCTGCCGTGGCGGCTTTCCTGGCAACACCTGCGGCTGCGTATGTCAACGGTACCAGCATCCCCGTTGACGGGGGACGAACCGGCTCCATTTAATTTGTACAACATGGATTTTCAAAACAACCAGGCCTTTGCCCGGCAACTGGATAAGGAAGACCCGCTCCGGCAGTTTCGCTCACAATTCATCATTCCGCGGCACAAAGACAGGGACGCCATTTATTTCCTCGGGAATTCGCTGGGGCTGCAGCCCAAACAAACGGCCGGCGCTATCCGCGAGGTGCTGGATCAGTGGAGCCGCTTCGGTGTGGAGGGGTTTTTCATGGGCGAAAAACCCTGGCTGGAATTTCACCGGCAACTCACACCCTCTTTATCAACGATGGTCGGTGCGCAGTCGCACGAAGTCGTAGCCATGAACCAACTAACCGTCAATCTTCATTTAATGCTGGTGAGCTTTTACCAGCCCACCGGCCGGCGAACGAAAATTCTTTGTGAGGCAAAGGCTTTTCCCAGCGACCAGTACATGCTAGCCACCCACGTCAGGCAACGCGGCCTGAATCCAGCCGATGTCATTGTGGAAGTGCAGCCACGGGAGGGAGATTCATTGATCCGCCACGAGGATATCCTGGCGGCCATCGACCGGCATAAAGAAGAATTGGCGCTTGTTTTCTGGGGAGGAGTCAATTACTACACGGGGCAGGTGTTCGATATGGAGAGTATTACCAAAGCAGCGCATGCTGCCGGTGCCAAAGCCGGTTTCGATTTGGCACATGCCGTCGGCAACGTTCCCCTGCAATTGCACAACTGGGACGCCGATTTTGCCTGCTGGTGCAGTTACAAATATTTGAATTCCGGTCCCGGCGGAATTGGCGGCGCCTTCATACACGAACGCTATCACACGGATTCGTCACTGAACCGCTTTGCCGGCTGGTGGGGAAATAAAAAAGCAACGCAGTTCCTGATGGAAAAGGACTTCGACCCCGAAGCTTCTGCGGAAGGCTGGCAACTGAGCACGCCGTCGCCCTTGCTCTATGCCGCACACAGGGCAGCGCTGTCCATTTTTGAAGAAGCCGGTTTTGAAAATGTCGTTGCCAAGAACAACCGGCTGAACGACTACCTGTGGTTTGTGCTGGACGACATAATCCGGGACATGCCGCCGAATTCCGTGCGGATTTTCACGCCGCGCAACAGGTCCGAAAAAGGCTGCCAGGTTTCACTGGCCGTGAAGAATGGCCGCGAGGTTTTTGCGCAGCTTTCAGCAGAAGGGGTGTTTGCCGATTGGCGGGAACCGGACGTGATCCGTGTGGCTCCTGTTGGTTTGTACAACACGTTCGAAGAAGTGTGGCAGTTTGGACAGATCGTAAAAAAAGCCATCGTTACATTTGCGGCATGACAAGGCAGGAACTCGTTCAGCAGATTTACCAGAAAGGCTCGTATTTACTTGTCGGTCTCGATACCGATCCCGCAAAACTCCCCCAGCAATTCGACCGGTCGACAGCCGGCATGCTGGCTTTTAACAAGGCCATCATCGATGCAACAAAAGACTTTTGCGTTGGCTACAAGATCAACACGGCTTTTTATGAAGCCCATGGCGTGAAAGGCTGGGAGGTGATGGAAGAAACGGTAAACTATATCCCACGCAACCATTTTACCATCGCGGATGCCAAGCGCGGCGACATCGGCAATACCTCGTCGCAATACGCCAGGGCTTTTTTCGAAACCCTGCACTTCGATGCTGTCACCGTTGCGCCGTACATGGGAGAAGACAGCGTAAAACCATTCCTGGAGTTCAGCGACAAATGGACCATCCTGCTGGGCCTAACCTCAAATCCCGGTGCAAAGGATTTCGAGCTTCGCCGGCTTTGGCCACAGGAAAATGCAGGGAAACAAACCGGCGGGTCGTCTCCGGATCCTTCTTCCCATCAAACCGAATTTTTATACGAACGGGTGATGCAGACAGCGGCAACCTGGGGCAACGAGGGCAACCTGATGTTTGTTGTGGGAGCCACCCGCTCGGAAGAGTTTACCAATATCCGCCGGCTCACGCCCAATCATTTTTACCTCGTGCCCGGCGTGGGAGCACAGGGGGGAAGCCTGAAGGATATTTCAGAAAAGGCCATGACTAGCGACTGCGGCATTTTGGTGAATGCCAGTCGTGCCATCATCTATGCGTCCGGTGGCGACGATTTTGCTGAAGCAGCCACGGATGTGGCCAGGCAATACGCCGGCGAGATGAAGACATATCTGGGAAACTGACCGTCTTCTTCGTTGCGTTTCTTCAAACTTCTTTAACGGCCAGGCCGCAATAAAACGGGGAAAGCGGAGTTTTAACGGTAAAAAACAGGTTATGGCACCCTTAGCTGTTTTGCTTCCTCTTTTTCTTTCACTTCATTCACTTTCCCCGGTAAAAGATCCCGTTCTTCCCGGTAAAGATCCTGCACCCATCAATAAAACACTCCTGCTACAGTTGATCAATGAAACCCGTAAAAAAGGTTGCCGCTGCGGCGACGCCTGGTACCCGGCAGCGCCTGCCTTAAATTGGAACAGCCAACTGGAACAGGCGGCCCTGGTGCATAGCAGCGACATGGCCGGTAACAATTACTTTGCACATGCGGCACAGGATGGCAGCAGGGCCGGCGACCGCATCGATAACACGGGCTATCACTGGCGCACCTATGGCGAAAACATTGCTTTTGGCTATCGCAGCGAAAAGGAAGTGGTCAGGGGATGGATACAGAGCCCGGGACATTGCAAAAACATCATGAACAAGGCGTTTAAGGAAATGGCGGTCGCAAGGGTTGGCGATTACTGGACGCAGGTGTTTGCGACGAAATAAATTCTCTGAACCGGGATTCGTGGGATGGATGGGATTTTTAGGATAAATAGTTTGCGGTGCAACATTCCAACCTCTAGAAACTCACCCAGATAATTCCCACTTTTCCTACTCGACCGATTAATCCCGGTACAGAAGTCGTTTACTTGAAAATATAGGTTCCCGTTTGTGTCCACCAGGGATGGATTTCAAAACGCAGTCGTCCGCTTTTGACAGCCGGGTCGGTGTTGATGAGTGAAGCGGCAGATGCAGAATCAATTGCATCCAAAATAAAAATGCCGCGAAGGTCTTTGTCGTATCCCATGGGCCCGGCCATGATCAACGAACCTTCCCTGGCCAGGCGACGGATGTTGGCCATGTGTCCTTCCTGGATCATTTCTGCAGTCAGGCTGTCTTGCGAACGGTTGGCTCCTTTCAGCAAAAAAACCAGCCAGTATTGTTTCATGCGTGGCGTGTCGGCAATGGCAACAGGCATTGTCTTGCCCGATGGAGTTTTGGCACCGAGCAGGAAAGCAACAAGACAAGACAGTGGCAGGAGGAAGAGCTTTTTCATAACCCGTTTTTGAATAGCCAAAATAGGCAAGCTTTCGTTTAATTTTAAGCAATTCGCTGTATGAAGATTCTTGCATTGCTACTGCTGCTGACGAGCATGTTGCCGGTTTTTTCGCAGGAAAATAAGCCAGCCGCAACCGACGTATTAAAACCGGCACTGGCAAAAGCGTCGGTTGAACAGAAAAACGTCTTGTTGATTTTTCATGCCTCCTGGTGCGGCTGGTGCCGCAAAATGGATTCATCGCTGGCTGACCGAACAATAAAAGAAGCCATTGACCGCAATTATGTGATTGCTCACCTGACAGTTTATGAATCGCCGGGGAAAAAATACCTGGAAAACCCCGGTGCGCTTGAATTTTTGACACAACACGGCGCATCAGGCCAGGGCATTCCCTATTGGTTTGTTTTGGATAAAAACGGGACCGTGCTTTTCGATTCGCAATACAAACCGGGAAAAAATTCGGGATGTCCCGCCAGCGAAGAAGAAGTGGCTTATTTCATGAATGTCCTGAAGAAAACAGCAACCCTTCGTGAAGAGGAAGTGGAAGCGATCCGAAAGCGGTTTCGGCAAAATGAATAAGTCATTAATAGCATTTAATGACAGGTGGTTTCCACCGCCGCCGTATCCTGTGGCAGGGAAGGACTGAGATACGGTATGCCAAGATTTAATCCCCGCAACACCAGCAACGCCGCCATGCAGGCGAGAAAAACAGGCACTGCTTTGCGAAGTTTCAGCCGCACCTGCTGGTTGATAAAACTTCCAAAAAAGACCGCGGCCAGCATGGCGGGAAATGTTCCGGCACCAAACGAGAGCATGAACAAACCACCTTTCAATATACCTCCGGCAAGAAACGAGGATGCCAGCGCCAGGTAGATCATGCCACAGGGGAGAAGGCCATTGAGCAAACCAATGCCGAAATAAGAACTGTTGGTCTGCGTAGAAAGCAGCTTGCCCAACTGCCGCCGAAGTGCGAGAAGAAAGCCCGGGGTCTTTTTTCCCACCGTCGTTTTCAGCCCGGATGGAAGCAGCAGGTAAAGCAGGATTGCCGCGCCAAAAAAAATGGAAATACTGCTTTGCACGCCAGGCGTAGTGAGGAAGCCTCCCGTCAGACCCAACACCAGTCCGATCCAGGTGTAGGTCAGCACCCGTCCGAAGTTGTAAAGAATTCCGCCATACAACCGTCCGGCCGTGGTGCGGTTTCCCATCGGCAGGGCCATCGCAATCGGACCGCACATGCCCAGGCAGTGCAGGCTGCCCACGACACCCATGACAAATGCAAGCGGTATGATCTCGGAAGGACTCATGACAGTTTAAAAAAAGAGCCGTTTTTCATGATAAAATCGCTTGCCGCCAGCTTCCCAGGAAAGTTTCAACTCGTAAGCGCCGGAGAGGTCTTTACCAAGATCCAACTGGTAAAAACCATCCTGCGTGGAAAAGTTCTTCCGGATGTCCTTACCGGCATCAGATGGACGGTACAGGTACATTTCCCCCCGTACAGATTTGTTCGCAAACTCCGCCGGCAATTGTAGACTAACGGTCTTCAACGTATGTGAAACTCTTGGTGCCTCCGACAAAACCGCCACGTTGCTTTTCTGGTCGATCACATCCTGGTATTTTAATTCGGCATCGTAATAATTTTCCGTCACCAGGTCGAAATTTTGCCGGCTGGCTTTGTAGGCCAGAAAAAGAATGCCCGCAGCAAAGAGCGAATACGCGATAAAAATTTTATATCCCCAACTGATACGCATGGTGTACTGTTTGATGTTTAATGTCTGATGTTTTTACAGCCTCGTTTTCTCTTTTCGATATCACAATATCTAAATAACCAATATCCCAATATCCAATATCTACGCTCAACCTCCCGGTCCCAAAAATGTCGTTTCGCTTGTTTCGAGCCGCCTCTTGCCCTGGTACACGGCGATCCTGATTTTGGTCTTGCGGCGTTCAATTTTAGCTGGATGAATCTTCACAAAAAATGGCGATTGGAAGTGGCTTTCTTTGGGCACAACAAGGGCATTACCAATGACGGTAATTTCGCCATCGATGTCTTCCAGCTCGAGCCGGATGGGGATGTCCTTTCTTGTTTTGTTCGCCAGCTTGATGCTGTACAAATTTGAAATGCGGCCATCGGGCTGAGTCTGGAAGATCTGGCCGGGAGTGCGAAGCACCGTTGCATCTACATCTTTCCGGCTTATGACCAGGAAGGCCAGGAAACCGACCAGCAGCACCAGGACAGACGAATAGGCCGCAACCCGCCAGTTGAAACGGTTCTTTTTGGCATGCTGGATATTCTCCTCGCTGTCGATGCGGATCAGGCCCAGAGGCTTGTTAATCTTCGTCATGATGTCGTCGCAGGCATCAATGCAGGCCGTGCAGTTGACGCACTCGAGCTGCGTGCCATTGCGGATATCAATGCCGGTAGGACAAACACGAACGCAAGCCAGGCAGTCGATGCAATCACCCTGGGACAGATCGATCTGCGCTTTTTTCAGTTTTCCCCTCGGCTCTCCACGCACATAGTCGTACGCCACAACCATTGATTTCTTATCCAGCAAAACGCCTTGCAGCCGTCCGTAGGGACAAACCACCAGGCAGGCCTGTTCGCGAAACCAGTAGTACACAAAGAAGAAAACGGTCGCAAAGCCAATCAACGTGGAAAACGTCACCGGGTGAGCACCAATGCCGTCTTTTACCATTTTCAGGACGTTGTCTATGCCAATGACGTAGGAAAGAAAGAAATTGGCGATCAGGAAAGCGATCGCATAAAACACAGCAATCTTTGTTGCCCTCTTGCGGATCTTGAATGCATTCCAGGGCATTGCTTTCAGGCGCTTTTGTTGCTGTGCATCGCCGTCGATCCAGTATTCGATTTTACGGAAGACCATTTCCATGAAAATGGTCTGCGGACAAACCCACCCGCAAAACACACGGCCAAAGACCACGGTAAACACCACGATAAAGACCATGAAGGCGAGCAAACCGACCGCGAAAATGAAAAAGTCCTGCGGCCAGAAGATCTGGCCAAAGAGGATAAACTTTCCTTCCAGTACATTGAAAAGAAACAATGGCTCATCGTCCACTTTTATAAAGGGAAGGGTAAAAAAGACAGCCAGGTATACCAGCGAGATGGCCGTACGCAGGTTGTACAATTTACCCTTTGGCTTTTTGGGAAAAAGAAAATTGCGCTTGCCCTCCGCATTGATAGTGGCAACAGAGTCCCGGAACGATTGATCCATGATCACGGCCTTCTTTGTCGTCACGCTTTGATATGTCCCGGTTTTTGTTTCCATCGAGTGTTTCGTTTTCGTTTTTATCGTTTTGCGACGTTCGTTGTTGAGTCTTTGGGAGCCGCTTTTGGACCATTATTCTTTTCGTCGAACGGATCACCCTGCGGGGCTTTTGCGTTGGGCGGGTTGGTGCCGGCTAAACTTTTGATATAACTGGCAAGGGCTTTGATTTGCGAAGGGGAATAGGTTTTTTCCCAGGCCTGCATTCCCTTGTCAGGAACACCGTATTTAATGGTTTTAAACACGTCGTTGATGGTGCCGCCGTGCAGCCAGTAACTGTCGGTGAGGTTGGGACCAACACCACCTTCGCCTTTTGCGCCGTGGCAGGCGAAACAGTTGCTTTGAAAAATCTTTTGTCCTTCGGCAATTCCTTTCGCATCGGCCATCGTAACCGTTTTCTCATCCACAATATCACCAGCTTTCTTGCGGTATTCTTCGATCTGCTTTGCGGCCACGGCCATTTCTTTCTGGTATTCCTGCTCCGGTGTCGGACCGGTGTTCCACACGTGGAAGCGAAACAAGTAAAATATCGCTACACCAATGGTGACATAGAAGCCATACTTCCACCAGGGCGGCAACGAGTTGTCCAGTTCGCGGATGCCGTCGTAATCGTGGTCCAGCAAGTGGTCCGCTTCTTTTTCTAACGGGATGGCTTTGGTGAACAGCCTTGCGTCGAGGTTGGACCACCACTGCCGGAAGGACGTCGCAGGTTTTTCTTCCGTGCCCAGGCTGCCAAACTTGCGCATCACGAACACGAGGCCGAGAAAGCCAAAGAGAAGAAGGATGCCCAGGCCCCAGGCTGTTCCGTTGAAACTGTCATCTACCAGCGGGTTTGAAACGGTTTTCTCCTGTGCCAGTGCGGCCACGTGGGCACCCAACACCCCCAGGAAACAGAAAATACGTTTTGTGTTTGTTCTCATACAATCAGGCTTGTTTTACGGTGTGAAGAGGAAGAGTGGTTTCGGCATCCAGGTCTAGTGGCATGTTTTTCATTTCTTCTACACGGCGCTTGTCCATTTTCCGAACGTAATAGATGACAGCAATGAAGAACAGCACGAAAATGAACAGGGAGATGATCGGGTACACATCGATGCCCTTGATGGAGTCTGCGTAGTTTTTGATGTATTTGAGCATGGCGGTTATAGTTGGCGAAACGTCAAACGTGAGACGTGGGGCTGAGGAAAACACACTTCCGGGGATCACGTTTGTTTGACGTTTGACGTTTCACGTTTGACTTAATTGTTTTGCGCTGTTTGTTTGTTTTTACCGATATCAGTTCCCAGGCGTTGCAGGTAAGCAATGATGGCCAGGATCTCCTTATCCGGCTTCACCTGGATATTGTCTTTTTTCAGGCTGGCAGCGATTTCTGCGGCTTGCTTTTGCAGATCCTGGTTCGCAACCAATTCATACCCTTTTTCGTAGGGCACCCCAAGCTTTTGCATCGCAATGATCTTGGCAGCCGTGGTAGATGTATCCAGCTTGTTGTCGATCAGGAATGAATAGGAGGGCATCACCGAACCCGTCGAAATCGATTGCGGATCGTCCATATGGTTGAAGTGCCAGGTGTCGGATTTTTTGTTGTTACCGGCACCTTCGCGACTCAAGTCCGGACCGGTTCTTTTGGAACCCCACTGGAAGGGATGATCGTACACAAATTCGCCGGCCTTGGCATATTCGCCATAACGTTCCGTTTCGCTGCGGAAGGGGCGGATCATCTGCGAGTGACAGGTGTAGCAACCTTCCCGCACGTAGATATCACGTCCCTGCAGTTCCAACGGTGTATACGGCTTTACGCTGGCAATAGTCGGAATATTGGACTTTACCATAAACGTCGGGATCATTTCCACCGCACCACCGATCAGGATCACGATCAGGGTCATTACCAGCAGGGGTGTCGGCCTTCTTTCAATCCAGCGGTGCCAGTGTTCGCCCTGGTGTTTGACATATTCTTTTTCCAGTGCGGGAGCTTCAGCCGCCTCGTTGGCCACAATCTTGCCCTGCGCCACCGTTTTAAACAGGTTATACATCATGATGATGGCGCCTACGACGAACAGCGTTCCACCAAAGCCACGAACGGCGTAGAAAGGCTTCATGAAAGTCACCGTTTCGAGGAAGGAATATTTCAACTGGCCGCTTGGCGTAAACTCTTTCCACATGCTCGACTGCATGAAACCGGCCACGTACATGGGAATGGCATAAAACAGGATACCCAGGGTTGCAATCCAGAAGTGAACACTCGCCAGCTTTTTGGAATAAAGCGGGGTGCGGAAGATTTTCGGGATCAGCCAGTAAAGGATACCAAAGGTCAGCATGCCGTTCCAGCCCAAACCGCCAACGTGTACGTGGGCAATGGTCCAGTCGGTAAAGTGGGAGATGGCATTGATGCTTTTCAACGAAAGCATGGGGCCTTCAAATGTTGCCATACCATAGGCGGTAACGGCCACCACCATGAACTTCAGTACGACATCTTCACGCACTTTGTCCCAGGCGCCGCGAAGTGTCAGCAAACCGTTGATCATACCGCCCCAGCTCGGAAAGATGAGGGTAAAGGAAAATACAATGCCCAGCGACTGTGCCCAGTTGGGAAGGGCGGAGTAGAGCAAGTGGTGCGGACCGGCCCAGATATAAATAAAGATCAGCGCCCAGAAGTGGATAATGGAAAGCTTGTACGAGTAAACCGGACGGTTGGCCGCTTTCGGCAGGAAGTAATACATCAAGCCCAGATAGGGAGTCGTGAGAAAGAAGGCCACCGCGTTGTGACCATACCACCACTGCACCAGGGCATCCTGCACACCGGCGTACACGGGATAGCTTTTGAAAAAGCCGACCGGCAGCTCGATGGAGTTGACCACGTGCAAAACGGCCACCGTAATAAACGTCGCTATGTAAAACCATACGGCAACGTACAGGTGTCTTTCACGGCGCTTCAGGATGGTGGCAAACATGTTCCAGCCAAACACTACCCAGATTACGGTAATGGCAATATCGATCGGCCATTCCAGTTCCGCGTACTCTTTACCCGACGTAAAGCCAAGCGGCAAGGTGATGGCTGCAGCAACAATGATGGCCTGCCAGCCCCAGAAATGGATTTTGCTCAGTTTATCGCTGTACATCCTTGTTTTCAGCAGGCGTTGCAGCGAGTAATAGTAACCCATGAAAATCCCGTTGCCCACAAAGGCAAAGATGACTGCATTGGTATGCAACGGACGCAGGCGTCCAAAGTTGAGCCAGGGGCCGAGGTTCAGCACCGTTGGAAAAACCAGCTGTAGGGCAACCCACAAGCCGGCCAGCATACCCACCACGCCCCAAATAATGGTGGCAAAGGCAAAGTTGCGCACAATGGCATTGTCGTAGTAAAATGTTTCCAGGTTGCCGGCCCTTGCTTTGGCGTGTACAACCTTGGGGTCGAGCGATGTTTGTTGCAGCATGTGTTCGTATTTAATTTGACGTTTTGTTTTCGGTGACGTTATCGTCGAAAAGCATTCGCACGGATGGCGTATAGTCGTCGTCGTATTGCCCTTTTTTCACCGATACGATAAAAGCCGCCAGGAAGGAGCCGGCTACAATGACGCTGATGATGACAAGAACAATAATGACACTCATAAAAAATATTGTAGACGCAAAAGTATTTTTCCGCTCCAGGGGTGGTGCTGAGGTGTATCAAAAGAATTTATGACTTCAATCAGGTTTTGGTATTCTGTGCAAGACATGGAGGTTCTGTGCAGGAGAACGGATTCGCGATTCGTTCCTGCCGGGATTTTTAAGAGGCCGGCGTCTAACGTTTGACCTTACCGCAAGAAACCGCGGATGGGCTAACTGGCTTAAAATGCCAGGGACAAAGTAACACCACTGTCGATGGTACGTAAGCGCCTTACAACCCCCTGCGCTTTGCCGCGATCGACGTCGCCACCGTCACAAAACTGACAATGGTGATCGAGCTTACCGGCATGAGGGTGGCTGCGACCATCGGCGACAGTTTTGCCTGAACGGCAAAGCTCAGACCTACGAAATTGTAAAGGATGGAAATGATCCAGCTTGCCAGCACAATGCGTTTTCCGGCGAGGGCATAGGAGAGAAAGGCATTCAGCATACCCACTTTGCTGCTGTCAAGAATTGCATCGGATGCCGGTGTGAACTGGCTGGTGTTCTCACTGACCGCAATCCCGACATTGCTTTGCTTTAGTGCACCGGCATCGTTGAGGCCATCGCCCAGCATAAGCACGCTGGCCGTTCCCGTTTCTTTCAGATTTTTAATATAATCGAGCTTGTCCTTCGGCGACTGGTTGAAGAGCATCGGAGTTTTTTTTCCAAAAAATGCCCGCAGCTTTTCCTGTTCCGCACTGTTGTCCCCGGAAAGAAGGTGAAGCGAAAAACCCGATCCTTCCAGTTTCCGAACCATCTCTTTTACTCCGTCCCGGTAAAGATTATGAATGGCAAAATAGCCTTTTACATTGTTGTCAACGGCAACCCACACTTCGGCACTGCCGCCTCTTGAATCATGGTAGCCGGTTACAAAACGGCAGGAACCGATTTTCACTGCCACACCGTTAATGAACCCTTCTGCGCCTTTCCCGGCTGTTTCCTTAAATCCTTCCACCGGCAGGGCAAATACGGCTGTTTTTTTCAGCAGGTGTTCCTTGATCAACCGGCTTAGAGGATGGGCGCTTTCTGTTGCCAGCGAATACACGGCGGCCATTTCGTCTGCGCTCAACAGTCCAAGCAATTCAATCTCCGCGTTGGAAGTGTAGGTCAGTGTACCCGTTTTGTCAAAGACGATGTTGTTCACACGGGCAAGCGACTCGATCACCGTCGCATTCTTCAGGTAAAGTTTATTCTTGCCATAATAGCGCAGCATATTGCCAAACGTAAACGTTGCCGACAGCAGGAGCGAACAGGGACAAGCCACGATCAGCGAAGCCGTGATGGCAGGCAGTACATTCTTCGGATCTGCAATTCCCCAGTAAATTCCGGCAGCCGCAGCAACCGCCAGGAGCACCGCGGTAAAATAGCGGCTCCAGGGATGGATGAAAGATTTTTCCCCATTCTTACTGTGGGCAAAAAAATCATTATTGTTCCAAAGTTGGGTGATATAACTCTGGTTGACCGTTTTGATCACCCGCAATTCAATGCTCCCGCCCAGTTGCTTTGCCCCTGCATAAATCAGATCGCCTCTTTTCCTGGCAACCGGTGTGTTTTCTCCCGACACAAAGCTGTAATCAATATTTGCCTCACCGCTAATCAGCACGGAATCGGCCGGGATCATTTCCTGGTGGCGCACGATGATGTGATCGTCTTTTCGCAGGCTGCTAATGGTGGCAGGAATCTCGGTGCCATTCTCCACTTTGGTAATACCCAGCGGGAAGTAGGATTTATAATCCCTGTCGAAGGAAAAACTGTCGTAGGTTTTGTTTTGAAACCAACGGCCCGCCAGCATGAATAACACGATGCCGCTCATGCTGTCGAAATAGCCTGCGCCGGTGCCGCTAAGCACTTCGTATACACTTCGCGAAAACGTGATGAGAATGGAGAGGGCAATCGGTGCATCGATGTTCAGCCACTTTTGCTGCAAGCCTTTCCAGGCAGAAACAAAAAAATCGGAAGCGCTGTAAAAGAAAACCGGCAGTGCCAGCAACAGGTTGAGATAAATAAAAAGGTGTTTGAGCGTGCCTTCAGCGATGTCGCCGGACGAAAAATATTCCGGGAAGCTAAGCATCATGATATTGCTAAAGCAAAATCCTACAACACCAATCTTGTAAAATTGTTTGCGGCTGACTTTTTTTTCTTTTTTGGCCTCCTCTTCACTGAGACTAATGGCTGGCTCGTAACCGATGAAGGCCAAAAGCTCCACCACCTTGCGAAGCGACGTTTCGCTATGGCTGAACGCAATAAAAACCTCTTTGCGCTGGAAATTGGTTTTGGAAAACAGGATTCCCGGTTGAATGGCGTGGAGGTTTTCCAGGAGCCAGATACAGGAGGCACAGTGCATCTGCGGCAGGTAAAATGTGACCTGGCTTTGCTTTTCGTCGCTGAAGGAAAGGAGTTTTTGTATGACTTCCGGTGTGTCCAGGAATGCAAATTTTTCCGATGCGAATTTTCCCCTGGCTTTGATACCCGGCGTGTTGCTCAGGTCATAATAGTTGCAAAGACCGTTGTCTTTTAAAAGTCCATACACAAAGCGGCAGCCATCGCAACAAAAAAAATGGCCGTCATCTGCAATTGACCTGTCGCAGGACTCGCCACAGTGATAACACTGTACGGTTGTTTTGGCAGGGTTTTCTTTTTTTCTGACCGGTGCTTCGACAAGGGGCATAGTGGCAGCAAAAGTTCAAAAGATGAACCTGTAGCCGGCTGAGAAGCATCAACGGAAAAGATGAGAAAAATCAGGAGAATTCAAAAGGCAAAAAAAATAGAAATCTTTCACATGCAGACTGCCTTTTGAATGTTGACTTAACTATTGGCCCATGCATCCCTGTCGTCCGGGCTAAACTTCCAGGGCGCAAAATTATTTTCCACGTTGCTGTACATCCCATTCCATTCGGAAGGCTGGTTGCTCTCTTCCAAGGCAAGGTAGCGCTTCAGCTGGTTGATGATGTGCAAAGGGTCAATCAGCACAGGGCAGACCTGCACACAAGCCTGGCAGGAGGTGCAGGCCCACAATTCTTCGGTGGTGATGTAGTCGTGGAGAAGCGATTTGCCATCATCCTGCAAGGAGCCGGATTTCTCGCGGCTATTGCCGATTTCTTCCATCCGGTCGCGGGTGTCCATCATGATCTTTCGTGGCGACAGCAGTTTTCCGGTTTGGTTGGCGGGGCACTGCTGCGTGCAGCGTCCGCACTCGGTGCAGGTATAGGCATCGAGCAGGTTCTTCCACGACAGGTCGGTCACGTCCTTGGCACCAAAGCGCTTGTGTTCTTCCGGCGCCGCGTCGGTTGGAACGGTCTCTGGCTGCATGGCATACAATACCTCTTTTTGAATCTCGGGCATGTTCACCATTTTGGCCTGTGGCTTCAGCCTCGCATAATACGTATTCGGAAAAGCCAGGATGATGTGCAAGTGTTTGGAGTAAGGCAGGTAGTTCAGGAAAACGAAAATTCCCGTAATGTGCAGCCACCAGGCACCGCGTTCAATGCCGACAAGCGAAGACGCATCCAAATTTGCAAAAAGCGGTGTGAGCAAACCGGACACCAGGAAATTCGTTTGCACCTCCGCATAGTGCCCGACGTTTTTCAACTGCAAGGCTTTGTCCGATGCATTCATGAGAAGGAACAGCGACATCAGCACAATCTCGAACGCCAGGATATAATTGGCATCCTTTCGTGGCCAGCCGCCACTGAGTTCCTGCTGGTTCAGGCGTTTTACCTTAACAACATTGCGGCGCAGGAGAAACACAACGCAGGCGCTCAGTACCAGAAACGCAAGGACTTCGAAAAAATTAATCACGAATGAATAAAACCCTCCCAACGACGGCGCAAACAAACGGTGCGTGCCCAAAAGGCCATCGAGGATGATCTCTAAAATTTCAATGTTGATCACAACAAAACCGGCATAGACGGCGAGGTGCAACAGGGCAACCAGCGGCTTGTCGAACATGCGCTTCTGGCCAAAGGCAATCAGCCACACATTGCGCCAGCGATCGGGGTGCGGCTCAAAATTTTCATCCCTGCCCAGGTTGATGTTCTTACGGATAAAGCCAACTTTTTTTACAAAAATCCAGACAGCGACAGCGACAAGCAGGAGAAATAAAATTTGTTGCACGATTTGCATAATGCTAATTTAAGCCCGGTAAAAATAAGTCAAATGCCTTCTGCAGAAACAAAGAGTTCGATCCTTGATAAAGAAACGGTGCGACGGAAAATTAAACGCATGGCGCTGGAAATTGCCGAACAAAACACGGAGGAAAATGAACTGATCATCGCCGGTATCGTGGGCAATGGAGAAATCGTAGCGCGGTCGGTTGCCGCCGAACTGCAAACGATCGTCCCCGTGAAGGTCAGTGTTGTGACCATTCAATTAAATAAAAAAGAACTGCGGGATGTTTCGGTAGAGGGACAGGCTTCGTTCCAGGATAAAGTCATCATCATCGCGGATGACGTGGCCAATACCGGCAAAACCATGTTTTTTGCCCTGAAGCCATTTTTGGCATCGACACCCAAAAAGCTGCAAACGCTTGTCCTGGTAGAGCGAAGCCACAAACTTTTTCCCATCCAAACGGATTATGCCGGCCTGACGATTGCCACAACACTGCAGGAACACATCGCGGTCGAAACAAAAGAAGGTGAGATCACCGGCGCCTGGTTGTTCTAGTACGGTTCACAAGTTAGTGTCGCTACTAAATTAACTCGTCAACCCGTGAACATATAAACTTGTGAATTTTTCAGAATGCCAGGGCTTTCAGTTTAAATTTTCCCCTTGAAAATTCGAGAGCCGGCGCTGGAATCTTTACACAGTTGAACGCAGAAAAAACGGAACGGAGCAACTTACTGCCGGTTTTAATTTTTGTCAGGTCGATGTCGGGTGCCAGGTACCACTGCCGGTAGCGACGAAGGTCGCGCCGATCGAAAACGACAGCGCCGCTTTTGTCTGTTGCCAGGTTTTCGAATCCGCCAAACATGCCTTCCGCACCATAGCCCAACGAAAGGTTCAGCCATCCGGGCATCTTCGTTTCCGGCAAAAAAGCACGAAGGTTGGCGCTGAGCCAATAGGTTTGTGCGTTGTAATCCTTTAGCAACCGTCCCTGGAAAGAACGGCCAAACAGCTTGTCCGCCCTTGCCTCGAGGTCGGGCTGGTCATACTTCGCGGGGTGGGCAGAAAACTTGAACCCGATGCGTTGGTCGTTCCACAAACGTTGCTGGCCGGCAAACAGCGAAGCGCCCAATATATCGGCGGCTGCATCGCCCCAGCTCCATCCCCATTCAGCAGAACGGCCATCGAGGTATTCGATGGAAAGCATGTAGAGCAGGCTGCTGCCCGTGCCGAGGATGAGGGCATTGTTTGGCGACACGCCGGCCCATCGCCACATGTTTGTCGTCATGCGGCTGGTGTGGTAGGCGGTCCACGCATGGCCAACCTTGTCGACCTGCAGCCATTCGCCGTTATCGTTAAACGTATGAAAGGAGGTACGGGGATAATCCTTGTACCAGGCCTGGCTCAGAAAAAGAAAGGATCCTCCGTAGCCGGCCGTGGTTAACGCTCCGATGGTCCACTTGCGGGCTGGAGAATCAAAACGATTACCGGATACACGTAGGGTGGCGGTATCCTGGCAGACTGCCGTTACCGAATAAAAAATCAAAATGGAAAGAAGGCCGTTCTTCACTGGCCAAATGTACGGCACATCTCTTCGCGGAGATGGAAAAAACAAATATCTTCAAACCCTCAAATCAGACTAAAACCAACCAATAAAACTTGTTTCTATGGATGCAGTAATCGAACAAAAGGTGAATTCCTGGCTCAACGGTGCGTATGACGAAGATGTAAAAACGTCCATTAAAGAACTACAGAAAAACAATCCCGAAGATCTTGCAGATGCCTTTTACCGCAACCTCGAATTCGGGACCGGCGGCTTGCGGGGCATTATGGGCATCGGCACCAACCGCATGAACAAATACACGGTTGGCATGGCCACGCAGGGCTATACCAATTACCTGAAAAAAAGCTTTCCCAACGAAGAGATAAAAGTGGCGATCGCTCACGACAGCCGCAACAACAGCCGCTTTTTTGCAGAAACGGCGGCCAATGTATTTGCGGCGAACGGTCTGAAAGTTTTCTTATTTGAAGACCTTCGTCCCACGCCGGAACTTTCGTTTACCATCCGCCATCTCGGCTGCAAAGGCGGTGTCGTCTGCACGGCCTCGCACAACCCGAAAGAATACAACGGGTACAAAGCCTATTGGACCGATGGCGGTCAACTGGTGCCGCCGCACGACAAGGCAGTGATTGCCGAAGTGGAAAAAATCGCCGATGTAAACGATGTAAAATGGAGCGGGGGCGAAGCCAACATCACCATCATCGGTAAAGAACTTGACGACGCCTATGTTCAAATGGTCAAAAGCCTGAGTGTTTACCCGGAAGTGATCCGGCAGCAAAAAGACCTGAAAATCGTTTACACACCGATCCACGGAACGGGCATCAAGCAGGTACCGGCCGTGCTAAAAGCCTTCGGTTTTGAAAACGTGACGATCGTTGACGAGCAGGCCACACCCGATGGCAATTTTCCAACCGTGCATTATCCCAATCCCGAAGAAAGCGAGGCCATGAGCATCGGCCTGAAAAAAGCGCAGGAAATCGATGCCGACATTCTTTGCGGCACCGACCCGGATGCCGACCGTGTAGGCATCGGCGTGAAGGATACCAAGGGCAACTGGGTGCTGATGAACGGAAACCAGACGGCCGTACTGGCGTTTAATTACATGATCGAAAGCCGCAAGGAAAAAGGCTTGCAGCAGCCCAACGATATGGTGGTAAAAACCATCGTCACGACCAACATGATCGATGTGATCGCAAAACAGGCCGGTGTCAACTGCTACAACGTGCTGACCGGTTTCAAATGGATTGCAGAACTGATCCGTGAAAAGGAAGGAAAGGAAAAATATATCGTAGGCGGTGAGGAAAGTTATGGCCTTATGATCGGTGATGAAGTGCGTGACAAGGACGCCGTGTCGGCCGTAGCCCTGCTCTGCGAAATGGCCGCTTACGAAAAATCAAAAGGTCGCAGCCTTTATGAAAAATTGCTCGACCTCTATGTAAAGTTTGGCTACTACCAGGAAGACCTGATCTCGATTACCAAGAAAGGCCGTAACGGACAGCAGGAGATCGCCGACATGATGGAAAGCTTCCGTGCCAACCCGCCGAAAGAACTGGCCGGCAGCAAGGTCATTCAATTGCTCGACTATGAAAAAGGCGTGAAGACCGACCTCACTTCCGGTGCAACGGAAACCATTCAACTGCCCAAGTCAAACGTTCTGCAGTTTATCACGGAAGACGGCAGTAAAATCAGTGCACGGCCATCGGGCACGGAACCGAAGATCAAGTTTTATTTCAGCGTGAACACGCAGCTTTCGGCACCCGAACATTTTGCCGAAGCTCAGCAAAAAGCAAAGGGAAAGATCAAGCAGATCATCAGCGATATGAGCTTAGCATAGTCTTTGGACTGAGATTTTAGGATTTAAAATCCTGATAAAAGAAAAGAGCCGTTCAACGATTGAGCGGCTCTTTTTTTAAAACAACAAAAGCGCTCTTGGGAAGCGCTTTCTCGTTAGGCGGATGGACTTAATGCTTTATATATAAAATTGGTTGCACGATTTTGATAACACAAAGAAAACGGGTTTTTGCTGTAGGACAGGGATGCATTCGCCGAAAGGGATTTTTTCCACGTCCGGCCGCTGGAAAGTCTTCGGCCAATTAAAAACGGGGAATGAGCCCGGGCACTGTCTGCTGGTAAACCCGGTATTGATCGCCAAATTCCGCTACCAGTTTTTCCTCTTCCAGTTGAATGGCAAGCAGGGTGTATACGGTGATCACAACATCGGCAATCAGCAGGGTAGAGGCGGGTACGATCACCCATAATCCCCAAATGGCGAGGAAGGTGCCCGTATACAGGGGGTGGCGCATGTAACGGTGAATCCCGGTGATCATCAGCTCCGATGAGGGAGTTTCCTGGTAGAGGCTTTTCAGCCCGCTGAGGTTCGCAAAATATTTTTTGATACAGACAGCCATCAGGACCAGGCCGGCCAGCAAAAGAACACCGCCAATGATCCGCGTAGTGAAGGTTGGCTGAAACAGGTATTTGCCCGGGATGCCGAGTTGGTATACGACAAGGGCGACCAGGGAAACAGCGGCAAATACGGTATAAAAAAGCCGGTAGTAACGGTAATATTTTCCGGTCCGTTTGCGGACGGCGCTTTTAAAACCAAGATTGGCCATCACGCTGTGCAACACACCATATAAAATCCAGAGTATGGCAAGAAGTATGTGGTGATAAAGCATGGGGTAAAAGTACAATCTGAAAAAAGTAAAGTGGGGAAAATTATATTTGCCGGATGAGAGCGACTGAAGACACATACCGTCACAAAGGACTGCGCAGAAAACTGGTAGAAACGGTACGTAGCAAGGGTATCACCGACGAAAGAATCCTGACTGCTATTGAAAACATTCCCCGCCATTTTTTTCTTGATTCCGCGTTTGACGAAGTAGCCTATGAAGACAAGGCCTTTCCCATTGATGCAGGCCAAACCATTTCGCAACCGTACACGGTTGCCTATCAAACCCAACTGCTGGAAGTAAAGCCCCACGAAAAAGTACTCGAAATCGGAACAGGCAGTGCCTACCAGGCTTGTGTGCTGGCCGAGATTGGTGCGAAGGTGTTTACGATTGAACGGCAAAAAAAACTGTTCGACAGTAACAAGCAATTTCTTTTCCTGAAGAAATATCCCAACATTAAATTTTTTTATGGTGATGGTTACGAAGGACTGCCAACGTATGCGCCCTTCGACAAAGTGCTGATCACGGCCGCAGCGCCGGTCGTGCCGGTAAAGCTCATCACCCAACTCAAGCCAGGCGGTATGATGGTCATTCCTTTCGGCGGCGGCGACGTGCAGGTTATGAAGCGACTCATCAAGCAGCAGGACGGCAGCGTTAAAGAAGAAGTGTACGACCGCTTCAGCTTTGTGCCCATGCTACAAGGAAAAAATGATTAAGTAAAAAAAGGCAGGATACACAGTTTACCCTGGAATTGCTGGATGGTATTCCGGACCCAGGAAAAGTGAATTCAGCAAATAGTTTAAAAAAACGGCGGGCCTACCGCCGTTTTTTTGTTGCCGTGCATTCCGTAACACCTTTTCAGACCAGGATTCATTTTTTGGAACATGGAAGCCGGCGCAGGTCACAAGCCTTTGCAGACGGCCATACTACTTATTTTTCGTGGCGTACACGTTTACGATCGCCCCAGACGTAAAAGGAGTCGAGCTGACAAGGTCCAGGTCTATCAGGTGAGGCGTTGTAGCAAAAATTGAAATACCCCGTCCTATCGCAACAGGGTGAATTGAAAACCGATATTCGTCAACCAGTCCATGTTTGACGAGCTCCTGGGCAAAACCTGCTCCGCCATGCGCTAAAATGGGTTTTCCGTCTTGTTGTTTAAGTTTAGTGATGTCGGCAACAAGATCGGTTGCAACGGCTGAATCTGCCCACGTCGAAGCAGACGGAGAAATGGCTCCTGTTGAGTCACCATAACTTGCTTTCGGAACAAAACCACCTTTGGAAAAAACCACTTTTGGAATCCCGTTCATTGGTGCTGCCAGCTGGTCGGTTGACGTCGCCCAGTAAGGAGCCATGACTTCAAATGTGCGACGGCCCATGATATGAACACCGCCTTCCCACAGGGATTTTTCAATCCAGTCTTTTACATGGTCGTCCTTCGTTCGCATGAACCAGTCCAGTTCATGATTGGGTCCGCAAACAAAGCCGTCGGCAGTCACGGTCATTCCTAAAATTAATTTTCTCATGATTTCTGTTTTGACAGGCTACAAATCTCACAAATCCCTTCGATTCCCTGGCGGTGCGAATGCGCCAATCGTCATGGCTGAATGCGAAGGCGAGGTAACTGCAATGTTTCGAAAATCATCGGTGGAAATTAACGTGTCGATTACTGGTCTTTTATCATTGCCATTCAATTTTTACTGATAGTCGGAATGCACCGGCACGCAAAATCAAAGGTCCGTCGGGTGAAAAGTTTCAGCCGCCGCCCTGGAACCGGCGACCGGCACCCTGATGAACGTTTGGGCATGCAACGGGTGAACAGCTGACGAATAAAACTGGTCAGCAATTGTATGCTGATGGCCGAGGTCTGCTACAGTTACGACCGACTGCTGAAATTGGACAGGCGAAAAAAAACCAACAAACGTTTGCAGAACTCTTTTTATTCTGTGGTACTTCTTAATACAACGGGATGGGGATAGTGGTTCACTTTGCGTATTGGCAAAGGAAAATATAACCGCCATTTGCCGGATCAAAAACTGAAAAAGCCGATTGAATAAGTGACTTGTGCAACGGTCACCGCAGATTTGCTTTGCTTATTTCTTGCCAATTTCCTCTGCCAGCCCGATAAGTAGTCCTTCGACGCCCCGGATGTAGCAGAGTCGATAAGCGTTTTCGTACTGAACCACTTCACCAACGAGCTGCGCACCCTGCTTGCAGAGTCGGGCGACCATTTCGTCTATGTCTTCAACAGCAAACATCACACGTAAATAGCCGAGAGAGTTCACGGGAGCAGTCCGATGATCTGAAATGGTTGGTGGGGTAAGGAATTGTGAAAGCTCAAGCCGGCTGTGTCCATCGGGGGTCACCATCATCGCAATTTCCACACGCTGGGAACCGACTCCTGTAACACGACCAGCCCATTCACCCTCGATTGTTGCCCGTCCTTCGAGTTTCAGACCAATTTCTGTGAAAAAAGAAATGGCTTTATCAAGAGATTCGACCACGATACCGACATTATCCATTCTAAGTAACCTGTTTTTTGCCATCGTTTTTTCTCCTTATTGAATAAAGTTTATAATTACAACTTAAACCTTTCCTTAATGAAGCTGAAATCTGAACCCCTCTGTCGGAAAGCCACGCCTGACGGATCACCGCTTGTTGTCCGTAGCGGCGGTGGCAGGGTATCAGCCTGTTTAAAGATATCCCATTCCGTAGATTTACCGCTGCTCACCGGGAAAAGTCAGTCGATACGGCAAGGCATCTCGTAGAAACAGTCTAACCTTATCACAATGTCCCGAGACTGATACAATGCCGAGATTAAAAGCAACACGTGTCAGTTTTGTATGGGATGCAACATTTCACAGCTTTACGTTCAGCAGGACATTTGGTAAATTTCCAGCCCGCAGCCGCCGACTGAAATTATAAACCAACAAGTATATTTTCTGCTATCTATCCTTGTTGGTTTGGGCGGATATGTAACGGAAAGTAGTACTGCCAGGAAGGAATTATTCGGCCCCTGCTGCAGCAAAACTGCCTGTGCAAGCAGCTCTTCTTCTACTGCAATCATGCACAATTAATGTTTACCAATAAATCCAAGCACAACTTTATTGAATTCAGACGGGTTTTCATACTCCAATCCATGCGAGGTATTCGGCAGCGTTGCTTTTTCTTTATTGCGTAAACAAGGTTCCATCTTATTAATAATTAAAGGGAAAAACGAGGGAGATTTATCGCCTCCCAGCAATAGGACCGGGCAGTTTATTTTTTTCAAATCATTACAGGTGACTGGAGGCATAATGTTTTGAAGAGTAACATTTGCCCTGGCCTCCTGCGTATTCATCATCATTAATTCACGATTGTATTGGGAAAGCCTAGAGAAGTACGAACTGTCACCCGTTACGACGCCAACGAAGGAGTGTACTGCTTTTTCCTGTTCATTGTTTGCAAATGCTTCTACTGCTTTCGCAAACGGATTTGCATCCGTTGGCGAAGGAGGCGGCAACAACGACATAACCGGCGGCTCCCCAAGCGTAAGACTGCGCACAAGTTCAGGGTGATCAATTGCAGCTAATAATGTAATGTAGGCGCCGGAGGAATGCCCTACCAGGTGAGCCGGTCCAGGGTCCAGCTTTTTTAAAAATTCTGCAAGATCGTTCGCATGGGATGCAAAAGAATGTTTAGACGAATCGATCATCGTTTGCTGATTAGGCCAGGCATAGCGGCGACTGTAAACAATGACCCGGTGATTTTTAGCAAACGTATCTATTTGTGCCTGCCAGGTGCGGTAATCGCCCAATGCACCGTGAACAAAAACCACGGGATCGCCTTTACCTATATCAATGTAATGAATACTGTCACCATTGATGAAAATGCTTTTGAGTTCAGGTCCAAGGTGGGTTTCGCTTTGCGCTTTGACAGTGTTACTGATATTGCATGAACACAGATAAAACAGCGTCAAAATAAAACTGATTGGAAAAAGGTTCTTTTTCATATTAAACAGTTTTGATGTTGACAATAATCACGGTGTTCGCCAGGGTTGCTTACAATGGTAACGCATTGTTGTCAGGTAGGGCATTGGAAGAAGTCCTGTTGAGTGAAGCAAAACGGTTGACGTATTGTTTGCCATGCGACATAGTAGCACTTCAGCTACTCTTGAAGCAATGCATTATTGGCTGCTGTTTCAACCCAAAAGGAATTACTGACTAAATTCCATCATTTTTTTAGCAACATGTTCCATGACCTCCTTCAATTCTCCTTCAGGGCTAAAATCAATTAGCTTTGCATCCTTTACCACAATTGCCGTATGGCCAGGTTGCATATAAAAAACTTCCCCTGCTTGTAGTTTCTCTTCCGTTCCATCATCGTATCTCATCACCACCTCGCCTTCCAATAGGTACCCCCAATGTGGGCACTGACAACTGTCATTCTTCAGTCCCTGCAATACGGGTGCAAGATCCGTACCGGCGGGCATTTCATTGAATGCTACCGTCATTCCGCCCCATCCGGGATGTCCACGCATGACGGTACCGGGAGCCTGCAACGTTACAGGAATGTCTTCTTTTTTCAGCTTCATAAAACATATTTTACTGGTTATCAAAAGCAGAAATCAACATCATGAGGTAAGATCAAATCGCAGCCGGCTACGGTGTTGAAGGCTTTGTGTGGGTGGGGAAATAGCATTCCGTCTGCCCTTAACCGCTGCTCAATTTATAAATTAAAGTTCATTGTCTATTCTATCGCTGAATGTTGTTCGTCATGCCAGAAATACAGCCGATGCTTGCACTTGGCTGATGTAACAACGTCTTGCCCTACTTGCACAAAGCCCCATGTTTTACGCCAGCAGATATTTAGTTTAAAGTATCAATATGCAATAAAGCCACTGACGCCAAAATTAAATGGGCTCTGAAATGTCTCAAAATTTAAGTCACCATAACCTGAAGGGTAAAATGCCCTTTCGCACCTTCGAACCTGCCTGTACCGCCAATGATATCGAATCCACCGTCTGCATCTATCCGATATCCTGCGGGCTCCGGTATTTCAGTGTGCCTTTGCCCCAAATAGAGTTTCCGTGTTTGTCCAAAAAAATCCAACCCACTGCATCTGGTACAGTAACGTTATACGCTGCTAATTGTGCCTTGAAATAGTCATTAACCGGCGGTGTAGTACCTTCTCCGACTAGGACACCGGTTGGAACGACATGTTGATTAATGAACGTATAGCTCAAACCCAGGTGAGTAAGATTTCCTTCTCCACTTCCGGGGTACCAAGCAGGTGCTCCAGGATCTATTGAAGGATTATACCCACCCACCCAATCGGGAATAAAACCAACAGTGGTAACAAAATCTCCCTTAAAAGGACGATCTTGTTGTTTAATCTGTTTAGCGACAGCATTACTGGACGATAGCATATCTTCTGTAGAGATGCCATTAGATGACAATTGTTCTTTTTGACACCCCATTCCAATAAGTGAGAGAGCTGCGATGGTTGGAGCAGGCTTGAAAGTTGATAAAGCTTTCATTGTTATGAGTTTTGGTTAAAGAAATTCTTTCTACAAAAGATGCATTTCACCTAAGGGTTGAAATTTAATTTAAAAGGGTGCGAACCATTTGTAGTTTTTCAATCCTTATTCCAAAGGGGAGAGTTATTATTTAATAAACTTATACTATGATCTAATATCATTGTATGATAGCGATCAGTAAAAACACTGAGATGTATTAGTGGCAATGCTTTGTGTGAGGAAATTCGAATTAGAATCAACTCTTGATACGTTATATAGTGCTGTCAATTGTGGCGTACAACATTGAAGCATTTTCGATGTGGCGGCATTCTGTGTTCCGTCTGCCTGGTGCCGCTGCTGATTAAAGGTAGAAAAGCCTCATTGTTTATTCTATTACTCGGCGTTATTCCTCTGCCGAACTGAAGCTGAGCAGCGACCAAAAAGCCGAGAATATCTTTGTCGCCCCGCCATATTGCCGATGCACTGTTGTGCGAAGTGTTTATGGTGTTATGGTAAAAAGCTGTACTTGAAATTCAAAGCGTTTATGAGAATACTTTCTAATCGAGTTTTGCTATTTTACTGCCAGTAAGTCAACCATTTCAATGATTGGTTCTTTAGCCAAAAGTGTTGCGGCATTGGCCATTAGAGCTTTGGCAATCTCTCCATTTAGATGGTCCATCCGTCCCTCGGTTGTTTCAAAAGTATCAAATATACCAAAAGTGGAAGGTCCAATTTGCAATGCATACCACCTGATAGTTCCAGGTTCCGCTTGTGATAAAGGAAGGGCAGATTTGAGAAATTCTAACACTTCTTTTTCTTTGCCAGCTTTAGCTTCAACTCTCGCCAAGAGTGCATACTTTTCCATAAGTGTATTATTTATAAATGATTAATAAAATAAACATTTAATAAGTTGAAGTTAGCTCTTTCTAACTTTATAATTTTTTATTGATTGAATAAAAGGAAGACTTGGATAGGAAGAATTTTTAGCAATAGTTCAATTGAGAAAAAAGGTTTGAGAAAATTCGCACAACGTGCAGAGGATTGGTGAAGTAGCGGTATTTGGGAAACTGCTGCTTCAATTCCCTGCTACCATTGCCATTTGTTTTACAGCCGAAAAATAGCACATCAGCCGCTATTTTACCAATCCTTTGTTAGCCGCGTTCGACCAGTTGAACCATGTTCTGGCGTCCAATTCTCCATTTTCCTTTGTCAAAGTAAGTTCAAGGCTGTACTGGCTTTCCGTTCGGTTCACCAGTGAAGCAATATATTGACCGGCTTTAAGCGTAGCTTCCTTGCTGAAGGAGGGCTTGGAAAGTCTTTGGTAGCTGATAAAGTAATCGCCATATTTTGATACAACCGTGTATTCTCCTTTCACTTCAAATACTCCCACCACTTCAGCATCATGTACAGCAAAAACCTTGTAAGCACTATCGGTAATTAGCCGTAGTGTAGAGTCGAACATGTTTACTGCTGAATGCTTGCGCTTTTCATTGTCCTCTACAAGCGAGATATGCTTCAATGGCAGTTGCCATTTTCCTTTTGACGCTTCAAACTTTTCGTTCAAGATTTTTTGAGCGAAAACATTAGTTGACAATAGCAGCAGCAATATGTTTAAAAATAAACCTGGCTTCATAAGTCGTGGCTAACAGTAGCATTAACGAATAAGCCGAAACTACAATTTTTCACCTAACATTCTCATTTCCACCACACGCTTATTTCGTTTTATTTTTTCTGCAGTTTCGTTAATCTGTTTGAACCCTTTCCCAGGTATTGATGTCAAGGCCAGCACGCTGCCATCCGCCCGTTAAAACCATTTTCCTCTCCGTTTGTCCCAGGTAGTAAAGCCGATCTTGAACTGAATGGGATTGCTGAACTGGTTGGCGGCCGAGGTCACAACGTACACGCCCAGCTTGAATTTGTCCAGCGGGTTAAAAGGCGACTGGAAAGCCCGTTCAATGCCGAAATACAACTCGGCATACCGAAGGTTTCGTTCCTGCGTAAAAAGAAAGCCGGTGCCCGCAATTTCACGCAGTTGCAGCTTTTTCAGCAGGGGAATTTTGTTGAGCAAAAACCCATTGAATTCGTGCACGAGGTGCCCTTCGTAAAACCGCTTGAAAATGGGAAAGGTGGAGTCGAGTGCCTGGAAGGATTTATAGGGGTTCATGAACAGGAGAGGATCGCCGCGGCGCTGGAACTGGTAGTCGATCAGCCGTAGGTCTTTCGTGTTCAGGAAGCTCCCTGTCTTCACCGTGTATTTCGACACACCGAGCAGGCCCATATTCAATTGCTGCTGCAAACCCGCTTCGAGGTAGTCGAAGTCCACATCCGACGCCAGTATATTTTTTATTCCTTTCCGCCACTCCACGTAAATCGTTGGCCATTTGGATCCCAGGATCACTTTCTCCAAAGGCTCCCGCCGGTATTTCTGGAACGGCGTGTATTCGAGCCGCACCTTGCCGTAAAGAGCATTGTAGGGCTCAAACGGAATGGGCTGGTTGTTGTTCAGGACATCGCCCAGCAAACTGTCCACCAGCCGGCCTGTTTTGTAATTGCTCACCGAGCGGCGAAGTGCTATGCCCAATTCGTTTCGCAGGAACAGGCCGTTCACAATCTCGAGACCATGACCGATACCCAGCTCGTTGTTCAGGTAAATGTTGCTGCGCTTGATCATGTTGATATAGGCATCACCTTCGAAGATGAACTGGAATTCCCGCTTGGCTGTAATGGTGTAATAACCTCGGTTGAACGGGTTGTACATGCGGTTCAGGTCCAGAGAGCCGTTGATGTCTTTGTTGCGCAGCCCGTAACTCAGGCTGGTATTGATGAAAATATTTTTGCGGCTGGGAAAAAATTTACCGTAACCAACAGAAGCGTTGATCCGCCCGCCGCCAAAGGCAAAAGGAGAGTAGAGCGAAATCAGCGGCGGCAGGTACCAACTGCGCTCTTTCTGGCGATCGTAAAGGGTTTGTCCAAAAAAGCCGATTTTTTTCCAGGTGATGCGGTTGATCTCTTTTGCGATGGAATCCTTGAACGATTCGGTTTGCGTGATGGCAAACAGGGAGTCGCGGTAGCGGATGAACTCCGTTTCCTTTACCGACAGCGTTTTGCGCCGGGCACTGTTCCAGAACGTACTGTCCTTGTGGTAAGCTTCTTCGGCCGTTACACTCACTTCGCTGTTGAAATGGCGACGGTCAAACTGCTTGTCCAGTTCATAGTCGGAGTAGTTTACCACCGTTTTCCCCTGCACCCGCTTGCGTTTGCCATCGGCATAATAGGTAAACGTCTGCTGCTTCAGCATCCAGGCCTGGTTGTTCACGAAATCGTACTGCTGCTCCACTTCGAAGAAATTGTATTCTTGGAGGTGGTATTGCGGGAAACGAAACCGGCAGTAAAGGATGTTCCAGGTGCTGTCCGAAACGGTCAGTTCTCCTTCCACTGTGGCATTGGTCAGCGCCCTCGGGCGAACGGAGATTGTGTACAATTTTTCGCGGCCACGACGCTCGATGTGGAGGGTTTTAAATTTATACGAAAGCAGGCCGGTACTACTGACAGGCGACACAAAGGGGGTGGGAGAGATCCGCGGCACCTGGACCAGGTTGTTGTAAAAATTGAAATCGCCGTCGGTTGTAGTCGTGTAGAAAAGAAGTTTGTTTTCGCCGCTGACCTTTACACCCAGCCGCTGTTCCTTGATGCGGTGCTGTGCATCCTGGTCCACTTTCAACAAAATCTCCTGCAGGCTAACAACCCGTGGTTCGGGCTTTACGGTGTCGCTTTCCTGTTTGTCGGTGCTGACGGAATCCTGCTGCAGGGCCTTGATATACGCTTTGTAGGAGAAGTTTTTCACCACATTGCTGACGCTATCCTTGTGCTCCACCAGCTTGCGCATGATCTCGTCAGCCCGGTCTTTCAGCTTTACCTTGATGACAACTTCCGAAAGCGTCGACTTTTCATCGTCATCGTCGAGGATCACGTTCTGCAATGTTTCGTCATTCACCACCACGGGCAGCACCGTCGATTTATAGCCGACCATGCTCACCACGATTTCGTAAGTTCCCTTTGAAACAAAAAGCTCGTAGCTGCCGTCATCTTTCGACAGGGTGCCAACGGAAGACGTTTTCAGGTGCACACTGGCGTTGGGCAGCGGTTCCAGTTTGTTATTGGTGATCTTGCCATATACCTTGACCACCTGTGCATGGGACGCCACGGCAAAAAACAGCACAAATACCAACAGGAGAGAAACGGATTTACGGATGGGCGGCATGGCGGCAAATTTCACCCATTTGCGCCGGGTCTGCTCGCGGCCCGTACCGATTTTAAGTTGTTTTAACAGAGAAGATGCCGGGGGCAGTGGTCAATCGGAAACGGTGAATGAGAAACCCCTTTATTCACTATTGACCTTTCCCCATTCACTAATGCATTCAGGTTCCTGCCTCGAACCCCCGGAGTTGGTTGCGTAAGGTAGAAACTTCCCGCTGCAGGTCTTCCACCCGGTGCAGCAGGTTGTAAATGGCGTCGATGCCTTCCAGATTGATGTTTAGATCGAAATGTAGGCGGACCATTTTCTCCAGCGCATCCAGTTGGTCCTGCGGCAGCAGAAAATCCTCCTCCGATGAAGTGACCTCGAGAAGCCCGTAATCGTGCAGGGAATGAAGAAAGGAGATCTCGATATGGTGATGGGTGCAAAACGCTTTGCCCGAAAAAAACATTCTTTCCTCCATGGCAACTATTTTTTCAGTTTGGCTAATTCGGTGAAAAGTTCTTTTTCCCGTTCGGAAAGTTGGGTGGGTATGGTGACGTGGAAAATGACATAAAGATCGCCTTTTTGTCCTTCCTGCTTGTACACCGGGAAGCCCTTGCCTTTCACCCGCACTTTCGTGCCATTCTGCGTACCGGCGGCCACTTTCAGCTTGATCTTGCCTTCCAGGGTATCGACGGTGGTCTCTCCGCCCAATACAGCCGTGTACAAGTCAACCTGCGCCGTGGTGTGAAGATCGTTGCCGGCACGGCGGAACTGCGGGTCATCGGCAATTTTAAAGGTCAGGTACAGGTCACCGGCCGGACCGCCGTTCACCCCCGGCGCACCATAACCTTTCAGCCGGATCTTTTGATCGTTCTCCACACCCGCCGGTACAGTGATGCGCACCTGGTTGCTGTTGATGGTGAGAGTTTGCTTGTGAGTTGTGGCCGCATCACGCAGGCCCAGGTGCAGTTCGGCCTGGTAATCCTGGCCCTTGTAACCGGCCCGGCCCTGCCGCTTGCTTTTGCTACCGCCAAACATAGAATTGAAAAAATCTGAAAAATCAAAGTCTTCGCTTGTATATGTTTCGGAATGGGGCTGGTTGCCGCCAAAACCACCACCAAAGCCGCCGCTAAAATCTCCGCCGCCCTGCCGCCTGGCCTGCTCAAACTGGTCGGCGTGCTTCCAGTCCTTCCCGTACTGGTCGTATTTTTTGCGTTTTTCCGGGTCGCTTAGCACTTCGTTGGCCTCGTTGATCTCCTGGAATTTCTTGTGCGCTTCCTTGTCATTGGGATTGAGATCGGGGTGATATTTCCGGGCCAGTTTGCGGTAGGCCTTCTTGATGTCTTCGTCCGAAGCATTTTTACCAACACCAAGAATTTTATAATAATCCAAATATTCCATATACGAAGACGTTCTGCTTTGTCCTGCTCATAAAATTAACGCAAGGAAAGACTCCATTGTAAGGAAATTCACCAAAAGAGGCTTTGCGAAATCACGCAGTTGCTTTACTGCCGGTGAATACTCCTCGAAATAAGGCAGAAAGCAGCACAAAACAAGGCTACAGCCGCCAGGTCAATCAAAAGACCTTTTTCGGAACCCCTGACCGGGGCGATGAAGAGATTTGTATTCCAAATGATGAATACGCTCATCAACAGAAGGCCGACGCCAATGAACAAATACTTTTCAAAAATTTTTGCAGGCATAATTGGGATTTTCTTCAATGTACAGCATCAGTCCAGTTGCCCGATGCATTTGCCGGCAGACAGGTAAAAAGAACCGACGGCCGAATACCGGTTCGAGGATTTTACGTTGACAGCAAACCCTTCTGCGACCGTCTGCAACTAAAGCCCCAAAATCGTTTTTAATTTTTGATAACCGCTCTTGCTGACCGGCAGTCGCTCAGTTGACTTGAGAATGGCAAGGTGCGATTCTTTTTCATACGGGTCTATGCGGGTGATCTCCTGCACATTGATGATATAGGAGCGATGAATGCGCACGAAGGAATCGGGAGGCAAATGCTTTTCGTAAAAGCCCATGGTCTTGTTTTTCAGGAAAGATCCTTCCGGCGTCACGATCCGGACATAGTCGTCGGCTGCTTCCAGGTAAAGGATCGAAGGAACAGGAATGATCTTGATCTTGCCGCCATTCTTCACCACGATGCGTTCGGATTGCGAAGGCAGCTTGGGCGAATCCTGCAGTAATTTTTCCGTCGCTTCTTTCTGCTGGCCGGCTTGCTGACGGAATTTGTCAACGGCTTTGTCGAATCGGTCCTGGCTAAAGGGTTTTAGCAAATAGTCCACGGCATGCGCTTCAAAGGCTTTAATCGCGTATTCGTCAAATGCCGTGGTAAAGATGACAGCCGGGGGCTGCTCCACCAGTTCCAGCATTTCAAAGCCGTTGATTTTAGGCATTTGGATATCGAGAAAAAGCAAATCGGGATGCAACTGGTTCACGGCTTTTACGCCTTCGAAACCGTCGTTGCATTCGGCAATGACTTCGATATCGGGATGATTTTGCAGGTATTCCCTGACAAGGATCCGGGCCAGCGGTTCGTCGTCGATGAGGATTGCCTTCATGGCTGTGGAATTTTGATGGTGGTGACAAAAATAGGCCCGCGAATTTCAGTTTTTACGAGGTCGTGCCGGGCAAATAACAGGGTCAGTCGTCGCTGTACAGAACTTAACCCAAAGCCTGTTCCTTTTTTCGGAAAGCTTGTTTCGGAATCAAATGGGTTCGTGACCTCGAGCACCAAAATGCTGTTTTCCCTTTTTGCAAAAATAGCAATGCTGATGGCGTCGGTGGTATCGTAGAGGCCGAATTTGATGGCATTCTCCACCACCGGCTGCAAGAGCATAACGGGGAGTTGTGCGCCGGGAGCATCGTTGTAAACCGTTGTATTCAACCGGTGACCAAAGCGTACTTTTTCGATATCGAGGTAAAGCTGCAGGTGTTGCAGTTCGTCTTCGAGCGAGGTCCATTCTTTTTCCTCCTTCCGCAACGTGCCCCGTAAAAAATCGGAAAGCTGTTGGATCATTGTCCTCGCTTTTTGCGGCTGCAGACCGATCAGGGCATTGATGGAATTTAAACTGTTGAATAAAAAATGCGGTTGCAACTGCTGCCGCAGGTTTACCAGTTCGGCTTCCCTCGAAAGGCGTTCGGCTTCCGTTTTTCGTTGCTCGGTTTCCTGCTGGTCCTGGAGCGTGTACCACAAGACGGCAATCAACGCCATGCAACTCACAACAAGAAAACCAGTGGCACCGCGAAGCAGCATGGTCTGCGAGTAAAATGTGGCGTATCCATGTTCATCTGTCAGGATCAAAAACAAAAGCAGTCGGGTAACAAAGAGCCAAAGAAGGGATAAAGCAGTGCATAAAGAAAATAGATACCCATAACGATTTTTTTGGGGTGTATAATGTTGTAAACTGATAAAGACGAGCAACGCGGCACCGGCCAGGAAAAGATTGCTGATGCCACTGTCGACCAGGGCGACCTTCCAGCTATGGCCCGCCTTGGTCATGATCAGGGTGTGCAGTTGGAGCCAGGCCCACCACCACACGGAAAAGGCAATGCGAAACCGGGTTGTTTTAAAAATGGATTTGCTCAAGCGGTTAAATTAAATGCAACTGTTGACGGGTTATTCGTTCCTGCAAAAAAGCAGCTTTCCGTTGAATCAGCCGAACGTAATCATCCGCATCATCCACTTCGGTGATGTGCGAATAGATCTCCGCACCATCACTGAGTTCACACAGTGCATAGATTTCCGCGATGTCGACAAACTTCCACTGTACCAGCTTTTCCTGGTCGTTGTAAAAGACCACTTCTTCCTGGAGTCCAACCTGCCCGGCTTTTTCCAAAGCTTCGGGCAAATCGGCAGCACTGATCAAGCGGATTTGTTCATCGAATTGTGGGGTATGGGCGCCGTCGCCGCAAATAATCTGGTAAACGATTCTTGCTGTGAACCAATTCATGGCTGGAGTATAAACGGTTGTAAACAATCAAAAGCTTTTGATCTCGATGCCACCAAAGATGCAGGTGCCGTCGAGGTAGAGCACTTTATCGGGATTGGCCAGGCCGGGCTGCCGCTTGTCTTCGATGCCGCCAAAGACCGTTACCACGCCGCTTTGCACATTCCAGTCCGCAGGAATAATCAGCTTGGTGCCGCCAAACATGTTGAAACAGTCGATCATGACCCTGCCATTGAAGTCAGCCTGAGTAAGGTTAATCTCGGCGCCGCCCATAAATGTTGTGACATCCCCGCCTTTGAAGGCTTTGCTCAACACGTTTTTTTTTACGCCGCCAAAAATGGCTGTGGCGTCTATGACGTCGTTCCCGTCGTTCATGGCCTGCTTCCATTGTGTTTTGAAATGGGGCGAATCGTCTGCTGTAGGTGGCATATTCTCTCTGGCTCCGTCGCTTTCGAAAGGGGGATGGTTTCTCCGCGGACGAAATAAAAACAAGAGGCCAAACGCCATGAGTACCACAGGCCAGATATACGGTTTCAGTTTTAGTTCGGGCGAAATTTCGTTGGCAAGGAAAATGCCACCGATGGCAACCATAATCAGCCACCCACCCTCCCTGAATCCATGGCGTATACCGGAAAGGAAGCCGATACCAATCAGGAACATTGGCCAGGTAAAAAACCACTGCGGAAAGTCAATCGCGCCGGTTGCCCTGGCCAGCCAGAGACCGCCGGCTATCACTAAGAAGACTCCCACCCAGCGGCGCCCTTGCGCACTGCGGTAACGATACCGCTGCATGCGTCGCTCCAGCCGCTGTTCAATCCTGCTTTCAAATTTGTGCTCGTCCATGTTTCATTCTTTTCAACAAAGAAAGACGGCAAATGCGACGAAGACAAGGGGAGATAGGTACGTACCGGGAAAATCACCGGTAAACACCGGGGTTTCCCCGGTAAAAACAGGTGGCGGCTAAATTACCGGTCGTTAAAACGCATTGTTTTGCTCTACGTCGTTCAGTTCTGTAATGAGGTTTTGGATCGCGAGGTTTTCGCTGTCTTTTACATAGAGGTAACCGGCAATCTTGTTGAGCAACACTTCTTCGGAGATGGAGATATTGTTATCGCGGTAAATGATTTCGGTGCAAAAAGCAAACAGGGCCAGCTTGTTGTTCGGCCGGATGGTTTCAATGAGGAACTGCACGTACGACGATTCGTCGCTGATGTTTTTGTAATACGACTGGTACTGCTGCATCTCTTCTTTTAGATTCAGCGACTTGTTAATGCCCTTAGCGACAAACGTGGAGGAAAGGAAATCCAGTTCCTCGTTCTGCAATTCGCCATCTTTGAGGCAGCAGTGAAATGCCAAATGAACGAGGGCCTGGTCGGGAGTAGAAAGGAGAGTGCGGTACATGTTTTTCGGGTTTTACTTCAATTTTTTTGCCACCTCGGGATGGGTTAGTGCTGTGCCTGCCATTCTTCTTTCAGCAGGGAATAAAGCGAAAGGTCAAGAAAGCCGCCGTTCACCCATTCGGCCTGGCGCAACACGCCTTCCTTCGAAAATCCGAGCCGTTCCGGGATAGCCGCACTTTTTAGATTGCCGACCCCGCATTTGATTTCGATGCGGTTCAGCCCGAGCCTGGTAAAGCCAAGATGGAGCATGGACGCGCAGGACCGGGTAACGATCCCCTTGCCTTCAAACTCTTTTCCCAGCCAATAACCGATAGCGCCGGAACGGTTGTGCCGGTGAATATAATGAAGCCCGATACGGCCGGCAAGATGATCGTTCCAATAGATCATATAACCGCAATCCGTACCTGCCTGGTGCTGTTGTTTGCACTGCCGGATATAAACACGGAAATCGGCTGTTGTCTGTATTTTGTTTACCCAGGGCAACCATTCGCCGAGGTGCTCCTTGTTACTGCGGATCATGGAGAACGTTTCATCTGCATGGCGGTCGTCAATCATTTCCAACCGCACACCGCCACCTGCATCGAGTGTCGCAATGTCCTGGTCGATGCTGTAATTCGAATATAGGTCCATAATATAAAATTGCCCCGCTTGAAGATAGAACGATTTTGTCTTACCCTTAAAGGATTGACAGCAAAAAACGACAATACGGAATCAGGCGAATTCAAAAAAGAAGCGTGTAACTTTAGGAGAGCTCTTTATTTCTTACCTCTAACACAAGCGATATGAACAACCTTCAGCGCCTTGAACATTGGGGAGAAGCCCATCACCCCAAGTACATGGACATTCTGCGGATGGCCCTGGGAATATTCCTGATCCTGAAAGGAGTTGAATTTGCGCAGGGCTCCAGCAATTTTTCAGAATTGGTATCGCGCCAGCTTCCGTTCAGTGGCCTTGTCCTGCTGCTTTTGTCGCACTACATCATCTTCGCCCACATTGCCGGTGGTTTCCTCCTGGCGGTTGGCTTGCTTACCCGGGTGGCCTGCATCGCCCAAATTCCCATCCTTCTTGGTGCATTGATTTTTGTAAGCTGGGATGTACTTGGTCATTTGTCCGGCTTCTTCATGACATTTATCGTGCTGGTACTGGTGGTGTGGTTCCTCATCATCGGCAGCGGCCCCTGGTCGATCGACGCAGCAATCGACAGGGAAGCAAGACAGTGAACGAAGCAGGAATGTGCCGTAGGCAGTTTGTCCTGCCAATTCCTGCACCTACGTTCCAATCCATCCCTTTTGCAACGGTCTGGGTGCTGTTGCCTGACGCTTTTTGACGGTCGTATTTCCCGGTGTCCAACATCAGCCCTTTACAGAAAGAATTCGATTTCGCTCTGTTGGGCGATTTATCAATCGGCTGGCCTTGAGCAATCGACAGGATTATTCTTTCCTATCGGAATCATTTCAAAAAAATTCTTGCCGGTAATTTTTGCGAACGTCTTACCGGATTTTTGTTTTTCTCCAGCCTGTTCAGGAACTCCAAACCTGCGAGCGGGTAAGCCGTTGGTGCCATTCTTGATGACCTGAAACCAAAGCGGAACAGAATGAAAAAAGCAGAAAACAAAATTGTGGTTGTCACAGGTGCGTCGAGCGGCGCCGGACGTGCCATCGCGATCGAGCTGGCGCGGGAAGGCGCACAACTGGTGCTGGCTTCCCGCAGGGAAGAAGCGCTGGCCGAAGTGGTAGACGAGTGCAAAGAAGTTGGCGGCAGCGCCGTTGCGTTCGTTACTGATGTAAAAGAAATGCTGGACGTACACCGGCTAGCAAAAGAAACAGTGCAACAGTTCGGCGCCATCGATGTTTGGGTGAACAATGCCGGCGTTCTGGCGGCGGGAGCCTTCGACAACATACCGGCGGAAGTGAACGAAGACGTAATTCGCACCAATCTTTTTGGTTACATGCACGGCGCCCAGGCGGTGCTGCCGGTTTTCAAACAACAGGGTTATGGTTTGCTGATCAACAATATTTCGGTCGGTGGCTGGTTTTACACACCTTACATGACCGCCTACAGCGCCAGCAAGTTTGGGCTTCGTGGTTTTTTCGAGTCACTGAAGGGTGAGTTGAAACAATTTCCTGCCATCCGCATTTGCGATCTGTACCCGGGTTTTCTCGATACACCGGGTATGCAGCATGCCGCCAATTACACCGGCAAAACCTTGCGACCGGCACCACCTGTCTACGATCCGCGGAAAGTTGCCAAAGCGGTGGTCGCAGCCATTCAAAGGCCCAGGGACCGGATAAAGATTGGCAGCGCTTCCTTTTTTTTGCAGGCCGTCCATACCTTTTTCCCTCTCCTTAGCCGCAACATTACGGCATCTGTTGTCCGGTCTTACTTTGCCAGGGCCGACGAGAGCGAAACAACAAGCGGTAATGTTTTGCAACCCGTCGATTTTGGGACGGGAATTGACGGTGGCTGGCAAGCCTATTTCGATAAAGGCGTCTTGCGAAAAGGAGTGTGGGTCGCTGCAGGACTGCTGGCGGTTGCAGTCATCCTCTCAAGAAAGAAATAATGCACAATAAAAAGAACTAACGCAGCACCAGGCCTCAATTTATTCGACATGTACCCGTAACAACAAAAGCCTCACAAGTAGGCTTTTGTTGTTACAGTACGCGGATGTTGTTGGCCGGAAAAAATGGGATTAACCGGTTGTGGTGCCGGCAAGCTTTCCTGCAAAGAAGTCAATTCCTCCAGCGGGAAAGTCCCGGAAAACCAAATGCTAATCCTTCCGGTTCCCGCTCTTTCGGTTAGCCTGCAAATCTTCTGCGCAGACGAGTTTTCGCTGCTGCATGTAATCTTTCAGGTCCAGGATAAACCCGTCGAAAAATTCACCGGTTTGCAGCTCTAACTGGCGCCATTGACTTTTGGTCATTGTCAGGCCCTGGCGGTCGCTGAGAGAGGCATAGGTCGTCATACCTGTTTCTTCCTTGTGGGCAAAGTACAGGTCGTACACCGTGTACTTGTAAAAATGATCCTTTGCCTGGATCATCAGGCTGAAATAGGTCTTGCCCGTCCGCACTTCGCCCGTTTCGGATGCAACGGTTACCGGAAATGAACCTTTGGTAGCCACCGTTCGCGTTTTCTCGTCCCTGATCTGGGCCGTTTCTCTTGCGTTGGCGAAAACGTTGTTTAAAAAAAGCTTGGCATTGCAAAACAACTGGGAAGCAGAAAGGCTGTCGGCCGCAACGACTTCCGCGATCTCAACATGCCCCAATTTGTTACGCTGTAAAACACTGTCCTGGGCAAACAGGTTGCCCGCTTGTAGCAATGCAATCAAAAGGTAAAAATGCTTCATTGGCCTGGTATAGGGTTCATATAAAAATAGACAACCCCACGTAGAATTTCGATGCATAAAAGGAGATTTTACGCACCAGTAATACACAGGGCTGCAATGGCAAAACACGTAAATCCACGTTCACCATCGCTCGTCGTTGACCAGGAAGCTAATACCAATTTTATGCCGCGCCGGGATGCCGGCTGGCTACGGGACAATCCATTTGATGCAGACCGGGTTGCCAACCGCAATTCGCCGGCCCGTATCCTGCAGTCCTCCCGTTTTTTTGTTCACACGGAAGACCACAATTTCGTCGCTGTTTTGGTTGGCGGCCAGCAGGTAGTTTCCCGAAGGATCGAGGTTGAAATTACGCGGCGTTTTACCAAGTGCCGACTGGTGCCCGGTGCGTGCCAGCGAGCCGTTAGCCGGGTTGATGCGAAAGACGGTGAGAAGATTCGCGGAGTCGCGGAGAGATGTATATAGAAACCGTCCGTCTGCAGAAACATGAATATCGGCCGCAGTAAACGGCTTTTTGAATCCCGTGGGAAGAGCGGAAATAACTTGCGCAGGCTGAAGGTCACCGTTCATGTACCGGAACATCGTGACTGTTCCTTTCAGCTCCTGCACAAGATAGGCCCACCGGCCATTGGGATGAAAAATGAAGTGACGCGGGCCGGAGCCGGCTGCCAGTTTCAGGGTCGTATCTTTTGGCGACAATTGGCCGGTGGCATCGTTGAACGAATAGATCATCAATTTGTCGATCCCCAGGTCCGGCACATACAGAAATTTGTTGTTGGGAGATAGCACCGTGGCGTGTACGTGCGGGCCTTCCTGCCGCGGATGAACGCTGCTGCCTTTGTGTTGAACAACGTCTGTAGCCTTTCCAAGTTCGCCGCTGGCCGCTACCGGAAGCACGGTAAGGGTACCGCTGCTGTAATTGCCTACAATCACCCACCGGCCCGTTTTGTCAACGGTGATATAACAAGGATGTTCACCCATGGAAGACTGCTCGTTCAGGCGTTCCAGATGTCCCGTCGATGTAGTAAAGCGAAACGCCGTCACCTTTCCACCGCCTTCATTGTTTCCCAGTTCGTTAACGGCATACACATACTGTTTGTTGGGCGAAACCGCCAGGTAGGAGGGATTGGCGGTTATGGCCGAATCTACCAGGGTCGCCTGCCCGTTTTGCGTATTGAAGCGATACACAGAAATGCCTTTGCTTTTCCCGGTAGTGTAGGTACCGGCCAGGAGATAAACGGTTTTTTGTGCGCCGGCTGAAAAAGCCAGGCCACTTAGAAGGAGGGCTGCAATTCTTTTCATAAACAATGGTAAAAGCCCAAGTTATCTTTTTTTCGGTATGCCACAACCGATCGGAAAAGAATTCGCTGCGGTTGGGAAAAAACAGGAAAGCATTTGCTGCAGCGGCAACACCGGTTGCGGGGAGCTGGTACGCATGGATGGCCCTAACTTTGTAAAGAAAAGGCTATGATCGAAAAGCAAACTATCAACGGCAAAGACGTGTGGATGAAAGTCGATCCCTACCACGTAGAGCGATCCAATCCAAACATCATCCCCACGGAGTATTTCACGGTCACCTGTTTTTACGAAGAGCCGGCGCCGGACGCAAAAGATGGCGATCCAATTGCCGACGAAGACGGCGAAACAAAGCTTTTTGAGTCGCCGGTGGCTGCATTGGCCTATGCCTGGAAACAGGTTAAAAACGAGACGCGGTAAGCAGGTTGGGCTACCGCATGTTGGGCAGTAGTATTTCCACAATTTTATTGGAACGATTTTTTCTCTAGGAAGAAGTAAGCCAACCAAAACGGGTTGGTCTCGATTATCCTAACCATTCTCAAAACACACACTCATGACAAACGCTATCGCCGAAGAGAAAAAGGCCAAGAAAGTTTTGATTATTGAAGATGAAGGTGACATGTGCCTGCTGTTGAACATCATGCTCAACGGGAAAGACATGGAACTCGACCATGTGAAAAAATTGGCGGCTGCTGAAGAATATCTACAAAAACAGCAACCGGAAGTTGTGATCCTCGACAACAAGTTACCCGACGGTTTCGGGATCGATTTCATCAGCCATATTAAAAGCAATTATCCAAACATCCGGATCATCATGATCTCCGGTTTCGACGGATCGGCAAAAGACGTGGCGCTGGAAAACGGGGCCGACATTTTCCTCGAAAAACCGTTTACAAAAAACCAGCTCTACGAAGCGATCGTTGAATTGATGAAAGAAAAAATATAGTCGTAAACAAAACGAAAAAAAGCCCGGTGGAATGCCCGGGCTTTTTTTATGGCCGACTCAGGGCGGCGAATCCGCTTATTTTTTCAAGTATGGCAAAAGTACCCGCTGCCAGATCTTGTAGCCCGTAGCATTCATGTGCAGCCTGTCTTCTATAAAAATGTCTTTGCGCGGACTGCCGCTGGCGTCGAGCATTGGTGCATACACATCAATAAAGTGCGCATTGGGCTGTTTTTCCAAAAACACTTTGATCAGCATATTGGCTTTTTGAAATGCCGGGAACAGTGCCTGCCGCGAGGGACTGGGCTTCAGGGAAATGAAATCGATCGTCGCCGAAGGAAGGTTTTGCCGAATCATCCCGAACAGCGTTTCAAAACGCTGCGCCACGTCGGCACCGGTAAGCGTAGGATCGCCGGCCAAATCGTTTTCGCCGCAATACACAACTACCTGCTTCGGCGCATAGGGCAAAATGACGTCGTAAGCATAACGGATCACATCTTTCAGGGTCGACCCGCCAAACCCGCGGTTGATAATGGTGTATCCGGGAAAATAAGCCTGCACGTCGGTCCATTTGGTAAACGATGAACTGCCCACAAAGAGGATGGCGTTTTTGGGTGGCAACTGCGCACTGTCTTTTTTCGCGAATGCCTGGATGTCATTCCAAAACGGCGGACAGGCTGTTTGTGCAAAAACGAAGTTGTTACAGGCGAGAAATAACCCGGCAACCAGTAGAAAAGATTTCAGCATGGCGGAAAGATAAGAAACACACTGATACAACCTTCGTTCACCGCTTCAGAAAACGGCCTTTCAGCAACTTTTCCAGGACTTCCTCTTTCGTCGCCCGGCTGATGGGAATGTGGTGTTCGCCGATGCAAATGTCGTTGCCTTCGATCGTATCGATCTTTGATTGCGAAACGATAAATGATTTATGGGTTTTGATAAAACTGCCGGGCGGAAGATACTCTTCAATCGACTTGAAGGTGAGGTACGTAATGTATTTTTTTTGCCGCGTGTGAATGACAACATAGTTTTGCAGTGCTTCCACAAAGAGAATGTCATCGAACAGCAGTTTGACCAGCTTGTTGTCCACTTTCACGTAAAAAAAATCATTTTCCCGGTTACTTTCTCCTTCGGTTGCCTGTCGCAATTCATAATAGTCTTTTGCTTTTTGCGCCGCTTTCAAAAAGCGGTCGAACGAGATGGGTTTTACAAGGTAGTCGAGGGCATTCAATTCAAAACCTTCCAGGGCGAATTCGGGATAGGCCGTGGTGAGAATCACGGGCGGCGGGGTATGCAAGGTTTTCAGTAATTCGAGCCCGGTTACTTTCGGCATTTGAATGTCGAGAAACAGGAGGTCCGCGCCGCCTTCTTTCCATGTTTGCAAGGCAGTGAGAGCGGAGTCATACGCCGCTTCAAAAAAAAGGTAGGGCACATCATCGATATACTCTTTCAGCCCCTTGCGGGCCAACGGCTCGTCGTCAATGACAATACAGCGGATCGGTTTCATTGGCTGGCAATTTTTACTTTCAAACAAACGCGAAACCAGCCTTCTTCCTGGCTGATATCCAGATGGTGTTTTTTCGGGTAGAGTAATTCGAGCCGCCGTCGCACGTTTGCCAGGCCAATGCCGCCCGGCTCTTCATTCGATCGGCCTTCGGTTGTATTACTGACGCAGAATTCCATCTCGCCGTTTTGCCGGTCCAGTGCCACCACAACCTGGTTGGGCCTGCCATCGGCATAATGCGAAAGATGCTTGAACGAATTTTCCACGAACGGCAGCAACAAAAGCGGTTCGATGGTAAAGGAGGGAAGACCGGGTGACACGTCGAGTCGTATCGAGCAGTTTTCATTGCGCAGTTTTTGCAGGCCGATATAGTCCTGCAGGTATTGCAATTCGTTTTCGATGCTCACTTTGTTGTCCCGGGCGCCATACAATTGATAACGCAGCATGTCCGAAAACTTGTGCAGCGCTTCCCTTGCGTCATTGTTGTTTTTGTCGATCAGGAAATACACCGCGTTGAGGGAGTTGAATAGGAAATGCGGGTTGATCTGTGCTTTCAGGAAATTCAGTTCGGTTTCCGCTTTTTCTTTCGCGACCTGCAGCAAGCGGCTTTGCATCCGGTTATAGTCCAACAACAGCTTAAAGGCCATCCCGGCGATCACCAGGAAAATATGCGGCAGCACATTGTCGTAAATTCTTGCCTTGAGCTGGTCGGTCCAGTGGTAAAGTGCAGGGTTGT
Source organism: Flavisolibacter nicotianae (assembly GCF_003628535.1). GTDB lineage: Bacteria > Bacteroidota > Bacteroidia > Chitinophagales > Chitinophagaceae > Flavisolibacter > Flavisolibacter nicotianae. The sequence goes on from NZ_RBCI01000004.1 coordinate 325,442, forward strand.
GCAGAAGGCGACCGATTAGGTACATCTTCCAGCCACTGCTTAGCACGATCATGCTCAAAACGAGGATGGCGAAGAGAACAAATTTTTTCCGGTAAAGCAGTTTGGGGATCAGGAGATAATTGGCGATGTAAATCATGATCGTCAGGTCCAAAACCTTCACGATCGTGACCTGCAGGGCCTTTTGAATCGTGGAATAGTCCTGGTAGCGCAAATAAAACCAGGCCGCTCCCAGCAAAAGCCAAAACAGTACGTGATGAAGCTTGAAACGAAGCAAGACGTTTTTTGCGTTCATATCCGAAAATAAATCTACGATTTCTGCCGCAGCCGGGGCTTTACATGTCCGGTGGCAATCTGTTGACGAAACGCAGCATCGGTTCATCAAGCAGGTACGGCCGGTGATGTAAAGAATTTGCCGTCCTTGCCACATGGTGAAACCTTTATGACAAAATGGAAAACAAATGAAACCTGTTTGCTTTCTCCTGGCAGCAATGCTTTCACTTGCCTGCATGCAGAGTAATTCGCAAAAAAAACCCGCGTTGTTGAACAGCAGCAACGGGCAAAAAATTGGCGGACCGTGCGAAGGCTGCGAGGTTATCTTCAACAGCCCGGTGCCATTTTCTCAACTGGGTTGGGTGGATACACTTCCCGACTTCAACGAAAAAGGTCCGCGGCTGGTAATCTCCGGAACGGTTTTCCAAAGCGATGGCCATACGCCGGCCAGGGATGTCGTCCTGTATGTGTACCACACGGACCAGACGGGCAAATACACGAATCGTGACAACGAAGAAGGTTATGCCGGCAGGCATGGCTACATCAAAGGGTGGATGCGGACCAATGCAAAAGGACAATACAGGTTTTTCACTTTACGGCCAGCCTCTTACCCCGGGAGCACCATTCCGGCGCATATCCATCCCATCGTCAAAGAGTCCGGTAAAAATGAATACTGGATCGATGAATACCAATTTGAAGGCGACCCATTTTTATCGGCAGCGGGTAAAGAAAAAGAGGAGCGGAGGGGTGGCAGCGGGATCATCAGGCTTCGTGAAAAGGACGGCATTTTGTACGGGGAACGAAACATTTACCTGGGCCAGAACATACCAGGTTACCCCACGGCTAAAAACGACTAATACCAATTTGCAAGGCGCAACCGGCAATTGCCAAGTGAGGAAACCAAGGTCTGACAAGGCACTGTCGGCAAATCCAGGTCTTCAAAAAGAAAACGGCAATAAAAAACGCGGGGCATTTTGCCAGCGCCGCGTTCCTTTCTGCAATTTCTTTTGCAGCTATTTCACTTTGTTCCAGATTTCATAAATCGGGTCGCCACGGGAGCTAAGGCCACTGTGGTGCCAGCCATCATTTTCCAGTTTGCCGTTGAAGGAAAGGGAAGCACCGACACGGCTGTTGTCCCGTGAAAAAAATTCGATCGTTTCCGTGTACTTGCCACCGGCAAAGCTGAAGGTACCACCACCCGTGCCCGAAAATTCTTTGGTGCCCGGATCCATGGCCACCCATTGAAAACGGCTGCCGGTAAGAATTTTCACGGTTTTCCGCGTTCCCGATTGTTGCACCGGCACCACCTTTCCCTCCTGCATGCGGCCCGTAATGCGCCATACACCTGCCAGCGGGCCTGCACCTTCGTCAATTCGCTTCCAGGTAGTGGGCTGCCCGTCGACCGTAATCGACAACACGTCATTTTCAAGCGAAAACGGATAGGGTATGGTTTGGCCCACCAGTTCTTTCTCAGCCGAGTTGAATTCAATGCTGGCCAGCAGCCGGCTATTGTCAATTTTATAGGTTCCACCCATGGATTGTTCAAACAATTTTCCTTCTTTGTTGAAGCTGGTGTAGGTCACATAATCGTTCATGAACAGGATGACCTGTTCGTTGGGAACGTCCTGCAATTTCCAGGCGCCGGAGAGGTTAACCTGTGTTTGTTTTTTGAATGTCACAAAGCTGGTTGCGGTCAGCGCAACAAGAAACAGGAAGGCAAAGGCGGAAAGTTTCAGAAGCCTTGTCATACGGTATATTTTTCTTGAATATAAGACAAATTCCCGCCTGGATGAATCAGAAGGACTCTTTAAATGCTCTGATGAATCGGTCCAGGTCATCGCCGGTTTTGCGATCCGTTATTTCACCATGCGCATTGATTTTCCCTTTTATCCCCCGGATCAACAGGGCGGTTTCGGCAGAAAATTTAGCCATGACCGTTTTCATGATCAACTGTAATTCTTCGTGCCCTTTTTCCCCATTTGCCGATGCGGTAATCAGGCCAACGAGTTTGTAGGAAAAAACCGTCGAGGCGACGCACCATTCAATGGCATTTTTTAATCCGCTCGGGATGCTGAAAACATATTCCGGCGTACAAATCAACAGGCCGTCTGCGTGCTGAATGGAAGCACGAAACTGCTGGATGATTGCTGGTGGATCACCAGCCGATTGTTCCGGGTTGAAAGGAGGAAGCCGTTTTAAGTCATCCCATTGGGTGACAATAAAATCGTCTTTTGTCAGGTTGATGAAATGGTCAACAAGTTTTTGGTTGGCCGACTGCTGGCTGGCACTTCCGACAATTGCGAAAATCGTTTTCTTTTCATCCATGGCTTTCTATTCAAGGCAGGTTAAATCCGTTTTTGCTTGCCGCTGTAAAAATAGCTATCTGCATGGCAGCCACCTGGCTTTTGTGCATTCGAAACAAGATTGCGGTACGGTGCGCCGAGGGGATTTTCTTTTTCCACACATTTTCTACCATTACCTGCAAACACCGATTCGTTCCCGAGAATCGAAATATCCCGGTGTTGATTTGTCGATATATTTATGGCCAACTCTAACTTTCATTCATGCAATTCATCCTACGTTGTTTTCTTTTGCTATTCCTGTTACGGGGAACGGCAACCGTTTTTGCGCAACAAATCCCGACCCCAAAGGAACATTTTGGTTTCAACATCGGCGACGATTACACCCTGGCCAATTACACGCAGACGGAGGCTTATTGGAAAAAGCTTGCCGCCGCATCAGACCGCACGAAGCTAGTTGACATGGGCCTGACAGAGGAAGGCCGTCACCAGTATATGATGATCGTGTCGTCGCCGGCCAATATCAAAAACTTGGATCGCTACAAAGCTATTTCCCAGCAACTGGCAAGGGCCGAGAACCTGACGGACGAACAGGCACGGGCACTGGCCACCGAAGGAAAAGCGGTGGTTTGGATCGACGGCGGCCTGCATGCCACCGAGGTGGTGGGCACGCACCAGTTGATTGAAACCCTGTACCAGTTTGTAAGCCGGAACGACAAGGAAACAAATCATATTCTCGATAATGCCATTCTTCTTTTTGTACATGCCAACCCCGATGGACAGGAACTGGTTTCCAACTGGTACATGCAGGAAAAAGATCCCAAAAAACGCAACTTCACAATTCCACGGCTCTACGAGAAATACATTGGCCACGACAACAACCGCGACTTTTTTATCCAGAACGTCAGGGAAACGCAGAACATCAGCCGCCAGCAATATCTGGAGTGGATGCCACAAATCATTTACAACCATCACCAGACCGGCCCGCCCGGCTCCGTGCTTTCGGGGCCTCCTTACCGCGATCCGTTCAACTTTGTTTACGATCCGCTGCTGGTAACCGGCATTGACGCTGTGGGTGCCGCCATGGAAAATCGCCTGAATGTCGAAAACAAACCGGGTTATACCAAGCGGGCCGGATCGGTTTACTCCACATGGTGGAACGGTGGCCTGCGAACGACGGCCTATTTCCACAACATGATTGGGCTGCTCACTGAAATCATCGGCAATCCCACACCGGCCAGCATCCCGCTGATTCCAAGCCGGCTGATTCCAAACGACGCTACACCCAACCCGGTGGCGCCGCAACAATGGCATTTCCGGCAGTCGATCGACTACTCCGTTTCGCTCAATTATGCGGTGGCGAATTATGCCGTCAATCAAAAAGAAGACGTGTTGTTCGGCATTTACCGCATGGGAAAAAATTCCATTGAAAAAGGAAGTCGCGACAATTGGACGCTTTCACCAAAGTGGGTCGACTCACTGACCAATGTCACCAAAAAAGACCAAAAAACGCCGCGGACTGAAACAGCCGCTAACACGGCCAGAACAGATTCGCTGGGTCGAAAATATTTTGAAACGGTGTTTACCGATCCCACACTGCGGGATGCCCGGGGCTATATCATCCCGGCCGACCAGCCCGATTTTCCGTCGGCGGTGCGCTTTGTCAATGCATTGATCGGCTCCGGCATCCAGGTGCAAAAAGCAACAACTGATTTTTCGGTAAAGGGCAAATCGTATCCGGCCGGCTCCTACATCGTCAAAACGGCGCAGGCTTTTCGTCCCCATGTACTTGACATGTTTGAGCCGCAGGATCACCCCAACGATTTTGCTTATCCAGGCGGGCCGCCTGTTCGCCCTTACGATGCCGCCGGCTGGACGCTGGCATATACCATGGGTGTGCAGTTCGACCGCCTGCTGGATGACTTCCAGGGACCTTTTGAAACGGTTCCTTACGGGCAGGCACAAACAGCAAAAAGCGTTTTGCCGGCAGCCGGCGCAGGCTATGTGCTGAATGGGCAATCGAATGCCGCCTATTCTGTCGTCAACGACTTGTTGAAGGCTCGCGTTCCGGTTTTTCGCATCACCCATGGGAAAGAGGCCGGTTCGTTTTTTGTCCCTTCCGGTACAAAAGCAAAAGCTGTTTTACGGGAGACTGCAACGGCTACCGGGCTGAAGGTCGAGGTGTCGGCCAAACCTTCTTCGCTGCAAAACGTTTCGTCGCTTCGTATCGGGCTTTGGGATCAATACGGCGGTTCCATGGCCTCCGGGTGGGTGCGCTGGCTGATGGAGCAATACCACTTCGGTGCCGATGTGGTGTACCCGAAAGAAATCGACGCCGGGAACCTGAAGCGGAAATACGATGTCCTGGTTTTTGTCGGCGGTGCCATTCCCGCACCCGGTGCAAGCAATCCGTTACGCCAACCCAAAGCCGAAGATGTGCCGGCTGAATGGCGCGCCAGGTTGGGACGGATCAGTGCGGATACGTCGATACCACAGATCCGGAAATTTCTGGAAGAAGGTGGTCGTGTGGTGACCATTGGAAGCAGCACCGCGTTGGCCTATCACCTCGGCCTGCCGGTACGCAATGCACTGGTTGAAATGACGGCGGCCGGAGAGCGGTCGCTGCCGGGTGAAAAGTTTTATATCCCCGGAAGTGTGTTGCGCATGAGCGTCGACTCGACACAGCCCGCCGCATGGGGAGCCCGTTCGGAGGTGGACGTGTATTTTGATGGGAGCCCGGTTTTCAGGCTGTCTCCCGAAGCCGTTGCCCGGGGCTCGGTAAAGCCGATTGGCTGGTTTGCGACGGACAAAACCCTGCGCAGCGGCTGGGCCTGGGGACAGGCTTACCTCAAAGACGGCATCGCGGCCTTTTGGGCTCCGGTTGGGAAGGGTAGCTTCTACGCTTTTGGGCCGGAGATCACGTTCCGCGGACAAACGCATGGCACTTTTAAGTTCCTGTTTAATACACTCTACGGGAACGAGTAAGTGATACCTTTTTGAACACAAAAAACACCTTCAGTCAGAAGGTGTTTTTCTATGGAATTAACTGCAGGAAAACGATTGAACATTCGTTACCACGCTCCGTTCAGTGTTCGCCTGGCTACGGAGCAGAAACGTTTTCTCACAGATAGCACGGAAAGCTACAGTTGCTTTTTTGAATTCATCAGGGCGACCCGTGAGAGATTATTTTTCACCATCAATATTCCCTGATCACGTTGTAAAGCGTATCCCGTTCCACGGGTTTGCGTTTCACCTGTTTGATCAGTGTTACCAGTTCGTCGGTGCTCATGGCCGGGTTTTGCTCTTCGGCGCCAGCCATCGAATAGATCTTCGTAGTGTCGTCGATGGTACCATCGATATCGTCCACGCCAAAGGCAAGTGCAAGTTGCGCGTTTTTCCGTCCCAGCATGGGCCAGTAGGCTTTCAGGTGGGGGAAGTTGTCCATGAACAGGCGGGCAATGGAATAGAGGCGAAAATCTTCCACCACGCTCACTTCGGGCACAGAACTCATGTCGTTGTCGCCGTTACGGAATTTGAGCGGGATGAAAGTATTGAAGCCGCCGGTTTTGTCCTGCAGACGGCGCAGCCGGCTCATATGATCGATCCGGTGCTGATAGGTTTCGATGTGTCCGTACAGCATCGTGGCGTTACTGTGCATGCCGGCATTGTGAATGGCTTCGTGTATCGCCAGCCATCCCTCTGCGTCCACTTTGTCGGCACAGATCTTCTCCCGGATCGCAGAATCAAAAATCTCGGCACCGCCACCGGGAATGGAATTCAGCCCGGCTTCCTTCAATACCTGCACGCCTTCGTCAACTGAAAGTTTCGCCTTGCGAAACATATAATCGAGTTCCACAGCGGTAAACGCTTTGATATGCAGGTCGGGCCGGTGCGCCCTGATCGCCTTCAACAGGTCGGCAAAAAAATACAGGTTCATTTTCGGGTGAACGCCGCCCACGATGTGCACTTCCGTCACCGGCTGCCCGTCGTATTTTTTAACGATGTTCAGCATGTCGTCTACCGACAGTTCCCAGCCCTCTTCACGGTGGGCATAGAGGCGGGAGTACGAACAAAAATTGCAGGAAAACACGCAGACATTGGTCGGCTCGATGTGAAAGTTCCGGTTGAAAAAAACGGCGTCGCCGTGACGCTTTTCTTTAACATGATTGGCGAGGGCGCCAACAAAGGAAAGGTTGCCTTTCTCAAACAAAAGGAGGCCATCTTCTTCGGTGAGGCGCTCACCAGCATACACCTTGTCGGCAATGGTTTGCAGGGCCGGAGATTCGTGGCGGAAAAGAACGTTTTCTGCAGTTGCTTTCATAGCGCAAAAGTAAGCAGCGAACAAAAAAAAGTCCTGCTAAAATGCAGGACTTTGAGTCGGTTCGCGATGATCTTTATCAGGTTCCGTTTTCAACATGCTTTATTCGAGTGAACAAACGAAAGTGGATACACCGCTTTATTGTTTGATCACACGCTGGGTGACCGATTTCTTCCCGCCGTCGTAGCCCATTTCAACAAAATAGATCCCGGCCGGCTTGCCACCCAGGTTTACAGCCTCCTGCTTGCTGGCGTTCCCGGTGAACTGTTTTGTCCAAAGGGTTTGGCCAGTTACGTTCATGACCCGGATGTACCGCAGGTCGGCCGGCGTTTGATAGTGCCAGACAACGAAGTTGCTTTGGAACGGAGAGGGATAGACCAGGTAGCCCTGTTGTTTCAGCAAGGAGGGGAGGATCTTCGTTTTGATGCTGACATTATCAATAAAAAGATTGTTCTCGTTATTGTTGGTAGCCCGGAAGAAAACCACGATCGGCCCGCCGTCGGCAAATGGGCTAATGTCGACCGACTCGGTACGCCACTCCTGGCTGCTTTGCGGGAAGAATTCATCAACGTGCGTGGCATTGGCCCCAAGGGTTTGAAGGTCGTTGCCCCATTTTTTATAGATCGTGGTAAAACTGTTGCCGCAGTCTTTTGTCACCAGCACTTCCAAGGTGTCTACCGGAATTGTGTCCGGACCCGCGGAGGCTATGGCAGCGGCCAAATCAAAATTCAGACGAACCGAATCCACGGGGCCGTAGTTGACAACCGGCGACACCAGGTCGTCTTTCTGGCCCAGGGTAAAATAGCGATAGGTATTGAGAAATGCCGAACCCTCGTTGCCGTTGCCCGTCGCGAATCGCTGCCAGGTGATTGCATGATCGCCATTTAGCACACTCCAGCCATTTGGCGGGAAGCCCGCGGCTGCAAAACTCTCTTCCAGCGGCGCATTAACCGTACCCGGGACCGCAAATAACAGGCGCAACGTATCGTTGCTCCGGTTCAAATCAACCGTGCCTTTTGCTGTTACCAGGTCGGTTTGATAGACCGTGAACGCATGGCTGCCCGGCACAAGACCGGTCACTGGTGCCAGGCTGACAACCGTTTCTGCACCTCTCGCCAACGACAAGCCGGTCACCGTTTGCGACACCGCCGCACCGTTGTTGATGCTGTACACCACACGCAATGATTTTACGGTATCCGTGCCATTGTTTCGTACCGTGACCGATGGCGTAACAGTGGTGGTGCAAACAAAATTCTTCGGTTGTTGAATGGAAACTATCTGCACATCGCGTTGGTAAACCGCGGTGACCGAAATATTATCAAGAAAGATGTTATTCGAAAAACCGTTGGTGTTCCGGAATGCAAGGCCAAGACTTCCCGAACGGAGGGCCTGGGCATTTAAAACGATGCTTTCGGTTTTCCAGTCGGCGGCAGCAGGATTTGTGTATTCAGTCTGCGTGCTGCCGGAGGTGGCAAGCGCAGCACCGGTTTTACTGTACACCGGTGTAAAGGTGTTGCCACAATCCACTGTCGTCAGCACGGAAAGGTTATCGCCGACAGAGCCCTGGTAATTTTTGTGGGCCAGGTCAAAACGCACCAGCACGGAGTCGGCGCCACTCACGTCGATGAATGGTGTGCGCAGGTCGTCTGTCTCGTCGATCACGTTGTTGTTGAAATTATCAAAGTAAACCGCATACCGGCTGGCCTTACCCGGTGACGTTCTTGTCCATGTTACATTTTTGTTGGGATTAACAATACTCCAGCCGGGTGAAGGAAAGGCGTTTTCAAAATCTTCCACGACTGGTGTATTGGCCAGGCGAACCACAGTAAACGATTTGGTGAGGGTGTCGTTGCTGAGACGCGTATCACCCGTGCCTGAAACCGCTACAGGACTAAAGCTAAAGGCGGTTAAGGTGTGCGTTCCCGAAAACGTTGCACCCGGCGGTAACGATACCGTTGCCGAATCACCCGGGTTGATTGTTTGCGTAAACGTTTGTTGCAAAACGGCGCCCTGGTCGATCCTGTAGCCGATGCTGAAGGCGGTGACTGCTTCCAGTCCCACATTTTGAACCGTCACGGCCGGCGTGATGGATCCTGAGCAGACCGTTGATCCCGGGCTGGCGATCTCCACGACCTGCAGGTCTCTTGCTCCCACTTTTGCAATGGAGATATTGTCCAAATGGATCCAGTTGCCATACCCGCTGATGTTGCGGAACACCACGATGATCCTGCCCGATGCGATCAGTGAGCCGTTCAGGCTTATATTTTCTGTGCGCCAGTCTCCCTCGGCTGGCTGGTTGTAATTCAAATCGGAAGAACCGGCTGTTGCCAGTTGTTCACCGCCTTTGCTATACAACCGTTTAAACGTTTGCCCGCAATCGGTGGAGACGAGGACGGCCAGCGTATCGGAATTGTTGGCATCCGGGTAATTTTTATGGGCCAGGTCAAACGAAAGAAGGTAGGCCGATGCCGGATCGACCGTGATCGCCGTGCTGCGGAAATCGTCGATATGGTTGAATCCTTCCATGTAGTAATTATCGATGGAAAGTTTTCCCAGCGATCCGTCGCGTCCGGGTGTGGTGCGCTGCCAGGTAAAATCAAAATCCGGGTTATCGATTGTCCAGTCGGTATAGGGGAGTGCTGTTTCGAATCCCTGGTTCAAAGGGGTCGCCACCGGGGCAAGCACCACGAAGTTCTGGGTATAGGAGTCATTGGCGGGTACGGCGTCGGTGCCTGCATTTGGCGAAGCCGTAAAAAAGCGAAGCGTATGCTGGCCAACTGTTACGGCAATCGCCGGGAAAGTGACGACAGATGTTCCACCTTGCGGGATATTCACCGAAACAGTTTGTGTAACCGCGTTACCGTTATCGTAGCTGTAACCAACGGTCAGGCTGGTCAGCGTCGTCAACCCGTTATTGACAACCCGGAATTTCGGGATCAGGGTTCCGGGACAACTAATGGTGTCGGTGTAATAGATGGAGGAGCACCCGATCATTTCTGCACCGCCCGGACTCACGGACGAAATCACACCGGCATCCAGCAACACAGCATCGGCCGGCGTTTGGCAGCCCAGGGATGTTTTCAGGCTTGCCCGGCAGTTGTCGAGTACCCATTCCATCCGGGCTACCTGTTTCCGGGTAAACATCGACAGGCAGGCATCCTGGGTATAGTCCATGTGATTCTGGTACATTTTGCCGGGGCTGGCCGTGGCACAGCCGTCAGTCATACTGCCCACGGGACAGGAAGTCGTAGCGTCGCCCTGGTTGGGCGTATCACCCACGTCGTTGGCGCCGTTGCCTGTCCCGGCAGGATTGAACAAACCATTCGGCAGGCTACAGCTTGTCGATGAAGGCAACTGGGCGAAATCATCGCCGTTACAGGTCCCATTATCGTCACCCCAGATGTGGTAAAGCCCGAAGTAATGCCCGATTTCGTGCGTGGCCGTCCGCCCCAAATTGTATTGCGGCATGGAATAACAGCCAGAAGAACCAAAAGCCTTGTAATTCAAAAACACGCCATCGTCGCTGCCGGATCCCACGCCGACATTGTCTGCATATCCAAGGATACCCTGGCCGGTTTCGTCGGAGCCTATCCAGAGATTCAAGTACTGGTTTGTATTCCAGGCGTCCAGTCCACCGAGTGACGTGCGCTTGATCGGGTCTGTGCTGGCCGTGGCATCGGAGCCTGTGGCACTCCAACGGCGGTCGATCCCGTTGGTCAGTTGCCCGGATGGTGAACGACGTGCCAGGCAAAAACGGATTTGGCTGTGTCCCCTCACGGTATAAAAGCTAATGGCATTGGTGCTGTCGGCATTGAGCCCTGCAAAGTCCTGGTTCAGGCGATCGATCTGTGCCTGCACATCTGCATCGGTAACCAGATAAGGGTTGGGAAGAACGATATGCACGACAACCGGGATACTGACAAGGCCCTGCAGGCGAAAGTTGCCGGCATTGGGACCATCCATCACCCGTTTTGCTTTTTCGGGAGCGGCTGTCTTAAAGGCGTTGTTGTTTGCTTCGTACAGGGCGACCCGGTCCATGGTGGCACAACGGCGGACTGCGTTGGTTTTTTGCTGCGCCGTCGTTTTCACTGATAAAAAAAGGCCGGCGGAAACAGTCAGAGCAAGGATAATGGCAGGTTTCAAAGCAGTTCGATTTACTGAATAAAATGGTGGATCGTATTCGTAGAGACAATAATACTCAATTCGTACGGTCAGGAAAAAAGTTTTCGGTCAGCGGGACGAAACCCTATACCGCTTGTTGCTTCCGCACGGAAAAGCAAATGACCAGTGCACCAGCAATCTGGTTATTCACCTGCCTGCCCCTTGTCATTGCAAGCAATTTTTCAACGAAAACAAGCGAGGCAAAACGGTGATTCCGGAGGGCAGTTGGAATAACGAAAGCCGCTTCGCATTTCACCGCAGAAACAAGCCGGCGACCTGTATTGTATTTTTAAATCCGCTATCTTTCACGGCAAAATAAACGCAGCAGATACATGAATATCAAGTTCCGCCTGACCCTAATGAGTTTTCTCCAGTTTTTTGTTTGGGGTGCCTGGCTGATTACCATCGCCACCTATTTCTTTTCCAGCGATATGGCGAAGATCGAAAACCCGGGAGCCAAGTTCGGCGCTATCTTCTCCACGCTTGCGCTTTCTTCTCTTTTCATGCCGGCCGTTACAGGCATCATTGCGGATAAATGGATAGATGCGGAAAAGCTCTATGGCCTGCTGCATATTCTATATGGTGCGTTCCTGTTTTATGTACCGAAAGTGCATGATGCCGATACGCTTTACTATGTCATCTTCGGCGCCATGATCTGCTATATGCCGACGATTTCCCTTTCCAACTCCATTGCCTATACCATTCTGAAACGGGAAGGCTACGATGTTGTAAAAGTGTTTCCGCCGATCCGTGTATGGGGAACGGTTGGTTTTATCGTGGCCATGTGGATCACGAACCTGACCGGCAGCAAAGCCAACGCCAACCAATTTATCATCGGCGGAATCGCAGCGGTGCTCCTCGGCTTGTTTTCCTTTACCCTGCCCAAATGCCCGCCCCAAAAAAGCATTGCCAAAAATGCCGGCCTCGCCGAACAATTGGGCTTGCAGGCGTTTAAGCTGTTTGCGAAATACAAGATGGCGCTGTTCTTTCTGTTTTCGATGTTGCTCGGCGGCGCTTTGCAACTAACCAATATGTATGGCGATACGTTTTTGGATGACTTTAAAAAAATACCGCAATATGGCCCCGACTCTTTCGTAGTGAAATACTCCACGATTATCATGTCCATTTCGCAGATGTCGGAGACTTTGTTTATCCTCACCATACCCTTTTTCCTGAAACGGTTTGGCATCAAAAAAGTCATGTTATTTTCAATGCTGGCTTGGGTGCTGCGTTTTGGACTTTTTGCTTACGGCAATCCTGCCGAAGGTTTGTGGATGATCATCCTGTCCTGTATTGTTTACGGGATGGCCTTCGACTTTTTCAATATTTCCGGGTCTCTTTTCGTGGAAACGGAAACCAGCCCCTCCATCCGGTCCAGCGCACAGGGACTTTTTATGATGATGACCAATGGACTGGGCGCTTTTTTAGGAAGCAAGGTGAGTGGCTATGTGATCGATGCGTATTATACATTGCCCAATGGCGATAAGAACTGGCACAGCATCTGGCTGGCATTTGCGATCTATGCACTGATCGTGGCCGTCCTGTTCTTTGTTCTGTTCCGGCACCGTCACCAAACGGTGGATAAGGAGCTGGAGGCAGCCACACTGCAGGAAATGACACCGCATTGATCCAATCGGCAACAAGCATTCTGCAACGAAAAACCCGAAGCTTTTGCTTCGGGTTTTTCGTTTTTAGGTGAAACCGTTCACCCCATTTTCTTTTGTTTATTGCCAATTGTGTTTAATTAGCATGTGCTTCGATCTTTTTCACAAAGTTGCCTTTCGGTTGCGCACCAACCAGCTTGTCAACAACCTGTCCGTTTTTGATGAACAGAATGGCAGGAATGGACGTGATACCGTAGTTCATGCTTACCTGCGGGTTTTCATCAACGTTCAGTTTGCCGATATTTACCTTCCCGTCATATTCTTTCGACAGTTCATCAATTACTGGTCCGATAGCACGGCAGGGGCCGCACCATTCAGCCCAAAAATCAACGATTGTCAATTTATCCGATTTCAGTACTTCCGTTTCAAAGTTTGAATCTGTGAATGCTTTTGCCATGGTTTTATGATTTAAAAAATTTTCAAACGATAATTCTGCAAATTTAAGCCCAATCCGAATTTTCGTGACGTCGTGTCAGGAGAGCAAGCCAAAAGTAAAATTTCAAAAGTCATCCGAACTCAAATCTCAACCGTACCCCTTTTTCTTTTACGCTTAAGCTGTGACGACTTTTACATCGATTTCCGGCGTTCGTTCGAGGAACTCGATCATTTCGTGGTTCATTTCAAAGCCATGCCCGTTTGTTTGCAGCGCCGCCTTCCAGTTATTTTTTGGCTCGACAACCGTGATGCGGACCGAGGAACTCCCGGGATGCGTCTGCAGGTTTTTTTCAAAAAAAGCAATGATCTCGCTTTGCAGGTTGCGTACATCCATCTCGAGTTGCAGCTGCTTGGTGAGCTGGCGCTTGATATTTTCGGCAAGCGTAATGCTTGTCAGTTTAAACTCGTATTCGGGTTTGTACATGCGCTGCTTGAACGCGCCGCAGAGCAACACAGCCGATCCCTGCAGCAGGAAAGCCTGGAACCGTACATAGTCGTCGCCGAATAAAACCAGTTCCGTTTTGCCGGAATAATCTTCCAGCACGTACGAACCAAACTTGTTTCCCTGCCGCGAAATCCGTTGATTGGCCGTGGACACAAGACAAAGCAGCTTGAAGCTTTTGCCCTGTGCAGACAGGGTGGGAGAATCTTTGACCTCGTTGAAATCGGCAACCGGTGTAATACCGTAATTCTTCATTTCAAATTTGTAGTGATCCAGCGGGTGGCCACTCAGGTAAATACCGGCCACATCTTTTTCCCGGTCCAGTTGCTCCGTCAACGACCAAGGCGGGCAACTGGCGATCTGCGGCGGTTTGATATCGAGCACGGCGGGCAAATCGCCAAACAGTGTGTTTGACGTATTGAGTGTTTGTGACTGCACGATGTTGCCATACTTGATGATTTTTTCCAGCCCCGTTTGGGTTTCACCTTCCGGGATGCAGATATACTGGGCACGGTGCAGTTGCGGAAATGTGTCGAAGGCGCCGGCGTACACCAGGCATTCCAGTGTTTTCTTGTTCACCGTTCGCTGGTTGATGCGACGCATGAAATCGAACGGATCTTTGTAATGGCCTTCTTTTTCGCGTTCGAGGATGATGCTTTCCACGGCTGCTTCACCCACGCCTTTCAATCCCCCCAGGCCAAAGCGAATTTCCCCCCTTGCATTCACGGCAAAACCTTTCCTGGATTCATTGATATCCGGTCCGAGTACCCGGATACCCATTCGCTTGCACTCTTCCATAAAGAAGGTGAGTTTTTCAATGGCGTTGGCGTTGTTGAGTACCGCCGCCATGTATTCGGCAGGGTAGTGGGCTTTGAGGTAAGCCGTTTGGTAGGCTACGAACGCATAACAGGTCGAGTGCGATTTGTTGAAGGCATACTGGGCAAAGGCCTCCCAGTCGGTCCAGACTTTCTCCAACACTTTTGCCGGGTGGCCTTTGGCCACGGCGCCGTCGATGAACTTGCTCTTCATCTTGTCCAGCGTCTTCCGGTCTTTTTTACCCATCGCTTTTCGCAGCACGTCGGCATCTCCCTTGGAGAAGCCACCCAGCTTCTGCGCCAGCAACATCACCTGCTCCTGGTACACCGTGATACCATAAGTTTCCTTCAAGTATTCTTCCATTTCCGCGAGGTCGTATTTGACCTCCTCGCGTCCATGTTTGCGGTCGACGTATTGAGGGATATAGGCCATTGGACCCGGACGGTACAGGGCGTTCATCGCAATCAGGTCGGCAAACTGGTCGGGCTTCAGTTCCTTCAGGTATTTCTGCATGCCCGGGCTTTCAAACTGGAAGGTGGCGATGGTTTCACCTTTTTGGTAGATCTCGTAGGTCTTCAGATCATCCAGCGGAATATCGTCAATTACAATGTCAACGCCGTGGTTAGCCTTGATCATTTCGAGGGCATTCTTAATAATGGTGAGGGTCTTCAAACCCAGGAAGTCCATCTTGATCACCCCGGCATCCTCGATGATCTTCCCCTCAATCTGCGTCACCAGCAGCTCGGAGTCTTTGGCCGTGCACACCGGGATGATGTTCATCAGGTTGTCGGGAGCGATGATGATACCGGCGGCGTGAATACCGGTGTTCCGCACGGATCCCTCCAGGCGTTCGGCTTCCTTGAGCACCTGCGCACGGATGTCGCTGCCGTTGTAAATGGCCCGGAGCTGCTTGACATTCTCGATATCGTCGTTGCCGTAGCCTTCTTTTTCTTCCAGGCTCTTTTCGCCGTCTTTCGCAGTGAGCGGCGCCTTCAGCACACGGCCCAGTTCCGTTCCGGGTTTGTCGGGCACCAGCTTGGCCAACGCATTTGATTCGGCCAGCGGCAGGTCCAGCACACGGGCCACATCCTTGATGGACATTTTCGCGGCCATCGTACCATAGGTGACGATCTGCGCCACCTGGTTGCGGCCATATTTCTGCACCACGTAATCGATCACTTTCTGCCGGCCTTCGTCATCGAAGTCCGTATCGATATCGGGCATCGACTTACGATCGGGGTTGAGGAAACGCTCGAACAGCAGGTCGTATTTAATCGGGTCGATATTGGTAATGCCAATGCAATAGGCCACCGCCGAACCTGCCGCCGATCCACGACCGGGACCGATGAAGACGCCGAGGTCGCGACCCGCCCTGATAAAATCAGATACGATGAGGAAGTAACCGGCAAACCCCATCGTTTTAATGGTGTGCAGCTCAAAGTCGAGGCGTTCCTGCGCCTTTTCGTCGATGGTGCCATAGCGCTGGCGGGCTCCTTCAAAGGTCAGGTGTTTTAAGTATTCCCATTGATTCAGGTTGGCATCGTTGTGTACCTGGAACTCTTTCGGGATCGGGAAGGCGGGAAGAAGGATGTCCTTTTTCAGGTTCAGCAATTCCACGCGGTCCACGATCATGTTGGTGTTGTCGATGGCTTCCGGCACGTCGCTGAACAGCTTTTTCATTTCGTCAACGCCTTTGAAATAGAACTGGTCGTTGGGAAATTTAAAGCGCCGGTTTTTATGGTTGGCATCGTCGTTTACGAAATCATCAAAGCCCGGTGTGCTTTGCTTTTCGCCTGTGTTGATGCAAAGCAGGATGTCGTGGGCATTGTAATCATCACGGTCGGTATAGTGGCTGTCGTTCGTGGCAATGACCGGAACATTGTATTTTTTGGCAAACTTCAGCAGCACCTGGTTGATGGTTTCCTGCTCCTGCATGTTGTGGCGCTGCAGCTCGATGAAGTAGTCTTCGCCAAACATGTCCAGCCACCATTTGAATTCTTTCTCGGCGGCTTCCTCGCCGTCGTGCAGGATGGTTTGCGGTACATAGGCACCAATGCAGCAGGTGGTGGCAATCAGGCCTTCGTGGTATTGCTCAAGTAATTGTTTGTCGATACGGGGATACTTGGAGTACATTCCCTCCAGGTAGCCCAAAGAAGTCAGCTTGATCAGGTTTTGATACCCGATCGCATTTTTCGCCAGCAGCACCTGGTGGTAGCGTTGGTCGCGCTGCTCTTTGGAAAAGGTCTTGCGGGTTCGGTCTGCCACGACATAGAATTCACACCCAACGACCGGCTTTACCTTAACGGTTCCATCATCGTTTTTGTGCTTGTAGGCTTCCGATACAAATTCAAACGCACCGAACATATTCCCGTGGTCGGTGATGGCAATGGCCGGCATTCCCTCTTTCACTGCTTTTTTGTACAATGCCTGGATATTGGCGGCACCGTCGAGAAGGGAAAATTGTGTGTGAACGTGTAAATGGCTAAACTTCATCGGGTCTCCTCTTGATCTAAATCAGAAATTGTAAAAGGCAGGGCGGCCTACCTTGCGCAAGGTACAGCCGTTTAACGCAATAATGCCTGTTAAGGTCCGTTGAAAGAAATCCACAGGGTGTGGGAAAAATGGAACAAAGACCCTATTTTCGTCCCTCACCGAGCACCACAAAAACAAGCCTCATGGTAAAACAAATCCTATTGACAGCCACCATCTTGTTATTTATGGGCAGTTTCATGTCCGTGTCGGCCCAAACATCCGTCAAACAAAATAACACCGAAGCCTCTAAAACAAATTATAAATTTCTCGATGACATCTCCATTGAACCGGCTGTTGAAGCCATGCCTGCCGAACCCGTACGGATGGCCGTTCCAACTGTTAAAAAAGACCTGTTGAATGCAGCGAAAACCTCGTCGTCCGGCTTAATCGAAGGCGCCGGCGCCCTGCAGTTTAAATACTCCTTGCTTTTGGATGTAGAAGTTGAATTCCTGAAAAATATCCACCTGCTGAACCTGATCGACGGCTGGATGGGAACCCGCTACCTGTTGGGAGGGGCTACCAAAAGAGGGATCGATTGTTCGGCCCTGATGCAGGTATTTTTCGCTTCACTTTACGGCATGGCGCTGCCCCGCACGGCCAAACAGCAATACGATGCCAGTCGCAGGATTTCCCGCACCGAACTGAAGGAAGGCGACCTGCTTTTCTTCAATACCACCGGAGGCGTATCGCATGTGGGAATGTACCTGTGTAACAACAAGTTTGTTCATGCCTCTTCGTCCAACGGCGTCACCATTTCCGACATGTTCGATCCCTACTATGCCAACCGCCTGATTGGCGCCGGTAGACTGGTAGAAGAGAACAATGCTGTTCCGGCCGTTTTGTTAACTCCAAATCCCTAGTATTCCACATAAAAATTTGAAAAGCCCTGCCGGAAAGCAGGGCTTTTTTGATGCAAAACGGTTGCGACTGGGTTTCCACAGTAATGGTCCTTTACCTGCTGAAAGCCCAGGGAATGGTTTCACATCCTTAAAAAAATGTAGAGTAAAAGAGAGTCGTCTATGACTTATGGCTTCACACCACGACTCAGTCCAAGCCTTTTTTTCAGCGTATGCCAAACCGGGATGGCATCGGGTGAGAGTTTGAGCTGGATGGTTCCCAAAACAAAGGGCAGGAAAAAAACAAGGCTCCGGAGTATGATCCATTGCAACCCGGTTTTGTTATGAAAAAGGAAATAAGCGACTACAAAACAGAGGGCAGCCAGCACGAGGGCATAAAGTGTTTTCCGGTCGAAGGGCTGCATAGCGAGTTTTCGCAGAAGAAACAGGTAACGGATGGTGTTGTATACGGTAAACGAAATCAGGCTCGAAATGGCAGGGCCGTACATGCCAAATTTCCGTGTAAGAATATAATTAAGCGGCAACATCAATCCAAGCAAAATGAGTCCTGTGGTGAATTCGAACCGCCAGTAGGTGGACGTGCCGATGATCTGTGCGTTTACGCCGGTGCCCATGTCCACAATGCGGGTCAGGCCCAGGTAGAAAAACACCCATTTCGCTCCGAGGTAGGCTGGTTGCAGGTGAAACGTGCTGATCCCGTCTTCGAAGTTCAACCAGATAAGTGAAAACATTGCACAGGAAAACAATAACTGGTTGATAGAGGAGCGGTGGTAAATGCGTCTTATTTTGCCGTAATCTTTCTCCCGCCAGGCCTGGGAGAGTGGCCCCGTGGCTGCGGAAACGACTGCCCGCTGCGGCGCCTGGATCAGGCTCGTCATATACTGTCCAAAAGTAAATACACCGGCAGCACCAATCCCGTTGGGTAAAACGGCTGCAATAAACAAGGTGTCGATCACCGAAGCAATGCTGAAAACAAGGCCGCCTGTCCAGACATAACCAATCAGCGCAATGATCTTTTTCCGGAATTTCTGCGTGACCCTCGTCGGTTTAAAATGGAAATGCAACAAGCCCCTGCTCCCCAGGAAGACGAGCAGGAATACCACCAATCCAATATACACAAACGCATAGAGGCCGATAAAGGTGTCGAAACTGGAAATGACACCAACCATCGTCAACCCGATCAGCACCGTAACAAAGGCACGGAAAACGATCTCCTTCATCACATTGCTTAAAACAGCTTTGTGCAACTGCCAGGTGTACACATCCAGCACCATGAACAGGGTGAAGCCAAATCCAAACGGAAAGAGCCAGTAATAATATTGCAGCAACTCTGGCGAGTTGTTAAAGATTTTGCCTACCAGCGGCCCCCTGAATAAGATGCCCAGCGCCAGCACCACCAAAAAACCAATACAGGGCAGGAGCAGGGCCCAGGTCATCTGGTCGCTTTTCCTGGCTGGGAGGTGCGCCTTGTAGTAGGGAAAAAACTTGTTGATGTATGCGGGCATCCCCACACTTGCCACCGAATACATCATGTGACCGATGGCCACAAAAATGGCCGTTAAGCCAAACTGCTCTTTGGTAAAACCACCTTGCCGTGTAAAGAGAAAGGTGTTGAAAAAACCCAGCGCAAAGCCGGCATACACCACAACAGAGGCAACAATGCTTTGCTTTCGGATGGTGCTCATTGATCAAACCCGGATTTGGATGGAACCGACAAAACGGTCAGGTCATTTTTCATTCGCGGCAAAGAAATCACAGTTTTCGTAGATTGATGTAAAAGTTTTTATCCACGTCAAATTGTACGGTGTTAGGCAAAGTAAGGGTCTTCCAATTTTCGGTCGGACCAATAAGATCGCCATTCGTCAACCTGACCGGCATATCGAAACCTTTTATAGCATTGGCCCAGCGGTATCGAACTGTTTTGCCCGATCGCTTGTACTCCAGTGTCGGAACTTTGGTCGTGCGGAGATATTGATCAAACACGTTGCGGAGATCCCTGCCGCTCTTTTGGCTGATGTAGTCTTCTACCTGTTTTGTTGTTACCGTTTGGTGGTAAAACGTTTCATTCAGCCCACGAAGAATTTGCCGGAACTTCTCATCATCATTGATGATTTGCCGGATCGTATGCAGAACGTTGGAGCCTTTGTTGTACTGGTCGTCGCTACCGGGTTTGTGCACGCCATAGGGGCCGATGATGGGTTTATCGTTGGCGATGCCTTTTCGCAGTCCCTGCGTGTAATCATTGCCCGCATTTTTTCCATAATAGTATTCGGTAAACAATGTTTCCGAATAATCGGTAAAGCCCTCGTGCACCCACATGTCGGCAATGTCTTTTGCAGTGATGTTGTTTCCAAACCATTCGTGCCCGCTTTCGTGCACGATGATATAATCCCATTTGAGTCCCCAGCCTGTACCGGAAAGGTCAGTCCCGAGGTAGCCGTTCATGAATCCATTGCCATAAGCCACGGCGCTTTGGTGTTCCATACCCAGGTAGGGCGACTGGACCAATTTATAGCCATCGGTATAAAAAGGATAGGGGCCAAACCAGTGCTCGAAGGCCCTGAACATGGGCTTTACTTGCTCAAATTGTTTTTCGGCTTTTGTTTTCTCATAGTCGAGCACCCAGTAAGCAAGATCCAGTTTACCTTTTTCTCCTGAAAGCGTATCAGTCCACGAGACATAATGCCCGATGTAGGGGATGATGTTGTAGGCGTTGATCGGAGCCGTCACTTCCCAGGTGTAACTGGCTTTTCCATCCGCCACAACCCGCTGTTTCAACCGGCCGTTGCCAACGGCGGCCAGTTCTTCCGGCACATTGATGGTCAGCGACGCTCCTTTATCGGGTTCATCGCTCCACATGTCTTTGCAGGGATACCAAAGCGAAGCACCATCGTCTTCGCAGGCAACGCTAACCCAGGTACGGCCTTGCTTGTCTTTCTTCCAGACCCAGCCTCCTTCCCACGGCGGATTATGCGCTTCTTTCGGCTTGCCGTGGTATACGATTGTCAGTTGCTGCGTCGTGCCTTTGGCCGCTTGCGGCAGCGAGATAAACCAATGACCGCCGGCTGAATAAATGGGTCGGGCGGGATCACTGACATAGCGCTTGCCGTTGTAAAAAATACTGTCGATCTCCAGGGGCTGTTGCAAATCCACCTGCAGGTAATCATCATGCTGATCGGTCAGTACCGAATAGGTCAGGGTTGTTCTGCCGGAAATCGTTTTGGTGTCTATATCGGGGGTTACGGACACATCGTATCGCTGCACATCCCACCAGGAACGCTGCGGCGTATTGCTGCCAAACAAGGTATCGAGATGGGAAAACGTTTGCTTCGCTGTTTGAGCTGTTGCACTTGCAGATAAGAAGAAAATAAAAGAGAACGCAGGCCAAAACTGTTTCATCGCTGGGTTTTCAGGTTGACAATCCGAATCGTTCGCTAATTTAGACGGTTACTGTGATGCATATGTTCCGTCGTACCAAATATTTAACCATTCCCTGTCTTTTTTTGTTTATCCTGGCTTCCTGCTACAGCGGCGAAAAAGAAGAAACTGCCATTTTTCATTACAACGAAACGACCGGTGTGGCGTCGATCGATCCGGCGTTTGCAAAGAACCAGTCCATCATGTGGGTCATTCACCAGTTGTACAATACGCTGGTGGAAGTGGACAGCAACCTGCACATTGTTCCTTCCCTTGCCAGGCGGTGGGAGATTGCACCCGACAAAAAAACCTACACCTTTTTTTTACGCGGTGATGTTTTTTTTCACGATGATCCCTGTTTTCCAAACGGGAAGGGCCGGCGTCTGACCGCACCGGATGTGGTGTATAGTTTCAATCGCCTTGTAGCAAAAGCAACTGCCAGTCCCGGCGCCTGGGTTTTTAACGGGAAAGTCGACAGCGCCGAGGGGTTCAAGGCGGTGGACGACACAACGTTTCAGTTGAAGTTGCAGCGGCCCTATCAACCGATCCTTGGCATTTTGTCGATGCAATATTGCTCCATTGTACCGCACGAGGCGGTGGAAAAATACGGTACCGATTTCCGGCGCCAGGCGGTGGGATCAGGACCTTTCCGTTTCGTGGCCTGGGAAGAAGGGCAGGCGATGGTGCTCCAAAAAAATCTGAAGTATTTTGAAACCGATGCCGCCGGAAGGCGGCTGCCCTATCTCGACGGCGTCAAAATCAGTTTTTACGATAGCAAGGCAACCGAGTTTCTCCTGTTCCGCCAGGGAAAACTGGACTTCATCAATGACATCGACGCTTCGTTTAAGGATGAAGTTCTGACGAAGAACGGTACACTGCGCAAAGACTGGCAAAACAAGATCAGCCTGCACACCCATCCTTATTTGAACATCGAATACTTTGGCATTTTGGTAGACGATAAAAATCCCCTGGTGAAATCGTCCCCCCTTCGCCTGCAGAAGATCAGGCAAGCCATCAATTATGGATTTGACCGGCGAAAAATGGTCCTGTACCTGCGAAATTCACTGGGCATACCGGCCACTTCGGGTTTTGTGCCGGCAGGCCTGCCTTCTTTCGATTCGCTCCAGGTAAAGGGATATGAGTACAATCCGCAACTGGCCCGGAAGCTGGTGGAAGAGGCGGGAATCAGTCGGGGAAATTCACCCGTCATCAAGTTATACACGATCCCGATCTACTCCGACATTGCCAGCTACATTGCCCGCCAACTGGAAGAAATTGGCCTGAACGTCCAGGTAGATGCCGTGCAGAAATCGCTGTTGCTCGACCTGACGTCCAATTCAAGGGCTTCATTTTTTCGCGGCAGCTGGATTGCCGATTATCCCGATGCGGAGAATTATTTGTCGGTGTTTTACTCAAAAAATCCTGCGCCGCCAAACTATACCCGCTATCAAAATCCAGCGTTCGATGCCTTGTTTGAAAAAGCCATAGCGGAAACCAATGATTCCCTTCGTTACCAGTTGTACCGGCAGGCCGACCAGTTGATGATGAAAGACGCACCGGTCGTACCGCTTTGGTACGACGTTGCCGTGCACCTGGTACAGCCTACCGTTATTGGTTTTGTACCCAATGCCCTCAACCTGCTCGAACTCCGCAATACGCAGATCAAACGGAAATAATGTGGAGTGGTAAATAAAAATGTCAATGGCCAATGCCGAGTGGAGAGGTAGAAACCTCGTAATTCAACATTGGCCATTGACATTAAAAAGCCGGCGCTGCTGTTAAAACGGTTTTTTCTGTACTGTTTTTAGTGCGGGCAGCTTGTAATTATCGATCACGCTGTTTTCGGCCATCAGCTTTTCCACTGCTTCGATGGAACGGGGCGCAAAAGCCGAAAGCAGTTCATACCCTTTTTCGGTGATCAGCGCATCGTCTTCGATGCGAACGCCAATGCCCCACCATTTTTTATCGCAGTCGCTGTTGGGCATGATGTAAATCCCGGGTTCAATCGTGATCACCATGTCTTTTTTCAGCGGACCGTATTCGCTCTTGTCGTGCACATCCAGCCCGATGTGATGACCAAGTCCGTGCGGATAGTACTTACGGATATCTTTTTTGTCTTTGATGATTCCCAGCCTGAGCAGGCCGTTGCCGATCACTTCATTGGCAGCTTTGCTGGCATCAGCCCAGGTAGAACCGTCCTTGAGGGTTTTAAAAGCGGCTTCCTGCGCATCGTAGACCAGTTGGTAAATCGTGCGTTCTTCCGGCGAAAATTTACCACGGGCCGGGATAGTCCGTGTGACGTCGGCAGAATAGCCGTGGTAGGAAGCACCCACGTCCATCAGCAACAGGTCGTTGCCGATTTTCGTCCGGCTGTTTTCCATGTAGTGCAGGATGCAGCCGTTTTCACCGGCACCGACAATTGAGCCATAGCCCACTTCTTCCGAACCATACCGTTTGTGCACATATTCCATCAGGCCCTGGATTTCCAGTTCCGACATATCGGGGCGCAGTGTTTTCATCACTTCGTTGTGCGCCATGCAGGAAATCTCAACGGCTTTCCGGAGCATGTACATTTCCTCCGGGGTCTTGGTCTCGCGGAGCTTTGACGTGATTTGCCGAAAGGCTTTATAGTCGAGACGCGGGTCTTTTTCATCAGCCAGGGCAGCCTTGGTCCTGAACTGCTGCAGAAGATTGTACAGGTCACCGTCGCCGCGGCCTTTCTTTACGTCAACAGGCAACACGTCCATGATGATTTTCGGAAAGGATGACAGATCGAGCGGAAACTCTTTGAATTTATTCCCGGTGTAAACAGCGGCAATACCCAGCTTTTCTTTGGCACCCTGGTCGCCGAGTCGCCGGCCGGTCCACTGTTCCATCACGGGATTTTTTTCCTGCACAAAAAACAATTCGTTGTAGGAGCTGCCGTCTGGTGCTGTTTGCGCATCCTTAAAGAGAAACAAAACCGCATGCGGCTCTTTGTAACCGGTAAAATAATACAGGTCGGGGTTTTGATGATAGAGGTACTCCACGTCGTTGGAGAAGGTGCGTGGAGAAGCCGCAAAGACAACCATCACGCTGCTGTCGGGCATCAGCGCACGGGCCGCCTCCCGGCGCCCTTTGTGAAACTCTTTGGGCAGGTAGTCGGTCGGGACATCTTTCTGGCTGGCGGCCGAAAATACCGTTACAATAAACAGGAAGAAACAGCCGAATAGCTTTCGTTGCATAGAAGCAGAATTTGCTCTAAAAATAAGCAGAAGCTGTTATGCTATGCAAGAATACCGAACAGAGGAACAGGGAGTTGAGTTGCAGAACAGACAAACAAGGAATATCGAAAGTTGAAAGAATCCTCGCTGCTTAGCCTTCATTGAACAGCAGTCCGCCCGTAAAGGGGAACGCTGCACTGAAACCCCTTCTACATTCATCCTTCCTTGTCTATCTGTCTGCCTCGCCCTTACTCTTCGTCTTCTTCGTAATACGATTCTTCGTTGTTGCTGTTGTATTGTTTTTCCCATGCCTCGACCTTTTTGTCATCAAGGCATTCAATGATATCATAAATCGGGTCGGTTTTCCGGCGCCATTCCGTGATCAGTTCATCCTGGTATTTAAATACATAAAGACAGTGATCGGTTTCGACAGTCACTTTTACGAGTTCAATAATGGAGTCAAATTCTTCCTGCACCAGGTAATAACATCCAGGTTCCAGCAATCCATACGAATACATGTTCTTCCTCCGTTTTAGGTGGTTATTAACTTTTCTTGCGTTGACTTAATGGGTAGTACTCTGCGATCGGGGTTAGTAGGGTCCAAGAACCTCAAAAATTCCTTCTGCTCATGGGTCAAAATTAGGCCTTTTCGGATTTTGACAAACACCGCTTCGCTAAAAAAAATGTAAGGTTATATCTTATTGATTTTCAACAATAAATCGGCAATTTTCCAGATAGAAAATATTTTCAAAAAACTAATTTTTTTAGTAAAATGCGAACCGAATTTCCTTATATTTGCCTGCTTTTGAACCAATTGAAAACAACCGGTTTTTTTTACCATTCGCCGTTTGTTTCCGTAATCTGCTTTTTCTACGTGCTGACTGCTGCAATTGCCAGATTGGCGGAATGGATTGGAATCAGAAGCCTATTTTCGCAAACCGAGATTTGAAAAACTCCTATGGCAGAAACAAAAAAAAACCTCTTCGAATACACCGAAGACAGTATCAAAAGTCTTGACTGGAAAGAACACATCCGGCTCCGCCCGGGGATGTATATCGGCAAACTGGGCGACGGTTCCAGCCCCGACGATGGTATTTATGTATTGGTAAAAGAAGTTCTCGATAACTGTATTGACGAATACACCATGGGTTATGGAAAGACCGTGGAGATTTCTATAAAAGACAAAACTGTCACCGTTCGGGACTATGGCCGCGGTATCCCCTTGGGAAAAGTCGTGGATGTGGTGAGCAAGATCAATACAGGCGCCAAGTACGACAGCAAGGTTTTCCAAAAAAGCGTGGGCCTGAATGGCGTAGGTACCAAAGCGGTGAACGCCCTGAGCAATTACTTTAAGGTGTCGTCGCACCGCGAAGGCAAGGTAAAAATGGCCGAATTTGAACGGGGCAACCTGGTCCGCGAGCACAAAGAAGCGAAAACCGACGAACAGAACGGCACCCTGGTGACCTTCGTGCCGGACGATACGGTGTTTAAGAACTTCCATTTCATTCCCGAATACCTCGAAAAGCAGATCTGGAACTACTGTTTCCTGAATGCCGGACTAAAAATCTCTTTCAACGGCAAGTCTTATATGAGCCGCAACGGTTTGCTGGACCTGCTTACCCGGGAAACGAACGCCGATACCGCACCGGAAGGGCTTCGCTATCCGATTATTCACCTGAAAGGTGACGATATTGAAGTGGCCCTTACCCACAACAATGATTACGGCGAAGATTACCATTCGTTTGTCAACGGCCAGCACACCACGCAGGGTGGTACCCACCAGGCAGCCTTCCGGGAGGCCTATGTAAAGGTGATCCGCGACTTCTTCAAAAAAGACTATGACGCAGCGGATATCCGCCAGGGTATTGTGGCCGCTGTATCTGTGCGGGTGGTTGAACCCGTTTTTGAGTCGCAGACCAAGACCAAACTCGGCTCACTGAACGTGGATGAAGGCGGTCCAACGATGCGCCAGTTTGTGTACGAGTTTTTATCCAAACAGCTGGACAACTTTCTGCATAAAAATTCTTCCGTTGCCGAAGCACTGAAGAAAAAGATCGAGCAAAGCGAGCGGGAACGGAAAGAACTGGCCGGCATTAAAAAACTGGCGAACGAAAGAGCCAAAAAAGCCAACCTGCACAACCGCAAGCTGCGCGACTGCCGCTTTCACCTGAACGACGAGCCACCGGCAAAAGGAAAGCAGGAGTTCTTTGCCACGCAAAAAGAGACGACCATCTTTATTACCGAGGGTGACTCGGCTAGTGGCTCCATCACCAAGGCAAGGGCCGTTGAAACCCAAGCGGTTTTCAGTCTTCGCGGCAAGCCGCTGAACTGCTTTGGCATGACCAAAAAAGTGGTATACGAGAACGAGGAGCTGAACCTGTTGCAGCATGCGCTGAATATCGAAGAAGGAATGGACGGCCTGCGCTTCAACCGCATTGTCATTGCCACCGATGCCGACGTGGACGGCATGCACATTCGCCTGCTGATCATGACCTTCTTCCTGCAGTTCTTCCCTGATCTTGTCAAGAACAACCACGTCTATATTTTGGAAACGCCGCTCTTCCGGGTACGGAACAAGCAACAAACGATCTACTGTTATTCCGAACAGGAAAAGCAGGCGGCCGTAAAAAAGCTGGGCGCTAAACCGGAGATCACCCGCTTTAAAGGATTAGGGGAAATTTCGCCGGACGAATTTGGCCGCTTTATCGGCGATGAAATGCGTTTGCAGCCGGTTATCCTGGAGCACGGCGACCATATTCAGCACCTGCTGGAATATTACATGGGTAAGAATACCCAGGAAAGACAGGAATTCATTATCAACAACCTCAAGGTTGAATTGGATACGGTGGAAGAACCAGTAGAAGCCATGGCATAAACACGAAAACTGCGAAAAGAAAGATGATACACATAGTTTTTCAGGAAGCTGACATTGCCGTGCTGAAACAGGCACAGGAGCTTGACGAATCATTGGCCGGCGAAGTGCTGATCGTACGGGATGACTATGCCGTGGGGCCGGTAGAAAATATCTACGAAGTGGACGGCTACCAGCAGCGGCGGGAATGGTGGCGGCGCCTGTTGGAACTATCGCCGTACAACACCGACCAGTTGATGGAAATGGTAGACGACCGGCTCCTGGTGCACAACCTGAAAAAATCACTGGAGGAAAGCGAAAAAGAGGAAGTCTGGATCTGGATGGGACAAAACCAACACGACGTTTGTGGCTATTACTGGCTGATGTCGCAGTTGGCCGATTACCAGGGTCGCATTCTTGTGCTTTACCTGAACAACCTTCCCTTCATTAATGAAAAGGGCAACATTTTTTACCCGACGGCGATTCACCAGATTCAGCCGAAAGAGTTTTTGAAAGCCAAAAAGCTGAACCGGAAAATCACGCTCAGCGAATTTGAAGTGGACCCGGATGAATGGAGAAAGCTTTGTGCCGAAAATGCCATGGTCCGCATCCTTGAAGGCGGTAAAAAGATCGTCAGCAAGGACGCCGACTTTTATGACAAGGATATTTTAGCCGGGTTGACAGCCGAGCCGCAAAAGGGGGCAAAAGCGATGGCTGCTATTCTTGGCAAAATGAAAATCAAAACCGGCGACGTTTATCTTTTGTGGCGCATGATCAACCTGGCGGCAGAAGAAAAAATCGAGATCATCGGCGAAACGGCAAAAGGCTGGAAGGAATTTGACGTAAAGCTGAAAACGGAAGCACCGGTTACAACGGAGGAAACAACAATCCAATAATCAACAGATTCTCTAGTGGACCTTCTAAGTCTGTTAGAGATATAAAAAAACGAGCACTACGAGCATGAAAAACAAAAATTTCGAACACGTACAAACCGATCATGGGATCAACGGGCAATACAAAACCTGGTTTTTGGATTACGCCTCTTATGTGATCCTCGAACGGGCCGTGCCGGCCGTGGAAGACGGTTTGAAACCCGTGCAGCGCCGTATCCTGCATGCCATGAAAGAAATGGATGATGGACGGTTCAACAAGGTGGCCAATATTATCGGGCAAACCATGCAGTACCACCCACATGGTGATGCCTCCATCGGCGATGCACTGGTGAACATGGGGCAGAAAGACCTGCTGATTGAAACGCAGGGAAACTGGGGTGATGTACGCACCGGCGACGATGCCGCGGCGTCCCGTTACATTGAAGGCCGCCTGAGCAAATTTGCCCTGGAAGTGGTGTTCAATCCCAAAACAACGGTCTGGCAATTAAGTTATGATGGCCGTAAAAACGAACCGGTAACGCTGCCGGTAAAATTTCCCTTGCTGCTGGCACAGGGTGCTGAGGGAATTGCAGTTGGCCTGTCCACAAAAATTTTACCCCACAACTTTATCGAGCTTTGCGAAGCATCGATCAAATACCTCAAAGGCCGCAAGTTTGACCTTTACCCAGATTTCCAGGCCACCGGCGCAATGATCGACGTGACCGATTACAACAACGGGCAACGCGGCGGCCGGGTGAAAGTGCGGGCCCACATCGAAGAATTTGACAAGAAAACGCTTTTGATTAAAAGTGTTCCCTACGGTGTAACGACAACCGGATTGATGGACAGCATTGTCAAAGCCAATGATGCGGGAAAGATCAAAATCAAAAA
The DNA here is from genome assembly GCF_003628535.1 of Flavisolibacter nicotianae. Taxonomy (GTDB): domain Bacteria; phylum Bacteroidota; class Bacteroidia; order Chitinophagales; family Chitinophagaceae; genus Flavisolibacter; species Flavisolibacter nicotianae. The sequence goes on from NZ_RBCI01000004.1 coordinate 354,471, forward strand.
AGTAACGGACAACACGGCGGCCGAGGTGGAAATCCAGGTTGATCTGGCGCCGGGTATTTCTCCCGATATCACCATCGACGCGCTGTATAAATTCACCGACTGTGAAGTATCCATAGCGCCCAACGCCTGTGTGATCATTGACCAGCGGCCACACTTCGTTTCGGTTTACGACCTATTAAAAGTTTCGACCGACAACACACGGGATCTTCTGCAAAAAGAACTCGAAATCAAACTGGGCGAACTGAATGAAAAGTGGCACTATACGTCGCTGGAGAAAATCTTCTTTGAAGAAAAGATTTACAAGGAACTGGAGAAAAAGTACGAGACCTGGGACAAAGTGATTGCAGCAATTGACAAAGCCTTTGATCCATTCAAAAAGAAACTGAAAAGAGAGATCTCCAGGGAAGATATTCTAAAGCTGACCGAAAAGCCTGTGCGCCGGATTTACCGGTTGGATATCGACGAACTGAATGCCCAAATTCGCGACCTCGAAGCACAGATCAAACAGGTAAAATATGACCTGGAGCACCTGACCGAGTATGCGATTTCTTATTTCGAAGGGCTCCTGAAGAAATATGGCAAAGGCCGCGAACGGAAAACGGAAATCAAGGTTTTCGAAACCATCGAAGCCAAACACGTTGCCATCGCCAACACCCGTATTTTCATCAACCGCGCCGAAGGTTTTATCGGCACCTCGCTGAAAAAAGACGAATTCCTGGTAGAATGTTCCGACCTGGATGACATCATCGCCATTACCAAACGCGGCGTCATGAAGGTGGTGAAGGTGCAGGATAAGGTCTTTATCGGCAAAGACATTCTTTATGCCAACGTTTTCCGCAAGGGCGACGAACGAACAACCTATAACCTCATTTACACGGATGGTGGATCCGGAACAACCTTTGCCAAACGTTTCAATGTAACCGGTGTAACACGCGACAAGGAATACGACCTGACGAAGGGCAGCGATAAAAGCAAGGTTCATTACCTCACCATCAACCCGAATGGTGAGGCGGAAGTCGTCCGGATCATCTTGAGTCCTGCCTGCACGGCACGCATCAAGGAATTCGATTTTTATTTTGAAGAACTCGAGATCAAAAACCGTGGCAGTATCGGCAACCAGGTATCGAAATACCCGGTTCGTGCCGTGAAGTTTAAGGAAGCCGGCGTTGCCACACTTGGCAGCATCAAGCTTTGGTTTGATGACAAGTTCGGACGCCTCAATCATGATGGCAAAGGAGTTGAACTGGGTGATTTTGATGCGGAAGACCGCATCCTTGTCATCAACAACGACGGCACCTACGAGATCACCGACCAGGAACTGACGCAGCGATTCAACCCGGAAGAAGTGATGCTGGTTGAAAAATTCGACCCCGAACGTGTCATTACTGCCATTTACCTGGACAACGAAAAGCAGCAATACAATGTCAAGCGTTTCCGGATTGAAACGACGACCATGAAATCAAAGTTTCTTTTCATCAAGGAAGGAAAGGGCAATCTGCTGGAAGCTGTGTCGACCGAAGAAGAACCGGTATTGATCGTTCAAACGGGCAAGGGATCGCAGGTGCGGAGCTCCAAGTTTAAGATCGCAAAGATGGTGGATGTGATGGGCTGGAAAGCCGTCGGCGCCAAGCTGGTCGATTTCAATAAAAACACGATGATGGAGTGGGAGATGAAGGAAGGGGCAAAAACCCAGGCCGAACTGTTCTGATTTCCCGAAACATAAAAAGAAAAATGCCTGTTTTATAAAACAGGCATTTTTTATTGACTGAAGAGAATAAACACAAAGCAGGTCTGTCGCTGTCCGAAGTTTTTTTCGGGACAGGGCCATTACTTGATATACCGTTTGATCTCCCTGTCTGTGTCGCGTTGCTTGATGGTTTCCCGTTTGTCGTGAAGCTTTTTCCCTTTTGCCAGGCCGATCTCCACTTTCACAAAATTTTTATCATTTAAAAACATTCGCAACGGAATGATGGTGTAGCCTTTTTCTTTGAGCTTGGCTTCCCACCGTTTTAATTCACGTTTGGTCAGCAATAATTTCCGTTCGCGAACCGGGTCATGATTGTTGGCCGTTCCGTGTGAATATTCGGAAATATTCATGCCTTTCAGCCACAGTTCGCCTTTTTGAAAAATACAATAGGCATCCACAAAGCTGGCCTTACCGGCACGTAAAGACTTCACTTCGGTTCCCAGCAGCGAAATGCCGGCCTGAAGTTTATCGTCGATAAAATACTCGTAATATGCCTGCCTGTTTTTGATTTCCATCCTAATTCTTAAAAAGCGTCAACACGGTGCCCAGTTTGTTTTTCAGATCTGGTCGCGGAACGATAAAGTCGAGGAAGCCATGCTCCAGGATAAATTCGCTGCGCTGAAAACCGGGCGGCAGATCTTTTTTAATGGTTTCCTTGATCACACGGGGACCGGCAAAGCCAATCAGTGCGCCGGGTTCGGCAATGTTCAAATCGCCCAGCATACCGAAAGAAGCTGAGATACCGCCAAAGGTCGGGTCGGTGAGTAAGGAAATATAGGGCAGCCTGGCATCGGCGAGTTGCGATAGCTTACCGCTGGTCTTTGCCAGTTGCATCAGTGAAAAGGCGCTTTCCATCATCCGTGCGCCACCGCTCTTGCAGATGATCAGGTAAGGAAGTTTGTGTTCCAGACAGTAATCAACGGCGCGGCTGAACTTTTCGCCCATCACGCTGCCGAGCGAGCCGCCAATGAATTCGAAATCCATGGCTGCAACAACAATCTCGTGCCCATTGATCTTGCCCACGGCCACCCGCATGCTATCCGTCAGGTCGGTCTTCGACCAGGTTTCTTCCAGCCTTTTTTGATAGGGCTTCAGGTCGGTAAAACCCAAGAAGTCCTTTGAGCGGATGTTGTCGAAAAGCTCCGTGTATTGGTTGTCGTCAAAGAGGATCTCGTAATATTCATCACTGCCAATCCGGTGGTGATAGCCGCACTTCGGGCAGACGAATAACGCTTCCCGTAAATCGTTGATCGTGCAGATGTAATTGCATTCCGGGCACTTGCTCCACAAGCCTTCCGGCGTTTCCTTTTTTTCAGACGAGGGAGTGGTAATGCCCTTTTTCAATCGCTTAAACCAGCTTGTTCTTGTCTCCGGCGTCTTTCCTTCTTCACCAGCCAGGTTCGACTCGAAATCTTCAAACGGTGATACCATCTAGTTGTAATTGAGTGTGCACAAATATAGGTGAAGTTGCAAGGTCGTGTCAAAATTCAAGAGGCAAAAGGCAAAATTCAACCCGTTAGCCCGGAACAGGCCTTCCTGATTCCGGCCTTTCGCTTTTCGACGATTCATGCCTTCATAAAAAAAGCCGCCTCCAAAAAGAAGCGGCGTATTTTATTGGAATTGGAAATGAGACTACAGTCCTAAGAAACCACTCTTGCGAAGGTTGCGTACGCCTTCAGCGATCTTGAAACCATTGTGGTAAACTTCAATTTTGTAATCGCCGGTTTGGAACTTGTCCTGGCGCAGCGGGAAGCTCACCGTCTGGTGCTGACCCTGTACATAGTCGATGCTTTGCTTCGTAGTGAATGTTTTTTCTCCGTCGTTACGGGTTGTCAGCGTACCAGAACCCATGGAAGGGTTGCTGATCACCTGGCCGTCCGGAGCTGTTACGATCACATACATATCAGCAGGTCCCGATTGTGCAATGCGGTTTTCAACATCGAAAGAAACAATCAGCTTGTTGACTTTCTTTGCCTTGTCTGTTTCTTTTTCTTTGCCATTGCCTTTTTCATCAACACCACGGATGGTGAAATTGGAAGCAGAGAACGTCGATGCGACATCCACTTTTTGCGACAGCTCTTCTTTTTGCTGCGTGGTTGTTTGCAGGTTCGTTGTCAGCGTTTGCTTTTCGTTCGTCAACACGGTGTTTGATGCGGCCAGTTGCTGGTTTTCACCCATCAGGCGGGCCACTTCGGCTTCAAGGCCAGAGATCTTATCGTTCAACGACGAAATAAGGTTTCTTGCTCTTTTCAAATCGCCGGCAGTTGCGTTCTTATTCCGCATGATGCTGTTGATCTGGTTTTTCAGCTTTACAATCTCAGTCTGGCGATCGGTCAACTGGCCCGTCAGGGTGTTGTTGCTGCCCACCAGTGAGTCCAGGCGTGTCAGAGCTTCGTTGTAAATGGTTTGTACAGAATCCCGTGCAGAAGTTGCGTTGGATACTTCAGCAGACTTCACCTGGATGGTTTCCTGTGTTTTGTTTTTATCATACAAAACATACCCCCAGGTACCCAGAAGACCGGCTGCCAACAAGCCAATCAAAACATTGCGTGTACTGTTAGTTGACCTGCTTGTCGTTTGTGTGCTGGATGAAGGAGAATTAGTGTTTGACATTGTTTACGTTTTAAGTTGACAATTTTTGGAAAGGTTGAAGATGTATTTTTGATTTTCGCCACGCCGGTTCGAAAACCGTGCCAGAAAAATAACAAACTTTGCTTAAACCTGCCGTACATGACTCCGGAGAAAATAATCAGTGATATCAAGAAAGGCCAGTTCAGACCTGTTTACTGGCTGGAAGGGGAAGAAGATTTTTTTATCGACCAGGTAATCCAGTTTGCCGAGCATAAAATTTTGCCGGAAAGCGAGGCCGGATTCAACTTAACAATCTTTTATGGCCGTGATGCAGCCTGGGCCGATGTGGTCAATGCATGCCGGCGCTATCCCATGTTTGCCGAAAAGCAGGTGGTGATCATCAAAGAGGCACAAGACCTGAAAGGCATTGAAAAGCTCGAAGCCTACGTGGAAAAACCGCTTTCTTCGACACTGCTTTTTGTGGCCTACAAAGGGAAAAAAGTCGATGGCCGCACCAAGCTGGCAAAGCTTTTAAAAGAAAAAGCTGTTCTGTTTACCAGTAAAAAAATCTATGATTCAGCCTTGCCCGACTGGACGTCGGAGTTGGTTACCGCCAAGGGATTTTCGATCACCAAAAAAGCGCTTTTTCTGCTGATCGATCACATTGGAAACGATCTTAGCCGCCTGAGCAACGAGATCGACAAGCTGGCGCTGAACCTGAAAAACCGGGAAAAAATCACTGAAGATGATATCGAACAATTTGTCGGTGTCAGCAAGGAATTTAACGTCTTTGAATTGCAGCAGGCCATCGCACAGCGTGATCTTTATAAGGCCGTTCGAATCGTCAATTATTTCGGCTCCAACCCAAAGGCTGCACCGATCCAGTTGATCTTTCCCTCGCTTTATAATTTCTTTAGCAAAGTGCAGGTGGTTTATTCGGTACCGGCAAAAGATGAACGTTCGGTGGCAACGGCACTTGGCGTCAACAGTTTTTTCGTAAAAGATTATGTTTCGACAGCCACCCGGTTTTCGTACCCGGAAATTGAGAAGATCCTGCTCCTTTTGTACGAATACAACCTGCGAAATCTTGGCGTAAACGATGCGGGCACCGACGATGCGGAATTGCTGAAGGAAATGGTGGTAAAAATGATTGCGCCGCTATAAAACCGCGAGGCTGGCTTGCTTGTCGCGGTGGAGTTGTTCGATCAATTCGTCAAGCGACGCGTATTTTTCCTGCGGCCGCAGGTATTTTACAACATGAACGCAAAGCGATTGGCCGTAGATCTGCCGGTCGAAATCAAAAATATTCACTTCAATGCGTTCATCCGACCCTGTCAGTGTGGGACGGTTGCCAATGCTAAGCATGCCGCCTTTTCGCACACCTTCGACGTCCACATAAACGGCATAGACGCCGTGTCCGAGCCGGATCTTATCGCTGTCTTCGTAACGGAGGTTGGCCGTCGGAAAACCCAGCCGGCGGCCAAGCTGGTCGCCATGGACAACCGTTCCTTCAAAGAAAAAGGAATAGCCTAACAGCTTGTTTGCCGTTTCGATATCGCTGTTCAGGATGGCGTTCCTGATCTTCGTCGAACTCACATCAATTTCGTCAAGCACATGCTTTGGAATTTCACGCAACCGGTAGGCAAAGGTTGCGGCCTTTTCTTCCATCAGGTGGTAATCGCCCAAACGACCTTTTCCAAAACGATGATCGTAGCCGATAATGATGGTTGCCGGATGAAAGCGGCGGATCAGGAAGTCGCTGATATATTCCTCGGCCGTCTGTTCGGCAAACGCCGTCGTAAACGGTACGATCACCAGGTGATTGATGCCGGCCTTGTCGAGCAGTTCGATTTTTTCCGTCGTGGTATTCAGGAGTTGCAGGGCTCTTTCCGGTTGAACTATTTTTCGCGGATGAGGATGAAAAGATATAACGACCGTTTCGCCGTGCACCTTTGCAGCTTCTTCTTTCAGTGCCGTCAGAATTTTTTGATGCCCCTGGTGAACGCCGTCGAACGTGCCGATGGTGATCACCGCATGGGTAAACGCCGGAAGCCGATCGATATCATAGTGCACTTGCATAAAGGGCCGCTAAGATAAGGAGGGAGGCGAATATCGAACAGCAGCAGAAGGAACCGGTGAACCGGTGAAGTGCTTTTGGTGCACTCGATTCTCCGGCGTATCGGCAGATGGCCAGTCGAAAAAATGAACCCGTCAAACCACTTCTTCTGTTCCTTGTTCTTCTGTTCGGCTGTTCCTTTGTTCTTCTCCTTATTTTTGCCGCATGTCACTTTATTCCAAACGGGGTGTTTCGGCACAGAAAGAAGAAGTTCACGCAGCAACAAAAAATATCGACAAAGGACTTTATGCAAGAGCGTTTTGCAAAATCTACGATGATGTGCTGGGTGGCGACAAAGACTGGATCAATGTCATGCATGCCGATGGCGCCGGAACAAAAAGCATCCTGGCTTACCTGTACTGGAAAGAAACCGGCGATATTTCCGTTTGGAAGGGCATTGCGCAGGACGCGATCGTCATGAACCTGGATGACCTGCTTTGCGTGGGTATTTACGACAACCTGCTTTTCTCCTCGTCGATCGACCGCAATAAAAACCGCATACCGGCCGAAGTGCTGCAGGCTATCATCGAAGGAACACAGGCTTTTTTTGATGAAATGAAAAAACACGGCGTTGCAATTCATTTTATGGGTGGCGAAACTGCTGACGTGGGCGATGTCGTGAGAACGGTAGCCGTGAACGGAACGATGGCAGCCCGGGGGAAACGTGACCGGATCGTGACCAATGAAAAGATAAAGCCGGGTAATGTGATCGTTGGTCTTGCCAGTTATGGAAAAGCCATCTATGAAACCGAATACAACAGCGGCATCGGCAGCAACGGTTTGACCAGCGCACGGCACGATGTGCTGAACAAGTTTTACGCAAAAAATTTCCCCGAAACTTTTGATGAGACACTGGAGGAGGATGTGACCTATATCGGGTTGGGCCGCATGACTGACGAAATGGAAATCAGCTTTCGCAACGAGGTCTTTCAAACAAACACAGGCAAATTAATTCTTTCGCCAACGAGAACCTTTGCACCGTTTGTACGGCAAATCCTCACGGAGCATTTTGAAGATGTGGCAGGATTGATCCACTGCAGCGGCGGCGGACAAACCAAATGCATGAAATACATGCCGCAGGGGGTTCGTGTGGTCAAGGACAATTTGTTTGACGCACCGAAAATCTTTCAACTGATCCAGCAAAGCAGCGGGGCCGATGACCGGGAAATGTACCAGGTATTCAACATGGGCTGCCGGTTAGAGGTCTATACCGACGAAAAAAGTGCTGACGCTATCATCAGCACTGCAAACGCATTTGGCATTGATGCACAAGTGATCGGAAGGGTAGAGGAAGCCCGGTCAAATTCACTTGAATTAAATGCACCTTCCGGTCCTGTTCAATACCTGTTTTAATTATTGTGCCTGGATAACCAGTGTGATGGGCTGGGTGTGATAGGAACTTACTGGTTTCCCATTCTGTTGTGCCGGCTTCCATTTGGGCGAAGATGGCATCAGGGCTACTACTTGTTTTCCAAGGTCGTAACCAGGATTATTGAGTGCTGTAAATTCCGATAAGCTTCCGTCGCTCTTTACCAGGAACCGGATATTAACGGTGTAGGTACCGGGTTTTGCACCCTTGCTGGCCGCATTCACTATGATAGGCTGAACGTTCTTTTCCAGAAAGGTCCGCCATTCCTGTTTGTCAATGGATGCTGGTATTTCTGTTTGTTCAAAAACAATATTGTTTTCATTCACCTGGCCGCTTTTTTTTAGCGTGATCTCCACTACACCGTTCTTTCCTCTTTCACCGTACTTATCAATCGCGGACTTGTCTTTCAATACATTCATTGACTCGATTCGCTGCGGATCAATTGTGTTTAAATCACCGGAAAATTCTTTGCCGTCAACGAAATACAGGGGTTTGGGACCTGATGGCTTTGCCGGCAACGTATCTTTTCCGCTTTTCACACGAATTGGTCTAGCTTTTTCGGGGTTTTCCTTTGCCAGCGCTTTTGAAGTTGCCTGTGCAGGCATTGCCGTGCTGTTGCTTTTATCAACATCAATGTCGTTGACATAGTTTTCCTTTCCCGGATCCGTATTGGCCACCGTACTGACGACCGGCGAAATCTGGCCGGTAAACTCCTTTTGCCCGCTGGCATTTGTACGCATTGTAATAGCAAAGGCGATTATCGCCACAACTGGCAGGGCAATAATGCGGCTGACGTAATTCACACGTTGATTTTTTGTAAGCATCGTTACTCTTCTTTTTATGGGTGATTGAAAAAATGGATGAACAAGTGATGCGAATTGCTGCGGGTATACCGTTTGCAGGATAATGGCAGCAAAAGCCGTGGCATCGCTACCAGCGATCGATTTTTTGTCTGCGATAAATTCATGTATGGATAAAAGCTCTCTCCGGATCAGCCAAAAAAAAGGGTTGAACCAGAAAAAACCCAGGATGAACTGTAGGAACAATTTATCGAGTGTATGCTTTTCTTTTACATGGACCAGTTCGTGCTGAAAAATCTGCTGCCCGGCCTCAGACTCAAGCAGAATTTCTTTATTCCAGAAAATGTAGTGGAAAAAAGAAAATGGCGTCCCTGGCAAAGTGGAGTCTGCAAACCGAACCTTGCCGGCTATTTCGAAGGAGTGTTGCCGAATGAGCGAAATTATTTTGATGAGTGAAAGCAGGAAAAAAGAAAGCAAGAGCACAGAGACGAACGAATAGCCTGTCCAAAACCAAATATCAGTCGCCACCTGACTGTTTGTGGTGATAACAATCTCGTCCAGGTAGTCATTGGGCGATTGCATTTTCTGCAGGAAAAGCAGGGCATCGTTCCGGCCTTCGTCCGCGAAAAACAATGTGAACTGAATAAGCGGAAGTACCAACGATAAAACGACTGCAAAGAGCAGGTAAAACCGGTTCCATTGGTGAAAAATCCTGTTGCGCAGGAACAGCCAATAGTAGAGGAAAAGAATACAGGAGCAAAATACTACTTTCAAAAGGTAGAAGGCAAATGCGATCATTTTTTTGCTTTTTTCAGTTGATTCAAGAGGGTTTCAAGGTCTTCGATGCTCAGGCTGTTTTCTTTCACCATAAACGATACCGCATCGCTGAACGAGCCACCGAAATAGCCTTTGACGAGGTTTTTGATACTCGACTTGGAATAGGCGTCCTTACTCACCAGCGGGTAGTATTGATGTTGCCGGCCAAACACATTGATACCGACAAATTCTTTGTCGACCAGGATTTTTAAAATGGTGGAAACCGTGTTCTGGTGCGGCTTTGGCGCTGGTAGCGCCTCGATGATGTCGCGGATAAAGCCTTGCTTTACTTTCCAGACGGCCTGCATCACCTGCTCCTCGGCCTTTGTTAATGTCTTCATACAAATTGATTGCAGGATAAAGCTATAACTATATTTTTAGTTTAACAACTAATTTTTTAGTTTTTGAAATAAATCGCAGTCGCTTGCCGTTTCTTGTTTTATTTTGCGACAAATAAATTTCGGATGGCGGAACTAATCATCGAGATCAAGAATGCAAACATTTACCAGGGCGATAACCTCGTTTTGCAGGATGTGAATTTGGAGGTAAACAAAGGTGAGTTCGTTTATCTCGTTGGCAAAACAGGCACCGGTAAATCCAGCTTGCTGAAAACGCTGTATGGTGAACTTCCGCTGAAAGAAGGACAGGCTTCCGTTGTTGGCTACAACCTGCGCGACCTGACGTGGAAAACCGTTCCTTATTTACGTCGCAACCTTGGCGTAGTGTTCCAGGATTTTCAACTGCTCACCGACCGCAATGTCCACGAAAACCTCAAGTTCGTGCTCAGGGCCACTGGGTGGAAGGATGATAAATTGATGAATGAAAAAATTTCCGACGTACTGGACAAGGTAGGCCTGAAATCGAAAGGCTTCAAAATGCCGTTTGAAATGAGCGGTGGCGAACAACAGCGTATCGACATTGCCCGCGCCTTACTGAACTCTCCGAAACTGATTTTGGCCGATGAACCGACCGGAAACCTCGACCCGGAAACTTCTGACGAGATCATGAACCTGCTCATGCACATTGCCCGCGACTATGGCACGTCGGTCGTTATGGCTACGCACGACTATATCGTGATCCAAAAATACCCGGCCCGCATGGTAAAAACGGAAAATGGCCGTGTTATTGACAATGCCTCCATTGCGCGATAAGCTTCTCAGCATTTTCCCGGTTGTTATACACCGATAGGATCGCTTTACGGCCTTCCTTGTCAGCCGCTGTAAATTCCGTTTGCATCAGCCTCTCCACCGCGGATATCCATTCGACTGCCGTTTCCACTACCTGCACATGGTCTTCCATTCCGCTTCCCTGGATACCGTTTGCGTTGGCAAGGCAAAAACGGCCATTGAACAGGGCATTCAGGAGTTTTAGCTTCACACCTGTTGCATTGAGCGATGGTAACACATGAACCTGCGCATCTGTGACCAGGGCCTGCATCTCGTCGTCCGGCGGGTTATTGACCAGTGAAATGTTTGGATACTTTTTCGCCAGCGCAGAAAGCCGTTTTGAAATGCCTTTGCCGGCGACAACAAAAGGCACCGGCAACTTGGAGAAAATCTCCTGCACCAGCCATTCAACCGCCTTTTCATTTTCCGGTACCGAAAGATTCCCGTGATAAAGGCAATAGGAACCTTTGCCTTCCCGGCTCCGCACGTGCTGCCAGGGAATGAAGCAGGGAATAAAAGATAAATTCCTGAACCCGTAAACATTTTTGAACTGCAAAAGGTCCTGGGTTGACAAGCAGGCGAGGGGGATATCTTTATCGAGGCTTTTTTGAAAGGCGAGAAGCAGCCTGCTTTCCTGTGCGAAGTAAAGACGCCTAAACAACGAGGGCGATGTTCGGGCCAGGTGCCGGTAATAAGCCGCTTCGTCGTTATGGAGCCGCACAACGATCCGCTCTTTGTTTTGAAGAAAGGGTTCGACACCGGCGCAATGCAGTCCTTCCAGCAACACGGGATGATCATCACGGTTCAAACGCTTTACTAATTCGTGGTTGATTCGTGACCGAACGATGAAAGGCTGGGAGAGGGGCGGTGCCTGCCAGATCGCCTTGCGTTGATAAGAATGGATTTCATCGCAATAAGGTGCGATGCCGGTTGTGTTTCGGCGTTCGTTATACCTGAAATAATGAAGGATGATCCGTTTGCCGGTCTCTTTCAATGCCCTAATCTTATAAAACATGTCGATGGCACCGCCATAATCCGGCGGTGAAGGCGAGTCGAGGCAAACAATATGCAGGGTGTCGCTCACGAAAACAATTGCTGGTAAAATTGAAGTAAATGTTTTTCCTCGTTTTGCCAGCAATAAATTTCTCTTGCTTTAACGGCATTTTCATGCATATCAGCCAGCAGGCACTGATCGTCCATTGCCGAATGAATCGCTTCGGCCACACCGTCGATCGTCAGATCGTCGAGAAGGACGGCGATTTTGAACTGCCGGTTGATTTTTTGGTATTCGGGAAAATTCATCGCGATCTGCGGAAGGCCGGCGTGCATGTATTCAAGAAATTTATTGGGCAGGGCATGAAACTGGTTGATCCCTTCCTTTTCTGCGAGCCCAATCCCAAGCGACGCTTTAGCAGCGATGTCCCGCAACAAATCCGGCAACAGCATCCCTCTCAGCTCTACGCGACTTTCCACTCCCTGCTCACGAATGAGTTGCTTTAACTGGTTCATGTAATTCCCATCGCCACATACAACAAGGCGATACGGAATTTTTTTCATCGCGGGGATCAGGTATTCAAAACCCCTCGCTTCGTTGACAGCGCCCTGGTACACAAGGAAGGGTTGCCGCACTTCTTCTTGCCGCTGCACCTGCAGCATGGGAAGATTGCGAATTACCGGATAGTTCCGGCCATACTTTTTTTGAAATTCAGCGGCCAGCCCATCGCTGACCGTGTAGCCGTAATCAAATTTCGGTACGGCAAATCTTTCGACCTTTGTCCAAAACCCTTTTACTAATGGCCGCACCCGCACTTCTTTCAGCTCGGTAAAATATTCATGCGCATCATAAATCCGCGGAATCTGTTTTAGCCTGGAAATGAAAAGCCCGGGAAGAATGGTGTCCAGGTCGATGGCACAAATTGCATCCATTTTTTTGGTCAACAAAAAGGCCAACAGGCGCAGGTTGTATTCAGCATAAAACAGAAAGCTTTTGTTGAAAAGGCAACGCAGCCGCTTTTGGGCAAATGGCCGTTGCTGCAAGGGGAGGGAGTGTTTCCATTCACGTCCCACCAACGTCACATCGTAACCTGCATGCGCCAGGGATGTGCAGATGCGGTGCATGCGCTGGTCGTAGGTAAGGTCGTTCGTAACGGTAAAATAAATCCGCTTCACTTGTCTGCAATGGCTTTGTAAATCCGTTCAATGGTTTCCACTGTCTTCAACCCTTCGAACGCACCGATCATTGCCTGGTTACCGCCATCAAGAGCCTGCACCAGTTGGTCATAGACTTCGCGATGGTGGGTCAGGGAGCCATTGTAGGTCGAATAATCGTTGGCGCCATTGCCGGAAGGCGTCAACGCTAGTGGACTTTCGGAAACACAATACTGGACTTCGTTCAAATATTCGCCGCCGATACGGATAGTCGCTTTTTCCGCAAGAAGGGTAAAAGCGATCTCGTGATTTTTTTGAAAGGCATTGACCGACCAGTTTAGCGTGCCAAGTGCACTGCTTTGCATTTTCAGCGCAACCGTACCGGTATCTTCAAACTCGATGCTGTGACGATGCGCAGCGTTTTGTTGAAAACCTTTTACTTCACTCACTTCACCAAACAACCAAAGCATGGCGTCGATGTAATGGCTGAACTGGGTATAAAGTGTTCCGCCATCGGGAAAGAGTTTTCCACGCCAGTCCGTATAATATGATTCCGGCCGGTTCCACAAACAACTGACCTGGAAACTATAGACTTTTCCCAACTGTCCATCCTTGATCGCCTTTTCCAAACCCTGGAGAAGGGGATTGTACCGACTGGATTTCACAACAAAAAGCCTGCGACGGCAAAACTTTTCGGTTTCGATAATCTGCCATGCGGCTGCCGATGTCAGGCAAAGCGGCTTTTCGCAAAGCACGTGCTTTCCGGCCTGCAGGGATTTGATGGTATGCTCTGCATGCAGTCCGTTGGGTGTGCAAACAGCAACAATGTCGACATCCGGCTCACCTGCAAGCAGGCTGTCGATGGAGTCGTATCCTTTAGCGCCATACACATTGGCAAATGCATCCCGCTTTTCCGGCACAATGTCACACACGGCTACCAGCGATCCCACCCTGGCAATGTTCTCCGCATGCCTTTTTGCAATTCGGCCACAGCCAACTACGGCGAATTTTTTCATAGCGGCAAAAATAAGCTGTCTGATCCGGGATCGACAGGATGCATCGGATTTATAGAAAAAAAGCACGAGCCGCTCTTTTCAGAACGGCTCGTGCTTTTTAATGAAGATTCTATTTTAACGACGTCATCACGTCCATCTTTCGCAATCGAGCAGAAAGACCTCAGAAATTCTGGTTGCCCATGTCCACGTTGTTGTCAGCTTTTGTATTCTTCCGCTTGAAGAGGGAAACGTCCATCTTGCCGAAACGATAATTGAAGTTCAGGCGGAAAACCTGCGGGTCTCTCCGGCGCTGCGCATCCTGCACAAAGAAAGCCGTTTCTGTATGCTGGTCGTAAAGACGTGTACGGAAAATGTCGTTTACATTCAGTGAAAGCGATGCAACACGGTTTTTCAGGAACTCAAAGCGAAGCGCTGCATCCACGCCATAGTTCGGGCGGATAAAGCCCTGCGCAGCCGACATCGACCCACCAAAAAAGCCGCCACCGCCGCCAAACATTCCGCCGCCACCACCACCGCGACCGCCGGGTGATGAAATAACCCTGGATTGGTAATCGCCGGAAAGCTGGAACGAAAAGTTCTTCGGCAGTTTGAACGTGTTGTTCAACTTAAAGAAATAGCTCACAAACTGGTCGGGATTCTGTCCTGTTGCCAGGTCAATTTTCGCCGTGAACAAATTGGCGTTGGCCGTAATGTCCCAGAACTTGGTCAGTTTGTTCCGGCTTGTCAATTCAAGACCAGTCACATAATAAGCGTCCGCATTTTGGAAGGTGTTCACCGGCATTTCCCTTTTGAAAATGGTGTCGTATTCCAGCGCCTGAATACGGGTGATCAGGTTGTTGGTATGTTTAAAGTAAGCCGAGAACAAAAGGTTGTCGCGGTTTTTAAAGATTTTGGAAAACGACAATTCCAGCGAGTTGGTAAACTCCGGTTTCAGACCGGGATTTCCACGGCTGATGTTCAGTGAGTCGGAATAGTCCGTGAAGGGGAATAACTGGAAGAAATTCGGCCTGTTGATCCGGCGGCTGTAATTGAACTGCAGTTCGTCGTCCTCGCCCAGTTTCTGGCTCAGGAAAAAACTGGGGAAAAAGCTGATCGGGAAATCGGTCTTAAACGTTTGGCCTTTATTGGGCAGGGCGCCTTCGTAGTTTGAGCTTTCGGCCCGAAGCCCCATTTGGTAACCAAAATTCTTGATGCGGTTAGAGAAAGTTGCATACGCTGCATACACGTTGTCGTTGCTGTTGTAAAATGTCGTGTTGTCTTTACCGGCAACGGTTATGGTGTTTTCGCTGGCGATTTTTCGCATTGTAGCCCTGGCGCCGGCTTCGATCTTGCTGTTGGCCGAAAGCGGCTTGGCATAATCGGTTTGCAGGGTCAGGTTTTCATTAGTGCCCTGGCCTGTCTGGTTTTGGAAATACCGGTTGCGGAACACTTCGTTTGGCATCGTGTAATAATCGGTGACGATGGTTCCGTTGTTTTCGTTACGACCCTTGTTATAGGTTGCATCGGCTGTCAGTTCGTGTCCTGATTGTGGGAAGTTGTGCTTGTAACTGACCTGGGCTCCTTTGTTGCGGAAAATATTATCCGAGTTGCTCAGGCGACGCTGGTATTCCTGTCGGGTTGTAACGGCATGAACCATCGAGTCGATGTAAATATTGCCCACCGCTTCCGGCTTCATCGAACCGCCGCCAATGCTCCCGGTGATTGTAATGGTGTTTCGGATATCCATGAAATAATCGATGCCGAAACGGCCAAAGCCAAACTGGCCTTCGCCAACCGAACGGTCATATTGCATACTGTGAAAGGTAGAATCGGATTTGCCATAGGTCAGACGGTCGGTCACGCCAGTGCTGATGGATTTGCGTTGCATGAGCATACCGCTGGCAAAAACGTTGACCTTGTTCTGCCGTAGGTTCACATCGCCGCCGCCGCCAAAACGGCCACGGGAGTCAAGGTTGGCCCGCACGTTACCGCTGTATCCGACACGGCGGTTCTTTTTCATCACGATGTTCAGGATGCCCGCTGTTCCGCCGGACGCATCAAATTTGGCCGACGGGTTGGTGATGATCTCCACGCTTTCGATGGCGTCTGCCGGAATTTGCTCCAGCGTCATGGTTGTCGGACGGCCATCCACAAAAATCGTTGGCGAGGTATTACGCAGTGTTACGTTTCCGTCGATGTCAACATTCACCGAAGGCACGTTCTTCATGACGTCGACGGCCGTACCACCGGCCGATGTAATGTTCCGGTCCACGTTGAAAATTTTCCGGTCGATTCCCATGGTCAGGGTCGGGCGGGACGCTGTCACGGTAATGCTGTTCATCACCTTGTCGTCCACTTCGATTTTGATATTGCCCAGGTCTTTATCCAGGGCGCCCATCATCGCCGAAGGATCGCCATTGCTCATCTGGTCGCGGCTGGGCATGTCGAAAGAAACGGGTTTCTGGTAGGTCTTGAAACCGATTCCTGTGATTTTGATCTGGTATCTTCCAAAAAGGGGAACATTCTCTATGCTGAAATTTCCGCCTTTGTCACTCAGCATGCCGCCGACAATGACTTCCTTCATCGCCTTCGTCGCCGAGTCCATGCGGTTGGTGACAAGCGTGACGGATGCGGCGTCAATGCCTTTGTTGGACATATCCACCACTTTTCCATAAAAGCGTCCGGTGGGCATTTGTCCGCCGGTCCGGCCGGCACCGCGATTAAAAGCAGGATTTTGGGCAAACAGATTTAAGTTAATGGTTAAGAGCGCAACACCCATCAAAACAACAATTTTCTTCATGTATAACAATTGACTAGGCGCAAAGGTAATCGTGCACATTGGAGCACTTTCTTTCCATTAACCATTATTAACTTTTATTCACACGAGCTGCAATCCGGCAGGATGAACGGCGACCAGGAAATGCGATGAAAGGATGGGTGAAAAAGAAAAGCCTGTCAGGGCTGACAGGCTTTGGGTGACTGACCGGGTTCGAACCGGCGACCCCTAGAACCACAATCTAGTGCTCTAACCAGCTGAGCTACAATCACCGTTTTGAGAGAGTGCAAAAATAAAGAATTGGAGGATAGAAAAAACAACAGACAGCAAAAATTCTTTACCGCAAGCATGGTTCTTGCGGCGTTCAAGATGCAACTACCGGTGCTGTGAAATTGTTTTGTACTGAAACGTGCGGTGAGCAGAACCCCGCTGCGATGGGTCTTCTGTGACACCCCGCAAGAACAAAATGCCACCTTTTTTCCACTCATCAAAAAACAATCGTTAAAAACAGGCCTTAACAAATTAGGCGTCCTTTTTGCCTTAAATTTGATTGGTATGCAGCAAGCATTAAAATACATTTTTGACATGAAACGTTTTCCAATTATCCTGGCGCTGGTGCTGACAGGAGTTTTTCTGACCGTTCGTTCTCTGGGAAAATCAAACACAACTCCGCCGACCAAATATGAGAAGATCTTGCAACTCGTAGGAGCCATCCTCACACAGGGTCACTACGAACCGAAGGACATCAACGATGACTTTTCAAAAAAGATCTACGCCAAATATTTTGAAGACCTGGACCCGGAAAAAAACATTTTCCTGCAATCCGATCTGCAGTCGCTGGATAAATATGCTACCCGTATCGATGACGAAGTCAAAGGCGCGCCGGTTGAATTTTTCAAAGCGGCCGGGCAAATCTTCGATGCCCGTGTGAAAGAACTGGAGGAAGTCTACAAGTCGATTCTTTCCAGGCCTTTCGACTTTACCGTGAATGAAACCTATGTTGGCGATGACGAGAAGAAAAGCTTTCCGGCTAACGAAGCCGCACGCCGCGAAGAGTGGAAAAAATATTTGAAATACCTGACCCTCCAACGCTATTCCGACCTCCTCGACAGCCGTGAAAGCAACAAGGGCAAAGAAGGCGCTGTCAATAAAACCGACGCCGATCTGGAAAAAGAAGCCCGTGACAAAGTGCTGGCCATCATGAACCGCACCTTCGACAGGTACCGCACCAAGTTCAATGAAGAAGACAAGTTCAATGTTTTTGTAAACGTGATCACGGAAATGATGGACCCGCATACCGAATTTATGCCGCCACTCGACAAACGCTATTTCGACGAAACCATGAGCGGAAAGTTTTATGGTATTGGCGCCCAGCTTTCGTACGATGAAGGCAATATTAAGATCGCCAGTGTGCTGCCTGGCGGACCGGCGCAGAAAAATGGTGGCGTCGAAGCAGGCGACATCATTGTGCGAGTGGCGCAGGAAGGGGAAGCTGCAGTTGACCTCTCAGGTTTTACCGTGCAGGATGCCGTGAAACTGATCCGCGGTAAACTGGGCTCCAAGGTGAGTGTGACCCTTCGCAAAAAAGATGGCTTGCTGAAAACCATCACGCTTGTCCGCGAAGAAATTGTGCAGGACGAAGCCTACGTCAGAAGTGTCGTGGTTAAAGAAGGCGGTCAGAAAGTCGGTTATATCTATTTGCCGGAATTCTACGCCAACTTCCAGGAAGCCAACGGCGCTCATAGCGGCGACGATGTGGCGAAAGAGGTCAAGAAGCTGAAGGCCGAAGGTGTTGACGGTATTGTCATGGACCTGCGCAACAACGGCGGGGGTGCCTTGTACGATGTGATCCAGATCGCCGGTTTGTTCATCGACGATGGACCGGTGGTGCAGGTTCGCGACCGCCAGGGAAAACCAACCGTTATGCGTGACAGGGATGGCGGCATTTTGTATGATGGACCGCTGGTTGTGATGGTAAATGAAATGAGCGCTTCCGCCTCCGAGATCCTGGCGGCTGCCATGCAGGACTATGGCCGCGGAATCATCATTGGCACAAATACCTACGGAAAAGGTACGGTGCAAAGAACGATCGGCCTTGATCCCGAATCAGGTTTCATGAATACCAACTCTGACTTGGGTTCATTGAAAATCACCCTCCAGAAATTCTACCGGATCAACGGCGGATCTACGCAACAAAGGGGCGTCGTGCCGGACGTGGTCATTCCGGATTACCTGCAGAATTTGAAAATCCGTGAAAAAGACAACCCGTATTCGCTGCCATACGACGAAATCGGTAAAGCCGCCTTCCAGAGCTGGAAGCCGGGTTATAGCCTCGACGGCATCAAGCAAATGGCCTCAACACGCATCGCGAACGATACCACGTTCAAGCGCATCGCCGATGCCAGCGTTTTCGTTGCCAAACAAAATGATAAAGTGTATTCGTTGCAACTGGATCAATACCGCGCCGAGCAGAAGGAAATCCGCAATGCCGTGAAAAACATTGAAAATTTGACGAAGCTGAAAACACCCTTGCCGGTATCTTTTATGAAGCAGGACGAAAGCCGCTTTGTTTCGCAGGACAAGGACAAGACCGAGCGGTACAAGCAGTGGATGGCCGGAGTTAGCAAAGACATTTATGTTGACCAGGCCGTGAAGGTGATCAAGGACATGGTCACGCAACAAAACGTGGCGAAGGTGGGCGAGAAGAAAGAAGCCGTGAAACCTTTCTAAGCGATCAGAACGATCAGAAAAATCCCCGCCGGTGGCGGGGATTTTTTTTATGCAACCAGGTAGCGTTCGCGTAAAATATTGAGGTGATGCAGAACGTGTCCAACCGTAATAAAGGCGATACCGTTTACCGAGATCGGGTTATTGTTTGCCTGGCCTGTAGAAGTCAGCTGCTCTTCGGTAAAAGAGGCAAATAACAACTTTGTTGCCGTTCGCACGGCACTGAATTCCGTAACCAGTTCGGTCTTGCTCCGCCTGTCACCCTGCGAGTTGGCAGCGTAGAGATTTTCGTCGAAGCCGGGAAGGCTTTGTTTTTCGCCACGGGCTATGCACAGCGCCCTGTACGAAAAGATCCGCTCGGTGTCGATCATGTGCTGTACCAGTTCTTTGATGCTCCATTTGCCTTCCGCATAGCGGAAGTCCCATTTTTCTTCCGGGATCGCTTGCAGGAAAGAGCGTAGCGATTCGCTGTTTTTTTCCAATGCACTGCTTGCATTGTCTTCTTCAACCAGCTTTACATATTTGTGATAGAATTCCGGGATGGACGAAAGAGCAGGTTTTGCCATAATGGTTTGGTTTGCGTTGTAAAAAATTTATTTCAGGATTTTTCCGAAAAATGCTTTCATGTCGTTCCATGAAGCCGTATCGGCAGCACCATTGTAACGGATCGGCATATTGAACTGTTTGCCCTTTTCCGTGGCGTCGGGGTTGGTAAACGCATGGGTAGCTCCCTCGTACACCTTAAAATCATAGGCAACACCAGCAGAATCCATGCTTTTCCTGAAGGCGTTTACCTGGTCTTGTGGTACAAAGCTGTCGGCACCGCCATGGCAAACCAGGAACTGGGCCTTTGTGCCTTTATGCGGTGGCACACCCTGCAGTCCACCGTGGAAGCTGACGACGCCCAACACCGGTGCGCCCATCTTGGCATAGTTCAACACCATGGAACCGCCAAAACAGTAACCAATGGCAATAGTCTTTGCCGTATCGGCCTGCGGCATCGAGCGAACCTTTGCCAGGGCCGCATCGAGACGCTCTTTTGCCATTTGCGGGTTTTGGTAAAAAGGCATGGCGCTTTTTTGTGCTTCATCGGGATTGGGAGCAATTTTTCCATCGCCGTACATGTCGACGGCCATGGCGAGGTAGCCCATTTCGGCCAGCATTTTTGCCCGCATACGGGGATAGTCTGTCATGCCCCACCATTCCGGGACAACCAGTACCACGGGCCGCGGGCCTTGCTTTTTTTCGTCGTAGGCAACATAGCCTTTCAAACTCGTATTACCGGCCGTATAACTGACCGGCTCTTCTTTGATAGATGCCGAAACCGCAGATGTTTCGTTCATGGTGCTGTCCTCTTTTTTTGCAGTAGTTGTTGAGGCCTGGTTGCCACAGGCAAACAGACCGGCTACAAAGGTGCCTGTTATCAACGCAAGGGAAATCCTTTTCATGGTTTAATGTTTTTGTGATGTAGTAAGGAGGAAACAACCCGAAAATAAATCTTGTTCAGTAAAGGCGGAGATGGCGGCCTCATTTTTGAAAGAAACAACCCTAAACGCAAAAGGAAACGCATATGAAACGATTGATACAACTCCTGTTCTTTGGCTGCGCCGCACTGTTTACGCTTTCCCTTTTTTCCTGCGGGTCCTCCAGAAAAGTCATGGGCCTGGAAGAAGGGTGGGACCTGCTGGGTGAGGCGAAGGTGAATTTTATCCGCGACAAGGACGTAATTACCATTCGGCAGCGAAACATGTATACCGCCATTCGTTTCGCCGTGGAAGACAAGGATGTCCGGATCAGCGAACTGAAAATTGTAATGAACAATGGCGACGTGCTACAGCCGGCAATTAATGAAGACATCAAGGCAGGACAACAAAGCCGCACCATCGAACTCGCAGCAGACGGACGGATCCTCGACAGGATTGAATTCAAATACCGGTCGCTGGGTGGTATTTTCTCGGGCCGGGCAACCGTAACGGTTGTTGGGCGACGTTATGACCCATACCGGCGTTATTAAAAAGGGAAAAACCCTCGTAAACCAAACAATGTTCATAAAAAAACCCTCCCGGCTGACCGGGAGGGTTTTCATTGATTTTTATTTCGAACTACTCCTTGTTTTGTAGCTTTTTCAGTTTGCCAGCAGGATATCGAGATTGGAAGAAAGTGGGGACGCCACCAATATCACCATATCCAATTCGCATTCACATCCAAGAGAAAACGATCTTAGGCCGCTTTCGACTTTTCTTTTGTTTTCCCGGCAGGAGTTTTTGTTTTCAGCTTTAGTTCTTTTCCGTCAACCTTGATTTTCTGTCCTTCCGGGGTGATTACCTTTCCGCCTTTTGCAAGGGCATCTGCCATGACAACGGCTTCGTAGGCATTGACCAGTCCACCCGTGCGGCTCAGCTCAGAAAGCTTCGTCTTTTCACCTGTGGCCGGGTTTGTCACAACGTCGGTAAAGGGAACAGCACTTTTCTCGATGACCGCTTTCACCTGCTGGGGTGTAAACTGTGGATAGTATTCAAAGATCAATGCAGCAAGGCCGGCAACAACGGGTGAAGCCATAGACGTTCCGGACAGGTTTCGATAGGTATTGCCGCCGGGAACTGTTGCATAAATATTGACACCGGGTGCGAAGACATCCACCTCTTTTTTACCAATGTTGGAGAAACTGGCAACCAGGCTGTTCTTGGCCGCGGCTGATGCACCGACGGTGATCCAGTTGCTTGCATGGACCGATCCACCTTTGAAAACAGGTGTTGGAAAGTTCCAGGCCGTATCAATGTCGGCGCCTTCGTTACCGGCCGCATGTACCAGCAAAACACCTTTGCTTTCCGCGTACTTCACGGCATCGTCCACCCATTGTTTTTGGGGAGAAACGCCCTTACCGAAACTCATATTGATCACCTTTGCGCCATTGTCAACCGCGTAGCGGATAGCCAGTGCAATATCCTTGTCGTGCTCATCGCCATCCGGCACGGCACGCACCATCATGATGCGAACATTGTCGGCAATGCCGTCAACTCCTTTTCCGTTGTTGCGAGCTGCGGCAATGATACCGGAAACGTGTGTGCCGTGTTCGGCGGTAGACGCCATCACGTCATTGTTGCCGTAAAAACGATCGTTAATATCGTCTTCGTTATCTTTTACAATTTCGCCGCGATAGTTTTCGGGAGCCGTTTCTTTTGCATTCACTTTCCGCTCTTCGCTTTTTACATAGTCGCCGATTTCGGAAAGGACATCCTTGTTCGTACGGGACATTTCAATATTCAGTCCCTGGTATAAAATAAGGTATTTACGTTTGGCCGAACGCTCCGGCTCTGCATTCGCATGAATGCCGTCTACGTCGGTACCTGTAAACTCCGCCTTGCCAAGGATACGTTGGAGCGTGGTATCAGCCGAAGCGGCAGCCTTGTAGGCATTGTTGATCAGCATAAGATTCAGCGAAGCCGTCGGGTCGCCCTTCAGGTCGCTGCCGGCTTTCAACCACATTTTGTACAATTCCTGGTCGTCCTTGCTTAAGGTGGACGGGTCCTTCACGCCTTCAAACTTGCTTTTGTACTTGTGGTAAACCCGTGCCGCCTCATAGGAATCTTCGCTGACATTGCGACCGTCTTTTCCACCAAGAAAATTCCAGCCGTGCACGTCGTCTACGTAACCGTTCTTATCATCGTCAATGCCATTGCCGGGAATTTCGCCGGGGTTGTTCCATAAGATCGGGCGCAGGTCCTCGTGTGTGGTATCCACACCGGAATCGATCACGGCCACAACCACTTGCTTGCTGGGTTTGCCTTTTAAAAACTGGTAGGCTTTTTCGAGGCTAATGCCGTAATACCCGCTTGTCTTCGGGTCTTTCAAGTGCCAGCCATCCGGCGCTTCTTTCTGTGAAAACGAGGTAAGCGTAATGCCCGCCAATAATGTTGACCAAAGGGCACGTCTGATAGGTTTGTTCATGCAAATCGAATTAATCTTCGTAAAAATACCCCAAGAGATGATAGTAACTTGTGAAAACTACCGGTGAAAGTCTGTGAAACTGTTAAGAACGACCGTAGCAAGATCATCTGTAAAATAGGTGAGGTTGTCTGTTATTAAAATGTTCAGCAGAAGATCCCGCAAAAAGCGCTTCGCATCTTTCATAAAAAGGAACACGGCGAATTTTCAAACGGTACATACTCATGATCATTTTATTTCACCAAAACACAGGTATTTGATCTCCATAA
This sequence comes from Flavisolibacter nicotianae, assembly GCF_003628535.1. Lineage (GTDB taxonomy): Bacteria > Bacteroidota > Bacteroidia > Chitinophagales > Chitinophagaceae > Flavisolibacter > Flavisolibacter nicotianae. The sequence goes on from NZ_RBCI01000004.1 coordinate 377,916, forward strand.
AATAGTCCATTCCATACTTCGATCCTTCGCGGCCAAAGCCAGACTCTTTTATACCGCCGAACGGCGCCACTTCCGTTGAAATCAACCCTTCGTTGATGCCAACCATGCCGTATTCGAGTGCCTCCGCTACCCGCCAGCAACGGGCCACATCGCGGCTGTAGAAATAAGCTGCCAGCCCGTACTCCGTATCATTGGCCATCCGAATTCCTTCTTCTTCGGATCGGAACCGGAAGATTGGTGCCACGGGTCCGAAAACCTCTTCCCGTGCAATGATCATTTCCGGTGTTGCCTCCGTTAATACCGTTGGCTGGAAAAACAAACCTTCGAGGTGCCTGCCACCGGTGGTGATATGTGCTCCCTTGCTGACCGCATCGTCGATGTGGCGTTGCACTTTTTCCAGCGCCTTTTCGCTGATTAGCGGCCCTACCTGCACGTCTTTCTCCAACACATTTCCCGTTTTCAATGCTAACACCGCTTTGGTGAATTTTTCAACGAATTCATCATAAACGGTCTCCTGCACAAGGATGCGGTTGACACAGACGCAGGTTTGGCCATTGTGGCGGAATTTGGAGACCAGTGCCCCCTTCACGGCAGCAGCGATATCGGCATCTTCAAACACGAGGAAAGGAGCATTGCCGCCCAGTTCAAGCGACAATTTTTTGAGGGTCGGTGCACATTGCTGCATCAGGGTTTTACCGACGGGTGTTGAACCGGTAAAAGAAAGCTTGCGCACTTTTGGATTCTCGCAAAACTCTTTGCCGGTCTCGCTGCTTTGCGCTGATGTAATGGTATTATAAATCCCTGGTGGGAAGCCGGCTTTTTCGGCAAGGGAAGCAATTGCCAGGCCAGTCAGTGGCGTTTCGGACGGTGGCTTTACGACCACAGGACACCCTGCCGCCACGGCGGGGGCCACTTTTCGTGTGATCATTGCAAGGGGAAAATTCCAGGGTGTAATGGCGGCGGCAACCCCCACCGATTGCTTGATCACCACGAGACGCCTGTCTTTGGTGTGCGGCGGAATGACATCGCCATAGGTCCGTTTGGCTTCTTCGGCAAACCATTCCACGAACGAAGCGCCATAGGTCACCTCGCCCTGGCTTTCGGTGATCACCTTACCGGATTCAATGGTCATGAGGTAGGCAAGTTCGTCCCTGTGCTCCAGCATCAGGTTAAACCAGTTTCGCAGCAGGGCCGACCGTTCTTTGGCGGTCAGGTCGCGGTATTGCGGCCAGGCGGCGTCCGCGGCATCAATCGCCTTTTTTACATCGCTGCGGTCCATATCCGGAACAGCAGCGATGACTTCTCCGTTTGCCGGGTTCGTCACGTTGAAGGTTTTGCCGCTCGCTGCCTTTACCCATTTGCCATTGACAAAGGCTTCCGTTTTCAAGAGATCTATTTTCATCTGCGCTGTTTTTAAAATCGGCCGGAAAAGCATTCCATGCCGACTAAAATTACACCATGTCCGTTTGAACATAAATTCCGATCGCAATACCTGGTTGGGGAATAGATCTTCAACCGAACCGCGAAACAGGCTAAATTCGGCCATCAAATTTCCACAATGAACCATAACGCTGCCGGTTGCTGGCTTTTTGCTTTCTTGTTTTCCTGCCTGGGTATGCATGCGCAAAAACCCAACACGTACTCGCTTCAATCGCCTGGTGGAAAAATCACGGTTGCAATTACGACTACACCCAACCTGACCTGGGCTGTAAAGCACGAAAGCACGCCGGTGCTGGCAACTTCGCCCATTTCGCTTTCACTGGCAGGTGGTGAGATTTTAGGCCGGGGAGGCGTTGTTTCAGCGGGCAAACATTCGTCGGCCGACAACACGATCAATGGGCCGGTTTACAAGAAGAAAACCATACGGGACCGGTACAACCAACTCGAGCTCCGGTTTCGCAATGATTACAGCGTCATCTTCCGTGCCTACGACGATGGTGTCGCCTACCGCTTTGTGACCGACCGGAAAGACAGCCTGGTGGTCAGCAGCGAAGAAGCCGGTTTCCGTTTCGATAACGACTATAAGGCATTTACCCCTTATGTACGGGAACCCCGCTTCGACAATGACAAGTTTCAAACGTCCTTCGAAGCCCTGTATGAAGAAAAAAAGATCTCGCAGTTTGCCAAAGACACCCTGGCGTTTTTACCGGTGCTTGTAGAACTCAACGACAACAAAAAAGCCGTGCTCCTCGAAGCCGACCTTGAAGACTTTCCGGGTCTTTACCTGGAACAGGACAAGCAAACGGCGAACGCTTTCAAATCCGTTCATGCGCCTTACCCGGTAAAGGAAATGCTGGGTGGCAACGTTGGCGGCCGTAATTATATCGTCACGGCCAGGGCCGCCTATATTGCCCGTACGGCCGGCAGGAGGGCCTTTCCGTGGAGGGCTGTCGTCATCAGCACTTCCGACAAGGAACTTGCCAACAATGACCTGGTGTACAAGCTGGCTTCTCCGTCGCGAATCGGTGATATTTCATGGATCAGGCCCGGCAAAGTTGCCTGGGACTGGTGGAACAATTGGAACATCAGCCATGTGGATTTCCGGGCCGGCATCAACACACCGACTTACAAATACTATATCGATTTTGCTGCGGCCAACGGTCTTGAATATATCGTGATGGACGAAGGCTGGAGTGTGAATACGGATATCGCACAGATCTCGCCGAACATCAACCTGCAGGAGATCGTTGACTACGGCAGGAGCAAAGGTGTTGGTGTGATCCTTTGGGCAACCTGGTATGCCCTGCACAATCGGCTGGATGAAATCTTTTCGAAGTATGCAGACATGGGCGTGAAAGGATTCAAGATCGACTTTCTCGATCGCGACGACCAGAAGATGGTGGCGTCCACCTACGAGATTGCACGAAAAGCCGCTGCCCGCCATTTGCTTGTCGACCTGCACGGTGCCTATAAACCAACCGGTCTTCAACGCACCTATCCAAACGTCATCGGATTTGAAGGCGTGCGGGGCATGGAAAATGTAAAATGGGCGCCGGCCGACGATGTGCCGCGTTACGATGTCACACTGCCCTTTATTCGCCAGGTTGCCGGCCCGATGGATTATACTCCCGGCGCCATGCGCAATGCAACGAAAGAAGATTTTCGCCCTGTCAACAACATGCCGATGAGCAAGGGCACACGCTGCCACCAGTTGGCGATGTATGTTGTTTACGAAGCCCCGTTGGGCATGCTGAGTGATAACCCAACGGCGTATATGAAGGAGCAGGAGAGCACAAAATTTATTGCCTCGGTTCCGACAACGTTTGATGAAACCGTTGTCCTCGATGGCCTGGTGGGCGAGTACATCTGTACCGCCAGGCGCAAAAATGAGACATGGTATATCGGTGCCATGACGAACTGGACGCCCCGGGAACTAACGATCGATTTTTCATTTTTGGGCGAAGGCAGTTATGAGGCTGAAATCTTCCGCGACGGTATCAACGCCGACCGGGATGCAACAGACTATAAACGCGAGGTGATCACCGTAACGAAGAATGACAAAAAAACAGTCATGCTCATGAACGGTGGGGGATGGGTAGCAAGAATTTCACCTAAAAAATAGGGCACAAACAGCAAAAAAATTACGCGTTATCATCCAGTCCCATGCGCATGTTGACCAGCAGTTTTGAAAACCCAAACTTTTCGTAGGCCCGGATGGCCGCTTCGTTTTGGTGGTAAACATCGAGTCGTAATTCCGTAATTCCTTTCGACAGGGACCAGGCCTTCAATGCCTCGATGATTTTCGCATTGATCCCTTTTCCCCGGTACTCCGGACGCACATACATAAATCCCAGGTAGCAATGGAACGGGTGTTTTAGATAAGGTTTAGCTTCTTCGACCCGGGCATAGCCGGAGCCGACAATTTCATTATCGGCCACCGCGACCGCAACATACACATCGTCCCTTTGGATCATTGCGCCCAGGTCGTAGTAGTGAATGCTGCCGGGTTTCAGTGTTTCATCGAATGGGCGTTCAGTGGCAACCACTCCTTGCTCGAACGCAAGAAGAGTGGGTAAGTCCTGCAACGTTGCCTGCCGAATGGTAACCGGGTCCATCTTAAGGAGTTTAAAAAAATCACTCGCTTTCTTCTTCGTCCCGCTCTTTCAGGTCGTCCTGGATCTCTTTGCTTGGACTGACCAGTACCTTGTCGATCCGGTGCCCGTCCATGTCCATGATCTCGAACTGGAAACCTTTCCATTTTAATTTTTCGCCGCAGGCTGGAATGTGCTCCAGTTCGTGCAGGACACAACCGGCCAGGGTATCAAAATCCAGCTCTTCTTCCGACAGCCACTCGGTGCGGTTAAAGCGGGAAAGAAAATCGTAGAACGGAATTTGTGCATCCACCAGGAAGGTGCCGTCACCGCGATCAACGATCGCATAGTCTTCCTGCCCGGTATCGGGCATGTCGCCAATGATGGCTTCAAGGATGTCGTTCAGCGTTATCATGCCGCGCAGGCTGCCGTACTCGTCCACGATAAAGCAAACATGAAAACGCGACGACTTGAACTTGGCCATCACCTGGTAGGCCGTATTGTTGTCGGGCACAAAGATCGCCGTGATCATCAGGTCTTTGAACAGCGTAAAATCATCGCTCGTGTACAGGTCCTTGATGGAAACGACTCCTTTAATGTTGTCGATATCGCCGTCGCAGATCGGGTAGAACGAATGGGGTTCCTGCAGGATTTTCTCCCGGATTTTTTCTTCGTTGTCGTTCACGTCGAACCAGACAATATCGCTTCGGTGGGTCATCAGGGAGGTGATGTTGCGGTCGCCCAGGTGGAAGATCCGTTCGATCATTTCTTTTTCTTCTTCTTCCACGGTGCCCGATTCCGTTCCTTCGGTGATGATGGCCTTGATCTCGTCTTCCGTAACAAAGTCTTCCCGCTTGCTTTTAATGTTGAACAGCTTGAAGATAAAGTTGCTGGTGTGATTGAGCGCCCAGACGATGGGATAGGTGATCTTGGCGAAAATGCGCATGGGCGCCGCCACGATCTTGGCGATCTTTTCGGCATTGATCAGGCCTATGCGTTTGGGAATTAACTCCCCGAAAACAATCGATAGAAAGGTGACGATCACCACCACAACAGTCGTGGAAATGGTGCGTGAATAGGGTTGAAGCGCCGGGAATTTGGCAAAAAAAGGTTCCAGGTACTTGCTGAATTTTTCACCCGAATACACACCCGTCAGGATGGCGATCAGTGTAATGCCGATTTGGGCGGCCGAAAGAAACAGTTCGGGACTATTGGAGAGATCGAGGGCATTTTTTGCTTTGGCATCGCCTTTTTCGGCCATGCTTTCCAGTCTTGGCTTCCGGGCCGAGACCAGTGCAATCTCCGACATGACAAACAATCCATTTAAAAAGATCAAACCGAGCAGAATAACAACTTCCATTTCTGTTTTTTAAGTGACCGGCCCCAAAGTTCCGAAATAATGCCGGTAACCGGAAGCCGTTAAAAATCCTGCACCAACCCCCAGCAAAGCTCCCGCCAGCAAGTCGGTGGGATAGTGAACGCCAACATAAACCTGCGCAAAGGCCACCAAGATGGCCCACAGATAAAAAAGAAAGGCCCAGGATTTAAAAATACTCCGAAAACTGCACACCATAAATGTTGCCAAACCAAAATGATTGGCTGCATGGTTGGAGAGAAAACTGTATCCGCCGGGGCAGGAACGGATCACCAGGCGCACCTGGCCGGCCAACGATGGCTCGTTGCAGGGCCGTATGCGCTGCACCGTTTCCTTGAAACCATAGGTTCCCGTCAGGTCGCAGAGAGCCACGGTTGCAAGAAAAGCCAGGGTCCACCAAATTCCCTTGATTCCATAGTTGAGAACGACAAACGAGATCATAAAAAGATAGAAAGGCGCCCAGAAAACCGAGTCACGGAAATAGGGGAGAACGGCATCGAAAACGGGATTGGCCAGGCGATGATTCAGGAAGAGAAACAATCCTTTGTCCCAATCGAGCAATTGCTGCCAAAACGATACCGATAGTTCATAGCCGGGCATTGGGCAAATGTAAGCAAAGCGGAAGGTTTGGCTGAAATGACATGCAACGCAACTGATCTTTCCTACCTGCGATGCATTCGTGCACTGCAATCAAGCGGCTTTACTTTACCGGGGCAAAATGAAGAGGCCCGGTTGCAATCGCAACCGGGCCTCCATATCGTACAAACGAATTTTATATTCGATTGGCTGCGTTCTCCATTAGACTTAGACGTTGAAACGAAAATGCATGACATCACCGTCTTTCACCACGTATTCCTTTCCTTCGATGCGCAAACGGCCGGCATCACGGGCAGCCGCTTCCGAACCGTATTTTACAAAATCATCGTAGCCGATCACTTCGGCCTTGATGAAACCTTTTTCAAAATCGGTATGAATCACACTGGCGGCCTGGGGTGCTTTCCATCCTTCGTGGATGGTCCAGGCCCGTACTTCCTGCACACCCGCCGTAAAGTAGGTTTGCAATCCGAGCAAGTTATAAGCTGCATGGATCAGCCGGTCCAGCGCCGGTTCTTTCATGCCGTATTCGTCCATGAACAATTGCTTGTCGTCGGCATTATCCATTTCGGAAATCTGCGCTTCGATGGAATTGTTCATCACGATCACCTGTGCGTTCTCGTTCTTCACGGCTTCCTTCAGCAGTTCGGAAAATTTGTTGCCGGTGTGCATGGATGCTTCGTCCACGTTGGCAACATACAGCACGGGCTTGCCGGTGAGCAAAAACAGGTCGGCAATGGCCGGCAGTTCTTCTTTCGAAAGGTCCAGTTCCCGGATGCTTTTCCCGGCTTCCAGGTGCGATTTGCAGCGCTGCAGCACTTCCAGTTCGGCCTTCGCCTTGGGATCGTTCTTGGCCAGCTTTTCCACGCGGCTCAGTTTCTTTTCAACGCTTTCGAGATCTTTCAACTGCAGTTCCGTATCGATGATTTCTTTGTCGCCAACCGGATTGATGGCGCCTTCGTCGCGGAGGATATTCTCGTCTTCGAAGCAGCGGATGACGTGGATGATGGCATCCACTTCGCGGATGTTGCCCAGAAACTTGTTGCCCAGTCCCTCGCCCTTGCTGGCACCCCGTACCAGGCCGGCAATGTCCACAATTTCGATCTGCGTGGGAACAACCCGGTTGGGTTTCACCAGCTCGGCCAGTTTGTACAGCCGCGGGTCCGGCACGTCCACCAGGCCCACGTTCGGGTCGATGGTGCAAAAGCGGTAGTTGCTGGCCTGTGCCTTGGCGCTGTTGCTGACCGCATTAAAAAGAGTTGATTTCCCAACGTTCGGAAGTCCTACGATACCTGCTTGTAAAGCCATGTTTCAGTCTTTAGTTTTTAGTCTCCAGTTTTAGTTTGTGTTGCTTTACTACAGACTGACAACTAAAGACTAAAGACTTTTTTCAGGCCGCAAATATAGGACTTGACCTCTTTTTATTGGTTGCCGGGTGGAACATTAACAACCCAGCCCTTCAGGTATTCGTAGCCGTCGACATTGGCTGCCCGCCAGCGCATGTTGAACAGGCCGCCCATGAGCACACTGACATTGGTAAATCCCTGCCCAGTCAGTTTTTTCGCCGCTTCAAACACTTCGTTCTGGCTGCTCATCGCATAAACCACGATGGGCTTATCCTTGTCGAGCGACAAGGACGCAAACTGTTTGTCCCAATCAGCAAAGGGAATACTGACGGCTCCTTTCAGGTTGCCGATATTGCGAAAGGATTCTTTGGAATTGTTGCTGAATTCTTCCGCCTTCCGCACATCGAGCAGGACGGGCCTGTCTTGTTTTGCAAGCCGGTCAAATTCCGGTGCGCTGATGGCATGGTAGGCGACATGGCTTGTCCAGTTGTTCCGGTCTTTTTCGGGAACTTCAGCCAGGTAACCATCCAACCCGGTGAACAAGACAACCAGATTCCTGAAACCTTTTTGCGCCAGTACGTTTGCAGCCACCGGGCTTTCATTCCCGGTTTCGTCTACCAGCAGGATGGTTTTATCGGTGGGCAGGGTGGCCGCTGCCTGTTCGAGGAGCGCAAGAGGAATATTGACTGCGCCGGAAAATTTTCCATAGGCATTGCGGCGCTCCGGAATAGCGATCCCCTGAAATGCAGAGTCGGTACGGACGTCGAGGATAAAATAATCAGCCGTTTTTGCCTTTGCCCATTCAAGGGGAGAAAGAATACGGTAGGCGAGGTTGGTCGAGAGGAGGTGGCAGTCTTCTTTGAAATTGTACAGCCGCAGGTTCGACAGGCCACCGTTGATGTTATAGACCTGGGTGAAGCCGCTGTCGGCCAGCATCTTGCTCACCCGCCGGCTGCGCTGGCTGTGCGAACAGTAAACATAAACCGGCTTGTTCCTGTATCCGGCAATTTCCTGCAACCGGGTGCCGATCTCGTTGATGTCGATATTGACGGCACAATTGAGGTGCCCGATATTGAGACTTTTGAACGAAGACGTATCGTTGAATTCACCCTTGCTGCGCACATCGAGCAGGAGGTAACCCGGGTGCTGTTGCAGCGACCGGCACAGGGCACTCCAATAAACGGTTTGGAAAGCAACGTTGTCGTAGCGGTACTGCGCCTGGATCTCCTGGGTCAACAGGACCAGCAGAATGAGAACTGCCTTCTTCATAACCATGAATTTTACAATAAGTTACCAAATGCCCGAATACCCCGGGCACATACTGTATGAATGGAGCACGACAAGGCCGGCGCTGTCAGAAATTTACTTTCAAAACCATTACCTTCAAACCCGATTCAAACCACCATTCGTAATCTGAAAACGTAAAACCGGGATGGCTTTAAGCAGAATTTGGGCAGCATTTATTATCGTGGCAGTGACCGTAGCGGTGATCCGGATGACCACCACCGAAAACAAAGGGATCTTTACGTCGATGGTCACGGGCAAGGCGGGAGACACGATCAAGCTGGCCAAAGCCGATACCACCACGCTGGATGCCGTTTCCCTTCAAAAACTTGACTCTGCCAAACTGCTCACCGTCGGCAAAAAAAGCGTCATCCGATCGGCCGACCGGCAGTTGCAGTATTTCCAGGTGCAAAATGCCGACGGCATCATCGAAACCTGCAAAAGCGCCGTCAACATCAGCATTGGCCTCATCGGGATCATGGCCCTGTTCATGGGGTTCATGAGCATCGCCGAGCGGGCCGGCGGCATCCGCCTGCTGTCGCGGATCATCTGGCCGTTTTTCTCCAAACTTTTCCCCGACATCCCCAAGGGCCACCCGGCCATGGGACATATGATGATGAACTTTTCGGCCAACCTCATGGGACTTGACAATGCCGCCACGCCGTTTGGCATCAAGGCCATGCAAAGCCTGCAGGAACTGAACGGCGGATCGGAGCGGGCTTCCAATGCGCAGATCATGTTCCTTTGCCTGCACGCATCGGGACTGACCCTGATCCCCGTGAGCATCATCGCCGCCAGGGCCGCCCTGAAAGCACCCAATCCAACCGATATTTTCGTGCCCTGCATGGTGGCCACATTTATCGCCACCATGGCCGCGATGATCATCGTGTCCATCAAGCAAAAGATCAACCTTTTTCAGCCGGTGATCCTGCTCTGGATCGGCGGGCTGTCGCTGCTGATTGCCCTGCTGGTGCAGTTCCTGGTTCGCATGAGTTCCGACAATGTGCAGACGTTTTCCTCCCTGCTGAGCAACGCCATCATTCTTGGGATTTTTCTTCTCATCATCATCGGTGCCCTTTACAAACGCATCGACATTTTTGACGCCTTTATCGACGGTGCCAGGGGTGGGTTCGAAACGGCGGTCCGCATCATTCCGTACCTCGTCGGCATGCTGGTGGCGATCTCCCTGCTGCGCACCAGCGGCACCTTCGAAGCCATTATCGACGCTATGAAAAGCGCCTTTGCCGTTTTTGGCACCGACACCCGGTTCGTTGACGGGTTGCCCACAGCCCTCATCAAGCCGCTGAGTGGCGGAGGCGCCCGGGGCATGATGATCGATACGATGAAAGCCTATGGCGTGGATTCGTTTGCCGGCCGGCTGGCCTGCGTGTTACAGGGATCGTCGGATACCACGTTTTACGTGATTGCCGTTTATTTTGGTGCCGTGGCCGTAAAGAATACGCGGTACGCGGTGGGAGCCATGTTGCTGGCCGACCTGGTGGGGATTATCGCTTCCATCGTGCTGGCCTACCTGTTTTTTGGCTGAGCCCTGACCGGCTTACCGGTCTAAAAAATAAAAGCGGCTTGCGGCCGCTTTCATAATTTGCTACGGATAGCATTTGGCAGTTAGTCTCGGAATAGCAAAGATAGCCCTGCCCGCATTGGAGAAAATACCGAAAAAGGGGTATTGGGTGGTGTAGCGGGGAGATTCTTTTGATGGGGGTCGGGGGCTGTTTGTCTTTTTTTCATCCATGGAGTATCGGCTTTGCCGAATAATCGCCGTAGGCGAAAGAGGTCGGGCTGCTTTGCCTCCCAATCGCAAAGCGAAGCCTCGGATAAAGGATTATTATCTAACAATATAAAAGCAGAATCCCCAAAGGGTAGAAACCGCTTCGGGGATGTTGAACTATCGTAAAGATAGTGAAAATATTAGAGAGTGAGCCGTTAGGCGAACCAATCAACGAAGTTGATATTCCAATTACTTCTGTAAATCTGCATCCGCACGTAGCGTCTCAATTAATTTATTCCGATAATTCAGGCGGATGGCCTCTGATAAGGGAGGTAACGCAAACCGAATGTTATTCTGCTTCTTGAGTTCATCGAACTTATCAGAGAAACGCTTGTAGGATTGTCTGACAAATTCATCTATGAGCGTTTCGGCATTGTCAAAATTGTTGCATTCCAAAAAGACGGTATCTGTGGCAACAAAGGTTATGAACCCCTTAAGTTCATAATTCCAAATTATATAGTTTGTAATAGACTTGTTGCCAAATTTCCTGTAAGTTATTTTCTGGATTCTAACCGCATCCGGTTCAACGTTGAATACTGTGAAGTCGGGAAACTCTTGTTCAAGCGTTTTGCTTGTTTCCCATTTGATAACATCAAGAGCAAGGGGAGTTACATTACCTGTCATAAGCGTTTAGTTTATCCCTAAATATAGCACGGCTCTACGTCGCTATGCGGTGCGCTGGCAAAAAAAGACAAACAAGCTTAGCCCCTGTGCGGAGCGCCTATTTAACATAAAAGGCAGTTATCAAGCCCACGTAATAGAACGTAGCCGCTTTCCAAATTTGCGGCGAACTTACTCCCAGCTTTTGTTGCTTAGCAAGTTCGCCGCAAATTTGGAAACAAGCGGCTACACCATTTATGGGCTTTGCTGATAACTCTATATTATGTCTAAGTAAGTTAGCCGACGGGCGGGTGGAAAATGCGTATGTTTTACGCAACGCATTTTTCCTGGGCGTTGGCCGATCGCGTGGGGCAGCGCCGGTTGTGCGGCGGGGGTGTATTGATTTTTTTCATCAGCGGAGCATCGGCTTGCAAAGCCGAACAATGGCCGTCAGGCCAAAAAAGACCGCAATTCAAAACAAGCATAATTTTGTAGGACTGACCGAAAACAAAAGTCCCGTAGAAACGGGACTAGCACTCTTTGCGGGAGAGCATAGAAATGTTTTCGCAGGGTCGTGATTAGCCTTCCAAGCTAAAAATGTAAAAAGCCGGTTCTTAATCGTAGCGCCCCGACAATAGATCGGGTCAAACGCTGAATTAAGAAGCGGCTTTTTACTTCTGCAACTAAATTACAATAAGAAAGGTTTCTGCGAAAAAGTTTCTTGGTTATCTTAGGTGATTAACCAAAACTTTCGATGCCATGCATACCGTAGACATAAGGGGTAGGGAACTTCACTTGATTAATAGGGTTTTGAATAGACAGCAACGCAGGGAGCCATTTACTATTGAAGGATTGCGTGAACTAATAACTCGGCACTGCTGGAGCGATGATTTTCTTGCAAATCTTGAGAGGAATGGGTTGTTGCGTTTTGAGGATGGTCGAGTTTACGCTACCGATTTGGCCATAAGGTCAATAAATGAAAAGGAAAAAGCGGAAAGCAGATTGATCGAAGAACACATAATTGATGACTTTGAGTACGCATTCCTTGTTTTTATGAATAACAGGAATGAGCCAGTTCATGATTTTGACTTCCCTGATAATTTTAAATATCACTCTAAAATAGACGGTCAGCCAATACCTGGAACAGCTAACGGGTTTTATGATTGGATGGATGAGATACATAAGTACATTGATAATCCTACAATTGATGGATATGTACTAAATCACACAGGCAGAACAAGACTTGAAAAGCTAAAGCGTGATAAGGAATCAAAAGCCGAAAATGAAAGATTGGACATTAAAATAAAACGGCAAGCGATTGCTAACACCAAATTTTCGAGGAACGTAACTTATATTTCTTTGTGTGTAGCCGCAATAACTGCTTTTGTCCCGTTGATTATTTGGCTGGCGGACAAGGATAGGACGCAAAAAACAAGCACAGAGATACCACAACTAAAGCAAATACTGCAAACGCAACAGCAAACACAACAAAATTTCCAAGAGATTCAGAAAATCCTTCAGAGTTTAGATACTTCCGTAAAGAGGGTGAAAATCGAAAAGTAAACTTCATTGTATAAGCAGCCCGCTTTACCTATCAGTAGGCGACCCTAATAATTCAGTACACCAAGAAGCGTGGGCAAAAAAATAAAGACACCCGAAGGGTGGACTTGAAGCCAAAGCCCTGTGCGCTTACTTAACATAAAAGGCAGTTATCGGCGAAGGCGGTTGCCGCCTTACAAGAAAGGGATTTTCCAAGCCTGTGCGGTGGGTATTCCACTTTGCGGGGGCGCTTCGGAAAATCCCTTTCTTGTAAGGCGAGAGTGGTAGACTTTGCCGATAACTCGTATTATGTCTAAGTAGGTTGGCCGACGGGCGGGTGGGGATTTGCGACCTTTCATTTCAGACGCAAATCCACCTGGGCGTAGGCCGTCCGCGTGGGCGGCTGTTTGTCTTTTTTTTCTCCACGGAGTATAGACCTGAAAGGTCTAAGCAATGCCGCAAGGCATACGTGTTAAGCCTGCTTTTGCCTCCCACCGCAAAAGCGAAGCCTCGGCAAATTTGTCAAAGTAGTCGTTTCGTAAAAATCAAAACCCCCGGTTCATCAGACCGAGGGTCGGATACATCTAAAATTCAATCTGTAGACGAACTCGTAGGCGTTTCCAATTGATACGTAAACGAACTTTCATACTATACGGTTTATTGATGGCGGAATTGCCAGCAAGATTGATAAAGGTCGGGTGATGAATCCGACCTTTAATTTTGTTCGGAGTTTTGGTTGGTCTTTTTAAGCCACCACCATTGCCCACGAACGAACCGCATTTCTGCGTTGTGTTTACGTACAATAAAAATAGGTGTTCAGCCCCCAACCTGCAAATAGATATTCTCTATATGTTGTATATTTTTCATAGATTTACTCTATGATAGAAAACACAGAAGCCCTTGTAAAGTTTGCTAAAGGTTATGGCGGAGACGCAACCTTTGTTTTAATTCCCCAATCTACTCAAAACATTTTGAAGCCGCTGCTCGATAATCTCTACGTCCGTCTGCGTGAAAGAGGCGTGGAGCTTGTCTCTAAGATTAGATGAGTAGCCTCTAATAGCTATGTTGATAGGGTTCTTGCGAAGGTGTTCGGGCAGGTCGCTGCCTTCTGGAAGCGGCAACAAGTGTATGATAACAGCACAGGTTTTTTGACTTTCTTCTTTATTCATTTCTTCTGAAAGTGCGCTAAATCTTTGCATCATATACTTTCTAATTTCTTCAAAAACAATCTTTTCTTCAAACGTCAATCCGTTCCGGTAAAATTCTGGTTCTAAAATTTCGAGGTCAAAAAGAATAGTCATTAGCGGTTTAAAGTTTTAGTTCCGCTCAAGATAGTAAAGACTTTTATCATTATCACGCCTCTAACAATCTTCTATAAACGTCGCTACCTGTAACCATCGACGCTTCGCGGTGCGTTGGCAAAAAAAAGACAAACAAAGCACAGCCCCCTGTGAAGAAGCGCCTACTTAACATAATATAAATTATAGGCAAAAACTAGATTTTCCGAGATAAGGCTTTAGCGCCGGATCAGCGTGTCCCTGAACGGCCCGGCAAAGCTTTGCCTGAATTTGAGATAATCCGGAATGCTCACATTGTTCACGTAAATATTCCCGGGATGATGTGCGATGTATTCCTGGTGAACGGCTTCTGCCGGGTAAAAATTGGTCAGCGGCAAAACTTCCGTTGCGACTTTCTTGCCGTATTTGCCGGATGCATCAATTGCCGCTATGGCCTTGACGATGACCGCCTTTTCGTGGTCGTTCCGGTAGAATGCAATCGACCGGTACTGCGGGCCAATGTCCGGTCCCTGGTGCCCAACCTGGGTTGGATCATGGCTGGCAAAGAAAGCCGCCACCAGCCGGTCAAACGAAATTTTGGCCGGGTCGTAATAGACATTCACGCTTTCTGCATGACCGGTGCTTCCGGTGCTGACATTTTCGTAGCCCGGCGCCGGATTGCTTCCGCCTGCATAACCCGACACGGCATCACGAACGCCGGCCAGGCTTTGAAAAACAATTTCCGTGTGCCAGAAACAGCCCTCGGCAAACGTCGCAACCGCTTCGTTTTTTGCCGGTGCCGTACTGTCGGGCAGCGGCGCTTTGAAGACAAAACCTTTCCGTTCTTCACAGGAAGCCAGGAAGAAAAGCGCCAGGAACGGTAGAAAACCAATACGCATCGTCTTTTTGTATAAGTACGCAAAAACGGCAAGCCCGGACGCCAACGGTCTGTGAAATCATCCCTGCTCTACGTTCTTGTGCTCATGATTTCGTGAATGGCGTGTTCTGCCTCCGGAAAACTAAATGTAAATCCTTCACCCAGCAGCCTCCGTGGATAAACCCACCGGCTTTTCAGCACCAGCTCCGTTTCCGTTCCGATCAGTTTCGCACCGATTTCGAGCATCCACTGCGGCGTGGGCAAACCTACCGGGATCCCATACGTCTGCCGGATCAGTTGCATGAGTTTCCGGTTGGAAACAGCTCCCGGTGCGGTACAATTGTAAACGTCAGCCCGCTTTTGCTGCCCAAAAACCCATTCCGTCACCCGGGCAAAATCCTGCTCGTGTATCCATGAAACCAGCTGGTTTCCCGTGCCCTGGTGTCCGCCCAAACCCGTGGCCACCAATCGCTTCAGCCGGGGAAAAACGCCATCGGCCCGGCCAAGCACCAATCCAACCCGCAAAACCAGTTTTTGCGTTTGTGGAGTTTCTGTTTTCCAAAAATTTTCTTCCCATGCCGTGCAAACATCAACCGAAAAACCCGAGCCAACCTCGCCGGTTTCTTCATCCTGCAGCCGGTCTTCCGCATGCCGGTAAACGGTAGCCGAGGCGATATTGATCCACAGTTTTGGCGGTCGGCTTGCCCCTGCAATGGCTTCGCCCAACAGCGTTGTGGGCACCAACCGGGAGCGGAAAATTTCTGCCCTGTTCTTTGCTGTGTAGCGGCAGTTGACGTTCTTGCCGCACAGGTTAATCACCATATCGGCGTTGTCCAGTTCCGCTTCCCAGCCACCACGGCTTTCTGCATCCCATTTCACAATCCGGCATCCGGGCCGGCCGGTATCGGCTTCACTCCTGCTAAATATGACGATTTCTTTTGCTTTGTCTTTGTAATAATCTGCGAGAACCTTGCCCAGGTAACCGGAACCGCCAGCGAGGATAATTTTCGTAAACATAAAGGAGGTTTAAAAAATGAGCAGCAAAACCAACAGGCGATAGACGATCCAGCTAACCGTGACCTGGTGGCCAATCCCCAGCAAGGCGGCCCGTCGCATGTGCTCGA
Organism: Flavisolibacter nicotianae; assembly: GCF_003628535.1. GTDB lineage: Bacteria > Bacteroidota > Bacteroidia > Chitinophagales > Chitinophagaceae > Flavisolibacter > Flavisolibacter nicotianae. The sequence goes on from NZ_RBCI01000004.1 coordinate 393,752, forward strand.
GCAGCATGGCGGTCACCACCATTCCAAACCCAGCCGCGTAAAAACCGGGGTTGCGCAAGGCCATCCAATTACCGATTATCATGATGAGGCCGAGCAAAATGCTCCCGGCAAACGAAACCGTCATCATGTTGCCAAGGTAATCCCATGCTCTTTCTTTCCGGATCAGACAAACGGCAGCCAGCTGCCAGGCCACCTGTCCGCCACAGATCAAATACTCGCGGTATCCGGACGTTTGCGGCAAAATGGCAGACAGTCGTAAACTATACCTCGAAAGGAAAAAGGAGGAAATCAGCCAGGTAAAAACCAGGAAGGCTATCCGGTATCCTTTGTGGAAAGAGGGTTCCATCGGGCTGGTTCTCGCCTCATCTTTTTTTGCAGGTACAAGAACTCGTCGGTTGAAAGAGACAAACTTATAAAGGACAGTGCACATTTTAAATAAGGCTCTGTTTCGCAGGCAGGGCCGCAACCAGGAAAAGGAGTTCCCGATGATCTGTAGCAGGCTTTCGACACCATAGTAGACCTTGCCGGACGGCAAATGCACCAGTGCGATTTCATTGGTAAACCGGTCCGGATCTACCAGACAGGCAATCTTGTCAGGCATCTCCTGGTAAGGCAAACGGCCGTTTTTATCGAGCATGCCCGTGTCGACAAAGCCCTTCGTATACAAATTACACATCGGGCAAACCGCATCGTAAAGAATGACGTGATCTTTTAATGTTTTCATATTTTCAATAAATTTTGAAAATTAAAATGAAAAAAATTATCGCAACAGTTTCAGGATCGCACCAAAAAACCAGTTTTCGTCGGCCTTCAGCATCGTTTCCACACTTTTATCGATTTTACCGGCAAACTCGTGAATGTCTTTCACCGTTTTGACAAACTGCTTTGCTTCTGTGGAATCATCGGTAACCGTCTCCATCTGCGAAAGTTCGCGCAAAAGCGGCTCAATTTCCCTCCTCTTCCGTTCACGGGAAATGCGTTTGGCCACCTCCCAAATGTCTTTTTCCGCACGGAAATATTCTTTGCGCTCACCCGGCACCAGCTCCCGGTAAACCAGGTTCCAGTTCATCAGTTCGCGGAGATTCATATTGGCATTTCCCCGTGAAATGCTCAGTTCTTCCATGACTTCATCGGTGCTCAGGGGTTTTTCCGTTGCCAGGAGCAACGCATGTACCTGCGCCATGGTGCGGTTGATGCCCCATTCGGCACCCAACCGTGCCCAGGTCTGAACGAATTGCTTTTTGGCTTCTGCGAGTTTCACAAGCCAAAGAAAACAAATGTTTTTATATTTTCAAAAATTATTGAAAATATAAAATGAATGCGTTGTGGTTTGCAGGAAAGATTCTTGCAAGTTGTCTAAAGTCAGGTAAATTATTTTGGTTCGTACTTAAATTAGAAACATGAAAAATTGGAGCAAACGAAAGAAGATTCTGCTGGGATTAATGGTTTTATTTATTGCAGTCCAGGCCATTCAGCCATCCAAAAACCAGGGAAGTCCAACCGGGCCAACCGATATTACAGCCGCGATGCAGGTACCCGACAGCGTGATGACTGTCCTGAAAAAATCCTGTTACGACTGTCATTCGAACCATACCACCTACCCCTGGTACGACAATATCACACCGGTGAACTGGTGGGTGAACCACCACATCAACGAAGGAAAAAGGGAGCTCAATTTCTCCACTTTTGCCGAATACAACCAACGCCGCAAGGCAAAAAAACTGGACGAAAGCGCCGAGCAGATCGAAAAAGGAGAAATGCCGCTGAAGTCGTACCTGCTGATGCACGGCGATGCAAAGCTTTCCGAAGCACAGCAGAAAATGCTGATCAACTGGTTTAAAAGCGCCAAGTCAGGCAGCGCCGGATCGCAGGCCACTGTAAACGAAGAAAAAGAACACGACTAGCCTTTCTCCCGGCATTAGTACAGCAGGCGCACTTTTATGGTTTCCGGAACCTGGCGAAGCAATGCCTCTGCCTTTTTGGAAAGCTGCTTGTCCACGTCAACCACAACATAACCGATCTCCTCGTTGGTTTTGAGATATTGTCCCAGGATGTTGATCTTGTTCCGCGACAGTTCGCTGTTGATCGCAGAAAGCACACCGGGAACGTTCCGGTGGATATGTAGGATCCGGTGGGCACCTGCCTGTGGAGGAAGCGAAAGCGCCGGCACTGTGTGCGATCCGAAGGTAATGCCTTTTTCCAGGTAGTTGAGCAGCTTGGCGCTCACATCTTCACCAATGTTTTGCTGGGCTTCTTCTGTCGATCCACCGATATGCGGGGTCAGGAGGACATTGGGAAGACCCTGCAGCGGCGAGCTGAACACATCACCGTTCTTTTCGGGCTCGACCGGGAAAACGTCAATGCCGGCACCGGCAATCTGGCCGCTCTCGATGGCCTTGGCCAGGGCGGGAAGTTCGATGACCTCTCCCCTGGCATAGTTCAGGATGATCGATCCTTTTTTGCAGTATTTGAGATTGGATTTATTCAGCAGGTCTTTGGTCTGGTCGGTTTCGGGAACATGCAAGGTGACGATATCTGCCTGCGACAGCAGCTCTTTGAGTGTTTTAGCATCGGACGCATTACCCAGCGGCAGCTTGGTTTCGATATCGTAAAAAATCACCTTCATGCCCAGGCTTTCGGCCAGCACGCTAACCTGTGAGCCGATGTTGCCATAGCCGATAATCCCCAGCGTTTTCCCCCGCAGTTCGTAACTGCCCTTGGCGTCCTTCATCCAGCCGCCTTTGTGGGCTGCGACGTTTTTATCGGGAATGCGACGGATCAGCATAATGGATGCCCCGATGACCAGTTCGGCTACAGAGCGGGTATTGGAATAAGGTGCGTTAAAGACGGCCACGCCACACATGGTCGCGGTATGGAGATCCACCTGGTTGACGCCGATACAGAAGCAACCGATGGCCTGCAATTTTTTGGCGGCCTTTAAAACATTCTCGGTAATCTGGGTTTTGGAACGGATACCCAGCAGGTGAACGTCTTTCACCAGTTGCACCAGTTCCTCTTCAGGAACGGCCTTGGTGAGCTTTTCAACCTGTACATAACCATTTGCCTTGAAGCTTCTTACAGCGGTGTCGCTGATGTTTTCGAGCAACAGGATCTTGATTTTTTCCCTGGGGTAGCTTGTGGTTTCCATGGCGCAAAGATGCAGGAAGATGTTGAATCGTAAAAGATGCAAAAATTTAGGGCTGGTGAAGTTTTTGTAACAGATTAAAAAATTATTTTTACGGCTTTTCGAACAAACAATCTACGTCTTTTGAAAAACTCATATCTATCTATTCTTTTACTGGCAGCCTTTTGCAGTTGCCATTCGCAAAAAGCCGATGTTCCGCAGCTAAAAGATGAACCGGCCCCGGTTGTAACCCAGGTCAAGCCTCTCCCCCCTTCCGAACTGAAAAAATACCACGACACTGTCGAGGACATCATGCAAAGAAACCTGTTACGGGGTTCCTTTAACGGTGCTATCCTGGTGGCCAAAAACGGCAACGTCGTGTACGAGCATTATGCCGGTGTGATGGACCCCCGCCTGAAAGGGAAAGACAGCCTGAGCGCAGAAACCTCCTTTCAGATTGCCTCCACAGGAAAAACGATGACATCAGCGGCTGTACTGAAGTTGTGGGAACAGGGAAAACTGAACATCAACGATGAAGTGACAAAATATTTCCCGGGCTTTCCTTATCCCGGCGTAACGATAAAAACCCTTCTCAACCACCGCAGCGGTCTGCCCAATTATTTGTATTATTTCGAAAAAGCGAAATGGAACCGCCAGCAGCAGGTCACCAATACCGATGTATTAAACTCGCTGATCCAGTGGCAACCGCCAAAATCTGCAGCGGCAGACAAACGCTTTCAGTACTGCAATACCAACTATGTGTTGCTGGCCCTGATCGTGGAAAAAGTGAGCGGACAGGCGTTTCCCGATTTCATGAAGAAAACCTTTTTCGAGCCCCTGGGCATGAACCATTCCTTTGTCATTGGCCCGAACCAGCAGCCGGGACATATGGTTTCCTTCCAGGGCAACAATGCGCTTTGGGCCCTCGATTTTTCGGATGGTCCGTACGGTGACAAAAATATTTATTCCACACCCCGCGACCTCCTCACATGGGACAGGGCGCTAACGGATGGAAGAGTCCTGCAAAAAGCCACCTTGGATTCTGCCTACACACCTTATAGCAACGAAAAGCCGGGTGTTCACAATTATGGCCTGGGATGGCGCCTGTTGTTCTTCCCGGAACAAAGCAAGGAAGTCATTTATCACAACGGCCACTGGCATGGATTCCATTCGGCCTTCTCGCGACTTCCCAATGAAGATGCCACCATCATCATTTTAACCAACAAGCACAACAACCTCATTTATACCGTGGCCAAAAAAGTTTACGAAGTTTTTGGCCGGTACAACGGCAAGCCCGAAGACGGCGAAGAATAAGACGTCAAAAAACAGTCGCCAATTGTCAATGGTAATTTCGTTTAGGCCCGACCGATCAACCGGTTGATGCAAAAAACGAAGGCCGTTCGCAATTGGCGATTTTCATTTGCGTACACGTGCATTCCGCGTTGTATTTTTAAGCGTGCAAATTCTATCAGCAGAACAAATCAGGGCCTGGGACCAGTACACGATTCAGCACGAGCCGGTTGCCTCCATTGACCTGATGGAGCGGGCCGCCCGCAAATGCGTCGACTGGCTGAAAGACATGAGCTGGAAAGGACGGAACTTCCGTATTTTTTGCGGCAAAGGCAACAATGGCGGCGACGGGCTGGCCATTGGACGCATGCTGCTGAGCGCAGGCTATACGGTTTCTTTCTACATATTGGAATTCGGAAAACTGGGCAGCGAAGATTTTCAAACCAATCTTCAACGGCTGCACGACATACCCGCCACGGATTTACACTTCCTGCAATCTGCCTCGCACTTTCCTATCCTGCAAAAAGAAGACATTGTTGTAGACGCCCTTTTTGGCGCAGGGCTTAACAAGCCCCTCTCCGGACTAAGCGCCGATTTGGTTGGTTATCTCAACCATGTTCATGCAACCGTTGTTTCCATCGACCTGCCGAGCGGGCTTTTTATGGATCAAAGCTCTTTAGGGAACACAGTCATCCAAGCGGATTACACCCTCACGTTTCAGTGTTACAAAACCGGCTTGCTGTTGCAGGAAAATGCACCGTTTATCGGGGAGATCCAGGTGCTCGACATCGGCCTTCATCCAGACTACCTTCAACAAACACATAGCCAGACAGAGTTACTCGACGAAGTCATGATCCGGAAAATTTTCCGGCCCCGAAAACGCTTTGCGCATAAAGGTAGTTTTGGTCATGCCCTACTTGTTGGCGGCAGTTATGGAAAAATGGGTGCCCTGGTGCTGGCAACCAAAGCCTGCCTAGGCACCGGTGCCGGCCTGACCACTGCGTTTCTGCCAAAATGCGGATACGGCATCATGCAAACAGCGCTGCCTGAAGCCATGACGCTTATTGACGAAAGCGAGGATAAACTGACAACACTGCCCGATGACATTGACCGGTTTAGTGCCATCGGGATTGGGCCTGGTATGGGAACGGCGCCGGAGACGGCTTCTCTATTATCATTTGTCCTTCGTCGTTATTCCAAGCCTTTGGTTATTGATGCTGATGGCCTGAATTGTCTTTCGCAACACAAAGGTTGGCTTACCTCTATTCCGCACTCTTCTATCCTTACACCGCATCCAAAGGAATTTGATCGCCTGTTTGGCGATCATCCCAACGATTTTGAGCGGATGGCGACAGCCCGTCAAAAAGCCACCGAATTAAATCTCATTGTTGTTTTAAAAGGACATCATACCCTGATCGCCTGTCCCGACGGGCAGGCATTTTTTAATTCTACCGGCAATGCCGGGATGGCCAAAGGCGGAAGCGGAGATGTTTTAACGGGAATTATTTCGTCCCTGCTTGCCCAGGGTTATTCGCCGATCGATGCGGCAAAACTGGGCGTTTACATTCATGGCTGGGCAGGCGATGTAGCGGCTAAGCGTTTTTCTAAAGAAGCGATGCTTCCCTCCCACCTTGTAGACGGCCTGTCCCATGTTTTTCTTCTGCTGCAGTCGTGAGGAATTGACCAGGAGACAAAACTGCAAAACAACCGGAATAAAAACTTCGCGGTACAAGCAAACAACCTTATTTGACAATTACGCTGCCGAGCCGCCCGGTTAATTCCATTTCCATTTGCTTCAGGTGATGATGGGTAAGAAAAAGAGTCATTTGTTCCTGGGGTGGCGCTTTTTCCATATCCGCCTGGTTTTGCGTAAGCAGCTTTTTGATCTTTTTGAGCTTGAGGTAGGTAATAGCCGACAGCACTTCCTCATGGCTGCGGTCTTCTTCTATCTTTAAAAAATGCTCCAACGCCTGTGAATTGTTTTTGTCGACCGTGTGCATAAAGGACTTAAAATCCTGGCGAAACAAACGGTCCTGGTAACCGGCCGACTGGTTTTTGTCGCTTTTCCAGTGGTGACTTTGCTGGTGGCGAAATTCAAAAAGGGATACAGCGAATGTACTCAGTTTGCTATCCGGGTGATAGATAAAATAATTTTTGTCTATGGGTTCGCCCTGGTCAATGTGGTTCTTGTAATCGTGTAAGATCCGGAGAACCGTGTCGTTTTCAAACAGGTCATCTTCCGGTAACTCCGAAAAAATATAGGTTGCTGTTGGCAAGCCATCTTCCCAGGGCTTGTTGCCGAGTTCCAGCAAAACCCTTGCAATTTCCCGCTCCTGCAATTCGTCTTTAAAAAGAAGATTGAAGGTATTGTCGTCGTACTCGTTAACAGCGGCTTTTTGCGCATTTTCTTCGTAAAACTGTGCTTCATCAAAAGGCAGCTTTTTATCGGAAGAAAGACGGTTGCGGATAAATTTATTGACAAGCGCCGTAAAGCCGGCTTCGTCGATATGCAAGGATTGCGAACACTGCCGGATGTAATCCTGCTGCCGGGTGAAGTCTTCCGTTTTGTCAACTTTCGAAATCGTTTCGGCCACCTGGTTGACGACCTGCGATTTTTTTGCCGCATCATTCCCGGCGTCCTTCAACAAGACATCAAGCTGGAAAAGGATAAAGTCTCTTTTGTTTTCCTGGACGAACTGGTGAAAACGGGCTGCACCCACTTTCCGAACATAGCTATCCGGGTCTTCACCATCCGGGATCAACACCAGTTTAACGACGAGGCTTTCTTCAAGTGCCATATCCAGGCCCCGTAGCGCAGCCTTGACACCAGCCGAGTCGCCGTCGTAAATGATGGTTAGGTTGGTCGTAAATTTCTTGATCAGCCGAAGCTGGTCCTGCGTGAGCGAGGTACCGCCGCTGGCCACCACGTTTTCAATCCCTGCCTGGTGAAGCGATAGTACATCGGTATACCCTTCCACCAGGTAGCATTCGTTGGCTTTGTCGATGGCCTGCCGTGCGAAGTAGGTCCCATAAAGTATCTTGCTCTTTACGTACAATTCGTTCTCCGGCGTGTTGATATACTTTGGCGCCTTGTCGTTTTTTTTGATCAGGCGGGCACCAAAACCGATCACCTTGCCGCTGTTGTTGTGAACAGGGAAAATGATCCTGTCGCGGTAATTATCCTGGAGTTGCCCATTCCGCTCCACCACGAGGCCGGCCTTTTGCAACAACTCCTTGTTGTATTGATTGGTGAGGGCCTCACTTGTCAGCGCATCCCGCGACTCGGGCGCATAGCCCAAACCAAATTTTTGGATGATGTCTTTGGTAAAACCTCGCTCATCGAGATAGCTTAACCCGTTTGCTTTTCCCTGCGGTGTTTCGAGCAACTGCCTGGCATAGAACTTTTGTGCAAATGCGTTGATGATGTGCAGGCTTTCAGCCGTTTGCTGGTGGAGCTTTTGCTCCGGGGAAGTTTCGGTCTCCTCGACTTCGACATTATAGCGGTTGGCCAGCCAGCGCAAGGCTTCTACATAGGTCAGCTTCTCGTGCTCCATCAGGAAGGAAACTGTATTGCCGCTTTTGCCGCACCCAAAACATTTGAAAATCTCCTTCGAAGGCGATACGGTAAACGACGGTGTCCGCTCGTTGTGAAACGGGCAGTTGCCCAGGTAATTGGCACCGCGCTTTTTCAGCTTCACGAAGGAGCCGACGACCTCAACGATGTCAAGCCGCGAGAGAATTTGTTGTATGGTGTTTTGCGTGATCACAAGAGGTCAAATATAAACGAGCCGCACAAATGAACTGGATAAAATTGCTGAACGGCATCGGTTTGTTTTACGAGGAAACAAATGAAAATAATCAGCTTGCTTGGTGATAATTTAAAGAAAAGACCTGACAAAAAATAGATTTTTTTCCCTGAAAAGAGGTTTAAATTTAACCTACCATCTACACCTGGAGGAACACGAAAATGAAAACGAACAATTTCGATTTTTTAACCTTTAAATTTTCACCTCATGGTTCAGACAGACATCTCGCAGTTGGCCGCAGAGTGCGCAGACTGGCGGCAAATCCTTCGCAATTATCGTGACGAGTTCCATAGTTGCGAAAAAGCCCTGACAGAAACGTGCAAACAGTCTCTTACGAAAGACCACCTCACGCAGGTCGAACACTTTCAAAACCAGTTCGACATTCAGCTCCGAAACATTCACGACCTCAAACAAACCATCAAAACACACGAACGAAAAGCGCAGCAGGAAAGTGCCGGTGATGACGTCTTTTCCGAGCACGAACACCTGCTCAACGAGTTCCTGGGCCTGGAAGGCACTTTACAGGAACTCCGGGACGAGTTCAGGAATTTTATAAACAATACGACCTGCTGATAAGACCTTCTTATCAGCTTTTTTGTTTTTACGCATGCGGCACCGTATGCCGATTACTCCATTGCCTCACTTAAAACACAAATCAAATGGCAGCCGAATTTGATACCTCACACGTCAAAAATGTTGTTTTGCTGGGCCACGCCGGGTCCGGCAAAACAACCCTGGCGGAATGCATGCTTTACGAAGCAGGCCTCATCAACCGCCGCGGCACTGTTGAAGAAAACAGCACGGTTGGCGATTACCACCCACTGGAACAGGAACGCGGCAACTCGATTTTTTCAAAACTGATGCACACCAAATGGCGCGGTTACAAAATCAATATTCTCGATACACCGGGTTATGACGATTTTGTAGGCGAAGTTCTGTCGGCGCTGCGTGTTGCAGACACAGGCGTGATGTTGCTCAACGCCGCGATGGGTGTGGAAGTTGGCACCGATATCATCTGGGAATACACGGAAAAATTCAAGACACCGATGATCTTTGCAGTGAACAAGCTGGATGATGACAGTGCAGATTTTGATAAAACGGTCCAGCAGGCCAAAGACCATTTTGGCAGCAAAGTGACTGTTGTACAATACCCGCGACAACAGGGCGCCGGCTTTCACGAAATCATCGATGTGCTGCGCATGACGATGTATAAGTTTCACGACAGCGGTGGCAAACCCGAAAAACTGGCCATTCCCGACGACGAACGGGAAAAAGCCGACAATTTGCACAAGGAATTGGTGGAGGCAGTTGCCGCCAACGACGAAGCCCTGATGGAAAAATATTTCGACAAGGGAGAACTCGAAGAAGATGAACTGAAAGAAGGGCTCAAAAAAGCAATGATCCATCACGACATCTTCCCGCTCTTTTGCCTCAGTGCAACACGGAACATGGGCAGCGGACGGCTCATGGGTTTTATTGACAACGTTTGCCCGAGTGCCAACGAAATGCCCCCGCAAAAAACCCGTAAAGGTGAAGATTTGCCCTGTGACGCCGACGGCCCGGCGTGCATTTTTGTGTACAAAACAATCTCCGAACCGCATGTTGGCGACATGTCTTTTTTCAAGGTCTACTCCGGAACAATTAAAACCGGGATGGAGCTTGTAAACGAAAGCAATGGTTCATTTGAAAAGATCAACCAGCTATTCCTGATGGAAGGCAACAAACGCCTTCCCGTTCAGGAACTGACAGCCGGTGACATTGGCGCGACTTTGAAATTGCGTAATACCCACGTCAATAACACCCTTCACGTCAAAGGAAAAAATTACGAACTGCCGCCAATCGAATTCCCTTCGTCCAATGTGACGTACTGCATTGAACCGGTCAACAAGGGCGAAGAGGAAAAACTGGCCCAGGCTCTTCACCAGTTACGGGAAGAAGACCCGACGCTGGTCGTTGAAGTATCAAAGGAATTAAAGCAGACACTCCTCCATTGCCAGGGTGATATGCACCTGGCGGTAGCGAAATGGAAAATTGAAAACCTGCACAAGGTGCCGGTGAAATTTGGCAAGCCAAGAATTGCCTATCGCGAAACAATCCGTAAAACGGCTGAAGCCAACTACCGGCACAAAAAACAATCAGGTGGCGCAGGCCAGTTTGGTGAAGTATACATGCGAATCGAGCCGTTTTATGAAGGCATGCCCGAACCCGTAGGCCTGAACGTACGCGGCAGGGATAGTTTTGACCTCGACTGGGGTGGAAAACTGGTTTTCTACAACTGCATTGTCGGGGGAGCCATCGATGTTCGTTTCCTTCCTTCCATTTTAAAAGGGGTAATGGAAAAGATGCACGAAGGGCCTTTGACCGGTTCTTATGTTCGCGACGTGAGAGTCTGCGTTTACGATGGGAAGATGCATCCGGTGGACAGCAATGATATCTCCTTTAAAATAGCCGGTATCATGGCGTTCAAAGATGCGTTTCAAAAAGCCGACCCCCAGGTACTCGAACCAATTCATACGGTAGAAGTGCTTTGCCCGGAAGAGTTAACCGGTGCGGTGATGGGCGATCTTCAAAGCCGCAGGGGGATGGTCGAAGGCATCGATACCGAAGGTCACTTCCAAAAGGTAATTGCAAAAGTGCCTCTTGCCGAGATGCACGATTTCTGCTCCTCTCTTCGCTCTATTACCCAGGGGAGAGCAAAGTTTAAGATGTCTTTCGACAGCTATCAGCCCGTCAGCTATGAGTTGCAGCGGAAACTTGCAGAGGAATACAACAAATCCGCCGAAGAGGCAGTGGCCTAAGAGAGTGGGATTGCCCGATTAAGCGAAGCCTGGTGAGGGTTCATCAGGCTTTTCTCTTACTTGGCCTACAAAGTGTCGGTAAAACACATTTAGGATTATGTTTTTAAACTTTTTCAGTTTAATTTGTTCCGATAAACAACACAAACCAATCTTCTACCTATGCATGCCTATTTTCGAAATCATCAATTGTACCTTGCCGAGAGGTGCGAATGGCTGGATCGCCACGTGACGAAAACCAGTCAGCGTGCTCTTATGAAAATTGAAAGTTGGAAGCTTATTGCTCAATCAAACGACCAGGAGCAGCAATTGCGCCTGGTAGAAAAATTGCTGAAAGACAGTCTCCTCACTCCCATTCCGGCTCAAACCGTTTTGCACAAGGAAGGCTTTTTTCTTTCCAATCTCGACAACTAAGAACATCGCATGTACCGAAAATAAAAATGACCACCGCTTGGTGGTCATTTCTTTTATTACAGGGCGCTTATGCAGCAACCGCCTTTTTCGTTTTACGGGGAACTTTTACTTCCTCAACTGTTTCTTCAATCACCACTTCACACTTGTTGAAGCTAATGGCCTGCCAAACGTGGTCCAGTGAAACGGTTTCCAGGGTTTCATAACCCATGCCATACAACCGGCTCCAACTGCTATCACGGTTAAGATCCGTGCTGATCTTGGAAGTTGTTTTTGGATGAGCCACCCAGAGCCTTGTTTCTTCTTTCAGTGCCGGAACAATATCTGCCAGGATGTTGTTCAACTGACTTTCACTAACAGCGAAAATGAGTGCGAAATCAAGCTTACGGGATTTTAAAAGTGGGGTCAGATTTTTAGCGAAAGAGAGCTTTGCAAATTGCTTTTCTATTGATGAGGGTAGTCCCTGGATTAAAATGTTTTTTTCGTTTTTTAGAGCGAGCTTGTCTAAAATTGTTTGAGACATACGTAGATTTATTGGTTAACAAACAAGAAATAGAAAAGAAAAGAACTTTTTTCTGAAATGTTGTGCAAAGATAGTACATTCCACCCCCGCGTCCAAACATAATTTAATGAAAAATCCCGCCGAACGTGGGTTTCAGCGGGATTTCCTGTTCGTTTAACGTTTATTAACGTCGTGCTGTGCCTGGCTTATAGTACTTCAAAGCTTCAGGCATCCACTTCTGGATATCGGCTATGCGCTGGTCATCTGTCGGGTGATCGCTAAGAAAGGCCGGCGGTTTTTGCGAATTCGCCTGCGCCTGTGCCATACGCTGCCAAAAAGGAATTGCTTCCTGTGGATTATAGCCCGCAAGCGCTGCCCAGATCAGCCCATAATGATCGGCTTCACTTTCATCATTGCGCGAAAACTTCAAAATGCCAAGAGTCGAACCGACACCAAAAGCCTGCAGGAAGATATTTTGTGTTTGCTGCGGCCGGCTGGAAAGCGCTACCGACAATGCACTGCCAAGTCCTTGCGCTACCATTTGTTGACTCATCCGGGCATTTCCATGTTGGAAAACAGCATGGGTAATTTCATGGCCCAGAACAATTGCCAATGCAGCCTCGTTACGGGTATAGGGGAGAAGGCCCGTATAAACAACGATTTTTCCGCCAGGCATACACCAGGCGTTAGCCTGGTTGTCTGCCACCAGATTGTATTCCCACTTGTATCCCTGCAACTGGTCCTGAAGACCTTTGGATGCAAAATATTGGGTTACGGCGCTGGCAAGTCGTTGACCAACGCGGCGTACCATTTCCGCATCGCGGTCTCCCGATGGACTGACAACCTTGTTCTCGGATAGAAACTGCTGATATTGCTGGGCGCCCATGCTCTGCAACTCGCTTTCAGGCAGCAAATGAAGTTGTGATCTTCCGGTTATTTTGTTGGTGGAACATCCCACAACAAAAGCACCTGCTAAAAATAGGGTCAAAATTTTCCGTACCATTTCAAAAGTTTTACGGTTAGTCAATTCAATGATTATACCAAAACAAATAGAAATCCGGTTAGCAGACTCTACAGGAACTGTTAAATGGAGCGAATTACAATATGAAATCAACCATGAAGAATCCCTAGTCGTTTTCCTTTTCGGATTTTTGACGACGACGGTCGCGGTGCTTTAAAATCGGGAGGCGGTTTTCATTGCCTTTAAGTATACGGCCAATGTTTTTCTGGTGTGTTAAAATCACCAATAAAGCCACGACGATAGCGAAAACCCGGTAAAGTGTTTCCGGCTCATTGAAGATAAAAAGAATAAAAACCGGGAAAGCAAGACTGGCGAGGATTGAACTCAATGATACCCACCGGGTGGCATAAAGCACAAGAATAAAAATGCCCACACAACAAATGGCGACATTCGGTTGAATGCCCAACACCATTCCAAATAAGGAGGCAACACCCTTTCCGCCACGGAACTCAGCCCAGACAGGAAAAATATGCCCCACTACTGCGGCTAGTCCCAGACCCAATTGCATGTTCACAAGGTAAAAATCACCGTGGACTTCGTAAGGTAAAAAGAAGGCAAGCTTTACAGCAACCAGTGCCTTCAGCATATCCACGATCATAACAAATGTGCCCCATTTTGCACCGAGTACACGGTAGGTATTGGTGGCGCCGGAATTCCCGCTGCCATAATCACGAATATCAATTCCAAAAAAAGCCTTACTTGTCCAAACAGCAGTTGGAATGCTGCCCATCAGATAAGCGATGACGATCAGGAAAATTTCATTCATGTGCAAAAGGAATTGGAAGGCAAAGATAATTAATCAGGTGGTGTTTTCATGTTAATTTAAGTCACCTGTCACCTGATGTTAACAAACAACAGCGACACCCAGCCGCCCCGCTCTCCTCTTTTCTGCAACTGCAGACCAAATTGTTCAGTCGCTTTTGTAATGTCGTTTTCATCGGCCGCCAGTAAACCACTGAACAACACCAAACCGTTTTTCTTGATGATAGCGGCCAACTGTTCCATGTAACCCAAAATCACATTTCGGTTGATATTGGCCAGGATGATATCGAATGTCTCTTTGGGCAGGTTAGAAGACAACGAAACAGAAATTTTGCTGCAGCCATTCCGTTCGAAATTCTCTTTTGCATTTTCAATACTCCAGTCGTCCACATCAATGGCTGTTACCTTTGCGGCACCCAGCTTTTCGGCGAGTATAGAAAGGATGCCCGTTCCTGTACCGAAGTCAAAAACAGATTTGTCACGGAAATCGAGATCTCGCATCTGCTGCATCATCATGTAGGTCGTCGCATGATGACCGGTGCCAAAGCTCATTTTGGGAGTGATAATGATCTCGTGTTGCACCTTGACGATCGGGTCATGAAAATGGGCACGAACGGCGCAGAAATCCTCCACCACAACCGGTTGAAAATTTTGTTCCCACACCGCGTTCCAGTTTTGCTCCGCCACTTCGGATACGTTGAATTGGTATCCTTCCAAGATTTTTAAAATATCGTCCTGGTCAAAATCGATGGCTTCAAAATAGGCCTTTAGCTTTTCGTCTGTTTGCTCGAAACCGGTTGGATGAAAATCATCCAGCAAGGCAATTAATTCTTCTTGCTGGTAGTCATTGGCGATGATATCGATTTGCACGTGCTTCATGATGCAAAAATAAAAAGGCTGTCTTGCGACAGCCTGTAAAGTTTTATTGTTTGTGATTACAGGTTTTCCTGTTCCGGGTTTTCCTGCGGCCGTTGTTCACGGTTGTCATCCCTTCGCTGGCCATTGCCACCCTGGTTACGTTCAAGGCGAGGTCTGTCGCGGTTCTCGCGACCTTCTCTTTCTCCACCACCCTGCTGACCTTCGGGTTTGGGCAACAACACTTTCCTGGACAATTTGAACTTACCAGTTTTCGGATCGGTGCCTGTCAGTTTCACTTTTACCTTGTCGCCTTCGTTCAGAACACCTTCCAGCGTGTCAAGTCGCTTCCAACTAACTTCTGAAATGTGCAGCAAACCTTGTTTGCCAGGCAGGAACTCAACAAAAGCGCCATAGGGCATGATCGACTTAACAGTCGCTTCGTATTCGTCGCCGACGGTCGGAACAGAAACGATGCCTTTTACCCAGTTGTGTGCTTTCTCAACTTTTTCTTTGTCGGTACCAAAGATGCTGACCTCACCCATGTTGTTCTTTTCTTCGATGTTGATGGTCGTACCGGTCTCACGCTGGATCTCCTGGATCACTTTACCACCAGGTCCGATTACCGCACCAATGAACTCACGGTCGATAAACATCTTCACCATGCGAGGTGCATGCGGCTTCACTTCGCTGCGGGCTTGGGCGATGCAGTTATACATGGCATCCAGGATGTGCATCCGACCACGGCGGGCTTGCTCCAGTGCATTGCGCATGATCTCCATGCTAAGACCGTCGACTTTGATATCCATCTGGATACCGCAGATCCCTTCTCTTGTACCGGTAACTTTAAAATCCATATCACCCAGGTGATCTTCGTCACCAAGGATGTCGGTCAGTACGGCGTACTTTCCTTCCTGGGTAATTAAGCCCATGGCCACACCGGCAACGTGTTTTGGAACAGGCACACCTGCGTCCATTAGGGCAAGCGAACCGGCGCAAACGGTCGCCATCGAAGATGAGCCATTGCTTTCCAACACATCACTTACCACCCGAACAGTATAGGGATACTCGTCGTTCGGCATCATCTGCTTCAGGGAACGCTCAGCCAGTTTTCCGTGACCGATTTCGCGGCGGCTGGCGCCACGTAAAAACTTCACCTCGCCGGTTGAGAATGGCGGGAAATTATAGTGCAGGTAAAATTTCGAATCAAAGGATTTGCCGGCTGTTTCTACAAGCAGTTCATCCAGCGGCGTACCGAGGGTTACAGTCGTTAAGGACTGCGTTTCTCCTCTCGTAAACAAGGATGCACCGTGCGGCGTTGGCAATACATCCACTTCCATGTCCAGCGGACGGATATCTTCCAGGCCACGTCCGTCAAGGCGAACACGATCGTTCAGGATCATATCCCGGACAACGTCGTACTGCAGATCGGCCAGGTATTTTTTTACCAGCTTTTCTGTTTCCGTCGCAACTTTTTCACCTTCCGGCAGGTTTTCGTCTTTTGCCAGTGCTGCCAGAATTTCTTCAGAAATGGCCTTATACGCATCTTTCCTTTCCTGCTTGGGCAAATTGCCTTTCGACAATTGCTTCATCTTCTCGGTACCCAACTCGTAAACGCGTTTTTGAATGGCTTCATTCGTTACGGGTTTCGGATAGTCACGCTTGGTAGTTACTCCCACCATCTCCCGCAGTTCATGCTGCGCTTTGATCTGGATGCGAATGGCCTCATGCGCTACTTCCAGGGCTCTTACCAGGTCATCTTCGCTGCACTCTTTTGCTTCACCTTCCACCATCATGATATTATCCTGGGTGGCGGCGATAATGAAATCGAGTTCAGCGCTTTCAATTTCATTGCGGGTCGGATTGATTTTGAATTCACCATTGATCTTACAAACCCTGACCTCGGAAATCACTTCTTTAATGGGAATGTCCGAAACAGCCAGGGCAGCCGAGGCGGCCAAACAGGCCATGGCATCGGGCAATATTTGTTCGTCGGATGAAATGAGGGTCACAATGACCTGCACTTCGCATAAATAATCTTCGGGGAAAAGTGGACGTAAGGCGCGGTCAATTAAGCGGGAAATCAAAATTTCGGATTCACTCAAGCGACCTTCCCGTTTGAAAAACGAACCGGGAATGCGGCCGGCAGCCGCCATTTTTTCCATGTAATCAACGCTCAATGGAAAAAAATCCTGTCCTTCTTTCGGCTCCCTTGTTGCAACTACCGTTGCCAATAAAATGCTGTTGCCCATGCGCACCGTGACGGCACCATCGGCCTGGCGGGCCAGTCGACCGGTTTCAATGGTCACTTCGCGGCCGTCGCCTAAATCGAATGTTTTGGAGAATTTTTGCGTCAACATGTTTGTTGAAGTTTGGTGTTTGTCGCCTGGAGGCAAGACTCTCCGGAACGCAAACAGATGAAGTAAGGGTTGGTAAGAAAAATAAGCACGTAAAGCAAAAAGCCCTTCCGGTTGCGGAAGGGTTTCTGCTGAATATGCTGCTTATTTCCTGATACCTAATTTTTCAATCAACTGGCGGTAACCTTGCAGGTTGTGCTTCTGCAGGTAATTGAGCAAGCGGCGGCGTTTACCAACCAATTGCATGAGACCACGATGGGTGGAGAAATCTTTTTTGTTCTGCTGCAGGTGTGCAGAGATTTGAGAGATACGTTCAGTCAAAAGAGCAATCTGACCTTCAATTGAACCGGTGTTTGTTGCGGCTCCACCAAACTGTGTAAAAATGCTCGCTTTTTTTTCTTTGGCTAATGACATCGTTAACAATTTTGTAGGCATCCCGGTTGGATGCCGGTTTTTTGTTTTACTTATTTTGGCGGCAAAAGTAAGGCATCAGGAGGAAACGGCAATGAACTTGGTCCGTCTTTTTGAAATGTTAAATCAGGCTTAACAACTTTAGTGTCTTTCAGTTAGGTTGGCGAGGCCAAATTGAATAATCTGCTGGTATTTTTTTACAGCGCAGTAAACAACTGGCGATTGCCCGCAATCTTGCTATTGCTGTAATTGATGATTTATTTGCCGGCCATTCCTCTTTTACCTTTATAGCATGCCCAAACCTTTTCTTACGGCCGAATGGCAAAACCTGATTCTGGCGAATTATGCGGTTGATCCGGAAATTCTGAAACCTTACCTGCCCTGCAGAACTGAACTGGACAGTTTCGGGGACACGCATTATGTGAGCCTTGTGGGCTTCTTGTTCGCAAATACCAAAGTACGCGGCCTCCCGATCCCGCTTCACCGCACGTTCGAAGAAGTGAACCTTCGGTTTTATGTCCGTTTCAAAGAAAACGGTGGCTGGAAAAGAGGGGTAGTTTTCATCAAAGAAATCGTACCCAGACGGGCCATCGCTTTTGTGGCCAATACTTTCTATGGCGAAACGTACGCAACCCATCGCATGAAGCACGAATGGAAAATGACCAACGAAGGATTTGAAGTAAAGTATGAATGGGAAGTAAGGCGGGAGTGGAATTTTTTAAAGGTTGTCGCGGAAAAAATGGCTACGCCGATTCTGCAAGGTTCCGAAGCAGAATTCATTACCGAACATTACTGGGGCTACACGCAGGTTAATCCAAATTGCGCAGGTACTTACGAGGTGGCGCATCCGAAATGGAAGGTGTACAACGTTACCGACTATGCAGTAAACTGCGATGCCGAAATGCTGTATGGACGGCCGTTTGCCGAGGCGTTGGCCCGAAAACCTGTCAGCGTTTTCCTGGCGGACGGCTCTCCGGTCTCTGTTATGAAGGGCACGAAAATTTTTGCAACCGTATCTTCATCAAAACTTCCAAAGGTTGGATAAACAGTATCCCATTATCATCATTGGCGGCGGCCCCATTGGCCTTGCCTGTGCACTTGAAGCAAAAAAAGCCGGTATCGACTACCTGATTTTAGAAAAAGGCCCGCTGGCGAACTCCCTGTACAATTACCCGGTGAACATGACCTTTTTTTCCACGTCCGAGCGACTGGAAATTGGCGGTGTGCCGTTTATTTCCAACAACCCCAAACCTCGACGAACCGAGGCCCTGGAATATTACCGACGGGTAGCGCAGGATAACAAGGTTCACATCCACCTTTTCGAAAAGGTCACGGAGGTTTCCAGGTACGAAGAAGATGAAACGACCCGGTTTCGTGTTAAAACCAACAAAGGATTCTATTCAGCCGGCAGCCTTATTGTTGCCACCGGTTTTTACGACATCCCCTATCTCCTCAACATACCCGGCGAGGAATTGCCGAAAGTCAAACACTACTACGACGATCCGCATTATTATGCCTTTCAAAAAGTGGCCGTGATTGGCGCCCAAAATTCAGCCGTCGACGCCGCTCTGGAAACCTGGCGCAAAGGGGCCGATGTCACAATGATTGTTCGCGGACCGGAAATTGGCAAACGGGTGAAATACTGGGTACGGCCCGACATTGACAACCGCATCGCCGAAGGCTCGATCAAAGCCTACTTTAATTCAATGGTTACGGAGATCCGGGATAAAGAAATCGTGGTACAGACCCCGGAGGGCAACCTTATCCTGGAAAACGACTGGGTGCTCTCCCTTACCGGCTACCAGCCTAACCTTCCTTTCCTCCAGAATATGGGAATTGAATTAAGCCCGGATGAGGTACGCAAGCCTACGTATAGCGAAGACACACACGAAACCAACGTACCGGGCATCTACCTAGCCGGCGTAATTTGCGGGGGCATGAACACCCACCGGCTTTTTATTGAAAATTCAAGAGAACATGCCGAAAAGATCGTAGCTGATATCGCACAAAAAATCAGGCAGGATTGATAATCCGTATCACTTTCAAGCGGTTAAGCAAACGGATCACCGGATACACAGGATCAAATTCGCCTCTCTTCGCGGCAAAATTGCTGCGGCTTGGATACTTGTGATGGTTGTTGTGATACCCTTCTCCCAGCATTAAAAGATCAAGCTTGAAAAGGTTTTTCGATGTATTGTCGGTGGGAAAATTGGTATCACCGTATTTGTGCGCAAACCAGTTGATGATCACACCATGGATCGGCCCCATCAAAATGTGCACGGGGATTAACAGATACCACCATGCCGAAGGTGCAAAAGCGACATAAAACCAGGTGTAAGCCGCCGACCAAAGGATGCGGGAATACCAGGTATTTCCCCACCAGTCGAGCCAGTTTACCTGCGGAACGTTTTTTAAAAAACGCTCCTCCAGCGGAACGCGATTTTTCATGATCTGCACATAGGTCACCGATGTCCGCCACATCATACTGACCACGTTTTTGTCAAAAGAAGGCGAATGGGGATCATGTTCTGTGTCGGTATACGCATGATGAATGCGATGCAGAATAGCATACACCCTGGGACTCATATACGAAGAGCCCTGCATGACATAGGAATAGCCGAAGAAAAAACGTTCCCATCCGCTACTCATGGTAAACGCCCGGTGCGCAGCATAGCGATGGTGGAAAAACGTTTGGGCAAACAGCGACAGGTACCAGTGTAAAATGAAAAATACGAGAATTGCGATCATGTTAAAACGTTGATGCGGGAACAGGCTAAAAGACTTTAAAACTTTAGTCCATCGCCGATCTTTGGTTTACAGAAAGCGCAAAAATAGGTAGGAACAGATACAACTTGCACTGTTGCGACGAGTAAAATCCGGAAAAAACTTAGTCTTCGGCTTTATTGCTGACCAGCGAAAGCTTGGCAAAGTCGGTTCCACTGAAAATTTTGGCCAAATTAATATTCTGGGTCTTGCTGTATTCGACCAGGTGAGTCTGGGTGACAATACGCCAAAAATTCTTTTCCTTCAGCTCATTGTAGTCTTTGCCTTTCACAATCAAACCACGGACAGGGTTGCGTTTCTTCATTTCAAAGCGAATGATCTTGCCTTGCGGAACGGTTTCCCTGTCTAAAAACTGCTGGATTTGTTCTACTGTCATAGCGGGCTAAGGTAATGGTCTCGAACTGTTTTTTAAAAATTGGAACTGTTAAAAAGCAAAAGCGACGCCGGAACGCCGCTTCCAGCCTTTGTTTACGCTTGTTTCACCAGTTGAATTTCGCAATGAATGCGGATGTCATCGCTTACAACAACCTGGCCCGCTTCCGTAACCGCATTCCAGGTCAGACCAAACTCCTTCCGGCTGATTTTACCGCTAACAGTAAATCCAGCTTTGGTTTGGCCATAAGGGTCTACCACGATCCCGCCAAATTCAACGATCACTGTTACGGGTTTCGTTGTGCCGCGGATCGAAAGGTCGCCTGCCAGCGTGCCTTCTTCGCCATCTGTTTTGTAGTTGCGGCCTGTAAATTTCAACTGGCCAAAATTCTCCGCATCAAAAAAATCGGCCGATTTCAGGTGGGTATCCCGCTGCTGGTTGTTCGTATCGATGGAACCAATATCCGCCGTAAACTCAATTTTGGACGCCGTTGAGAAGTCGTCGTTTTCCGTTACCACTTCAAGGTCGAAGGATTTAAAATAACCGGTGACGGTTGTAATCATCAAATGCTTCACTTTAAACTGCACTTCCGAGTGCGAGGGATCTACTTTCCAAGTAATTGCCATAACGTAAGTTTAATTGTCAAATCTACTCAATGTTTAAACATTGATAAAATATTTTCCAGACTCCATGTGATATTGTACAATTGACTTGACCCTTTCTGGTCACGCCTCCTCTACTTCGCCAGACGCGGCTTTCGCCGAAGGGCGGGCCGCAACCTCAAAAACCAGGGGCTTGTTGGCCAATTCATACGCTTCATTTAACAAACATGCATTCACAAATTGAATGCCCTGTCGCTTAACCGAACCGTACGATTCATGAATGTGTCCAAAAACGTGGGCCTTTGGTTTGACTGCCAGCACCCGGTTCAGCAAGTCCTTGTCACCGGCGTGCTGGTCATTGTAAATGGTGTCGAGGATCCCATAAACAGGGCCGTGTGTTAATAAAACATCGGTGTCGTGCGGGATGTTGCGCCATTGCTTTTCCAATGGTTCCCCCCTCCGCTTGTTGAATGCCCACCGGTAATTCCAGGGTGTGTATGGCGACCCCCAAACTTTAATACCGTTCAGAACGACAGCTTCGTCTTTCAGGTAGTGCACACCGTCGGGTAACATTTTCTGAATAACCGAAAGCTTTTCCCGTTCAAAGAAAAAATCATGGTTGCCGGCAATAAAGATTTTGTACAGGTGAGGTTGTTTTCCCAACCAGTCCAGAAAATCGATCACTTCTTCCCGTGTGCTGCGGTAACCAATATCACCGGCATGCAGTAACACATCCCCTTTGGGAATCCTCAGGCTGCGGTGCCTGCAATGCGTGTCGGAAATAGCTACAAACTTCAATTCTGCCCGGAACTTTGTTTGTCCGTATTACCTAAAAAGTCCTGCCAACGGCAGGTTGCTGCAATTCTTATGGTTCATTGCAACCGTTTCATCGTTGCAGCAGGTCCGGGTCACTATCGACCCGTATTCCCATTCTTTCGAAAGCGACAGGCCGGTTTCGGAATAATTTTTCCATCCTTCCTGTCTACAATGACCGCTCCTTCACACCGGCCGAATTCCGTTACCAATTGACGTAAAAAATCCTTGTCCGAAATGATTTTTTTGTCCATCCATTTTTGTCCCTGTTACTTTGAAGATGAACCGCCAGATACGACCAGCCGCTGCCAGTGTTTTCATTGCATTTTCCTGCTTCAGTTCCGTTGCCTTTTGCCAGGAGGCCGATACAACAAAGAATCCATTGTCAACGGTGGAAGTCAAAGCCTATGGCCAAGCAAGGAAACTTAAGGACGTTCCGGCTGCTGTCGGTTTTGTCAATCAACAAACCCTGAATCGTTTCGGCTCTGCTTCAGTCGTTCAGGCCGTGAACACAGTTGCGGGGGTACGCATGGAAGAACGGTCGCCGGGCAGTTACCGGTTCAATATCAGGGGCAGTTCTCTTCGCTCTCCGTTTGGTGTTCGTAATGTGAAGGTGTATGTGAACGACATTCCTTTTACCGATCCCGGTGGAAATACCTACCTGAATGGGTTGGGTTATTACAACGTTGGTTCAATAGAAATTTTAAAGGGCCCGGGCAGCAGCCTTTATGGTGCGGGAACGGGTGGAGTGTTACTGATTGAAAGCACAACTGCCGGCGAACGTGCCAATTTATCTGGCGAATATTCGGCGGGCAGTTTTGGGCTGCGCAATGCCTATGCTTCGGTAACCGCCGGCAAAACTGATAACAAAAGCCGCATTGGCTTTCAACACCAGGTAAGTGATGGTTACCGCTATCATTCCAAAATGAAACGAGATGTATTGAGCTGGACCGGGAACTATCGCTCCAGCGAAAAACAGGCTATCAAAACAACGGTTTTATACAGCGACCTTTTTTACGAAACCCCGGGTGCCTTAACAAAAGCGGAATACACTGCCAATCCAAAAGCCTTCCGCCCGCGGGGAGCAGGATTTCCCAGCGCCGAACAGGCGAAGGCGTCCATTTCGCAAAAAACTTTTTTGGCCGGCGCAAGCCTGACTCAACAGCTCACGTCCTCCCTTTCAAATCTATCTTCGGCTTATGGTGCATTTACCGAATTGCGCAACCCAACCATTCGCAACTTTGGCAAGACAATGGAACCGCATGTTGGAGGCAGAACGGTTTTCTCGGTGAAAAAACAAATTGCACAAACCTTGCTGAACGTGCTTTTTGGTGGCGAACTGCAACAAAATTTTTCCACGTCTGCCGTGTTCAAGAATGTTGGCGGGGAACCCGACAGCCTGCAGTCCGATGATGAAATCCACACCCGCCAGTCATTTGCGTTTCTGCAAGCCAACGCCTCTTTTGGTAGCTTGGAAGTCACTGCCGGAGCGTCGCTGAACGGTTCTACGCTGCGCTTCCGCCGTTCGGCACCGACACCTGGCAGGGTGATGAACCGCACACTCAACAACCAATTGACTCCCCGACTGGCAATTGCCAGAAAATGGACAAACCTGACCCTGTATTCCAGCGTCTCGAAAGGTTTTTCGCCACCGACATCGGCTGAACTGTTGCCGAGCGGCAGTGATATCAATTTCTCGCTGCAAGCCGAAGAAGGCGTCAATTATGACCTTGGCGCACGGGGAACAATTCTTTCCGACCTGACATTTGACATCAATGCATTTTATTTCAGGCTGCAAAACACCATCGTGCAGCGGAGAGATGCCGGCGGTGGCGATTATTTTGTGAATGCCGGCAAGACATCGCAAAAAGGTGTTGAAACCAGCCTTGCCTATTCGTTTTTCCAAAAAGCTTCATTTTTCCGGAAAGGCTCCGTCTGGCTGAACCACACCTATCATGATTTCCATTACAAGGACTTTAAGCAACTGGCAGTTGATTTTTCCGGTAAAGCCTTGCCCGGTATAGCTCCCAACACGGTATCTACTGGCGTGGAAGTCTTTGCAAAAAATGGCCTGCTGGCGAATCTTACTTATTACTACAGCAGTAAAATCCCGCTGAATGACGCCAACAGCGATTACGCGAATGCGTATCATCTTCTTGGAGCGAAATTCGGTTTGGAAAAGCATGTTGGCAACCGCACCCAATTTAAATTGGTTGTTGGCGCCGACAATTTGCTGGACCAGCATTACAGCCTGGGCAACGACATTAACGGCTTTGGGGGCCGATATTACAATGCAGCAGCCGGGCGGAATTTTTATGCCTCGCTGATCGTGCAACTAGCACCAGCCGAGTGACCATTTCATAATTTGATTTTGATTTTCGCCGCTCTGCCTATTTTTGCGCTTCAAATTTTTGAGCTATGAGTAACAGAACATTTACTATGATCAAGCCAGACGCAATGCGCAACGGACACGCAGGTGCCATCCTGGACAAGATCATCAAAGCCGGGTTTCGTGTTGTAGCCCTGAAGCAGACTAAACTTTCACAAGAAAAAGCCGGGGAGTTTTATGCAGTACATAAAGAAAGACCTTTTTACGGTGAACTGACCGAATTCATGAGCAGTGGTGCTATCATTGCCGCGATCCTGGAGAAGGAAAATGCTGTAGCCGATTTCAGAACCCTGATCGGTGCGACTGACCCTTCCAAAGCAGACGAAGGAACGATTCGCAAACTGTTTGCAACTTCTGTCGGTGAAAACGCCGTTCACGGAAGCGACAGCGACGAGAATGCGAAGATAGAAGGCGACTTTTTCTTCAGCGGCTTGGAGCAGTATTAAACCAGTTGGATATTGGGATATTGACCTTTTTGCATCGAAAAATATCCCAATATCCAATATCTAATCCCTTAAATCTCCTTTACTTTTTTCCTGATCATTTCATTGGCCACCGGCTCAACCTTGTAACCGGCTGTTCGCAGGAGATTGATCACGCCTTTGGCACCCGGCAAATGCCCGGCTCCCACCGCCACCACCAGCGATTTATCCTGCATCAGTTGATGAAGCTTCTTTGCCCAGTTAGCATTGCGGTTGTACAAAAGCAAATCAATGAATGACGACATGCCCATGTCTTCTTTTTTCGTAATCTCTTCCAACTTTTCGAGTTGCTGCCGGCGATAGGCATTTGTCAGGATCTGCATTTCATCTTCACCGCCTTTATCGTTAATATGGTTGATCACCTGGTAAAGCTGCTTCGCCTGCAGTTTGTAAGGGATCTTATCGAAAATTTCCAGTTGAAAATCCATTGTCTCCAGTCCTTTGATGGCCACATCACTGCTTTTGGCTTCTTCCATAATCAATTGCTCCATCGAGATCATGTGGTCACAGGCCGTCGACTGCTGTTCGGCAACCATCGACGCGGTAAGCAAGGGCTTGTAGGTTTGCAGCATCTCAAACGGCAGCATGCTGGCGTTTTCGTGGAAGTAAGCCTTTACCTTTTTATATTCTTCCTGGGTCAACAGGTCGGCCAGCGTGGTGTCGCCTTTCATGCTCATGTGCTGCATGGCGCCCAGCATTTCAAACATGTTGTTCATGTCCAGTTCGAGGTAAACATTGTCGGCCCGGCTGATAGCCATCTTCAGGCTATCGCTCAGGGCGATGTCGTCGGCACAAAGAAGATGCATCGTGCCAAAGAGATAAGACGGTTTTTGAAGTCCCTTGCCGCTGATACGCCAAAGAAGCGTGTTACTCAGTGCGGCCGGTCCAGGTGCTTTTCCGTTTTGTCCGGAGGCAAACAAGCCGGCAAACACAATCAGTGCTGTCAGCCACAAGGTTCTTTTCATACAGGCAATTTACAGAAGGAAAAACAGATCCGGAAAAGCCGGCTTGTTTTTAACAAGCTCAGTAAAAAATTTCAGTCCAGTGCCGGGTAAACGCGGTTCCCCACTTCACCTCCATTTCATCCGGCTGAATAGGCAGGCCCAATTCCTGTTTGACCGCCAGCAAGGGAAGATTCACGCCGGCGCCGAGTGCCGCGACAATAGTACCCTGCACACGCGGATTAATCTCCAGCAACAGCGGCCGTCCGTCCTTTGCACGACGTACCTGGATGCCAATGTTTCCATGCAAACCAATTTCTGCGATGATTTTTGTGCAGTAGGCGATAATTGCTTCGTCCCGAACAAAAGTTCCCTGCACACTAATGCCATTGATGGTTTTTTGCCGCAGCCGCGGTACCACCAATACCGCCTCTCCCTGGTTAGCCAGGCAATCCACCGAATACTCGTCACCCGGCAAATATTCCGTAACCACAAGTTGCGGAAAGGGCTGGGATGCAAGAATTTTCAACGCATGGGTGTACGTGATGTAGGGTGTATAAGGCTTTTGTTGAAAAAGCTGTTCCGACTCATTGATGCTATCCGAAATAATACGAAAGCCGCGGCTGCCGTTGGCAACACAGGGCTTAAAACAAAAAGGTTCATGCGGGTGGCCCAATTCAAATGCGGCATGAATGAAATCTTCAATTGTTTTGGCAACGAAAAAATTCGGAACAGCCACTCCCCTGTCCCGTAAAAAACGGTAGCAGGCCGCCTTGTCATTGGCCACGCGAATGGCATCGTACGATGACACCAGAACCTTAATGCCGGCGTCCGCGAAGCGGGCTTTCTGTTGTGAAAAAGGAAACAATTCTTTTGTCACCAACGGCATAACAATCTGTATCCCCTCTTTCTGACAGAGAGCCAAAATGTGGCCTGCAAAACCTGGATCATTTGCCGGAGGATTCTGAAAAAAAGGGGCGTGTAGATGCCGCCCAAGTGCATTGGGATCAGCGTCCCCGACAAAGAGGCGGATGGCAGGATACCGGGTCAGGCATTTGATGATGCCCGGTGCACCCGGTGCGCCGGCGCCGGTCATTAAAAGATGAATAGACCTTTCCAAAACCTAAAGCATTGCGTTACCAATGTACCACGAAAGTACTGAAGTGAGAGGAGGAATATACTGCCTACATTGAAATCAAGTGAGGGAACACTTTGCGATAAAATTGCAGCGGGCTTTGCCTATTAGCAGATTATTCAGGCAAAAAAGTTTTCCACATTGATGCCTACACGATTTTGAACCTTGGGTAAACTAACTGTCTATTTTCCAACATGCAACACCGAAACGAACACACGTCGGCAATGTTCACATTAACCAGTTACCCCAAAAAGGGTATTGCAAAAATTTGCTTAGGGTTTTATAACGATTATCTTTTGTTAATAATTGTTAATTCTCCTTAAAAATCGTTAAAACGAACGTTATGCTTGCGAAACAAAACCAATTACGAGGAGTGGCCTCGTTGCTTCTTTTTTTGCTTGCCTTTTGGGCAAACGCACAAAAAACTGTTTCTGGGACTGTTACGACTGCCGCGAACCTGCCAATCGCCGGCGCTTCCGTCCTAGTAAAAGGAACCAAGAATGGTACGACGACCGACCTGCAAGGCCGTTATACCATCAGTGTTCCGAGCGACCAAAGTATCCTGGTCGTGAGCTTTATTGGCTACTCGAGCCGCGAAATTGCGCTGGCAGGAAAATCTTCCGTTGACATTTCGCTTAGCGAAAACGGCTCCACTCTGAATGAGGTGGTGGTAACCGGTTACACGTCACAGGCAAAGAAAGACATCACCGGTTCGGTAGCGGTAGTCAACGTGAAAGAACTGGTGGCTAATCCCGGTGCCAACGTGCAGAGTCTTCTGCAGGGTAAGGCGGCCGGTGTAACAGTGGGGACGTCCGGGATACCCGGGGCAGGTTCCAACGTCCGCATTCATGGCTACAGCACCTTTGGCAACAACGAGCCACTTTATGTGGTGGATGGTGCCCGGGTAGGATCCATTACGGAGCTAAATCCAAACGACATTGAAACCATGCAGGTGTTGAAGGATGCATCTGCAGCATCCATCTATGGTTCGGCAGCCGCTGGGGGTGTGATCATCATTACCACGAAAAAGGGCAAACAGGGCAAACCCAAAGTGACCTATGACAGCTACTACGGTACCCAAACCTTTAAAAAACGTTTGGACCTGCTGAACACGGAAGAATACGGACAATATCTCTTCTTACTGCAAAAAAATGCCGGGCTGCTGGATGCGCAGGGTCGTTTTAAACACGGGCAGTATGCGGGACCGACAGGTGTCAGCGACAAACCCATCATCCCCGATTACATTTATGCCGGCGGTGGCCTGACAGGCGGAAAAAGCGGCGCCATTTTTACCGGCGATCCAGCTGCTGATCCTTCCAGGTACCGGTACGATCCCTTTGATGTGAATGGCACGGGAACCTACCTGATTGTACCGGCCAACAAGCAAGGCACAGACTGGATCGGCGCCGTGCTGCAGGATGCGCCCATGCAAAACCACCAGCTCAGTGTATCCGGTGGATCGGAGAGCGCCAACTACCTTTTTGGCGCCGACTATTTTGACCAGAAAGGGATTGTTTACACCACCCGGTATAAGCGCTATGCCCTTCGGGCCAACACCAGCTTCACGATCAAAAACGCCATTCGCATCGGTGAAAATGTTCAGTTGAACCTGACCGACAGGAATGGCGTACAGGGCTTCACCAACCAGGATGAAGGCAACCCTATCTCAATGGCCTACCGGATGCAACCCATTGTTCCGGTTTTCGATATTGCAGGAAACTATGCAGGCACCCGCGGAGCCAACCTCGGAAACGCACACAACCCCTACTCGATCCTCGACCGAAGAAAGGATGCCAAGGAAAAACGGTTAGGCATAATCGGAAGTGTATTTGCCGAGGTGAATTTCCTTCGGGACTTCACCTTCCGGTCGAACCTGGGTATGGACTTCGGCAACGGCAGCAACTATGCTTTTGTAACGGGGTATTTTGAAAGCGCGGAAGGCCGCAGCAATATCGCCACGTTCGCAGAAGGCCAGAACTATGGATACCAGCTAACCTGGTACAATACCTTAAACTATAACAAGGTGTTCAAAAACATTCATGAAGTGAAAGCCATGGTGGGTACCGAGGTTGTTCAAAACCAGGGACGGAGTGTTTCGGGCAATGCCAACGACTTCTTCAACCTCGATCGTAATTTCTGGCAACTGGGATCTACGCTCAGCCCAACGCCGTTTGGTACAAGCAGCGAATTCAGAAGCCGCAAATACTCGCCGATCATCGCCCAGGTGAACTATTCGCTGATGAACAAATACCTGTTTTCCGGTTCTTTCCGCCGCGATGGATCGTCTGATGCCTTTGGCCCCAAAAACAAGTACGGCAACTTCCCGGCCTTCAGCCTGGGCTGGCGGGTTTCCGAAGAACCGTTCTTCCAGAATATCAAAGCCCTCAACGATTTTAAGCTGCGCTTTGGTTACGGTATCCTCGGTAACGACAATATCAGCTCACTCGGCTTCTTTAATTTCTTCACGATCAACAACGATGCCTCTTACCCGCTGAACGGCAGCAACACCAACTTCATGCCCGGCGTTCGCCATCAAACGATCGCCAATCCGGATATCAAATGGGAAGAAACCAGGACCGCCAACCTGGGTTTTGACGCCACCTTGCTGAACAACAAAATGGCTATCTCGCTGGATGTGTACGACCGCAAAACCACCAACCTTGTTTATGAAAGGGAGTTGGATCCAAGTCTGTACGGCGGCAGCGTGGCACGGCAGCCGATCAACATCGGCTCCATGGATAACAAAGGCATCGACCTGACGCTTTCTTATCGGGGCACGGCATCCAGAGACCTTCGCTACGACTTCAGCACCAATTTTTCGCTCTACAGGAACAAAGTGCTCGATCTCGCCGATCCTTTTTTTGAAGGAGACCGCACCCGTATCGATCCGTTCAACCGATCGGTTGTCGGGATGCCCATTTCCAGCTTTTACGGCTACGTCGTCGACGGCTTTTTTGATGATGATGCCGAACTGGCCTCGCTCGACCAGAAAGGAAAGCTGATTGGCGGATGGAAATACAAAGACATCTCCGGACCGGCAGGCAAACCCGATGGCCGGATCACACCGGAAGACCGCACCTTTATCGGTAACCCGCACCCGGATTTTGTGATGGGATTCAATGCCAATATTGCTTTCAAAGGTTTTGATTTTTCAGGCTTCCTGTATTGGAAGGCCGGCGGACAGATCGCCAACTATACCCGTTACTGGACAGACTTCAACACCTTCCAGGGTAACCGTACCCGCCGCGTTTTGTACGAAAGCTGGACACCGCAAAACAAGAATGCCCTTCTGCCACAAATTTCCAGCAACGACGCCACCAGCGGAACGCTGCCGGTCGACTATTATATCGAACCGGGTGGTTATTTGCGGTTGCGCAATATTCAACTGGGTTACACGCTGCCGCAAAACCTCTTGAAACGCTACAGCATTGACCGCATCCGGTTTTATGCACAGGCACAAAACCTTTTCACCATCACCAAGTACACCGGCCTTGACCCCGAGATCACAACCATCAACACAGGCCGGAACGACTATACACGTCGCTTTGCCGACAGGAACCTGGGTGTGGATGCCGGCAATTATCCTACACCAAAACAATTCATCTTCGGCATCAACGTCGGCTTCTAATCCAAGACATTAATTCTTAAAAAGCAAAACGAAAAATATGCAAACGGCATTCAAGTATAAAAAGGCAATTGGTTTTATGGCACTCTGCGTGTTCAGCCTTGTAGCCTGCAAAAAATCCTATCTGGACCCTCAGCCCTTCGGACGTTATTCCAGCGACCAGTTACTGAGTAAAAAAGGAATTGACGGCCTGTTGATCGGGACTTACGGCATGCTGGACGGCCAGGGTATTCCCGGCGCCAGCGGCTGGATGGTGGGTGCCACCAACTGGGTTTACGGCGATGTGGCATCGGACGATGCCTACAAAGGCACCGATGCCGGTGACCAGCCCCAGATGACGGAAATTGAAATTTATGCATCGCAGGCAGCCAATACCTATTTCCGGTTTAAGTGGCTATCGCTCTACGAAGGCATTTCACGGGCAAACGACGTCATTAACTTCTCGGGCAAAATCCCGGGCATCACTGATGATGAAAAGAAAAATTATGTTGCCCAGGCAAGATTCCTCAGGGGCCATTTCCATTTCGAAGCCAAACGGATGTGGAACAAAGTACCGTACATCGACGAAGCTACCACCAAGTACGATAACAAAACGGATATCTGGCCAAAGATCGAAGCCGACCTCAAATTCGCTTACGACAACCTGCCGGAAACCCAGGCGCTGGTGGGCAGTGCCAATAAGTGGGCAGCTGCAGCATACCTCGCAAAGGTTTATATGTATGAAAAGAAGTTCAACGAGGCAAAAACTCTGTATGATGTGATCATTGCCCAGGGACAAACTTCCAACGGCAAAAAATACGACCTGCAGGACCAGTACTGGAAGAATTTCGACATTGGCTATGAAAACTCTGCCGAAGCGGTTTTTTCCCAGCAAACACAGGCCAGCGGCACCGTTACGGGTTCTGCCGAAACATCCTACGAACTGGCTTATCCTTACGGCGGTGTATGGGGTTGTTGCGGGTTTTACCAGCCTTCGCAAAATCTCGTCAATGCCTACAAGACCACGGCGGACGGGTTGCCGTTCCTGGATGATTCATACAACAACGACAACCTGAAAAATGACGAGGGAATTACCTCAAACAGTCCGTTTACCAATGATGCCACAACACCGCTTGATCCACGGCTCGACTGGTCGGTAGGCCGCCGCGGTGTGCCGTACTGGGATTATGGCCAGCACCCCGGTCGAAGCTGGATTCGCGACCAGGCTTATGCCGGTCCGTACAGTCCCAAAAAACACGTGTCGAAAAACACCGACCTCGGAAACTTCACCAACGTGAACAACTTCAGGCAAACGGCCAAGAACTACAACATCATTCGCTTTGCCGACGTCCTGCTCATGGCAGCTGAAGCGGAGATCGAAGTAGGATCGCTGGAAAAGGCAAGGCAGTACATCAACCGCATTCGTGCACGGGCAGCCAACCCGGGTAGCATGGTAACGGGTGCACCGGCCAATTACCTGATAAAAGACTATGCAGTCCCCTTTGCCGACCAGGCTACGGCCAGAAAGGCTGTACGGTTTGAAAGAAGACTGGAACTAGCCATGGAAGGCCACCGCTTCTTCGACCTGGTACGTTGGGGAATCGCCGCTGACGTGTTGAACGCTTACCTGGCCAAAGAAAAAGACCGGAGAGGCTATTTGAAGGCCTCGGGCGGTTTCATTAAAAACAAAAATGAATACTACCCAATTCCCAACCCGGTCATTGAGATCGCCAAGAAGATGGGCAACGACCTGCAACAGAACCCGGGTTACTGATTTTGGAATACCAAACTGCTTTTACATTTGAAAGGATTTATTGGAAGGGCGATGAAGGATAACGGAGGACAGGAGGAAGAAATGACGCAGGTTGTTCTGCTAGGATAGCAGTTTCGTATAGACAATTTCATCTGAACAAAGAAGCCGGTAATCACCGGCTTCTTTGTTTTAACGCACCATATTTTTCGACAGCGATAAATTCAAAATGCTTGCTATTTTGCAGGATGTCGTTTGTTCAAATCGAAACTTTGCCATCGAAGGAAATCGTCAGGGGCTACCATGCACGCACCATTCATACCGGCACCATGACCTTCGTTTACTGGACCGTAGAAGCCGGCCATGCCATTCCGCTACATTCCCATCCGCACGAACAGGTGGCCCATGTGCTGAGCGGTGAGTTTGAATTAACCGTGGCCGGTGAAACAAAAGTGCTCACGCCGGGACTCGTAGCCGTCATTCCGCCACACGTCGAGCATGGCGGCCGGGCACTCACCGATTGCCAGCTGCTGGATGTCTTTCACCCGGAACGCGAGGATTACAAATTTTAATTGCGTGAATGTGAGCCAGGAAAACTCATAACCGTAAAGTTCCCTCTTGTTTCACGTCTCACCTCTCACATCTCACGTCCTCACGCCACGACCGCCTCTTCACCATAGATCTGGCTTTTGAATTTCAGCGACGGGGACGGCAGGAAGTCGCCCAAACCAAGACGGCTCCATTTTTCATCCACAGCCTTAATGGTTTCATCGTTCATCACGATGATGTTGGGCCAGTCGCGTTGGAAATTGTCAAATTCTTTCGATTTGATCGTTCCGTCTAATCCCATACAGGCAAAGGTTTTTCCTTCTTCTTTTGCAGAAGGCCGCTGCGCCAGAACGGCGTCCCGTTTGGGATCGAGGTTGTTGCAAAATCGCCAGAGGGCAACCGCCAGGTCATTTGCGCTGACCGTATGCTCCACATATAGAATGAGTTTGATTCCTTCCAGTTCGGCAAGGTTGCACAATTGCAGGTGCAATTCCCGAACATGCCCTTTGCGGTTTTTTTCAACCGACAGGATCAAAACCGGTATGTCTTTCTTCAACAAAGACGTGTTGATGTCCTTGATTTCTTCGAACTGCTTTACAGCTTTTTCAATCTCTGCCTGCGAACTGCTAACTGCCAACTGCCAGTTTTGGTCCATTTCTTCTTCGAACTTCCGGGTTCCGTCGATACACATCTTTCCGCCAAAACCCAGCTTACTGCAACTGTGATCCAGCACATCCATCGGTCCCTGCGAAAAATAAATATCCGCGGCCGGATTCAGGTTTTTGAAAACATAGGTCGACAGCTCCTCGTAGTCTTGTATCCGCACATCCTGGTCGGCCATTACCAGGATCTTATTGAACATCATCTGGCCGGCGCCCCACATGGCATTCATCACTTTTTGCCCCTGCCCGGCGTACTCCTTCCGGATCTGCGCAATCACCAGGTTGTGAAAAACGCCTTCTACAGGCATGTCCATATCGATGATCTCGGGCACCATGGTCATTTTCATCGGTGCCAGGAAAATGCGTTCCGTGGCCTTTCCCAGCCAGGCGTCTTCCTGCGGCGGAATGCCCACGATGGTGGCCGGATAAACCGCATTTTTTTTGTGCGTGATGCAGGTAATGTGAAAACGGGGATACCAATCCGGTAGCGAGTAATAACCGGTATGGTCGCCAAACGGCCCCTCCCAGATCAGTTCATCGGCCGGGTCAACATAGCCTTCAATCACGAAATCCGCGTCGGCAGGAACTTCGATTTCGGGCTGCGTGATACACTTTACCAGCTCCACTTTTTTCTTGCGGAGAAAACCGGCCAGCATGTATTCATCCACATTTTCCGGTAGCGGTGCTGTCGCGGAATAGGCATAGGCCGGGTCGCCACCCAATGCCACGGCCACCGGCATTTTCTTACCCAGCTTTTTGTATTCGGAAAAATGTTTTGCCGACACCTTGTGTTTGTGCCAGTGCATGCCTGTTAGATCCGGACCAAAAACCTGCATCCGGTACATGCCCACGTTGCGGGAGGCAGTCACGGGATCTTTTGTATGGATCACCGGCAGCGTTACAAAGGGACCACCGTCTTTGGGCCAGCACGTGATCACCGGCAGCTTTGTGATATCCGCTTCGGCTCCCTGCCAAACCACTTGCTGGCATTCACCGCGTCCGCTGCGCACCCTGGGCATCCACGAAGCAAACTGCCCGAGTTTTGGCAGAAGCTTCAGCTTATCCACGATGCTTTCCTTGGGAGAAGACAGCAGGTGAAAAAGGGTTTCGATTTCTTTTGCCACGTCGTCCAGGTGCTGCACGCCGAGTGCAAGGCACATCCTGCGTTCGCTGCCGTATGCGTTCATGAGAACAGGAAAGTCGTAACCCGTGTTTTCGAAAAGAAGGGCTTTGCCGCCGCCGGCGGTTTTGCTGATGCGATCCGTGATCTCGGAAATTTCGAGGTGGGGATTTACGTATTCTCTGATACGAACCAATTCGCCTTCACGCTCCAGTAAATCGATAAACTGCTGCTGATTTTTGTATGCCATGTGTGTTTGCAAAAGTAGGAACACACAACGTTAGCAAAATGTTTACATGGGCACAGTGGGACAACCGTAGCGGCTCTTTTTTCCGGATGCCTCGGTTTTGCCATAACCGCCGCCCAGCCGGAAGGTCAGGTGCAGGCCCGTGAAATAATACCAGTCTTTCGTTTTTACGTTTCCACGCTGCACATCCTTGGCGGGATAACCGTTATCTGGGTAAAGCGGGTACTCGCCGGGCACTTCGTCGCCGCGGTACGAATACTGCACGGCACGCGAACCCCGCTCGGCAAGAAGGGTTTGTTCATCCACGAAGGTGCTGCTCACGTCGTCCAGGTAATCGGTAAAAAGACGGCGGAAACCAACCTCCAGTCCGAGGCGGACGTCATCGTTGATGTTGTATTTGATACCACCGCCAAAGGGAATGGCAAATTGCGTCAGGGAATAGGGTTTGCGGTCGGGATAAGCTGTGAGTCCCTCCCCTTCCGTGCTCAGGGGTTTGAGAAAAATCTTGGCACCCGAAGAATCTTTGATATACGGATTAAAATGATAAACCGCTATACCGGCGAATGCATAGGGCGACCAGCGAATATTATTTAAGTTGAAAGCCGTGAGTTCCCCGATCAGGTTGAACTCGGAAATAGCCGATTGAAAACTCAGGTTGCGGTTTTCTTTTTGAAACGTCGATCCGCTGAATTGATCACCGCCTTCGACCTTCCCGAGGTTAAAACCCGTGCGCAACATCACACGGTCCGACACTTCATAATTGAGCGAAAGACCGAATGCGCCTTTGGTGCGTTTGTAGGGTTTGTCGTTCAAATCACCGATATAGTTGGCCCCTCCAAGAAAAACACCCATGTGAAACTGGGCAAATGCAGCCTGCGACAAAAAGAGAAAGGAAAAGAAAACGACTTTCTTCATGAAGACGGTTTTGCAGATTGTCAACAAATTTAAGGCCGATTCCGCTCCGGTCCCGGTTTTATGAACGGCTTCGATCGTGCAGCATTTGTCGCTACATTTAACCCTTAATCCAGAACAATGCAAAAAATCGCACTTCTCTTCCTGCTTGCCGGCGGGCTGACTGCCTGTAATAACGAGGTCAAATCCGTAACCGGCACGGGTCCCGACTCTGTCGAAAAAAACAAAGCCGACGTATTGGCAAAGAACATGGATACGGCGGTTTCCCCCGCCCAGGACTTCTTTTTATATGCCAACGGCGGCTGGATCAAAGCCAACCCCATCCCAGCCGACCAGGGCTCGTGGGGCATTGGCAACCTGGTTATCGAAGAAAACCTGTCCCGCCTGCGCAGCATCAGCGAAAAGGCGGCAGCCTCGCAAGCGGCGCAGGGCACCAACCAGCAAAAGATCGGCGACTACTGGGCTGTTGCCATGGACAGTGCAAAAGTGGAGCAGGCGGGTTTAAAACCCTTGCAGCCTTATCTCGATAAGATCAACGCCATTACCGATGTAAACTCCCTGGTTGCCACTTCGGCCGAACTGAAAAACATCGGCTCGTCTACACTGTTTGCCGACTTTGTTGCGCAGGACGACAAGAACAGCGACCTGATGTCGTATAAACTTTGGCAGGGCGGCCTGGGCCTGCCGGAACGGGAATATTATTTCAAAAACGATTCGCCAACAAAAAATATCCGGCAGCAATACCTGCACTACATTACGCAAATCCTGACCTATTCCGGCGAAGACAGTACCAAGGCGGCAAAAGAAGCCGGCGATATCCTGGCCCTGGAAACCAAACTGGCGCAAAGCTCCCGTAAACTGGAAGACCTGCGTGACCCCTATCGCAATTACAACAAAATGGCAATTGCCGACCTGCCGAAACTTTCCGGAAATGTTGACTGGCGCAAGTTCCTGTCAGTCACCGGTGTCAAGAATGTCGACTCGGTTATCGTTGGTCAGCCGGAGTTTTTTAAGACCCTAAATGCCGTTTTGAAATCAACTCCTATCGACGTCTGGAAAAGCGAATTGAAATTCAATTTGCTTTCCGATTTTTCCGGGTCCCTTCCCGATCAATACGGCCAGGCATCGTTCAACTTCAACAAACTGTTCAGCGGGGCAAAAGAAAGACGTCCCCGGTGGAAGCGGGTGATCGGGGCCATGGAGGCCAGCATGGGCGAAATGCTCGGCCAGTTATACGTAAAAGAATATTTCAGCGAAACGGCCAAGAAACGGTATGCCGACATGGTGGAGGCCATCCGCACGGCTTTGCACCACCGCATCGGGCAGCTGACCTGGATGAGCGACAGCACCAAACAGAAAGCCTTTGTAAAGCTGGCTGCCATGAAAAAGAAAGTTGGCTACCCCGACAAGTGGAAGGATTTTTCTGCGATGCAGATCGGGCGGGAAAGCTTTGTGCAAAACAGCATCAATGCCAATCTCTGGTGGCACAATTACAACATGAACAAACTCGGAAAACCGGTAGACAGGGACGAGTGGGACATGACGCCGCAAACCTACAATGCCTACTATAATCCCTCGAACAACGAAATCGTTTTGCCCGCGGGAATCTTCACGGTTCCGGGCTATCGTGACGAGGAACTGGACGATGCCACAGTGTACGGATACGGCGGCGCCAGCACCATTGGCCACGAGATCACCCACGGCTTCGACGACGAAGGCCGCCAGTTTGATGAAAAAGGAAACCTGAAAAGCTGGTGGACAAAAAAGGATGAGGAAGAATTTAAAAAAAGAGCGGACGTGATGGTGAAGCAGTTTAACGGCTACGAGCCTTTGCCGGGTTATCACATCAATGGAAAGGCAACGCTGGGCGAAAATATTGCCGACCTGGGTGGGATTTTGCTGGGCATTGAAGCCTTTAAGACGACGGAGCAATATAAAAAAGGCGAAAAGCTGAAAGGCTATACGCCCATGCAACGCTATTTCCTTGGCTATTCATTGGGATGGCTGGGACAGATCCGCGATGAGCAATTGCGCAACCGGCTGTTAACGGATGTACACGCACCTGCCAAATACCGGGTCAATGGCCCGTTTGCGGACGTGGATGAATTCTATACTACGTTCAACATTCAGCCAGGCACGCCGATGTTCCGTCCCGACAGCGTGCGGGTTCGTATTTGGTAAGCTGAATTGGTAAAAGACAAAACAGATTGAGAAATAAAAAAGGCCCGGTGACGGGCCTTTTTTATTTCTGGTAAAGATCGGTAAAGCGAATGCCCAGGCCGGGATCGCCGGATGTTGCCACGTTTCCGTTTTCGTAGTGCAGACCGGTTGCAAGATCTTCTTTTAACAGTAGCGGACCGTCGGCATCGAGAAAGTCGATTTGCGATTGCAGGTGCGCAATGGCGGCAGAGCCGATCGTCGATTCATTCATGCTCCCAACCATCACGCCCATGTTCAGTTCCCGTGCACGGCGGATCATGCGCAACGCCGGTGTCAGCCCGCTGCACTTCGTCAGTTTGATATTGATGCCGTGAAAATGGCCGCTGCACTTGTCCACATCGTGTTCGGCAACGCAGCTTTCATCGGCATAAAGTGGCAATGGCGAATTTGCATAAAGCCATTTCATTCCCTCCCAATCGTCTTTGGCAAGGGGCTGCTCAATGTATTCCACGCCAAGGTCTTTGAAGGCCTGGATTTTTTCCAGGGCTTCTTCCTTCTTCCAGCCTGCATTGGCATCGATGCGAAACACACTGTTGGTGTGCCTGCGCAAGGATTCAATGATCGCCACGTCGTTGTCCGTACCAAGCTTGATCTTGTAAACCGGCCAGGGTTTCTCGATCATCTTTTCCACCATCTTTTCGATGGTATCGATTCCGATGGTGTAATCGGTGACGGTTTGCTTGCCGGTATTTCCCTCCCAAAGTTGGCAAAGCGGCTTGCCCTTGAATTTACCATACAGGTCCCAGCCGGCAATGTCCAGCGCACAAACCAGAAACGGGTTGGTGGGAAACAAATGGTGGAGATAGTGCCAGTAACGTTCGGGCTCGGTGAAGGCAAATTTTTCCGTGAACTGTTTTTTTCGCTCCAGGTCCTCGACCATTTTTTCTACCGGAATATTGTAGTAGGTAATGGCCGGGGCTTCGCCAAACCCAACACGTCCCAGGTGCTCCAGTTGCACGATGAAGGTCGGCTGGTGTGTTTTTGTTCTACCGTTGGAAATGGTAAACGGGTACCGAAACGCAAGATCGTAGGTGCGATAATAGACTTTCATCCCCCTGTCCTCCTGAAGGGGAGACCCAGGCCAACGTTTCCCTTTTTATTTTTTGACATTTCTGATGAATAATTTTTTTCGGTCGAATGACCAAATGTTGAAGAATGCGACTCTACAGAAGATCAATTCAAATCCATCTGTCGGTCATACGAAGAAATCAGTTTGAAATAAAGAACAGTCGCAAGTCGGACAGACTTCCCCGACCTGGGTCTCCCCTCAGGGGACAGGGGATTATTTGAACGCATTGAAACCTGTAACATCCATCCCTGTGATCAGCAGGTGCACATCGTGCGTTCCTTCGTAGGTGATTACGCTTTCCAAGTTCATCATGTGCCGCATTATGCTGTATTCTCCGGTGATCCCCATGCCGCCCAGCATTTGCCGCGCATCACGGGCGATGGTAGCGGCGATCTCGCAGGAATTGCGCTTGGCCATCGAAACCTGTTGCGGCGTAGCCCTTCCTTCGTTCATCAGGCTGCCAAGACGCCAAACCAGCAACTGCGCTTTGGTGATCTCGGTGATCATTTCTGCCAGCTTTTTCTGTTGCAACTGAAAAGCGCCAATCGGCTTGTCAAACTGGATTCGTTCTTTGCTGTAACGAAGGGCCGTATCGTAACAATCCATTGCCGCTCCCAAGGCACCCCAGGAAATTCCGTAACGGGCTTTTGTCAAACAACCCAAGGGACCTTTCAATCCTTTCACGTTGGGCAGAATATTTTCTTTCGGCACTTTCACGTTGTCGAACACCAGCTCACCTGTGGCGCTGGCGCGGAGACTCCATTTGCCATGCGTGGTTGGTGTGCTGAATCCTTCCATTCCCCTTTCCACAACCAATCCTCTTATTTCTCCATTCTCGTCTTTGGCCCACACCACCGCAACCTGCGCATACGGCGCATTCGAGATCCACATTTTACTTCCATTGAGAATTACGTGGTCGCCTGCATCGCGAAAATTGGTGAGCATGCCGGCAGGATTGCTGCCGTGATCGGGTTCTGTCAGTCCGAAACAACCAAGCCACTCACCGATTGCCAGTTTGGGCAAATATTTTTTCCGCTGCTCTTCGTTTCCGTATTGGTAGATCGGGAACATCACCAGCGAACCCTGAACCGAAGCCGTTGATCGCACACCACTATCCCCTCTTTCCAGCTCCTGCATCATGAGGCCATAACTGATGTAATCGAGACCGCCACCGCCGTATTCGACCGGAACGGTAGGCCCGAAGCAACCCAGTTCGCCCAATTGCCCGACAATCTGCTGCGGGAATTCTGCCCGTTGCGCATAGTCTTCGATGATGGGTGAAATTTCTTTTTTCACATAATTCCTGACGGTCTCACGAATCAGCTTTTGTTCATCGGTCAGCAATTCGTCGACACCAAAATAATCCGGTGACTGAAAGAGGTCTGTAGCCATGGCGGCAAAGATAAGAGAGGTTTGGAGTTTGACGTTTTGTGTTTAGCGTTATTCCATAACGAGAACGTTTTATAATGAAGACTTCATCGCTTGCCATTGCTTTTGCAAAGCCTCCACTTGCGCTGTCACTGTTTTTACGGCAGAAATGGATGGTTGTGTTGGTGGCGTATCACTTCCCTGCAGTACTTCCAGCAAGGCACCCAGACTTCCATCCAATTGTGCCGGTGAAGGCTTGCCGGGAGAACCCTCCATCAATAACTGCAGGCCTTTTTTGGCGTTGTCATTTTTGGCAGTGGCCAAAGCGGAAGCCATGTTGGTTTGCAGTTGCTGCAACATCCTGCGCAACGTATAAATGTTCACCGAAAGATCGTGTTGCAATTGCAACTCTTTTGTGCTTGTTTTTACCCGCGGGTCCATTTTTATCGTGATTGGCTGGGATGTTGTTTTTCCATCAACCGCCAGTTTTACCGTGTATGTTCCCGGCATCACCCAGGGCGATGTTGGCTCCGGCGCGGTGTTCCGGTAAACCGCTGAAATCGGGTAAGATGGCGGCAGGTTCATCGGCGTATAATGCATGTCCCATAGAAACCGGTGCACACCTTTTTCATTTGAAAGAATTGCCTGCGGCCGCAGCCAGTAAAG
Source organism: Flavisolibacter nicotianae (assembly GCF_003628535.1). Taxonomy (GTDB): domain Bacteria; phylum Bacteroidota; class Bacteroidia; order Chitinophagales; family Chitinophagaceae; genus Flavisolibacter; species Flavisolibacter nicotianae. Next base: position 434,772 of record NZ_RBCI01000004.1, read on the forward strand.
CGGTACATAAACCGAACTGATATCATAAAGCGTATCGGAAGAACTGTATCGCCGTAAAAGCGTTCCTTTCTGGTCGAAAATTTCGAGGGAAACACTCTTTGCTTCTTCCGGCAAATAATACTCGATCATGGCGCCGTCGGGCGGATTTTCGCCTGCAGCTTCTTCGGGTGGCATGGGCGTATCGGTGTAGGTGCTCCAGCGAACCCGGTAGGCCGTTTGCGGTGCATAGAGCGCTAACGGCGACCGCTTTGCTGCAAGTTGCCGTAAGGCAGTCACGTTGTCCAAGATCCAAATCCCTCTTCCGTGCGTTGCGACCACCAGGTCATCGTCCTTGACAATAAGATCACGCACCGACGATGCGGGCATGTTCAGGCGCAGGCTTTGCCAGTGCCCGCCGTCATCAAACGAAACATAGACCGCCGCTTCACTGGCGGCATACAGCAATCCTTTCTGCTTCGGGTCTTCCCGCACGGCGTTGATGGGTTCATTGGGCAAACCCGTTACAATTTTCTGCCAGGATTTTCCGCCGTCATGTGTTTTGAAAATTGATGGGTGCAGGTCATCCAGGCGGATTTTGCTCACAGATACATAGGCCGTGGCCACATCAAAATGGCCGGCATCAATCATCGAAATTTTATTCCAGGAGGTAATATCGGGCGGCGTCACATTTTTCCATGTTTTACCACCATCCTTTGTAAGGTGAATCAATCCATCATCCGTCCCGCACCAGATGGTGTTGACATCTTTAAACGAGGGTGCCACGGAATAGATCACACCCCGCCTCGGCATTGATTTCAGCGCCGGCGTGGCATAGCTCCCTACGCTGGATGGCACATCCCAGCTTTCCCGGCTCAGGTCGGGACTAATGACCTGCCAGTTGTTGCCGCCGTCCCTCGTTTTAAACAACACATTCCCGGCAAAGAACAGGGTCTTCGGATCGACCGGTGAAAAGAGGACCGGCTCGGTTCTGACAAAACGGTATTTTCCGCTGCGCACCGCTTCGGGTGAAATGTTTTTCGTTTGCCCCGTACGCCTATCGTATTTCGTGATTTTACCGCCGTAGATAATGTTGGGATCGAGCGGGTCAGGAGCCGCATAACCGTATTCTTCCACGCCTACCGGGTGCCACTCCCGCAGGCCGATGTAGCCGTCGTTCCCCCTGGATGCAATGCCCACGGAACCACTCTCCTGCTGCCCACCATAAATGTTGTAGGGAAAAGAATTATCAGCGGCGACATGATACATCTGTGCCGTGGGCTGGTTGTACCATGAGGAGAATGTTTGCCCGCTGTTGACGGTGACCGCGGCGCCCTGGTCGCCGGTTACGATGAAGATTTCGGGATGCAGGGGATTGATCCAGATATTTTGGTAATCGTCGCCGCCCGGCGCTCCTTTTATGCCCGTCCAGTTTTTGCCGCCATCGGTCGACCGCCACAGCACAATGCTGGCGCTGTACAGGGTTTCCTTGTTTTGCGGATCAACTTTGATCACCGGCAGATCGCCGCCACCGATCTTGGCTTCGGGCCGGCCATCGCCTTTCACATTGCTCCAGTTTTCACCGCCATCATCTGACCGGTACAGGCCCATGCCGCTGCCGGTTCCGTAACTGTTTGGCTGCGTTGTACTGAAAACGACATAGACAGTTTTGGGAGACGAAGGCGCAAGGGTAATGTGCGCCTGCACCAGGTTTTCCGGCAAGCCCTTCATTATTTTTTTCCAGGTAGTGCCGCCATCGGTTGATTTGTACACACCGCCGTGTGTGCCGCCAAAGGCACCATTTTCCCAGGGACCCTGGCGTGCTTCCCACATCGTAGCATAGACAGTTTGCGGGTCCGTTGGATCAATCGCCACATCATCGCCACCGACATTTTCGCTAGTGTACAAAACCTTTTCAAAATGTTGCCCGCCGTCCGTCGACCGGTAAATCCCCCTTTCTTCATTGGGTCCGTACGGGTGACCCAGCACGGCGACGAAAAGGCGGTTCGGGTCTTTTGGGTCCACGGCGATCCTGGGGATCTGCTGACCACTTTGCAAGCCCAGGTGGGTCCAGGTTTTACCGGCATCGCCCGACCGGTAGATCCCGTTACCGACCGAAAGGTCCGGACGCTGCAGTCCCTCGCCGCTGCCGGCGTAGAGGATATCCGGGTTGGACGGCGCTACGACGACATCCCCGATCGAACCCGTGGATTGGTCATCAAACAGGGGATTCCAGGTGTAGCCATAATCTGTCGTTTTCCAGATTCCGCCGTTGTTGACGCCCATGTAAAAAACATTGGGTTGCTGCGGCACGCCGGTAGCACCCACCGTTCTTCCGCCACGGAACGGACCGATCATGCGCCAATGCAGATGTGAAAAATAGGAAGGGTTGAGTTGGGCTTCTGAAACAGTGAAAGACAAAAACAAAAAAGAGAATAGCGCCAGCCTTTTCGGATACATAGCTTTGTTTTGAGGAAGGCTAAAGTAAACAAGAATGCCCTTAGACGAATCGGCTTACCCGGTTTAACGGTTTTTCTCCACGATTTTTTCAGACAGCGCTTCGTCATCGATCCCGTCGGGGATAAAGAACATGATGGGTGGAATGACAAAACAGGCAAAAGCCAGGTACACATTGACGTAAGCCAGCGGAATGGAAAACAGGTAAGCAATCACACCGATATACGATTTGGTTCGCGCCTTGATGGAAACGCGGTAGATCTTCGATGTCAGTTCCTTGTTTTCATCACGGTGCATCAGTTTTTTACGGATGGTATAGGAGCGCATGATGGCAAACATCAGTGTTGTGAGCATCATCACCAGCCCGTAGAAAGCCACCGATTCATCCACCAACGGATCGGCGCCGACAAAAGCAGAAGCCAGCGGGATAAAACTCATGCAAAAAAGAAAAAGCAGGTTTTGCCCCAACAGGGATTCATCTGTCCGCTTTAGCAGGTGAAACAGGTGGTGGTGATTGATCCAGAAAATACCAACCATCATAAAGCTGAAACTATAACTGAGAATTGCGGGGAGGATTTGGTAGAGATGGTGGCGCACGGTCCACGAAGTGCCCGTCTTGCTGAAGTCGGGCAATTTGAATGTCAGCACCATAATGGTGATAACGATTGACATGACGCTGTCGCTGAAAGTCTCCACCCTGGCAGTTCCCAGTTTCATTGGCTAAACGCTTACAGGAACATGTAAAAAACTTGCGCCAGCCTTTTATAGTGCAAGCTGGCTGCAGCCGCGGATGTCTGTATGATCCATTCGTCCCAGCACTTCGAAGCTGCCGTCTGCGTGTAGTTTTCCAAGGTCTTCCGTGGCAATAAAGCTGCACGAATGCAGGTTGGCCAGGTCAATCACGTTGATGGCACCGGACGTGCCGCCAAGACAAAACGGGTCGGTCTCGTCGCGCAGGATAATGCGCATCCACGCCGGGCTACGGTAAATTCCGTCGATTGCGTAGGCTTGCGAAAGAAGCTCGGTCATCCCGTATTCGGCATGTACATGTGAAAGCGAAAATGCAGTTTTCAATTCCTGGTACAATTCAGCCTTGGTCAGTTCTTTTTTCCGGCCTTTCATTCCGCCGGTTTCAATCACGATGGTATTTTTCAAGGGCAGTGCGTGGGTGGCCGCAAAATCGAGCAAGGCATAGGTTACTCCAAACAGGATGGATGGCTGCCCACTTTCTTCGAGTTGCGATAGGGTTGCCTGCAGTTTGTCGTGGTCGTAGAGATAAAAACCGCTTTGCGGGTGGCCGCTTTTTTTAATCAGGGTATCCACCATGTAGACCAGCGACGACGATCCCTGTTCGAGGTAGGAAGGCAAAAGTCCCAGGATGCAAAACTTTTCAGGCTTACCATAAAACCGTTCGAAGCAGTCGAGGAAACTTTTTTCATAAAGCGAGAGGTCTTTGATGTAGTGGCGGCTGGTGGTCAAGCCTGTCGTACCGCTGCTTTGAAATACAGTCACCGGATCAAAGTCCCCATTTTTGACGACGTGGGACTTGAAAAACGAGATCGGCAGGAAGGGAATGGCCTCTATCGCGGAAACGGTTTCCGGCGATTGGCCAAGGGCATCGCAATAAGACCGGTAAATCGCCGTATGAAAATACTGGCGCCGAAAGACTTCCAGTGCAATTTGCCGGAACTGTTTTTCGTTAGTGATGCGGAATACCTCATCTTCCAGGTTGTGCGGTTTAGGTATTTCAGGCATCATCCTGTAAATTTGAAGGGACTATCATTATGAAAAGAATTCTGTTTGTATCCGTTTTGGCCCTTGCACTGGGCGCCTGCAGCAAAGATAAATTCAAAACTGTACCGACTGTCAAGATCAATTCGATCGGTCCCTCCGAAGCCAGGAACGGCGACATTATCCAGGTCTTTGCCACCGTCACAGACAAGGAAGGCGACCTGCAGGATTCTGTCATTGTGGTGCGCAAGAAATTCAATGGTTCTACCCTGCTCAGCACCGACAGTTCGGCCAAGGTTAGCCTGAAAGGCTTGGGCTCTCCCGTAAAAGACAAGATCGAGCTACGCATTTCCATTTCATATGGAAAATTGTTGCCGGAATTTGCGCTTTACCAGGAACTGGAGCGTGACTTCGACCGGGAATTTTCTGTTGGTCTGATTGTGCGGGACAATGCCGGTAACAGGAGCGAATACGTAGAATCTGACAGGATCACGCTGAAAAAGTTTTAGCTGTTTTGCTAAAGAAGATATTCGATTTTTTTGTTTTTACCAGCTTATTCATTGCCACCTGCGCAGTGCTGATGGTATACCAGGCCAGCCTGCTGTTCGATGTGTCTTTTTCTCTTCCCCTCTATGCCTTTGTTTTTTTTGGATCGGTTTGCAGTTACAACTTTCACTGGTTCCTGACGCCACCCGATGTTCCCGCAACCTCATACAAAATGCGCTGGAACCTGAGCAACCGCAACCTGCATCTAGTTTTGGCCCTCATTGGGGCCGTCGGTGCCGGCGTGTGCTGCATCCTCCTGCTAAAGCACTGGGTCTGGCTGGCCCTGACCGCATTTTTCACTTTCCTGTACTCGGCGCCCATGATCCAGCACCCGCTTTTCACCTGGCTAAGGCGGATTGCCGTTGGCAAAACAATCTACCTGGCAGCTGCCTGGACGCATGTCACATCTTTTCTGCCGCTGGTGATCAGCCTGAAGAGTTTATCGGCTGTGCATGTCTGGTATGTCGTCAACCGTTTTTTCTTTCTCTATGCCATTTGCATCGTCTTCGACCGCCGCGATGTGGAAAGTGACCGCAGGGCCGGTATCAGGAGCCTGATCACTTATTTCAGTGCAGCGGGAATCGACCGGTTGTTCTGGTTTTCTACAGCCGTGACGGCGATTACCAGCTACCTGCTGACCCGCTGGCTTGCACCGCTGGATGTGGTCATTTTGCTTTTGCCTGCGCTGATCATGGCCCTGCTTTACCAGTCGTCCAAACAGAGCAAATCGGATTATTTATATTATTTTTTGCTGGATGGACTGATGGCGCTTTCTGCTCCAATACTCATTTTGGCTAAATTTGCCCGATAATTTTTTCAGCGCATGGCAAAAGCAAAGAAGAGCAGCAGTTCAGCATTGACGGAAGAATCGCTTGCGTTTTTCAAAAACTACATCAACACGCCTTCACCGGTTGGATTTGAGTCGAATGGACAACGCCTCTGGATCAATTATGTCAAACCCTTTGTCGACAACATCTTTACCGATCCCTACGGAACCGCGGTGGGTGTCATCAACCCCGATGCCCCCTTCAAAGTGGTGATTGAAGCACACGTGGACGAGATCAGTTGGTTTGTCAACTACATCAACAACGAAGGATTGATTTACCTGAAACGCAATGGTGGGGTGGATCACCAGATCGCACCGGGCCAGCGGGTTTTTATCCACGGGAAAAAGGGATTTGTAAAGGCCGTCTTTGGCTGGCCGGCCATTCATACCCGGATCTCCAACCAAGACAAAGAGCCTGTGGCAAAAGTGGAAAATCTCTTTCTCGACTGCGGAGCCCGCAATAAAAAAGAAGTGGAAGATCTTGGCATCCGCGTGGGCAGCGTGGTGACCTACCAGGACGGCTTCGACGAACTGGCTTACGACTATTTCATCGGCCGTGCCTTTGACAACCGCATCGGTGGCTTTATGATTGCCGAAGTGGCCCGCCTGCTGAGCGAAAGCAAGAAAAAGCTCCCGTTCGGCCTCTACGTGGTCAACGCCGTGCAGGAAGAGATCGGGCTTCGCGGTGCCGAAATGATTGCCCGCCGCATTAAACCGAACGTCGCCATCATCACCGATGTTACGCACGACACGACAACGCCGATGATCAATAAAATGATCGAAGGTGATACATCCTGCGGCAAAGGGCCGTCGCTTTCTTTTGGACCGGCCGTACACAATAAACTGTTGCAGGTAGTAGAAGACGTAGCCGCCAAAGCCGGCATCCCTGTGCAGTTACGCACGGTTTCCCGCAGCACCGGCACCGATACCGATTCGTTTGCCTATGCCAACGACGGCTGCCCTTCCGTACTGATCTCGATCCCCCTGCGTTACATGCATACGACTGTGGAAATGCTTCACCGCCGCGATATTGAGCAAACGATCCGTTTGATGTATGAAACGCTGCTGACCTTAACGCCCAAAACAAACCTGAGTTATTTCGAATGATCCAGCATTTGCTTTATATCGACCCCGGAAGCGGAAGTTACCTGATACAGGCGATCGTAGCCGGTGTATTGGGCGTCGCGTTTTTCTTCAAGAGCATTGTGTTTTCCGTGCGGCATTTTTTTAGTCGCTTTTTCGGTAAGAAACCCAAAGCAGATTGATGGTCCCGTTTCAGCCTCACCCTTCGTCCTACCGCGATCCCTCGGGATTTTTGTTTTGGCACGAGGGAACTCTTTACCGCCAGGTGAACCGCAGCTTTGGGAAAGCATTTGATCAATTTCATTCCGGTGGGCTTTCTGCGCATCTGGTCAGCAAAGGAATTTTAACGCCGTATGAGCCGGTTAACCGGAACCTGACAGGCAGCAGCGACTGGCATCAAACACTGAAGCCGGCGTTTCTCCCCTTCATTTCCTATCCGTACGAATGGAGTTTCGATATGCTGAAGGACGCGGCGCTAACGACTCTCGAAGCAGCGCGGGAAGCCATTGCCTATCGCATGCACCTGAAAGACGCATCGGCTTACAATGTGCAATTACACAAAGGCCGCATGCAATTCATCGATACGTTGTCGTTTGAACCCTATAATGAACAAAAGCCCTGGGTCGCTTACCGGCAGTTCTGCGAACATTTTCTTGCTCCCCTGGCCCTGATGCATTATTTGAAAGAACCATTGCAGCCGTTGCAGCTTGCCTGGCCTGATGGCATTCCGCTACCGTTGACGAAAAAATTCTTACCGGGCAGGAGTCGATGGAACCTGCACGTGTACCTGAATTTGCATTTGCAGGCAAACCTTTCCCAAAAAGCCGTTGGAAACCCGGAAAAGCAAGTCCGTTTTTCGAAAAGCAAAATGCTGCAACTTCTCAAAAGCCTGCGGACGGCCGTCAATTCGTTTCACCTGGACAGTCCGTCCGGCGTCTGGTCGGCGTACTATGAAGAAGCCATGCAGCGAGACGATTATGTGCAACAGAAAAAAAAGATCATCGAGGAATGGCTGCCCGGACTGACGGTGAATTCTGCCGTTGATGTCGGCGCCAACGAAGGGGAGTTTTCGTTTCTTCTCGCCGAAAAAGGCATCCGTACCATCAGCGCCGATTTCGACCATTTCTCCATCAATAACCTTTACAAAAAAATGAAGCAGCGTAACGTTGGCAACCTGTACCCGCTGCTGGTCGACCTGGGCAATCCCAGCCCGGCCATTGGTGTAAACAACCAGGAGCGGGCTTCCTTTTTGGAACGGGCAGGCAGCGATCTTGTGCTGGCCCTTGCCGTGATCCACCACCTGGCCATTGGGAAAAACATCGACTTCGAAAAGATCGCAACCTTCTTTGCCTCGTTGGGTAAAACGCTGCTCCTAGAATTTGTTCCGAAAGAAGATGAAAAGGTGCAACTGATGCTGCGGCATAAGCCGGACGTGTACGACTGGTACAGCAGGGAGAATTTCCTCCACAGCTTTTCAACCCGTTTTGACCTGGTTCGCGAAGAGGCAATCGGGTCGTCGGGACGCAGTTTACTCCTTTTCAAAGCCAGGTAGTGTCAAGCGCTTTTTCGGCTGGAAAGGTTTAGAGATCACGGGGGATAGCTGACAGCTGGTTATAAATATCAATCTCCACAGCCTCTTGATTCATACTGATGACAGTTTTCCCTTCGCAGCCTTCCGGAATGAACGGGCAATCGAATTCAAAAACATCCGCTTATTTTGCGAGCTCACAAACAGTTCAATTTGAATGGCGCCGTTTCTTAAAAAAATTCAGTCCCAGCCTTTTTTTCTTGCCCTGATGGCGCTGTTCTTCGTGGCACATGGATACAACCAGAACCATGCATCGGTAACGGCGATGGACTTTGCTGTTTTGCTGGGCGAATACTGGATGGGAACCATTCTTGTTTTTCTCTTCGGTCTTCTCATCTATAGTAAAATGGTCAAGGCAGCCTTGTTTGCCTTTGGCCTGATGTTTCTCGAATTGTTCTTTGGGCCCTTCCATGACGGGCTGAAAAAAATTTCGCCAACTTTTTTCCTGGCCAAATACAGTGTGCTCCTTCCCCTTCTCTTGCTACTGACAGTTGTTTTTGTGTGGTGGCTCAAAAAAACACACAATTCTTTTCACCGCCTTTTTGCGTATTTGAATGGCTGTTTCCTCTTGCTTCTTTTGATCGAGGTGCCCTCTTTTTTTTCCGGAAGTCAGGCGCCGCCTAAAAGCGGCCTGCCCGCCTGCACCACCTGTCGCAAACCCGATGTGTACCTGATCATCGCCGATAGTTATTCCGATTCGCTGGCCCTCGCCGATGCGCTGCATTTCAACAACGGCGCCTTTCTCTCGCAATTGCGCAACCGCGGTTTTCACGTGGTTGAAGGAAGCCACAGCAACTACAACTATACACCTTTTGCCATGTCGTCGCTGCTCCAGATGAACTACCTGCCCGGTGTTCGCGGATACAATTCGGATAAGCATGACCGCGATCTGTGTGCCGGCTACATCAATCGCAACCCGGTGGTCGCTTTTTTCCGCGAAAACGGCTATGCCATTAAGAATGCATCCATCTTTAATCTTGCCGACGAGCCCACGCAGGCCCGCCAGAACTACCTGCTTCTTGGGAAAGACCTCGTTCGCTCGCAAACCTTTTTGCAACGTCTGCAACGCGACCTCGGCTATCACCTCGTGACAACGTTGAACCTGCAAAGTGCTATTGCGAGTTATACGTTTTATACAAAAAAATGCAACGACAAGGTCCTGGGTCTTCTTCGGGATGAAATCGGGCAACGCAGCCAACAGCCTCGTTTTATTTACACCCACCTCCTGCTGCCGCATTACCCGTATTATTACGATCAGAACGGCAGGGAAAGACCGCTGTCTTATTTTAAAGCCGGCTATGAGTTCGACCAACAGGCCTACCTGGAGTACCTGCAGTACGGCAACGGCCTGTTTCTCCGTCTCATTGATGCTATTTTTAAAAACGCAACGCAACCGCCCATCATCCTTCTCATGGGCGATCATGGCTTTCGTGAGTTCCACCCCTCCCGCCTGCCCGATCCGAAATATTATTACATGAACCTGAACGCCGTTTACCTGCCGGATGGCAACTACCAACAATTTTACAAAGACCTGCCTGCCGTCAACCAGTTCAGAGCTTTACTCAATTCGGCCTTCGGCCAACATCTTCCGATGCTGAAAGACTCCGCGGTACTGATACAGGAGTAAAGCCAATTTGCAATAAGCAATCAGCCATCCGGGGAACGCAAGTCTGACAAGACATGGCGCCGTAGCAAATCCCGTAATCAAAATGAAAACGGTATAACAGCTTTCCTGTTATATTCGCCGCATGTTGTCCACGAAACGCATGTTGATCCTCGCGCCGCATACCGATGACGGTGAGTTGGGCTGCGGAGCAACGATTGCCAAATATGCCGCAGCAGGAACAAACGTTACCTACGTGGCCTTCTCCACCTGCGCACAGTCGTTGCCGGAAGGGGTTTCGCATGATACACTTTCACGGGAATGCAAATCCGCAACGCAGGCCTTAGGAATAAAGGATCTGCTGTTTCATGACTTTGAAGTACGCCGTTTCCCGGATTCCCGCCAGGAGATTCTTGACGTGCTGGTGCGCCTGAACAAAGACCTCGCACCGGACACCGTTTTCCTGCCGGCACGCAACGATGTGCACCAGGATCACCAGGTCATCTTTGCCGAGGGATTGCGGGCATTCAAATACAGTACTGTACTGGGTTACGAGCTGCCCTGGAACAATGTGGACTTTGCACCGACGTTTTTTGAAAAACTGGATGAAGCCCACCTTACCGCCAAACAGGCCGCACTGCAATCCTACCGCTCACAGGCGCACCGCCACTACATGAAGCCCGAATTTACCACTGCATTGGCCACTGTGCGGGGCGTGCAATGCAATGCTTTGTTTGCGGAGGCTTTCGAAATCTATCGCCTGATGAGCGAATAAACTCAATTTGTAATCAGCAACCGGCAATCCCGAAATCCCAGTAAGGCCTTGCTCTAGAGGCAAAACAGGTAGTCAAAAGAAAAACGATATAAAAACAACCCGTCTTTTCACTACGAGCAAACAGCTTTCAAGATGTAAAAGTCCGAGAAGTAAACCACGGAGTTCTCTTTCCGGTCATCTGCCATCAACAAACTGCTTTAAAAAGAATGGCGCAATTACAAACCCACGAGCCTGTCAAGAAACAACGTGACGCCGATTTGGTTTGCCGCCACGCCTTTCTGGTAAGCGGAACGTGCATACACAACCTGCAGCCGTGGAAAACGAATGCGCATCCCGGCAGAGAATCCAGTCAGGCCGCTTCCCTCCGATCCTTCAGCAAGCTGTTGCCGTTTCAGGAAATTATACCCAACCGTGGCTTCAATGGATTGTCCCACGTAGACATACGTGGCTACCACCAGGTGCGTGACCAGCTTCGAGAAAGTGGAGGACGATGAAGAAATGTTGTTGTCGCGGTTAAAGGCTGTGTCGCGGTAAAGGATGTCAAAGGTTTGCAGGTGTTGCGCTGTCAGTGAAAAGCCGAACGGCGCTTTTTCCAACCGCTTCGTAATCCCGGCCTGCAGGTCAAACGGCAATTCTTCCGTTTCACCAGCGTAGGTCTTTAGCTGGGCGCCCATATTCTTTACGACCACGGCAGCCGACAGGCGGCTTGCCGAATCCTGGTAGGTCACGCCGATATCGGCGGCCACGGCCGACGAACGGTATTGCCCATAAGCAGACTGGATAAATTTTAGTGTCAGTCCATAGCTCCACTTCTGCAAATAGCGCTTTGCGGCTGATGCCTGCACCACAAAATCCACCGGCCGGAATTCGCCCAAACGATTGCCTGCCGCATCGGTATTGGGCAGGGTCCCGTAATCAAGGTAATGGACATTGCCGCCGAAGGTTGTTTGCAACTTTTCCGAGAACCAGGCGCCGGTTAGCCCATAGCCTTTGGTGCCAGCAAGAAAAGCGTTAAACGCCGCATTGAGCTGTCGGCTGTATCCCTTATACAACAAAGAGGGATTTCCGGCAGTCCAACCGACATCTTCTCCCCGGTAAGCGATCGCAACACCGCCGGCGGCCGCCTGCATGGGTGATGAAGGCAGGTTGAGAAATGCGTAGGCCGCCTTCCCTCCCAGTGTTTGTCCCCACCCGTTCAGGGAAACCAAAACGATGAGAAAGGAAAGCCCACAAGTCCTGATCAATGCCGGAGGATTCATGAAAAAGAAAATTAGTGATAAATCCCCTTGCTTAATTGTGCAAGTTTCGCTAGGAGTTCAACAAGGCGATCTCCAGCACCTCCTTCATCATTTTGACATAGTGAAAACGCAGCCCCTTGATGTAGTCGGGGTTGATCTCTTCGATGTCTTTTTCATTCTGCCAGCAAAGAATGATGTCTTTCAGGCCGGCCCGTTTGGCAGCGAGCACTTTTTCCTTGATGCCGCCCACGGGAAGCACCTGGCCACGCAGCGTGATCTCCCCGGTCATTCCAAGATAAGGCTTGATTTTTTTGCCGGTGAACGCCGAGGCGAGGGCCGTCAGCATCGTGACGCCGGCGCTTGGACCATCTTTGGGCACGGCTCCTTCGGGAACATGAATGTGAACTGCTTTCTTTTCAAACAGGGAGGGATCGATTCCAAATTTCCTGGCATTGGCACTGAGGTAGGACAACGCGGTCACCGCACTTTCTTTCATCACGTCGCCCAGGTTTCCTGTCAGGCGCAGGTCCGGTTTGCCATCGCTCAGAATGGCTTCGATAAACAGGATATCGCCACCCACCTGCGTGTAGGCAAGTCCTACGGCCACGCCGGGAATACCGGCCTGTTTGTACAGTTCATTGCTGAAGCGGGGCTTGCCCAGGATTTTTTCAATGTCTTCAACGGTTACCACGGATTTCAGCGCACCGGTCATGGCGAGCTGTTTTGCCTGGTAGCGCATGATGGATGCAAGATGGCGGTCCAGTTCCCGCACGCCGCTCTCCCTTGTATAATCCTGGATGATCTTTTCGAGCACCTTGTCGCCAATGCGAAATTTCGAAGATTTCAAACCGTGCGCCTCCACCTGCTTGGGAATCAGGTGACGCTTGGCGATCTCGATTTTTTCTTCCACTGCGTAACCACTGAGTTCAATGATTTCAAGGCGATCACGCAAGGCCGGCTGAATCGACTGCAGGTTGTTGGCCGTTGCAATAAAGAGCACTTTGCTCAGGTCATATTCCAGCTCGAGATAATTATCGTAAAAGGTATTGTTTTGCTCCGGGTCGAGCACTTCCAGCAAAGCGCTGCTCGGATCGCCCCTGAAATCGGAACCCACTTTGTCGATCTCGTCGAGGATCATCACCGGGTTGGAGGATTTCACTTTGCGGATGTTTTGAATAATGCGGCCCGGCATGGCACCAATGTAGGTTTTGCGGTGACCGCGAACCTCGCTTTCGTCGTGAATGCCGCCAAGACTTAAACGTACATATTTCCGCCCGATTGCATTGGCGATACTCCGGCCCAGCGAGGTTTTGCCGATCCCGGGAGGTCCGTAAAAACAAAGGATCGGGCTTTTCATGTCGCCTTTCAACTTCAACACGGCAAGGTATTCGAGGATTCGTTCCTTGATCTTGTCCATGCCATAGTGATCGGCATCGAGAATCTCTTTGGCCTTTTTCAGATCATAAACGTCTTCGGTGTATTCTTCCCATGGAAGGTCGAGCATCAGGTCGAGATGGTTGTACACGACAGAATAATCCGGCGTGGTGGGATGCATGCGCTCCAGCTTTTCGATTCCTTTTTTAAACGCTTCCCGTGCTGCCTCCGGCCATTTCTTGGTTTCGGATTTTTTCTGCAGGTCCTTTACTTCGCGTTCGTTGTGATCGCCGCCCAGTTCTTCCTTGATGCTCTTGAGCTGCTGTTGCAGAAAATATTCCCGTTGCTGCTTGTCAATTTCAGTGCGGGTCTTGTTGGTGACCTTGTTTTTCAGTTCGGCGAACTGCAATTCTTTTTGCAGGAACTGCATCAGCAACTCTGCCCGCTCACGCAGGTTGTTCAACTGCAGCAATTCCTGTTTTTCGCGGATGTCGATCGACAGGTTGCTCGAAACAAAGTGAATGAGGAATGTGGCGTTTTCAATATTGCGAAGGATGACCGACGCTTCGCTTGGAATGTTGGGCGAAAGCTGGATGATCTCTGTGGCAATGTCTTTAATGTTGGCAACGTAGGCATCGAAATCGGGATCGGGCAACATTTCATCGTCTTTGAGCTGCGAGATCTTTGCCTTGAAATACGGTTCTTCCGCGATGATCGTATCGATGGCAAACCGGCTCTTTCCCTGGATGATGATGGTGGTACCGCCATCGGGCATCTGGATCTGCTTGATGATCTTGGCAACCGTGCCGATATTCTCCAGGTCTTTGGCCTGCGGATCTTCGACATTGCTGTCTTTCTGCGCCACCACACCAATCAGCTTGTCGCCGCGGTAGGCATCGCCCACGGCTTTGATGCTTTTGTCGCGGCCTACCGTAATAGGCAGCACAACTCCGGGAAACAAAACGGTATTGCGAAGGGGTAAAAGGCTTAGTTGTTCGGGTACGTCTATTTCGGCTCCATCACTCTCTGATTCGTTCAGCGGCATGATGGGGATAAAGTCAAGGTCTTCCTGTGCGTTGAAAAATTTCTTCACGTTGCTTTTTTTAGTGCGCCGGTTTTCACCGGCCTGCGAAAGTACAAAGAGGTAGCCGTCACCCCAAGAGTAGTGCCACACCCGAAAGTAGTGCCGCATTGGCAGAAAAAGAAAATCCCTCCTGTTTGGAGGGATTTTCAGGAGAGATATTTTTTACAGGCCCAGTCCAAGTGATACCTGGAAGCCCTGGTTCTTCCATTTATCCTGGTTGTCGATGTCGTTGATGTTGTTCAAGCCAACGAAATAGCGACCGGTGACCTTGATCTTGCCCAAACCGATCTGGGCGCCACCCAGCATCGAGAAATCGCCTTTGTCGAAGGCATCCTTGCCATTCTGCAACAGATTTTTATTCCGGTCGAGCAGGATGCCGAATTGCGGACCCGCCTGTAATGAAAGGAGGCTGCCCAGCTTGTAACTTAACACAAGCGGGATAGACAGGTAACTCAGCTTGATGTTATTGTCACCACTGAGTGCATTCTGGTAGATGTTTTTAAAACTGGAATCGGTTTTTGTATTGTACTGGTTCAGCAACACCTCGGGTTGCAGGCTGAACCGGCCGCCCAGGCCAATGTTGGCAAACGCTCCCAAATGATACCCATACCGGAATTCGTCTTTAAATGATTTCCCATCAATCTTTGTAATGTTGGCACCAGCCTTAACTCCCAAACCGAATTGGGCAAACGAAGCCTGTGCAATCAGAAGCACGGCCAGAACGAGCGGTAACTTGTGTTTCATAAACAGATTTTTTAAACTCATTTCAAGGATAATGCCGCAACTTGTTAACCAACCTCCAATGTTAAAACAACAAACTTGCGTTGAGAAGAAAGGAAGTCGTTAACGCCTTCTTTGTTGCGGGAAAATAATAATCAAACAAAACCTGCGGCTGCAGGGAAAGTTTGCCCCTGGAATATTCCGTTTTTACATACGCGGTCAACGACAGGGGCTGGAAATAAAGGTTGTTGTCGAAGGAAACATCCTGTGTGTTGTACAAAACATTTCGACCCGTGACCCGCTGAACGGCGTAGGTGCTGGCGGTCTGGTTGAATCCAAACTGCTGCGTGCCGCTGGTAAAGGATAGTTGCGGCGTAATGCGCAGGTAATCCCTGTTGAACAAAAGATCCAAAAAATAAAAATCATGGCGCACCGATGCTGTCAGGTTAAAGTCGGCCACCTGCTCTCTTGTATTCACACGGGTATACCCTTTCCTTGCCAGGAGGATGTTTTCGATTTGGGTTTCCTGCTCCTGCTTGCCTTCCCGGCTTCCCCAGCCATAGCTGGCCGCCACCGATGGCTTGAACCAAAGTTTGCGCATCGTAAAATAGCCATACACTTCGTTCTGCAAGGGCGAGGTATAAAACGGCAAGTCTTTTTTTGTAAAAAACCGGGTATAGGAAAGGCCGGTGATGATCTTTCGAACTTTGAGGTAGTCGTACGAACCGGTTACCGAGTACTGGTAGGGTGAAAACGA
Organism: Flavisolibacter nicotianae; assembly: GCF_003628535.1. Taxonomy (GTDB): domain Bacteria; phylum Bacteroidota; class Bacteroidia; order Chitinophagales; family Chitinophagaceae; genus Flavisolibacter; species Flavisolibacter nicotianae. The sequence goes on from NZ_RBCI01000004.1 coordinate 450,530, forward strand.
CCTACCGTTGTCGACCAGCGTGGTCGCGGCGCTGAGGCCAAGCCCGCCTTTGGCAAAAAAGCCAACCGAAGGTGAATAAGTGAACTGGCGCTTTGTTTGCGTTGTGCCATCACCACCGACATAGGTGAAATAGCTGTTGCCAACGGAAATGTTGATGAGTGAAAAATTGCGTGGCGTCGTCAGTGAGTCAAGCAGGGCATCGAGTTCGGAAAAGATCTCGTCGTAATCCCAAACGGCCGTGTCGAGCAACAGCGAGTCTTTTTCCTTTTGCGCATGACAAACGCCTGCGCACAAGAGCAAGAAAAATAGGGTGGCCCGTTTCAAAAACATGTCTGCCGGTTTTGGTATTTCATTTGAATGGATCGCTTGTCTTCCCGATAACGTGTCATCTACTTGTTAGTGTATACAGGTCACCTGAATGTGTACGAAAAAAAGGAAGAAAACGTTTTTATCCAATTCTTTTTTGTTTTTAACACCTTGTTCTTCCCTCATTTCTTTTATATACCTCCGCTCCGTCACGGGTTAATTAAGAATTTTGCGGACACCTCGTTGTCGGAACGCATTCGTCGGCGAAGCGATAGACCCGGAAGAAATTCCAAAGTTTAACGCGATAATGTTTTTTGCGGAATGGTCGTATTGGCCCGGGACGTTGTCAGGCCAGTTCCAGGAGAGTGATTTCGGGAAGGATGCCTACCCGGCCGGGATAGCCAAGGAAACCGTAGCCCCGGTTCACGTAAATGACCTGCCTGCCCTCTTTGTACAAGCCTGCCCATTGCCGGTAAACATACTGCACGGGGCTCCAGCGAAAGCCGGGTATTTCCACGCCGAACTGGAAACCGTGGGTATGCCCCGACAGTGTCAGGTCGATATCGCCATACTTGGGCCGAACTTCATAATCCCAGTGCGTTGGGTCGTGGCTCATGAGGATTTTGAAGGGATAGTTTTCGGCGCCGGCGTAGGCCTTGGCGAGGTTGCCGTAGCGGGCAAAATTGCGCAGGGCGCTATAATTCTGGATGCCGATGAGGGCAAACTGCTGGCCGTCTTTTTCGATGGGTACGTGTTCGTCCCACAGCAGCCGCCATCCCATTTTTGCATGCATGCCTTTCAGTTCTTCGATGTTCTGGTGCTTTTGCTCCGGGCTGTCCCACTGCACATAATCGCCATAATCGTGGTTCCCAAAAATGGAATACACACCCAACGGTGCCTGCAGCTTGTCAAACACATCGAGGTAGGGAACGATCTCTTCGGCCTTGTTGTTCACCAGGTCGCCGGTAAATAATATGAGGTCGGGCTTGAGGGCCATCACCTTGTCCACTCCCTTCCGCACGGCTGCCTTGTCGGTAAAGGAACCCGAATGGATGTCGGAGAGCTGGACGATTTTCAGTCCTTTAAATGCAGCCGGCAGGTTGGGAAAAGCAACCGAAACCCGCTTTACCCTGTAGTTGTATTTGTTGCTAAAGCCATAAAGCAGGGAGGAGAACAGGCCGCCGCCCACGGCGATGCCCAGCCAGCTTAAAAAAACCGAGCGGCTGATGCGGGGACTTGCCTGCGGCTCGCCCATTTCGGCGCCGGCAAAAAAGAATTTTCCCCAGAGCCACTGGATGCCACGCCGCATGTCGTCGACCAGGAAAAAAACACAGGCGAAGAGTTTGAAAATAAACAGGCCCACCAGCACGGCAAACACGGTGCTGCGCAGGCCCTTGCGCAGGTTGTCGAGCTGCAGGTAGGGAAGCACGAAAAGCAGCACGATCACCAGGACCGAAAGGATCCAGTAACCGGTGTAGAGGATGGTTTTGGTGCGGGGGGCTGCACTGCCGGCCAGCATTTTCACCACCTGGAAAAAATAGACATCCAACAGAATCATCAGGCCGGCCACGAGAAACAAAAACGGGGAATTACGCATACAGTTCGTGTCTAAACGAAAAATAAAGATAGGGCAAGGCAATTATTGTCAGGTTAATCCTCTGATAATGCCTTCATTAACTGTATTTTTGTCGCGTTCGTTCAATTCAGTACTATGAAGTTGACCTATTATGGCCAGTCTTGTTTTGCCGTGGAGATGGGCGGGAAGAGCATTCTGTTCGATCCGTTCATCAGTCCCAACGAACTGGCGAAGCATATCCGGCTGGAAGATGTAGACGCCGATTATATCCTGGTTTCGCACGGCCACTCGGACCATACGGCCGATTGCGTGACGCTGGCCAAACAAAACAGCGCGACAGTGGTTGGAGCGTTTGAAGTGGCGCTCTGGCTGAACCAGCAGGGTGTGGAAAACTACCATCCCATGAATACGGGTGGCAAGTGGACCTTTGATTTTGGCACTGTTCGCTGTACCCATGCGGTGCATTCGTCGGCCATGCCCGATGGGCATTACGGTGCCAGCCCAATGGGTTTTCTTCTCACCGGGGAAAAGAGTTTTTATTACAGCGGCGACACCGCCCTCACCATGGACATGCAACTGGTGCCCCGCTGGGCGAAACTGGATTTCGCGGTGTTGCCGATCGGCGACAATTTTACCATGGGTTATGAAGACGCCATCCTGGCGGCGGAAATGATCCAGTGTCAAAACATCGTGGGTGTGCATTACGACACCTTTGGCTATATTAAGATCGATCACGAGAAAGTGAAACGAGCCTTTACCGATGCGGGACTGAAACTTTTTCTTCCCGCCATTGGTGAAACCATCGAACTCTAAAACATACATTTTTCAATGGCAAGAATTATTGGCGTTGCCAATCAAAAAGGCGGAGTCGGAAAAACCACAACAGCCATCAACCTGGCGGCAAGTTTCGCGGTGCTGGAATTCAGGACCCTGCTTGTTGATGCCGATCCCCAGGCCAACAGCACCACCGGCGTTGGCTTCGACCTGCAAAACGTCACGCAAAGCCTGTACGACTGCATGGTGAACAATGCGGAAGGCAAGGACGTGATCCTGAAAACCGATATTCCCAACCTTGACATTATTCCCTCGCATATTGACCTGGTGGGTGCGGAGATCGAGATGATCAATTATCCCAACCGGGAAATGGTGCTCAAGAATATCCTCGAGGGCGTTCGCGACAGCTATGATTTTATCATCATCGACTGCTCTCCTTCCCTGGGCCTGATCACGGTGAATGCCCTGACGGCTGCCGACTCGGTGATCGTGCCGGTGCAGTGCGAGTTCTTTGCGCTGGAAGGGTTGGGAAAACTGCTGAATACCATCAAGATCGTGCAAAGCCGCCTGAATACGGAACTGGTGATCGAGGGTATTCTGATGACGATGTACGACGGCCGCCTGCGTCTTTGCAACCAGGTGGTAGCGGAAGTGCGCCGTCATTTTGAAGACCTGGTATTTGCCACGATCGTTCACCGGAACAGTCGCCTGAGCGAGGCACCCAGCTTTGGCAAGCCTGTTATACTTTACGATGCCAACAGCAAGGGCTCGATGAACTACCTGAACCTGGCGAAGGAAATCCTGCAGAAAAATAACCTGACCCGCATCCCGCAGGAAGAACGGACGATCGAGATTTAATGAGCTGTTGCGGGATCTGAACTTTACCGTATTACTACAGGCCGGATTGTTTATCACTTCCGGCCTTTTTCTTTTTCGCCCAACAGAGGTGGCAGTTGCACAACTACCTTTTGATGCGGCGGAGAAGTAGCGCAGAGGGAGCTGCTTCCAGTTTCCAGAGTGAAGGTTTCCTTTTCAACAGAGAGTTCGGAGTGCTTTTTTTTCTGCTCTTCACATTTATGCAGCGCCATAACAACAGACAAGAAAACAAAGCCTTACCTGGGCTTTTTTCAACATCATTACGGCTGCTTCCCTTGATTTTCATACTTCGTGGTTGAGGCATTTTTTAAGGTTATAAGCTGCAGCGGTACCCAGCATAAACTTGTTCGCATTTTTCAGCCCTCGGGTCCAGATGCGGTGCAGGCTCATGAAGTTGATGAGGATTCCCACGAACGGTTCCACGGTGGCTTGCCGGAGCTTTTTCATCTTCTTTACGTATGGGGTTTACAGGCGCTGGTGCATCTCATCATACAACGGATTGCAGGTGGTTTCTGCAATTTTTTTGTAATCCGCACGTCCTCCAATACACGATGTTCTGAAGGGGCATTACCCACACTCTTTGGCACTGCTGCGGTACTGCTTTTTGTAGTAGCCCTTCTTGTCCTGGTACGTTTTCTTGTACGGTAGATGAACTCCATTTGCTTCACAGGTATGGCGATCGTTCTCGACGTCAAATACAGAGCCATCGCTGTGTGGTTTGTAGTGGCCAAAGTTGGGATGTAGACGGCGATGTGCTGGTCGATGCACGCTTGCAGGGCTTTGCCCGAAGAATAGCCCGAATCGCAGGCGATTTGCTCCAGCGTTAATCCTTGTTCTTTCAGATTACTGACAGTATTCTTTAGCACCTTCGGCAACACAACACTTCACTGTGCCTGCGATCAGCAAAGTGGGCTTCGACGTTGGTGATCACAAGCGAAGACATGTCAACCGCGGTTCATGCTTTAATTTAACTGCCCGGGCTTACCCGGTTTAACGCTCACCCTTGCGTCACGATCAGTGGTGGAGTAGTGCGTGTGATTGGAAACAAACTTTGGCCGCATTTGCTCCTGTTCATCATCAGTGGATTTCTTAGTGGATTTTCCCTTCGGCATGCCTTTGTATTCGGTTTCTTTCCACTGATGATGCTCCTGGGTACTTTTGTTTCGGGTCTGGGTGATGGTGTCGCTGTCCCGGTCATCTTTCATGACGTTCTCCTGCTGCTCAATTTTTTTCAGTATTCATCGTGCTGCAGTTCCAAGAGGTAGTGTTCCCCGTCTTCGATGATCTGTTTTTCTACCAAACTATCCATGGAAGCATTGGCTTTCACAAAGGCACTGTCGATGGCCTGCCGTTTTCCAAAAAGCATGCCCTTCTGTACACAGAGGCCAAGCACCTGTTTAGAAAGCGCCTTGAACACGTCTTCTTCAAAGAGCCCGCGAGTGCGGGAGATCGTGGAATGCAGGGCAGATCATAGCCGAGGAAAAACAAAACGTCCAGGCGCATCTGGACACGAGCAAAGATCTTGCGGTCGCTGTTTAGATTTTCCAGGTAACCCACCAAAATGAGATTGAAGAGCACCACCGGCTCAATTGACATCTGGCCTTCTGTTCCGTAATACTGTTGGGTGACTTTATACAACCATCGAAAATCCAAAACATTCTTTAACCGGCGGTAGAAATTGTCTGCGGGAACCCTGTCGGAGAGCTGAAACAAGAGAAATAACTCCCTGGTAATCCTTCTTTCCTTGCATACCAAAAGTTACAACTTCACCCCCCTTCACAACTATCTTTATTCACAAAATGTGAGTTGTGCAACAAGCACACAGGCTTTTAGCAATGGTGACAGATGTGCATGTTACCAGCAATAGAATTTCAAATCAGCTTTTTAACTTTAACCAGAACTGATGGAACAGGAAATGCCACCACTGCATAGATACGCTTTCCGTTGGTGGTCTTCTACTCCTATTGCCTAGTGTCGAGAGTGCAAGTATCGCAATTCACCCTAATCTTGACGTTTAATCACCTTAATTAATCCCTAGTTCAGTTTAATCTTTGTTATCATTAACACATAAATAAAAAGTTGAACAACACGATGATAAGTTTAGCAAGATTTAATAATTGCCTCATGGCGATCTTTTTGACTGCAATCTCTCTGTTTACGACATCTCAGGCAATTGGACAGAAGATTAAACCTTCCCGTAGTGGCTATGCTCCGGTTAACGGTACCAAGGTTTACTTTGAAGTATACGGCCAGGGAAAACCTATCGTTTTGCTGCACGGTGCTTTTTACACTATTGAAATGAACTGGGGACAAGTAATTCCTGCGTTATCAAAAACCCGAAAGGTGATAGCCATCGAAATGCAAGGTCATGGTCACAGCCCATATTCTGACCGAAAACTTGACATTGTGACTCTGGCAAATGATGTAGAACAAGTAATGAACTACTTAAAAGTCGATAGTGCCGATGTTGCCGGATATAGTATGGGCGGTTCCGTAGCGTATCAGTTTGCTGTGCAATTTCCCAAGCGGTTAAAGAAACTGGTTATAATTTCTTCCACTTATAAAAGTAGTGGTTGGTTACCTGTAATAAATAGTTCGTTTAAAGATTTTAAGCCCGAATTTTTTGACAATACGCCGTTAAAAGCAGGATATGATGCGGTTGCGCCTGACAAAACAAAATGGAGAAGCTTTGTGAAGCAGATGATTGCTTTTGCAGATGTGACATTTGATGTAGGGGATAGCAATATTGCTCATATTTCTTCTCCGGTATTACTTATTTCAGGCGATAACGACGGCTTAGATAAAGTTGAATTGATGAAGACTTATCAGTTGTTGGGCGGCGGTATTGCTGCGGATATGGCACCGATGCCAAAATCACAATTGGCCATCGTTCCATCGCAGGGACATGTTAGCGTAATGATGCAAACGAAGACAATTTTAGGTTACTTAAATAACTTTTTGAAACACAACTAAGTGTATTTGGCATCAAAGAGTCTTAAGTCGATTATAGAATGAATGAAAAGTTGGCTAAGCCTTTGATGCAGAAGCACGAACCACCAACAAAAGCATTGCTGGCAATGGGGCGAACGAAAGGATAATCACCAGTAAATCGCTACTGTACTGCATCCGGGCTTAACGGAATTTTCCTCAACCTTTAATCGCTACCTTGTACTTTTAATTCATTAGTCGGCTGCTGTTGTGGGCAGACATAGCAATAAATATCACATCTGCAGCAATACTCGAACATTGGCTGCAATACAAAACTGACTATGCAAAAGTTCAGAATAACATTTATACTCTGCTTCTTACTGACACAATCTTTTGGGCAGACACGGAAATCCTCGTTGTACATACAAGGACAATACAACAAGACCCTTTACGATGTGACAAAAGGAAACAATCCGTGGGGAATGGGTTTAGGTCTTCAATTGTTTTTCCGACAAACTTCGAAGTTCAAGCCAACCATAGATCTAACGGCTGACGCTTATCTGGAAGACGACAAAGTCTCGCGGTTAAACACAGACGCAACAGCAATCAATGACTTAGGTGGAATGGTAAATCTTTTTGCAGGCGCTTCTTATAACCCCATCAAGACTGTTTATCTCTCCTTTGTTGCTGGACCCAGCTTTCTTGGTGGAGAAACAAAATTGGGTATAAAACCCTCATTGGGCTTTTACTTTTCTCCCAATCAGAAGTTCACAGGCAAAGTTTCCTACATCAATGTTTTCAACCGCGACAACAAGACAAAGGAAGACTTTGGCTCAATTTGTTTATCCTTGGGAGTTAGACTTTATTGACGTGTACATGCAGCCAACAACCGTGGCCGTTGCACAACTAAGTTCTAAAATTCTGTTTTAGGCCCTTTTAATCGGGTAATTAGTAGTTTCCTCTTCATCTGCCAACAGCGAGAGCTAACCGGTGGTTCTGGCCATGCTGTGTCAGGAGGACCCACAGCAGAAAAAGGAACTGATGAAGCGTTTTTCCTGCATTTTGAGGTTTCCACTTGGCCATTTCAGCAGTCGTTTGCGGTTGTAACACACCGCGGCCATCAGCAAGCATTTGTTAGCCGGTTTAATTCCCGGCTGGATTTGCTCACATTCCCTGAAGCTGTCGAACGGCTGTGTAAGATCCGGTTCTTCTCTTTCCCAAAAAATATGTTATTTCTGACTTTTCGCCTGGCAGTGCCGTTGTAAAGAATTGCAAGAGTCCTGTACCCATTCCGATTTAAGCCGTTTCCGAATTGGTGAACCCTGAAACAGCCCGGAAAGTCCGGGCCGGCGTTCAAATTCCTATTTGGATCATTGATGGGTAAGAAGGCACACGGGCGTTTACGCAGTGTTAACGGTACATTGCACGTTGACTTTGCCCCCACGCAGCTGGCATAGTTCAATCCCAACATGGCTCCGCAGAACGTGTCACCCGTGTACCAATTTTAGATCCGCGGCGCCACAAAACCGCTATAGCCTGGCAAGTGCTTTTGTTCACACGACCTTCCCACCTACCCTCCCAGTCGATTGCCGGCTGTAAGAAGGGCCTCCCGTTCCTGTCTACAGACACTGTTCTTTCAAGAAGGACAACTCACGATTGGGCACACCTACCTGGTCGAAGCCAAATGGGGCACCACGCAGTTTTCGTTTACCAAAACACTGGAAAAAGATCACTATTCAGAACGGGTAAACCTGAGCGGAAATCTTTGTAACGGATTTTAACCTGCTGTGCCGGCGCTGAAAAATGAAACACGTTTCATTCATTGACGTTCCGGATGGCTGTCTTGTGAGAAACAGGCTGTCCATTCCCTAACCTGAATTATCCTTGTTTCCCGGCCAATCCGGCTTGTTGGATTTTTTGACACCTTTAAAAAAACTGCCAACCGGTTTACGACTGTCATTCTTTTAAAAGGCCGGACCCATCACCCGGTCTTTTTTATTCTAACCAACAGATTCATCCTTTGTCCTGGTCGATCCCACGCCGGCATTTTTGGTTTACAATAAAATTTTCCGGCCGGCTGTATCTTCCCGGCCGGCCCGTGGAACTATTAACGTTTACTGTTGGTTGAACCCACGCTGAACAATTACCTTTGAGCCCCTGAATTGAACCCATCGCATGACCGCACCAAAACAAAATAAAGACGCACTCGGAAAAGGAATTCGTTCCCTCCTACAGAACATCGATACCGATCTGAAAAACACCGCCGGTGCCCTGAAACCGCAGGTGGTGGAAGCCGCCACCGGCATTGCCCGTATTTCGCTCGACAGCATCGAGACCAATCCCAAGCAGCCCCGCCGCGATTTTGACGAAACGGCGATGCAGGAACTGGCGCAGTCCATCAAAACACACGACATCATTCAGCCGGTAACGGTTTCGAAACTTCCCGGCAACAAATACCGCCTGATTTCGGGGGAACGCCGCTGGCGGGCTTCCCGGCTGGCAGGCCTAAACGACATCCCGGCTTTTATCCGACAGGCCAACGACCAGGAACTGCTGGAACTGGCCCTGCTGGAAAACCTGCAGCGGGAAGACCTCAACGCCATGGAAATTGCCCTCAGCTACAAACGCATGATGGAGGAACTGGCGTACACGCAGGAGCAGGTGGCCGAACGCATGGGCAAAGACCGGAGCACGGTGACCAATTACATCCGCCTGCTAAAACTGCCGCCCGATATCCAGATCGCGGTGCGCAACGGCGAGATCAGCATGGGTCATGCCCGTGCCCTGATCAACGTGGACACCATCGACAAGCAGCTTTATATTTTTGAAGAAATCAAGGCCAAGGGACTTTCGGTGCGGCAAACGGAAAACCTGGTGCGCAACCTGTACAAGGAAAAGGAAGAGAAAAAACCCGCAGACACACTGCCACCGGCTTATAAAAAAGTTGAAGACAAACTGGCCTCCCATTTCGGCACGAAAGTGAAGCTGCGTCACAGCAAGGACGGCACCGGCGCCATTACCTTTGAATATTATTCGCTGAAAGAGATGAACAAGTTGTTGGATCAAATGAACGTGACCATTGACTAAACGGGCCTTTTATACGGTTTTGTGTTGCCTGGTTTGCGCGGCCTGTTTTGCGCAAACCGACACCACGAAGCGCCCCGTTCCCGTTGACACGCTGGTGAAAAACGCTCCCCCGCTTTCCAACAAGGCTAAAGCGGACTCGCTGCGAAAAAAGTTTTCACCGCGGAAGGCAACGATCCGCTCGGCCCTTATCCCCGGCTGGGGACAGGCCTACAATAAAAAATACTGGAAGATACCGCTGGTGTATGGAGCGCTTGGCACCACGGCTGCCGTATTTATCTATAATTTAAAGACCTACCGCGAACTCCGGTTTGCCTACCAGGCAAAATACAAAGCAGCCCTGCCGGCGTATGATCCAACCAAGCCGGGACCGTTCCGCGACTCGACCGATTATTGGCTGATCAAACCCATTTACCTGAATTACGATGCCAATTCGCTACGGCTTTACCGCGATGAGTTTCGCAGCAATATTGACTATTCGGTTCTATTCTTCCTCGTGTTTTGGGGATTGAATGTTGTGGACGCGACAGTGGACGCACACCTCAAACTGTTCGACGTAAATCCCGATCTCAGTTTCAAGCTCAAGTTCGGGCCGAGCCAGATGGCCGGTACCACGGGGTTGAGTTTCATCCTGGCGTTTAACAAAAAGAGGAATCACACGAACTAGAACGAATTGCACGCATCGTTCCCGGTTCTGTTTCCTGCCTTTTCCCTTTCAAACTAAACTTCTTTCCTTCCATTTGATAAAAGACCGGGTTTTCTATGGAGACAGGTCATTCGGGCAATTTGCCTGCCTTCGTGTTTTCAATTGGAAAAAAATCCAGTATTTCGTGCCAGCATTTCCCAACTTAATCACTGATTCAATGAATATAGCGCTTATCGGTTACGGCAAAATGGGACACATGATCGAAGAGATCGCCCTGCAACGCGGCCACTCCGTTGTTCTAAAAATCAACATCGACAACACCGAGGATTTTACGGCGGAAAAAATGGCCGCTGCGGATGTGGCCATTGAATTTACCGCACCCGAAAGTGCCTTTGCCAATGTGCGGCGCTGTCTCGACTTTGGTGTGCCGGTGGTAAGCGGGTCTACGGGTTGGAACCAGCACCTGCCTGAAGCAAAGGACTATTGCCTGCAAAAAGGTGGCGCCTTCCTGCATGCCAGCAATTTTAGCATCGGCGTCAATATCTTTTTCCAGGTGAACAAGCTGCTGGCACGCCTGATGGCCTCACAGCCCGGTTACGAGGTTGCGCTGAAAGAAGTGCACCACACGCAAAAACTGGATTCGCCCAGCGGCACGGCCGTCACACTGGCCGAGCAGGTGCTCCAGCAAATTGACCGCAAAAAAGCCTGGGTGAACCGGCCTGCCGAAAACGATCAGGAACTCGCCATTCTCAGCGAGCGGATCGACCCGGCACCCGGAACGCACCATGTGAAATATTCGTCGGAGGTGGACGATATTGAAATCATTCATACGGCGCACAGCCGGAAAGGGTTTGCGCTGGGCGCCGTGCTGGCCGCGGAATTTCTGGCCGGCAAGAAAGGGGTGTTCACCATGGATGATGTATTGCACCTGTAGCAACAACCTTCAAAAACTTATATGGGCACACGGTCATCAGCCGTGTGCTTTTCTTTTTAGATGGCGGTGCCGATTTTACCGGACGCATATTCACAGAGGTAGTCGTAGGGCGCCGTCAGTTTGCCCGCGTTTACAATCGTTGCCCTTTCGATGACTGGTGAAGAACCCTGCAGCAAATCCGGCAGGATGTATTTGATCAGCTGTTCGCCAAAGTATTTGGATGCATCGCGGGGCAATTCATTGGGAAGGTTGCCAACGGCCATTACGTCGATGCTGTTGGGCATGTAAGGCGCTGTTTTTTGGAAGCTCATTCTGTCGATGCCATACACCGGGTCTTCAATAGTTTGGTCGCCGGCGTTGATGGGAACAGAACCGTTGCAGTCGTCGGTAATGTCGGCAATGGTAGCGATGCGGAACGAGGGATCAGAAATGGCTTCTCTTTCAAAAAGACGCGGTACGCCTTTGTCCCAGTATACCCCGTTCATCAGCACATCGGTGTGTGCGGTATAGCGGGAAAAAAGACATTCGTATTCCTGTGGTTTGTGGTGAAACGCATCCCGGTTATATGTCCCAGTCTCTTTGTGCCGGTAAAGGTCTGCGCCTTTGAGGTGCAGGTAAACGGGGTAGTCGAATTCTCTTGCCACATAGTCTTCTTTTTCCACTTCTGTCACGCCCAACAGATTCATGATTTCGAGCACGCCGTGGGCCACCCGGCCCGAACCCGTGACGGCGATCTTGCAATTAGGCAGCTTCAGTCCGAAATATGTATGGATGAGCGATTGAAAATCTTTTTGTTTGTAAACCCGCTCGAGGTGATAGGCCCCGGTTCTTGTGCCATAGGCCATCATCCCGTTGTGCGCCCCTACGACGCCGGCAAAAAAACCAAAACCAATGATGCGCTGGCCGTCATCGTGGCGCAGGCATTCGTAGTCGATGAGCGTACATCCTTTTTCGATCAGCGTTTGCAGGAGCTTTTGGTTGTGTGGCTGCTTTTTACAGGTATGGGAAAAGAAAAGGTATTTTTTGCCCGGCACGACGTCGTGCGGCGGAACTTCTTTTATTCCCAGTAAAATATCGCAGTCGGCCACGCTGTCGGCCACGGCTATTTTTTGCATCCTGTACTCGCGGTCGCTGAAACAGCGGCCGGACGACCGCTCCACAATTACCTGGCAACCCGGATAGGTGGTTTGCAGCCATTTGCATTGTGCCGGCGTCAGTGCCACCCGGTTGTCGGCGGGTATTTTTCCTTCCCTGATGATTCCAATTTTCAACATGCCGGTTACAATTTAGGAAGACGCGGTGACATATCGGGTATCAAAAGCACAATCCGCAAAACCGGTGTATGGAAAATTGCAGCAGTCGCCGCTTAGGTTCCTTTGTTGGCGTCTTCGCCAACCGCAGCGAAATGCAATTTGTCATACATCCTGCCATTCCACTGCTTTTGACCCGGATTCTATTTTGTATATTTGAATTACCGTAAACGAAAGCTTTCATGAAACGCCTGCTCGTTTTGTTTTTTGTGGCTTGCTACCTGCTACTGTTCTCGCACTGCAGTAAAAAAGACACCGCTATTGTACATCCCATTGCCGGCAATACAAGACTCAGCTACGGCGATTCGATTTTCTACCTGAGAAATTCGGCGTACAGCATTTCTCCCACCCAAACCAAAGCCGGCACCTATTCTGCCTATCCCGACAACCTGAAGATCGACCCAGCCACGGGTGCCATCACCGTCGATGTTCCGGGCAACGACGGCAACAGTCAAACAGGGCTTTGGTATAAGATCAAATTCCGGTCGGCGGCGTCGGGCGAAACCGATTCCACGATGATCCTGCTTTCCGGGCTTACGTATATCGACAAGTTTTACCAGCTGGCGCAAAACGACTCGATCATTTCACCGATTTACAATGCCGACCCGGCAAAGGCCATTCCGTCGGGCAATTACGACCTGCAGCATAGCAACGATTTTGCTATCAACCCGGCCAATGGACAAATCAACATCCGCGAGTGCATGCGCCGGGGATATTTCACCAAACAGGCCGGCAGCACCGGGTGGAAAAAGGCCACGATCAAATATGCGATCAATGATAAAAGCGTCGGTGCCCTCAACAGCATTGATATCCTTCTTTATTACTATCACACGATCAGCGAAGTGCCGAGCAATGTCAGTCAATTGATGCAGGCACACCAAACCATGACCCTCGGCCTTCGCACGGGTTACATACCATCGACCGATGGAACCTTTGACAGCAGCCTTCCCAGCGATCTTTCGTTATCCAAGCCGCGTCCACCCTGTGTGGTGATTGTTGGCAATTGAGTTATTTTTAGCGTGTGAGAAGCACTGCATTGCGAGGCCCATTTTTCCTGGCCCTGCTCCTGGCCGGCCTTTTTCTTTCCCGTTCACAGCAAGTTGCACCAACGGTTGCGGCAATGGCGCAGCAATACAGCGAAGCGCAGGCAGATTATGACAGTGCTACATTGGCTGGCCGACGCCAAAATGCGGGTGCACAGGACGAAGACCGGTTCAATGCCTCCGCCCTCCGGAAATTCCAGCGACTGTATCCCCTGCTGCCCAACGATTCACGCTTCGACTCGCTCCGTTTTTACACAGCGTTTAAGGTGGGGGAACTGCAGCACTATTTTGAGAATTTTTCCGAGGCCGTGCATTTTTACAATGCAGCGCTGGCCGTTAAAAAGCAGCGGCAATTGCCCGACTCGGTTTTCTTCAAGCCTTATCTCTACGCCGGCATTATCTATTACACGCAAAACAAATTTGATTCGGCACTGCAGTATTTCACGGTCGCCGAGTCGATCCAGAAAAAATACAACAACGCCCTGCCGGAAGGCGAACGGCTGTACAACATCGTGGGTGTGCTTTATTACGAAAGAGGCAACTACCGGCAGGCCCGCAATTATTTTCAAAAAGCCATTGAAGTGCTGCGTCCCGACAATGAAGCGTACGACAATCTTTATGTCAACTACCACATCAACCTGGCGCAGATCCTGCTGAAGCTGGAAGAATACGACGAGGCGAACACCATCTACCAAAAGCTGCTCCCGCTAAACATCATGACCCGTGAAATTTACCATAACCTCGGGTCGCTGAACCTGTCGCTGGGTGCGGCGGAAAAAGCCCTGTTTTTCTTCCGGAAGATCGGGCCGGGTTATAACAAAGCCATCCGCCTATATAACAGCATGGGCGATGCGTTTTTCAGCGAGCAGCGCTACGACTCGGCCACTGCGTATTATAACAAAGCACTTCAAACCTACCAATCGCTGGGCAAGAACAGCGATCCGATCGGCCACGGCCTGACACTGAAAAGCCTGGGGCTTTCTGCCGTGCATTTTGGCCGGTACAGGGAAGCGTTAGCGTTTTACCAGGAATCCATCCGGCAGTTTTATCCTTCCTTTACCTCGCCGGATATACACCGCAACCCCATCCGGTTTTCCGGTGTATTTTCCTATATCAATTTGTTCCAGGCACTGGTGGCCAAGGCCGATGCCTGGCATTTTGTTTACCGGCAAACCGATAGCCTTGCCGCGGCAAGGGAAGAACTGGCCACTTATCAATCGGCGTTTCGCCTGATTGCCTATGTGGAAGGAACCTATGAAAGTGATGAAGCCCGGCTGTTTCTTTCGAAGATCCGCTCGACGCTGCACGTGAAGCCCATAGCCATTGCATATGAACTGTACCGCCGCACGAAGAACAGCAGTTTTCTTGAAGACCTGTACCTGTTTGACCAGCAAAATAAGGCGACGGCGCTCGTTTTAAGCCGGCAGCTCAGCGACGAGTTGGGACGAAGCCATTCACCCCTGCTGCAAAAAGAACAGGAACTGAAATCAGCGATCACGCTTTCGTCTATCCGTGCGGCGCAGGTCACCGACAGTGCGCAACTGGCGGCACTCAACCAGGGTATTCGCGATAAAGAGATCCAGTTGAGCAAGGTGCAGGACGAGGTGAACCGGCAAACAGCGGGAAAGGAAACCAGCATACCGTCCATTTCCACCCTGCAAAAAGAAGTGCTTGATAAAAACACCGCGATGGTTTCTTACCATTTATCGGACAGCCTGCTCACCATCCTGACCATCCGGAAAGATAGCCTTCGCTGCCTGCAGCGAAGCCTGCCCGACCATTTTGCCGAAACCTTTGCCAATTATCTCCATTACCTGAAAGATCCGGACAACACGACAGCGCAGTCATCTTCACCGGGTCTTTTTTCGCTATTGTTTGATGGTGTTCCGTTACAGGGTGTCAAAGTACTGATCATCATCCCGGATGATGTGCTGAATTACCTGCCATTTGAAGCCCTGCGAAACAAGGGTGGCCGCTACCTCGTAGAAGACATGGCCGTGCAATACCAGTACTCATCTGCCCTGTTGAAAAAAGAAAAAAACAACCTGGAAGATGCGGCGGTGCTTTCGTTTGCCCCGTTCAGCCGGCAGGCGGCAAAGGGATTTTCGCAATTGCCGCATTCGCGGGAAGAAATTGAAGGCCTCCAAGGGCAATCCTTTTTCGATACAGCTGCCACAAAGGCCCGCTTTCTCCAGCAATGCGGCTCCTACAAACTGGTGCACCTGGCCACCCATGCCGTTGTCAACAGCGAAAAAGACAACCTTTCCTATATCGCGTTTTCTCCGCAAACCAGCGATCACCTGTTGTATGCCCAGGAAATCTATAACCTGCCGCTGCAGCATACCCAACTGGTAATGCTGAGTGCCTGCGAAACGGGTTCGGGACAACTGGTAAAGGGCGAAGGTGTGATGAGTTTAAGCCGGGCTTTTCGCTACGCCGGTTGTGCCAACGTGGTCACCACTTTGTGGAAGGCCCACGACTTTTCCACGGCCTATCTCACGGCCCGCATTCACCGGCACCTGGACGAAGGGTTATCCATTGCGCAAGCCGTACAGCGGGCCAAGAAGGATTATCTTTCCGACCGCAGCATTCACCCGCGGTTAAAACACCCGTTTTACTGGTCGCACCTGGTGTTCATCGGCAATGTACAGGAAGACACGCGGCCGTTCTGGCCATGGCTGGCCGGCGCAGGGCTGTTGCTGTTTTTCGGTGCTTTGTTTTATTCCCGGTTTCGAAAAACAAGGTGAGACTGCTCAAGTTATCAGTGACTCTCCAGCTTTTTTACGTCGGCAAGAAGATCAGCCGAAACCTGTTCGTGGTAAATATGCGCCGGGTTATTGTAAATGCGCTGAAACAATGTTTGCGCTTTTGCAAATTCTTTTGTCTTGAGATAGGCCAGGGCCAGGTAAAACTCGGCATCCTGCCGGTATTCATTTTCCGTTACGGAAACGGTATGAAACCACCGGGCAGCAGCCTGCCAGTCTTCCGTATGAAGGTAAGACAGGCCAATCAGCAGGCTGTCTTTAGCCGACAGGGAGACGGCACGGGTCGTAGCCGCAACACCACGGAAATCTTTGTTCTGGTAAAGTGTTTCGATCTGTGAAAGCTGGTTTGCCGAACTGCGTGCATTGGCCACGTTGAAATCCACAAAAGTTTCGTTGTAGATCCTGTCGGGTGATTGCTGTGTGGCCAGGTAAAGCCGCACACCAACGAACAGAACCAGGATAGAGGCAGCAACGGCCATCGTATAGCGAACAGCCCGGGAAAGGCGCACGACCTTTGCAGGTGCCTTTTTTCCCTTCAGCTCCTGCATCATTTCGTGGTGAATGGTTTCTACCTGTTGCCGGGTACCCAGTTGGCGGATTGCCTGGAGGGCTACCTGCAGGTTTTGGTATTGTTCACGAAAAACCGCATCGTTTTTCAGCCGGACTTCGACCGCTGCCTTCTCTGTGGCAGAGAGTTCGCCGTCAATATAGCGTACCAGCAGATCCTCGTTGTGTACAGAATTACTCATGGACGAAGTTTTTCAGTTGATCGTAAAGAAGCGGATTCCCTTTCACCAGTTCTGCCAGCTTTTTCAGGCATTTGCTTTTTTTGTTGCGGACCACCTGCTCGTTTTCGTACGGCAGCTCTCCCACCATTTCCTTCATGCTTTTATTTTCGTAGTAAAAAAGCAGGAGGATTTTTTTACAATTTTCGCCCAGTGCCTCCAGTGTATTCAGCAGTTCACTGCGGGTTTGCTGAAGTTCCATGGCAATGTCGGCGGTTTGGACTTCCCTGTTCATGTTTTTTTCGTATTTCTCTTCGCGTTTGCTGGCCCGTCCCCGTCGCTTCAGTTCGTTGAGCCAAATGTTTTTGTTGAGCGAAAAAAGAAATGTGCGGATGCTGGATTCGCCCCTAAACCGCCCCGCTTTGAGCAATTGAATAAAAGCTACCATCACTTCCTGGAAGATATCTTCGGCATCCTGTTCGCTGCCGCTGTTGTTCTGAACGTAGCGGCTCAGCAAGTCAAAGTTCTCACGATACAGTTGGCGGATCGTTGCAGAGCTCTCCTGGTCATTGGCCAGGTTGCGAATGATCTCTGCATCGGTGAACATTTCTTTTCTCAATACCATCATTTGTACGCTGAAAAATGAAAATTGTAACCGGAAGCTAATTTTTTTTCAGAAATGAGCGCCATCCTTTTTGGAACGGCTTCGGCCGGCGGAGGTTTGGATCGGCAGAAGCACCGGCATTTTCCACGCCTGTGACGTAGAGGGGCAACCGGATTTCACATTTTGTGGAAGGAAAGGTGCGGAACAAAAATTGCTGTTATGTGTCACCGGCTGTTTTTGTTCTAACAGGATCCTGAGCCAGGTGGCAATCGTAGATTTCCACATGACCAACAACGAAGGGCTATGTTTTAGCCTGTCGTTGTTGAACAGGATACGAAAAAGATGAAAACAACCGCGGAGAAGTTGATCGTGATAGAAAGAATATTTCAGTTGGGCAGAAATCGTTATTGGATGCTTCCTGAAATTTTTTATCTTTATTTCCCGACCATTCGAAAACCAATATATCCGTTGAAAGGTCTTTTTGCTGCTGATATCCCCTGTGAGGCCTTATGAAAAAAAAGCAAAAGACGTGAAAACAACTACACTTAAATTTCCAAGTTTCGTTTACCTGACGGCTTTCCGGAAATATTCCAAAGCCAAGCATTGGGAAATCAACATTTCCGACCTGACTGTGCATTGTGATTGCTCGGAAAAAGAAACAGGTTTTGCCTGCAATGATTTCCGTGCGGTAGTCGTAAACCCCGCAGAGGCCAGTCGTGAGAATCCTGCTCCTTTCAGCTGGGAGATCGGGACAACTCAGCTCGCCTTTAGCCGTCCTTCGCAGTAATTGCACGTAATTTCTGAATAATGGCGCTAACACCTGATTGGGTGTTGTTGAATTCTTCCACTGATCCTGTTCAGGGCCGTGCTCTGTTTTTGAACTAAAGATTGGGCGGAAAGAAGCGCAACCTGCTTTCGCAAGAACGTTGGGTCTTCCCGGCGCCGTCCGGATGGAATCACTTGTGGTGGCCGGCCTTTGCCGTTCGGCGATAATAACGGAACCGCAGCAAGGTTGCAGCCAGCAAGACCAGTGCACAGAGTTCAGATACGGCTTTTTCCGCATCCAGAAAATCAACCGGCCGGTCTTTCAGCAAGGGGTCCAGTGCGATCCCGTGAACAAAAAACAAAATGGCCGCGGCATATGAAAGCAGGTGAAGATTTTTCCAGCCCCGGTAGCCCAGTTTTACCCGCAGGGCTTTTTGGGAAGAGAGTACAATCCCTACTACTATAAAAAGCGAAACCGTGCCTACCGCTACCGCCCAGCGCTGCGTGGGGGCATGAAGGGGAAAGACAAGGTCGATAGCTTTGAATTTTGTGGATGCGTCAAACAGGAGTAAAACAGGGTGCAACAAAACCAGGGTTAGTGAAAGGTAGGCGGTCCAGTTGTGCAAGGTGAAAAGGCGGATCCGGCGGAGGCCCGGCGGTAGTTTTTTCCACAGCCGGCTTTTTCTGTATGCCGTTCCGAGCAGCATGCCCAGGAGCATGTTCAGTGTCAGTGAAATGGTTGCCATCAACCCAAGGGTGGCGGACAGGTCGAGAACATTCATGGCCTTTGATTAAAACTTTCTTTCTTTTTTGAACAAACGTAAATATAGCCTGTTTCCCATCCCTTGCAGGCTGGTTTGTGAGAATAAAGCACCGTCATTAAAATAATCCAGCGGTTACGATCCCGCACTGCGCGTTGACTCAGGAAAGGTCACCTTTCAACAGGTTAAGAAAATAATTAATTTTAAAGACCCGGCACCCCGTTGAGAACGGCAAACTTCAGGTCCTTGGGAAACCGTCATTTTTTACCTTAACAATGATGGTTATGAAAAAAAGTTACCTACCAAACGTTCTTTTACACAAAACAGTTCTTAGTTTTTTTACCGGCTTATTCCTGCTTAGCTTCAGCGCCAGAGCCAACAATTATTGGTTTAGCAGCACCTACAGCGGTGCCAATGAAGTGCCGCCAAACGCTTCCATAGCGTCGGGAATCATTGCCGGCACCTACAATGATGTCACCAACACGTTGACCTACACCATTTTTTTTAACGGGCTTAGTGCTCCTTCCATTGCCGCCCATTTCCATGCGCCGGCCCTTCCCGGTTTTTCCGCACCGGTTATCATTCCGCATGCCGGATTCCCGACCGGTGTAACGTCCGGTGTTTATTCGCACACCGATATCCTCTCAGACGCCCAGGAGGCCTGGTTGCTCAACGGGCAGGTGTATTCGAATATTCACACCACGGCGTTGCCGGGCGGCGAAATAAAGGCCCAGCTCAACCCAACTGTCCTGGATGCCACCACCTATCCTTTTGTCAGTGTGTACAGGGGCTCCAATGAAGTGCCGCCCAATGCTTCACCTGCCATTGGCGTGATCTATGGCTCGTACAATAAAGTCACGAACATGATCTCGTACACCATTCATTTCCGTGGCCTGACTGCCAACAGCACGGCAGCGCATTTCCATGCTCCTGCGCCTCCAACACAATCTGCACCCGTCATCATTCCGCATGCCGGCTTCCCGACAGGTGTGACAGCGGGAACGTATACACACACCGATATGTTGAGCGAAACACAGGAAGGATACCTGATGCAGGGATTGATGTATTCGAATATTCATACCTCGACGTTGCCCGGCGGCGAGATCCGGGCACAAATCCTTCTTGGTGCAGCGGGTGATTGCGTTGCACCCACTTTCAAAAATGACCTGACCATTGTGCTGGATGCCTCCTGCACCGGCAATGACGGGCTGATCTCCCTTATTCCCACCTCGGGCTCTGCACCGTTTATGTATTCTATCAACGGCGGCGCCACGTATGTGGACGGCCCTGCTGCCGGTTATTCCTTTATGAACCTGGCACCGGGCACGTACCAGTTGCGGCTGAAAGATGCAGGCGGTTGCGAGAGTGCCGTCATAACCCGTGAGGTGCGCAAATTCTACGGCGGTCCGCTGTTCCGTAACGACGGCACCATTGTGCTCGATGCCAGCTGTGGCGCTAATGACGGCAACATCTCCATCATCCCCACCTGCGGGGCAGCACCCTTCCAGTACTCCCTAGACGGTGGAGTGACGTATGTAGAAGGTCCCGCAACCGGCTACACCTTCCAGAACCTGGCTGCCGGAACTTACCAGCTGCGGCTGAAGGATGCTTACGGAACCGAAAGTGCCATTGTCACAAGAGAAGTACGGAAGGATTACTATGGCCCTTGTGCCACAGTTGCCACTGCTCGTCCAGCTGCCAGAGGTGCACAAGCCAAAGAAGGAGTAGCTACCCTGCAAGCTTATCCCAATCCTTCGCAAGGACGCTTCCAGGTGCAGCTGGGCCGAATCAAGGCTCCACGTATACAACTACAGGTGGTAGATGCAAGAGGCACCGTACTGCAACAAAGAACCCTTAATGGTGAACAAACCAGTGTAGTGGAGGTGGACCTCGCAGGCAAAGCCAAAGGCCTTTACCTGATCAGAGTGGTCAGCGACAAGGGCACCCAGCAAACCAAAGTGCTCCTCCAGTAAGCTTACCTTTCTTTTTAAACTGCAACTCCCAACCGCCTGTTGGGAGTTTTTTTATTCACATCGAAATCCAGTAAGCGCAGCCTGTTTCGGCCGACCTTTTCTGTCAGATTGCTTTTTTCGTTTGCCTGGCAGGAAGGCGGATCAGGAAGGAAGCGCCCTGCCCCGGCCTTCCCGTTGCCTCGATCGATCCACCGTGGCGTTCGACGATCCGCTTGCAAAGCGAGAGACCCAGCCCCGTTCCTTCAAAATGATCTTTGGAATTCAGGCGGGTAAAGCTTTCAAAAATCTTTTCCGCGTAGGCCTGGTCAAAGCCAATCCCGTTGTCGTCCACGCGGATGCTGATCCATTCTTCACCGGCAGCCTGGAAGCTTTCCGCACCAATGCGCATGTCCGGCGGCACGTCGGGTTTGGAAAATTTAAGAGAGTTGTTCACGAGGTTGTAAAACAACTGGTAAAGTAAGACAAACGACCCATCCACCACCGGCAGGTTTTCGTACCGGATCACTGCTTTTTTCTGTGAGACCAGGATCTCCAAATCGGTTTCGATGCTTTGCAAAACCGTTTCCAGCGAAACCGGCTCGATGACCTGCTCACTGGTATTGATCACAGAATAATTGAGCACGCCTTCCACCATGGCAACCATGCGATCCGAGGCTGAGTTGATCTTTTGCAAAAAGGTGCGGGATTTTTCCGAGAGTGAATTTTCCGGGTCATCGGCCAGGCGCCCCGTAAAGGTTTTGATCTTGCGCAGGGGTTCTTTCAGGTCATGACTGGCGACGTGGGCAAACTGCTGCAACTCGTTGTTGGATCGTTGCAGGGAAAGGTTCAACTCCGACAGTTCCGCGGTTCTTTTTCTCACCTCTTCTTCCAGTATGGTTGCCTGCTCTTTTGCTGCATGAATATCGGTTGCGCTCCCAAACCATTTCACGATCGTCCCGTTTTCGTTCCTGAAAGGCAGGCCGCGGCTCAAATACCAGCGATAAGTACCATCGTTCATCTGGATCCGGTGCTCCACCTGGTAAACGGTCCCGTTTTTCACCGCTTTTCTCCAGGCCTGTTCTGTGGCCGCTGTGTCGTCGGGATGCGTAAGCCCCTGCCAGAACCAACTACCGTCTTCTTTTTTATGAGCGCCTGCCACTTCGGTGATGCGGTCGTTGTAATAAATCACCCGGCCATCGGCTTCCGCTACCCAAACCAGTTGCGGCACCGCATTGGCCAGTTCAGCCAGTTCTTTTTCACTTTGCTCGATCTTTCTCCGGGCTATCACCTGATCGGTTACATCGATTCCCACGGCAATGATTCCTTCTACCTCGCCGGTGGTGTTGCGCAACGGCTCATAAATAAAATTGATGAACCGGTTTTCGGGCTTTCCGTGGCGGATCAGTGTCAACGGCATTTCATTTGCCTTAAACCCGGTGCCGCTGAAAACGCCATTAAATATTTCTTCGAAGCCCTGTCCCTGTAATTCGGCAAAGGCTTCCAGGGCAGGTTTGTTCATCACTTCTTCATACGATTTGCCCCACAATTCGAGCGCCTTTGTATTGGCCAATTCAATCACAAAATCGTTGCCCCGCAAAATTGCCATGGCAACGGGTGATTGTAGGAGACTATTCCGCAAATTGTTCTCCGCAGCCTTCCGGCTTTCAGCGATCTTGATATTGGTATCCACTCTTGCCAGCAGCTCCTTTGCAGAAAACGGTTTTACCAGATAGTCATCGGCGCCGGCTTCCAGTCCCTCCACCTTTGCTTCTTCGCCGGCCCGTGCCGACAAAAAGACAACCGGTAGCGTTTTCACATCCGGATGCCTGCGTATTTTTTGAAGCAGGCCGATTCCATCCAGTCGCGGCATCATGATATCGGAAAGTAAGAGATCAGGTTTGTCCTGCATTAATTTGCGGAAAGCATCTTCACCATCCACAGCGGTCGTTATATCAAACTGCGGTGTAAGCAGCCTTCGCACATAATCCCGCATATCCGCATTGTCATCGGCTAGCAGCACTTTGTATTTCTTTCCGGATTTGTTCTGCTGATAAGAAAAACTGTCTTCGTTCACCTCTGCTTCAACTGCTGCCTCTTCGGCCGGAAGCCATTTCTTCGCCTCTTCCACAAAGGAAACGGCTGTCTGCGAAAGCGAGACATTGCCTTCCTGCCCTACAATCTTATCCGCCGGCAGGTGCGCCTTGCCGGTTGGAATGGAAACCGTGAATATGGAGCCCTTCCCCGGCTGGCTGTCGACGCTGATGGTGCCGCCATGCAATTTCACCAGTTCTTTCACCAGGGCAAGGCCAATACCGGTTCCTTCCTGGCTTCTTCCCTGGATGTTTTCGATGCGGTGAAATCGGTCGAAAATTTTGCTTTTTTGGTCTTCCGGAATGCCCACTCCCGTATCGGAAACTGACAGCTCCAGCCTGGCATTCACTTCGGCCACCCGTATGGCGATCTGCCCTTCCCTGGTGTATTTAAAAGCATTGGAAAGAAGGTTCAAGACAATCTTTTCCCACATATCCGGGTCGACATATACATTGGCTTTCACGTTCGTGCAGCTGAAGTGCAACTGCAGGCCGGCTTTTTCGATCGCCGATCGAAAGGTGCTTGCCAGTTCCTTCGTAAACAGACAAATATCTACAAGGCTGTATCGACCTTCCACCCTGCCGGCCTCGATGCGGGAAAATTCCAGCAGCGTGTTCACCAGTCGTTGCATGCGAAGTGCATTGCGAAAAGCGACATCCGCACGGACCTTGTTATCCGAAATCGTTGCGGGATCGTGTAAGATTTCTTCAATGGGACCCAGCAGCAGGGTGAGTGGCGTTCTGAACTCGTGACTGATATTGGAAAAAAAGGTTGTTTTGGCCCGGTCGATTTCGGCCAGCGCTTCGGCGCGTTTTCTTTCTTCTTCCAACACGTGAACTTCGGAAAAGGAGGTTGCAATCTGGTCGGCGATGAGCGAGAAGAAACTGCTGTACTTTTCGTCGAGCAGGCGGTAGGGATTTATACCCACTATCAACATGCCGTGAATGTCTTTCATCCCCGCCTGTAAAATCGGTATTACGATGCACTTGTTGGGCGGAACTTCCCAGGTTCCTTTAGGCAACTCTCCAAAATCTTTTTTCAAGCCCTCATAGACCTGTGGCTGCCGTAGCGACAGGGTCTTGTTAATAGCCAAGGTGATCGGACTGCCACCGGACAGGTCCACCTCCTTTTGGATAATCTTTTCGGCTGCACCCAACGGCGTCGAATGCTCGAGGACGGCCTTTCCATCCCGAACCAGCCGGAAGAGCGCAAAGGGGAAATCATGCGGATTCTCCGTCAGGGTAGCGATGGTTTTTTCGATGACCTCGCGGCTGCTTTTGCAATCGGCCAGCCGTTTGCCCAGGTGTGTTAATGTGCGGAGCTGCCGTTCGCTGATGATCTTGTCCGTGTCGTCGGTATTGGCACAAAACATCCCGGCCGTACGGCCGTCGTCGCCGGGGATGGGCGTGTAGGAAAACGTATAGTAGGTTTCTTCTGCATAGCCGTTGCGCTCCATGATCAGTAACTGCGACTCTACATAAGTGCCCTCGTCTTTTTCCATGACCTGCCGGAGCATGGGCTCAATGTCTTTCCAGATATCTTTCCACACCACGGATGCGGGTTGTCCCAGTGCCCAGGGATGTTTGCCACCGACAATGGCTTTATAGGGATCGTTGTAAAACTTGATCAGGTCTTTGCCCCAGCCAATCCAAATGGGCTGGCGGGACGTGAGCATGATGCGAAGACAGGTGCGAAGACTTTGCGGCCATGTTTCGACAGGACCCAGCGGCGTTTTCGACCAGTCGTGGTTTCTAATTCGTTCTCCCATTTCACCGCCACCGGCCAAAAATTCGGGTACAGATGGCTGCCTGCCAAAAGAAGTTGCTTGCATGGTTAAGGTAATCGTGCCGAAAAGTACGAATTACCAAACGATTTAATTGGATGTTTCTAGTCTCATTTTCTGCCGCTTTGCTGCCACCAGGCTTCAGTTGCAACCTGCTTCTTGCGAACGACAGAGATCCTGATACCTGTGTCCGGCGAGGGCTAACCGATGGCCAGCCGCGGAAGCAGGTCCTTGCTGACCCAGACGGATAACGATCCGCCCGGGCAATAAAATTCCGCTTCACCATTTTCCCCGATCAGGATCTCCTGGGTTTCGTGCTGCAGGGCATCGACGAATGTTTTGCCGGCCTGGTGCAAGCCAACGAACATCTGCTTGCTGCCCGGATCTCCATTCGATACAACCACGGCGCAGCCGCTGTCCGGCACTGCCTCGTCGCCTTCCCTTGTCCAGCCCACGCAATTCGGGTGATCAAAATAGTCGTGCTGCGCTCCATAGGATGCTTCTTTGCGCAACTTGCATAACAGCGGCAGGCTTGCCAGGGAAGGCATCACGATGTGGTAATCGTTTCCATCCTGGCCTTTGTCGGTGTACTCGGCACTGTACAGGTCGGGATAAAAAATACAGGGATAGCCTTTTTCCCGCAGCAGGATCAGTGCGTAGGCAATCGGTTTGAACCAGGGCTCAACGGGAGCTTCCAGGGCTTGTAAGGGTTGCGTGTCGTGGTTGGCCACCAATGTCACGGCCAGGTGCGGCATCGTTGCCACCAGCGTATCATCGAAAATGGTGCGGAGATCGTAGTCACGTCCCTGTTTGGAGGCTGTATGGAGGCGATGATGCAGGGCGGCATCAAAAAGGGAAAGTTTTCCATCTGTCGCTTCAATGTATCGCAGCAAGAGTGGCAGGTCGCCCGGCGCCCAGTATTCGCCAACCGCAAAGAGTTCGCGGCCGGACATATCCCGCATGTAGGCCAGCCACTCGTTGTAAAACTGCGGGGCGATGTGTTTGACAGCATCGAGTCGCATGCCGTCAAAATGCGTTGTTTCATAATACCATTTGCCCCAGGTTTTCAATTCTTCCCGTACGGCCGGATTGCGAAATTCAATGTCGCAAAACATCAGGTAATCGTAGTTGCCTTTTTCATCGGTCAGCATTTCTTCCCATTCCAGGCCATATTCATTGATGATGTTGAAGATGCCGTTCTCTCCCCGCAGGTGATCGTAGTCCACGCCGGAAAAGCACGTATGGTTCCATTCGAAATTCGAATACTTTCCCTTGCGTGCCGGATAGGTAAATTTCGTATAGGCTTCAATGTCGTAGGGCTCACCAATGGCTTCGTTGCGGTTGTCGGGATTCATGCGCAGCACCTGGATCAATTCCGTTTCGTCGCCGCCGCCCAAATGATTGACAACGATGTCCACGTAAACCTGGATCTTTTCGTTGTGCAAGGCTTGTATCGCTGCCAGGTATTCGTCCCGCGTGCCGTATTTGGTACGCACCGACTCCTTACTGTTGAATTCTCCCAGGTCGTAGAGATCGTAAACATCGTAGCCGATGGAATGTGCGCCCTGGGTTCCCTTGTAGGCTGGCGGCAGCCACAGTGCGTTGATTCCAATGGCAGCAAGCCTGGGTGCTTCTTCTCTGACTTTTTTCCATAAACTTCCATCGTTGGGATAGTACCAATGGAAGTATTGCATCATTGTTCCGTTTTGCATGGCTCTGTTCTCTAAAAAATTGTGCTAAGAAAGGTACACATCATTTGTGCAAACCGGCCAGGCTGGAAACATGAAATTCATCATATCCTCCCGCTTTATGCAATGAAAGCCGGATTCGTTTTTCGCAGCGAAACACAAACCAGCCTCCGTACCTTTGCCATACGAATGCAAGGCTTGTACTGCAAGCCAATGTTGGTCAATCATGATTCACGTCCCTATCGATACCTACACAAAACGCTGCACAACGACGAAAGTTCAATGGATAAGCCACCTCCAGGCCAGTGATTCCGTCGGAAAAGAAAAATGTTCAGTACATTTTAAAATGCGGTAAGCCTCTTTCGGAAGACAATCAACAGAAATGATCGTCTGCACTGTTTCCAAACACAAAAATGGTAAAATGAGAACTCCCGGCTTTTTCGATGAATTGAATTTTTATCAGCATTTGCAGAACACCCCGTTGGGCATTGTTGGCCTGACACCCAGCCTGGAAATCAGTTACTGGTCGGACGGGGCAGCGGGAATTTTCGAATGGGAAGAAACAGACGTCTTGCACCAGCCAATTTCCCAGCTGCATTTTGTTTTTGAAGAAGACCGGGAAAAGGTTCATCAAAAATTTGCGGAAATCCTCGACGGCACCATCAGCAGTAACCGTTGCACCAACCGAAATTATACGAAAAGTGGACGAGTCATTTATTGTGAATGGTATAACTCTGCCCTGAAAGATACCAGCGGCAAGGTTACAAGTCTTTTATGTTTTGTTTACGAAACAACCCACTTAAACAAAATTGTCCAAAAACTCGAACACAGCCAGGGCCAGCTTTCGCTGATCTACAACAGCGCCATCGATCCCATGTGGCTGATCAGTATCGAAGACGGTGAACGGTTCCGGTTCGAAAGCATCAACACCGCGTTTACCGATGTCACGGGTTTGAAAGCCGAACAGGTCGTGGGCAATGTCATTGAAGATGTGTTGCCGGTTACCTCGCACCAGTTGGTCAGGGAAAAATACACAGAAGCCATGCAGAGCGGGAAGATTGTCGACTACATCGAGATCGCCGTTCACCCGGCCGGCAAACGCGTTGGCGAAATCCGTGTGATTCCGGTAAAGGACAAGGCCGGACGCATCACAAAAATTGTGGGCATTGCCCATGATATCACGGAAAAAGTTGCGTTGCAAAAAAAGCTGGACGAGGAGCGTGACCTCTTGAACAAGCGGCTTACAGCGGCGGCCATCAAAAGCCAGGAACTCGAACGGAACACCCTTGGATGGGAACTGCACGACAATGTAAACCAGGTGCTGACCACCGCGAAACTCTACACGGAATTGTGTGCGGCAAGAGTGGTGGATCTCGACGTATATCTCCCGAAATGCACGGCTATTTTAAATGACACGATCAACGAAATCCGTCGCATCTCCAAACACTTGGCAGCGCCATCCTTCGGCACCGTCGAAATTGCAGAAGCGATGAAAGACCTGGCCGAGTCGGTACGCCTGACGCAGAAACTGGAATTGGAACTCGAGCTTCCGCCACACTGCAACGACGCGATAGATGAAGATTTGCAACTGGCAACTTATCGCATCGCCCAGGAGCAGCTGACCAATGTTTTGAAACATTCCCAAGCCAGCCACGTGCTGGTACGGCTGACCTGCACGGCCAATGCGCTTACCCTGGTCATCTCTGATAATGGGATCGGGTTCGATCCAAAGCAAAAAGCAAACGGCATTGGCATCACCAATATGATCAACCGAACCAACCTTTTTAACGGTGAATTTTTACTGGAGAGTGAACCTGGAAAAGGTTGCACAGTGACCGTTCGGTTCCCGGTGAACGAAAATCACGGCAGGTATACATCGATCATCAAAGAGACGGTGAACAGGCAGGAGAATGCCTGAGAACTTCTTCATACCCCGAAAGGGGTAGATATAAACATCTTTGCAAACATGTTGATTTCACCCCCCCCCGTTTAGGGGATTGGTCCTCTTTCTACCAGCGGTAATTTGTTTGTTGGCGGCTTAATGCCGGCCCTTGTTGAAGGGCACAACCAAAACCGGTACCGGGGAATGACGGACCACGTATTGCGCCGTTCCGCCCATGAGAGCATGGTACAATCTTCCCCTGCCGTGCGTACCCATTACAATCATGGTGGCCCTGGCTTCGATCGCCTGTTCAACAATGTCACGCTGTGGGTCACCAATACAGACAAGCGTTTGTATGGCAATAACCGGGTGGTTGTTTTTGATTTCTTCCAGCTCCTGCTCCGCCAAATATTTCCGAGCCGCCCACTGATCCGAAAAAATCATCCCGTTGTCGGGCGGAAAATACTCCAGGTTTTTATTGATGATGACCACCAACTGCACCCGGGCATTCATTTTCTTCGCAAGGTCAAAACCGGTCTTCAGCACTTCCTCTTTCATTGTGCCCAGGTCAGTTGCAACAAGCAGGGTATCCATAAATTTTTTTTAATCGTTCTAAAAGATTTTACCCGCACCGGCCAGGCTTTCGAACGCAGCAGGCGACAACGCGACGATTTTTCCTATTCCAGGTGCACATCAACAGGCGCTGTGCCGGCAGATTTGTTGTTGCGGATCAAAAGGATGATGGGCGCACAACAAAGCACGGCCAGGGCCACGATCCAGAAAATATTGTCGTAGCTCACCAGCGATTGTTGTTTGAATATGGACAAATTGGTCAGGTGATACGCCATCTGCCGTGCATCATCCAGGAAGTAGCCCTGGGAGGCGAAGTTTTGCGTCAGCATGTTTACGCGGTCCTGGAACGGCTCGTTGTAAATATTGGCATGTTGCAGGAGGTAGACGTCGTTGGAAGCATTGCGGTGCACCAGGATCACGTTCATCACGGCAATGCCCACAGCGCCGCCCAACTGGCGGATCATGTTGCTCAAGCCGGCTCCCTGCGGAATGTCCAGGCTTTTCAAGCCCTGCAGAGATAGCGACATGACCGGCGAAAGCATAAAGCCAATTCCAAATCCGCGCAGGATAAAAGGCCAGAAGAAGAATGCTTCGTTTGAATCGGGCGACGAAAAACTCATGATGGCAGCGAAGCCAAAAACCATCGCCGTTCCAATGAGCATGATCACCTTGGGATTGTAGCCCTTTGTCAGGAGCCGCCCGACAATGGCCATCGACACCGCCGAAGCAAGGGCACCGGGTATCATGAAGTTACCGGTCTTTGTGGCCGTCCAACCCAACCCGATTTGCACAAAGAGCGGGAACACGAAGACCGTTGCCAGCAAGATCATTCCCACCACGAAGTTGAGCACCGAGCCAAGCGCCAGGTTCCAGTTTTTTAGCAGCCGGAGCTTGACTGCTGCGAATTCATAGGTCCATTCCCGCCACACGAAACCGACAAAACCGGCGGCCGCAATGATGGTGAACAGTAAAATTTCCCTGCTCTCAAACCAATCCTTGCTACTGCCCTCTTCCAGTACAAACTGCAGCGAGCCAACGGCAACGACCAACAAGCCGATCCCGGCCCAGTCGATCTTTTTCGGCTTGCTGGCACCGCGCCGGTTTGTTACATAGGTCCACGACAAATACGCCGCCAGCAGGCCAATGGGCACGTTGATGAAAAAGATCCAGTGCCAGGAATAGTTATCGGTTAAAAAGCCACCCAGTGTCGGACCAAATGTCGGTCCGAGGATCACCCCCACACCAAAGATGGCGTTGGCAATGTTGACCTTTTCGGGTGGAAAGGCTTCCACGATGATGGTTTGCGAGGTCGTCAGCAGGGCACCCCCGCCAATGCCCTGGATAAAGCGCCAGGCCACCAAACCCCAAAGTGACGTTGCCAGCCCGCAAAACAGCGAGGCAATAGTAAAAATGAGAATGGATATGGTAAAATACCGCTTCCGTCCGAAGAGGTCGCCCATCATGCCCGACAGCGGGATCATGATTACGTTTGAGATGGCATACGAGGTGACCGTCCATGCAATTTCCGTCGTTGACGCACCGATGCTGCCGCTGATTTCCCGCAGGGAAACATTGACGATAGACGTATCGATCAACTGCAGGAGAGCCGCACTGATCGCCGTTATGACAAGGACGGCCCGCTCGGCTCCCTCGGGGTATTTGATTGTTTGCTGTGCCTGCATGTTAGTTAATTTCTATGTCTACACTGGCACTCAGTCCCGGTGTCAGCGTAAGGTCTTTTTGCGCCGTTTTATCCAGTTTGATCCGTACCGGGATCCGTTGGGTGACTTTCACGTAGTTACCGGTTGCATTATCCGGGGGAAGCAGGGAAAATTTGGCACCTGTTGCCGCCCCGATGGATTCGACTTTTCCCGTCAGTTTCAGGGAAGGATAGGCATCGAGATCAATGTCCACTTTCTGGCCGACATGCATACGGTTCAACTGTGTTTCCTTGAAATTGGCGGTCACCCACAAATCATTCGACTCCACGGCCGAACAAACGGGTTGTCCGACCTGCAACAACTGGCCTTCTTCTACAGCTTTTTTTGACACCACGCCGTCGAATGGGGCCACGATCACGGTATAACCCAGTTGCGATTCGGCTAACTGCAATTCGGCCAGCCGTTGCTGCACGAGGGCATTGGAAACACCCACCTGCTCTTTCTGTGCCTGCGCATTGACCTGCACACTGCCGCTTTGCGTAGCCGATGCCTGGTACTGGCGCACGGCCACTTCGTGCTGGGCACGGGCACTTTGGTATTCGGCCCTCACCGCATCCAACTGCTGTTGTGTTGCCGCCCCTTCGGTAAACATTTTCTCCACGCGGTCCACTTCTTTTTCCGCCTTGTTCAGCCGTGCGCTGGCGGCGGTGATATTGGCCTGCAAGGCCGATGCGTTCAGCGATGAAGCACTTGCACTTTGGGTTGCCGCCTGCGCCGTGACGCGGGAAACGCCGGTTTGCGCTTCGGCACTTTGCAACTGCGCCTTGGCCTGCATTAGTTTGGCCTGGTAATCCCGGTTATCGATAATCACCAGCGTATCGCCTTTCTTTACCTTTTGATTGTCTTCAAACCGTACTTCCTTTACAAAGCCCGATACTGCGCTGCGTACGGAGGTAATGGTGGCGTCGATTTGGGCGTTGTCGGTCGACTCGTGGTGCTGCCCGTGCAGCCAGGCCCTAAGGCCAAAAAAGCCGGCAACCAGTACCACAGCGCCGATAATCAGCAAGCGTGAATAATTCTTCTTGCCCGGTGTTTCTCTAAGAGAGGTTTCTTTGCTTTTCGTTTCCATTTTTGTATTGAAATTGAATTCGGTTAATATCCCAATAACGTATTGTATTGTGCTTTGGCAATGGCCAGTTGCACCTGGTGAAGGGTGAGGTTCAACTGCGCCGCATTTTGTGCGTTTAACTCCTGCAGGTATTCCGTGGAGGTGATCACGCCGTTTGCCAACTGGCTGGCAGCTGCCCGGATGATCTCCTGCCTGTTTTTGACGATCTGCGCATCCTTCGAGATGATGCTTTGGTATTTTTCAATCTCCGCCGTTTTTTCCGTTAACGAGGCCTGCAGATTCTGGTTGAACGTCTCCTGCTGGCTGTTGACGATCTCTTTGTTCAGGTCTATGATCTTTTGTTGCTTGGATTGGGTGAAGAGATTGTTCAAATTCCAGCTCAGCCCCAGACCGCCGATGCCATAGGTCCGAAGGTTTGTATTTAAGAAATTGTAACCCGGCCGTCCGTAAAAGCCCTGCCCGAAGACATAGAGATTTGGATGCGATTCTTTTTTCAGCAGTTCGGAACGGATTTCGAGAACATTGCGCTGCGCTTCAAACAACTTCAACTCGGGCCGGTTTGCAGCCTGCCCCGTCATCATTCCATCCGACAACTGCATCCGCGTTGTTTCACCTACGGCTAACCCGGTTAAAATCGCCAATTCACCGGTCAACCCTTTTACGGTGGCATTGATGTCGTCGATGCGTTGCTGCGTGGCCAGGATTTCGGATTCTAAAACGAGTTGATTGCTTTTTAAAACGGCACCATTGGCGACACCAACCGCCACTTTTTTCCGTTGCGAATCCAGATCCAGCAACCGAAGTTTGAGAATGCCCAGGTTTTCGCTTTGCAATGAGGCATTGCCCATCAGGTTTGTCACCCGTTCACGCAGCCGCTGCAAATCAACGTCCACCTGCGACAAACCAATGGCGGTCTGCGCCTGTTCCAGTTGCCTGCGGGTTCTTACAGTGCCAAACTGCGTCAGCGGAAGCCGCATTTCCAGTCCAATGTTATAGTTATCGGGTTTCTGCCCCAGGCCTTTTGGCAGGCCCGGCATATCCAGCGACGTCACCTCGCTCTGGTAGGTTGCCTGTCCCGTTGCATTTACCTGCGGATAAAGCGATGCATCGAGCAGCTTTTGATTTTCCCTGCCCGCTTCTTCCAGTAGTGACTTTTGCTTCAGGGAAGGATAATTTTCCTCTGCGTTGGAAAGTGCCTCGCTGAGTGTCAGCAGCTTTTGCTGGGCATTTCCTGCCAGGCTGGCTGCGCCGAGGAACATACAGAGTAACACGGTTTTCAGTTTCATTTGTTTCATCTTGCTTTGTTTCATCTACCATCAAAAGGCCAAGTAGTAAAACACTTAATCGTTAAACATTTTACTATTTAGCCAAATTTTTTTAGCTGTGCGCCGAAGGATTTAGGTTCGACTGTATTTTTTCAAACAACAGAATGCCATCCTTAATCAACTGCACGGGGATGTCTTTTCCGGCTACGGTATACATCTCGTCGATCCAGGGCAGGATGACTGCCTGCAGCCGGCTGCCTTCGGGCAGAAGGGTAATGATCTTATTCCGGCGATCGTTGGGATCTTCAAAACGCTGCACCAGCTTTCGTTTGGACAGGTTGTCGATCAGGTAGGTCAGGCTGGCCTTGTCCTTGTGCAGCAAATTGGCCAGTTCCTGCTGGTTCACCCCGTCTTTTTTCCACAACTCGATCAGGACCTGCAGCATTTCGAAGGTCAGGTCGATATTGCTTTCCTTGAGCTTGTTCCGCAAAAAGGATTTGAACTCCAGCATGGCCTTTCGCATGGACATTGTAAAGGCCGATAAGGTATCGTTTTTTGTCATTGCCATAAACAGGACACAAAGTTAAGCATTTAATAGTTAAATATCAAACCAATTTGAATTTTTTTCTATTAGCCGGCCATCGAACCGGCCCTGACTGCTTCGAACGGGACCGGGAAAGGCCCAGTTTGGCCGGCCGGCTTTGCTCATCGGTCCTGCCTTTTTCCGCTATTTAAATTCGATGAAACGTTTCCCTTCCCTTTTGCTAAAATTCACCGGGATGTTCTGTTCCGTTTTGGATTTCCGTATGTTTGTCGACGATGACAGGTCAACAAAACAAGATACATCACACGCATCCGGTCGAGTTCGTGATTCTCGATATGAGTGATTGTTACACCTGGTCGTTCCCGGAGTTTCTTCCTTTTTGCCCTCAACTGTACTATTTCTCCAGTTTTAAGGACTTTAAAACATCGGCCCAAGCCTAACCATCCGCAAGGCTTGGGATTTTTTGCATTTGACTTCTTTCCGTCATTCATCCATTAAATCATTTGCAATGCGCAGAAATCAAAAACAGATTTCAGTACGCGGCATGGCGGTCGTTTGGTTTGTACTTCTCAACACCATTGTTTTGGAGCAGGGATTTGTTTCAAACCACGGTTGGTATAAACTCATACCTGTCACCTTTCCGCTGTTGCTGATTTCAATCCTTCCTTACATAAAAAAATCTGTCTAAGCATCATCCCGGTGATGATGAATCCATCACCTCAAAAATTGAGTCTATGTCGACACTACTTGTAGCATCCATCCTGGTTGCCCTCGTTGCAGCCGTTTGCTTTATGCTTGTTCATCTTGATAACAAACAAAAACGCAAGGCCATGAACCATCTACTTGACCAGTTTAGCCAGGCAGGCTCGCTTCTTCAGTTTACATTCTCGAGCCAGGAAATCCTCAAAGACGCCATCCTTGGCCTGGATGGTGCACGGCGAAAACTTGTTGTGGTGAAACGCAGCAGCGAAAACGTGTACAACACGCTGGTCATTGACCTTTTCGCGGTCAACCGCTGTTCAGTGAAAAAGCAATACGGCACCATCAACAGCGGCGAATTAAAAACCAGGAAGCCGGAACAATATCTGGAAGAAATTGTACTCCATTTTGAAGTCGCCTACAAAGAGCCGGTAGAAATTGTTTTTTATAAACATTTTGACAATCATCTCACCGAGATTGCCGAACTGGAAGCGAAAGCAAAACAGTGGGAAACGATCCTTTCAAAAATGATTGCCCCGTTGAAGAAAACAGCCTAACGGGTTTGCCGTTGTCGTTGCGAATCCCCTGCAGGCGCAGGGGATTTTTTTCCGAGCAATTAGTTGCAAAATGACAGGGCAGGTTTTCGCAGTCGTCCGGAAGGTTAAAACCAACCTGGAGACCTCCTACCAGTGAAAAAAAATTGTACAAGCGGACACTTCTCCTGGCTACAGGCAGGGAAGTTTCTTCATTTCATCGGCGTATCAGGGGGAACTGGGAAATGTGCAGGTTGGTGCAGCCATAGGGAATTAAGACAATCTGCTCTGTTTCTTTTTCTGTTTCCAACCCGTTCGTTATGCTGTAGGGAATGGGGCCTGTCATTCCGTTGTAAAGTCCCCACGACGGGATTCGCCTGGCCGCTGCCCGTAGTTCAACCGGGGCATTCTCCGGGTTCCAGGGAAACGCGGCCACCTCTCCTTTTTTTGTCACGGTAATTGCAGTCTCCAGTTTGCCGGTCGGTACCTGAATCAAACCATAGTTCCAGGGTGACCGGGGATAAACCTCGTCATAACTTTCGCCGTATTCAACCGGGTCTTTTTCATTTTTGATTTTTTTCCACTCTTCTTCCATCTTCAATGCATAGACCAATGGGCCGCGTTCGACGGAAACCGCGTTTTCGTACCAGGTGTTTTGAAACAGGTGCATCGGTAACTGCAGTTCCACCACATCCCCGGCCTTCCATTCCCTGCTGATTTTTACAATGGAATTGCCGGCAGCTTCCTGGTACTTGGCTCCATTGATTTTGACAACCGCATTTTTACACCATTGCGGAATGCGAAGATGAAACGGGAAGGCAACCGCTTTCTTTTTGCCTGCCATGGTCAGCGTAAACCGGATCGCCTCCTCAAAAGGATAGGCAGTTTCCTCGCTGATGGAAATTGCGGTTCCGTCGCCCACAAAAGCATTCACCTCGCTGGGTGCGTAAAGCAACGCTGCCACCCCGGCATCCGGTGTTGCATACCATAAATTCTGGGTAAATTTTGGCCAGCCCTGGTGCATGTTGGACGTGCAGCAGGGATAGCCCGTCAGCAGGCCGTAACAAACATCGGTGCCGCCATGGTTCTGGTCAAAATTGCGTGTCTGCCGGGTCATCATTACCTGGTTGGCCTGCTGAAAATATTGTCGTGCCATGAAATCGTCGGTAACCTGCGCCGGCAGCGCATTAAAGGCGATCTTTTCCAGTTGATCGGCATAGGCCACATTGCCAGTGATGCCCAGCATGCCTTCCAGCGAAAACATCATCTCCACTGCCGAGCAGAGTTCGGAACCCTGCGTTGGATTGTTGCCGTGCAACGCTTCGTCGCCGCCATACATGCCATGCGCCATGCCGTTGTACTTGCGCAAATCAGCAAGGCTTTTGTTGGTTGCGTCAATGTACTTCTGCTCGGGATGATGCTGGTAGTAAACAAGCGGCTCTTTCATACCCTGGGCCAGGTTGACACAATGGATGCTGCCTTCCCGGGAGAGCAGGTCAGTGTTCAAAAATGCATTGGTGTAGTCGAAGGTTTGCTGGTGGATTAAGTCGCCGAGTTCCAGTAAAAACGGATCACCCGTGATGTTGTAAAGCCAGTACACCACCTGCAGGTTATCGCCACCCCTGTAGCGGGCCCAAAAGGTCCAGTGATCCAGCGGGTTTTTGGGCAACTCTTTTAACTGGTACCGGAAATACCTGGTCATCAGGTTGATGACCCGTTTATCACCGGTTGCAGAATAATACTGCTTCAGCACTTTCAGCATGACCATCTTTGGCCACCAATCGCGGCTGTTGTCACGCTGAATGCCTCTTTCGTACGGATAATCTTTCGACGGACCAAAATAGCCGTCGGGCTGCTGGCTATTGAGGGCCCATTCGATCCAGGGTTTTGCTTTTGCAATAAGTTCCCGGTCGTTTAAAATATATGCCAGCGGCACCAGCCCGTCGATCCAATAGGGTCCTCTCTCCCACTGGTCGCCGTCGCCACCGAGCCAGCCGTTGCGCTGGTTCATCACCAGGGGATAAAGTTTGTCCAGGTTTCCGGTTGCCCCAGCCTTTTGGCGGAGCAGCATTTCTCTGAGCCAGCCCTGTGGTTTGATGGCACCCAACGGCAATTCGATATAGGGATTTTGCCGCAACGGGGCACGGCTGGCTACATAGCCCTGGAAGGCAATGGCCTTGTTTGCCGTTTTCACCTGTGCCATCACCGGTGATGAAATCAAAAGGGCATACAGAAGAAATTTCATTTGTCTGCTGTTTCTTTTATTCGCAAGGTTGGCTCTTTATTCATGCTGCTTTATCAGGCCAGAAGCTGCGGCTTTTCTTTATACACCTTCCAGAGAAATTCCCCAAACAAGGTATTGGCCCAGGCAAACCATTTGCGGGTAAATTTTTTGGGATTGTCTTTGTGAAACGATTCGTGCATAAAGCCGGTATCGCCATGGGTTGCCTGCAATGTCTGTATGCAGGTGCGCACCTCTGCCTCGTTTGACGACGTCATGCCCCGGATGATGATGCTCAGGGGCCAGATCATATCCAGGCCGGCATGCGGTCCGCCAATACCCTCCGCAGCCTTGCCTTTAAAAAAGAACGGGTTGTCGGAACTCAGCACCAGCTTTCGTGTATTTTGATAAACCGGGTCGGTAGCCTTGACAGAATCCAGGTAAGGCATTGCCAACAGGCTCGGCACATTGGCGTCGTCCATCAGGTTGAAACTGCCAAACCCGTTCACTTCATAGGCGTAGACTTTTCCAAATCGTGCATGCGTTGTGGTGGCAAATTGCTGCAGGGCTTTTTGTACTTCGTCTGCCAGGGCGGTGCTTTCACCAGCCAGGGTATTGTCGTGGTAAACGGCGGCCGCAATCGCTGCTATCTGCCGCAGGCTTGCGACAGCAAAAAAGTTCGAGGGCACCAGGTAGGGATAGATTGTCGCGTCGTCGCTGGGGCGAAACATGGAGCAGATCAGGCCATTGGGTTTTGCCGGGTAGCCATAACCACCCAACGGCACCCCGTCTGTTGCCCAAGCCGTTGTCCGTTCGAACTTGTAGGGGCCCTTGTCTGCCTTGCGCTGCTGTTCGCGGAATGTTTTGATGATGGTTTTTGCGGCTTCTTTCCAACCGGCGTCGAAGACCGACGTGTCGCCGGTGGTTTTCCAATAGCCGTGCGCCAGTCGTACCGGGTAACAAAGGCTGTCAATTTCCCATTTGCGCTCATGCAAACCGGGTTTCATTGCCGTGTGATCGTTCTTCCACTCACCGACTTTACTGCGGTCTTTGTAAAACGCGTTGGCATAAGGATCGAATAAAATATTTCGTGCCTGACGGTTGATCACGCCGGCAATCAACTGCTGCAGGGCTTTATCCGCCTTTGCAAAAGAAAGATAAGGCCATACCTGCGCCGTGCTGTCCCGCAGCCACATTGCATCAATATCACCGGTAATCACATAGGTATCGGGCTTGCCGTTGACCATCGAAAAATCAACCGTTGTGTCCAGTGTGTTCGGAAAACAATTGTTGAAAAGCCAGGCCAATTCCTTGTTCTTTACCCTGGCGGCAAAATCAGTGATGGCCTTTTCTACACTGGTGCTTTTAAAATGCCGTTCGCTCTCCGGGATGCGCACAACCGGGAATTCATTCAGGGCCGCAAATACATTCGGCTGGAAGAAAACACCGGCGCCGATAAACCCCGTGTTTTTTATAAAATGTCTTCTGTTCATTTTCTCTTTTGTTTTACTGCAAAATCCGAATCGATAACGATTTTGCAACCTAGCTTTTTTGTCGCTTTTTTGTTCCTGTTTTTTTGTGATGCCGTTGGTGAAAAGCGATTGATTCAAAACGTCAGGGACTTTTTACCGGTGCCGTTCCCGTTTTTATGTCAATCGATCCCCCGTTTCGGAACAGTTCGTGCGGCACAAAAAAACCGTGTTGCAAACGACCGTTGACCGCAATGCTTTCCAGCTTTCTGCCGGCTCCGCTTTTTCGAATGGTGAGTATCCTGCCGTTGTTCTGCTTCCACACCACCCGATCGAAAAGCGGCACCGTAACCAGGTAGCGGTCATCAACAGCCACATAAGGATAGAGTCCCAATGCACTGCAAACATACCATGACGACATTTCGCCGGCATCATCCATCCCACAAAGGTCAAGACCCTGTGGGCCCATCCCGTACAAGCTGTCCAGGATAAAATCGATGATCTTTTGCGATTTCTCCGGCTTTCCCACAAAATAATAGGCAAACGGCGCTTCGTGGTCGGGCTGGTTGCCGTGGCAATACTGGCCAATCATGGTTTCCACGTTGCGGGCAATATAGGCCGGGTTCCAGGGAAGCGTGAACAGCGAATCGAGTTTGCCCTCAAATGCGTTCTTTCCGCCGTACAAACCGATCAATCCATCCATGTCGTGCGGCGCAAAAAACGATACCTGCCAGGCATTCGCCTCACGGTACATGTATTCGTAGTAGGGATATTGGGGGTTGAAATTTTTTACCCAGTCACCGTTCGCCAGGCGCCCCCGCATGAAGCGTGTGGAGGGGTCGAAGACATTCTTGTAATTCTTCGACCGCTCCATCAGTTCGCGGTAATGAGCGGTATCACCCAGCTTTTTTGCCATTTGGGCAAGGGCATAATCATCGTAGGCATATTCCAGCGTTTTGGACACACCGGTGTTCGCCTTGGTTTCGACGTGCGGATTGGGAAGATCGGGTTCCGAAATAAAACCCTTCTCGCGGTACTCGTTCAGGTGCGGCCGGCTGCTGCCTTCCACATACGCATTTCGGAGCAAGAGGTTATAAGCTCCTTTTACATCAAAATCATCGATCCCGCGGAGGTAGGAACCGGCGATGAAGGACGCGGCATGATCGCCATGAAAAAACGTCGGGATAAACCCTGTTTTGTCACCCATGTCTTTCAACGACCGGATCACATCGGCCGTAACCTTCGGCGAAACAATACTTAACAGCACCAACTTGTTGCGGTAGGTGTCCCAAAGCGAAGGCACCGTGTAATAATTGTAGGTTGCCTTTACAACCGAATCTTTTACATCGGTATACTCCCCGTTTACATCGCTGCGAAGTGCAGGCCACAAAAGGGCCCGGTAAAAAGAAGAATAAAAAAGTTGTTTTTGCTTACCGGTTCCACCCTGCACCGCAATTTTCGACAGCATCGCTTCCCACGTGCTGTCGGCTGCGCTTCTGATTTCTTCAAAAGACCGGCCGCCTATTTCCTGCTCCAGGTTTTGCTTCGCGTTGCCGGTGCTGACAAACGACAATCCTATTTTCAGCTCGACAGGGCGGGTGGTGCCATCATCTTTCAACTGTACGATTGCCCTTCCTTCCCGCCTGCCCTCAGACACTATATCGAGACTGGCGATGTTGCCGTTTACCGTTGCGTAAAAACAGATCTTGTCATGCCCTACCTGCTGGTAGCCCTGGACCGCCGAAGGTCCCGCCTGTTCGATATGCCAGCCATTCACCCGGTTGTTTGCCCTTGCCAGGTCAAACAGGATTTTGCGGTCTTTGTGGTTGGTAAACTCGTATTGATGATAGCCACAGCGCAGCGTGGAAGTGAGGCGAACGTTGATGCCGTAATCCTGCAGGTAAACCTGGTAAAATCCCGGCGCGGCCGATTCGCTTGCATGTGAAAAACGCGACGAGTAGCTTCCGCCCTTTACCTGGCCCGGCAGCGGCAAAACCGGGATATTGCACAAGTTCCAATGCCCTTTGTTGGTGTGCGCAAAGCCGACTATGGTGGTATCCTCGTACTCGTAACCGGCACCGGAGCCGTATTCGGTCATGGGGCTAAGCTGCACCATTGCATTGGGCAAAGCAGATCCGGGGTAGGTTAGTCCGGACCAGGGCCGCCAGCCCTTCGGAACAGTAAAGCCAACAATCCGCGGGTCGGTTAAGGGGGTTGTCCCGATGAAAGGATTGACGTATTGCGTAAATCCCTTTCTGCTTTTCGCAACGACCGGTGCCGTGATTTTACAGGAGGTCACCGTCATCCAAACGAATCCTGCCAGTATGGAAAGAAGCCAACGCATGCCCGTTCAAAAATTTATTAGCCAATGGAGCCGCCATTCACGGAATTGCGTTCAGTTTTTGTACATCAAACACATTATTCCATTTCGTGGTGGCAAAATTCTGTCTTGCAATTGCCTTAGCGGGATGAGAATTTATACACAGAACTTGTCCGGTAGGTCTGTCCCGGTTTCAGCACGGTACTCGGAAACGCAGGCTGGTTGGGCGAATCCGGGAAGTGTTGTGTTTCCAAACAAAACGCTGTCCGGAAGTCATCCTTCGCACCGCCCTTGAAGGTGTTTTTGCTTTGCATGAAATTACCACCGTAGAACTGCAGGCCGGGTTCTTCGGTGTACACATCCATCACAATGCCGGATTTGTCTCCCACTACGGTCGCCGCGTGTTTCATTCCGGTGCCGCTCAACACAAAATTGTGGTCGTAACCCTTGCCATTTTGCAACTGTTCGTTCTTTTCCTCCACCCGTGCGCCAATGGCAACCGGTTTGGTAAAGTCGAAAGGCGTGCCGGCAACAGGCAGATTTTTTCCGGTTGGAATTAGCGTGGAGTCGACCGGCGTGTACTGGCTGGCGTTGATCTGGAGGATATGATTGTTGATGGTACCGCTGCCTTCGCCGTTCAGGTTGAAAAACGCATGGTTGGTCAGGTTCACCACCGTGGTTTTATCGGTCGTGGCTTCGTACTCCAACTTCAATTCATTGTTCGCCGTCAGTTGATACACCACCTTTACATTCAAATTTCCCGGGAACCCTTCTTCGCCGTCTTTCGAAAGATAAGTCAGGACAAGGGTCGAGTCATTTGGCTGGTCTGCGTTCCACAACACGGCCTGGAAACCTTTCTTCCCACCGTGCAGGGTATTGGGACCGTTGTTGGTGAACAGGGTATATTGTTTTCCATCCAGCGAAAATTTCCCCTTTGCAATGCGGTTGCCATAGCGGCCGATCGTGGCACCGAAATAAGGTTCGGTGGAATTTGCGTAGTCGTCCGCATTTTTAAAACCCACCACGACGTCCGTTGGCTTCCCGTTTTTATCCGGCACCAGGAGACTGACCAGCCGGCCACCGTAATTGGTAATGGCAGCCGTCATGCCCCTGCTGTTTTTAAGGTGATAAAGCGTGGCTGTTTTGCCCTCGATGGTCCGTTGAAAGCCTGTGCTGTCTGTTCCGGCCGTTGCTTGATTTGTCATTGAATCCGTTTCACTTTTTGTTGTCGCAGACTGGTTTTCGTTGTTCGAACACGCAAAGAGAAGCGTGCTGAGTAAAAGTGGAAGGATGTTTATCCGTTGTCCATTCGTGTGCATAAATTGAAAAATTGGGTAGTGGCGTACAAATATCGAAAGCGCCGGTTTTGATTTTCGTTTTCAATGCCTGTCGTAAATAGTGAATCTTCAATCGTGAATAACGCGACGTTTTTCACTCCCTGCTCACAACAAGAATTCGGTTGACGGCTGTCCTTACTGCTGCACGCCATTGAGTTTTTTAATCAGGGCCACTTCTTCTTCTTTGTAGGGCGTTCCGTCTTTGCGGAAAATATCATGAAACCAAACCTTTGGCTCGTTGCCGTCCGGCATCGGTGTATCCCAGGCATAGATCGTGTTGGTTTTTCCCGCCACAAAGCCCCAGTTGATGGCACCGACCTGCTGTTCTTTCAGCAACGGCAGAACGGTTGCAAACTGGCTGTTCCGGGTGCGGGCCATGTATTCGGTACAAATCAGGGGCTTGCCGTTTGCTTTCAGCAACTGGATTACCCGCTTGTGCCAGGGTGCCTCTTCGTAGTCGTGGTACGTGATGACGTCCGAATTGGCCAGTTGGTAGGCGTTGAGTTTTTCGAAATCCCAGTTCCACAAGCCGGCGCTGACCGGCTGGTCGGGATTGACCTCCCTCGCCCACTGAAATACCTTTGCCAGCAATGCAAGCGAGGAATCTCTTTTACCGGAATTCCCCGGCTCGTTGTACAAATCCCAAAGCAGGATCCGCTTGTCGTTTTTGAATGTCGTGAGTACGTCTTTCACGTATTTCTCCAAGCCGGGGTAAAGTTTCGCGTCGTTTGATGCCGGCTGTCCCGGGTCCTGCATCCATCCGGAATTGTGTATGCCCGGTTTGGGCTCCGGTTGTTTACCGGCAACCGGTGTTTTGTTCCAGCAGTCGTCGAAAAAAACCAGCATGGGTTGAATGCCGTGCTTGTCGGCAATGCTTAAAAACTGGGCGACGCGTTTTTTAAATCCCTGCGGATCCTGTTTCCAGGCGAGGGAATGCAGGAAGACCCGCATGGTGTTGAAACCAATGCCCTGTGCCCAGCCCAGTTCTTTGTCGATCGTGGCCGGGTCGAAGGTCTCTGCCTGCCACATCTCGAGTTGGTTGATGGCGTTGGCCGGAATATAATTGGCACCGGTAAGCCATTGATGCCGGCTATACCAGGCATTCGCTTTTTCCGGAGTCCAGACCTTGCCTGCGACAGCCGTCTTCGCTACGGGTTTGACGGTTTGCTGTGCGGAAGCTGTCGTTGTTAAAAACAGCAACGCATATCCTAAAAACCGGGTCCCAAACTTCATGTGCATATCTATTTTGAATGATCAATTATTCGTGCGGCAACTCACAGACCGGCCTTGCCAGGGCAGATCTGCCGTTCGCCACCGGTTATTTTTTTTGTTTTTGCTCGAGCAGTTTCATGAAATAGCCGCCTACCACGCTTCTCGCCTGGAAGCCTACCTGCCGGCCATTTGTCGTCTCGTGCCAGTCGCTCAGGGGTACCCGGGTAGGGGTTTCGGTGGCATATTTGTACACGGGTTTGACGATCGCTTCAAAATCAGAAGGGCTCTCGGCCAGCGTGGCTGTCCACATGATCCAGTCGGACTTTGTGTAGGTCCGCCGGCTGTCCAGCGGCAGGCCGAATTCGTTTTGCTTTTTCAGGTAGTAGTTCATTTCTTTTTTATAAACGTCTTCAGGAAAAAGATTAAAGCCCAGTACCTTGTCCCAAACCATGTTGTATTTCTGGCTCCAGGTCGTGGGATTTTCAAACGTCAGCGAAAAGTGGTCACCGGCGCCAGCCAGTTTCATCCACCGCTGAACCATGGCCCGTGCGCTGTCCATATACCGTGTCGCTGTGTCGTTGTGGCCAAGCTGTTTTGCCAGTTGCGCATAGCCAGCGATCCCGATGATCGCTTTTACGGAAAGGTTGGCGTTGCGGGCCAGGTGCCCGGCAAAATCATCGGTGCAAAGCTGGTTGGCGGGATCAAAGCCTTCCCTGAGCAGGTAATTGGCCCAAGTGGTCAGCGTGTTCCAGTGCTTTTTGGCATAGTCCGCATTTCCCTCCACTTTGGCAATGGCGGCTGTCAAA
Organism: Flavisolibacter nicotianae; assembly: GCF_003628535.1. Taxonomy (GTDB): domain Bacteria; phylum Bacteroidota; class Bacteroidia; order Chitinophagales; family Chitinophagaceae; genus Flavisolibacter; species Flavisolibacter nicotianae. The sequence goes on from NZ_RBCI01000004.1 coordinate 494,792, forward strand.
ATGAGCATGTTGCCGCTTTCCTCCACCGGCATGTCTTCGCCATAGGTCTGGCCGTTGGCCAGCGGATAGGTGCCCAGGTCATGCGCCGCAAAGGGCTTGGCCCATTTGCCGCTCTCGCTGTAGTAAAAAATGCCGTTCATCATGCCCTTTAAAAGATCGGGGTTGTACACCAGGAACAGGGGTGCCGAAGGATACGTGATATCCACCGTATTGATAGAGCCGTTGCTGAAATTTTCTTTGGAAAGAAAGAGAATATCCCCCCCGGGGCTTTTTACCAGCTTGTGTGCCGCTATCGCCTGGCGGTAGGCCATATCGCAAAGCTTTGCGTAGTCTTCGCCACCGGCTTTTACCGCGTCGGCATGCATCTTTTTGTCGAAAGCGTTACACTGTGCAAGCACCTGCTGGTACTGCGTCTGTGCTTTTGTCAACTCGGTTTCGATTGTGCTTCCCTTTTCCTTCCACCAGGGTTTCAGGTTGGTGCCGAAATATTGAACGGAATACAGATCATCATAACCCAAAAGGAGCACTTGTTCCCTGGCCGTTTTGCCCACTGCGCCAAGGTTCAGCACCGTATTCAGCATCAATCCCTTGCCTGTTAGCGAAGCGGATGATACGGTTTTTCCTGTGCGAAAACTGCTGACGGCATCGGCGGCAGGCGTGATGTATTGCAACGGTTTTGCGGCCTGGGGCGCAGCTACAAACAGGTAACCCCAGTCGATGCGCAGGTCATCCCCTTTCTTTTGCAAAACCGGTTGTGCCGTAGTTCCCGCTTTCAGATAAGACAGGTTGCCTGTCATGCCTTTCTCTGCCTTCACTTCCTGCACCGATGCGTTCACGGCCAGGTTGGTGGACGTACCCAGGTAAACCTGCACCAGATGCGGCTTGCCGTCAGCCGATGCGGCTTTGAAACTGACGTAAGAAACCGGGCGGGAAATCAGGTCCAGGTTGTTCATCAGCAATGGCGAAACAAAGTTGAGCGTCAGCAGCACATTGCCGCAACGGAAGTCATACGTGGTTTGCGTAGCCGTGATGTTGACCTTTTGCTGTTGGGCAATATCCATGGCGTCAAAAGCATCCACCACTTCGTTCACAAGACCTGCGTCCAGCCACTGGCCACCAGCGGTGTTGGCCACATGAATAGCCAGCACGTTCTTGCCGGTTTTCAGGTTGCCGCTGGCCGTGCCTTTCAGCGGGATATAAACAAACTTGCCCGTCCAGCCTTTGCGTTCGTACACCTTTTTGCCATTCAGGTACACTTCCACGTTATCGTCGTGGTGCAATTTCAAAAACAGGTTGTTGAAATCCGTTTTTTTCAGATCGAATGTCCGGCGCACCCACAGGTTGTTGCTCTTCCAATAGGTTTTGGCCTGCGTACGGTTGTCGCCGAAGGGAGCCAGGCCTTTCTTCCAGGCTGCATCCTCAAAAGAAGCATTCATCCAGCCTGCTGCCGGTTCTTCTTCCGTGTACAGGGTTTCATAATTCACCTCGTCAGAGGCTGGCAGTACGCTGGTAAACTTTTTTTCAGCATTGCCCATAAAGCGGTACAGTTTTCCATCCACTTTGATCAGGCCAAGCAGGGATTGATCGGCGCCGGTCCAGTGTTTGGTAGGCTGTGCTGCAAGCGTGTCGTTCGTCGACCAGATGCTGAAATACGGATCGTGTGTGATGAGCGGATACGCCGGTGCCTTACTGACCTGCGCAAACGAAACAGTACTGCAGCAAAAAAGCAGAAAGGAGAAAAGAATCTTTTTCATTTGTAACGTCATTTATAATCTGTCATTTTTTTACGATAGCGGTTTTTGCCTGTAGCCAAACCTGCTGGGTGAAGGCGCCGTTCACCGCAGCGTCCCACACTTCTACCCTTACCCATTTGCGGTTTACTAGATTGGTTTGAAAGCTGAACTTCTTTTTGCCAAACGGTTTTGTGTTGTCAAGATTGATCCTTTCGCGGTACACGGCCTTTCCATCGCCTGAAACGATCTCGGCAAACTGCAGCGGAAAGGTCCAGTTGATATCCAGTTCGATCGTGGTTTTGCCCCCTTTAACCGGAACAGCCGTTTCACCCGGCGCTTTTCCATTGACAGTAAAATGCGGCAGCAGGATTTCGCCTGTCGTGACAAAAAACTTCCCCTGCCGCATAGCATCCAGCACCGGATGCCATCCTTCGTTGAACTTGGGCAGGCGATCCAGTTGCAGGTAGTTCACATTAAGGTGCGCATACATCTCGTTTTCGGGTTCAACAGAAAAGAGATCGGCTTCGGCTAACACGTGTTTTTGATATCCCCAGTTGGCCATATCATCCATCAGGTCGAGCACCCGCTTGCCCAACCGTGGCTGTGAGAGATCGGCCGGCATCGCCTTCCAGGCTGCACCGAAAAACCGGTCGGAGGCAAAGAAAGCTTCCTCTTTGTACTTGTCGGGGTAACCTGTGGATCCCTTTGTCCGGGGATGTGCTGTCCAGGCCAGGCCGTTCTCCAATTCCAGCAATTTCAGCATCTCGGCCTTATTGCCGATGCGGTACACTTTGCCATAGACCGGGTCGGCCGAAACAAACGGCGCTTCTTCCTTCCGCGACATGATCCAGTAAACCGGCTTTGGAAAAAATTCCAACCAATGGCCGCCAAAGAACTCATTCGGCTCTTCGCCGGGTAGCAGCAGAAAGTCTGCATCAGAATGTGTCCGGCACATGTCAAACAAGGTCTTCAACTCAAGCAACCGTTTCTCGTCGGGACCTTTGGGATGTGCCGTGTAATGAAACTCGCCGAGGTGCACGATGTTGATACCGGTGTTTTTAAACACCCGAACGAAATTGGGTGTATCCGGTGAGGGCTTGCCGGCCAACAGCACGTTCATCACGTACTCGTTGTGAAAATGGCTCGACATGGTTTTGTAACCCGGCAAAGCCCGATACACATCACCGTTGGTAAAGCGCTTCACGGCTGTGAGGGCAGTCCCCGCATCGCCTGTACTGAGCAGGCAAAAAAAGTTCAGCCGTTGCTTTGTCCCCGGAGGCGCATTAAACCAGGGCACCCAGCGATTGTCACCCATCGGATCCTGGCGGATGCCAAGGCCAAAGCCCGGAACCAGTTTTTTATAGTTGGGACCGTACCAGGTAAATTTCAAATTAAACGCTTCGTCGAGCGGATAAAAATATTGGTGCGGGGCGGGAAAAACGGCCAGGCTGCCATGTGCATTCTCGCCGATGATCGTACGGTATTTCACCGCCTGGTTGCGACTGGTATCCAGCGCCCCAACGCCTACCGACTGCAGCTTGTCGTTCGTATTGGCCCAGGCGATTTTGTTCCAGTCATTTTTCTCACCAACGAGACCGGCATCGTAGAGGATGGCCGTTGAATCCATTTCTGTTGCCAACACGGCGGCCACATTGAACAAGGGGCTTCCGTTATACACTGTTATTTCCAGGTCGCCGTTGAAAGTGCCCGCTTCGACACGGGAAATTTTTACAACCGTCCGGGATCCCTGTGAAATAACAGCAGCCCGTTGTTTTTCGAGATCAACGGTGAAGGTCTTGCTCGGGAGTTTATTTGTTTTGTCGAAAAAAATATTCCAGCCATTCTGTGAAACCAGGTCTCGTTTTCCTACCGTCAGCAAAAAAGAGGGAGACAGGTTTGAGGCGATCTCTTTCCATGCGCCTTTCTTTGTTTGTTGAATGCTGCTGAAAAGCGGTTGTCCCTTTTGCAGGTTGATGTGCAGCCTGCCCCTTTCGTTTCCGCCGACAGGCCAATTGATGCTGAGACCTTCTTTCTGCACATTTGCTTTTGCTTCGCCTTTTGGGTTAAACCCGCTGAGGTCAACACGCAGCTGCGCCCCGGCGACAAGACCTGAAAAGAGGAAGAAGATCAGTATGTTTTTTTTTATCAACAAGCCTCCAGTGATTGAATGAATGCAGCCGTTATGCTGCAGCCAGGGTTGAATTTTTGAAACCGTAAAGGGCAAGTAAAAAACGGCTTACTTCAGGGCCTGTTTTTGTACACCTTCCTGTGTAATTTTTACAGGCCTGATCAGTCCCTTTTCGTCGAATTCCATTTTATCGATACAGGTCACGCGGTGATTGCCGTTTGTTTCTCCCAGGGGCCGGCGGTGGTAAACGATGTACCACTGCTCTGTTTTGGGTACGTGCAGAACCGAATGGTGCCCTGCACCCGTGGCGACAGTCGAATCCTGCTGCAGGATTTTCCCGATGCGCTCAAAGGGACCGAACGGTGTCTCGGCTACGGCATAAGCCACCGAGTAATTGGGCCCGGTCCACCCGCCTTCCGACCACATGAAATAATATTTGTTGTCTTTCCGGAACATGAAGGACCCTTCCACATAGCCCCTGGGTGTAATTTCCTTGAACGTGGTGCCGTCGTCGAACGGCACAAAGCCTGTAAAATCTTTGTTTAGTTTGGCGATGTTGCAATGGCGCCAGCCGCCGTAAAGGAGATAAAACTGCCCGTCGCTGTCTTCGAAAACAAACTGGTCGATGGGCTGCGCACCGTTGTGAAACCGGTCGACGAGCGGCTTGCCCAGGTAGTCTTTAAAAGGGCCTTCGGGACGGTTGGCCACCGCCACACCGATGCCGCCCAATTGCTGATCGTTCTGAATATCGTTGGCCCCGAAAAACAGGAAATACTTTTTCCCTTTTTTCACGATCGAAGGAGCCCACACCGCCTTTTTTGCCCATTTCACATTGGCGGTATCGAGGATGTGACTGTGCTTTGTCCAGTGGATTAAATCGGGCGACGAAAAGGCATCGAGGAAAACCTGCTCTTCATACTTTGCCGAGTAGGTTGGATAAACCCAGTATTGCCGGTTGAAAATTCTTGCTTCCGGGTCGGCGTACCAGCCGGGAAAGACCGGGTTGCCGGATGTGATACGCTGCGTATCATTTTTCGCTTGTGAAAAGCCGGCCAGCGATGCACACAGCACTGCGAAACAAAATAGGGTCTTCCTGCCTGTTGGTGTAATCATGTTCGAAGGGTGTCGTTTGCGGGTTGTTTGCCGCAAAGTTCAAGTCTGTTTCAATGCAAGTGATCTTGTATGAAAGAGAGCCGGAGCTGTACCCCGGCTCTCCACTTCAATCAAATTCTCTAATTGTCCTAGAACGTAATTTTTACTACCGGTGAAAAGATCCAGTCTTCCACTCCGGCTATTTTCACGCCGATTCGGGCAAAGACATAGTTCTGTGTTGGCGAAATGGTCGGTATGGCAACGCTCAGGCTGACGTTGTTTGGATCGGCGATGGCACTGCCGGCAATATTGGTCCTGGCAATGTTGTCGTTTCCCGAAACAAACTGTGTTTTGTTAATGAAAAGCGTTGCTGTTTGGACGTCTTTCGCACGGGCGGCATCGGTAATGATTTTTTCGATCTTAAATGTCGCCGTTACATTTCCGCCGGTTTTGCTGATCTGCGGCGAGCGGATCATGTAATAAGGTTCCACTTCAATATCCCGTTGTGTATCTCCTTTTACGGAGAGAAGAAGCGTGTCTGACTTGCCGCCTGTCTGGGGCCAGTAAAACGGTCCCTGCCCTGCACGAACAACTAGTTTGTAATCCCCGTCGAACAGGACATGCGAATAGGTTCCTTCTTGTGTAAGGGCGCCGTTGATGGGACCGACTTTCCCAAAGCCGTCCTGGTAAAGTTCAAAAGGCACCTGGTCGTATTGCACCTGGATGGCTTCACCTTTGTAATGAAACTTCCCGGTCAACTTCGATTTGGGCTCCTCGTAATTGTCTTTTTTACAGGAGAAAGCTGCGAGGCAAAAAACGGCCAGCGCTATCGGAAGAAAATGACGTTTCATGCGTTTGATCATTGTAGATTATTGATTGGGTTGTTTCACCAGCTTCGGGTTGTTGGCCAGGATCGAGGTGCTGATCTCTGAATAATAGTTCCCGAGCTGAAAACGGTTGGCGCCGATCACATTGGCGTTGCGCTGGATCCGGAAGATCCACTTGTTGTTGTTGGGACCACTGGGGCTATACACTTTGTAGGGCCACAACGAGAAGGCCTGGGTGTTGCGCTTGGTCGCCGAACCGATGTTGGACACGAGCTCCGCCTCATTCATGGCTGCACCGTCCAATACGATATGTGCTATCCGCCAGCGTTTGCGATCGAAAATATAATGGCCTTCAAAAGCCAGTTCTACGCGGCGTTCGTTCACAATGCGATCAAAGGTCAGTTCTGCTGGCGCTAACGGTGTAGTAAAACCAGCCCGTTCGCGAACCTGGTTGATATAACCGACCGCTTCGCCTGTATTCCCCAGTTCAAAAGCTGCTTCGGCAGCATTCAACAAAACCTCTGCGTACCGGTAGCGGATCCACGGCACTTCACTGCCCGTACCACGGGAACCTGCACCCACAGCCGGGTCAACAAACTTGCGGATGTAAAAGCCGCTTTGGGCGCTGTACTCCACCCCATTGATCGGTCCATCGCTGCCCACCAGTTTCACATCAACCGAGGAGTTGGGCAATTTGCCGATCTGCCCCAGCGACGTACCGGAAACAACAGAGCCGTTGTCCAAAACCCATCCGGCGAAAATATCAACCGGCCGGTTGCGACCTGTAGAACCAGGCAGTGTAACAGTGCCGGCCAATCGGGCATCGCGACCTGCAAAAAGATCCAGCGGGTTGTCGTAATAAATCGGGTTGCCGCTGCCATCCTTGATCGGGAGCGGTGCAAATGTGTTGTCTAATTTTTCAAAACTCTCGACCAGGTTCAGCGAGGGATTGATGCGGCCACCTTCCACTTCCTCACCACCAAAAATGGGTTGGTTCTGGATGGTGAAGCCATGGGTTTTACCGCTGCGGACCTTGTAGTCTTCCATCCAGATGATCTCGGGATTGCCTTGTTTGTCGGCATTGTCGACAAACAGGTTGGCGTAGTTCTGCGACTTGTTGGTCGGGAACTTGTTGTAGAGCGCATATGCTCCTGCGCTTCCGCTGATAATTTCTTTTGCCGCAGCCAGTGCTTTGGTATAATAGCCATTCGCCATGCCAGCCGGAATGCCCACTTCGCCACCGGACAAGGAAACAGATGGCGTGTTGGCGCCGTATTTTGCGATGGAACCGGCATAAAGGGCAGCTCTCGCTTCTACGGCCAGCGCCGTGCCCCGTGTTGCCCGGTCTTTTGTTCGTGCATTTACCGGCAAGTCGCCTTTGATGGCCTCCATTTCGCTGATGACGAAATCGTATACATCGGATTCTTTGGCCCGCGCTGTTTGCAGCTTGGTGGCATCGCCACTGTAATCATAGGTCAGCGACTGCGTGATGAGTGGCACGCCGCCCATGCGTTTTACCAGTTCGAAATAATAAACGGCGCGGAGAAAACGACCTTCGGCAATGAACCGTTTTTTGTCGGCATCCTGCAGGGCTGTGGCGGCCGTTGCCCGCTCGATAAACAGGTTGATTTCCCGTAAATAGCCATAGTCCCAAATCGACCATTCGTTGTATCCCCAACCGTTTCTCGATTGTGTGTAGTGAATGTTGTTGGTGGAGGCAATGGCCTCGCCGGGATCGATAAAACTTTCCCACCCGTTTTTGAAAGCTGTAATATCCACCACCCTGTTATACAAGTCGGCCACAATCGTGAGCACCTGTGCCGGGTCGGAAAAAGACTGCTCGTTTGTCAGCAGGTTGAAAGGCTGTACATCCAGGAAGTCGCTGTCCTTTTTACAACTCCACAGCGTGGTGAGAAGAAAAAGGGAAGCTATTGCAACTATTTTTTTCATCGTATCAAATCGTTTTGCAAGCATGAATTAAAAGGTTAGGTTGACGCCAAAGTTTACGTTCTTCATCTGCGGGAACTGCAGACCGTTGTCATCGGCCACTTCCGGATCCAGTCCATACTGGCCCAGGTTGTCGATGGAAAACAGGTTGTAGGCGTTGACATAAAACCGGGCTTTTTTCAGGTGCGCCTTGCTCAGCACTTTCTCTGGCAATGAGTAACCCAATTGCAGGGTCCGTGCACGCAGGTATTTCACGTTGTGCGCCCAGAAAGTTGAGGTTTTGTTGTAGTCGCTATGTCCACCCTGGTTGAACCGGAGCGCCGGGTATTTTCCCTCGATCCAGGCACTGTTGACATCATACAAATCGGCCCTGTGCCAGCGGTCTTCGAAGATCTTGTTGAAATTGCCACCGTTCTGGAAAGGCCAGCGTGTTTCCCAGTTCTGGAACCAGGTGAAACCGGCACCGCCCGAAAAGTCGGCATTAAAATCAAATCCTTTCCAGGTCAGGCCAAAGGTCAAACCGAAATTGATGTTCGGGTTGGCATTACCATAACCGATTGGCCGCTGATCGAGGCCGTCGATCTTGCGGTCGCCGTTGATGTCTTTGTAGATCAAATCACCCGGCAGCAAGGTTTTGTTTCCCTGGCCGTCGATGTTCACCGTGTAGTTGTTGATTTCTTCCTGCGATTTGAACTGACCGATCACTTCGTAACCCCAGTCGATTCGCTGGTAGCGGTCTTCTACGCTGTTGCGGTACTTGTCCCAGGAATTAAAGAATAAAGGTTTGTAGGTTGATAAGGTTTTCGACCTGGCATAACTAAGGTTGGTACCTACATTGAAGTTGATGTCACGGCCGATTTTGCCATTGTAGACCAGCGATCCTTCCTCGCCAAAAATGGCATCGGAATTTAAGTTTTCAGGAGGCAGTCCATATCCCAACTCGCTTGGCAGAAGCAAGTCGTACCGCTGTCCGGCCAGGCCGGTCCGCTTGCGGTAGAACCAGTCGAACGTACCGGTCAGCTTTCCATGGAACAACGTAAAGTCGGCACCGATGTCGGTATTCTTTGCCGTGATCCAGGAGAAATCCGTGATAGGAATACCGCGGTCGCGGGAAACCGTAACCGCCTGGCCATTGATGATCGACACGCCATTGTTGCCGTAGAAATAACCCGGCAGGTAGGCGAAGTTGCCAAAGGGCAGGCTTCTGTCGTCACCCAATGTACCGTAGGAACCCCGAAGTTTCAGGCTGGTCAGCGGACCACGGAAAAGTGCTGTGGTAAAGCTTTCTTTTTCCACTCTCCAACCAACGGAAAAACCAGGGAAATAACCCACACGAATACCCGGGCGGAAGAGTTGCGAAGCGTCGCGGCGGCCGAAAACTTCCAGGTAATACTTGTTCGCATAATTGTAGTTGATGCGTCCGACATAACCGATACGGGCCTCGCGGTTTTCCTCGTCTACATAATCGGCCAGGGTAGAGAAATACATCAGCGGCAGTACGTTGGACTGCGGGATGCTGCGCACCCAGTTGCGGCGGCGGCGCTGGCTGATGCGCTCATTGGCCACCAAAGCGCCAATTGTATGCTCGCCAAAGGTTTTGTTATACGTCAGTTGGAGCTGCGAGGTCGTGTTGATTTGCTTTACCTGGTTTCGTTCACGCCAGGGGTTGATACTTCCCCCCGTTTGCTCATATGTATTTGTAGCCGGCCGGTAGGTATAGGTTTTATACGTGAACTCCTGGTTATTCAACAGGTTGTCCGCAATGTAATACGAATACATGCCTTTTACCGCCAATCCTTCGATGAAGGGAATTTGGTATTCGGCTTCAGCGTTTGTTTGCAATACACGCCATTCGTCTGTCAGTTTGCCGGCATTCTTGTAGGTGTTGTAGGCCCAGTTGGCGTCGTTTTGTTCGATGGTATTCAGGTAATCCGGATTGTCATTGGCATAAGGCCGCTCAAATGGCCGGTTGCGCAGGATGGCAAACCGGGGCAGCCAGTAGTCATCCTGGCCTGGCACACCAGGGTTGTTTCTCGTTTCCACCCGACCGTTGATTTGTGCACCTACGCGAAGTCCCTTGGTTACGCGGGCATCAAGATTCGACTGGATGTTGCTGCGGTCGAACATATACTCCCGTCCAAGCACGGATTGTTGGTGCAGGTTGGTCCCGGAGATATAATAGTGTACCGCATCGGAGCCTCCGGTCAGGTTTACATTGACGGAAGTAAGCGGTGCGTTTGATTTGATAATGAATTTGCGCCAGTCGAAGCTTTGGTAGCCCAGTTCTGTACCGGCCTTGTATTTCTCCAGTTCAGCCGGTGTGATGTTGGTTGTTCCCGCGTTGTTGACTTCCGCTTCCGCTTTGTAGCGCATATAATCATAGGAGTTGTTCAGCACATCGGGGAAGCGCACCCAGTTCTGCATGCCATAGAAAGCGTCGATATTGACGGCGGGTGTTCCTGTGCGGCCCCGCTTTGTTGTTACCAGCACAACACCGTTGGCTGCCCGGGCACCATAGATAGCTGCCGATGCATCTTTCAGCACCGTGATGCTTTCCACATCATTAGGAGCCAGGTTGTTGAATTGCCCCACATCCTGTTGAATACCGTCGATAACAAAGAGCGGGTTGCCCATATTCCGGATTTGAATATTCGCACTTGAACCGGGACGGCCATCCGACATGCGGAAGGAAACGCCGGGAATCTTACCGGCCAAACCTGCACTGACAGTAGAACCGGCATGCACCCGGTCAAGATCCTTTGAGGTGACCGATGAAATGGCACCTGTCAGAGATTCCTTTTTCCGTGTGCCGTAACCGATCACCACGACTTCGCCGAGGTTGCCGTTTGACGGTGTTAATGACACGGAAAGAGAGGTCTGGTTGCCGACCGTTATCTCCTGTGACGCAAAGCCAACAGAGCTAAATACCAGGACAGAGCGGTTGTTTGCCACGCTGATAGTAAAACTGCCGTCCGTTCCGGTTGTGGTTGCGTTGCGGGTTCCCTTTTCGGAGACTGTCACCATTGGCATACCGGCACCGCTGCTGTCTTTGACAACGCCGGAAACACTGATCTTTCCAGCGTTTTGCGATAAGGCAGACTGAATAAAAGAAAGAAAGAAAAAGGCAAATAAAAGAAGCCTTCTTTTTTGCCAGACATGCGTTGCCGCATACGTAATTCCATACAAGCTAAACTTGGTAGAAGTTTCCATGTAGCAATCAATTGTAGTTAAGAAAGTTGTGAATAATTGCAGAGTTTACATTCGCCGAAACCGCTGAGTCAATCGATTTGTGAAGAAACTACATAAGGCCCGATTTAACTATTCGTTATGTTTCATATTCTATTCAATTTGTTTCATTTTCCCGAACAGCGAATTCAGCAATGTCTAATACGGTTTATTCCAGGAATTTAACAGTTGCCAGCCCGTTATTTACCCTGGAATTACTCCTTTAGGAAGCGAACCTGGAACGATTCGAATGCCCGGTAAGGACAAAACCCGCCATCACATTTTTAAAGAAAACTGAGGTTACTGGAATGAAAAAGGCATAGCGGAAGGGTGAGCACCTCGTCAAATCCGAGTTTTATTTCGCCATCGCTTTTGGACGTTCCGGCAGGTACCTGGAAACACGGCAGCGTTCAACAGGGAGAACTTCGTCTACCCTCTCAGACAACTGTATCACCCGGCTCACATCGTCGGGTGCTGTTCGTAAATGGTCCACTGTTGCCGTTTCGTGTTGCTCTTCTCGGTAAGAAGAATCGGCGCATCCACTCCGTCTTTTCCTTCGGATGCCGTGAGGTATAAGCCTGTTCCTTTCAGCCGTATCAGAAAGGTTTTTTCCGGCGTTGAAATAAAATCATATAGCTGTTGGCTGGTCGTTCCCAAGGGCTGCTGCTGCAGGCCTACACTGTCCGCCGGCGTTCCGGCCGCCTGGAAGGTTTTGCCGGTAAATAAATTTTGCAACCGGTAGGTTTGTCCCTCTACGTGCTGAAAATCCCAGGTCATGCATTTCCAGTTTATGGGCGAATAAGCTACCAGTGGAGTTCCGTCTTTTTTATTTGCGTCCTTTATGCGCAGCAAGAGGCCTGATTCCACATTTTTAATGGCGTAGGTTCCTTTGATCACCTGCGAAAAAGATTTTCCGGCCAGGACCGTTGCAAAGAAAAGGATGAAGGAAAGCCGTTTCATTTTATTGAATTTACTTTATGACAAGAGGGTCTGCTAGCTGCGTTATTTAAATGTACGTTTCCGGGTGCGCAGTTTTCCATTGACAAAGGTTCCAATTTTTTTCCCCTCTTCCGTTCCGTTCATAATCGAGGGCATGTAATGAATGCCGCCATACAAGCGGCTGATGGCCGCCTCCTCGGCCGCCTGGCGGAACGATGCAAACCGCCGTACCGGGATGCCGAATTCGGTTTCCGTGGAATCGGTAAACGCAAAATTCTCACCGAAGATTTTGCCCAACACAACTGCCGACGCGGCAGACAAAACACTGTGCCCGCTGGTGTATTCGGGGAAAGGCGGCGTTTGCAACAGGGGCATCCAGCTCTCGTCGATGTACTGGTTAATGTAGGTTTCCGGACGGATAACCTTGCTCCTGTATTTTTCATCCCAGCAACTGATAAAGGCATCGGCGATGGTGATGGACAGGCAGGCATAGGCTTCCAAGGAAGCAACAACGTCGAGACCTGTTTTCTGGCAGGCGAGCCGCGTGATGTTCATCCAGTGACCGCCCGGAGAAATCTTTTTGGATGCATACATCACGTGCCCGTTGAGATTCATCTTAAAGGGATTGCAGTCCCAGAAATTAGCCGCTTCTTTTTGATCCGGCGTGAGGTTCAAACCCCTGTCCCGCACTTCCAACGCTTCTTTATAAAACCGGCTTTCTTTGTCGGCAGAAAATTTTGTCGGCGGCAAAGGCTTGAACTGCTGTGCCGAGTCGATCAGAAAAGGACGCAGTTTGTTCCAGTGCGGCTCCACGGCTTTCATGTAACTGGGAGGCGTGGGCTTCCAGGTCGCGGCGTCATTATCGATTGTATATTTTGTGAACGTGCGGGTTTGCTTGTAATTGTCTTCTGCCGCCCAGGCAAGGATATGATCCGCTATTTGCTGCCCGTACGCAATGGAACGGGAAAACACTGCATCGGGCATGCCGGCTTCCTTCAATTCGGCCAGGAGGCTTTTGTAAAAATCCTCGATAGTTTTTTCGGAAATCACCATCGTCCGCCCCACGGTGAGGATCGCATGAACAGCTGCCAGTGTGTAACTGTATTCTTCTCCTTTATCAGGCTTGGGCAGGTTTTTCAGGCCACGAAGCTGGCCCGCCAGCGACTGGTAGGCCGGGTTGTCATGGATCGCGGCTTCGTACCCGGCAATACAGATATAGGCATAGGTACGGCTGGCCACCGGCGGCGAATAAATGTCGTGCACCATCACATCGGTCATTTGTTTGATGGCCCGGTGCACATATTCCGCTTTTTCGGTTTTTGCCTTCCACTCTTTTTCTTCGGAGGCTTTTGTCGCAAGTGAACAAATAGCGGCACAAAAAATAAGCAGCACAGCTCTCATAACAGTTCTCGTTTTTGGCCTTTGAAATTGGTAATGGTGATCGATTGTACATCATCGCCCACAAACAACCTGCGTGACGATTGCGATAAAAAAGTGGAACCGTAATAAAACTCGACTCTTTTCCGGCTTCCGTTTTTTAAAACGACAGTGCCAAAAAAATCATCGGGTTTTAGCGTAGCCCATTTACCGCCTTGTTTGATGCCAGCCTTTTTTTGCACCACGAGGCTGTCGTTGTTTTGCGTTGCCAGCCACAGGTCCTCGCCTTTTGCCGTGTGAAGCCGGGCCAGGCCCTTCGCATCTCCCTTTACCCAAAATCCACTCTCCGCCACCGTCAATGGCCGGAAGGCACCCTGGCCATCACCGTTCAGGCACAGGCCGTTGAAGGCATCGTGCCGGCCGCTGTAGGGCTCCATTCCGTAATCATTGCCCACCAGGAGTAAATCCAGGTTGCCGTCACCATCGACATCTTCACTCAACATGCCGAATACAGGTGCGGTTTGCGCTTCGGCCGGCAATGCCCGGAGAACGAACTGCCCTTTCCCCCTGTTTTCCAAAAAGGCCGATTGCATGTACGTAGCGGTTTTCACCATAGCGCCCTGCCGGTCTTTTACCGGCCACAAGGCATCCATCGTAGCCTGCCCGTAACTGGTGTAAGTCGGATATTTTTTGCGAATGGATATGAGCTGGCCGGTGAGGTCGTCCTTAGCGTGCATCGGAAACGGCTTCCGACTGCCGTCTTCCGCTTTCAGGTAACAAAAGACCATCGCATCAAGCGAGCCGTTATTGTCCAGGTCTTTGGCAAGAAGGGTCATGGGTTCGCTGGCGGTGGCCGTGTAACTGGAATTGAGTCCCAGGTTGCCGGCCACATAATCCATATCGCCATCGTTGTCAAAATCCCCGGCGGACAAACTGTTCCACCATCCAAGGTACTGGCCTACACCCGTTTGGGTGAGTTGCTGAAACGTCGCCCCTGTATTTTTCAAAAAGGTTACCGGCATCCATTCGCCTGTCAGTACCAGGTCTGCCTTCCCGTCGTTGTCAAAATCGGTCCACAGGGCGTCGGTGACCATACCGATCGTTTGCAGTTGCGGGCAACGTTTTGCGGTGACGTCGATAAACTTCCCGCTGCGATTCTCGAGTAAAAAGCTTTTCGGCGTTGTTGGATAGGCACCGGAAACCACGCGGCCGCCAACGAACAAATCGAGGTCGCCGTCGCCATCAAAATCGGCGGCCCGCACACAGGAACCGTTGGTCGTTTCGACCGGCAGTGCACCAGCGGCGAGGCGGTATTGTCCCTTTCCGTTGTTCAGGAACAGACGGTCCTGGCCGACCGGATGCTGCGGAGGAATTTCGTAGCTGCCGCTGACGGCATACAGATCGAGGTCGCCGTCGTTATCCGCATCAAAAAACAAGACGCCCATTTCTTCCTGCAGTTCTCTCCCGGCCCGGGAAATGCGGGACGAGTCGATGGAAAACGAACCATCCGCTTTTTGCAGAAAGAATTTACCGGGATTGCCGGACGAACCCCCAATGTAAAAATCGTCATAGCCATTGCCATCGATATCACCCACGGCAATGCCGGGTCCGTACTGACTCAGTTTATGCGGCAGGGTTGGCTGGATATTGTAGTCGACAAAATCGGCTTCCGCCGGCAGGTAGTGAAGGCCGTATTCACTGGCAGCGGATGCAAAAAGCGGTGACGGCTTTTGGGGAACGGTTTCGTCTTTTGTTGCATCCTTTTGTTCGAGCACCAACGGTTTGTTGGCCGGCACATTGGTCGCCAGGCTTGTTTTCCCGTCGGGCCATTCCACCTTAACGGTGTCGGCTGCAGCATCGGTACCCAGCCCAAAAAAAGCCCGGTCGTCAACTGTCGACAGGTAGCCGCGGGTTGGCTGGTGTTCGTAATACATTTTTCGGCCATGGCTATAGACGGTTACCCTAGCGCCGATGGCTCTCCTGTTCATGCCGCTGCCCACCAGCTTTATCATAAGCGTGTTTCCCAGCTTTGTTTCACCGCCGGCACTTCCCGTGTTTTTGTAAACAAAGGCCGGACCGTTGATGTTGTTGATCACGACATCCAGGTCGCCGTCGTTGTCGAGGTCTGCATAGGCGCCACCATTGGAAAAAGAAGATTCGTTTAGTCCCCAGTTTTCGGTTGTGTTGCGGAAGGACGAACCATCAACATTTTTGAAGGCATAATTGGGCAAGCTGACGACCGGCAAGGTGTGCGCCATCGTCAACGACAAATTGGCTGCGCCACCACCCTGCCCGTTTTGATAGGCAATATAATCCAGGTCCGTTACGTCGCGGGGCAGGCCATTGGTGATAATCATGTCACGCAAACCATCGTTGTCAAAATCCGCTACCAACGGGCACCAGCTCCAGTCGGTCTGGTACACGCCGGCCATGAAGGCCACATCGCTGAAAACCGGGTGACCAAGCGGCGTGGCACCACTGCTTAACTGCAGCACATTGCGAACGTACTGGTGCTGGTATCCAAACCGTTCGCTGTTGAAATAATTGTAGTATTCGTTGCCGCCCAGCATCCGCTTTTTGCGAAGATTGCTTTCCGGAAGCATTTCCAGCGAGATTACATCCGGGTACCCGTCATTGTTGATGTCCACCACATCGGTTCCCATTGCATTCCAGCCAGTATGCCTGAAATAGTCGGTGATGCGGTTGGTGAAGGTGCCGTTGCCGTTGTTGATGTACAAAATATCGTTCGAGACAAAATCATTGGCCACGTAGATGTCGGGCCAGCCATCGCGGTTGAAATCCGAAATGCAGGCGGCATGGCCCCAGCCTTCGATCAACACACCGGCCTCTTTCGAAACATTGGTGAAGGTGCCGTTGCCGTTGTTGCGGTACAGGCGGTCGGTATTCAGGGCACTGCCGTCCACTACCTTCGGCCGGAAGCGGATGGGCGTCTTTGGATCGTACAGCGCATTCGTAACCTGGTACAGATCGAGGTCACCATCCCTGTCGTAATCGAAAAAATAGCCCTGCGTGCTAAAGCCGTCGTCGGCCAGGCCATATTCCTTTGCCGATTCTTTGAACGTGGGAATGCCGTTTTGCGAACCCTGGTTGATGTACAATAAATTGGTCCGGAGAAAAGGATTTTTCCAGAAAGAGGCAGAGACATAAATGTCCAACAGCCCATCGGCATTGATGTCCACCACCGAAACACCGGTACACCACCGGCCTTCGCCGCCAACTCCGGCAGCCGTGGTCTGGTCTTCGAATTTCAGGTTCCCTTTATTGATGTATAATTTATTTGACACCATGTTGCCGGCGAAATAAATATCCTGCAGGCCGTCGTTGTTGAAATCGCCGATGCCGACTCCCCCGCCGTTATAAATATTCGCCTGGTTGAGAATATTCAGGGTGTCGTTTTCCGTAATGGCATTGGTAAAAGCAATACCGGTTTGCGAGGCAGGAAGCAGTTTGAAAAGCGGCGAATTGTTTTGCGCTTTGCCGAAAAACGCAAACTGGATAAAAAAGGATACTAAAACAAATCTCATGGTGATGGCAAAAAACATTTAGAAAATCTGCAGTTCGTCCTGCCTGGCATTCGATTCCATCATCTTTTGAACAAGGCCGAATTGGGAAGATAAGGGATTCAGCCAAAATACGTTCACCTCTACCCAGCCGATCCCTTATTTTACAACAGGGAAAGCCACGATCCGAACTTTTGTACAACCGTAGGGCACCAATATGGCTTCCTCGGTTTTTCCGTCCACTTTCCCCATATACAATCCATCCCTAGCGGTGACCGGCTGCGGCGCAATGTCGTTGACGACCTTCCAGTCGGGGATTTTCTTTACCGCCACTTTTAATTCAATTGGCGCATGTGCAAGATTCCAGATAAAACTGTCCGTTACGGGTTTCACAACGTTTACCTGCACAGCCGTTTCGGGTTTTTCTACAACCGTTTTCACCAGGCCATAATTCCAGTCTTCTTTCGGATAAACAGAAAAATAGTCGCCTTCTCTTTCGTCTGTTCCCTTTTCCCACTGTTCGTCCAGTTTTAAAGCATAGACAAGCGGTCCACGTTCTACGGCCCTGGCATTGCCACCCCAGTTCGATGTTCTTACTTCCATCGGCAGCTTAAGCGTTAACCGGTCACCGTTTTTCCAGGTGCGGCTGATCACGGCAACCTGTCCGCCTTTTTCGGTACGAAAGGGTTGGCCGTTCAGCGTGAGCACCGCCTCTTTGCACCAGCCCGGAATCCGGACATGCAGCGGAAAGGCAACATCTTTTTTCGCCGAAAGCATGAAGTCGACCACATCACTGAAGGGATAATCCGTGATTTCGTTGATGGTCACTTCGGTATTGGAAGCACCCAGTCTTGCCGTGGTTTGGCTGGGACCGAATTGCAGCGCTGCCAGCCCCTTGCCCGGTGTGGCATACCAAAGGTGAGAGCTGAATTTTGTCCAGCCTTGGTGCATGTTGGCCAGACAACAGGTGTATCCACTGCGCATCCCCAGCACGTTGTTCATCTCCCGTTCGAAGGGCAGCGAAAATGCAAACACGCCCCTTTTGATGTGCACCTGGTTGGCGATCTGGAAATATTGTTTGTTGTTGTAATCGTCGGTGGTTTGCGTGGGCAGGGCATTGAAGGTCATTCGTTCCAGGGCATCCATGTACCGGGTGTCGCCGGTAATGCCGATGATTTGTTCCAGCGAGAACATCGCTTCCACGATCGCACACAATTCTGTTCCCTGCGTCGGCGCATTCCCATGCAGGTCTTCGTCTGCAGAGAACATACCGTATGGCATTCCATGCAGTGTCATTAAATCGTTGAACCCTGTTTGCAGATCCTGCAAATAGGTTTTATCGCCGGTTCGCTGGAACTGCACGGCCGGATCTTTTATGCCCATGGCAACATTCACCCCGTGGCGGGTCATCCAGTCTTTTCCATTCTGGTAGGCGGCGGCATTGATCACCCAGTCGCGGTTGCCCAGCCATTTGCTCCAGGTAAACGATTGCGCCTGTAAAACATCGCAAAGCTGCAACAGCGCCTTGTCTTTTGTGATACCATATAGCCATTGTGCGACGAGGATATTGTCGGCACCGCGGGCCTTCGACCAATCGGTCCATTTCCCGACGGGGCAGTTTTGCAGGGTTTTTAACTGGTACGCAAAATAGTTGGTCATGAAGGGGATCACCCGTGCGTCGTTGGTGGCGGTGTAGTATTGCTGCAGCACCTTCAGCATGATCATTTTGGGCCACCAGTCTTCGCCTTTGTCGCAATTGTCCACGCTAAGCTGTTTTCCTGTCTCCCGTTCCCATTTCGTGACGGGACCAAAATAACCGGAAGGGCGCTGGTGATCCAGTGTCCAGTTGATATAGCGCAGCACTTTTGCCTGCAGGTCTTTATCGTCTAACAAATAAGCCAGCGGCGTGGCACCATCGAGCCAGTAGGGCGTTTCTTCCCACCCGTCGCCCTGGCCGCCCAACCAACCGTTGTCCCTTTTTACTTTACCGTACACCTCATCGAGGTGGCCGGTTGTTCCATCACGCATGATCTGCAACTGGTGCAGCAGCCAGGCTTTTGGCTTTGTAGCGCCAAGCGGAACCTCGGCATACATTGGTGCTGCGAAACCAGTTTTGGTGGCCCCAACCTGGCGCTTTTGCGCCTGCAGATCCTGGCCTGCTGACAGCAACAGCACACTGCCGAAAATCGAAACAAAGACCATTTTTTTCATACTCTATTTTTTGTCGCGTCAGGCACTGGCATCTGCCTGTAGATCATTTCGCGAAGTTCGACTGTTGTTCTTTTGACAGGGAGAAGGGCTTGCTTTCTTCTGCCACACCACGTGTCATTTCGGGGGAAGGTCCCATCTCCAGGTGCAAAGTGCCGCCGTTAGTAATTTCCGCATAAGACAACCAGTTTCGATTGAACGGTTTGCCGTTCAGCGAGGCCGATTGTATGTACACGTTATCCTTGCTGTTGTTCTTTGCGTCAATAACAAATTTCTTCCCGTTTTCGAGAGTGATCGTCGCCTTTTGGAAAACCGGGCTTCCCAACACATACTGGTCGGTTCCGGGACAGACACTGTAAAAGCCCAATGCACTCAACACATACCACGAGGATGTTTGTCCCTGGTCTTCATCACCGGGATAGCCGTTCTCGGTTGCATTGTACAATTTATTCATGGCGTTGCGTACATGGAATTGGGCCTTCCAGGGTTCGCCAGTGTAGTTGTACAGGTAGATCATGTGCTGGATCGGCTGGTTGCCGTGGGCATACTGGCCCATGTCTGCCATCACCATTTCCGTCATTTCGTGGATCATCCCGCCGTAGGTGCCCACTTTAACAGTATTGGGCACCGTAAAAACGGAGTCCAGTTTTGCGTTGAAGGCTTTGTTTCCGCCCATCAGGTTGATGAGGCCCTGCACATCGTGAAAAACAGACCATTCCCAGTGCCAGGCATTGCCCTCGGTAAAGGGCCCGCCCCATTCCACGGGGTCGAAGTTTTCAACCCATTCGCCGTTTGCTTTCCTGCCCCGCATGAATCCTGTGCCCGGATCGTAGACGTTTTTGTAGTTGTACATCTGCCGGGAAAAAATCGTTTGATAAAACGTGTTGCCGGTTTGTCGGGCCAACTGGTAGCCGCAAAAATCATCATAGGCATATTCCAGTGTTTTTGCCGTGGCTTCGCGGTAATCCGGGTAGGGAACATATCCCAACGCGTAATATTCTTTCCACCCGTGCCGTCCGTTTGCCGGTCCCCAGGGGCCTTTGTTCGTGGCTTCGTGCAAATAGGCTTTCAGTGCTTTTTCCGGGTTGAAGGACCGGATGCCCTTTACCCAGGCATCGGCCAGCAGCGAGATGGCATGGTTGCCGATCATGCTGCCTTCTTCACCGGGAAAGGACCACGACGGCAGCCAGCCGCACTGTTCCTGCGCATCCAGCAAGGCCTGCATGTAGCGGCCATGCATGGTTGGGTACAGAATCGTATTGAGCGGGAACTGGGCCCGGAAGGTGTCCCAAAAACCGGTATCGGTGAACATATAGCCCGCATGCACCTTTTTGTCGTAGGGACTGAAATAATACGGTTTTCCTTCTTTGTCGTATTCGTAAAACTGCCGGGAAAAAAGGCTGGCCCGGAAGAAGCAGGAATAAAAGGTGGCCTTTTCTTCTTCGGTGCCGCCTTCCACCAGGATCCTTCCCAGGTGCTTGTTCCAGATGGCTGCCGCGGCGGCTTTTGTCTCCTCCAGGTTTTTGGACCTTCCCAGTTCTGCTGCCAGCGTGACGGCTGCCTGTTCGGGGCTGATGTAAGAGGAAGCGACTTTGGCCTGCACGGTTTCGCCTTCGCTGAACTGCAGATAGGCGCCAATGCCCTCTCCTTCTCCCTGCTGTTCATTTGCCCGGATGGTGTTGTGCCGGTTTTCCCAGGTGCCATAGCTTTTAAAGGGCCTGTCAAACCGGATCTCAAAATAGCTTTTGATCAGGTTGTCCTTGTTGGTGCGGTTGTTACTGACATAACCGGTGATCTTTCGTTCGGCGGGCCAGACTTTTACCTGGCTCAACCCGGTATAACCGTCCAAAACAAGGTAGCTGGGTCCTCCTTTGGGGAAACGAAAACGCAGATGCGCACCGCGTTCTGTTGGCGCCATCTCCGTAACGATTCCATTGTCCAATTTGACTTTGTAATAGTGGGGTTTTGCAATTTCGTTTTCGTGGCTGAAACCCGTGGCCCGCTCGTCTTCGTTTACGGTGAGCTTGCCGGTAACCGGCATGAACGAATACACGCAATAGTCGTTCGTCCACGAGCTGCATTGGTGGGCCTGCTGAAAACCACGGATGGTTTTTTTAAAATACTGGTATTTCCATCCATCACCGTTTTTCCCGGTTTGCGGGGTCCAGGTGTGCATCCCAAAGGGCAAGGAGGTCGTCGGATAGGTATTGCCGTGGGTTAGTTCGTGCTTCGAGTTCGTTCCCTGCAAAGTATTGACATAATCGACCGGGTCTTTCTGCTTCGCCTGGACTGAAGCCGCGCCGAAAAACAAAAGAGCCAAAAGAGAAAGGGATTTCTTTACCATCATCAACGTTTTTTTATCGACCTGCCGTGGCTGTACGGTTTACCTGCAGGTGTTTGCTGTTGCAGGAAAAGCCAAGCGTTTCAGCCTATGACAGGCTGTTATCACTGCACTTCCTGTTTTTTAAAAAGGCCCTTTGTAGAAACAAAGGGCACTAAACGACTGCTATATGAGAAATAACTGCTAAAGAATTTTCATTTTGCACCGGCATCTTTGACACAGCGAAAGCCCGTATGCTCCAAACCTGTATCCGGACTGCTTTTCATCCTCCGGGACACACGGTAGCCGCTGCAGTATTTGTCGTTACACAAAAACGATCCGCCCCGTAACGTACGTTTTGGTACGTAAGGTTCATCCGGGTCGTAACTTTTGGTTGGCCCCAGCGGATTCAGGGTCGGCCCTTTTTGCAGCGAATGGTAATATTCCGCATGATACCAGTCGCTGCACCACTCCCATACGTTGCCCGCCATGTCGAACAGGCCGTAACCATTGGGTGCAAACGAACGCGCCGGTGCCGACCGTAAAAAGCCATCTTTCTGCGTATTCCAATAGGGAAATTCTCCTTCCCAACTGTTGCATTTCGCTGCCCCTTCGTTCACCGGCTCGTTTCCCCAGGGATAGATGTTGTTTTGCAATCCACCTCTCGCCGCAAACTCCCATTCCGCTTCGGTCGGCAACCGCTTTCCCACCCATTTGCAGTAGGCCTGCGCATCGTACCATGAAACCTGGACGACAGGATACGTCTCTTTGCCCAAAATCGAGCTGCCGGGTCCTTCCGGGTGTTTCCAGTCGGCACCTTTCTGCCAACGCCACCAAAGCGAACAGTTAGCCAGGTCAACCGGTCCGTCGGATGGTGTAAACACCAGGGATGCGGGAACCAACATGCTGTCGGCCGGTTTTGGCGTTCCGGGCGGCAGTTCGTTTTTCAACGACTCCCAGTCCGGTTTTTGTTCAGCCGTTGTTCTGTAACCCGTTGCTTTAACAAAGGCTGCAAACTGCGCATTGGTCACTTCTGTTGCGTCCATCCAAAAGGATTTTACGCTCACTTCGTGCTTCGGGTATTCATCCGGCGACGCCTGCTCATTGTCTCCACCCATCGCAAACGTCCCGCCGGGTATCAACACCATGCCGGCTGTTGTGCTGCTGTTTTTGGATTGCAACATCGTTTCCGCCGTATCAATTCTACCCATCAGCCGCGAAGGCATTTTAGTGCAACTGACCGCTGCTTCTTTTTTTGGCAACACCGCCTCCGTCTGATTGGCACAGGAGGCAATCAGACCGGGAAAAAAGAGTGCTATCAAGTCTTTGCGTCGCATGGCGTGTGGAGTCTTCACTCCATTCTGTCAACTAATTACCTGCTCTATTATCATTTGCCTTTGTCCGGTTGTTTCGGCACTACCTGGTTTTCTTTGGTCCAGTCCTGCCACATCTTCTCCAGCTTCTGCACCACGTCCGGGTG
Source organism: Flavisolibacter nicotianae (assembly GCF_003628535.1). Lineage (GTDB taxonomy): Bacteria > Bacteroidota > Bacteroidia > Chitinophagales > Chitinophagaceae > Flavisolibacter > Flavisolibacter nicotianae. Next base: position 517,589 of record NZ_RBCI01000004.1, read on the forward strand.
CTGCTTTGCCAGGTCATTCAATTCTGTTTCATCGTCATCAATCCGGAAAAGATGCCACGGCTCCCTGTTGCGGGAAACCAGTTTCCAGCCGTCGTACCGGACATACCGGGCACCAAAATGCTCGTTGAACAAAACGGTATGACCGGTTGCCTTCACCGATCGGAAAGCAGGAACCAAACTGCTTCCCTGCATCGGCTTGATGGCATTTCCCTTGTACGATGAGGGATACCTGGCGCCAGCCAGTTCCACAAACGTTGCCATAAAATCCATCACGTGCCCCGTTCTGTTTGAAAAACTGCCTTTGGGTAACCTAATCCCTGCAGGCCATGATGCGATCAGCGGTGTGCGAATACCACCTTCATACGATTCGGCTTTGGCGTACTGGTAAGGCGTGTTGGCCACGTTGGCCCAGCGGGGGCCGATCGAGCTGAATGTCGTTTCCGGTCCGGGCAGCACACCTTTTTTTAAAGGATAAGCGATCTTTTGCCCAGCCCTGGTTTCACTGGGCCGGTCGAAACCCGTTCCGTACTGCATGGCGTTCTCCGGACTGGCACCGTTGTCGCTTAGAAAAAGGACCAACGTATTGTCCAGTTCTCCTGTTTCCTTTAATGCACGAATGATCCGGCCGATTCCCTGGTCCATGCGGTCGATCATCGCGGCATGAACCGCCATGGCTCTTGCATCCCAGTCTTTATCCGGGTTGTCTTCCCATTTCAGGTCGGCCGCCATGCGTGGCGAAAGCGGTGCTTTTGCCGGGTCGATCAAGCCGAGTTGTTGCATTTTTTTATACCGGGCTTCCCGTATTGCATCCCAACCCACTTTGTAGGTGTTCTCGTATTTTTTGATGTCTTCCGGCAGGGCATGCAATGGCCAGTGCGGTGCCGTTTCGGCCACGTACAAAAAGAAGGGTTTGTCGTCTTTGCTGAAATCGCGTATGTATGCAACGGCCGAATCATTGATGGCATTGGTGTGGTAGTAATTGGCCGGTACATTTTTTACCGGCTCCGTACCGTTTACCAAACTAAACGGGTCAAAAAAATCGACCACACCCCAGATATTGCCGTAATATTTTTCAAATCCCCTGCTTGTGGGATATTGTTCAACCGGCGAAAAAAACGGGTGCTCTTCCTGGTGGTTCAGCCAGCGCAATTGCGCCTGCGGGTCTTTTTGCTCGATGGTATTGGACACATGCCATTTGCCCACCATGCCGCTGTGATAACCAGCCTCCTTCAACACTTCCGCAATAGTTACCGTGTTGGGCGTTAAAAAGCCCCTGTAACCGGGAAGGTTCCTGTCGGTGGTCATTTCGCCAATACCGGCATTGTGGTTGTACACTCCCGTGAGCAGGGAAGCCCTTGTCGGGCAGCATCGCGATGTGTTGTAAAAGCGCCGGAACCGCAACCCGCTTGCGGCGAGAGCATCCAGGTTGGGCGTGGCAATTTCACCGCCGTAACAGCCAATGTCCGAATAGCCCAGGTCATCGGCAAGGATGACCACGATATTGGGTCGTTTGTCCTTCGCTGTAGCGTTTTTTGTTTTTTGTGCGTTGGAGACCAGGTGCCCAAACAACAGCAAAACAAGACAGGAACGGGTGAAAACTTTCATCAGCGTTAATTCTATAAACGAAGCGTTTTTATCTAACGGCTTGCCACCACCAACGAAGGGCTGTATAATTTGGCGTGAATCTCTTTGAGTTTTTCCGCCGGTATTTTGATCTCCTTCCGGTCGTATGTCATCAGTCCGTTCGTTTCCACTTCTACATCCGTTGTCTGGGTATACACCGCGGCCGACAACCCTTTTGCGATCAGGCCCGGAATGCGGTCGATCAATTCTGCATAGCGCTTCAGCAATTCATCCTTGTTTTTAAAGCTCTGGTAGCCCCAGTTGTTCTTCTCCTGCCAGGTGTGGTTTTCGATAGGCAAACCCAGGCCGCCAAACTCACCCAGGACCAGTACTCGTTTCTGGCCGAACAGGGCCGGGTCGGGCATCAGCGGTTCGGGATAGTTGTGCAGGTCAATGATATGGCCCACGTCTTCGAAATTGCCGCCGCTGGCGGTATTTACCAGTCGCGACGGGTCTTTCTGCATGGTCCAGTTCACGATTTCTTTTGTTTTGAACTGGCCCCAGGCCTCGTTGAACGGAACCCACACGACGATGCTGGGAAAGTTGTGTAAATCCTGCATGATCTCGTTCCACTCGGTGCGGTAAATCGTTTCCGACTCGGCCGTCCGGTCCTTGTCGGTTGCACGGCCAAATACACCGGGACGGTTCTCCCAGCGGTTGCCAAGGTCACCGCTTGGCATGTCCTGCCATACGAGGATCCCCATCTGGTCGCAGTAGGTATACCAGCGGGCCGGCTCCACTTTCACGTGTTTGCGGATCATGTTGAAGCCCATTTCCTTTGTTTTCTCGATGTCGAACTTCAGGGCTTCATCGGTTGGTGCGGTGTACAGGCCATCGGGCCACCAACCCTGGTCGAGCGGGCCGTATTGGAAAACAAACTGGTTGTTCAGCAGCATGCGCTGGATGCCGTTCTTATCGGGTGCCATTGAAATTTTGCGCAAGGCAAAATAGCTTTTCACTTCGTCGATCACTTTGCCCTTGCGAACAACACTGTATTTTACATCGTAGAGAAATGGTGACTGCGGGGACCAGAGTTTTGGAGCAGAGATGGACAAACTGGCTTCGCTGTTGGCAGCGACGGTTTGTTCGGCCACTTTCGTTCCTCCATCCCATGCCGTTACGAGCACCAGGTCCCCGGCTTGTGGTTTCTCAATTGAAGCTTCTATTTTGACGGTTTTCAAATCGGCATTTGGCGTTTGACGAGTGGAAGCGATATAGGTTTGCGGAACCGCTTCCAGCCAAACCGTTTGCCAGATTCCGGTGACAGGTGTGTACCAAATGCCATGCGGCGCTTTTACCTGCTTGCCCCGGGGCTGCGGACCATCGTCGGAAGGATCCCAAACCATGATGGCGATATCCTGGCTGGCACCTTTCTTTAGGGCGTTGGTTATATCAATGGTGAACGGGTCGTATCCGCCCTGGTGTGAGCCGGCTTCCTTCCCATTGACATAGACGGTGCATTTCCAGTCGACCGCACCAAAATGAAGGAGCACGGTTTTTCCCTTTGCGTTTGGTACCGTCACCGTTCGTTTGTACCAGAGGATGCTGTCCTTTCCGACCGTTTTGCCTACACCCGAAAGCGCCGATTCCACTGCAAACGGAACAAGGATTTTACCCTGGAAGCTTGCCGGGACGGCCTGCTGGTCCCTGGGTAAAATGGCGTACTGCCATAGCCCGTTCAGGTTTGTCCAGTTGCTGCGCACCATTTGCGGACGGGGATATTCCGGCAAGGGTGCGGCAGGGTTTACTTTCTCCGCCCATGGCGAAGCAATCTTTCCGGGCACCATCTGCCATCCCTGCTGTGCAAATACAGCCGGGTAACTAAAAAGGAGAAAAAACAGGCAAGTCAGGAAATGTCGTTTCATATATATCGTTATTTGAAGTCTGTTTGAAATGCTGCCCGGTGGTGTACGGGTGGAACAGTCTTTTTCTGCAATCGTTTAGATTATCCAGTAAATGAACTGCCGGCATGTTTCGATGATGGCGGCCTGGCAGTCGTGCCAAACGCATTCCCTGTTGTAGAAAAAGTGCCGAGAGAGAACCCTGATTTACGATCGTATAGCAGCTTCTTGTTACAGCGGGATCAAGCATCGTTTTGCCAGGTACAAACCGGAACGTCGTTGCCGGTTTACCAGGGTGTGAAGAAAGTGCTTTAAAACGATTCCGCTAATTCAATATGTATCATAATCTTTTCAAAATGTTACATTTTTTTGAACCGGCCGGCGGATTTTGAGAAATGAAGTCGCAACAGCCTGCAGGAACCTTTATATTAGACGTCTATTACGAACGACGTGAAGAAGATTTTACCGTTGCTTACAGGACTGCTGTGTCTTTTTACAACTACCTACGCACAGACCTATTATTTCCGGCATTACCAGGTGGAAAACGGCTTGTCGCACAACACTGTTTTTTGTACGGCCCAGGACAAAAAAGGCTTTCTCTGGTTTGGTACCAAGGACGGGCTGAACCGCTTTGACGGCTACCGCTTCAAAACATTCTCCATTACCAACGAAGAAAAAAGCAGCCTGGTAAAGGACCTGATTTTATCGCTGGCCACGGACCGGCGGGGCAATCTTTGGGTGGGAACCCAAAAGGGCCTTTATTATTTTGATTCGGAGCGGGAAAACTTTGTTCCTTTTTTGGATACACTGCACGGTATCAACGATCTTTTTTTTGACCGGAAGGGACAACTCTGGTTCATTGCCGACTACACAGTCGTCAGCTATAATTTCACGACAAAAAAGAGCACGACCTTTCCGCCGGAATGGTTTTTCAGCGCTACTTCCCTGTGCGAAACACCCGATGGCTCCATGTGGTTTTCGACGCTGGACGGCTATCTCCAGCAATACGACGCAGCCACGCAAACCTTTAAAAGCTATTCCGTTTTTGGCCACTCCCCGCCTGCCGAATCACGGGTCATCCAAAAAATCGCAGCCGACCAGCGTGGCACCATCCTGGTCGGGACCAACAACCAGGGCATCAAAGAATTTTGGCCCAACCGCCACGACTACCGCGATGTCCTGACCTTCAACCCCGATCGAACCAGCATTTTTGTACGGGACATCCTGCAGGTGAGTGAGCAGGAAACCTGGTTTGCAACGGAGTCGGGCATCTTCATCCGGAACAACGATACCGGCAAACTGACGCAACTGAAAAAGAAAACCCTCGATCCGTATTCCTTATCTGACAATGCCGTGTATACGCTTTTCAAAGACACCGAAAACGGTATATGGGCCGGAACGTTTTTTGGCGGCTTAAATTATTTTATCAGGCAGCAGTCCACCTTTCAAAAATATTTTCCGGACTACTCCAAGAACTCGATCAGCGGGAATGCCGTGCGGGAAATCTGTGAAGACAAAACAGGCAACATCTGGATCGGAACAGAAGATGCGGGATTGAATAAACTGAACCCGAAAACGGGTTTGATATCGCACTTCGAACCCACCGGCAAGCCGCAAAGCATCAGCTATTACAACATTCACGGGTTGCTGGTGGTGGATAAAGAACTCTGGATTGGCACGTTCGAACACGGCCTCGACATCATGGATATTGCCACCGGCAAGGTCAAAAGGCATTATGCAGCCGGTGTCGGTAACCATGGGTTAAACAACAATTTTATTGTTTCGTTGCTGCAAACCAGGAAAGGTGAAGTTTACGTGGGCTCGGCCTGGGGCATATATCAGTACAACCGGGCGAACGACCATTTTCGCTATATGGTAGAAGTGGCCGAAGGCAGCTTTATCTCCTGCCTGGCCGAAGATCATGAAGGAACCGTTTGGGTGGCCACGCACAACCGCGGGCTTTTTTATTTCAACCCGTCGACCGGGAAAAAAGGTCATTTCCAAAACGAACCGGCCGACCCAAACAGCCTGACCAACAACTCGATCAATTCTATTTACGAAGACAGCAACCAAAACCTGTGGCTGTCAACAGAGGGCGGAGGCCTGTGCCGACTGGACAGGAGCCGAAGCCGGTTTACGCGGTACAACACAAAAAACGGCTTCCCGAGCACCTTTGTTTTTAAAGTGCTGGAAGACCAGAAAAAAACAATTTGGGTGACAACCTCGAAGGGCCTTGTCAGCATGGATGAGGACGGGAAAAAAATGACTGTTTACACAAAAGCCAACGGTCTTTTGAATGACCAGTTCAATTATAATTCGGGTTATAAAGATGGCGAAGGGAACATCTATTTTGGCAGTGTGCAGGGCATGATCAAATTCAACCCGGAAGCCTTTCACAAAAGCGGCTACACGCCTTCTGTGTATATCACCGGCCTGCAGGTCCAGAACAGGGATGTGGAAAGAGCGGAGGACTCCACGATCTTACAAACCTCCATTCTCACCACACGGCAGATCACCCTGCCGTACGATCAGTCGTCTTTCAGTATTGATTTTGCAGCCGTCAGTTTCACCTCACCGGAAACCATCGAGTACAGCTACACCATGAAAGGCCTGGACAAAGAATGGACCTATCTGAAATCGAATCGAAAAGTTTATTTCACCAACCTGAAACCGGGCACGTATACATTCCGGGTAAAAGCCGGAAACGCGGGTCAGTGGGGACCAAATGAAGCTGCCTTGCGCATTGTGATTACCCCGCCGTTCTGGGCGACGCTTTGGGCGTATTTGTTTTATTTCCTGGTCGCTGTTCTCCTCGTGTTTTACCTGATCCGCAGTTACCACGAAGTGCAGGAAAACAAAAAGGAAAAGGAAATTTACGAGGCCAAAATTGAGTTCTTCACCAACATCGCCCATGAAATCAAAACGCCGCTTACGCTGATCAAGGGACCGGTGGAAAATCTCGGCGAAATGGTTGACCAGACACCGTCAATCAGGGAAGATGTGACTACGCTGAACCGCAATACCAATCGACTTCTAAACCTGATCAACCAGATCCTGGATTTCCGGCAAACCGAAACAAAAGGTTTCAGTCTCGATTTCTCCGAGGTCAATGTGAATGAGATCATGCAGGAAGCTTACCTTACGTTTATGCCGCTTGCAAAAAAGAAAAACATCCGTTACAGCCTTAGCCTTCCGCCAATGCCCGTGTCATTGATGGCCGATGACGAAGCGCTGACGAAGGTCTTTCACAACCTGTTCAGCAATGCCGTGAAATATGCGCACAGCGATGTTGCGGTAAAACTCCAGCCACCCGCCAGGGGCGAGAACAGGCTGGTTGTTGAATTCAGCAATGACGGACGCACCATTCCTTCCGACCTGAAAGAAAAAATTTTCGAACCGTTTTTCCGGATCAGGGAAACCAACACGCAAAAAGGAACCGGCCTGGGTCTGGCGCTAGTGCGCTCGCTGGTGGAATTGCACAACGGGAAAATTTATGTCAAAGAATCAGACTCGGGACGCAATATTTTTATCGTAGAATTGCCCTACCAATCCCTTGCAAACAAACGCAGTAACAGAAACGAAACGAATAACCAAATTGCCTGATCACCTAAATTGACCTGTATGCAACCATCGATTTTACTTGTCGACGACGAAGAAGAGATCCTGGAATTCCTCGAAAGAATTCTGCGGGTGAAATATGCCGTGTGTAAAGCCGAAAACGGAAAAGAGGCGCTTGCTATTTTAAGCACCGAAGCCATTCAGCTTGTGGTCAGCGATGTGATGATGCCTGAAATGGACGGTTTCGAACTGTGCAAAGCCATCAAGGGAAATTTTGAATTTTCGCACATCCCGGTCATCCTCCTGACAGCAAAAAACACCATGCAGGCAAAGATTGAAGGACTGGAACTGGGCGCCGACGCCTATATTGAAAAACCGTTTTCCAAGGAACACCTGCTGGCGCAAATGGCCAGCCTGATCAGCAACCGCAGCATGATACGGGAGTATTTTGCCAGTTCGCCGCTGATCCACATGAAAAGCATGGCTTATTCCAAAGCCGACGAGCAGTTTTTGGAATTGCTGAATGAAACCATTGATAAAAACCTGGACGACCCGGCACTGGACGTGGAGAAGCTGGCCAAGATCCTGAACATTACCCGCATCACGCTGTACCGGAAAATCAAGGCGACCACAAACCTCTCTCCGGTTGAACTCATTACCATCACCCGTCTCAAGAAAGCGGCTTCTTTGCTGCTCCAGGGCGATCTCCGTGTGTATGAAGTGGCCGACATGGTGGGCTTCAGTTCGCAAAGCAATTTCGCCAGGAGCTTTCATAAGCAATTTGGCATGAGCCCGACGGATTATTTGCAGACAAAACAAAGTGAAACGAAGTTGTAAGGGAATGAGCTTCAATTTACACACCCGAAAATAAAAGTCGAGGCGCCTTCGGCCAGTAGTCTTACAACAAATGCCGCAACAATGAAACGAATTCAGTCATCAGTCTTATAACTGCGGTATAAACAGCGGTTGGATCCAATAAAAAAGGCAATTCGAATGAATTGCCTTTTTTAATTTGTGCCCGGGACTGGAATCGAACCAGCACATTCTTGCGAACGGCAGATTTTGAGTCTGCTGCGTCTACCAATTCCGCCACCCGGGCAAACCGTTAAGAACTTTGAGGGGTGCAATATTACATTATTCTGTTCAATTGCCTGCAGGGAGAAAAAATATTTTTTTACCCCTTATTTGCAACAACTTTTTTTGGGGAATAAAATGCTGCGAATGATTTTTAGAAGTCGGCGCATCATACCAAATCCGTTTACGTCCCGTGCAAGTTACATTGTCCCGGCCTGGTGCGGGTGTTAAATTCACAGTTACAATGAATAGATGCTGCGAACGGTACGCTGTAGAATTGCTTGTTTGAATCGACACGTACACGTAATGTTCAGGGAATGCGTAAAACTGTTTGGAAAAAGACAAGAAGGGAAAAGAAGAAGTTGACTGATATTCGATTTTACGGTTTGGCTTTTTTTAGGACTTGGATTGGTACAAAAACTTACTGGACAGTTGGTTTTCTTAACAATTGGATAAATGATTCTTCTTTGGTATTGGATTTATTGATACATCGTATCAATCAACTTCTGCAGCAAAACTAGCATGACAAAGCCGCGCAAACAAGGGCAAATCTGACCAATCTTTTGTTTATGGAAATTGCGGCACCGGACGTAAAACACGCACAGAAAAGCTCGAAAATTTACGTACGTAAAAATGCAGACGGGAATGGCAGGGCAAAAAAAAAGGCTGGATAGAAATCCGGCCTCGTTTAAAATCCAATATCCTATGAAAAACCGAGACAAAGATGAAGAATAAACGGGAAAACAGCAAGCGTAGAACTACGCAAAAGAGTGCGACATCCGAAAAACCGGCTTTCGATGCCCCTGCGGCCCCATTTGAATGCTGTTTTTCTACAGGCAAAAATGAAAATGGTCCCGGTTTTGTACAAATGAATTTTACGCAGTAACTTGACTAAGTAAAGCTTGCCGGTATGACGTTATCGCAGTATGCACGATTGGAAAAGACCCAACAGATCAAGCGTTTTTGGAGCGGGGTGCTGATTGGGCAGCGGTTCGAAGGACAGTCACTGGTTGAGTGCCGTCAGATCGATGGCTTTTACGTGGAATACAAGATTCTCGAAAAAGATGCACTCAATATGCGTTGTTTTCAAAATCCCGATCTCCTGCAGCCTTACCTGAGTGCAATCGACATCGAACCCCTCCTATCCTGAAGGTCGCTTACTCAGTTTTGCATTCTTTACCTGGCCAACTTCCCGGTTTTAGATTCCATTTTCAATGTTGGATCGACACGGCTGTTTCTGCATTGTAGGCCTGCTCTAGGACCGCCACTTGCAGTTTATCCATCGTCATCATCGCTTCCATTACCCTTTTTGTCCGTTCCGGATCACCGCTGCTGAGAAGACGGGAAAGGGCTGTCGGAACAACCTGCCAGGAGAGGCCAAACTTGTCCTTTAGCCAGCCGCAACGATCCTTTACGCCACCTTCGGAAAGTTTTTCCCAGTAACGGTCCACTTCTTCCTGCGTCTCACAGTTCACCACAAACGAAACGGCCTCCGTAAAGCGAAACTGCGGGCCACCGTTCAGGGCAATAAAGGCTTGTCCCTGCAATTCGAAAACGGCCGTCATTACGGCGCCTTCGGGACCCGGGCCCGCAGCGGTGTAGCGAACCATGTTCAGTATGTTTGAATCGCTGAAGACGTTCGTGTAAAACCGAACGGCTTCTTCTGCATTGTCGTTGAACCAAAGAAAGGGTGTGATCTTTTGCATAAGAATTTATTTTACTCAAACCTACCGAACAACCTCCGCAAATGGCGTGTGGCGTTACGGCAGAAAACGGGGCCGTTGCGGCAAACGACAATGCAGGAAAATCGACACGCTCCTTGCCGGTACAATAAACCTTCTTTACTTCGCAGTTTTCCAAAGGCATAACGTAACAAACCGGTATGATTCGGCTGATACTCCTCTCCTTTCTTTTCCTGCTTTCCCTGTTGGTTATTTTTCGTGCACCTGCCAGCCTGCTCTGGTATGTTGCCATTCTCGTGACGGAGTTCTCCTGGATTTTCCTCGGCCTTGTTTTCCTCCTGCTGTTCTGGCGGTTTGAAAAGACGCCCTATACGCTGGCGAACACCCTGCTGGCAGTGGCCAGCGCTATCCTGTTCCTGCTTCCATACTGGCAGGCCTGGCGGCTTCAGAAACGGCTACAAACTGAATTTGAAGAGGCGTTCGCGCCTCCAAAATTTTACCGCAGTGCCTCACCTTTCCATCCCCTGCAAGTCCTTACCGGCATTAATGCCAAAAAAATTGCGTTTACAACGTTTGTCTTTGACCCGGCACACGGCCTGACGCTGGACTTTTACCCCGCGGAAGCAGACGGTCCCTGGCCCTGCGTACTCGTTATCCATGGCGGGTCCTGGGCCGGTGGCAATAACCGGCAGTTACCGGAACTGAACAGCGAAATGGCCAAATGGGGTTACCACGTAGCCAGCATACATTACCGGCTGGCATCGGTAGCGCATTACCCGGCGCCACTCGACGACGTGCAGACCGCCATCACGTTTCTCCGCAGTAAGGCTGGTGAACTTTCCATCGATCCGTCTTCCTTTGTGCTGCTGGGCCGCAGTGCAGGCGGGCAAATTGCCCTGTCTGCCGCCTATACACAGAGCAACCCATTCGTGAAAGGCGTCATTGATTTTTACGGACCAACCGACATGGTCTGGGGCTATCAAAATCCAACCAGCCCGCTTGTGCTCGACAGCCGGAAAATCATGGAAGATTACCTGGGTGGCACCCTGACACAAGTGCCGCAGCAATATGTTCACAGCTCGGCCACCGAGTCCATAACGGCACAGGCACCGCCCACGCTGATGATCTATGCCGAAAACGACCCGCTGGTTTCGCCGCGGCACGGAACAAGGCTTGCCGTGAAACTGCGGGCCCTCCACGTCCCCTTTTTCGAACTGACCCTTCCCTGGGCTACGCACGGATTTGACTATACGCTCAACGGTCCCGGAGGACAACTCAGCACGTGGACGGTGCGCCAGTTTTTGGATGCAATTTTGAAGAAGCAAAGCTGACAATGACAAGTGGATGATTGGTCAAACTGAAATTTCAGCCAGATGGAAAGTAAAAAACAGGCTGCCGAAAAAGCGGTGGAAGCCATTAAAGACGGGATGGTTGTCGGGTTGGGCACCGGCACGACGGCCTACTGGGCCATTCAAAAAATAGCAGAAAGAATCACGGAGGGACTGCGCATTCAGGCTGTTGCCACGTCGCTGGAGACGGAAAAATTGGCAAAAGACCTGGGCATCCCACTCGTTCCGTTTTCCGCTATCGAGACAATTGACCTCACCATCGATGGTGCCGACGAGGTGGACAAAAACAAAAACCTTTTGAAAGGTGGCGGCGGTGCGTTGTTGCGGGAAAAAATCGTGGCCTATCACTCCAAACAATATTTTATCGTCGTTGACGAACGTAAACGTGTTGACCAGTTGGGCCGGTTCCCGTTGCCGCTGGAAATCCTTCCCTTCGCCATGGAACTGACACTGGCAAAACTGCGCCGGTTTGGAGAAGCCACCATCCGGGAAAAAGGCGGGAGTCTTTATGTAACGGACAATGGCAATTTCATTGCTGACCTCCACTTCTTTCCCATCAACGATCCACAGGCGCTTGATGCGCAGCTTCACCAAATTCCGGGTGTGCTGGAAACCGGCTTGTTCTCCCACGCTCTTGTCACCAACGTGATCGTGGGTACGAAAAATGGCGAGGTGCTTGTGCTGTAATTTTTAGTTGATTGCGTTTGCCGGAGCTTTTACAAACGAAGAAGCCCGGCCCTGTGCAGGGTATTCATGGGCTTGTTATCCCAGAAAAGTTCAAAGTCTTCGAGACCAGCCATTTCATATTCGCTCCTGATTTCCTGCAGGGTCAACAGCTTTGGATTGTTCAAACCTAGCCGCGGCAAAAGAGCAGCCAGCCAGGCGCCTTTTGCCGGCTCAAGCTGGATGGAAAACGAGGTTTTTTTTGTTTGAAAGCATAGCGACAGCACTTCCCACTGCGCACCTTTTTTGGACTTCATGATGGTCTCCGCTTTGGGAGGTTTTCCCAACCAGACTACTTTGTGATTGGCACCAGCCGATGTGTAATCCGTTTCCTCTATTGCCTTGCGAATGATACCGGGGGCGACGGTTGTTCGCGGCACTTTGAAATCGAACCATTTCTGCAGGGGAAAATCAAAACAGGCACCGTGCATGTAATTGAGGAGGGCCTTTCGCAGGCCGTAACCAAAACGTTCGTGTTCGGCACCGCCTGGATCGGCGTGTTCAAGATCGTTGTTGGCAAACGTGCCTGTTGTTGTTGTCAGTTTTTTCACCTTGAACCGTTCCGGCTCGAGCCCGATCGGGCTGTGTGCCGTCATCGTAAAAAGATGCCAGTAGGCGGATTGCAGCACGCCGGTTTCAAACAGTTGGCGCACCATTTCCAGTGCATCGATGGTTTCCTGCTCCGTTTGTGTTGGAAAGCCGTACATGAGATAGGCATGAACCATGATGCCGGCCTCCGTAAAATGCTTGCACACTTTTGCCACCTGGGCAACCGTAATACCCTTGTTGATCAATTGCAGCAGCCGGTCGGAAGCTACTTCCAGTCCCCCGCTAACGGCAATGCAACCCGAGGCCTGGAGAAGAAGGCAGAGATCGCGGGTAAAACTTTTTTCAAAGCGTACATTGGCCCACCAGGTAACAACCAGTTTGCGGCGGATAATTTCCATCGCAAGAGCCCGCATGAGAGCCGGCGGTGCCGCTTCGTCGACAAAATGAAAACCGTTCTGGCCGGTCTGCGCTATCATTTCTTCGATGCGGTCGACCAGCAGCGAAGCGGCAATCGGCTCGTAATTTTTTATATAGTCGAGAGAGATGTCGCAGAACGTGCATTTGCCCCAATAGCAGCCGTGGGCCATCGTCAGCTTGTTCCAGCGCCCATCGCTCCACAGGCTGTGCATCGGGTTCACAACCTCGATCGCGGAAATGTATTGGTCGAGGAAAAAATCGCTGTAATCGGGAGTGCCCACCTGGCCCTGGCGGTAGTCTTTGCAGGACGCGTTGTTGATGTAGGTAACAACGCCGTCGACAAGGGTAAACGTCCGTTTCAGCTCCTGCTGTTCGATGTTGCCGTCCACGAAAGCAATCAGCTGCTCTACCGGCGCCTCACCGTCATCCAGCGTAATGAAATCGAAGTATTCGAAGACCCGCGGATCGCTGAGAGAGCGCAGTTCCGTATTGGCAAAACCACCACCCATGGCCACTTTCACACCGGGGCAATGTTGCTTGATCCATTGTCCGCAACGCAGCGATGTATACAGGTTGCCGGGAAACGGAACCGAGATCGCCACCAGCTTTGGCTGCAACACCTCCATCTTTTTTTGCAGAATGTCGACCAGGATTTGATCGACATAGGTATACTCCCGTTGTAACGATGCGTGGAGTTCATCAAAGGAGCTGGCCGACCGTCCCAGTCGTTCGGCATAGCGGCTGAAACCAAAATGCTCGTCGATGGTTTCCTTGACCAGGTCGCCCAGGTCTTCCAGGTACATCGTGGCAAGATGTTTGGCCCTGTCCTGCACTCCCATGCTGCCGAAGGCCCAGTGCAGGTCGTCGAGCTGGGCAAAGCGGCTGGCTTCCGGCAAAAATTCCCGCTTGCAAATGAGCTGTGCCAGCGTAGGTCGTTTTCCCTGCAGAAAGAGCACAACATCGTCGATGGTTGTGATATAATCTTCCGCAAGGGCAATGATCCGCTCCACGTTTGCCGAATAGGACCCTGTGCGATGGCTTTCGATATGGCCGAAAAGCTTTTCCAATCCCTGTTTGCAAAAGATCGCCAGGGTCACTTCAATACCCAGGTCGGCCTGGTGTGAAGCAATATTTTTTGTGTTCAAAAAACCTTTCAGGTAGGCGGTTGCCGGGTATGGCGTATTGAGTTGCGTAAAAGGAGGCGTGAGTAAAAAAACAGGTGCTTGCAAACAGAAAAATTATCCTGCAAAAATATTGGTATGCGACCGGTTAACACTGCAGGACCCGCCAGAATTAACATTGCCCACCAGTTTGGCTTTCGTTTATAAAAATGAACCAGGATCGTAAGTTGGCAGTAAGCCGTATGCAGTTGAATTTCGATGGCAGCATACAGCACTATGGCCAATGGCAGGCAGCGCTAGCACTCGCTCAGGCTCAGCGGAATATTCACGGCCAGCCCGCCTTCTGCCGTCTCCTTGTACTTGCTGTTCATGTCAAGGGCCGTCTCCCACATGGTTTCCACCACGGCATCGAGGGAAACCTTGGCATAATCGGGTGCACTTTGCAGGGCCAGTTGCGAAGCGGTGATGGCCTTGATGGCGCCCATGGTATTGCGCTCAATACAGGGCACCTGTACGAGGCCCGCAATGGGATCGCAGGTCATCCCGAGGTGGTGTTCCATGGCAATTTCGGCAGCCATCAGGGCCTGCCGTTGCGTTCCGCCGGAGACTTCGGTCAATGCAGCCGCCGCCATGGAGGAGGAAACGCCAATTTCGGCCTGGCAGCCGCCCATCGCCGCAGAAATGGTCGCCCCTTTTTTAAAAATGCTGCCTACTTCCGAAGCGGTCAAAATGAATTGAATGACCTTTTCGTCGGTGACATTTTCACCAAATACAAGATAGTAATGAAGCACCGCCGGGATTACACCGGCGGCACCGTTGGTAGGAGCCGTAACCACACGGCCAAAGGCCGCATTTTCTTCGTTCACCGCCAGAGCAAAACAACTCACCCAATCCAGAATATACTGAAACGAATGACCGCCGGCTTTGATGGCGGCGATCCATTCGTCGTAATTGGTGTAGGTGCGGCCTTTCAGCAATCGTTTGGCCAGTTCGGCCGCCCTGCGTTTCACCAGCAAGCCCCCGGGCAAAATGCCCGTGGTATGGCAGCCGCGGTAGGTACACTCTTTCATCACCTGCCAGATTCGCAAGACGCCTTCGCGGGTTTCGGTTTCGTTGCGCCAGGCCGATTCATTTTCCATGACCACTTCATGAATGGCCATCCCGGTTTTTAGACACCAATGCAACAGGTCGGCAGAAGAATTGACGGGGAAAGGCAGCGAAACGGGCTGCATCCCGCCGGCTTCTTCTCCTTCCTTGATCACAAAGCCACCGCCGATAGAGTAATATGTTTCCGCTAACGGTGCAGCATATTCAAATGTAGCCAGGAAGCTTAATGCGTTGGGATGAAAAGGCAAGGTTTCCGTAAAGAGAAACTGCAGGTCTTCGGCAGGGTGAAATGAAATGGGCTGACGACCTGCGAGGACAACGGTTTTTTCACGATTGACCGTTTCGATGGCGGAAGCAATTTTCGTTACATCAAACGTCACCGGGTCGGCGCCGCCAAGGCCAAGGAGTACCGCGATGTCGGTACCGTGTCCTTTACCGGTTTTGGCCAGGGAACCGTATAGGCAAACTTTCAGACCCGTCAGGGAAGAAAGAAGTTCTTTTTGCTCGAGCGACTGCACAAACCGTTGCGCTGCACGCCAGGGACCGAGTGTATGCGAAGAAGACGGTCCTACGCCAATCTTGAAAATGTCAAAAACCGAAATCGCTTCGTGTGCCAACGGAAATGAATTTATGCAAAGGTAACGGCACCTCGATCAGGGAAATGTGAAAGATGTACCGGGCTTTTATTGACCAATGCATGGATGAATTGCCTTGGCGAAATTGCAAGACAAATCGTGACTCCGGCTAACAATCCAACCAGGCAAATCATTGGAGCAAGCGGTCGAATCGCAGGCAACCATCTATTCGGTGTTTGGTCAACACGATTAAAAATCGTCGTTGATCTCTATCCAATACCCGTCGGGATCCTGCAAATACACCTGGTGAATGCCATCGGTACGGGTGGTGATGGCAGAGGGTTTGCCCGGCCAGTCTTCGAAGGCGATCTTCCGGCTTTGCAGCAGCCGCACAAATTCATTGACATCCGGCACACTGAAACAGAGGTGTGTGTTCTTGGACGGCGCCACGATCGGCGGCGGGTTCTGGATCAGGTGAAGGTGGGCATGTTCGCTGACGGAGAGCCACACGTGGCGGCCGTCGTGAAAGGGTTCGGGAATGGTATCCAGGCCCACCACTTCGTGGTAAAAACGGTAGCTTCTTTCCAGTTGGGCAACCGACAGGGCAATGTGGTTCAGATGACTCTTTTTTTGTCCCATCGACGTGATGGCACTCAAAAGAAACAAGGCAATAAAAAAATGATGTCGCATTCGATTTGATTTAATTTGGATCAGGAAAATTTTACACATTCGGCCAGTTCCTTGTCGGTATAGGAAAGCCCGTATTGTTTCAACACATCGTCGGGAACACCGTTCCACCTTGTTGGTTCATTGCCTTTATACCCGATGTCTTTAATGCCCATTTCCGACGAATAAAAACCACTGGCTGTGAGATTGCGCATCAGGGTAAAAAACGAAACACCCTGCTTCATTGCGGGTTTGGCCTTGGCAGGGTAGGCAATGGCGTCAACCAACGCAATCTGCTGGTCGGGATAACCGTCACACCGGCCTGGGTTGCCGCCCGTTTGATAAAAAACTCGTGCAGGCGGGGTTTGGGTGGCGGCAGGAAAATGCCATCCGGATCGTTTTCCAACCCTTCGTTGGTGCCAAATACCCCCACCAGTTTGTCCAGCCGGTCGTAATAAGGCTTGATATCTTCATAGCCGATCGGCCAGTTGTCGCCAAGGCCGTCGATGCTTTGCCGCTTGATATCTTTCGGACCGAAACGCAGCGAGATTCGTCCCCAGTGGTTGGTGCGACCACCCAGCATGCGGGCACGCCACCAATCCCACGATGTGCCTTCCGCTTTTGTATATGGCTCGCCGTCGATATCCCATCCCCAGAAGCAGGCATCAAAATCGCCAAACGGACGAAATTTGGTGGCAGCACCTCGCCGGGGTGATTCCCAGGACCATTTTAGCTGTGTAACATTTTTTGCCGGGTCGTACATCGGGCCTGCTTCCACCAGGGCAACACTCAAGCCGGCATTGGCTAAAATGTATGAAGCCATACCGCCACCGGCACCCACAATGTTAACGTCGTAATTTTTTGGCTGAACTTTTATCTGAAAATCTGGCATAATCAGCAATCATTAAACGGGTAAAGGGGTGCGATTGAACCGGGATGAAAGATAAAGAAGAAATTCTGTTGCGGGTTCTTTTTCATTCACATCAAAGACTGAATTTCACTCAGACAGTTTCACCAGGTACCGCCTGGTTTTCTAACGGAAAGACGACGTGTAACTGCACGCCTTTGCCCGGCGTACTTTTCATTTCGAAATGGCCACCCAGGTTTTCCGCCCTTGTTCGCATGTTGGTGAGGCCCATTCCCATGCGCCTCGCCGAAGGATCGAACCCTACGCCGTTGTCTTCAATGCGGAGGCTAAGCCGCGATCCGCTGCCAGAGAGATGAATGGACACAAAAGAAGCGCCGGCATGCTTGATAATATTGTTCAATTGTTCCTGGATGATGCGATAAATGGCCAGGTGAAGTTCCGGCGAAAGCTTTACGCCAGCGGCCATATCCCCCTGGTACTGGATCTCGATGCGGTCGGTCAGGTTGATCGATTCGATCAGTTCCCGGATCGAATCTTCGACACTGATTTCACCAAGTGTTGGCGCAGAGAGGCGCTTGGAAATACTGCGAATTTCGTCGATGCAGCTTTGCAGGTGAGTCAATGCTTTTGCTGCCAGTTCTGCCTGATCGCCGATGTTGTCACGCATCATTTCCGTATAAAGTTTTACCGTGGTCAACACCTGGTTGACGTTGTCGTGCAGTTCGCGGCCCAGGTCAGACCGTTCGTCCTCCTGCGCCCTGATCACGGCCGATGTAACCGTGCGCTGGTGATTGAGTTGTTCAATGGAAAGCCGCTCTTCCAGTTGGATGCGTTCCGTTACATCCCGGGCATTGATGATAATGCCGCCAATGTGGGAATCGTCGAGGCGATTCAATCCTTTCGATTCCAGCCAGATCCACGTGCCACCCTTTGTGCGGAACCGGTGAAGGGTGGGATCACCCGAATTGGTGTTCCGTGCCACCTTTTCCAATTCTGCCACCAGCACATCACGGTCGGCATCGTGCAAGAAATCGAAAACATTGCTCCCTACCAGTTCGTCCGGCAAATACCCGCTGATGGTGGTACAGGAAGGGCTGACAAATTTGAAATTTGCGTTTTCATCAAGTACGGCAATCATGTCGGAACTGTTTTGCACCAGTGCTTTAAACCGTTCCTCGCTTTCCCTGAGTCGTTCTTCGTTCACGACCTGGCTGGTGACGTCCTGGGCAATTCCAATGAGTTTCACTAGCTTTCCATTGTCGTCGTAAAAATTTTTTTTGAACTGGTTGACATAGATGCGTTTCCCATCGGGACGGGTCAACCGCTCGGTCATCGCATCCGGTATCTGGTCGATATGTTGCAGGTTTGATCGAACTGCCGATTCGGCTTCGGGATCGAGCAGGGTCAGATAGCGTTTGAAAAGATCCTCTTCCGGCGATTTCCTGGCAACGCCAAAAATCTCGAACAACTCATCGGACCAGGTAGCCTTGCCGGTTTCCACATCAAACTCCCAGGTACCGATACCTGCTACCTGAAATGCTTTTTTAAGTTGGATTTCTTTTTGCTCAAGGCTTGCCATCCGCCACGTGATCTGCGATGTCAGTTCAAGGTCGAACAGGACAATTTTTGCATACCCGGAAAGACGTCGTTTGTCAATTGTTGAAAGCTGGCGTTCGCGATCACCGGCAATAAAGACAAGCCCGATACAGCTATCCTTTTCCGTCAACACCGGTGCCGCAGCAAAAAAGCGAAGCGGCGTTTTAATTTGATCGGGTGAATGAGGAGGACTGCCTGCCAGGTTTTCCGTATCCTGGAAAACGAAAATTTTGTTGGAACTGATCGCCGACAAATAAAGAGAATTCAGTTGGTTCGCATTCGAAAAGGTCTCCAGCCCGGTGGCTGCCTTGACGAAAACAGATTCTTGCTCAACGAACACAATGCCGGCGGCAGGAAGGTTAAAATCCACTGCCATTAACTGCGCCAGGTTTTGCATCGAGTCCTGCAAGGTTTCGTTGTCGCCGTCATACAAGCGCAGGATCCGTAATCGTTCCTCTTGGTCCACAGAAGGATTGTTTTGTTTTACACAGGTTGATGCGTTCGCAGGAAACCGCTTCCGTTGCCGCCGCAGCAAAGGTATTGATTTAAAAAAACCTATATAAGTACCATATCTGTTCCGTTAGGTTCGATGCAACCAATTGCCTGCAAACTCCTCCTTCCTGTCGTGACCGCAAAATGAAAAGCCGGCCCTGCAAGAGCCAGCTTTTTTGGAATGGTTCTTCAACGATTTTTTTCCATGAGCCATAGGTCAACTTTCGTCGATGAGAACATAGGGGATGCAGACCTTGTTCCATTTGGTGCCGAGGTAGCGCTTGGCCTGGTCGACCGACAGGTGAATAAAACTATCCCATTGTTCGGGGTGGATGGTTTGGCAACCGAGGCTCGACGTACCGTTATACCCCCCGCGGTGGATGTTGATTCCGAAATAACCGGTATCCGTATACGGCGGGTCGCCGTCGCGAATGACCGTGACGGCTCCGAGACGTTGGCAAAGCGCCAGGTATTTGCCGTGGTGAAGGTCGAATTTGTGTACAAACCACGGACCGGCCTTTAGCGAAGCCATGCCCTTGGCTGCGCCGAAACCCGTTCCTTTTTTATACGCGGACGGATCGGTATTGCCATTGAAGGTGGCTGTTGCCGATGGTGAGTGTATGACAATGGCATCGTCGTAAATGCCACGGTCGTTTACGCCGGGAGCCCCCATGGTGTCTTTGTAATATCCCCTGAAGCCCATTACCAGCAGAGGGAATTTGTCCCTGTCAATTCCATACGGCTCCAAAAAATCTTCGATTTCTTTTGTCGACAAACGCGGTTTCCCTGTTGCCGGAAGTGTCAAAGGCATATGTCAAGTTTTAGGTGGTGACACGGACAGGCCGGAATAATTCGTTTAGTCATCGCCGTATACATTGCTCTTTGCCGGTTGTCAGCGTTTTTGCAGCCGGTGAGGTATGTCAAACGCTGTTGTGATGACCATAGCCGATTGTTTTATGGAGGTGTACGAATGCAGTTCCCGGATGCAGACAGGCTGGCTTTCAACTGGTAGGAACTCCAAGTTAGCGTTTGTCTTTTTTTCCTCAAAATATTGATTCATCCGCTGCAGGCAGGCAGGCAGTAACATGACAGGAATATTCAGCTTCCTTCTTCCCTTTCTGCCGGTAGCGTTCGTTCCTCGTGATTTTCCGCTATTTTCCATCTCCAAAATACACCGCATGAGAAAGTCGTCTCTTTTCTTCATCCTGTTTATTTTTTCGAAAATGATGTTTGCCCAAACCCTGACACTCCCCCTGTACCCGGCCGGGAAAATTCCCAATTGGCAGAAAAGCAATGAAACGGAAAAGCACGAAAGCACCGACATCCTGTGGGTGACACAGGTACAAACACCGGATATTGCGGTTTTTCTGCCACCCAAACGAAATGCCACCGGTGAAGCGGTCGTGATTTGCCCTGGTGGCGGCTATGCCGGCTTAGCGTACGACTGGGAAGGTGTGGAAGTGGCCAAATGGCTTAACACGAAAGGCATTGCAGGGATCGTACTGAAATACCGTTTGCCGCTTTCCAAAAGTAACCTTACGCCGCACCTCTCCCCACTGCTGGATGCCAAGCGGGCCATGCGCCTGGTGAGAGCCAACGCCATGCAGTGGAATATCCAGGCGGGAAAGATCGGGGTAATGGGTTTTTCGGCAGGCGGACACCTCGCGTCTACACTGCTGACCCATTTCGACGAGGGCAATCGCGATGCACCGGATTCAGTCGAACGGTGGAGCTCGCGGCCCGATTTCGGCGTTCTTGTTTACCCGGTCATTTCGATGAGCAAACCCATCATGCATGCAGGCTCCCGCAACAACTTAATTGGCGAACACCCCAATGCTAGCCTGGCTACGCTGTATTCAAATGAATTGCAGGTGACCAAGGAAACTCCACCCACGTTTTTGATCCATGCGATGGACGACAATGCCGTGCCGGTTGAAAACAGCCTGCTTTTTTT
Source organism: Flavisolibacter nicotianae (assembly GCF_003628535.1). Lineage (GTDB taxonomy): Bacteria > Bacteroidota > Bacteroidia > Chitinophagales > Chitinophagaceae > Flavisolibacter > Flavisolibacter nicotianae. Next base: position 538,784 of record NZ_RBCI01000004.1, read on the forward strand.
CCAGGCAATGAAAGACAAAGGCGTTCCTGGTGCACTGCACGTTTTCCCCAGTGGCGGACATGGATTTGGACTTGGTATTGGCAAAGGCCTGGCAGAAAGCTGGACGACGCTTTGTGCAGACTGGATCAAACGCCTGCACAACTAAAACTTAGCATTCACAAGATTTTTTCGGAACAATGCTTCGCCGGCAAACCATTTTCCTGCCGGCACTAATTTTCGCTTACCGATGAAGACTACTCTTTTTCTTGCAGCGCTTACGATCGCAGTCGTTGCGCTTTCGTCTTGCCAAACCTATTCCATTCCTGTTTCCGTTTTTCGCGACCAAATGGAGGCCGCCCGTTTGCAACCCATGCGAACAGTTACAACACAGGGCCCGCTTGGTGAGCGGGTGCGCTATCAAACCTATGCGATTGATTCTGTTTTTGCCGTCGATCAGAAAGGAACACCAGTGTTTCTGGTCAACAGTCCGGCACTGGAAATCCGGTTTACTGACAGTGCCAGCCGCAAAACCATTTTGTATTTCGACCGGTTGCGGTATGACCGGGACACTATAAGCGGAAGCCCGTCACGGATTCTTTTATCCGTACAAAAATCAATTCCACTACGAAACGTCCGAAAAATAGAGATTCAAAACGGCCGTAAGAATTATCGCTACGTGAAGTAAATGCAGCCGATTCCGCGATGAGTCCAATTACATCAATTGATATGCTTACCTGAACGCTGTTTGTAACAAAGTAAATACCCCTTCTGTTTTGCCGGGGCCAGTTTTCAACCAGCGTATTCAAGTATCGACACGCTTGCTTGAATCTACGGTCAGGTATTTTGATTGGATGCGTGTACCCTTCTACCCTCCCTTACGATAATGATGGCTCTTCGCCGTTCGCACAGCACCTTTTGACAGGTGAAAATTTCTTTTTGCGGCGGGGCAAATGCCTTTGTATGCATCGCATTCTTAGTTTTTCGTCACTGCACCCGCATCATGCACCACTTGACCGCCTACCATCGTGAGTACGCTGACTGTCTTTGGCAAATCCTGCAGGGGGCCGGTAAAAATGTCTTGCGAAAGCACAGCCAGATCTGCCAGCATACCCGCCCTGAGCATACCTTTTTCCGTTTCGCTGGATTCCGCATAAGCCGATCCCCTGGTATAAGCGATGACAGCCTGCTCCCGGGTAATGGCTTCGTGCGGGTTGGTTGGATGCAGTGCGGCAAACATGATGTTCAAAAACGGATTGTTGGGACCATCTGAGCCGATGGCGACAGGTATGCCCGCTTCGATCAGCGACCGCAACGGCTGGTAGTGCCGGCTTCTCTCCTCGCCGATCCGTGCATGATTGACCTCTGCAAACGTAAAATGCGCCGGGTTTACAACGGCGACGATCCCCATCTGCCTGACCGTTTCCCATTGGTCTTGCAGCATACCGTCGGCATGTTCAAATCGAACCCGTTTTCCGTTCCAGGTTTGCATACTGGCTGCCTTTCTCATTTCGGCAAGAACCAAATTGGGTGTTGAGTCTCCCACGATGTGCAGCAGCAATTGCTCCTTGCTGCGGAGCGCTTCTGCAAGCAGCTTGCGAAGGGTATCGGGTGGGAAATTGAGCGCTCCCTTCCACCCTGTCCTGTCGCTGTAACTGGCACGCATCAGGGCACCTCGTTCAAGCGGTGTCGCATCGAGCACCCATTTCATGCCATCAACCCGCAAATGAGTGGTTGGCGGATATTGCATGCTCCACTGGGACAATTCGCGGCCGGCCGGGTTGCTGCCCGGAAAACGAATGACCCGGATCCGGATGGGTAGTTGCGCCGCCCTGATCACCCGGACTGTTTTATCGAGTTCCAATGCCGTTGCCATGTCCTGCACACTGGTGATTCCCCAACGAACGGCATTCTCGCTGTAGCGTCGAAACCCTGCGACAAATACGCTGTCGGGAACGGAAGCGAACCATTTGCGCAAGACGCCAAATTCTGCGTATTCACGCAAAAGACCGGAAATACGACGCGAGTTTCCTATGCGCTCATAATAGCCACCCACGGGGTCTTCTGCTGTATCCGGCAGGCCAAGCATCTGCATGGCTTTGGTGTTGATGATGGTGCCATGTCCCCAGGGTGCAGTAAGAATAACCGGGTGATCCGGCGACACGGCATCCAAAGCCGTCCTGCGGGCTGCTGTATCTTCCAGCAGCCGAAGACCAAGGTTACCCTGAATGAGGCTGCCTTTCGGCAGTTGTTTGACAACCACAGCCAGCGAATCGAGCACCTGGGCCAGTGTAGGGCCGGAAAGCATGGGTTCTGTAAATGCGATAAACCGCCCAACCGGCGTACCAAACCCAATATGATCATGCGCATCGTTGATGCCGGGGATAACGGTTCGTCCACCCAGATCCATCCGGATTGTTTTTTGGTTGGCCAATTTTTCAATCGAGGCCGTTGTTCCGACGGCCAGAATCCTGTCGCCTTTGATCGCCACCGCTTCCGCATAGGGCTGCGTGGGGTCCGCCGTAAAAATCTTCCCATGGGTAAAAATGAAATCGGGAGCTTGTGCCTGTACATGGTGTGCAAGCGCTCCACAAAAAACCAGTAAAAGGATTTGATACGCTTTGGTCATACTGTTTGCATTAAGAAGCCAAAGCTCGTTACCGCGTTGGGCTCGAAATAGTACAAACGCGACATTTATAAACGCAGATCGGCCTGCAGGCGGGATGGTGTTTTCGCCAGTTCCTTGTCGACAACGGAGGGAGTTACACCGGCAAATACTTTGAAATCGCGGATGAAATGCATTTGATCGAAGTAACCCGCTGCATGCGCAATGGACGTCCAGCTAATTGCAGGATTGGCTTCCCGCATCCGGTAGGCTTTTGAAAATCGGATAATCCGCGAAAACAGTTTGGGAGAAAGGCCAATGCGCTCTTTGCATTTGCGCTCAAATTGCCGGAAGCTTAGACAGGATTGGTTTGCCAGGTAGTCGAGGGACAGGTTGCTGCCGGCCCGCATCAATGCCTGCATCGCTTTGTCGAAATGCAATTCCGGTTTTGTTTTGGGAAGGTAGCGAAGCAGAAAGCTTTCAACAATCTGCTTCATCTCGGTGAAGTCTGTTGCAAGACCCAACTGCTCATTCACATCCCGCACACCGCCGCCCAGAAAATCCTGTGAGGGTATGGTGTAATCGACCATTTCGTGCAATGGCAGGTGCAAAAGCCGGTGCAGCCCGCCCGGATGAAAACCAACCCTTATGACGAGGTGATTGTAGCCGAGTGAAAGATTCACTCTTTCCACCTGCGGACCGACAAGAATACTTGGCTGGCAGGTGAATGTTGTGCCCTGTTCAGGAAAATGAACGACCAGGGGATCACGGGGATAAAAATAAAGGCTATGTTCCGGGATTGCGGGAAAAAGATTGACAGGCAAATCTGTATCACGATCGTATTGGTGGCTATAGATCATGATGTTGCTCACGATCTCCTGTAACAAAGGGTGGGGCTGATAAAAACGGCAAACCATAGCTTTTCGCGAAGGAGAAAAGATACAGCAAATGTGTCATATCAAACCAGTGCACTCACCCGGTTGCGGCGGAAAAGGATGGGATAAAAAAAGAAAGCGACAACTTTCGTTATCGCTTTTCTTGCGGACCGGACGGGACTCGAACCCGCGACCTCCGCCGTGACAGGGCGGCATTCTAACCAACTGAACTACCGATCCTTTTTCCGTTGGGGTGGCAAAAATAGGAGTCTTTTCTTTTCTGCCAAAACAAAAATGCCTTTTTCAAAATTTTTTTTTCCTGCACGGCAATGAAGCTCAGTAAACAAGGCCATTTCACACGGCCTTATTCTGTCATTTCTTCCGTTTGAATGCTGTTTGGTAAAATAAAAAAACGGCCCGGTGCTTTCCTGATTTTGCAACGAATGCGCATTCCTTCCCTCAGCGTTTTTGCAACGGTGTCCACAACATTGATCACGATCTCTTTCAGAGAGGAATCGAGAAAGCCGCCGGGTCCCTCGAGCTGTTCGACATTCTCCAGCTTTACCAGCAAACGGAAAAAATTATCCAATTGTTTGTCCTTCTCTTTGGCTTTGACGATGCCCTCGATCCGGAATTGGTTGGGAACGATAGAAACCATGTTCAGGTTTATTTTGCGAGCCTTTTCTTTTTTGCGGCCGACTTTGTCTGCGCCGCCTTTACCGCTTTTGCGGCTTTTGCTTTCTGTGCCGATACATACAAATCAGCGTGAACCGTTGCACCGCTTTTCCGGATGTTGTTTACCTGCACACCTGTCTCCACATTGCCATACGAAAGCGAATTGGGCACTGATGATTTGGTAAAAGATTTGTTCCTTGCCACTCCCGGGTAACAGTCGCCGTCGTCGCCGCGGTTGTTGCCGCTTTCGAGGTCTTTGTTTCCATCGGCCTGCATCAGCGCAACACGGTAATGCAGCTCGTTGCTGTTGCCATCGATGCTGTCATCGATGTGCCAGATCAAAAGGCCACCGCCGGGGATGAATTTGTCGTAATTTTTTTGCTCCCGGTTTTCGACCAGGAAATATTCATTGCTTAAAATCCCCCCTTTCCACAAGCGGTAAACGGTTTTACTTTTTTGAACCGGGTCGATTTTTACCTTGTCTTCATTCTTTACCTGGTTGATCACCATCGCCCAGCCCTGCTGCGCTTTGCACCAGGCGCATGGATGTGCCGGGGTATTGCCGTTGCCGTTCCAGCTACCACCACCCATTAGGCACCAGTCGCCCACACCTTCACTCGAATAATCCGTATCGTACAGGTCGGGGAAGCCAAAAAGCAGGTGCCCCAGTTCGTGTGCACACACACCCAGTTTGCAGTCTTCCGGCACCGTGAGGTATGCATAAATATTGACCGTACCGGCATTGAAAACTTTTGGCAGCAGCCATTTGTGACTCCAGATGTCCCACTTGCTAGCTGTTTCTTCTGCACCCCGCCCGGCGTGGATGACCACAAAGGCATCCACGTAGCCATTGCCGTCGTTGTCGTATTTGGAAAAATCCATTTTCGTTACGGCAATTTTGGCTGCATCTTCTGCCATGGTCCGCGCATTGGGCTGGGCAGACCCGGTGCCGCTGGCCCCATTCGCATACTCACGCAATTTGCGGGGCAATGTAATTGGTCCAATCACCTGCCCTTCGATGGAAACGGCTTTCCCCGTTACCTCCTTGTAATAATCGCGAACACTGCCGGACTTGTCGGAAAAGAACAGCTCTTCGTAGTGCTTTTTGGTCTGCGTTATTTTTTTATCGGGAAAATCCACCAATACCACGGCTACCCGAATGGCGCCGCGTAACGGCGACCGGCGCGATGCATGCGTGCGCACAGCCATTGCAGATGTACCCAATGGAAAAACATTGCCCGGCATAATAAGCCCATCGTTGAAGCCCACCCGGGTTTCCTGCTTCGAGGTCAGAAGATTCGACAAGACGTTGTCGGACGCAAGATTCCGCATCCGGGCCAAGTCTCTTTTCAGCATTTCCCTGACTTCCGGGCTGGGTGAGATGAGGCAACGTTCGCCGTCATTACTGGCTGCTGCGGCCTTGTAAACGGCCAATAGGTCTTCGACACTGCCTTTGATTTTCTTTCTCATAACATGATTTTATGGTTTGATGAAATGGAAGGATCACTTTGGCTGAAAACGAAAAAACAAGGAAAAGAAGATCGCAAAGAACTGCGGGTCGAATGGAAGAAAGGTTTTTACCCGGATTGGATGAGAAACTAAATGTAAAACAAAATTGAACAGGAATCTATGACGATGTACGGTTGCGGTTTCGCATCTGTCGAATAACGGAATGGCCAAAACAAAAAAGGAGCGAAATCCGCTCCCCTTCTCTATTTCCTATCCACTTTGCCGTGTTGTCATATTGATCACTTCGCCCCGCTGGATGATTTCGCCAATTGACTTGACTTCTCCAATTCGCGGGATGTCGTTCATCTTTTTATACGCCGCCTCCTGTTCCATCCGCAGCTTTTGGTAGGCTGCCGAACGATCGGTGCGGTACTGCTCCAATTTCTGCATGACGGCTGCATGTGTCAATACACTTTTAAACCGCCCGTATTTTCCTTGTTTTGCCCGCTCAAAAAAGACGATCAGGTCTTCGAGACCCAACTGGTCTTCGTAAGCGGCGAGGATGAGATCGCAGGCGCAGGCAGCAATCCGCGTCTCCGTTAATTTGGCACTTTTCGGCAACGGAATGCTGTAACAAAATTCCTGCAGGATCATCTTGATCAGCCGGTGTGCCCGCTTTAACCCGTATTCGTTGATCAGGCCCGGTATTCTTTCCGCCAGCGGCATGGAAAGTAAGCCTTCATAAAGGACCTCGTCGCCTTCTACAAACTGCTTCATGGCAAGGTTGGCGATTACCTCGTATTCCAGCGAACGGACATAGCGTTTGCCGGGAATGGGCCTCAGTTCCGGTTCTTTTCCTTCGATGGGAAGGATAGTATGTGTGCTCTTCATGATTTTCTCCTTTTTTTAGTAACCGTAATGCAGGGCAAAGCCAGTTTCAAGCATACCCAGGCACGAATGAACTTTTCCGTGATAACGAATTCGTTCGTCCCGACTGCACGCCTTTCGACCTTACGAGGCTTTTGCATAATTAATTCGCATGAGCTTCAGACGCTGGTACAGGCTGCCGACCACCAGAACTGCATTCATGTCGCTCAGCGCAACAGCATGCCACTGCTCGTCGCCGTCCATCACGTAGATTTCATCGGACGGGCTAACACAGGCAGCCCAGGCACTGAATGGCGGGGTATGCGGCGTGATTTTTACTTCCACCGCTGATTCGAAATACAGGTAGTCGTGACCGACCAGGTCTTTTACGATATCGACACATTCCTGGTAAATTGTCTTTGTCATTTTGCAAGTGTTATTCGATACGTTGATTTAGATGATTTCAGCGGTCCTTCCAGCATCTCTCCTGTTTCAGGATCAACGGCCACGCGGCCGGGTGAAAGGAGACGCAGCTTTTCTTCCAGGGCTTTTTTTTGCCTTTCGATTTCAAAACGTGCTGCCTCCAACTCCCGCCATTCGCCGTTGCCGGAATAATCGTACGAAACGCCGGCTTCGCACAATTCGATCTTTGCCCCCGAGGTTGTCACCAGCCGCCCGTGGTGTTTGGCCAGTTCGTCCCGCAGAAAGTTGATATAGCGTTCGTCTTTCCGCACGGCTTTTACAAATTCCTCCATCGACGCCAGGGCTTCGGCGACCTGGAAAACATTGCCATCTTCCAGGAGGACTTCCACCGAGTTGTCGGCCAGTTCGGCAATCTGCCGTTTGCTCAATCCTTCACGGATGGCCGGTAATGTATCAGGCTGCACTAAGTGTTTTGCCATTGATCTGATTTCTACGGTTAGCAATTAATTGCTGCAACAGCGGATTGGCGTCGATCTCTGTTTTGTTCTTGTGGTACAACTCCACCAATTCTTTGTGGGTAACACAGTTGTCCACTTTCTGGTACCAGTCGCTACCCGGCTTGATGACGTCAAACTGCTCTTCGCCCTGCTCGCACCATTGCGCTATCGTCTCGCCGGTTTTTTCCGACGGCACAAAGGCAGGCTTGTTCATAAACAGCCCTGTCCTGTCTTTCGACGCTGTTGCATTGTGATTGGTATCCATTTCAAGGTTGATGGTCAGTTCGTATTCAAATCCTTCGCGGGTGATTTCCTTCAGGCCGCCCTTCTCCACTTTTACCTTTCCATTATTGTCTTTTGTCATTTCGTAATCCTGCTTGCGACGGACGGTAGTAATGATGTGCGCCGAGCTATGGATGATTGCATCGAGGAAGGCCTGGTGACGCGGCGTCACTTTCGCCCAGTCCTGGTACTTGCCGCCCAGTTGCTCAACGATCTCCAGGCAACCGCCTTTCCCGTCCCATTCGTGCGAAATGCTGTCCACAACGATCACTTCCATCCCGGCTTTTTCACAGGAACGAATGGCTTCAATGTATCGCTCTGGTGTGAAGGGCGCCGTCAGCGGCAGCACATTGTAGTCGCCCAGGTGGGCATACAAATCGGCACTGCCGTTTTCGGTGTCGATAACAGCCACCTTGCTCAAGTCGCCTGTCAGGCCTTTCGCAATCTGAATGGCGCTGTAGGTTTTACCGCCACCCGAAACGGCCGACAGCCCTAACCTGATTTTTGCTTTTTTTCGTGTTGCTTTCCGTAATTGCATTTTTATTTCGTTTTAATCGTACTTAATGTTGTTGCAGACAGCCGTCTACTATCAGCTTTTAGAAATTTGCCTTTGACCACTGCCGATTGCCGATAGCTGATACCACGCCGCACTACGCCGCCCGGCCCATGCCATTTTCAAATTCGTGGGCAAAGAAGCGGATCGAGGCTTCGATGATCTCGTCCATCCCGCCGGTCACTTCCAGCACCGGCTTGATATCTTTCCCAGCCCAGGTCACGGCATCGATGTCGACCGAGTAGCGGTCGAAGATGTCGAGTCGCGAAGCGGAAGGATTGAAGTAACCCACACCTTCCACCTGCAGGTCACCGACATGCTCTGTAACGATCGTTAAGTTCCGGACGACTTTGTGTTTGAGCGGAAATGAAAACCGGAAATCCCGTGCTGTATTTTTCATTGTTTGAAATTGTGAAGTTTCTGGTTAAATTTGTGAAGACTAAGGTACGAATAATTCACATTTTGCACACGTAATTCACATTTTTATTCACAAATACTTAACGCCATGTTTGACTCTTACAATCTATTAGAAATCAGAGAATTATATGGACTTAGCCAGACCGACTTGGCCAAGCGGCTAGCCATTACAAGGGAGGTCGTGAATAAAATGGAAAAAGGGAAAATGAAGGTTTCGAAACGAACAGCGGCGAGGCTGCAAACCTTCCTGCAGGAACATCCTTATGGCTTTTATTCCGGCGATGTGAATATTTTGGGTAAAAGTTCACAAACCAGCGAAAAAAAGCGCAGCACCCTTCCCTTTCAAAAGCAGCTTTTGGAAGAGAAAAATACCAGCACGCCTTTTTGGGTTCCGCTTGTAGGCATTAAGGCGCAGGCAGGCTACGTGAAAGGGTTCGAGGAGGTTGATTACATCGACACACTGGAGCAATACTCCCTTCTTCCCGGCGTCAACCCGATCGGCGCCGTATGGCGTTATTTTGAAGTGGATGGCGACAGCATGGAGCCTACCTTCGGCAGTGGCGACATCGTGCTGGCCACCATGGTTCCGCACGAAGACTGGAACGACATTAAAAACTTTTCCGTGTATGTGATCCTGACCGCCGATCAGTTGCTGATCAAACGTCTTTACCGAAAATCGGAAACAGAATGGGTGCTGATCTCCGACAACGAAGACGTGGCACCGCAGCTTGTTTTGCCGGTGGAAAAGGTCAAACAACTCTGGTTGTTTCGCCGGCAGATCCGCAGCCGGGCACCGCAACCAAAAGAAGTGAAGATTACCGCGTAGGGATGTGCGTAATGGCCGGCGATTTTTCGTGCACACTTCATTCGTGCATTCTGCTTACTTTTACCGCCACTTTTAAAATCATCTATGCCGGCAAACGCAAACAGACAATTCCTGGATTTTGAAAAGCCCATCAAAGACCTCATTGATGAAATTGAAAAACTAAAGCACGCCTCCGAAAGCAAAAAAATCGATTATTCGGACATGATTGCCAGGCTGGAAACTCAGATCCTGGAACGCCGCAGGGAGCTGACAAAAAACCTCACCTCCTGGCAAAAAGTGCAATTGAGCCGCCACCCCGACCGGCCTTATACGCTGAAGTACATCGAAAAAATGACCACCAACTTCGTGGAGCTTTACGGCGACCGGAATGTGAAAGACGACAAAGCCATGGTGGGCGGATTTGCATCCCTCGACGGCCACACGGTGATGTTCATCGGGCAGCAAAAAGGGATCAACACCAAAACCCGCCAGATGCGCAATTTCGGCATGGCCAACCCCGAAGGCTACCGAAAAGCTCTCCGCCTCATGAAGCTGGCTGAAAAATTCAACAAACCCATTGTTACCCTGATTGATACTCCCGGCGCCTACCCGGGCCTGGAAGCCGAAGAACGCGGCCAGGGAGAAGCCATTGCCCGCAATATTTTTGAAATGATCCGCCTGAAGGTGCCGGTCATCTGCGTCATCATCGGCGAAGGCGCTTCTGGTGGAGCCCTGGGGATTGGCGTGGGAGACCGCGTGTACATGATGGAAAACACCTGGTACACGGTGATTTCCCCCGAGAGCTGCTCGTCGATCCTGTGGCGGAGCTGGGATAAAAAAGAAGTGGCAGCCGAACAGCTTCGTCTCACGGCCGATCACATGAAAAGCTTTGGCCTCGTGGATGACATCATTCCCGAACCGGCCGGCGGTGCGCACTGGGACTACGACGAATCGGCGCAGATCCTGAAAGCCCACCTGCTTAATGTGCTGGCGGAGCTGGCGAACATCCCGCAGGAAGAACGCGTTACCAACCGCATCACGAAATTTGGAAAAATGGGATTCTGGGAAGAAGTGCCGGCAAACGGGCAGCCAAACCCGGAACACATGAACACGGAAGAAAACAATCACTAACCAACAAGAGCGACCAATTTAGTTATGCTTCGCGATATTTTACGAGGAACCGGTGTAGCGCTGGTGACCCCTTTCAACGAAGACAAAAGCATTGATTTCGATGCACTGGCCTCCCTGATCAATTTTGTGATCGAAGGCGGCGTACAATACATTGTCACCCTCGGCACGACCGGGGAAACACCGACGCTGAGCCGCGAGGAAAAGCTGGACATCATCCAGGCAACCTTTTCGTTTGTTGCGAACCGTGTACCCGTCGTCATTGGTATCGGCGGCAACAACACGGCTGCGATTGTGAAGGACATCGAAACCTTCCCTATTGAAAATGCAGTTGCTATTTTGTCGGCCAGCCCGTATTACAACAAACCGTCGCAGGAAGGAATTTTCCAGCACTACAAAGCGCTTGCAGATTCAACGACGAAGCCGATCATCCTGTACAATGTTCCCGGTCGCACCGGCAGCAATATCGCCGCATCCACCACGATCCGGCTGGCGCACGAAGTCGGCACCATTGCCGGCATCAAAGAAGCCAGCGGTAACATGTCGCAGTGCATGCAAATTCTTCGCGACAAGCCGCAGGAGTTTATGGTGGTGAGTGGCGACGACAACCTGGCCCTGGCACAGATTGCCTGCGGCATGGACGGCATCATCAGTGTTGCAGCCAACAGCTTCCCCAAAGATTTTTCGCTGCTGGTGCAGGCGGCGCTGGACGGTGACTATGATACCGCACGCCGCTACAACAACCTGCTGCTCCGCGGCTACGACCTGTTGTTTGCCGAAAACAACCCGGCCGGCGTCAAAGCCGTTTTGAGCGAGTTGGGCATTGTAAAAAATCAACTTCGACTGCCACTGGTTCCCCTTAGCGCGGGTATTCACAACGAGGTAAGGGACTATCTGAAAACACTGAAATAGTTTGCATGAAAAAAGGCGCTGCGGCCCTCCTGTTTTGCTTGACATCGATCATGATAAATGCACAATACAAAGTGCATTTTCTTTTTTCCAGGCTTCCACCCTACCACAATACCGCCGATACGATTTATATCGCGGGATCATTCAACCGCTGGAACCCCAAAAATCCCCAATATGCGGTGGTGGCGAAGGACAAAAAAAGCGGCATTACTATTGACTTACCCAAGGGTATGTTTGAATATAAGTTTACGCTCGGGAATTGGGATGCAGCCGAAAGCGGTGAAGGCGGAACCGCTATGGAAAACAGGTTTTTCACTATTGAAAAAGACACGACCATTTTGGTAGAAATCGATCACTGGACAGATCATTTTCCGAAAAAGCCGAAAGCCTCAACCGCTTCGCCAAATGTTCATATCCTCGATACGGCGTTTTACATGCCGCAGTTGAATCGCCACCGGCGGGTGTGGATTTACCTTCCGCCTTCGTATGCGACCACGAAGAAAAAATATCCCGTCCTGTACATGCACGACGGACAGAACCTGTTCGACCACGGCACATCGTCGTTTGGCGAATGGGGAGTAGACGAAGCGCTGGATACCTTGAGTCACCAGTACGGCGAAGCCATTGTGGTAGCCGTGGATCACGGCGGCGAAAAACGCATCAACGAATATTCACCGTTCGATATGGAGAACTACGGCAAAGGCGAGGGTGATGCGTATGTGGATTTCCTTGCTCAAACGCTGATGCCCTATATCAATCACCACTACCGCACGAAGCGGAGTGCCCGCTACACGGCGATTGCCGGCAGTTCGATGGGTGGTTTGATCTCTTTTTACGCGGCGCTGAAATACCCGAATAAGTTTGGCGCGGCTGGCGTTTTTTCACCCGCCTTCTGGATTGTACCGCAAATCAAGGACTACACGACCCGGCAGGCTGCTAAAGCAAAAGGGCGTTTTTATTTCTATGCGGGCCAACAGGAAAGTGATGCGATGGTTCCGGATATGCTGGCTGCTTTCGACATCCTGAACCAACACTCGAAAGCCAGGCTCAAAACCCATATCCGTGCAGAGGGCAAGCACAGCGAAGAAACCTGGCGGGAAGAGTTCCCCGGGTTTTATCAATGGCTTGTAAAGGACGAGTAACAACACGCCTTGTTTACAAAAACTTTTACCGGAAGATGGCCGCAGTTTGGCCATCTTCTTTTTTTGTAGCCAATAACCATACAAATGAAGTCATCGCTTGCATTGCAAACGGTATCGTTCACTTCAATGTGTTTTCAGGATTCACACCCATGTGTAAAAAGAAACGGCACTTCGCTTTCTAGTGATATTGGATATTGCGATATTGTGATATTATGAAATTGTCGCAGGAAATATCCGAATATCCCAATATCCAAATATCTACTATCGGGCAACTGAAATGGAAATAGCAGAAGAAAGCAGCTGCGAAAGTTTCCCCCTTACATTTTCTCGCCTTCCGAAATAAATTTCCACCATCGGGAAACAGGATAGCCGAACGGGTTAATTTTGCCGCACGACATGAGTGCAGCGATTACAATTTATACGGACGGATCGTCGAGAGGCAATCCCGGTCCGGGCGGCTATGGTGCCATCCTGATGTTTGGAGACAAACGAAAAGAACTTTCCGCAGGCTACCGAAAAACCACCAACAACCGGATGGAACTGATGGGCGTTATCGCCGCGCTGGAGGCGTTGAAGAAGACGGGTTTGACCATCACCGTTTATACCGACAGCCAGTACATCGTTAAAGCGTTGAATGAAGGCTGGTTGAACAAGTGGCTTGCCACGAATTTTTCGGGCGGCAAAAAAAACAAGGATCTCTGGGTAAAGTTTTACAACTTATACAAGCAGCACAAAATAAGATTTGTTTGGGTGAAGGGCCATGCCAACAACCCGTTCAATAACCGTTGCGACGTGCTGGCCACCACGGCAGCCGATGGCAGCGACCTCCAGGTTGACGAAGGGTACGAAATGGATCCCAACCACCTGACTCTATAAACAAAAAACCCTCGCCAAAGCGAGGGTTTTTCTATGCAGAAATCTATTTTAGGCAGCTTGCTTTTCGGCTTTCCAGAAGGTTTGACCCACAAGGAAAAACGTACCGAACAAAATGGCTGAGAACACCGGCGTTGCCAGGAGACTCATTTGGTAAAAGGGTACGCCGTCAGCATAGCACTGGAGCAGTCCGGCACCCGTCAACGGACGATGATAACCGCCGCCGCCGACCCATACCGCGAAATTGCTCAAGAGGAAAAATGCAGAAGGTGCAGCCAGCGAAGCAGCCAGTACCCTGGCGGCGCTGAGACGCCTGGCGATCATGAAACCAAATACGGTCATCGACGCAAACAACAAATAGTTCAGCCATTGGCCGCCATAAAAGCCCTGGATCTGGGTGATGCCGCTGTTATACAAAAGCTGGTACACTGTATCGGAAACCAGCATGGAAAGCAAGGGTAAAAGGAAAGCGGCTTTCTTATCCTTGATCACGGCACCGGCAAAAACAGCCATCGCCCATTGCGGTGCAAAACCAAAAGGACGACCCGGCCAAACGCGGTACAGGGAAGATGCCAGGACGAGAAGACCAAAGGCAAGTAAAACGGATTTGTTCAGTTTCATGTGTTTTGTTCTTGAAGCGACAAATTTAATTAAGAAAGGAGAACGAGACAGCTATTTTTTCACCGCTGGCGCCGTAACGGCAAAAACCGTTGCAGTCCCGTCAACCGGTTTCAATTCAACCGTTTTGTCGGCAACAATCAGCGCCGCTTCTCCCCTGCACAGCACCAGTTTTTCGCCATTTGTGCTGATCTCCGCGCTGCCTTCGTAAACAAACAAGACCGTTGCGCTTTCCGCCGCAATAAAAGCAGGGCCGGCCAGTGCAAATTTTGTCAGCTCGAATTCCGCAGCCGGTGTTGTGTACACCTGCTCCTGTTCTTCGCGTGCCGGAATGATGTCGGGCACCGTCGGTTCAAATCTGACGTGCTTCATCAACTCGGGCACGTCGATGTGTTTGTCGGTTAGACCAGCCCGTAACACGTTGTCCGAATTGGCCATCACCTCCACGTTCTGCCCTTCGAGATAGGCATGTGGCAGGCCGGCGGGCTGGTAAATGCCTTCGCCTTTTTTCAGGTGCAAAAGATTGAAAAAATAGACGGAAAAGATGCCCCGGTCGTAGTGATTGTCCCGGCAAAATGTTTTCACGGCTCTTGCCGCCCAGAAATGAGCACTGTTTTTTGGCAGGCTGCCCGCCTCGTACTGCGGAAGAATTTTCTGCGCCAACGGCGTTAAAAGATCGTTCACCTTCTCTTGCGGCATCGTCATCACGGTTTCGTACAAACCCTGGTAGGCACCCGATTGGAAGGCCTTGCGCAACTCGCCAAACTCCGGAACGGAATCGAAGACTTCCTCGATTCCACGTTCGTCTTTAAAGCCGTGAAGCAGCCAGAAATCGCTCAGAGCGGCCATCAGTTCGGGCTTGTGGTTTTGATCTTTGTAATTCCGGTTGGGTGCCGTAACCGGGATTCCTTTTTCATTTTCTTCCCGGTAACCTTTCACGGCCGACTCAATGGATGGGTGCACCTGGATGGAAAGCATTTGCCGCACATCGAGAATTTTAAACAGGTAGGGCAACGTGCCGAATTGCTGCGCAACGCGTTTACCGAGAATTTCTGCTGGTGCATTTCGAATGGCAGTAAACAACGAGTTCTTCTCTTCATTCTCCAGTATGGCCGGTGCGTTGGGGTGGGCACCAACCCAGTATTCGGCAAATGGCTTGTCCTCTTTATTTTCTTCTCCGATCAGGGCCGGGATAAACGTATTTCCTCCCCAGCTATAGTGCTGAACAACGCCGCGTAATTTGGTAAGACTATGCATTCCGCAGTTTAATTTTTAAATTGGGCTAAAGATAACAATGGCCTCGCACTTGGACATTGGAAAGGAAGGCGAAAAACTTGCCGAGCAATATCTCTCCGAAAAAGGCTATCAGCTGCTGCACCGCAACTGGCGCTACGGCCGTTACGAACTCGACTTGGTGACCCTTAAAAATGAAAAGCTGCGTTTTGTCGAAGTCAAGTTCCGTTCCTGCAACCAGTATGGCAATCCGGAAGAAGCGGTAACGAAGAAAAAAATCAAGTCCCTGCTGCAGGCGATCGATCAATTCCTTTTCCTTCACCCGCAATACGATGACTTCCGGCTCGACGTCATTTCCATCACCCAAATCGCACCCGGCCGGGTGGAGTATTTTCTCATTGAAGATGTAACGCTTTGAATTCCCTTATTTTTGTTTGCAACCGATTTTTTATGCGAACAATCAGTTTTACCACTCTCCTTGCCTTGTTTCTTGTTTTCACTTCCTGCAGCAACAGCTCGACATCGGCTAAAAACTTTTGCGATACAGCCTGCGGCACCGATTCGTTGCGGTTCAAAGGCGACCACAAACTAAACCCTGTGGTGGTCATCGGTCTCAATGCCTGCAAGGGCGACACTGTTTTATGGACGCACGATCTCGCCGGGTCGAAACTGCTTTCGCTTCGCGACGATCTCGGGCAGGACGTGTACCTGAACAAGTCGGCCATCGATTGCTTTTTCAAAGACACCAGTTATGCCTGGCTGCAATTCAACGACTGCAAAACAGGAAGAGGGTATTTGCTGAAGCTGCCGTTCAGCAAAAGCGAAGAGCGTCGCAAAATCACGGCTGCTTTTACAAAGTTCGATCCCAAGTTCTCCATCGACCCGGAACTGATCGCCTATACCGACAGGGGCTCGGTCTTCGTGGAAAATCTGCAGTCGGGCAAAAAGGCCGTGCTTGCATTCGACAAGCAGTATCAAATCGACTTCAACAAGCTGCACGAAATGGTCGACAGCGTACACATTACCAGGGACCGCATTTTTGTGCAGATGATCCGCGAAGGCAATAAAAAGCCGTACGAGAAAAAAGTGAGCCTTTAAAACAACATGGCAGTACACAATCGGCTAAGAGCAGAGACAGCAGAAATTGTCTTTTGACCATTGCGTACTGCCCATTGCCGATTGTACCATGTGGGAGCCATATAAAAAAGGATTCAAAGCCTACCTGCAACTGGAACGGTCTCTTTCCGACAATTCCGTCAAGGCCTATTTGTCGGACTTGGAAAAACTGACACAGTTTCTCCTGGCCAATGACCTGAAGAAAGCGCCACCCGAAATCGATCTGAAAAACCTGCAGCAATTTGTGCAGTGGATTGCAGAACTGGGAATGACGCCAACCTCCCAGGCCCGCCTCATCTCGGCGCTCCGGACATTTTACAAGTACTGCCTTCTCGAAGACATCTCCACCGTCGACCCCACCACGTTACTCGAAGCACCAAAGCTCAAAAGAGCCCTGCCCGACGTGCTCAGCTTCAACGAAATTGAAAGCATACTGGCGCAAATCGACATGAGCACACCGGAAGGTACCCGCAACAAAGCCATCCTGGAAACCATGTACAGTTGCGGTTTACGTGTAAGCGAGGTTGTGAACCTGAAACTTTCCCAGCTTTTCCTTGATGTGGGTTTTGTCCGTGTGATCGGAAAGGGCAACAAAGAACGGCTGGTGCCCATCGGCAGCAGCGCGGTTAAACACATCCTGCAATACACCAATTACGTGCGGGTGCACCAGGCTATCCAAAAAGGCGAAGAAGACATATTGTTTTTAAACCGGCGCGGCAAACGCCTGACCCGGGTGATGATTTTCCTGGTGATCAAAGACCTCGTAAAAAAAGCCGGTATCAACAAAACCGTTTCGCCCCACACCTTTCGGCACTCGTTTGCCACCCACCTCGTGGAAGGCGGCGCCGACCTGCGTGCCGTGCAGGAAATGCTGGGACATGAAAGCATAACCACAACAGAAATTTACACCCATCTCGACCGCGAATACCTGCGCAAAACACTCGAACAATACCATCCGGGATTTCAATCGAATGGATAAAGCGTTGGTAAAAGCGAATGCGCTTTGTTTACCGGACCATGTAAAAAATTTTTGTGCAGTCGTTTTTCCTGGTCATGTATTTGAAAGTTCAGCCGTTCACGGCACCACCAGGATTTCCCGGAAAATCTTCCCGGATAAAAGATTGGTCAACTGGACGAAATAGGGACCGGCCGGAAGCAGGTCGGTAGGGAGTAAAATTGTCTTTGTTTGCCGCGTGATAAGGCATTCGCTGATTTGAACGTCATTTCCGGCGCTGTTTACAATCGCCAGGCGGTACGATCCCGGCTCCATTTCGTTCACATCCAGCCAAACCGATTCACCGATCGGTACAGGACCGGGTACAATCGTGAACTTTGAAAGCTCCGTTTCTTTTCGTCGTTGGAATTTCATCAAACAAAACAAGATTGCATCCAGGATTTCCTTAAAGTCAGCGCTGAAAAACGGGATGTAACTTTTGCGCACACTGAAACACCCTTCCGTCACTGAACTGCTTACAACGTTAACAACCAAACAGGGAATTCGTTCTTATTTTTAGTGCCTGGCATTCCTGCGAAACATATCATCCTCATCGCTTTCGGACCTGGAGCTGATCTCGGCGTATCGCACCACCTTGAGTCTGGCGGTATTGGGCGACTTGTACAGCCGCTACATGGACCTGCTCTATGGCGTTTGCCTGAAATACCTTGCTGATAAAGAAGACGCACAGGATGCGGTGATGGCCATTTTTGAAGAGCTGGTAACCAAGCTGCAACGGCACGAGGTGGAAAATTTCAAAAGCTGGGTTTATACGCTGGCAAAAAACCATTGCCTGATGAAGCTGCGTCAGCAGAAAAAACAACCCGTTACAAAATTGTCCGATTCGTTTATGCAATCGGGCGAAGACGGGCATCTGGAAGCGGTACTGGCCCGTGAAGAAAACCTGCGGCAACTGGAAGACTGCCTGCAGCAGTTGGGTGATGGCCAACGAAACGTGATCGAGCTTTTTTACCTGCAGGGTAAATGCTACAAGGAAATCAGTGAAGACACCGGGATCGACTGGAACAGCGTACGAAGTTCCATTCAGAACGGACGGCGCAACCTGAAGATCTGCATGGAAGCTGCGAAACAGCAAATTCAATCAAATGAGTGAGCCGACAAATTATACAGCAAAAGACATCGAACGCTACCTCCGTGGCGAAATGTCGGCTGCGGAAATGCACCGGCTCGAAAAGGCTGCGCTGGACGACCCGCTTTTGGCTGATGCACTGGACGGTTACATGCAACGATCACCAGTAGCCGCCGACCTGCAGGAACTGCAAAACCGCCTGCAACAACGCATCGACAGGCGAGCCGGCGGAGCGGGTATCGTCGTGCCAATGTGGCTTCGCATAGCAGCGCTGTTTGTTTTACTTGCCGGTGCCGGCTGGCTGGCGATCCAAACATTTTCCCCGCGTGGCAGCGAAATCGCAAAAAATAATTCGGTAAAGGAACAACAACAAGCCCCGAAACTCACTGTTCCCGCCAAGTCGCCGGTGCAAACCACCGCTTCCACAGGCACAACGGACAGCAGCGATAACCGACAGGTAGTTGCCGCTGCAAAACAAAAAGGAACTGTTCAAACAAATGATCGAGTTACGGCAACGAGTACAGCTCCTGCGGCCGCTGGGGCAGTGAAAACACGAGGGGAAGAACCAGCAACCGCTGATGCCATACAAGTACTCGCTGCGCCTGCAGAGCGGCTGGACTCGGTTACTAACCAAACCGCCGCTGCTACTGCCCGGCCTTTGCCCACCGATTCGACAGGCCAGTACGGCTACACAGAAAATGCACGGCTGCGCAGGGTGGCGGCTGCTAAAACTGCCGCGCCGGGCCACGGGGTAACGGACGGAGAGCCCGTGAACGGCTGGCCGCTGTTTGAAAACTTTGTCTCTCGCAACAGGAAACCGGTTGCCGGCTTACCTGCACTGCCCGACAGCAGCCGGTTCGTTGAACTGCAATTCGAAATTTCAACTGAAGGTATCCCCCAAAATATCCGCGTAACCAAATCGCTTTGCACGGCCTGCGATGCTGAGGCAATCCGCCTGCTGCAAAACGGGCCGCTCTGGAAAGGAAAAACCGGCCTGGTGAAAATCCCGCTGAGTCCATAAAGAAGTCAGCATTCGAATTTCCATTCCTGCCTATTGCCGGCTGCCCACTACTTTCTCTCTATTGTCATCCTTCCTCTGCCATCGGCATTTACGGAAACCTGAAAGCAATTTCCGTGTAACACCTTTCGAAAGAAAAAAGCACAATTGGGCATTTGGCAGGCTGGCATCCTAACAATAAAAAAACGCTGGCCGAAACCAGCGTTGAACACTATATTGAAAACGTCCGGCTGTTGCCGGTATCGTTTTGGACGTACGATTTTATTTACGGCATGATGATTCGGGAGGTCGCCTGGATATCCACCATTTCGATATCGAAGATGAGATCCTGGCCAGCCAGCGGGTGGTTGGCATCCAGCACGACAGCGTTTTCCTTTACCTCGGCTACAACCACCGGGAACTGTTGTCCCTGGTCGTTGCTAAGCATCAGTTGCATGCCCACCTGAGGATCCATGCCCTGCGGAAACTGGTCCTTCGGGAATTCGATCAGGTTGCCTGCTTCCCGTTGGCCGTAGGCTTCATCGGCGCCGATCTCCACTGTTTTCTTCTCACCTACCTGCATGCCTTTTACGCCTTCGTCAAAGCCTTTGATCATTTGACCGGCGCCCACTGTAAATTCAAGCGGATCGCGGCCCTCAGAGGAGTCAAAGGTTTCACCTGAGCGCAAACGACCGTGGTAGTGCACTTTTACCTTGTCGCCTTCTTTTGCTTGTTGCATGTTTTACTAATTTAATCGTTGTTTAATCCGGTTATTGAATATTGCCACTTTCAACCGCTCTTGCAGCACCAGGTGGGGAGAGCAAAAAAGATAAAAGCAGGGCCGGCAAGTTAACCATCTTTCCTCTTTCTCTTTCGTTATTTTGCTGATCTTTGAATTTTACCTCAAAAGCAGTACCATGTTATCCCGTTTGTTTCTCTTTCTTTTGGCTGCGTTGTCCGTACAAAGCCAGTGTTCCGCCCAAAAGCAAAAGATCAGGATCAGTGAAAACAAGATCAAGGTGAAAACGAAAGGCTCCGCAAGCCTTCCGCAAACCGCCATCATTCCGGCCGCCGATCAGATGAATAAATACCTGCCCTTGCTGAAAGGAAAAAATGTGGCCCTGCTGGTCAACCAAACCTCCGTTGTCGGAAACACCCACCTGATCGACACCCTGCTGCACGCAGGTGTGAAAATCAAGGTTGTCTTTGGTCCCGAGCACGGCTTTCGCGGCGATGCACCCGACGGTGCAAAGATTGAAACCACAACCGATCCGAAAACCGGTGTGCCTGTCGTTTCCCTTTACGGCAAAAAAAACAAACCGACACCTGAAGACCTGCGTGACGTGGACATTATGGTGTACGACATCCAGGATGTCGGCACCCGTTTTTACACGTATATCTCCAGCATGCAATATTTCCTGGAAGCCGCTTTGGAGAACGGCATTCCCTTCGTGATCCTTGACCGTCCCAACCCGAACGGCTTTTACGTGGACGGGCCCGTGCTGGATACGAAGTTTAAATCCTTCGTCGGCCTGCAACCGATCCCGGTTGTATACGGCATGACCATCGGCGAATATGCCCACATGCTTCTCGAAGAAGGCTGGCTGAACGAAGCCGCGAACAAAGCCTATGAAAAACTAAAACTGATCCGGTTCAGGGAAGGCGCCAAATATTTCCACCTGCAGGTGATCCCGGTGGCCAATTACACGCATAAAAGCAAATACATGCTTCCGGTGAAGCCCTCTCCCAACCTTCCCGAAATGCAGTCGATCTACTGGTATCCCTCGACCTGCTTTTTCGAAGGCACAACCTTTAGCGAAGGACGCGGAACGCCCAAACCGTTTCAATACATTGGTCACCCGCTGATGCCCAAAACGATGTTCTCATTTATGCCAGCTTCCACAACCGGCGCTCCGGAACCCAAGCACAAAGGCAAGACCTGTTATGGCTACGATTTAAGCGGCACACCGGAGCAGGTGCTGCAAAAGGTGGGCAACCGGCTGCAACTGAAATACCTGCTTGAGGCGTACCGCCTCTTTCCCGACAAAGAAAACTTCTTCACCAAAAACAACGGCATCAACCGTCTTGCCGGCACCGACGAACTGATGCAGCAGATCAAAGAAGGCAAATCAGAAGACGAGATCCGCCAAAGCTGGGAACCCAAGCTGGGTGCATTTAAAGTCATCCGGAAAAAATACCTTCTCTATCCCGATTTTGACTAGCTGCTTCCTTTTTGAAATAGCATATAGCAAAACGTTTCTTTGCAGCGCCTGGGCTGCGAAAAGTCGTACGTGAAACGCAGGCAGTAACCAGCAAAGAATCAAGTATTGAAATGAAGACCGACATGAATTCGACCCCTTCCTCTCTTTCTCCCGATTACAGGGACATACGTGAAGTCATAGTTTTGGCCGGGGGACTTGGCACCCGTTTGCGTGATGCCGTTCCCGATCTGCCAAAGGTGATGGCACCAGTGGCCGGCCGGCCCTTTCTTTCGCATGTGATCGATTCGCTGCGCATGCAGGGCTTGTCCCGCTTTGTTTTTTCGCTGGGCTACAAAGCCGATACCATTGTACAATACCTGAAAGAGCACTACCCGACACTGGATTATGTGCTTGCAGAAGAAAGCGAACCGCTTGGCACGGGTGGCGGTATCCGGATGGCCCTGCAAAAGACTAGGGAAAAACAGGTGTTGATCGTCAATGGCGATACATTATTTAGAGCCAATGTTGCGGCGCTGGCAGACAAACACCGCCGTGCCGACGCAGAATGTACACTGGCTTTGAAACCGATGAAAAATTTTGACCGTTATGGTGCGGTGCAACTCGACAAGGAAGGACGCATTGGATCGTTTGAAGAAAAACGGTTTTTTGAATCAGGCCTGATCAACGGTGGTGTTTATCTTCTCGACAAGGAGAAATTTTTCCGTC
Organism: Flavisolibacter nicotianae; assembly: GCF_003628535.1. GTDB lineage: Bacteria > Bacteroidota > Bacteroidia > Chitinophagales > Chitinophagaceae > Flavisolibacter > Flavisolibacter nicotianae. Next base: position 561,235 of record NZ_RBCI01000004.1, read on the forward strand.
GTGCCTTTCCGCCCAAATTTTCCTTTGAGAAAGACTACCTCGAAAAATATTGCTCGGAAGGCGTGTTTTATGCGTCGGTGCAGGAAGGTTATTTTATCGATATCGGCATTCCAGCGGATTTTGAAAAAGCACAAGAGGAACTGGCATCACCTACACTGGACCTGAAAGCAGTTGATAAAAGCTGGACCCTCTTCATCGATCGTGATGGCGTTATCAATGAAGAAACGGTCGGTGAATACGTGCTGCACTGGGGCCAATTTATTTTTAGCAGGGGCGTTTTGCACTCCTTCAAAAAGTTGAGCGATGTTTTTGGAAAGCTGATCATCATCACCAACCAGCGGGGCGTGGGAAAAGGGCTCATGACGAATGAATCGCTTGACAGCATTCACTACGAGATGCAGAGGGAAGTAAAGATCGCCGGGGGCCATATTGAAAAGATCTATTACTGCACCGACGTGGAAAACACTTCCTATCACCGCAAACCCAATCCCGGCATGGCGTACCAGGCAAAACAGGATTTCCCGGACATTGATTTTTCAAAAAGCATCATGGTGGGTAATAAACCCAGTGACATGCGCTTTGGGCGGGCTGCCGGCATGTTTACCGTTTTTCTTACCACCACCAATCCCGATGAGCCGTTTCCGCATCCCACCATCGACCTGCGCTTTGCGTCGCTGGCCGAATTTGCCGCGGCACTTTAAACGAAAAAGCAGGGCCAACGCCCTGCTCTTTTTTTCTCATGTGTGTTATCTCGCCAATCGTTAACGTTCGTTCGAAAGACCCGCCGCCAGGTAATCTTTGTGCATGCGGGAAATGTTGGTGATGGCAATTTCCTTGGGACAAACAGCCTCACAAGCACCTGTAAAGGTGCAGGAGCCGAAGCCTTCCTTGTCCATTTGGGCCACCATGCTCAAAACACGGTTTTTCCGTTCGGGCTGGCCTTGCGGCAACAGCGCCAGGTGTGCCACCTTTGCCGACAAAAACAGCGAAGCCGATGCATTTTTACAAGCCGCCACGCAGGCGCCGCAACCAATACAGGCCGCCGCAGCAAAGGAAGCGTCTGCCTTCTCTTTTTCAATAGGGAGAGAGTTTCCGTCAACGGCATTACCGGTGTTGACAGAAATAAAGCCACCCGATTGAATAATGCGGTCAAAAGCCGAACGGTCGGTCACCAAGTCTTTGATGACCGGGAAACCCTTTGCCCGCCAAGGCTCTACTACAACAGTGTCGCCGTCTTTGAAAGCACGCATGTGCAACTGGCAGGTCGTGGTGGCATGCCAGGGGCCGTGGGGACGTCCGTTGATATACATTGAACACATGCCACAAATTCCTTCGCGGCAATCGTGGTCGAAGGCGATCGGGTCTTTGCCTTCGATTACCAGTTGTTCATTCAGTACATCGAACATTTCAAGGAAAGACATCTCGGAGGAAATGTCTTTTACTTCGTAGGTCTCAAAACGGCCATCGCTGTTTTTTTCTGACTGGCGCCATACTTTCAGCGTCAGGTTCATAGTATAGTGTTCCATTTATACGAAACGGTCTTTTTTGCTTTTCAAATAATCCAGATAGTCGCCATTTGGGATCGCCGGACAATTGGCTGTGTTGCCTGTGTACCAGTATAGCCAGGCCTTCACCTTTTCCCCGGACTGCAACCGAACAGTGGCTTCTTCACGTTTGAACGCCTCTCCTTCGTATGCATCCAACAGGTCGAAAACCTGCCGGTCATGAAGGGTAAAAACGTCACCCTTGATTTCGGCTTCGCCACCTTTCACCGCACCGGGGAAGTCACCAAGGTCGAACAATGTTGCCTGGACCGTCGCCTCTCCCACATAGGTTAGCGCCGAACCAATCTCCTGCAACAGCTTCAAACCGTAGCCCTTCCGCAACGTGCCATAAACAAATAAATACGCGTTGTTCATCCGGGTTTGTTTTGCCAGTCAGTGACCGGAACCGCAACGAGTGTGCACCCTCCTTTGTGCGGATAAACTCCACAGCCGAGGGTCGGTTTACCGCTGCCGGTTACCCAAAAATCAAACTATCTTTTAAAGAACTGCTTTTTATCAATTGCCTTCCGCCCTCCCTTTTCAGGAAAGGAGAAATGCTTATTTGTAACTTCTTTGACTGGGCTTCACAACTTCGTAGTTCAGGTCTTCCTTGTGCAAGGTCCAGTTGTTATCGCCGGCGTTTTCCCAGGCCGCTACATACATAAACCGGTCATCGTGACGCAGGGCCTCGCCTTCTTCCGTCTGGCTTTCTTCGCGGAAGTGACCGCCACAACTTTCTTCGCGCTGCAGGGCGTCGAGGCACATCAGTTCACCCAGTTCCATGAAGTCGGCCACGCGGTTGGCTTTGTCGAGTTCGGGATTGAATTCGTTGATCTTTCCCGGGATGCGGATGTCGCTCCAGAATTCTTTGCGCAACTGGCGAATTTCTTCGATCGCTTCACGCAGTCCCTGCGCATTGCGGGCCATGCCGCACTTGTCCCACATGATTTTGCCGAGGCGCTTGTGCATGCTTTCGACGGTTTGCTTGCCGTTGATGTTCATGAGATGATCGATGCGTTCGCGAACCGCTTTCTCGGCTTCCTCAAACGCCGGGTGCGAAGTCGGAATTGCGGCGGTGCGGATCTCGTCGGCGAGGTAGTTGCCAATGGTATAGGGAATGACAAAATAACCATCGGCGAGTCCCTGCATTAGGGCTGAGGCACCCAAACGGTTAGCGCCGTGGTCGGAGAAATTGCATTCGCCCAGTGCATACAGGCCGGGAATGGTCGTCATCAGTTCATAGTCCACCCACAGGCCGCCCATGGTATAGTGTACCGCCGGGTAAATCCGCATCGGCACTTCGTAGGGATTTTCGCCGGTGATCTTTTCGTACATGTCGAACAGGTTGCCGTATTTTTCTTTCACGACTTCCTTGCCCAAAACCGTGATGGTTTGCGCATCGGCATTTTCGAGTCCACGCTTGCCGGCCTCAATGTGACCGTAGCGCTGAATGGCTTCGGCATAATCGAGGTAAACGGCCTGTTTGGAAGTACCGACACCGTAACCGGCATCGCAACGCTCTTTTGCTGCACGGGAAGCCACGTCGCGGGGCACGAGGTTACCGAATGCAGGATAGCGTCGCTCGAGGTAATAATCTCTTTCTCCTTCGGGAATTTCGTTGGGACGACGGTTGTCGCCTTGCTTTTTGGGTACCCAGATACGGCCGTCGTTCCGCAGCGATTCCGACATCAGGGTCAGCTTCGACTGGTGCTCTCCGGTTACAGGGATACAGGTCGGATGAATTTGGGTGAAGCACGGATTCCCGAAATAGGCGCCCTTTTTATGGGCTTTCCAGATTGCAGTGGTGTTGCTGCCCATGGCGTTTGTGGAAAGATAGAAAACGTTGCCATAGCCGCCGCTGCACAGCAGCACGGCATGCCCGAAATGACGCTCCAGCGCCCCTGTTACCAGGTCGCGGGCAATGATCCCGCGGGCCTTCCCGTCAACGATCACCAGCTCGAGCATTTCGTGGCGGGTGTACATTTTCACGTTGCCCAGTGCCACTTGTCTTTCGAGGGCCTGGTAGGCACCGATGAGAAGCTGCTGACCGGTTTGACCGGCCGCATAAAATGTCCGCTGCACCTGTGTGCCGCCGAAAGAACGGTTGCTCAGCAAACCGCCATATTCTCTTGCAAACGGAACACCTTGTGCTACGCACTGGTCGATGATGTTGGCACTGACTTCGGCCAGGCGGTGAACGTTGGCTTCCCGTGCACGGTAGTCGCCACCTTTAATTGTATCGTAAAAAAGACGGAAGACCGAGTCACCGTCGTTTTGGTAGTTCTTCGCTGCATTGATACCGCCCTGTGCTGCGATAGAGTGTGCACGGCGGGGGCTGTCCTGGAAACAAAAGGCTTTCACTTTGTAACCCAGTTCACCCAGTGATGCGGCTGCAGAGGCGCCGGCCAGGCCGGTACCGATGACGATCACTTCAATTTTTCGTTTGTTGGCAGGGTTCACCAGCTTCACATGTCCTTTGTAATCTTCCCATTTTTTCTCCAGCGACCCTGCAGGAATTTTTGCGTCAAGCATAAATCAATTTCTTATTTGAAATTTGCGATTTTATAGTTTGCAGTCTTTAACGGTTACTTCTTCTTTGCTTCTCCATTCACCATTCCTTCATCTGTTGGATATTCCTCAGCTGTTCGGGCTCACCCATTGCAGGTACATGGCAATCGGCATCAGGGCAAACAGCAGGCACACGATCACGGTAAAACCATAGCCCAATCCCTTCAACAAGCTCAAATATTTTTTGTTGTGCACACCCATGCTGCGAAACGCACTGTGGAAGCCATGCAGCAGGTGAAAGGCCAGCGCGGCCACACCAACCAGGTAAAGCAATACGACCACGGGCTGCTGAAATACTTCGTACATACGTAAATAAAGATTGTGCATTTCTACACCGTTATAGGTCACTTCTTGCAAATCCTTTGTAATGCGGGAAGGCACCCAGAACTGTGCAATGTGCATGACGAGGTAAAGAAAAATCAGGGTACCCAGGATAGCCATGCTGCGGCTCATCCAGGTGCTGCCGCGGCTACCCATTGAAACCTTGTAACCCTGGCCCCTGCGGCTGCGGTTTTTGGCTTCGATGGCATAGCCCTGGATAATGTGAAGGAGAAAACCGGCGAACAACACCAGCTCCAGCAAACGGGTCACAATGGTAGAACCCATAAAGTGCGCCGCCTTGTTAAACATTTCGCCGTTGTCGGCCGGGTTGAGCCAATTCAGATCAGCAAATATGCAGGCATTCAGCCCTACGTGAACCAGCAAAAAACTTATGAGAAAAATACCGGTAAGCGCCATGACGATTTTTCTTCCAACTGCAGATGTGAAGAAGTAGGACCATTTCATATTTGGACTGAAAAATTTTGTGTCGCAAAGGTAAGTGCGGAACAACAAAATTGTGAAAGAAAATAAAAAACTAAAGGGGCAAACGGCGACTTAGCTCGTTGTCGATTTTCTTGAATAAGTGGAAAGGCTTATAGATTCGCCAGTTGTCCAGCTCCATCAATTCGATGTAGTAATTCAGCTTCGCTTTTTTGAAATCGTGCTGCGTGGCCTGCGGCATGTTCAGACTCACCACCCACCCGTTTTCGTCGCTCACTTCTTCGTACCATTCCTGATAATAATCCTTATCGCCGCTGTGGAAGTTGAGTACATTCTCGGTAATAAGAATGAATTTGAAGATACCTTCTTCCATGAACTTGTCCATCACTTCCCGCTTGAGTTCCATGATGTCGTTCTCGATGGCGTCATTCCATTCGCCGAGTAATTCAATTACAACATACTTCTCTTCGTAATCAGCCAGCAGCACTTTTAAATAAAGCGTACGGCTGCCGAAATCATCCCACTGCGGGTGGATATAATAATTGTAAACGGTTGAGGTAAACTCAAATTCGGAATACTGCCGGTTATAGAACGGTGACCGCTGATCTTCCTCACTCACATAAATGTGCCGCCAATTGTAATATGGTTCTATATCATGCATAAATCACCATGCAAATTAGCAAATCTCAAAATGTGAAAATGCTGCTTCACCCGGGGAGGCAACATTTTCACATTTGCTGCTTTTTAACCCTTCGCACCGGCATTTTCCACGGCTTTTTTTACGCTTCCAAACTGAAGCAAAAGACCCTTTGCCTTCTCGTAATCCGCCAGGTCCAACTTCTCCATAATCATTTTCGTGCCACGGTCGATGAGCTTTTCATTGGTCAGTTGCATGTTCACCATCTTGTTGTCTTCCACACGGCCCAGTTGGATCATCACCGAGGTGGAAATCATGTTCAGGACCAGTTTCTGCGAAGTGCCGCTTTTCATGCGGGTGCTGCCGGTAACAAACTCCGGCCCCACTTCCACCTCGATGGGAAAATCGGCTACTGTTGCCAGCGGCGAACCGGGATTGTTGGTGATGCTGCCGGTGATAATGCCGTGGCGTTTACATTCCTCCAACGCACCGATGACGTAAGGCGTCGTGCCACTGGCTGCAATTCCAATCACCACGTCTTTGTCGGTGATGTTGTATTGCTGCAAATCGTCCCATCCTTTCTGCGAGTCATCTTCTGCATTTTCCACCGCTTTTGTGATAGCCTCATCGCCGCCGGCAATCAGGGCAATGACCAATCCATAGGGCACACCGAAGGTGGGCGGACATTCACTGGCATCAACCACGGCAAGTCGTCCGCTGGTGCCTGCACCGATATAAAACAGCCGGCCGCCGGCGAGCATTTTGTCGGCCAGGACAGCAACCAGTTTTTCAATTTGCGGGATGGCCTTTTCAACGGCCAGGGGAACGGTTTTGTCTTCGTTGTTCATCTTGGTGAGCAACTCGGCAATGGTCATTTTCTCCAGGTGCCGGTAAGTACTCGGCTGCTCGGTTATTTTGATAAAATCTGACATCGGTTTTGTTTCGTGTACAAACACATTTTTTGTTTTCACAGAACCCAAAAGGTATACGAATCGCTCTGAAAACTTTACGACTCGCTGTGATAACTGACCAATCCCTGCATCGGGTTTTTCAGGATCTTTCCCAATTCAAACTCATACGACTCACACAGGCCCTGGATCACATCCTTAAAGCCATCGGCAACACTACCCACAAAGCTGACCGGGTATTTCCATACTTCGTTGTACTTGTTCAGGTGCTGGAAAAAGAAATCATTGAGGCCGTCTTCAATAATGTTTTCGATCATAAAGTGCCCGCGGTTTTCAGCAAGGAACATGGTAAAGGACGCAAGATAACGGTTGGGCAAAGGCTTTTTGTAAACATTGTCCAGAATTTCGACCGGGGTGGTCACATATTTTGCGTCGAAGCGGGCACGCAGGTCCTCGTCAAACGTATCGTACATATAGTACTGCAACACTTTTTTTCCGAGGTAGGCTCCGCTTCCTTCATCACCCAGTACATAGCCGATGCCCGGGCTGTTTTTCGTAATCGTCTTTCCGTTGTAAAAGCAGGAATTGGAGCCGGTGCCCAGGATGCAGGCAATGCCTTTCTCCGAACCGCAAAGTGCCCTGGCAGCCGCCATCAAATCAGTGTTCACCGAGATATGTGCCGAAGGAAAAACCGCCTGCAGGGCTTTTTTTACGCTTTTGGCATTTTCGGGATTGGCGCAACCGGTGCCATAGAAAAACACCTTGGACACAGGTGCATTTTTCACCGCTGCAGCCACTTCATTTTGTACCAGTTCTCGGATGGCATTCGTCGATAAAAAATACGGGCTGATGCCCGCCGTAAAAAGAGTTGTCTCTTTCGTTCCGTTGATCAAACACCATTCAGCTTTTGTTGCCCCGCTATCGGCCAGTAAAATCATAGACATGTGTTGCGCTTAAAGAATTGTTGAAATACAGGGATGGAAACACCGTTCCTCTGAAATGCCCTATTTTGCGAAATATTTACAAAGTAAAGGCAACAATGCACAATAAAAAATTACAGGTCTGGCTCCCTTTGATACTTTCTGTGGTGATGATTCTGGGGATGTTTTTTGGATTTAAAATGCACCAGCAAACCGGTGCGGCCGAATTCTTCCGGCGCGACAAAACAACAACCCTCGAAGAGACGATGGAACTGATCAGGAACCGCTATGTCGACCGTGTACAATTGGATTCGCTGAAAGACGATGCCATCAATGCGGTTATGGACCGGCTGGACCCCCACTCTGTTTATATTCCGCAAAGAGAAGTGGCGGAAGCCAACGAAGATCTTGCCGGAAATTTTGAAGGCATCGGTGTAGAGTTTAACCTTTTTCGCGATACAGTCAACATTACGTACGTTATACCGGATGGTCCCAGTGAAAAAGGCGGCCTTTTGCTTGGTGATAAGATCATTAAGGTGAATGACTCGTCCATCATCAGTAAAACCCTTCCTATCCAGGATATTCGCCGGTTGATTCGCGGCAAGGCCGGCAGTAACGTAAAACTGACGGTAAAACGGGGCGATGAACTGAAAACGATCACGATTACCCGCGGCCGTATTCCACTGCCGGCACTCGATGCTTCTTATATGGTCGATTCCCAAACAGGCTACCTGCGGCTGAATAAGTTTTCGGAAACCACTTACCGTGAATTCATGGAGAACATGGAAAAGCTGAAAGGCAACGGGATGAAAAACCTGATTCTTGACCTGCGCGGAAACGGTGGCGGCTACATTACCCAGGCAGTCAACATTGCCGATGAATTTTTGTCGGGCGACAAGTTGATCGTTTATACGCAGGGAACCAATATCGATAAAAAAGAATACAAGGCCAGCAAGGAAGGCATTTTCGAAACGGGAAAACTGGTTGTACTGGTAGACGAACTAACCGCCAGTGCTTCGGAAATCCTGGCTGGTGCACTGCAGGACTGGGACCGGGCTACCATTGTCGGGCGCCGCAGTTTCGGGAAAGGCTTGGTGCAGGAACAATACGGCCTGAGCGATGGGTCGGCCATTCGCCTGACCGTAGCACGGTATTACACGCCAAGCGGACGCAGTATCCAGCGTCCCTACGACAAAGGCAAGAAGATCTACATGGAAGAGATCCGCGACCGGTATGAACATGGTGAAATCATCAATCCCGATTCGCTTCACACCCAGAAGGAGAAGGCCTATACAACCAATGGCGGTAGAAAAGTTTACGGTGGTGGCGGCATCACTCCTGATGTGTATGTTCCCGTGGACACCAGTTCGTTTACGCACAACGTTACCAAGCTTTACCTCGATGGCCGCTTTTCGAATTTCATTTACCAGTACTACATGGCCAATATTTCATCGTTTGAACGGTATAAATCACCAACTGACCTGGCAACACATTTTCAAAATACCGAAGATGCCTGGAAACAATTGGTCGTTTTTGCACTGAAGGACAGTATTTACCTGAACAAAGTGCCGGCTTCTGACCGGGAGAATATTGAAGAGCGGATCAAAGCGTACATTGCCCGCCTGAAATGGCGCTCACAGGGTTTTTACGAAGTGTACAACCTGTACGACCCGATCTTTAAAAAAGGAAAGCAGGCTGCAGAATCGAATTAATTTTTAATCGAATTGCCTACACGAAAAAACCTCCTTCAAACGGGAGGTTTTTATTTTACCAAACCAGTTTACAAGCCAAGACTGCCTGCCACAAACGCATCCCGCTACCTGCTACCCTCAGTGCCTTTGCCTTCATTGGCTTTGTTCCGGGCATGTTTCAGTTCATCGCCCTGCAACGGCCTGCTGTTGTCGGCATTGACATTCTGCGCATCACCGGCAAAATCATCCGCCTGTGCGGAACCCCGGTGTGCCGCTTCATCGGTGCCGTCATTATCCGAATTGGTCCGGCTTCTCTGATTGACAACCGGACGAGAGTCATAACCTGTCGTGTCCCGTGCACCAGCTTTCAGTGCTTCCTCTTTTGCCTTTCTAGAGTCCGCATCATTACCGGCAAAACGGCCTGCATTGTCGGCTTCATCAAACCGTTTTTGTGCTTCACTTTTTCTATTCTTGTGATTGTTTGCCATAACATTTTTTTATTCTTCTGTCAACGATGTTGACACCCGGTTCTCTCCCGCATCATCTCCTTCGGGAGTTGGCGTGATTCCTAAACCGGAGCCCTTGTAAAGACCTTCGGACCCGATCTTACGGCCTGCTGCGGTTGCATTTTCATCATTATCCCTGGCCGGCTCCCGGGTTGAATCGTATGGTTCTTTTTTTCTTTCCGGCATACCTCAGATGCTTTGTCTTTCGTAGAGGTCATTTTCCCACCCGATGCGGCGGCGTTCGGAACGGGTATTGTATTTTGCCGGTTCGCCACCGGACCTTCTGTCCTGTTGCGGTTGTTGGTTTAAAGAAGCATTGACCCTGGTCGTCTCTTCTTTTCGTTCCCTTCCGGTTGGCCTGTCTTGGTCTTGAAACTGTTGCATAAAAATGGTTTGTCGGTTATGATTAAATGAGAGAGGTGTGATCACCCAGCCGGGCTGATTCGCCTTCATCCAGGTCGTCTTTTGGACTGCCTGCCGTTAACTCTGCATCGTTTTCCATATCCCTGTCTGCTGCATTGTGTGCCGCTTCGTTTCGTTCTTTGTCCGTTTTGCTGATTTCCTGCGGCAAAGGATGCTCGTGCCTTCCGTGTTGCGGTCGCGACTGGTTGCTATCCTTTCTTTTTTCCATACGATCAATTTGCCATGTATGCACCGGAAATACTGTGCCGCTTTCGCCAAAAAAGCGGCACAGTGGCCGCTTTTTTCTTAATTCGTAAGTTGTTTGAACAACTATATACCTGCGTTTGTCCAGGAAATCTGACTGCGAATCGAAGAACGAAAACTGCTTGTTATTCCTTCTTCGCTCTCTTTATCAAAGAGAAATAAATTGAATAATTTTTTCAAGGTATATCTTGTCTGTTTCGTCGAAGGTGTTTAGCTCAGTACTGTCCACGTCAAGTACGCCGGCTACCACACCCTCCTTCAAAAGTGGAAGCACGATTTCCGACCGCGACAAACTGCTGCAGGCAATGTGACCGGGAAATTTTTCCACGTCGGGAACAATCAATGCCTCAGCCTTTGCCCAACTGGCGCCGCAAACGCCTCTCCCTTTCTTGATCCGCGTACATGCAACGGGACCCTGAAAAGGTCCCAGTACCAGTTCGTCGTTGCGAACCAGGTAAAAGCCCACCCATAGCCAGCCGAACTGCTCTTTGAGTGCAGCGGCTACATTGGCCAGGTTGGCGATCAAATCCGTTTCGCCGTCAAGCAAGCCTTTCACTTGCGGAAGCAAGGCTTCGTATTGTTCTTTCTTCGAACCGGTCGCAATGGTTAAATCTTCTGCCATATAAAAAAGCCCCGCATTTGCGGGGCGTCAAAAGTAGGAAGAAAGCGTTATTGATTGCCGCCACCGCGGTTCATCCGGTTTTTGCGCATATCCTCAAAGAATTCGCCCACAGCTTTTACCTGCTCGTCTTTCAGGGGAATTGCCTTGTACTTCTTGGTCGTTTCTTCGTCGATGGCATCCATTTTTTTCTTCTTGTCTTCTTCGCTCGAGCTGTTGTCCATGCGGATTTCGCGGCGCTGCTGGAAGGTGCTCATGTATATGTCGAGCACTTTTTCTGCTTCGGCATCAGAGACCTTTGTTTTTTCGATCAGTTGGGGTTTGATGCGCTCAATCATCCGCTGGCGCATTTGCTGGGGATCACCGCCAGGGCCACCCTGTGCATTGGCTGTTGTCGTAAACAGGGCTGCGAAAAGGGCAGCCAGCATAAAGAATTTTTTCATAATGGCTTTTATTTACGGCAATGTAACAAGAGGCTTTGTTAACCGAGGTTAAAAGCTTGCAAGATTTTGTTATTGCACGTCAAAGAGGAAAAACTGGGTTCGCTCAAAGGGAGCAAAATTGTCGTCCGTTACAAAAAGAAGGCTTCGGTGGCCATTGGGCAACCGGGGGCCAAAGGTTGCGCCTTCCACGTTGTCGATCCAGCGGCCTAAGCTATCCATGTTCAGCACTAATTTTTTCTGCACCGGTCTGGTAACCGGGCTCTTTTGCAGTGACACCACACCGGAAATATCGTCGGCATCTTTTAACTCAGCCAGGTAAATCCTGATATTACACGTGAGCCTGCCCGTAGAAAACGACCTTTCGGTAATTAAAAGCTGGTGATCGTTAACGGCCAGGATATCCGGCACGCCATTCACGATAAAGGTTCCGGCCGAGATAGGTTCCTGCACCACGGGATCGATGCGGTAGGCATATTGCGCTACGGGTTCGCGGGTTGTCATATTGTATTTAATGAGACGAATCCAGCCGCTGGTATCCTTTAAACCGGCACGGGGTCCGTCTTCGTAAAGTGGCTCTTCGACGCTTACGAAAAGTGTTTTGTTATCATCGGTGAAAGCCAGGCCCTCAAAGACGCCATTCTGCCGCGGTCCGTTTTCGGTTGCCCGCATGTGCATGTTGGCAGGCAGGGGAAGCGAATCGAGCCACTGCCCTTTGCGGTCGATGATATTGATCGAAGGATCGGTGAGGATAACCTTTCCGCCCCGCACAATGCGTTCGCCCTCGCTGCTCCAGACCAGCGTGCCGTTAGAACGATTGAACCGCAAGGCTTCGGGATCCGGTACATGCAGTGAATCTTCTTTTTTGTTCGGGTAGGGCTTCCCGTTTTTTTGCAGCAAGGTAGTAACATTCAGGAGCTGCACCGTATCAATTCCCTTGTCGCCCAGGCGGATTTTTGCCGTGTAAAAACGGGCGGCGTTCAGATCGGAACGGTCGTCGCAAACCAGGTGGTAAACGTCTTCGGACGGTACGTAATCGATGCTGGATAACCCGCCCACCGTTGTGCCGTGGAATTGCAGGTGATGCGGCAGGTCAAATTCGTTTACCAGTTTGAGCTGCCTGATTGGCTGTCCGGCGCTCTTTTTTTGCGAGGTGCAACCGGCGCCTGTGATAGCCAGGAATGAAAACAAACAAAGGAGTCGCAACAGAAAATTCATCGCATAAAATTGAAGCAAGTTTCTGTTTCGAGAAAATAAAATACCCGCAACTTTACGGGCCCGGCACAATTCACTTCGCATGAAGAAGATCGTTGGTTATGTCTTTGCGTATTTCCAGTCGCTGCACAAAGGGATGTTTTTGCTGGCGACCTTGTTCACTGCCCTTGCGGTGTTTTGCAATTATCATTACCGTCTCAATCATGCCATTGGCCAACTTCATGGACTTTGGCCATTTGCGGCCTGGTACGCTGTTTTCTTTTTGATTTTTTCATTGGGTTATGTGCTGCAGGCCCTGTTTCTCGGGTCGACTATTTTTTCGCAAAAAAAATTCCTGCTTCTCCTGCTGCTGGCGCCAGCCATTTTTTCGTGGAAGATGGCCTATACAGTTGATCTTACGCTCTCTTCTAACCGGTTGGAAGACGAATACTGGGGCGCCGTGTTTTACTGGCCGTTCAAAGTCCTGGTCATTACTGCTATGCTGCTTCTGGTTCACCACCTGTTCGACAAAAAAGAGCCTTTCTACGGCGTTACGCTGAAAAACTTCTCCGCCAGGCCCTACCTGGTCATGCTGGCTATCATGGTGCCGCTGGTTGCCGCCGCTTCTACGCAACAAGACTTCCTGCACATGTATCCGCGCATGCAAAGCATCGACTACCTGCAGCAGCCGGGAAGAGGTTTTCAGAAGATCCTTTACCAGCTATCGTACGGCTCCGATTTTTTTTCGATTGAACTTTTCTTCCGCGGTTTCCTTGTGCTGGCCTTTGCCCGGTGGGCCGGTATGGGCGCCATTCTTCCGATGGCCATGTTTTATTGCACCATCCATTTTGGAAAGCCCCTGGGCGAATGCATTTCCTCTTATTTTGGCGGGATGATCCTGGGCATTGTCAGCTATCACACCCGAACCATTGTTGGCGGGTTCATGGTGCATGTGGGCATTGCCTGGCTGATGGAACTCGGTGGCTACCTGGGCCACCAACTATTCTGAACTGTGATTGGCAGGATGAAGGCGTTAGAAGGAGTCATGATGACGTAAAAAGCGTTCTGCAAAGAACGCCTCTCGCCTGGTAATAACTTTCATCTACTCATCCGAGAAATCCCACAGATCCCGGTTCAGAAAAAATACTGCAAGCCTGTAAGCCGGATTCTGTTTCCCGCGGTTGCGGGACCGCTGTCATTTATCTGGGATGGCCATCGCTGACCACCTCTATCTGCCTACCCACCCGGCTCGGGCGGGCCGCCCTCAGGCACCGGTATATTTGGCATTTCAGCACGCAAGGTTTACCCCGGCCTGTTGTTGCCAACACGCCCCGTAGGCTCTTACCCTACGTTTTCACCCTCACCTCCTGATCGCTCAGGATCGGCAGTTATTTTCTGTGGCACTCTCTGTTGCCTTCTTTACGAAGGCACCCACCCGTTAGGTGGTGCGTTGCCCTGTGCTGTCCGGACTTTCCTTGCGGTTTGTTACAACCACACGACAGCGCGACTTGCAGTGGCGCAAATGTACAACCTTGCGCCGCGATGCGGTTGTTAAGAAATGCGGCCGCCGGTATCCCCTTGTTTTTGTACTTTGACACCATAAAACCAAAGCACATGGCCACCTCCCGCATGCAACAGCTTGACTCCATCGATGCCTATATCGCCGCACAACCGCAAGAACAGCAGCCCGCCCTGCAAAAACTGCGTGAGCTGATAAGAAAGGCTGCGCCAAAAGCCGAAGAAGGAATCAGCTACGGCATGCCGACGTTCAAATACAAAGGAAGCCCGTTGGTTTATTTTGCCGCGTTTAAACATCACTACAGCTTTTTCCCGCAGCCGAAAGCCATCGAGGCATTCAAAGCAGAACTGACTGCATATGACACCGCAAAAGGCACGATCCGCCTGCCGCATGACAAGCCCCTGCCGGCAAAGTTGCTGACTGCAATCGTGAAGTTCCGGGTCAAGGAAAACGAGGAAAAAGCGGAGCGTAAATCCCAGGCGAAACCGTCGAAAGCAAAAGCCTGAATACTCTCTTACCACGTCCATTTACTTTTTTAGTCATGCAAAAAAAAATTCTCATTCTCCTGGGCATTCTATTGCTCAAGATCGTTCTGCATTACCTGCTCATCCACCCTGCCTACGAACTGCACCGCGACGAATACCTCCATCTTGACCAGGGCCGTCACCTGGCCTGGGGCTATATTTCCGTTCCGCCTGTTACCTCATGGTTCTCCTTTCTTCTTCGCCTGCTGGGCAACGGCGTTTTCTGGATCAAATTCGTCCCGGCACTTTTTGGTGCGCTTACGATCCTTGTTGCCTGGAAAATTGTGTTGGAACTCAAAGGCGGCTTGTTTGCCTGTGTGCTTTGCTCATTTGCCCTGCTGTTTTGCATCCTTTTGCGCATTAACATCCTTTACCAGCCCAGTTCCTTTGACGTTTTTTTCTGGACGCTGACCTATTATACCCTGATCCGCTACATCAATACGAAACGAACCAGGTGGCTGTATGCTACGTGCCTTTCGCTTGCCTTTGGATTTCTCAGCAAATACAACATCTTGTTCCTGGCCGCCGGCCTTTTCCCTGCACTGCTGCTATCGGAACACCGCCGGATCTTTACGAACAAACATTTTTACGTTAGTCTACTGATCGGTCTCCTGGTCGTTTCTCCCAACCTCGTCTGGCAATACCAAAACCATTTTCCGACGCTGGCACAATTGCGGGAATTGTCGGAAAGGCAGTTGGTGCATGTCAATCGTTTTAATTTCCTCAAAGAACAGGTGCTTTTCTTCCTGAGCGGAATTTTTGTGCTGCTGGCCGGACTGGCCGGTTTCCTTTTATACAGGCCGTTCAGGCCCTACCGGTTTGTGCTGGTCAGTTTTGCGATCACCCTTGCCCTGTTTCTATTTTTCCAGGCAAAAAGCTATTACTCGGTTGGCCTCTACCCGGTCCTTCTCTCCTTTGGCGCCGTTTACCTTGAAAGGCTTTTTTCAGCCAAAGGCCGAACGTTTCTTCGGTCGGTGTCGCTCCTGTTGCTGTTGGCACTTTCCGTTCCGTTTGTGCTGCTGGCCTTTCCCATTCATCCGCCGGCTTATTATGCCAGCCACCAGCAGCCGTACAAAAACATGGGCGCTTTGCGCTGGGAAGACGGACAGGATCACCAACTGCCGCAGGATTATGCCGACATGACCGGCTGGAAGGAACTGGCGCAAAAAACCGACTCTATTTACAGGCTATTGCCCGACAGGGATGCCACCCTTGTGTTGTGCGACAATTACGGGCAGGCCGGCGCCATCAACTATTACTCGGCCTTCAAAAACATCCGCGCCGTTTCGTTCAATGCGGATTACGTCAACTGGATGCCGCTGGAAAAACCGATTCAAAATGTGATCCTGGTAAAAGAGGTCGACGACGAAGACAGCAGCCGGCAAAAAGAACAGCCTTTGTTTCAACGGATCCTTCAGACCGGAAGTATTGAAAATCCGTATGCGAGGGAAAAGGGCACAAAGATCTTTTTACTGGAAGGTGCAAAAATTGATGTTAACGAGCGGCTGCGAATGGAGATCCAAAGTCGCAAACGATAAAAGAAGAACCCGTTTGTCCGCTTAAGAAAAAGAATTTGCAGCAGGCTTTGTAAATTCAGTAAAAAGGCCTTGCCTCGACACATTATCTTTCAACAAATGAAAAGGGCATCCGGTTTTTACATGGGCATGCTGGTTTGTATTACCAGTTGCCTTGTCTTGACGAAATGCAGCCGCGAATACAGTGCGGAGGGTGTACCGCACAGCGATACCGTTGTGCACCCGCCGATGGTTGCGGCCTATACGCTGGCCGGAAGCCCCGATGCCTGTTCCGGCGCCTTTGTTGCCGGTACATACATTGTTGATCAACCGCTGGCCAATCTGAATACGGCGGACCTCCAGGTGACCGTCACCCAAACCGGGAGCTACACCATCAAAACCGATACGGTAAACGGAATGTCTTTTTCGGCCACCGGCGAATTCACCAGGCTGGGAAAGCAAACCGTCCGTTTGGTTGCGGCAGGCAAACCCGTTCTTGCGGGGCTTTTCAGCTTTCTGCCAAAAGCACCTTCTTCGAATTGCAGTTTTGAAGTTGGCGTTCAAAACCGTGAGCCACTGGCTACGTATGTTTTGGAATCAGGCTACGGTAATCCAAACCCTTGTATTTATACAATCGCGGGAAGTTATCACACACAAACACCGTTGACAAACGCCAATTCCGTATCGATGAGCGTCTATGTACAGCAGCCCGGAAACTTTACCATTCAAACATCGAAAGTCAATGGAATGGTCTTTTCCGCTTCCGGAAATTTTACAAACACCGGTTCACAATACATCACACTCACCGGCTCGGGGATACCGGTAACGGCCGGTAGGTTTACATTGATTCCGCAGATCATAGGCCCCCATCCACTAGGCGGGGAATCCTGCGCTCTCCCGGTTACCGTACAATAACTTTTTATTGAAAAATTCCAGTGCTACACCTTGAAATAAATCTCGGTGGCACCGTACCCAAAAGACGGGTGATACTGGTTGACGAATGACTTCACCTCTTTTCGCAACCGCAGGAGCTCATGGATTTCGTCGCGAAGTTTACCGCTGCCGATGCCGTGGATCACGATCAGTTGCGGCTGGTAATTGGCCAGAGCGGCTTCATACCATTTTTCAAATTCTTTCAACTGCAGGTTCAGGATCTCACCGTTCGACAGGTGTTTCCAGTTGTCGGTGAGCTTTTCGATGTGCAGATCAACCACGGTTCGCGGCGGCAGGATGTGCTGGCGGATATCTTTCAGGCTGTAAATCTTGGTTCCCTTTGTTACCGGCGTTTCCACGATATCCTCGTAGGGCTTGTCGGGATAGCGGTCGAAGAGTTGATAGGCAAATGTGGCTTCACCTTTTTCTTTTAGTTGCTCGATGCGCTCAAACAACTGTTTCGGTTTGATCTTTACCGAGGCCTCGTAATAATCGGCTTTTTTCTTATCCGGCTTGAGAAGAGAAAATTCAAAGACAAAGGCCGGGCTGTCGTTCATGTCTTCAAAGTCCACGTCGTGCAGGTAAAAATCGGAGAAGGCCATGATTTCACCACGAAGCTCAAACTCCTGCCGGCCAAAAAAATTCAGCGAATAAATAAAATAGAGCGGGGTTTCTGTCCGGTTGACGAGATGAACTTTTAAATCCGTCACGACGTCGTCGCCAAATTCGTCGGTCATGAATTTGGGCAGGAAAGAAAGCCATGCGCCGTCAGCCACTTTCTTTTCGATAGGCTTCGACACCTTTTTTTCTTTCGGCAGGTCTTCGATGTATTTCTTCTTCGGTTCCGCGGGAAAAAGTTTTTTTTCCGTGAACCGTTTGAAATAGGGAAAGTCGATCTGGTCCATGTAAGCCGGGAACTTCACGCCTCTTACCTGAATCATCACCATCTTGTCGTTAATGATGTCTATCACCTCTCCTTCTTCGTTGGAATGCAACACAATGATCTTATCGCCAACCTGGTATTTCATGCATGCAAAGGTAACCGCAGATTCAACGTATTTCCGTTGGATTAACAGGATTGTAAACTTACGACTGCGCCGGCGCAACCGACAGCCGGCTGTTTCGGTAGCCGTAGAAAAAATACACGACGAGCCCGATGCCAAACCAAATGAAAAAATATTTCCAGTTGGCTCCCGACATGCCTGTAAGGAGGTAAAGGCAAAACGTCAATCCCAGCAAAGGAATGAGCGACAGGCTGCGCAAAAAAGCAAGAATACTAAGCACAATGCAAATGATCCAAAAGATGATCGTTGCAATTTTCACGGCCGGTGTTTGAAACAGGTAGGCACCGGAATTGGATGCATCCCGGTAGTTGCCAAAATCGCCGTTGAACAGTTCTTTGAAATAGGCAGGACTGTAAGCAACCAGTAACGTAATGGCACCGAGGATCAGCACTGGGTAAATGATCTTGCTGTTGAAATACGGCAGGTGAAATTTGCCTGGCGTTTTTGACCGCCGCGGGATGAGCAGCACACCGCCGCAAACCAGCACAAAGGCAAACAAGGTCCCGATTGAGGTAAAGTCGAGAACAAAGGTTTTGTCGGTAAACAAAATGGGGACACCAACCAGCAAGCCGGTAACAATCGTGGAGAACGAAGGCGTTTTGTATTTGGGATGAATGGTTTGAAACTTGGTCGGCAACAGGCCGTCGCGGCTCATGCTCATCCAGATGCGGGGCTGTCCCATCTGGAATACCAGCATCACGCTGGTCATGGCCACTACCGCAATGATGGCCACCAGGAACTGCATCCAGCCGATGTTGAGGTTTTCTTTTTCAAAAATAAATGCCAGCGGGTCACCCACATTGGCAAACTTGCTGTACACCACGGCGCCTGTCAGCACGAGAGAAAGCAAGATGTAAACAATGGTACAGATGATCAGCGACCAGATCATCCCCCGCGGCAGGTCCCGCTGCGGATCCTTGCTTTCTTCGGCCAGTACACTAACGGCATCAAAACCGATGTAGGCAAAAAAGACCCCGCTGACGGCCGCCATCACACCGCCAAAACCTTCCGGCATAAATGACCGTACGCCGCTGCCATTTTGCGGGAACCAGTTGCCGGTAAGGCCGTTTGAAAAAATCAGCGAGCCGCCAACAAGTATCACGATCACCACGGCGGCGAGTTTGAGCATCACCATCACGTTGCTGAAGTTTCTGCTTTCCTTCACGCCGCGGTAAACCAGGTAGGTAATGAGCACGTTGATCAGCAAGGCCGGCAGATCGACGATCAGCCGGAGGCTGCCAAGCAAAGGCGCCGTGTTCCAGGCTGTTTGCAACTCCTTGTTGGCGGTACCATTCTCCATGGCGATGCGGGCTTCGTGGTAACTGGTGGTGAAATAGCTGGGTATATGGACGTGCAGTTTATCGAGGAAAGAAGTAAAATAGTCACTCCAGGAAAAGGCCACGTAGATGTTGCCGATAGAATACTCCATCAGCAGGGCCCAGCCAATGATCCAGGCAAAGAGTTCGCCGAAGGAAGCATAGGCATAGGTGTAAGCACTGCCGGCAACCGGAATGCGGCTCGCAAATTCCGCGTAGCAAAACGCCGTAAATCCGCAGGCAATACCGCAAATGATAAACAGAACGATCACACCCGGGCCGCCTGAGTTTACTGCGCCTCCAAGACTGCTGAAGCTACCGGCACCAATAATGGCAGCAATCCCAAAAAACGTCAGGTCACGAACGGTAAGTACCCGGCTGAGGCCTGTTTGGTGGGCCTCACCTTCCGTCTTGTCGTGCATGATCTCTGTGATGGGTTTACGTCGAAAAAGAGGATGTGCCATTCGTTCGTTTTTTTTGGTTGTAAATAAACTGAATAAAACTGATAAAAATCATTTCCCGGATTTACATCCGTCAGGTGGAAACGAATGGCAGATCGACAATTTTGTGCAACAAAAATGAAATGAAAATGGAAACGACACTTCACCAAACGATCAACACCACCTATACCGGAGAAACAACGTCATTATCCATGTGGGGCCGCTTCATGAACTATTGCCAGGGCCAGGAAAACAACCGTCTTTTGTGGCTTGGAGTAATCCTGATGGTGCACGGCTGTATCCTTACGCCTATTACTGTATTTGTTACACTTGCTGCAGGACCCAGTTTTAGCCTGTTCATGGTAGCCATTGTAGCCATGGCCATCGCCCTTGTCACCAACCTGGCGGCCATGCCTACCCGTATCACAATACCCGCATTTGCACTAAGCATCGTTATTGATATCGCCATTCTTGTTTCATGTGTCTTTTTGGCGCTGTCATAAAAGGCAAAGCCACTTGCCCGTCCATCCCTAAGAGGAAATAAAAACTCCCGGTCGTCACAACCGGGAGTTCTGTTTTTAGAAGGTATCTGAACTCAATCAGTGTTGTCGCTGGATGAGAAAGGCAGCCAGTTCTTTCAATGGCTCCTTGCGTTTCGACACCACGGCCACATCATCGAGGTGTGCCAATGCCTGTGCCAAATAATTCTCTTTTAAGGCTTCGGCCCACCGATCCACTTTGCAATCGCGGAAAATAGTGAGGACTTCATCCACTTTGGCATCCGATTCGTCCCTGAGCAACTGCTTCAATTTTTCTTTGTGTGCGGGAGAGGCCGTTTCCATGGCATGGATCAGGAGAAATGTTTTTTTATTGGCCCGGATATCACCGCCGATTTGTTTGCCAAACTTCGCAGCATCGCCAAAGGCATCCAGGTAATCGTCCTGTACCTGGAAGGCCAGCCCGAGTTTTCGACCAAATTCATACAGCAGGTTCTGGCTTCGCTCCATGGCCCCGCCCAGGATGGCACCCAATTGCAGGCTCGCTGCAAGCAGCACCGATGTTTTCAGGCTGATCATATTTTCGTAAGAGGCAAAGTCCACGGCATCCATCTTTTCAAAATCCATATCCAGTTGCTGTCCTTCGCAAACTTCTCTCGCCGTTTTGTTGAACAGGTGAATGATGCGCCGGAGGTAAACTGTTTCAATTTTATTGAGGTAATCATACGCCACCACCAGCATCACGTCGCCGGCCAGCAAAGCCGTGCTGTCGCCAAATTTTTGGTGAACGGTTTGCATGCCGCGTCGCAGCGGCGCTTTGTCCATGATGTCGTCGTGAATCAGCGTGAAATTGTGAAAGAGTTCAATCGCCCTGGCCACTTCCCAGGCATCCTTACTGATCTCGTTGAACAATTCGTTGCCCATGAGGCAGAGCACCGGTCTTACCCGTTTGCCACCCAGTTGCAGGAAATAGTTGTTGGGAGTATACAAACTGGCCGGTTCGGCCGGGAAATGATGGGTGTTGAACGTTTCATTAAACGCCAGTGACAGTTGTTCAAAACTTTGCATCCGCAAATATGGCGCATAAATAGGAGTTTCTGCTGCCCGGCAAATTCTGATTCTTGGTTTCGACCGCCGATCAGGTAAAGCCAGCTTTCCATACCCGGTCTTTACTGCCACCTTTTTGAGGCAATCAGAAAATCTTTCGTGAGTCGTGAGTGGCAAAAGAAAGTCCCTCCCATTCACCACTCACAAGCCGCCTCGCAGCTATTCTTCGCTGTTATTTTTCTTTTTGCGCTTCGACTTCTGTTTTGCTGCTGGCTTTCGCGGTCTTGGTTCGGCAGTCTTGTCTTCGCTGTCTTCGGCAAGCGGCGTCAACACCCACTCGTAATCGAGCTGGCGTTTTTCGAGGTTGGCTGCAATGACCTTGATGCGCACCCGGTCGCCCATCCGGAATCGACGGCCGCTGCGCATACCCACGAGGCTGTAGTCGCTTTCTACCAGCCGGAACTCGTCGTACTCGGCCAGCGAGGTTATGCTGACCATGCCTTCGCATTTATGTTCGATGGTTTCCACCCAAAAGCCAAACGCTGCTACACCGCTGATAATGCCATCAAATTCATCACCCACAAAATCACGCATGTATTCCACCTGCTTGTACTTGTTGGCAGCCCGCTCGGCTTCCATCGCAGCCCTTTCGCGTTCGCTGCAATGCTTGCACTTTTGCTCCATTTTTTTATCAGGCTTCACGCTGTTTTTCAGGAGATCTTCCAGAACGCGGTGCACGAGGATGTCGGGATAGCGGCGAATGGGAGATGTAAAGTGACAATAGTTTTCAAACCCAAGGCCATAGTGCCCGATATTGTCCGTCGTATAAGCCGCTTTTGCCATCGTACGGATGCCCAGCGATTCCAGCACGTGCTGTTCGGGCTTGCCCTGGACATCCTGCAACATGGTATTAAAGGACTCGGCGATCTTCTCCGGCGTGGAGGTGTCGAACTTGTGACCGAACTTCCGGGCGAAAGCCATGAAGGGAACCAGTTTTTCCTCTGTCGGCAGGTCGTGCACACGGTAGGGAAACGGGACAGGCTTTTTGTTGATCTCGATTTCCGATACGTGCTGGGCGACATAGCGGTTGGCCAGCAGCATGAATTCTTCGATCAACTGGTGCGCTTCTTTGCTTTCCTTTACCACGATTCCGATCGGCTTGCCTTTTTCATCGAGCTTGAAGCGGACTTCCTGGCTGGAAAAATTGATTGCACCGGCGTCAAAACGTTTTTTCCGCAACCGTTGCGCAATATTGTTCAGGAGCATGATCTCGTCTTCGTAAATGCCGGATTCTTTTTCAATGATCTCCTGCACTTCTTCATAGGTAAACCGGTGATTGGAATGAATAACGGTTTTGCCCAGCCAGTATTTTTTTACCGCTCCCTTTGCCGTCATTTCAAAAACGGCCGAAAATGTCAGCTTGTCTTCGTGCGGACGCAGCGAGCACAGTACATTCGAAATATGTTCGGGCAACATCGGATTGACCCGGTCGGGCAGGTAAACCGAGGTTGCTTTTTTATACGCAAATTCATCCAGCGCCGTTTCGGGGTTGACATAGTGACTGACATCGGCAATGTGCACGCCAATCTCGTAATTACCGTTCTTCAGCAGACGAATCGACAGGGCATCATCGAAGTCTTTTGCGTCAACAGGGTCGATGGTGAACGTAAGGATCTCACGGAAATCACGGCGTCGCCTGATCTCTTCCTCGCCAATCAAATCCGGAATGCGGCCGGCTTCTTCCATGGCGTCATCCGGGAACCCGATGGGAAAGCCTGCTTCCAGCAGGATCTCTTTCATCGCCATGTCATTGCTATCGTTGGCATCAAGAATGCCGACCACTTCACCGACCGGCCGTTTGCCGCCCTCGCTATCCCATGATGTCACCTTTACCACCACACGATCGCTTTCCGTAGCACCGTTGAACGATCGCTCGGGAACAAAAATATCCGGCGTTCGTTTGTCGGCCTCATTCACAAAAAATGCAAAGCCCTTGTTCATTTCCAGGTGACCGATAAATTCGGACTGCTTTCGTTCGTCCACGCCGACAATCACGCCCTGCTTGCGCCGGCCGCCGCGATCTTCTTTCAGGCGCACCCGAACGATATCGCCGTGCATGGCCGTGTTGAAGTCAGTTGGCCGCACCAGAATATCGGCCTCCTCGCCTTCCACGATCACAAAGCCCATTCCCGAGCGGGTGATTTCGAGCTTGCCGCGCAGTTCACCGGCCTTGTGTTTTGTCTCTTTCCTCCTGCCTGCCTTGTCTTTCTGCTTCGCGTTTTTTCGTCCCATGATTAGATTGGATTTTTAAAATTTTCGATAAATCCTGTCACCCTCTTTAAAAAATACGGTTCTTCATCGAACAGGAATTTATGTTCGATGGGCATCACATAAAACGGCATGCCATCGATCTCAGCGCTGAACTTCAATAACCGCATGGCGTCTTTCTCTGTTGTTAACACCAGTTTTTTCGGCGCTTCCATTTTATCAAACTTCAACCTGATATCCCGCCAGTCGTCGATGGAAAAAATATGATGATCATTGTAATGCATCATATGGTATGTGCCCAGCCTTTCTTCCAAAAAGTTCTTGAGCGGTTTTGGATTGGCAATGCCGGTAACCAGCAGCACCTCGGTTTCTTCGTCGATGGTTACGGTGTCGTGCGATGTGATATGGTATGGAGTGCCGTAGGCGATCGTTGTAAAATAAAGGTCCTGCCCTTTTTGCGGATCGATTTCCCGTATAATGCTTTGCTTTTCTTCGGCTGAAAGATTCGCCGGGCATTTGGTTACAACGATGATGTCGGCACGCTTATACGAGCTGCGTGAGTCGCGGAGATCGCCGGTTGGCAGAAAAAAATCACGGGTAAACAGGTTGCCGTAGTCCGTCAGCAGGATATTGAGGCCGGCTTTTACGGCACGGTGCTGAAACGCATCGTCGAGGATGATGACCTGCGTTTGCGGCCTGTCGTGCAGGAGCTGCGGAATGGCCACCAGCCGTTCTTCGCCAATGGCAATGGGCACATCCGGAAACTTTTTGTAAAACTGCATGGGCTCATCGCCGATCTCGATGGCCGTGGTATTTTCGCTGGCCAGGGCATACCCTTTGGTTTTGCGTTTATAGCCGCGACTCAGGGTGGCCACTTTGTGATGGTCTTTCAAGTGTCGCAAAAGAAGTTCCACCATTGGCGATTTGCCCGTGCCGCCTACGGATAAATTCCCCACGCCGATCAGGGGCAAACCAAACGAGGCCGATTTGAGAATGTTTTTATCGTAGAGCCAGTTACGGATCACCACAACCAAGCCGAATAGCAGGGCAAAAGGAAGGAGCAGAATGCGAAACGACTTCAGGAACCAATTAGAAAACATAGACCTTTTCCGGTGTGATACAAAAATCTAAAGGTACATCAAATTCATCCGCATCATCGATCTGCGCCACCGGTGCGAAATACGACAAACCCACTTTGAGGCAATCGGGACGGCAGCGGGAAAGATAGCGATCGTAATAACCCTTGCCAAACCCGACGCGGTTGCCCCTGACATCGCAAATCAGCATCGGCACAAGAACCAGGTCAATGTCCAGCGGATCGACGGTCGTTGCCTCCAGTGGTTCGAGAATATTGATCTCGTTGGCTTCAAAAATGGTATCGGCATGGCAGGCCATGGCCTCCATGTTCGGCACATCAATCTCCATTTTCGGGTAACAGATCTGGAGCGACGGATTACGGAAGTGCAGGTAATCGGTAACGATAAACGCATTGACCTCGTTGCGTTCTTCCATTGGATAGAAGCTGAACACTGCATGCAGTTGGGGCGTTTCAACCGTTTGGAAATTTATGAGGATCAGGTCATCCCATTTCAACCGGTCGGTGTATGTGAGTTCGAGGCGCTTTTGGTCGTAGATTTTACGGGCTTGTTTTTTCAGCATGGGCGAATGGAATTAAGCTAGGGTGATTTTCGAAATAACGTTTCTTGCCGATTGAACAGGCTCCTTCGGAGCAAACTTTTTCTTTGTACAAACTATACCTTACCTGATCGTCTTGCCGAACACTGACGTGTGAACCTTCCCCAGGATCAACGCCACAGGTGATGACAACAGCGCTGCAGCTTGTTTCATAAAAACTACGCCTCCCCTTTCGCCGGCATTTCGAAAATGGAAAAAACGGTGGTGCCGTAGTTTTTTTCCCGCAGGAAATACGGGTAGGTTTGATAGCTGTTGCGGGGCGTGTGTTCCAGGATAAACCACCCGCCTTCGTTGAGCAGGGCGTTTTCAAAAATGCGCTTGGGAATATCATCAATCGTCGTCAGGGCATAAGGCGGACCGGCGAAAATGAAATCATATTTTTCGTGGCAGGTGTCCATAAACCGAAACACATCCGACTTCACCACTTTGATTTGTGACAAACCCAGGTCGGCCGCCGTCTTTTTGATGAAGGCAAACATCTGGGTGTCTTTTTCCACCACGGTGAGGTCGCTGGCGCCCCGTGATGCCAATTCATAACTGATGCTACCTGTGCCGCCAAAAAGGTCAAGGCTTTTGAGACCTTCGAAATCAAGATTGTTCTGCAGGATGTTGAACAGTCCTTCCTTGGCGATGTCGGTGGTGGGTCTTGTGTACGGCATTTGGGTCGGCGGGTTGATGCGGCGGCCACCGAGCTTTCCACTTATGATACGCATGCAGCCAGGTTATAGATTGACGTAAAAAAATAATGCGGATGCGGGCTCGACGGCAGGCCAATCTCAGGCTGCCCTGCAAAGAGAATCTGCGTGAAATATTGTTGCACGTCGGTAAAAAGATTTGAGTCTTTTTCAACCAGTCCCGAAAGGATGATCACCACCTCCTGCTGCGAAAGCCCGAACTCGTAACAGATCTTGAGCAGGTAATAGATCACATCCAGCGGAGTTTTGTAGGCATAGGTTTGCGCCAGGTGAACGTGCATGTCTTTTTTCAACAATACACGGATGTATTGTTCCGAAAAATGTACCGAAAGCTGTGCATCGGCTACAACATCATTGGGGACACGGATGGCCGGGGTATAGCAGTGCACATAGCGCACCGAAGAAAACGATTCTTCCAGTGACGCATATACCGAATCCGGCAGCGAATAAGCGTTGACCATTTGCCATTCGGGCAGGAGATCGTGGAAATATTTTTGCGCTGGTTGTTCGTAAATAACATCAAGTGCCGTGTAATCGCTGGTAAAGTATTTGTGCGGAAACAGCAGCGCCTGCGGAAAAGCAGAACAGACCACGACATCATTGAATGTATTTCCTTTTAAGGACTGCAGCAACTCTTTTACCTGGTTGTCCAACTGAAATTCGTCGGTGGCCGAAACAAAGATCCTGTCGATCGTCTTTGTTGGCCGGTGCAAAAACGCATAACAGCAACACTCCCTTCCAATCTCCAGCAGCAAAGTGTGTTCGCCGCTGGCTTTTCGTTCCGATCCAATATCGAATAGCGTTTTCAAATTGCAGGTTTTTTGCAAAGTAAGCCATTTCGATACACAAAAAAGACAGTAGCTTGTGCCCTTTTCATGGCACCTGCATTACAGGTCGGAACATCCTACCGGCAAATCCTGAAGATCGCTTTGCCCATTTCGCTGGCCCTGCTGGTGCCACAGATGAACTTTGTCACCAATGCGATTTTTCTGGGTCACCTGAGCGAAGAAGCACTGGCCACTGCCAGTCTTACCGGCGTCTATTACCTTGTCTTCAGCGGCATTGGCTTTGGCCTTAACAACGGCCTGCAGGCTTATATCTCACGACGTGCCGGTGAAAACAAACCGCAGGAAATCGGCGTTATTTTCCAGCAGGGAATATTTATTGCGATGGGCATCGGCGCACTGGGCATCCTGCTGACCTACCTGGTTGCACCGCTTGTTTTCCGTTCGACCATTCATTCGCCGAAGGTTTACCAAGACGCTCTTTCTTTTTTGCGGATTCGAATCTGGGGACTGCCTTTTTTGTTTATTTACCAAATGCGCAATGCCCTGCTGGTGGGCATCAACCGGAGTAATTTACTGGTTGCCGGAACGGCCGCCGAAGCGGTTGCCAACGTGTTTTTTGATTACTCCTTCATATTTGGGCATTTTGGCTTGCCAAAGCTGGGATTCAACGGCGCTGCCTATGCGTCGGTGATCGCCGAATTCACCGGGATGTTCGTCCTCTTCCTGGTGGTTCGGGCAAAAGGTATCAGCCGGCAGTTTTCGCTTTTTCACCGGTTTGCTTACAACAAAGAGATCACATGGCGCATCCTGGTTCTTTCCGGTCCGCTGATCTTCCAAATGGTCATCAGCATCGGGAGCTGGTTTTTCTTTTATGTACTCATCGAGCATCATGGCCAAACAAGCCTTGCCATTTCCAATACTATGCGCAATGTGTTTGGCTTTTTCGGTGTGTTCAACTGGGCGTTTGCGTCGGCGGCCAATACGATGGTGAGCAACATCATCGGGCAGGGTAAAAAAGAAGAAGTCTCTCGCCTCATTACGAAGATCATGACCATCAGCATGGCGATCTCCCTGGTCGTCTGCATGTTGCTGAACCTCTTTCCCCGCCTGTATTTTTCCGTATTCGGCCAGGGAGAAAATTTTGCCGAAGAAGGCACGCCGACACTGCGTATCGTGGCGGCCGCGCTGGTTCTTTGTTCGGCGGCTGTCGTATGGCTCAATTCCGTAACCGGCACCGGCAGAAGCAAGATCACCTTTACCATCGAGCTCGTGGCAATCGTTTTTTATTGCACTTATGTTTATGTTATTCTGGAAGTGAAAAAGCTCCCGATTGCCTGGGGATGGGCATCCGAACTACTTTACTGGACAGTCATTTTCACGCTGTCATTTTCCTATATGCAACGGGGGAAATGGAAGAAGCAGGTGGAAATTTAACCCCTGTCGCTTTCGGGGAATTTGCTTTTGGCAGGCGGCAGCTTGCAGATGACGGATGATAGATAACCGTTGGGTACGCGTTTTCCAAATAGCTGCTGCGCTTTTTTATGCAAAACAACGGCCGGATTAGTCTTTTGCTTTATATATCCTGTTGTAGGTTACTGAAACAGAACCTGTGAAGGAAGCGATGGGTGGATTGCATTTCGTGATTTGTATGCTGATCCTCCTTACCGAAGAAAACGTTTGCTTGATGGTGGCGGCAATTTCCATTGCCAGGCTTTCCAGTAATTCGTTCCGTACGGCAAACAGGTCTTTTACCAGGCGGTAAACTTCCGCGTAGTTGACCGTTTGTTCAATTGAGGTCAGCTTGCTCTTTGGTGCTTTCACCTCGAGTGCAATGTTGACTTCAAATTCATTGCCCAACTGCGCTTCTTCCGCATACAGGCCATGCGGCGCATAAAAACGAAGGTTGTTGAGTTGTATGGTGAACGTGGACGTCATGCTGTGAATAGTGAATGGTGAATCGGCAATAATGGAAGCTGGCCCAAATTTGCCAATTGCTTTTGTCGAATGCCCTGTGGCAATGGCCGATTCACCACAGGATTATAGTCCGAGGGCCGACAGGTATCGTTCGGCGTCGAGGGCGGCCATACAGCCGCTGCCCGCTGCCGTTACCGCCTGGCGGTAAATTTTATCCTGCACATCGCCGGCCGCAAACACGCCTTCAATATTGGTTTTTGCGGTACCCGCCTGCGTGATGAGGTACCCCGCTTCGTCCATGTCGAGCCAGCCTTTGAAAATATCCGAGTTGGGATTGTGGCCAATGGCGACAAAAAATCCTTTGATGGGAATCTCCTGCGTTTCGCCGGAAACATGGTTTTTAATGCGCATTCCATCCACCGTCTTTTCACCAAGGATTTCGTCGGTTTCCGTGTTCCAGTAGATTTTGATATTCGGCGTGTTTTTCACTCTATCCTGCATCACCTTGGATGCACGCATTTCGTCGCGACGCACCAGCATATGAACCGTCGAACAAAGTTTCGATAAATACAGGGCTTCTTCGGCTGCCGTATCGCCTGCACCGACAATCGCTACTTCTTTACCACGGAAGAAAAAGCCATCGCACACCGCGCAGGCACTGACGCCGTACCCGTTCAGGCGTTGCTCGCTTTCGATGTTCAGCCATTTGGCCGAAGCACCGGTGGCAATGATCACCGCATCGGCCTCAATCAATTTTTCTTCGTCGATCCAAACCTTGTATGGCTTTTGCGAGAAATCCACTTTCGTGGCAAGGCCGTAACGGAGATCGGCTCCCATGCGTTGCGCCTGCTTTTCAAAATGGATCATGAGTTCAGGTCCCTGGATGCCTTCGGGGAAACCAGGATAGTTTTCTACCTCTGTCGTGATCGTCAGTTGCCCGCCGGGTTGAATTCCCTGGTAGAGCATGGGTTTCAGGTTGGCCCGTGCCGCATAGATTGCGGCTGTGTAACCAGCCGGTCCTGAACCTATAATGAGTAAATGCGTTTTTTCGGCAAGTTGCTTATCCATAATTAATCGGCAAAAATAACGGGAAAAAAGGTACGGTCAACAGTTACACCATGTCCACCGGTAGTCTCTTGCAGTAAGGCCTGGCACAAACAAAAGAAACGGATGCAATAACGGCAGGTGCTGTAAAACGCCAGGCTCATTTGGGAATAACGAGTGTCCTGAATTGGCAGGCATAGCCACCAAAATAACCCAGCGCCGGGCCTTTGATATTGCTTTGCACTTTTACAGGCGTGGAGAACGGGTTTCCGACAGACTGGTAGGAAAATTCCATCGTGCGCCAGAAGTCAAAGGTCGCTTTATCGATGTTACACAACTTCAGCGTTACCGTATCTCCTTTTTTGAAAAAGCGGTCTTCATCCCTGATTTTCAGGTTTCGGTCGACGCCTCTTTCAATCGGCAGTTCGTACGTCGTGCCGTCCACAAAAAGGTCGTCGAAGGCCGAGTTGCCCGGCGGCAAAAACGGCTCGCTGTTGCGGCGGGTAAAATAACGAATGTAATCGCCAAAGCCGGGCGGATCGGTTGCCCGCACCATGACAATAACATCGTTGGAGTCGGCTTGTGGCGGCGCCTTTTTCCACCAGACCGAATCGATGCGCTTGGTAAGACCCGGAATGGTGGTGGTAGCCGTGTATTCCTTGCCCTCCGTTACAACCCGCAGGTCATACTGCTTGTTCAATTCCCCGGTAAACGCGGTTGCCAGGTCGCTTGAGTCGATGGAATAATAGGAAAGGCTGTAGCCACCACCCAGTGCTGCAATGTATTCTTTGAGCTTGTGTGTACGGTTGCCGTTCGAAACAAAAACATCGGCACCGTGCACCATGCTTTGCGACAGGATATCGGGAGAGATCTGTGAGAAAAATCCCAGCGACCGGGAAAGGAAAACCAGCGGCGGCTGTCCGTTCTCAATGGTGGCTTCCACCACGAGCCGGGGTGCTTCGTCATTCAGCGTAAACTTGATGTCTTTTTCGCAACCGAAAAGAAGCGACAGGACCAACGCAGCCGACAGAAAAAGCGGGAAACCCGGTACCACTTGTCTCAGCCTGTGCCGCATCCTGCGTCCTGCCTGTATACGTTCCTGCTCAACCATCGAAGTCAAAAATACAGTGGGATCAAGTCTGTTTTTTTCATGGATTGTTTTGTGCAGCAACCACTCTTACAGTGCGTGCAAAGCCTGCACAGTCCAGGCTTCCGGTTTCGCGGCGAATTTCTGCTTGGTTTGCGACCAGGTGTCATCGAAAAAATGGGAAGCCCGGTACTGGTCGAGGTGAGCCTCGGTATCCCACCAACTGCAGGTAAAAAAAATCTGCGGGTAGGTCTTGTCCTGCCAGAGTTCCAGGTGCGTACACCCTTCAAAATTCCGGATGAGCGATTTGCGTTCGGCAAAGAGATGTTGAAACGATTCGATCTCTTCTTCGCGGAAAACCATTTTCACAATGCGGATGATCATTTGGATAGATTGAAAACGGAACGAAGGTTTATTCGAAATAAACTTTAACCGTCTGGTAGAAAAGCCTTGCCTGCATCACGTTGGGCATGCCGTTGCTGCTTTCGCTGTAGCCCTTGAGGCCAAACAAACCGGCCGCGTTGCCTTTGTTGATCGCAATTTCCATGTAGCCGGCGCTGTTGAAGATCACCAACTTTTCACCCTGCGGCACATCGGCATATGAACCGCTGATACGTTCGATGATCTCGTCGCGTTTGAACACGATCTTAAAACGCCGTCCCTTACGCTGCCGTTCAAACTGGTCTTTGGTAATATTGACGATCACGTTTTCGAAATTGTCGATAAAAATGATCTGTCCTTCCATCCAGTCTTCTCCCAGGGTAGGCCGCAACGGGTGTTTTTCGATAAACACGGGGTCGGGAATACCGATGTTTTGAATGGGCTCGCCATTGGTCAGTTGGGTAATGGCCTTGGCCGCCACATCAATGCAATACAGCGTATTCTTGATCGCAGATTTTTCCAGAGGCACACCCAGGATCATCTCCGGCTTTTCTTCGATGATCATACTCAGCAAACCATTGTCGGCGCAAATGATGTACTGGTCCTTGTAAAAAGCGAAAAGCAGTTGCTCCGGTTTTGACTCAAACAGGTTTACCAAAATGATGTGGTAGGTAAACTCCGGAAAGTTCTTGATGGCATTGCGACACACATAAGACGCCTGTGGATAATTAAATGGCGAAAGTTTGTGGGTGATGTCGATGATGTTAAATTCCGGGTTGATTCGCAATAAACGTCCCTTCGTTGCTCCAACGAGGTAATCCTGTTCGCCTATATCCGATGTAAGGGTAACCAGTGGCATGAAGAAACGTGAACTGTAAAAATCAAAAATTTGAATGAGATGGATGTAGCATGTGCATAAATAAAAAAACCTACGCTAGCTCACTGTTATTTCACCAGTTTTCCGTTCTTGAAAAAAAAATTGCGCACCAGCCGGTCAGCGAGTGAAGGAAAAAACTTGTTTAAAATCACCGTCCGCTTGCCATTGAACGTCAGCACAATAGTCCGCTTGTGTTTGCGAATGGCCTTGAGAATTTCAAGGGCACATTTTTCCGATGACATCAGGCTTTTTTCATCCAGCGGGCTTTCTCCCTGGGCCTCTCCATTCTCGTTGAGGGCCGCATTGCGGATATTGGAAGCCGTAAAGCCGGGGCAAACCCACATCACGTTGACGCCATCATCCAGCAGTTCGGTACGGAGTGCTTCAAGCCATCCCTGCAGGGCAAACTTCGACGCGGAGTAACCACTCCTGCCCGGCAGGCCACGATAACCGGCGATCGACGAAACACCGACGATCGTTCCTTTGCGGCTGATGATGCTATTCAAGGCATATTTGGTGCAGTAAACGGTGCCAAAAAAATTGATCTGCATGACTCTTTCGATGACGTCTGCGTTGGTGTCCTTCATCAAGCCGCGCATGGAAACACCGGCGTTGTTGATCAGCACATCGATGCCGCCGAACACTTTGAATGTGGACTCGATAAAATGGCGGCAGTCATTTTCCACGCTTACATCCGCGATCACGGCATGCAAGGGATAAGAAGGGTATTCGGATTGCAAACGATAGAGTTTGTCCTGGTTACGACCGCATGTGGCCACCTTTGCCCCTTCCACCAGCAGCTTTTCCACCAGGGCCTTGCCAATCCCTTCGGTGCCACCGGTCACCACGACAACTTTATCTTTAAAATACTCGGACATAATTGCTTATAATGGCCGCAAACCTACTCGAAAAAGCAGTGGGATAAAAGCCTTTGGCGACAAATAATTTTAAATCGGGGCCCGTTTCACAGGCAAAAAACGATTCGGCGGCGATTCGCCGTTTTGTCTTGCCAGCTTTTCAACAGAATCCATTTCCGCCGCTTATTCTCCGGGATGATAGGTGCGAACGGCGTCTTTCTGCACGTCTTCTTTGTAGAAAAGAATGTCTTTGAATTTTCCTTCGATATAGCCTTCCGCCTGGTCGGTAAAGTTGGGAGAAGAGGAATCAAAGGATTCGCCGCCGGTCATAATGGTCTTTGCTTTAAGCTTTTTACCAAATTCCACCGCGGCGATAAAGCTGTTGCCCGAAACGCCGTACCGCTTTTTCGTATCGAAACGGCGAGACACAAACGAAGGCATCGAACCCCAGGTGCCCGGCCCTAATCCCACGGGCAAACTTGGTTTATCGTCGGAAAACTGGTTGGTTGCGGAACGCTGGTAGCGGTTGATATCCCCCCAGGCCACCTGCCAGGTGCCATAAAGACGTTCCAGTTCGCGGATGGTTTCGGCAAGGGCTTCGAGTTTATCGGTCGCTGAAAGACGGTTGGCCATGTATTCAAAATTGCCGACCGCGTTGGTGGCCGCTTCGGGTGTCCTGGCAGGCGGCACCCTGTTTGCCAACCGGAAGGCCCATTCCACAGCGATGGTTGTCGCGACGGAAGAAGCGGCCGCGGACCTGTTCCATACCTGCAAAACATGCACGGGATTGGCCAGGAAAGTTTTGTTCTTGTCGGCGGCGGAAAGATTCGCATAGGCATCGAACAGAGGTGGAAGCAGATAATCGAACGCAGTCAGGTACGTGTTGTAGCCAAGCCGGATGACGTTGTCCAATGTCAGCTTGTTTGCTTTGCTGAGAAGGCGAACGGCATTCAGTGCCCGGCCATTCTGCCCTTCGGGTGCCATGTAGGTCGGGTAGTCCTGTTTCCTGGGACTGCTTTCGCCAGACGAGGTGAACGGCGTAGAGTTGCAGTTTTGGATCCACCCGCTTTTGGGATTGTACAGATGGATAATCTCGTCGAGGGTATGAAGTCCCTGCCATTCCGTTTCCGGCGTGGTGCCATCCACCGGCAACGACCAATCGTATTTCGGGTTGCGCCTCGGCATGAAGTTGCCGTGCCAGTAAGCAATATTGCCTTTGTTATCGGCAAACACGGTATTGTTGGAATTGTTGGAGCGCATTTCCATTACCTTTTTGAATTCGGCAAAGCCATTGGCTTTTGTGCGCAGCCAGGACTGCATCAATGCGGAAAGCGACCGGTTGTTCTCACGTAGCGAAATCCATTTCCCCTCCTGTCTTCCCATCACCGGTCCGTGGTGCGTAAAGTAGGCTAAAAACCGTTTTGAGCCTTCACTGCCGCTAGCGTTATGGTACCGAAGGACAATCTCTTTTTGTGTAACCGGCTTCCACCCTGCCTTGCTCTTCCAGCCGTCGAACCAGTACTGGAACCCGTTGCCGGTTTTTTCTACTTTTTCGAGGTATTGGTCCGCTACATCAGCATAACTCGAAGTATGCATCCAGCCACAGGATTCGTTGAAGCCCTGGTAAATAAAAAATTGCCCCCAGGTTACGGCACCGTATGCATTGAGACCTTCGTTGCTCACCAGGTGGGCTTCCGTACGAAAGTAAAAGGTGACATGCGGGTTGATATACAAAATTGCGTTGCCTGAAGCTGTTTTGGCCGGTGCGATCGCAAAGCCATTGGAGCCGGAGGTTTTGAAATTGTTGACCGAAAGTTCGGGCCGCACCAAAGATGTTGCGTCGTCTTTTCCTTCGTAAAAATGGCGAAGGTCCTGTACCGTGAGCCCGCCGGTCTGGGTTGGTGCAATGCTGCCGTCGGTGTACAGCAGCGGGAACCAGGGCTCGAACCGTTGCAGCACCAGCGGTTTGGTTTCGGGGTGTTTGTAGAGATAATAATTGATCCCGTCGGCAAAGGCATTCAGCAGCGATTTGAACCACTGAGGGCTGCGCTGGTAATCTTCCCGGGCCGCCGCCGTATCGTAAATGAGGCGCATTTGCAAATCCTCGTACAACCGCTTTTCCCCTTCCACTTCCGATAGACGCCCCATGATCTCCAGGTAATTTCTTTCGATCCGGGCAAAGTTCTGACTGCACTGTACGTACAGCAGGCCAAACACCGCATCGGCATCTTTTTGTCCGTAAATGTGCGGGATGCCCCAATGGTCTTCAACGATGGTTACGCGTTTGGCCTGTGCTTCCCAAGCCGAAATCTCGCCGGGCAGCGGCTTTTGTGCAAACGAAAAAACAGGCAACAAAAGAAAGAAAGCAATTTTTCTCATAGTGGAATAAGGGTGAAGATAAAAAAAGAAAACCCCGCCAGAAGCGGGGTTTGTAATTCGTTGCGGAATTTTATTTCTTAACCGTTTGCCGATTTCCTTTGGGTATAGGAACCAAAACCGGCTTGGGTTTTCTGATACCGAGCAACACCGAAAGAACATCTCTCCAATTCATAGAATATTTGTTTGTAATGATCGATTTTGTTTTGTCCAGTAATGATCCTGTAAATTAAGAAGGGAAACGTAGTTTCCGAACGAAAACATGATTTTTTTTATTAAAGATTTGGTAAGTCTCTGCTGAAAAACGCCGAATAAGGGTTCTCTCTTATTTTATTTACGGCAGCGGCCGTTTATTTTAGCATCAAATCCTCTATCGATGAAAACAATCACTACTCCTGCAGAACATCTTCTTCGCCGCCTCTTACAATCACAAAAATTGGGAAACGCCTACACTGTTTTACTCGAAAAAAATGATGGATACACCTCGCTTCTTGTGCAGTCAATGGATGGACAGAACCCGCTTTTTTTCCCGCTTGTTGAAAAAGTCGGATGCAAAACGAAAAATTAAAAAATTCTTTTTCGCCGTTTTATGGCCAGTGTCGCAGGCCTGGGCGTAATTGACACCTGTTTGCATGGCTGCCTTTTTGTGATGAATCTTTCAAAACGATTGAGAAAACAAATGTGATTTTCGATCAACAGACCGAAGCTGTGAGAAGGATAGATGAGGAGGAAAGATTTTGCAGATGCAGAAAAGAAAAAGGAGCTACGAAACCGTAACTCCTTCTCTGTGACCGCGTCAGGATTCAAACCTGAAACCTTCTGATCCGTAGTCAGATGCTCTATTCAGTTGAGCTACGCAGCCATTCCCGTTTGGGCCTGCAAATATAGGGAAATGGATTCGATCAAAAAGAAGAAAATCTTTTTCTTCCGGAATTTTTTTTCATCTTTTTAAGAAGTGATAAAAAGCGGCGGTAAGTGCACCAACAATGAACGGCCCCATAATCGGAATCCAGTCATAACCCCAGTCGCTGTTGCTCTCTTGTCGCAACGGTAAAAAAGCACGTGCGATACGCGGACCAAAGTCCCTTGCAGGATTGATAGCTTAACCGGTGGTTCCGCCAAGGGAAAGGCCGATTGCCCACACCAAAAAAGCCACCGGGATAGCACCCAGCGAACCCAGGCCGATCGGTGTTTTTTTGCTCACCCAGTTCGGCATTGATAAAATGAAAAATCACAAAAACCAGAACAAAGCTTCCGACGATTTCACTGGGCAAATTGAATATCCGTAATGGCAGCAACGTGCAAAAAATTGCCATTTCGGTTGCGGTATTATTAGTTGCTGCAGAATGATCGCGGTACACCCGCCAAACAATCACGGCACCCCATACAGAGGCATTTCCAGGTGTTTGGGTTCTTTCGGAAAAATAATTGATTGCGCAAGCGAAACGAAAAAAGAGAGGTGAACGTTAGTGCGAGGGTTTCAAAATTTGCAGGGCTGTTGAAACAGCTTTGCCATAGTCGCCCGGCAATGTTTTGGCATCGGCATTGGGAGCGCAGAGAGACTGGTATTCCAAGAGGGTTTTGCGTTTTTCAAACAAAGCGATCTTTTTGTTTTCTTCGAGGCCGGTGAGAAAGTCAATGATCACCGATTCGAACGGCGCCCAACTGCTGCAACGGATCGAATCGTAATTCACTTCACTCATTTTAAACTCGAACAGGCAGATCTCGCCTTTTGAATCTTTTCTGAAAAACGAATTGAAAAGCTTGAATTCGTCGTAATAAAAATCGATGGCGGAGGGATAAAAAAACTGGAAGCGTATTTTCGACGATGGCTGCGCAAGACACCATTGATCAAAATCGTCCTTGTTCAGGAGAAGAAGTTCCAGGAGTTCCTTCTGCGCCTTCGAGACCTGTAGCTCCAGGACCTTCGTTCGAAAGAGGTTTTTCAGGTTCAGCATGCGGCCGCTGTTTTGTCTTACTAAATTTAGAGTAAAGATTTTGATATACAATCAATAAGCAGCGGTTTTTCTTTACCCCTCCCAGCCGGCATTGGTCCGGCAGGAAAGGCCGGGCCGACCGCCGTTTCAGCAAAGCCGTCTTTCCTTAATAATGCCAGCGCACAAAAGCTTCCATTGCCGCATAGTGCGTGAGGCCCAATTGTGCATAAAGCGCTGCCGTTGCCGCATTGCGCTCTTCGGCACGCTGCCAGAACTCCCTTGCATCGCTTCCCTGGAACGGGACCATGTCTTTTTGCGACTGGTGAATAAAGATCCCATATCGCTTTTGCATGACCTGGTCGGGACTCATGGGCACAGCCATTTCAATCTCGTCGATATTCCATTCCTGCCAGGCACCTTTGTAGAGCCACAACCAGCAATCATCGACCCAGTCGTCCCCGTCTGCCTTGATCCGCCTGAGGGCCTCAAACACAATGTCGAGGCAAACCTTGTGCGTTCCGTGCGGATCGGCCAGGTCGCCGGCGGCATAGACCTGGTGTGGTTTTACCTCCCGCAACAGGTCGATCGTGAGCTGGATATCCGCTTCTCCCATCGGTGCTTTTTCGATCGTACCGGTTTCGTAAAAAGGAAGGTTGAGGAAATGAATGCCCTCTTCTTTGATCCCGACATAGCGGCACGTGGCTTTTGCCTCGCAGCGGCGGATCAGTCCCTTGACACCGCGAATGAACGGTGTGTCCACCTGGTTGCTTTTTTTCTGGGCAAGGTAGCTGCGCACGTCTTCAAAAATCTTTTCCGACTTATCGCTGTTGATGCCGGCAATCTCTTCGAAACCGACAGCAAAATCAAGAAAGCGGGTGACAAATTCGTCGGTGACGGCAATGTTGCCGGAGGTTTGATAGGCCACATGCACATCGTGTCCCTGGTCGTGCAGGCGCTGGAAGGTGCCGCCCATGCTGATGATGTCGTCGTCGGGATGGGGCGAAAAAATGACTACCCGTTTGGGATAGGGTTCAGACCGTTCGGGGTGGGCCGGGATAGTGGCATTGGGCTTTCCGCCTGGCCAGCCGGTGATGCTGTCCCGGAGCATATAGTAGACTCTCAGGTTGATCTCGTAGGCATCGCCTTCTTCTACCAGGAGATCGCCAAGACCAAATTCGTTGTAATCGTTGTTCGTTAAGGAAAGCACCGGCTTGCCGAGTTTCAGTGCCATGTTCACCACGGCTTTTTTGATCATCTTCGGTGTCCATGTAATTTCCCCAGTCAGCCAGGGCGATTTGTAGCGGGTGAGTTCGGACGCTGCGGCTTCATCAAGATAAAACGAGCAATCGCCATGGGTCTGCAACAGGCTGGCAGGAACGCTTTCGGTGACGTTTTGTTCAACCGCCTTTTGCACCACGGGGGCTTTTGCCGGTCCCCAGGCCAGGAGGATGATTTTTTTTGCTTTGAGAATGGTGCTGATCCCCATGGTCAGCGCCAGCCGCGGCACTTCGGAGATATTGGCAAATTCGTAGGCGTTTGCCAGGCGGGTCGAATTTTCCAGGTTGATGAGCCTTGTGCGGGAATGAATGCTCGAACCCGGCTCGTTGAAGCCGATGTGGCCGTTGTTGCCAATACCAAGGATCTGGAGGTCGATACCTCCGGCATCGTCAATTTGCTTTTCGTAAGCGGCACAATGCTCCTTCACGGATTCCTTGGGCAACTCGCCGTTCGGAATATGGATATTGGCCGGGTCGATGTCGATGTGCTGAAACAGGTTGCGGTGCATGTAGGTATTGTAACTCTGCCAGGCATCGCGGTCGATCGGGTAATATTCGTCGAGGTTGAACGTAATGACATTCTGAAAACTGAGACCTTCTTCGCGGTGCATCCGCACCAGTTCCGCATACAGCGATTTAGGCGTTGATCCCGTGGCAAGCCCTAGCACGCAGGGCTGGCTGGACTGCTGTTTTTGCCGTATCAATTTGGCAATTTCCTTTGCGGCCGCCTGCGATCCTTTCTCAAGCGTCGGGAAAATATGTACCGGGATTCGTTCAAAAGCATCAATGAGGCTGTTCTCGGAAGATGGGTTCAGCATGTTGGTCGGTCTGTTTGTTCACGATAAAGATAAAACTGAATGCTCTACACTCGAACACCAGGGGCTTGCTCCCCTATTCATCTGTTGGCAGCCACACCATTTTAATTGAAAGTAAAGCCGCTCCGACAGGGACTTGAAACGAACGGCCTGTCCGTAAATTTATTTCGCTGTCACGGTTGCGTTAGGCCAACAAAAAACCCCGCTTTTGCGGGGCTCCTGTTTTTCATAGCCTAATCATTTTTGACTTTTTTCCGGTCGTGCTTTACGTCTTTTTGATTATGCGTGATATCGTCTCCTTTGGTCTCCTGTTCTTCGTTTTTCCGACTGTCAAGGTCATCGCGGTTTTGGGGTACCGGGCGGTGACCTGCCATCTGTTTGTTCTGCATGTTTGATTGATCTCTACTGCTTTTCATAACCACAATTTTCTTACACCAACAGAAAAACCGTACCATTCTTCCTGCAACAGGCCGCTTATGCCGGAAATGAGGCGATCAGGAGCCGGGCCGTTTCCCTTCCGCTGACAAGGGCGCCTTCCACCGTGCCGATTTGCGGACCGGGATGCAAGCCTTCGCCGGCAAAAAATACGGTTTCCTCCACCGGTTGCTGAAGTGTTTTAATCAGGTCATGCCCATTCACCACTTCGTAAGCGTACGCACCACAGAAATGCGGATCGGCCGACCAGTTGTAAACCTCGATCCCCGTGCAATGTTTCGACAGGTAAGCGGGATCGAGCGAAAAGATCCTGGTGAGTGATTCCAGTGCTTTTCGTGTAATTTCTTCCTTGTCTAGAAGCTGCAGTTGTTCGGCCCTCGGACCACCCAGCCAGCCTACCAGCATAGCCTCTTTCTTTGGATGATGAGTCCACCAGGTGGGAATGGCTTCTGTTGAAAAAAGAAAATTCAGGTCGGAAAGGTCTTGGCCGCCGGTGATCGAACGCTCCTTCCAAAAAGACCGGTCGAATTGTACGACTATTTTAATCACATGTCCATACCCTAATTGCTGCACCGCTTTTTTAACCGCGGGCAAAGCGGGGAAAAACGTAATGCCCGCATTTTTTAAGACACCGATGGAGACCGTGATCAACACCCTGGCTGCTGCAAATGTTCCGGTTTCTGTGATGGCAACGGCTTTTCCTTTTTTCCATTGCAATTGCGTAACGGGACTCGAAAAAAA
The DNA here is from genome assembly GCF_003628535.1 of Flavisolibacter nicotianae. Taxonomy (GTDB): domain Bacteria; phylum Bacteroidota; class Bacteroidia; order Chitinophagales; family Chitinophagaceae; genus Flavisolibacter; species Flavisolibacter nicotianae. Next base: position 601,731 of record NZ_RBCI01000004.1, read on the forward strand.
GAACTGCACCCCCCGATGCCGGCATTCGTTTTCAAGATAGGCCACCAGGCGATGATAGCTTCCCTCGACCCGGTACTGCTCTTCTTCGCCGCTGGTCAATTCCTCGCACAGGGCCCTTGTGCTGGCCTTTTCTGTGTCTGCGGCATAATAGCCTTCCACGTAATTTTTCAGGCTGAAGCGCAGGTCGCTGTAGTGCTCCCCCGCCAGGTCGTCGCGCAGAAACCGTGCAACGGGTTTGTCTTTTTCCAGGGATTGAAATTTTTTTTCCAACTCGTCTTCATCTTCTATAAAATCAGCCTGTTCCTGCAGCCGGCCGTCTTTGTGCTGCCAAACGCTCCCTTTTACGGGGACCGTTTTTATACGGGCTTTTTTAAAAAGTTCTTTTGTCACGGGAAGATCGCCGTGTACAAACTCGGCCCCCAGCTCCAGCCAGCGTCCATTTTTTTCCACCGAGTGGATGCGGCCGCCGGGCCTTGCCTTGGCTTCGAGAACGGCGACCTTACGGCCCGTGAGGGCGATTTCAAGCGCTGCCAGCAGGCCGGCCGCGCCGGCACCAATCACCAGTGCATCGAACGAAAGATTTTCCATATTCCATCTCTCCTACAATTTTCATCCCACCCAAGTCTGAAAATGAGAAAAGGGTTGCTTATGGCAACCCTGCATTTGGTTTGGTTGTTTCTTTCTCAGACTTCCTGGTTCCGGGTCACCGTGGTTTCCCGTGTGTGCTGGTAGTCCCGTTGATTTTGGTATTCGCGGGTGTTATCGTATTCCTTTTTTTCCATGGCGTAAGAGCCAACGAGTCCCAGGCCGCCGCCGATGGCAATCAGTGAAAAGTAGATGGCTTCGTTGTCATGACCGCCCATGTTTTTGGATATGATGAAAGCCAGGAGCAGTCCCAGGCCTGCGCCCAGGAAAAGCAATCCGGTTTTAAGACTGCGGAACGGAGCCGGCAGGTTGGCGTAACGTTTCGGGTTCATGCCTTTTTCAATCATGGCCATGTTTTCGCGGGTGCGGAGGTAAATGATACCGAAAATCATGGCAAAAGCGCCCAGGGGAACCAAGATCGGGATTAAAATTTCTGCGTTGTGCATAAAGTCAGTTTTATAAGTATGAAGGTTTTTGATTTTCCAGCCTTTTTCGATGGCTTCAAACAATCTGACGACATGTTTTGTATTCCGGTTACAGATCGTTCGAAAAATTTTCCAAAGAACTGGTTCTGAACATAGGACGACAGGTGTTTCGGCGAGGTTACAGGGAGGAGTTGGATATTAGGATATTGAGATATTGGGATATTAGATATAATGCTCAAAATGATGCAAGTTGACTGTTTTACAAAAAGACAGTCTTTTGTTTTTTAGAATATCGCCCGGAAAGGACAATTCTGAACTTGCCGCCAGTTTACCAAATATCCAATATCCAATATCAAATATCTAATTCTCAATATCCCGGTCTCCCAATATCTCAATACCTTCCCACCCTGTAACCAACACCAATTACCCGACGTCTTATCAGAGGAATGCATGCCAAAACACCCGATAATGAACTGATCCAGGATGTGCTGCAAGGCAACACGGCCGCTTATGCGGAGCTGGTGGAGCGTTACCGGTCCTTTGTCTTTACCATTGCGCTGCGCTACATCAACAGTCGTGAAGACGCAGAGGAAGTGTCGCAGGATATTTTCGTGAAGGCATTCCGGTCGCTGGCCGATTTCAAGGGCGCCTCCAAGTTCAGCACCTGGCTGTATACCATCACCACCACCACCTGTCTTTCGTTTTTGCGGAAGAAAAAACTGGCGGTGCAGTCGCTGGATAATGAACATGTGTTTGCCGTGGCAGAAAATGTAGACGGGGGGATGAGCGCCAACCAGGTCGAACAAAAAAGCCGGGTACAGATGGTGAACGAGGCCATCCGGATGCTGAGCCCCGAGGATTCGCAGGTGATCACCCTGTTTTACAAGGGCGAACAAACCCTCGAAGAAATTGCGCAGATCATAGGCAAAGAACCCAATGCGGTGAAGGTGCAGTTGCACAGGGCCCGCACACGACTAAAAGAAAAAATGACGAAACATTTTTCCGCTGAAGTAAGAGATATTTATTAACACGCAAAACCCGGATTTATGGACATCAATCCTTTGCATAACGGAATGGAACATAGCGACGACATGGAGCTGCGGCTTTGGGAATACATCGATGGCCTCAGCCAGGAACCTTCTGTGATTGAACGGCTGATTGCCGAAAACGCGGAGTGGAGGGCCAAATATGCCGAGTTGATGGAGGTGCATCAATTGGTGCAGTCCACCGCGCTGGAAGAGCCTTCACTGCGTTTTACCAAAAACGTAATGGAAGAAATTGCGAGACTGCAGATTGCGCCGGCAACCAAACAATACATCAATACAAAGATCATCTGGGGCATTGCCGCCTTTTTCCTGACTGTAATTGTAGGCTTTCTGGTTTATGGCTTTGCACAGGTCGACTGGTCGGCAGGCAACAGCAACGGTAACCCGATGGGCGTTGATTTCACGAGTGTGGATTACGGCAAAATGTTCAACAATACCTTCGTCAATCTTTTTATGATGGCTAATGTGATCCTTGGCCTGATGCTGCTCGATCGCTTCCTGAACATGAAGCGCAAAAAAATGCTGGAACGCTGATGATGGCCAGAGACGCCCAATCAGGACTTCTTTCTAAATCATCAAACAGGTCACCGCTAAACGATCTCCCGCAATGACAAGTGGCTGCAGCCGCTAAAATATTCTTTGCAGACAGCTGGTGGATGACAGCGAAACGACCAAAACTGTCACCTGCCTGCTGTCATCTGCCATTCATTCTCCATCGTCGTTTCCCGCCTCCGGAACCGTGTTAATTAAAGTTAAGTCTTTGCCCCGCTTGATTTTAACAAAACCGACTGTTGTAATTTCCGAGCTTTATTTTGAAACAAATTTTCCTAAAAACAAACAAACAGGCATGAACCGTCACTTCGCTGTTGCCATGGCAACAGGCTTTTTATTGACCAGTGCTGCAGGATTTGCCCAACAAACTCCGCCACCCACTACACCGCCCACTAATGGAACAGCCACTCCCGGTAATTTTCCCGGCCGGGCAGGCATGAACCAAAACACCGGCCCCAAGCCTTATGCGGATGTCATTACCGCAAAAGCCAAAACAGACAAAGGACTTTTTACCACGCACAAGGTGGACGACAAGTATTATTTTGAAATTCCCGATTCGCTGCTCGGAAGAGAAATCCTGGTGGTGAACCGGATTTCCAAGGCACCAACAGGGCCACGTGCCGGCTTTTTGGGCTATGCCGGAGACCAGATCGGTGAAAATGTGATCTCCTTCGAAAAAGGCCCCAACAACAAACTTTTCCTTCGCAGCAATTCGTTTGACGAAGCCGGCCGCGACTCGGCCGGGATGTACAATGCCGTGCGCAATTCCAACGTACAGCCCATTGTTGCTTCGTTCGACATTAAAGCCTTTGCCAAAGACTCCGTTACGAATGCAAAAGGAACCGTGATCGATGTAACCGACTACCTAATGGGAGACAACGACATCCTGTTTTTTGATGGCAGCATTAAACGGGCACTTGGCCTGACCGGTTTCCAACGCGAAACGTCTTACGTCAACGATGTTAACTCTTATCCAACCAACATCGAGATCAAAACGGTAAAGACTTATATGCGCACACCCACACCAGCCGGTGGCGGCATGACCATTTCGTTTGGTCCTGTTGCCGGTGGCGCACCGTCAACCTTTGAGCTGAACAGCTCCATGATCCTCCTGCCAAAAGAACCCATGAAGCCGCGGTATTTTGATCCGCGGGTTGGATTCTTTGCCACCTCTTACACCGACTTTGACGCCAATCCGCAGGGCATCGAAAAGATCCGGATGGTGACCCGCTGGCGCCTTGAGCCGAAGCCGGAGGATGTGGAAAAATACAAACGCGGCGAACTGGTAGAGCCGGCCCGGCAGATTGTGTATTACATCGACCCGGCGACGCCAAAAAAATGGGTTCCTTACCTGATCCAGGGTGTGAACGACTGGCAGAAGGCTTTTGAAAAAGCCGGCTTTAAAAATGCCATCGTTGCAAAGCTGGCACCAACCAACGACCCCTCCTGGAGCCTGGAAGATGCCCGCCACTCGGCAATTGTGTACAAGCCATCGGACGTGCCAAACGCCCAGGGACCGCACGTACACGATCCCCGCAGCGGCGAGATCCTCGAATCGCATATCAACTGGTTTCACAACGTGATGAGCCTTGTCCGCGACTGGTACATGATCCAGACCGCGGCCGTCGACCCCCGTGCCCGCCAGTTGCAATTCCCTGATTCGCTGATGGGTGAACTTATTCGCTTTGTGTCGTCGCACGAAGTGGGTCATACACTTGGGCTGCGTCACAACTTCGGATCTTCTTCTACCGTGCCGGTAGAAAACCTGCGCAACAAAGCCTGGGTGGAAGCCAATGGCCATACGCCGTCGATCATGGATTATGCCCGCTTTAACTACGTTGCCCAGCCCGAAGACAAGATCTCGGAAAAGGGACTGTTTCCCCGCATCGGCGACTACGATACCTGGGCGATCGAATGGGGTTACAAATGGATGCCGGACTACAAAACAGCACAGGATGAAGTGCCGGCCCTCAATAAGCTGACATCGGAAAAAATGAAGAACAAACGCCTGTGGTTTGGTACCGAAGTGGATCCCGATGATCCCCGTGCACAAAACGAAGACCTGGGCGACAACGCGATGAAGGCAAGCGCCTATGGCATCAAGAACCTCCAGCGCATCGTGGTGAAGCTGCCGGAGTGGACCAAGGAAGCCAACCGCGATTACACGAGCCTGAACCAGATCTACACGCAGTTGACCGGGCAGTTTACGCGTTATATGGGCCACGTGTCCAAAAACATCGGCGGTATTCAAACCACGCCGAAAATGCAGGAAGAAGGCGGCGTGGTCGTAGAGTTTACGTCGAAGGCCAGGCAGAAAGAAGCGATGCAGTTCCTGCAGACCCAGTTGTTTACCACGCCTACCTGGCTGGTACAACCGAAAATTGCCAACCTCACCGGCGCTAATGCCATGACAACGATTTTGGGAATCCAAAACAGTGTGCTGGGTCGCTTGCTGAGCAATAACACCTTCAACAAGATGTTCCGGGCAGAAGCCAGCGGTGAAAAAAATGTGTACACCGCTACGGAAATGGTAACCGATCTGCGCAAAGGAATCTGGAGCGAGCTGGCTTCACACAAAGCTATCGATATTTACCGCCGCAACCTGCAAAAAGCCTATGTTGAGCAATTGGTTGGCAACCTGAAATCTGACGGTCCGGCCATCACGATTTCGGCAGGCCGCGGTTTCGTCCTGCCCTCCGACTATAGCAAAACAACGGATGCGATCTCTATTGCAAAAGCGCAGTTGCGCATTCTGCAAAGCGAGATCCGTGCTGCGCTGCCTGCCTATAAAGACGGCGCCAGCCGTGCCCATTTGCTGGATGTGAACGACCGGATCGCACAGGTGCTGGATCCGAAATAAAACCTCATTTTTTCAAAAAAAGCTCCCTGCAACAGGGAGCTTTTTTTGTTGGCTGCAAGGCCTGCACCCATGTTTACAGAAAAACAAAATCGTTCCTGAACAAACCCGTAAATTCAAAACGTTTTCAACACACAACCATGAATAGGAACCGTATTTTCTTTTCCGCCCTGCTGCTTTTGTTGCCTGGCCTTCAAAAGGCACTGGCGCAACAACCGTCTGCCTCCGATATCATCGCTCCCAACGCCACCGTAAAGGAAATCTTTACCGCCGGTGTCGATTTTCTGGAAGGCGCTGCCATGTCGCCTGATGGCCTTCTGTATTTTTCCGACTTTCCCAACTCAGGTGGCGCACCATTCTTTGCCGGCATCATCTGGACGCTGAACCCGGCCACCAAGGAATACAAAATCTTTCGGTCACCCAGCGGCATGTCAAACGGGTTGAAGTTCGACGCCAACGGCGACCTGTTGGCCTGCGAAGGTGCCAATTACGGCGGCCGCGGGATTACCCGGACGACCATGAAAACCGGCAGAAGCGCCCCGGTTGCAAGTCTTTACCGCGGCAGGCGATTTAACTCCCCGAATGATTTGACCATCGACCGCCAGGGAAGAATCTATTTTACGGATCCGCGCTACTTAGGACCGGAAACAATGGAACAAAACGGAATGGGTGTGTACCGGGTCGACACCACCGGAGAAGTGCACCTGGTAGCGGCCAATGTGGCAAAGCCCAATGGGATCGTGTTTTCTCCCGATCAAAAAATCCTGTACGTGGCCGATTGCGACTGGCCTGGAAGCGGCAACAGCGGTGGTGATTTTGAAGAAACAACCGTTCGGCCAACGATGGAAGGCGCTGTTTATGCCTTCGACGTTCGCCAGGACGGCTCGCTGAAACTTCGCTCAAAGCTGATCGACTTTGGATCTGCCGCCGGCCCCGATGGAATGACCGTTGATGCCGACGGGAATCTCTACATCGCCCTGGGTAACCGCGTTGCCGTGTACTCTCCGCAGGGAAAATTGATCACCGAAATCAAATCGCCGCGGGCCACCAACCTGTGTTTTGGCACCGGCGCCTTTCGCAAAACACTTTTCATCGTTGGCGGGAAATCGGTGTACATGATCGAAACAAAACAAGAAGGAGCGCAACCCGCCTGGAAAAAATAATTTCTTTCGGGCAGCCCTGCCTCTCCTGCTCAGTCAAAAACGGGGTGCCTGCTATTCCGGGGTGAAAACGAATCGGCGGACCTATTCAGGTAAACGTCGCTGCCTTTTCCGCCGCCAAAAAGACCACGAGTTGGTACGCAGGTGAAAGGAATATTACCGCCGAAAACGGGTACTGCTGGCACAATTCTTTTTCGTAACTTCTGCCAAACCAACGCAGGCATGAAAAAAGAATATCCACTTCATTTTAAGCTGGAAGACGGCACCCATGTTGTCGTCAATCACACTCCCGACCACATCTATGACTTCACCCTCAAAACCGGCGACGGAAAGGAAAGTCATTTCAGTTACCGGGACGACGAAACCTTCACGGAAGAAATGGAAGAAAAACTCGATTTCGACCAGCTCAATGCCCTTCGCCGCTTTTGGCTGGAACAGGAAAAGAAAGAATTGTCCTAACCCCAACCGGAAGGTTACTTTTTTACAAACACATCCCAGCAAAACCGGATCAGGATTCCCACGATGATGACCAGGAAAAAGATCCGGATGAACCGGTTTCCCCTGGCGATGGCAAGCTTTGCTCCCGTAAAGCCACCCAGTGCGTTGGCGGCTGCCATTGGCAAGGCAATCAGCCAGATGATTTTCCCTTTGATGAGAAACAGCGTGACAGAGCCCAAATTGGTAGCAAGGTTGACCATCTTGGCATGCGCCGATGCATGCAGGAAATCGAAATGAAGGAGGGCAATAAAAGCCAGGATAAAGAAACTGCCGGCGCCCGGCCCGATAAAGCCGTCGTAAAAACCAATCAGCAGGCTGATAATTACCCCCATGGCCAGTTGCCGGTTGAAAGAAAGATCATGCGACTCGCTCTGGCCAAAGTCTTTTTTTGTGTACGTGTACACGGCAACGATGGTGAGAACAACCAGGATCACGGGCTTCATAAAGCCATTGCTCACCTGCGTCAGTAAAAGTGAACCGCTGTACGAAGCCAAAAAAGCAAGCACGCAAACGATGGTCAGCAACCACCAGTCAATGCTTACTTTTTTGACGTATTGCCAAGCGGCGAAAACCGTTCCGCTAAACGAGGGAATTTTTAACGAGCCGATGACCGATGCCACGGGAAAATGGGGAAGAATCACCAGTGCAGCCGGCAATTGAATCAGGCCGCCGCCACCCACGATCGCATCCACAAATCCTGCACAAAAAGCAGCCGCACACAACAAAAACAGGTCCATCCATTCAACAGCCATCAACGTTCATTTAGGACACCATAAATCCATTATTTTACAATCCAAATATCTCCATACCCAATATCCGTCACCCCTTCTTCTGTTCTTTGGCCCATGCATCTTTTAAGGTCACAGTACGGTTAAATACGAGGCGGCTATACGTGTCTTTGTTGTCGAGTGTAAAATAACCCTTACGAAGAAACTGGTACCGTTCGTTCAGGCGGGCATTTTTAAGGGAAGGCTCGGCATAAGCTGCGCTAAGGGTCTGTAAAGATTCGGTATTGACGTAATCCTTGAAATCACCTTCCTCGTTCGACGGATCCTCCACCTTGAACAAACGATCATAAAGACGCACTTCCGCTGTAATGGCATTGGTCACTTCGACCCAGTGCAAAGTGCCTTTCACGTTGATTCCCGACGTGTCGCTCCCGCTTTTGCTTTCGGGTATGTAGGTGCAATGCAGTTCGGTGATATTGCCGTTTTCGTCTTTCACAGCTTCATCGCAGCGAATGATGTACGCATGCTTCAGGCGCACCATGCCACCCGGAAAGAGGCGGAAAAATTTCTTGGGTGGATTTTCCATGAAGTCCTCCCGCTCGATATACAACTCCCTGCCAAAGGGAATTTCGCGGCTGCCGCTGTTCTCATCTTCAGGGTTCTCCTCGCCTTCCAGCATTTCGACCGCGCCTGTATAATTCGTAAGCACCACCTTCAGCGGATCGAAGACCACCATACGGCGAAGGGCTACTTTGTTCAGGTGTTCGCGAACGCAAAATTCCAGCAGGCCCACGTCCACGAGGTTGTCGCGTTTGGCCACACCAATGCGTTCGCAAAAATCCCTGATCGCTTCCGGCGTGTACCCGCGACGGCGCATGCCGCTGATTGTCGGCATGCGCGGATCGTCCCAACTTTCCACGTACCCATCCTGTACCAGTTGCAGCAGCTTTCGCTTGCTCATCACGGTGTAGGACAGGTTGCGTCGTGCAAATTCGTATTGATGCGAGGGGAACGATTCAATGTTTTCCAGCAACCAGTCGTAAAGCTCCCTGTGCGGAATGAACTCCATGGTGCAAAGCGAGTGAGTCACTTCTTCAATCGAGTCGCTTGGCGGGTGCGCCATGTCGTACATGGGATAGATACACCACTGGTCGCCGGTGCGGTGGTGGTGCGCATGCTTGATGCGGTAGAGCACCGGGTCACGCATGATCATGTTGTGCGAAGCCATGTCTACTTTTGCCCGCAGCACCCGGGCTCCATCGGGGTATTTGCCGGCACGCATTTCTTCAAACAGGCGAAGGTTTTCCTCAATGCTTCGGCCCCGGAACGGACTGTCCTTTCCCGGTTCCGTAGGGGTACCCTTCATCGCGGCAATTTCTTCGGACGTGGAATCGTCCACGTAGGCCAGTCCTTTTTTAATCAGCCTGACGGCAAATTCATACAGCTGCTCAAAATAATCCGACGCAAAATGTTCGTTCTTCCACTCATAACCAAGCCATTTCACGTCTTCCTTGATGCTCTCTACATATTCGGTTTCCTCGGTAGCCGGGTTGGTATCATCAAACCGAAGGTTGGTATAACCGCCGTATTTTTTGGCAACGCCAAAATTCAGCCAGATGGACGTGGCGTGCCCGATGTGCAGGTAGCCATTCGGTTCCGGCGGGAAACGGGTTACAATCGATTTGTATTTGCCTTCTTTTAAGTCGTTCTCAATGATCTCCTCGATAAAATTGTGGCTCTTTTCTTCACTCATGGCGATTTTTTAAGCGGGACAAAGATAATTGCTATCCGCTTCGGTAAAGCGGATCGCATTCACCTGTTGCCATCAACAGGTGAAAAAGGAAGCTTGCGCCCAAACTGAAGTGAAAAGCCGGATAAGACGGCAGGCTGCAGATGTCTTCGAAAAAAATTTGAAACAGGACGAAAAAATCTACTTTGACTTCACGGCGTCAAAACGGAAAATCTTTGCCGGCACACCACGTTTTCCTTCCGTGCTGATATAAAGTGATCCGTCGGGGGCAAAACAAATTCCTTCGGGCTGCAGCATTTGCTCACGGTCGATCCATTGAAAGCCTTTGAGCTTTCCGTCCTGCGAATAGGTGGCAAGGCCTTTTGTGTCTTTGGTTGACAAAATATAGATATCGCCGGTGACTGGGTGCACGGCTACCCCCGAAGGGTGGAAGTTGGTCTTTGCCCCAGCCAGTTTTTCCAGCTCTTTTTTCTCGATCAGCAAAAACGGCTCACCGGCCATTTTGCCTGTTGCAGGATCAAGTTGGTAAATAGCCCTTGTTGATTTTTTTTCATCTTCATCGCCCGACGCCTGCTTGCAGGCGACCAGGATTTTTTTCGTTGCCGGATCGTAACAAATACCTTCCGTGTTGTTGGCTTTGTTCAGACCCGTTTCCCAGTTGCTGACTTTGGGAGTTCCCTGCCAGTCGTCGATTTTGTAGATCGTGCCATGGCTCCATAACGCATAGGCGGTATTCCCTACAAACGTAATGTCCTCGATGTCGAATTTGTCCAGCTTCGGCGGTGCAAACGGAATTGTCTTTTCGATCACGCCTACTTTGTCGAGGCGAACGACATAGAGGTTGGGGTGCAGATCTTCGATCACCAAAAGATGCTTATCATCGATCCAGGCGTTGCCTGAAATTTCAATCAATTCGCTGGGCAGATCCCAGGTTGCCGACGGCTTTTGCAAATTGTATTGGAACATTTCTTTACTGGCGGATAAATCTCTCGCCGGCGCTTCTGGCGCCGTTGCGGAAACGGCCTTCACCACATGGTCTGTCGAGGTACCACAGTTGGCAGACAAAAGCGAAACACAAGCGACTAAAGAAAGAAAGGGTGAACGCATAGGAAAGTTTTAAGTTTAAAAAAACCTGTTCCTGAAATTAAGAACAAAAACCGTCCCGCAACTCACAAGGCACGATCAAGGTGCACATAACCGCCATCGACGTGGATCAATTGCCCCGTTGTATGCGAGGAACGTTCGGAAAGAAGAAAGGCGACGGCATTGGCAATTTCTTCCGCAGTTGTCATCCTGTTCCCCAGCGGTATTTTGGCCGTGATGTCCCGGAGCTTTTCTTCAGGGTTCGGAAGGGTTTGAATCCAGCGTTGGTAAAGCGGTGTGTAACATTCTGCCACGATCACCGCATTTACCCTTATGCCGTGCGGCAACAATTCAACAGCCCACTCCCTTGTCAGGGCATTGCGTCCGCCATTGGCAGCAGCGTAAGCAGAGGTGTTTCCCTGCCCTGTTTCGGCAGTCTTGGAGCCAATATTGACGATGGCACCTTTCGACCGGATGAGGTGTGGCAACGCATGGTGGGCCAGCAGGTAATAATGAACAAGATTTCTGTGAAGGCTTTCTATAAAAGCTGTGTAGTTCCCTTTTTCCAGGCCGACACCATCATTGACACCGGCGTTATTGACAAGTCCATCGATGCGTCCATGTTTTTGAACAATCTCACTGATCGCTTTTTCGCATTCTGCCGGTACGGTCAGTTCGGCCACCACCGAATCGCCATGGAAGCCTTGTGCTTTTAATTCTGTCAACAACGCTTTGTTGTCAGCATCACTCCGGCCGATGATCACCGGCAGGGCTCCTTCCACTGCCAGTACCCGTACAATCCCTTCGCCTATACCTTTGGCGCCACCACTAACGACTATGACTTTGTTTTGCAATCCTAAATTCATGCAGATAAGTTGTAAAAATGAACAGCGTTGCTGCTAAAAGCTGTTCCTGGCCGGCAGAAAATTCCTGCGCAGAACCGCCATGTACCATGATAGCCACCTGTCTTGCTTCGACCTGTAGTGCTACGAAGCTAGTGAGCATCAATGCGCATAAGCCACTACGTTTTGCGTAGTGCTTCCCAAACCATCTATACCCAATTCTACCACGTCGCCCGGTTTTAGGTACACGGTAGGATTCATACCCAATCCAACGCCAGCCGGCGTGCCGGTGGAAATCACATCTCCCGGCAACAGGGTCATGAAGCGGCTGACATACGAAATCAAAAACGGAATTTTAAAAATGAGGTTCGCTGTGGTCCCGTCCTGCATGGTCTGGCCGTTGAGTTTCAGCCAGAGCCGCAAATCATCCACGTCCGAAATTTCATCTTTTGTTACCAGGTAGGGGCCCATGGGAGCAAAGCTGTCGCAGCCCTTGCCTTTGTCCCAGGTACCGCCGCGTTCCAGTTGGTATTCGCGTTCCGATACATCGTTGTGCAGGCAATAGCCGGCTACAAAATCCATTGCCTCCTCTTCGCTCACATAACTGGCTTTTTTGCCCATTACCACGGCCAGTTCCACTTCCCAGTCGGTCTTTACGGAACCTTTTGGAATCACAATGGGATCGGACGGACCGACAAGCGACGTGGTGGCTTTTAGAAAAATCACGGGTTCTGCCGGTGGCGTGGCGCCGGTTTCTTTTGCATGGTCGGCATAATTCAATCCAATGCAGACTATCTTCGATGGACGCTGAAACGGCACTGCCAGCTTAATGTTTGAATCCAACTTTTGCAGGCTGTCCCGTTTTTCTGCAACAAAGGCTTCCAACCGACTGAGCCCGCCGGTTTCAAAAAATGCCTCGTTGTAATCTTCTCCAAAAGAACGCAGGTCGAAAAACTGTTCATCCAAAAAAATACCGGGCTTCTCTGTCCCGTTTTCACGAAAGCGAATCAATTTCATGTCTATTGTATTTGTTAGCTGTTTAAATGAATAACCCCCCCGTCGATCGGGTAATCCATGCCGGTGATGAACGATGCTTCGTCGGACGAAAGGTAGAGAATCAGCGCCGCCACTTCATCCGGGCTTGCCATTCGGCCGATGGGTTGTGAATGCGATAGTTTCCGGAACATTTCCTCTTCGCGGCCGGGATAGTTCTTATGCAAAAAGCCATCGACAAAAGGCGTATGCACCCTGGCGGGAGAAATGGAGTTGCAGCGAATATCGGCGCCAATGTAATCTTTGGCTACGGACAGGGTCATTGCATGGACGGCACCTTTGGTCATAGAATAGGCAAAACGGTCGGCCAGGCCAACATGATTGGCAATCGACGCCAGGTTAATGATCACACCTGATCCTTGTTTCTTCATGCACCGCAAAGCGGCCTGCATACAGAGGAAAACCCCCTTCACATTGACCGAAAAAAGCCGCTCGAAATCCGCAGCGGTTGTGTTTTCGAGATTGCCAATGTGCGAAATGCCGGCACTGTTGACCAGGATATCGAGCCGGTCGATGCTGGCAAACGCGGCCGCCACGCTTTCTTCGTTGGTCACATCGCAAACAACGGGACGGGCCTTTCCCCCACCAGATTTTATTTCTTCTGCTGTTGCTGCAGCCGCAGCCTGATTTACATCCACTACAAGCACCTCGGCGCCCTGCCTGGCCAGCACAAGGGCCGTTGCTTTTCCAATTCCGCTGGCGGCACCGGTAACGGCCGCCGTTTTTTCATCAAACCGAAACATTGCTTTTTGCTCCAAGAGTCTTTTGTTTAGGTATTATGGTTAAATAATTTGTTCGCTTCTGAGCACATCTTCCACACCTGGTGATTCGGCCGCTCGCAATGATCGATGACCTTTCCAGCCAAAGAAAAGCACCACGCCAAAGCAAACCAATGGCACCACGTAACCGTTTTGGATATTGCCGGTCCGGTCTGCAATGAGCCCCAGTACCGGTGGCAGCAAAGCGCCGCCAACGATGGACATGATGATAAGACTGGCGCCGATCTTGGTGTCTTTACCCAGGTCTTTTATGCCGAGGGCAAAAATGGTTGGAAACATGATGGACATAAAAAAAGCAACCCCGACTAATGCATACACGGTGACCATCCCTTCCGCAAAAATGGCAACAGTCGTCAGCAGCAGGTTAATGGTTGCATACAGCGACAACAGGCGGGCCGGCGGTACAAAGCGCATCAGGAAAGTGCCGAAAAAGCGTCCGGTCATAAAAGCAAGCCCGTACCCCAGTCCGAGATAAACAGCGGCCGTTTTTTCGCTGATGGCCGCGGCCTTCGTGGTCAACAATATAAAAAAGCTCGACACACAGACCTGCGCCCCCACATAAAAAAACTGCGCAACCACGGCCCACGCCAGGTGGCGATGCCGTAAGGCACGAAGCAGGCCGCCTTTTTCGGTTTTTTCTTCCTTTATATCCGGTAGTTTGGTAAAAGTAAAAAACAGGGCTACCAACAAAATGATGGAACCCAACACGACATATGGAAGTTTCACGCTGGCCGCTTCCGATTGGAGATAGGCAGACCGCGCTGTGGCAGACAGTTGCTCCAGTTCTGCCGGCGAATGGCTTTGACGGGACAGGATCAGGCGACCGCCAACGAGTGGTGCTATGGTGACAGCCAGCCCGTTGAATGACTGCGCAAGATTCAGCCGCCTGGTAGCCGTACTTTCCGGGCCAAGGATCGTCACATAAGGATTGGCCGCAGTTTCCAGCATGGTCAGTCCCGATGCAATGATGAAAAGGGCCGCAAGGAAAAAGCTGTATTCCCGCGTATTGGCCGCCGGAACAAAAAGGAAAGAACCGAGTGCAAACAGCAAAAGACCCAGGATAATCCCGGATTTATACCCGTATTTCTGCATGATGTAACCGGCCGGCAGCGCCATCACGAAGTAGGCGACAAAAACGGCCGAATCGACCAGGGACGATTGCAGCGTAGACAGTTGAAATGCCTTTCGCAAATGCGGGATCAGGATCGGGTCGAGGTTGTGTACAAAACCCCATAAAAAAAACAGGGAAGTAATGAGGATAAAAGGAAAGGACACCGTCCGTTTAATCATGTAGCAAAAGGTCTATGGTTTGTATTGATAGCTTTTTTTCGCAGCTGTTTTCAGCAGCCGGAAACGCCCTCACAAAATAGGGCATTCCTTTTAAAAATGATGCACCCGTACTGTGCAAACGGTTGACCAACGGAGAACCAGAATCTTCCTGTCGAAATCCTGCCGGCATTTTTTCGAACCTTTTTTATCTTTGCCCGATAAATGAAACCTGCGACAGACATAGAAATTCTTGTGGACGAGGACGTTTTGACAAAGACGATCGATCCCTACCAGCTTATCGTCTGGAACGACGATGTGAATACGTTTGAATGGGTTATCGAAACGCTGGTTGAAATTTGCGGCCACACCTACGAACAGGCCGAACAGTGTGCTTACATCATCCACTTCAACGGCAAATACGCAGTGAAAGAAGGTGCCTACGAAGACCTGCGGCCAAAATGTGATGCCATCCTCGAACGCGGCATCAATGCAACAGTAGAAGTCACCGCCTAAAAAACTAAAAAGTCAAATTTCAAAACCCACTGTTGAAAGGCCAGGTATTGGTTTTTATTTTTGAATTTGGAATTGCGCTATGCCGGTTGTTTGTTTTTCTGAAAACCAGTTTTATTTTCCTTCTCTCTCCCGCGCCAACGAAGACGGCTTGCTGCTGATCGGCGGCAAGGTAACACCCGAACGAGTGCTGGAGGCTTACCCGAAAGGCATTTTTCCCTGGTACGGCGAGGACAATGTCCCAATGTGGTGGAGTCCCGATCCGCGGTTTGTGCTTTTTCCCCCGGAGATGCACGTCAGCCGGAGCATGCAAAAACTGGCCAGGAAAGAAACCTTCACGTTTACGGTCAACCAGGCTTTCAAAGACGTCATTGCTGCCTGTGCGTCGATGCCGCGGGAAGGCCAGCACGGCACATGGATCACACCCGAAATGAAGGACGTATACACGACACTCCACCGCCGCGGATTTGCGCACAGCGCAGAGGCCTGGCTCGATGGCGAACTGGTGGGAGGCATTTACGGCCTTCGTATCGGGAATGTTTTCTTTGGAGAAAGTATGTTCAGCAAGGTGTCCAATGCGTCTAAATTTGCCTTCATCCGCTATGTACAGGAACTGGAGCAAACCGGCGTGCAACTGGTCGATTGCCAGGTCTACACATCGCATGTCGAAACCCTCGGTGCACGGCTAATTCCCCGCGTCTATTTTGTACACCTGCTCCGGCAAATGTGTTTTCCTGCACAGTAAACTGCCAGCAAACAATTAAATCCGGGCATTAAAAAGAAACTGAACATGAATGCATTCAGATTTACCGATGCCCAATCCTAGTAATTCATATCCACTACATATGAACCCATTCTCTCAAAACCGCGTGTCAAGGTAGTGCGGCAGCATTGTTCGCCAGGTGTTCCAGTCGTGCGGCCATTCGCTGCCCCAAATATCCAGCTCGTAGTTAATTCCCTTGTTATACAGGATGGAAGCGAAGCTCCGGCTGGCGTTGGGGTCTTCGTACGGGCCACTGCCGCTGAAAATATGAATGTGATTGCTGCGCCGGATCTGTTCCAGGGTATTGTGGTCAGTTAGATTGGGCATGTAATGCTGCGGGCTGTTGAAATAAACGTCATCGTCGAAATGGCCCGAGGAATACTCGGTCAGGTCATACACACCGCTCATGGCGATGACGCCATTGATCACGTCGGGACGCTTCAGGAAAAGATTCATACTGTGCAGGGCACCAAACGAAGCGCCGCTGATGATGATTGGCGTGTCAGGCCCCGACGTGGATTTAATAAAGGGGATGACTTCTTCAAAAATATACCCGTTGAAATTCTGGTGCATCCAGGTCTTGTGCCGGGGATGCGCCCCTTTGTTCATCCAGCTTTCGTTGTTGATACTGTTGACCGAGTAAACTTTCAGCATCCCGCCCTCGATAAACGGCCGGATGGTGTCGATCAGCCCGAATCGTTCATATTCGAGATAATCGGCGGCTGCAGTCGGAACCATAAGTAAAGCAAAACCGTAATGTCCATAAACGGCCACCGGCATTTCGCGTTGCAGCCGTGGACTGTACCACGATGTAAGAATTCTTTCCATGTATTGCGTTCGAAGTGTAAACAGAAAGCGTTTTGGATTTTAAAGGTAGGCGCAAAAAACATTCAACACCGAAACAAGGGAAAACACTTACTTTGTAAAATTTCCTTCAACGAATTGAAGGGTACTCTTACCAATGGTTTATTTTTATAATAACAGACCAGATCGCTTTTCATGACCACCGGAAACACCTTGGACGTTTTATCCACCGCCCCTATTTCTTTGGATACCGACCACAGCCGGCTCATTCTGCAAAATATTGACGAGCCCTTTATTTTGGCGAATCACCAGCTCGAAATCGTGTACTACAACAGGGCTGCAAAAGAAATTATTGCCCGCTTAATGCACCTGGAGGTGAGTTTAGGGATGAGCCTGTTGCAGATCTCACCCGAAAACCGGCGGCAAAAAGTGGCAGCCCTTTACCGGCAGGTGCTTGCCGGCGAACGGCACAGCACCGAAATACGGTTATTGGAAGAAGATGGTGCTGAGGTCTTTTTCCATAACAATATCATTCCCGCTTACGATGGTGACCGAATTATTGGCCTCATCGTCGCTTCCCTGAATATCACCGAGAAAAAGAAGGCGCAGGCTGTGCTGAAAGAGTCCGAGGAGCGACTGCAATTTGCACTGGAGGCTGCCAACCAAGGCGTTTGGGACTGGAACCTTGCCACCAACGAAGTCATTTATTCCAGTTCGTATAAAAAACTGTACGGCTTTTCGGAGGACGATTTAAAAAACGACGTTTCGGAATGGATTACCCGGATTCACCCCGACGACCAGCGTAAGATGAAAGACATGGTCGTGGAGCATTTGCAGTCGGACGATCCGGTTTACGACAGCCAGTATCGCATCCGCGGCAAAGACGGACGCTATCGCTGGGTCATGGCCAAGGGCCGCCTGCTAAACAAGGGCGAAGATGGCAGGTATTTACGGATGATCGGCACCCATACCGACATTACGGAAACCATTGAACGGGAAACGGCCCTGAAGCGCAGCAATGAGCGGTTCGACTGTGTAATGAAGGCGACCCACGAGGTGTTGTGGGAATGGGATATCGCCACGAACGAAGTCACCCGTTCGATGGACAGCCTGAAAAAACTGTATGGCGTTAAAGACGATAGTCATATCCGCCAGTTTGATTCCTGGCTTCAGTACATCCATCCCGAAGACCGGGAGATGGTTGAAAGGACCTTGCGTGGCGTGCTGCAGGCCCCGCACCAGCATACGTTTGAAATGGAATACCGTTTCAAGCGGTCGAATGGCAGTTATGCCCATATTTATGACCGGGGCATTCTGCTGCGGGACGAAAACGACAAGCCATTTCGGGTGATCGGGTCGGCCGAGGACATCTCGGAGCGTAAGCGGCTGGAAAAAGAGCTGCTGCAAAAAAGCCTGGAGTACCATCGCCTCATTCACCTGGCCACGGTAGAGACGCAGGAAAAAGAAAGGGCTGAGATCGGCAAGGAACTACACGACAACGTCAACCAGGTGCTGACGACCACGAAACTTTATCTCGACCTGGCCCTTGTCAACAGCGAACGAAAAGAAGAACTGATCCGGAAAAGCCTGCAGAATATCAATTCCGTCATCCAGGAGATCCGCCATCTCTCCCGCTCCCTGATGGATCCGAGTATCGACGACCTCGGCCTTGTCGATTCGATCAACGACCTGGTAGAGAACATTCACCTTACCCGCAAACTGACGGTGACTCACAACGCCGACCCCGCGATCGATTTCCTGCTCGATGCCAACCAGAAACTGGGTGTTTTCCGCATCATCCAGGAGTCGATGAACAATATTTTGCGCCATGCCGGTGCCACCGAGGTAAAAATCAACCTCAGTGTCAGCGATGGCCGGGTACACCTGCTAATTCAGGACAATGGTGTTGGTTTTGACCCCATTACAACGAAGAAAGGCGCCGGTTTAAAAAATATTCAGAACAGGATATATTTAATTAACGGAACTTTGCAGCTTCGCAGCAGCCACCAAAATGGCTGTAGCATGATATTACAATTTCCTATCAACGAACAACCACATAAAATTCAATAGCCGATTATGGAAAAAATTACGATCCTCATTGCGGATGACCATACACTGGTCAGGGAAACGTGGAGCTTTATTTTGAACACCGATGATCGTTTTCAGGTAATTGCCGAAAGTGGCAGTGGTGAAGAAGCTGTCGAGCTGGCCAGGCAACTTCGGCCCAATATTGTCATCATGGACATCAACCTGCCGGGAATGAACGGCATTGAAGCGACGCAATTGATACGCAAATATTCGCCAGCGTCGCGAATCCTGGGTGTTTCGCTGCACACCCAACCGACCTATGCCCGAAAAATGATCCAAAAAGGCGCGATGGGCTATGTGACCAAGAATTCGTCCCGCGAAGAAATGTTCAAGGCTATCACGGAGATCCAGGCCGGCCGCCGCTACATCTGCGAGGAGATCAAAAACATCCTTTCCGAGCAGGTCATCAATGGCGAAGACCAGCAAGGCGGATTGAATGCACTCTCGCAAAGGGAAATTGAAATCATCCATTTTATCAAAAAAGGATTTTCCTCCAAGGAAATCGCAGAAAATCTTGATATCTCGGTTAAAACCGTAGAAGTACACCGGTACAATATCCTGAAGAAGCTGAACCTGAAAAACTCGGCAGCACTGGTCAATTACATTAACAACAGCCAGCTTGAATTTGAATAGCGTATTGGCATAATCTTTTTTTCAGCCCTGCTACCGGAATACGATAACCACTAGGAACGCCTCGATACATATTGCCCTTCCTTGCAATGGAGGTTAATTGCAGATGAAGTAACCTCAATTCGACTGCACCTATGGTAGAACGTATACGATTGGTAATTGTAGACGATCATAAAATGATGCGGGAAACCTGGAAAATGATCCTCCAGCGTCACCCGCGCATCGACGTAATTGGCGAATGTGCCTCTGGCGAAGAAGCGATTCTTTGTGCCCAACAGGAATCGCCTGACATTATTCTCATGGACATCAACATGTCGCCGGTAAACGGGTTTGAAGCCACCCGGAAAATCACAAAGGCCAATCCTGCTATCAAAATCATCGGCCTTTCGATCAATAACCTTCCTACTTATGCCCGCAACCTCATGCAACTGGGAGCAAAAGGCTATGTCACGAAAAACTCTCCTTCTGAAGAGCTGGTGTTGGCCATCATGACCGTTTGCGATGGCGGCACCTACATCTGCAAAGAAGTGCGTGACCAGATGGCCGGCCGGGAGGGCTGAGGGCCGTTCGTTTTCCGTTGAGATAAAACAGGTGCGCAGCTTATCTTTGCCCACCAATTTTATTTTCATGAGTACGGAGCTTTCCAAAAATTTTGAACCAGGCATTGCAGAGGAAAAATGGTACAGTCACTGGCTGAACAAAGACTATTTCAGCAGCCGGCCCGATGAGCGAAAACCTTTCACCATCGTGATCCCGCCACCGAACGTAACCGGCGTGCTGCACATGGGACATACCCTCAACGAAACCGTGCAGGACGTTCTGATCCGCAAGGCAAGAATGAGCGGGTATAATGCCTGCTGGGTGCCCGGCAGCGACCATGCCTCCATTGCCACCGAAGCCAAAGTGGTGCAAATGCTGGAAAAAGAAAAAGGCATTCAGAAACAAAACCTGTCGAGAGAGGAGTTTTTGAAGTATGCTTTTGAATGGAAAGACAAATACGGCGGCATTATTTACCACCAGTTGAAAAAACTGGGCTGCAGCGTAGACTGGAACCGAGTGACATTTACCATGGACGACCATTACTACAAAGCTGTCATCAAGGTTTTCATTGACCTGTTCAACAAAGGCCTGATCTATCGCGGTGCCCGCATCATTAACTGGGACCCCCAGGCACAGACAGCCCTGAGCGACGAGGAAGTGGAGTACAGGGATATTCAGGGAAAACTTTACTATGTAAAATACATGGTTAGTGGTGAGAGTGCTGAGGTAACAGACAACCGGGAAGACTCTGTTGCCACCCACCAACCGTCATCTGCCAACTATATTACCATCGCCACGCAGCGTCCCGAAACCATCATGGGTGATGTTGCCGTGTGTGTACACCCCGATGATGAACGCTACAAACACCTGATTGGCAAAAAAGTGATCGTACCCCTGGTGAACCGCGCAGTGCCTGTTATTGCAGATGAATACGTTGATCCTGCTTTTGGAACCGGTGCACTGAAGATCACACCGGCGCACGATATCAACGACTACAACCTGGGGCTGAAACACCATCTTCCCATTATTGATACGCTCAACCCGGATGGTACGTTAAGCGAAGCAGCCGTGGTGTTTGTTGGCATGGACCGGTTTGAAGCCCGCAAGGCTGCCATTGAAAAACTGCGTGCAGACGGCCTGTTGACCAAGGAAGAAGAGTACCAGACACGCCTCGGATTTTCGCAACGCACCAATGCCGTGGTGGAGCCACGCATTTCCACGCAGTGGTTTGTAAAAATGCGGGAGCTCGCCGACAAGGCGCTGGACGCTGTTACAAGCGGCGAGGTAAAAATTCACCCTGAAGAACGGTTTCTGGCAACCTACAAATACTGGCTGGAAAATGTAAAGGACTGGTGTATCAGCCGGCAACTGTGGTGGGGCCAGCGCATTCCTGCCTGGTATGATGAAGACGGCAGATTCGTAGTGGCCGATACGGAAGAAGAAGCAAAGGAAGCGTTTCATGCGGCGTTCCGCGTGCAGGATGCAACGCTGACGCAGGACGAGGACGTTCTCGATACCTGGTTTTCGTCCTGGCTTTGGCCCATGGAGGTGTTCAATGGGATTACAGACCCGGGCAATGCGGATATCCGTTACTACTATCCGACATCCGTACTGGTAACAGGACAGGATATTATTTTCTTCTGGGTGGCCCGCATGATTATGGCCGGCGAAGAATACATGGATGAAAAGCCGTTTGAGCATGTGTATTTCACCGGCATGGTGCGGGATAAGCAGGGTCGCAAAATGAGTAAGAGCCTTGGCAACTCCCCCGACCTGCTGGACCTGATCGAACGGTTTGGTGCCGATGCGGTTCGCTTTGGTATCCTCATCTCCGCTCCTGCCGGCAACGACCTGCTTTTCGACGACAGCAGTTGCGACCAGGGACGCAATTTCAACAACAAACTTTGGAATGCCCTGAAGCTGGTGAAGATGTGGGAGAATGCCGGCACCACGGAGCAAGAGCACCGTTCCGAAGAATTTGAAAAAGCAGCCTTCGCCGCTACCTGGTTCGAAGCAAGGCTGAACAGGGCAAAATCGCAAGTAGAAGAATTGTACAAAGACTTTCGCCTTAGCGAAGCATTGAAAACCATTTATTCGCTGATCTGGGATGATTTCTGTAGCTGGTATCTCGAATGGGTGAAACCCCCGTATGGCGATAAAATCGACCGTTACCTACTCACCTGCACGCTGGATTTTTTTGAAGAACTGATGCAGTTGCTTCATCCTTTCATGCCGTTTGTAACCGAAGAAATTTATCACCAGCTGCGGCCCCGCGAGGAAGGCGACGACCTTACTATAAGGCAACAGGGCGAAGTAGGCGGCCAGCACAAAAAACTTTCGCAACTGTCCACAACAGAAGTCTTGCAGCGGGGTGATATCTTACAGGATACCATCACGTCTCTTCGCGACAGCCGCAACAAGCACAACCTGAAACCCAGAGAAAGCATCAAACTCTTTATACAGACTGCGTCTCCCGCGGCTTTCCAATCCATCGAACCACTGCTGGCAAAACAGGTAGCCGCCAGTGAAATCCAGTTTGTCGAAGACGCAGTGCCCAATACCATCACCGTTGTTGTTGGTACGCATAAATTCTACATCGAAACCGAACAGCAGATCGATGCCGGGGCCCAAAGAGATAAACTGGAAAAAGAACTGGAATACCAGAAAGGCTTTTTGCTTTCGGTGGAGAAAAAGCTGGGGAACGAACGGTTTGTCCAAAACGCTAAACCCGAAGTGGTAGAAGCAGAGCGGAAAAAAAAGGCAGACGCGGAAGGAAAAATCCGGGCTATCGAAGAAAGCCTGGCGAACCTTTCATAAACAGATAACCACAAAAGCGCAAATTCAAAAGGATTACAATCGATGATTGTTGATTTTTGTTTTGCGCTTTTTTTTATAGGCTGAAATGCCCTTGTTTTCCGGGCAGGGAAACCGAAAAATATGCACCTTTATTCACCTGTTTTCATTCGCAACAACTATGAAAAAAATCATCCTCCTCTCCTTTTTCGTTTTTTCGTCGACGCTCTTATTTGCGCAAAAAGCCTTACCTAAAATCGACACATTAACGTCCGGCACCAAAACCTCCATTCGTGGCCTGAGCGTGGTCAACGACAATGTTCTTTGGGTGAGCGGCACGAACGGCATGGTTGGCAAATCCACCAACGGCGGAAAAGCCTGGAAATGGTTCCAGGTAAAATCGTTTGAAAAAGCGGACTTCCGGGATATTGAAGCCTTCGATGCCACCACGGCGATTGTCATCTCCGTAGGCGAACCGGCCTACATCCTGCGCACGACAGATGGCGGTGAAAACTGGAAGGTCGTTTATGAAAACAAAGCAAAAGGCATGTTCCTCGATGCCCTTGAATTCTGGAACAGTGAGTCCGGCATCGTGATCGGCGATCCGATCAACGGAAAACTGTTTATTGCCCGAACTTTTGACGGCGGCTATTCCTGGCAGGCCATTCCCGAACAATACAGGCCCACGACGGAAAACGGTGAAGCAGTTTTTGCGGCCAGCGGCACGGCAATTACGGCACTCGACCGCGATGAAGCGGTGTTTGTCACGGGAGGCAAAAGTTCACACGTTTATATCCGTGACCAGAAGACCAAACTGCCCATTGCACAGGGAAAGGAATCCACCGGCGCTTTCTCCGTAGCCGTTTGGGATCATAACAAGCGGAACGGTGGCAAAAAACTGATCGTCGTTGGCGGCGACTATATGGCCGACACGGTTTCTGCCAACAACTGCTTTTATTCAAACGACCGTGGCCAAAGCTGGAAGGCAGCAAAGCAACCGCCTCATGGTTATAAAAGTTGCGTCGCGTACATTTCCGAAAACGAACTGGTCACCTGCGGCACAAGTGGAGTGGATGTTTCTTTTGACAGCGGCGATACCTGGACACAGATCAGCAAAGAGGGATATCATGTTTGCCGCCGTGCCAAGGACGGAAAGACAGTTTACCTGGCAGGCAACGGTGGCCGTGTGGCGAAGCTGGCTCGGTAAGAGCAGCCTTAACTGTTGGCAGTATGCCGTCGTTATTCAAAACAGCAGCGATAACGTTTTGCTTTCTTGCATCCGAAAAGGAGTTCCATACCGACGGCCTACATGTTTATCACAGATCAAAAAGAAAAATATTATTTCCCGGTTTGTTCTACGCAAACCGGGAAATAATACTTCGCTGCTACCAAGAGTAAAACAATCGATTAAAAGAAGGGTTATTTCGGCTGGCCGTACTGATCAATCCAGGCAAGGATGCCGCCTTCGAGATTATATGTATTGGTAAAACCCATCTGGTCAAGGATTGTACAGGCCATAGCGCTTCGCTTGCCACTGCGGCAGTGAACAATCACTTCATCCTCTTTGAGATCTTCCAACTCGTCCAGGTCCATTGCCTGGAACTTGCCCAGTGGAATCAGCCGTCCGCCAAGGTTGGCTTCTTCGTATTCGTGTGGCTCGCGGCAATCAATGAGGTTGATCTTCTCGCCGCTGTCAAGTTTGTGCTTCAATTCTTCAACGGTCATGCGTTTCATATGTTCCTATTGTTGGGGTTCTTGATCGCTTTCTTGTGGGGCGGCTTGCAGTTTTTGTAACGAATCGACGTTCGGCTTCTCGGTTTGCAGCCAAATATCAACCATTTGCCCGGCCCGCATGCTGAGTCGTTTACCATCCATCGTCATGGGTGCCGGACGTTGTTTGTACACATAAGCTGTTACCGAATCATGCACATCAGGGTTAAAGACCGGGGCTCCCAAAACAATCCCTTGTGCATCCAGCAAGGCCCTGGCTTCTTCATAGGTCAGGCCAATCAGTTTCGGTACCAGGATCGCTTCCTCACCCACGCCGCTGCTGATCACGAGGTCAATAGCCGACCCCATTTTCACTTTCGAGCCAGGCATCAGTGTCTTCCCCTGGAACAGGGCTTCCAGCACGGTATTCTTGGCAAAATCGGTCTTATAAGTTGTATCGCCGACATGCAGACCGAGATTCTTCAGCAACATTTCCGCATTCTTATAGCTCAACCCGTTCAGCTTTGGAATTTCTATGTCCGGCGGGATGAAACGGTTGATGGTCACATACACCGTGCGGTTTACTTTCACGACCTCGTCGGCCTCCGGCACCTGCTTTAGTACCATGCCGCGGGGAATGGAATCATAAAAAACAGAGTCCTGCACCACCAGCTCAAAACCATTCTTTTTCAACAAGGACTGGACCTCATCGATCTTTTTGCCGGTTACCGAAGGCACTGTGCTCGACTCGCCGTGCTTGGTGATCCATTCCAGGGAAAGGATAAACAAAAAAAGCAGGAGAACAACGAGGCCCAGGGCCAGTAAAATATGAAACCAAAGAGGCTTGCTATTCAAAAATTTAGACATCCGGGTTTTCCGTTTGAGGGCTGCAAGATAACAAGGGAATATCGAACAGAGGAACAAGGGACCGAGAAAGTCCTTTCAGTTGTGCCTTCCATTCAGTTTGAGACAGGCTGCTATTGAACTTGAAAAAAGAGCAGGGGAAATACTTCTTCTGTTCCTTGTTCAACTGGTTTTCTAATTCCCCCTTTCCAACGCTTCTTCCACCAGCAGCGTGTAAAATTCTTTCAGGTCCCAGCCTTTTGCCCTCACCTGCTGCGGTACCACGCTGGCATCGCTTTGGCCGGGGATGGTGTTGATCTCCAGCATAAACGGTTTCCCCACTGCCTCATTGTAAATAAAATCGATCCGTACAACGCCGCGGCAATTGAATACCTGGTAGATCTTGCGGGCTGTTTGCTCAAGGTTTTCCTTCCATTCCTCCGAAATATCAGCGGGGGTAGTCTCCGAGGACTTTCCCTGGTACTTGGCTTCAAAATCAAAAAACTCGTTGTGCGCTACCACCTCGGTAATCGGCAGAACAACAATTTTACCTTTTGTGCGGAACACGCCTACCGTAAATTCTCTTCCCTGGATCATTTCTTCCACCAGCACCTGGTTGTCTTCACGGAAAGCCTTTTCAACGGCTGCACCCAGTTCTTCCGAAGCTTCGTTTACCTTGGACATACCAATACTGGAGCCCCCGTTATTTGGTTTAACAAAAACCGGGAACTGCAGGTTAGCCGCGGCTTCCTCCGCATTCGTAAACTGGTCTTTGATAAACAGGATCGAACGGGCGACGTTAATGCCGGACATACCTGCCACAGCAGTTGTGTAGCGCTTATTAAACGTCAATGCCGACGTGGCCGCACTGCAAGAGGTGTACGGCAGGCCCAACATATCAAAATAGCCCTGGAGCTTTCCATCTTCGCCGGGAGTGCCATGCATCCCGATAAATACGGCGTCAAAACGGAGTTTGCCACCATTCACTGTCAGGGTAAAGTCATTTTTATCAACCGCTGTTTTGGCCCCATTCTCCGCTACATAAAACCAGCCTTCCGGTGTAACGTCAATCTTGTAAACATCAAATTTTTCCTTGTCGAGGTGATTGTAAATGGTCGTGGCCGATTTATAGGAAATCACGGCCTCACCGGAGTAGCCTCCCGTAACCAGTGCAATTTTTTTCTTCATGCGCCAAAACTAAACGGAAATGTCATTGCCCGTTCATTTCACGCTGCCGGAACTTGCCGGCGGCCGCCAGAGGTTTTCTGTCTTCCGCTATGTAAGACCTATAAAAAATTGTATGTTAGCTATGGCGAATGTATTTTCGTTCTGAAAACGTAACTGCGGGCCAGCCAATGAGAAATCTGCTTTTTTCCTTTCTACTCCTCTTGTTTGCTTTCGGGCAAAGTGCGGCCCAGTCGCTGGGTGGAGAATGGGGTATTGGTCTGGGTGCCTCCATTTACCAGGGTGACCTGAACCCAAACTGGTACGGAGCCTACGACAAACCTGGTTTTACCTTCCAGGTAATGGCCCAGCAACACATTTTTTCCGCCGCTTCATTAAGGGCCAGCTTTACTCATGGATTTATCCGCGATAACGAAGATCATTACACAAGCGGTGTTCACCAACTCCGCAATTTCTCCTTTCAAACTCCTTATAACGAGTTCGCTGCGCAACTGGTGATCAATCCGTTCTTTAACAACGGCTACGAGGAGCCCGGTAATTTTCGTCCATACTTTTTTGCCGGTGTTGGTGTAGCCTTTGTCAATATTACCCGTGATTTCAGCAGGTTCAACCGCACCTACCGCTTTTGGCAATCCTGGGTTTTGCCGGGTTTGACAACCGATTCTTTAACCAAGCTACCGAGATCCATCCTGACGTTTCCGGTTGGTTTCGGCGTGCGCTACCAAATTGGGGACAATCTTGCCCTTTTTGGTGAAGCGAATAAGCGTATTACCAGCACCGAATACCTCGACGGCTTTAGCAAATCGGCCAACCGAAAAGAAAGAGACGGTTTTTCCTCCATCGTTTTTGGCCTGAGTTTCCGCCTTGGTGATAGTGGCGACGGCAGCAGCATCTTCGGTGGCGGCGGCATTTTTGGTGGCGGAGGTGGGGGTATTTTCAGTGGCAGCAGCCGTCGAAACAGGGGAAGAACCGATTGTCCGAAGAATGTCTTTTAGGATCTTCACTCACCGATTTTCCATCCGGGTTTAATTGTTTACATTTGCGCCTGCCTGGCTACAACGTTTCAGTCAGGCTATAATCCTGCGCCAATTTTTGCTTTCTAACGATTTCAGACTTGTTAAATGAAGACGGCTATGGTTGAATAAACAACTAATTTGTTGTTTATTCGTTTAATTAATAGGAAAAAAACACAATAGAATACATGCGTAAAGGAATAACGGAGAGCAACTCAACCACCCCCCTTACCTTACAAATGCTTCGCAAGATTGAAGACGAGGGTTTTAAGTTCGTTCAGGTGAAAGGATTGACGCTTGACAAACATTACGACTATGTAGAGCCGCATTTTTTGGTTTTGGTTCCGATGAAGGAGCTTCCCAAAGCACAGGACCAGAAAGATGTATACGAACCTCTTCCAAGCAGCCTTTTGAAACAGTGGGCAACAGAAACGGATGATGCTTTGGAAATTGTGGTTTCTACCAAGCAGTTAAGTTAATCGTCTGTGCCGGCAACCGCCGAACAGGATGGAGAGATCCAGAAAATCAGTTTAAAACAAAGAGCCGTTTCAAAACGGCTCTTTTCATATGGAAATGATGGTTGTCTTGTCGTAATGGCACGGGGAGAAGTTTTTTGCTGGAAAGGAAAGCCAAATCATTTTAACTCCTCTTCCGGACTGTTCCTGTCCGTCTACACGACCTCTCCCTCCAGGTCGTAATCATAGGCCTTCGTGATCTTCACATTCACAAAACCGCCGGTTTGAATCCGTTTATCGGGTTGGATGATGACCTCATTGTCCACCTCCACGCTGTCAAACTCAGTCCGTCCGATAAAACGGCCCGCTTCTTTTTTATCAACCAGTACCTTGAATGTCTTTCCAATTTTTTCCTGGTTCTTTTCGTAGCTGATCTCCTGCTGCACCGCCATGATATCCTCCGCACGCCGCTGTTTTTCATCGGCCGGCACATTGTCAATAAGTCCGTACGCCGCCGTGTTTTCTTCATGCGAATAGGTAAATATGCCCACACGGTCAAATCGCTGCTTTTCGAGGAAGGCTTTCAGTTCTTCCACGTCATCGAGCGTTTCGCCGGGAAAGCCCGTGATCAGCGTGGTGCGGAGACAAATGCCCGGTACGGTTTCGCGAATACCCGTTACCAGGTCTTCCATTTCGGCACGGGTAATCTGGCGGCGCATTGCTTTCAGCATATTATCCGCGGCGTGCTGAAGGGGCATATCCAGGTAGTTACAAATGTTCTCCCGCTCTTTCATGACGTCCAGAATCTCCATCGGGAATTTATGCGGATAGGCATAATGCAGGCGAATCCATTCGATACCCGGCACATCGCTCAGGCGGCGAAGCAGGTCGGGTAAAGCCCGCTTTTTATACAGGTCCAAACCGTAGTAAGTCAGTTCCTGCGCAATCAGCAGGATTTCTTTCACGCCGCGTTTGGCCAGGGTCTCGGCTTCTTTCACCAGCTCGTCAATGGAACGGCTGACGTGGTTACCCCTCAT
Organism: Flavisolibacter nicotianae; assembly: GCF_003628535.1. Lineage (GTDB taxonomy): Bacteria > Bacteroidota > Bacteroidia > Chitinophagales > Chitinophagaceae > Flavisolibacter > Flavisolibacter nicotianae. The sequence goes on from NZ_RBCI01000004.1 coordinate 630,789, forward strand.
CAGCGGGATGGCGCAAAACGCACAGGTACGGTTGCATCCTTCTGCTATCTTCATGTAGGCATAGTGCTGCGGCGTTGCCAACAGGCGTTCACCGATCAATTCGGCCTTGTAATCCACCTCGAATTTTTTCAGGATCAGCGGCAACTCCATTGTACCAAACCAGGCATCAACTTCGGGAATGCTTTGCTCCAGGTCGTCGCGGTAACGCTGGCTCAGGCAACCGGTCACGTACACCTTATCCAGTTTGCCTTTTTGTTTCAGCGACACCTGCTCGAGGATTGTATTCACGCTTTCTTCCTTCGCTTTGTCAATAAAGCCGCAGGTGTTTACCACCACGATGTTGTGATCGCGTTTGGTGCTTTCGTGCACCACGTCGATCTCCGCAGCCTGTAACTGGCCGCTCAGCACCTCACTGTCGACCATGTTTTTGCTGCATCCCAGCGTGATAATATTGACTTTGTCTTTTTTGAGCGTACGTGCCTTCATATCCGAAACTGTTTACCGGTAAATTTGAGGCGCAAAGCTAACCAATCTACCGCGGAGCCGTTGTTTAGAAATTGGTAAATGAAGGCCCTGTGACAGGAAAGGATATTGCGTAGGAAATGATCTGCTGAAAGCGAAAGCGAGGGCAGAAAAAAGTTGCCGATACCGGTAAAACTTCACACCCGGAAGGATAAAACGAATCTATGGAATGGACAAAATTATTCAGGGGCTTTTTCGATAGCGAACGGATCGGCGGGTTGCTTCTTCTTTTTTGCACCATTCTTTCGTTGATCCTTGCCAACAGTGGCTGGGGCGAACCGTACACCCATTTTTGGCATCAAAAAGCAGATTTGTCTTTTGCCGGACTGCACCTGGATCTGTCTGTTGAGCAATGGATCAACGACGGTCTCATGACCATTTTTTTTCTTCTTGTCGGGCTCGAAATCGAACGGGAATTGTATGCCGGCGAACTGTCTTCGTTTTCCAATGCCATCCTTCCCATTGCCGCTGCGGTCGGCGGCATGGTCGTTCCGGCTGCCATTCACTTCGCTTTTAACAACGGAACGCCTACTCAAAGCGGGTTTGGTATCCCGATGGCCACCGACATTGCCTTTACATTAGGAATGCTGGCCCTGGCCGGCAACCGGGTACCTTATTCGCTAAAAATCTTTCTGACCGCCCTTGCCATCATCGACGACCTCGGTGCCATCCTGGTGATTGCCTTGTTTTATAACACTGGCATCCAATGGCTTTATCTAGCTTTATCTGCCGCAATTTTAGGAGGGCTATTTTTTCTAAGTAAATTGAAAATTTACCACCTTGCCTTCTATCTCCTCCCCGGCCTGGTGCTCTGGTATTGCATGATGCAATCGGGAGTGCACCCCACAATCGCCGGGGTATTGCTGGCCTTTGTCATCCCTTTTTCCGGCAACAACGAGAACACGCCGTCTTATAAGCTCCAGCAATTCCTGCACAAGCCGGTCGCTTTTTTCATTGTGCCGATGTTTGCGCTGGCCAACACGGGAATTGTTCTGAAACAGGGCTGGATCACTGAGATCGGTACAAGCAACAGCCTTGGAATCATCACGGGTCTTGTTGTGGGAAAACCGGTCGGCATCCTGCTGTTTTGTTATTTGCTGATCACATTTTTCAAAACAAAACTTCCGCAGTTTGCCCGGTGGAGTCATTTAACCGGGGCTGCCATCCTTGCGGGAATTGGGTTTACCATGTCGATATTCATTTCCAACCTGGCCTTTACCGATGCAGACCTCGTCAGCTATTCCAAAGTAGCTGTTTTGCTCGGTTCCCTCCTTGCAACGATCATTGGCCTCACTCTTCTTCGGAACACAGCTAAACCCGATCATTTGGATGAATAAAAAAAGAGCACGGCTTACAATTCGTAAACGGTGCTCTTACCATAAAACCAAAAATCAATGAATTTATCCAAGATCACGTAACCACTGGATAAATTCGTCTTTGGTTTTACCCAGCTTTCGTTGCATCCGGCCGAAGAACTCTTCATCCTTTCCATCTTCCCATCTCAGGTCATCGTCGGTTAAATCGCCATGCGCCTGCTTAACCTTGCCCTTCAGTTCGTGCCATCTGCCTTTCACTTCCATTTGATCCATAAAACTGTCTTTTGCTACTATAATGAAAAAGCTGTGCCATTTAATTAAAAAAAACAGGCAGTAACCAGTAGGCAGTATGCAGTAAGAAGATTCGTTCAACAGAAAAGAATAGCTACATGCGGCCGACTGCTTAAGCAGGCCCTTGTGCTTTTGGCTTTCCCTCTTCGGGAGGTTGGGGGACCGGGCACAGGACGTTCACAATACCGGGGATGATGCGGGCCTGGAGAGAAGCAATTTTCCCGCGATATTCGCCATCGACCTGGAACGGATAGCTTTGCTGGAATTGCAGTTTGGCGTTTTTGGTGCGGAAAACTTCGATGCGGTCGGGGTGAAAATATTTCCGGGCCATGACCGCTTTAATGATCTCAACGACATGTAGTTTACGAACGACGACAACTTCAAATTCGCCATCGGAAACATTGCCGTCCGGATTGATGACCGCACCGGTACCGTATTTTTCGGCGTTAGCCAAAACCACCATGTAGGCCTTCCGCTTTACCCGTTTGCCGTCTGTGCTGATCGTCACCCGCATTTGCCGTTTGTTCCAGAGCATTTTTAAGAGGGACTGGCCGTATCCCCAGAGGCCCCTTTTTTTGGAGGCCTCAAAATACTTCACCAGCAGGGCATTCAGGCCGATATCGCTGAGATGGAAACTCAGTTCTTCTTCGTTGATCCGGATGGCATCGAGCTTTCGGGTATAGCCTTCAATGATGATTTTTACGGCTTCGTTGACATCAACCGGGATACCCAGTTCACGAGCCAAACCGTTCGCGGAACCGGCCGGGATAATACCCAATTTTATGGGCGACTCCTTAATGATTTCGGCGACCATCTTCACGGTGCCATCTCCCCCAATCGCCACGACCGTCCCGGGGTTAAACCGTTCGATGTGGTGCTGGATGGACGGCTTGTCGTTTTCGCCGGTCTGGATGTAAAACTCAATGGTGTAATCCGACTCTTTGAAGAATTCCCGGATGGCCGTTTCCCAGTCCTTTTTTTCCCTGCCACCGGCAATGGGATTTACGACAAACAATAGTTTTACGTTCTTCTGCATGTTTCTTGTATTGGCTCCATTATGCAAACGACCGACCACGAAACCCGGCACAAAAAACGGAGCCGGAAGGAGAAGCTGTTAAACGTGTTCAGGCTGACTGCCGAACCAACCGTCAAAGTATATCATGGTTATGGCCACGATAACTGCCTTACGGTGTTTGGCCACGTGTTTCAACACAGCCCTTTTCCGAGAAAAAAATACCGGCAAAGTTTTGTCCGCAATTCACTGGCGCTGCTGCGGCTTTTTCTAGTCAAGCCGTTTGCAGGCATAGAGGTGCGGTTGGAATGGAAAGGCAGGACTTATACAACCTGCACCGATACAGATGGCTTTTTCCGCTTCGAATGGGAAGACAAAGCACCCTTCGATCGCGGCTGGGTACCGGTGATGGTCGGGGCTTTTTTGAATGAACGCCCATTGGCCGAAGCACCGGGCCGGATTTTTATCCCTTACGAAACCCAATACATTTTTATTTCCGACATCGACGACACGTTTCTGATCTCGCATTCGGGCAATTTGCGCAAGCGGCTGTATGTTTTGTTTACGCAGAATGCCCGCAGTCGGAAACCGTTTGATGGCGTGGTGCGGCACTACCAGTTACTGGCGCAAAGCGGCACCACGCCGGAGGCGCCCAATCCGTTCTTTTTTGTGTCGAGCAGCGAATGGAACCTGTATGAATACATCCTCGAATTCACAGCTGTGAACAAAATTCCGAGAGGGGTTTTTCTCCTAAGTCAGCTCAAACGCTTTTCGCAATTGCTGAAGACCGGCCAGAACAATCATGGGACGAAATTTACCCGCATTGTGCGCATCCTGGAAGCCTTTCCAAAACACCGGGTCGTGTTGTTGGGCGATAGTTCGCAGCAAGACCCTTACATCTACCAGTCGGTCGTCAAACATTTCCCAAAGCAGGTTCATGCGGTATATATCCGCGATGTATTTGAACGGAACTATCAAAAAGTAAAAGACGTGCTGACGAAAATTGAAGCTGCCGGCGTGCCCTGTCTCTTTTTCAAACACAGCGAGGAAGCCATCCTGCACTCGGTAAAAATTGGCCTGGTCGATGCCTCTTCCGCCGAAGAAAAACTGCAGGAGCAGCCTGCGCAACAAAAGCAGCAGATGGCATAAAGTTTTTGCCAGCTTGAATAGAAAAAGTCGAACATGGAAAAGAATCTCCAGAATGAACAGGCGCTCGAAAAATTTACCAGGCTGGTGAAAGACGTCAATATATGCATGTTCATCACCAACAACCATGGTGATGCCGAAACGCACACCCGCCCCATGGCAACGGTGGACGTAGAAGGGGACGGAACGCTTTGGTTTTATACCGACCTGCGCTCTATCAAAGTGGATGAAGTGTCGAGGGACCACAATGTTCACCTCGTCTATGCACATCCCGGCAAGGACAGCTATTTGGATGTGTGGGCCAAAGCGTCAGTCGTAACTGACCGGCAAAAAATTAAAGAGAAATGGACCCCCATGGTCAAGGTCTATTTTGCAAGGGGAGCCGAAGACCCTAATCTTGCTCTGTTGAAAGTGAGCCCGCAGGATTGTTACTATTGGGACAATGAAACAGGGAAAATGGTCTATTTTCTTAAAGCGGCGGCATCTGTGGTGACCGGCAAACGCCTCGCAGATGGCGCTGAAGGAAAACTGAACTTATGAGTGAAAAACCGGAAAGCCGGATTCCTGAACACCAGGAAGGAACGGCCGTGAATGTGGAAGATTCTGTTTCTCTCCCCAATGCGGAGGAGGCAAAGAAATTTTTTCAGCAGGTAAAAGAGCGGTTGCTCAATGTCAACAGCTGGCATGGCTTTGCCGGTTCGCTCAGCGCGGATTTTCAACTGACCGATCCGGCCGGCAATCCCGTTGACCGCCGGCCGCAAAAAGAAGACTTTTTCCGGATCAGCATACCGGCACCGGGCATCCAAACCGGTGAAGGCTACGACTGGGTGCGGGTGGAAGAAATTGTTGAACGGGTCGAAGATGACGAGGAATTCACATCTGTCCGGGTGCGGCCCGCAAGCAGCCCGCTAAACGACCATGCTGACGTAGCGCACTTTTACACGGATGAAGCCACCTCAAATTTTATCGTAAAGCGCCAGGGGCGCAACGTCTCTGCCGGTGTTTACGGACGGAATGAAAAACCCAATGTAAACGCTGCAGAAAACTTGCTGGACAAAGTCCGGAATGCCATCGTTGGGACAGGCGGCGTGACAGGCTTTTCAAAACTGCAGTGGAAGGCCCTGGTCAGTGGATTATTGGCGAAAGAAAATTGAGCAATTAAACCAATTCTTTCACCTTCTCCACCACCCTGTCCACTTCTTCTTTTGTATTGTATTTGCTAAACGAAAAACGGATGGTTGTGCAATCCTCGCCTTTTTGCAGTGCATGAATGACATGCGACCCTACACTGGCACCGCTGCTGCAGGCGCTTCCACCCGACACGCAAATATTGGCCATGTCGAGGCTCATGAGCAGAAATTCGCTTTTTTCGGTTTTGGGAAAGCAAACACTCAATACCGTATACAAAGACTCGGGGCAATCATTGAACTGAACGCCGGGAATGTCTTCCTGCAGGCGTTGCTTCATATAGCTTTTCAATTCCTTCAGGTAAGCGCTTTCCTTTTCGTAATCCCGCATGGCAATTTCCAGTGCTTTGGCAAAGCCCACAATGCCATACACGTTCTCGGTACCGGCCCGCATGTTTCGCTCCTGCCCGCCACCGAAAATGAAAGGCTTGATCTGCACCTCGTCGCTGACAAACAAAATACCCACGCCTTTTGGACCGTGAAATTTGTGGCTGGCGGCCGAAATAAAGTCTACATTCAGTTTGGAAAGATCGATGGGATAATGCCCCACGGTTTGCACGCAATCGGAATGAAAAACGGCGCCGTGCGCCTTGCACATCTCTCCCACTTTTTTAATGCTTAGCAGCACACCGATTTCATTGTTGGCGTGCATGAGGGAAACGAGGCATTTTTTGCCGGCTTCCGCCTGTGCCGTCAGTTGTTTGTCCAGGTCGGCATAATCCACAGCGCCTGTGTCGGTAAGCTTTACAAACGAATGCGAGATCTTGTTGCAAGTGCAATAATGTTCAACCGTGTGCAGTACTGCGTGGTGCTCGATGGGTGACGTAATGATGTGATTGCAACCGAGGTCCCGAATAGAAGCAGCAATGGCGGTATTGTTGCTTTCCGTTCCACCGCTGGTAAAGAAAATATTGCGGGGGTGAACACCCAGTTGTTTGGCAACCGATTTCCGTGCGTTTTCGATGGCAAGACGGGTTTCTCTTCCGTACGAGTAAATCGAGGAAGGATTACCAAAATGATCGGTGAGGTAAGGCATCATGGCATCCAGCACTTCCGGGTCGAGGCGCGTTGTGGCCGCGTTGTCGAAATAAATGCGGGTGGCTGCCTGTCCCCCGGTGTCGGAACGGAGACTTCTAGTTTCCTGTTTATTCTCTACCATTTCTCTCATTCGGTCTAAGTGGAAGTTTCATCTGGTGACTGAACTTTCCAATAAACGGTTTACAAATATTTGTGCAACAAAACTGGTTGCAGGATGAAAGCAAATTCTACCCACGTTCCCGCATGGGAAAAGGGTTTTAATCCTTTAATTCTTTGATATCGGCCATCAATCGTTTGGCAATATTGTTGGCTGTCGTTTCAAAATTGCTTTCGGCATAAATCCGGATGATGGGTTCCGTATTGGACGTGCGCAAATGCACCCAGTCCGTATCAAATTCAATCTTCAGTCCATCTTCCGTGTTGATCGGGTTGTTGCGGTACTTGCTTTTGATCTTGTCGAAGATGGCCGGCACATTCACGCCATTTTCCAGCTCGATCTTATTCTTCGAAATAAAATAATCGGGGTAGTTTCCGCGGAACGATTTTAAGCCTTTGCTGAAGCCGGCAAAATGCGTAAGGAACAGGGCGATCCCGATCAGTGCATCACGGCCATAGTGAAAATCCGGGACGATGATACCGCCGTTTCCTTCCCCGCCAATCACGGCGTTCACTGCTTTCATTTTCGTCACCACGTTCACCTCACCCACGGCGGAGGGGAAATAGTCACCACCGTGTTTTTGGGTAATCTCTTTCAGTGCTTTCGTGCTGCTCATGTTACTCACTGTATTGCCTTTGCGCTTGCTCAGCACATAATCGGCAACAGCCACCAGGGTGTATTCTTCGCCAAACATGCTGCCGTCTTCGCACACAAAACAAAGCCTGTCCACGTCCGGATCGACCGCGATACCAAAATCCGCATTTTGCTTAACAACCTCGTTGCTCAGCGATGTCAGGTGCTCGGGCAGAGGCTCGGGATTGTGGGCAAAACGTCCGCTCACGTCCCCGTTGATCACGACCACATCGGCTACACCCAAGGCTTTCAACAGTTGCGGCACCACCAGGGAGCCGGTTGAATTGATGCAATCAACGACGACTTTGAAACCGCGTTTCGCGATGGCTTCCTTGTTAACCAAAGGATAGTCGAGTACCAGGTCAATATGTTTTTGGAGATAACTGTCGTTGGATGAAACGGTCCCTAACTTTTCCACCGTAGCAAAAACAAAAGCCTCTTTCTGGGCCCGGCTCAATACGTCGGCGCCAACGGCGGCATCGATGAATTCACCTTCGTTATTCAGGAGTTTCAACGCATTCCACTCTTTTGGATTATGGCTTGCGGTGATGATGATACCACCATTCGCACCTTCGGTCTTCGTGGCAATTTCAACCGTTGGCGTGGTGGAAAATCCAAGATCAATCACGTCAATACCAATGCTGACAAGTGATGAAACAACGAGGCTGCTGACCATGCTCCCGCTGATGCGGCCATCACGGCCGATCACGATTTTGGCAGGTACAGTCTTGTCTTCACGGGTTTCAGTGATGATACTCCCAAAAGCAGTTGCAAATTTTACAATGTCGATAGCGGTTAAGGACTCACCAGGTTTGCCGCCAATGGTTCCCCTGATGCCGGATATGCTCTTTATCAATGCCACAAATACATTTTTAAGAGGGCAAAAATACGGCTTTCGGGCTTACCAGAAGCCGTGTTGGCTGCCGCGGACAGTTTACATTTGCAAAAAACGGGAAATGCTCAACGAATGGTACAAAGACTGGTTCAACTCCACGTTTTATCATCAGCTCTATTTCAACCGCGATGAGAAAGAAGCGCAAAATTTTATCAACACACTGCTATCCCGGCTGAATCCGCCACGCGAAAGCCGTATGCTGGATGTGGGTTGCGGACGCGGACGCCATGCCCGTTTCCTTGCTTCCAAAGGTTTTGACGTAACAGGAATTGACCTTTCATACAACAGCATTCAGGATGCAAAGCAGCATGAAACAGACAACCTTCATTTTTACCGGCACGACATGCGCCTGCCTTTCTGGATCAATTACTTCGATTACGCCTTTAATTTCTTTACGTCCTTCGGTTACTTTCCTACACGACGCGAGCACGATGATGCCATACGGACGATTGCCCAGTGCCTGAAACCCGGTGGCCGGATTTTGATTGATTTTCTGAATGTGCACTACGCGGAAGAACACCTCCAGCATAACGAAGTGAAAATTATAAACGACACCGAATACGAGATCCACCGCTGGCATGATACGGATCACTTTTTCAAACGCATTATCGTTCGGGATGCGTCCATGAAAGAACCGGTTGAGTTCACGGAAAAGGTGGCAAAATTTAACCTGGGCGATTTTACGGATATGCTTTCGTTTCAAAAACTGCAGGTAGAAGACGTATTTGGCGATTATTCATTGCAGCCTTATGATGTAAAAACCACACCCCGCCTGATCATCCTGGCAAGAAAATAGGCAAATGAAAAGTTTGGAACAGCGCTGCTGCAACCGGCAGCAAGGATACTGCTTACAGCTTGCGCACCTCCACACCGTGGATGTCGCCGATCCGGTCGGTAAAATGAATTTCTTCGGCCTTGGGTACTCCCACCACGATTCGGCAGAAAAGCTGCATTTCGTTTGCAAGTACGATGCAATGATAGCGCTTCACAAAGATCATCACCTCATTCATCAGGGTGTAATCGAACTGCATCTCGTACGAAACGAGTACGGGCTTTTCAACGATTGGCGTTAGCTGCAAAGCAAGGGAAGAAACCGTTTTGTAGGCTGTAATGAGACCCGGCACGCCAAGCAGGGTGCCGCCGAAATACCGCACTACCACCACGGCCGTGTTGGTAAGACCCTTGCTGTCGATCTGCCCCAGGATGGGTTTACCGGCTGATCCGGAAGGTTCGCCGTCGTCGCTCGCCCGGAAATTGGTTCCATCAGAGCCAAGGCGATACGCAAAGCAATGGTGCACGGCTTTTGGATGTTCGTCTTTTAAAACTTTGAGTTCTTTTTTAAAATCATCGACGCTTTGAATGGGAAATGCATAGGCCAGGAACCGGCTGCCCCTGTCCTTGTACTCCGCCTGCGAAGGCTTCTCAATGGTGTTGTAGTGTGTCATTCGCGGCCGCGAAGGTAGGTTTGCGGAAAGAATTGAAGGCAAAGATTTCGGTTGGTCAGCGCGGGTTGCGGCGAAACCAGTGAATGCGATCGGAAAAAAGGGTTTCTTCCTGTACCAGCGTTCCCCCCTGCAACTGCGGGGCAGGCAACCCTTCGCCAAGCAGCAACTGTTCGTTTGTAATTACCCGGGCTTCGTCCCAAAGCGATTCATCTAAAAAAGATTGCAGCAGTTGCGTACCGCCTTCGACCAGGATACTTTGAACGCCCATTTGATACAAACCGTTCAGCATCTGGTGAACCAGGCTCGTGTCTTCCGTCACCTGGTAATAGGCCACGCCAATCGAAACGAAATCGTCACGACTGATTTTTTCAAAAGGAAGCGTATGTCGATGACGGTTGAAAACAACGGTCGGAATGGCGCCGTTAAAAAGCTTTAAAGTTGAAGGCAGACGGAGGTTCATGTCCACGACAACGCGGATAGGATTCTTTCCCGGCCAAAGGCGTGTTGTCAGCGAAGGATCGTCGAACAAAGCTGTATTGGTGCCGACAACAATGGCCATTTCCTCGCTGCGCCATCTATGCACAATGCGGTTGGAGTAGTCGTTGCTGATCCGTACACGGCTGTAATCGGCGTGGGCAAGTTTGCCGTCCATCGACTGCGCCCATTTCAGCACGATGTATGGACGGTGCTGGGTATGAAACGTAAAAAATCGCCGGTTCAGGTCGCGGCATTCCCTTTCGAGCACACCACTGGTCACCTGCACACCGGCTGCCTGCAATTTTTCAAGCCCCTTTCCATTGACTTCGGGAAATGGATCGCGGCAACCGACTACAACGCTGGCAATCTTTTCGCGGATGATGAGGTCGGCACACGGCGGCGTTTTACCAAAATGGGCACAGGGCTCAAGCGAAACATAAAGGGTGCCTTGTGGAACCAGGTGGCGGTGCGCCTCTTTTACCGAAGCAAGACAGTTGACTTCGGCATGGGCCTGCCCATATACTCTATGATAGCCTTCTCCAATGATTTCATCTTCATAGACCAAAACTGCCCCGACCATTGGATTGGGTGCCACGTCGCCACTGGCTTGACGGGCCAGGTGCAGGCATCGCAACATGTATCGTTCGTGTGGAGTCAAGACAAACTGGGAGATTCAAAAATAAAGAATGGTTTAAGTTTGGCGCATGAAAATCGGCGAAGCGCATTCATTCATCCGGGAAGGCTTACGCGAAATTTATGATGCGGACGAACGGGCGGCGATAGCACAACTTGTGCTGGAAGACTGTACCACGCAATCGCGAACCTTCCTTCTCCTGAATAAAAACTTCGCACTTTCAGCAGAACAGGAAGAAAAACTCAGGAACTGTCTTTCCCGCCTGCAGCAATACGAGCCGGTTCAGTACGTGCTCAACAAGGCCTGGTTTTACGACATGGAACTGTATGTCGACAATGCTGTTTTGATTCCGCGTCCCGAAACGGAAGAACTCGTTGAATGGATCGTGCGGGATGTCAAAAACAAAGGCCTCGCCGTTTTCGAACGCGGTCCCATGCAGGCCGACGCCACAACGGAATTAAAAATTCTGGACGTTGGCACCGGCAGCGGGTGCATCGCCCTGGCTTTAAAAAAGGTCCTGCCAAAAGCGGAAGTATGGGGCTGCGACAGCAGCGAAGAAGCCCTGAACGTGGCGCGGCGGAACGGAGCCTCACAAAACATCCGCGTTGATTTCCAGGGAACCAATTTCCTGGATGAATCACAGCAAAAATCACTGCCCACTGTCGATATCCTTGTCAGCAACCCGCCGTACATACCCCTGCGTGATAAAGAAACCATGCGGCCCAACGTGCTGAATTTCGAACCGCATACGGCACTGTTTGTACCGACTGACGATGCGCTGCTTTTTTACAAAGCCATTGCGCAGTTTGCCAAAAGCCGGCTTGCTGAAGATGGCTCGATCTATCTTGAGATCCACGAAGACCTTTCAACAGAAGTCGTCGACTTGTTTTACAGGGAAGGCTACCGGGATGTGGAGTTGCGAAAAGACATGCAGGGAAAAGATCGGATGGTGAAGGTCATCTCTTCCGGTAGAGGGGTTTAGCCGGTACTCCTGTGCGGCTAAGGCAAGATGCTTTTCTATTTCGAGGAATTCCATCCCTTCGAGGGATGGAATTCTTTTTTATCCGGCTGCGTTCCGAACGCTGAAGAGTGCGACGCAACACAATCTCAATGGCAATTCTGCTGCTGGCAGCAAAAGAAAAAATATGCCGCTCCTACGGAGCTTTGTTCTCTCGATTGTTCTTTCTTTCTATTAACAGGATGCCCCTCCGGGGCGAAAGAAAAGCCGTTGGCGGGGACACCGAGCGGCAGCAAAAAGCCTCCATCAAAATGTATGATGGAGGCTTTGAAGTATCGTGTAAAAGCAAGGGTCTGTGACGTTGTAAGCCCCTCCCTGGAGGGGTTTGGGGAGGCTGCAATATTTGTACTGCAAATGGTTTCCCTTTAGAAGGACAGGCTGGAAGTTTCTACTTCACCAACGCCGCCACCTTGGCGCCGTTTTGTTTGGCAATGCGCATGATGCGGAACACTTCGCCATAATACGCAATGGTATCGGCGTTGATCACCACGGATGGCGTATCCACTTTTTGCTTGGCCTTGATGATGTGTTCTTTGACCATTGAATCAATCATTGGTCCCTGCACCCGCGACGAACCGATAAAAAAGTTATGGTCTTTGTCGATTGAGACAATGATGTCCTGCTTTGCCTTGGTGTCTTTTGAGCCTTTTGGATTGTTTACTTTAATCAGGTTTGGATTGGCCAGCGTGGAAGTGATCAGGAAGAACAAAAGAAGGATAAACAGGATGTCGTTCAACGGACCTGTATGCACTTCGGTATGGGCTCGTAATTTTCTGCGGATGTTCATAAGAAACAAAAAAACATTTAAAATAAAACGGCCTTTCCTTAGCGAGTGGGCTCCTGCAAAATATCCAGGAACTCAGCGCTTGCCGCTTCCATTTTGTAGGCGGTTTTGTCGACCTGCGTGGTCAAAAAATTATGCGCAACATAGGCCAGCAAACCAACAATCAAACCCGTTGCCGACGTGATCACTTTTGTATAAATACCATTGGCCATGGTCTGAATGGTAAAATCGCCACCAGTGGCAAGACTGTAAAACAACTGGAACATCCCGATAATGGTTCCCAAAAAACCAAGCAGGGGCGCAATACCTGCTGCCAGCGACAAAATGGACAGGTTTCTTTCCAGGTTAAAAATCTCCAGCTTCCCAACACTTTCCATGCTCCTTTCAATGTTTTCGATGGGCTTGCCGATACGCTGGATGCCTTTGTCGATAATGCGGGCAACCGGGTTGTTGGTGTTTTTGGCAAAGCTCCGGGCCGCCGTTACGTTCCCGTTCACAATATGATCGCGGATGATGTTCATGAAATTGCCTTCTGTCGTGGAAGCCTTCCGGATGGACAGGTAACGCTCAAAAAAAACAAAGATGGTGATCAGGAATAAAGCTGCCAGCGGGATCATGATCCAACCGCCCAATTGCAACAATTCGATCAAGCTTACGCCTTTTTCCTTCGCAGTTGTACTCTGAACTGCCAGTTGGGTCGCCGTATCGGCTTGCAAGAGAAAAAACAATTGAAACATGCGGATCTTCTTTTGGGTAAAAATAACGGGATTTAGCGCTTTATATTTTACAATGATAAAAAGCAGCCATAAAAAATGCCGCCTTCCCGGCGACATTTAACGTTTTAATCCGTGAGAGCAGCGTATGGAGAGTTTGTGTATTCCAAGTCCCTACTCCTATACGTTACCTTCTGTTACCGCATCAGTCGTTCCCCATCGATCGGGGTTCCGGCTTGTTTTACCATCAAAGCCTGGATTTGCTTCATGGTTTTTTCCATCCCATCGGCGCTGCCATCGAGGAAGATGATATTGCCTTTGCCATACTCCGCAAAATTTTTCACGGCTTCGGTCCACATGCTGAACAGGATGACATTGGTATCGAGATTCGCCTGTTTCATTTGCTCTGCGGCTTCTGTCATACCACGGGCCACTTCCTGGCGGAAAAGCGCTACACCCTGGCCACGCAAACGTGCGGCTTCGCGTTCGGCCTCCGCTGCGATCTTGATGGCATTGCCCTCTGCTTCAGCTCCTTTAGTCTTGGTAATGAGAAGCGCCTGCCCTTCGTTTTCCGCGGCCGCTTTCAGGTTGTTCGACGCCACCACTTTGCTCATCGAATCCATGATGGCCTTATCGAAGGTGATGTCGTTGATCTGCAGGTCCATCAGGTGATAGCCCCATTCTTCCAGCGTATGATCGATTTCCACTTTTACGTATTCCACGATCTCTTTGCGCAGTGCCAGCACTTCGGCCTGCCGCTTCGTTGCCACAAACGAGCGGATGTTTCCTTCAATGGTCCGTACCAGGGCCTGCATCAGGTCGCGGTCGGAAATGAATTTAAATGCGACTCTTTTAATCGTTTCTTCATCGGCATTTTGCACGGCGTACAGCAACATGCTTTTAAAATACACGTTGGCCTGGTCCTGGGTCACAGCCTGGAACTCCATCTCTACCGAGCGGTTTTGAATGGACACTTTTTTGTACACCTGTTCCAGGAACGGTATTTTAAAATTCAATCCGGGTCTTGCCGGGCGCCGGTATTTCCCGAACATGGTGATCACACCGATATAACCCTGGTTGATGGTAAACAGACCGCTGAAAACAATGAGTAACAGAAGAATCAGCCACCAGAAATTCACTAAAAAACCGGCGATTCCATTTGCATTATCCTGAAGTAGTATCATGGCTTATTGTTTTGGTTATAAAAGTTGACAGTCAAATTTCTTTTTATCGCTGGAAAGAGTACAAATCTATTCACGAACATAAACATAAATTTCTACCCGCCTGTTCTTTTGCCTTCCTTCAGCCAGACGGTTGTCTGCGACCGGCTTCTCACTGGCCCAGCCCCTCGTGAACACCGCACTGCGAAAGGCAGGAGAAAGATAAGCCGCAACCGACTCCGCCCGGTTCCTTGACAGCGTTTGGTTGAGCGAAAGCGAACCCTGGTTGTCGGTATGGCCTTCCACAACCAGTGAGTCAACCTGGTAGGATTTTGTTCTTGTAACAAAGGCATCCAGTAAAGTCTTCGCTTTTTCGCCCAGGGCATAGCTGTTGGTGGCAAATAGCACATCGGGAATTACCAAGGTGTCTATGCGCTGCAGGGTTGTTTTGGGCAAAGGCTCCACCGGCGGTGGATTTTTGGTGTTTACGTACATCAACCGGTCCAGCATGCTGTGCCGGACGCTGAAGTTGTATTCTTCTTCTTTAACGCTGTCGGCTGCGGCGCAAAGTTGCTCCCGCGGATTCAGCGGCGTAAGGCTAATGCTGTCGATAAAAAAATAATAGCTCTTTCCCAGGTCGCGGCGCCCCGACAGATCATGGACCTTCGTTTTAAAATCGCCAAGAACGATAAAATTTTCGGCCCCGTCCGCGGTATAAACGAGGGAGACTTTTTGCCATTCCTTCGACGGCTGCAGTCCGGCACTGCGCAAAAAAAGCTGCGGTTGCGTGTTGCGAAGTTTTTCCTTTTGGTATAAAAAATCGTTGGCAGAAAAATAAATGCCGATCGAATCAAAGACATTGTGCAGGGACCGGATCGAAAAATCAAGTTTATACTTCTCCCCTTTTCGCAAGCCGCAAAGCAACCGGCTGCGCAAAAAATTCCGGCCCGACGGCCTGCTCGAATCGGCCAGCACGATCCCGACAAAATGCGATCCTTCGTAAGCGTTGGGAGCGTCATCAAAATAATAATCGGCGTAAAGCGATGTAGATATCCACCCTTCCGGCGCACAATTTTTCTGGTATTCCGAGCAAATATTCTCCTCTTCAAAGCCGCCGTTCATCAGGAGGTTTTGCGCACGGAGTAAAAACGGGAAGAAAAGAAAACATATCGGCAGCAACCATCTCACCAACTAAAGGTAACGACAATCACCAATCGGCGAATGGCAATTAACATTTAGCAAATGAGAACGATCTACCGGCTTTTTGGTACGCTGTCAAATGCTGACTGATTCCTGACACCAACGCCTTTCTCCTCCCAGATGGTGGTTAAATGGACAATGGTTACCACCGCTTTGTTCATGTCCTGCACCGAGATGAATTCGAGCTTGGAGTGGATGGCTTGTTCACCGGCAAAGAGGTTAGGACAAGGCAATCCCATAAACGAAAGGCGACTACCGTCGGTACCGCCACGGATGCTTTCCATTTTCAACGGAAGGCCGCTGCGTTCGATCGCTTCCCTGGCAAACTGCACGACCTGCGGGTACTGGTCCAGCACTTCTTTCATGTTACGATACTGTTCCGTCACGTGAAATTCGAACGTGGCTGCAGGATAGTTTTCCATCACCATTTCCACAATGCCCAGCAAGAAATCTTCCTTTTTTTTCAGTCCATCGGTTACAAAGTCACGGATAATAAAATCGATGGTGGCCTTTTCGGCAATACCGTCTACACGCACAGGATGAATGAAGCCCTGTTTGCCTTCGGTCGTTTCGGGAGAGAGTTCGGCACGTGGCAGGGAGGCCAGCACATCGCCGGCAATTTTGAGCGCATTGACCATCTTGCCCTTTGCATAACCAGGGTGAGTAATGACACCGTGTATGACCAAGTGCACGCCGTCGGCACTGAACGTTTCGTCTTCCAGCGAGCCTGCCTCGCCACCGTCCAGCGTATAACCGAAATGCGCACCCAGTTTTTGCATGTTAACGTTTGCCGTGCCCTTTCCCACTTCCTCGTCGGGAGTAAAAAGCAGCCGCACGGCGCCGTGCTTTACATCAGGATGCGCTAGTAAAAAATGGGCAGCGTCCATTATTTCTGCCACACCGGCTTTGTCGTCGCTTCCCAGGAGGGTCGTGCCGCTTGCCGTTATGAGATCATGGCCAATCAATTTTTCAAGATAGGGAAAATCGGCTTTGCGAAGAACCTGCGTTTTGTCGCCGGGAAGTACGATATCCTCACCCCTATAATTTTTGTGCAGGATGGGTTTTACACCGGTACCGCTGGCATCCGGTGCCGTGTCCACGTGGGCACAAAAACAAATGACCGGGACATCCTTGTCGGTATTGGCGGGAATGGTTGCATACACGTAACCCCATTCATCCATTTCGGCGTCGCGGATTCCCATTGCTTTCAGTTCGTCTACCAATAACCGCGACAGGTCTTTTTGCTTTTCAGACGTGGGGTGCGAGTCTGAAAGTGGATTGCTTTGCGTGTCGATTTGCACATAACGCATAAATCGTTCAGCAGCGGTGAAGGCGTAGTTGGTAAACATGGAGGCAAATATACACCTCACCCTAACCCTCTCCTCAAGGAGAGGGAAATTCCGGGCACAGGGCCTGCTTGGGCAGGATTCTTATCTATCCGTAGAGACGCCATCCCTTGAAGGGATGGAATTCTTTTTGTCCATCCGTGTTCCGAACGATGAATGGAGCCCTTCCTTGTCAGGATAAACTGTGCAACGGAAGCTTCATGGCTATTCTGTTGCTGGCACCATAAAATATATCGCTCCTGCGGAGATTTGTTTCTCCCTCTATTCTTGTTTCTATTAACAGGATGTTCCTTCGGGGCAAAAGAAAAAGCCGTTAGCGGGGACGCCAAACGGCAGCAAAAAGCCTCCATCAAAATGACCGATGAAGGCTTTGAAGTATCGTGCAAAAGCAAGGGTCTGTGTAAATGCCACTCCCTCCCTTGGAGGGCGGGGAGACTTCAAGGTAATGCGGTGGTCGCCTACTTGCCTTTTCCAGAAAAAATGATCCGCAACGTGTGCAACATGATTTTAAAATCAAGCAGCAGCGAAATATTCTCGATATACACCAGGTCGAATTTGCTCCGCTCGATCATTTGCGCTACGTTCTCGGCATAACCGAATTGCACCATGCCCCACGACGTTAAACCAGGCTTCACCTTCAGCAGGTATTTGTAATAGGGAAATTGGGCAATGATCTGGTTAATGTAAAAACGCCGCTCCGGCCGCGGACCCACCAGGCTCATGTCGCCGCGCAGGATATTCCAAAGCTGGGGCAATTCATCCAGCCGCCATTTGCGCATCACTTTTCCCCATGGTGTAATGCGGGGATCATGGTCGGATGAAAGTGCCGGGCCATTTTTTTCTGCATCCATGTACATCGAACGGAATTTGTACAGGCGAAACGACTTGCCTTTGTAGCCAACTCTTTCCTGTGAAAAAAAAATGCTTCCTTTTGATGACAAGCCCACCCGCAAGACAATATAAACCAACAGCGGCAGCAAAAGGACCAACGCAAAAAAAGCTGCCAGTACGTCGATGACCCGTTTGATATTCAACTGCCAGTCCGGCATCAGACCGGTAAGTAGGTCCGTTAGCACCGCTCCCATTACGTTGGCGGTTCGCACCGTGCCGGAAAGAATATCGATCGTGCCCGCTTCGATTTTGATAGCGACATCTTTTTCGGAAAGCCGCACCAGCAGGTCTTCCAACAGGGCCGGGTCGTTTTTGTCAACAGCCAGTACCACAAGGTTGGCTTTGTATGCATCAATCACCTGCTCCAGGCTGTTGCTGTCACCAAGTAACGGGAGGTCTTTTTGTACGCCGTTTCTCCCGTTAGCGGTACTGACAAAACCCACAATCTTGAACCCTTCGGCAGCCAGGTGAGCCTGCGCTTCGCGGTATACATTGATGACACGGGACGACGGTCCCACCAAGATGGCATTGAACTGGATGGTCTTTTGAGTCAACTGCTTTTTTGCTGTGTTCAGGACAATCATTCGTCCGGTAATGGAAAAAAACAACTGCAGCCCGAGGAGGGTAAAATAACTGGTGTAGTAATAATTGTTGCTGGTTTTCCGGTCGTCGATGAGAAAAAGGAAAAACAGGACCGTGCAACCGATCAGCGCACAAACGAAGGCATTGGTTGCTTCGGACAGACGCGATTTTTTGTAAATCGAATGGTAAGACCCGATGAGTGCATACAGTATGATCCATCCTGCCGGTATACCAAGCACGCCAAGCCAGAATTTATAATTGATCGTGTAGGGTTCCGCCAGGTACGTTTTACGGGCAAAGTAAAAAACAGCCCAGGCTATGGCGGCGCTGCAATAGTCGGCTACCGCATACCAAAAGGGCTGAATGAATTTCTTCCTTGCCATCCGGTTATTGGGCCGTCTGGTTGTGACCAATTTTTTGCAGGATCTGGTGGGCTACCTCAAGTGCCCGGAAACCGTCAATTTCATTGACCACCGGCTGCTTGTCACTCCGGATAGCGCTGACAAATTCCTCCAGTTCCCGGCGAATGGCATTGACATCCGGCACAGGCGGGTTGAGAACTGCAATCGTCTTGGTGCCGGCCGGCGTTTCCAGGTCGAAGGCAAAGGCATTCTGGTCTTCTTCCGTTTTCAGCCGGATCACTTCCGTTTTCTTTTCAAGGAAATCGATCGAGATATAAGCGTCTTTTTGAAAGAGGCGCATCTTGCGCATTTTCTTGATGGAGATCCGGCTTGAGGTGAGGTTGGCCACACAGCCGTTGTCAAATTCAATGCGCACATTGGCAATATCCGGTGTATCGGTCAGCACCGCCACGCCGCTGGCCGAAATATTTTTGACATCGCTTTTCACCAGACTTAAGATTGCGTCGATGTCGTGAATCATCAGGTCGAGAATGACGCTGACCTCCGTACCACGAGGATTGAACTGCGCCAGGCGATGCACTTCGATAAACATCGGCGACAGCTTTAGCGGTTGTGCGGCAAGGAAAGCGGGGTTGAACCGCTCCACATGACCCACCTGGAACTTGATCTTTGACTCCTGCACCAGCTTCACCAGTTCTTTTGCTTCATCGATCGTATGCGCCATGGGCTTTTCCACGAACACGTGGCGGCCTTTTTTGATTGCCTTTTCGCAAAGTGCAAAATGATACTGCGTCGGTGTGACCACATCAATGGCATCGCAGGCATCAATCAATTCGTCTTCGTTGTCGAACCGCTTCAGGCCATACCGTCCTTCCACATCTTTTGCGATCGCATCATTCGGGTCGAAAAAACCAACGACGGTCACGTCGCTGATCTCTTTCCAGTTGTTCAAATGAAACTTTCCCAGGTAACCCGTTCCAAATACACCGATTTTTAGCATGGCTCAAAGATAGGGCGTGAATGAAAAGCAGCCCCTTTCTCACCCGATGGCAGCGATTGTTTGCCCGGTTATGTGCATAAGTTGTACGTACTCCTTGCAAGCAATACAAAATCGTTGGGTAAAAGAAACGCAAAGGAAGAATATTCCGTTTTCGGATGCTGTTACCCGGCTAGAGTGAACTCTCCCCCACTAGTTTTTTCAACAAGGCATAGTGAAGCAGCAGCAGGGTTTTGGCGTCACGAATACTTCCGTTATTCATCATTTGCACGGCTTCGGCAAAGGGCAATTCCACCACGGTAACGTCTTCACCTTCTTCTTCCAGTCCTCCGCCCTCTCCTTGTTTTTGGTCTTTTCGATAAGGGGCCACAAAGTAATGAATCAGCTCCGTTACCGAACCGGGGGTGCTGTAGGCTTCAAACACTTTTTGTACACTGGTCAACGCATAACCCGTTTCTTCCCTGATCTCCCGCAGCATGGCTTCTTCCGGCGACTCGTTTTCATCCAGCAGCCCGGCCGGCGTTTCCAGCAACATGCCGTCGGCGTTTCCATTGACGTAGGTCGCAATCCGGAATTGCTTTGTGAGGAGAACGGTTTTTTCCTCGGGGTTGTACAGCAGTACCGTCACCGCGTTACCATGGTCGAAAACTTCGCGTTTTTGCGATTGCCAATCGCCGTTTTTTTTCTGCAGGTCAAAATCGATTCGTTTGAAGGTATACTTCTCGTCCGACAGGATTGTCTCGTTTGTGATTCGTGCGTTTGCCATCGTGTGTTTTTTCCTTTGCGCTGCAAAGAATGTGCACACCCCACCTTGTCACGCTCATACGTGCTGTGCTCAGGCCAGTTTCAGCAAACCGTTTTCTTTTTGCAGGCGCTTTTGTGTAAGGTTCTGTTCGATGCACGCCAGGATCTCATCGCGGATTTCTTCGGTGATGCGTGTAAAGCCGAAGAGCCGTGCAATATAGGCCACAGCCGCTTCGGGTTGGATAGCGATGGATTCCCGTACTACTTTTTCCACGCCCAATTCCAGTTCTTCCGGTGCAATGTATTTGAATTTGCGGGACGAAGCCGGCAGGTTTGCACGGTTGCGGATGACCGGAGTTTTCATTTCCGGGTCCCACAGAAACTCGCCCCTGGTTTTGATCTTGCCGCCGCCTTCGGCAAATTTTGCCGCCAACTGCAACTGACTCCTGATTCGCGAACCCACCCGTGTAATGCCGGCTGCTTCTGCCATCCGTTTGGCCATTTCGTCGAAATGAACCGGGCTTTCTTTTTTTACCACGTCTTCAATCCAGCCGGCCAGTTTTCCCATGCTGTGCTGCTGCAGTTCCCTGGCTGCAATTTCAGCGGAAAGCGTGGCAGCCTGGTAGGTCGTCACTTCATCATCATCCTGGGATTCCCGTACAATAGCCCGTTCGATCGTCAGTTCGTCGCCGGGATCGTTCGGCAGGTGGGATACCAGTTTGGCTTTTTCAATGGCTTCAACAAGGCGCTTTAGTTCCTTTTCCGGATGGCGAAACCAATCGGTGCTCCAAACGCGGTGAATGCGCCAGCCCATGCCTTCAAGTACCTGCTGGCGAAGGCGGTCGCGGTCTCTTGCCGAACGGGCCGAATGGTAGGCGGCGCCGTCGCATTCAATACCCAGCCAATAACGGCCCGGGTGGCCCGGATCGACGATAGCCAGGTCGAGATAAAAGCCCTGCGAGCCGACTTGCTGGTGCACGGTATAACCCAACCCACGCAATTGTGTGGCAACCATTTCCTCGAATGGGCTATCCGCCTCTTTGCCTGTGACTTCCGCCAGGTGCAGGCTGCCGTGCTGGGCATAGTGCAAAAAACTTTTCAAGGCTCGCACACCCCGGCTACCCGTGCGGGCCGTATCGATGTCGGCCGCGGTGATATTGGTAAACACTTCGCAACGCTGTTTGGCCCGGGTAATTAAAACGTTGAGCCGCTTTTCGCCGCCGTCGTTGTTCAGCGGACCAAAGGACATGCTGACGTATCCTTCCTTTGTACGACCGTACCCGATCGAAAGGAACATAACATCCCGTTCATCGCCCTGTACATTTTCCAGGTTTTTTACAAAGAAGGGTTCTTCTTTCGCCGTGCTGAAAAAGTTTTCGAGATCGGGATTTTCCTTGCGTTTTTGCTCCAGTGCGTCCTGGATGGCTTCGCGTTGTGCCGAGCTGAATGCCACCACACCAAGGCTTTGCCTGCCATGCAACCGGGCATGCTCCATCACGGCCTGTGCCACGATCTCGGCCTCCCGTGCATTGGTTCTTGTGCCACCACGATCGTAAACCGTATCAGCCAGGTAGTGAAACACAAGTCCCATGCGGCTGTTCGATCCGGGGCTGGGAAAGACCACGAGCTTGTTTTCGTAGAATTCGTGGTTGGACAGCCGGATAAGCGATTCATGGCGGCTGCGGTAATGCCAACGCAACATTTTTTGCGGTGCACCCTGCGCATCACACAAACCCAGGATGCTTTCCATATCGGCCGTAATGTTTTCTTCATCTCTTTCGTCGCTGTCATTGAGGGTATCGAAAAAAGCGGTAGGTGGCAACTGCTTGCTGTCGCCTACCACCACCAATTGTTTGCCGCGAAGCAAGGCACCCAGTGCCTCCACAGGTCGTACCTGGCTGGCTTCGTCAAAGATCACCAGGTCGAATGCCAGCGCACCCGGCGAAAGAAAATTGGCAATGGACAAAGGGCTCATCATGAACACTGGCTTAATGGCCTGGATGGCAAGCCCCGCGTCCTGCATCAGCCGGCGAATGGGCAGGTGCCTGGCTTTGCGGTTGAACTCCGTTTTCAATACGCTCATTTGCCCGCCGGCTTCCAGCGTTGGCAAGGCTTCCCAATGTTTCAATGCCGCTTTTGCCCGGTTGTATTGAAGGTTCAATACATCGAGACGACGAAACTGCCGGATCACTTCTTCATGGCTGGCCCGTTCAAATTTGCGCAGTGCGGGAAATTCAGAAAGAGCCACTTTCAGCAAGTGGCTGTACCAGGTTTTTTGAAGGGCAGTTTTCAGAAAATTGCTTGCTTCTTTCCAGCGAACAGAGGATTCAACGAGGAAGACGAAGCCGCTTTCTCTTGCTGTGTCGGAAAGGTTGTTCCAGGAAACGGCCGATTGCAATTCGGGCAGGCCTTCCTGCCACGCTGCGAGGATTTGCTTTTGTACCAGGAACGGCTGTTGCACAAGGGGGCCGCCAAAACGAAGGGCCTCGTTCAGTTGCAAGGCTTCGACCACCCTGTTCAACTGCTTGCCCTGCTCGTTCAACGCATCCAGCAACAAGGCATGACCGCGTCTTGCAATTTCCGGGTCCTTGTGCTGTGCGAGATAAGACAGTATTTCAACCGGGCAGGTACCATCGGCAACCTGCTGGTGAACGGTCTGCAGGTAAGCGGCAACTTCCTCCAGGTTGTTCCAGTCCGATTTTTCCTTTTGCCAGCGCCGCCCAAAGAGTTCTTCGCCTATTTCACTTTGCGCACCGATTGCTTCGTGCAGACGCTTGGCTTCCAGAATATCCTCTACGTATTTTAGCCGTTCGGCATTGTCTTTGGGCAATTCGTTTTTGCACACTGCACGGAGTTGTTTCACCGCGGATTTGTAGGAGCCAACAAGAAAGCGGTGCCATTTTTCGCCGTGCGTTTTCAGTTCGCTTCGCACGGTCAGTGCATCAAGGCCCCAGGCTTCCGGTAAAAAATTTTCTTCATATGCGTTGTGCAAGGCGGCCAGGCGCTTTCCTGCAAGCAGGAATGCATCAATTGACGGCTTTTGTTCAACCCAGGCCTTGCTTTCAATTGCAACAGCACGCAGGTCGGGCCGGATGGCCGCCAGTTGCAAAAGCGAAAGCAACTTCAGTGCTGCGTCGCGGTTGGCAGGAGACTGCATGCCGGTTGCCTGCGCCAGTTCCGCACTTACAGAACGAAGAGCATCCACAGCGGCACCGGCATCGGCCAACGTTGTTTTCAGTTGCGCCAACTCCTGCGGCAACACCACTCTCCGCCCGGTTCCCCAGAACAAAAGTTCCGACGGCACGCCCATCTCCATTAATCTTGCCTGGATGCGTTCGGCCATCGCCTCAGCGCCCTGTTGTTGCAAGGCGTTCCAGTGATGAATATCCGGCAGATTGATCACGGGCAGTTCAGCGGCGCCCTGTTGCTGTTCGATATTGATCAGACGGCCATAGATATCATGAACCGACAAACCGCTTTGTTTGATCTCGCTGTTTACGGCCAGACAATAGGCGTTGATTTCTTCTTTGTGCAGGGCCAGGAGCGCCACCTCTTCCTGCAGTTTCTGAACGGCCGGTTTGCCCAATTCGAGGATTCGTTTCAGCTCCTGGTGCAACTCTTTTTTGTTGGCTTTATGACTGTGCAATTCCAGGCAGGCTTCCCCCAGGCCAATATTGTCCATGCGCCGCTTCACCACTTCCAGTGCTGCCAGTTTTTCGGCAACGAAAAGGACCTTTTTTCCCTGGCCGATGGCATTGGAAATAATATTGGTGATCGTCTGCGATTTACCCGTGCCGGGCGGTCCCTGGATTACCAGGTTTTTGCCTTCGTTCACCGCCAGCATGGCAAGGATCTGCGAGCTGTCGGCATCCACAACCTGGAGCAGTTCATCGGCCGGCGTTTCGGTATCGATAAATGCGTCATCCCCGGCAGTGGGTTGCGCATCCCTGAAACCGGTATAAAACAAACTTTGCAAAACAGGGTGCTGTATCGGCTGTTCATCCTTCGGCCATTCTGCATTGTCCAGGTCATGATAGATCATGAATTTGCCGAAGGAAAAAAAACCGAGCTCAATGGAATTGTCCACCACCATCCATCGCCGTTGGCTGCTAACCGCTTCAGCTACCTGCCCGGTATAATTGGCGATGTCACAGCTTTCGTCGTCCGGCAGGTTGGGAATTGCCAGGCCAAATTCTGCCCTGAGTTTTTCCTGCAGCGAGAGGTTGTGCCCCACTTCTTCCTGCGAATACCGAAGGCGAAAACGTTCCCTTGCACTCGACCGTTCCAGCGTGACCGGCACCAAAACCAGCGGAGCAGATCGTGCTTCCGAAGACGAATCGGATTCGTACCATTGCAGCATGCCGAGGGCAAGAAAAAGCGTGTTCACGCCCTGTTCTTCAAGGCTGGTTCTTGCCGTGTAAAATGTGTTCAGCAGCTTGTGTTGAAGTGTTTCTTCCGTTTCGGTTGTTTGCAGTTTGTTGTCCGAAACGTTTTGCGGCCAGGCGGTTGAATCATCGTTTTCATTCGGCGCAGCGGCTACCATTTCGGGGAGCGCCGCAAAGGTCATCGCCTTTCCGTCTTCCACCAAAAAGCGGTAGACATCCGCCGCATTTTCGTTGACGATCCGAAGTCCCCTGGCCTTCGAACCTTTGTAATGAATCAGCGGATTGCGAAGCCCAAGGTCAAGCAACTCTTTTCGTGCGGCTTCGAGGCGTGAAAGAATGGTGTCCTGCATCGGCTCAAAATAATTTTTTTCCGGGTTCAAACGGAAGAAAGTTTTGCCGTGTGAATGCAGGCAAGGCGGAACGGATTTTCCGCCTTGCCACCGGTAACCATTTTCCAAAGGCAACAGACAGCCATACCGACCCGGCTGCATGCAAGCACACAGGCAATAAATGAACGAAAAAGCAGAACAGGTATTGTCGCAATTGCTGTTACGCGACGAGAACGGTTTCGGGGCTGGCCGACTTTTTCCGTCCGTAGATGTCCAGCAACCGGGCAACGATTCGCTCCGATGTTTTACCGTCCCAGCGGTCCGGAATGCCGGCAGCTTTCCAGGTGCCGCCTTGCAGTTTGTGCAAATACGGCCGGAGGTTTTCGGGGTCTGTGCCGACCAGTTCATTGGTTCCGATGCTGACGGTTTCGGGCCGCTCGGTCGAATTGCGTAAGGTCAAACAGGGCACACCCAATACGGTCGTTTCTTCAGTGATGCCGCCCGAGTCGGTGATAACGGCTTTGGCGTGTTGAACCAGGTAAATGAATTCAAGATAGCCCATGGGATCGACCTGCACCAGGTTGTCGTTGGCATAGCCAACGCTGTCCAGGATCTTTTTTGTGCGGGGATGAATGGGAAAGATAACGGGAAGTCCGCCGGTCAGGGACAGAATGGTATCGAGCAGTTTTTTTAGATTAGCCACATCGTCGACATTGTTGGGACGGTGCAGGGTGATCAAAAAATAGCCTTTGTCTGACAGCTTTTTTTGTTGCCAGATTTCGGGTTGCTGGAGGCGATCGAGGTTTTGGTAAAGGGTATCGATCATCGTATTGCCAACGAAGTGAATGCGGCCGTCTTCCACGCCGGCTTTGCGAAGGTGCCCGTTTGCCGCTTCGCTGGTGGTGAAGAAATGATCGCAGATCGAGTCGGTGACGATACGGTTGATTTCCTCGGGCATGGTCATGTCGCCCGAGCGGATGCCGGCTTCCACGTGTACAACATCAACATTGAGTTTTTTTGCCGTGATGGTGCAGGCCATTGTGGATGTAACATCACCCACCACCAGCACAACGTCTGGCCGGTGCGCCAGGAGGTCTTTTTCAAAACTCGTCATGATTGCGGCTGTTTGTTCTGCCTGGCTGCCACCACCTGCGCCGAGGTTGGCGTGCGGCTCGGGAATACCCAGTTGCTCGAAAAAATCGCCGCTCATTTTTTTATCGTAATGCTGGCCGGTGTGTACCAGCCGGTAAGAAATTTCTTTTCCCCTTTCTTTCGAAGCCTGGATGGCTTTGATAATGGGGGCAATTTTCATAAAGTTGGGGCGTGCACCGGCCACGATGGTGATGAACATATGGTTAGATGTTGTATGAATGATCGGGTTTGCGTTCTTAAAGAAACGGTTTTTTTGCTTTCACCGGGTGACCGGCAATAAAACTTTCTTGTCCAGGCGAACAGTTTCTGAATGTCTGGGCAACGAATGATCGCCAATGGCAAAATGCATGAAACGGATTCACCGGTCCACCGAAGGTGGTTCTATCGTAAGATCCGGTCGAGGGCGATGGCCACGACTGAAAGGGCGCTGATGATGATGGGCAGGTATTGCCGGCTTTCCGACGTTGCCCGGATCTTGGAGGTGTTGGTCTCCGCGTAAATAATGTCGCCGTTCTTTAAGTTATAGTAAGGCGAGGACAGGGCTCTCGGTGAGGTCAGATCGATGCGACGCACGATCTTCTGTCCTCCTTCTTCGCGGATCAAGAGTACCCGGTCGCGGTTGGCATACAGGGTCAGGTCTCCTGCCATGCCCACGGCTTCCATGATGTTGATCTTTTCGTTAGGAACGGTGATCACCGTCGGCTTGCCCACCTCACCCAGCACCGTGACATGGAAGTTAAGCTGGCGCACAGAAACGATGGGATCCAACAGGAGCTTTTTCTCCGTAAGCTGGCGTGTAATGTAAGCCGCCAGTGACTTTTTGGTCATCCCCTCGGCTTTGATGGCGCCCAGCATCGGGAACTGGATCACCCCTTCGCTGTTGACCAGGTAGCCCGAGGCGCTGGCTAGGCCCGAGGTGCCCGCCGAGCTAAAGGAAGACCCCGCCGGTAAATTGGGCATATTGAAAACAGCCGATGCCTCCGGGTTCAGACTGGTGACACCAATGCTTAGAATATCGCTTTTTTGAATGGGCTGGTCCAGAGCTTCCTCTGCCCGCTGCACATCCCCATCGCTCAACCCGTTAAAATACGTCGCCTTGCTCACCGAGGCACACGAGGCCAACAATGACAGGACGCTGATACCAAAACAAAAACGAAGAATACGGCTAAACGAGATACGACCCATAATGATAATTCTTTATAGTAAACAACAGAAGGTTTCGGGATGCTGTACCGAAAGGAACAAATCTAACGAGAAGAAACCAAACATTTTTTCGATGGTTTCTATCCGACACATTCCGTTACAAAAAATCGCGCCGCATTTTTTTCCTGGTTCAACTTTTTCGGTTACGGCTGGCTGTAATTATAAAATAGTTGGAAAACAAACGAACTGATTCTATTTTTTTCATATCACTCAACGCCAACAGGAGTAAAAAAAAGCTGCCCTGGCCAATTGACCAGGGCAGCTTCGTTGCGAGGATAACAACCTCTTATTGCTTAACGAAAGATTTTGCTTCCATTTTGTCCTTCATTTTCACCTGCAACATGTAAACGCCAGGTGTCAGGCCACCAACGGAAATGCGTTGGATCAGTTCCTGTCCCTGCTTTTGCAGACTGAACTCTTTGTGCGTACGTCCGGCGGCATCCACAACGGAAACCTGTACTGCGCCTGTGTATGCATTGTTCAATTGAAGCGTCATTTCGCTCTGCACAGGAACCGGATACAATTTGAACGAACTTGTTGTTGAAGGTGTCGTCGCATCCATGCCGGCCGTCGTGCCGAGTTTTGGTGCAGGACCGCCAACCGTCGTTCCGCTGCTGCTGCTCAGGCCTTCGAACCAGTTCAGGTTAAATCCACCGGTTACGATGTATACACGCAGGACTTGCGGTCCGGCCTGCAAGGAAACTGGCACACTGATCGTTTTCCAAACCTGCCAACCGCCTGTAGACGGAATGCTGACTGTCAACGAGCCTGAGCTGTTTTGCAATTGCATGGTACCACCCCAGCCTGCCACACGGAAGTTTAAGGTATAGGCACCTGCTGCGGCCACATTTATTTTGTAATCCATCCACGAACCTGTGCCAAAGCCACCTACATCCAGTCCACCTTCGGCGCAGCTTTCCTGTAATACCCACTGCATCGCCGAATAGCTTTCGCTTTCTACTTTGCCCGGGATCGGCTGGTAATCTGGAAGCGTAGTTGTGGTAGAAGCACTGGCGGTCACACCTTCAAACCAGTTCAGCGTAAAGCCACCATCAACAACATAGAGGCGTAAAACCTGCTGACCGGCGGCCAGGTTCACTGTTGCACTGACGGTCTTCCACGTTTGCCAGCCACCCGATGAAGGAACGGATACCGTGTTCAATACTGTACCACCGGCATTACGTATTTGCATCGAGCCACCCCAGCCACCAACACGGAAGTTGAGTGTATAGGTACCTGCCGAGGCGACGTTTACTTTATAATCCATCCACGAGCCCGTACCGAAACCACCGGCATCGAGACCGCCTTCGCTGCAGCTTTCCAGCAACACCCATTGCATGGCCGAATAGCTTTCCGCTTCCACCTTACCGGGGATCGGCTGGTAGCCTGATGCGGAGACGACCGGTGCAGTCACGGTAAAGCTTTGGCTAACCGGTGTGGCGGCCGTGTATGATGTATTGCCAGACTGAGACGCTTCAATTGTTACAGTTCCTGCAACACCATTGAGGGTTACAGTGCTTCCCGAAACCGTGGCCGGGCCACTTACCACTCTGTAGCTGACTGCCAGGCCAGATGTTGCCGTAGCCGAAAGCGTGAAAGCCGGATCGGTGGTGAGTTTATTGGGTATAGCCGGGAAGGAAATGGTTTGTGCTTGTTGTACTGCTACACTGCTGACGCCTTCGAACCAGTTGAAATTAAAGCCGCCGGTTATTACAGCCAGGCGCAGCGTTTGCTGACCCGCAGGCAAGTTTACGGAAACACTAATGGTTTTCCAAACCTGCCAGCCTCCGGTTGATGGAACGCTGATACTGGCCAGGGTATTCCCATTTGCATTTTGCAATTGCATCGCACCCCCCCAACCGGCAACACGGAAGTTCAGGGTGTAGGTTCCGGCCGCTGCAACGTTGACTTTATAGTCCATCCAGGAACCGGTGCCAAAACCACTGGCATCCTGTCCGCCTTCGCTGCAGCTTTCCAGCAACACCCACTGCATCGCAGAATAGCTTTCCGCTTCTACTCTGCCCGGTATGGGTTGGTAGCCGGAAGTTGAGACAGATGAAGAAGTTGATGAAGTTGACACCGAAAAACTTTGTGTTACTGGTGTTGCCGCGTTGTAGGATGTACTACCGGATTGTGATGCTTCGATCGTTACCGTTCCTGCCGTGCCGCCCAGCGTCACTGTGCTGCCGGATATGGTAGCCGGTCCGCTCACCACTTTATAACTAACCGGCAAACCGGAAGAAGTCGTTGCCGAAAGGGCGAAAGCCGGATCGGTCGTTTGTTTACTTGGAATAGCAGGGAAACTGATCGTTTGCGATAGCAACGAAATTGAGTTCACCGAAAAGCTCTGACGTACCGGTGTGGCAGCACTGTAGGTACCATTACCGGACTGCGTAGCTTCAATGGTTACAGTACCAGTGCCGCCGGTAAGGGTCACCGTACTTCCGGCAATGGAGGCTGGCCCGCTTACCAGGTTGTAGATAACTGGCAGGCCTGAAGAGGCAGTTGCCGAAAGAGCAAAAGCGAGATCTGTCGTCTGCTTGTTTGCTATTGCCGGGAAGTTAATCACCTGGCTTTGCATCTGTGTACTGTTGTTCAATGCTTCGGCCCAGTTGAGATTAAAGCCCGGAGAAGTTACATAAAACCGGAGGATCTGCTGGCCGGCAGGTAAGGTCACAGTCGAACTGATTGTCTTCCATGTTTGCCAGCCGTTGGTCGAAGGCACGTTCACGGTGCTAAGCAACGTACCGGCGATGTTTTTTACCTGGAACTGTCCGCCCCAGCCTGCAATGCGGAAGTTAAATGTGTAAGTGCCCGCCGACGCTACGTTGACTTTGTAATCAAGGTAAGAGCCCTGACCAAAACCACTGGCGTCTTTGCCGCCTTCGCTACAGCTTTCCATAACCGCACCCTGAACGGCATAATAACTTTCGGCTTCGATCTTACCGGGAATGGGCAGGTAGTCCAAACTCTGGGTCAGTGTCTGACTGCTGGTTTTCACCATGACAATGGAGCTGTAAGGCGCCAGGGTCAGTGAGCCGGAATAGGTTTGCCCCTTCATGTCGATGTACGACGCATCAAGAGAAACCGTCTTTGACGTGTTGGATGCATTGTATTCGAAACGAATATCGCTGGGACTTGAAATACTAACCGGTGTTTTTTGGGTATGCGCATCCATGCCGGAAAGCTGCTGCCATGTATCCAACGAGTAAAACCGCAAATCATAGGCTTCGATGATACCGCCATCGGGATAGTTCACATAGCTGCCGCTGTTGGGATAACCATTTGAGTTGATGCCAGACACTTCAAACACGGGACGACAGTAGAAGTTACTGTCCATGGAAAAAGCGCTGGTGTAGTAATTGGAACGCAAAATGGCCGACATACACAACTGCTCTTGCGTAACCGCGAAGAGGATGTTGTTACGAACCACCATGTTTGTGAATACAGCTTTCATGTCGTGCGCACAGATCTGGCCCACGGCATTGTTGTAAAGCGTGTTGCCGGTAACGGTAATGCTGGCATTGCTGCCCAGCCAAATACCCGAGCGGGAATTGTTGAAACAGGTGTTGTTCCGGATGGTTACGTTGGCCGTGTTGCCATCCATGTAAATGCCGTGTACCTGGCCAATGAAGGGATTCGTTTCATCAACGTTGATCCCGTAGTGGTCGCCGACTCCATCATGGCAGACATTGCCTTCCACCAAACGGTTAGTACCGGAATTTTCATAGGTATAAATGCCGCCGCCGTCTGATTTTACGGCTACATAATTTTTTAATTCGTTTTTGCGAACAATGGTGTTGCTTCCACTGAAATAGATTCCAGAGTAGCCAATGTTCTCGACTTTGTTGTATTCTACAACCGAGTTGGACCCGACATTAAAAACGCCGATGTACTGGCTGTCGCCGTTCAGTCCCATGCCCGAATTCATGCCAATATCATGGACGTAGTTCCCGGAAATGGTCCAATAGATCGAACCGGCTAATTCCAAACCATTGTTGTTGATGTCGTGAATATTACAATTGGCAATGGTGTTGTGATTGGTGTTTTCTATAAACCCGGTTTTATCAATGCTCACACCGTTGGCTCCGGAAAACGAAAGATCGCAGTTCTTGATCGTGATGTAGGAAGCGTCTTTAAACTTGACAATGTGCTGGTTGCCTCCCATGAACGTCAACCCTGAGAACGTCAGGTTGCTTTGCCCGTTCACAAAAAGCAGGCTGTCGAGGGTAGCTGCCTGAATGGAATAATCGGTTGGATTGTTCAGACCAAAATTCATGGTCAGTGTCTTCGAATTGTTATCGTAGCACCAGTCGCCGAGTTGTGTACAAGCATTCACGTGGTTCTGAAAAAAGAAACCGTGATTGTACAGGCTCTTATACGTCGTTGTTGGGTGATCGGGGCTCACATACGGAGTTGAAACAATCGTATTGCTGCTTTGCGAGGTGATCAGGCTGCGGTCAATTACCCATTGTTCCTTTTTTTGCACCAGTTCACCACCGACAAATGAAGGGGCCGAACCGATGCCATTCGAGTTAATCGTTGTTGTGCTGGAGATGGGATCCGGGGTCGAAATATAGAAATAAGAGTCGCGGCCTTTGCCTGCTTTGGGATACCGGCCGAGGGGTTGCAAGGCGCCGTCGAACAGCACCATCATCAATTGATTAGTGGGAGGATTGGATAACGTTGTCTGGTAAAGACCGTTGCCGACCGAACGCCAGCCGCTCATGTTCGTCAGACCCGAGATGATCGGGTTGGCGCCGGAACCGTAACCCGCAAAAACGATCGGGCTGCCGGAAAGTCCGGAGCGGCTCATCGACATTGTTCCGTAGAAAACATCACCCCGTTTAAACAGAATGGAGTCGCCGGGAGCGACTGAACTTAAAACAGCATTCAGCTTGTTAATACTTTTCCAGGGAGTGGCAGGGTTTTGGGCCTGTGCACTGCTTCTGCTGTCATCCCCCGTTGTTGAGGAGAAGTAGTAGTTCGTTGCGTTTGCATTAAAAAAAATTATAATGCAAAGACCTAGCAAAATGGTTTTCATTGGAATCTTAGAGTTTAAAGAATATAGGAACATAGTTGGCTTAGGTTTATTCTACTGTGAATTTTGCTCTACATATCGAGTCGATCAATACACATCGTAGACGAAGCCGCACTAGACAAATATCACACCGAATGTTTTAAAATCAAATATTTGTTCGATAAAAAAAATGAGTTTTTGATTTCAGTTATTCGTTGTTTGGACAGAAGCCGTTTACGTATATACTCACGTTTATATATGTGTGTCTGGATAAGGTTTTTCACGTAAAAAGGACTACCAAAAATACTTTAGGAAGTTTTTTAATGCCTTTGTCATCCGACGATTCTACGCACTGCAGCCATTCGCCAATCCATTTCGCCAATTCGATTGTTTTAACCGTTCAACCCAAACGACAGAGAGTTGGAAAAAAAGCCGTGCGATTTCCTGCGGTGTGAAAAGAAACAGGAAAGACTACAAAAAGGCGAACTGCCAGGATGATGTTCGCACGTTACCGCCGGCATCTGCGGGAAATTGCAGACGAGGAATGCGCAATAAAACGGTTCGCTGTTAAAGAGAAGATGACGTTATCGTATAATTGTATTCTGAATTGCTGTTGACAATATAACCGGCCGTCGCATATGCATTGGCGATAATATTTCCCGGGTTTCCAATCACGATACTGTTGGAGGGCACATCAAAATTCACAAAGGAATTGGCTGCAATCATTACATTATTCCCAACCGTTATGTTTCCAACGACAACCGCTCCGGGTCCAATGTACACGTGGTTGCCGAGGGTGGGTGCACCCTTGTTTTTTCCTCTTTTGGTGTTTCCCAGCGTTACGCCTTGCAAAATGGTACAGTCACTGCCGATCACCGACCGCGAGTTGAAGACAATGCCACCGAAATGCGGCAGGTGCAATCCGCCACCGATCTTCACTTCCTTGGGAATTTGAATGCCGTACTTGAAGGTATACCGGTGGTAAAAGTACCGGGCTATGAGCCCTTGCACTGAATTTCGTTTGTATTTCACAACCATGCGGAAAAAAAAGAGGTACCGAAAGGTGGGAACATTGATCAGTGTTTTGAGCAATGTTTTTCTATCTCTTTTCCCGGTATACCGGTACAAGTCGGCCAGGACCAAACTATCCATAAGGTTTCTACTCTTTACAGGTTAAAGCAATCTCTCTTTGCACTGGCAGGGCCACGATTGAACGATACAGGCTGGTGCTGTTTGCGGCAACCTTCTCTCCCACCCACTTCCAGCACATTAAGAGACGGTCAAAAATAGGGGCATTTGCGCTGCCGACGTCACCGACAGGCGTTTTTGTCTTTCCCCGCTGTCATTGTTCGAGGTTTGGTTCATTCAGGGACGATGGTTATAAAACGTTTTAAAGGAGAAAGCAGTTTAGCAACCGTCCCTCAAATGGATTTTTCAGATTGTACTTTTAAATAGGCAATGTTGAAATTTCTCATTCACCATTGACGCTGGAGATTTTAAGATAGCTTCCCAGAAGTTCGGGAGTATGATTGATTGCAAGATTTTCTTCCGTAAATAGTCCTGTCTCTCTTTTTAATTTCATAATTGGATGAAACCGTCGTCTGTGAAGAAGCGCAGGTATTTTCCTGCGATCATCCATTATCCACCGACACAATCCTGACCGAAAACAGTTTGGCATCACGTTGTGCGTCCTGCGTCAACCAAAAAAGAACAGGCGACCTCTTTGAAGGGTCGCCTGTTCACAAGTCAAGCTATTTTAGTTTCCTGCTATTGTTTCAAAAAAGTCTGGCTTTGCACACGACCGTTCATTTCCACCTGGAGCAGGTACACGCCCCTTGACAAATCATTCACGGGAATACGTTGTGTCATTTCGGGCCCACGCTTCTGCAGGCGAAGCGACCGATGCAGCCGCCCGGCTTCATCCAGGATCATCACATGCAGCGCACCCGTGTAGGTATTGTTCAATTGAAGGGTCATTTCACTGCGCGCCGGAAGCGGGTAAAGGCGTAGCAACGATGTGTTCAATGTGTTGACCTCCTGCGTAGCGGCGCTTGAACCGAAGCCCGGACGAGCCGTAACGAGGGTAGCACTATTCAGTCCTTCGAACCAGTTGAGGGTAAAGCCCGGGTCGACAACATAGAGCCGAAGGGTTTGCAGTCCGGCCGGAAGCGTGACGCTGCTGCTCACTGTCTTCCAGGTCTGCCAGCCACCCGATGAA
>NZ_RBCI01000031.1 GCF_003628535.1 Flavisolibacter nicotianae
TGCAAGTGTGGCTATACGTATTACTATTCAGCTTGACGAATAACATGGCATCTGATTAACTTTAATCATCGGCAATGCTGCCAAGTCCACACCTGACAGCAATGCTTTAACGTTGGCAGAAATCTTATGGTGAAGAAACTTTTAGGATACGTGTTGATAGGCCTTGGATTATTAGGCGTGTTTTACTTCAAGGGTTATAGGGGTGACGTTATTCCTGTACCTATGCTGTGGCTTGTCGTTAGCCTTGGAGTTGTTGTGCTGGGGACATACCTGTTGATGATAGCAAGAACGCAAAAGGAAGTCCGAGGGCTTGATAATTTAAAAGCCCAAATCAACAGAATTAAAGAAAGTGGAGAAAGGATACAAATTGATTTTGAAAACTGCGATTTCAAAACGACCAATGTTCATGACCAGATAAAAGCCGATGATTTTTCAAGAATCCAAATATTTGATGCGCTGTACGGCTCAAACCGTAATAATAGTGAAAGAGCCAGCACAGTGACTTATATCATCTACAAGTATCAAAATGGAGACAAAGCTGAAAAGTTTGTCAGTCAGCCTTTCCCCGTCGAGGAAACGATGTTGAGGTACTATGTTTCTAATAATAATATTGTTCTTTACGTGGATAGGAATGATAGGAAGCAATATTTTTTCGATGTTCAGCGATGAAAGACTTCTGCCAACATGGTCTTTAAAAAAGTCGGGCTGAAGAATTATTTTTCAACAATAAAACATTAATCAATAGGGGTGCAAAAGTGGGGCTGTATTATTTCAAATGCCCGCCCTTCTTAAAGCCCTTCACGTTGGGCGAAATGCGAACCCTGTAACTCAAAAAGCGTAAAAACTAAAACTAACAAATATGGCTGACCCTCGGGCTTTCATCAGTTTCGACTACGACAACAATAGCGGAGAGAAACTATATTTTGCAGGACAGGCAAAAAACTCACGAACTCCTTTTAACATAGCTGATTGGTCTTCAAAAACTCATTTACCTCAAAAAGAATGGGAAGAGCTAATTAAAGCCAAAATCAACAAGTGTAACCTTTTGATTGTTTTGGTTGGTAAGAAAACCTCTACGGCAACAGGAGTTATAAAAGAAATAGAATTTGCAAAATCTCAAGACGTTCCTGTTTTTGGTGTGTATGTTGGTGGTGCTGACACAAACACATCCTTACCAACAGGGTTGCAAAGAAATCGAACTATCGAATGGAATTGGGAGAAAATTGCAAACGCAATAGACCAAGTAATGAAGGAAGGAAAAAACAAGTAAAATGAAAAAAGCACTCATTGTTGGAATTAATAACTATCCGAAATCGCCTTTACGTGGCTGCATAAATGATGCGTATAGTTTGACCAATATTTTAGAAACGCATGGAGATGGTTCGCCAAATTTCTCAGTTCGCACGGAAATTGATGTCCCTACAAAGTCTAGCCTTAAAACTATGATTGTGGAGTTATTTTCTGGCAATGCAGATACCGCCCTACTTTACTTTTCTGGACATGGCTTCTTAAATGAGATTGGCGGTTATATTGTTACACCCGACCATAAACAATACGATGAAGGTATTTCTATGGATGAAATACTAATCTTAGCAAATCAATCAAAAACAAAAGACAAAATAATAATTTTAGACTGTTGTCATTCGGGAGCTTTAGGTTCACCGAACCTTTCTGGTGGAGCAGCACAGTTGCAAGAAGGAGTTACAATCCTAACAGCAAGCAGGGACGATGAGCCGTCAATGGAAATCAATGGGCATGGTGTTTTTACAAACCTTCTTTTAGATGCGCTTCAAGGTGGTGCAGCAGATTTACGTGGACATATATCACCTGGCGGTGTTTACGCCTATATTGACCAAGCTTTAGGACCTTGGGAACAAAGACCTGTATTCAAAACTAATGTAACAAGATTTACATCTCTTCGAACAATAAATCCACAAGTCCCATTAGAAGTTTTAAGGAAGCTAATAGAGTATTTTCCCACCCCGCAAGACGAATTCAAACTAGACCCATCGTTTGAATTTACAAACGCAATCGATATTGAACATTCCGTTGTTGAACCGCATGCCAAACCTGAAAATGTTTCCAAGTTTAAGCATCTACAGAAGTTCAATACCGTCGGATTGGTATTGCCAGTTGATGCAGAGCATATGTATTTTGCTGCAATGAACTCGAAGTCTTGTAGATTGACAGCACTTGGTTATCACTATTGGAGACTAATAAAGGACAAGAGAATATGAAGCACATTCGCCCAACATGCGGTTTGGCGTTATTGCGGCGAAAGGAACGCAGCTGCAACTTTTGTTTCAATATTGTGCTACATATCCCGCTTGACGGAACGCTATTGAGCAGTAGAAATAAACTTGTACATTAGTTCATCATTCGGCTTCAGTTGTGGTCAGACGGAACACAGAATATCGCAACAACGCCAAGCCGTTTTCCGTTGGCCGCAACCTCGAAGATCCTGGTAATGCAATATGCTAAGATTGAAATAACTGATGGACTTGAATTGAACTATCAGCAAATAGGAGAAGAGCTTGAAAAAGAGCTGGAAGGTTTTGGCTTTCAAATTGCACTTCGGACTGTGGCAGATTGGGGTTATGTGTTCCGCACGAAAAGTGATGGGCAAGCCTTTGATGTTTCCATTGTCCATTTAGATGGTAATAGTTTTGGGATAGCTATTGAACCTGAAGAAGGGCTATTCTCCGACATTTTCAAGTATTTCAAAAAGCCTCACACCAAAGGAATAAAGCAATGGGTAGAAGAGATACTGACTACCGATGTTGGTGCTAAAAGTATTAGATGGTTTACTGCCGATGAATGGATAACAACATTTGGTCAAACCTTTTGGAGTTACTCATCAAAGTAGCTGCGGCCAACACAGTATTGGTAAAATAGCGGCTGAACAGCTATCTTTCAACGACAAAACTTAAATCAACAACGGGAAGTAAGTGAAGCTGAAGTAACACAGAATACCGCTACTTCACCAATCCTCTGCACGTTATAGGCTATTACACAATCATTTCTAACTCGACGAGCATAGGCTCGGACATTCTTTGTAGATACATGGCGACAGATTACAAGTGGACAATAAGATTTAGCATTCTGACACCTATTCTAATTATCGTTTGCATTTTTCTTATGGGTGGAGGACATGGATGGTACACTCCAGCAATGTTGCTGTTTCCTTGGGCAACACTGAACACAGCCTGGCAAGACCACTTATCGGCACCTTTAATAATTGCTGGAGCTTTTCAGTTCATTGCATATGGTGTTCTAATTGATAAAACAAGAGGTACACACAACCAGACAGCAGTGACTATAGGCATTTTGTTATCTCACATCTTACTGACTATACTTATTCTTGTGCTGAAAAATCCCGAATGGAGATAGGTCGAACGGTTTCACAACAGCCTATAACATGGTGTTGCTACAATAGGTGCTGACGAATATGTTTTCAACTTATTATCTTTAGTCAACGACAAAATGAAAGTGAAGCTGCAGCTTTTCAAATTCACCTACTGACAGCAACACCTTAAACGTTAGCAGCCTAGGTATCCTACAATACAGCCAAATGGAATTGATCGGACAGCATAAAACCAACTTCGTTTACTATTTTCTACCGAAAGAGGAGCCGCTAGAAAACCTGCCGGCCGAAAACTGGGTATGTCTGGGGATAGCCAATCAGGAGTTCGATAAACCGCTTTTTAACCGATTCATCAAGCACAGCATCTATTCAGGATTGTTGGAGTTCAAGGGACAGGGCATTTATGGCGAGAAGCTGCACGACTGGTTTGATGACGAGGTTGTCAATTTAGAAGTCATTGAAGAATATCCGGAAACCGACGTGATGACAACCTGGTACAGCGGCGAAGAAAATGATTTGGCCAATGCTGTTTGGAGCTGCTTTTATGCCCAAATACTTCCCGAAGGAACGGATGCGACCCAAACGAAAGTAGTTTGTTTACCTTTTGATGGGGCGGACTACAGAAAAGAACTTGCAATAATCTTGGACCGACTAAATAACGGATGGATACCGCCTGACGAGTAAGGCTGCTAACATCGGCTTCTCGCAATGCGGGCTGGCGGATATGGGTTATACGGTTGAACTATTATCAACATTATCAATAAATTTAGGCAGACGAAACGCGGAAGACCCGCACTGCGTAAAGCCCCGCTCCGTTAGCCGAAATGCGAGCACGAAATTTCTTTAAAGCAAAAGACCAGTTTCAATTGAATGGATTATCCTGACAGAATAGAGTTGATTCTAACATATAAACATGACCCATTGGACACAGAAATCTTCTCAGAAAAAGTAGATGCTGTGAAAATTGGAGACTATTACAAGTTGGTACATGTTCCCGCTTTTGCTCCAAACATTGCATATGGAGACATTGTAAAAGTTGAATTTGACGACGGAGAGTTTCACTTTGATGAGCTAATTGAAGAATCTGGATATAGTGTAGCTCATGTTATTATTTGGAAGCCCGAATGCCGAGACAAAGTAATATCTACATTAAATGATTTTGGCTGTGGTGTGAACACACATTGTAAGCTCCCCCTGAATTCGCTGCGTTTAAAAGTATAAAATCAGTTGTTTTCTTTTGGTTTAAACATAGGAATTTGGATTTTATGGTATTCAACTGGCGGCACGAAGCCCAAGGCCTGGTG
>NZ_RBCI01000032.1 GCF_003628535.1 Flavisolibacter nicotianae
TGTGCGGTCCGTACCAGTGATGTAGCGCATACTAGTAAGTTACGAAATACCACCGGCGAATACACATCAGAGTTATGCACCTATGTGCAAAATAGCGTGTAGTTTTTAGACAGTCTGACGTCCGACAGCTTGCTGCAGTAGCGGCATTCAATGGCTCGTCAGCTTAAATTTAGAAATAAAGTTGAATAATTCCGTGTCGCACAACCTTAGCTCATCAGCCGCTATTGTAGCAAGCTGCTGTTGTAGGCAGCTTATTCGTTTTTGATAGTCATGTCGCCTGTTATGGGAAACAATTTAGTGATTTTGTCTAACTCCGATATAAGGCGCTTCAACTCTGTTTGATCAAATGTCAAAAAGAACGAAAGTTTACCGCCTATACCTGGCTGGTCAACCGCAGTGCAATTAACTTCAAAATGCCCTAAACCGTCACCTTTGATATGAAGAATGAGTTGACCTTCCAATGGTTCAAACTTCCCTATGCCGCTAAAATCTTCATCTAATTTCTTAATGTCACGTTTGAGAAGCTCAAAGTCCATAGTGGTGAAGTCTGCCATGAACTGTCCAGTAAATGCGCCACCTTTAACAGTCACTCTGGTGTTAATCCAGTTCTTGTCCCAATCAAGCGCTGAGTTATACTTTATTACATAGAGCGGCTCAATGCGTATTAAGTCGCCGCCGTCAAAAAGTTCAAAACTTATCTCTGAGGATTGTGTCATAAAGTTGCCTACAACGTAGAACAAATTTCTGAAGCCAAGGCATTTCATGATTCTTCAGTTTCACTTTTGTTTTGTCGTTGAATAAAGATATAGTGTTTGGCGTTTGTTCGTCAGCCTTGGTTTCAGAAATTTGATGTTGTAGGCAGTGTCACTTGCTGCGAAATTTCAAGGTCCGTATAGCTTGCAACACCTTTTTCTCGTTCTTCGGCTTTAAGTTCTCGCCATACAAGTTGAAGCGGTCAACGTCTGCACCCGAGACCCACAAGCTGTCAATGTAAACGCCTGTTGTCCCGGTGCCTGACCTTCTTGGATAAACAAGTTTGGCTTTTCGTCCGTCTATTGTGTCCCACGAAACGTTTTGCTTTTTGTATCTATCTAAATCAATTCCCTTTAGCTTCTCAACGATTATCATTTCCGAAGTGTCGGCGGGAAGCTGGGAATACTGAAGCATGGAACGTTCTACAACGAAAGGTTCGCCTTCCGTCAGCGTATTGGAATACCAACCAAGGTCAAAGTCAAGTGTGTCAGTAGAGTCTATGGCAATTCTGCCTACATAACTGTCAATGCCTTTGGCTTTGATTTGTTTCCATGAATTTGGTGTCTCAATAGTGAAGGCGCCAAAGTCCATAGTCTTTGTCTCACCCTTAGATTGTGGTTGATTACAGGCGGTTAGTCCTGTTACGATGATTGCAGTTAGAAGCTTTTTCATGGTCGGAGAACATTGCCTACAACGAACAGGTATTGCTGCAGGCGGAGCATTCAATGTTCCATCGCCCCCGAACTGCATATGATTAAAGATATAAAGCCAAATGTTCACTACAAAAGGTGAATAGTGAATGTCCGGCCTGAACCGCTACCGATGAGCGAACGAAATGCCGAAATTACCTCCGTCGCCCCCCGCTTGCAGCAATACCCCTGTTGTGTGCTGTATTTCGTCGTTCGTCACTGAGCATTTTCTCAGCCCACGAAATGATTTCAGCGAAAGGCTTATGTTCATACAGATAGAAAGCCTCCTCAAGTCGCTTAACGATTTTGTCAGACAGCAACCAGGTATTGAGTTCATGTACGTTCTCAGTTTGTTTGTGAAAGCCGTCTAGGATGCCCTTGTCAAAGAAGTTAGCTCTCTCGTTGTAAACCATGTTTGCCAAATGCTTCGTGGCAGTTTTCTTGGTTTCACTTTCCCACACTGTCAAAAGGTCGCTGAACCTTGGGTAAAAGTGGGCAATGGATGAAAAATAGTCCATGAAGAACCGTTCGGCTTTTTCCGTATCATCTTTGAGCAAGCTTTCCCACAACGCCAGCATGTATTCATGAATAACCTTTTGTTCCGTTTCCTCCCAGGTTTTCCAGTTGCCATACTCCAACTTGTCAAATGCAATCCACACTTCATAGGGTGTGTCCAATTGAGCAGTCAGCTCCAATATTCTCGGAAGGAAGTGTTTGTAATCATCAACGTCGCCCCACGTTGTCATGGCTTTACCGGTGAACCTTGACAGGTCGTCAGCAGTGAGTTCCTTGAAAGGTTTAGAGAAAAATTCTTTGTTCCAAATTTCAAGGTCATCATAATTAGGACTGCCCTGCATGTTTGGATTACTCTGATATTTTGAGAATACCTCGTAGAGCCTGTCAACCGATATTTTTAGTTGGGATGTCATTCAATATAGCATACAACGCTGACGGCTTTGTGCCTGTGGCGGTATTCTGTGGTTCGTCAGCCTTGGATAAAGATATGCAGCACTTTTGAAAACAGGAAGATTAGCCTTGTTCGTCCGGCCGCCATAGCACAAAACCGATGTTGCCTGTATGTGCTTTTTGTTGGGCAGTGTCATTCTTCGTTTTTGCTAGAAACCAGTATTACAAATTTTGACCTTGTTCCTGTCCAAAAAGAGTTTTGCAAAGTTTTGCCTTTCTCAGTAAAGAACACTTCAAAGGACAGCTGATTACTGTCGCCAAATGTAAGGTCAACTTCGTCAATGTCCCACCTGCGGTACTGCCAGTTGCCTTTGCCAAAAACTTTTACGCTGTCGAGTTTAGCAAGTTCAAATGTCTTGTCCGCGTGAAGTTTGAGCACCACTTGTCCGTTACTTTCAAGGGCATAGCTGCCAATCAATGATTTTTCATTGCTTGCGTCAATCCTGTCCACCATAAAAGCATGAAGAAAAGGAAGTGATAATAGGATAAAGCTCAAACCAATTCTTTTTCGTCCGTGTCCTTTGTCGGCATTAAATCCTTTAAAAAGAAGAATGATACCTGTCACTGGTATTATGATGTAAAGCGGTATCATCCAAACGAACTCCATGAAATGTTTTTCTGTCTGACAGAACTAAATGAATGCTTGTGTCAGCATTGCAGGCAACGGGACACGCATTGGCGATGGCAGGGTTATGAAAAACAGCCGACTCGAACCAATGCTGATTCCTATTGTTTTGATGAAGTTAATAACTAAAAGTTCATTTCTATTCCACTGTCAGAGCAAAAGCTTGAATGAGTTCTTCTGGTGATTGCTTTTCCGTCCCCCCTGCTATTGCCAATGCTCTGTTATATTCAGGTAGCCCCAATTCCCGCGAAGCTGCGACCATTCAATTATCAACCTTTTCCGAACTTATTCTACCGATTCATCAAAGCGATGAAAAAAGAACAAATGCTTGCAAAAACAGGGTAACCTGAAATTGAACCACCGGCCTCATAGCGATTCGTCCGCTTCGGCTGCGGAGAAAGATTTGTCCAAATAATAAATCACTTTTGATAACAGCGACTCAGAGCTAAAGCTGAAAGTAAACTACCTGCTGAAGTGTACCCTTCGTCCATGCACTAAAGCTGAGGGAAGCTGATGAAAAAAGAACAATTGCCTGGGTATGATGGCTATTGAATATAACGGTCAGGTATTGCTGCAGGCAGGGCATTTTTTATTCTTCAGACCTGAACTGCAGATGATTAAAGATATGCTGCCATATGGGTCACACCAAAGTTGAATAGTGAACGTCCAGCCGAAACAGCTACCGATGAGCGAACACAAAGTTGAGATTTATTGCGTTGCCCCTGCTTGCAGCAATACCCCTCCTATGTTTACAATTGAGTAAATTCACTTAAGGGGATGAATAACATATTCGAAAGAACAAAGGGCGGAATAAGATGTTCAATACGCTTAGGCCTTTGAGCCTCTCTAACATGATCATCACCGCCCCTTTGCTTGTCCGATGCTGAACAGTTCAACAAGCTCCTTTCAAAGCCTGCAGTAGGATCGATAGCACAGCACAAGCGTGTTCTTCCGAGTTTGTTTTCCTTTTTAAAATTACAACGGTTTCACCTTTAAAACCACAAGACAATGGAAACAACAAAGCACT
>NZ_RBCI01000033.1 GCF_003628535.1 Flavisolibacter nicotianae
GAGTGGTACATCCTGGATGTATACCCTACATTTGTGACGGAACAGGAAGAGCCGTGTGAATCGAGAGGTTCACGCACGGTTCTGTGGGAACATCGGGGTGAAACTCCCCGGTGTGACCCGACTGTAAGCCATTTTAAAAACTCTATGCAAAAGACTTTACTGACAATTCTAACTGCCTTCATTGCGACACTT
Organism: Flavisolibacter nicotianae; assembly: GCF_003628535.1. Lineage (GTDB taxonomy): Bacteria > Bacteroidota > Bacteroidia > Chitinophagales > Chitinophagaceae > Flavisolibacter > Flavisolibacter nicotianae. The sequence goes on from NZ_RBCI01000033.1 coordinate 193, forward strand.
TCCTTTGGACAAAACGCAGAAGAGCTCAACAAAAAATCAAAAGAATTTCTTGAGAGACAAGATTTCAAAACTGCTGTTCTTTTACTTAGGCAAGCTGCCGAAAAAGGAAGTTCGGAAGCCCAATACAATTACGGTATCTGTTATCAACAAGGCGTCGAAGTTCCGCAAAGTGACAGTATCGCTAATGCCTGGTTTTTAAAAGCAGCTAATCAAGGCTGGAAAGACGCTCAATTTAAAATGGCCTATAGTTTTGCCACAGGTCGTGGAGTGACACAAAACGATAAGCAAGCATTTTATTGGTCTATAAAATGTGCCGAACAAAGAGACGTGGAATGCATGTTCAATGTGGTTAGCTGTTATATGGAAGGACGTGGTACACAAAAAAACTTGGACAGTATGGTAGCATGGGCGACACGCCTTGCTATGTTGGACACTCCTGAAGATTTACAAGTAAGCGGACAAATCACTTCTGCAAGAGCCAATCTTGCAACAATGTACCGTGAGGGTCAAACTGTTCCAAAAGACCTTTCAAAAAGCTATATGTGGTATTTGATTTACAACGAGAGCAAGCGTGACTTTTCAGTTCTTGAACAACAAAAAAATATCGAAGCAATTCAAACACTTGAAAAGCAAATTTCTCAAGCTGACAGGGACAAAGCAAAACTTGAAGCTGAGAAACTCTTGAAAAAGAAATTGACGAACCTTGCTAATCTATACAAGCAGGACTTATAGTGACAGACAAAAACGGCTTACAACAGGGAGCTTTGTGCAATAGCGGGGCGACTAACAAGCTATCATTTTTTTGTTCGCTATTGTGCAGCGGTTCCAGCGTGACCCAACGCTATTGAACAAAAGAATTTATCTTCAACTGTAAATCATTTTTCATTTTCGGTTCGGGGCTTGACGGAACACGGAATACCGCTACTGCACAAAGCTCTTTACGTTGTACGCTACTTTATGAAACAGTCACTATTATTAATTTTTGTTTTTCTATTTCAATCTTCCTTTGGGCAGTACAAGGTTGACACAGCACTTAGGGGTGAGTACCGGCGAATGTTCGAAAGATTGCCTGAAAAAGTGAAAGAAGTTGAGAAATCACAATTCGAGAACGGCTTAGGTATTCTTTTTAATATCAAAACGGATACATTAAACAAAGCTGACCATGAGCCGGTTAATACTTCATTGAAGATTTTTAGCATTGATGAAAAAACTGGCGAAAAAGAACCAATGATAGCTGCGCCAGGTGAAGAAGAAACAATCACTGAAGCACAACCCACTTGGCTTGGTTGCGGTTGCAGGTTAAAAGGAGACACCTTCGAAGTTGCTTCTGGCGTTTCCTTGTTTTCCGGCTTTGCGGTCATTACAAGCCTGCACAAGGACAAAGCAAAAGCTGTCTATTCCGAGTTTGAGACCGAAGGCAAAGCGTTTCGGACAAAATTGTCTAACAAAAGAGTTAGCGAGTTTACCGTGCCAGCTACAATTAACAGCCTAACAATAGACCGGAAACCTGAAAAGGGAATAAATGAGATTTACGGCAAAATAGCGGTAGTGTCAAATGGATATTACAGCTACCTCAATGCTTGGGGTTTTAAACACGATTACATTTACAAGCGCAAGCATTTAGAATTTTATTTTCACTGTAATGCGACGAAGCAGCGTACAACATCAGCTTCAAGAAATAAGGGCTGAGGAATAAATGCTGAGCCCATTAACTTTATTGAACAGCAGGAAGTAAATAAGACAGAAGTTTTCCAAATACCCTTACTTCTTAAAGCTGTTTCTCGTTGCACGGCATAAAATGAACCTGCGTTTAATAACAATCATTTTATCGTTGACAGTTTCCTGCAAGACACAGACTTCAGGCTGGCAGACACTTGACTTTGGTGTATTTAAACTGAAGACACCACAAGGTTGGAAAAAGTTTGATGAAAATGGGGTTGACAGTTATGTCGGGGGATTGACAAATGGCAAAGACAGTCTTTGGTTTGATTACGGCTGGTATAGTCCCGACATTGGTGAAGAAGACCCTAAAATGCACAAATTCGGACAAGACACAATCAATGGACTAAAAGCCAGACTTGCAATTCCAATTGAACCTGGCAAAGGTTACATAAGAATGTTTATTCCTGTAAATTCACAAGACAAGTTTAGTATTAGCGGACACGGCATTTTGCAAACAGATACAATACTTAAAATTTACAGGTCAATTGTTTTCAAAGAGAGTGACACTTCAATAAACAACAACTTAGCTGTTGACAGTTTCAAAATATTTCCTAATGGAAACGGGCGAACATTATTCTTAGCAAATTGTGCAAGTTGTCATTCAGTTACAAAAACTTTGACAGGACCTGCCCTTACAGACAGAATAATTGTGAGAAGCAACGAATGGATTTTTAAGTTTCTAACTAATAGACAAACATTGGGTAAAGACACAGCCAACCTTAGTTTGAATAAGCAATTTGGAATGGACTGTATGCATTTCCCAAACTTGTCAAAAGACAATGTTGACTTAATCGTTGACTATATAAAGAATAAGTGACTTTACGGCGTGCAACATGGGGTTTTATGCAAGTTGGGCTTGACCTTGTAACGTCAGCTAATTGCAAACCCCAGCGTCAGTTCCAGCAGACGAACATCTATCAGCTTTTGTACTTAACTTCATCAACATACTTTTAATCAGCAGCGGTTATCGGCAGACGGACTTCTAATTCCCAACCTGCATAAAGCCCTGCTCGTTGTAGGCAACCCATTAGATAAAGACTGCTATTTTAAATGAATTTAAGACTATTGCTACCCTTTGATAATTTCAAACTCTTGACCCAGCTCACCCAGGACGAAGTGCGAAATCGGATTGAAAGCGTCACTGAACCCCGAAAATCGTTTCGTTTAATTTCCAAGAAAAGTGAAAAACCTTACCAAGGTAAACTTGTAAGCGACAGCTTTGTAATCAGTAGAATAATAAGCGGACGAAACTCTTTTCTGCCGGTTATCAAAGGGAATATTTCAGCTTATGCGGGGCGAACAGAAATATCTATTCGGATGCGACCCGTCGTTGCCGTATTAATCTTCATGACGTTTTGGTTAGGTGCCGTTGGTTTTGTGTGCGTTGGTATTATTGTTTCGGGTATTTTGCAGTTTAGGCAATTGACAATACACAGTTTTTCTCCTGTCGCACTTATTCCATTCGGAATGTTTGCTTTTGGGTATGGTTTATTGATATTATCATACAGAGCAGAAAGTCATAAGTCAAAGACATATCTTAAACAGCTTTTGGAGGCAGAGGAATATCAGGAGTAACGATCACGTTGGAATTGGGTAGCCTACAACAGGAGGCTTGCCAATATACCGGCTGACGACCCATCATTGGCCATTTGTTCTTTAATCAATATTTGAATAACTTACCGGGGCTGCCGGAAATAAATGCCGGTACCTCGGCAAGCCCTGTTCGTGTGTGTCTTGAATTGCTCCAGTGTTCATCTGGAGTGAATGCTCTACAAATGATGGAAGCTTTTCTTTAGTTAGCATGGGTGTGCGGAGTTCGAGCGAACTGAATGGCCGGCGTCAGCT
>NZ_RBCI01000034.1 GCF_003628535.1 Flavisolibacter nicotianae
AGGCTTTTAGCAATGCGGGCAGATGAATATGTTTTCAGCGGAAGAATATCTATTTTGCCTCATCAAATGAGTGGGGCTGAAGAATTACAAATTCCCGTACTGCTTAAAGCCTCGCTCCGTTGTACGCCACAATTATGACGCTCACTATAAATCAACTGACAAAGGACATAACAAGCGTTAACATCGAAGACATTCTTTCCTGCTGGATGTGGAAAGTGGCAGAGATGCACGCTTTAGTCACAATGTCTGTTTTGGGGGATTTATTTTTACTTGGAAAAGATGATGCCGTTTACTGGCTGCAAACGGACAGCGGTAATTTGACCAAGGTTGCAAATACGTTTTCTCAGTATAAAGATTTTCTAAATAATGAAGAAAAAGTCAATGAGTGGTTCTTGCCGCTTTTTGTTGCGGAACTGGTAGCTGCAGGTAAGACCCTAAAACAAAATGAAGTTTACAGTTATAAAAAACTGCCCGTCATCGGCGGCGAGTATTCAGTGGAGAATATAGAGCCGACAGACATGAGTGTTCATTTTGCTTTTTCTGGGCAGATTTGTGAACAGATAAAAGACCTGCCAGACAGAACGGAGGTTCGTATCAAGGTCAAACAATGAGCGGCGTACAACATGCGCTTTTAGAAAGTCGGGCTGAATAGCTATCTTTCAACGGCAAAATATTATTCAACCTTAGCGCAAAATTGGAGCGACATATTTTCAAATGCCCGCCCTTCTTAAAGCGCTAATACGTTGTGCGAAATCCGACTAACTCCAATTGTACATGAAGTTAATACCTGAAAAAGCATGGAATGATTTTAAAAGTCAGCATATCTCCGTAGACATAAAGGATATTGCGCAAGGGATTGTGACGACACTAATCATACTTGTTCCAGAGTCTCAAATTGAAGCATTTAAGAATAGCCAGCAATTCCAAGGCTTGCGAACGGATTATTTTAATTTAGTGCGTCAACATACAGATGAGAAAATATCAATGCCAGAGAATATTACTATGCATTTAGAAAGTAAAGAGAACTTTGATGTCAAGTATAAAGGAAGTTGGTACAACTATTTCGGATGACTTCGCACAACATGGGCTTCATGCAACAGGGGCTGAAGTGCATATTCTCAACAAATAATTTCTATTTTACATCCGGAACACGGCTGAAGCGGCAGGACACAAATAACCCTGCTGCATAAAGCCCTGGCCGTTGTAGGCAACCTTAAAGCGACACTCCTATAATTTAAAACAAAAGAGCTTGTTGAAATACATTTTCATTGCAGTTGGTATATTCTTTCTTCTGTTGGTTGGCTATATGTTTTTCGCTGTGTCGGCTTTTAGCTTCGGAGATGGAAAATTCTATACTAAACAAGATTTAATCAACCATTACAAAACGAAAACTCGTGAAATCCAAGAAGTAAAACGCTACATCAACACCATCGTGCCTTCTGGCAAAGAGGTCGACATTGAATTTGAAGGCGATGATAAATTAGCCATCTTTCATGTGGAGGAGAACGGCGCCTATGATAGCAATTGGGATCTAAAATTTAACTCTGCTAAGGTAGACACGTTGCTACAGAAGCTAAATTGGACCAAAGAGAACATTCGTGTATTAAAAAGGAAGTTGGATGAGGCTGGGTGCATTTCTGTAAAAAACGGAGAGCCTTGCAACATCGGCTTTCAACGTAGCGGTATGGGAGAGTTCTTTTACAATTTGTTTGACGGGCCAGTTTCTGACAGTTTGCGCAATCAGTACGAACATAGCTGCACGCATGTTTTTTATACCGACCGGATCATCTTGGAATATGGCGGCGGTGCAATAGGACCCCAATGTTTCCCGGTTGACACAGTTGACCAAAAGCAAAGGCAGCCTACAACATCAAATTTCTAAAACCAAGGCCGACGAGCAATAGCTGAACACTATACCTTTATTGAGCAATAGAACAAAAGTGAAACTGTATAGCCCTGAATACCTTGGCTTCAGAAATTTGTTCTACGTTAGCGGCAGTCCCTGATATGAAAGAGTTTAAATCCACAAAGTGGTTATTGCGGAAAGCCTCTGGCTCACGGGCCAGGTATAAAGGAAAGGGCCGATATGCGGACGACAAGCTGCGTACACCAGACGTTTACGCCGATTTGCCAATGCATGAACCCATTAGACAAAGCCGGTCTTACCTGGACGCCTCGTTGATAAAACGGTGGCTGTACTCAAAAGTGGGGTGTGACTTTGACGATGTTTATTCTGAGTACCTCAGTCGGCTGCAGCCAAAATATAGGGAAGAGTACCGAGACCGCATCTTCGGCTACATTCATCGAAGGGACTCCGTCGGCATAAAAGAAAACGGGGAGGTGTGGGGCAAAAGCGGAAACAGCAATGGAAGCCCGGTGAAATTACCGTATTGGAGAGACGAACGCTTCTATGTAGACCCTCAGACAAATAAAGTGTGCAAAATACCTGTGGAGCAACTGAAAAGGTAAGGTGCCGCTAACAGCAGATTTCTAAAACCAAGGCTGAAGTGCAATGATCAAACACTAAAACTTTAATCGCCAACAGAACAGAATTGAAGCTGAATAACTCTGAATGCCTTGGCTTCAGAAACCTGTTCTCCGTTAGCCGCAATACCGATGCAAAGAGTACTCTTCATTTTGGTTTTTCTTTTGTTTTATTCAGCGACCTATGCCGACTCACCTCCATGTTGGTGCAAGTTTGAAGAAGAATCAGCAAATAAAAAGTATGTTGCTATAGTTGACCGTCCGCAAAAGGATAGTTTAATTGACCCATGGAAATCTGTTTGGACACTTACTGTCTACGAAAAGACTGCTATAGGCAATCGCCGACTTTGGAGGATTAAGTATGACTATACAGGCTATCCTGGAGGATTGCTTTCAGATGACGGGCAAACGTTTGTCTATGTTGAGTTTTGGTACTATGCAAGCAGTCCATTGGTTGACATTTATCGTCAAGGCAAGAAGGTCAACACATCAGCATTGAAAGGATTAAACTTCAAAGTACCAAAGGACAAGCTGGTAGAAACAGTATCCCATCAACTTTGGCTTTGGGACGAAGGGAATGCATATTCTTATACGACCAATAATAAGCGTCTTTTATTGGAGATCCGTACAATAGATGGCAGAAAGCATTACATAGACATCTCAAGTGGACGATTTGCTTCTATAAGTCAACGTGCGGCTAACACAAGCTTTGTAAAATAGCGGCTGACGAACTACATTTAAGCTGTAAAACAATAATCAACGGCAAAGCAAAAGTGAGACTTCGGTTTTTCAATTTCCGCTACATCACAAAGCTTCACTCCGTTGTGCGCTATTAAAAGTCGTTTATGATTGATAGAGAATCAAGAGGCATTTTAGCTGAAAACATTCGCCATTTGGTGGCAGGAATAACGACCAACTTTGAGTACGAAGAAGCCATCTT
>NZ_RBCI01000035.1 GCF_003628535.1 Flavisolibacter nicotianae
TGGTACATCCTGGATGTATACCCTACATTTGTGACGGAACAGGAAGAGCCGTGTGAATCGAGAGGTTCACGCACGGTTCTGTGGGAACATCGGGGTGAAACTCCCCGGTGTGACCCGACTAGCGGTTATTTTGCAACACACATGATTACGGACAAGAAAGGGAAAGAGTTTCTGAACATCCTAGTTGGTGAAAAACTAAGTTCTGTCACCTTTGTCATGGACTATCTACAATTGGATTTTGACGGAAACCAATTCACGTTATATGTATGGCCATTGGTGAGTGTGGATGGAAAGGAATACCGTTTTGGTGAACCATCTTACCGTGACTACCTCTGCTCATTAATCGCCCGAGTTGTAAAACAAACGAGCGGTGAACAGAAGAACTATTTCACCTTGGAATTTGAAAACGGTAGCAAACTGTCCGTGTCACTTGACCCCAACAGTCCAGAACTCTTTGGGGAAATTGCTCATTTTACAGATACGAACGGTAAATGGTACGTGTTCGACTAACAACCGCTAACATAGGCTTTTGCCAATATAGGCAGAAGAATATGTGTTGAATCAAAGAATTGCTATTTTGCTTCAGTAAATGAGTGAGGCGGTGGAATACAAAATCCCTATACTGGCTAAAGCCTCGCCACCTTAGCTGCAATGCTATCTGACACTTCAAAATCTTTCAATTATTTTTAATAAGCGACCAATCGAAGAAAAAATATCTTATATCGTTCAATGTAAGCAGAATTATCTATCCGGAATTTATCCTGCTGACAAAAGCGCTAAAGAAAAAGCTGGTTATAAAATACTGATAAATATTGCCAAGTCTTACTTTGACAAAAATCTCTATGATGATTTTGCCTTGTATTTTATGGAAGGGCAATACTTCATTCAACTTTGGACCGCTCATTTAATTTTAGAGTATGGACGACCAGATGAGGAATTGAAAAAAAGATGTTTAGACGAGATAAAGAAATATGCTAATAGTTCATTTTTGCCTGAAGTTGAAGGACAAGAGCAACAATGGTTAAAGATTTATGGAGACAATAATTCTTAATTAAAGTGCAACTAATTTTTAAAAGACTGATAAACGTTATTGGCTGGACATCATTTACAATTTGGTGCTTGCTGACATTTGTTGTTCTGTTTTTCTTAATAGGGCAAAAACCGCACGTAAAAGGGATTTCAAAAGCAGACCTAGTAGATTATAAACATATTTCAATTTGGATGCTAGGAATTTTCATAGTTGCCAAAACAATTCTATGGCTTTTAAAAGTTCGGCAAGAAAAGCAAAGCAGCTAACAGTGTGTTTATAAAATTGTGGCGGGACGTTAAGCATTCAACTATAAATCACTATTTTACTTTTGTGGTTAATTGAACCTGACGTTTTTCAAATGCCACAACTTCATAAACACTTTAACGTTAGCTGCCATTATGGAAACTGTCCATTTTTGCATCTCTTCTTTGATTGAAACTTCAAATGGACAGACCAAAACGTAAAAGAAACTATTACATTCCCGGTATCATCAGTTTGCTAATTCTTCCAATTGCCTTTTGTTTTTATGCAAAGCGAGAAATTCGGCAATCTACCGTTTGGGCTATGCCGCTCATTTGGTTTGACACAACCCGTCTAAACAAACTGGCGAAGCTTGACACAAACTTGGTGGAGAAGTTCCCACCAAAAAGGAATTTTCTAACCATTGCATTTACGGGTAACCCGAGCGACGACAGAACAAAGCTTGCCTATTCCGAAATCAGAATAAAGGAAATCCTGAATGGTGGCGACACGCTAAACGGCATCCATTTTCTATTTGGTGACAGTTCCAGTTACGGAACTATGGTTGGAGCATTCGATAATTTGCAAGCGAGTGGTGCAAAAAGATACGTAGCAGGTGAAAAAGACATTTGGTTTTGGCATGTTCCGCCTGACACAGTAAAGCCGCTTGAATATGAATGCTTGTTGTGCAACGATGTTATTTACGTTGAGCCAGAAATCTCTTGGTGGACAAAGACAAAAGAAAGTGTCAGCCATATTTGGAAAACGTCATGGCAGCTTATTTTGCTTTATTGCAGTTTTGTTGTTTCAGTTGTTGTCCTGCGACGAAAAGCCAACGGTAGCTAACAACAGTTTTCAGCTATGCCGGCAGACGATACGCAGCATCAGCAATTGTGCATCTTTCAGCTTCTGTTCCGGCTCGATATTCAATCTTCAACTTTAGTCCTTATTTTCATCATCAGTAATTCTATCAGCAGCAGTTCGGAGCAGACGAATATAAATCCCGGCACAGCAGAAAGCTGATGGACGTTAGCAGTAGTCTTGCCTTACATAAAACGACAGCCAAAGGTATTCTGCTGACAAAACTGTGAAACTTTTAGACCGAAGATTTCAAATTTAGGCAATCCGACCTTTTTCAAAGAAAGCAATATGAGTACTAAAGTAGTTATACTATCCTTATTTATTTATTTTTTTACTACGTCTTTTCAATGTAGCAAATGCCATGTGAAAGACATGTATATTGATAAAAGTAGAAGCTGGATACCGCAAAGAGGAACATCACAGTTGTCTTTTGTGGACGATACTGGCAACAGCACAAGCTTTTTAGCAAAGGGTGTAGACACAACCGTTGTTAATACAACAGATTGCGGTGACACCTATAACTATGAGTATATAACCAATGTGCTCTATCTCAACGCGGCCCATACTGATTCAATTCATTTTTCACTTTTTAACACAGCGAACCTTGAAGGAAGGGCAAGTGCCAACAATGCCTATTCCTTTTCAATGTTTGACATTTTTGGAAAGGCCAGAGAAGGAGTGCAGGCAAAAAACATTTTCAATTTTACCGCCGGCAACAAGACTTACCAACAGGGAATATTGGTATTCCGTAATGAATATTTTGCTGCTGAACTTGATTCGGTATTCTTAGCCAATAATGCCGGCATTGTTGCTTTCAAATATTACGGAAGGCATTATTCACTACGGTAAACGACTACTGCTAACATGAACTGTGCGAAAAACCAAATAAATTTTCAGGGTTTTGCCGAGCAGTAGTTTGGTTGGTAATTTTGCCGAGCAGTAGTTGGGTTGGTAAAGAGTGTTGTTTTTCATGACGGCAAAGACCTGTTTCAGGAGTTTATTGCATACCGCAATCAGTCCCTGTTTTCCTGTTTTTCCTTTTGCTCGTAA
>NZ_RBCI01000036.1 GCF_003628535.1 Flavisolibacter nicotianae
CTGAACCCTGTATTCCCGAAAATGTCGAGGCAATGGAATGAGACAAACAAAGGTGAGAAGAAATAAACCAGAAAGAATGTAAAAAGCTCGCATCAAAGGGAAGGTTGTTTAGTCGCGTATAACGTGACGAGGCTTTATGCAGTACTGGTATTTTGTGTTCTGCGGCCTCAATCCTTTGGTGAAGCAAAATAGCAAATCTTTTGTTGAGCACATATTCTTCTGCCTGTATTGCATGAAGCCTATGTTGTACGCTGCTGTCAGGAAAGATAATCCTTGGTCTTTCTGATAAGTTCCTTGTTTTCTGTTCGTTCAATAGTTGAAATATTCTGACGAAGCAGTTCTACAAACTTGATTTTTTCGTTTGGATATAGGTTCCAACCTTCCTCAGATAGACCAAGTAGTGAGTTAAGTAAGTCGCCAGGATAATAATCACCCTCGGCTAAAACATCTGCTTGAAGCACATTTATCGCTTTTGGAATTGTGAAGCGCAAACCGATTTGCTGTCCAATTAATAGCCTTAATTGTTCGGTGGTCAACTCTGAAACAGGAACTTTTCGATAATTGAAACACCTTTCGACCAAACTGGAAGGGAAGCTGACCTCTTGCCAATAATCATTTTCCAATTGCTCTATTGACCTATGCTCTTGCATCTAAGGAAAGGTAGTTTTGTAGCGTACAACGGGCAAAGCGTTTGTGAAGGAGTGGCATTTGGAAACTTCAGCTTCACGTTTGCTTTGCCGTTGATTAATGATTTGATGTTCAATTTAGCACTTCAACCACTCTTTTACAAACGCCATGTTGGCTGCTTCTTGGCTTTACTGACACTTGTCATTTGTGCTCTTATTGTCCTCCATCAGGATACCATATTTCAGCCCAAAGTGTTCCACTGTTCAAGTCGGCAACATACGTCCAGTTATTTTTTTCCTGGCTTTTACGAATGAAATAGATATTCTTAGTAGAAGTAAAAGCAGGCTTGTGACTATGTAAATAGTACCTGCTTGATAACTCTATATCCCGTAAATTATATAACGTGTCGAAGTGATATGCCCTTGTAAAGTTTCGTAGAGTGGCAGTATCGACCTTAAATACAGTCCCTGTCAGCCATTCCATATTGTCAAATGTCTCCAATACTTTATAGTCTTTCGGGAATTTGATGCCTGTTATTCTCTCATAGTAATCTTTTTCGAAAGAATTAGAATAGTCTAAACAGGACACAAGTGAGGTCGCCAATATGAACGTTAGAATGTATCTCATTAAGGTTGCAGCCAACGGAGAAGGTGTTGCTGTCAGTAGGTGAATTTGGAAAACTGCAGCTTCACTTTCGTCCTGTTGCTTGATAAAGGCAATAAGTTGAAAACATATTCGTCAGCACCTATTGAAGCAACACCCTGTTAGCAGCTGTTAGTTTTAGTCACCGCCGCCTTTCAACTTTATTTTCTTCACAGCCCATAGCCACGACAAGGTCAATGCAATGAGAAGCACAACAAAACAAGCAAACAACGTTTCTAGAATTTCCCGCCTTTCTAGCAATTGTGGTTCGCCATAAGAAATTAAGAGCATGGCAAGTTCGAAGAACAACAGCGTCACTATGGTAGTCACAAAAGCGCCAATAAATACAACGGTGTAGTATTTCTTTCCCTTCAAAAGGACTTCATAACCGGCTCTTCTGCCAATGATGAACATGGAAAGGAAGAAAAGGAGAATAAAAGCCAGAAAGTACCCATTCGTTTGTGCTTGTATGAAGAAAAGAAAGCCATTTGCAAAATCCCCCCTTGTATGATGGAATAACAAGACAAGTTCGTACAATCCAAATAAGAAAGCAGCTGCCTTTGTCAGCTGTTTTCCTCCTATACCCTTCGCTTGTTTTGGTGTCATTCTAAATAGCTGCTAACGGTTATCGGCTTGGCGTTCGGTGGGGAATTTGTTGTTCGTCCAGCCCTGAACTGAAGCCGAATTGAATTATCGATGATGAATTTAAGTACTAAAGCTGAATGTTGAACGTCGTGCCGGAACTGCTGCTTATAGATGCAAACAGTTGATGGCTTATTCGTCATGCCCCACTGACGCCAAACCGCTGTTAGCCGCTTTTCTTCGTCGCTTGTGTAATGATGAAAGCTAATGCAGCAATGAATGTCAAAATTCCTGGTACTATCATGGAATACATTCCTATGGCAAAACCATAACCACCGTTTCCTGTCTCAGGCATATTTACATACTCTGTCACCAGCCATGTGATAGTTAACAGGTAAAGTCCAACAATAATCCAATAAAAGATTGCTTTCTTCCCTTGGCGAATAATCTTCCGTATGATAAGAAAAAGAATTATGATGTAAACAAGTTGAATAATTATTAATTCACCTAAGCCTTCCATTCGATATTAGATTATTTCTGTGTCTAACAATAAAAGTCCATATTCACTTCCATCATCTTGCAACTTTCCACTCAATGTAAGTGTCACGCCCGTTTGAATTTTAGCCTCTTCTGATTTGTTTTTGAACAATGCTGTCAGCTTTCTTAGCTGTCCTGAATGAAATAGTTCCGTCTCGATGTACTTGTGTCCACCGTCAACGCCTGTTGCAAGTACTTTAAAAGTTGAAACGTGAATTGTCATAGAATTGCGCCTAACGTCAGTTTGTCTAAAAACTACGGTTAGTTTCCAAAACTACGCATGAATAAAGTGATTTAAAAGCTCACGGCGGTGGTCTTTTTCCGGCACAAGTAAAAAGTCGATGAAAATGTTGCAGGC
>NZ_RBCI01000037.1 GCF_003628535.1 Flavisolibacter nicotianae
GGAGCAAACCCAAACCGTTTTGCAGGATAAATACTTGCAAAACCGCTATTTCAAAGGCATGCGCCACCTGATCCACGACGAGAAAGATCCAAAATGGCTGTTGCAGGAGCCGGTAATCGAAAGCCTCGGTATTCTTGCCTCGCACGACCTGCCTTTCGACGTGGTTGGTGTGTTGCCGCAGCACATTGAAACCGTATTGGAGGTAGCAGAAAAAGTTCCTTCGTTGCGGATGGTCTTTGACCATCTGAACCATCCACCGATCGTGGCCGGTGATAAATTTGGCCGCTGGGGAAGCCTGATGCAGGAAGCGGCCTGGCGTCCCAACTTTTATGCAAAGATCTCGGGCCTTGGCACCGTGACGAAAAAAACCGATTGGACAGCGGAAGATATTAAACCCTACGTGTCGTTTGTCCTGGAGAAATTTGGCGAAGACCGTTGTTTTTGCGGTGGCGACTGGCCCGTATCCTTGCTGGCCGGGAGTTATACCCATACATGGACGGTTTACAAAGACCTGCTTTCGTCCCTGTTAAATGAAGCGCAGCGTAAAAAGGTGTATGCTGAAAATGCAACAATTTTTTACCAGCTATAAATGTTCTTTGAAACGTTTCCGCCGCGATCAGTCCTTTTTAATGGACCGGTTTTATTGGCGAAACGCCAATGGTTTTGCGGAATCGCCGTGAAAAATAATAGGGATCGTCAAAGCCGAATTCCGACGCGATGTCCTTGATCGATTGATCGGTGAAATCTAGAAGCTGGCTGGCCTTCTGCATTTTCAGCTGGATGAAATACTCGATCGGGGAGTAGCCGGTCCGTAGCTTGAAAAGACCGGAGAACCGTGACGGCGAGTAATAGAACTGCTGGCAAAGTTCCTGGAGCGTGATGTTGTTGTTGATGTTCTCCTGCATGAACCGGATGGCCTCGTCAACGATATCCGGCTTGGAAACGCTGGCTTCAAAATGCTTGGCATTGTAAAGGAAGAGAGACAGGAAATGGCTGAGGCAGAGATTGGAAAAGCCAGGTTGTCGATGCTGTAGCCCGACTCAAGTGTTTTGTGAATTTTGTTGAACAGGGCCACGATCGTATCGCTGGTTTTGATGTGCATCGGCCTGACGCGGCCATGTGCTGCACGTTTACTTTTTCGCGTTCATGCGATTCGTGGCTTTGCGTGATGATAACGTGGTAACCCCGGTTATAGGCAATGGATTCGATGCCATTGATGGCTTGTGAAAAAAAGTTGTTGGCGACCTTCCTGACCACTACGCCGATGGCGCGGCTCTTTGTTCTTTTAACGAAAGGGCAATGGGGTTGGGCCGGTAGTTGATTTTTTCGGCGTATTCTAGCACCTGCTTTTGGGTTTCGTCGCTGATCTCGTAACTACCCCGCAAAGCCCTGGATACCGTGGAAGTGGACAGGTTCAAGGCTTTTGCAATGTCTTTGATGGTAACGCTTTCAAACTTCACGACTAAAAAATCAGGGTGGCTTTTTGAAAACGAACTAAAAGTGTTGATTTTTTACAGAGATGATACAACTGCAAACGTTTTCGGTAACGATTGCGTAAAAAAAGGCTTTCATTCTTCATGTTATCCCTGAATATCTGTTTAGACTTGTATGGAAAGTTAAAGGTTAGCGTGGTCGTTGTTTCGGCTGCGGCTTCACCAAAGGATGCATTATGAAAAGACGATCCATTTTCCTTTTTTCTCTTTCACTGGCTTCGGGCCTTTTGCTGCATGCACAAACGAAGCTGCCGTTTACGGTAAAGCAACCTGTTTTCAAAAAAGCCTCTTTCTACATTACCAAATTCGGTGCAAAGCCCGATGGCCTGGCGCTGAATACGGAAAGCTTCAATACCCCCATCAACACCTGCAGCCAAAAAGGCGGCGCCGTGGTCTTAATCCCCCAAGGCCTGTGGCTGACGGGACCGATCGTTTTGAAGAGCAACGTGAACCTGTACCTGAAGAAAAATGCGCTGCTGCAATTCACAAAAGGTTTCAGCCTCCTGCAAGATGAAACGGCAGCCCAGTTTTACCAGCGATGGACAACACTGACACCGGTCGCTCTTGTGCAGGAAGTGTTGCAGGACGAACAGTTCTGGGGAATGGACCTGGGCTTGCTGCCGGGATTTGGAAAGGCGGTGCAGGAAAAGTTAAACCTCCTGTTGGCAGGTGAAATAAAGGATGCCATCAGGTTGCAGGTAAATGTATAATTGTAAAACCAGCGTTGCTAGCTTTGCGATGTTTAGGCAACAAAAACATAGGAAAACAAATACAGTTGTAATGAAAAACTTTTTGGACGAAAATTTTTTACTGAACACCAAAACGGCGCAGCAACTCTATCACGAGTATGCGAAGCAAATGCCCATTATCGACTATCATTGTCACCTGCCGCCCGACCAGATAGCCGAGGATAAGCAGTTTGACAACCTGACCCAGATCTGGCTGTATGGCGACCACTACAAGTGGCGGGCCATGCGTACCAATGGTGTGGACGAACGCTATTGCACCGGCGACGCGACTGATTTTGAGAAGTTCCGCAAATGGGCGGAAACGGTGCCTTACACGTTGCGCAACCCGCTTTATTATTGGACACACCTGGAACTGCAGCGGTATTTTGACGTACATGAAATTCTGAATGGCGATTCGGCAGAAAGAGTTTACGAGGCCTGTACGGCAAAGCTGCAAACGCCGGATTATTCAGTGCGCA
>NZ_RBCI01000038.1 GCF_003628535.1 Flavisolibacter nicotianae
TGGAAGCCATTGTTCAATGGTAAAGACCTCAGTGGTTGGAAGCAGTTGAATGGGAGGGCGAGATACAGGGTGGAGAACGGGGAGATTGTGGGCACGACGGTAATGGGGGAGCCCAATTCGTTTTTGGCCACCGAGAGTGACTACGGTGATTTTGTGCTGGAGTTTGACTACCGGGTGGACAGCACGATGAACTCCGGGGTACAGTTTCGCAGCCTGAGCACCCCTTCGTACAAAAACGGGCGGGTGCACGGCTATCAGTTCGAGATCGATCCCTCCCGGCGGGGCTGGACCGGTGGCATTTATGATGAAGGGCGCCGCGACTGGCTTTACCCGCTCGACCTGAACCCGTCGGCCAAAACGGCGTTCAAACAGGGCCAGTGGAACCGGGCCCGCATCGAGTGCATCGGTAACCATATCCGCACCTGGATCAACGGGGTGCCGGCCGCCTACGTCATTGATGATGTGACGCCCAAAGGCTTTATTGCCCTGCAGGTGCACGCCATCGGTGATAAAAAAGACGAGGGCCGCCAGATCCGCTGGCGCAACCTGCGCATCCAGACCCAAAACCTCAGGCCCTCCCCCCTGAATGGCATCTTTGTGGTGAACCTGCTGCCCAACAACCTCTCCGAGGCGGAAAAACAAAACGGCGTGTCCTTGCTGTGGGACGCCAAAACCACCACGGGCTGGCGCGGGGCGCACAAGAGCGGCTTTCCGGAAAAGGGCTGGGCCATCAAAGACGGTACATTGAACGTGCTGGCCTCCAGCGGGGCTGAATCCACCAACGGCGGCGATATCGTGACCGATAAAGAGTACGGGGCTTTTATCCTGCAGTTTGATTTTAAGTTGAGTGAAGGTGCCAACAGCGGCGTCAAATATTTTGTCACCGAAAACGAGCAAAGCAGCGGTTCGGCCATCGGCCTGGAATACCAGGTGCTGGATGACGAGCGCCACCCCGATGCCAAACTGGGCGTGGTGGGCAACCGCACGCTGGCTTCGCTCTACGACCTCATTCCCTCCCTTCGCGAGCCCAGGGCCCGGCGGCCCATCGGGGAGTGGAACCGCGGCATGGTGGTGGCCTATCGCGACGGTCGGGTGGAGCACTGGCTCAACGGCTGGAAGGTGCTGGAGTACCAGCGCGGTGCGCCCTATTACTATGCCCTGGTGGCCCGCAGCAAGTATGCGCAGTGGCCGGCCTTCGGCATGGCCCCCAAAGGGCATATCCTCTTGCAGGACCACGGCAACGCCGTTTCCTTCCGCAGCCTTAAAATCCAGGAACTGAACTAAACCCCAAACTTCAAACCCCCAAAACTTGTTATATGACTTCGCGCAGACAATTTATTTCCAGGACAACCAAGGCCACAGCCGGTCTTTACCTGGGTTCACTTGGCTTTAGTGCCAAAAGCTACGGCCGCATCCTGGGTGCCAACGACCGTGTCCGGGTGGGTGTGGTGGGCTTTTCCGACCGCCACCGCAGCTCGCACATGCCCTCTTTTCTCAACCACTACAAAGAGCTCAATTTTGATATTGTTGCCGTCTCCGACATCTGGAACCGGCGCAGGGAGGAAGGCGTGGCGGCCTGGAAGGAAAAGCTGGGCCACGACATCACCCCTTGCCGCAACAACGAAGAGATGTACGACAAAAAGCTGGTGGACGCGGTCTTTATCTCCACGGCGGATTTCCAGCACGCCCTGCACACCGTAGAAGCGGTGAGGGCGGGCTGCGACGCTTACGTGGAAAAG
This sequence comes from Flavisolibacter nicotianae, assembly GCF_003628535.1. GTDB lineage: Bacteria > Bacteroidota > Bacteroidia > Chitinophagales > Chitinophagaceae > Flavisolibacter > Flavisolibacter nicotianae. Next base: position 1,740 of record NZ_RBCI01000038.1, read on the forward strand.
CCCTTTGCCGAAACCATGGAAGACGCCCGGGCGGCGCTCAAGGCGGTGAAAGCCTCCGACCGCATCATTCAGATCGGCTCGCAGCGCAGGAGCGGGGCCAACTACCACGCCGCCGATGAATTTATCAAGGCGGGCAGGTTCGGGCCCATCACCATGGTGGAGCTGACCTGGAACGTGAACCAGCCGGGCCGCTGGCGCAGGCCGGAGCTGGTGGCACAGATCCGCCAGCAGGACACCGACTGGAAGCGCTACCTGCTGAACCGCCCCTTTGAGAGCTGGGACCCCAGAAAATACCTGGAGTACCGCCTGTTCTGGCCCTATTCCTCGGGGTTGCCCGGGCAGTGGATGTCGCACCAGATCGATACGGTGCACTGGTTTACGGGGCTTGCACACCCAAGAAGCGTGGTGGCCAACGGCGGCATCTACCAGTGGAAGGACGGACGACGCAACTGGGACACCATCACGGCGGTGTTTGACTACGGTCCACAGAACGATCCCTCCACGGGTTTCCAGGTGAGCTTTGCCTCGCGCATGCACAACGGCGATGAGCGGCCGGCGGAGGTATATTATTCCAATGGCGGGGAGCTGAACCTGATCACCAATAAGGTCTCACCCACCGGGGGGCTGCGCAAGAACTTTGCAGCGGCCATGGGTATGCAGCCCAACCTGCTGCCGGAGGTGGACCTCTCCAGGAGTGCAGAAAAAGTGGTGGCCTCGGCCAACACGGGGGGCGACGCGCTGACCTCGGCCCACGTGCGCAACTGGATGGAGTGCGTGCGCAGCCGCAAACAACCCAACGCCCCGGTGGAGGCCGGCTACTCGCACTCCATCGCCAACATCATGACCACCGCCGCCGCCCACACGGGATTGAAGGCCACCTTCGATGAAAAAACACAAGAAGTCATGGTCGGTGGAAAAGTGTTCAAATATTA
>NZ_RBCI01000039.1 GCF_003628535.1 Flavisolibacter nicotianae
GGTGGCGGGGAAAGACATGCCGGTGTTTCTCAAACGCGAAATCACCGAACAGTTCCCCTTCCTCAAAAAAGATAACCTCAAACACAGCGACTACGCCAAAAAATCAATACAGGATCTCTTCGGCACGGAAGGACTTTCAAAAGCGCAACAACTGCAGTTCAATTATGCCTCTTCCATTGTGGCGTTGAATACAGGAAATGGTCATTTCAGTGTGCAGCCATTGCCGCTGTTGGTACAATTGTCGAGTGTGAACGCAATCTGCCCGACGGATGTGAACGGCGACGGCAAAACGGATTTGCTGCTGGGCGGTAACCTTTTCACGTTCCCGCCGCAGTTTGGACGACTGGATGCCAGCTACGGACACCTTTTGCTAAACAACGGGAAAGGTGCATTCAATTATGTGGAAACCAAAACGTCTGGGATAAATGTCAAAGGTGAGGTAAAGGATATCAAAGAGATTAGCAACAAGAACGGCCGATTTTATCTCTTTGCCCAAAACGATTCGATCCCGGTTCTGTACCGGTTCCAAAACGCAAGCCGGTTCTAAATCCTCTAACATGCTGCTGAAAAAAACAGGAACAGGTACGTGGAAATATAGCAGGGCAATGGCTGGTCTTTTGCTGGCCGGCGGCGCTTTGCTGTTCTCCTCGTGCCGCAGCGAGACGGCAGCATCGGCACCGCTGTTCTCCCAGCTGGAGAATACCGGCATCACCTTTCGAAACGATGTGAAGGACAGCAAGGAGGATAACGGCTTTCTGTTTCGTAATTTTTACAATGGCGGCGGCGTGGCCACCGGCGATATCAACAACGATGGCCTGCCCGATATCATGTTGACTTCCAACCAGGGTGAGAACAAATTGTACCTGAACAGGGGCAACTTTCATTTTGAAGACATTTCGCAAAAAGCCGGGTTGAAACAGGAAGGCTACTGGAACACCGGCGTTACCATGGTTGACGTAAACGCCGACGGCTGGCTGGATATCTATGTTTGCAGCTCCGGTCACGTGAATGATGGTCACCGGAAAAACAAGCTTTACATCAACCAACACAACAACACGTTTATTGAAGAGGGGGCAAAGTATGGGCTGGATATTTCCGGTTTTTGCACACAGGCCGCTTTTTTCGATTACGACATGGACGGCGACCTGGATTGCTTTGTCATCAACAACAGTCCCATTCCTTTCAGTTCTCTCAACTATGCCAACATGCGGGACGTGGACATTGCGCAATGGCAGGTGGATGAAAAGCTGAAGGGTGGTGGCAATCACCTGTACAAAAACGACGAAGGCCATTTTCGGGAAGTGACCAAAGAGGCCGGCTTGCACACGGGACTGATCTCATTTGGCCTGGGCGTTTCGGTGGGCGACATCAACAAAGATGGTTACCCGGATATTTACGTGGGCAACGACTTCATTGAGAAAGATTATCTCTACATCAACCAAAAAAACGGCACCTTCCGTGACGACCTGGAAGGTTGCATTCAAAAGATCAGCATGTCGTCCATGAGTACGGACCTCGGCGACATCAACAACGACGGCTACCCGGATATCTTTACCACCGACATGATTCCCGATGACGATTATCGCCTGAAGACAACCGGCACGTTCGACAACATTGACCTCTATTTGAGTAAGCAAAAAGCCGGCTTGTACCACCAATACGTACGCAATTGCCTGCAGGTGAACAACGGCAACGGCACTTTTTCGGAGGTTGGTAATTATGCAGGTGTCTACGGTACCGACTGGAGTTGGGGTGCCCTGTTCTTCGATGCCGACAACGACGGGCTGAACGATATTTTTGTTTGCAACGGCATTGCCAAGGACGTGGGAGATCTTGATTTTCTTGATTTCTTTTCCAACGACGTGTACACCAAAATGGTGAACACCGGTCAGCGTACCGATATGGATGAACTGCTGAAGCAGATTCCGGTGAATCCCCTTCCCAACCGAATCTTTCGCAACAAGGGAAATTTTGCCTTCCAGGATGCCGGAAAGGACTGGGGATTTAGCCAGCCCTCTTTCTCCAACAGTGTGGCTTACGCCGATCTTGACGGCGACGGAGACCTGGACCTGGTGGTGAACAACGAAAACCAAAATGCATTTGTATACCGCAACAATGAACGGGAGCGGGGCGGCAACAATTTTCTGGCGCTGCAGCTGAAGGGCAAAGGCGCCAACCTGTTTGCGATTGGGGCCTCTGTCGCTGCATACAAGGACGGCAATATTTTCTGCCGCGATGTTTCGCCGGTGCGGGGCTTTCAATCGTCCATGGATTACCGGCAGGTCATCGGCCTTGGCAAGCACACGGCTATTGATTCTCTCGTTGTAACATGGCCCGACAGAACAAGAACTGTTTACCGGAACCTGCCGGTCAACCGGCTGCACGTGCTGCACCAGGGAAATGAAAAAAGTGAACGGGTGGAAGAACCGGGTTCCGGTGCCACGCTATTGAAGCCGGTTGAAGTCTCCTCATTTGATCGTCATGTGGAGGATGATTATGTAGATTTTTATTATGAGCGGAATTTACCGGAGTTGTTGTCGCGGGAGGGCCCGCACGTGGCTGCGGGGGATGTGAACGGTGATGG
>NZ_RBCI01000040.1 GCF_003628535.1 Flavisolibacter nicotianae
TCCCAGCACGACGTTCAATATTGAACTTTAGTTCTTACATTCATCATCAATAATTCTAATCAGCTTTGGTTATCGGCTGGACGTTATAAAATACCCCACCGAACGCCAAGCCGTTTTCCGTTGTATGCCACCTTTATGAAGATGCCGAAAGTACTATTTTTGCTTTTATTGACAACATTGACAGCCTGTACACAAATAAACCAACCAAATGATGAAAACCGACTACAAGACTTATCTGAGAAGACCGGTATCGAGATGGTTGTTATCGACGAAGCGGAAAAAATTACCGGTACACAAGCTGAACACTTCAGACGGTTGTTGATACGCTCCAGCTATGCAGGCGACCCTATTCAGTCGAATATTCTACAACCGGCACCAAAGACTAAAACAGTTCTACTTCCTGGCATTTCATTTCCTGTTGACCCTAAATTAGCGGAGCAGGTCGTAGACAACTTGAACCGAAAATTCGCTTACAGGAGCTGTATTTCCTTTATTTCTGATGACCGTAGGGAGGGTCAAAAGTATGTCGTTTCTCTTATTCATTCATTTGACAAGTACAACGCGTTAAGATTGCAGGAAACAAGTGGTGGCAGCTATCACTTTTCCACAGACACACTCATTACGAAACTCAAAGTCTTTGAACAGAAGTATCCTTTTCGCTTTATCGGCGTCGGCAATGATTGGTTGAGTATCCAAACGGTAGACACACCCAAAGACTGGAGAGACTTTGCAAATGAAGTAATGAAAGTCTGTCCGACAGAAAAACCAAATCTCCAGGAAACGGCAAAAGAATTTGAAAAAGAGAGAGGCAAAGTATTCATGTGGTGGGACTAAGGCGGCATACAACATTCGCTTGCCGAAATAGCGGCTGGACGAACAACGATGAAGCCGACGAACAATTTGTAAACTGTATATCTTTAATCAACAACAGTACTGCCAATGCCGCAACTTCGGTAAGCAGTTCTCGTTAGCGGCTATTGTGGAATTTTCCTTCTTTAGCATCTGATATAGAAACCTGACTTTATGCTACACTTGCTCTTGTTTTTTGCTTTGTTGACACATAAACCGAACTACTGCTCTTGCATCCATTTACCACCAATTGACGAGCAGCAGTATAGGGAATACGATTTGATTGCAAAAGGAAAGATTGCAAAAATATCGTTGAGCGATTTTGAAAGAACGATTGATGTGACTGTAGAAAACTATTACAAAGGCGAACAAAACAAGACCAAAATAAAAATTACTACACCGAGGCAAGAAGGCATGTGCGGTATTGTTCCAAAAGTTGGTGAAGAGTGGCTGATGTTTGCCTATGCTGATAAAAATGGATTTCGGACAGAATTATGCACAAGAACGAAAAACATGAACCCGAAAGCATGGGATTACAATAAAAGTGAGATTGCCGACGACATCAAATTCTTAGAAGCAAAACGCACGACTAGCAGCCGCTAACAGAGTATTTATGCAATGGTGGCTGACGTGCATATTACCAGCTTCAGGTTTTCAAATCAGCTTTATATCCTTAACCAAAACTGACGGAACAGGAAATGCCACCACTGCATAAATACCCGTTCCGTTAGCAGCAAGCTAGATAACTGCAAAATGAAGTGGATAGACCTAACAGACGCCGACCCATACAAGCCAGTTTCTGAAGTTGACATTGCTGACAGTCACTTTGACTTACATAACGATTTCAGAGTCCTTAGGACTGAGTATTCGTCATTCGATCATTATGCAGCACTTTACTTTGAGTCCGATGCTGCTTATGGTCTTCTCCTGTTTTTGAAATCTACGCTTAGTTCTTGGAAGATGTTGTCCGGAACGATCGACACCACAGAAGACAGATCGTTTGACTTTTTTACACGGGTGTTTGGCATAGAAGACGCAGAAGGCTTTTGGACAGAACTTCCAAGGAACCGCAAGTTTTTCCAGGTTGCGTTTACAGACACATCTGAGATAATGATCGAGGCAGAGCGTGTCTTGTTCGTGGATCTGGGAATAGAGCTGCTAAAGCAAGAGCGTGCTCGTGAGATCGAATTGGAAAATCTTGAACGTTCCATAAAGAAACTCGAGATTGTTTTAACTGAGAATACCAAATCTGGTGAGGAGCCAGTAAAAGAGCATTTGCAGCGTCGTCTTGACAACAGACGTGAACTTTACCAGCAGAAGGCAAGACATCAGGAATTGGATCAACAGTGGAAGGCAGCCCTTCGTGAGCACCGCCAGCTGCTAACAGGGTGCTTCTAAAACAGCGGCTTGACTGCAAAGGCTCGACGAAATAACTTTACTCGATAAAACAACATGGGTGAGGCTGAAGGAACACTGAATATCGCTGCTTCAGAAGCACCTAATCCGTTGGCAGCCATTTATGAGAACACTACCATTCATACTGCTTTTGACATTGGCAATGGTTAGTTGCGGACAAAACCAAAATTTTATGGAATATGCGTCTTCTGATTATTACACTAATAACG
>NZ_RBCI01000005.1 GCF_003628535.1 Flavisolibacter nicotianae
TTACGAGCAAAAGGAAAAACAGGAAAACAGGGACTGATTGCGGTATGCAATAAACTCCTGAAACAGGTCTTTGCCGTCATGAAAAACAACACTCTTTACCAACCCAACTACTGCTCGGCAAAACCCTGAAAATTTATTTGGTTTTTCGCACAGTTCATGTTAGCTGATGTTTTCAATTGCAATGATCTCTCCGTCTCTTAAGGCTTTAAACAATACTTTATTGTCTATGCAATACTGTATGGCTTTACCGGTATCTTCTGACTCAGGGTGGGCTGAATCATAATGCGGCAGAAACTCGTAATCAAAGAAACCAAGCCCTTCCCAGATAGTTTCTTGTATTCCTGGATACGGAAAGTCGGTAGGCGTATCTACTAAACGTGAAGTGCGGATGGATTTGGACAGCACACAGATGCCAGCACTGTAACCTGCATATAAAAAGTTGCTTTTCTGGGAGAGTTCTTTGATAATGACATCAAAGCCACTAAGGCGCATCGCCTGCCGCAGCACAAAGGTGTTGCCACCACTGACCCAAACACCTCCCAACGTGTTAAGTTTACTCCGCAATGCCTCTTCTTGATGAAAATAGTCTTTCAGATCTATTACTTCTGCATCAAAGCCCAACTGGTTTAACCGCTGGATTTCTTCAGTTTGGGTGACCCGCTTCCTTGCAGGATCTGCTGCCGTAAAATCCCGTGCATTAATGATATGCCCGATTTTGCGGTTGACGGGTATCATTGACTGTAACTTATCAATACAATTGCCAAACTTGTAAGATGATAAATAGCATTTCATAGAATGATCGGCTTTAGAGGTGAAATATCAGCTAACGTTGAGGGCTTTGCGTTCGTGTGGGCATTTATAGAACGTCAGCCTTGGATAAAGATATACAGCTCAATTGGAAATATTTGTTCAGCCTATGTTGGTTAGCCCACATGACGCAAAACCAATGTTATGTGGCGTTATTTCCTTTGTCTTTTAACTTCTTAAGTCGTTGTAGAAGATTGTCATACTGGTATACGGCTTTCAATATTTCTTTCGCAAACTCTAATGAGACTTCAATTTCTTCTTTCCCAATTTCGCTAAAAGTCTGAGCTTCTATGTGCGCAGCATCATTCCCTAAAAGCCTTAGTTCATTCATTCCATTCAATAACTCCTGAGGTATTAATATTTTCCCGCCCAAGTCTTGAAGCTTTTTAAAAAGATTGTTTCCAGTAGCCCCACGTTCGATGCATATTTCTTCAAGTGTCTTTCTAATCATGATAGCGGAAGCAATGAAACAAGAGTTTGAATGACATTTAATTGCTTCTTCAAATGCGTTCAAAACTTTTTCTGGAATATTTTCTTTGTCAAATGGTATCGTTTCACTCGGTGAAGTCAGTAAGATATTTCTATTGTCGTCCGAAATGAAGAACAAATGCCCTTGACATTTTTCATTAGGGCATTTTCTTATTCCTAAATAATTGACAGGGTATTCACCACTACTGCCTGCACGTCTCGTCCAAGTGTAGACATCTTGAAGTCCAACCTGTAAGAATGTGCCGTGGTGTCCACAGTGAGGACAACGTGTAGCAATATTTGTCGTTTTGTTACTTCCTATTTTGTCTAACGTTATTTTCATGATTGGTCTCCTTAAAATGCCACATAACGAACAGCGCTTTGTAAAGGTGGGGAACTTGGAAAACTTCAGCTTCACTTTTGCACTGGTGTTGATTATTGTTTTGCTGTTGAAAAGCAGCACGTCTGCCCCACTTCTACAAAGCGACCTGTTGGCTGAAGTGCGGTCGTCAATAGCTCTGAATGAGAACGTCAGTTGGGATGCCCAGTGCCTGATGCAGCTGGCGGATCATCTCCAAAGTTAGCTTCCGCTTTTTGCTGAGAATTTCACTGGCCCTGCTTTTCAGGCCGACCACCTTGGCCAGGTCACTTTGGCTATAACCCAGTTGCTCCATGCGGAATTTGATGGCCTCAATTGGATCAGGATAGCCGATGAGATAATGTTCCTGCTCGTACTTGTCGATCAGAATGCCCAACACCTCCAGTTCGTCTCCTTCCGGTGTGCCGGGCTTTGCATCAAAAATCACTTCCAGACGGTTCATGGCGGCTTGGTAGTCTTTTTTTGTTTTTATGGGTTTAATGTCCATTGTGTTTAGATTTTTGTTGCGTCAACCTTGTCATACTCGGCATGGGTGCCCACAAAACGGATCCACACCATCCCGTAAGAATAATTGATTTTCACGATTAGCCGGTAATGGTTGCCTTTGATATTGAACACGACCCGGTTGTCAGCTAAAAAAGAAGCACTGGGATAATCCCCTTTAATGTCGTTGGGTCCTTTCCAGCCTGCATCTTCTGCTTCCTGGTACCAGGCTTTAAGCTGCTGTTCGCAGTCAGGATGTTTCTCCCAAAAGTCGGGCAGTGTCTTTTTGGCTATTACTCGCAAATCGTCTTTTTGCCAAAGATAAAGAAAAGTTCCCAAAATGGGAAATTCATTTAGAACGGAGTCTCTTTGAGCATTTCAGCCAACAGTAGCATTAACGAATAATCCGAAACTAAACAATTTTCCTAATCAGTTGAGTTCCATCACTTGCCTGTTTCGTTTTATTTTTTTAGCAGTTTCGTTTATCCAACTAGCTTGCTACGGCTCTCCGCAATTTCACCAGTTTTGCCAGCAACTCCTCCAGTAAGTCCAACTTCAGCATATTGGCCCCATCACTCAGTGCGCAGGAAGGGTCGGGGTGGGTTTCAATAAATAAACCGTCAGCCCCCGTTGCAATCGCTGCCGAAGCAATCGTACCAATCATTTGCGGGTTGCCTCCCGTGACACCGGAAGTCTGGTTTGGCTGCTGCAGGCTGTGTGTGCAGTCCATTACCACGGGAACTCCTGTTTCCCGCATAATCGGTATGTTGCGATAATCCACCACCAGGTCCTGGTAGCCAAAGGTGGTGCCTCTTTCAGTCAGCATCACTTGATCGTTGCCCGTATTCCGGATCTTTTCCACGGCAAACTTCATCGAAGCGCCGCTAAGAAATTGCCCTTTCTTCACATTCACGATCTTGCCGGTTTCGCCGGCGGCAAGGAGCAGTTCGGTCTGGCGGCAAAGGAAGGCCGGTATTTGGAGGATATCCACAAAATTCGCGGCCATTGCCGCCTCCTGCTCGGAATGGATATCGGTCGTGCACGGAAGGGAAAAATGGCTGGCCACTTTTTGCAAAATTTCAAGACCTTTCTCGTCACCCACGCCGGTAAACGAGGTGGCGCTGGTGCGGTTGGCTTTCCGGTAGGAGGCCTTCAAAATATACGGAATGTCGTAGGTTTTGCAGAGGGCTGAAACTTTTTCTGCGACTTCAAATACCAGTTCCTCGCTTTCGACCACGCAGGGGCCGGCGATCAGGAAAAACGCATTTTTATCGTACTGCTGCTTGCTGAATAAATTTTCCAAAAACGCTGTCATGCCGCGAAGATATTCCGATGCCGGCAATAAAGAATGCGATCCGTGCCCAACCGTTCGCTGCCTGCGCCCCGCCAGGGCGAATCAACCCTGAGGATATTTGGCCTTTTTGATTACGTTTGCACCCTTTTAAGCAACGCTTGTTATGGTTAAAGAACGAATTCTTGTGATCGGTGCGTCGGGGCAGATCGGTGTGGAACTGACGCTAGCCCTTCGAAAAATTTACGGCGAAGCGAATGTGATCGCATCCGATCTCCGCGAACAAAATCCCCTGCTCCAGGGCACGGGGCCCTATGTGAGCCTCGATGTGATGAATAAGGAAATGCTCCATGTGCAGGTGATCCGGCAGGGAGTGACACAGATCTACCTGCTGGCCGCAATCCTTTCTGCAACCGGGGAGAAAAACCCTGGGCTTGCCTGGCACCTGAACATGCAAGGCCTTTTAAATGTGCTCGACATCGCCCGGGAAGAAAAGCTGCACAGGGTGTACTGGCCCAGCAGCATTGCGGTGTTCGGACCAACATCACCCAAAAGGGATTGCCCGCAAAAAACCATCATTGAACCCACGACCGTATACGGCATCAGCAAATATGCCGGGGAATTCTGGTGCAATTATTATTTCAACAAATTCGGTGTGGACGTGCGCAGCCTGCGCTACCCGGGTTTGATCTCGTATAAATCGGCGCCGGGTGGCGGCACCACGGATTACGCCGTCGAGATTTTTCACGAAGCCCTTGAAGAAAAACACTACAACTGCTTTCTGGAAAAAGATACCTACCTGCCCATGATGTACATGCCGGACGCCATCCGCGCCACCATCGAGCTGATGGAAGCGCCAAGCGAAAACATCAAAGAGCGAACATCGTATAACCTATCCGCCATCTCGTTTTCTCCCGAAGAAATTGCGGCCGAGATCAAAAAACACATACCGGAGTTTGGTATCACCTATGCGCCCGACTACCGGCAAACCATTGCCAACAGTTGGCCGCAAAGCATCGACGATTCGGTAGCACGGCAGGACTGGGGCTGGAAACACGAATACGACCTTGCCGCCATGACCAAAGACATGCTGGCTAACCTGGCCGTTGAGAAAAAAATGGAAGCCAGTTAGCATTGCATTCCCACAAATAAAAAAGGCACCTGTGAGAACAGGTGCCTTTTTTATTGAAAGCCGTTTCCGTCTTAGACCTATCCGCTGGCAACATCTATTGCTGCATCTGTACGACGGGAAAAGTAGAATGTTCGACTGCGTAAGACATCAATTGGAGAGAACCTGCGGTTTGACGTCTGACGTTTCCCGTTTCACAGCAGCGTAAGTGGGATTGTACTACATGATACTTTTCTTTTTGATCTCCGCTGCTTTCGGCTTGTTGAAATAATTCACCTTCCACAGGTCGTAACGCTGGTATTGCGTGGCCATCCGTTTTTGAAAATCTTCCCAGTTCCGGACTTCTTTGGGACTCCACAGCACTTCGGCAAGAGCGCTCATGCGGGGGAAAACCATGTATTCCACTTTGGCAGGGAAGCCAACATACTCCGTCCACAGGTTGGCCTGCGATCCCAGGACATATTTGCCTTCTTCTGCCGTCAATTCTTTCGGCACCGGCTCGTAGTTGTAAACGGCATCCAGCGGGTTGAAACCGCCAATGGTCAGCGAGTCGTCGTTTTTCACCTGTGCATGATCGAAGTAAACCGGGTTGCCGGGAGTCATGATCACATTGTGTTTTTGTTTCGCTGCTTCGATGCCGCCTTTCTCACCGCGCCAGCTCATAACCACTGCGTTCGGCGCCAGCCCGCCCTCGAGGATCTCGTCCCAGCCAATGAGGGTTCTGCCTTTGCTGTTTAAATATTTCTCCATGCGGGTGATGAAATAGGTTTGCAGTTCGTGCTCGTTTTTCAGGCCTTCCTGTTTGATCCTGGCCTGGCACAGCGGGCATTTTTGCCAGTTGGATTTCGGCGCTTCGTCTCCGCCGACGTGGATGTATTTCGACGGGAAAAGTGCCAGCACTTCATCCATCACGTTCTGCAAAAACAGGAAGGTGCTGTCTTTACCGGCGCAGAAAATGTCTTCAAATACGCCCCAGGTTTCCTGTACTTTTTTACCCCGTTTTTGCTTGCTGGCTTCCGAGGGATTTTTTCCCATATCGGTTTCCTTGTCCGGGAAGCAGCTTAGCCAGGGATAGGCGGCAATGGCGGCCGAGGAGTGCCCCGGCATTTCGATTTCCGGAACCACCGTGATATGCCTGTCCGCTGCGTATTGCACAACGTCCTTCACTTCGTTCTGCGTGTAAAAGCCACCGTAGCGCTGGTTGTCGTTGCCGGTACCGGGATGGTGACCAATGATCGTTCCGTCGCGCCAGGCTCCGACAGAAGTCAGTCGCGGGTATTTTTTGATCTCGATGCGCCATCCCTGGTCTTCGGTAAGGTGCCAGTGGAAATAGTTCATCTTGTGCAGGGCAAGGAAATCAATGTAGCGCTTTACGTACGAAGCGGGGAAGAAATGCCGGCCCACGTCGAGGTGCATGCCGCGGTAGGCAAAGCGGGGATAGTCGTTGATGGTGACAAATGGAATGGAAAAGCTTTTTGCCTGGGTTTTGACCGGCGGCAGCAACTGGATCAGAGTCTGGATGCCGGAGAACGTGCCGGCATACGTGTCGCCTTCGATCGTCACGCCGTTTTTCCCAACTGTCAAGGCATAGGCATCTTTTTCCGGTGCCTGGATGAATTTGCGGGTCGTGAGGCGGATGTAATTTTTTGTTTCCTGCCTGTCGACATCGAGCCTGAAACCGTAGGCCTGTTGCAGGTAGTCGTTGAACACCCTGGCCGTTTTACGGTCTTCTTCATCCCTGGCGGCAATGACGGTTTTTTTGGTGAGCATGAATTGTCCTTTCCCAATCTCCATGCTCACCGGCTGTGGAATGATATTGAGGGTTGCTGTTTTTTGCTGTGCAAAAGCCACTTGCGTAAGAGCGGCGAAAATGAAAATCACTTGTTTCATATCGATTATTTCAAAACGGGTAAAACAATGCAGGAAGGATACTGGCTGCTGTGGTAAATTTTAATATCGGCTTTTTGAAAATCCGCGGCCGATGCTTCGTAGATGTTGACGAATTTTTGCGGGTTGCGGTCGACCAGCGGGAACCAGGAGCTTTGTACCTGCACCATGATCCGGTGGCCTTTTTTAAACGTATGTGCCACATCGGGCAGGTAAAATTTCACTTCCTCCACCTTGCCCGGCGTGAAGGGAGAGGGGCTTTCAAAACTCTTCCGGAATTTTCCCCGCATGATCTCGCCACGTACCAGCATATGGTAACCGCTCATGGGGTAGGTCCCATTCGCCATTCCCGAAGATTTGTCTTCACCATATTTAAAATCGTCCGGAAAAACATCAACCAGCTTCACGACAAAATCGGCATCGGTTGTAGACAGGGCGGCAAACAAATCGGCATAGAGCGGACCGGCAAGGGTAACATCGTTGTCCAGCACCGGTGTTTGAAAAACCAGCACATCGGGGCGGCGGGAGGCGAACCGCTGGTCGTCGGTCATGTATTCGCGGGTGCGGCCCATGTGCACGTCTTCCGTGTAAGGCACGGGCTTCGCCGGATCGCTGGTGTATTGCGTGTACGCATTGCCTGCGCCTGGTTTGTTCCAGTTGAGAGCACCATTGGCCTGCAGGTAAAGGTTTTGCGCGGCAGAACCGGCAGGCGGCCATTGCGGCAATTGGTGCCAGTTGTTTTCACCCGTAAAGAACACGGTGGCTTCGGCGATCTTTTTTGCATCGCCTTTGTCTTTGAGGTTGGCGTTGAAAAAAGGTACTTCCACGTTGTTTTGGTACCATTCGGATGTTTTACTGCCGAAACGGACATTGCCCAAAATGCTGCCGTCGCCACGGCCGCCCCACTGCCCGTGAAACCAGGGACCCATGACGATCCGGTTGTTGTTTTTTGCTTTTGAATCGATGGCTTTATAAAGGTTCCAGGCACCAAAAAGATCTTCCGCATCAAAAAGGCCGCCGACCACCAGTGTGCTGGTCGATGCCGGGATGTTTTCAACGAAATTGCGGGTGTTGCGGGCTCGCCACCATTCATCGTATGTCGGATGGGAATAGAGGTCTTTCCAGAACCGGATACTGTCGCCGGCCAGGCGTGCAAAGTCATGCAGTGTGCCGGTGCGCAGATAAAAATCATAATTGTCGGCACCGGGAATGGGATAGCCGTCGGCGCTCCTGGTGGTAGGTGTTCGGCGTGGCTTTCCAAAACCCGAATAAAAAGCAAAAGCGTCCATCAGCATAAAAGCACCGTTGTGATGGAAGTCGTCGCCCTGGAACCAGTCGGTAACCGGTGCCTGCGGGCTTACGGCCTTGAGGGCGGGATGCCCGCTCAGGGCAGCCATCGTTGAATAAAAACCGGGATAGGAAATGCCAAAGACGCCGACACGGTTGTTGTTGCCGGGTACATTTTTTACCAGCCAGTCGATGGCATCGTAGGTGTCGCTGGCCTCGTCGAAATCAGTGCCCTTTTTAGCGGGATTGAACGGACGAACGTCTTCGAACTCGCCTTCGCTCATGTAGCGGCCGCGAACGTCCTGCACCACCATGATATAGTTTTCCCGGAGGTACAGCCGGTAGTAGGTGTTCCAGAACGCATCGGGGAAATTGGTTTCGCCATAAGGAGCCGCAGAGTAGGGCGTCCGGCGCATCAGGATCGGGTGCTTTTCCGTTGTGTCTTTCGGAATGTAGATGGCGGTGAATAATTTTTTACCGTCCCGCATCGGGATCATGCGTTCCCATTTGTAGTAGTTGTCGCGAACCCAGGCGCTGTCCAGGGTGTTGGTTTGTGCAAACGAAGTGAAAAAACTCAGTGAAAAAAGAAAGAGAAGTATTCGAGGTTTCATGGGGGTGAAGTTAAGCGGAATGAAATTAGGAACGATGGCTACCGCAATTGGAAAAAGGTTCATTGACAGGATCGATCTGACCCGTCGACTCAATTCGGTTCATACAAAAGATAGCAAAATCGGCGCCTGCCGGAAATGGGATATCCTGCATTGCTTCGGCGCAGATTCGTTGGTGAATATTTGGGCCGGGAAAGGTCTGCCCGGTTCTGGCGGAAGTGGATTCTTCTTTGCTGTCTTTACCCCACGGAAATCGAATTCCCGGCGCGATTGTATCAGGCCGGAGGGACATTCGTTATTGTTAACAAAAAATTCATGTAAAAGAAAACCGGCACGGTTCGGCTTTTTCGCCGGTTTTTTATCGTTTCCACAAGGAAAATACCCGGTTGGTTAACAATTTTTTTTGCCCTTATTCTGTCAAACCTTATACATTTGTACCTTATTTGTCAGCGGTGAATATTACCTCTCATACAAAACATTACATCTTTCACTCGTTTCATAGCACGGCTATGTTATCGGTATGTTTTGACTTATTCCGCTATCTTTCGAGACGACCCATTGTCTGATAGGACGAGCCCTTTACCATGGCCCCTATCAGTGAACACTCCCCGTAGAATTCTTGGTATAGGATTGGTAACCCAAACACTCAGATCAACTCTTTTACAATAGTGGACAATCAGAATATTATCATTAGGGTTGCGACACCCGACGATAAAGCGTTTGCAAAGACGATTACCGATGAGATGGAAGCGTCGGCCAAAGCCCGCGGAACCGGTATCGCCAAGCGTACCCCCGAATACGTCGCCCAGAAGATCGACGAAGGAAAAGCGGTCATTGCCGTCACGACTGGCGGCGAATGGGTTGGCTTTTGCTATATCGAAACATGGGAAGGCGAGTACGTTGCCAATTCCGGATTGATCGTTGCGCCGGCTTTCCGCAAAAGCGGTGTGGCCAAGTCGATCAAACAGCGCATCTTCCAGTTGAGCCGTGAAAAATATCCCGAGGCGAAAATCTTTGGGTTAACTACCGGCCTGGCTGTCATGAAGATCAACAGTGACCTGGGTTACGAACCGGTAACCTATTCCGAGCTGACACAGGACGAGAAGTTCTGGGCAGGCTGCAAAAGCTGCGTCAACTACGACATCCTGATGAGCAAGGAGCGCAAAAACTGTTTGTGCACGGCCATGCTTTTCGATCCCAAGGACCACTACGAGCCGCAGGAAACCAAGCAGCACTTTGAAGAAAAAAGTCCTGCATACGATCGACTGATGAAGATCAAACAATCCAAATTTTTGAAGCGTTTGAAGGGCACCGAAAAACCCAAACAGGAAGATCGCACGTTTAACCGCAAGCTGAAAATGGTTTTGTTTAACGTCCTTCACTAATCAAGCCAATAGAAAGAATGAAAAAAGTTGTTTTAGGATTCAGCGGTGGGTTGGATACATCCTACTGCGTTAAGTATTTGAGTGAAGAGAAAGGATACGAGGTTCACAGCATCATTGTCAACACCGGCGGCTTTACCGGCGAGGAGTTGAAAAGCATCGAGGCGCACGCCTACAAACTGGGTGTGAAAACGCACACAACGATCGATGCGGTAAAAAGTTACTACGACCGGGTCATCAAATACCTCATTTTTGGAAACGTCCTGAAAAATAACACCTACCCGTTAAGCGTCAGTGCCGAGCGCCTGGTACAGGCCCTGCACATTGCCGAACACGCAAAAGCGTTGAACGCCGATGCCGTAGCACACGGCAGCACGGGGGCGGGTAACGACCAGGTACGCTTCGATATGATCTTTCACATCATGGTTCCCGGCGTGGAGATCATTACGCCGATCCGTGACCTCCGCCTGAGCCGTGAAGAGGAAATTGCCTACCTGCAGCAGAAAGGGGTGGACATGAATTTTGCCAAAGCCATGTACTCCATCAACAAAGGGTTGTGGGGAACAAGCGTCGGCGGACGGGAAACACTCAACAGCAAAGGGCTACTCCCGGAAGAAGCCTGGCCGACACAGGTGACCAAAACAGGCAGTGAAGAAATAAAGTTGACCTTTGAAAAAGGTGAACTGAAAGCCGTCAATGGCAAGACCTTTGACCACCCGGCAGACGCCATTCAACATTTAAGTTCCATTGCCGGTCCATACGGCATCGGCAGGGACATCCATGTTGGCGACACCATCATCGGCATTAAAGGCCGCGTGGGTTTTGAAGCCGCTGCGCCGATGGTCATCATCAAAGCGCACCATGCGCTGGAAAAACACGTTCTTACCAAGTGGCAGCTTTCCTGGAAAGACCAGTTGGCGCAATTCTACGGCAACTGGCTGCACGAAGGACAGATCCTCGATCCTGTTATGCGCGACATGGAAGCGTTTTTCCAAAACTCGCAGGCCAATGTAACCGGCGACGTGTTTGTCCAACTGCATCCTCACTACTTCCAGGTGATCGGCATTGAATCGGGCTTCGATTTAATGAGCAGCAAGTTTGGTAAGTACGGCGAGATGAACACGGGCTGGACCGGCGACGATGTGCGCGGTTTCAGCAAGATTTTCGGCAATCAAACCTCCATTTATCACCAGGTAGCAGAAGCAGCGGGCAAATCATGAAACCGGTTTCCAAATATCACGCATTGAAACAGTATCAGTGGGGCAATGGTTGTGATGGTTGGAATTTGGTGGACGATCCTTCGCTGTCTGTCAAGCAGGAACACATGCCCGCCGGCACGGCGGAGACGCTGCATTATCATACGCAGGCACAACAATTCTTTTTTATTTTAAAAGGCAGGGCTCATTTCGAGATCGGGGAAGAAACGATCGTCGTGGAGCAGGGCCAGGGCCTGCACATTGCGGCCGGCCAAAGGCATCGTATCCTGAATCAAACCCTGGAAGGGCTGGAGTTTCTTCTGTGCTCACAGCCTTCAACACAAAATGACAGGGTAAATTTGTAGTCATGAAAAAAATCAAGGTTGGCATCGTTGGCGGGGCAGGTTATACGGGTGGCGAATTGATCCGTTTACTCATTCACCATCCGGATGTAGCTGTTTCGTTTATTCATAGTCGGAGCAATGCCGGTAACGTGGTTTCAAATGTTCACCAGGATTTAATTGGTGAAACGGAGCTGCAGTTTACCGGCGAATTGTCGCAGGAGATTGATGTCCTTTTTTTGTGTGTCGGGCACGGTGAAGCAAAGAAATTCCTTGCAGAAAATCAGGTTGATGAGAAGATAAAGGTGATCGATCTTTCACAGGATTTTCGATTGTCGCAAAGTTCGCAACATGCAGCGCGGCGCTTTGTTTATGGCCTGCCGGAACTCAACCGCGAGCAGATCAAAACCGCTTCCAACATCGCCAACCCGGGTTGTTTCGCCACCGGCATTCAACTGGGTTTGTTGCCCCTGGCAAAAGTGGGCTTGCTGGATGAGGTACACACCACCGGCATTACAGGCTCCACGGGAGCCGGACAAGGCCTTTCTCCTACGTCGCATTTCAGTTGGCGGGCCAACAATATCCAGGCCTACAAAACGCTTTCGCACCAGCACCTCAAGGAAATAGGCCAGTCGTTGCAAAAGGTAGGGGCGAAGGCTGCAGACATTCATTTCATTCCCTGGCGCGGCGATTTTTCAAGGGGAATCTTCGTGAGTTCCACCCTGACCTGCGAGTGGAAGCTGGAGGAACTGGTTGACCTGTACACCGAATTTTACGCAGGACATCCGTTTACCTTCCTGAGCCAAAAAGAGATTTATTTAAAGCAGGTGGTGAACACCAATAAATGTGTGATCCAGCTTGAAAAAGTGGGGACCAAACTGGTCGTGCACACGGCTATCGATAATTTGTTGAAAGGTGCGTCGGGGCAAGCGGTGCAGAACATGAACCTGCTGTTTGGACTGGAAGAAAAAGCCGGTCTTCATTTAAAATCAATTGCATTTTAATACGATGAAAGCAACGATTATCGGTGGTGGCAATATCGGGATGGCGCTGGCAGAAGGCCTGTTGCAGGCCGGCCGCTGCAAGGCCGGGGATATTACCATCACCAAACGTTCCGCAGCGTCCGCAGACAGCCTCAAAGCGCGGGGGTTTTCCGTCAGCTTCAACAATGCAGAAGCCGTGCAGGGTGCCGACGCGATCTTTATCTGTGTGTTACCGCAGCAACTGGATATTGCACTTTCGCAACTGGCCAGCAGCATTGACCTGGAAAAACAATTGGTGGTGTCGGTAGTGACCGGGGCCCATACACAGGTTTTCCGCGACAAACTGGGCGACCGCCTTCGCATTGTGCGGGCCATGCCCAATACGGCCATGAAAGTGCGGGCCAGCATGACCTGCCTGTCGGCGGTGAACGCAACACAGGACGATAAAAATATGGTGCAGGCGATCTTCGACACCGTTGGCCAGTGCATCTGGATTCCCGAAGACATGATGAGTGCGGCTACAGCGCTCTGCGCCTGCGGCATTGCGTTTTTCCTGCGCACCATCCGTGCGGCTTCGCAAGGCGGCGTGGAAATTGGTTTTCATGCGCATGATGCGCTGCGGATTGCGTCGCAAACCGCTTTTGGCGCTGCCAAACTGCTCATCGAAAACCGAACGCATCCCGAAGAAGAGATCGACAAGGTCACTTCGCCCAAGGGCTGCACCATTGCCGGATTGAACGAGATGGAACACCAAGGCCTGAGTTCTGCCTTTATCAAGGGAATTAAGCTCTCATCGAACATTGCAAACAATCTGTATAAGCAGGAGTAGTCAGTCGTAAGTGATCAGTCGTAAGTAAAAAGTTTTAAGGAAGAAAGCCATGCAGAACAAAAAAGATTTTAAAGGTTGGTTACTGGCGTATCAATCTACTTTTGAAAAAGCGTATTCCTTATTCTTATCAAATGATTTGCACTATCTCAATCCAACTGACTACAACCATTTGTATAGACGAATCAATGAAGGCAAAGCCATCTGGTATCATTGATACGAAAAGTAAAAATGCCAGCTGTTAAGTGAGAAAAATAAACCTTATTACTAAAAACGTACAACGTACAACCTATATGAAATTATTTGACGTTTATCCCATCAACAATATCAACATCGTCCGGGCACAGGGCAACACGGTTTGGGACGAGAAAGGAACGCCTTATCTCGACCTCTATGGCGGTCATGCGGTGATCTCCATCGGCCATACCAACCCGCATTGGGTCAAGCGAATCGAGGACCAGTTGCACAACATTGCTTTCTATTCCAACTCGGTGGAAATCCCCATTCAAAAAGAACTGGCGGAGAAACTGGGCAAGGTGAGTGGCAAAGACGACTACCAGTTGTTCCTCTGCAACAGCGGTGCGGAAGCCAATGAAAATGCGTTGAAACTGGCTTCATTTCATACGGGACGAAAAAAAGTGGTGGCGTTCAAAAAAGCCTTTCACGGACGGACCTCGCTGGCGGTGGCTGCTACCGATAACAAAACCATCGTGGCACCAGTGAACGAAACCGATAACATTGTCTTTCTTCCTTTCAACGACGAAGCGGCACTGACAGACTATTTTGCAACGTCGGGAAACGGCGTTGCTGCAGTGATCATTGAAGCGGTGCAGGGCGTTGGCGGCATTACGGTTGCCAGCAGCAGTTTTTTGCAGACCATCCGAACGCTTTGCGATCAGTATGGTGCTGTTTTCATTGCCGATGAAGTGCAGTGCGGTTATGGACGCAGCGGAAAGTTTTTCGCGGCCGACCAGGCCGGCGTGAATGCTGATGTGTACACCATGGCAAAAGGCATGGGTAATGGCTTCCCGATCGGCGGTATTTTGATTGCGCCGCACATTCAACCCAAACACGGTATGTTGGGTACTACCTTTGGCGGCAATCACCTGGCCTGCGCGGCAGCACTGGGCGTTTTGGAAGTCATCGAACAGGAAAACCTGATGCAGATGGCGGGCGAAAACGGCCGTTACCTGATGGACGAACTCAAAAAGATCGAAGACCTGCAAAATGTGCGGGGTTTCGGATTGATGATCGGATTTGACGTGCCGGAAAAGATCAAAGACCTCCGCAAAAACCTGCTGGCGAAGCAGCACATTTTTACCGGTGAGGCCAAACCGAATGTCATTCGTTTGTTGCCTGCGCTGAATATTACAAGAGAAGCAATCGATACGTTTTTGCAAGCCGTGAAGGACGAGATCCGTGCCTTGAAAGAAAGTCCGGCCGCCGTTACTTTGGCACAGTAGGATAACCGGACGCCGACCTGTGCGATGCAACAAAAGCGGATCAAAGCAATAGAGTTAAGTACCTAAAAAACGATACAATTAAATTGAAGCAGTTTATTTCCGTTCACGATGTGGCCAACATCAATGCCCTGGCAAAAAAGGCGTTGGCCTATAAAGCGGCCCCGTTTAAAGACAAAAATCTTGGTGCCAACAAACGCATCGGCTGCCTGTTCTTAAACCCCAGCATGCGCACCCGCCTGAGCACGCAGATCGCGGCGCAAAACCTCGGTATGGAAGCCATTGTTTTCAATGTGGGCTCGGAAGGATGGTCCTTGGAATTTGAAGAAGGCGCGATCATGAACGGAACAACGGTGGAGCATGTGAAAGATGCCGCGCCGGTCATGGGAAACTATTTCGATATTCTGGCCATTCGCACCTTCCCTTCCTTGAAAAACAGGGAAGAGGATTACAGCGAACAAACCATCAAACAATTTATCAAGTACGCCGGCATCCCGGTGGTGAGCCTCGAAAGCGCCACGCTGCACCCACTGCAAAGCCTGACGGATGTGATCACGATAAAAGAAACCTTCTGGGAAACCCGCAAGCCGAAAATTGTGCTGACCTGGGCGCCGCACGTCAAGCCGCTGCCGCAGTGCGTGGCCAACAGTTTTTCGCAATGGATCACGGCCTGGGGCGAAGCGGATTTCGTGGTGACCCATCCCGAAGGGTACGAATTGGACGAACAGTTTACAACAGGTGCAACGATCACCCATAACCAGGACGAGGCTCTGAAAGACGCCGATTTCGTTTACGTAAAAAACTGGAGCTCCTACAAAGATTATGGCCAGGTCCTCAGTAAAGACACAAGCTGGATGCTGACGAACGCAAAGCTGGCATTGACCAACAAGGCGAAAGTGATGCACTGCCTGCCGGTGCGCCGAAACGTGGAGTTGAGCGACGCAATTCTCGACGGTCCAAACAGCCTTGTCACGCAGGAAGCGTCGAACCGCGTGTGGGCGGCGCAGGCGGTGTTGTCGGAAATTCTTGCCCCCGTCCCCTAAAGGGGAGTCTTGCCAGATTTTCCTGGTGCAACCTACTTATCTAACTTGAGCTTATGGAAAATATGTTTTATGGTGCCAGTCCACTTATTTTTCACAGGGCAGAAGACCTTAGGAAAAATATGACCTCGGCTGAACGGATCATTTGGAAACATGTTCACATCAACGAGTGGAAGCTGAAGTTTAGAAGGCAACATCCAATATCGCATTACGTTGTTGATTTTTATTGTCATCAACTGAAATTGGTGGTCGAGATTGACGGTGGAATTCATGAAGAAGAGGATGTAAAGCGAAAAGATGAAGAAAGGGAGAAAGCATTAAGATCTTTGGGCCTTCGTGTGATACGATTTAAAAACGAAGAAGTTTATAAAAACAGCAAGTCTGTGTTGGAAAAGATTAATTCGGTTATTAGTGAGTTGCAGAGTTCCCCTTTAGGGGATAGGGGCAAATTGTTCGTGATAAAAATTGGCGGCAACATCATCGACGACGAGGAAAAGCTGGCTTCCTTCCTAACCGACTTTGCTCGCATTGATGCGCCTAAAATACTTGTCCACGGCGGTGGCAAGCTGGCTACAAAAATGGCAGCGCAGCTCAACATACCGCAGCAGATGGTAGAAGGACGGCGAATAACCGATTCCGAAACGCTCAAGATCGTCACCATGGTTTATGCCGGGTTGATCAATAAAAACATCGTAGCCCAGCTACAAGCTGCCGGCTGTAATGCGATTGGCCTTTCCGGGGCTGATGGCAACGCCATCCTGGCGCATAAACGCTTTGTGGGGGACCGTGATTATGGTTATGCAGGCGACATCGATGCAGTCAATGGCAACCTGTTGCAGGCCCTGCTGCAACAGGGACTTTCTCCCGTACTCGCACCGATCACCCACGACCAAAAAGGCCAGTTGTTAAACACCAACGCCGATACCATTGCACAGGAGACCGCCAAAACCTTAAGCAGTCTTTACGAGGTTCATTTGGTTTATTCTTTTGAGAAAAGTGGTGTATTACTGAATGCCGAGGACGAAGCCACGGTGATTCCTGTTATCAATCCAGAAAAATATCGCAACCTGAAGGAAAAGGGCCTTGTCTTTGCAGGTATGATCCCGAAGCTCGACAATGCCTTCTCTGCCGTCCAGAGCGGCGTGCGGAAAGTGCTGATTGGGAAAGCCGAAAATATAAACGAACTAATTTCAGGAAATGCCGGAACAAGCATTGTCAGTGATTAAAAGCCAGGAGCCTCTCCACCAGGAAGCAGTAAACGTACTGTCGGAACTGGTCAGGCTGCCTTCGTTCAGCAAGGATGAATGGCAAACGGCAAGTTATCTCACCAAGTTTTTGTTCGACAAAGGAGTGGAGGTAACACGGGTTGGCAACAATGTGCTGGCCCTGAACAAACACTTCGATGCGGCAAAGCCCACCATTCTTTTAAACTCCCACCACGATACGGTCAAGCCCAATTCGGCCTATACCAGAGATCCGTTTAGTCCACAGATTGAAGACGGCAAATTGTACGGGCTGGGTAGCAACGATGCCGGCGGTTGTCTCGTTTCCCTGTTGATGACATTCCTGCATTTTTTTCCCGAAGAAAACATGCCGTACAATCTTGCTTATGCGGCAACGGCCGAAGAGGAAATTTCGGGTGTCAACGGGATCCAAAACGCATTGCAATACTTACCCAAAATTGATTGTGCGATCGTTGGCGAACCGACACTGTTGCAAATGGCAGTGGCCGAACGAGGCTTGCTTGTGTTAGATGCAAAGGCGATCGGCAAAGCCGGTCATGCTGCCCGGAACGAAGGTGTAAATGCCATCTACAAAGCGATGATGGACATCGAATGGTTTTACTGCTACCAGTTTGAAAAGGTTTCGGAGCTGCTGGGACCCGTGAAGATGACCGTGACGTCTATTGAAACCGACAACAAGGCACACAACGTGGTGCCCGCCGAATGCCGGTTTCTAGTCGATGTGCGGGTGAATGAACTGTATTCCCCGGAAGAAGTGATCGGGTTGATTCAGGAAAACGTGCAGAGCGAAGTGAAAGCCCGCAGCACGCGGCTGCGGTCGTCCATGATTGCACTCGACCACCCGCTGGTAAAAGCAGGCCTGGCCATGGGTAAAACCTATTATGGCTCACCAACC
Organism: Flavisolibacter nicotianae; assembly: GCF_003628535.1. Lineage (GTDB taxonomy): Bacteria > Bacteroidota > Bacteroidia > Chitinophagales > Chitinophagaceae > Flavisolibacter > Flavisolibacter nicotianae. The sequence goes on from NZ_RBCI01000005.1 coordinate 17,707, forward strand.
AGTTCGGACAAAGCGCTAATGCCTTTCCCCGCTCTGAAGATGGGACCCGGCGACTCCGCACGAAGCCACACAGCCGATGAATTTATTTATGTTGATGAAATCCGTCAAGGCATCAGCGACTATATACAACTGTTAAATCAACTCCTCCGATGAAGCTCTGGCAGAAAGAAAGCACGTCCACTTCCGAACTGATCGAAAAATTTACCGTTGGCCGCGACAAAGAATTTGACCTTCTCCTGGCCAAATACGATGTGCAGGGTTCCATAGCGCATGTAACCATGCTGGGCGAAGTGGGATTGATGACAAAAGAAGAATCGGATACGGCCGTCGCCGCCTTGCAGGACATTGCAAAAGAAATCGACAAGGGACAGTTTTCGATTGCGGAAAACGTGGAGGATGTGCATTCCCAGGTTGAATTCCTGCTGACGGAGCGCATTGGTGACATTGGAAAAAAAATTCACAGTGGCCGGAGCCGCAACGACCAGGTGGCCGTCGACATCAAGCTCTACCTGCGGGCAGAAGCGCTTGCGATAAAAGACGAAGTCAAAGCGTTGTTTGACCTGCTGATCGGGCAAAGCGAAAAATACAAATCCGTGCTGCTGCCGGGCTACACGCATTTGCAGATTGCCATGCCATCCTCGTTTGGCTTATGGTTTGGCGCCTACGCGGAAAGCCTGGTCGATGACCTGGAAATGCTGGCGGCTGCTTACCAGGTTGCCAACAAAAACCCTTTGGGCAGCGGCGCCGGTTATGGATCCTCCTTCCCGCTCAACCGGACACGTACAACCGAAATCCTGGGCTTTGCTTCACCGAATTACAATTCGGTCTATGCACAAATGACCCGTGGAAAAACCGAGAAAGTCGTGGCCATGGGAATCAGTTGCGTAGCCGCCACGCTCAGCAAGCTTGCCATGGATTGCTGCCTGTACATGAACCAGAACTTCGGCTTTATTTCGTTTCCATCCGAACTCACGACCGGGAGCAGCATCATGCCGCACAAAAAAAACCCGGACGTGTTTGAACTGATCCGCGCCAAATGCAACCGCATTCAGGCAACACCGAACGAGCTCACGCTGCTGCTCAACAACCTGCCTTCGGGCTATCACCGCGATCTGCAGTTGACCAAGGAAATCCTGTTCCCGGCGATCGAAGAACTGAAGGCCTGCCTCCAGCTTTGCCGCCTGATGCTTTCCAATATTGAGGTGAAAGACAACATCCTGCAGGACGAGAAGTACAAATACCTTTTTACCGTGGAGGCAGTCAATGAACTGGTGAACCAGGGCATTCCTTTTCGCGAAGCCTATAAGCAGGTCGGGGAGCAGGTAGAGGAAGGCACATTCCGTTTCGATTTGAGCAAACCCTTGGCGCATACCCACGAAGGCAGTATCAGTCGTCTCTGCAACGAGGGAATACAGGCTTTGATGGAAGGTGTTCTCCGTAAATTCAATGCATAAAGAATCGCTGTTTTGCAGTATATCCTTGTTATCATCTTTCTTTTTGCCGGAGTAGTCGAAAGCATCCGTCACCGTAAACTGACGGTTGCCGGTGCCATTGCCGGAGGGGTTCTCGGTTTTGGTATTTTTATCGGTGCGGGTTGGACGGGCCTCGGCATGCTGGGCTTGTTTTTCCTGCTGGGCACCTTGGCCACATCCTGGAAGCGAAAGCAAAAAGCCGGTATCGGCATGATGCAGGAACAGGGTGGGCAGCGCAACGCGGGGCAGGTATTGGCCAACGGCGGCATGGCCGGGCTTCTCGGCTATTGCACGCTTTTCTTTCCGCAACAAAAAGACCTTTTTGCTTTCCTGGTTGCAGGCTGTTTTTCGTCGGCAATGGCCGATACCCTTTCGTCCGAATTGGGCACTCTTTACGGCAAAAAATTTTTCAATATCCTGACCCTGAAAAAAGATCAGCGGGGACTGGACGGCGTGGTTAGCCTCGAAGGTACCGGTCTTGGAATCTTGGGCAGTGTGATCATCGCCGTTGTTTACAGCCTTGGCTTTGGCTGGAGCAACCATTTTTTTTGGATCGTGTTGGCCGGAACGATCGGCAATCTTGCGGACTCCGTGCTCGGCGCTGCGCTGGAACGGAAAGGGCTGATCGGCAACGACGCGGTCAATGCGTTCAACACGCTGATCGCAGCATTGCTTGCTTTTCTTTTTTGGTGAATTGTTAAGCCGGGCTGTTAATCAACACATACAAGGTTAAGGCAAGCAGCGAAAGGAAAAGACAAACAAGAAAAAGCTGGCGAACATAGAATCGTAACCGGGTAGGCAGCGGATTTTTGATGGTTAGTTTCATCGTTGGATTTTTTGGATCTGGCTTTACAAAATACATTCCCCTTTTGTCGCATGCAACAGGAAGCAGGGACATTTTTTCGAAAATGAGGGAAATTACTTAGCCCCGGCTGTGATTCCGGTTGTCTATCTTCGTCCTTTTCTCCGGACATGCGCAAAGAAGCTTTTCAAACCATCCGCCTGGCGTTTCCGATCATCGTTGGCGAACTGGCGCAAATGTCGCTGCACATCATCGATTCGGCCATGGTGGGTGCCATCAGTTACAAGCAACTGGCCGCAACGGCTCTCGTCATCAACGGCATCAACATTCCATTTATTTTCGGGATCGGCATGACCATTGCCGTTTCGCAAATGGTGTCGATGGCCAATGGCAAAAACGATCCGAAAGCTGTTTCTCATTACCTGTTTAACGGCTTTGTATTGTGTGCGGCGACGGCTGTCTTCATTTCTCTTTTGCTGGTCCTCGGCCGCAATTTCCTGCACGACCTGGGACAGGATCCGGAAGTGGTGGCCCTGGCCATTCCGTTTTTAAAACTGATTGGTCTTTCCATAATTCCCATGCTGCTGTTCATGACCCTGAAACAGTTTGCCGACGGGCTGGAATACACCCGTACGGCCATGGTGCTTTCGCTGCTGGCACTGCCCGTCAATGTTTTTCTCAACTGGCTGCTGATCTATGGCAACTGGGGCTTTCCGCGGCTGGAATTGCTGGGGGCGGGTTGGGCCACGCTCATTACCCGTATCCTGCTGTTTTTTTCCATCCTGCTGCTGGTTTTAAAGCACCGCAACTTTCGGCGTTATATCGCAGTTCGCAAAACAGAGTGGGTGTTACGGAAAAAAACATTGCGTGACTTGCTTGGCATTGGTGTGCCGAGCAGCCTGCAGATCGGCATGGAAGCCGGTGCCTTTGCAGTAACCGGCATCTTGATTGGCACACTTGGTGCCGTGGCACAGGCGGCCCACCAGATTGCCCTGAGCTGTGCCTCCTTCACCTTCATGGTTTCGATGGGACTTTCGCAGGCAGGCTCCATCCGCACAAGCAATGCATTTGGACGGTCGGACTGGCCCCGGATCAACGTTATTGGAAAAACAACACTGCTCTCGGCGGTTTTGTACGGCGTGTTTTGCGCCGTTGCCTTTGTCCTTTTCCGCAAGGCACTTCCGGAGGTGTTTACAAAAAACAGTGAGGTGCAGGCAATGGCGGCCGTGCTTTTACTCATGGCCGGCATTTTCCAGATCTCCGACAGTACACAGGCTATCGGCGCCGGGCTGTTGCGGGGAATCAAAGATGTAAAAACGCCAACGGTCCTTATCGGGATCGCCTACTGGGTGGTGGGGATTCCGGCGGGCTATTATTTTGCCCATTTTTTAAAGATGGGTGCCACCGGTATGTGGCTTGGCCTCATCCTCGGGCTGACCTTTGCTTCCCTTTTCCTGCAGACCCGTTTTTTCAAAATGGTGAAGCGACAGGAGCGTTAGGCCGCAAAGAACCTTCCTGCCATTTTGCATGGCTCATCTCGAATTTGATTTCTCCCTTGCCGTGGGTGCCCGCTTCCTTCCAGCCCTGTTTGCGGTAAAAACTTTCGGCCCTCGTGCCGGGTGCGGTGCTCAACCAAACGGTATCGGTTGTTTGGCTGAAATACCAGTCGAGCATGGTGTCGTGCAGGGTTTTGCCTATACCCCTTTTTTCCCATTGCGGATGAATGAACAGGGCCCAGATATTGCGGTCCTGCAGGTCGGCGATGGCAAAACCGACGAGACGGCCGTCTGCTTCGCAAATCCAGCCTTTTCCACGGCGGGTGATATAGTCAAGGCAGTCTTCGTCCGTTACCAGCAAAGGGTTGGAGAGGACATTTTCCTTTACTGCGTTCCGAACGATCTGCATGCCAGCAATATCGGCTGGTACTGCTTCGCGGTAGTGCCATGTGGGAATAATAAGTGTCGTGGTCATGTCGGGTTTGCGAATGAATCATTAAAAATGACGAATGCGTAGTAGAGACGTTTCTCACTTGCCATTCATCACCCAATACTCAACGCCTCCGGCAAAAATGCAAAAAGGCAGCGGGTTTGAAAAGGCCTTCTTTTCTTTGCAGTCAAATTAAATGACGATGAATCAACAACTGGTACAGTTGACCCTCGTAGTGAACGACTACGATGACGCCATCGCTTATTACACGGAGGTACTGGGATTTGACCTCGTGGAAGACACGGCGATGAATGAAACCAAGAGGTGGGTGGTAGTAAAGCCAAAAGGCAAGGGCGGCTGTTCATTGCTGCTGGCCAGGGCCGCCAACGAAGAACAGGGAAAGGCCGTCGGCAACCAGACAGGCGGCCGGGTTTTTTTGTTTTTGCATACCGACAATTTTTTCAGGGATTACAAAACCTTGGTGGAAAAAGGCGTGGAGTTTGTCCGCGATCCGTCCGAAGAGTCCTACGGCACGGTGGCCGTCTTTAAAGACCTGTACGGCAACCTATGGGATTTTATCCAGCCGAAAAAGGCAAAAAGCAAAACCAATAACTAGGGAATTGTCCAAAGACGAAAATCGTTTTTGCCTTTTTCCTTTTGAATTTTGACTTTGCATTGCAACCCTTCCCGAAAAAACGCATCTTACCTTCTTATTCCTTTACCAAATCCTTTTGCATGAGCAACCATCCTCTTTTGCTGAAAGCTTTTCTCGACAAGATCAAAACGCTTTCTTTCTGGAGCCGCCTGTTTCACTGGGGCGATGTACGAAAAGACCTGGTAGATGCCGCCGCCGCACTGGCTTCGCTGCAAAACGACCTCGCCGCATCCGAGCAAAAACTGGCTGCAGCCAACCTGCAGGTGTCGGTTTTCCAGGAAGGTCGCCGCAACGGGGAAGCGCAGCTCCAGTCCATGCAGGCCGAACTGAGCACGCTGCGGGAACGCATCCTGAATGCACAGCACGAACTGCAGGCAACGAGAGAAGACAATATCCGCTTGAAAAAAGAGGACGAGTTTCGCCAGCAGAAATACTCCGAGGAAATTGTGTCGCTGCAGGAGATCCGGCAGCAATTGCTCGACGAAAGGGCGAAGGAGGTGGAAGAGCGGCACCAGGAAGAGCTGGACCGACTTTCGGCGCTAAAAGAAACCTGGGCTGCCCACCAAACCGATGTGCAGGGTAAGATGAAGGTCATTTGCCAGAAGCATACGCTGAACTATGTGGACAAGGCACCGTTCCGCGGGGAACCGGACAATGCTCTGCTGATTTGCGATGAATACGTGGTGTTCGATGCCAAGAGCCCGGCCGGTGAAGACCTGAAGAATTTCCCGCTTTACCTGAAGGCGCAGGCCGAAGCTGCCAAAAAATACGCAAAGCAGGAAGGCGTAAAGAAAGACGTTTTCCTGGTAGTGCCAACGAATACGCTCCCCGTTGTGAGCCAGTTCGTGTACAACATGGCCGATTACGATGTGTACGTCGTGTCGGTGGATGTGCTGGAGCCGCTGATCCTTTCGCTGTGCCGGATCGAAGACTATGAATTTGCGGAACAATTAAGCCCCGAAGAGCGGGACAATATCTGCCGCATCATCGGCAAGTTTGCGCACCTGTCGAAGCGACGAATCCAGATCGATTCGTTTTTTGCCCGCCAGTTTATTGAGCTGGCCTACAAATGCGAGAACAGTCTGCCGGCCGACATCCACGAAAAAGTGCTGGAGTTTGAAAAATCCGAAAAGCTCAATCCGCCGCAGGAAAAACGGTCGAAGTCCATCAGCACAAAAGAACTCGAATCGGAACACAGCAAGATCGAAACCGAAGTGAGTGCCAAAGGAATTGTCTTGCCAAACGACACAATTCCCGGATTACTGAATGGATTGACGTTGTACAAATAAGATCGTTCTTCTTCCTCTGCCTTTCTCCTTTTCCCCGTGCGTCTCCCGCAGCGAAATCTGCTGCCTGAAAAAGTCTTTTTGCGGGGATGCATCGGCAGACGAGTATGCGAACCTGTCTGCCATTTTTTACAATAAGATTGTGTTGCTGATAAAATTTCTGTAAAGCCAGAGGCGGCTATCTTTGCCGCGATGAATACGTACGACAAACTGGTAGAGGCTTCGCAGTTTCTGCAGCCGTTCAATGCCGCAGGTGCAAACATTGGTGTGGTATTGGGCAGCGGCCTGGGAAATTTTGTCCAGGAAATTGCGATCACCAAGGAAATTCCTTACGAAGAGATTCCGCACTTCCCTGTTTCGACGGTGGAAGGCCATCACGGCAAACTGATTTTCGGCACCATCGCCGGCAAGCCGGTGATCGCCATGGCGGGCCGCTTTCACTTCTACGAAGGCTATGCGCCGGAGGACGTCGTTTTCCCGATCCGCGTCATGAAATTTCTTGGCGTACAAACCCTGCTCGTGTCGAATGCTGCCGGTGGCGTGGGAGAAGGCATGCAGGTAGGCGACCTGATGATCATCACTGATCATATTTCCTTCGCCATTAAAAATCCCCTGTTGGGCGCCAACGACAACCGTCTCGGTCCGCGCTTTGCCGACATGAGCGAACCCTATAAAAAAGACCTCATTCAAAAAGCAAAAGACATCGCTCAGCGGCTCGGAATTCGCCTGAAAGAAGGCGTGTATTTTGGTGTGACCGGTCCGACCTTTGAGACAAGGGCTGAATACAAAATGATCCGCCTTCTTGGTGCTCACGCCGTTGGCATGAGCACGGTGCAGGAGGTGATCGCCGCCTCGCATGCCGGCATGAACGTCTTTGCTATGAGCGTGATCACCGATGTGGGTATCCGTGAGGAAGAAAACATCATCACCCACGACGAGGTGTTGCAGGCGGCCAAAGAAGCCGAACCGAAATTTTCTGCCGTTTTCCGCGAAATGATCGCCGCGCTTTAAACACTTGTTTTGAAAGGCACAATCCGTTATAGCTTTTTTGTATGGCTGTTGCTGGTATCAGGAACGCTCCTTGCACAGCGTCCGGCCATTCGCCTGCCCGGCGGTCTGCCCACGGGTGGCTTTCCCCGTTCGGGCAATACCGGTAACCGGAGCAGCGGCGACTCGTCGCAACGCGAAGGAGTGGAGCATCGCGATTACAGCGATGACAGCCTCGTTGTAAAAGTCTATCGTTTCAATACGGTGCGGCCGACCACCTTTGATACGTCGATCCGCGACTATTCCCTGCGGTTCCCGATCCCGGCCACGCATTATTACCTGGGCAACGACGGTTCGGCCACCAAATCTTTGTTGTTCGTCATGCCATCCACCACCGGCTGGGACCCAGGTTTCCATTCGCACGACGTGTACAAATTCAAACTCGAGAATGCCCGCTTTTACAACACGCCGCGGCCCTATACGGAATTAGGCTATATGCTGGCTACGGGCACGGAGCAGATGATTGAAGTGTTGCACACGCAAAACGTCAAACCAAACTGGAATGTCAGCTTCCAGTACCGCCTGCTCACCGCACCGGGCATTTTCCGCAACCAGCGAAACAACCATAGCAATATCCAGTTGGGATCGTGGTACCAGTCGACCAACCGGCGGTACAACAACTATTTTGTGTTTTTGCAAAACAGCATCAATGCCGGCGAAAGCGGTGGCCTTCGCACCGACAAAGACTACCTCGACGATCCGACCTATGCACGTCGCTTCACCATTCCGACCTTTCTTGGCGGAAGCCCGTCCCTGCGTGGCGGTGCATTCAACAACAGTTTTGTAACGGGCCGGCGGGAAAGAGAGAATCATTTCTACCTGCGCCAGCAGTACGATTTCGGACGAAAAGATTCGCTGGTGACCGATTCGACCGTCATCCCGCTTTTTTACCCGCGGGTCCGGTTTGAACACAGTTTCCGTTTTGCCACTTACAATTATTCGTATAAGGACGAACCGTCGTCGTCATCAGAAAATGCACCCGACTCGACCTACTACGACAGTTTGTACCGCATCAGGCTCACGCCAAACGACACCCTGAACCCGGTGGACTCTGTTTTTATCCAGGATCGCTGGCGGGAGATCAGTAATGACTTTTCCATTTACCAGTTTCCCGATGCCAACAACTTGCAGCAGTTTATCAAACTCGGGGCGGAACTGCAGTTGCTGAAAGGCTATTTTGCCAAAGGCGTGAAGTCCTACACCAACGTGATCGGCCACGGCGAGTACCGCAACCGCACCCGCAACCAGAAATGGGATATCAATGCCTTTGGGCGCCTGTACCTCGCCGGTCTCAATTTTGGCGATTACCATGCCTACGTCAGCCTGCAACGGTTGCTGAGCCAGCAACTGGGTTCCTTGCAACTTGGCTTTGAAAACATCAACCGGTCGCCTTCGTTTATCTATAACCAGCAAAGCTCGTTTTACCTCGACACGGCAAAGAATTTTTCGAAAGAAAATACCCTGCACTTTTTTGGCTCGTATTACCTGCCCAAGCTGGATGTGCAACTGCGCGGCGATTATTATGTCGTGAGCAATTTCCTTTACCTGAATGGCTACCGCAGCCTTCAGCAGGAGAATGCCCTGTTCAACGTGTTGCGGGTGAGCGGACTAAAAACATTCCGCATCGGCCGCCACTGGAACCTTTATTCCGAATTGTATGTGCAGCAAAAGGCCGGCGGTGCCGAGGTCAACCTGCCGCTGCTTTACACCCGCAACCAGCTGGCATTTGAAGGGCGGTTCTTTCGCAATCTGAACCTGTCGACCGGGCTCGAGATCCGGTACAACACGCCATACAAAATGGACATGTATTCGCCGGTGCTGGGGCAGTTCTTTTATCAGGATTCAACAACCATTTCCAACCGGCCGGAGATCCATGCCTTCCTGCACATGCGGGTGCGTACGTTCAAGGCATTCATACGCCTGGAAAACCTGAACACCGCCAACCTGAACGGCGGTTTCGCCTTCGACAGGCACAACCTGGCAGCAATTGGCTATCCGACACCAGGGATGGTTTTCCGTTTCGGCATCTATTGGGTATTTGTTAATTAACGTAGCACAGGCCGCACTAGTTTTTGCTTTCGTTCGTATGTCTCTATATTTGTTTTGAAATGAAAAAGCTGTTTGCTTCCATATTGTTGCCAATCTACTTTGTGGTCAGCACAGGTTTTGTCATTTCCTTTCATTATTGCATGGACGAATTGAAATCGTTCCAGCTGGGTGATGTCTCCCGCCACCGTTGCAGTGAATGCGGCATGCCGATCAAAGACAGCAAAGGCTGCTGCAAGGATGAAGTAAAGGTGGTGAAGATGCACGTGGACCAGGTGCTGGCCAAACTGGCCGGCGTGGATTTTTCTCTTCCGCACCTGCCTGTCACGACGTCCATATTTCTACTCATCCCTCCGGTCGGTGAACCACTGAACGCTGAGCCTGTCGCCCATGGGCCACCATTAAGTGAACAGGATACCTACCTGCAGAACCGTGTTTTTAGAATTTAGACGAAGCCCGTTTTGATCGATGCCTGGCAAACTCCTGTTTGCTATTTTCCCATTCGTTTATTTCCCATTCTAAAAACAAACAAAATGAAAATCCTGAATAGTTTCTTCTTCTTCCTTTTTATCCTGATCGCTACAGTTGCTTCTGCCCAGACAAAATCTGCAAGCTTTAAAGTTGCCGGTGAATGTGGTATGTGCAAAAAGAAAATCGAGAAAGCTGCAAAATCTGCCGGCGCTTCTTATGCCGTTTGGAATACCGACACCAAAATGCTAACGGTGAAATATGCCGGCACGGCCAACAAAACAAAAATCGAGGAAGCCATTGCCGGTGCCGGTTACGATACCCCGGATGTAAAAGCAACCGAGGACGCTTACAATAAACTCGATGAGTGCTGCCAGTACGAACGTGCAACCACTACCGCAAAAAGCTGCTGCGACAGCGAAGCCTGCACCAAGTCGGCATGCATGAAGGACGGCAAATGCGCCAAGGATGCGGCCTGCTGCAAAGAAGCCGGTTGCGATCAGAAAGAATGCTGCAAAAAAGCCTAAACTCAAAAACACGGTCAAATGAAAAAAATCATTTTCAGTTTGCTGATGGTTTGGGGAATCGCGGCAAACGCTCAATTCAGTAAAGCCTCTCTGCAGGCCAGCGGGCTTACCTGCTCGATGTGCTCGAAGGCTGTCAAAAATGCCCTGGAAAAAGTTTCCTTCGTTGAAAAGGTACAGGTAGACATCAAGAACCAGCAATACAACCTTTCGTTCAGGCCGAATACAACTGTCGATTTTGATGCCCTGGGCAAGGCAGTGGAAGATGCCGGTTTTTCCGTGGCGTCACTAAAGGTAACAGCCGCCGTGAACAGCGTGCAGGTAAAAAAGGACGAACACGTGCAAATCGGTGGTTCCAACTTCCATTTTCTCAACAGCAGCGGGCAAACGTTGAACGGTGATGTGACATTTTCGTTGGTGGACAAGGGTTTTGTTTCTGCCAAAGCGTTTAAAAACTACGCTGCGCTGAGCAAGATGACTTGTGTGCAAACCGGTCGTATGGCGAAGTGCTGCGCAAAAGAGGCCGGTGCGGAGTCGTCACGCATTTACCACGTCGTTATTTAATTTCATCGCCGGGGCAAGGAGAAGTGAAAGGGGTGTCTCCCGTTTCCACTTTTTTTTCCCCGGCTTTTTCTTTTCCAATGAAACAGATCCTTGTTGTCGGTTTCCTGCTGCTTGGCGGGACCGCGTTTTCACAGGAGCTTTACCCGTATAGTGAACCGGCTTCCAACATGCCGGCCCATTCCATTTCGCTCAAGAACACAGCGGTTTTTCACGGCGATATACATACCGCCAGAACCCTGCAACGCTACATGCCGGAAGTGATGTTTGGCCTCAGCAAGAAATGGATGCTCCATGCCGGCGTCAATGTATCGAACATGCACCAGCAGTCGTTGGTGTGGGAAGGAGCAAGGCTTTATGGTAAGTACCGTTTTTACTCGAACGACGAGGTGCACCGGCATTTTCGCATGGCGGTTTTTGGTGCTGCCACCTACAGCCGCAATCACCTCGACCACAACGAAATCAACCTGGCAATGGGAGAGCAGAGCGGTGTGCAGGGCGGGCTGATCGCCACACAGCTGTGGAACAAGTTTGCCCTTTCGGCCACAGCAGGCTGGAATGAAGTGCTCGACGACTTGCGAAGTGACAAGATCTACCGCGACCGCTATGCGTTCCAGGCGGTTAACTATTCGCTATCGGCCGGCTACTTGCTTCTGCCGTTCGAGTACAAAGATTACAACCAGACGAATGTCAATCTTTACGTGGAGCTTTTGGGTGGTCGGAACATCAACTTTCCGCTGGAAAAATATTATGTCGATCTCGCACCGTCCGTCCAGGCTATTTTCAACAGTACTGCCAAACTCAATGTTGGCTATCGGTTCCAACTGGGAAGCGATATTTACCGTTTGACCAAAAACAGTTTCATGATCAGTTTCGAATACATCTTCCTGGATGCGTTGAAAAAGAAAGCGCCGTCAGCGGAGCGGTAAGCGGAACGAGAAGCCCAGCGCCACATAGTTTTTTAACGGTGAATCGCCAAGGCCAAAGCCCCCCGACAGGTCGATCTTTGTTTCGGTAGACGGATGGTAAGCAATGCCGCCATCGATGTTGTGCTCCCATTCGTAGGTGTGTGCGCCGAAAGCTTCAATGTAGGCATACCACCGGTTACCGATATTGAAGCCGGGTGCAAACGTGTAAAAAAAAGCCGAAGCGCCTTCGAGATCTCTCTCCACACCCAGGTTGTAGCCCAGGGCGACCGTTTCAGACAAGGTGTTTTGCAAGGTTAGTCTTGTGGTATAGATCATGGTGGCAGTGCGGTAATCTTTGCTTGCCAGGAAGGGCAGACCGACATGGGCAATTACCGAAGTCTTGGGGCGAAGTCCTTTTTCTTCAAACAGCCGCACTTTGGTGCCGACTTCAACCGGTTCTAATTTCATCTGGCCTTTTTTGCCGGAAGCCTGTTGCGCCATCTCGGTGTAAGGGCTCAGTTCCAACCGCAATTCGAGGCGTTGGTTCAACCCGTATTTGGCCAATACCGTTGGGTGCACCCATTGCCGGATGCCCCCTTTGTAATTCATGGCGTTAAAACCAATCTCGCTTTGCAGGTAGCGGAGCGGCACGATAAACGGCGACTCCGTCTGGTCGGGCCGGTCGGTTTCAATTCGCTCCGTCTGCTGTGCAGAAACAAGAATACCGGGAAGGAGGAAGGTAAAAACAAGAAGGGGCTGTTTCATAAATTAGGTTGACTTCAATAAATATTTAGACAAGTCTAAAATTTAGTCAAAGATAAAACAGCATCGGTCTCCGGCAATAATTATTGTTCAAACAAGCCAAACGTGCCGCCCACCCAGGTTTTGTCCTTGTTGTAGCGGACGCCGATCATTTTGCCTTTGCTCAGGCGGCACAGGTTGTTGACGGCGATGGGCCGATCGGCACCACGAGGCCAGAAGTAAAATAGACGGATCTCGCATTTCGCCGGCTCGTCCGGCGTTTCGATGACGGCTGCATAGGGAACTTTTTTCTGGAGGATCCAGTTTTCCGGGTCTTTTATTTGGGCAATCGCTTCTTGTGTCACGTCGATAATGACGCCCTGGCCGGCAAAAGAAAAGAGCGGCTTGACCACGTAATTTTCAAGGTCGTCGGGTAAGGGATCTGCCTGGCTCAAAAACCGCGTGGCGGGAACGTTCGGATGGTCGATAAACGGCAGGGTGTATTTGCTCAGGCGGTAAAACCAGTTAGGGTGCGGCACCCAGGTAACATCGAAATCCTGGAACAGGATTTTGCCTTTTTCCTGCACCTCGGGCGATTGCTGTTGCAGGTCGTCGAAGATGAGGCGGTTGTAGATGCGTTCGATGCGGGTCTTTTTTCCATCCCGCAGGTAATAGAGATTTCGCCCTTCGGGGATCAGGTCTGTCAGGCAAACGGTTTTTACGCCGGTAAGATCTTCCGTTGCCCAAAAGTCAACCCGGGTTTTTTGTTTTTCCGGGAAGATCTCCAGCAACACAACGGCAGCCGGATCGCTGTCGCCGATCAAAATTTCTTTCAGTAACTGAATGTATTTTTCGCGGTTGTAGCCATTGAGAAAGATGCTAAACCCTTCGGGCCAGGGAAAATGGTTGTGTTGAATTTCCGGTTGGAGGATTTGCCAGGCAAAAAGCGTGGGAAAACCCTGCATTTCGATGAGTTGGGGTTCAAGCCCACCGGTTTCGTCAAAACAAACCCCAAAATCAAATGCAATGAATTGGGGCTGGTGTTCTTCGCCGGGAACAGCCAAATCGGGCGGGATCGCTTTGCTGCTTTGCCGGAAATAATCAGACGTGTTTACCCTGTCGATAATGCTTTCGCAGGCCGATACCATTTTTTGCACAAACTCCTTCGGCACAAAGACCGGTGTTTCCGCGATGCGAAAATCAAGGTGACCGGGGTAGAGGTTTTCCAGGTCGGTGAGGTAAGCCTTGTATTTGTCCTCGGTAAACTGCCGGTTGTATTGCTGCCGTAAGGAAGGGATCATCGGTTTTTACGGGTCAAGTTAAGCAATTAACCGTTTTGGTTTTGGACAGGCGGATCGATGTATTTGGACAGGGAAAAAAGCAGTCGTTGCCGGCTGTTGTTTCGTAACGATGCTGCGTCGGCAAGGAAATTTCCTATTGCATCGATGCGCAGCCGTGGCACTTTCAATTGAGACAGGGCAGTCTTCTTTTGGCAACAGGCTCAAGTTCCTTCAGCGCGCCGGAGCAATGTGAGCCGGTCGCGTGGTATGTTATTTGTGCCCGTGAATACGACAAGAAAATGCAATCTCATGGACAAAAGAATCGTAGACCGCAGGGAAATCTCAGCGACGGAAGAGCGCCATATCATCAACAATATATTTGCCATCGCACCCGGCGTCTGGCGAATGAAGGATGTATTTGTCAATGTGTATATAATCGAAAGCCAGGAACAGCCCGGCTGGGTTTTGGTAGACACGGGGATGAAATCGTCCTATGCCAAGATCAAGAATTTCATCGCTGAGGCGATGGAACCGGGTTCAGTTCCACAGGCCATTATCCTCACGCATGGCCACTTCGACCACAGGGGGGCGCTGCAACAGCTTTCCACAGAATGGCGGGTGCCCGTCTACTGCCACCACATGGAACTGCCATACCTCACGGCCAAGGCTTCCTATCCGCCACCCGACCCAACCGTTGGCGGCGGTATGATGGCATCCATGGCCTTTGTTTATCCAAGTGGTCCCATTGATGTGCAGGAATACCTGCGGGAACTTCCCGAAGACGGTACAGTTCCACACCTTCCCGACTGGCGTTGGATCCACACGCCGGGACATACGCCGGGCCATATCAGCCTGTTCCGGGAAAAGGATGGTGTGCTGGTGGCCGGCGATGCCGTGGTAACCACAAAGCAGGAATCTATTTTTTCGGTGATGTCGCAAAAGCGGGTGCTCAGCGGTCCGCCAAAATATTTTACACCCGACTGGGGCGCCGCGGCAAGGACGGTAAAAACGCTGGCAGCGCTCGAGCCCAACATCATTGCATCCGGTCACGGCAGTGCCATGTATGGCGACGAAGCAAGAAAGGCATTGCACAAAATGGCCCGTGAGTTCTGGCACATGGGGATGCCGGATAAGGGAAGGTATGTACGGGAGCCAGCGTTGTTCAACGACGAGGGGCCAACCTATGTTCCGCCGAAAATTCCCAATTATTTTTTCCTAAAAATACTGGCCGTAACGGCACTCGCCGTAGCAGGCTATGTCGTTTACCGGCGAAGCCGGAAACGTTGGCTGTAAAGAAGAAACATCATTTTGCCGGAAAACAAAAACAGCTCCTTTGTCCGGGGCTGTTTTTATTCGGCAAGCTGGCGTTTGTAAAGTTGAATGGCGTTTTCAAAACCCAGATAAATGGCATCACAGATGAGCGCATGACCAATGCTCACTTCATCAAGCCAGGGAATGTTTTGTTTGAAATATTTGAGGTTGTGCAAATCGAGGTCGTGACCGGCATTGAGTCCAAGCCCGGCTTCTTTTGCTTTTTTAGCGGCATCGACATACTTCACGATCACGCTGCCGCGGTTTCCGGTTGCGTATTGCCGTGCGTAGGACTCGGTATAAAGCTCTACGCGGTCGGTACCGGTTAACGCGGCGCCTTCGACCATTTTCGGGTCGGGATCAACAAAGATCGAAACGCGGATACCGGCCTGCTTAAACACCGAAATCATTTCTTTCAAATAGCTCTTGTGCCTGATCGTGTCCCAACCATGATCGGAGGTGATTTGTCCCAGCTCGTCGGGAACAAGTGTAACCTGGTGGGGCTTCACCTCCAGCACCAGGTCTACAAACGATTGTTCCCTTGAATTGCCTTCAATATTGAATTCGGTGGTAATTACTTTTTTGAGTGCCCGCACGTCGCTGTATCGGATATGCCGTTCATCGGGGCGGGGGTGGACCGTGATTCCGTCGGCACCGAAACGTTGTGCGTCAACGGCAGCTTTTACCACATCGGGATTGTTGCCGCCGCGACTGTTGCGCAGCGTCGCCAGTTTGTTGATATTGACAGAGAGCTTTGTTGGCATTGAAGCAAAGATAATTTTCGGTGGTGGGAAAATACAAAAAAACAAATCCCCTGCAAGAGGGGATCTGGTTGTGTTGTTGGATCAGGCGCTGACAGTGCGCTACGGGGTTTTTCACAGGGGACGTATAGTAGGGGTAAGGATTATGGGTAAAAAAGGATGGTGGTTGTCTTTGCTTAGTCGTGTTCCACTTCTGCTTCGCCGTGATGGCTGTTCAGGTTATTGAGTACAAGGTTATATAGATCGGTGTTTGATGTTGCGGAGAGAACGATGGTGTTATTCGTCAGTGAAGCTGCCGTAAATGCCGATTCCGGGATTCCTTTTGTGAGTTGGGAAAGGTCGATGCTATTGAGGGCCGAATATTTTTCTCCCTGTGCAACCGTGATGTTGTGTTTTTCCGCCTTCAGTTCCACGTTGCTGGCGACAATGAATTTCACAGGGTGGGAGACAGATCCGGCTGTCAGCGTGCCGTCCAGTTCCAATGCAGGCGAGTTGCCGCTCGGAACGAGGAAAGCCTTGAACTCGACTTCGTTATACGTGCCGGCCGGGATCGTGATGTTTCCGAGGAAAGAAGTGGCGGAAAAAAGGTCAACCTGCTGCGCTGCTCGTTGCTTGAATTCCACTTCACCGCTGTTGCTTTCGGCTTCAAATTTTAATTCGTTTGCCGATGCCGTGCCGGCCGTCCAGTTGATCGACGTCGCTGCAATGCGACCCGTTGCATCGGTTTTACCAACGAGAGCCGTACGGTTGATGGTGCGGAGCTGGTAGCCCACGGTTCCGGCATTTTCGGCATTCGTCGATTCTTTTTTGCAGCTGGTGAAAAGGGTGGCAGCAACGAGTACTGTGAGGAGTGGTGTGTGCATTTTCATAAGTCTATTTTTGAGTGTTGCAAATAGGTCAACAGCCGTTGAAAAAATGTAACCATCGGTCGCTTTTTTTTAAAGACGAAATGCCAAACTTGCAACGAGGTTTTAGGAATGGCATGTATGAATCGTTTTGAATTGGACTCGTTACTGTCCTGTAAAAGAAGAAAGCTTCCCGAAGGAAGCTTTCAATGCGTTGCAGTACAACACCACACACCATTCTCTACGCAACTGCAACAATATTTTTTAGGCGAGACTGTTTACCAGCACGTAAAAACTGACACCCCAGAATGCCAGGAATAAAAGGATCATCATAACGGTTGACAGGAAATGAAATTTTTCCTGCGTACTCTCTCTCTTCACCAGTCTTTCCAACGCTTGTTTCATACAATGTTCATTTGATTCGTTTATTCATATAGGAAATTGGTGCCAATTTTTAAAACAGGGGGAATTTGCTGAAACAGCTCTTCTGTATTTGCTTTGGTTGTGGAAGTGCAGCCACACCGGAATGTAGAACAACCACGGCTATGTTAAATTGCAGGGTGTATAACGGCGGAATCCTGTAACCCGGCCCTGGGTTACATTTGCGACATGTATTCGAAGCAGGAAGCCGCCCAACTGCGCCAGGCGTTTTGGACAACATTCGGACAGTACATGTCGCCGGTAGTTTCGGCAGAAGGAGAGAAGATCAATTGGGTCAATTACAAAACCGGAGAGAAGAATATTCAATTCCGCATGGCAGCCGATAACAAGAAGGCGACAATATCGATCGATCTTACACACAAGGACAGGGACATTCAGCAATTGTATTTTGAACAATTCGGCGAGCTGAAAAAATTTCTTCGCGACGCTACCGGCGAGGAATGGACCTGGCAGTTGCATGCATTGGATGAATTTGGCAAAAACATTTCGCGGATCTTTGTCGAAAAAGGCGGTGTTTCGATATTTCAAAAAAGCGACTGGCCGGAACTCATTTCTTTTTTTAAGCAGCGCATCATCGCCCTGGACGAATTCTGGTCGCAGGTAAAGTACAGCTTTGAAGGTTTACGCTAAGAATTAACAAGCCCTTGCTTTGCCGTTAGTCTTTGCACTTTATTTTTAGGAAACATTTACTTCTTATGAAAAATTGCTTTCTTCTGTTGTTTTTACTGCCGCTGTTTTCGCTGGCTCAAGACTGTAAGCTGAAAAAATCCGTCGACCCGTTTACGCATGAGACCAAGCTCTCTACCGGCTTTCAGAATTTTACCAATAACGGCCTGACGGTTTCCATTTCGGCTGATGCAACAGCCAAAGAGATCGACTTTTTTATCTGGATTAAAGGCGACAACAAATGCTTTGACGCTGAGTCGGTGGCCAACGTCACGTTTGAAGGTGAACGTTCAAAAACCATTTTGCGCAATGCCGGATCGATGAACTGCGATGGCGCTTTTCATTTTGTATTTAAAAACAGCGCGTCTACGCCAACCTGGCTTACCCGGATGGCAACGAAAAAGCTGGCCACTATTAAACTGGTTGGTACGGACAAAAAAGAAATGGTGATCGCATTTTCCGACGAGCAAAAAGTGCTGTTTCAATCCATGGCGGCCTGCATGACCACGGAAGGAAAAACGCTGCTGGTGCAATAATCTTTCCGCAGTAACCTTATAAGAAAAGTCTTCACGAGCTGAAGACTTTTTTCTTGCCCGGAACGATTGGTGGAAAATCCACCGGTATAGCTCTTTTTGCCTTTCCCCACATCTTGTTATCTTTCGCCCCTATTCCATGCTTATGCGAATTGTTGCTTTTCTGATCAGCACTGTCATTACCGGAACGTTGATTTTCGCCTTGAACAAGCGCTGGGGAACCGTTCCTGCCCTGGGCCGCTTTTTGAGCCCGCAATGCGGATTCTGGCAGGCAGGCGAAGCATCCGGCGAAGCGCTTGACGAAGATTTCCAGTTTGCCGAATTGAAAGGCAAGGTGTCTGTTTACCTCGACGAAAGGCTGGTGCCGCATGTTTTTGCAGATAAGGATGATGATGCTTATTTCGTGCAGGGATTTTTGCACGCCAAATACCGTCTCTGGCAAATGGATTTTCAAACCCGCTACGCCGCCGGCCGGCTGAGCGAAGTGCTGAGTGATCCGAGGCTGGTGAATGTGGACCGGCTGCAGCGCAGAATGGGCATGGTGTACGCCGCCGAGATCATGGTGAAGGAAATGGAAAAAGACCCGACCACCAAGGCCATGCTGGATGCCTATACGGCCGGCGTGAACCGGTATATTCAAACCGTTACGGAAGCGAGCCTGCCTTTCGAATTCAAATTACTGGGTTATAAACCCGAACCCTGGAGCAACCTGAAAATAGCACTGTTTATTAAACTGATGTCTGCCGACCTGGCCGGTCTTTCGTATGCCAAAGACCTGCAGTTTACCAACATGAAATCGGTTTTTTCCCTGCAGGATATGGACCTATTGTTTCCGCAGATTTCCGATTCTTCCAAACCCATCATCCCTGCAGGAACAGCGTTTGCACCACCGGCCGTGCAACCGGTGCCGCCGGCCAATCTTGACTCGCTGTACTATGGCAACGATACAACGGTTAACCCGGTGCAGGTGCCCAAGCCTGTCGACATCAAGGGCAGCAACAACTGGGCGGTAAGTGGGAGCAAAACAGCGAGCGGATCGCCGATCCTTTGCAACGACCCACACCTGCGACTTTCCCTTCCTTCCATTTGGTACGAAATGCAAATTCACACTCCCACGATGAATGCCTACGGAGCGACCTTTCCCAGCATCCCCGGTGTTGTGATTGGCTTTAACGATAACGTGGCCTTTGGCTTCACCAACGCCGGCCGGGACGTGATCGATTATTACCGGATCAGGTTCAGGGATGAGAGCCGCCGCGAATACTGGTACAATGGGCAATGGAAGGCTTGTCAAATGCGGGTGGAAGAAATTAAAAAGCGTGACGGTTCTACCGTAACGGACACGATTGCCTATACCGTATTCGGTCCCGTGCTTTACGATAAAACATTTACCAACGGCGATTCGACGATCACCACGGCACTGGCCATGCGATGGACGGCACACGATCCGTCCAACGAAGCGCTGACCTGGTACAAACTCGACCGCGCAAAAGATTACGCCGATTACGAAGAGGCGATCAAATTTTTTTCCGCACCGGGGCAAAACATGTTGTTTGCTTCCAAAAGCGGCGATATCGCCATCCGCCAGCAGGGCCGTTTCCCGCTGCGCTGGAAAGGACAGGGCGTTTACGTAATGCCCGGCGAAGACAGCACGTTCAACTGGCAGGGATGGATACCCCAGGAAGAAAATCCGCATGTTCTCAACCCGGCCCAGGGCTTTCTTCAAAGTGCCAATCAACGACCTGTGGATTCGACCTACCCGTATTTCATTCCCGGCGATTATTTTACGCCGCGTGGTGTTTCGGCCTACAATCACCTGGACACCATGCAACGGGTAACGCCGCAGGACATGATGAAGCTGCAATACGACGTCTATAGTTCAATGGCCGCCGATGCCGTGCCCTTCCTGTTGAAACACGTGGAAGAGAACTACCTGAACAGCGATGAACTTCGTTACATCCGTGATCTCAAAAACTGGGATTTCCGGGTCACGACAACCACCAGGGGAGCGACGATCTACCAGGCCTGGTTCGACAGCCTGGAGAAAGTGATCTGGTCCGATGAATTCGCCCAGGTGAAGAAAACCGTTGCTTACCCGGTTGAGCAAACGTTTTTTGAAATTCTTGCCAGGGACAGTGCCTTTCATTTTATTGACAACATCAATACGCCACAGGTGGAAACACTGAACCAACAGGTTACCACGGCTTTTAAAATGGCGGCCGAAGCGCTGGCAAAAGAAGAGGCGCAAAACGGGTTGGTATGGTGGAAACACAAAGGCAGCATGATTCAGCACCTGTTGCGGGATGCCGTTCCTGCCCTGGGCCGCTTGAATGTTGAGGCGCCCGGTTGGGGCAACGTACTCAACGCTTTTGGCAAAACGTCGGGACCAAGCTGGCGCATGATCGTTCACCTGACTCCCGAGACCGAAGCCTATGGCATTTACCCGGCAGGGCAAAGCGGCAACCCCGGTAGCAAATTCTACGACAACTTTATCGACGACTGGGTGGCCGGCAAATATTACCGCCTTTGGGTGATGAAGGAATCGGAGGCGGCAGACAAACGGATCATCGGCAAACTCACATTTACAAAAGCATAAGCTATGCGTTTTCTTCTTGCAACCCTGTTAACAGCTACGCTGAGTTTTATTGCAGGTCTTTATTTGCCCTGGTGGAGCATTGCCCTCGTGGCTTTTTTGGTGGCCCTGCTCATCAAGCAAACGATCGGGTGGGCATACCTGGCTGCCTTTACGGCTATTTTTATTTTGTGGGGCGGACTGGCAAGCCTGATCCATGTTCGCAACCAGGGCATTCTGTCGCGGAAAGTTGCACAGATCTTTCCGCTGAACGGAAACGCCTTTTACCTGATCCTGGTAACGGCCATGATTGGGGCACTGGTTGCAGGATTTGCCGCCATGAGCGGAAGCTCGTTGCGTCCGGCTGATGAAAAGCTGTTGAAATAAGGCGTTATTCCAGCAATGGTTTTTTCGACCACGACACGAAGCGTACATTCGTTCTATGCCAGTTTTATTGAAGCGGCTGATTCCTGCTGCTTTTCTTTTTTTGTTCTCCATTTCGTTGTATGCGGCGACGGTCACCGGCAACATTCGCGACAGTAAAGGCACGTTGTTGCCCTTTGCTTCGGTTACGGTAAAGGAAGTGTCGAAAGGCGCCATTGCCAACAGCCGAGGCTTTTACGCGTTAAACCTCGAAGCGGGTCAATACACCCTCGTTTGTCATCATGTGGGTTATCGCACGGTAGAAAAAAGCATTCGTGTTGGGGAAGAGGATATGCAGGTTGATTTTGAACTGTCCGTGCAGGAACTGTCGATGCCGGAGGTTGTCATCCGGCGTGGTGAAGATCCGGCCATTGCCATCATGCGGCAAACGATCAAAAAGCGGAACGACTACAACCGGCAGGTCGACTCATTTACCGTTGACGTTTACATCAAAGGTTTGGTCCGTTCCCGCGCTGTGCCGGACCGTTTACTGGGACAAAAAGTCGATAAGACTGAAATGCAGAAGCAGGGCATGGACTCCGCCGGCAAAGGCATTGTTTTTCTTTCCGAATCGTTGACAAAAGTGGCGTACAAGCAGCCTGGCAAGATCCGGATGGAAGTTGTTTCGTCGCGGCAGAGTGGGGGCGGCTTTGGATTCAGCGTTCCGTTCTTCGTGAATTTTTACACCAATAATGTTGATCTTTTTAATGGCGGTGTTTCACAGCGCGGATTTGTGTCGCCCCTGGCGGATGCCGCGTTCCATTATTACCGCTTTCGCTACGAAGGCAATTTTTTCGAAGACGGCCGGATGATCGACCGGATCAGGGTGACGCCGCGGCGTAAAAACGAACCGCTTTTTGAAGGGTTTCTGCAGATCGTCGACGAGGAATGGCGAATCCACAGCCTGGACCTGAACGCTACCAAACAATACGGGCTCGATCTGCTCGATACCGTGCGGATCATGCAGGTACATGCGCCGGTAACAGCCGGCATATGGCGGACGCAGAACCAGGTGGTTTCGTTTGCGGCAAACCTGTTTGGATTTGCAATGGCGGGTGATTTCCTGAATGTCTACAGCAATTACAATCTTGCCCCTGTCTTCGGTAAAACCTTTGCCAGTCGCATTTTGCTGAAGTATGATTCGGCGTTCAACAAGATGGATAGCAACGATTGGGCACGGCTTCGGCCGGTACCGCTGGAACTGGACGAAAAAAAGGACTTCCGGTTAAAAGACAGTCTCCAGGTTGCGGACCAGGATGCTGTGTACATGGAAGCAAATTTTGATTCGCTGCGCAAAGCCCAGAAGCCGTTCCGGCCATGGCAATTCGTAAAAAACGGCTATAGCCGGAACATTTACCGCACATCCACGTGGAAAACCTACACCATCGAACCGTTGCTGACAGGACTTCAATACAACACGGTAGAAGGTTTGTCGCTTTCCCTGCAGCAATCGTTCACCATTCGTCCAAAGCAGGGAAAAAATACTGTTGCAATCGGGTGGAACACACGGTATGGATTGACGAATTCGCACCTGAATTCGTTTGGCAGTGTCGCGTTCCGCG
Source organism: Flavisolibacter nicotianae (assembly GCF_003628535.1). Classification (GTDB taxonomy): domain Bacteria; phylum Bacteroidota; class Bacteroidia; order Chitinophagales; family Chitinophagaceae; genus Flavisolibacter; species Flavisolibacter nicotianae. Next base: position 40,537 of record NZ_RBCI01000005.1, read on the forward strand.
CAAAAGAAGAAACGGGTGTAAACCGGAGTCTTGCTTTCAGTGGAGGAAAGCGATTGCTGCAATTCAACAGGGATGAGCCGGTGGATGAATTGACCAACAGTGTTTCCACTTTGTTTTATCACAGGAATTACCTCAAAGTCTACGAAGCCTGGTTTGGGAAAGCAGATTACAACACGGCGTTTGAAAACGGCCTGCGGCTGCACCTGATTGCGAATTACGAACACCGCATCCCGGTAGAGAATACAACCGACTTCTCTTTTTTTTACAGGGAGCGGGTCTTCACGCCCAATCATCCTTATGAACTTGCGGCTATTCCGTTTATACCGCATTCGGCGATGGTGGCTTCCATTGTCCTGGCTTACCAGCCCGGCCAGTATTACATGGCCCTGCCCAACCGAAAGATTCCGATTACGTCCCGCTACCCGACTTTTGAACTGGGCTATGTCAGGGGATTTCCCCGTGTTTTCAACAGCACGGCCGATTTCGACCGGTGGACGTTCGCCGTTTTCGACGATGCAAACCTGAAGCTATGGGGAACATTTAAATACCGCGTCAGTGTGGGAGGGTTCCTGAACAAGCGGCGGGTTGGTATTCCTGACTTTGTGCATTTCAACGGCAACCAGACGATCGTCAACTTCAATTACCTGAATAGTTTCCAGTTGGCGCCTTACTACCGGTACAGCAATACCGAACGCTTTTATACGCTACTGCATGCAGAGCATCATTTCAATGGTTTTTTGACAAACAAGATCCCGGTGTTCAACAAACTCAAATGGAATCTTGTAGCCGGAACAAATACGTTTTATGCCAACCGTGAGTTTTATTACGTGGAATTGTTTGCGGGCCTGGAAAATATCTTTAAGATCTTCCGTGTTGACCTGGTGACGGCAACACAGGCGGAACCCGGTAATCGGTTTGGTGTGCGGGTAGGTCTGGGCGGCGTTATTGGAAACAGCATCAAAAGAAAGAGATGATCGCAAAAGATAAATCCCGATTCCTTACTTTTGCTGCACCTAGTTAACCAATTGTAAAGAAAATCTTATGGCATTCAGCACAACCATTCAGCCTACCGCGAAACCCGTAACCGTTCCTGCCAATCACCCGTCTTCTTCTATTTCTGATGCGCTTTTGAGCATGGTGCTTTTGTCCATGTACGGTGCACAGATGAGCAAAAAGACCGTACGCAAACTCAAGCGCAAATTTTTCATGACCTCCCTGAAGCTGAAGCTGAAGTCGTTTTTCTCCCCGCGTACAACCAGCGACCGCACTTTGCTTTATATCATCCTGGGCGTGGCATTGTTGGCCCTGTTGCTGATCGATCCGATCCTCGTCATTGCGCTGGCTGTCGTGATCCTGATCCTGATCCTTGCTGGTGTAATCTAGGCTGACGAAAATCAGTTTTTCTTCACACTTCCACAGCGTGGCGGTGGTTATCTTTGCGCCGTTTCAAGAAATTTTGTTCACCAGGCATGTGTCCTTAAAATTTCCAGATAATGGCCGTATTGCACAATCGTATTTCCCAAAAGGAATTAAAACAGCGTTTGCTCGAAGAGAAAGAGCCCCGCACCACCATTTCGTTTTACCACTATTTTCCGGTGGCCGATCCGCAGCAGTTCAGGGATGAATTGTACCGGAACCTGGAACAGTTGTCTGTTTTTGGCCGCATTTACGTAGCCCACGAAGGCATCAATGCGCAAATCTCCGTGCCGTCGTCCCGTTTCGAAGCGTTGAAGGCATTCCTCTATTCCATCGCACCGCTCAATGGCATCCGGTTAAACGTTGCCGTTGACGACGACGGCAAATCATTCTGGGTGCTGAAGGTGAAAGTGCGGGAAAAGATCGTGGCCGACGGGATCACCGATCCTGGTTTTGATATGCAAAACCGCGGCAAATATGTCAACGCGGAGCAGTTCAACGTGTTAACCGATGATCCCGATACGATCGTAGTGGACATGCGAAACCACTACGAATTTGAAGTGGGTCATTTTGAACAGGCCATCGAAGTTCCTTCCGATACCTTTAAGGAGCAGTTACCCATGGCAGCCGACATGCTTAAGGAAGCCAAAGACAAGAACATCATCATGTATTGCACCGGTGGTATCCGCTGCGAAAAGGCCAGCGCCTACATGCTGCACAAAGGGTTTAAAAATGTTTTCCACCTCGAAGGCGGCATCATCAACTACGCCAACCAGATCAAAGAGAAAGGCCTGCCTTCAAAATTTCACGGCAAAAATTTTGTCTTCGACAACCGCCTCGGCGAACGCATCACTGAAGAAATTATCGCCCGGTGTCACCAGTGTGGAAAGCCGGCCGATACGCATGTGAACTGCGCCAACGAAGGTTGCCACCTGCTTTTTATCCAGTGCGAGGAATGCCGGCAAAAATGGGAGGGTTGTTGCAGCAAAGACTGCCAGGATTTTATTCAATTGCCCGAAGAAGAGCAGAAAGAGCTGCGCAAGGGCATCGACAAAGGCCGGAACGTTTTTAACAAATCAAGGGCAAGGCTGCGGCCGAAACTGACCGATCTGCAAAGAGAAGAGTAGTAGGGAGAGTGGCGACTCCTTATCTTAGCGAAGATTTGTGAGACGACTGTTCGCCATACTGACGCTGTGTTGCCTGCTTTTCCTGATGGCAGGCTATCACCTGCTTTATCATTACCGTATTACAGAAGCAAAACTGGAAATGCGCCAGGCACTTCTTCGGGCCAATATTGAAGGCGTGTCGACATTGTCTTTCTCCCGCGCCGAACTGGCGTCGCTCGAATGGGAAGATGCCAACGAGTTTCGTTACCAGGGCGAAATGTATGACGTTTTGAACGTGGAGAAAAAAGGCGATTCTGTGCTGATCCGGTGCTTGTCGGATGAAAAAGAATCGGCTTTGCTAAAAGCATATACCGACACCCAAAAACAATCGTCGGGGAGTCCTTCCACGATACTCCTGAAAGTCCTTGGTTCCCCGTATTTGCCTTCCACAACTGCCACGATTTTTTCTTTCGAAAGCAGGCTGCAAAAGAACTCCACGCCTTTCCTTTTTTACCTGCCGCAAACCGATGGCACGATTGTAACGCCGCCACCGCAGGTTGCTTCGTTCCAGCATTAGAAAAAGGCAATCATTTTTTTACCAATTCATTTTCGCATGAAGCAAATTGTATTCGTGTCTGCTTTCGTGGCAGCATGTCTCTCTATACAGGCACAGGCAATCATTAAAGGCCGCGTCATTGATGCGGCCACCAACAGTCCGTTGGCAGGAGCGACCATTCTTTACGCCGGTACGAAAGCTGAAACCATGGCCAACGGCGCTTTTACGCTCGACTGCGGCAAAGGGTCAAGCGTGACGGCCAGCTATGTGGGCTATGCCAGCAAACAGGTTTCGTTGAAAAACTGTTACGACGATGTCCTGATCGCCCTTGAACCCTCTACGGGCAACCTCGAAAAGGTCGAGATCACCGCTACTTCCAACCAAAACAAAAGCCTGCTGTACCAGCCGCAATCCGTTACCAAGATCGGGGCCACCGAGATCAGGCGGGGGACAGGCTTGTTTTTGGATGATGCCATCAACAGCAACGTTCCGGGTGTAACCATGCAGCGCCGCACGGTCTCCGCCGGGCAACAATTCAACATCCGCGGCTACGGCAACGGTGTGAGAGGCACCAATGGTCCGCAGTCAAATTTCGACGGGCAGGGTTACAAAGTGTATCTCAACGGCATCCCGGTAACGGATGCCGAAGGGATCACGCTGATGGACGATATTGATTTCGGCTCCATCGGAAATGTGGAAGTGGTGAAAGGCCCGGCCGGCACGCTGTACGGTCCGGCCATTGCCGGGGTGGTTAGCCTTCGCACCGTTCGCCCGGCACCGGGCAAAACGTCCATAGGCCAGGAAACAACGATTGGCCGCTATGGCTTGCTGCGTTCGACCACGTCTTTCCAGATGGGAGGCGAACGATCATCTCTCCTGGTGAATTACGGCTACCAGGAATCGGATGGCTTTATGGCACATACGGCATCGGAAAAACGCTTTATGAATGCGGCCGGCGATATCCAGGTCAACGATAAACAGACGATCAATTTTTATGCAGGCCATGCCAACAGTTACGATGAAAGGGGGGGAGAACTGACCATTGCACAATACAGCAGCGGCGACTACAGCGGCAACCCGGCCTACATTAAAAATGGTGCCCATTCGCACGTCGCTTCTTTCCGTGGCGGGGTGGGGCATACTTACCGGTTCAACAATAACGTTTCCAACACGACAACCTTGTTTGGAACGGCACAGGCGACCGATGTCAGTTCGGCTGGCGGCTGGACCGATAAGAACCCGGTAAACTACGGTTTACGTTCCACCTTAGAAACCCGTTTTTCAGTTGGTTCTTCATCCACGCTGAGCGGCATTACCGGCGTGGAAACACAAACGCAGTATGCCGAAACACTGGGTTATCCCATGGGACCCAATCCGGCCGACCCGAACGGGCAAAACATCATCAACGGCATCCGCAGCAACCAGTATACCCGCAGCGGCGTGCTGGCTTATTTTACCGAATGGACGTTGGCCCTTCCGCATGACCTGTCTGTTACCGCCGGACTTGGCAACAGCGTGATGAAGATTGAACTGAACGACCGGGTTTACGCGGCTAACAAACCAACCTATTTTTTCAGGAAGTACGACAACATGCTGTCGCCGCATTTTGCCGTCAACAAGGTTTTCAGTAAAGAACTTTCGCTCTATGCCGCGTACAGCAAAGGGTATAAAGCACCAGTCAGCTCGTATTTCTTTATTCCCTATGCAACCAGCAACAACGCCGCCGTACCGGGAACGGGGATCGTCAACACCGGACTGGTACCCGAAAAAGGAACCCAATATGAAGTCGGTTCGAAAGGCTCGCTGCTGAACGATAAACTGAATTATCAACTGGCCGTCTTCCAGGCCCTTTTTGAAAGCAAAATGTCGGCTGTTGCTGTTTCCAATGGCGCTGTTACCTTGTATAGCTACATCGTGAACGCCGGTCGCCAAAATAACAGGGGCGTAGAAGTCTCCGTGGGTTATACAGTGCTGGACAACAGCACAGGCTTTTTCCGTACCATCCGCCCGTTTGGCAACCTGACCTATTCCGATTTCAAATACGAGAACTACGTGTTTCTTGGCAAGGATTATAACGGCAACAGGGTAGCCGGTATTCCAAAGTTTACCACGAACCTGGGTGTTGACCTGGGCTTGGCCTACGGACTTTACGCCAATGCAGTGTACACCTACAAAGACCCTGTATACATCACACTCGACCAGGCGAACCGGACCAGCAGCTACAATATCCTCAATGCTAAACTGGGTATCCGCAGAAGCCTTTCGCAGCATTTCGACCTGGATGCATTTGTTGGTGCCACCAACCTGACCGGGGTGCAGTACTACAACATGGTTTTTGTAAACCAGTTGCCAGATGCCTACCTGCCTGCACCACGTGATGCATTTTATTTTGGTGGACTGAACCTGAAATACAATTTTTAATTTTCAACGGGAAGCGACCGAAAGGTTGCTTCCATTCTACATTATGAAAAAACTTTTTCTGTTATTAACGGTAGCCGCCTTGCTGGCAGGCTGTCGCTTTGGGAACAAATCGAACACCGGCGGGAAAGACCGGATTGTCTGTGTGTCCAAACAGCTAACCGAACTGCTGTTCGCACTGCACCAGGGTGATAAAATAGTTGGCGTTGACCTGAGCAGCACCTACCCGGTGGAAGCAACACAACGAACAACCGTCGGCTATCATCGCCTGCTGAATGCAGAAGGAATTATTTCGCTGGACCCGTCCGTCGTCGTTCACCAGGGCGATGTGGCGCCGCCAAACGTGATGCCGCAATTGAAACAGGTGGGTATACCGGTGAAGGTTTATCCGGCAGCCAATTCCATCGACAGTACCAAAATTCTTCTTCGCCTGTTGGCCAAAGAGTTCGGGCAGGATACGACAGCGGACCGCCTGATTGGCCAGCTTGACCGCGACCTGGCTAAAGCCGATTCGGTAGTGAAAACCTATCCGACCAAACCACGGGTGCTGATCCTGCATTTCGGCCGCCAGCGAGACCAGTATTTTGTAATGGGAACCAGGGGCACGGCAAACGAAATGATCAAACTGGCCGGTGGTGTGAATGCCGCCGATACATCGTCGTTTCGCAACTTGAGTCCCGAAGCAATTTTAAAAACGCAACCCGATGTGATCCTCGCAACCGATTTTGGCTACGACCGTTTGGGCAGCAAGGAGAAATTTGCAGACCTTCCCGGCATCGCTTTAACGCCTGCCTACAAAAATGGAAAGATCTACCGCGTGGAAGAACACGATCTTGTTTATTTTGGTCCACGCAGCGGGGAAGTGATCCAAAAATTTGCGCAAATCATCCACCAGTAAGGGTGGGACGTAAGACGTCAAACGGTAAACGTGAAAAAGGGAATTCCTTTGTGTCGTTTACCACTGACAATTTTAGTTTCTGCGTTTCACGTTTCACTTTTTCACGTCTCACGTTTTCTGATGTCTATTTTTCAAAAAATACACTACCGCACTCTTTACATCGTCCTTGGGCTGGTGCTGCTTTTTTGTTTGCTTCTATCCGCTGGTGTGGGAGCGGTATACCTGTCATTTGGAGAGATCGTGGACTTTATCCGGCACAAAGCAGGCTACGACGCTGCTGCGGTCAATCCAATTCATGAAGGGTTGTTTTTCCAGATCCGTTTGCCGCGAACGGTTTTGTGCGTGCTGGTAGGCGCCGCGCTTTCGGTTTCCGGTGCCATGATGCAATCGCTTTTTCGCAACCCGATCGTGGAACCGGGGTTGATTGGCACTTCGGCCGGTTCGGCGCTTGGAGCTGCACTGATCATCGTGTTGGGCAAGGCAAGTCTTTTCGACAGCATCAGTTTTTTGGGCGATCTGCTGATGCCGTTTTGTGCTTTTCTCGGCGGGCTGGTGGCTACACTGCTGGTCTATTCTTTTTCAGCGTCGCTGAACAAAGTCAATATCTCTATCATGATCCTGGCCGGCATCGCTGTCAATGCCATTGCCAATGGCGCCACGGGTTTCCTCGCCTACATGGCCCGTGATCCGCAGGCACGCAGCATTACATTCTGGAACCTGGGCTCTTTGTCCGGCGCTAACTGGAAAATTGTTTTGATCGTCGCCGTTTCAACGTTCACCGGTTTGTTTCTAGCCCTGCGTTTTGCCAAGCCGTTAAACGCCCTGCAACTTGGCGAGTCGGAGGCCGGTTACCTGGGCGTGAATACAAAACGGATGAAGATCAGTGTCATACTGGTCAATACCTTATTGGTTTCGGTGGCAACATCCATGGTTGGAATCATCGCATTTGTCGGTTTGATTGTTCCGCATTTTTTGCGCCTGATGAAGGGTTCCGACAACCGCTACCTGATGATCGGTTCTGCCTTGCTGGGCGCCATAGTACTGATCGTGGCCGATCTTGTTTGCCGCGTGATCATTGCACCGGCCGAAATGCCGATCGGCATCGTTACGGCGTTTGTCGGCGCACCGGTTTTTTTGTGGTTGTTGACGAGAGCCAGGAGATCCGCTTCAAAAGGAGGTTTTTATGGTTAGGGGCGAAGGAATTTCATTTCGTGTAGGCAAGCAGGTTTTGCTCCGGCCGACTGACGTAGGATTTGCAAAAGGCAAATTTCATGTCATTATGGGCGCCAACGGTGCCGGCAAGTCCACGCTCCTCAAGCTTTTGTCGGGCGACCAGGAGCCCTCGGCCGGGAACGTTTTTTTAGCTGAAAAAAATCTCTCTTCTTACAGCAAAACAGAACTGGCGGTAAAAAGGGCCGTGCTTTCGCAGCATTATCATCTTGCCTTTCCCATCACTGTTAACGAAGTGGTGCTGATGGGCCGGTACCCGTTTTACGGAATCAATCCATCTGCAAACGATATCGCGATTTGCCGAAAAGCCATGGCGATGATGGAGGTGGAAAAATTCAGCGAGCGGGATTACACGACTCTCTCCGGCGGCGAAGCGCAAAAAGTGCAAATGAGCCGTGTGCTGTCGCAGATCTGGAACGAAGAAGGAAGCGATAACAAACTACTGTTTTTAGACGAGCCGGTATCGCACCTCGATGTGAAATACCAATACCAGTTGATGCGAATTGCAAAGGCATTTTGCGGGCAGCAAACAACGGTCATTGCCGTTTTGCACGACATCAACCTGGCCATTGCGTTTGCCGACAGGATCCTGTTTATGAAAGAAGGAGAGATCCGGCATGTGTTGGATGATGTTGCGCTGGTCACGCCGGCGATCATTGACGAAATCTTTGGCGTTTCATCAGCCATTATACACGATGAAAGGCATGCGAGGCCGATTGTTGTTTTTTAATCGGACAAACCCATAGCGGCTGCTTCGTTGATCTGGAAGTAGGTTTCGTTGCTTGCGGCACCCAGCTTTTCGCGGAGATAAAGTTCCAGGTTCTCGATCGAGTCGGCTTCCCATACACAGGTGGCCTTGTCCAGGGTTTGGTTGGGAAAAATGTTGAGCACCCGTTTGACGCCGGCTTCCGGAAGATTGGGAAGGTTTTTTTGCGCCGAGGCCCAAAAATCTTCGGGGTGGTGAATGGTATGGTTGGCAACAATGAACATGTGTGAAATTTTCAACCAATGTATAAAGCGTTCTGCGTTTTTGCAAGCATCGCGAAAGGGCATGCAACGGAATTGTGCATTGCCATCCCTTTCATTTAACTGTCGAAGATCAGTTTCTCCTCTTGTCAATGCAATGGTGAACGGCGTTTGGGCCAAATTGCTCTCAAGCCAAAACAATCGTTTGCAGACCAGCGACTACCAACTGAAATCCATTATCTGTAATCCGTTGCCCGTCATCAAACAACGCCTCACTCGTACCGCAAGGCTTCGATGGGATTCAGGCGGGAGGCTTTGAGTGCAGGATAATAGCCGAAAAACACACCGGTAATGGCACAGACACCGAAGGCCAGGAGCACGGACGATTCTGTCACCAGGGTAGGCCACGAAAGAAGCACCGTTACAAGACGAGCAGCGGTAACGCCCAGCGCAACGCCGATCATGCCACCAGTGATGCTGATCATGATCGCTTCCGTTAGAAATTGAAAAAGGATATCCCGTCCCCGTGCGCCAATGGACATGCGCAGGCCAATTTCTTTGATCCGCTCCGTGACAGAAACATACATGATGTTCATGATCCCAATGCCGCCCACCAGCAACGAAATGCCTGCTATGGCCGCGAGCAACACGGTCAGCAATTCGCTGGTCGAACTGATGGTACTGATCATTTCCGCCTGCGTACGGACCATGAAATCGTCTTCGTCCCTGCTTTGCAGTTTGTGTGCTTTTCGCAAGGCCGTGGTGATTTCATCGGTGGCAGGCGCCGAGCTGTTTTCATCTGTTGCCGACGCGTAAATAGTCTGGATATAATCAATGGCGAGGATGCGTTTTTGAACCGTCGTATAAGGAGCGAGGATGATGTCGTCCTGGTCTTGTCCAAACGAGTTGGATCCTTTTTCGGCTAGCACGCCGATGACCTTCAGCGGGATGTTGCGAAAACGAATCATTCGCCCCAATGGTTCGTCGCCTGCAGGAAAAAGGTTCTTCACAACGGTTCGACCCAGCAGGCAAATTTTGTCGGCGGTCTTGACATGAGTTTCCGAAAACACAATTCCTTTTTGCAGCTTCCAGTCACGGATGGCAAGGTAGGAGGGCGCCACACCCTGCAGGCTTGTGGGCCAGTTATTGGACGCGTTGATTGCCTGCCCGTTGGCCGTAACTGCCGGTGAGACGGCCGTGATGTGCGTAACCGATTTTTGAATGGCCTGTATGTCGGTGATTTTAAGTGTTTGCAAGCCCGCCGCGCCGACCATGGCACCTCCGCCGGCAGTTTGCCGGCTGTACGGCCGTATTGTGATCATGTTGGATCCCATGCCCGAAAGCTGGCTGCGGATACTTTGCTTGGAGCCCTGGCCAATGGCGACCATGGTAATCACAGCCGCCACCCCGATGATAATGCCCAACATCGTAATCAATGCCCGCAATTTGTTGCGAAGCAATGCCCTCCAGGCCAGGCGCAAAAGGTTGGCAATTGTCATGCGGTGGCGTTTTGATACTCGCCGTTTACAGGCAGGGAAGCAAGGGCTTCCGTTGCCAAACGGACGGTCTTGTTTTTTTCATCTTTGATAATGCTTCCATCCCGGAGAACAATGGTCCGGCTGGTGAAGGAGGCAATATCCGGTTCGTGGGTGACGCAAAGGATCGTGACACCCTGTTTGTTCAGGTCCTGCAGCAGCGCCATGATGCCATAGGATGTGCGGGTGTCGAGGTTGCCGGTGGGTTCATCAGCCAGGATCATCACCGGGTTGTTGATGAGGGCCCGTGCAATCGCGACCCGCTGCTGCTGGCCACCGGAAAGCTGGTTGGATAGATGGTGACTTCGGTCTTTCAGGTCAACAGCCCGCAGTACGTTCAAGGCCCGTTCATGCCTTTCCTTTGCCGGCACGTCGGCGTTGTAAAGCAGGGGCAGTTCCACATTTTCGAGTGCCGTTGTGCGGGCCAGCAGGTTATACGACTGGAACACGAAACCGATCTTGCGGTTGCGCAGCCTTGCCAGTTCGTTCCGCGAAAGATTTTTCACCGGAACACCGTCCAGCAGGTAGTCGCCACCGGTTGGCTGGTCCAGACAACCCAGGATGTTCAGCAATGTTGATTTACCGGAACCACTGGCGCCCATGATGGAGACAAATTCACCCGGCGTCACCGAAAAGCTAACACCCCGTAAAGCCCGTACCGTTTCCGCGCCGGTTTTAAACTCCCGTTTCAGGTTTTGTATTTCCACGATCATTGTTGCCATGCTGCAGGAATTTTGGGTTTGACCAACCGCTCATTCTTTTGCGCTCAACGTGGCTGGGCGCCGGCACCGGGTCGCTGGTTGGTTCGCCCCGGTCTTGTTGGCATAAACGGGCTTTTCGCCGTGGCCGAGGATTTTTTCTTTACTTCCTCGTAGCCCAGCACCACTTCATCGCCCGGGTTTAAGCCGGCGACAACCTGGACTTGCGTTTCGTCATCCAATCCCGTAAGAATGGCCTGGCGAATGAGCCGGTTGTTTTTTTTGAGCCAGACAAAATCCGTTTTGCTTGCGAAGCTGTCGTTTTGCGGAAAAAGTGTCTTCCTGGTGTTTGGGTTTTGTTCGACAATATATTTTTTGGCCAGCACAGAATCGGGGCGAAAGGCTTTTGCCTGCGCCGGCAGCAGGAGAACGTTGTTTAGTTCTTTGGTGTAAACGGTTATGCTGGCCGTCATCCCGGGTTTGAGCTTTAAATCCGGGTTGGGAGCTTCGATGATCGTGACGTAAGAAACGACGTTCGCCGATACGTAAGAGCGAAGGCGGATTTCTTTTACGGTACCGCTAAAGGTGTCTGTTGGAAAGGCGTCAACCGTAAAAAAGGCCCGTTGTCCTTTTCGCACACCACCGATATCGGCTTCGTCGATCGAAGCCTGTACCTGCATTTTGGTAAGGTCTTTTGCTATGCTGAAAAGTGTCGGTGTGCTAAGGCTTGCGGCTACCGTTTGGCCTTCACTCACGCTCCTGGAAAGTACGGTGCCCTGGATAGGCGAATAAATGTTGGTATAGGAAAGATTTTTCAGTGCCGAACGCAATTGCGCTTCGATACTGCTGACTGCTTGCGTGGCACTGCGGAATTGGTACAGTGCGGCTTCCTGCTCGGCCTTGCTGATGGCACCAACCTGGTATAAATGGTTTTGCCGTTCGTAGTTGCTTTTTTGGTAAACGACACTGGCTTTCGCCGACTGCAGGTTCGCCGTTATCTGCGCCACCTGGGCATTCAGCAGGGACTTGTCCAACTGTGCCAGCAGTTGGCCTTTTTTCACAGGCGAATTGAAATCGACATACACCTTCTGGATAATGCCGGAAACCTGTGTTCCCACCGCCACCGTATCCACGGGCTGCACCGTGCCGGTTGCCGTCACGGAATTGGTGACGTTGCCGTAGTAGGGATGCTCCGTCGTTAGTGCCAGTTCTTCTTTTTCCGGCCTGAATTTCCACCACCAGGCACCCAGTGCTATGACAGCAATGATAAAAATCCAGATGATCCATTTCCGTGTTTTCATGCTTGTTGTTTTACGTCAGAAGTTGATCGGCACTCCCGTATAGAACTGGTAGATCTTGTTGTACAGGATGGCCGTGTATTTTGCCTGGTTGAAGGTCTGTACCGATTGTATGTAGTTGTTTCGCTGCAGCAGCACTTCCACCATGTTGATTGCGCCATACCGGAGTTGTTCCTGCGTGATCCGGTAAATTTCTTCCGTTGCTTTTAACTGCTCTTTTGCCGTCCGGTATTGCGCCTGCGCATTTTGCAGGTTGAGATAGGCCTGTTCGACCTGTTGCGTCAATGTGATCCGCGTATTTTCCAAAGCCAGTTTGGCCTGTTCGATGGCGATATCGGCTTTGGCCAGGTTGGTTTTGTTTTGCCTGCGACTGAATAGGGGAATGCTTGCACCGATGCTGAATGTTTCGTAAAGATTTTTATTCAACTGCGAAAAATACTTGAACGACTGGAAATTTGAATACCCCGAAAACAAGCCTGCGCCCAGGTCAATGGCCGGCAGGCGACCCGCCTTTGCCAGATCGCGGTTCACCTGCGCCAGCGTCAGTCCCACTTCCTGGTTTTTTACTTCTGCCCGTGTATCAAGGGCCGCTTGTTGGGCCAGTGGCAGCGCAAGAATTGCTTCTTCCGGTTCAACCTGTGCCGGTGTTGCAATTTGCATTTCATAGGATGTGGGGAGTTGGAGAACCTGCTTCAGCGATAACAGGCTTAACCGGTAGGTGTTTTCCGCTTTGACAAGGTTGTAGCGGTCTGCAGCGATTTGCGATTCGAATTGAAGAAACTCTTTTCTTGAAATGCTGCCGGCATCATAACGCTCTTTTCCCTGTTTCAACTGGGTTTCCGATGTGGTTAGCAGCTCTTTAAAAACGGTGGTGTTTTCCTGTGCAAGGAGTACATCTAAAAAAGCCTGTGTTAGGCTGATGGTGATCTCGTTGGTGAGTTCTTCCACCGAGAGACGGGCCGATTGCACCAGCAGTTGGTTTGCTTTGATCGTGTTGTGAAGAAGACCACCATTGTAAAGAACAAAAGCTGAGTTGACACCGTAATTGCTGGAAAAACTTCCCTGTGCCTGCGTGCCGTTGATTGTAGTAGCGCTTTTTTGCCGCCGAACCCACGATTGCGAAAGAGAACCGGAAACACTGGGAAGGCGGTTGTTTTCCGCCTGGAGAAGGTCTTGCATGGCCAGGCTCGCCGCAAGCCGCCCGGTTTTAACCTGGAGATTGTTTTGCCGGGCATAGAGGATACACTCCTGCAGCGTCCATGCGTGCGGCGGCTCTGCGAGATTGCCGCTTTGGGAATGCGTGGCACTGCCAGCGAGGAACAGGCAAATGCTCAAAAGAAAGACCTTTTTCATTGCATGCGCAGGTCCTGTGACCTTCTTTTAAAGTTCGGTCGTGCCACAGGCGCAAAAGCTGACACCGGTCAGCAAATCACATGATCCGTATCGAGCAATGCCGGCGTGATTTTACCAACGATCTGTTGCCGGAAACAGGGCTTGCAAGGAAGGGAGAGTTATGGAGAAATGGCGTGAAGCGGAAACGGTTTTTTAGGTCGCCGCAACGGGGCTGCTTCCCTTGAGTGAAAGAAGTTTAAAGACAGCACCTTCTCCAATAGCGTATTAAAAAGTGCTGTCTTTGCTGTCGAAAGATGACCGGATCAAGAGTGTCGGTATTTTAGTGTGAATGTGGGTGCAGGTTATCCAGCGCTTCTACAATTCTTCCATACACTTCTTCTTCGTCAAGCGTCATCGGTTCAAAACGCTGGCCGGTGATCTTTTCGTATAGTTCGATGTATTTGTTCGAAATGGTTTCCACCCATTCGTCGCTCATCTCCGGAACCGTTTGTCCCTGCTTGCCCATGAATTCATTTTGGATCAGCCATTCACGGACGAATTCCTTGCTCAGTTGCTTTTGCTTTTCGCCGCGCTGCTGCCGTTCGCCGAATCCATCGGCATAGAAATAACGCGATGAATCGGGTGTATGAATTTCATCCATCAAAACGATCCGGCCGTTCCGTTTGCCGAATTCGTATTTGGTATCGGCAAGGATCAGTCCCTGCTTCAAAGCCATTTCGCGGCCGCGTTCAAAAAGCGCCAACGCATACTGTTTGATCTCCTTCCATTCGTCTTCCGTAGCCAGTGACTGGCGCAGGATCTCTTCTTCCGAAATGTCTTCGTCGTGTCCTGCTTCGGCCTTGGTGGACGGCGTGATGAGCGGCTGCGGGAACGGATCCGACTCCTTCAATCCATCGGGCATGAGCACACCGCAAAGAATGCGCTGGCCGCTTTCGTACGTACGCCATGCATGGCCGCACAAATTGCCGCGTACCACCACTTCGATCTTGAACGGCTGGCATTTGTGGCCGATGGACGAATTGGGTGTGGGAGAGGAGATGAGCCAGTTGGGGCAAAGATCTTTCGTTGCTTCGAGCATATACGCTGCGATGCTGTTCAGCACCTGTCCTTTGTAGGGAATGGTGCGGGGAAGGATCACATCGAACGCCGAAATGCGATCCGAAGCGATCATCACCAGTAACGTATTGTCGATGGTGTACACGTCGCGAACCTTACCCTGATAAAAATTTGTCTGGTTGGGAAAATCAAACCTTGCCATGTGTCGAAAATAAGACCATTGAAAATGGGGTGAACAAGAAAGTGAAACAAAGTTTCAACAAGTTCTTCAATCCCGTCGAAAATAATTTCAAGTGAACCGCCGTAATCTGTAATTTTCCGCGTGAGAAAGCTTGCCGCTGGACGTCGGTCCGCTGGCATGTATCCAAAGCTAAAAAAAACAATATGAGAAAAGGTCTGCGTTTGCTTGCTGCAGTATTGGCAGCATTTGTTTGCTCCCTTTCTGCCTGGGCACAAAACATCAGGGTTGCCGGGCAGGTCACATCGTCGCCTTCAGGCGAAAATGTGGGAGGGGTTTCGGTCCGGGTGAAGAATATGTCAATCGGCACTTCAACTGACTCGACCGGCCACTTCCAGGTAGCCGTTCCTTCCCTTCCGATCCGGCTGGTATTTTCATCCATAGGGTACGAAACTCAGGAAGTTGTCGTATCCTCTGCCGCTACTCCCATCACAGTAAGTTTTGTTCCTTCCAATATTATCGGGCAGGAGGTTGTGGTTTCGGCTTCGCGACTGCCACAACGGATTTTGGAAGCACCGGTTACCATTGAACGTGTGAGCGCAGCCACCATCCGCACGGCACCGGTTTCAAACTATTACGATATCGTTACAAACCTCAAAGGTGTTGATGCCGTGCTTTCTTCACTGACTTTCCGCACACCGACCACACGTGGTTTTTCCGGCAGCGGTAACCTTCGGTTCAACCAGATTGTTGACGGGATGGACAACCAGGCACCGGGATTAAATTTTTCCGTCGGCAGCGTGATCGGCTTAACCGAATTGGATGTGGAAAGCATGGAACTGCTTCCGGGTGCAACGTCCGCCCTTTATGGTCCCGGCGGAATGAACGGAACCCTTCTCATTAACAGCAAAAGTCCTTTCCGCTATCCCGGTCTTTCCCTCCAGGTGAAAACCGGTGCCATGCATTTCGACGACAAAGACCGCGATGTATCGGCCTATCATAACTATTCGTTGCGCTGGGCGCAAAAGGTGTCGGAAAAATTCGCCTACAAGATCGGGGGCGAATACATCCGCGCCAACGACTGGCTTGCCCGCGACTACCGCAACTACAAACGCTTCGGCACCACCGGCGAAATCACAGCCGGTACCCTGGCAACCGATCCCAATTATGACGGCGTAAACGTGTATGGCGATGAAACTTCAATCGACCTGCGCACCCGTGTGTTGAACAACATTGCGGTTGCGGTGCCTTTCCTGGCCGGCTACATCAACACATTGCCGGGAAGCATTCCGGTTTCCCGTACAGGTTATACCGAAAACGAAGTCGTTGATCCAAAGACCATCAATTTCAAGTTGAGCGGATCACTGAACTACAAGTTGGGCAAAGACATGGAAGCTATTTTTTCCGGTTATTGGGGAACGGGAAACACCGTGTACACCGGTAGCCAGCGCTATTCGTTAAAGGATTTGAAAGTGGGCCAGTACAAGCTGGAACTGAATGCCAAAAACTGGTTTGTTCGCGGCTATACAACACAGGAAAATGCCGGTGAGTCGCACAACCTTACAATTACCACGCAGCTTTTCAACGAAGCCTGGAAGCCCAGCACGACCTGGTACCAGGAATACGCCTTTGCTTACCTGAACGCCAAGCAGGCAGGCCGTCCTGATCTTGAAGCGCACAACCTGGCGCGGGCCACCGCCGACCAGGGCCGCCCAGTGGCAGGTTCGCCGGAATTCAAGCGCATTTTCGATTCGGTTCGCAAAGTGCCCATCCCGCGTGGTGGCCTGTTTCTCGACCGCAGCGATCTGTGGATGGCTGAAGGACAGTACAATTTCAGCAATGTTATCAAGTTCGCCGAAGTTTTGGTGGGCGGTAACTGGAAGCAATATGTGCTGAACAGCGAGGGGACCCTCTTCGCCGATACCAAAGGATCGCCGATCAAGATCAATGAATTTGGTAGTTATATCCAGGTTGGCCGCGAGGTAATCAAAGACCGGCTGAAGCTGACCGCCTCGGGCCGTTACGACAAGAATGAGAATTTCAAGGGACGGTTTACACCACGCTTTACAGCGGTTGTCAAACCGGCGACAGACCAAAATATTCGCCTTTCTTACCAGACCGCTTACCGCTTCCCCAGCACCCAGCAGCAATGGATTGACCTGGATGTGGGTACGGGCCGTTTGCTTGGCGCTAACAGGGCCCTGTATGAAAAATATGACCTGATCAACAACCCGGGTTACACGTCGAATATATTTACCAACCCGGCACAGGCAGAGCGTGTGCCTTACGTCGAAATAAAACCGGAAGCGGTGACGTCGTATGAATTCGGTTACAAAGGCCTGTTTGCAAAAAAGCTTTTGATCGATATTTATTATTATACCAGCAACTTCAAAGATTTCATCACACGCCGTGATGTGGTGCAGTTCCCTGGCGGCACGCCGGGTGCAACATTCAGTGGCTATTCGCTGGTCGCCAATTCACCCGAAAAAGTGGAAACGCACGGTGGCGGCGGCAGCATCGAATATGTGCTGCCCAAAAACTTCGTGGTTTCCGGAAGCCTGACGTCTGATGTGATCAAAAATGTGCCGGCAGGTTTCCGCGCCTTTTTCAATTCACCGAAATGGCGTTCGATGCTCACGTTGTCGAACACCGGTTTTGGTCCAAACAAAAAGTTCGGTGCCAATGTGAGCTGGCGCTGGCAGGATGGCTTTTTCTATGAGAATGATTTTACGCAGGGAGATCTGCCTGCTTTCCACACCCTGGATGCGGCCATCAACTACAAGTCGCCGAAGCTGAAGTCGATCATCAAACTGGGAGCCACCAACCTGTTGAACCAGTACTATCGCACAGCGGTCGGTAACCCAAGCATTGGCGGATTATACTACCTGAGCTTTGCTTACAATGTGCTTTAATCAACATTTTCCCGGAAAAACAACAATCATGAAATCGAACATCAATAAATACATTTTTTTTCCACTGCTGGCAGGCGCCGCTCTTTTTGCTTCGTGCAACAAAGACGTTGAAGAAGCACAACCCGTTACTGTTACGCCTGGATCGGGCCAATCCATTGCTGCCGTTATTAACAGTGATGCCAGCTTTACCATTTTAAAAGCTGCGATTGCACGTGCCGCCACCAGTTCGGCAACACCGAGCCTGGGCGCCTTGCTGTCGGACTCCACAGCCGTGTACACCGTGTTTGCGCCGACCGATGCGGCCTTTCAGCAAAGCTTTGCATTGCTCGGCATTCCCCAGGCTGTTGGCATCAATGCCTTCAGTCCCGGACAACTGGACTCTATTCTACGTTACCACGTCGTTGGGGGACAAAAGTTGATGAGCAGTATGCTGCCATCGGCGTATCCGAATCCAAACCTGCAATTGCCTACTTTGCTCGAACTGGCCAAACCGTCGGCGGCTATTCCTCCGGGTTTGCGCATGCCGGTCTTTCCCTCTAAAATCAACGGTGCCTGGGTAAACAACATTCCGCTCACCGGAGTGGATATACAGGCCTCGAATGGTGTTATACACAAGACCGGGCTTGTTGTTGCACCACCATCAACTGTTTTATGGAGCCGGATTGCAACCGATCCGAACCTGACTTACCTGAAAGCGGCGATCGACAGGGCCGATACAGGTGTGCCGGCCGATTCAACATTGCGTGCAGCTTTCTTAAACCCTGCTGCAAATTTCACTCTCTTTGCACCGACCAACCTGGCCTTTCAACAACTGCTGACAGTACAAATCACACAGGCTTTGATGGCAATGAATGTTCCGCAGGCCCAGGCGCAGGCACAAGCGCAAGCACTGGCCTCTACACCAGCTGTTTTTGCAAACCCCGCACTGGCAACTGTGCTGACTCCCACATTGGTCAAAGGGCTGATTGCGTATCATTTGTTGGGCACTAACCCGGTTGTTTCTTCGACGAAAGTCATTGTGAACGGACTTCGTGTCTTTTCAGCGAATATTCCAACAACGGCGACAAACGTAAAGACCTACCTGAACGGTACAACGCAAACGTATTTGCATCCGGGAGTCATCATCCAGGCAATGTTAGGCGCCACCGGCGTCACGGCTGCAACCGTAAAAGGCGTGGCCAACGCGACAGCGTCAAACGTCCAGATCAACCCAATGCCGGGAACCGGCACCAGCGATCAGCACTATGTTAACGGTGTGCTACACGTGATCGACCAGGTGCTGCGTCCGCAATAAAGAGTTTAGTTTTGTTTCGCATAAAAAAAGCCATTCGGTATCGAATGGCTTTTTTTATGTGTGATAACCGTTATTTCGTGCCGGTTTTCACCCGGTCATATAAGAGGTGAATTAAGCCATCTGCCAGACCAATCTTGGGAACAAAAATCTCGTCCGCATCGGCCCAATTCATCACGTTGATGTAAATAAGCAGGGCTGGAACAATCACGTCGGCGCGGTCTTCGCGAAGGTGATAAACCGATATCCGTTGTTGTACGGAAAGTGCACTGAATTCCTTGTAATAATTCCGCAGCAGTTCCAGCGAAAGCGGCTTTCCTTCTTTTCGTTTGGACAGCGAAAAAACTTTGTTGATGTTGCCGCCCGAGCCGATGGCGGTAATGTGATGATAGCCGCGTAATTTTTCACGTATGAAGTTGCGCATTTCCGCCCAATATTCCTGGGTTACCTGGTTTTTGAGCAGGCGGATGGTCCCGATGTTGAACGAACGCTGGGTGACAAGTTTACCGTCGCTGAAAAACGTTAACTCCGTGCTGCCACCGCCGACATCGATGTACAAATACGACTCGTAGGTGTTGAGGTTATCGGCAAAGTGATTCTCGTAAATGTAGGTCGCTTCCTCTTCCCCCGATATAACGCTGATGGAAATGCCCGTTTCGTCTTTCACCCGGCCAAGAATCTCGGCCGCATTCCCGGCATCCCGCATGGCGGAGGTCGCGGCGGTGATCAGGTGTTCCACTTCGTACACATCCAGGAGATTTTTATAGGCTTTGATGGTGGTTACAAATTTGTTGGCTTTTTCCTCCGAAATATTCCCGGTATCGAAAACATCGAAACCAAGACGCAGGGGTACCCGCACCAGCGACAGTTTTACAAATTCGGGAACGCCTTTCGGTGTTTGAATGACATCGTTGATCAGGAGACGGGCGGCGTTACTACCGATATCAATGGCTGCTAACTTCAAGGGGCTGTTCGATTTTGTTGCGTAAATAAAAATAGGTTTCGTACTGCGAACGGATGCGTGGTTCGTCGTCCTCCGGCGTTACATAATTATTGGCGAGACTGTTATCCAGCACCCGTGCCTTTACATTGTCGTGTAGCTGAATGGTCAGTATATCTTTCAGTTCCTTTTGAATTACGGGGTCCAGGATCGGGCAGGAGGCTTCGACACGGTGATCCAGGTTTCGGATCATCCAGTCGGCCGACGAAATGAACATCCGTTCCTGTCCGCCATTCTGAAAGATCCAGACCCTAGCGTGCTCGAGGTATTCGTCCACAATGCTGAGTGCCTTGACCTGTTTGACATATTTTTCGTTTTGCGTCAGCATGCAAAAAATACCCCGGACAATCAGCTTGATCTCCACCCCCGATTTGGCGGCCGTATACAATTCGTCGATGATCTCGACATCGGAAAGAGAATTCATTTTGGCACAGATCGAAGCCGGTATTCCTTTTTGTGCATTCTTTATTTCCGTATGGATCATTTTAATGATCTCCTTGCGGGCAAAGAGAGGGGACGGGAGGAGGGTGGTGCAGGCTTTTAAAAAATGTGTGCCTGTTTTGTGGTGTTCTATATAGCTGAAGATCCTGTTGGCATCGGTCATGATGGCTTTGTTGGATGTCAGCAGGCAATGATCCGCGTATACTTTGGCCGTGTCCTCGTTCAGGTTGCCCGTGCTGATAAAGCCATACTGCACGATCGTATCGCCAACCCGCTTGCGGATGATGCAAAGTTTGGCGTGCACCTTCATGTTGGGAATTCCGGTCAGTACTTTCACGCCTTCTTCTTCCAGCGTTTTTTTCCAGGCCAGGTTGGCTTCTTCGTCAAAACGGGCTTTTAGTTCCAACATCACCGTTACCTGTTTGCCGTTGCGAACGGCATTGATCAGCGCATTGACCACTTTCGACTGTTT
This sequence comes from Flavisolibacter nicotianae, assembly GCF_003628535.1. Classification (GTDB taxonomy): domain Bacteria; phylum Bacteroidota; class Bacteroidia; order Chitinophagales; family Chitinophagaceae; genus Flavisolibacter; species Flavisolibacter nicotianae. Next base: position 61,361 of record NZ_RBCI01000005.1, read on the forward strand.
GGCCATGCGGTAGGCCGTGATCTTAATGGTTGTTACATCCGGATCGATTGCCGCTTCCCGCAACAAGTCAATGACCGGGTTGAACGAATGATAAGGAAAGTGGAGCATCAGGTCCTGCTGCATCACCACGTCCGATACCCGTCGTTCTTCCAGCATCGGGTGATGGAAAGGCTTGCGCCGCGTTGCTGTTGCTTTGAAAACACCCCGCGGAAAATCCATGAACTCGCGGAAATTGTGAATGCGTCCGCCGGGAATGATGTTGTCGCGTTTGGAAAGATTCAGTTTGCGGATCAAAAACTCCAACAGTCCCGGGTCCATTTCCTTGTCGTAAACAAAGCGTACCGGTTTTCCTTTACGCCGGTTCTTCAGGCCTTTTTCAATTTTTTCCATCAACGAGGTCGACACGTCATTATCCAGGTCGATCTCGGCATCTTTCGTCACCTTGAAAACACTTGCATGGTACTGGTCGTATCCGAAATAAACGAAGGTTTCCGGCAAATTGAAGCGGATGACATCCTCGAGTAAAATGATGTGTTGCTCTCCATCCGGAGAAGGGAGCAGCAGGAAACGGCTCATCACACGAGTCGGCACCTCGATGATGGAATACATGCGTTTGAGAGCACTTTCCTTCCGCCACATCACCACGCCAAGGTAGATGGATTTGTCGCGGAGATAGGGGAGTTCCGGGATGGTTTCGATCATCAGCGGAATGATATTGGGGCTGACTTCTTCGTCGTAATAATTGGTTACAAAATCCTGCTGCTCGGGGTTGAGGTCTTTTTCGGTAACCAGGAAAATCTTTTCTTCCCGCATTTCTTCCAGGATCAGTTCCCATATCCGGTTGAATTCGCTTTGCTGGTTCAGGACCGTCATCTGGATTTCTTCGAGGATTTGCTCGGGATGGGTTTCCAAATGCATCTTGGCTTTATTGCCGAACTGGATCATGCGTTTAAGTGTTGCCACGCGAACCCGGAAAAATTCATCCAGGTTGTTGGAAAAAATGCCGAGAAAACGGATGCGTTCGCGGAGTGGAACGGTGGGGTCGGCGGCTTCCTGTAAAACACGTGCATTGAACGAGAGCCAACTGATGTCCCGTTGTATGCCCTTTATTTTTTGATTCGACATATGGTTATCCATCATATCAATAAATATACCTAAACCCACCTTATTCCGCAAGAAGCGTGTTCACGGTAAAGCGCAGTTGCACGCCGGGTGCCAGCACCAGCGCAATGAACCCGGTGTGCTATGGATGTCTTACCTGTTCCCATTTGCCGGCGGGCTTTGCATTTTTTCAATGATGGACGTCGTGGAAAATCCCTGTACAATGGGATTGATGATCACTTTGCCGCCGCGTTCCAGCACTTCTTTTGCACCGGCAATATCTTCTACTTTGTAGTCACCGCCTTTCACCAGTACATCGGGTTGCAGGGCAACAATAAGGTCGCGGGGTGTTGGTTCGGAAAAAATAACGACGGCATCGACCACGCCAAGGGCAGAGAGAACGGTGGCTCTAGCCTGTTCGTCATTCACAGGCCGGCTTTCACCTTTCAGTTGCCTGACGGAAGAATCGGAGTTGAGAGCGACGACCAGCACATCGGCATGTTGTGCCGCTTCGGTCAGTGACGCAATGTGGCCGGCATGAAGAATATCGAAGCAGCCGTTGGTGACAGCAATTGTCTTTCCCTGCCTGTGCCATTCTGCAGCTTTTTGTCGGAGGTCAGAGAGGGGCAATATCTTGGTCTGTAAGTTTTGTGCGGGTCTCACTGGGTCGTTTGTTTTTGTTGTGGTAAGAAAACAGGGCGCTGAAAAGTATGCCGGCAACGACAATGATGACCGTTTGCACGGTCCAGAGCAGCCACCCAAGTGCATTGCCGATCGTTGCTTCATCCAGCCCATAGAGGCCAATCAATTTCGAGACGAGCAGCGGGTAGGCGCCGATACCGCCCGGCGTAATGACCATTCCCACGCTGCCGATGGCCAGGGTAGTCAGGCCTCCGCCAATTCCAAGGTGTGCCGTTTCCTGTAGGGCATAAATGCCGATGGTCGTACTACCCAGGTACATCAGCCAGATCAGTAGGGTGTGAAATAAAAACCAGCCTTTGTTTTTAATAAAGCGAATGCTTTGCAGGCCATGAAGAATGCCTTTCACCACGGTCTTAATTTTTCCGACAGCATCGATGTGGCCAAAGCGTTTGAGAACGATATAAAAAACAAGCAGAAAGATGATAAAGCCGCCAACGTAGAGTGCCATTTTTGTACCAGACGTGTGGCCAGCTTTGTCGCGGAAAAAATCGCCGAACAACGAAGTAACGTAGTCGCCGATGATATGTCCCTGGAAATAAAGTGCGGTAATAAAAGCAACAACCAGGCAAACAACATCAACGGCTCGTTCCATGACAATCGTTCCAACCAGCCGATCGGCCCGCACTTTTTCATACCGGGCAAGCAGCGTGCATTTTACCACTTCGCCCAAACGCGGCACACCGGCATTAACAAGGTAGCCGATCATAACGGCAGCAAATGTATTGAAGCGGCTCGGATGGTATCCCAATGGCTCCATGAGGATGCGCCAGCGCATGGCCCTGCTGTAATGACTTAAGATGAGCATGCCGCAGACAGGAAGAATCAGCCAGAGGCGGGCACGATGCAGGGAGCTTTTAATCTGTAACCATTGTTCATAATTGATCTTCCGTACAGAAAGCCAAACAAATAAAACGCCAAGCCCGAGAAAAAAAACATACTGTAGTATGGTAACAATGGGTTTCTTCATGCCAAGTGAAGATAGGAAGGGAATATCGAACAGGTGAACAAGGAATGAAGAATGTTAAAGTAACCGCCCCTGTTCATCCTCTTCTTCGAAATGCGGTCTGCCCGGTAGCGGAAACAGCATGAGCCGAAGACACTTCATTCGTGACTATCTCCTTGTTCGACTGTTCTTCGGTTTTTACAGCCTGTTCCCTTCTTTGGGGAAAACAATCCAGGGCTTGAAGGTTTTCGCCTCTTCAAAAGGAAGGGAGCAGTAGGAAATGATTACAACAACATCGCCGGTCATTCCTTTGCGTGCTGCGGGGCCGTTGAGGCAACAAACACCGGAGCCCCGCTTGCCTTTAATCAGGTAGGTGTCCAGGCGTTCGCCATTGTTGACATTGACGACCGTCACTTTCTCGTTCTCGATAAAGTTGGCCGCATCCATCAGGTCTTCGTCCAATGTTAAGCTACCCACATAGTGAAGGTTGGCTTCGGTGATTACAGCGCGGTGGACCTTCGACTTTAAAACAGAAATGTTCATACTGGCCGCAAAGTTAGATGATGATGGTAAAGTGTTTGTTAATTCACCGGCAGGTTGTCGATGAGGCGAATGTCTCCCAAAAAGGCAGCCACCAATGCCACTGCAGGTTTCGCTCTATCATTAACGGGGAGCAGGGTTTGTGTATCAACAATTTCAAAATAGTCAACCACGAATCCTTTTTCCGTCAGGCTTCGCATCGCCTCCTGTTTGATGACTTCAATCGGTTTTGAAGGGAGAGCCTCCTTGCTTTTGCGCAGCTCTTCAAACAGTGCCGGCGCCAGGGCCCGTTGGCTTTGCGACAAACGGAGGTTGCGGCTGCTCATGGCCAGCCCGTCTTTTTCGCGGACGGTCGGGGAGATGCGGAGGGTGACCTGTTCGTTGCGGCCGGTAAGAGACAGCAGTTTTTGAATTACCTGGCATTGTTGAAAGTCTTTTTGTCCCAGGTAGAGAAAAGTCGGGTTGACGATTTCCAGCAACCGATCGACAACCTGGCAAACGCCCTGGAAGTGGCCCGGCCGGTAATGCCCTTCGAGCACCGTTTCCAGTGTTCCCAAGTCATAGACGCCGGCCTTGTAACCGGGCGGATAAATCTCTTCAACAGAGGGAAGGAACAGAACATCGCAGCCGTGGGAAACCAAAAGATCAATATCTTTTTCGAGGGTGACCGGGTATTTTTTAAAATCGTCGGGGTTATTGAATTGTGTCGGATTGACAAAAATGCTGCAAATGCTGAGCTGTGCCTCTTTTTTTGCCTGGTCCAGCAGCGATATGTGCCCGTTATGCAAAGCCCCCATCGTCGGAAAAAAACCAATCGTCGTGCCGTTCTTTTTTTGATCTGAAAGGAATTGGTTCAGCGCCTTCGCTTCTTTGAAAAGGATCATGCCGGAGGTTTAAGATCGTGTCGGTGTTACATGACAAAAATAATTGCTTACCTTTGCCAACTTTAAGTTTTATCTAAATCGCGTACAATGTCAGCAAAGAAAAGGATTTTATTTATTGCCAACGAAATGTCACCTTACCTTGAGTTGACTGAATTTTCTGAAGTAGTAAATAAGCTGGCCATCAAAGCGAACGAAGGTGGTTTTGAAGTTCGCTGCATCATGCCGCGTTTTGGTGCGATCAACGAACGCCGCCACCGCCTGCACGAGGTAGTGCGTCTTTCGGGTATCAATATTTCCATCGACAACGAAGATTTTCCCTTACAGATTAAAGTGGCGTCGTTGCCGAATGCCCGCTTGCAGGTTTATTTCCTTGACAACGAAGACCTTTTTAAACGCAAGTCGATCTTTACCGACGAGAGCGAAACCTGGTTTGACGATAACGGTCTGCGTACGGTGTTTTTCTGCAAAGGCGCTCTGGAGACGGTCAAAAAGTTTGGCTGGCCCCCGGACATCATTCATTGCAGCGGCTGGATGACTGGATTGATTCCAATGTACCTGAAAACGGTGTACAAAAAGGAGCCGGTATTTTCGCACAGTAAAGTCATCTATACGCTTGGACAAACAACATTTAAAGAAAAGCTGGAAAGCGATTTTATTAAAAAGGCGCAGATCAGCACCGCGTTGAAAGACAAAGACTTTGAACCGTTCAAAGAGTCCAATAACCTTGCTTTGATGCGGATTGGTGCCACGTATGCCGATGCGATCACATTTGGAACAGATACGCCGGATAAGAAGCTGGTGGACGAGTTCTCAAAAGTGAAAGGAAAGAAGACATTGCCCTACAACGCGGAAAGTGATTTAACAGACTATTTACAACTCTATGGCGATCTTGCGAGCAAGTAAAATATTTTACTCACAGGTTAATTTTTCGATGTGAAGCTCAAAGGTTTGTCTGCTCTTCTCACGCTTGGTTTAATTGTTTTTTTCTTCTCCTGCACCAAATTAAATGAGCCCACACAACTCGGCGATGGTTTGATCCCGGCGGTTGACAATGTCAATACGTTTGATACGACTCTCACCGTTTTTGCCGACTACCATCTCTCAGCCGATTCTATCCGGAATCTGATTTCGGATCAAATGGCGCTTGGCCGCATCGACGACCCGGTGTTTGGTTCTACCACGGCCGACATGTTTTTTAACCTGAGCAGCCCGGTGTACAGCGCATCGCCGTTTACCAACAAAGACTCCGTAATCGCTATCGACTCCGTTGTGCTGTCGCTTGCGTATACCGGTGCATACGGTGATACGTCTGCAGCCAGCCAGTTAAATGTGGAAGTTTCCGAAATCCAGCCGGGTACAGATTTCAACGATACAACACTTTACCGTTACGATCATCCGGGTTTTAACACCGGTACTGTTTTCGGAACCAAATCATTTAACCTGGCAAGCCTGAAAGACAGTATCACGCTGATCCGCAGAACCGACACATCGAAAGTGGCTAACGTGTTACGCATCCGTCTTGATAATACCCTGGGTTCACGCCTGGCCCAATTTGACACAACCAGCAACGCTCCGTATAAAAGTGATTCGCTTTTCAGGGCTGCCTTTCGCGGATTGGCTGTCAAAACGACGAGCGCCAGCAATCCGGGAGCCCTGGCTTATTTTAACCTGTCCAGCGCTGCGGGTACAGGACTGACCGTATACTTCCGCAAGAAGAACGGCGGTGTCGACACCGCGTCGGCTACATTCGTTCATAGCACCTATAGCCAGGCCAATTCGGTTCGTCGCACGGCTGCCGGTGAGTTCCTGGCCAACCTGAATAAGACATCACCACAAAAGCTTTATATCCAGTCTTCGCCTTCGGGTTCGTATGTTTCGGTGAACGTGCCAGGTTTACAGGCATTTCCCAATAAGGTGATCCATTATGCCGAATTGGTAGCTTACCGCATCCCTTCCGCATCTGATGCAGTTTTTACCACGCCCAGGACGTTGCTACTCGATCACAAAGGCACCACCGATACGGCGCACCTGTTTGACAACGATGTGCAGATTACTTCGACCGGGTCGGTTGATCTGAGCCTGTTTGGCGGTTACCTGCGATCGGATAACAGCTATCGCTTCAACATCACCCGCTATGTACAGGGGATTGCAACCCGGAAAGAGCCCAATGATACCATGCGGATTTACGCCCCGTTGCGGAGTTATCTCTTTTCGAAATCCGTGGGACAGGAACTCGCTGTTCCGGCCATTAGCAATATCGCCAAAGGCCGCGTTGTGCTGGCTGGGGATAGTTATCCTGATCCGGCTTTACGCTTGCGTTTGCACATCATTTATTCCAACCTTTGATAAATGGCGGGTGTCGTTATATTTGCACCCGATTTAAAAAATTCCTGGGGAAAGTCAACCCCCAAACCTAAAAAATAGTTGCATGCCTTATTTATTTACGTCTGAAAGTGTATCCGAAGGTCATCCCGATAAAGTTGCCGACCAGATTTCCGATGCGCTCATCGATCATTTTTTAGCTTTTGACCCGGAATCAAAAGTTGCCTGCGAAACATTGGTAACAACCGGACAGGTGGTTCTGGCCGGCGAGGTCAAGTCAAAAGCTTACCTGGATGTGCAGGAAATTGCCCGCCAGGTGATTCGCCGGATTGGTTACACCAAAAGCGAATACATGTTTGAAGCCAACTCCTGTGGCGTGCTTTCTGCCATTCACGAGCAGTCGGCCGATATTAACCAGGGTGTTGACAGGAAGAAAAAAGAGGAGCAAGGCGCTGGCGACCAGGGAATGATGTTTGGCTATGCTACGGCCGAGACAGAAGACTATATGCCGCTGGCACTTGACCTGGCGCACAAGTTGCTGCAGGAACTGGCTGCCCTGCGTCGCGAAAACAAGCAGATCAAATACCTGCGTCCGGATGCAAAAAGCCAGGTAACGCTTGAGTACGATGACAATAACCGTCCTGTCCGCATCGATGCTATTGTGATTTCTACACAACACGACGATTTCGATACCGAAGCGAAAATGCAGGAGAAGATCCAAAAAGACGTGATCAATATTTTGATTCCCCGTGTGAAATCAAAATATAAGAAGTATGCTAAACTGTTCAACGGCGGCATTAAATACCACATCAACCCAACGGGAAAGTTTGTGATTGGAGGTCCGCACGGTGATACCGGTTTAACCGGCCGTAAGATTATTGTTGACACCTACGGCGGAAAAGGCGCCCACGGTGGCGGAGCATTCAGCGGTAAAGATCCTTCCAAAGTTGACCGCTCAGCAGCCTATGCTACGCGTCACATTGCTAAAAACCTGGTTGCTGCCGGTGTTTGCGACGAGGTGCTGGTACAGGTTTCCTACGCTATCGGTGTTGCCCAGCCAATGGGTATTTATGTAAATACGCACGGCACCGCCAAAGTGGACATGACCGACGGTGAAATTGCCAGCGTGGTAGAAAGCGTGTTCGATATGCGTCCTTACTTTATCGAGCAGCGCCTGAAACTGCGCACACCGATCTACAGCGAAACCGCAGCCTACGGCCACATGGGCCGCAAGCCGGAAGTCGTGACCAAAGAGTTTACGTCACCCGATGGCAAAACAGTAAAAAAGAAGGTAGAATTGTTTACCTGGGAAAAACTGGATTATGTACCGAAAGTGAAAAAAGCATTCGGATTGAAATAAAAAAAAGGAGGCTGTATTTTCAGCCTCTTTTTTTGCCCCTGTCGGGAAAGTAAAAAAATGTACTTAACTTAGTAAAAAATTAAACTATGCAGGCGAAGGAAGCGGCCGTGGTGTATCAAACCCTCAATCCTCTTACAAAGGTTGCATCCAAAAAGGCCAAGGTCATCCCCGTTTATCAATGGAATTCGTTTGAGAAGATTGATGCCATCAAGGAAGGCGTGTCGAAGGAAGAACTGGAGAACCTGAAAAATGGTGCGGAACTGGATTACGATACGATGGCAAAGCTGTTGAATGTGACTAAAACAACACTCCACAGCAAGAAAGGCAAAGCAAAGTTTGACCAATATATCAGTGAGCGGATTTTTCTGATCGCCGATCTTTATTCATATGGCTACGAGGTTTTTGGCAACCGGCAAAAGTTCAACAATTGGATGAAGACGGAAAACGCGGCGCTGGCCGGCATTACACCGTTAAGCCTGGTTGATACCCTGTATGGAATTGAAGAAGTCAAACATTTGATTGGCCGGATTGCTTACGGCGTTTACAGCTGATAGAAGATGGAGGTTTATCATTTGGGCACGACGATGTATGCCCGGCAATTGACAGGAGAGGGGGCAAAGTTGTTTGGCGGACGGTGGAATGTGATCGGGTGTCCCTGCATCTATACCGCAGGATCTAAGGCGCTGTGTGCGTTGGAATATGCGGCCAATGTTTTGTTGGAACAAATGCCCGAAGATTTATCGTTTACGACCTACGAAATTCCCGACGGGAGCTGGGAAAATTTTCAAACCAAAGATTTACCTACGGGCTGGGCAAGTTCACCGGCATCATTGCATGTTAAAGAATGGGGTACCCGGCATCTGCAAAATCACCTGGCCCTTCGGCTTCCTTCCATTGTCATCCCGTCAGAATTTAATTACATCCTGAACCCGCTTCACCCCGATTTTAAAAAAGTACGCATAAAAGAAGTAGAGCCTTTTACTTTTGACAGGCGAATCAAAAAATAATCAGCCGTTGAAAAATTTTCGATCACAAAGCAGGCCTAAAAAAAGTTCACTGGTCATTGGGAAGAAGGCCGTTCTGGAAGCCATCAAAACCGGCAAGGCACTCGAACGGATCTACTTGCAAAACAACCTTGGCGGAAAAGAACTAACTGAGATCTCCAACCTGGCTACGCAAAACCAGATTCCAGTTAATAAAGTGCCGGCGGTAAAGCTGGACAGCTTCAACGTTCCCCATCATGAAGGCTGCGTGGCCATGCTATCACGGATTCACTACCAGGACCTGCAGGATGTGATCTCGTTCGTGGTGGAAAAAGGAGAGACACCGCTGTTTCTAATCCTTGACGGCATCACCGATATCCGCAACATTGGTGGCATTGCCCGTACAGCGCTGTGCACCGGTGTGCAGGCCATCATTATACCCGACAAAGGTGTGGGCATGCTGAACGAAGACGCGATCCTGACATCGGCAGGTGCGCTGGAAAAACTGGCCGTTTGCCGGGTCAACAGTTTACTGAAAGCCGTGGATGAATTGCACCTGAACGGCATTAAAGTACTGGCAAGTGAAATGACAGCGAAGAAAGCCGTCTTTGAACTTGATTTAACAGAGCCGGCGGCCATTATCATGGGCAGCGAGGAAAAGGGCATTTATCCTGCACTGATGAAAGCAAGCGACGAGAAATTCAAGATACCCATGGCGAATGACTTTGAATCACTCAACGTTTCGGTCGCAACCGGGATGATCCTGTATGAAGTGATGAAGCAACGCCTGTTCAACAAAGCGTAAACTGGCCGTATGGAAACGAATCCTGTTCAGCTTGTCGAATGTCCCCGTGATGCCATGCAAGGCTGGCCACACCTGATCCCCACACAACAAAAAATTGACTACATCAATGCGTTGTTGGACGTCGGTTTTCACACCATTGATTTTGGTTCTTTTGTTTCTCCCAAAGCCATTCCGCAGATGGCTGATACAAAAGAAGTCTTGAAAGGACTGAACTGGCAGCAGACCATTTCCAAACTGTTGGCCATAGTGGTCAATGTGCGTGGCGCGGAAGAAGCCGTTCAATATGATGAAATCACGTATCTCGGTTTTCCTTTTTCTATCTCCGAAACGTTTCAGCAGCTGAATACCAACAGTTCCATCGCCGAAAGCCTGCAGCGGGTAGAAGAAATCCAAAACCGCTGTGTACAAAAAGGAAAGCAGTTGGTGATTTACCTGAGCATGGGCTTTGGAAATCCGTACGGCGATGAATACAGTGCGGACGTGCTGCTGCGTTGGGCCGGGGAAATGATAAAGCGGGACATTCAGATTCTGTCTTTGGCAGATACGGTTGGTGTGGCTACCCCAGGGCAGATTGCCTTTGCATTGAACACGCTCATTCCTAAATACCCGCAAACGACGATCGGTGTTCATTTGCACTCAACCCTGGAAAACTGGCGGGAGAAACTGGATGCTGCGGTTGGTGCAGGCTGCAGGCGCATCGACGGTGCGTTGAAAGGTATTGGTGGTTGTCCCATGGCCGGCAATGCGCTTGTCGGGAATATGAATACAGAGCTGATCATCTCATCCCTCGAAGAAAAAAAATTGCTGGAGGGACTAAATAAAGTAGCCTTGCAAAAGTGCCTGCAACTTGCTTCCTCTATCTTTTTATAATTCGTGTCATGAAGTTTCGTTTTGAATTCGACATAAAAAGGCTGCCAGAGCCCATTACACACCGGCACAGGTTACTGCTGATCGGCTCGTGTTTTACAGAGAATATTGGCGAGAAGCTTGACCGGTACAAATTCACGACACTGCAAAATCCTAATGGGATTTTGTTCAACCCGGTGAGTGTGGCCGAAGCGTTGACAGATTATATCGAGGAAAAAGAAACAACGAAAGAGGACCTGTTTTACCTGAATGAAGCCTGGCACAGCTGGAAGCACCACAGCCGGTTTTCTGGTTTTACGGAAGAGGAGGCACTGCAAAAGATCAATGCGTCAACTAAAACAGCGCACCGTTTTTTGAAAGAAGCGGATTACCTGGTGATCACGTTGGGATCTTCATGGATTTATACGCTGACCGAAAAAGCAGAAAATGCAAAACTTGGTGCCGTGGCGGCCAATAACCACAAGGCGCCGGCCGATTGGTTTTATCGAAGGCTGATGACTGCGGAAGAAGTGCTCCGTGTACTAGACAACGTGATTCACCGTCTTTTCCTTTTCAATCCAAAACTGAAGATCATTTTCACCATCAGTCCCGTGCGGCATTTGCGGGAAGGGGTTGTGGAAAATAACCGCAGCAAGGCGGTGCTGGTCAGCGCCGTTCATCACCTGGTGGATAAGTTCGACAAGCTGTTTTATTTTCCCGCTTACGAACTGGTGATCGATGACCTCCGCGATTATCGTTTTTTTGCAGAAGACCTGGTCCACCCTAACTATTTTGCAACGCAGTACGTATGGGAGAAACTCGTTGATTCTTGTATGGATGAAAAAACGAAGGAATTAATGGAAGAAATCCATTCGATCAACCTGGCTTTTCGACACAAGCCCTTCAATCCGGCTTCGGAACAACATAAAAAGTTTCTCTGGAGTTATTATCAAAAAACAAAAGATATGCAGGAAAAATATTCTTACCTAAACCTGCAAAAAGAGCTGGATTTTTTTCTGCAGAGCGATTAGTCGCTTTTCATCTGATTATTGTCTAAAACCATTAACGATTTACTTTGCGGCTAGTGCATCCGGTCGCCTCTTGTTTCCAGTGTTTTCATGATCTCCGATTCGTGGGCCAGCCATTCCTGCCAGCGCCTGCGCACTTTTTCTTTATCGATATAGGTTTCGGCCAGTTCAATGAACAAGGTGTAATGCCCGGCCTCGCTTTCCATAAAGCGACGGTAAAATTTGCGCAGGTAGGCGTCGTCCAGCCCTTCGCTCAGTCGCTTGAAACGTTCACAACTCCTGGCTTCGATCATGGCCATCATCAGGAGTTGATCGAGGAACCGGCCTTCTTCCGAACCGCCTTTCTGGCAAAACTGGATGAGGGCATTTACGTACTCATCGCGCCGTTGTTTACCCAACGACCAGCCACGTTTTTTCAGTTCGGCCAGCACCAGCCGGAAGTGTCCCCATTCTTCGGTAACGATCGGTGCCAGCGCATTCACCAGTTCTTCTTTTTGGCTATAGCGTTGGATGATGGAGATACAGGACGTAGCAGCTTTTTGCTCGCAGTAGGCGTGGTCAATCAAAACGTCTTCCAACGAAATTTGTGCAAGGTTGATCCAGCGCGGATCCGTGGGAAGTTGCAAACCAAGAATGGCCTTCGTGTCAGTTGAGATGTTGGCGTCAAACTCGCTCATGCTGCAAAAATAATTTGTGTGAATGATGAATGACAGATCAAAAGCGATCATTCGAGCCCAGGTAAACCTTTAATTCGCTATTGAACCCATCTGAAACCATTTTCCAGCACTCCTAACATGCGTTACATTTGCTTCGCTAAAAATGCTATATGAATAAAACAGTTTATATCGTTTCTGCCGTACGTACGCCGATGGGCTCTTTCGGCGGTGTTCTGAAAGATGTTCCTGCTCCGCAACTCGGAGCCACCGCCATTAAAGCGGCGCTGGAAAAAGCAGGCGTTCATCCCGACATGGTGGATGAGGCGCTGATGGGCTGTGTGATGCAAGCCAACCTGGGACAGGCACCTTCCCGCCAGGCCGCAAAAGCTGCCGGCCTACCGGATAAGGTCATTTGCACCACGGTGAACAAAGTTTGTGCAAGCGGGATGAAAGCCATCATGCAGGGAGCACAAAGCATTTTGCTGGGCGACGCAGAGATCGTGGTGGCAGGCGGTATGGAAAATATGAGTGCTGTTCCTTTTTATGTCCCCGCCCTTCGCTGGGGCAACAAGTACGGTGAAACGGCTTTGGTGGACGGCTTGCAAAAAGACGGGCTGACCGATTGCTACGGAAATTTTGCCATGGGCTGCGCCGCTGATATCTGTGCCGCAGAAAACAAGATCAGTCGCGAAGAACAGGATGCCTTTGCCATTGAAAGTTACAAACGCAGCCAGGCAGCCTGGGACGAAGGCCGCTTTAAGGAAGAAGTTGTGCCGGTGGTGATCTCTTCCAAAAAAGGCGAAGTGGTGGTGGACCGTGATGAAGAGCCCTGGAACGTAAAGTTTGATAAAATTGCCAGCCTGAAACCGGCATTCGGAAAAGAAGGAACCGTAACCGCAGCCAACGCCAGCACTATGAATGACGGAGCGGCTGCCGTGGTTTTAATGAGCAAGGAAAAGGCGGATGAACTGGGCATAAAGCCAATTGCTGTGATTCGCAGCTATGCCGATGCCGAACAGGAGCCAACCTGGTTTACCACAACGCCGAGTATTGCTGTCCCGAAAGCGGTAAAAAAAGCCGGGCTGGAAATGAGCGACCTCGATTACGTGGAGCTGAACGAAGCGTTCAGCGTGGTGGGTATTGTCAACACAAAAGATATGCACCTTGATCCTGCAAAGGTCAATGTGAACGGCGGTGCCGTTTCGTTGGGACACCCGCTTGGCTGCAGCGGCGCCAGGATCATTGTCACGTTGATCCATGTACTGAAACAAAAAGGTGGCAGGATCGGAGCGGCCGGTATTTGCAACGGCGGTGGCGGTGCCAGTGCGATGGTCATCGAACTGGTATGAGTCAGCGAGCAGTACATTGCATGTAGCAAGTAGTCGTCAAGTGTCAACAATCTTTTCGACAAAAACCTCCTGGCATGCAGGAGGTTTTTAAGTTTGAGAAACGACTGTACAAAATGACTCCTCGCTACTGACTTTTCAGGACTCGCTATTTGCCCTATTTGCCTTTCCGGCTGTATTTGAAGCGAAGAACTAGCATTGTAATGTTCAACAACAAGGAAAATGAATTGGTGAGAATAATGGGCATATCCTCTTTAAGGATTCCATAGACAACCCAGGTTGCCACACCGGTCATCAGCACAAACAACATGAGCTTTGAAATTTCTTCCGCTTTTTTTTCCCGGATGGTTTTTATGAGTTGCGGCAGGAGAGAGGAAGACGTACAGATGCCTGCAAACAAACCAATCACTTGAGTCCAATTCATGGATTGGTTTGGTTGCAAAGTATCTGCCACCGCCCTGTATCGGCGAAAATGTCTATTTTGCCCACTCAAACCAACCAAAAACGAATCATGAGAAAAATCCTGCTCTATGCGCTTGCAGCATTTGTACTGACATCCTGTGCAGACCTAAACAAAAAGAAATCCAAAGGCGAAGACGAAACCGAAGAGACGTCGGCAATTAAAAAGCCATTGAAAGACGATGAACCGGAAGAAGACACGAAAACCGGTGACCGAACCGACAGCGTTGAAAAAAGGAAGACGGCCAGCTACGCCGCCGGTTGGGCTCCTTCAGAAAAAGACACGTTTATGAGCACTTGTGTTAGCCAGGCAAAGTCCGGAATGGGCGAAGTCGGTGCTAAAAACTACTGTTCCTGCATGCTGGATAAGATAGAGAAACTATATCCCAATGCAGCCGACGCCGGCAAATTAGACCAGGCGAAAATGACTGACCTGGCTAAAGAATGTCTGGGACAATAAACCTTTTTTATACGGTAGACGGCCCTGCGAAAACAGGGCCGTTTCATTTTTAGGTAAATTGATGGTTGTCTGCTATTTTTGCCCACCTTTCAATTCCAAAATACATGAGACAAATCACTTTCCGGGAGGCCTTGCGTGAAGCCATGAGCGAAGAAATGCGCAGGGATGAATCTGTTTTCTTAATGGGTGAAGAAGTAGCCGAGTACAATGGTGCGTACAAGGTAAGCCAGGGTATGCTGGCAGAGTTCGGACCCAAGCGTGTCATCGATACGCCGATTGCCGAACTGGGCTTTGCAGCCATTGGAGTAGGTGCGGCACAGAACGGCCTTCGCCCGGTAGTGGAATTCATGACCTGGAACTTTGCCGTGCTGGCGCTGGACCAGATTCTCAATACGGCTTCAAAGATGCTGGCGATGAGCGGTGGGCAAATTACCTGTCCGATCGTGTTCCGCGGTCCTAACGGATCTGCCGGCCAGTTGGGTGCGCAGCACTCTACCGCATTTGAGGCGCTGTATGCTAACATCCCGGGGTTGAAAGTCGTGTCAGTGAGCAATCCCTACGATGCCAAAGGCTTGTTGAAACAGGCCATCCGCTACGAAGAAGATCCCGTGGTTTTCATGGAAAGTGAACTGATGTACGGCGACAAAGGCGAAGTTCCGGAAGAAGAATATTATATCCCGCTTGGAAAAGCGGATGTAAAAAGGCAGGGAAATGATGTGACGATCGTTTCTTTCAATAAAATGATGAAAGTCGCTTTGGGCGCTGCTGCCGAACTGGAGAAGGAAAATATCAGCGCTGAAGTTATCGACCTGCGCAGTATCCGTCCGCTAGACTGGATGACCGTTCTCGAAAGTGTAAAAAAGACCAATCGCCTCGTGATCATTGAAGAGGAGTGGCCTTACGCTTCGGTTTCCTCCGAACTGTCATATCGCATTCAGAAAGAAGGTTTCGACTATCTCGATGCGCCAATTCGCCGGATGACGGCCGCCGATGCCCCGCTGCACTATGCGCCCAACCTGGTTGCGGCTGCTTTGCCCGATGTGCCCCGGACAGTCAAACTGGTAAAGGAAGTTTTATATCTTAAAAAATAATTTTGGCCAACCTGGGGTGGCCATACCCCAAACGGGGTATTTTTTGAAAAAGTTGTGTTCAAAAGACACAACTTTTTCATTTTCAAGCAAAAAGGTAAAAAATAATTTTCCGCAAATGTTTTGATATTTGAAATAAGACTTGCATCTTTGTCTCGGTTTTTCATAGGATATTGGATTTTACACGAGGCTGGATTTCTATCCGGCCTTTATTTTTTTCTACAGGTTTCCACTTATTGACTAGACGGGACAGTTTACGGCAAGCGGTTGGCAACGGAACACCACCGGTTGCAAACTGGCTGACCTCCAAATATTACTTCTTGCGAAATCAAAATACTATCTCTTTACTTCCTCACGTCAACTGCTTACTGCCAACTTTTGTTTTACTTTGCGCTCCTAATTTCTACCCATGGCCACGCTCCTGATTATTGATGATGAAAAAGCGATTCGCAAAACACTGACGGAAATTCTTTCGTTTGAGGGTTACAAGATTGAAGAAGCGGCTGATGGCGAAGAAGGCCTGCGCAAGTTCAAGGAGAAAACCTTTGACGCTGTTCTTTGTGATATCAAGATGCCGAAGATCGACGGGCTGGAGTTCCTGCAAAAAGCAGTGGAAAGCAATCCCGATGTTCCCATTATCATCATCTCTGGTCATGGCAACATCGAAACCGCCGTGGAAGCCGTTAAAAAAGGGGCGTACGATTTTATCCAAAAGCCACCGGATCTGAACCGCCTGCTCATTACCATCCGCAACGCGATGGAGCGCAACACGCTGGTCAGCGAAACAAAGCGTCTGAAACGGAAAGCCCTGAAAGTGCAGGAAATGATCGGCGAATCAGAGCCCATCCGCCAGATCAAGGAGACCATTGAAAAAGTTGCTCCAACAGAGGCGAGAGTATTAATTACCGGTGAAAACGGGGTAGGGAAGGAACTGGTTGCCCGCTGGCTGCACGAAAAGAGCAGCCGTGCTGATAGTCCACTGGTAGAAGTGAATTGTGCAGCCATTCCCAGCGAGTTGATCGAAAGCGAACTGTTTGGCCACGAAAAGGGTTCTTTCACTTCAGCCATTAAACAGCGCATTGGAAAATTTGAACAGGCAAATGGCGGAACCTTGTTTCTCGACGAGATCGGTGATATGAGTCTTTCCGCACAGGCTAAAGTGCTGCGAGCTTTGCAGGAAGGGAAAATCACCCGGGTAGGCGCGGACAAGGATATCAACGTAGATGTGCGGGTTATTGCGGCGACTAACAAAGACCTGCTAAAGGAAGTAGAGGAGAAGAACTTCCGGCTGGACCTGTACCACCGTCTGAGCGTGATCCTCGTGCACGTGCCTTCGCTGAACGAACGGCGGGAGGACATTCCACTGCTCGTTGAAAGTTTCCTCGATGAAATTTGCGAAGATTATGGCGTGGCTCGGAAAGAGATTGCCCCGGATGCGCAGAAAGCGCTGCAGGACTACAACTGGACCGGCAACATCCGGGAACTGCGCAACGTGGTGGAACGGCTGGTTATTCTCTCCGGGAAAGCCATCACGCTTGACGACGTGAAGGCATATGTCTTGCCCAAAAAATAAATGTAATCATCCTCATTGGATGAATCTGGCATTACGAGAAGCTCGTGAACAATTCCCGAACACGAGGCTTAGCCAGTTTGTCTTTAGCGTGTACTCACGCTTTTCCCTTTTCCGCAAAGACGTAAATTTCGTCGTCTCTTCGCAACAACCGGAAGTTGACAAAACTTCGCTGGCTTTGCTGTAGGCTTTTACCAGATGCCACAATGATTTTATCCGGGAACGATTTTCGAAGCAATTCAAAATAGTCGTCCAGGCTTACTCCGGTGAAGTTGGTGATGAGGTGAAGATAAAGGTAGCGGACACCCGGAACGTTCGCCGCCTCGCGGAGGTCTTCCAGTTTGCTGTTGGAGCCAAGATAAAGGACCCGCCAGCCATTTTTCCGAAGGAGATAATTAATGAACAGGAGTGGCAACTCGTGAAATTCATTTTCCGGGCAGAACAAAACAAGTTCAGGGTCCCCGTTTTGCATTGCCGAAAGTGTTTCTGTCTCGCTGATGACCCGGTTTTGAATGAGATATGAAGAAAAATGCTCCTGTGCCGGAATCACTTTACTGGTATCCCACAAAAGACCGATGCGTACCAGGTAGGGATAACAGACTTCGGTAACCAGTTTTTCAAACCCGATCTTCGCCTGCAGTTCATTCAGGATAGAAAGAAACGCTGATTCATCAAAATCGATCGCCGCTTTCAGCAAGTGCTGTATCGCCGTTGGATAGTTGTTTTTATCAACCGGGATGTTCTCTACCTCGGTTATAACCTCGGCGTCCGACAGGGAAGCGATCTTCGATATCTTCCAGCCATTGTGATAAAGAAATGAAATGCAAAGCAGTTTTTTCAGGTCGTCATTTGTATAAAAACGCAGGTTGCTTTCCTTGCGCGGAGCCTTAAAGAAATCGTACCGCAATTCCCAGATACGAAGCGTATGCGATTTGATACCGGTAAGAAGTTCGATCTGCCTGATGCTGAAACTTTGCATAAATCGTTAAGAAAAGTTAAGCCGCTCCCTGAACACAAAAACTTTTTATACATTTCCACGGCTAACTTGGTTAAAGTAATAAATTTGTCCGTTTTAAAAATACACGAATGCCGCTTTCACACGTTCTGACTGTCTACCTCATTTCTTTCCTGCTCGTTTTTCTTCCTTCGTTCGGCTTGGCAAAGATGTTTCAAAAAGCGGGTGTTGCAACGTGGAAGGCATATATTCCTTTTTACAATACATGGGTGATGCAGGAACTTGCAAAGCGTCCCAGGCACTGGGTTTTCTGGCAGTTTATTCCAGTGGTCGGCTGGTTTATTACACCGGGTATTTACATTGAATGGGTAAAACTGTTCGGCCGCTTTTCCCTGGGCGATCATACGCTGGCAGCGCTCTTTGCTCCCTTCTATTTTCCCTATCTCGGTTATAACGATAAGGTGCGCTATATCGGACCCGAAGGCGTGAGACGGTATGTAAAACCCGCCTGGCGGGAATGGGTGGACGCTGCGATCTTTGCAGTGGTGGCTGCCACGCTGATCCGTACGTTTGTTTTTGAAGCCTACACCATTCCTTCGGGCTCTATGGAAAAGACCTTGCTGATCAACGATTTTCTTTTTGTCAGCAAGTTCAGTTATGGTCCACGCATTCCCAACACGCCATTATCCGTTCCGTTTGTACACAATTACCTTCCCGGCACAAATAAGAAATCCTATACTACGTTGGTTCATTTGCCGTACATCCGCTGGTGGTCGTCACCGGTGGAAAGGGGCGACGTCGTGGTGTTCAATTTCCCGGCCGGCGATACGGTGATAAATTTGCCGGATTTTCAGTCGGCACAGCCGTATTATGATGTGATTCGTATAATGGGCAACGGCAACTCCGATATCGGCCGCAATTTCATTATGCAGCATCCGGAGCAATATCCACTGGCGGTTCACCCGGCCGATAAATCGGACAACTATATCAAGCGATGTACAGGTGTAGCCGGTGATACGGTGGAAGTGCGCAGCAACACGGTATTCGTTAACGGGAAGATGGAGCCCAACCCGCCCAAGTCCCTGATCAAATACACCGTGATCACCAACGGGCAAACCCTGGATGCCATCTCCATGAAGGAGCAGTACGATATCGACCAGGAAAAAGGCGAGTTTGAGCAAACGGCCAAGCCATTCGAGTACAACATTGTGCTGACCGAACAGGCACGGCAGGATTTTCTGAAACAGGGATACAAGGTGATCCCCAATCCGAATGTACCGGGCAATTCACCAGTTTTTCCGTATGACAAAGTGCACAACTGGACGAGGGATAACTATGGTCCTATCTGGATCCCCCGGAAAGGTGGTGTGCTGCCACTGACAGCAGAAACGTACCCGGTTTATGAAAGAGCGATCCGTGTTTATGAACACAACGACTTATTGGAAAAAGATGGTAAGTTCTACCTCAACGGGAAAGAAGCCACATCATATACCTTCAAGATGGATTATTACTGGATGATGGGTGATAACAGGCAAGGATCACAGGATAGCCGTTTCTGGGGTTTTGTGCCGGAAGACAGGGTGGTAGGAAAAGCTTGGTTGATCTGGTTCAGCTACGACAGCGGCCCACGCTGGAAACGACTGTTTCATATCGTAAAATAAACTACCTTTAAGCGCCCCGCAAAAACGGGGCATTTTTGTCTCCAATACTGAAACATGAAAGAAAACAAATTTGAGTTTAACTACAAAGTGTACGATAACATATCCGAACTTCCCGAAGAACAGCAATGGCTGCTCAACGAGGCAAGAGAGGTAACGTCCAATGCTTATGCACCGTATTCCAATTTCCAGGTAGGGGCTGTGGCCAAAATGGCCAATGGCGAAATCGTCGCCGGCAGCAACCAGGAGAATGCGTCGTTCCCTGTTGGTCTTTGTGCGGAAAGGGTTTTGCTGGCTTCCATTTCATCTCTTTTCCCGCGGGTGCCCATTGAGACCATTGCAATCAGTTACAAAAGCGACCACCAGAAAAGCGATCATCCGATTTCGCCTTGTGGCATTTGCCGGCAATCATTGCAGGAGTTTGAGAGCCGCGTTAACCACCCGGTTCAGTTGATCCTTGGCGGAATGGAAGGACCGGTATATGTGATTGACAGTGCCAGCCGACTTTTGCCTCTGGCATTTACCAGCCAGGAGCTGCGATAGTGATCAGGCGCTCAATTTCCATGCTTAAATAGTACTTTATTATGAATCGCTTCAATTGAAGCGATTCTTTTTTTATGCTGCTAAACGGATAAGCGGTTTAGATAGCAATTGCTGAAATGCTATCTTGCCTATATGAAAAAAGGATTGTTTTTCTTGCTGCTTTCTATTTGGATCGGAAATGCGCATGCGCAGCAAGCCGAAGATTCGATCAAGGCTGTCATCAACCAATTATTCGCGGCTATGAAAAACAGTGATGCGAACAGCCTTCAACGATGCTTTGCCGACAGTGCAATTTTGCAAACCATCACCGCCAGTGGAAAGATACGGAACGAGGACGTGGCTGAATTTGCAAAGCAGGTCGCAACATTACCCAAAGATTCGGCCGACGAACGTATCGTCTTTGAGACAATAAAAGTTGATGATGCCCTGGCGGTGGCCTGGACGCCTTACCAGTTTTATTACGCCGGGAAATTCAGCCATTGCGGTGTGGACTCCTTCCAACTGGTGAGGGTGAACGGTGTTTGGAAAATCCAGTACCTCATCGACACCCGCCGCCGCAAAGGCTGTTTGTGACCGTTAGTACTCGGGATGAATGCCTGTATAATTGTGCGGGGAGATGGCTTTTAATTCTTTTTTCAGGGCAGCCGAAATCTCTAGACCGTCGATGAATTGGTGAATGGTTGTTTTGGTGATGGCTTTTTTGCCTCTCGTCAGGTCCTTCAGTGCTTCATACGGATTGGGATACGCTTCCCGGCGTAAAATGGTTTGAATGGCTTCTGCCACAACAGCCCAGTTTTCATCCAGGTCTGCATAAATCTTCTCGCTGTTCAGCACCAGCTTGCCCAGCCCCTTTTCGATCGACCGGAAGGCAATAGCCATGTGTGCCATGGGTACGCCAATGTTTCGCAATACAGTGGAGTCTGTAAGGTCGCGTTGCAGGCGAGAAACAGGCAGCTTGGCCGAGAGGTGCTCCAGCAATGCATTGGCAACGCCAAGGTTCCCTTCGGCATTCTCAAAATCGATCGGATTTACCTTGTGTGGCATCGCCGAAGAACCAACTTCACCCTCCCTGGTTTTTTGCTTGAAATAGTCCATCGAGATATAAGTCCAGACGTCGCGGCAAAAATCCACCAGGATGTTGTTGGTGCGCTTCATCGCATCGAAGGAGGCGGCCAGATTATCGTAGTGTTCAATCTGCGTGGTGAACTGCAGGCGCTGGAGGCCGAGCACGTCTTCAACGAATTCATTGGCCAACTGGATCCAGTCGCGTTTAGGATAGGCAATGTAGTGTGCATTAAAATTGCCGGTGGCCCCACCGAATTTGGCACTTACCGGGATGAAAAGGATTTGCTCGACGGCATTTTCGATCCGCTCGACAAACACCAT
Source organism: Flavisolibacter nicotianae (assembly GCF_003628535.1). GTDB lineage: Bacteria > Bacteroidota > Bacteroidia > Chitinophagales > Chitinophagaceae > Flavisolibacter > Flavisolibacter nicotianae. Next base: position 82,996 of record NZ_RBCI01000005.1, read on the forward strand.
CAGCTCTTTTCCCAATCGCGTCGGACTTGCCGGTTGCCCGTGTGTGCGGGCCAGCATCGGAATCTCTTTCCATTCTTTTGCAAGCAGCCTGATTTCGCGGTTCAGGTTCAGCAGGGAGGGCAGGTATTCGAACTCCAACGCATGCTTCCACGAAAGGGGAATGGCTGTATTATTGATATCTTGCGAGGTCAGGCCAAAGTGTACCCATTCCAGGGCCTTTTCTTCACCGACAGCACGGAGACGTTCTTTAATAAAATACTCCACGGCTTTTACATCGTGATTGGTTGTTTTTTCGATGGCCTTGATTTGCTGCGCATCTTCGAGGGAAAAATTCTCTTTAATGGCATGCAATTCGGCTGTCGTGGCGTCCGGAAGTTGAAACAACTTTTTCTGGGCAAGAAAAAGCAGGTATTCAACCTCCACCAATACCCGGTATTTCATCAGGGCATACTCCGAAAAATATTCATCGAGGTGCTGTACCTGGCTGCGATAGCGGCCGTCGATGGCCGAAATGGCCGTGAGGGAACATAGATCCATAGTTGCTAATTGGGAGCGGATAATCCTGCCAACTGTTTCGTATTCGGGCTTTATCCGCGGTTATCTTTGCGCATCAAAATTAGCGGATTTGAAGAAGATAAGAGTGGCAGCCGTAAGCTATTTAAACACCAAGCCCCTGTTGTACGGTATTCGCCGGCACGACGTTCTGAACGAAATCGAACTGATTGAAGACTACCCGGCCAAAATTGCCCAGATGCTGATCGACGATCAGGTCGATGTTGGTTTGATACCTGTTGCCGCAACAACAAAGCTGGCCTCCTGGCATGTTGTCGGTGATGTGTGTATCGGTGCGGAGGGAGCGGTGGCTTCCGTTTGCATTTTCAGCCAGGTTCCGATGGAAGAAATCGAAACGGTTTTACTCGATTACCAATCCCGCACATCGGTAAACCTTGCCCGCATCCTGCTTAAGGAATACTGGAAAAAAAACGTGGTACTTGTTAATGCATCCGGTGAAGATTACCGAGCGCACATTTGCGGCACAACGGCAGGCGTTGTGATCGGTGACAGGGCACTGGAACAGCGGCAGCGTTCGGCTTACATTTACGATCTCGGCGAAGCCTGGAAAGAGCATACCGGCTTGCCTTTCGTGTTTGCTGCCTGGATTGCCAACAAAAAATTGCCGGCAGAATTCGAACAAAAGTTCAACGAGGCAAACAGGCAGGGTTTGTCGCATATCACAGATGCGGCAAAAGAAAATCCTTTTCCGGCCTACGACCTCCTAAACTATTACACAAAGTGCATCAGTTATGAACTGACGGAAGAAAAGAAAAAAGGTATGGCGCTTTTCCTGGAGAAGCTGAAAGCGATCATTTAACCTTTTATCCAGGTTTCGGGCAAAAGGTCCTTCGTGTCTTTGGGGCCTTCGTTAAACCAGTTCTTTGGTGCAATTACCGTTTTGTCAGTGTTGTTATTTAGCCAGGCGGCCCACCAGCTAAAGCTGCTGTTGGCAATGATGTTGTGACGGCAGTTTTGCATCAGGTAAAGATCCTCAAAATGATTGCTGGTAATCGTTCCCGAAATAATTCTGACATCTGGCTGTGCCAGTTCCTTGCTCGCGGTAACCGGGTTGTCTGAAAAAAGATAAAACCGTGCGGCCGGGAATTTTTCTCTCATTAAACCAATAGCACCGGCATAATAGTTTGCAGGCAGAATACCGTGATATTTAAGGATCTTATCGTCCAGGTAATCCCCTCTGCGAATGTGAATTGAAATACTGTTCTCTTTATTCAATTCGGCCGCCAAAACCTTTATCGAATCGTTTACCAGGTGTGAAACATCAAAATCCTTTCGAAGCTGGTTTTGGATGGAACGAAAATATTTCTCCGACTGGAAAAACCCTTGCAGGTAAACATCCTTTCCCAGGCGAAAAAATGCGGGGTCGAAATGGAAATGGGGTTCTTTGTAGAAGGACTTGAAGGCATGCGGCAATAGCCTTTGTTTCACACGTTGAAATGTATTCGCAGCTTTTCTTTTTTTGATTTCTTCACCCGAAGCATACGCAAGCGGAATGTTGAATTTTGCCAGGTCAAACTTTCGAAAAGTGTCGCCGGCTATCCCGGCAACATCCAATTTCAGCTCAACACCCCGCTTTTCCGCGAGGGCTCTTGCAGCAGCATATTGGAAAAGCTGGTTGCCCAATCCGCCAACAATTCTAATGATGATCACCGGTAACAGAAAATATTTAATTGAACATCGAATGCACCGCCGGTAGATTGATTGACAAAGGGAGATTCAAGGGAGTCGGCTGCCATTTTAATGTAAACTTTGTATGTGCCCTTTACGATCTGCAGCAACCGGGCAAGTTTCTCGCTTTCTTCTACCTTTCCATGGTATTCAACAAAAAGCTGATTCACGTTGGCCAAATATGGCTCGCAATCTGCCATCACGTCTACTTCTGCGCCCTCAATGTCTATTTTGAGGAAATCAACCTTGTTTGCCTTCAAGACGTCGGCCAGACGCTCGGCCTGTACTTTCACGCTTTTTCTTCCGTAATCCTTTTCCGCAATCTTACTTCCCTGTGAACCATCCGAGGCAAACGTCAATGTATCGTTATGAATCCAGACAGCTTTTTGCCGGCACTCCACACCGGTTAAATTATTTTGCGCTACGTTTTTTTGGAGAAGCTGAAAATTGTCAGCATCCGGTTCGTATGCGAGGATGGTTGCTACAGGGTAAAGCTTTTTCAGGTAAAGCACACTTAGGCCAATGTTGGATCCGCAGTCAATTACAAACGGATCTGGTTTCGTGCTTTTGAACCTGTAAATTTCTTCTTCAAAAAGTTCCTGGTAGGTGTGGCGGAGTTCGTAAGGCCTCTTGTAACTAATTTGCTGATCGTTGAGTCGAATGGTTTTGATTGACTGGTCTTCTTCGTGTTTGAGAATTTTTTCCTGAAGCCACGAAAGGCGGGCAAATCGGCTTTGCCTTTTCTTTCTGAGCAATGTTCCCCGGACTCCGTTAAGTATATTTGTGATTCGAACGGCCATTTCTAGTATGATTCATTTTGTTAGCATCTGTATTCCAGCGTACCGTCAACCAGATTTATTGGAACGATGCCTGGCTTCTATTGCAAGACAAACGTACAAGCAGGTGGAAGTGCTCGTTTCCGACGACACTCCCGATGATGCCGTAAAGATAGTCATTGACAGGTTTACAGATCATCTTTCAATCAGGTATCAACACAATGCAAAACCCCTGGGTGCTCCCGCTAACTGGAATGCCGCTTTGCAAATGGCAAAAGGGGATTTTGTGTTGTTGTTGCACCACGACGATGAATTGGCTGACCAGGACAGCCTGGCCGTTTTTCTCCGGCCTTTTTTTGACGATCCTTCTGTGGATTTTGTATTTGGGCGGAACCCGACCATCAATCGTCTGTCGGGCACAAGGGCATTTTCCGCTACTTATTTTGCCCGTTATTATTCCGATCCCGAACGACTGATCACAGGGAACACCATCGGTGCGCCGAGCAATGTTATGCTTCGGTCTTCTGCGCTTGAGTGGTACAATCCGACCTATAAATGGATTGTCGACATCGAAATGTACATTCGACTGTTCCGTAAGAAAAGAAAGTTTTATTACGTGGACAAAGAACTGGTTCGAATCGGGATTCATGAAGGTCAGATATCCAACGAGTGTGTTGATAATTACGATGTCCTTTTATATGAAAACATTTCATTTGCAGCAGACAGGGCCTTTCGGGTTCGCTCACTAAGGCTTTTTGATTTTTATTGGCGCCTGTTGCGCAACGCAGGCATTCAATCCGTACAGCAACTGTCCCGGCTGCAACTCGCAGATAAAGACATTCCCCCTTTTGTACGGCGGATAATCCGCTTTCAACATAAGATACCCAAACAAATCCTTCGGCTGGGTTTTGTTTCCAAATCATTTATGGCAGTCGATTATGCCTTCCAGCGGCTGACTTCCCGGGTCAACCGGTAGGGCGAAACGGCTACATTTGTTTAAACGTTAGCCATGAACAAGGTTGCTTTGATTACCGGTGTTACCGGGCAGGACGGAGCCTATCTTGCCGATTTTTTACTAAACAAAGGTTACGTCGTACACGGCATCAAGCGCCGTTCCTCGCTGATTAACACGGACCGCATCGATCATATTTACCAGGATCCGCACGAAAAAAATCTCCGGTTTATCCTCCATTACGGCGATCTGACGGACAGCACCAATATCATCCGCATCATCCAGCAGGTGCAGCCCGATGAAATTTATAACCTCGGAGCCATGAGCCATGTGCAGGTGAGTTTTGAAGAACCGGAATATGCGGCAAACGCTGATGGATTGGGTGCGTTGCGAATCCTGGAAGCCATGCGGATTTTAGGACTTGAAAGCCAAACAAAATTCTACCAGGCATCCACCTCGGAGCTTTACGGCCTGGTGCAGGAAGTTCCCCAAAGGGAAACAACGCCGTTTTATCCCCGCAGCCCGTACGGTGTTGCCAAACTCTATGGCTACTGGATTACGGTAAACTACCGCGAAGCCTATGGCATGTTTGCCTGCAACGGCATTCTGTTTAACCACGAAAGCCCGCTCAGGGGAGAAACGTTCGTGACCCGTAAGATCACGAGAGGCGTGGCCCAAATTGTTTTGGGTTTGAAAAAGAAACTTTGGCTGGGTAACCTCGATGCCCAACGCGACTGGGGCCATGCCAGGGACTACATCGAAGCGATGTGGCTGATGCTGCAACAGGAGCAGCCTGATGACTTCGTGATTGCAACAGGTATGACCACACCGGTGCGGGAATTTTCCCGCATGGCCTTTTCGCATGCCGGCATCGAAATTGATTTCCGGGATGAAGGCATCGGCGAAAAAGGCTATGTTGTAGACATTTCGAATCCCGATGCAAAGGTTGAAAAAGGAGATGTTGTTATTGAAGTGGACGAACGTTATTTTCGCCCCACTGAAGTTGACGTGTTGATTGGCGATCCCTCCAAAGCAAAAGCCCTGCTCGGCTGGGAACCGCGATACACGGTCGACGACATAGCGAAAGAAATGATAGAGGCAGATATTGCCCATTTCAGGCAACAGATTCTTTTGCAAAGCGCCGGATTCCGTACACTGAACAATTTTGAATAATGGAAAAGAACAGTAAAATATATGTCGCCGGACACCGTGGAATGGTTGGATCGGCTATCGTACGCAAATTAAGAGCAGAAGGTTTTGAATCAATTGTTACGCGATCGTCGGCAGAACTGGACTTGCGCAACCAGCAGGCGGTTGCTGATTTTTTTGAAGCAGAAAAGCCAGATTATGTCATTCTAGCCGCAGCCAAGGTGGGTGGCATTCATGCCAACAACGTATACCGGGCCGATTTTCTGTACGACAATTTGATGATTGAGTCGAATATCATTCATTCGGCCTATGTCAACGATGTACGCAAGCTTCTTTTTCTTGGCAGCTCCTGCATCTATCCCAAGCTGGCACCGCAGCCGATCAGGGAAGACCATCTCCTGACAGGCCTGTTGGAACAAACCAATGAACCCTATGCCATTGCCAAAATTGCGGGTATAAAGTTGTGCGAAGCATACCGCGACCAGTACGGCTGCAATTTCATATCGGCAATGCCAACCAATCTTTATGGACAGGGGGATAATTACCATCTTGAGAATTCACATGTCCTTCCGGCACTTTTACGCAAGTTTGACACCGCGGTGAAAGAAGGTGCGGAAGAAGTGGAAGTATGGGGAACCGGCACGCCGTTGCGGGAATTTATGTACGTAGATGACCTGGCAGATGCCTGTTTCTTTTTAATGGAACAATACGACGAAAGAGGTTTTGTTAATGTGGGCACAGGGGAAGAGGTGACGATCAAAGAGCTGGCTGAGACGGTAGCGGAAGTAACGGGCTTTCAGGGGAAGATCGTCTTCAATTCGAACAAGCCGGATGGTACACCACGAAAGCTAATGGATTCTTCTCGGTTGCATTCCCTGGGCTGGAGGCATCGAATATCTTTGAAAGAAGGTTTGCAAAAAGCATATGGGCATTTCCAACAAGAACAGGTGCCGGCCTAATACCAAAGGCGTGCGCTGACTGATTTCAAACGATGAAGAGCATCGGACGATATTGGCCGGCGCTTTTCTTTTTTAGAAATGGCTCCAATCTCTTTCCATCCTTTCAGAAAACCTTTCAGATCAAAACCGATTTTTCGTAAATACTCCATCGACCACATGAGTGCGGTGGAATAAAAATATTTTTTCGGCAGGTAACGCCAGGCCACCTTGGTTTTATTCACCCACATCTCTCTGATCTTTTCTGCTTTGGGCTTTCGTCCGAGAGGCGATTCCTTGTGAAGCATGACAACGGCATCACTGAACACGATGCTGTAGCCGGCGTCCAGGAGACGGTAGCTTAAATCGTATTCTTCCATGCCATAAAAAAAGTCGGTCGGGTAATTGCCAACCTTTTCCAAGGCCTCTCGTCGGATGGCATGTGCACCGCCGGCGTAATAATATGTCTCAAAAAACGCCTTGTCTTTGTATTGGTCAAATTGCTTGTGCGGTAGGGCATTTTTCTGCATTTCCAGTGTATCGTAATACAAGACTTTGAACGAAACGATCGCTTTTGGACGGCTCGTGTCTTTTTTCTCAAATTCTTCCAGCAGGCGGATCAATGCATCCTTGTTTTGCAGCACGGCATCATCATCCAGCATGATCAGGATCGGAGCGGAGCTTTTGTCGATAGCGAAATTCCGACCCCTCGCGACACCGAGATTTTCACCGGCGTTGTAATACCGGAACGGTAAGTGGCGGTTATCTGCAATGTACCTTTCCACCACAGAATAATCGGCCGTGGACGCATTGTTCACGAGTATGACTTCCTCCAGCAATTCACCGGCTTTTTCCATGGAAGCGATGTTTTGCAACAATTCCAATGTGTCGTCCGGGCGGTTGTACGTGATGATGATAAAAGCGATGGGTTTCAAGCGTCAATCAGTTTTTTGTATGCCTCGCCAAACTGGCGAAGCGTAAAATTAGCCTGTGCATAGGCAATGTTGTTCGCACTGATGGTGCGAAGCAGGTCTTTGTTTTTTTGCAGTTCCAAAATCCATCGCGTTGCTTCCTGGATAATCGTCTCTTCGTCTGTCACCGTTGAAAATAAAAAACCGTTCATCCCGGGCTGCACATGGACAGGGACGTCACCGACCGGTGTGGCCAGTATGGCTGCCCCGTAGGCCATGCCTTCGATCACTGCAAGAGGGAATCCTTCCGTAGAAGAAGTAATCAAAAGGACATTGCTACGCCGGTAAAGACCATGTAATTTTTCTTTCTCTTTGATGTTGCCCGCAAAATCAATAAAGGCGGTTTCAGCGGAGCGGAGTGCTTTAAAGTCATCGCCGGCCAGTATAAAGGAAATGGAAGGATCCTGCTCCTGAACCCGTTTTGCAATGGCTGTCACGAGGTGGGGACGCTTTTCCGGCGTTGCCCGACCGCTGTAAAAAACACGAACGGAGGAAAGATCTTTCTCGTCTACACTGATGGTGTCGAAGTCGGACGCATTCGGGATGTACCGAATTCTTTCGGCAAGATTCCCAGGAACGCCAAACCGTTTGTATAATTCGATATGCTCTCTGATTTTAACCTGGCTGATCATCACCGTTTGGGAAATGAACGGAAGAAAGGGCAAACGGATATAGGAAAAGGTATTGAGAGAATGGATTAATTCAATTTGCTTGATTTCTTGATTAATCCATGGCGACAGTTTATACCCAAAATTGCATTGCCCGTTAAACACCACCGTTTTTCCTTTTTGCCGGTTGATGTACCCGCTGATGATGCCGCGGAAAATAATGTTGACTGGGTAAAGCCATTTGTTGTCGGTATACCGTGAAATGTCCCTGATAGCGCACCCGGCTTTTTGAAAAGCGGACAGAAAGGTCTCATTGTGCGACTTTCGTGTGAAATACACAATACAGTCGGGTGATGCTGTTGTCTGCACCACTAAAGCATGAATCTTCTCCGCACCGCCTGTGTGATAAAACGGGAAAAAATAAAAGACCCGATACTCCTTCTGCAGCGGCCTTCTTGCCGCGATAAGGCGGCCCAGCAAAATGAGCGGGAACATGAGCAGGTCTTCAAGCCCTCGTTTCAAAACTAACAACCTGTACTTCATTTCGAAAAATGGGATTTGAGCTGCTTGCCGGCTGCTTTCAACAGGTCCAGGCATGCATGAACGAAAACGACAGATTCAAATTTGCCAAAATGTCGTTGTTTCACCTGCGCCGCCAGAAAACGAAATTTCACTTTTGCCAGGCGTAAAAAAAGATTTATCTTCTTAAAACGTGTAGCGGACGTAGGCAGGATGCGGTGCAGCAGCAGCGGTTCCGGTAATTTTTCAATTTGCAAACCCTTGGCCAATAGCCGCAGCCAAACATCGTAATCCTCGGAATATTTTTGGTTTTCGCGGTAGGGGTATCGTTTAAAAATGTCTGCGTTCGCCATCACTGTCGGATGCGCAAGGCAGTTGTTGAGCGGCAGGTATTTTTTGATTTCTTTAAAGGTAATGTTGCTTTTGTCGGCCTGCCAGTCCGGTAGCGGATTGCCGCTTGCATCAATCAGGTTCACTCGGGTAGCAAGAACTGCAACATTTTTTTGCCTTAAATGCTGAACCTGTTTTTCCAGGCGTTGCGGCAACGCAATATCATCAGCATCCATTCGGGCAATGTATTTGCCTTTGGCCTCACTGACTGCATAATTCAGCGAATAGATCAGTCCCTTATTTTTTTCGTTTTTGAGATAACGTATCCGGGGATCGCTGTATGACAAAATGATCTGTTCTGAACTGTCTGTCGACCCGTCATTGATTAAAAGAAGCTCAAAGTCCGTAAAGCTTTGTGCAAGGATGCTGTCGATCGCTTCATTTAAGTAGGTTTCACCATTGTAAACGGGCAATATAACAGAGACTTCCGGCATCAGATCGTTTGTAAAAATTGAAATGCTTTCGCTGCAATATTATTCCAATCGTGGTGGCTAAAAAAATCGGGTGGTGTCGGCTGGGGATTTTGCAAAGCGTGCACTATCGCATCGGCAAACGCATTCCAGTTTTTGTCCGGCGCTGTAAATAATTTGCCGTTTGCACCGTGAATCCCTTCAGTCATCTGTTGAAAGCAGACGACGTTCAAATGGTGGTTCAGGGCGTCAATCGATTTGGTTTGTACGCCGCCTCCGGTCGCAACAGGGTTGACAAAAACATCCGCCGCTGCAAAATATGTCTCCATATCATCCACAGCACCTGCATACAAAAGCTTTTCTCCCTGTAAAGACCGCAAATAGGCAAAAGACGACCGTTCGATCCGGCCGCATACCAGGACTTTGTATGTCAGGACAGTTTGGTTTAACCGTGGCAAAACCTGCTGAACCAGGTTTGTAAGGGCCTCTGCGTTCGGTGCGTAGTCGAGTGTGCCGGCAAAAAGCAACAGGTTTGTTGAGATGGGAATCTTGTGCCTTTCACAGATCAGCACTCTTGCCGCCCGCTTGTCCACTACTGGCTGCGGCAGCACGCCGTAAGGGACGACAAAGGTCTTTTTGGCGTTCAGCCCAAAATGCTGGATGGCATAGCGGCGGTCTTTTTCGGTTTTGAACAGGACGGCATCGGCCTTTCGGAGAGTCCATTTTTCAAAGAGGTAGAGAAGACGCCACCACCGTTTGTTCAATAGCCTGAACCGTATCGATTCGATATTATGCGAATGAATGATCCATTTTACCGGCAAAATCAAGTGGCAAAGAAATCCGGCGATGCCATAATAAGGAAATTCCAGGACCAGGTGGGTTGTGCGGAGCCTTTTTGCTTTTCGCAAGATTTTCAGCCAGCAAAGTGGTTGTAGAAACTGCGTTTTAGATACAGGTAGAGAATTGTCGATGGCAAAACTTGCCGGCGAGGGTTGATTGTTCCGCGAACAGAGACAAGTCAAGGGTGCGTGCTTGGCCAGGTGTTCCATAAAAAAAAACACCCCTTTTTGCCCGCCAAAAAGGGGTGGCAACACCTTGTACCAAACCACGCTAAGAAAATTTAGGCGGGTTGTGTGTTGTTGTGTTTGCGCCATTCAAAAAAGATTGCTGCCGCGATCAAAAGCAGGAGCACGATCTGGAATACCGTCGTCAGTTTTCGGCCGAGCAGGTAATCCTGCGGCTCGAATTTGAAGACGATCTTGTGTGCGCCAGCCGGGACCTGCAAACCACGCAGCACGTAATTCACTTTCGCAATGGGTGTTTGCTTGCCGTCAATGAATGCTTTCCACCCGGCATCGTAATACACCTCGCTGAAAACGGCAAACTGTTCTTCGTTACTGTTGAAGGTATACTCAACGACGTCGTTGTCGTTTTTGTCCAGCGTAATGCTGCCTTGCGCAGTCCAGTTGCCGTTTCCTTTCACGTTGCTGCGGAAAGATTGCTGGATAACGGCCGTGTCTTTCGGCTGGAGGGTGGCAAGAGCCGCCATTTCTTCCTTTGCATCTTTCACAACTTTGAGCGATCGTACCAACCATGCGGCTCCCAAAGCACCTTTGTTCGGCAGGGCAAACTTGGTTTGACCGTTCTGCGGATCCTTGCCGATGATATACTTGGTGTTGAGCATGTTCAGCGCCGGAAGCGAAATAGAGTCGAGTCCTGTCGGGCTGCTTTGTAAAACACCGGAGATCGTCTGTAGCTCTTTTGAAAGTTCATTTTCGATCAACTCCTGGTAAATGCGAAGCTTGGCCGGGTGATATCCGCCAACGGCATTGAAATGATAGGATGTGAAGTTCTCGTTAAAGGGATTATACAGGTTAAAGACACGGAAATAAGACTTGTCGGCCAGGATTTGCTGGTCAAAATTATTGGCTGCAAAACCGGCTTCGTTTTCCGAGGGTTCCATGTAACTCTCCTGGTTAAGATATTTACTGTCCACCGGCAGCAAATCGATCAACGCCACAACTGCCAGGATCAGCCCAAGCACCAACGGTTTTATGATTTTCCGAACGGCAAGGTAAAGCGCACCTGCACCCAGCAGGCAAAAGCCGATGGTGCGCAGGATGTCGGAAAGGAAAAGCGATTTCCGGTCCGCGATCATGCCGTCATAAAACGTACGGACAGCTTCGGATAATTGCGGTTGGTTAGCCGAAGCCACTTGTTTCAGAAGCTCCTGGTCCTGCATGCTTTTGTAATCGAACGAAAGGTAGCACAGAAAGAAAATTGCCAGTACCACACCCACGGCAATCAGTCCTTTTTTAAAATAAGGCATAAACGGGTGTGCTTCTTTTTCGGTTGCCACTTTGTCCACAGCCAGTGTAGCCAGCAGGGGCAAAAGCAACTGCGGGATCACGAGGATCATCGACGGCGCCCTGAATTTGTTGTACAGCGGCAGGAAATGGTAAAGCAGGTTGTTGAAGCCAAGAAAATATTTACCCCAGCTCATGAAGATTGACAACACGACAGCCGCAAGGATCCACCATTTGTACCGGTTGTCGAGCACAAAGAATCCAATGATGGCTAAAAAGCAAATGAGTGCACCGACATAGGGGGGACCCGACGTGCCGCCAATGCCACCCCAGTAAAAAGAAAGGGGCAGCTGCTGCTGTAATTGTTGTGGCAGCGTACGCAAAGCTTCCACTGCTTTCGATTCTTCGCTGCTCACTTCTTCTTTGTCGCTGCTGCCGCCAAAGGCCCGTGGCACCATCATGACGATGGGCTCTGCTTTGCCAAGGCTGTAATCAAATGCATAGTCTTTGGTAAGACCGTTTTCGGCGTCGCCGGCATGTTTTTCCGTCAGTTCGCCCGAGCCGCCACGGATGGTTCGCTTTTGGTATTCAAGCGTAGCCAGGAAGGTAACGGCGTTGATCAATAAACCCACAACACCCGCAACCAGGGTAAAGCTGAGGGCTTTTGTGAGGTGACTGAACTCCTTTGCTTTCACCCAACGGATGATGTAGGCAATGGTCATAATTCCAGCCACGAGGAAGAAGTAGTAATCGATTTGCGGGTGGTTAATGGCAATCATGGTCGCCGTCATCAGTCCCGTCAGCGCCGCACCAAGCCAATAGTTGCGCCGCTCGTAAATGATCAGGATGCATCCGAGCAAGGCAGCCATGTAAGCTATCGACCACATTTTGGTTTCGTGGCCAACGCCGATGATCACCGCGTTATAAGTGGCATAGGCAAAAGCCAGCGAACCAAATATGCCGATGTAGGGATTAATGCGCAAGACGCAACAGAGAAAATAAAAGCAAATGCAGGCCAAAAAGAAAAACTGGATGGGCTTCGGCAAACCAAGCGTGAGGACGGCATGCATGTACCAGGGCAGGACATTGTTGGCCGGCATACCGATCTGGAAAGCGGGCATGCCACTGAAAAGTGACTTGGTCCAAAGCGGGTATTCTCCATGTGCCTCTTTGTATGTCTGCGATTGGTGAATGGCTCCTTTCCAGTGCGTCACATCGTTTTGGTTCAACACTTTTCCCTCCAGCGCAGGCTGACAGTAAAGTGCAGCAACAACCAGGAACACAACCAGAGCGATGAGGTGGGGAAGGAGTTTGGCAAAGAGGCCTTTCTTCATAACGGCTTGTTTAAACGCGACAAAATAAGTCCATTTGACCTAATATTGTTCATGCGCTGGCTGTTATTTTTAACCCGACTGGCTTTCATCTGCAATCTCTTTTTTCTCCTGGCGGTCTCCCTGCAACTTTCCCGCTGGTTTCAAAACCAGGATGCCGAAGCGCTGGTGATCATCATTGGCTATTTCATGGCGGCACTTGTCAATCCGGTGGCGAACATTTGTGTATTGTTCCTGTTTTTGCAAAACAGGATAAAATTAGCCGCAGTGCCGCGGTGGCTTTTGTTTTCCAATGGAGTTTTCTTAATTCTGCAAATCATTTATTTAATCAACCTCAATGGTACACAGCATCCTTAAGGACAAACCAACCAAACTGTTTTTGGGTCTTTCGGCATTTTTTGTGGCCAATGCGCTCATCGCGGAGTCGATTGGTACCAAGATCTTTTCACTCGAAAAATTATTTGGAATCCATCCATCCAATTTCACCTTGTTTGGCCAAAGCGGGCTTGCCTTTAACCTGACCTGTGGTGTTTTGCTTTGGCCGCTGGAATTTGTGATGACCGACATTGTGAATGAATATTATGGACCGAAAGCGGTGCGGCGGATCTCGTTAACAGCGGTGGCACTGATCTCCTATGCCTTCATCATGTACTTTGTTGCGATTGGCGTGCCGCCTGCCGATTTCTGGATCAGCAGTGGAACGCAAAACGGCATCGCAAACATGCAAACCTCGTTCAACGCCATTTTCGGCCAGGGGATGCGCATTATTATCGGTAGTCTGGTGGCATTTTTGGTTAGCCAGCTCGTGGATGTTTTCATCTTCCACAAAATCAAGCGGATGACCGGCGACAAGCGGATCTGGTTGCGTGCAACGGGTTCTACGCTGGTGTCGCAACTGATCGACAGTTATATAGTCTTGTTCATTGCCTTCACCGGGGTCTTTAGCTGGCAAATGATCCTTGCCATTGGTATCATGAATTATTGCTACAAGTTTACGATGGCGCTTTTGCTCACGCCGGTCATTGTGTTTGTCGAAAAACGAATCGAAAATTATGTTGGCCACGAAACGGCCGTTAAAATGAAGCGGTCCGCCATGGGGCAGGAGGAGCCGGAAACGACGGCGATCCCTGTGGCTGGATAAGCAATACGCAGCCCAAAATTTGGTCCGGATGCAAGGAAAAGTTGCCTGTCCGTATTCAGATTTAGCGACGGGCCAGTAGCAATGCAGGATCTGACTCTTTAATCATTTTTGCGACGATCTTGTCAATGGGCAGAGTCACGGTATCTTCAGAGAAATCTTCCCAGTCGATAAAACGGAAACTTTCAATTTCCTGCCGTTCGTTGTAGATGGTTAGTTGAGCTTCGTCGAAATGAAAGGCTTTGTCGCGAAGCGGTACGCCGATTTCTTCCAGCGGCTGAACAAGGTAGTAGATGGAAACGATCTGCTGGCCTTTGCGGAAAGCAGACTCCTGGAAATAATCTGTCGTATAAAGGTGTTCACCCACTTCAACCCGGAGGTTCATTTCTTCGATGAACTCTCGCCGGAGACAATCGCGGGTGCCTTCGCCAAACTCCAGGCCACCACCTGGGAATTTGGTAAAATAATCGCCCCTAATATATTCATCACTGACAAGCACCTGTTTTTGTTCGTTGATCAGGAGGCCGTAAACACGTAGCGTGATAATGCTCATGGATGGAAAACATTTTGCGGGCTTCAGCCTTCTTTTACATCAATTTCGCCTTCAAATACTTTGATGGCAGGACCAATCAGCCAGATATTCCGGTAGCTGTCGTCGACACGGTCGAATTCCACGCTCAGGTCGCCCCCTTTTGTTTTTACATCGACCCGGTTGTACCCGTTTTCGTTGTGAAAGCAAACCAGTGCGGCCGCCGTCACACCTGTACCGCAGGAATAGGTTTCATCCTCCACACCGCGTTCGTAGGTACGAACAATGATCTTGTCCGGTTCAACGGTTTGCTGCACAAAATTGACGTTGATCCCCTGTTTTTTAAAGGCATCGCTGTACCGCACCTGGCGGCCTCTCTCCACCACGTCCATGTGCAGCACATCATCCACCAGGTCTACATAATGCGGTGAGCCGGTGTTTAAAATGTATTTGCCGTGATCGAAGCGAACAGAGTCCACGTCGTTCATTTTGAGCGATACGGTTCCGTCGATTTCGACGCTGGCTTCGTGCACACCATCGATGGCCAAAAATCGGTAATCGCGTTTCAGGATGCCACGGTCGGCGGCAAACTTTACGAGGCAGCGGCCACCGTTTCCGCACATGCTGCTTTCCGCGCCATCGGAGTTGTAGTACTTCATTTCAAAATCGTACTGCGGATGTGCGTTCAGCAGCATCAGCCCGTCGGCACCAATGCCAAAGCGCCGGTGACACAGAAAGGCCACCTGTTTTTTGGACAGTGAAAATTCGTTATTGCGGTTGTCGAGGATGACAAAATCGTTGCCCGTTCCCTGGTATTTAAAAAAATGGATTCGCATATTAAGAGGCGCTGATAGTTTCCAATGTTTTTTGAATCAAGCGATCAATCGTTGAAGCCGCATCGGAGGAAAAGTCTTTGGCAATTCGGTTGGCCACAATGGCACTGAGCGACAGGCAGTGGTGCCCCAACAATTTGCCGAGCCCGTAAATGGCCGATGTTTCCATTTCGAAGTTGGTGATGCGGTAGGGGCCGAAATTGAATTGCGTCAACCGGTCGATCAGTTCGGGGTTGCGGATGCCGAGGCGCAGCACCCGACCCTGCGGCCCGTAAAAGCCGGGGCAGGTAACCGTGATACCCTGGTGAAAACCATCGACGAAATTTTTCAGCAGGTGGCCACTTGCCAGGCTGATATAGGGATGACTGATCTGTGCATGCAACTGGGTTTGTGTGATGAAGGATTGCAGCAATTGTGATTCGCCTTCGTTGTGTTCGAGCCGGTAATAGTTCAACAGGTTATCCAGGCCAAGTCCGTGGGTGGAAGCCACGAAACTGTCTACCGGTATATCGGCCTGCAATGAGCCGGAAGTTCCCACGCGGATGATGTCAAGAGCGGTCAGGGTGGGTTTGACCTGGCGGGTGCCGAAATCAATGTTGACAAGGGCGTCCAATTCGTTGAGCACGATGTCGATATTATCCGGACCAATACCGGTGGAGACCACAGAGATCCGCTTGTTGCCGACGCGGCCTGTATGCGTAACAAACTCGCGGTGCTGGCATTTTGTCTCGATCGAATCGAAATACCGGGAAACCTGGGACACGCGGTCCGGATCGCCGACGGTTATAATGGTTTGCGCCAGTTCTTCGGGTCTTAGATCCAAATGATAAATAGCGCCACGGCTGTTGATGATCAACTCAGATTCTGCGATTCGTTGCATGAAACAGAAAAAATTATAAGCTGTAAAGATCGCTACAATTTGTTTGATAAAAATACCTATTTTCGCACCCGCTCATTCCAATACGCAAAACGACAAACGTGAAAAATGAAAGGCAAGAGAAGTGTGATTGATCACGAACTCCTGTTTCACTTTTGGCGTTTCGCGTCTCACATGCAAGGTACCGTGGCCGAGTGGCTAGGCAGAGCTCTGCAAAAGCTCCTACAGCAGTTCGAATCTGCTCGGTACCTCTTATCCCGTTCCGCCTAAGCGGGCGGGATTTTTTTTATGCTGACGCCGGAAGAAGAAAAATTTGTCCAGTACTGGCAGGAGCAACGGCAACACAAGCGGCAATTTTTGCGAAAATTTTCGATTGTCCTGCCTGTTGTGTCCCTGTTGGCTATTGTGTTTTTTGTCAACTTTTTAAGTGGCTGGTACGACAAGGCCGACAAGGAATTGCGCAGGCATTCGTCGCTGATCATCGTGATCCTGGTGGCTGTGATCGCCATCGTGGTATTTGTAGCGATCTTTTCGGTGCGGCATAAATGGGAACAAAACGAAGCTGATTATGCAGACCTGCTGAAAAAAAAGGGTGATCAGCCGGTTTCTTAAACGATAAAACGCAGTAACCCCATAAATAAAAATCTATGAAAAAAATCCTGTTTGGTTTTTTCCTTGTCAGTGTTTTTTCCGGCTGTCTGAAAGCCGACGAGACGAATAACACGAATTGTACGTACAACGAATGTGGAGTCGTGGCGCCGACTTCTGAAATCCAGGCAGTGAAAGACTATCTTTCGGCCAACAGTATAACGGCAACGCAACATTGCAGTGGCCTTTTTTATAAGGTTGATGATCCCGGCACCGGTGCCGCGCCAACCGCCTGCAGCAACGTGGCCTTCTCTTACGAAGGCAAGCTGACCAACGGTAGTACGTTCGATAAGTCGACACAGCCTGTTGTATTTAATCTTTCGCAACTGATCCGCGGATTCCAGATCGGTATGATGCAGGTGAAAGCCGGGGGGCATCTCCACCTGTATGTTCCACCAACGCTGGGATACGGGGCCAATTCGTCGGGCAGCATTCCGCCCAATTCTGTCCTGATTTTCGACGTGACACTCGTTGGTGTACAATAAGCAAACTGAATTTGACCTTTTTAAAAATGCTCCACCGGAGCATTTTTTATTTTATTGAAGAAGATGACTCTTTACTGGTGTGGGATGTATACCGAAGCCCTTATCGGTCGCACACTATCGCCGGCAAAGAGCGTTCCGAGTGAAGATGGTGATGGGTTGGCATCATTGCTGAAGAATAAAAATAGCTTTGGCTCCAACCGATTTTTGTTGCGGTCCTTCCGTGTGGTGAAAGCGCTTTGCCTGCATGTATGTTGGGTTTGTGTGATCGCCGAGCGGCGGCTTGTACACAAGGTACACGGCCTCTTACTGGTATTCCCGTTCAAAACGCCTGAATTCTTCTTTCAGGTCGCCGTAAATGACCCGGAAGGTTTTCATTTCTTCCCGCAGGTTGCCGTGGTTGTCCATCTTAATGCTTTCGAGACCCATACCGGACAATTCCCTGACAAATCCTGCCAATTGCCGCTCACTGATGTTTAGTTTGTGTTTGAGTTCGTCGATGACTTCTTTTTCACGAATAAACTGGTTTTGAAAATGTTCGACCTGCGTCCTGGCAACGAGGTCCGAGTTCTTGGCAACCATATCTTCCAGGTGTCGTTCGAAAATAGTGATCTCTTCTTTCGAGAAATTCAACTCTGCAATCCAAAGCCGGTATTCCAGGTGCAATTTCGGAATGGTAATGGTGGGAATCATAGTCGCTGATTTTGATTCAAAAGAACACCATCGACTCCCGGAAGAACGTGACAGTTGTCTGCGTACAGCCTGATCTTTCTCACGTTTTTGGCATCGCAATTCTTTAGCAAACAGATTCGAGGCAGAGATCAACGCTACCATTTTAGCCTAGTGAAAGTGATTAAAAGAAAGATCCGGAAATTCACTTGCCACTGAGGTTCGCAGGGCGAAAAATGCAGTCTTTGCAATGCTGTAATTGGATTAGAGGGGCACGTCCATCAACAGGATTTCTGAATCTGTGTTTGCTCTTATAGAAATCCTGTTTTCCTCCGTGATGCCTAGTCCATCCCTGCGGTTAAGAACAATGTCGTTGATCGTTACATCCCCTTCGAGTACAAATGCATAAACGCCGTTACCGTCTTTTTTACACGCATACTCAAGTGCCAGGCCCTTTTCCATCTTGCCGAGGCTAAACCAGGCATCCTGGTGGATCTGGACTCCGCCGTCCGGCGAACCGATCGGCGAAACAACCGTGAGCAACCGGTTGTTTTTTTCGTCGGCGCCAAACGTTTTCTGGTCATAGCGCGGTTCTACGTTCCGCTTGTTTGGGAAGACCCAGATTTGCAGAAACCTGACTGGTTGGTCGCTGTTCTTATTTTTTTCCGAATGCACAATTCCTGTCCCGGCACTCATGGCCTGTACATCGCCCTGGCGAATGATGGCCGTGTTGCCCATGCTGTCGCTATGTTCAAGATCACCCTCCAGCGGAATGGAAACAATTTCCATGTTATCGTGCGGGTGTTTGCCAAATCCCATTCCCGGTGCTACCGTGTCATCGTTCAAAACCCGCAGGGCACCAAAATGAACCCGTGCAGGGTCGTGGTAGCCGGCAAAACTGAAGGTATGCCAGCTTTCCAGCCAGCCGTGGCCGGCATGACCGCGGGTGGCTGCTTTATGTAAAATTGTTTTCATGATCGCTGCTTATATAGTAAGACCGCCCAGGTTTTCAAAACCTGTGCGGTCTGTTCAACCGAAGAAGAAAGATTGACGCAATCCTAGGCAGGCACTTTTTCTTCTACCAGTTTTTCCGCCAGCCAGAGGTATTCGTGTACAAAGGTGTCGATGCTTTTCTCAAACGAAGGGTCGGTCAGCGTGCCGTCGGCCGCAAATTTTTTATCCACCTGCGGTGTAATGAGCATGTAAGGGGAGGGGATGCCAAACAGCGCCATGGTAAATTGCTGTAACTGCATGGCTGCCCGCATGCCTCCCAACGCTCCCGGCGAAGCTGTTACGAGACCGAAGACCTTGTGGTGTTGCTTGGGAAAATGGTCGAACAGATTTTGCATCGCAGGTGAATAGCTCCCATTGTATTCCGGCGTTACCAGGACAAACGCGTCAGCCGAAAACAGGCGATGAGCCAGGCCCTTGAACTGTTCCGGCGTTTCTTCTACCGACGCAAA
The DNA here is from genome assembly GCF_003628535.1 of Flavisolibacter nicotianae. Lineage (GTDB taxonomy): Bacteria > Bacteroidota > Bacteroidia > Chitinophagales > Chitinophagaceae > Flavisolibacter > Flavisolibacter nicotianae. The sequence goes on from NZ_RBCI01000005.1 coordinate 102,223, forward strand.
GACTTTTTGCAACAAGGGAAGGGGATAGCTGCGCACTTCCAGCAATCCAATTTCATGCTCCGTCCTTTGCTGAAATAAACGGTATAAATGCAAAGCCACCCTGTGGGTCACGCTGTTTGTTCTTGGACTTCCGGATACGATCTCTATTCTCATGTACACAATTTTTATTCAATGTTCAAACGTCAAATAGCAGGCCGGATTCTTCTCGTGTCAATCTGGCGCTAAAGCGACTCGTTGTTTAGGTCAATCGGTGGATGATTTTTGCGAAGCCGCATATTAATCATTTCAACAATCAGGCTAAATGCGATGGCCGTGTAGATATAACTTTTGTTAATGTGCTGGTGAAAGCCTTCTGCCATGAGCATCACGCCAATCATGATCAAAAAAGCAAGGGCCAGTATCTGCAGGGTGGGGTGCTTGTTGATGAACCGGCTGATTATCCCGGAAAACAGGATCATAATGGTCATGGAAATAATCACCGCGGTAATCATTACCCAGACTTCATCCACCAACCCGATCGCAGTTAGGATACTGTCGAATGAAAAAACGGCATCCACCATCACGATCTGCAGGATGACGGCGCCGAAAACAGCAGAAGCGGCTTTGGCTTTGGCTTCCTGCGGCTTTGCTTTTTCGAGCTTGTGGTGAATTTCGAGGGTGCTTTTAAACACCAGGAAAATGCCGCCGGCAATCAGGATCAGATCCTTCCAGCTAATGCCAAGCGGCTTGTCATCTTCCACGATAAACGGGATTGAAAAAATGGGGTTGGTCAGACGAATGATCCAGCTGATTGCAAGGAGCAAAAAAATCCGGAACACCATTGCCAGCAACAGGCCGATCAGCCTTGCGCGGGGCTGTTGCGCTGCCGGCAGCTTGTTTGTGACAATAGAAATGAAAATGATGTTGTCGACGCCCAGGATGATTTCCAGAACCGTCAGTGTCAAAAGGGCTGTGATAGTGCCAGGGTTTGTCAGGTTGATCTCCAGTAAGTTTATCATCTTTTCTTTCGTTTCGTAACAAATGCTTTTATTTCATGGCCGGTCTTGCTTACTTCAATCAAACACCATACAAATGTTTCGGTTCAATCGGCGGTCACCGGTACAAAAGCTGCCGGGGAATTTTTTGCCATCGTAACGGTGCAAAGTGTTTGGCGAATCTGCTTTAAAAATACTTGCAAACCACATTCATTTTTATCTAACTACAAACCTGTACTCTTCCCGGTTTGTTTTTGAGAGGCAATTTTTTCAAAACTGCTTTTATCAGGCTTCGGTAAAAAATGAAATAGCGCCCCAGCCGTTATTTTTGTCCTCTTCTAAACGAATGCTATATGAATGTAAACAGGACAGTCCTTACCCTCGACGAATTTACCATCCAGTCGCTACGACAGTTTCCGCATGCCACCGGTGAATTGAGTACGCTGTTGCGTGACATCGGACTCGCAGCCAAACGCGTCAACGTGGAGGTGAACAAAGCCGGCCTCGTGGATATTCTTGGCGATGCCGGCACCATGAACGTGCAGGGCGAGGAAGTGAAAAAACTCGACCTGTTTGCCAACAACCAATTCATGGGCGTGTTGCAGCGTGGGATCAGTTGTGCGGGCATTGCGTCGGAAGAACTGGACGATTTTGTGGCGTTTGACGACGAGATGAGTAAAAACTCCAAGTACGTTTGCCTGTTTGATCCGCTGGATGGAAGCGGCAACATCGATGTGAACGTTTCTATCGGGACCATCTTTGGTATTTACCGCCGCAAATCGCCGCGGGGAACCCTGGCGGCAAAAGAAGACTTCCTGCAACGCGGTCTCGAACAGGTGGCCGCCGGCTATATCGTTTACGGGTCATCCACGATGTTCGTTTATGCAACCCGCCGTGGCGTGAATGGTTTTACACTCGATCCCTCTGTTGGCGAGTTTTGCCTCAGTCATCCAAACATTAAAATACCGGATTCGGGAAATTTTTATTCGGTGAACCACGGCAATTTTTTCCAGTACGAGGACGGTGTGAAAGAATACATTGCCCGCTGCCAAAACAAAACTCCCGAAAACGGCGGTCCCTATACCCAGCGCTATATTGGCAGCATGGTAGCCGACGTGCACCGCAACCTGATTAAAGGCGGCATCTTCATGTACCCGCTCACAAAGGATAAGCCCCAGGGAAAACTCCGGCTGTTGTATGAGTGCAACCCGTTTGCCTTCATCGTGGAAGTGGCCGGTGGAAAAGCCACGGACGGCCACCAGCGTATCCTCGAGATTGTTCCGACCGAACTGCACCAGCGAAGTGCTTTTTTTGTCGGCAGTAAAAACATGATGGCAGAACTCGAGGAATGCCTGACAGGCGGGAAGCAAGTCGCCGGTTAGTCGCTTGGCCGGAAAAGTTTTCCAGTTGCTTTTTTTACAGGAGATTTGCACGCAAAACAAGAAAAATGGCCGAGGCGAAGGCGATCATTTCCGTTAATGACCTGGTGAAATTCTATGGCAGCTTCCAGGCGGTAAAAGGAATTTCGTTTGATGTTTACGAAGGAGAGATTTTTGGTTTGCTGGGCCCGAATGGTGCCGGCAAGTCCACCACGCTGGAAATTATCGAAACCCTCCGGGAAAAAAGCAGCGGCACCATCCGGGTAAACGGGTACGACCTGGATGCCGAACCCAATGAGATCAAAAAAATCATCGGTGTCCAATTGCAGACCAGCGGATTTTATCCCAACCTGAACCTAGTGCAGTTGATTGACCTTTTTGCCGGCCTTTACAACAGGAAGGTGGATGCATTGTCGCTGCTCGACCGTGTCAATCTGCGGGACAAGGCAAAGGCGAAAGTAAAAGAGTTGAGCGGTGGGCAGAAGCAACGGTTTTCCATTGCCACGACGCTGATCAACGACCCGAAGATCATTTTCCTCGACGAACCCACGACCGGCCTTGATCCCCAGGCCCGACGAAATTTGTGGGACCTGGTCCGGGACATTCGCGGGAAAGGCACGACGGTGATCATTACCACGCATTACATGGACGAAGCCGAATACCTTTGCGACCGTGTGGCTATCATCGACAGTGGCAGGATCGTTGCTCTCAGTTCGCCCGATGGGCTGATTGACGAACTGGTTGCCACGGGCTTCGAACGGCCCAAGGAAGTCAAGCAGGCCAATCTTGAAGACGTTTTTATTCACCTAACAGGACATTCACTCCGAGAAAATTAATACGATGAGCTTATTCGACAAACTCCAAAATTCCCGCAACGAAAAGATCCAGAAACAAAAGGACGAAGGTGCCGCCTTCATGGCAGAGAACCGCACAAAAGAAGGTGTGGTGGAGCTGCCCAATGGCATTCAATACCAGGTGCTGAAAGAAGGCAGCGGGCCCAAACCGTCGCCCAATAGCAACATCAAAGCGCACTACCGTGGCGCCCTGCTGGATGGCAAGGAATTCGACAGTTCGTTCAAACGAAACCAGCCTTTCACGGCAAGGCTGACACAACTCATTAAAGGCTGGCAGGACGTGTTGCCGATGATGCCGGTCGGAAGCATGTGGCGGCTTTGGATACCGTCCAACCTGGCCTACGGCGACAACGGTGCCGGTGGCAGCATCCCCGGGGGTGCAACGCTTGTGTTCGACATCGAGCTTTTGGAAATACTCAGTTAAACCAACAACATGCAGGAAGACCTTCGCTACCCTGTTGGGACCTACGAACCCAAACCGTATTCGGACGAGCTGAAAGAGACGTGGCTGGCCGATATCCGTTTTCTGCCGCAGGCCATTGAAAATGCCGTCAGCAACCTTTCGGAAGAACAGCTTCACACGCCATACCGCGAGGGCGGATGGACCGTGCACCAGGTGGTGCATCACGTGGCGGATAGTCACATGAACGCATATTGCCGGTTCAAGCTGGGATATACGGAAGAAAATCCGACCATCCGTCCATACGATGAAAATCGCTGGGCCCAAACCAGCGATGTGCAAATCCTCCCGGTAAATATTTCCATTACGTTGCTGTATGCCCTGCACAGCCGCTGGTGTACTTTCCTGGAAAGTTTTACCAACAGGGATTACGAGCGGACGGTCTATCATCCCGAACACAAAAAAGAATTCACCTTGTGGGGCTTGCTGGGCATGTATGCCTGGCATTGCCGCCATCATGTCGCTCACATTACTTCATTGCGGGAGCGAAAGGGCTGGAATTAATTTCGACATATGAAATGGAAAGTTTTAGAATCGACCTACCTATTTAATGAACCCTGGCTTACCGTACGAAAAGACAAATGCCTGACACCCGGGGGAAAGATCGTCTCATCGTTTTACGTGAATGAATATCCCGACTGGGCCAATGCGTTTTGCCTGACAAAAGACGGCCGCGTGGTGATGGTGCGGCAGTACCGGCATGGCCTGGGCGAAGAAGGCATTGAACTGCCGGGCGGCGTGGTGGAAGAAGGCGAAAGTCTCGAGGAAGGAGTGAAGCGTGAATTACTCGAAGAAACCGGCTACCGGTTTGAAAACCTGGAATACCTGGGAAAGATCTCTGCGAACCCTTCCACCACCAATAACCTGATGCACATGTTTTTGGCAACAGGAGGTGAGAAGGTAGCCGAGCAAAGCCTGGACGAAGCCGAGGAAGTGGAAGTGGTGTATTATACGCTTGACGAAATCAAGCAATTGCTAAAGGAGCACCGGATCATGCAAAGCCTCCATGTCAACTGCATCTTTTACGCACTGGCCCGCCTGGGCGAGTTGAGATATTGAGACTTGTCCACTTCGGCCACGAGGAAGATACTTCCGCACACCAGTATAAGATCGTCTTGTCCCGCCTTTCGAAGTGCGGCCTGCAGGGCCGTGTTTACATCCACATAGCTGTCACCTTTCAACTGGCAGGTCGCTGCAATTTGGGCAAGTACTCCCGACGGTAACGCTCTTGGAATGTGCGCCTGCGTGAAATAGTAGGTCGCATCGGTGGGAAGCAGGCGCAATACGTCGTCCGCTTCTTTGTCTTTTACAATGCCGATGACGATGTGCAGTTGCCGAAAAAGGGTCTGCTCCAGGTGGGCCATCATTTGACCGATGCCCTGCGGGTTGTGGGCCACTTCCAGAACAACCGTCGGGTGCTGGCCGATCACTTCCCACCGGCCTCCAAGGCCAGTCGTCCCCCTGACGTTTTGCAAAGCCTTCTGAACGGAGGCCGCTGGTAAATTCCAGTCTCTTTCGCTCAGCACGCCAACTGCCGTCAGCACGGTTCGGACGTTTCGTACCTGGTAAATGCCCGGCAAATCAGTTTGGATTGTGCAAATAGTATTCGTTTGATCCGACAGTTCGATTGATAAAGCAAACGGATGCAATTTCCAGGACCGGATCGAAAATCGATCTTCGGCCCAGTAAATAGGCGCATTTTTTTCAGCAGCGATCCGTTGGAAAACAGGCTTGGTTTCCGGCAGGGTTTCACCGATGACCACCGGTATGTTCGGTTTGATGATCCCCGCTTTTTCGCCGGCGATGGCAGACAGTGTGTTGCCCAGCAGGTTCATATGGTCCCAACCGATGTTGGTGATGACCGACAATTCCGGGGTTATGATATTGGTGCTGTCCAGCCGTCCGCCCAGGCCAACCTCAATGATCGCGATGTCAACCTGCTGCTCGGCAAAAAACTGCATGGCCATGGCGACCGTGATCTCGAAAAAAGACGGCTCGATGGTCTCGATTTGTGGCTTCAATCTTTCCACAAATGTGGTTACATACGCTTCCGGGATCATGTCGCCGTTTAGCCGGATGCGTTCGCGGAAGTCGTAGAGATGCGGCGAGGTGTAAAGCCCGGTTTTGTATCCCGCGGTTTGAAAGATGGCGGCCAGCATATGACTGACCGAACCCTTTCCATTGGTGCCGGCAACGTGGATTGTTTTAAATTTTTGCTCCGGGTTTCCCAGGTGATCGCAAAGCGCCTGGATATTGGTCAGGTCTTTCTTGAAAGCAGCACTGCCCATGCGGCTGAACATGGGCAGTTTCTGGAAAATATAATCAAGTGTGTCGCGGTAATTCATCCGGCAGCAAAAGTATTGCGGCCTTTGGTTATTTCACGCTAAATGAAAAACTCAATTTCTGTTTAAAGCCACCGTCATATTGCGGGAATTTGATCTGCCGGGCTCTTGTTAGGGCAATGGTGTATTGCTTACTAGAACGGGGCAAGCTCGACCCACTTACCTGATAGTTGGCAGAGACCAATCGTCCATTTGGGTCCACGTCAATATCAAGAACGATTGTTCCGCCTTCGTTGAAATCATCTTCAAAGCTTTGAGCTGGTATGTTAACCACCCGCACACCAAGGCGGCGAGGTGTGTAGTTTTTTCCATTGGGATTTCCGCCGATGCTTCCCTGGTCGCCGGGGCCTCCGCCCTGTCCTTCTCCTGTTCCTGGATGATAGGTATCAGCGCCGTTGCCACCATTTCCATTGCCGCCACGCACCTGTCCCATTACGGCTCTTGGACGGGGCGGTGCAGGTGTTGGAGTGACATTGGCCGTTGTAGGCGTTGTTTTCTCCACCTTGGTCTCTTCGTTGATCTTTGTCGCTTCCGGCTTCGTGGCTCTTGGCTTGTAAACCGGCGGCGCTTCCCGCTCGTCGTCTTCTTCCACATCTTTTACGGGCTCGCTGGATGCCTGCGTTGCCTGCTGTACCGGTGTGTAGGCAACCTGTTGCGCCGGTGCCGGCTCGCCGGGCAGTTGCGGCTGGTCATTACCCGAGCCCACGTCGCTACTGCCAAGATTGATCTCGATATATTCTTCCTTGGGTGCAGGCGGCACCACGGGTTCGTAAAATTTGACAAGGAAAACCAGCAGTAGGATTGCACCGGCAATGCCTGCCGTATACAGCGAAGCCTGGATGTTCTTTTGCCTTTCAAAATCCGCGGTGGGCATGGTAATAGCGTTGCTCATACGAATAGACTCTTGCACGTTTCGACAATAAAACGCAGCGGAAATTAAAAAATTATCAATGGACGAAAGGGAAATCCCGGCCTTTTTAACATTCTACAGGCATCAGCGGAAAATTTTTTGGCTGTTCGTCCAGCTGAACCTGCGTTGCCGTCTTCGGTGGAAACGTTGGTAGTAGTGCAGGTTTGCTTACCTCCCGTCCCGGGTTCATTTCCGGTTTCGTAATGCCAGTAGCCCCAGCAGCGGTCCCGGCGCCAGGATCCAGAGGGCTTTTTCATTCATAACGGAAAACAGTTCCTTCAGCAGTTGGATGCTGGCAATGGTGATGGCAAAACCGATACAGGTGACAACGGTGAGTGCCGTGCCCTTGACCTTTTCGCCGGCCGCTCCCGCAACCAGGGCCGAAAATTGCGGCGAGTCCGGGATTACCACAAAACCCCAAAGCAGCACGAAAGAATAGAAAACCACAGGGCCAGCAAGGAAGGCCAACGGTGCCACAAGGCAGCAGCAAAAGGAAAGGAGCAAGGCCATGACTGCAACTGTTCTGCTTCCACGGCGCAACGATAGCCAGCCACCTGCTACACAGCCGATGCTGCCGATTCCGATGCTTGCAAAGCTCCACCCGAAAGGATGGCTGGGCAGGTGATGAAAGCCCTGGTAGGCGGAGAAGAGTGCCGGCAGGATGGCCCAAAACGCATACAACTCCCACATGTGGCCAAAATAGCCGAAGGCCGCGGACCGAAACGCCGGGTAACGGAATACGGTAAAGGCCGCTGCAAAATCCGGTTTCGAAAGAAGTGCGGGTTTTTTTGTCGGTGGCAAAAAGAAAAACACCACGAAGCCACCAGTTGCTGCAAGAAGCGACGAGGTAACGACAACTGTTTTCCAGTTTAAACCGCCGAGTTGCGAACGGACAAGGTGCGGAAAGGCCGTGCCCAGGACAAGTGCGCCAACCAGCCATCCGAGTGCTTTGCCAAGTTTTTTGGGGAATACATCTGCGGCGATTTTCATTCCGACCGGGTAGATACCTGCCAGGAAAAAACCGGTCGCAAACCGAAGCAGGGAAATGGCCGGTGGAAATTTGAAAATGAAAACGATGGCGCCGTTTGCCGCCGCTGCAAGAAGGGCCGAAAAGAAAAATACTGCTTTTGCCGGGTATCGGTCGGCAATGGTGAAAAGCGAAAAAACCAGTGTGCCCGCAATAAAACCAAATTGAACGAAAGTCGTCATGCCGGCGCTGCCACTTCCCGGTGCTATTTTATCGGCAATGGCATTGCCGGCAAACCAGACCGACGTTCCGGCAAATTGCGAAAAGACCAGGAGCAGTAAGGATCGGTTGTCCGAAGAGGAAGCAGGCATGAAAAGAGTTTACGCGTTTACAAGTTTACGTGTTCACGAGTGATTTGTTGGATCAAACCTGTCAATGTGTAAACGTGTAAACCTGTGACCCGATCAGTGTGCAAAATCGCTTTCATAATTGCCCCTGATGCGTTCGATCGGCGGGTTGAAATACCCGAATTTCAAATGTGGGAACTCTTCTTTCAGCAATTCCATCAGCTGCTTGATACCGAGAAGTTCTCCTGACTGGTGCACGCCGACTTTGCCAAGGTACCAGTCCGGGTCGATGTTGAAATTGCGCCATTGGATCATGCGGAGGTCCGTATCGATAATCAGTTTCCGCAGAGCCTCGTATTCTTCCACACTGTCGGTAAGGCCGGGGAAAACGAAATAGTTGATGGATGTCCAGCCGCCGAATTCCCGCACCACCTTCAGGCTTTCGATGATGTCTTCAAATTCGTAATTGTTGGGCCGGTAGTAGGGCATGTATAATTCTCTTCTTGCGGAGTTGGTGCTGACGCGGATGGAATTCAGACCGGCCTCACACAGGGCCCTGACGGCAACCGGGTCGGAGCCGTTTGTATTGATGTTGATACTGCCTTTTTGCGTGTGCTTACGGATTTCAAGGATGGCTTCCCGGATAGTCTTCCACATCAGCAGTGGTTCGCCTTCGCATCCCTGGCCAAAGCTTACGATTGGATAAGGCGCAGACTCGAGGTGCGGTACGGTATACTCAACGATTTCTTCCGCGGTTGGTTTAAAGGTTAAGCGGTCCTGCGTCGAAACGATTGCTTCGTCTTCGGGTTGAAACGAGATACAGCCCACGCAATTGGCATTACAGGCCGGCGACGAAGGGATCGGGCATTCCCATCGTCCCATAAAATAGTTCCGGGCTGCGGGGCATTGATAGGTCAAGGCGCAATTGCTGGCCAGGTGCTCCACCAACCGGTTATGCGGATAGGCTTTGCGTAAAGCTGCAACGCCCTGTTTCACTTTTTTATCGTCAAAGCCTTCGCACTCCTGGCGGATATCCTGCTCGATACGGACTACCGGCACATAAAATTTGTCATCGTCCCAGCCAACGGCAGTGTAGCAGAAGAGGGGAAGCGTGGGAGCATTGGGCTCGCTTTCGTAAGCGGCAAGGTAAAATGCTGTATGAGCCGGCGGAATAAAAGCAGCAACGGCCCAGCCCTTTTCGCAAAGTCGCATCTCGCCGGTCTTTACGTCGATGCCGATTCCTTTTCTGCCGGGCAATTCGTACAACTGCCCGCCTTCCGGCAGTTCAATCCATTCGTCTTCCGGCACAGGCATGGCATCCCAGCCGGACCGGCCAACCACGTAAAGGGAAGTGTCTTCAAAAATATTTCCCTTGCCATCAGAATAGAGAATGAATGGACTCATGCTGGTAAAATTGAGGCGGCAAAGTTCGTTCTTTGAAGCCGCATTACAACAACCCCATAAAGGTTTTAACGATTGGCTTCGCTTTCCGTTGCGCCTTCCTTGTCGGCCAGGGATGGTTGCCGTTCGATTTGCTCCTTGCAAAACGCATTCATCTTTACCAGTTCCAGTTCAGAAAGGTCCTGCAGCACCTGGTATTGCAGGTATTTTTTCCCCTTGTGAAAAAGGGTGATGAAGTCGTGCCGAACTACGACACTTTCCAGCGCCGGCCAGGGTACCAGGTGGTCGCGGTAACTGCCGGGAATACGAACGCCATTTTCGGCCAGCGTAATGATCGTGTCTTTGAAGATCCGCTTTTCGGAAAAGAACAGCAACAGGGTTAAAAAGGCCCAGATAAACAGGCTAATGTAGTCGATGCTTTTGCCGATGCGCAGCATCAGGAAACCAAAAGAAAAAAATGTAATGCTCTGCAGCAGGCGCAGGGCCGCATTGTGCTTCGCCGAAGGATCAAACCGGGAGCGGAAAAACGCATAGTACAGCGACATTGCCCCTACCAGTAAAAACGGCAGGGTGGGAACCAGGCTGCGGCTTTCCAGGTAATGGTACAGGTCAAACGACTTGATCAGCAGGAAAAAACCCAGGATGGCATGCACCAGCCCCGTGTTTCGACGCCGCCGGTCCATTCCCTCGATCTTAACTGTCACCGTGTACATCTCACGAAGGATTTGAAGCAACCATCAGGTTGCACAATTTAAACAAAACCCGTGCACCGACATTGGCATCCCAACCGTTTTCGCTGGTGCTCACCTCACTCAGGTCGAACCCAATGATTTGCTTGCCGCTCTTCACGATTTTGTCGAACAGGTAAAAAACCTGCTCGGTCTCAAAACCACCCTGTACCGGCGTGCCTGTATTGGGGCAAAGCTTGGGATCAAGACCGTCGATGTCGAAAGAGATATAGACTTTGTCGGGCAACTGGTTAATGACTTCTTCGACGATCTGCCGGAACGACTCGCCTTCGTACTGGCGAACCCGGATTTCCTGGTCAAAATAGGTGCGAACACGGTCACTGTTGTCCTTTATAAACTGGTGTTCGCCAAGCGAGTAGTCGCGGATGCCCAGTTGTACCAGCTTTTTCAATTGCGGTACTTCCTTCAGCGCATTGTACATGATGCTGGCATGCGAGTAGCTAAATCCTTCGTATGCATCCCGCAGGTCGCAGTGCGCATCGATCTGGATAATGCCAAATTCACCATACTTCTCGGCAATGGCTTTCATATAGCCAAGCGGCGTACTGTGGTCTCCTCCCAGTAATCCCAACAGCTTTCCGCTGTCGAGGATGGCTTTCGATTGCTGGTACACCCAGTTATTCAGGTAAGCGCTTCCTTCATTCACTTCCTTCAGTGTGCGGCACATAAACTGGTTATCGCCGACAACCTCGCCTTTGGAAATATAGTCGATATACAATTCCGCTTCTTTGCGCAGGTAGTCACTTTTCAGCAGAACCTTTTTGTCCGGTTCACGCATGAAAAAGCCCTGTTTCCAGCCTTCCGGATAGGCGGGATCGAACAGGTCAACCTGCAGGGAGGCGGTCATTAACTGTTCTGCCGAGCGGGCCGTGCCAGAACCGAAGCTCACGGTCACTTCCCAGGGAACGGGTAAAATAACCAGGCGGGCTTCGTCTTCCTCGAAGGGAAGCCCGAATATATTGTTGTTGGGATTGCCGGCACCATTGGGATCGAATGTAGAAAGGTCAACCATGTCTGATTTTTAAAAGGGGCACAAAGGTAAAGGGCGGTGGGGAATTGCTGAAACGTGATTCGCCGAATGGGAACGACAGGTGTTCCAGCCAACAGTTTGCAGCGCCGTGCCGTTTTAAGACAGGGAATTCCGTCTCCCTTTCGCCCTTTCCGTTTTGAATATGTGAAAACTTTGTTGGCATGAGGAAAATCAAATCAGCGCTACCTTCGGCAGGACGAAATTGTGCTACATTTGCGAAAGCCATCCGCTGAAATTTTTATGAAAAAACTTCATCTCGTTCTTTTGGGTTTAGTGGTTGCCGGCATCATTGCCATGTCGTTTTTTATTAAAGACCTGACCACACAGGAAACCTTTCATACAGCACAAAACAAAAAAGACAAGTATGTTGTTGTTAAAGCAAAGCTGGACAAGTCGGCACCCATCGAATACGATGCGGTGAAAAATCCCAACCTGACGGTTTTTTACGCTTTCGACAACGATGGCCAGCGCCGCAAGGTTGTTTACTCCAATGCCAAGATCACCGATATGGAACGTTCGGAAGGCCTGGACCTGAACGGCTACATGCGGGATGGTTATTTTGAGTGCAACAAGATCCAGACGAAATGTCCTTCCAAGTATAAGGACGATATGAAGCAGGCGCAGAAGAACCTGTCCAACACAACCTCTCAATATTAAGATCGGATGAATTACATCGGTGAGCATTTGCTGCCAGGGCAACTTGGCCATTTATTTATACTTCTTTCGCTGGTCAGTTCGTTGGGTGCGACGGTCGCGTATTTTTTTCATGTGCAGACCAAATCGCCGGAACAAAGCCTCGCCTGGCGCAAACTGGCCCGTCTCTTTTTTTTGACAGAAGTGATTTCTGTCTTTTTCATTTTTGGCATTCTCTACTACATCATCAGCCATCACTATTTCGAATACAAATATGCCTGGCAGCACAGCAGCAAATCGCTCGAGCCCAAATATCTCCTGAGTTGTTTTTGGGAAGGGCAGGAAGGAAGTTTTTTGCTGTGGAGCATCTGGCACTGTGTTTTAGGCTTGCTCGTTATCTGGAAAGAAAAGCAGTGGGAAGGACCGGTGATGGCCGTGCTCAGTTTTGCGCAATTCCTGCTGGCAACGATGTTGGTCGGCTTCACCTTCATCAAGGTTGGTTCCAACCCGTTTGTCCTTCTCCGCAATTCCGGCGTTCTGGACAATGCGCCTGTTTTTCATGATATGGCCGGCGCCTTCCGCCAGGACTATCTTTCCCTGATCACCGATGGCAATGACCTCAACCCGCTGTTGCAGAATTACTGGATGGTGATTCACCCACCGGTTTTATTTCTGGGTTTTGCGTCGACGATCATTCCCTTCGCATTTGCCTTTGGTGGACTCTGGACAAAAAAATATAGCGAATGGACCAAAGCGGCCCTGCCCTGGGCGCTTTTCTCCGCTGCTGTTTTGGGAACGGGTATCATGATGGGGGCCGCCTGGGCTTATGAAAGCCTGAACTTCGGTGGCTACTGGGCCTGGGATCCGGTAGAAAATGCGTCGCTGGTACCCTGGCTTGTCCTGGTAGCCGGCGTGCACACGCTGGTGATTTACCGTCATACCGGCAATTCGCTCCGGTCTACATTTTTGTTTTTCCTCCTGTCGTTCCTGCTGGTTCTTTACTCGACCTACCTCACACGCAGCGGCGACCTGCAGGATACCTCCGTGCATGCTTTTACCGGCGAGGGAATTACCAAGTGGCACCTGCGGTTTTTGCTGCTCCTGTTCATGGTGCCGGCGGCCGGGCTTTTTATCCGCCGCTACAAACAAATACCGTTTATTGCCAAAGAAGAAGAAGCTTCGTCTCGGGAATTCTGGATGTTCATAGGCTCTGTGGTGCTCTTTCTTTCCGCTTTGCTGATCATTGCCATGACCTCGATCCCGGTCTTCAACAAGCTTGCATCCCTGTTTACCAGCAAGCAGTTGTTTACGCCGATCGCGGTGGGAGAGGACGCTGCTTACTCGTATAACCGTATCCAGATTTTTGTCGCGATCATCATTGGCCTGCTTACCGGAACCGGTCTTTATTTTAAATACCGGAGTACGGGAAAGGCTTTTTTACAACGGCTTTTGATTCCGGCGCTGGTTGGAGTGATTGCCGGGGCAGTCGTTGTGTATTTCGGCGATATCAATTACCGCGATAAGACGGCCGGCTTCCAGGTGGCCATCTGGTTTGGTGTTGTTGCAGCCGTGTTTTCCCTGGTTGCCAATGCCGGTTATATCTGGACCGGGTTTAAGGGAAGCCTGAAAAAAGCCGGTGGTGCCATCAGCCACGTGGGATTCGCGATGCTGCTAGTGGGGATCCTCATTTCTTCATCCAAGAAAGAAGTGCTTTCGTACAACACGTCGGGCATCTTTATGGACTTCGGGAAAGAAAGCAAAGAAAAATCCGGTGAAAATCTCACGCTGATCAAAGGTGTCAAAACCGACATGGGCAAATTCTGGGTGACCTACGAAAAAGACAGTGTGCACCCGCAAAAGCCGCTTTGGTTTTACAATTTGAAATTCCAGCGCAAAGACGGCAAGGAAAATTTTGTGCTATCGCCGAATGCGTTTGTCAACTACAAAAACCAGCAGGGCCTGATGGCCAATCCGGACGCCAAGCACTATTGGACCTACGACATATTCACCTATATCACCTCGTTACCCGATCCCAATAAATCGAAAGACACAACAACGTTCAGGACCATCGATACAAAAATTGGCGACACGGTCTTTTATTCCAAAGGTTTTGTTGTGGTGGAAGACGTGGCTTCTTTCCGCAACATTCCCAACGTGCCGCTTGGAGCCAACGACAGCGCTTCCGTTGCCACGCTGAAAATCTTTGCCAAGACCGGTTCCGTTTATAATGGCCGTCCCATCCTGATCAACAAAGACGGCAATGCATTTCCGCAAACCGATACGCTGACGGCAGAAAACCTCCTTGTGCAGTTGCAAAACGTAAATGGCAGGAAAATCCAGTTGGGCCTGAGGGAAAGCGAATCGCTGATGCAATACGTGACGCTGAAAGCCTACAAATTTCCCTTTATAAACCTCGTTTGGGCCGGTACGATCATAACGGTCATCGGGTTTTTAATCAGCATGGTCTACCGCCGCCAGCAGGGCCGCCCGGGTGGGCTGCCGAAAAAACCGGCCCGTCGCGAAGAAACCAGCGCGGAAGCCCGAGGCGATAAAAAGCCGGCAATCACGGGCTAAAACCATTGCAGATTCCCTCCAGTATCGGGGAAACAGCCCAGGTTTTTCTGTTTTTGCAAACAGCTTCTTAAAGTAAAAATTTGTCTATTGAAGTAGTTGCTACGTGGCTTATTTTTAACTATGCGCTGCTTGTTCACCTTCCTTTTCCTCTGCCTGTTCGGTGCCGGCTCTGTGCAGGCGCAGGAGAGTACCACATCGGGTAAATGGGGGGCACACGACACCATCCTGGTGAAGGCCATCATCATCGACGGCGAAAGCTATCCTTACAGCGAAATGGAGCCGGTGTACATCACCAATGGCTCGTACGAAAAGATGGTGAAGCAACTGGCCGCGTACAACCGTTTGCGCAATGCCGTTTATGTTACCTATCCCTATGCCCGCGTAGCCGGTGCAACCATCAACGACATCAATGCCCGCATGATCGGTATCGAGGCGAAAAGCGAACGCAAATCCATTATCAAGAGCAAGGAAAAAGAATTGCGCCAGCAGTTTACGGAGCCGCTTACCAATCTTTCGGTGTACCAGGGAAAGGTGTTAATGAAACTTGTACACCGGCAAACCGGTAATAATTGCTACGAAATCATCAAGGAATACAAAGGCGGACTGCAGGCCCGTTTTTACCAGACGGTGGCTTTCTTTTTTGGTTCCAGTCTCAAACAGGATTATGACTGGCAACACGACGTTATCGACAACCAGATCGAATCCATCGTGCGGGAGATAGATGCCACCTGGTACGACAATCCCTACAAACCCGGTATCCGGCCGGTGGGAAACCGCTAGTCATCACTTTCACGCTGTTTTATTGCTTCTTTCTCGAGGAAGGGCAAGGTCGCTTTCCAATCGGGAAATGCTGCCGAGCCGAAGTGAATGTGCAGGCCCTGAAACCGGTTGGCGCCATTGAGTGTTCTGTCATCCACGAGGTAATCGCCAATGCACAAATCTTTGCGGTGCGTTAGAATGAGACGTCGTACCGCTTTTTCGCCGAAATGATTCTCGATCCAGATTCGCTTCCCGACAAATGAGGCAGGCAGGTACCACATTGGAGACGAGAGAAAATAAATGTCGTAGAGATGGAACAACCGGTCTACCGAAGCCAGTGCGCCTTCAATGGATGCAAGGTTTTCGAAAATGGTCGGGTTGCATTGGCACAGTTCCAGCACCCGTTGTTTGTGAACATCGTGTTGCCTGCGCAGGCCCGGGTCGTTAATTCCCGGGCTGAGGTTTTCCATTGCCTCGTCGAAGTTGGCTAACACACCGTCAATGTCGAGATAGAGAATTTTCTTTGTCATGTTTACTGATGCATTTTTCCGGTCCAGCTAACCGGAGAAGCGGTTTGCTTTGTCAAAACCCCATTCCCAGCTGCTGCACGCCTGAGTGATAACGAGCTTCGTGCTCGAGCAGCCATTTTTTTCGCCACAAACCTCCGGCATAACCAGTGAGCGATTGGTTGGAGCCGATGACGCGGTGGCAGGGTACAATGATCGCCAGGTTGTTTCGGCCGTTGGCAGAAGCCACCGCCCGGATGGCCTTGCGGTCGCCGTACTGGTCGGCCAGCTGCTGGTAGCTGATGGTTGCGCCGAATGGTATGCGGCAAAGCAGTTCCCATACCTTTTGCTGAAAAGCCGTGCCTTCCTGTTGAAGCGGCAGCGAAAAGATTTGCCTTTTACCGGAAAAATAGTCGTCCATTTGTTGCTTGCAGGAATCGAGCAGCGGATGCTCGTCCGGTCGCCCTGCTTCTGCTTCCCAAAACAAAACGGCTGTAACCTTTTCGTCGGTACACTGGATTTTCAATTGGCCAAGCGGCGATTGGGTATAAGAAGTATAGGTCGTCATCCGATTTTCAGTCCGTTTGAGACGGGCATTTTAGGTTCCAGTAAAACAACTGCGTTGCTTTCGTCATAGATGCCCAGCACCAGGCATTCGCTTTGAAAACCGGCAATGTTTTTTGGGGGGAAATTGACAATGGCAATGACCTGTTCGCCTTTCAGCTTGTCCACCGAATAATGGTGCGTGATCTGGGCCGAGGATTGCCGGATACCCAGCGGTCCGAAATCGATGGTTAGCCTGTAAGCCGGCTTTTTAGCCCTCGGGAAAGGGGTAGCATCCAGGATGGTTCCTACGCGAATGTCAATCTTTTCAAAATCGTTCCAGTCAATCAGCGTTTCCATTTTGCCAATATAGGAAATCTGCCTGTGAGGGTAATCAGTCCAGCAAATCGGAGATTTTCAGCAGTTCTTCCTTTTTGTAAACGTCTTTTTCGGTGTCGAAACATTTGGCCGTTTCTTCCAGCAGGTACTGGATGACTTTTTTATTGGAAAGAGGTTTGAAATAGGAGGGGACAGGCGGCACGGAAATCCGTTTGAAATAACTTTCGATGTCCTTGTGTGTAAAAACCATCCCGCTGGAAGGATCGATGTAGAATTCAATTTTCGAATAATGATCCTTCGTTTCAGTCTCGCCATACCCGGGTTTGAAAAAGGCCAGCACAAACTGTTTGGGGATATTAATTGCCTTTACCGGTATGTCGAGCAGTTCGCAAAGGATCAGGTAAAGAATGCCGCAGCTCAACTGGTTGCCCCGCTTGGCTTCCATGACCTTTTGGATAAAAAAGTCGTTGCTTTCTGTATAGTTGATCTCGGTTCCTTTTAGTCCATAATAGCTGTACAGGATTCCAGTCACAATGCGGATTTGTTCCAGCGGTGTGAGGTAGGCATTCAGCTCCAGCCAGATGTTGCGCCGGATTTTTTCCACCTCCAGCAGAACAGGCGAGGTGCTTAAATCGGGAAATTGAAATTTTGAAACCAGCAGCGAACCAACCAGCATATCGTGGTGGCCGGAAAGGCTCCACTGCCGGAAATCTTCGCAAAGGTCATTGTAATGAAGACGGTGAATGATGGTTTCGATGCGCTCCTGCATCTGCTCATCGGGGCTGGTTTCCCACAGGTGCTCCAGGTTGGGGATAATGGGTTTTCCATAACCCAGCAGCTTACCCGATACGGCACTAAACACCTCGTTGTCCGGGTCGTCGAGCAATTTGAACAGCGCCTCTATTTCATTCGATTCTTTCATTCACAATCGGGTTGGAATTATGTTTTCTTTCCTTTGGATGCCGTTTTCCTGGCGGCGGTTTTCTTGGTGGCAGCTTTCTTTGCCGGGGCTTTTTTTGCCGCTGCTTTTTTAGCGAACGCTCCGGGAACCTGGTCTTCCACCATTTTCTTTACTTCGTCTAAAGATAGGCTGGCTGCCTCTTCAGCATTGTACTTTTCGCCAGTTTCTTTTCTACCTAATTTCAACATTTTCTTGCCAAAACGGACAAACGGACCCCAGCGGCCATTTTCGATACTGATCTTTTCGGCCGGCCATTGCTGGATGTAACGGTTGGACTCCTTGTCCAGTTTTTTTTCAATCAGCTCATTGATGTCGTGCTGGGACAGGTTGTCGAAATTGTAGGCTTTGGGCACGTTGATAAACAAATCGCCCCACTTGATAAAGGGACCAAAACGGCCTTTGCCCTTTGTTACCGGCTGTCCTTTGTATTCGGCAATGGGTGCGTCCACCCGCTGTTTTTCCTTAATCAGTTCTGTCGCCCTGTCCAGGTCAACGGTCATTGGGTCTTCGCCGCGGGGAATGGAAACGAAACTTTCGCCCCATTTTACATAGGGGCCAAAACGGCCGTTGTTCACCGCCACTTCCAGGCCTTCATATTCGCCCAGCGTTTTGGGCAATTCGAACAGCGCCAGGGCATCATCCAATGCAATGGTTTCAATGCTTTGCGATGGTTTCAATTTGGCATAGCGAGGCTTTTCCTCACCATCGGTGGTCCCGATCTGTATCATCGGACCGTATTTGCCCATGCGGGCAATCACCGGTTTGCCGGATTGCGGATCGGTACCCACTTCGCGTTCACCGCTGATTCGCTGTGCCGTTTCGATGGTTTCTTCCACATCTTTTTTAAAGGGATTATAGAAGTCATCGATCATTTTATTCCAGCGCATTTTGCCCTGGGCCACTTCGTCAAACTCGTCCTCGATACGGGCGGTGAAGCTGTAATCCATGATGTCGTCGAAGTGAAGCTTCAAAAAGTCGGTGACGACCAAACCCAGGTCGGTCGGGAAAAGTTTTCCTTTTTCGGCGCCGGTGTTTTCGGATTCCACTTTTTTGGTGATGGTGTCGTTGGCCAGTCGAAACACGTTGTAGTTCCGTTGGATCCCTTCTTTATCCCGCTTTTCCACATAGCCTCTTTTGAGGATCGTCGAAATAGTCGGTGCATAGGTCGATGGACGGCCAATGCCCAGCTCTTCTAATTTTTTTACCAGGGAAGCTTCCGTGTAACGGGGCTGGGGCCGGGTGAAGCGTTCGACAGCTTTCATTTCTTTAAAATCAAGCACCTGCCCCGGACGCAACGGGGGGAGAATGGCGTCCTGCCCTGAGCCCGCCGAAGCGTCACCGTCCACGTCCTCATCGTCCACATCTTCGCGGTAGACTTTCAAAAACCCTTCAAACTTCAGCACTTCGCCTTCGGCCGTGAGTTCTGCATTGTTGGTGGAAACGCCGATTTTTGCAATGGTCTTTTCCAGTTCCGCATCGGCCATCTGCGAAGCCATTGTCCTTTTCCAAATCAGTTCGTACAGGCGGCGGGTATCCGGGTCGCTCACGGTTGTATTGTTCATATACGTCGGGCGGATAGCTTCGTGGGCTTCCTGCGCCGACGCACTTTTGGTTTTAAACTGGCGGCCTTTGTGGTACCGTTCGCCGTACGACTGCGTGATGGCGGACTTTATATCGTCCATCGCTGTCTGGCTCAGGTTCACACTGTCCGTACGCATATAGGTGATATGCCCGTTTTCGTAAAGCTTTTGCGCCAGCAGCATGGTGCGGCTCACGCCGTAACCCAGCTTGCGGCTTGCTTCCTGCTGCAGGGTTGAGGTGATAAAGGGGGCAGAGGGGGAGCGGCGGGTAGGCTTTACCTGTACATCTTTTACTTTATAGGTAGCGCCGATGCATTCCTTTAAAAACTGCTCGGCGTCTTCCGCTTTTGAAAAGCGGGTGCCTTCGGCTTTGAAGGAAACAGAGCGATTGTTGGCATCCGGCGCATTGAAAATGGCTTCCACCTTGTAAGCACTTTGGGCAGCAAAGGCATTGATCTCCCGCTCCCTTTCGGCAATCAGCCGAACAGCCACGCTTTGTACCCGGCCGGCACTGAGGTTGTTTTTTACACTCACCTTGCGCCACAAGACCGGGCTGAGTTCAAACCCCACGATCCTGTCCAGCACACGGCGTGCCTGCTGTGCATTGACCAGGTTCATATCCACCGTACGGGGATGGTCAACAGCTTTCTTGATCGCAGGCTTCGTGATCTCGTGGAAAACAATTCGCTTGGTCTTTTCCGGGTCCAGTCCGAGTACTTCGCAAAGGTGCCAGCTAATGGCTTCTCCTTCGCGGTCCTCATCCGTTGCCAGCCAGACTTCCTTGCTCCGCTTGGCAATACTTTTTAATTCGCTCACCACTTTTTGCTTTTCATCCGGAACAATATAAGTGGGACGATAGTTGTTGCGTATATCAATGCCCATGTCGTCTTTCTTCAGGTCACGAATGTGACCGAAGCAGCTTTTCACTTCGAAATCAGGGCCTAAGATTTTTTCAATGGTCTTTGCTTTGGCTGGCGACTCTACGATCAACAGATTCTTCGGCATACCTCAAATTTAGGGTCGGGAGTAGGCCCCCCGAACATGCAAGTATAAGGCAAAATCAATTTACGGGTGGATGCGCTGTGCGAATCTTTGCTAAAAATTTTAGTGGATGAGAAAAACCGCCAGGAGATTTCCAGGTTAAAAACTTCGACCTGTATTGAAAACTTCGGTCGGATTCGTTCGTTTGCGGTCTACCGGAACGTCTCTATTTTTTTACCAGTTTGGCAAAGGCTTCGGCCAGTTTTTTAGCCCATTTGCCATAGGCTTTTGCCGACGGATGTAAACCATCCTCTGCCACAAGGCTTTCCGGATCTTTTGCAGCTGCCGTGCTTTCGTTGATATCGATGTAAGGGATTTTGTACTGAATGGACAGGGCCTTGTTGAGCTTATTGTATTCGTCGATTTCCTTGCTGATTTTGTCCACTTCTTTTGACCGTGCAAACGGGGTCGTGCTGTAATCCGGGATCGAAAGAATGAAAAGGTGTTCCTTTTTCCCGCCCGCCAGGTCTAGCGCTTTCTTTAACAGGGTTTCAAACTGTTCCTTATACAGAATAATATCTTGTCCGCGGTATTGGTTGTTCACACCTGTGAGCAGGGTAACGAAATCATACTTCGGCGAAAACGAATAGTGGGAAACCGCGTTGTCCAGTTCTTCCGCGGTCCAGCCGGTTTTAGCAATGATCTCAGGTGCGGTAAACTCAAAGCCCTGTTTGCGCAACAGCTGAACGGTCTGGTAAGGAAAGCTGTTTTGCAGTTCGACCGATTCGCCAATTGTATAGGAGTCGCCAAGGGCCAGGTAAGTGTAATGTTTTTGCATTGCTTACTATTTCGTTTCGAAGTATCGAATGACAGTGGTTTACAGGAACGCCATGATGGTTTCAATCGTCGAGGCATCCTTATAAATTCTGCGGTGCCCCAGTCCATCCGAGATCACAAACCTGAAATTCGGATATCCTTTTTTTATGATCGGTTCCACATCGCTGTAAGGCGTTTGTAAATCCTGTTTGTCCTGAAGAAACAAAACCTGTGCCCTGATATGGGCAGCTGCCCTTGCCACCGAATACCAGGAAAGCGGTTTGCCGTTGGCTTCCTCGATCAGTTTTTCAAACTCGCTTTTGACCTCCCCGTCAAGCCGCACAAGGGAAAAGAATTGCTTTGTGGCCGTGACGGATTCCGTTGCCGGTGCAATAAATACCACTTTCCAGCTTTCGTCATGCGGCGTTTCTTCCAGGGCGAGGCTGAGCGCCAGCCCGCCATACGAATGAGAGACGAACGAGGTGATGGGGCCATAGGTCGCCAGGATGTGTAGGATAAAGTTTTTGTAATCGACAGCATTGATGATTTTGCCGCCGCTTTTCCCGTGGGCCGGCGCATCAAATGCCAGCACTTCATAGCCTTTCTTCAGAAGCGGGCCAACGTATTTATCGAAATTGACCACACTTGATTCAAATCCGTGGAGGATGAGAACTTTTTTTTGTTGGGGATGGTTCCAGCGATAGCCCACGATCTTAACGCCCTGGAACACGAAATGTATCACTTCGGCTTTCTGAAAAACGGGCGGCAATTCTTTGGAGACTCTTGTGGGAGGAGTGGTGAAGAGTTCCAGCGCTTTTTGGGCAGCCTTGCGTTTTGAAATTTTGCTCAACAGGGCCAACTGCGTTCGTACATAACCAATCGTGATTTGTTTGACCAATCCCATTTGCGACTTGTTTGATTTCCGAAGTTCGCGGTTTTCGGCTAACCGGCCTACAGGCAGCAAGGCGAATGTTGCCCCTCTTGCGCCGTGTGAAAGACGGTGCTTTGAATTACCTTCGATTCACAAACTGCAAAATCGAACAGCTTACGGTTATGGATATTGTGATCATTGGCACAGGCAATACGGCAACGGTATTGGGACGCAAACTCCGGGGCGCCGGGCATCGCATTGTCCAGGTCTTTGGGCGTGACAGCAAAGCAGCCAGTGAACTGGCGTACGAACTGGATACGGAGTCGACCAACTACTGGAATGTGGTCAACCGCCATGCAGACCTTTATATCCTGGCTGTTTCGGACATTGCCGTCGAAGAGGTTTTTCACGAATTGCAACTGGCCGGTAAAACGGTGGTGCATACGGCCGCTTCGGTTTCCCTGGATGTTTTGAAAGGGAAATCGGACCATTACGGTGTGCTGTACCCGCTGCAAAGCCTGAAGAAAGAAGTGCGTCATCTTCCGGAAATTCCCATCATCATCGATGCAAGCGACCGGTACACGTTGGAACTGCTCGATGTGCTGGCCCATACTGTTTCGGACAGGGTATTCGTTGCCGGCGACGAAATGCGCCTGAAGCTTCACCTAGCAGCCGTAATGGTGAATAATTTCACCAATCACTTGTATACACTGGTAGAAAGATATTGTAAAGAGGAGGGACTGGATTTCTACCTTTTGCTCCCGCTGATCAAAGAAACAGCGGCGCGGCTGGATGAGATTTCGCCATCACAGACTCAAACGGGACCGGCTGTTCGAAACGACACCGTGACTATTGAAAAACACCTGGCGCTGCTGCAGAACTACCCGCAGCTACGGCGGCTGTACGAACAATTCACGGAAAGCATCCGGCAAAGCCGGTAGGAAAGAAATTGGGATATTGGATATTGGGATATTTGTTGAAAGGGACCTGTAAACGATCAAGCAAGAATTTGTCCCTTGCAGCACGTGATTGAAACCTTTTTGGTGTTTGCGGATTGACTTTTGGCTTCCTCCGGTATTTTCGCCACCATTATTTGCACACTCAAGCTTATGAATGTTCTTGAACTTTTTAAAGGGATCACCACTTTTGTTTTTGATGTTGACGGCGTGCTGACCGATGGCACGGTCTTGCTGCTGGAGAACGGCCTGCAGGCTAGACAAATGCATGTCAAAGATGGCCTCGCCCTGCAGATGGCCCTTCGCAACGGCTACAGGGTCTTCATTATTTCAGGGGGGTCTTCCGAACCGGTCATCCGGCGATTGCAATACCTGGGAGTGGAAGAAATTCACCTGGGCCTGAAGGATAAACTGAAATTCTTCGAAACCATCCGGGAGCAGCTTGGTCTCAACTGGAACGAAATTCTTTATATGGGCGACGACCTGCCGGATATCCCGGTGTTGGAGAAAGCCGGACTGTCGTGCTGCCCGAAAGACGCAGTGGCGGAGGTGAAAATGGTTTCGAAATTCATCTCGTCGGTTAAAGGCGGCAAGGGCTGCGTGCGGGAAGTAATTGAAAAAGTGCTGAAGCTAAACGGGCATTGGCACTACACAATCGAAGTTTCATCACGTTAAGCTGTCTGCATGAATCTAGTCAATGCTTTTTTGAGGCTGATCCGGTGGCCAAACCTTGTCTTCATTGTGCTGACACAGGCGCTGTTTTATTTTTGCATTTATTACCCGCTTTACCATGGGCACGATTTCCGGCGGCTTATCCTCCTTGTTTTGGCCTCGGTTTTCATTGCGGCTGCCGGTTATATTATCAACGACTATTTTGACTTGAACATCGACCAGGTAAACAAGCCTGACCGGAATGTCATTGGCCGGATTATCAACAGGCGATGGGCCATTTTCTGGCACTTGCTGCTCAGTTTCCTCGGACTTTTGCTTACAGCTTTTGCTGTAGGGCGGGCATATTGGTATATTATCCTGGCCAATCTTGTTTGCGTTTTGCTATTGTGGCTATATTCCACATCGTTCAAGCGTCAGTTGCTGATCGGGAACGTGGTGATCTCGCTGCTGACGGCCTGGACCATCCTCGTCCTGTTTTTTGCGTTTTCCTCGCCGAGCAATGCATTCAATACCGCCGACCCGGTTTCGGTGAAATTTTTCCGCCTTGCCTTTTTGTATGCCGGTTTTGCCTTCATCATTTCCTTGATCCGGGAGGCGATCAAAGACATGGAAGACATCAAAGGCGATTCGCGGTATGGCTGCAAAACCCTTCCCATCGTTGCCGGCATTCGCACAACAAAGGTTTACACTGCCATCTGGATCAGCGTATTGGTAGGAACGCTGGTTATCCTCCAGTTTTATGTGTTGCAGTTCGGCTGGTGGCCGTCGGTGGTTTACAGTCTTCTACTGGTGATCCTGCCGCTGCTTTACATCCTCCAGAAACTTCGGAAAGCTTACCGTAACCGCGACTTTGCTTTTTTGAGCAACGCCACCAAATGGGTCATGTTCACCGGAATTTTATCGATGATTTTTTTCCTTTTTTATTTTTAAACCATGGCAACGATCATTTTAGCCTCGCAGTCGCCCCGCAGGAAACAATTGCTGGAATGGGCCGAAGTGGATTTTGAAATTCTGGTCGTGCCCACGGAAGAAACCTACCCGGAAGGGCTCACGCCGAATGAAGTGGCGATTCACATTGCGCGGCAAAAGGCCGCAGCCGTGCGTAGCCAATCCGACAAGACCATCCTCGCTGCCGACACCATCGTTGTGCTGGGAGAGGAGATCATTGGCAAGCCGAAAGACCGCGAGGATGCTTTGGCGATCCTCCAAAAACTGAGCGGTCAGCACCACAAGGTCATCACAGGCGTTGTGATTACGAACGGTGAAAAAGAAATTGATTTTGCCGACGTGACGGATGTTGAATTTCATGCTCTCTCATTCGAGCAACTGGCGTTTTACGTGGACAAATACAAGCCATACGACAAAGCCGGTGCCTATGCCATCCAGGAGTGGATCGGTGTCGTCGGCATCAAAACGATCAGCGGCGATTTTTACAATGTCATGGGATTGCCTGTAAGCAGGGTGGTCCAGGCACTCGAAGACTTTTAAATAAAATCAGGGAACGAACAGGTCAATCTTCACCGGGGCTTTTACATATGTAATATTCTTTTTATTTTATCGTGGCAATGAAAAAAGAAAAGACAAAGGCCGCCACGAGTCTTCCGCTTCCCTTCACAGACATGGGGGGCGAACGGTTGCTTCAATTCATCTGGCAGTTTGGTTATTTCAACGGCGCCAATCTTACCACCAGCGAAGGCGAAGCGATTTCCATTCTTTTCCCGGGTACACAGAACAAAAACAGCGGCCCCGATTTTACCGGTGCCAAAATCAGGATCGGGGAAACGACGTTTTTCGGTAACGTGGAGGTGCACATGAAAACCTCCGACTGGGAAAAACATGGTCACCAGGCCGACAGGCAGTACACCAATGTCATTTTGCACGTTGTATTTCAGCACGATAAAACCCTGGATCATGCGATTCCGGTGCTGGAACTGGAGCCGAGGATATCGACACTTTTGCTTGAACGGTACAATGCCCTGCTGAACGCCGACAACTTTGTTCCCTGCGGAAATTCCATCGCTACCGTCAGCGACTTGGTTTGGGTCTCGTGGAAAGAACGCCTGCTGGCAGAGCGGCTGCAACGCAAGGCCGGCCATATTTTGCACCTGCTCGAGGAAAGCAATATGCATTGGGAAGAAACTTTTTGGTGGCTGCTGGCCCGTAACTTCGGAATGAAAGTCAACAGCGATGCCTTTGAAGCGGTTGCCCGGTCGCTTTCGTTAGGTGTGCTGGCCAAACACCGATCATCCATTCACCAGGTTGAAGCCCTGCTTTTTGGCCAGGCCGGCTTGCTGAACGAAGAATTCTCTGACAGCTATCCGCAACTGCTCCGGCGGGAGTACCAGTTTTTACAGAAAAAGCTTTCCCTCGTCCCGGTTCCGCTGGCCCTGCAATTTTTGCGGATGCGGCCCGGAGCGTTTCCAACCATCCGGCTTGCGCAGCTCGCAACCCTTGTTCACCAATCCACGCACCTTTTCTCCCGTGTTGTCGAAGCAGAAAACTTGTCTGCGATCCGGGAAATATTCCAGGTTACCGCCAACGATTTCTGGCATTACCACTATACTTTTCACCAGGCATCGTCCTTTAAAAAGAAGAGCCTTGGCGCCGAAACCGTCGACACGATTTTAATCAATGCCATGATTCCCATATTGTATGCTTTTGGGCTTTACCACAAAGAGGAGCGACACAAAGAAAAAGCGCTCCGGTGGCTGGAAGAACTGGCGCCGGAAAAGAACGCCATCACCGGAGGCTTTGCCGGCCTGCGGATAAAGGCGGCTTCTGCATTCGAATCGCAGGCTCTGATCGAGCTGAAAAACGAATACTGTTCCCACCGCAAATGCCTTTCCTGTGCCATCGGTATCAACCTATTAAAACGGGAGACGGTCACCGGGGACGCTGTTTCCCCGGTCGCCGCGAGGTAATGAATTACGGTCAAAATCCAGCCGCAAAACCCACACGACGCCGCAAGGGGCCAATTCAAGGATTCATTTAACGCCAACGCCAAAACTCGGGCGATCCAACTATATATCGTTTCCCTTATTTTTGCCACTCAAATTTTTTAGCTTGGCTACAAAATACACCAAAGAGACCTACCTGTACTGGTACGAGTTAATGCAACTCATCCGCCAGTTCGAACTGATGGCTGAAGAGAAATACAAAATGGAAGGCAAAATCCGCGGCTTTTTCCATGCTTATGTCGGGCAGGAAGCTATCGCTGCCGGATGTATGACCGCCACCAAACCCGACGATGCATTTATTACGGCTTACCGCGACCACGGGTTGGCGATTGCCAAAGGTGTTTCGGTAAACTCCTGCATGGCCGAACTGTATGGCAAGGCCACGGGTTGCGCCAAAGGAAAGGGCGGAAGCATGCACTTTTTTGGTAAGGATGTGAAATTTTTTGGTGGTCATGGGATCGTGGGAGCGCAAATCGGTACCGGTGCCGGTATCGCCTTCGCCGAGCAGTACAAGGGCACAGACAATGTGTGCCTGACCTTTTTTGGTGATGGAGCTGCCCGCCAGGGGATACTGCACGAAACGTTTAACATGGCCATGACGTGGAAACTGCCGGTAATCTTCATCTGCGAGAACAACCACTACGCAATGGGAACATCGGTACAGCGAACCTCAAATATCATCGACATTTATAAGCTGGCCGACGCCTACGAAATGCCGGCCGATACCATCGATGGCATGAGTGCCGAAGCCGTGCACGAAGGTGTGTCGAGAGCGGTAAAAAGAGCCCGTGAAGGCGATGGTCCAACCCTGTTGGAGATCAAAACCTACCGTTACAAAGGCCACTCCATCTCTGACCCGCAGAAATACCGGACCAAAGAGGAAGTAGAAGAATACAAGCAAAAAGACCCGATCCAGGCCCTGCTGTCGACGATCTACGACAACAAGTTCGCAACCGAAGACGAAATCAGGGCAATTAACGAAAGAGTGGATGCTGCTGTAACAGAAAGTGTGAAATTTGCCGAGGAAAGTCCATGGCCAGACGACAGCGAGGTGCTGAAAGACATATATGTTGACCAGAACTATCCATTTATAACCGACTAAAACAACCTAGTAAAACACATCTCAATGGCAGAAGTAAAAAGTGCACGTCCGCATACCACAGAAAGTGATGCAGTCATCGAACGTGCAAAAGATTTTTGGGGCCGCTTTGGCAAAACCATTTCGATTGCGTTAGGCGCAATCATCCTGGTGGTTGGTGGTTTCCTCGCTTATAAGAATTTCATTGTTGGTCCCAAAGAGAAAAAAGCAGCCGACGCCATCTTTCGTGCTCAGGAATATTACGGCCAGGATTCGCTGGACAAAGCCCTGAACGGTGATGGCCAGTATGCCGGTTTTGAAAAAATCATCAGCCAGTATGGCGGAACCAAAGCCGGTGAGCTGGCAAAGTTTTATGCCGGCGCGATTTACCTGAAAAAAGGAAGCTTTGACAAAGCCGTACGCTACCTGAAAGATTTCAGCACCGAGGCACCTCAGATCAAGGCCAGAGCGGCCAAACTTTTGGGCGATGCCTATGCCGAGCAGGGCAAAGGCAAAGACGCCATCGAACAGTACAAGAATGCAGCAAAAACGTTTGAAGAAGACGATGTAGCGGCTTCTGAAGCACTTTTCCTGGCCGGCTACCTGGCCGACAAAGTGCTCAATGATAAAAATCAGGCAATTGAGCTGTATAAAGAAGTGAAAACAAAATACGCTCAGACGCAGTGGGGTTTCGAAGCGGAAAAGTACTTGGCACAAAACGGCGTTTATAACGTAGAATAAATCAGTTAAGCAGTTCACTGTATTACGGGTTCACAAGTTGGCGGACAACTCCTCGTAAACCAGTGGATGTGCGAGCTGCAAACTTTATACGAATGGCAGATGTTGCAAACAGCAAATTGCTAGAACAGATCGAGGGCATCCGGGAAATCAAGGATGCCCTTGTTGTTTTGGTGAAAACAGAGTGGAACAGTGAGATTGTTGATGAACTTGAAAATGGCTGCAAGCGGATTTTTGATCAATACCAAATCGACAACCGCACGATCGTGGTACCCGGGGCAGTCGAAATTCCGTTTGCCGTTCAACAGTGCTGGACCCACAACAATGCCCCAACCGCGTTTATTGCACTTGGCTGTGTGGTGCGTGGCGGCACACCGCATTTCGAGTACGTGTGCCAGGCCGTAACCAGCGGGGTGACCGAGTTGAACCTGAACATGCAGGTACCGGTCATTTTTGGCGTGCTGACGGTCGACAACATGGAGCAGGCCCGGGAACGGATTGGCGGCGTGCACGGCCACAAGGGCGAGGAAGCGGCAATCACTGCCCTGAAGATGATGGCGCTTAATCAACGTTTAAAAGAAGGCGGCTACTGATGGAAATTCAGCTTTTTGTTCCCTGTTTTGTCGACCAGCTTTTTCCTCAGTCGGCATTTAACATGGTGCGCATCCTGGAAAAAGCCGGGTGCGAAGTACAGTACAATCCCAAACAAACCTGTTGCGGACAACCGGCTTTCAACGCCGGTTTTTGGGACGAAGCCAAAGCGGTTTGTACAAAATTTCTCAAAGATTTTAGTGGCGCTGAATACATTGTTGCGCCCAGTGCCAGTTGCGTAGGATTTGTACGGAATTATTATCAAAAACTGTTTGAAGGTTCTTCGTACCAAAATGACGTCAATGCTGTTGCCGGCCATATTTTCGAATTTTCGGAATTCCTTGTCAACAAGCTCGGGCAAACGAAATTTGGCGCGGAGCTAAACGGTAAGGCAACTTACCATGATTCCTGCGCAGGATTGCGGGAGTGCCGGATCAAAAACGAGCCCCGCAAACTGTTGCAAAATGTAAAAGGTCTCGAGTTGGTCGAGATGGAAGATGTGGAAACCTGCTGTGGATTTGGCGGAACTTTCGCTGTAAAGTTTGAGCCGATCTCTGTGGCCATGGCCGAGCAAAAAGTGGAGCATGCATTGGCGACAGGAGCCAGTTACCTGATTTCGACAGATCTCTCATGCCTGATGCATTTGCAGGGTTACATCGATGCCAAACAATATGACCTGCGGACCATGCACATTGCAGATGTACTTGTGTCATCCTGATTCGTGACAGGATAGAGCGACTACCTGATAAAAAAGCCTCCATCCTTTATACTGATGGAGGCTTTTTCGTTGGGAACCCTTCTGTTAATCATCGTCATCCTTTTCTTCCTTCACTTTCAGAAAGGCGGCCCGCTTTGGAGCAGGAAACGGAACATGATCACCTTTGATTCCGTGCCAGAGCACCCGGTTGAATTCCAGGTCCGGAACCGCGTCTTCCTTGGCCAGGTTAAACAGCTCGGAACGGCGCTGCCATTCATTCATAGCAATATTTTTATCACCAAGATCTACCCGGTTAGGCAGGGCCTTAAAAGGAGAGAGGTCGGCCTTGGTCGAGAACGAACGCCACATCGGCGTAGCCGCGGCGTCGTACTGCGACATAGGCGGCAAGCCAAGAATCAATTCGATGGTGCGTACCATGGATGTGGTTGAATACATCGTATGGTCTACGAATCCCCGCTTTACAAATCCACCGGCGACATAGGCAGTCGTGCGGTGCGCATCCACGTGGTCGGCGCCATTTTGCGCATCATCTTCAACAATGAAAATGGCTGTTTCTTTCCAAATGGGTGAACGACTCAGGTATTCCACGAACATGCCGACGGCCAGGTCGTTGTCGGCCACGTGGGCAAACGGCGTTGGCCTGTTTTTCGCCAGGCCCTCCGTGTGATCGTTGATGAAACGAAGCGTATTCAATTGCGGTACTTTGTTGATCGCCAGCATGGAATCAAAATCCCTGCGCCACTGGTTAAAGCGGGTAGTATCCCGCACTTTTTGGTCCCAGCTTGTATAGAATGGGCAAAAATGATCCTTCAGCACCGGGATGTTTGGCTGGTAGTCATCGGCAAACTCGCCATACGTACGGTAACTGACACCGGCACGCTTACAGAAATCCCACAAAAAACCGCCCTTGTTGTTGGCGATTTCCCGGTTGCCTTCCGCATCGTAATGCCCTCCGCGACCACCGTAGGAGGTGGGCCAGGTTTTCTCCAGGTAATCCGTGGCATAACCGCCCAGGCTCCAGTTGTGCCCGTCGGCACTCACTTCGGCATTGCAATAAAAATTGTCCAGCAAAACAAACTGCCTTGCCAGGGCATGCTGGTTGGGAGTTATGTTCTCGCCGAAAAATGTCAAGGAGGGATCACCGTTACCTTCCTTCATGTCGCCCAGCACCTGGTCGTACGTACGGTTTTCCTTGATGATATAAAAGACGTATTTGATGGGGCTTTTTTCTCCTTTTGTCGAGGGGATGGGATTGCCTTTTTCCACCAGTGCTGTCGTTTCTGATTTCTTGTTATAGGGCGTATTCTGGTATACCTGGCGTGAATATGCAGCCAGTGTTTGGGCAGCCGGCATGGGTATAATGCTCAGACTTCCCCTGAATAATCCACCGATATACTGCACCTTGGCAGGCTTGGTGGTGTCGCCTCCCTGGTAAATCACTTTTTGGCTCGATGCAACCGGTGTTGGGCCATAGGGATTTGCCAGCGAGGAAAGGCCTTTCCCGTTGGTGACGTAAATCGTTTTGCCGATAACTTTCACATTTGTCGGATACCAACCTGTTGGGATAAAGCCCTTCGACTGGCTGGCGCCGGGTTTTGTTACATCAAAAACGGCCAGGCAGTTGTTGTCGGCGTTGGCAATGAAAAGCGTTTTCCCATCTTCGCTCAGGGCAAGGCCATTGGCTGTTGAACCGGGAGGCGCATCGGGGTAAAGAGCTGAATTCAACACTTCCACGACTGCAGTCTTTTTGGTGTCAATCACCGATACGCTATTGTCGTTGGCATTGGCCACGAAGAGCCAGGCGCCGTTGCGGGACAAAAGCAACTCATTTGGGTTGTCGCCCACTTTAATGGAGTCAATAAACGCTTGTTTCTGCGTATCGAAAATCTTGACCTGGTCACAGCCCCAGCAACTGACATAGAGCTTTTTTTTGTCGGGTGAAAGCAGGCAGGTGTATCCTTCGCCACCAATGGGAAGCGATTTGATAAGCGCTTTTGATTTTGTGTCGAACACGTAGAGGCTATCACTTTCCTTGGTGACCGTGTAGAGCAGGTTCCGGCTGTCGTCCACGTCAATTCCCGCAGGGGAGATGAGCCGCGGAAGTTTGGGGCCAAGCAGGAAAGAATCCGTCAACTTCAGTTTCCCATTTGCAAACGCATACCGGTTGATCCGGTTGTCGTTACCGCCGGAGGCATAAAGGGCTTTGTCGTTGGCTGCAAATTTCAATCCGTACCAACTTTTGCTGATCGGCATGCTGTCGATGACTTTGCCTTTCGCTACATCGATGATCTGGATCGACTGGTCGCTGTAACCGTTGTTGGTTACTGCCAGGAAATTTTTGGATGCCGAAACAGCGATATTCAACGGCAGGTCACCCAGCGTAATACTCTTGCCGGCCGGCGACAACCGCCACCCGTTGGAAAGTAAAACCTGTCCCGACGTCTTGCCGGGAGTTTGCGCTTCGGTGGCTGCGTAAACAAAAAGAAATGCGAGACCGAGGAAACATTTTTTCATGACGAAAAGTTTCAGTGTGTGATGAAAGGGTAAGATATGGTATGTTGACTCTTTAATAAAGTTGCTGGTTTATGAATGGTGAATGATCAATGGTGAAAAAAGAGAATTTCTGATTGCTCTATTCATTACTGCCACGAACGTCCATCATTTGCCAGCTGGCGTTAAATCGTCAGGCTTTTGTGGCGAGCAGCATTTGTACGGTTTCCGGTGTTTGCTGCTGCAAGACGATCTCGAAGCCAGCGGTCAGCTTCTCCACCAGTTCTTTTGTATAATGGCGGATGGTCAGAAGCGTCAGGTTTTTCATCACGCTAACCTCAAATTTTTCGCTTGCTTTCAGGGCAAACGCTTCCACTTTATCGCTGCGATCATCCAGCACACACAGAAGGCTGATGGCCGCATTCTGTGTCAGGTTGGGTTTCAGTTTCAGGTCGGTTAAGATACGGTAGGCCTCTGCCGTCAACCCTTCACTGACAAATGAAAAGTCTTTCGCCGTCAGTTGAGCCAGCACCTGGTCGGCTTTGTACACAATGATGGGCGGCAGGTTGGCAACTTGCCGGCTATGGATGCAGGTGCCTTCTTCATCGGGATGAAGGAATGATTTGACATAAAGCGGGATGCCTTTGTTTTGCAGTGGCTTAATGGTTTTGGGGTGAATCACCTGCGCCCCATAAAACGCCATTTCAATCACTTCGCGGTAATTCAATTCACGGATCCATTGCGCTTCGCTGTAGATCTTGGGATCGGCATTCATAACGCCCTGAACATCCTTCCAGATCGTTTGGCTTTCGGCATTGAGCAGGTTGGCAAAAACAGCGGCCGAATAATCGCTTCCTTCTCGCCCCAGCGTGGTGCTTTCGTTTTCGTCGGTTGCACCGATAAAACCCTGCGTGAGGACAATGTTGAAACCGGAAAAAAGCGGTTCCACCTGTTCTTTTACTTTTTGCGCTGTAATAGTCCAGTCGATGCGTGCATCGCGGAAATTATCGTCGGTCCGGAAAATGTCGCGGACGTCGAGCCAGTCATTTTTGACGCCGGCAGTCGTGAGGTAGTGGCTGACGATGGAGGAGGAGAGAAGTTCGCCGACACAAACGATCTGGTCATAATAGTAATCGAAACTTTGCACCGGCCTGTCATGAAGCAGCCATTCGATTTCCGTGTAAAAATCCGTAAGCTGGGAGAGCGGCTGGCCAAGGAGCTGGGCAGAAACCTCATTGTGGCTTTCTTTTACGGCAGAAAACAAGTCCAAAGCCTCGTCTTTTTTCCCTTCGTAAAATGCAGTCACAACTTTTTCCAGGGCGTTGGTGGTTTTACCCATCGCCGACACCACCACCAGGATTTTTTCACCACGGTATTGCCGGAGAATCTTACCCACATTTCTGATCCGTTCTGCCGTGCTGACCGAAGCACCTCCAAACTTGAAAACTTTCATGCCGGCGAAGATAGAAGAAGTTTGGAGTTTAGGGATTGCGGTTCGTGGTTTTGATAGCGTCTTTTGTGCATCGGCATTCGCCTTTTCCAACGGTATGGGACCCAAGCCTGGGTGCTTAAAAGACTCACAAAAAAAAGGAAAATGAAAGGCGTTTTTTGTGCTAAAAATTTTAGAAAAGGGTGGCCATTTTTGAGCAAACTATGCTATAATAGCTGTATCTTGGGCGCATTATTAGACTAAATTTCGAGCACTATGATTAAAATGCAAATTATCGGCAATCTGGGTAAAGATTGCGTCGTTAACACTGTTAACGGTAAAAATGTGATCAACTTCACAGTGGCCCACACTGAAAAGTACAGGGACAGCCAGGGCAACAACCAGGAAAAAACAACCTGGGTTGATTGTGCTTACTGGACCGACCGCACTGCCATTGCACCCTATCTGCAAAAAGGTACGCAGGTGTTTGTGGAAGGCGCTCCCGAGGTACGTTCATTTACCCGTAACGACGGCACTGCCGGCGCCTCGCTTTCACTGCGGGTACGGGATATCCAACTGTTAGGCCGCCGTGGGGAAGGTAGCGGACTCGGAGGCAACGAATCTGCAGGCCGTCCACAGGAGGCGCAGCAGTCTTCTCCGGCCGGAATTGGATCTGATGTAGCGGACGATCTGCCGTTCTAATAACGAAAAGAAGTTACAGAAGAATGCCCCGAAGCCGGGGCATTTTTGTTTTTGCTCCACTTTTAAATACGTAGATCTACGATTGTGATTTACGGTTGTTTACGACAGTTAGGCGTAATAACCATGGGGCTGAAATAGGGAAAATCTGCCCTTGTTACGGGTGACGGGTGTTTGTACATTTGTTTTAGAAGTTGATTGATCGTTGTATCAATGCCATCCAATCCTGTTGAAAACCGATTTATCCAAAAGAAAACCGTCTAATAAGTTTTTGAAATTGTCCAATTCCTGAAAAGCCAAACTGTAAAATTCAGTATCAGTCAACTTCTTCTTTTTCGTTCCAGGCCTCGTTGTAAAATCACCTCGTTCAATGTAAAACCAACCCAATTTGAAATCGGCACCAGGCCGGTACTAGTTCTTTCGCTACCCTTCCCATTGAAAGCCGTTTCACTGATCTTGTGAAAACTAATTCGCACAGGTCAGTTGCCTGACTATGTGAGAAAGCCAGTGTGTTAATGCCTTGTATCCTGTTGAGCAATCAGCAAATGCGGTGATCCTTCTCGTTAAGTCGAAGTAATGGACCTGTTCTGGCCCGGTAAGGTTAAGCTCGCTTTTAGATTTCGGATCTCGGTTTGATACGGATTATTTGGCTCTTGGACCTTTTGGTGTCTATTATTATTGTCCGCCGGGAATCGATGTTGTTCACAGGCAACCACCATCATCCTTTCTCTCTTTTTCATCTTCTCTTTTGACCCCCTTTCCGCTTTGCCGGCTGAAGCAGTCATAATCTTTTGCGCCTCGTCGTGTCTTGAATGCGTGAAAAAGTTAATGTAACTCAGCGTTATCATTTTTCAAATTTTTAGCATCATTTCATTGGAAAAGGTGTGAAATGGCACGAAAATTATCCTTCCGATAAAGGAAATTAGGCAACGATAAAAGGTTTAAGGATAGAAGATATTCCACTCATTCCGATAAACACACTTCATGAACCAGAAAATCACCACCGTAGAGATCCTTGTCCCCTATAAACAGTCTGGTGGCGTTATTCGTCAGCATAACGTTGCTTTCGATGTTTGTAAAGAAGATGATCATTATAGTCTGAAGCCCTGCCTGTCTGAAAGTGAGCGGCAGGTGGCGAATATCCCTCACGAGTTGAAGTTTACCCTGCAAAATGGCCAGCCTGTTTCCCTTCGGGGTAAAATGGATGGAAATTTTCACATCATCCGTGATGTGGTCGCTTTGCTGAAAGAGCAGGAGATTTCTCTTGACTGAAGGAAAGCTGCCTGAAAAATTCTTCGCAAAATGGGTTACGTTTCGAATTTGCAGGTATTAATAGTATTATTTAAAACCTCAAAAACGAAAACCATGAAGAAGTTATTTCTGGTATTGGCTACCGCTGCTACGTTTGCAGCTTGCAGCAACAGCGCAAACACACCGGCAGACAGGAAAGATTCAATGGACTCTGTAGCCAGCGAGCAGAAAGATAAAATCGACTCTGCTGCTGATGTACGGAAAGACAAGATTGACTCTTCAGCTGATGCCATGAAAAATACGGTCGAGAAAAAAGATTCAGCTGTTAAGGCGAACATTGATTCGGCCAAGAAACACAAATAGAAAGGATTTTTGCTTTCGTCAGGGCTTTACACACTGTAAAGCCTTTTTTTATTCCGGGAATCGGCAGATCGATTGAATGTAAATCGGGAAAGTTTGTTGGCGCCATATTCTTTCCGGCTTACGAGCTGTCCCATCCTGCCATGTCCTGTTTTTCTGGTCTATCTCAAATCCTGTTGAAACCTTCGGTGTATATCTATTCCTTCCGCTTTTACTCAACGTGCCAGTCCGAAACGTTGTATAGCAGCTTTGCTTACTTGTCATGCTGATCGTTAAAAAAAACGCATTATCTTCCTGCATCAAGGGTAAAGGCCTACGTCGGTCCGTACTGGTTCATTTTACCTGCTTGCTTATTGAAAATTAAATCCATGCAACAAGACAAACAACCATCCCGCCGGAAATTCCTAAAGAATTTGGGCGGTTCCACACTCGCATTAGCCGCAACACCTCTGGCCGGTCTGGCTGCCGAAGAAAAAATTGAAGAACGCATCATTGCCAGCGAAAAGAAAATTACCGCCAACGACAGGATTCGCCTTGGTGCCATCGGTATGGGCATCATGGGCTATAATGATGTGAACACCGCCCTGAAGGTACCGGGGGTGGAATTGATCGCTGCTTGTGATCTTTACCAGGGGCGGCTTACACATGCAAAAGAGCTTTATGGTCAAAACATTTTTACCACACAGGACTACCGGGCACTCCTTGACCGGAAAGACATCGATGCCGTGATTGTAGCAACCAGCGATAACTGGCATGCACGCATTGCGGAGGAAGCCTTGAGAAAGGGCAAAGCCGTTTACTGCGAAAAGCCCATGGTTCACAGGATCAGGGAAGGTGCAGGCCTGGTAGCCGCACAAAAAAGCACGGGAAAGCCGTTGCAGGTTGGCAGCCAGCGGGTGAGCAGCGTCGTGTATGCAAAAGCCCGGGAATTGTACCAGGCCGGCGAAATTGGGAAGCTAAATATGATTGAGGCTTCGTTTGACCGGCAAAGTGCGCTGGGTGCCTGGCAATACACCATGCCAACGGATGGCTCTCCTGCCACGGTGGACTGGGATCGCTACATTGCCGGCACGCAAAAAACTCCCTACGATCCGAAAAAGTTTTTCTGGTGGCGGAATTACCGCGATTTCGGTACCGGTGTGGCAGGCGACCTGTTTGTGCACCTTCTTTCCGGCGTTCATGTCATCACCGGTTCCAAAGGCCCTAAAAAAATATTTTCATCCGGGCAATTTTCGTACTGGAAAGATGGACGCGATGTGCCCGACGTCATGACGGCTATTATGGAATACCCGGAAACGGCCGACCATCCGCCGTTCCAACTGGTGTTGCGTGTCAATTTTATCAGTGGCGACGGCGACCGTGGCTCGGTAAAGCTGGTAGGAGAAGAAGGCGTGATGGAGATCGGCGGCAATGATCTTACAGTGCGCCACAGCCTCATGCCCAAAGCGCCGGGAATCGGTGGCTGGGATGCGCTGGGAACCTATCCCGCGGCCATGCAGGAAACCTTAAAAAAACAATACAACGAACGGTGGAGTGAAGCGGATCAGAAAGCGCTCAAAAAGGAAGATGTTGTCTACAAGGCGCCGCGTGGCTACAACGAGCACCTGGACCACTTTACGAACTTTTTTGAAAGTGTACGAACCGGCAAGCCGGTGGTTGAAGATGCGGTTTTTGGCTTTCGGGCAGCTGCACCCTGCCTGGCCTGCAACGACAGTTATTTCGAGAAGAAAATCATTCATTGGGACCCGGTGGAAATGAAAATTCTATCCGTTTAAACGATCGGTAGAAACAACAAAAAGGCAGGGTTCTGGAAGTCGTCGTTGGTTACTTGTCAAAGACAATAAACGTACAATGCAGGTCAACGTTTTATCGTTCAATGAATATCCGGATAAAAGTGGTGAAAGCGTTTTTACTTACAGACCAGAAGTGCTTAACTTGGGTAGCATAACTTTTTCATTTGCAACCACAGCATCCAGCGGGATTAAAACGGACACTCACGCCAACAATGCTATGGGGTCTTGGCGTAGGCTACGTGATTTCGGGTATGTATTTCGGTTGGAACCTTGGTTTGGAGAAAGGCGGAACCGGCGGCATGGCAGTCGCCACACTTTGCATTATCCTCCTCTATGTTTGTTTTACCTTCAGTTTTACAGAGCTGGCTTGTGCCATTCCCAAGGCGGGTGGTGCGTTTGATTACGCAAAAAAAGCGTTTGGCGATGACCTTGGTTTTTTAACAGGCATGGCGCAAAACATTGAATTTATTTTTGCGCCGCCTGCCATTGCCTTTGCAATCGGTGCTTATTTCAACCTGTTTTTTCCGCAATTTCCCGTGCTGGCCATTGCCATTTTTGCCTACGTGGGTTTTACAATCCTGAACGTAATTGGTATAAAAGCCGCCGCCACCTTCGAACTGGTCATCACGATCCTGGCTGTTGGCGAATTGCTCCTGTTTGCCGGCATCACGATGCCTTCTGTGCGGTTTGCAAATTTGCAGCGGGAAGCTTTTTTAAATGGCTGGCAGGGCGTGATGGCTGCGCTGCCTTTCGCAATCTGGTTTTTCCTCGGGATCGAAGGCGTGGCCAATGTAGCCGAAGAAACGGTTCACCCGCAGCGAACAATCATCAAAGGGTTTGGTTCGGCCATCCTAACCTTGGTTGTTTTGTGCCTGCTGACCTTCATCAGCGCCGTTGGTGTTGCCGGGTGGCGACAGGTTGTGTACAAAGACGACGGCACCGTTTCCGACTCGCCGCTGCCGCTTGCCCTGGGACAGGTTGTCGGATCGGGGCATCTTTTTTACCACCTTCTTGTTATGGTTGGATTGTTTGGCTTGATTGCGTCCTTTCACGGCATCATCCTGGCCGCGGGACGCTCGAGCTTTGAATTTGGCCGGGTGCGCTTTGCACCGGCCTTTCTTGGGAAAATTCATCCAACATTTCGCACACCTTCCAACGCTCTCGTGGCAAACATGTTGATTGGCATTGTGGCATTGCTGACCGGGAAAACCGCCGAGATCATTACCCTTTCCGTTTTTGGCGCATTGACCCTGTATATCCTGTCAATGCTTTCGCTCCTGCGGTTGCGGAAGAGGGAACCCAATTTGCCAAGGCCGTTCAGCGTCCCATTTTACCCGGTATTGCCGGTCGTGGCATTGGTCATTTCTCTTGTTTCGTTTGTGGCAATGGCCGTTTTTAACTGGCTGCTGGCGGTGATCTATTTCCTGCTGATCGGCGTTTGCTATGCTTTTTTCAAACTTTTTCATCGTGAATAAAAAAGGATAATGTGTAAATTATCCTCACTAATCAGGATATGGAGACAAATAAAATCATCCAGTATGTCAGGGAGCATCCGGCGGGAAAAGTGAAGATTGCGTTTACCGACATCGACGGCGTATTGCGGGGAAAATATATCTCGACGGAAAAGTTCCTTTCGGTTTGCGAGGGGAGCACGGGATTTTGCGATGTGATCTTCGGTTGGGATGCTGCCGACGTAGCGTATGACAATGGTCGCTTTACAGGTTGGCATACCGGCTATCCCGATACACCCGCTCGAATTGATCTGGACACCTTTCGCAAAATCCCCTGGGAGGAAGACATTCCATTTTTTCTTGGCGATTTCATAGATAAGCAGGGAAAACCATCCTCCGTTTGTCCGCGGCAATTGGTAAAAAAACTGGTACGCGATGCGGAAGAATTAGGCTTTACCGCTTGTTTCTCGCAGGAATTTGAGTGGTTCAATTTTTCAGAAACGCCACAGTCGGCGACGGAGAAAAATTTTAAAAACCTTTCGCCGCTGACGCCGGGAATGTTTGGTTATTCCATCTTGCGCAGTTCGTTGAACAACCCGTTTTTCACCGACCTGTTCCAACTCCTGAAAAACTTTGATGTTCCGCTCGAGGGACTGCACACCGAAACCGGGCCGGGTGTACTGGAAGCGGCAATTTTATATTCCGGCATCCTGGAGGCGGCCGACCGTGCCGTGTTGTTTAAAACGGCAGTGAAAGAGATCGCTTATCGTCACGGCATACTGGCCACGTTCATGGCCAAGATCAGCGAAACTCTTCCCGGTTGTGGCGGACACATTCACCAGAGCCTGTGGCACAAAGACAGGAATGCTTTTTATGACGAAAAAGATGCGAACGGCATCAGCACCGCGATGCGACAATACATTGCAGGCCAGTTGTTCTGCCTGCCGCATATCCTGCCCCTGTTTGCACCCACCATCAACAGTTACAAACGCCTGGTGGAAGGTGCATGGGCCCCGACAACGCTAACCTGGGGTTTCGATAACCGCACGGTTGCCTTGCGTGTATTGCCGGGAAATAAAAAAGCCTGCAGGCTGGAAACAAGAGTCGTTGGTGCCGATGTAAATCCTTACCTGGCCATGGCCGGTTGCCTGGGGGCAGGATTGTACGGCATCAAAAATGGCCTGGACTTAAAACAACCGGCCACCAGCGGCAACGGCTATCTTGATTTTTCGAACGGGACACTACCAGCGACCTTGGAAGAAGCAACGGCGAAAATGAAAGCATCGACGATTGCAAAAGAGATATTCGGGGAGGGATTTGCAGCGCATTTTGTGCAAACACGGGAATGGGAGTGGCGGCAACACCTGAAGGCGGTGACAGACTGGGAATACAAGCGCTATTTTGAGATCATTTAAACAAACGCTTCATGACATTTGATACCGTTTACCAGTATAATTTTCCGACGACCATCCGTTTCGGTGCCGGTGCCAGCAATGAACTGGGCGATTACCTGCAAAAAAATAATTTACAACGTCCCCTGATCGTTACCGACCCGGTGGTCGTGCAACTTCCGTTTTTTAAAAAGATTGTTTCTGACCTGCAACGGAAGGCCATTTCGGTGGAGGTGTTTTCGGACCTGCATAAAAACCCGGTGAAATCGGATGTGTACAAAGGCACCAGTGCGTACGATGCAGCAAACCGTGATTCGATGATCGGTATCGGGGGTGGTGTGGCACTGGACGTGGCCCGTGCCATTTGCCTTCGGATCAATCATCGCGAAGACCTTTTTATCTACGATGACCTGGTGGGTGGCGACGTGTATGTGACAAACGATGTTCCGCATTTTATTACCATTCCAACCACAGCCGGCACCGGTAGCGAAGTGGGGCGAAGTGCCATCATTGCCGACGATGAAACGCATCAAAAGAAAATTCTTTTTTCGCCAAAATTGTTGGCGAAAATCGTATTTGCCGACCCGCAGCTGACAATGGATTTGCCGCCATCCGTTACTGCCGCAACCGGGATGGATGCGCTGACACACAACATGGAGGCTTTCCTGGCGAAAATGCCCCATCCGATGTGTGAAGGCATAGCGCTGGAGGGAATGCATTTAATTGGCAATTCCTTGACGAAGGCGGTCAACGCGCCGGACCTGGAGGCACGAAGCAAAATGTTGATGGCTTCACTGATGGGGGCTGTGGCGTTTCAAAAAGGACTTGGCGTGGTTCATTCGCTGGCACACCCGCTTTCGGCATTGCTGGACACACACCATGGCCTGGCCAATGCGGTCAATATCCCTTACGGAATGACGTTCAACATCGAAGGATTTGAAGACAGGTTTCGCCGTATGGCAAGAGCGCTTGACCTGAAAGACGAAAGTGGCGAGGCCGTTGTCCGTTATTTGTTCGACCTGAATGCGGAGATCGGCATTCCGCACAAACTTCGCGATATTGGCGTAAAGCCGGAACATGTTGAAACGCTGTCTGACTTAGCTTACGCCGATTTTGCCCATCCCAATAATCCCAAGCCCGTTACAAGAGAAAACTTCAGGCAACTGTATACCGAAGCCCTGTAACCAGTCAACAGCATGATCCATGAAACAGCCGAAGAAAAAGATTGGCATCAGCTTTTCCCGCACCAGTTTCCGGTACTACTGGGATTGGTTTACAACGGACGATTTGGGGGACGATCTGGAACTCGTGGAGTTATCGTTC
Source organism: Flavisolibacter nicotianae (assembly GCF_003628535.1). GTDB lineage: Bacteria > Bacteroidota > Bacteroidia > Chitinophagales > Chitinophagaceae > Flavisolibacter > Flavisolibacter nicotianae. The sequence continues at coordinate 144,096 of NZ_RBCI01000005.1, forward strand.
GAAAAAAACAATACCGAAGACATCGCGGCCTGCGACGGCTTTGTCTTGACCGGCGGCATTGACATCCATCCCTCTTTTTATGGCGGGCAACTGGCCTATCCGCACTCACCGGGAGCATTTGAAATCCAACGTGACCTTTTCGAGAAAAAAATTTATGACTTCTCCCAACTGCACCTTCTTCCACTGTTGGGCATCTGCCGCGGATTGCAACTGGTGAATGTGTTGAACGGCGGCAAACTCATCCAGGATTTTGGGAAAAACAATTTTATCCACAAAAAAGATTCGGAGGTTGACAAGGTTCACGCCGTGCGGATTGTCTCCGGCAGTTTGCTGGAAACGATTGCCGGTGAATCCCTGCACGAGACCAACAGTGCACATCACCAGGCGGCCGATCCAGACGCCGTCGGCCAGGGCTTGCAGGTCAATTGCTATTCCGAAAGCGACGGCCTGATTGAAGGCCTGGAATGGTCCGATAAAACAAACAAGGCATTTCTTCTTTGCGTACAATGGCATCCCGAACGAATGGACAATAAAGAAGCGCATCCCTTGTCGCAGCGAATCAAAGAGCGGTTTATCCAGGAAGTAAAAAAGACAAACATGAAAAAACTGGCCGTCATTAACCCTGCAACCGAAGAATTGATTACGGAACTGATCGAAGACACGAAGGAAACAGTTGCCGCTAAATTTCATCTCCTGCAAAATGGACAGCAAGTGTGGCGGCAGACAAACGTACCAGACCGGGTTGCCATCCTGCGAACATTCGCTAAACTGCTGCAGCAGAAAAGCGAAGAACTGTCTCTTATATTGACTTCGGAAATGGGCAAGCCGCTGCAGCAGGCACGCAATGAAATCAACGGTGCCTGTACCCGCATCAACTGGCTCGCCGGCAATGCAGAAAAATATTTGGCAGATGAATTGATGACCGACGAAAACGGCCTGCAGGAAAAAATTGTTTATGAGCCTCTCGGTGTGATCTGTAATATTTCCGCCTGGAATTATCCATACCTCGTCGGGGTGAATGTTTTTGTTCCCGCTCTTCTTGCAGGGAATGCGGTTTTGTACAAGCCTTCCGAATACGCCACTCTAACGGGTTTGCAGATTGAAAAGCTGCTAATGGAAGCCGGCGTTCCGGCGGATGTTTTCCAGGTGGCTATCGGCAGGGGGGATGTTGGCGGTTTTCTGCTCGATCTTCCGTTTGATGGCTACTTCTTTACGGGGTCGCACAAAACCGGCCAATACATTTACGAACGGGTGGCACCGAAAATGGTGCCCTGCCAGTGCGAATTGGGTGGGAAAGATCCGCTGTACGTTGCAGACGATGTTGACGATCTTAACGCTGTTGCTGCAGCCACTGCCGACGGTGCATTTTACAACAATGGCCAAAGCTGTTGTGCGGTGGAGCGATTGTACGTTCACGAAAAAATTTACGATGCGTTTGTTGATGCCTTTGTGCGGGAAGTAAAAGCGTATAAAAAAGGTTTGCCCACCGACGATGGCGTGTATATCGGTCCACTGAGCAGGGGAGAGCAGGTTGCTTTTCTCCGTGAGCAAATCAATGATGCGGTTTCCAGGGGTGCACTGATTCTGACGGGTGGTAAGCCGGCGGAAGGCAAAGGCTATTATTTTGAGCCGACCGTGCTGGCGAATGTCAACCACGGGATGCAGGTGATGAAAGACGAATCATTTGGACCGCTTATTGGAATCATGAAGGTTGCCAGCGATGAAGACGCGGTTCGGTTGATGAATGACACCGACTACGGTTTGACGGCATCTGTGTACAGCAGCAGCCAGCAACGGGCTGAAAAGATCCTGGCGCAACTCAACACAGGAACTGCTTATTGGAACTGCTGCGACCGGGTAAGCGCCGCCCTGCCCTGGAGCGGCAGAAAACAGTCCGGATTTGGTAGTACCTTATCGCATGCCGGGCTGCGTGCTTTTGTACGTCCCAAAGCTTATCATTTGCGAAAATGAGTTTACCACTCCTTGTTCAACCCTTCTTGCAGGGCTTTGAAATATTTCTTTTTGTTGAAGGAATAGAGATAAGGCGCCCGGTGCGAACCACCGCTGAACTGTTTTTCTTTCCGGTCGAGAATGCCATAACTTAAGATCTTCCGCTGGAAGTTGGAGCGATCGAGTTTTTTCCCAAGGATGGTCTCGTAAATCAACTGCAGGTCTTTCAACGGGAACTCTTTGGGCAGCAGGTTTAACCCGATCGGTTGAAAGTTCAGGTGAAGGCGTAGGGATTCGAGTCCTTTTTCGATGATCTGCTTATGATCGAGGATCAGGTTGCGCAACTCCAGCACATTGTGCCAGTCGCATTCGCTGGAATACTCGTCGGGTACAGGGTTTACTTTTTCGAATTCGACAAGCGCATAATAGCCGATTGTCACAAAGCGCTGCATGATCCAGTGCGAGTCGGGATCTTCCACCCCGGCCTCTTCCAGCCATCGCCGTGCATGTTTTTGCTCGGTGCGTTTTACATCGCCAAAAAGGTGAAACTGCCGGAGAAAAATGCCTGTCAATTGCGTCCGCTCCTGCAGCACCCGGCTTGCCGCCTCTTCCACGTTTTCATCCTGGTAAATAAAACCACCCGGCAAGGCCCATTTCGGATCGTGTTTGCCTTTTAACAAAAGCACTTTCAGTTCCCCTGCATGAAAGCCGAAAATGACACAATCAACTGACACCGAGGGAAGAAACAATTCCGCTCCACCGAAAAGCATATCGCCCAAAACATTTTTTTTCTGTACATCCATCGGTTGCAACTAAAAAAGAAATAGTGAGAATAAAAAATGTGATTTATATTGTGTCATATTGACAAAATAACAAAAAGAATGCTTGCAATGAAAAAAAGTTGTTTGCTTGCTACAACCGCCGCTTCAGTTTTCTTCTTCACAACGAACGTATTTGCACAGGAAACAAACGCACCGAAACTGGGTGTTGCACCGATCAAGGATGTGATCAGGGCCATGACCCTTGAAGAAAAAGCCAAGCTGGTTGTAGGCCGTGGATTTAGCCTGCCCGGCGCCAATGCCGGTGGACCAACCGTGGGGCAAACACAGGATAAAGTGGCCGGGGCAGCCGGCACCACCTATGCCATTCCGCGGCTGGGTATACCGTCAATCGTCGTCTCGGACGGACCGGCAGGAGTGCGGATCGACAGTGTTCGCAAAGACCACCCGGGAAAAACGTATTACGCGACGGCCTGGCCGGTCGGAACATTGCTGGCTTCCACCTGGGATACGGCCCTGGTAAAAAAAGTCGGAACGGCCTTCGGTCATGAAGTAAAGGAGTATGGAATCGATATCTTGTTGGCGCCGGCGCTGAACATCCACCGGAACCCGCTGGGCGGACGCAATTTTGAATACTTTTCCGAAGACCCGCTTGTTGCTGGGTCGATGACGGCAGCAGTTGTGAACGGGGTGGAGTCAAACGGTGTGGGTACTTCCATCAAGCATTTTGCGGGGAACGAGCAGGAAACCAACCGCAATACCGTCAACACCATCATGAGCGAAAGGGCGATGCGGGAAATCTACCTCAAGGGGTTCGAGATTGCCGTCAAGCGTTCGCAGCCCTGGACGGTCATGAGTTCCTACAACTACATCAACGGAAAATACACCTCCGAAAATCCGGACTTGCTCAAAACCATCCTTCGCGACGAATGGGGCTTTAAAGGTTTTGTCATGACCGACTGGTTTGGCGGCAAAGATCCCGTCGGGCAAATGAAAGCCGGCAATGACCTGCTGATGCCCGGTACCGCAGCGCAGTCAAAAGCGATCATGGATGCCGTAAATGCCGGGCAGTTACAGGAAAGTGTTTTGGATCAAAACATTGAAAAAATCCTGAACATTATTTTGCTGTCTCCGTCTTTCAAAGGCTACCATTATTCTGACCAGCCCGACCTCAAACGCGACGCACAAATATCCCGCGAGGCGGCTGCCGAAGGTATGGTGCTGCTGAAAAATGAAAAGCAGGCACTGCCCATTGATAAGAATAAAAAAACGGTGGCTCTTTTTGGAATCAATGGTTATGAACTGATTGCCGGCGGCACAGGAAGCGGTGATGTGAACAAGGCTTATAAAATTGCGTTGGCCGCTGGCCTGGCCGCAGCGGGTTACTCCATAGACGGCGACCTGAAAACAGTATACACGGGCTATATCGCCGGTGAGATTGCCAAACGTCCGAAAAAGAGTTTTTTCCAGGAATTTATGAATCCTACACCGCCGTTAGCCGAGTTTCCAATTGCACAGGACCTGGTGGCTGCCAAAGCCGCAGCGGCAGATGTGGCGATTATTTCGATTGGCCGGAATGCCGGCGAAGGACGGGATCGCAAGGTGGCCAATGATTACGAACTGACCGATGTCGAGAAGGCAATGATCCAAACCGTCGCCGATGCGTTTCATGCGAAAGGGAAAAAAGTGGTGGTGGTATTAAACATAGGAGGCGTGATCGACGTAGCACAGTGGCGCGACAATGCTGACGCGATTTTGCTGGCCTGGCAGCCAGGCCTGGAAGGCGGCAATGCAATGGCAGACGTGTTGAGCGGGAAGGTCACACCATCGGGCAAACTGGCGACAACCTTCGCTGCAACGTACAATGATGTGCCGTCGGCAAAAACCTTTCCGGGCAAAGAATTCCCTGAAAAAGCCACAACAGGTATGATGGGCATGAAAGCGGTTCCCGCAGAAGTGACCTATGAAGAAGGCGTGTATGTCGGGTATCGTTATTTCAACACCTTTGGCGTAAAACCAGCCTATGAATTTGGTTATGGATTGTCGTATACAACATTTCGTTATAGCGGCCTACAGCTTAGCACACCGACCTTCAACGGAAAGCTGACCGCAACGGTTACGGTCACCAACAGCGGTAAGGTTGCCGGAAAAGAAGTGGTGCAGCTCTACATCAGTGCGCCTGCAAACAAAATGGACAAGCCTTCGGAAGAACTGAAGGGATTTGCCAAAACCGCGTTGCTGCAACCGGGACAGTCGCAGAAAATCAGCTTTACGATCAGTGCGGCGGATTTAGCTTCATTTGATACGAACACCTCTTCGTGGGTGGCGGAAGCCGGTAAATATGCGGTCAAAATCGGTGCGTCCTCACTGGATATCCGGCAGACGACAACCTTCAGCCTGCCAAAAGAGATCAACGTTGAAAAAGTGCATAAAGTGCTGGTGCCGGAAGTGTCGATCCCTGAATTGAAAGCCGCAGCACGGCCAGCCTTTTAAGCGAACCAATTTTCTTCATTTGAAATCTTGCAGGAAGGGAATCCAAATGCCTGTATTTCTGTGGACCAATAAACCATAAATTTTTCATCGATGCTTAACAGACGAAGATTCATCCAGCAAACCGGCATGGCCTCCCTGGGAGGACTGATGCTGTCGAAACTGCCTTCATCGTTTTTGCCCGCGGCCCTGCCCGAACCGGGTGTGCAGTTGTACACGTTTTTTAACGTGATCGACAACGATGTAAAAGGTACTTTGGAGCAAATTGCAGCCACAGGCTATAAAAACATTGAATCTGCGTTCAGCCGCAAGGGCGGATATTATGGCTTTAAACCAAAAGAGTTTTCTTCCCTTCTGAAAGACATGGGCATGACCTGGAAGTCGCACCATGTGCTCGGCGCACCGTTCAAATTGCCGGCAAATGCAAAGCTTCCTGTTGGTCCGGATGGCAAGCCAATCACCATTCCGCCGATGAAAAACCTGCGGGACAATTACCAGGAGGTGATCGACGAAGTGGCTGAAGGAGGTGTTACCTATCTTGTTTGCGCCAGCACGCCAATGGAAACACTGGCCGAAATCAAGGCCTCGATCGCTGTGCTAAACAAGGCGGCGGAAGCCGCTAAAAAAGCCGGGATACAATTTGCGTATCACAACCACGACCGCGAATTCAATACGGTGGAAGGCGTGGTTCCGTATGAACTCTTTCTTTCCGAAACCGACAAAGACCTGGTAAAGATGGAGTTGGATGTAGCCTGGTCCATCAAGGGTGGAGCAAACCCGGTAGCCTTGTTTGCGAAACACTCGGGCCGTTTCCCGCTATGGCACGTGAAAGACCTGGATGCCGATCGGAAAATAGTATTACCAGTTGGGAAGGGTACTATCGATTACAAGCCTATCTTTATGGCTGCCGCTGTTGCGGGCCTGAAAAATTATTTTGTCGAACACGATATGCCAGCCGATCCGTTTGCCAGTATCAAAGAAAGCATGGCTTACCTTAAAACGGTCACGGGATAATCGCACCGATTTTTCTTTAAACTCCCTCCAATCAATGAACAAAGCCCTTGCAGTCACTGCAGGGGCTTGTTTTTGAAAAATATAGTGTCATTGCCATGCGAGTGGTTTGGTAGACACAAAGCCGTTTTTTGTCGCATACACAATTGCCGCGAAAACTTTTTTCGGAGATTTGGTGACATGAGCAGCCGATGGTCAACAAGGAAAGTCGTAACCGTAAGCATCCACGTGCTTGTTTGGATCCTGTTTTTTTCCTATCCCCACCTGTTGCGACCGATATTCAACAACAATGCGCCGGCCAGCCAGCAAAAGCTAAGCGGGATTTATTACCTTTTTTTCCTGAACAACCTGCTGCGGATGATTCTTTTTTATTTCAATGCCTATTTTCTTGTTCCGAAGCTGGCTTACCAGAAAAAAATCCTGGCTTATCTTCTTTCACTGGTGGTGGCACTGGCAATTTTATTTGCCGGCGACCGGCTCTTTTTTTCCTTGTTTATCACAAACGGCGCATACCATGTCTGGAATTTTTTCGTGTTTAACCTTCCCTTCTTTTTCTTTATCGTCATAGTCAGCACAGCCTACCGGGTGCTTTGGGATCGTATGGAAGAAAACCGGTTGCGAAAGGAGAGGGAGACGGAAAATCTGAAAACGGAATTGTCCTTTCTACGGTCGCAGGTCAGCCCGCACTTTATGTTCAATGTGCTGAATAACATGGTGGCGCTGGCCCGCAAAAAATCAGACGACCTGGAACCGTCACTGATCAAGCTTTCGCAACTGCTTCGCTACATGCTTTACGAAACCGGGGAGGACAAGGTGCTGTTGGAAAAAGAGGTGGAATACCTGCAAAGTTATATCGACCTGCAGAAGCAGCGGTTCGGAAAAAATGTCGCCATTCATACCTGTTTCAGCATCTTGGAAAAGGGACACACCATCGAACCGATGCTATTGATTCCTTTCGTGGAAAATGCGTTTAAGCACGGCACCGGCCTGCTGACCGATGCCACGATTGAGGTAAAGTTGGCGGTAAAAGACGGCGTTCTTTTTTTTGAGGTTCGAAACCGGTACAACGGGGAACTTGCTGAAACAAAAGATAAAACCTCCGGCATTGGTCTCAACAATGTGCGGCGGCGATTGGAATTAATGTACAACCAAAATCATACGCTATCCTTTGCAAAGGAAAATGGATGGTTTTTAGTATCGCTTCACTTAAATCTTCACTAATGCTACGCTGTATCGCGATCGACGATGAAGAACTGGCGTTGGAACTGCTGGAGGACAATATTCGAAAAGTGCCCTACCTGCAACTTGTGGCCAGCTGCAGCAACCCGTTAGAAGCCATCCGGGTCATGCAGGACCAGCCGGTAGACCTGGTGTTTCTCGACATCCAAATGCCGGGTCTGACCGGCCTTCAGTTCATTCAAAGCAGCCCCTTGCAAAATTGCATGTTTATCCTTGTTACCGCCTACGAAAAATATGCGCTGGAAGGCTACAATCTTGCCGTCGTCGACTACCTGGTGAAGCCGGTGGAACTCGATCGCTTTATCAAGGCCTGCAACAAGGCACTGGACTTACACCAACTGCGAACAAAAAGCAAAACAACAGGAGAGGCGTCCGTGCAGGACTATTTTTTTGTGAACGTGGAATACAGCCTGGTCAAAATCCAAAAATCCGACATCATCTGGATTGAAGGATTGAAAGACTACCTGAAAATACATCTTAAAAATTCCGCGAAACCTGTCATTACACGCATGAGCATAAAAGCCATTGAAGAGCAATTGCCACCGACGCAGTTTGTGCGCATTCACAAATCATACATGGCTGCTGTTGCTGCCATTACGTCCATTCGCAAAGGCAGCGTTTTTTTGGGCGAACAGGAATTGCCCTTGAGCGATAATTATCGCGACGCACTCTTTAAGGTGATCGGGAGAGCGGGGTAATACCTATTTGCAATCGCCAACCGGCAACCGGGAAAGCCCATGTCTGCAAGGTCTTGCCGCAAACTCTAATCCAGGGTGATCAGTAGGGAAACCGTACAAGTCATTGCGTACAACACTTCCGGCGCCATTTCCGGCCATGCAGCGATCGTTTAACATCCCGGGCCGCCTTCCGTCAAACTTCATTTTTTTCCTTTCCGGATTTGCTGTAGCTTTTAGAACAAATGAGGTGGGCAAACGCTATACGGTTTGTTTTGCTGGCCTGCATCGCAGGCACATTCGGCAATAACCTACATGCCCAGACAGGTCAATGCACATTTAAAAAGCCTTTTTTCCTCATGCATTTTGGAAGCGGCAATGTTCGTGATGTGAACGCCACCACGCTTGCTCTGTACGATCGTGTTTCTTCTTCCTGTCCCTCCGATGGTCATTACACATTTACAGCGTACACCAGTGATTGTTTCAACGGCGACTGGCATACGCTTACCGAAGACCATACACCCGGCGATGTGGATGGAAACATGCTGTTGGTCAATTCGGCCTACAACGATGGATTGTTTTTCATTACCCAGGTAGCTGGGTTTAAGGGAGCAACAATCTACCAGTTTGGCGCCTGGCTGATGAATGTTTGTAAACCAAGCGACAAATGCCCTTACCCGTTGCTGCCCAATTTAACCATCCGGCTGCAAACACGGTCGGGTAAGACCGTTGCCCAGTTTGTCACCGGCGACCTGCCCAGAACGGACGAACCGCGTTGGATACAGCACCGTGCCACGTTTACCATGCCGGCAAACGAAACAGAGTTGATCCTTTCGATGGTCAATACGGCTCCGGGTGGTTGCGGCAACGATTTTGCCCTGGATGATATCACCTTCCAGGAATGCGTAAAAACGCCACCGCCCAAACCGGTCGTCGTCGCGAAAGTCCCGCCAGTTGCTAAAAAGGAACCGCCGGTTGTCAAGAAAAAAGTTGACAAGCCGGCTCCGATTCAAACACCTGTCAGAAAAGAAAGCAAGATTGTAACCGTTGCTAAAAATGTCACGGTCGTACCAGAAAGCGAAAAACCTGTCGTCCGGCCGCAACCTGCTTCATTCGTCCCGGCACCACTGGTGTTGAAACAACGGACAAATACATTGGTCCGCCAGATTGAAACGGCTGCAGGCGAACTCCTGATCGACCTCTACGACAACGGTGAAATTGATGGCGATACCGTGAGCATTTATCATAACAATGTGTTGGTTTTGGCAGAGCAGCGGCTGTCGCAAAAGCCCATCCGCCTGCGCATCCAGGTCGACAAGGATCAGCCTCACCACGAACTCGTGATGGTGGCAAACAACCTCGGCTCCATTCCTCCCAATACCTCTCTGATGATCGTTACGACCAAGGAAAAGCGCTACCAGGTTTATATTTCTTCTACAGAACAACAAAATGCCAAGGTTGTCATCGACCTGAAAGAATAAGCGTCACCATTCTCCAAAGCATAGTCTTTCGGTTTGGATAAAATGTCCCTGCGGCTGTTTTTCGTCGCGGCATTTGCGGTACTCGTCTCTTTTCCACCGGTTGCGGCAGGTAGTAGAATTATTTTTACAATGACAAATCCCAAAATCGGTTTATGAAAAAGTTAGTTACGTTGCTCGTTGTGTTTTCTCTGACCCTTGGCCTGGCAGCACAGACTCCTGCCGGCGGTGGCCGCCAGGCGCCGCCTAGTATTGGCCGCATTTACGGTAAACTGGTGGACAGTACCGGTAAGGGAATTGCCGACGCATCTGTAGTTGTGCTGCAAAGCAAGATGGACACGGCAACCAAGAAAATGAAGGATGTGCTGTTGAAAGGTGTCAGCACGCAAGGCAATGGCGACTTCAACCTGGAAGGTCTTCCCATCTTCGGCCCGCTGAAACTAAGCATCAGCGGCGTGGGCTTTTTGCCCCTGACCCAGAAGGTACAATTTGAAATGAAAATGCCGGCAGGCGGCGGTGCGGCTCCCCGTTCGCAGCAAGGTGGCATGCCCGACCTGAGTGCGATGGCAGGCGCCTTCGAAAAAGACCTGGGAAAAATCACGCTTCAGACAGATTCGAAAAGTCTGCAGGGAGTGGTTATTACGGCAACCAGCTCGCGGCTTAAAATGGACATTGATAAAAAAGTTTTTAACGTTGGACAGAATATCGTAAGTGCCGGCGGTACCGCGGTAGATGTAATGAAAAATGTACCCTCGGTGAATGTGGATATTGATGGCAACGTCACGCTTCGGAATGCGGCACCGCAGATCTACATCGACGGACGGCCAACGACGCTGACACTTGACCAGATCCCGGCCGATGCCATTGAAAGTGTGGAAGTGATCACAAATCCTTCTGCAAAATACGATGCTTCGGGTGGGAATGCAGGTATTTTGAATATCGTACTGAAGAAAAATAAACGCAGTGGTTACAACGGCACCATAAACGCCGGAGTTGATAAAAGAGGCGGTGTGAACGGCGGGGCAAGCCTGAGCGTTCGTTCCAACAAGGTCAACTTTTCACTAGCCGGTTTTGGCAACCAGATGCGCAACCGCAGCACCAGCACGACCGATATCCGCAGCCTGCTTTCTTCGCCTAATTTGCTGGTGAACCAGGACGGCCGCACCAACATGAAAGGTGGCTTCCTGTTTGGCCGCGCCGGCCTCGACTATTTTGTAACGAACCGCACCACGCTGTCGGCTGGCTTCATTCGTGTACACGGCGAATTCAATCCCGGCGATGTGTTGCGCACCGATAGCTCGCTGGCGAACGGTCAGTACCTGAGCTACAGTGAGCGGACTACAACCAACCATCGCGAATTCAATGCGCACGGATTTACCGGGGGCTTCAAATACAACTTTCCCAAGAAAGGCGAGGAGTGGACCGGTGATGTCAATATTTTCTCTGGTAAGAACGGAAGCAGTTCCTACTATAACACCAATGTTTATACAGCGCAGGGTGGAGCACAAAAAGGCAACATTCAACAGCAGATCCTGGGTAGCGGTACCAACAAGTTTACTACGTTGCAAACGGATTATGTCAACCCAATTGGTACTTCGGGCAAGATCGAAGCCGGCGCACGGGTACAGCTGCGCGACCTGACCAATAAACAGGGCAACTATTATCTCAACCAAGGAACCGGCGAATTCGTGCTCGTGCCGTCGTCGACCACGAACTATAAAAACAAGGATAATGTGTACGCGGCCTATATTTCCTTTACGAACGCAATTAAAAACTTTGGCTACCAGCTTGGGCTGCGCGGCGAAAGTTCGGATTACCAGGGTGAGTTGACCGACTCCAAGCAAACATTCACTAACAAATACCCGTTGAGTCTCTTTCCTTCAATTTTCTTAAGCCAGAAGCTGAAAGACAAGCAGGAACTGCAATTGAGCTATACACGCCGGATTAACCGGCCGTTCTTTATGCAGATCATTCCCTTTATCGATTCAACCGACCAGTTGAACTGGAGCCGGGGTAATGCAGGGTTGAAACCGGAGTTTACCAATTCCCTGGAAGCGTCTTATACAAAAACGTATAAAAACAACAATACCTTCCTGGCATCGGTTTATTACAAGTACTCCACTGACCTGATCACCCGTTTTCTCGATACCATTTCGGTGAACGGGAACGAAAAGCGTCCCATCAGCACTTACATCAACGCCAATTCAAGCCGCTCTGTTGGCTTTGAGTTGACGACCCAGAACACGCTGACCAAATGGTGGGATATGAATGCAAACCTGAACGTTTACAATTCGAAGATCAACACGGAAAATATCAGCAGCGGTTCGTCGCAGGATCCGCTGTGGAGCTATTTTGCCAAGATGAATTCCAACTTCAAGCTGCCGAAAAAGTTCAAGGTGCAGATTTCGGGAACCTACCAGTCCAAAACCAATTTGCCGGTGAACCAGGGCGGTGGATTTGGTCCCGGCGGCGGCGGTCCTTTCGGTGGCGGCGCTCAAAGCGCAGCCCAGGGCTACATCAAGTCGAATTATGGTGTGGACATCGCCCTGCAAAAAAGTTTCCTGAAGAACGATGCGGCCTCCCTGACGTTTAATGTGAGCGATGTTTTCCGCACCCGTCGTTTCGACCGTTACGCCGAGAGCACCTTCTTTATCCAGAACAGCCATCGCCTTAACGATGTGCCGATGTTCCGCCTGAACTTCTCGTACCGTTTCGGGCAAATGGATCTATCGCTGTTCAAACGCAAAAACATGAAAGGCGAGCAGGAAGGATCGCAAGGTGCCATGCAGGGAATGGGACAGTAAGTGATTATGATTTGTAACCTATAGCATCCGGGCGGCTTTACCTTTCACAGGTTTTGCTGCCCTTTTTTTAACTGTCATTTGGAAAGCCGGAAGTCGTTAACTTGATATAGTTTATTTACCACCATTAAAAACAGAAATATGAAATTCATTCAGCATTGTTTGCTTTTGTTCGCAGTAATTTCTTCTTCCCTCGCAGTACATGCACAGACGGCAGACGAGGTGATCGCCAAACACCTTGAAGCCATAGGTGGAAAGGAAAAGCTGGGCGCCATTACATCGGTAAAAATGACCAATACCAACACGGTCATGGGAAATGAGGCGCCGGCGACCGTACTCATTTTGAATGGCAAAGGATTCCGCAGCGAGGCCGAGGTGATGGGGTCAAAAATGATCCAGGTCTTTACCGACAAAGGTGGCTGGATGGTCAATCCCATGATGGGGAGCAGCGACCCGCAGGAATTGCCGGCCGAACAGGCCAAAGCTGGACAGGCACAGATCTTTGCCGTACCGCTTCTGAATTATGCGGCCAACGGCGCAAAGGCCGAATACGTTGGCCAGGAAAAGCTGGGTGCAATCAATGCCTACAAGCTTAAACTGATCGACAAGAATGGCGAGGAAGTCACCTTCTTTTTCGATCCTGCCACGTATTATTTAATTCAAACGGTGCGTTCGGCAGAAATGATGGGACAAAAAGTGGAAGTCACCACAACCTTCTCCGATTTTAAAAAGACCGATTTCGGCTGGGTAGTTCCGCAAACCACGGAGATCAACATGGGGCAATTTGCCATTACGTCGAAGCTGAAAAATATAGAAGTGAATGTGCCGGTTGATGCGGCAGTCTTCGAAATCAAGAAATAAACTTTCCTGTTGCTTCGGGAGCCTCTGTGGTGCCTGTTAAATATAGGAGGCCACTTCCCGAACAACAAAAGCACAGCAATCAATTCGCAGGAAAAATGGCTTCCTGAATCGGAAGTGCTCAAACCAATCAAAAGCCTGTTTATGAACCAGCCTTTTTTATCGTTCGTTCAACGCAGTTTTTTCCCGGTTGTACTTGGGTGTATTTTATCGCCGGTGCTGGCACAGAATACGCCACGTTGGAAACAATCGTCCTATGGAGCGATCAACATTGTATCGAATCCAGGTGGCGCCACCCTCGGGTATTCGCCAGCGTCCGGTGTTAAAATCCTGACCATTGGGGGCCTTGCTTTTAAAGACCTCAACAAAAATGGAAAATTGGATGCGTATGAAGACTGGCGTCTGCCGGTTGAAGCAAGGGCCAAAGACCTTGCAGGTAAATTGTCGGTAGAGCAAATTGCGGGGCTGATGCTATACAGTGCCCACCAGGCTATTCCGGCAGCACCGCGTGGCTTTGGTGCGGCAACCTACGGCGGCAAGCCCTTCCCGGAAAGCGGTGCCCTGGCTTCGGACCTGACCGATCAGCAGAAGAAGTTTTTGGCCGAAGACAATCTTCGCCATGTGCTGGTTACCCGTGTGCAAAGCCCGGAAGTGGCAGCGCAATGGAACAATAACCTGCAGGCCTTTGTGGAAGGACTTGGGTTGGGTATTCCCGCCAACAATAGTTCGGACCCACGGCACAGTGCTGTTGCCAGTACGGAATACAATGCAGGCGCTGGCGGAGCCATTTCGATGTGGCCGGAATCATTGGGAATGGCCGCGACATTCGATCCTTCGCTTGTGCGGCAATTTGGCCGGATTGCCGCCCGTGAATACCGTGCACTGGGCATCGCCACGGCGCTTTCGCCACAGGTCGATCTTGCAACGGAGCCTCGTTGGAGCCGTTTCAACGGAACTTTTGGAGAAGATCCGCAATTGGCAACCGAAATGGCAAAAGCCTATATCGACGGTTTTCAAACGTCAACTGCGAAAGACGAAATTTCGAATGGCTGGGGCTATACCAGCGTAAACGCCATGGTAAAGCACTGGCCTGGCGGCGGCCCGGAAGAGGGCGGGAGAGATGCCCACTTTGCCTACGGCAAATTTGCCGTTTATCCCGGCAATAATTTTCAAACCCAGTTGACTCCATTTGTGGACGGCGCTTTTAAACTGGAAGGAAAAACCAAACGGGCGGCGGCTGTCATGCCGTATTATACGATCTCCTTCAACCAGGATAAGGTAAATGACGAAAATGTCGGCAACGGCTACAGCAAATACATTGTGACAGATCTGTTGCGAAACAAATATGGTTATGATGGCGTCGTCTGTACGGATTGGCTGGTGACGGCCGATGAGGGAAAGACACCTGACGTGTTTGCGGGCAAGTCCTGGGGGGTAGAGAAACTGTCGGTTGCCGAACGGCACTACAAGGTTCTCATGGCCGGTGTGGACCAGTTTGGCGGCAATAATGCAGCGGGTCCCGTATTGGAAGCCTATTCCATGGGTGTAAAAGAACACGGCGAACAATGGATGCGCCGGCGGTTTGAGCAATCTGCTGTCCGACTGTTGCGCAATATCTTCCAGGTAGGATTGTTTGAAAATCCTTACCTCGATCCCGAAGAATCAAAGAAAACCGTTGGTCAGCCGGAATTCATGAAGGCCGGCTATGAAGCGCAATTGCGTTCGATCGTGCTGCTGAAAAACAAAGGCGGTATACTGCCACTGAAGAAAGGGACGACGGTTTATATCCCGAAACGAGTGACGCCGGCTGGCCGCGACTGGTTTGGTAATGTCACACCTGAAAAAATAGATTACCCGGTATCGATAGAACTGGTAAAAAAATATTTTTCCGTAACGGACGATCCCACAAAAGCCGACGTGGCCATTGTTTTTGTAAAAGGTCCGGCCGGCGGCGTTGGCTACAGCAAGGAAGACAAGGAGAAAGGCGGTAGCGGCTATGTACCGATCAGTTTACAATATGGTCCCTACACGGCCGAAACAGCCCGGCAGCAAAGTCTCGCCGCAGGCGATCCTGTTGTGGACCCAACCAACACCAACCGGTCGTACAAAGGCAAGACCATCACTGCCGCCAACTACACGGACCTGAAAACGATTCTCGACACGAAAACGGCAATGGCCGGTAAGCCGGTAATCGTGTCACTGGCGCTTTCCAACCCGGCTGTTATGGCTGAATTTGAAAAAGAAGTCCAGGGAATCCTAGCCTCCTTCGGCGTACAGGACCAGGCGTTGCTCGACCTTGTTTCCGGTGCAGTTGTTCCATCAGGCTTGTTGCCCTTGCAGATGCCTGCCAATATGCAGACCGTAGAAGCGCAACAGGAAGATGTTCCCCTTGACATGCAACCTCACATAGACAGCGAAGGTCACAGCTATGATTTTGCCTATGGACTGAACTGGAAGGGAGTGATCAACGACAGCCTCACGGCGAAATACAAAAGGCCGGCAAAGGCAAAAAAGTCTGCGATCTAGAGAGGAGTGAAACGGTTTCAAAAGCGCAGTCAAAGACGGCGCTTTTTTATTTTCAATGATGCGATCAATGACAACCGGTACTACAGAGGTATATTTTGTTTTGATACAAAAGCTTTTTTCAGATAGGTCAGACAAATAACAATCACCAATAGCGAAAACCGTTCCCTCGGTACAATTTGTGGAGTTGCTATCCCACACATAAAACTTTGTGGAAAAGGTGGTTGTGCTCAAAACTGGTGATAAGAGTCGTAAAATAAGTTTCTCCAAAGACAACAGGTTTCAGAAAAGGTGGAATTGCTATTCTTCTACATGGCCCTACACCGGCGCGGCATGATTTATTTATGCCATATAACGTTATTAAGAAAGGTTGTGTTGGAAGGTTCAAAGGAAAATTCTTCAATTTGACCGTATCACTATGATATGCAAAATTCAATCTAAGATCATCTGAACAGGCAGCAGCTCAAATCCGGATGCAATGCGTCGGGAAAGGGAGAGAAGTGTATAGTTGGGGAGCAGAAAGGATCATCCTAACTGTTCATCGGGATCCGACAGATCCGGTATTCGAATGCTGATTGAAAATGCGTTTCCGGTGACGGCAGTCGAATAGTTGAACAATGTACCTGTGCTCATTTGTTGTTCAATGAGCTGATCGGCAAAGTCTTTCAGAAGGCAGAAGATGAACGGGCAGGAGTTGATTTTTGGTAACGGGACTGGTTTTGGTTGCAATAAGTAAAATTCCTTAGAAAGAATTTGGAATTGTTCGGCCAAGCCTTACATTTGTTCAGGTAAAACTAACTGTACCTCAACGTCCATTAGAGAGATTCCAATATCTTCTTTTTAAAACAAAGGTGAAAGATCAACGCTATCGTTGTTTGTAACGGAGCAGCTTACTTTAATCCGCCCACTAAAACTTACCAGACACCACTATCTTCAGAAATACCCTGTCGAATATCCTGCGACGTCAACCGGATTGTTTCCTGTTTTTAATTTTTTATTGTTTAAATCCGTAAGTATGCTGAAGAAATCTGCTGGCCTTTATGCCATCACACTAGCTGCAATGGCCCTTGTTTTTTCGGGCTGTCAAAAGCAAGACCTTGGAAGTCCACAAGTACCTGCATCCGTCAATGGCGACATTTCTACCGCCAAAGGAATCAAGAAGAATTTTTCGAGTGAAGTCGCCGCCAAATGGTTTGACAATGAGCTGTTGCTCATTAAGTCAACGGCTGGGTTTACGCCCCCTGTTGCATCGCGGGCATTGGGCTACACGGGTGTTGCTTTGTACGAAAGCATCGTGGAGAGCATGCCGGAATACGCCAGCCTGAAGTCAAAACTGGGCTATACCTATACGCTGCCATCTTACAGTCCAAGTGTAAAGGTTTTCTGGCCGGCTGTGGCCAATGCAGCGCTTTACGAAATCGAAAAAAGCCTGTTCTCCAAAACATCCGCTGCTAATTTTTCCGCAATGGAAAAGCTGTACAGTGATTTTCATTCACAATTTGCGACCGAAGTCTATAAAGAAGACCTGGATGCTTCCGAAGCGTACGGAAAGGCCGTTGCCAAGGTAATCTTCAATTGGAGCAATACCGACGGCATTCAGCGTTCGTTAATCAATTATACCCCCGACCAGTATACACCGCCAACAAATGAAGGTGCATGGGTTCCAACCGCGCCGGCATTCGCCCAGCCTTTGTTGCCTTTCTGGGGTGATAACAGGCCCTTCCTTGCCAAAAACGTTGATGATGCCTGCATCCCGTCACCATTGACGTTTGCGTATTCCACAGCTCCTTCGTCTGTGTTCTATCAAATGGCCAATGAAGTTTACCAGACGGTCACACATCTAACGCCGGCACAAAGGGAAATTGCGCTGTACTGGAATGATGGCGCAGGCAGCATTACACCTCCTGGCCATAACATCAATATTGTGACGCAGCTCATCCGAAGCAACAACCTGACCCTTGAAGATGCTGCTATTGTTTATGCCAAAGCCGGGATGACGGTTGCCGACGCATTTATTTCCTGCTGGAAAGGAAAATACAGATACAGCATTTTGCGGCCGATCACCTTTATCCGGCAAAATATTGACGATAGTTGGACTTCACTAATTCCCACGCCGCCGTTCCCGACCTACGCATCGGGCCATGCAACAGTATCGGGTGCAACTGCGGCTTTGTTAACCGCAATCTTTGGCGACAAGTACACATTTACGGATCATACCAACGACGGACAGTTTTCGCCACGACAATTCAGCAGCTTTGATGCAGTAGCAGATGAAGCCGCAATGTCCCGTTTGTATGGCGGAATTCACTATCGTTTGGACAATGAAATCGGTTTACAAAAAGGCAAAATGGTTGGTAAGAATTTTGCAGATTTGAAACTAAAGAAATAACCACGGCAATGCCGATACGTTGAGTGCAGCAGCTATGCCGCGATGATCGGTAAAATCCCCTTCAAAGCGGGGCCGTATGAAAAAAATAAAATCAGTTTTTTCCGAAGAAAAAGTTTGACCTTTTGTGTTTTTAAAATATAAGTTCTAAATTTAATGTACATTCAATCCAAATCCCTCGAACAATCCCTCCAAGATCGAATAACCAGGACAGACCGTAATTCCCAATCATCCTAGAATTTCCCATTCCTGAGCTTGAACGTTGATAAATAGATTTCGGCAACGCGCAAAATGTCGTGCTGATTTATGAAAATCAAAATCTACCTACCTGTTTATAGCATTCGATATTCGACCCTGCATTCGCTTTGCAGCGGCCCGTCTCCACCGGATTAATTATCTCCCGGATTTACCTCATATCATACAAACGTTTTTAAAGTTTTAAATTTAAATGAAATGACCTCTACAAACGCCTCACCCATGCATGCATCTTATTTGAATGCATCACTGCTATTAAAAAAAGGAAGAAAAATTTTCCTTCTACTTCTTTCTGTTTTAAGTATTTCCTCACTCACTTACGCACAACAATGTACGTTCGTCTCAAAGATTATCGCTTCTTCTGTCATGGTTCCCATGGCCGGTCACACGGATGGAACATTGGCAATTGAGGTTGTCGATGGTGTTGGACCGTTTACGTACACTGTTCACGACATGCAGATGAACGTAATCCAGCCGCCGACAGTTGTTGCAACCGCACCTTTCGTTGTCAAAAACCTGGCACCGGGTTATTATTGGATCGACATTGTTGATTCAAGAGGATGTAAAAGCTTCGTCGATGGCGATCTGCAAACAATGCCCTGCACATTTGTATCCAAATATTCAAATGTGGTAGTGCCAAAACCGGGATTTAGCAATGGTTCTTTTACGGTGACAGTAGTGGATGGCACCGCACCATTCCATGTTACTGTATATGATGGCGCCATGAATTTGATTCCAGGCTACGAAAATCTAACATTTAATTCTTCACCTTTTACGATTTCGGGCCTTCCGAACAAGTATTATTGGGTTGGAATTGTCGATTCAAAAGGTTGCTATTCGTTTGTTGACGTTGACCTGCAGTGCTACACCAACTGTACACCGACCAAGATCTGTACATACACACAGGGTTATTATGGCAATCCCGGCGGCCAAAATTCACACACAAAATTGATTGATGCAATTTTGACGGCGAATGGTGGTTCTGTTATGGTCGGCCGTCCTGGGCATTCTGTGAAAGCAATAACTTCACAACAAATCCTGGACTTCCTGCCTGGTGGTGGGCCGAGTAAAGTTTTAGCTGCTATCAATGGGACTTTGGGAACTGCTCCTTATACCGGAACATCAACCAACACTTTATTGTCACAAACTCTGACACTGACTTTGAACCTGGGCATTTCAGGCACACAATTGGGCGGTATTTCACTGTCCGGCCTTGTTAGCCCGGCTGTCATTAGTGCTGTCGTTGCTGCCGGTTATCCCAATACGGCCGCCGGTTTACTGTCCTTTGCAAATGATGCACTGGCAGGTGGCAACCTTCATGGCGTCACACTGAGTGCGATCAGCGATGCTGCAACTGCCATTAACGAATACTTCGACGAATGCCGTTTGTATGCAGGACCTCAGGCAATAGTTGCAGTTTCTCCAAAGAGCGATGGAGAAAAGGATCAAAATGCTGAAGCCAAAATCGGCATCACTGTTTCGGCCAGCCCGAACCCCTTCCAAAGCACACTCCATTTTGTAATTGAATCCAAAGTTTCCGGTAGTGCGGAACTGGGCCTTTACAACTTGTCGGGTGCAAAAGTGGCAGTGCCTTTCAGTGGGTACATCTCTGCCGGCAGAAGCCAAACAGTTGACTACACTGTGCCTTCTACGTTGCGTGGTGGTTTGATGTACATGATGCGGGTCGGTGATAAAATGACCAGCGGCAAACTGGTTTCCGCTTCTCACTAATCCATCTGGAAATCAATCAAATTAAAAGAACCCCATTTGGGGTTCTTTTTTTATCTACCTTTTATAAAATGGTTTGTTCGCCAATAAACTAAAGCTTTGCTGCAAAAAATCCCCGCCAATGTTTAATTGCTGATGGTAATAAACAGTTTTGCAAGTCCAAACCAGCCCTTAAAAGTGATGGGATGATACCGACTGTGACTATTGCACATTTGCTAGGACATACGGCGTCCATTTCTCGCTGCTTTGGTTGCTATTTACCACGCTATCGATAAAGGCCATGCCCCGGATACCTTCGGTGATCGACGGAAATTCAATCACGCTGCCGTCAACTGACGTGTTATTTAGTTTGGCAGAAAGTGTCAGGATGAAATTGCGGTAAATATTTCCAAACGCTTCCAGGTAGCCTTCCGGGTGCCCGCCAGGTGTACGGCTGTTGTGTTTGGCAATGTCAGTCAGAAAACCCGTGCCGGCACGGTAAACTTCTGTCGGCTTGTCCAGCCATTTCAGCAGGAGCGTGTTGGGTTCCTGCTGGTGCCATTCCAGGCCACCGTTTTCGCCATACACTTTAATGGTAAGATTATTCTCCTCACCGGCAGCAACCTGCGTTGCGGCCAGTACGCCTCTTGCCCCGTTATTGAACTGCAAAAGAACACTGCCATCATCGTCGAGCTGGCGTCCTTCCACCATTGTATTCAGATCGGCGCAAACCTGCGTTACCTGCAGACCGCTGATGTATTCGGCCAAGTTAAATGCATGGGTTCCGATATCACCCATTACGGCACTTTTACCACCTTTCTTTGGGTCCGTTCTCCAGGCAGCGCCCTGGTTGCCTTCACGCTCCAGAAGCTTGCTTAGCCATCCCTGGCGGTATTCTACGAACACTTTTTTGATCTTGCCCAGTGAACCGTTTTTGATCATCTCGCGGGCCTGCTTAACCATTGGGTAGCCCGTATACGTATGCGTCAGGCAAAGCAGACGGCCTGTTTCGGCCAGTTTTTCTTTCAACTGAAGTGCTTCTTCCAGTGTAAGGGTGATGGGTTTTTCTACCACCACGTGAAACCCTTTGTCCAATGCCATCATCGCCGGGGCAAAGTGGGCAAAATTGGGTGTGACAATGGTTACAAAATCCATGCGTTCTCCCTCCGGAAGCTGGCTTTCTTTTTCCAGCATTTCCTCGTAGTTTGTGTAAATCCGTTCTTCCGGCAGGAACAGGGAGCGGCCGCTATCAATCGCTATGTCTTTGTTGATACTTAACGATCCGCAAACCAGTTCAACCAATCCATCCATATTGGCGGCAATGCGGTGGATAGCCCCAATAAAGGCATCTTTGCCCCCGCCGATCATACCCATTCGTAATTTTCTATTCATAAAAAACAATATTTTGCTAAATATAAAAGATTCTGCTTTTTATAAACCCGTCAATAACGGCCTAGTTTGACGAAGTGGAAAATCTTTTTTGATTATTGTGCCGAATCGCAGCCGCTGTTAATCGGAAGTATCTGGGAATTTTTTGCTTTGGCTGCGGAAAGAAATCTGGTTATATCTGAAGGAAGGAAATAAATGTTTTTTAGAAATGGCATCGGTAAGTGCTCTCGAAAACTTTCGCCTTTCACGAACATTAAAAAGGCTCCTTGTAAAAGGAGCCTCGGTCTGCATCAGTTTGCAATACCTTACAAAATATCGTCACGCCCATCGTTTTCCGTCCTGTTCAGGCGTCTGTGCCCGGAAGCAGTGCCGCTTTTGCGACCCGTTTCCCTTGCTTCATCCTTGCTTCGCTCATGCGCCACACCCTTTTGTGACCCTGTGTTTCCCCCTTGTGAGGAAAGCTGGCGCTCCGGCTTCATGATCGCAAACCCACGTCTGGATTTTTCACTTGTTTGCTGTTTTTCCATCCTGCTACTTGTTTATAAGGTGATACGTATTACAAATTGTGTATTGGCTTCACAATCATGCAATTGTTATACCTCATAGCAGATTTGGTAGTTTGTTTTCGAAAGGAAGAAAAATGGGGAGAATTTGGTCCTGTCTGTCAATATGCCTGATGGCTGCCTAAAGTACTTAGCGTTCTACTACCCGATTATTCTAAAGATAGGAAAACCGTCTTAAAAATTTCTGAAAATTAATAAGCAAATTCAACACTGGCTTGCGTTTTCGCAACTGGAAGAAGTCATATTGGTCAGAACCTCTTCTGTTCCAAAACGAGAAAGAAAATTATGTTCTATCTTTTTGTTATAAAACTTCCACATTCGCTGGCCAGAGGAAAGCGGTCATAAAATCGAAACTGATTCCTGTCGTTCTTGCATTTTGAACCTATTGAACACAATTCCTGCCCCCGCGGCTTAAAACGACGTTTATTGTTTCTTGATGCGACCGTCTTCCATTTCGATTGTCCTTTTTGTGTGGGAAGCAAATTCCGGGTCATGGGTTACAATCAAAAGCGTTTGCCCGAATTTTCCGGAAAGCGTATTGAAAATGTCAAACACAATCTGGCTGTTTTTTTTGTCAAGGTTACCCGTCGGTTCATCGCCCATGATAATGTGCGGGTCGTTGATCAGGGCACGGGCAATTGCAACGCGTTGCTTTTCTCCGCCGGATAGCTTGTTGGGAAGTTTGTTTTCCAAATGAACGATATCCAATGCCGTGAGCCATTTACGGGCATTCTGTTCCACCTGCATTTCAGTCAAACGGTTTAGCTTCAGGCCGGGCAGCATTACGTTTCGCAAAACGGTAAACTCGTTCAGGAGATAGTGAAACTGGAAAACAAACCCGATCTTTTCGTTCCGGATTTCTGCCAGCCTGGCCGCCTTTTTCCCGGTAACCAGTTCATTGTCGATCAGCAGCTCTCCTTCGTAATCGGTATCCATCGTGGAGAGAATATAAAGCAGGGTCGATTTCCCGCATCCCGATTTCCCAACGACGGATACAAATTCTCCTTTGTTTACAGTAAAACTAATATCCGTCAGCACTTGCGTGTTGAGTTGTTCGTGAAACGATTTGCTGATGTGCCTTGCTTCCAGTATCGGTGTCTCCATACTATTTGCCTCTGATAATGACAACCGGGTCAATCCGTCCGGCCTTTGCAGCCGGGAAATAACCCGCCAGGTAAGTGGTTAGCAACGAAAAAAGAATCCCGATCATGTAATAAACCGGGTTGTAATTCACCGGGTAGGTTTTGATCGTCGGAAGGGCAGCCGTATTGAAAGGAATATTGTCGATGATGACCGACAGGCCATAGCCAAATAGCAAACCGGCCAGGCCGCCGAAAAATCCTATACTCAACGCAATCAGCATAAAGATTTGTTTGACGTCGCGGCCCGAAAATCCCGTTGCTTTCAGGATGGCGATCGTATCCATTTTTTCATAGATCATCATGTTGAGAATATTGTAAATACCAAATCCCGCCACGATCAATAACGTAATTCCTACCACGTAGGAGATAAGAGTGCGGATCGAGGTGCCGGTTTCAAATTGCGCATTTGCAGTCTGGATGTCTTCGGCCTGGATCCCAAAAAGATGGCGGTATTCTTTCGCCACGGCGGGGGCTATCGCAATATCGTTCAGGCGCACCTGAACTTCGGTTAAATAATTGGCCGGTTTGCCCAGCAGCTTTTGCGCCGTCGCGATGGAGGTAAAAGCAATCACTTTGTCAAGGTCATTGATGCCGGACTGGTAAAAGGCTACAACTTTTAACGGAAAGGTTTCACCTGTCGGCATGGTCACATAAACCATGTCGCCGATATCAACGGCAAGTTTATCTGCCAGTGCTTTACCGGGTACAATGCTGTTAGGGATAATGCCCAGGTTTTCCGCGACGCCTTTTGTAATGTAATCGAAAAAATGAAACAGGCTGTTTTCGGATTGCACATCAATCCCGTTAATCGTCGCTGCAATGCGGGTATTGCCTTCGTTGAAGAAAGCCGGGGTATTGATCTTTTGTGAAATGCCTTGTACCCTTGAATCGGCCCGTAAGGTGCGCAGGATGGCGCTGCTGTTATACAGCTCCTCGCGGCTGTTGGCAGTCTTGATGGAAGAAATAAAATGATGCGCTCCTTTGTATTGCGGGACCAGCGTGATGGGTTGATTGGGATTTTGCTGGATCTCGTTGAACAATCGTACATGTGGCGTACGGTTGATGATCAAATTATCCAAAAGCTTGTTTAAGCCGGTCATAAAGCTTAACAGTGTAATGAACATCGTGATGCTGAAAGTCACGCCAATGGCTGCTACCAGTGTCTGCTTCAGGCGGGCCAGCAGCAATGCTTTGGCGATGTCGAAGCTTAGTTTTTTTTTCATTGCTCCGGTTTTTGAATGATGTCATCTTTGCCGATTCCCTGGAGCACCTCCGCTTTTTGATAGTCTTTTAGTCCCACTGCCACTTTACGTTTTTCGCCGCCCTTCAACAACACATAGCTGTCGTCAATTAAATAATCTCTTGGAATGGTGATCGCATTTTCTCGGCTGTTGATCAGGATATTGGCTTCTGCAGTCAGGTTGGGATAAAGGGAAGGAGGGGATTTCGTAAAAGCCGCTTCAATCGTCACGGATCGCGAACGTTCGTTCATGATCGGCTCAATCTTCGTAACGATACCATCGAAAGCTTGTCCTTTGTAACTGTCCATGCTCACCAGCACTTTTTGGCCGGGTTTTATTTTCGCGATATCGTATTCATCCACCTGCAGTTCCAGTATAAAATCTTCGCTATTTCCAATTACGGCGATCGGCACTTGCGGACTCACCACTTCACCCACTTCTTTGTCAAAGCTGTAAACCGTTCCGTCCTGTTTTGCCCGAACGATGTAATCACCGGCAACGGTTGAACTGATTTGCAAATTCTTTCTAGACTGTTTTTCGTTCAGGGTCAACTGCTGCTTCAACTGGCGGTAGCGCAGGCGGGCCGTTTGGTAGGCCGTCGCCGAATTCTTTACAGCAAGCTGGCGTTGCTCCAGATCGTTGCGGGTGCCAATGCCGCTATTCCAAAGTTTTGCCTGGCGGTCGAGTAGCAGGGAATCGTTTTGCAACTTTGTTTTCGCCAAATCAATGTTAGCCTCCGCTTCCTGCAGTTTGTCCAGGTTGGCCTGAACCGTGGAATATTGTGCCGAAATGCCTGCGGCCTCCCGGCTGAGTTGCGACGTTTCATTCACCAGCGACACCAGCGGGTCACCTTTATGAACCATTGTACCTTCGGTGACATGCACCTGCCGTATGATGCCGGGCACGGGAGAAAAGGCTTCATACTGGTTTTTACTTTTTACTTTCCCCGAAGCGTAAACAGATTCAGTGATCGTTTGCACAACCGGCCTGGTAGTTTCGTGTTTTTGCCTGCAGGAAAAGAAGAAAAGCAGGCAGAAAGACCAACGGAACAATTTCATTCTTCAAATATAGAAAGTGGGCCAGTCAAACGGAACTGACAAAGCTCATTGCCGGAGATGAAACCTGTTGGCCCAATTCACGAACCAGGCTTCGTTTGTCCATGCAAGATTGTTTGGTTTACGGTCCCATTCAGGTTGGAAATTCGGCCTATCCCGTCCGGCATTTGACATTTCGCTAAATTTCAGATCAGAAACACGAAAAAAGCGATGAACTGGTATTCACTCGACAGGGAAGAAGTTTTCCGGAAAACCGGTTCCTCCACCGAAGGGCTTTCCGACCGTGAAGCTGCACAGAAACTGGCGGAATTCGGACCCAACCAGCTTATTGAAAAAAAGAAAACGCCAGCCTGGCTTCTTTTTGTCAACCAGTTCAAAGACCTGATGATCGTGATCCTGGTCGTAGCGGCCGTGATTTCGGGTATTGTGGGCGACAGTGCCGATACGGTAATCATTCTCGTCATCGTTTTTCTCAACGCGATAGTTGGTTTTGTGCAGGAATACAGGGCGGAAAAAGCAATGGACGCCCTGAAAAAAATGGCGGCCCAGCACAGTCTTGTATTACGCAATGGCCAGGTTCACACCCTGGATGCCGCCGTACTGGTCCCGGGTGATGTGGTGTTGCTCGAAGCCGGAAACACGGTGCCGGCCGACCTGCGCCTGACCGAGGGGCAAAGCCTGAAAATTATGGAAGCTTCACTGACGGGGGAATCGCTTTCGATAGATAAAACCGTGGAGGCCATCCCTGCCGGAGACTTGCCCCTGGGCGACCAGGTAAACATGGCGTTTAAAAACACGCAGGTCACCAATGGCCGTGGCAAGGGAGTGGTCATTGCCATAGGAATGGAAACGGAGATCGGTCGGATTGCTTCGATGCTACAGGAAAAAGTAAGCCCGACGCCTTTGCAGCAGCGGCTGAACGATTTCGGCAAAAAACTTTCTTACCTCATTCTTCTGATCTGTGTCGTGTTATTTGTTGTGGGGCTGCTTCGCGGCGAGGAGCCGGTACGCATGCTGCTGGTGTCCATTTCGCTTGCGGTAGCGGCTATACCCGAAGCCCTTCCTGCACTCATCACGATTGCACTTTCGCGAGGAGCTGCAAGGCTGGTGAAAAAGAACGTGCTGATACGCAAACTCACGGCTGTTGAAACCTTGGGTTCCGTCACTTACATCTGTACGGACAAGACGGGCACACTGACCGAAAATCGCATGACGGTTGTGCAGGTCAACCCGGCCGAAACGGAAATGCCTCCGCCAGCCACTGATTCTATGCTCGAGCTGAGCATGGCACTCAACCACACCGTCATTTGGCAGGAGGATGACTGGCTGGGCGACCCGACAGAAATTGCCATGGTGCTGGCTATTCAAAAAAAATATTCCCCTGCGCTTTACGAATCGGTGCAGCAAAATTTTGAACGGGTTGGTGAGCTGCCTTTCGACTCTATCCGCAAGTGCATGACCACGATTCACCGGTACGGAGACCGGTACCTGGTGATCACAAAAGGTGCAGCGGAATCCATCGTCAGCCGGTTACAGGAAGAAAACGAAACGCCTCTTGAGGAAGCAGGCCGGTTGGCTTCGCAAGGCCTGCGGGTGCTGGCGTTTGGCTACCGGCTATTGCCGACGTTGCCGGAGGAACTAACAGAAGAGTCCATCGAAAAAGATCTCGCTTTTGCAGGTCTTGTTGGAATGATCGATCCGCCGCGGGAAGAAATCAGGACGGCCATTGCCGAATGCAAAACCGCAGGCATTCAGCCCGTGATGATTACCGGCGACCACCGGGAAACGGCGGCGGCAATTGCCCGAGAGATTGGACTGTTGACCAAAGGCGGGTTGGTGGTTACCGGCGCTGAACTGGCCGCGATGGACGAAGAAGAACTGGCATCGAACGTGGAAAAAATCCGGGTTTATGCACGGGTGTCGCCGGAGCAAAAATTGTCGATCGTGAAAGCCTTGCAGCAAAAAGGCCATTTCGTTGCGATGACCGGGGATGGTGTGAACGATGCGCCGTCGCTGAAGCGGGCCAACATCGGCATCGCCATGGGAATCACGGGAACTGACGTAACAAAAGAAGTAGCCGACATGATTCTCCTGGACGACAATTTTGCGACCATCGTTCGGGCCGTTCGCGAAGGGCGACGCATTTACGACAACATCCGGCGGTTTGTTAAATACATCATGACCTGCAACAGCGCCGAGATCTGGACCATTTTCCTGGCGCCGTTCCTGGGCCTGCCCATCCCGCTTTTACCCATTCATATTCTTTGGATCAATTTGGTGACTGATGGCTTGCCGGGGCTTGCGCTTTCGGCCGAAAAGGCGGAAGAAAAAATCATGGAAAGGCAACCCAGGAAACCCGATGAAAGCCTGTTTGCCGAAGGCATCGGTTACCATATTGCGTGGATGGGATTATTGATGGCTTTTTTGACGCTGGGCACACAGGCCTGGGCCATTCACGCCGGCGATGCCCACTGGCAAACGATGGTCTTTACGGTGCTCACCTTTGTGCAACTGGCGCAGGTTTTTTCCATTCGCAGCGACGACAATTTCATCTACAAAAAAGGCTTTTTCAGTAATCCCTTTTTGACTGGCGCCATCCTGCTGACCGTTGTCCTGCAACTGGCAGTGATTTATCTTCCGGTTGCCAACCGCCTGTTCCGCACAGAGCCACTCAGTCTGAGCGAACTGTCCGTTTGTACAGGCGTTGCCGTCGTTGTGTTTCATGTGGCGGAGTTATCGAAATGGTTCAGGAAAAAATGGAAAAACCGTCAAAAAAAATAGTACGTTCATTTATTGCTTTCAACGTTTTGCGACCCGCCAGTTTTGATAAATACCTACCGCTGATTTTCGTTTTTGCTATCGCTCTTCGACCTGCCCAGCCCTTGACTTGCTGCAGTGATGAAAGTCAGCAGGCCGCGTAACCACCATCATAGGCATGGCTATAGGGTGGCGGTAGGTTTACAAAAACGTTTTATGGAAAAGATCATTGTCGTGATCAATTCACATAAACCTAATGTTGCTTCCATTGAATTTGCCTGCCGCATGGCCCAATTAACAGGGTCGAAGCTCACCGGACTTTTTATTGAAAACATTTATTTTGAATACAGGCCTGCCGGCGGCAATGCCGGTTTGGGAATTGACGCGCCGGTGCAAAAAAAAGAAACCGTTCTTGCTGCCGGCACCGGTGCTGCCATCCAGCAGTTCACGGATATCTGTCACAGGAACAGCCTCCAGCCGGATGTATACGTGGACAAAGGCGAGCCGATCCAGGAAATCATTTTCGAAAGTCGCTATTCCGACCTCCTCATCGTCGATCCTGCAATTAATTTTTACAACCTGCAGGAGAATTTGCCCACCCATCTTGTGAAAGAAGTGCTATCTGGTGCGGAATGTCCCGTGCTTCTGTCGCCGGAGGTTTTTCACCGGATCGATGAAGTCGTTTTTTGTTTCGATGGAAGTGCGTCGGCTGTATTCGCGCTGAAACAGTTTACATACCTGATGCCCCAGTTGCATGACAGGAAAGCCGTTTTACTGGAGATCAACTCCGGCAAGCAATACGAGGACGAAAATTACCACAAAGTGCTGCACTGGCTTCGCGGACATTATGCCTTTGCGACCAACCTGCGGCGACCCGGCCAGTCGCAGGACGGGTTGTTTGACTACCTATTCAGGAAGCAAAACTGCATTGTCGTGCTGGGCGCCTATGGCCGTGGTCTTTTGTCGCGTTTCTTTCGAAAAAGCACGGCCGATAGGCTGATCCGCACAATTGATCTGCCCCTGTTTATCACACATCATTAAAAGCATACCATGAAAAAGTTTATCGCTGTTTTCGACGGACTGAGTTTTAAGGAATCAACGCTGCAGTACGCTGTTTCGCTGGCCAAAGGTGGCAACGTACACCTGGTTGGCGTTTTCCTCGAAGATTTTACACGCCATAGTTATAGCTTCCGCCAACTGGCTACCTACGAAGGAGAAGACAAGGAAGCTTACCTGCATAGACTCAATGAAAAAGATGAAGAGCAACGGGAAGAAAGCATTCAAAAATTTCAACAGGCCTGCGAGACGGCCGAACTGAATTTTTCCGTTCATCGCGACAGGAACATCGCTTTGCAGGAACTGCTTGAAGAATCCATTTACGCTGACCTGCTCATTATCAATTCCGGTGAAACCATAAGCCGCTTTCACGAGGGACCTCCGTCACGCTTTATTCGCGATCTGCTCGTTGACGTGCAATGCCCTGTGTTGCTGGTACCGGAGTCCTATCATTATTTCAACCGCATTGTGCTGCTTTACGATGGCGAACCGTCGTCGGTGTACGCAGCCAAAGCGTTCAGCTACGTTTTTGACAGCTATAACTATTATGAAACCGTGGTGCTGACAGTAAAAACAGAAGACAACCCGATCCAGGTACCCAATAATCGGCTGGTTAAGGAATTTGCCCGCCGGCATTATCCAAAGGCAGAGTACGTGGTGATCAAAGGTGAGCCTGAGGAAGAGATTGTTTTTTACCTGCAACGCGAAAAGAAAAGCCCGCTGATTGTGCTTGGCGCCTACCAACGCGGCCGTCTTTCACGGCTATTCCGGGCCAGTATGGCAGACCGTTTGCTGAAACATGTGAAAGCACCGCTTTTTATTGCACACAACAAATCCTGAAGCCATGTTCCTTCATATCCATGATCAATTAATCTTAAGCGAAGTACAGGAGCGGTTCACCGAATGTTTTCCTTCGCTGAAACTGGAATTTTATTCGGAACAACACAAGCGATTTGAACCGACAGAAAAGGCGTTTCAACTAAACAACCGGCTGCGTGTTGGCGATGTGCGCAGCAATCACCAGAACGGCGCCCTGGAAATCAAATCCTGGTACACGGTTGCCCGTGTGGAAAAAGAACTCAGCGAAAGTTATGGTTTGAATGCCCAGGTTTTCCGTTGCAATAAAGACGGTCGTTGGGTGCAAACCTCGCTGAGCGACTCGCTGACCCTGGCGGAGCAAAGCGAGTTTAGCTACAATGAAAAACTGAACGAAGGCCGATAGCTAGCCGTTTCCTTCAGTGCAGAATTTTAATGTTACAATCGGTGCGGATAGCATTAGAAACGTGAAACAACACAACGTCATACATACCCTGCAAAAGCGGTATCACAACCTGAACCGGTACCGCCCCGATGTACTGGAAGAATTCGACGTGGAAGCGATCCACCGGTTCCGGCTCGAAATTAAAAAACTGCGTGCCTTCTTGCGCCTGTTGAATGGGAGCGGCGAGCAACAGAAAGGTCTCCGGATAGGGAGAAAACTTCGTGACTTTTACCATGCTGCAGGGAATGTTCGTTGCCTGCAATTGCAAAAAGAAATGGTGTTGCAGTGGTGCCGGCAGTTCCATTACGCGGAACCTTTGGCCTACCTGGCCATTCTTCACCAAAAGGAAGAAGAAGCAAAAATTCTTGTCCGTGAAGAGGGGCAGCTTCTTTCCCTAGAAAAAGAAGAGAGCCGCGTGCTGAAAGCTGCCCACCACGGGTTTGATGACCGGTTGGAGCAAGCCTTCGTGGCCCTGAAAAAAGCAGCGCTGGTGCAGTTTCTTTCAGCGTTTGAGCTGAACGATGAAACACTCCACTCCATTCGGAAAGTGCTGAAAGACCTTCTTTACGTATGGAACTGGATTGGGCCTTTTATCGAAGAGGCCTTCGATCCAAAACATTTTAACCGGGATGCCTGCATCAAATTGACAGACCGCCTGGGCGATTTCCAGGATCTTTGCATTGCGATGACATTTTTGACAACGGACTATCTTGATGCGGTTCCGAACCGGCAAGAAAAGACGGTCTTGCAGCGATTGCATACATATTGCGTCGGGCGCAAAGCGGACGTAAAAAAAGAAAGTATTTTTCTGCTGCAACCGTTGCGTAGTAGCCTGCTCTGTTCTGACCGGCTGCCGGCCGTTGTTTCAACTTCTTCTTTTCAACTCTTAAACAATTCGTTATGAAAGACATTCGCCGTAGGGAAGGAATGCCGGCATGGATGCCAAAGAGGAAGAGCCATTTTTGGTTGCTGACCCTGGTGATGCTTGCCGTTTTGTTTGTCGTTTTTTACTTCTTCCTGCGCAACAAAGCGCATTGACTTCTTCCTGCTCAATCATTCGCTACACTACTGACAATTTTCATAGAGGTAGATGACTGCTGTCACCCCGGAGGCAGGCTGCCAGGGATAGTTTTGTGAGGTGTATTGGCTTTTCTTCCCACAAAAACCCAGAGAATGAAACAGAACATGAATGTCATTGAGCGAATTGTGCGGTTGTTCATTGCCGCCCTGTTTGGGTTTTTCCTGCTGGTGACTCATCTCGCGGTGGGGTGGGCGGTAGGGTGCCTGGCGATTGTATTCTTTTTATCCGCAACGGCAATCCTGGGCATGTGCCCTTTCTACCGGTTTACCGGCATGGACAACGTTTCGCAAAAAAAGTCAAGCCCCTCTGCCGGAACGTCTTAACAAAGTACCCTTTGAGATATTCTTAACGATCAAAAATGCAGCTATGAAGTTGAACATCACAAAGGACACCTCAACCAGGGAGATCAAAAAGCAGTTTGAAGAGGTTTTCCCGAACCTGAAACTTCAATTCATGTGCGAAGAGCCATCACTCGCCGAACTTGCCGTTGCGGGCAGGAATTTACGTCCTTCCCATCAGCGGGACCAGCCGTGCTGCCAGGTAAGGGAAGGCGTGTTTACCTTTACACCTGCACTAACAGTGGCGGAATTCAGGAAACGCATGAAAAAAGAATTTGGCCTTGGTATTCGTTTGTTCCGGAGCGAGGGTAACCTGCGGATTGAAATCGATGGAAACAGCCAGCTTAGCCTTGTCAGGCAAAATGCCATTGCCAGGGCAGCCAGCAAGCCTCCACGGTTTAACATCAACAGCCTTTTCCTGTAAAGTACATTCCCGGTTCAGCCGCCGCTTTTCGACTCTCTCAGGTGTAAATTGAATGCCGTGTCAGGAAAACCTTTTACCACATCGATCAGTGGTCTTTCGGAATCTGCGGCGCAACAGCGGCTGCTTCAATTCGGAAAAAATGTTCTACGCCTGAACGAGACCAAGCGACTGCTCTGGATACTGCGCGACGTGGTAATGGAACCCATGTTCCTGTTGCTGGCTGTAGCCTGCCTGTTTTATTTCCTGTTGGGTGAAATGTCCGAAGGCTTTATGATGGTTGCAGCCCTAATTTTCGTATCGGCTATTTCGGTTTACCAGGAAGTAAAAAGCGCCAATGCGCTGGCTGCGCTCAAAGAATTAACCGAGCCCAATGCGACGGTCATCAGGGACGGCGAAAAAAAAGAAATCCCCTTACAGGACGTCGTACCCGGCGATTGTATTGTTGTGGAGGAAGGGGACAAGGTGCCGGCCGATGCAAAGGTTATCCAATTGAACGACCTGAGTGTAAACGAAGCCATTCTTACGGGTGAGCCGTTTCCGGTTGAAAAAGACACGGTGGATAACAACCTGCTTTACCAGGGTACCGTCGTCAATTCGGGACGCTGCCTTGCTGAAGTAGTGGCGACGGGCAGCAATACAGAATTGGGCAAGCTTGGAAAGTCCATTTCTACTTATGCCGAAACCAAAACAGCCCTGCAGCGGCAGGTCGACCTTTTTGTGCGGCGGCTGGCCGGTTTTGGAATCATTGCTTTTTTCCTGATATTTTCCATCAACTACTGGCATGGCAACAGTTTTATCGCCAGTTTCCTCTATGGGCTTACACTGGCCATGTCGGCGATTCCTGAAGAAGTTCCAGTTGCGTTTTCGTCATTTATGGCCCTTGGGGCGCATGCCATTTCCAAACTTGGTGTCATTACACGCCAACCACAGGTGGTCGAAAACCTGGGTGCGGTCAATGTGATCTGCCTCGACAAAACAGGTACCATTACCGTCAACAAAATGACCGTAGACACGGTTTTTCATTTTCCATCAGCAAGCCTGTCGAACCGCGATCACCTCACAGCAGAGGCAGCCGACGTTCTACTGTATGCCGGCCTTGCCAGCGAGCGATCGCCGTTTGATTCGATGGAGAAAGCCATTGTGGAAGCATATGCAGCCACAGGACAGGCATTGCCGCAATGGCCGATGGTAAAAGAATATCCTTTGCAGGGACACCCGCCGATGATGACACATGTGTATCAAACCGGATCGGGCGTTTTGGCTACTGCAAAGGGTGGCATGGAAAGATTGGTGGCGGTGTGCAAACTGGCGGCCGCTCAAAAAGAAAGTGTGATGCAGGAAGCACAACACATGGCGGCCAAAGGTCACCGCGTATTAGGCGTTGCGATGGCGAGAATCAACAGCAATACCTTTCCGGTACACCAGGATGATTTCCCCTGGACCTTTATCGGGTTGCTTTCGTTGAACGATCCGCCCAAGGTTTACGTTCGCGACGTGTTGCAGGAATTATATGGTGCAGGGATCACAATTAAATTGCTGACAGGCGATCATTTGCAAACGGCTGTTTCCGTGGCGGATACAATTGGCATGGACAAGGGCAAAACGGTTTTTACAGGCGACCAGGTGCTGGATGCAGGCGAAGAATCGCTGGAGACCATGGTTGTCGAATCCAATCTTTTCACCCGTATGTTTCCCGAAGCCAAATTGCGGGTCATCAAAGCGCTACAAAAAAAAGGCGACATTGTTGCCATGACCGGCGACGGTGTGAATGACGGTCCCGCATTAAAAGCCTCGGACATAGGAATAGCCCTGGGCAAGGAAGGAACCGAAGTGGCGCGGCAGTCGGCCGACTTGATCCTCACCGACGATGACCTGCGAAAAATAACCACGGCGATCCGGCAGGGACGAAAAATTTTCAGCAACTTTAAAAAGGCGGTGCGATACATCGTGTCGATCCACATCCCCATTATCCTTGTTGCCGCGCTTCCGGTATTGTTCGGTTGGAAATATCCCAACATTTTTACCCCCATTCACGTGATCTTCCTGGAACTGATTATGGGTCCGACCTGTTCGATCTTTTTTGAAAGGGAGCCAGCGGAAGCTAATATAATGCATGTGCCGCCGCGAAAAAGAGATGCCTGGTTGTTCGAAAAATCTGAATTGCTTATCAGCATTATCCAGGGGCTGGCAATCGCGTTTGGCGTTCTCCTGTTGTTTTATTCATATGCCGGGGAAGGGAATCAACTCACGGAAGTGCGGACGGTTGTTTTTACCACGCTTATTCTAAGCAATATTATTCTGACATATGTTAACCGGTCGTTTGAGCAAACGTTGGCAACAACCGTTAAGTATAAAAATAGCCTCGCATTACCCGTGTTCCTGCTGTCGCTGCTTTTCCTTTTTTTGCTACACTTTGTTCCACCGGTACAGCAGTTGTTTGGTTTGTCTCCCATCACGGTCACAACATTTTTCGTTTGTTTATTCACCGCACTTGTTTGCACAGGTTGGCTTGAATTGTACAAAGCTGGCCGGTACCGGTTGCGCAGCCGCCCTGACCACAAACATGCCTTCTGATGATAACGGTTCTCGGAACCGGCATGCCGGAAAAAATAGCTTTGCCCTGTTAACATTATTCAATCACCTGAAAAAAGATTTGTATGGCTACCAGATCACTGACAAGACCCGCGCTGATGCCCAACGTATTTGAAGATTTCTTCAGGCCGATGAGCCAATGGTTCGACGACAGCCGGAACATGAACAGGATTGCAAATGTTCCTGCCGTCAACATTAAAGAAGACAACGACAAATACATGGTCAGCCTTGCGGCGCCGGGACTCAAAAAAGAGGATTTTAAAATCAACGTTGAAGAAAACGTATTGACAATTTCTTCCGAAAAAGAAGAAAGCAAGGAACAGAAAGAAGACAACTACAGCCGTCGCGAGTATAGTTATTCCTCTTTCACCCGCAGCTTCTCGCTGCCGGATGATGTAAAGCAGGAAGCAATCGATGCCCGCTACGAAAACGGTGAATTAAGGCTAACGCTGCCCCGTAAAGAGGAGGCCAAAAAAGCCATGCTTTCCAAAAAAATCGATGTGAAATAAACGTCCTGGCTTCTCTTTCTGTTTGCAACCCTGCTGCTTCGTCAGCAGGGTTCTTTGCGGTTTCGCTTCTTTGGTCCTGCAATAAAGTTCGGAATGACAACTCGACGTTGCATCCGGGTTTTGTTCTTATCCATTGGTTTCAGGTTGCTAACGAAGGACGCTATGAATAAGTATTTTTCCCCGGACCAGTTCCCGCATCCATTTTTTCGCGAGGCCGAAAGCTGGCAGCAGACGCTGACTTTCCAAAGGGACGAACTCCTGTATTTTCAAAACAGGCTGGGCGAGGTAATTAATGCCAGCTCCAATCCAAATTCGTTGCTCGTGGCGGAGCAATTCCAGGAAGAATTTTTGGAACAGGAGAGGATCATTGACTTTATGACGAGCGAACTAAATAACCAGCTTCAGTTGCTGCAAAAATCAGTTGATAGGGGAAGTGGCATTTCTGCCGCGGCTGAAGAAGGTCAGCTGAACCTGCGGCGTGAATTTGCGAAGGCAGAAGAATTGTTTACGCATTCGAAAGCCAATTTTATGGTTTACATCCAAAGCATATTTTAACGGGTGGGCGGTTTATCTTTAATGGGCCCGATGACGACAAACAGGCATTTAGCTGAAATTGATCATGCAAAGATGTTGTCCGTTAACCGTAACTTCGGTTTGTCTAATTCTAAGAAGGCAACGCAGAAAAAGACCAGGCTGCTTTACGGAATCAGTCCCTGCTTTTTCGCCAACGCAAACAACCAAATGCACATCAATGCCAACGGTCCGGATTAGATAAGGATAGAAAACAAAGGTGACTTTGAAAACTATCCGTTACAGTATGGCAGGTTTGGAAAACAACCTGCCATATTCTTTTTCCGGAGAACTGTTCCTTTAAAAAGATTGGTTTGATACCCGTATCGGCGGCAAAAACGAGTGTTGTGGCAATAAGGAGTAGGATATTATTTGTAATTATTTCCAATTGTCCCGCTGGATGGCTATCCGGCTACCAGGTCCTTGTGGGACAAGGAAAGGTTTATTTGGCGGATGGGAACGAGATGCTTACGGTGGTTCCTTTGTCCAGTTCACTTTCAATTTGAACGGATCCCTTTAACAGGGTCAGGTACTGTTTTACGATGTTTAATCCGAGACCGGTTCCCTGGATATTCTGCGCATTTCTGCCCCTGAAAAAGGTTTGAAAAAGATGATCCTGGTCGGCTTTGCTGATACCGATGCCCTGGTCCTGCACGACAATGCGTACACTGTTATTCTTGTGGCTTGCTTTCACGACGATCTGCTTGTTTTCGCCCGAAAATTTAAGTGCGTTGTTCAACAGGTTGAGGAGGATGTTGCGTACAATTTGTTTGTCGGATGTGATTAGGTTAGGGCCGGTAAAGGAAACGAGAATTTGCTGGCCACTCTTTTTGATCAATTCCAGCTCTTCCACGACGCCGGAAAGGAGGACGTGAAGATCAAAGGATTTCAGGTTAACGCCGGTCTTGCCTTCTTCCAGTTTACCAAGGGTCAGGAAATCTTCCAGCAGGTCGTTGAGGTGCTGTATCGCTTCTTTGATCTTGCCGGTGTGTTTCAGCCGGTAGGCGTGCTGTTCCGTCGTTGTGTATCGTTCCAACAAGTAAATGGACGAAAGGATAGTGCTCAACGGTGTGCGGAATTCGTGTGAAGCCATCGAGACAAAGCGGCTTTTCATGTCATTGAGATGATGTTCCTTTTCCAACGCGTCTTTCAGGATGGTTTCCGATGTTTTCAGCTTCACGAGACTGTCCGACAGGTTTCTGCGCAGTTGGCTTTCTTCCGAAATATCTATCGCCCATCCCCCCACATAAACAACGTTGTTTGTTTCAATTGGAAATTTGATCACCTGGTAAATACGTTCCGCACCGTCTGGCGTGATGGCATTTTCAATGGTTTTATACGGCTGTTTTAATTTGTAAACAATGGTCGCGTTTTCCCTGATGGAAGCTGCCATCGGTTGCGGAAATACCTCGCCCAATGGTTGCTCAATGGCCGCTTGTGTCAGATGAAAGGTTCGGCTGCAGGCCGGGTTCAGGTATTTGATCAATCCATTTTTATCCATGATCCACGAGAGGATGGGGCTGTTTTCCATAAAGGTTTCAAACAGGCCCTGCTTCCTGTAGGGTAGTCCAGCGGCGGGGTCCACGGCTTTCTGTTTGTCTTGTTTGTTTGCCCTGTTGAAAAGAAAGATATAGCCGGGTTTATCACCTGCCGTGTTTCGGATGGCCGAGGCCGACACCTGTAGCGGAAGGAACCCGGAATCTTTTGTTTTAAACTGTATGGTTGCTTTCCACTGGTCGCCGTGGAGAAAGGTTTTTCGGAGGCTTGTTCTTGCTTCGGCTGGCCAAAGAAATTTGAGCAGAGAACGTGGTTTTTTACCGAGGATCATTGCCGCAGGATACCCCAGCGTTCGTTCGGCTGCATCGTTCCAATAACGAACAACATACGCTGCATCTGTTGCGATCACCGGCTGGTCCAGGGTATCGAACAGCGAATGAAGATAAACGGTTTCGTTTCCGAATGTAGTTGTCGCGTCGACCATGGGTGCAAAGACGGTTTTTTTTGCCCACAATACAACTGAGTTTCGTGCCCGGTTTATTTGACTTTGATCACCTCTGTCTTTCGTTCAAGGATGTTTTGCAAAGAGGGGTGCGAAAAGCGATTTTGGATTCAATTTCTCGCTGCCGCTGTAAATATGTCCTTCTGATTTTCATCATCTCCATTTTTGATCATTGTCATCTTTCACGGGTGGCAAATCGGTAGTTTTGGTATGCTCTGTTTTATCCAGAAAGTACCCGTCAAACAAGCAATTGCCGTCCTTTTCGGAGATTCTTATTCAGACAACCATGCATATGAAAAAAATTCTTGTCATTGAGGATAATAAAGACATTCTGGAAAACACGACCGAAATCCTGGAACTTTCCCACTACCATGTTTTCGCCGCCGCCAACGGAAAAGAAGGAATTGAAAAAGCGCTTGCCAGCAAACCCGATCTTATTCTGTGCGATATTATGATGCCCGAACTGGATGGCTACGGTGTATTGCACATGGTGCAGCACAATCCCGAACTGCAAAATACACCCTTTATTTTTCTAACGGCTAAAACAGAGAGGGAAGAAATCAGGCGGGGCATGTCACTTGGCGCCGACGACTATATAACTAAGCCTTTCGATCCTACGGACTTGCTGAATGCCATTGAGGGAAGGCTGAAAAAGGCGGAGACAATCCGCCAACAGTTCCAAAGCGTCGGGGAAGACGTCGGTGCTAAAGCCTCGAAAGCGCCAGGCGAAAAAGTGTTGCAGGGCCTTCTGGAAGGGAGGGATGTTGACCTGTTCAAAAAAAAGCAGCGCATCTACAATGAAGGCAATCATCCGATCCGGCTTTATTACCTGAAAAAAGGAAAGGTGAAAATTTACAAGACGAACGAGGACGGCAAAGAATTCATCCTGCACATTGTGAACAGCGGTGAGTTTTTCGGCTATATCGCTTTGCTCGAAAATACCGTGTACCGGGAAAACGCCGAGGTGCTGGAAGAGTCGGAGGTGATCGCCATACTGAAAAGCGAGTTTGAAGAGTTGATCCATTCGAATAATGAGGTTTCCCGTCGGTTTATCAAAATACTGGCAAGTGATGTAGCCGAACGGGAAGAACAGTTGATTCGCATTGCGTACAATTCGTTGCGGAAAAAAGTGGCGGATGCCCTCGTATCTGTTTGCCGTAAATCGCTGGATCCGCACAACAATTGCCTGATCTCGCTCAGCCGCGAAAATCTTGCTGCCGTTGCCGGAACAGCAACAGAGTCTCTCATTCGGACGCTGGCGGATTTTAAAGCGGAAAAATTAATCGATGTGATAGAGGGAAAAATAAAGGTCCTGTACATGGAAAAATTGGAACACCTGGCCAATTAGGGCTGACGCAAACCGTTTACCAGCTTTGCTATTCTGCTGATGAAGATCAATCTCTTTCCTAGCGATTGTCATTGCTCTCCGCTTCGGGATCGAGTAGCTTGAAAGCAAATTCTGGGATATGAAAAAAGTACTCTTTGTTGTTGACGGAAACAACTTTTCCAACAGCGCTTTTGAATTTGTTCGCAGGCTAAATGAGATTCAGCCAGTCCTTGCAACCGGAGTCTTTGTTCCCCAGCTGGATTACGCAAATTTGTGGAGCTATGCTGCCGCAGCCGGTTCCGGCGCCGTTTATGTACCATTGCTGGAGGAGGAGGAAAATGAAGAAGTGGCAAAAAATATTCAGCTCTTCGAGGAACGTTGCCGCCACAACAATATCCGTTACCGCGTACACAAGGATTTTTATGAATTTGCCCTCCCCGAATTAAAAAAAGAGTCACGCTTTGCCGATGTGATGGTGCTCAGCGGCGAATTGTTTTACAAGCAGATCGTCGGCGCTAACCAATACGATTATATGCAAACGGCCTTGCACGAGTCGGAATGCCCGGCGTTGATCGTGCCGGAAAAAATGGAGTTTCCCAACAACAATATCCTTGCCTACGACGGTAGCTGCGAATCGGTTTATGCCATCAAGCAGTTTGCTTATCTCTTCCCTGAACTCGCTGCCAACAAGACACTCCTCGTTTACGTGGAAGGGAACGAGGGCGCTGATTTTCCTTCACGGGAATCGATCGTCGAACTGGCCACACAGCATTTTCCCGACCTGACGTTTTACAAAATGGATGCGAACCCGAAAAAATACTTTACCTCCTGGATTTCCGATCAGAAAAATTCAATGCTGGTCAGCGGGTCCTTTGGTCGCTCAACCTTATCGCAGGCATTCAGGAAAAGCTTTGTGGCTGACATAATCAAGAATCACCAGGTACCGGTATTCATTGCCCACCGTTAGGATTTACAGAACGTTTTTGATGGATAGGAAATTATTTCGCAGCAGTTGTCAGTGCCG
Organism: Flavisolibacter nicotianae; assembly: GCF_003628535.1. Lineage (GTDB taxonomy): Bacteria > Bacteroidota > Bacteroidia > Chitinophagales > Chitinophagaceae > Flavisolibacter > Flavisolibacter nicotianae. The sequence goes on from NZ_RBCI01000005.1 coordinate 184,575, forward strand.
CATCGGAGGTTTGCTTTTTTCTCTCCTTCTTTTTCTATCGTGCTTCGGACAGCAGGTAAGTACACAGGAGCTGGAAAAATACAGATCCTGGCCACGCTATGCTTTGCTGGTGCGCTTTTATACCGCTAGCAACCGGCAATTGGCTTGGCTTGGAAAACCTGCGTTGCAAAACAGTTTGCGCCAAATACTGCAAACTGCTTCCGCACTGGGACTGGATGAAACGGATTATCAGCCAGCCTTTTTTCAAACAGGCACTGATCACAGGCCGCTGAAAACCCGCACCGACTCTGTTGAAACAGACCTGCGGTTTACAGATGCGGCGCTTCATTTTTTTTCAGATGTAAAAAATGGTAACCGTCCACCTGCTTTTCGGTACGACGGATTGCGCTATGCGCCTGGAACGGAAAAGCTGGCGGAAGAACTTGGATTAGCCGTTGCAAACGCCAGCCTGTCAAACTTCATGGCATCCATCCAGCCAGTGCAACCTGCTTACACCAACGCACTCATGCAACTGGCAACGTTTCAGCAGGCGGCTGCAGCAGATGGCTTCAACGATGCCAAAGTGATTTCTACAAAAGTCGACAGCACCAATCGCTCCTTGTTACGGCGATTGGTACAACTCGGCATCACGGAAAATGGTATGTCGTCGGCAACGAAAATGGAAGTAAGTCAGAACTTAAAGCTTGCCCAGCGCCAGTTCGATCTCCAGGAAGACGGCAAGATCGGGAGTGCTACGCTTGCTGCCTTGAATGTGCCGCTTAGGCAGCGGATACAAGCGCTCCGGATTTTTATCAACACCTTGCGGTGGCTGGATCAACTGGAAAAAAGCGGGCCTGTGTTGGTGCTCAACCTGGCTGCAACGCGTTTTTTCCTGTATGAAAACGGAAAAATCCTGTTTGAATCAAAGGTCATTGCAGGAAAGAAGTCTACGCCGTCGCCGACGCTGACAAGCACAATCACAGAAGTGATCCTTTATCCGTATTGGATGGTGCCGTCGAAAATTGCAACAAAAGAAATGCTGCCGCGGATAAGGCGGAATATCGGTTACCTTGAAGAAGGCAACTACCAGGTTTTAAACAGGAGCGGACATGCGGTGAATCCCTATTCCATCAACTGGTGGGCATTGAGCCGCGGTTATTTTCCATACGTCATTCGCCAATCGACGGGTTGTGATAATGCGTTGGGCATTGTAAAATTCAACTTCTCCAACCCGTTTACGGTCTACCTGCATGATACCCCAACGAAAACACTTTTTTCTTCCGACAGGCGGTATTACAGCCACGGTTGTATGCGGATAGAAAAACCCATTGAACTGGCCCGCTACCTCCTGGGCTTTAACCGCATCGCGATTGATACCTTAACGGCAAAAGGTTGCCTGGAGCACCAGTCGCCTCTGCCCGTGCCTGTGCAGAAACGACTGCCGCTCGTGGTTCTTTACAGCACGGTATGGTATACGGCCAATGGTGATCTCCGTTTTTACGAAGATGTGTATGGTAAGTTAAACGACCGGTTAACGGCGGAAGCATTGGTGGGAAACAACCAGTTCGCCGTCGGTTGGTAAATGGTCAGCGTTAAACATGATTTTACACCTTTTAAAAATTAGCCATGGCAAACGAAAATCTGGTCGAACGTCTTTCATCTGATTTGGGACAGGCCGCAACGGTCCGAAACGTATTTGGCGAGCCCATTCAAGCCGGCGACAAAACCATTATTCCAGTTGCGAAAATCGCCTACGGTTTCGGCGGCGGTCACGGGCATGGCCCGGGGAAAAGGCGTGGTGTCGAACTGCAGGATACAGGCGACCAACCAGAAGGTGCTGGCGGTGGTGGTGGCCTGCACGCTTGTGCAAAAGGTGTTTTTGAAATTACGCCAGCGGGTACCCGTTTTATTCCTGCAGGTTCGTTTAGAAGTTTGTTAGCAGGAATGATCATTGGTATGCTGGTCCGTCATTTCGTTTTTCCGCGAATGCGCTGATTACTTCTTTTATCCCGGGAAGGTCGGGGCATAAACAAAAGATTCGAAACGGCCTGATTTTTCCAGCACATCGATTCGGAAAACAACGCCGTCAATCTCGTTTTCATCACCGGGATGAAAAGGCCAGTTTGCTCCCAGGTGTGATTTAACACTGGAGACGAAGGGAAGGTACCGGTTCGAGAGCAGTTGCAAAGCGTTGTGTCGTTCCACAATCTCTGTTACCTCCACATACACGCCTTGTACAATCACACTTCGCCAGTTGCCGTTCCCCATGTCATCTGTTTGAAAACACACACGTGGATTTTTACGCATCATGGCCGTTTTCTTTCCCTGGAGTGTGTAGCTGTAAAGGCCTTTGTCATCGTACACAAAGTTGATGGGAATAACATAGGTTTCACCATCTGCGTGGCAGCCAAGACGGCCAATGATGTTTTTTCGTAAAACGTCCTCGATCTGGTCGGCAGGTAGAATTTTTAACATGACGCGGTTATTGAGTTGAAAATAGTCTCTTCAACCAGCTTGTGGCTATGACTGGCGATAGTTTCCTCTATGATAACCGTCACGTTCCTGTTTGCCTGATAAACGTTAAACGCGAAATCAGATCGCGTCAAGAAATTGTGTTTCCAGATTGGCCTACCCGGCATTTGCAACCCTCCAAACGAAACGCACCTTTTTGACCGGAAACTGCTCTTCTGAAAGTGATTAAAAACAAGTTCTTTTCTAACGGCAGTCATGGTCCGCACCTGGAAAAGAGAGTAGTTTTAAGGTAGCAGTAAAAAAAGACAACCATGCTACAGTCTATTCTTTCGGCGAATTCCCTGCTTTGCCGGTATGCTGCCTGGCTTACGGTACTGGTGCTTGTTGTTCTTGCTGCAACAGCATTCAGGAATCTTCTTGTTGCCATCTTACTGAAGGTTTATGAAATTCTCGTTCAAAAAAATGCAATGCCATGAAAATCGTGATTTATGAAACAACGACTGTAAACGATATTCAGCAACGCTTCAGCACGGCTTACCCATTCCTTTCAATCCGGTTTTGCAATACGCCACACGGTATCGGCGAAGAATCACGAAAAACAAATTGGTACAAAGGCGAAATGCGCCTGCGGGATTTAACAACGAAATCGTTGGACAATGCCGTGTCGATCGAGCCTTCCGTTACGACAGGTGCCGTGGAGCAGGCCTTTGAAACGGCTTTCGGCCTGCATGCCCAAATTTTCCGGAAAGAAGGAGAGCGGTGGGTTCAGACAGCAGGCACCGATGCCCTGACTCTCGACGAACAAAATGAAATCGGCCGGGTAGCGGCAGAGGAACAACAAGGTGCAGGCTGGGGCGACAGGGCCAAGCGGTTGTGACCACGAATGATGAATCGCCGCCCGGTTCCTGCCTGCGAAACAGATTGACAAATCATGCGGTCATGAATACCAGCGAGAATACAAAAGCTTTTTTTACCGAAACCGGGGCAATTTCCTCGTTTGCCGCCCGGTTTTTCAAGCAGGTTTACAAGCCCCGGTTCGAACTCAATGAATTTATCCGGCAGTGCTATGTCATCGGTTACCAGTCGCTGCCGCTGATTGGGCTGACTGGTTTTATCATGGGTCTTGTTCTGACTATCCAGTTGCGGCCTTCGCTTACGGAATATGGTGTGGAGGCACAACTTCCGTCCATGATTTCCGTTGCCGTGTTTCGGGAACTGGGACCTGTTATCACAGCGCTGATTTTTGCCGGGAAAATCGGGAGCAGCATCGGTGCCGAACTCGGATCGATGCGGGTGACGGAACAAATCGACGCCATGGAGGTCTCCGGCACAAACCCGTTCAAATACCTGGTGGTGACGCGGGTGCTTGCCACAACATTGATGCTGCCGATACTGGTTTTACTGGCCGACGCCATTGCCTTGTATGGTTCTTACCTGGGAGTGAATATCCGTGGCAATACCAGTTTCTCGCTTTTTTATACACAGGTGACCGGTATTCTTGAATTTGGTGACGTCTTGCCCGCTTTCATCAAAACCTTTTTTTTCGGCTTTGCCATTGGGGTGATCGGTTGCTACAAGGGGTATCATTCCCGTAAAGGAACCGAAGGTGTGGGCCGGTCAGCCAACATGGCTGTTGTGATTTCTTCGGTTACGGTATTTGTGATCGATCTGGTGGCCGTGCAGGTCACCGATATTTTAAATCTGAACTGATGTTACCGGAACCCATTCCCGTCGTTAAAGCAAAAGCAACGGCAGAGCCGGTGATCGCCATTCACGAACTGGCCAAGTCGTTTGGCGACAATCAGGTGCTGGCTCATTTCGATCTCGTTTTAAACCAGGGTGAAAACCTCGTTGTTTTGGGTAAATCGGGTTCGGGAAAATCTGTTTTGATCAAGTGTATCATCCGTCTCCTCGAACCGGACAGCGGAAGCATACAGGTATTGGGGGAAAACATCGTCGACCTGAATGAAGAAGCCCTCGATCGCCTCCGGGTAAAGATCGGGTTCTTGTTCCAGGGAAATGCCCTCTATGATTCAATGACCGTGCGGCAGAATCTTGAATTCCCGCTGCGACGCCACTGGATGAATGTTAGCCAGGGCGAGGTCGATGGCCTTGTGATGGAGGCCCTGGATAATGTTGGATTGGAAGAGACGCTGGACATGATGCCCGAAGAATTATCGGGCGGAATGCGCAAACGAATTGCGCTGGCAAGAACACTGATTCTCAAACCGGATATTATCCTTTATGATGAACCGACAACCGGCCTCGATCCAATTACGGGGAAAGAGATCAGTGAACTGATGATTGAAGTTCAACACAAGTACAAAACGTCTTCGCTCATTATTTCACACGACATGAAATGCATCCGGCGAACGGCAGACCGGATCATCGTATTGCTCGACGGCCGCTGTTATGCAGAGGGCACATATGCTGAACTCGAACGTTCATCCGACCCGCAGGTTAAAAATTTTTTTGAATAAAATGGCAAACAAGAAAGTCGATACCACAAAGCTCGGTGTGTTTATGATTGCAGGCGTTGGATTCCTGGTGATGCTGCTATACGTGATTGGTAAAAACCAAAACCTGTTCGGAAAAACCTTTGCATTTCGGGCTCAATTCGAAAATGTTCACGGCCTGATGCCGGGGAACAACGTTCGTTTTGCGGGCATCGATGCCGGCAGTGTAAAAACGGTGGAGGTCCTGGACGACACGATTATCGAAGTGACGCTGCTGGTGAAAACCAAGATGAAAAAATTTATTCACCGTAACGCAAAAATCAGTATCGCAACGGATGGATTGATCGGTAACATGGTCGTCAATATCGAGCCGTCCAAACTTCCGGCTCCAGAAGTGGAAGAAGGCGATGTGTTACAGGGCGTAAAAGGGCTTAATACAGATGAAATGCTGAAAGTGCTTAACCAGACAAACAACGATATTGCTTCGATCGCCACGGAGATCAAACATACGGTCATGCGCATCAATAAAAGCAAGGCTCTGTGGGAAGTACTGGAAGACGAATCGCTGCCTGCCAACGTCCGGCAATCGCTTCAACGGCTAAAGGCGGCAACTGTTTCCATTAACCATATTTTAGCCGATGTGTCGGTCGTGGTGAACGATGTGCGGGATGGCAAAGGAACCATCGGTAAACTGGTACGTGATTCGTCGATCGCACTCGCCGCAACGGAAGCGGTAGATAAAATAAAAAACATCGGGGTGGCCGCTGATTCGCTTTCATCCCGGATCAACGGATTTGTGGCAGGTATTACCTCTGATGTCAACGAGGGCAAAGGAACCATTCATACGTTATTGAAAGATGAAACGATGGCGCAACAACTGCGCAATGGCGTCGGCGATATCGAGCACGATGCCCGTGCGTTGAAAGAAGTCATGGAAGCTTTAAAGCAAAGCTTTCTTTTCCGCGGGTATTTCCGCAGGCAGGAAAAGCAAAAACGGGAACGGTCCGGGAAAGGCGGGAAATATTAGGCAGGTACCTGCATTCCCTGCGGATTGGTCATAGACGATGCCTTTGTCGATCAGTTGACAAAATCGTTATTTCTTTTTGGCTTTTAATAGCACACCACTACATTTTGGTAAGTCAAATGCAGTGTACATGGCGCCAGCTTTTTCGGCGATATTTTCCATTCAACACAATGTTGAAATCCTGTTTTCACACGTGATAAATGTCACTCTTTTTCCTTCTTGAAATTGTCAATTTTACGCCATAAAATGCTGGAGTATGAAAATTGAACAAATCTATACAGGTTGCCTGGCACAAGGCGCTTATTATATCGAAAGCAACGGCGAAGCTGTGGTGATTGATCCATTACGGGAGGTGCAACCCTATCTTGAAAAGGCAGCCCGCAACGGTGCGAAAATCCGTTACATATTTGAAACGCATTTTCATGCTGACTTTGTTTCCGGTCACCTGGACCTTGCACGGCAAACGGGAGCTACGATTGTGTACGGACCGACAGCAAAACCGGCCTTCGAAGCCCATATAGCAGCCGATGGTGAAGAAATCAAACTCGGAGCGGTTTCGTTTCAGGTGCTTCACACACCGGGGCATACAATGGAAAGTGCGTGCTATCTTTTGCGGGACGAAAAAGGAAAGGACATTGCACTTTTCAGCGGCGATACCTTATTCATTGGAGACGTGGGGCGACCAGACCTGGCCCAAAAGGTTATCGCAGACCTGACGCCGGAAATCCTTGCCGGTCATCTTTATGATTCACTTCGAAACAAGATCATGCCGCTGGCCGACGACATTATCGTTTATCCGGCACACGGCGCCGGAAGCGCCTGTGGAAAAAAGATGAGCAAGGAAACAACGGACACCTTGGGTCACCAGAAAAAGACCAATTATGCGCTACGCACCGGGATGGGGAAAGAGGCGTTTATCAGGGAAGTGCTGACCGGTCTGACTGCGCCGCCACAATATTTCCCGTTGAACGTCTTGTTGAATATCCAGGGCTACGATAGCATCAATGCGGTGGTAAAGCGTGGTACTCAGCCGTTGAGCGTTGAAGCTTTTGAAACAGCCGCGAACGAAACAGGTGCAATGGTTCTTGATACAAGAGAGGCGCAACAATTTGCCAAAGGATTCATTCCAAATTCGATTAACATTGGCGTTGATGGCAATTTTGCACCCTGGGTGGGTACACTGGTATCCGACATCAAACAACCTATTCTGCTTGTAGCCGACGAAGGTCGTGCAGAAGAAATTGTCACCCGCCTGGCAAGGGTGGGGTACGACAATGCCATCGGTTTTTTAAAAGGAGGTTTCAATGCCTGGAAGGCTGCCGGAAAAGAGGTCGATCAAATTGAATCGATTACCGCCGAAGAACTGGCTGGCCGTATGGAAAAATCTCCTTTGCAGATCCTTGACGTGCGGCGTAAGAGCGAATACGACAGTGAACATCTTGTGGAAGCCGACAATGCGCCGTTGGATTACATCAACGAAAGCATGCTGAAAGTAAAGAAGAACGGGCAGGTGTATGTTCATTGTGCCGGAGGTTACCGCTCCATGATTTTTGCTTCGATCTTGCGGGCCAGGGGCTACCGGAACATCATCGATATCAAAGGCGGATTTAAGGCGTTGAAAGAGTTAGGCCGTTTTCATACAACAGCTTTCGTTCCGTCTGCTACAGAATTGTAGGCAGCCGGTTTTCATTCTTAAAAAATTGACATGGGATTTTTCCAAAATATCTTCAAAAATACATCCGGTGATCTGCGGCAATTGATCGATCAGGGCGCCGTCATTATTGATGTTCGCACACCAGCGGAATACAACAGTGGCCACATCAAAACGTCGAAGAATTTTCCGTTGAACGAATTAAAGCAAAAAGTGGACGAACTGAGAAGCTACCAAAAACCTCTCATCATTGTTTGTCAAAGCGGGATGCGTAGCGGAACGGCAAAATCATTTTTGGAAGGCAGGGGCCTGCAGGCGATCAATGGCGGTTCGTGGTCGGCGCTGAACAATATCGTTTAGTAGGTTCGCCTGTAAGCAGGATTGAAACGCGCAGCGGGAACCTGCAACCAGATTTTGTTTAAAAATTTGTTTTGGTTGTGACATTGGTCACTATTATTTGCAAAGGCTTGGAGTAGCTTCGATAAAAAGCCAATTTTATGCAACACCACCAAATTGTCATCGTTGGAGGCGGCAATGCAGGTATTTCGGTTGCTGCCCAACTTCTCCGCCGCAACAAACACCTGGACATCGCGATAATCGACCCCGCCAGTGAGCACTATTACCAGCCCGCTTGGACCCTGGTTGGTGCCGGTGCTTTTGATATTTATAAAACTGTCCGGAACGAAGCCAGTGTCATTCCGAAAGGAGCCAGTTGGATCCAGCAACGGGTTGAAAGTTTCGATCCTGCAAACAATGCGGTCATCCTAAAAGATAAAACCACTGTCCGTTACGATACTCTCGTGGTGGCTCCGGGTATTCAACTCAACTGGGACGATGTGAAGGGGCTGAAAGAGTCGTTGGGGAAGAATGGAGTCTGCTCCAATTATAGTTTTCAAACTGCGCCCTATACCTTTGAATGCATTAAACATTTGAAAAGCGGTAAGGCGATTTTCCACAACCCGCACACACCGGTGAAATGCGGCGGGGCGCCACACAAGATCATGTACCTGGCGGCCGATTATTTCCGCCGGCATGGTTTGCTCGATACCATCAAAATCGAATACTGGAGCGGCGGGACGAAGTTATTCGGTGTTCCAAAGTATGAAAAGACCCTTTTAAAAGTGGTGGAAAAAGACCACATTGATCTTCATTTTTTTGTAAAGCTCACAGAGATTGATGGCGAAAATAAAAAGGCCAGGTTTGTTGGATTCGGTGAGGAGAATAAGGGTGAAGAATATGTTGTGGATTTTGATATGATCCATGTAACACCGCCGCAAAGTGCGCCTGATTTTATCCGTCAAAGTGTGCTTGCCAACGAAGCCGGCTGGGTTGATGTGGACAAATACACCTTGCAACATACCCGCTATGCAAACATTTTCTCGCTCGGTGATGCGTCCAGTCTGCCGACGTCAAAAACGGGTGCGGCAATTCGTAAACAGGCACCGGTTCTTGTCAAAAACCTGTTGGCATTTATGGAGGGAAAACCACTGGAAGCATCTTACAATGGCTATACATCCTGCCCGGTCGTAACCGGTTATGGTAAGCTGGTATTGGCCGAATTTGATTACAGCAACAAACCGGTGGAAACCTTTCCTTTCGATCAAAGCAAAGAGCGATGGAGCATGTACCAGTTGAAGCGCCGGGTACTTCCCTGGTTGTATTGGCACAAGATCCTGCCGGGAAAAATGTAACGTTCATTTTTTTATTAAGTTATTTAGCGTCGCTAGCGAGCTTGCACAGTTGCAGGCTCGTTTTTTATTGATGCCATTGACCCATATCGAAAGCGGGTACATTTTAACGCTTTTAACAAGCAGCGTCCATTCAACAACACCGTCGAATACGTATTTTTAGTCGTCGGCAGGTGAATTGCGTTTACCATTCGGTGGTTTATGTACAGCCGATTGATTATGAAACAGGGGCCGTGACCAAAATTTGAAATAGAATAAGAAATGAAAATGCAATTAATTGACGGGCTGATTTTTGATCTTGACGGGACTTTGTGGGACGCGTCCAGCGCCTGTAGCCAGGCATGGAATGCAGCGTTCCGCCAGTTAGGCCACGAGTCATGCCGGTTTGATGAACCAACGATTCGTTCTTTTTCTGGCATGCGAATCGAATCGATTTTTAATCACCATCTTTCTTTTCTGACTGCTGAAGCGCAGCATGAACTGCTTGCACTATATAAAATAAAGGAAATGGAATTCCTGCATCAATACGGTGGTCGCTTATATCCGCAGGTCAAAGAGATCCTCCCGGTTCTGAAAAAGCATTACCCACTTTTTATCGTAAGCAATTGCCTGTCCGGGTACATCGAAAATTTTGTTTCCTTTTCCGGTTTGGAGGCCCTGTTTACAGATTTTGAATCGTCTGGAAATTCGGGCCTGCCGAAGGCTGAGAATATCCGCCTGGTCAGAGAACGCAACGGGTTGCAACATCCTGTTTATATCGGTGACACAAAATGGGACCAGGATGCAGCCCAAAAAGCAGGTGTGACGTTTGTTTATGCTGCTTATGGTTTTGGCGACGTAAAAAGCAGCGAATGGCAACTCTCCGGTTTCGACGACTTACTAAATCTGCTGCCGGGGATTGCGCCGGCACGGCCGGTTGTGTAAGCAATTTTGGACGAGGAGAAGCCATGCCTGCATTCTTGTTGTTTCGACTCAATATTCTGGGAGGACAAAGGATTTGATGCGCCTATTTCACTTTCATTCTGCTTCTGCGGGATTTTTTTATAGGTTTAATCGGCAGATCGTTTTGGTTTGCAAACATTGATTCTGATGCAAAAAAAAATCGTACGGGGAAAAAAGTTGCTGCTGGCGCTTGCATTACTCACATTGGCGCTGGCGGGTATTTGCTTTATGAAAGCAGGCTTCCGCGTTGAGCACAAACAGGCGGGAAACGTTTATTACATCCATGCTGACACGCCTCTGCAAGCAGTGAATGCATTGCGCCTGCAGGCTGGCGACAGTGTGCTGTTCCAGCGTGGCGGCAAATGGAAAGGAGCCGTTACCATCAGGCAATCCGGCCTGGCGGGTCGGCCAATTTATGTGGGTGCTTACGGAACGGGTTCCAAACCTGTGATCACAACGCGGACAGCTTTTCCTGATTGGAAAAATCCGTCGCGCTGGCGCAAAATCGCCCCGACCACCTGGGCCTACACCTACCGTTCGCCGACCAATAAAAGTTACCGGGTATGGCTCGATGGCATCGAGTACCAGCGGGCAAAAGACAGTAACGCTATCAGCAGCACAAGGCGATTCTCCTACCTTTCGGATTTTATGATCCTCTATGTCTATGCGCCGTCCAACCCTGCGACGTATTATAAGGCGATCGACTATCCGAGTGATGAAACCGGAACCCTTAATCTCTTTGGTGTAAGCCACCTTGTGTTGGAAAACCTGGATATCCAGGGAAGCTCCGGCGGGTCGATCGATTTGTCGGTGGTAGATGATATTGTTATCCGGAATTGCAGCATAGGCTTGGATGCAGGCCACTGCGGCATACGCGGTTTTACCAGGGCCGACAATGTGACCATCTCCAATTGCGAGATCAGTTCCGGTGACAAAGTGCAGGATTATTTTCTGTATCAAAATGGAATCCAGGACGGTATTGCGATGTACACAGGCTGCCACAACTGGCTGATCGACGGAAATTACATCCACGACTGGGGGCACAGCGATATAGAGCTTTCCGATATCAGCGATCAGGCCAATGATACGGTTCCGCCGGTGGCTGCCCTGCTGAATGGCCGTACGGTTTCCAATATCGATATCCGGCGAAATCTTTGTAAAGCCGCCAATGTTGACTATTGCCGCGGCCTTGGACTCGACAGTCGACGCTGGCACCGGACTGAGAATATAGTTGTCCATTACAATTGGTTCGACAGCCTGCCTGTTCGCAACCAGGTGGAGTGCAATGGTGCCGAGTTTTCGTACAACCTGGTTTCCAATATCCGGAATTCGCCGTTGCCGGAACTGTGGTATGGTGTAGGGCAGGGGATCATGATCACACCCTATGGGTATACCGGTGCGCAGGATATGAAAATCGTTGGGAATACGATCGTCAATTGCGACGAGGCAGGCATTACGCTCAGTTCTGCCGACGATCCGCACTATGGCCAGGTCAGGGGTAATCTCATTGCCAATAACATCCTTGCTAACAACGGTAGAGTTGGAACGAATGCCATGAAATACGTACAACTGGCAATTGAGCCAACAAAAGGAAAAAACATTGGCGGAAATATTTACCGCAATAACCTCCTTTATAGCGCAAACTCCGAAGCTGTTTTTCACGACATCCGTGTGGAAGGAAAATCCGCCTATATGACCGTTGACCGCCTGAATGCGTATGGACGCAGCATTTACGGCGATGTGGCCGACGGAAATCGTTTTGGTGACCCGATGTTCGAATCACCCGTTGATTTTCGTTTGCGTCTTTCATCGCCGGCAATCGGGACAGGGTTTTCGTTCGGGAAATTGTACAATAAGGCTCTGGCACCGCCAAGTTCGTGGCCCAATGGCGTGCGGGTTGGGCTGCAGGCTGCAAAATGGAATATCGGCGCTTTTGTGCTACATGCCGGTTCCGAACCCTTATAACCCAAGTAAATGAATGTTGTTAGTAAGTCTTTTTTATAAGGGGGACAGGCCAATTATTCAAAAAATAAAAGGGCCCCTGTAGAAACAGGAGCCCTAAACTATATTCTTTAAACTCTATTAGTAAGTTACAAACATTCTGCCGATCCTTAAAGTTAAAATAATGAAACGGCCAATTTTGCACTGCTCTTTGGGTACGACCCAAAAAATTGCCTGTTGGAAACGGTCGACCCGTTTTGAGTAGCGGAAAATGGTCCGGTGTGTTAATCAATAGCGGCTGGTTTTTTAACGTTTCTTAACAAAGGACTGAACGGCGTGTACAACAAAAATTGGCCCTTGTTGAGAAATTTTTTTCACACATATACGTCAGGGTGAATTGTCTGCCCGAAGAAGTGGTTTACAATGCCTGTCTTTTCTCCATATAACCAGTGACGGAAACTCGCTCCATGGGTGCTGCTCTCTGTTACCAAATGGTTGTGCGCTGCCGCCTTCCTTTCTTTTAATTGCGGGTTTATTATTCTTGACCTATTCCGTTAATCTCCGCTTTCCCGGGGCGTTTCCTTAGTTCATGCGCATAAAATCCTGCTTTTTGTTCGGGCAGCGTCAATCAGCAATGTTCGCATGGCTTACTGGTAACAAATTGCTTTCGCGGTGCAAAGCGTATAGCCGTCAAAAAATGACTGATGACAGAATATTGCAGGTAACAAAGCAGGGATTTCCTTCGCGGCAATTGATTTATCCTAACGGCGTTTTGGGCGTGTATGCCAATGGGGTTTTGATTGTTCGATGACGGTTGCACTGGAATAGCATGTACTGTAAAAGCGAAAATGAAACCTTTACAAATGTTTTTGTCTCAGTACTTGCAAATATGAATTTCTCCAGCTAATCTTGTCCTGGTTTTTCATAGGATATTGGATTTAAAACGAGGCTGCATTTCTATGCGGCCTTTTTATTTACATCGGAAAAATACGGTCGCCAATGCATGATTTACGATGCCCGATCACGTTGATATACGATAAAAATCGGGTGATTTTTCTCTTGCCGAGGACGCTTAATTGCAATAGGTTTGATGCAGAAGTTGATTGATTACGCAATCAAAAATCCAATCCTGCGAAAATTGCCAGTTTATCCTTGAAAACCGTCCGGTAGACCTTTTTACCAAAGAAATCCAAACACATTCGAAGAAAAACCAACTGTAAAATTCAGTATCAGTCAACTTCTTTCTTTCCCCTTCTTTTTTCCGGATCACACTTTCCTTCGTTTGCTTAATCTCTAGCAAAGCACAATTAATCTCCTTGTGTAAGGTCAACAATTTTATAAACTGCATCCTTTCATTTTGATGTATACGGTGGTTGTATGAATGTCAAAAAGTTTCTGACTGACTGCCTCAATACAGCACTAGTGTGCAGGGTATATAAAAATGAATTTCCCTGATGTGTCTGCCATTTCAAACAAAAAAAGGCAGGCATAGTCAAAGTTGACCCTGCCTGCCTTTTATAGAATTGTTTTACAACTTGGTGAAACGCATCGTGTGGTAGCCGGTCTTTGTTTTTACCCTGGCAAGGTAAATTCCCACCGGTAGCGACGAAACATTCAGTTCTATCAATTGGTCGCCGATTCTCTTGGACGACATTTTCCCGTAGGTTTTGCCGGCTGCATCGAAAATGATGACTTCATTTGTCGCGTCGATCGTCGAAGGCAGTTGCAGGCTTACCCTGCCGTGCGCAGGATTGGGGTAAACCAAAGTCGTGGTTTGTTTTGTCAGTGTATCCCGTATCGCACCCGGACTGACACCGGTTGTGGTGGCAGCGCATTTCTGCGCACTGGAGTCTACGTCACTCGTTATTGCCGTTTTATGGTCCGAGTCCATCGACCGCACCAGCCAGTACATTTTTTGGCCACTGAACAAGACGTAAACGTAGTACGTACCGGGTTCGAAAACTTCCGGCAGATTATTGTCGAAAGTGCCACCGGCATCGATAGTGAGGTAGTTGTCGGGACCTTTCGGAATATAGACCGGTGTTGGATTCTTGTTGACGTATGAATATGTTGCCTGGTAGCGATAGCCATACGGTGCGTAGGCGGCAATTTCACTTGCTGTAAGAGCTCTTACACACTCACGCTGGATGACGATTTTCTTCGCATTTTTACTGAAAGGATCCACATAAAGCCGGCCTGTGTCGAGAAAAGCGACATAATAATTTCCATAGAGCAATTTTGGTACGGACGGGTAGATGACATAAACACCCGGGGCACCGGTATAATTGGGTTTCAGCGAATAGTTGATCCCCGTAATCAATCCTTGCGGATCGTTGTATTGCAGCCCCCTGATGGTTGATGAGTAGAATGATTGAGCGGGTGCCGGTGAGTTTTCGTAAATAAACTTCCAGTCGGCATCTACAGTTACCGGTGCCGGTAAAATAGTCACGTCACCCATTCCGTAAGACACGTCGTAATTCGGATCGATGAAAGCGCCAGGTATGAGCTTCTGCATACCGACGGACAGGCCGGTAATCATATTGGTGGCAAACTGGCCGCCAAGAGCGCCATTCTGCAAGACCAGGTCATCGCCATCGATGACGACGGCCGCATTGCCATTGTTCATTGGCGACAATCCGCCGTTGTTATTTACCAAAGGTTGCAATTGGCCGTTGATCAAAGCCTGCAGTTGGCCGTTGACCATCGTATAGCTCTGCCCATTGACCGATGCCTGCAACTGGCCGTTAATGATCGTATAACTGTCCAGCGCCTGTAGGACACCGTTCACAACCGCTTCCAGTTGCCCGTTTACGAGGGGTTGCAACTGGCCGTTCACAACTGCCTGCAACTGGCTGTTGGTGAAGAGTACAAATGTGAGTTGGCCATTGATCACTGCCATCAACTGGCCGTTGACCATCGCAACCAACTGGCCGTTGACAACCGAAAGCAATTGCCCGTTGATAACTGGTTGTAGCTGGCCGTTCACCATAGCCAGGATTTGCCCGTTTTGTACCACGACGTAAGAAGCGACTGCCAGCTGCCCATTTACGACTGCAAGAATTTGCCCGTTAACGACAGATTGTAACTGGCCGTTCACAACCGCTTCCAGTTGGCCGTTTACGAGTGGCATCAACTGGCCGTTTACAACGCTTTGAAGCTGGCCATTGACAAGGGCGATCAATTGGCCGCTTACGATAGCCTGGAGCTGGCCATTCACCAACGACATGGGTAACTGGCCGTTGATCACAGCTTGCAACTGCCCGTTTTGGAAGCTCAGGTCTATTCGTACGTTCTCCCCATTTACAACCGCCAGTATCTGCCCGTTTGTAATGCTCATCCAGGTACCATTAATGATGGCCAGTAATTGCCCGTTGTGCATGACCATGTCCTGTGCCGGAACATACGAACCATTGACCAGCGCAAGCAGCGTACCGCTTACAATGGCCTGGAGCTGCCCGTTCACCATCGAAAGCAGTTGGCCGTTTACAAGCGGCAGCAGGCTTCCGTTGGGCAGTGCTGCGTGTGCATTGCCATTGGCCAGGGCATTGGCGCCAACAAGGCCCCTCGCTTTGTTGTCTGGTGGCGTGTTAACCAGGTAAATGCTTGCCGGGTTTGTGCTGTAATTTACCAGGGATTGTGCCGGCAAATCAACAAGGAAACGTTCATTCTTCGTTTGATCAACGGAAATCGTACCCGTCAGGGGCACCATCTGCCCGTTTTGAATAAAGTACTTCCGTGCATTCCTTACCGACTGGAAACTGGCCATGATGCTCATATTGTTCAGCACAGCAGTATTTGCAGCCGAAAGCGGCAGCGAAACGCCGTTCAAAACGACCAATGTATTGCCAGCCAGGTTTGTTTTGTAAGCTTTGTCAATGTCATTGAGCAGTGTACTTACGACCGCTGTTGTGCCAAAGTCATAAT
The DNA here is from genome assembly GCF_003628535.1 of Flavisolibacter nicotianae. GTDB lineage: Bacteria > Bacteroidota > Bacteroidia > Chitinophagales > Chitinophagaceae > Flavisolibacter > Flavisolibacter nicotianae. The sequence goes on from NZ_RBCI01000005.1 coordinate 200,652, forward strand.
CGTATCTTATTCCACCAACATATTCACCGTAGGTGACTGTCTGGCTGCGCGGCGTGATCTTCACCTGCAACTTTTGAATCGTCAGTGTGCCGGACAGGAAGGTGAAATAATACTTTTTCAAAATGGCAGCGTCCAAAGTTTTGTTGGGATCCAGCGGGACGGTGCGATAAGGCGTAATGCTGTAATTGGCAACACCACTCGTCGGTGTAGCGAGTGTACTGAAACCCAGGTTGGTGCCGTCAAGTTTTAAGTCGGACAGTGTAACACCGGATTTTTCCAACGGAACACCATCAACCAGAATGGTCGCGGTAAAGGCTGGCAAGGCTTCTCCGAATTTCTTGGTTTTATTATCGGCGATAACCGTCACATTTTGGCGGGTGCTAAAGAAAAACAGCGATTCCGATAAGCCGCCATCAAGACCGCTGACGCTTTTCGCCGAGTTGAATAACTGGATCGGGGGATCATCGCTGATCGAACCCGAAATGGTGGTCGTCAATTCTTCGGTGTTGACGAAGGCGGTGGGAAGTTCTGTTCCCCGCAGGTAAATCTTTGTTTTTGCATTGAGATATTTTCCTTTGACCCGCAACTGGAAAGGCGCCGTATTGGAAGGTGTTAGGCCTGCCGGCGGGATCAGGGAGAGGAGAATGGGGCGAGCATTGGCGATCGTCAGCATCGCTCCGTCTGCCTGCACGGCACCATAACCGCTCTTGAAATCAAAACCTGCTTCGTGGAGATCCCTGGCTGTCGATGTCAACGCATCCCTGACTTCGGCCGGGGTAATCACTGGCTGTAGGTTGAATTTCCGCTTGCCCTCAATGAAAAGCGCTGCAGCCGCAGCCACGTGCGGGGCAGCTGCCGATGTGCCGAAGAAATTGGGATAGGGGTCGCCATCTATGTTTGTTGCCGGGTCTGAATTCAGGGTCACGGTTGTGTTGACACCGTTCGGGCCGATCAGGTCTGGTTTCTGGCGAACAGCGCCATTGACCTCGGTGCCGCCGCGGGAAGAGAACGAGGCGACGCTTGGATAATCAGGAACAATGTTGTTCACATTGCCATACAACATCGCACCAACGGTCATGGCGTTTTGCGCATTACCCTGTCCAACAATGGTGGAAGCGCCGGGATAATTATAAATCGTTGCCTCACCCCTGAACACGACGTATTTAAATTTGACGTTGGCCGTTCCGCCATCACGGACAACCAGCAGGCTGGCGTCGGTTTCTTCGTTTGCGGTAAAAGGCAGTACTTCAAACGGGTCGCCAGTGAGGTTGTTGCGGTTAAAGCCAAAATAACTGCCATCCGGTTTCACCAGGTAAATATCCAGATCAACCGTGGCACCGGTGTTGCCTCCAAGCGAATAAAAGGGGTTGTCCCATTGCAGCACGATGGTGTAAGCGCCTTTTTTTAGATGAATTTTCTGTTGGATAGTACCGCCAAAATTGTGCGCTGTGCCTGAAATGCCGGTCGGAAGTGTCGCACCGGTTAACGGGGTAAAAGTGGCTTCAAACGATTTAGAACCAAAATTTCCGGCTGCAGTAAAATACGTTACTCCATTGTTGGCGACAACGTTGTTCACCGCCTGGGCCACGAATCCGTCTCTCATAAAGGGCTCGGTGATGTAAGTGATATCGTCAACAATCACTTTGCAGTTATACGGTGGAAGCGCTATTTGCTGAATGCCTTGTGCCAAATCCAGGGGGCTGATGCAGCCCGTCCGGAACACCTGTTTTGCCTGCGGCGCTACGTCGTAGACAACCTGCGCCATGGCCCGTCCCTCGTCGGAACGGAGACCGGGAAATTCTCTTGCTACAACAAGGTCGGATGGGACGTCGCCCTGCTGGCGGTCATTTTCCGCCCCGCCACGGGTGTCGTAGCTATCTGAAAGAATGCCGACCGTGACACCGTTTCCTTCAATACCAAAGCGGGACCGCACGGCGTTCGATTTCATCGTCGTGTCGCCAAGCGTGGTGACCTGGCCACTGTTGCTTAACGGTTCAAACAAGGGCCTTACATAATCGATATCCGTCCGGCCGTTTAGCGACGTCAGGTTGGCAATTGGAAAATAACCTGTCAGCACCAGGTTGTCCGGCGCACTGGAAACAAGATCGAAGCCAAGGCTTTGGAGGAAGGTCAGCAGCGCTGCATCATTGGGCGTTATGGCAATGACTTCGATCAGCACTTTGTCTGTCGTCTCGTCAATGCGGAAAATATCAGTCGACAAGGAGGAGCCCTGGCTGGTATTGTCGCTCAGGATCGTTAGTTCTGACCCGATCTTTTCGTAAACCTTGCCATTGTTTGGTGGCGGGTAATAAGGATCGATAACGGATGTTACGAAAGAAGATGGTACATAGCTGACACGAACACCATTGCCGATCAAAATTTTGGTCTTGCTCCACAGGGCTCCGAAAAAAGCTGTGTACGAATCCGTACTGTTGCTGGAGCCAATGACAATGCTTCCTTTGGGAGCGTAAATGGTGCCGGCCCAGGAAGATGAAATGCCCACCGAACGTGCCGTGTCTTTTATGCGAAAGGCATTGCCACCAGGGACTGTACTTCCTTTACCATGAATCTCGGTGTAGATACGGGAGGCGAGCGGAAAGTTGCCATTGGCGTCGGCACCGGCATTGTTGATGGTGACTTCCATCGGGCCCAGGTCCACATCCTCGTGGATGTAAATGCGGTAATTGTCGGTTGAATTGGCTGGAATGACAAAATTGAATTTGTTTTTACCTGTTGTTTTAATGGATTTGAAAACATAGACACCCGGCGTGTTAAACGTGATCGTGTTCTTGCCGCTGAGCGACAAATCGCGGTAGTTGCCCGGGTTTAAGTTGGTCGTGGTGGTGACGTTCTTGGTTCCGTAGGCCTGAAACTTATTAGTATCCGGCAGCAATGGGAGTGTTGGCATGTCGAGACTTGCTTTGAAAACCGGTGCTCCTCTAACAGGAGCCGGACCGGAATAGGTATACGGCTGCTGGATATAGACCGGCCCCTGCACCGTGTTGCCGGCCGACGTTGCAACAAATGCAGTTCCTCTTGCCTGCAAAATGCCGCCCGCCTGGGGACTGGTTGTTCCGATCTGGTTGTTGCCGGAACCCACAGTGATGACCCTGAACGACACACCGGCATTGTTCCGGGCCGCCAGGTTGCCCCCGATAGTGTTACCAGAAGTCACGGAAATCCGGTTGCCGCTGTAGATGCCTGATGTAATGGTATTTCCCGTACCGATACCCACATAAAAATTGCTGCCGACCAGGCCTCCGCTGAGAACGGCCTTGTCGAAGACACGCACACCGAAATTGATTGAGTCGGCCATGCTGGTGTGATTTCCCTCGGCGTAAATGAGGTATTGGTTAATCGACGTCTTTCCGGAAACGGGCGGTGGCAGCGTCTGCGCATAAAGCAAAGAAGCGGATGTCAGGAGCAGAAAAGCCGTGATAAATGCATGCAGGTTTCGATGCATAGCGTGTGGTATTTGAAATGAGGAGATGGCTTTGTTTTGACGGGTGCGGAGACTGGGTTGAGTGAAGTTCCGTTGCCATTCGTTTAAAGAAAGTACAGACGGCAGAAGGTTTACTCCTCTATTTCATATGGAAAGCGCGGTGACGTTTTGGGAGGATAACAGGGATTGAAATGGCTTCGTCTAAAGTAAGGATTTTTTTCAGACAAGCCTTGCGTAAATATGATTGAAAGCCCAAAGGCCTTTGGATACCCTTAAAAAGAACAGGCAATTTGGAAGATCTGTACGAAAGCGAAAACGAAAAATTGACTATGCTGCAATGTCAATCTTTCGTGAAGTTTACGCGAAATGATTTGTTCGTGTAGAGAAGAAAATCGAAAGAGCTGCGGTTAGTTATTTGCCGAACGATGTATTTGTTGCTGCGGATCAAAAGAAAAATCCGCCTGTTTTTCACAAAAGGGGAGGATGGACTTGTTTAGATTAAGACTAGCCTCTCAGGAAAAAAACAGGCGAATTGAAAGAGATTGAAATCTAGTTATTTCGTTCTGAAAATTCAGAAGAATGGTCTACAGTTCTTTGATTCGGATGTTCCTGAACCAGGCTTCGCTGCCATGATCCTGCAAGGCAATATGGCCTTTTTTCGACTGGCCGTAACCCGGCGCATCTTTCCATTTGCCGGCCGCTTTCTTTTGCTTCCATTCGTCTGTCCACAATTGGTAGTCCACCACCTTTTTGCCATTTAGCCAATGCTCGACATGACCATGATTAACCAGGATTCGTGCGTGGTTCCATTCGCCAACAGGTTTGGCGGCCATTTCGGAAGCCGTATCCATGGCGTAGTTGGCAGCCGTCTTTTGCCACGACTCCAATTTTTGCGGAAAGTGCAGGTCGTCAATGATCTGGTATTCCGGTCCGCTTAAATAAGCGGCAGGATATTGTTCCATCACCATGTAAAGTATACCGCTGTTTCCTTGCGGTGAAATTTTCCAGTCGAGTTCGAGGTCAAAATTTTCGAACTCTTGCAGGGTGATCAAGTCAGCCCGTTTGCTGCTATTATCTGCCGATTGCCCCTTGCAATACAAGGTGCCCTCTTTTACCGACCAGGAGTCGGCCGGTTTATTTTGATATGTTCGCCAGCCGTTTAGTGTTTTCCCGTCAAACAACTGCTTCCAGCCATCCTGTTCGCGGGTTTTTGAAAGCTGGTTGTCCGATGCCTGTTGCGACGAAGCGCAACTGCAAAAAAGCACAAGAAAAAAAATCAGGTGTTGTCTCATGAAAAAAAATATTACGTGTTTACAAGTTTCAGGTTAACAGGGTCCCATTCAATGATCCGGTTTTTAAAATAGCTGTCGTTGCAGAGCAAGGCCGGCGCTGCGGCACGGTAACCGAACAGCGAATTTTCAGTCACCTTGCCCTGGTTTCGGATTGCCGTTACCCAGTTGTAAAAATGGTCGAAGTGAGCACCTTTGTAGCCGGCTTGTGCGGTGTATTCCATTTTTTCCGGTGGCAGCATGGCCTTGCGGTCATAAATGAATTCTTTCCCCTGCGTACCATTGGCTTTTGTTTTTGCCAGCGGATCGTTGGCATCAGCTGTGGGGGCATTCCGGTAGAGAGTTACCTTGTCCCATTCCACCGTCATCGATCCTTCGCTGCCCACCATGCGCAGGTAATTGGTTCCTCCTGTGCCATCCACAAAATTCACCCGGAGTGAAAGGTTGAAAGCCGGATGGGCGGCCGTTTCCGGGTAGTCGAACATGCCAAGCATGATGTCCGGAACTTCGCGTCCGTCTTTCCAGTAACGAAGTCCGCCGGTGGCCATCACTTTATTCGGTCCCATGGAGCCGGTAATCATGTGCAGGCTGGAAAAAAGGTGCACAAACAAATCCCCCGATACGCCTGTGCCGTAGTCGCGGTAGTTGCGCCAGCGGAAAAAGCGGGTTGCATCAAACGGCCGTTTAGTCGTGTTGGCAAGGAAGGCATCCCATCCAACGGTTTGCGGTGATGCATCGGCCGGAATCGGGTATTGCCAGGCGCCGGACGGTGACATGCGGGCCCAAAAGCCTTCGGCATAATTCAGCTTGCCGATGGCGCCATCCCTGAGCAGTTCCCTGGCTTTTTCGTTTCCCAGCGAACTCAATCCCTGGCTTCCCACCTGGAACACAACGCCGTTTTTTGTTTGTGCCGCAACAACAGCAGCACCTTCGGAAATATCATGTACCATTGGTTTTTCGCAATAGACATGTTTGCCTTTGTTCATGGCAGCTACCGAAATGTCTTTGTGCCAGTGGTCGGGTGTGGCAATGATCGCCGCATCAATGTCTTTGCGGTCCAGGATTTCACGGAAATCGCGGGTGGTGTCGATAGAAGCACCCCAACGGCTTTTGGCATCAGCAAGCCTGCCGTCGTACAGGTCACAGACGGCCATCAGTTTTACACCGGGAACCGTGATGGCTGTATTTGTATCGGCTGTTCCCATTCCTCCGGCACCGATCAGTGCGATCTGCAGGTGGTCATTGGCCGAAAATTTTTGCGAACGCTGCAGAAATTCCGTTATGTTCCGTTGCTGGTCCCTGGCTGTCACAATAGAGGGAAACAGGGTGGCGCCAACCACGCCCCGGGTAAGTTTGGTTAAAAACGATCGTCGCGAATTCTGGTTGTGATTGTTTGGCATGGCTAACTGTATTTGAAAAAGGGGAAATCGGTTTCTGGCATTGTCTGCCGGTGATTACACTTTGATATAGATTTTTCGCTTGTTCAGCCACAGGCCGATGCTCCAACAAAACAGCATGTAGCTGAGCGCAAAAAGCAAGGAACCCACGGCACCCGGTGCGATCACCTGGAAGAGAACTTTATTCACCCAGCCAAATAAGGATTGTTTACCCACGGGGATCATAAAGAGTACAGTTACCAGAAGCTCCGACAGCAGATAGATAAACAGCGGGTTTTTTCCAAAAACGACAAAGAAATTTGTCCACCAGCGATTCTGTACCTGTTTGATTTCGATGATATAGAGAAGGCCGGAGATTAAAAAAAGGTCAATGCCGGAGGTCAGCAAAACAAAAGGCGGCGTCCACAGCTTTTTATTGATCGGGAAGACCATGTTCCACCAAAGCGCTACGAAAATGGCCAGCGCCCCGGTGAGCATCAGTTTCGACAGCGTTTCATAATTTTTGCCATGCGCCTGAATGAATCGGCCAGCCGTGTACCCGGCAATTACATTGACAACGGCTGGCAAGGTGCTGAGCCAGCCTTCGGGGTCGAAAGGCACACCTTCGCCGTGGTACAGGTGCCTGGTGCCCATCAGAAAGGTATCGAAATAAAGGCCCGCGTTACCCAGGAGACTGTAAGGTTGCGTAGGGTCACCGAATAAAACGAGCAGGAGCCAGTAGCCGAGTAATAGCGCTATGCTGACAATTGCCACCACCCGTTTGGACAGGTAATGAATGAACAGCGAAGCAAAAAAATAACAAAAGGCAATGCGTTGCAATACACCCATGATTCGTGTGTTGGCAATGGGCGCTGCCACGATATGGTGACTGGCGTCAAAACCAAAAAACGGGAACCAGTACATCAGGTAACCAAGCAGGAAAATCAGGACGGTGCGCCGCACGATTTTTTTCAAAAAAGCACCGGAACCCAGCGACCTGTATTTGTCGAGGGAAAAACTCATGGCGTTTCCAACAGCGAATAAAAACGAGGGAAAGACAAGATCGGTCGGCGTGAAGCCATGCCACCTGGCATGTTCCAGCGGTGCAAATGGTTCCGCTCCGCTTCCCGGCGTGTTCACAATGATCATAAAGCAAATGGTCATGCCGCGGAAGACATCGAGTGAAAGAAAACGGGGTGCAGGTTGCCGCATGGTCATTGGTTTGATTGATTCTGTGGTGAAGAATTGTCGATCTGCGATGCGATGAGCGACTTTCCATCAGGGGTAAAAATAGCGTAACCGGTCCTGTTTTGAAGGGCGCCTGTGGAGTCTGTGTAGATGAACTGCAAGGTGTACCGGATGGGGCGCTTCACCAGCGTGTCCGTCCACACCGGCAAGGTGTCTTCGCTGAAAGCCGTAATATCAAAGTTGCGTGCCCGGGCCGGCAGTTTGCTCCGAATAGCGTCTTTGGTAATGATCTGTCGTTTGTCTTTGTCGAACCTGTCGCTTTCGCAACCGGTGATTACCAGCACAAGAAACAGCAGGAGTAGAGTATACCTCATAAGTGGAGATCGATTTCAGTTGGTGATGGATTTTTTCTTTTCAATCACAAGCGTTTTAAAATTAGGGGTTACGCCGCACTTTTCCAGCAGGAAATCCTTTCAGTCGAAATAAAATCACAGTGGTACCGTTGAAATTTTTCCTTTACCATGAACCGGGATAGCCTTTCATCACGTTGAGGCAGTTGGAGGGAAACCGCAATTTGCTTCCGCTGAGTGGCCATTTCAACTGTCAGCACCGTACGGCCCACACGATCATATTCATTTGTTTAGTGGTTGTTAAAAGCCTGGTTGTGAGCAATTTCATACCCTCGTTGCCCGTTATCAACCCTTTACACATCACCTATGCAAATTCAACGCTCCATTCCCGTTTTTCTTGCGTTGGCAATCTTGTTTGCGGCCTGTAAAAAAGAGGACGCGATTACCAACAACCTCAACCCGTCGCCAACCGGCACGACCAGCGATGCCGACCGGTGGAAGGATTCAACACTGACGGTAACCAAAGACCTTTACCTCTGGTACGACAAGATACCTGCAACATTCAATGCCCGTTCCTATGCCGATCCGGCGGCCATCATGACAGCGATCCGGCAATATTCAGTCGAACCGGGATTCACCGACCCGGTGGACCGCTGGAGCTTTGCCATGAGTCAACAGGAGTGGGACAATTTAAGTTCAGGCGTTTCAGCCGACTTCGGGCTGAATGTCTTCTTCCTGCAGGAAGGCGATCTCCGCGTGAGGGCCGTTGAAAAAAGCTCACCTGCAGGGCTGGCCGGTGTGCGCCGCGGCTGGCGCATCACCAAGATCAATGGCAGCAACAACATCACAACGTCGAATGCCAATTTCATAGTGCAGAATGTTTACCAAAGCAATGCGACTTCGTTCACGTTTCAAAAGCCTGACGGAACCAGCGTTAATCTTTCCCTTAACGCCGCGAGCTACCAGGAAAATCCCGTGGTGCTTGACTCCGTCTACACGGTCGGAGGGAAGAAGATCGGCTATTTTGCCTTCGGCTCCTTTCTTGGCGATACCTCGAAAATGTACAGCGAGTTTGACCGCATTTTCAACCGATTCAGCCGCGAAAACGTACAGGATGTTGTGATGGACCTACGCTACAATGGCGGTGGCTATGTGACGGCGGCCGAAAAGCTGGCCGATTATCTTGCACCGACTTCGGCGAACGGCGATGTTATGTTGACGCAAAAATTCAACGACAAATATTCTGCATACAACAGCACGGACTATGTCAGCAAAAAAGGTTCGCTAAACCTGAGCCGTCTACTGTTTATTGTAAGTAACAGTACGGCTTCGGCCAGCGAACTCCTGATCAATAGTTTAAAGCCTTATACAGACGTCGTGCTGCTGGGTGCCAGCAAAACCCATGGAAAACCGGTTGGCTTTTTCCCGGTACCGGAAGGGTCCTGGTATATTTTCCCTGTTTCATTCGCCACTGTCAATAAAAATGGAACAGGAAATTATTACGGCGGCTTGTCGCTGAATCACCAGGTGGCCGACGGGCTTGACAAAGACTGGGGCGACCTGTCCGAGACCTCGTTGGCAAGCGCCGTGAATTATATCACAACCGGTGCGTTCCGTTTAGCCGTTGCGGGAAAACCGTCGGTCTCTGCTCCGCAAAATGCAGACGTTCTCTCCGGCAATAAAGCCCTCGATGCACCCAATTTCAAAGGGGCGATTGATACAAGAGGAGTAAAATAACGTTTGTCGATTCAAAATATGTAAGGTCCTGCAAATGCAGGACCTTTTGTTTCGTCGCATTGCATAGGGAAATATGATGACTGCCACCCTTTCTCTATCAATGAATAATTCCCGTTTCGGTGCGATAGGAGGTTATCGTGTTATAGAGGTAATGGGATATTTTCTGCCACCAATCTTTCACAGTCCCGGTATCACACATCCTGCTATCATGCCGCCAAAAGAAAAACAGTATGGCCGATCGCCTGTGCATGAATACCAATAGGAAATGACAATTCTGAAATTGTTTGCGCCATACTTTACGCCGAAGGCTGATGCACCTTGTTTTTAACCGTGGCGTTTTGCTGTTTCCGTGTATCGATACATCTTCCTAATACATTCACAAGGATTTCATCATCAATACTGCCGCTCCAGCAGCGTACAACTTTGATGAACGTAATTTTTTTCGGTGGATGGTTGCTTGCACTGCCTTCCCAACTCACGAGGTGAGCCGTATAGATTCCTTCGCCTTCCTGATCGATCCGGAAGCAGGCTTTTCCGTCTTTGTACGATATGGTTATTTCAAATGTCACGTAAATGCTTTTGAACAGGCGACTGATGAAGGCAAAATTGGCCATATCGGCTTTTGAACCCAAGTCTTCGGGGAAATTCTAATCCGATTTTAATGCAGCACCGGCGCGGGTTTGCTTGCGCCGATAGCCGGAAAGGGCAAAAAACGTGAGGCGGAAAAACATCGCCAAACAGGCGGGCGGGGTGCCTCATTTCTTCGCCTGTTTCTTTTTCAGCCACTGCAATAAACTCTTTGTTTTGGTAACGGCCGTGACTTTGTCGGAGATAGCTTCGGCCAGCGTGCCGTCAATGTATTGCACGTCGTCCATCTGCATGCCTCTTTCCACCTGTTGTGGATAGAGAAGAATGAAACTGTTATCGGTAAAATAGGTGGAAAGGTAATACGGCAGTTTCTCTGACTCCGGCTGGTACGATACATGCCCTTTGCGGGAAGAGACAATCACCAGCAAATCGTTTTTTTTCACTTCGCGGCAAAAGACAAGGAAGTCATCCCAGTGATTAAATGCATTATAGCTAAACTTTGCTTCGGCCTGCTGTTCCTGCTGCTGGTGGCGGAGTTCCTGCAGCGTTTCTTCGCTGGCGAAAAAATCGATGCTGGCAGCCGTTTCCCTTGCAATGGTGGCCAGTTTTCGAAACCAGTGGCCAAAACCCGGTTCTAGTTCGGCATTCGCCGTTACAACCACCACCATTCGTTTCAGCGTGTTGAAGGGCTGCACAGCCTTGTAAATAAAAACCGTTTCGGCCGTGTGTTTTAAAATGCGTTCGGCAATCGGACCAAGGAAATTTTTTGGATTGGCTTTGTGATGAAGACCGATGATCAAGTCTGTAATGCTTTGCTCTTTCAAGGTGTAGATGATACCGTTGCTGATACTCACGTCGAAACGGATCACGGGCATGATCACCTGGTCGGTTGCGGCAGCATGACCGACCGCCTTGTCGAGCATTTTCTGCGCCATTGCTTTTGTCTTGCTTTCATTGCCTTCGTCGCTGACGACATTGAGTGCATAGATAGGGATCGCACTTTGGCGCGGCTTCAGCATCAGGCTGAAATCAATCAACTCGTTGACCGTTTCGGGGTAGGCAAGTGAAACCAGTATCCGTTCTGTTGTACTTTGTTCCGGCGATCCCTCCGCTTCTTGCTGCAGGGCCATTTCACGGGCTGTTTTTTCCACGACGAACGAACTGATGGTACAGGTAATCAGGATCATGATGATCGTTCCGTTCAGCACATCTTCGTTCAGCAGGCGTATGGGTTCGCCGGCTGGTGTTTCGCCAATGATGATGTTATATCCTACCAGCACAATAGCCAGCGTAGCGCCAACCCTTGATGTACTCAGGCCGAAGATCATACTCCTGTCAAGCGAAGAAAGCCTGAATGTTTTTTGCGTCAGGTAGGCTGCAATGTATTTGGACAAAACACCCAAAAGCGTCATGGCGACCGCTACTTTTAAGGCTCCAAGACCTTTGAACAAAACTTTAAAGTCGATGAGCATGCCCACGCTAATGAGGAAGAAGGGAATAAAGAAGGCGTTGCCCACAAACTCGATCCTGTTCATCAGTGCCGATGCCCGTGGAATAAAGCGGTTGAGAGCCAGCCCGGCCAGGAAAGCTCCGATGATGTGTTCCAGCCCGGCCAGTTCCGCAAGAAAGGCACCGAGGAAGACCATGGCCAGCACAAAAATGTATTGGGCTACCGGTTCTTCGAAGTTTTTAAAAAACCAGCGTGCCACAAGCGGAAACAACAGGAAAACAATGCAGCCAAACACGATGGAAGAAATCGCGAGACGGATCCAAAATGCTGTTGAAATATCGCCTCTCGCCATTCCTGTTATTCCGGCGAGTACCAACAGCGCAAAAATGTCGGTGATGATGGTGCCGCCGATTGTCAGCGTCACGGCACGAAGCCGTGTCAATCCGTATTTGCTGGCGATCGGGTAGGCGAGCAGGGTATGCGAGGCAAACATACAGGCGAGCAACAAGGCTGTTGGCCAGCTAAAATCCAATAAATAGTGCACGGTAACACTGCCAAGCAGCATGGGCGTGAAGAACGTAAACAAACCAAAGGTGAAACTGGTCAGCCGGTTTTTCCTGAATTCTTCCATGTCGATTTCAAGGCCCGCCGTGAACATGATGTAAAGCAATCCAACTGTCCCAAACAATACAATGCTGCTGTCGCGAAGCAGCAGGTTAAAGCCGTAAGGACCGATGATCATGCCTGCAAGGATCAGCCCGATGATATGGGGTACCCTGATTTTATTAAGCAGGATAGGCGCAAACAAAATGATGAACAGGACCAGCGAAAAGATGATCACCGGGTTGGTCAGGGGCAGGGAAAAATCCAGGTCGCTCAACAAATACATTCTTTCCTCCTTTTGCTTACTGTTTTTCCAGTTTCATTCCATACACGATCTTGCATTCCTTTCCCCGTGCAATTTCCCGCTGCCCCTCCATGTGCGTTTCGTCGGTCATGTGCAGGCGCACGGTTATCTTGCTGGGTGTTGCGGCACCGGTGGAAGGTTTGCTTTCCTCCAGTTCAATGGCATTGCCGGTGTTCGTTCCGTTGTAGACCCGTACGAGTTTTTGGTCGGCCGTCGCTTTTACCACGAGTGCATTTGATTCGTAAGAAAAATACCATTGCTCGTTTTTGGTATCGCCAACTGCAGAACCTGCACAAGTAGTCTCTTCGCAGGTCATTTGTACATTCCAGTTGCCAGGCAAAGCGTTGTTGATGCGTTGAGCGGTATCCTGCCGCTGGGTGCTGTCCATGTGTTGGTCGCGGATGTTGAGCGCTTCTTCCCAGGCCTGGAGCTTTTTTTCTTTAAGAAGAAGCTCCTGTTCCTTTTGCTGCAGCAGCGTTTCTTTTTGTTGAAGAGATTCCTCTTTTTGATGCTGGTTGCAGGCGGAAAGGACACCTGCATAGACAAAAACAAAAACGAAAATCTGTTTCATAGCTTTTCTTTTTCCCGGTCCGGGAGCATTGATAACCTTCTGAGACAAAACCGTTATAGCCTCATTGGCTTTTGTTCCACCTTCTACTTCAATACACCTGCGAGTGCAGCGAAAAAGGCCCGTCGAACGATGCTAAAACGATTTCAGGCTTTTCGCGGACGGCAACACCAGCACAAAGGTTGTGCCTTCACCCGGCTTGCTGTGAATGTCGATGTTGCCTTTGTGAATTTTAATGATCCTATAAGCGAGCGGAAGCCCTAACCCAAATCCTCCCGTGGTCCGCGACTCTTCCACACGATAAAACGGCTGAAAGATGCGTTCCATTTCCGACTCCTCAATCCCGGGTCCGTTGTCGGCAATAGAAATAAAAATTTGGTGATCTGCAATGCGGAGGGTGATGGCCGCCTGGTGGTCTGTCGAAAACTTACAGGCATTGATCACAATATTTTTGATTGCTGTCGAGAGCAGAGCTTCGTTGCCAAAAACAAGAAGGTTGTCTTCCTGCTCGGGCATTTCGCTGAAATCAACTTTGATATTATAGGTTGGATTGCTCTTGGCAACCGCACCGGGAATATTCAGAATGACTTCATCGATACGTACCAGGTCGATTTCGATTCCGCCCACATCGCCTGAAGCCTTGGCAAATTCGAGTAAAGTTTGTGTTAACTTGTTCAGCTGCTGCACGTCCTGGTAAATGGAAAGCATCACCCGCTTGTAGTCTTCGGCGGCCCTTTCGCGCTGCAAGGATACTTCGAGTTGGCTGGAAATTGCCGTAAGCGGCGTCGACAACTCGTGCGATGCGTTGGCAATAAAGCGGCGTTGCATCTCAAAGCTTTCCTGCAGGCGGTTCAGAAGATCATTCAATGTTTGCGATAGCTGGTTCCATTCGTCTTTCGATTTGCCGGCATCGATGCGCCGGGCAAGGTTTTGTGCCGATATCTCTGCTACATCTTCCGAAATGCGGCGGATTGGCTGTAAAAGACCGCGGGAAAAAAAATACCCGGCTACAAGGATCAGAAAGTTGCCGATCAGAAAACTGATCAGCAAAATGTTCAAAAGGTTGTTCAACTGTTTTACACCTTCTTCATCTTCGCCGGCTACCAGGACAACAAGTCGGAGTGGTTCGTTGGTGTAATAATAGGAGGCTACTTGTTTTTCGCCCTGGCGAAAAAAGGTTTGGCCGGCCTTGCGTGTTGCCTCCAGGTCGTCGGGTGTCACGTCCATGGTGTCGTTTGGCCTGTCGCTATAACGGTAGATCTCTCTGTTTCGTTCATCATAGGCTTGCACGGACTTGTCCAGCAAGGCGATTGTTGTCGATGAATCTATTCGCTGAACGAGAGCTTTGTCGAAAATTTCCCGCTGGCTGAGTAGCCGTGCGGTGGTAATGGCCCTGTTCGTAAGCCGGGTGCGAAGGTTAGTGATTCTCGCCTCGTAGGAAAAATAATAAATGACGATGCATACCAGGCTTAGGATGACAAATGCAAGCGCAGAAAAAAGGAGCGTGATGCGAAACCGAACCGGCATTGCTATGAATTGTCTTTTAAAATATATCCCATACCGACCTGCGTGTAAATCAGTTTCTGGTCGAAATTCTTATCGACCTTGTTGCGAACATAATTAATGTAGACATCAATGACGTTGGTGTTTGTGTCAAAATCGATGTCCCAGACATTGATGGCAATGTCGCTCCGGGACACCACGCGGTTTTTGTTTCGCAACAGGTATTCCAGCAGTTGGAATTCTTTTGCCGTGAGATTTATGGCGGTCTCGCCCCGCCTGACTTCTTTGCTGTCCACGTTCATCTCGAGATCAGACGCTTTCAATATGGTTCCAACGGGGACCTGCTGGTGCAGGCTTCGTTTTAGCAGAACCCTGATTTTCATTAGCAGTTCCCGGAATTCAAAGGGTTTGACAATGTAGTCGTCTGCACCGGCGTCGTAACCTTCAATTTTATCGCCGAGGGCACCCAGCGCTGTTAGCATGATCACAGGAACCTGTGTGTTTTGGCGGCGGATTTTTTCGCAAAGCTCATATCCATTCATGCCCGGCAAATTGATATCGAGTACAACCAGGTTATACGGCTGCTGTTGAAACATCTTCCATCCGATCGCACCGTTGTAGGCCACATCAGCATCATAGCCCGCTTCTGTCAGGCCCAGTCGTAAGGCGTCGGCAATTTTCTGCTCGTCTTCTATCAACAGGATTTTCCGTTCTTCCGTCATTGCCGGCAAGTTACCAAACTTCGCTTGCCCGGGGATTCCGTTTGCGTTCGGGCCGGTCATTTCTAATTCATTTCTAATGCCAGATTAATGCCGGCTTAATGTGTGGGAACTAGGTTCGTTGTCCCGATGGATACGATTTTAAAGAGTTTTAAAACGGTTCTGGTGCCGGTAGATTTTTCCGTTAATACAGAGGTTGCCATAGCAAAAACACTCGCCCTAGTAGAGCGGGATACTGCTACCATCCACCTGTTGCATGTGTTGAAACCAAGCCCGTTTTACGCCGGCAAAGCGGTTTACAGGGAGAGGAAGCGGAAACTGGAAGAATGGCGGCGGTCCATTGAGGAATGTGCAGGCCTTACTGTTCGATGCGAATTGCTGCAGGGACATTCGGTTCAGCGTTCAATCCGCAAATCTGCAGAAAGCCTGCGACCTGATGCGATCGTTATCGGGCAAACAGCCATGCATACGGGATTGTCCTTTGCCCGGACCATGATGCCAATGGCGCTGGCGCAGGCCACGGGTATACCCGTGCTGACTGTAAAACCTGGTGCGCTGCATAACAAAACAAGAACGGTGGTTGTACCGGTAACAGATGCCTTTCCGGAAAGCAAACTCCAGGCGCTGGAAGTGCTTTGCAGGCACGGCCGTCCAAATATCCACCTGATTACACTGGTGAATGGGAAAAACGGCCCGTCTGATTTTTCGGCTGCTGCACTGGTGCACATGTTTCAATGGCTCAAAATGCGGCTACACTGTCCCGTGGAATATGCGGTTGTGCGTGGCAGAAACAAAGCAAAGGCGTTTTTGCAGTACGCAGAAAAGATAAATGCAGATGTTTTGCTGGTGCATCCCGAAAAAGAAACATGGATCGGCTGGTGGAACCGGCACACTTCCGATGTGTTGCCAGTAGGCTCGAAAGTGCAGGTGCTTGCCGTTTAAGTAGAATTATAAAATCATAAAGTATGACCATGAAAACAGTCTTATTCTTTTTTTCTTCTATTTCCGTATCCCTTGCCGCAGTGGCGCAATCGGTAGAGCAGGGAAAACAACAGTTGTATTATGAACGGTACCAATCGGCTGAGCAAACGTTCCGCCAGGCGGTACAGCAAAATCCTTCCGATGCGGAAGCGTTGTATGGATTGGTACAGGCAAACCTTCTTCAAAACAAATCCGAAGCGGCGATGACGGCGTTGTCGAATGCCCCCGGGTCGCTGAAAGAAGAACCGCTTTACCAGGTTGCTTCCGGTGCCGTGCTGCTGCAGCAAGGCAAAGCAACAGAGGCTGCCGCGGTTTTTGAAAAGGCGCTGAGTGAGACGAAAGAAAAAAATCCGGCTGTTCTTTCAGCTATTGCTGAAGCTCATATCCGATCGACAGTTGGCGATGCAAATTATGCCGTGACCTTGCTGAATAAGGCGATCAAACGGGAAAAGCATGATGCAGCATTGTACACGCTTTTGGGTGACGCCTACCGTAAGTTGCATAATGGTACTGAAGCCTATAAGGCATATCAGAAAGCCATTGAAGAAAACGGTCAATATGCCGCCGCTTACCATCGGCTTGGCAATATTTTTCTTTCGCAAAAAAATGTACCGCTCTACACGGAATATTTTACGAAAGCGATTAATGCTGATGCTGCCTATGCGCCTTCCATTTACCGTCTTTATGCCCACGAATTTTATCGTGATCCGGCAAAGGCATTGGCCTATTACCAGGAATATCTTTCCAAATCAGATAGAAGCGAAAAAGCATTATATGAACTGGCTGATCTTTTTTATCTCACGAAAAAATATGATTCTGCCATTCAGAAGGCAAACGAAATTTTGAGTAATGAGGGAACAAAAGCGCAGCCACGGCTTTATAAGCTCATTGCCTACAGTTTTGCCGGAAAGGCGGATACGGCCAGTGCGCTTACCAGCATGCAAACCTATTTTGACAAGGGAGCTGACAGCACGATCATCGGTCGCGATTACCTGACGATGGGAGATTTTTACGCCGCTTCGAAAGGAAAGGATTCATTGGCTATGGTTTATTATGCCAAAGGCGTCGACGATGAAAAAGATTCAATCGTACGCTATGCTTACTACAAAAAACTTGCTGGTTACGCCGGTGAAAACAAAGACTATGCAGCACAGGCGAAGTGGCTGGAAAAATATTATACGGGAAATTCAAAGGCCAACAACCTCGATTTGTTTACCTGGGGTTTGGCGCACATCCGTGCAGAACAATATTCGGCAGCCGATTCGGTATTTAGCACCTATGTAGCAAAGTACCCGGATCAAAGCTATGGCTACTATTGGCAGGCAAAAAGCAAAGCGCTGCAAGATTCTGGAATGAAAGAAGGCCTGGCCGTACCTGCCTACGAAAAATTGGTTGCCATTTTGGAAAAAGATTCAACCGATGCAAACTACAAGCGCTGGATAGTGGAGGCCTACGGTTATCTTGCCGCCTACAAGACCAATACGGAAAAAAATTATGGCGAAGCGGTTGACTATTTTGAAAAGGTACTGGCGGTTGATCCGTCAAACGCTGACGCCAAAAAGTATATCACCCTGCTGGAAAAAAATATAGCAGACAAAGGCAGTAAATAAAGCGTCGTTTTTTCATAGGTTTTTGTGTTGCGGGCCTCCGGTTAGGAGGCCCGTTTTTTTACGATCGGCCGGCGTTCTAAACAATATTGGACTAAATGTCGACTGATACCTGATACAATTTCACAAAGTCGTAATCGCTTTTATGGTCAAGTGCTTTCGTAAAAAGCAATGGTCGGACTTATCATCGTAGCATTTTTAAAATAATGTTATACCGGAATTTCGATTGCGGCAGGCATGTCCTGATGCATGGACAGCTGGTGCCGGTTTGCCTTTTTATGTGTAATCAATGAAACGAGTGTGGTGATCGTCATGACAGCGGTTGGGATGATGCCAATTGGGGTGAATACAAACGTTGGAAGTGTTGTAAGAACGATAAGGC
Source organism: Flavisolibacter nicotianae (assembly GCF_003628535.1). Taxonomy (GTDB): domain Bacteria; phylum Bacteroidota; class Bacteroidia; order Chitinophagales; family Chitinophagaceae; genus Flavisolibacter; species Flavisolibacter nicotianae. The sequence continues at coordinate 218,739 of NZ_RBCI01000005.1, forward strand.
CTGCGGAAAGCAATAATTGCCTATTGAAACGTTTATTTCCTGTGACATGCCGGCGGCATTGAAGCAGTAAGCGGTAGGCCTGGTAACCGACTACAAAGCCAAAAAGCTGGAGCGAATAATAGTAAAAATTGAACACGCCGTTATCCTGGAAGCTGATGGTGGCTCGATACGCATTTTGAATCAGGTGCAGTAACATGCAGGCTGCCAGGAAGAGCGGGCCCCAGTACAAAACGGAAACCAGGAGCCTGCGGGTGTGCCGGCCATCGGTTTTCCAGGCACGGGAAACAATGATAGTTGCAATAACAGATAACAATACGGCGATCGGACCGCCAAAAAGTTCAAAAAATTTATTCATGCAACAAAATACCAGTTAGTTGTTTTTGGTTGCCTGCCCATTGGGATCAATTGTTGATTTTTGAAAATGAATTGTCAGTGTTGATATAAACTGTTTGGCGGACCTGGCTTTTTAGAATCCAATGCTGCCGAAAATGCAAAACATTCAAACATTAGATTAAAACCGGGGCAGAAACCCTGGATTCGATAACCGCAGACTGACTGAAATTTAATAGCGGGACGAGAGAATGTAGGATAAAAGAAAAGCACCGGAACAATAGATAAAGAAGCCGAAGCTCATTTACTTACTAACCCGATGCCTTTCGGAAAAGATTGCTTTTTCTGGTTAAAGAAACATCAACCCTTTCTGCTATCGAAAGTACAAATTCTTTGCAGCCAATTCCAAATTTTTATCTCGTTATTTTGCGCCTTTTTGTTCACAAGAGCTATTGGATTGATTATGAAAGTTATTGATCTGAAAAGTTATAGTTATGCACGTTGCTTGCCAGTTAATAATCTTAGCGACGAAAAGCAAAGCTGCCAGAACGAACAAGGATGCATTTATTGCTTCATATGCCGTATGCGAAAATAACAATGCCCGCTCAAGCGGGCATTGTCGAGTGAAGATTATTTTTTCTCGGGTTCGTCCCTTGCTGCCATTTGGTGAAATTCATACACCTTTCCTTCCTTGTTAAAGAACCAAACTTCATTAAGGTGCATTTTGGTAACTGTACCGTCTTTATGCGTGTCTGTCTCCATGCCCCAGATGGTGACGGTTTCGCTTTCCGGGTGGTCAGGACTTTTTAGTGTGGTACAGGCAGCCACCGTGCTGACAACCGATGCCATGTTGTTCCTGGAATCTTTGGCCATTTTAATGAAATTATCCCGTCCTTTTACCAATGTGCCATCGGGGAAAGTGGCAACGATATCATCCGCAAAAAGAGAAATAGAATTGTCGAGGGTGTTATCGTCAAAATCCTTCCAGGCACGCAACACTTTTTGCGCATATGCCATATTGCCGATACTCAGGTTGCGGGCATCAATCTTGTACGGCTCATCAGTGCTGCTGGTTTTTGTTTGTTTTACATTGGCGTTTTGGGCGTTGGAGGTGGATGCAAGAAGAGCAAAAACTGCGAAGATCGCGACGTGGGTTACGCGTTTCATTGTGTGAATTTTAAAATGGTGAAACAATGTGTAAGAACTGTATTGGCAGGATTCGGCAGTCTTGTATAGGGGAGTAGGTAGAAAGGTAAATAAGTTTCAACAAATGGCCGGAAAATGCTTTGCAGCAATTCAAAAGGCAGATCATTTCTTTCCTTGGAATCGATTGGAGGCAAAATCATTCATTTGTTGCCTGCGATATTTCGGATAAATAAGACAGGCTTGACTAGCCGGCCGCCTGGCGAAATCAGACCGTATCGGGTAAGCAGCAGTAGGCGCGGGTTTCGAAAATAAAAAGACCCCTGTAGAAACAGGGGTCGCAACCAAAACTAACTGCTTATGAGAAAAATTGTTACTGCTATCGTGAAGAACAAAGATACGACTGTTGCACAAAAAAAATTGTTACCGACTCGTTACGAAATTGGTAAATCGAGTTGACTAATATCTACAGGCATGTAGGTGTTGTTTATGGTCAAGGGTAAAATCGATTCCCCTTGTCCATCCTGACTGCTTCTGCTTTAAACGCTGCCATTTCCGATATGTAAAAATGGGCAAAGAAGTGGATTTTACCTATACCGATCTCTGGCAATCTTTTGTACATTGAGATATTCTTCATGCTAAAACTTTATTATGCCTGCTATGCTTGCTTGTACCAAACCTTGCTTTGGCCTGCTTTTACTGTCTTTCCTGCTGTCGTGCGAAAAACAGCAGCCTGCAACGACGAGTGTAAAAACGGATGCTGCCCCGACCGGCCGGCCGGTTAGTGGTTCCACAACCGTAAATGCGATTTGCGATTACGATTATAACGAAACAGCGCTACTAAACGCTGGCTGGACAAAAACCTTTGAGGATAATTTCGATGCCGGGCTTTCCAAATGGAACATTTGGACGGGTGGTGCCTACAACAACGAACTTCAGTATTACCAGGCTGCAAATCTTCAGGTTTTCAATGGAAACCTGGTGATAACGGCAAAAAAGGAAACTGTAACCGGAGCAACAACGCCAGGCGATTCGACGCCTAAAACCTTTAATTATACATCTGGCCGTGTGGAGTGTGCCAGTAATGTTTCGGCCAGTTTGCAATCACCAAAAGTAAGAATGGTTGCCCGCATTAAGCTGCCGGCAGGGTATGGTATGTGGCCGGCTTTTTGGAGCTATGGCGATCCCTGGCCAACACAAGGCGAAATTGATTTTCTGGAGGCCCGCGGACAAGAGCCGACAAAATACCAGACGAATTATTTTTATGGCAAAGTGGCCAATCGCAACCTTGTTCGTAACCAGGTTGGTTATCTCACTGCAAATGGCGACTTAACGGCCTGCTACCATGTATACGAAATGGTGTGGGAACAAAATACGCTGAGCTCTTACCTGGACGGTGCATTGGTCGAAGTGAAGAGCGGCGGCTATATACCTGATCTTTTCGGAAAAACCGAGCGCATTACACTGAACCTTGCCGTTGGTGGGAATTTCTTTTCCAGTTTCGATCCCTCGAAAATTGTGACAGGCGCTATGTACATCGACTATGTTCGGGTTTATACAGCGCAATGAAAGTGTACATGCAATTGCACGCATTCCATCGATGCTTAAAAATTGAATGGAAACATATCAATAAGAAAAGCGCCGTCACAAGAGAGGCGCTTTTCCTGTTTAAAATGATCTTTTCAGATTTTCGTGTCGCTTTATTTAGGATTATTCCGCTCGTTTTGCGTGTTGCGAATAATTTCATTCGTTGTCCCGGATTCTTTACCGATGCCACCGGTAGCACCCGTGTTCCCCGTGTATTCATGCGACGTGAGACTGGAACCATGATCCACCCGCAGGCGGTTTTCGACATTGCGGACGCCGGAAATTGACTCTACAAGGTCTTCCGCCCGTCTTTTTTCTTCGCGGCTATGCACTGTACCGCTCAGGATCACGGCATCGCTGTCCATCTGAATACGAATGTTGCTGGCATCCACCATATCGTCATCGGTCAGCCTGTCGCAAATGTCTTCACGTATCCTTTCTTCTGAACGACGATAATCGCTAGGTCCCTTTCCCCTATGGCCGCCGGAATAGTCTCTTCCCCTGTCTCGGTTGTTGTCATCATCGTTAAACCAGGAAGAAACCTTGTCTTTTGTCCGGTCCCACCAGTTGTTTCGATCCTGCCCGGAATTGTGGTGTTCGTTACCATAACGGTTACGCTCCCAGTCGCGGCTATAATCGTTGTTCATATTCCCATAGTTGTTACCGTAACGCTGGTTGTCGTAATCCTGGCGATATCCAAAATTGCCGGTGTTGACGTTTCCGCGGCCCCAGTCCTGCCGGCCATAATCGCTTCCCCAGTTTCCCTCACCACTTTGCCCGAATTGTCTGCGACTCCAGTCGTCGCTTCTGCCAGCCTGGTTTCCCTGCATATTGCCAAAATACTGGCGCCTGTTCATGTCCGACTGGCCGGAGTAGTTTCCCGCGTTGCCAAAACGTCCGCTGTTTTCATTTCGGTAACCATAATTTCCTGCTGTTCCGTACTGCGTGTCTTCGTAATCGCGGTTGAACCGGCCCCGGTTGTCATCGTTGTCGGGGAGATAGTTTACCCGGTTGGGATTATCGTAACTTTCATTTCCCATCCCGTGTGCGGAGTCTCCACTATATCCAACATCTCCGTACTGGTCATTCGTATTTCTGTTCTGCTGATTGTTGTCTGTATTTTCATATCCACGTTGCGACCAGTCGCTTCCCTGGTTTGAGCGTCTTCTTTCCATTTCCCAATCCTGGTGTGACTGATGGGACTGATTTCTCTGTTGAAAATTTTTGTCTGCCATAGTATTTGATTTTAATGATTAAGGGATACGATTAGCAAGCATAAAGTACCATAAAAACTATGCCTTTCATGCAAAAAAGGCAATGCATTTTTCATTGAAAACTCCGTTGTATTTCTCACTTCCTGAATGGATGTTTTTAAGCGAAACAAGCCAGATGATCAGGGTTCAACCAAAACAATTTCAGGTTCAACGCTTGACACGAATAACCCCGGCTACAGGAAAGATGAGGTGAAAAAAGATAGCGTTTTTTTTATCCAATTGCCAATGGATAAGACGATTGTTTTACATCCTGTTTTATCCACACAAAGAGTGGCACCTGCATTGTTCAAGTCGGGGCATATTGTTTGAACGAACCTGTTGAGATTGTTTCAGCAGTTTGCCGAAGAGGTTTGTATGACTTTTCATGGTACCAGATTTGTTAGATCTTATTTTCAAAAATTACATAATCTGTCGTGCACGCAGGTTATTGTTTTTTACATTTTTCTTTTTTAAATCAAATTGAAATGAAAGCAGCCGTGTTTCACAAGATTGGCGATATATCTGTCGACAATGTAGATGATCCAAAGATTGAACAAGACGAAGACGTGATTGTAAAAGTAACGTCGACCGCAATTTGCGGATCCGACCTGCATATCTATGATGGTTTTTTCCCGCAGGCAAAGGACCAGGTAATGGGACATGAGTTTATGGGCATCGTGGAAGAAATTGGAAAAGGTGTAACCAAACTGAAGAAAGGCGACAGAATCGTCGTGCCGTTTCCAATTGCCTGTGGCCACTGTTTTTTTTGCAACCACGATTTGCCGGGGCACTGCGAAAACTCCAACCCGGAGTTTTATGGACCGGAAGGTGACATGACAAAAGGGAAAGGTGGCGGCTTGTTTGGTTATACCGATTTATATGGCGGTTACCAGGGCGGACAGGCAGAGTACGTTCGTGTTCCCTATGCCAACTTCGGCCCCCGTATGGTTCCCGATGGTGTGGACGACGAGCAGGTTCTGTTTCTTACCGATATTTTTCCAACCGGGTGGACGGCTATCGACTGGGCCGGTGTGAAAGGTGGCGAAACGGTTGTCATTTTTGGTTCGGGCCCCGTTGGCCTGATGGCACAGAAGGCCGCCTGGATTCGTGGGGCTGCACGGGTAATTGCAGTGGATATTGAGCAATACAGGCTCGACCGCGCAGTGAAGGTTAACAACGTGGAAGTGCTGAATGGCGAGGACGAGGACCTGATCAAAAAGATCTACGAAATGACAAGCGGCAGAGGTGCCGATGTTTGCGTCGATGCAGTAGGGGTGGAAGCCAGCCGCTCTTTTGGTGAAAAACTAAAGGCCGTTGCTCACCTCGAAAAAGGAACCGTGAAAGTGATGGAAAATTGCTTTAAGGCTGTGCGGCGCGGCGGGCAGGTTTCGGTTGTTGGTGTGTATGGCAATCCGTACGATAATTTTCCTGTGCATACAATTTTCGACAAGGGGCTGCATGTACACATGGGACAGGCACCGGTGCAGAAATACATCGATGAACTTTTCCGGTTAACGCTCGATGGCAAGGTCATCCTTAATGATATTATTTCGCATCGCCTTCCATTGACAGAAGCAAGCCATGCCTACGATATTTTCAAAAAGAAAAAAGAAGATTGTGTCAAAGTGGTAATGAAACCCTGAGACGAGATAATTCAGGAAAAATAAAAGAGGAGCGCCGGAACTGTGGCGCTCCTCTTTTATTTTTCAACCGGCTTAATCAAGTAGCTTTTCCTGGTTTGGAAAATGGTCAGGTCTATATCAATAGTTGCGCAGGAATCGATTACTGATTGCCGTTTGCGGAGGTTTGTCAGGCAGAATTTCTTTGGGATCACGTCTCCTTTACCTGCCTGTTATTGGAATATTTTTACGAGAAAAACATATTGCCAAAAATTCTACATAGATTTAAAAATGATTTCGAACTTTTTGTAGCAACTCCTTTATTCAGAATTAACCATTTTTTTCCTTCACGCATAATCGACACTTGTACCCATTGATCACACGATCCCGTGTGCACAGATTAGTTGCGAAAATGAAGACAATTTAAAAGGGGATCATTTTTTAACCCATAAAACAATTGTCTATGACAAAGCAAACTGCACTTTCGTCAATTCTCTTTTTCACGACTGTCTTGTTTCTGGTTTCGTGCCAAAAAGAAATGAAAATCTCTGCGTCAGGCGAAGATGCCGCCGTCGGCGCGGCACGGGTAGGAGATCAGATAAAGAAAAGCACGTACTATGGACCGTCAGTCGCATTGGGTAACGGCTCGGCCCGAGTTGTCTATTCCATGAACCATGCAGGAAAGCCCAAAGAACTGGGCGTGGAAATCACAGAAGCTGCTTTACAGAGTCTACCGGCTGCTTCGGCAGAAATCCCTGCCTATAGTTACGTTTTGGATCTACCCATGGAGGCGACACAGGCGACTCCATACAAACATGTTTACCTGGATTGGAATCCGACAGGGCACGAACCGGAGATGTTTTACGGTGTTCCGCATTTCGATTTTCATTTTTACATGACCAGTTCTGCTGAAAGGGAGGCCATTCCACCCTATACGCCTGCCACGGCAGCACAGTTTGACAATTATCCTCCTGCCGGGTATTTGCCTGCGACTTATGTTCCATCTCCGGGTGGCGTACCCCAAATGGGAAAACATTGGATCGATCCTGCTTCACCCGAATTCAACGGTCATCCGTTTACCTACACGTTTATTTACGGCACGTACAACGGTCATGTGACTTTTATGGAGCCAATGATTACCCTGAGTACATTGTTAACCAAAACCAGCTATCGTTTGCCTGTGCCGCAGCCAGATTTGTATGCTGCTTCAGGCATGTATTATCCAAAAGAATACACGATTTATTACGACAATGCTGGTCAAAAGTCTTATGTCAGCCTGACCGATTTTAAACAGCGCTGATTGCTTTGACATCGGATTTCTAAAACTGCCTTTCCTGCTCTGAAACGGCACCGGAAGGCAGTTTTTTTATTTGCCCACCTGGATGTGCGGATTACCGGCATTGAAATGAAGAAACAGTTGATGGACGGCTTCTGCGAACGAATGTTCACGTGACAACTTTCGTTTCGGAAATTTGCTTTTGCTTTGGCTTTTGTGCGATTTATTTTTACGCCTTTTATTTACCCGATGAGAAATCTGTTCAAACTCGGATTTTTATTTTCCGCTTTATTTATTTACACAGCAATGATGGCACAACAAAAACAACCCAGCCGGAAAGATCTCTTGAATGCAATGGTAAACCAGCGTGTCGCGGTGGTCGAGATCAAAGAAGTGACAATGCCAGCGGGCCAGGCGGCGCCAAGGCATCTTCATCCCTGTCCTGTTGTCGGCTATGTCGTGTCAGGAAATGTACTGTTCCAGGTTGAAGGGGAAGAAAGCCGTATCCTGAAAGAAGGTGATGCGTTCTTCGAGCCAAAAGATAAAACGATCCTTCATTTTGATAACGCGTCGAAAGAAAAGCCATTGATCTTTGTTGCGTTTTACCTCAAGGAGACAAACGAGGAGAATATCAGGTTGCTTAACGGCGAGCACTAATCAAAAAGATTGCAAATTTCTGCTCAGCCGTGGACATTTCCTGTCTGATGATCTGAAAGAAAATCTTTCCGGCTACGGCTTACCCTGTTTCTGTTTATTTTTATCGCCATGACTACAATTGCCAATCAGCAATACGCCATCGGCGTGGATATCGGCGGCACGTCAACAAAATCCGGTATCGTTAATCATCGCGGCGAGATCGTGTCCTACGGGGCAGCTGTTGTTACCGGCAAGTTTGCTACGCCGGAAGCGTTTGTTGATGAACTGTATACAGCTTTGGCTCCTGCCATACAGCAGGTCGGGTTGGAAACGATCAAAGGGATAGGTGTTGGTGCACCCAATGGAAATTACTACACGGGTACCGTGGACTATGCGCCCAACCTGCCCTGGCGAAGCGTTGTTCCTTTTGCCAGGCTTGTGTCGGAAAAGTTTGGTTGTCCCTGCGCCCTGACCAACGATGCCAATGCAACCGCTTTGGGCGAAATGATGTACGGTGTGGCGACCGGCATGAAGGACTTTATCACTATTACCCTGGGCACAGGCGTGGGCAGTGGTATTGTTGCCAACGGTCATGTGCTTTACGGACATGACGGATTTGCAGGTGAACTTGGACACACGATCATACGTCCAGGCGGACGGAAGCACTGGGCAACGAACCTCTGTGGCTCGCTGGAAGCCTATTGCTCGGCAACGGGTATCGTGTTGACGGCCAAAGAATTTCTTTCGCAACGCAGCGATGAAAGTGTATTGCGTCATTACAACCTGGACGAATTGACCTCTAAGCAGGTTTATGAAGCAGCAGTCAAGGGCGATGCACTGGCACAGGAGGTTTATCGCTACACCGGCCAAATATTGGGCGAGGCGCTGGCCAATTTTGTGATGTTTTCGTCGCCGGAGGCGATCGTGTTATTCGGCGGCGTGATTAAAGCGGGAGACCTGATCATGCAACCGACCAAGGAACACATGGAAAAAAATCTCCTGCCCATTTTTCAAAACAAAGTAAAACTGGTGTTTAGCGATTTAAACGAAGCCGATGCGGCCATACTCGGTGCCAGTGCCCTGGTATGGGAAATGAAGGCATAAGAATCAGGATGCAGCCAGTGGGTATGAATGATGTGCTCCAATTCAGGACAATCACTTACTAAAAACAAAAAAACGTTCAATCAGACGGTTTCTTGCGATGGAAAAAAGGGTTTCTTTAAAAGATGTTGCGAAAGAAGTGGGTGTGTCTACGGCCCTTGTTTCCTATGTACTTAACAACAAAAAGGAGGGAAGGATCCGGAAAGAAGTGGCGCAGAAAATCCGGGAAGTTGCCCACAAGCTGAACTATCGTCCCAACCAAATTGCCAAGAGCCTGAAGACGCGGAAAACCTACACCATCGGATTGGTGGTTGCCGATATTGCCAATGCTTTTTTTTCCACTCTGGCAAGAATTATCGAGGACGAAGCGGAAAAAAACCGGTACACTGTCATCTTTGGCAGTTCGGATGAAATGGCCGAACGGTCGCAAAAACTGCTCGATGTTTTGCTGGATCGGCAGGTAGACGGCGTTATTCTTGCCGCCGCTGAAAAAACGGAGCCGCAGATCCGGCAATTGCAGGAGCGGGGAATTCCGTTTGTGCTGGTCGACCGTTATTTTCCAAGCCTGGATGTGAATTACGTCGGGGTAAAGAATTTTGAAGCGGCCTACCAGTGCGCTGTCCATCTTCTTGAAAGCGGCCGGCGCCGGATTGGGATCGTTGGTTTTAAAACAACCCTCATCCATCTCGAGGACCGCAAGAAAGGTTTTTTGAAAGGGCTGAAAGATCATGGTGTAAGCGTCAAAAAAGAGCAGATAAAAGAAGTTGCTCTCGATGCATCGAAAGAAGAGGTGGAGGCAGCTATTCAGCAGCTTCTAGCCGAACCCAACCCGGTTGATGCTTTGTTTTTCGCGTCCAATAAGCTCTCCACGTTTGGTCTGATTTATATCAATACGCTTCCGCTGCAGGTACCGGAAGACCTGGCGATTTGCAGTTTCGACCAGTCGGATGCAACGGAGCTTTTTTATTCACGACTGACCTATGTGCGGCAGCCGCTGCACGAAATGGGCCGGCAGGCCATCGAGTTGTTGCTCCAGGCCATCAATGACGGTGGCGCCGTCAGGCAAATTCACCTGGACGCTGAACTGGTAATTGGTCAGTCAACCACACCCTGCAAGTCTGTAGCAAAGAAAAATTGATTCCGGTTTCAGCTATTCTATCTTGTTTGTTTTCAATCTAATACAACGTATCTGGACAACAACCAGGTCATTTGTGGCTCGCCCAATTCACTTTTTAACAGTCAAACACTGCCATTTTTCAGCGAAAAGTTTTTACTTTGTTTAATCGATTAAACAATTCGGCGAAAGGTCGACGAATTCACCATAAATAATTTTTTATGCACAACGATAAAAACGCCGCCCTGATTGAGTGCGGCAAGACGGAACAAAGCTTCCTGGTGTCATCCATGCAAACCGGTACGCCACTTAAGGTGACCAAAGCCTGTTTCCTGGAGGAAAGCGCCAGGGCAGTGGCGGCAAAACATTTTCCACAACTGGAGATCGCGGAGAACTTCACCGATATTTTGCAGGATGAAAAGATTGGCCTCGTGTTGGTTTCCTCACCCTCCGGTCGGCACTGGCAACTTGTGGGTGCAGCGTTGAAGGCCAATAAACAAGTGCAGATTGTTTAGCGGCTATTTTGGTAGTACGTTTGGTGCTTTGTGCCCAGGCGGACCGGTTGTTTTCTGCATCACGATTTGACGAATGTTTAAAAAAGGGGCATCATGTCTGAAATGATTTTATCGCTTAACCGTACGAGAAGAGTTTACCGGATCGCGGTAAGTACGTTATTCTTTTTGCAAGGGCTTTGTTTTGCCACCTGGGCTTCACGTATTCCCAGTATCCAGCAGCAGTTGGCAATATCTGATTCCATGCTGGGGGTAATTCTTTTTGCCATCCCGGTGGGATCCATTCTTTCACTGCTGTTTTCGGGTGGCCTGGTGGCGCGGTTCGGTAGTAAAAAAGTTGCGACAAATGCCCTGCTCAGTTACGGGTTGTTTCTCCCGGTCATCGGCTTTGCCCAATCGCCGGTACTATTGATCGGGGCTCTTGTTCTTTTTGGCATGGCCGGTAATGTGGCAAACATTGCCATCAACACACAGGCCGTGCATGTGGAAGCCAAGTATGGTAAGAACATCATGGCTTCTTTTCATGGTTTGTGGAGCCTGGCCGGTTTTGTCGCCGCAGGCATCGGTGCCTATATGATCGGTCACGGCATTGTGCCGCTCACCCATTTCATCATGGCCTCTACGGCCATTGTGGCCGGACTGGCTATCACGTTTCAATACCTTTTACCCGATGAAGCAAAAGGCGCTGTGAGTTCCCGTTTTTTTGTGAAACCGGATAAGGCACTGTTGCGATTGGGCGTTCTTGCTTTCTGCTGCATGATTTGTGAAGGAGCGATGTTTGACTGGAGTGGGATTTATTTTCAAAACGTGGTTAAGGCAAATAAAGACTGGGTCGGTGCCGGGTACACAGCATTTATGTGTGCCATGGCAACAGGACGTTTTTTGGCCGACTGGGTTTCCAATCGTCTGAAATTCCAGCGCACGATTTTCCTGAGTGGCCTTTTGATCGCCACCGGGTTAACGGTTGCCGTAAGTCTTCCTTATGTGGCAACGGCCATCCTGGGCTTTGTACTGGTTGGCTTTGGTGTGTCGTCTGTTATTCCACTTGTGTACAGTGAAGCAGGCAAATCAAAAACCATTGCACCGGGCATGGCGTTGACAGCTGTATCCAGTATTGGCTTCCTTGGCTTTTTGATTGGCCCCCCGGTCATCGGTGTCATCGCCGGCGCATTCAGCCTCCGAGCTTCTTTTACGCTGATCGCTTTTATGGGTTTGTTGGTGGCCTTTGTGATCCGTAAATCAAGTCTTGCAACATCATAGCGCAATCCTGCACAAAGGAAGCGTGCACGAATCAATTCACAATTTGATAACAGGAAAACGATTGTTAAAACGCAACAGCGGCACTCAATTTGGTTAAACGTTTAAACGATATGACGTATCTTTGTATCGTCACGAAGAAAAAGAAGTAGAAGTATAAAAGAACGGACGAAGTTTCATGATTGCCTGCTATCTCGGTAGCAGGCATTTTATTTCCGGACAGGTGAAATGCCAACAGGAAAGAAAGATTCGATAACCATCAAAACAAGACCTATGAACAGTCATTTTTTTGAAAGCAGTAAACGCAGTCGCTACGATAAACATTCCGTAGGATTTACGAGTGTGCACCCGCCGGGTGGCTTTGTAGCCTGGCCGGACGGACGAACATCCAGGATCGGTAAACGACAGATGGGACATACACTCGCCATGCACGTAGCGAAAAAGCGGGAAGCCTTTGTCGCGTGGCCCGAAAACGACGCCTTTTGGCGCGGGCCTGAACAGCATCACCACGAAAAATTTTAAACGAATCAAACAAGAAATAACTATGAAACAAGTATTTGAACAAACAAGTCGCGGCCAGCGTTCCGCCACCCAAATCAGCGCAAGTCAGGAAGTTGAAAACCAATTGTATAACCTTCTCTTTGCCGGGAAAATTTCGCTGAAAGAATACCTGCAGCAATTAAAACAGGAAAGACTGCATCGGGCAGCAGCCTGAAGTTTTTGTGCATAGGAGAGGGATACCGGTAATTGCCAGGTGATTCCTCTTTTCAATTGTTCAGTAAAGTGGATTTGGTCGAATGACGAATGGCTTGCGGTTAAAAGCAAGCCATTTGTCTTTTATCACCCGGCGACGCCAAAAGAGAATGCATTGGCTGCCCTTCGCTCGAGGCAATTGATTTGTTGAATTGGCGGGAGAACGCAGCTTGCCTGGATTCGCGTCAACAAAGACCGTTAAATTCAGTTGAGCAGATCAAGGCCTTTTTAACTGCGCAAATCTAATGATAGGCTTTTGCCTTTAACAAAAACGAAGAGGAGCATCGGGTAAAAGAGAGATCATTTAATGCCGCTAAAACAGCTCTGGCTGCATCACCCGTTTTTCCAGGTTTTTGCAAACGATCGATGCGATTTCACGGTTGATGATCGCATCTGTGCGGACCGAACTGGCTTCCCATACACCCGTCCTTCGTATATCAAAATAATAATCGCCTTTGTAAAAAACGCTGTAATGATCGGCCTTGAAAACAAAGGGTACCACCCATACATTAAAGGATTCTTTTTCACTTTTCAGCCGGATACAGAGCGGGGGGCGGGAGGGAAGAAAACCGCAGAAAGCGTTGAGGTCATCAGCGATGGCTATTGCGTAGGGAGAAGCCAGGTTTTTATCCTGCCACTTGCCGCCTTGCACCGGCGCTACGAACGAAGCCGCATAGCCATCACTAAACGAAATGCGGTAAATAAACTGCTCACCGTTGTCTTCCACATGCGTGATTTTTGCCATGAGCTTTTTCCCTTCGACAATGCACTCGAAGGCAATGGAAGGTTCAATTTTGGCTATTGAATCACAATCGACGGTCAAATGACTGAGAAGTGCTGGCTGCATACTGGTTCGGTTTTGTCGGATAAAGATAAGATGAATTGCGAAATAATTTAGCAAACTGTGCTAATAATTTTGTCTGTTGATATGTATTTGTAAAAAGCGGCCGGCAGGAAATTGTATTGTCCCGTACATGTATTTCACACATAGGAAGACAACTGAATCCTTGCTTCGTAACAGTTTTAAGGAAGCGGGTTTCCCTATCTTTAGCTGGTCATGCATGTGAGGTTTCATCGGCGGTTCTGCTATGTCATGTTGAGAAGGATTATGAATACGGTTGTCAGGCCCGGCGTTCTGACTTTTTTTGCTGTCCTGCTTCATCTTTTTCCTTGTCTGCGGCGGGCCTTCCGCCACTGGGACACCTGGGAATCGAGCAAGGGCTGTCCAACAATTCAGTCAAGGCCATTTATCGCGACCATCGCGGCTTTCTTTGGTTTGGCACCTTCAATGGCCTAAACCGCTACGACGGCTGTGAGTTTAAAATTTTTCGGAACCGGCTTAATGACTCTACTTCACTTCCGCACAATTACATCTATGCCATTACCGAGGATTTGCAGAACAACCTGTAGGTCAGCACCGGCCAGTAATTTGCATCTACAATAATCTTTCTGCGAAATTTCTGCCTGCCTAGTACTGGAAGACCACGACCACCAGCTTTGGGCCACGACTTTTTCGAACGGGAAACTGTACCGCTATAACCGAAGTCTTGACAAATTTGAAATGTTTAGCACTGAGCTGAACGACATGGTAGCCTTAAATGAACACAAAGCAGGTGCCCTATGGGGAGGCAATTCACACCGACTGGCAAAGACCACATCCTGTACGAGATTGGAAAACCTGTTCGTGCCATCTTTTTGCTTTACCGAACCGGCATGTTCCTTTGCGCTATCCCGGGTCAATACGACCACCAACGCTGCCAGGATTGACAGCAAAAGCCGGTTTGGACAATCTGATTTTTTTGCTGTGATAAACTGCGGTGTGCCGACAGTTTTGACATTTTTCGGTAATGTTGCGCAGCCATCAGCCATTTTCAATTCTAAACAAGTAACATGGAAGCATTTTCACTGAAAGGGAAGACGATTATAGTCACAGGAGGCACAGGCATATTAGGCAATGCGTTTGTGGAAGGGATCGTGGAAGCCGGCGGCGCTGTTGGCATTTTGGGTCGCAATGCCGCAATAGCCGAACAACGGGCCGATGCCATCAACAAGCGTGGCGGGCAGGCCCTACCGCTCATTGCCGATGTGCTGGATGAAGCGCAGCTCCGGTCAGCCAAAGAAAAAGCGGTTGCACATTTCGGCAAGATTGATGGACTGGTAAACGCCGCAGGCGGCAATATGCCGGAAGGCGTGCTGCAACCCGAAGACGATATTTTTTCCATGAACATGGACGGTATGAAAAAAGTAATGGACGTAAACCTGTGGGGTACCCTTTTGCCGACGCAGGTTTTTGGCGAAGCCCTTGCACAAACCGGCAAGGGAAGCATCGTCAACATTTCGTCCATGAACTCCAAGCGGGCCATCACAAAAGTGCTGGGCTACAACATGGGCAAGGCAGCCGTGGATTGTTACACACAGTGGTTTGCTGTAGAACTGGCCAATCGTTATGGCGATAAAATCCGCATGAACGCACTGGCACCCGGCTTTTTTCTCACTGAACAAAACCGTTCTTTGCTCACAAGGCCAGAAGGTGGCTATACTGAAAGAGGGGAAAAGGTGATCCGCCAAACGCCGTTCAAACGGTTTGGACATGCCGACGAATTAAAAGGTGCACTGGTTTGGCTGTTGAGCGATGCCTCGCAATTTGTTACCGGCGCAATGATTACCGTTGATGGAGGCTTCTCTATTTTTGGCGGTGTCTAAACCAATTTTTAACCATTCCGAAAACAACAAAATGGACGTACGATTTGAAAGCAGTCGCAGGGAAACAAGCCGCATGAACACACAGGAGTTGCGGGAAAATTTCCTGGTGGAGCGCTTGCTGGTAAAGGACCAACTAAAGCTCGTTTATTCGCATTACGACCGCGTCATCATTGGCGGGGCACTTCCTGTTGCCGAACCCCTGACATTGGAAACACATCCCGAGCTGCGTGCTGAATATTTTCTTGAACGAAGGGAGATGGGTGTCATTAATGTTGGCGGCGATGGAGAAGTGGAAGCCGACGGGCAAAAATATCCGCTGCAAAAACTGGATTGCCTTTATCTTGGTAAAGGTGTCCGCAGTGTCCAGTTTACCTCCCAAAACAGCGATAACCCGGCTGTTTTTTATTTGCTTTCGGCACCGGCGCATCAAAGCTATCCCACACGAAAGCTCACAAAAGAAGAAGCGTCTCCGGCTGTGATGGGCAACCAGAAAACGGCCAACCGGCGAACCATCTATAAATACATCCATGCGGATGGAATTAAAAGTGCACAACTGGTTATGGGACTGACGATTTTAGAGCAGGGCAGCGTTTGGAATACCATGCCGGCACACACCCACACAAGGCGGATGGAAGCCTATTTTTATTTTGACGTACCGCAGGACCAGCGGGTCTTTCATTTCATGGGGGAGCCGCTGGAAACAAGACACCTGCTTGTGGCCAATCACGAAGCCATCGTTTCACCACCCTGGTCCATACATTCAGGTTGCGGTACCTCCAATTATGGTTTTATCTGGGGCATGGCCGGCGAAAACTATACCTACACCGACATGGATCCTGCACCCATTCACGAACTGCGTTAAGAGGAAGGGAATGCTTGGGAAAAAAATTCGGCTTTTTGTTTTTTTGTTTCTGTTCAGTGTTCAGGCAGATTTTGCGATGGCGCAAAAGCCTGTGCAATTGATCCTGTCAAATACACTCCCGCTTGCGAGGCCGGACGAGTTGGTTGTCCTGAAACGGGCTGATATAGAAAAAAAGCTTGGTTCCATCACTGGTTACCT
This sequence comes from Flavisolibacter nicotianae, assembly GCF_003628535.1. Classification (GTDB taxonomy): domain Bacteria; phylum Bacteroidota; class Bacteroidia; order Chitinophagales; family Chitinophagaceae; genus Flavisolibacter; species Flavisolibacter nicotianae. Next base: position 235,083 of record NZ_RBCI01000005.1, read on the forward strand.
TGGGGCGACAGTCAAAGGGAAACCAGTGGCCGTTCAGCACGACGATCTCGATCGGGATGGCCGGTGGGACGAAGCCGTACTGCTGCTTTCCTTTGCATCGAACGAAACAATTGCAATTACCATTTTAAAAAAAGCAACTGCCGGCGACGTTGCAATGGTGCAACGGGCACATGTTCGCCTGCGAAAACAAAATGGAGAGGGCGCTTGGGGACAAAGTTTACCTGTTGAAGACATGCCTTTGCGAAACCCGGCCACGGATTTCAGCAAACAGGCCTTGCCGCTTTACCTTACCGAAGGTCCTGCCTGGGAAAACGACAAGGTGGGATTTCGACTTTATTTCGATGTTCGCAACGGCAAAGATATTTGGGGCAAACGTACATCGCGGATGGTGCTCGACAGCGTGGGTACCAAAGCAAGCCCAAGCTACCATAATTTCAGTGACTGGGGCATGGACGTTTTGCACGCCGGCAAATCGCTTGGCGCTGGTTCACTTGCACTGCTGGTACAATCGGATAGTGGCGCCGATACATTAATCCGACTTGGCGGCAAGGAAGTCATGCACGAAACCTACCGGCAACTGGCAGACGGCCCGCTTCGTGCCGTTTTTCAAATGGACTATCACTGGCAAATCAACGGCAAGCCCCTGGCACTTACAGAGCAGGTTTCGATCTGTGGTGGCCAATATTTTTACGAAAGCAAGGTGTGGGTGAACAACGCACCGAAGAATGCCAAACTGGTTGTGGGCATTGCCAGCTTTTACGACAATGTTTTTCAGTCGTACCAGTCAAATAAAACAAATGTTTTGTTCAGTTATGGCAGGCAGTCGGAAAACAAGGACAACCTCGGCCTGGCCGTATTGGTTCCGTCGCGGCTTTTTGCATTTGCCGCATCGGCACTGCATACAGGGTCCGACGTGCTGGATAGTTACCTCAGTGCGCAAACGATCACAGATGAAGAGCCTTGCCGGTTTCGTTTCGTTGCCGGTTGGGAAAAGTCTGACCAGCGTTTTGCCACTTTTCATGGCTTTAAAAATTATCTCGACGGGGAAGCCGGCAAAATGGCCGAATCCATACGCGTTAAATGGCAATAGACGAAACAACCACCACGTCCATTTTTCTGCAGGTTTTATTCAAAGAAGCAGTAGTATTCCCACTTGCATTTTTGTTTTGCCCGTTCATGTTCTGAAAGGGTAAACCACTCTTACAATTTTCAGCAACAGTCGTATGCGAAAAAATGTGCAAACGGTTGCACTGGGCTCCTTTGGTTTAACAGCTTATTTTTAGTTTTCAATCCAGCACATGAACAGAAAGGAATTCATCAAAAACACCGGCCTGACCGTGGCCTCATTTGCCATCCTTCCATCGAATTCTCTTTTCGCGAAAGACGCGGATAACAGGGTGCGTATCGGCATCATCGGCGTTGGCCTGCGTGGACAAAACCACCTGGAACTCCTGCTTCGCCGATCGGATGTAGACCTGGTGGCCATCTGCGATGTCAGCGATACCATGCTGTCCTCGGCCAGGCAGATCATCTCGAAGAGCGGCAAGAAAATGCCACAGGTTTATACCGGCAGCGACTACGCCTGGAAAACCATGCTGGAGAAAGAAAAGCTCGACGGCGTGGTCATTGCCACGCCCTGGGAATGGCACAAACCCATGATCATCGGTGCGCTGGATGCGGGTGTGAAATACGTGGGCAGTGAAGTGATCCTGGGTATTTCAATGCAGGATCACTGGGATGTGGTGAAGGCCGCTGAAAAGTACAACGCCAACGTCATGATGCTGGAAAATGTTTGTTATCGCCGCGACGTCATGGCAGTGCTCAACATGGTCAGGCAGGGCCTGTTCGGTGAATTGATTCACCTGCAGGGCGGCTACCAGCACGACCTGCGCGAAGTAAAGTTCAACGACGGCGAACACCCCTATGGTCATGGCGTTGAATTTGGCGAGAAAGGTTTTTCCGAAGCCAAATGGCGTACGAACCATTCGGTTCACCGCAACGGCGACCTTTATCCAACACATGGAGTCGGTCCGCTTGCACACTACCTCAACATCAACCGGGGTAACCGTTTTGTTTCCTTAAGTTCATTTTCGACCAAGTCAAGAGGACTGCATAACTATATTGTCAAAAACGGCGGTGAAAATCATCCCAACGCCAAAGTGCGGTTTTCCCTGGGCGATATCGTGACTACGCAGATTGGTTGCGCCAACGGCGAGACGATCCTTTTGCAGCACGATACCAATCTGCCGCGGCCGTATTCGCTGGGCTTCCGTGTGCAGGGCACAGAGGGATTATGGATGGACGTGAACAAAGGTGTTTATATCCAGGAAAAATCGGCCAAGCCGCACCAGTGGGATGATGCCAATACCTGGCTGGAAAAATACGATCATCCCCTGTGGGCCCGCTGGAGCAAGGAAACGGAAGGCGCCGGGCATGGCGGGATGGACTTTTTTGTCATCCATTCCTTTATTGAATCGATAAAGCGAAAGCAACCCACGCCGATGGATGTGTATGACGCCGCAGCCTGGAGTGCCATTACACCGTTAAGCGAGCAGTCGATCGAATTGGGCCACCAGACCGTGGAGTTCCCGGACTTCACCGGGGGGCAATGGATGTACCGCAAACCGGTATTTGCACTGACCAACGACTATTGACAGGCGAACGGCCATCATTTGTATTGGCGTTACTCAAAAACGGTGAACCATTTTTCTTTACCAAACATGTTTACGTGCTAACGACATTCAGTGCTTTAGCGCCGGTGATAGAAGCGTATGGCTTTACAGCGGACGGCATTTCCATCGAATCATTCGGCACCGGTTTGATCAACCGGACCTGGAAAGTCGTTTCTGCGGGCAAGGAATATATCTTACAAAAGATCAACCAACGCGTTTTTACCCAACCCCATAACATTGCGCACAACCATCAATTGATCGCCGCTTACCTAAAAGAGCATGCTCCCGGCTATTTGTTTGTGGCCCCGCTTCCAACCTTGAACGGCGAAGCGTTGGTCTATCATGAGGGAGAGGGCTATTACCGGCTGTTTCCCTTTGTCGGTGGCTCTCATTCCAAGGAGGTGGTCACAACTCCCGGCGAGGCCTTTGAAGCTGCCCGGCAGTTTGGCCAGTTTACCCGTCTGCTCTCCGGGTTTGATGTAACCAGCCTGAAAACGACCATTCCGTCCTTTCACGACCTTTCCTTGCGCTACCGTCAGTTTTTGGATGCCCTGGCAAATGGCAACAAAACCCGAATGGCCGAAGCTAAAGAAGAAGTGGACGGTCTGCTTGCGCAGAAGGGGATCGTGGAGCAATACGAACGCCTCATCCATAACCCCGATTTTAAGCGGCGGGTGACGCATCACGACACAAAAATCAGCAACGTTCTTTTTAATTCGCAAAACAAAGGCCTGTGTGTGATAGACCTTGATACGGTGATGCCGGGTTATTTTATCAGCGATGTCGGCGACATGATGCGCACCTATCTTTCGCCGGTGAACGAGGAAGAAAAAGAATTTTCCAGGATTGAAGTCCGGGACGACTTTTATAAGGCCTTGGTGGAAGGCTATTATTCGGAAATGCAAAGCGAACTGACGGCGACAGAGAAGCGCCATTTTTTCTTTGCCGGTCAGTTTATGATTTATATGCAGGCCTTACGCTTCCTTACGGATCACCTGAATGATGATGCCTATTACGGTGCCCGCTACGAAGGGCATAACCTGGTAAGGGCGAAAAACCAACTGGTGCTTCTTCAACGGCTTCTTGAAAAAAAGGAGATCCTTCAGCAGGTCATTTCATTCTAGGGCCAAACGGTTTGCTGCAAACGCAACTCAATTGATCGAGCGATAACGTCTTTCGGGATGTTTTTTTGTCTTGCAAATTTTGGTTCTTCGCGGTACTACGAACAGAAATCCAACCGCTATCCCGATGAAAAGATCGTTGGAATTCCAAGCTCGTCTATCTGCCAACTGTCATCCGTCATCTCCACCACATAAAAGCTACCCAACCTAAATCCAGCCTTGAGGCGGGATACTAAAGCCGGCATTCGTCTCCTTCATCAATCTTCTTTTTCACGCCAATTCGAGTTAGCTACTTTTTTTACCAGACTTCAGCCAGCTTTCTCCCGGGTTTAGGTCAATTAATTCACATTTCGTCCACACTTACATAAAAATTAAAAAAACTTTTTAAAGTTTTAGTGAAAGTATTTTATCTTGTCTCAAAATTTTAGAAAGAAACTTTCTATTTTAAATACTGCCTGTGACGAAGCAAGCTGCGTATAAACGAAAATTAATCAAACAGCTCTATTTCGGCGGAATGCTGTCTTGCACGGATTTGAGTGTGCAGACAGACAAAAGCCTGCCGGTTACCACGAAAGCCCTGAACGAGTTGATTGAGCAGGGACAGGTGGTCGAAACCGGCTACGCAACGTCGACGGGTGGCCGGCGGCCGGCCATGTATTCGTTGCGTCCCGACCTGATGTACGTGGTGTCCGTAGCCATGGACCAACTGATCACCCGCATGGCTATTATGGACATGCAAAACAAGGTGGTTGGCAAGATCGAGAGCGTGGAGCTAACTCTTCCGAACAATCCCGATGCGCTGGAAGGATTGAAGCTGCACATTGAAAAATTCATTGCCGCATCGGGGATATCCAAACAAAAAATTGCCGGCATCGGCATTGCCATGCCGGGTTTTGTCGATGTCAAAAAAGGGATCAACCATTCGTTCCTGAGAACGGAAGAAGGCAGCATTGTCAGTTATATAGAAGCAGGCGTGGGTCTCCCGGTTTTGATCGACAACGACTCCAGCCTGATTGCCCTCGCCGAATTACGCCTCGGTTCTGCCCGTAGCCGGGTCAACGCCATGGTTATCAATATCAGTTGGGGTGTCGGCCTTGGAATGATCCTGAACGGCGAACTGTTTCGCGGGAACAACGGCTTTGCCGGCGAATTCAGTCACATCCCCGTTTTTACCAACAATAAAATGTGCAGTTGCGGCAAAAGTGGTTGCCTCGAAACGGAAACCTCCCTGCTTGTTGTGGTGGAAAAAGCCATGCAGGGCCTGAAAGAAGGCAAGACCACCGGCCTCAAAAACCTGTCGCTGGAGCATATTGAAGACACTGCCACGGCGATCATCAATGCGGCGGTGAAAGGCGACAAGTTCGCGGTGGAGCTTTTTTCAGGGATCGGCTACAACATCGGCCGCGGTGTGGCCATTCTCATTCACCTGCTGAATCCCGAACTGATTGTGCTGAGCGGCCGTGGATCCGGCGTAGGGAAGTTATGGCTGGCGCCCATCCAGCAGGCCATCAACGAGCACTGCATTCCCAAGATCGCGGAAAACACGGTTGTGCAAATTTCGACTCTGGGCCACCAGGCAGAGATCATTGGTGCCGCAGCGCTGGTGATGGAAAATTTTGATACGCTTGAAAACGCCCCCCATGAAATCTCCGTAAACGGATTGCTGGCTTAAAAACAAAGAAAAACTCAACTCTCAAATTTTAAAATCAACTGCAATGAAAAAAATGACCCGATGTCTGCTTGCCGTTTTGTGCTTTGTGGTATCAAGCATAGTCGTGCATGCGCAAGACAAAAAGACGGTGACCGGCTTTGTCAGGGACAATGGCGGTGCTGCGCTAACCGGAGCAACGGTAACAGAAAAAGGTACATCCAACCGGGTGATGACAAATGCCGACGGGCATTTTTCCATCAGGGTAGCGCCCCAAGCAACCCTGGTAATTACCTATGTCGGATTTGCGCCACTGGAACTGCATGCCGCTGACCAGGCCATGAACATCACGTTGAATGCGAATGAAGAATTAAGCAACGTGGTGGTCACTTCTCTTGGCATTACCCGAAAACAGAAAGCCCTGGGGTATGCCACTACCACAATCAAGGCTGAAGACATTACCCAGGCCGGCGCACCCAATTTCGCGGCGGCATTGTATGGTAAAGCACCGGGGGTGCGCATCGGCGCCACACCGGGTGGTGCCACTAGCGCCGTAAACATCACCATCCGCGGAATTAATTCCATTACTGGGAAAAACCAGCCGCTGATCGTCCTGGACGGTATTCCCATCCGCAACGAAGAAGTGAACAATGGCAATTACTGGGGCGACCAGCGTCTGCGGGGCAACGGCTTGCTGGATATCAATCCCGAAGACATTGACAACATTTCCATTTTAAAAGGAGCGTCGGCTGCTGCCCTTTACGGATCAGAGGCTGTGAACGGCGTCGTTCTCATTACAACGAAAAGCGGCCGTGGCGGAAAAAAAGGATTAGGAATTGACTTCAATGCAAACTACAGCATGGAAAATGTTGCTTTTTTACCGAGATACCAGAATGTGAGAGGACCTGGTGCCCCATTGAATGTCAGTAATGGCGGACAGGATGCTGCCGGTTTTATTTGGTACGACCTGGATGGCGACGGCGTCAAAGAAACCCGTGGAGTGCTTGGCTACAGCATCAACTTCGGACCGAAGTTCGATGGAAAACCAACACTTGGCTGGGATGGTCAAATCAGGCCCTACGAGGCGCAAATCGACAATTATAAAGCCTTGTTCCAGACGGCCCATAACTCCAACATCAACGTGGCGCTTACCAATGTTTCTGATAAGTCCAATCTGCGGCTATCCCTTACCCGCCAGCAAAACCAGGGCATCAGCATAGGTTCTGAGAATACAAAGAACATTGCCAACCTGAATACGTCTTTCAAGCTTAGCAATAAATTCTCGACAGATATATTGGTGAATTACATCAACCAGCATACGCACAACCGTCCGTATTCAATCGACCGGTTAACCAACAACTTTGGCGGGATGATAGGCCGGTTTGACAATGCTGCCTGGTATTTTAACAAGTACAAGACCAGCAAAGGTTATCGCTATGTGACCGGCACGGACCAAAGTTTGACGCCAAACGAGAATATCAAATACCCCGGTTATCGTGCTGACCTTTTGGATTATGTGTGGAGAGTGAAAGAGCATAATGAAGACGAGTACAGCAACCGTGTTATCGCCAGCCTGACCAATAACTGGCAATTGGTTCGTGACCTGAAATTGCGTGCCCGTCTCGCCACGGACTTCACGTCGCAGAGAACGGAATCTAAACAATCGACAGAAATTCCTCTTGCTTTCGGCAACTCCGGTTATTATGGGCTGCAGAATATGCTGAACACAATACTTTACGGGGATGTACTGTTGACGTACACCAAAAAAATAAACACTGACCTTGAAGTGAATGTCATGGGCGGGTATACGGCTACGAAAGAAACCGGCTCTTCATCACTTTTTGGTACGAACAGTGGCCTGAGTGTCGAAAACTGGTTCGACCTGGCTGCTTCGGTTGACAAAGTCACTTACGATCCGACGAGAAGGGATGTGAACTACCGCCGCACATTGGTGAAAGATGCTTATATCGGAACCATCAACGGAAGCTATAAAAATTTCCTTTTCCTCGAAGGCACGATTCGCAGAGACAGGTATTCAACAATGAATCCCAATCTGAACAGCTTTGTTTACCCTTCTGTCAATTCCAGTTTTATTTTTTCTGATGCCCTGCGGATGCCATCGTTCATGAGCTTTGGCAAGGTGCGTGCTTCCTGGGGTATTGTAGGTAACTACCCGGATATCTACCAGGCCAATATTGCATACGACCAGAATACACTGGGCGTACAGCAATCGGGCGGACAGCCGGTATTGTACACAACGCTTTCTTCCAATTTTGGAAATGACTTGATCAAGCCCGAAGAAAAACACGAGGTGGAGTTTGGTCTTGAAACAAAATTCTTCAAGAACCGGTTGGGCCTGGACGTGTCGTACTACAACGCACAGATCGTTGATCAAATCCTTCCGTTGACCCTGCCCGCCACGACAGGTGCTGTTTCGGTGCTGACCAATATTGGCACGCTTCGCAATAAGGGGATTGAAGTTTCTATCAACGGTACACCGGTGCAGGGCCGTAATTTCACCTGGACGGCAGGGATCAATTTTGCCCGTAACAAGAATGTCGTAGAAAAGCTGGCAACCGGTTCCAATGAATTGCTGCATGCCGACTACGATGGAAATGCCGCTCAATTGAAATCCGTTGTCGGACAGTCAATGGGTGATTTTTATTCACACCCGGTTGCACAAGACAGCAAGGGCAACCTGATCGTCGATCCCAACGGTATGTACAAAGTAGATCCCGACAGGATGGTGAAAATCGGTAATGCGATGCCCAAAGTGGTAGGGGGTATCTTCAATACATTCAACTATAAAGGTTTTAGCCTCGACGCTTTGATGGATTTCCGTATTGGCGGATATGTGATGCCAACTGCGATCAACTGGATGATCAGCCGCGGATTGTTGGAAGAAAGTACAAAATTCATGGATGCAGAACACGGTGGCCTTTCCTACTATGAGTCAGGCGGCAAGCGGATTCAAACTTCGGCAGCACAGGGACCCAATGGAGAAACAGTGTACCACGACGGTATGCTTCTCCCCGGTGTGAAAGCTGACGGTTCGCCTAACGACTACATCGCTTCTTCTGCAGATTACTACTGGACAGTTTACAACTGGGGTGGTCCGCAATACAGCCCGAACACCCGCTATGAATTGTACATCAAGGAAAATACCTATGTGAAATTTCGTGAGGTTACGCTTGGATACAAGCTCCCGGTAAAAATGGCACAAAAAGTCGGTGCGACGAACCTGCAACTGTCTGTGTTTGGACGCAACCTGTTCTATCTGTACAGAACATTAAAAGACATGGATGCAGAACAGACAACTGCCGGTTCGAGATGGTTCCAGACACTGACCAACGTAGGTACCAATCCATCAACAAGAGCCTTTGGTGTGATGCTGCGGGCAAGTTTCTAAACAAAATTTTAAAACGATCGTAAATATCATTTCATGAAAAAGATATTTTTCCTGCTCATTGCAGCCGTGGCCGTCGGTTTTACCGCTTGCAAAAAGAAGGATTTTGCCGATGCGTATACCGATCCTTCAAAGGTATCCGTGACATCTGTAGAAAAACAATTTGCCGGATTTCTGGCGTCCAACCGCTGGTATGTTTTGCCCGATTACTGGAATTATTTCGTTGTGTTGCGTACAACGGTCCTGCACTATACACAGGCGGTAGGCTATGTGAATGCCTTGAATCAATATGTTCCGGGTGCTGCTGGAATCACAGACCGCTGGAATAGTTATTACAACTTTCTGGCCCAATACCGGGAGCTCGAGAATGTCTATAACAAGCTGGCGACCGATGATCAAAAAGATCGTCGCATCTATATGATCGCTGCAGCCATCTATCTCTATGACCACACGGAAAAGGTTGTCGATCTTCACGGCGATATTCCTTTTTCCGAAGCCGGAAAGATCAGCGCCAATGGGGGAGATTATACAAAATCATTTCCCAAATACGATGGTGCCGAAGCGATCTATACAAAAATGCTGGATGACCTGAAAGCATTTTCCGACGAACTGAACACGTTGACAGTGAAGACGGCAATTCAAACGGGTTTCAAAAACCAGGATATCGTGAACAACGGAAACATTACTTTATGGAAAAAGTACTGTAATTCGCTACGTCTGCGCATGTTGGCCAGGGTATCGGGTGTGACTGCCTTTCAGGCAAGAGCCGCGGCAGAAGCCACGGCCATTCTTAACAGCCCGGCCAGCTATCCAGTCGTTGATAAGAATGAGGAGAATATTCAGATCGATGTGTACAACCTGAGTACGGAAATTCATGCAAAGAACTTCAGAAGCGGGTTAGAAGACTGGAACGGCAACCTGGCCGGCAAAGCCATGATCGATCACATGAAAACCAATATGGATCCCCGTCTTCGGGCGATGTTCGAACCCGGCGCCAATGCCAATGGCGAATATAAAGGGCTGGACCCGCTTTTGCCTTCCGGTACACAAACACCGCTGGTCGATGGAGGGATGATTTCAATTTACAACCGGTCAACGTTCAGCCGCAACCAGTATTTTCCCGGCGTTCTGATGACGGCTTCTGAGGTTAGTTTTCTGAAAGCAGAAGGTTTACTGAAAGCAGGCAGTGACGCATTGGCGAAGAATGCATACGAAGATGGCATCCGCAAATCGATTGCGTTTTATTATGGCCTCAGAGCCTTAAGCAACGATAATGTGGCCGGCCCACTGACACCCTTCACCGAAGCCGAGATTACCGCGTATCTCAACAGCCCGGGTGTAAGCTGGTCGCTTGCGGCATCCGCCGCGGAAAAGTTGAAATTGATTGCCACGCAGAAGTGGATTCATTTCAGCATCGTGCAACCACTCGAAAGCTGGGCGGAAATCAGAAGACTGGATGCACCGGTATTCAATTTCGAAGTAGACAACGCGAATGCACAAAAGCAGCCGCCTTACCGCTGGATCTACCCGAGCACCGAACAGACGTATAATACCGCGAATTACGAAGCAGTCCGGTCTAAAGACAACCTGGCGACAAAAATTTTCTGGGATAAATAAAAAAGATAGCGCAAACAAGGCAACGCATGAGGACAACCGGCACAGGGATCAAAAATGGAGTGTTTGTTTGGAGCCGGATTCTGGAATCACTTGTTTGCGCTTTTCCCAAAAGCTTTTCTCTACGCATAGCAGTCGTCTCACAAAAGCAGCCAACCCCTTTCTATGGGTTGGCTTTTTTTTAGACTGCATCTTGCCAATTTTCCTTTCTTCAAACAATTGTATTTTGCCCACCCGAAATAAAATCAATGAAACCTGTTAAACGAATCCTTCACGCGGCTCTGTTATGTCTGTTCCTTGCAGCCGGTTTCCCTGCCACAGTCCTGGCACAACACAAAGACTATTACCCAGATCCCAATCCGGCAATCCGGAACCGGCTGGAAGAATGGCAGGACCTGAAATTTGGTTTGCTCATGCACTGGGGCGCCTACAGCCAATGGGGGATCGTGGAGAGTTGGAGTATTTGTCCAGAAGACCTGAGCTGGGCAACCGGCGCACGAAAAACGGGGCTTGGCGATGACTACAATACCTACGTAAAAAAATACGAAAACCTCAAGACGACATTCAATCCCACCAAATTCAATCCGGAGCGGTGGGCGGCGGCTGCCAAAGAGGCCGGCATGAAGTACGTTGTGTTTACCACCAAGCACCACGACGGCTTTTGCATGTTCGACACGAAGTACACCGATTACAAGATCACGGACAAAGACTGCCCTTTTTCGGGCAATCCGCGAAGCAACGTGACCAAAGAAATTTTCTCTGCATTCCGCAAAGAAGCCTTTTGGATCGGTGCCTATTTTTCAAAGCCCGACTGGCACAGCGATGCCTATTGGTGGAAGAAGTTTCCGGCCAGCGATCGCAATCCCAATTATGCCATCCAGAAATATCCCGCCCAATGGAAAAAATTCGTGGACTACACGCATGGGCAGATCAACGAACTGATGTCGGACTACGGGAAGATTGACATCCTTTGGCTGGATGGGGGATGGGTGCGAAAGAAAACGGAAGCTGAAATCAATGCCGACCTGACAGACACCATGGAAGGCAGCCGGTGGGCACGTAACCCGCAAAGCCAGGACATCGACATGCCGCGACTGGTAAAGGAAGCAAGGGCAAAACAACCGAACCTAATCGTGGTGGACAGGGCCGTTCCCGGTGAGCAGCAAAATTATCTCACACCCGAACAACACATTCCGGCAGAAGGCTTGCCCTATCCCTGGGAAACCTGCATGACGATGGGCAATAGCTGGAGTTATGTTCCGAATGATGTGTACAAGCCGGCGAATGAAATCGTGGAAAAACTGGTCGACATTGTCAGCAAGGGCGGAAATTATTTGCTCAACATTGGTCCTGGTCCTGATGGCGAACTGGATCCTGTGGCTTACCAGCGACTGAAAGAGATCGGCGCCTGGATGAAAACAAACGGCGAGGCTATTTACAACACCCGCAAGTTTACACAGTTTGGTGAAGGCGATGGCATCCGGTTCACCCAATCGAAAGACGGCAATACGAAATACATTTTCCTTTTTGATTTCCCGGAGAAGACGGTCAGACTGACGAAAATGCCCTTTGCCAAAAATGCAAAGCTTTATCTGCTGGGTAGCGCAAAGCCACTCACCTGGAAAGCGTCGGCGCAAGGCGTTGACGTTTCCATTCCAACTTCCCTTAAAAAATCGGGTGACCATGTGTGGGTATTGAAACTGCAGCAGCCCGCGACCGTGAAAAACTAATGGAAGGAAGAAAAGGCAATGGATATTTCCTGTTGCTTTGTAAAAGCGGCTGGTGACACGGATGACAGATACGCAAACTGCCAGGCCGTGTCAACCGCCCATCCGAACCAGATTTATCAAATTGAAAAGAAAGTATGATCATGTTTCATCGCAGAAAATTTTTACAAGCATCGCTTCTTTCGTCCGCTTCGTTACTGGTGAAACGAACGATGGGCGCCGTGCCGGAGGTGGAAGAAGGAAAGACAGACCAGCCGATCGTGATTTCGACCTGGGATTTTGGACAGGCGGCCAACATGGAGGCCTGGAAAATATTGAGTCGTGGCGGCGACGTGCTGGATGCCGTTGAAGCCGGCGTGAAAGTTCCGGAAGCCGATGCTGACAATCACACCGTGGGACTGGGTGGCTACCCCGACCGTGATGGAAAGGTGACACTGGATGCCTGTATCATGGATGGTCACCTCAATTGCGGATCGGTGGCCTTCCTCGAGAATATCGTTCATCCGATTTCGGTTGCAAAGCTGGTGATGGAAAAAACCCCGCATGTGATGCTTGTTGGTGAAGGTGCTTTGCAGTTTGCCCTGGCCAACGGTTTCAAGAAAGAAAACCTGTTGACACCCGAATCGGAAAAGGCCTGGAAGGAATGGCTGAAAACTTCGAAATACAGCCCGGTGATCAACATCGAAAACCAGAAAAAAGATCCGAATCAATTGCCCGGCGGTCCGCTCAATCACGACACCATTGGCATGCTGGCCATTGACGCCACAGGCAAAATGGGTGGCGCCTGCACCACCAGCGGTGCTGCATGGAAGATGCGTGGCCGGGTGGGGGATTCGCCGATCATTGGCGCCGGCCTTTATGTGGATGGCGATGCCGGTGCGGCAACATCATCCGGGCTGGGCGAGGAGGTCATTCGCACCTGCGGTTCTCATGCCGTTGTTGAACTGATGCGCAGCGGTGCCAAACCCGAAGAAGCCTGCAGAAAAGTAGTTGAACGGATCGTGAAGCGGGACGTGGAAAGAGCAAAAGGTTTGCAGGTTGGCTTTTTGGCCCTTGACAAAAAAGGCCGTTTCGGCGCTTACGCAATTCACAAAGGCTTTACCTATTCAGTAAAAAACGCAGGTATCGAAAAAGTATTTCAGGCCGGCAGCTATTTCAATTCATAGATATACAAATGTCATTTGTGCGTCGTGAATCGTGAATGGTAACAGCGGTGCTTTGTTGTCACAATTGATCCTACACGATTCACCATTCACAACTAAAAACTGTCATTGGCGGAAACGCCAGGGTGAACTAAAAAAATGGCGGAAAGAAAATAAATGAAATACACGGTAGAAATCATTGCCTTTACCATCGAAAGCTGCGTCGTCATCGAACAAAGTGGTGCGGATCGAATCGAATTGTGTGATAACCCGTCGGATGGAGGAACTACGGCTTCTTATGGCCTGATCAAAGCGGCAAGAGAGAAAGTTACCATCCCCCTGTTTCCCATCATCCGTCCGCGTGGCGGTGATTTTTTGTACAGCGACGATGAGTTCAGCATCATGAAGACGGATGTGCGGTTGTGCAAGGAACTTGGCTGCGATGGCGTGGTCGTTGGCCTGCTGCATAAAGACGGCCGCATCGACGTGGAGCGGACCGCGCAACTGGTAGAACTGGCCCACCCGATGGACGTCACCTTCCACCGCGCCTTTGATCATTGCTACGATCCGTTTGAGGCGCTGGAGCAGATCATCCAGATTGGTTGCAAACGCATTTTAACCTCGGGACAAAAGCCGCTTGCCACAGAAGGTGCGGAGCGGATTGCAGAACTGGTAAAGGCAGCCGATGGCAGGATCGTCATCATGCCGGGAAGCGGTGTACGACCTGTTAATATAGGGGAACTGGCCAAACAAACCGGTGCGATGGAGTTTCATGCATCCCTGCGCAGCAACGCACGATCAAAGATGGAGTTTCGTCATCCTGCCTTTGCCGGCACGGACCAAGGCGATTCTTACATGACAACCGAAGCCTCTGCCATTAAAAGCCTGTTGCACGCCCTGAACGGTTAAAGAAGGGAATGTGCAATTGTTGGTCTTTAGGCAGCAAAGCGGTGTTGAAAGAAAGCCTGCTGGTGTTTCATTGAATTTAAAAACCCGGAATAAATCAGAAAGAATGTTTTCTCTATCTCGTTTGAAAGCTGCACTTTTTCTCCTGCCGGTCCTGTGCGGGATGAGCAGCGGGGCGCAACAAAAAAATTATGCAAAGCTGGTGAATCCGTTTATCGGCACAGGCGGTCATGGACACACCTATCCCGGTGCGACGATGCCGTTTGGAATGGTGCAGCTAAGTCCCGACACCCGACTGAAAGGCTGGGATGGATGCAGTGGTTATCACTACAGCGACAGTGCCATCTACGGCTTCTCGCACACACACCTGAACGGAACGGGTATTGAAGATTATTGCGACATTTTGTTGCAACCCACAACTGGTGCCTACCGTTGGAACAACGAGGACTACAAGTCTTCTTTTTCGCACCAGAACGAAAAAGCCTACGCCGGTTATTATGGCGTAAAGCTCGATAAATACAACATTGGTGTGGAGCTCACGGCAACCCTGCGTACAGGCTTGCACAAATATTCCTACCCGGCCGGCACGAAGGAAGGGAATGTGCTGCTTGACCTTTTGCACCGTGACATCGTGCTCGATTCCTGGCTACAGAAGGTAGACGACCACACGCTGATCGGTATGCGGCAATCACGGAGCTGGGCGCACAAACAAACCGTCTTTTTTGCCCTTCGCTTTTCAAAGCCGATCATGAAATATACCGTAGCGCTCAACGAAGAAGAAAAAGGTGCGTTGCCAAAAGCGGAAGGACGCAACATCAAAGCCTATTCATCCTTCGACGTCAGTGATGGAAAGCCGTTGCTGGTGCAGGTCGCCATCAGTGGCGTTAGTGCCGAGGGTGCGATGAAAAACCTGGAAGCCGAAGACGCAACCTTTGATTTTACCTCGACGCTTTCAAAAGCGACGGCGGCCTGGGACAAGGAACTGGGCAAGATCGACGTGGCAGGCGGTACAGCCGACGAGCGGACCGTTTTTTATACGGCCTTGTACCATGCGTCTGTTAATCCCAATCTGTATATGGACGTTGACGGGCAGTTTCGCGGAACGGATGACAAAATTCATACGGCAAACGGCTTTAGCAACTATTCCGTTTTTTCCCTTTGGGATACACACCGGGCCTATCATCCGTTGATGACCATCATTAACCAGAAGCGAACAACCGACTGGATCAACACGTTTTTGGCGCAGGACGAATACGGCGGTATGTTGCCGGTATGGGAGCTGAGTGGCAACGAAACGTTTTGCATGATCGGCTACCATTCGGTGCCTGTTATCGCCGATGCATATCAAAAAGGGATTCGCGGCTTCGACGCAAAAAAGGCGCTGGCTGCAATGCGCCGCTACGCGGAAGGGTCCCGCTTCGGGTTGCCCTTTTATCGAACCAACGGGTTTCTCAGCAACGACAAAGAATCGGAAAGTGTATCCAAAACGCTTGAATACGCCTACGACGACTGGTGCATCGGGCAAATGGCCAAATGGCTGGGTGACGAAGAAACTGCGGAGACTTACCTGAAAAGGGCGCAGCAATACAAAAACCTGTTCGATCCCGTTAGCGGCCATATGCGGGGAAAGCTGGGTGCCATGTGGTACAGTCCTTTCGACCCGCGGGAAATCAATCATTTCTTTACAGAAGGCAACTCCTGGCAATACAGCTTTACCGCGCAGCAGGACATTGCCGGTTTGATCAAGCTCTATGGCGGCAGGCAAACGTTTGCGGCGCGGTTAAATGAACTGTTCACGACCGTATCCAAAACCACGGGCCGCGACCAGGCCGATGTGACGGGATTGATTGGCCAGTACGCACAGGGGAATGAACCGAGTCACCACATGGCCTACCTGTTTAATTTTGTTGGCCGGCCCTGGCAAACGCAGTATTATCTCAACAAGATCTTTAATGGCTTTTACAAAAATGCTCCCGACGGGCTGATCGGCAACGAAGACTGCGGCCAGATGAGTGCCTGGTACATTCTCAGCGCCATGGGTTTTTATTCCGTTACTCCTGGCAGCGGGCAATACATTCTAGGCACACCGGTGTTTGATAAAGTCACGATCCACCTGGAAAACGGGAAGCAGTTTGTTATCAAAGCAAATCGTAAAAAGCCCGGTGATTTCTATGTGCAGTCGGCAACACTGAACGGCAAGCCGCACAGCCAGTCCTTTCTTCAGCATACGGCCTTGATGCAGGGCGGCGAACTGCAGTTTAACCTGGGTGCAATGCCTAATAAAAAATGGGCTACAGCGGATAGCGACATCCCGGTAACAGCGATCAATGATCACCTCATTACGCCGGTGCCATACCTGACCGGAAACGATAAAAAGTTCAAAGGCAGCACCTCGGTCGAGATCAAATCCATTGAGCCCGGCACCACTATTTTTTATGCGGTAACGCCTTTGCATGGTTCGGGCACCAATGCCTTTTTTCAACAATACAGTGCGCCGTTGCCACTGAAGCATTCAGCTACCGTGTATGCTTATGCGGTGAAAAACGGTCAGCAGAGTCAAACCATCGAACAGGATTTTTACCGGTTGCCGGAAGATAAAACCGTGCAGGTGATCAGCAAGATGAATGCAATGTACAGTGCCGGCGGACCGGAGGCTCTGATCGATAGCATTATCGGCGGTGCCAACTACCGCACCGGCGAGTGGCAAAGCTATGAGGGCAATGATTTTGAAGCGGTGGTGGATTTAAAGCAAAGCAAACCCGTACATTACGTGGGAGCGCATTTCCTGCAGGATGTGGGAAGCTGGATCTGGATGCCGCGAAGCGTCAGCTTTGAAGCTAGCAATGACGGAAAGACGTTTCAGCCACTGGGTGATGTGCAAAATACCGTCAGCGACAAGGATTACAAGGCTTCGGTAAAAGAATTTGGCCTGGCGGTGCAAACGGAAGCTCGCTATATCCGGGTAAAAGCCATGAACTATGGTAAGATACCCGACTGGCATCCCGGCAAGGGAGGCAATGCGCATATTTTTATCGACGAAATCATGGTAAGGTAAGTCTAGACATCGGAGGCCTTGAAGACCTTCGATGTCTCTGTCGATTCGAATAAACAGAAAAACGTATGAAACGATATACTTTCTCACTCCTGGTTTTCGGAATCACGATCAGCGCTTTTTCACAGGCAAATGTCAATCCCGATTCGATCCGTGGTAAAATGCAGTGGTTCGCAGATGCCAAGCTGGGCATCTTTATCCACTGGGGTATTTATTCCGTCAATGGCATCGATGAAAGCTGGAGTTTTCACAACAAAAAAATCAGTCATGCAGATTACATGAAGCAGCTGAACGGCTTTACAGCCAGCCGGTACAACCCCGAAGAATGGGCTGCACTGATAAAGGAGAGCGGTGCCCGCTACGCGGTGATGACCACCAAGCATCACGATGGTGTGGCGCTATGGGCGACGCGGCAAAACCATTTCAGCGTTGCCAAAAACTCACCGGCCAGGCGAGATGTTCTGACGACGTTTTACAAAGCGCTCGACAAACAAGGCATTAAACGCGGTGCTTATTTTTCGCTCATCGACTGGAGTCACTCCGATTATCCAGGCTTCCTGAAAGACAGCAACCACTACACCGTGGCAGGCGATCCGCAACGCTGGCAACGCTTCCGCAAATTTTTCCAGGCGCAGATCAACGAGGTGAACACCGCCTTTCAACCCGCCCTTTGGTGGTTTGATGGCGACTGGGAGCACAGTGCAGCAGAGTGGGAGAGTGCCAGCGTTCGCAACCAGATTTTGCAACAAAATCCGTCGGCCATCATTAATGGCCGCCTGCAGGGATATGGGGACTACGAAACACCGGAGCAGAATTTCCCGGTGAGCCGCCCCAAATACAATTGGTGGGAACTCTGTATGACCATTAACAACAACTGGGGATACCAGCCGCAGGACACGGCCTGGAAAACGCCTTTTGAGATCATCACCATTTTTGCCGATGTGGTGAGCAATGGCGGTAATCTTTTGCTCGACATCGGGCCGAAGGCCGATGGAACGATACCACCGCAGGAAGTCCAAGTTTTAAAAGAATTGGGCAAATGGAACAAAAAGCACGAGGAAGCGATTTTTGGATCGGTGCCGGGTCTGCCGCAAGGTCATTTTTATGGACCGACAACTCTGTCGAAAGATTCGGGCACGCTGTATTTATTTCTTCCCGGTGCCACCACCGGTGATATCATGATCAAGGGGTTGAGCAGCAAGATCAACGACATCCAGGTGCTCGGTACGCAGCAACACCTGCAGCAAAAAATTGTCGGTAAGATTTCGTGGAGCCCCGTGCCGGGACTGGTTTTTATCAATGTGCCGCAAGCGGTTAAAGATCCCTATATGACCGTGTTGAAACTGACCCTGGACGGACCGGTGAAACTGTATCGTGGGCAGGGCGGGTTGAATTAAGAATGAATAATGAACATTGAATAATGAATGGATGCTACTTTATTTGTTTTTCACTTTTCATTTTTCCCTGTTCTCTACTTTTTGAAGGCGATTTCCAGTTCAATTCAGCGATATGAAAATTTCTTTTTTACTCTTCGTTTCCTGCCTTTCGGTTTGCTGCAAGGCGCAACGGGCCGAAAACCTGGTCATCATCACAACAGACGGCTTTCGCTGGCAGGAAGTCTTCAGGGGCATGGACACAGCCATTGCCAATAACAAGACATTCAACCAGGGCGACAGTGCCTACCTGTTTCAGAAATATGGTGGGCCGCGTGAAGCAGAACGAAGAAAAAAATTGCTTCCCTTCCTTTGGTCTTCCGTTTTGGCAAAAGGACAATTGTGGGGCAACCGTGCATTTGGCAACAACGTAGATAATTCCAATCCGTATTGGTTCAGCTATCCCGGTTACAGTGAAATCATGACCGGCTTTGCCGACACAGCGATCAATTCCAACAGTTATCCGCCCAATCCCCACACAACACTGCTTGAGTTTTTTAACCGGCAGCCGGCGCTGAAAGGTAAGGTGACGGCCTTTGGTGCCTGGGAAGCCTTTAACCGGATTTTAAATGAGAAGCGAAGCGGTATACCGGTCGTGGCAGCTTTCGATCCTGTTGGCGGAATCAATCCCAACCCACGGCAAAAACTGCTCAATGCGATGCTGGCCGACTCGTACAAACCCTGGCATAACGACGAATGCCTCGACGTCTTTACTCATTATGCGGCGATGGAAGAACTGAAAAGCAGGAGACCCCGGGTTCTCTACATTGCCTATGGCGAAACCGACGAATGGGCGCACAGCGGCCGGTACCGAAACTATCTCGATGCGGCACACCAGGTAGATGCATGGATCAAACAGATTTGGGATTTTGCGCAGGGTGATCCGCAATACCGGAATAAAACAGCACTGTTCATCACAACAGATCATGGCCGCGGTGATTTGATAAAAAATGAATGGACAAGTCATGGCAGCGACATTTCCGATGCGCACCAGATTTGGTTTGCCGTGATGGGACCTGGAATTCCGGCGAAAGGTGAAGTGAAAACACAGGACCAGTATTATCAAAAACAGTTTGCGCAAACAATGGCAAAGCTGCTGGGGCAAACGTTCACTGCGGAGCACCCGGTTGCGGCACCGGTAAGCGACGTGCTGAAATAAGCTACCGGCTCAAAAGATATACCTGTAAACATCCAACGGCAACTATTAACCGTTGGATGTTTGCTTTACAATGGTTTCAGATTTACTTCTTCATCCAAAAGAGACAACGATCCTGGTGCCTTTCCCGATGAAAATTGCGAACCGGTTAATAGTTGGTTTTTGTGCGTTGATCAAACAGCTACTTAACGGTGCACTGTGTATCTTAGTAGCCAACGGGAAGAAAGCACACCAGTCACCTGTTTGTGATGTATCTTCTTCTCCGTACAGTAAAACAAAACCCCAATCAATGATGAAACTTATTGTTGCAGAAACCTATGATTCCCTTTCGCGGCAGGCTGTCGATGATTTGCTGGCGATCATTGAAAAAAAAGAACAACCCCTTCTTTGCGTTGCGTCGGGCGACAGCCCGGCCGGTTTGTACCGCGAACTGGTGCACAGGGTAAAGGAAGAAGGACTGGATGTTTCGGGCTGGTTATTTCTCAGCCTCGACGAGTGGAGCGGCATGAACGGCAAGGACGAAGGAAGCTGCCGCTTTCATCTTGACAGGGAATTGTTCGGGCCCTTGCAGGTTAGCGAAGAGCGGATTTGTTTTTTTGATGGCAGGCACAAGGATCCCGAAGCCGAGTGCAGCCGGATTGAAAATTTTATTCAGCAAAACGGCGGTATCGATCTGGCTATCGTCGGTTTGGGAATGAACGGACATATCGGTATGAATGAACCCGGCACATCTCCCTTGCTCCGTGCCCATATCGCCGAATTAGCGGAGGAGACAAAGAAGGTCGGGCAGAAATATTTCCAGGAGCCGGTTGACCTGGCCAACGGGATCACATTGGGTATTGCGGACCTGGCGGATGCCCGTAACGTTTTTCTGGTGGTTAACGGAAAGCACAAAGCCGGAATTTTGCAAAAAGCACTGGAAGAACCTGTGTCGGAAACCCTGCCTGCAAGTTGGTTGCAAAAGCATCCACGATCCACCGTCTACGCAGACAAAGAAGCCGCTGCCCTGTTAAAAAACTGACCATGAATTCTGACTGTGCCATCGGTATTGACCTGGGCGGAACCAACATCCGTGGCGGTGTCGTTTGCGGCGATGAATTGACAGGAATGCAGGCGCAGCGCATCAATCCTCATGGCACGGTTGACGAGGTGTTGCAGCAACTCTTTCAACTAACCGACCGCCTTCTTACCCCTTCCGTTAAATCGATCGGCATTGGTGTGCCGGGGTTGGTCGATGAAGCAACGGGGATAGTTTACGACGTGATCAATATCCCCTCCTGGAAAGAAGTGGCTTTGCAGCAAAAGATGCAGGAGCGGTATAATCTCCCTGCTTTGCTGAACAACGATGCCAACTGTTTCGCTCTGGGTGAATATTATTTTGGAAAGGGCCGCGGGCACGCTTCGATGATTGGGTTAACGATCGGTACGGGCCTTGGTACCGGCATCATCATTCAGGAGAAATTGTATACGGGAGCCAGTGGTGGTGCAGGTGAATTTGGCATGATTGATTACCTCGATCAATGTTACGAGTATTATGCCAGCGGACAGTTTTTCCGGAATGTTTACGGCATTGAAGGCGAAGAGGTCTTTAAACGGGCCACAGGGGGAGAGGCTGAAGCCATCGCGATGTACGGGGAACTGGGAATGCACCTGGGCAAGGCCATTAAAATGATCCAGTATGCATTGGATGTGGACCTGATCGTTCTTGGGGGCTCGGTGCGCCATGCATATCGATGGTTTCAGAAACGGATGTGGGAACAAATTGAAACCACCGCCTACCAGCGATCCGCAAAACGCCTCCAGATCGCCGTGTCGGAACAGGAAAACAGCGGCTTGCTTGGTGCTGCTGCGCTCTACCGTAATGCGCAAATCACGAAATAAGAACCCGGCTGGCCGCCGTGTTTGCAAATACAACCTAATCTCTTTTTTATGCCAAACGATTCCTTGCCTATCAACCTGAACACAAAAGGAGTACAGCAAAATTCTTTCGATGCCATTGTCATTGGTTCGGGCATCAGCGGCGGCTGGGCCGCGAAGGAACTGTGCGAACAGGGCCTGACAACACTTGTGCTGGAACGTGGCCGTAACGTGGAGCACATCAAAGACTATCCAACTGCTACCAAGGCGCCGTGGGAGTTTCCGCACCGTGGGCAAATGAGCCGGGCGTTTTTAAAAGCAAATCCGCTCATTAGCAAGGCGGCCGGCTTTGGCGAAGACACGGCACACTTTTTCATCAAAGATGCCGACCATCCCTATGTGCAGGAAAAACCGTTCGATTGGATCCGCGGCTACCAGGTAGGGGGCAAATCCCTGACATGGGGACGGGCCTGCCAGCGATGGAGCCCGTTTGAGTTTACTTCACCGGAACGACTCGACTACGGCATGAACTGGCCGATTGGATATGAAGATGTGGCCCCCTGGTATTCGCGTGTCGAAAAATTCATTGGCGTATGCGGCAACAAAGACGGCATCGAAGCCATGCCCGACGGCGAATTTCTGCCGCCTTTTGATCTGAACTGTGTGGAATCCAAAATGCAACAGGCCATTGCCGGAAATTACAAGGGACGCCACCTGGTACATGCCCGCTGGGCCCACCTGACGCAACCGACAGAACTTCATTTGCAACAAGGCCGTGGCAGGTGCCAGGCCCGCAATCTTTGCATGCGCGGCTGCCCTTTTGGTGGTTATTTCAGCACGGTTTCGTCCACCTTGCCCTGGGCAGCAAAAACAGGTCATTTGACCGTGCGGCCATTTTCAGTGGTTCACTCCATTCTTTACGACGAGTCTAAAGGCCGGGCAGTTGGTGTACGGGTAATTGATGCCAATACCCACAAGACAACGGATTATTTTGCACGGATTGTTTTTGTCAATGCCTCGGCGTTGAACAGTAACCTGATCCTGCTGAATTCCACATCGCACCGCTTTCCAAATGGTTTGGGAAATGACAGCGGTGTGCTGGGGAAATATGTTTGCTTTCACAATTACCGGGCGGCGGTCGATGCCGATGTGCCGGGCTTTGAAGACAAATATTATTTTGGTCGCAATCCCACGGAGCCGATCATCGCCAACTACCGCAACCTGCACCAGCAGGATACGGATTATGTGGGTGGCTTCACCACCTTCATGGGCGCTTACCGGGTACGGGGCGACGAGGCGGCAACAGCCGAATCGATCGGCGCTGCCTTCAAAGAATCCATGAGCCAGTTGGGTGGCTGGCGCACCTACATGTATATGCAGGGCGAAACGGTTCCGCGGGCCGAAAACCATGTTCGTTTAAGTAAGGACCAGAAAGACCAGTGGGGCATACCGCAGTTGGTGACATCGGTAGGCTACGATGACAACCACGAGCGGATGATCCGGGATTTCTTAACACAGTCGGCGGAGATGATGGAAAAGGCCGGCTGCAAAAACATTGCGCAACACGACAATGGGCAGGCACCGGGCCTGGACATCCACGAAATGGGCGGTTGCCGCATGGGAAAGGACCCGAAAACATCGATGCTGAACGAATGGAACCAGCTTCACCACTGTAAAAATGTTTTCGTTACCGACGGTGCCTGCATGACCAGCACCGGCAACCAGAGTCCGTCGATTTTGTACATGGCATTGACTGCGCGGGCCGCCAACCATGCCGTGGAAGAACTGAAGAAAGGCAATCTTTAAACCATGCGGTCCGGTTGCCTTTTGATTCACGCACAATCGATTTTTATACAAAGGCAAACCAATCGGATACCAAATGAAACGGATGTTGGCTAACAAAAAAATACAGGCAGACCAGAAATCTGCCATTGCCATCGCACCGCAAAAAAGGCCCACGAATTGGTATGTCATCACTGGCGGACCGGGGTCTGGTAAAACGACAGTGATCAACCTGCTCAAAGCAAGGGGCTATACAACCACGATTGAGCATGCCCGCCACTATATCGACACCCAACTCGTACAGGGAAAAACGGTGGAAGAAGTGCGGCAGAACCAGCAAATGTTTCAAAAAGGCGTGCTGGAAATGCAGATCCGGCAGGAAGCCGCCCTCGATCCCGGCGAAATTGTTTTTTTGGACAGGGCAATCCCGGATGCGCTGGCCTACTATCAATTTCTGCACTTAAAAAAAGACGAACCTTTACAAAAGGCGCTGGAAAAGGCATCGTATAAGAAGGTGTTTGTTTTGGATTGCCTGCCGCTGGTCAACGATTATGCCCGCAGGGAAGACGAAGTGGCGCAAAAAAAGATACAGGAACTGTTACTCGACGTGTATAGCTCGTTGCGTTTTCCGATCGTACGAGTTCCCGTTCTTCCGCCTGAAGAAAGAGTGAATTTTATTTTGGAAAACATATAAGTGTTTTTTGTGCGAGAAAGATGAATAAGGAGCCATCTCCTCTGTTCGCCATTTACTGCTCACAAACTGATTTGTGCATTGTCTTCAAATTGCCATTGCCTATGGATCGGATCAGTGTCATCAAAGCTTCGGGAAAAAAGGACGTGTTCTCAAACGAAAAACTGCACCGGTCATTAAAGCGGAGCGGTGTTTCCAACGAGATTGCCAATGAGATCGTGCAGGAAATTACGGCACACCTGACAGAAGAGATGTCGACAAAGTCGATTTATAAACAAGCCTTCCAGCTCCTGAAACAATATTCCCGTCCCGGTGCAGCCCGGTACAAACTCAAGCAAGCCATCAACGCGTTGGGACCTTCCGGTTTTCCTTTTGAATTGTTCATTGCCGAACTGCTCAAAAGCGAAGGCTACACGGTTCAAACGGATGTAATCGTCCAGGGGCATTGCGTGCGGCACGAGGTCGACGTGATAGCGCAGAAAGAAAATAAACAGTTCATGGTGGAATGCAAGTTTCACAACAGCCAGGGTATCTGCACCGATGTAAAAGTCCCGCTCTATATCCAGTCCCGCTTCCTGGATCTGACCCGAAAAGGAGAAGGATTTCCGGAACGGGAAAGTCCTTTTCACAAGGCCTGGCTGGTCACCAACACCCGTTTTTCGGAAGACGCCATTTTGTATGGTACCTGTATGAACATCGATTTGGTGAGTTGGGATTATCCCCGCCACTTTAGTCTTCGCGACCGTATCAACAAGGCGGGCCTGCACCCGCTTACCTGTTTGTTAAGTTTAACGGGTCACGAAAAACAATTGTTGCTCAACAAACGCGTTGTCTTATGCAAGCAGCTTTCTCAACAGCCGGAACTGCTGCAGGAAATCGGTATAGGAAACACGCAACGCGTAGCCGGCATCCTCACTGAAGTGGAACAGGTTTGCCAAAAAAAGATATTGCAACATAAGGCGGGTGTTTAGTGATTGGATAAGCCAACGGATAGCGCCAACTGCATATTGCCGTTTGCCTGTACCGTACGCCGGATTTTCTGTAAATTACTCGGGGCATCAATCGTCCCCTGAGTATGAAGCTTAAAAGCTGTCTTCTTTGTTGTCTGCTTTGCATTGCCGGCCTGGCCGGCTTTTGCCAGGAAGACTGCAGTAACGGAAAAGACGATGACGGTGACGGCCTGGTTGATTTGAAAGACCCCGATTGCCAGTGCCGCATAACCGTAAGGGGCAATCTCTTCCAAAATGGTTCGTTCGAGGACTTTTTGCATTGTCCCACTTACCTCTACGACAACGACAACGCCATTGCCCGTTTCTGGCGCATGGGGACCTACACCAATGGGAGTGAAGCCATCTATTATCACAACCTGGCCTGCTCGTCCGACTCAGCCATCGTGATGAAATACATTCCACCTGCGTTGCCCTTACCCGATGGCAAAGCCTTCGTTTCCATCCGGCAGGCAGTCTACCGGAAACCGGACAGCAGGGAAACGGATATCGCAAAAACTTACGTCAGCCAGTGCTTGCAAACGCCATTAAAGAAAGACGAAGACTATGTCTTTAGCTTCAGTGCAGGGCGTTTCCGGTCGAATGACGATGCCGGTTTCAAATACAGAACAGAACCTTTTACTGTTGCCCTGTTTGGGCATTTAGATTGTAATGCCGTTCCCTTCGGAGGGATTGCGGCCAACAGCAACGGCTGCCCGGCCAATTATGCGGGATGGGTGCTGCTGGGCAAAACGGTGATGCGAAGCACGGGAAACTGGGTGCAGGGTCGTGTAAAATTTACGGCGCCATTTGGTGTGAATGTCGTGGCTATCGGGCCGGATTGTTCCTTCTTGGTTCCGGAACTCGAACTGGCCGACAGTACAACCCGTGCAGATTTTTATGTGTACTATCTCGATGATGTGCATTTGCTGCCGGCAGCCCGATTTCCATCTTCAGTTGTTCAAACTCTGGGAGGGAATGTTTGCCAGCCTGATTCCGTGTTAAGGGCACCGTCTTTTCCCAATGCCGTTTACCAATGGTACAGGGACAGCATCGCGATCGCTGGTGCAACGCAACAACCCTACCGGGTTCCGAAAAATATTTCGGGGTTTTTCAGCGTCAGGGTTTCGACTGCGGATACCTGCTTTGTGACCGATCCGTATTATGCAGGTGCCGATCCGTTTGCACATCTGCATCTTGCAAATGATACGACCGTTTGTAAAGATGAACCGCTGGTTATTGCTCCCGCTTCGGACAATATCACCTATTTATGGGACAATCTTTCGCTGACCGAAGTGAAAATTGACCGGGGAGGTGTTTATGAGATAAAAGCAATTGGCGTGAATGGTTGTTCCAAAACGTTCACCATTCGCGTCGGGGAACAAGCCTGTGATGAAAGCACACTGCACATGCCCAATGCGTTTACACCAAATGGCGATGGCCGAAACGATGTGTTCCGCATACCAGCTACGCGTCAGTTTCAGCTCAGGGAATTTTCGGTTTTTGACCGGTGGGGGAAGAACCTTTTCAGCACCCGGAACCTTGGCGCCGGCTGGAACGGTACGGCTGGCGGCCGGCAAAGTCCGCCAGGGACTTATGTTTATCTTGTCAGGGGGCGTTTTCATAACAAGCCGGTGGAAGTAAAAGGAACAGTTTCCCTGATCCGGTAAGGTGGCGCCCGGCTCCTGACTTTATTTACAGGACAGAAGACCGCCGGCACCTGCGTTAGTTTCTTTTGAAAAAAAATGGTCACATTGGAAATGTGTTTTATATTGTGTCAAGTTGACAAAAACTAAAACGCTTTGTTTGCCATGAAAAAAAATGCTTTCCGTTTGTTCGTAGCATCAGTTTTCTCGCTGGTCTTTTTTCCCGCGATTGCGCAAAAACCAGCTTCCGCAGATCCCATTGTTGCGGGAAAATCCTATGCCGTTGTACCCACAGCCTATGGTAAGGTGAGAGGATACAGCAGCAGTGCCATCTTTACGTTCAAGGGTATTCCTTATGCAAAGGCGGAACGCTTTCAGCCGGCACAAAAACCGGACGCCTGGCAAACTGTTCGCAGCTCGATGAGCTACGGGCCCGTTTGTCCCACCGACGCCACCACCACGGTGATGGATGAAGGTGAATTTCCTTTCCAGCACAACTGGGGATACACCAATGAAAAATGCCAGAGCCTGAATGTGTGGACACCGGAGATCAACGGGACTGCCAAACGTCCGGTAATGGTCTGGTTTCATGGCGGAGGCTTTACGGCTGGTTCATCGGTGGAACTGCCGTCCTATGATGGTGAAAACCTGAGTCGCAAAGGCGACGTGGTTGTGGTGACGGTCAACCACCGGCTCAATGTACTCGGCTTTCTCGACATGTCGGCCTATGGCGAAAAATACAAGTCTTCCGGGAATGCCGGTCTTACAGATCTGGTGGCAGCCTTGCAATGGGTGAAAGAAAATATTGCCGCTTTTGGAGGCGATCCAAATAACGTGACCATCTTCGGCCAGTCGGGTGGCGGCGGAAAAGTGACATCGCTTATGTATGCACCGTCGGCCAAAGGCCTTTTTCACAAAGCCATTGTGCAAAGCGGCAGTTATCTTTCGGGTTTTATGGAGCCGGCAGTTTCGCGGCGCATTACGGCGGCGACGCTGGAAGAATTAAACATCGCACCCACGCAGGCTGATTCCCTGCAAAAAATTCCCTACGACCAGTTATATGCCGCGGCGAAAAAAGCCATGACCAAAGTGAGCCAGGCGTTACGGGCAGAAGGAAAACAAGCTGGTTTTTTTGGCTGGGGGCCTATATTGGACGGCGATTTTCTGCCCTACCAACCGACTGATGCCGCCGGTATTGCCATCGCCAAAGACGTTCCGCTGCTGGTCGGCACAACCAAGAATGAATTCACGCCATTCAATCCCACGCTCCGCAACCTGTCGATGGAGCAGGTGAAAGAAAACCTGCAAAAGCAATACAAAGACAAGGCCGACGCATACATGACAGCCGTGAGCAAAGCCTATCCCGGAAACCTGGAACCGGGTAATTATGTCGATCTCGATATCAATTTCAGGGCTGGTGCCATTCGCCAGGCCGATCTGAAATCATCAACGGGTACGGCTCCTGTTTATATGTACCTATTCAGTTGGCAGTCGCCGGTAATGGATGGCCAGTTCAAGGCGATGCATTGCATGGAATTGCCCTTTGTTTTCGACAACATCGACCGATGCCGTGAAATGACGGGGGGTGGAAAAGACGCAAAAGTTCTGGCCGACAAAATGAGCCAGGCCTGGATCAATTTTGCCCGCACGGGCGACCCCAATGCGAAAGCCTTGCAGGCATGGCCAAAATACACGGCCGAAAATGGGGCGACCATGTTTTTCGATAACAAGTGTGAAGTGCGGTATCACCACGACAAAGAATTGCTCCAGGTTGCAACAGCCAAATAAAATTGCAGAATCACCATGCAGCTTTCCTCTGACAAAAAGAAGCATTTGGTACCAACCGGCTACTTGCAGGAACGCAATGGGAATTTCGTAACCATCTACATCAAAAACGCATGCTGATCGCCAGGTATGTTTGTTATCTTTTTGCCTTTGTTGTTTTTGCCAGGGGAGTGAAAGCACAGGATGTATTTGCCGCACAGCGAAAAGACTGGTTGCAAAAGGCGGAGCAAAACAAGCCAGTCCTCAACGAAACGGTCAGAAAACCAACGGCGCTTGTCACATTGGTGAGAGACTCGAACGCTTTCCAGGGATGGAAAACAGTGCCGGCAAAACCGCTGGATTCGCTTTACCAGCAATCGTTCAAAAAACAATCGGGTGTCGTGCTTGATTTCGGCGATCACCTGACAGGATTTTATTCCTTTACCCTGAAAGCTCGCCGCGGCACACCGGATGGGCCGTTGCGCTTTCGCTTTACGTTTGGCGAAGTGCCGGCCGAAATGGCTACACCGTTCGATCCCTATCCCGGCAGCTTAAGCCGCGCCTGGCTGCAGGACGAAGTGGTGACGGTGATGGAACTTCCGGCCACCGTCACCATTCCGAGACGACTTGCGTTTCGCTATGTCAAAATCGATTTGCTTGGCAGTTCACCTTATTTCGACTTTGGGTTCGATGGGATGGAGGCCCGGGCAACTACCGCCGCCACGAAACTGCCGGCTGCTTTGCCGGCGAATACCGACCCAATAATTCGGGAAATTGACCGCGTCGGACAGGCTACATTGAAAGAGTGCATGCAAACCGTTTTTGAGGACGGGCCCAAACGCGACCGCCGCTTGTGGACCGGCGATCTTTACCTTCAGTCGATAACGAATGCTTATTCGTTTCAAAATTTTGCACTCACCAGGCGATGCCTCTACCTGCTGGCCGGTGTTAGCGGCGAAAACGGTTATCTTAACTCCAACGTTTTTGAAACGCCGCAACCGCATGCACAGGTGGGGGCACCATTTCTTTTTGAATATTCGCTGCTGTATAATGCCGCTTTAAAGGAGTACCTGGCGGCAACCGGTGACAGGCAAACAGCCATGGAGCTTTGGCCGGTGGCAAAAAAACAACTTGAAAATATCAGCCGGTTTTTATTGCCGAATGGAATGTTCGATTATGCCGCTGCGGCAAAAGCGGGGTGGTGGCTGTTTGTTGACTGGAGCAATACCCTCGACAAGCAGGCTTCCATTCAGGGGCTTTGCATTTTTGCCCTGCAGGAAACTTTGGCTCTTGCGGCACTGCTGGGAAAACAGAACGACATCAGTGCGGTACCCGGTTTGATCGGTCGAATGACCGCAGCTGCCAGGAAAACATTGTACGACAAACAGCGTGGTGTATTTGTGAGCGGACCGGAAAAGCAGGTTTCTTATGCCTCGCAGGCCTGGATGATCTTAAGTAGTGTGGCAACAAATACAGAGGCGCAGCGGGCCATCAAGAATCTGCAGGCTTTGTCGTCTGTTGTTCGCCCGGGCGGTCCTTACCTGTATCACTATTACATCGAAGCGATGTTGAAATGCGGCATGCAGCAGGAAGCCAGGAATGAGCTGGAGAAATACTGGGGTGGTATGGTGAAAAAAGGCGCCGATACATTTTGGGAGGTGTACGATCCCGCAAATGATTTTTTGTCGCCTTATAATTTTTACCCGGTCAACAGTTATTGCCATGCCTGGAGCTGCACGCCGGTTTATTTTATCCGGAAATATGCAAACGTGTTTCAAAAAGATTGAGCTGTTTGTTAATCCAATTCAATTCAACTGTCATGAAGAAAACCGTCCAACTCTTCGCGTTTTGTTTTTTGTGCTCCCTTGCAACGAAGGCGGCAACTGTCGATACCATTGAGGTGTATAGCCGTGCCATGGGCAGGGCGCTGAAAACGGCTGTCGTACTGCCGGATAGTTACCAAAAATCAAAGGCCGAATTCCCTGTTTTATACCTTTTGCATGGCGGTCAGGGAAGTTTCCGCGATTGGTTAACCCTGCCACCGGACAAATCCTTACTGCATAAATTGGCCGATCAATACAACATCGTGATCGTGACGCCGGAAGGTGGCGCAACGAGCTATTATTTCGACAGCCCTTTGCAAAAGGAGAGCCAGTTTGAAACTTTTGTTTCCAGCGAAGTGCTGGCAAAAATTGAAAGCAACTACCGTGTCATCAAAGAAAAAAAGGGCCGGGTGATTGCCGGTCTTTCGATGGGAGGGCATGGGGCAATGTACATTGCGGCCCGCCACCCGGACCTTTATTCCGCTGCCGGCAGCATGAGCGGCGTGATGAATATCAACACCAAAACATGGAAGGTGCCGGAGGCCTTTGCCAAGTCGAGAACAGAAAATTTTGCGAGGCTGCTTGGTGCGCCGAAGGATACGTTGAATCCTTATATCGATTACACCATTATTGGTATGGCCGACAAACTGAAAGCAAACGATGTAAAACTCATTTTTGACATTGGCGTGGACGATTTTTTAATAGAACCCAACCGCGAGCTTCACCGTCGCCTCCTGGCCAACGGAACACCGCATGACTACGCCGAGCGGCCGGGCAAGCACGAATGGGCTTACTGGGAAAATGCCTTGCCGTTTCAGGTCCTTTTCTTCAGCAAGGTATTCGCCGCAAATGGCGTGATGCAAGGGAAATAATGGTTTCCTGCACTAGCGAATTGCGACTATAAAAAACTTTTTTGTTGAAGACAGCCGTCATTGGATAGCGGTAAAAAATGGTAACACAAGTCACAGAAAAGCCACATGAAAAAAATATCGACCATCGCGTTTATTTTTCTTTGCCTGCTTTCAACTGGTGGCTTTATGGCCCGTGCGCAGCCCGGTCAGACCGGGACGCTGGTTGCGCCGCGTATGCGGGTGATTGTTGACAACGATTTTGGTGGTGATCCCGACGGTCTGTTTCAGCTTGCACATTTGTTGCTGTCGCCTTCAGTGGAAACAAGGGCCGTTATCGGATCGCACCTGAAACCCGGTGAAGGATGGAATGGTTCGAAGGACCAGGCGCTATCGGCAGTTAAAAAAGCAAGGGAGGTCATAGAGGCCCTGGAACTGAAAACCGGTATCCCGGTAATTGCCGGTTCCAACACGGCCATGCTCAATGACAGTACTCCCGTTAAGAGCGACGCAGTTGATATGATTATCAAAGAAGCGATGCGTACTGATACGAAGCTGCCGCTGTATGTGCTCTGCGGCGCCAGCCTCACGGAGATCGCATCGGCACTGCTAACCGCCCCGCAAATCGCCAACAGGCTCACCCTCGTCTGGATCGGTGGTCCCGAGTACGCCGACCTGGCCGTTCCGCCGCCCAACTATTCCAATCCCGAATACAATCTCAATTTGGATATGGGTGCTGCAAGAGCGGTCTTCAACCGGACGGCCGTACCGATTTGGCAGGTGCCACGTAATGCGTATAGACAGGCCATTCTTTCCTATGCTCAATTGCTCACGAAAATAAAGCCACGGGGGAATGTGGGAACCTACCTCACCGGTGTGCTGGAAAACACGATGAAATGGTTAAATCCTTACGTGAACATTGGTGAAGTTTACATTCTTGGCGACAGTCCTTTGGTTTTGCTGACGGCATTGCAATCCTCCTTCGAAGCCGATCCGTCGTCGAGTGAATATGTAACCAGGCCGGCGCCGCTGATCAATGCGCAGGGAGGCTATGAATACAACCATCGCGGCCGTTCGATCCGCGTGTATACCCGGCTTGATACCAGCCTGCTCTTCGAAGATTTTTTTGCCAAGCTCGAATTACGCTACAAGTAAATCTCCATTAATTCATTTACAAATCATCCTTCATGAAAAAAAAGACATCGTTTGCTTTCGTCCGGGAACGTATTTGTTTGCTGTTCATCTTCGCGCTTACTGCGTCGTGCTTTGCCCAGCAACAGCCTGCTAAAAAACACCTGCCCATCATCGATGTACACGTGCATGCAATGAAGGTGAACCCGGCGTTTGCCACGGATATGTGTCCCTGGTTTTTGAGCAATATGCCGGGTGGTGATCCGACCCAGCCGGCACCGGCTTTTCTGGCGACCGATTGTGCCGAGCCGTTGAAAGCAGCCAAAACGGACAAAGAATTCCAGGACGCTTTGCTTGGCACCATGAACCGGTTGAACATCACGGCCGTTGCCAGTGGCGATGCCGGCATTCTTCATACCTGGCAAAAAGCATCACCATCCCGTTTTATACCCAGCCTTTCCTTTTCGTCTGCTTCGGATATGAGTGTAAAAGCGTTTGAAGATTCGCTTTCGACGGGTTTCTATAAAGTGGTGGGTGAAATAGCGCCGCAGTACCAGGGCATGTCGCCGAGTGATCCTTCGCTTGACCCGTATTTTGCCGTTGCCGAAAAGCTTAATATCCCTGTCGCCATTCACATGGGAACCGGTGGCAACGGGATGGCCAACCTTACTTCGCCGAAATACCGAGCCTCGATGGGCAACCCGCTTTTGCTGGAAGACCTCCTGGCCCGACATCCCAAACTGAAGCTTTGGGTGATGCATGCCGGCTACCCAATGTTGGATGAAATGATTGCCCTGATGGGAGCCAATGCCTATGTGTATGTCGACATTGCCGGGATGATCTGGAGCTACCCATTGGCAGAAGTAAACGAATACATCCGGCGCATGGTGCAGGCTGGCTTTGGCAAACGCATCATGTATGGTACGGACCTGATGATCTGGCCCAAACTCCTGGAAACCTCGCTCGGCGTAATAGAAAACGCCAATTATCTTTCGACCGATCAAAAGCGGGATATCCTGTTCAACAATGCCGTTCGTTTTTTCCGGTTGGATGAAAAACAGTTTTACTAGGCAACAGCGAAGGGTGGCGCTCTGCCGGCACAGGAAATGCGGCGATGTTTTGCAAATCACCAAATCACCAGGCGGCGATTGCCCGGTTCTGGTTATATTTATAGGCATCTGTCACTGCTTTGAATAAACGATAGTTGGTCAGTACATGAAAATTGCTTTGCTGTTGATTGCTTTTTTGTTTTGCCTGCCGCCCGGCAGCGACGCCCAGATTTGCAGCGGCAGCCTGGGCGATCCCATCATCAACATCACGTTTGGTAAAAACCGTGGACAATTGCCGCCGCGGTCTACCGAATTTGAACCCGGGCAGGGATGTCCGAAAAAAGGACAATACGCTCTTGCCAACCTGCTCTTTGGCTGTGGCGAAGACCGCACCTGGCTGATGCTGGCCGGCGATCATACCCTCGATGGCAACGGCAATTACATGCTGGTAAATGCGCAGAGCAGCGATGGCATCACGGCGCCAACCGTTGTGTACAGGGACACAGCCCGTGGATTGTGCACCAATGTGCGCTATGTGTTTTCCGCCTGGGTCACCAATGCCTTGCAACCCATCAGCTGCGGCGGCAGTGCCGTTCCCGCCAGCCTCTATTTTAAAGTGTTTACCTTATCAGGTGTTCTTATCGATAGTATTTACACGGGGAACATTCCCATCATCGACGAAAAAAAATGGATCCAGTTCGGCCTGTCGTTTACGGTTCCGGCCAATGAAAACGATGTAGTCCTGGTCGTGTCCACCAATAAAAAAGCCGGGTGTGGCCAGGCCTTTGCCATCGACGACATCACCTTGCGGCCCTGCGGACCGTCTGTTTCAGCTACGGTCAACGGCTCTGCAGAACCATTGACCGTGTGTGCCGATTACAATAAGGACTTTGTTTTGAAAGGCGCCTACGTGAACGGTTTTATCAATCCTGCCGTGCAATGGCAAAGCAGTGTCGATACCGGCAGGTCATGGACGGATATACCCGCGGCCGTATCGGTTGTTTATACTGTTGCACAAAAGTCCAGCGGTGTGGTTCTTTACCGTATGGTCGCTGCCGAAGCAGGAAACATCCATACACCGCAATGCCGGTTCGTCTCCAATGTTTTAACCACTACTGTGCGGCCCTTGCCCCCGCACAACAAACCGCAAAACCTGCTTGGTTGCCTGGGAAAGGATTTGTTTTTGCCGGCAAAAGATCCCTTTGCCGATGCGCTGGTTTGGTCGGGTCCGAATGGTTATTCGTCGACGCAGGAAAAGGCAGTAGTGCCGCAAATCGCTTACCGCGATACTGGCCTGTACCGCCGCATGCAGGACTTTCGGTTTGGCTGTACCGATGTGGATAGTTTTTATGTTAATGTATTTCCTTCAACAACGATAATGGTGCCAGCGGAATATGCCATTTGCGAAGGACAGCGGGTGACGTTGACCGCTTTGGGTGATGGACGGTTTTTGTGGGAACCGGCTACGGGACTTTCCAATCCGCAGGCGTCTAATCCTGTCGCCTCGCCCCGCGACTCTACGCAATACAAAGTTGTTCTGACCAATTCGTATGGTTGCAAAGATTCGGCACTCGTGTCGGTCAATGTCTATCGCAATCCCGAGGTGCATGTCGGCGGCGACAAAACCATTGTGCGCGGCGATTCCGTGCTTCTGCAGGGTGATGTAAAAGGGACAGCCGTTCGCTACCTGTGGACGCCTCCACTCTATATGGATAACAACGCCGTATTCACACCACTTGTCTTTCCGCCTGTGGATACCCGTTACACGCTGACGGCCGAGTCGACGGTCGGGTGCGGCAGGGCGGAAGCCTCGGTAATGGTGAGGGTATTCAATGACATCTACGTTGTCAACAGCTTTACGCCGAACAACGACGGGAAGAACGACCGCTTTCGGGTCGTAGCCGCCGATGGGTACCAACTCCTGAAATTCCAGGTTTTCAACAGGTGGGGTCAATTACTCTATTCGGCCCGGGACCTTAGTGGTGGCTGGGATGGCAAAGCCAACGGCAATCCGCAGCCGGAAGGTTCCTATGTGTATTTCCTGCAAATTAGGTCTTCCGCCGGCAGGATCATCACGAAAAAAGGCACGGTCACATTGATCCGCTAAACCAACCGTATCGCCATGCGCTTTGCGTAGCAGAATAGAAATCGGGCTTCTGTTTTCACAAAATTACTCCTGAGCAAAAACGGATAGCCGTTTTTACGTTACGCATTTTCCGTTAACAATTGCTGCTTTTTTCAAAACCTGAAACGTTGAATGAAGGGGTTGGGATGAACCTGTTTTTTCCAGACCTTGCAAGTCCTTAAAACAAACGGATATGAAAGCATTTTTAGGAATGGGTTTGCTTGGATCAAATTTTGTCAGGGCGATGCTGAACAGGGGAGAAAGCGTGCAGGTCTGGAACCGGACGACTGAAAAAGCTCTTGCGCTGGAGAAGGCCGGGGCCAAGGCTTTTGCAAATGTAGCCGACGCTGTGAAAGGTGCCGGGCGCATACATCTTACACTCAAAGACGATGCTTCGGTGGACGAAGTACTGGAAGCGGCAAGTGCCGGCTTTGCACCGGGTACCATACTTATCGATCATACGACGACGTCGAAAGAAGGCGCCATTCGCCGGACCGAAAAATGGGCAGAGCGGGGCTATCGCTACCAGCACGCACCTGTTTTCATGGGACCGGCCAATGCATTGGAAGCAACCGGTTTTATGCTGCTCTCGGGTGCGGAGGACCTGGTTAAAATACTGGAGCCTGAGCTTTCGGTCATGACCGGCCGTGTGCTCAATTTTGGCAACGAGCCAGGAAAGGCCGCGGCCATGAAACTGGTTGGGAACAACTTCCTGGTTTGCCTGACAGCAGGTTTAAGGGACACACTCACGTTAGCCAAGGCTTTACAAATCCCGGCATCGGACGTAGCCCTGCTTTTCAATTCGTGGAACCCGGCTTTGCAACTGGCCGCACGCCTGCAGCGAATGACGGGAGGAGAATACAACTCGCCATCGTGGGAGCTGAACATGGCCCGCAAGGACGTGCAGCTCTTTCTCGACGCGGCACAGAACGGAGGAGAGAAATTGGCCCTTATCCCCGGTGCCGCTGCTTTAATGGACGAGTGGATTGAAAAAGGAGTTGGCGATCAGGACTGGACCGTGATTGCGAAAGACGTTGTGTGACGGGAAGACCTGTTTCACCAATGGTCGTCTTCAATTTCTTTGCTGATGAAGTTGGCCGGCTCTTGTGGCTGGTCAATGTAAAAATGGCATGTAAAGACGTTGCAGCAAGCCGGAATGCGGTGTGCGTACTTACAAACTGACTTCACACTAAACTGCCACCAGTTAAAAGAATGGGATACAAAAAGGGGACGGCCTTCCCGATACTTTCAAACGTCCTTGCCATTGAACGTACCATTCCGCGTTCCCTTGCCTGCCGTTAAATTTACACGCTGGCAACACCAATTCCCAGAGCACGGCAAAGCCGGAGCTGCACAACTTAATTTTTATGAAGAAGGACTCTTGTCATCGTCTGCCTGTGGTCGCCAAAACGATCGTTCTTGCTTTTTTTATCTTCCAGGGACATTGGTCGATGCAGGCATCTGCCCAGAAAAAAGAACCGTTCCGAAACTCGAAGCTACCGGTTGAAACGAGGGTAAAGGACCTGCTTTCCCGCTTGCGTCTCGAAGAAAAAGCAGGATTGCTCGGTTACAATAGCAAGCCTGTTTCCTCGCTGGCCATCCCGGCCTATAATTGGTGGAACGAAGGGCTTCATGGCGTGGCAAGAGCGGGAAAGGCCACGGTCTTTCCGCAGGCCATTGCACTGGCAGCCACCTTCAACGACAGTCTTATAAAAGCAGTGGGTGACGTGATCTCTACGGAAGCCAGGGCCAAGTATAACGAAGCCATCAAGCGCAACAGCCGCACACAGTACATGGGCCTTACGTTTTGGTCGCCCAACATCAATATCTTTCGCGATCCGCGATGGGGTCGCGGCCAGGAGACCTATGGTGAGGACCCGTTTCTCACGGCCAAAATCGGGAGCGCTTTTGTACAGGGCATGCAAGGCAACGATCCGCACTACCTCAAAGCAGCCGCCTGCGCCAAGCACTTTGCCGTACACAGTGGTCCCGAAGCAACGCGTCATTCGTTCAACGCGATCGTGGATGAAAAAGACCTGCGGGAAACCTATCTCTATGCGTTTCACAAACTGGTTGATGCAAAAGTGGAAGCCGTGATGTGTGCCTACAACCGGCTGAATGGACAGCCCTGTTGCACCAACGAAAACCTGCTCCATACCATTCTCCGCCAGGAGTGGAAATTCCAGGGGCACATCCTGTCCGACTGCTGGGCGCTGGACGATATTTTCAAGGGCCACAAAACAATGACGGATCCTGTTGCCACCACAGCCGCGGCCATCAAAGCCGGGTTGAACCTTGATTGTTCGGACCTGTTGCAGCGGACCGTACTGAAAGCCGTGCAGCAAGGTTTGTTGACGGAGGCTGATGTTGACAATGCGTTGTTGCCAACGCTTCGCACACAAATGAAGCTGGGGATGTACGATGCGCCGTCTGACGTACCGTTCAGCAAGCTGAATGAAGCGGATGTGCATACAACTGGGAACGTGCAACTGGCGAGGAAAGCAGCGCAGCAAAGTATGGTGCTGCTGAAAAACGACAACAATATTTTGCCCATCGATAAAAACCGGTACAAATCCCTGATGGTCATCGGTCCGAATGCAGCGTCCATCCCAGCCCTGGTCGCCAACTACCACGGCCTGTCAGGCGATATGGTCACGTTCGTGGAAGGAATCACCGAAGCGGCAGGAGCCGGTTTGGGTGTACAATACGACCAGGGCAGCGACTATACCGATACGGTGCATTTTGGCGGGATCTGGGCAGCCAGCACTGCCGACCTGACCATCGCCGTTATTGGCCTGACACCGTTGTTGGAAGGAGAGGAGGGCGATGCGTTTCTTTCGGCAAGCGGTGGCGACAAAACCTCGCTTGACCTTCCGGCACCTCACCTCAAACTGCTGCAAAAGCTAAAGGCCAATAACAAGCCGACAGTCGTGGTTGTGAATGCCGGCAGCGACGTCGACATCCGGTCGATCGAGCCCTATGCCGATGCCATCATTCTTGCCTGGTACCCGGGCGAACAAGGGGGCAATGCGCTGGCCGATCTGCTGTTTGGAAAAATTTCGCCGTCGGGACGATTGCCCGTCACGTTTTATTCGTCGCTTTCCGACTTGCCGGCTTATGATAACTATGCCATGAAGGGCCGCACCTACCGCTACTATGATGGTAAGGTGCAATATCCTTTCGGGTTTGGATTGAGCTATACCACCTTTGCCTATGCGTGGAAGAAAAAGCCTGCAGAAAACCCAAAAGCAGGCGATACACTCCACTTTTCCGTTGAGGTAAAAAACACCGGTAAAATGAAAGGCGATGAAGTGGTGCAGGTTTATGTGCAGTATCCCTCCATTGAGCGGATGCCGCTGAAAGAACTAAAAGCTTTTCGGCGTGTGACGGTGGAGAAGAACGGCAGCCGCCTTGTGTCGATGGCCATCCCTGTCAGCGAACTGCAAAAATGGGATCTGGAACAAAACCGGTGGCGGTCTTATCCCGGTATGTACAAGCTGCTGGTCGGCCCGAATTCGGCCGAGGCCAAACTTACGGCTCCGTTTCGCCTGGAACCATAGTAGGAAAAAAGGCTAGAGCTAACCCTGGTTTCTGTGTTAACAACAAAGGAACCCGGGTCGGGTTATTTTTTACTTTGCCTTCACGCGGTCGCCTTCCACGTCGAATTTAAACTATTGTGCAATCCAGGTCTGCACCAATTTCCTGATGACAATTTTAGGGTAGCCATAACAGTTTTCTTGCTTTACTCGAAACTGATAGACCACATGTTTTGCGAAATAATACAAATTGATTAGACGATATGAAAGTGAAGGGATGAATATTTGTTACCCGGAAAAAACTTTAGTCACGGTCGGTCCGGAAACTTGTGCTGACAGTTTGAACGGGCGATAAATCGTACGTCTTCAGTCCGCCAGCTCTAATTGAATCAATTTGTCTGTAAACCTAAAACGAACCTTTATGAAAATGAAATTTACCCCGATAACAGGCTAACAACACGCCGTGTACCCAACGGCCTTTCCATGTTGATTTGTCTTATATGATCTGCGGCTATACTGCCGTGCCAAATTTTGTTTTGTCCCATTTCTACACACTTTCC
Organism: Flavisolibacter nicotianae; assembly: GCF_003628535.1. Lineage (GTDB taxonomy): Bacteria > Bacteroidota > Bacteroidia > Chitinophagales > Chitinophagaceae > Flavisolibacter > Flavisolibacter nicotianae. The sequence goes on from NZ_RBCI01000005.1 coordinate 274,758, forward strand.
CAACTGCGTTTAACCGTCCAAAAATGAAACACAACCGGAAAAGATTTATCCGACTCATGTCTTTGTTTGCACTGCTGTTTATTGTTACTGCCAGCACAAAGGCGCAAACGGAAATCGAAGCAAACAACGATTTTACCAGCGCAAACAACCTGGCGATTAACACCCAATCCACTGGTGCAATGTGCCCAGATGGCGACATGGACTATTTCAAAACCACGATTCCGTACAATGGGATGGTCAGGGTATATGCTGAGGTAACCAATACCGGAAGCAGTAACGGGTATGCCTACCTTTCCGTTTACGACAACCGGCAGGCGAGCGGCAGTCTTACAAGCAAAGGAATTGGCGGCTACCTGAACGTGGGTGAGACGGCTGTTGACAGCATCGATCTTTACTGCGTTGCCGCGGGAGAAACTCTCTACTTCAGGCTTAACCAGCTATACCAGTGTTTTTCTTACAAGCTTCGGTATGTGATGCTCAACACAAGCGGCGATGTAGACCTCGAACCAAACAATAGTTTTACCGATGCCGTGGCGATGAACATTGACCAATCGATTGGTGGACATATCGGTTATACAACGGGGGGCAATGTTGCAGATCCTGAAGATTACTTCAAATTCACGCTGCCGGCCAACGGGATCGTACGTGTTTACATGGACGCGACAAACACCGGGAGCAGTAACGGCTATTTTTCCGTTTCCGGCTACGACAACCGGCAAACAAACGGCTCACTGTTTTCAAAAACGGTTGGTGGATACTTAAATGCTGGTGCGTCGGCCACTGACAGCGTTGATTTGTACTGTACCTCGGCAGGCGAAACAATTTATCTCAGAACCTCGCAGCAATACCAGTGTTTTAGCTATCATTTACGCTACACCATTCTAAATGCGTCCGGAGATGTGGACGCAGAACCCAACAATAGCTTTGCGGATGCGATCGGTTTTCCCATAACCGACACAGCTAGCGGGCACCTGGGCTATCTTTCCGGTGGAGCTGTGGCTGATGATGTGGACTTTTTCAAAACAGTACTTCCTACCAGTGGCGTTCTTCGCATTTACGCGGTGGCCACCAACACGGGTAACAGCAACGGCTATTTTAACATCAATGGTTACGACCAGCGCCAGTCAAACGGAAGCCTGTTTAGTAAATCCATTGGCGGTTACCTCAATGCAGGCCAAACCGCCATCGATAGCGTGGACCTTTATTGCCAGGGCCAGGGCGACACCCTTTATTTTCGTCTGTCGCAACAATACCAGTGTTTCAATTACAAACTTTATTATACTGTTCTCAATGCAGTTGGCGAAGTGGATGCAGAACCGAATAATTCATTTGCCGAGGCAACACAATTTAGCACGGCGGACACGATCCACGGACGTATCGGTTATATTGTTGGTGGAACTGTAAACGATGCTGAAGATTATTTTAAAACCGTTCTCCCAGCCAACGGTATTTTGCGGGTGTACATGCAAGCCACGAACACCGGTAATAGCAACGGCTATTTGTATATCAACGGTTACGACCAGCGCCAGGCAAACGGAAGCCTGTTCACCAGGTCTGTCGGTGGTTACCTCGCTGCGGGTCAATCCGCTATAGACAGCGTGGATCTTTATTGTAGTGCAGCCGGAGATACAATATATTTCCGTGCTACGCAGCAATACCAGTGTTTTAATTACATTTTGCGGTATGCCATCATCAATCCTTCGTCCGATGTGGATTTGGAACCCAACAACGATTTTGCGCATGCCGTTTCACTGAATGAAGGGGATTCTGCCGCCGGTCATGTCGGGTATGTGTCAGCAGGGACAGTTGCCGATCCGTACGATTATTACAAAACCGTGTTACCCAGTGACGGTGCCGTACGTATTTATGTAGAAGCCACCAACACCGGTAATAGCAACGGCTATTTGTATATCAACGGTTACGACCAGCGCCAGGCAAACGGAAGCCTGTTTAGTAAATCCATTGGCGGTTACCTCGCTGCCGGTCAATCCGCTATAGACAGTGTGGATGTGTACTGCCGTTCGGCAAACGATACATTTTATTTTCAACTGAGCCAGCAGTACCAGTGTTTTGGATACAAGATCTCGTATAAAATGATTCATGTTGACAATACGCTGGCCATTACCGATCTGGAGCCAAACAATACGCAGGCAACAGCCATCAGTTTTGCAGAAAAAGACACGGTGAAAGCCAACATCGGGTACTCTCTTGGCGGCAACACAGACAACGCCGATTATTACAAGACGGCAGTGCCGCACAATGGCACCATGCGGGTATATGTTCAGGCAACCAACACATCGGGATTGGGATACGGCTATTTCTACCTTTCAGGATATGACAAAAATGGTTCTCAGGTCTTTTACAAGAATATCGGTGGCTATTCTGCACCGGGTGTTACCAGCTACGACACACTGAACCTGTATTGCCAGTCGGCCGGCGCCTTCACATTCCAGGTCACGAACGCGAATGCCTGTTTCAGCTACACTATCCGGTACGAAACAACTTTAGGCGCTGACACGACCGTCTATGTGTGTCCCGGTTATACGACCAATATCGGTGGCTTGTACAATGTGAAGCCGTTTACAACTGTTCATTACGAGAACATGGCCTCGCCAGGCAACGACATCAGCCCTGATAATGTTGGCGCCGGCACGTATCGACTGATGGTCTACAATGGAACAGACGAGTGCAGCCGCGATACGGCGATTATCACGGTCGCCAATCACCCGCAACCGCAGCCCGGGTATACGGTGAATACGGCCAATCAGTGCCAAAGCGGGAACAGTTTTGCTTTTACCAATACCTCTACCATCGCTGCGGGTACAATGCAGTACCAATGGAATTTTGGCGACGGCAGTGCCACAGTCACGACAACCAATCCAACACATAGTTACACAACTCCCGGCAGCTATATCGTTCATTTGATTGCAACGAGCAACAATGGCTGCATCGATAGTACACAGTCTACGATTACCGTGTATCCGCAACCGGCGGCCGGGTTCACCCTGGGCAACAGCGCCCAATGCCAGGGCGGGAACAGCTTTGCCTTTGTCAACACATCAACAATCAGCAGCGGAACCCTCACCTACCAGTGGGAGTTTGGCGATGGCACCACGGCAACGGCCGCCAATCCGTCGCACACGTATACATCCGCAGGTCTCTTCTCCGTCAAACTGCTTGTGACAAGCAACAACGGGTGTAAAGACAGCTCGGTACAGACAGTGGCCGTTTATGCACAGCCTTCAGCGTCATTTACGATCAATTCCGCCACACAGTGTGAAAAAGGAAATCAGTATGTCTTTACGAATACCAGCACAGGTGCCAGCAGTTATGCCTGGCAGCTCGGCGACGGCAGTACGGCAACGGTGACGAACGTATCGCACAGTTATGCGACGACAGGCTCCTACACCGTGAAGCTGGTTGTCGGTACGGCAAACGGATGTGCAGACAGTGTGCAGCAAACCATCACGGTAAATACTTCACCATCGCTGGGAGCCGATAAGACGGTGACCGTTGGCTGTGCCGGCGGCACCACCGATATCACGACTCTTTTCAACACCGCCGGGTATAACTCGGTTGTTTACAGCACCAGCAATCCGCAGAATGCACCGGCTGGCACGTATACACTGGTTGTATCATATGCAAGCGGATGTGCCGACACGGCGCAGATAACAGTGCTGGATGCAACCGTAACTACAGTGTCTGCAACAGCCAACAACACCAAGGTTGCAAGCCGCGAATGCACGGATGCACAAGGATGGACGCACTATTATTACGACAACGGTACACCGGCTGATTTCAGCGATGACATTCGTCTGCTTTCCATCCAAAAAAATGGAAACGATATCGGCAGTCTCGGTGACGGCACCTTCCAGGTAGAAGTAAAGGCAACTGCCGGCGCAGGTTCCGGGCATGCCGTAAATGTGAGCAGCTCGTTCATTCCGCAAGGTGCAAGCTATTATAGCATGAACCGCTACTGGAATGTTATGCCGACACAGCAACCATCCACGCCGGTCAACGTTCGATTCTACTACAACACACAGGATCTCACCGATGTCAATGGCGATTACCCCGCAGGGCCAATCAATCATTCCCAGCTCACCGTCTACAAGGTAGATACCGGGAATCCCGATCCTACGACCAACTGGGCGGGTGCCACTGCTGTTCATTTTTACCAGAACAGTAACCTTGCGACGTTAAGCAACTGGGTTTACACGAATCTTGGTAGCAACAATCACCAGGCCGAGCTCCAGGTTAGCAGCTTTAGTGGCGGAGGTGCAGGTGCCCTTTCGGCTTCAACATTGCCGGTTTCCTTTACCCGCTTTGATGCCGTGGCTGAAAACGAAACTGTAAAACTGAATTGGATGACAGCGTCTGAAAGCAATTCGAAAAACTTCACCGTGATGCGGAGCCTGGACGGCAGAAATTTTGAAAGTGTTGGAACGGTAGCAGCTGCAGGCACTAGTAATTCGATGCGCAATTACAGCTTCACAGATGGAAACGCCGGCAAATTCATGGGCCAAACCCTGTACTACAAACTGGCGCAAGCAGACAGGAACGGCCAGGTGACGTTTACCGACATACGGAAAGTGAAGATGGCTGCATTCGCAAATCTTCTTACGCTTTATACGAACCCTGTTCACAGCGAGGCAGTGCTGAAGTACCGGTCGCTCCTCCAGGAAACAGTGCAGGTAAGCATCGTCGATCAAAACGGCCGTACGGTTTTTGCCCAGAAACGCTCTGTGGAGAGAGGTGTCAACCAGATCCGTTTGTCAACAGCACATTTGGCGCCGGGTATTTACGAAGTTGTGGTCACGAGTTCAACTGACCGGCAACAGGTCAAATTGCTCAAACAGTAAATAGACCGTTGCATTTTGAAAAAGGAGGACTCTAGTCCTCCTTTTTTATTTCCTATCTAAGCTTTTGAATTAAAGTGTGCTTTAATAGCTCCCCCTGACCAGCATTGGGAAAGACTGCCCCTTTTGAGAGGCATTGGAATTTCCTTGCCTGTCGTTTGCTTACAGGATCAGCACGACCGTTCCGGAAATGATGAGGCCTGCGCCGAGAGCGGTTTTCCAGGTAAGGGCTTCGCCCAAAAAAAGCACCGACAACACGATGGCAAGGGCAACGCTTAGTTTATCGACCGGCGCCACCTGCGATACCTTGCCCAGTTGCAGTGCTTTGAAATAAAAGACCCACGACAAGCCGGTGGCAAGACCCGAGAGGCAAAGAAAGAGAAGATTGTGTTTCGTGAGACTGCCAAGCGTGGCCGTGCCTCCGCGGAAAAAAGCAATGGCCCAGGCAATAATCAAGATCACCACGGTGCGGACAGCCGTGGCGAGGTCGCTGTCGACGCCTTTCACGCCAACTTTGGCAAAGATGGCCGTAAGGGCTGCAAAAAAAGCGGAGAGCAAAGCATAGATCCACCACATAGTTGTAAAGTTGACGAGGTAAACAGGAAGGTGTCCTGTTGACGAAGGCTGCTAAAAAATGTGTACCATGCCAGTGGTGAGGACTGGATAGCTTTAGCAAAAACGCCAATTCTTTTTGGAATTCTTACATGAACGTACCATCGTGGTTCCGGATCGGGTGATAAAAAATCGTTGCAGTTGTGTTTTTGTTTGCTGTTTTGTCAGGCCTTATATCGATCGCCCTGCAAGGACAAGAGTGAAATTGGCTCCATCAAACATTTTTTGGTAGGATAAATACTCCATCGCAAACTGGTACAGAAGGGCCCCCGTAAAAACAGGGGCCGTAACCAAAGCTAACTGTAAGAACAGTGAGCATGTCTGTTTATCAGTGGGTTTTTATTAATCATCCGTCCTTGCTTTCAGGTAACCGAAAAGGCCGTGTGTTTCATCATCGGGGCCGGCCGTGAAATAAAGCCTGTGCTGGTCAATTGTGGACGTAGATGGTGGAAAGACCAGCGCCCAGAGACCTTCGATCTCAATCGGCTCTTTCTTGCCGCGCAACTGGCCCGCAAATTTGCCATCCATGCGGTAGGCATTGATTCGACCGTCTCCAAAGTTGCCGACCAGCAGGTAGCTTTGCTCGTGCTGGTCCGCGTCCTCAATGTCGTCCATTTCGTCCTCAAAAAATGAACGCGGAGCCATGGTCACACCCCAGGGCGCATTCAATGTTCCCATCGACGCAAAGCGTTTGACGAAGGAGCCATCCGTGCGATAAATGTCAACAAATCCTTTTCCAACTCCGGCTTCGCTTTCGTGCGTTGTTGGGTCAACCTTGGCATAGGTAACAAAAAGATTTCCGCCAATGTTTTGAATGTTGAAGGGAGCGTAGCCTTGGGGCAAACCCGGATCGGTAAAGGGCATGCTCACCATCATCCAACTGCTGTTCCAGACATCGATATGACGGGTGGCAAAATTGGCTGCGTACAAATATTGTTTGCCGCCGTTACTGCCGATCGCCAGGCCGGTGTACGCACCCTGGCCAACCGTGATTCGGGCGGCCTGTTTCCCGAGGCTGCCGTTCCAGGCCGAAATGACCCCGTCTACGCCATCAAAAATGAAAGCGGCAGGCCCGTGATTTGGAATGATAAAATCAGTGCTAACACCATTAAAGACAATGCCGGTTGGATTGCCTCCTGTCAGCGATGCCGGTGAAGGGATATTCACCGGGTTGATCGCACGGGGAACCCCTTCGCTGTTGTACACATTGCTCACATGTCCTTCCTGCGAAGAAATCCATGGCGTTCCGGTCGGATTAAAAACGAGGCCCCAGGCATTTACCAGCGTCGGATCGATATTCGGTGCGCCATACTCTTCATTGTTGGCAGTGAGATTGAACTGGTCGAAATGCCCGATTTTTTTGTTGAGATTTTGCTGTGCTTTTTTTGCCTGCAGTGCCGCCGGACCGTTGTCCTGTGAAAGCGGTTCGACTGCCTTCTGGCATCCCGCTGCAAGGATGGCCAGAACGGCCAGGAAAAAGGCGCACTGGAGAGGAGCGGAGGAGAAGTACTTCTTTTTCATTGTTTTTTATTTTGGTTTGTGAATGACACGAAGTCTTCATTTTGAGGGGCCGGAAGCGGGTGGCAGAACGAAAAATTCAGAGGAGGACGGAGTATGGCATGCGTTCCGGTATGAGTAAATACCCGGCCTCGAAATGTAACCGGTACCTGTCGATCCTTTTTCCATTTTGGTTTTGCCGAATGCCCGTGTCTATTTACTAGGAATGCGACAACTGCAGGAAAAACTGCAGTTTTGTTTCCATGAAAACGATGTTGTTCGCCTTGTTTATCCTGGTTGGCACCGGCTCTGCCGTAGAGGCCCAGAAGGGCAAGCCTTTGTTTAAGGTTTTGGGGTTTTACACAGCCCGGGAAGACCCCGCCCACATCAGCTTTGTTCACGAGGCCAATACGTGGTTTGCAAAAATGGCCGCCCAACACCGGTTTCAATATGATTCAACAAAGGATTGGAGTCGGCTAAACAGCAAGGTTCTTGCATCGTACCAGGTCGTCGTTTTTCTGGACACCCGTCCTGATTCGCTGCCGCAAAGAGAGGCTTTTGAAAACTACATGAAAGCAGGCGGCGCCTGGATGGGATTTCATTTTTCGGCCTTTGCGCTGACGCCATCAGCCTATCCGCAAAACTGGTCCTGGTACCACGAAACATTTTTGGGCTCCGGTGAATACCGCAGCAACACCTGGCGCCCCACGGCGGCACAGCTGCGGGTGGAACGAAAGCGGCATCCTGCGACAAAAGGACTACCCGCCCTGTTTGCCTCTTCTCCCAACGAATGGTACCGGTGGAAAATCGACCTGCGTAAGAACAAAGACATCGACGTGCTTCTTTCGATCGATGCTTCCAGTTTTCCGCTGGGCACGGGACCGAAACCATCCGAAATCTGGCAAGGCGGGGATTATCCCGTGGTGTGGACAAACAAGCGCTTTCACATGGTTTATTTCAATATGGGACACAACGATATGGACTACGAAAACAAAACCAACCGCGAGTTGTCGCACACCTTCCATAACCACTGGCAGGACAGGCTGGTGCTGAATGCATTGTTATGGTTGGGAAAAGACAGATAAAAATTGCAGCACAGCCATAACAGAATCTAATTCTTCTTCTAGCCAGGCCGGAAACAACCGGTTGGCCGCGGGTTAAAAATCCTTTCGATTTGCCAGCGGTGAGGGTCTATTTTTGCCATCTGAAAAAAAACTATGACAAAGATTGCGAAAGACGAGGTTCTGCAAATGACAACCAGTGGCACAGGGGGAACTGTTTTTCCCATCCTGCTCACCATTAGCTTTTCGCATCTGCTCAACGATACGATCCAGTCGCTGATCCCTTCGATTTATCCCCTGGTAAAAGACTCGTTTCATTTATCTTTTGCCCAAGTGGGCCTTATTACGCTGGTGTTTCAGTTGGCGGCTTCGCTGCTGCAACCCTTCGTCGGTTATTATACCGATAAAAAACCACAGCCGTTTTCATTGGCATCGGGTATGGGCTTTACGTTACTGGGTTTGGTGTGCCTCGCATTTGCCGGCAGGTTTGCCTTTGTCCTGCTTTCTGTCGGGATGATTGGAATTGGCTCTTCGGTTTTCCACCCGGAAGCATCGAAAGTTGCCTACATGGCATCCGGTGGCCGTCGTGGGCTGGCCCAATCCATTTTCCAGGTTGGCGGTAATGCAGGCAGTGCTATCGGCCCCCTGCTGGCGGCTCTCATCATTGTACCCTTTGGCCAATCGAGTATTGCCTGGTTTTCGGTGCTGGCACTTTTGGCCATCTCTATTTTGATCGGTGTTGGCAAATGGTACCAGCAGAACATGCACCGGATACGGCCTAAAAAAGCAGTGTCGTCTATTGATCAAGCTGGCAATCTTCCGCGGGGACGGGTTGCACTTTCCATTGGCATATTGCTGGTGCTGATTTTCTCCAAATATTTCTACCTCGCCAGCATGAGCTCCTACTTTACGTTTTACCTCATTGATAAATTTCACCTTTCCGTACAAAACTCGCAACTGCACCTGTTTGCCTTTTTGTTTGCGACGGCAGTCGGTACATTTTTAGGCGGCCCGCTGGGCGATCGTTTCGGCCGTAAATACGTGATTTGGTTTTCCATCCTGGGTGCTGCCCCCTTTACACTCTTGCTTCCGCATGCAAACCTTCTCTGGACAACCGTTCTAAGTGTCATTATCGGTTTTGTGCTGGCATCCGCCTTCTCGGCCATTCTGGTGTATGCACAGGAACTGCTGCCGGGAAAAGTCGGAATGGTATCGGGTTTGTTCTTTGGTTTTGCATTTGGAATGGGTGGCCTGGGATCGGCGCTCCTGGGTGCGCTGGCCGATCGAACCAGCATTGGATTTGTTTACCAGGTTTGCGCTTACCTGCCTTTGATCGGTTTGTTAACGGCGTTTCTGCCCAACATCGGGGTCAAAAAAGATGTCGGGTAGATGGGGTTATCCGGAAACGATCGCATCTGTCGATTGGCTGCAACTAAAATTGTCTACGGACTGAAAACTGAACGTTATGCTCTTGCTGTAACGGTGGCACATTGGCTCGATTGCATTTCTTCTTTGCAGATCCGATCACCTCACAGGATAAAATTAAATCGGTGGAAAAACCGATGATGCCGCCTCCCGTTTTCTGTTAATGTTCGGCAGCGACAGGTTGCTTCTCTTTAGAATAACCTACCTTCAATGAACACGGGAAGACTGCCGAAATTGGTGTTTGAATACATGGGCTAAATCAATTGTTTTGGTGTCGGAGTTCAAATAGAAAGTCTGTTTCCCTCATAGTTTCCATTTTTGCAGCGTTTTTCCTGCAGTCTCGAATTCAACTTATGTATGTCAGCGAAAATAAAATTTAACAACAACAACCCTATTTTCTTCCAATCCTTAAAAAAGGCCGTTGACTCCTACTTCGAAAACAGGGGAATCAGAAAATCGGGGAATTGGAAGCTGTATAGCAAAGCAATTATCGTCATTTCCTTATCGATTGCCGTGTACCTGTTTCTCCTGTTGGGGACGTACGCATGGTGGCTCGGCATCCTGCTTTCAGTTTTGCTCGGGCTTGCGCTGATCAGCACAGCGTTCAACGTTATGCATGATGCCTGCCATAAAAGCTTTTCCAGTAAAAAATGGGTTAACAACCTCATGGGCCTAACGATGAATGCATTGGGCGGCAATGCGTTTCTCTGGAAGATCAAACACAATATCATTCACCACACCTATACGAATATCGACGGCGTGGATGATGATTTGGCGAATGGTTCACTGCTTCGCCTTTGTGTGACGCAGAAGTGGCGGCCGCTTCACCGGTTTCAACACCACTATATGTTCTTTCTTTATGCGGTCAGTTCCATTGCATGGATGCTGGTGTTCGACTTCGTCAAGTACTTTTCCCTAAAGATCCACACCACTTCTATCAGCCGGATAGAACTAAAAGAACATATCATTTTCTGGGTCAGCAAACTGTTGTATGTTTTCTTTTACGGACTCGTGCCGATCTATTTTGTGGGCTGGCAGGCCTGGCTTACCGGCTTCCTGCTCGTTCATATCACTATGGGTCTTGTGATGTCTGTTATTTTTCAATTGGCACATGTGGTGGAAAAAACTAGTTTTTATACCACGGAAGAACAAGCGGGTTTGCCCAGTGCAGCCTGGGCCGAACACGAAATCATGACGACAACAGACTTTGCCCAAAAAAACAAATGGCTTTCCTGGTTCATCGGCGGCCTTAACTTCCAGGTGGAGCATCATCTATTTCCAACCGTTTCACATATTCATTATCCGGCACTGAGCGAAATCGTAAGGGAACAGTGTCAAAAATTTTCACTTCCCTATCACTGTTATCCCACTATGCGACAGGCCATTGCTTCGCATGTACGACTGATGAAACAGTTGGGGAAAAACGTCTTTCAGCTGTCGGCCTGAGTGGTCATCCTGACATTGTTTATCAGAAAGGCCAGGCCTCGTTTTGTTCATCCCGTTAGCAGGTTGCGGAAATATATGAAGGTAGTCGCCCCGTTCGCGGTCAAAAACAGTGAACAGATTTTCCTCCTGTATGATATGCTCCGGCGGATTCGGGTTTTTGAAGACAAGCGAATAAACACCGCTGCGTACTCTTCCTTACTCTGCCACAACCAGGGCTTGCGGCGCGGCCTGTTTTATGCGGGTCATCAGCCATTCCAGTTGCTTTTGTGTTTGCGCATCAAACTGCTCACAGGCAAGTTCCAACTCCTTGTCGCGCAAAGACCGGGCAGCCTGCAATAAAACCACCCAGCACAATTGCACCTCGTTGGCCAGTAACCAGAGGTCATGAAGGTCCCTGACAAGAGCCAAACTTCCCGACCTTGGCTGGCTGAACAAGCTTCGTTTCAGGTTGTCCGGTTCTTTGCTTTTGTCCTCGGAATACCGTTTGATGAACGGCTGAAGATTCAAAACATGATTTGCCGACCATGAGCTTAATTTTTGGCACATCTGGTAAACGTCGGGTTCCGCAGCATGGTGCTTGCTGACCTTTTCAAATGCTTCCGCCAGGTCTTTTTCACTTTCGTGAACCAGTCCGATGTAGTTTCCAATATGCATGTTTAGTGAATTATTTTTTCTTTGATGGATTCAAGGAGAGTACCGGCTTTTTCCAGAAGCGATGGCTTGCCTTCGCCGGTTATCCTGGAAATTTTGACAGCCGCGTATTTGTAGTGCGGTTGTTTGCTCACGGGGTCCCATTCGGAAAGGGTCAGTTCATTGGCAGCCCTTGCCCTTTCAGAATCATCCCAATAACCATAGTGGAAAGGAATGAATGCCGTACCGGGTGATATTCCACCCAGGCGTGCTACCACCTCGATGTGTCCACGCCGGGATTCTACTTTTACCAATTCCCCGTCGCTGATCCCGAGTTGAGCCGCATCTTCATGGGCCATTTGCACATAGGCGTCGGGAGCGGCATCCTGCAAGGCCTTCGACCGACCGGTTTTTGTTCGTGTATGAAAATGGTAAACCACGCGACCTGTCGTTAACCAAAACGGATAGTCATCATCGGGCTGTTCGTGTGGCGGCTCGTAGGCAGCCGGCCGCAAAAAAGCCCTGCCTTGCGGGTCGGCGGCCTTGTATTGTTCCGGTGTGTATTCGGCCCCGGTTGTCATGTCATGGCCGAAGGTTTCGCAGTCGTCTGCCGATGTATGAAACACGCCGTCCGTATACAATCTTTCGCAACCCTCCGGGTAGTTGTCGTTGCAAGGCCACTGGATGCCATTTTTGCTAAGAAGCTTCTCATAGCTCATTCCGGAATAATCGCAAGGTCGTCCCTTTGAACATTGTTTCCAGCCTTCAAAAGCTTCTTCGGGTTTCGTCCACTTGACGAGGGGTGCGCCATCCTTGTCTTTAAATTCCATGCGCCGGGCATAGTCCACCCAAATGTCAAAGTCAGACTTTGCCTCCCCGGGCGGTTCCACGGCCTTTTGCGTGATGTGCACCGTGCGATCGACATTGGTGAAACAACCCGTCTTTTCACCCCAAATGGCTGTGGGCAAAACGACATCGGCCAGCGCCGCCGTTTCAGTCAGGAATGCATCCTGCACCACGACAAATAAATCTTCTTTGGAAAGGATCTTTCGCACCTGTGCCAGGTCCGGCAGGGACACAGCCGGGTTTGTGGCACTAATCCACAACAGCTTTATAGAACCTTGTTCTGCATACCGCCAGATCTGCATGGCATGTGTTGGCGGCGCCCAGTGCGGAATGATATACGGGTCAACGTTCCATAGTTTCGCCAGCTCCTCGATATGCTCCCGGTTATCCCAGTTGCGGAATCCCGGTAAATCCCCGTCCGCGCCGGTCTCTCTTGTATTTTGAGCAGTCGGCTGCCCGTTCATCTGGTAAATGCCGCAGCCCGGCTTGCCAATCAGACCGCGGATCAGGTGCAAATTGTTGATCTGAACCGCAGCTGCCGTTGCCTGCATGGACTGATAAACGCCCTGCAAGGCGGTTGATAAAAGAGTGGAGGACGAACCCACTATTTTTGCTGCCTTTCGTAAATCGCCAGCCGGAATGCCGGCTACATTTTCGACCAGTTCGGGAGTCCATTCCGACACAACTTTTTTCAGTTCTTCGTATCCAACGGTGTGTTTGTCGATAAAGTCCTTGTCAATCGTACCGCCTTCGATCACCAGGTGTAAAAGCCCGTTAAGCACAGGCACGTTTGTGCCCAGCCGTGGTTGCAGGTGAACCGTCGCTTTTTCAGCGGTGTACGTTTTGCGCGGATCAATCACAACCAACTGGGGTGGATTGGGCCCGGCGAGCCGGTCTAAAATCCGTGTCCACAAAACCGTTTGGGTGGACGCCATGTTGTGGCCAACAAGAAGAATGGCTTCCGTGGTATCAATATCCGTATAACTGCCGGGTTGCCCGTCGCTGCCAAATGACAATTTTAATGCTGCGGCCGACGTTGCCGTGCACAGCCGGGTATTTCCATCCATATGCGGTGTTCCCAAACCGGCCTTCCCGATGATGCCAAGCGTATAGTATTCTTCCAGTAACAACTGTCCGCTTGTGTAAAATCCAATGGCACCAGCCGTGTGTTTTCTTTTGATCTCTTTTGTTTTGGCAACGATAAGCGACATGGCTTCATCCCAGGAAGATTCTACCAACACGCCTTTTTTTCGGATCAGTGGTTTTGTCAGGCGATCCGCACTGTTATTGGCCACCCATCCGTGAAGGCCTTTGGGTCCCAGCCGCCCGTGATTCACACGGTCGTCCGCCCGTCCGCGAACCCCGACAATACGTCCTTCTTTCACACCAATTTCAAGTCCACAACCATTCGAACAAAGCACACAGGCCGACTGTACCCAGGTGTCGGGTTGCTCTGCCAGTTGCATATCGATGCGTTCGGGCCAAGTACCTATGTAGGGAGTCCGCGGGCCCCAAATGTCTACAATGCTGTTTCGACTTTGTTCCATATTGCTTTGCGTGTTTGAAGACGGTGAACGAATGAGGTGGCGTGCTAACGATTCATTTCCTCAAAACACGGGCCAGCCGGAAACCATAAAAATGGCATGGCAGAGTTGGACACTACTGTTTTTCCTGTTTGCTTCCTCTCGGACTGATTCACCAAATCTGTTCATGATGTCAGGTAATGCGATTGTTTAATATGATAATTATTTTATGTATTTTAACCGACAGTCTGCTTATTTATCGTTTCACCTTTTAAATTCTACAAGATGCTGAAAATTGAAATCATTGGGATCGATGATCAAACAGGTAATTTATTGATCGAAGTGGATGATAAACCAAACAATGGGAACAGCCAGGTCGTAAAAGGTGATATTGTTCAGTGGAAAGTGAGGCCGGGCTGCGGCGTGAATTCGATCGTGAACATCACACGGAAATCAATTATTGGAAGCACCGATATTTTTTCATCGAATCCTCCCCGCTCGCAGAATGCCCAGAATACATTTTGGAAAGCAACGGCAAATGTTCATTCCAGTGATTACGATGTTTATATCTATGAAATCGATTGGCTGAAAGATGGCAGTTCGGAAGTGAAAAAATTCGATCCGATTATTTCAATCAAACCGACAACGCTGGGGCTGTTTTATTTCCTGCTTTTACCGGTGACAGCTTTTTGCGCGTTTTCTGCAATGCATTTAATGTTGAGAAAAAAGAAAAAAAAAGGATGGCCTTTTTAACCTGTCGGGTATGCAACCTTCTGCCGCCGCAGCACTTTATTTCTTCTATCAAATCACCTTCATGGTTTGTAAAAAACGCCGCCTTTTATTGCAAGCCTGCTTTGTTCTCCTGATCAATTTTTCTTTTGCGCAGGAACAAAAAATAGCGGATAGTCTCGCTATCGTTTACCAGCAAAATCAACTAACCGGAACAGCGAAATTTGAGCTGTTAAGGGACCTCTCATTTAACGAACTGAAAGATTTAAAAAAAGGCCTGCGTTATGCGCAGGAGCTGATTCGTTTAGCCGAACAAACAAACAACAGCTCCTTTTTACGGGTTGGTTATTTCCTTCTCGGAACAAAAAAAAGAATGCTTGGCCAGTTGGACGAAGCGCTGGCTGCCTATTTTAAAAGTGCGGAAATTGCCAGGAAGACACAAAACCTGAAAGCGGAAGCCGAATCCTACAGTGCCATCGCTGATACCTATATCACCGCAAACAACCCCGCGAATGCCAGTGAATATTATAAGAAAGCCATTGTTGTTTTGCAACAGGTGAGGCAGCAGTCAAAAGACGATTCCATCACGCTGGCCTCCGTATTCTCCAATGCAGGCGATGCCTTTCGATTGACGGGAAACGCTGATTCTGCATTCTTCTACCTGAATACAGCAAAGGCGATTTTTGACAAGGTCAATTATCCTAGTGGGAAGGCCTATAGTCTTGGGAACATCGGTATGGTCCATGCATCGACCGGTAATAAAAAGCTTGCGGAAAAATACATCAACGAGGCTATACAGATGCTGGAAAAAAACCAGGATTACTACCCGATTTGTGTATACCTGGTTTCCATGGCCGATGTTTACCTTGATAAAGGCGATACAGCAACGGCGGTGGCGTATACGGCAAGAAGTCTTCACCTCGCAGAGCAATACGGATTGAAAGAACAGATCCGGGATGCCAGTCTCAAACTATCGGAATTGTCGGAGCATACCGGAAAGACAGCCGATGCCTTCAGGCACTACAAAAGATACGTTGCTTACCGCGATAGCATCAACAACCTCATGTCGGAGCGGAACATGGCAAACCAGCGGTATAATTACGAAATGTCGCAAAAGCAGATCGAAGTAAATGCGCTAAACAGGCAAAGGGACAGTGAGAAAAAATTGACAATCCTGCTGGGCATTATCCTCGGGCTGGCCATCATCATAGCGGCTGTTTTATCAAAGAACAACCAGAACAAGCAAAAGGCCTATAAAATTCTGACAGCGCAGAAACACGAGACCGACCGCCAGCGGTCGAAGGCCGAAGAAGCGCTGAATGAATTGCAGCTGACACAAAAACAATTGATCCAGTCTGCTAAAATGGCTTCATTGGGCGAGCTGACGGCAGGCATTGCACACGAGATTCAAAACCCGTTGAACTTCGTGAATAACTTCTCCGAATTGAGTTGCGAGATGTTGGGTGAGCTAAAGGATGCAACGGCTGATAAACTAACGGGTTCTGACAAGGCAAAGGCGGACGACATCATCGGTGAGCTGGCCGGCAACCTGAAAAAAATATGCGAGCACGGAAAACGTGCCGATTCCATTGTAAAAGGAATGTTGCAGCACTCGAGGACAAGCGAAGGCAAAAAAGAACCAACCGACATCAATGCACTGGTGGACGAATATCTGCGCCTGAGTTACCATGGATTGCGGGCAAAGGACAAAGCTTTTTGCGCAACTTTTAAAACACAGTTCGACCAGGCTATCGGAACCGTTGAAATAATACCGCAGGAAATCGGGAGAGTCCTGTTGAACGTGTTCAATAATGCTTTTTATGCCGTCAATGAAAAAAGCAAGCAAGGCAATAGCGATTTCAAGCCGCTTGTAACGGTAATCACAAGAAAGGTTGAAAACAATGCATTGATTTCGGTAACAGACAATGGAATCGGTATTCCCCATAAACTGCTTGATAAAATCTTTCAGCCTTTCTTCACAACAAAGCCCGCAGGGCAGGGAACGGGCCTCGGCCTGTCCTTAAGCTACGACATAATCAAAGCACATGGCGGCGAGTTTAAAGTGGAAACAACGGAAGGAGAAAGCACGGAGTTCCTGATACAGTTACCACTCGGCAACAACAATCACAAAACGATCAGCAAAGCGCCTGCTGTTGATATGAAATGATTGTCGAAAATATCAGGAAACCTTCATCAACGACAGCCTTACTTCATTTCCATAAACAGTATTAGCCGGCTTCGTTTTACAATTTGCTGAAAGAAATGGTATTCATCAAATAGAAAGGCGTTGCAGAAAAAGCCGACCATCATTTGAAAGTTTTTGCATCGGTAACATCCAGTAAACAAAAGAGCCGGCAGGTGCGCCGGCTCTTGTATTTTCCTGTGATTTTATTTCCAGCCACCGCCCAGGTCACGGTACACCGTGATCACAGAGGTTAATTGCTCTTTCTTGGTTTCCACCAATTCCAGCTTCGCTTCCAGGGCATCCCGCTGTGTCATCAGCACTTCAAAATAATCGGCCCGCGCCGACTTGAAAAGATCATTCGCGATATCGATAGACCGTGTCAGTGCATCGACCTGCTTTGCTTTTAGTTCATAGCTTTTGCGCAGGTTATCGATTTTGGATAGCTGCGTAGCTACTTCGAGGTAAGCATTCAGAATGCTTTTTTCGTACGTGTACATTGCCTGTACCTGTCTTGCATTGGCACTGTAAAACTCCGCTTTGATCGCGTTGCGGTTGATCAGCGGGCCTGCCAGGTCGCCGGCCAGTGAATACAGCATCGACTCCGGGAACTTGACCAGGTAAGCCGGTTTGAACGCCTGGAAACCCAGTGCGGCCGTGATCCCAAACGAAGGATAAAATTCGGCCCTTGCCACTTTTACATCCAGTTTCGCAGCCGCCAATTCCAGTTCCGCCTGCCGGATATCGGGGCGGTTGGCGAGCAGGTGCGAAGGAAGTCCCGATTGAACCGCCGAAGGCGCCATCGCCAAAAAGTTGCTCCTGTTCCGTGGAATTTCCTGCGGGTAGCGGGCGAGCAGCAGGTTGATGCGATTCTCGGTTTCCTTTATCTGCTGCCGGATGTCGAACTCAAGACTTTGTGATTTCAGCACTTCGGCCTGGAACTTCTGCACCGCCAGTTCCGTGGCCCTTGCCGCTTCCTTTTGAATCCTGACAACCTCCAGGGCATTTTTTTGCAGTGCAATGTTCTGCGACACGATCTCCAACTGGTTGTCCAGCGCCAATAATTCGTAGTAGGAATTGGCGACTTCCGCAACGAGGTTGGTCAGCACAAAATTCTTTCCTTCCACTGTCGATAGGTACCGGGTGATCGCCGCCTGCTTGGCGGTACGCAGCTTTTTCCAGATATCAACTTCCCATTTGGCATAAACCGATGCGGTGATATCTGTTAATGGATCCGGTACTTCTTTCCCTGGTGCAATCTCGGTAGAGGCATCACCCGCACCCTGGCTGGTGTAGCGTCCCACTTTATCAACACCGAGGCCCAGCCTCGCACCAACACTTGGCCGCAACGCTCCCTGCCGGAAAAGAATGTCATTCTTGGCGATTTCTATTTCCTGGAGCATGATGTTCAGTTCCTGGTTGCGCTTCAGCGCCGTGTCGATCAGGCTGACAAGATTCGGGTCGGTAAAAAAGGCTCGCCAGGGCAGGGCCGCCATATTTGTTGTATCGCGGCTGTCAGTGAAGTATTCGGGTACGGACCGGTTTTCCGCCTGCTGCACAATCGACGGCACTTTGCAGCTTGCCACCGCCAGGCTGATGGCAAGCAGGGTAGGGATATATCGTTTGCGATTAAACATAGTGCTCAATTTTTTCTCTCTCGTTATGATGATCGATTTCTTCTGTCAATGGATTTTCGTCTTCGTTTCTCACCAGGACAAACCGTTCTGAAATCCGGCCGAATATGTAGTATAACCCCGGAACGACGATGACTCCGAATACAGTTCCGAACAACATGCCGCCCAATGCCGCTGTTCCGATGGTGCGGTTACCCAAAGCACCGGGGCCATGGGCGAAAACCAATGGGATCAAACCTGCAATAAAAGCGAAAGATGTCATCAGGATGGGGCGGAAACGAATGACCGCTCCCTGCATCGCTGCTTTGAGGACGGATTCTCCCGAACGGTGTCGTTGGACGGCAAATTCCACGATCAGTACGGCATTTTTACCCAGTAGCCCAATCAGCATTACCAGGGCGACCTGCGCATAGATGTTATTCTCTAGTCCCAGGATCTTCAAGAGGAAGAACGAACCAAATATACCGGCCGGCAGCGACAGAATGACTGCCAACGGCAGGATAAAGCTCTCGTACTGCGCGGCAAGGATCAGGTATACAAAACCCAAACAAATCAAAAAGATATAGACAGCTTCGTTTCCACGTGCCACCTCGTCTGCCGAAATACCGGCCCAGTCAATCCCAAATCCCCTTGGCAGTTTTTTCTCCGCCACTTCTTTGATGGCGGCGATGGCGGCGCCGCTACTGTAGCCGGGTGCTGCTGCACCACTAATTTCCGAGGCATTGTACATGTTGTGCCGCGTAATCTCGGATAAGCCGTATACTTTCTCCATCTTCATAAAGGCGGAAAAAGGCACCATCTCTTCGCGATCATTTTTTACATACAGTTTCAGGATGTCTTCGGGCAAGGCACGGTATTCCGGCGAAGCCTGCACGATCACTTTGTACTGGTGGTCGTACTTGATAAAACTGGTTTCGTAGTTACTCCCCACCAGGGTAGAAAGTGTGTTCATGGCATTATCAATGCTGACGCCTTTTTGCTGGGCAATATCATTGTCGATGCGCAGCATGTATTGCGGAAAGCTGGCGCTGTAAAAGGAAAACACTGATGATAATTCCGGTCGTTTATTCAACTCCCTGACGAAGTCGTTGCTCACCGTTTCCATTTTCTTGTAGTCGCCGCTACCCGCTTTATCCAAAAGACGCAACTCAAAACCACCGGCTGCGCCATAACCCGGCACGGCTGGCGGCTGGAAGAATTCAATGTTGGCGCCTTCGATATCTTTTGATTTTTCTTCCAGTTCCTGGATGATCTCCTGGCAACTGTGTTTCCGGTCTTCCCAACTTTTTAGGTTCACCAGACAGGTTCCCGTGTTGGAACCGGTGCCTTCCGATAGAATCTCATAGCCGGCCATCGAAGAAACGGATTGAACACCTTCCACACCTTCGGCAATTTTCTGCAGTCGCCCTGCAATCTGGTTCGTGCGTTCCAGGGACGAACCCGGCGGCGTTTGAATAATGGCGTAAAACATGCCCTGGTCCTCGTTTGGAATAAAACCGGTTGGGAGGCTTTTGCTGACGAAAAATGTCCCGGCACAAAACCCAACCAGGATCAGAAACGTCACCGCTCTCCGGTTCACGACCCGGCGAAGGAGCTTTTGGTAGCGTCCGGTAAGGCGGTTGAAGCCGTTGTTGAAACCGTCGAGAAAGCGAACGATGATGGTTCTTTTTCTTGGTTTACCATGCGTATTCTTCAGCATCATGGCGCATAGTGCCGGAGTTAATGTCAGGGCCACAATACCGGACAGGATGATAGAGGTTGCCATGGTGATCGAAAACTGCCGGTAGAAAATTCCCACGGGTCCCGACATGAAAGCAACCGGTATGAACACGGCCGCCATCAGGAAAGTAATGGCAATGATCGCCCCGCTGATCTCGTGCATCGCTTCTTTGGTAGCCTTGTAGGCCGACAAATGCTTTTGTTCCATCTTGGCATGCACGGCTTCAATCACCACAATGGCATCGTCCACGACAATACCAATGGCGAGCACCAGTGCAAACAGGGTGATGAGATTCAGCGTGATTCCGAAAAATTGCATGAATACGAATGTACCGACCAGCGATACCGGTACGGCAATGGCAGGGATCAGCGTGGAACGCCAGTCGCCCAGGAATAAAAAGACCACCAGGCCTACCAGGATAAACGCCTCCACCAGGGTGTGGATCACTTTTTCAATCGACGCATCGAGGAATTTCGAAACATCGTAGCTGATTTCGTAATCCACTCCTTTGGGAAAAGAGTTGGCTTTGATCTCTTTCAGCTTCGCTTTCACGGCTTCGATCACCTGGCTGGCGTTGCTGCCATACGACTGCTTTACCACAATCGCCGCCGATGAACGGCCATTGAGGGTGGAATAGATATCGTACATCGAGCTTCCAAGTTCGATTGTCGCAACATCCTTCAGGCGCAGTAATTCCCCGTTCGGGCTGGATCGAAGAACAATGTTTTCATACCCTTCTTTTGAGCTGAATCGGCCGGGATATTTCAGAACGTATTCAAAAGACTGCGATCGCTTGCCCGAGCTTTCGCCTGTTTTCCCCGGCGATGCTTCCAGGCTTTGTTCGTCCAGAGCCTTCATCACTTCGTCTGCAGAGATCTTATACGCCAGCATGCGGTCGGGTTTCAGCCAGATCCGCATCGCATATTCACGGTTGCCAAGGATGTCGGCGAAGCCAACGCCATTGACCCGCTTCAGTTCAGAAAGCACGTTGATATCGGCGAAGTTGAACAGGAATTTCTGGTCCATGTGCGGATCAGTGCTGTACAGGTTAATGTACATGAGCATGTTCGACTCCTCACGGGTAATTTTTACACCCTCCCGCACTACCAGTGGCGGCAGCTTGTTTACTACAGAAGCCACGCGGTTCTGCACATTCACGGCCGCCAGGTTCGGATCGGTGCCGAGGTTGAAGACAACCTGGATACTGGCCTCACCGTCATTGCCGGCGTCGGAGGCCATGTATTTCATTCCCGGAACGCCGTTGATCGCTCTTTCCAGCGGAATGAGTACGGCTTTTGTCATCAGCTCGCCGTTGGCACCAGGGTAATCGGCGGTTACGTTCACCTTGGGCGGTGAGATAGAAGGGAACTGTGTTACCGGCAAATGGGTGATTGCCAGAACTCCCAAAAAAACAATGATTAAGGATATGACTATCGACAGGACGGGCCTGTGTATAAACTTGTTAAACATGGATAGATTCTTTACAGGGGTGAGCCACTATTCAGCGTACAATTTCAGGTGTGTGATCACCTCTTTTGGCGTGACAAAATCCGTATCGATCTTTTCATCGTCTTTTACTTTTTGCACGCCTTCAAGAAGGATTTTGTCATTTTCTTCCAGGCCGCTTCCGACAACATACAAATCAGGCATTTGATTGCTGATGGTGATGTTCCGGGATTTGACCACCCCATTCTTGTCGACCACGAATACATAGGTTTTTTCCTGGATTTCGTAAGTCGCTTTCTGCGGGATGATCAGGGCGTTCCGAACGGGAACTGTCATTTGCACTTTACCTGTTTCGCCGTTGCGCAACAACCGATCCGGGTTGGGAAATTTGGCACGGAAGGCAATGTTGCCGGTTTCGTGGTCGAATTCGCTTTCGATCGTTTCCACCTCGCCCTGGTATTTCAGTGGCTGGTTATTGGCCAGCAGCAGGTTCACCTTGTTGCTTCCGCGATTTTGAACATTGGTTTGATAATCGAGGTATTCCGGTTCCGAAACGTTGAAATAGGCAAACATCTGGCTGTTGTCGGAAAGGCTGGTCAGCAACTGACCTTCATCCACCAGGCTTCCCAGTTTTAAGGGAAGGCGGTCGATAGTGCCTGAAAAAGGCGCCCTGATCTCGGTGAACGACAGGTGAAGTTTGGCCAGTGCCACTTCGGCTTTGGCATGATCGAGTTTGGCTTTTGCCAGCGCGAACTCGTTTTTCGAGATCACGGCTTTATCGGAGAGGACCTTTGTATTTTGCAATTCAATGTCTGCAGCCCTGGCTTCCGCTTCTGATTTCAGCAGTTCTGCCTCGTAGATCTTCGGCATGATCCGGAACAGGAGCTGCCCGGCTTTTACGAACTGGCCTTCGTCCACATAAATGTTTTGGAGATAGCCTTTTTCCTGCGCCCTGATCTCGATGTTCCGGACCGACTTGATCTGCGAAACATATTCTTTGGCAAACGTGGTGTCTACTCGTAAAGGCGTCGTCACTTTGTATTTGCCGACTTCCTCCTTTACTTCTTTTTTGGAGGTACAGCTTGTGCCGCATAAAAGGGCGCCCAGGCCCATTAGCATTACGATTCTGTTCATGATTGATGTGGATATTAAAAATGGTATAGGTTGCTTCAGCGATTTGTTTGACCATAGCGGGTCAGGCAATTGCCTTGGAGAAGGCACGTTAACCGGAAGGCTGGTAACATATGTATCGATCCAATAAGTATCGATCGACGGTCAGATCCGGTTACTAAAAGATAGAAAGGGCTATATAAGCAAGCTTCGCTGTTCGATGTATTTCGGAGAGCCGATGGCGGAAACGTGCACCGGTAAAGGGAAAAGATCGGCCCGCACGTCGTCGCTGTCATCCGAAATGAAAGCATGGGAAAGGAAGAGGATGTACTTCGTCAGCAAGACCTGCTTCCTGGTAAACATCTCCTCATCTTCGTCGTCAACGTCGATAAGTGAAGGCGTTTCTTCGGTTACGCCACTGTCCACACATACGGTATGGAATGGTGTTGCTTCTGCTTTTTTGGCCTGTCGTGATTTCTGAAACCCAGGAGTTGAGTTTAACCCTGGCTGCGAAAATGCCTGCGCATGAAGACTTTTGCCAGGAAGGCAATAGCCCAGGATCAGGAAAAATATGAAAGCAATAATTCGCATTCGAGGACGCAAAAATAACCGATTGGCCTAAAAAGCCTAAAATCTCATCTAAAAACTTAGCCAATTTACAGCATCAATTTGCCAGGCAAAAAGCCCCTTTCCCGGGTTGAATAAATTTGCATTTAGGCCGGTTGTTCGCCGGTACGGTTTCATGAATAGTTCAATCGGCAAAAAGTGGCGGCATTTCCTGTTTTGCCATGATCATTACATCAGGGTTGGCGTCCGGGTTGCCGGGACAGCGAAACCTGTTTTGATGGGAAAATATTTTTTTTGGGCAGGCTCATTTTGCTCTATTCCTCAGGCCGGATCTGGTACATCGGCCCGGTTCAAACTTCGTTAATGGGCCCATTGACCCTTTACCGGTTTGTTGTCAGCATCCACTCTTCAAGATATTTTATACCCCGGAAATAACTCAGATGCAGTCCGTGCAGCAGACAAACGGAACTTCTGTCAAGGGCGAGGTTCGCAGGATGCGAAAATTACCAAGGTCGTTGCTTAGCGAGCGCCGGCCGGTAACCATCATCGCCTGTTGTATATCGGCTGCCTCGTTTGTGTGCTGGTTTAACTGGGCCAGGTGTTCCCCGGCAAAACCCTGTGCGCTGAACGTTTCGGAAATCCTTGTTTTGACACCCGGTGTTTCGAGATCAGTCAGGTGTTGCCGGAAGCTGGTGATGTTTCCAAAGACTTCCACGACCAGTACACTCAACGGTCCGTCGGTGGGCAAGCCTAATAAATACAGGAGCTGGTTGATTTCATCGTTTTCCCACACCGCAAGGCCATACGGTTGTTCATCTTTGGCAATGGCCTTAACGGCGCCGGAAAGCAGCATCGATTTGTCGATGGCCAGCACCGGGTCTTTGATGAAGTCGCTGTATTTGGTGGTAATGCCAATTCGTTCTTTGAAAAGCGCAAACGGGTAAGTTTGTTCCGTCGTGGGTGGAAATAATTTTCGACCCTGCTCCAATGGTTTTTCGTCGAGTAAAATGTTGCGGTAGGCCTTGCCGTCGGCCTGCATGACCTGTGTGTACAGCAGGCACCACAACTGTGTACGCGGCGGTTTGGATGTAACGTTCCTGCCGTTGCTGACCGCTTTTGCATACGGCGCATTCACATACAAGATTTTTTCATTCCGGTTTACCGTGCACAACAAACTGGGCGCAGGGTGTTGAATGCCGGTCACCCGCAGGGGCCTGCCAAAACGGGCCTGGGCCGTGCTCCACAGATTCTCCTCCCTGTCGTTCCAGTGGCCGTGACCAATCCGAAATTCATAGGTAAAGAATCCGAACAGTTCGGGACTTTCTGCATGCATGCCAGGCGGAATTGGCAGGAGGTAATGGACGTCGCTGTCCGTTGCTTTTTCCATGGGCTGCATCGCACTCAAACCGGCCATGTCGTCACTTTGTCCCGGTGTGATTTTCCGGGTAAATTCCGGATCGATCGGCAGGGGAGGTTCGGCTGGCGCCAGCAGGAGTTCCGGGTGGTTGTTGCTAATGAGCTGGTCGGGGCTGTATGCAAGCATCCGGCAAAACAGCGTGTCGTTGGGATCGTGGACAGGTTCCTCAAACTCAAGCCACAGGTATTTTTTGCGGGCTTCCGTCGAACTGTATTTTTCCGATTTTACATACGTCGAAAATGCAATGCCGGCGCTGACCAGTTTCGGGATTTGGACGGGATTGACGGTGGTTGGCAGCCGCAGTTCATCGGGCTTTTCCATCGAACTGTCTTCTGCCCGGCCATGTCCTTTTTTGAACTGCGGTGTCACGCCATAGGTAACTACCAGTTCGTCGGGAAATTTTAAATTGCCGGCAGCGTCTTTTGCCAACCCTGTTTTGGGTTCGATGGCATCAATAAAAATCAGGGTAGTGTGGTCACGGTTCACGATGCCGAAGTTGTCGGGTTGCAAGGCTTCAAACGAAACCGTGTGTTTGATTTCAATGTCACCGGCATACGAATACGCATTCTTTACTTCGGTAAAGTTGAGGTCTTCGGCGTCTGCTTCGCTGTCGTGTAAAAACTTCTTGTGCCGGCTGATGAGAAAGCTGACGTCCTGCAACGCATCCCAGGTCCAGTCGCGGTTTAGCTTGAATGATAGCACGCCGATCCAGTGATTGATCAAATCCGCTTTGGAGGCAAAGGTGATCGAAGAATGATCGGGTGCCAGCGTGTGTTTGATGCGGTTGCTGCAACCAAACACCACCCGTTCTCCTTTTTTACCAACCAGGGTTAAGCTTTTACACTCCACGCCAAACTGCGCTGCCAGTCGCTGTACAATGTCGGGTTGCACGGCGTTCAGCTCCCGTTGAATAAGGAAGGTGGCAGGATTACCGTCGTTGACTGGCGGCGGGTCCGGTTGAAGGAACAGAGCCTGGACAACGGGGACATTTTCTTTCGGCACCAGGAGCTGACCTTCTTCTTTTGACTCTTTGTAAAACAACAATTGCGAGGGAGCACCATAGCGGGTATCCAGGTAATTTTCTTCTTCTTTGTCCGATACAAAACCAAAATAATTTTCATCCCCATCGCAAAAGGCTCGAACTGTTACCCTGACCTTTCTCGCCGTGGGAAGCACAATTTCTTCCATCGAATCCAACTGTGCTTTTTTCAAACCGGCATCATTAAACGGATTCGTGCTATCGTCAACATTCAAAACCGGCGCATCAACAAAGCGAACGGGGATGGTTTTGACCTCGTCGAAAGCGGTAGCAAAGTTTCGATGCGTGGTATAAAGCGTTGCGTAATTTTCTTTTCCCGTCCGGCTTTTTTGGTTGTCCATTTTTAGCGTTTCCACTTCCACACGCAGTTCAATCTTTGTGACATCCGGGTCGGGAATGCCAAATGCCGATTTTCCGGTAAACGCAACGCTTGCTGCTTTTAAAAGCGCAATGGGATCAAGTCCCGCCGTCTGGTATTTGTTGGTGTAAACAACCGCCGGGTAACCCAGCAAGGGTCTGGCGATGGAAAGATTCGGCTCTTCTTCAAAGACGTCGGTTCCGGGTTGTTGGTTGAAATAGTCGATGATGTTTTTATCGTAGGCTTCCGGCTTGGTGATCTGGAGTATCCCGGGTGCGACATAGCGCCTGAAATGTACCGTTGCATTGGGTGAAGGTGAGTCGTTCAGCTTTGATTCACCGGTTGCAATATCCGGTGCACCGCCGCTGATGTCCATCAGGCGTACGCGAAATTGATAGGTGTGTCCATAGATCAATGTTGCTTTGGCTGGTACTTCTTCAAAAAGCTGGCTAAGGCTAACATTTTTCGGTGTCGCGTCTTTTTTTGAAACGACGGATTTGTCGTTCTGAAAAATTTCCGCCGCTTCCGAGTCCTTCAGCACAAGACTTTTTCCCATCCAGTTGCTGTAATACATCGGCAGCCAGTAGGCAGAACCTGGCGTGCCGTCGGGTTGTGTTGGGTAAACCTGGAAAGGTAGCTCGAGTTCCTGGCCAATGGCATTCCCGATAGCCTGGTCGTTTAGGATATATTCTTTTGTGCACTTCACTTTATTCAGGCTTTGCCAATCGTCTCCTTCATCTTCCTTCACATCGACGCAGTAGCCAAATACACCCAACGGCGCATCGATGCGTTTTTTGCTGCCAGAGTCATTGGGGTTTTCGGTTAGTTGCCGGATGTACCAAATCAAAATTTGTTCATCGTCCCAACCCATTCGTACGCCTGCATCGTGCTGGGGATGCAGGCCATCTTGTTTCTCCTGCAAAAGATTATGACTGACCGGTTGATTGGCGTGGACAATTTTTGCAAAGCCGTCGTTGTATTCACTGACCTCGGGAAAAATCTGGTCCCAGGGAGCATTTTGTGGCTCCGGATCTGTTAGATCCGTTGCCTTTCGGTGCAAGACGGGGAAAAGGATGGGTGCAAACACCGGCCTGTCTTTTCCCAGGGTTAATTTAGGTATCCTTGCTGCATACCGCTTGATGAAAGGTCCACCTGCCGCTTCCAGGCTTTGAGATTGGATGGCAGCATAATCATCGTTGACAAGATTGATGAAAATATAACCGCCTTTTTCAAACCAGTCGCTGTCCTCAATGGGTAACGCTGTTGCATACACCAGTCCGCAGGCTTTTGCCAGCAATGGCTGGCGCAGAATGTGGGCATACAATTCACCCCAGCTTACATCCATGCGTGGCGGAGCCACAACTGGTTTTTTATCGGCCCGCAAAAGACAATGGTAGCTGTCGTCGGTCTTTGCATTTTCGTGCCTGGGACCCGTAAAATTGAAGGAGCTTCTATATGACTCCGGTAAGTATTTTTTGACACTGATTCCTACTTCGGCCGAGGTGAGTGCGGTTTCTGCTTTGTCGGAAGCTGTCAGCGTAATCCGGCCTTCGAAATCTTTCGCAATCGCCTGCAACACGGCTTTTTTATTGCCTGCTGCCAGCACTGTTACGGCAACGGGGATGGGCTTGCGAGCCGGTGCCGTGGCATTGTCCATCGGGAACTCATCCAGCCCTTTCACAATCGCTGCTTCAAACTTTGGTTGAAAATCTGCAAAGGCCATCGCTTCGTTCAACGGCGTTGCAGGCGGCGGGGCGGGGAGAAGACCGGTAACAATCTTCTCGAAAGGATTCATGTTTCTTGGGATCAACACAATGTTCAACCTGAGCGTTGCACCGTCGAAGCCTTGCGGAAAGGCCATCAATGTATACCAGCGGTTTTTTTCCATCATACGTTTGTTTTTATCCTTTCACGTTTTTAGCTGTTGTTTTCCGGGTGGATTCGTTCCTTAGGCAATCTGCCTTGATTCGCTCCATGTTTTGCTGAAGCTGATGTCGATGACAAGGAAAATGCTGATGTCGAGGGCAAATGTCACCGAGGCGGTGCAACTGGTTTCGTCGTCCGTCCGCTCTACCATGCCCTTCGCTTCGATGGTAATCGTTACACAAACAAGACCGCCAATCAGGTTGGCCTGTCCTCTGAACAGCAGGAAGCCGGCCAAGGTGATTTTATCGGTGCCGGCATACATTTCCACACCGATCATGTAAAGCACACTGACATTGCCCACCACCGGGAGGCCGACAACGATTTGCGCTCCAAAACCAAATTTGAGCAGGAGGCTGGGGCCTTTTTGCGTGTCGCAGGCAATCTGTACGTTCACCGATCCAACCGCGTAAATGGTCGCCACAGACAGCGACACGCACATCACGCTCAGGCTGCCGTAAAACTGGAGAAAGGCACCTGCCGTCGGCAAAAGTTGTTTGGGATCCTTGGTGACTTTCAGCGCGGCATTAAAATAAACGCCAATGTCCATCGAGGCTTCCAGCTTCAGCGGGCAATTGGGATCGTTGTATAAAAGGTCGGTTGGCGGAAAGCGTAGGACAGGAATTTTCTTGGCGGCTTCAAACTTGTATTGCCAGATTTCGCCGCTGTTGCTCATGGCGATCTTCATGCCGCGTTTAAGCGTTTCGGCATAATTGCCCGTGCTCAGGTCCGCCAGCATTTGCAGCAGGTCAATCAGCGGCTGCAGCTTCTCGTTAAATTCAATTTCAGGAACAGGCAGGCCGCCAAAACCACCACTGTCGCCTTCGTAACCGCTTTCTTTTCCCTTGCGTGATTCGAAGTTTCCTTTGATGATCATCAGCCGTTTAATGGAACCCAGGTCAACCACCATGGAGAGGTTGTTCATCCGTCCCTTCCACTGCTCTTCCATTTTGCCGGCAAAGCTGTTTACATCAAAGTTGACTTTGCTGCCCGCCAGCGCTGCCCCGCTTTTCTCTTTTTTTGTTTTGTAGTCGATGTAAATTCTAAGTCCGTCCATCTCTACCAGCGGCACATCGAAGTCGGGTACGTCAAACTGCAAGGCTTTGTTGACAAGTCCGTCCACGCCTTTTTGCAAAAGGCTCATTCCCTGCTTGACGACTTCAGCGCCTTTTTTTTCGGCCTCCACCTGCAACAAGTCAAACACCTTGGTGCCGTCGCCCATCAGCGTCTGCGTAAAGGCCGCCGCGCCATTGCTGTTCAACAGGGAGATTGCTTTTCCAAAATTGTCTACCGCGTTGCCAATGTTGGGAAAGATGCTATTGCCGCTCATCAGCCGGTAGGCATCGGCAAAAATGGGTGGTGTTTTGCTCAGCAACATGGCTGTTCCCTGTTTGTATGAAGGGCCAAGGAACAGGGCTTTTTGCGTGGCTGTACTTTGCAGGAATCCAAAATTGATCGTGGCGGTACCAGGAGCCCGCAAAAGGTCGATGGGATGGGTGATTTGAGCAAGGCTGTTGGTGGTGGCTGCGGGCGGAATGACTTGGTCCTTTACCCATTTTCCTTTCCTGATCAGGGGGACCGTTACCGACTCGGCCAGTTGGGTTACTTCGCCGGTGCCTGCAGCGTGTTGCACCATGCTCCAGCTTCCGTCTTTTGGCAGAAACACATTTCCCCTTACTGCGGCAACAAAGGCAATGTTGCCTGTTTCATCCACCGAGTCATTGACATCAAAGCGGTTGAGCCGCATTTGCTGGCCGCTCTTGTTGATGTCAATCGTCGCACTGATTGGTCCGCCAATGCTGCCGAATTGTGTGTTGAGCAAGGCCCTGAACTGGACATCTGTCAACGGTTTGCCGGTCGGTGCCAGTTGCACATAGCCCAGAACTTTTTTGGCCGGTGTCCGTCCATTGGTTTGGCCCATCACCAGGTTCTCAACTTCTACGTCGCAGTCAAACCATACGGGCCGGCAAAGCACCTGTTCGACAAACGCCGCTCCGGTATTTACGGTTTCTTCTCTCGTGATGCCATTGATATATTTCTCTCCCGTGTTGACAGTGACCGACGAAGAAAAATCGGCCACATTCTTGTCTTCTTTGATGTTTTGAACATTGAACAAGCCGCTGACCAGGCCGGGGTGTATTTGGTAAGGCGTGACCTCGACGGTCGGATAAGGATCGCCGGGAGGAGGCGGTGGCGTGCCGAGTTTGATGTATTTGTACCGGAAATCAAATTTTCCATCACTTTCTGCTTTCCAGCCGCTGTCGATCCGGTAGATATAACCGCTGCTAACACGAAAAAGAGTGATGGTTCGCACAACGCGAATTCCCCAGGGGTACAAAATACTTTTCACCTGGATCACCTCGTGTGCGGTGCGGCCCATCATCACATCAAACCGTGCCTGGCTGGTGGCCGCAAATTCCGCTGACGGACTTAGCCAGTTGCTAAACATGTTGGCCCCATAACCGCTAAAATCAATGCGGGTGACCGGTACGCCTCTTCCGTCTTTTGGTTTGCTGTATGTCAGCGGCGATTCGAAGAATTCGCCGTTAAAGATTCGTGTGACACTGTCGCCCAGTGTGCTGGCAAAGGTTGGCGTGCCGTCAAGTCCAAGGATATTATTGATCTGCAATACATAGCCTGGAAACATCCGGCTGTCCTTGTGTTGTGCATCCTCTGCCGGCTTTACATCGTAATTCCCTGCCCACGCCTTGATCTGAATCCCTCCCACCAGGTCGTTCTTGAATTTTGGCTGCAGGTTGTCTAAAACGGGCTTCGTGGTTTCGGTGTGGTTGCCGCTGATTTGTGCGAGGGCACGGATGCCAAACGGTAGGGTCAAAGAAGCGACCGTTTGATTTTTCGGGTTGACCTTGTACTGTTGGAGAATAAACTCAACCAGTGGGATGGGAGCGAGTGGAACCGGTGTCGTACTGTTGTTGAAAATTCGCGTCGGCCCGCCATCGTCCGGGTAATAATTCCAAAGCAAGGGCGGATCCATGATTTGTACACGTTCGCTCAGGTTGAACACAGGTTCCCAGGAGACGATTGGCAATAAGAAAGCCCGCACATTGATCCCTCTTGAAACCACCTGCATATGTTGTACCTGCAAGGGAAACTCGTTGGTTGAAGCATCAATGGCGGTTGCCGTTTTCAGCATTGCCATACGGGTGCTGCCAAAAATGCCAAAGCTTATACCCAACTGGTTGGCATTGCTGCTCACATCCAGCAGGGCAAAGGAGTCGGTGTGTAGCTGGCCAAACCGGTCGTCCCATTTTTTCTGGTAATCCGGCGGGGCATTGTAGACCATGGCACTCACTGCTTCAGTCCCAATAGTATTGAAAGCAGCTACCGGCATCGCAGGATCTTCGTTTGCTTCCACTGCAATGGCGTTGTTCGTTGCCAAAAAGTTGGCAGGACCTGCATTTGGGGGGGCAGCGTTAAAGGTGGAGCTGTTCGTTTGTCCCGTCTGCGGCAGGCCCAGGTGGAAAGAAACGGTAACATCATCCTTTCCTTCCGCCAGAGGCTGAAATTGGATCTGGCAGGTAAGCCAAAGCCACATGCTGTTCCCACCTGCCAACGCTGTCCGGCTACCTCTGAAGAATTGTCTCCGCAAAACGCCAAGGTCGGCGAGGTAGGGGTCGGGCAAGGTTGGCAGGTAACTGAATACGCCAAATGAAAGCAACAGGTTGCCACGGTTCATTTTTGTAAAAGCATCGTTGCAAAAGCCAAACAGCAAAAGACCGTTTGGTGGGCTGACGGTAAACAATGCATTTTCCAGCGCAAGTGAAAAGGGCTTTATCGTCGGAACGTTTTCAAATGGTGTTTTGCTGTCCCATAGCAGGTTGTCGTCGAGCAGGTAGAAAATGCGTTGGTTTTGACCGGCAGCAAAAATGACCAGGCTTTCTTTGGAATGCACACCAACCGGCTCACCGGTTACTTTTACCGGCCGGTCAATGTTCACGTCCGCATTACAGGCCGTCAGCAAAATTTCATTTCCTGCAGAAAGAGAATTATACTGGTAAACAGCCGCCTTGTAATAACGAAGGTCTACCGAGGTGCCGTGAACGTTTTGATCATCCTTCCACAGGTCCATGTGTTGCGTTGCACCGTTGGTGACAGCTGCCAGGTCGGTGATGGCAATCCGGCCCGGTTCGCCGAAAATGACTGGGGAAGATAATAATGCTTCATTGCCATCCAGTGTTTTCCACGAACTATGGAGCCCTTTGCCGCATTGAACCAGCATTGCACCACTGCCCTCGGCAGCTAATGGGTTGCCAATGTCGAGAGTTGCGGCCGACAGGGCCCAAAAGGATTGTTGAATGGCGGCGCTGCCTGCCAGCGATAGAAAAGGCGATTGGCAATTCTGTACGTTAAAATCGACCTGCTCTGTTTGTAGGGGAATAAGTACCCTGCTGATAAACGGGTTGTAAAGCACTGCCTGGCTGCCTGCATACGCAAACCGCATGTCATTGTCATAAACTTTCCAACTCGCCTCACCGATACGCTCCAGGGTTTTGGTCATCCCTGTAAAGCTGAACGAAAAAAGCGCAGGCAAGTTGTATTCGGCCGTCCTTGCATCGATTCCTTCCTCGCCTGTGGCTGTAGAAGCGGGGTCTTTTTGTTGAACAAGGTTGACGCTAACCTGAACCTTGTTGTTGTTTTTAATAACAAGCCTGTTGCCAATCAGATCCGGAGCGGCATCAAGGGCAATCTCACCGTCTTTTACACGCAATCCGCAATACCTGTCGGCAGGTGCTGCTGGCGAAAAAAGAGAGACACGTATCCACACGCTTCCTTCCACAACATTGTATTGCTTTTGTGCGGTGATATTCGTTGCTGTGATCAGGTCGAACAGACCTCTGCGCAAACTTGCTTTGAATAAAATTGTGGGAAGGGCTTGTCCTTCCGTAAAGATTGCTATCAGCTTTTCCGTACGGTAAAAATCAAACCAGGTCAGTCTGCCATCTGCTGCGATGAACGGACCGAAACTTTGTTCAAGCTGGGCACCAGCCGCCCAGGACGGAACGCTGCCGGCAACCTGCGTGGTACGGACGGGAACTTCCCTGACAAACAATCGGAAGCTGTCTTCCTCCGCCGGTTCCTCTTTTGCCAAAACAGTTTTTGCAATTTCCTCGATCGCGGAAAGCCGCACGGGTTCTATTTTTTCTTTCGAAAAAAGATCGGTGGCCTGGAAGGAAAGCTGTTGGTTGCGCAGCGATTCCTGTTCTTGTTGTAAAAGCGTTCCGGCTGCCACCTGCTGCAATTTGCTTAATTGCTGTTCTTCGTTTTCGTTGCTGGTTTGTAAATGCCCGGTTAGCGATGCAAGGAGTGCAGTGAGTTGTTCCTGGTTCATGGCAATTGTTTAGGACTTCTTCTTTAAAGTTAGCAGGGAAACCTGAGATATAGTACGATTTCTATTTATTCATATTTATTCTAATTATCCTGTCTGGCTTTATCGGGTATTCCTGCCAGTTTGTGAATGGAAGTTTTTCACAACGGTGGAGATCACACAGTGCACGAGATTGTTTTTGGACCGTTTGCCTGGTAATTGGAAAAGTTCGAGGTGAGTTTCCAATTTAG
The DNA here is from genome assembly GCF_003628535.1 of Flavisolibacter nicotianae. GTDB lineage: Bacteria > Bacteroidota > Bacteroidia > Chitinophagales > Chitinophagaceae > Flavisolibacter > Flavisolibacter nicotianae. Next base: position 308,356 of record NZ_RBCI01000005.1, read on the forward strand.
CATCACCACACTGCTGTCGATTGAAATGAGCCTGCAAGCGAACGAATAAAATTTTTATTCAGGAACAGTGCTTAGTGCCGCGAGCCAGGTGTTGAGTACCGCCTGTGTCTGGAAAAATGTGTCACCGTTGGGATCTGCAAGGTTGTTGAGTGCTGTCGTTTCCGCCGGCGATAGATCGCTCAGGTCTTCGGGAACAAATGGCTTGATCATGCTTCCCCCGCCGCCTCTCAATAATTCTTTGAGCATCTCGAAAGCCCGGGTGCCATCCTGGAGGAAAACTTTATTGGAGGAGGGTAGATTGGTTTGTTCATTGTCCAAACGCAGGTAGTGCAGCATCAGGTTGCGGCGCAGGTTGGTGATGACCGTGCTTTTGCCGCGGCGTAGTTGTTTGTCGCAAAAAACAACATCTGTGCTGCCGTCAAAAAACAAGCCGCGCTGACTAATACTGCCTGTGCCGGAAAGGGCCCACACATCATCCACAATGATCGTTTGTGTGTTCAACTTCAGCGGTCGGCCGGGAAAGGCAAGCGGATGGAAAGCCACCACCTGGTTGTCCCGCTCAAATAAATGGGTTGTGCTATCCTGCGTACCCAGTAAACGCTTTAGCGAATCGTTCCGGTTCTTGTGGTGAAAACGTGCGATGTTTTCGTAACCGCGGTTAAACGGTACGTCCTGGGCCAGGCAAACAAGCAGCTTGAGTCCCGGTTTCGCCTTAAGTTGGCTGACCAGCACTTCAATTAAATCATCGTCAGGCTTTGGATCACCGGGATTGGAAGCGTATTTCGTGGGACCGAAAAATGCGGTCTCGATGTAAATAAATTGCCTGGCGTTTTCAAACGCTTTTTTTGTTGCATAAAAACTGTCTCTGCGTCCAAATAAAGAAGCTGCGTATTCCCGTTTCAATTCTTCCAGCGCAAGCTGGTGATTGGCGGTAGCCTGTGTACCCGCCATAGCCGTGCGCATCTGGTCTTTGATGGCTTCGGGCAGCCACGGCGGACGGGTATTGGATGCGCCAATGAGCTGTTGCAGTTGGGAGGCCAGTGTGGCCGCATCGGCTGGCAGATTGCCGGTGTTATCCTGGTGCTGCGCCAGCGTAGGCGATTCCGTTTTCTTTCCAATGGTCTGCAACACGGCAGCGATGAACGTTCGACCTGCTGCTCCCGGTAATCCCGGCAATGCATAATCCGCATCGTTCACGAGCCGCGCCATTCGAATCGAAATATTTTGCGTGCGCCGCAATGCCATTCTTGCCAGGTCGTACGCCAACCGGCCGTTGCTCGTTGTTAAGCCGGTCGTGTGCATATCCACGCCACCCGGGCTTCCGGGATTGCCAATTGTGACCAGGTTTTCGCGGCTTTCTTTCAGGAGACGCAATCCACCGAGGTAGGCACTCCAGGCTGCGCCGGTTTTGCTTGCCGCGAGTCCTTCCAGTCTTGACTGCGTCGGTAACATCGGGGCAGATCGTGGCTGCGAACCATCCTGCGTGCCTGAGGCAAGGATAAAGGCGGTGATGTTGGTGATGGCAGAAATGGCATTGGACGATGTTCGCACACCGAGGAAGCCGGTGGTTGCTATGCCCCTGTTGGCAACCGTTACCAGTGTATTATTTCCCGGCAACAGCTTTGCCTGCTCGGCGGCACTCAGGGCTGCCGCTGCGCCAATGGTGGTCGCGATGTTCCCGAACCGGCGGCTTTGCACAGGGTTTGCGCTATTCACAATGACCATGTCGACAATCAGCGTGGCATTGGCCGGAGGAGTTACCGTACTGAAAGGCCGGTTGATGCCCAGCGGATCTTTCAGCCGGAAGGCGGCCGTGCCGTTGCGTACAATGGTGCCGGCGCCGTCGCCCCGTGTTTCCGTGCCGTCGTTGTGAAATACCCGGTGAAAAACACGCACCGCCCATCCGTCTTTCAGGAAGGTTTTGCCGGAAATATTCGCGATCTCGAAATAGACGTCGGTGTTGTTTGCAGCGGAATCGGCAATGTAGTGAGCCGCTTTGGTTATGTTCTGCTCAAGGCTGGCCGAAATCGCTTCATTGTTGCCGGCAATGCCCTGCGAAAACTGCGGCCAGAGATGGTTGCCGCTGCCATTGGGCACAGGCGGTAAATTGAAATCGTTTTGAATATCTGTTGACACGATCATCTGCTCCACGGAACCTGCCGAAAGCACCCGGGCTACTTCGCCAAGACATTCGTTGCCGGTAAAACAAAAGTTGAGGACTTCGTTGTCGCGGATGGGTGGCAACACATTTTCTGTTTTTGTTTTCTCCTCGTCCGGTATGTCGCCCAGCAAATGTTTGTTCCAGTTCACGGCTTTGATTCGGACGAAATCGCGTTGCAGTGTGATACCACTGGCGAGGGATGGATAGCTTGCCGTGTTTGCGAACAGGCCATTGCGTGAAAGGGCAAGCTGCAGCAAAGCATCGGCGCCGGTGTCTTTGGCCACTGGGTTGGCTTCATTTTGAAGCGTGAACAATCCCTGTGCAGCGCCGCCAACATTGGCAAGGTTGACAAATGGAAAAGGTGTGTCGGCAAACGGCCTATTATAAATATCCGTCAGGTAGATTCGCTTCTGGTTACCGTCTGCTTGAGCAATCTGGTGGATCTGGCGATTAGCCGGTTGCGAGAACGGCGGCGCCGTGCTGCCTGATGGCTGGGCGGACCCGATTGATTTGCTTTCGAGGCTCCAGTGTGTTTGCAAAAAGGTGTCCAGTGCATTGGCAACAGCCAGCGGATCGATCACGATGCCCTCTTCATCGTGAATGGTCAGGTTGCCTTTCATAAACAGCCGGTCGCCCGGGTTGAAAATTCCGGGCTGGGGTCCGTGCACGGTGTCGCTGCCTTCCGTATGGTCTATTTTGCCAGAACTGGCATAAAAAAAATACCGGGGCACCGGCCTGTCAGGCTGGTCGCTGTTGGTTTTCCCTTCCAGTACAGACGCATAGAGCCTGCACAACGAGAGGTAAACCTGTGGTGTGGGTTGCAAAACAATGCCACCTGCAGGTGTAGTACCATCGTGAAGTTGCAGGAAAGACGCATGCAGGTTGTCCTGTGGGTTTGTGTGTTCGTCAACAGTCACAAGGCCAGCAAAGGGTGCTACCCATTCGTCCGTATCAACAGAAAGGGTGAAGCCGTCCGCGGCGACTGTTGGCAGGGTATTCGGTGTGCTCTGTCCGTTAACCGTCCAGGATTTTGAAAGCTGGGGACAGGCGATGCCGAGAAGTTGAATGATATCGTTGATCATGATGGTCTGCTTCGTTTAGATGATGGGCTGTTCTTTTTCAACGACGTTTCCATTAACATCGGTGAGGCGGATAATCACTGACTTCGCCGCAGTAAACGCGTTCAGGTTAGCAACTCCCCTGAACACGGCTTCGTAGGTAAAGAATCCGTCTGCATCCTGCAGTCTTCCGCCTGCGATAGCTGCGTTACTGTTAGGGAAGAAGGGGAAATTGTCCGGTATCTGGTGCATTGCGATGGCGAATAATTGCTTGACAACGTTGTGGACCTTTGCCCGTAACAAAATGCTCAGCGTGTATTGTCCTGCAGGCGGTTTGGTTTTGCCCAACTTCGTTTTGAAATTGAGGTTAACCGCACCGGCCGTGCGTTTTACGGCAATCTTGCCAATGACGATATTCTGTACAGGCCTGGTGAATGTGACGATGCTTTCTGTCTTCCTGCCAAACGGGTCTGCCACTGCTACTTTTAGCGTGACCTTTTCTACGAGCGGAAAGTTCAAGGCATAAGTGGAGAAGCCGGTTGCATCAATGCCCGGTAGCCGTACCAATGTATTCGGGGGTTCCACTACGCCTGCTTCCAGTTTTTTGATCGCGGGAAGATCACCGCCGGCCATTGGTTCAAACAAGCCACTGGCAGCCTGTTTGAACACCAATGCCGTATGGTTACCGTGCGGGCTTTTACCGACATATGCATTGGAACGAAACGAGAGACGAAGTTGTGTCTGCGCACTGTTTGCAACCAGCGTTACGGCGTTTAATGCCGGCGGTGCAGCGGGTGGTGGCGGCAATAACTCCAACAGGTTGGAAGCCGGCGAACGACCCGGCAATTTGCCGTTCGCCGGCTCGTTGATGCCCTGGCTAACGGCCCGGTAGTACAGGGGTGCCCAGCCTGCAGGGATGTTTTCTTCCACTTTAAAATAGTCAAAGGGTTTTGCCGGATCGGTCACCACTTCATCGTTCACGCCATCGGTGATCCTGAATTTTGTCCAGCCGGCGGTTGGTCCCACACTAACGGGTAAGCCCATCATGTTCACGTCAGCGCCAAGGTATTCTTTGGTTGTACGGTACAATTCGATGGTGGCAGTGTTGTTTCCCGCACCGACATTTAGTTTCAGCACAGCCTTGGGTGTAACAAGTTTTTTATTGACGAAACCCAGTAGCGACGGCGGGCCGGGTGTGATCTTTTCGGGAATGGCCACGTAGATCCAGTCACTCAGTTTGCTTTCCGCCCCCTGGTCCGTAAACGATGAAACGGCATAGATAAACAAGCCTTGCGTATCGCCATTCAGTTCCAGTTCTATGTCCGGTGTAAACAGGGGTTTTTTATTGACACGGGTAAATGCATCGATGGCGCGGTTCCTGTCGGCCGCATTGGTGCTGGGAAGGTTTAGCGCATCGCGCCGTTTAAAGATCGATTCGTCTTTGGGGTAGTTGACAATGCTGAGCAGACGGTCTTTCAAACTCATCTCTGTCGCGAGGTAAACAGCATAGCTGACCGCGCCGGGCACGGGGTTGAATGTCAAATGGAACCGGCTGATATTGTTTGCATCGGGGAGGGTAGCAAACTTAATATCGGGAACAAAGAGCGGCGGATTGCGTGGTACCGGGTCAGCCGCCGTAATGACAACCGGTTTGGAAAAAGGTGAGAAGGCGCCAGGGTTTTTTGCTTCTGCTGCACGGGCATAAACCGTGAAATAAAGTTTGGTTGTCGAACTGAAATCGAGGTTGAAATTTTTTAATGTGACGCGGTAAGTGCGCAGATCGGTGTTGGAGACGGAAGGCAATCCGTTGCTGCTGCCGGCCGATGCGCTTGGGTCTTCTTTTACATCGCCTTCTGTTGACGGCACGGGCACCAGATTGTTGGCTGCATCGAGTTTGAAAAGTTGTGACACATTCCCGCTGAATCGAATACGGTATCGTTCCGTTGATCCACCGCTGTTGCCAACCACGACGCCCTGCACGGTCACAGGCGGGTTCGGGTTGGGTGGCGACACAAAATAGCCTGCAAGCTGTATTTCGAAAGGCGTTCGGTCTTCCCAGTCCCATGCCAGCACGATTTCCAGTTGTGAGCCGGGATAAATATGGTTGTTCACACCTTCGTGCCTGCCGGTGAGCTGGGCCGAAATCACCCGTGGCGTTTGCGGCGGACGGGCCACCAAAACGTGTGAAGCGACCGACCAGTTACTCCAGGTGCCGAATACGTTTTGTGCGGCGGTATAATACTGCTGTGTGAGGCTGCCCACAAACGGAACGGCGGAACGGTCGTGGTGAAAACGCTCAAACCCGCTGCCGTCGCGGCCGGGCGGGTCAACGGCATTTTCATCGGCACGAAGTGCGGGTACATAGGGCATGTTCTTGCCGGCTATAAACGGACGTTCCTGGTTAAGAAATTTGATGTTGGTGCCAGGCCCGGTGTTGTTCTTAAAAGCAATCGCGTAACAAAGCGGACTCCTGTCCTGGATGGGCGGCCGTTGCCAGCTTAGGCGCACATGTTCGTAGTCGTTATCGTCCCGCACAAGCGGCCTGTTTTGCCCAATGGTATCGGCCTGCAGCGCAGAAGGCGGAAGCGGATTTTGAATATCAAAATGGCTGATCGTGGCATACTCGGTTTCTACAAAGTTTTTGAATTTCAACTTGTAGGAGATCGCAAAGCCTTCCTGCTCGGGTACCAGTTGCAGAACCGGTGTACGGAACGTTGCACTGATCATGTAATCGAAGGCATGGATGTTACCCGGCAATGCAATGGCAGCAATGCCTGGAACGGCGGCGCCCAGGGGTAAGAAATCTATCGTTCCAAAACCCAGGCCCAACGCATGCCAGCAGTCGGTTGCCGCGGTCAAAATGGTCGCTGCACAAACGGGGTGTTGAAAAGTGCCATCTTCCTGCGGAGCGGGATTGGCGGGATCGACAACCCCCAGTGTCTGCATTTCTTTCACATAGTTTTCCTGTAGCCCTAATAACAAGTCTGGTGCTGTCTTGTACACTTGAGTTAGCATCTCTTTGATGTCGTTCAGCGTACCAGTAATACAGTTTTTCAAGGCCACCGTTTGTTGATACGATTTTACCAGCTCGGTACCGGTTGGCACCTTCCAAAGCGGGATCGCAACACCATCGGGTGCCGTGGGTGGCGGGTCTTTGTAAAACAATTTATAAATATCGGCCCGTTGCCTGCACGCCACATCCGGCGTTTGCAGAGCATTGATATAGCCCTGCGGCGTGGTGCTGTACAAAGTCTCGTCTATACTGCCAGCGGTGAAGGGCAAACCAACAATCTGAATACGCTTCCAGGCCGGGTCGTTCACGTAATTCAACATCGTGATGCCTGTAGCTGCCGTAATTTGAAATCCACCGCCGTTGATACGCAAACCACCGAGATAGGGCTGGTCGACCAGGAAAGAAAAACTGTTGCCGGCCGCGATGCTGTTGAAGAATTGCTTCTTCCCGTTGTAGTCCTGGAATTCGGCATCCAGCGGGGCAATGGTGTAATTGGCAGGAGAGCTTTGACTGTTTTTCACCGTGATCATCACGCGGAAAAAAGGTCCGTTCTGAAAAGCCACGCCGTTTGTCATTCCTGCCAGTACAATGGCTTCCGGTACAAGCGAGGTTTTCTTTTCTTTCCGGTATAGCGTAAAGGGTGTAATGGGCAGGCCGAGACCGGGGGATACACGCCAGCGTAAACCAATGGGAACCGTGGCTGCGGGAAATTCGGTTTTGATATCAAAGCCCAACGCATCGATCAGCCGTTTAACTTCTTCCGCCTTGAAGGTGCGCATGCCGCCATCCTGGTTGTAGGCTGCCGGCGCAAAAGCCGCTTCACACTCGATTTTCATGGGCGCAATCTTTCTTGCCATGTTGAATTTTTTCGGTGATTAATCTTCTTCCTCCCAGGGTGCCAGTTTGGGCAATGTCATGTTGATCGCGTCGTGCAGCGCAAAATGTCCTGCCTGTCCGTATTCTTCTTCCACATGGGTGAAGATGTGTTTTTTCAGTTGCAGGTGGATTTGCCTGCCCCGCGCATCGGGCTTTAGGTAAACAATAGTCCGCGTGCCGCCCTGCGTACGGGAAATCTTCTGCACAACGCTTGTATCCGGAGCTTCCAGCAGTTCCAGTTCAAGTTTGTCTTTCATCACCCAGTGCTTCACATCGCCGCTGTCGGCCACGATGGTTTCCGTTGCGGGGTAGGGCCGTTTGCGCCAATGGGGTTCCGGTGTATCGATGTATACGGCCTCCAGCGTCGTGACCAGAACGCTGCTCACCACCTTGCTGCTCCACAGCAACGAAACAACAATATTGTCCGCTGCGGCCAGTGCTGGCAGGCCTGCATCCAGCAAGGCTGTTTGCATCTCCGCATCCGTGCATTCATCCGGCAGGGCGGCAAGGTTGTCTTTTAACAGCCGGGTAGTGCTGTAGGTGGCCTTGATCAGCTTTCCAAATTCTTCGGCGCTGGCATAGCGGCTGGTACGGAAGGCCATTTTGTACAAAGGTGTGCGGTACGTGTTGCTGTTGGGATCAATTACGTCGCCCTGCCTGGCAATTTCAACTGTGTATTCTGTGTTCAACAGGAGGTCAACGCCAATCGTGAACACAACATGTTCTTCCCGTTGCCCGCTGTCGTTGATGCAGGGAAGCTTGTCTCGCTGTACTTCTTCCAAGGTGTGCAGGTAAGGTGTTTTGACGGCGGCACGGATCTTTTTAAACTGCGAAACGTTTGCCGGGTCAATCTGCATCTTTGGCGGGTCAACTGCCGGGTGGGCGCCGTTTGCCTTCAGCACTTTTGCAAGAAGATTAATGCCGTAGGCCTTGAAGAGCTGGATGACACTTTCGTCGTTGAGGTAAATCTGCACAGGCTCATTCTTAAAATGATAGCGCATGTCATTTTGCGGTGTGGTAAACAGCACCCATGGGTCGAGGCGCTGCGGCGCATTGGCATCGGTTTTAAAGACAAAGGTTTTGGCCGGGGCTGCGACAAAGTTGGCGTCGACCAATCCTTTCTCGTCCTTGCGCTGGAACTGGTAGTTCACCGTCAACTCGTAGGTTGTGTTGGGCTTGAGCAAGGCGCGGAGCGGTTCTCCCTGTAAAGCATCTGTCAACTGGTCCTTGTCGCTTTGCTGGGTGTGCGTATCGTGTTCTTCCCGCTGAAATTCAGCTGCGGTGAGGCTCTCAATAGCACACAAGAGCGCCGACGGCGGCTCGGTCATGGGTTTGGTGCGCCGGGTGACGATCATGATGTAACGCATGCCCGGCATGCCTTTGTAATGGACCAGCATGCGCCGCAAACGGCTTTGGCTTTTGTCCAGTTGCTCCAGGAGCAGCCAGATTTTAGCCACGCCCTGTGTCCACGGACCGGATGGCAGGAGCCAGTTTGGCGGCAGGTCGGTTGGCAGCTTAACGTCGGTAAAGCCGGTGTCTGTAATGGTTTTTTCCGAGAGGACATTGAAATCTTTGTCCAGGGTGCGGATCAGCGTTTTTTCGGGCAGTACCAGTTTTTGCGCAAGGGCGAGAAACAGTTCTGCGCCAACCAACTCGCCTGCATCGATGAGGATATTCTCGGCTTCGAATTTTGCAATGGCTTCTTTCGTTTCCGGAGGCAGGTCCGGTTGCGTGTCAACAGGATTTGTGATAGCAGCTTCAAACGGAAGTTGGAGCACCCGGCCAAATCGTGCCGCACCTTCCTGCACGTTTGCGCCAATTACTTTGGCATGGGTCAGGATGGTTTTGCGAATGGAGAGCCAGGCTTCCAAAATACCCGGCAAATCAGTGGGAAAACGGTTTTCAAAAACAAACAGTTCGGTGTCGGCCGGTTTACTGCGAACGGTGCCTGGCGGATCGGGAAAGGCAACACCGGCTAGTTTCCACCCCGCATCACTTAAGCCCAACGGTTTTTGATTAAACGTATACAGTACGCTGGTAGCCGGTGCTATTTGTTTGCACACGATTTCCCACCGGTCCGTGACAGTATCCGTCAACTCTTTGCTGCGTTGCACGGCCCGGGGCGTTGGATCGGGGCTCCAGCTAAGCAAGGCAAGATCCACGCTGCTTTCGTCGTCACCCGGCTTGTCGGTGGGCTTTTTCCAGAAATTAACGGGCTTTGGCTTGCTGTTCTCCAGCAAGGGTTGACTGAGTGAAAGACTGGTTAGCTTGTAGCGCACAAAACGTTTGGCGCCGACGCTTACCCATCCATCCTGTGTAAGGGTGCCCGATTGCGGGATGGCATCGGTAAAGGTGGTGCATCCCTGCACATCAGGCGTGGCAAAAAGATTAAGAACCGGGATGCTGTCAATAGGAACCGTTGGCACCGGATCGCTGGTATTCTTTACCGCCGCTTTTCCTAGAGCGCAGTCGATCGGCCGGTCCACACCCTGTCCTTCCATCAGGGCCGAACTCCGGCTTACCAGGGTCAGGGAAGTCAGCAGGTCGGGTGGCGGCTGAACCGAAACCGGGCTGTTGATTTCAATGTTTACGCAACCCTTCACGCTAAAGAAGAAAAAGCTCACCTTGCCACAGGCCTTGCCGTGGATATAGGTATGCGGAGTGGGTCCTTCTACTTCGAGATCTGCTTCGGCTGAAATTGAAACAATCCACAGGTGTAACTGTCCCTTCAATTCCAGCAATCCAAAAAAATGCAGGGGTGAGAAGGAAACACCGGCCGCAAGGTCGCCGCGGACTTCCAGGTAAAGACCGCTGCTCTTTTTACCAAAGACCAGCGAGGCGCCGATGCCCAGTGCAATTGAGAAGCCCGTTAACTTGTGGTCACCCGGCTTGGGCCAGTCCTGGATCCCGTTGCCGTGAATCATCAGGTAAGCATACCCGCGGGCAATACCGAGGATCAGTGCCTCGGCTGGCAACACGTTGTTTCCCAGGTCAACAAACCAGTCTTTCGAATTGGTAAAACTGAATCCTGACACAACGGGAATGCGTAGACTTAGTACTTTCTCGATATTGTATTCGATAATAAAGCCGATGGTCAGCCGTTGCAGGTTGAAATCCAGGTCGACAACGGCAAGGATGCCTGCACTTTTATTTTGGCCTGCTGCTTTTACGTCAGCGGGCTTGGGAAACAGAAGGCTTGCTTTGACCAAAATCAGAATGCGGGGTCCCGGCAGTTCCAGGATAAACATGCCTTTCATGTTCAGCACAAAGCCGCCTTCCATCGTGCCGAGTACCACGCCAAGGCCAAAACTCCATTTGTCCAGTTTGGGCTGCCAGCCGTTTTGTATGTCGATCACGTTGCCGTGCACCGTATCGTAAAACCAGCCCAGCGCCGGTGGCAATTGACCCGGTACCTGTGCGGACTCTTTTCGTTCGTAGTGCATGGCAAACAAGCCGAGGAATCCATAAATCCCAAGGCCTGTATTCAAAAGCGGAATCGCTGCAGGTAATTCCACGACCAGGCCAAGGAAAAATGCCGTCGCTTCCCGCCCGTTTTCATTGATCGGCTTAATGCCCAAAGCGGCCGCGATACGCAGTTTCACAGGGATGACCGTGACGTCCACGAATCCCTGGAATCCGCCGCTGGCACCCGGTACAGTGCCGGTACTGCTGCTATTGCCAAAATCAAGATAACCGGTACCGGAAAGGGCGGCCGGAATGTTGACCGTTACCCTGGTCGGAATGATTTCCGGAACCACTTTTACGGGCTGCAGTTCCCGGAAGATCCGCAGTCGTACCCGCAGGGTGTCCACGGTGATGATACCAAGATTGACATTCAGTGCAAGGTCGGCTTCAAAGGTCAGTGGGTTTTCCCGGCTGAGCCTTGCCGTTAAAATGCGAAGGAGGTTATTCAGGCTCGTACTGCCAACCAAAACTTCCAGCGCCCCCGGGTCGCCAAGGCTTAGCTCGTAGCCTTTGCTGGTATCAAATATGGGTTGGTAAGAAACCTCCCTTGTTGCCTCGTCCACGTGGAGGTTGAAGCCAATTGCTTTGTACCGGGCTCTCGGCGGATTGAGCGGCTTCCCGTTGGCATCGGCGTCTTTGGTTTTTATGGTGAGCAGGTTGAAAAGGTTCATGTTGATTTTAAAGTCAACACCGTAATCGGCCAGCAAGCCGAGGTCTGTCAACTGCTCTGCCCGGAAAATATTGATGCTGGGCGATATTTCAGAAAACGAAAGATCGGCGCCAAAAAGGGTAAACCTGTCCATCCTGATGGCAACCAGTCCAAGAGTCGTTGCCACGCCGATTTCTGCGCCGGCAATGATCATCGCCTTTGTTTTGTCTTCATCGTTTTGTGCCTGCTGTACGGCCTCAATGCCGCCCTGGATCAGGGGGGCAAACAGCAGCAGGCTGGCCATCGTATTGGCCAGCGACGTTTCTGTAGCCGGTCGAATGAAAACAAAGCCGTCTTTTACATTGTTTTTATCAAAGCCAACGGAAAGCGTTTGGCTAAGCCGGTCGGTTGCTTCGTCGTAGAGAATGCTGATCTTAAAATCAAGCACGCCCTGGTTTTCGGGTGTGATGGTACCGGTCGTGTCCTTGTCTTTTTTTGCTGCCGCCGATGCGTCGGGGGTCGATGTCACACTGTTGGCCAGCGCTGCAATGTCGCTATCCGTGCCATTCCCCGATGCGCTGTTCTGAATCAGCTTGCCGCTTTCCTTGGTTTCATCCCGTACATCAAATTCGCCGGCAACTTCAATCAGCACCAATTTGTTGCGTTGAAAACGGACTTTGGTACTAAGCCGGCGGAAGGCAGACGGCCGTTTCGGTTCCGTCGGTGAAGGCGAGGGGTCGGCTGGTGAAGGCTTGGTGATTTCATCATCTGCGGGGCGGAATACTTCGGCGTGCGCCGACTTGACCGGCGGGGGCAGCGGGTCTACATAAGTGGCCACAGCCGTGAAGTAGTCCCTGTCTTTGGGTGGCCTGTCAAATTTTTTGGCGACGCTTGTTCCGAAGAAATCCTGGACCGTAACCGGAACAGATGCAGGTGCACCGACATCTTCAATTAGCTTTTTAAAAACATCCGCACGCCGTTGGGACAAGTCCCTGTTCAGGTCTTCGTGTTCGGTATCGTCTTTTTTTTCGTAGCTGGCATAGCCAAAGATTTGAATGCCACGGTTGGCCCGCCTGTCCAAAAATTGCTTGATGCGTGCCCTGAGCGTAGCATTTCCCTTGAAGCCCTCCAAATATTTATCCGCTTCTTTCTGGTCCACCGGGTGCTTGAATTCAAACTGGAGCGAAATGGTGTTTTCTCCAGGGGTGGCACGCTGTTCGGACACTTCCTCCTGCGGCTTGTATTCTTTAAACAGTTCGGGTTGCGTACCCGTCCAGGTAGCCTGCAGGTTTTGGTGTGCGCCGCCCTTTTCGACAGGTATACGGTAGGTGCCGTCGCTCCGGCGCGGGATTTCGTTGCCGCCAATGGAAAGCTTGCCAAAATCGGGTTGGGTTTGCACCAGTACGGCATCGGGGTCTTTCTGTTGAGGAGCAAGTTCAATAGCATAACCCTCGTCGCCTGCTTTTGGCACCAGTTGCGCATCTTGTGGGATCTTTTCTTTGGTGCCGCGTGCCTGCAGGGAATCGAGGAACCTGACCTCGATATCTTCCTGCCAGAAACGTTTCGTAGGGGTAAGGCTGTCCTCTACATGAACGGAGACATTTGCCAAACCTGCACCGGTTGCACCGAGTGGATAGCGAAGCCTGTTCTGATCGCCATTGAAAGGCACTGGCGTAATGGTGGAGCCATCCCGTTTTACAACGATAGCGTAAGGCGCTTTACCACCACGAATACGCAGCTGCATTTCGGCATCGTTAAGCGTAAAAATGAAACTCTTGCGGGTAGTATTGTTGTTGACCACCTTGTCGGTTTCCTTTTTTGTCGGCGCTTTACGGGTTTTGCCTTCGTAAAAAACAATGTCAACTTCCAGCGGCGCACGGTTGGTGTTGTTGACAAGTTCCGCACCAATTTCGCCACTAAGTCCCTGGTCAAAATCAATCAGCAGGTTTTCGCCCCAGGTGTCAAACGCCATTCCTTTCAGCCCGTGCGGTGCCAAAAAGAACCGCACCTGTGGCATCCACAACCCTTTGAATTCATCGCCCACGCCAAAATTTGCTTCCAGTATTTCCGTCGGTGTAAAATCCTTGCTTAGGTCCAGCACGATCTTCTCTAACCCAAAGCCAACCGTATTGCTTTTGTGCAGGCAGAGTGCCGGTTTCATGGTGATGAGTTCACCTGCTGCCTTGTCAAACTGGTCGTCCATGCTGCTGATTCCCCAGCCGTCGAAGCTCACGTCTGTTTGCCAGTAATCATCTGCGTTCTGTGTGATGATCATCGCGATTTTGGGCAGGCTGATGGTGACCTCGTCAAAGGTATTATCACGCTCCAGCCAGCCATCCGCGGCAAGTTTTGCAGGCAGGAACTTATCATTGGGTAAATGAAGAATGATGGAATTAAAAAGCAGTTCTATCCGGAAATTTTTATTCGGGAAATCGCTGGGAATGCTGCTTGGGCCGGTACCGCCGAGACGGTTGAGCAGGTTCTTTAGATCGTTGGCGTCGGCGTTGTTGGAAAGCGAGGCAAGATGACCGGAAATACCGGCGGAGCCGATGCGGGGAAAAGTGATGCGGAATTGAAAGCCAAGATCACCCGGCTCGATGAAATGTCCCGAAGGCGCTTTGTACACCGGCGCATTTTCCAGCAGGCCGTCGCCTAGCAACTGAACCCTGCCGAAGTAAACGATAGCCTGGTCATCATGCGCCATGTGCAATTCTTCTACGCTAAGCGCCGCAAGAAGATTGCGAACGGATGAAGGGATCGACGGCAACAAGCTGTTGGGAACATTGGGCAACTGGCTGATTCCTGCGGCAGGCACGTTATCTATAAACAAACCGAAGCCGAAGGCAGGTTGGAGCAAGTCAACGATACTGAGCTTCATTGTGTAGAGCGGTTTTAGCAATCCTTGCACAAGGAACTATACTAGCAGCACAAGTCGAAGCTGTTGGCTTGCCTCATTTCAACAATCACATATAGTGCTTTGGTGCCTGAGAGCAGTTATAAAAGTATAGATAAAAAAGAATATTATTTATTCATAAACTAAAGCGGTTTCTACCGGTAGCCAACATCCGCTCGTTTGCACGTTGCGCTGGTGCATCCGGGCTGCGACCAGTTATCGGGCTGGTGTTTGGATACGCAGCACCTTTCCGTTTTCGGCCTTGCATGGGAAAAAGGTTAATGCATGACAGAAATAAAAATAAAGTTGTACAATTGGACCTCTAAAAAATGGAATTTTCCACTACGTCATTTTACAACCGATTTTGTGCACAACAGTCGAACGGAAGCCAGGAGCGCTATGGATTATTTACAGCAATCATTTAGTGTGCGATTTGAATACAAGGTGTTTTTTACGGAACAGTTGTTTGCCGCTGAAAACCCCCTTTTCAGAAACTTTTTGAACAGCCAGGCAAGCGATGCTGCTAAAAAACTGCTGTTTGTTATAGATGAAGGCGTGGCCAACGCACACCCGGGTTTGCAGGATCAGATCCAAGCCTATTTCAAGGAAGAGTCATTATTTACATTGGCTGAAGATATCCTGGTGATACCGGGCGGCGAGGGTGCCAAAAACAATGAGTTGCTTTTTGACAAAATTGTCGAAGCCGTGAATGACTACGGGATCGACCGTCATTCCTACATTGTGGCGATTGGCGGCGGATCGGTGTTGGACCTGGTGGGCTATGCGGCGGCGGTTTCGCACCGCGGCATTCGCCACATCCGTATCCCCACGACCGTACTGGCCCAAAATGATTCGGGTGTCGGCGTGAAAAACGGGATTAATTACCGCGGCAAGAAAAATTTCCTCGGGACCTTTGCCCCACCGGTTGCGGTTTTCAATGATGCCCATTTCCTGACAACTCTATCAACAGAAGAATGGCGGTCGGGAATGTCGGAAGCCGCGAAGGTGGCCCTCATTAAGGATAAGGAGTTCTTTTATTGGTTGGAAGAAAATGCGGCTGCACTGGCCGGCCGTACTATGGAAGCAATGCAGTACCTGATCAGGCGCTGCGCACAATTGCACCTGGAGCATATTGCCAGCGGCGACCCGTTTGAAATGGGCTCTTCCCGTCCGCTGGACTTTGGCCACTGGAGTGCCCACAAAACGGAGCAGCTTTCCCATTTTACCATCCGGCATGGCGAAGCGGTGGCCATGGGCATTGCACTCGACAGCGTGTATTCCGCCCTTTCCGGCCGGCTGACGGAAGACGAGGCCAGGCGAATTGTCGACCTCCTGCAAAATCTTGGTTTTGCCGTCACGCATCCACTGATGCAGATCAGCAATGACGAAAGCCCGGTACTGAAAGGCTTGAATGAATTCCGGGAACACCTGGGCGGAAAGCTCACCATCATGCTGCTGACGGCCATTGGCACCGGCGAAGAAGTGCACGAACTGGATGTACAGCTCTTGCACCAGGCCAGCGACTGGCTGAAAGCCTATTCAAAATAGCGTTGAGTATGCAAACACCTTACGGACATTTAACCTATTGCAGCAATATCCATCCCGGCGAAAGCTGGAGTGATCATTTTGCGCAGTTGCAGCAACATATTCCATTCATTAAGGAAAAAATAGCGCCGGGCCAGGCGTTCGGGATCGGTTTACGGTTATCCAACACCGCAAGCCTGGAACTGCGCAAGGAAGAAAACCTCCGTTCGTTTCAGCAGTGGCTGACACAACACCATTGTTACGTGTTTACGATGAACGGGTTTCCTTACGGTGGATTTCATCATACCGTGGTGAAAGACCAGGTGCATGCGCCGGATTGGACCACAGCCGATCGGGTGCAGTATACCATTCGCCTGGCGCAGACCCTGGCGGCTTTGCTTCCGGACGGCATGGAAGGAGGGATTTCGACCTCACCGTTGTCGTATTGCTTTTGGCACAGAGATGAAGAAGTAAATGCGGTGTATGAAAAAGCGACGTTCCACCTGTTGCAGGTGGTGGAGCAATTGGTTGCGATTGAAAAATCCACCGGCAAACGCATTCACCTGGACATTGAGCCCGAACCCGACGGCCTGTTAGGCGACGGCAAAGCGTTCTTCGAGTGGTACACACAGTACCTGTTGCCAATGGGTGTTCTTTACCTGCAGGAGAAGTTTGGCTTTGATAACGAACAGGCGACTGCTGCTGTAAAAGACCATGTGCAATTGTGCTATGATGTGTGTCATTTTGCCGTGGGCTACGAAAGCCACGAAGCCACGGTGCAGCAGTTGCGGGATCTGGGAATCAACGTTGGCAAGATCCAGATCAGTGCAGCCCTGAAGGCAGTTCTGCCAAAAGATCGCGAAAGAAGAACAGCGGTGATAGAAGCCTTTCAACAATTCAACGAACCGGTATACCTGCACCAGGTGGTAGCCAGGCAGGAAGACGAAACGCTGAAACGTTATGCCGATCTTCCCGATGCTCTCGCTGATGCGAACAATGCAGCCACTACCGAATGGCGGGCTCATTTTCATGTGCCCCTGTTCATCGAAAATTATGGCGTGCTGCAATCAACCCAAAAGGATATTGAACAAGTGCTGGCGCTGCAGAAACAGCAGCCGTTCACTGCGCACCTGGAGGTGGAAACGTACACATGGGAAGTATTGCCAAAGGAAATGCAGCTTCCGGTGAATGAATCCATTGTCCGTGAACTGGAATTTGTATTAAACCTGTTACAACAAGAACCTGTCGCTACGACGCAAACAAACCATGCATAAAACGGTTGTCATCGATATTGTCGGCCTGTCGTCTTCCCTGATCGGGGAACACACGCCGTTTTTAAAAAGCTACGCAGCAAAAAAAAGCCTGAAAACCGTTGCACCTATGCTGCCGGCTGTGACCACGTCGGTACAGTCCACTTACCTTACCGGCACATGGCCCGGTGAGCACGGTATTGTTGGCAACGGCTGGTACGACCGTATCGATTGCGAGATCAAATTCTGGAAGCAGTCGAACAAACTGGTGCAGGGCGAAAAGATCTGGGAGCGGGCAAAAAAGCTCGATCCTTCGTTCACCACTGCGAAAATGTTCTGGTGGTACAACATGTATTCAAGTGCGGAATTCTCCGTGACGCCGCGTCCCAATTACCTGGCGGATGGCCGCAAGATGCCCGATTGTTATTCGGAACCTGCGGGTCTGCGGGATGAACTGCAAAAAGAACTGGGGCAGTTCCCGTTGTTCAAGTTCTGGGGGCCGGGTGCCGATATCACGTCGACGCAATGGATTGCCGATGCATCCATCTATACCGATAAAAAATACGACCCGACCCTGACGCTGATCTACCTGCCGCACCTCGATTACGGGCTGCAAAAATACGGGCAGGATATGGCCGCGATCAGCAAAGACCTTGGTGAAATTGACAGGGTGGTGGAACAACTGGTGACACATTACGAAGCAAAAAATGCCCGGATCATTTTGCTGTCGGAATACGGGATTACCAATGTCAACCGGCCTATCCACATCAACCGCCTGTTGCGGGAAAACGGCTTGCTGGGCATCCGTGTCGAACGCGGGTTGGAATTGCTGGATGCTGGTGCGTCGAAAGCCTTTGCCGTGGCCGATCACCAGGTGGCGCATATTTACCTGAACGATCATTCTGTTGCCCCGCAGGTGCGCCGGTTAGTGGAAGGACTTCCGGGAGTCGCGTTGGTGTTGGACCGCGATGCACAAAAGCAGTATCACATCGACCACGAACGGGCAGGCGACCTGGTGTTGATGGCAGATCAAAACAGTTGGTTCACCTATTATTTCTGGCTCGACGATGACAAGGCACCGGATTATGCGAGGGTGGTGGATATTCATAAAAAGCCGGGCTACGACCCGGTGGAACTGTTCATGACTTCCAAGGCCCGTGCCGCGTACAAACTGCTGCGCAAAAAAGCCGGCTTTCGTTATGTGATGGATGTCATTCCACTGGATGCCACGTTGGTGAAGGGTTCGCACGGTAGCCTGGTGGAAGACAAAGCCTTTCATCCCGTACTCATGGCAGATCTTCCTGTTACGCAGAATGATCTTGTTGCAACAGATGTTTACGATATTATCTGGCAACACATCACGACCTGATCGTCTTTACAATTCGCCTGCTTATTTTGCGGAAGAAGCGTTTGTCAAACGAAGCATGAAATGTTTGACACCATGACATTTTGTTGCGTAGACAGTTTTCGTCAGCCGTATTTTCTATTGCATGCAAGCAGATTTTGAGTAAGGTTTGGTCCGTGCTGTAGCAAAATCACCTTTCTTCCAATAACTTCATAGGCTTATTCCGCAACAATTTTCATGGAAAAAAAGAACGATAAACGGCCTTCTCCCAAAGGCAAACCCGGCCTGTTCGGTTTACTGAAACCGTACAAAGGCATGGCGAGCCTCTTGCTGCTTTTTGCCCTTTTGAGCAACGGCATCAACCTCTGGGTGCCCAAGATCATTGCGCAGGCCATCGATGATTATGCCAGCGGCAGCTTTGTGCTCAAAGCGGTGATCTTCCGGTTTTTGGCCGCAGCGCTTTGCATTTTTGTTTTTACCAGTTTGCAAACGCTTCTGCAAACCTATGCATCGGAAAAAGTGGCGAGAGATTTGCGCAGCCGCCTCTCGGAAAAGATCTCCCGGCAGAGTTATGCGTCGGTGCAGCAGGCCAACCCGGCCAAACTCCTGACCAACCTGACCTCGGATGTAGACTCCATCAAGCTGTTTGTGTCGCAGGCCATCGTTTCCCTTTTTTCCTCTCTGTTCATCATTATTGGTGCCAGCGTTTTGCTGGTCAGCATCAACTGGAAACTTGGGCTGGCCGTTCTTTCGATCATCCCCATCCTGGGCGGAACTTTTTTTGTCGTGCTTCGAAAAGTGCGGGTGCTGTTCAAAAAGGGCCGCGAGATCATTGACTGGCTGAACAGGATCATCACGGAAAATATTTTCGGCGCCGCGCTGATCCGCGTCTTCAATTCCCAGCAACTGGAGTACACGAAATTTCTTTCGGCCAGCAGTGATGCAAAAGAAGTGGGCATCGGCATCTTGAAATTGTTTGCGGCACTGATCCCGGTCATCAACCTGGTGGCCAACCTTTCCATAGTGACAATCCTGGCACTGGGTGGTCATTTTGTGATCAACGGAACCATGACACTGGGTGAACTGGCCGCTTTCAACAACTATATTTTCATTCTCATTTTTCCCATCATCATCATTGGCTTTATGAGCAGCGTGATGGCGCAGGCATCGGCATCGTACCAGCGAATCCGGTTTGTGCTGGAGGCACCGGACGTAGAAGAAAAAGGTGTGGTGAAGGACCTGTTGAAAGGAAACATCGACGTGCAAAACCTGGCGCTAACCTTTGGTGAAAAGCAGGCGCTGAAAAATATTTCCTTCTCTGTAAAAGCCGGGACAAAAACGGCGATCATCGGCCCGACGGCGGCCGGGAAAACGCAGTTGCTTTATTTGCTCACGGGACTAATCCAGCCAACGTCCGGCATCATTGCCTACGATGGTATCAACATCAACAGTTATGAAAAAGAATCCCTGCACAACCAGGTCGGATTCGTTTTTCAGGACAGTGTTCTGTTTAACCTGAGCATACGGGAAAACATCGCGTTCAGCAACACCGTAACGGATGACCTGTTGCAAAAAGCCATTGCCACCTCGGAACTGGCTGACCTGATCGAACGCCTGCCGCAAGGACTGGATACGGTGGTGGCCGAAAGAGGCACGTCGCTATCCGGCGGACAAAAGCAGCGGCTGATGCTGGCCCGGGCCCTGGCTGTCAACCCGAAAATTTTGTTGCTGGATGATTTTACCGCAAGGGTAGATACCCGTACCGAGCAAAAAATCCTGGAAAATGTGCAGGCGAATTACGAAGGCATCACGCTGGTTTCCGTGACGCAGAAAATCGCGTCGGTGGAACATTTCGACCAGATCATCCTGCTCATGGAAGGTGAGCTGATCGCTGCCGGCACACACGAAACCCTGCTGAATACCTGCCCCGAATACGTTCAGCTTTATCAATCCCAAAGAAGCACCAGTCAGTATGAATTACAATCTTAATCAACCCGGCGAAAAACAACCGGCAAAGCCATCCACGGCTGCCCAGGTCAAAAAGCTGCTGGCCCTGATGTCGGGGGAACGAAAGGTTTTCATTTTTGCCCTGCTGGCCGTTTTGCTCAATTCCACCCTGAACCTGGCCGGTCCGCTGGTGGTTGGTTATACCATCGATCACCATGTGCAATCCAAACAATATCATATGGTACTGGTGTTTGCCGGCATTTTGTGCGCCATGTACCTGGTGGCCTTTGTCACCAGTTACCTGCAAACACGATTGATGGGCGGCATCGGTCAACGCATCCTGTTCAACACCCGCAACGCCCTGTTTCAGAAATTGCAGGAACTGCCTGTAGCGTTTTTTAACCAGAACAAAGCCGGCGATCTTATTTCACGCATCAACAACGACACGGATAAATTGAACCTGTTTTTATCGCAGTCACTGATGCAGTTTGTCAGCAGTATTTTTTTGATGACAGGTGCCAGCATCTTTTTGTTGTCCATCAATTTCCGGCTGGGCACAACAGCCCTGGCGCCGGCGGTTTTGCTGTTTATACTGACTAGGGCTGTTTCGCCGTGGATCAGGAAACGGAATGCCGTGAACCTGCAAACTGTGGGCGGCATGAGTGCGGAGATCCAGGAGAGCCTGAATAATTTCAAAGTGATCGTTGCTTTCAACCGGAAGGATTATTTCCGCCAGCGCTTTGAGGAGGTGAACCAGCAAAACTATACGACTGCGATCCGTGCCGGTGTGGCCAATACCATCTTTATCCCGGTTTATGGATTGATGGCGCACATGGGCCAGTTGCTGGTACTGGCATTTGGTATCTACTTCATCACAACCGGCGCTTTTACCGTTGGCCTGCTGATTAGTTTTCTTTCGTATGTCAACAGTTTCTACAACCCCTTGCGGCAGCTGGCTGCCGTGTGGACCAATTTTCAACTGGCCATGGCAGGGTGGGACAGGATCTCGCAAATCCTCTCCCTGGAAACCGATTTGGTGACGATTGGTGAGGCAGTGGAAACGACGTCTCCTGCGGTCATTTCATTTCAGAACGTATCCTTCGGTTATCCCAATGGAAAAGAGGTGTTGCATCATGTCAGTTTTACATTGGAAAAGGGCAAGACCTATGCCCTGGTGGGACCCACCGGCGGTGGCAAAACCACGACGGCTTCCCTGATCGCACGCCTCTACGATCCGATAACAGGTGTGGTGTTACTCGATGGAAAAGATATCCGCTCTTACGGCGCTGCAGAGCGAACAAAAAAGATCGGCTTTATTTTGCAGGATCCGTTTTTGTTCACCGGCACCGTGCGGGAAAATATTTTGTACGGCAATGAACAATACCGTAATTTTTCCAATGAACAATTAACGCAACTGTTGAAGGAAGAAAACCTTGGTGGATTGCTGCAGCAATTTGAAGCAGGGCTTGACACCGCCGTGCAATCGGGCGGCGAATCCATCAGCCTAGGGCAAAAGCAATTGGTGGCTTTTATTCGCGCCGTTTTGCGAAAACCGGACCTGCTTATCCTGGACGAGGCCTCTGCTAACATTGATACGATGACGGAACAGCTTTTAGAAGGCATACTGAAAAAGCTTCCCGGGGAAACCACCCGTGTCATCATCGCACACCGGCTGAATACCATCGAGAATGCGGACGAAATTTTCTTTGTGAATTCCGGCGAGATTACCCGGGCTGGCTCGTTTCAGCATGCGATGGATCTGCTGTTACACGGCAAGCGGGAGAGTTAACTGCACAGGTCTTTGAAGAATGGCATGACTATAATCTTCAATAAACGAGAAAGCCTCCGTTAGTCGGAGGCTTTCTCGTTTTGAAAACGAACGTGTTTGTTACAGATAATTACCGTTTGACCGAAAGAATATACTTCGCCATTTCCGTTGCCTCTTTTTTTGATAATTGCGGGTGCGGCGTCATGGGTACCTGGCCCCAGTTGCCAGCGCCGCCTTTGATGACCTTGTCGGCAAGGCGGCTGGCCGCCGCCTGCGTTTTGTACCGTTTGGCAATTTCCGTAAACGAAGGACCAACGAGCTTTTGGTTAACGCGGTGACAGGTGTTGCAGTCACTCCTGGCAATCAAAGCGGCACCCAGCGATTTAGTTGCTTTCTTTTCCGGTCCTGTTATAGTAGCTGCAGTGCTACCTGTTTCCTTGTTTTTAACAGAGGCGGCCTGCTTTCTTTTTGCAGAAGCAACCGGCGCCGGGATTTTTACTTCTTTCCCGCCGTCGAATTTGATCCAGTCGAGCGACGCCAAATTGCGGTTGGGTTCCTCGTTCTTCACAAACACAAAATAAAGATCGTGCTTGCCTCCGGGGTCGGTCACAGTCGCACTCACTTCCGCAAACTGGTTCCAGGCGCCGGTTGCCTTGTACGCAGCGGTGCTGATCAGCGGTCCATTGGCGGCATCGGTGTGTACCTCGATTGCGGCATCGTAATCCTTCGACGAGTAGCGATAGGTAAGCTGGTTGACGTCTTTCAGGTCGATGTTCTTTAAAACGAAATACGACTTGTTGTTGATGCGGCCAAGCCCCCGTTCATTTTTTTGCAGGTTGCTCACGGCATCGGCACTCTCGGCCTGCACTTTCGACGGACGCAGAACCAGGACATCTTTACCGGTCAGCGGGGTAATGGCGCCGCCTTTGTCGGTATAGGAAGCGGTCAGCAAATAACGGCCTTCCTCACTGGTACCGATATGCTCTTTTAAAACGACCGACCCCTGTTGCGGCAGCTTGACGTCTGCTTTCTGGTTTGAAACCGAGAGCACATATTTTACAATTTCCGTTGCATCGTCTCTTGACAATTGCGGGTGGGCACTCATGGCGTGTTCGCCCCATACGCCGTTACCGCCGGTAATGATTTTGTTGGCCAGGTAACTGATGGCGGCTTTGTTGCCAAAGTATTTCTGCGAGACCTGCATGAAGGAGGGGCCCACCGACTTGCCGTTCAGCTGGTGACAGGCCTTGCAATCGCTGGTGGCAATTAAATTTTTGCCGTAGTTGTAGTTCTCGATCTGCTGGTGACCAACAAGCGCAACATCGCTGGCAACCTTGGGAATGTATTTCAGCGATACGCTGATTTTCTTTTTGTCGATCGCCTTGTCCTCGTTGTCCTGCACATCCACGGCGTATTTCAGTGCTGTTGGCTTGTCAAAGAAGAACGTGCTGTTGTCTGTCGCATGGATGGCCACTTTGGGCAGGGTGTTTCCAACTTTGATCGTCACCGTATCCGTACTACTTTTCCCGGGGGCATCGATTACTTTCAACACCGTGTGGTAAATGCCGTTGTTTTGAAACGTATAGCGTGGGTTGGCTTCCGTAGAGATGACCTGGTTGTTCAGCGTCCACTGGTATGAGAGTTTGTCGTTCTCGTCGTAATCATAACTTTTCTTGCTGCTCAGCGATGCGGTGAAGGGCGCCAGGCCAATGGTGTCGTTGGTCGAAATCTTTGCCACCGGTGCACGGTTGCCGCCGTTGTAATCGATGCGGACAAGACGAGCATCCACGTTGTCGATGCCGTAAACAGAGCCGTATTCCAGCATGTAAATGGCGCCGTCGGGACCGAATTCCATATCGATTGGGCGGCGGAAGTCACCGTTCGTCAGCATGAACGGTTCCATACGCTGGTAGTTGTTGTTTTCGTCGAAGCGAAGGGCAAACACCCAGTTGCGCATCCAGTCGTACACAAAAAGGGCTTTGTCGTAATAGGCCGGCAGTTTCCGGGCCGATTGCAGGCTGGCATTGTAGTGATACACCGGGCCGCCCATGGCGCAGCGGCCACCTTCACCCAGGTCGGGGAACTCGGCCGAACGGGCATAAGGATACCAGATCATCGGTTTTTGTGGGGCTGGTAATTTTTTCGCGCCAGTATTGTTGGGTGAATTGTTTTCCGGCCCATTCACGTCAAACAGTTGACCAACGGTTTTGGCAGCAAAATCAGAATCGTGGTAGGCTTTGCTGTCGCCGACAAAGTAAGGCCAGCCAAAATTGCCGGCTTTTTTTGCCTGGTTAAATTCATCGTAACCGCGTGGGCCGTGACGGCTGTCGTTGCCGGCATCAGGACCTACTTCGCCCCAATACACGATGGAGGTAGCCGTGTCTACGGAAATGCGGTAGGGATTGCGGCAGCCCATCACATAAATTTCAGGACGTGTGCCCGGCGTGCCTTTAGCAAACAAGTTTCCTTCGGGGATGGTGTACGTACCGTTGGGTTCGGGGTGGATGCGCAGGATTTTTCCCCGAAGGTCATTCGGGTTTCCCGCAGAGCGTTGAGCATCGTACACCAGCCGTCCAGCCCTCTCATCGATCGGGGCATAGCCGTCCGATTCAAAGGGAACCGTGTTGTCGCCGGTCGAGATGTAAAGGTTCTTGTTTTTGTCCCAGGCCAATGAGCCGCCGGTGTGTGCGCTGACCTCGGCGTCAATCGGAACGGTGATGATGACCTTTTCTGACGTCGTGTCCAGGTTGTTGTCCTTCGTCAGCGTGAACCGCGAAATATTTTGATGCAGTTTCTCACCAGTAGAAGAGGAGTAGAAAAAGTAGATGTAATTATTTTGTTTGAAATCGGGATCCAGCGTAATGCCGATTAAGCCGTTCAGGTATTTATCAACGGCTTTCACCGGGAAGTCACGCAGCAGCCGCGTTTTGCCGGAGACAGGATCATACATGTAAAACTTGCCGGCCCGTTCGGTAAAAAACACCCGTCCGTCCGGCGCCACGGTCAGTTCCATGGGTTCGTTCAAATCATCGGTCAGGATGGTTTTGGTAAAGCGGTTGTCGTCCGGTGATCGCACGGCGTACGCTTTTGAATAATCCAGTTTGGCCTCGCCGATGGCGTATTGGATGCCGCTCAGCAGGTGCCGCAAAAACAGCGTGTCGGAGGTGTAGCTTTCTTTGGTGTGTCCCAGCCCGGTGTAAAAAGCACGGCCGCCGTCCACCTCGTGGTACCAGGCAATGGGATGGTTATCGCCGTTCTGGCCACCTTCATAGGTTTTTTCATCCAGCGTTGCCAGCACGTGCAGGTCGGGCAGGATGCTCTTATAGTTGTACCACTCGTCAAACCGCTCCCAGCGATCGGGCAGGAAGGAGGTGGAAATGTGGCTTTTATCTTTTACATCGATCACGGCTTTTTGCTGGCGGGGATGACTGAGAAAATAAGCGCCGACCAACTTATTGTACCAGGGCCAGTCGTACTCCGTGTCAGCGGCCGCATGCACGCCGGCAAAGCCACCGCCTGCCTGGATAAAGCGCTGGAAAGCCACCTGCTGGTCGGCATTCAGCACATCCTGGGTGGTGCTCAAAAAGATAACAGCTGCATAGTGTTTCAGGCTGTCTTCTGTGAAGTAGCCGGCATTCGTGGTGGTGTCAACAAAAAAATTGTTTTCTGTTCCCAATTTCTGGATGGCTACCAAACCTTCTGCAATTGACTCGTGGTGATAACCTGCCGTCTTCGCAAAGACAAGCACTCTCGGTTTTGGACCCGATGGTTCAGCAAGGACCGGTGCGGCTGTAACGGGTGGCTTGACGGTTTTGCAAGCAAAGAAAATACTCACTGTACAAAGGCCTGCGAGGAGGGCAAGCAAAAACTTTTTTCCTGGTAACATGGATCGTTTATTTCCTGGTAATGAAGTGTAAAAAAGACGTTTAAATATAAAGAGGTTTTCCATTTCTCTGCGTAATTAGCCAAAAGAAGCAGCAGGATAAGGATGTATGATAAGATATGTCAATGCACAAGGCCTTTACAGGGCCACCCGTTCCTATGCTAATGGATTCCTGTTGAAAATTTCTGCGAAAAAAACAAAGACAGGTTTTTATAAGTGTCAAAAAAACAATTAATTTTCACCATTGCTCTTCTGTTAAAGACGATTGCCTGTAACCAATTCTGCCTTTATTTCTTAAATACATCAAACGTATGCGAAACACGAAACTGACGATTGCCTGCTGTTTGTGGCTGCTTGCGATGGCCGCCTGTAAAAATCAATCCGGTACAACACGGGCCGAAAGAGACAGCGCCTATGCCAAATTATCCGACGATGACAAGCGCCTTCCCAAAAATGCGGTGGCCGGCCTGGAAACGGCAGAGGGACTGGAAACCACCCTGTTTGCTTCAGAACCCATGATGGGCAACCCCACTAACATAGACGTGGACGCGAAAGGTCGTGTGTGGGTTTGCGAGGCGTTTAACTATCGTCCGCAACTCAACCCCGACAACCCGCAGCGGGAGCAGGGCGACCGCATCCTGATCCTGGAAGACACCAACGGCGACGGCAAAGCCGATACGTCGAAAGTGTTTTACCAGGGGACCGATGTCAATGCGGCCCTGGGCATTGCTGTTTTTGGAAACAAGGTGATCGTTTCGTGCAGTCCCAATGTTTTTGTATTTACCGACACCAACGGCGATGACAAACCCGATAAGAAGGAACTGCTCTTTTCCCATGTGGGCGGCGAACAGCACGACCATGCCGTGCATTCCTTCACCTTCGGTCCTGATGGAAAGCTCTATTTCAATTTTGGCAACGCCGGCGAGCAACTGATGGACAAGGATGGAAAGCCGCTTACCGATAAAGACGGCAACGTGGTGAACTCGAAAGGCTATCCCTATCGCCAGGGAATGGTGTTTCGCATGAACCAGGACGGAACGGGCCTTGAAGTGCTGGCCCACAACTTCCGCAACAATTACGAAGCCTTTGTGGATTCGTACGGCACCATCTGGCAAACGGACAACGATGACGACGGTAACCAAAGCACCCGGGTGAATTACATCATGCAGTATGGCAACTATGGCTACACCGACGAGATGACCGGCGCCGGCTGGCGTGCCCGCCGCACCAATTTCGAGGCGGAAATCCCCAAGCGCCACTGGCACCAGAACGACCCGGGTTCGATACCCAATCTGCTGATCAACGGCGCCGGTTCGCCTGCAGGCCTGACGGTTTACGAAGGCAGCCTGCTGCCCGCTGCGTTTCAAAACCAGATGATCCATTGCGATCCGGGTACCAACGTAGTGCGGGCCTATCCCGTGACACCCGTCGGCGCCGGCTACAAGGCGGAAATAAAGCCGCTGGTAGAAGGCGTTCGCGACCAGTGGTTTCGTCCCGTGGACGTTTGCGTGGCACCCGATGGATCTTTGTTCGTAGCTGACTGGTACGATCCGGGTGTGGGTGGCCACCAGATGGGCGACATGAACCGCGGACGCATTTTTCGCATAGCACCCAAAGGCGCCGCCTACAAGGTGCCATCCTTTAATGTAAGCACAACCGACGGCGCTGTGCAAGCCCTGCAAAGCCCGAACATGGCAACCCGCTACTTAGCCTGGCAGCGCCTGCAGACAGCCGGTGTGCAGGCCGAAACAGCCTTGCAAAAATTATGGAACGGCGATAACCAGCGCTTCCGGGCCCGGGCCCTTTGGCTGCTTGCCAATATTCCGGGAAAGGGGACAACCTATATTCAAAAAGCGTTGCAGGATAAAAATCCTGATATCCGCATCGCCGCCATTCGTGCAGCCGTCGAAACACAGGCGGATGTTATACCGTTTATCAAAGCCGTGGTGAAGGATCAAAATGCACAGGTGCGCCGCGAAGCCGCTCTTGCCCTGCATCACAATCACTCGCCGGAAGCGGCCGGCCTGTGGGCGGAACTGGCCATGCAATACGACGGCAATGATCGCTGGTACCTGGAGGCGCTGGGCATTGGTGCCGACCGGCAATGGGATCAATTCTTTGCCGCGTACCAGGCAAAGGCCGGCAACCAGTTGACAACAAAGGCTGGTCGCGATATCGTGTGGCGCTCCCGGACCGGTTTGGCGCTGCCCCTCCTGGCCGGCAGCATCAGCGATGATGCCACCGCCAGCGCCGACCGGTTGAAATATTTCAGGGCCTTTGATTTTATCAGTGATCCGGCAAAAGAAAAGACGCTGATCGCCCTGCTCGACAACAACGGAGCACACAAAGATGAGATCATCGTTACTGTTTTAAACCAACTGGATTCGTCCAGCATTACACGGTCGCCAAAGGTGAAAGCGATGCTGGACAAAACACTGCCAACAATCAAAGGCATGCAGCAGATTGTTGACCTGGTCGGACGCTACCGGATCCGCAACCAGAACGACGCGTTGTACCAACTTGCCCTGTCGCAACCCGACAGCAGCATCGGGGCACAGGCGGCCACGCTCTTGTTAAACCTGGGCGGTGCGGACTTGCTGAAGCAGGCCATCAACAGCACCAACACACAAACGGCATCGGCAACCCTGAAAGTGCTGGGCAAAGCCGGCAACACAGAAGCGATGAATTTAATTGAGAGCGTTATTGCCGATAAAAAATCCAGCCTCGCCGTACGGGAAAATGCGGTAAAGACACTCGGTGCCGGCTGGAGCGGTTCTGAACGGTTGCTGAACGTGGTGAAAGCTGGCAGGCTGCCAAAAGAGCTGGAACCAGCCGCTGCGATGACGCTTTCTTCTTCTTTCCGCAAAGACGTTCGCCAGGAAGCGCTCAAGTACATCAGCACGGCTAGTGCCAATGGCGCTCCGTTGCCGCCGATTAGTGCACTCGTGAAGCAGAACGGTAATGTGGCCGTCGGCAAACAGGTCTTTGCAAAGACCTGCGTGACCTGTCACCAGGTGGGAGCCGAAGGAGCCAATTTTGGTCCCGACCTTTCGCAAATCGGCAGCAAGCTGACGAAGGACGCCCTGTACATGGCCATCCTTCACCCGGATGCAGGCATCAGCTTTGGCTACGAGGGCTATGTGTTTAAACTAAAAGACGGCAGCGATGTCGGTGGCATTATCGCCAGCGAAACGGACGATGCGCTGGAAGTCACGGTTCCCGGCGGCATTAAAAAACAGTTCAACAAAACGGAGATCGTCTCGCGAAAAAAAATGGAAAATTCGATGATGCCATCCAACCTCCACCAGACCATGACACAGCAGGAACTAGTCAGCTTAGTCGAGTTTTTATCGGCCCAGAAAGGCGCCGCCAAACAGCCACAAACCGTCAGCCGCTAATTGATCCACCATTTAAAATACACGTGTATGAACCAACAATATTCCCGCCGCAACGTTTTGAAAAATCTCGCCGGCAGCGCCGCGCTGCTGTCAACCGGTGTGTTGTTGCCCGGAGTCGTTCGTGCCGAAATCGCCAAAGAGCAACTGAAAGAAGATGTCAAGCGTTTGCAACTGAAAGGAAATGTCAACCACTCGGTTTGCAAATGGTGTTATCCCAAAATTGAACTGGAAGATTTGTGCAAGGCGGCCAAAGACATCGGTCTCTCTTCCATCGAACTGTTAGGCCCGGAAGAGTGGCCGACACTGAAAAAGTACGGCCTCACCTGCGCCATGCCCTGGGGTGCCGGCAAAGGCATCGTGGACGGATGGAACGATCCAAAGCTCCACGATGAATTGCTGGCTAGTTTTGAAGACGTCATTCCAAAGGCAGCCAACGCCGGTCTGGACAAGATCATTACCTTCTCCGGCAACCGGAAAGGACTGAGTGACGAGCAGGGTTTGGAGAATTGCGCAAAGGGTTTAAAGCGCTTGATGAAAACGGCCGAAAAGCACAACGTAACCGTGACGATGGAACTGCTGAACAGCAAGGTCAATCACAAAGACTATCAGTGCGATCATACCAAATGGGGTGTTGAACTGGTGAAGATGGTTGGCTCCGACCGGTTTAAATTGCTTTATGATATTTATCACATGCAGATCATGGAAGGCGACGTGATTGCTACCATCAAAGAGTATCATCCGTACTTTTCACACTATCATACCGGCGGTGTTCCGGGCCGCAACGAGATCGATGACACGCAGGAGCTGAATTACCCGGCCATCATGAAAGCCATCCTGGAAACCGGTTACAAAGGCTTCGTAGGCCAGGAGTTCATTCCCAAACACGCAGAGCCGCTGGTGTCGCTGAAAAACAGTGTGAAGATTTGTGATGTGTGATGCCAGACTGCCTTCAGGCAGCCATGAAAAGTGAGACGTCAAACCGTAGAGTCTTTTCGTTTGATGTTCACTGCAGTCTCACGTTTCAACTTTCACGTCTCACCAAAACAGCACCGCTGAATAGCGGAAGATATCAGTTGTACTGGCTTACCAGGAAATTGATGAGAAGAGCACCGGTGATGATCAGCAGGCCAAAAAATTCCCTCGTCTTTTCGATATAGGGTTTGGTCGCCTGCATGGTCTGGGCGATGTGTTGCATTTTGTACTTCATGATCCAGTCCCGCACACCGTCCTTGGCGAAAAAAAGCACGCCGGCATACACCAGGTAAAAGATCATCACCGGAATATAAACGGCAGGGTAAAACAGGTTGAAGGCAGCCAGGCCGCACAGCACGGCCGCCACCATGTAGATGGGCACCCACAGCCAGGAGTCTCTGTCATTGAGGTTCACATAGGCAAAGCCGGTAAAGGCAATACAGAAAATGATATTTAAAATCGATAGCAGCACCATAAAAAAATCTTGCTGTAAATAAAAGAAAAATGTCGATCCGACTTGGAGCGAAAATATTGCAAGGCAATTTATGCTTACTTTGTCGCAACAATTCCTTTCATCATTGCAAAATAGTTTGTTCAGAAAGCAAGAACAGTTTATGTTTCATTACCCGGTTGAAAAAGTAACGTCGGTGCTTGCAGATATAATCCGGCAAAACGTTTCTGCAGACGTGTGGCAATGGATGGAGGAGAGAACAGTGTCGTTCACCACTGCACAATTCAATACAGCATTTGCCCTGTTGCCCCGCAAAACCGGTAAGGCCATCGTCCGGTTCACAGATGAACAGGACAGGTCTTTGCAATCGGCCCGCCCGGGTTTCGTCATCCGGGGTTGGACAATCGACCGGCTGGCAAGGGTATGGCTCCTGCTGCAGTTGGATGCAAGCGAAAAAGAATCCTATTTCCAAACGATCGAGAATTTATTCCCGGCGGCCGAAATGCAGGAGCTGGTAGCACTTTATTCGGCCCTGCCGGTGTTGGCTTATCCGGAGATGTGGACGAAGCGTTGCGCCGAGGGAATCCGCAGCAATATCGGCGATGTGCTGCAAGCGATCATGTGCAACAATCCTTACCCCTCGGAGAACCTGAGCGAAGCGGCCTGGAATCAACTCGTGCTGAAAGCTTTTTTTACGGAGAAGCCGATTCACCAAATCAACGGATTAGACAAAAGATGCAATGCCGAACTGGCTGGTGTTTTATCCGACTATGCGCATGAGCGGTGGGCAGCCGGCCGTCCCGTCAACCCGCAGCTATGGCGCTGCGCTGGAAAATTCATTAATGAAAAAAACTTCCCGGACATTGAACGGATTGCTTTCTCGGAAAATGCCGTTGAACGGGAAGCGGCCGCGCTGGCCTGTTGGGATAGCAACTATTCCCCGGCAAAGGATTTACTCAACCAAAACAAGGAACTGAAAGCGGCCATTGAGACCGGCGAACTGACCTGGCAAACAGTGGCCGGGAAAGCCACCCTTGTTCATCCATAATATTTTATTTTATGTGTTGCAGTCACGATATCGCAAACGACAAAATGCAGGAACGCACGGCGGTGCCCTTTAACCGGGAAAGCATCAAAGGCATGACGTTCTTTGACCCGCATGTGCACATGACCTCCCGCACCACGGACGATTACCAGGCCATGGCCGATGCCGGCGTTGTCGGCCTTATTGAGCCGGCCTTTTGGCTGGGCCAGCCCCGCACCGGCGTAGCCAGCTTCCGTGATTATTACAGCAGCCTGGTTGGCTGGGAACGTTTTCGTTCATCGCAGTTTGGCATCAAGCATTATTGTACCATTGGCCTCAATTCCCGCGAAGCTAATAACGAAGCGCTGGCCGAGCAGGTAATGGAGATCCTGCCCCTGTTTATTTACAAAGAAGGCGTGGTGGGAGTGGGAGAAATCGGCTTCGACGACCAGACGGCCGCCGAAGAAAAATACTACCGCCTGCAACTGGACCTGGCAAAAGAAGCATCCCTGCCGGTGCAAATCCATACGCCGCACCGCGATAAAAAACGGGGCACCACCCGCAGCATGGACATTGCCCTTGAACAGGGCCTGGATCCCTACATGGTGATCGTAGACCACAACAACGAAGAAACGGTGAAAGAGGTGCTGGACCGGGGTTTTTGGGCGGCGTTCACAATTTACCCGTTTACCAAAATGGGCAATGAACGCATGGTGGAGATCGTCAAGCACTACGGTACCGAACGTATCATGATCAACTCCGCCGCCGACTGGGGCATCAGCGATCCGCTGGCCGTTCCCAAAACAGCCGCGTTGATGAAGGAGCGGGGTATCCCTGAGGAAGCTATTCGCCTGGTGACCTATCAAAACGCGATCACGGCCTTTGCGCAAAGCGGGCAAATCAACGAAGCGGATTTTGCCGCCGTGACGCAAATTGACCAAAGCCAGAAGTTTGAAGGCAACACGGTTTTGCGTGGCGGACAGCAGCCCAGGGTAGATAAAGATTCAATGATCATACGATAAACGAACGTGCAGAAATTCATCGGTTTCCTCCGCCTGATGCGGCTGGCAAATATTGTAACCGCCGTGTCGGATATTCTCGCCGGGATTGCCATTGCAGGATACATCACCAATACGAACTGGGGCCAACTTGACTGGCGGCCCGTTATCCTGCTGGTCCTTTCGACCATCGGCCTCTATGGCGGCGGCGTTGTTTTCAATGATGTGTTTGATGCCGAACTGGACAAAGTTGAACGCCCAGAACGGCCCATTCCCAGTGGCCTGATCAGGAAAGAAGCAGCGGCATCGTTTGCGATGTTGCTCTTACTGCTCGGAATTCAGCAGGCTTATTTTGTACACCCGGAAGGCTTTGCTTCGCCCACCACTTTGCTGGCCATTGCCACGGCCCTGGCGGCTGTGGTGTATGACAAATGGGGAAAGCACCATGGATTTCTGGGACCGCTGAATATGGGTCTTTGCAGGGGACTGAACCTGCTTTTAGGCATCAGCATTTTGCCGGCATCCCTGCCGCTGTATTGGTACCTGAGCTTTGTTCCTATTGTTTATATCGCGGCCATCACGATGGTGAGCAGGGGAGAAGTGCACGGGGGCAAACGAACGACCTTATACGGTGCAGCGGCTTTGTATAGCCTCGTCATCGCCGCAATCCTGGTGGTTGCCATCAGCAGGAACAATGGCTTGTATGCAGCTTGCTTTTTGCTGC
The DNA here is from genome assembly GCF_003628535.1 of Flavisolibacter nicotianae. Classification (GTDB taxonomy): domain Bacteria; phylum Bacteroidota; class Bacteroidia; order Chitinophagales; family Chitinophagaceae; genus Flavisolibacter; species Flavisolibacter nicotianae. The sequence goes on from NZ_RBCI01000005.1 coordinate 341,755, forward strand.
TGCTTGCCCTGATGATCTTTCCGCCGCTGCGAAAAGCGGTGAAAAATCCCATCGGTCCGCTGATTGGAAAAGCGGTGAAGGCCGGCGTGATTGCCCTCATCCTGATGAACGCAGCCTGGGCGGCGGCGTTTGGAAGCTTTTACCTGGCCCTGGTGATCGTGCTGTTGCTGCCGCTTTCACTCTGGTTGGCCAGGTTGTTTGCCGTGACATGATGACACCGTTCATACCGGCAGGTGCAGAACTGCACGTTAAACTATCTCCCGTTAACAAGGATTGTTTTTCCGCCTTTTTTCATTCGCAAATATCTTCTTCACGAACGCCTATTTTGACCCATTTCAAAAAGCTGCATGGGCCAGGCGCTGCTGTTTGTTTACGATAAGCTGCCGTCCGTTGACACAGTGCCTTTCCGCTGTTTTTAATTGATTAATCTTACGAAAGAAATCAAAAAAACACCTTTCAAATTCACAAATTCAGCAATCCGGCTCTTTCATTTTCTGTACTCGTGGAATGAAACTGCTCCTGTTTCTTTTGCGGTCTATACTGACTGGAAAACGAAAAAGTTGGAAACCCAAAACGATAAAAAAACAAAACAACAAACATTCACCACCAAACAAACAACATGAAACAGATCATTTTTGCCATTACGATTATCATGACAGTCCTGCAATGCTGTTAACGGCGACGGCTCATGCTGAAAACATGGGCCGTCTTTTACTACTACACAGCCGACGTTTTGCAAACAGGCCGTGTTGCAGGTAGTTAGAAACGTGTTTGATGCCCGGACGACTGGTGTGCCTGGATTGCCGGCCGGCGCTCCTATCAATCGCTTCTCCTTTTGGTCAATCAATAAAAGCAGGAAATGAAAAAAGAAAAGAAACTTCTCCAATTTGGAGAGGAAGTAGAGGGCTACGATGCCCCTGTCTTGAACGAGCGAGAAATAAGGGCCGCAGCCGGCATTTTGTTCCTGGTGATGGCTGTTTCACTGAGCTTTGTCCTGTTTAAAGGGAATTTTTTGCTGATCAAATACGTGATCATCGGTTTTTTCACAGACTTTCTTATCCGTGTGATCATCAACCCAAAATTTTCGCCCACACTGATTATGGGACGCATGATCGTCAGCCGGCAGGTTCCCGAATATGTGGGTGCGCCGCAGAAAAAGTTTGCCTGGACGATCGGGCTGGCTCTTTCGGGCCTGATGTTTTTCCTGCTCGTAATCGTCAATTCGTACAGCGTTATTACCGGATCCATTTGCCTGGTCTGCCTGGTCTTTTTGTTTTTCGAAACCGCCTTCGGAATTTGCTTGGGATGTCTTTTTTACCCGTTCTTTTACAAAACGCAGATGCGTTATTGTACCGGCGACTCCTGTGACCAGGCCAAAGAAAAGCCGGTGCAAAACACAACATGGGCGCAACGGTTGATCGTTCTTGGTTTCGTCGTTTCCATTGGGCTGGCCGCCTTTTTCTTCAACGACCGTTTCCGGGAAGCACCCAGGAAACTATGGACTATCCTTCAGTCCGAAGAGCACAGACACTAGTTTTTCAATTTCCATCGCCAGTACATAGGTGCAGGAAGGAGGCAACCTGTCGCTATTCAAATTTTTCAATTCGCCTCAATGCTAAGCGATGGACCACAGCTTTATGTCGTTTGCTTAATTTCCCGTTTTTCCAAAAAGGTTTACCGGGCTGCTGAAGAATGCAAGCCATATTTTCCGGTGAGCCCTGAGGAGGCTGTTTATTAACTGGCTTCCCTTGTGTCAATGGAAAATAGTATCTTCTGCCCGCTAAATGAAATACTGCCTATGGCCTTAAGGCAATTTTTTATCCTTGCTTGCTTGTTGCTTGCCGCCCTTACCTGGAATGCCTGCCTGCACAAAACCGACGACTCGCCATCGCTGCCCGATGTCGTCAGTTACAATTTCCACATCCGCCCGATCCTTTCCGACAAATGTTTCAAGTGTCATGGTCCTGATGCGGCCAAACGGGAGGCCAGCCTGCGGCTCGACAGTGCGCAATATGCCTATGCGCCCCTGAAAGAAACGAAGGGCGCTTTTGCCATCATTCCCGGTAAGCCCGAAGAATCGGAGTTGTTCAAGCGGATCTCGTCAACCGATACCTCGTACATGATGCCGCAGGTGGATTCGCATTTGGGCGCTTTATCGCCGTATGAAATAAAGCTGTTTGAAAAGTGGATCAAACAGGGCGCTAAATACGAGCCGCACTGGGCGTTTACAAAACCGGTAAAAGCACCGTTGCCGGAGGTGAAGAACAAAGAATGGGCAAAAAATGAGATTGATGATTTCGTTGAAAAAAAGCTGGAGGACATCGGTCTTGCACCCAACGAAGAGGCAACAAAAGAACACCTGTTGAAACGGCTTTCCTTCGACCTGACAGGCCTGCCACCAACAGAAGAAATGATGGACCGTTTTTTAACCGACAACAGCAGGAATGCGTACGAAAAAATGGTGGATGCGTTGCTGCAGTCGAATCGCTACGGCGAAAAGATGGCGGTGCACTGGCTGGATATTGCCCGTTACTCCGACAGCTATGGTTACCAGGATGACAACGTTCGTACACAGTGGCCCTGGCGTGATTGGGTAATCCATGCCTTTAATGAAAATCTTCCCTACGACAAGTTCCTGACCTGGCAAATTGCCGGCGACATGCTGCCGAATGCCACCAAGGAACAAATCCTGGCTACGGCTTTTTTCCGCAATCACAAATACACAGAAGAAGGCGGTGTGGTGGCGGAAGAATACCGCGTGGAATACATCATTGACAAAACAAAGACCTATGCAAAAGGCATCCTGGGACTCACCGCCGAATGTGCCCAGTGCCACGACCACAAATACGATCCCATCACGCAAAAAGATTACTACCAGCTATTTGCTTTTTTCAACAACACAAAAGAAGTGGGCTACGAAGGCGATGTCACTGCATCCAAGCCTGCCAAACAGCCCATACTCGCCATCAGCCCGGAGGAAATAAAGAATGTGCTCACATTTATCAACCGGAAAGACACCGGGAGCATGATGGTATCGGTCATGGGGGAGCGGGATACGGTACGGAAAACATTTGTACTCGAACGCGGTGCTTACGATCGCCCGGCAACAGAAGTGCAGCCCTCGCCGCTCCGGGCTGTGCTGAAATTTGATACGACCCGCGGAAAACGCAACCGGCTGGGCCTTGCAGAATGGACCGTGAGTCGCGACAACCCGTTAACCGCTCGTGTATTTGTGAACCAGGTGTGGCAGGAAATATTTGGCAGGGGCCTGGTGAAAACGACGGGTGATTTCGGCATGCAGGGTGAACTTCCGTCCCATCCCGAACTGCTGGATTGGCTGGCCGTAGATTTCATGGAGCATGGCTGGAATATCAAACGGCTGATAAAACAAATCGTGCTTTCGGCCACGTACAGGCAGTCGGCGAAAGTCCCGGCACAGAGCCTGAAAAAAGACCCGGAGAACAAATATTTGTCCCATGCACCACGGCTTCGCCTGCAGGCCGAAGCCGTTCGCGATATGGTACTGGCCAGCAGCGGCTTGCTGGTTGGCACCATCGGCGGACCCAGTGTGAAGCCTTATCAGCCAAAAGGCCTTTGGGAAGCGGCAACATCGGGCCGTGGCGAACTGGCAACCTACAAACAGGACAAAGGCGAGGCCTTGTATAGACGCGGGATGTACACGTTCATCAAGCTGACGGTTCCGCCTCCCGGCATGATCATGTTCGACGCGAGTAACCGAGATCAGTGCGAGGTAAAGCGCCTGCAAACCAATACACCGCTGCAAGCACTGGTGATGATGAACGATCCAACTGTGCTGGAAGCATCCCGTGTGCTGGCGCAAAAGCTGCTGGAAGAAAAAAGTTCTGCCGACGACAAACTCCGGAAGGCGTTTCGCCGGATCCTATGCAGGAATGCCAACGAGAAAGAATTTGCGATTCTGAAACAATACCACGACGAGCAGTTGGTTGCATTCCGGCAGCGAAAAATGGATGCTGCAAAAACCCTGGATGTGGGTGAATATCCATTGAACGAAAGCCTGGACAAGCCTGCGACGGCCGCCCTGATGAAAGCAATTGATCTTTTATACAACATGGAAGAAGCCATTATAAAATCCTGATCATGGAAAAAGAATTTCTCGAGCATCGTCTCACTATGAATCGCCGGCGATTCCTTTCCAAACTGAGCCTGGGCGTTGGGAGCGTGGCATTGGGTTCGTTGCTGATCCCGGATCTCTTCGGCGGAAAGGCCGACGAAGACGCCTTACTTACAGGATTGCCACATTTCGCCCCAAAGGCAAAACGAATCATTTACCTGTTTCAAAACGGTGCGCCGTCGCAGCTCGATTTGTTTGACTACAAGCCAAAATTGCAGGAGATGTTCGGTCAGGATCTTCCGGCTTCGATTCGCATGGGCCAACGACTTACCGGCATGACAGCCGACCAGAAAAAGTTTCCGCTGGCCGGTTCCATGTTCCAGTTCAATCAATACGGGCAGGCGAGGGCCTGGATGAGCGAGTTGCTTCCCTACACCTCGAAGGTTGTGGACGATCTGTGCATCATCAAGACCATGCATACGGAGGCCATCAACCACGATCCGGCGCTGACCTTTTTTCAAACGGGAGCGCAGGTCGGCAACCGTCCAAGCATGGGCGCCTGGTTGAGTTATGGCCTGGGCAGCGAGAACAAAAACCTTCCAGCCTTTTGTGTGCTGCTCTCCAAGGGCAAAGGCAATGGGCAGGGAGTCTATTCAAAGCTTTGGACAAACGGTTTTTTGGATTCGGTGCACCAGGGCGTGCAATTCAGCAGCGGAGAAAATCCTGTCTTGTATCTCAACAACCATGAAAGCATTGATCGTGCAGATCGTCGCAACATGCTGGATCATTTGGCCGCATTGAACGACGAGACCTATAAGGAATTTGGTGATCCGGAAATCCAGGCTAAAGTGCAGCAATACGAAATGGCGTACAGGATGCAGACGGCCGTCCCTGAAATTACGGATGTGAGCAAAGAGCCGGAAGATATTGTCAAACTTTACGGTCCCAATTGCCTGGTACCCGGAACCTATGCGGCCAACTGCCTTTTGGCCCGCAAGCTTTCGGAAAATGGCGTTCGTTTCGTTCAGCTTTACCACCAGGGATGGGACGGGCATGGCAACCTGCCGGGGGAAATCCGCGGCCAGTGCCTCGATACCGACCAGGCGTCGGCAGCGCTGATCACAGACCTGAAGCAACGAGGTCTTTTGGATGAAACACTGGTGATTTGGGGAGGCGAATTCGGCCGCACCAATTACTGCCAGGGCGTGCTGAAAAAAGACAACTATGGACGCGATCACCATCCGCGCTGCTTTACCATTTGGATGGCAGGTGGTGGCGTAAAACCGGGTGTTTATGGCGAGACAGATGAATTCGGGTATAACGTGGTCCAGGATCCGGTGCATGTACACGATTTTCATGCGACGGTTTTGAACCTGATGGGACTTGACCATGAAAAATTAACGTTCAAGCACCTTGGGCGTCGTTACCGCCTGACCGACGTTTCGGGAACGGTTATCAAAAAAATCATTGCGTAAACGGATTTTAAAAAAGCGATATGCACCGCCGCCATTTTATCAAAAACACGACAGTGGGAGTAACAGGCATCCTGTTGCAACCTTCATTCCTGCTTCAGCAAGACATTATTTTAGGGCACAACAAAAAGCGCTATCGTCTCGATACCAAATGGAGCCAGGCCGATGTGGCCCGTTACCCGGTAAAAGACTGCCACGAAATGGTGCAGGACTCGAAAGGCCGGATTTTACTGCTGACCAATGAAACCAAAAACAATGTGCTGATCTACGACAAAGGCGGACGTTTACTGAGCACCTGGGGGACCGACTATCCCGGTGCACATGGCCTGACCCTGTTGGATGAAAATGGAAGCGATGTTCTTTTTATTTGCGACAACAACCGCCACCAGGTTATCAAAACCACGATCGACGGACGTGTGTTACTGACGCTGGATTATCCCAAAGAAACGGGCCAGTATACCAAGCCGGATGAATACATTCCAACAGAAACGGCCATTGCTCCGAATGGCGACATTTATGTTGTAGACGGCTATGGGAAAGATTTTGTGATCCAGTACGACGCTGCCGGCCGGTATATCCGCCATTTCGGTGGCAGGGGCGAGGGCGAAAAATTCCTGCTGAACGCACACGGCATTTGCGTGGACACCAGGAAAGGAAAAAAGCCTTCGCTGATCGTGACGTCCCGCCAGCAAAACGCCTTTAAGCGCTACACAATGGAGGGTGAGTATATTGAAACCATTGGCCTGCCCGGCGCCTGGGTTTGCCGTCCCGTGATCAGGGGCGATTATCTCTATGCAGCAGTGCTGCAAAGCAATTCGGCGCAATGGAAACAATCCGGTTTTGTTACGATTCTCGACCGGGATTTCAAGGTCGTTTCCAACCTGGGCGGCACTGAACCGGTCTACACCGATGGGAAACTGGCGGAAATGATGCAGGCAGAAAAAGTGTTTTCCTATCCACACGATGTTTGTATTGACGACGAAGAAAATCTTTACATCGCACAATGGAATTCCGGGAAAGTCTACCCCTATAAATTAAAACCTGTCGGATAACCGAAGCTTAAGACAGTCTTCCATGACCCGAAAACGATTTGCAACAGCCACCCAACGCATTCGCACAACCTTCATGCACCGCTGGAAAATAATTCTCTTCAACCTTGCTTTTGCACTGAATTGCCTGCTCGTTTTTCTCCTGGTTTTCGAGCAGCAACTCAAACTTCCATCCTGGCTCCAGGTGGCCGGCCGGATGCACCCGTTGATCCTTCACTTCCCGATCGTGCTCCTCGTACTGGCTGTTTTTTGGGAGTTGCTTCCGCAGCGGTTGATCAGGGAGCAAAAAACCAAAATCGACGTTGGTGACGTGCTTCTGTTGGCAGCATCCGTTTCTGCGGTTTTTACTTCTTTGTTTGGCCTTTTCCTGTCTCGTGAAAAAGGCTACGAGCCCGACGTCCTACTCTGGCACAAATGGGGCGGTGTGATCATCTCCCTTCTGACATTGGGATGGTATTCGTTTCGCAGCAAAGTGCGCCAGGTCAAAAGCCTGCTCGCGGCAACGACGGTGGTGGGACTGCTGCTGATCGTCATCACCGGACATAAAGGCGCCGATATCACGCATGGCGAAAACTTCCTGCTGGCGCCCTTGCATTCGGATGAAAAAGAGCCGGCCGTTTTGCTGGAAGACGCCGTCGTGTATTCGCACATGGTAAGGCCGATCCTGGAAGCCAAATGCATGGGCTGCCACAACCAGAAAAAAGCAAAAGGAGAACTGGCGATGGAAAACGAAGCCCTTCTATTGAAAGGTGGAAAAGACGGGGTGCTGTGGGATACGTCTGCAAAAGATTTTGGCCTGCTGTTTCAGCGACTGCACTTACCGCTCGACAACAAAAAACACATGCCGCCGCGGGGTAAACCACAGCTTACGGACGAAGAAATCGAGATCCTCTATCGCTGGGTTAAAAACGGTGCAGACTGGAAGAAAAAAGTACTGGATCTTCCAGAAACAGACAGCCTTCGTTTGCTGGCGGCGGACCGGTTTCAAACCGTGGAAACCGATGACTATGCGTTTCCCCCGGCCAATGACAATGAACTCAAAAAACTCAATACGAGCTACCGTGTCATTGCACCCCTGGCTGCCGGCTCACCGGCATTGGGTGTGGAGTATTTCAGTGCGGCCAATTACAATTCAGCCGCAGTCAAAGACCTGTTGCCCATAAAAGAACAGATTGTATCCCTCAACCTGAATAAGATGCCGGTCGGCGATGAAGACCTGAAGGTGATCGGCCAGTTGAAAAACCTGCGAAAGCTGAATTTAGCTTTTACCAACATAAGCGGCGCTACACTGACGGAACTGAAAGGGTTGGAACAATTGCGGCAGTTGTCGCTGGCCGGGACAAAGGTGAAATGGAGCCAGGTCCAGCCCCTGGTATCCCTTCCCAAATTATCTCGTCTTTATCTCTGGAACACGGGGATCAGCGAGGCGGAATTAAAACAGGCAACAGCCAGGTTCAAACATCTCAGTTTTGAAAGCGGTTACAAAGGCGACACGGTTGTTTTAAAGTTAAATCCGCCACAGATTGAAAACGAAGAACAGATCCTGTTTGAAACGGCACCCCTGAAACTTAAGCACGTGGTCAAGGGCACGACAATCCGGTTTACAACAGATGGCACGGTGCCGGACAGTGTCCATTCTCCTGTCTTCCGGGGGAGCGAAACAATTGGAAAAAATGTGGTGGTTAAGGCAAAAGCCTTTAAGACAGGCTGGATCAGCAGCGATGTGGTGGAGCGAACATTCTATAAGGCAGGTGTCAGGCCCGACTCTGTTCAACTGGTCAATGCGCCGAACCCGCAATACAAAGGAGAGGGAGCTGCAACGCTGATGGATGCCCGAAAAGGAGACCAGAACTTTCGAAGCGGAAAATGGATCGGGTTCCAGGACAAACCGCTGGCTGCGATTCTTTATCTTAACCATCCTGTTCCGCTTTCATCGGTCACCATCAGTGCATTGATCGACATCGGTTCGTCTATCATGCCGCCGCGACTGATCGAGGTGTGGGGCGGTGAAGATTCTTTACACCTGCACCTGCTGAAACGGTTTGTTCCGCAACAACCGGTAGCCGAGAAGCCAGGTTCGTTGCAGGCTTTCACCGTGTCATTTCCTCCAGCGATGTTGGAAGTGGTAAAGGTGGTGGTAACACCGGTGGAAAAACTGCCTGCGTGGCACCGCAGCAAGGGACAGAGAGGTTGGGTGTTTTCGGACGAGATCTTTTTAAACGAGTGAAATTATCTGTATGTCGCTGCTTGTTGTTTTGTTTGCATTGGTTCTGCTTGTCATTTTGATTGCTGTTTTTCAGGTCAATGCATTTCTTGCTTTTCTGGTTGTCGGGATAACGGCGGGATTGGTTTTGGGTATTCCGCCGGATAATGTCATGAAGGCGGTTGAAAAGGGAATGGCGGATACGCTGGGGTCCATTACAGCGATCATTGTACTGGGTGCCATGCTGGGAAAACTGATAGCGGAATCCGGTGCAGCGCAGCAAATTGCGTCTTCCATTGTAAAGAGGACAGGCGTGAAGAATATTCGCTGGGCGCTGGCCCTTGCGGGTTTTATAATCGGCATCCCGCTGTTCTACGGTGTTGGCTTTGTGCTGATGATCCCGTTGATCTTCTCGGTTGTGTACGAATACAAATTGCCGGCGGTTTCCGTCGGCGTTCCCATGCTGGCCGGGCTTTCGGTTTCTTTTGGCTTTCTTCCGCCGCATCCGTCGCCTTCGGCCCTGGTTGTGCAGTTCAACGCTTCGATGGGAACAACGATCCTGCTCGGAATCCTGATTGCCATTCCAACCGTGATCCTTGCCGGGCCCATTTTTTCGCGGTCGCTTGTGCGAATCAAAACGAAGCCGCTGGATGCGTTTCAGCCTGCTACGGTGCCCGTAGAAAAAATGCCGTCCGCGGCAACCAGTTTCCTGGTTGCACTTCTTCCGGTCCTTTTGTTTGTCGTCGCATCTCTTCTGCCGTTCGTTGTTGGCACCGAAGCCCTCCCTGTCGTTTCGTTCCTGGCGCAGCCAACCATCGTTCTGCTGGTAGCGCTGGCGGTAGGAACCTATGCACTCGGAATCAGGAAAGGCCGTACCCTGAAAAGCATCATGACTGTTTATGGCGAGTCGGTCAAGGAAGTGGCGTTGATCCTCCTGATCATCGGAGGCGCCGGTTCGCTGAAGCAGGTGCTGGTCGACAGTGGTGTGAGTACGACGATCACCGGCTTGCTAATAAACAGTGCGTTACCGCCGTTGCTGCTTGGCTGGCTGATTGCAGCACTGATTCGCGTTGCTGTTGGTTCGGCCACTGTTGCCGGTTTTACGGCCGCCGGCATCATCCAGCCGCTGGCCTTGCAGACGCATACGCATCCGAGTCTAATGGTCCTTTCCATCGGCGCGGGCAGCCTGATGTTTTCGCATGTCAATGACTCTGGCTTTTGGCTCTTCAAGGAATATTTTAATCTCAGCATCCGCGACACCTTACGTTCCTGGTCACTAATGGAAACAATTGTGTCGGTATGCGGACTTGCCGGTGTCTTATTGCTCAACCTGGTCTTTTAAATACATTTATCCATATGGAACAAACTTCTGCAGAACAACGGTTTTTGTCTTTGAACCTGGCGCTTCCGCCGGCGCCTTCACCGCTCGGTGTTTACAAACCGTTTTTGATCGTTGGCAATCTTGCGTACGTATCCGGCCATGGCCCGGTAAACACCGATCGCAGCCTGATTAAAGGCAGGATTGGAAAAGACATGGACCTGGAGGAAGGCAAACAAGCCGCCCGGCAGGTTGGCCTTACCATTCTCGCGACGCTAAAAGCAAACCTGGAAAGCCTGGATAAGATCAGGCGAGTGATTAAAGTACTGGGAATGGTAAATTGTGTGCCCGAATTTGAAAAACATCCCTACGTGATCAATGGTTGCAGCGAGCTGTTTGCGAAGGTTTGGGGCGATGAGGGAATTGGAGTGCGCAGTGCCGTGGGAATGGGCTCGCTACCCGACAATATTCCAGTCGAGATTGAAGCTGTTTTTGAATTGTCCTGAAAAAAGAAACGCTATCGAATACAAGCGGTAAGATTGTGTTTTTCCAGGCGATTCGATATTGGATATTCGATATTGGGATATTAACGTATATGAATTTGTGAACTTGTGATCGGCTTAGCGCCGATTTCCCCAGGCGATTAGCAGTTAAAATTTGTTTATCAAACGATGACCCGATGAGCGATCAGGAACAAAAGCCATGGTACGAGATTCTGAACATTGACCAACTTGACTCACCGGCCTTTGTGATTTACCTGGAAAGGGTGAAAGAGAATATCGCCCAGGCGATTAAGATGGTTGGCGACGTACAGCGTTTACGGCCACACGTAAAAACCCATAAGAGTACCGACGTCACGCGGCTGATGCTGGATGCCGGGATTACAAAATTCAAGTGTGCGACCATCGCGGAGGCCGAAATGCTGGGAGTCGTTGGCGCACCGGATGTATTGCTGGCCTACCAGCCGGTTGGACCCAAAGTGAACCGCTTTCTGGATTTGATCAATCGCTATTCCACCACCCGCTTTTCCTGTCTTGTCGACAACCTGGATGCGGCCCGTTCTCTTTCGCGGATCGCCATCGAAAGGAAGTTGAATTTGGCTGTTTATATCGACCTGAATGTCGGCATGAACAGGACCGGCCTTCTGCCCGGCGAAGAAGCAATTACTTTATTTCAAGCAGTTGCCAAACTGGAAGGCATCAATCCCATCGGACTTCACGCCTATGACGGGCACATTGGCGAACCTGATTTGGAACTGCGTACAAAAAAATGCAGCGAAGCTTTTTCCCCGGTGAGGACGGTGAAGAAAGTTTTGGCCGATAAAGGCCACCGTGACCTTGTTATCGTCGCCGGTGGTTCGCCGACGTTTCCGATCCATGCAAAAAACGGCGAGGTGGAATGCAGCCCCGGAACGTTTGTGTATTGGGATTATGGCTACCAAAAGGCATTTCCGGAGCAGCCCTTCCAACCGGCAGCGCTGGTCGTTAGTCGCATCATTTCTTTACCTGGCGGTGATCTTCTTTGTGCAGACCTTGGACACAAAGCCGTTGCGGCTGAAAATCCTTTAGACCGGCGTGTCCGGTTTGTCAATGCCCCGGAACTGGCATTCGTCGGCCAAAGCGAAGAACACCTGGTGTTGCGAAACATTGGTCCCGACAGGTTTGCCATTGGCGATGTGCTGTACGGAATGCCCATGCACGTTTGTCCCACCTGTGCCCTATACGAAAGAGCCTACGTAGTGGAGAACGGAAGAGTAAAGCAAGAATGGAAAACGATTGCCCGTGATCGAAAGATCAATCTTTAATCAAACTATCATGTTCATCATCGACGCACACCTGGACCTTGCCATGAATGCCATGGAGTGGAACCGCGATCTTCGCCGGCCGGCCCGGGAAATCAATGCACGTGAGAAGGGCATGACGGACAAACCGGACAGGGGAAACGCCGTTGTGTCTTTACCGGACTTGCGCAAGGGTGGTATCGGTCTTGTCGTTGCCACGCAGATTGCCCGGTATGTAGCGGCGGACAATCCGTTGCCGGGTTGGCATTCCCCTCAGCAGGCCTGGGCACAAACGCAAGGGCAGCTCGCCTGGTATAAAGCCATGGAAGCGGAAGGAGAGATGGTACAGGTCAATAACCTCGACTCATTGGAAAAGCACCTGGCACGATGGAAAGACGCATCAGAGCCGAATGATAAAAAGCCAATCGGCTACATCCTGAGTCTTGAAGGTGCCGATTCGCTGATCACCCTGCAGCACCTGGAGAAGGCCTGGCATTACGGGCTAAGGGCCGTGGGGCCGGCGCATTACGGGCCGGGCCGGTATGCGCAGGGTACAGACGCCACCGGTTCACTCGGGGCGCAGGGACGAGACCTGCTTCGCGAAATGGAGCGACTGAACATCATTCTCGATTCCACGCATCTTTGCGATGAAAGTTTTTGGGAAGCCCTGGATCATTTTCACGGCCAGGTTTGGGCAAGCCATAACAACGTGCGGGCCCTGGTGCCTCACAACCGGCAATTCGATGATGGACAAATCAGGGAGCTCATTGCACGAGGCGCCGTTATCGGCGGGGCACTTGACGCCTGGATGATGGTGCCGGGTTGGGTAAGGGGAAAGTCTACGCCGGGGGACATGAATTGCCGCCTTGAGGTGCTGGTCGATCACATGGACCATATCTGCCAGCTGGCCGGGAATGCGTTGCACGTTGGCATTGGTTCCGACCTGGATGGTGCGTTTGGCAAGGAACAATGCCCTTATGATCTTGAAACGATCGCTGATTTGCAAAAGCTGGAAGGAAATTTTCTGTCACGCGGCTATTCGGCGGAGGACGTGGAGAATATTTTCTGCAATAACTGGCTTCGCTTTTTGCGGAATGCATGGAAGGAGTAAAGGGAAGAATACATGATTAGGATAGCACCCAGTTCTCTTGAAACAATTTTCCCGTTCGTCAATGTTTCTGGGAGTTGGTCTTGTGCACGAAGCCAATAAATTGATTTGCTTAAAAGAAACTTTCAATGCGATTTATGTCCTTTTTCTCACAGTGTCTGTAGCGGCCTTGCTTTTTTCCTGCGATCCCTGTAAAAATCTTGACTGTGCTTCCGACAACTTCAATGGACAATTCAGAATCGTCAGTGCAGTCACTGGTAACGATTTGGTGTTTGGTCCTAACAGGCTGTATGACAAAAATCAAATCAGGTTCTATTCGCTAAAAGGCACCGATACAACGTTGTTTTCGTTTGAAGTTATCCGGTTTGGCGGCACTGGCTACGACAGTATTTTGGACGTCCGTTTCTTTCCGAAAACTGACATTGCTTACATAAGGCTAAGCAACGGCGACATCGATACATTGAACATTTCCTATAAAACGACAGATACGAAGTGCTGTGGAACGATTTCAGTCATCACAAATTTTCTGTATAACAATTCCGTCGATATTCCTGGTGACAAAGGAACACAGGAACTGAGGAAGTGACGATTCCGGAAACAGCGCCTGGCGAAGATTGGTTGAACTCTCAATTTTGAACAACTGTAATTCCGCCTCAATTTGGTGCAAACGTTCGGCTGAAGGGTACTGAATGTCCAGTCGACATTTTTTGAAATTGCTGGCGAACCCAGGTGCTGTTAATGAACCGGATGACGGTGGATCTGCAGCCTTCTTGTTTGCCGGCTTTAATACCTTATTTTTACTCGTAAACTTTCCTTAACCTTTTGATCGTCTATCCTGATGGACTACTCGTTGATAGAAGCCAGACCTGGAAAAACCGTTGTTCTCTTACCCAATGCACCCATATTTACTGTCGTTGCCGTCAGCCGGGATGTTGAGAAAGCTACCGGCATCATGAAAGGAAAATTGGTTGGTAAAAGTTTTTTCTCTCATTTTTTCAACGATTCTGATCCGCTTGTTGCGGCTCGAAATACGATGCGGGCTTCGTTCGAACGGGTGGTGCAGGACAAGCAGCCCCACCGCATCGCGAAGCAGCAATATGTTTTTCCAACAGGCGATGGCTTGTTTCGCGAGACCTCTTGCTCGGTCGAAAATGTTCCGGTTTTGAATGACGCGGGAGAGGTTCGCTATATTATCCACACCATCGAAGAAGGAAGCAGTAAGAACACAATACCAGCTCAGGATAATCCGGTAAAAGATATTGCCAGGGCGCATAGCCTGTTTATGCAGGCACCGGTTGCGGTATGCATCGTCAACGGTCCATCCTATATCGTCGAATTGGTGAACGAACAGATGTTGCAGTTCCTTGGCCGGACACCGGCCATGATCGGTAAACCCATTGTTGAATCGTTGCCGGAAGCAAAGGTGCAGGGATTGCTGGCGATTTTGGAAAAGGTACGAAGCAGTGGCAAGGGGTACCATGCACCGAATTTTGCCGCGTCCCTGATAATAAATGGCGTTCGCGAAAAACGCTACTTCGACCTTGTGTTTGAACCATACTTTCGCCAGTCGAATGACACAGTTCCCGACAGCGTTTTTTGCGTGGCTTACAATGTCACTAGGCAGATCGAGATACAGCAACGGCTCGAGGAGGTGCAAATCGAGACCGACAAGCAAAAGCGGCTTTACGAAGCAATCACCGCCAGTACGCCGGACCTGATATATGTTTTCGACCTTTCTTACCGTTTCGTCTATGCAAATGAAGCCCTGCTCAATATGTGGGGCAAAGAATGGAATGAGGCCATCGGAAAAGGGCTTTTGGAAAACGGCTACGAACCCTGGCATGCCGAAATGCACGAACGGGAAATAGACCTGGTGGTGGCAAACAAACAGCCCGTTCGCGGTGAAGTTTCCTTTCCGCATGCGACACTGGGAAGCCGTGTTTACGACTATATTTTTGTTCCCGTTTTCAACAAAGAAGGAGAGGTGGAGGCCGTGGCGGGTACCACCCGTGATATCACGGAAATCAAACAGGCAGAACAAACCATCAGGGAGCGGGAGGAAAGCTTTCGTAACCTGGCCGATGACAGCCCGATGTTTGTGTTCATCATCGCACCTGACCCGCTTGCACCTGTCAGTTACTGGAACAAAACCTGGCTGCATTATACGGGTCAGTCAGCGGAGCAAGCTGCAGGGACGGCCTGGGACAATATCATCCACCCTGACGATGTGCCGGTAGTCATGGCGTACTACACAGCTGCTTTCGAAAACAGGCAGCCCTATTTTATTCCATCGGTTAGAGTTAAACGCTATGACCATGCATACCGCTGGCATGCCTTCAAGGGCAATCCACGCTATTTGCCAAATGGCGAATTTAATGGGTACGTGGGTGTAGGTTTTGATGTGCATGAGCAGAAACTGGCGCAGGATGCATTGATTCAAAACGAGGAAAGAACACGCCTGGCCGTGGAATCGACGCATATGGGAACTTTCGAGGTCGATGTGGCAAAACAGTTTATCCTTCATTCGCCACGAACCGCAGAAATTATGGGACTGGATCCTTCGCGTCAGTGGTCCTATCAAACCATTGTTGAAACGGTTCACCCGGAGGATAAGGTGATCCGGGAAGCGGCACATGGGGAGGCAAGAAAGTCGGGAAAGTTGTTTTACGAAGCCCGGATCATTTATCCCGATAGCAGCATACACTGGGTGCGGCTGAACGGTACGATGATCGATTTTCTGGGCTCTCCAACCCTGGTTGGGACAATCATGGACATCACCGAAGAAAAAAAGGCGGCTGAACTGCTGGAGCAGAAAATCGAAGAGCGCACCAGGGAATTAAAGCAGGTAAACGATCAGCTGAAACAGTTTTCCTATGCCGCCTCGCATGACCTGCAGGAGCCCCTTCGAAAGATCAGCTATTTCGTAGAGCGGCTGGTGGTGAACCTGGGACAAACACTCAGTGAAGAAAACAGGATGATCACCGAGCGCATACAGCTTACGACGGGACGCATGCGCACCTTGATCGATGACCTGCTGGAATACTCCAACACCACCTTGGGCACCGCGGTCTTCGAAGAGGTGAACCTGGCAGCAATTGTGCACAGCGTGTTGGATGATATGGAAGCCACTCTCCTGGACAAAAAAGCGAACGTCAATGTGCAGCCGCTGTCTACTGTCAACGGCGATCACCGCCAGTTACGGCAACTCTTCCAAAACCTGATCAGCAATGCACTCAAATACCACAAAAAAGGCGAAGCACCGCAACTGCAGATCCTGTCCCGTTTCGTGCAGGGAAAAGAAATAGAAAGCGGTATCCCCGAAGCAATTCCGGATAAAATGTTTTACCAGATAGAGGTTAAAGACAACGGGATTGGTTTCGACCCGGATGATGCCGAACGGATCTTCCGGATCTTTCAACGCCTGCACGGCAAAGCCGAATTTGAAGGGACAGGTGTTGGTCTTGCCATCGTGGAAAAAGTTGTCAAAAATCACGACGGCTATATTTGGGCTGTCAGCAGCCCGGGGGCCGGCGCAACATTCAACATCCTCCTGCCGGCAGAGCAATACCGGGTTAAACACAATGGTTCGGATTAAGAAAAGCAGGCAGTATGTATTTGGCAATAGGCGACAGGCTGTAGTAGGCATACGACAATCCACTACTTGCAGCCTGGTGTCAACTTACGCTTTTGCCTTGGTTTAAAAACGGTGATACTGTTTGCCTGCAAATTCAGTCACTGGTCTTTATTAGTCTCCACTCTGGAAAGTAAGCCTTGTTCCTGCTTCGGGAGCCGGGCTTTTAAAAGTTGCGGATTGCTTTCGCTTATTGAAAAATATGATCGTAGATACAGGCCGTAAACGATCCTGGGAAATTATCATCACCTCTTCAGTCAATACCTGATTTGTCGAAAAAAACATACGAATTTTTTAAAAATTAAAAAAGATCGTTATTTTACTTTATCGATTTAGCAAAACTGCTCGGTCGGATCACTTGATTGCTATGTAAAGATTGTTACTGCTGGATGCGGAAAAAGATTTCCATACACGATATTGCCAGGCACCTGAATGTTTCTGCAACAACGGTTTCTTTTGTTTTGAACGGCAGGGCAGAAGAAATGCGCATCGGCGCCGAAGTAAAAAAGAGAGTGTTGGACTATGCCGAAACGACCAATTACCGGCCCAACCTGGTTGCTAAAAGCCTGCGTACCGGCAAAAGCCGGATCATTGGCATGATGGTGGAAGATATCTCCGACCCGTTTTTTGCCAGTATAGCCCGGGGTATTGAACGGAAAGCCTATCAGCTTGGCTACAAAATATTTTTTGCCAGCACGGAAAACCAAACCAGCAACGCAGGTGATCTTATCAAAGTGTTCCGGGAAAGACAGGTTGATTCGTACATTATTGCGCCACCTCCCGGTATTGCCAGCGAAATTCAAGCCCTTATAGAACACGAACACCCGGTGATTCTCTTCGACCGGTATTTTCCCGACCTGGAAACCACCAATGTAATTGTCGATAACTACAACGGAACACGCAAAGCCACTGATCACCTCCGGTCAAACGGTTCTTCACAGATTGGCTTTGTCACCTTAGAATCGGCGCAAACGCAAATGCATGATCGCCTGCAAGGCTACCTGCATGCAATTGCACAGTGGGGCCAGGCACCCTGCATTCTTCAGCTTCCCTACGCATTACCTGCGAACAGCAGCGTTGAAAAAATCAAAGCCTTCATCCGGCAACACAAAGAGATGGACGGTATTTTGTTTGGCACCAATTATCTCGCGTTTAGCGGACTGGAGGCAATCAACGAACTCGGGCGAAAAATACCGGATGATCTTGCCGTCGTAAGCTTTGACGACAGCCGGTTTTTTCGCCTGTTCACTCCACCTGTTTCGGCTGTTGCACAACCCCTTGAAAAAATTGCCGAAACGATCATCAGTCTGTTAATGAAAAGTCTGGACACGCCGGCTTCCAAACGATGCGTGGAAACAATTGTCCTGGAAACAGAATTCATCGTTCGGAAATCGTCTCTCAAACGGAAAAAAACACCATCGCGTACCCGGTAAAAACGAGCAGCATTTTCTTTCATTTCGAAAAAGATTTTGTTTTTAAAACCGGATTCTTCACTCTTTTAATTTTTGATTTATGAAACGATTGTTACCTGCAATCACCTTCCTGGTCTGCCTGCTATTTTGCCAGCGCAGTTTCGGTCAGGAAACAGTGCGAGGAAAAGTGACCGACAGCACCGGCGCCGGGCTCCAGGGCGTCAACGTGGTTCAACAAAAAACAACCAATGGAGTCATAACGGATGCCAACGGCAATTTCCAGTTACAGTTGCAAGCCGGTGTCAGTAAGATCATTGATATTTCCAGTGTTGGCTATGCGGCGGTTTCCGTTCCGTATACCGGTTTGCCGCTGGACATTGTTTTGCGACGGGCATCGACAGCCCTGGAAGAAGTGGTGGTAGTCGGATATAATACCCAACGGAAATCCTCGATTACCGGTGCGATCGCTACGGTAAACATCGGCGACCTCGAAGAACGGCGGGTGGCCGATGTTGCACAGGCTTTACAGGGCCAGGTGGCAGGGGTTAATATCACCCAAAGCACAGGTGCGCCGGGTGACCAGATCAACATTCGTATCCGCGGCGAAGGAACGATTGGCAACAACAGCCCGCTGTTTATTATCGACGGTGTGCCTTCGCGGGATATCTCTTTTTTGTCACCTGCCGACATTCAATCCATGTCGGTGTTGAAAGATGCGTCTGCAGCCGCGATTTATGGCTCCCGGGCCTCGGCCGGCGTAATCGTGATTACAACGAAAAGCGGCAGAAAAGGGCGCACGGCCATCGACATCAATTATTTTACAGGCATTCAAAAAGTTGCCCACCTGCCGAAATTGCTCACCGGTCCGCAGTACATGGCAAAAATGGAAGAAGCCTGGAATAATTCGGGTTACACTGGCACCAACCCGTACACAGCCGATAAAAACAGGGTGGGACTGGCCAATACCGATTGGCTGGATGAATTGTTTGAAACGGGGCACTCGCAAAACCTGCAACTCACTGCCAGCGGCGGCTCGGACAAAATTCAATTCCTGATTTCGGCCGACGCGTATAAACAGGATGGTATTGTTATCTACAAAAACGACCGGTACCAGCGTTTGAATTTCCGGTCAAACATCAATGCGGGCCTTACAGACCGGCTGACGGTCGGCACCAATCTCCAGTTGTCGTATGCCACGCAGGACAAGCTTTCGTCAAAAGGCGATGCGCCAGGTGTGATCCGTCATGCCCTGATACGGCCACCGGTAATCCCGGTGTACAAAGACCCGAGCGATCCCACCTGGTCGGCAAGGGACCCGTTTACGGATTTGCCGTTCTATCAAAAGCCCTGGAGTAACAGCAATAATATTTACGAGTTCAGCAGCAACCCGGTTGCGCTGGCTTATTTCACCAACGACAAGCGTAACAACTTTAAAACATTCGGAAACATTTTTGCCGAATACGCATTTCTTGCCAATAAAGAGCTGCGGCTGCGAACCAATGTTGGTGTTGATATCAATTTTGTTCACAATAAAACATTCAACGAAAATTTTGGCGACGATGACGGCGGCGGCAATGGCCCGGACAGGGGCCTGGGGCGTAAAAACCGTCCAAACAGCCTTGATGAAAACAGGGGACAGGAAACCACGATCACCTGGAACAACACGCTGAACTACGTGAAAAATACCGCCAGGCAATCCATCAATGCATTAGTGGGGAGTGAGTACATTACCAATTACTCTTCGTCGATCGGCGCCTCACGACAACGCTTCGATTTTACGCGACCAACGTTTCAATACATCGACTATGGTGGTACCGCCAATTTATACAATGGCGGTTCGGCAGCCGAATGGGCCCTGTTCTCCATTTTCGGGTCGGCAACTTATATGTATGACACCAAATACATGGTCACTGGAAACCTGAGGGCGGATGCTTCGTCGCGGTTTGCGGAAAACAACCAGTGGGGATATTTTCCTTCCGTGTCTGTAGGATGGAGAGCCAGGAATGAAGATTTTATGAAAGACGTCAACTGGCTTTCAGACTTGAAACTGAGAGCGAGCATCGGTAAACTGGGTAACCAGGAAATCGACAACTATGCCTACCTCACGCTGCTGCGTAAGTCGGGCGACCAGTACCTGATTTCCCGCTATGGTAACCCGGACCTGAAATGGGAATCCACGACACAAAAAAACATCGGCCTCGATCTGGGCTTTCTTCGAAACAGGGTTTATCTCTCTGTTGATTATTTCGACAAGAACACGTCCGACATCCTGTTGCCGATCTCACTTCCCTCGCTGGTGGGCAATGTGTCACCGACGATTGTCAATGCTGGTGAAGTGAGCAACAAGGGAATCGAGGTAGCGCTGAACATCAGCGATACCAGGCGGAGCTTCCGGTACAGCGTGAATGCCAACGTGGCGACGGTCACCAACCGCGTGGAAAAACTGCACCCCAATCTTCCCAGCATCATCGGTGATGTGTATAAAACAGAGCCTGGGCATTCGCTTGCCTCTTTTTACGGCTATGTCATGGAAGGCATTTACCAAACGCAGGATGAAATCAACAAGCACCTGAGCGGCACCACCAATCCATCGGCCAAACCTGGTGATATCCGGTTCAAGGATTTGAACGGCGACGGCATCATCAACGATAAAGACAGGGATTACCTGGGGAACTCCATTCCAAAAGTTTCCTATGGTCTTCATTTATCTGCCGGCTATAAGGGCATCGATCTTTCGGCTTTATTCCAGGGCGTTGGCGGCGTAAACATCTACAACGATGCCAAACAGATCACCGACTACGACAGCCGTCCATTTAACCATAGTACGGCCGTGCTGAATAGCTGGCATGGTGCTGGAACCAGCAACACCATTCCGCGGGCAACGTTCAATGACAATGGCAGCAGCAAAAAGTCGAACATTTTCGTTGAAGATGCCTCGTACCTGCGACTCAAAAACCTTGAACTGGGCTATACACTGCCTGGCCTACGGAAAGCCGGCATTCAAAACCTGCGGTTGTATGTATCGGCGCAAAACGTCTTTACAGTGACCGACTACACGGGTCTTGACCCCGAGTCGACCGACCTGCTGGACCGGGGCACCTATCCGCAGTCGAGGGCTGTGCTGTTTGGGATCAACGTAAAATTTTAATGTCGATTTTTTAAAAACGAGTATATGAAACCGATCTATAAACTAGTAGCCGTTGGACTGTTGCTGACAGGCTATAGCTGCAAAAAAGAGTTGTACAAAGACCCGATCGGGCTGCTGACACCCAACCAGATCAGCACCGACCCGACGCTGAATACCGTTCAGTCGTCAGTGAAATCGTCGTACCAGATGCTTTCCAATACGCTGAATATATTGGGGGAATGGCGCTGGGACCTGGGCACCGTTTTCCGCAACGATTATATTCTGTATGACATGGCCAGTGATGATGTACAGAAAAAATGGAATCCGGATGGCGACCAG
Organism: Flavisolibacter nicotianae; assembly: GCF_003628535.1. Classification (GTDB taxonomy): domain Bacteria; phylum Bacteroidota; class Bacteroidia; order Chitinophagales; family Chitinophagaceae; genus Flavisolibacter; species Flavisolibacter nicotianae. The sequence goes on from NZ_RBCI01000005.1 coordinate 363,287, forward strand.
GCCTGGATGGACCAGGTTTCCTCTTTCAATTTCACAGCCAGCAACCAGGGTTTTAACGGGCAATGGAGTTACGACTATGAAGGCATCTCACGCTCTAACCTGGCCATCAGCTATCTCAGCGACCAGGCGTTGACGACGAAAATCGGGCTTGATCCGCAATTGAAAAACCGGTTGCTGGGCGAAGTTTATTTTCTCCGGGCTTTTTATTATTTCGACCTGGTCAACAACTTTGGCGATGTGCCCTTGCTGCTGAAGCCCCTGGAAAATTTTGCCGAAGCCTACAGCGTTTCAAAACGGGAATCGAAAGACAACGTTCTTGCGCAGATCAATACCGATCTTGCGCAGGCAAAAACCTTATTGCCCACCAGCAAGTATTCCGACAATACCGAGAAATGGCGGGTATCGAAAGGTGCCGTGATTGCCCTGCAGGCTAAGGTGGCTTTGTACACGGCCAAATGGCAGGATGTCATCAACGCAGTGAACGAACTGGAGACATTGGGCTATTCGTTGAATGCTCGGTATTTCGACAGCTTCGACGTGACAAAGGAGTTTGCGGAAAACGAAGTGATCTTTGCCTATGATCACCAGTCGGGGCAAACACCACGCAACGGCAACGGGATATCGGCTCCGCTGGATTGGGGTTTCATCGCACCCACCACTGCTTTTTTGAATGCCTTTGAGCCGAATGATCCCCGCCTCGAATACACCGTCAATGTTCCGCAAAAAGCCGTGTACAAACTCCTGGGAGCTACAAATACAACGTATAAGGGAAACGATGATGCACCAACCAACAAAATCTATATCCGCTTTGCCGATGCCTTGCTGTGGAAAGCCGAAGCCTACAATGAACTGGGTAACGCGGCACAGGCCATTGCGCTGATCAATAAAGTGAGAGCAAGGGCAAGAACCACCGTGCGGATCGATGGCACTATGCCGCCTGCCGGTACCTTACCCGACCGCGATGGCACAGTAACCGACAAAGCCTTGATCAAAAGCTGGCTGATACAGGAAAGGAGAGTGGAACTCGGTTTTGAATCGGCACGGTTTAACGATCTGAAACGATGGAAAATCGCTAAACAGGTATTGACAGCGGCTGGGAAAAATTTCCAGGACTACAATTATGTTTACCCCATTCCGCAGGGAGAGATCGACAAATCGGGCGGCAGTATCACACAGAATCCTGGTTATTGATTTTGGGGAGACGTAGCGATAAAAACGTGTGTCGCACCTCTGTGCAAAGTGATCGACCAGCAGTGTGCTGGGCCAGATGATTGCGAGGTATCCGGATGAGCAGATTTGTTAGGACCCTGCCAAAGGTGTACCGAAGATTCCGACGGCGAGTTCAATCCAGATGAGGGCGAGTGCAAGGAGAATGGCAGCACAGATAGCGATCCGGTACCGGGTTTTTTTAACCTTTCGCAGAACAAGTTCACACGAAAGTCCGGTGCCGAGAAGCAGGGCGCCTGCCACGACAAAATCAGCAAGAGTCCAGTTTACTTCATTGGTAAACTGCATGGCAAGAAATGGTACAAGCAGGAGGAGTGCGACTGTGAGCAGGATTCCGGTCAGTCGTTTGTTCTGCAAAGTCATAATGTCTGTTTTTAATTTGGTTTTACAAAGATAAAAAAAGCACTTTGTAATTCAAAGTGAATGGCAATAAATTTTGTTGGAAAACTGCACCTCGTCCTGCTGATTGGATTGACCTTATTTCCTGTTCCACTCTGCTTCGACATCAGGGGATGGGCAGAGATGCATCCGCTTAACGGTCCTGCAAGATGGCTCACCCACCGTTTTTTACCCGCGAGTGAAAAAAGAAAAGGAGATCCCTATCAATCGGCAATTGATTTAGCCACTGATTGAATAAAAAGCAACAATTTCTGACTGGTTTGATGATCCACGTAAACTTGCTGTAAATTGTAAAACCTCCTGCAACGACGGCAGGTAATAATTTTGTCATAACGAATAAACGATTGACTATGCACACCCGCAGAACCTTCCTCAAACAAACTTCCCTTGCCACCACGGGCCTGTTATTGACGAATTCCTCCTGGTTTAAAACCAAAGAGCTGATCGGCCTGCAGTTATACACCGTTCGCAATGAAATTCAAAAGGGTTTGGAATCGACCATCGCCAAAGTCGCTGGGATTGGTTATAACTCGGTTGAGGTCTTTGGGTACGACAAAGGAAAATTTTTCGGGAAAACACCGGAGGCATTTTCCGCCCTTCTTAAAAAACATCACCTGAAAACGCCCAGCGGACATTATATGATGATCGACTTTCTGACAAAAGGTGACCGTGAGGATCTGAAACGGACGGTAGCGGATGCTGCAAAAATGGGCCACGAATACATAGTCGTTCCCTTTCTCGTTGATAACATGCGCACCAGTTTAGACGATTATAAGAGGCTGGCCGAAAAACTGAACCTGGCGGGGGAAGAGGCGAAAAAAGCCGGCTTAAAATTGCTCTACCATAACCACAACTTTGAGTTCAAGGATTGGGGCGGAGGAAAAACCGGCTTCGACATTTTTAGAACTGAAACGGACGCCTCGCTGGTTGGCTTCGAGCTGGACATGTATTGGATAAAGCGGGCAGGCCTCGATCCCATTACGTTGATCAAAGCCAACCCGGGCAGAATCAAACTCTGGCATGTAAAAGATATGGCCAGAAAAGCAGCCCCCACGTTTACCACCGATGGTGAACAACTCTTTACAGAAGTTGGGACAGGAATTATCAATTATAAAGAGATTTTCAAACACAAAAAAGAATCCGGCATGGAGTATTTCTTTATCGAGCAGGATCAAACAAAAATTCCCGTGTACGACAGTATTACAAAAAGTTTCCAGTACGCAAAGAAATCGCTTGTTTAAGAAGTGAAGCAACTCCTTTTTCGACCATGCAGCCAAGACTAACGTTTGGCTGTTTCTTTTTCTTATAGCCTTACAAAGTCATGCGCAATCGGCTGATTTTTCAAGCTGGACTTTGTATGAAAAGGCTTGACGTTGTCCGTAGCAAGAAAAAGGCGATTTCTTTTTACAATTTCACACTGTGCGAAGTTTTGTGATTGAGCCTACGATGTATTGCAGGTTCGTTCGCAAATCGTTGCCATGTCTGTAAACCAGGGAAAAAGACAACAGCATGGCCTGTATGATATTTTTATCCTTTTGCCCGGTAGAGCATCAATTGATTATATTTAATCATTCTTAACCGCTGCTTCATGAAATACTCACTTTTCCTGCTGTCTGCTTTGTTTTTCCAAATTGCTTTGCTTGCACAAAACAAAACCTTTGTTGAAATGAAAGCGGGCAGTAAAATCATGGATGTACTAACACCGGCAGATGTGCTTTTTAATCCGCAATTCACGGATGGCAAAGTTTTCTTCCGAGATGGAACCGTGGTAGCCGCGAAACTGAATTACAACTGCCTTTTTGATGAAATCCATTTTATCGATCCAAAAGGTGACACCCTTGCGCTGGCAAACGAAAAAACAATCAGCTACATTTCCATTGATAAGGACACCTTTTATTACGAGCAAGGTTACCTGCGGCTTCTCGCCGCCAATCACGTTGCAAGATTGGCTGAAAAACAAGTTTGGCGTGTAGGCGGGAACAAAGTGAACAGCGCTTTTAATACCGCGAGTACGACTTCTGCTATTACATCATATACTTCCTACAACACAGCAGGAAGCCGTTATAGTTTAGCGATCAATGAAGACGTAGACCTGCGAAAAGTGCGCAACTACTATTTTGGCGACAATAACAACCGGTTCGTCCCGGCGGGCAAAAAGAACCTGCTGATGCTTTTTCCCAAAGCACAGCGGCAGATTGAGCGCTATCTGGAAGAAAACAAGGTTGACTTTACCAAAAGGGAAGACCTTGAAAAGGTCATTCAATTCCTGGAACATCTTTGATGTCGGTGCAATGTTCCTTTACGTGTTGCGAAAAACAATTGCACTAGCGAAAGTAGTCTGGAGGTGTCGGCGCTGGATTCCGGGTTAGGATTTAAAATCCCGGGAATCTCCTGTCTTGCATTTCCTGGATTAATGGCAAAAGCAGGCGCCTGGAACATCTATATGCCTCTATATTGGAAGAAGGCAGCCGCCTTTTAAGAATTTTGAAACTTTGTTTTTGGAAACGGGTTGTTTCACATTTCCTCATGCAACGTCTGCCTTTCCGATGTGCACGTCTTTTCGCATGAATGACTTTGGCCATGGTGAACGGGAGTCGTTATCATCTTTGCGAAACCGGGGCAAGTGAAGGCTTGACGCACTTCGTTTCTACCCGGCGCTAACATCCCTATATTAGTCTTTTGACTGTTGACAAAAACGGTAAAACCCAGCAAAAAAATACCGATTTATGCAGTTGCAATCGATATCGGTAACGATTGCATAAAAAAAGGGCTTCAATCCTCATGTTATCCCTGAATATCTGTTTAGACTTGTTTGGGAAAATGTTCTGGGCAGTCTTTCTCTCGTTCCGATGACAGGAGCATAGCCTGTGACGAGAATGTTGCTTCAGCTAGCTGGCGAAGCAGTGGTGTAGAAGCGATTTCTTAACCGCAGTAGATGAAATAGCCATACATGAAACGATTGACGCTATATATCTTTTTTATCCTGTTTTCCGTTGGTGGCTTTACACCGGCGGAAGCACAGAAATCAACACAAAAATGGGACATCGCATCTACGAGCTTCGCTGGCTGCACAATCAGCAATACCTGGATGATTGCATCAACTTCTGGCTGCATATCGATCCGCAAACACCCAAGCCGCACCTGCACGCATTCAGCAGCTGGCTGCAGAATGCCGTGTACAATCGCTACCTCGTCAACCTGGACAAAGATTTCCTGAAAAAAACATCGGGGCGCTGGATGCCGGTTACAAAGCATGGGAGGCTGAAAAGTTGTTGCCTTCAGGTTTGTACTGGCAGTTCGATGGGCGGGATGCAATGGAAGAATCGATCAGAGGTGGCGCGTGAAGTTTTATTTTACAGATACCTGGTGGGTACAGGTTGCAGTCGTTCAATGCTGCGAAGGCCCTGGTACAGCTTGACGACGGCGTGGCCTTTTCGGTATACAAAAAGAGAATGGCGTAAGGTGGACACCTGGTACTGGACGAAGCGAATTATTTTGTGACTGCGTTACCCGCCACCTCTATGGAACCGGCATACGACCTGAGGCCTGTGGGAGCTACAAGGCCGTTAACGCCGTGTTGAAAGGACCCGGTCTGAGCAAGGGAAAAGTCGATGGAAAGGACCGTTTTATTTTCGAAACCGCTTCACCGCGGAACCGATAGGAATGGCAGATCGCCGTTGGCGTGAGTGATACCTATTCCCTCACGATTTCGTACAACAATTTAACCTCACAGACATTTCGGGGATATTTGCAACTGGTTGCCGCCGACGGAATACGCATAAGAGAAGAAGCCGTTGAGCTGACACCAACACGACAGGGAAAATCGAATTATATCAATACCACGACAGGCAGCATGATCAACGCCGGCAATTATAAAGTTGTGTTCGCGGCCGGTGACGCAAAGGGATAATCGATCAATGCGCTTGACGTGCAATAAAGCAGAAACAAATGAAAACATTGGTATGTACCAAACCAGGAGAGTTTGCTTACGAGGAACGGGAGAAGCCTGTTCTGCAAAAAGGGCAGGCCATCATCAAAATCAAACGCATCGGCATTTGCGGTACCGACCTGCATGCGTTTGAAGGCACACAGCCGTTCTTTGAATACCCGCGGATTTTGGGACACGAGCTGTCGGGAGAACTGGTGGCCTTTGACGACGCACCGGGATTCCAGCTTGGCGAAAGTGTTTCGTTCATTCCCTATTTCAATTGCGGGACCTGTATTGCCTGCCGTTCGGGATTGCCGAACTGTTGCGCCAACATTAAGGTCTGCGGTGTGCATGTGAACGGCGGTTTTGTTGAATATCTTTCCGTTCCGTCGTCATCCCTCCTGCACGGCGAGGGTCTGAGCTACGATGAGTTAAGCCTGGTGGAGCCACTGGCGATTGGAGCGCATGGTGTGCGCCGGACCGGTTTAAGGGAAGGTGAATTTGTACTGGTGGTGGGTGCCGGACCCATTGGCATGGGCGTGGCTGAATTTGCCAGAATTGCCGGGGGCAATGTGATTGTGATGGACATCAATGACAACCGCCTCGCCTTTTGCAAAGAAAAGCTGGCCGTCCACGAAACCATCAACCCGTTGAGGGAAGATGCCCTCGCGCTGCTGAAGAAAATCACCAACGGCGATATGCCAACGGTGGTGGTCGATGCGACAGGGAATCTAAAAGCGATCAACAGCGCCTTTCAATACATGGCGCACGGTGCCAGGTATGTTTTGGTGGGCTTGCAAAAAGGAGAAATTTGCTTTTCACATCCGGAATTTCACAAGCGGGAGGCAACGCTCATGAGCAGTCGCAATGCCACGCGGCAGGATTTTGAACACGTGATGGAAAGCATGAAAAAAGGCCTGGTGAAACCCGCAACCTATATCACGCACCGTGTGAAGTTTGACAAGGTGAAAGAACAGTTTGAAAGCTGGCTCAAACCCGAAACGGGAGTCATCAAGGCAATCGTGGAATTGTAAACCGGAAAAAAAATGAAACGACACTGGCTGGTCTTCCTGCTCCTTTTTTCGCAGGGCGCCTTTTCAGAGGACATCGTTGTTACAAGACTGTTTTGTGAAAGTGCGGAAGCGCCATTGGGCGTGGAGAAATCTGCTCCGTCGCTGGGCTGGCAACTTAGTTCTCCAGGAAAGGGCGTGTCCCAATTCGCCAACCGCATCCTGGTTGCAGAGGATCCTGTGCTGCTGAAGACAAACAAAGGAAACCCGTGGGATTCGCACCGGGTGATTTCCGGCCAGTCGTTACATGTTTGTATGCAGGTAGAAAGCTGGTGCCGGCAAAAACCTATTTCTGCAAAGTGCAGGTCTGGGACCAGCAAAAAAGAGCGTCGCCATGGGGCGCTATTTACTCCTGGCAAATGGGGCTGCCTGTAAAGGAAGACTAGAAGGGAGAGCAGTAGATAGTTTATGAAAAATTGCCCGATTCACTGTTGACGATATCTGCCGAACATGGAAAAGGCAGCGGCAAAGGCGCCAACATCAAGAAGTATTGCCACTTTTCCGGAAGACAATTTCCCTGCAAAAGCCTCTGGAAAAAGCGACGGTTTTCATTTCCGGCCTGGGACATATCGAGATGAGCGTGAACGGAAAAAAGATCGGTGACCATTTTTTGGATCCCGGCTGAACGATGTATGATCAAGATCGAACGGCCCAGAGGCGGCGATACCCGTCGGCAACTGGCCGTCAAAAATATGTGGGCCGATGAAAGCAGCCTGCTGTTTCATACCATCAACCGCAACAAGGAAAGCATTGCCGCTGACCTCAAGAACGAAGAGTATCTCCAGGCCATCAAAGAACTGGAAAAAATGGCCGACTTGCTTCTGCACAAATTTCGTCCCGGTGTGATAGAGCGCCTGTGTCTTGGCTACTATACCGTTAAAAAACTTAATCCTGCGCTTGTTTATGCGGAGATCAGCGGTTACGAAAAGGAAAGCCAGTGGAAAGATTTACCGGGGCAGGACCGGTTGTTGCAATCGTTTTCTGGCCTAGCTGAGTAGCAACCATGGACACACGCCAACACCGATGAGCGTCGCTGTTGCCGATGTCCTGGCCGGTGCACACGTGGCGCAGGGCATTTTAGCCGCCTTGTTCCAGCGCTTCAACAGCGGTGAAGGAGCCCTTGTGCAGGTGAGCATGTTCGAAAGCATTCTTGATTTCCAGTTCGAGGTCCTGACCTGTTTTTACAATGATGGCAATGAGCTGCCGGTTCAAAGCAGCATCAATAATGGGCATGCCTACATTGCGGCGCCCTATGGTATTTACAAAACGGCAAACGGTTATCTTGCAGTGGCAATGGGTGACATCCTGGTGCTAGCTGGTTTGCTGCACTGTCCCGGCCTGAACAGGTTTCAGGACAGGAGCGAATGGTTCAGCAAGCGGGATGAGATCAAGAACGAACTGGCCATTCACCTGGTAAAAAACAAAACGGAATAGTGGCTGGCCATTTGCAACCGGCAGATATCTGGTGTGCAAAAGTGCTGAACTACGATGAGTTGGTGCAGGAAGAAGGCTACCAGGTGCTGGACATGGAGATCAAAGTGAAGACTTCAAACCGTCTTGAAATCACCACGACCCGTTGCCCGATCCGCGTGGATGGACAAAAGCTGGTGTCATTCGTGGAAGCACCCCGCCTGGGCGAATACAACCGGCAAATTGTAGACGACTTCCGGCACCGGAAGAAGTTATTAAAAATGAAAACTGAAATGACAGACCGCATGATCGATACGCATTTGCATGTTTGGAATTTTGAGAAAGCCGACTATCTCTGGCTTGAAGGCGACACGTCTATCCTCAATCGCACCTATCACATCGAAGA
>NZ_RBCI01000041.1 GCF_003628535.1 Flavisolibacter nicotianae
GGGTCGCTCAGCCCAAAGTGGAAAAACAGGTAAAAAAGAAACAACGTTAGGAGAACGAAGAAAATCCGTCCGGTGAAGTTCTTAGTATTACTTGGAAGCAGTAGCATGATATTTCGCACAACGGAGAACGTATTGCTGTCAGTGCGGGTTTTCATTGCACTTCAGCCTCACTAAAATACAACAGCCGAATAGAATTAGGAAGTTGAGCCCTTGTTCTTTTGCCCGCATTGAAGCAATACGATGTTAGCAGCCTTACTCGTCAGGCGGTACCCAGCCGCTGTTTAGTCGTTCTATAATGGTAGTCAGCTCGCTTTTGTAGTCCAAACCATCGAAAGGAATACACACGACTTTTGTTGCGTCAGCATTCGTTCCTTCAGGCAATATCTGCGCATAAAAGCAGCTCCAAAATGCGTTAGCGAGGTCATTTGGTTCGTCGTTGTACCACGTTGTCATGACATCGGTTTCCGGATATTCTTCAATGACTTCCAAATTGACAACTTCTCCGTCAAACCAATCGTGCAACCTTTCTCCGAACGAGCCTTGACCTTTAAACTCCAACAGTCCTGAATAGACGCTATGCTTAACAAACTGGTCAAATAGTGGCTTATCAAACTCTCGATTTGCTATACCCAAGCAAACCCAATTCTCCGTTGGAAGATTGTCGAAAGGCTCCGTGTGTGGTAGAAAATAGTAAACACAATTAGTCTTGTGCTGTCCGATTGATTCCATTGGCTGTATTGAAGGACATTTGGCTGCTAACGTCGAACTGCTTTCCGCAGCAGCGGCATTGGCAGTCCTGTTGTAGATTAAAGTTGTAAAGTAAACAATTTGTTCTTCTGCTTCATGGCTGTACTTCAGCCGCTGTTGTGGAAAGCAAATGTTGTGTGAAGTTCTATTTCGTCACTCGGTTTCCTTTCTTGTCAAACATACCACAGGGATAAATTATACCATATTCTTTTGTATCGTTGAAGTCTGAGCGCTTGAAGTTTAGAGCTGTCATACCATCCATGATGTACAGCAAAACTTTACCGTCGGGAAGCAAAAACCATATCGAGCTATTTCCTGCGTCGTCTTTAATTTCAAAGAATATTGCTTGTTCTAAATAACCCCTTTCAAATCTATAATTGCAACCACAATGAACTTGTTGTGAGGTTTTAATTGCTTTGTCAACATCAAAGGAAAACTTTACTCCTAACTTTTGTGACGTTTCAAGGCTTTTCAAATAGTCGTCATGCAGCTTCCATTCTTTCGGATTTTTATTAACGCTTTCAATATTATAGTCATTGATTCCTTTATTATTGAAGTAGTAAATGTCAAGTCGTGTGTTTGGGTGAGATTTGAGATAGTCGCTAACAAAATTCACTGATTGTATCCTCTCGATATACGATTTATAATCCTTTTTCAAACTATCACGCGAATAAATGGTCTTTCCTGTTTTTGAAGCTAAGAAAACAAGGTTCACATTGTCCAGCATGATTTTGTTCCTAAGCCTAACTCTCATTGTTGCCGGCTCGTTCCAGATGTATCTTCCACGTCCCTGAACTTCGTCGAAAGACAAAATCTCAAAATCTGTTTCCAATTCTTCAATCTCTTTCATGTAAGTGTATGCTGATAACACATAAAGCGTATTCTCATTATTGTCAACAATACGATTTGCTAAATGACCTAATAACTTATTGCCTTTTAGGGGCTCTTCAGTCCGTTCCTGTGTTCCTATGAGCTTAGCAAGAGCTCTTTCAATGGCATAATTATAAAGTGTGTCGCCCGCTTGGTTACTCCAAGGCATTTTGTAGCCCCACACGTATTTTCTGGATTTGATTTCTTCGGTAATTCTATTCTTGGTGTAAACCTGTACTACATATTCATTCTTGTAGCTATTGTGCATAGTATAGCAGCACCCTGAGGAGAGATATTCTTTTAGTCCATTTCTGTAATTCTCCAAATGTGTAAGCTCTTTGTAGATGAATTCTTTTTGTTTTTCATTCCATGCAAATCTTTCCTTGTTAGAATAATAGGATAATACCTCACTGGCATTGTTCTTAATCCAATTTGTATCTATTTGATACTTCGACAAAGAATTATTGGCATTGCTCGGGTCCTGGATTGCCAAAAGAAGGTCAGTAATTTTCGCACTGGCTATTCTGTCGCCTTCAAGGGTATAGCCGTTTCCTTTTTGAACTACAGAAAATCTATCTGTCCTATAAAGATTATCACCATCTGTAAAGTTGTTTACATAGGTGTTCCTAATTATGACGATGCTGTCAGGCAGTGTTTGTCCTGCAGCAGAAAGAGAAGTCAGTAAAATGAAAGCTAAGTATAAACGCATCGTCTCTAAAGAATTTCACACAACGGAGAGGGACTTGGCGAAGAAGCGGCATTCTTTGATATGCCGCTTCACTTTAGCACCTCTGTCATATAGTGTTTTACAGTTCAAATTTAATTCTTCAGCCGCTTTTTTGCCAAGGCC
>NZ_RBCI01000042.1 GCF_003628535.1 Flavisolibacter nicotianae
CATGAGCTTATCAAAATACAGGGGATAGAATAGGCCATCAACAATAAATATTTATTTTACAGACGAACAGAGGCTAAACAGAAGTAACAATGAATACCTGTACTTCGATAAGCCCTGTCCGTTGGCTGAAATCAAATGAACTATTTCCTAAAAGTTGTCGTGTTGTCTTTTTTAGTGCTCAACTCCTGTAAACAAGCACCGAATATCAAGGGCCATTGGCGCCGGCTGGATATGGCAGAAAAGGCGCTATCAACAAGTGCTGATAAGCAGTACGGAGACTTGATCTTGGAAGATGACTCAACGTTTACAATGGTAGGCAACGATTCACCTCCGCCGTTGAACATACCAGGCTGGCATGCAGAGGGAACGATCAAGGGGAATTGGAAGATCGAAGGAAAATCTCTTTATCTATACATCAGCGATGTTCGTGTTCCGTTGATCTTTAGTGTAAGGCGACTTACTGAAAGCGATCTACAGTTTCAAAGCCACTTTGCAAATTCACCCTTAATAGAGTACAAGCGTGTCGACTGACTTCAGCCAACAGCAGGTTTGCAATATGGTGGCTGACGGTTATGTGCTTAGCAAATGAGCATCTTTCAACTTTATCAATAAATTTAGGCTGACGTGACACAGAATGCCACCACATCGCAAACCTGTTTCCGTTGGCAGTAATATTTAGACACCCGATGATAAAGTCCAAATCGAATGAAGAAACAGATAGACTGGTTGTAGAACTGGTAGACAACTATCTGTTGAGACACACCATCCAATTCTTCTATAAAACTGACGCTGGGCTTAGACCATTTGGTTCTGGTGTACTTGCGCTAATTCATGACACTCATTTCATTTTAACAGCTTCTCATGTTGTTGATTATTTGAAGAAAGATGACAACCAACTGTATATACGGGTTGACAAAAAAGGGTACATCAATGTCCTTGGTGACATAAAATATACGGACATTGATAAAAGCAAGGGTGTTGATTTAGCTTATATCAAACTTGACCCGCAGATGATACCTCATCTCATTAAACCATACAAGTTTTTAACCATAAACAAATTTGCAAGACACAGCAAAATGTTAGATGGAATGAACTATTGTGTCATAGGCTTTCCGGAAAAGAACATAAAGTTTGAAAATGGGTCAATGGAAACAGGAGCATCATTTTATTTAACAAGTGCCACAAATGAAAATCCCTACAATCACTATAAACTTTCAAAGGAAGATTACTTTATAGTTGACATGAAGGGTAAAGGAACAGATGTAGAAAGTGGAAAGCCTACAATTATAAACACACATTTTTATGGTATCAGCGGTTGCGGACTTTGGTATTTAATCTTCAATTTGGACCCAAATACAAATAAATATTCTCTCGATTATCGGTTAATCGGCATTATGACACAGTTCAAGAAAGCAAAATACTTTTGCCTAATCGCAAACAAAATTCACCTGATTTTAGAAGCTTTTAAAGTTATTGAAGGTTTCAAGTTCCGTGAGAAGCCGACGAATTAATACTACTGCCAACAGCAGTTTTCTGCTATGCCGGCTGACCCAACGCAACATCAGCAGTAGTGCACTTTTCAGCATCTCTTCCGGCTCGACGTTCAACATTCAGCATAAGTTTTTATCTTCAACAACAGCAACATCATTCAGCAGCAGTTCCGAGCAGACGAACATAAAATTCCAGCACAGCAGAAAGCTGATCGACGTTAGCGGAAATTTGAACCACCCTCATGGAAAAGTATAGAAGACGAGACTTGAATGACCAATATTTTTTGCTGGAGGTATTCGAATGTCCGAAAGAAATAATTCTGTTTGCAGCGCATTTGGGCAGCGACAATGTGACTATCGAAAACTTTACCCATTACGGCAGGCACAGGGCTGAATTTCAGTTTGGAATTAATGCTAAAGGAATGTCTCTGTTTCCATCGCTGAAAGCATTTGACGTTGATTTTTCCATTTCCAAGAGTGATTTTTTGCAATTCATTGATATTTGGGACGAGCAAGGCTGTTACGCAGTGTTCCATGATACTGCCTCACTGAAGTTTAAGGCGACTGATTTGCCAGAAGGTCACAGGTATAAAGCACTGGATAACTTTGACTGGTCACTTGAAATAGCCGTTCCTGGTTCCGCTTTTGATGGATGGGGACAGATAGCTTCGCCTAATAAGCAAATTATTGACAAGATTGAAGAACAACTAAAGAACTTCCGCTAACAGCGTTTTGCTGCAATGGTGGCAACAAAACATGTTTTGAACATCAGTAATTCTATTCTACATTAGTGCAAACGTGAGGCTGACGTGCAATAAATTCCACCACTGACAGCAACACGTTCTACGTTACCGGCTACTTTATGCGACAACTCCTACTTATAATAAGTTTGAAGTTTATCAGCTTGACAACTTTGGCGCAGACCGATAGAGTGGAAAGACTTGTTGACAGTATAAACGACAACCAAGT
>NZ_RBCI01000043.1 GCF_003628535.1 Flavisolibacter nicotianae
TGGTACATCCTGGATGTATACCCTACATTTGTGACGGAACAGGAAGAGCCGTGTGAATCGAGAGGTTCACGCACGGTTCTGTGGGAACATCGGGGTGAAACTCCCCGGTGTGACCCGACTAGCACTCATTTTATTGTAGCCACTGCATGACACAGAGTTTTATAGCCATTAGAGGAAATCATCTGAACAAAGCCAGTGAAATATTTGAGACGTTCAAATACCGAGATACCCATCAAGACCAGCAATTTGACAACTGGCAAAAATTCAACGATTTCCTTTTTGATAATTACTTTGAACTTTCAAACAATCAAACAGCACTTCGTGGGTTATGGTCGGACAATGGCTGGACAATAATACACGACCCTGAAATGGTGGACACGGAAGATGAATTTGCCTTGCTGGAACTGTCAAGAATATTCAAGACAGACATTCTAACTTTTATTATACAGACAACCTCAAATTCATTTGGGTTCACTCTATACAACGGCACTATAAAAAGGAATTTTCTTGTCTCTGGCGGAGAAGTGACTGACAACTTATATCAACCTTTAGAGCAAGAACAGGGTTTAAGCATCAACGAGGAAACCTTCACAGACGACATTCTCAAACTTGCTTACAATTTCGGTATTGACTTAGAAGGGAAGACTGACCGGACATACATTGTAAAACGACTTGCATTTAGCGATGAGATGAAAACTGAACTTGAACAATTCAAACAACAGACACAGGGAACAGAGAACAAAAAACCTTGGTGGAAAGTTTGGTAGGAGGAAAAACGAGTGCTAACATGGTATTTGCAATACGGTGGCCGGACGAACAGATTTTGTACATTTAATCGCTATTCGGCTTCGGTAAGTTTGCTGGGCTAACGAATTTCAAATATCACCGCATCGCAAATACCCGAACCGTTCCCCAAAATTCCCTTCCCCCGCAAGAGTTGTTACAGCAGCCGCAGTAGTGGGAATTGGCCCGGGGGTTCCGGTGAGCTGCTATCTTTCCTTCCTCTTCATGGGCAGTAAAAAGCAGCGTATTTGGTTGTAGCAGGTCTGCCTGGCTGAGGCGGCAAAGCTGGCTTATGCAGGCGAAGCAGGCAGACTGCTGAAGTTAGCCGTTTTTCTCTGCATTGTCAAGGGGCTTGTGTGGCCAGGTAGAAAGGGTGAGATGAAAGCACCCGCAGCTATCCGGAACCGGTAGCTCAAAGGAGCTGAATGTGTTCTTCGCCGGGCCAAACAGCCGTGAATCACTTCGTAAATCGGCCATTTGGCGAAATGATTCACGGCTGCACCACTGCTCTCAGACGTGCTGGGGGAAGGCAACTTCGGGGAACATGGGCTTGGCAAAATGCCGGCAGAACTACAGGAACGGATCGATGGTATTTCAATCGGGCTGTATATCTTTAGGCAAGCTGACGAACCACGGACGTCCGGCACTTCGCCAAGCCCTCCACGTCCGTTAGCGGCGAAAAGAAGTACACCTAAATATGAAGACGAATGACTAGGATTATTCTTTTTGTGCTTGTTGCATTTTTCACGAACTGCGCCAAAGGGCAAAAGCATCGATTGCCACCTTCTCCGAAATTTCCGACGCAAAAACAACTGCAGCAAGAAGAGAAAAATCATACCTGTGTCCATAGGGATAGGTATACATCAAAACAAAGGCTTCTTTTTTATCCTTTCAACAGTGCTGCTAAAATCATAGTGGCCTCCTTTGACAACAAGCCAGATGGTAACGGTATGATTGAAATTGGTGGTAATAGGCTCCCGATGAAAAACGACACTATTGATTTTTCTGCACTTGATGAAATAAGGCAATTGGAGGAAAGGCAAATAGATACATTGACTGACATCCTATACAACACCGGCTTTCGAGGAAGCATATTCACCATGACTGGGGCAGGCTGTTACAATCCAAGAAACGCCATTCTATTCGTTAACAAAGGTGGCAAGGCGTTCGCCTTCATTGTACTTTGTTTTGAATGCGGTGGCCACCGGGTTAGTTCAAAGAAGGTAAACACTGGAGAGTTTTGTGATGAGAAATACGACTTACTAAAGCGTTTTTTCGCGAAGACTGGCATTGAAATAGGGATAACAAAAGGAGCGGGTTTACACACAGAATAGGCGCCGCTAACAGGACGCTTTGTGAAAGTGGGGCAGACGTGCTAATTTTCAACAGTAAAACAATAATCAACAGCAGCGCTAAAGAGAAGTTGACGTTTTCCAATTTCCCCCACCTTCACAAAGCGCTGTTCGTTGTAGGCAATTTTTATGAGACCGTTCCTAACGATTATATTGATTTTTTCATTCTTCACATCATTCAGTCAGAAATTCAACAAGTCAGTTAAAGACACAAGCATTACAAATTTCATGACTT
>NZ_RBCI01000044.1 GCF_003628535.1 Flavisolibacter nicotianae
CTCGTGCTCTTGAATAGCCTTGACAATCTGTGTTTCGGTGAAGTTTGATTTTTTCATATTTACTCATTTAAAATTAAGCGCCTTTGCTAACTTTCAAATGAGCGAATTATAGGGAAGCCGACACATCCTTGCTTATGTCCGCTTGACAAAACGGACATTCAACCGGGTCTTGTAGTCCTTCTGGAAGAAGTCTCTTATTTGCTGTGTCGTGTATCTCAACATATTCAAAGGGAGAATTTTCATCTTCCGAACTATCGTCAAACAAAAAATAAGCATTATCACCGGCAGCAAACCAATTGCTGTCCTCATCATAGTAGCCATCTATGAATTTGCGTTTTCCAAATGCAGTTTCAATTTTGGCTTTAAACTCTCCCGCTTCAAAATATTTCTTTGGAATTAAATAAACAGTTGTCTCTGACATAAAGTAACGGTTGTGATTGCGTATAACGCTGACGGCTTTGTGCTTGTGGCGGCACTCTGTGGTTCGTCAGCCCTGGATAAAGATACACTGCCACATTGATAACTAATAGTCAAGCCCTTGTTCTTCCAGCCGCCATAGCACAAAACCGCTGTTATGCCCAGCTTGCTATTCGGTTTCACTGTGTGTCAAGTGCAATTTTTCATCAACTTTGACCACGAGTTCTTTCTCGAACACTTCTGTTAAATGCTTCAAGGTCTTACTGCCTACGCCGCCATTCCCTTCACTTCCACCTTGCCCGTATTCATCATAAGCGTAGCAAATAAATATTTCTGACGTCTTTGCCCTTTTCCAGTCTTCTTCGCTACCGTAATACCTGAAAATGTAATCACATTGCCCTTTATCAGTTTTAATTTTTAGGGTCACATACGTGTGTCCGTCGTTGTACGAGTTGTCAATAATGGTGTCTTGTTTACCATTGCCGACGTACGCTAATATTTTATTGCCAACAGTGTCACGGATAATATTCTCATTGCTCTTTATCACGTATGTCACGGCACTATCCAAGTTATCTTTCATTGTCTGATATTGATAACCCTTCAACGAACCGTGCGTCCCAGCTCCAATCAAGCAACTGGTCAAGCAGGCTAAAACAATAATTGAAAAGAATATACCAAATGTTCTTGTCATAGTAGGCTGCCACAAAAGTTGGGCATAACGGCCATCGGCTTGCCGCTGTACCGGCATTCGTGGTTCGTCAGCTTAAATTTATTACTAAAGTTGAATAATGTTCATTTGTTTAGCACTTGTCCGTCAGCCGGTATAGTGGCAAACCGTTGTTGACAGCAGTTTTACCAGAGTTTCCACCAAGCTTTCTTGTCAACAGGCTTAGCAACTTCCTTAGCTTCGTTATCAACTTTTTCCTTTTGAAGTCCTGCTTCTATTTCTTCCTTTTTCAGTTCCCAAGGAATTTCGGTTATGTCGTCACAATAAAAACCTTCAAAGCTTAACGTACTGATTATCTTCTCAACGTTTTGTCTGTTCGAACAAATTAAAAAGAAGAAATCATCCCAATCAACCGCAAAAAGCAACTCTTTTTGTCTGTCGTAAATAAAATAGTCTTTGAAATTAACTGCTTCCACAAAGTCTTTTTCTGTCAAAGAAGCAATATCCAACTCCTTTTTATTTTGACAGAATTCTTCTTCAATAATAAGTTCAGGTTTGTTCAAAAAATGAAAGGCTTTGAATATTTCCTTTTTTGAAAGTGTCTCAAAGTGTCCTTCAGTTGGATGATAGATTTGATTTGCGGTTGTAAGGTTAGAAAGCCTTTTTGCTAAATCAGGTCTTTGAAATACCTTCCTGTAAGCTCCGATTGACGTTTTCAGAGCTTTATTGATGTCGCCATAAGTTTCAAATCCACAACCTTCTTTTATGTCTCTCCACGTTACCTGCACTGCATTCAAATAGATTTCTTCGTTATCGGGATAGTTGTCATTATCGTAAGAGTATATGTCGGCAGCAGGTTTTGGCATTTTCTGAAAAATCTCATTTGCTGCTTGTGCCTGTTCAAAAGTTATCCGTTTTGACTTTTGACGTCCTTCTTGTGAGAAGTTGCCATTCTTTATTTTGAAAAAGGGAGGAAAGGTAATGAAGACCGTGTCAAAGTAGTCCTTGAAATGCTGTTTGATTGGATTGTCGTGTCCTGGATGAAGTTGTTTTTCTGCGAAGATGTCCATATTAATTTCTGTCACTATGAAGCTGCCTTCTAATTTCTGCCAACGTTAAAGCATTGCTGTCAGGTGTGGACTTGGCAGCATTGCCGATGATTAAAGTTAATCAGATGCCATGTTATTCGTCAAGCTGAATAGTAATACGTATAGCCACACTTGCA
>NZ_RBCI01000045.1 GCF_003628535.1 Flavisolibacter nicotianae
CATGAGCTTATCAAAATACAGGGGATAGAATAGGCCATCAACAATAAATATTTATTTTACAGACGAACAGAGGCTAAACAGAAGTAACAATGAATACCTGTACTTCGATAAGCCCTGTCCGTTATAGGCAAGCCTAAATCAAGCAGCGTTTCTAATTCAGGAGACAAATGACGCCAACCCAATATTACTTTCCTTACTTTTTTCAACTGGACGACTTCAACAAAGAAGTTAAGCCATTTGGCTTGGCTGCTTTTGTGACGAACGACAGTAAGACAGAAATGCCCGACAAACTTTTAGTTACAAAGAAGGGTTCACACGACGTTTTGTTATCTATTCCGTTCGGGGCAACCCTTATGGTCCAAGGTAACAAGCTATTCTACTGGAAGACCGATTATGACCTGCTTGACATTACCCAAGTCCAACTGGACGACACAACAACCACGCAGAAGCAACTTAACGAAAGAATAGACCTGTTGAAATTCAAAATCGGCCATAATGAACTTGCAACTGCTCTTGACATTAGGAACTTTGTGACATTTGTCAGGAAAGAAGATCTGACTTACCAGCAGGACTACTATGAACGCTTTGTAATTGTTGTTATTAACAATAATAACATCAGCATCATTCCTTTTGATTGGTTAAACAAAACAGGTGGAGATTATGGCTATGTCTGGCCGGCTACTGCAAGGATGGACAAAAACAGAATTTATGGACAAGGTATGCGAATGGCAAACTTCATGGTGGAACTGGACCAGGCCAGCCTATAACAGGCGCTTGCCAATATACCGACTGAACAACAAGTGCTGAACAAATGAACGATATTCAACTTTATCAATAAATTTAAGCTGACGAATTACAAATGCTGGTACATCGGCAAGCGCTAATCCGTTGTGCGTCACTTTATAAACCCTCTGCTCGTGCAATTACCAAGACACCTTAGTCTGTTGCTTTTCACTCCTCTGTTGACAAGCTGTAAGTGGTTTCAGCCAACTGCTTATTTTTTTATTAGTAATACAAGCAGGGACAGTAAGCCAGTTGACATCAGAGTTACCCTTGCAGGCAAAACTGTTTTCAACGACACAATCAAATACTCTGGTGTAGTGCCCGATTTAGCCTATACGTCTCATATTTCATTGCCAAAAGGCAAGTACATAATAAAAGCCATTTCAGACAGTGGGAAAGTGATTGCTGAACAACCAATAGATTTAGGCAACAACAGGTGGGTTTTTATCCAGTATTCTGTTACTAAACCCATTGACAGCGCAGATGCAAAGATGCTGTTGACCAATTTTGGCAACGACACTTCTTGGGTAAACCCGAAACTGAGAGGCACACCGCCGAAAGTAATTATTACCGTTTTAGATAAAAAGCCAACACTCATGTGAACAAAGCGAACGCACAACATGGTGTTTCTAAAACAGCGGCTTGCCAGCAAGGGCTCGACGACATATCTTTATTAAAAATCGGAACAAGGTTGAGACTGAAGTAACGCAGAATACCGCTGCTTCAGAAACACTTTCTACGTTAGGCGAAACTAATGAAACAGTCCTTTTTTATAATAGTCTTATGTTCAGTTTTTTCTTCTCTTTTGAGTCAAACACCGAAATCAATTCTACAAAAATTTAAACAAGCGGATTCTATAGTTGTGATAAGTCACATATCCATCTGGGAGAGAATAAATTTGCCACCTGACAGCATAAAAGGAGATCGATGTGGGCTTTTCTGTAATGGAACGCTTAACAAATCGATTCTACTGCAAAGGAAGCAGCTTACGTTCGAGCAGCGGAAGAATCTTTTGAAAGTCATTAGCCAACCGATTACAGCACCTCCAGTAGAAGGTGGTTGTTTTGACCCGCATCACGCCCTGTTATTGTATAAGAAAGGGGATCTGTCTTACATACACATCTGTTTTTCCTGCGGCAGTTCAGTTGCATCCAAAGACTTGTCAGCGACCTTCTTTTATTACGATCCGCTAAAGAAGTTTTTTAAATCGGTAGGATTAAATACGGAACTCGGACAGCATCGTTAAATTCGCCTAACACAGCATTTGCAAAAGCATGGCTGAAGTGCTAACTTTCGACAATAGACCATTGTTCAACCACAGAGCAAAAGTGAGCTGAAGTAATTCTATTATCATGCCTTCGCAAATGCTTTGGACGTCAGACTGTCTAAAAACTACACGCTATTTTGCACATAGGTGCATAACTCTGATGTGTATTCGCCGGTGGTATTTCGTAACTTACTAGTATGCGCTACATCACTGGTACGGACCGCACA
>NZ_RBCI01000046.1 GCF_003628535.1 Flavisolibacter nicotianae
CCTGGAACTGCAGCGGTATTTTGACGTACATGAAATTCTGAATGGCGATTCGGCAGAAAGAGTTTACGAGGCCTGTACGGCAAAGCTGCAAACGCCGGATTATTCAGTGCGCAACCTGTTGCGAAAAATGAATGTAAAGGTGGTTTGCACGACCGACGACCCGATCGACAGCCTGGAGCATCACCAAAAAATCAATAACGAAGGTCTGGAAATCCGGATACTCCCGGCTTTTCGTCCCGATAAGGCCATGGCTGTCGATGATGCGGCTTCATTCAATGTCTATTTGGGCAAACTGGAAAGCATCAGCAATACCAACATCACCTCCTTTGATCAATACCTTGATGCCTTAAAGTCGCGTCATGATTTTTTTGCGTCGATGAACTGTTCTGTGTCCGATCACGGGTTGGAGCAGATTTATGCCGAAGCCTATACGGAAGGCGAGATCAAAGCCGCTTTTAACAAGATCCGGTCGGGCAGGGAACTAACCATCGAAGAAGTCCTGAAGTTCAAGTCAGCCATGCTCGAGATATTCGCCGAATGGGACCATGAAAAAGGCTGGGTGCAGCAGTATCACCTTGGTGCCCTTCGCAATAACAACAGTCGCAGGTTACGGGAACTGGGTGCCGATACCGGCTGGGACTCCATCGGTGATTTTTCGCAAGGTCGGGCACTGTCGCGGTTTTTGGATAAGCTGGATAACAAAAACAAGCTGGCAAAAACCATTTTATACAACCTCAATCCGGCCGACAATGAACTGATGGCAACCATGATCGGCAACTTCAACGACGGCTCTGTTGCCGGGAAAGTGCAATGGGGATCCGGTTGGTGGTTTCTCGACCAAAAAGACGGCATGATCAAGCAACTCAACGCCCTTTCCAACATGGGTCTTCTGAGTCGCTTTGTTGGCATGCTCACCGATTCCAGAAGCTTTCTTTCGTTTCCCCGCCACGAATATTTCAGGCGGATCCTTTGCAACCTTTTTGGCGAAGAAATTGAAAACGGCGAGCTGCCAAATGACCTGGCGTGGACGGGAAAGATTATCCAGGATATCTGTTACCACAATGCCAGTCATTATTTCAACTGGAAAGAAGTATCACAAACGGCACAAACACAAACGGCATGAGCAAGATTCTGTGTTTTGGCGAATTATTGCTGCGGCTTTCACCCCAACTGGGTGGTGAATGGCTGAAGCAAAACAACATGCCTGTTTTTCTTGGTGGTGCAGAGCTGAACGTAGCGAGGGCCCTCGCCAACTGGCAGCTCCCGGTGGCGTACAGCACAGCCTTGCCGGATCATTACCTCTCCAGGGAGATCATTGATTTTCTTGAACAAAGCCAGATCGATGCGTCCCGGATAGAGGTAACGGGTAACCGTATCGGCACTTACTACCTGCCGCAAGGTGCAGACCTGAAAAGTGCCGGTGTGATTTACGACAGGGCCTATTCTTCTTTCTGGGAATTGAAGCCGGGACAGATTAACTGGACGACTGTTTTGCAGGATGTTTCCTGGCTGCATTTTAGTGCCATCAGCCCTGCCTTGAATGAAAATGTCGCGGCCGTGTGCCTCGAGGCCGTGACGGTGGCATCGGCAAAAGGGATTACGGTCTCCGTCGATTTGAATTACCGGTCAAAGCTGTGGCAATACGGAAAACAGCCGGACCAGGTCATGCCGAAACTGGTGGAGCATTGCGATGTAGTGATGGGCAACATTTGGGCAGCAAACACCATGTTGGGTACAGCCATAGATGAAAATATTCACGAGAACAGCAGCCGCGAAAAATACCTTGCCCATGCAAGGCAAACGTCGGAAGAAATCAGGCGCCGTTTTCCGAAGTGCACGGTAGTTGCCAATACCTTCCGCTTCGACGGCAAGGATGAAAGTATGGTATACTACACCAGCCTGGATGAAAGCGGGAAACAATACAATTCGAAGGAATACCGCTGTAATTCTGTTGTTGACCGCTCGGGTAGCGGAGATTGCTATATGGCGGGGCTGATTTACAGTTTGAGTAAAAAGCAGGAACCGCAGGAAGTGGTGGAGTTTGCTACTGCAGCGGCTTTTGGAAAGCTGCAGGAAAAAGGCGATGCCACCAGTCAAACAGTTGAAACCATTCTGAAAAATAGTAAAAGGGGCACCGCGCATGCAGGTGCCTGACAAAAAAGTTATGCAGTTAAATAA
>NZ_RBCI01000047.1 GCF_003628535.1 Flavisolibacter nicotianae
CTCGTGCTCTTGAATAGCCTTGACAATCTGTGTTTCGGTGAAGTTTGATTTTTTCATATTTACTCATTTAAAATTAAGCGCCTTTGCTAACTTTCAAATGAGCGAATTATAGGGAAGCCGACAACATCTTGCAGACAATTACGTAGTTGTTAGTATTCCGCCTCAACTAATTTACTCACCAGTACGAGCTTTTTTGGAGACGGAAAAATCTTTAGAAAATATAGATTTCGGTGAGTGGCTAAGTAAAATTCACGCTGCTCACGTTTGAAGCACTTCGGCTAACAGTGTGTTTATAAAATTGTGGCGGGACATTAAACATTCGACTTTAAATTACTATTTTGCTGTTGTGGTTAATTGAAGCTGACGTTTTTCAAATGCCACAACTTCATAAACACTTTCACGTAAGCAGCAAGCGGCGCTGCTTCCCAGCCTGACACATTTTAGCACATTTACAGGCACACAGGGCAAGACACATGGCCAACCTGGAAAAGAGCTAAAATTTTGCTGGGCGACAGAGAGAGGATAGCCGAAATTTTGAATATCCAAATCCCCAATCTATATTTACAACGTTAAAATTGCTTGCTATCCACACGTTTAGGCACTTTTTTAGCTACGCTAAACGTTGTAATTCAGGAAACTAAATCGACATGGAAAACTTCACCGCTGTATACATCCCTGCTCCTAATAACAAAGGATATACTGCTATATTAGCTGAATACCCGAGTATCATCGCAGAAGCGGAAACCAAAGAGGAAGCAAAACGCATCCTTGAAGATAATCTTCACTTAGTTCTTCAGTATAGGAGAAAACAAACCTTAGAGCGTTATTCCAACGCCCAGACAGAAGTGCTCGCTTGTTACTAAAGTGTCAAATCCCTGGCGGTAACGGGATATTCAACGCTACGCAATGCGCTAACACCGTCGCCGGAAACATTTCCTTGTCATTAATCGGTGTGTTCAGGAGCGTATGCCCTCCGGTCTTTTTGTTCTCAAAAAAAATACCTCTTGCGCTGTGTTGGTCTGGCAGAGGAACTTGCTCAACTTCAGGAAACTTTCGTATCCAATTGTACAGGTCTTTCCTAGTCACTGGTGGACAGTTTAAATAGGTTCGTGACACAACCCCTGAGCTAAGTCTGTCTATAACAGGTAGTAGAACTAGAGAAAGTAATTTGGAGAATAGGAGGCTATGCCCTATCTTCGTGCTGTCAAAGGCTACAAATTACTTGAAAAAGCTCTCCAATTTTCCCTACCGGAGGGCTTTTTCATTATGTCCTCGTAAAACTACTATACAAAAATTAACTTTCCAAATTTTCGGGTAGGCATTTCGGTTTAATATAGCATTAAACGCAATCTTTTGCGCTTTTATCCACTTTTATCCACTTTTTTGACACTTGACGCACCCGAAAAATTGAGCCTGCGTATTCGCCTTAAAAAGCCATTTAACACAAATATTAGATATTATCGCCCAGCAATGTCAAAGAACTCCCACGCCTAAGCCGACAAGCACTTAAAGCCGCTCACAGGGTCAGACCACAGAGGCCAACGGCTTTAACAGCTTGCGTCTTGCAGCGCCGCCCCGACCATCCGCCTGCTGCTTACATGGGTTTGGCGTCATGGCGGGGTGACGAACATGGGCTCAACTACATATTTTCAAAAGAGCTGTATATCTTTATCCAGGGCTGACGAACCACGGACTTCCGTCACGAACGCCAAGCCCTCAACGTGTGTGTCTTGAATTGCTCCAGTGTTCATCTGGAGTGAATGCTCTACAAATGATGGAAGCTTTTCTTTAGTTAGCATGGGTGTGCGGAGTTCGAGCGAACTGAATGGCCGGCGTCAGCTAG
>NZ_RBCI01000048.1 GCF_003628535.1 Flavisolibacter nicotianae
AACGTCAGTTTGTCTAAAAACTACGGTTAGTTTCCAAAACTACGCATGAATAAAGTGATTTAAAAGCTCACGGCGGTGGTCTTTTTCCGGCACAAGTAAAAAGTCGATGAAAATGTTGCAGGCACTACGAAGGCGAAAATATGTTTGCTAAAAGCCGATACTGCACAAAATGCAAAAGCAAGTTCCTTCAGGAACTCTTTGAATGCGTTTTGGTCAACGATGTTCATCAGCCGCCGCAGGTTGTAAGCAATGAACATCAATCCGACATCGGCTGAGGCTCTCCTTAGTCCTTTTTTGGTGCAGATGAATGAAAAGCCCCACTGTCGTTTGATGGTGCCATAGGTGTGCTCAATGATCGCTTGGCGTTTCTTGTAAGTAGCTGGGTTCTTTTCAATGTTTTGCTTGTTCTCATCGACGAAAGGCTGGTATTCGCTGCGTTCAATCAGCCGTCCCTTCTTGTTCCTGGTGCACAGCGCAAAGGCAGGACAGGTGGAGCAGGCTGCAGTTTTGTAATGCTTGACCACATAGCCATGGTCGCTTTTTACATACCAATTGCCGTTCGTGTGCAACACAACGCCCTCGGGACAGGTGTAGATGTCCTCTTTCTCGTCATAAGTGAACTGCTCCACATTGTAACGTTTGTCAGGAGCGAAACTTGGCACACCAGGAATGGCCACCATCAACTCCACACCCAGTTCCAGCCCCTTCTTTAACTCACTGCCGGTGTGGTAGCCTTTGTCATAAAGGGCCGTAAAGTTTGTGTGGCCCAGGATCACTTTAGCCCTGCGGAGCATCCCACCCAAGGCTTTGCTGTCGTTTTCATTGGTGACCTTGTAATCCAGGGTGATCTTATTGGTCTCGTCCACAGTGGTCTGCACACTGTAAGCCACTTCGGTCACCCGGTTGCGGATCATCAGCTGCCGGCTCTCCGGATCAGAGGTGGAGACCTGCGGCTCACCGCTCTGCTGGAGTTGCTCACACAGTTGGTTGTATTTTTCTTTCCTGTCGTTTTGCTTGTCGATCTGCTGCTGAATGGTTTTCTTGTTTTCTTCACTATCGGCCCTTTCCAGTGCTTCATTGTATTCAGATAGCCGCTGCTCGATATACTGCAGATGCTGCGCAATCTTGTCTTCGTTGAAGTTATTCTTCTTACTGTTTTGTGCTCTGAGTTTGGTACTGTCTCCTGCCAGGAGTTTGCCACCGATCAGCGCAAAGTTCTTTGCAATGGAAACTGTCCGGCGAAACACCTTGCGGATGGCTTTTTCGTTGTCTCTGCGAAAGTTCGAGATGGTGTTATGATCCGGTACCAGTTGATGAAGAAGCCACATCACTTCTACGTTACGCTTGCACTCGCGCTCCAGGGCACGAGAAGAACGAACGCTGTTGAGATACCCATACACATAGAGCTTTAGCAGATCTTTGGGATGATAAGCGGGTCTTCCTTCTTCAGAACCTTTCAGGTGGAACTGAAAATTCGCAAGGTCGAGGCTTTCTACAAATAGGTCAATGACGCGTACCTCGTTATCGGCATCGATGATCTCCTCTAAACTTCGGGGGAACAAAACGGCTTGTGTGCGGTCCGTACCAGTGATGTAGCGCATACTAGTAAGTTACGAAATACCACCGGCGAATACACATCAGAGTTATGCACCTATGTGCAAAATAGCGTGTAGTTTTTAGACAGTCTGACGTCC
>NZ_RBCI01000049.1 GCF_003628535.1 Flavisolibacter nicotianae
TGGTGAAGGACTTCAATGTTGTTTCTGACCACCTGGATCTTCTCCGAACGACCGGTGCCTAATAATGCCAATAGCTCTGTCTGCAGCTGCAACTATTGTTTGGGGATGATTCTTTGCATGATTGAAGGGCAGGCGAAAATAGAAATTTTTGTTTCAATAAGAACATGCCCAATAACGGCAGACGTGGGGCCTTCCAGAAAGGAGAAAAGCACTATCAATTTTTCGGGAGAAACGATGCGGGATGCCCGGTATGCTCACGGGCATTACCCGAAGGCTTTTGCAGGAGGTTTCATGCTATTGGCTATCGTGATTGGAACATAAAGAACTGCCGATGGCACCGATTTGCTAAAAGATGGATCAAGCTGGGAGATGCATTCGCTCTCTTCCCTGGCAGGCACTCGTTAGGTTTTGCGGAAAAAAAGGTAGTTGGGCTGCTTCCACACCTTGCGGATGATGGGTTTGGAAACGGATTTCACAAACGGTTTCAGACCACTTACGTCCAGGGTGTGCTGGTATTGGATCTTCAGGGGGATGGTGACTTCTTTCATTCCTGCCGCTTCTGCCATGCATAACAGCGATTTTCTTCTGAAAAAATTAATATGCTCCAGCGGTGCAACCGGGTTCAGGGAAAGCCGTGTTCCTTTTGGTGTCTTCCAGTCCATATGGGCTAAGCGCCGTTTGATGTTGTGTGCCGTAGGTACACTGATTTTCAACAGCCCACCGGGTTTTAGGCCCCGGCTTATGTAGCGCAGCGTGTCCAAGGGGGCCGCCAGGTGTTCAAACACCTGTTCTGTATTGATAAAGTCAAATTGCGGCCGGGGTAATTGCTCCCAGGTTATGACGTGAATACCATTTGCCCGGGCATGGGCGATGCGTTCACGGGAAAGTTCTGTGCCGTAGGCTGTGCATCCAAACGCCTTGGCCATCAGGGCCCACTGACCCCAGCCCATGCCAAAGTCCAAAAAGTGGAGCTGTGCCGGTGGCTTTCCCAGCAAGGCAATGACTTGCATGATTTCTTCGGCGTGCTGCCTGTGATAGGCCAGCCCGTCTTGTTTTTGGTGCCGCAGCAAGGCCAATTGCGGGTCCAGCCACTCTTCGTAGAGTTTTTCCAACAGCGTATCGTTTGGAATTTCCTGTTGGAAAATAGCCTGGCAGCTTGTGCATTCGCACAACCGGTAGACCGCATCCTTTAAATAGGCAAATTCAACGCCTCCCTGGGGCGAATAGAAGTCGTTCAGATAGTCTTTGATGGGAGAGCTGTCCAATACGCTTTCATAAAGGGTGCGAAAGCTGCCGGCATGGCAACAGGGGCAGTTGGTTCTGAAAGTAAAATGTTCATTCATGTGTTAGCAGCAGCAAGACATGGCTTTTTCTCCCGGCAACCGGAGGCTGAAAACGACCAGGGACCGACCTTGCAGGCTGGAAGCCGGTCGATAACCGAACCGTGACCTGTCCAATTGACCTGCCGGTCTCCCTCAGGCAAAAGGAAACCATTGTCTCGTATAGTTTAAATATACGGAAGAAGTCTAATTTGATGAACGTCGATGTTGGCTTGGTCATCTGGCAACTG
>NZ_RBCI01000050.1 GCF_003628535.1 Flavisolibacter nicotianae
AGCTAATTGTGTGGCTGTGTCCTGGTCATGATGAGCGACGACGACTTTTCTCGGACCGCTTTTACAGCTTAACAAAACACTGAGTAAGAAAATGTACTTCATGGAAGTTGATTACGCACAACGTCAGACTGCTTTCCGCAGCAGCGGTATTGGCAACTATGTCGTTGATTTGTTTTCTGATGTAAACAATTTATTCATCAGCCTAATAGCGGTTCTTCCGCCGCTGTTGCGAAAAGCAAATGTTGTAGGCTGTTCTTCGTCACTCACGGAAGTGTCCATGCAGAAATGATTTTAAATTGTCCGTTTACCTTTTGAATGTCAAAGAAGTGCTGCATGCCTGGGTGCTGGGAATTTTCATCTCTGGCAATGTATTGAAAGCTGTAAGAGCATTTCTTGTCAACAGTATTATAATAAGGCTGAAAAATGAAAAGGTCTTGCGAAGGATTGTGTTTATTTACTTCTTTCACCAGCTTGTCAGCAAAGAAAATTTGATATTGAGACTTGTCAAATGTCGCCTTTGTCACCTTAACGTATGGCTTGTCACTTTGTTTGGTACTGTCAATAATGCAATAGTCACATGTGAAAGGAAAACAAACAAGACTTGCAAGTTTCACTTTGTCGCTCTGATTTATTGCCTCTTTGAATGCAGTCCAGAAGTTTTGCAACTGAACTTTGTCAACTTGCAAATTGCTGCTGTCGCACTTTTGCTGACCGAATGAACAGGCAGCAGTCAAAAGTCCCAATATAATAAGTAACGATTGTTTCATTTAGAATAGCCTACAACGTTTTAAAGCTTTAAGCAGTTGCGGCATTCATTGTTATTCGGCTTCACTACTGCACAAAAGCTGCATAAAGATATTTTGTTGAACCTTTGTGGTCAAGCCGCATTTGCTAAAAGCTGCTGTTAGCGGCGTTGCTTTAGGACGTTTGCTTCTGTTTTAAGAAAATTCTCTCAGCTGCATAAGGAAAAACATCAAAAGAAGCGTGTTCTCATCATCGTCCTTAATGTCACTTTCCATCTTGAAAGACCGTCCGCCGAATGTAACCAGACGCTGCGGACCAATCTTGGCTACCTCAAATGCATTCTTGTAAATAATGAAGGGCGGCTTGCGAAAATATTTGAGTTCTAAAGAAAGGTCATTGTCTCCGTAGTACATTTTGTAAAACTGTCCCCCTTCTTTCCGCATTTCAATCACTTGCGGTATTGATTGTGTTTTAACCTTCACCTTCATGTAAAATGCTGCTGTAAAGAGCCATGTTTCCAGAAGCAAATTGTCATTCCGATAAAACCGAGAAGTCACGCCCCAGCCGAACTTTCGCTTCACTTTCATGAAGTCTATTCCATCCTTTTTGATTATTATATCGTCGACTTGCTCAATGGTAAACATCTATTTCTCGATTTTCAGTAGGGTTCTTTTCGCCGCTAACGGTTAACAAATTTCTGAAGCCAAGGCATTCCGTGTTTCTTCCGTTTCACTTTTGTTCTGTAGCTTAATAAAGCTACTGCGTTTGGCGCTTGTTCGTCAGCCTTGGTTTTAGAAATTTGA
>NZ_RBCI01000006.1 GCF_003628535.1 Flavisolibacter nicotianae
GCCTGCAACATTTTCATCGACTTTTTACTTGTGCCGGAAAAAGACCACCGCCGTGAGCTTTTAAATCACTTTATTCATGCGTAGTTTTGGAAACTAACCGTAGTTTTTAGACAAACTGACGTTGGCCGCAACGTATCCTAACGACAATATCGTAATGAAAAAACAAGACGTTCTAAGAATTGTTGCCTTATCATTAGTTCTCAATGTTATTCTCATTTTGACTATCTGCTTTTTACTTGGTTCGGCATTCCAAGACCTCAAATCTTCGCCAGACTTTGTAATCAGTTGGCTGAATCGCATGGTCTTAATTGCTAGTATATCCACGGCTTTTGGATTTATTATAAGCCTCCTTCTTCCATTAATGTTGTACCATCCCAATAGGCTTAAAATTGCGATAGGCAGTCAAATCGGCTCTTCTCTCATTTTATGGCTGCTTCTTTGCTGGGCTACCTTGAATGGTTTGCCACCAGACGAAAAACGAACGAGTGCAGAAATTGGAACCGGCGCTTCGACAAAAAATTTATCTTTGCAAAGCACATTGAATTTTCTGGTGAAAGATTTCGAGCACAATTATTTAACTGCAACAAGCGCAAACAGGCCAAAAATTTATCATGCTACTGTTGCATCAGTTGATTCGATTTTGAAATATGTAGGCGCAAACGAGTTAGTGTATTCCTACAACGAAATTGAAAAGAGTGGTAATTCAATAACATTTGGTAAATCGGGCGAATACTTATCAATACAATGTAAGCACGGTAATTACGTTGATGCTTCTAAGTATCTAGATATTGATTCAGTAGGAAAATTTGTTTTGACGGGTGAAATCAGACTAGTTGAACCGACCGATGGTAAGCGTGCCAACTTGATTCTTTTTCGAACTCAAAGATTCCTCAATGAGACTGCGGCCAACAGTAGCTTTGCTAAAGTTGGGCTGATGAATTAAATTTAAACACTCAATATCTATTCAGCATTTGTGCAATTGTTAAGCGGGCGAACAATAAATGCCCAGCCTTTGCAAAGCTGATAAATGTTATGGGAAACCCAGTTCAAGATTTCTTATGGCAATGGGGAAATTTGACAAGACTGTACTTTCGATAAGTGACGACACGGGCCTGTTAGCACTTGTAAATGCAGAGAGATATATTTCCTTTGTTTGCTCTGACTGGAGCTTAGAACAACTACAGCAACGTTTTACAGAACAGGCAGAAGCTAAAACAATTCTTATTTGGAGAACAGGCGGCGAGGGCTTTCACAAGGTTGCAATTCTGCCAGAGTCTACCAAGAGAGATGCTACAAAACAATTTAGTGGCGAAATAGAAGTTACAAGCGGATGTCTACACCTAACCAATTATGAGGACTTGTCGATGGCGGCGCAGTTCGAGGACGAAACACTACCGGCTGCGCACAATAGTGATTTGCTAATCTCACTTCCTAATGCTCTTTACAATGTAACCGTTCGTCAACTGAATTACCGTGACGATGCAATTGAGGAAGAGGAAAAGATAGACTTTGAAATATGTCTGACCGCGCAATTCTAACGGGTATGCCCAAAACACAGGCTTTTGCCAATACAGGCAGAAGAATATGGCTTAAACTAAAGAATTACTATTTTGCTTCGGCAAATGAGCAAGGCGGTAGAATACAAAATACCTGTACTGGCTAAAGCCTCTGCCCATTACCAGCAAGGCTAAAGGCAGTCCTTTAACTATGACATACGACTTTTACGCTGACCAGAGTGACAAACTCTCTATACTTAACTATATTTTCAATGAAACAGACCTGCAAGTCTATGATTTGGCTTCTCTTTACGGACAGCAAATCCGCCACTACAAAAGCTCCGATGAAATAGCAGCAAAGTTTGACCTTATTAACGGAGACAAATTTGCCGTGGCCTTTCAACTTTGGACACCACGACACGGGAGCAAACCTATAATCAGAAAAGTTGACCTCGACCCAAAGCATTGTAATGGACACACCTTTCGGTATTCAACAGATGGTTTGGGAATGATACAATTGTATTTTGGCGGCGTAAAAAACGGCACGTTGTCGCTGTCACACATCGGACATTTTAGCGAGAAGGATGCAGCGAAATGGGAAGAAACAAATAAACTCAATGGCAGTATAGAGGATTGGGACTGGAAAGAAGTGCAGGCAACATCAAAAAAGTTGAAACAATACGTTCGTAGTAAACTTGCTGTACAGAAATTGGGAATTTTAGATATTTTACCTGGAGCAAGCAGACTGCAAGAGCTAGGAATAAAATTGCGGTAAATATCAACTGACAAGAAGCCCTGCTGGTAACATGGGCTTCAAAAATTACGGCTGAAAAACTATATTTAACCTGCAAACAAAAATTTGGCTGTAGTGCAAAGTTGAAGCAGCGTATATTCAAATGCCGCTACTTCTTAAAGCCCCACACGTTACGCGCAACTGAATGAAAAATTCCGGCACTATAATATGGAAGGATGAAACAGTCGGCACGGTAACGAATATCATATCCGACATGTGGTATCTGGATGCCGATTGGATACCCAATCATTCTGACGCCTGCGCAAAGTTTATAGAATTTGCTTCCAAGTTAAAAGGAGAAGATGTTATAAAGGAGCCGTCAAATGGTGTTGTTGCACGCTTACAATACAATGAAGCTTTCGCAAGTGCTCACTACGTTTTGATTTTATCGGTTGACAATTCCAAAATCTTCATGCGCAGCATCAGCGACGAAGTCGCCGACTATGCAGACAGACAACTTTTAAAACCTTGGCAACCGACGGATAATCCTTCTTTTTATGAAACGGAACTCAAAAACGAAGTCAGCTTTTTTCACCCTCTTTACTGGAAAAGAGTTCGGGCAATCGCCAACCGCACAGACCGTGACGACGTTCTTTTTGAGTTGCTCGATGAAAAGTCAAAATATGCGGTCGTACACCTGACTTGGAGAAAAGAAAGTTTAAGAAAGTGGCCAACGACACATTTCTACAAAGATTGGCAAGAAGTTTTCGTAAAATGCATAGTGGAAGACCATAAAGAATGGAAGGCTGACCCGTAATGCGCCTAACATTAGGCTTGGCGTTATGTCGGTGGACTGAACGCAGGTGCTCGACTTCACCTATCTATCAGCTTCAGTCCCAGCGTTACGAACAACGCCAAACTTTAGTTCTTGAAATCAACTTTTGTACATTTATCAGTAACAGTCTGGGCTGACGTTTTTCAAAATCCGCCACAAACGCCAAGCCTTTTCCGTTGGCTGCAACTTGGTCGTATAGAATACAAACATCTTTAAGAAATGACTGACTTACCCTACTTGTTTCCGTTCTTTTTTATCGGCATGTTTGTTTTTGTCCTATTCTTTCTCTCTAAAAAGGGTTGGTCAGATTTGGCGAAGGAATACCAATTTGACAATACATTTGAAGGTGAACGTGTAGGAGTTATTTCAGCAGCTATAAACGGTGTAAACTACAACAACTGCCTCTTATTGAAGTATAACGATGAGGGTTTCTATTTACGGCCAGTTTTCATCTTCCGCCTCTTTCACAAGCCGCTGTTCATTCCCTGGAAAGCAATCAGAGACATTCGAGACAAAAAGATACTTTTTGTACAACTGAAAGAACTGGTGATTGGTAAGCCGACAATAGCTATTATGCAAATCCGAAAAACTGCGTTTTCTAAGATTGAGAGAATAGCGATTTTAAAGGCACATACGAAATAGCGATGCGCACAACACAGGCTTTCCCAAAATACAGGCGGCAGTCCAGGTGCCGAACAAGCCAATTCTATTTAACTTTAACTTAATCGTGAGGCTGAAGAAACACAGAATGCCTGTACTTCGGAAAGTCTCGTTACGTTAGCGGCGAATTGCACACCTCCCATAGATTACATCCCTTTATGGAAAAAGTACAAAAAACCTAGAAAAATAGAATGAAAGAGCGGCTTGGGGTATAGCGACCAATTCTTTTATTCGTTGTCATTGGCTTCATAGTCTGCATTTTCGTTTCCGAGAGTGCCTACACAACTGACCAATTTAGCGCATTACAAGGAAAAGAACCCACAATCAAAGTTGAATTGACTGTAACATCGGATGCTGGCGTGAACAAGGTTGTGTTGACTGATCGAAAACTATTGGACAGTATCGATAGCGCTTTTAAAACAGCACAGCAGCAAGATATTCAAAAGGGCGGTGCCTTCGAGAAATTAGCAAATGTTACCGTTTATAAAGGCAGCAAAAGGTTAGAGGTCTATATCGCATTTTCAATCTATGATGGTTGGTTTATAGAGGTGGGAAACGAGATGCTCATTAGCGACCATATGTTTGCTTTGGTGAAGCGTTATGAGAACCAGTAGCAGAGAAACAGCGCCGTTAACAGGCACTTGTCAAAAAAGCGGCTGGACGAATTGATTTGAGGCTGACGAATAAATTGTAAACGCAATATCTTTAATTGGCGCTTGTGCCCAATGCCTTCGGTTGGGGTAGGCTCTTGGCATAATAGGGAGATAAAAAATATTGCAGTGACTCTTGACACAGCCGAATACCACCAGTACATAAGTACGCACCTCGGACTGTTGTACTTTGTAGGGATCAGGGAACACGTTATTCCTGCAACGGTGAGTTTTATGGATTTTCTCGACTACCATTCCGACCGAAAGTTTCGCTGTCGAGAAGCCTTTTACCGCAATATGGGAGAGCTATTGGATGTTTACATCA
The DNA here is from genome assembly GCF_003628535.1 of Flavisolibacter nicotianae. GTDB lineage: Bacteria > Bacteroidota > Bacteroidia > Chitinophagales > Chitinophagaceae > Flavisolibacter > Flavisolibacter nicotianae. The sequence goes on from NZ_RBCI01000006.1 coordinate 4,700, forward strand.
AGGAAAACAAGGGGAGGCTCTCAGCAGCTGACCTGCAGATTCTCAATAACTTTCGCAGGAGCATCCAAGGCGATTTCGTCATCCTGAAGTGCTTGAGCAAGCACGCGATCTTTATGGACACAAGTAGCAGCTCCTTTTATGCGGTGAAAGCCTTGGCAGACCCCTTCCCGGTCTTTTTCAGGACCTTTCCGGCTATGTGCAGGACCACGCTTTTTCCATACGGAAACAAGATCATATACGATGGCTTTCTTGAGCCGTACGACATCCTGTTGGGCCCAAGAATTAAAAGAAGCCTGGAAGATGATTATAGGAAAGCCAGGGCCAATAAAGCCATTATCACCGAGATCATCTGAGCGACTGCCATTAACAGTTTCTTACCGAAAAAACTGGCTGAACGAACCACCATACGGCTGGCAAAAAATCGGTAAAAAGTCTAATTTTATAGAGCAATGAAGCTGCCGGCGCCGCTCCTTCGGCCAGCGGAAGCCGCCAGGAAAAAGCAAAACCGACATTCTTATGACCCAGATTCCACAAGAGACGGTCCAGGAAATTGCCGACCACCTGGGTATGGGCTTCCGGGTTTTTCTTCACCGCGAGACATGGGAATTGGTCACTTATCCCAACGAGGACAAGAGCGCAAGTTTTGAACCCTCCATGTGGAAAAAGGAAATCAAGGCTGTCAGAAAAGAAAGGGATAAATACCATGAAATTGAGGGGATGGAGCCACATGACTCCTTTCGGATAATGGAAGATTTTATTGCCACGGTCAATGACCTGCCACTAAAGGACAGGCTTTTAAGGGCCATTGAGCAAAAAAAGTTCTTTGCGCACTTCAAAGGGCACATCGATCACTCAAGCGTTTACCGGGAGAGGTGGTTCCAGTTCCGGGACCAAAAAATGATGGTGTGGGTCCAAGAGCAACTGGGACGGCTTGCTTAGGCTATTCTCCTTTTTTAATAATCAGATGCGTCAATCCCGGATCGCTTAGCAATCGCTCCATCTGCGACTGCACCAGATCCGCTACATCCTGTTTGATCTGCAAATAATTCCGCTGAACGATGGCACTATCCAGCTTCTTGAATACAGGGATCTCTTTATAATTCTCTTGTTCCTTTTTTAAACTTCTATGGTCGTTCAAGATTTCACAATGAAAGGCTTTTAGTTCTATTTTTTGCTCCGGATTGTCTGCCACCATCCCTACGAACTCACCGGATGAAAGGGCTGCAATGCTGGAGGGTGGGATAGCGGCTTCCAGTTGTTTGGAATGGCTAATGGATGTATCGGCACTGTTGATGGAAAAGCTGGACCGGTCCTGCATGATTTTGCCAAATCGTTCGGAGAGTTGCCTGGCGGTATCACCGGTTACCTGCCCGCTGATGATGTTGCCGGTGATGTTCAGGATCACGTCTGCCTGCTCTCGGCCATAGTCTTTCCGGAGCTGGCTAAAGTCCTGAACACCCAGTGTTGTTGCCACTTTATTACTCCGTGCCGTGGCAACCAGGCTGTCCATGCCACTTAGGTAAATGGTGGGGAATTCATCGAAAATCAGGCTGCTTTTCTGCATGCCTCTTTGGTTTACCAATTTAACCAGCCGATTGACATACAGGGAAATGACAGCGCCATATATTCCGATTTTCTGTGGGTTGTTTCCCATGCAAAGGATTTTCGGGGCGTCAGGGTTATTGATGTCTAGGGTAAAATCACTACCGGACAAGACATAATACAACTGGGGTGAGGAAAGCCGGGCCATGGCCACTTTTGCTGCCGCAATTTGCCCTTCCAACTGCTCCATGGCATCATTCAGGTAAGCAGTGATAAAGGGGTTGATCAGTACCTCAATCTCCTTTTCGGTGCGGAGCACTGAAAAAAGTGTATCGTAGTCCACCTGCATAAGTTCAATTACATGCGGCAGCGTACAGAATTCCCCGTTACGGTACCGGCGCAAAAACCAGATCACGGCACAAAGGAAATTGATCGGCGATTCGACAAAAAAATCACCTTGCCGCTTGATCCACTCCCGGTTGAGCCCCACGAGGATCGTCCTGGCGGATTCGGCTGCATTGATAATGTCAGACATGGTGGATGGTTCCAACGGATTGCAGCGGTGGCTCCGGCTTAGATCGTCAAAGTTGATGACATAGAAGTCTGGTGCAACTGGGTAGAGGGGCTTGTGTTTTAAGTAGGTGTTGTAGGCAATGCAGGATAGATCTGAAAACTTGAAGTCATAAACAAACAGGGTGAATCCTTTTCTTATGTGCTGGGTAATAACATGGCGGATGACAAAGTAAGACTTGCCTGACCCGGGTGAGCCCAGGACCAGCAAGCCCCGGAAGGGATTTATGATGTTGATCCAGCTCCGGCGCCACTTGCCCCTTAGGTTATAACGAGCCGGCAGGTTGATGGAAAACTCGTTTTCAATGAGCCGCTCTTCCTGTGTAAACCTCTCCGCCTCCTTATTGAAAACGTCCCTGGGGCTGAGCTTTCCCTTAATAACACGGGACAAAAGGGTGCCTCCTGTCAGCATCAGAATAAAGCCAATCGTTGTTACAACCATATAGCATACAGTAGCTGTTCCAGGAGCTGAAATGGATTTTAAACACAAATGGCTACTGAAATAAAGCAACAGGCCAGCAGCGATACAGGAGCCCCCTTTTTTGTGGTTTACCTTCTCGTTCTTCCTTCCTTTGGCACCCAATAAGGAGATACCAAGAAAGGCAATTGCTATCAGTTTAGACGTGTAAAACCGGTTGAACAAACCTGTCCTTTGAATATTCTGGAGTACTCTATCCGTTAGGGCGGCTGTCAATTGCCACTGCGCAAAAGCGCTGTAGCAGTAATAATAAAAATGTAAGGCCAGTAACACGATGCCCATCAGCCGGGTCATGTCCAAGATCTTGCGCAAGCCATGCTCGTTTTCGCCGGTATGCATAGGTGTCCAATTTTATGGGTGATGAGAGATGCGTTTCCGCTTTTTCTTTTTGGCACTTTTGAGTTGATGAGGTACGTAAGTAGCAGCTTGTGTGGGCTGTAGCAGGTCATCCACTGCTTTCGGAATGGTTATCGAAGCAGCTGGCCCGATGGAAACTTTTTGGCCAGGGTCTACCGGCTGAATTTCTTCTGCTTGGCGCTTCACGAGGCTTTGCCCAACTGCGGCCCTCAGCTCCAGTTGTTCTTCCTGATAGCACCGTTCCTGGAGACCTTTTGCACTGTAGGCTTTTCCCAGATTGCTGCCGTTAAACACGCATTTGGTACGGTGGTCAACATAGGTAACACCATAGATCAACCCTTGTTCATTTTGCCGAATGGCGGAAGCAATGCCTTCCTTCTCCAACGACTTTGTGAGGCTTTGCAGGGTGTGTTTGGGGTTCTTCAGCAGGGCCAGGTCAATGGCATTTTTCACCCGTACCTTGTGCGATTGCCGTGCCGATTCATTCGGCCCAAACCGCTCTTGCAGGTATTTTAAAGTAGGCTTTTGGTAAAAATCGCTGGCTTTAATGGGTACACCGGTTTTCTTTCCCTCTGCATCCACGATCCGGTAAACCAGGCCGTTGCTCCGGTAAATGCGGGAATGCTCATCGCCTCTGTCGGCCACCACGTTATACTGCTGCAGGACAGCATTCAACTCGGGTAGCGAGGTGTATCTATAGTTCGTTAGCACATGCTCCAGCACGCCAGTGATAGCTCTTTTTGTTTCAGTTTTCCCATATTGCACCTTCTCTGCATAGATGGGCTTTAGCTCAAAGGCCTGCTTTTGTTTGTGCGTATCTGCCTTTACCAGTCCAAAGGCCTGTTCAATTTCTTTTCGTGCTTTCTCAGACTGGTTGCGGCCGATGTTTTGGGTGTCTATCCGGCTACCGTCCGACCTTACTTTGATACTTACAATATGAACATGCGGATGGCCTGCATCATGATGCTGGTACACCAAAAAAGGCTGACCACTAAAGCCAATCTTCGTCATGTACGCTTCGGAGATTTCTCCTAATCGGGCATGTGAAAGATTCTTTTCTGAAGGGTCAAAGTTGAGTGAGATGTGCACACTGCCACGGGTTACATTTTCATTCAAAGTGGCTTGATTCAACAGACGCTGAAGCTTGTTGGAAAGGGTTAGTTGGGAAACATCCTTGGGGTAATTCACGGCTGCAATACACTCCGCCACGCCTGCTTTTACCTTCTGTTCATTGTACAGCAAGGTCCGGTGAATGGACGTTCCTGTTTTGATTACTGCAACCATTGATCGGCGATTTTGTTGATGCGGTTTTTGATTTCCTCCACCTTGTTAAAAAGGGTTTGCTTTTCCAGTTCGTAGGTAATGATCCAACTTCTGAATTCCGGAATTTGGCCCAGCGTGTGCAGTTTTTTTACAGCTTGGTTGACGTTATTGCCAATGCTGTTTAACTCACTTCGTAGCCTCATCATCTCTGTCATAAAGTCATCAAGGGACTGGTTGCGGTACGTGGAAACAAGGGGTTTTCTCAGCAGGATTTTACGGGAATAGTCACTGATTTTCCGGCAGGTTGTTTTCTTAAAGTCCTTGTGGAGTTTGTCGTATTCCTCCGGCTTTAGGCGCAGGTGCAACCACTTTGTCCGGTTATTTTTTTGTTCGCTCATCACATTTTCATTTTCATGGTTTACTCAATCATTCCTTTTTAGCAGCACCGCCCACGACTTCGGAGGTTGGGCGGCTAGTGGCGGTTGTGATACAACCGGACATCTGGCCGATTGCGAAAAGGCGGCAATCTTCCCAGCCTTTAAAAGTCTACAGAGGCTGGCTACACGTTTTTCTTGTTTTACTTCTCACTTTTGCTGTGCAAACCATTATCTATTAGCAAGCTTTTATTCAGATGGTGTTTGTTGATATTACTTGCCAATGTTCATCATCCAATCGTTCAAATCCTTGTGGTGCTTGTATAAGTCGCTGTTGTCTCTGTATTTTCCACTGAGCGATAAAGCATACCGGGTGTAATTTTGTCCGCTTTTATCCCTATCCAAATAGAGGTTTATCGCATCATGTCGCTCTATAAAAGGCCTTGCTTTTTCAAAAAAGGAAAGAGAGTTTAAGACAACTGTGCTGCTATTTGCAGGTGGTTGGTTCTGATGAATGGTTTGAAAAGAAAGAAAGTCAAAAAAACCTTCAAATACATCTACCTTCTTTGCTCCGATGTCGATCACAGTGAGATCTTTTGGTGTGCTGCTGCCTTTGAAATATGGGTTTCGTAGTTCGTATCCGCCAGCATTGTTTTTGAACCCAATGGCGAAGTAGGTTCTTCCGTTCAGTGCATACACGACTTCATTGCAAAACCGTTCGGCTACGGCAACCGGTATTCTCCGTTGATACAAATAGCGCAGGAGTGTGAAAGAAGTGAGTGTGTGCTCTCTTAGGATGGTTATGCGCTGCTCCTTCTCTCTTTTGGAACCTTCCAAATAGAGGAGCGCAGGCTGATGAAAGAAAAGAGCAGGGTTGATTTTACCAAGAAACTCCCCAACCGTACAATCGCTGTACAAAACCGCAAAGTCTATCAGGTTGCCACCTTTTCCCAAACCATGATCATACCACCGGTTCAGCTTACGATTGACTTTGAAAGACGGGGTTTTCTCCTGCCGTAATGGAGAAAGATACCAGTAGTCAAGGTTCCTGATTCGGACAGGCTCGTATCCCAATGAAGATAGATAGGTTACCATATCGATTTGCCTTGCCTCCTCGCAGGAGACCTGTTGCTTTCTGAAAACCATAACACATCGTTTATCGTTTGCACTCGTTCAGTTAAAGCGAATACGAATTTACTCTGGTGATATGGCAGAACCTATCCTCTTTAAATTTTAAAGGGGATCAGTACAGTGATTCAAAATACTTTTGTATCTGAAGTGATTGATGAAATTAAATGTGTCGTTATGCTTACCACAACAGATGTCGCCCAGGTGTATGGTACCATTTTGAGTATCCCGGGCATGAATGAAACCGTGAAGATTGATTTGAAGATCTCCCGTAAAAACATTTTGCTTTTGAACCAGGTTATCGAACGGGGATTATCCCTCAAAGGCGATGAGGTTTCGTCCAATCTACTGGACATCATGCCTGAAGACTCTTTGCAGGAGTTGACCACGATTTCGGATGATTGCCTGAAAAAAGCTGGGTTGGTGGAATTAAGTGAGAAGTTGAAATCTTTCAACCATGGAAAGTAATGTGTTGTCCTGGAATGCTGCTTTACAAAAAGGGCATGAGCCACGGCTATATCCTTACGCAACTGAGACTGTACCCTTCGGTAGATATTACGCGGTACTTGATTTTAAAATATGGGCAAAGAAGGCGATAGCCATTGGCTGCTATTTTACACAAAAAAGCACAGGAATAAAATTTCAAGTCACGGTGTACCGGAGACAAACAGACAAACTGTACCGGTTGGAAGGAGGAGATGTTGATTTCAAAGTTTGTCCCGTTTGTGCTGTGTATGCCATCACTGTGTTTCTGAACGGGGCAGGGAACGTGGCTCTTAGAAATGCTGTCTCCTGCGGGAAGTAGCCAGCAGCAAATGGATGCAGTTGGTAAGAAAGTGCGCTATTTTGCCAATCTCCACCCATCGTCATACAGCACGACGTTTGCTTTACGGGGGGACTGCTGCTTGAAATCCTTCGAGGATAAACCTGCAAACGGTGTGATGTTTTTAAAGGCAGTTGTGTATTCGACAACTGCCTCTTTTCCGGATGATCCGGTGTTGACGCCGGTCACTTCAACCAACTCTTCATCGGCCAGCTTTACCTTCTGAATGTTACTGGATTGATCACCTGGTGGTGTCGGGAGTAAATAAGGCTTGGCTTTGTCCGTGAACCGGATCAGTGGTTGGCCAGCTTCTCCTAATTTCTGTGTGCGCTGTACAGTAACAAGGCCCTGGGTTTCCAACCCTGCGTCGATCACTTTTTTCGCAAACAACGGGTCGCCGCAGTAAAGATCATACTCGATAATCCTGGGATAGTTCCAGCCTTGCCGGATGATCCGGAAAGCTTCTTTCCGGCTTATTTCTTTCTTTGAGCTACATCCGACGATCATCAAGGATAATAGACAGAGGAGGTGGGGCAGCTTCTTCATGGCCAGAGGTGTTTTTACATTCGTAAATTTACTAATTTCTTTTGGCGGCAACATTCAAGAAGCGTTAAAAGGAGCCTTACAGCAGCCCTTCGTCTGCGAAGGAGAAGTATCGTTCGCTGGAAACAATCAGGTGATCCAGTACTTTCATGTCCAGGAACATTCCGGCACCTTTGATCTTTTGAGTCAGTTCTTCATCCTGGCGGGAAGGTTTCAGGGCGCCGGAAGGATGATTGTGACAAAGAACCAAACTGACCGCATTCACCTTGAGCGCTGCCGAAAAGATCAGTCTTGGATCGGCCACTGTGCCCGTAATGCCACCTGTTGAAAGATTGTAGAGGCAAAGTACCTTGTTGGCCCTGTTCAGGAAAAGGACCTTGAATTGTTCAACGAGGTTTAGTTTCCCTTCTTCCCAAATCGCGATAAGAATTTCATAGGCATCTTTGGAAGAAGCAACTTGCGGCCGTTCAGAGGGTTTTACTTTTGACCTGTACACCAGCTCTACTTCAGCTACTTTACTCAGAATGTCTGTAATGATTTTCTTTTCCATAATCTAGGTTTTTATTTGTTTTGAAATGATTATGGAGCCTCCGCCGGTCTTCCCCGCCACCTGGCGCAAGGAGGAACTGAATAAATCCGTGGGTAACGAATGTTGACGACTTGTTTTAGCCCGTGCAGGGTAAAAAGCAGAACCGGTGCCGTGGCGTTTTATGCGGTAGTTCCTTGTCGCTTGTGGCGGGGAAGACCGAAATTTGTGCAATGATCCAATGACAATACCTCCCTCTTTGAATCATCTATCATCGTAAACCACCGCCCGTAAGGGCGCATTTTTTTTAGGCCGGATCCAGAAACGGTTGAAAGCGATTCGTCTCCCCAATAGGTTGGACAATGCACCGGCAGGCGAGCTGCCGGTGCCGGTGAGGGTTTAAAAAGGATCGTCGTCGCTACCGGTGTCGTTGGCAAATGCGTTTTGTGTTGCTGTGCCAATCACGTCCACTTCCTTTGGCCATGCGTGAATTTTCAGGCTGTTCACATGGCAGTTCAGCGAGGCCTTTGCTGTTCCGTCTTTGCCGACATAGGGAGCAACGTAAATGCGGCCGGCCGCTTCAACCAAGGTTCCTTTTTTCAGGTGCTCAGCCATCTTCTGGTTGAGCCAATAAGAGCAGTTGCAAAAGGTGGTAACCTTTACCCGTTCCCTGCCTTTTGGTTTGTAGCTTTCATTAATGGCAATGGAAAAGTTCACGACTTTCCGGTCGTCTTTTAGCGTGTTGACCACGGCATCTTTTGTGATACGTCCAACGATTGTCATGGCTGTTTATTTTAAAGTGAAGAAATACGGTTATTCATTACAGGTGACCGCCGCAGATGGGGCAAAAACAGCGGGCTTTTTTGTAGTTCTTTAGCTTGCGTTCAAAGCAGCGGTCTGCACCCCGCCAGATGCGCACCACGTGCCATTCGATTCCCTGTTCGTTGACAGCTGCTAACAGTTTGGCCCCTCTGCTCATTTTGTGTTGGGCAATGCGCTGCCCTAAGTCTCCTTCCACAAACCCGATATAATGCTGTGCATGATACAGTTTGCTTTCGAAGTGTATCAGGTAAACCATAAAAAACTGTTTTGAAAAAGAAAAAAGGGAAAAAAAGAAAGCACAGGAAGGAGCGGCTTCGGGGATAAGCCAAAAGGAAACGGAATAAACGATGGCCTTTTGCGGGTGGGTTTTGTGTTTATGCCGTAAGCTTTTGGCCGGCGGGCTTTAGCCTTGTTTGGCTCTGTTGTGCGGAGGGGAAGCCGCTAACTTCGCGACCCTTTTGATCCCTTTGTTTTTTCAAAACGGCTTGAAGAAAAGCTGGAAAGATTGTCTTTTCAAAGTCTCGCCGGCTCTTGTGAGGAAGGAGCATGTGCCGGCGCAATGGCTTAATAAGTTGCAGTTCCTGAAACTCTTTGTTGCTCAGTCATATCCTTCAGGTACTGCAACGGTCTTGATAATATTTCAAATTCTTTTCTCCTCTGTGTAAAATAGTTATAGAAGTGCGGTTCAGTCTTCATGGTTTGAGAGAATCCTATTGGGATCAATTTGATGCTGGAAGCGAGTCTGTTGAATTTAAGTGCTATGACAAAGGAAATGCTTCTCCCTACGGGAACCCGAATTGCAGCATAGGCTTACTGAACGTAGAAGTGGGTGACACCGCGGAAGTTCATTAGGGGAATCGAAGCAGGAGAAAGGAGGAGTATTTACCTTTTTAAACTTGGGTTGTTCCAGAAGACCTATTCTTTCGGACGATGTTGGAAACAATAACCATCAGCGATACTGGTCATGTGCCGGCAACGGGTACCACTTTTCGTGTATCCTTTGCATTGGACCGTTTTGCTTTCTCCTTTGGCTTTGTTGACCAGGTTTTGCTGTACGGGAACCACGTCAGGCTTGCATATTTTACAGGGTTTAAGCCCTAGTTCAGCCGCTTCCTGCAGGGTGATCTTTTGCGAGACGTTTTTCACCGTTTTACAGGTCTCCAGATGATACTTTTTTCCGCTGGGTGTTTTATACACCGATTGCGCCGGGCTCCATAAGCCGGTAAAAAGGAGAAGCAGCAGAAGGGTAAGTCGGGCCATAAACTTTTTTTCCTAGGATGTACTCCAGTAATCTGCCAGCAACTCCGCCTGTGCCAGCACTTTGCTTACAGAGGTGGTATATTCACCGGTTGCCGGGTCATCCGGGGGGTATTTGTATTTACGCAAAATGCGTTTGATCAAGGTCCGCATCTTGGCCTGCACGCTTTCTTTCAGCTGCCAGTCAATGGAGGTATTTCTGCGCACGCTTTCCACCAGCTCATGGGCAATGGCTTTCAGCGTGGCATCGCCTAAAATCGTTTCAGCCGTTGGGTTTTCCGCCAGTGCATCATAAAAAGCCAGTTCGTCCTCCCGTAAGTTCATCTTCTCGCCACGGTCACTGGCCCCGCGAATGTCCTGCGCCATTTTAATCAGTTCTTCGATGACCTGGGCGGCTTCGATCAATCCGCTTTGGTAGCGCTTGACGGCCGCTTCCAGCATTTGGGAGAACTTCTTGCTTTGCGAGAGATTGCTCCGGGCCCGGCTCGTAACCTCATCCTCCAGCAGGCGTTTGAGAAGTTCCAGTGCCAGGTTCTTTTGCGGCAGCCCTTTGATCTCGGCCAGGAATTTGTCATCCAAAATGGAGATATCCGGCTTTTTGATGCCGGCTGCATCAAAGACGTCGATCACATCTTCGGAGATCAGGGCATCGTTGACTATTTGGCGAAGGGCTGTTTCAATTTCCTGGTTCGTTCGTTTGCGCCGGTTCTCGTCAAACTTTGAGATGCGGGCTTTGATGGCCTGGAAGAAGGCCAGGTCATCGCGGATGGCCATGGCATCGGGATGGGTGATGGCAAGGGCAAACGCCTGCGAGAGCCGTGTTACGTGGTCTTTAAACCGCTGCTTGCCGTTGCGGGTAAGATTGCCTTCCTTATCCACTTCAGTAAGGCTTAAGATGTAGTTTGCGGCTTCTAGGATGAACTGCATCTTCTGCCGCGGCGTTTGGGAAAAATAGGCCCTGAAGTGAAAGCCGTCAAACAGCCCCACCACAATCTCGTAGAGCTCCATCATTTTGGCAGTCGCCTCGTTGATGTCATGGGTCAGCTTACCCTTACCCTTGCTCTCGGTGTAAATGGCCAGGGCTTTTTTCAGGTCTTGGGCAATGCCAATGTAATCCACCACCAGCCCGCCCTGCTTGTCGCCAAACACCCGGTTGATGCGGGCAATGGCCTGCATGAGGTTATGGCCGCTCATGGGTTTGTCCACGTAAAGGGTATGCAGCACCGGTGCGTCAAAGCCGGTGAGCCACATATCGCGGACGATCACAATCTTTAGGCCATCCTCCGGGTCTTTCAGGCGGTCGCCGATTTCGGTGCGGCGCTTTTTGTTCCGGATGTGCTCCGCCCACTCGGGGCCATCCGAACTGCTGCCGGTCATGATCACTTTGATGGCGCCTTTGTCATCGTCCTTACTGTACCACTGGGGACGAAGCTTCACAATCTCGTCGTGCAGTTCCACCGCAATGCGGCGGCTCATGGCCACAAACATGGCCTTACCCTTGCTGCCCCTGGTGCGTTCTTCAAAATGACGCACCATGTCAGCAGCTATTTGCTGCAATCGCTGATTGCTTCCCACTACGGCTTCTTTGCTGGCCCATTTGGCAAAGCGCTTTTGTTTGTCCGTCAGTTCTTCGTCTTCGGTAATCTCTTCCACCTGCTGGTCCATCACGGCCTTGTCGGCATCGCTGAGCCGGATCTTTGCCAGCCTGCTCTCGTAATAAATGCGCACCGTGGCACCATCGGCCACGGCCTGCTGGATGTCGTACACGTCGATGTAGTCACCAAACACGGCCTGGGTGCTGGCGTCCTGCTTTTCAATGGGGGTGCCAGTAAAGCCAATAAAGGAGGCATTGGGCAGGGCATCCCGCATGTGGCGGGCAAAGCCGTCAATAAAATCGTACTGGCTGCGGTGGGCTTCGTCGGCTACCACTACCACGTTGCGCCGTTCAGTGAGGGTAGGGAAGGTGTCGCCTTTTTCCTCGGGCAGAAACTTTTGAATGGTGGTAAACACAATGCCGCCGGAGGCAACCGACAGGAGTTGCCGGAGTGTTTTGCGGTCAATGGCCTGTTTGGGCTCCTGCCGCAGGAGCTGCGAACAGTTGCAAAAGGTATCAAAAAGCTGGTCGTCCAGGTCATTGCGGTCGGTGAGGACAACAATGGTGGGATTGTCCATGCGGGGCTCCACTACCATCTTGCCGGTGTAAAACACCATGCTGAGGCTCTTACCGCTGCCCTGGGTGTGCCAGATCACGCCGGCCCGTTTGTCGCCCTGCTGCCCGGAAGCTGTTACAGTAGTGACAATGGCTTTGTTTACGGCGTAGTACTGGTGATAAGCCGCAATCTTTTTAATGGTCTTGTCCTTTCCTTTTTCAAACACGATAAAGTGGCGCAGAATATCCAGCAGCGCTTTTTTATTGAGCATGCCTTTGAGCATCGGCTCCAGTTCTGCTTCATGTTCGGTGTCTACAATGTGTTCGCCATCGGCGGTTTTCCATTCCATGAAGCGGCTGTAATCGGAACTGAGCGTACCGGCTTTGGCAAACCAGCCATCGGAAGCGATCAGGAAGGCATTGTAGTGGAACAGCGAAGGAACCGTTTGCTTATAAGTTTGCAGTTGCTGGTAGGCGGTGTAAATGTCGGCGCTTTCGTCGGTGGCGTTCTTTAGCTCCATCACCACCAGCGGAAGGCCGTTGACGAACAGCACAATGTCTGCCCGCTTGTTGTTGCCGTTCTCAATCACGGTGAATTGGTTCACGGCCAGGAACTGGTTTTTGGTGGAGTTGGGTGTATAATCAATAAGCCAAACCTTATCGCTGCGGGTGCCGCTTTCAGTGCGAAACTTCACATCAATGCCATCGGTGAGCAGTACATGAAAAGCCTCGTTGTTGGTGAGAAGATAAGGGGAGAGGGTGCGCAGCACTTTTTTATAGGCTTCTTCCCTGGCTTCTGCAGGGATGGAAGGGTTGATGACATCAATGGTCTGGCGAAGACGATGGGTTAAGACTACCTCATGATAAGTGCGTTCGGCGTTATCGCCTTCGGCAAAGTAGGGACCGAAGAGGGTTTCGTATCCGAGATCATCCCGAAGGATTTCTAGGGTAAGTTGTTCTATTTCGTCTTCTGTGAGTAAGTTCATTGATTTCTTTATTTAGTCAGCATTTGCTACTCCTGGTGTAGCACTTAAAGAAATGACTGGGCGAAGTACTTCTTCTTCATTTATCAACCTCTTTAGGTTAAGGAATTTTTCGATAAAAACTTCAAAAAGGTTAAAGTACTCTGTTACGTCAACGTACTCGCTTAATGGTTTTTGTTGTTCAATAACTTTCCCCATTGTTTCTACCACTCCTGCTTCTTTAGTGAAGGCAGGGCTTTGTAGGTAAAAATTTTCTAATTCGCCTGTAAATACAAACACTGAATGTTGAAGCATATTTTGAAAGAATGCTCTTACATTGATTTGTAGTTCGTCTGGCAATTCACCAATGTTTTTATACTTGCCGCTGACTTCGCCGGCAATTTGCGACTTAAGTGCATTCAAATCGTCACATAGGTCTTGTTCAAATCTTAATTGGGTAAGATAGTTGCTAAGTCCATCCCGTAAAAAGTCAAAGTCTGCAGTTGTAATAAAACTAATGTGTAGCTCTTTCAAAATCTCAACATATTTCCACAACTCTGCTTTTCCGCTACAGTTAACAATAGAAATGTTATACTCGTTTAACCAATTCTCATTCAGCGTAACTAGCTTCCCATCCGGCGTCAAAAATTTCGCTTTCAAAGCATATTCTTTCGCTGCCTCTTCGATAAAGTATTTTTCGGCCCCTTCTGTTAAAATGACCGTATCAGCGAAAAAGAGTTCTGCGTTTTGCTTTTTTATTAAAATTTGTTTCCGCTTTGGTGTATCAAAGCGAATATTTCTTGCTTCAGTTGCAGTATTATTCTTTTTTACTGCAATGATGTTTTGAGATTCGGAAATATTAGAAATAAATTCCGGAGTATGGGTTGTAAGAATTACTTGGTTCTTGCCGTTGCTTGCAAATCTAGATAAACGATCAGAAATAACTCTACGTCCATGAGGATGCAAATAGAGTTCTGGCTCTTCAACACCTAAAAGTGAGCTGCCAGAATGGGCGACATTTTTTATGTAGAAGTCATAAAGACTTATGGTAACGGCGCTTTGAATACCTGCACCCTTATCTTTTAATTCACTATTAAATCCGTCATCTACATAGATTAAGGTGCTTTTATGAATGTCTTGCTTTGTATCAGGGTTAAATTGAAATGAAATTGTTGTATTTGGAAAAGCCACATCAATCTCCTTGTCGGTAACTTTTGTTTTCAGTTCCTTAAACATTTCATCTGAAGCAGACTTCACTGAAGCGAAGGCATTTTGCAAGTCTTCATTATCGCTTTTAACGTAGGCCTTTAAAAGCTTTCCAAACCATGAATAGGAATTTATGCGGAGTTGATCTTTGGGATCTCTAAAAGCAGGAATTACTGCGCTTTGTAGTAATATATTTCTGATGTTGCAATTGATACCTTGGATCCATTCTACTTGCTCATTTTCACGATAGAGAATTACCAAGTCTTTTTCTAATTTTTTGGTGTCATTCTTTTTGCAAAGAAATGCAATAGCGAATCGTGCTTTATCTGAAAATTCAGTTCTGAAACTTGACTTGCAATACTGTTTCCCACCTATCCATTTTTTACCAAATTGGTTGCTATCAATTTTCATTTGACCGTCTTCTGAACAGAATTCAAATATCTTTTCCTTCTCGGCTTGGGGAAAATTTGTTGTGGAAATTCGTATTTCTTCATTTAAATATTTGTCGAGATAGACACGAAAGAAGGCTGTTTTCTCAACATCTGTAAAATCAATTTTCTCTAGTGAGTTATCCGGCAAAACATTTCGAGTTAACTCACACCAAATAAATATAGGTTCATCTGTTTTGCCGCAGTGGAAGTCGTTCTCTGTAACATTCTCCGTCTTACTGTAAGTAGGCGAATATTCCCCTAGCACGAGATCAATAGCCTTCAGGATATTACTCTTGCCGCTGTTGTTGCGACCTACGATCACGTTTTTACCTGGCTCAAATTTCAAGTCAAGTTTTTGAATTGATCTATAGTTTTCAATGTATAGCCTCGATAGATACATAAGCAGTTATAATTTAATTTCTCCCTTTACCAATTTCGGCAACAAGCTATCTCGCAGTTGGGTAAGTGTTTTAATTTGTTGAAAGTTTGCTTCTATCATATCTATTATTGGTTGAATAACCAGGTTAAACCTATTCAGAATTTCTACAGGCGGAATTACGCTTCGATACTCACAAATTCTGGAAGGAGATGTATGCCGAACAGTTGATCCCGTTGCGCTCCCTAATACGAAATTTCTGTAGTCATCTTGCTGCAGTAAGAAATATATGTAATGGTTAAACTCCTTTTCGCTGAAAAGAATCTTTCCAATCCGTTGATTATGCAATAATCGTTTGCCTTCTATATTAGGAACTAATGCGGAATACCCTAATGTGTCACCGTCTTTGCTCAAATCAGTCATTGTGACAACGATATCACCTTGATTGAGGGTGTATTCAGATGGAAACTCTCCTTTGTAGTATTTGAACTTCGAGTAATTGAATCCACCACCGATTTTGAAATTTCCTGGGGTCAAAAGAATATCATTTGTTTCTTCATCGGAAAAAAATTCTCCTTTAAAGGCGAAGCCATGTTTTATGCTTATTACTTCTGATAAAGCTCCAACTCGCCATCCTTTCGGTATCTCACCCAATTCACTTTCCTGCATTTCACCGGTAGCACCGGGAAAGTTGAAATCCACAAACCATTCTTTAAAGATGGCTTGGGCAATGGCTTCAAGGGTTTGTGCTATTTGACGGTTGAGTTCTATTTTTTCATCTAACGAGGAAAGAATGGATGCAATTTGAAGTTGAACATCAAGTGATGGAATTGAAATGTCAATTTCTTTCAAGGATTTTGTAGGGCTGGCAATGGCAGGAACTCCTACTTGGGAAGTATTCTTCAGTAGTTCATATTGTCCTATTGGAGATCGAAAAAAGTAGTAAAGGAAACGTGGGTGTAAATATTTTTTATTTACTGTCAGTTTCATTTGACTTTGAGAGACAAGATATTTTGGATGCTTGTCTTTTGGAATTATTCCTACTTGCCCGATTGTTCCTCTATGAGTAAAAACCAAATCGTCGGGGAATGCTAAACTTCTTTTTAATGATTGAGCTTTTTCTTCAGAAATAAATACGAAATGGTTATCCTCAAAATATCCTTCATTAAGGTTAGACCCTCGTATCACTGGTACTCCTGAACTGATAAAGTTGTCAGTTTTAATATTTGATCCAAATGGGCCCATTGCAATGTCGTCAACAATGTCTCCTAACTTATAACTTCTCCATTCATCCATATTCATATGCACTCAAAGATTTTCTATTCGCTTTCTTTCGGTTTCAATTACTGCATGTAGCTTTTGTTGCAGCAAGCCTTTATCCGGCAGTTCGGTTAAATACTCCGCTACCTTAATTCCGGATTTGCCCAGTTGCAACAGCTCTATTTGTTCCTTGTTGCCTTCGGCACAAAGGATAAGGCCAATGGGCGGCTCTTCGCCGCTTTCCATTTCATGCTTTTCCAGCCAGCGCAGGTAAAGCTCCATCTGTGCTTTGTAGGCCGCTTTAAACTTTCCCAGCTTCAGGTCAATGGCCACCAGGCGGCGCAGGCGGCGGTGGTAGAACAGGAGGTCGAGTTTAAAATCTTCCCCGTCAATGATCATGCGCTTTTGCCGCTGGATAAAACTAAAGCCCTGTCCCAGCTCCAGGATAAAGCGTTCCAGTTCCCGCAGGATGGCTTCTTCCAGGCTTTTCTCGCTATAGGTATTCTCCAGGCCCAGAAAGTCGAGGATATAGGGGTCGCGGAACACCAGGTCGGGTGTCACGGTGCCTTCTTCCCGGAGGGCTTTGAGGTCTTGTTGGATCAGCTTCTCGGGCTTTTTGCTGATGGCGGTGCGTTCGAACAGCAGGCTATCTATTTTCTCCCTTAAGGTTTTCACGCTCCACTTCTCCAGGCGGCACATCTCGGCGTAAAACTCCCGCTGCAGGGGATCTTTCAGCGGGATGAGGGCAATAAAATGCGTCCAGCTTAATTGTCGTATCGCCGATACGACAATTGCTTCGTCGGGGAACACCTCGTGAAACTGCATCATGCGGCGGATGTTCTTTTCGGAAAAAGAGGGTCCGTATTGCTCGGAGAGTTGTTTGCCCAAGGTGGCCACCACCGCCTTTCCGTAACTGGCCCGCTTGCCCTCGAGCACTTCTTCGTTGATGCGCTTTCCGATGCGCCAGTAGAGCATCGTCAGGGCACCGTTTACCGTTTGCGCCACAAAGGATTTGCTCTCGCTGATCAGGCGGGCAATGTCGGTCAACAGCGCCTCGGGCTTTTCGATATGGGTGCTGCTTTTACGGGGCTCCATGTTTTACTCCCTGTTTTAAAGTGCTGTTGGTATAAAGGCTAAAATTCATAGCCAATGCTTTTGAGGTTTTCGCGGATCTCCGCTTCCAGGGTGTGGCCTTTGGCAAATTGCTCGGCCAGTTTGGTGGTCAGGGCAGAAATCTTATCCTTGAACAAAATGCCGTCGTCTTCTTCGGCTTCGGTGCCCACGTAGCGGCCAGGCATCAACACATAGTTGTTGCTGCGCACTTCGTCCATGGTCGCCGCCTTGCAAAAGCCGGGAATGTCGGCATACTCGCCATCGGTGTTTCGCCAGTTGTGGTAGGTGCCGGCAATCTTTTGGATGTCGGCGTCAGTGAGTTCGCGGTTGCGGCGGCTGATCATGACACCCAGCTTGCGGGCATCGATAAACAATATCTCGTTGCTTCGATCCCGGTACTTGCCATTGGTCTTGTTTCGGGCGAGGAACCAAAGACAGGCCGGGATCATGGTGTTGTAAAACAGTTGGGCGGGCAGGGCCACCATGCAGTCGATGAGGCCCGCTTCAATCATGGCCTTGCGGATCTCGCCTTCCGAGCCGGTGTTGCTGTTCATGCTGCCGTTAGCCAGTACAATGCCCGCCGTGCCGTTGGGCGAAAGCTTGTGCACAAAATGCTGCAGCCAGGCATAGTTGGCATTGCCCACCGGCGGTGTACCGTATTTCCAGCGGATGTCTTCCCGCAGTTGCTCACCGCTCCAGTCCGAAATATTGAAGGGCGGGTTGGCCATGATGTAATCCGCCTTCAGATCCTTGTGCCGGTCGTGCAGGAAGGTGTCGCCAAGTTCAATTTTGGCATCAATGCCGCGGATGGCCAGGTTCATTTTGGCGAGGCGCAGGGTGGTGGGGTTGCTTTCCTGCCCGTAGATGGAAATATCACCCAGGCGGCCGCCGTGCTGCTCGATAAAGGTTTCCGACTGCACAAACATGCCACCCGAGCCGCAGGCACCATCGTACACACGGCCCCGGTAGGGCTCCAGCATTTCCACCAGTAGCTTGACAATCGAGGCCGGCGTGTAGAACTGGCCACCGCTCTTGCCTTCGGCATCGGCAAACTGGCCGAGGAAATATTCATACACTCTTCCCAACAGGTCCTTGGCTTTGTGTCCGGGTTCGTTAAAGCCGATGGTGCCCATGAGGTCAATGAGTTCGCCCAGGCGCTGTTTGTTCAGGTCGGGATCGGCGTAGATCTTCGGCAGTACGCCTTTTAGTGAAGGGTTGACCTTTTCGATTTCGTCCATGGCGTCGTCCACCAGCTTGCCGATCTCGGGTAGCTTGGCTTTGGACTGCAGGAAGCTCCAGCGGGCTTTTTCGGGAACATAAAAGATGTTATGGCTGGTGTATTCGTCCTTGTCGTTCAGGGTGTGGTAACGGGCCTCTTCCTCCTCCACAAACCATTCGCTTTTGGGGTCTTCCAGTTCCAGCTTCAATTGCTCGTAACGGCCGTTGAAGGCATCGGAAATGTATTTGAGGAAAATAAGGCCAAGCACCACGTGCTTGTATTCGGCGGCGTCCATGTTGCTGCGCAGTTTGTCGGCAGCGGTCCAAAGGGTTTTCTCCAGATTCTTGAAATCACTCATTCGGTTTGTGGCATTTAGTTCCGGTGAAGCAAAGTACAGAATTTAGAGTTCCTAAGCCTATGATTAACAGCAGATTTTTCCGAATACCCCTTTTGGGGTATAAGGGCTGTAACCCGCATGGAACCGGGTAAGGTGAATTCAGTATGTCCTGCCTAAATTAAATTGCTTCCAGCCAAGATGTAAATGCAGAAGATTTGTTACCTTAATAAAATCCTTCTTTTTCGTATTTCTCAGTTTTGAATAAATGTTATCTCATCACGCCGAAAAGCTAACCTATGGATGAGCTACTCAAATATTTAGAGTCCATTCATGCCATGAGCGATGGATTAAAAGAGCACCTTGCTGTCACGCTGAAAGAAAAGCGGCTCCTCCGCAAAGATTATCTTTTGAGAGCTGGCCAGGCCTCCCGGCAGATTTACTTTATTTCCCGTGGCCTGCTTCGTTGTTTCTACATCAAGGAGGATCAAGAGGTGAGTTCGTGGTTCATGAAAGAAGGCGACGTCATTGTTTCCGTAGAGTCATTTTTTGGTCAAAAGCCAAGCTATGAATCGATTGTGGCTCTGGAAGATTGCCTGCTGTATTACATTACCTACGACGAACTTCAATACATCTACCGGCATTTTCCTGAGTTCAATTTTATAGGCCGGGCACTACTTGAAAAATATTATACGCTAAGTGAGCAGCGGCTTTATTCCCTGCGCATGCAGCGTTCACAGGAGCGCTACGAGTATCTGCTAAAGCATCATCCTGATTTGGTGCTTCGCGTGCCCATGAAACACCTGGCGTCTTATCTGGGAATAACCGAAGAAACCCTTAGCCGTATCCGAAGCAAGCTGAATTAATTGACAAATGTCAATACGAGTGACATCTCTTCAGAAGTAGCTTTATACCACCATCAAAACACCCATGAATTATGAAATACCTTCTACTCATTGGGTTTTTATCACTAACTATATTTAGTTGCCGAAAAGACCAGCCACCAGGCAACAGCGATTACCTGGAAACAGCGAAGAAGGCGTTGGGCGATAGCCTGCGTAGCACGGATTTTACTGCTTTGGATTTTGAGAAGGCAGCCCGGTTGCGGGTCGATAGCATTGGTTTTTTTGCATTGCGGGTGCCATTCAAAGACAAAGTTCCCCGTACGGATTTTGTGATAGTCAAAACGGATGCGTGGGGCCATATTTTAAACGGCAAAATTGTCCATCTGGAAGGCAAGGCCAGCGACGAAGTAAAAGGAGAGGTGAGGAGGAAACGATGGGACGGGCAGGTTCTCCTTAGCTCATTGGATAGAAAGGATGCCTTTCAATCCCCAGTTGTCAATGGCTATATCACCGGCTATCACCAAGGGTGGACCTACCGGGCGGCAACAGAAGTGGTCGAGGGGCTGATGCCGGAGATAATCATTACGTACACAAGGACCTCTTATGGATTGTCTTGGTCAGACATGTACATGATCCAAAGCCTTTTTGGAAGTGGTGGGGGCATTGCCAGTGGCTATTACACACCGTTTTCTGGTGGTGGCAGTGGTGGCGCTGGTGACCCCTGGAGCGGGGGAGGGTCTGCCGGAAGTGGTTCCAGCGATCCTGTATTCCTCATCGACATGGAAACTCAGGATGAGGACCAGCCCATCGACCTCGAGAAATTTCTCAACTGCTTCAATGCCATTCCTGACGCAGACGCGATCTGTTCAATTGAAATTTTTGCTGATATTCCAGTGGATACCGATCCTGATAAAATGTTCAATCTGGGAAGCCAATCGCCCGGGCATACCTTCCTGAACATTCGCAAGAGTAATGGCAGCCAAAGTGTTTCACAGAACATTGGCTTTTATCCAAAATACGGTTGGAAGACCCTTTTATCTTACGGACCCGTGGAAGGTAAATTTGTTGATAACGGACAGCACGAGTTTAATTGCGGGTACAAAATCAACGTCTCCCCGCAACAGTTGAAGGCTGCGCTTGTCCAAATGATCCAGAGCAAGGACGTTGAGTATGACATTGATGATTTTAATTGCACGGATTGGGCGCTCAACGTTTTCAATTCGGCTGGTGGCGATTTGCAGGTGCCATTCTACAACATTCCGCTGGATCCAAGCCCTGGCGGAACAAGGATGCCCAATGGTGTTTATAAAAAGCTACAGGAACTCAAAGCCCTTGGCGGACCCAATGCGGCAAACATCCAGATTGGCTTTCTGAAAGGATATGCAGGAAACAGCACCGGACCCTGTAACTGATAAATAGCTTACTATGAAAATCATCAGGATTTTTGGACACCCGGTAAGTGTCATGTGTGTTTATCTTCTATTGCTGATCAGTGGAAAAAGCATCGGCGGCTTCTACGTGCTCTATATTCTAATGCGTTTGCGTTACGGTGTGCCGGATGCAATTGTTTCCTCGCTTGGTTTGGTGGTCATGCTCGCTGCCTCTATGGTTAGCCAAAAGAAGTTGCCGCCGCTGAAACCTACGCTCTGCATCTTAGCGGATATTGTATTGATTGTTGGGCTTTTGCTGTTTTTTCAAGCCAGTGAAGGTTACAACGATGCCACTTTCAGGCAGACTGTGCCATTGCTCTCCTTTACGCTTTTCGCTGCGTGTATGTTCAGCAATGTTTTGCTTTCGGTCATGCTGTTTGGCCAGGGTGGCAAAAGTGACGTCAAGCCGGTACAAACATCCTAAATACTGTAGGGGAGAAATGCCACAGGTACAATTGTAAGCTGGCTTGTGAATTTGTGGTTGAATAAACAGGGTGGTTATGCCAGTAACAGTCCAAAGTTGGGAGGAGCTTATTACCGGTAGTTTGCAGCCATCCAGACTCACCCTCATTCCTCTGGCAGATGAGGTTATTGAGGCTTTTATACGGCAATCAGAAAGGGAAAGGGACCATGCACGCAACTTACTTATCGAGGGCATCATCAACCGGCCGGAGATCAGGGACAAGCAACAATTTGTACAGCTTAACCAGGCTTTGCTGATACGGCTGCTGGACCGAGTTTACAATTATAGACAAACAGAAGGCCTGGACCGGAAGCTTGTTGAGATGTATAGCATCATTGTTCAGCATCTTGAAGCAACCTTGCAATTTATCGAGGACTTTTTCGGTACCTATTTTGACCAGGACGAAAACGTTCCGTTGCCTTATTTCTTTTACGCAACCAGTGAACTTTCCAGGCAAGCGCAATTGTTGAAAACAAAGCTGGAAACCAGCGATGACGTAGATGCTTTACTGATTGCTATTCTCCTTAAAAATTTCAATCGAATTTGCGAGAAGAAAACGGGGACAGCCACTTACAACGAGCTGGTTTATCAGCGGAGTTTGATGAATGGGCTGCTATCCGAAGAAACACCTGCATCAGAGGTATCTATCCGGCAGGTTTTGTACTTCTTCAATTTTAATGATGACGACTACATCGCTTACAACTATCGTCAGTTCACCAACCTGTTGGACCTTCAGGCTACAAAGCAGGAAAAGATTGCTGCTTTACGGTACGAGCAGAAGATGATCAACCAGCTTCGAACAAAACTCCATACACAATTCAACCCTGATATGCCGTCACTTAAAGAACAGTTGAACCAATGGATTACTGAAGAGATAACGTTTTTGCAAGCAGAACCGGCAAGTGAAACCAGTCCAAAAGCGGAAAATGATCCGGAGGATAAAATCCATACCTCATTATCCGTCGCAAAGCTTGCACTGATATTACGGCTGATGGTCATTGATAAAATTATCGTTAACCGGGTAGTCGCACAGGTGTTGCGGATAACAATAAAAACGGTAACGACTGTCAAGAGAGAAAATATTGCCTTTGGGAGCATTGAAACAAAGTATCACAACCCGGACAGGGGAACGATCAGTGCTGTCAAGGATATGCTTTTCAAGTGGATCAATATCTTGAACAAGCTATGAGTTGGAGGTTTTCAGCAGGTGCAAAGAGTTATTCTGTATAAGAAAATTTCGCAGTTCCTGGAATTGGTGTTGGGTAAAGTCCTCGTGCATCAATAGCACACTTGCCGGCCAAACCAATATATCCTGTAATGTGCGGAAGTCGTGGCGGTGTGCCATTTCCTTGAAGCTGTTAGAAAGGGGAAGCTCTGGGATAGGTTTTTGTAAGATTGTCTGGTCCATCGCTGAAATAAAGTTATCAAAGTAACGAACAAATATTGAAGTGCGGTCTTTTTAGGCCGCACTTTATTTATTGCTTTTTTACAATTTGCGTTCCTCATTCAACAAGGTTTGGTTAGGGACAGCGATAAAAAAAATTTAGAAAAGCTTGGTGCAAACATCAAAAGGCTTCGGGAAGCAAAGGGCTTTAGTCTTCGGCAGCTTTCCAATTCCTGTCATGTAGATAATAGCAAAATCGCCAAGATTGAAAAAGGTCAAATCAATGTTACGTTTACCACGTTGATGCAACTCGCTAATGCGCTGGAAGTGCACCCTTCTGAACTGCTTAACACGGATTTTGCTTAGAATTTTAAAATTTTATCTCCTTCATTTTCACTGAGGTAAGTGGGGTTGTCCTACCTCGTTGACTGTTCCGGCGCTGTCTGTCAACCGCATATTTGCATTGAAAAGTAACACTGGCTGCCGAGCCAGTATCATTCAGAATAAAAGTGCGGAATATGCTGAACACCATTTCCTGGGCCGGTTACCTGTCCTTTGTCGTTTTGCTTTTGCTGGTGTATTACGCTGTCGTTGGATGGAGGTTTTACTCCGTGGAAATAAAAGATTGGTTGTTCGGCAAACGTCTGTCTTCCCTTCCTCGAGCTTCTGCTATTTCCAGTGTCCGGGAAGAAGTAGAATCGGACATTGACCTTAAGCCGGTACAGCCGGTGTCACCTGAATCCAAGACTAAACAGGAGCCCGCCGTTGAAGAAAAGGTAGATATCCTTGAACAAATAATGGAGCTGACTCCTAGCTTAAAAGCAACGATTGCCAAAGCTGTGGAGAAAAATTACATCAAAGAGGAATTCTTTCTTTCCCTTCAAGTGCTACTCAAACGATATGCTTTTTTAAAAGGTACGCCTTCGTTTGCTGCCATCAACAACCTGATCGCGTCGGAATGCGAAAAGTATGGCTACCACCAGCTCAGTGCTGAAGACTGTGTGTTGTTATGGAATGACTGAACGGAACGCCAATACCCCGGGAGTCTCTCTGCCTCCGGGCAGAGGGGCGAACGGGAGCAAAATCCTGACTTTTTTTTAAAAAATAGTGATGTATGAAAATGAGGCGACCGAAGTTGATAACTCCAACCAAAAGACAATTGTTGATGGTTAGTATGGCCATTGTTCTTACGCTGGCCGAATTGAGCACTATGGCGCAGGATGCCAATGCGGGAATCAATGAAGCCAACCAAAAGGTGAGAAGTTATTTTGACTCCGGCACGAAACTGATGTACGCCGTAGGGGCCATTCTTGGCATCATTGGCGCTGTGAAGGTGTACCAGAAGTGGAATGCCGGTGACCCGGATACCTCCAAAGTTGCTGCTGCCTGGTTCGGCTCCTGTGTGTTCCTGGTGGTGGTGGCGACAGTGATCAAGTCCTTCTTTGGCTTGTAAGCGTCGGGTCAATTCATGTGTAAAAAACGTGTGTGATGGGAAACAGTGTGTATCCAATCAACAAAGGCATTAATAAGTCCATTGAGTTCCGTGGCTTGAAGGCGCAATACATCTGGTATCTGGGTGGATGCATCCTGGCGTTATTGATTCTTTTTGCCATCCTCTACATCCTGGGCATTAATCTGTTTCTCGGCATTGGTTTGATTCTTCTCCTTGGAACCCTTTCCATCATCAGGATTTACGGCATGAGCAACAAATATGGCGAGCACGGATTGATGAAGAAAGTAGCCAGACACCATGTCCCCCATGCCATCAAATCTTATTCGAGGAAAACCTTTAAAAAACAAAGCAATGGAAAAGCATCTTGAAGACTTGTTTCCCCTTATGGGGGTGGAGCATGATTGCATTCTTTCCAAACAAGGCGACATTACCGTTGTTTTTGAGGTGGAGTTGCCGGAGATATTCACCCTTTCCGACCAGGAATACGAGGCTTTTCATCAGGCGTGGGTAAAGGCAGTAAAAGTGCTTCCCAAACACAGCGTTTTTCACAAGCAGGACTGGTTTGTTCGTAGCAAATTCCAGCCTGACTTCACCACAGGAGACACCAGCTTTTTGAGCCGGAGCAGCGAACGGTTCTTCAATGAGCGCCCTTTCCTGGATCACAAATGCTACATTCTTCTTACAAAAAAGCCGATGGGCAGAAAGGTTTCCACCTCCTTGTTCTCGAACCTGCTCCGCAAATCCATTGTACCGCCACAGGTCTTAAACCCTCAGCTTTTGCAGGATTTTCTGGACAGCGCCGGTCAATTCAAACGCATCCTGGAAGACAGCGGTTTTGTAACGCTAAAAAGGTTAAAGGAAGGAGACCTGCTGAGCATGGACCGGCGAATTGGCCTGATTGAAAAATATTGCTTCTTGTCCGAAAATGATCGCGAATTCTTCACCAGGGACATTCATTTCAAAGAGGGCATCCAGGTCGGTGATCAACACTGTCAATTGTACACCTTGGGTGACGCAGCGGATTTGCCGGCCTTGTGCGGTTCGCGCATCAATTATGACAGATATTCTACCGACAAGGCAAAGTTCAGCGTTGGCTTTGCTTCTTCGCTCGGTCAGCTGTTGCCGTGCAATCATATTTACAACCAGTACATTTTTATTGAAAATGCCGGGAAGACAGTTCAGAAACTTGAAAGCAAACGGTTGCGCCTGCAGTCTCTTTCGGCTTACTCCCGGGAAAACATGATTGCCCGGGATGCGACTAATGACTTCCTGAACGAAGCCATCAGCCAGCAGCGATTGCCAGTCAAAGCCCATTTTAATTTACTCGTCTGGACAGACAGCAAAGAAGAAGCAAAAGACCTGAAAAACCTGGTGTCTTCTGCTTTGGCCCAGATGGATGCCGCAGCCAAGCAGGAAACCATCGGTGCCCCGCAGATCTTTTGGGCCGGGATCCCGGGCAACGAAGCTGACTTTCCCATCAACGACACGTTTGACACGTTTGCAGAGCAGGCCACCTGCTTTCTGAACATGGAAACAGCTTATCGGTCATCCCTGAGCCCTGTAGGGATTCGCCTGGGAGACCGGTTGACCGGCAGACCGGTGCATGTTGACATTTCAGACGAGCCGGTGAAAAGAGGAATTTGCACCAACCGGAACAAGTTCATCTTAGGGCCAAGCGGAAGCGGTAAGTCCTTTTTCACCAATCACATGGTCCGCAGCTATTATGAGCAGGGAACGCACATCGTTCTGGTGGATGTAGGCCATTCCTACAAAGGACTGTGTGATTTGGTGAAAGGCTATTACTTCACCTATGATGAAAAGAACCCAATCCGGTTCAATCCTTTTTACATTGGCGAAGGCGATACCCTGGACACGGAAAAGAAAGAAAGCATTAAAACACTCTTGCTTGCACTTTGGAAAAAGGACAACGAGTCGTTTAACCGGTCCGAATACGTGGCGCTGAGCAATGCCTTGCATCTCTACTACGAGAAGCTGGAAAAACAACCGTCTCTTTTCCCCTGCTTTAATACGTTCTATGAATTCCTGCAGGTGGAATTTGTCTCCGTATTGCAAACCGATAAAGTCAAAGAGAAAGACTTTGATGTGGCCAATTTCCTTTATGTTCTCCGGCCTTATTACCAGGGAGGTGAGTTTGACTACCTCCTCAACGCAACCGAAAATTTAGACCTGCTAAATGAACGGTTTATTGTTTTTGAACTGGACAACATCAAAGAACATCCCATCCTGTTTCCGGTCGTGACGATCATCATCATGGAAGTGTTTATCTCCAAAATGCGAAAGCTCAAAGGCATTCGAAAAATGATTTTGATTGAAGAAGCCTGGAAAGCAATTGCCAAAGAGGGGATGGCCGAATACATCAAATACCTGTTCAAAACCGTGCGCAAATTCTTCGGCGAAGCGGTGGTGGTCACGCAAGAAGTGGAGGACATCATTAGCTCACCTGTGGTGAAACAAGCGATCATCAACAACAGCGATTGTAAGATCCTGCTGGATCAATCGAAGTACCAGAACAAATTTGAGCAAATCCAGGAGCTTCTTGGGCTGACAGAGAAAGAAAGGGCATTGGTTTTATCGGTGAATAAGGCCAATGATCCCACAAAGAGGTACAAGGAAGTCTTTATTAGCCTGGGTGGAATGCTCTCAAAGGTGTACCGGACAGAAGTGAGCATGGAAGAATACCTGGCCTATACCACGGAGGAAACCGAGAAAGTAAAGGTGACGCAATATGCCCTGAAGTATGGAAGCATTGAGAAGGGAATAGCTGCCATTGTCAACGAAGCAAGGAATGAGCTATTCCACAAGAATTGAAGTGTGTCAATCCTTAAGTTTTTATTGTGCGAAATCCATGTGAGATGAAAAAGTTCTTGTTGTGCAGTGGTGTTTTACTGATTGTATCCATAACTCCCTTTGAAGGCGTGGATGCACAAGACCCGATTACGTTGATTATCAAACAGGGTATTGTAAAGGTCATTAAAGCAGTGGACCTAAAGATTCAGCGTCTGCAGAACGAAACCATTTGGCTGCAGAATGCACAAAAGGTGCTTGAAAACGCGATGTCCAAGATAAAACTGGATGAAATCACCGACTGGGTGGAAAAGCAGCGTACGTTGTACAAAGACTATTTTGATGAACTCCGACGGGTGAAAAGTATCATTTCTTACTACCACCGCATCAAAGACATTTCTGAAAAGCAAATCCGGATGGTGGAAGAGTATAAGCGGGCATGGGCACTCTTTCGGCAAGACAAACACTTTACCCCGGATGAACTCCTTTACATGGGGGAGGTGTATGCTGGGATCTTAAATAAGAGTGTAAATAACCTGGACCTGCTTTTTTTAGTAGTTAACTCCTCTTCAACTCAAATGACGGACGCCAAGCGGCTGGAGATCATCAACACTGCGGCCGATGGGACAGAAGCAGCTTGCGATGACCTGAAAGTTTTCAATCAGCAGAACATCTTGCTCAGTCTGCAACGTTCCAAAGATGAAAGTGATGTGAGTGCAATAAAACAACTCTATGGACTTAAATAATCAAGCGATGAAGCAACTATCAGTCCTGGCGCTGTTTGTCCTTGCAGGCAATGTCTGCCAGGCGCAAACTTCTGATGAATGGATCCGGCAGACGGCAACCCAAAAGAAATACCTGATTCAACAGATTGCGGCACTTCGGGTTTACCTGGATTATGTTCAAGAGGGATACGTCCTTGTGCAAAAAGGCCTGACAGCCATCAGCGGGATCAAGCAGGGAGAGTTTGACCTTCATCGGGCTTTTTTGGGTTCGCAAAAAAGCATCAATCCGTTGATAGAGAACTATGCGAAGGAGGCAGACATGATCGCTCATCAACAAAAAGTTGTACAGCTATCTCAAGCAGTACGCAAGCAGGTACGAGCGGATAACCTGTTTAACGCTGCGGAGGCGGATTACGTTTCCAAGGTTTTTGAAAAGGTTTTGGACGATTGTAATGAGCTGATCAGCGGCTTCACTTCGGTGATGACTTCCCATCGCCTGGAAATGAAAGATGACGAGCGGTTGCAGCGGATTGGTGCCCTGTACAGCATGATGCAGGAGGCCTGCGCTTTCGCGCAAGACTTTGCGTCGGAAATCAAACTCCTTTGCCTCCAACGGATGAAAGAACAGGCTGATGTGCGGGCAAGTCGTGCATTGACTAACAGTAAAAACGAATGATGATGAAGCGAATGATTTTTGTGCTCTTGCTTCTGCTAACAGGAGCAACGGTAAAAGTCTCGGCACAGCAGGCTGAAATCGAGCAACTGCTACTGAATGTGGAAAAGCTGGCGCAGCTCAGGCAAATCCTCGCTGACCTAAAGAAAGGCTACGAGATCGTCACGACCAGTTACAATACCGTCAAGGAAATTTCGGAAGGAAGTTTTGACTTGCACAAAACATTTCTAGACGGCCTGCTCGAAGTCAGTCCGGCCGTTCGCAACTACAAGCGGGTCGCTGACATTATCAATGGCCAACTCCTAATCGTAAAAGAATACAAAAATGCCTACCGGCGGTTCAGGCAGGATGCAAATTTTACTCCCGAAGAAATCAAATACCTGGGCAGTGTTTATGCCAATTTATTCAGGCAAAGCCTCAAAAATTTAGAGACACTGGCGGTCCTCCTTACAGATGGTGACCTGCGGATGTCGGATGATGAACGGTTAAGAGCAATTGATGATGTTTTCCGCTCAATGGAGGACAAGCTTTTGTTTTTGCGGCATTTCAACAACAATACAACCATTCTTGCTGTCCAAAGGGCAAGGGAAAAGAAGGATGTTGCCACGGCTCAAAAAATCTATGGTATAGCGCAATAAAACCTTGATATGAATATCAGTAAAAAAGCTGCGCTGATCGCAGCCTTAGGAATGCTTTTGCCCATTCTTTGCCAGGCCCAAAGCCTGTCTGACCAGGCGAAAGGACTTCATGTTGTGCTGGATCAAATCTATGATGAGATGTTGCCTCTGTGTAGCAAACTGATTGGCGTGGGGCAGGGCATTGCCGGTTTTGCTGCTACCTGGTACATTGCTTCCCGCGTGTGGCGGCACATTGCCAACGCGGAGCCCATTGATTTTTACCCCCTGTTTCGCCCCTTTGTAATCGGCTTTGCTGTGGTCATCTTCCCTTCTGTCATAGCCATGGTGAACGGTGTGATGAAGCCCACGGTAACGGCGACTGCCTCGATGGTAACCGACTCCGATAAAGCGATTGCCGTGCTGCTGAAGCAAAAAGAGGAAGCGATTAAAAACACGCAGGTGTGGCAAATGTATGTAGGCGAATCTGGTAGTGGCGACAGGGACAAATGGTACCGGTATACGCACCCTGATGATCCGGACCCAAACAACGAGGGCTTGTTTGCCGGCATTGGCAATGACATTAAGTTTGCCATGGCAAAGGCCTCCTATAACTTCCGCAATTCCATCAAAGAATGGATGAGCGAAGTGTTGCAGGTGCTTTTCCAGGCGGCAGCGCTTTGCATCAACACGCTGCGAACCTTTCAACTGGTGATCCTTGCCATCCTGGGGCCACTCGTCTTTGGCATTGCCGTCTTTGACGGCTTTCAGCACACCCTTACCGTCTGGATCGCCCGCTACATCAACGTTTTTCTTTGGCTGCCGGTGGCCAACATCTTTGGAGCTATCATTGGCAAGGTCCAGGAGAAGATGCTCCAATTGGATATTCAGCAGGTACAGGATGCGGGTGATACGTTCTTTTCTCCTACCGATGTGGCGTACCTCATATTCATGATCATCGGCATTGTGGGCTATTTCACCGTTCCTTCTGTGGCCAATTACATCGTTCATGCCGGTGGCGGCAATACCCTACTTTACAAGGTGAGCAGCCTGTTTAGCGGTACGTCACGGGGAGCCATAAACACGGTGACTGGCAGTGCGGGGATGGTAGCGGATGTCCTAGGCGGCGCAGCCGGGAGGATGACCAATAGCATGAGTGGTTACGCTGTCGGTTCTGGCTATTTCAACGAAGCCACTCCATCCGGCGGCTCCGCCTACATGCAGGATAAAATTGCAGGGAACAAACAAGCGTAAATCGTAAACGGCAATGGTCATGTTCAAACAAATGAAAAATATCGATACGGCATTTCGCCATGTGCGCAGCTTCACCTTGCTAGTGGTGCTGGGGAGTATCCTTCTCAGTGGCTTTACCCTTTACAAGAGTTATCAACTGGTTGGCACCGTGCAGAGCAAAATTTACGTCCTGGCAAACGGAAAGGCACTGGAAGCCTACGGGGCTGAACGGAGAGAAAACGTCCCCGTAGAGGCGAGGGATCACGTTAAAACCTTTCATGAGGACTTCTTTACACTCGACCCCGACGAAAAAGTCATTCAGACCAATGTGACAAAGGCCCTGTATTTGGCTGATGCTTCTGCAAAGCGAGCCTATGACAACCTGAAAGAGGCCGACTTTTTTACCAACTTAATTTCCGGCAACATCAGCCAGCGAATAAAAGTCGACAGCGTACACGTGGACATCGCCCAATACCCTTATTATTTCCGTTGCTATGCCACACAAGACATCATCCGCACCACCAGCACCGTCTCCCGGAGCCTTGTCACGGAAGGCTACCTGCGAAGCGTCAGCCGCTCGGACAACAATCCACATGGCTTTTTGATTGAACACTGGACAACGCTTGACAATAGAGATGTCAAAACGGAAAATCGTTAATATGTTCTCCTTGTTTAAACACATAAGGCAACAGGAACAGCCAGGACCAAACGGGTTTTTGGACAAAGTGGCCGCTGGCATTGTGGCGAGATGCATACGGGTGCAAGGAGAATGGGCTGACTGCCTGCAACGCAAAACCAATAGCCTTTCGCTTAAAGCAAGGAAATGCAGTTTGGTGCTTTTTTGCCTGCTTTCGGTTGGGTCCAGCTTGTATCTGATTGTGGAGAGTGTGACTGGTACCTCCAACAAAAACCTTGGCGTGGCCCCCATTCGGGTACCGGTGCATGCCACCCAAAGTGGTGAAGAGAACACGTGGTCGCCGCTGTTGATTACCAAAATGGAAGTTGAACGAATAGAACGATTCCGCCGGTACATGGACAGCCTAGGCGAAAGTCCAACGGGTAGAAAACACAGGGACAGCCTTCTTGCACTTAGTCATGGGCTGATGGACAGCCTCCGGATGATTGAAACGCTATATCAATTACAAACCTTGAAAAATAAATGAAATGGAAACAACCCTGCATTCCCCGTTGTTTTTGCGAAAACGCAAATTTTTTCTCTTTTTCCCGCTGTTGGTTTTGCCCTTTACCACACTTTTGTTTTTGGCCTTGGGTGGTGGAAGGGGAGGTGAGGCTGGGGCAAGCCAACGGGAAGCAAAAGGCGCCTTGAACATGCAATTGCCCGATGCTAACCTCAAAGAGGATCAGTCGCTTACAAAGCTAAGCTATTACGAAAAGGCGGCTTCCGATTCACAGAAGCTGGAAGAGCAGTTAAAGAACGATCCTTATTACCTTGGGCATGGTGGAACCCTAACCGGAGGCCTGCACCAAACCAGCGATACCGGTTTTTTCTCCAGGAAGGGCAAACAGATCGGTTTACACACCAATACTGGCTTGAACACCTCTCCTTACAACCCTTCTGCTTTTTCGGACCCCAACGAGGCCAGAGTTTATGCGAAGCTGAACGAGCTAAACCGGGCCATGAGTGCGCCGACAGTTCAATCTAACCGAACAAACGATTATTCGACGATTAGTCGACGGAATTCTACTTCGGTAGGTGGTGCTGACATCGACCGTTTGGAGCAGCTAATGGACAGGGCAAGAAATGGCGATCACGAGGAAGATCCCGAGATGAAGCAGCTTAATGGCATGATGGACAAGATCCTTGCCATTCAACATCCCGAGCGGATAAAAGCGAGCACGGCGCAAACAGCAAACGAACATAAAGGAGAGGTTTTTACTGTCTCGGCAGGTGGTCATAGTGACTATACTTCTTTGCTCCAAAGTGGCAAGCATGGCACTGAACGGGACACGTCAAATGGCAATGATTTCGCTGCAAATGGCTTCTTTTCCCTGGAGGATGAGCCAGACAATAGTTCTAAGCAGGCAAATGCGATACAGGCGGTTGTGCACGAAACCGGGTCGGTCGTAGAGGGTGCTACCATCAAGCTGCGGTTACAGACCGACGTGTTGGTCAACGGCACCCTGATCCCCAAAGGAAGCTTTGTTTTTGGTACCGCCTTACTGAACGGTGAACGGCTGAACATCAGGACCAGTAGCTTGCGTTATCAAAGCTCTCTTTTCCCTGTGCAGCTTTCTGTCTTTGACCTGGACGGACTGGAAGGCGTGTATGTGCCAGGAGCAATTACCCGTGATGTGGCCAAGAACTCCGCAGACCGTGCCATCCAAAGCATTGGGATGAACACGTTAAATCCATCCATTGGTGCACAAGCTACCACTGCGGGCATCGATGCAGCCAAAACCTTGTTGAGCCGAAAGGCAAAGCTGGTTAAAGTAACCCTGAAAGCAGGGTACCGGGTATTGCTTCGGGACGAGAAGCAAACAACTTCTTTTTGAATTCTGCAAATCAACAAAAACACTCAAAATTCCTCGTGTATGAAACGAATCAGTACAGTTGTAGTAATGGGAATATTCTTTTTTTCTTCAAGGGCCGTTCTCTGTGCTCAGAAAACCGCTGAAATGTTGAAGGCGACCATTGTTGAACCGTATCCACTTTCGGTGACACTCAACAAAACGACCAATCTCATTTTTCCTTATGCCATAAAAAGTGTGGACAGAGGAAGCCGGGATATATTGGCACAAAAAGCAAAAGGCGTTGAAAACATCCTCCTCGTAAAAGCCGGAAAGGAGGCTTTTCCGGAGACCAATCTAAGTGTCATAACAGCAGATGGGAAACTCTATTCTTTCCTGCTGAATTATACCGGCAATCCTGCGTTGCTCAATATATCTTTTACAAAGGACACACTTCACCAGGACATGGTAGGGGCAACAGGACGAGAGAACAGTGTGGCGCGGATTGAACGGGCTGCGGGACATGTGGCAGAAGAGAAAAAAACATTGCATGGTCCCAAAGACAATGCTTATGAAATGAGGCTTCGCTTAAATGGGATCTATATTCAAAATGATATTCTGTACTTCCAACTGGAACTGCGCAACTTCTCCAGTATTGCTTATGACATTGATCTGCTCCGTTTCTTTATCAGGGATGAAAAGAAGGCCAAACGGGAAGCGTCGCAGGAAATCGAGCTCCCGCCATTGTTCGTCTACGGAGACACGTCTTCTGTGAAAGAGCAATCGACAAGGATCCTTGTTTTTGCCCTGCCCAAGTTTACCATTCCCGATAAAAAGTACCTGCTCATTCAACTCATGGAAGGGAATGGCGGCAGGCATTTGCACCTTGCTATTCACAACCGGACGATCGTGAACGCAAAACGAATTGGAGGATAACCATTTTTTTATTTCTTAAAACCGATTTTATGAACGAGAAGAATTTTGATTACCTGAAAGATCAGGTAAAATTCACTGGTTTCGGTGACGCCTTGGAAGTTGAACTCCGGGAAAAAATGCAAAAGCAATCTCCAGAGTTCCAGATCTACCACAACACCAAGTTTGGAAATGACGTCGCCACCGCTACGCTGCACTTCAAAAAGTCAGAGCAAAGCGAGATGTATTTTTTCAACAAATACGACCTGACGGTAAAGCTGGAAAATAGTCCGGACATGCTGAAGCAGACCTTTTTCATCAATAAGGGCAACAATATTACCTTGAAAGAAGGCTACAACCTGATGAGCGGTCGGGCTGTCAACAAAGAGCTGACCAACAAAGAAGGGCAGCGGTACAATGCCTGGCTGCAAATGGACTTTAAGGAAACCGACAGGAACGGCAATTACCAACTCAAGCACTATCATCAAAACTATGGTTTTGACCTCCAGAAGGAGCTTGCGAAACATCCCATCAAGGAGTTAGGGAGTGAGCAGGAGAAAGCAAGACTACTGGAGTCTTTGCAAAGAGGAAACAGGCAGGCCGTCACCGTTATCAAAAAAGGTAATGAGCAACGCATGTTCATCGAGGCCAATCCAAAGTTCAAAACGCTGAACATCTACGACAGCTCCATGCAACGGGTGTACAGCCTGGCCCAAAAGGAAAAGAATGCTCCAGAGCAGTCGGTGAAGCAGGAGGCAAAAAAGGAAAGCCGGAAGCAGGGTGCTGATGAGGAAGACGGTTTTGCTGAACCAAAACAAAAGCGGAGTCGCAGGAAAGGGCAATCCATTAGTTAAAACGCTTGTCTGTGGTGGAACGGGAACAATTTTCTGAATTCTTTGCGGCCATAGCCGATGATCCACGGATTAATACAACGCATGTTAGTCTTTACATGGCTTTGTTGCAATGTTGGAAAGAACAAGGCTTTGCCTGTCCCATGTATGTTTTTAGCCATAAGATTATGTATGTGGCCAAAATCTTTTCCAGTGCAACATACCACAAGCGAATCAGGGATTTAAGTGATTTCGGTTATATCCGGTACAAGCCCTCTTATAAAAGAACCCAAGGCAGTAAAGTATATATGTTTATTAGAGTAGCGCCAGGAGTTGCGCCGTAAAGCTCTAAAATTAATTGTAATCTGTATGGAAGCATTCTATGTACCAAGTGAGGGTGATTTTAAACGCTGGGTGAAAGAAGCGGTGCAGGAGTATTTTCAGGGTGCGTTGTTTCAAACGCCAGCGGTTCCAGACGGCCAACACGATCTCATGAATCGAAAAGATGTGGCTAAACTCCTGCAGGTCTCTTTGGTCACCCTTACTGATTGGATGAAAAGAGGATTGCCCTTTCATAAGCAAAGGGGACGTGTTTATTTTATCAAAGCTGAGGTTCTGGACTATATTCGGGAAAGTCAATCGACGAAAGCGAGGTACTTGTCCGGTATAAACCATTTTGGTTGCTAGGGCATGGTCGTTGTGTTTTCAAAAAGATATTTATAGCCTGAGTTTTGCTCAGGCTATAAATTGTCATAGCCGGGTATTTCAGCCGCAGCCAATTTTTTAGCGCGGATGAAAGGACAACAGCCAAGAAATAAGTACGATAGTTTTGGTACGATTTGGCAAGAAGCTTTGGTAACTTTGGGCAAACAGCTCTTTTCATCAAAATTTGAAACCAAGCTGCCGTTGGCACTTGTTTGCAAATTGTTTGCAAATGCTCAGAAAACAACAAAGGTTCACGTTCGTGAACCTTTGTATAAGATTGAAAATCAGTGCCCCGGAACGGACTTGAACCGTTACTCGCATTGCTGCGAACAGGATTTTAAGTCCTGCGTGTCTACCAATTTCACCACCAGGGCAAACGGCTGAACAAATGAACAGCAAATTCTGCAAACGTGACCTAAAAAAAAATCCTCCGCGAAGGGAGGAAATTTTTAGAGCGGAAGACGAGATTCGAACCCGCGACCCCGACCTTGGCAAGGTCGTGCTCTACCAGCTGAGCTACTTCCGCATTTGTTATTTTCTAAGAGCGTTGTTGTCGATTGGGTTGCAAAAATAAGAGCCGGAACTATTGCAACAAAAAAAATCTTGAAAAATTTATTTGTACTCCGGTGTGAACTTGGTGCTCGGCTGCACAACCACTTCCTGCTGCGGACCATTTTTCTCAAAACGCTTTGTGTACAGTTGATAGCAAGTGCCAAACGCAAACGCGATCAGGGTTGCAATGGACAGGTAAAAAATAAACGCAGACGAAGAAACCCAGTTGTGGGTAAAGTCGCGGTCCTGAACTTTCTGCAATTCCTGTTGATATTCTTCCTGGCGGTAATCCATGTTTTGAAATTGTGGTGCAAAAATAAGGGTTAACGTTTTGCCAAACAATTAGTGCTCAACTTTTTTCGTCTGCACAATTTGCGTGAAAAATTTTTTCTTCAACACGAAGTGCTGCCACACCAGGTTGCCCCGGTAAACACCGGCAAGGAGGTGCAGTTTTTTGCATGCGACCGGCTTCCATTTTTTATTGCCGAAAACAATCCAGTAGAGAAAAGCGGCATGGGCTTCCACAATGGCCACGAAATAGCCACCCTCGCCGGACAGCAAACCTTTCCCTGCCGACAGATGATCCAGCAGGAGGCGATAGGGAATCTTCCACCACTTCTCACTCCAGGGTAGGTTTTTGGCCAGCATGATCTGGTTGTTGCGAAAATTGAGATAGGTTTTTTTGGTGTTGCCCCGCGGCAGCGTGCCGCCACCCACGTGGTAAACCACCGACTGCGGGCAGCAATAGACCGCATAGCCTGCCAGTTGAATGCGCCAGCACAAATCAATTTCTTCCTGGTGGGCAAAAAAGTATTCGTCAAAACCGTGCAGTTGGTGAAAAACGGCGCTTTTAATGACCATGGCCGCACCCGTGGCCCAAAACACCTTTGCCGTGTCGTCGTATTGTCCACGGTCTTCTTCGCACACATCGAAAATGCGTCCGCGGGCAAAGGGGTAGCCATAGGCATCCAGCCAGCCGCCGCAGGCACCTGCATATTCAAAATACGGCCGGTTTTTGTAGGCCCTGATCTTGGGCTGGCAGGCGGCTGCGCTTTGCTCGTTTTCGAGCAGGGCAATCATGGGTTGCAGCCAACCGGGAGTGACCTCCACATCGGAATTGAGCAAAACATAATAATCCGCCTGCACCTGCTTCAGCGCTTCGTTATAGCCTTTTGCAAAGCCGTGATTTTCCTGCAGCACCAGGATCTCCACGTTGGGATACTGTTGCTGCAAAAACAGCAGCGATTCGTCGGTGGAGGCATTGTCGGCAACGATGACACGGGTGTTCGGGTAGGTCGTGGTAAAAACAGAAGGAAGAAATTGTTCTAAATGATGTTTCCCGTTCCAGTTCAAGATCACTACGGCAACAGATGGTTCAGCGGTCAGCAAGAAATTTTTTCCAAATATAAAGACCAAGTCCGAAGTTCGGGGGTTGAAGTGCGAAGGGACCGATCGTGCATTTGCCTGCGATACCCGACGCTAAACCCGTACTTCGTACTTTGCACCATGTTTCGGCAACTGCTTAACTGGCGTACACTCCTGGCACTGATTGCCATCCTGATCGTGAGCGGCACGATCGCTTACTCCACCTACCTGGCCAACAAGATCGCGAGGGACGAGCGGCGGAAGGTGGAACTGTGGATCGAGGCCGGGAGGTCGCTCCTCAACACCGCCAGCAACGATGTAACTCTGCCGCTGCTGGTGACGCGGCAAAACGACATCCCCATCATCGCCACCACCGAAAAGGATTCCATCATGGAATGGGTCAATTTAGACTCGGCGAAAGTGGCCAACGGCTGGCCCGCAGGAGACACTACCCGGAAGCCCAACGACAACACCTACCTGCGAAGCCGCCTGGACGCTTTCCGGTCGAGCAAGCTTTCCTTTGAGTGGATCAACCCGCTGGACTCCACGCAACGCAACCGCTACTATTACGGCGAGTCGCGGCTGCTGAAAGAAGTGCGGTACTACCCGCTCATCCAGTTGTTTATTGTCGGCCTGTTCATCTTTATTACCATCCAGGCCATCCGCACCTCGTACCGCTCCACGCAAAATGGTGTTTGGGCTGGCATGGCCAAGGAAACGGCGCACCAGTTGGGCACCCCCGTCTCATCGCTCGAGGGCTGGGTGGAGATATTAAAAGAGACCCACGGCCGGGAAGATTTTGTGTACGAGATCGAAAAGGATGTGAACCGCTTGCGGCTGGTCTCGGACCGGTTTGGAAAGATCGGGAGCACACCGCAGCTCGAAGAAAAAAATATCGTGCTGCAGGTAGAGAGCATGGTGGATTATGTTCGGAAGCGGGCCAGCGGTAAAGTGTCGTTCGACATCCATGCTCACGAACAGAATATCCGGGCCCGCATCTCGCCGCCGCTGTTCGACTGGGTGATTGAAAACCTGCTGAAGAACGCCCTGGATGCCATGGAAGGCCGGGGCCGAATCAAGGTGGATATTTCCGACACGACAAAGGAGGTGATCATCGATGTGGCCGATACCGGAAAAGGCATCAGCCGGCGAAACCTGGGCAAGGTTTTCAAGCCGGGTTTTACCACGAAAAAAAGAGGGTGGGGCTTGGGCCTGAGCCTGTCGAAACGCATCATCGACCAGTACCACCGCGGCGCCCTGACGGTGAAAAATTCCGAATTGGGAAAAGGCACAATTTTTCGCATTGTTTTGAAAAAATAACGTTTACATTTGCGACCTCTTCGGGGGCCCAGGTGTTGAAACTGGTAGACAAGCCACTTTGAGGTGGTGGTGCTCGCAAGGGCGTGCTGGTTCGAATCCAGTCCTGGGCACGTTTATGGCCCTGTAAGTGTTGACTTACAGGGCTTTTTTATTTCGAGGTAGTCAAATAGTGTCGCTTTTTTTCGCTTTCTACCACAATTCTTGACACATAATTGACACACGAAATGACACACGAAAAATGCTGCGGTGGTAGCAGCAACCGACCAGAAAACAGCCCGCAATCTGACACCCTTTTTTGTCAGGATTTCCTTCGCCTTTTTGTCGCAACATTAGCACAAGGGGTACTTACTTCTTCCCGGTTTGGCTCAAACGTTCTCGGTTTCAAAAATGCCGTCAGGCTGGCCCTTACAAAGCTGGCAGGACTGCCTGGCACGGCATGGTCATTGAGCCTTTTCCTCAACCAAAAAACTGCTACCCTATGAACATCCTGAAACGAGCAAATGCAAAAGGCGACAAGATTACCTTCTATTATGACTTTGGCCGTGGCCCTGGTCAGCGTCCATCAACCGGCATTTTCATCTATGCAAAGCCCAAAGACCAAATCCAAAAGAACCACAACAAGGAAGCATTGGCACTGTTGGAAACAAAAAAGAGCCAGTGCATCATTGAAAAACAAGCCATCGGTTCGGCTTACATTCCAAAACACAAGTTCAAAGAAAACTTTGTGGACTATTATGAAGAGTATCTGGAGCTAAACAAACGTAAAGGCAACCGCCACTTAAAGAATAGCTTCACTCAATTCAAAGAGTTTATTAACCGGGACTTTATTGCGCCTGTGGAGATTACCGAAAACTTTTGCAAACGCTTCCGTCAATTCCTGCTGGACAAATACACCGGCGAAACACCCGGCGGCTATTATGCACGTTTCAAATGGGTAGTGAACGCAGCCACCAAGGATGGCTACTTTCATCAGAACCCAACAGAAGATGTCAAAGCCAAGTTCAAGCCTTCTACTAAGATCAAAGAGAATTTGGAAGTGGGTGAATACTTGGCACTGCTAATAACACCTTGCCTGAACGAAGAAGTCAAAGCTGCCTTTACTTTCTCTTGCTACACCGGTTTACGTTGGGTAGATGTCAAAAAGCTGGAGTGGAAAGATATTCGGGACGGTGTACTCACAACTCGGATTATACAAGCAAAAACCGGCAAACCTGTAACGCTAACCCTTCACCCCATTGCCCAAAGCATTTTGGATAAGCAACGAGCGAAAGGAGATTTAGGGGACAAGCAAAGCAGGTTTGTGTTTTCGCTGCCGACCGCCAACGGTGCCAACAAAGTGTTGGGGACTTGGATGGAAAAAGCAGGCATCGAGAAACACATTACCTGGTCTTGCGCTCGTCTTAGCTTTTCTATTCTCTTACAAGACCAAAACGTTGATGACGCAACGGTAGCTTACCTAATGGGCCACGCTACCACAGAGCAAGTAAGAAAAACTTACAAACGTCATCGTCCTAAAAACCAAGCAGCATCCATTAGCCACTTGCCTTCGCCCGATAAAGTCCCTTACTTCCTAAGCATTGCCAGCTAAAACAAGAAGGGCTGTCTAAAAAGACAGCCCTTTTACTTTTCTGTTTTATCATTTAAACTTTCAGCTTGCTTGCAGATTCCGCAATCGGCGACAATGCGCCAGAGAGCATTTTGTCTAAATCCTCTTTTTTAAAATAGCCTGCGTTGTTTTTGTAAATGCCAAATTCCTCGCAGTTCTTGGCAAATTGTGTCCGCCCTAAATTGCAATAAATAAGTGCTTCTTCGGGTTTTAAAAACGGCTTAAAACAAATGGCGATTGCCCGCATAGTGATGAGTTCATCTCGTTTTATCATACGATTGTTTTTTTATGCAGCTTGAGAATAATTATTAAAGATGGAGATTTCACCGCCCTGGTTGAACCGTCCCATTTGCACGGCTTTTCCTTTTTGGGGTACTTCAATTACTACATCCACATCATGTTGAAAGGAATTTGCACCCCGAAAGTTTCCGTCTTTGGTGGTTTGAAAAATGAACACAAAAGACTTCGTACGGTTCTGCGCTTTGAGGCGGTTTAAATCTTCGGGTTTAAGACCAAGACGGTTTACACTATCCAGGAAGACAAAGTCATACTTGGCTAAAGAAGATGGTAAATAAGAGGCTACATCAAGGTTAGGATGGGCAACCGCTTTATTATTCAATTTTTGTTGTAGGGTCAAATCCAATCCTTCTTCTTTCGCTACGTAGAGCACCCTTCCGTGATGACGAGCCAGGTAGCCGGCGAAGTCAATGCAAAGAAAAGATTTGCCCATTTTGGGCCTGCCGAATACCATAGCTGTGAAGTTGGAAGATGGGTCACCGATCAACTTCAACCACTTGCCCTGGAAACCCAGGGTATCAAATTCCATGTTCGCGAAATCCACGCTGTTCATTAGCGAAGGCTTGCCGCCAAAGCCATTCAGATTTTGGCAGGCGCAACCAAGTATGCCTTCCAACCCATTCAGCGTTGCTTGCTCAATTTCCAATGTCTTCATGGTCTTATCGGTTGTAAAAGCTTTGAGGTTTTTCTTCAGTTCATGTATTTCCACTATGTACGGGTCGTTGTCACTAATTTTTCCTTTCTCCATTGCTTTGTTGATTTGGTCAAGCAAAGCCTTTGCTTTCTCTTTCATGCCTGGCTTCTCATTCATGGAAATGTAGCGTTTGATAAATCCGATAGAGGCCATTACCTTTTCGCCGCCACACAACTTCTTCAAGGCTTCGGCAGTTTCCGGCTTTAGCTCCAAACTGATTTTGCCTTTCATGGAATTATACACTTCAAGTAATCGTTCCTGCACGTACTTAATTTGTTCGGCATAAGGCGACGTTTTGCGGATGCGTTTTTCTACGATTGCCTTTTGGAGAGAGTTAATAAACCGCAGAATATCTTCTTTGCTTTTTGTCTTGCCGTCAAGGTTTACATACCGTTTGATGAAGCGAAGTTCCTCCGGCATTCGTTCCACCCACTGCACGGCCTCTTGCTCCGGCTTTTTTGTTTTTTGTTTTGCGGTGGGCTGGTGTGTTTCTTGATTTTCCGTGTTCGACGGTGGTACTTTTTTGGGTGACTTTCTTGCTGGTACTTTTTTGGTATTGGCAATGTATTCGCCAAGCCTTTCAAAGTAGAGTTGAATGGTTTTGCGAATGGCAGTGCTGTTGTGGTAGGTATTCCAATCCGTAGCGTTTGCAGTCGCTTTCATTAAGAACTCATGTCCCTTTTGCAAAGGCATGGGCAAAGCTGATAAATCAACAGCAGCTATTTGTGTTAGATAGTTTTCAGGGTTAATCATTGTTATTGGTTTAAGCAGCGAGTAATTCTAATTCAAGGGCAAGAGCTTCGGCTTCCAGTTCCAACAGCAAAACGTTGTTTACTGGCAGATCTTCCTCTTTATCGGGAAGCAGGATTGGCTTTCGGTTCTTAATTCGTATAGCGTCAGCCTTTAGGTCTTTGAGCTGATAGGAATGAATGGTTACGGACAGCGAATGATTGTTTTGCAAAACTTCTACTGCCTTATCAATGGTCGTATCGGGCACAAGGGCTACCATCTTATCAGAAGTCTTTTCAAAATTGCCACCCTGTACCAACTCCAAAAGTTGCCGGTCTAAATAGATGTCACCACCTTTAACTCTTGAGGCAGACACAATCAAACGGAAAAAAGTT
The DNA here is from genome assembly GCF_003628535.1 of Flavisolibacter nicotianae. GTDB lineage: Bacteria > Bacteroidota > Bacteroidia > Chitinophagales > Chitinophagaceae > Flavisolibacter > Flavisolibacter nicotianae. The sequence goes on from NZ_RBCI01000006.1 coordinate 46,932, forward strand.
CCTTGTTTAAAAATGGAAAGTCCGTTGTTGGTAACAATGTGTCCGCCGTGTTGAAGTGATTTGATAAGCGGCAATGCTTTCAGAATGGGCACAACAACCTTGTCTTGCACTTGTTCTGTAGGGTTCCAATTCTCCGGCATCAAAATCCCCTTCTTGGTTTGGCCGTCGTTGGTTGTATAGCTCACTAACTTTCCTTTGAAATCAGAGAAGGCTTGTAAGAGGTTTCCGGTGATGATGTGCCGTATTCTGCGGTCCACATTGTTCCCGTTTGTGTATTCTTCCCATTGCGTTAGCAAGACAGGTAATGAATGTTCCGGCACGTCAACGCTGGCTCCAATTATGGCCATGATGTCCTCGGAGTAAGAAGCAGGAATAGCCAGGTACTTGGAACTGTTGGCGATGGCGAACCGCAGCTTGATAGCCGAAGGTGCATAAGGGTTCTTTTTCTTACCGTCAATCACAAACCCGACAAAAATGGCAGGCACCAGCTCATTACCGCCCTGGTAAGTTTCAATTGGATAATTTAATCCCCTGCCCACGTAATAAAAGGAAAACATTTTCATCAGGTACTGCCGACGGTTCTCAAAAACCCTATGCGTTTGGGCCTTTTTTAGTTCCCTTGCTGTTTCCAGTTCCTTTCTGCGTTCTGCACAGGCTTGCAGGTACGCACCTTCCCCTTGCTTGGCCTGAATTTTCAGCATAGCCTTTTCATCAGGAATGGCGAGGATAAGGCCTTTATATTTAGTCTCAACTTCGGCAAGCTCCGCTTCCAATGCCTGCCCATTGAAATGGCCGAACTGCTGAATGAGTTCCGCTTGTTGCGTTTTCGGTTCAACGCCTTTCAAGGCATCCATCACCATGTTCTCGACTTCTGATTTTGTGAACGGCTTTTTCAACACATTTGCACGAACCGTTTCCAAGTTGCTGTCATCACCAAAGGCACTGTCACTTCCCTTTCCTATTTTAATGACTTTGCTGCCCACGGTTTCAGCTTCAAGGTTCATGGCTTCCACTTCCAAGTCATACTCGCCAACTTGCTTTAGATAATCTACATAGTCATTATACCGCTCCGAAATTTCATTGTAAAAGTCCTGCTGCATTTTGGTAGATAACACGGCGACACGTCCAGAAACCTTGTGTGCAGCATCTTCGGTTGCGCTTTCGTTCATGCTGCCGCTATCCGCTTTGCTGTCTTCTAATTTTAATGGGTCATCCAGCAAGGCATTCACGTCCTTGTTTTCTACCAAATATTCTTTCACGACCTTATCGCCGTACTTGTTCAAAAAGTCCGGCACATCTAAAATCTTGTTGGATTGTTTTTGGTTAGAAGCGGTATTTGCATCTAACGATTTTAATTTCTTTTGGAGCATCATCATTAACCGCTTTTCGGCAGGAATGGCCGAAGTCATGTAGTCGTAGATGGGTTTTAGAATTTGGCCGGTACGGTTGATGCGGCCACGCTTCTGCACTTCGGTATTAATGTCCAGTTCTGCTTGCAACACAATCATTACCCGTTGCCTTACTTGGTCTTTTGGAACTTTGGCGGTCGGAATGGCATGAGCCGAAGCACCCGTTGAGCCGGATTGGTTAATCATCAACACATCCACTTCGTTGTTGTTGAACTGGCGGAAGGCATCGTTGGTGTTGATGCGCCTGCGGGATAGAACAAGCCCTTTACCAGTCTTTAGATTTAATTGGACTTCGTACTTTCTGCCGGTCACTTCTGCAACAGAATAACCGGCTGCCTTTAGTTTGGTAATGATAACATCTATGGGTGAGATGGTAATGCCGGTAGAAACATTTTGAATGCGGTTGTAAATGCGGTGGTATTCCGCCTGTGCTTCTTGCGACAAATCAGACAGTGCAAAACGCTTGTGAATGGATTGACCGTTTACATCCTTTTCTGTGAAGCGAAGCACACCGTCCAAACCACGCATGAGAACTTCTGTAAAGTCGGCATTGATGGTATCACCGTCACTCACCGGCATTCCGTGTTCATTCTCCATTCCCTCAATAAAGCTGCCCATTGTGGAAGCAAAGGCAATCACGGGCTTCTTGCCCTCCTTCAACCGTTGGATGGTGCGTTCTGCAACAGCTTCGGCTTTGAGCGAAAAAAGCATTTGGTTAATCACCTGAAATACTTTGGAGAAATAAGGTTGGTTATCTACGCCTGCTTGCGAGGTTCCTTCCCGCAAATCCACTTCTTTTCCTTCGGCAACGGCAATTTTGTCCAGTTCTTCTACTTCCTTGTTAATAAACTCCCCTTGAAAGCTGATAATGGAGCGTAAAATCTCCGTGATATTGTCGGCGATAGCCTTGTGTTCTTCAGCCTTTGCATCCAAGTTGATGTAGTTGACTTCAACACCTTCAAAACTCCGTTCTCGTCGCACCATCTGACCTTCGGCCACAAGCTGCGAAGAAAGAATTTCCTGCAGAGCCACGCCGCCCCTGGTAATGGCATCCACCAAATCATCCCGGCTCATGTTGCAGTCCGCAATGGACGTTTTCATGGCGTAGATGGGCATGTTATCAGGACGTTTGGCAAACGTGGCTGATAAGAACACAACGCCTTTTGTATTTGCAACAACCTTTTGCAAAAACTCGCCTGTGTTGGATGAACCGGACGAGTTGTGCGCTTCGTCCAAAATGAAAATGTTGTTATCAGCGATTGCGCTAAGAAAAGCTGGCTTTTCCGGCTTCTTTTCGGGTGAGTTGAATTGTGAATAGGTGGCTACAACAAAATCGTAGTTGGCGGGAACATGCAGGTCTTGAAATACCCGGTGTTGCTCTGTTGGTGGCGGTGCAGTGTAAACCACTTCGCCGTCTTCATCCTTGATGTCTGTCTTGGGTTCACGTCCGTTCACGATGAAAGGACGCAAATGTGATGAACCAATAGCCGATAAGTCACGGTATATGTCTGAAAATAGGTTGGCTTTCTCCGTGAGGAAAACCGGTTTATGGCCTTGCACTACTGCATAGCGGATCATGGCAGCCGCCACACGCCCTTTTCCAATCCCAGTTTGGTCACCGATAATCATGCCTTGTCCTCTGGCTTCAATGTTGTAAATCGCCATTGCAACAGCGTCTATTTGTTCGGCAGAGAGAACTTTGCACAAAGCTGTTTTGGTAGGATATTTTAGCCGGTGGCGAACAAAGTTGTCGATATCGCCACCTACTTCCCGCTTGATAGTAAGAATGGCTTGCCTCGTTTCGAACGCCATGCTATCCGGTACTTGGGTATTAAGCACGACGCAAGCCTCCGATGCAGGTTCATAGGGTGCGCCCAATCCTTCGCCACCAAAGAGCTTTTGCAGTTCTAATGCTTCTCGTTCTAACTCGTGTTGTAACATTTGAGCTTCTTTTTCAAGTTCTGAAACGGATGTCATGGGTGGCAAGGTCAATTCGTCGGCAATGGCCAATTTGTAACCGGCTTTAGTCAATAGGTTTTGGTAGTATGGAAGCGAGTGGTGAGGAAACTTAATGAGCCGAACTTTTTTCTCATCTATCACAAATTCGCCTGCAATGAGCAGATCCGTATTTCTTGCCAGTTCCAGCGCATCATCTCCAAAGATTTTGTACTCGTTTTCGCTTCGGATTAAAATGATGGCATCCGGGTAACGGGACTTAATAGAGAGATACTTGTTGTATAAATCTTTTTCGGGTCGGTGTGGCGTAAACGTCTTTGTTCCTTTTGTTGCATCCATCACCCGCTCGTATAGCTCATTGAATGTTGTTACAACCTTGTCCTTGTAGGGGTTGTAAACAGGGGCAGCGCCGGATGGCTTTTCTTTTCGTCCGTCAATTAGAATTAAGCGAACGTCAAACGAAGTCCCCTGCCGGGAATAGAGCTTGTGACCGTCAATGTTTATCACGTCCATTACATTGTAACGGCTGTACAAGTAATTGAAGAAAATGCGGTTTTTCCCAGCCTGTATTCTGCCTTTCTCGTCCCAGCTTGTATGTCCGCCAATGATGATGGCGGCTTTCCCGCTGTCCTTTAGACACTCCAATGCACGAAGCGCCATCACATGCTCCAGGGTTTTGATGGGAAAAGTATCAAATAGCACTTCCAAGTCCATCTTGCCAAAGGGCGGATTGGTCAGAACAGCATCGAAAACCCTTCTGCATTTAATCCGAGTAGCGTCTTCCTGCATCACATGGAAAAAGCCCTGTCTGTGAAGGTTGCTGTTTCGCAGAGGGTCAATTTCGTTTACTTCAAAACATTCAGGCTTGCCTGCGATAGTGAGCATTCCGTTACCGGCAGATGGTTCAAAAGCCTTTTGGTGAAGCGGCATTTGATCAAGCCCGCAAAACACACCGGCTAAATAAGCAATTGGCGCTGGTGTAGAGTATTGTTGGAGTAAGATGGATTGGGAAGTGCGGTGCGAAAGATTGACTTGGGAGTTGTAAAGGTTTACAATATTCAGGAAACGGTCCCAAACACTATCACCTTGCCAGGCGAGTTTTCTCGCTCGTTTTACAATAGCAAGTTCGGTGAGTTCTTTTACTTCTGTTTTATCCTTGATACCGAAAGAAGCAGCCAGCTTCTCAAGGGAAATTTTATTGTGTTTCGTGTGGGTTAAAAGGCTATCGGTTACAGCAGCCACGAACTTGTCATGTACGTCAGCTAAACCCACAAGCCCTTCCAATCCCAACAAACCTTCATTAGCAAATGACAGGTGCCCTTCTTTGGTAATGATTAGGTGGTCAAGCAGCTTTATGTCATGAAGTGTTGCCGCTTCCTTCAGCCTTCGGGTCAGTTCTTCATCTGCACGGCTTGGCTTTAGGTTGCCGGAGGGATGATTGTGTGCAACAATCATGGAGATCGCCGCACATTTTAAAGCAGTGCCCAAAATGATGCGTATATCAGCGACAGTGGCATTGATGGAGCCCTTGGAATGCTTGTAGTAGCCAATGACGTGATTGGACTGGCTTAGATATAGGACAATGAACTGCTCTTGCAACTCAACCTCATTTAAGCCAATAGTAGAACGGATAAAATCCGCAACACCGGATGCCTCTGTCAGTGGCCCTGAAAGAAATTTACCCGAACTCCGGTTGTAAGAAACCTGGAGTTCGGGAATTTCCACTTCCGGGACGTTACCTAAAACTATCTCTGGAGTGGTAGGGTACATCAGTCAACTGTAATTGGTTGTGATGGGTCTGAAGTAATTGGACGTGGTACAATGCCGGAGTTAGCATAGTCCTGGGTTACGTCTGCCACATAAGCTGGCGGCTGCGGTAATGGCGATTCAACCGGCAGATTGTGATCAAACGGAGCATAATTGAACGTAGCCCGCTCACTCCATGCATAGATAGCCTTTTTCGTTCCAAACGCCCACTCGTGAATGATCTCGTCATTCACCTGGCGGATGCGTTCAATGGCCCATTCGTGTTGCTCTGGAATGCCGAAGGCAGCGTGCCAGCCCCTGTAAACCATGTTGGGATTGGATTCGTCCAGACGAGAGGGTTCGTCCTTGGTAAGATCCAACTGGCGCAGGTTCATGGCAACCAACACGTTGGTTAGCTGTCCGACCTGATTTAAAATGGCCACTTGGGTTACCTCCTTGGCATCACCGCCCAGATAAGCGTCCGTAAGCATCATAGCTTTAATGGTGTCACGGAGTTCGTTGGCAGAACCAACTGCCGGTGCGCTTACTTCCTGGTAGTTGAGGAAGATGTTTTTGAGCGGTCCTTCGCCGATGTCAATCCGAACAATGTTTTCATGTACGGTGTCAATCGTCTTGACCTGATCTTTGGCAACGAGTAAAATCTTGCCATTCTTTTCGATTCGAATCACAGCACCGTCATTGGTGATCTGTGTGATGGGCAGAACTACTGCTTGTGTCATATTTACGGATTTGATTTGGTGACGTTTTCAGCGATGCTTTCCCCGATGATGGAACCAAGAAAACCGCCCATCATTACGTAGGGAACTGAGTCCTTCTCGGCCTCTTTCGAATACCAATAGGCAAGTAGTGAGGTAAGAAGGGTAACGGTAGAAACAATGGTTTTCTCTTTCATGTTGGTGAAGCATTTTAATGATAAATGAAATAGGTTGCGGCTGCACCGGACAAGGCAATAAGTACCGCAGAAAGCAGCTTGCATTTTACTTTTTGCCTCTTGTATTGTTTGCTCAACTGTTTGTTTTGGTCAACTAAAAGCTGCTGCCCCTGTATGCTTTTTTCAAACGCAGTTTTGAGGCCTGTGTATTGAGCATCCTTTAAGGAAATGGTTGTGTCCTTATTCGCCACCTGTTGTTCTAAATTGGCCGTTACTCCTTCATACAAAGTGTCCTTTTGTGCGTTGGATTGCAACAATTCGCTAACCGTCGCAGCCAACGAATCGCATGACGTTTTTGTGGAAATTGTGTCAGCTTGCTGCTTATCAAAGCGGCTGTCCAACAGGCTATAAACTTGACTTTGTAAGACTTGGCTTTTTCGCTTTGTCTTTTGGAGTTCAAATTTCGTAGCAGCCAGTTCAGTATGGAGCTTGTTGCTTTCTTTCTTCAGCGTATCAAAAGACTTTGCATAACCCGTTTCAAATTGTGTTACTTCTTTTTTAAGCTCTTTAGGTGCAGGGACAGATACAGGCAATGGGTTATTACAAAGGGCAGCAGTGCCGTACACAAGTCCCAGGAAAAGGCCAAGGAACACACCGACTGCAAAGCAGAGTAGGTTGTATTTCATGGATTGGAGGTTTGTTCGTTTGTCGTGTTTGTTGTGTCAAAAGTTTTCTTCTCGATGGAGTAGCCAAAGCAGCCCGCTGCCACCAGGCTTGTGAAGGAATAGAACATAAATTCGGGTATGTTCTTTCCAAAGAATTGCTGTGCAATCCAGCTAACAAGCATGAAGAAAACCAAAAGGGCGATGATGACTTCACGCAGCGAAAAGCTGCCGTTTTTATCCCGAAGGATTTGTTTTAGAAAATTGTTCATGAGGTATCAGAATTTAGAATTGAATAAGCATAAGCAGTTAGTCCGGCTGACACGGTAATGCCAGATAGCACCATCAGGAATTTTTTTTTGCTTCCCTGTTGATGGCTCGTTCGTCAATAAGGGTGTACGTGAAGCTGTTTCCATACAATCCTTTGTGCCGTTCACAGAGTGATAGGAACTGAACAAAGTCAGTGATGCTGGCAAATACCTGACAACCGGCAGAATAATGGTCAACGGTTTTAGTCGTTCCAGTCTCCGATGCCCGGTGTATGTTGATGCCAAACAGCCCCTTGTCTTCCCGTCCGTTGTTGAAGTCTAAAACGGCATTGCGGTCATAATCTCGGATAACGGTAACGGGACGTTGTTGTACAAGCGCCATGTATTTGCCACGGTGCAAACCCATTGCATGAGAACCGATATATTGGCCTTGCTTCAAAATGGCTGTGCCCTGTGGGTTCATGGGGTTTTGCAGCCAATACGTGCCAGGATCGGTGGTTGCGGGAAACTTGTGCTGAATGAGCTTGCCTTCTTTATCCAGATAAAACACATAGATGGCATCATCGAAGGCATTGGGTTTAGTGCTATCAGAGCGAACACCGACAATGTTTAGCTCAAAAGGACGTAGGAAGATTTTGTACCCTTTCTTTTGAAGGGCTTCTTGAATGGTATTCATAGGAAAATGTTTTTTAAAACTTAGGCTATTGTGATTTCAGGTTCATACGCTCGCAGCCAGTCTTTCACGTTGAAGCCAGGGCAACCGGAAGATGCTTCAAATTCGTTGTGGCCTACAATTCGTACAGAAGGGTATTTCAGCGTGAGAGCAATGAGCTTGTTGTAAAGCGCTTCTTCCTGCACGGGTGTTCGGGTATCGCCCAAATTGCCAGCTTTGTTGCGGCCACCTGCGTAGGCAATGTGGATGGCTTCGTTATCGGCAGCGGCTACATTTTTCACAACGGTTGTTTCGGGTTGTATGCGCTTGATCTCACCGCTCCTTTCTACCACGTAATGAAAGTCGCCATAGTATTGAGAAACCTTCGGGTCGAATGTGGCTGTAGAGTGTACGACGATGTATTTGATGTGTCTTTTCATGGGATATGCTTAGAGGTATTTTACAGTTTTGGTTTGTACAAGAAAGTGTTTGCCTTTGTTCTCAAAAAGGGTATAGTCAAGGCGCTGGGCTACTTCGTTGCCCAACACCATTCGGGCCGGAACCTTCACGCTTTCGGAAGCATTTATCCAAACAGAAGTTGGAACAATGGTCACAAGCGGCAAGCCATCTATTCCCGACAAACTCCACTTGCTGCCATCAAATTGAAGGCCCATTCGTAGGAACTCAAACTTGATGGCTCGCTTTTGAGCATCGCTGGTGAATACATTGAGCATTCCGTTCACAATGGTTTGCCGAATACCATTTATACGTTCCTGCTTGAAAATATTGTTGGCTGCCGTGTAATCATCAACGCTCTTCAACTTCTTCAGCAATCCAATGGCTTTGCTGTAATCCTTTGCAAAAGCCGCAGCGTATAAGTCTTTGCCGACCGTAGCTGGATTGGCGGTTGTGCCTTGCGCAATTACATTCAAGCTGCTTTGCGTGATGCTCGTAGGAAGCCCAAGTTTTTTCAACGCATTCAAAAGCTCCGTTCCAAAGTCGCCATCTGCACCGTACTTCGGTAAGACTTGCTTGCCATACTTGGCAATCAAAGCCTCTTGCAGCTTTCTAACGTTTTCGCCTTTGCTTCCTTTCGTTAGTGGAAAATCGTCGTTGCGCTCCACCGTAGCCGAAGGCGTGTAGGCAGGTGCTTTCGTCTTCGGCTTCGGGAGGCTTGGCGTGAGCACAATGGGTTGCTCCATGTTATTAATAAGCGTATCAATGTCTGCATTTGCCGCCTTTTGCTCCTTTTTCTTTTTCAGGTATTGCCAGCCGAAGTAGCCCAGGATGCCTGTGGCGCCGACGGCAAGTGTTGTGATGATTATTTTCTTTTTTCGTGTCTTCCGCTTGGAAGGTGCTTTTGTAGCAGAAGACTTTTTTGTTTTCGTCATAGGATTAGACTTTCGGTTTTTTATTGATAATTTCCATCATGGAGCCAAACTCCCAGAACTCCAACTCGCTCCTTAAATCGCTCATTAAGTCATTGCCGTATTCTTTCAGATATGCTGCTGCCACTTTCCCGAAATCGGCTTGGGTGGGTATTTCCATGAACACGGCTTTGATCGCTGGTTCATCTGTGCCCGGTACAAACCAATAGGTGATGTCAAAGGCTGCCTTCAATCGTTTGGCCCAAGACAAATACTGCTGTTGCGTAAGTATGGTTGAATAATTGCCGGTAATCTTATCAGGCTTACCCGCTATGATAGCCAACATCTCATTGTACTCTGATGATGTAAGCTCCTCTTTCAAATCCGCCATCAGGCTTCTTGCATAGAGCTTTTGATAGGAGTTGATGACTTGCTTGAAATAATCTTTGCTTGGCACTTTTCGTATCACGTCCCGAATGGCTACTTCATCCGTTCCCCACCCGAAATAGTTATCGTTTTCAAAAGCCATTTTTAATTGCTGCGCAAACGAAGCAGCATTGCCATCCTCATACGTTTTCTTTTGCTCACTGGTAGCTCTTGCACCTCTTACTACACTACGTCCGAGTAAAAAACTTCCTCCAAGAACAACCAGACCTACTATCGAATAGGTTAGCTTTTCTTTCAGTGTAAAGTCATCGTGCTCTTGGTAGGAAGCGGCTTTCATAGGAAGTCAGTTTTGGTTTCTAATTACACGCCCAAGTATTGCTTGGCAAGTGCTGTTTTTGCCGGGTCGGTTTTTACCACATGCGCAAGCTTGGTCAGTTCTTTCGTGCTTAGCTTCTTTGCCAGTACGGTCAGTGCTTCCACTTTAGCATCGGCTTCCGCTTCAGTTTTTTCCTCCAGCGCAATTTTGTAGTTGTAGCTTTTCATCGGATTTATTGTTTGGTTGTGATTAAATCAAGTACGGTTGGTATCAGCGTTGGGTCGTTTACCATTGCTTGCAAAATGAGGTTGAACATTTCGGCTTGCTCTTGCGTGAGATTTTTCTCAAATGCTTTGAGGTATGCCAAGTATCGTTTTTCTTCTTCCGTGATTTCGGATGTTGTTTCTTTTTGGAAGGAAACGTTCGGTTCGGGACCGGATTGTTGTTGTAAGAGCCGGGCTTCCTGCTCTTTATTGTCCTGCTCTACAAAGCCTGCCAGTGCTGCACCACCAGGCAGTTTGGTCAAAATTTGTGGGTTGCGTCTGACCATGCTTTCCAAGGCAACAGACGCAAATTCAGCGACGTTAATGTTACCCAGTTTGAACTTGTTTTGTTTTAAGTCTTGAATTTCCTTTTCCAGCTTTTCGGCATATTCTTCTGTTTCTTCCAGGTCTTGTTTTGCAGCTTCCAATTCTTCACGCAGCCGGTTCATTTCATATTCCCTGTCTCGTGCAGCCAGCTTTTCTTGCACGATGTTTTCAATCTCACCCAATCCGTTCAGTGATTTGCTTCCAACTGTCTTTTGCACCATAAAGCAATACTGGTCATTACGGGGCGATAGATTGGAGTTATAAATCAGGATGCGTACTTTCTCCGTGTCCTCGTTCATGTAAAACTCATAGCTGTCAAACTCTTTGGGGTCATCAGTCTTGGCAACCACTTTCAGGTTGTCCACAAAAATTTCAAAGGGCTTTGCAAATCCTTTTTCAGCATGTGCTTCCAGGAAATGTTTCAGCTTGTCTATTTTTAATTGGTCGTAAACATCATTTGTTACCGGCATGGCCTTCAGTGTTTATGGGTATTGCTTGTAAAAACCTTGCGTTCGTTGGTGACAGGGATAAGTTGGTTAGCGTGATGCGTCCCCGGTGTTCGTATTGGAGTTCGTTGGCACTGACTTCACTTAGATCAAACAGGCCGACATCGCTCTCAATCCGCAGTGTTGAAATGGGGTCAATGAGTAAAAAAATCTGATTATAGGCCGTCAGTTCTCTTGTTTCGCTTTCACGAAGTAGAATGTGACGAAAGCGCAAGAGATATTCTTTCCCATAGCCCATTTCCTGCATTCTTCTCTTTATATAATCAAGGGCCAATTCCGCTGTCATGCTGCCTCCATGTTTTCAAACCAAACAAGAATGTTCAGTCCATAGCTTACGTCCTGGTTGTAATACACCCCCCAGCTATCCTTATAGTAGGCTTCCAATATTGGCGAAGCTGTGGTGATGTCAACTTCGGTGGCATTGCGCTTTCTGCCTTTCAACCATTCGTCCTGTACTTCACCAGGAAAGCTGAAATCGCCGAAGTTGATATTCTTGTCCTGCCGCCACGCATCGCACTGAAAGAAAATGTCTGTTGCATCAGGGCTTTGCAGCGAAAGCACACCGGCCCTTTCGTTGCTAACAATAGTAAACAACGGGTCGTAGTCCAAAAGCTGTGGCATTGGTGGAGGAGGCGGTGGCGGAGGTGGTGGCGGTGCTCCGGTACAAGAACCTTGGCCCGAAGCGAAAAACGAGTGCTGCGAATCCACCGTCAACGTAAGCAAGTCGCCGTTGTTGGAAGCAGTTGGTTTGTAATTATGGTTGTTACTACCATATTGGCTCCAGGCAGCAAGGGAGGTATTATTTACTTCGGTTGCAAGCTTTGCTGCAATGGAGGCAGGTGTATCGCCGTCCAATGCGGTTACTGAAACCGTTACAGAGTAAACGCCGCAGCTATAAACAAAAGTTGGGTTCACGACTGCACCGATACGGAAAACCTGCGTTATTATGCCGCCTGCTGTATTGGAGCTTACCGGGTCAATCGTTGCACTGCCAGGGTTTGGACAGTTGTTCGATACAGGTGCCGGAGCAGGTGTGGGTGTTGGTATAGGTGCTGGCGCTGGTGTCGGCTTCGGGGTAGTAGAAATGTCTGGCATGTTGGAAAACAGAAAGGCACTAACCTCGACCGCTATAATTTTCAATGCCACTCCTTGCAAGGGAATTTGGAAATATTTTATTTCTCCTTTGCGGCTGACTTGTTCGCTATGCAGGATAACCTTCTGTTGCATTAGTCTTTTATTTCTACGTCCAGATAAATAGACACACGGTAAGCGGCAAACTGAAGTCTTGTATCAGGTGTGTCCTTGTATTCAATCTTGAGCTTGAAGTTGCCGGGAGCAATGCCGCCGAGTACATAGTAGCGGTCATTGGGCGAAACATTCAACCCACTCATTAAAAGCTTTGTTTCATAGCCTTCAGGAAAAATCTCGTCGCTGTTCAGTTCTACTTTTGCTGAACCCCGGTAATACATCAAGTCGTCCCGGTCAGAGGCGAACAACAACCCGTGCACTTTCGCTACGTTTTTATCCAACTCAAACGTTTTGGTGTGGATAGCGTTAGCTGAAGTCACGTCTATGTCGTACCGCTTTTTTATTCGTTTTGGCATTGTCTGAATTTGAAAAAGGTTAAGCAATCAATCCACCGGCAACCTTGATAATAGCAAGCAGGTTTTGCACATTCTTTTCGTTTTGCCCGTACCCTGCACCGGGTAACGAAGCCCATTCTTTCCGACACTTGGCAATTGCTTCTTTGAAGTGACCTGCATACACATCATCCAATGCTTTTCTGCGGCGAATAAGTTCAATAGCAGCTTTGTCTTGGTTGACAGGGCTGAAGTCAGTGAGACCTAATTTGCCTTGCAATTCAACCCATGTTTTATTTAGGATTTGATACGCTCCGGCGGCGGTTGAAGTAATGCCCCACTTAGTTGTCGGTGTGTTGGGATGCTTTGAAAAATCATTGAAACTTCCACCGCCATACAATTTGCGGTATCCATCTTTTCCATAAGTGCCTTCCGCGTATTGTATCATAATCAGGAAAGCACGAATGTTTTTATAGGCTACTTCTGTCTTGTCCATTTTGTGTTTGAGAAGGAACAGTAGTGCAGGTAGGGTTAAGCCTGCGACTACCATTCCGGTTTTTGTGTTGAGAAGGTTCATTCATTAGGGTGTGGTAATGGTGCCATGCAATCCAACGTAGATGTAGGTGTTCTGTGGGATGCTGTCCATTGAGCCAAGTTCCACCGTCATTTCAATTAGAATGTCATCTTGAATTAGACGAGGATTAGCAAGCTTGTAGTAGCCCACGGGCACGTTCTTGTTCCCTGATGTTTTAAACACCACATTGCTGGTTTCAGGAACAATCTGCTTTTTATTGCTGCGAAGGGAAAACTCACCATTGGCTATGGTATTGAAGTTCTCCAAGCCCTTGAACTCCGTCGCAATTATTTTATCTTTTGAGCCGTCCGCTGACACTCCCGCCAAAAGGAAAATGCCGCTGACTAAAAATGCCTGGTTTTTTGGCAGCTTTGCGTTTGATACGTTGCGCAAGCCCACTTCTTTGTCGTCCTGCGTTTCAAACAGCTTGATGGTTTTTGATGTAACAGGCTTGATAGAATAAATGGTACTGTCAGCGAGGCGTAGTTCACCTTTTACTAATCCTTCTTTGATGTGCGGCGGCAGTTCGCCAAAAAATTTTTCCATTTCTGCACGAGAGCCTTTGCTCTGTGGCGTGTTGAACATTTTGTTCATGGTCTTCACCCGTTGCACGGGGTTCATGCGGCGGAGTGCGCCGAGCAGTTCTTGGTCGTCTGCTCCTTCAAGGCCAAGTAGTGCGCCCTGGTTGTTGTATTCTTCAATTCCTTCGAGTAAGCCTAACATAGTGTAGGGTTTTAGTTTGTTATAGGATGTTGTTTGGTTTAAAAGTTTTGTTCTGATACGTCGCCGAAGTCTCCCAAATCATTTTCAACGTCGCCAAAATCGCTTTCCGGCAAGCTGCCTTGAAACTGCATGGCGCTGTCGGTAAGCTGGTTTTCAATGGCGTCAAGTGCAGCCAGGTCATTGTTTGGATAAGAGAAGTATTGCAGTTCGCCAAAGCCATTCGCGGTACTGCTAACAAGCCCTTTCTTTTTAAGTTTATCCAGGTAGATTTTTTCTGAAAAGCTTTCTTTAAAAGCTTGTAGGCGTTCTTTTACACCGTCCAATCCTTCAATACCGCTCACGGCAGTGTTGGTCTTTGCAAAACTGTTTGCAGCCATCATTCCGATACCGAGCATCTGTGTGAGCTTGTTGCCGGAGTAGTGACCGACACCTGTGGTGATGATGCCGACAACAAAAGAGGGTTTCCCGATGGCTGCACCAAGCAGCCCACCGCCTAAGACACCTACCAGAATGCCTTTGCCGGTTTCGATGGCCGTGTTTTTTATATTGCCTTCGGTCTTGAGTTCAGAGCCAAAGCCCTGCATCATGGTTTGCCGCTTCCCCTTTTTGGTGTAACGGCCCTTTTTACGTTTTGCCATTTTGTTTTGTTTTTGAGTTTGGATTTAGAGCAGGGCAACTGCTGTTTTCTTTTGATGTTTATGTTTTGCTTTGGATGTGTGCTTTGCTTTCCGCTTGTGGTTTCTCTTCTTTGGTTTAGGTATGCCGGAAAGCGAACGAGAAGATGATTTTGCCGGGGATGGCTTTGGTTTTAATACTGCAAATCCTATCGCAAGGAGACTAACACCACCGACACCGATAGCCACAGGTTTAAGCCAGCTTTTGTTTTTGTCCCAAAAGGTTTCTTTCGTAGGTGGCGTGTCAGTTGTTGTATTGGCCATTGAAGTATTTGCAACTGCATTCGATGTAGTAACAACTGCATTGCTTTGCGGCACAACGCTACTTTCTTGTTCTTCACTGGACGTTTCGCTTACCGGAGCAAGTGCATTGGTTTGCGAGGAGTATGCACTTTCCTCGGACTTCATCATTGCGTTATCCGTTCTTACCAAAGCGGTGTTGGTTGATGAAGGCGCGATGTTTTCTACTGAGACACTTGCACCCGAACTGTTCATTACTTCTTTTGCCGCTTCTTTTGCTTCACCTTCAGGGATGGGAGTTGTATTGGGAACAGGTTGATTGTTTTCAGCAGCTTCGTTGACCTGCGGGTCAAAGTCTTTTGAACCTTCCCCTTTTCCACCAAAAATGTTACCGATTTGTTTTAGTGAGGCCACAATGCCGGCCAGCACTCCCATTGCAGCACCAACCGATGCAAGCGTAACAGGTTCACCCAATTGCCCAAGTCCTTGAAAGCCTTCCATACCATCTACGTTTTCCGAGCGGTAGATGTCGGGGCCAAGAAGCTGCGGGAGCGGCGTGTAAGCATTCATGTACTCGATGCCAGCGAATGAAATCCCATCCAAGCCTGCAACGGCTTTGTCCTTGTTGCCTTTGCCGCCAAGCATGGCCTTCTTTAAGTTCTTTGGGTTGCCACCTGCACCGTAAAAGATTTTCTCCAGCTTTTCACGGGTGGCAACAAGCCGCCCAAACTTCTGCGGATCAATTCCTTTTCCAGCCGCTTGTTCTGGTGCGAGATAGCTCCAGCGAAGCCGTCCGGCAACGTTCTTCACGTTCAACTTCATTGCAGCGAGTATGCCGTTGCGAAGTAGCACTGTCGCCGGATTAACACGATTAACAGTGTTTAGTACCTTTTTGAAAAAGCCTTTTTTCTTTGGCTTTGCATTGTTGGATGCAGCTTTTGCTTTTGTCTTTTGCGCTTTTTTAGCACTCAACTTTTGTAGAAGTGAAGGCTTCTTGGTTTTGGCTGTGGCATTTGCAGACTTGTTTTTTTTCTTGCCGTATAGTTGGCCCAAGTCGCCATCAAAGCCATTGAGATATTGTAAGTCCATAGGATAATCTTTCTTTTCTGAATAGGGTACTTCGTAATTGAACTTGTCGGTTACACAATCAATCGGAATTTCTTTTCCATTGAGCACGACAACGGGGTAGATATGCTGAAAGTAGTCCCGGTGGTATTTGGTTATCCGTAGGACGTGTTGGATTTTGAGGTTACTTAGGATAGAGGATATAAACACCGAGTAACAATCGCAATCCACCCCGCTTTTTCTGTCGTGCCAGGCTCTTGCCGGACTTCTTATCTGCTCATAGCCCTCTTGGTCTTTTTTATAAGCGATGTGTTGATAAACGAAGTGCCAAATGTTCGAGCATGTTTCATAGGTGTTATTCGTTTTAAGCAGTTGTGTAATCATTTTTGTTTGGTCAAGGGTTTCACTGACCACCTTTGGAATGAAGGCAACTGTATGTGTTACATCTGCATTGGTGCGAATGGTTTTGTTTGTTCCTTCCGCTTTGGGAAAGAGATGAGAATACTGCTCACCGCTGCGGATGTTACGTTTGCGTCCTGCTTCCATTGGGTACGGATTATTTCTTTATCGTAATGTCTTGTTTGTTTTCGTAGGGCAGCTTGATAATGCCCAGGTTTATCGTTGTCATCGTGCGAACGGTTATGATTTCCGTACCGCCACCAATGAGCGTTTTTATTAGTGTAAAAGCCATCGAGAAAACATTGCTCATTGGAATTTGTACCATGATGTTGTCAATCATTAATTCACCATGAGCAGGTAACTTGAACTCTTTATTCAGCGGCGTTGAGCTACCAATCACCGTGTCCTTGTAAAGAAGTTTAAGAAAGGGAGCAATTAAAGAAAAGCTCCCGTTGCTTGGGTTTTTCAATAGGACATCGAGGCGAATGGTAAGCCCATTCCAGCTAAGCGAATGGATAGATGCCTTCGGCACGACAACCAATTCAGCTCCGGCAGTTTTTAGGTTTTTCAAGTAGGTCCATCCTGCGTAAGCGCCAGCGCCAAGTACAGTAGTGGTCAATATCTTGGTGGCAAGGCTCATTTTGCTTTGCTTCTGCGTTTGTCAATAAGGTCAGCAGCCAGTTTGTAACCGAGCCAGATGCCGCCACCGATGATGGCTTTTATGGCGTAATCTGTTAGTCCCGTCAGATCAATGTTGGCGAGGAAGATGCACCCGGTAAGCAGCATATTGCTGCCGACGTTTTCGGAATGTTTGTTATCCATAGGATTTATATTTTAAGCGGCTGTTTTAATCGCAATTTTCTGCGGTAGGCCAATGGCGTTCACAATCTTCGCCACATCGTGCACCGTGAAATATTGGCTGTCTTTTTTTTCTACATCGGGAACTTTCGTAATCCATTTGCGGATGGTCTTGGTGGACACATCGTAGATTTCAGCGAGGTCTTTTATCCGGTACGGCTTGATGAGAAGACAACCTTCCTCATCGAAGTAATTTCGTTTGACAATTTTCATAAGCAGGAAAGGAAGATGGGTTTAGTTGCAGAGTTGTTGAATGGCCGTCATTTGAAAAAGGCTCAGAAGGCCAGGTGTCTTCTGCTCAATGAAATAGCCTCTCCAGTACTGGTAGTTTTTAACAGTCGGTTCTTCAGAAAATTCCAACACGGCTTCTGCGAGTGCTCTAATTTCCTGCTTGTAGTTGGGTAGCGACTGACGAAGGTCTTTTACTTCTTGCAGCCATTTGCGTGTACTTACAAAGCCGTATTCATTGCCCTTGTCAAACCACATCGAAGGAAGTGGCATGTATCGTCCCTTCACACTGTTCACATAGTAACGTGCAAGCAACACTCGCTGGCAAAAAGACACAAAGGCTTTTCGCGTGTCTTTGGCAAGCATAAAATATTCAAAGATTTTTTCCTTTGCACCATCGGCTTCTTTTGTAGAGAACAGTGTGCTGTTCCAAAGTGAGGTGTACGCAAAGTTCCAGGCGGCATCTACCAACTGTGCGGTGTGCATGTGTGCATCTACATCACCTACAACAATGGAAAGATGGGGTACAGATAAGGTTTGGTTTTTCATGGAATTGTGTCTCATTTGTGGCGTGTATTTTTTGTTTATCACTGATGACAACACAAACATACTATCACTGCAAACGGTCACTTTTCACTTTGTGCAAGTTTGTTTAAGTTCTTTTAAGAAGTTGTAAGAAGTTGTGAGTTTGGGCACGTTCCTTCCCGAATTTTCCCGATAAGGTTTCCCGTGAAATGGTCATGAATTAATAAAAAAGCCGCTTAAAGAGCGGCTTTTTGTTACTTAATAAACTTTACGGCTTCCTTATACCGACTATCACTTGCGAGTTTTTCGAGTGCTCGATTTGGGAAAGCGACAATTAAGTCAAGCACCTTATTAATTTGAACGTCTTTGGTTTTTGTTTTTAGAAATGTAGCCAGTTGTCTTAATCTTTTATCGGGTTTTGTGTGCCAAAAATCAGAAACGAATTCTGCATCATTAAATAGAAAGATGAACTCTTTCACTTCGTTCACGCCAAACATTTCAATGAATTGCTGGTAAAACGGTATAGCCCCTTCATCTACGCCTTCTTTGTACCCTTTGCCATTGCCTACATAGCAAATCGAAACAACTTTTACAAACAACTTCCGAATACTATCAGGGATGCCGCCTTTAGGTATAGATGTACTGATTGATTGAGCATGAGACCGTTCATTATAGAAATTGTTCCATTCATAATGGACAGTTTTCAGGTTTTGAAGTTTTTCAAGCAATTCGGCAGCTAAACTGTCTTCATCTTTATAGTCAAGAGCATTAACGTTTTCAAGAAATTTTTGTACAGCGTCTTTACGGTCAACATCGCCATTGTTTCTATACACGCCGTATTTGGCTCCAATGAAATAACGTACATCATCCGTTGTAACGTGCCAAATCTCGCGCATCAAGCGTTCAATATTTTTTTTGACACTCTGCTCTTGTTTAGGATTGCAGTACAAGCCAAACACCGAAAGAACAAAATCATTTATTCTCTCCTGCGATTGTTTTTGCATGTCAGCACCGATGGATGGGAAATCCTCTTTTGGAATTTCCTTGGTTCGTATGTTGTCAAACAGTTGTTTTATCTGAATAACGGAGTGGTCTGGCTTCGCAGTAATAGCATATCGTAAACAATACTCCAGAAATGAAAGCATTTCTGTACCTGTTATTTCATTTTCGTTAGGGTGTGCGGCACTTGCATGATTACGGAAATAGTTAACGTGTTCTAAGCGACGAAACGTTACATCACTAAGCAGGCCAATCCTGCGACATATTTCAATTAAGTCATGGTCGGAGATGACCGGCAAATCTTCGGTGGAAATAAGTCCCTTATATTTTGGGTTAGTGGTTGCTGCTATATTGAAGAAATACTGCAAATCAAAATTGCCAGCCAGTCTTCGTATCGCATTAACTGTTTCGTCCCAAAGAAAATTCAAAGCGCCGTCAAACAAGCCCACTGAAATGGCAACTGTAAATTTTGAAAGATATACGGCTTTGTATCTTTCTTCACGTGGTAGCAGGTCTAATGTACTTTCGAGAGCGAAAATTACTTTTCGCCTTTCTTCCACGGACGTAAGTATGTTCTCCGTCGGCAAACCAATATGGGTAAGTAGATTTGCTAACGGTTGGTTGAACGCCTGTATAGACGTATCAATTTTTTCGGGGGTGTTGCCCGCAGGTATCAGAATAATCTCATTTCCTTCCATAGCGTAAATTTTTGGGCGACAAATTTACTGAAAATGAAACGGATGAGATTAAGAAACTTATTCATGTGCCTGCCCCGGCAACCCCAACTTTTCAAAAATGATTTTCACTTGTAAAGCCGTGTATAACCGTCCTATTTTTTTGCCAACGGCTGTATGGTGCGGGGTGATCCAGTTTTTCATGGTGTGGTTACTCACTCCATAAAGGCCCGATAACTCCGTCAAACTATACGGCCTAATCTCTACTGCGATACTCGTAGTGCTCATTTCAGATTTGGTTTTATTGGTTTCACTTTTTTTCATGGCTTCACATTTATCCGTAATAGTCAAGGTAATCCTGAGGCGGTATGGCGAAGATGGCGGCCATCGCATGAATGTTTATCTCGTACTCAACGATGTAGCGGTTCACCAAATGCTTTAGAAGTGCCGGTTGTTCAATGGGCAAATCCAACTCCACGGGTTCACGCCGTCTAATTTTTTGTTCATTGAATTGTTGAATGAGGTAACGTTTTTGGTTCGCGGTCAGATAGCCCAAATCGTCTGCACGATAAAGCAGCGAAATCATGGACACTTTCCACTTTCGTTTGAGATCGGCAAGGATGGAAAGAGTGATGCCGTTTTCAAAATCCTTTCGCACATCGTCTTCCGGCATTAGGAAAGCAGCGGCAAAATGATTGGCCTCCCTCGAAATATCTCGCTCCGCATTCACCGGAAAGAAGGTGTGCATCAACAGTTGCCCAAGTTCATAGGCCAGCGTGTAGCGAAGCCTGTCTACAAGCAAATTTTTGTTGATGAAAATGATGGGGTATTTATCATCCGTCAACATACACCGGCTGTCCACTCGTTCGGTTCCAAAATCAAAAGCACTGATGACGATGCCTTTTGCTTCAAGTAACGCTACCAAATTTTCAATCGTTCCGTTTCCAACGTTCCAATCCTTCCTTACCAAATCCGCTATCTGCGCTGCTTTTCTTTCTTCGGTTACTTCATACAAAGGAAGTTTAGGAATGTCTTTGTCCAATGCTCCTACAATGAACTGCACGTGCCTTCTGATGATGTTCATTTTGGCCTCGATGGGATTAAGCAGTTTTGCTGGAACATGCTCACGTTTGCGGTAAGCCAGGTTCACCGGCATGAACATTCCTTGTTGGGTAAAGAATTGCGGAGGAAAAGAAGTAGCTGCCGAAATAGCGAGTAGTGTGCCCTGCTGAATAGGCGTCTCGCCCTTCTCTAATCGGGAAACGTTTGCCCGGTGAACATTGAGGCGTTCGGCAAGGTCTTGTTGCGTAAGCCCTCTTGCTTCACGGGCAAGCACAATCATGTTAGGGTTTACAACGGTTTGCATTTTTCAAGTGGTTGATTTTTAATTACTAACAAACTTAGCAATTTCATTTTGTAAATGCCAATAATTTAGTGCAGAGAGTTATTCACATTGGAGCTAAATACATTGAAAATGAACGTCTTATTATGCTAATAATGTTAGTAAATCATTTTCGGCGAAATATTGAAATCCTACGATGAAGATTTAGGGAATGATTGCGGAGCGATTGACCTGCCATCCCAAATGGTTTCGTTTTGTAGCGAAAGGTTTGGGGAATGATTGGGGAAGATTTCGGGACCTAATACTGTGCGCCTGAGCCGTATAATAAATCTGATAGCCTATGGACCTCTTAGATTCAAATCCTGCACGAAAGAACTGGCTTTTACGATTGTTCTATACACGCTTAAAGCAGGCGAAGGCTGATTTCTAAAAAGCAGGACAAGAACGATGACAAATGTCATAGCCAAAATCATAATCAGTAATATTTCTGTTATAGTCATCTCGCCCTCCAAGCGAATTATGCCAAGAATATTTATTTTGCGAGGCTTCTTTTCTGTTTGCATTGTATGTTTTTTAGATTATACCATCAACTGGCGTTTTTGTCAACCAAAAAGCCAAAGTATTTTACCCCATTTGAATTGAAAAGGACAAAAAACGGCGGAACTTGCTTGAGCTACGCCTTCAACTTCGTGTTACCGCCAGGGCAAACGCATCTAAATTGAATTTTGCCACAGGCGTATAAAAAAGGTAAAACACGTTTGTTTTTGGCTCTTCCTGTTCACACAGGCCGCCAAACTTTTTAGATGGTGGGTTGGAAGGGTCATATAAACCGTTACAGTTGTAATCGCTTTAAATCAATTCACAGTTTTATTAAATGAAACAGCTATTTTTCATCTCATCCTTGAATATTGTCTAAAATTTAGATGCGTTTGTCCTGGTGTTACCGCAATGTGGATAGCTGCTTTTGATTGAAAACATTTGCCAAGCTACTTTTGCTACCCCGTTCGGGAAAGGACACGATGGGATCATTGAAATTCAACACGTTAGTAATTTTTCAGTTTTCTGCCCCCAACACTTCTTGAGCGATTTAAAAAAGAAACACAACCTATGAATGAAGATTTACAGGATTTCTTCCGCAAGACCACTGCAATGCAAGCGGCTATTGCGCCGATGACCGCATGGCATAAAATGTTTTCCAGCCCTGCGACTGATTTGTTGCAGAAGAACAGGTATGCAACCACTACAATGGCTGATATTGTAGGGCAGATGTTTAAAAAACCTTCGTTTTTTGATGAGGAGGCAGTAATCAAAATGCATAGCCAGAGAAATATCTCCAGAATCATTTTGGACAATACCAAACTTTTAGATTCGGTTGGAATTATCGCCCGGAATCAGAAAAGCATCAGTTCCATGTTTTCAACAAGTGCTTTCTTGCAAAATCGACTCATCAAATCCCAAATAGCAACACCATCATTTGCCGCTGCTCTTAACCCAAGTCTTTTAGGCTATAATACTAAAGTTACAGCCTTGCAATCAGCACTGAAAGGGTTGGGTAGTCAAATGGCGGTAAAAGGCATTGCTTTGGCGGACGAAGACTTTTTTGAACGTTTTCAATCTACAACAAACGAAGCCTTAGCCATTACACAAGAACTTACACAAACAGAGTATGTTACTACTGAAAGCATTGCCAAATTGGAGGCTTTTATTGGTACATCACTTGAAAAATTAAGTGTTGAGGTAACACAACAAATAAAAGCCAGCGATAAGTCTCCAACTGCACTCCTTAATTTGTGGGTTGGCATCTTAGGTATTTTATTTACTATCTACACCATCATCCAGCCACTTTTAGTGAATGATAAACCTGAACAGAACGTTGTTGTCAAAAAAGAGGTTGAGGAGCTGAAACAGTTTGTAGGTGCCAAGTTTGAAGAAGCATTGAAAAGTTCTGCACCTGCGGCAGTGTTGCGGTTGGATTGCAACCTGCGCTACAACCCTTCACAAAAAGACAGTGGCTTTTTTAGGGTACGCGCCGGCCAAGAAGTTCACATACTGGACACAAAACACAAATGGGTTCGCATCACGATAATTGATACAGCCGACAATTTGCCGGTAATGGGTTGGGTGATGAGAAAATACCTTCTACGCAAATAATTAATTCATGATGAAGCATACCATACAAGTCAGGGTAAGGGGGATGAAAGAATCTATTGTTGAAATTAAACTTCATCCCGAAACTGAAAAGGACAAACAACTGATTGAAGGCGCAAAAAAAGCAGAACTGAATGAACACGACTACGAGTATTTCAACAATTTACTCGTAAGTATTTGTTTGAACAACAACTTTACGCCCATCGCGTCAGCGGGTGAAGAAGGAAATACATTCTTCTTTAGGGTGATGAGTTAGAATTATATATTTACGCTAATGCGGAACAGATTGCTAAGAGCGATTTGCCTCATCTTGTCATAGCTTTTTATAAGCAGTTAGTTTTGGTTGCGACCTCTGTTTTAACTAAGGTCTCGTTGTTTATAGTTTGCGGTTATGCTTATTGAAAGAGGCAGATGCGCAAAGCATGATATGGCGCCAAAACCAAAAAACGGTATGGCAGGGCTGGACAACTGACGAAGTGAAGAGCAATAGAATTTTGTTCGATAAGGACATTCAGGCCGGTGTTCGTAACATTTTTTGCAAGTTCGATGTAGCCAAGAACTAATTACGACAGCACAGAACCCTTTCAAACCCTCATTTGCGAGAGGATTTTTTATTGTTCCTACCGGTGGCTCTGGCATACTTTTTTTTACCTCTTTTTCTCAAACATTTCAATTATGGAAAATAGAAATCAAGACCAATCTCAAGGCACTGGAAATCAAGGCATGGGTAACGCAGCTGGTACGCAAGGCGGGCAAGAGCGGCATCAGCACTCCGAGCATCACCAGGAGCAGGAGCATCATCCACACAAAGAACACCATGCGGGTTTTGACCCTAACCAGATGGAGCAACACAGTGAGCCGGAACATCATGACCACCCTGAACACCATCAGGAAAAAGAGCACCACAAAGGCGGCAGCATGTAAAAAGCTAACGAGAAAAGCGATTAACCTGGCTATATGAACTGCCAGGTTTTTTTATGCGAATTTTGGCGTTTACAATGCGTTAGCCCCTATTCCTAAATTTTATTTATGAAGGAACAATTTAAAGAGCTTATTGCAGCGTCCATTGCGGTGAAAACAGCATTGCTATCCAATGAAGAATTGCTGGACACGCTGGAAAAAGTAGTGGACGTGATTGTGACCGCTTATCAAGCAGAAAAGAGACTGTTTTTCTGCGGCAATGGCGGTAGCGCTGCCGATGCACAACACTTGGCGGCCGAATTTACGGGGCGGTTTTACAAAGACCGGCTTTCACTACCTGCTGAAGCCTTGCACTGCAATACTTCATATTTAACGGCGGTAGGTAATGATTATAGCTTTGACGACATCTATGCCCGAATGATTAAAGGCACAGCCCGAATAGGGGATGTGTTAATTGGTTTTTCCACTTCTGGCAATTCAACCAACATTGTAAAGGCATTTGAAGCGGCAAAAGAAAAAGGCGTGGTTACTATTGGCTTTACGGGCGCAAGTGGTGGAGCAATGAAAAAAGTAACTGATTATCTGTTAAACGTGCCTTCGGCAGATACGCCCCGGATACAAGAGTGCCACATTTTGTTAGGGCATTTGATGTGCCAATTTGTGGAAGAAAGATTTTTTGGATAAGTTCAATTGAGCTTGAAACGATCAATGCAAAAGTCAATAATGTTCTTGCGCCTTCTATCAACATTCTCTTTACAGTAATTACCCTGTTGGATTTCCCCTGCAAGATTTCTCGTTTCTGCCACGATTGAATTTAGATAGCCGCCAACCTTATTTATTGGCGGCAAGTTTCCAAGTCCGGCATTCAAGCCCTGTTCTAAAAGTCCAAGATTTCCAAGTCTATTTTTTTCATAGTCGTAATCCTCTGCAAAGCCATAGCTCGTTGGGTCAAAATTTGGGTCTTTACTGAATATGTGCTCAACCTGAAAGTTCTTGTATGCGGGGATAGTAAAACTGCCTTGGCTATATTCCGATAAAATATATTTTACGGCTCCATTTCCATGAAGCGCTCCATCCAGATACGTCCCCAAGACATGATTGTTTACGAACTTTTCACTGAAATTGATAAGATAGGTTTTGATCTCATCCGCAGGCGGCTCCTTTTCAGCAACATAAGAACTTAACCAATAAACGTCAGCAATCGGGTTTGTTCCTCGCAATTTGTAAACCCGGACTTCAATCGCTTCTAACAAGGGAAGTAAATCATTCAACTTGTTTTGAATGTACAATCTTACAAGCAAGGGGTATAATGTGGCGCTAAATTCAAGGAACCTGAAGGGTTTTTCATAAATGGTTCTCGTTTCTACTTCCTTTACAAGATTAGCATAACCCACTGCGAAACCTTCAAAGTCATTGATGTATTCTCTTATGAATTGCTCCAGCAATTCTGGATTGTCTTTAAGTTCTTCACACCTGATTTTCAAATTGTCAAATACGGTTTCTGCCCCGTCCCTATTATTCCATGTTTTTGGAAAAAGTTTTCTTGCTGAATAATAGTGCTGGGTAAATATTGTGTTCTCCTCAATGCGACCTAATATCCCAAGTTTATCTTTCCAAACGAGTAAGTCGTCGTAAGCGTCAAAGATTTTTTCAAAGCAATTGTTGATAGTTTCGTTTAACGTCTCCCGTAAATGAAGGGTTGAATAAAGCATGAGAATACTCTTCGTTTTGTCCAATATTCTTAATGGCAATCCCCTGTCGTTGATGATGGAAAACATCTTGACCGCCTGTGCTTGATTTTCAACATTGAAAACCAAAACTTCCATCTTGTCACGGATGAATTTTATTCTCTGCTCTATTTCCTGCTCTGAAAGCGGGTTAGCAAAAGCAGAAAACAATTGGAAAGCGGAATACATGAATTTTTGGCTTCTTTTATTAAGGCTATCAATATTTATGGCATCAAAATCAAAAAGAAGCGTGTTCAGAAAATCACCATCAGCGCCAAGTGGTGTGAGCTTAAGATTTTCCCTTGAACCGATAAAGGCGTTCATTAGACTTTCTCTTACAGCTTGCTTTTTCAACTTATCTATTAGAACTTTTAAAAGAATGAAGAGCGTTGTTATTCTTTGTTGACCGTCAATGATTTCATAAACGGTATCCGTCGTTAAGCCAACAGCCTCGTTCTCCTTAAATGAAAGTGTGCCAAGAAAGTGGTTCATTTTGTCTTTAATGCTCTCATCTATATCCTGCCACAAATCTTTACGCTCTGTGTCTGTCCAACTATACTTACGTTGGTAGGTAGGGATGATAAATCTATTTCCGTTGAATATTGAACCAATTTTTTCCGTTTGGCTTTTGGTAATTGACATGCTGCTTTGATTTTTTTAAAAAAAATGGACGGGTAATAAAGAGTTGCAGTGCAATGTCACTTCTCTACCTTTTCCTCCCCCTTCTTCGCATTCTCAATGATGTCTCCCTTTGTAAAAAGCACCGCTTTTAAAATCGTCCGCCACTCCGGTTTTTTGCGCAGCAAAAATTCCAGGTCCATCCCAAAATGTTTCATTTCTTCCTGTTGGGCATTTTGCATAATGGCCTTGGCTTCTTTATCGGTTTCAACGGAGATGCGCTGCTCGTACCAGCCGATGGCCTCGGCTTCTTCAATTACCGAAGTAATCATGCGGGCAAAGGTTCTGGTCTCTTTTGAAAGTTCTTCGGGCGGCTCATGATACTGATGAAATCCCATAAATTGTTGGTTTAAAGTGAACAAAGTGTTTTTGTTTATCGGGCAGGTTTTGTTTTGATAAAAGCTTCCGTTAACGCCTCTTCAATCTTTCTTGGCAAGCCGTGGGCCTGGGTAAAATGTAGCGAAAGCAAGTGGCCGTTTTCATCTCGGTGAAAGTCGTAATAATCAGAAAGATTTTTGCTTTTCAGAAAGGCGTCAAATTCAATTTGTATCGCCTTTACCCGCTCATTAAAAGCCGCTATCCATTGCTCATCGTCGTTCATAAAAATCAATTTAACTGAATTGAAAATAAATCAACGCTACTGCCGCTGCCGACATTAACACCAAGGTAACAATCCCAAGCACATTGGAAAGAGCGCCGTTTTTGTATTCGCCCATGATTTTTTTGTTGTTGCCAATGTGCAGCACAATGGCGATGATAACCGGCGATGTGATGCCGTACAAAATAGCGGTGTACACCAATGCCTGTATCGGGCTTAAACCAATATAGTTGAGCAAAAGACCAACTCCCAGCGAAACAATGATGACAAGGTAGAAGGCTTTTGCCTGTCCAAACTTTTTATCCAGATTTCCCTTCCAGCCAAAGGTTTCCGAAACGATGTAGGACAGTGAGCCGCTCAACACCGGGATGGCTAAAAAGCCGGTGCCGATTACACCAAGCGCAAAAAGCAAGTATGAGGCTTTGCCGGCAACCGGCTCTAAAGCTTTCGCCGCTTGTTCAACCGTTTCAATATCATTTGTGCCTTTGCCAAAGAGGGCCGTGCCGGTAGCCAGAATAATAAAGAACATCACCATGTTGGAGAGCAACATCCCAAAGTTTACGTCCATCTGCATCTTTTGTATGAGCAGGCGAAAGAAGTTTCGTTCTCTTCTTTTCACCACTTTTTTGTCTTCTGCATCACGCACCAATTTGCGGCGGGCCAGCACCAATTGCTTGGCGCCCTTAACATCCTCGGCTTCCATTGTTACCTGCCAAAAAAATAGATAAGGTGAAATGGTAGTACCCAGGATGGCGACAAGTACGCCAAAAAAATCTTTGTCAAACCGAATGTGCGGGATAAAGGTGGCCTTGGCTACTTGTGCCCAATCCGGATGCGTGAAAAAAGGAACGGCTATGTATAAAAAGAGCGATAAGCATAGGTACTTTAATATTGCCACAATTCTGCTGTACGGCAAATAAATAATCAAAACCAGAAGCAAGGCAGTAAACACCAGGCTGAATATGGTTGGGGAAATGGAAGGAAAGAGCAAATTAGCCACTGCACCCATCCCTGATATATCGGCCCCAATATTTAAAATGATGGCCGGGATAGAGAAAGCCATCATCGTGTAAAGCAGCACTTTTGAATAATGCTTCTTCAGCGTTGTTGTCAGCCCAACGGATGTTACCAAACCAATCCGTGCACACATTTCCTGAATGGCCGCCATCAGCGGAAAGGTGATGAGCGATGTCCACAACGTACCCATTCCAAACTTGGCCCCAGCTTGTGAGTAGGTGGCAATGCCCGAAGGGTCATCGTCACTGGCGCCTGTAATCAATCCCGGCCCTAAAATCTTGAATACCTTCCTAATTTTTGCTGAAAAGCCCGTTGTGTTGTTCATATTTTTTCCTACGTTTTTTTCTTTTATAGAGCCATACCAAAATATAGACGGCTACGAGGGTAAGGGTTGTGGTATGGACAACACCGGGGAAGGCCCGTCCATAAAAATATTTATCGAAAACAGACGAAACCGTAACCAAAATTGAAAAGATGATTGCGGATAGTATCAAACCGAAAAAAAATTTCATTTCAGAAGTTAACCAGGTAATATCAAAACACTCAAAGGTATTTGTGTGCACCATGCAACCCATTTGCATTCCTACTGTGTTTATCGCCAATTTCGTTGATGCCAAAATCTTGCTTTTTTAATTCTTACTAAAACGCTTTTGCTGTTGGTCAGATAGCTTCTTTCTAAGATTTTTTCTGTATTTGAGAACAAGCAGCAAGTAAGCGATAAGTGCAAATGGGGTAAGAACCAGGATTACGGTAAATATCATGTTGGTGACGTGTGGATTGAACAGCCGGTATAAGTCAATGACGGCACATGCAGCCAGCAACATCATCAAAATCCTATACACTATTCGTATGTTCTGCATGGACAGCCTCATATTGCTATTTCATCTTCCTGAAAGCCGAGTTCTTCAATTTGGACGGTGGTATGCGCTATTTTGAAATTGACTTTTATTAACTCCTGTATTTTTTCAAGAATGGACTTTGGAGAAATCCCTTGACTAATGGCAACGTGGGCACTCATGGCATTCATACCGGATGTCAAGGCCCATACGTGTAGGTCATGAACATCTTTCACGCCGTCAATCTTCTTGATGGCATCTTGCAGGTCGGCTACGTTTACATCGCTGGGTGTGCCTTCCAACAATACGCCTACAGCATCTTTTAGCAAAATCCAAGTACGGGGCAAGATGAACAGGCCAATACCGGCGGAGAGTAAGGGATCTGCATAATACCAGCCGGTCGTGAGCATAATGATGCCCGCAATGATAACGCCGATGGACGTAAGCATGTCGGACAACACTTCAAAATATGCCCCTTTCATGTTGAGGCTTTCTTTTGAGCCTTTGCGTAAAATCATCATCCCCACAACATTCACAACCAGTCCAACGGCGGCTACCACCAGCATGATTTTGCTTGACACTTCAGGCGGATTTTTAAACCGTTGATAGGCTTCATACAAAATGTAAAACGAGATGCCGATAAGCACCACAGCGTTTGTGAGTGCGGCCAATATCTCGGCCCGGTAATACCCGTAGGTTTTTTGCGGCGATGCCTTGCGCTGCGTTAGGGTAATGGCAAATAAGGACAAAGCCAGCCCGCCCACATCGGTGAGCATGTGGCCTGCATCGGCCAGTAACGCAAGGCTTTTAGTGAGAATGCCGCCGATAACTTCAGCCACCAGATAGCTGCCCGTTAAAAGCAATACGGTAATAAGCTTTTTTTTGTTTCGATAGCCCGCAGAGGCGTGATTTCCTGACATAGAAAGGGGTTAGTGTTTTAGTTTTTTGATAGCCACGATTGAAACCATTTTAATTCCTCCGCTTGCTTCGGCAGCATATTCCTTGCTTCTATCTTCATGGTTTGGTGCGAGCCGTAATCCAATTCGGCCCGCAACATTTGAAGACCTGCTTTGTGATGAATAATTATCAGCAAAGCAAACAAATGGTCAACTCCGGTTTCGCCGAACTCATTGTTCACCGCCATTTGGTTCAACGCACTTTTCATGGTCTGTTGAAACTTTTCGACAGTTGAGGATTTTCCGGCAGGTTCATCTTTTAAAAAATTAGATAGCATCAGTAGCTCTTGCTTCAAATCGGTGATAGTCGCTTGAGAAAATGATTTCAATTCCTTTTGCTTCCCATGAGCAACTTGAAGCCTTGCCATGTCAATAGCGCCATCGTAATACTCCCTCATCAAAGAAGCAAAATCCCTGTCATTGTTTCCCGAAAACGGGATTGACTTCATCCGTTTCATCATGTCGTTCATTGTTTGCGGCAGGGTTAGATGAAAGCTTTTTGTATCCGTTGCGTTATGGGTACTTTCTTCAAAGGTTGCCTTGTTCTTGTTTTTGCAAGAAAAAGTGATTAGCAAAATGAGGAGGAAAACCAACCGGCTCATACTTATTGTTTGTTTGAATACGGTATAAGGCCAACACACTTCATTCAATTAGCTTAAACCGCGGCTTTGACCTCAAAAGTGCTACCGTGATGGCGTCAATGATTTCTGTGGGCAGTTCCTGCCTGTTTAAAATCTCAATGCTGATGTAGCCAATATCGTCGTGTATTTTGATATGATAATAGGCCTTCAACGGCTTGCGTTTGAAAAACGATTTGAACTCCAACTCCACCAATGCAATTTCTTCATTGAATTTTTTAGTCCACTGCTGAATGCGCTGCTCTTTCATGCAATGCTTAGACTTTTATTTTTTGAATTCGCACTGCATTCAAAATGGCAAGCAAGGCCACACCCACATCGGCAATCACGGCTTCCCACAACGTGGCAATACCTCCGGCGCCTAACACAAGCACAATAACCTTTACTGCCATTGCCAGGATGATGTTTTGCCAAACAATGCTGCGGGTAATTTTTCCGATTTTAATGGCAGAAACAATTTTTGAAGGTTGGTCGTTTTGTATCACTACATCGGCGGTTTCAATAGTAGCATCGCTGCCTAAGCCGCCCATTGCAATGCCTGCATCGGCCAGTGCCACGACCGGTGCATCGTTCACGCCGTCGCCAACAAAAGCGATGTGCCGTCCGGCATTTTTCAAGCTTTGAACTTTCTCTACCTTGCCTTCCGGCAGCAGGTCGCCAAAGGCTTCATCAATACCGATTTGTTTGGCCACATTGTCTACTACCGTTTGTTTATCACCCGATAGCATAACGGTTTTGATGTTTAAAGCTTTCATGGCTTTTACAGCGGATGCAGCGTCTTCTTTTATTTCATCGGCGATAGTAATGTAACCGGCAAACTTTTTATCAATGGCCGTTATTACTATTGTATCTACAATGCTCTCCGTTTCTGCCGGATAATCAATGCCGAATTTTTTCATCAGCTTTAGATTACCTACTAATATTTCTTTACCATCCACAATGCCTTTTAACCCATGCCCCGCAACTTCCTCTACGTTCGTTGCCGCTGTGCTGCCAATCGCATCACCAGCATACTTCACTACCGCTTGCCCAACCGGGTGGGTGGAGTTTTTTTCCAGCGCAGCCGTAATGCGTACCAATTCCATTTCATCAAGCCCGTTAGCCACCACTTTTTGTACATTGAAAACCCCTTTGGTAAGGGTGCCGGTTTTATCCATCACCACGGCGTTAATCTTCGTCATCACATCCAGAAAGTTGCCGCCCTTGAACAAAATGCCGTTGCGCGAAGCAAGGCCAATGCCGCCGAAATAACCAAGCGGAATGGATACAACTAAGGCGCAAGGGCAACTGATAACTAAAAAGACCAAGGACCGGTAAAACCAGGTGTAAAAACTATAATCTTCAACAATAAAATAAGGCACTACAACTAAGGCCAGGGAAAGAAAGAAAACAATAGGCGTATAAACTTTTGAAAAGCGGGAAATAAATAACTGCGTTTGCGATTTGCGTGCCGTTGCATCCTGCACCATCTCCAGTATGCGGCTTAACTTACTGTCTTTAAACAGTGCGTTCACCTTCACTTCGGCAACGGTGTTCAGGTTGACCATCCCGGCATACACAGGTTCGCCTTTGTATTTTGTGTCGGGCTTACTCTCGCCGGTGAGGGCAGCGGTGTTGAACGAGGCGCTTTCGGAAAGAAGCTCGCCATCCAGTGCTACTTTTTCACCGGGCTTCATTTGAATGCTTTCGCCTAACTGAACTTCCGATGGATGCACATCTTGCGTGGCTCCGTTACGCACCACCGTTACCTCTTCGGGTCGTATATCGAGCAAGGCTTTGATGCTGGCTTTGGCTCTAGTAACCGCTGCATCCTGAAACCATTCGCCAATGGCATAGAACACCATTACAGCAACGCCTTCAGTATAACTACCGATGGCGAAGGCGCCGATGGTTGCCACGCTCATTAAAACAAACTCATTGAAAAAATCGCCCCGTTTGCTTTTGCGAAAGGCGAGGCGCAATACGTTCCAACCTGCCAATAGATAGGCCACTGCATTTACCGCAAAGGCAATGGATTTAGGCAGCACAATTTTGAAACCGTATTCCAGTACCAATAGCAAGGCGAGAATGGCAAGGGCAATCAACAAATTCAAATGTGCCTTCCATCCAGATTGCTCCCCGTCGCCGCCGTGGTCGTGGTCGTGCCCGTCGTCGTGGCTGTGCCCTTCTTCTTCATCATGGTTATGGTCATGCCCTTTGTGTTCATCCTTTGTTTTCATCTGCACAACAGGGGCTTCGTCATGATTGTGTTCTGCGCTCATAAAACTCTATTTAATGAATAAAAAAACTTAGTATTCCTACGCCAATTAATATGCCTCCGGTCAGGCGTTTTTCGTGGTGCTCAAAAAAATGCGTGTCCAATAGCTTGATACCTTGAAAAGCAAATACCACCAAGGCCATGATGCTGAATACACTGACGATAGCATAGGCAAAGGCCATTGCAAAAACGTGGTCCATGCCATAAGCGCCGGCCGACAAAAACAAACTTTCCACTTCCAGGCACGGTGATAAAAACATCATGGCTACAAAAATCAAAACCCATCTACGCTTTGATTGTTTATAAGCTGCTACGTCCTGCTGCATTGAATGGTGATGGTGCGGCAGGTTGATGGTGAAATAAATAAGCCCGAACACGATGAGCAAAACCGGCGCAATAATGTGTACATAATCATCGTAACGATGCGCCAACGTTTGCCCCACATTGCCCAATACAATTCCTAACAACACCGTTCCAGACACATGCGCCATTGCGGAGACAAACGCAATCTTTGTCACTTCTTTTTTTGACCAGCGTTCCGCCTTCGCCACGGCAACCAACGGCAGCCAATGGTTTGGTATCAGCGCATGTACCAAGCCCAATAGCAAGGTGCCCAGAAGTATCTGTATCATTTACTGCCTTTCATTTAAAACATACTTTTTACTATGCCGTGTTCTTTCCACAACAACACTAATTTTTCGGGTGGTAAAACTTTCAAAAGTTTTGGCCTTTCAAGCAAGACCACGTTGCTGTTAAAATCTTCGCTGAAATAATAAACCGGATGCGGCGCATACGATTTGTAAAAAACAATCACCCCGCTGTCCACGATTTCAAAAATTTCCCCATCGTATAACCGCAGTTTTTTACCATCTTTTTCAAATCCCCATATTGCTCTCTCACCAAACACGGCCTCGCAGCCATCCATATAATTTACCCGAATGGTTTTGCCGAGCCGTCCCCAGGGTATTTTAATCTTGGCAATGCCGTGGCCTTCTTCACCAACGTTTGCGACGTCGGAAGAAGAATAAAAAATTTTGTTTTGTGCATATCCGCTACAACAAACAAAAAGGCAACAAAGGCAAAGCAAGGTTTTCATTCAGCTTACTTATTTATGATTGATTGTTTTCATCCATTTTGAATTTTTTCCGGCGTAACTAATCGCCGGTTTTATCAACGCCATACTTGCTTGTCATTTTTTTCTTCCACCGCATGTACCATTTTTGGTGGTGCAACGACAACAAAAAATAAAGCGACGCAGAACCTACCACCGCTATAATGTACATATCTAACCCTACTGCCACACCCACAGCGGAAGTACACCAGACCGTTGCAGCCGTCGTTAGCCCATGAGATGACCCGGAATGCCCATTGCGATAAATTATTCCGGCTCCCAAAAAACCAATGCCGGTAACGATGTTGGCTATTACTCTTGATGCGGCGGCAACATCGTTTACCAAATGGGCGGCAATGGCAGTAAATAACGCCGAACCGATACAAACTGCCGCATACGTTCTTATGCCTGCATCCATCCCGTGCCGCTCCCTGTCCAGACCAATGACACCACCCAACAGAAATGCGATGATGGTTTTAATAACAATGGTCAATTCGGTACTTACATCCATTTTTCAACTTTAATTGGCGGGTGTAAACCCTGCACAACCATTACCTGGCAGATGTAAGGCGGCAGGGTTTCACCCTAAATTCATAAAGTGGCGGATTAAGTTCTTAGTTGTAGAAGAGGGGACTTAAGTGCTTTCCGCATTCGTACTGCAAACAATAGCTCTCATTTTCGGCGCTATCAATCGCAACACGCTTGACCACCTACTTCATCTGTTGCTGGCCGTGATGTTCGTGGCAAGCCTGTTCGCACCTTCTACATGCTTCGGCGCAACGCTTGCAATGGTCGTGCTCGTGCATACCGCATTCTTCGGCGCATTCGCGGCAGGCTTCCTCGCAAATCACGAGGAACTTGTGCGAAATTTCGCTGTCCCGTAGCAAGAGCTTTGCACCGAGAAAGCAGATTTCCGCACAGTCTCTGTCCAGTTCAATGCAGTGGGCCATTGGCGTTACGTCTTTTTCATCGAGGCAGGCGGTAGCGCATTCTTCGCAAGCTCTTGCGCAATCCAATAGGGTTTGGATGAGGGCTTCGTGTTTGTGGCCTGAATGGTGATGGCCGGGTTGCTGCTGTTCCATTTTAATTGATTTTAAGAGTGATTAAATGAGAGACCCTGTTTTAACTGAACTTAATGATGCCGTCCGTGATGGCCGTAGCTGCGAAATCCGATATCCACATGATGCCCCAAATCAATGTGCGGGATGACGATGGGAAAAGGATTGTAATACCGGTACTGGCGCACAGGCTGTTCAATTATGACCGTTTGCGGCGTAGTTTGCGGAACCACTACCACGTTGTTTGCTGGCTGGTTTGATACCGTTGCGCCGAATACGTCCTTTGTGCCATTGGCGTATTGAACTTGTGCCACATTGGTTTTGCCGGTTACATATTCCGGCCCCGTTAAGTTCGTAGCCTTGTAATATTTTATTTCGTTGATGCCTACTTCTGAAACCTTGCCGTTGATGATTTCCCCTGTTTTTAAGGTAATGACATCTTGCGCTTTCATTGCTGATACGAAACCAACCAGCACCAACAAGCAGATAAACTGTTTCATGACGTTAGATTTTATATTAAAAAATACATGGTTCATTTCCTTTCATTGCTGTTTTTTTATCCTTCCTCTTCTTCTGCATTATTCATCTTGGAAAGCAGGTCATAAGCACCCTTGATAACCACTTTGCTTTTCATGTCAAAGTCGTCGGGTAAGGTAACGGCGGTGAAACCGTTTTCTGTAACCGTTACCCCTACTTCTACCCGGCGAAACGAATAGTGTTTTTCACCCCCTTCCTTTATTTTACCTGTGCTGTCGGTTTCCGGCTTGCCTTCTTCCTGAACGAAAATGTAGTTCTTACCACCTGACTGTACTACGGCAGCTTGCGGCAATGCCGGTACAGACGCAGCACCTACTTCCATAATGGCGTTGATGAACATGCCAGGCAGCAGTGTAGCCACAGGGTTCGTAATTTTTCCGTGTACTTCCACGGTGCGGTCGGCATCAATATCTTTCCCGATTAGAAATACTTGGGCAGTGCGTTCAATGCTGTCGCCGGTGGCCCGGAAACGGATGGTTTGTCCCATCTTCACGTGCGGCAAATCTTTTTCAAACACCTTTACCCGCACCAAAATATTGCTGGTGTTTGCCATGTCCGCCAGAAGTTCGTTAGCGCCGATGTATTTGCCCACGTTTGAATAAACATGCGTGATGTAGCCGTTGCTTGGTGCGACGATGGAAATGCGTGAGGTAAAATTCCCGGCTCTTACTTTGGCTGGGTTGATGTTGGCAATGCGTAATCTTGACCGCAAACCTTCCACCCTTGCCACCATGCTATTGTATTCACTGCTCGCCTTTTGCAATGACTTGCGGGCCGCAATGTTTTCCCGTACCAGTTCTTCCTGCCTTGTTAAGTCCTGGCGCAGAAATGAAAGCTGGCTGCTGCTTTCCAGAAAGTCCTGTTGCAGTTGCACAAATTCAGGGTTTTC
Source organism: Flavisolibacter nicotianae (assembly GCF_003628535.1). Lineage (GTDB taxonomy): Bacteria > Bacteroidota > Bacteroidia > Chitinophagales > Chitinophagaceae > Flavisolibacter > Flavisolibacter nicotianae. Next base: position 82,936 of record NZ_RBCI01000006.1, read on the forward strand.
AATAGTGGCTAACACTTCTCCCTGACGAACAAACTTTCCCTCGATAACAGTGGTGCTGCGAATGGTGCCACCGTAAGGTGAGGCCACGCTTATTAAATCCTTCGGCGGAACGTCAATGGTGCCGGATGCTTTTATGTAGTTACTCAAGTTGGTGGGTGTTACGCTTCCCAATTGCACACCTACCGTAGTGTATTGTTCATGGGTAAATTCAACCAGGTTCGGGTCGTGCTCTTTTGCTACCGGCGGCTTTTCTTCTTTGGTTTTTGAGGAGCAGGCAGCGAGAAAAAAGGCGGCAAAAACAATTATTTTATATGACATCTTATACATCATCATTTTAGTTTAAAGGCCAAGAATTAGTTCCAGTTCTATGGCTGATTGGTTGTATTGATTTAAAATTTCTATGTACTGGCGGCGAACGTTGTTGGCATTGTTGAGCGATTGCGAAAGCTGGTAATAATCCATCTCGCCAACTTCAAATGCCCGTTGCGACGTGCGAATGAGCAACTCGGCGTTTGGAAGCGCCGTATTGCGATAGTAGGCAAGTTGAATAGAGAGACGCCGCAATTCAGACAGCAAAAGATTACCCCGTTGCGACACGCCAAAATAGAAGGCTTGCACTTCGGCTTCCCTGCGCTGTTGGTTTACTTCTGCGGCTCTAATCCTTGCCTTCTGCGGCTTGGAGAAAAGAGATAAGCTGATGCCGGCCTCAATACCCTGAAAGCGTTTGCCCGCCCCGTAATATTTCTGCCTGCCGTCAACATCGTAAGTACCTACCAGGGATTGATTGAAATATCCAATGCTGAAATCAGGCAGCAACTTGCTCCGTTCCACTTTTATCTCTTTTGAAGCCACGGCGATTTGGCTGCGCAACACTTGCAATTCCGGGTTGTTGTTTAATTGGCCGCTGTCAATCGTCAAGGCAATTGGCTTTTCCCTCAATAGCGTATCGGCTATTCCGCTGATGGCTGTATCTCTTGTAAAGAGGGTTAATTGTTGCAAGTCGGTCCGTAACTGCTCATTGAGTTGCGCCTTTTGTGCTATAGCTTCCTGCAACTGCGTATTGGCATTGTACTTCTCCAGGATGTTGGTTTCACCCGACTTGAAGCGTATGTCCGCTGCACGCAATACCCGTTCGTAAAGGTTGATTAACGTATCGGCAAGCCTGCGCTGCTCGGTACGGTAAATAAGCCGATAGTACAGGCTTTTTACCTGGTAGTTTATCTGGCTCTGATACACCTTTAGTTGCAAGCGACTGGCATCAATGGTAGCATCGGCCAGTTCCGTTAACCGGCGCAGATAAACCGGGTTGGGGATGTTTTGAGTAACGGTGATGTTGTTGTCATAGGGTACTAGACTGTTGTACTGTCCATAGGTAAGATTGATGTTGGTTTTCCCAATATCTCTTGTAGATGCACGTAACGTCTGTAGGTATTGTACATCAAGATTACCCACCCGGATGTTTGGATTGACACCCAATGAACGGCCGATGGCTGTTGGCAAGTCAATGGTAGGGGAAGTTGTTTGAGCCGTTACAACCGTTCCTGCCAACAACAATAAAAACAAGCCCAAAACTTTTGGCGCTACTGAAGCGGAAGGCGTGTGATTGGTATCAATTTTCTGTTGCTTTTTCTTTCCAAACCCTTCAAAGAAGGTGTAAAGCACCGGCAACACAATCAAGGTCAGAAGGGTTGCCGTTAACAGACCGCCGATAACTACGGTAGCCAACGGCTTTTGCACTTCGCCACCGGCACCAGTTGATAAAGCCATTGGTAAAAAACCCAAAGAAGCTACCGTCGCCGTCATCAATACTGGACGCAATCGAACGGCAGTTCCGGTGAAAATGATTTTAGCGAGGTCAGTCATGCCCTCTTTCTTTAGGCGATTGAACTCAGTAATGAGAACAATCCCGTTCAACACTGCTACGCCAAAGAGTGCAATGAAACCTACACCGGCAGAAATACTAAATGGCATCCCTCTTAGCCACAGAGCAAACACGCCGCCGATAGCCGACATGGGAATGGCCATGAAAATGAGGATGGAATACTTGAATGAACCGAAGGTGAAATAGAGCAGCAAAAGAATTAGCCCAAGTGCAACGGGTACGGCAACAGACAAACGTTTATTTGCTTCTTCTAAGTTTTTAAACTGGCCGCCATAGGTGAGAAAGTAGCCAGTAGGCATTTTTATTTTTTGGTCAATCTTCTGCTGCATTTCCTTCACCACTGAAGCGATGTCTCTACCTCTTACGTTAAAGCCGACGATAATTCTTCGCTGCGCCTGCTCCCGCTGTATTTGGTTCGGGCCTAATTGCAAGCTCACATCGGCTACTTGCTCCAATGGGATTTGCATACCATCAGCCGCCGTAACAAAAAGCCTCTTTACATCTTCAATGCCTTGCCTTTCGCTCTCTTGCAGCCGCACGACCAACTCAAATCGCTTTTCGCCTTCAAACACAGTACCGGCACTGCCACCGGCAAAGGCAGTATTGATGGCTTGATTGATGTCGGAAACATTCAAGCCATGTTGCGCTATTTTATCACGGTTAAGCTTGATGGATATTTGCGGCAACCCGCTTACTTGCTCAACGTATAAATCTTCAGCGCCCTGCACGGTAGGTACAATGGCACCTATTCTTTTTGAAAGCTCGGAGAGCACCTGCATGTCTTCGCCAAAGATTTTAATCCCCACATCTTGCCGCACACCAGAAATTAATTCGTTTGTACGCAACTGAATGGGTTGGGAAAAACCAAAGCTTACGCCGGGAATAACTTCCAATTCTTTTTGCATTTTTTCAGCTAATTCCTCTCTGCCATGCGCACTTGTCCATTCGTCCTTTGGCTTCAAAATGATGGTAAGGTCAGCCGCTTCAATCGGCATTGGGTCGGTAGGTATTTCCGATGCGCCGATTTTGCTGATTACCTCTTTTACTTCGGGAAATTTTTTATGAAGAATGTTTGAAGCCTGTTCTACCTTGTCAATGGTCTGGCTTAACGAACTACCGGTAAGCAGTCGGGTTTCTACTGCAAAATCACCTTCTTCAAGCGTCGGTAAAAACTCACCCCCTAAAAACGTAAAGAACAACCCTGCCAATCCAAGCAATGCCACGGCAATAACCACCACTAATTTTCTGAAACGCAAGGCTCCTTTAATAAGTGGTAGGTACAGCCGTTGAATGCGGTCCATCATTTTGTCAGAAAAATTCTTTTTGTGCTTGATGTTTTTATTCAAAAACAAAGCACTCACCATCGGCACATAGGTCAATGAAAGCAGGAAGGCACCAAGTATGGCAAACGAAACCGTTTGTGCCATTGGGCGGAACATCTTTCCTTCTATGCCTACCAAGGCAAGAATAGGGAGATAAACGATAAGAATAATTATTTGTCCAAAAGCAGCGGAGTTCATCATCTTCTTTGCGGAAGCCCCTACTTCTTCGTCCATTTCAGGCTGTGTTATTTTTCCTTGTCGCCGGTTAGCAAGATGGTGCATGGTTGCCTCTACAATAATCACCGCCCCATCTACAATCAACCCAAAGTCAATGGCACCCAAACTCATTAAGTTGCCGGAAACGCCGAACAAATTCATTAGCGAAATGGCAAACAACATAGCCAGAGGAATAACGGAAGCGACAATTAAACCCGAACGGATATTGCCTAAGAAAAGAACCAATACGAAAATGACAATCAAGGCGCCTTCCAAAAGGTTCCTTTTTACCGTATCAATAGCCCTGCTAACAAATTCGCTTCTGTCTAAAAAAGGTTCTACGGTCACGCCTTCGGGTAGCGATTTTTGAATTTGTACCATCTTCTCCTTCACCCGTTGTACAACCTCGCTGGAGTTGCTTCCTTTCAGCATCATTACAATGCCGCCAACGGCTTCTTTATCGTCACGGGTTAAGGCGCCATAGCGGTTTGCAGAGCCAAAACGCACTTGCGCAATGTCACGGATGGTAATCGGAAAGCCTGTTTCCGTTTTCTTCACCACAATACGTTCTATGTCGCCGAGATTGTTTATCAATCCTTCGCTGCGAATAAAGTAGGCGTTAGGCTTTTTGTCAATATAGGAACCGCCTGTGTTTTGGTTGTTTTTTTCCAACGCTGTGAAGATGTCAGAGATAGAGATATTGTAGCTCCGGGTTTGGTTGATGTTCAGGGCTATCTCGTACTGCTTAAGAAAACCACCAAAACTGTTTACTTCGGCAATGCCGGGCGTACCGAGCAACTGCCTACGCACAATCCAGTCTTGCAGGGTACGTAAAGCCGTGGCGTCATACTTTGTTTCGTAACCTTTTTTGGGGTGAATGACGTATTGGTAAATTTCGCCCAAGCCGGTTGAAATAGGCGACATCTCCGGCTCGCCAGCGCCTTGCGGAATAGCGTTCCGGGCTTCGGGCAGACGTTCTGCAACCTGCTGCCTCGCCCAATAAATGTTAGCGTCATCATGAAAGATTACCGTGACCACAGAAAGGCCAAAGCGAGAAATAGAACGGACTTCCTGAATTTCAGGAATAGTGGACATGGTTTGCTCAACCGGGTATGAAATCAATTGCTCTACTTCCTGCGAAGCAAGAGACGGGCTGACGGTAATAATTTGTACCTGATTGTTAGTAATGTCAGGAACCGCATCGATGGGTAACTTTTTTAGAGAATATACACCCCAGATGATTAGTGCAAGGGTAAATATCCCGATGACGAGTTTATTCTTTATAGAGAAATCAATAATCTTGTTTAACATGCCGATATTATTGTGTGACCAGGCGGTAATATTTGATGATGGCCCGAATGATGGCTAAAATCATCAAGATGGTGAGTACAACACCCATGATGGTCATAAAAACTTTTTTGTTCTTTGACCACTTTGGCTCTTTGATTTTTTTGCTGTACTGCCTACGGTTAGCTCGTACACGAGACTTAGCCATTGTCAGTGTTGAAAATGATAGAAACTAAAGGGAATAATAAAGGGAAATCCGCTAAAGAAGTAGGCGGAAATCAGGCATGTAATTGAGGAGGCTGCCAAATGGCAAAAGACACCATTTGAATAGCATAAGAAGGAGTAATAGCGAACTTCTGACGAGTATCAAATAAGGGAGCAATTTCTTGCGAAGCAACAACGTGGTTTATTGAAACATTTGTGCAACAATTGCATTGGCAGAATGGGGGGCACAAATCGTCTTTGTCATTATGCTGTCCTGAACTTTGGCTAACAACGGTTTTGTCGTTCGTACCCAAACGTGAAGCCCTTGTGTCAGAGCAAGGTATGCAACTGACCACCAGAACAATAAAGGCTAAGAAATATGCCAAAGCTTTTTTCACGTGGAGCAAAGGTATTAAGTGCCTACCAATCAACCAACAGAATTATTGAAGTAAGGTTGCATTTCAGAACACCTGCTTTTTATTCACCTCCGCTTCATGCCCTGCATGAGGTTTGGTTAACTGTTTTTAATGGCAGGGAAGCGGCCTGTGCTTTTAAGGTATGTTCGCAGACCAATGGTATCGTTTTAGTATATTGTGGCAAGCGCAGCCAATAGAAAAAGGCCGGCAATGTAGCCAGCCTTCAGAGAGATATGGATTGAGACTTAAAGATTGGCTAAAGCGTATAAAGCGGATAACAACATTACGCACTTCCAGCAGGTTAGTACATTCAATTTCTTCATGTTTCAAAGCTACAAGTGATTTTGCAAAGGATTTTGTAATTATGCTTAGCGATGGCTTACGTAAAAATTTTTTCCAATTTTGGATAGAATATGAAGCGCAAAATTTATTTTTTGATGACCCTCATTGTGGTGGTTATGGGTTCGTGCAAAGACGTTGACAAAGCAAGCGAGAAGGAAACCCCTTTGCCCATTCAGCCCCCTACAAAGTCAACGGGTTCCTCACAGGTCAACGTGAGCAGCACCGAAACACAGGATTACAAAAACCGGCTGCATAACATCGTAGAACGAATGAACAAAGGCTTTGGCAACGTTCCTACAACCGGCAATCCCGAAGATGACTTCTCAAAGCTCATGATTACAAATCACTTTGCTGGTATTGAGTTGTGCGAGCTGCATTTAAAAGCAGGGCAAGACTCCTTACTAAAAATGGTGGCTCAAAAGAAAATATCGTTATTGAAAAAACAGGAAGATTTTTTCGACACTTATCAATTTAATTTTACGTCTGGTTATAGGCCGCCCGTGAAAGCAACGTTTCCAAAAATAAAACATTTGGAGATTCCCGACTCTTTAGACAAAGATGCCGTTTTCGCGTATGTGCTTTCAGAGTACAATCAAAACACGATTGCCATTGCGAAAGACTACTTACAAAAAGGAACCGATCCTTCAATGAAAATGGTAGCGCAAAACATCATTAAAAAATTTGCCAGTGAGTTGCAGGAGATGAAAAAAATCATGAACAATCATTGGAACTACAAATAGTTGAAGCAAAGTTGCAAGATGCCTTTATACATTAGTATGTTTGAATGTTCGTACCAACCCCAAAAGCACCGAGTTCCTTTATTAGCCAAAAACAAAAGCGGCCATCAGCCGCTTTCAAAAGGTCTTAGGCTAATTCTCGCTTTTTGTTCAGCTTTCCCGTCAACGGCATGTTTGTCGGGCATTTTGGGTTAGGGCATTTCGTCTGGCCTTTCGGAATTACGGTTCCGCACTTAGGACACATTAGTTGGTCGGCTGTAATTTTCATTGGTTTCATTTACAAAATTTTAGGACATGTAATTTACGCCAGAAATGCCGAGGTAGAAATTTAGCTTTCAAGATTTGGAAAAATTGGCCTTTACCTTTTTGCCAATTTCCGCCACCTTTCCACTAAAAAAATTTTGTACAAGAAAGCCCACGACCCATTCTTTTAATAGTAGGGCAATCAGAAGCAGAAATACTGCCATTAGAAATAGTACCGCAAGCCGGTAAGCCAAGGGTTCGGTGGTGAAATTGGCCTTTCCTGAAAGGAGATTGAAATGAGATTGCGTCTTCATTCCACAAAGAAAGAATATCACCCGACCCATTGATAGGGAAAAATGCCAACAATATCAGCGGTACGTTTTTCCCTATCAAAAGAGTTCATGGAAAAGCTGAACTCTCAGCATTCCGTCTTCTGGATTACTATTGTGTTCTTCAATTTCTTTCTGCGTTTTTTTGTTTGACCGCATTTTTGGAGTGAGCTTCTTCTCGATGTTTTCTATAACATCTTCATCTAAGCTTTCTTCCTTCATAATCAAAAGTCCTGAAAGCATCATAAGTTTTCCAATGAACAAAAATCGCTTTCGCCGTGAATACATTTTTTGAAGACGAGTATATTCCTTTTCATATTTTTCAGGCAAATTCAATAGGTCAAATAGTCCGTTGAAAAGTTGCTGACGTAAATAATCAAACATGATGGAAGCATAGTACCCCTGCGACTGTTTTTCGGCGTTTTTATGCCCAAAAAACATATCAGGTTTCCCATATTGTTTCCTATGGTCGTACATTGATTGGGCTGTTTCATAGCCACTTGATGCTTTGTAGTTCTGAAGCACCTTTTCAATAAATTGCGCCGCCACGTGACCTTTTATCTTCCTGCTTTTCAATATCCCGTATTCTGGGGCCAGGTTCCTGTCGCCGTCACGAATTTTTTCTTTAAATTCAAAGGAGATGCCTCTAAGCAGGATTTTACCCGTAGCAAAAGCTTCAAGAAGTTCCAGAGCGTCAAACAATTCCTTTTGGTTTCGTTCCGATTGCTCGTAAAAGTTTGTGCTGAAAGTTGCTTCGCAAGCTGCAAATACCATATTTAAGTAAACCCATATGAGGTCATGGTGCATAGATTCAGGAATGACAAACTCCTTAAAAAGCTCGTGAATTTTGTCGTGCTCCTTTTGAGGAATGTAATAATACGCAAGGTGGCCGCCTTCTCCTTCTGGAGAAAACCTTCCGTCGCTGTCCACTTTTACAAATGGCCTGTCATGCCCAATGCTCTTGTTAAGATAGGTTTCTTTGGGCGGCTGAAATTCTATTGTGCCTTTACGGGGAACAATAAAGGAAAATTTTCGGATGGTGTCTTCGTCAATCTTTTTTTGAATCTCCCTTTGGTTCAACTTTTTTCTTGTGGGCTTTTTCTGCATACGCTCTCCAAATTTGCCGGAGAAAGTTACGAACTGTTTGCTTGGCCAGCGCTTTTCAGAAAACCGAACTCTTTGAACCAAAATTCATTCAAAGAACAATAAGTGAACCTGTTATGGGGATAGTTTCTTACTTTTTTTCTAAAAATCTTTAAGAGATTTGGAGATTGGTGTTAGCCGACCAGTCCAGACGAGGGAGCGATGGGGAGGCAGCCCTTAACCCAATCAATTTTTGAATGAAACGGAAGGATTGTATAGACAAAATCGCCAAATATTTGGCAAGGTTTGTTGAAGAAGTAAAAGCTTACAATTCTGCAAACCTTTATGACATCAACATTCACGCTGAAAATGCGCTGATACCCATTTTCAATTTGGTCTTTGACCTTAATCTTGTAAATGCTAATGCACTTGCGAAAAAGAATTATCCGGCAGTGGATTTGATTGACGACGCCAACAGAATAGCCTTTCAAGTAACCGCAACCCCGACCCTTGACAAAATCAAAGGAACGTTAGATAGATTTCAAGAAAATAAGCTCGATGAAAAATACGATACCCTTTACATCTATGTGCTGACCGAAAAGCAATCGTCTTATTCTGAAACAGGGTTACAGCCTCTAATTCCTGATGGGTTTTCTTTTGCGGCTAAGGATAATATTATTGACCTTGGTGATTTGCTTCAACGCATCAACTACATACAAGCGTTGGACAAGCTGGAAACCTTGGCCCGGCTTTGTGAACACGAGTTTTCGGATACGCAAATAGAACAACGGAAAAAGAAGTTTCAGGCCGGCTACCTCAAAAATGAGCCGGAGAAACTTTACCTGAATTTTCTGCCGATTGCGTTTCCAGAAGCCATTTATATCGCTGATTTAGATGTTGACTTTGCTACTGTTAAGGCAAGAATTAATCAACGAAGAATAGATGCAGGTATGCGCAAGCGAACTATGTTTAAGCAAGGAGAACTTTTGTGGGATGAAATGTTGGAAAAGAAGATTTACGGCAACGATTTTATCACCAGGGAAAATAAGCTGATAACCTTTCGTGATTTGTATGATTCAAATGAATCTCTAACCCGGTTGATTGACAAAGGCACAGCAACACGAATCAATACAGAAGAGTACTATTCACAGAGCAATGCTTATCTCAACAACTTTAAGCACCTGCTCCGGCAAACACTTATAGAATTTTGTAAAGCAAAAGGATTACAATGGATTAATGCCAAAGAAATCCTCCGTTTCAAAAATCATAAGGAAGTACCGAACATCAAGCAAATAAGATGGAAAGGTAAAAAGGAAGCGACGAAGACCGTGATTTTTGAAATGATGAGCAAAAAGGATAAGGAGGGCAACAGCCATATCATTTGCTACCGTAATATGGCCTTCAAGCCCTCATTCGTCAATTTCGGCAAGGATTGGTATTTGGTGGTTAACCCAACATGGAGCTTTACAAATCCTGGCGGTCATTACCCAAGCAGATTTGAGGAAGCCTATCTGTCTGGCTTAAAACGCCAAGAAAACAATCAGGCCGTATATTACCAATACAGGTTTTTTGGTTACTACTTATCGTATTCCGATTTGTTCACCGAACAAAATAAATACCCTCACTTGGCTGTAAATCAACTGACGCCCTTAAACTTCATTCCCAAAATCGAGGATGAAAAATGGCGACCACCTAAAGAATTTGCGCCCCTCAATGAGAGAGAAGCCGAATTATCTGCCGATAAAGAACTTAACAACACCCTTTTTGAATAATGAACCTACGTTACATAGAGGAGCCATCTTTACAGTTTGGATACAATCAACATCTTTGCCCGAAAGCCGGTATTGCTGATTATTCTCCGTTTGACATTGGAAATGTCAGGCCGGAGAAAATCGTTGTAGGCATGGTTGGCAAGAGCGAAAGCATCGAAAAAATTTGCACATGGATGGAGGGCTGTCGGACTGAAGTGTTGGCTAAGCCAGCCAAAAAAGGCAAGCAGCAAAACCTGAATCTATTTCCGGCGTTTTGTGGCTTCAATACTTCAAACGGCTTCCACAGCGAAGTGAAATGGGATGACAATTATTTACGAAAAATCAACAACTCTGATTTTGAAGATATACACAAGAGGGAGATTGATTTGAGCGATTCCATTAAGGAAGTTGCGAATCTCTACCTAAACGAAATAAAGTACCTCGCAAAGAATAAAAACCCAAATGTAATTCTCGTAATCCTACATGAAGATTTGATGAAGCATATTATTGCCGCAACGTTTTCGCCTCAAACAGACGAGGAAATGATTGTTTCAAAAGAGGAGGAGGAGGACATAACGGAATACGAACAAAATTTTAGGCGGTATATTAAGGCCAAAGCGATGCAGCATAAAATTCCCATCCAAATCGTCCGGGATAGAATTTCCAACCCAACCGGAGAAATGCAAGATCCAGCGACAATTGCTTGGAACTTTTTTACTGCATTGTATTACAAAGCCGCTGGTACACCTTGGGCCTTAATTAGAAAAGATATGTCCGAGTCCACCTGCTATGCCGGCATCAGTTTCTTTAAAAGTAGGGACAAGAAATCAACGCAGACAAGCATTGCCCAAATCTTCAATGAACTTGGCAAAGGAGTGATACTGCGAGGGGAAGAAATTAAGATACCCAAGGATGACAAAACACCGCACTTAGGTGAATTGCAGGCTTACAATCTGCTTTCCCAATCGTTGAAAGAATACTTGGAGGCAGTTAAGCAGACCCCTACACGGTTAGTGCTGCATAAGACTTCAAATTTTAACGACGCTGAAATTGACGGCTTTAAAGCAGCAGCGAAGGAATATCACATTGCCCAAGTTGACCTCATCACAATTTTAGATACAAGTTTCAGAATGTATCGGGAGAATGCTTACCCGCCATTGCGAGGAACACATCTTTCCTTTTCAAACAAGCATCACTTGCTTTATACTCGTGGTGCAGTGCCGTATTATGAAACGTATGCAGGAATGTATATTCCTGCACCAATTGAGGTTCGTCTTTACCATTACGACGAATCGCCAAACACCATTTGCGATGAGATACTCTCCCTGACCAAGATGAACTGGAACAACACACAATTCGACCGGAAATACCCCATTACCATTGAGTGTGCAAGGAACGTGGGTGAGATTCTTAAGTATTTGGAGGAAGGCGATAACATGGAATTGAAGTATGCGTTTTATATGTAGTGCGAAGGCTTGTAAGTCACAATCGGAAGCGTATATTTGTACCGACAGGTAGAAAGTGATAAAAAGCCAAACAAACCGGCACACTTTAGAAGTTCTTTTGGTTTCCGACACAACATTGACACACTTACGGTATAAATAACTGATTTCCAAGGCTGGATGAATCCAGTCCTGGGCACAAGTAAAATGCAGAACCCTTATCAGGCGTGAGTTTGATGAGGGTTTTTCTTTTTAGTTTTCTTTGGCATTCTTCCAAAAACAAGAATGAGGTCATTGGTGTTTAGGTGTTGGCAATGTGCAAGGCCTACCAACGGTAGGAAAAAAGTACAGCACCCACGATTTGCAATTTTTTCTGCAATTCAATTGTTGATCCAGCTTTCACACAAGTCTAAAGCAGAACACCAAGAACGGTGTAAAGGGAAGTGCACAAGCGATTTTTACATTGTTTGTTTTAAAATGTTTTCCAAACGCTTTTTAAAACTTCCCGGCAACAGGATTTTTGTCGCAAGATTTCCCGGATTCGCAGCATTTGACAAACCGGCTGTCAAAGCGGTGATTAGTTTCATGCTGTATTGAAAATTTATATGCTTTGCCATGAAACAAATCCCTTCCTTCCGGAGATCATTCCATGCCGCTTTCTCTTTCAACGCAGGCATCGGCAGCACGGCGGTGCATGGGACTGGCGGGGTATATCTACACCGTTTTTGTTACAAGCATTCTGTTTTTGAATGTCTGCCTGCAAAGAAAAACGCAAATTAAGTCACCGCCTTCTTTACATTGCAAAACATCAATAAACGATCAACTATTAGCAATTAACATGGAACAAAGAAAACCCAGGACAAGAAAAAACATCCGTTGGTACATGCGGTACCTGCACAACAAAATCGGTTTCTTTATCGTAGGACTGGTCATCATTTATGGGCTCAGCGGTCTCCTGCAAACCTATCGCGACACGGACCTTTTAAAACACGACGTGGTGCACGAACAAAGGCTTTCACCCGGACTGACCGAGGCGCAACTGGGCACCAGCCTGCGTCTGCGCAACCTCAAGGTCGATAAAACCGAAGGGGCAGTGCTAACGTTTAAAGAAGGCACCTACAACACGCAAACCGGCGTGGCAAACTATACTACCAAGGAATGGTATTCGTGGCTGGTGCCCTTTACCGAATTGCACAAAACGGCCAGCAAAAGCGCAGCACATTATTTTACCACGCTGTTCGGGATTGCCTTGCTTTTCATGTCTGTTTCGGCGTTCTGGATGTTCAAGCCGGGGACCAAACTGTTTAGCTCGGGTGTTTACCTCACCATTGCCGGCGTTATCGCTGCCCTGCTTTTGTTGTTTGCCCGTTAAGGCGGCTTTTGTGAAAGTGGTTGCGAGGAGAGATCCTGGGTTTTCCGATACAGGAATGATAACTTGAATCGTTCCTGGCAATGCAGTAGTGCTGCCTGTTTGACCGGTTTGCACCCGGTGTGCAGGGAACATTGCTGTATTGAACATGCAGGCCCGTGATCCGGGACTGATGCAATTGTGAAGACCGTTGCGGTAGCGTGCGGTGCTGCCGCTACCAGCTTACCAAACAAAGAGTTTTTCGTCTTGTGCGGCAAAACCGTAATTTAAGATGCCCAATCAGGGGCCGATCATCATCCACGCATAAAAGACCAACACATGTTTATCGAATCAAACAAAACTGCACACGTTCCCAACCCGGCACAAACGGCGGCCGCCGCAAAGGGCTATGTACAGCGCATCTCTATCACCGCCGCTCTTGCCGGTTTTATTTTCGGCTTCGACACGGTAGTGATTTCCGGTGCCAATCTTCCCATCAAGGAGCTGTGGCACACTTCCCCCTTGTTCCATGGATTCTTCATCATGTCGATGGCACTGTGGGGAACCGTGATCGGCGCCATTTTCGGAGGTCTCCCCACAGAGAAATGGGGCCGCAAAAAAGTGCTGATCTGGATCGGCGTCTTGTTTTCGCTGTCGGCGATCGGGACGGCGTTCGCTCCTGATCCCTATACCTTTTCTTTTTTCCGTTTTATCGGTGGCCTGGGCATCGGCGTGTCGTCGGTGGCCGCGCCAACGTATATTTCCGAGATTTCCACGCCGGCGAATAGAGGCAGGCTCGTTGCCCTGTACCAGTTCAACATTGTGTTCGGCATTCTCATTGCTTTTCTTTCCAACTACTTTCTGAAAGGCGTTGGTGGTGCCAACGACTGGCGCTGGATGCTGGGCGCACTGGCCATTCCCTCCATCATTTACTCGGCTCTTGTAGTAGGAGTGCCCGAAAGTCCCCGATGGCTCATTACCAAAAAGAGCGGCACAGCGCTGGCCAAAACCATCCTGTCAAGGTTGGGTATCGTGGACGTGGACAAGGAAGTCGATACGATCGTACGGAGCTACCAGCATGAAACCTCCTCGGGTCACCGCAGCCCCAATCTTCTCGACAGGAAATACCACCGCATCATGTGGCTGGCCTTTTTTGTGGCCTTCTTCAACCAGTGGTCGGGCATCAATTTCATCTTGTATTATGCGCCTGAAATCCTGGAAAGAGCGGGGCTTGCCGCCAGGGAAAGCCTGTTCAATTCCATTGCCATTGGCGGCACCAACCTGGTGTTCACCTTCGTTGGTCTTTACCTGATTGATAAAGTGGGAAGAAAGACCTTGCTGACCGTTGGTTCGCTGGGCTATATCGTGAGCCTTGCAGCCGTTGCCTGGTGTTTTGCCTCGCATGCCGGTGCCGGTGTGCTCCTTACCTTCCTGCTGCTTTTTATTGCGTCCCACGCCATCGGGCAGGGTGCTGTGATCTGGGTGTTTATTTCGGAGATTTTTCCCAACAATGTCCGGGCCATCGGGCAGTCGTTTGGCGCCAGCGTGCACTGGGTGTTTGCCGCACTCATTACCTTAGTGACACCGGTTTTCCTGGATTCGCAAAACGGTATTTTCAAGGACAATCCCTGGCCCATTTTTGCCTTCTTCGCGTTCATGATGGCGCTTCAACTGGTGTGGGTTTTGACGAAAGTGCCGGAAACAAAAGGCGTTTCGCTGGAAGAACTGGAAAAGCAATTGGTGAAGCCATAAAGCTCCTGGAAAGTTTAATTCGCATGTGCTGCTGTCGTTTCGCAGGACGGCAATGATTTTTTCTGCCTTCTTTGGTTGTCGTCGCAAGCCGATTCACTGCTGTTTGAACCTGGCGGGACTGCAATTGCAGGGCAGGTCGTTTTGCAAAATGCAAAGACCTTCGACTTCACAATGTCATCACAATAAAACGATGGCCTGCCGCATAAAGCAGCGCTTTTTTCCCTGTGGTTACCTGTCAACAAAAAACTTTTGATTTTGAAACGACCCTGGTAACAGCCAGCCACATTTGCCGCAATGCCGGACACCATCAGTTGCACAGGCCCGGTGTAAACCCGTTGGCAAACTGGCCCAGTTGCTTCAGGGTCAGCGTATCGCTTAAGGTCGTCTGGATCCAGCACCCGATCGAATCGTAACGGAAGATCTGGATATTGAGGCCAAACTGGTCTTTCATTTTTTGCTCGATGGATGCGGTCGTGTCCCAGGACTTGATTTCCAATTCGCCGTTGCGGTGTTTGCGGCGGATATGGCCAATGCGGAAGTCGGGAGCATACAGGTCTTTTTTTTCCGAACCTTGCCCTGATTCGTGTGGTTTGGAATAAAAGCGAATCTGCAGGTAAGGAAAGCATTCCTGGAATCGATCCTGCACTTCGTCGATGGTCATCGTATCATCAATTTGCAGCAGCATCACAAACGGTTTTGCGGATTAGATAGCCGAACTGATTCCGCCGGCTTCTTTACCTTTAAAGCTACTTTATTACACCGGCACATGAACTGACAAGGATTAGGTTCGGAATTGATCAATCTCACCTTTCAACTTTCGTCGAACAGGTCCGCCCAGCAGGGTAAAAATCATCGCACCGGGTGACTGTCATCATCCTTTGCAGCCAAATAGCCTCGCTATCTTCAAGGTAGCTTTTTCAATTCTTTCACATTAAAACGAGCAGTTATGAAACTCTATCTCCCCGTCGTTCTCATGCTGCTGCCGACCGCCATCTGGTCGCAACAATGGACGAAACAATTCGAATTCGTTGATGATGCCTCCTGCGGGCTTTCCCTTGTGGGGAAAGGCGCCAAAAAAGGATTTGTCGACCAAACAGGCAAGATCGTCGTGCCCCTTGTCTACGACGATGCCATGCACTACAGCGAAGGCATGGCGGCGGTGAGCAAAGGCACCAAATGGGGCTTTGTCGACAGCACCGGAAAAGAGATCATTCCCTTTGAATACGACGAAGCATTTTGCTTTACCGAAGGACTGGCACTGGTATACAAAAACCACCATTACGGCTTTATTGCAAAAAACGGCGACGTGGTGATTCCCTTTGTGTATGAAAATGCATCCAGCTATACGGAAGGACTGGCCGTAGTGAGTAAAAAAACAGGGTGGGGGTTTATCGACGCCAAAGGCAATGAAGTCATTCCCTGTAAATATGCTTATGCCGTGTCGTTTGCCGATGGCTATGCAAAGGTTTCAAAAAACGGCAAATGGTGGAAGATCGATAAAACCGGGAAGGAGCTTCCGGCCGACCAGTGATACCCATTTGCAATGAGCGCTTCCGGTTTGATATTGGGTATTCATTATTGGATATTTTGTTACACCAATATCACAATATCCAATGTCATGCATCTTGAAGTGAATAAGACAGCAGCGTGATAACAACTCCTCAGCACTGCTCCGCCTCCGAAAGGAAACATATAGTTGGAATGGTGAAAAACAAAACCCGGAAGAAGATTCCGGGTTTGTGCTTTTTGCCAGTTTCTTTGTCGGGTTGTTTCGGATTTTTTGTTAGTGAAAGAAAGACTACATGAATCGGGTGTTTCCATCCGCGGTTTTCAACGACTTCACCAAACAATCATGTTTGTTTGCGCGGCGGATTACTTCTTGTCCATGCCTTCTGTTTTCTTGGCCACTTCCACCTGCTTCATAAAATCACCCGTATCGTCATCGGAATAATTACCGTATGCATCCGTCAGGGTGCCTTTGCATCCGTCGCTGGTTTCAATGGCGTAAAGAATGCTCATGTCATCGGGATCCGAGATACCTTCGAAACGATAAAAGTTGACGGCTTTTACGTCACCGGGCTTATAGCTTTTTTTGCTCTCGATGCCCAGCAGCTTTCCTTTCTCCACCCTGAATTGTTCTGTATAGCCATATTTTTCCAGGTTGGCCTGAACTTTCTCCAGGTCTGTCATGAACGTCACGCGGTCATTGGCCTCGGTATATTGATCGGTCCTGTTGTCGGTTTCGTGTTGTTTGTCTGGATTATATTGATTCTGTTCCATATCGTGTGTTTAGCGGGTATAATGCAGTTTTTATGCCTATTGCAGGCTATCCACAAAAAAAAGGCTACCTGTGGATTTCGACCGCCATAATGGGCCTTTTTCGTATGGCCGGAACAGGATGGCCCGCAGGTGTAGCGCCGGACCCGCAATCAACGCCGTTTCTATCGATGGGTTTAATTGCCTGTCTTCCTTTGTTTTCCGGTGCGGTCTCAATCCCGTGCAGATCGCCTGGCCTGCGATCCTTACCCTGCGCTACCATCACCGAACGACGGCTTTTTGTGTGCTTCTGAAGTACACCGTAGCAGGCTGTTATTTTTACTGCTGAAACTATTCTACAGTTCAATTAAACCGCTTTTTGCAGGCTCATCAGCTCTTTTTGATGATCCTTTTGCATGCGTAACAGGAACGCTGTCATGGCCTGCACATTCTCCACCAGCACCACCAGTAAAGACCGGGGTTTGCAAAGGGCCATGGCCTTTTCCAGCGCCTCGCATTCCTGGCCAAAACAGGAAATGGGAATCGCCGGATCCACGCGGCGGATACCTGTCGTCAGCAGGCCTTCCAACTCTTCGTGGCTGCGGCCTCGCATGTCGCTGTCGTGGCGGATGATGATCTCGTCGAACACCTTTGCCGCTTCTTCTCCCAGTGCAATGATGTCTTCGTTGCGACGGTCGCCTACGCCGGTAATGAGGCCGATCTTTGTCGTTGCGTCAAATGTTTTGACAAACTTGCCAAGCGCTCTTACGCCATGGGGGTTGTGGGCATAATCGAGTAGAACGGTAAACTCCTCAAACTCGTAAATGTTGATACGTCCCGGTGTGTTTTCATTCGACGGTAGGAAGCTCCGCAAGGCTTCGCGGATGACGGAAAGCTTGATCTTCGACGTATAAGCCGCCAGCGTTGCCGCCAGTGCATTGGCAATGTTGAATTCGGCCCTGCCGCCAAACGTAATCGGGATATTGGCTACTTCTTCAACCGGGATAAAATGATTGCCGATCCGCAGGAGAAGATAGCCGTTGTCGTAAACGGCGGCAAGCCCACCTGCAGCGCAATGCTCCTCGACCCGGATATTGTCGGTAAACAGGGAGAACAGGGCCACTTTCCCGTTCACATTTTCCCGCATTTGAAACACCAGGTCATCGTCGGCATTCAACACGGCATAGCCATTGGCATGTACGGATTCCGGTACCACCGATTTCACCCTTGCCAGTTTTTCCAGCGTGTTGATACCCCCGAGGCCAAGATGGTCTTCGGCCACGTTGGTTACAACGGCGCAGTCGCACTGGTCGTAGCCAAGACCGGAGCGAAGTATGCCGCCGCGGGCCGTTTCCAGCACGGCAAATTCCACGGCCTTGTCCTTAAGCACCATTTGTGCCGAGCCGGGGCCGGAGCAGTCGCCCTTCAGCACCAGTTCATCGTGGATATACACCCCATCCGTCGAGGTAAAACCGGTAACATAGCCGGCCGATTTGACCATGTGCGCCACGAGCCGGGTCGTGGTGGTTTTACCGTTTGTGCCGGTGATCGCCACAATGGGAATGCGGCCGTTGTTTTTTCCGGGGAAAAGCATGTCCACGACCGGTTTGGCCACATTTCTCGGCTTGCCTTCCGTTGGCTCGAGGTGCATACGAAAGCCGGGGGCCGCATTGACCTCCAGCACGGCGCCGCCGTTTTCTTTCAATGGGGTGGAAAGGTCCTGCGCCATCACGTCGATGCCGCAAATATCCAGGCCGATGTTCCGTGCAATGCGTTCAAACAGCAGCCTATTTTGCGGATGTACCTCGTCTGTCACGTCTTTTGCGGTGCCGCCTGTACTTAAATTGGCTGTGGGTTTCAACGGCAGTTTTTTGTCCATTGGCAGGATGCTGTCAAGCGTATAGTTGCATTTTTGGAGCAACTCGATCGTAACCTCGTCGGCAATAATTTCAGTTAAAACATTCTCGTGGCCATTGCCGCGGCGGGGATTCCGGTTTTCGCGTTCGATCAGTTCGCGGATCGTATGCACACCGTCGCCTTTTACACAGGCTGGCGTGCGGCAGGCGGCTGCTGCAAACTGGTTGTTAATCACCAGCACACGGAAGTCGCAACCGGAGATAAATTTTTCGACGATCACCTGGTCACAATACTTCTTTGCCCGTCTGAATGCACATTCCGCATGTGCCCAATCCCGGATGTTGATGGTTGCGCCGTTGCCATGGTTCCCGTTGAGCGGTTTGATGACGATGGGATAGCCGATTGCCTCGATGGTTTCTGCAAGTTCGCCTTCATCATCAATTACCTCTCCCTGCGGAACCGGCACATGGGCATCGATGAGCAACTGCTTCGTGCGGGCCTTATCGCAGGCAAGATCCACGGCCAGCGAATTGGTTTGCGACGTGATCGTTGCTTCGATACGTTTTTGCTGGCAGCCATAGCCCAGTTGCACCAGCGAATTGTTGTCGAGGCGCATCACCGGGATTCCTCTTTTTCCGGCTTCGCCGGCAATGGAACCGGTGCTGGGACCCAGCCTTTCTTTGTGCCAGAGGCGACGGATTTCATCAACGTCTTTTTGCACATCATAGGGCTCACCGGCTATCAGCGCCTCAGCGACCCGGATGGCAGCATCAGCGGCATAGCGACCTTCCTCTTCCTCGCCGTATTCAAATGCCATGTGGTAAACGCCTTCCACACCGGTGCCCCTTGTCTGGCCAAAGCCAACTTCGATCCCGGCCAGGGTTTGAAGTTCGAGGGCAATGTGTTCAATGACATGTCCCATCCAAGTGCCCCTCCGCACCCGTTCAAAAAAGCCGCCCGGCTCGCCAACGCTGCACCGGTGATCGCGGAGGGAAGGCAACAATTGTTGCAGCCTTTCCAGGAAACCGGGTATGCGATCGGTTGGCCGGTGTTCAAGTTCTTCTAGATCGATGGTTAGTTGAATAAGCTTTTGCCGTTTAATCGACCAGTAATTCGGTCCGCGCAGCACATTAATTTCTTTCACCCGCATGCAAGCAATATTTGGTAGAGGAATCAAGAGAAAAATTTTGTACCAGAATTCGCTTTTGGCCAAACATTATTTTTTTGTTACCGCCAGGCACTTGATCTGTGTCACAGGCGGTCTGTGATTTTCCCGGTCTCGTTTGGCCAAGAGGGCCAATCGTGGAAGGATTCAGCCATGCATGGGTAATCGGAATGGACCTGACAGAGGTTTTGAATACTCTTCTGTTGGCATGTTTTTTCATGCCTTTCCCTCATGCAGCACCCGAAAGGTTATTTGATTGCCGTTGGCGGCGCCGAAGACAAAGGCACGGAAGAAGAAAAAGAACGGCAAAACAGCCTGGATTTTTTTACCCAGGGAATCCTCAACGAGATCGTGGGTTTGGCGGGCCGGAAAGGCGATCCAAAGATCGAAGTGGTTACCGCGGCGTCCTCCATTCCGCATGAAGTAGGACAAATCTACAAGCGGTCGTTTCGCAAATTGGGCTGCATTGAAATCGGGCATTTAAAAATCACCAAACGCGAAGAAGCGGACGCCAAAAAAACACTCGAGCGACTGGAAAAATGCAACTGCATTCTTTTTTCCGGCGGTGACCAGCTCAGGCTTTGCTCTGTGCTGGGCGGGACGGAGTTTATGGACATTCTCCGCGAACGGTACGAAACGGAACATTTCGTGATTGCCGGGACAAGTGCCGGTGCTGCCGCCATGAGCAATACCATGATTTGCGGAGGCGATGAGACAAAGGCCTACCTCAAAGGCCAGGTTGAATTGAGCCTTGGTTTTGGTTTTTTGCGGGAAGTGATCTTCGATACGCATTTCGATGCCAGGGGACGGTTTGGCCGGCTGGTTCAGGCCATCGCGGCGCAGCCTGGCGCTGTGGGGATCGGGCTGGATGAAGACACAGGGGTGATCATTGAAAAAGGCAGCAAAATGAGAGCGATCGGCTCGAGCAGCGTGGTGGTGGTAGACGGAACCAGCATCAGTCACAACAACATCGCTGATATCCGGAACGGCACACCCATTTCCGTTGCGAACCTGGTGGTGCACATCATGACGCATTCCGATGTTTTCGACATCAATAGCCGCGAGTTTACGGCCGTCAGTTCACCCATCCACCAAAATTGATTTGTTCAAAAATTGCTGCGACTTTTTACAGGTAGAGATAGTACTCGTTTAACAGGACGATAAAGCCGGGTGTGTAATTGTTGTTTTCGTCCCGTATAGTGATGTTTTTTTCCTCCACCTTTCCGGTTTCTTTCTTTCCACCCTCTATCAGCAGGCGAAAAGGCCGGTGCGCCGGGCTTTGTTGTACCCATTGTTTTTGGTACGGATAAAGCTTGTTTTTTTGCAACAGGCCTTCTATTTCTTTCCCGCGTTTTGCCGGTAAAAGCAGGAAAAAACAGCCGTGCTGCGAGAGGTGTTTTGCAATAAAGGAGAGGAGATCGTTCAGCTTTAAACCCGTGTCGTGATGCGCCGCGTTCTTGGCAGCTTTTGCCGACTTCAATTCATTTTCATAAAACGGCGGGTTCGAAAAAATACAGTCGTATTTCTTATTCGTCTGCCATTGCAGTACGTCGCCGTTAATGATGGCAATGTCCTTTTTCCAGGGCGACGCTGCCACATTTTCACAGGCCTGTTGTGCCGCCGACGGGTCGATCTCGATGGCATCGATGATACCACTGGCCTTCTGCGCTACCATCAGTGCGAGGAGCCCTGTGCCGGTACCAATATCCAGCATTTGCCAATCGCTGTTTGCCGGTTGCCGGCTGCGGATTGAATCTGCAACCCATGCACCAAAAAGGCAGGCGTCGGTGGTGACCTTCATGGCGCAGTGCCCGTGGTGAACGGTGAATTGCTTGAACTGGAAATAGGTGTTTGCCATCTTAGTCCCACCCGGCTCTGGCCGACGCACTCACGGAAAGCGGCGTCAGTTGGTGATCGAGGAATTTGTGATAGGCCGTAATGGCGATCATGGCCGCGTTGTCGGTGCAATATTCAAACGGCGGCACAAATCCCTTCCAGTGATTGTGCCGGCACATTTCCAAAAATGCGTTGCGCAAGCCGCTGTTGGCCGAAACGCCACCGGCAATACACAAATCGGTAATGCCCGTTTGCAAAGCGGCCCGCTTGTATTTTTTCAGCAGGATGGTGATGATCCGCTCCTGGATCGATGCACAGAGGTCGGCGAGGTTTTCCCGGATAAAATCGGGATTGGCCTTTGTTTCTTTTTGCAGGAAATAGAGAATGGATGTTTTCAACCCACTGAAGCTGAAATCGAGCTCGGGAATTTGCGGTTCGGCAAAACTGAACCGCCTGGGATCGCCTTCTTTTGCGTACCTGTCAATCAGCGGCCCACCGGGATAGGGAAGTCCCAGTAGTTTGGCGGATTTGTCGAAGGCCTCACCGGCAGCATCGTCCAGCGTTTCACCGATGACTTTCAGCTCGGAAGGGCTGTTGGCCAGAACAATTTGTGTGTGTCCACCGCTGACCGTCAGGCAAAGAAAGGGAAAAGAAGGCCTGTCTTCAGGGATCAGGTTTGCCAGCACGTGGGCCTGCATGTGGTGCACGGCGATCAGGGGTTTGTTCAGGGCTAGGGCCAGTGATTTGGCAAACTGGCTTCCGACCAGCAAAGAACCGATCAGTCCCGGCGCCTGGGTAAAGGCGATTGCGTCGACATCGGTTAGCGAGGTTCCTGCTCTTTGCAGCGCCACGTCGACGACGGGAACGATGTTCTGCATGTGTGCCCGGCTGGCCAGCTCCGGCACCACGCCGCCGTATTGTTCGTGCACGGTTTGGTTGGCAATGTGATTGGACAGGATTTTTCCATCCCGGCAAACGGAAGCGGAGGTTTCATCGCAGGAGGACTCTATGGCTAGAATGACTGGCAAGGGAATTTTTTGCGCAAAGCTAAGGGCTAACTCCGAATCGCTTCCACGGGATTCAGTTGTGCAGCCCGGGAGGCCGGGATAATTCCCGCAGCAATGCCGGCCGCAATGCAAATGCCAATGGCGATGCCAACGATGCCGGGAGAAAGGAAGATCGGGAAGTCCAGGGCAGCCGTGGCAATTTTGGTAAGGACAAAGACCAGCAGGAGGCCGATCAACCCGCCAAGAATGCAGAGAAAGGCGGACTCAAGCAGAAACTCGGCAAGGATCAGGCGTCGCCTGGCGCCCAGGGCTTTCTTCAGCCCAATCTGGGCGGTCCGCTCTTTTACCGTTACAAACATGATATTGGCCAACCCAAAAATGCCCACGATAAACGAAAGGGCACCGATGATCCAGCCGCCCAGGTTGACATTGACAAAGGCCCTGCTCATTACATCGCTGAAGTCGGCGACGTCGTTCAGGGAGAAATTATCTTCTTCGGTCGGGCGCAGTTTTCGCACAGCCCGCATGCTTCCTTTCAGGTCTTCCTGCAGCACCTTGCTGCTGATGCCGTCCTTTGCCTGGACCATAATGAGCGGGTCGGCCTTGCGTTCGTTCATCAGGCTGCGGGCATATTTGTAGGGAAAGATCACAGCTTTGTCGAAGCCCCAGCCGCCAATGAGTTGCGTTCCCTGTTTCTTGCTAATGCCAACAATCCTTTGCCTTGCACCCCGAACGGAAATGGTGTGGTGCAGGGCGAGTGAAGCGTCGCCAAAGAGTGTTTCGGCCAGTGCATGGCCGATGACGGCAACCGGGGCGCCCCGGTAAAATTCTTCTTCGCTCAAAAAACGCCCATACTGGATCTCGATGGGCTGGATACTGGTAAACGCTTCGCTGATGCCATAGATATTGACGGCTGCGGCAATATTGCCGGCTGCTTCCACGTCGTTTCGGATACTGATCTTGAAAGCGGCATGTTTGGCGGAAGGCGTTCGCTCCATGATTTCGGCCAGTTCCTCGTAAGCCGGCGCCGGCCGTTTTACATATTTCCAGTACGGATAGTCCGGCCCGGCACTGTACTGCCATTTGTCCACGTAAATGGTATTGGTGCCAAGAGATTTGATCTCTGTCTGGAGGTTCTTTTCCAGGCTGCCTACCGTGGCCAGCACGCCAATGATGCAGAAAATGCCGATCGTGATTCCAAACAGCGACAGGAATGTGCGCAGCTTGTTCTTCCACAACTCCAGTAGGGCAAGTTTAAAGCTGCTTCCTGCAATTTCCAGTAACCGGCGCATGCAACAAATGTAGGGGAAAGGAACACGACTGTCCGTTCTGCAAAACCGCCATTTTGGTAAGATTATTTCTTTAATTTCGGCGATCACCTGTACGTCAGTGTTGGTTGTAACGAAATGTGAGCTCGCTTTATGGCAAAAATTTTTTTGATCGACGACGATCCCGATGTGCGCATCGTCATGAGCAAGTTGCTGCAAAAAGAAGGATATGAAGTGGAGACGGCTTCACGGCGGGAAGAAGCGCTTCAAAAATTGTCGCAGGCGGTACCGACGCTTATCCTGCTCGACGTTTTGCTGTCCGGTTCCGACGGCCGCGACCTGTGCCGGGAACTAAAGGCCAATCCGCAAACAAAGCATATTCCTGTGATCATTTTTTCCGGGCATCCCAGTGCCGGTCTGCAGATCCAGAGCTACGGCGCCGACGATTTTATTGCCAAACCCTTTCAAACGGAAGCACTGCTCGAAAAGCTGAGCCGGCACACCAAAGCAATTAAATAAAAAAGTCTCTTGCGCAGCAAGAGACTTAGATACGTTGTGATCAGCGATTAGCCTTCATCCGGTCTTTTAAAGTCGTTTCGTTCGTCGAATGAATGATTCCTGTTCCTGTGTTTCGGGTTATAGGGTTGGCGGAACTGCTCGTAATTCATGCCCTCAAATCCTTCGTAATTTTTCCGCTCCTGCTTTGTATGCAACGTGCTGTTTATGTCTCTTTCGCCCCCTTGTATGTTCCTTATTTCTTGTGACATAAAACTGATCGTTTACCTGTACTATCATCTCAAAAAATGGTACCAATTTTTCCAATTTTACCTGTTTCAGGGGCCAAAAACCTGTCAGGCCTGTCAAATGGAACTATTTGATGACGAACGGAGTGGTGGATTTTCCACAGTTAAAATCGATCTTCCTTTGTCTTTTCTTTTCCTTAACAAAAAATGGGGAAGCGTGGTGATCCTGTGGCCATCCGTGTGGGGCGGCAATTTCAGTTCTTCCTTAACGTTGGGAGACGTACCTTCGCGCCGCAAAAAAATCTGAACCGGCATGCCTGGAAAATAGGGGATTGATTGGATATGATCCGGTTTGCATGCTGGTTTATTTGCCTGTATACGGGAGGATCGTTGCATAAGAAACGACCAATTATCTCATTATCGATTTATCGCAATAGCACACTAGTCAATGAAGTATCAAAACGAAATACAAAAGCGCCGAACGTTCGCCATCATCTCGCACCCGGATGCCGGTAAAACCACCCTTACCGAGAAGCTCCTGCTTTTCGGTGGTGCCATCCAGGTAGCCGGTGCGGTGAAAAGCAACAAGATCAAAAAGGCGGCTACCTCCGACTTTATGGAAATTGAGCGACAGCGGGGTATCTCCGTCGCCACCTCGGTCATGAGCTTTGAATACGACGGCAGCCTGATCAACCTTCTGGATACGCCGGGTCACAAGGACTTTGCGGAAGATACGTACCGCACCCTGACAGCCGTCGACAGCGTTATCCTCGTCGTTGACAGTGTGAACGGGGTAGAAGAGCAAACCCGCCGCCTGATGCAGGTGATCAGCATGCGCAAAACGCCTGTTATCGTTTTCATCAACAAGATGGACCGGGATGGCAAGAACCGTTTCGACCTGCTGGAGGAAATTGAAAAAGAGCTTTCCATTTCGCTTCATCCCATGACCTGGCCCATTAACCAGGGAAAGGATTTTAAAGGTGTTTACGATCTGCACAACAAAAGCCTCCGGCTGTTTACGGCCAACACAAAAGCCGGCGATGAAGACACGGTTCTGCTGGAAGACCTCTCGTCGGCTACCCTCGATGCCAAAGTGGGTGAACGCGATGCCGCCATCCTGCGGGAAGACGTGGAATTGATTCACGGGGTGTACGGCGAACTGGATGTGGATACCTACCTGGCCGGCGACGTCGCACCGCTTTTCTTTGGTAGCGCCATCAACAATTTTGGCGTGAAGGAACTGCTCGATACGTTTATCCGCATTGCGCCGCCGCCACAGGACCGGGAGACCAATATCCGCAAAGTGGACGTGGACGAAGACAAGTTCAGCGGTTTTATTTTTAAGATCCATGCCAACCTCGATCCCAAGCACCGCGACCGGATCGCCTTTTTGCGTGTCTGCTCCGGCAGGTTCGAACGCAACAAATATTTTCACCACGTGCGCCTTGACAAGGATGTACGTTTCAGTAACCCGTATTCGTTTTTGGCAAGGGAAAAAAGCATTGTGGACGATGCCTACCCCGGCGACGTGGTGGGTTTGTTCGACACCGGCAACTTTAAGATTGGCGATACGCTGACAGAAGGGGAGGAGTTTTATTTTACGGGCATCCCTACATTTTCTCCCGAGATTTTCAAGGAAGTGGTGAACAAGGACCCGATGAAAACCAAACAACTCGAAAAAGGCCTGATCCAGTTGACCGACGAAGGCGTGGCGCAGTTGTTTACCCAATACGGCGGGAATAAAAAGATCATTGGTTGCGTGGGAGAACTCCAGTTCGAAGTCATCCAGTACCGCCTGCTGCATGAATACGGCGCTTCGGTGGTTTTCAACTCCCTTCCGTTTTACAAGGCTTGCTGGATCACCAGCAAAGACCCCAATAAGCTGGAAGAGTTCATTCGCTTTAAAGGCTCCAATATTGCGGAGGACAAAGACGGTCACCTGGTGTACCTGGCGCAAAGCGAATGGTTCCTGAATACCGAGCGATCCAATAATCCCGATATCGAATTTCATTTTACATCGGAAGTGCATAAATAGCGAATCGGAAGAAGTGAGTACCGAGTAGCCATTTGGGTTTTACCCGTACGACAAGAACGGACCTCTTGCATTTGCAGGAGGTTTTTTTGTTTGCCGAAAGTTGCGATCGCTCATGATCCAGCTATTCGTAGTAACCTGGCGATTCTGTTTTTATTCTTGTTTTTTTATTTTTAACGAACAGGGACAGGTCTTTTTCTTCAACATTGATCGGTTCAACGAAAGCTTGCAACAGTGAAAGATTTTATATGCGCTAAAAATTGTACAGGAAATTGCTTTGTTTTCCATCGGAACAATGGCACTCCGTCCATTGCCAAAGCGGTCTTCCTTTTTTTTCTCCTTAGTGTATACACAACCTATCAGGCGGAAGCCCAACTGCCTGTCTGCAATGACTCCTTTCCGTCTTCGTTGCTGATAAACGGCTCTTTCGAACAATACTCCGGCTGTTCGGAAGAACAGCCCTATTTGGAAGGCGGGTTTATTGATGGTCCACGCTTGTATGGTGGTGTTTCGGTGAATGGGTGGCGCTCTTTCCGCGGCAACACCTGGGAGGTTCATTATATCAATGCCGACTGCAGATCCGATAAAGTCGGCAGTATGTTCGATACCCGCCCTTTTTTTACTGATCAGGCCTGTGCGTATTTTTTCCCCCGTGTGCCGCTTCCTTTGCCGGATGGCAAGGGATTCATCGCTGTCACCGAAAACGGTATTCTGGTCAGTAACGAAAAAAACATTGTAAAAAATTATCTCACCCAGTGTCTTTCGCAGCCGTTATATGCCGGGCAAACTTACCTGCTCACTTTTTACCTGGGATTTGGCACAAAAGGAATCGGCCGCTGTCCCAGGGGACCTTTATCGGAATCACTGCCGACGTATGGGGTTGCGCTTTTCGGCCGTAAAGATTGTCCTGATTATCCCCTGAAAGAAGCCACAGTAACTGCCGGTTGCTTGAAGCATGAAGAAGGATGGGTTGAATTGGGCAGTGTCACTCTCCGGGGTGAAAACGAATGGGTTACCGGTGTGATTCAGTTCACGCCACAAGAGAACATAGCCTGCATCGGCATTGGCCCGGATTGCGCTAACCGCAGCAATGATCGGGATTTTTATGCGATGCAATACCTGGACAAGGCCGTGCTGGCACCAGTGGCTGATTTTTCATTTCGCACCATCACAGCTGTATCCGGCAATGCCTGTACGGGCAACTACCGCTTAAAAGCACCTGCATACGGTGCGGCTACTTACCAGTGGTACAAAGACGGCGTTGCACTTCCCGGAGCAACCTCGCAGAACTATGCTGTGCCAGACAATGCGGATGCCGCCGGGACTTATGTTGCCAATATCAGCCTTCCTTACAACACTTGCCTCAATACCCTGCCTTTTACTGTAGTGTTTTCCGATTTAAGCAGGTTCAACCTGGGAAAGGACACCACGCTTTGTGCGCCTGCCACAACTAGTCTGGATGCACATTGGGGCAGTGCCGTCACCTATCTGTGGCAGAACGGCAGCCAAAACGATACAATTGCAGTAAACAAAACCGGCACATATTGGGTGGAATTGACAGACAACTATGGTTGCGTTAAAAGAGACAGTATAAACGTTATCGTTCAGGGCTGCGATGAATGCCTGTTGTTCGTCCCCACGGCATTCACCCCCAACAATGACGGGCTAAATGACGTGTTCAGGGTAAAACCCGGGTGTGCCAATATCGGTTTACAGGACTTTCATTTGCGCATCTTCAATCGTTGGGGCCAACTGGTGTTTCAAAGCAACGACGTCTCGCTGGGGTGGAATGGCCGGTACAAAGGGAAGATATTGGCGGGAGCTTATGTTTACCAAATAGACTATTCGTTCCGCCACAATCAACCCTTGCAACAAAAGGGTACGGTCGTCGTTGTGCAGTAGTCGTCGTCTTTGTACTGCTATACATAAATAGATAAAACGTCAAACGTGTGATGTAAAAACAAAAGAGCCAGCTTTTGCAAGCTTGCCTCTTGTTTCACATTTGACGTTTGACGTTTGACGTGGTCGTATCTTGCATTCATGAAACTCGATATACTCGCCATCGGCTCTCATCCCGATGATGTGGAATTAGGTTGCTCCGGGACATTGATCAACGAAATCAAGCGGGGCAAAAAGGTTGGTATCATTGATTTGACCCAGGGCGAACTGGGTACCCGCGGAACCATCGAAACCCGCTACCAGGAAGCCGCAGACTCGGCCAAAATCATGGGCGTTGCCGTGCGGGAAAATTTAAAAATGCGGGACGGCTTTTTCCGCAACGATGAAGCACACCAGATGCAACTCATCAAAGTCATTCGTCAATACCAGCCGGAAATCGTGATCGGCAATATCCTAGAAGACCGTCATCCGGATCACGGCCGTGCAGGCTGGCTGATCTACGACGCCTGCTTTTTCTCCGGCCTCCGGCAGATTAAAACGGTTGGCGATAACGGCGAAGAGCAGGAGAAATGGCGCCCCAAAATGCTGCTGCACTATATCCAGGACCGCTTTTACGAGCCGGATATCATCATCGATGTGTCGGATGTATGGGAGCAGCGCATGGAAACGGTAAAAGCCTTTCGTACACAGTTTTTGCCGGACGGCAGCAACGATCCGCAAACCTATATTTCGTCTCCTGAATTTATGGAAGCGCTGACGGCAAGAGCCCGTTCACTGGGCAAACGCATCGGCGTTAAATATGGTGAAGGTTTCGTGTCAAAGAAAAACATCGGCCTCCGCGACCTGGATTCGCTGATCCTGCAGGAAACATAAGCAGTGCAAAGCCTGGCAGGATTTGGCGTGGTCATCCGGCGTAAAGAAAGTCCTCGCTATTTACCGTTCATCTAAAAAAAGGGCGGGTTGATCCGAAAAAATGCGCTGCCTGTAACCTGGCAAAATAAAACGGTGTCCCAAAAAGAAACTTTTCCATGAGACCGTTTTTACTGGCACTTTTTGTGTTGCCCCTCTTCGTCAAAGCCCAGGCCATTGCCGATAAAGCCGATGCTTTGTTAACGGCCTACGCCGACCAGCAGAAATTCAGCGGAGCCGTACTGATTGCAAAAGAAGGCAAGATTGTTTTTGAAAAAGCCTATGGCTATGCGGATCGAAACGCCCAGCGATTGAATACCGTGCAAACGGAGTTCAGGGTTGGGTCATTGACCAAAATGTTTACGTCTACGGTGATTCTTCAGTTGGCAGCAGAGTCGAAGCTGTCCCTGGCAGATCCCGTTTCAAAATATGTTCCTGGTTTTGCCAACGGCAAAAAAATTCAATTGATCCACCTGCTCAGTCACACCTCGGGGATCAAGGGGCATACCGAGTCGCCGGAACCCCAGACACTGGTGCAATCCGTGGCCCGTTTCAAAACCGAAACGCCGGCCTTTCAGCCGGGTGCGCAATTCGAATACAACAATTTTAATTACATCCTGCTAAGTTATATCGCTCAAAAAGTGACCGGGATTCCTTATCCCCAACTGGTAAAAGAAAGGGTATTGGACAAGGCCGGCATGACCCATTCGGGGCTCGACAAAACCGACCGCAAATCGGAACAGAAAGCGCTGGGTTATGTAACCAACCCGGAGACGGCCGCCTGGCAGGAAGCCAACGCCGGCAATGTTGCCCTTGCGTCCGGCGCGGGTGCTTTGTACAGCACCGTTGAAGATTTATACAGGTGGTCGCAGGCTGTGGCGAAAAAAACGGTGTTGCCGGAAGCGACCCTGGCGAAGGTCATGAAGCCCGTCCTGAATAATTACGGCCTGGGCTGGATGACGAGCAAAGACAATGGACATGTGCAAGTGGGCCACACCGGTTCCATTCCCGGCTTCATTGCGAATTTTATGCGGTTTCCGCAGGAAGATGTAACCATCGTTTTTCTTTCCAATTACCAGGACCTCGATGGCAGGCAACTCACCAAAGACCTTTCGGCTGTGGTCTTTGGCAATCAGTATGCCCTGCCGGTGAAGAAACAGGCCGTTGTGCTTCCTGCGGACGTATTGAAACGGTATGCCGGCGAATACAAACTGCCCAATGGTTTCGGTATTACGGTTACGGTTACTGACAACAGGATTTATGCACTTGCACAGGGAGACCAAAGCGAAATCGAACTGACCCCCGAAAGTGAAAAGAAATTTTTCTTAAAAGGACCGGAAACGACGATTGAATTTATCGAAGAAGATGGCGCCGTGAAATACATGTTTGTTGACCTGCAAGGCGGGCAAAAGTTTACAAAAGTCAAGTAACCGAAAGAAGACGAAGGGTGGATTGCGGCCGGAACGCAATCTTCTTTTTTTATCCACTCTATTTATGCCACTTTTCATTGGATAGTATGGATAGCTGAGAGAGTTAGCGTTTTACAGATGGCAGTCTTAGTGCTGTCGTTGGCGTCCCCGCCAACGACTTGCAGGCGGCTAACCACTTTACACGTTGGCAGGACGCCAATGTGAGCGGATGGGTAGGAGGCGTGTAGATGTGACTGTCAAATATCAAATATCAAATGCCTTCTCGCCACCAAACTTTCATTGTTAAACGGTCTTATTCCTTTGGCAGATCCACATCATTTTCCCGCTCCAGTTTTTTCTGTACGTTCCGGCTTTTGGAGCGGAACACCGGCCATTGCATGGGACTGTGTTTGGGTTTTTCATCGCCCAGGAGCACGCCCCATTGCTTCAACCGTTCGGTCCTGTCGAAGACGATCTTCAAAACAGCGATCACCGGCAGCGAAAGAAACATGCCCGCCACACCGGCCAGCGCACCGGCCACGATTACGCCAACAATGGTCGCCAGCGCATTGATCTTGACTTTGGAGCCCACGATACGGGGCATCAAAATATTGTTGTCTAAAAACTGCACAAACGCAATCGTGCCCAGCACCGCGAAAATGGGCCATAGTTCCTGGGTGGACGAAACCGTTAGCAACACGCCGATGATGTTGCCTATGAGTGCACCCACGTAAGGAATTAAATTCAACAGGGCGAAAATGGCCCCGATCAGGATGGCATGCTTGATGCCGATGACGAGCAGAATGCCGCCCAGCAAAATCGTGATGTAGGTTATTTGGATCAGCAGGCCAACCAGGTAGCTTTTAATGATGATCTCCGATTCCCGCATCACGTCTTCCACTTTGTGATGGCTTTGGCGGGGAAACCACAGAAAAACGAATCGAAGAAGCAGGTTTTTGTAGTAGAGCATCAGGAAAATATAGATCGGCAGGAGGCCCAAAAAAATAAAAATGCCCGTCAGCGAGGATGCCGCACCGCCGAGCAGACTTCCCGCATAATTCAGGAGCTTGTCATTGTAATTGTTGATCATTTCCGTTTGCCTTTCGGCCGTGATGCCAAAACGGTTGCCTACCCAGGTGCTCAGGTTGTTCAGGTGGATTTTTACGTTTTCCTTGATCTGTGGGAAGTCGGCCGCCAGGTTGCTGATTTGCGAGGAGAAAAACCAGATCACCAGCGCCACAATAACGATAAGCAGGAGCAGGGACAGGCCAATTGCCAGGCCTTCCGGCACACGGTGTTTGCGCAGCTTGCGGTACACGGGCAGCAGGATAATGGAGAGGAAAAATGCCATTACCAGTGGTGTGATCACGTCGCGGCCGATGAAAATAATGGTGCCTAAGAAATACAGCCCGATCAGTTCAACGGCTCGACGCACAGTTAGCGGAAGCGTATTGGATTCCATGTCTCAGCATACTTTGCGGCACAGCTAATAAAACCAGACCAGCGGTGATCTTTCAATAGGTGTTTCAAAAAAAAGGTCGTTCTGCGTATACAACTTTGACAGTGATGACGTTCAGACTTGCATGCGGAATTCCGGTTTCGGTCGAATGCCTTACTTTTATCCAAATCGCACCTTTGATGAAATCTTTCCTGTTGTTTTGCTGTTGTATCGCTTCTGGCGTTATTGGTTTTACCCAACAAATCCGTTACGATTTTGCTGCACCAAATCTGGCACACCACGAAGCAGAAATTTCGCTGACCGTGACGGGTCTGCCCACCGGCCCTGCATTCTTCCGCATGAGCCGCTCGTCGCCGGGTCGCTATGCCACGCATGAATTTGCAAAGAACGTATACAACGTAAAAGCCGCTGATCAAAACGGAAAAGCTCTCGCCATCGAAAAGGTTGATGCCGATGTGTTCCGTGTAGCGCAGCACAAAGGCACAGTGAAAGTGAGTTATACGCTTTTTGGCAACTATGCCGATGGAACCTATGCCGAGATCGATCCCACTCATTTGCACCTGAATATGCCCGCGACATTCCTCTGGGTAAAGGGCCTGGATAAAGCACCGATCACGCTTCGCATGACGCTGCCCAATCCTGCCTGGACGATTGCCACGCAGCTCAAGCCAACGGCCGATGTGTTCACCTTCACGGCGCCCGGGCTGCAGTATTTTATGGATTCTCCGATCAAAGCAGGTCAACTGTCCGTTCGGGAATGGAAAGTTCTCAATCCCGACCAAAAAACATACACTTTCCGCCTGGCGCTGGAAGCCGATGCAAAAGATACCGCGGTGGATGCGTTTGCCAACAAGGTAAAGACGATCGTGCGGGAAGCGCAGGCCGTCTTTGGCGAAGTGCCGGCATACGATTATGGAACGTATACGTTTTTGGCCAGCATCAGTCCTTATGTGAAAGGAGACGGCATGGAGCACCGCAACAGTACCATGATCACTAACCCGCGTCCGTTTATCAATAGCGCGGTGCTTCCCGGTGTGTTCGCCCATGAATTTTTTCACTGCTGGAACGTGGAGCGTATCCGGCCCAAAAGCCTGGAGCCATTCAATTTTGAAAAAAGCAATCTTTCCGAAGCCCTGTGGATCGCCGAAGGATTTACGCAATACTATGGCCTGCTGCTGATGAAGCGGGCCGGCTTTACTTCCGATGCCGATTTTTACCAGCAGATGGCCGGCTTGATTAATGCAAAGGAGAATACGCCGGGCGGGGCAGGGCACACGCCTGTTGAAAACAGTCAGATGGCGGTTTTTGTGGATGCCGGTGTATCGATCGACCGGACCAATTATCCCAACATGCACACCTCGTATTATTATCACGGCGGTGCACTGGCGCTGGCTCTTGACCTGCAATTGCGGCAGCAGTTTCGCAGGTCCATGGATGATTTCATGCGGGAACTTTGGAAGCGTTTTGGCAAGACGGAAAGACCCTATACACTACCAGAGGTAGAAAAGGCCCTGGGTGCTGTCAGTAGTCCCTCTTTTGCCGCAACGTTTTTCCGGGACTACGTCTACCATCCCGGTTCTGTCAATTATGCTTCGTTGCTAAAACCTGCCGGCCTCCGGCTGGAAAAAGCTGCCGGTGGCAAAGCCTGGCTGGGCAATGTACGTTTCCAGGCCGACCGAAATGGCAACCTGGTAATCGGCGGCAACACCGTTCGCAATACGCCGCTTTACAATGCCGGCGTAGATGTCGATGATGTGCTGCTTCAACTGGATGGAAAGGAATTGAAGTCGCCCGAAGATGTAGATGCCGTTTTGCGCCAGCGCAAGCCCGGTGAAACTTTGCCCCTTGTTTTTTCGCATCGCAGGCAAAAACAGGAAGCAACGGTTACCCTTGCCGAAGATCCCTCTTTCACCGTGGTGCCTTCCGGTACGATTGGGGAACCAGAAAAGGCGTTTCAACAAGGCTGGTACGGTTCTCATGCAACCGGCATTCATTGATTCAGCCATTGGCAGCCTGCCAGGGCAGTTGGGCATACCGGGAAAATACCGTTTGCTTCAGCCCTGGCCATTCTTCTTTCAGAATACTGTAGTAGATCGTTGTTCTTCGATAGCCATCGTTCATAACCGTGTGGCTACGCAGGGCGCCTTCGTACTGTCCGCCGATTTTTTCAATGGCCGTACGGGACGCCGTATTCCGTGCATCTGTTTTAAATTCCACCCGTTCGAAGCCGAGGGTTTCAAAGGCGTAGGAGAGAAGCAAAAACTTGCAGGCACGGTTCAGTCCTGTTCGCTGAAAACGTTTGCCGATCCAGGTCCAGCCGATCTCCAGGCGAAGGTCTTTGTTCGAAACGTTGGCAATCGACGTGCTGCCAGCCGGTTCGCCGGAATTCCTGTCGATAATGACAAACGGGTAGCGAAAGGCTTTTTGCCGGTCGGCCAGTGAGTCCTGCACAAACCGGTGCAAATTTTCCGGTGTATGGATTTTGTAGGGTGAATACAAGACAAGGTCACTGTCGCTTGTCGCCACAGCTTCCAGCAGCAAGGCGTCTTCTGGCGTCATGGGCCGAAGGAGAACATCGGCGTTCTGCAGGAGAATATCGGTTGCGAAATCAAAGGTCATTTTGGTCGTTTGTGCTGCAAAATAAAACTGTCCCCACAAGGGGGACAGTCAGAGTTCAAAGTTTATAGTTTGTGTTCATCTTACGCAAAATTTCACCAGGCGTTGCACGGCTTCCTTGAGATTGGCGTATTGCGGCGGTTTCGTGATCATCTCCACACCGTTTCGCTTGCAATAGAGTTTGTCCATCTGGCTGCTCGACGTTGTAAAAAAAACAACCGGGATCACCTTCAGCTCTTCGTCTTTTTTCAACTTGGCCAGCGTTTCTTTGCCATCCAGGATGGGCATGTTCATATCGAGGATAATGAGGCAGGGGAGGTCGTCTTTTTCCTTTGCTGCCTTCAGGTAATCCAGCGCTTCCTGCCCATTGTGCACTTCGCTAATGTTGTAGTCATCGCCCAGGTCATGCAGTACATGACGCATCAGCATCAAATCATCAATGTCATCATCGGCCCACAGGATATGTCGGTTGTTCATGGTCTTCTTATTTGGCACAGGTGGTTTTGGTTATTTGCCCGCTTGATATATGGTTTGGCAAGCCACAATCATTTTGCCGGTCAGGCAGTTTTCACGAGTTCTTCCTCTTTGGCCTCTACAACCACCATATCAATGTCCGGTTTCGATTCGTCTGTCAGTTTTACTTTTCCGCGGTTGTTCCGGATAATCCGTGACCACAATGAAAGTTCCTTATCAAACAAAAAGCGGAAGAACAGTTTCGTCCACGACATATGGTAATGCAGCGTGTCGTAGTGCTCCGTCGCCTGTTTGCGGATCAATGGCAATTTGTTCCAGGGAATGGACGGAAAATCGTGGTGTTCGTTGTGATAACCCACGTTAAACGCGATCTTGTTCAGCGGGCCGTAGTAGCTATATGTTTCCTGGTGACCTTTTACAAGATAATGTTCCTGGATCCAGCGGC
Source organism: Flavisolibacter nicotianae (assembly GCF_003628535.1). Taxonomy (GTDB): domain Bacteria; phylum Bacteroidota; class Bacteroidia; order Chitinophagales; family Chitinophagaceae; genus Flavisolibacter; species Flavisolibacter nicotianae. The sequence continues at coordinate 118,665 of NZ_RBCI01000006.1, forward strand.
CGCCCAGCGGGTGAAGACCCACGGAGAAGAAAAAGCTAAGTGTCAGGAAAGCCACGGCTTTCCCACCCAGGAAATACCAGATGGCAGCGGTAAACAAAATATTGGCCGCCCAGTTCAACGCCATCCAGCCGTCGAAAGGTTTGATTTCTTTCAGGCGGGCAACGCGGAAGGCCTGGAAAAGCGGGTAGAAAAGAAACCAGATCGCTTTGCCGATAAAATAATTGTTGATCAGTTTTGCCTCCCAGCGGTTCGGCAGGTCGGCATCGAGCTCATGCACACCCTGGAAGGAGTGGTGCTTGATATGGTAGCGTTCGAAGGCAACAGAGCTTGGGAAGATCTGCGGCATATTGGCCAGGATTCCCGCCAGCCGGTTGGCAACGGTTCCCTTAAAAATCAGTTTGTGCGTGGCTTCATGGATCATGACGAACAGCGAGTGGTCGGCAAAGGCACCGGCAAAATAGGCGGCACCGGCGATCCACCACCAGGACTTATCGTTGACAAACCAGGCAAGGGTAACCTGGAAGCTTACTAAAAAAAGTATGGCAAAAATGCTGTACACGTTTTTTCCAATCAGGGTCCTGATTTCGGGGTGTTGTTTCAGGATTTGTTTGGTACGAAGACGGTGGGGCTCGGGTGCGTTCGAGAAAATAAAATCATTTGGTTTCATGCCTTCCTGTTTTTTGTAAAGGCGTAAAAGTAAAAACCATGAGGCATAACGGCGCAATATTTCGTTGAAGCCATGAAAAAAGGGGATATAACAACCATTGTTTTTTCATGGGTTTGCTTGCCGCATGGTCCTATTCCTGCGCAAATGCAGCACGAGAAAGGGTTTGCGGGAATTGGTCGAAGAAATTTCGGGTTTTGCCGATGAAGGGAATACCGTTCGGTTTCGGAGCCTACTTTTGCCACCAGAATACCTTGTGTAAAATCCATATAAAAACCCATCTTTAACTATTCGGCACATGAAACAATATTTTACTGAAAAGAATGCATTAACGGTCTCGGTCAGCGTTTTTTGCTTTGTAATGATGATCATCGCTTTTGTCAGAGATCATTCCATTTGGCAGGGGATTGCCTTTGCGCTGGCGTTTAGTTTTTCCATCGAAGTTATTTGCCACCGGGCCAAAGAAGCAAAGCGATAAACCCCGGACCATCCGGGGTTTATCGCTTCCTGTTTTCCTGCTCTTGTCATATTTCAGAAGTCATTCTTTAACGGTTTTTAACAAGAACCTATCAAACATTGGTGTGCTTTTGGGGTCTATTGGTCTGCAAGTACGAACTTGCGAATACATAAAACCAAAAGCATGAAACAATATCTCCCCATCTTATCTCTCGCATTGTTCGCAGCGGCGTGTAACAGCAAACCTGCAGAAACAGAAACCCGCACCATCCAGTCTACGCAAACGACGACCATGGCGGCCGATACGACCGGCCTGGCAGAGTTCCAGCACTGGAAGGCGCAAAACGAGTTGGCTGCCGCCAACGAGTCGCAGCAAACCCAGCAGGCTCAGCAGCAAGCGCCGGCACCAACGAAAACGGTTACCGTTATCCGCGAAGTGCGGGTGCCACAGCAGACGACTACCCGCCGCACAACTAAATCAGCATCGCCTAAGACTCCTGCTCCTGTAAGTTCGGAGCCGCAAACAAACCCTGCACCTTCGGGCACTGCTTCTACCGGAACCGGTGACCAGGGAGCGGCAACAGGTGGCGCCTCCGGAACAGCCTCTGCACCGGCTACACAACCTGGCGCAACACAGGACAAAGGCTGGAGCAAATCCACAAAGGGCGCTGTCATTGGCGGAGCCGGTGGTGCCGTACTGGGTGCGATCCTGAATAAGAAAAACCGGGCAGCCGGTGCCGTTATCGGTGGTGTGCTGGGTGCCGGTGTCGGATATGGCATCGGAAAGAGCAAGCAAAAAAAGGATACAACGAATTAGTAAAATACAAAACACCTCCTCCTCAAAGAGTCTGCAACTGCAGGCTCTTTTTGTTTGGATGACCGTGTGTCTCGCAGGAAAACGCCTGTCAAAATGGAAGGTGGTTGTGATCGCCGGTTTGTTTGCCCGCTTACCTAAGATGCGCAATAAGATTTTCCAAAGAAGAATGGCTAAAAATGCAGGGAAAAACCTCAGCCGGTGATTGCGGTGAATGGACGCCTGTTTCGAACCCGTTACAAAGAACAGCAAAACGACTTATCAGCATACGTCTGCTCTCCGATTTGGACTTCTTTCTTTCTCTTTGGCGACGGGAAGTTCTCCGCCGTGGATCATTGCCGAAACAAGGTTTTTGTGTTGTCTTCGTTCGGCCCTGATGACTCCGGCCAAATGCACGAAAAGAAAGACCAGGAGCACAAAGAAACATTGCTGGTGAAATTCTTTAACCGCATGAACCGCATCGGCCGATGCGGTTCTCGTGAATGCCAGCCAGCATCCGCTGGCAACGATGGCGGTCAACAGCAGGTAGAAAAGGCTATAAATCGCGGGAACAAGAAAGACCTGCCATGATCCTCTCTTTTGGCCCTTGCGCTCTCTCCATGCTTTTCTAAAACGGGATGCGAGTGTTTGTTTTTTAGGTTGGAAGACTTCAATGACAATCCGGAATACAAACAAGCCTGCAAGAAAGTAACCAAGCACGGTATGTAACTGCCAAATGGGTTTACCGATAGCATCGGAAACGGAGAAGGCTTCGCCCATGTTGACGGCAACGCCCTGTTTTGCCAGGCGGTCTTTGATCAGGAACCCGTTTGTATAACTGTTCAGGAAAAACTTGCCTGCCAGGACGGTCGCCAGGAGCAGTGTGACGACCAGGAAGGTTGACCAGTGCCACAGGCGAATGCCTTTTGAGTAGTTGCGTTGTAAAGTGAGCGTTTCCATTGTATTGTTTTGTGCTGTTCGCGGAATCGGTTGTTGCGATGCCGTTCCGGTCTACAAAGATTTCTTCTGGTTAATCCAAAGGCAAGAGGAGTACACCCCGGTTCGCCAAAAGACTGTGTGAAGTTTCGTTTCGCCATCGCGAATCGTAGGTGTTGCGTTGCACTGTAGCGGACGGAAAAGTTGGCGGCCTTTGTGCTGTTGCTGTGAATCCTATTTTTGAATGCCTAAATAGTGCTTATGCTGGAAATGCGACCTGTATGTGAAAACTGCGGCAAAAACCTGCCGAACGAAAGCAGGGAAGCCATGATCTGCACCTTCGAGTGTACGTTCTGCGCTGACTGCGTGGAAAAAGTCCTTCACAATGTTTGTCCCAATTGCGGTGGTGGATTTGAAAGGCGTCCGGTGCGACCCAAAGAACTTTTAGAAAAGTACCCGGCCAAAAAAGACCCGCTGGTGAAACCGGTGCAAATGGAAAAATTTGCAGCCCGGCTGGAAGCGTATCGGAACATTGCGCCGCAGGACCGGTAATGCGCTTTCCGGATTTGTTAAACAGTGTTTCGCACCTTGATTCGATCGGTTGACTTGAACGTTTGGTCGCTTTGCGCATACTGCTCTTTCTTTCACTGTGCTGCCGTTCTACCTTGCCCCTGTTTAGTAAGCCCAAAATCGTTCACAATGAAAAAACTCCTCGCCACATCCGGAATTTTATTCCTGCTGGCTTTTTCGTCGCAGGCGCAATGTGAAAAAAGCCTCACGCTGACGTCTGCCAAAACGGAATTCATCGATTCGGAAGGGAAGGTGGCAGATGTGAAGGACCTGCCTACGACAGTGGAACTGACGCCGCGCCACATCATCGTCCGTTTAAAGCAGGGAGACGATGACATCATCGAAGGCGATGTCAAAAACCTCAAGTGCAACTGGAAAGAGGCATACAAAAGTGGGCAGGTAACTTTCGGTTCACTCCTGGCCAAGACAAACGGGGAAACAAGGGAGGCAACCTTTGTACTGGAAGCAAAGGATGGCAAACTTTTCCTGACCGTGGCGATGGAAAAAATGAGCGACCGGAAAATGCGTTTGCAGATCGATAGCTATAAGGAAAGCCGGTAATTTCCTGCTGTTTGGCGTTCATCATTTCGGCATGTAAAGAAAACGTTTTAAGTTTCGTGACAAACAGGTACATGGATCGTTTCAACGACAAGTGGATACGGGTTGGCGGGGTAGCGCTCTTGCTGCTGAATCTTTTTATTGCCGATTCGGGCGGGGGGAAGCGGCCGCTGGGGGCAGAGATAGTTTATATCGCTTTATACCTTGTTTTTGTCCTGGTGATTTTGGAAACCGGCCGTTTCATTATTCTTGCAATGCATCGAACGTTTCCCGCTTTCGTGCAGGGACGGAAACGCTTCTGGACAACCTGCCTCTATCTTTTTATCAGCAATGCGATTTTAATCCCGCTTACGTTCAATCTCTTTCACTGGGTTCGCGGGATGCACGCCGGCAACCAGCCGCAGTTCTTTGTCCTGTCAGCGATTGGCGGCCTGTTGCTGGCCCTGTTGCAAACAGGTATCTACGAAGGATTTTCCAATTTTAACCGCCTGCGCAAACTGGAACAGGAGCGGGAAGAATTGTTGCGGCTGAATCTCCAGAGCCAGTTTGATTCGTTGAAGCAGCAGGTAAACCCGCATTTCTTGTTTAACAGCATCAATACCGTTTCATCGCTTATCAGCATCGACCCGCAGAAAGCAAAAAAATTTCTCGCGGAAATGAGCAAGGTTTACCGCTACCTTTTAAAAGCCAACGAGGCCGAACTGACGTCGCTGCAGAAAGAACTGGATTTTGTGCAATCCTATTTTCACCTTTTAAAAACCCGCTTCGGTGAAGGCCTTCACCTGCAGGTGCAGGTGGATGCGGAAAGCCGGGCCAGTCTGTTGCCGGTATTGAGCCTGCAACTACTGGTGGAAAATGCGGTCAAGCACAATACGATTGAGGCCGCGCAGCCGTTGACGATCACGATTGCCATCACGTCCGACCGGCAGTTATGCGTGTCCAACAATTTGCAGAAAAAGATCAATGTGCTGGAGTCCAACAAAGTTGGCCTGAGCACGATCATGACGAAATACAAACTGCTCAACCAGCAGGAGCCCGTTATTCGCGAAACGGCTGATGAATTCATCGTCATTCTTCCACTTCTTCAAACCAACGTATATGAACGTATTGATCGTTGAAGACGAAGCACTGGCCGTAGAAAAACTGCGCAGCACCTTGCGTGCTGTCGAAGCGCAAGCCGCGGTTGTCGGCGTGACCGGAAGCATCCGTTCATCGGTAGAATGGCTGCGAACCCACCCGGCGCCGGACATGATCCTGATGGACATCGAACTATCCGACGGGCAAAGCTTTGAGATCTTCCGCCAGCTACAGGTGAGGAGCCCGGTTATCTTTACCACCTCGTACGATGAATATGCGATCAGGGCCTTCAAGGTAAACAGCGTGGATTACCTGCTGAAACCAGTGGAAGAAGAAGACCTGAAAGCAGCCATGCAGAAGTACCGCGATGTTCACCAAAAGCAGCCCGCATTGCCTGCATTCGATGTAAATGTATTGGTGAAAGAGTTGCAGGCACAACTGAAACAGCCGGAGTACCGCGAACGATTCCTGGTGAAGCTGGGGCAGCGGTTTGTGACGATCGATACCAGTGAAATTGCCTATTTTTTTGTGGACGGTCGATTGTACTACCTGGTCACTGCCGACGGCAAGAAATACACGATTGACTACACGCTTGAAGAACTGGAACAGATGCTTGATCCGAAGTTTTTTTTCCGTGCGGGACGGAGTTACCTGGTCCATCTTCGTTCCGTTGTGCAAATTCACAGCTATTTCAACGGAAAACTTAAGCTGCAGCTCAAGCCCGCCGTTTTGGGCAGCGATGTTGTCATCAGCAAGGAAAGAACCGGCGAGTTTAAGAAATGGATGGGCCGGTAGCAAGGAATAAACGGCGGCTCCACCATGAGCTCATTGTTTTTCGTAAAACACGGAAACCACAATGACAAAGCGTCCCTGCTTTTCGCACTGCGACTGCGTCACGTAACAAACCTTGATCTTCTGGCTGGGCAGCCAGTCGTTGAGTGCTTTTTCGGCCGCATCGGGGCTGTTGTGCACAAACATTTTTACTTCCATAACATTATTGCTGGTAACGGTTGATCTTCTCAAAAACAGCGTTTACAATGCCATCACAATACACAAGATTGAATTCATAGATATCAACGGCCGAGTAATACTTCTCCAGGTTTTTTTGCAGCATTGCTTTTGCCCTGTTCAGCCGCACTTTTACATTGGTGGGTGTAAGACGGAGCAGGTCTGCCGTTTCAGACACGCTGAATCCTTCTATCTCCCGCAGCACAAAAACGCTGCGATAGGAAATAGGCAGTTGTTGCAGGCATTCTTCGAGCACCTTCGCCAGTTCTTTGTTGATTACACTCCGCTCCGTGTTCTGTTTGGCCGGTCCATGCATGGGTAGCGTGTTTTCCGTGAGCAAATCGTTATTGGCTTCTTCGTATTTGCCAAAGCCATAGTTCAGTTTATGATAGCATTGATGAAGCAGGATCCGGGTAAGCCAGGTTTTATAACTGGCTTCATTGCGAAACGTCGCGAGCCTGGTATAGGCCGCAAAATGCGTTTCCTGCATGACGTCTTCCGCGTCGTGGTGCTTGAGTCCATACGAACGGGCTATTTTGTAGAGCAGGGCATTGTACCGCCTGATCAGCACTTCAAAAAACGCTGTCTCCCCCTCCAAAATCTTCCGGATGATTTCTTCATCGGGCAACAGGCCTGTTTTCATCTGCAGTTTTTCCATGTTCTAATTGTTTGTGTTCGATGCCGATAAAATGGCGGTAGATCAACTGGCCACCTAAGTAATTTCCGATAAAAAGCGCTAGCACCAAAATTCCTTTCACAGCCAGGATAGAAGGGGTAATCACAAAAGGCTGCGGGTATACCTTCCACTCTTTATACGCCATCACGCCAAACGCCAGGAGCAGGAACCCGTTGGTAAATCCATGGACCAGGGCACTGCCAAGGGCCGGTTTGTTTGACCGGGGAATGGTTGTTAGCTCCAGTAGCCCTGTTGCAATGGCAGCGAGGCCGGTCATCATGCCGCCGGCAAGGCAATAATATCCTGCGAGTGCAAACCGTTCGTTTCCGGTGGAGAAATGCAGAAACGACAACACAAGATCCATCGGCAGCAGGGCTGTCGGGAAATGGATAAACAACGGGTGAAGTGGATGTCCAAAAACTTTCATGTTTCGGGTTTAAAGTACGTTCAACAGGAGAAAAACAAAGCCAGTAACGGCAATCAGTCCATGCGCAACCGCCAGCCAGGTAGGGCTGAACTTTCCCTTTCGATCGCGGAAAAACATGTAAAGTCCGCCTGCCGCCGCGGCCGCAAAAAAGACGAAACTTGTGCGTAGTGCCGTATTGGGATGCCGGATGACCTGGATGAGCAACAACAGCACTGCGATGGCTGCAAACAAGCCGTGTACATAAATGACGGTGCGTGGTGTGTTGGACGATGTCAGCCAGTTTTTCAGGATCAGGATACCCAGAACGGCGGCCAGGGCAAATAGAACGATTGCGGTAAATAGCATAAACTCCTTTTCCAAACAGTGTAAGCAAGATCGAAAAAGGTTACAGGCAGAGAAAAAAAGATTCAGAATTTTCTCAAACACCGTCGTATTCGCGATGGCTCGGTTCTAATTCCAAATAAAGTCCGTTGCCTGTGCGTACGTCAAGAGCAATGGTTTGAATGCTGGTCCTGTTTCCAGCGGCTTGAGCCATAGCAACGCCGCCTGTGGTATAAACATTGATACTCTTCCTGCGTAGGAAAGGAAGATGCGAAGGGATTGTACACATTTAAACGAAAAGCAATGACACTTATCGGATTTTTAGTTCTCCTTTTGATTGCCGCTATCTGCGGTTCCATTGGCCAGTCGCTGGCAGGTTACGACCTGGGCGGATGCCTTGTTTCGATTATTGTTGGCTTTATCGGTGCCTATCTCGGCCTTTGGCTGGCCGCGAAAATGGGCTTTCCCAGAATTTTTGAAATCACTATTGAAGGCAAACCTTTCCCGGTTGTTTGGGCGGTGATTGGTTCGGCGATTTTTACTTTAATTGTCGCGCTGATTCGACGGGCGGTGAGCGGGCCGCGGTATTAGGTTCTGCCCGTAAAAATCCTGTTTCTCTAAACTACCGGGCTGTGACCGTCACCGGGGCAGGCCGGCTATCTGCAGAAATGAGCAGGTCGTGTTGATTTTTGCTGTAGCCAATCGACCAGGGAAATGGTGGAAGGCGCATGCATTTTTTGTAACAAACCTTCCATGAGGATTTTAGCGAAGAATTGTTTTGTTGCCTGTGATCTTGGCATGTAATGGTTGCATGAAGTCCCTGGATTTTGTTATTGCGGTTCTCTAAGACCAAGTGCCTACTCGCTGTCGATAGTGAAAACCAGCACTAAGGTGTGAAACTGCTTAGGCAAGGTCCACATCACTATAAATCCATTGGGATTTAATTTTCCGCAGCTTGATTAAATACGGAATAAGTACTGCCAGTTCGAGTCGTAAATTCAGGACAAAAGCTGAGTGGTTGTTTACAAAAGGTGCTATCGCTGTGATATAAACGCAAATAGCAATTCCCACCATTGCATCTGCCATTCCCAATGTTATAGCCCAATCTTTTTCAGTCCATAGGCCAAAGGCAACAATCCCTTTCAAAATGAACAACAGCAGGATAACCATTCCAGGGAATGACAAAGAATCATTGCTTTCCAATCCATAGAGTGCGAGTCGAAGTTTGGTACCTGAAAGTCCAGCCAACAGGCAGACGGGTGCTATAACGCCAATGATCATGAAAATCCAGATAAAAACTTTCATCCATACAGGGAGAAGGTCGCGTCTCTTTCTTTTATTTACATTGAGGAGGGTCTCTAAAAGCAGTTGTTCTTGCTGTTCCATAGCCTTTGGTTGTTTGCGTCAACATGCTGGAGTTTGCATGTTTTTCGTCCGGACAATGATAACGACTTTGCAGCGAATTTCATAACCCAGAAGCATGATCGCTAGCAGTTTCGTTGTTTCTGAAATCACTCGTTCGTAGCATATGCGTGCATTCAGAAGCAGGCAAAACCCAGTCGTAACTGCCGGGAAATTTTACTAATCGGTTAGTTCCTGAATTCCTGCGAGATCATCAGCCCATAGATGCCGCCATCCTGGATGCCGATGCCCAGCCTCCCGAACGAAGGATTCAGAATATTGGCCTTGTGGCCGGGAGAGTTCATCAGTCCTTCGTGGCAGATCTTCAGCGTTCGGCCCAGCGCCAGATTTTCGCCGGCGGCGAGAAACGTGATGTGCGCTTTTTTCATCCGGTCGAACGGGTCGGCTTTTTCGGGTGTGTAGTGCGAAAAATAGCCGCGGGCAAACATGTCGGCAGAGTGAGCACGGGCAACCGACGAAAGCGCTGGGTCTGGCTTCAGCGCAGGCAGGCCGCGACGAGTCCGTTCCTGGTTCACCAACACCAGCATCTGCGCTTCCAGGTCGGGACGCACCTGCGGATCTTTTACGGTGTAGTGAAGGTCCACGGTTTCGTCCGACTCCGATGGCTTTACCGTCAGCCGGTTCATGGTTTCCTTCGCAGCTTCACCAAAAATGGGGGAGAACTTTTCGTCGAGCCAGGCTATCTGCACACCCAGTTGGTTGGCGATCTTGCTTTCCCTTGCTTCTTTGGCCAGGCCGTTCCACATGGGCACACTCAGAAGCAGGGCCGCAACGATTGCGGCATAGATAGAACCGGTAATAAGGCCCGGGATCACACCGAAGGCCCTGTTGGCCGTTGACTGGTGTACGTCCGGGTCTGTGCGGTGAATAAATAAATTGAAGATCAGTGAGAGGACAATACGTGATAAAACAACCGTGACCAAAAAACCAATGGGAAAAAGCCAGGCACCAGAGGCCGGGATGAGTTTGTGCAGTCCTTCAGCTACATTCTGGTAAAAGATAAATCCGGTGAGCAAACTTCCAAGCCAGATGACAAGGTCGGTAATGCCGACAATAAATCCTTTTACCCAACCTGCCCACATGGCCAATGCCACGATCAGTAGCAGCATAACATCAATCAGGTTCATATACGCCGCGTTTTTCTTCGGTTAACATCGCCGATCCTGTTGCTTCCGGTCCAGTCTTGCTGAAAGCGGTTTTGTCATTAACCATGTGACGTAGGCACGGTGGCGGTTTCCATTGTCGCACGATCATCGTTCCGATTTTTTTCACAGGCGGTGATAGAATTGTACATTAATTATAATGCCAAAGATTGATCCGCCGATCCGCCATTGCAGAATCTGCACACAGCACAATTCCCTGCCAGACGTCCTGCCCGTTCGCTTTTCGGGGGCAGTAAACTATAGATGATTTTACGTTAAAGAAATAATACGACAACCGGCTTTGCCTGTTACACTATGGAGTCCGTACTTCTGTTTGCGAACCGGTTTGAACTTCAACAGGAGAATGACGACGACCCTTATGCTATTTAAAAATGAGAATACGAAGGCGTTTGCAGTCGGGTCACCATCCTTGCCAATTGCCGATTGCTGACCTGTTGCAACACAAAGATGTTACCGTTGTGCATCCGGCAACATTACGCGATGGTAATGCTTTCGTCGAGGTAAACATCCTGGATCAGGTTCAGGAACTGTACGCCTTCTGCAAACGGACGCTGAAAAGCTTTCCGGCCCAGGATAAGACCCATGCCACCCGCCCGTTTGTTGATCACCGCGGTGGCCACGGCTTCCTGCAAATCGCTTTGGCCCTTGCTCTCGCCGCCGCTGTTGATCAGGCCTACCCGTCCGCTGTAGCAATTCAAAACCTGGTAGCGGGTCAGATCAATGGGATGATCTGAGGTGAGTTTTTCGTAGACCAGCTTGTGCGTCTTACCGTGTTTGGTAGCCAGATAGCCGCCGTTGTTGGTGGGCAATTTTTGTTTGATGATATCGGCCTGCAGTGTTACGCCGAGGTGATTGGCCTGACCGGTAAGATCGGCCGATGTGTGGTAGTCAACACCATCGACTTTAAATCCATTGTTGCGGGTATAGCACCAGAGGATGGTGCACAGGCCGAGTTCGTGAGCCAGTTGAAACGCTTCGGCAATTTCCTTCAGTTGCCGTGCACTTTCGGCACTGCCCCAGTAGATAGTGGCACCGATGCCCACGGCACCCATGTCCCAGGCGCTTTTTACGGTACCGAAAAGAGTTTGGTCGTACCGGTTGGGCATGCTCAGGAATTCATTGTGGTTGATTTTGACGATAAAAGGAATTTTGTGTGCATACTTGCGGCTCATGATACCCAACACACCAAATGTGGAAGCTACAGCATTGCAGCCGCCTTCAAAAGCCAGGCGAATGATATTTTCCGGGTCGAAATAAATGGGGTTGGGTGCAAAGGCCGACCCGGCGCTGTGTTCAATTCCCTGGTCTACCGGGAAAATGCTGCAATACCCGGTGCCGGCAAGCCGTCCGTGGTTGAGAAGGTTTTGCAGGCTGCGTAAAACCTGGTTGTTGCGATTGCTGGCGATCCAGATGTCATCAACATGCGTGGGTGAAGGCAGGTGAAGATCGATTTTGGGAACCGTAGTAGATACATGGTTTAGCAGGAACTCAGCCTTGTCGCCGAGGAGCTCAAGAATGTGTTTGGAGGCCATATAGTTTGGGGTTTATAGCAAGCTAAAAGGGTTGTGCAAAGATAGGAGAGAATGAACCGCAGACCCGGTGAACAAGGATAATCAAACGTTGCAGTGCTTCCTTTCTTTACCCCTTGTTTCAACGAACAGGCTGACTGAAGAAAGAAAGATGAAACGGAAATACATCTAAAATCAGCAATTCTTTATTCACCTGTTTTGCGAGGCATTGGAAAAAATAAACCCCTGCAAATTCGCAGGGGTTTGATAAAATAAACTTTTCGCCGGTTTGACGTCTCACGCCTGCCGTTTGACATCAAGCGTTGCGGTTAATGCAGTTCAGGTCGTCGAAAGCCACTTCCAGGCGCTTCGAGAACGTTTCCTGCCCTTTGCGAAGCCAAACCCGTGGGTCGTAAAACTTCTTATTGGGTTTGTCTTCTCCTTCGGGATTGCCCAGTTGGCCCTGCAGGTAATGCTCGTTCTTTTTATAGAAGCCCAGCACGCCTTCCCAGAAGGCCCATTGGAGGTCGGTGTCCAGGTTCATTTTGATTGCCCCGTAACTGATGGCTTCGCGGATCTGGTTTTGCGGCGAACCACTGCCACCGTGGAAAACAAAATATACCGGCTTCGGACCCGTACCGAATTGTTCCTGGATATATTGCTGGCTGTTATTTAAAATTTCCGGACGCAATTCCACATTGCCCGGTTTGTACACACCGTGAACGTTGCCGAAGGCAGCGGCAATGGTAAACAGGTCGCCGACTTTGCGCAACTCTTCGTAAGCATAGGCCACTTCTTTCGGTTGCGTGTACAGCCTGTCATTTTCCACGCCGGAGTTGTCCACGCCGTCTTCTTCACCACCGGTTACACCGAGCTCGATCTCGATTCCCATACCCAGGGGCGCCATGCGTTTGAAATACTGAACGGAGGTTTCCACGTTTTCTTCGATCGGCTCTTCCGAGAGGTCGAGCATGTGGGAAGAGAAAAGAGGCTGGCCTTTTTCTTTGTAAAACTGCTCGCCGGCATCGATCAGGCCACTGATCCAGGGCAGCCATTTTTTGGCGGCATGGTCCGTGTGCAGCACAACCGACACGCCATAATATTTTGCCACGTTGTGGATATGCAGGGCGCCGCTGATGGCACCGGAAATGTTGGCCTGCAGGTTGTCATTGGGCATTCCTTTACCGGCAATGAATTGTGCACCGCCATTGGAAAACTGGATGATAACAGGGGAGTTGACTTTGGCAGCCGTTTCCAGCGTGGCATTGATGCTGTCTGTGCCAATGGTGTTCACAGCCGGCAAGGCGAAGTTGTTGTCCTTTGCGTCCTGTAAGAGTGCTTTGAGTTCTTCTCCAAAAAGCACCCCGGTTGAGTATTTCTTCATTTTTTACGTTCGGGATGTATAGTGATTAATGATTAACGAACCAAAGCAGGCAATCGTAAAGAGGGGCTAAGATAAGGATTTTGAAATAGAGTGAACGAAGACAAAACCGGTGGCACCTTCTCAACGGTTCGATTGCTTAACGGCCGTTTGCCCTGCGATGGCCACCTTAGGTGCGGCTAGGTAGTTTCCATTAATTAGTGAAAAATCCGGTCTGTTCTTCCCTGTGGTTACATGATTATTTTTACTTTCCTGTTTTGATTTGTCGGTTTGCTGCCCGGCTATCCTGCTGCAGCATCCAGAAGGCAACCAATGCAAACACCACGAATATGAAACACTGCCGTATAAGCCTGTGCCAAGGAAAAACACTCCTTGTTCTCCTTGCCTATCCACCCGCTCAGGCTTTTTCAAAAACAGCATCCCGGTGATCTTTTTTGTTCGTGCCTGATTCTATCAAACTTCTTTTCATGAAAGCCGATCGATTTTCTTCAGCATATGATCATGTGAGTATGGCGCAATACGCCTGTTTTGACCAGCAATGTTGTCGAGTAGGTTGCCCGGGTTTACCGGATTCTTCACGATTTCAACCTGTATTTCCCAGGCCATGAACTTGTTTTTAAAACGAAACCGCACCTTCATGGGCCTGCTACTGGGCCTTTACCTGTTGCTAAATTTCCTGATCTGGACGCAACTGACACGGCAGATCGAAAGCGACCGCAACGAAACGATCAGCGCTGCCATCCAGCACAGCAGCAACCTGGCGATTGCGCTGGAACAACACACCATCCGCACCGTTCGCGATGCGGATGCGACCTTGCGGCTGATAAAAGCGGAATACCTGCAACAGGGACATAAGCTCGACTTGAACCGAATGCTGAACAGCGGTGTACTCTCTGTCCCTGCGTTCAATGGACTGATCATTACCGACAGCACGGGAAAGGTCGTACTGGGATACCCGTTGCGACTGGTGTCTCTTAACCTCAACATCGGCGACCGGCCTTTTTTCGCCATTCACAAAAAAACACCGGATTCGCTGGTCATGACCAAACCGTATATGTCGCGCAGCTTAAAACAGAATGTGATTGTGTTTAGCCGCGGCATCCGCGACAACAGGGGGCGGTTCCGCGGTTGTATTGCCATACAGTTGCTGCCGTCAAATTTCATGTCATTTTACTCGCAGGCCAGTTTAAATGAGAACGATATTCTTTCGCTCATTTCGCCTGACGGGATTACCTACTCCCGGCGCACCGGTATGAAAGAGAGCAGTGGCGAGAACATCCGCAAAAGCCCGCTTTTCGGGCATGTCGGTGAAAGACCGATCGGTAACTATTATGCACGGGATGCGATCCGCAACATCCCGACTTTTTTCAGCTACCGCAAACTGAAATTTCTTCCAATTATTGCCACGGTTGGAACCAGTGAGAGCGATGTGCTGGCCAAGTTTCACCTGCGGGCAAAACGGGAATATTTCTTTGGGGCCGCCATCAGCCTCCTGCTTTTCATTTTTCTCCTGGCCGTTTTCATTGCATTCCGGGAACGGAAACGCACGTTGAAAGTGGTAAAAGTAAGCGAGGCAAAATACCGTTCCATTTTTGAAAGCAGCCAGGATGCCATTTTGCTTCTGCAACCGGACGGCTACGTGCAGGATATGAACCCTGCCGCAATCAGGATGTTCGGGCTTTCGGTCATGAATGGACAAAATATTTCCTTCCTGCAGCTTTTCGCAAAGGCAGAGCCGGAAGTGGATTGGGTGAATGAGGAAGGCACAGGCCTTCGTTTACAGGATAATGAAGTGTTGTTTCATTGCCTGAATGGCGGCAAGTTTATCGGTTACATCTCCTCGTCGCCGCTACAGGATGGCCGCGATCAAAAAAATACCCTGGTCATTATCCGCGATATTACCCAGCACAAACGGATAACGCAAAAACTGCAAAATGAACAGAAGCGGTACCAGCGCATCCTGACCAAGCAGATCATCGTGGCGCAGGAACGGGAGCGGGAAAGCATTGGGCACGAACTCCACGACAACGTGAACCAGATCCTGACCACCGTGAAGCTTTACCTTGAAACAGCGCTGCAGCGTGAAGAAGGACGGCAGGAGTGGATCCGCCGTTCTATTGATTTCCTGATGCTTTGCATCAAAGAAATCCGCAGCCTTTCCCATAGTTTATCGGCACCAACGCTGGGAACGAAATCGCTTATCGATTCCCTCCAGGCCCTGTTCGAAAATGTTTCCGACTGCACAACGCTGAACATTGATTTTACCGTCGGGAAATACCGCCATCCCATCGGCAAGGAGGTGAGCCTTGCGCTTTACCGCATAGCGCAGGAGCAAATCACCAATGTGGTCAAACATGCAAAGGCGACCACCGTGAAGGTGAGCTTGTCGCAAACAGAGACGGAAACACACCTGGTGATCGAAGACAACGGAAGGGGTTTTGAACCTGGTGGCCAGTACAGCGGTATTGGGCTGAATAACATTTCCAGCCGGGTCAAAGCGTTCAATGGCAAACATTCAATACAATCGGCGCCAGGGAAGGGATGCCGTCTTTCGGTGCACTTGCCCCACGTGGATGAACTGGAACTGGTTGATTCGGACTGGAATTGATCAATAGTCTTTGCTGCGTCAGTCAATGATTTTTCCAAGGTTTCGCTGGATGCGGGAAAGGTAGGGGCGCAGTGCAACGCGAAGCACGGTCTTCACCAGTTCTCCCATGGTCTTGCACCGGTTGAACGCCGTTGTCTGGAAATGCTCGCCCAGTTCGTTTTTCAGTTGTACCCTTTTTTCGTCGGTAGAGATCTGGTCTTTCGACATAATCTTCAGCAAGTCCATAATGCGGTAGCGTGAAGCGGCGATCCGGTAGGCGATCAGGGTTCGTTCTTCTGCCCTGTATTGTTCAATGGATTCAGCATTCAGGTATTTGAGCGTCAGTTCGACAAAGGGATTGTTTTCCTTGAAAAACTGCGGCAGGTAAAGATTTTTACGTCCTTCATACGACTGCTGGTCGAAGTCAATGGCTCTGATGCGGTACTGGTAGTCCTCGATGTCGGGTGTGATGGCCACTACGAAATTGTAGCTGCGCATGTCGCCGAGCAGGCGCAGGAAACAGCGTTCATTGAACTTCACAAATTCTTTTGCAATGCGGATCTTGT
Organism: Flavisolibacter nicotianae; assembly: GCF_003628535.1. GTDB lineage: Bacteria > Bacteroidota > Bacteroidia > Chitinophagales > Chitinophagaceae > Flavisolibacter > Flavisolibacter nicotianae. Next base: position 134,778 of record NZ_RBCI01000006.1, read on the forward strand.
TGGTTTCGGTGCGTTCGAAATAATCCCGGATAAACACGTCGCCCGGAATTCCGGCAATATGTTCTTCCACCAGCGTTCCCTTGTGCGTGTAAAACGACATCCGGTTGGGCGATAGAATGTGCTCGAGTTCGAGGCCATACACACGGGATGCATCCTCTCTTTTGATATAGTAGTGATCGTAATTATCGTTGTAGCGGTTCACGATGCGGATGCGGAACGGGTGCGAGTTGCCAAAGGTGCAATAGTCTACCCGGGCCACGTCGAGATGCTTGGTGAAACTGTAATCGCCTTCAGTTTTTAAAATTGCATACAGGTTGATCAGTCCCTGCTTGATGTTCGACCAGTGCTCTTTATCGTACAGTGCTTTTTCCCACAGGGTGTCTTTTCCTGCTTTATCCAGGATCGGAACGGCATAGGCAATGTGCAGCAGGTCGTTGTAGGAGACGGGCAAGGCCGTTTCCCTGCCGTGGGTTTTGAGGTAGTACCGCAGATCGGTGTTAATGGGGAAAAACTGCTTTTTCCGCGAAGGCTTATCGCTTTCCTGCATGAGCCGAATTTACTGCAAGGTCCCGATTTGCCGGTGCAGTTGGCGAAAATAGGCTGGTGCCAACAGCAGGCGGCTGCCATACCAGCTAAAGAATTCGCCATCGGCAAGAACTACTTTAGTATGCGGTAAAAGGGCCTGCAATTCGTTCAGGTGTTTTTGGCCGAAAGGGTAGGGCTCGGAGGAGAGGAGAAGGACCTCGCAGTTCAGCTCTTTCAGCGCGGCGATACTGGTTTCTGGATACCGCTGCCGGCCGGCAAACAGGTTTTGAAAGCCAGCTTTTTCCAGCAGGTGATGAATAAAGGTGTCGTCACCCACCGTCATGTACGGATCTTTCCAGATAAGGTAAGCTGTTCGGAGCCGTGCCTCAGGGACATCAAGTTCTTCAAACTCTGTTTCTATCCGGGCCGCAAGTTCTCCGGCCTTTTGCGCAGTGCCGGTCAGATGGCCAATGCTCCGGGTCATTTGCAACGCATCGTCCAGGTTCTGCACATCACTTACCCACACCGGGAATCGCTTCGCCAGTTCGTCGACCTGCTCACGGCTATTTTCTTCTTTGTTGGCGATGATCAGGTCGGGTTGCAACGCACAAATTTTTTCACGATTGAGATTCTTGGTGCCACCGATGCGCTCTTTGGTGCGGAACCAACGCTCGGGATGCAAGCAAAATTTGGTGATGCCGATCACTTCTTCGTCTAGGCCAAGGTCGTACAGCAATTCGGTTTGGGAAGGCACCAGGGAAATGATGCGGCGGGGAGTTTCGGGAATTTCTATGGTTCTGTTCAACTGGTCGGTGAAGACAGGCATGAGCAAAGATACACCTCACTTCTAACCCTCTCCTCTAGAACACGGAACTGCTGCGCACAGGGCCCGCTTGGGCAAGATGATTTTTTTATCGAAGAATTCCATCCCTTCAAGGGATGGAATTCTATTTTGTCCGGCTGCGTTCCGAACGCTGAACGGAGCGTCGCAACAGAAGCTCAATGGTTATTCTGTTGCTGGTGACATAAAAAAATACGATCCTACGAAGCTTTTTCCCTTTACTACTCTTTCTTTCTATTAACACGATGCCCCTCCGGGGCAAAAGAAAATGCCGTTGGTAAAGTCACCAAACGGCAGCGAAAAGCCTCCACCTTAAAGTATGATGGAGGCTTTGAAGTATCGTGCAAAAGCAAGGGTCTGTGCCGGGCCAATCCCTCCTTTGGAGGGCGGGGAGGCTTTTGAGGGATCGAGGAGGCCTAGTGCCGGGGCGCGGATTATTTCTTTTCCGTTGTTGCCGGCGCAGTGGCAACCTTGTTGACCTGCTGTGTCATTTCCAGGGAAATGGCACTTTTTTCCATTTTGATATAGCTGCCCGGATTGATTTCCAGCTCAATGGTACCGTCGTCATTCACGCGGTTGATCTTGCCGTGAATACCGGCGATGGTAACAACTTTGTCGCCTTTCTTCAGGTCTTCGATAAACAGCTTTTGCTGCTTTTGTTTTTTGGCTTGCGGACGAATGAAAAACAGCCAGAAAACCAGCATGATCATACCCATGAAAATCAGTGACGACATGCCGCCGAACGGGCCTGCTGGTTGTGCTTGTAGTACGTAAAACATTATCGGTTATTTAAAATTGAACGGTTATTTAATATCGGCTGTAAAGGTCAGCTTGTTGTCGGTGCTGTTGTTCCGGTTGCTGTTGTTGGCCTCTACATACACTTCCTTGTTTACATGCCCGCTGAAATTGCTGCTGTTGAATTTGGCCTTTATTACGCCTTCGGCACCGGGAGCGATCGGCTCTTTGGGAGGATCGGGAGTGGTGCAGCCGCACTGCGCATGAACATTGGTGACATACAGGGGCTTGGAGCCTGTATTGCGAAACTTCCAGGTGATTTCGGCAATTTGTCCTTTTTCCATGCTGCCCAGGTTTTGGACTACAGGATCCAGCCATTCGATGGTCGTGCTCTTTGTCGAGTCGCCCAGTGCGTCGCGACCTTCGTTTTCTATTACGGCACGTTTTTCAGCGTCTTTGCCGGTCGCCTTTTTGTCGGATACGTTGCAGGCAAGCAACACGCCGGCAAACAAGAATAGCAGGATGGACTTCATGTCAGAAAATTTTGCGAAGCAAATGTATAGAGGAAATCCTCACGCTTTTTTAAAATCGCTTTTTTGCAACTGGTTGGTGCGTATTAATTCTTTGTGAATATTGTCGAGAATACCGTTCACAAACTGCCCACTTTGCTGGGTGCTGTACTCCTTACTGATGTCGATGTACTCGTTGATGGTTACTTTGGGCGGGATGGTTTCGAAGTATAAAAATTCGGCGACGCCCATTTTCATGATGATCATGTCGAGGGCGGCAATACGCTCCGGGTCCCAGTTTTTCAGGCGGGGAATAATGAAAGATTCCAGGTGTTCTCCTTTTTCCAGCACCGTGGTCAATAGTGATTTGGCAAAGTCCCACTTGTCGGCCGGAAGTGTTTGGCTAAAATTTACCGAGCCGGGTTTTTGCAACAGGTCGTCCAGGGTTTGGATCACCATGTCACCGTCGTCGTCCCAGTTGATAAAATTTTCTTCGATGTGCGAAATGAAGGAATCATTCTGCAGCATCAGGTCGCGAAAAATAAAATCCAGGATCTCTTTTTCACTTTTGCCATTCCTTTCATTGGAAGAAATGTATTGCTTGTATTCTGCGGACTCGGTGAGTTGCTGGTAGATTTTCCGCACCAGGTCTTTGTCGATGCGATGTTCGGGCTTGGAGCGTTCCACTTCCTGGCGGAAAGAAAGGTCTTCCTTGATTTTCCAAAGCAGCTCGTTGCCGGCAATTTTGGTATTCACATTCAGGTCTTCGGCCGATGGCAGGTGTTTGGAGCGGCGCTGGTACGAATCCTTCTCCGCATAGCCGGCCACTTCAGTAAGGAAAAAACTCAGGTATAGAAGAAGGTCTTTCGACTGGTCAAAATGTTTTTGCAGTGCTTTAACGGGTTCACCCGGTTTGAGTTGGTGGTCAAGGGTCGACAAGGTGTAAATCGTCTGCATCACTTTCACTCGAATATTCCGTCTGCTGATCATTTTCAAGAACGTTTGGGGCGGCGAAGATAGGAACAAAGAGCGAACCTCCTTTTTGCTCTTTGCTTGTGCAAAAAGAAATAGTTGAAATCAATCATTACAAACGCAACGCCGGCCGTTTTTTAACATTGCAGGCCCAGAAAACCCTTACTGTTTTTTCCGTTTGGCTGATGTTGAATCCTTTCCCAGCGCTGCATACCCGCCGTTTACCGGTGTGGCTTCGTTGCCTGTTGGCGTGGAACGCTGTCCATCTTTAAAATGGTAAATTTTCCGGTTGTTCAACACCTGGGAGGGTTGTTTTCCTTTTAAAGCTTTTGGTGTGACCGTATCTTTTTTTGCTTTTGCTGCAGCCGCAGAGTTTTTGTGTGTTTGAGCCGAGGCTCCGGCTGCCAGTCCCGCAATCAGCATCGCCGATAAAATCAATCGCTTCATATTCCTCTTTTGCTTTGGCGGTACAAACCGGGGGCCAAAAGAACGACAGAACATATAAAACAAGGAATAATGAGTGTCGAGTTATTACCGGTACATCTTTGCTTTCAGCTTGCAGGCAGGCGGTTAAGAAGGCTGAACAGAAAACGAAACGTCTGCCTTCTATGTTCCTTTTATCTGTGCGAAATTCTACAGGTACCGTACCGGATTTCTGCGGGCCGCGAGGATATACCGCTTGATGTTCATCCAGAACGCCAGGATCATATAAACGATGATAGGAGAGCCGAGAGTTAAAAAGGAAATGTACATGAACCACATGCGGATGCGTGACGTGGCAATCCCCATCCTCTCACCAATGGCGGTACAGACGCCAAAAGCTTTCCATTCAATGAAATTTTTCAGCCGGTTCATGGGGCTAAAATAGCGGTTTTCGTTAAATCAATCCAAAGGCAGTGGGAAATTCTTGCCTGCTTTTTCGTAATTTCGCACCACTTTTTAACAGGCTGCAAACAAAGTGCCTGACATAAACCCAACAATAGATACTATGCTTTTCGATCTTGACTTGATTAAGAAGGTATACAGCGAACTTCCGGTTAAGGTAATGAACGCCAGGAATCTTCTCAAACGTCCAATGACCCTTGCGGAAAAAATCCTTTATTCACACACGTTCATTCCTGCCACGAAGACATTCGAGCGGGGAAAAGATTATGTTGATTTTGCACCGGACCGCGTGGCCATGCAGGATGCAACAGCCCAAATGGCGCTTTTGCAATTCGACACCTGCGGCCGCGAAAGAGTAGCGGTCCCTTCCTCCGTGCACTGCGATCACCTGATCCAGGCCAAAGTCGGCGCCGAGCAGGACCTGCACACGGCAATCGATACCAACAGGGAAGTGTATGATTTTCTGTCTTCGATTTCCAATAAATACGGCATCGGCTTCTGGAAGCCCGGTGCGGGCATCATTCACCAGGTAGTGCTCGAAAACTATGCTTTCCCCGGCGGGATGATGATCGGCACCGACTCGCATACACCGAATGCCGGCGGCTTGGGAATGATCGCGATCGGCGTTGGTGGTGCCGACGCGGTGGATGTGATGGCTGGTTTACCCTGGGAATTGAAAATGCCCAAGCTGATTGGTGTAAAGCTAACCGGCAAAATGAGCGGCTGGACTTCGGCCAAAGACGTGATCCTGAAAGTGGCCGGTATTCTTACTGTAAAAGGCGGTACCGGTGCCATCGTGGAATATTTTGGCGAAGGCGCCGATAGCCTGAGCTGTACCGGTAAAGCCACGATCTGTAACATGGGTGCAGAGATTGGTGCAACCTGTTCTCTCTTTGCCTACGATGATAAAATGGCTGCCTACCTCGCTTCTACCGGAAGAGAGGATGTGGCTGCGTTGGCCAACAACGTAAGAGATTTCCTGCGTCCGGACGTGGAAGTCTACAGCAGCCCTGAAAAATATTATGACCAGGTTATCGAGATCAACCTGAATGAACTGGAGCCCCATGTAAACGGACCGTTCACGCCAGACCTGGCCACGCCGATTTCGAAAATGGCCGAAGCCGTAGCAGCAAACGGATGGCCCGATGCGGTGGAAGTGGCCCTGATCGGTTCCTGCACCAACTCTTCGTACGAAGACATCAGCCGTTCGGCCTCGGTTGCCGCGCAGGCAAAAACAAAAGGACTGAAAGTTGCCAGCGAATTTACCGTGACACCCGGTTCGGAACTGGTACGTTATACCATCGACAAGGATGGTTATCTTGCCACCTTCGATGAAATCGGTGGCGTGGTGCTGGCCAACGCCTGCGGACCTTGCATTGGGCAGTGGGCCCGTCACATTGACGATCCTTCACGCAAGAATACCATTGTCACATCTTTCAACCGCAACTTCGCCAAGCGTAACGATGGCCTGGCTTCGACACATGCGTTTGTGGCGTCGCCGGAGATTGTAACGGCTTATGCCATTGCCGGCCGCCTGTCGTTCAATCCCCTCAAGGATAAACTGCTGAACGAGAAAGGCGAAGAAGTGATGCTGGATGAACCCAAAGGTTATGAACTGCCGCCGAAAGGTTTTTCTGTGGACGATGCAGGCTACCAGGCGCCGGCTTCCAGCGGTAAGGACGTTGTCGTGGCCGTGAGCCCTACATCCGACCGTCTGCAGTTGTTAAGCCCGTTCGCTGCATGGGAAGGCACCGACATTACCGGTCTTCGTCTCCTGATCAAGGCCAAAGGAAAATGTACGACCGACCACATTTCAATGGCAGGGCCATGGTTGAAATACCGCGGTCACCTGGACAACATTTCCAACAACATGCTGATTGGTGCCGTGAATTATTTTAACGGCCAAACCGATCATGTGAAGAACCAGCTTACCGGCGCATACGGTCCCGTACCGGCGACTCAGCGTGAATACAAAGCCCGCGGCATCGGTTCGGTTGTTGTCGGCGACGAAAACTATGGTGAAGGTTCTTCCAGGGAACATGCTGCCATGGAACCGCGCCACCTGGGCGTTCGTGCGATCCTGGTGAAAAGCTTTGCCCGCATCCACGAGACCAACCTGAAAAAGCAGGGTATGCTGGCACTGACCTTTGTCAACAAGGATGATTACGAAAAAGTGCAGGAAGACGATACCATCGATATCCTGGGACTTACGGATTTTACGCCGAATAAACAATTGACCGTGGTATTAAACCATGCCGACGGTACAAAAGATAGCATCAAAGTAAACCATACCTACAACGAACAGCAGATCGAGTGGTTCAAAGCCGGAAGCGCCCTGAACCTTATTCGCAAACAGTTCGGAAAAGCGTAAGGTTTGCAAAAATTGTTTCAACCGCATACGAATCCTCACAGGGCACTTAACCTGTGAGGATTTTTTTTATCAAAGTTTAATTATCATGAACGCCCATAGCCTGCTTCCCATTTTCCTGGTTGTTGCACCCTTTGCCATGGCTTTTTTGCTGGAAGCCGTGGTGATCTATTTTTTCAAATTCAAGCGGCTTTTGCCCAGCGTGGGCATTTCTGTATTTGTCAATATTCTTTCACTGGGCCTGTTGTACATCAGTAGCCAACTCTTGTTGAAACTGGGGTATAACTTTGACGGGCTGCGTGTGCCGCTGCAAATTGTGTTTGCGTTTTGGTGGCTTTCCATCGTGATGGATGGATTGCTTCTCCAGCTTTTCCTGCCACAGGTCCAGCGGAAAACAATCTACCTGGCATCGCTTGTCATGAATACGGTGTCTTATCTTTTCCTTTTCTTTTTTATTGCCAACAGCCACTAAGTGGTTACGGTTTCCTTCCGGTTGGTGACAAACGTTCGTCATCAGATTTGTAGTTCATAACCAACCGAAATGAAACAAAAAAGAAATGTACTCGCCCTGGCCGCTCTTGCCATTGTGTTCGCTTACTCCTGTAGCAAAGACAATGGCACCAATGGCACGAATTCTCCCGGCAACACCGGTGGTCAAACGGGACCGCTATTTAACGCTGTACGCGATGTATTGGGCAGCAACTGTGCGCTGAGTGGCTGCCACGCAGGTTCCAGTCCGCAGAACGGCATTGATTTTAACAACAGCGCCACTATTGTTGCCCAGGCAAACAACATCAAGGCAAGAGCCGTGGACCAGGCCGGCACAGCAACGCAAATGCCACCACCGCCGCGACAGGCTTTGTCGGCAGCCGATCGAAAGAAGATCACCGACTGGGTCAATGCAGGTGGACGTGCGTCTGACTAAAACACAAAACTTAAATTCTATCGTTCAAGTGTGCCCCACCGGAAGCTGCTGATGGAAAGGCCGGCAAGGTCCAGCACCCTGTCCACAACCGTAGCTGCGGCTGATTCTAGGGAAGTGGGTTTGCTGTAAAACGAAGGAGAAGCAGGGCAGATGATGCCACCGGCCAGTGTCACTGTTTCCATATTACGGATGTGAACCAGGTTATAGGGTGTGTCGCGAATGACGCAGACCAGCTTTTTCCGTTCTTTCAACATGACATCGGCACCACGGGTAATCAGGTCGTTTGAAACACCCGAAGCGATGCGGCCCAGGGTACCCATGCTGCACGGAATGATGATCAGCGCATCGTATCGTGCCGAGCCGGATGCAAACGGTGCCGTGAAATCCTTGGTGGAGAAATAGCGGGCATCAAACTGCTGAAAGCTTTCATCTTCCAGTTCCGTCTTCCAAACTTCCTTGGCATTTTCGGTCATCACCACCGACACTTCTGCCAATTGCTCTTTCAGGAAGGATAGCTTTTGCAAGAGAAGCTTTGCATAGATGGACCCGCTGGCCCCAGTGATAGCGACCGCAATTTTTTTCATATTCTTCCGATGAAGATACATACGGTGAAAGGATTTGTTCCGCGGCAATAAAAAAAGGAGACCACAATGGTCTCCTTTTTTTCGTTTCTACGTCTACTTTAAAATCCTTTCTGTTCGTTAATGCTGTTGCCGACCGGTGTGCGGTCAACGTTTTCATTGCCCAGGTTTTGCAGGATCCAGTTGGTCATTTTTGCATAAAGATGCAGCGTTGTATTGTCGCCTTCCCCGCGAATCCCGTGGTTCTTGTTGGGATAATACATCGTTTCAAAATTCACGTTGGCTTTTACCAGCGCTGTCACCATCTGCGTGCTGTTTTGAAAATGCACGTTGTCATCGGCCGTGCCATGGATCAGCAGGTATTTACCCCTGATCTTGTCCACGAAGTTGATCGGTGAATTCTCATCGTAGCCTTTGGGATTTTCCTGTGGCGTGCGCAGGAAGCGCTCTGTATAAATATTGTCGTAATAACGCCAGGAAGTCACCGGCGCTACCGCTACCGCCGCCGTGAAGACGTCGGCTCCTTTGGTAATGGCCAATGAACTCATGAAACCGCCAAAACTCCAGCCCCAGTGACCAATGTTTTTTGGATCGACGTTCGCCTGCTGGCGCATCCATTTCGCCGCATCGATCTGGTCTTCGATTTCATATTTGCCCAACTGCAGATAGGTTTTCTTTTTAAAGGCTTCGCCACGGCTGCCGGTGCCGGTGTTGTCGATACAGACCACGAAAAAGCCGCGTTGTGCCAGCATGCGCAGCCAAAGATTCCGGTTCGCAGATGCAGCCCCAAAGCGATTCACTGCCTGCTGGTCGCCGGGACCACCATAGGTGTAAAAAAGCACAGGGTATTTTTTCGATGCGTCAAAGTTTGAAGGCCGCAGCAGCATGCCATTCAGGGTGTCGCCATAGCGGTTGGGTACACGGATCAACTGGAAGTTGGTGAAACCATAAGCGGCCGCCGTTGCATTCAGCCTTGCATTGTCAGCCAGCTTTTTTGCTTCGGTGGCTGTGACAATGTCTCCGACTTTGCGGAGGTTGAAGCGAGTTACTGTTTCCGGCATGTTGAGTGTCGAGTAGCGGTCGATAAACTGTGTAAAGCCGGCATTCATTTCAACCCGGTGCCAACCGGGACCGCTGGTCAATTGCGTCGTGTGCTTTCCTTCCAGGTCTGTTACAAACAGGTTGCGGTCGAGAGGAGTGGGGTAGGCAACGGTGTAGTAGACAAGGCCTGCTTTTTCATCCACACCCACAATTTCTGTTACGTCGGCTGCTTGCCTGGTCAGTTCGACAGACTGTTTGCCATCCATGCTTTGCAGGTAAAGACGGTACCAGCCGTTTTTCTCCGAACCATAAAGCAGGTGACGGCCGTCCTTTAAAAACTGCCAGTCATCGTTGATGTCGACATACCATTTGTTCTTTTCCTCGTAGAGGGTCGACGCCTTGCCGGTGGCGGCATCAGTCAGCAAAAGACGCAGGTTGTTTTGCAGGCGGTTCATCCAAAATACGACCAGCTTGTTCTCGCTTTGCGTCCATTTAATGCGGGGAATATAAATGTCGCCCTTCGGGAACTGGGCCGAAACCGTTTTGCCTTTGGCTACATCGTAGATATGGATGCTCACCGTTGAATTACTGTCGCCTGCTTTGGGATATTTGTAGCGGTAATCCTTGTTGTAACGGTCGTCGAAAACGGTGAAGTTGTACTCCTTCACACGACTTTCGTCAAACTTGTAAAAAGCAAGATAGGCACCATTCGGACTCCATTGGTAAGCCTGGCTAAAGCCAAATTCTTCCTCGTACACCCAGTCGGCATTGCCGTTGATGACAAAATTCCATTTGCCGTCTTTTGTAATGGCCCTGGTTTGTGCCGTGTGGACATCGTAGAGGTAAAGATTGTTGTTCAGTACATACGCTACTTTGCTGCCATCTGGCGAAAAGCTGGCGTGTAGCACTTTGCCGTTTGTCAGGCGGCTTGTTTTCCGGGTTGTGGCGTCGTAGATATAAACGGTAGCTTTTGACGAGCGCCGGTAGATGGGCTCATTCTCTGTCGAAAAAAGAACGTGCTTTTTATCCTGGCTGGCCGTAAAATCGGAGAAGGTGAGACGCCGGCCACTTTCGTCTTTTATGTCGCTTTCTTTGAAAAGGTCATTGGTACGTTCCTCTTCAAATCCTGCTACCTGCTCACCGCGAAACGTATTTTTTTTGAAAATGTCTTCAAGGGTAATCGGCTTTGTTTGTGCATAGGTTAAGACAGGTAGCAACAGGGCTGCCCACAACATTCTTCTCATGTAAAAAAAAGATTTAAGCGGTAAAAATAGCGTAAACAGCAACATGGCGACGAAGGCGGTTGCCCGATGGTCGGGAATTCCGTGAATTAGGAAAACCTACATCGTTTGCATGAATCACCAGCGGTGTACCAGGCTGGGGGCGGGAGGTCTGCGCCAGGATGTTTTGCTGCCTGGTCATTCGGCTGGGAGCTGCATGATGAATTCTGCGCCTTCGCCCTCTTTCGATGAAACCCACAAGTTGCCGCCATGTCCTTTGGTGACGACGTCAAAACTCAGCGAGAGTCCCAGGCCTGTACCTTCCCCGGTGGGTTTGGTGGTGAAGAAGGGTTGGTAAATTTTAGAAAGTGCTTTTTCGGGAATTCCCAGGCCATTGTCCCTGACCGAAACTTCCACTTTATTTCCCTTTTTGCAGGTTCTGACCTGCACCACGGGTTCGTAATTGTTTCCTGCCAGTTTTTTCTTCTGGTGTACGGCGTAAAAGGCATTGTTGAAAAGGTTCACCAGCACACGGCCAATCTCTTGCGGAAGGACGTTTATTTTACCGGCAGCGGAATCGTAGTGGGTTTCAAGCGTTGTGTGAAAGGTGTTATCTTTTACACGGTAGCCATGATACGCCAGTTTGAGGTATTCGTCGGTCAAAGCATTGATGTTCACTTCTTCTTTCTCTCCCTCGGCCTTGCGACTGTGCTCCAGCATGCTTTTTACAATGGCGTCGGCACGCTTGCCATGGTGGGAGATTTTTTTCAAATTGACGGTTGCTTCATCCAGCAGGTCCATCGCTGTTGTTGGATGGCCGGCTTTGATTTCTTCCTTGACCTCGTTGAGCATGTCGACGCTCAGGTCCGAAAAATTGTTGACAAAATTGAGCGGGTTTTGAATTTCGTGTGCAATGCCGGCGGTCAGTTCTCCCAAAGAGGCCATCTTCTCGCGTTGTATCAATTGGAGCTGGGTGGCCTTTAATTCGGAAAGTGATTTTTGCAGTTCCTCTTTTTGGTGCGACAGTTCCATCGTTCGCTCGGTCACTTTTTGCTCCAGTTGACTGTTTTGCCTGCGCAACAGCTCCTGTTGCTCGGCCTGGAGTGCGTGAAGTTTTTGATGATACTGCAGTTTGCGGCGTTGGCCGCTGATGAAGGCGATCAGCAGGCTGACAAACAGTAGCAGCATGGCCGAAATGCCGATGATGACCTGGTTTTCTATGTCCACTTTCAGCAAAAACATCAGTGACGCAGCTTTCTGATTGTGCGGGTAGACGCCTTGTGTTTGGTTCGTTTAAGATAGTGAAAATTGTTTAGCCGCGCTTCGAATATGTGGGCCAGGGTTCACTGATTCAGTACTGATTTGCTGCATTGCTTCGACAGCGGATTTGCTGCTTTTCCGTGTGTGCATTGACGGAGGATACTGACTGGTGTATTCGGTCGGGAAGGAATAACACATGAGGGAGTTTTGAAATATAAAATTGCCTGCTTAATTTCAGCAGCGATTTCCTGCCTGCTTGAAAATTTTCACCTTTTTCTTTCACAGTAAATAAGCAAAATATGCTACTGAAAAAAATGCATTGGCCGGGAGCAATTGCGCTGTCATCCTCCTGTATTCTGCTTTCTTTCTTTTTTGCAACGTGTAAAGAGCCCAACCGTGATACAGGCCCGACAGCGACAGGCAGTCTCGCTGCTGATTCGATTAACCGTGGATTAAAATTTTATTGTGTTCGCCTGGATAGCGCCGATATACAACGCCTGTTTCGAAAAGGGTCACCAAAACTGCCGGGTGGATCGGCCGACCGTATTTTGCTGCAATTGTATACGCCAGACTCGCAGAAAAATGACAGTCTTGGCCTGGTTGCATATCCCGCCAAAGGATATGATACGGTTGATACAACCAATAGAGTTGTTTTACATGTTGTTGACTCATGTTACCGGGCCGTTTCCGGTGAACTCATTCTGAGCAACAATTATGTTTCATTGAAGAAATTGAGTTTGCAGGACACGACGCTTGGCGTTCCTGCGGATATAAAATACATCACATTTACGCCAACGAAGGCATACGATAAAGGGAATTACCTGATTTACGATGTGGAAGTCACGAAGAGTTCCGGTGAAAAGATGCTTTACCCTAAGACGTCTGATCCCTGCCCGCCCTATTGTCCATTGTATTGAAGAAGCAATTTATGCTGACAACGATCCGCAATTGGTCGGAAGCCTGGTCGTTATTGATCCCCCTGCTCGTGATCGTCTTTCAGAAACGGGTCCGGGCGGAAATGTACCCCCTGTTTATCTACGTATTGATTGCCTTTGTACTGAATTTGACGGCAACGACCATTTTTGCGATGAACAAGAGCATGCCTGCGTTTTTAAAGAACAACAATGTTTTTTACAACCTGCATTCGATTACCCGTGTGCTTTTCCTGGGCACCTATTTTTTTGGTTTACAGATCCTGCGGTTTACCCTTTTTTACAAAATTCTTTTGGTGGGCTATATCGGTTTTATTCTACTGGACTTCCTGTTTTTTGAATCGCTGTTTCGTTTCAGTAATGTTTTGTTTACTGTCGAAAGCATCCTGCTGCTGATCGTTTGCCTTACATTTTTATTCCAGGCGATGCGGGATGAAAGCCAGGTCGACTGGATCAAGCACCCGGCATTCCTGGTTTTTACGGGTGTAGGCCTTTACGAGGCGGTCAACTTTTTTATTTTTCTTGCCTTTTACGACCTGGTGGAAAAAGACCGGCAGTTTGGCAAACTGACAATGACCATTCACAACATGACCTTCGTGGTGTTCTGCATTTTGCTGGCTCTCGCTTTTTATAAATATGAAAAAAGGTCGCCGGTATACCGGCGACCTTCTGCAGATGCAGCACTTTAATTTTAACGGCCTTCTTCGAAGGCCTGTAATATTTTATCGAGTCCCACACTTCCTTCAAACGTACGGATCAGCGCACCTTTTTTGTTGTAAAGCGCCATGAATGGCAGGTTGCGGATTTGGTAAAACGAAGGCAAAAGGTAATAGGGATCTTTGGCCACCACTACATTTTTCATTCCGGTAAGGCCATATTTATCCGCAAAGGCCTGCATTTTATAAATGGGAAGGGTTGTGGAAAGAATAATATGAATGTCTTTGAACGCTTCCTTGTTGAGCACCAGTTGTTCGGCCTCGTGCTGGCAGTGCTCGCAATCCGGGCTGAAGAGCATCAGCAAAACCGCTTTCTTTTTTGGGACGTTGTCTTTGGTGTACTTCGTAGTACTGTCGCCAAGTAAAAGCTGCAGGGTTGGCAGCGTTGGAAAGCGTTTGTATGCAGGCTGAATTGTATCGGTTTGCCCGAAAACGGTTGCTGCGAAACAGAAGAACAGAATGGTGAAAAAGGCCTTCATGCGCTGTTGAGTTTCCGGCAAATTTACTTGCCGGTGCAGCATGCACCCATTCTCCTGCAAATTTTCTGTTTTTGTTAGGCTATGGTAAGCAGGCTATCTGTTATTCTCCAATGTGTTGTTCAAAACGATGTTCCGACAGAGAAGTGCAGGCGCCTGTCTTCGTTGGAGATGGCATACATTGTCTTAACGGTCACTTTGTCCATCGGCGCCAGGATCAAGCCGGCCCCATAACCAAAATGCAGTTTGTCGGATGACTCACCCGGCAGCCATACCCGGCCCAGGTCGTACAAGGCTAACAGGCCCAGGTGTCCGTAGATGCTTCCTTTATCAAAAGCAGCAATCCACCGTAACTCGTTTTGATTGTAAAAAGCGGTCTTGCCATAAAACCGCCACCGGTGATAGCCACGCAATGTGCTGGTGCCGCCGATCGCATTGTACATATAAAAGTCGGGATTGCCCGTGAGGGTGGATACGCCTGCCCGGAAGGCATAGGAAACTTCGGACGAAAAGGGGAAGTAGGCTTCGGCATCGGTGGAGTACCGTGCAAAGGAATGGCCGCTTCGCTTTACACTTTCCTGGTATGAAATAGCCGTGTTCCACGTCAGTCCCTTTGTGGGCAGGTGGGGATTGTTTAAGTGACGGTACGTATAGCTCAGCCGGTTACCGGTAAAATATTGCCATTCAAATTCGGCAGGGTCAATCGTGCTGCGACTCTTGGCAATAAACCGGTCTTTGTCGTCGAGTACCTGTACCGCATCATAAAGCAGGCTCCAGTTCACTTCATGCTCCGCTCCAAAAACACGGCTCAATCCCAGCATGGCGTATTGGTGATGGGTGCGCAACCAGTTAAAACGGATATTGTCGGTCGTCCGTCGCACGTCGTTTCCCATGCCAAAATAGTTTGCCCGGCGGATCTGGTCGTAACCAATTTTTGAGAAAATGCCCCACTTGGCAATTGCTTCCGGGAACAGGTTCTCATAATAAGGGTGAAATGAATTTTCGGAAAGGGAGTAATTCAGACCCACCGTATGGCTGGCTGCGTAAGGCACCTTTGACGTGCTGTGTTTTACGATGCTGTACGAAAGACCGCCGTAGATGCGGTAGTTGGGATCACTGCCAGCCGTTGGTTTAAATCCACGGACAACCGTATCTTTTTTATCGGTGGGTTTGTAGATCGTTGTTTGCTGCGATAGGGCTGCAGGGATAAAAAATGCAAGCGATACGGCCAGTGCCGAAAGGTGGGAAAGCGTTCTCCTGCGAAAGGACAGGTGGGACATGGTCATCGTATTTGCAAGTCGAATTCGGAAAAAGCGGTTGGATCTCATATCCATTACCCACAAAATCACGGGCCGCATATTGATTGAAGGTAAAAAAAACTGCGTGCACTTCGAAGGAGGAGGTATGGCTGCGAGGTATGAAGGGATAGGAATTCCGGCCGTTGAAAAGACTCCCTTCCGCAAACAACTGCCTTTCCGGATTTGAGGCCGGCTTTCCCCGGTGCTGTTTTTCCGCTACGAATGACTTACATTTGCTGCCCGTAATTCTTAAAACTCATTTATGGCAAGTACAGCAGATATCAGCCGCGGCCTCATTATCAAGCTTGACGGCAGCCTTTACAAAGTGGTGGAATTTGGCGAAAACAAGACGGCCCGTGCCGCCGCCAAAGTATGGGCAAAATTAGCGGGTGTGGACAACAACCGTTCGATTGAAAAGACCTGGAACAGCGGTGATACCATCTACCCCGTTCGTGTTGAACGCAAAGAGTACCAGTTTTTATACAAAGATGAAAGTGGCTACAATTTCATGGACAACGAAAGCTTTGAACAGGTAGCCGTTGCCGAAAACCTCATTGACGCGCCGCAGTTCCTTCGCGATGGCGATGCAGTTTCTGTGTTGTTCAATACCGAAACGGAGCAGCCCATGAACGTGGAATTGCCGGACAAAGTGGTGATGAAGGTCACCTATAGCGAACCAGGCCTGCGTGGCGATACGGCGACCCGTACACTGAAGCCAGCCACCGTGGAAACCGGGGCAACGGTAATGGTTCCCCTGTTTGTCAACGAAGGCGATACGATCCGTGTGAACACAAAAACCGGTGAATACGTCGAAAGAGTAAAAGAATAATTTCATACTGTGCGATAAGAAAGCTCTCTTTACGGGAGCTTTTTTCATAGGCGTTTATGCGCCGGCAGCGGTTAATTTTGGAGGACAAGAATTGCCTATCTTAGCCGCCTGTTTTCATCAAAACCTAAATAAATTGAAACAAATGGATTTCAAGCAGATTCAGGAGCTGATCAAAATGATCAACAAATCAAATATCGGAGAGGTAAGCATCGAACAAAAAGATTTCCGAATTACCATCAAACAAAAAGAAGAAGCCATCACACACATGGTTTCTGCTTCAGCCCCTGTTGCAGTACCGCACATGGTACATGCCGCACCGGCAGCTTCCGCTGCACTGCCCCAATCTGACGAAGCCAAACCAACCGCGCCGGCAGCCCCCGCGGCATCGAACCTGCTGACCATTAAAAGCCCCATGATTGGAACCTTTTATCGCCGGCCTTCGCCCGACAAGCCCAATTTTGTCGAAGTGGGCGATGAGGTAACGCAAGGCAAAGTGGTCTGTATCATCGAAGCAATGAAACTGTTCAACGAGATCGAAAGTGAAGTCAAGGGCCGGGTTGTGAAGATCCTGGTCGATGATTCTTCTCCGGTCGAATACGACCAGCCGTTGTTTTTGGTGGAACCAGCTTAATTAGCAAATGTGCAAATCTGAAAATGTGCAAATGGATGGAACGAAACTCATTTTCATATTTGCTAATTTTCAAATTTTCAAATTCATTCCTCTGTGTTTAAAAAAATTCTGATCGCCAATCGTGGCGAAATCGCGTTGCGGGTAATTCGTACCTGCCGTGAAATGGGAATCAAAACAGTTGCTGTTTATTCCACTGCCGACCGCGACAGCCTGCACGTAAAGTTTGCCGATGAAGCGGTTTGTATCGGTAAACCGCAAAGCAGCGAGTCTTACCTTAATATACCGCACATCATGGCGGCAATCGAAATCACGAACGCCGATGCCGTGCACCCCGGTTATGGCTTTTTGGCCGAGAATGCCAAGTTTTCCCAGATCTGCGCAGACCATGGAATCAAGTTTATCGGTCCCACCGGCGACATGATCAATAAAATGGGCGACAAGATCACGGCCAAAGAAACCATGATCCGCGCCGGTGTCCCGGTCATTCCCGGCAGCGAAGGCCTGCTCGGCAGCCTGGAAGAGGCAAAGGGCATTGCCCGTGAAATGGGCTATCCTGTCATTCTCAAAGCCACTGCCGGTGGCGGCGGAAAGGGGATGCGCATTGTGTGGGAGGAATCCGAAATGGAACGGGCCTACAACACGGCCAAAGCCGAGGCAGCCGCCGCTTTTAAGAATGACGGCATCTATATGGAAAAGTTTGTTGAGGAGCCCCGCCATATCGAAATCCAGGTAGCCGGCGACCAGTATGGAAACGTTTGCCACCTGAGTGAGCGGGATTGTTCCATCCAGCGCCGTCACCAAAAGCTGGTGGAAGAATCGCCTTCGCCTTTCATGACCCGAGACCTGCGGGAGAAGATGGGTGAAGCGGCAAAAAAAGCGGCCGGCGCCATCAATTACGAAAGCGTTGGTACCATTGAATTCCTGGTTGACAAGCACCGCAACTTCTACTTCATGGAGATGAACACCCGTATCCAGGTGGAGCATTGCGTGACGGAAGAAGTGATCAATTTCGACCTGATTAAAGAGCAGATCAAAATTGCGATGGGAGAGAAGATCTCCGGGATGGATTATGAACCGCAGCAGCATGCCATCGAATGCCGTATTAATGCCGAAGATCCGTACAACGATTTCCGCCCTTCACCGGGACGTATTTCGGTGCTGCACCAGCCAGGCGGCCACGGCGTCCGGGTCGACAGCCATGTATATGCCGGCTACGTGATCCCACCCTATTACGATTCAATGATTGGTAAACTGATTACGGTTGCCCGGACACGTAGCGAGGCGATCGACACCATGTACCGGGCCTTGAGCGAATACGTGATCGAAGGAGTGAAGACCACCATACCGTTTCACCTGCAACTGATGCAGAACGAACGGTTCCGTTCGGGGGATTTCAATACCAAATTTTTGGAATCATTCAAAATGCAATAGATTTTCTGTCAACGAGTCTCATTTCCTACTAATAAAAAACCTCCTGGCTTCCAGGAGGTTTTTCGTTTCAACGTTCCGGCTTTGCCTTTACCTGCCTGTGGGCAGAGGCAATATTTTCGAAGGACTAGTCATCATCCCTGTCCCGACCGTTTTTCCAGTTTTTACCACCGTTGCCGTGCGGGTTGCCTTTTCCCTTATACCAACCTTTGTGCTTTCCGTTATCTTTTCTTTCGTAGCGATCGTTATCGTAACCATTGTCGTATCCACCTCCACTATATTGGCGATTGATCTGGTCGATTCGTCGTTGCCTGTCTATTTCCAGTTGGCGGATCATGCGTTGTTTTTCCTGGTTACTCAGGTAAGAGTTATTGCGAATAGAATAGATTTTGGAATCGTATTCACGGTTCACCTGTTCAATCTGGTATTGCCTGTCGTTTCCATAACTGCCATTCGGGTAGCTGGGATATTGTCCGTTATTACCCTGGCCCAAAACAACGTCACGGTTTCCGTTTCCATAAGTTCCATTGTTTTTGCTGCCGCCCAGGATTACCCTGCGTGTTTCTTCCCTGGACTGGGCATGAAGGGTAGCAACTGCACCCACAGCGATCAAAAGTGTAAGGATTTTTTTCATGGTGAATGTGTTTCTTTTTTTACTCGAAAAACAATGCCAATCAATTAAATAGGGTCCAAGAAACTGTTAAACATCAGGAGGGAAAACGATACTTTATGCTGATTTTTATCGCCGATGGGCCCCGTCTTTTAGAACGTCATTTCTTCCCGCAAACTGAGCCGATAAAATGATTGATAACTGGTCGCTGTTGTCACGAGAGTGATATTGCGCTGTTTTTGTCCAATCGCTTTGCATTGCAAATAGGAGAGGGTATGCCTAATCCGGCTGGCCAGGTTTCTTCTGTAAGGTAAGGTCGGTCATGCGCCATCCAGTTTCCAGTTTTTCCTGCTGAACGATCGCGGGAATAACTTGTTACATTTACCAGACATCAATTATGGAACTACCCGACCTGTCATCCCCGCTTTGGTTTTTGATCGCTGCTACCGTGGTTTTTGCCGTGGTCATTGGCCGGTATTTCCTGATTGCAGGTTTGTTCTACTTGGTTTTTTACAAATGGCACAAAACAAAATGGCAGCCCCGGAAAATCAATGAACGAGACTACAAACAAGGTCAGTTTAGGAAGGAGGTCGGCTGGAGCATGCTCACCGCTGGCATATTTGCCGTCTCTGGTGCCGTTCTCGGCTTGCTTTGGCAGAAAGGGTATACAAAGATTTATACCAACCCGCATGACTACCCGATCTGGTGGTTGCCCGTTAGTCTAGTGATTGCCCTCTTCGTACACGAAACCTATTATTACTGGCTTCATCGTTGGATGCACTGGCCCCGCATTTTCCGGTTCGTTCACAAAGTGCACCACGACAGCAATATCACCTCCCCGTGGACGGCCTTTTCCTTTCACCCGCTGGAAGGATTGCTCCAGGCCCTTTTCCTGCCCCTGCTTTTGCTTTTACTGCCCATGCACCTTTATGTCCTGGTAATCCATTTAACCATCATGACCTTCAGCAGCGTTATCAATCACCTGGACATCGAAGTATATCCCAAAGGTTTTCATCGTAATGCGCTTGGCAAATGGCTTATCGGGGCAACCCATCACTCCCTTCACCACAAGCAGTTTAAATACAATTACGGTCTTTACTTCACCTTCTGGGACAAATGGAAAAAGACGGAAAGCCCGTTGTTTGAAAAATTATTCGAAGAGAAAACAGGCAGGAAACCTTGAGGCCAAGGGGACCCTCATTGAAAAAAAAGCCTCCCGGGTGAAGGAGGCTCTTCAATTTATTTGTTTTACAGGAAGATTTTAGTTGACAAATACCATTCACATTACTGGTAAAGTTTGGCCGTGGTTGACTCCACAAACTTTTTCGGCAGCAGCCACGATAGGAATCCACCAAGTTTATTTACAACGCCGACAATCACTTCGGCCTTCTTTTTAAACATGCTCTCCACCGCCACCTGGCCAACCTGCGCCGGCGTCATAATCACTTTTTCCGCGGCTTTCATGGCTTTGGGACCAATTTGCGCTCTCGTGTTAAACTCCGTGTCGGTAGCACCCGGGCTAACGCAGGTAACGCTGACGGATGTGTTGCGCAGTTCGTGACGCAATCCCCGGGTAAACAACAGCACAAGGGCCTTGGTGCCTGCATACAAACTAAGGTAGGGAACGGCCTGGTAGGCCGAAGACGATGCGATGTTGAGGATGTAAGCCTGTTTTTGCTGTTTTAAACGGGGCAAAAACAGGTAGGTCAGTTGAACCAGTGTTGTGCAGTTTACCTGCACCATGTTCACATGTTGTTCCAGCGGGTAGCTTTCGAAGGCGCCGCTTAGACCAAAACCAGCATTGTTGACCAGGATGGAAACGGCAAAACCGTTTTCTTCCGACCAGCGAAAAACCTCCTGTGCCGCAGCGGCCGTTGAAAGGTCGATGCTGAGGTAGGCAATGTTGACATTGTACCGGGCTTTTATTTCTTCGGCAATCTGTTGCAGAAGGGATTCGCTACGGGCCACAATGGCCAGGTCATAACCTTTGGCGGCCAGTTCAAAGGCAATGGCTTTACCAATGCCTTTGCTGGCGCCGGTTATCAACGCATACGACATGCAAAACTAATTTTGAACGGTAGAAGCCAGGCGGTGATAGAACGGCGTCTTGCTGT
The DNA here is from genome assembly GCF_003628535.1 of Flavisolibacter nicotianae. Lineage (GTDB taxonomy): Bacteria > Bacteroidota > Bacteroidia > Chitinophagales > Chitinophagaceae > Flavisolibacter > Flavisolibacter nicotianae. The sequence goes on from NZ_RBCI01000006.1 coordinate 155,674, forward strand.
TCTTGTCTTTCGGCATGTACTTGCCCGTTACCACAGGGAAGTACATCACGCGGCGACGGCTCTTTTCACCGATGAAAGGAGACTTCTGTACACGGTGCCACAGGCGTCCGTCATGCACAGTCAGGTCGCCGGCCTGGATGTCGAAGCCCACTTCTTTCGGGTCGGGGCGGTGGTCGATGAAGTATTTCTTGCCAAACAGGAGGCGAAGCATGCCCTGTTTGTGCGTGCCCGGAATAATGCGCAGGCCGCCATTTTCAAACGGCACCGTATCCAGGTGAAGGCCAACATTCAACATCGGCATGATCTTCTGGCCCAGGAACAGGTCTCTCGGGCTGTCGGTATGCCATCCCATTTGTGAGAAAGCACTGTCATCTGTGCGAACGTAATTATTTAAGACAAGGCCGTCTTTTTCGTTTTCGCCAATGCGGCCTTCGTACGGCTTTACCAGGTCCAGCAGGGCGGTAACCCGGGGATCCGCTAAAAGGCCCTTCAGGACGGGGCTATATTGGGTTAAAAAGCAAAGGCGTTGAATGCACCTGTTGCCGTTTTCGTCTTTACCAAATTTCAGAGGAATACCATTGACTTTGTCAATGCCAGCCTCTAACCATTCCCGTTCGATGCGCTGGGTATCGGCGATGATTTCCTTTACCAGTTCAGGCGTAATAAAATTCCGGAATAAAATAGCACCATATCTATCGAAAAATTCCAACTGCTCGGCAGTCAATTTGGTTCCCAGTTCAAAGTAAGGAACAGTTAACTTTTTCATGGTTGTAAGGTTTTTATGTTAACTGAATTGGTTTTTAAAAATAAAACTTCTTTTAAAACGGTAAAGAAAAAGATATTTACATCGCTTCATCACGGTTATTAGTCAGATACCAGTTTTTTAGCGACGAAATAGCATAAATATGAAAATAACGGTGCTGCCACAACATCAATCGTATAGTGGATGTGTTGGATTAGAATCAGGATGCCGATGACAACGCTGCAAAGCAAGGCAATGATCTTATCCCTTTTTTTATCGAAGCAAAAGAAGAACAAAAACTGAGATGCCGTGTGGCCCGAATAGAACAGGTCTTTCGTAATGAAACTTTGTCCATAGAAAGAATTGCTCAACGGGTCGGCCAGCGGGATCAGGTTGGGCGGTGTATCCAACGGAACCAGGGAGATAGTGATAAAACGGGTGCACAGAAAGATACAGAAGGCACAAAAAAACAGCACGGCCAGTTGCGGGTTGCGGATGGCCTTCACGAGCATCCAAAGTCCCGTACCCCACAGGATGGAAAAAATGCCGACGGAAACGTCCCGGGCCGGTAATGCTTCCAGCACAAAATCGTTCAGCACGATACCCTGCCTTGCCTGGATGATCTGAAAGAAAAAGGGGAGGACGGAGAGACAAATCAAACAGCCACCAAAGGTTATAAAAAGTTTCCGGCGAAAAACCGGGCTTCTCATTGCCTGCAACCAGTTTTGTTGATCCTTTGAAAATGTCTTGATAGCTGCGTCCATTTATGCCTTGAAAAAAATAAGGGTGCGAAGATAAGCAATCGGGAAGGCATGGCTGCCATCAATGCATTCTAAATCTTGCTTTTCGTTCAAATTTTGACATTTTGTAAGTCATTGGAAACTTATGGCAGTCGCTAAGGGACGAAAGGGTGCTCTTTCCTGAAATTTTTTCCGTTTCTGACGGGGTGGCACAATCTTCGTTTACCTTTGCCCGCCTTCAGGGTAATGGCGTAGCGCCGGATGGTCTGAAGAAATGACATCTTTTCATTTAAACCAAAAAATCATACACGTATGGCTAACAAAGTAAATGTTACCCCTCTGCACGACAGAGTGATTGTGAAACCCGCTGCTGCAGAAGAAAAAACTGCTGGTGGTATTATTATCCCCGACACTGCCAAAGAAAAGCCCCAGCGTGGCACCGTGATCGCTGCAGGTCCCGGTAAAAAAGACGAACCGGTAACCGTAAAAGAAGGCGATACCGTTTTGTACGGTAAATATGCCGGAACAGAGATTTCCATCGAAGGCGAAGACTACCTGATCATGCGTGAAAGCGATATTCTCGCTATTGTGTAAACTGTCTGGAAACAGCGATCGGCATCCAGCAAAAAAAGCTGAAAGCTGACAACCGATGGCTGAAAGCAAAACTTCAAACATTAAACCTTAAACTTTAAACATTCAAATATGGCAAAACAACTGTTTTTCGAAACTGATGCCCGTAATAAAATGAAGCGTGGCGTAGACGTTCTCGCCAATGCTGTGAAAGTAACCCTCGGTCCTAAAGGCCGCAACGTGGTGATCGAGAAAAAATTCGGTGCTCCCTCAGTCACCAAGGATGGTGTTTCTGTGGCAAAAGAGATCGAACTGGAAGACGCGATTGAGAACATGGGTGCGCAAATGGTGAAAGAAGTGGCTTCGAAAACCGCTGACATCGCCGGTGACGGTACAACGACAGCCACCGTGCTGGCGCAGGCCATCATTACCGAAGGCCTGAAAAACGTGGCTGCAGGTGCAAACCCCATGGACCTGAAGCGGGGTATCGACAAAGCCGTTAAGGCTGTGGTTGAAAACCTGCATGCTCAAAGCCAGCAGGTGGGCAACGACAACCAGAAGATTCAGCAGGTTGCGGCCATCTCTGCCAACAATGACGAAGAGATTGGTAAGCTCATTGCCGAAGCCATGGCGAAGGTGTCCAAAGATGGCGTAATTACCATCGAAGAAGCAAAAGGTATCGAGACTACGGTTGACGTGGTAGAAGGTATGCAGTTCGACCGCGGTTACATCTCTCCCTACTTTGTAACCAACAGCGAAAAAATGCAGGCCGAACTGGAAAATCCTTATATCCTGATCTACGACAAAAAGATCAGCAGCATGAAGGACATCCTGCACATCCTGGAAAAAGTGGCCCAGCAAGGTGCTCCGTTGCTGATCATCTCCGAAGATCTGGAAGGTGAAGCACTGGCTACCCTGGTTGTAAACAAATTGCGCGGCACCCTGCGTGTGGCTGCTGTAAAAGCTCCTGGCTTTGGCGACCGCAGAAAGGAAATGCTGCAGGATATTGCGATCCTGACAAAAGGTATCGTGATCTCCGAAGAGCAAGGATACAAACTCGAGAACGCCGACCTGACTTATTTGGGTAAGGCGGAAAGGGTTGTGATCGACAAAGACAACACAACTGTTGTTGGCGGCCGTGGCGAGAAAGAAGGCATCCAGGCTCGGATCAACCAGATCAAATCCCAGATCGAGAATACAACGTCTGATTACGATCGCGAAAAACTGCAGGAGCGCCTTGCCAAGTTGAGCGGTGGTGTGGCTGTGTTGCACGTTGGTGCTGCCACAGAAGTGGAAATGAAAGAAAAGAAAGACCGTGTGGATGATGCCCTGCATGCGACCCGTGCGGCTGTGGAAGAAGGAATCGTTCCCGGCGGCGGCGTGGCTTATGTTCGCGCTATTGAAGCCCTGGGCTCGATTGACACCTACAACGCTGACGAAGCTACTGGTGTTCAGATTGTTCGTCGTTCTTTGGAAGAGCCTTTGCGCCAGATCGTAGAAAACTGCGGTATCGAAGGCAGCGTGGTTGTCAACAAAGTTCGCGAAGGCAAGGCTGATTATGGTTTCAATGCTCGTTCAGAGCAGTACGAAAACCTGATCGCTGCCGGCGTAATCGACCCAACCAAGGTTAGCCGTATCGCATTGGAAAATGCAGCATCGATTGCCGGTATGTTGCTGACCACCGAATGTGTGGTTGCCGACAAGCCTGAGCCTAAATCCGCAGCTGGTGCTCCTGGTGGCATGCCTGGCGGAATGGGTGGTATGGATTATTAATCGATCCCCGGTTGGCAATTGCCAACCCGCAAATAATAAAAGCCTCATCAATCCTGAGCTTGCCGAAGGATGGTGGGGCTTTTTGCTGAATTTTATGGCGGGCCGAATGACAAATAAGTTTTATCTTGTAAACAGTTGAAAAAACTGTTTCCTGCGTAAACGGGTTTTGGCGCTGTTCTTGCCGGTTAGTCTTTCCCTTCCGAAAACTGAAAATCAATTTTTAAACGTTTAAAACCACTTGCCATGTTATCAAGATTTTTCGGCTGGATACGCCGCCGCTTTTCAAAAGGAAAAAAGAAACGCAGTAATGGTTTTAACGACAATCCGTATTTGATACTCTGATTCCGCAAGACTTTTTCGGGAAAAGATCCCCGTCACTCTTTTATAGTAAATAGCCGTTCTGAAACGAACGGCTATTTTACTGTCCGAAAATCGGGTCACCGGATGCTATTATTTTTTTTAATTCCCTCTTGACATGCGTTCATCAATTCTTTACATTCGTATTCGCGACAAAGCCAATACCTGTCATACCTGTTAATCTTGCCGGAGAAGAACCCGGTATCCTTGCCGGCAGGTATCGCTCAATCTGACAGAGCGATTCAGGTGAAGCCAACTATGCACAACGTTTTTGTAAGCTCCCGGTCCGGGAGCTTTTTGTTGCTGTAATCTTTTCCTGTTTTCACTTCTGGCAAGCCATTTGTGAAATGAGTGGCAAATAAAAAGTACAACATGAAAATCAAGTTTCTGACGTTGACTGCTGCATTCGTTTCATTCGGGATGATGGCACAAGCGCAAAAAACACAGATCAGAGGTGGCGTAAACCTGGCCAACGTGTCGGTAACAGACAACGGCCGCGTAGATAAAGCCAACCAATTGACATCTTTCCAGGTTGGGATTTTAACCGACATCCCTTTGGGTAGCAATGTTCTCACCCTTCAACCGGGACTTCTCTACACAGGAAAGGGTTCGAAAGTACAGAAAGGCACGTCCGGACAGGCCGGTTATTTCAAGCAAACATTCAACCCGCAATACCTGGAACTGCCGGTCAACCTTTTGTTCAAAGCCCCGATTGGCGGCACCAGCCGGCTCTTCGTGGGCGCAGGTCCTTATGTTGCCATGGGTATTGGTGGTAAAACAAAAACCGAAGGCACAAGAGCCCTAACCGGGAGCTACAGCTACGAGAGAGATATTACGTTCTCTAACGATGATCCCACAACGTTCAACGAAGAAGAAGGTACAGGCCTTGGTGTCATTCGTCGATTCGATTATGGCCTGAACGGAACTGCAGGCATAGAAGGCAAAAGCGTTGTCCTGGGTGTCAACTACGGATTGGGTTTGGCCAAACTGCAAAGCGGTACCAACAGCAATGCCGATAACAACAATAAAAACCGGGTACTGAGCCTTACGCTGGGTTTTAAATTTTAAATGATCTTTTCTAAATAAAACGGCCACCAGGATGGTGGCCGTTTTTTATTGCGAAAGCTTCCGTTGAAAAACGATTTGCTGCTTTATTTCCTCGAAACCAAGAGCCTTGTAAAACAGGTGTGCTTCTTTCCGTTTTACCTGCGACCGCAGGCGAAGGGTTGGAATGTTTTGTTCGTGGCACCAGTGCATTACAGCCTCCACCAGATTCTTACCAATACCATTTCCCCTGTGTGCTTCGTCTACCACCAATCCGCCGATTTCCACAAATGGCAGGCTTTCGATATAAAGCGGTTTGAAAGCATGAATCCATCCTGAAACAGCTCCATTCATCGTTGCCACAAAGGCAGTATGTTCTTTATTTGTAAGAACGGCTTCCAACTGTGTTTGGGTCTGTTCTTCCGACAAGGCGTACCCAAGCTGATGCGAAAGGTGGCTGACAGCAAAGGCGTCCTCAATGCGCATTTTCCGAATAATGGGTTGCATGTTTAAACCTACTACTAAATTGGCAATCTCGTGAAGGTTGAATTAGCAACAGGTTAGGTGTCGGAGAAGATAGTCCGCACTGCCCTTTCCGTGCAGCATACAAGCCAAAGCCTCGTAAGGGTTGTGCAGTTTTAGAAGCCGGAAAAGTTTGCATTGAGATGGCCCTTTTGCCGAAGGCGTTTTCTGCGTTGACGCCTGTAGGGTGCATTGCCCAGTCCTGTAGATAACAAAAACAAAAATGCCGCAGATATGACTGCGGCATTTTTTTATCAGTGCTTGATGATTTTAAGCCTCTTTGCCATGGCAGTTTTTGAATTTTTTGCCACTGCCACAGGGACAAGGATCGTTGCGGCCGATTTTGGGACCGACCTTGATCGGTTCCTGCCGCACAGCGATGTTGCCGGCCGGGCTGGAAGGATCGTAGTAATCTTTGTCGTTCGCCGCATAATCTTCACCGGCGGCTTCGATCTCTTCTTTGTTTGCATGCAGCTTGCTCATATCTGTTTTCTGCTGCTGCCCTTCACGGAGTTGCGGTGCTTCTTCCTGCTGCATCGGTAATTGCGAATGGCACAGGAACGAAACGATTTCGCGGTTTAGGTCCGAACTCATTCTCCGGAACAGGTTGTAGGCTTCCATTTTATAGATAACCAGCGGATCTTTCTGCTCGAGGTAAGCTGTCTGCACACTTTGTTTCAGGTCGTCCATGGCACGCAGATGTTCTTTCCAGCTATCGTCAATAATGGCCAGGGTGATGTTGCGCTCCATGGCATTGCACAATTCCTCGCCACCGCTTTGCAGCATCTTGTCCAGGTTCACCAATACATTAATTCCTTTTCGGCCATCGGTGAAGGGAACAACGACATTTTCGATATGTGCACCCTGTGTGTGACGAATGTTCTGGAACACGGGAACAGCTTCCTGCTTTACATCGTCCTTATGGCGCTGGTAGTTTTCAATTGCTTCCGTGTACAGGCGTTCCGATAGGGTATTGCTGTCAGTGGTCCTGAATTCTTCGGCAGAAATCTGGAAGTCCAGGCCGAAATTGACAATACAGGAAAGCCGGAAACCTTCAAAATCGTCCTGCTCTTTATAGGTGCTGATCGTCTCTTCGGCAGTGACGGAAAACGCGTTGTCAATATCCAGGGCCAGGCGTTCGCCAAACAGGGCGTGATTTCTCCTGTCGTAGATAGCGTTCCGCTGCATGTTCATCACGTCGTCATACTCGAGCAAACGCTTACGGATACCGAAGTTGTTTTCTTCCACTTTGCGTTGTGCCCGTTCGATGGATTTGGTGATCATACTGTGCTGGATCACTTCACCTTCCTTGTAACCGAAGCGGTCCATCAGGCCGGCAATGCGTTCACTGCCAAACATGCGCATCAGGTCATCTTCCAGCGATACATAGAACTGTGACGTACCGGGATCTCCCTGGCGACCGGCACGACCACGCAACTGCCTGTCCACACGGCGGCTTTCGTGGCGTTCCGTACCGATAATAGCCAAGCCACCAGCTTCTTTCACGCCGGGGCCAAGCTTGATGTCCGTACCACGGCCGGCCATGTTGGTGGCAATGGTAACGGCACCGGCCAGGCCGGCTTCGGCAACGATCTGCGCTTCACGGGCATGTTGTTTTGCGTTCAGTACGTTGTGCGGGATCTTCTTTACCTGCAACATGCGGCTGAGTAATTCACTTACCTCTACCGAGGTTGTACCCACAAGCACAGGGCGGCCGGCATTGCGAAGTGCTTCGATTTCGTCGATGACGGATTTGAATTTTTCTTTCCGTGTTTTATACACCAGGTCCTGCTGGTCCTGGCGGATTACCGGGATGTTGGTTGGAATGGTCACAACATCCAGTTTGTAAATGCTCCACAATTCCGCTGCTTCCGTTTCGGCTGTACCGGTCATACCGGCCAGCTTGTGGTACATACGGAAATAGTTTTGCAGGGTTACGGTCGCATAGGTTTGCGTTGCTGCTTCGATCTTCACGTTTTCCTTTGCTTCAATGGCCTGGTGCAAACCATCGCTGTATCGACGGCCTTCGAGGATACGGCCCGTTTGTTCGTCAACGATTTTGACGGCGCCATCCATAACCACGTATTCCACGTCTTTTTCAAACAGCGAATAGGCTTTTAAAAGCTGTTGCACCGAATGGATGCGATCGGCTTTTGCCGCGTACTCATTTAAAACCGCCTCTTTCTGGTGCATCTTTTCTTCCGCCGGTGCTTCCGATGTTTCGATCTCGGAAAGCCGCAGGTTGATATCCGGCAGTACAAAAAACTCGGGGTCTTCGCCGGCATGGGTCAGCATGTTGATGCCCTTGTCGGTCAGGTCTACCGATTTGTTTTTTTCGTCGATATGGAAAAGCAGGTCTTCATCCACGATGTGCATGTTGCGCTGCTGATCCTGCAGGTAATAGTTCTCTGCTTTTTGGAGTTTCACACGAATACCGGGCTCACTCAAAAACTTGATCAGCGGTCCGTACTTCGGTAAGCCGCGGAAGGCTCTGAACAACATCAGTCCACCGCTTTTAGGATCGTCATCGCCTTCGGCAAATTTCTTTTTGGCTTCGTTCAAAAAGCCGCGGACCATGCGCTCCTGGGCTTCCACCAACTGTTGCACGCGGGGACGAAGAATGTGGAATTGCTGGTCGTCGCCTTTGGGCACCGGGCCGGAGATGATCAACGGCGTACGGGCATCATCGATCAAAACAGAGTCCACTTCATCCACCATGGCATAATGGTGCTTGCGCTGCACCATTTCTTCGGGGCTGTGTACCATGTTATCACGCAGGTAGTCGAAGCCGAATTCGTTGTTGGTACCATAGGTGATATCGGCCATGTAGGCGCGACGGCGGGCTTCGCTGTTGGGTTCGTGCTTGTCGATGCAATCGACCTTCAGTCCCAGCCATTCGAAAATCGGACCGTTCCACTCACTGTCGCGACGGGCCAGGTAGTCGTTTACGGTAACAATGTGAACGCCTTCGCCGGCAAGGGCATTGAGATAAGCGGGGAGAGTAGACACAAGGGTTTTACCCTCACCGGTGGCCATTTCGGAAATCTTTCCCTGGTGCAACACGGAGCCACCAATCAACTGCACATCGTAGTGTACCATGTTCCAGGTTACCTGTCCGCCGCCGGCGGTCCAGGAATTCTGGTAGGTGGCCTCGTCGCCGTTGATTGTAATATAATTCTTGGTAACACTTAATTCTCTGTCGAGGTCCGTTGCTTTTGCCGTGACCGCGGTACTCTCCTTAAAGCGCCTTGCAGTTTCTTTTACAACAGCAAACGCCTCCGGGAGCAATTCTTTTAAAATTTCCTCGATCTTCTGGTCGCGGTCTTTTTTCAGTTTGTCCACTTCCTGGTAAACCGCATCTTTGCCAACCAGGTCATTAAACGGCAATTCGTCTGCACGCTTGTTGGTTTCTTCAATCTGGGCATCCACGTCTTTCAGGTGGTCTTTGATGCGGGTGCGGAATTCAACCGTTTTATGGCGCAGATCGTCATTACTCAATCCCTGGTAAGACTGAAAATGTTCGTTGATTTTGGTTACCAGCGGCAAAATGGCTTTCACGTCTTTTTCCGACTTGCTGCCACCGAATAGCTTTGAAAAAAATCCAATCATACGTTGTATGGGGTATTGTTATATTTCAAATAATAGAGAAATTTGGTTGTCAAAAAAGGTGCTAAGTCTCCTTAGTAGCCAGATTGACAGAGCGGCCAAAGATAATCCATTTAGGCGGGCTTTCGTCTACCCCGTTCATTCTTAACGATAACCAAAGAAGCAGACTCTTAACTGATCCTTTGCCATTGCTGCAAATCAAAGAAAGCCCTTATGCGTTACCTGATCATTTTCTCCTTTTTTTTTAGTTTTTTAACCGGCTGCCAAAACGGCGAATCGGGTCGGTCCAGGCGTCACAAACCGGTTGCTGTCTTTCACGATTACCAGGTTTCTGCTGAAGAGGGGCGGGCCGATGCCACGATCAGGCTGCAATACAAAGCAGGAGACGAAAACGGAGAAGCCTTTGCATTGGAGAAGCCATCGAGGGTTCTGTTCGATGGGGTGGAACTACCTGCCGACAGTTCGCGTTTAAGCGGGCCTTACTATGAGCTGATCAAACCGGTCGGTTCGCTACGTGGCCACCATATCATTTTGTTTGTCGATGCAAAAGGAGGAAAGCACCAGGTGGAGTTCTCGTTCATGCCCTTTTCCCTCGCCACCGAGTTACCGGAAAAACTGGGAAATAAACCGTTTGTCCTACACCTGGATGATCTTCCTACCGACCCGACAGTTTTGCGGGTTGTGATGACGGATACGTCCCTCCATTCAGCGGGGGTCAACGAAGACGTAGAGGTAAAAAATGGCGACCTGCATGTTGACGAAGGCCTTTTGAAAAACCTTTCGGCAGGGCCCGTGACAATGGAGATTTCCCGCGAAGAACTGCGACCCCTCGAAAACCTGTCCGGACAAACGGGTCGTTTGTTGCTGACCTATACTATCAGGCGACAATTTGAACTGGCCCGGTAAAAACAGCAAATCTAATTCCCTTCTTTATTCTATACTATCCTAGGGTGATATGATATTAAAATGTAATTTTAAGTTTGGCGCCACCACTCATTATCCTCTGATCAGCCCCGCATCAATTTCTAATGGTCTTACACTGTGAACCAAACACTCCCAGCCAGCGAAAATCAATGATCGGTTGTATTTGTGTTTTGATTACCAGAAAAATGAAGCGGTATGTCCCGGTTCACTACTTTTCGCCCTTGCCCGGAGCTGAAACCTTTTGTGCAGTATTATTCTGCTTTTGAAAGAAACGGTAGTAAGGACAAGCCGGTGGTGGAGGAAATGCTGCCCATGAATATGCCGGGACTGAATTTTCTATCCGACGAGACAGCACATTATATCCGCGTGGATTCGCAATCTTTCATCCCGCTTCACCCAGTGTCCGTAATGGGGCACCTCGCCCAAAAATCCTATCACCAGTTTCGCGGTCGAAGCCACGGGGTGCTGGTGATTTTTACATCTTATGGACTTTACAGGCTGTTTGGCATCCACATGAGTGCACTGTGCAACACGACCAACGATGCAGCCCGTTTTATCGATCCGAAAGAACTGCTCGAATGCCGCGAAAAAATATTCAATACACACAGCATCACCGAGCGGATTACCATCGTTGAAGCCTTTCTTCTGGACTGGCTGCGCAAAACCTCTTTTGAACTTCACAACCTGGATAAAATCATCAATGTCATCAACCTGAAAAGAGGCGCCGTTGAAATCGGGTGGCTTTGCTGCCAGGCGAACATGAGTTGCAAAACACTGGAACGACACTTTAACCAAAAAGTGGGGTTGCCGCCTAAACTGTATTCGGAAATTTCCCGGTTTGCCCATGCTGTAAAAATGCTTTGGTGGAAAAAAGACATTTTTGAAATTCTGGAAGTTTGCGGCTATGTAGACCAAGCCCATTTCATCCGGCAGTTTAAAAAGTTTGCCGGCAACACACCCAGGCGTTACGCAAAAATGATCCAAATAATGGCAGCCTATTTTCTTGCCCTGCCAGTTGAAGAATGACGAATTTGTACAATTTTTCGCCGTATAGATTTTCCACCTTTATACCACCTTCTTGAATACTGCTGCGTAATACCTCCCTGTGATAACATCACACTTGACCCAATAAAAAGACATTGATACCGAGCCCAAAGACAATAGCTCGGCCGGATGCATTCAGAAAGGCTTTGCTTTTAGAAATCGGTTCATTCTGCCTGTGTCTCACGCTTATGAGTTAAACAATAAAATAACAGCCATGAACTTTCCTGTCAAATCTACCACGACAATTTTTCTGCTTTCTCTTGGCTTGTTTACAGCTTGTAAAAAAGAAAGGCAGTCCACGGAAAACAATCAGCAGGAAGCACTGAAAGCGGGAGGGCAGCTACACGGCCACCTGAAGCAAACCAATACCTACTCGTCTGAAGCCGTGAATAAATGGATGGATATGCAAATTCGCCTGATGGCGGCAACGACGGGTGTGGCCAATGTCGCCTTCACCAGGCCTTATGCCTATAGCGGCATTGCTCTGTATGAAACGGTTGTGCCCGGAATGCCTGCTTATCAGAGTTTAGCAGGGCAACTAACGGCCATGCCGGTTATGCCCCAGACAGAACATGGTTTCGCTTATCATTGGCCGGCAGCGGCCAACGCGGCATTGGCCTATATGAACAGGCACTTTTTCCCATCGGCCAGCAGTGCCAATAAAGTTGCCGTTGATTCACTTGAAAATGCCTTGGAGACACAGTTTCGAAGTGAGGAAAATTCCGACATTGTTACCCGCTCGGTTACGTTTGGAAAAGAAGTCGCGCAAAAAGTTTTCGAATGGTCGGAAGGAGATGGCTATCTGCATGCGAGTGATGATTACACGGTTCCGATGGGACCCGGTTTATGGGTTCCTCCCTCGATACCGATACCGAAAACCAGCACGCCTTACTGGGGCAACTTGCGAATTTTTGTTTCCGGAAGCGGGGACAACGCCCAACCAGGCGCCCCGCTTGCGTATTCCGAAAATCCATCTTCCGGTTTTTACCAGATGGTTAAGCAGGTGTACGATGTTTCGCAAATGCTCACGGCCTCACAAACTGCCATGGCTTTGTATTGGAGAGACGTTCCAGGTGTTACTACTCCGGGCCATTATTTAAGCATTTTGCGGCAGGTGCTTGAAAAAAAACAAGCGACACTGGACAAAGCGGCCATTGCTTATGCCGTTAGCGGCATCACATCCTTCGATGCCTCTGTCAGTTGCTGGCAAACCAAGTATCATTATAATCTGGTACGGCCAATTACATATATCCGAAATGTGCTGGGCCATCCTGCATGGTCTCCATTAATTGCGACACCCGCACACCCCGAGTATTCGTCGGCCCATGCTGTTTTATCGGCTGCAGTTGCAGAAACGTTCACCACTGTTTTCGGCGACAATTACTCCTTCACCGACCATACGTACGACTACCTTAATATGAGTCCCCGGTCTTTTTCTTCTTTCAGGGCTTTCGGAGAGGAGGCCGGCGCATCGAGACTCTATGCCGGAATTCATTATCAACCCTCAATTGATGCCGGCCTAAAGCAGGGAAGAAAGGTGGCACAGAATGTCAGCAACACGCTGAAATTTTTGAAAGAGTAAATAAGCATTCGGAGTCTTTAATTATTCACTTAAAATAAAAACCATGAATGTTTCAAGTAGAATTGCCGGTATCATTCTCTTCCTATCGGCTGGCTGGTTAGCATCCTGCAAAAAGGATTTGCAGTCAAACGGTGATGTTCAACAGGAAGCAATAAACGCGGCGAACCAGCTTCACGGTCATTTAAAGCAAACAAAAACGTATTCTTCCGAAGTTCCAGTCAAGTGGCTGGCGATGCAACTCCGGATCAACCGGGTACCGCCTGGTACGCCTGGTGGCGACCTTGGACGGATGTTGCCCTACTGCGGCATTGCCCTGTATGAAGCCGTGGTGAACGGAATGCCTTCATATCAAACCCTCTCCGGCCAACTGAACGAAATGCCATCAATGCCAACTACCCTGCCCGGTGTTGCCTACCATTGGGCTGCCAGTGCCAATGCCGCCCTGGCTTACCTGAGCAAGAATTTTTTGCCCAATGCAACAGCGGCCAATAAGGCCTCAATGGATTCTTTGGAAAACGCCTTGAACCAATCCTTCGCCACGCAGACAAGCGAGGCTGAACTAAAACGCTCCCTTGAATACGGGACAGAAGTGGCCCGGCGCATTTTTGAATGGTCCAAATCAGACGGTGTGCTCTTTCCGCGGCCACCCTATGTTCCACCGGTCGGTGTAGGTCTTTGGGCACCTACGCCGCCCAATTTTGCACCAGCCGTGAATCCATATGCCGGTCTCAACCGCCTGATGGTCGTGGGCAGTGGGGACGGGGCAGAGCAGCCGCGACCCCCAATGTATTCAACAGACCCGTCTTCTGCTTACTATGCCATGGTAAAGGAAGTGTATGATGTCTCTCAAACACTGACACCGGAGCAAACGGCAATCGGTTTGTTCTACCGGAGTAACCCGGGCTACCCCGGTGCGGGCCAAATCGTTTCGGTGCTCCACGAAATATTGAACCAGGCCAACGTCAGCCTTGATCTGGCCGCAGAAGCCTATGCTAAAGGTGGCATCGGCTCATGGGATGCGATCGCGGCTTGCTTTAAAGCAAAATATACCTATAATGTGGAACGGCCCATCACCTATATTCGTAATGTGCTCGGTCATCCCACGTGGAATGCGCTATTCGCCACACCCAGTCACCCGGAATTCCCTTCAGCGCATTCCGTAAACAGCACGTCGTTTATGACCATGCTGACCACTGTTTTGGGTGACAATTTTCATTTCACCGACCATACATTCGATTACCTGGGCATGGCGCCCCGAAGTTTTACTTCCCTGAATGCCTGGGCGGCAGAAGCTGCAATATCCCGGGTGTATGCCGGCATTCACTACCGGTGGTCGATCGAAAAAGGTAGCGTATGGGGGCAAAAAATTGCCAAAAATATTCTTGCCAAAGTGAAGTTTAAAAAAGAGTGAACAAAAAATAGTCAACCAAAAATCAGTATCATGCAACTGAAAATTGTAAAACTGGCGACCAGGCTCGGGTTCCCTTTGCTATTCATATTTGGCCTGGTAAGCTGCCAAAAATCAATCTCGGGAAATGAAATGCCGCTGCAAGCAACAAGGTCTACAGAAACAGCAAATGCCGGTACGCCGGCTTCTCCGCCATTTAATCTCGAAGTGATCCTCCGCGGGGACAACGGTGCCTTTGGCCACGTCAAATTCAGGCAGGATAACGACGCCGAAAAGATCGTGACGTTGGATACCTGGGTTCGTGACCTTGCGCCCAACCACGAGTACAAACTTCAACGGGCCGTGGATACAAACATTGACGATAATTGCACCAGTACGGCATGGCTTACGCTGGGCGAGGGCTCAACGCCGCAGTCTATTTATACCGATGCCACCGGTACGGGCAGAGCCGGTTTGTGGCGGGATCTCTCCGCCGTTTCTTCCGGTTCCACCTTTGATATCCACTTCCGCGTGATCGATGCCGCTACATCCGCTGTAGTTCTTACCAGCGACTGCTACCAATTCGTCGTGCGGTAGAAAATTCGCTCCGGGCCTTTGCCGCACACCTGCCTTGCCTCCGGACTGTTAGCCGGAGGCAATTTTTTACCGCTTCTATGCGAAAAGGGAAAATGAATGCCATGCTTTCTCCCGGCCATAGTCGCCGTTCCTTCAGCCAGCCGTACCGGTGGCCGGTTCATGGGCACTGCGGACAGGAACAATAATGTTAATTCCTGCCTGTCGGCAGGCAGGAATGAGGGAGTGCCATTTTATTGCTCTCCGGTCGAAGGTTTCCGGCTGAACCAGTAAAAATGCGGGACCCGGTGACAAAAAATCCCAGGAAATTGCCGGTTTTGATTTTTAACGCCGCCTCAGCCTTAAAATCCGGTTCTTTTATGGAATTTCTATTTTCAGCCCGTACTTTTGCCGCCGAAATTTAAGAGTTCCAGTGTTCACAAGTTTACGAGTTCACGAATTAAGTGGGTTCATACGACTTGCGAACTCGTGAACTCACGAACTCGAAAACAACAAAAAGAATGGCTGGTCAGTTAAAAGAAGTCCGTAACCGGATTAAGTCAGTGCAAAGCACACAGCAAATTACCAAGGCAATGAAAATGGTAAGCGCTGCCAAATTGCGTCGTGCACAGGATGCCATCATCCAGATGCGTCCTTATGCCCGCAAATTGCAGGAGATGCTGAGCAACATCGTGAGCAACACAGAAATAGAAGGTGGCAACACCCTGGCTGCTGAACGTCCGGTGGAAAAAGTGCTTTTACTGGTGATCACCTCCGACCGCGGGCTGGCCGGTGCCTACAATGCCAACATCATCAAGCTGGCCAAGCAGATCGTACGGGAGAAATACGCAAGCCAGTTTGGAAAAGGAAATGTCACTGTATGGAGTATTGGCAAAAAAGGCTTTGAACACTTTACCAAAATCGGTGGCTATAACGTGACCGATACGCACAAAGATATTTTCCTCAACCTCACCTTCGACAACGTACAGAAAGCGTCGCAGGCGGCCGTGGCGGCCTTCCGCAACCGCGAGTTTGATGCAGTGGAAATCGTGTACAGTGAATTCAAGAATGCGGCTACCCAGCGCTATGTTGCCGAGCAATTCCTGCCCATTCCCAAAGCACAAAATGCTACCGGCAGTACAACAAAAGCTGACTTCATCTTCGACCCAAGCAAAGAAGAACTGATTGCCGAATTGATGCCCAAGATCCTGAACACACAATTATACAAAGCAGTGCTGGATGCCAATGCCTCCGAGCACGGTGCCCGCATGACGGCCATGGACAAAGCCAGTGAAAATGCCAACGAATTGTTGCGTAACCTGAAGATCTCGTATAACCGCGCAAGACAGGCAGCCATTACCACCGAGCTGACAGAGATCGTGAGCGGTGCAGCAGCCTTGCAAGGATAATCTTAACAGATGAAAGTAATTGATGACGGATGACAGCTGGAGTTTTTCTACTGTCATCCGTCATCTGTCATTTATCAACCAGCTTAAAAATGGAAATTTCTAGTCTCATCCCGCATATCGAGTCGCTGATTTTTGCTTCGGACAAACCGTTGACATCGGCAGAAATCACTGAACTGATCAACCAGGCCTTTGGTTTTATGGAAGAGAAAGTGGTGGTAGAGCAGGTGGAAACGGCCATCGATGGTATAGTTGAAAAATACAATTCCGAGTTTTATCCCTTTGAAGTGCGGCAAAGCGGTGGGGGCTGGCAGTTCCTGACCAAAAAGGAATTCCATAAAACCGTGGCCCAGCTCAATGGCGAAAAATTTCTCAAGCGCCTGTCTTCCGCAGCCATCGAAACGCTGGCGATCATCGCCTACAAACAGCCCGTTACCAAGGGCGAGATTGAATCGATTCGCGGCGTAAGTTCGGATTATGCGGTGCAGAAACTTCTCGAAAAAGAGCTGATCGTGATTTCGGGCCGCAACGAAAAACTGCCCGGGCATCCGCTGGTTTATGCCACCTCCAAAAACTTCATGGATTATTTTGGCATCAACTCACCCGATGACCTGCCAAAGATCAAAGAAGTGCTGGCCGAGCAGGTCATACCAACCATCGTTAATCATACCGATTTTGAACAAAGCGATGTCCTGGCTGTCTCTGATTCCGGCGAGTTGATTTCCGCTGATGAAACGACGGAAAGCCAGGATGAAAGGGTTGTAAATGGCCAGGCTGTTTCGCCGGCAGGGGAAGCAGATGAAGATTCCAATGGTGAAGAGGGTGAAGAAAACGCGGCGGCGACTGGCGAAACCCTTGCCGATGAAGTGGCCGAAGAAGATTTTATTTCCGACGAAATTTTTGCTGCAGAAGACGAGGTGGAAGAAGAGAAAAAGGTCGAAGATGAATTGGCCGGTGAAGAAGATCTTCCCGATGACGAAACGCCACCGTCTGAGGATACTGCCGCCGGAAATGACGAGGAAAAAAACGACGAAATCTGACACCTATTATTCAGAAAATAAAGTACAGGATCCGATATGCCCCAGAGCTTAACGCATACCCAGTTAGTTGAACTTGCCGACCGGTTTGGAACACCTTTGTATGTGTATCACGCCGAAAAGATAAAAGAGCAATACGAAAAACTGACCGAGGGATTTTCGTCCCTTGATTCAAGGTTTTTCTTTGCCTGCAAGGCGCTTACCAACATCAACATTCTGAAGTACATTCATTCGCTTGGCTGCGGAATTGATTGCAGTAGTATCAATGAAGTGAAGCTTGCCCTGCACGCCGGAATCCCCGAGGAAAAAATCCTGTACACCTCCAACGGAATTTCCTTTGCCGAGATTGAAGAAGCCGTGCAAAGCGGTGTTCATATCAATATCGACAGCCTGTCGAACCTGGAAAAATTCGGGAAGAAATACGGCAACACCTATCCAGTTGGCGTACGGCTTCGTCCCAATATTTTGGCCGGCGGCAACCTGAAAATTTCCACCGGGCATGAGAAAAGCAAATTTGGTATTCCCATCGACCAACTGGATTTGCTGAAAGGCATAGTCGCGGAAAATTCCATTCGCATCAAAACCCTCCACATCCATACGGGCAGCGATATTAAGGATGCCGATGTATTTGTGCACGGGATTAAAGTATTGAGTGAATTGGTGTCGCATTTCCCCGATCTTGAAGTGATCGACCTCGGTGGCGGCTTCAAAGTGCCGTACGAACCCGAAGACGAAGAAACGGACATCGCGTTCATTGCAGATAAGTTGAAAAAATACCTGGAAACACACCTTTTCAACAAGGGCAGAACGTTTCAGTTATGGTTTGAACCGGGAAAATACCTGGTGAGTGAATGCGGTTACCTGATCACACAGGTCAATGTACTGAAAGACAACGGCGTTCAGATTTTTGCCGGGATCAACAGCGGCTTGAATCACCTGATCAGGCCAATGATGTACGATGCCTATCACCATATTGTCAACCTGTCGAACCCGCATGCCGAAGAAAAAGTGTATACGGTTACCGGCTATATCTGCGAGACCGACACGTTTGCAACCGACCGCCTGCTGCACGAGGTGCGTGAAGGCGACTACCTGGTTCTGTACAATGCCGGCGCCTATGGTTTTGAAATGTCGTCGAATTATAATTCCCGTTATAAGCCGGCTGAAGTGCTGGTAAAAGAAGGAGACGCCTTCCTCATTCGCAGGCGGGACGAATTTGAAGACCTGCTGAAAAATCAAATAACCGTTGTATAACTAAAAACCCTCCGTCCGGAGGGTTTTTAGTTATGTCAATTTGCTCTTTCCTAGGAAGGCTTCACGTTGGTTACCATTGTTGTTTTGATGGTCGATGTTATTTCCCTGCCACCCATGTTCATGGTCGTCTCTGTTGTGTTGGTGGTTGTTTTTTGCTTGATGATGCCTGTTGCCTTGTCAAGGACGATGCTGCCGGTAGACCGGTTGGCTGCATTTACGTTGACATTCATGCCCATGGCCTCTCTTGCCGTAACGGTTGTGCCTGCGCCGGAAAAGTCCAGCACAATTTCTTTGTCGCTAATGTCTTTCACTTTGTAAACTGTCACGTTCTTGGTTCCTTCTGCCTGGAGGCTGTCGGTCCAGGTATCGCCGATGCCGACTTCACGGTTGGGCAGAACCTGGAAAAAGGAGGGGGCACCCGGTTGCGGAACGGCCGATGCGAAATCCATTCCCGGTAGCATCATTCCCATCATGCCGGCACCATCACCTTCGGCTTTTGTTTTCGTATCATTTTTTTTCACCGAAAGAATTTTTCCCGATGCATCAATGGTAAACTCCGGTTTCTGACTCATGATCTCTTTAACCGGCTGGCTGAACGGGCTGCTCAGGTCCTTGGGATTATCGGAGTCGAGTTTAATTTCCTGCGAGCCAAAGTTGAAGTTCATTTTTACCTGCTTGGGTACTTTCAGCAGGGTGGTGGTTTGCGCCGTGGCATTGTTGACCGAATAAAGGTCTGCGATCGTGATGGTACCAGTTGTCGGGCCCATCATCGACTCGGCCGACAGGTTGATATTGGTTACCACTTCCAGTTGCTGTCCCTTTGTAAACGTCAGCTTGTTGAACGCTTTTTGTGCGAAGCCTGGCAGGGTCGAAACCACGGCAAAAGCCAGTACGATTTTTTTCATCCGGTGTAATTTGATGGCCAAAGATGCTGAAAAAACAATTGCCTCTGCTCCGGAAGACGTTCTCCGCCGTTTTAAAATAATGTTAGAAGATCAGGCCTTAGCTTGCAGGAAATTCCTTTTATGAAAGCCTTTTTTGTTCTGGGCCTTTTTCTTTCGCTGAAAAGTTTTGCCGGTGATACGACCGGTCATCTCTATCATCCATATGATAATGCCGAGAAAGACATCGCTGCGGCTGTCGTAAAAGCCAGGGCGGAGAAAAAGCATGTGCTGTTGCAAATTGGTGGAAACTGGTGCGTTTGGTGTTACAAGTTCAATGCATTTGTGCAAACCGACTCGGCGCTCAAGAAGATCCTCACGGCCAATTATGTTCTCTACCACCTGAATTACAGCAAGGAAAACAAGAACCCGGCTATTATGAAAAAACTCGGTCACCCCGAGCGGTTTGGCTTTCCTGTCCTGGTGGTTTTGGATGCCAACGGCAAACAGCTTCATACCCAGGACTCCAGCCTGCTCGAGCAGGGAAACGGCTACAGTGAGGACAAGGTGAAAGCTTTTTTGCAAAACTGGACGCCGTTCGCACTGGACGAATCAACTTACAAAGACTAATTTTCCGAAATGGAAAAGAGCAATCAGCCGGCAGCCGATGAAACCAGGGCTGCCTTTTTTTTGTTTGCCAATCACCCGCTGCAAATGAAATTTTACCTGCTGAAAAATTTACCGGTAGCCTTGTTTAGTGGTGTTCGTGTCGTTCGTGCAACGGAGGCGGCCTGCACCGTTTCCGTTCCTTACAAGCATTTTACCCGCAACCCGTTCCGCTCTACTTATTTTGCCTGCCTTTCCATGGCGGCCGAAATGAGCACGGGACTACTGGCCATGGCAAATGTCTATGGTCGTAAGTCCCGCGTTAGCATGCTGATCACCGGCATGGAAGCCCGTTTTCATAAAAAGGCGACAACCCATACGTTTTTTACATGTTCGGATGGACCATTGATCCGGGAAGCAGTTGCCATCGCTGCCGCAACCGGGAAGGTGCAGGAGGTCAAAGCGTACAGCATCGGGAAAAACAGTGGTGGCGAGGTAATGGCCGAATTCTGGTTTACCTGGTCGTTCAAAGCAAGAGCAGCGGGATAATCATCAGCTGCTCTCTGTACAGTCATTGCGCTGCAGAAAAAACAAACTGTCCTATATTTGAACTTTAATGGCACTTTCTACCCGACATCTTCTTGGCATTAAAGACCTTGCTCCTTCCGATATTTCCCTTTTACTGGATACCGCAAAGCAGTTCAAGGAAGTTCTGAACCGTCCCGTTAAAAAAGTTCCTTCGTTGCGAGACATTACCATCGTCAATCTTTTCTACGAGAACTCCACCCGAACCCGTATTTCATTTGAGCTGGCGCAAAAACGCCTTTCGGCTGATGTCATCAATTTCAGTGCGTCGGGTTCGTCGGTCTCGAAAGGAGAGACGCTATTGGACACGGTGAACAACATCCTCTCGATGAAGGTCGACATGGTCGTGATGCGTCACAGTGCATCAGGAGCACCGCATTTCCTGGCCAAACACATTCCCGCAGCGATTATCAATGCAGGCGATGGAATCAATGAGCATCCAACGCAAGCCCTGCTCGATGCCTATTCAATGCAGGAAGTGTTTGGGGGGCTCAAGGGTCTTCGTGTCGCCATTATCGGCGATATCATGCACAGCCGTGTGGCGCAAAGCAATATTTACCTCCTGTCCAAAATGGGGGCAGAAATCGTTGTTTGCGGGCCGCCTACGCTAATCCCCAAATACATGGAAGCGGCGTTCCCGGTTCGTGTGGAATACAACATCGACAAGGCCCTGCAATGGTGCGATGTGGCCAACGTGCTCAGGATCCAGCTGGAGCGGCAAAACCAGGTGCTGTTTTCCTCTTTGCGTGAATACAGCCTCGTTTACGGCATTAACCGCGAACGGCTCGACCGGTTGAACCGCCGGATCACCATCATGCACCCGGGACCTATTAATCGCGGCGTTGAACTGGACAGCGATGTGGCAGACGGGGACCAGTCCATTATTTTACAACAAGTGGAAAACGGCGTGGCTGTTCGCATGGCAGCGCTCTACCTGCTTTCCAATCCATCATCTTAATTTCCATCGTATGCGTATCGGTCTTTTTCCCGGAACGTTCGACCCTGTCACTTTTGGCCACATCGATATTATCGACCGGGCACTTTCGCTTTTCGACAAGTTGTATATCGGTATCGGCGTGAATGCCAACAAGCAACCCATGTTTCCCGCGGAAGTGCGGGTGCAATGGCTGAATGAAATCTTTCGAAACGAATCCAAGGTGGAAGCCGTCATTTACGAAGGGCTGACAGTGGAATGTTGTCGCAAGGTGGGGGCAAACTATATCCTGCGCGGCATTCGGTATGTCAATGATTTTGAATATGAGAAGGCCATTGCGGATATGAACAGGAGCCTGGACGAAAATGTAGAGACCGTATTTCTTACCTGCCTGCCAAAATACACATCGGTTGCGTCTACGCTTGTTCGCGATGTCATCCGCAACGGCGGTGATGTGTCACAATTTGTGCCTGATGTGGTGCTGAAGACCATCCGGCAGATGGAAGCCGCCCATTTGCTTTTTACCTGACTTATTTCTGGAGCAGGCGAATGCCTTCTTTCAATACCGCCGCCACTGAAGCGTAGGCGCCGTCAATATACCGGGGAACATCTGCCAGCGGAACCCATAGGCACTGGGCCACGTCTTCCGCTGTTTGCGGCGTTAATGGGGTCTTTTCGACTGCCTTCACTAAGTACCAATGCGACTCTTTCAGGTTGTTTTTCCCGTTTTGCCGGTAGGTGTGATACGTTGTTTGCAGGGGTTGTTCGATCGCCAGGCCATACGCTCCCGTTTCTTCTTCTATTTCCCGGAGTGCGCAGGCTTCGAGGCTTTCCCCTTCGTCGAGTTTCCCCTTCGGCAGGTCCCAATGACCCAGCCGGTGGATGAGCAGGACGTCATTTTCGGCCGTATGAACCAGGCCGCCGGCGGCAATAATGACATTCAGCTGTTCTTTAAAAGCAGCAAGCAATGCATCCACATTGTTGTGTAGGAAAACGCCGGTGTAAAACTGCGGCTGTTCCAGTTCATGGAGCATGGTTTTGACGGCTGCCGCATTAAAATCATCAATAAAAATTGTTTCGGGCCGGTGAAGATACTCTTCCACCTCTTTGCTGATGTGATCGACGAGAAAGAGGGGCTTGTTATGAATGTAGATCCTTGCCATACAATTTTCCTTACAACGAATATACCTGCAAAACCCCTTTCCAATACCTTCGCAGCATGACAGATGCAATTGTGACCGCTGAGAAATTGTTACAGGCAGGATCCGTAAAGTTGAACCCCGAAGCCCCTTTCACCTGGGCCAGCGGGTGGAAAAGTCCCATCTATTGCGATAATCGAAAGCTGCTTTCCCTTCCCTTTGTTCGCGATTTTATTAAAAGCGAGTTGGCAAATAGCGTATTTGAAAAGTTTCAGGATGCTGATGTGATCGCCGGTGTGGCCACAGCAGGCATTCCCTGGGGCGCAATGGTCGCAGACCAGTTAAAACTGCCGTTTATTTACGTCCGGCCCAAACCAAAAGAGCATGGACTGGGCAACCAGATCGAAGGCGAAGTGCAGCCCGGTCAGAAGGTTGTAGTGATCGAAGACCTGATATCTACGGGCAAAAGCAGCCTGCAGGTGGTGGATGTTTTGCGGCAGAAACAAATTACTGTTTCCGGGATGGTCTCCATATTCACCTACCAGTTTGATCTTGCCAATGACGCATTTAAAAAGGCAGAGGTACCGTTTCATTCGTTGACGGACTATCCAACGCTATTAAAGCTGGCCCTGAATAAAGGCCTGGTTCAGCCAGAAGCAGAGGAAATTCTGTTAAAGTGGCGGTCGGACCCTGCAAACTGGAACGGTGTTCAGTAAATTCGTTAGAAATCGACCTTTTATGCAAAAACTATTTGTTTCGCTTTTGGCGCTTGGTCTTATGGCAGGTTCGGCCAATGCGCAAACCAAGGCCCTGGAGACGGCAAAAATCAGTACGCCATCTGTTCAATGCGACATGTGTAAAACCCGAATTGAACAATACCTGAAGCGAATTGACGGGGTGACATTTGTGAATGTTGGGGTCAGAAATAAGGTAACCACGGTAAAATACCTGACCGACCGTACCAACATCGAAATGATCAAAACCTCGATTGCCAATGCCGGATACGATGTCGCCAAGTCTTCCGATGATGTCGAAAAAAAGGGGGAAATAGAGATAGCGGCCAACCCGGATTCCTATAAGCTTTTACCCAAATGCTGCAAAAAGCCGGAGGACGGCGGCGGAATGCCGAAGCATTAAAAAAGCAAAACAGTTAAAAAATTGATCCCGCTTCGGCGGGATTTTTTATTTCAGTTTCACATCGCTCAGCCGGTGCCGGCCACTGTACTGAATGTCTTTTGAAATAAAAATTCCGGCCTTTCCCAGCTTCGTACTCCCATCGGCCCGAATTAAGACCTCTCTGTTACCGATGTCTTTTAAGTCCATTTTCAGGAATGTAGTCAACGGTATACTGCCCGAAAGGGGGATCGTAAAATCCGCTTTTTGGCTCACAGCAACTGCCGTGTCCTGAGAAAACTTTCCCAAAAAAACCGAATCAACATAGACATCCGCGCCTGTCTCTTTGACAGTAACTGAAAAATTATTGGGGTTATAGAAGGTCATTCCCAACCCGATGCTTACCTGGTCAAACCCCAGTTTTTTCACCTGGAAATTTTCCAATTCCCGAAACTCCGGCTCCGCAATTTGATTGCAACTTAGGGCTAAGGCTGCCAGCAAACCCAATAAAAAGTGTCCTCTCTTCATAGCACCCAATTCTGCAAAAACTATACTCCAAAACAAATTAAAGAAATTAACTACTAAAAATATTAGCTTCTGCTAGCCAACTATCATAGTGAAAAACATCTATAAAATTTAGTAGGTAATAATAATAAAAACTATTGAAAATCATTCTATAATAATTCATAATTGTAATTATATATTATGAGCAAAATGGGCAAAATGGGCTATAATTTCGAATTGTAAACATTTGTTTTTGCAAACCAAAACAATTCACATAATAAAAAGGAATTGAACCCTTTATAAAGGTTAAAGCAACAATTGTTTTAAGTCAGATAAATAGTGAGGAAATGTATTAATGGGATCGCTTTCTAGAAGGTTGGCGAAAACCCTGTTTTTGGCGTTTCTCCCCTTTTCCGAGGTAGAGGTTACCGGATTTTTTGAGGGCTTTAAAAGCGTGCGCAAAGGGATTTAATGACGGTCGCCGATTTGGAGAGATGCTGGCGATCTGTTGTGCCTGGTAAAATCTTCATTCGGTAGGTTATGCTAAATTGGCATTCCGCGCCTACGCCGGGGCTGCAGTTTTCTGAAATCTTTTATGGCGAATCCGCCAGGTAAGAAGTAATCGAATCTTTTTAGCATCTAATTATTTCGGTTAAATTGCGTGTATACTTCCTGACTATTTATAACTAACTGATGAGGAGATTGCCGACCCGACTCTGCATTTTGCCCTTCCTGTGTTTTTGGGCAGGACAACTTGCTGCCCAGGATTTTTCGAACAAGGGCAGAGACTTTTGGGTGGGGTATGGCTATCATGTTCGGATGAACAATGGCAACGGGGGGTCTCAGCAAATGGTTCTGTATTTTGCAACCGAAGCCGTGACCAATGTTACCGTGTCGATTCCGGGGCTCGGGTATAGCGCCACCTATTCCAATATCCCGGCTAATTCAATTTTTACAACTAACCCGCTGCCCAAAACCGGTGGCCAGGATGCCAGGTTAACGGCAGAAGGGATTTCTTCGAAAGGTGTCCATATCACAAGCGACAAACCCATTGTGGCCTATGCCCATGTTTTCGACGGCAACGTTTCTGGGGCCACCTTGCTGTTTCCAACCAATACACTCGGGAAGGAGTACTATTCGGTGAACTTCAACCAGGTTTCGAACGAGGCCCTTTCGAATTGCTGGATGTATGCGGTGGCCGTCGACACTGGTACAACGGTTGTACAAATCACTCCTTCGGGCAATACCCTGACCCATCCAGCCGGTACGCCATTTACCGTCTCTCTTTCGCAGGGGCAGATCATCAACCTGATGGGGCAGCTCGAAAACTCGAGCGGGCAGCCCTATTTGGGTGTAGATCTGACTGGCTCTACGATCAAATCGATCGGTGGTGGTTCGGGTGGCTGTAAACGGATCGCCGTTTTCAGCGGTAGCGGAAAAATCAGTATTACCTGCGACGGCACTTCGGCAAGTTCGGATAACTATATGGTGCAGGCCTTTCCCAAAACAGCCTGGGGAAAACGCTACCTGACCGCGCCAACCCGGAATTTTACCAACAATTTTTTTCGTATTTGTGTCACCGACCCGGCAACGGTGGTGAAAGTGAACGGAGCGGTGCTAACGGGGTTAAAGAATAATTTTTACTATGAGATCAAAACAAGTTCCCCGTCCCTGATCGAGGCCAGCCAGCCGGTTTTGGTTGCGCAGTACATTACCACCCAGGGGGCCTGCGGCAATGCACCTACCACCGGGGATCCGGAAGTGATTTATCTAAGTCCTGTCGAGCAAAATATTGACAAGGTGATTCTGAATTCGACATCCAACTACGCGATCACCCAGCATTTTGTCAACGTCGTGATCCGGTCGGTGGCTGTGCCATCGTTTCGCCTGGATGGAAGCACGGTCAACGGATTTTCCACGCATCCCCAGGATCCGTCGTATTCGTATGCGCAGCTTACTGTGGGAGCGGGCAAACACACCCTTCAGGCGGATTCGGGTTTTAATGCCATCGCATATGGTTATGGAGAATTTGAGTCATATGGCTACAATGCCGGAACGAACGTGAAAGACCTCTACCAGTTTGTTTCCGTGCACAACCAATACGCAACCGTTGCTTTTCCCGCTGCCTGCAAAAATTCGCCCTTTTATTTTTCCATGACCTTTCCCTACCAGCCGATGCAGATAAAATGGATGTTTGGGCAAACCCTTAACGCTATGGGGATGGCCGACGTGACACTTGATTCTCCCAAATATGACTCAACCTGGGTGGTTAACGGTAAGCAGCTTTACCGCTATAAGCTTCCGGCGACGTATACCATTACCGCCGTGGGTACGTACCCCATTCGCATATTGGCCCAAAACGCCACCCAGGAAGGTTGCAGCGGTGAACAGGAAATGAATTATGACCTGCAGGTTTTTGAACGGCCGTCGGCCAGTTTTGCGGTTACGTCATCCGGCTGTCTCTCCGAGCCAGTTCAGTTTACCGACCAATCAAATTTGTCGGGTCGAAATGCTACGCAGTGGTTTTGGGATTTTGGCGACGGCAAGGCCTCTTTCGTTCACAACCCGGTACACCAATATTCCAGTGCAGGTGCTTACCCGGTCAAATTTGCCCTGGTCAGCGATGTGGGCTGTCTGTCCGACACGGCTACCAGGACCGTTGCGGTTTCCGAACCACCGGTTGCCAGGTTTGGTATATCGAAGCCATCTTGCGTCGGTAAGAGCCTGACATTTACCGATTCTTCCGTCACTGCTACATCGACTATCGCCAAGTGGACCTGGGATTTTGGCGACAATTCGACAAAGGTTATTGCCACATCGGGAGCACCGCAGTCGCACACGTTTGCCAATGCCGGAACGTACTCGGTGAGCCTGCAGGTGGAAAACGCAGGGGGATGCAAAAGCCTGGCGTATACAAAAGAGGTGACGGTTAGCACGAATCCCGTCGCGGGTTTTCATTTTGGCAACGCCTGTCTGCCATCGGGGGTTGTACAGTTTACCAATTCTTCCACAGTTGCTGACGGAACCCTAAATCAACTGACATATGCCTGGAACTTTGGCGACGGCGGGTCGGCTGTGACGAAGGATCCTTCATATGCGTATAAGACCGCCGGACCATTTACCACCTCTTTGGTCGTTACTTCTGTGGCCGGTTGCAAGGATAGCATTTCCCAAACAGTCAATACGATATACCAGCAACCGGCTGCAAACTTTTCGGCGCCATCGGAAATTTGCCTGGGTGCGACGGTGAATTTTACCGATCAAAGTACTGCGCCAGGTAGCTCGGTGGAAAGTTGGGAATGGGACTTTGGCGATGGAACGCCAATAGCAACACAGCAAAGTCCGTCGCACAATTTTGCAAAAGCTGGTACTTACACGGTTTCCCTGAAGGTCCGCTCGGCCATCGGTTGCCTGTCGGCCGCCGGTACCAAAACCATCGTGGTGAATCCGCTGCCGACGGCCGATTTTACCGTATCGTCTCCCTTGTGTGTGAACGGAACAATCTTGTTTACCAACCAGTCAAAAGCCAATGCTGGTTCTTTAACGAGGTCAGCCTGGGATTTTGGCGACGGGTCGCCCACGTCAGGATTGTTGTCGCCGTCACATCTATATAATAAGGAGGGACGCTATTCGGTATCACTGACCGTTGAAACCGACAAGGGATGTCAAAGTCCTGTCACGACAAGGACAATCGAGATCCATCCCTTACCGAAAGTAGGGTTTGTCGTGCCGGGTACCTGTATCAATGACATCCAAACCACCTTTATGGATAGCAGTTCCATTTCCGATGGTAGCGAAAAGCAGTTCCAGTGGTTGTGGAATTTTGGTGATGCCAATACAACTCCAACCAGCAATGTTTCGGCGTTTCAAAATGGCCAACATCGCTACACGGCGACAGGCGACTATTCTGTTTCGCTGAAAGTGACTTCGAAGGACGGGTGTTCTGCTTCGCTGACACAGGTGTTTACCGTCAACGGAGCTGAACCGGTTGCGTTATTCTCTTTGCAGAAGGGAGGGCAGCAGTGCAGCAACGACCCATTGGTTCTTGTCAACAACTCTTTTGTTTCACCCGGCAAACTGGTGAAGCTTGAAATATACTGGGATTACAACACGGACCCGACCAATAAACTGACGGCCGATAAACCGGTACAGGGGCAGTTGTTTCAGCATGTTTACCCGGTATTTTATTCACCAGCAACCAAATCGTACCGGCTGAAATATGTTGTTTATTCCGGTGTCAGTTGCGTTTCGGAGAAAGACACGACGATCACGTTGCTTGCGGTTCCTGATCTTGTTTTTGATCCGCTAGCTCCCGTTTGTGCCAACCTGCCAGCTTTCCAGTTGCAGGCTGGCGTCAACAATGGCACAGCAGGAACCGGGGTTTATTCGGGAAAGGGTGTTTCACCGGTGGGAATATTTAACCCGGCCGCGGCAGGAGCGGGGGATCATGAAATTCGTTACACTTACACGGCAGCGAACGGGTGCAAGGATCAAAAATCCCAGGTCATCACTGTTTTGCCGGTTCCAACCGTTTCGGCGGGCCCGGACAAAGTGGTATTGGAAGGTGGTTCGGTTGTTTTGAACGGAAGTGGTGGAAGCAATGTGGTCCGGTACAACTGGTCGCCGGCTGCTGGGTTGAGCGATCCGTTCGTTTCACAACCTGTTGCTTCCCCGGCGGCAGATGTTACCTATATTTTGACGGTTACATCCGCGGACGGGTGCAAGGCAACCGACGACGTGCTGGTAAAGGTGCTGAAAACACCTGTTGTGCCCAATGCGTTTTCACCGAATGGTGATGGCGTGCACGACCGGTGGGAAATTCCTTATCTGGACAGTTACCCGGGAGCGACGGTTGAAATTTTCAACCGTTACGGTCAAAAAGTTTTCGAATCGAAGGGGTATACCAGGCCCTGGGATGGCACGCTGAATGGAAAGGCGCTGCCCATCGGTACTTATTATTATCTGATCGATCCCAAAAACGGCCGCAAGCCATTATCGGGATTTGTTGACATTATACGTTAGCGATGAAAAAGCTCTCGTCCCTGTCGTTTGTTTTTTTTCTTTGCCTGGCCGCCGCGGCCCAGCAACGTCCGCATTATACGCAGTACATGTTAAACAATTATGTCCTGAACCCGGCCATCAGCGGGATTGAGAATTATACGGACGTGAAACTTAGTGCAAGGGACCAGTGGGTTGGTCTGAACGGTGCGCCGCAAACATTTTACCTCACTGTTCATGCACCGATCGGCAAAACCGATTACAAAACCACGGCAACTTCTTACGAAGTTCCCGGCGAAAACCCAAGAGGCAAAGCGTACTGGGAATCCTATACGGCTTCCGCGCCGCACCACGGTGTAGGGCTTTCCCTCATCAGCGACAAGACAGGAAATTTCACCCGTACAACCGCCGCCATTTCTTATGCATACCATATTGGCCTCAGTCCACGAACCAACCTTGCACTCGGCGTGGCACCGGGCCTTTCCAGGATTTCACGGAACCTTTCCGCCACCGATTTTGGTGGGGGGGTGACCGTGGATCCGGCGCAAGCCAATTCGGGTGTGATAGCACGATTGCGACCCGATCTTAGCGCTGGTCTCTGGCTTTACTCGGCAGATTACTTTGTAGGGCTGGCTGCCCAGCAAATCATCCCGCAAAAGGTTTCATTTGTCGATGATGCAGCATACAACCAGGGAAGGCTAATACCGCACTTGTTTTTAACGGCGGGCTACCGGTTTTTGCTGAACGAGGATATGAACGCTTTGCCATCGTTCCTTCTGAAATATGTATCACCCAACAACCCGCAAGTGGATGTCAACCTGAAATTGCAGTATCACGACCTGTTTTGGATGGGGGCAAGTGTACGAATAAATGAAGGCTACCAGGGCATGTTGGGTATCAATGTAGCCAATGCTTTCAATGTCGGTTACGCCTACGATTTTACCCAAACAAAACTGAATACGACCAGCCGGGGAACGCACGAAATCCTGATTGGTTTCCTGCTCGGCAACCGCTATGCGGATACCTGTCCCAGGAGCGTCTGGTAAGTTTCCCAAAACGAAACGAGCCTGCATTGCAGGCTCGTTGACATATTTTAAAGGGAAAC
The DNA here is from genome assembly GCF_003628535.1 of Flavisolibacter nicotianae. Taxonomy (GTDB): domain Bacteria; phylum Bacteroidota; class Bacteroidia; order Chitinophagales; family Chitinophagaceae; genus Flavisolibacter; species Flavisolibacter nicotianae. The sequence continues at coordinate 186,100 of NZ_RBCI01000006.1, forward strand.
GTTACAACCGTATTACTTTCTTTGGCTTGCAGGCTGCCTTCAGCGAGTCAAGATTTTCCTGAAGGGTTTTTTGCGCCAATCTCAGCTCTTTGATCGAAGCATCGGGCATGGGGTTCGCTGCGCAACGGGCTTTTGTTTTCAGGCTGCTTTCCATTTTTTGCAGTTCTGCCAGTGCCTGTGTATAAACATTTTGTACGCTATCCATCTGAACCTGCACCATAGCTTTGTCAACTTCCTGCTGAATGGCATCCCAGTTCATCTTGTCGTAATTGGCTTTCATGTTTTGTTCGATAGATGCCCAACCCACCTTATCGAGTTCGCGAAGGTATTCCTGCCGGGCAATGGCTTTTTCCCTGGTGCTCATGGCATCGCCGATAGACGATTCAATTTCTTTCCACTGTAGGGTTCTGGCAACTTTTTTCGTTGCATCTATGGTGGTCTTTACTTTTTGCTTTTCTTCCCTGGTAAGGCTGCCATCGACTTCATCAAAATCGACCGGTACAACCTGGCTGGCAGCCGGAGTGGTTGGCTCTGCTAGTTCCGGCTGAACCTGGAAATCGGTTATTTCAATTTTTACCTGCCCTGTAGCAGGATTGCTGCGTGTAGTCGCCTTTGCAGTAAAGGCTCCTGTTTCAAGAACAGGAACAAACTTTTCTTCCACCGATTTGTTCCGGTTGTTTAACTGCCACGGACTCAACACTGCATTATCCGCCATAACCATGGATTCTCCACTTTTGGCGTCTTTGATGATCAATACTGAATTGAAAAGCAGAACGCAGAACATTGCCAGGAACAAGGGAATGACCTGGACCAGTTTGAAAGATTTTTTCTTTTCCATTCCAACAATTTTTTCGATGCGAGTCAGCAAATTTTGCTTTCCGGCGGCAGCAAGGGCCAGCGAGTGGTGACGGCCGGAGTTTTTTTCAAGGTGCAGAAGGGCAGAGGCGTAGCTGACTTTATCGTATCCAAATTGCAAGACCACTTCATCGCAGCAAGCTTCGCGTTCGGCCTCGATCGTGTTCATGAAATACTTTACAAACGGGTTAAAGTAAAGAAGGGTGTAAATGATCGAAACAATCAAATTCAAAAGATAGTCGTAACGGCGGATGTGCGAAAGTTCGTGCAGCAGGATGGCTTCCACCTGCGCTGTTGTCAGTTGGTTCATGGCAGCAACCGGCAAGAGAATAATGGGCTTGATATAACCCACAGTCACAGGCGAATTGACCAGGGAGGAAACAACCACTTTTACTTTCTTGGTAATTCCCAGCAGGAAAGCGACTTTCTGAACAAAAAGCCGGTAGTCAAGTTGTGCTTTAGCCTGCCCCTCGGTTTTGATCTTTTGCACAAAGCGCCAGTTTTTAAAAAGACGGGCAGCGGGGAAAACGAGTAAAAGCAGGTAGGTTACGGATGCCGCCAAAAGACAGATGTGCAAAAGCAGGTTGGAGTGCACGACTGTATTCTCGAAGAAAGCGTAGGAAGACGAGTGATTTTGGTAATAAAACAGGAATGTGCTGGCAAACCAGGTAAAACCGATCAGCATGGCGCCGACCGAAGCCTGGTATTTGCGGGCAGAAGATAGTTTTACGGTATGATTGACGCTGCAAAAGAGTGCCCAAAGCAGGGCCATTTGCCATAAGCTGTTAAGAGTTGCCCATCCAAGTGCCTGCATAAAATGGGACTGCATCCAAGCGGACATCGTTACTGTTTTTTGAGGTTCTCAATCAATTTTTGAATTTCCTCCAGCTCCTCGGCGGATACCTTTTGGTCCCCGCTCCCCAACGCCTGCAAGACTAATTGTGTTGATGATCCGCCAAACAGCGAATCGATCATTTTGGTCAGTAAATGCTTTTGTGTTTTTTCTTTGTTTACCGCTGCCTGGTACACATGGGTACGCATGCTTTCGTCCCGCTTTACCAGACCTTTTTCGTGCATGATCTGCATCAGCTTCAGCGTCGTGGTATAGCCTACTTCTTTTAATTGCGCCAACTCTTCATGTACGTCACGAACCGTAGCCGTACCATTCTTCCAAAGGATCTGGAGGATTTCCAGCTCGCTTTCCGTCGGTTTTACATATTTCGCTCCCATTGTAAAACAATTGTGAGGCTAATTTACGACCATTTTCGTATTAACAAAACCCTTTGACGATATTTGGTTTTAGTTAACGGTTTTTAACGATAAGCGGTTTGGATGCAGTAGTGAAGGTGAAATGGTATTGATTAGCGGTGTCCGAATTTTACATAACGGCGCTTTTTACCTGTGATTTTTCAGGCGAAAACAATATAGCTTTGAACATGGCCAAAATTGTTACACTGACATTCAATCCCTGCATTGATAAAAACACGACCATTCCTTCGCTGGCACCGGAAAAAAAACTGCGATGTTCTTCTCCGGTTTTCGAACCTGGTGGTGGCGGCATCAATGTCGCCCGGGTAATTAAATGCCTCGGCGGCGATTCGCTGGCCATCTTCCCATCGGGTGCGCACACCGGTAGCTTTCTTCAACAGCTCATGAAACGGGAAGGCCTGTCATTTATAGCTGTAGAAACGGCAGCCTATACCCGCGAAAACCTGATCGTTTTTGATGAGTCAACCCGACTGCAATACCGGTTTGGTATGCCGGGAAACAAGATCACCGACCAGGAGTGCCGGACCTTGCTGGATGCTGTGGAAAATGCCGAAGCAGATTATATTGTGGCAAGTGGCAGTTTGCTGCCCGGCATGCCGGTAGACATTGTGCGGAACGTGGCGCAAATCGCAAAAGCCAAGGGTGCAAAATTGGTGATGGATACGTCAGGCGAAGCCCTGCGGATGGCTTTGGATGTTGGCGTTTACCTGCTGAAGCCCAACCTCGGCGAATTGAGCTCGCTGGTTGGACAGGAGGAAGTTTCGCACGAAACGGTTGACCATCTTGCGAGAGAAATCATTGGCCGCGGTCAGTGCGAAATGGTTGTCGTGTCCTTGGGTGCCCAGGGCGCAAAGATGATCACAAAAGATGAAGTCTTTCATGTCATTGCTCCGCTGGTAATAGGGGTCAGTACACTCGGCGCCGGTGATAGTCTGGTTGCGGGGATGACCCTGGCGCTTTCACAAAAAAAGCCTCTGAAAGAAGTGCTCCAGTTTGGAGTTGCCTGCGGTACGGCCGCCACGCTTTCACAGGGCTCGGAATTGTGCAGGGCAGAAGATGTAAAAAGGCTGTTTAAGATCATTACGGGGAATTAATCCTAAACAGCCCTTTTCAATATAGTTACCAAACAAGCCGTCAGCTCTTTTTGATCTTGCCGGCAAAGACTTTTTGAAACTTTTCCAGTTTCGGCCGGATCACGATAGAGCAATAGGGGTTGGTGTTTTTGTTATTCTGGTAGTATTCCTGGTGGTAATCTTCGGCAACGTAAAACGCTGAAGCAGACGTAATCTCCGTAACGACCGGCTTGTCGAAAGCGCCGTTCTTGTTCAACTCAGCCTTGTAATAATCGGCTTTTTCTTTTTGTTCGGGTGAATGATAAAAAATGGCGCTGCGGTATTGGGTGCCAACATCTGCTCCCTGGCGGTTCAGACTAGTGGGGTCGTGCACTTCAAAGAATACCTTCAATAATTCATCATACGAAATTTTTGAGGGTTCATACACCACCTGTACGCATTCTGCATGGCCGGTTTCGCCTGTGCAAACTTCTTTGTAAGTCGGATTTTTTACAGTGCCGCCCATGTAACCCGAGGTTACCTTCACTACGCCATCCAGTTGTTCAAAAATGGCTTCGGTACACCAAAAGCATCCGGTTCCGAAAGTGGCTGTATCAGTTTGGTCGATTTTCTCCATAGCCGTATTCAATGACGTACTCATAACCTTGTAATTTTTTTCCGAATTGCACGCAAGCAATGTGCCGAGGCTAAAAATGGATATCACCAGTTTCGTGAGCATAGCGTGAGGTTGTCTTACAAATTTGGAGCGCAAACGATAAAATGAAAAGCCAACAAAAGGGATTTAACACAGCCTTTTGAAACTTTTTAAGAAAATGTGGATAAGTGTTTGCTGCTACCTTTGAAAAAATTTTTGAGCGAGGAAATTAATGAAAGTTTATCCTGATTCGGCATTAGTGCAATTGGAATTTGAAAAGATCAAAGAACTGCTGTACGAAAAATGCCGCACCGAGTATGCACGTTCCAAAGCCACCGATCTGCGTATTCACACCAAAAAAGAATTTATTGAGCGGGAGCTGAAACAGGCCCACGAATTCAGGCAACTGGTTCAAAACGCCATTTACTTCCCGAATGATTATGTGCTCAATTTGCAAAAGGAGTTGCAGCTTCTGACGATTGAAGGTGCCCTGTTGAGTGGTGAGCAACTCGTTGACCTGCGCAAACTGGCCCTGAGTATGGAGAAGATCTTCCGCTGGTTCGACCAGGAAAAGCGGGAAGCATATGCCGGTCTGGCCGAGGTAATCAGCGGCACGTATTATGAAAAAAAGATCAAGGCGGACATTGAAGAGGTGATTGACGAAACCGGCAATGTGAAAGACAATGCCTCGGAAGAACTGGCCTCCATCCGCATGAGCCTTTACCGCAAACGGAATGAATTGCGGCGGGCTTTTGACCGCATTGTGCAAAAGCTGAACAAACAGGGCTACCTCGCGGATATCGAAGAGAGTTTTTTGAATGGGCGCCGGGTGCTGGCCGTTTTCGCGGAACAAAAAAGAAGCGTTAAAGGAATCCTGCACGGCGAAAGCGACAGCCGGCGTACATCTTTTATCGAGCCGGAAGAAACTATTGACCTGAACAACGACATCCACGAACTGGAGCATTCCGAACGCAAAGAAGTGTACCGCATCCTGCGGGAACTCACCCGGCGCCTGCGGCAGTTTGCACCACTGCTGAGTGTTTATCATGCTGTGGTGGGCGAATACGATTTTATCCGGGCAAAAGCCGCTTTTGCCATAGACATCAATGGCGAGTACCCGGTGGTTGTCGACAAGGCACTGGTGCACCTGGTGAAAGCCTGTCATCCCCTCCTTTATTTGTATAATAAGCGATCGGGCAAGCCAACGATCCCGGTTGACCTGACCCTGGATGAGAAAGCAAGAATCCTCGTGATCAGCGGACCCAACGCAGGAGGAAAAACGGTAACCATGAAGACGGTTGGCCTGCTGCAAATGATGGTGCAGGCCGGGCTTTTGGTGCCTGTGAATCCTTCGTCGCAGTTCGGCATCTTCAAGCAATTGATGATTCACATTGGCGATACGCAAAGCCTGGAGTTTGAATTGAGCACGTATAGCAGTCACCTGCTTAGCATGAAGCATTTCATGGAAACGGCCAATGGAAAGACGCTTTTTTTCATCGACGAACTGGGTAGCGGCAGTGACCCGAATCTTGGTGGTGCGTTTGCCGAAGTGATCATGGAAGAACTGGCGCGGAAGCATGCGATCGGCATTGTAACCACGCACTACCTGAACCTGAAAGTCATGGCCAACAAAACGCCGGGCATCATTAACGGTGCCATGGCCTTTGACGAAAAGAACCTGTTGCCGCTTTATAAACTGACAGTGGGCAAGCCTGGAAGTTCGTACACATTTGCTATTGCCGAACGGATTGGGCTGGACAAACGATTGATCAGCAAAGCACGGACACTGGTCGATGAAAATCATTTCACACTCGACAAGCTGCTGAACAGGACCGAGCAGGATCTGCAAAAAGTACAGGAAAAAGAAAAGGAACTGCACCGGTTGATGAAAGAGAACGAGCGGTTAAAAAAAGAAATGGAGCATGTGCTGGACAAAGAACGGCACCGCCAGCAGGTAGAGATTTTGAAACAGCAAAACCGCATTACCGAAGATCGACTTGCTTATCTCAAAGACATGGAACGCAAGCTGCGCACCATGGTCATTGAATGGAAAAAGACCGAAGACAAAAACAAGGTTGTGAAAGAAATGGCCGCCTTGCTGTTTAAAAAGGACGAACAAAAAACGGCCAGCAAAAAGCAAAAGCAACTCGAAAGCAAATACGAAGAAATTGGCGGCGACATCCAAATCGGCGACAAGGTCAAAATGAAACGGAACCTCCAGGTGGGAGAGGTGCTGGAATTGCGTGGCAAAAAAGCCGTGGTGAAAATAGGCCTCCTGCCCATGCAGATCGACATGGCTGACCTCGTGAAAATAAAGGACAAAGCCGAGACCTGATCAGGCATTCGAATACAGGTAATCTTTCAGGTTGCTGATCGTTTCTTCCTGCGACAACATAATTTCTTTCACCACATCGTTGATGGAAATGATACCGGCCAGTTTGTCGTTCTCAAACACCGGCAAATAACGGATATGTTTGTCCGACATTAGTTGCATACAATGGTCGATGGTGTCAGTTGGATTTACAGATGGTAAATCAGTTGTCATGATATCGGCCACAGGTGTTTCACTGGAGGATTTGCCTTTGAGAATGACTTTCCGCGAGTAATCTCTTTCCGTCATCAGGCCAAGATATCTTTCTCCGTCTACCACCATCACGGAGCCGATGTTTTTGTCGGCCATCAGGTGCAAGGCATCAATGACAGTTGAACCGGGAGAAACAGAGATGGTGTTGTTGCCTTTCCTTTTTAAAATATCGAGGACTTTTTTCATATGCAAGATTTACAGTAGAAATTTACAATGATTCTTTGAATAATTTTTGTTCGTAAGAATCCGGCTTCTATATTTGCGCCGGAGAGATGGCAGAGCGGTCGAATGCGGCGGTCTTGAAAACCGTTGACTGTAACAGGTCCGGGGGTTCGAATCCCTCTCTCTCCGCCAGTAAGCATATCAAATGAAACCAGAAGCCCCGCTAAAACAACGTTTGCGGGGCTTCTGGTTTTTGGATCAAAACCTTCGTTGCAATCGAGTTTCGTGCCATTCGCCGGAAGAACTGCCTGCTTTACCTTCGAACGTTAGACACTTCTTTTTCAACCAGCTACCTGGCTGCAGGCGCCGGCGTTGACGGTTTGGTTCCGCTGATCGGCTGGCTGTGGAAAACTCACCGGCAGATATTTGCCGGGGGCGGGCTGCCTGTTTTCGAAAAAAAGCAAATGCATTAAGCAAGCCGTACCGGATTTCCCCGGATCTTTCGATACCGTTAAAGACGGTGTGGTTGCCGGCAATTGCATATTTCTTTTTATGCCAGTATTCTGCAACATGCGGCAAGAACAATTCGTGAGAGAAACGTCCTCCCACAAACTGCAAAGGACTTGTGCCGCACAAAAAACGCCGTCGATAGGGTGGGTTGCCAACTTCGATTCAACGTTGTCGGAGGAAATTGAGTGATTAAAATAAAAGGAATCCGGTTCCTGCTGACAAATCGGTTAGAAGTTCGTAAGCCCAATATTTCAGGTTCAGAAAATTTTCTGCAGCCGGCAAAAAATAGCGTCTCTACGTTTTGCCTTTAATTACGCAAACCTGCCATCGCAACGAAAATAAATCGATAAAAGGGGAAAGGACAATTTTGTTTTTTGCAACCGGGGAAATGATTGACGCCGGTTTTCGGCAACACATCCAGGGAAATCTCCACTTATTCTATCTCTTTCTTCTTTGCGTGTTTCAACACCTTTGCTTCGAGGTAAAAAATGATTTCTTCTGCTATGTTTTCCGCCTGGTCACCAACCCGCTCCAGCCGCCTGATGATGGATAACAAACTAAGCGCCTGTTCTACATTCTCCGGGTGTGTATTAATATAATCGGCAATCATTTTGTTTGCTTTTCGATTGATGTTGTCCAGCATTTCATCCCGGCGAAAAATGCTGCGGGCAATTGCCGAATCTTCGTTAACGAAAGCCGTGAGGATTTCCTGCACGATCAGTGTTGCCTCGTGGTACATTTCAATGACATGTGTCGTGTCTAAAAGGTCGCTTTCAAAAGGCTTTTCGGTATCGATGATCATCTTTGCAATTCCTTCGGCAATATCGCCGGTCCGTTCCAGGTTGGTGTTGATCTTGAGTACGGCGAGCAAAAACCGTAAGTCCACCGCTACCGGGCAGTAGAGTGCAAAAATGTCTTCGCAATCCCTGTCGATTTTCAGTTCCTCGGCATTGACCCTGCTTTCAATCATCACGATCTCGCGGGCCAGGTCCTTGTCGTTATTGAGCAGGGCAGACAAACCTTTTTCAAGTTGTGAATGCACCATCTTCCACATGCTGATGACTTCTTCTTTCAGCAGTTTGATTTCATGATCTAATTGTGACATTATTTGACTGTTTGATGGTTGGGAATGGCTTAACTGAATCGGCCTGTAATATAACTCTGTGTTCTGTTGTCTTTGGGGTTGGTGAACATCTCTTTTGTTTTGTCGTATTCCACCAGTTCACCAAGGTAAAAAAAAGCGGTTTTATCGCTCACCCTTGCCGCTTGCTGCATATTGTGCGTAACAAGGACCAGCGTATAATTCTTTTTGAGGTCAAACAGCAGTTCTTCCACGCTGGCCGTTGAAATGGGATCCAGGGCAGACGTGGGTTCGTCAAGCAGCAGCACTTCGGGCTCCATGGCAATGGCCCGGGCAATGCACAGCCGTTGTTGCTGTCCGCCGGAAAGGAAGGTGCCCTTTTTGTGGAGCGTATCTTTTACCTCGTTCCAAAGCGCCGCTTTGCGCAGCGATCCTTCTACAATGTTGTCCCGTTCCGCCCTTTGCAGCTTCATGCCGTTCAACTTGTAGCCGGCGATCACATTGTCGTAAATACTCAGGTTGGGAAAAGGGTTGGGACGCTGAAAGACCATCCCGATACGAAGCCGCACCAAAATGGGATTCATCTCGTAGATATTGTCTTTGTGCAGCTTCATCTCGCCTTCGGTTGTAGCACCCGGAATCAGTTCGTGCATCCGGTTGATGCACCGCAGGTAAGTCGTTTTGCCGCATCCCGACGGTCCCATCACCGCGATGATGTTGTTTTGCGGGATTTCAATGGAAACGTTCTTTACAACGTGGTTCGCACCAAAATAGGCATTGAAATTCTTGCTACTTATAATTGTACTTTCCATTTTCTTGTTATCAGCTTGGTGGTAATGTTTAACAGTAAGACCCAGATTAATAATATGAGCGAGGCTCCCCACGCCAAGTCATGCCACTCTTCATAGGGGCTGGTGGCATAGTTGAAAATGAGGAGGGGAAGACTTTGCATCGGCTTTAAAACATTGGTGGAGATATAGGGATTTCCAAAAGCCGTAAAAAGCAACGGTGCCGTTTCGCCGGCGATACGGGCAACGGAGAGCATAACCCCGGATAATATACCGCTGAAGCCACAGGGAACAACGACCCGCAGGATAACTTTGTGATAAGGCAGGCCCAAGGCCAGCCCGGCTTCTTTTAAGGAAGAAGGAAGCAGCTTTAACGTCTCCTCTGTCGACCGGATCACGATGGGCAACATCATGATGGCAAGCGCAACACTTCCCGATACCGCTGAAAAAGTGCCCAGTGGTTTTACCAGCCAGAAGTAAATCACAATACCCGTTACGATCGATGGCGTTCCCTGCAACACATCGACCGCCAAACGGCTGTAGGAAGCAAGCTTGCTGTCTTTGTTTTCGCTTAAATAAATGCCGCACAAGATCCCGATCGGTACTGCAATCAGGGCGGCAACCAGCACAATGAGCAAACTGCCTACCAGTGCATTGGCAATGCCGCCACCAGCTTCGCCTACCGGCTTGGGAATATTGGTGAAAAAATGCCAGCTGATTTTTGAGATGCCGGTTTTCAGCACGAAGAAAATAATGGCAATCAGCGGAACGGTGATCAAAAAAGCAAATAAAACAATGATCCACTCCACACTCTTGCTCTTGACCAGCCTGTATCTCAATTTGGGATTCATCATCGTTACTCGTTTGTAAATCGTTTAATAATCATTCTGCCTACCAGGTTAATAACCACGGTGACCAGAAAAAGTACCAGTCCCAATTCAATGAGTGCCGATAAATAAACCGTGCGGTCTGCTTCTGTAAATTCATTGGCAATGACACTGGCCATGGTATTGCTTGGCGAAAAAATGCTGGTGGGAAGAATATTGGTATTCCCGATAACCATCGTTACAGCCATGGTTTCACCCAGGGCCCTTCCCAGGGAAAGCAATAGCCCCGCAAAAAGCCCGGATTTTGTATAGGGCAGCGTTACATTTTTCAGCACTTCGTAGCGGGTGGCACCCAGTGAATAGGCACCTTCTTTCAGGCTGGAGGGTACAAGCCTTATCAGTTCCCGTCCAAGCGACGCGGCATAAGGGATGATCATGATCGCCAGAACAAGCGAAGCCGTTAAGATGCCGACACCATAAGGAGCCGCACCAACTTTCGTTTCGATAGCTCGTACCATCGGAACCAGCACAACCAGGGCCCAGAACCCATAAATAACCGAAGGCACGGCGGCCACCAGCTCCACGATATTTTTTAAAAAGCCGGAAAGCCATCCCTTCGGATTGTATTCACCGAGGTAAATGGCAATGGCGTAGGAAAAAGGGATTGAGATAAGCAGCGCCAGGAACGACGTGAGCAAGGTTCCCAACAGGAAGGGCAATGCACCGTAGATGTCACTGACAGGGTCCCAGGTTTTTCCACTGAGATAGTGTCCGCCCAGGGCTTTTATTGAAGGAAGCGATTGTACAAGCAGGGTTAGGAAAATGCCTGCTGCAATGACAATCATTACAAGTGCCATGATGACCAGCGTGCGTTTGAAGGCTGATTCTGCTCTTACCTTCTTTAGCGAAAATCCTTTAATGGGTTTCATTAGCCAAGATTAAAAAGCCACTACCCGCCTGGTTGCTGCGGGTAATGGGAAATGAGCGTTTAACCTTATTGCAGGATGGGTTTGCCATTGAATGTTGCCGACTTCAGGATGTTTTCTGCAACGGTAACCGCGGCAGGGGAGAGCGGCGCATAGTGCAATGGCTCACAAAATTTCTGTCCTTCGTGAATATTCCACCAAAGCAGTTTTGCCAGTTTTGTCGCCCTGTCTTGCGAGCGGCTGTTGTAGCCCTGCTCCTGGTAGATCAATGCCCAGGTAAAACCGCTGATGGGATAGCCCTCGGCGGCATCGGTATTGGTCAGCGATACTTTGGCGTCAGCAGGCAGTTGAATGTTGCCGGCCGCACTGGTAGAGGCTACAGTTGGCGTGATAAAATTGCCGCTCTTGTTTTGAATTTTGGCAAAGGCCATTTTGTTCTGAACCGCATAGGCAAGCTCAATATAGCCAATGGCTCCCGGTGTTTGTTTGATGAGACCTGCAACACCTTCGTTTCCTTTGCCACCCAGGCCGATGGGCCAGTTGATCGACGAGCCTTTACCCGGGCTGGTATTCCACTCGGGACTGACCTTTGAAAGATAAGTGGTAAAGATGTTGGTAGTACCACTGCCATCGGAGCGGTGCGCTACGACGATAGGTGTAGCGGGAAGTGAAACGCCGCTGTTTAACGACGCAATTTGCGGGTCGTTCCATGTCTTGATCTTACCGGAAAAAACGCCGGCCAGCACCTGGGGCGTCAGCTTCAACGTGTCTTTCACTTCCGGAAGATTGTAGCTCAATACAACGGCACCCGAACACATCGGGATGTGCAGGACAGGCACGCCCATTTTTTGGGTTTGTTCTTCATTGAGAGGCGCATCCGAATCACCGAAATCAACGGTTTTGTTCGTCAGTTGCAGAATGCCGCCACCTGAACCAATCGATTGGTAGTTGATCTTTAAGCCCGTTTCTTTGTTGTATTCTGAAAACTGTTTGGAAAACAAGGGGTAGACAAAGGTGCTGCCGGCGCCGAGCAATGTATTGGCATCTCCGGTCTTCTCGGCCATTTGTCCCGGCGTTGAATTATCTCCGCTGTTACATGCCATCAGTGAAAAGGCAAGTACAGAAAAGCAGCCATAAATCGTTCTCCTGACTGTTACATGTTTGCTGTTCATCTTTTTGGAATTTGTGGTATGAAGTAGTTCGTTTATTATCGGCCAAATACATAAAAAAATGTCACCCGGTAGGCCAGGTCATAATCGTGCTTTGCCGTGCCTGTCGCACTGGTTCGCTCGCTTTTATAGCCAGTGTACCACACGTTTGGCATCAGGTGCACATTTTTCATCGGCGTGAAATCCAACCCTGCAGTGAGAAACGTTTCTTTGTTATTGGGTTCGAAAGTGGATGTTAACCCTTTGTACGTTTCGTATTTGCCCTGTTCGTAATTCACATCCGGGTTGAACCAGTCTGCCCGTGCAAAAAAGTTCAGTTTGTCTTTTATCACGTTGCCTCTCACAAACGTCGACAGGCCTTGTGCATTTGCCGTCAGTGTATCGTTGAGCGGACCCTGTACGCCAACCACATCTTTTTGGCCGTGACTGATGAAGGCTTCTGCGCCCAGCGTAAAGGCCGGCGTTGTGTAAGCGGCAAAACCTTTCACGATATTTCTTTCGTGATGGAAGCCGGGAGACCAGTTCAGGCGATTGTAGTCGGCATAGAGGTCAAACACCAGTTTCTTGTCCAGAAATTTCGCATACACATCACCCGAAAACCATTTGTATTTGTCGTTTTCCGGACGTGCGCCATTGCCGTTGCTCACCATGAGGTTATAGCCGAAATTATCCGTGCCCGGATCGAATTTTCCCTGCAGTGCTACACCCAGGTCAAACGAAGGAATCCGGCGTACATCCAGCATGGTTCTTTCGATCGAGCGGTAGCCCCAGATCGGCTCAACCACCAGCGAAAATGTCGGCGTGGAAATCTGGCCAATGACCAGGTCTGTGCCTTTCCAGATATTCTTCCAGCGCAGATTGGCCAGTTTGATATAAAAAGAAAGTTTGTTATTGGAAAGCAGGTCTCCGCTCACGGCACCGGTACGGGTTACATTGTTGTCTTCGGCCGCCAATAACAACTCTGCCGAAAACTTTGGATGGATATCATAATTATATCCCAGGTAAATGCGACGGAACTGGAAGGCGTTACGCCCAGCTTCAATGTTCGAATACTGGTTGGCTCCGCCGCGGTTCAGCGCATCTGCATGCGCCTTGTAGTAATAATCACCGAAGGAATAGCCCCATAATTTGCCGGACGGCTTAAAACTGCTGTCGGCAGCCACCGGTGCTTGTTGGGCAACTGCTGCATAATTTACAAAGAGCATCAAGGCCCAGATTGTTAACTTAACTTTCATGACGTTCTCACGTTTTGTAGCGAATGCACAAAACAATGCGGTCTATATTACCAAATCATTAAGTCAATGTTTCCTTATGGTTACCTTGGAAAACAGAAATGGTAAACAGGAGCTTACCTCCTGCTTACCAACGTCTTTGCCTAAAATGCTGTTCAAACATTTAACAGAAATGATTCTCTTCTGGAAGGAAATTGTCGACATTGCGACGAGGACCAGCCTGCCGCATTTAAACGGTCATTTCAACAAGATACAATTCCCAACCGGTGACAGGCGAGCCTTTTGATAGCGGGGAGAAAGAGTTTACTGAGAGTTTACGATTTGGTAACATTTTATTCAAACAGGTAACCCTTCTTTGTGCATAACAATCAAGCGAAGATTGTTCTTAACTTTCAAACGCCTGCTGTTTCTACAGCAGGCTCTCTTTGTTCCTGAACAAAACAAGCGTCGTGCTTTCATCCTTTGCAGGCCCTTTTGCGCAGCAATGCAACCGCAGGGAAAGCCAGGCAACGAAAATAAACCCTGGAATCAGTGCCGATTTTGCTGTCAAACTCCGTTATGGCTTCGGGACGCTTGATCCCTTACGATCTTAAATCTATTCGCAATAGAGCGGCGGGCTTCGATCAACAAATTCCCAAAGCAGGATTCTGGTTTTCCTGCCAGGCTGAACCGGGACAGATACTTGTTTAGACCCTACCAGCCTTTGATGTAAACCGTTCAATTTATGCTTGTCGGCAGTTACTGCACGACCGCGCCACTTCGTGATTTGGAAATTCTTTCTTGGTTTGGACCTTTTGTTTCAGCTCCCGTTTTTGAAAGCGGGTATTTGTTCTTTCTACCGTGTATAATTCAGGAAACACGGAACGCAAACTGCTGGATGATCTTTCAGGTAGTCGATCATCCAGTCCCAGTTTTGCTCATTGTCAGCCAGGTAATTTTGAAGTGCTTCAGCAAGCTGCATTCGCTTCCGTTCCTATGCAGCAGCATAAGAAGAAAAGGAAAACGTCAGCATAACGTCGGAAACCTGAATTGAAAGCAGCCGCAACAAAAAATTCATACCTGAAATTTTTTAATACCGGCTGGCTTTTGGTTTATTGGATGGAAACACCTTCCTCGATTTCAGTTGACGGGTGCAGCACAATTTTTTGGCCGGCTGTCAGTTGACCAAAAATCTCTGTACTGTCACCAGAGGTGATGCCTTCCTGTACCGGCAGAAACCTTGCTTTATGGGCATTGTCCACGCCAACCAGGTAAACTCCTTTGGTGGAATGCACAATCGCCGAAGTAGGAACGGCATAAGCCTGGCCCGATGCAGTGATGGGAAACCGCACTTCGGCGTACATACCCGGTTTGATTTCACCACGGTTGCCCGGCACGTCCAGTTCAATGGCTTCGGAACGCACGGCGGCGCTGATGACCCCTGACTGGCGGGCAATTTTTGCTTTGAATTCTTTTTGCGGATGGGCCGACAAGCTGAATGTCACCGGTTCTTTCGGGTCAATGTTGGCAGCCACCGATTCGGGCACGTTGACGACCAGCCGGAGCCTGTCTAATTGTTGCAGAGAGAGCATGGGTTTATCACCAATTTTTGTGGAAGGCCCTACCAGGGCACCGGGATGGATATTCCGGTCGGAGATCATGCCGCTAAATGGTGCACGTACGGTTAAATAACCTTCCACCTGGCGCAAGGCAGAAATATTCGATTCGTCGGCTCGCAAACTGGCAGCATCGGACTCCATTTTCGATTTGGCACTACTCAGGTCGAAGGGAGAAACCGTACCGGGCGTTTTGCTGACTTGCAGAAGGCGTTCGTATTTTTCTTTGCTGAGCAGATACAGCTCTTTTGTCTTGGCTAAATTCGCCACTGCTGTTTGCACCTGCTGCCGAATTTCCGGGGCTTCAAGTGTCATGAGCACCTGGCCCTTTTTCACCAGGCTGCCGCGGTCGACATATACTTCTTTCACAAAGCCGCTGACCTTTGGAAAAATATCAACCGACTCAAAAGCCGATAGTTCGCCGGGCAGCTTGATTGAGGAAGACATGCTGCTTTGCGCAACCGTTGTCCATTCCGTTTTCGTTTCGGTGTGTGCGGCTTTGACGGTTAAGTCAACCGGTTTTTGTTTGCTGCTGCACGAAAGGCAAAGCGTACAGATGGCAAGAATAAAAAGGCTCAGATGCGCCAGTGAGGTATTTTGTTTCATGATTTTCATCTTCGGTAATAAGGAGGGAGATTTCAATGAGGTTTTGTGTTGTGCCCAGGTAAAGGCGAGTGGTAAAATGAACAGGGCGGCAAGGGTAGAAGCCACCAGGCCGCCAATCACGGCCCTTCCCAGCGGGGCCGTTTGTTCGCCGGCTTCGCCAAGGCCGGAAGCCATGGGGATCATGCCCGCAATCATCGCCAAACTGGTCATCAGGATCGGGCGAAGGCGAATGGCTGCGGCGACGGTTGCGGCCTTTGCTGCATTGGCATATTCGAGCCGGAGCTTCTCTGCATTGGTTACAATCAAAATGGCATTGGCCACCGACACACCAATGGACATGATCATGCCCATGTACGACTGAAGATTCAGTGTAGAACCCGTCGCCAGCAACAAGAGCAGCGAACCCAAAACAACGGCCGGTACAGTAAACAACACCACGCCGCCCAGTTTGAATGATTCGTAGTTGGCCGAAAGCAAAAGAAAAATCACGATCACGGCAAACACCAAACCTGTCTGCAAACTGCCCAGGGTTTCGGTCAGCAAGTCCGACATGCCTTTGAGTGAAATGACAATTCCCTTTGTTGGCTCGCCCATTTTGCGAATGATGGCCTGCACGTCACGGGTGGCCGTGCCCAGATCCGTCATATACAAATTGGCATTGACGGTTAAAAAACGGCGTGGGCCGCTGCGATCATATTCACCCGGTGTGTTCACGATGCTGAACGTGGCCACATCGCCCAGCACCGGGCGGTTTTGTCCTTTGATGAGCGGAATTTCTTTGAGTTCATCCAACGAACTCATCACGTACTCCGGAACCTGCACCTGCACCTGGTATGTATAGGCTGCTTTTTCATCCAGCCATTGGTTCTTTTCGGTAAAGCGGCTCGAAGAAGTGCTGGCGGTTACCGAACGGGCCACATCGCTGATGTTCAGGCCAAATTGTGCGGCTTTAAACCGGTCAATGTTGATGGCAATGTTCGGAAACTGCAAGGGCTGGGCAATCTGTACGTCCCGCAGGTAAAACAACTGTTTCAACTGCCGAACCAGGGTATCAGCATAATGTTGAATTCGCGCCATGTCCTTGCCGGCCACCCGAACTTCGATGGGTGTGGCCGCACCCTGGCTCATGATCTTATCGGTCATGTCGATGGGCTCGAAAACAATCCTGGCTTCGGGCAGGCGGGACTGAATGTTTTTGCGCAGCGCATCTTTCAGCTCGTCCATATTCACTTTATAATCTTCGTCCAAATTCACCTGCAACACCGCTTCGTGTGTGCCGCTGTTGAAAACGTAAAGGTTACTGGTGCCATAACTGCTTGGCACCAAACCCACATAGGCCGACGACACAGCGACATGTCCGTTAACGGTTGTATCAATAATCCGCAGCACCTTTTTGAGGGCAGCCTCGGTTTGTTCCAGCCGGGTGCCGTCGGGTTCTTTCAGGCGGATTTGAAACTGGCCGTTGTTGGTGCGGGGCATCATGTCCTGTCCAATCAGGTTCATGCAAAGCACAATCAGCCCGATGGTGCCAATGCAATAGAAGAGAAGAATGGTCTTGCGCCGGGGAACGAGGCGGTTCAGGCTGTTGAGGAACCACATCTTGACCCGTTCGAAAAAGTCATTTTTTTCCGGGTGTTTCATTTCCTCTTCCAAATGGTGGTTCACCTGCTCAACTTCATCTTCATCCAACGCTTCGCCGGCATGTGCGTGGTGTTTTCCGTGCACGTATTTGAAATGGTCCTCTTTCAACAGCCAGTTGGATAGGATCGGTACCAGCGACTGCGCCAGGAAATAGGAAATGATCATGGCAAAGCCAATGGAAAGCGACAGGGGCAGGAACATGGCCTTAGGCACGCCCTGCATCATGAATGAAGGCGCAAACACGGCGAGGATACAAAGCAAAATCAGCAGCAGGGGAAACGCAATTTCACGGCAGGCATCAAAAATGGCCAGGCGCAAACCTTTGCCGGCTTCCAGGTGCTGGTGAATGTTTTCGATGGTCACCGTTGCCTGGTCCACCAAAATACCGATAGCCAGTGCAAGACCGCTCAGGGTCATCAGGTTGATGGTTTGCCCGGCCATCTTTAACAGTAAAACCGTAATGAGAATGGAAACCGGTATGGTGATAATTACAATGACACTGCTGCGCCAGTCGCGCAGAAACAAAAGCACCATCAATCCTGTCAGCACCGCACCCAAAGCGCCTTCCGTCATCAGGCTTTTCACGGCGTTCATCACAAACACCGATTGGTCGAAGGCATAATTTAACTGCACATCATCGGGCAGGAGGCTTTGCATTTCGGGCAGTTTACCTTTCAGTTTTTGCACCACGTCCCATGTGGAAGCGTCGGCGGTTTTTACTACCGGGATGTACACCGAACGTTTACCGTCGATCAGGGCATAATCCACGGTGACATCAGCGGCATCGGCTACCTTGGCGACATCACTCAAAAATACCGTTGCGCCATTTTTTGATTTCAGGGGAATGGCCGAAAAATCGTCCACCGTTTTTTCCAGTGTGTTGATGGTAGTGACGTACATGGTGTTACCGGAGCGTAGATTGCCCGAAGGCGACATCACGTTGGTCTTGGCAATCTTTTCCACCACTTCATCCGGCGAAAGATCGTAGCTGCGCAGCTTGTCGGGGTCGACACTCACCACCACCGAACGGGAGTTGGCGCCAAAGGGCGGCGGCGCCGAAAGCCCGGGAACGCTGGCAAACATGGGACGCACACGGGTGGTGGCCAGGTCATAGATTTCCTTTAGCGACTTGGTTTTGCTGGAAAACACCAGTTCACCAACAGGCAGCGACGACGCGTCAAAACGGATCACCTGGGGTGGCAGGGCGCCGGGCGGGAAAAACTTCATGGCCCGGTTTACCTGCAGGGCAATCTGCGCCGACGCTTCAGCCATGTCGGTGTTTTCATAAAAGGATAATTTCAGTAAGGTTAATCCCTGGACGTTTTTGCTCTCCATGCTTTTGATGCCATTTACATAGAGGAACTGATCCTGCATGCGGGTGGCAAAAAAGCCTTCCATCTGTTGCGGCGACATGCCGCCGTACGATTCAATGACGTAGATGGTCGGGAGGTTCAGTTTCGGAAAAATATCAATCGGGATACTGCGTATGGCAACGAGGGAAAAGAGCAACAAGCTGCAGACGAGTACAATGATCGTGATCGGTCTTTTTAATGCACCAGATACCAAATTCATATGAATGATTTAGGTTGACTTAAGGCAATTGTGAAGTGAGTTCCGGGAGAGAGCCGGTGGCTGCTACATGCTGCAAGAGGGCACGCCATACATTGTTCACGGCAACGGCGTTGTCCACATCGGCACGGTTCAGCACGTAGTAGGCCTGTATCACTTCGTTGAGCGAAGCAAGACCGGCCTGGTAGCGGGCATTGGACAAATTGTAGGCATCCAGGGCTGCCGTGTATTGCAGCGGCGCTACTTTGGTTTGCTGCAGCGCCGATTGGTATTGCAACTCCGCGTTCCGCACTTCCCGGGTCAGGATGGCCGACTGCTCTTCCATCTTATACCGGGTGGCTTCCAGTTCCTGTGCGGCACCGAGGTATTGCTGTTTGTTTTTGACCAGAGAAGTGATGTTCCATTTCAGCGCCACACCCGCCATGTAGTTGTAGGCCTGGTAGGCAAGGCCGTCGCCAGGGCTGCTGCTGTATTCTTTGGTGACACGGTCAATGCCGGAGCCGCGTGCCCAACCAATGCCGACCACATTTACCGACGGCAATACCGATTTTTTCAACACCTGCAACTGGTTGTATTGCGTGGTCAGCTGCTTTCGCTGGAGGTCTAAAAGCGGGTTACTGGTCACCGCTAACTCGCCGGATACATAAGCAGGGATCTTATGCAGGTAAGCCGTGTCAATCCGGATGCTGTCTGCAGACATGCCGCTCAATTGTGCCAGGTTGTTTTTTTGTTGCTCCACAAACTGGCGGCTTTGCAGGAGGGCCAGTTCGGCTTTGGCTACTTCGGCATTGGCAGCAGACGAATCCACACCGGGCAGGAGGCCTGCACTGGTATGGCTCCACACGTATTCCCGGAAGGATTTGGAACGGGCCAGGTTTTTTTCCTGGACAGAAACCAGTTTTTGGCTCAGTACTAAAAGAAGGTAAGCATCGGCCACCCGAACCTGTTGCTGAAAAACGGCGTTGGCATAATCGGCTTTCGCCAGGTCAACTCTCGATTCGGCCAGCTTTACCGACTCCCTGACCTTGCCAAAATCAAAAGCATGCCAGTTGACCTGTAGCGTGGTAAAGCTACCAAAAATCGGTTGGTAAATATTGTGGTCACGCATGCCGCCGGAGGTGGAAACGGTGGTTCCTTCATTGGAGAAATACGAGCCTTCCAGCCCATTGTCGGTGGCATACTGGTACTGATGACCGGCAATTACATCGGGTAAAAAATCTTTTCTCGCGGCCTGCAGGTAATAATTGGCAGCATTGATGCTTGCCTGCCTGGCTTTAATAGACGGATACGTGGTTTCAACTTTTTGCAGCAGGTCGGATAAACGGTAAAGATTCGATTGTGCAAAAAGACAGGTATGAAAAAACAGGAAAAAAGCAATTACGATTCGCTTCATGAAGTTTTGATTTAATTCTGAAAAAAGTATTCGTTTCGGAATATTCGATCAGAATCAAATCAGGAAGACGGCAATGGTTTTATATCGATCGTTTTGGGGACGAAGATCGAAATACCGTCTGATGCTTCTGTTTGAGGCGAGCAAATATGCAAAAAGAAATGAAAGCAACAGAAGTAAGCGGTGCTGCCAGCTGCGCAGCGTTGAAAGCAGGAGCTGTATTGGTAAAAACTGGAATGTTTGCACTTCAAACTCGGCTAATGCGAGTTCGTCTGTGGTATTGTTCGTCTCTTTGCGTTTCCGCAAGGTTTTTGAGAACCCATAAGTCTTCACTTCCTGAACGAGGTATGTTTGAACAGCAGAAGGAAGGAAAAGGAGAACGGGACGGGCCATTATGATCGACACCGAAAGCAGAAAAATGAAAACAGTATGAGACCGGTTGCCCAACATTCAGGTTTAGTTCAATGGCAGTTTATGTTGAAACAGGCTACCTGTTCACTCCACCGGTGCAGACCGCATGCTGATCCTGTTCAAAGGATGGTTCGCAGTGTGCCCGTTAGCTGGAAGCTGGTAAAACTGTGTGCGGGATCCTTCAGTCTTCACCAACGGCCTTGCGTAACGTTTCGGTTGAGTTTTACAGCCTGGAATTTTTTACAAATCAATTCAAAAACTAAACGATAACAATGGCCTTCGACCGGATTCTAATCTAATTCTAATGCGGGGAAAAATTTTGGCCAGACAGGCGGCAGTGCGTGTGGGCTGGTTTCGAAAGATCAGTCCCTTGATCCGGCAAGATTTGTTTTAGAACGACAAAAATATCAGGTGCCCTGCAAGTTGCGGACGGATTAGAATACAGGGATGGTGGAGTGAAGGCGAAACAACAGACGCGGATACTGAGGGACGTGAACATTTTAGGTAAGGTGCTCTTTACTAACTATTTATGCTTGCAAAAACAAAAGATGTGACAGGGCAAACTACCCGGCTTTGGGACGCAGTAGGAGAATGGTTTAGATTTAAGCTGGTTAAATCTGTAAATAAATAATTCCGGTGTGCTTCACCTGACCTGGCAAATCGAAGGCCCTGTTTTCGTTCATCCAAAAGAGGTAGATATCCTTTGCTCGTATTCAATTTAAAGCCTTACACTTCGTATAAGAAGTAATTTGTATCTTTTCGTTTGGCGATCTCGAATTGTTGGTAAAGGATAGAAGGCAAATCATAAATCGATACGCAGGGCAGACGAATGACAGTTAGTTTTTATCACTTCTCCAATAAGTTGGCATGGACACGCAGAACGTAGACTTGCTGGTTCAACAAAGGGCAACGTTGGAAAAAGAGTTGGCGGCCAAATGCCGTGAACTTGAAATAGAGGCGGCCCTGGATAGAGTGCGCACAAGGGCAATGGCCATGCAAACCTCTGAGGAGCTGGCGGTGTTGATCGACACGGTACAGAAAGAGCTAACGCGAATTGAATTCTCGCTCAATAATTGCATTTTCTGGATCATGCGCGAGGAGCCGCACGGTGCCACCTGGTGGGTCGCCCCGTTTCACAAAACAAGCCTTCCCCAATCATACTGGGTACCGTTCCGGAATTTGCCCCTGTTTCAAGCCGCTTTCCTGGCCTGGAAGGAAAGAAAACCAATATGGGTCTATACATTGGAAGGAGAGGATAAAAAAATGACCAATAAAGACATTTTCATGCAAACGGACCTCGCAGGCTTTCCGCTTAATGTGAAAAGGACATTCAACGAAAGCGAAAAAGTTTTTCTCTCTTTTTCTTTTTATGGTTATGGTGGGCTGCATCTCTCGACCGTGGAACCACTGGCCGAAGACCAGGTGGAAACACTAAACAGGTTTTCCAAAGTATTCGACCAGGCCTATACACGGTTCCTTGACCTCAAAAAAGCAGAAGCGCAGGCAAGAGAAGGCCGGATAGAAGCCGCCCTGGAGAAAGTGCGAAGCCGCTCTTTGGCCGTACATAAAAGCGAGGAATTTACGGCGGTGATTAAAGTCGTGTTTGAACAATTGCGGGAATTGGAAATCGCCGTGTCGTCGGCAAGCATCAATATCTTCATCGAGGGGTCAAAAGATACAGAGGTGTATATCTGCGGGTCGGGCGAAGACGGTTTAGTGCTTTCTCACTTCCGCCTGATCTTTTTTGACCATCCGATTTTCAACGACCGCGTTGATGCCTACCAAAAGGGTCTGGACTTTTTTTCAAAAACCTACAGCCGGGAAGAAAAAAACCGTTTTTATGAATTTGAATTTGCAGTTTCCGGCTTAAAGTCTATTCCTGCTGATATTAAAAAGAAGGTATTGGAGAGTGAGCGGTACACCATTTCGCTGGCGATTACCAAAAATTCAATGATAGTTGTAAATGACTTTGAAGGCAGGTCGTTGTCGGCAATGGAAAAGGACATCATAAAGCGGTTTGCCCGTGTTTTTGAACAAGCCTATATCCGTTTTTTGGATTTGCAAAAAGCAGAGGCTTTGGCCTTGCGGGCAGAGCAGGACCTGATAGAAATAAAAGCAGCCAGGAAGAAAGCAGAAGAGGCTTTGACCAAATTAAGCGCAGCACAAGCCCAGCTTATTCACGCCGAAAAAATGGCTTCCCTCGGTGAACTCACGGCGGGTATTGCTCACGAAATACAAAACCCCTTAAACTTCGTTATCAATTTCTCCACTGTTAACAGAGAGCTACTTGTTGAGATGGATGAAGAGATCGAAAAGGGAAACCTTGGGGAAGTAAAAGTCCTTGCCAATGACCTTGCGGCAAACGAAGAAAAGATTGCCCACCACGGACAAAGAGCCGACAACATTGTAAAAGGTATGTTGCAGCACGCAAAGGGCAGCACTGGCGTGAAACAACCAACAGACATCAATCAACTAGCAGAAGAATGCATGCGCCTTAGCTACCAGGGAATGAGAGCAAAGGACAAGGATTTCATCGCAACCACAGAATCCAAATTCGACCAGGCAATCGGCCCGTTTGCGGTCGTTCCGCAAGACATTGGAAGGGTACTCTTGAACCTGTTTGCCAACGCCTTTTACGCCGTGAACGAGAAAAGGAAAAAACTGGATGGGCGTTTTGAATCAATTATTAGGGTCATCACAAAGAAAGAAGGAAACAACATTTTGATATCGGTAGAGGACAACGGAACGGGCATGTCGCCACAAACAATGCGTAAAGTTTTTCAGCCATTCTTCACAACCAAACCAACCGGGGAAGGGACTGGCTTAGGGCTCTCGCTTTCCTATGACATTATCACAAAGGGACACTGCGGCACACTGTCCGTACAGTCAACCGAAGGGAAAGGTTCGGAGTTCGTCATTTCTCTTCCCGGGTCGCAGGGGGGTGACTGATTTTGAAACATTGGCTGTGGATACGGAGGGGCTCATACCCAGCTTTCCGTACCTGCAAGGTGGATTTGCGTTCTTCTTTTAATTTATGCTAGATCCGTCCTCAAATTTTATCCTTGCTCAAGCCTTGACATACGTTTAGTAGTTCGTTTAGAAGGATGAAATCAGTACTTTTATCGGGTGATGTTCAATGCGTAAAAAATGAATGAGTGACTTGTGGGCAGGCTTTGAAAATTATTGATTTTTGTACGCGTAGAGTGGGAGGTAGGTTCACACTTTTTCCCCTCAGCAGCTTACACTACTCTTTTTAATGAGCAACTTTGGAGAGATGCCAGAGCGGTCGAATGGGACGGTCTCGAAAACCGTTGTATGGGCAACTGTACCGAGGGTTCGAATCCCTCTCTCTCCGCTGATGGGGACAAACAAGGCAAACCTTTGTCTGTCCCCTTTTTCTTTTCCGCTGAACCCTTTGCTGCATCTGCAATTAGGGCAAAAAAGGAATTGACTTTTTCGGTTCGAAACCCCTCCTTTTTCTTGGAATAGATGATTCCTTGGGGAAAGATGAGCTTTTGGAGCTTTTCTTTTGTGCTCACTGGGCTGGAAGTCCACAGGGTAGCAAGTTTGGTGGAAAAGGCGAGTGCTTCTTCGATGCTCTTTTTCAGGTTCGAAATCTGAGGTGTTAGTTTTTGAAGTACTTCATTGATTTCCTCCCGTTCTTTGGTATACCTGGCATAGAACTTCTCAAAGCTTTCTTTGCTCATTTCCTCGAGTACGTAGTATTTCTCTTCTATGGTATCAATCTTCCTCAATACCTCAGCCAATTTTTCTTTGGAGGCTTTTTCCTGCTCGATACCTTCTTTGTTCATCTGCTCAAATAAGTGCTCGATCTGGTAAGCAATCACCTTTGACATTTTAGGGTCAGCACTGTAAGTATTGAGTAGTTCTTCAAATGCTGCATGCAGCTTCTTTGCACTTTTATTGCACTTGCACCCTTTGGTTCTGCATTTGTAATACCACAGCCCTTTTGCTTTTACGATGTATCCTGTAAATGGTTCTTTGCAATCCTCACATTTGATGAACACTTTTAGCGGCACTTCATCCAGCTCTTTTTTATGCGGTACCCCGTAGTTGGCCGCAGCCCTGTGCAGTCCATTGACCTGCAGAAAGATTTCTTTAGAAATCAGCTTCTCATGGTTTCCTTCCACGACCTGTCCATCCAGCATGCCGTGATTGATGATTCCACAGTAAAACGGCTTCTTGAACACTTTGGTCAGTTGTTGCTTGTACATCTTGACACCCATCGCCCGTAGCCGTTGAATGATCTCTTCGTTTTTCATGCCCTCGGCTCTCCACTGAAAGGCTTTTCTAAGCTTCTTTCCTTCTTCATTGACCACAATCTTGCGAACACCATTGATCTTGACAATATCATAGCCCTGTGGCACACGGGTGACCCATTCACCTTTTTGGAACTTTTCCTTCATCCCGGCTACGGCTCTTTGCTTGCGCAGTTGGTTGTCAAACTCGGAAAACAGGAGCTGAATGTTTTGGTGCAGCACCCCACTGGGATTGGAGGTATCGGTGGGTTGGGTAACGGCAAAGACCGACACGCCATATTTTTCCCGCAGGTCTTGCGCTAGTTTAATGGCTCCGCCACCGGTGCGGGAGAAACGATCCAGGGTGTAGACCAAGATGTGCGACACTTTGCCACGATGCTTTTTGATGAACTCCAGCATTCGCAGGAACTCTTTGCGGCCATCGGTTTTGGCGCTTTCATAGGTGCCACCAAAGTAACCAAGAATGGAAAGTCCCTGCTTTTGGGCATATTCTTCGATGGTCTTCAGCTGAAAGGAAAGGGAGAGGTTATTGTCTGCCTGTTCTTTGGAGGAGACACGGGTGTAGATCACTGCATTTTTCAGGTTACCAGTAATGACTTTAAGAGAAGAGGCGTGTCCAAATTGTTTGAAGGCTTCCAGGCTCATGCTGCTTTGTTTTTAGTTGGTTTTGATGTTGGGCTGTTTATTTCTACTACTGGCACTTCGTTTTCACCACTCGAATATACAACATGTTGATTATCAATGTAGGTGGTATTTCTTGTGGCAAGAAATTCCAGCAGCACCTGAGCAAGCAATAGCGAGGTCCGACATATTTTTTCAGCTTCTTCATACGAGATGGCGTCAAAGCCTTTAAAGGTTCGTAAAACGGCAGGGGTGAGGGGTTCTTTCTTTGGATTGACGAGCGGAATGTCTTCATAAGAGGGTCTGGTTTTCGGCACAACGCTCAGCGGATTTTCGCCTTTCCATTCAGCTTGGCTTTGCTTTTTCATAGGAGATTTGTTGATAAATAATGCTAAAATAATTAGCATGTGCCTTGGGGAGCAAGTATTTTTGTTCACACTACGAGGAAGGCATCTGGTGGGTTATAAGAATTCAATAAGAAACGGATAAGAGCAGAATAAGATTTCGATCAGAGTTCGATAAGAATTGAATGAGAGTGCCATTGAAAAATGATGCTGTGCTGCATTGTGGATAAATTATTAAAAGGAGAATGATGGAAGAAAACGTGCGTTATCGCAGGAAAAATAGGATGGAGGAAAAGCTTTTTACCAAAAAACAGGTGGATGAACTGCTCAAAGAAAAGCAACGTCAGCTCGACGTGCAGTATTCTGTCCTCAAGGAGGTCTATGAAAGCTATGAAGGCTTGAAAAAAGAGCACGAAGTGCTCAAAGAAAAGCTTTCCAGCTATGAAAACCCCGATGATGGCTACCGAAAAGACTGGACCTGGGTGGCGAAAATTGTATTTGTATTGGAAAAGGCAGGCAAGCCTCTCCGGTCTGCTGAAATCATAGAGGTGTTGGAAAAACGAGAAGAGCATTTAAAAAACCACACATCCAAAAAACAATACTTCTCTGCTTTTCTTGACATGGCCTTGAAGGCTGAACGCATCAAAAGAGAAAAAAGAAAAGGCGAAAGAGGCTATTATTACTTTTTGCCTTGAACTATAGGTGCTTTTACTCTCAAATGCGGCACCCACATGCATCTTTTTTCTTCCCTCAAAAATCCGGTTGCTATTGTTTAAAAAGTTAGAGGATTTGTCCTCGAGGGAACAAAACTGCTCAAGCGTCTGTGTACCCGGTGGCCAGAGGCTAAAATAGCCTGCTCGCTAGCCAGGGAGTTTAAAAATATGATGGAAAATAAAGATGGCCACTGTTTAAAAAAGTGGATCATCGTAGCTGTAAAGTGCGGTGTGCCAGAACTAATAAGTTTTGCACGAGGATTGTTGAGTGATTTTGAAGCCACCAAAAATGCACTGACTTTACCCTGGAGCAATGGACAGGTGGAAGGACAGATCAACAAACTAAAGACCATCAAGCGTCAAATGTATGGGCGGGCCAGCTTTGCACTTCTTCGTAAAAGACTCCTTCTGAATATCAGTTAATCCTGCACCAAAAATGACGAAGAACCAACTTCATCGGCGCGTACACTTTGGCGCTGATCCACGATATTCTTTTTGTTTTAGCCCCAAGGAATTGCCGAGACATTCATTAGCAGAATTGGCGAAACATCTGAAGTGAATAGGAGTAATAAATCAGTATAATTGATACTTGATCCTGTCGGATCAAATATTTTGTGCGACCATTCTAAATTTATCTGACACTTGCTGTAAGGTTTAATACAGATTATTTCAGATGATTGCTTATACCCAGCAGTGCTTCCTGCTCAGTGAAGCTGGCATCTATAACAATTGATGTGGTTTTGGCACGGCTCGCCCAGCAATAAATCAGGCTTGCGCCAATGCCCAGGAACTCAAAACTGATTTTACGGCTCCAAGCCTTTGATTTCGGTAAAATCAAGTTCTTTATTTTTTTCCAACTACTTAATTGTCACTTTTGCAGGTGTAAAGAATATAGGCAAGGGTTAAGGCACCAACAATGGACCAGATTATTTGCCTCGGTCTTCGATAGCTCTTTGTTTTGTAGATGTCATACAGTAACATAAATAAAACCACTGCCAGAATAAGAAAAGGAATATACTGGGTCATAATGTTCTTGAAGTTTTGATTGGTATGATTACAGGATATTGGTAAACGAAAAGGCGATCCGAAGACCGCCTTTTCTTACAGTTATAAATACGTTAATACCTATAGCTGCCATAAGTTCTCAGTTTACTAATAAAAATAAATTGAACAACTTATGCTATTTAAGGTGCAATTGTTATGCCATTAAGAGATAATCATGAACAAATCTTTATCCTTCTGATAGCGGCACACCAATTGCAATTGGATGTTATACTGCCCTATGTTTCTGCACCCTAACTTACAATTAGCCCTTACCCTAAAGAATTTGCCCCTGAACACCACAGGGGCATTTTTTCCACAAAGTATCGGGCTTTTACCCACAGGTATGAAAAGGTTTCAGATTTTAGCGCTGCTTTACCTGCAGTTTATGGCATGCTTTTGCCTTAATTTAAGCCGTACTACATTTTGTGCATGTTGATCACAACATATTGTGTATAGATGATGATGCGGAAGACCTGGATATTTTGAAATCTGCCCTGGAAGATGCCGGCAAGGTGTACCGGATCGAAAGTGCTCATAATGGAGAGGAAGCAATAACAAAGCTCAAGGAGATGCAATTGAAAAACGAATTGCCCCGCCTGATTATTTTGGATGTGAACATGCCCAAAATGGATGGCAAGCAAACGCTCAAGGCAATCAAATCGCATCAGAGATTTAAGGCAATTCCGGTTATTGTTTTCAGTACCGCCAGTAAAGAGGGTGTTATAGATATTTATTCCGAATACGGCGCGGAATATATTCCCAAGCCGGTCCAATAAGAGCAGATTAGCAAATTGGTCAGACAGTTTTAAAGGTTGAAATTGGTTTGCGCATTGATTTCATTTGACAATGACATTATATCAATTACAAACACTGATTGTACGAGCAAATACAGATTTTTTACAAACCATCAACACCTGGGCTTCTGATTTAAGCTGCCTTGCTCTTTGCATTAGCTTAACTAATACACTCATGGTGTTTCTATTGTTGTGTGACTGCCTTACAAATCATCGGTTTCAATGCTTTGCATACTGGAATAGAGATAGAAAGCCCCTTTAGTCGCAACCTTTGTACCTGGCTTTAGTTCTTCAATCAATCGTATTTCCACATAGCCCAATTCTTCTACGCCTGTAATTACTTCCATCATTTTGAAACGGTATTTTTCCTGAACCATCTTTGTGTCAGCTTCTTTATCATCGGCGTTTTTCTTCACCGGTTCTTTTTCTGTGCCTTCAAAAACAAAGATGTATGTCTTGTCGTTTGCATTTACAACCGCATCCTTCGGAACTGCCTGAACGGATTGTTTTCCTGTTTCAATCAGTGCTGTCACATACTGCCCTGCAATCAGGTTTAGCGGCGCTACATTATTGATTTTTGCGTGAACCCTTGCCGCCCTTACACTGGTATCCAGTGTTTTGTTGATGCCATAGACCTTTCCTGATATTTGCTTACCTCCCTGATTGGTCAACACAAAGTTTACGGCCTGACCTGTTCGCACTTTGGTAATATCTCTTTCAAACACCTGCAAGTCGCAATAGATCGTACTGTTGTTTACAATCTCCATAATCGGGCTTGAAGCATCGGTGTATGTTCCGACACTTAGATTTATTTTTCCCACTGTGCCGCTGATGGGAGCGAGTACAGGAACCTGGGTTATTAGATTTCCCCTGCGGACCTGCGAAGGATTAATGTGGATTTGCCGAAGCTGCGCTTCCAGGGTCCGGAGTTTGGATTGTTCGGCTGCGTAATTGGCTGATGCCTGCTGATAGACTTTCCCAATGCCTGCATCGGCTTCCTTGAGTAGGCGTTGCCTTTCATATTCCTGTGCTAAATAAACAATATTGTCTCTTGATGTAAGGTAGTCCTGCTGCAGCCGTATGAAATCGGGATTTTCGATTACTACAACGGTTTTCCCTTTCCTGACCTGCTGCCCTTCAATGACATTTATTCTGCGGATAACACCACCAACCAATGCATTTACGACGGCTCTGTTTTGGGGTGGCACGGTCAACTGTCCGCTGGCTTTTACAACACTGGATAGGTTTTGTTGCTCAATGCTGCCCAACTGAATGTCCACCGCTTTCATTTGCTCGGGTGTGACTTCTGCAATCCCTTCTTCTCGTTGAGTTGAATCAGTTTTTGTTTCTGTCTCCTCCGTGGTTTTCGTTTTTGAATTGCCACATGATGAAAAGGACATTGCTGCCGTAATTATGTACAAAACAAAAGCTGTCCTGATAATAAATTGTTTTATTTGAAAACGTTTCCCTGAAAGATTATGGTCGTTGTTATGCTGTCTCATCTTACTTTCCTCCGGTTACATAATTAAGTTCAATAATCGCCTGATTGTACTGGTTCAATGTTTCCAGGTATTTGAGTTTGGTATCAAAAGCCATTGTGAGATTTTGAATGTATTCTACGTAACCAATTTCACCCAGCCTGTAACTGACCCCGGAGATACGGATGATTTCATCTGCCTGTTTTAATCCAATCTGTTCATAGTAGTCCAACCCCTCCTTTTGTTTCAGGTACTCATTGTACTGCGCGAAGTACTGCGTTTGCAGGCTTGCCTTTGCAGCCTGTGTTTGTGACTGCACTAAATCTGCATTAATTCTTGCGGCGTTAATTCTTGCTTTTTGTGCTTTTGAGAAAAGGGGAACAGTCGTGCCTATTTGAAAGCCCGCTATTCTTGTTCCCGGTGTGTATTCCCTCTTTACGTTTGCAGGATTGAAACCCGGAAGCATAAACTGGTGAAAATAGCCGACACTAAAGTCAGGCAAACGCCTGCTTTTTTCCAACTGGTATTCCGCATTGGCAACGTTGAGTTGTTGCGCATACACCTGTATTTGGGGATGGCTGGAGAAAGTCGTATCAAGAGCCACCTGTAAGGAAACTTTAGTCAATGCTGTATCTACCGGCTGTAGATGTTCTTTTATGTTCAACAGATTTTGCAAGCTGATTTCAGCAGTTTGCAAATCAATGGTCGCCTGTTTTATCTGTAGCCCGATTTCGTAGTATTTGTTTTGTGCGGCGTACTTTTCAAGGTTCGATGTTTCACCCACCTGCTGCCTCAACTCGGCTCTTTCCTTAAACTTTCGATAGATGCTTTCCAGACGATTCAAGAGTCGTAACCGCTCATAATTGAATTGAAAATTTGTATAGGAAAGCTGCACCTGCCTTGTGATTTCAAAGGCAGTCACATTGCGTTCCCCTTTCGCTAATTCCGTTTGGCTTTTTAAGAGCTTTGCCTGGTTGCGGTAGACAACCGGCAATGAAAAAGGTTGAACGACCCCGATGCTGTTGTCCATATCGCCAATATCGGAAGGGCTCTGCTGCAACATAAATTCCGTTCGTGGCACATCAAAAGCGGATGGCTGTAGGGCTGTTTGTTGTTGTACGGAGATGTTGGCACTCTTGATTTGCAGGTTGTTTTGCATGGCTGTATTCAAAGCTCCCTGTAAGGTGATAGGCTTCACTTGTGCATTCGTACGTATCGAAGCAAAAAGGGATGCTACAATAAAGAGTATGATAAGGGGTATCGTTGTTATAGGTTTCATATTTCTACTTTTTCCTTCACGGGAGAATAAAATATAGAGGTTAGGCAGAACGATTAAGGTGAGAATAGTAGCCGTTATCAAGCCACCAATGACTACCGTTGCCAAAGGCTTTTGCACTTCGGCACCGGCTGATGTTGATATTGCCATTGGCAAAAAGCCCAAAGAGGCAACAGAAGCCGTCATGATTACCGGTCGCAGCCTGATAAGCGTTCCTTGCCTTACTCGTTCGTAGATGTCGGTAACGCCATCCTGTTTTAAGTGATTGAACTGGCTAATGAGCACAATGCCGTTCAACACCGCTACGCCAAAAAGGGCAATGAAGCCAACCCCTGCTGAAATACTGAAAGGCATTCCCCGGATAAGCAAGGCGAATACACCACCGATTGCCGATAAAGGCACGGCGGTAAAAATGAGGAGTGCCTGACCAATGGAATTGAAGGTGAAATAGAGCAAAACAATAATAAGCAGCAAGGCGACAGGAACAGCTATTGAAAGCCTTTGTTTTGCTGCTTGCAGGTTTTCAAACTGACCGCCGTAGGTCATATAGTAACCGGCAGGCAATTTTACCTTCTGTGCTAACAAGCCTTGAATTTCTTTTACCACACTTTCAACGTCTCTGCCTCTTACGTTGAAGCCTACAAATATTCTTCGCTTGGCGTTTTCTCTTGATACCTGTGCCGGTGCATTTTTGAGGCTTACGGTAGCGACTTCACTGAGTGGTATCTTACCGCCGTTGGGCAGGGGCACATAAAGGTTTTGGATTTGGGACATATCCTGTCGCTGGTCACCCGCCAACCGAATAACCATGTCAAAACGCTTTTCTCCTTCAAACACAACACCGGCAACGTTCCCTGCGTAGGCTGTTTTCAGGACCATGTTTACATCGGAAATGCTTAGTCCGTATTGGGCAATCTTATCCCGGTTGTAATCAACCAATATTTGCGGGAGCCCACTTACTTTTTCAACGTAGGGTTCTGTTACACCGTCCACTTTGCTAACGATGGCTGCAACCCTGTTGGATTGCGAAACCAATTCGTCTACATTGTCGCCAAAGATTTTAATGGCTACGTCCTGCTTGATGCCAGAGATAAGTTCATTGAAACGCATTTGCATGGGCTGGGAAACTTCGCCTGCAAGCCCCGGTATCACCGCTAAGGCTTCTTCTATTTTTTCAATCATTTCCTGTTGGGTGGTGGCCGTTTTCCACTGGTCTTTGGGCTTCATGGCAAGCATCATGTCGCCTCCCTCTATTGGCATTGGGTCGGTGGGAATTTCCGCTGTTCCAATCCTTGTAATCGCATGCTTTATTTCAGGTATCCTTTGCTTTAATATCTTTTCTGCCTTGCTATAAATCTCTATACTTTGGGATAATGACGTACCCTGTGCTAATCGAACTTCTACCGCAAAATCACCTTCTTCCAGTGTGGGGATAAACTCACCACCCAAGCCTTTGAAGACAAAATAAGTAATCACAAGTATGACTACTGAAACAGCAACAATCAGTTTCTTCATCTTAAATGAAGCATTAAGTATTGGCAGGTAGAAGCGTTGAATGCCTTCGATGATGCGGTCGGAAATACTTCGCTTGTGCTCTGTCTTTTTGCTTAAAAACAACGCACTGACCGTTGGCACATAGGTGAGTGAAAGTATGAACGCCCCCAGGATGGCGAAGGCGACTGTTTCTGCCATTGGTCGAAACATCTTTCCTTCAATTCCTACAAGTGCAAGAATGGGCAGATAAACAATGAGAATAATGATTTCTCCAAAGGCGGCTGATGTTCTGATTTTGGAAGCGGAATGGTACACTTCTTCATCCATCTCTTGCTTGGTGAGTAGTTTCTTATCTCTTCTGCCGTATAAATGATGCAGCGTTGCCTCCACAATGATGACTGCACCGTCTACAATCAAACCAAAATCTATTGCTCCCAAACTCATTAGATTACCCGATACGTCAAAGAGCTGCATCATGGAAACGGCAAAGAGCATGGCAAGCGGAATAACAGATGCCACAATCAAACCTGCCCGCAGATTGCCTAATAAGAGCACCAGGACAAAAATGACTATCATGGCACCTTCAATCAGGTTGTGCTCAACGGTGCCGATTGCCCTGCCTACCAATTCTGTTCGGTCAATAAAGGGTTCAATCACCATTCCTTCCGGTAAGGACTTTTGAATTTGCACCATTCGCTCTTTGACATGCTTGATGACTTCATTGAAGTTTTCTCCTTTCAGCATGAGTACCACACCGGCCACGACTTCGCCTTTGCCGTTATAGGTAACGGCACCATACCTTGTGGCTGTTCCGTATTGCACTTTTGCCACGTTACGAACTAAAACAGGAATACCGTTGACGTTTTTGACCACAATCTTTTCAATGTCTGCAAGCGAAGCCACCTTACCCAAGCCCCTGATGAAATAAGCGTTGTTTTGCTGCTCGATGTAAGAGCCGCCAGTATTCTCATTGTTGTTTTGCAGGGCTGTAAAGAGTTCCGGAATGGTCACATTCATGGCATTCAACTGTTCGTTGTTCACAGCCACTTCGTACTGTTTTACATAGCCGCCCCAGCCGTTGATTTCCGCCACTCCGGGTGTGCCGGCAAGCTGACGGGTGACAATCCAGTCCTGAATGGTCCGTAAATCCGTTGCCGTGTATTTTTTTTCGTAGCCGGGTTTTGGCTTGATGACGTACTGGTATATCTCGCCCAATCCTGTCGAGATGGGAGACATTACAGGAGTGCCGGCATCGTGTGGGATCTCCCCTTCGGCTTCTTTTAAGCGTTCGGCTACCTGTTGCCGTGCCCAATAAATATCTGCCTTGTCGTCGAAGACCACTGTTACAACAGAAAGACCGGAACGGGAAATAGAACGG
This sequence comes from Flavisolibacter nicotianae, assembly GCF_003628535.1. Lineage (GTDB taxonomy): Bacteria > Bacteroidota > Bacteroidia > Chitinophagales > Chitinophagaceae > Flavisolibacter > Flavisolibacter nicotianae. Next base: position 219,844 of record NZ_RBCI01000006.1, read on the forward strand.
CTTTCGATGACTCGTGGAATGTTGGCAAGGGAGAGTTCAATTGGCGCTGTGATGTACTGCTCCACTTCCTGTGCTCCCAACGTGGGTGCATTGGTGCTAATCTGCACCTGGTTGTTGGTAATGTCGGGCTGGGCATCAATGGGCAAGTGTGCCGCCGAAAAGATACCCCAGGCAATAAGGGCAAGGGTAAAGAAGCCAATCACCAGTTTGTTGTAAATGGAGAAATGGATAATCCTGTCAAAGAAGTTCATGATAAACGTTTATTTCGTACCTGACTATTTTTTGCCTTTATGCAATGTTTGTTTGAAACGATTTAAACAGCATTCGTGGCTTCGTTCTTACAGAAGAAGCATCCGCCATTCTTGCCAACTGCTTCTTTATAACTTTAACTGCTACTGATCATTTTTTCCTGCAGGCTTTTGGGCCACAATGATGGTAATCATCAACGCTGCAAAACCCAACACAGAACAAATCACAAATCCCCACTGTAAGCCCAGCGCCTGTGAGATGGCTCCCATCAAGAGAGGTCCAACCATGTCGCCTAACTCTTTAAAGGAACCGGCAACGCCCATAGTGGCTCCCATTTGCTTTTCAGATGCCAGCCTGCTCACCAAGGCGTCGGAATTTGTCCACACGGTGCCAATGCCAATGCCAGCAATGATGCAGACAACTACCAGCAAGGCACCTGTTACAAAGGGAATAGCAGCCGTTGCAAGGCAGGAAAGCAACATGCCGATGCGCAACGTGAGGACGGTATTGATTTTATCTGCAAGCCATCCTGCCAGCGGCTGAATCAGCAAATACGAAACAGTGGTAATTGAAACCAGTAGGCCTGTTTGGACAGGATTATATCCTAAATCGTGAATGCGAACGGGTAGAAAGCCAAAGAGAATACCTACAAAAAACATATTGATGACAATGATTAAAAACCAGGGCATCAGGGTCTTGTTGCCAAAGACACCGAACAATGTCTTCAGCGAAAAATCATCGTCATCATCGTCAAAAGTTTCACAGCCTTTTACTTTATCGTTAGGTAGCGTTAATGAAAGCAGCAATGCCAGTACGCCAATGCCTGCAGAAGCATAAAAGATGCCGCTAAAGTTTGATTTAAGAACAATTGCGCCACCAATTATTGGGCTGACCACATACCCGGCCCCCTTAATAGCATTGTAAATGCCGAACGCCTTGCCTTTGTTCTCTTTGTAAAAGTTGCCCACCATAGCAAGCGACACAGCCGATAAGGCAGCAGCTCCCAATCCCTGTAGAAAGCGAACGACAATTAAAAGCTTGGGTGGAATGAAAGGATAAAGGAGAGAAGCGAGGATAAACAAAATGATGCCAGCCAGCATGGCTTTTTTCATCCCCTTTTTATCGGCAATTCCGCCAAACACCGGCTTTGCCAGTATTTCAGCAAAATCATAAACTGCGATCAGCACACCAATCATTGTTAGGCTGATGCCTACCTTCTCTGCATAAAAGGGAAGATTAACGGCAACGATATGTGCACCGAAGGATGTGACAAAGCCCACAAATCCCAGGATGAATGCCCATTTCAGTGAACTCTTCATAACAGCACGTTTGGTATTATTTAATCAGCTCAACTCTCGTGATCGGATGAATTTCATTCCATCCGTTATGCATGTCCCTTACCAAACTGCCTGTTACTTTTACGTGATCACCAACCTTGGGTAATTGGATGTGGTTGACATATCCGTTGCAAGTAGTGCCGACTTTCGCAAGCTTTGTTTTGTTGGCACAGACCGCTTCTATCACTAAATCGCCCTGCTTCTTCTTCATGTTCTTTTTAGTCAGCAAATCCTCTTGTCCTGCATCCAGTTTCAGAAGCATGTGCTGGTCGCCATCTTCATCGGCATTACTTTCTTCAATAACACCGGTTACGGTTTTGCAGTAATCAATCGCCTGCAACCGCGTAGGATCATAGACAAATCGCCACAAACTGGTGTCACAATTAATGGAGGGATTGGCATCCTTAGAATTGGATGTTTCATTGGTAGTGGCTTCCATTTCTTCTTTCTCCTTCTTCTTGTGTTTCTTTTCCTTGTGTTCTTCGCAGGAAACTAAAAGCAGAACTGAAGTAATGGCAAATATCAAAAGGCTGATTTTCATTGTCTGTAATTGAAGTGTGAACGAGTATCCTTTATTGTCAGGCACAAATAGGGACAAGCATTGCCTTGTATTAATGCAACACAGCAATACTCTCATTAAGAAAATCAGAAAGTATCAAATTCGCCAGACCGAATTGCGGAGAAAGAGTTTGGGAGGGGAAGCGTTGTAAGTCGTGTATTCAATTATTTTTGAAAGCTTCTTTTCAGCAAAGAAATTATTGTGAACGCTGAACAGGAATGAAACAAACTCGTACAGCTCTTGCTGTTGCTGTTGTACTACGTCAGAGTGGTCAACCGAGACTTGTTCTGTTTTTATATACGTATCGTATTCATCAAAGAAGGTATTGTGCGCTTCCCCCAAATCCATTTCCGTAGCGGAAATGAAGAAAGAAAAGCTGATTGCAATAAACAGCAATTTATGTAGCCACCACTTCATCGGGTGCAAAAGTAGAAAATCTTATGCCAATGGATAGATTACCGTTGAGGCTGGTTTGTTTTTCCCCTCTGCTCGGCATCAGATTTCTTCTTCAAGCGTTCAAACAGGTAAATGGTCAGGAGCAGCCAGGCAAAGCCGATGCAAAAGCCTGCCACTACATCACTTGGGTAATGTACCCGTAAATACACACGGCTGAAGCCTATCAGGAGTGAAAACAAAATGAGAATGGCACAAATGAGGTATTTGAAGGGTTTGGGAATGTCGGTTTTCCAAATCAGGTAAGACAATAAGCCGTAAAGGATAAACGCTGATGTCGCATGACCACTAGGAAAGCTGAAATTGTTCAAGGGGTCAATTAAAGGGTGTGCTGGTCTAATTCGGTGAAAAGATAACTTCATAAGATAATTGACCAGGAAACCACCGACACCAATGGCTGCTATTTCAAAGGCTCTCTTAATATTTTTTAGCGCCAAATAAAGAATGAACAGACAGCCGTAGGCTATTTGCAGAAAGGTAGCGGATGCAAAATAGGTAACGGTTTTCATGAAGCCTGTGAGACCATCACTTATGACGTGAGCCGATAAAAAGTTGAAAATGGAATTATCAACAGCTTCTTCTTTTTCCCAAAGTACCTCGTGGGCCACAAAGGCAAAAAGAAACAAAGCGCCAGCAAACAAGGCCAAAAGCCCCATCAGGCCAAGGGGTAGCTTTTCAAATAAGATCGTAGAAAAGGTTTGCTGCTCTGCGTAGGTCCGGCTAATAAAAATATTGCACCATCGTAGAACAGGTCAAAAAATAAAGACAAAAAGGCAATGAGAAGGAATCATTGGTACCCGGTTGGGGCAAGGAGCGGCCGTGCCGATGCTATGCTAACCCAGGTTCCTAGTGCCTGGGTTTGACTTTTACAGCCAGTATGCCAGTTGAATTTCCGCATTTCGTAGCTGGCTTTTCCCGATTTTGAAACTATACCGGCCTGAATTTCGTCAGCTTTGCACCAAATTTTATTTCCCTGATGAAAAAAAGGTCAATGGGTGCTGTGTTCCTGCTTGTTAGCAGCATTTCTCTTTATGCGCAGCAGGACACGGCAAAGAAGCTGGAAACAATCACCATTACGGGTTATCGTACGGTAAACGGTGTAGGGCACCTCCTGGAGGTGAAGGACGGTGTGATATACGCCGGCAAGAAGAACGAGGTGATTATCACCGACAGCCTGGATGCCAACAAGGCCATCAACAACACCCGGCAGATCCTGGGCCGCATTCCGGGTCTGAACATTGTGGAGACGGAAGGCAGCGGCTTTACCGCCAATGGTATTGCCACCCGCGGGCTGAACCCAACGCAAAGCATCGAGATGAACACCCGCCAGAACGGCTATAACATCAGTGCCGACATCTATGGCTATAATGAAGCCTATTACCTGCCGCCCATGGAAGCGGTGAGCCGCATCGAAATGGTTAGGGGCGCAGCCTCCCTGCAGTTTGGGCCCCAGTTTGGGGGCCTGGTGAATTATGTTACCAAAGATGCACCCTTGCATAAGCCCGCTGAATTCAACACGTCCTTTACCCTGGGCAGCTTTGGCCTTTTCAACGCGTTCAATTCACTTGGGGGCACCTATAAAAGATGGAACTATTACAGTTTTCTCCAGTACCGCACCCTGGAAGGGTACAGGCCGAACAGCGGGCAACGGCAGGCGTCAGCCTTTGCCAAAGTGCAATACAACGCAACGGACAGGTTGAAGATTGGCGCCGAATACTCGTTGCTTCGCAACCGCATTCAGATGCCGGGCGGACTCACCGACAGCATGTTCCATGTAGATCCGAAACTTTCCACCCGTGCCCGCAACTGGCTGAAAAGCCCCTGGAACATCGTAACGGCTTACCTGAATTACTCGCCTTCAGAGAAAACAACCCTTAGTCTGAAAACATCTTATCTCTTCAGCAACCGTTCGCTGGTGTGGCGCAACGAAGACGGTGGACCCGAAGCACCGGATGAAATTGATCCTTCCACGGGCCAGTACGTTCCCCGTGAAGTGGAAAGCGAGGACATGCGCAACACCACCACCGAACTGCGGCTGTCGCACAACTACGCGTTCGGTAAGCATGAATCCACCGTGGCAGGCGGACTTCGTTTCAGTCATGCCTGGTTCAAACGGCAGGGTGGTGGCGAAGGAACCACCGGTAGTGATTTTGACCTGCGCACCACCGGCGAATGGGAATACGATTTTGATTTTACCACCACCAACCTGGCCCCCTTCGTTGAGAATATTTTCCGCTTTGGAAAGAAGTTCACCCTTACTCCCGGCTTTCGTTTTGAATACCTAAACAGCACCGCAAAGGGCTATAAAATAGAGGACTTGGATAAGATGATTGCCGACCAGGTGCGCAACCGCTACATACCGCTGTTTGGTTTGGGATTGGAGTACAAACCAACTGCGTACACCAGTCTTTACGGAAACATCTCGCAGGCCTACCGGCCGATTGACTACAGCTCACTCGAACCTTTTGGCGTGACCTCGAAGATAGACCCTAACCTCAAAGATGCCAGCGGTTACAACGCCGACCTGGGCTACAGGGGCGCCATCAAAAACTTCCTGAATTTCGACGTGAGCGGCTTTTATCTGGCCTACAACAACCGCATCGGCGTGGTGCTGAAAACCGATGCATCGGGCAACGACTACACCCTTCGCACCAATGTGGCGGGCAGTGTGCACAAAGGCCTGGAGAGCTACGTGGAGTTCAACCTGCTCAAATACCTGCGTCCGCAAACCAAAAACGGTCTGAGCGTTTTTAACTCCTTTGCTTTTATTGATGCCCGGTACACCTCTGGCGAGTTCAAGGGCAACCGCGTGGAAACGGCGGCAAGAACCATCAACCGGCTGGGCGTGATTTACAGCACCCCACATTTTTCCGGCACCTTTCAATACAACCACACCGGCGATGCCTTTGGCGATGCCTCCAATGCACGCACCAGCAGCGACCCGGTGGCGGGGTACATTCCGGCCTACAGCGTCCTGGATGTTAGTGCCACCTACAAAACGGGCAACTATCAACTCAAAGCCGGCGTCAACAACCTGGCCGGTAAGGCCTACTTCACCCGAAGAACCGACGAGTATCCCGGCCCGGGCATTATCCCGGCCGTCGGCAGAAGCGTTTATGCAGGCTTATCCGTAAAACTGTAAACCCATGCAAAACAAAAAAATACCGCTTATTCTTTTTTTGATCATCTCCAGTATGGTTATCCTCGCTGCTTGTTCAAAAGACAAAGACGTCATTACGGTTGTTCCGATTGATAAAGTGCAGTTGGGAAGGCAACTCTTCTTTGATAAAAACCTTTCCAACCCCATTGGACAGTCTTGCGCTTCTTGCCACAGTCCCGAAGCGGCGTTCAGCGATCCCGCACACAGCATTACCTCTCAAGGCGCTGTTTCACGCTTGTTCAACAACCGCAATTGTCCCTCTGTTACATACAGTTCTTTCGCCCCGGCTTTTCGTTTTGATACCACCGATTCTCTTTATATGGGCGGATTCTTTTTCGATGGAAGAGTAAACTCGCTGCAGGAGCAGGCAAAAAAGCCTTTTCTGAACCAGTTGGAAATGAACAACACCGATGCCGCCATGGTGGTTGCCAAATTGCGCAGCGCCGACTACTATCCGCTATACAAAAAAATATATGGCGACGCAACCAACGTAGAACAAGCCTTTGGAAACCTTGCCGATGCCATTGCTACTTTTGAACAATCCTCGCAGGTCAATGCCTTTTCCTCCAAGTTTGATGATTACCTGCAAGGCAAAGCACAATTAACCGAACCGGAAAAAAGAGGATTTGAGTTGTTTAATGATCCCTTGAAAGGCAATTGTGCTGCTTGCCACATCTCCGATCCCGATCCGGATTTTGGCAAGGTGCTTTTTACGGATTTTACCTACGACAACATTGGTGTACCGAAGAATCCGGCCAATCCGTTTTACAGTATCCCATCTGCCTTTAATCCGCAGGGGACAAGCGCTTTGGATTACGGGCTGGGTGGCGTGTTAAACGATCCGGCCTACTACGGGCATTTTAAAGTACCGAGCCTGCGAAATGCAGCACTGACGGCTCCTTATTTTCACAACGGTTTCTTCACTACATTGGAAGAAGTGGTGCATTTTTATAACAAGCGCGACGTAGAGTCATTTCCAACAGCCGAATTTCCCGCAACAGTCAATCACCAGGAAATGGGCAATCTTCACTTAACAACACAGGAAGAAAAAGATATCGTTGCCTTCTTGAAAACATTGTCCGATGGGTACAAATAGCGGAATTTTGGTTTATAAGTTTCAAACGATAGCGATTTGCGAATTACTAAATACATCTATTACTCGCATCAGTACTGTGGTTTAATTGTCGGCATTTTTCTTTTGAGCATGAGCCTTTCGGGTTCCCTGCTGGTCTTCACCGACGAAATGAAATCTGCCCAGGAAGAAAAATGGATAAAAACTGATAATGCCAACGGGCACTATAGTTATGATGCTTCCTTTCAAAATATTAGAAGACAGTACCCTGAATGGGAGGCGTTGACTTACGAGCAGCCTCATAAAAATGAAGCGGTGGTTTACTTGCTGCGCAAAAATGGCAAGGAAAAAAAAGTATTCGTCCATCCCACCACAGGCGCGATCCTGCATGTGGATGAGGGAGCAGAAAACCAGTTGCGCCGCCAGCTACTCCAGTGGCATTACTCATTTTTTGCAGGCACGCCAGGAAAAATCACCGTTTTCATCGTTGGTTGCCTGTTTCTGCTGTCACTACTAACAGGCTTTTTTGTTTACCGCAAGTCCATCTGGAAAGTACTTTCATTTAAAGTAAAGTTGAACCGAAGGTCAAAAAAGGCGTTTTACTCTTCCGCCCACCGGATCGTCGGTGTCTGGTCGCTGGTATTTACCACCTTGATTGTCACGTCTGGGTTGTTTATCAGTTGGAAGGTTACCTCAAAAGCGCTGAAACCAGCAGCAAAAGCGAAAACAATTGCCGCTTCTACTGTAAGAATTGACCATGCAAAGGCTTTGGTGGAAAGCCAGTTCCCAAGTTTTGAAACGCATTTGATTATCGTGGGTGGCGATTACAGCAATGTTAAACTGCTAGGGAGATACAGAGATGACCCATTCTATTATGGAAAGTACTACAGCAACTTTACCGTAAATGCTTCCACTGCACAAATAGAGAAAAAGCAGGTGTTAGCTGAGATGCCGTTGTTTGATAAGTTGCAATCCATCAGTTCTCCGCTTCATTTCGGCAATTATGGTGGGCTGCCCCTTAAAATCATTTACTGCATTTTAGGGCTAACGCCGGGCGTCCTGTCTGTAACCGGTTTTTTATTGTGGCTGCAAAAACGAAAAAAGAAGTCAGGCCACCATCTCAGAACACAAAATAAACTGCAAAAGGTAGGGGCTTGAAACTGAATTGTATTCAGCATATTGCTTTCAACAGGGTCAATGCTTTTTACGCCCCCCTTTCCCTCTGCCGTGGCCTGCAACACCCATTGTTTGCAAGTCTCTGTCAAAGAGGTACAGGCCGCCTTTGTCTTCCCCGATGAGCTTTAGTTTGTCGATGATGTTACGGGCCAGCGTTTCTTCTTCTATTTGCTCGGCCACGTACCATTGCAAAAAATTGTGGGTCGTGTAATCTTTTTCCTCGATACACATAGCTACCAGTGCATTGATTTCGTTAGAGACTTTGATTTCGTGCGAGAGAACGATATTGAATATTTCATGTATGTCACTGAAATCCTTTTGTGGAGCGGCAAAAGCAGGAACAATTCCATGACCACCCCGGTCGTTGATGTAATGAAACAGCTTGAGCATGTGCATGCGCTCTTCATCGGAGTGGTGATATAGAAAAGCGGACACGCCGTTAAAGCCTTGTACCTGGCACCAGGAGGCCATGGACAGGTAATACATGGAAGAAAAGCCTTCCAGATCAATCTGCCGGTTGAGGGCCTGTTCAATTTGAGAAGAGATCATATAGCAGAGGGTTTTGCAGTTACCTTAAAGGTAAAAAGATTTTATCCTATCCTTACAGAAGTCATTCAAAGAATTGCAGGAGCTGTGCTGCTTTTCTTTCATTATCAGTTTGTTCGAGCATATTGTGTAAATCATTCAGTTCCCGCTCTGTCAAAAGGAAATTTAGCCCGCTAAAAGGCGTTTGCAGGAGAATGGATTTTTGCAGAGGATTGCTATCAGAAGCATAATTCTCCTTTGAATATACCACGTATTTTCTCAACGTCTCAAAATCAGTATATGAAACGGTGGCCATTACATTGCCAAAACCAATTTGTAGGTTATTACATTCCTTGCATTCGACCACGTAGCCAATGTATTCGTTGTGATACCAAGTCTTAAAACTGCACATGTTTACGTTTATTTTCCTTGCAAGAAAAAAGAAAATAACGGCTGCAGATTTTCATATTTTGGAAAAGCTATTTGCGAAAAGTGAAATTATGCGTAATAGAACGTTCTTAACAGTTTTTCCGGTTTCCGTAAGCTGTTTTTTCCAAATGTGAAAATGAAATAATGTACAGCTTCACAAATTTGCGCCTTAAAACGCAAACAGCAATATGAAGCGAAACGTACACATGAGACTCATTTTTGGAGTATTTTTTCTTTTTTTCTTTGTGCTCTCATCCCTGAACAGCCAAGCACAAGCTGTGAAGGAAAATCTTTCAGGTCAGGTAACCGATAAACAAAATCATCCCTTAGAAGGCATAACCGTTACCATAAACGAACTGGGGAAGAGTGTCAGCACCGATGCTGATGGTAATTACAGCTTTAAGAAAGTTCCGGCTGGAACCTACACTGTGACCATTAGTGGTGTAAACATCAAGCCATTGGAAAAACAAATAACGCTCAGTGAAACAATGCCAGAGAAGTTGGACTTTCAATTAGAAAGCACGGTAAAGGAGCTAAAAGCTGTAACCATTACGGCGGCTGGTTTGCGCCGCAAGATTTACGATGTACCGGGCTCCATTTCTGTTATTGATGCTCGAACCATCCGGGAAAGCGGTGCGCAATCCCTGACCGAAATCATCACCCGCATTCCGGGTGTCGTAGCTGTAGATGAAGACGGAAGAGGGTTAAAACCCAACTTTGGCCTGCGTGGACTGGACCCCAATAGAAACAGAAGCGCCTTGATCCTCATTGACGGTAAGATTCCCAACGGCACCATGTATTATGGCGATCCGGGTGGTTATTACATGACCCCTTTGCAACAAGTGGAAAAGATTGAAGTTATCCGTGGCGGTGCCTCGGTGTTGTATGGCGGACATTCGGTAGGTGGAGTTATCAATTTAATTTCAAAGAAAGCTACTTCAACGCCAACTACCCAACTGAACTTAAATTATGGAAGCTGGAATGCGCTAACCGCACAGGTCACCACAGGTGCCAACAACGGCAAGTTTGGCTACATGATCAATGGGGTCAGAAGGCAAGGCGATGGTTTTCGGGAGCGGAGCAAGTTTGGCGTAAACGATGTGACCGTGAAACTGGATAACAACATTGACACCACAACAAAACTCTCTATCTATTTGAATGGCTTCAGCGAAAACTCCCAAACGCCTGGTGGTCTCACGCAAGCGCAATACGATCAGAACATCAAACAAAGCCAGCATCCCTATGACCACTTTGTTTCTGACCGATACACAGCAACGATCTCTTTGGATAAAAAGCTGGGCAACAACCAGCAGTTGAATACCTCTGTTTACGGCAACTACTTCAAGCGCAACTGGTTTGTATCCCGTAAGAAGTCGGCTGCCAGTACAGCGTTTGATACCACGGTGGCTTTTATCCGGGACATTCACGCCATCGGTGTTGTGGCGGATTACTTGAACAACAACAACATTATTGGTTTGGAAAACGCATTTGTTGCTGGTGTCCGTGTGCACAGCGACCGGTTAAACGACATGACCATGACCGCCAGTACTGCCAACCAGGAGGTGGGTAAAGCAAGCGCCTTTGCGGTAAGCACTTCGTTTATCAAAGAAGCCTATGCCTACAATACCATTAACTTTCTTCCGCAACTTTCTTTTTCTCTGGGTACCCGCTACACGGCTGTGACCTACAAAAAGCAGGACTATACGGCAAAGAACCCAGCTGCTAATGCCATAGGCCTCAGCATTGAAAATACAAATGACGCCGTGGTGTTCTCAACTGGTTTGGTGTACAAGTTCAATGAAGGAAACAACGTGTTTGTCAATGTCTCCAAAAGTTTTCAGCCGCCGCTCATTTATACGGCAATGGACGTAAACACGTTTTATTACGCCGAACAGTTAAAGCCGGAAACGTCCATGAACTATGAGCTGGGCTTCCGTACCCAACCGGCCAATTGGATTAGCGCAAACGTAACCGGGTATATCATTGACTTCAAAAACAAGCTGGTACAGGCACCTACGTCGGATGGAAGATACCGGGTATGGCAAAACATTGGCACCTCCTCTCACCACGGCGTGGAAGCAGAAATTGACATTTACCCTGTACAACACTTAAGCCTTTATGCCAATGGCGCTTATCAGGAGGCTAAGCAAACCAGTGGAACCACAAAAGACAAGTACCTGGTTTATGCACCAAAGTTGACTTACACCACTGGTCTTCGCTACGGTAACAAAGTAGGCAAAGGACAATTTGCCGCCAATGCCTGGGTAAACTATGTGGGCAAGCAGTACACGGATCTGGCCAATACGGAAACAGCCAGCGCCAATGGCCAGGCAGGTCCTATTCCTGCTTATCATCCAGCCAACGTTTCGTTCCAGTATACCCTGAACAAATGGGGTGTCAACTTTGTGCTGAACAACATCTTTGATGAAAAATACTTCACTAAGCGCGAAGGCTCCTTCTGGGAAGGCATTGTGCCAATGCCGGGAAGAAATGTAAATGTGGGTGTTTCTTACAAGTTTTAATTAAGGAAATCGTATTCATAGAACTGGTGTGGGGAACTGCACCAGTTCTTTATTTAAAACCAAATACAGGCACAATGAAACAAATTAAACGGCTATTGATTTTATTTCTGATAACACTTTTTTACAACACCGCGTCTGCACACTACATCTGGATTGAAGCCGCTGAAAAATGGGCAATCGGCAAGCCCGGCTCCATTACAATTTACTATGGAGAGTATGCGGAAGGGGCAAGAGAGGAAGCCGGGAAACGATTGGAAGAAGCGAATGGCTTGAGCGCATGGATTGTTACGCCGGATGGCGAAAAGATAAAACTGGCGCTTCAAAAAATGAGCAACCATTTTTTGGCCCAATACACACCCAGGCAGGCCGGTAAGTTTGAAATTGAATTGACCAACCTGGTGCGGGAAGTAGTAGATTGGACCCAGTATGATATTGGCATAGTGCAGCCCACCTACTATGCGCATAAACCCTTTTATGTGGGAAGTGGGAATGAAAAAGCAGCAAAGCCTTCTCTTAAGTTTCAAATTGTTCCCATTGAAGAAAGGGAAACCTATTCTGTAAACAAACCAATAGACCTGAAATTGCTCTATGAAGGCAAAAACCTGAAAGGCAAACTAATGGTGTATGCACCCAACACCTGGATGAAGGAAGTGGAAAGCAAAGATGGCGTGTACACCTTCACTCCTTTCGAAAAGGGCATGTACATCGTGGAAAGTATCTATAAAGAGAAAGCGTCCGGTACATTCAAGGGAAAAGCTTATGAAGCCATTCGCCACCGCACAACATTAACACTGACGGTTCAATAACGTTGAGAAAGTTTGAACTATGGTATCGGCAATAGATTTTGAAAGATTTACCTGAAAACAGGCTTCACTTACTAGGGCAATACTTTCAATGATCAAAAAGCAAAGCTACTGTGTGCCATGCTTGTGCAAAAGCCTGTTGCCTTGCAACAGGCTTTTGCAGAATACGTTTGGCTGCAGTTACTACCGCCAAACAAAATTGGTCAGGCTGATATATATCTTCCCGTCTTTGGAATTCACATTGTACGTCGTTGGGTAGTATGTGTTGGTGATCATAAATTGCGTTGGCTGGCCATACGGCATATGCACCTCCTGACCACTTAGCAGAAAGGCTCGGGTAATCATCGGCTCCACAAAAATGAACTTGCCTGCATAAGAGCCGTAAATCATCGTATGGGTAAACGTCTTTCCACCACTAATTTCGGGAGAAGCTGGGTTCACCCAGTGCTTGCCCATCTGCGGAACACCGCCTGGTGTTGGCACAAAGCCCTGTGGCCAGTATTGCTGTGGCGGTAGTTGATCGATCAGCGGACTGGTGGCAGAGATCGCCATTCGTTCGGCTTCGCTGGTCATGTAGAAATGAAAGTCGAAGTGGGGCAACTGATAAAAGGCGGGTTCATGCCCGTGCACATTCCAGTCCATCAGCACATGGACAAATGGAGTCGACTCGCTGGCTTTTTTGTGGAAGGGAAAGGAAAGCTGTACATTTTCATCGGGTAGGCCTTGAAGGGCACCGGCCGTCATCTCAATGCCAATTTCAGTGGGTACATTGGTGTGGGTTACAGTAAAAAAAGTGCGCACCTTTCCATCGCCCAATTGCACCTGCGGACCATAGTACGTGTTTGTCTTTTCGGATTGCAACCCACTGTTCATTTTGCTGGCAGCGGCGAGATCAGGAGGAAGGTTGTTTTTAGTGGAGAGGTCCTTTTGACAGGATACTAACAAGAAAACTGTGCTTGCACAAAGAAGCAGTCGAGTGAGGAATGATCGGGTCATACGCTTTATTTTAAGGTTGAAAAAGCTAAAACAAAGCATTCGTAGAGTAGGAGCGATTCTGATAAAGGATAGTTAGTCCGAAAAATTTGCTGTTATCTGAAAGATAATAATAATCAGCTAGTTTCATTGTCTTTTTTAGTAAAATAGCATCACGTAATAAAAAAAGCTTCAAACTTAAATAGCAACAAACAAAGCCACCATTAAGTGGCTTTGTTTGTTGAAAGGAATGGCTTTCCTGCAATAATAATTTGAAAAGTTAATTGAACTGTACTCCTTCGATACTGTGCAAGTTGGACACCATTGTATCATAGAGTGACGTATTGGAAGATGACGAAATCAAAATTGCACCGGATGCATCTTTTGTAGCCACATTCAGCATGTCTGAAGAAATACCTTTTGTAAGATTGGCCAGGTTTAAAGCAATGGCGGCCGTGTAAGCTTTTCCATCAGCCACAGTTACATTGGGTAAGTCGGCATCTAATTCAAATGCAGAATTGATTTTGAAGATTATAGGGGTGCTGTTATACTTTCCCCTTAACTCGAATGCAGCATCAGTTGCCGTTTGCAGCAGTTCAATCTGGAATTCCACCTGACTATATGTTCCTAGTGGCACCACAATACTGCCGAAAGAAGCTATCGGTGAAAAAAGATCGACTTTCCTGATTGACTCAGATTGAAAGCGAACCTGCCCTCCGGCATTTTGCGCTTCAAACTCAATTTGTTTCGAATAAGCATAACCACTGTTCCAGGTTACAGTCATTGGTTGTGTACCGCTTACGGTAATTGTACGATTGGTGGTGCTCAATTGGTACGAAACACCAGGTTGCGTGCGATCCTCTTTTTTGCAGCTATACAGCAAAGTGGCAAAAAGTGTTGCGGTTAGGACGAGCGAATTTGTTTTCATAATTTTTGAATTTTAGTTTTCAAAGGGTTTTGATTGAAAAAATTGGTTACTTATCATTAAAACAGAGAAAAGTTGAATACCCCTACGGTCGAATAGAAAAATATTTTTCAAGGGCCAAAACATGACACCTGCCAAACGTTTCGGGGATTGTTTTGAAATCAGCAAGTTCTATCCTGCAGGTGCATTTTAGTTTGCTATATAGATAACATTGCCAATACTTTAGTAGGATATTAAAACTTTAGTGTGTAGGACACGTAGGGCATTATTTTTAAAACACTGTTCCCCGTTTTTATGTTTATGCTTTTGCTGGAAAGCGACCCGCTTAAGGTATAGGAATAGAGGTCTGCTAATCCGCTAACGTGATAAATTCCGGCTTTAAACGCTGAGTAAAGTTTGCGTTCCCCTCTACTATGGTAATCCAGCGCCAGGTCATATCGCTGGAAATTTTTTGCACGGTATTGGGAAGATTCCGAGTAATGATAGGAGAAGTCGTAGTCTTCCAGAGGATCATCATCCAGAGTGCCGGATGGCTGTTGCGTACCGGTAAACACGCGTTCTGCCTGCGTATACACATTTCCTGTGGCGAAGTTCCATACGCCGGATATGTTTAGGTGTGGAGAAATTACATAAGTCAGTCCAAGGGCAGCCGTATGCCGGTGGTCATATTTATAGGGAAATTCCCTGCCATTGTTGATGCTCCTAAACTGGCGCCAGCTCCAGGACAGCGCATAGGATGCCTTTAAGAACAAGGAACCGCTTGTCTTTTCAATCATAGCTTCCATGCCGTAACTTCTGCCTTTGCCGGGCTCGACGTTTTGCTCCCATGTACGGTCGTTGATCAAGAAACTCTTGCCTTCGGCAAAATTGGTAACATTCTTTAATCGTTTATAATAGGCATTTGCAGAAAACTTCCACGCCTTCGGATACCTATATTCGTATCCCACGTTATAAATATCACTTTCCTCCGGCCTGAGTCCTTCTGTACTCGGCACCCAAACGTCCTGGTTGATACCGGCATAAGGATTGGTGAGCAGGTGTAAAAACTGATTCATGCGTGCATAGGAGGCAAATAACTTTTGACGGGGAGTAACCCGGTACGCCAGGTAAAAGCGGGGTTGAAAACTCAGATTGCGGTATTGTTCAAACTGGTAAGTGCTGGCGTGTACTCCTGGTTTTACAAACAGTTTTTTTGCCAGCATAATTTCAGTTTCCACATGCGATGAAAACTCTTCAACATGAAGAGGAGCGAAGGATGAAAACGCTTTTTCATCGTCTTCAGATATAGTGTTGATCTGACTATCAAAAGGCCTGAGATTTGTTTGTGCCAGTTTAACCCCTATGTTGAATTTTACTTTTTTAGAAGCATAGATCTCAGCCTGGGACTGTGCATTATAGTGTTGAATCGACGAATAAGCCCCTAAATATTTTGTCTTCACTTTCTGATCCCCGTCCTCTTCATCGGTATTGAAAAGCGTGTACTGATAACTGCCCAAATCTTGAAACTGACTATAATTTACCGACGTATGGATAAAGGACCGGCTGCCCAGCGTACTGTTCCATCCCAGAGAACCAATAAGGTTGCCCCACTGGTGCAGATTGTCGGTATTTTTTCCCCCTTGCCGCAAGAGGTCTTTGCCTTTATATAGATTAAGAGCAAGTTTGTTGTTTGCGTCTAAAATCGTGGTCATTCTGACATGCGCATCATAAAAGTCAGAACTGGTCCCGTCCTGAAGCGATTGGTAAAACGGAGGGGAAATGTTTTTACGGGCGGATACCATCAGGGCCGTACGGTTCTTTACCAGCGGTCCTTCCAGGGTCAGAGCACCTGCCAGTAAACCCGCATTCGCTTCTCCATGCCAGGCATTCTGGTGACCTTCCTTGGTGTAGACATCAAGTACAGATGAAAGGGAGCCACTAAGCTTTGCGGGGAAATCACTTTTATACAAGCGCATGCCATTCAACACCGTTGGATTTACAATGGAAACGGCTCCCAGCATATGCGTAGGATTAAAGACTGGATTGCCGTCCAGCAGAAAAAGGTTTTGATCCACCCCACCACCTCTGACCTGAAATTCACTAAAAGAAGTGGAGGCCTGTTGCACCCCCGCAGAAAGATAAATAGACTGGAGCGGATCCACTTCGCTCATCCCGCCGTTGGACAAGGGCTGTTCGCTGCTTAGTTTAATGGCTCCATCCTTCGCTAAGCTTTCAGATTCTACCACAATGTTCGAATGCGTTTTTGTCTTCACGGATAAAGAAATATCCTTTCTTACATTGTCGCGCATGTTTAGTTCCAGGATTACTGGTTGCAAACCACCATAGGAAATCTCAAGTGTATGTTTACCCTCGGGCAGCAAAAAATTAAAATAGCCTTGGTTGTTGGAAACGACCCCTCGTTGCGAGATAGGTTCATAGATGGTGGCGTTGATAAGGGGTTCTTTACTTTCCTCTTCTTTTAAATAACCAAAAAAACTGTACCGGGCCGGAAGAAGGTGTACAATGGTAAATGGCTCCGCTGAAGGCACCAGAATAATTTTATTGTTGTGTTCAAGGAGCTTAACCTTTTGCCCTTCCAATACTTTTTGCAGTACCGCACCCACGGTAGCCTCATTTCCTTCCAGCTTAATAAATTTGTCTGCTTCAAAACTGGTGGATGAATATTCAATTACCGTTCCTGTTTGCCGGTTTACATCCTGCAGGAATTCATTAATAGAAGCTTTTGATGTTGTAGGACGGTAGGGTGTGAGCAGTAAATTTTTTTGCGCCTGCACCATTAAAGACGTGGCACCTAACAGGATAAGCAGAATAAGGTTTTTCATCTTGGAAAGGAAATTGATGGCTTGTCTAACACTGGAATACCGGAATTCGTACGAAAAATAAACTAATTTTTGGAAATTACTAAAGACCTGCCCTTTATTTGAAACTCCAGACCGGTAAATAAGTGCAACTCCCTAAGCACTTGCTCCAGAGGCTCGTTTTTGAATTGAGCGGTTATGTGAACCGAACGCAGATCATCGGGTAGTTGCACCAGAATTGAATAGTAACGTTCAAGGTCTTTTGCTACCTGGGAAAGGGGTGTATTGCTAAAGACGAGTGTATCGGTTTTCCAGGACAACAGGTTTGCAGTTTCCACTACTCTTCGCTGAAGCTTTTCCTTTTCTAAAACGGCTGATTCGCCTGCATGCAGTCTAAGCTCCTGTCCTTTTTTATCCTTACTGATAAAGCTTACCTCTCCTTCCAGCACGGTTACCTGTTCTGTAGAGCCGCTGTTTTGAACTAAAAAAGCAGTCCCAATATCCTGAATGACACAACGAGGAGTAGTGATTAAAAAGGGACGCTGGCTATCGTGAATTATTTCAAAATAAGCCTCTCCTTCCAGCTTTGCCTGCCGCGAACTTTTGCCAAAATTTTCCGGCAGCAAAAGTTTTCCTCCTTTACGCAATGTAATTACAGTTCCGTCGGACAAGCGAATTTGCTTGTTTGCATTCGAGGCCAAGGTTTCGTGCCAAACTGTTTCAACTGGCCGATTAAAAAAATAATAAGCACTTACAATCAGCAGAACAGATGCTGCAATGGCCATCATTTTTTTCCATGGAAACAGCGTAATTATTTTTGTTTGCTTCTCCACTGTTTGAGCGTAAACATGCTGCCAGGCTTTTTCTACATCCATATTGTGCATAGCCGCATCAACAGTATCTGACCATAACCGCTTTACCAGGTCGAACTCTGCCTTATTAGCGGAGCTTTCCCGGATCCACTGAAGCAGTGCTTCGGCTTCTACCGCTGTCGCTTCCCCGTTCAAATGGCGAAGCATTATATCTTGTATCTGGCTGTTACTGCTCATCATCATTATTAAAACCATTTTTCAATGAAAACCCCTATGGAGTGCATAAGATCTTTTCTACAAGCTAAACAGCAGAAAACCAAAAGATAAATCCTGTTTTCTTTTGCAAAAACCTTGAGTGTCTTAATGGCTTTCCCCATCTGATTTTCTACTGTTTTGACGGATATTCCCAAGCTGTCTGCGATTTGCTGGTAGGTCTGACCACTTAACCTGCTCAGCATAAACACTTCTCTACATTTGGGTGGAAGCTGCTCCATTGCTTTCGCCAAGAGGATTTTAGGGTCAGCACCGCTACTTGCCGCCTCCATTGTGATGGTGATCTCATCGGGGAACTCCTCATCGCCCAGTTCGATGATGATATTTTTTTTATTCTTGGCAATTGCGGTTAAACAATTATTTCGCACCGCAGTGAATAAGTAGAACTTTAATTGATTGGAGCCAATTAAATTCTTTCGCTGTTCCCATATTTTAATAAACACTTCCTGGACAACATCCTCACTTCTTGCTTCATCTTTTAAAAACGTGTAGGCATAGCTGCACAAGCGCTCATAATGCTGCCTGAAAATGGCTTCAAAACTAATGTGTGTCTCCAATGCAATAATATCCATTAATTAGCCTGCTTATACCTGTGTACAATCCTGTCTTCGTACATTGATCGCTCAGCATTAATCGGCCGTTCAATTGATTTCGCTGTAAGAATAACAGTCTTTTCATTTTTTATCGTGTCAAGATAAGCAATTACCGCCTGTTGCACCGCTGGTTCTAAACGTTCAATGATGCCATCAAACACCCAAACCTTCTTTCTGCTTAACAGCGTGCGGGCAACTTTTAGCTTTTGAGAATCAGACTGGGAAAGAAGCTTGCCTCCCTTGCCGATTCTGTAACGCAGGTTGAATGCACCACCCTCATCAGCCTTGGAAAATTGAAGAAGGCGCAAACAATGCTGAACTTCCTCGTAAATGTGGCTTTTATCAAGGAAAAGGCACTTAAACACCGTATTGCCATGCAGTAGGGTATGGTCAGAACAAAAAGCTATTTGTTGCCTGATGCTTTTTAGCGACAAGCTCCTGAGGTCTGCTCCGTCCAGTAAAATAACGCCTGCCGATGGTTGGTAAAGGCCTATCAGCAGTTTTAAAATTGTAGTTTTCCCTTTGCCATCCAAATAGTTCATTTTTCCCGCCTCCCAGGTACAGCTCATGTCAGTTATTACTTGGTTTTCACCCTCATATGAAAAGGAGACATTTCGAAATTCAACTTTACCTTCATGAGCCTTATAATCTTCCATTCTTTGTTCATTTTCCAATGGCTGCCCCAGGATTAACTCTATTTTTTTCATTCCGGTGACTCCCGATTTCCAGATAGCCGTTACACGCATGATCCTTTTTATCGCTGGAAATAGCAACAGAAGCAATAAAATATAGGGAATAAAAGAAGAGCCCTTTTCTCCAGGTGTATTGGCATGGGTGAAAAAAACAGTCAGTAACAGCAAAAACATGATGGCAAAGGGAAGCACATAGTGCAGGCTCTTCCAGCATGCAGCTTGTACGCTTACACGATGGAGCGAATCTGTTTTTTCCTTGAATCTGCTAATCACGCTATATTCTTTATTCCAGGTTTTAATCGTCTCCAGGCTGTGAAAGCTCTCGTGGATGTAGCAGAGATTGGAGGCAAGCATGTCGGTACGCTGATCATCCAATTTTTTGATTTGCAGGCTTAAATATTGCATCAGAGAAAACCCGGCTACAAAACCAGAAACGACATAAACGCTTGCCTGCCGGTGTAGCTGGAAAAGCACGAATATTCCCAAAGCAATAAAAAATACATCGCTGCCAAATTGAAAAATACCCTTTTCCAGATACGACTGCGCACTTCTAAGATCGCCGCTATAGCGTAGCAGGTAGGAACCAATTGACTTTTTAGAAAACTCCTCGATCTTCATACGTACATGATGGCGAAAAAGCTTTTTACGAAGCCAGAACGAAAAATCCAAAGCGACATGCTGGCATCCAAACCGGAATAAAAACTGAAATATCGTAGCGGCCAAAATTAGCAGTAGAAATACCACAAAAAAGTAATGCCGCTTGTGTGGAAGAGAAATGTGAAACAGATGAAGAATGCGCCCTTTATTGGAGTGGTGGTGACTGATTGTCTCATAATAAGTACCTATACTTAGCGAAAGAAAAATAGCAAGGCAGTTGCTTAAAACCCCGCAAACGATCAAAGAGATGGCAACTACCTTTTTTCCACTTAGAAACCGAGCCACCAACGGATTGAAGTAAATTCTATACATTGGCCAATGATTTTAGCGTAGGCATTTCAAAGTGCTGGTTAACCTCTTCGCTCATGAGCTGTTCTATAGTCAGTATGGGGATCGCGATGTTTTGTTTTACTTCTTCTATGAGTAAGGGGCTGGCAGTAAATAATCCGCTCAGGGCGGATGGATAAATATCCATTTCCTTCAAGACTTTTACTCCACTTAATGCACTTAGGCTGTCTCCGCAAGAAAATACCACATGGTCCACTAAGGACATAAACGCCTTGTTTTCCAATAATAGCTTTGTTTCTCGTTGTAGTATTCCATCTGCAATTTCGATGATCACCACATCGGGTTCCTGTGCGGTGGCTTTTTGCATAAGCGATTCAAATAAGTTCAATAACTCTTGTTCGCTGGACAGGTAAGTGGATGGAAACCCAAAGGCAGAAAAGTCAATGGTATACTGGGCGCCGCAATCATACACCAGATCAGCATCCTTTGAATAGACCGTTCCTGTTAGTTTTATGAAAGATACCCGGTTGCCGTTCAATACAAGGCCTCTTGAAAGGTAGGCGGCAGTTGTTGTTTTGCCGCTATCCATCGAAGAACCAACAGAAAGCATAATTCGGCAACGTTTAGCAGATTCACCAGTAAAACTACTTAGTGGTCCGGTTAATTTTTTCGTGTTGACCACCTGGCCATTATGATCCGTAACATACCCTACAATTTGTAAAACGGATGGTCCCTTTTCAATAAGGGAAGCGTGCATGCTCTCAATTATGCCAATGGTACCACCAGCGCCAAGGATATGAAAGTCCATACGGCAGGAAGATGGTAGATAGCCTTCAAACTGGGAAGTGGCATAACGGGTACCAAACGCCGCTAAAATATAATCGCCGGGTAAGATCAGTACGTTCCTTTTACTATCAGACTGAATTTGCTTGTGCTTGCCAATGGAGACTACTTTAAATACAGCCACATCACCTGCTTCAGGAATATAATAGTGGATCTTATTTTCATTAACGATATATTTTTGCAGGTCAATGTCCTTGCAGATTATTGATCTTTTAATCGAAAATTGCATAGAAAATGTTTTAGAGGGGTTTGGATTAATTGTCTCTTTTTATGCTAAATAGTAAAGAAAGGCCGACAACATTGTAGTCATCAAACGGACGGACGATCTTGGCCGTTGATGGGTTCAGGACGTTTATTTTTTTATCATCCGGCGTTAAAAGGTTAAACTCACTTTGGTTCATATAATACAGCGTTAGCTGAACATGCCTGTTGATCCTTGAATTTACCCTGGCGTAAAATCGCCCCCGATGAAAGCCATCCGGTGTTTGCCTCACCGTAGGATCGCCTGCTTTGTCGTAATACTGAAGTGGTCTTCCGCCAACGTTATAATACAAGGAATAGGATAGGGAAGGTCTTAGTTGTAAAGGTGAAAAGCGATGGCGTAAGCTAAGGCTATTGGTAAAAATGTACCGCTGCTGGTACCTTATTTCCGTTTTGCTGTGCCATTCGGCCTGCAGACTGTGTTCTGCTTTGAGTAGTTTACTGAACTTGTTATCTACGCTCCCTTCCACAAAAATCCGGTTTCGCAAGGCGTTCGTGCTGCCTGGGATATAATTTAGTTGGTCGCCGAACTTAAAACTAAGCTGCTTCGTTACATCTACGGAGAAAGCGGCTGAGGTTTGAGCAAAATTGAGAGCGTAAGCGTTAGAGGGAGAGAACGCGGCTAATTCGCTTAGTTTAAAGTCAACCGTTTTACTAACCGGAATTTTTAGCCCAATAGAATTCCAGTTTTGCCATTCTTTCTGTTGGCCATAACCAAAACAGGTGATTAAAAGGAACGTCGCTGATAATAGCAGTTTTGCTTTGAAAATTGAAATGTTCATAGGGTTCGGTATTAATTGTATTCTACCAGAAAACTGAAAAATTTAAAATACCCCTATGCTTTAAAAATATTTTTTAAAAATAAATGGCTGAGGAGTGTCATTACTTTCGAATGAAGGTAGCCCCCAGTGCCCAGGCAGGCCGGTAAGTTTAAAATTGAGTTGACCAACCTGGTGCGGGAGGTGGTAGATTGGACCCAGTACGATATTGGTGTGGTGCAGCCCACCTATTATGCACACAAACCCTTTTATGTGGGAAGTGGGAATGAAAATGCAGCAAAGCCTTCTCTTAAGTTTCAAATTGTTCCCATTGAAGAAAGGAAAACCTATTCTGTAAACAAACCAATAGACCTGAAATTGCTCTATGAAGGCAAAGACCTGAAAGGCAAGCTGATGGTATATGCACCCAACACCTGGATGAAGGAAGTGGAAAGCAAAGATGGCGTGTACACCTTCACTCCTTTCGAAAAGGGCATGTATATTATTGAAAGTATCTATAAAGAGAAAACACCAGGAACAATTAAAGGGAAGTCCTATGAAGCTATAAGGCATCGGACAACGCTGACGCTGACCGTTCAATAACGTTGAGAAAGGTTGAACTATGGTATTGACGGTTCTTTTTGTTACCTGCTATACCAGAATATAGATGCCATGAATTTCTGAAAACACGGAAGGCTTGCCTCTGATGGCGTGGGAATACTGTTTCCGAGCTGAAATGCTTTCGGTAATCAGGAAGGACAATGCTGCTGCTGTTGTGCCGCTAACGGGTAGGCTTTTATAAAGCAAAGCTGAAGCTAAAGGTCTTAAGCCTGTAGCCTTGTGGAGACAAACGCGCATAGGAAGCCATGATTTGCTGCATAAAACAGCAATAAAGTGCATCAATTACGACTATTCCTTTAACGTGTAGTCCTCAATATTTGATCTGACAGTACGGGGGTTTGTTTATAGTAATTCTAGGGAAACGGATTTGTTGGTCTGTTCTAAAGGTACATTCAATTGTTTTTGCAGGGCCAGTTCTTTGCTGT
>NZ_RBCI01000051.1 GCF_003628535.1 Flavisolibacter nicotianae
TGTAGCTGATCGTTGAGACGCTGCCAGGCAAAAGACCCGTAAGGTTGATGGTGGCAGAGGAGTTCTCACAAACGGTTGCCGCCTGCGATGCCCCACTCAGCGTTGGCGTAGGGTTGACCGTGACTTTGACTGTCGTTGAATAGACTGCCGGACAGACACCGCTTTGGACCACGGCCCGGAAATAGGTGGTGGTGGCCAGGTTGCCAATGGTGGCTCCCGGGAGCGTAGCAGAAGTTACATTGTAGGTTGTTGGCGACGTAAAGGAAGAAGACAAGGAGGACTCCCACCGAATCACATTGCCGGTGTTGCCTGCAAGGGTCAAATCTGCCGGTGCCGTGCCGGCACAAATCGTTTGGTCGGCAGAAGCCGTACCACCGACAGAGGTTGGGTTGACATCCAATGTCACTGATTGGCTAAAGGCCTGCTGGCAATTCGGCGTGGCGCTGGTGACCGTGATGCCCGTAATGGTTAATTGCTTCCCGTCGTTAGCGAAAGTCAAGGCCGGGGTTGTGAATGTTGCATTACCACTTGCATCAGCGATCCTACCTGTCACCGTTTGTACCGGCCCACCATCGATGGTGTAGGTAATCGTGGAGGTGGTATTGGGCAAAAGACCCGTAAGGTTGATGGTGGCAGCTGAACCAGCACAAACTGTCGCTGATTGCAATGCACCAGTCAATGTCGGCGTGGGGTTGACGATGATCGTAAAGGTTTTTGATATGCCATTACAGGAAACACTGTTGACAGTATTTACCGGGGTTACTGTAATGGTTGCGCTAATGGGCGTGGTCCCGGAGTTGGTGGCTGTAAACGAAGCGATGTTGCCCGAACCACTTGCCGCCAACCCGATGGCGGTGTTGCTGTTCGTCCACGTAAACGACGTCGCATTTGCACCGGAAAACGGGATTGCTGTCGTTGGATTGTTGTTACAGATTACCTGGTTGGAGACAGCATTTACTACCGGTGTTTGGTTTACCGTGATGGTGCCGTTTCCACTGAAGCCTGCACTTCTCGCACAGCCATTGGCGTCTGTAACGCTTTTCAATGTATACAATGTCGTAGCTGCGGGATTGGCAAAAACATTGAATGGCGTGCCGGAAACCACATTAGTGGCAGTGCGGTCGGCACTTCCATCATTGTAAACGACAGTAAATGGACCGGTGCCCGAAGTTGCAGTGAAGGTCAATTGGCCTGTTCCGCCAATGCAAATGGTATTGCCTGTAAGGCTACCCTGCGGCAGTGGATTGACGGCCAACGTTACATTGACCGCAAAATTTTTCTGGCAATTCGGCGTGGCGCTGGTTACCGTGATGCCGGTGATCTGCAGGGTTTGCCCGTTGTTGGCAAAGGTCAGCGCCGGAGTGGTGAAG
>NZ_RBCI01000052.1 GCF_003628535.1 Flavisolibacter nicotianae
CCTGGAACTGCAGCGGTATTTTGACGTACATGAAATTCTGAATGGCGATTCGGCAGAAAGAGTTTACGAGGCCTGTACGGCAAAGCTGCAAACGCCGGATTATTCAGTGCGCAACCTGTTGCGGAAAATGAATGTAAAGGTGGTTTGCACGACCGACAACCCGATCGACAGCCTGGAGCACCACCAAAAAATCAATGACGACGGCCTTGAAATCCGTATCCTCTGGAAAGAAGTTTCACAAAAGGCACAAACACAAAAGGCATGAGCAAGATCCTGTGTTTTGGCGAATTATTGCTGCGGCTTTCACCCCAACTGGGCGGTGAATGGCTGAAGCAAAACAACATGCCTGTTTTTCTTGGTGGCGCAGAGCTGAACGTAGCGAGAGCCCTCGCCAACTGGCAGCTCCCGGTGGCGTATAGCACAGCCTTGCCGGATCATTACCTCTCCAGGGAGATCTTTGATTTTCTTGAACAAAGCCGGATCGATGCGTCCCGGATAGAGGTAACGGGTAACCGTATCGGCACTTACTACCTGCCGCAAGGTGCAGACCTGAAAAGTGCCGGTGTGATTTACGACAGGGACTATTCTTCTTTCTGGGAATTGAAGCCGGGACAGATCAACTGGACGGCTGTTTTGCAGGATGTTTCCTGGCTACATTTTAGTGCCATCAGCCCTGCCTTGAATGAAAATGTCGCGGCCGTGTGCCTCGAGGCCGTGACGGTCGCATCGGCAAAAGGGATTACGGTCTCCGTCGATTTGAATTACCGGTCAAAGCTGTGGCAATACGGAAAACAGCCGGATCAGGTCATGCCAAAACTGGTGGAGCATTGCGATGTAGTGATGGGCAACATTTGGGCAGCAAACACCATGTTGGGAATAGCCATAGATGAAAATATTCACGAGAACAGCAGCCGCGAAAAATACCTTGCCCATGCAAAGCAAACGTCGGAAGAAATCAGGCGCCGTTTTCCGAAGTGCACGGTAGTTGCCAATACCTTCCGCTTCGACGGTAAGGATGAAAGTATGGTATACTACACCAGCCTGAATGAAGGCGGGAAACAATTCAATTCGAAGGAATACCGCTGTAATTCTGTTGTTGATCGCTCGGGTAGCGGAGATTGCTATATGGCAGGGCTGATTTACAGTTTGAGTAAAAAGCGGGAACCGCAGGAAGTGGTGGAGTTTGCTACTGCAGCAGCTTTTGGAAAGCTGCAGGAAAAAGGCGATGCCACCAGTCAAACAGTTGAAACCATTCTGAAAAATAGTAAAAGGGGCACCGCGCATGCAGGTGCCTGACAAAAAAGTTATGCAGTTAAATAA
>NZ_RBCI01000053.1 GCF_003628535.1 Flavisolibacter nicotianae
AGCTGACGCCGGCCATTCAGTTCGCTCGAACTCCGCACACCCATGCTAACTAAAGAAAAGCTTCCATCATTTGTAGAGCATTCACTCCAGATGAACACTGGAGCAATTCAAGACACACACGAATAAAGCTTTAAGCAGTTGTGGCACTCATTGATATTCAGCCTCAATATTGCACTAAAGCTGCGTAAAGATATTTCGCTTAGCCTTTGCAGTCAAGCCGCAATTGCTAAAAGCTGCTGTTGGCTGCTGCCTTATTCGTTTTTGATTTTGAAATCTCCGTCAATTGGAAACTTCTTTGTGATTTTATCAAGCTGTTTAACGTTTTCCTTGATTTGTGTCTGGTCAAAGCTGATTGAAAAAGATAAAGTCTGTTCTAGATGTGGTTCAGGTGTTGCCTCACAATCAAGCTCAAAGTGTCCCAGCCCATCACCATTAATTTTAAGAATAAGTTGCCCTTCTAAGGGTTCAAATGTCGCTGAACCATTGAAGTCGTTGTCAAGCTTTTTTAGCTGTTGCTTAAACACTTCAAAGTCAGTTGTCATAAATTCAGCAGCAAATTGTCCGCTGAACACTCCTCCCTTTACCGTTACCCAAGTCTTTATCCAATTCCTGTCCCAATCAAGTTGCCCGTTAGGGTAGGTCAGGCTCAATGGCTCAATGCGGATAATGTCACCAGCGTCTGTAAATTCTAAGTATATGTCTGAAGTATGTGTCATGAAGGTTGCAGCCAAATTAGCGCTTGCCGATGCACCGGCATTTGTAATCCGTCAGCCCTGGTAAGTTATTCAAAAGCTCATTAAAGAACAAAATGCTGAATGATGGCTCGTCAGCCGGTATATTGGCAAGCGCCTGTTATACGCATCGTCTTTAAATTGAGCCATAGATTATTTCAAACGGAGCGTCAATTTCCTTTTCAATCTCAATCAACTTGTCTTCGTTTATGTCGTCGAGGGTTGCCACAAAACAGACATATTGATTGCTAAATGCAACCTTCTCATGGTAGGTAAGTGCAGAAAGTTGGCTTTTCTTACTGCAATTGGGACAAACTAACTCCGCAGAAGCTATGTCAGTTTCTTTTTTTTGTTCGTATTCCCTTTCTGTAGTCGCAAATAGAAAGTCATTTACATCTGTAAGCTCCCCCTGAATTCGCTGCGTTTAAAAGTATAAAATCAGTTGTTTTCTTTTGGTTTAAACATAGGAATTTGGATTTTATGGTATTCAACTGGCGGCACGAAGCCCAAGGCCTGGTGT
>NZ_RBCI01000054.1 GCF_003628535.1 Flavisolibacter nicotianae
TGTCGGCTTCCCTATAATTCGCTCATTTGAAAGTTAGCAAAGGCGCTTAATTTTAAATGAGTAAATATGAAAAAATCAAACTTCACCGAAACACAGATTGTCAAGGCTATTCAAGAGCACGAGAATGGCCGCAAGGCAGAAGACATCTGCAGAGAACTGGGGATTACAACAGCAGCGTTTTACAAGTGGCGGCAACGTTATGGTGGTATGGAGGCCAGTGACGTCAAGCGACTAAAAGAGTTGGAAGAGGAGAACACAAGGCTGAAACGGATGTATGCCAATCTTTCTCTGGTACATGAAGCACTCAAAGATGCGGTGGCAAAAAAGTTCTAACGCCTGACGAGAAAGGTAGCCTGGCTGAGTATATGGTTTCTGTGCACAAGGTGAGCCAGCGTCAGGCGCTAGAAGCGGTAAGCCTACCCCAGAGCACCAGCCGTTATAAACGAAAGCCCAAGCAAGATGATGAACTCATAAGTGAACTGCAGCAGTTGGTAGAGAAGCATCCGGCTATTGGTTTTTGGCAGTGTTATTACCGGTTGAGAAGAAATGGCTTTGCCTGGAACCACAAACGCATTTACCGGGTGTATACAGCCCTAAAGCTGAATATCCGCAGACGACGCAAGAAGCGGTTGCCGGCACGGGTAAAGCAAACATTGTTTCAGCCGAACACCATCAATCAGGTTTGGAGCGTGGATTTTATGAGCGACAGCCTGTGGGATGGCAGAACCTTTCGCCTGCTAAACATTGTGGATGATTACAACCGGGAGGTACTGCACGTCGAAGCTGATACTTCGCTGCCCACTGTTCGACTGATTAGAACTTTAGAATACTTACACGAATTCAGAGGGTTGCCAAAGATGATCCGCGTGGACAATGGACCGGAGTTCATCTCCGCGAAACTGGACGAGTGGTGCAAAAAGCATAAGATTACACTTGTTTTCATCCAACCTGGAAAACCCATGCAAAATGCCTATGTTGAAAGATGCAACGGCAGCATCCGACGAGAACTCCTGAATGCCTATGTGTTCACTTCTCTTCGTGAGGTCAGAGAAAAAGCAGAAGAGTGGCGACAGGATTACAACTGCTCAAGACCACACCAGGCCTTGGGCTTCGTGCCGCCAGTTGAATACCATAAAATCCAAATTCCTATGTTTAAACCAAAAGAAAACAACTGATTTTATACTTTTAAACGCAGCGAATTCAGGGGGAGCTTACA
>NZ_RBCI01000055.1 GCF_003628535.1 Flavisolibacter nicotianae
TGTAGAAGTTAATATTTAATCTGACAGTCGGGATTAACTTTAAGTAACGACACTTGATTGTTAACCCCAAAACTGTCAGATATGAACACTGAATCTAAGTTAATCAAAACGAAGATTGGGCTGTTGAAGTTGGCAGAAAAGCTGGGTAATGTTTCCCAGGCCTGCAAACTGTTTGGCTACTCCCGCGACAGCTTTTACCGCATCAAACAATTGTACGACACAGGCGGAGAATCCGCACTTCAGGAGATCTCCCGCAGCAAGCCCATATTCAAGAATCGCGTTGATCCCGAAGTAGAAGAAGCCGTCGTAAAGATTGCCTTCGAGTATCCAGCTTTTGGTCAGCAAAGGGTTTGTAACGAACTCAGAAAAAAGGGCCTGTTTATCTCGGCTGGCGGCGTACGGAGTGTTTGGATGCGTCACGATCTGGAAGTCTTTGAAAAACGACTAAAGGCCCTGGAAGCCCGTGTGGCGCAGGATGGCATCATACTTACCGAAGCCCAGTTGATGGCTTTGGAACGCAAGCAGGAGAAACGCGAAGCCCTGGGAGAGATTGAAACCGAACATCCAGGTTATCTGGGCGCACAGGACACCTACTATGTGGGCTCGATCAAAGGGGTGGGACGCATTTACCAGCAAACCTTTATTGATACGTACACCAGGGTAGCCTTTGCCAAGGTCTATGACCGCAAAAATGCTCTTACCTCTGCCGATCTTCTCAATGACAAAGTGCTGCCTTTCTTTGAAGAACAAGAAGTTCCGCTACTGCGGATATTAACCGATCGTGGTACTGAGTACAAAGGAAAGCGGGAGCACCATGAGTACGAACTTTATTTGGACATTGAAGGGATTGAACACTCTAAAACCCAGGTGAGGCATCCCCAGAGTAATGGCATCTGCGAACGGCTGCATCGTACCATGCAGGAAGAATTTTATGCCGTCGCCTTCAGAAAAAAATTGTACGAAACGCTGGAAGATCTGCAAACCGATCTTGATCAGTGGCTGCTCTATTATAATCAGGAGCGGCCGCACTCAGGGAGATACTGTTACGGTAAAACCCCCATGCAAACATTTATCGACAGCAAAGAACTGGCCCTGCAAAAACAATTGAATGTACCTTTAGAACAGACCAACAAATCCGTTTCCCTAGAATTACTATAAACAAACCCCCGTACTGTCAGATCAAATATTGAGGACTACA
>NZ_RBCI01000056.1 GCF_003628535.1 Flavisolibacter nicotianae
GACAAAATAGGGCTCAAACTGACTCTCGCTATTGGTCTTTGTAAAATTCCACTCGTCCTTCCTGCCAACAGGTATTATCACTTCGTTGGTAAGGGGCATCCCTAAACGGGACACCTGCACCCAGTTGCCCGAAACTTGCTCTGTTGCAGTGTTTGGGTCAAAGGTGGTAATTGCCGGGCGGCTGGCCGATGCATATACGCCGATGATGTAATTGGGATCCAGAATACTAGCGGCAGCTGCGGCCGGCTTTCCATTTTTCGAGAGGGTGGCAATGGGCACTTCCAGTACCAGTGAGTGACAATTGAATTTGGCCAAACCATCCCGCGCATCAGCGCCATGACGGATATTGGCAAGATCAAAGACACCTCCCAGGTCAACAAAGAACGGATCATCAACAGGACCGGCAAAAACGCGTTCGCCGGTTGAAGCTGTTTGAATTGCACCCATCATCAGGCTTTCATAGCTGGCTGCACCCAAGCCCACAACGGGGTTTTCAATCGAGCGGGGTCCGATGTTGGGAGGCGGTACCATACCATTGGCCACGATGGTGCTGAACGTTGTGCCGCCGTTTGTGCTGCGTTCCAGGGTGTAGGTTGTTTTCCAGTTTTCCTTGCCAAGGCGAATGCGGAAGAAGGTTGTCGGGTCTTCGTTCACCTGGTGAAAGCTGAATCGATAAATGATGTCATCACCCGCTGACCCGTTATTTTCCACATGGATCTCGTAACGGATATTCTCGCCGAAGGTGTACCAGTTGGGTCCACCGGCGGGATGTTCAAAGGGAATGTAGTTGGCAATCAGCACAACCTTCTCGGGATCATTCGGGCTTCGAAACGCATAGACATCCGTATTGTCGGCCAGCGGATCGTTGGAGATCAGCGGCGCTTCCCGGTGCGAGGAAGCAAGGGCTGTGGTTTGTGTAAGGAACAAACAAACCAAAACGGCCAAAATCGCTCCAAATATTTTTTTCATAATCGTGTAGTTTGATTTGTTAGAACCTTGGTTGCAGGGTGTAATCAAACCCTCTCCAGGGGGTTTGAACATAGGGGAAGGTGGTTTTCTGTGTGGTGTCGTTTTTTGTTGGTCCGGCGGTAAAGCCAAGGACTTTTTGAAGCCGGGGTGTGACGGGGCTGCCGCTGCC
>NZ_RBCI01000057.1 GCF_003628535.1 Flavisolibacter nicotianae
TTTAGTGCGGATCCCAGCTCATCCATCATTGTGGTGTTGCCCACGTACAGAACGGAACGTTGATGAATGCTCTCCGGAATGATACCAAGAATATCCTGCTCACCGTCTATTGCCTTGCCGCCGGCCTTTGCATAAACAAAGGCGAAGGGATTGCACTCATACATTAACCGCAACTTTCCTTTCGTTTTGTCCTGGGTTGAAGGGTAAAGAAAAATGCCGCCCTTGATCAGATTTCGGTGCAAATCGGCTACCAGACTACCGGTATAGCGAAGCGTAAAGCGCCGGCCACCCTCCTGTTCCTGCAGATAAGACAAGTATTGTTGAACAGCAGGCGGAAACAAACGAAGCATGCCAAGGTTTACCGAAAACATTGTCCCTTTTTCATTGCACCGCATATCGGGATGGCTGAGACAAAACTCGCCGATGGAGGGATCAAGTGTAAAGCCGTTCACGCCAATCCGGGTTGCATATACAAACATCGTAGACGAGCCATAAATCACATACCCTGCGGCCACCTGCTTGTTACCGGCTTGTAGAAAATCGGCGATTGTACAAGGTTTACCCGGTTCGGACACCCGTTTGAACACACTAAAAACGGTCCCGATGGAAATGCAGGTTTCAATATTGCTTGAACCATCCAGCGGATCGAACAACACAACGTATTTGCTCTGGTTACTTAGTTCATCATCAAACACAATGATGTCATCTTCTTCTTCACTACACACCTGCACAGCTCATGCCGCTTCGAAATACAGCAATCATCTGATCGTTGGCGAAGCGGTCGAGTTGTTTCACTTCTTCACCCTGGATATTTACATCTCCCGTCGTTCCGAGGATATTCTGCAGTCCGGCCTTGTTAATCTCCGCATTGATTCGCTTTGCCGCAAGGCCAAGGTCACGCAACAAGCGGCTTAACTCGCCTGTACCACCGGGAAAAAGACGTAGTTGCTGAATCGTGAATTCGTCGAGTGTCATGCAAGACTTGAGCATAAAATTTTCTGTTTTCGTTCGTTGCTGTTTACCTTCTGCTGTAAGGTCCACCGCAAATTACGTTTTTGCGATCAGGCAACGGCGATCGGTTTGTAGGTTGGCACCAGCGCTTTCATCACCGCCCAGCCA
>NZ_RBCI01000058.1 GCF_003628535.1 Flavisolibacter nicotianae
AGTCTCCTCATTTGATCGTCATGTGGAGGATGATTATGTAGATTTTTATTATGAGCGGAATTTACCGGAGTTGTTGTCGCGGGAGGGCCCGCACGTGGCTGCGGGGGATGTGAACGGTGATGGGCGGGAGGATCTTTACATCGGCGGGGCCAAAAACCAGCCGGGCCAGCTCTACCTGCAAACGGCGGATGGCGGCTTTGAAAAAAAGCAGGAAGACGTGTTCACCCAGTTCCAGGCTTTTGAGGACGTGGCGGTGCTCTTTTTTGATGCGGACCACGACGGGGATCTGGATTTGTTTGTGGGGGCCGGCGGCAACAACACGCCGCCGGGAGAGCGGGAGCTGCAGCACCGGCTCTATAAAAACGACGGCCGGGGCAACTTCTCGGTGGACGTGGCGGCCTTCCCCCTCAACAACATGAACATTGCCTGTGCTGCTGCCTATGATTATGACGGGGATGGCGACGAGGACCTTTTTGTGGGCAGCCGCAGCGTGCCGCGTCTCTACGGGCAGGTGCCGCAAAGCTACCTGTACCAAAACGACGGGCAGGGGCATTTCAGGGATGTTGCCCCGCCTGCGCTCTCTTCTGTGGGCATGGTTACCGCGGCTGCGTGGGCGGACGTGACCGGCGATGGCAAAAAAGACCTCATCGTAACCGGGGAGTGGATGGCAACCCGGATCTTTTCCTACCAAAAAGGAAACTTCGAGGAGCTGAAAACCACGGGGCTGGAAGGACTTTTGGGCTGGTGGCAGTCGCTTTCGGTGGCGGATGTGAACGGCGATGGGCGGCAGGATCTGGTGGTGGGCAACATCGGGGAGAACTTTTACCTGCGGCCCACCAGAGAAGCCCCGGTCAAACTCTGGGTCAGGGACTTTGACGGCAACGGGCTGGTGGACCAGTTCCTGACCCGAACGGTGGCGGGGAAAGACATGCCGGTGTTTCTCAAACGCGAAATCACCGAACAGTTCCCCTTCCTCAAAAAAGATAACCTCAAACACAGCGACTACGCCAAAAAATCAATACAGGATCTCTTCGG
>NZ_RBCI01000007.1 GCF_003628535.1 Flavisolibacter nicotianae
TCGAGCGCTTCGACCTTCGATACATCGTAGATGAAGGGAGCAGTAGGATAGCTGACCGGACGATTGTCGAACACCATCACTCAAAATGGTCCTTAGTATAAATATCGCAAAATCAATATTTTAACTGACAAAACATGATCAATTCTTGTAATAAGGTGTTCGATAACTGTTCGGTCAGCTCCACCTGACGGCCGAAGGAGAAGGGTGTCGGATCATTGTTAAAATCCCAACAGTGTAAGAGGTAGGAAGTTATTGCTCGGGTGCGTTCTTCTTTTGTTTGGGAGATTGCTTCCTGACGAAGCAATCTGTGCCTCGCCCCAACTCCTCTAGAGTGACCAGCTTTTCTGGTGAGCTGCTTGTTATCCGCTATTTCCTTTTGCGGTTTTTAAATACCTGCCAGGAGGGTGAATGACCGCAAACAGTGATCGAACATGGACAAGGAAGACCGTCACAGAGATAGATGAAATCAGCGTTTTGCTGATAAACGATCATCAAACTTCTCAGAAGCGGTTCAAGAGCTGGTCGATGGTCTCTGTCTCTCCCGGGAATCGAATCAGACAAGGGCTTCGTTATTCAATTATTTTGTAATTTAATAGAGGCAGGTTAAAACGGCGCTTCTGAGTTGAGGGAAAACTGTTCAACTGGCTGGTTCCACTTTCGCCTTGGAATGTCATCGGAAGGTGGAGGGGCGTCATTGTCCAAATTTCCTTGGGCTGCAGCAAGGTGCTTCGGCTCAATCAGTGAGACGAAGGAAGCGTAACCCTGTCTTTTCTGCCAAGGAGGAGTGCCTGCATATGATTCGCGTTGAGAAAACTGTTTGGCAAGAAGCGACGTAAATAAGAGAAGTGCAAATTTGTGCTTTAAGGCGCGTCGGCCCAGAGGAACTGCAGGTGATGCATGCTGATCTCTCGTCGGCATGCCCCACACGACCCCTTAAAACCACTGGATTTTACTCCTGAATCTGAAATCTTTTACACGGCGTAGACATTGATCGTCCTTGTGCAAACCACATGCTTTCTCTCTGCCCTGGAAGACCAAACAGGCATTGACAATTTTCCTCACTCAAAAACAAATTGTATGAAAAAGAGCAGGTATTTTCTGGCCCTTGCGGTCGCGGGTTCATCTTTGGTTTTCTCCTGTAAAAAAGAAACAATGAGTACGCCTGCCAATGAAGCGCTGGCCGCAAAAGCAGGCAAAAGCGAAGGGGCCAAAGAAAAGACAAGCGTCGGCTATGTGTACACCTTGAGCAATGAAGTGGCAGCAAACAGGGTGTTAGCCTTTTCCCGTTCGGTGACAGGCACGCTAACATATGAAGCTGCCTATGCAACGGGGGGGAGTGGAACCGGGAGTGGTTTGGGGAGTCAGGGGGCGATCACGTTATCGGCGGATAGGCATATTTTGCTAGCGGTCAATGCCGCAAGCAACTCGGTCAGTTCTTTCACTGTTTCAGACGGCGGTGATCTTCGATGGCAATCGACGGTGCCATCCGGTGGTGTTTTGCCGGTAAGCGTTGCGGTATACAGGAACTTGGTTTATGTGGTGAATGCCGGTGGAAGCGGGAACATCTCTGG
This sequence comes from Flavisolibacter nicotianae, assembly GCF_003628535.1. Lineage (GTDB taxonomy): Bacteria > Bacteroidota > Bacteroidia > Chitinophagales > Chitinophagaceae > Flavisolibacter > Flavisolibacter nicotianae. Next base: position 1,572 of record NZ_RBCI01000007.1, read on the forward strand.
CTTTACCCTTGATGCCGGTGGAAGCTTAGAGCCGCTTTCAGGTTCTGCCAGGCCGTTGAGTTCGTCAGGCGCTGGGCCGGCAGAAATCGCTTTTGCAAGGGAGGGGAAAGGGGTGGTGATCACAGAAAAAGCGGCCAATACCATTCTCAGTTATACCATTGACGGAGACGGTACCCCGGGTACAATACACACGCTCCCATCTGCCAATGCCACCCCGTTTGGCTTTGCCGTTGGCACCAATGGGCTGCTTTATGTTTCTGAAGCCGGCGGTTCACCTGGCAGTAGTTCGGTTTCTGCTTACCGGGTTGATGAGGAGGGGGTGATTACGTTGCTGGACGGTCCGGTATCGGCAGGCCAAACAGCCGCTTGCTGGGTGGTGCTCACAAACAACGGGAAATATGCCTATGCAACGAATGCCGGTAGCAGTACTGTCTCTTCTTTTCTTGCCGGCCATGGTGGTTCTTTACAGGTAGCAAGAGCGGTTGCTGCCAATACAAAGATCAGTGGGCCCATTGATGCCGCCTTAAGCAATAATTCCAAATACTTGTATGTGCTGAATTCCAGAAGTCAAAGCATTAGTGCCTTCTCGGTCGATCACGACAGTGGCCTTGGTTTTCTGCAAAATCTTGGTGGTCTTCCCGTGAGCGCTGTTGGATTGGCTGCTAAATAAAAAGTGGGGCTGCCTGGTGGTTATTCCCCGAGGCCATGAATAGCGGATCCTACTGATACAAGGTTGACAACTTTGCTGACATACAGATTGCAAACAGCATTGTCAGGTAAGGGTTTTTACCGGGCAGTCTTTCAAAACTTTTTCAAGGACCAGGAATATCAGCCGGGACACGGACACAAGGCGCACGCATCACTGCAAGAGACCCGCTGACTTTGAAATGTACGCAGTGATTCCGCCGGGAGTCAAATTTTCAGAAGTAAGTAAATGCATATCAGTTATTTACGTATGCAAACTTTCGTCAGGTGACAGACCGGTGAACGAGTCACACTTTGGCTCGTTTCGGCCCGTTTTGAGAACTGCTGTAAAGATATACGGCTTTCTTTAAGCAAGATAGGCAAGGCTAAAACAATCGGTAATTTCGATACCTACGGTGTGTCGTAGGTCGAAGCGCTCGATTTGCCAAAGGTGCTGAATCTGATAGAAAGAACAACTGAGATAACGTATTCAATCTTTTGCTTTGACTTTCAGTAAAGGGACTTGATAGCTGACCTTCGGTACACCGAAGATCACATCGCTCGATTTTGCCATTGGTGTTTAGTAAAATGAAGTTTCCGTATTCAACAATTTGCTGTGCTGTCTATAGGTTGCCGCGCAGAATAGTGTACATCCACCTTCGATAGATCGAAGGTCACATCGCTCGATTCAGCCAATGATGGAAATGGATAGGAGAGAAGTGGAATGGGATTTTCGGTGACTTGTTGGGTTAAACTTACTTTGTAGCCGTTTCGTAACCCCTGTTCTGATTGAATTGAAAAATAAAATTGCTATACCGAACTTTCTTTTGCAAACCTAAATCACTGGCAATTTTTCATTTTCAAACAAGTCGGTTCTGGTATGCTGATTTGGATACCAGTAGTTGTAAATATTCCTGTTCGGTTGTTTCGTTTGAAAACAACAACATTGTCACTTTCCTGGTTGGCAACCAATAAAAATTTACCAGAAGGATCAAGGGTGAAGTTCCGCGGCACTTTGCCCAGGGTGGACTGGTAACCCATGTTTTTCAGTTTTCCGGACGGAGAAATAGAGAAGATAGCAATGTTGTTTTCGTTGGCTCGGTTGGAGACGTACAGGAATTTTCCGTCAGGCGGAATGTGAATATCGGCTGCCCCGAACGGTGCTTTCGCCCCTTCCGGATGAGTAAAAATCTGCTGCAGGGAATCGAATCTCCCGGTGGTTTTGTCGTAGTTGTAAACAACTACGGCGCCTGCCATTTCTTCCACGAGATAAGCATATTTTCCATTTGGGTGAAATGTGAGATGGCGAGGACCGCTTCCCGGGACAACTTTTGTGAACGGTGCAGTTGCCGGAACCAGCCGTTTTGTCTCTGTTGGCTGAAATGCATACGCCATCACCTTATCGGTACCCTAGCTAGGTACGGAGTATCGATTTTTAATTCCACTTAGTACTATGGCTTAAACCGCTTACATCAAAGGCGGAATCGAGCGCTTCGACCTTCGATACATCGTAGATGAAAGGAGCAGTAGGATAGCTGACAGGACGATTGTCGAACACCATCACTCAAAATGGCCCTTAGTATAAATATCGCTGCAAGGGATTGACTGATTTTGAAACTTACTCTGTGATCCCGCTGGGACTCGAGCTTTCGACAATAAGTAAATATTTATCAGCAACTTACGTATGCAAATATTCAACAGGTGACAAACCAGTGAACGAGTCACGCTTTGGGTCGTTTTGGCCCGTTTTGAGAACTAAAGCAAAGATAATCGGGTTCTTTTATGTAAAAAGACGGTAGGATAAAATCTTCCCAGAAATAGAAAACCTTCGATACAACGTAGTATTCATATGAGAGTTGCTCATGTTTTATCGCTAATATCTCCAGTAGCATTCGTGACCAGGCTTCTTTCCCGAATGATTAAGTTGCTGGTTTCGTGCAATATGCGGTATGGATATATAGGAGGTGACATCGCTCGATTTTGCCAATGGTGTTTTAAAGCTAGAAACTTCAGTACTCTACAACTTGCCTTGTTATGCACATGGTTAGAAAACTGATTGCAAAGTGGGCAGCGGCATCGCTTCGAGCGGCTTTCCATGACAAGGGTAACTACGCCTTTTTTGACGTCTGCGTGGCGGAGGGTAAAATGACCGGCTTGTAAATTCAACAATTGGCACAAGATCATAGCAAGCGTGTAGAAATGCAAGCTACTGAGCCGTCCAGCTATGACGCAAGCCGCTTTGCGGAATGTGTTTTTGTATGAAATTGCACTTGGTATACCATTAATCTTCCATCCAAAGTGAAGAAGAACCAACTTTATCGGCGCGTACAGTACCATATCAAACCAATTCGAATACTACGCCCTCTCTTGGAAGAACCCATTTTTGCGAGCTCAATTTGTAATAGCCCTTCCCCTTGTCATTATTTTCATCACAATCGTCGCCAATTCCATACAATTCTCTGTTTATACTCAATTCGGCAGGATAGCGTACAGTCAAAGTAATTCCTCTAGACGGATGCCCCATACGCCAGGCCCAAAATTTGTTCGTCGCGGCAATAGTTTCAATTGTTAGTTTGATTTTTAGGTCGTCAAAATGAATGTACTTCTCCAGAGAAAAGTTGATACCGCCGGTTTTGGTAACACCAGTTTTCTTCAAATCGTCATATGAAAACTCGTCAAAACCGCCCGGTATGGCTATATGTTCAAGTCTAAGTTTTATATCCATTACTGTTTCAACCTCACCTTCGTTAGGATCCCAGCCCAGGTATTCTTGAATTCTGCCTTTATTGGCTTTACAATTCCAGGTTAGTATCTCTACAGATTTTACCCGGTCTTTCTTATCGACGTCTGGGTACTCAATTCGTCTATCTGACACGAGATTGATCCTGAAAGGGGAGGCAACAAATCTTTGGACATTTTGTTGAAAATACTGCAGGAAGCCATCTCTGCCACCAATGTCATCATTTTTTTAGAAAGCTTTTAATATGTCTGTTTGTAGGTTTATCAGTTCATCTTGCGAGAGATTTCCCAGGTACTTACGATCAATAACAATTTCGGTCAGCCTTTCTTTGAAGTAGTCAACCCAATGACTTGTTTCAACAAGAATACTCAGTACTCCAATCACTATGAAACCGATCCCAATGTGCCCTACAAGATTTATAAAGAAACTTACGACAGGAACTTCATGATATTTCTCCTCCAATAATGTTGCAAATGACAATAGTATGAAGCCAATTAGTGAAAATATAATTGCCCCTCTTTTGCTCGATTTTCTCATAAATTAGGTTTGCGGTCTGATATTAACCCAAAACATCACCGAAAGCAATAACCCGAAAAGAGTATTTTTTAAAAGGTTTTAGATATTGGATGAAGCCTAGCTGGATGTCACCGTGACAAGCAAGGGATTGGTTCAGTCCTGGAGATTGCCAAGGAAATCAAGCGCCGCGTCATCGAAGAGTTGGAGCAACCACCTCCGTGGGTGTCTCCATCAATAAGTTTCTCGCCAAGGTTGCCTCTGATCTGCAAAAGCCAGACGGTTTTAGCTTCATCGGAACCTCCAAAGTCGAAGCCTTTAAGGAAGCGCTGACTGTCGAAAAGTTCTTTGGGATGGGAAGGGTCACTGCTGCAAAGATGAAAGTCTTGGGCAAGCACACCGGCGCCAATGTCAAAAAGTTTCGAAAACTGAACTCGTAACAGCTTTTAGAGAGAAATGGCTCTTTTCACCATTCCATTCCGGAGCTGAAATATGAAGATTGTAAACTTGGGATCACATAGTTGACATGCCCCTTGATTGTACCATTGGAAGAAAGCCATTCTTCACCAACGATTTGTTCATGGTGATCATAATAATCGATGTTCAGCCGGTTGCCTTGCAGGCTTAGCAAAGCGTATCCATTGTAGCCAAAAGGAGAACCCTGCTTCCGCCGGTTGTCCACAACAGCCAGTTTAGAAAACCCATTTTTTCCATTGTCCAATTTGAATGCCCTGTTGAATTCAATGGGCATGCCTCCATGACCAATGCAGCGGCAATAAGCCGCGACACCCCCGTTGATTTGAGCTTTGTGGTACATGGCAAACTTGTGCTCGTGACCAAAAAGCCATAGAATGGGTTTGTCGGTACCAAGTAGTTTTGCCAGTTGCTTAGCAGGTTGGGTAAACTCACCCTCACCTTTAAAAGCTGTGAGGTATTGATGATGCGTCAGCACAACAATGCCGCGTTTGTCATTAGGATGCAGTTTCACGTCTTTGTCCAACCAATGCATAAGCGCTTCTTCAAAGCGACAGTTGGGTGCTAGAAAAGGAATCAATTCCAGAAGAGGAATTTTACCAATCGAATTGTATCCAGTGTCAAGTCCCAGGATGCGCCAATGATCGTTTTCAAGACAGAAAAAAGAAGTTTGCTGTCCTTGGTAACTTCCGTCCGCCTTCCTCATGCCTAATGTTCGCAACAAGTCCCGGTAATAAGAAATCCCCCGCGCATACATCTCGTGATTGCCTAGTAGGGCAAAGCTGCCTTTGGAGCCTCTAATCCAGGGGCTATTCTCACCAAGAAAGTTTGCAGCAATTTCTTTGGGTTCACCCACATAGTAAGTGTCGCCAATGTGTATCGTGAATTGGGGATCGTGAATATCATTCATGCGTTTGGCAAGGGCGCAAGATTCTTCCGTAAAAGTGGCCCAGTCGCTAAGGATGCCGATTTTTATAGTTTCGTCAGCGTCCAATCGATAAATGCCCTTAATTCCATCGCTGTAGGTTTGAAAGTCATGTCTTTCACCAAAACGATTGATGATATAAAACTTAAGCCAGTCCCACAGGCGTTCCATCATGAATTGTTTTAACAGGTGGAGTTTTCGACCGGCTGTGGTTTTAATGGCTCCCTGTTCTTGCAAAACATCAGTTTTTGTTTCCGATTTTTTTACCTCCGTTTTGAGGTGGTTGACAGCCAGGGACCGGCTTAGCCCAACATAATCATCGACACTTCTCTGTTTTATCGAAGAGGGTTGTTCCATTTGAAAAAGTTGATTTAAACATTGTAATGTGGTTGCCGTATTCAGCAAGGCACGAAAACGGTTGCTTTCAGGTAAGTACGTGATTGATTAACTAAGTGGTACCACACAGTAATGGTTATGCTACAGTACTCCGGCGGATAAAACAAAATATTATAAAAAATTAAATTATGCAATACCGTGAGAGAAGCAATTTGGAATGGATTGGACAACTTGAATGATGTATTTAATCTCTTGCCCATTTAGTTTTATAGTACTGGCATCATAATTAAATAATTTCAAGGCTGGAGTCTGTAAATGCACCTTCACCACTCTTCGTTGCGCATTCTGGGATTTGTAATAAAGAATTAAAATAGCCTCTAACTAAGTAGTCTAAACAAATCCTGAAGTATGAAGAACTGACGCAATTATTATCCAACCATAGTGTAAACAACACATCCGCTGATTACATTACTCCAAAGCCTTCTACTCGAAAAGGGCATGATACGGGCGGCACTTTACCGGAAAGTGGGATCACGGCAATCTGGTATGTTTTCCCGTCAGCAAGCCGCGATGTGTTGAGTATCCTGACCGTCCAGACAGACTGCGATTTGTTGTATTGATCAACGGTGAGAATATGTTCCGAGAGAGGAACTATTGTTCCATCTTCTCCTTGAATTACGATGGTTGGATAAAACGTAGTTGAATTTATTGAGTTTACCTGATCTGGAAAGGAGTAGGCGATGATTTCATATGGTTTAATCGGTATCGGCCCTCTTGCAGAATCATATTGATTTATAGGCGGAATCTCATGAGAATAAACACTAGACCCGTCCGCTGAAACTAACAGATTGTGTAATCCTTCCCCGGCATTCCAGGTTTGAAGTTCGCCAAGGTGCCGGGGGCCGAACGTTACAGCTTTGCCCGCATAAAAACGGGTTTTTCTTCCTTGTCTCTCCTCCTCCTTGTCCGGATCTTTACCTGCTAAGTTTCTGTACGCATTCACAAAGGCAGGTCCCGTTGAGATTCCAAAAAAATCGGAGGCTCCTTCATAAAACTGTCCCTCGTATTCACGTGGTGTGGTTACGTAGGAGATATAAGCATCAGCAAGTCCAACAAGAGAAATAGAACTTTTTGCTAAACCCAATTTTGTTGCGACTGTTTTCCGTACGCGTCGCCCCAGCATCGTTGTAAACTCGCCTGGAATTCCAACGAAACAGACTTCTCCTACCTTATGAATGCTAATGTGCAGTTGTGATTTGGGTTTTATTTTGACCAGCTTTTCTGCCAGGAATCTGATGGATCCAGGCAGGACTTGTCCCAATACAGCCTCCGATAAGAATTGGATGGCCGGCATTTTATGGCCTTGCACAGGGTCCCATTTTTTACTCACAACGCCGTCGCTTATGCCAAATGAACTCAGCGAGGTTCTGCCATCTGAGGCGCCGGCAAACACAGCAGCGCCAACAACCGGCTTGGCAGCTCTTTTTGCCACTGTGTGCGGTCCCGGATAACAATCTGCGTCGAAGGGATCCACTGAAGTTTGGTTTGATGCAATGTCGATTGTTGCTGTACGGTGTATGATTTTCCCGTTCAGCGATAGTTGTTCGCCTGACTGGCCTGCCCGCTTGATGGCTCCTGAAAGGCACTCGGATATGTCTACTGCATCACGACGGTTATGCAATTTGTACTTCGGAGCAACGTCTCCTTCGGCTCCGTTATAGAACGCTACTATGGGATTGTCGGGAAGTTCCTGTGAGGCTTTGCCGGATGCAAGCCCGAAAACATCTGCGCTATACACCTCAGTGGCGTCTCCGGTTGCGGTCGGGTGCATCGGGTAAGAAGCAAGGATGCCTTTGATTACACCTTGGGCATTCTTTATCGTTATAGCAGTAAACCGCTGATCAATTGTTGACTCTTTTTCTTCTTCCGACCTGTAGAATTTATTCTCTTCGGGTTTCATTTTGTTCGGTATATATTCTTGCCGCTCGCCCGGGTGATTGCGAAAATAGGCGAGGGGACTCCGGTTTTTTGCAATGCCCTCAATCGTTTCAGATGAAAAAGTAAGGGTAGCTGCTTCAGCCTTACCTACTGCGCCCTTAATTGCGGAAACGATTTTTTCGATCGTAAAGTCAAATGCCTTCACATCAAGTCCAAACCCGATAGAGGTCGAAGCGAATGCCTTATCAAACTCAATCGTACCAGAACTATGATGTGCATGTATGGCGCAAAGCAGCAATTCGCTTTCACCGATAAACCAGGTCGTCGGATCTTTGTGTAATGCCTCCAATACAGCCATCTTTTGTGCTTCCGTAATGGCCCAGAGATCAGTTGTAACGAAAACAAATGGTGTTCCGTCTTCATCACGCAGGTATAAGGCCGTTGCTTTCGGCCGTATCCAGTACCCACGTGATATCCGCCCGTTTATACTGTATCCTGACATGGGATAACCGGGTGGAAGGGTAAGCTCTGCCTGCTCTATTCCGGCAATCATTTGCGAAGGCTTAGGTGTTGGATACGGCTTCGGTTTGGGAACGTCAATCACGCGGCTGTAACCGCGGTCAAATAAATCGAGAATCGCGGATAAAATCGAGATAAAAAAATTTTTCATGTTGTTTGGTAAGTGGTTTATGTACGTTAGGCCAACGTCACAAAGCATAAACAGCTCTACTAATGTACAAAAAAACTAATGTGTTTGTGCGCATCTAAAAGCTAACGGAAAAAGCATATACACCTATCTGATTTTAAAGCAGCCTGGTTTCGTAATCGTTAATTCCGGAATTGGCTGATTAGAACTTTGTTCTTTCAATAATTTTATTATATATTCATTTTATTGTCCCGCCTCTTGAATTAACCCCTCGTTCTGTACTGTTAAGGAAATACTTATCTACTTCCTTTGAATGCCTTTTGCGACGCAAAAATCCGGCTCCGATTTATATACTAAAACAAATTGCTGGGCAATGGATACAGTTGAAGTCAACAACCGGATTTATTACCTGCCGGCCACACTTACCGATCTGCAGGGCCTTATTAAGAAAGCAAGAAAAAACGACCTGAAAATACGTGTTTGCGGTGCCGGGCATTCGGTAGAGGCATCCCGGGAGCCTGACAACACCGGGGACTTTGACAAGACCATTCGTATCATGCTTTCAAAGATGAACGGCGTTAAGATAGATAAGGGAGCAGGAACTGTTATTGTGGAAGCAGGTTGCCATCTGGGCTACGATCCCTTTGACCCGACTGGTATTTCTTCACAAACAAACAGCCTGTTTGCCCAGTTGGATGCTGAAGAATGTGCCTTGCCCGATATGGGAGGCATTACCCATCAAACAGTAGGCGGATTTCTTTCTACCGGTTCATCGGGTGGAAGTATAAAGTTTTCTTTCTGGGATGCACTGGAAAGCATCACGTTCGTTCCTGCTAATTCGGATGACCCGCAACCGATCACAGTCAGCAGAAACGCTAAAATGAAGGCGGACAAAGATCTTTTTTACGCAGTCGGCGTTTCTATGGGCTTGCTGGGCATTATCGTTTCTGCAAAATTTATACTGGGTGAAAAATACTATATCAAGGGACAGGAATCGATTACGTCAATTGAGGAATGCCCTATTGATATCCTTGTACAGGGGGGGAAGATTCCGTTGCAAACATTCCTTAACAATACGCAGTACACAAGGATTCTTTGGTACCCGCAACCTCATGGAGGCAGGGTAGTGGTTTGGCAGGCCGAAAGAATGGGGCCGCACGAACCTTATCAACGAAAGCCTTACCTGGAATTCGAACCTTTGTTTGGCTCAAAATTATTGCCGGTATTTCTCGCCGATGCCGCATACACGGCCATTGGGCGGTGGCCGAAATGGCTTGGAGACCTTCTGGGTACCAACACCTTACTATATAAGAATTTGAATGGGCTTGTTAGTCAGAAATACTACGATACTATTTTTCCCAAACTTCTTCCTTTTTTTGTTCCTACCAACCACGAAAGTGCAACCCACTTCGGTGAGCCGCAAACGTTCCAGGATACCTGGTACCAGGGTTTGCCAATGGACGACGGTATTGGCGACAATTTATTTCCGGTGGAGTTTACCGAATTGTGGATCCCGATGAACAAGCCTGGTGTTGTGGATGACGTATTAATATCACTGAACAAGCTATTTGAGAATTATTACGATAAAGAAAACAATCCACGCATTGCTGATGGCTCTTTTTGTGTTGAATTGTATGCAGCAAAAGCTAACGATTTTTGGTTGAGTCCTTCCTACAAAACCGATGTGCTAAGAGTGGATGTGTTTTGGTTCAAGCGCAATTCGGACAAACCGGAGGAGAACTATTTTCCTTTGTTTTGGGAGAAGCTGGCTGATTTTGAGTTCCGTCCGCATTGGGGGAAATACCTGCCGCCAGCCTGGGGAAACCTGGGACCGGGGTATTTGAAGAAGCAGTACAATAAATGGGATGATTTTCTAAAACTGCGTAAAAAATACGATCCTAAGGGAATTTTCCTGAACAATTATTGGAAAGAACATTTAGGCCTTAAAACATCGGATCCGCCCACGAAATTTCCTCCTCCATCGGCGCCCATAGAGCCTGATGCAAACGGCTTTTATCAGCCGAAAGATGAATATCAAATCAAGCTACTCATCGAGTATGCAATTGCGAGCAAGCTGCATCCCAAAAAAATAAGAGTAAGAGGGGCCGGGCAATCGGCTAAGGGAAGCATTTATACCGATCACTTCGAACCGGGAGGCAAGAACAATGATCCGAAGGAGATCGTTATCATATTGAGTCTAATGCGTCGCGTTGATATTGATAAGGATAAGAAACAAGTGACCGTGCAGGCGGGATGCAATCTTGGTTTTGATCCCTATGATCCTTCGGAAATTTCGACCGAAGACAATAGCTTGTTTTACCAGTTAAGAGAAGCCGGTCTTGCCATACCCAATGTAGCCGATGCCATTCACCAAACAGTTGGCGGTTTCCTGAGCACCGGGTCGGCAGCGGGCAGCACACATCACTCTTTTTTGGAGGCTGTGATTTCGGTAAGCCTGGTAGATGGAACAGGTAACTTTAAAACATATACACGTCCTGTACCTGAGAATCCTAACGATGATTTTTACGGTGTTGTAGTTTCGATGGGTTTGATGGGCGTGATCTATTCCGTAACACTAAAGTGCGTGGATTTCTTTCACATCAAAGGAAAGGAATTGGTTATAAATGATGATACGTTGTTCATCCCTAAGTATGTAGCAGAACCCACCGGACCGCAAAAGGTTGATCGTCTGCCAGGGCTGACAGATGTATTGCGAGACGTTGAATTTGCTCGTTTGATTTGGTGGCCTTTTGAGGTTTCAGATCTAAACCCGGAGAAGAAAGACCAGCAGGAGCAAAAAACCAAATCCATTGCGATTGGACAGGCAGAGCAAATGAAAAAGGCAGAATCAACTGCCCCCGGCAACGATGACCAACGAGCCGGAGATCCAGAGAAGAAAGAGCAGCAAGAGCAAAAATCTAAACGCATCGTAATATGGCAGGCGCATCAAATGAAAAAGCCGACGGCAACAGATCCCGGCGAGTACGACGAGCGAACAGGCCCGAAGCCCGATAAATTTAAAAGAAAGCCCTACCGTCCCGGCTTCTATCCTTCGTTTCTTCCGTCGAACCTTGGCGACAGGGAAAAAGCGGTGGTTGAACTGATCACGGAGTTAGCGGTAAGTGCCATCTTTAAAGTGGTTGATACATGGCCAAAAATTCTGCTCGATCTGGGTAATGAAATAGAATTTAAAGAAGGCGAGGGCCGTAAAACAAAAGAGCTGCAAAAGATAGCCGAGGCGGCATGGCCAAAACTTTATACGCGACTGCTGAACTTTTTCATGCCAATAAATCACGACGGCGATCCGTCGCATAATATACCTGCCAATCCGCCGCAGGAGTTTTGGGACGATTGGCTGAATGGTTTGAACAATGATAAAAACGAATACAGCAACAACCTGTTGCTCGCAAATCGTACCGAGGTTTGGGTACCGCTTGAACAAACAGTCGAAGTAATGAATATGCTGGAAGCATTTTACCGGGAGCAGTTTTTGATTGACGCGAACATGATCAATAAAAACACCGCTAATGTTTGTTATGTGAACGAGATCTTAGGTGGTAAAAGTGATTTGTTTTGGTTAAGCCCTGGTTATAGCAAGGACCAAAATCAAAAATGGGTACGCATCAATTTTTATTCGCTCTTGGCTGCTACCGAAGAACCGTGCGATTACTTTCAGCAGTTCTGGGATTTGTTTTTTGTGAACCAGATTGGCTTCCGTTTGCACTGGGGCTATTTTCTGCCAAAGCCAGGAAGTCCGCAAAACCATATTTATTTAGAGAAACGTTACCCGAAGTGGCAGGCCTTTATGGATTTGAGGGCCAAAATGGACCCGGATAAAATTTTTGTTAACCAGTATTGGCAAGACCATTTGAACATTCCTTAAAACAAAGCAACTATGAAAAGCAACCATGTTTCTTTTAAAGAGAAAATGGTCTCAATGCTAACAAACATGGGCAAGTGGTTCACTTATTGGTGGAGCTTTCTTATCAATCTTGGCGTTGATGGCAACATGGCCTTGTGGGACAGAAAGCGTATCCGCCTGTTAAACGGCATTTGCATCATGGGATTCCTTGCCCATTCCTGCTTTGTTTTCAACAATACTGAACCTGCGTTCAAAGTCGTGTACTGGGAATCATTTCAATCAGCTATTTTTTATCTCTGCATCCTGTTACTGAACAAGCACAAAAAGCATTCCTTGTCGTGCCACCTGTTTTGCATCTATAACGTTCTTTGCTATAGTTATTTTGCCATCACGCATGGCAGGGTAGATGCTGCCGAATACTTATTGCTGCCAAGCGGCATGGCGGCAGCGGTATTGTTCAAAAAAACAAGGGTCGTTCTTCTGTACTTGTTTTTGAACTTTCTTTTTTTCTGGATTTGCAAATATTCCTTTACGGTGATGAAGCCGATCTTTGTTCTTCCTTCCGACATCTTCATCGCCAATCATTTTTTCTTATTTATTGTTTCATTTCTGATTGTGTTATATTTTAAAACAGAAAGCAACTACCAGGAGATTCTACTAACTGACCAAAAGCAAAAACTGGCTGAAGAAAAGTCAAAGTCTGATGAACTACTGCTGAATATCCTTCCTTACGAAACCGCGGAAGAATTAAAGGCTACCGGATTTACACAGCCCCGTTACTTTAAGGAAGTCACAGTAATGTTTACCGATTTTCACAATTTTACACAAATGGCTGTTCAAATGCCGCAGGAGATGTTGGTAGAAGAAATTCATTTGTGCTTCAGTTCCTTCGACAGCATCACAAGTCGCTACGGCATTGAGAAAATTAAAACCATTGGGGACTCTTATATGTGCGCCAGCGGCCTGCCCGTACCAAAAGACGATCATGCAGTAATGGCGATTTGTGCCGCCCTTGAAATAGTTGCCTTTATTGAGAAGCGCAAACAAGAAAAGCTCTCTGCTGGCCAAGTTTATTTCGAGGTGAGAATTGGCATTCACACCGGGCCTGTGGTAGCAGGGGTGGTCGGAACTAAGAAATTCGTTTACGATATATGGGGCGATACCGTGAATGTAGCTTCCCGCATGGAGAGTTGTGGTGAGGAAGGAAGAATCAACATTAGCCAGTCAACTTACGAACGGGTAAAAGAAAAATTCAAATGCCTACACAGAGGAAAGATCAATGCCAAAAATAAAGGCATGGTAGACATGTATTTTGTCGAAAAGATTTTTGACTTTTCATCTCTTCCCGTGCTTTATGTCTAACGATAAATTTCTTCATCTCTCGTTATAGAGGTCACATAAAAGACCCTTTTCAAAAAAAAGCCACATAACAAATTATGCCAACAATCATTGATGCTCATTGCCACCCAACTCTCAAGCGTTATTTGTTCGATTGGTCAATTTATCACAACTATACGACGCCGCCTCGCAAATCTCAAAATTATACGGATATTCTGATGACCGTGAAGGCCATGCGGGATGGCAATGTGTATGTTGGGTTGGCAGCGCACTATCTTCCCGAGTACAAAATCAAAAACGATTGGAAAAGGATAAGATTAATCAGAAGTATTCCCGGCTTGCGAAAATTAGCTAACCGATATATCCGAAAACTTGAGGATAAAACAAAATCGTTTGAGCAAACGCTGAAGATGATCGACAATTTTGAAGAGAACGTCAAAAGTAATACAACTTCGAATGCAGCCATGGTTGCCCATAATTACCAGGAGTTGGAAGAAGGTTTGGCACAAAAGAAAACCATTTTTATTCATGCGCTGGAAGGGGGCCATCATTTGGGCAGGGACTTGCCCGTTGAACAATACATAGAACACATCAGGGTACTGAAGCATAAAGGCGTTGCCCTTATCACACTTTTGCATTGGTATCCCAATAACATTACGTCTCCGACGGAAGGCGTACCCCCGCGAACAAAAAAGCTCGTTGGTATGCAATATGTTCCCTCGGGGAACGACCCCCTTTCAACAACCGTGCAAGGGATTGACTGATTTTGAGACTTACTCTGTGATCCCGCTGGGACTCGAACTCAGGGTCCCACGTTTATACGGGCGGGATCGAGTGCTTCGACCTACGATTGATCGTAGGTGCTATTTTTTGTCGTGGAAGTTGAAAGAGTGGGCTGGTGGAAGGAGTAGGCTTGTATTACATGACAAGCGTTGCAGGCGGTTTGCTTGTTTTTCTGCACTCGTTGTTTCACCGCGTCCAGCATACGCTGTTTTGGATCAAAGCTGAGGGGAATTCCAAAGTACGCTTCCTCAGGTGTTTTCAGCTGAAGGCGGCAGTGCGGGCGCTTGCAATTGTAATCCTGCACGGCCAAGTTTAGGAACTGGGTCAACTCTTCCAGTGTTCGAAACTTCTGATTGCGTAAGTACCGACTTTTCAGAATGTGGTGGATGGACTCTACAGGGGAGTTGGAGAACTGTATGTCTTTCAGTGCGATCTTCTGGACAAGTTTGTGTTCTGTTAATGAAGTAAGAAACTTGTGCACCTCAATGCTCTTGTTTTCACCACCACCATCCGTCACAAGATAACTGCTGTTGCATTCAGTTTGCTTTGCTGCTGTTTGCAGAGCGTTTGTCAAGGCTTCCTTGATGAGAGCAAAGCAACGCTTCTCGTTAACGGCAAAACCCAAGATCATTTTGGAATAGTTATCCATGACAAAGGTGATGCAAATCTTCTTTGCCCCATAAAGCTCGTAGTAGGTGCTGTCTGCATGCCAGTACTCATTGGGAGCGGTGGCTTGAAGTCCTGTCAGGTTGCCCCAGCGTTTACCAACACGTGGTGGCATTTGCAAGAAGCGGGAGTACTTGTACCAGGAAAACAGACTGGCCTTCAGAAATCCTTTTCGCAGCGCATAGGCGGCAATGGAGACAACAGGCCAATGCTGAAACTTGGAAGAGGTCAGCAGTGCTTTGATCTTGCGGACTTCCTCCTGACTAAGTTGATTAGGAAAGCGCCTCAGGCAAAGCGAGGTTTGGGAACAGCCACAACGTAAATGATATAATACCTTCCACTCCCGGTACTGCGTCGCATTCAGCCCCAGCAGCCGAAGCGCTGTTTTAAGGCTGAGCACTTTTGATAAAACATCAACCGCCGCAACAATCTTCTTTTGCAATAATCGATCATTTTTGGCGTCGTGAATAAGCACCTGTATTTCCCGTTTAAAAGGCAGCCATGCTTTCAAAATAGCTGATAGCTGCCGCTTTAAGGCCGTAACCTGCTTTTGCAAAACCAAAACATCCCAGCGGTCTTCAAACAAAAAGCGGTACTCGTGACCAATGTAGGAGGTGTAATCTACTTTTCGCCAACTGGAAATGGTGGAAAATGGAATCTGTTTGCGAAAGGAGTGGGGCAGCAGCGCTTCTTTGCCCAAGAGGTACAGCATCACCACAGCCGTGTCGTATTTTCTCTTTTTCATAAAAAGAAGTTTTATAAAAGCAAAACCACTGGCATGCCACACAAAAAAGCACCGGGTCACTAACATAGTTGTGAACCGGTGCTGCTATAAAATAAAGTTGTTTTCTTCGCCTTGTTAATCGGCAAAGCTATTGTTCACCTCTTTCAACTTTTGGTGTACCCGTTCTCGCTCATTAACAGCATAGGTGAGTGTAGTTTTTGTTGACTTGTGGCTGTTGTGTGCAGATGCAGTCTTCAAATCCAGCAGGGCAGCTGTTTGGTCTGTGTTCAGGTGTTTTAATGAATAGAAATCACAATCAATCCCCAACTTTCCTTTAATGTGTTTGCGCCACCTTCGCGAGATCTGCTCGGCGCGAATGGAACTAGCACCGGGTTGCAGTCCTTTGCTAAATACATAATCACCTTTTGAGCAACCTTCCATGGCCGCTTGCCAAAAGGGAACGGCAATATCTTTAATGGTGCGTTCCACCCACTCGTAATTCTTACCTTTTAGCACCAAGTATCTGACTTTTTGCCGTTTTAGGTCCACATGTTCACCTTTGACCTTCAGGATTTCTGTCGTACGGCTGCCGGAATGAAAAAAGATATGAACAAAGCGCCAGAGCCGTTCATCATATGCTTTGGTGAACTGATCTACACGGGCACATTCTTCGAGTGAAAGAACCGGACGAATGTTCTTGATGGTCTTCTTCTTTTTGAGGTCGCGAACGGGATTGAACTCCACGGCTTGGTGCTGAAGGAGTTGACCAAAGAGAATAGAGAGATACTTGATATACACATTGTACGTATTGGCGGTCCACCGGTCTTTGATCTTTCCGCACTGCTCCAGTAGGAGCAGCATGTGCGAAGGTTTGATTTCAGAAATAGAGACATAATCCAAACCTATTTGAATGGATGCTTTTTCCACATAACCAAGAACACTTTTGATGTCAGTGTGAGTACGACCCTGAAAACCAGCTTTAGCAAAGGCAAGCCGGAGTGCTTCCAGAAATGGGGTTTGCGGGAAAATGGAATGGCTCTGCTCAAAAGGAGCGATGTGCTTTTCCAAAATGGGATTAAAGCCCAGCTTCTTCAGTTCATTAAGCTCGAGCTCCATGAGCGCTTTGGTGACGGCACGCCGCTCTTCAAGCGTCTTGGCTTCGTTCATGCCTTTGATGATGCGGAGCTTTCCTTTCGGGTACTTTTCTTTCAGCGTGGGGTCATAAAAACGGTAATAGATGTACCAATTCTTTTTCAGAGATGCCTTAGCCGTTTCCCAATTGGCGGGATTGACTTTGAGTTCGCTGCACTTGCAGCCGTTGGGTAGTTGTATCATACATGTAGCATTTAAAAGTGTTAACGTTAGTGTTAACTCTTGTGAAAAAATGCTACAGTAAAAGGAAAGTAGAGCAAATATAAACAATTGGTTTTCAATTGTCAATACTTTGTGATCCAGTCAGGATTCGAACCTGAGACCTACTGCTTAGAAGGCAGTTGCTCTATCCAGCTGAGCTACTGGACCTTAATAAAAAGGCCGTTCTCCGAAAAGAACGGCGCAAAGATAAGAGAATCAGGGATTCAATTTATTGTACGGGAGAAAATCTAAATCCGTTCAAAAATGCGTCGTGCGATGTAACCGTCGTATCTGTGATATTACGGACATAGAGCAGTGAAATGATCTTTCCATTTGTGGAGCCTTTAATCTTCCAGTCAATACCGTCTTTGTCCTGCCAGTAGTCCGTCAGGCAAAGCTGGCCGGCGCCCTGTTCGATTTCCATCGACTGGTTGCATTCGATCTGCAGGGGTTTCCGGCACCGGTTGATGAAATTCACCAAAATCTCTTCCGATTTTTCAAGGCTGTAAACTTTGTTCAGTTGCACACAGATCATTCCGTATTTGACAGTGCCAATCTTGTGTTCATTGAACAGTAGCCGGTCTCCGTCTTTTGTCCGGCGAACATGTAGTCTCTTTGCTGCGGGATGAAGAAGCGCAGAACATCCTGGACAAATAACATAACGCCGGAAACGAGAATTGGCGGCGCGAAGAACAAGGCTGGTGGCAAGAAGTGCGATAAGGTTTTCCATAGTGTCTAAATTGGTGCTTGTTGCTGTAAGATAAAAGATATTTTTATGCCTTTGATATGCAGAAAGAATTTTTCTACGGACAAGATATTCTCTCCGTTGAACTGGCCATAGCCTTAGCCAAAAAAACGATTGGCGGCCGGCTGAGTGAGGAGACAAAACAAAAGGTGCAGCAAAGCAGCCGTTATGTGCAACATATGGTCGATAACGGCAAGACGGTCTATGGCATTACCACCGGCTTTGGCATTCTGGCCAATACAAAGATCAGCGAAGAGGACGCGGCGACATTGCAATACAAGATCCTACAAAGTCACAGTGTTGGCGTTGGCAATCCCGTGCCCGAAGAAATTGCCCGCCTCATGCTGATCACCAAACTGCACTCACTGGCGCAGGGTTATTCCGGGATTCAACTGGCAACGCTGGAACGGATTCTCTGGCACCTCGAAGTCGACGCAATTCCTGTTGTACCCGAAAAAGGGAGCGTGGGTGCATCTGGCGACCTGGCACCGCTGGCACATTTGTTTCTGCCCCTAATTGGTCTTGGCGAGGTGTTTTACAAAGGGAAACGGCAAACAACAGCAAGCCTTTTTCAGCAAACCGGCACCAAACCGGTATCGCTTGGGCCTAAGGAAGGACTGGCGCTGATCAACGGAACCCAGTTTATCCTGGCCTTGGCCATCAAGGCCGTTGAGCGGATGCACTACTGTCTCGAAGCGGCCGATATTATTGGTGCCATGAGCCTCGAGGCTCTAACCGGTACAAAAGCACCTTTTGATGAACGACTCCATCGCCTTCGTCCATTCACTGGTGCACGACTGGTGGCGCAGCGGCTCTGCCATCTGCTGGAAAATTCCGAGATCATGCAAAGCCACATGGATTGCGGTCGTGTGCAGGATCCCTATTCCTTGCGTTGCATGCCGCAAGTGCACGGCGCTTCCCGCAATGCCTGGCTTCACCTGAAAGAGCTGACTACCATTGAGGCAGGTGCAGTAACGGATAACCCGATCGTTTTTGGCGAAGACGACACGATTAGTGGTGGGAATTTTCATGGCCAGCCCCTGGCACTTCCGCTCGATTATGCCTGCTTCGCCGCATCCGAAGTGGGCAATATTTCCGACCGTCGCTGCTATCTTTTGCTGGAGGGGAAGTGGGGCCTGCCGCTTCTGTTGATGAAGCGGGTAGGGCTCAACAGCGGCTTTATGATTCCCCAATACACGACGGCAGCTCTCGTTTCGGAAAACAAGACTCTTTGCTTTCCCAGCAGTGCCGACAGCATTCCGACCTCACTTGGACAAGAAGACCATGTCAGTATGGGAAGTATCAGCGGCCGGAAATTGCTGCAGGTACTTGACAATTTGGAATCAATTCTCGCAATCGAACTGCTCTGTGCCTGCCAGGCAATTGAATTCAGGCGGCCGTTAAAAAGCAGTGCCATCTTGGAAGAAGCCCATCATTTTGTTCGGCGCTATGTTGGCTTTGCGGAAGAGGACCGCGTCTTTGCCGATGACATTGGTCGGATAAAAAACCATCTACAGGATTATTCTTTTGTTCGCCACGTGCAGCAATTTGCTGTGAATAAGAACATTCCGCTCAACAAAGATTTCGACGCCTTTTCACTTTAAGTGTCAACCTTGCCAGCATAGACCGACTGGCATAAAATTTATTGTGAGTTAACCAAAATCGCTATTATGAAAAAGATTCCTCTTGCATTGGCAGGCTTGGCACTCACGGTAGGATTTACTGCTTGCAGTGGCGGTAACGATGCTGACAAAAGCACAACGACCACAACCACGACGTCAACAGACAACACCGCTACAAAGGCAGACAGCATGAATGCCAACGCTCCTGCGGCAACCACAACAGCAAGCCCTAAGCTACCTCTTAACAAGGACGACTCGACCTTTGTTATGAAAGCAGCGATGGGTGGGATGATGGAAGTAGAAGCAGGTAAAATTGCCCAGCAAAATGCACAAAGTGAAAGGGTGAAAGCATTTGGTACCATGATGGTAAACGATCATGGAAATGCCAATAACGAATTGAGCACCTTCGCCTCAAGCCGGGGCTTGACTCTTCCAACAGCACTTCCGGCCGATATGCAAAAGCACCTTGACGGCATGCGCAACATGAAGGGCAAAGCCTTCGACAATCACTACATTGGTATGATGTTGAGCGACCACAAAAAAGATGTAGGTGAATTTGAAAAAGAATCAACCAGCGCCAACGATGCCGAACTGAAATCGTGGGCGGCGAAAACCTTACCGGTATTGAAGACGCACCTTGATTCCGCACAGGCTCTCAATAAGGCAAAAATGTAAGCTGTACGTTTTTAAAACAAAAAGCGCCGAGGTAAAACCGGCGCTTTTTGTTTTCAATCTCTTTGGACGGTTCAAATAATCTGGAGCCGCATTCAACAATAGTGAATATTCCACTGCCAATTGCAAACTGTCAACTGTCTGCGCATTTTCACCCGACGGTTATTTCCAAAGCACATCACCGGTGTTCGCCAAACACGCTGCGCAAGGTATCGGCAATTTCTCCCAATGTGCAAAGCTGTTCCACCGCGTTGACCACAGAAGGCATGATATTCGTGCCGTCTGCCGCCGACTGGCGTACCGATTGGAGCGCAGCAATTACGGAGCTTTGATCCCGCTCGCTTTTTAACGTAGCCAGTTTGGCAACCTGGGTTTCGCGGATGCTGTCGTCGACTTTAAAAATTGGAATCGTCTGGCTTTCGTTGACCGAAAACCTGTTCATGCCGACAATGATTTTGTCGCCAGATTCGATTTGGCGCTGGTAGGCATAGGCGCTCCGCGCAATTTCTTCCTGCATGAAACCATTTTCAATCGCAGGGACACTGCCGCCCATGGCGTCCATTTTATGGATCAGCTCCCAGGCTTTGTTTTCCACTTCGGCTGTCAGCGCTTCCACGTAAAATGAACCGGCAAGCGGATCCGCTGTATCCGGTGCGCCGCTTTCAAAGGCAACGATTTGTTGCGTTCGCAGCGCCGTTCGTGCCGCTTCTTCGGTTGGCAGGCTCAGTGCTTCGTCGTAACCGTTGGTGTGCAGGGATTGCGTGCCACCCAGAACCGCGGCCAATGTTTGAACCGTTACCCGTGCAATGTTGTTGTGTGGCTGCTGTGCCGTTAATGTGCTGCCGCCGGTTTGCGTATGAAAACGCAGCATCATGGCTTTGGGATCGGTGGCGCCCAGTTCTTTCATAATGGCAGTCCACATACGGCGGGCGGCCCTGAACTTAGCCACTTCTTCAAACAGGTTGTTGTGTGCGTTGAAAAAAAAGGAGAGACGTTTGCCAAAAACATCAATATCCATTCCTTTTTCAAGAGCAGCTTTGACGTAAGCTTTGCCGTTGCTAAGGGTAAAGGCGATTTCCTGTACGGCCGTGCTCCCGGCTTCGCGGATATGGTAGCCCGAAATCGAAATGGTGTTCCACTTGGGAACTTCCTTGCTGCACCAGTCAAAAATATCGGTGATGATTCGCATGGATGGCTTGGGCGGGTAAATGTAAGTTCCCCGCGCAGCATATTCTTTCAGGATATCGTTTTGGATTGTACCGGTAATTTTTCCCAGGTCGGCCCCCTGCTTTTTTGCCAGCGCAACATAAAAAGCGAGCAGAATAAACGCCGTGGCATTGATGGTCATAGAGGTTGAAACATCTTCCAGTTTGATTCCGCTGAAAAGCGTTTCCATGTCGCGGAGAGAGTCGATCGCAACCCCAACCTTGCCCACTTCGCCTTCGGCAAGCGGGTGGTCGCTGTCGTAACCGATTTGCGTTGGCAGGTCAAATGCAACGCTCAATCCCATCACCCCCTGGGAAAGAAGGTAGTGATAGCGCTTGTTGCTTTCTTCAGCAGTGGAAAAGCCGGCGTACTGGCGCATGGTCCACAGTTTACCCCGGTACATATCGGGCTGTATCCCGCGGGTGAATGGTGTTTCTCCCGGGAGCTCGGATGGTGGTGGAAACTGCTCCGAGTCCGCATGGGTGTAAACCGGTTTGATTTCAATCCCCGAATCGGTGACTACTTCTTTGCGCATAAATCAGATTCAATTTGGTTGGCGACAATCAAAGAAAGGTTGGCGGAAAATATGACCAAAAGAAAAGGGTTTTCCGCCGAAACAATCACATGATTTTCTTGGCTTCTTCGTTCAGCAGGTTGAGCGTATACGTGTGCAGCGCTGCATTTTCCTGGTTCATGATCGCTTCCAACAGTCCTTTGTTCAAATCGTGTGCCCTCGCATCGGCCGGCAGGGTTTTCGAAATGGAGTTGATGATCAGAAGGGTTTGGTCACGCAGGTTGCGGACTGAATCCCAGGCTGTCTGGCTTACATAAATCTGCTGTGAGGCATTGTACTCAAATTCCTGCTTGATGTTTTCGATGAGCATGAATTGCATATCCCTGGCCGACATGTCGGGCTGGTTAACACGGCTGATCAGGTTGGGTAGCGAAATGCGTTCACAGAGGATCACGAGCCGCTCGAATGCCTGCAGACGGAGCGGGATGCTGTTGAAGTCGTGTACGGGTGCCGGTGCTTTTTCACGATAGGTACGCAAAAACGCAAGGATGCCAACGGCAAGAGCGACGGCGGCAAGAAGTAGACTAAGCGTTGATTCTTCCATTGTTTGTTCTTGAGGCGCAAAAATACTGTGAAAGCCTATGCGCCGAGTGCGTGGTTTCAACAATGACAACGGCTCCTTCGTACCTTTGGCGGATGAATACGACTCTCGAAGCACCTGTGCGGTTTACCACCGGTGCAGTGACTGAAATAAAGCGCCTGATGAATGAACCGGGTTTTGATCACACAAATGAATTGCGTATTGGCGTGAAAGGTGGCGGCTGCTCCGGGCTTTCTTATGTTCTTGGATTCGACAAAAAAGGAGAGAAGGACACGGCCTATGAAATCGATGGGATCCGTTTTATCATGGATAAATCCCACGAGCTTTACCTTGCAGGGATGGAGATCGATTGGGAAAACGGCCTGAACAACCGCGGCTTTACGTTCAACAATCCCAATGCTTCTTCTACTTGTGGATGCGGTTCTTCTTTTGGTGTATAACCCTAATGGCAGCTGGTTGTTAGGCAGATTGCATCGAAAACAATTGGTGTTATAAGATAAATGCTTCGGCAGCTGCACTGTCCTTCGCAGTCTTGCCGGTTCGGCGCCTGCTGATTTCGTTTTATAATGCTGGTTTTCCTTTTGCTTTGACTACATATACTGTCACCAGCAACTGGCCCGTGTGTCGCATAGTGTGCTCAGCCGCATGAAATAACAGGCCCAATACAGTTGAAGGAAACTGGGAGCGGCCGACGCCTCTAACAGAAGTCAGTGAGTCTTCATCAGTCGATTTCAGCTTTTCGATTGCCTTGTCAACCTGCTGGTGGAAAGCCGACATTAGTTTCTCCACAGTCAACCCTTCTGCAGGTACGCCTTCGGCTTTCAGCGCCGCCAGTTGTTCCAGCGTCAACGGCCTGCCGTCTGCATAGGTAAACAATCGGTCAATTACGCCGCATACATGTTGGAGGTGAAAACCGGGAGAGGCCAGGCCGGCCGGTTTTTCCCAAAGAAGGTGCTCGGGGAAGTCCTTTACCAGTTCCGAAATTTCATCGCGGGCCTGGAGCAGGGCATGGGCAACCGGCTGCAATAGCGGAGCGATGCCATCAACTGGGCCCCTTAGCCAGTATTCGGGAAGGGGAGATTTCGTCATGTCTTCAAAGTAAATTCAATTTGCGGTAATCTGAATGCAAAGACGTCTCTCCGCCGTTTTTCGAAACCAACCTGGATTTTTCGCCTGCACCACCAAAAGAAAGCAGGCAGTGGAAACTGCCTGCGAATCATTTTAACTCTAAAGATCGAAGACCAGTGAGACCAAAGGTCCGTTTCACATGAGAATACAGGCAAGTTCAGGGTTTCCGTTTTTCGTTTGCCGGCCGACCTGCCGGGGCATGACACAAACCGCCTGAAGCAGGACAAAGCCCGCCGGACCACATTTTTTGCAGTTATCATTTTTTGATTGGAGCCGTTGGGCAACCTGCCTATTTCTGTAACAGTACCTTCGCCTGTGTTCCGATAGGTATGTCGACCGTGACCGATTCGTAGGTCACAAAAGAAACGGCTTTGTTGGTTTGCCAGGTCAGCATCTTTTGTTTGATGTCGGGATAGCGGCTGATTTCTTGCACTTTTACAAGCGTGGCGTCTACCATTTCGGCCTGGATGTCACGGGAGGGAAAACAGGAGTAGCACACGATACACAGGGCAACTGGTAAAATGTTTTTCATTTGTTGGTGTTTTTGCAATTCTGAAATCTATTTTCAAAAGGTCGTTTCCAGTCAATTCGCTGTAAGTGCTGCCCTTTAACTGCTCAAAGGACGTTCCAAACTAAAGGCTTAGCCGGTTCAACGGACACGGAAAGAAGATTGCAGCTCCAACTGAATACCCTGCCGGGTGTGCAATGGATTGAATATGTTGGTGCAAAAACTTTTTAGCACACGAAGAAATCTCCAAACTTTTTTTGAGAAAACTTCCAATCTAAATTTTTTTCTCCATGACGAGAAATGAAAGTGGGATTTTGGGAATACCAAATGCGGGATCATTTGGAAATGGCTGCCGTTCGCCGGTATCGACAAACCCTTTGCGTGTGTAATAGTCAATCAGGATTTTTCGTTCAGTAATGACGGTCATCTGAATTGCAGCACAGTCAAGTGCACGAGCCCTGTCTTCTGCTGCCTGCAGCATAAGCGCACCCATTCCTTTCCCCTGCAAAGGAGGCCGCACGGTTAGCATGCCGAGGTAAAGCACCGTGCCTTTTTGCTCCAGGTAAACACAGGCTTCAATTTGATCGTCATCTTCACAAACAAGTATGACCGCGTTGTTTTTTTGGATCATGGCAGCGAGGGCTGGTTCGCTGGTGCGAATGCCTTCGAGAAGATCGGCTTCTGTCGTCCAGCCTGCACGAGAGCTGTCGCCGCGGTAAGCACTGTTCACAAGTTGGTTAAGAGCCGGCACATCGGCAGGAACGGCTGGTCTGATTTTCATGACGCGAAGGTAAGATGGCCGAGCCTGCAACGCAACGGGGTTTACTTCCTGCCTGTTGCTGCCCACCGGATGCCGGCCAGCAAATGATTTTGGAAATCGGGATCGCTGAAGTTTTGCGGCACGTGGCCAAGAGCCGTGTAAAATGCCCGTCCGCCATCGTAGTCGTGGTACCAGGCAACAGGATGCAACGCACCCATGCCTTCACCTTTCTTTTCCCCCCATTGCACTTTTGGATTGTAACTGGTTTCGTCAACTGCAAGTACATAGTGTAAGCCCGACGTTTTTTCAGGTCCGAATTCATACCATTCGTCCGTCCAAAGCCGCCCACCGGCAAATCCCTGCAAGCCGGGAAAGCTGTTGTCTTTCACGGTCAGCTTTGCCGTTTGCACCGCCGGGTGGATGTGGAACATACGGCCTACGAGCTTCGTATACCAGTCCCAATCGTATTCGGTATCCGATGCGCTGTGGATGCCAACATACCCCTTGCCCGACTGGATGAAGCGCTCCATGACTTTCTGCTGTGCCGTGTCGAAAATGTCGCCTGTCGTGTGCACAAAAATGACGACGCTGAATTGCGATAGGTACTTGTCGGTAAAGCCATTGGGATCTTCCAGCAGCACGACGTCAAAATTGTTTCGTTGTCCCAGTTGCTGGAGGGTCAGTACGGCGGTATGCAAGGCTTCGTGGTGCCAGCCACGGGTGGTGGTAACCATCAGGGCTTTAAACTGTTTTTGTGCATGTACGCCGGTGAAGTAGAATTGGCCAAGAAGAAACAGGAAGAGCAAACGGAATTTCATGACAGAAGCAATTTAACCGGAAGATAAGGAGGATACGTTGATGAAAGAAGCGGGAGCGAAGAACCAAAGTTGGATTGGATCGGATTTTAGCTGAAAAGTCAATACCTGTACCAATTACAAAAAGCCGGCTTTTGATGCAATGCAGGAATGGTACTCTTGCAATCATAGGTCCATTAATTGCCTTTGCGGAAATGCATTGTCTTGCGATGGGTATTTCGCAAAGGACTGTATCTTGAGTGCCGAATGCACTGTTATGAAAAAATGCCTTTTTCTCACTTTTTGCTTTCTGCCGATTCTTCTTTTGGCGCAGAAAGTCGTATCGATTGAAGACAAGACAAAGAACATGAAACCCTTTCCCGGGTTCTTCCCGTTTTACTGGGAAGAATCGACCGGCAAGATCTGGTTGCAAATCGGGAAATTCAACGAGGAGGTGCTTTACCAGCCTTCACTTCCATCCGGACTTGGTTCGAATGACGTTGGTCTCGACCGCGGTATTGTTGGGCAAACCCAGATCGTAAAATTCAACCGCGTTGGCAACAAAATACTCCTCACCGCACCCAATTACCAGTACAGGGCTTTACGTGATGAGGCGGCCGAACGCAAAGCCGTTGAAGAATCCTTTGCTTCGTCCACGCTCTGGGGCTTTACCATTGAGGCCGAAAACGGGAATGAGGTGTTGGTAGATGCCACGGCTTTTTTGTTGCGGGACGCCATGCAGGTTGTCAACACGCTTCGCAGAACCGGGCAGGGGTCTTATAACATAGATGTCAGCCGTTCGGCCATTTACCTGCCGCGGACCAGGAACTTTCCGCTCAATACGGAAATGGAATCTACGCTGACGTTTGTCAACACCGACGGCCGGCCGGGAGCATTCGTCTCCGCTGTTTCGCCAGCAGCCGATGCCGTCACCCTGCGCTTGCACCATTCGTTTGTTCAATTGCCCGATAATAAGTACAGGCCGCGGTTGTACGATGCCCGTTCACCGTTTATTGCCCGCAGCTTTTACGATTACAGCACTCCGGTGACTGAGCCTATCGAAAAAAAATACATTCTTCGCCACCGGCTCGAAAAAAAGGAGCCTGGTGCCGCCATCAGCGAAGCAGTTAAACCTATTGTTTACTATCTCGATAATGGCACGCCGGAGCCAATCCGGAGTGCGTTGCTCGAAGGCGCTTCCTGGTGGAACCAGGCGTTTGAGGCAGCAGGATACAAAAATGCCTTCCAGGTGAAAATCCTTCCCGATACAGCCGACCCAATGGACCTTCGCTACAACATGATCAACTGGGTCCATCGCTCTACCCGTGGCTGGTCGTACGGCGCTTCGGTGGTAGATCCGCGGACGGGAGAGATCATAAAAGGTAATGTGACCCTCGGCTCGCTGCGTGTACGACAGGATTACCTGATTGCCACGGGACTGCTGGCGCCCTTCGAAAACGGTGTTCCGGCCGACAACAAAATGCTCCAGATGGCGCTGCAACGGTTGAAGCAACTGGCCGCACATGAAGTAGGACATACCCTTGGCCTGATGCATAATTATATTTCCAGCTCGCAGGGCAGGGCAAGCGTAATGGACTACCCGCCACCGGTTGTCAAGCTCACAGCGAAAGGAGAAATCGATCTGAGCGATGCCTATACCAACAGCATCGGCGACTGGGACAAAGTGAGTATCCGTTATGGCTACACACAGTTTCAACAGGGGACAGACGAAGAAGCATCGCTGGATGGTATTTTGAAAGAAGCGGCTAACAAAGGACTCACCTTTATTTCCGACAGGGATGCCCGCGATCCTGCTGGCCTGCATCCTGCAGCCCATTTATGGGACGAAGGCCGCAGCGCAATTGAAGGTTTACACGACGTTGTACAGGTTCGGGCAAAAGCACTGTCGAAATTCGGCGAAGCCAATATCCGTGCCAGGCAGCCAATGGCTTTGCTGGAAGACGTGTTGGTTCCTGTTTACCTTTTTCACCGCTACCAGGTGGAAGCCGTCACCAAGCTTGTGGGTGGACAGCAGTACACGTACGCTGTTCGCGGCGACGGGCAACTGGTCACCAAACCCATTTCCAGGGAAGAACAGGTAAAAGCACTCAACGCTGCTCTGGATTGCATCGACCCGGTATTTCTTCATCTGCCACAAAATATTGTCAGGTTGTTGCCACCACGGCCAGCAGGATACGATTATAACCGGGAACTTTTCAACCGCCGTACAGGCCTGTCCTTCGATCCGCTGGCAGCGGCCGAAACAGCGGCCGACCTGCCGCTTTCCTTTCTTTTCAACACGGCGCGGCTCAACCGCCTTGCACAAAATGCGGCGGACGATCATTCGCTTGGCTTAAGTGAAATGATCAACACGGTGATTGACCGTACCTGGAAAGCAACGCCGGTTGAAGGCGCACTGGGACTGATTCAAGCGCAGAACTGCCAACTGGTTCTGACCTATTTGCTGGCAGCATCGGTTAGCGACGATGCCAGCTTTGCCACAAAAGCCGCCGCGTTGAAGGCGATCGACGATATTAAATCGATTGCGACAAAACAGGCAAGGACTGCTGGCAAAACCAAAGGCAATTATCTGCTGGCACTCGAACGAATCAAGGCGCCGGAGAAAGCAAAGCCGACGCAGCACGTTGTCATTCCACCGGGAGCACCGATCGGCGATATGCAGGCGGCCTGTGAGCCGGAATGGTAAAAATGTTTCTTAAAAAAAACAGGCTGCATGTATGCAGCCTGTTTTTTTTATGGGGTTACAGAATTTATCGCCCCACCGAATGCATCATGTTTTCCGGGTAGCGCAGTCCGGCCGCAACACCTTTTGGTGCGATGGCTTCAATTTCCTGCAGGTCTTCTTTTGTCAGGCGTACATCAAGTGCCCCGATATTTTCTTCAAGGTAAGTGACGTGCTTGGTGCCGGGAATGGGAAAAATATCATCGCCCTGTGCCAACACCCAGGCCAGTGCCAGTTGTGCGGCCGAGCAGTTTTTTTGTGCGGCCAGCGATTTGATTTTTTCAACAAGTTGAAGATTTTTTGCAAAGTTCTCTCCCTGGAACCGCGGAGAATGCCGGCGGTAATCATCCGGTGCAAAATCGTCGAACGACTTGTACTGTCCTGTTAGAAAGCCCCGGCCAAGAGGGCTGTAGGCGACAAAGGAAATGCCCAGTTCGCGACAGGCCTGCAAGGTCCCGTCTTCGGGATCGCGGGTCCAGAGCGAGTATTCCGATTGCAGCGCACTGACCGGGTGCACTGCATGGGCTCTGCGCAGCGTATCGGCATTTACCTCGCTCAGGCCGATAGCCCTGATCTTTCCTTCTTTCACCAAATCGGCCATTGCACCGACGGTTTCTTCGATCGGCGTGTCGGGATCTTTGCGGTGCAAATAATAAAGGTCTATCGTTTCAACACCCAACCGTTTCAGGCTTCCTTCACAGGCAGAGCGAACGTACTCCGGGCTGCCGTTAAAGCCGCGTTTCGTTGAATCG
This sequence comes from Flavisolibacter nicotianae, assembly GCF_003628535.1. Lineage (GTDB taxonomy): Bacteria > Bacteroidota > Bacteroidia > Chitinophagales > Chitinophagaceae > Flavisolibacter > Flavisolibacter nicotianae. The sequence goes on from NZ_RBCI01000007.1 coordinate 30,599, forward strand.
TTCGGATCACGGACAATGCCGAATTTAGTGGCCAGGGTAACTTCTCTTCGGAAATCGCTGATAGCTTTCCCTACCAAAACTTCGTTGGTGTAGGGACCATACATATCGGCCGTATCGAAAAAGCGGATGCCGAGTTCGTAGGCTCGGCGGATGACATGGATTGATTCTTCGTCGTTTCGCTGGCCGTAAAAATCGCTCATACCCATACATCCAAGGCCAAGGCGGGTTGTTTGCAGGCCAGTGCTGCCAAGAGGTTTCATTTGCATGTTCACGGGTTTTGTTTTGCAAAGAAACAACCGGATTGTTTTTTGGAAATCCCAACAGGCCACTTTGATGAAATAATTTTCAGCGTTTTGAAAGGTTTGTTTCTTCCGTTTTTACTTAGTCTGATTGAACGTAGATGTTGCGTTGTGTTTTATATAAGCAGAAACGATCTCATTTTCTAGCTTTCCAATATCCGTCATCCTGTCGATCCTCGAAAAATAGTGACGGATGACATCAACGCGAGACTTGCGAAGCCGGACAGCAGGAAAACGAAAACAGGTTTAAACTGGAAAACGCAACGCCATTTCTCTCAAACAGTGATTGAGCAGCGACGGCAAAACGTCCGTAGCAAATGATTCGTTTGTGTAATTGAATAGATCGGCAAAACAACGAAGCAGTCGTTTACGCTTTACCTGCATCAAGAAAATGGAAGGAGGGCTGTTTCCTGCAACAGCCATTGAGATGTTTTCTTAATTTTCCATTACTGCTTTGAAAAACGGCAGGCATCTTATGCAACGAGTACGTTCGGCACTTATGGCTTTTTTGTTTTTGGCTGTGGCGCAAAAAGTGCTGGCGCAAGACGAACTGGACAAATACGTGACCCGTTTGCGCATTTCACAGGCGGTGGGTGGTGTAGAAACAGCTTCCATGTCAGCCGGAAGCTTTTTCCTTTATGGACAGGGACAGTTTGACAACAAAAATTACCCGGCAGCCGCCCATTTTTTCAAAGATGTCTTGCACAAAGATCCTGCGAATGCCTATGCCAACTACCAGTTAGCCATTTGCCTGATACGGCAAAACACACCTGTAAACAGTAAGAATGTTCAGGACTACCTCGCAAAAGCCTTTGCTGCTTATCCTTCGCTCAAAGAACGCTTTGCCAGGGAAACCAGTTCCACCGGATTGACATTAAATTCTTCCGGGATGCACGGCGATGAAAAATCGACTCTTCCCAAATAAAAATCCGAGAACCATTGAACGGGTGCGCTTTAAATAGAGCAGTTGCGCAAGGGTGTATCGTTCCCGGCAACAAAAAGTAGTCTTTTTGCCATCGCCTGGTCAGGAATTCAAAATACATGACCCGGCATGAAAGAAAGGTTTGAAGGCATTTTCATATGTACTACCAGGTCTTATGCAGGTGAATGACCCGGTAAACGGTGTCGCGGCGAACCAATGTTCCCTCCATCTGTTTTTCTTTTACCAAAAATGCCAGGTGAGGTTGTGTACTTTATCAGTTGCAGTCAGCGTTCGTTTGGTGTTTTCATACCGGTAGTCGTATTCTGCCATGCTTTCTTCACGACCATTCACCATTTTGTTCATCACGATATGATAACTGTTGTCACTGCCATCCTTTGAAATATGGTATACGGCGATTTCATCGTTGCAGGGAGAGGGCCTGATCTGGCAAATGGACCGGCCTTGCCATGACCCTGTTAACGAAGTATCGACAGGCGATTGTCCATTAGAGGATCGGCTGCTGAAAAGGATGAGAAGGGAAAGGAAATGCTTATTCATCGCAGGACATTTTTGGAATCGAAACCGGAACTTTCCGACAGACAAAATTCTTTCAATTGAAAGGACCGAATAAAGATCACGTTTTTCTTCCCGTGATGACTTTGAAAAAACATGAACAAAATCACCCGGCCTTTTTTGGTAACTCCTCCGGTGATCTTTAAATTTAAAGAAACGATCAACTGTACGTCAAACTGCAACATGGAAGTTTTCCCCAAACCGATAGCCAAATGCACCGTTGCCCCACTTTCTGCCGAACCGGAATTGGACGAGGAAAGAGCTCAGTTTAAAAAGCTGCAACAAAATTTTGCATCGCAATTTGAAAGCTCCTTTCCGGATCGCATGGCGCCCAAGACAGTGGTGATTGTTCCCAGCCTCACACTCGACAGCGAAATCCTGCAGAAAATCGACGGCGCCAATTATTATGAAGAACGCATGCTTTGCCTGCTCATGCTGCTCCGCATGCCCCGCACACATGTGGTTTATGTCACCAGCATGCCCATCGATCCGGCCATTGTCGATTATTACCTCCACCTCTTGCCGGGTATTACCGCTTACCACGCGGTACAGCGACTGACACTTTTGAGTTGTTTTGACGCATCGAGTTGTTCGCTTACGGAAAAAATTCTAGCCCGTCCGCGTCTTTTGAAACGGATCAAAGACTGTATACAGGATCGTTTCCAGGCGCACCTGTCCTGCTTCAACGTGACAGAGGCGGAACGCAAACTTTCGGTGGCACTGGAAATCCCTGTCTTTGGCTGCGATCCCGACCTGCAGGATCTTGGGAACAAGAGCAACAGCCGCAAATTGTTTCGCACGTGCGGCATTCCGACACCGACCGGTTATGAAGACCTTTACACAAAAGAAGATATTGCCGATGCGCTGCACCAGCTGAAGATGGATGAACCGGGCCTGCGAAAAGCCGTTGTCAAGATCAATGAAGGTTTTTCCGGCGACGGAAACGCCATTTTTTCGTTTGAAAACGCACCAAACGGCAGCAAACTTTTTACCTGGCTGAACGATCATCTTTTGGAAAATCTGCACGTCATCGCCAAAGACCTGACTCCGGAAAAATTCATGCAGAAATTCGGCGCGGCAGGCGGCGTGGTCGAAGTCTTCATTGAAGGAGACCGGAAACATTCGCCATCCGTACAGTGCAGGATCAATCCCCTGGGCAAGATCGAGATCATTTCAACCCACGATCAAATGCTGGGAGGGGAAAGCGGGCAGGTATATTTGGGCGCCTCGTTCCCTGCACGGCAGGAGTATGCGCCAATGATCGCGGAAATGGGCCGGAAGATCGCGGAAGAATTGCGGTTTTACGGCGTGCTGGGACGATTTGCCGTCGATTTTATTTCCGTACACAACGGGGACGAATGGAAGCACTATGCCATCGAGATCAACTTGCGTAAAGGCGGCACCACGCACCCCTTCCTGATGCTGGAGTTTCTGACAAACGGCATCTATCATGCGGACAAGGGAATGTATTATGCAGCCAACGGCCAGCCTCGATTTTATGTTTGTTCCGATAACCTTCAAAGCGATTTGTACAAGGGCCTTACGCCACATGATATGATTGACATTGCCATGTGCAGCGACCTGCTTTATGATGGCTCAACGCAGGAAGGAGTCATGTTTCACCTGATCAGCGCCTTATCGCAGTACGGAAAACTTGGCGTAGTTTGTATCGGCGCCACACCGGAACATGCAGAACATTATTACCGGAAAATTGTTGATGTTTTGAACCGCGAAGGCCGCCGCTGATCCGGTGATCGACTGGAAGCCGGATCACCTGTCTTTCCCTTTCGAACGCGGCCGACGCTTCCTGTATTTAGAAGTCGTACCTTTTAAATAACAAACGCAGTCAAATGGATGCTGTTACCACAGACAATAAAGGCACAAAAGAGATCATCAATTGCGCTGCTTATTCCCGTGGACGAAGGGTGGCCGATGTGGAGCTGAACCAGGTGCACGAAGTACTGAAAGCGCCAGACCAGTTTGTGTGGATTGCTCTGCACGAACCATCGGAAGAAATTCTTTCGCAGGTGCAAAAGGAGTTTGGCTTGCATGATCTGGCCGTGGAGGATGCCCACCATGCCCACCAGCGACCTAAGATCGAGCAGTATGGCAGTACCGTTTTCGTAGTGATGCGTACGGCGCAGATAAACGCGGAACGGCGGATCGAATTTGGAGAAACGCATTTTTTTGTCGGCGACAATTTTATCGTCACTGTGCGGCACCACTCGTCCGTTTCCTATGCAAATGTGCGGGCCATGTGCGAAAGCTCGCCCCATCTTCTCTGCAAAGGCCAGGGCTTTGCCCTGTATGCCTTGATGGATTTCATTGTTGACCAGTATTTCCCGGTGGTACACGAACTGGAAATGACACTGGAAACGGTCGAAGACCAGATCTTCAAAGGCAAACCAAGCCGCGAAACGACAGAATATATTTACCAGTTGAAACGAGAATTGCTCGAAGTGAAACGCAGCATTTCGCCCATGGTGGATGTATGTAACAGGCTGATGCGGTTCGACATCAAATGTATCTCGACCGACACACAACCGTACTTCCGCGATGTGTATGATCACGTTATTCGCATCAATGAAATGGTGGAAAATACCCGTGAGCTGCTGAACACCGCACTGGAAGCCAACTTCTCGCTGATCTCCATTTCGCAGAACGACGTGTCGAAAAAATTTGCCGGCTGGGCAGCGATCATCGCCGTGCCGACCATGATCGCAGGTTTCTATGGCATGAATTTCAAATTTATGCCGGAGGTGGAGTGGGAGTTTGGCTTTTATGCAATTTTGGTGGTTACACTGGCTGCCTGTCTTTTGCTCTACGTGTTCTTCAAGCGGTCAGGCTGGCTTTGAAAGTAAACGGTGCCATGCCGTCATCGGCTCGTACAAATAGCTAAAGTGCGCCGTGATTTGCATCAGGTTTTCCGGCACGGCAAAACAATTTCCGGCAAAATGCCAATCCTTCTCCTGCCAATTCCGTTTCGGCTCGAACTTGGAATTCTTTTTGCTCCCTTTCCCCGTTAGCCTATCTCCCCAGCACAAAACTGTCAATAGCCATTTTTATGAAGCATTTTCTTCCGGCAGTGATTTTTTTTGTTTCCCTGACATGCCATGCTCAAAAGCATACAAAAGCACCGGCCGCGGCGGACTCTACTTTACTGACAGATGAGGAAATTTTAAGTGCGCTTGACGATATGGCCGACGTGCTGGCAAGTCCGCGAAGTTTTGCGGTGGTCAACCTGGGCGTCAGCAATGGCTACTTCAACTTTGTCAGAGGGGTGGAAGAGAGTGCCACGGTCGCTAAAAAAATCGTGATGTCGCCATCGCTGGCCTACTTCCACAAATCAGGTTTTGGCATTGCTGCCGAAACGGATATTGTCAACGACGGTACGGGCATCGTACCCTTCCAGTTTTTACTCACCGGTTCATACGATTACCTGCGCAGTCGAGCCATCATTGCCGGTGCATCGTACTCCCGGTATTTCGAAAAAGCAGCGCTGCCGTTTTATGTTTCCCCCTTGCAGAATGTGGCTTTTGCTTATTTCACCTACCGGGAATCCCGCCTTCGGCCTTCCCTTGCCCTACATTATGGCTGGGGTAGTCAAAAAGCCGTAACGGTACAAAGTGAAAAGATCAAAAAGCTCCGTATCACCCGCACTATTACAACAATCAACCAGGTTGCTGACTTCAATTTATTGGCTTCATTACGCTATACTTTTTCCTGGCCGCAGGTCTTTTCGGCAAACGATTACCTGCGGGTAACGCCGCAACTGGGTTTTATAAGCGGTACCCAACAGTTTGGCTTTAACCAAACCAGCAACGTGACGGCAACGGGCAAGAACAGTTCAAAATACTCCATCACGGGACCGCAAAACCTGGTGCTGACGAATGTCATGAAGTTTCAGCCGCTTTCGTTGAATGCAACGCTGAAAACCGAATATGCCAGGGGAAAGTTTTTTCTGCAGCCCCAGGCAATTTTTGATTACTACCTTCCCGCGGCCAATGATAACTTCAGCGTTTCGTTCCTCGTGAACACCGGCATGTTGATTTTTTAATTGCACAATGCGAAAAAGCAGGGTCTCGAAAACTCCGGAAATAAAAGCTGGTAGCTGTCAGAATCATTTACCTTTATCCAGCAATTCGCCTTCCCTGGAAACGTTGTCCAGCAACTTCAAAAAAAGGAGGCATATATGATCGTTCGGCTTACATTCTGCAAATTCTCACCGGAAGCTGTCAAAGAAGCAAAAGCACTTTACATGAAGGACATCGTTCCGGCACTTCGCAAACAAAAGGGTCTATTGAACGTACGTTTACTGGAACCAAATGACAAATCGGAAGATTTCATTTCACTGACCGAATGGCAATCACAGGCCGATGCCGAGGCGTACGAAAGATCGGGCCTTTACAAAGAGCTGGTTGGAAAGCTAAAGGATTTTTTCAGCAAAGAGCCTGTTCTGAAAACCTACCAGGCCGAAGAAACCCTTGTTGCCGTGCATTAACAGGTGAGAGTTGATTTTTTGAAAAAAGGGGTGCGAAACAAAATGTTTCGCACCCCTTTTCATGTTAGGTAAGTTTTGTATCCTTTTTTGAAATTTTCTGCTATGTTCACCCCGGTAGCGGCTGACAGGATATTGCGATATTTAAATACCCTGGCATAAAATCATCCACTATCCAGTTATCCCAATATCAATCTGGATCCGGCACTAGCCCTTGGCCGGACGCGATGGCCGGACTTCTACCTTGCTGGGCAGGGTTCGCGGATGCATGTGCAGCAGGTCTTTTACAATTTGACCAATGTCCTCGGGCTGGGTCTTCCACGCATCGGCTTCAGACGGCGTATGGTCGTTAAAATGTGTGGCCACGGAGCCCGGCATGATGGTCGTAACCTTGATCCCGTATTTTCGCAAATCGAGCATAATGGCCTGCGAAAAACCGACGAGGCCAAATTTGCTGGCGTTGTAGGCCGAGGCGGTTTCAAAAAAGTTGGTGCCGGCAAGGCTGGCAATCGTGATGATGTAACCCTGTGCTGACTTTAAAGCGTCGATGCTGCTTTTCACCGTGTTGAAAACACCGGTTAGGTTCGTGTCGATCGTTTGTTTCCAGTCTTCTTCCGTTAGTTGATCGATCGGGGCAAAATGTCCAACACCTGCATTGGCAATCACGACATCCAGTTGCCCGAAATGGGCAAGCACCGCGGCAATTGCTTTCTGTTCGCTTTTTAACTCTCCCACATTCGATTCCAGCGCCAGTACCCGCGAACTGTCGCTACTCAGAGAAGACGCGGCTTCTTGTGCCGCAGCCAGGTGGCGGCTGGTGATCGCGACCCGCATGCCTTCTTCCAGAAGTGATGTGGCAATACCGTAACCAATTCCTTTGCTCCCGCCTGTGATATAGGCAACTTTGTCTTTCAAATTGTTCATGATTGATTCTGTTTTTTCTCATGATTGGCAAAAAGCCGTAGTTTGAATACAAAGAAAAGAAAGGATCGCAGAAGCCAACAGGTGAGCTTGCTGCCAGCGGAAGCAACTTACATTATCCCGTTACAAAGTTGGTGTCGCGAATGGATGCATGATGAAGGATGACAGATGAAAGAAGGGAGGAAAGCGATGCTTTCCCCAGCGGTGATTGTTTCGTCTATCTGTAGTCGGGCGTCAAAAATGGTCTTCAAAAGGCAAATGAAAAAATTAGTTTCATTTATCCTTTCGCAAGTGAACTGGAAAGTTTGCGCTTAAGATGGGCAAGCACTGCTCGGGCAAATTTTGTCTCGTTGGATAATGAAGGGATGATCACTGGAAAACTGTTCCTTGCTTTCTATAACCTGTGCGCTACCAGTATTAAAAAGACATCTTCCGGGGTCTTTTGAAATGAAGAAATTTCCCGGCAGCAGAAAGCCTTCCTTGGTCAGAATTTCGATCCCCCATCTTAAATGAACCGCAAGAATGCAGTATAAAAAAAGCCATCAGAAAAATAAAATACCTGCATGGAAGTCTGCACATTTTTTCCTAAATTGTTATTGCGAACAAGGCCTTAGCGACGTAGAAGTTTTGTCATCGCATTAATCTGGCTCTCCTGCAAAAAATGGTTTTCTTCCGCTTGTTCGTCTTCCTCCAGAACTGACTTCTGTACCGGCTTTGTACAAATAATCTGGAAAAATCTTCAGCCAGGAAAGGTGTTCTTGTCCCGATCCGTAACCGATAGACGCACGATGGATTTTTTCACCATTAAAACACCACATATGAAAAAAGAAAACACCTCCTTTTTCGGAAGCATTTTCGGTGCCAAAGGGTCTGCACCGGCGCAGCAAAAAACCACGCAGGTTGTTCTGACGACTTCTTCCCAACCTCATGTTCTCAAACAAAGAATGCAGGATGAAAACATGACACACGGCGAGACGGTAACCGCCAATATTTCGCCAGTGAGGTTGGAAAAAAGTTTTTGGAATGAAGCCGTTTTGTACTTCTGTCCCATGAAAAAAATTGAAGTACTCCGGATTACTGCTGCCGGCGATGGCGGAAGCCTTCCTTCAGAAGCCACGCTGGATGGATTTTCCATTCCCAAAGATTACGTATCCGGTTACTACCGGCTTCGCAATGTCGAAATTACATCCAATGGCACCATGCAGGTAAAAGCCACCAGTGAAACCACCTGGGAGCGTATCGAACAGTAACCTGCCACCGGGCAGGCAGGGTTCGTTTTGAAAAAGGGCATTTTCGGTCGAAAATGCCCTTTGAATTTGCGTGCAGTTAAAATGTTGCACATGCAATTTTCAAAATGCGCAGGCTACTCTTTTGCAAACTTCACCTGGCGCACCGTAGTTCCTGCGGTTATCCGGAGCAGGTAAATGCCCCGTGGCAGGCCGGCCGTGTTTACATCCACAGTTTGTCCGGTTTGCCGGTAAAGGCCAACAACCTTTCCGTTCATGTCGAGAACCTGCAAAACGGGTTTCGTCATTGACGAGGGAATGGTTACCGTTAGTTTGTCGTGAGCCGGGTTTGGATAAACACGGAATGTATTCGCCGCCACACGGTCGCCGGCAGTTGTGTTTCGCACGGTAAGAGCCGGTGAAAGGCTGCTGCCAATGCTGAACGAGCCGATTTTTGTTGACCATTGCGGTTTGCTGTTATACATGGCAGTGAACCAAAATGTGCTGTTATCGGAAGGGTCAATGACGAGATGGTTATAATCGCCATAACGGCCGTAGCACATACTGCCGCTGCTTCCTTCCTGGAGCGATGTTTCCGCCACTGTCATGGTGTTCAGCGGGTCAGTGCTGCGTCGCCCCGTAAAGCGGATCGAGGGAGCGAGTGAAAGGCTCGAAACATTGTACGCCAGGCCAATTCCGCCTTCGCCATCTATACTGATACTCGGAAGCCAGCGCTCCATATTGTCCGGAGAAAAGGTGCTTTGCTGGTTCACCTGCCAGCTACCGGAGGCGTTTTTCAATTCAAACCACCGGATTCCTGCAACAGGCTTTCCTTTGTTCACCAACACCGGGAAAGCGAGTGCCAGGGATGCCGACGCAGAAAGTTGTCGGTAGACCGGCTGGTTCATTATACGCATGCTCAGGGCATCGAGTCGTTGGTACCGGGGCTGGGCAATGTTTTGAACGCCGGGATCAAAGGCAGCGACGGCAAAGCTGGTTGACGTCAAATGCGAGTTGGCCGGGTTGGTAAAATCGACGCTGTATTCCACGACGCCAATGCTGTCTGTGCCGGATTTTGTCCACGTGTTATCATTCATGTAGGCAAACAGGCCGCCGGTACCGGAAGGCGGGGGCGTTGCACCGGCTAAACCTGCCGGGCACATGGAGAAAAACGCATTCGATGGCGGCAAGCTGAGTGTCTGCACATCAATCGTCTTGTTTCCATTAAGCATGCCCTGTTTATCGAAGGCATACAGGGTTTCACCAACATAGCTGAAACTACCGCCCTGCGGACGGAAGTCATTTGTTTTGGCATAATAGGCATTTGTCCAAACCGAATACTTGGGATAGTCGGTCAGGACCGTATTGGGAAAAACATAGGTGTAATAAGCGCCAAGTGGGTCTCCGGTCGCAGAAATAGCGATGGTAAATCCAAGAGCACTTCCAAACTGGATTTCCGTTAGGATAAACCGGTCTGCAAGTGCATCATACAGGGCGATACAATCGCCATATCCCTGGACACCGGTGATGTCGCTTAGCAATTTTTTCCCCATCAGCACATTACCGCCCTTGTCCCAGATCTGCAGATCGGTGCCGGAACGGTCGTTTACCATCTGAACGATGTGGTTTGGACCGACGGCCATTGTCGGGTCGGCGGGACAGACATTCGAATAACCAAGACCGTCGAAGGCGGCAACTGACTCCGGCGGCCTATTTGCAGCGGTGGATTGCAGGCCTTCATCCCGTTTTTGTTGCAAGAGTGGATAGGGAGATACCGGTTGAAATTCGGCCTGTTCTTTTTTGCCAATAATCCCTTCTTCGTTCCTGACCACTGCGGGACGGAATTTCCGGTCCGGGTGAAACGGGTCCGAAACGCGGACAAGGGTTCCTTTTAATACGGTTGCGCCCTGGGTAAGCAGTCGTTGCTGGCCGGATGCGTGTACAAACCCTAAAAGAAGCAAAAGTGGTAAACAGATTCGTTTCATGATTGACAGCGTTTTGATGGAGAAAAAAATCAAAGAGGCCGTCTTCGCAGAGCAGGGAGTTGTGGTTTAATTCACTGGGAGAATGGGATATAAAAGGTACAAAAATTTCCTCCGCTTTGAATCACCTGAATCAACTTTCCAGTTTGGATAAACTGACGGATTTCTGTTGCTTATAACGAGGTGATATAAGAAGTCATTTTATTTCGAAGTTCTTCGTCAGGCAGTGCTGCTTTGCCTGCCTTAAAATTTTGCAGGGCATGAGCAGCATTGCCCGTTGCAGGAATAACGCAGGTGACGGCCGGGTGGGAGAGAATGAAGGAAAGAAAATAAGCGCTCCAATCCTTGATGCCGCGTTCGATTGCCCAGGAAGGCAGCGGCTTGTCGCCAACTTTACGGAAAAGACTTCCCTCGCCAAATGGCCGGTTAATAAGGGTTGCCACACCTTTTTCACTGCACAGCGGCAGGAGGAATCGCTCGGCATGCCGCGAAAGAATGGAGTAATTGAACTGCACAAAATCAACAGGCTCCTCCCGGATGACATCCGCAAGGGCTTCGTGGCTGCTGTCGAGGTAGTGCGTGATGCCGGTATAACGAAGCCGTCCCGCATCTTTCAATTGGCGCAGGTAGGGCAGGTGCGTTTTCCAGTCGACGAGGTTGTGGATTTCGATAAGATCCATCGAGTCCCGTTTCAGTAGGCGGTAAGACGTTTCTATTTGCGACCGCCCGGCTTCTGCGCCCTGTGTCCAGACCTTGGTGGCATAAAAAAAGCTGTTTTGCCCGGGCATACCGGCAATAACATTTCCCAGGGCTTCTTCTGCCTTGCCATACATCGGTGAGGTATCGATCAAGCGGCCGCCAGCTGACTGCATGGTGCTGAGCACTTCCTGTAAAGCCGGATAGCGGGGTGGCGTGACATCAAATGTTTGCCAGGTGCCAAGGCCGATGGCCGGCAGTGTTTCACCGGTTGATGGGATAATACGGGTAAGCATGTGGTAAAGATACAGTGTCCCGCGGGCGGAGAACAGTTCAAGCTCAATCGATGTTCTGCAGGAATTGCGTTGCCGGCTTGATCGTCTCGGTTCAGAAAGGGTAATAGGTGTCAGCCGGTTCGTTGATGACTGTCAGGACCCCGAGGCTGTCGGCCGGTGTAATTTCAGGGTTTGAAAAACGTGTAACTGGTAATCATCCGTCTCCCTTTTCAAACAAATCGTTACCCGATTGCGACAACGCTACATTTTATCACACATAAAAAACTGGACATGAAAGAAACAATGAAAGCGCTGGTTTATGGAGGCCCGGGCACGATCGAGTTGAAAGAGGTGCCGGTTCCCACGATCAGCAAACCCACCGATGCATTGATCAGGCTGACCCGCACGACGATCTGCGGAACAGACCTTGGTATCCTTAAAGGAAAGGTTCCCGACGTCAGGCCCGGCACCACACTGGGCCACGAAGGGGTAGGCGTGGTGGAAGAAGTCGGGGCCGCTGTCCGCAATTTTAAAAAAGGCGACCGGGTCCTGATCTCCTGCATTACCTCCGACGGAACCTGTGAATATTGCAAAAAAGGCATGTATGCGCACTGCGAAGATGGTGGCTGGATACTGGGTCACCTGATCAACGGTACACAGGCCGAATACGTTTGCATACCGCATGCCGACAACAGTCTTCACCACATCCCCTTCGGTGCCGATGAGGAAGCCCTGGTCATGTTAAGCGATATTTTGCCGACCGGTTACGAGATCGGGGTATTGAACGGGCAGGTAAAGCCCGGCGACACCGTGGCCATCGTTGGGTCTGGGCCGATCGGTCTGTCGGCCTTGCTGACCGCTCAATTCTATTCGCCGGCAAAAATTTACATGATCGACCTCGATAACAACCGGCTGGCCGTGGCGAAAAAATTTGGTGCGACGGATATTATCAATTCAGAAACGGAAGATCCTGTCAAAAAAATAATGGCAGAAACAAAGGACGGTGTGGATGTCGCCATCGAAGCTGTTGGCGTCCCGGCGACATTTGATGTTTGCCAGCAGATCGTCAGACCGGGTGGGCATGTCGCTATCATCGGTGTTCACGGTCACAGTGTCGATCTTCGCCTGCAGGAGTTGTGGATCAGGAACATCACCCTGACGACGGGCCTTGTCAGTACGTTTACCACGCCCATGCTGCTGAAGAACGTCACATCCGGCAAACTGGAGCCGAAGAAACTGATCACCCACCACTTTACGTTGAGCGATATGCTCGAAGCGTACAAGGTTTTTGGGAATGCCGGCCTGGAAAATGCGATCAAAGTCATCATTGTCTGTGAAGGAGCCGAAACGCTGAACGTGGCCGCAGGTGAGAAGAAAGAAGAAATGGTTGCAGGATGATCGTTTAATGTAATTGCACCATGCTACCGGCAAACGGCTGGGATTAACATCTGTTCTGTAAATGGGCTTGAAAAGGCCCATTTTTTTTCCTGAAAATGGCTGGGACCAACTGGGCAGGTGGCGACCGGAAGAACAGAGCACTTTGGTTGAAAACGTTTTTTTGGGAATGCGGAGGCCTGTCAAGTCGCCAGCATATTGGCAGGTTTTACAATTAGCAATAATTTCGTCGGATCCTAACGTATGGGAAAAGAACGTCTGGTTGCATTTAGCGATGGCGTGCTGGCCATCATCATTACCATCATGGTGCTGGAGATGAAGGTGCCGCACGGCGACAAGCTGGCCGACCTGCAGCCACTGCTGCCGGTATTTGCCAGCTACCTTTTAAGTTTTATCTACATCGGGATTTACTGGAACAACCATCACCACATGTTGCATGCTTCACAGAAGGTCAACGGCCGCGTTCTATGGGCCAATATGAACCTGCTGTTCTGGCTGTCACTGGTGCCTTTTGTAACGGGGTGGATGGGAGAAAATTCGTTTACGACGGCGCCGGTCGCATTGTATGGGGCGATCATGCTCATGGCCGGCGTTGCCTATTACATCCTGGCACATGCGATCACTCAACTGCATGGGACAAACTCCGACTTTGCAAGGGCGCTGGGGAATGACCGCAAGGGAAAGTTGTCGGTTGCCATTTATGGTATCGGTATCGGCTTATGTTTTCTGCATCCCCTGATCGGCTTTGCATTATATGTATTGGTGGCCATCATCTGGTTTATTCCCGACAAGCGGTTTGAAAACAGGGAGTAATCCAACGAGGCTAATTCCATCTTGGTTGAAGGCCTTGCCCGGGAGTAAAGCAATACAGCCGGCAGGATAGGAGGCTCTTCTTCCTGAGCCGGAAGAATAGCCTAATTTTAAAAGAAAAAATGGGAAACCATACGCTGAAACTGGAGGCGCCTTGGGCGGAAGTCCGGGAAATGCTGCTGGAAATTAACCCGGAACTGACAAAGGAAGATCTGGATTTGGAGGCTGATGGAGAAGACGCGATGTTAAATAGGCTTGCGCAAAAGCTGAACAAGGACGTGCCAGCAGTAAAAGCCTGGATTGAAAGCGTTTCACACAACCGGGGGCTTGCCTACTGAACCTTTGGTCATTCATTACGAAAGAGATTTGAACGTACAATCGCCGGACTAGCGCTGATTGTATGCTTCTGTCATGTTTCCGGTCTTTGGAGCCACCTGCAGTTTGTACCGGTGGCATCTGCACCAGGCCTTCGTACCCCTTCTACCGTGAAGGGGTGGCAAATCTTCCGCGCTATTAAGAAACTATTAGCAAAAACCGGAAAATAAAACATCCCGGATTCCTTTAATAAGACAAAGCAGTTGCCGGATGAAAAAATTGTCTCTTTGCCTCCTGTTCCTCTCGATTGCTCTCATTTCGTTTTCGTTTGCCACAAACCCGGCGCGGAAGTCGCCGACCAGGGCTCTAAGCCGGTCCCTGGATTTCCCGGTTGCAGGGAAGCGCAGCAATATCAAAGGTTTTTGGGGTGATAGTCGTGATGGTGGCCGGCGGCTGCACAAGGGCATCGACATTTATGCCCGGAAAGGAACACCGGTCGTCGCAGTCTGTGACGGTGTTATTGTCAATAAGGACCACACCCCAATTGGCGGCAATACGCTTTGGCTGAAATCGGCAAGTCATCCGTGGACGGCCTATTATGCTCATCTCGACAGGCAACTGGTGAGAGAAGGGCAGCACGTTCGCAAGGGCCAGGTGATCGGTACGGTTGGCAATACCGGCAATGCACGCCATATGCCTTCGCACCTTCATTTTGGGATTTCGCCAGGCAGTGGTTGGCTGAACCCGATGCCTTATGTCAAATACTCACCCAAGGTTACCGTTGCGAAAATGCCGGCAAAGAAGAAGGCGGTGGCAAAAAACAGCCGTCGTGCAAAACGGCATAGCAGGCGATAGGCAGCCTACACGCTTTTTTCATCAAACGAAAGCACAATTCCATCCCGTTGTACATCCACCTTCCGGTAAACAATGCCTGCCGTATCGAGCAAACGCTTGCTGGCTACCGAAACGTCGGAACCATCGTATTTATCACTCAGGAAAATGACTTCGTTGATACCCGACTGGATAATGGCCTTGCTGCATTCGTTGCATGGGAACAAAGCCGTGTAGATACGGCAGTCCGTCAGGTCCATTCCAATATTGTTTAGGATTGCATTGAGTTCGGCGTGGCAGACATAGGGATATTTGGTCTGAAGAAAATCACCGTTTTTCTCCCATGGAAACGCCTCGTCCTGGCAACCCATCGGAAGCCCGTTGTAGCCGGCACCAACGATCTTGTTTTGACGGCTGACGATACAGGCGCCAACCTGTGTATTGGGGTCTTTGCTTCGCAGGCCACTTAACAGCGCCACCCCCATAAAATATTCGTCCCAGCTAATGTAATCGGTTCGTTTTCCCATTGCAGGTAAGTTGAAAAAAAGATGAAGATATTTCAAAAGGCGTTTGCCGCGATTCACGGTGAACTAAAAATCTGCGCGGAAAGCAGGCTACTCATGTAACGACGCAGGAAAAATTAGTTGGCGATTTCCCCTTCCAATTTTTAATTTTAGGATACGGACCCTTTGTTAACGACCGTCACGGAAACTAAAGGCTGCAAACCGCCCACAAAATCAATACACGATCATTACCCTTGTGAAGCGTTCAGTTCCTTTCATCTGAAAAACCCTGACCAACCAGCATGTCTCTTATTCACTAACCATAAACAAACAATCATGAAAAAGCTGATTCTCCTTTGCCTGTTCAGCCTGGGATTTTTGACGATGCAAGCCCAGGACAAAAACAAACACAAAGACAAGATGTCCAAAGACTGTGTCATGATGGAAGACGGGAAGATGATGAGCATGATGGGTGGTAAGACCATGATGATGGACAAAGACATGACGATGAAAAACGGCACCATTGTCATGACAGATGGCACGGTGAAAATGAAAGATGGCAAAACCATGATGCTAAAAAATGGTGACTGCGTGATGATGGATGGCACTGTGAAGCACATGGGCATGAAAAAAGGAATGAAAACCAAAAACAAAATGAAAGATAAAACCAGCTGATCATTTGTTTTGGTTTGTTCAACCGGCGATCGTACTGGCCAAACGGTGGGGTTGCCGGTTTTTTGCCCATAAAAATTCATGCGAAAAGTTTGAATCAAGGGCGTTAACCGGATGGGGAGATGTTTCACCAGGTCTAAAATTGAAGTGATCTGAGTCTCGAAAAAGACAATGGCCTACAATTTTCATGCAGGCCGTACGATTAGTTGACGACTGTGAATAACCTTTGAATTACTGTAAAAGCAGAACCTACATTTTTCTTTCTTTTTCGTTGTCTGCCTCATTTTTTGTTTGATCTGTTTCAAAGCTTTCGCCTGTTTTGTGCATCAAAGAGGAAACAGGGCCATCCATGTGTTCCTGTGGGTCTGTTGTATGAAGCGTTTCGGGGTCAGGATTCAATCCCTTGCTGTCCTCCCTGTTATCTAATCTATTTCTATTGATATTGTTTCTATCATTTGCCATAATCAAAAAGTTTAAAATACTTCATCAAATTACCGGCCACATTTCGAATGAATAACGATGCATACCCCGTTATGCGTTTCGAAAAATGAGTGTTCGTTTTATACAAAACTTTCTGCGGACTGCGAAATTGTTGGTCAATATGGCAGTAGGCTGCAACAAATACGAGTACTTTTTGAGTCGACGGCCAAGTCTATACACGACTGCTAACTGCCTTGCGGTGGGTGTCCGAACCATTCGGTTTCAATCAGTAGGAGCAGTTATACTGGTTGATGAAAAAGATCATGGACCAAACCGTTGAATATGAAAAAAAATTAGTCTTTAAACAACCTGCGACCACTTTTCGACAGTTCATCTAACACATTCACTAATTCTTCCTTTTTTGCTTTTCAGCCGACAGAAGAAGCCTGAAATTTGACTTATCCATCTATAAAATAGGATGAAGTCATGCGCCATCTTCTCATTTTTACAGTGGCTACGCTGCTGCTGACGGCCTGCCACAAACAACCGGAACGGCCATCTCCGGTTAACCAGCACCCGCAAATGCATTACCTCGACTTAGGCAATGCAGAAGTCAAATATCTGCAGGGCAAAGGATTCGACATCAATGGCGATGGAAAAACTGATTTTTGGTTCCATGTGCAACTGGTTGGTGACCCGTTGTTGCAACGCGATCGTTTGCAATTCATTGCCAGTTCTACCATCCACAGCAATTTGCTGAATGACCCGGACGACCACTCGCCGGTGCTGAACAGGATGGACCCAATTTCTCCAATTATGGTCGGTTACGACTGGTGGGAGATTTCCGCTATTGTCCTCACAGAAAAAATCATGATGATTGCAGGAAGTTACTGGGAGGGAGCCTGGAAGAATGCAGTTCATAAATATCTTCCCATACAACTCGAGACGCAAGGTAAAAATTACCAAGGGTGGGTCGAGCTTACGTTTGATATGGATAAAGAAAAACTAATTCTCCATCGTGCAGCCCTTTGTACCGAAGCAGAAAAAGAGGTGAAAGCAGGATACTGATCCGCTTCCTGCCTGCAAGCCGATCACGATTGTGATTTTATATGCCAAAAAATAACCGGTAACTAACAGTGAGGCGAAACAGTTTTTACCCGAATTTCCATGCCCGAATCCGCAAAAAATGCGGATATTTAGTGCATTCGAATCAACCGGTTACATGTGCAAATGAACGATCTACAACAGGAAGAAATGGCCTCACACTTTCGTCAACTGGATGAAATTGTAGAAAAAGCGGAGAGTCATGCTTTACAGATGCATAAAGATGGCGAAAAACAAAGCGAGATGCTTGCCTGCCTTATAAATGCCGGTGAAGAAATTGCTGGTGACGGCGCTGTCTGTTCGATCCTCCTGCTCGACAATCGAGGTTTGCTGCGAAACGGTAGCTCGCCCAAACTTCCCACGGATTACCTAACGGCTATCGACGGGTTAAAACCAAATCCTTTTCTCGGCACCTGCGCGTCGGCAGCAGCGACCGGTATGCTTGTGATTACAAAGGATTTTAAATCGGACGATAAATGGGCCGAATTACGACACTTACCACTGTCCCTGGGTTTTGCCGGTGCCTGGAGCATGCCCATCAAAACAAGTGAAGGTAAGGTATTGGGTACCTTTGGCACTTACTTCAAAGAACAGCGGGAACCTACAAATGCAGAAATGGCGGCAGTGAAACACCTGGCAGATTTCGCAGCACAACTGCTCGTTTAATTCCTTTTTGCACTTCTTTTCCATTTTTTACGGATCCTCTTAAACATGGCACCAACATTCAGCCAAAACTTAAAGACGGTTATGGATAGACGCTTTAATCAAAGCCATATCGTCTGCCTCTATTCTTTGAAACCGGCGCTAAATAAACTTGCCAATTTTTCAGCCCTCAACGAGAACTGAAACGTCGACTTGCAATTATTGTCGTAACTTTTCCCAACCGGCAACGGGCCTACGGGATTTTCGTCAACGCATAAAAAAAGATACCATGGACAATACTGAAAAGCTGGCCATTATGAACAAGATTCTGCGTGAGTTGGAAGATATCCAAAACAGCAGTACGGCTTTGTTGAAGAAAGTGGCGCAGGCAGAAACGGAAAATATGAACCTGGCCAATAAACTGCTCGAAGACAAATTGCCTGATCTTCACGAAAAGATCGATGCAATGGTAACAGAAAGCACGTCTCTGATCAGCGAGTTTACATCTGTACGGGATAAGTTTTATTCCGACAACAACCTGGGCGAGGTGCCCGAAGGTGCCTGATCGTTTGGTTCCCACTGGAACCTACTCATTCGCCGGTGAGGTGGTCCATCGGCAATGCAAAAACAGGCCACCGGTTTATGGGAATACGTTTTCCCATTCAACTTATTTCACCAAAACACACGTCGCGATAAAAACATGCGCCGGTGGCTGCGATTTTTTTTTCAATAATTCAACGAGCGACAGGACAAATACAGTGCTTTTCCCACGACGAAACAGGTTTCCGGAACCTGCCATTGCCTGTGAACAAATCTTTACATTTCCCCAATGGCGCAAGACACCCAAGCGATTTTAGAAGAGTTATGGCGAAACTCCCTGCAGCAAAAAACGGTTGAAAGCAGCAAGTGGAGCGAGCTGTTACAGATCATAAACAAGCAGGGAAAGGGCTTGGAAGAAACGCTTCGTTTTCTTTACGGCGAAAGGCCGTCTCTGGAGGCGTTTTTGGCGTGGATGGTTGCTGAAAATTCTGTGGTGCAAACAGATACGCACGAAGTAAATGCACTGGATGAAAACGAACTTGCCTTTTTTCACGAACATGGCTACGTCGTTTTACGTGATGCCGTGCCTCCTGAACAATGCCGCGATGCAATTGCGGCCATTCTTTACCACCTGGGTGCTCGCCTGGACGCCCCTTCCAGTTGGTACAATGAACAGGAAGACCTGCGTGGCCTGATGGTAACATTTTACCATCACACTGCACTGCAGGCGAACCGGAAAGCGGCCCGCATCCGGAAGGCTTTTGACCAGTTGTACGGGCAGGCGCCGATTCATCTTGTGGTCGACAAGGTTAGTTTCAACCCGCCGGAAACGGCGACATTTCGTTTTAAGGGAAGTCCATTGCATTGGGATGTCAGTCTATCACTTCCCATTCCATTCAAGCTCCAGGGATTGCTTTATCTGAATGATGTGGATGAAAAAATGGGTGCGTTTCATTGCGTACCGGGATTTCATCACCAGGTCGAATCATGGTTACGGAAATTGCCGCCAGGTGTCAATCCCCGTGACGAAGCGGTAAAAACCTTGCAGCCTGTTCCGGTGACGGGAAATGCCGGAGACCTGGTGATCTGGCACCAGGCCCTCCCACATTGTGCGACAGCCAATCACGGGACGGTCCCCCGCTTTGTTCAATACATAACCTACGATCCGGACAACTATGTAGCGCAGCCGGTCTGGATTTGAGCCATTGTTTACTTAATGGCTTTTCGCGCAAATTCAAAAAGCAACCGGTTATCCAGCTTTGCTGGACGTCAGCCGCAACATTTGTCTTCGATCAGGGGCGGGGAAACAAAATATTCTTGAACGCCACTGCGGCATGGTGGACCTGCACCAGCCAGTCTTCTGCAGCTGCGCCGTCGGCACCGTCTGAAATATATTTGAGGCAGAGAAAGGGAATTTGTTCTTTCTGGGCAACGTAGGCAAAGGAATAAGCTTCCATATCGACAACGGTATAGTCGGTGGAGAGGTGGTTCATTTCGAAATTGTCGCCTGTGCCGCAAATACCCGGCGGCAAGCCCTCGATTGTGATGCCGTATTCCAAAACCGGTTCCATTCCCGAAAACGGCGTTTCGTAGGCTTGAAAGCCAAGTCCCCTTGCATCCATGTCCCGCTGGATAAACTGTGTACAACAAACAACCTCACCGCGTTTAAACCGGTTACTTCCCGCCGATCCCAGGTTGATAAGGAGTTTGGGCCTGTGCTGCTGAACGGCTTTTGTCAGTTCATAGGCCGCTGCCACCTTTCCCGAACCGGTTACTACCTTGTTGACATCTTCGAACTCGCCGGCGGCTTCAATGCCAAGCGCAAACACAAACAGGGCGTCCCGGTGGAGATCCAAATGATGAAGAGACGAATCGGAAAAATGTAATGGCATGCTGCAAACCTAAACAACCCCGTTTGTACGGCAAAGCCTTTCTGACCTTTTGAATTTAGCGACAAAAGACAGGGTCGGTCTGCCGAAAATGACTGCAAAAAATTCCACAGCAATGACAATTGCCGGAGGATCACCAATTTTTTATTTTGGTGCGGTAATCATCCTGTAATGAAAGCAGCCAAAACATGTTTCGGGGTTTATTTCCTTTTTGTCCTCCTTGACCAGTTTTTCATTTGGACTCAAATGGAAGAATTGCGATGGCTCGCAAAGCCGTTACTCATGCCGTTGCTATTGCTGGCGATATTTTCCTATAATAAACCTCCAACAGTCCGGCCGGTTGTTTTCATTCTTGCAGCGCTGTTTTTTTCGTGGTGCGGTGATATGCTGTTGCAGGCGAAAGGATTTTTCATTCCCGGCCTTTCGGCCTTCCTGCTTGCACATGTTTCCTATGTCTTTTATTTTTTACAGGTTGGCAAGGAGAAGAAAGGCTTGCTACATGTGCAACCATTGGTGGCGATACCAGTGCTTTTGTATATTTTGTTGTTGCTGGCTTTTCTCATTCCACATCTGGGCGAATTGACAGCGCCGGTCATTTTTTATAGCCTGGCCATCGGTACCATGTTGCTGCTGGCCGTCAATACCCGCCGGCAAATTTCACCCGCTGTCTCTGCTTACTTCATGGCATGAGCCTTTCTTTTTGTGCTTTCAGATTCCGTCCTGGCCATCAATCTTTTCGTGCTGAAGCTCTGGCAACTCGGTTCAATGGTAATGGCGACCTACGCCGCGGCGCAATACCTCATTGTAAGAGGGGCCTTGCGGTACGAAGAAACCCGGGCTTTGTCCCGCGAAAGTCGACCATAGGTGGGTGCGGCACATTTATCGCTGTGGTTTTTTCATGGATGTCAAAACGAACAGGGAAATCAACAAGGAATACAGGGAAGTTAAGGCAGAGGGCCCGCACAAAGCCTGGATCATCACCTACATCATTTTCGGTTTGGTTTGTATCGCCACCTATTTTCTTCTTCGTTTTCATGTATTTGATCTCTTCGGAACCTATCGTACAATTTTGCAGCGACTGGCGTTGGCCGGCTCTGCAATCGCCATTGTGCTGATTGTTGCGCGGAGCATCGAAGCCGTCGTTGCAAAAAGAGCCCACACAAAAAAAGCGGAATACAATATCATCCGTCTTGTTCGCCTGCTAAGCATCCTGCTGGCCGCGTTTATCGTGGTTACGTTTCTTTTTTCGAAATGGTACACCGCGGCCGTTTCCCTAGGACTTGTTTCGCTGATCCTCGGCTTTGCCCTGCAAACACCTATTTCATCGCTTATTGGCTGGTTCTATATCATTATCCGGACTCCTTACCGGATTGGTGATCGCATACAGGTTGGTCAATTCACCGGCGACGTGGTGGAAATCGGTTATCTCGACACCACCCTTTGGGAATTCCACGGCGATTATCTTTCCAACGATGTGCCCAGCGGCCGGCTGATTCGCTTTCCCAACACGCTTGTACTGCAATCGGAAGTATACAATTATTCCTGGCGAAAATTTCCTTTCATCTGGAACGAGATCCCGTTTCACATCGCCTACGAAAGCGATTTTGCCTACGTAGAACAGACCATTAAAGAAGTGGCCAAACGGGAACTGGGCGACAATATGAAAGAAGCCATCAGTAAATTCAAAGAACTGGTGGAGCAAACACCGGTGGATGAACTGGAGATTAAGGAATATCCTTTCGTCGCATTCCGTACCAACGCCAATACCTGGATTGAAGTGGTCGTGACCTATTTGGTGCCTCCCAAGAAAGCAATGAGCCTTCGCAACCGCCTGGTCAAAGCGATCGTACACGAACTGTTGAAGGAGCCGGGAAAGGTAATGTTCCCCAACAGCAATGCACGGTGAAAAAATAGTTTTTGTACAATAAAGAAACCTGGCAATTCAGAACCATGAAAGAGTTTTAACATCACGAAAACGTGTAGACTGCGTTTGGCAGCGCAACCGCCAGTACCTTTGCACCCCTGTTTGAAAAATTCAGTATCCGGACAAGTGTTCAAACAGGTGATACAATCTTTCTCAGATGGTCCGCACGACTGCATTTGACGAACCTGAACTTTTTTACATGAACAACTCGTTACAAACAACGCAGAACGACTTAAGTACTACAGACATTAAAACAGAAAACGGAAAAAACCTGGAGCAGGCAACACAAGAACAGGGTACAGCGACATACCGGTTCGGATTGATGGACCTTTGGAGCATTCGCAGAAACAGCCGCAAGTTTCGTATCCACAACAGAATTCCCCGGCTCTAGCACGAAGCAACTCTACCTTCCTCATTTTATTGAACACCGGCTACGGAGAGTTAAAATTTTCCTTTGCCTTCGATTTTACTCGCCGCACGTCTGCAGTTTCCTTTGATTGGTTTTGTAGTCGATGAAGATGGTCTGCTCGTGTCCAGGCACAAGCACAAATCCTATACAATTAATTGTGCAAGGCGATCAGCAAGTAAGCAGAATGGCAATTACGGGCCAGGTGTTCTTCGTGCGAAATCACGGTAATCGGTCTTTATGCACGGATACTGGTTTTAAAAAAAGCCTTCGTCATAAACGAAGGCCGATACTGTCCGTGCATAAAAATGGAAGTGCAGGCGGGAAAACTAATTCGCGACGTCAAACTTGATCACGATCGTTTTGTACGTCGTTGTCGCTTGTGCGGAGCCATAACTACCCGAGCAGCCACCGCCCGACGTGGCCGAGGTGATGGACTGTTGTAGGGTCACTTCATCCGCCCCGGTGTATCCTTTTGCCGCAACATACTGGTAAACCGTGCTGCCGTCGAGTGACCGCAGGATTTCACTGCGTTCGTAATGCGAGGCTTGCCGGGAAATGGTGGCAACGCTTTCAGTGGCCATCGTCATCGTGTAAGTTTGACCGGCTGGTACAGTGGCGGTAACCGTTTGGGGTGAATCGACGAATTGTCTTTTTTCATCGTGACCTTCTTTGCGGCAGGATAACGTGGTAAGAGCAAGAAGAGTAAAGCCCGCGAGACATGTAAAAATTGTTTTCATGTCAATTGGTTTTCTTAAAGCTACTTTGATTCCCCAAACCGATCAAATAAATATTTGATAAGTCTCGATCGGTAAACGCAGCCAACGCACAGAACGGACGCAGCAATCACAGCCTTTCCGGAATTGAATGAAGGTGTCATACGTAGTACTACGGATTTCCGGAAATCGCTGGTTGTCCGTAGAATAGAATGAGGCTCGATTTCCATTTTTGCAGCTCATTCAAAACCAATAAAAATCATGAGAGCAAAAATTGTAAGCATCGTAGCAACCGCCTTGGTCGTCATTTTTTCATCCTGCAAAAAAGAAACGACAACCAATCCTGATCCCGCAAAGAATACATCGGTCACAGCGAAAGTTGATGGTGTCCGTTTTCAGTCGAACGATGCCCTGGCCACACAGCCGATCGATAGCCATATTTTTACATTGATTGCAACCGATGACAAAGGCAACAGCATAGCAATTTCGGGTAACAACACGGCCGGAACGCATTCTTCTGCAAACGATGCCGATACCGATGGAATTTACACAACGAGTGATGGAGGCGTTTACCTGACAGCAAATACCGGCGGCAGTGCTACTTTTACGATCACAAAATATGACCTGACTACAAAAAAGATGAGCGGGACTTTCTCGTTTACCGCGCCAGCAACCGGCGGGTCCAATGCAACCGGGACGAAGACAGTCACCGAGGGAAGTTTTACCGATGTACGGATCATTGTTAATTAACGGTCTTTCATTTTGAACCTCTCGCCCTTGCACAGGCAAGGGTTTTTGCTGTTTTATCGACTTTTGTTATGCTCAATGTGATTTTATGACTTAGCGATAAAATTAGCAGAGGTTTGTTAGGTACAGAGCAAATTTTAAATCGACTGTGAGGACAAACAATTCAATGTGGAGAGCCGCCTTAGTCGACAAAAATTTACACCATTTCAATTAATGTGGAGAAACTATTTCAGTCTATCACTGTACTCTTTCGGTAATAAAAACGAACGGCGGCAAGAATCTCTTCTTCCGCTTTATCCTGCGTGTTGGTGAGCGGAATTTTCAGCGCAAAACACCCCGGGCTGTCGTCTTTGAAATATTTGATGTAGAGAAAGAACTGGTCGGAAAGGCCGGCCGAACTGCTCGACTGAACGGGCATTTCATCAATAAATTCGGCAGAAACAAAATTTGTCCAATTGGTAAGAAGGCGGCCGTAATAAAAAAAGCCGTCCCTGTTGATCTTCATGATCGTTTCATCCCGCATGCTGGCAATGATAGCGCCAATCCCAATGGATGCGGTAAGAAGTCCCATCCATAACACATCTTTCAACATAAAAAGCGAAATAAGCAGGAAGAAAGAGCCGATGATGCGGCGCATTTTTTTTGACTCCTTGACAACGAAATCGGCATCTGCCTGGAACTTGTCCTCCGATATGGTTTGGAAAAAGGCCATTTTTATTCAATAAGAATTTACGGAAACCCGTTGGCTATTCAGGTGTCAACGGAATTTGAAGCCAATCCCAAATTAAAACGGATCGGCAAGGGTTCCAAATCCGGCTTCCGCATTTTCCCGGGCAACCGGGTAAAAGAGCGAGACAGGAGAGGTGTCGGTAACTCCATTTCTTTTTTGCTCCGGGCGGTTCCGTTATTGGTCAAAAATCCGGAATGAAGCAATACGGCACGCGGATTGTTCCGCATCTTAAAAAAACATGATCAGGAAATTAAAATCAGGTGAGTACCGTATCTATTCCCGCAAGCCCGATGAAAAAACCGGGAAGCGGCGAAACCTTGGCACTTTTCCCAGCCTCGAAGCGGCAAAGAAGCACGAACGAGAAATCCAGGCTTTCAAGCATGGAAAATAACGTAGGTGGCCAGCGATTTCCAGGGAAAAGAAAATCAACGACTGCCCCGTAACACAATTCCCACAAAAACGCGGCAGTCTGCCCGGTAATTTATCCCGCCTGGTGGTGGTTAATGGTGTTTTTTGAATGAGTACCGAGGTTGGATAAAAATTTTCGCAAGACCGTTTCGGTGTAGTACTGCTGTGCCGGGAAACCTTCTTCCGCATCCGTTTCAATTTTTCCCGTTTGAACGATTTTTCCATCAAATGCGATGGCGAAAAAAGAGTAGAGTGAACGAACGCCTTTTTCCGGCACCCGGGCGGCATAGCCGACAATACCGATACCGTAATTGCTGGTAAAGAGCGTGCAAACATTCATGGCAAGATCCTGCGCCACTTTTTCTGAAACCGAATCGCAGGCAATGGCATGAAGCGGCTCCACCAGCAGGTGCCGGCACTTCTGGCCGATATTATAGGCCGTCATTCCACCCTGGAAAAAGCCGGAAGCATCCGGGATATTGCTGAAGGCGCATTGCAACAATCCGCTCGTCACGCTTTCTGCAACCGCCACGGACAGCCCTTTATCCTTCATTTGCTGCCCGATGGTAAACAAGATCGTTTTATCAAACATGTAGATTTCGTATTAACTGCCTTGATAAAAAAGCCGGTATGCTGTGTTGAAACAGGCCCGGTTTGCAAACGGAATTTTTCGTAATAATGACTCAACGAGTGGCATTGCCAATGCCAGGTTCCAGGAAATAATTCGTGTAAAAGACCCACCAAAGCGCAGTTCCACACCGAACCTGGCCACACGCCACTACCGGCGAACGTTGCCACTGTACAATAAATTGTAGGATGCCAACCGGTACTGGATAATTGACCTGGAAAAGGGCTAGTTATTCATCAATTCCCAAACCCGATTCAACCACAACATAGCCTTCGTCATCACTCTCTTCTGTTTCGGGTGAAACAGCACTGTCTGCTATCTCGGTTGTTTCATCCTTGCCTTCTTCGGTTGGTTTCACAGCCGTTTTTTCCGGCTCCTGTGGCTTTTTGTCGTCTTCTTTCATTGTTTTTGATTTTAGTAAAAATGGAATAATCGAAAATCATGCCCCGGAGAGGGCTTGCCCTGCAGCGATAACAACGATAGATAACCGGTGCAGGCAAAAAATAAAAAGCCTGCGTTTGTAATGCAGGCTTTCGTTCGGCAAAAGGCAGTTGAGCGATTGCAAGGCAGGCAAGTGCCGGTTTATTTTTTCGGTCGCTTGTATTGTGCGTACCAGACAATCTTCCCGTTTTTCACCTGGTTGATATCGTGGTAGTCGGCCGAATCCACTTTACCGTTTTTATAGGTATCGGTCTCGCTATACCAGGTAACGACATAACCTTCTTTCTTGTCGGGTGCGTACATTTTGTTCCAGGTATCCATGGTAATCTTTACAGAACTCAGGCTGTCCCTGTTTGTTGACCACATTTTCATCAGGTCGGCATTCGATTTCTTAAAGTGGTCGCCGTTCCACATGTCGATGACTGCTGAATCGGCAAGGGCACTGCCCAACCCTTGCATGTTGTTGTTTTCCCAATCCTTGTAGGTTGTTAGTACCATTTTTAAATCAGCATCGGAGACCTCGTTGGTCCACTGGGCAGAATAGGCAGGTGTATAGGGCAGGTCTTTGGGTTGGGCCGGTGCAGCGCCAGCCACGCTGTCGGGTGCCGTCGTTGTGGATCCTTTTACTTTTGTGTCATTGTTTGCGCAGGCGGAGAGGAGAACGGCAAAGCCGCAGAAAAAGAGTAAGCGTTTCATACCAGTTGTTTTTTAATGAATAAAAAAGAAAAAATGGTGGCCAGCGAGGTGTTATTGAAAGGGGCAGATTGATTTACAAGATAGTAAATAAGTAAATGGAAAAGCCATAAGGTTTCCAGTGAACGTTACTGGCCGGGAAATAGCGTTGAAAGCAGGATGTTCCTGGATTTTGCCTTGCCGCAGGGGCCATTTTGCAACAATGGCAGAATTATTTTACAAGTACTGACGATAACCATTTTTCATCTTACAACCTATCAATCATGGGAAATTTATTGTACATCATCGCTGTTATCCTGATTATCGGATGGCTTTTAGGCATGTTTGCCTTTCATGTTAGTGGAGGTCTTATCCATGCGCTTCTTGTCATTGCGATTATCCTGTTCCTGATCCAGTTATTGGGTGGCAGGAGAGGCGTTTAACAACGGCAGGATTCCGCTTATACCAAATGGCTGTTTGGATTTCATTGCTCCGGACAGCCATTTTCGTTTTCAATTTTTGTTCACGCCAATACATGGTTCAGTTGACAGCACTTTGATTAAACGCAACCTACCGGTTGCGCTGGCTCAAAAATCCGTTTAAGCGTGCACAAAAGAACCAGATGAACGCCATTGGCCAGGGAAATACGGAAGGAATCGAAAGAGGTTCATCTTATTTCGGATTAACTGGCTGCCGGCGTGTAGAAAGATGATTTCGTTACACGTCAGCATCAGGACAAAATTGCGTGGATGTACCGTCGAGAAAAAGTGTTTTGATTTTTTTACGGTTGATGAACTACTTTTGACAGTTGATCCATCCTCACGATCGGCGGGAAAATCGCCCCTGCTAGCTTTACGGAAACCATTAAACGTAAACCTGGCAAATGAAAAAGTATTTCTTCCTGAACCGCTACGCTGCTCTTCTGGCCATCACCGCAGCACTTTCGTTTTCTTCCTGCGCCAAAGATCCTTCGGTGCCGCCAACAGGCGGTGGAACGGCTGAAGCCAATATGGTGAGCGGCCTGGCCGTTGACGCCCAGGGCAAACCGATGGCCGGTGTGAAAATCAGGGCCGAAAATCCAACCGGCGACAACATCCATGTTGACGGAACGACAGGGGCCGACGGCCGGTATAAACTGAAACTGTCATCCATTGGCGGCTGGAAAATCTACGCATGGAAAGAGGTGGAATACCAGGATAAAGTGTATCACCTTCGCCTCGGTATGAAAAGCGATGCAGACTACGATGCATTTGCAACCGACGACAAAGCCGTTGTAAAAGATTTTGTGTGGAAGCTCAGTGGCCGCATCCCCGACCGGTCGGCCAGTTACGAAAACGGCTGGGGGTATTTCGGTGCATCCCTGCGGCTTGTCAACTACAACGACCTGGTGCCCGTGATGCCGGCCGGAACAAAGGTGACGGTGACCCTGACTCCGGTCGGCGGCGCCAAATACCTTGATGGCACTTCCGCAACCGCGCCGGTGGTGAAAACATTCACGATCCAAACCGGCAACAGCAATTATTACCTCGGTGATATCCCTGTGACGGAGTACCGCATTTCGGCCGAAAGTGTTTTGAACGGCGTAATCAAAAAGGTTTTTGTTGGTGCCAACAGCTCGTCCAACCTGGCGGAGTGGCTCGAATTTTACTTCGACCCGGCTGCATCTTCTACCGGCTCGTATGAAAGTGGTTTGAAGTCGCCCGGCGATTATCCCTTTTACCTTGGGCGGGCAAATTAACAGGGAAGAACCGGAGCACGACCTTGTTTGACTTCTACCTGTTGCAGGCCATGCAAGCAGAAAACAAGGTGTTGATACCAGCCATGTCTAGAGGACATGGCTTTTTTCATTCCCTGACAAATCCTTTCGCGGCTGTGTTCGAGTCATGGTAGGAAACGAATTGGCTTTATGACTGTCGATCGTCACTTCTTCAGTTGATGGCTGTCATCATGCATTTTCAGGTGATTTGCCACCTTGCAACGAGCAGCGAATTCCAGTCAATTTGCAGTATCAATAAACGTGTGAAAAAGCTGTTGACGATAGCATTCCTTCTTGCATTTTCCTGTTGTAAGAAAGAGGACACAGTCGGTACATTATCCGGCAAGGTGTATATTTCTGATGTTGTTCAACACACGTCTGTGACCATCAAAAATGAGACAAGCAACAGCGTAAACCTGCAGAATTGGAAATTGGTTGAAATCCGGCAATCCGTTTTAACCCCGGGGTCCGATACGGACACCTATGTTCTTCCCCCGCTGACCTTGTCCTCCGGAACAAGCCGGAGTTTCGATGCTGCCACGCTCCATTTTATTCTTGGTGCTGACGAAACTGTTTACCTGTATGATGAAAGGGGAGGACTTGTTTCGCAGATGCACTGGATGCTTTTCAGGCACTAAGAAAATCCAGGCAAGTATACATTGAGCTAACGAAACCTGATCGAACATCAGCAAGCAGTAAAACGATTAGGTGGCAGCGTAGCCTGTTGCAAAAATGGCCTTCGTCACAGACGAAGGCCACCAAAAATAGCGAAAGGCAGGAACCGGCGGGGAAACTGGCTGAAGCAAATTCCGCCTAACGAGCAATTATTGAATCACGAATGATTTTGTTACTGAACCGTCAGTTATATGGTAAACGCCTTTCGGTAAGTTATTTACCGGTACGATTTCCTATGTTGCTTCCAGTTGTTTACGCAATACCACTACGCCGCTGCTGTTGATGATCTGGATGGTAGCGGCTTTCTCCAGTTGCACCACCAGTCGGCCGTTTTGTACCGGGTTGGGATAGACAGAAAGCCCCTGCTGCTTATCTGAAAGCTTGATCAACAAAGTTTTGCTGTAAGTGATTTGACCGTCCAGGTCTGCCTGCGCCAGGCGGTAATAATTGGCGTCATTGTTTGGGCTTGTGTGTACAAAGCTGTATTGCCGGATGGCCTGGCTGTTGCCGGCGGCTTTCAGCGTACCGATCGTATTCCAGTTAATTCGATTGGTGCTTTGCTGAACGGTAAACTCTTTCGTGTTTTGTTCGGTTGCCGTACTCCAATTGAGAAGGATGTTTTGCTCCTGGCGGATGGCTCTGAAGTCCATCCAGGTTACAGGCAAAGTGCTCCCTACGTTTGCCAGGTTGATGTT
The DNA here is from genome assembly GCF_003628535.1 of Flavisolibacter nicotianae. GTDB lineage: Bacteria > Bacteroidota > Bacteroidia > Chitinophagales > Chitinophagaceae > Flavisolibacter > Flavisolibacter nicotianae. Next base: position 60,910 of record NZ_RBCI01000007.1, read on the forward strand.
GTCCAGAAAGACGTAATTCATGTCGCTGCTTGTAATGCGAACGCCGTAAATGGCTTTAAAAGCCGGGTTGCTGCTAACGCTGAAAGTGGATAGAGTCACGGCGCTGGCTGTTCCGGTAAACGTGGCGCCGCTCACCGGGTTGCCCGATGAATTCAGCCCCGTGATCGTGACGGTAGCGTCACCGCTGCTGGAATTGGTGGCATTTATGCCGATCGACGCAAAGTCAAACCGGGCACCGTCATTCGATTTAAGGGTAATGCCCGTAATCGGCGGATTGATGGTTGATGTTGACTCGTAAAAGGCCACGCCATTTCCCGTGCCAACGAATCCATCCCATACTTCGATTTTCATGGTTGCCCCGGACGCGGTCGTAAGGTTGAAATTGAAGCCTTCCACATTGACAGCAGTCAGGCCACCCGGACCGCTTGCCGTACCGGAAGCTATCAGCGTGGCGCTGGTGGTGGTAAACGTCGTAGTGCCATTGATCGGCCTGGCGGCTTCGGCAAAAAATGAACAGGCAAGAAAGGCGCTGGCAAAAAGCAGTGAAATCGTATTTCTCATACAGAGGTTATTTTGACTGAACCGGTTGAATTTATTTCCAATTTTCAAACTGAAACATCTCGCCTAAAGAGGGAATGAAAGCCTTTGCCACAGATTTACGTTTAAACATCGATGCTTACAGGGCGGCGAAACTAAGGGAAAAAGGCTGGTTTCGGCCATGACAGGAAAGAATAGGCTTGCGGAAAGAACGGGCCGTGCAGTTCAAAATAGCCACGAGGCATTTCCTGTATTGATACTTGTATTCTTCTTCGCGGTTGAAATTTAGCCGGGCAGACCTTCAATTTAAACAATTAAACTAACAGCAGGGCAACCGCATTCGGCTTTGCCGGATAATGACAGGGCAAGCCTAAGCCCGCGATTCAGACCTGCAATTCGATCATTTTAACCGGCACAATTCGTTGGTAGAATGCTTGTCGGGAAATGAACGCGGCAAACAGGAGAGAAGGTAAATCCCCGGCCTTGCTGCTAAACTGTGCACAGCTTCAACCGAAGCCCCAAAGAACAGTTGGAAGGCTACTGTCAAGCCGTTAGCACCTGTTCAAACAGTCTTATAATTGCCGTGTATTAATGAAAAATGGATTCGATCTCCTGGTAGAATTGTTGATAACGTGGCCTGACGCCAATGGCTTGCAGCCTTTCAAACAAGACGCTCGAAGCATCAAGGGGGCAAAGAACAAGGTGGAATTTCAGCGTCGAATTCACGTCGGCAATGCCACGGCAGGCGCACCATGAATACCAAGTCAAAGGCCGGAGCATTGGTGTACTTCGGCCTCTTTTCTTATACGGTCATTTTTCACACAGGAGCATCCACGAGGTTCCGAATTTATCCCGCAGCATGGCAAAGCGGGTGGCGTAAAAGGTTTCTTCCATTTTCATAAAAATCTCGCCGCCCTCAGACAGCACGCCATAAACCTGTTCCGCTTCTGCTTCCGTGTCAAAACGAAGGGTGAGGTAGGCGCTTCGCATGGGCTCGGCCTTCGGAATATCGGCACCCATTAGCACCGTATTGCCAATTTCCATCCTTGCGTGAAGGACAGCATTTTTCCAGTTTTCCGGGATGTTCGAATTGGGTGGCAAATCGCCGTGTTTCATCATTGAAACAATCCTGCCGCCAATGTTTTGTTCATAAAACCGGAACGCTTCTTCGCAATGACCGGGATAGTTAACGTAGATGTCAAGTTTGAGGGAGCTTTGATTTGCCATATTTTTCCTTTTTCGTGAAGGTTGAATTGCCCGTATAAAGTTGCGTTGTTTCATTTTAATTTGGAAGGGCGAGAACGCCATGATAGCAGGCTGATTGCGCCACATTTCGTAGTCGTGAAGGGAAGTAAACAGATTTGAATAACAAACTTTGCCCGCCACAACCTGAATTTGCGGATGACGGGTTAGGAAAAGGCCTGGTTTACATAGGGGTCAGAAACAACAAGAGTTTGAACGACCAAATACTGCAATACAGCCAGTTTCTGTTACTAAAAAACAGAGATGCTGGCAGAACATTGCTTGCAAAATCTTTACAGACGAAAGTTTGACAAACCGATTTTCACCAAAAATATTTCAAACATATAACCATGAAGAAGCAAAAATTCTCTCCACTTCGTCTTGCTCTCTTTTTTATAGATCGGTAATTTTTTGGAAATGAAGCCGCGTTGGACAAATTCAAACAAAATAATTTTGGATTCGCGGCCCAGGCTTCCGCAGTAGCAGTCACCAAAAGACGTATTCGCCAATGTCACACAATGGGATGGATTGCCCGTGTTCCCGCAGGAGAAAAAGGGGTTGATGTACGAGGCGTCTATCGGTGACAAAAGTTTAGGTATACGTGGTTTAAATTTTTGCCTGGAACCATGCTGTTGCATACGGCGTTTACCTGTGCTATGTCCATGTTTCGCAGGGTAGCAGGCTGTATTAAGCAGGTATTTATTTGGAGAGTTTCTGTTAAATAGTGTTCGGAAAGGAAGAGAATCAGGCAGGCTATGCCGTACGTTTTATTTTGAATTCCTGCCTGGTCAACGAACGCGGGACCATAACAGAAAGATGCCAGGACAATCAAAAAAAAAGGGCTCATTTCACAGAGCCCTTTTTTCAAGAAATTTAGTACTCAACGATACCGGACCGTTGATTGCATTTATTCATCAATTGGAAACGCCAGCGGTAATCGGTGTAATACAATTGCAGACTTTCGGCTGCTGTCTTGCCAGAAACACAATTTTTGCCCAGGTCGATTTCAATCACACCGCTGTTTACCGTTCCTGATTTAAGAGAAGCAGAATAGCTGTTGGCGGCGATCGTAAAATTCGGTGCTCCCGGATTCAAAAAATAAAGGCGTGTGGGATAACAGGTTTGCGATTCATCGCAGGCCCCGAAACCACTACCAATCACTGCGCCGGAGCCGGGTGCCGTAAAACTGACTTGAAAAACGAAATGGCCATTGGCGTTGCAGGTAATCGTTATTCCATTTATCACCGGTGCATTGGGCGACGAAGGATCGCAGTCTATTGCGGCCGTGAAGGTCAGCGGTGAGCCGGTCACTTGCGTGCCGTCGGATTTGGTGACAGTGGCCGTAACCGTTTGGGGACCGCTTGCACCCAGAGTCCAATTGGTGCTGGCCTGTCCGTTTGCATTGGTGGTAGATGAAGCGCCGACTTGTCCGCCGCCTGAACTGACAGCCCATTTTACGGTAACGCCCTGCATTGGCTGGCCGTTTTCATCTTTCACCAAAACTACCAGTGGGTTGGCGAGCAATGTATTGGCGGCACCAACCTGCCCGCTGCCAGACACCGCGGTGATACTGCCCGGTTGAACAGGCTTGTACAGGCAGGCGATATCTTTTGTAATTTCTTTACCATCAAGTGTTCTTTTATATCCAAGTGTCAACGCAAAACTGATCTCGCCGGTAGCAACAGAACTGATTTTGATTTTGCGGCTGGTACCGGAAAGCGAGGTGGAATAATTGATCCGGCTATCGCTCACGCCTTTGACAACAATATTGTTTCCATCAATAGGCAACGTCGTTGTGCCTTGCGGCACTTTTCCTATCACAGAAACATAGGCCGTGTAAGCAGCCGACAGCTTGGTAAACCAGGCGCTCGTTTTTATCTTCCCATACAGGCTTTCCATTTCTTTGTCTTTGTTTACGAAAGACTGCTCGCTCGAAAAAGCCGTCGTAACATCTGCATTAATACCGGCATCGGTTGTCGCCAGGTTCCTGAAATTCACGGACAGGCTTAAGGTTTTTTCCTGGTTGTTGGTGAAGCCAACCACCATTGGCTTTTGTGCATCACCTTCCATTATCACCTCGGCTACGCCTTTGAGCCTCCCCACTTCCTGTGCACGCCTGATTGCATGTTCCCGCGAAATCACAAAGGTGGTAAAGGAGCCAATGAAAACGGCGGCCGCAAATGGGTTGGGCGCAGCCAGTACGGCCACACCGCTTGCCACCATGATTGGGATGGTAGACAGGCAAACGCCCTGTACGGTTACATAAGTTTTGGCAATCGCAACCAGCCTGTCGCCCACGTCACCCTTCACGTCCGACTGTTTTGCGTAAAAGGAAGGTGCCAGTAAATCCTGGCTAAACGCAACCGGATCTGGCTTGTTCTTTTGCAGGACGTAAGACAGCAACTCTTTTTCGCTGGCAGAAAGCTTCGCCAGCTGCAGATCCATTTCCTCCTTTAACTGGTTTAAAAGGGTAACGGTTGCGGGTGATGGTTGGAAGCCTGAGACCGACGGCGGGTTTGCAACAGAATCAATACTCTTGTTTCTCTTGTCAATAAAATCGCTAATAACGACCTGCGGGTCTGAAACGGGAGTGTACGTGGCAATCTTCAAACTCATGTTATTTGAACCCGGTATGGATGGGAGAGAGACCTGCACCGTACCCGGGGACACCACAGGTACAATAAAAACATAGGCAGAGTCACCTTTGGCGTATCCTTTTACGGTACTGCTGCCAATAGATATCGTCATCTCACTGGCCGGTGCCGTTTTATTGCCTTTGATCTCAACGGCATCACCAGGGGTTGCTTCTGCAACATTCAGCGTGAGCGTTGTCGTGGCAACTGGTGGCGGAGCGGTTTCATCCTCGCGACCGGATTTGTTGCAACTACATAACAATAAAAAGCAGAGAGTAGGGATGATTAAACGCATGTTCGTTGATTTAAGCATTCGATGGGGTAAGAATTGAGTTTTGGATATGCATGATGGCCGCCTGAAGCCGCTGCCTTCTAAAAATTTCCCTGTAAAATGGCGGGAAAAAGAGTTCTCACCTGGAATGACGAAGGGGAGTAGAAGTCGTACGGATAAGAAAGCATTGCTGGTTTTTGGGCCAAATATAGCAGCCGGTTTTAAGAATTCAAATTCAGGGAAAGGATTATATTATAAAGGCCACTGCATTTGCACCGGTTGGCGGAATTTGAAACCGGGCCGTCGCATTGGCCTGGATTTCCACCCAACTTCCCGAGGCCTTTCCTCACGGAAATCCAACCACGTTTTTAAGGCACCCTGCAAACTCCTGCAATCCTGTCGTTGCGGTTTTTCCGAAAGCACCTAACAGGCTGCAATAAAATCACGCTACGATAAAACGGACTTTCCTGTTTTTATTCTGTATTCTTTCACTTTTTGCTTTTGGTCAAAACCGTGCACTGAATTTTGGCAACACCAAAGATTATTTTTCCATCCCTTCCAAAGCAGTGTACGTCCGGCGGTAAGCAAACCACGATCACCAACCTGACGGATGCCATGGCCGTACCACACAGAGGTCCGGCCTGCAAAGAAATCGGTTTAGGGACGGTGCAAATAAATGCCCCGGTGATAGGTTCCGCCATTTAAGCCGGTTGCATTGTAGTTAAGGATCAAATCGGTCTCGGTCAGTGTTTGGATGGTTGCCGGGCCGTACTGCTGCGTCCAGCCTTCAATATCGACCTGTCCCGTTGATAATACCTTGTAAGGGACGCTCCGGGTAAAATTATTTTCATGAACAGTGATAATACCCGTTGACTGGAACCTGTAATAATCATCCGAAATTCCCTGGTAAACGCCAGGCAGCAAATAGCCGCCAGAAGGTGTGAAATAATTGTTGTTGGAGACCGAATCCTTTACCAGGCGCCACGAGCCTAACAGAAAGGAAGCCGTATCATGGCCAATCTTCTCAACCCTGAATGCATAGGTTTTCGTGCTGCCGTCATCAGCGGTTATTTTATAGGAAACCGGCCTGGTAAAATCCTGCGTGGTCTTGTTGGCCGGTTCAATCGCTTTACCCGTGATGCCAATCGTTGGAACCAGGTGCGACAGGTCAACATCCCTGGGAAATTCAAGAAGCACAGAGTCTGCGCTGATTTTTCCTTCAATGTCGGATGCGACGGTGGGATTGTCGGCAGCCTTTATGACAAATGAAGCGAGACCTTTTTCTGAAGATCGTGGACTTTCTACGACCGGAGATTGCGGCCTTTCTACTTTTTTGGTGCAATTACACAGACACAGGAGCAGCAGAATATAAAAAACGTTTTTCATGGGTCGTTAGTTTCGGAATTGCCGCAAACATACAGATTTGTGCCTCATGTGAAAAGCCGGCGAATAAGATCGCACCTGTAAAGGCGGTCTTGCAACCAAACCTGGAGATAGGGTAACGGTAGGGCCAGCAAGTCTCTCATTCGAAAGGCTATTAAATGAAAGGTCCGCAACCGTCAGTACAACCGTTCCTGTGGCGGTTTGATACCGTTCAGGCGGATGTAAATGGTTGCTTGACCGCGGTGGTGGGTCTGGTGTTCAAAGACCTTGTTCATCAGTGCGAACCGTGTCACGTCAAAGGTGTTGAACACCTTTATTTTTTCGCCCCACTTGTTGACGTCAGAATTCTTAACGGCATCCCGGCAATAGTCGTAGCTGGACGTGACATAATACATTACCGAATCTTTGCCCTGCACCGTGGCCCTTTGTTCCATTCCCTGCGAAAGCCAGGGGAGGGGCGTGTTCCCGGTGGCCGTCATCATGAGAAAGACATTGGCGCCGGCAAGGTGCAGCATTTGCTGGGCAAAGCTGCGGGTGCTGTCGTTGGCCTTGAAGCCATACTTGTCCGCCGGCATGGTGTTCAGGTATTCCAGCGTATAGGCTTTGGCTCTTTCCCAGTCTGCTATCATTTGTGCCTTGATATCGTTCGTTGTTATGGCCTGGCTTTTTACAGTTGCCGAAAAAGCGAATGAGAGCAGGCTAACAAAGGCTACCTGTAAAGCGATCTTTTTCATAAACAGTGTATTTACGTTTAAGATAAACAATATGCCGGTGAGAGAAAAACACGAAGGAGAAGGGAACGACCGTTCGTTTCAATGCGATTTACCCTGCGTGGCCTGCTTGCTCACAAATCGTTTTCAGCTTTTGAAGGGCTTTGGGCCAGGTCTGCTCAAAATAGGACTTGAATTGTTCATTGGAATCCAAATCGACTGATACCACCGTGCGGTTGCCTTCCTTCCGGAAGCTGTAGTTCTCCTGAGCACCCGCCCAGCCATCCACGGCAGGACCGACCGTGATCTCTTCTTCGCCATCCAGAATACCCAGGTGTTCAATCGAGACAAATTCGTTCGGGATGTTTTCCCTGATGCGGCTCACCATGCCTCCCTGCTTACCATCTTCGCTCACGCCGATGAAAAGGATCTTGGAGCCTTTCTCCCACGAGCCTTTGAAATAAGAGGTGGGACAGAATTCCGCTGTCCATTCCCTATAGCTCCTTTCGTCCAGCATGGTGGTATAAACGGTTGCAATGGGTGCATCGATGCTGATTTCGAAATGAAGGGTTTCCCTTTTCCCGCCGGTCTCCGCATAGTGCTTGAAGTTGTCGAGGATCGCCTGCCAGCCGGTGCGCTGCATCTCTTCCGGATGCGTGTTTTCCGCTTCAAAGCTTTCCTTGATGTGTGTCTTGTTGTCTTCCGGCGTAAAGACGATGCTGACGGTTCGTCCATCGGCGATGCGGTACGCAATTTCCTGGTTGGGCACCAACCGGGTGTATTCGCCGGTGAAGTCGAAGCCCATGGAGCCGTCCCGGGCTTCCATGCGGTAATTGAACCGTCCGCCTTCCCGCAGGTCGTTCTCCGCCCGGGGTGTGCACCAGTCGGCTGAAGCGTTGTTCCAGTTCACGATGTGTTCGGGTTGGGTCCACAAGGCCCAGGCAGTTTCGACCGGTGCATTCACGGTGGTGGAAACGGTGATGATTGTTTTTTCGGTTGCGATCATGGCTGCTGATTGAAGAATGAAGGATAGCTCGAAGATATTCAACCGGCCAGGAACAGGGGAGGTGTGGTTCCGACAAAAAGGGGAAGGTTTGCGGCGGGAGTGGGAGATTTACCTTTCCCGCTTTGTCTCCCTGCAACAGAAAAGCCGAAAAGAAGAAACTGCCTTGCGGGAACGCACCGGCGGCAGTTGTCGCCAGCCGATGCGAACCCGCAAAAAAATTGTTTCTGACCTTGCCATCCGCTGCGGGAAACGAACCGGGTAAGGAGATCATTTCATCGGCCGCGTGGCTGCCTTGCTGACTTCCGGCCCGTCGGGCAACAGGCGGCCGTTCTCCAGCTTCCGGATATGCATGGTGATGGCATTGCTTTGGTTGATAAAGGTCCAGTTCATGCCTTTGTATCCTTTCTGCAAGACGATACCCGGGCCGTCTACCAGCGGGATCCATTTCCCGGTGATGGTTTTGCGGTCAATGGTTTTCCAGGAGTAGGTGCCATTGGGCAGCACCCGCAGGGCTTCCTGGGCTGCCATGTAACTGTACTCGTTGCGCTCATACGCACCTTCGCGGCGTGTGTTCACGGCCATCATTTCGCCCAGTTTCCAATCGCCGGTGAAAAAGCCTGTCCACCAGTTATCCCGCTGGTTCCCGGCCACCTGGCTGAAATCTTTCCAGTCGGGCCAGTTCAGGCCACCGCCTTCCATCACTTTGTATTGTGTTTCGCCCGTTTCCGCGTTTTTAGCGCCGGGATTGTAAGGCTTGCCCACCTCCATGATGGTGCCGGGTTTCCACTTGCCGCCCCAATAAATAATGGAGTCGCCTTTTTGGTACGTCCCGAACGGCGCCCACTGGCCAACGCCTGAGGGAATGGTGGTTTCTTTTTGAGAATTCGATTTCAACGCAAAAAAGGAGAACAGGGCAACAGCCGGTACGGAAAGCAGGATTAGTTTTTTCATGCTGGTAAGATGGAGGAGCAAAATACAATATTTGGTACAAAGTCTTTATGGCAACACGGTTGGAGGAGGCTGTAAAACAAAGACAGGCCTGCGTTTGTGTCGATGACGTGTATTTTATTATTGCCAATCTTTCCCGATGCGTCTCCCGCAGCCATATAGCCGAAAAGAAGAAACGGCTCTGCGAGACGCATCGGTCGTAGCGGTCGTAATCCGATGCGTCCCCGCGAAAAAATTGTTTATGAAGTTAACATCTGCTGCGGGAGACACATCGGGAAAGGAAGACGGTTAAAAATCTTCCAGGTTCGTTTCCGCCAACTGTTGCGCTACCATCCTGTTCAAGGTTTCCAGGTTTCCGAACGCATCACCCGCGGTGTTGTTGAAATACGCATAAACTTCCCGGCCTTCCTTTATCAACGCAGCAATGCGCTTTGCACGGCCCGCTAAAAAATCCCGGTCATAACTGCCCCTGTAGTCTCCGTCCGGTCCGTGAAAACGCAGGTAAGCAAAATCATCGGCCACCGTCACGGGCGGCGTGGCCGACCGGGGCATGTCCTGCTCCACCATGCCGGCGCCAAAGCTTTGCAGCAGGCGGTAAACCGCGCTGGTGTACCACGATGGGTCACGGAATTCTACGGCAATGTGCCAGCCCTTTGCATCGCTGTGCAGGCTTTCCAAAATCCCTTCCAGCTCTTCCTGCTGTTCGCTCTTTACCGACGGCGGCAACTGGACCAACAGGCACCCCCTTTTATCGCCTGCCTGTGCGACCGTCTCCGCGAAGACTTCAAGGTCTTCCCCGTTAAATTGCAGGCCTTTTGCATGCGTGACCGTTTTGGGTACTTTAAACGTGAATTTAAAATGAGCCGGTACAGTTTCCCGCCATTTTTCCACCGTTGCCGGCCTGGGCACCTTGTAAAAGGAGGAATTGACCTCCAGCGAAGAAAAAAGCGAAGCGTAGTAGGTTAGCCTGCTGGCACCTTTGAATGCGGGAGGGAACTCTGATTGCCTGATGGGCAAGACGATGTTGCTGGTGCCGGAATAAAAAGAGAGACTGCTTTTCATGCCTGGAAAGGTGCAAAATGTTTGCCTTTCGCGAAACCGTTTGAACGCCTCACAGCATTGCCGTTCGATGCTTCAGAAAATGGTAGGCCTTCGTTACAAATGAAGGCAAGCAGTTCTATAGCTTATATTTTTACTACTGTTTTAAGTGTGGTTTTATTACACTACGGACAGCCAGGGGTTATTTAACAACAGCTTTAAGCAATACTATTTTAACTTCATATGAATAAATTTTATTACGCTATCAAAATTATTTTTTGTCATTGTTTCTAACTGGACACTTTTGTTATTTATAAGTAATTCTTGTATCGAACGGTTAAATTGTGTTTTATTAAACTTCATTGTCGCAGGATAACTTTCTTTTTGAATTCTCATTAGATCTTGTGGCGCAAATAAAGTTTCCATTTCGAATTTATCCCAAGAAGAATTAATGTCATTTAATAAAAAGATTTTATTTTCTACAGATACTCCAAAATTTTCAATGTAGCGTTTTTTTTGTTTGTTCCCCTCTGCATCAGCATCAAGTAAAATTATAAATTTTGTATTCCATGCTAAATAGAGGCTAATTAAATTATCCATGCTATTTGAGCTTGTGCATGGCATAAGGTTTAGCTTGCGTTTTTTAAAAATAATATCATTGAGATAATGTAATGTGTAATAGTCATTTTTTCCCTCTAAAATTGCAACAGTTGGTGTTACTTCTAAGTTACTAGGTGCATAGTCAAGAACATCAAGTATTGGTTGAAAGTAATTAGTTTGTGACGGAAACTTGCTCGCAAAATCTCTATATTTCAAAATTGTAACTTTAGTCATTTTTGAATTATAATTCTCTTCATCATTATTATAAGTAAGTCCCTCGTTCTTTACAACATATGTATTTTCTAACCATTTTGCATTTATAAGGTGATGTGAATGTGTGGTGAAAATTACTTTAGGTAGTTTTTCAAATGATTTAAGTAATTCAGTTTGTGCAGTTGAGTGCAAGTTTGAGGCAGGTTCATCAAAAAGAAATAACGAATTTCTTTGTTTTTTTCTAAAAGATCGGAATTGTGTAAGAAGTAAAAAAACAAAAAACCACCTAAAGCCAAGTGATCTTTCACTCACCAAATATTTTCCGTCTGCATCTTTGATAAGGAGTTCTAAATACACTTTTTTTTCATCGTCTATATCACTAATAAATACGATTTGTTTTTTTGAAAATTTTCTATTGAATATTTTATCCCAAGCTTTGAATACAGTGTCAGTAACTTTATCACTCATTTTATCAAGCACACTGTCTAAGTGCTTTTTATCGTTTTTATCATTAGACTTTGCCCGTGCTACAATATGAGTATCTACATCTAAATCATTGTCAAGTGCATTTAAAATATCTTGAATAATACCTTTATAAAACTCATGTTTTTTATTTTCAATAGCTACGCTTTCTAAATATATCTTATCGGGAAAGTCAAATAAAAAATTGGGGAAATATAAAATACTTGGCATTCTTTCCTTTATAAGTTTATTTAACTTTAATGCTTCCTCAGGAGGAAGTGAAGTGATTTTCGTGCCATTTTTCTTTTTCCCGATAATTCCGTGTGACCATTGAAGTTTATTGTTTTTGCTTACGTGTTTAGAATTTTCAAATGGGTATCTTTGAGTAAATGTGATTTTTTTTATTGGTGCTGTTATAATGAAATTACATAAATCGTAAGCTGCTTTTTTCATTTCTTCCTCATCTTCTCTATCCAACAAAATTCCAGCCTCTATAATAATTTCTTCATTGAAGTTATCTCTTTTGCTTATTGGAATTAAATCGTGTATGTCTTCAATTAAATACCTTTTTATGTCAAGCGGAGTAAGGTTTTCATTCTTGTATGTGAAATAGTTAATTGCCTCAAGAATTGTTGTTTTTCCACTTTCGTTTAAACCGACGAATGTGTAGACATTTGAATGTGGATTATTTTCCAGTTCTAATTTTAATTCATCAATGCCTTTAAAATTCTTGAAATAGAAGTATCCGAATCTCATAATAGTTAGTTTGAGGTTATCTTTTTTTAATGAAATTGTGAGTAAGAAAATAAATTAAAAAGTAAGAAAGATAATGCTTAATAATCTTTTTAGTAAAATTGGAATTTGGTAATTAAACATCATATGTTCCTTTTTCATCCAATCTAATAAGTTATCTAACTGTGAATTATGTTTTAGTTATTTGAAATTAATTTGCACTCAGAAAACATTGTAAATATTTATACTATAAAAGAAGAATTTCAATAGAGCAAATTAAAAAGCCCCGCAACTGCGGGGCTCTTCTATATTCAAAAACACATATACATTTTAATAACGGTAAGCCTCAGGCTTAAACGGACCTTCCTTGCTGATACCGAGGTACTCAGCCTGTGCGTCGGTCAGTTCATCCAGCTCCACGCCAATTTTTGAAAGGTGCAGGCGGGCAACTTTCTCATCCAGGTGCTTCGGCAGTACATAAACCTTGTTCTCATACTGGGCGCCGTTGGTCCACAGCTCGATCTGGGCCAGCGTCTGGTTGGAGAATGAGTTAGACATTACAAACGAAGGGTGACCGGTAGCACAACCCAGGTTCACCAGGCGGCCTTCGGCCAGCAGGATAATGTCCTTGCCTTCCACGTTGTAAATGTCCACCTGCGGCTTCACGGTATCTTTCGTGTGGCCGTAGTTGTTGTTCAGCCAGGCAACGTCGATCTCGATATCGAAGTGGCCGATGTTGCAAACGATGGCCTTGTCCTTCATGCTGCGGAAATGCTTTTCCGTGATCAGGTCGCGGCAACCGGAAGCGGTCACGACGATGTCGGCTTCTTTCACGGCGTCGGCCATTTTCTTTACTTCAAAACCGTCCATCGCTGCCTGCAGGGCGCAGATCGGGTCGATCTCGGTCACGATCACACGGCAACCGGCACCGGCCAGGGAAGCAGCGGAACCTTTGCCCACGTCGCCATAGCCACCTACAACAGCCACTTTACCGGCCAGCATCACATCGGTGGCACGGCGGATGGCATCCACCAGCGATTCTTTACAACCGTATTTGTTGTCGAATTTGGATTTGGTAACAGAGTCGTTCACGTTGATGGCAGGAACCGGCAGGGTGCCTTTGGCCATTCTCTCGTACAGGCGGTGAACCCCGGTCGTGGTTTCTTCGGAAATACCTTTTACATGTTGCACCAGCTCGGGGTATTTGTCCAGCACTATGTTGGTGAGGTCACCACCGTCGTCCAAGATCATGTTCAGCGGGCGGTCGGCGCCACCAAAGAACAGGGTTTGCTCGATACACCAGTCGGCTTCTTCGATGGTCTGGCCTTTCCAGGCAAACACGCCGATACCGGCAGCGGCGATGGCAGCGGCAGCCTGGTCCTGCGTAGAGAAGATGTTGCAGGAGCTCCATTTTACTTCGGCACCCAGGGCCACCAGCGTTTCAATCAAAACGGCGGTCTGGATGGTCATGTGCAGGCAACCGGCAATGCGGGCACCTTTCAGCGGCTGGCTGGCCGCGTATTCCTGGCGGATCGCCATCAGGCCGGGCATTTCGGCTTCGGCCAAACGAATTTCTTTGCGGCCCCACTCGGCAAGGCTCATGTCTTTCACCTTATACTTCAGGCTGAAGTCGATGTTTGTTTTTGTGAGAGTTGACATATTTGAGATTTGAAGTTTTTTGTTGGAAAGCCTTGCCACAAAAAGACAGCAAAACTTTCCGCTGCAAAGGTAAGGAGGGAGAAAATTTTCCTGCAAGCTTCTGATCATTTGGGAAATCAGCGACCGAAAAAGCTATTTTGCAGGAAAATTTCCTTTTCACCGATGGCAAAAGCGCCCCAAAAAGAAGAAACGCCTGCACTCGACAGGATCGACCTCGAAATCCTCAAGTTGCTCCAGCAAAATGCCCGGGCCACCATCAAGGAAATCGCTGCGGGAGTGCACCTCAGCACCACGCCGGTACACGAGCGGATCAAGCGCATGGAGGAGAGTGGCGTGATCAGGCAATACGTGACCTTGCTGAATGCCTCCAAAGTAGGCAAGGGGCTGATGGTGATCTGCTATGTATCGCTGCGGCAGCACAGCCGGCACGCCGGCGACAAGTTTATCAAGAGCATCCTTGAAATGAACGAAGTGCTGGAATGCCTCACGATCTCCGGCGAGTTTGATTTCCTGCTAAAAGTGGTGGCCGCGAACATGGATGAATACTACCATTTTCACGTGAACAAGCTGAGTGCCATCGAGAACGTGGGCAACGTGCAAAGCGTGTTCGTGATGGGCGTGATCAAGCAAACGCACCAGTTGGTGTTTTGAGGAAGCGGCAAAGGTTGGCGGCATGCTATAAACGGTAAGCCGCAAGCGATAAGCTACAGGCCGCAAGCTGGTACAGGAAAGTACTGTAAGAAGATTGTCCGCTAAAAGAACGCCCCGTACTGTCATCCCGGGGTACGGGGGTCTTTGCTTTTGCCGGGACGACGGCTGTGAAATGTTGCGCTGTCTGCCACCTTTTCCAAGAGCAGGAAACATCGATTGCTGCGCAGCCATTGCTGACGAAGGAAGCATCCCAATGACAAGGAAGAGACAGTTCTGTTTCAGCAAGGTTGTTCAGCATAGCTGAAAGAATCAAAAACACAAAATTGCATTGGTTTCTCCTGCAAAGTATTCAACTGCATTTAACAAACAGGGCTATGTCTTCCACCTCCGCTGAATTAAATTAGAGCCAAATTTCACCGCCATGCGCCTCTACATGGGCCACCTCATTATCGCCGTCGCCATCATTCTTGCGGTTTTTCTCGCTGCCGCCACGGTAAAATACAAGTTCAAATCAGCCGAAACCATTACCGTGACCGGGCTGGCCGAAAAAGACTTTGTGGCCGACCAGATCGTCTGGACAGGCAATTTTGTGCGCAACGGTTTCGACCTGAAAACCGCCTATGAAGAAGTGAAACGTGATGAAGGCGAGATCAAACGCTATCTCAACACGGCCGGCATTGCGGACACCAATATTGTTTTTTCTTCCGTAAACATGAACCGCAATTACGAGCAGAAATACGATCCCAATGGACGGGTGATCGGTTCCACCTTTACCGGTTACAACCTGAGCGAAAGCGTAACAGTCGCCTCCCGCAACCTCGACGTGGTGGAAAAAATGTCGCGGCAGATCACGAACCTTTTGCAGAAAGGCATTGAACTCAATTCGTCCGCACCGAGCTATTATTATTCCCGCCTCAATGAACTGAAAATCGACCTGCTGGCAAAAGCTTCGGCCGACGCAAAGGCCAGGGCCGAGAGCATTGCTAAAAATTCGGGTGCTTTGCTGGGCGACCTGCGCAAGGCCAACATGGGCGTCTTCCAGATCACGGGCAAGAACGCCAACGAAGACTACAGCTATGGCGGGGCTTTCAACACCACGTCGAAGGAAAAAACCGCGTCCATCACGCTCAAGGTCGACTACCAGGTTCGCTGACAATTCCGGTTTCGGTTGATGGAATGGATTGACGTGGGCAGTCCGGCATTGTTTGTGCACCCCATCTTACAAGCGTCGGACCATGAGGGTTTACCTGCTTTTTTTCTTCACCTATACTTTGCTGCAGCTACTGTTTGCCAGTTGCTATTTCGTGCTGGTGCAGCACGTCGATTTGACTCTCGTAATGGGGACCGGGATTTATATTCTGGGCATGTACCGCGGTTACCTTGGCTACCGGCACTGCCGCTACCAGAAAAAACGCCGGCAACTGCTCGACAGCCTGCCCTCGTAAATCAGCCGTTCAGGAAAGCCTCACTGTTTCGCCGGTCGTGTGGTCCTGCGAGTTTTCGATGGTTACGTGGATGGATTTTTCCATCACAAAATCATCCATGACATAGCCGCTGCCAATGTCGATCTTTTCTTCACTGCAAACAGCGAAGCCGAGTCGTTCATAAAAGCTTCTCGCTTTGTTGTGCCGGTTGACATTCAGCCGCAGGATAGTGGCGCCGCCTTCGATGGCCAATGCAATGACCTGGTCTACCAGGAAGCGGCCGGTGCCGCGGCCCTGCTGGTTGGGCAGCACATAAATCTTTTGGAGTTTGCATACCGGGGGTTCGACCAGGCTATACGACGCAAAGCCTACCGGGATCCCCGCATTGTAAACAATAAGATAGGAGTGGCCGCTCGCCATTTGCCTGCGAATGGCTTCTTCGCTGTAGATCAGCCGCATCATGTAGATGATCTGTGAACGGGAAAGTATCGATTCATAGGTCAGTGGCCACACCTGGTTGGCCAGTGTGCGGATCAGCGGAATGTCGTCGGTTGTTGCCGTGCGGATGGTGCAAACGGGCTTTTCCACGTAGAGGAAACGGGAGATGCGCCTGTGCTGTTTGATCAGCCTGGCGGCAAAAATATAGGCCACGATATCAGTGGTGAGGGCGCCGACGATCAGCAATGCCTTGGTCGTACCGTCATCTACCTTCTGGCTTACAAAAAGACAACTGTCGTACAGGCCGTGGAAAAATGTTGCCGTTACTAAACCGGTTAACAGCAGTCCAAAGCGGTTGCGGTAATCGAATTTCGACTTGCCGAAAAAATAACCCATGATCACGCCATAGGCGGCGTGGCCCGGCACACTTAGGAACATACGGGCAATGGCCACGCTGATCCCGTGTTCGTATACATAAAGAAGGTTTTCGAGAGTGGCAAAACCAAGGCCGACCATCACGCCATGCACAATCCCATCGAGCGGCTCGTCGAAGCTGCGCCGGTTGAACGCGTAATAGCGCAACGGGACGAACTTGACAAATTCTTCCACCAGCGCCACACCGAAAAACACGTAAAGCACCGTCCCCTGCACGGTTTCTTCCAGGCCAAAATAACCGGCCCCGATTTCCAAGGCCATGGCCGGCATGGTTGCCAGCACGCCATATAAAAAGGAGCCAAAGAGCACTGTGGCCGGTTCGCGGTCGAATTTGTCGCGGTAAAGAATAAAGAGAACAATGGCAAGAGTTGGTGCCAGCGCCAGGGCAAGAGCGATCATGGTCAGTTGTTGGTTTAAGCGATGAAGATAATTTTACTTTGCGAGGCGGAATGGTTTTTTAAATTCTTTTTCACACATGATGAATCGAACGGTTTTGGCCCTGGCAATGCTTTTTTGTTATGGAAGGCTGGCGGCCCAGCAATTCGGCGCTTTCCCGCCGTCTACCCACTGGCAACAGGTGAATACCGATACGGCCCGCATTCTTTTTACGCCAAAAGTGACGCCAGAGGCGCAGCGCATCGCGGCCATCATTCACCGCATGACGCGGCAAAACAGCAACCCGCTTGGCAGCGAGGTACGAAAGATCAACATCCTGTTGCACCCGAATACCACCCTTGCCAACGGCTACGTGGCGCTGGCTCCATTCCGCAGCGAATACTACCTCCTGCCGGGTTCCAATATTTTTGAATTTGGCACAACGCCCTGGAGCGAAGAACTGGCCGTGCACGAGTTTCGGCACGTGCAGCAATACAGCAATTTCAACAAGGGTTTATCGAAGGCGGCCCACGTCGTTTTCGGCCAGCAGGGACAGGCACTTTTCAATGCGATGGCCATTCCCGATTGGTTTTTTGAAGGCGATGCCGTGCACAGCGAAACCGCACTCACGGCGCAGGGACGGGGAAGGGCGCCCTGGTTTTACAACGGCTTCAAGGCGCTCTGGCACGAACAACGCAATTATAGCTGGATGAAGCTGCGCAACGGTTCGCTCAAAGACTTTGTGCCCAACCATTACAACCTTGGCTACCTTCTAACCAACTACGGTTACCTGCAATACGGTGCCGGTTTCTGGGGCAGGGTCACCGATGATGCGGCCCGGTTCCGTGGACTGTTTTACCCCTTTCAGAAGGCGGTGCAAAAGGCATCGGGCAAACCGTTCAAAACCTTCCGCGAAGAAGCCCTTGCCTATTACCAGCACGACGTCAGCACGCGGCGTGACCAGGTGCAAAAACGCGAGACCGTAGCCGACTATTTATTCCCGCAAATGATCGGCGTGGATTCGGTTCTTTACGTAAAAACGGCCTACGACCGCATTCCTGCTTTTTACCTGAAAGACCGGCAGGGCGAACACCGAATCCGGCAACGCAACATCACCAATGAAGACTGGCTCAGTTACCGCAACGGGATCATTGCCTACACGGCTTACGCGGTTCACCCGCGCTGGGGCCTGACGGATTACAGCGACATTTACCTGCTGGATATCCACACCCGGGAAGAAAAAAAGCTGACCAGCAAGGGCCGTTATTTTACACCCGATCTTGGTCCTGATAACGAAACGATCATCGCGGTTGCCTATACGGATTCGGCCGACAATGAACTGCGGCTGCTGAACAGGGAAGGAGCGGTGTTGAAAACGATACGTCCGGCGAAAAAAGGAGAGTTGTTTGTGCACCCGCGTTTCGTGACCTCGCAATCGATCGTCGTTGCCGTACGGCACGCGGATGCGACGATGTCACTGCAAAGGCTTTCCCTCAATGACGAATCAAAAACAGGTAAGGCAGAAACCCTGGTTGCGCCTTCTTCTGCAACACTGGGTTATCCCTTTGTTGCCGGGTCAAAACTTTATTTTGTCTCGTCGGCTTCGGGCAACGACGAGATTTATTCCATCAACCTGGACGATCGCCTGCCGGCAGCGGGCCTGCAGCAACTGACCTCGGATATTACCGGGAATTATTTTCCTTCGGTCTTTAATGACAGTTTGTGGTATTCCCATTTTACGAGCAACGGCTTTCGCATCGGGCACCGCCCGCTGTCGAAAATGGAGCCGGGTGTCGTTCCGATGCAGGAGTGGCGTCGCCGGGTACAGCCTTATAAGATTGCCGGTGATTCTGCTGTTTCCAACCTTTTGGAGACGGCCGGCACGGGGGCCTATCCAGTCAAGCCCTACCCGAAGACGACGGGGCTTTTTAATTTCCACAGCCGGCAGGTGAATTACACGGACCCGGAGGTGACGGCGAGCATTTTCAGCGATAATATTTTGAACACCTTCACCAACGAAATCTTTTACCGGTACAACCAGAACGAATCGTCGCATGCTGTTGGCTTCCGTTCGTTTTACGGCGGCTTTTTCCCGGTGCTGCAGGCCGGGCTAACCTATACCACGAACCGGAACTTAAAGACAACCTCCGGAACGTTTACGCTTGATCAAAAAGAAGCGCAGGTGGGCTATTCGATCCCCCTCAATTTTACACGCGGCAAAACGTTCAAGTACCTGTCTTTCGGAACCAACTACGTGTACAACGAAACAACACCGACCGGTGACAACAAGTCGCAGATCAGGGGTGTCAGGTCGAGCTATCTTTCCCATTCGGTCAGTTGGACGCAGCAGTTGCCACGGGCCGTTCAGCAGATCTTTCCAAAATTTGGCTACACGTTGAACTTCTCGCACCGGCATTTGCTGGGCGGGAACGGTTTTCAATTCCTGGGTGGCACAAGGGTCTACCTTCCTTCCATCCGAAACCACAGCATCGTTGTTGCCGCCAACTGGCAGGAGACGGATACGAGCAACGTGGTTTTTTCGAACCGCTTTGCTAATTCACGCGGCTATAACGACTATTTTTTCTCCCGCATGTGGCGGATAACCGGTAATTACCACATGCCGCTTTTTTATCCCGACTGGGGTTTTGGGAACATTCTTTATTTCCTGCGGGTACGGAGCAATGTTTTTTACGATTACACGCGGGTTTATTCACGCACCAAAAGTATAACCCGGGAACAACGGAGTGTCGGGGGTGAAATCTATTTCGATACCAAATGGTGGAATGCACTGCCTGTTAGTTTAGGCTTCCGGGTTTCTCATTTGCTGGACAACGATTTCTCCGGTTCGCGGCCGGCGGGCAGGACGATTTTCGAATTTGTTGTACCGGTTGACCTGATTCCGCGGTAAGCAGAAAAGATTTCATTTTCGCAAAATCATATTGCCTCCTTGCAAAAGAAGACAGCCGGCGCAGGGCCGGCTGATCTTGTTACAACAGGACAGAACGATGCGTTTTTATTTCGGCATGACCACACTATCGATCACGTGGATGACGCCATTGCTTTGATTGACATCGGCGATGGTGATTTTTGCCATTCCGCCTTTTTCATCTTTCAGCCACCACTGTCCGTTCTTTTCCATCACCCAGAGTTTGCCGCCTTGAACAGTTGTCAGTTCGGCCGTGCCCCTGCCTTTTTTTGCCAGCGCGGCAATGTCTTTTGATTGCAGGCGTCCGGGCACTACGTGGTAGGTAAGGATCGACGCCAGGGTGGCTTTGTTTTCCGGTTTCAGCAGGGTTTCGACGGTGCCCTTCGGCAATTTTTCAAAAGCCGCGTTGGTCGGTGCAAAGACGGTAAACGGCCCGGCGCTTTGCAAGGTCTCTACCAGCCCTGCTGCTTTTACGGCAGCCACCAGCGTGGTGTGGTCTTTGGAGTTGACGGCATTTTCAACAATATTTTTGGAAGGGTACATGGGCGCACCACCAACCATCACGGTCATTTCGCCGGCTTTTGCCGGAATCGTTTGAGCGGAAGCCGTAAAGGCAATCGATGCAAGAAGGAAGGCCGCGAATGTGATCTTTTTCATCTGTAAAGGTTTTGGGTTTGATGATTTGTTTGCTGAATAAATACGGCGGTAAAAAATTCCTGGATTGGTAAAAGCAAAAAATTTATTCTTGCAGTTTTAATCTAAATCGAAACAACCGCATGGCATTCTGGCTGGTAAAATCGGAACCGTTTAAATATAGCTGGGAGCAATTTGTAAACGATAAACAAACGTTCTGGGATGGCGTGCGCAATTATGCAGCACGCAACAACCTGCGAAGCATGAAAAAAGGCGACCAGGTTCTTTTTTATCACAGCAATGAAGGACTTGAAATCGTTGGCATTGCCAAAGTGGTGAAGGAAGCGTATCCCGATCCGACATCGGATGAAGATGCATGGGTGGTTGTGGACCTGAAGCCGGTGAAAAAATTAAAAACGCCTGTCACGTTAAAACAAATCAAGGCCGAGCAGCGATTGCAGAACATGGATCTGTTGCGCCTGGGTCGCCTGTCGGTGGGTACCGTTAAAGACGACGAATGGACGGTGATCATGGAAATGGCCGGTGAAAACTAACGATGCAGAAATGATTAAACAAAAGCAGCTCCCGGATGGGAACTGCTTTTTCTGCTTAGTCCTGCTTTGTTTTGATTTCTATTTTCCTGCCTGAAGTCTTCCTGCGATTGCATTTTCGAGGTCGTCTGGTATGAGGCCGGCATCATCGTCGATTGCGGCCAACCGGCCCAGTCCAGAATCCCAGGTAAAAATGTGTTCGTCGCTATTGTTGTATCGCACCTTGAACCGAGTTTCCCCATTAAACGAAAACGGTGCGGCCTTTACCAAATAGGGCACACCACTCAGTACTAATTCAAACGATTGCTCTTGCATAATCTGATCTTTAGGTAGTGTCAACAAAAAAAATTCCAAACTGCGTTGCATGCCAAAATCAGGCCTCTTCGCGGTGCACGGAATCCACTGAAAAGGCTGGCAGGCAAACGCTCCAGTATTCGCACTCCTCGTCGAAAGGGTTGGAATAGCGAACCCGGGTGCCGGCTTTGATCAAGATACTTTGTCCACTTTCAAGGACAATCTGGTCCCCATCTGCCTCGACTAGTTTTTTACCGCGGCTGATCAGGGTGTATTCATCAAACGAAGGCGTCTGGTGGGGCTCGCTCCATCCCGACGGTGCGATCATGTGTGCGATGCTGAGACCCTGGTCGCCCGAAGAAGCCAGTCCCACGTGTTCTTCAATCAGCTTTCCGTCGTTTGTAGGAACGACAAACGGATTTTTTTGTACAGTATACGGCATTGCGTCGTTTTTGATTTTTAAACCTGCAAATAAACAGCGCCATCTTTTTCTTCAACGGAAAAAGTTTCAATCCCGGTTTTGGCAGGCCCTGCTTTGACCGAACCATCGTGCACGTCGAATTGCGATCCGTGCCAGGGACACTGCACCGTGCCGCAGATCATGGCACCGCCGGCCAACGAGCCACCGCGGTGCGAACAGTGATCACTAAAAGCGGCATACCCTTTTTCCGACCGGGCAATCACGATCCGTTTGCCATCAACATGTACCAGTTTCATTTGGTTGACGGCTAGTTCGTCTATGCGAGCCACCTTTACTTTCCCGCCCTTTGCCTCGAGCACTTCCTCTTTCCATTTGCCGGCACCGGCATAGCGCGGGTCGACGCCGATCTGGTTCCGGTAAACAAGCGTGCCGCCAAACCAGCCGGCTGTCGATAAAATAGCAACGCCCATTGCTTCCAGCACAACCAGGACCGGAAGTGCCAGGCTGCTGTTTCGCCTGAGGAAAAAAATGACAATGAACAGCACAAGGTTGCCAGAGTTGAGCAGCCCGTGCTGGGCAGCTCTTTTTTTGGCTGAACTCTCCGGCGGGACGGTGTATAAAAAATCGAGAAAGCCCGGAACGGCCGCCAGCACGGCACCCGCAATGCCGGCAATGACCAGGTGATAGCCCGTTGCCTGTAACGACGGTTTGGAGAAAACCAATGAAAGAAGGTCAAACACAAAGGCACCGACAAAGAAGGCAATGGGAAAGCTGACAAGGATCGGGTGAAGGGGATGGCTCTTCAGGCTGGCCCTACTCTTCATGATTTTGTTTTCGGCATGCCAGCAAAAAGCTTACCGGGGAAAGGTTCACGAGTTCACCGTTCACACGGTCAAGCGCTTTGTTTTACGGCCAGGCGAATGGAACGTGTGCACTTGCAAACTATTTTTGGGTATGAGCAAAATGAAACTGGTGGTATTGACCGGCGCCGGCATCAGTGCGGAAAGCGGCCTGAAAACCTTTCGCGACAGCGACGGTTTATGGGAAGGCTACGACATCAATGAAGTGGCGACCGCCACGGCCTGGCGCCGCAACCCGGCGCTGGTGCAGGAGTTTTACAACCTGCGCCGCCGTGGCGTCAGGGAAGCAAAGCCCAATGCCGCCCACGTGGCGTTAGCCGAACTGGAAAATGATTTCGATGTTTCGATCGTGACGCAAAACATCGATGACCTGCATGAAAGAGCTGGTTCTACCAAGGTTTTGCACCTGCATGGCGAGATCCTTAAAATGCGCAGCGAAGCCAACGAAAGCCTGGTTTACCCGGTAGAAGGCGATATCAAAATGGGAGACAGGGCAGAAGACGGCGCCCAGCTTCGTCCGCATATCGTCTGGTTCGAAGAGCCCGTTCCCATGATGGAAAAAGCTGCGATCCTTGCCCGCCACGCCGACCTGTTCCTGATTGTTGGAACCTCACTGGTGGTTTACCCTGCAGCGGGCCTGGTGAATTACGTGCCTTACCATGTTCCGAAATTTGTTGTCGATAAAAAACTTCCCTACCTGTCGCCGGTGCAAAACATTGTTGCCATTGAAAAACCGGCAACCGAAGGCATGAAAGAGGTGATTCCCCATCTCAGAAAATACCTGGTTTAAGAAGGCAGGTCAACGGTTTCTTCGGTAAAATGGATCCCGGCTCCGCGGAGTTCCTGCAGGACGGGTTCATAGATTTCTTTTGAAACGGGTATCTGCAAACCTTTTGTTTGGATGGTTCCATTGAGGATCAGTTTCGCGGCAACCGCCAGGGGCAATCCCACTGTTTTAGCCATGGCCGTATGAACGGCATTGTCGCCTTTCAGCAAGAAGGTGCTCGTCGTCTTTTTGCGGCCCGACCCGTTTGTATATTCCAGCTCGTGAAGCATCACTACCATATCCCTGTCTTCCGGTTGCAGTAAGAGCTTTTTTTCCAGCGCGAATTGCAGCACGTCGGCAGCACTGCAGCGGCCTTTGTCGATCGTTGTTTTTTCGTCGTCCATGCCGAGGAAAAAAAGTTGTTTCAGCGTCAGGTTGGCGTCGTGCATTTTATCGGCAAGCGTGGCAGCCGCGCTGATCTTTAAGTGGTCGATGTCGACTTTTTGCAGATCGCCGTTGTCGTCAACCATCATAAATTCCTCTACCGGTTCAATGCCTTTTTCGGCGGCTTCTTCTTCCAGCTTGACAAGGCTGACCAATTCCGTTAAAAGGGATTTGGTCGCGTCGAACTGATCGTGCAGCTTTTGCTCCAGCCATTCGCCAAAGCCGTTCAAATCCATGTGCTCTTTGAAAAACTGCATCAGTGTTTTGCCATCGGTCAGATAGAGTTTGGCTTCGTCGGTCAGCTTCAGGTCAATAATGTTTTTCCACCCATAAATAAAATCGGGATGGCGAAGCGTTGTGCGGATAAACGTATCAGTTTCTTCCAGCCCGTATTTGGAAATATAGCTCAGCGAATCCCTGTTCGGGTACCAGCAAAGAGCATCCGTACCGGGCACCGGCACAAAACGTTTTTGTTCGAAAAGCGCTTCGTAGTCAAGTTCCCTGATCTCGCCGTCCTGCTTGTAGATCGCGCCGGCTTTCCCGGCCATCACAACATTCCGCGGGTTCCAGCTAATCTTGTAATGCCATGGATTGTCGTCGCTTTCCGGTGCCACCAGCCCGCCGCAATGCGAATAGAAAGAAGTGATCTTTCCGCCTCCCGCATGAATGCTGTCGATGATCTTTTTTGCACTCATGTGATCGATACCGGGATCCAGCCCCATTTCGCAGAGGAAAAGCAAACCCTTTTTTTCGATTTCTTCTTTCAGATCCCGAATCGATTCGTCGACATAAGATGCGGTCAAAAGGTTTTTTTCAAAATGGAGACAGTCCCTTGCCACGAGAATGTGCAGCGCCGGCGGAAGCAGGGAGATCACGATGTCTGCTGCCTGCACAAGGAACTTTCGTTCTGCATCCTGCAGGATGTCCAGCGCAACGGCCTTACCGAAAGGAGAGGTACCGATCTTTTCGTGAATGGCTTCTGCGTTTGCATCGGCAACGGTGAGTTGCCAGTTTTCCGCCCGGGCATTGACAAGAAGGTAGTCGATCAGGGCAGTGGATGATTTGCCGGCGCCAAAAAGAAGAATTTGTCTCATGGTGAAGAATAGGCTTGTAAAGTAGGCAAAAATCGATTGCCCCGCCAATGGCAGGGCAAGGTGTGAAAATGAAAATGTCGTTGAATTCTCTTTTTTACAAAAGGCTTACATATTGACGACCCGGTAGTGAACCTTGACGCCACGGCCATTGTCCGGCACCTGGATTTTTCGGCTGGCGCCGGGAGCAATGCTGCTGACTTCCACAGTTTTGGAGCCAACGGTTTTCCCGTTTGATTTCAGATATTCCACTTCCACAACCGCTTTGTCAATCGCGGTTGACGACGGGTTGGTGACCGTCAGTTCGAGATTGCTGATGCCGCCAAACAGGCCGACCGTATAGTCATTGGCCGACAATTGCAGGGCGGCTTTGGCGGCAGGCTTTTCTTCCTTTTTCGCCAGGTCCGCGTCAGCGGCAGGTTTGTTTTCGGCCGCCGGCACTTCATCTTTTTTCGACTCCGTATCGGGGGAAGAGGCCGGGGTCTCCTTTGGTATGGTCAGCTCGGGTTTTATTTTAAGCGGTTCTTTTTTGACGACCGGTTTGGCAGTAACAGGCTCCGGTTTCGTCACGGCCGACGCAATCAACGTGCTGTTTTGTGCGAGTGGTGAAGCAACGGTTGCCAGGGCCGCATGGGAGGTTGTGCTTTGGGGCAATTTTTCCTCCACTATCGCATGGGCTTCGGACGTCGCGGTTTCAGCCGGTTCGAACTCGATATTTTCAACGGCTTTTTTGATCATGAACGCCGCCATGGTTACCCCGATCATCAGTGTCACAAGGCCCATTAGGTTGCCGGCAATACTCAGCGGCTGCTTCACCACTTTTTTCCTGTAGGACTTTTGCGCATATTTTTCCTTCAGTGCGTCAAACGAAGGCGTGTAGGACAGGTCCCCTTCCTGGTCAACCGAAAGATCGAAATGCGTGTCACCGGCAGAAGGGTACTCGCTTTTGAAGGTTGTTACAGTGGAAGCTGTCGATGCCGTTGCAGCCGCCCTGGTTGTGGATTTTCGCCTGTTTTTCGGTCGTGGCTCGGGGTCACGCAGGAAGGCGGTCAGTTCACTGATTTCTGCCGGGTGCTTCCAGCAGGTGCTTTCGCCTTCGATCCAGAGCAAATCGGTTGGGAAAAGGCCTTTCGCCTTCAGGTCTTTGGCCGTGTACGGGCCAGACTCCAAGTTATCCCGCAGTAAAAAATAGGTTGCCATGACTGGTGCCGAATTGGTGTTTAAAAACAGTGTGAAGAAAATACTGTGCCTGACCTTTTTCCCGGCTGTGGAAACATTAACACCCTCTTGGTAAATTAAGGCAAAATGCCTGCTGAAAACGCTGCTTTTTGTCAGGTTTTTAAGGCTAAAAAAGGTAGATTTGCCCACCTTTAAAATTTGACGTTAAGTACACAGAATGGAAAATAATTTACAACCCCAGGAGACGCAGGATTTTAACCGGATTATTCCCATCAACATCGAAGAGCAAATGAAGACCGCCTACATCGACTATTCCATGTCGGTGATCGTGGGTCGTGCGCTGCCCGATGTGCGGGATGGTTTAAAGCCGGTACACCGCCGTATCCTGTTTGCGATGAATGAGCTGGGCATGGGCCACAGCAAACCCTATAAGAAAAGTGCCCGTATCGTGGGTGAGGTGTTGGGTAAATACCACCCGCACGGTGATACGGCCGTTTACGACGCCATGGTGCGGATGGCGCAGGACTGGAATATCCGTTACCCGCTAATCGACGGGCAGGGTAACTACGGAAGCCAGGACGGCGACGGACCGGCGGCCATGCGTTACACGGAAGCCCGTATGACCCGCATGGCAGAAGCCATGCTGCAGGATATCGAAAAAGAAACGGTCGATTTCGGCCTGAACTTCGACGACTCGCTGGAAGAGCCGACGGTTCTGCCAACCCGAATCCCGCAATTGCTGGTGAACGGTTCAAGCGGTATTGCCGTGGGTATGGCTACCAACATGATGCCCCACAACCTGAGTGAAGTGGTGGACGGTTGTATTGCCTACATCGACAACCGCGAGATCACGGTGGAAGAACTGATGCAGCACGTGAAGGCGCCCGACTTTCCCACGGGTGGTTCCATTTATGGGATGGAAGGCGTGAAATCCGGCTACCATTTTGGCCGC
This sequence comes from Flavisolibacter nicotianae, assembly GCF_003628535.1. Classification (GTDB taxonomy): domain Bacteria; phylum Bacteroidota; class Bacteroidia; order Chitinophagales; family Chitinophagaceae; genus Flavisolibacter; species Flavisolibacter nicotianae. The sequence goes on from NZ_RBCI01000007.1 coordinate 87,784, forward strand.
GGACGTGTGGTGCTCCGTGGCAAGCTTCATGTGGATACAAAACCCAGCGGCCGTGAACAGATCATCATTACCGAAGTGCCTTACCAGGTGAACCGTGATACGCTTTGTAATCGCATTGGTGAACTGGTGAATGACAAAATTCTCGAAGGCATCGCCCACATCAACAACGAATCGAACAACAAAGAAGGCACCCGCATTGTGATGGACCTGAAACGCGATGCCGTTGCCAACGTTGTCATCAACCAGTTGTTCAAATACACGGAACTGCAGACCAGCTATGGGATTAACAACGTGGCGATCGTGAAAGGCCGTCCGAAAATCCTGTCGCTGAAAGAACTTATTTCGGAGTTTGTCGATTTCCGCCACGATGTGGTTTATCGCCGCACCCAGTTCGAATTGCGTGAAGCGGAAAAGCGGGCCCATATCCTGCAGGGCTATCTCATCGCCCTTGACCACCTCGACGAAGTGATTGCCCTGATCCGTGCATCTTCCACGCCGGATATTGCCAAGGACAACCTGGTGAATGCCGGTTGGGGTTTGGACGAGATCCAGGCAAAGGCTATTCTCGAATTGCGCCTCCAGCGCCTTACCGGTATGGAGCGGGAAAAGATCAAGCAGGAATACGACGACCTGATGAAGCTGATCGCCCACCTGAAAGAGATCCTCGCCAACGAGGGCCTGCGTTACGAGATCATCAAAACCGAACTGAATGAAGTGAAGGAAAAGTTTGGTGATGTGCGGAAGACGGAAATTACCCTTTTGGACAACGAGGTTAGCATTAAAGACCTCATCAAGGAAGAAGACGTGGTGATCACGATCTCCCACCTTGGCTATATCAAACGGACATCCGCATCCGATTACCGTGCACAACGGCGCGGCGGACGTGGCGTGATGGGTGGAAAAACCCGTGAGGAAGATTATATCGAGCACCTTTTTGTTGCGTCGACGCACCACACGCTGCTGTTCTTTACCGAAAAAGGACGCTGCTACTGGCTGAATGTTTACCAGATCCCGGAAGGAGAGAAGAACAGCAAGGGTCGTGCAATTCAAAATCTTTTGCAAATTTCTCCCGACGACAAGGTCAGGGCGATCATCGATGTAAAAGACCTGCAGGATGCCGAATTCGTGAATAACAATTACATCGTGCTTTGTACCAAAAAAGGTGTCATCAAGAAAACGGCGCTGATTGACTTCAGCCGTCCGCGTTCGACCGGTGTAAATGCCATTACGATCGTAGAAGGCGACCAGTTGCTGGAAGCCAAGCTGACCGATGGTTTGTGCGACATTATGATGGCAATTAATTCGGGCCGGGCCATCCGTTTCCCCGAATCGAAAGTGCGTACGACAGGCCGCGGCGCTATCGGCGTAACCGGGATTGAAGTGGAGAAAGAAGGCGAAGAAGTTGTTGGTATGATTTGTGTTAATCCCGAGACGCAAAAAGACAGGACCGTTCTCGTGGTTAGTGAAAAAGGCTATGGAAAACGCACACCAGTGGACGAATACCGCATCACCAACCGTGGTGGAAAGGGTGTGAAAACAATCAGTGTGACAGACAAGACAGGCCGTTTGGTAGGAATTGTGGACGTGGCCGAAAGTGAAGACCTGATGATTACCTGTAAGAGCGGCATTACCATCCGCATGAATGTGGCTGCCATCAGTGAACAAGGCAGGGCCACGCAGGGTGTGAAGCTGATTCGAATTGAAGAGGGAGATGAAATTGCAGCACTGACCAAACTGGATGAACAGGAAGAGGACGTGATCTTCGCTGAAGAGGGAACCGAGGCAACAACGACGGAAGAGAACACCGTTTCACCAGAAGCTTCAACCGACCAAGCCGAAAACACAACAGAAGGAGAGCAGGAAGCTCCAATCGCTTAACTATAAAATCAAAAAACAATGCGTAAACTGTTATTATTTGTTGGTCTCGCACTTGCCGTTCAATCGTTTGGACAGAAGGCAGAAAAACTGGATGATGTAAAAGAAAAGGTACAGAAAGGCAAATACGACGAAGCAAAGGAAAAACTTGACAAAGTGCTGGCCGATCCGCAAAATGCAAACAACGCAGATGCCCTTTTTTACAAAGCGGTCGTTTATCACAACCTGGGCAAACAAAAATCGGACAGCGTTATGATGCAGGCCAGCTTCGATGCCATGAAAGCTTACGTGGACCTCGAAAAGAGCAAGCCAGAAGGCCAGCGCATGTTGCTGTCGACACTTGAAAATCACAAGACATTGGTAGATATCTATCAAAGTTTTTTCCAGAAGGGCGTGCAGAACTTCCAGAGCACTTCGTATGAAAATGCCTTGCGCAATTTCGAGAATGCGCTTGATGCCTTCACGATCCTTCAGAAGAATGGTCTTGTGAATGCAAAATTCGACACGACATCCACCTTGTATGCCGGGTACGCAGCACAGAACTCCAAGGCCTATGACAAGGCAGCCAAGTATTATGACGTGATCATTAACAACAACATTGTTGACACGAACTATGTTGGCCTGTACCGTTTCATGATCAATGCCAACCTGGAAAAAAAGGACACGGCAACGGCTAAAAAATACCTGGAAGTCAGCCAGCAGCGTTTCCCGATGTACAGCGATGTATGGCTGGATTACCAGACACTGTTTCTTCCTGCCGATAAGCAAAAACGGTTTGCCGAATACCAATCGCTGGTAAAGGCAAATCCGAAAAATGAAACGCTGGCAATGAACTATGCCATTGAGCTTTACAACTATGTTCGTTCCAGTGATGCTGCAGAAAATGATTCGACATTGCGTTTGCAAACAGAATCTGCCTTGCGGAACGTGTTGCAAATGGATCCTTCTTCCTCAACCGGCAACCTGCTGATCTCGCAGTTTTACTGGACAGAATTGTACCAGTTGCAATCGGCGCTGGATGCGGTAAGAGGAACTACTCCCGCTGCAACCGCGAAGAAAAAAGAGTTGAACGCGAAAATGGATGCCGTGTTTGATAAGGTATTTCCTTACCTGACAAAGTCGTATGAACTTTACAGTGCGCAGACAACGCTGAAGCCCCAGGATAAGGCCAACTACCGGATTGTTTTGGGACAGCTTTCTGATTATTACAACCGGAAAAAGCAGCCGGCAAAAGCTGCCGAATACCAGGCAAAAACAAAAGCATTGCAATAAAGAACTCATCCCGGATAGAAAAAGGGGCTGTGCAACACAGCCCCTTTTTTGTGGGTATGAGACGGGTTGAAAGGTTAATTCAAGTCCCTAGCCCATTCCTTCAATTTTTCCGCTTTAGTCATTGCCCGGAAAAAGTTTCCGAACAATTTTCCGAATGAATTACGCTGTTTTGCAACACTACGGTAGCGCAGGGACGATAGAGATGAAGAAGACATTTTGCAGGTTTTCGTTGCAGAAGCCATTGTTGCATACTATGGAATCATGGCAAAAGCAAAACGCTTGCCCTGGAATGACCGACTGAAGCTGATGTCGTTGTGAACGCAATTTCAAATTAGCTATACTGCACATTGCCAAATGCAGGCTTTCCTGTAGAAAAAAAGGCTGTCCAGGAAAATTGGACAGCCTTTATCATGCGTAAGCTATTTCGAAGGAATATGCTGCAGCTAAAGAGAAAGCCGCACCATTATTGCCAACCTGGATTTTGCACTAATTCCACTCCATTGGTTTTATACAACTGTATTTGGTCAAGGGGGAGAGGATCCAGGTATACTTTCGGATCGGTAAACAAGCGTTGTGAAGCGGCGGAAGGTGCGGGAATAATATAACCTTCGGTCGCGTTGTTTTCGATTTTTACATCTGAATGAAGTGTTGGCCAGTCGGACCGTTTAATCCAGGCGCCCCGGTTGATGTCAGCATTCGCCTGTGTATCCGTGTACTCCAGTTTTTTCCAGCGTTTCAAATCACTCAAGCGGAATCCTTCAAACATTAATTCTGTCCGGCGTTCGCGGCGGATTTCCCAGATGATGGAAGGAACCGAAGGATCACGGTCCGGGTCATCGTAGGGTGTTCCGTTGACAGCGGGCTGGTCGCCCATGACCTGAAGCGGCGGCATGTTAATGCCCGGACGGCTGCGCAATTTGTTGATGGATTTGTCGAGATCGGCCTGTGTGAGCATTCCCAATTCAGCCGTGGCTTCGGCATAGTTCAGCAACACTTCACCGAAACGAATGACCGGCGCATCAGTGCGGTTCAGGCTACTGCTTCCTTCGGGCAAATCTTTAATCGATTCATTGAAGAATTTACGGGTGGCGTAACCTGAGGTTGAATAATTGGATACCACGCCCTTCAACCGCAGTTCCGGAACAATGGTTTCTGACAAACGCGGGTCGCGGTTGGCCATTACGTTGCCGATGGTTTTATCTCCCTGGTACAAGGGTGACAGTTTAATGGGCAGGCCATCTTTAGCCAGGAATGATTCTACAGCATCTTTTGAGGCACCGGACTGCGGTTCGCCGTTTACATAGCTGTGTAAACTATGAGTCAGCACACCGGTTTCGTACTGGCGGTAAAGAATCACCTCTTTTTTACCGGCCAGGTCCAGTGAGTTAAACAGGCTCCTGAAATTATCCGTTGCCGCATATTTGTTTGATTTGATCACTTCGTCCGCGGCCCATTTCGCTACTTGCAGGTAAGACGTTGCTTTCTGCTGGTTGATGTTGTGATACTTTTCGTATGTCCCTTCAAAGAGCATAATGCGAGACATCATTGCTAAAACAACATTTTTATTTACTGTCAAACCATCCGTTCCATCACTGGCCCGGACGTTTTCCGCTGCATACTGCAGATCGGCCAGCACGTTGTCCATGACCAGTGTACGCGGATCGCGGGGTTTATACAGTTCCGGCGACGCTTCATCCAGTTCCTTGTCAATCCAGGGAACGTCGCCAAACGTTGATACCAAATCGGCGTATTCCAATGCACGAAAGAATCGGCCAACGCCGGTCCAGTGTTTTTTTGCTTCGTCACTGACAGGTGCTGTTTGCACCCGGTTGATCATGATGTTTGCCTTTCTTACCCAGGCAAATGACCAGCCTCCACCCGAAGCGGGAACCACTTTGGTGAATGGGGTAGGTGTGGTCGGTGCAAAATCGTCATTGAGGCTTTGCCCCGAGAAAAACTTGCCCCACGTAAAGCCTGAGCCATACCCACTGAAATAATTCGGGTAAAAGCCATAGGCAAACGTGCGGATATTGTTCTCACTGGTCCAGAAAGAAGTGTCTTCCAGCGCATCCTGCGGAAGGCGTGTCAGGAAGTCCTTTTTGCAGCCCGTCGCCACGAGGAGCGCTGCCGCTAACACGGTAATTATTTTATTTTTCATACTAATTTTTTAAAGGTTTACTTGAACGCCAAATGAAATGGATTTGCGATACGGATACACACGGCCAAAGGTGTTCGGATCGTTCAGGCCGGCATCAGTATAGTTTACCTCCGGATCAATGGGTACTTGCAGGCGGTCGAACGTCAGCAGGTTTTCGCCGCTGACATACAGACGCACATTTTTCAAACCGGCCCGGCTGGCCCATTTGACCGGCAGCTTATAGCCGATGTTCACGTTCTTCAGGCGGGTATAAGCCATGTTCAACAAATACTTGGTTTGCGGCAAAAAGTTGCGTGTGGCATTCGACTGCAATTGATCGGTTGGACGAGGGTAGTAGGCGTTGGGGTTTTCCGGTTTCCAGTAATCCAGCTGGTGTGCAAACCATCCTTCGCCAATGCGATAACCGGGAATCACCACCGGACCATTGGCCCACATCTGGCGGCTTCCGACACCCTGGACGAACATGTTCAGATCAATGCCTTTCCAGTCAACACCAAGGCGAACACCATATTGGTACCGGGGAGTGGAGTTACCGATAATGCGCTGGTCACCGGGATCGCTTACGGTATTCGATCCAATGTCAATCTTTCCATCTCCGTTCAGGTCTTTGTATTTAATGTCGCCAGGACCGTAGAAGAACGTACCAGTTTCCCAGCGGGTTTGCGTGGCAACACCTTTGTTCATGACATACTTACCGTTTTGCAAAAGCAAGTTGCCGTTGGCATCCTTTTGAAAATCATCGGCTGTAAAAAAGCGGTCTGTCTCATAGCCCCAAATCTCGCCAATGAGCCGGCCTTCGTAGTTGGAGGAAATCAAACCGGTGGCATTGCTGCCGTATTTTGTCAGTTTTTCCTGGAAGTCGGACAACAAGCCCGTGATGTTCAACTGGAAATCCTTGCCAAAACGATGGCTCCAGTCGAGTTGCAATTCCCAGCCTTTTGTTTGCAGGTCGCCAAAGTTCCGTGGCGGAGCTGATGTACCCAAAGTGCTTGGCACGGTAAGACCACCCGTGATCATGTCGCTCGTTGTGCGGTTGTACCAGTCGAATGTGACACCCAGTTTGTTGTTGAATAACTTCGCATCAACACCAAAATCAAGCGTTGTGACGGTTTCCCAGGTCAGCGAAGGAGAAACCAGGGGAGGCGTGCCTACTGTAGCCATGTTCACATTGCCCACCAACCAACCTGACGTTGTTGAATTCATGATGCTCAAAAAGCGGTTGCTTCCCACATCCTGGTTACCCACGGATCCCCATGAACCTCTCAACTTTAAAAAGTTCAGGATGTTTTTGGAGAAGTCCATGAAGTTCTCCTGTGTCAGCACATAACCGGCAGATACAGAAGGAAAGAAGGCCCATTGGTCTTTTACAGGGAAGCTGGATGAACCGTCGTAACGGCCGTTCAGCTCCAGCAAATACTTGTTCTGGAAGGCATAGTTGATCCGTCCGAAATAACCGCGGGTGGCCCATTGCCTGGCCGAGCTGCCCACAAACTGGTCGCCGGTAGCCAGGTTTGGCTGGCCCATATCCGGGTTCAGCAGCGTTCTTCTCTCTGCCCGCTGGTAACCATTTTCAAAAACTTCGATGTCAGTACCGGTAATGAATTTCAGGCTGTGCGCCTTTCCTAAATCGGCATTGTACGTGGCGAAGCCTCTCACAGTGTTCCGCTCACTCCAGGCCGATGCCAGTATTGCCCTGTCGTACGTAGCGCTGGTGTATGGACGGTAGATCATTTGACCACCCCAAAAATCCCAGGCCGCTACACTTCCACCAGTTTGCTGCTCGCGGTAACCCGTGCTGGTAAAGGTGTAATCCCCGTCAAAGGTCAGGCCCTTCATGATCTTGAATGTTCCACCCAATTGAACACGGGTCAGGTTATCGTAGTAAGGGGTCATTTTTGCCTGTTGCACTTCGGTCAGCGCACTACGGAACGGTTTGCCCTCGTACGTGCCATACGGGTAATACGCCTGCCACCGTGATAAGTAGTACCAGGGATCGTAGGTATCGCTGGAAAAATAATAGGGCCTTGTGCGTTTGGCTCGTGACAAGATAATTTTTGAGCGTGCATCAAGCCAACTGGTGACGCTAGCGTTCACACCCAGGTTTGCCGTAAAGCGCTGGAACTCGTCCGGGTTAACTTTCAGTGCACCTTTCTGGTCGGTATAGCCAAGTCCCAGTGTATAGCCCACTTTGGCGCTGCTTCCGTCGATGGACAGGTTGTGGTTTTGCTGCGGTGCCCAGTTGCGCAGGTACATTTCCATCGGGTCCCAGGTACGGTAGAAAAACAATTGATTGTTCCGGATTTCAAAGTCGCGGCCCATCACCATTTCATCGCCCAGGTTTTGATTCCCGTACTGCGCCTGCCAGTCACGCATTTTTTGAATGGCAATCTGGTCCACCGTCATTCCCAATGCAGAAAAAGTGGTCGTGTTCGGGTTGTTGCGTTTGTAGGCGAGCAAAGCCATTTCAGCACCTTCGGCACCCGGTGCCACTTTTGGAATGGTTGTGGGCTGGCTGAAGGAGAAGTTGTTGTTGTAAGAAATCTGCGTACGCTCTGCGCCTTTGCGTCCCGACTTGGTGGTAATGAGCACGACACCCCAGGCAGCTCTTGTTCCGTAAATAGAAGTCGAAGCCGCGTCTTTGAGCACGGAGATCGACTCAATATCATCAGGATTGATCATGCGGAGATCGGTAAACTCTACGTTGTCGACAAGGATCAGCGGTTTTGCGCCGCCGCCGTTCAGCGAACCACTTAAACCACGGAGGGTGATGGAAGGGTTGGTTCCAATGTCGCCGCTTGGCGTGGTGATGGTCAGTCCGGGTACAGAACCCTGAAGACCCCGGGCAACATCATTGGTTGGCCTTGAACCCAATTGTTCTTTTACATTGACCGTGGTTACGGCACCAGTCAGGTTGGCCCTTCTTTGCGTGCCATAACCGACTACCACAACGTCCTGCAGGTTGTTTTGTCCCTGCTTTAGTTTAATGGCCAGGGAAGCCGTTTTTCCTACTTCAAATTCCTGTGGCGTGTAACCAATAAATGAAACAATAAGCGCCTGCCCGCTGGCAGCCTGAATACTGAAATGACCCGCGGCATCGGTCAGGGTGCCACGGTTTGTTCCTTTCACGTTTACCGAAGCTCCGGCAAGCGGAGCGTTGTTTTCGTCAGTTACGGTCCCGGTAATGGTTTTCTCTTGTGCCAGCGTTGTAAGACACAGAAGGAGAAATCCCATTACGAAGATCCAGGGTTGTGTAAATTTCCTCATAATAGGCATTTTAAGGTTTGAAAAATTGCAGAATGAAACATATAGTGATCAATAGTATAAAGAGGTAAAATGTCAAAGCACCTGGATACCGGCTTCTTTATAGGGAAGAAGCAGATCGCTTTCGGGTGGCAATTCGGTTATGAGTATATCGATGTCACAGGCTTCGCACACCTGTATAGGTTGTTGGGTATTAATTTTTTCGGAAATGGTAAGGCAAACCAGCTTTTGGGCGGCCCCGGTCATTGCTTTTTTCACCTGCACCACATCCCAGTCGTTGTCGGAAATGCCGTGGTGAATATCCAGTGCATTGATACCCAAAATGCAGAGATCCGCTTTGATTTCCCTGATTTTTGTAATGGCCTCGGAGCCTGCGGTGAATTTTGAATTCTTGGAAACTTTATCGCCAATCATGATGACATCGCATTGTGGGTGGTTGGCATATTCCAGGACAGCCGGAATGCTACAGGAGACAAACGTAGCCTGCAGATCGGGGGGAAGCGAACGAGCCAACTCCAGGATGGTTGTGCCGCCACTGGTGATGACAAACATCCCGTTCTTTATCAGGCGCAATGCTTTCTGCGCGATGATCTTTTTCTTATCGTAGGAGTAGATTTCTTCCAGGTCGCTTGGAGTGGAATGGAACGATGAGGACAATGCGCCACCGTGCACTTTGATCAGCCGCCCTTCCTGGGCCAGTTCGTTGAGGTCGCGGCGGATGGTATCGTCCGAAACCTTCATATGCTGACTAAGATCAGTACACAGGACTTTGTTGTGTAAGTTGACCTGGTGAAGGATGTAGGTCTGTCTTTCCTTTTTAAGCATCAGCAAGCGGTTGCGCCAAAATAAGGCAAAATCCTGCATAAAACCGCAAAAAACATTTACACAATTTACTCAAACATGCACATAGGCGCAAAAACGACTATATGAGGTTGCTGTTAAAAGATAAATCGTGCGCTGAAACCGACGGCAGCGGGCTCGAAGGAAAATTGTTTAACGAAGTTTAATTCAGGTTTCCAGTCGATGGAAAGATTGACGGGAACAGCAGGAAAGACAAAGTCGAGACCAACCGCACCTTGTGCACCGAAATTGCGGCCGCCGCCAAATCCTGCATAAGCACCGGCGCCCCAGAACCAGGTCAGGCCGGATGTACCCAAAGGTTTGTACTTTTCTATAAGAATGCCCAGCGCAACCGGATCGCTGAATGAAAATAACCCTTCGACGGCAAGATCGGGTTTTAAAAAACGTCTATAGGTGATCGAATGGTTGATGACGGCATCTTTGCTGCTGATGCGGATGCCTAATTGGTTTGGCTTTTCACCTTGCGGTGCCGCATCTTGCGCCAAAGCTGTTTGAAAGCTAAAGACAAACAATACAACCAACCACTGACAAATACCTTTCTTCATGCGTTATTTTTAGGCAAAACGAAGGAATGCAGTGCATATTGTACCTGCGGCGGAAAGGATCGTGGTTGTTTGCCGGAAATGTGATCAGCGGTCAAAACAGGCTGATTGTTGTTACTCGAACAATTCGTATTTGGTCTTGGGACGCCGGGCTTCGAGCCACCGGAAATTGGCAAGCCTGGACTTTTGGGGATCTGTTTGTTTGATCGGTGTGACGGTTCCGTTGACAGAGCTTCTCAGTACAACCTTTTGTAAATCGCCTTTCAGGAAATAAAGGTCAATGGCATCGCTCTGCGTTTGGTTAACGCTGGTAAAAGCGCTGTCCTTATCCTGGATGAAATAGACGGATTCCGCCGCTCCTTTGGTTCGCACCGAATCGAGCACGCCTTCTTTGAAAAAGCCATCCATGCGGGTACCCTTGATCTGGTTGTACACGCCCTGCTGCACTTCCGAGATCATAAAGCTGTTTTCCCATGCCTTGACGTACTGCGGCTTTTTATTTTTGGTATATAGAAGAATGGTATCGCCGGTTATCTGGCTCCGCTTGCTCCATACAACCGGGTTTTGATACAAACGAAAAACGGAGTCTTTAAATGAATAGAACAAACTATCGCTTACCGACTGCACCGAATCGGAGAAGACCCTGACATTCCGGTAGGCCTCAAAATAGCGGTTGGTGCTGTCCTTCGGATTGGGCTTTCTTGCTTTTTTCGTTGTGTCTACAAACAGGTCGGACAGCCGTGCCGAAAAAAGCGTATCGGCGGCGATATAGATGGAATCCTTTTCCTGCCGTATGATCATCAGGGGCTTGTTTGTTGCCAGGAAGGCTTCTGTTTTCTTGTTGGCAAAAATGCGGTCGGCGAGGATGTTGATCCCTTTGGCCGTATCGATCAATACGCCCCGGCCTTCGATCTGGATAATTCCTGTTTCGTCATCGGAAGCGATGCGGTCGCCAACGACAGTCAGCGATTTATCAACGATGGTGGTGCGTTGTGTAAAATCTGCTTTGCCCGCCTGCAGATCGTAATAGCCTTCGCTTGTTTTGATGACACGGCCGCTGCTGTCGCGAATCGTCGTCGCGGCAATAAAACGGGCTATGCGTGTTTCTGTGTTGTACAAAATGGAATCGGAAAGAACGGTGTAACCCGGGTCTTTCATCACCACGTTTTGTTTAAAATAAATATCATGAATGTCGGCGTAATACGTGCCTTCGCGGCTGGTAACCGTCGTCCGCTTGTTGACCACTTTACCGCCGTTGGTATACGTGCCGATCCTTCTCGCCACATCGTATTCAAGAGCAGGTGTTGTCAGTGTTCCCTGCCCATCGGTCAAACGCACATTGCCATTGAGGTAGGCGTATTTGCGGTCGTACTGGTACCGTAGTGTATTCGACCAGACTTTCGCTGTATCGCTGTCGTTGATGTACACGTGTCCAAAAGCGGAGAACGTTTTTTCCGTGGCGTTCAACACGCAACTGTCCGTGGTAAATAGAGTTGTTCCCTGTTTTAGCCGCACATTTCCCGCCAGAATTTGAAGTTGCGTGCCATTCGGTAAATTCCGGACCTGAAGGTTTTTTGCATTTAGAATCTGGACGGAGGAAACGGTATCACCCGGAACAGCTTGTCCAAAGCCGAAAAATGAAGACAGGAGAAAAAAAAAGAAAACAGAGAAATGCTTGCAGTTCATTCGTCAGTTACCGCGGTAAGGTATCCTTTGGTGCTGGCGAAGTTATAGGTTCGCCGGCGTTCTTGCCACCGAATACGGAAATATTAACGTAGCGTTTCGGGTGGATGCGGATATCGTCGAAAAGGATTTCCGCACTCAGCGCCACCTTGTCAAGACGCGACGAGACATTACCCAGACGGTCGTACAATTGCCGGTCGTTCATCAACAACCCAAGTGTTCCGCTGTTGGTATTAAACCGGGTAATGGTGGATTGCAATTCGCCGATGGTCGACTGCAAAGCCGATACAACACCTTCAATATTGGCATTGGCAAGACGCGATGTTGTGACCTCCACGTTACGAAGCGAACTGTTGATGACATCGTTGTTGCGGGCAAGGTTGCCTGTGATGGCATTGACGTTGCCCATCGACTGGGCAAGAGCGCCGGTCTGTACATCGAGAAGCTTTGATAACTGTGCTGAGGAAACCGTCAGGTTGCTTACCAGGTCGCGGAGGTTGCTTTTGGTATGCGGATCAAAAATGCTGTTCAGACCACCGATCACGATTTTTAGCGAGTCAAATGTTTCGTTCAAACGGGTAAGGGTAGGAGCCACCTGCGCCTGCAGGTTACTCAGCAAGCTCATATCGGTGCGGGTGCTAATGGTATCGCCGGATTTCAGGTAAAGGTTGGCGGGGCCTTTTTCAATATTGATATAGGGCGAGCCGAGGAGAGAACCGTCGATGATGGCGATGGAATTGCGGGGAATGGCAATGGCTTTGTCGACATGCAATTCAACGATGATGCTGTTCACCTCCTTGTCTGCCGGTACGAATTCGGCAACGGTCCCCACGTTAAGACCATTGATCTTCACCTGGTTTGATTTGGACAGACCGCCAATATCCGGGAAGCGAGCATACAAAACAAAAGGCTTGGAAAAAACGCTCTTGCCTTTCAAGAAATTAAATCCGATGACTAAGATGAGAATGGCGGCAATGGCGAGGAGACCAACTTTGACTTCGTTCGAAAGCTTCATGCAATTATGTTTTCTTCTGGTGTTATGTGCCGAATCAAACTAAAAATAAACAATAATTCCGTTACTACAGGTTCAGTCACCAACAGCCACAGCCGAAGGTTTAAAAAATCATACCAAATGTGGATAACAAAAAAGCCGTGCATCTGCATGGCCCGGCTTTTACGTTTGTGCTTCCGTTATTTGGGTTCAACGGCTGTATGATTGTCGAGTGCTTTTAAAAACCGTTCATCGATTGTTGCAGCAGGAGCATTGTTGTTGTCTGCCGAAGTCTGGTAGGGCGTTTGCTTTTTTTCGAGCCATGAAATGTAGTTGTGCACGGCCTTGGTGATGCACCCTGCAATTTCCTGTTGGCCGTTTTCGCTGTTCAGGTAGGCTTCTTCCTGTGGGTTGGTAATAAAACCGGTTTCCACGAGAATGCTTGGCATGGCCGTCGCCTGCAACACCCAGATACCGACCTGCCGCTGTTTGGGGCCACCGCTGATACGGCCTACCTTTGAAAACTGCTCTTCCACCATTTGCGAAAGAATGGCGCTGCGATTGCCGAACTGTTTTGTTTTCACCAGCGACAGGGCAATAAATTCCGGGGAGTTGGGGTCGATGTCGCCGTATTTTTCCTTGTAGTTGTCTTCCGCCAGCATGGGTGCGTTTTCCCGCACGGCAATCTCTTTATCCTCGGCTTTGTGTGCTCCCCAAATATAGGTTTGTGTTCCTTTTTCCCTTGTGTTGGGCACTTCGTAATAATGCCAGATCGGCACTTTACGGGTGTGCTTTTTCTTTTTGCGGCCTTTGCCGGTATAGTAAACTTCGGTGCGGTAACCCGAAATCTCCTTGTGTTGAATCGGCGGCATGGCGTTGACGTGGATGGAGATAAACAGGTCGCCGCGGTTGCGGTTTGCAATGTTGGCCCGTTCGCGTAGATCCACGATGTCTTCTGTCGGCCGGGTTTCAATGACTTTGATTTCAGGGAAATCCTGTTTGACTTGTGCCACCAATTTCTTGGCAACAGCTAAACAAATCTCGTCTTCATAGGAATAGGTTCCTTTGGCTCCGTTATGGCCGCCACCGGCCATTATACCATGGCCGGCGTCAATGATGATCGTACGCAGCACCTGTTGTTTCGGTGGCGCCGGAGCAAATGAGGTAAGCACTGCGGACAGTGGAAGAATGGAAAGGAAAAGAAATGTCTTTTTAAACATATTGGATTTTTTCAGAGAGGTGACAGAATAGACTGCTAAACTAAGTTGTTTTTATGTTTTTTCTCCGGCAGCAGAAAGGCAACGGTTTTGATCTCGCGGTTGGCCGGTTCCCTGTTGTCTTCATTTCTCGACGGATCGAGTGAGGCAAGGTATGCCTTGACAGCATTGATCATATCGGCAACAATCTCTTCCTGGCCCTGCTGGCTATTCATGTATTCTTCTTCTTCCTTGTTCGAAATAAAACCGGCCTCCACCAAAATGCTCGGCATACCTGTGGCATGAAGCACCCAAATACCTTTTTCATTGCGTTGCTTGACACCGCGGTTGATGCGTCCCCGCTTCTCAAATTCCTCCTGCACCAATTCGGCAAGCTTCAGGCTTTTCTTAAAATACTTCTGCGTATAGATCAACTTCAGGGCGTTGAACACAGGATCGTTGTCCTGCGGTGCGGCTGCACTGTCGTCTTCAAACGACGCGAATTCCGCATTATCGCCAACCAGTTGTTCTTTGTGCGAATTTTCTTTGGCCGTCCAGATATAGGTTTCCGTGCCTTTCGATACATTGGCCACGTAAACGTTTTCGTATTGCGGCACCTGCACCGTCACCTTCCGGCGTTTTTTTCCCTTGCCTTTTACAATTTCCTTTTCTGTATAGCCCGACACCCGGCGTTCGTTCCAGCCACCCGGAGCCCTTCCGGCCGAATTGCAATGGATACTGATAAACAGGTCGGCCTTCGATGCATTTGCAAAATTGGCGCGGTAGCGCAAACCTTCGGTTTTATTTCGACCATTGCCCGGAATTACGTCTGTCGTTCGGGTAAAAAGCACTTTAACGGAAGGCAGCTCGGTCGCCAGCCTGTCGCCGAGTTTTTTGCCAAGTGCCAGTGTAATCTGTGCTTCGGTGGAGATCAAACCGTCGGCTCCCTGGTCGGCGCCGCCATGGCCCGGGTCAATGATGATGGTTTTTACCGGCGCCGGTTTTTCGGCCGTAAATGATACGAATGCCAACAGGACGATCGTAAAGGGTACCAGGAAAACACGTTTTTTAAGCATATCAGATTCGTATAACGGTTTAGTATTTTCTTCACAATTGACTTAAGAGGCAAACAACTACTTTTGTTCACACCTTATGTCCGGACTGCACAAATTTAATTTCAAAAAATTATGTGTTCTTTTCGCAGCGTCACTTTTTTGCACTACGCTAACGTACCGGGCAAAGGCCGACTGCAAAAAGACCGGTGAAAATTACGGTAGTTTAACGACGGCAACAAGCTCTCTTCACAATCAACGTTTGCCTCTCGTGCAAGACACGATACCGCCTTCCCCGAGACAAACGGTTAAGCAGCCCGCTGTAACCCGACGCGACACTACGGCCCCGGCCACGCCGGCTGACACGTTACCCAAACGGGTGAATACCGATACACTGCCCGCAACACCGCACATCGATAGTTTTAACATCCGTATATCCAAGGACACCCTGGATGCACCCGTGCACTACCAGGCTGAAGACAGTGCCGTACTGCTGGTGAAGGAGCAAAAATTTTACCTCTACGGGAAAACAAAAACCGAATACAAAGACGTTGTCATCAATGCACCGACAACGATCGTCGACCAGCAATCCAACGTGCTGACGGCGCTTGGCTCAAAAGACAGCGCAGGAAACATTCTTACCCGGGCAACGTTCAAGCAGGGTTCGTCCAATTTTGAAAGCGAGTCGTTCGAATACAATTTCAAAACACAAAAAGGTCTAACGAAAAACACTTATACCCACGAGGGAGAGATGTACATCAAGGCGACGGTGTCAAAAAAAATCGATCCGAGCACGGTGTACATTAAAGAAGGATATTTTACGACCTGTAACCTGGACGATCCGCATTTTGCCTTCAAATCAAACAAGCTAAAAGTTATCAGCAACAAGATCGCTGTATCGGGACCAACGCACCCCGAATTTGAGGGCATACCGATACCGATTTACCTTCCCTTCGGGATCTATCCCTTGTTTACGGGCCGGCATTCCGGCCTGCTGGCACCGCAGTTTACCAACAACCAGCAGTTTGGGATCGGGCTGGAAGGCCTTGGTTATTACCATGTGTTGAATGACTACTTCGATGTAACTGTGCGGACAAATATTTATTCGTATGGCGGATGGAACCTGAGCTTAACGCCTTCCTACCGGAAGCGCTACCGCTATAGTGGCTCGTTTAATCTTTCCATCAACCACACCAAGTTTGCGTTTAAGGGAGATCCCGATTACAACCTGGTCAAAACCTTCCAGATCAACTGGAGCCACAGCGTTGATTCGAGAGCGAAACCGGGAACCTCGTTCAGTGCTTCGGTCAACGCCGGTTCCACACGCTACAATCAATATATTCCCAACAACCCGTACCGCAACTTCCAGAACCAGCTTTATTCGTCGATTGCCTATTCGCGGCAATGGCAGGGCAAACCCTATTCGCTTACGCTCAGTGCCAACCATAACCAGAACAACACCAGCCGCCTGATCAACATTATCCTGCCTGATGCCGGATTTTCGGTTGCCACGCAATATCCCTTCCAGCGGAAAGAGATGGTAGGCACGCCGAAATGGTACGAAAAGATCGGCATTGGTTATAGTGGTGTGGCCCGCAACCAGGTTTCGTTTTACGATACGGGGCACGTCAGTATCGCCAAGATTATGGATACGCTTCAATGGGGAGCCCAGCATCGTTTCCCGATCAACCTGCAGCTGCCGGCAATGGGAAACTTCTTTGTCAGCCCTTCGATCAACTACGAGGAAACCTGGTATACCCACCGTTTTTCGCGGCGCTGGGATTCGGTGAACCAAAAGGTCGACACGGTTTCGTCACAGAAAGGCTTTTTCCGTGACCAGCAAATGAGTTTTGGCCTTGGATTGAACACCAATATTTATGGCATGTTCACTTTTGGGAAAAATTCGCGGATCAAAGCCATCCGCCACGTGATCCGCCCGACAGTGGGTTTCAGCTACAAGCCGAATATTTCCAAACGGAATTATGATATCGTCCAGGTGAATGCCAATGGTCAAAGGCTTGCCCTGCCGCAGTTTGAAGGCAATTTATTTTCTCCATACTCCTACGGCCGGTTTGGCGGTTTGACGTTTTCTCTCGACAACAACATTGAAATGAAAGTGCGGGGGAAAAAAGATTCGGCAGACCGGAAAGTAAAACTGATCGACGGGTTGACCTTCAGCAGTGCTTACAATTTTCTCGATACGGCGTTCAAATTGCAGCCGATCGCGATGAGCCTGCGTACAACCCTTTTTGATAAAATCAGCATTTCCGCCAGCGGTCAGCTTGACCCTTACCAGGTTCAAAACGGCCTGCGCATCAACCGCTTTGTCTGGCAGGGTAGTCGCTTTACGCTGGGCCGTTTTACAGGAGGAAGCGTGTCGGCCTCCACTTCGTTTCAAAGCAAGCCAAAAGACGGAAAGAAAGTGACGCAGGAACCGGGGCGAACGACGATCACTGATCCACGCTTGCTTGCCGACCAGCAAATGCTGGCCGATTACATGCGGCAAAACCCGGCCGAATTTGTGGACTTCAACATCAACTGGTCGGTCAATCTTTCCTATTCACTGACGCTAAACCGCCGGTTGAAACAGGATTACAGCGGCTACACCTCGGAAGTCTATTCCAGTGTTTCGTTCAACAACAGCTTCAACCTGACTCCCAAATGGAACTTCAGCACGCAGGGCTTTTATGATTTCAACACAAAGCAGATCACGATGTTCACCATGAACATCGCACGAGAAATGCACTGCTGGCAAATGTCGATTGGTGTGACGCCTATCGGCAGCTACAAATTTTTCAACATCAGCCTGAGTCCGAAGTCCGGCATTCTGCGTGACCTGCGCATCAACCGCACACGTTACTTCTACAATTATTAAGCGGACTGATTGTCGGTTAATGCAGGTGCGAGGTATAATAATCACGCATCAGTTCGAACGCTTCCATCTTCAGTTGGTGGGCGGTTTTTCCCTGCACGTCGATGGGCGCTAGAAAATGCATTTCAACCCGTTTGAATGGCCAGAAGTAAAAAGGCTTACGGGGCATGACATCGGCCGTATGGAAGATCAATGCGGGGATGATGGGCTTTTGCGTATCGAGAGCCAGCTTGAAAGCGCCGTCGTGAAAACGTTGCAGCGGCTCTTTGGATTTGTTGCGGGTTCCTTCCGGGTAAATACACATGTGCAGGCCCTGTTCCAGCACTTCTTTCATTTTGCCATAACTGGCCCGCCGGCTTTCTTCATTTTTCCGGTCAACCAGTACGGCGCCTCGCTTGTATACAATTCCGAAGATGGGAATTTTGGCCATCTCGATTTTTGCGATGGTTTTATTGGGACCAGGGATGGCAGGGGAGGAGATCGGAGGATCAAGCAGCGAATTGTGGTTGCAGATCACGACGTAGTTTTTCCCCTTCTTAAAATGCTCACGGCCGATAAAGCGGCGGCGCACGAAGCTAAGCGGCAAAAATGTGTTCATCCAGGCGGAATAGAACAAATAGGCAACGGCCGAGCGTTTCGGTTCGGGCCACAGAACTGACAGACCAATCGGGATCACAAACAGGATGAGGGTGACGATAAAGACGATGATTGCCCAAAGCGCCATCACACGGCCGAGAATATTTTTCAAAATCTGCACGGTAGAATAAAGGTTTTGAACGGTGAAAACTTGCTTACTTGTTTCGTGAATCGAATGTCTTGTTTACAGTGCCCAGTCAATCGGATCCATTCCTTTTTTCATGAGATACTGGTTGGTTTTGGAAAAATGGCGGCAACCGAAAAAACCATTGTTGGCAGATAACGGTGACGGATGGGCCGCTTTCAGCACGTGATGTTTTTTTGTATCGATGAGCGAAATTTTTTCCTGCGCAAACCGTCCCCATAAGAGGAAGACGACATCCGTTTTCAGTTCGGAGACTCTGTGAATGACCGTATCTGTAAAATGGTGCCAGCCGATCTTTGCATGGCTCATTGGCTCACCGGCCCGCACGGTCAGCGACGCATTGAGCAAAAGCACGCCCTGGCGGGCCCAGGGTGTCAGGTTGCCGGTTTTGGGCATTGGTACCCCAACGTCCTCGTGCAACTCTTTAAAAATATTGATCAGCGAAGGCGGAAAAGGAACGCCGTCATTGACCGAAAAACTCAGCCCCATTGCCTGCCGCGGACCGTGGTATGGATCCTGTCCTAACAACACCACCTTCACGGAATCGAAAGGTGTTTGCGCAAAGGCATTGAAGATGAGTGAGCCTGGAGGATAAATGGTCTTGCCCTGCGCTTTTTCGGTCTTTAGGTGTTCGGAAATTTGTTTGAAATAGGGCTTTTTGAATTCATCTTCCAAAATCTCCTTCCATGATTCTTCAATCTTGACGTTCATCGGGAAAAATTTTAGGGCAACAAAGAACAAATGTACAGCCGAATGAAAACCGACGTCGATTTTTACCGGCAAGACGAATCCGGTGCATGCGAACAAAGGCTGTTTCGCAGCGACAAGCAGGGCAATCCAAACTTCAAGCGGCTTGTTTTCCTAATGCGCCCTGGCGGTTTGTTCCTGATTTTAACCGTTATTTGCTTTATAGTTTAAATCTTCGAAACCGCTGCTCATTGGCAGCCATTTTCACTTCTTACGACCAAGTTAAAACGAACAATATGCAGAATACGATTGAAAAAACGAATGGAAAGCTCGGGGTGCTGATCCCGGGTTTGGGCGCTGTAGCCACAACGTTTATTGCAGGCGTGGAAGCCGTTAAAAAAGGGATTGCCCAACCGGTAGGTTCTCTTACGCAGATGGGCAACATCCGGCTGGGTAAGCGTACCGAAAACCGCTATCCCAAGATTAAAGAGTTTGTGCCGCTGGCAAATTTGGATGAAATGGTCTTCGGCGGCTGGGATGTATACAGTGACAATGTTTTTGAAGCGGCCAGCAAGGCCAAGGTACTCGAGCCCATGCTGCTCCATGCGGTGAAGGCCGAACTGGAAGCCATCCAGCCCATGAAGGCGGTTTTCGACAAGGCCTATATTTCCAACCTGGACGGTGAACATGTGAAAGAAGCGCCAACAAAGGCAGACCTGGCCCGGATGGTGATGGACGATATCGAAAACTTCCGCGACGCCAACGATTGCGGCAGTGTGGTAATTGTTTGGTGCGGCTCTACAGAAAAATACATTGAGGTTTCGACCGTGCACGAAACGATCGAAAGCTTTGAAGAGGGATTGAAAAACAACGATCCGGCCATCTCGCCTTCCATGATCTATGCGTATGCGGCGTTGAAACTCGGCGTGCCCTTTGCCAACGGCGCTCCGAATTTGACTGTTGACATTCCGGCGCTGGTGGAACTGTCGAAACAAACCGGGACACCGATTGGCGGTAAAGATTTTAAAACCGGTCAGACGCTGATGAAAACCATCGTGGCACCGGGACTGGCCGCCCGTGCACTGGGTGTAAAGGGTTGGTTTTCGAGCAATATCCTGGGTAACCGCGACGGCTATGTACTCGATCACCCGGATAATTTCAAGACGAAGGAAGTTTCCAAACTTTCCGTCCTGGAGGATATCCTGCAGCCTGAACACAACGAGGAGCTTTACGGGGAGATCTACCACAAAGTGCGCATCAACTATTATCCACCGCACGGTGATAACAAGGAAAGCTGGGACAACATCGACATTTTCGGCTGGCTGGGTTATCCCATGCAAATCAAGATCAACTTCCTTTGCCGTGACTCAATCCTGGCAGCACCGATCGTGCTGGACCTGGCCCTGTTCATGGACCTTGCAAAACGTGCCGGCATGAGCGGAATCCAGGAGTGGCTTTCGTTCTACTTTAAATCACCCCAAACCGCCCCGGGCCTGCGTCCGGAACATGACATCTTCAAACAACTCATCAAGTTGCAGAATACCCTGCGCCACATGATGGGCGAGGACCTCATTACGCACCTCGGTTTGGATTATTACCAGGACCTGGTTGAAGTATTGTAATGGGAGTTTCAAAATTGATCACCACGTGCTTCGGCATTGGGTATATACAAAAAGGTGCAGGCACAGTTGCTGCACTTTTTTGTTGCCTTCTTTGGTACGGCTTAAAGGGAGCCGAAACCAACTGGCTGGTACAGGCGGCGCTCCTGGTCCTGTTGTTTTTTTTGGGTGTGTGGACGGCCACCATCGTGGAAAAGGACTGGGGAAAGGACAGCAACCGTGTCGTGGTGGATGAAGTGCACGGAATGCTTATGGCCCTTTTCCTGCTTCCGTTTCAATGGCAATTTGTACTGGCCGCCTTTGTGCTTTTTCGATTCTTTGATATCGCCAAGCCGCTTGGGGTACGCCGGATGGAAAAATTTCCGGGTGGATGGGGCGTTATGCTGGATGACCTGTTGGCGGGATTGTATTCGAACGTAGTTTTGCAGGTAGTTGTCAAAAGCCACCTGATTGCATGATTAAATTTGCCAAAGCGCAATTCGCTTCTTTTCTGGCCTCCCTGGTAGATTACGGGATAACAGTATTTGCTGTTGAATTCGTGGGTTTCTGGTACCTGGCCGGGAGCAGCACCGGCACTATCCTTGGAGGCATTACCAACTTTTCTCTCGGACGAAACTGGGTTTTCAAGGGAGGAGAGAGGGAGCGGCACATCCAGTTGTTCCGGTATTTTATGGTTTGGAGCGGATACCTTTTTTTGGCGACAACCGGCGTGTACCTGCTTACACATTTTGCCAATTTTAATTACCTTGTATCAAAAGCATCCGTTACTCTTTTTCTGGCCGTTGCTTACAACTATCCTTTGCAAAAACGGTATGTTTTCAGGTAATCGTCCAAAAATCATTTATTCGTTCGGGAAATTGCGTTTAGTGAATCGTTGCTTATGGAATCGAAACCGCTCAGAATCAAACTTCAACTCGGCATTTATAAAATAATCGACCCTTTTGTGAAACTGCTGATCAAAATCGGTTTCACGCCTAACCTTGTTACCATTTTTGGTTTCCTTTTGAATATTGGTGTAGCGACCATTTTTGTAGCAGGTGCGGAAAAATCCAATCGCAGCGATTTTTCTTACCTGGGATGGGCCGGGGGACTGATCCTTTTTGCCGGTTTGTTTGATATGCTCGACGGACAGGTTGCCCGCCTGGGAAAAATGAGTTCTTCATTCGGCGCCTTTCTCGACTCTGTGCTCGACCGGTATAGCGAGTTGTTCATGTTTCTCGGGATTTGCTATTATCTGGTTGCACATCATTATTTTGTTTCCTCTCTTTTTGGCTTTATCGGACTTATTGGATCGATGATGGTGAGTTATACAAGGGCCCGGGCCGAGGGCCTCGGTATTCAATGCAAAGGTGGATTGATGCAACGTCCGGAACGGGTAGTGCTGGTTGGCACTTCAGCATTACTTTGCGGCATTTTGGCGCCGTACATCGGGAATGATTTTAAATGGTATGTCAAAGGCATTCCTTTTCACCTGTTCGAGACCATGTCGATCTTTACCATTCCGCTCACTATTCTCGCTATCCTTACCAACGTTACAGCCTATCACCGGGTGATGGAAGCCAAACGTGCACTCGATGCGAAAGACCGGGCCGCACGGAAGCAGCCTTCTCTCGTTTAGCGGATTCCGCTATTTTTGTGCGTTAAAGAGTGACTGTTTAATGTTACCTGAACCCGAGATGCAAGAGTCATTGATTCAATCGCCTTCTTTTGCCAGGCGGGAGAATGAAGGTCTTTTTTCTGCACGAAGCATTTTGTTGGCTGTGTCTGCCACATTGGGTTATTTACTTTTATCGTATGTGCTAATCGGCTTTAAAACCGACCAGTTGGTACTGGCCGGCATTTTCAATTTCTTCTTTTTCGCCAGCCGGCCGACACGCCGTTTTATACTGGGGTTTTCGATCTTCATTGTTTACTGGATCATTTTCGACTACATGAAGGCCTTCCCCAACTACCGCTATAACGAAGTGCATATCGCGTCGCTTTACCATGCGGAAAAAGGGCTTTTCGGAATCAACTGGCACAACGGTGTTTTGACGCCCAACGAGTTTTTTGCCCGAAACGTATCCATGGCAATGGACATTGCAGCCGGGTTGTTCTATCTCTGCTGGGTGCCGGTTCCGCTCATTTTCGCGTCGGTCATGTTTTTTAAAAACCGCAATGCCTTTTTCCAGTTCTCTCTTACATTTTTTCTGGTGAACCTGATTGGCTTTATCGGCTACTATATTTATCCCGCAGCACCGCCCTGGTATGTTGCAGCAAATGGATTTGATTTCCACGCAGCCACTCCCGGCAATACGGCGGGCCTGGGCCGTTTCGACCATCTTTTTGGCATTTCTGTTTTCAAAAACCTGTATGCCAAAAGTTCCAACGTTTTTGCAGCCATGCCATCGCTACACGCGGCCTACATGATGATCGTGCTTTTCTATGGCCTGAAATTCAGGTTGAAAGCCTGGAACGCCCTCTTCGTGGTCATTATGCTTGGCATCTGGTTTTCGGCCGTTTATTCCGGTCACCACTATATCCTCGATATCCTGGCCGGTATGGGCTGCGCCGTAGTGGGTATTTCGCTTTTCCAATGGTGGATTCGCACCAGGGCCGGCGGCCGGTTGATGGACTATCTCCTTGCTATTACGGAAAAATAAAACGTCATCACGGGTAAAGGTCGCATGGCTCAACCCGAAGCGTTTTTGGATTGTTAAAAGGGAAAATATTGCCTGTATATATTTCTGATCTCGAAAGTTTATTTATACTTTTTTGTACAAATAGCAGTAATTTTGCACCATGAAATCTGATGAAATTCAGTCTGAAAATATCGTAGTGGACGAAGGCCTTGATATTCTGGAACAAACGGTTCGAAACGAATACAAATATGGCTTTGTCACCGACATTGAAGCTGACTCTGCACCAAAAGGATTGAACGAAGATACCATTCGGTTTATCTCCGCCAAAAAAGAAGAGCCGGAATGGATGCTGGAATGGCGCCTGAAGGCGTTTCGCCAGTGGCTGAAAATGCAGGAGCCACACTGGGCCAACCTGAAATACCCCGCAATCGACTACCAGGATATCATTTATTATTCGGCACCCAAGCAGAAAGAAAAACCGAAAAGCCTGGACGAGATCGACCCGGAACTGCGCAAGACATTTGAAAAGCTCGGTATTTCCCTCGACGAACAAAAACGCCTGACCGGTGTAGCCGTGGATGCGGTGATCGACTCGGTATCGATCGCGACCACCTTTAAAGAGCAACTGGCCGAACAGGGTATTATCTTTTGTTCGATGAGCGAGGCCATTCAAAACCATCCCGAATTGGTAAGACAATACCTCAGTTCGGTGGTGCCCGTTACCGATAACTATTTTGCCGCATTAAATGCAGCCGTTTTCAGCGATGGTTCCTTTGTTTATATTCCAAAAGGCGTTCGTTGCCCAATGGAACTTTCCACGTATTTCCGGATCAATGCCGAAAACACTGGCCAGTTTGAACGTACGCTGATCGTTGCCGACGAAGGCAGCTTTGTTAGCTACCTGGAGGGTTGCACCGCTCCGATGCGTGACGAAAACCAGCTTCACGCAGCCGTCGTGGAACTGGTGGCAATGGACAACGCGGAGATCAAATATTCCACCGTTCAAAACTGGTATCCCGGGGACAAAGAGGGGAACGGCGGTATCTACAATTTCGTAACCAAACGCGGCATCTGTAAGGGCAATCACTCCAAGATCTCCTGGACCCAGGTGGAAACCGGCTCTGCCATTACCTGGAAGTATCCCAGCGTTATTTTAAAAGGCGATCATTCGGTTGGCGAATTTTATTCTGTTGCGGTTACCAACAATTACCAGCAGGCCGATACCGGAACGAAGATGATGCACTTGGGTAAAAATACCCGTAGTCGTATTGTTTCGAAAGGCATTTCGGCCGGCTTTAGCCAAAACAGTTATCGCGGTCTTGTGCACGTCGGCAAAAACGCCACCGGCGCCCGGAATTTCTCGCAGTGTGATTCACTGCTGCTCGGAGACAAATGCGGGGCGCATACCTTTCCATATATCGAAGTGAAAAACAAGTCTGGTGTGGTGGAACACGAAGCCACTACGTCGAAGATCGGTGAAGACCAGATCTTCTATTGCAACCAGCGAGGCATCGATACCGAAACGGCTGTTGCCCTGATTGTAAATGGCTTCGCTAAAGAAGTGATGGCACACCTTCCGATGGAGTTCGCTGTGGAAGCGCAAAAACTCCTTGCGATCAGCCTGGAAGGAAGCGTCGGTTAAGAAATATTCAATGATGAATGTTGAATTTTAAATTCTTTTCATTCGTCATTCAACGTCCAAATTTTATAATTCACAACAATGTTATCAATACGGAATTTACACGCAAATATTGACGGGAAAGAAATTTTACGGGGAATTAATCTCGATATCAAGGCAGGAGAAGTGCATGCGATCATGGGACCCAACGGTTCCGGTAAAAGCACCCTGTCGGCAGTGATTGCCGGCCGCGAAGATTATGAAGTTACCGAAGGCGAAATTGAATTCATGGGAAAAAACCTGATGGACTTTTCACCCGAAGAAAGAGCCGGCGAAGGGATTTTCCTTTCCTTTCAGTACCCGATCGAAATTCCGGGTCTGACAACAACGAATTTTATCAAAACGGCTGTCAACGAGATTCGCAAGTACCGCGGCCAGGAGCCAATGGATGCCGTTCAATTCCTGAAGAAAATGAAGGAAAAAATGACATTGGTCAATATTGATCAATCATTGCTGAGCCGTTCGCTGAACGAAGGTTTTTCTGGTGGCGAAAAAAAGCGCAACGAGATCTTTCAAATGGCGATGCTGGAACCCCGGCTGGCAATCCTCGACGAGACTGATTCCGGATTGGACATCGACGCCATCCGCATTGTTGCCAACGGTGTGAACAAGCTCCGCACGAAAGACAATGCCGTTTTGCTGGTGACCCACTACCAACGCCTGCTCGATTATATCATTCCGGATTTTGTACATGTATTGTACAAAGGCCGCATCGTGAAATCAGGTACAAAAGAGCTGGCCTATGAACTGGAAGAAAAAGGCTACGATTTCATCAAAGCAGAAGTAGAGCAGGGCGCATAATCATCGACACATGAACACCATCGATTTAATCAAAGAAAAATACCAGCAATCACAATCGAACAACGGGAGCAGTTTGTTGACTTCACTCGAACAGGATGCCTTTCAAACGTTCACAACAGTTGGCATTCCCACCGTTAAGCACGAGGAATGGAAATACACCCGGATCAGTGGCGTGTTCAACAAAGAATATGCTTTCAACCCGGAAAGCCTTCCCGGAAATGTCACGGCTTCGGACCTGGACCCGGTTCGTTTACCCGGACACGCGGAGGCGAATGAGCTTGTTTTCATCAACGGTTTGTATGCGCCGTCACTTTCGACCCTCCGTTCTTCCTCTCTAACCGTGCTTTCACTGGAAGAAGCAACCAAAGGCGAATTTCGTGATACTGTGCTGCAGCAATTAGGACAAAGCAGCCGGTATATCAAAGACGGACTGAATGCGCTGAATACGGCTTTTGCAGCAGAAGGCGTATTTATTCATGTGAAGAAAGGGAAGATCGTCGAACACCCGGTATACATCTACCAGGTAAGTGATGCCCGCTCGGCAAATATCCTGGCCCAGCCCCGAACGCTCATTCATGTTTCGGAAAATGCCCAGGTTATTTTTGCCGAAACCTATGCCACGCTTGGTTTGCAGGAAAGCTTTACCAACCAGGTGACAGAAGTGGTGGTGGAACAGGCTGCGGTTGTGGAATACTATAAAATTCAAAACGATACGGCTGTGTGCAGCCAGGTAGGCACGACGCACATTCGCCAGGTAGGCAAAAGCCTGGTGAACACGGTGACGGTTTCGTTGAATGGTGCCGTCGTTCGCAACAACCTGAATATCGCCATGGAGGCAGAACATTCCGAATCACATTTTTACGGCCTGTATTTTCTCAAAGGCGACACGCTGGTCGACAACCATACCGTTGTTGACAATGTTAAGCCCCATTGCGAAAGCAACGAATTGTACAAAGGCGTGATCGATGACAACGGAACGGCGATCTTCAACGGGAAAATCTTTGTGCAAAAGGATGCACAAAAAACCAACGCTTTTCAAAGCAATAAAAACATTTTACTGTCCGATAATGCCACTGTGAATACCAAGCCGCAACTGGAGATTTTTGCCGACGACGTCAAATGCTCTCACGGATGCACGGTTGGCCAGTTGGATGAGGAGGCATTTTTCTACCTCCGTTCCAGGGGTATCAGCGAAAAGGCGGCAAAGTCGCTGCTGGTTCATGCGTTTGCCATCGACATCCTGGAACACATCAAACCGGAACCGATCCGTCAATACGTTGATCAACTGATTTCCGAAAGACTGGAATTTAATTTCGAATGACAGAGACCTTAACCATAAAAGCCGCGTACGACGTCGGGGCAATTCGCCGGGAATTTCCGGCATTGAACCGTGACGTAAAAGGAAAACCGCTGGTGTATTTTGACAACGCAGCCACCACGCAAAAGCCGCAGGTGGTCATCGATGCATTGGTCAATTACTACAGCCATTACAATGCGAACATCCACCGTGGTATTCACACCCTGGCCGAGGAAGCAACGGCAGCTTTTGAAGCGACCCGCGACGCGGTAAAAGATTTCATCAATGCCCCTTCCCGGGAGGAAATCATTTTTACAAGTGGCTGTACCGAAGGGATCAACCTCGTGGCGCAGACCTGGGGCCGTGCCAACCTGAAAGCCGGTGATGAGGTGATTGTCTCGAACATGGAGCATCACTCCAACATTGTTCCCTGGTACCTCATTTGCCAGGAAAAAGGTGCCGTTCTGAAAGTGATCCCGATCGACGAAAATGGCGAGCTTCTCATGGAGAGGTTTGACGAACTGCTCACGGAAAAAACCAGGCTCGTTTCGGTCGTGCATGTTTCCAACGCCCTTGGTACCATCAACCCGGTAAAAACCATCGTAGAAAAGGCACACAAAGCCGGTGCGGTTGTTTTGCTGGACGGGGCCCAGTCGACCGTGCACCTGGATGTAGACGTACAGGACCTGGACACTGATTTTTTTGTTTTCTCATCGCATAAGGTCTACGGACCGACTGGTGTGGGTGTTCTGTATGGCAAGAAGCACCTGCTCGAAGAAATGCCTCCTTATCAGGGCGGCGGTGAGATGATTAAGGACGTCGCATTTGACAAGATCACCTACAACGATCTTCCCTATAAATTCGAAGCCGGTACGCCGAACATTGCAGATACGATTGCCTTAAAAGCGGCTATCGAATTCACCAAAGAAATCGGCAAGGAAGCAATCCGCCGGCACGAAAATGATCTTTTATCCTACGCAACGGAAGGCCTGTTGCAGATTCCCGGGTTACGCATTATTGGAACGGCTAAAAACAAGATCAGTGTGATTTCTTTCGTAATCGACAAAGTGCATCCGCAGGATTTGGGTATTTTGCTCGACAACAGAGGGGTGGCGGTTCGCACCGGCCATCATTGCGCACAACCCCTGATGGATTGCTACCGTATTCCGGGTACCACGAGGGCTTCCTTTGCTATGTACAATACGAAAGAAGAAGTGGACTCTCTTTTGGCAGGTCTTCAGAAAGCGGTTAAATTATTGGTATAAGCCATGCAGGAAAAAACGACGATTGAAGAAATAGAGCAGGAGATAGTCGAAGAGTTTTCGCTTTTCGACAGTTGGGATGATAAATACGAGTACATCATTGACCTGGGTAAAAAGCTGCCGCTGCTGGAAGATCGCTACAAAGTAGATGAAAACAAAGTGCGGGGTTGCCAGTCGACCGTTTGGCTGGGCGCAGAATTTAGGGACGGAAAGGTATTTTTCAAGGCCGACAGTGATGCTGTAATCGTGAAAGGCCTGATCAGCATGCTGATCCGCGTCTTGTCGGGGCAAACGCCGGATGCGATTATCGCGGCCAAACTGGATTTCATCAACCAGATCGGGATGACAAGTCACCTGGCCCAAACACGTTCCAATGGCCTTTTGGCTATGGTGAAACAAATGAAAAATTACGCACTGGCATATAAAGTAAAAGAAGCTGCGGAGAAAAATTGAATGTGGTAATTAGCCAATGCGCTAAGGAGGTTTCGAAGAAACTGTTCACATTATCAAATTATCACATTGTGGAATTATCAAATTGAGTTTTGCTATGGAACCGGATGTATTAAGAGAAAAAGTCGTCGAAGTATTGCAGACGATCTATGACCCGGAAATCCCGGTGAGCATTTACGAGTTGGGACTGATCTACCGGATCGATATCCTGCCGATCAACAACGTGCAGATCACGATGACGCTGACAGCACCCAGTTGCCCGGCGGCACAATCGTTGCCGGTGGAAGTGGACCAGAAAGTACGGCTGATTGAAGGCGTGAACGATGTCCACGTTGCTGTAACCTGGGATCCGCCGTGGGACAAGAGCATGATGTCGGAAGTGGCCCAACTGGAATTGGGATGGATGTAACCTCCGATACTGCATCATCGTCAGAAAAAGAAAGCAAGATTTTGCGTCCGAACGATTGACTTCTAAACGAAACAACAAGACAGTTCATGAAAATAACCGCACAGGAAGAATATGGTTTGCGTCTCCTGATTCGCATCGCGTCCTGCAAAGATGCAGAAGGGATGAGCATTCCCCAATTGAGCGAAGCGGAGGGTATCAGTCCGCATTACGTCGCCAAGCTGGCCCGTATCCTGCGATTGGGTGGCTTCATCAACAGCACGCCGGGTTATAAAGGTGGCTATGTGCTTTCCATGCCGGCGAAAGAGATCGTCATTAATAAAGTGCTGAAAGCGCTGGGCGGCTCCCTTTTCGACCAGGCCTTTTGCGGTTCGCATTCCGGCGCCATGAAGTTCTGCACCAACTCCGTAGACTGTTCATCGCGTTCGCTTTGGCAAATGATCCAGCACACAGTGGACCAGTTGCTCGACAGGGTGACACTTCACGACCTGGTGAGCACCGAAGAAAATTCGGCTAAAGCCCTTCGCCTTTTGCTGGATCAAAACGAAATGGCGAACAGCTAAATGTCGGTAGCCTTCTGCAACTGCGGCTCTTTTTTCCGGTATTTTTCTGCGATGATGGTACTGAGCTCTTTCCGGTGAACCTTGCTTTCCACCCACGAGATCATATCGATGTAAACAAAGACTCTCGTTTGCAGGCGGTTCTTTTCAAATTTCTTAATTCGTTGCAGGAACTTTTCCAGCTCCGCCTTTGATTTGTCCGGCGACACATGGAAGGAACGGCGAAGGAATTTCAGGATCTCTTCCTCCAGTTCGGTGAGGTTTTGCATTTTCGCCATAAAACGATACACAGACCGGGATAGGTATTCTACCAATTCAAAATTCCCTAATTCGTAGTGGGCTAGCATGTGCAACAGTCTTGCGTAGCATTGCAGGTCGTAGCGCAGGCCAACGTTGTCGTTAATGATTTTTTGCAGGTAATCGATGCAGGTATCGTAATCGCCGCTGCCAAAATACATCACCGCGATCTTATAAGTGAGCACCATGGCGCGGTGCGGGTCTATAAACAGCGCATATTCATTCAGCTTTTCCTCGATTCCCGGAACCAGTTTTAAGCCCTGCTTGAACGTGCCGCTCAAAAAGTGGCGATTGATTTTTGCCTGGGCGATGTAAAGAAAAGACTGGGTGCGGAAGTTCTCGTTGTGTTGCACCCGTTCTGTTTCGGCAAAGTCTTCAAACCGTTTCAGCACCTCGTCGAATTTATCGTGGATGCGAAGGTCGAAAAGCGAGTTCAACAGGTTATGAAGGCCTTTGATATAGTGCCCTGTTTCTACCCGTTTCATCATCGGCTGGTCTTCATACAGGTCAACCCATTTCACCGCGTACCGGTAGTACTGCAAAAAATCCTGCCGGATAAATGCATACCAACAAAAGCTTTGAAAAAGGTAAAGGCGTTCGTAAAAACCGGTTTCGTACCATGCATCGGGCGGAAGATGCTTTTGCATAAAATCCTTGATGCGTTGCTCGTCTTCTTCCGTTCGTGTATGCCCGTGTTTGATGTAATAGCTGTATAGCTGAATGGACAGGTTGGACAACCTGGTGACCATCTCAATGTGCTTGACCGCCTCTATCGCTTCCTGTCCCAGGCTTTCGGCGCGGTCCTGCATGCTTCGTGTAATGTGGAGCGATTCGATTCGTTTTTCCAGCGAAAGGGCCATGACCATGAAATTGATCTTTTGGTGAGCCTTGGCCGTTTCCTTTGCCTTTTCGAGGATCTTCAGGCTTTGCAGGAAAAGCCCTTTTTTATAAAGTATATGGGCATAGTCGAATTGCTCGTTGAGCTGCAGGTCGATGCTGTCGGCACTTTTCAGCAGGCGCAGGCTTGCCATCACCTGCTTGTACAGGTGTGCTTTCAGGTTGGAAAGCTGTGATTTTTGAATGGAAGGAATTTTTTTGAGGATCCTGGTATCGTCGTATTCTTCCATCTTATCGAGTGCATCGAATAGCTGTACAATCTTCAGATCTTCGTTGGAAGAATTCCGTTTGATGAACAATTTAAAATGCCGCTTTTCCGCCTTCTCCAACGAACGGATCAACTGGAATAATATATCGTTTGAGCGTTTGGACATATGGTTTGTATTTTACGTCAGCCTCCTGTAGGAGGCTTTGGCCGGGCTTCAGCGATTTCTACTGAAGAAATCACTCTTTTGCTTAATACGGTTTCCCGCAAAAAGTAACCGTTTTTTTTAAAGCGTCAGATGTTCACAAAGCAAGCAACCGTTTGGCAAGAAAGCAATCGAAGCGTCTAATTGGACAGGCCGAGGAAATGGTCGTCGACACCTTTTCAGCCCGTTCGATCAAAGCGACAAGTTAAGCTAATTTTTGTCCCCGCCCGCGGCGAAACCGTTTATTTCCTGCTAAAATCTCCGGCAGTCAGAACTGGTTAATAAAAGAACGGCTGCACCTATTTCGCAGGTACAGCCGTGCCAGGAAAAAGACCGGGGCTTCCTAAATAACAAACGTCATGATTGAGTGGGCTTTGCTGGTGGTCTGGGCTGCTTTGCCCTCCAGCCAGAGCGCAAAAGGCAATTCCTTGTTCGTACTGTTCATGACGATGACAACAATTTTTCCGTCGGGGTTTTTAAAGGCGGTCGTGATCAGCGGGCTGCGGCTCGATGCAGATTCAATGCGCCGGGCGCCGGGCTTGATGAATTTTGAAAAATGACCGATATAATAATAGGCATTGGTATAAATTAATTTGCCGCTACGGGTATCTGCATGGATCGGGGAGAAGCAGAAATTTTTGACGTGATTGGGACCGCCCTGTTCGTCTAACAAGACGTTCCAGTCGGTCCAGCCAACAGTGCCATTGTTGAAATCATTGATCATGGAACGGCCGTAGCGTTCTCCCAGGCTCCAGTTTTGGATACTGTCCATATTGAACGGGCCGTTGCAGCCTTCAGTGAAAAGGAGGTTTTTGTCGGGGTAGCTTTCTTTTACCTTTCGCACGTTCTCAAAAACCTGGTCGCCGCCGCTCCAGTCTTCGTACCAATGAAAGCCTACACCCCAGGCATATTTCGACGCCTCTTTGTCGTTCAGCAATGTGCTGGCCCGCTGGTAGATGAGGTCGCGGTTATGATCCCATACGATGATCTTCTTATCACCAAGTCCCTGCTTTTGCAGGGTCGGACCGAGGTTATTTTTTAAAAACTTCGTTTCATCTTCGGCAGAAAAGACACAGGACTCCCAGGTTTGGGTAGCCATTGGTTCATTTTGGATTGTCAAACCCCAAACCGGAATGCCTTCTTTCTCGTACGCTTTTACAAAACGGACAAAATAATTTGCCCATGGCTGGTAATACTCTTTCTTCAGTTTTCCACCATGCAGCATGTCGTTGTTGGTCTTCATCCAGGCTGGCGGGCTCCAGGGGCTGGCAAACAACTGTAGTTTTCCGCCGGCTGCTGCGATGGCTCGCCTGATAAACGGGATGCGGTACGTTCGGTCATGGTCTATGGAAAAAGAGGCGAGGCTTTGATCGCCGTCCTTCACGTACGTATAGCTGCCACTCGAAAAGTCGCAACTGTGAATGTTTGTACGGGCCAGCGTATAACCTATACCCTTGTCCTTGTTGTAGTAGGCAGTAAGAAATTCCTCCTGCTGCTCTTTGGGCAGTTTGGCAAAGGTTTCTGCCGAGGCATCCGTCAGTGCACCGCCAATGCCCAGGAAGGTCTGGAAACTTTTCGACGGGTCGATAAACACGCAAGGCTGCGTTTCCAGCGGCTGTCCCATAGCTGAAAAAGCAAGACTGACCTCCTGCGAAAGCCGCTTGTCCGTACCGGCGACAGTGCTGTAAACGGTAATTTTTTTGTTTAGCACAGGCACCGTATCAGTACGGTTCATGCGATTGTGTGCTGCATCCGTGCCTGTCGGCTTTGGGTCAAAGGCCGCCAGCAAAACAGCCAGGACTCCGAATAAGAAAATTTTATTCATAACTGTGAATTTGCGAAATACAAATTATTGCCAGACATAGGTTGCTGCTGCTCCACCAGGAAGTGTTGCCGGCACAACCTTTCCTGCAAACCGGATATTGAATGAAGCGACGTTGGCGCCGTCATTGACCGCGATGAGTACAAATTTGTTTTCAGGTGTTTTGAAAGCAACATTCTGAATGCTGCCAGCCTGCGTACTGCCAATGCGAACAGAGCCTGCCGGAACAAATTTGGAGGCATGGGCAATGATATAATAGCTCACATTGCGTTCGATGGAGTTGCCAATTGTTATCGCTCCTTTGCATTGCGTGCAGCCGCCCGGCGTGTGCGGACCAAAATCCGGATCATTGGCCAGGTTCCATTCCAATGCTGTCCGGCTCCAGTTTCGCATGGTGCCGATGATAATGTTTTTCACATGCCATTGCAGGTCGCCGCTAAATGTCCCGGTCGATCCCGTCCATTGTTCGGTGAAATAAACATTTTTGTCCGGATGCGCAGTGTGCACCTGCGAGAGTGCACTCACATCGCCGGCATAGAGGTGGAAGGCGGACCCGTCGACGAAGACTTTAGCTGCCGCATCGTTTAAAATGGAAATAGGGTAGTCCGGCCTGTCGGCATTATGATCGTATACGATGATTTTAGTTTGGATGCCTGCCGACCTAAAAGCAGGACCGAGGTGATTTTTGATGAAATCGGCTTCCTGGGCCGCGGTCATATAAAGGCTGGGATTGTTGCCGGGATGCAGTGGCTCGTTCTGCGGCGTAATGGCGTCGATGGTGATGCCTTCAGCCTTCATAGCCTGGATGTAACGGACAAAATAGTTGGCATAAACACCGTAGTATTCCGGTTTCAGGCTGCCACCCTTCGACGCGTCATTATCCTTCATCCAGGTTGGCGGCGACCATGGCGAACCCAGAATCCTGATTGCAGGATTTATGGCGATGATGTCCTTCAAAACAGGGATTAAATTTTTCTTGTCCGGTTCAAGTGAAAAATGCGCGAGGGTCGGATCGGTTTGTCCGGCGGCCAGGTCGTCATAACTAAAGACCGCGCTGTCGAGGTCAGAGGCGCCGATGCTGATCCGCAGGTAACTCACCCGAATGGAGTTTTCATCTTTACCAAAAAGTTCCCGCAGAAGGCTCGCTTTTTGATCAGCCGGCAGCCGGTTGATCAGGACAGCGCTTCCTCCTGTCAGCGTATAGCCAAAACCATCCACCGTCTGATAGGTTTGTGTTGTATCCACATCGATAATTGGGTTTAAGCCGACTTCTTTTCCAAACTGCAGCGGTGTTTGCTTTTGCAAAAGCCGAACCTTGTCGCTCGACGTCAGCCACACATCAACGCTGCCCAAATCTGCCGGGTTGCCCGGTGACAGTGAAACTGTGCCGTCTTTCTTGCAACCAGCATTCAATAAAAACGAGGAAAGGAACAATAAAATAAATAGGGGGATGAGTCTGCGTATTTTCATTTGTGTAAGCTGTAACAGTGATCAATCAAAATCGAAATTACTAAAAGAGGCCGTCGGTGCAGATTTTGCCTCGCAGCTAATTTTTTCGACGATCACTTTTCACCGGCAAAAAATTTGAACCAGCCAACAGTGGCAGTACAGGCGGCCGTATTCATGCTTTGCAAAAAAAGGTTTTTTCCATGCAGCATTTTCTGTAACTTTTTATTCTATTAATGTGAGAAAAATCATTTTAAAAATTGTTGTTTAAACTTTTACTTTACACCGAATTTCTAAAGCGATGGACGATTGACTGGTGGAGTATATGAAAACAACCTCTTCGTAAACCTAAATAGCAGTGTTGAGCATAGGGTGTGTTTGCCTTTTCGAAAAATCAACCCGGGAAACGCATCATTTTTTCATGCCGTACGATCTGACACCTTCTTTCAGTTGTTCAAAGACGAAAACCTAACAAAACGCAGCAAACCTATGAGGAATAATTCTTCCTGAAAGATGTCCGGTCTTTAAAGACTGCGCCCTGATCCCACAGCAATGTTTTTACCCATTTAGATTATAATTAAAAAATGATGACTGCTACTAAATTCAACGTGAGACGGCTGTTATTCGCGAGAATGATGGCCATTGTCGCCATTTT
Source organism: Flavisolibacter nicotianae (assembly GCF_003628535.1). Classification (GTDB taxonomy): domain Bacteria; phylum Bacteroidota; class Bacteroidia; order Chitinophagales; family Chitinophagaceae; genus Flavisolibacter; species Flavisolibacter nicotianae. Next base: position 123,236 of record NZ_RBCI01000007.1, read on the forward strand.
CCTGTTGGCAAGTTTACAGGTAACGGCGCAAACCCGCGTGTCGGGAAAAGTGACTGACGAAGCTCAGAAACCGCTGCAAGGCGTTTCTGTCGTTGTCAGGGGTACCAGCAATGGTACAACGACCGATGCGGGAGGTAATTTTTCGATTTCTGTTCCGGGAAGCAACAGCGTGCTGGTAATTAGCTATGTTGGTTATACCTCCCAGGACATCACAGTCGGTTCGAACACGACCTTCAATGTGAGCCTGGCCCCCTCCGCTTCTGCAAACCTGAACGAGGTTGTGGTGATTGGTTACGGTACCGCCTCGCGGCGGGATTTGACCGGTTCCATTACCAAAGTTGCCGGGAAAGAGGTGGCCGACAAACCCAACACAAACCCGGTTGCTTCATTACAAGGCAAGGTACCGGGTCTGTATATCGTGAACAGCGGTACACCCGGACAGGAACCGGACATCCGCATCCGTGGTACGGTGAGTATCGGACAGGTACACCCACTTTACGTGGTGGATGGAATTTTACAGGATAATATTAATTACATCAACCCAACAGACATTGAATCCATCGAGATCTTAAAAGACCCTTCGTCGCTGGCCATCTTTGGTGTTCGTGGCGCAACTGGTGCCATTGCCATCACAACGAAGAAGGCAAGAGCCGGTCAGACGGTCATCAACTTTAATACGTCGTATGGTTTCAAGCAACTGGTGGACAAAATCAAAATGGCGAATGCCAGCGAATTTGCTACCCTTTTTGCGGAAGAAAATGCGAACAACAACGTTGCGACGCCTGATTATTCCAAGTTCACCAGCAACACCGACTGGATCGATGCTGTTACCAGAACGGGCCATTTCAGCAACACGGGCCTGAATATTTCAACCAGTACGGACAAGAACAGGTTTGGACTGGGTCTTGGTTATATCTATGACGAAGGCATAATCAAGCATGAACAATTGAGCCGGATGCTGCTTTCCCTGAACGACGAGGTGAAACTGAGCAATGCAGTGAAAATTGGTGTCATCTTTAATACTTCCAGGCAGCACAACCCCTACGACGCGACCTGGGTGCTGGATGCCGCACGGAAAATCCAGCCGCAGGTTTCGGCCGAAGCCAAACCCTTCCTGGTTAAAAACCCGTACGGTTCGGACAGCATAATGGCCAACTTGTATTCCGGGCTGGCTCTCCAGGGTTCCGGCGTAGTGAACCCCCTGCTGGTTCTGGAAAACGAATGGGACAAGACGATCAGCTACGAAAACCGTTATGTCGGGAATGTGTACACCGATATCATGTTCTTAAAGAACTTCAATTTCAGGCCAACCTGGTATGCTGATATCAGCACGGTTGAATACCGGAAGTACACGCCGCTTTATTATGCATACGCTCCATCCGACAACACAGCTTTTTTGCAAAACCAGCGGACAAGCGTTTATCAAAGCAACCAGACCTGGAAGAAATTCCAGCAGGACTATATTCTGAATTATAAAAAACAATTTGGCGCTCACAACCTGGGTTTGACAGGTGGTTTTACAACCTATTTCTTTGGAACATCCCAGCTATACGGTACGTCGAGCCAGCAAACTGGACCATCAGCTCTTCCGATTCCCAACAATCCTCGTTTGTGGTACCTGAATAATGGTTTCGGTATAATTGCTCAAAACGGTGCCGGTTCCAATCAGAGTGAATACACAACCGTTTCGTACCTGGCCCGTGGGCTTTACAATTATAAGAATAAGTACTATCTGAACGCATCTTTCCGTGACGATGCTTCTTCCCGGATTCCGGAGAAAAACCGCCACCAGCAGTTTTGGTCTGTGGGTGCGGCATGGGAGCTTAGCAAAGAAGATTTCATGCAAAGCCTCAGCGCCATCAATTTCCTGAAGTTGAAAGGATCAACCGGCGTGTTAGGCAATCAAAGTACATACGGACGCAGCGGTGACTATCCTTCGTATCCAGGCTTGCAGTCGGGTGGCACAGTAGTACCATTCGGTATGATTCTCGCCAGTGGAGCGTTGCCTGAATACCGCGTAAATCCGGATCTACGCTGGGAAACTGTAAATGCATCAGAAGTTGGCTTTGAATTAAATGCCTTTAGAAATCGTTTGCATTTTGAAGCTAACTACTATACCAAGAAGACCAAAAATATGATGACTTACGTTAGCCTTGGTTCATTGGGGTTGGACAATCAATTGGAAAATGGTGGTGAAATTAAGAACTGGGGAGAGGAGTTGATGGCGACTTGGAATCAAAATATCAACCGTGACTTTCGTATTACAGTTGGCGGCAATATTACGTTCATGAAAAATAAAGTGGTTAGTGTTGCCTCTTCACTGCCCGGAGGTATCATTATTGATGCGAGAGCCAATAATGGTAGTGCGGAAGCACGTACAATGCCTGGTTACCCGATTGGTTCTTTCTTTGGTTATGTGGTTGAAGGTATTTACCAAAGCCAGTTGGACATCCTGAAATCTCCCCCGGCAAGTTCACTTGGCTCCTACCGTCCCGGCGATTTTAAATTCAAGGATGTAAATGGAGACGGCGTGATCGACGCGAAGGACCGCACCATTATCGGCAATCCTACGCCTGATTTTATCTACGGTGGCAATATCGGACTGACCTACAAGCGCCTAAACATCAGTGCTGATTTTGGTGGTGTCTACGGTAACGAAATCTTCCGGGTATGGGGCTCACTGGAATCACCGTTCCAACGTGTGAACTATGCCGCTTTTAAAGTCGACAGGTGGCATGGTCCAGGTACTTCCAACTGGGAGCCGATCATCAGCCAGGGTGACCGTTTCAACTACAACGGTTCGACCTACAACATCGAAGATGGCAGCTATTTCCGAATCCGGAACCTGCAGGTTGGTTATGATTTCAACCCGGGCATGCTGTCGAAAGCAAGAATTAAGAATCTGCGGATCTATGGAAACGTGCAGAACCTGAAGACATGGAAACACAATTTTGGCTATACCGCAGAATATGGTGGCAGTGCAACCGCGTTTGGATTTGATGAAGCCGGTGGTGCTTTGCCAAGAGTGATCACGTTCGGTTTGAATGCGACGTTCTAATTCGTTAACTACAGAAATTTCGGAAATGAAAAAAAATACTAAGGTTTTACTCGGATTACTTCTCCTAACTGCAGCCAGTTTTTCAATTACCGGTTGCAAAAAATTCCTTGACAGAAAGCCTCTGTCTGCGACATTGACTGATTATGGTAGTGCTGTGGATGGTCAGGCGATTGGCATGTATTCAGTCTTTAATACCTATGCGGGATACAACACATTGCCCTGGCTGGATTTCAACAGTATTCGCGATGACGATGCACAAAAGGGTAGCAGCGCGACAGATGGCGCCGAAATCAATGCCGAGTTTGAAACGTTTCAATACACTAAGGATGATTGGGCAACAAACACCTACTGGAACGATCATTACTACCTGATCAATAAGGCGAACCAGTTATTGTTTACTGCGGATTCGCTGAAGTTAAACGACCCTGGATCGCTGAGAAATATTGGCGAAGCACATTTTTTCAGGGCCTATTCTTATTTCGAATTGGTTAAAGCATATGGAGAGGTACCGAAAATTGATTTTTTTTATACAGAGGCATCAAAAGGCGTTCGACCAAAATCAACCGTTGCAGAAATTTATGCCTTAATCGACAAAGATCTGCAAGCCGCTGCCCAATATCTACCTCTCACTTGGTTCAATAGTACAACAGGCCAAAATCCGTTTCCCGGCCGTTTGACTAGTGGCGCTGCCAATACGCTTTGGGCAAAAACCTATTTATTCAGACAAAACTGGGCGATGGTATTGGGTTTATGCAACCAGGTCATTGCCTCCAACCAATATTCACTTGCACCAAAATTTACCGACGTTTGGCGCGAGGGTCCCAATGGTTTAGGCAAAAATGGACCAGAGTCCATTCTGGAAATGCAGGCCTATGTAGCACCAGGTACAGATTATGGTGTTGATTTTGGTACTTCGCAAAATGTAAGGACGGCTCCAGGTTTCTCCGACCAAACCTGGAACCTGGGATGGGGCTGGAATACGCCAACGGAAAAACTGCAAACCCAGTGGCCTTCCTCCGACCCAAGAAAGTCGGCTACGATCCTTTACTCCGGCCGGTTTGACGGCGGTCCTGACAGCGCCGGATTTGGTGGAACGTTGCCGCCCTACGTACCGGGTTCCAAGCTCGAGCAGCCCTATTGGAACAAGAAAGTTTATTCCGATCCTGCTGTCCGCCAGTTGACGGGCCATCTGCACGATGCCCGCTGGATCAATCACCGGATTTTGCGATATGCTGATGTTCTTTTGATGAAAGCGGAGGCGGCGAATGAACTGAACGATGGGGCGACGGCTGCTTCCACACTCGAACTGGTGAGGGCAAGGGCTAGAGGTGGAAACAATACTATATTGCCTCCGGTTGTTTTCCAGGATCAGGCCCAGATGCGCAAAGCCATCAAAGATGAAAGACGCTGGGAGTTTGCCATGGAAGGCTACCGTTTCTACGACCTCGTAAGATGGGGCGATGCGCAAACTGAACTGGGACCACTGGGCTACAGCAACCGTGCCCGGTATTACCCAATCCCGCAAAAAGCAATTGACCTTTCCGGCGGTGTGCTGACGCAAAATCCGGAATGGCAATAATCTCGACTTAAAAAACAAATAGTATGAAAAGAAATAAAATTTCATTCAAAATACTGGCTGCAGTCATTGCGGTCGCAGGATTTGCATCCTGCCAGAAAATGGACAAACCTGCGTTGGGTGATTACCAAAAGGACAATCTTGTTACGCCAACAACGGCGCTCCGGTTTTTCGTCAGCTTTGATTCAACATCCGCTGAAGACCAGCAGATCAACAAACGGTTTAAAGACAGCGTTTCCGGTTATCCAAGTTTCTTTCCGGATGCATCTTTAAAATATGGTCCCGGCGTTCATGGCACCGCTTATATCGGCAACGGCAACAAGAGCCTGTCGTATGTAAACGCCAATGACTTTATGAAGTCGACTAGTTTTACGGTTGCATTTTGGGAAAAGCACAATGGCGTGACCGGCGGCGATGCCGAGTTCGTGATGAGTGTTCCTTCTACGCAGGGACACTGGAGCAATTCAGCCATGTTGCTGATTGTCGATAACAAAGGCGCCGGAACGACGTTGGATTCTGCCGTGATTAAATTGATGGTTGCCGAAGTCGGAAACGGCGACCATTGGTTTGAACTAACAGGAAACAACCGGATGCCCAACATCCTGGACAATCAATGGCATCACCTGGCTTTTGCTTATGATGAAACGACGTCCAACATGAGCGTCTACAGAGATGGCGTTCTTTACAAAGTTTTATCGTGGGCAGGTCATGGTCCGATTAAGTTCGATTACACAAAAGTGTCGGGCTTTTATCTTGGTGGAAAAACAACCGACTGGGGGAAACCTTTCAATGGCGGGCTGGACCAGTTCAGGCTGTACAACAAGGCCCTGAGTGCTGCGGAAGTTGCCAACTTATACAACAGCAAGTTATAAAAGCACGGTTCCGCTTTTTCTAATCAAATCATAAAGGCTGAACACTCTGTGTCAGCCTTTATACTTTTCATGTGAAAACAAAATGTTTATTTTCCCAGAAGAAATTGCCGGTTGCCATTACGTTCCTGATTGCCTCAGTTCTTTTACTGACTCAATGCGTGAACGATGGCAAAATGAAGAATGCCCAGCCGAAAGACGACGCTTACAAACAATTTGCAGGGTCGGGGACCTGTGCCGGTTGCCATAAAGACATTTATGAAAAACATCTCCGCACGGAACACCACCTGTCTACGTCGCCAGCTACGGCAACAACGATCCTGGGACGTTTTGGTGCCGGAAATAACAGTTTTGAATTTGATCCTCTTACCAGCGTGGCAATGGAAAAAAGGGGAGACGATTTTTACCAGGTCGAGTATAGCGCCGGTAAAGAGGTGCGAAAAGAAAAATTCGACATTGTTGTAGGATCGGGACGGAAAGGACAAAGCTATCTTTCCTGGCGAAACAACAAGTTGGTACAACTTCCGATGACCTGGTTTACGGCGATGGATCAATGGTCGAACAGTCCCGGCTACTCGCCGCGAAAGCCGATGTTCGACCGGCCGATAACGTCGCGGTGCCTGGAATGCCACAGCACCTTTGTTGAAAAGTTAAACGATACATCACAACGACTCGAAAGTTTCGACCGCAACCGGATCATCCTCGGCATCGAATGCGAAAAATGCCATGGCCCTGCGGCCATGCATGTCGCCTATCACCAAAAGAACAACAGCAAAGAAGCAAAGTACATTGTCAATCCTGCCAAACTGCCCCGTGAGCGCCAACTGGACCTGTGTTTTCTGTGTCACGGCGGAGCGCTGTCCAAAACAAAACCCTCATTTCAATTCCAGGCCGGCGATACGCTTTCCAACTTTTTCTCGCTACAGGCGGCAATGATGAATGCCGACAATATCGACGTGCACGGAAACCAGGCGGGATTGCTTTACCTGAGCAAGTGTTTCACCAGCAGTAATTTGACCTGTCTGAACTGCCACAATACGCATGAAAATGAAAAAGACAGGCTCCAAATTTTCTCGCAACGGTGTATGAACTGTCACAGCGAATCACATGGAAAAACCTGTAAGTTGACCGCAACGATCGGGGAATCGATCAGGCAAAACTGTATCGATTGCCACATGCCCAAACAACCTTCCCACGCAATCGCCGTTTATTTGCAGGGAAAAGATGCACCAACCGTGGCTTTTCTCCGTACCCACTACATCAAGGTTTACGCAGAAGAAACAAAAAAATTTTTAAATCAATCGAAAGCCAGTCACCAATAACGCACAGTGAAACATGAAAACCGCCAGGCCCATATTTTTGGAAACAAGATTTTTGATGATTTCCCTTCTTGTTTTTTCCCTTCTTTCCTGCAAGCAAAAACAAACGCTGTTTGAGAGTTTGCCTGCAGCAAAAACAGGAATTTCGTTCACCAATACACCTGAAAAGAAAAAGTTATTCAGCATACTTTACTATCTCTATTATTACAACGGTGGAGGAGTGGCCACCGGCGATGTGAACAACGACGGACTTCCCGATATCTATTTTACAGCGAACAGCAAAGGCCACAACAAGCTCTATTTAAACAAGGGCAATTTCCAGTTTGAGGACATTACGGCGAAAGCCGGCGTGGCCGGCACGTCCGACTGGTGCACGGGTGTGACGATGGCAGATGTGAACGGGGACGGGCTTTTGGACATTTACGTCAGTGCCGTTGCCAACAAATATGGACTCAAGGGCCGCAATGAACTGTTCATCAACAACGGCAACAACACCTTTTCGGAAAAAGCCGGGGAAATGGGTCTCGACTTTTCCGGTTTTACCACGCAAACCGCTTTTTTTGATTACGACCACGATGGCGACCTCGATTGTTACATTTTGAATCAATCGCACCATCCCCACGCCAACATTGTCGATACGTCGAACCGCCGAAAGTACGATTCGTTGTCGGGTGACCGCTTTTACCGGAACGATCTAAAGACAACAGGAAAGTTTACCGATGTTTCCAAAGAGGCAGGAATTTATCAAAGCAATCTTGGCTACGGTCTTGGCATTGCCGTGGGAGATTTGAACAACGATGGATGGGACGATCTTTATATTGGCAACGATTTCCACGAGAATGACTACTACTATATCAACAATGGAAATGGAAGTTTTACCGAAAGCGGTGCCAACCATTTCCGCCACTATAGCCGGTTTAGCATGGGCAATGATATCGCGGATTACAACAACGACGGGCAGTTGGATGTTGTGACGGTAGACATGCTGCCCGGTGATGAAAAAACAGTCAAAACTTATGGCAGTGATGAAAACCCGGAGATCTACAAGCTGAAGCTGGAAATGAATGGCTACCAATACCAGTATTCACGAAACTGCCTGCAGCGAAACAACGGCGATGGAAGCAGTTTTAGCGATGTTGGATTGATCAGCGGCGTGGCGGCCACGGACTGGAGTTGGAGCCCGCTTTTTGCCGACTTCGACAACGATGGAAAAAAGGATTTGTTCATTTCCAGCGGGATCGTCAAACGGCCCGTTGACCTTGACTATATTCGTTTTGCTTCCGACCTGAAGATGAAGGGTATGGACCGGACGGACGCTTTCGATGACGAAGCCATCAAGGCCATGCCGGACGGTGCGTCACACCCGTTTTTTTATAAAGGCGATGGTACCGGATTCCAGGACCTGAGTATAGCCTGGGGCACCGGTAACATGAAAGGTTATTATAACGGCGCATCCTATGCCGACCTTGACAATGATGGAAAGCTTGACCTCGTGGTCAACTGCCTGAATTCGCCTGCTCTGGTTTTGAAAAACAATGCGCCTCCAAAAAACCAGCTTTCCCTCTCGTTCGTAGGAGACAGCACCAACCGGTTCGGCTTAGGAGCAAAAGCCTACCTTTTTTCGAAAAAAGGAATCCAGTACCAGCAAATGATGACCACAAGAGGATTTCAATCTTCCTCCGAACCACGGCTTCATTTTGGACTTGATTCGCTTGCCATAATCGATAGCCTGGTGATCGTTTGGCCCGACCAGAAATTCCAGGTCGTTAAGAATATTCCTTCAAACAAAGCCCTTTCTGTTTCACAGAAAAATGCAACCGGGAAATTCGACTACAAGCAGTTTTTCCCCGCTAAGCAAAATCAGTTTGATGACGTGACGGCAAAAATGGCACTTCCTTGGTCGCACAGGGAAAATGATTTTTTTGATTTTAATGTACAGTACCTGATTCCGCACCAGGAGAGTACGCGGGGACCAAAGGTGGCAATAGGTGATGTCAATGGAGATGGCCTTGAAGACATGTACCTCTGCGGGGCGAAAGGCCAGCCTGGAGCAATGATGGTCCGGCAGAAAAACGGAACCTTTCTCGCCTCCGACACGGCGCTTTTCAACCGGTTTATGGTGTGTGAAGATGTGGATGCAGTTTTCTTCGACGCCAACGGTGACGGTCACCAGGATTTGTGGGTGGTCAGCGGCGGCAACGAGATGCCCTCGAACGACATTGCCAGTGCCGACCGGCTTTTTCTGAACGACGGCAAGGGCCATTTTACCTTTTCACCAAAGGCCATTCCGCAGTTGTACGAAAACAAATCATGCGTCACCGTTGCCGATATCGATAAAGATGGCGACCAGGATGTATTTGTCGGATTTCTTTGTGATCCCCGCCGGTATGGCATCCCGCAGAGTTCTTACCTGTACCTGAATGATGGCAGCGGAAAGTTTTCGATTGCCCCCAAAACTGTAATTGACTTATTGAATTTAGGTATGGTCACTTCTGCATCGTTCGCCGATCTGAACCGGGATGGCTGGCCTGACCTCGTTGCGGCAGGCGAGTGGATGCCCGTTACGGTTTATTTGAACAACAAGGGGACGTTTAAAAAAACAAGCCTTGCCAATTCGTCCGGCCTATGGCAAACCGTATATACAACCGATGTAAACGGTGACGGCCAGCCGGATATCCTGGCGGGTAACTGGGGCCACAATACAAAACTGTGGGCGGGTAAAAACGGCCCTTGCAAACTGTATGTGAAAGATTTTGACAACAACGGTTCGTACGACCAGGTGATGTGTTACACGATTGATGGAAAGCAGTACCCGTTTTTGGCCAAAGACGAATTGGAAAGAGCCCTGCCGGTATTGAAAAAAGCCTATCTCAATTACAGCGAAGTGGCCGGTAAAACGGTGGATTATATTTTCTACGATTTGTTCAAAGATTATACGGAGTCGACGGCAGAAGTATTGGGTTCATCGGCTTTCCTGAGCGACGGAAAAGGTAACTTTACACGTGTTGATTTGCCGGACGAACTTCAACTGGCGCCAATCATGAAGTTTACGTCTTTTCAGCAGGGAAACGAATCGATGTTTCTGGCTGTTGGAAACTTTTACGGAACAATACCCTACGAAGGCCGTTACGATGCGTTGCAGCCAACGGTTTTTTCCTTTGACAGGCAGAAAAAACAGTTTGTTTACCGGTCAAACCTCCCTGCTGAAAGCGGGGAAATGAGGGATGTCAAATGGCTGAAAGGTGCTGATGGAAAGAGCGTCCTGGTGCTGGCAAAGAACAACGGGCCACTTGACTTTTATTCACTCAGGCAACCGTAAAACGGAATAAACTATAAATGATCCCATGCGATTCTTTTTTCTTTTTTTCAGCGCAACGATCTTTTTACTCCTGGCAGGATGCAAAAAGGAGTCGGCCAGCCCGGAGCCGCCGCCACCGCCGCCAAATTTCACTCTCACCGGCTTTCAGTTAAACGGCAAGCCGGTTACAGCCACTCTTTACAATGTGCCGGTGACGCCTTCGGTGCAACTACGCTTCGACGGTAAAGTGGACCGTTCGTCGGTGACATCGTCGGCGATCAGCCTGACCGGTGGGAGTGGCGGCGTGAGTTTGACAACGTCTTATTCGAAAGGAGACAGTGTTCTTATTATCCAACCTGCGGCACCATTGGCGGCCATTACCAGGTACACTTTTTCTTTAGGTAACACCTTAAAAGCAACGACCGGGGTTGTGCTGACGTCCGGTACCAGCTTTAGTTTTGTCACGACACTTGACTCTACGCGAAAATTCCCCCCGATCACCGATGATGAATTATTGACGCTGGTGCAAAAACAAACCTTTCGCTACTTCTGGGACTTCGGGCACCCGGTAAGTGGCCTGGCAAGAGAACGGAACACCTCGGGTGATATTGTTACATCCGGAGGATCGGGTTTTGGAATCATGGCCATCGTTACGGCTATCCACCGCGGCTTTATAACCCGGGCGGAAGGGCTGAACCGGATGAAAACGATTGTCGGTTTTTTAAAGAACAAAGCCCAAACTTTCCACGGTGCCTATCCGCATTGGCTAAACGGTGCGACCGGCGATGTGGTTCCTTTCAGTAGTTTGGATAATGGAGCCGACCTGGTAGAAACCTCTTACCTGATGCAAGGCCTGCTGACGGCAAGGCAGTTTTTCAACGATGCCGGCACCGATGAAACTTCTTTGCGGGCTGACATCAACACGATCTGGAAAGGCGTCGACTGGAACTGGTTTCGAAAAGGAGGGGAGGATGTTCTTTATTGGCACTGGAGCCCATCGAACAACTGGGCGATGAACATGCCGGTCAGAGGTTGGAACGAAGCGCTGATCACCTATGTGCTGGCAGCCTCTTCGCCAACATTTGGCGTTCCGAAAACTGTATATGACAATGGCTGGGCACTCAACGGCGGCATCAGGAATGGAAAAAGTTTTTACGGCATTACGCTTCCGCTTGGACCCGATTTTGGAGGGCCCCTGTTTTTTGCCCATTATTCTTTTTTGGGTATCAATCCAACTGATCTTTCCGATACATATGCGACTTCATATTTCCTGCAAAACAAGGCGCATTCACAGATCAACCACCAGTATGCAATCGAAAACCCAAAGGGATTTTACGGTTACGGCGATTCTACCTGGGGGCTGGCAGCCAGCGATATTCCAAATGGGTACACGGCTTCCTCACCCACCAATGATGTGGGGGTGATTTCACCAACAGCGGCCCTGTCTTCTTTTCCCTATACACCGACCGAATCGATGAAAGCATTGAAATTTTTCTATTACGTACTGGGCGATAAAATCTGGAAAGAGTATGGCTTTGTTGATGCGTTTTCTTTGAATGTTCCCTGGTTTGCCGATTCATTTCTGGCCATCGACCAGGGGCCGATCATCATCATGATTGAAAATTACCGCAGCGGTTTGCTCTGGGATTTGTTCATGAGCAGCCCCGAAGTAAAAACCGGATTGCGCAACCTGGGTTTTAGCAGCCCACATATTTAAAGATTGATTGACGAATGAAAAAACGAACACTTTCACTGCTTGTTCTTGTGCTCTTACTGGGCTGTCGACCGGCCAAAAAGCTTGCACAAAATGTATCGCTTACCCCGGAAGACGAAGCAATGCTGACCGACGTACAGCACCGCACGTTCAATTATTTCTGGGACGGCGCCGAGCCAAACAGCGGAATGGCCAGGGAACGCTATCATGCGGACAATATTTACCCGGAAAACGACAAAATGGTTGTGACAAGCGGGGGAAGTGGTTTTGGCATAATGGCTATTCTCGTCGGAATTGAACGTCGCTTTATCACCCGGACACAGGGACTGGAACGAATGGAAAAAATTGTCCGCTTTCTCGAAACCGCGGACCGCTTTCATGGTGCCTGGCCGCATTGGTGGAATGGCGAAACGGGCAGGGTAAAACCTTTTGGCAGAAAAGACAATGGCGGCGACCTGGTGGAGACTTCGTTCCTGACCCAGGGATTGCTTTGCGTACGCCAGTATTTCAGCAACGGAAATGCAAGAGAAAAAGACCTTGCAGCCCGCATCGACAAGCTGTGGAAAGAAGTGGAGTTCGACTGGTACCGTAACGGGAAAAATGTTTTGTACTGGCACTGGAGCCCGACCTATGCCTGGGAAATGAATTTCCCGGTGCACGGGTACAACGAATGCCTGATCATGTACATCCTTGCGGCCTCTTCGCCAACCCACAGCGTGCCGGCAGACGTGTATCATGAAGGCTGGGCCATGAATGGAAAAATCAAAGACACCCTGTCGGCTTTTGGACACAAATTGACCTTGTTTCACCAGGGCAAACCCCAATACGGCGGACCGCTCTTCTGGGCACATTATTCTTACCTCGGGCTGGACCCGAGAGGGCTAAAAGACCAATATGCCGATTACTGGGAAAACAACCGCAACCAGTCCCTTATCAACTACGACTGGTGTGTAAGCAATCCGAAGGGCTACAAAGGGTACGGCCCCGATAACTGGGGTCTGACGGCGAGTTATTCAGTTCGTGGTTATGCCGCGCATGCACCCGGCAAGGAAGACCTGGGAGTGATCTCTCCAACGGCGGCTCTTTCATCCATGCCCTACACGCCGGATGAATCACTCAAAGCGTTGCGTAATTGGTATGGCAACCTGCGTGACAGTATCTACGGACCATTTGGTTTTTACGATGGCTTCAGTCAGCAATACAACTGGTATCCCAAACGATACCTGGCAATCGACCAGGGTCCCGAAGTGGTAATGATGGAAAACTACCGCAGCGGCTTGTTGTGGCGATTGTTTATGAGCTGCCCGGAGGTGCAAAGCGGTTTAAAAAAATTGGGCTTCCGAAGTCCCTGGCTGAAAAAATAGAATCACCAACCGATCATGTGGATGAAAAGTACGATCGCCTTTTTCCTGGCCTGTTTGCTTCCAGCGGCTCTGTATGCACAGCACCCGAACGGGCGGTACGGCGATGGGCCGGACAGCATAGCGCCGGCTGGAATCGTAAAGGGGCTTTCGGATGAGCAGTTGCTGGAAACAGTGCAAAAACAGACATTCCGTTTCTTCTGGCATGGCGCCCACCCCGTAAGCGGGCTTGCGCTGGAACGAAGCAACACGGTACGGGCGGAACATTATTGGGACTATATCAATGAAGCGTGGGACGAGCCCAATTTCAGCAAAACGCCTTTTGGCCCCGACGCCGGCGCTATTGGCGGAACAGGTTTTGGAATCATGGGTACCATTGTGGCCGTTGAACGGGGTTGGATTGGTCGCGATACTGCGGTTCGCCGTTTGATCAAGATCGCCGACTTCCTGGTCAATGCCGATTGCTTTCACGGCATTTACCCGCATTTTATGAACGGCCGGACGGGCAAGACCATCAAGTTCGACCGGCTGGACGATGCGGCCGACCTGGTGGAAACATCGTACCTGTTGATGGGATTTCTCTGCGCCAAAGAATATTTCAACCGCACCGTTCCGAGAGAAGTGTATTTGCGCAAACGCATCGGGCAAATGTGGAATGCAGCCAACTGGAACTGGCATACCAACGGACAGAACAAGTTGTACTGGCACTGGAGCCCGAACAATGGCTTTGACATGAACTTCCCGATCTGGGGCTGGAACGAATGCCTGATTACCTACATTATGGCGGCTTCTTCTCCGCGCCATTCCATTTCTAAAGCGGTTTACGACGGGTCATGGGTGGGCAGCGATGGGTTTAAAAATGGGAAAACCTATTACGGATTACGCCTGCCGCTTGGCAATTATGATAAAGGTGGCCCGCTCTTTTTTGTGCAATACACGTTTATGGGAATCGATCCGCGGCAATTAAAAGATTCGCTGGGCAATGATTATTTTGAACAGGGGAAAAACCATACGCTGATCAACCGTGCCTACTGCATCGAAAATCCCAAAGGCTTTAAAGGCTATGGTGAAAACTGTTGGGGGCTGACGGCCGGTGATAGCTACAAAGGTTACGTGGCACATTGTCCTGAAGTGGACCTGGGGGTTATTCAACCAACTGCGGCAATTTCCTCCCTGCCGTATACACCGAAAGAAAGCATGGCTGCACTGCGTTATTTTTATTACAGCCTCGGTGACAGGATCTGGAGTAAATATGGATTTGTGGACGGCTTTAGTCTTCAGCACAACTGGTTTGCCAAAAGCCACCTGGCAATTGACCAGGGACCGATTGTCGTGATGACGGAAAACTACCGGACAGGTTTGTTGTGGAAACTGTTCATGCGCATCCCGGAAATCCAAAATGGCCTGAGAAAGCTGGGCTTTTCGTCTCCTGTGATCAGTCAAAAGCCTTAAGCCAGAACGCAAACCGCAAAGAGTTGGTAAACGAAAGGAAAAAGTAGAGCCTGCAAGGCGGGCAATCTTTTTTTCGGAAAGAGTTCGAGCCCCTCGTGCTTTACTATTAAATGATAATGAACCGATGAAAAAATGTGTTAGAAAGGTATTGTTCCCGCTTGCATTTTTGCTTTTTGTGGCGGTTGCAAACGGCCAGCAAAAAACCTATTGCAACCCTATCAATATCGATTATGGGTACACGCCAATTCCCAACTTCAGTAATTGGGGGCGCCATCGTGCCACTGCCGACCCGGTGATTGTCAATTACAAGGGCGATTATTACCTGTTTTCTACCAACCAGTGGGGTTATTGGTGGAGCCCGGACCTGCTGAACTGGAATTTCGTTTCAAAAAAATTCCTTCGTCCCTGGAATGAAGTGCTCGACGGCCGCAAGGTATATGATGAATTGTGTGCACCCGCTGTAGGCATTATGGGTGATACGATGCTTGTTTTTGGTTCGACCTATACCAAGAACTTCTCGATCTGGATGAGCACCAACCCAAAAGCAAACGAATGGAAACCTTTGGTTGATTCATTTGAGATCGGGGGATGGGACCCGGCCTTCTTTACCGACGACAATGGAAAATTGTACATGTACAACGGCAGCAGCAACCGGTATCCATTGTATGGAATTGAGTTGAACCGGCAAACGGCAAAGCCGGTTGGCACACGCAAAGAAATGTACTTTCTGGAAGACTGGCGTTACGGCTGGCAACGCTTTGGCGAGCACATGGACAATACCTTTCTCGATCCCTTTATGGAAGGCGCCTGGATGACAAAACACAACAACAAATATTACCTCCAGTACGGCGCACCGGGAACGGAATTCAGTGGCTATGCTGATGGAGTCGTTGTGGGCGAATCTCCTCTTGGTCCTTTTACGCCGCAATCCGACCCGCTTAGTATCAAATTGGGTGGCTTTGTGCGGGGCGCAGGACACGGCGCCACTTTCCAGGACAACGACAAGGCCTGGTGGCATGTGGCAACAACCGTTATTTCGGTCAAGAATACGTTTGAGCGGAGAATAGGCATTTGGCCCGCAGGTTTTGATAAAGACGACGTGATGTGGTGCAATACCAGCTTCGGGGATTATCCGCATTATTTACCCGGGTCCGTCGGCAAATCGAAGCCCGCCGGCTATTCGCCTTCCCGCTATTTTACCGGCTGGATGCTGTTGAACTACAACAAGGCGGTGCAGGTTTCCTCTACGCTGGGCGGCTACCTGCCCAATCTTGCCGTGGACGAATTGGCCAAAACCTACTGGAGTGCAAAGTCTGGAAATGCAGGTGAATGGATCCAATCCGATCTCGGTACCGTTTCAACCGTGAATGCCGTGCAGGTCAACTATGCCGACCAGGACGTGGCAGATGATCACCTCGGAAAGGTGAACGGGCAATACCATCAATATATTTTATGGTATTCCATCGATGGAAAAAAGTGGAATGTCCTCGTGGATAAACGTAAAAACCAGAAAGATGTTCCGCATGACTATGTGGAACTGGACAGGCCTGTGCAGGCCCGTTTTGTTCGTCTCGAAAATGTACACATGCCAACGGGCAAATTCGCTATCAGTGGTTTCCGGATTTTTGGCAATGGCAACGGCGCCAAACCGGCGGAGGTCCAGGATTTTGTAGTACTCCGCACAGAGAAAGACAAGAGAAGTGCGTTTCTGAAATGGCGCCCTTCAGACGACGCGTTTGCCTACAATATTTATTATGGCCCGGCACCGGATAAACTGTACACCTGCATCATGGTCCATTCCAATAACGAATACTGGATGAAAAGCATGGATAGCCAGAAATCCTATTATTTCCAGATCGAAGCGGTCAACGAAAATGGTGTGTCGAAGCGGACGGCGGTAAAACAGGTAAATTGAATCCGATAAATACAAAACAAGAACTGCATTCAATACACTAACATTCAAGATTATGCTTAGAAAAATGATCGTCGGTGCAGCACTCTCGCTTTCACTTGCGGCCGGGGCGCAGCAAAACGACACAAAGATGAACAGCTTCATCACGAACCTGATGAAGAAAATGACGCTGGATGAAAAGATTGGTCAATTGAATTTACTGACACCCGGCGGGGGAATCCTTACGGGCTCGGTTGTAAATCCCGATGTTGAGGCAAAAATTAAATCCGGCAAAGTCGGCGGACTATTTGGAATCATCGGTGTCGACAAAATTAAACAGGCGCAGGAACTGGCGGCTACCCAAAGTCGCCTCAAAATTCCACTGCTTTTTGGTTCCGACATTATCCATGGCTACAAAACAACCTATCCTATTCCGCTGGCTCTTTCCTGTAGCTGGGACATGAGTATGATAGAACAGGTGGCACGCCTGTCGGCGGTGGAAGCGTCGGCCGACGGTTTGTGCTGGACGTTTTCGCCGATGGTCGACATTGCCCGTGACCCACGGTGGGGACGGGTTGCCGAAGGGGCAGGCGAGGACCCTTACCTCGGGAGCCAGATTGCCAAAGCCATGGTGAAGGGCTACCAGGGCAACGACCTGAAAGCCAACAATACCATCATGGCCTGCGTCAAACACTTTGCGCTGTATGGCGCGGCGGAAGGTGGACGCGATTACAACACGACCGATATGAGTCGCCTCCGGATGTACGAATATTACCTTCCGCCGTATAAGGCGGCGATCGACGCCGGTGTGGGAAGTGTGATGTCGTCGTTTAATGAAATCGACGGGATTCCGGCAACGGCAAACCGCTGGCTGATGACAGACCTTTTGCGGAAGCAGTGGGGTTTCAAGGGGTTTGTTGTCACCGATTATACGGCTGTGAACGAAATGATCGACCATGGTCTTGGTAATTTGCAGACCGTTTCGGCCCTGGCCTTGAAGGCTGGTGTGGACATGGACATGGTGGGCGAAGGCTTTTTGAATACGCTGAAAAAGTCGCTCCAGGAAAAAAAGATTACACAAAGCGACATTGACATTGCGTGCCGCCGGATTTTGGAGGCCAAGTATAAGTTGGGATTGTTTGATGATCCCTACCGCTACATCAGCACCGACCGGGCGACAAAAGAGGTCCTCAGCACCGACAAACGTGAGGCAGCCCGCCGTTTTGCAGCCCATTCCATGGTTTTGCTGAAAAACAACAACGATATTCTTCCCCTGAAAAAATCGGGAACGATCGCTTTGGTTGGGCCACTGGCCAACAATAAAAGCAACATGCTTGGCACCTGGGCCGTCAGCGGCGATGCCCAGCTTTCTGTTCCTGTGATAGATGGCATTAAAAACATTGCCGGTAATGGTGTTCAGATTTTGTATGCCAAAGGAGCCAATATCACCGACGACTCTGCGCTGGTAAAAATGGGAAATGTCTTCGGTGAAAAAATTTCCCTCGATTCCCGGAATCCTCAACAACTAATCGACGAGGCGGTTGAAGCTGCCCGGCGATCGGACGTAGTCGTAGCCATCCTGGGAGAAGCGTCGGAGTTTACAGGAGAGTCGGCCAGCCGTTCAGATATCAGCCTTCCGGAGAGCCAGCGCAACCTGCTTGATGCTTTAAGCAAAACGGGTAAACCGGTAGTTGTCGTGATGATGAGCGGCCGTCCACTTACGATTCAAAAGGAAACCGAGCAGGCCACGGCTTTCCTGCAGGCCTGGTTCGGTGGCCATGAAACCGGCAACGCCATCGCAGACGTGCTGTTCGGAAACTATAACCCATCGGGGAAACTAAGCATGAGCTTTCCCAGGAATGTCGGGCAAATTCCTATTTATTACAATTATAAAAGAACAGGTCGTCCCCAGGCCGAAAATGCACCAACGCAAAAATTCCGTTCAAATTACCTGGATGTGTCGAATAAACCATTGTTCCCCTTTGGTTACGGTTTGAGTTATACCACCTTTAGTTATAGCGGCATCCGTCTTAGCAACACATCGATGACACCCGGCCAAACCATCAAGGCTTCTGTAACCGTAACCAATACAGGCAATTACGACGGTGAGGAAGTTGTTCAATTGTATATTTACGACCAGGTAGCTTCGGTAACTCAGCCGGTTAAAAAGCTGAAGGGCTTTCAAAAGATTTTCTTGCGGAAAGGAGAGAGCCGGGAAGTAAGTTTTCCTATTTCAATCGAAGAGTTGAAGTTTTTTAATTCAGAGTTGAAATGGGTTGCTGAACCGGGTGATTTCAAAATCTATATTGGAACAAATTCAGACAACGTAAAGGACGCATCTTTTACATTAAAATAAAATATCATAAGAATAGGAAACTGTAGCAAGCGCCTGCGTGAATTGATTTCACGCAGGCGTTTTCAATTGTAAACGTCTTCCTATTTACCTGATACAGTTTATTACTAATTATCCCTAAAGTATTGATATTAAAATAATCATGTACATTATATAAAATATAAAATAGGATAGTTACACCATTGAGACTAGAGGAAAAATAAATTTAATTTTGACCGGAAGGTGTCGGTTTATAGGGCAAATGGTCTGCAATAAGGTAAGTTTTAACGTTGATAAACATCAAAATTCTCAAAATTGTCGCAGTATAATACACATTATTTATAAATATATGTGATTTTATAACTCAATTCATTTATTTTAGCCCTATTATTCAACGATTGCCTGCTGTCATGACGAGACGATGATCGATTTACGAAAAAGAGGATTACCTGAATTTTTCTAATTCGTAGAAATCATCGGAAGTAAAAATGGATTTTTCTCAATTCAAACGAAAATAACATAAAACAAAAAAAGATTATGTCAGTCGCAAAACTTGAGTACATCTGGCTCGACGGTTACAAGCCCATCCAGAGCCTCCGTAGCAAAACAAAAATTGAACACGATTTTTCAGGAAAACTGGAAGATTGCCCAATGTGGTGTTTTGACGGTTCTTCAACCGAGCAGGCACCTGGTGGCTCTTCCGACTGTCTGCTGAAACCCGTTTACATTGTGAAAGACCCACAGCGTAAAAATGGCTTCCTGGTGATGTGCGAAGTTTTAAATCCCGATGGCACAGCGCATATCAGCAATGGCCGTGCAACGATCGAGGATGATGACAATGATTTTTGGTTTGGCTTTGAGCAGGAATATTTCCTGTGGAATCCGGATACAGAGAAGCCGATCGGCTTTCCGGAAGGTGGCTACCCCGCTCCACAAGGTCCTTATTACTGTTCCGTAGGCGCCCGCAATGCGCATGGTCGCCATATTGTTGAGGAACATCTTGATGTATGCCTTGAAGCCGGTCTGAACGTTGAAGGTATTAATGCCGAAGTGGCTGCCGGACAGTGGGAGTTTCAGATTTTTGCCAAAGGCGCCAAAGCTGCCGGCGACCAGATCTGGATTGCCCGCTATCTTTTGGAACGTATCGGCGAAAAATACAATATTGCAATCAACTGGCATTGCAAGCCGTTGGGTAACTTGGATTGGAACGGAAGTGGCATGCACGCCAATTTCTCCAACACCGTTTTAAGAACCTGCGGAAGCCGCGAAATATATGAGCAAATTTGCGAAGCTTTCCGTCCAGTTGTAAAGGAACACATCGAAGTTTATGGTGCCGACAACCATCTCCGTCTGACCGGCAAGCACGAAACTGCTGCCATCCACGAGTTCAAATATGGTGTATCGGACAGAGGCGCTTCAATCCGCATTCCGATCGGTACAGTCGAAAGAGGCTGGAAAGGCTGGCTGGAAGACCGTCGCCCTAACAGTGCTGCGGATCCTTACAAGGTGGCTGCCCGTATCATCAAAACGGTTAAAACAGCCAAGGTAGAAGAAGCTGTAGTTGCCTAATACAAGTTTTCACGATTTAATACCCGGAACAGAGCTGCCCATTGCGGCTCTGTTCCGTTTTTACGAAGCCCAGCTTTGCAGGCGGTTTTGTCGCATAAGAAATATCCGGTTTGCCGGAATTCGGAAAAAAATGAACAATTAATAGGAAAGTTCGACCTGGTAAACATCGGACTTGTTTCGCTGGATACGTCCAGAAAAAAATCCGCCTGGCTCCCTGATGTCTTCCACCAACCGGAAAGTGGAACATGTTCGGCTCAAGCCTTCAAACAGGAGGGTAAAATGGAAAAACTCATTTTCGGGAATAAACCAGGTCCAATTGGGAGCAACCGAAATATTAAATGCTTTGATCAGCAGAACTTTGTTTCCTCCTTCTTCCAAAAGATAAGTCGTGTCCCAGATCCTGGCCAAAGTGGGGAAAGGCGCATAGATCTTGCAATGAACAACCGTTGTGCGTTTTTCTTCTGTTTGCAGAAACGCAAATAACTCGCTGTCGATTTCGACTTTGGGCTTGCTGATGGTGGTCATTTAAAAAAAATCTGCATTTCAATTTACTCTTTTTCCTGCATTTTCGCCAGCAACCATCACTGGAAAATACACACATGTGACAGGGTTTTCGATTTAAAAACACTTTCTGCTATATTGTGTATCGGCTATCCAGTTCCTTTTGCCGGGCATAAAATTAGTAAGTGAGGAAATAGCGATAAGTCCGGTAGAATGCCCTGTCATGTCACCTGTTAGAAAGATTTTCCGGCGCATCTACGGTTTACCCTTAAGCGTGCCTGTCATGTATCGAAGACAAATAAATGCGATCCGTTTTTTTTGGTCTGCTTTGCCGTTGGTTGTCTTGAACGGTAGTTTAACGGCCCAATCTGTTTTGCCGATCCGTGTATCAACGCATGATTCGGTAGCGGTTGCTGCAAGCCAGACCTACAGCCAGCCTTCGCTAATTCGCAGGCTTTTTATGGGCAGCAATTACAGGAAAGAATGGGAAACTCCCGTTGCACTGCCCATTTTCGATATGGCTAGCCTTGGCCTGACCGTAAAAGAACTTGGTGGCGGAAAGCAAACAAAATCGTTGCGGCTTTTGGACCGGGACAGTGTTGAATGGGCCTTGCGGACAGTTGACAAAGATGTGCGGCCAGCCATCCCGAAAATTATCCGGAACGGCTTTACCGTTTCAATCGTACAGGACATGGTGTCGGCGGCGCACCCGTTTGCCCCGCTAACCATTCCGCCGCTTGCAACTGCCACAGGCGTGCAAGCCGGTCAGCCATCTTTTTACTTCGTGCCAGATGATACGGCACTTGGACCCCCCTACAGGGAACTTTTTGCAGGAAAGGTTTGCCTCCTGGAAAAACGCGACCTTCTCCAGGGCGTCGAATTACGCAATACGGAAAAGATGCTCCAACAGCTTTTTGAAGACCATCACAGTCAGCTTGACCAGGCAGCCTACCTGAATGCCCGCCTGCTCGACATGCAGATTGCAGACTGGGACAGGCACTACGATCAATGGAAATGGGCGGCGTTTGACAGCAGCGGGAAAACCACCTACGTGGCGATTCCCAAAGACCGGGACCAGGCTTATTTTTCTTCGAACGGATGGCTGTTGAAACTGATTCGCCTGTTTACCATGAAATATACCATTGGTTTAACGGAAGAAACATCCAACATTGTGAATCTTAACGGTGTTGCCTGGAGTCTTGACCGCCTGTTATTAAACGAGTTGCCAAAATCGGAATGGGTTCGGATCGCCAACACCTTTCAACAGAACTTGACCGATGACCTGATCAGGGAAGCCGTGAAGCGTATGCCCGCCCAGGAATACGCTATTCATGGGGAGGCCATTACCAACAAATTACTCCTCCGCAAAAAAACACTGCCCGAGGACGTCCTGCGCTATTACCGTTTTCTCGCAAAGGAAGTGACGGTTTACGGCACAGACAAGGCAGAACGGTTTGAATTGACCGGGAACAGCGACAGTGTGACCGTGACCGTCCGTGGCAAACAGAAAGAAGATAAAATCTACTACCAGCGCACGTTCTACACTTCGGAAACGAAGAAGATTACGCTTCTTGGCCTGGATGGAGACGATTTGTTTGTAGCCGCGAAGGATTTACACAATCCCATTCGCTTCGAAGTGAATGGCGGTTCCGGTTCGAATAAATACGAGTGGAGCGATTTTATAAAAGTCAAGGCGAAAGACTCGGATATGGATTCCCGCGTCTACCTGAAAAAGCTGCGCAAACCTCTACGCATCAGGGAGGAAGAAAAAAACGACGACGAACACAAGGATAAGAGTAAAAAATAAACATCCTGGAACCTTCTCCATTCCTGCCTGCGACCACGAATTCTCAACCGATTCAGAATCAGCTATACATTTCAATGGCAGTATAGACCCAAATTGTTTCCAGAAAAACTAACTTGCTGTGGAAATAAAAACAGAAAGCCATGCAAAAACTATTTGTCTTCTTGTTCATAGCCAGTGCCGTCGGAATCAGCTGTACAAACAGCACGACGACAACGGAAACAAAACATGATTCAACAGTCGTAACGAAAGACACCGGCACACATTCGGAAACCAACGGAAACGCTGTAACGCCGCCCGCAAGTAACGGACAATATTAAATAAAGTCGCATAGTGATCTGGCCGTTTACCAATAGCAAAAGGCGAAGGTTTTCTGAATCTGGGGAATTTGAATGGCGCTATTTCCGGATAAAAATCTGCTGCAGAAGGGCGTGAAGATCGGGATGTTGTTCGCTGAAGATTTCCGGTTGTTCAAAAAAATACTCCGACACAACGGCAAAGCATTCAACCGGGCTGGTGGCGGCATACAAATCAATATCAGACTGGCCGCGGCGAACGTTTTCCATTTCCTGCTCGAGAAGTTGCTTCCATTGCGGTACAAATTTTCGCTGCAGCAAAATTTCAGGCACCCCATCCAGTGAGCCGTCCATCTTGTCGATCAGGTGAACGAACTCGTGCAGGGCCATATTCCGGTTATTCTTGCGGTTGATAAATCCCTGGCGCAATTCCCATTTGGACAGGATCATGATATTTTCCAGGCTGCCTGTTCCTACCATCCCGGATACCAGCCTTTCGTTCCCCTGTTGTTCGTAATCCGTATTGAAGTTGCCGGGATACAAAAGGATTTCCCGCAGGTTGATGTACTCCCAGTCCGGTATATAAAAAACCGGCATGACCGCGGCTGCGCCAATCAGGATTCGGTCCAGGTCTTCGACTTCCGCATTGGCGCCGGTGATTTTTACCGCTGACAAAAACCGTTTCATCTTATCCAGGAAAATCGCTCGTCCATCTTCATCAAGACCAGCATAAAAGATAACATAATCTGCCAGAATCTCCTCTGTGTTTTCCGGCAATACCAAGGCTTCCGGCCGCCTGGATTGGAAAACCAGCCGGATGATCAGCACAATGAGAAAAAGAACAAAAAGGATCTGAAGCACGGTGATCATACGGGTTGAAGATAAACCAGGCCGTTCAAACAAATTAAAGGATTAACTGAATGGGTTCCCTCGAAAAAGAAAACTTCACAACAGGCATGGCATTGGCCGCGATAAAACACTAATTAAGGTTAAGGCCAAAGCTGACACCAAACCAGGGTTTACCCTGATTCACCCAGTACTTCCGGTTGGGATCGAGCAAGTGATCGGCGCCAACCGCCAGGCCAATGCTGATAGTTTCTACACCGACCAGGAGGTTTAGTCCGGCAAAAGCAACCGTACCGTCGTACTGGATCGAAATGTTATTGTTGGTCACATATTCGTCGATCCTGCTGGTACCAATGCCGCCAATGGCGCCGAAGCTATATCCAAAATGGGTAATTCTTCTTTTAAACAACCGCAACGGTGTTTGGGAATAGGAGAGACGATACAGATCGGAACGGAAGCCGGCATAAAGAGCGCCGTTAAACGTGGCATTCAACTGCCTGGGAAAACGGGCTACAGCTGGGCGGTATTTGAACGGGATCGTAAGGACGTCGATGTCAAACGTTGCTTTTCGAAAGAAATAGTCCTCAAACTGAAGCGGTTTTTGATTGGGTGGAAAGGCGATTTTTAGCGAGGAGGTGGTATCCACAAATTGTTTTTGCAGGCTCTTTGCAGTATACACTTTCACCGAGTCGTCTTGGGGCACCACGTAGACTTTCTTCTTTTTTTTATGAAAAATACGGCTTTGGTAATAGCCTTCTGAAAATCCATATTTGGGAGAATCTTTCAATACGTTGCAACTTGTGGTGGTAAATACAAAACCAAAGCACAATGCAACAAATAAGCGTGGAGTCATTTACCGAATTGGGGTTATTTGTCACCTAAAATATTTTTTCTAAGGCTAAATTTCCGGGTACGATTCTTGCTAACTTATAAGCAGTTTTCATAGGGTACGGATTAAAAACGGGCTGAGGTTTCTACCTTAGCCCTATTTTTTGTTATTTACGTGGGTTCTTTCGACACGAATTCAAATTTTCTCATTGCCCAAAAACGAAATTCTCCACTGAATTTACCGCTAATCGGCGCATGACGTTTGAAAATGCAGAACTTTTACCGATCAGTCAATTGAACGACCACGCAAAAACGTGACCGGACAAAATTTTCGATCATTCACTAGGACTTCAATAGAGGGTACTCCGAAACGAAAGCAGTCTGTTGCCCGAGCGTGATTTTAGTCACGCTTTGTAAAGAAAATTAATATCATCTTGCACACAGGTTGCAGATGGCAGTGAAAACCGGGTGCAATCGACATGTTCGACAAAAGAGGAGCCGGGATAGAAAGATTGGGAATGCAGTTTTCGATGAACGAAGGCACCGGTCGTGATGAGTGAATAAATCATACGACAAACTCGCTTACATACAAGCAGTTAGTTTTGGTTGCGCCCCTTGTTTCTACAGGGGGCTTCTTTGTGTGACAGTTGTCACGGTTACGCCGGTTAACCTTTTATATTTTTTAATGAACAGCATGTAGTATATCGCCAATATAATTGACTGGCGTTGGATTTAAAGAGCAGGACGTTGACGAAAGCACCGAGAAGAATTTGAATTACCAGGATTGGATAATATACTGATGCGTGGTTTGGTTTAATGACGGCAGGCCCTCGATCGAGAGCCTGCTTTTATTTTGGGTAAAATGATTTTTATAGGTGGGACCTTCCTGCTGGCTTAAACATTTTTATGTTATGTATGCACTGCTCCTGACGGAATTCTGTACGAATGAGCGAGTTCATTCCCCTTTTGGAGAAATCTTTCATGCGGCAGGCAAAAACTAATGCGGCAGTTTCTCTCTCAAATAGCCGTAAACCCAGGTGCCGGCAATTGCACTGGCAAGTACAACAGCAACCACGAAAAAGCCGGCGCCGATCTGCGCAAAAAGAGGACCGGGACAGGCGCCGGTCATGGCCCAGCCAAATCCGAAGATCAATCCACCGATAATCTGTCCTTTATTGAATTTTTTGGGATGAAACCGGACTGGCTCACCATCGATGGTCTTGAGCTTGTAGCGCTTGATCAGCCAGACAGAAATCATGGCAACCGCGATAGCCGTACCGATAACCCCGTACATGTGAAAACTTTGCAGGCGGAACATCTCCTGGATGCGAAACCACGAAATGACTTCGGCTTTTGTAAAGGCAATTCCAAAAATGATCCCAACAAACGCATATTTCAGGTTATCGTACCATTTGTGTTGTACCGCTGATTCGTTTACGCAGATGGTATCCAGCGTTCTGACTTCGTAGTCGGTGTCGGGAAGTGACACTTCTTTTACCGGTGCAGATTGAAATTTATTTAAAACACCCATGTTTTTGCTTTACAATTTTAAAATGAAGGGGAGAATAAGGTTGGCCATGATAAAACCGCCCACCATAAACGAAGCCGTTGCGATCATGGATGGAACCTGCAGGTTACTGATGCCCATGATGGCATGACCGCTGGTACAGCCGCCGGCATATCGTGTACCAAAACCTACCAAAAAGCCACCCACCACCAGCATGACGAATCCCCTTAATGTAAACAGGGCCGGGAAACTGAAGATTTCACGGGGCAGGAGTTTATCGTGATCCTGGATACCATAGGTTTTCAGTTCCGACAGGAGGGCAGGAGAGACCTTTACCGGTTCTGGTGTTGATAAAAACTGGGTCGCGATGATAGCGCCGACGAGGATGCCACCCACGAAAAACAAATTCCAGGCTTCTTTTTTCCAATCGTATTGGAAAAACTTGATGTTGGCGGGAAAACAGGCGGCACAAGCATGACGAAGGTTGGCTGAAATGCCAAACGATTTGTTTCCCAGCAAGAGCAACGCCGGTACGGTGAGGCCGATGAGTGCTCCGGCCACATACCAGGACCAGGGTTGTCGTAAGAGTTCAAGCATTGTCTGTCGATTTTTTATGGGTAAAATTGAAATCTATTCTTTTCTTATCACGTGACCTAAATCACGCCAACGAGAGTAAACGTAATTTATTTAGTGAAAAGTGTAATCCACACCGGTTACCTGGGTTAACAGGTTTTGTGGTGCATCGAGTACTATCGCATTTTTTTCCGGTAAAGGGGCCACTGGCGAATGAATGGAAAGATATTCCTTTACCACCTCGTGTAAATGATAGGGCGTGTTTTCCGGTTCGGCAACATTTACCAGCCGGCACAGCATATTCGGGGGATCACCCTCCCGTTCACAGGCACAAATCGTGTACAGTTGCTCGTCTGCGACCGGTTTGTCATCAATGGTCATGGATTGAATGCGCCTTCGCCTTTCATCGAACGCCCTAAAGCGAACCTTCATCCCCTTGAACTTGACGATCCAGCCACCTAGCCGCTGGGATGCTTCCTTTGCGAAAACATTGTTTAATTCGGTTTCAAGCCAGGCTTTCAATTGTCGCCCTGAGATTTTACCTGTTCGAACACGGGAATCAACGGGCAGCATGTCGTACAAAAAAGCCTCTGTGATCGGGATGTTCCCGGTGCTGTCTTTTTTGCTGCGCGGCGGGCAAAAGCGAAATCCATTTGAAAGAACAATATCTGTCCCCACCTTCCATTTCAATGCATCGATAATCAAGGTATCAATCGAGTTTTCCACGACAAAATAGCGGTACAACGGCACTTTGCTATAGCCAATTACGTTATCCATCGATTGCCGGAACGGTTGCTCGGCTTCTTTAATGATCCGAACGAGTTCCTCGTCGGGCTGGAATTTCGACGGATCCACTTCGAGCAAAGAATATTGTTCGTTGACAATCTTACCGTTTTCCACAAGCAAGTCGAGGCGCCCAACAAAAGAGCCGAACGCACCGGGTTCCACCACTTTTGCATACGTGCATTGAATGGGTTTGCGCACCCGTTCATGTGTGTCGCCACCAAAAATATAATCGACGCCCCTGCATTCTTCTCTGTTCGCAAGTGCAATTTGCTGCGATAATCCCAAATGCGAAAGGATGATCACCAATTGACATTGCTCCTGCTCACGGAGGACATTGATATAATAAGGAAGGTTCTCTTCCGGCCGGGTATACACAATGCCTTTGCTGTACGCAGGTGACTGGCGGATAGGTACCAGCGGATCCGTGTAACCGATAAAACCAATTTTCACACCGGCAGCACTCCAGGTTGTATAGGGAGGAAAGATCAGTTCTCCTTTTTGACCACCGCCAAGATCGTGGTACATATTGGCGCAGATCTTCGGCGCATCCAACCCACCTAATAGCTTCTGCATGCCTTTCTTATAATACACAACTTCCCAGTTGCCCGGCAGGTAAAGATTGTAGTCCATTGCATTTAAAACCGGTTGAAGGGCTTTGCCGGTCGTTTCCACACTTAGCATACTGCCCTGGAACATGTCGCCGGTATCGATGATAAACGTAGCCGGATTTTGTTGGCGAACCTTCTTAAAATACGTTGCGATGTGCGCATAGCCGCCAGTCTGGCGGAAAGCCATTTTGTCGTTTTCCCAAAACAATTCATCGTGCGGGTGCAACTGGCAATGCACATCGGTTGTTTGCAGCAAGGTGAGAACCTGCTGGCCTTTCCCCGGTTTGAACCCTGGTTCTGCTGTTGCAGTAGGACTGTTTTCGACCGGCAACAAGGACGAAAGGGGGTTAATGGTCAAACTCAGACCCGCTAGTGTCGAAAATTGCAGGAAATTTCTTCTGGATTGCATAAAAAATGGTTTGCAAAAATGTTGACTGCATTTACCCTGACTGGCAATTTTCAATAGGCCAACGCATCATCGGCCACCCAGTTTATATACTGCTTGTACGGCTTGCCATACGATGACTGGATAAAATAGTTTGCTCCCGACATTTTGCTTTTTATTTTTTTACCAATGTTGATGGACAGACGTATGCCGTGACTGGCACAGTACCTGTTTCCTTGATGGCTTTGAATCCGCCTTTCACGTCAACCAGGTTGTGATACCCCCTTGCCCGAAGGATGGAGTTAAAGATCATGGAACGGTATCCACCGGCACAGTGCACATAATACGTCTGGCCTTTATCCAGCGCCGGCAAAT
The DNA here is from genome assembly GCF_003628535.1 of Flavisolibacter nicotianae. GTDB lineage: Bacteria > Bacteroidota > Bacteroidia > Chitinophagales > Chitinophagaceae > Flavisolibacter > Flavisolibacter nicotianae. The sequence goes on from NZ_RBCI01000007.1 coordinate 152,184, forward strand.
GATCGTTGATGTTGTCAAGCGGTGTGCTGGACGCACCTTCTACATGCTCGCTGGTAAATTCACCGGGCTTGCGGACATCGAGAACCTGTATCGTTCCTTTCTCCCTTTTATCTGCAAATTCTTCTGCAGTAACGGATGGAATATGATCCACTTCTTTGCCTGCATTTTTCCATGCAGCAAATCCGCCTTCCAGGAACCCGATCGTATAGTCGTAACCGACTCGTGCCAACCGGGTAATGACTTCCTCTTCCCGCCCTTTGTCGGTTACCAGTAATATTTGTTGCCTGATATCCGGAATTAAAGCGCCAACCCAGGGAGCGAAACTTCCATCGATTCCAATATTGATCGAATTGGGAATAAAGCCACTGGCAAAGGTTTGCGGGTCTCTTGTGTCAAGAATAATGGCACCAGTTTCGTTGGCCGCCGTTTCAAATGCCGCAGGCGAAAGTGCATGATTTCCGCGCCGCATAACGTCTGTTATGCTTTCGTAACCCTGTTTGTTCAGCATTACGTTGAGGGGAAAATAAGCGGGAGGTACAGCCAACCCTGCGGTGACCTCTTTGACAAATTCTTCTTTGGTCATATTGGCCCGCAGGGCGTAGTTCGTTTGCTTCTGGTGACCAAGTGTATCGGACGTTTCTTTGCTCATGTTTTTGCCGCAAGCGCTTCCGGCGCCGTGGGCCGGGTAAACAATAATGTCATCGGCCAGGGGCATGATCTTGTTTCGGAGCGAATCGTAAAGCGTACCGGCCAGTTCTTGCTGCGTCATGTGGGCTGCCTTTTGTGCAAGGTCTGGCCGGCCTACATCGCCGATAAACAATGTGTCACCGGAAAACAGTGCCACGTCTTTTCCCGCCTCGTCTTTCAGCAGGTAACTGGAACTTTCCATTGTATGGCCGGGAGTGTGCAGAACTTTAAACCTGACTTTTCCAATTTGAAACTCCTCGCCATCTTTTGCAATGATTGCGTCAAAGGAAGGATTGGCGTTAGGGCCATAGACTATCGGCGCACCCGTTTGCTTTGAAAGATCGAGATGACCGGATACAAAATCAGCATGGAAGTGGGTCTCAAAAACATATTTGATTCTTGCCTTATTGTTTTTTGCTTTTTGTATGTATGGATCTACTTCCCGCAACGGATCGATCACAACGGCTTCGCCTTCGCTCTCTATATAATAGGCTCCCTGTGCAAGACAGCCTGTATAAATCTGTTCTATCTTCATTGTTGTGTATTGATGTTTGAAATATAAATTTCGCCCTGTCGGACGATATTGAACGTGACTGCGATCACAGTTATCACCAGGTTTATTTTAAGATCGTTTCCTTTAAAATAATATAAACACCCATCACCAGCACAAACCAACCAAATCCTTTCTTCAGCCTCTCGCCCTGGATCTTTTTGCCCAGAGCGCCGCCAATGAAAATTCCCGTAATGGCAATGAGCGTTACTTTCAGTAAGAAGAACCAATCCATCGAAAAATGGCCCAGGTCGCCGGTAAAGCCAATGAGAGAATTCAAAGCGATGATCATCAGCGATGTGCCGATTGCCCGTTTCATGGGAAGTTTGAGCAGTAAAACGAGGGCCGGGATCAGCAAAAAACCGCCACCGGCACCAAGCAAACCGGTTACCAGTCCGATCGCTACGCCATAAACAACCAGCTTGTCAAACCGGATGCTGTTCTTGCTTTCTTCATCTTCGGCCTGCACATTTTTGTTGCGGATCATGCTGATGGAAGCAATCAGCATCAACAGGGCGAAAAGCACCATGGTCAGCAGGGATTCGGTGACAGGCACACCGCCAATCGTCACAATGGTTTTCGGGATTGCCGGCACGAGAAACTTACGGGTAAGAAAAACAGTCACGATAGAAGAAGCACCGAACAAAAGAGCTGCTTTCATATTCACCAAACCCCTTCGAAGGTTGTTAAAAGCACCAACCAGGCTGGTGGAACCGACAACAAAGAGAGAGTAGGACGTTGCAAGCAGCGGCTGGAGGCCAAACAAATAGACCATCACTGGAACGGTTAAGATAGACCCGCCGCCACCAATAAGGCCAAGTGAGATCCCGATAAGGAGAGATGCAATGTATCCGATAGTTTCCATGTATGCTGCTTGTTTTCATGCAAAGCTGCGACAAACGAAATTCATCTTTCGTGATGTTGGTCACGACAGCGCTTTTTCCAAATTCAGCAATTCCACATGGTTGCCGTTCGTTTTTACAAGGCCTCTTTCGGCCAGCTTTTTCATGAGGCGGGAAATGACTTCTCGGGATGAATTAAGATCCTGTGCAATTTCTGTGAACGACACATCAATGATGTTGGTATGAAAGGTCTCCTGGTGACGCTTCAGGTAAAAAACCAATCGTTCGTCCATGTTCCGGAAAGCAATATGGTCAATCGTTTGCAGCAATTCGTCAAAGCGTTCCCGATAAGAACCAACGGCAAACTGCGCCCAGCTTTTGTATTTACCCATCCACGCATCAACATATTGCACGGGAATACCCAGGACCGTAGACGGCACAACGGCTTTTGCCATCAGACCGCTGGTTTCCTGGCCCAATGCGCAAACAAGCGAAATGGCGCATGCCTTGCCGGCATCCAGGTAGTACATAAAAAACTCATTACCCTGGTTGTCTTCCCGGTAAATCTTGATCAGCCCGTCCAGCACGAGCAAGGCCGAACGAATATTCTGGCCGGTCCGCATCAGGATTTCATCTTCTTTTAGCGATTTGATGTCGGCTACCCTGACAATCTCTTCGATCAGTTCTTTTTCCAGGCTGGGAAAATGTGACGAAAGTTCTTTTTCTGTCATATCGCAAAGGTAAGACTGCCATCGATGGGCCGGCTGTTGAAAGGCCGCATCACCGCCCGGCATTTGCTGCAAAAGTTCCCACATTTCCGCCGAATAAAAAAGTGTGACCTGCCTTTGAATCAATGAAGATCGTGGTACAATCTTTTAAAATGTCGTTTTATGCATAAGCTGGAAAAACATTCAACGCCGGAAGCAACGTCCTGGTGGCAAACCGGCATTTTCTATGAAGTCTATCTCCGGTCTTTCAAAGACAGCAGCGGCGACGGCATCGGTGATTTGCGCGGTGTCTTGCAACAACTTGACTACCTGGAATGGCTTGGCGTCACGGCTATCTGGCTGACACCGTTCTATCCATCGCCGATGAAAGATTTTGGTTACGATATTTCGGACTACACGGCGGTTCACCCGTTGTTTGGAACCATGGAAGATTTTGAGGAGTTGGTTGCTGCGGTGCATCAGCGAGGCATGAAGCTCGTTGTCGATTTTGTTCCCAATCACACCTCAGACCAGCATCCCTGGTTCAAGGAATCCCGCAGTTCCATCGACAATCCCAAACGCGACTGGTATTATTGGAAGGACGCCAAAAGCGATGGCCGGCCACCAAATAACTGGCTCGGTGTATTAGGCGGAAGCGCCTGGGAACGGGATGAACAAAGCGGCCAATATTACTATCATGCATTCTTAAAAGAACAACCCGACTTAAACCTCCGCAATCCCGACGTGCAGGAAGCCATACTCGACGTCATGCGTTTTTGGCTGAACAAAGGGGTGGACGGATTCCGGGTAGACGTGATGTGGCATCTGGCAAAAGACGAAAAATGGCGCGACAATCCCCGTAATCCCAACTTTAAATCGTCGATGCCCGACTGCGATCAACTACTCCAGGTTTTTTCATGCGACCAGCCGGAAGTGCATGCGATCGTACGTCGGTTTCGCGACCTGCTTGACGAATACGAAGACAAAGTGCTGATGGGGGAGTTGTACCTGTCGATGGACAAGACCATCCGGTATTATGGAGAGGAACAACGCGGCGCCCAGATGCCAGGAAATTTTCAACTGCTTTTTCTGCCCTGGAAAGCCGAAGATATTGGCATCGCGATCGACCAGTACGAAGCAGCACTTCCGGACAAGGCATGGCCAAACTGGAACATCGGAAACCACGACAGGCCCCGCCTGATCAGCCGGATCGGCGAAGCGCAAACGAAGGTAGCAGCGCTTTTACTGCTCACCCTTCGTGGTACGCCAACAATGTATTACGGTGACGAAATCGGCATGCAAAACGTTACCATTCCCAAAAACGAAATCCAGGATCCGCAAGGCTTACTGATGCCGGATAAGAACCTGAGCCGCGATCCGATCCGAACCCCTATGCAATGGGATGCGACAGAGAACAGCGGTTTTACTACGGGCAAGCCCTGGCTGCGGCTGGACGAAAATTTCAAAGAAAATAATGTGGAAACACAGAGGAATGATCCATCCTCACTGCTTCATTTTTACCGGCGGCTGATTGCCCTACGCCAAAAAGAACCGTCACTTTATAGCGGTGATTATTACCCGGTCGTTACTAACGGAAAGCTGCTGGCTTTTATCAGAAAAGAACCTGGCAGCATCTCTTTCCTTGTCGTTTTGAATTTGACCGGCGACGCGGTTGTTTATGAGCCGAAAGAGGAGAGGCGAAAAGGGAAAATCATTCTTTCGATACAGGCGGAAAATGAAGGACAGCCTTTTGAATTTGGGTTTACGTTGGCAGGAAACGAAGGTGTTATCGTATCGCTGGAAGGATGCGAATAACCTGATGAAAGAGAATTTTACCCCGACTCACTATTGCTGTTAAATACCGACACCCCTTTGTCAGAAGTTGGATTGTCGTACGCCAATTGGCTTTCATCGCCTTCGTATTCGAACAAAAAAAGCCGCAAAAGAATTACGGCTTTTTTTGCATTACTCTTTTGTAAGCACTAATACCGTTGCACAATGCGAAACACAAATCGCTCCGGTGTGGTAAGCACTCCCGATGCTGCCCGTCTTTTCTTTAATTGATCTGACTTCCAGTAAGCATAGGCTTTTGCTGTATCGGTAAGCGCCGTAACCAATCGTACCTGGTTGCTATCGTCCGCGTCGTGGCCATATGCTCTGACAACGATTCCATTGTCTATCCGTTCCTGTTCTCCTTCCTTAAACGATTTTTCCCAGGCAGTCCAACCTTTGACCTTAAACGTTGTTTCGGACCGGAGGGTGGCGCCTATCCTGGCGGTATCCTGGAAGGTCATGGTTATAAACTGGACAGTGGGTGTGCCCATAACGCCACCTTTCTGCATGGCTTGTTTCAGGCCGGAACTTTTGGCAAAGGCTTTTGCTTTCGCCATGTCGTCGGCTTTCAGGGCTACCAGAACCGTACTTGAATCAGTTGCACCACGACCGATCACATAATTGTGCAGGCCGCTGGACATTCTTGCAGAATCGTGTCCGTCATAAGCCATTTTCCAGGCTGTAAAATCTTTGACCTTGTGCCGAACAATCAACATGGCCTGCGGCGATGTAACGATCGTGCTTGTGGGAGTCGTTGTTGCCGGCGTGGTGCTCGTCTCTTTTCCGGCAGTGTCGCTGGTTGTTGCGGAAGAAGGCTTGTTTTGATCATTGCTGGTACAGGCAAGCAGGAAAAGCTGCGTTGCCGCCAATACAGCAAGCATGCGCATTGAAAAAAGCGTCATAATTGAAATGTTTTAAGAGTGAAGAATAAAGGGGCGGGCCGTAAACAAGGGGTAGCGTAATAAATATACTCAATTATCAGCCTGCTTCAATTTTTCTTTACTGATTTCGCTTGCGGAAATTTGTTCCACTTTCCGTCATAAACAAGACTTGCCGGATTGTACCCTGAAAATTGCCTGAATTGGAAAAAAAATGAATTCACGGCCCTAGCTTTGAGTTCATATGAAAACAATCCTTAAAACTGTTTTGGTTAGCCTCCTGTTTTTTACGCAAGTGCATGTCCTCCACGCTGCTCGTATCGACACGGTTGAAACCTATAGTCCGTCCATGAAAAAGAACATCAAAGCTGTGGTTGTCACACCGGACAATTATGCCAGGTTAACGGAATTACCGGTCGTGTATTTACTCCATGGATACAGTGGCAACTACAGTGATTGGGTCACAAAAGCCAAAGGGTTCGAAAATGCGGCTGATTTATACCAGTTGATTATTGTTTGTCCGGATGGCGCCTATGGTAGTTGGTACTGGGATAGTCCTGTCGACAACGCCTACAAGTATGAAACATATGTCACAAAAGAGCTGGTAGGCTGGATCGACAGCCATTACAAAACCGCCAGGGACCGGAAAAGCAGGGCCATTACTGGCCTTAGCATGGGTGGACATGGTGCACTTTATCTTGCCATCAAACACCAGGATGTCTTTGGTGCCGCCGGAAGCATGAGCGGGGGAGTCGACATCAGGCCCTTTCCGAACAACTGGGATATGGCGAAACGGTTAGGCAGCTATGCCGCACAACCGGAAAATTGGGAACGGAATACCGTGATCAACCTGCTCCACTTATTGACACCCAATTCACTGGCCCTCCTCATTGATTGCGGCACAGAGGACTTCTTCTTCCAGGTAAATAAAAACCTGCATGAACAACTGCTTTACCGCAACATTCCACACGATTTTATAACCCGTCCCGGGGCGCACAACTGGGCGTACTGGAGCAATTCCGTTCAGTACCAGCTCCTGTTTATGAATACATTCTTCAAAAACGGGAGAAAAAGCAGTGATAAAAATTGATTGCTCTTGCCGTGTAATTACACAAGGGCCAACGACCGTTTAATGAAAACGGTTGTTTTTTAAAATCCCGCCCGACGCTTCACTAATGGTACTGGCAAATACAAAGGCATTCGGATCGGACTGGTACACCAGGTTTTTCAATTTGCGCAACTCCAGGCGGGAGATCACCGTGAAGATAATATCGCAGTCGGCTGTGTTTGTAAGATTGCCGGGGAGGTAACCCCGTTCTCCTTTGTACACGGTAATGCTCCTCCGCAGCTCATTGACAAGGCGGCTTTTCAACATCTCGCTCTGTCCCGAAATGATGGTCACGCCGGTATAGGCTTCAACGCCTTCAACGACATAGTTGATGGTTTTGGAAGCAACGATATAGGTTAGGATGGAGTAAAAGGCCGATTCCACGTTTTCGACAAGGGCAGCCATGCTGAAGATGACGATATTGATGGCAAGGATAATTTCCGCAATTGTAAAATTGGTCAGGCGCAATGTGTACAGGGCAAGGACCTCCGTTCCGTCCAATACGGCCCCGGCCCGGATGGCCAGGCCGCTGCCCACACCAATAAAGAAGCCGCCAAAAAAAGCAATCAGTAAACGGTCATGCGTAATGCTTTGATTGGGCACGATCAGCAGGCAAAGTGCCAGCAAGCTGACACCAATCAACGCTTTGGCAGCGAATGATCGGCTGACGACAAAATAACCGGCGATAACAAATGGAAGATTTAAAACAAACGTCGTCAGCGAAAGGTTGAAGCCAAAGGCCCTGTAGAGGATCAAAGCGATACCGGTAACGCCGCCGTCGAAAAAATGCTCCGGAACAAGAAAACTTTTCAGCCCGAATGCAGCGGCCAACACGCCCAGGACAATCAGTGCCACGTCTTTCAAAACGCGAATGCGTTTGCTGTGAATGTTTTCGGTTTTCCGCACGCCTGATTTAAAAAGGAGCAGGTTATGCGATTTTTTTCCTGTGTACATTTTGGCGGCTGTATGGCTGTAATACTGGTGGGTTTCCAGGAACCTGATCTGCATCTTTTGCCATTCTTCCCAGGACTTTAGCTTTCCTGCCTGTTGTAACTCAATGAACAGGGATTCCGAGACGGTAAAGTAGTTGTCAGTTCCCAGGTAAGAAAGGTCCGCATCGCAGAGAATTTCTTCAAGTTTGTTGACTGGTTTCTGCGCAAAGCGTGTGGCTTGTATCAATTTGCAGATGTCTTCGATTTCTTCAGGCTTATAGCCAAACTGCGGCAGGATTTCCCGGGCAAGTTTACAGGAAAGATCCTCGTGATTGTCGTAGCCTTCCAGGAAGCCGGCGTCGTGAAAAAGGGCGGCTGTCCGGAGGATTTCAGTTTCATGTCCGGAAAGCTTTTCGGCCACTGCCAGTTGTTGCGCTACCCGGATTACTTCTTTTGTATGACGGGCATTGTGATAGCTAAGGTTCGCAGGCAGGTTTTTCTCCAGTTTGGACATGAGATAAGACTGCGCTTTGTCGTATTGCATGGGGCGTTGTATTTAGCTGGGGCTTTTGAAATTACCAAAAAAAACCATTTGTTAAATACCGCATGAACCATGTGTTGGAAAAATGTTGATGCGTAGAATTGACTTACATGCTAAAATGGTCAACGCGTTTCGATGAAAGGTTTCTACGGAAACCTTGCAGTTTACACAATCGCTACCGGGTTTGCATCCGGACAGTTTTTGTATCAAAATCGAACAGTGTTGATCGTTTCAATTTCAAAAATGCCTGACAAACAGCCCGGTAGCATCCCGGCATCTTCTTGGTACGATCTTGCATTCAAAACCGGCAGACATGATTCAACACCACCTCCGGATTGCCATCCGGAATCTGCAACGACACAAGGGTTCTTTTCTCATCAACCTGTTTGGCCTGTCTACCGGCCTCGCCTGTGTCATCTTTATTTTCTTGTGGGTGCAGGATGAAAGAAGCTTCGATAAATTTCACCGCAACGATCAACAACTTTTCCAGGTGATGGAAAGCAGTAAGGAAAACGGGAATATGATTATTCATGAGGAAACCCAGGGTCCATTGGCCGCTGCCATGCTGAAGGATCTCCCGGAAGTGCAAATGGCTGTACCGGTTTTTTCCCTGCAAAAAGAAGGCATCTATCTCCAGCTCAGGAACGCCGACAAAGTGGTGCGGAACACCGGCCTGTTTGCAGGAAAAGATTTCTTCAAAGCCTTCACGTTTCCCTTGCTGCAGGGCAACAACACACAGGTACTCAACGATAAAAATGCGATTGTCATTTCCGAAGAACTTGCCAAAAGTCTGTTTGGTTCTCCCGAAAACGCCGTCGGCAAGACGATTGAGTGGGAGGTAATGGGGATAAAAAAGAATAGTGCAGTAACAGGTGTGTTTGCAAAATTGCCGGCCAACAGTTCGCTGCAATTCGATTTTGCCCTGGCATATGATCTTTTGATGGCCGATGTGGTTCCCAATTTTCAGAAATGGTGGAACGAAGGGCCGGAAACGTATCTTGTATTAAAGCCCGGAACCAATGTCCGGCATTTCAATGCGAAAGTCGCCCCCTACATCAACACCTATTTTAAAGGATCCATTTTTACGCTTTTTGTACGACCTTTTTCGAGTGCCTACCTGTATAACCACTACGAGAACGGGAAACTGGCTGGCGGACGAATCGACTATGTACGGCTGTTTTCGCTTGTGGCGCTTTTTATCCTCGTCATCGCCTGCATCAACTTTATGAACCTTTCAACGGCACGGGCATCGCGGCGGTTGAAAGAGGTGGGTGTGAAAAAAGTCGTTGGCTCAACCCGGAAAGCGCTCATCGTCCAATTTTTGAGCGAAGCGGTTTTGATTACCTTTCTTTCCTCGCTTATTGCCTGCTTCCTGGTTGCCGCTTTTCTGCCTTTGTTCAGGGAGGTAACGGGAAAAGAATTTGACATTCGGCTCTCTCCTGGACTCATTTCCCTGCTCCTGGGAGCAACGCTGGTAACCGGCCTTTTGGCCGGCAGCTATCCTGCCTTTTACCTGTCGCACTTCAGTCCCATTACGGTTTTAAAGGGGCAGATAAGGGGTTCATTCGGTGAATTGATGGCCCGCAAGGGATTGGTCGTTTTCCAGTTTGTCGTTTCCCTTGTCCTTATCATAGCGGTATTGGTGATCCACCAGCAGGTCGATTATGTGCAATCAAAAAACCTGGGATACGACAAGGACAATGTCATTGCTTTTGACAAGGAAGGTGTGGCCGTTCAAAACACCGATGCATTTCTTGCCGAATTGCGTAAACAGCCCGGTATCGTGAAAGCCTCCGCCATTCAACAGGGAATCGTTCAATCGGGTACTTCGGGCGGCTCTACCTACGGAATCGAATGGCCCGGCAAGACCGACAAAGACCTTATCGACTTTACGGTTAGGGCCGTGGATTATGACCTGCTGGAAACCCTGGGCATACAAATGACGGAGGGCAGGAGCTTTTCACCTGCATATGGTGCGGAAGACACACGACTCATTTTCAATGAAGCGGCCATTAAGGTGATGGGGCTAAAAAATCCTGTTGGTACGAAGGTGAAAATGTGGGGAGAAGACAAAACCATCGTTGGCGTGGTAAAAGATTTTCATGTAACATCGCTGCACGAAGCCATTGCACCGATGGTATTTTTCTATCGTCCTAAAAACACCTCCGCAATCATGGCGCGGATAGAGCGGGGTAAAGAAACCCAAACCCTGCGCAACCTTGCGGCGTTTTACAAAAGCTACAATCCCGGTTTTGTTTTTAACTACGCATTTGTGGACGATGCCTACCGTGCACAATATGTATCGGAGCAACGGGTCTCCGTTCTTTCCCGTTGCTTTGCCGTCCTTGCCATCCTTATTTGTTGCCTCGGCCTGTTTGGCCTTGCGGCTTTCAATGCAGAAGTTCGCACAAAAGAAATTGGTATCCGCAAAGTGTTGGGTGCATCGGTGCAAAATATCATGCTGATGCTGTCGAAGGATTTTGTACGCCTGGTTTTATTGGCCATTCTTATTGCCTTTCCGCTTGCGTGGTGGGCTATGAACAACTGGCTGCGGGGATATGCCTATCACATCACAATCAGTCCGTGGTTGTTTGCTATTGCCGGCATCGTCGTCATGCTGATTGCGGTGTTAACGCTTAGCTACCAGTCTTTGCGAACAGCTTTTCTGAACCCGGTAAAAAGCCTGCGATCCGAGTAGACACTGGGACCCGGAAAGTTTTTGGAATTGCCGTAAACAAAAAATACCAAATCGGCGCAATAGGTGAATGCCGGCTTGGTTACTTCTTCCGGCATTACCGAATTTGCCTGAAAGAGGAAACAACCCTGCACCTTCAACTTGATGAATGGGACCCTTTCTTTTGAATGAGTGGTTCTGATTTCCGGGTAACTCTTTTGCAGCTGGTCTTTGTATTCATTTACTAAATTTTGAAAACTTGGGAAACCACTTCATAGCAGTCATACAGTTGACGGCTAATTCTTACAGATAATGCAGCTTTTGTTTAGAGAGTTAGTAGGCAACAATGAGGGCGAATGTTCTTTCTCTGCGCTTTGGAATTGAAACACAATGAAGTTTAAAATATGTACAGGCAAATGTCGGTTGGAGATAATTGGCAAGAAGGCAGGCTAAAAACAAAAAGACCTCTAAAACACTTTTTAAAAGTATGATAGAGGTCTTTTTTGTGTGGGAGCACACGGGTTCGAACCGCGGACCCTCTGCTTGTAAGGCAGAAGGAATAATTTTATCGATGTTTATCGTTGTTTTGCAAATTGTTGTATATCAGAAGTATTTAGTTTTAATTCTTGTCGACGGTTTTTCTTTTTTCGCAATTTTACGTAGGTTTGTTTAAACCTAATTTAAACCGCTGCTCTATGCATACGTCTGTCAAAGTGGTCCTGTTTACCTCCAAAACATTGTCCAACGGCGAGCATCCCGTGTTGCTCCGCCTCATTAAAGATCGTAAGCCAAAGTATATTTCTGTTGGGTTTTCCTGTCCCAAACATCTGTGGGACGAAAAAGAAGAACTGCCCAAACGAAAGCACCCACTGTACAAAGATTCGGTGCTGCTCATTCAAAAAAAGAAGCTGGAAGCCTCCAAACTGGTGTTGGAATTAGAGCAGGACGATAAAAACTTGTCGGCACAAGAAATTAAAAGCAGGCTACAAAAATCCCGTAAACCTTCAGTTACCCTCTTTCGCTTTTTTGACAATGTCATCCAACGGCTGAAAGCCACCGGGCAGGTAAAAACAGCCAGTGTGTATAAGGATACCAAAAACAATGTGGAGCGCTTCACAAATGGTATGGACAAGCATTTTTCTGAAGTGAACACAGCATTTCTGATTGCACTTGAAGAATACCTAAAAAAAGCAGGCAAGGGTGCCAACACCACCTACATTTACTTACGCACACTTCGGGCGCTGATCAATCGCGCCATTAAAGAAGAGGTGTGTCCCGCAAAATATTATGGCTTCAAGAACTTTTCCTTGGGCAAGTACAGTAAGATCAAAACGGCAAAACGGGCCATCACCAAAGACGACATTGAAAAAATTAAGGTGTTGGACCTTACCACCCATCCAGAACTTGTGGATGCAAAGCACATCTTTCTTTTCAGCTACTACTGCAGGGGCATGAACTTTACCGACATTGCTTTTCTTAAATGGAGTGACATTCAAAACGGACGGCTCACTTACGTGCGGCAAAAAACAAAAGAACGTTTTTCATTGGGACTGCTTGAGCCTGCACATGATATTCTCGCTCACTACAAAGAAAAGAACCAGGTGGAAAAGAGTGCTTACATCTTTCCCATTTTACGTGAAAGGCATAAGACACCCACTGCCATTTACAATCGCAAAGTAAAGATGCTGCGCAAAATCAATCAAGACCTAAAAGCAATCGCTCTTTTTTGTGGCATTGATGCCGAGCTAACCACTTATGTGGCAAGACACAGTTTTGCCACTATTTTAAAGCGACAAGGCGTGAACACCTCCCTCATCAGTGAAATGCTTGGTCATGACTCGGAGAAAACCACGCAGGTTTACCTCGACAGCTTTGAAAGCAAAATCTTGGATGAAATCAGCAAAGGTTTATTGTGAAAATTCTGAACTAATGACTATGAACACACAGAACTTTTATAGTGACAAAAACAATGATTATACAATCAACACAGGACACGTTTATTCCTGTTTACTAGACAATTGGCAGCAATTGGACAGGAGCTTTTTGCAAAAAGATATTGAAGAAGCTTTTGTGACTACCCTTGCTCAAAAGAAAGTTTTTCATACAGACAGCTTGCCTGTTGAAAATCGGGAAAAAGAAGTGCAGCGTCTGAGCGAACGATTTAATGCTGAGTCGAAGTTTATTAAAGATTACAAGGACGCATTTCCCTTGGTTGGTTTTCACACCATTAACAACAACGGGCAGACAGAGTTCGTGGACTTTGATGCAGCCTGTGTACTCGCACTTGAAGACCCGTTTTTCCCCCTGTTTTTTTCATTACAGCTGTTCTTTACCGACGTTTTGGAAACGCATGCCTTTTTGAATTATCATTTTGTTTACACCTTTGGCGATGACAGTGAAGCCTTGAGTGAGTTCATATCAAATTGTGGAAAAAAGTATCCCCAATTATATACAGAGGTACGCAAAGATGAAATTGGAGAGTTTATCAGTTCGCTTACGAAACAAAAAGCGGAGGAGAGTACCGTGGAAGCCTTGCAGGAAAGCACTGTCGGAGATGGATTTACCAACAACAGAAAAATCCTGTTTTTGCATTATCTCTTTGAAACACTTGGTGCGAACAACAATTCATCCGTTTTGGAAAGAGCACGGGTCGTGCAGGGTATAACTGGATTGCAGCTTTTGGCTAAGGACATTAAGAACACTGACATCTATAAACGCCTTAGCAACCCGTTAAAAGATCGAACCAAGGGCGGATTCCAGCAAGATTTGATCTTTGTCCGCAACTTGTTCGAGAGGCTTGGTTTACATGATATCTCCTCAGTAGTCTCTAAGGATATACCCTTAAACGAGTAAGGTCGGGTCCCCCGAACTTTCCCCCCGAACGATCTTTTGCGCTCTACTTTTGGTCCAATAACACGTAATCATGGACCCTTTGATCATTATACCCAGAGAACAGCTAAGGCTCCTCCTTGAAGAAGCCGTTCGGGCCGTGCTCAATGAACAGGCCTGTAGGCCCGCCACTGCTAAAGCTGGCCCACTGACCATCAAGGAAGCGGCGGCCTATTTGAACACGTCTGTGGCGACACTGTACCGCTACACCTCCCAACGGCTTATCCCACACCATAAGCCTGGCAAAGTCCTTTATTTTATTCAGGACGAACTTGATAACTGGCTGAAAGACCACCGGAAACTCACCCAGGCAGAAATCAGCACAGATGATAACGGTGTTCTATCGCTATTTAAAAGTAAGCGCATTCGAAACAAGTAAATGAACAAACAACAATCATTTTTTTCATAACCAAATCTAATCCTCATGAATTCTGAACTCACTTATTACGATGACCGGCATTGCGAAAATTGCGACAAACCCATTCCTGACCAGGAGCACAAGCTCCGAAACCATTGCCGAACCTATGTTGACGACAACGGTAATGTCGTTAGCTGCAAAGACGACAAAAACGCAGACCGGCGAAGAATCACCGAAGAGCAGTACCGAAAGTATGTGGCCCTGCACAAGCAGCAGTTCCAAGCAATTGAAAAACTATTAAACACTTTTGAACATACTGTCACAATTGACCAGCTAAACCATGCCGGAGTGCAGTTGGATAAAAACGTCACTTACACAGAAGAAAACGGGCTGCTGACATTCTTTTTTCTTCACCACCGATTGGACCAGCAACCCAATGGAACCTTTACCATCAAACACGAAGAATATGTACTATAACAACCATCCTTATCTAAGCAAACTGCAAGGTCATGGCCTTGCCCTAAACAAATCCTTGCGTGCTCAGAAGCTGCAGCTGGTCAGCCTTGCCGTTTGCGGTACGGCGATAATTTATTTAGCCCTTCAACGGCAAAAGCAAAAAGCCTTTTTGACACAAATACAGTTAAAACAAACTCCTAAAGAATGACGGCACTTGATAACTTAAGCTGACACGAGGCCTCCCAACAAGGGAGGCTTTTTGCTTGTGTAAACGCCCTTTAACAGAATTTCCATTGCAATCATTGACTTTGATAGATAGTTGAACAAAAAAGGGCCAAAGTTTGATTTCTTGCCAATCTAAGCTCCGGCAACCAGTCGTTTTCATAGTATTTTTAAATGTCAAACCCACTTTAACAGTGGAGCCAAAGTTGCCCCGCAGCACAGCACCAGGGCAGCTGAAAAGTTGTGTTCTTCCTTCATCTTACGAAAGCTGCAAGATGTGTGTTAGGCGCATTGCTCACCGCCTGCTCTGTTGCAGGATACGCTCCACTTCCAAATAGTTGGCCATGGTCTGACGGGCATTTTGCAGGCAGCGTTCAAACAGTTCTTTTTGCCCTCCTTTGCTGCGATCCGCTGCTCGTTGAATAATCTTTATTTTTCGTTGTAGTTCTTGCACGACAGTTTCCATGCAGGAAAAGTAAACAGCACACCTGACCCTATCAAGATGTGCTGGGTCAATGTCTGGAGAATCCCGGGCTATTCGCACCCGATGTAGGTTCACTCATTTGGTTGTTTTCCACAAAAAATCTTTCAATCCACAGTTATGGTCTTTTTGGTGCGCGTTCTATTTAAATGCAACGCCCACCGTTTGATCCATGCTAATGGTAATGGGTTAATTTAACAGCCGCTGCTACATGTTGCGAGGAAAGGTTTGATACCCTTGCAAGGACCACCCATTGTGGCCGGTAGGTGGTTGGTGAGACACTGCAGCTAGTGATTCTGCGCAGTGGTAGGGAACAGTTCCTTTGCGCACATGATTTGTTTTGTACACAAAAGCTGTGCGCCTGCCAAAGTGGTCAATGGATGCGGCGCTCAATAGCCGGCGCAGCCGCGTATCTGACCGCGCCAGAGCAAACCGTGCAAATGGCAAAATGCAGTTGTTGAAAAGCGGTGGCGCAACCATGGCTGCAACCGGTGCAGCGGACAAGGAATGGTCTCGATTTTAGTCGCGACTATCCGCGCAGGACTGGGCAACCGCGTGTAAGCTCGAGAAATCACGAGATTGGACGCGCCGCAGTGCCGGTGCAGCCGCGTTGTTTTGTCTGCGGCGCTGAAAACACCCGGCGCTCATTCGGTTTGTCGGCACCGGCCCAGCACTGAAAGTCGGTCCGCTTTTAAAAGGCCACGCAGAAAACAGGTAAGGAGCAGTAGCTTCATTGGCATTGCGCCGTGCAGCCGCCGGAAAACACAGGTAATCCCGTGAAATGGCAGAAACCCACCGTAGCATGCCTGCGCACAGTATGGCAGGCTTTATTCCGCCTTGCGCACCGTTAGTACTGGTGCGTACCAGCTTGCGAACTGCCACTTGATGTCCTAGTTGTTTGCCGCGTTACATTTAAATGTAACATGCAAGGAGGGTGGGTGAATGCCTGCAGAAATGCAATTTTCATAAACAACCATCGTGGATTTCCGTGATTTCACCAGAAATAAACTCGATAATACTGAATTACATTTTTGGAAGACTTCACGGTGCATTTGGCGGTGAAGGCAAGCGCTTCTCGAGTTTACCCGGGATTTCTCGTAAATGCTCGCTATGCTGCCAAGCAATGTTGTTATTGCGGAAAGTTACCAGCACGAATATTTCCATGAAAAAGGCTGTTTCGACCTGCGCTAAATGGTACCTAAGTGAGTTGCCAAAAGTCATTTCAGAAAAGTTTTCAGCCAGAAGTTTCCGGAGAGGATGCTGGCTTTTGTGAGTGCTTCTTTGTTGGAGAGGGCCAGGATATATTTTTCTGCTGCCATTGCATGCTGGTCAATGTTTGGATATTGAAAGTTTGCGGACACATCTGCTTTTAAAGCCCGCCACAAGTGATCCATCGCATTCAATTCCGGACACTGTTTGGGCAGGGTAATTAGGGTGATTTGCAGTTCTTGCGCCACCTGCAAACTTGTGGGCGTTTTATGGCATCCTGCCCCATCCAGAAGCATCCAGGTGGCCCTGGCTCTGTAGCGCTGCCGCAACAGGCGTAGAAACTGCTGAAAACTCACTTGGCCCATGTTGCGGTACGGGGCCACGATGCGATGTTCTGTTCTCATATCAATTGCGCCAAAGAGCACCCGGCGGGCATTTTTTCCACTAATGGGCACCAGGGCCTGTTCTCCCTTCCGTGACCAACCTCGCCGCAACCCTGGAAAAAGCGGGATGATGGTTTCATCTTCAAAAAGAAGCATGGCTGAAGAAGGCATTCCACTTAGCTTTCGGACGATCGCCCCTTTTTTTGCGTCCTGTTGGGGTCTTTCTCCTCGTAGAAGTATTTCGGCCGTTTACATTCCAGCCCCATGGCTTTCATCCTTCGGTAAAGCGTGCGGGGAGTGATGGCGCAGCCATAACGCTTATTCAGGTGATCGGCCAGCGTAGCTACCGTCCAGGTGTTAACAAAGTAGCCAAGACGCATGGGGCTACGTTTAAGTTCCTTTGCGATCCTATTGTCTGTAAGCTGCATAGCCACACGAGGGCGGCCTGCCCTGGGTTTGTCAAATAAGGATTGAGGCTGGTGGTTGGTTAAATAGGTCTTTATCCAGTTGTACAGTACACGGATAGTTATGTCCCAGAGTTGCGCAACATCGCTTATCAACTGTCCTTCTACCACCATCTGGACAGCCCGTAGACGGATATAGGTCCTTTTGCCCTTCACCTGAGCGATCACCTTCTGTAGCCGGCCTTTGACGTAACGATCAAAGCCAAATTCCGTTGCCGACTTTTGTTTCCGCATCTATTAAGTTACCATCCTACCCATTCTTGAAAAAACTTTTGGTCACTCACTTAGAAAGAGGTTGCGCATAATAAAACTAGAAGCTGCCAATTTACTTCTCCAACTCCTGAAAAGGGTTCGGGAACACTGTCTATTTCTTTCGAATAAATTTGACCGACGCTTTGATACTGCTGGCACTGTTGAGGTTTTACTTGTTTTCATTGCCTTTTGATCTTCGATTCCAAAATTAGCCTTTCTTTTACGGGTAGGTCTTGAAGGGAATGTTTGTCCGATAATAGGCTTTAAAGTGTGGATTCTTCTCAGTAAATCCCATATTTGGTTCGACTTTTTACTGGTCGAGTCCAAAGACAGAAAAAGCCTTGATTTACAAGGCTTTTTCTCATTAACTCAACAAAACGTTCGAATCTTTTTTTATCCAGAGTGCTATTCAGTATCAATTGGGCCTGGAGATATTCAGACTTTCTCCAACGTAGATTTCAGGGTTAACCACCAACTTTCCTATAAATGATGCAATGCTTTTACGGAATATAGATCTTCCTTTCTCTGGCTGGCCTTTGGGAGTAAGCTGGTAAACGATTTCATTGCCATTTGTAAACCAATCAGGTCTTAAAATAGTATAATCAAGACCAGATGATTCTATCACATCGGCTAATTTTCTATAAGGTTTTAAAACTGATCTCAATGGTGTTTCATAAATGCCTATTGAGCTAATGGCTATAATTCTTTCCACCCCTATTTCCTGCATTGCTTTCACAATGTTCTTTGCCATTGCTTCGAGATTGCCGGCGAGATTAACGTAAACAATGTCCTGACCGTTGATAGCATCTTTGAGTTTCGGGTAATCCATAACATCGCCTTCAACAATTTTGGTATTTGAAAGATTGCGGTTGTTCAATCGGCTCTTGTTCCGCAAGAACAAGGTTAGCTGAGCATCTGTTTGATTTTGCAATTCTTCAGTCACGTATTTAGCCAGGCTTCCGCTTGCACCTATGATGATTATTTTCTTCATTTTTTTGCCTCTTTCTTAATTGTTACAATTGCTGGCTTGTAGGACGAAATAGGATTTCATTGATGTCTACGTCTTCCGGCTGGCTAATGGCAAAGGCAACAGCCCGTGCAAATGCACTTGCAGGAATAGCAAAATTCTCGTAAAAGTCTTTAATGTCTGCTGCAATATCCTGCTCACTGATGCTATTAGGCAATTCTGTTGCTACTGCACCTGGAGAAATGATTGTTGTCCGAATGTTATAAGGTTTTACTTCCTGGCGAAGTCCTTCCGAAATAACACGTACTGCATGTTTTGTGGCAGAGTATATCACTCCATTGGGGCGAACCTTATGGCCGGCAACGGATGAAACATTAATTACATGCCCAAACTTTTGTTGTTTCATGTAAGGCAATGCTGCTGCAATACCATATAATACACCCTTAATATTTACATCAATCATTTGGTTCCATTCATCTATTTTCAAACGCTCTAAAGGTGAATGAGGCATTAAGCCGGCATTGTTAATGAGAACATCGATACGACCATAGGTGTTTACAGCTGCATCAACCAAAGTCTTTACCTGTTCCACTTGTATTACATCTGTTGCAACCGCAAGAGCTTTTCCACCATTTTTGTTTAGCTCATCTGCCAATGCTTGTATGCGTTCTACACGTCTGGCACCCAGGACAACAATTGCTCCTTGTTCTGATAAATTTCTTGCTGCTGCTTCACCAAGCCCGCTGCTTGCTCCAGTAATCACGATTACTTTACCTTCAATATTGTTGCTCATAATTTATCTTTTATCATTGTTTATTTGTTTGTTGCGCCTGTACTCCGGTATAACGGTCACCAACTATTTTAATTCTTGATACTGCTTCAGTAAAGTTTTTCAGTTCTTCTGTGGAAAACTCAAAATCGGCTGCGCCAAGATTTTCCTGCAGGTGCGCCAGCTTGGTCGTACCAGGTATAGGAACAATCCAAGACTTCTGCGCCAATAGCCAGGCAAGTGCCACCTGCGCCGGCGTTAATCCTCTTGGATTGCCAAATTCATACAAGGCATCAATCATAGCCCAATTGGTTCTAATAGCATCTGGCTGATAACGGGGCAGCGTGGGCCGGTTGTCGTTGGCCGGATTGTATTTTGTTCGCTCATTGATCATGCCGGAAAGAAAACCCCTGCTCAGCGGGCTGTAAGGAACAAAGCCAATCCCGAGTTCCTCGCATGTTTTTAGAACCTCCTGCTCTGGTCCCCTGGTCATTAGTGAGTATTCGCTTTGCAGCGCTGTCAGCGGTTGCACGGCATGCGCCTGGCGAATGGAAATGGCACCAGCTTCACTCATTCCGAAATGTTTCACCTTTCCTTCCACGATCAGGTCTTTCACCGTTCCCGCCACATCTACCATCGGAACAGCCGGATCAACTCGATGCTGATACAACAAGTCGATATAATCTGTTTTCAGGCTTTTGAGAGAGTGTTCCACCACCTTTCTGATCCTTTCCGGCCGGCTGTAAAGGCCCAGGCTCGGTTTACCTTCTTTAAACCCAAATTTTGTTACTAGGATGATCTTCTTTCGAAAGGGAGCTATAGCTTCCCCCACCAACTCTTCATTAGTCAGCGGGCCATAAGCTTCGGCCGTGTCAAAGAAGTTCACGCCCATGTCATAAGCCTTCCGGATAAGTCTTATAGAGATTTTTTTATCCGGGATAAAGCTGCGGTGATAGCTCATGCCCATACAGCCCAGCCCAATCCCATGAGCAACCTGTATGCTGTGCTTGCCTGTGCCCAACGTGCGTGTCTTTACAGCCTTATTGGTTAATGAAGTTTTTGCTGATGCCTGACTTGCTTGAACAGTGTTCAATGCCGGTGCACCAATTAACCCCGCCCCAAGCATTGCTCCAGTCTTCAAAAAGCTGCGGCGGTTCGTTTCATTCGCATTTGACATAAGTAAGTTTTTACATTGTATTAATTTGTTTTTAATAAGAATGGTCTTGCTCAATCCATTCATTCTTGCTTGACCATTTTTATCTTTTGTAACCACTTTTTCACCTTCATTTCTGCTTCCTTTCGCTTTGCATCATTGATAACGAGTAGTTGCCCATCTCTTTCTACACCTCCCTTCATCTCGAATCCTTCCAATACTTTACTATTCGGGCATAGCTCTTTTACGGTCTGGAAACTGCTGCCAATCCCGTAGCCAGCATTGGTGTTAAATGGGATGATTGTTTTGCCGCTCAAATCATACTGCTTTAGAAAACTTTTCATTGGCGGCGGCAACTTCATGCCCCAGGTTGGAAAGCCCACAAACACCACATCATAGTTTTCGATGCTGTCAATCTTCGTTTTCAGCGGTGGCAAATAGCCGCTTTCATTTTCTTCGACAACTTGTTGCACCGTGGTTTGGTAATCGGCTGGATAAGGCTTTTCCAGTTGGAGTTCTACTAGGTTGCCTCCGGCATTTGCTTGAATGATTTCCGCTACAGCTTTTGTATTGCCAGTGCGGGACAAATACACAATCAATATCTTTTTTGGTGACATTGATTGTGCATTTGAACAACTGTTCAACATACCGGAAGCAATAAGAAGAAGAGTAAGGGTCAAACGTTTCATTAGATTATAGATTTACTTACCTACTCTGTTTTGAAGCTGTGCCGGGTAACGGTCTCCCTGTACAGGAATGGCAGAAAAAGCAGCATCTATTTCTCTGATGTCTTTTGGCGTAAGCACAATACTGGCAGCGCCAACGTTTTCTTCCAGGCGGTGGATTTTTGTTGTTCCAGGTATCGGTGCAATCCAGGGCTTTTGCGCTAGCAACCAAGCGAGGGCTATTTGTGCGGGTGTCGCCTGTTTTTGCTTTGCAATTTCACCAAGCAAATCAACCAGCTTTTGATTGGCTTTCCTGTTTTCTTCTGAAAAGCGGGGAACCACGTTGCGAAAATCGGTTTTGTCAAACTGGGTGTTTTCATTGATAGCGCCTGTCAGAAAACCTTTGCCAAGAGGACTAAAAGAAACGAAGCCGATACCCAATTCTTCAAGTGTAGGAAGAATTTCTTTTTCGGGTTCCCGCCACCACAAAGAGTATTCGCTTTGAAGGGCTGTTACCGGCAGAACGGCGTGTGCTTTCCGGATGCTTTGCACACCGGCTTCCGAAAGCCCAAAGTGTTTCACTTTGCCTTCTGCAATCAAATCTCTTACTGTACCGGCTACGTCTTCCATCGGCACGTTGGGGTCAACCCGGTGCTGATAAAATAAATCAATCGCATCTACTTGCAGCAGTTTCAACGACCTTTCTGCGACAGCTCTTATTCTTTTGGGACTGCTGTCAAGACCCTCATGTGAATTGCCGTTTTGGAAACCAAACTTGGTGGCAATGACGACTTTGTTTTTGTAGGGTTTTAATGCTTTGCCTACCAATTCTTCGTTAGCACCCTGCGTATAGGCTTCTGCTGTATCAAAAAAAGTAACGCCTAATTCTACCGCTTTTTGAATAAGTGCAATGGCGTCACCTTCGTTCGTCGCAGGCCCATAACCAAAGGTTAAGCCCATACAACCCAAACCAAGTGCGGAAACTTCCAAACCACTTTTACCTAATGTTCTCTTTTCCATTATTTATCTTTTTGTGTTGTGAAATCATTGTTTATTGCTCAAGCAGTTGGTTGAAGCGGACCGTAGAAATAAGATGCCGTAGCGCCGCCATCTATTAAAAAGTCAGCACCGGTTATGAAAGCTCCTCTCTCCGATAGGAGCAATTCTGCAACGTTTGCTACTTCGTCGGCCGTACCCGGACGACCAGCGGGTGATTTGGCAAACATGTTTTTGTAGAAGTCTCCCCTCGGCCCGTAAATTTCATCAAGTGCCAAAGGCGTGATAATAATGCCAGGAGAAATTGAATTTATTCGGGCTCCTCTTTCGCCCCATTTCACCGCTTCGGCCATTACCCGCTTCACGTTGCAACGTTTTGCCATTTGGTAAGCATGTAGGGTGTCTTTGATGTTTTCAGGCTTCAGCATTTCCAGCCCCAGCAATTCTTCTGTTGGAGTAGTTGCCAGTAGCCGGTCTTCTTCCGCTGTAAGGGCCGGCATTCGATGCCCTGACTGGCTGGAGATGGCAATACCGGTTCCGCCCTGTTTAATTACTCTACCAAATTCTTCCAGCAATAAGGCAGTTCCATACAAATCAACCTTCAAAATTTGTTCAATCGGTGCCTGGCTGGGCGACACGCCTGCCGCATTTATAAACATGGAGATTTCGCCTTCATTTTGTGCCGCTTCAATGAGCCGAAGAACCGAGGTTTTGTCAGAAATATCCACTCTAACTGGCACAGCATCAAAACCTGCTTCTTTCAGTGTTTTGGTGATGGCTTCGGCGTTTTCAAGTCTCCAATCGGCAACGAAAATCTTGTTTCCGTAACTCATTCTACGTACGATGGCCATTCCCAATTGACCGGCTCCGGTCAGCACAACAACATCCTTTTTAAGCGCACTCATAATTTTTCATTTTATTTTTCTGCTCTAGATTTTTCTTGATTATTAAAAAACTGAAGCAACAGAGTTGAGAATAATCCATTGCCCGTCTCGTTTTTCCAATCGCATGACTTGCTGCAAACGCCAGGTGTTCCGGCTACCCCAAATTCGGGCATCCACTAAATTTTGCATCGTTGCGGTTGCTTTATTGCCATTGACTGTTACAGTATGGAACACTTCGCTTGCCGAGTAATATTTCATGCTCTCCTTGATGACTTCATTGAACCATTCTGCTTTCGGCTGCACATAGCCTGTCATGTGTGTAAGCGTATACTCCTTATCAAGAATGCGGTTCATGCCTGTAATATCTCTTTCAATCATTCCTTTCGCCAGCTGCCGGATGACCGATAGAATTTGTGTCTCGTCCTTATTTACCATGTCACTCGTATTTTTCTGATTGTTTTGAGCGTAAGAAGCAAGGTTTTACATTGACAGGGCGATAGTCAGAATAGGTTTCATTTTTACTTTGTGTTCTTAGTCAGACATGGGAAGCAAACCGATCTTCGATTTTCCGCGCCCATTGTTTTTAAGAACACAAAGCTACCCAGGGCTATTTGGCTAGCCACTACCCTAATTACGGATTTACTTACCAGTTTTACTGATTTGAATGGCAAGGTTATAATCAAGGTAAGGGATTGTCTAATTTTGACGAATAAATACAATAAGTAATGGAAGAGATTGTAAAACTCGACAGTGTGACGGAATACAATAACATGCGTGGTGTTTCTACCCTGCACCCGCTGATTACGATTATTGACCTTTCCAAAGCAAAGCCGATGCCTGCCAAAACGTTCAATTTTGGGCTGTATGCGGTGTACCTGAAAGAACTGAAATGTGGCGAACTGAAGTATGGGCGGGCTCAATACGATTACCAGGAAGGCACATTGGTCTTTATTGCGCCTGGACAAGTGCTGGGTGTGCAGCCAAAGGTGACCACCTTTGAAGCCAAAGGGTGGGCCTTGCTGTTTCATCCTGATTTGATTAAAGGCAATTCATTGGGAAGGCATATCCACGAGTATTCATTCTTCTCTTACGATGTGAACGAAGCCTTGCATGTTTCCGAACAGGAACGGGAAGTAGTATTGGAGTGTTTTCGGAAGATAGCGTTTGAACTAAACCATTCCATTGACAAGCACAGCAAGAAGTTGATTGTTTCCAACCTTGAATTGTTTTTAAACTACTGTGTTCGTTTTTACGACCGGCAGTTTATTACCCGTGACCATGCCAATGCTGGTGTGATTGAGAGCTTCGAAAGTTTATTGAATGAATATTTCCGTTCTGATAAGCCGCAAGAAACCGGCATTCCTACGGTTGCATATTTTGCCGCCCAGCTTCACCTTTCCTCCAACTACTTCGGTGACTTGGTGAAAAAAGAAACCGGCAAAACAGCACAGGAATACATTCATGCAAAGTTGGTTGACGTAGCAAAGGAAAAGATATTCAACCCAACCAAGTCAGTTAGTGAAGTGGCGTACGAACTGGGCTTTAAATATCCGCAACATTTCACTCGTTTCTTCAAACAGCAGTTTGGCAGTACACCGAATGAATATCGAGGTTCGCTGAATTAATTTCTAGAGTATTCCCGTATTTGGAAAAAACCGCTTAAAGTGTAGATTATTTTAAATAACTCTCAAATCTGGTTCTACTCTTTGTCGGTTAAATCCACATAAGGAGGACTTATTTAAATATCAACCGGTTAAAATAGTTCTTCAATAAGTTCCAATAAATTCCTGTTTTTTTTCCAAAAAATTCTTTATTGCCTCTAAATCATTGATTATCAAGTTCGAAAATTGACCTGTTTTCCCGACTAGTTGATGGGTGCTTTGCGCCACAACTTTACTTGAACTTTACTTTTTAGATAGCTATCTTTTAATCTTCACCAGATCAGTCTTTCTTCTAGGGATTGGCTGTGAAGATAATTTTTACCCAATAATGGGCTTTAAAGAAACGATTCTGCTTAATAAATTCCATATCTGGTTCGACTTTTTGCTGGTTAAGTCCGCCTGCTTGGACAACACCACATTTTTGGGGAGTTGTCCTTTTTTATTTTCCCCAAACCCTTGTCAGCGGCTACCGGCAGACAGGCCATGCCGATCCGTGGTGTTCGACTTTTTGATTCTGAAATGGTGATCTTCTTCGGAAAGATAGAACACACTACCTCTCTTTTCAACTACGTACAGCTTCTCCTGTAAAAAAAAATCGGTATACCTCAACCCGGACACCGTACAACCGTAAGCTGCCTATCCCGGCCGGATACAACTGGCAAAGCCTTACGGCCATCCGGGATGCGGAGCTAAAAGGCCACTATTCCAGTATGCTGCGAATGCTGTGCAGGAGCAAAAGCATCCTGGGCCGGATTTTTACCAGGAGCCAGAACAAATTACAGGCCCCCGCCAACCGGCACAAACGGATAGACACGTATCATGCAAGGGACAAATCCGAAGGACGCTGGCGGAAGTTCAGTAAGGAAGAGATCATACCAAGAGACAGGACTTCGCTGGATATTACCTGGCTGAAGGACAAGAGCCTTGCTGACCTGGATAATTTACCCGACCCGGATGTGCCGGCCGAAAAAATAGCAAAGAACCTGGAGCGTGCATTGGGCAGTTTCCAGGAGATCATTGCGCAGTTGAAAAAATGACGAATGAACGTTGCCGGGGTCTCACCATAAAGGTAGGGCGCAAGGCTACCGGTGAAGACGCCAAGTGGACAGGATTAGCATGCATGCAAGAGTAGAGACCAGACGTGAGTGGAGGATGATGAAAATCCAGCCTTCTCTTTTTTATTATCTTCAGTTCATATACATTTTTGTCTATGGCCGTGCGTCAACTTGCAGCGATTCTGTTTGCCGACATTGCCGGCTACACTGCCATGATGCAGGAAGATGAGGCGCAGACGCTGCAACTGCGAAACAAATTTCAACAACGGCTGGAAGAAGAAGTATCCCTGCACAACGGCCGCCTGCTGGATTTCAGGGGTGATGGCGCCATGTGCAGTTTTTGGAGCACCATCGAGGCCGTAAGAGCGGCCCTTTCCCTGCAACTGGCAATGCTGTCCGATCCCAGGGTGCCGCTGCGCATCGGCCTGCATGCCGGCGACGTGGTGGCGGACGGCAACACCGTTTACGGCGACGGTGTCAACCTGGCTTCCCGCCTCGAGACCTTTGCCATTCCGGGCAGCATTCTCCTTTCCGGCAAAGTTTATGATGACATCAAAAACCAGAAGGACATCCAGGCCATCTCGCTTGGAAAATTCCTGCTCAAGAATGTAAAAGACGCCGTCGAGATATTCGCTGTCAGCAATCCGGGTGTGATCCTGCCGGATAAAAATTCGCTGGAAGGAAAGGGCGAAAAACTGCCGTCAAAAAAACGCCTGGAAAGATCGGTCATCGTGTTGCCCTTTGTCAACATGAGCAACGACCAGGAACAGGAGTACTTCAGCGACGGGCTCACGGAGGAAATCATCTCCGGCTTGTCGCGGCTCAAAAACCTACGGGTGATTTCCCGGACCACTTCCATGCAATACAAGAACACCAACAAAGACAGCAAAACCATCGGCCGCGAAACCGGTGTGAGTTACATCCTGGAAGGAAGTGTCAGGAAGTTCAGCAACAACCTCCGGATTACGGCACAATTCATCGATGCCCGGGAGGATATTCACCTGTGGGCCGAAAATTACCGCGGCACGATGGAAGACATTTTCAATATCCAGGAGCAGGTGTCGGAAAAAATTGTTGAAGCGTTGCG
Source organism: Flavisolibacter nicotianae (assembly GCF_003628535.1). Taxonomy (GTDB): domain Bacteria; phylum Bacteroidota; class Bacteroidia; order Chitinophagales; family Chitinophagaceae; genus Flavisolibacter; species Flavisolibacter nicotianae. Next base: position 178,887 of record NZ_RBCI01000007.1, read on the forward strand.
GATACAGCTTACAAGGGAAGAGCAGTTGGTGCTGGAAAAACGTTACACCGAAAACACGGCGGCTTATGAACTGTACCTGAAGGGACGTTCTTTCTGGAAAAAAAGAAACGAGGAAAGCCTGAACGCCGCAATTGTCCATTTTGAAAAGGCACTGGAAAAAGATCCCGGTTATGCATTGGCGTGGGCCGGTCTCGCTGATACCTACAGCCTTATTGGCGAGTACACCAACATTTCACGCCGGGTATTGTTTCCAAAACAGATGGCCGCCGTCAACAAGGCGCTGGATCTCGATAACCGTCTTGGCGAAGCCCATATCTCCCTGGCGATCTCGCTGATGCTTAATGAGTGGGACTGGAAGGCTTCGCAGAAAGAATTCCAGCTTGGCTTGGAACTCAATCCAAACTATGCGACGGGACATCATTGGTACGGCGAATGGCTGTTGTTTACCGGTGACTCGGAAGGCGCCTTTCGCGAAATAGGCATGGCGCTGGAACTGGAGCCGGCTTCCCCGGGAATTGTAAAGGACAAAGGCATTTTTTATTATTACCTCGGCCGGTACGACCAGGCCCTACAAATGGGGATGATGGCACTGGAACTGGATGCCGGTTTTGTGCCTGCCTACCGCCTTTTATCGCTTGCCTATGCAGGCATGCAAATGTTTGACGAAGCCATTGCGCAAAATGAGCACTGGGGTGAACGCACCGGTAATGCTGTGAAAACGGCGATTGCGCTGGCCGAAATTTACGCGATGTCGGGCCGTCAAGAAGAAGCAAAACAAATCCTGGACGACGTAGAAGCGGGAAAGGCGTTAAGTGCAAACGACTGCCGGGGTATGGCACTGGTCTATGCAGCCTTAGAGGATTCAGAACAAGCGTTTCGGTGGCTGGAAGAAAGCTTTACCAATCACGAGGAGTCCCTGTGCAGTATCAGGATCGACAGCAAATGGGATTCCCTGCGGCCTGATCCGCGGTTCAATGCACTGCTGAGGAAAATCGGGCTGGAAAAATAAAAGCCGCAAAAACACCTGTCATTCGACAATTTAGTATGCATATGAACGGGTGGAATAAATGAAAGTCATTCCTGATGCGCAGGCGCAAAACGTGCAAATGCCGGCTTCTTTCAATCACCAATTCCGAACAGCATTTCTTTTTCAAACCGTCTTTTTTAGTATGTCTTCAGTACACCTGCAAACGATATCGGTAACGATTGCATAAAAAAAGCGCTTCAATCCTCATGTTATCCCTGAATATCTGTTTAGACTTGTTTGGGAAAGGTGGGGACAATCATCTTTATTCATATGAAAGTCCCTTGCCCGTGATGGAAATGGTTGCCATCCACTTTGTGGCGAGGCAGTAGGGGCAGGAACGATTTCTTAATTGCAGTATATGAATAGCTATACATGAAACGATTGACGCTATATCTCTTTTTCCTTCTGGTTTCCGTTTATGGCTTTACAACCGTGGAAGCACAGAAATCAACACAAAAACAAGTGACGCTTCTTGTCTCACGGCAGGCGCCGGCGAGAGTCTTATTTGGTGCGGACAGGTTAACGGCAGCCCTGAAAAAAGCCGGTTATCTGGTTAAAACGGAAACGGGTGACGAGTTGAAAAAGAATAGTAAGCCCCTTCTTATTGTCGCTGTAAAGAACGATCCGCTGCTGGCAAGGGCGCAGTCACAATTTCAACCGGATACGGCAGGCAGGAGTGCAAAAGAAGGCTTTTTGATCTCAACAAAAAACAACGCGATACTGGTTGCCGGCAACGACGCCTCTGGTGCGCTGTACGGCTGTTTGGAACTGGCCGAAAGAGTGGAAGCGCAAAAAAAGCTGCCGGCAAACCTGACCTATTCCGATGCGCCGGAAATGGTGCTTCGCGGCGAATGCATCGGCCTGCAAAAGCCCGCCTACCTGCCCGGCCGGCATGTTTATGAATATCCCTACACGCCGGAAACCTTTCCCTGGTTTTACGATAAGGCCCTGTGGCTCCGGGTGCTGGATTCGATGGTGCAGAACCGCATGAACTCCCTGTACCTCTGGAACGGTCATCCTTTTGCTTCGCTGGTGCGACTGAAAGAGTATCCTTACGCGGTGGAAGTGGACGACGCCACCTTCAAAAAAAACGAAGAGGTGTTCAGCTTCCTCACAAAAGAGGCGGACAAAAGAGGGATCTGGGTCATCCAGATGTTTTACAACATCATCGTCTCCAAACCCTTTGCGGAAAAGCACGGCATCGCCACGCAGGATCGCAACCGGCCCATCATTCCGCTGATCGCCGATTACACCCGCAAGTCCATTGCCGCTTTCGTGGAAAAATACCCGAATGTCGGGCTGATGGTGGCGCTGGGCGAAGCCATGGAAGGCGTGGGGCAGGACGACATCGACTGGTTTACCAAAACCATCATTCCCGGTGTGAAAGACGGGTTGAAGGCCATGGGAAAAACAGAAGAGCCGCCGATTGTTTTGCGGGCCCACGACACGGATGCACCCGGCGTGATGGAAGCGGCGCTGCCACTATATAAAAATTTATACACCGAAGCAAAATACAACGGCGAAGCACTTACGACGTACACCCCCCGCGGTCCCTGGGCTGATTTGCACCGCAAACTGAGCAGCCTGGGTTCGGTGCAGATCGAGAACGTACACATCCTTGCCAACCTGGAACCCTTCCGGTATGGCTCACCCGATTTTATTCAAAAGTCCGTACAGGCCATGCATACGGTACACCATGGCAACGGGCTGCATTTGTACCCGCAGGCGTCGTACTGGGATTGGCCCTACACGGCCGATAAAGCGCCGAAACGCTTGCTGCAAATTGACCGGGATTGGATCTGGTACAAAGCCTGGAGCCGCTATGCCTGGAAAGCGAACCACAGCAGGGAAACGGAAACGGCTTACTGGGATAATCTACTTGCTCAAAAATTCGGCGCCACGCAAACGGCGGCAAAAAACATTCGCACCGCTTACGAAGAAGCCGGTGAAATTGCGCCCAAGCTCCTGCGCCGTTTTGGCATCACCGACGGCAACCGCCAAACGCTGACGCTCGGCATGTTCATGACGCAATTGATCAATCCGTACCGCTACGGACTGTTTACACTGCTGTACAATTCGGAAGGACCGGAAGGAGAGATGCTGACTGATTATGCGGAGAAGGAATGGAAAGGTGAAAAGCATGTTGGTGAAACGCCTGTTCAAATCATCAATGAAGTAAAAGCCCACGGGAAGAAAGCGGTGCAGGCCATCGAAAACGCTTCAGCAGGCGTAAAGGCCAACCAGGAAGAATTTGATCGCCTGCGCAATGATATGCACATCTACGAAGCACTGGCCAACAATTTCGCTGAAAAAGCGGAAGCAGCGCTGGCGGTTTTACGCTACAAGTATTCGAACGACATCAATGACCTCGAAAAAGGTAGGGCGCACCTCGAAAAAAGCCTGCGGTCATTTGAAACGCTGGTGAGCCTGACAAAGAATTCTTACCTGTATGCCAACAGCATGCAAACGCAGCAACGGAAAATTCCGATTGGCGGCAACGATGGCAGGAACAAAACATGGGAAGAGTTGCTGCCGTTTTACCAACAGGAACTGGCTAATCTTCTGCGGAACATTGACTCGCTGAAATCTCCCGTGAAGACTGCCCGTGCGGTGGAAAAAATCCGGTTTCAACCGGCCGCTGTCACCCTGCTCACGCAACCAATTTCTACGTATGAAATAGCGACCGGCAAGGAATTGTTTGCCGATACGGCCACCTACATCAAGGATTTTGCGGAAGAACTGGCGAAGCTGCAAGGCCTGAAGCTTTCCACCACGCAACAGGTAAAGGAGGGCACCACGATTCGATTTTCCAATGCAAAACCGGTGAAGGTCCTCGTGGGTTATTTCAATTCGAAAGACAGTCGTTACCTGCAACCGCCGCAGCTGGAAACAGATGCCAGTGCCAACGATTACGGCCAGGCGGAAGCAAAGCTCCGCAACGCGGTGATCATCTCCGGCTTGCCACCTGTCAATGTTCATACTTATTCCTTCAAGGCGGGAGAAAATACCCTGCGGCTGGCAAAAGGAATGGCGCTGGTGCTGGGTTTTGTGGACGATGCGCAGCCCTTCCCGGTGCGGGATGCGGGACTCATTTCGGGTGGCGTGAAAAAAGAACTCGATTGGTTATTTGAATGATCAGACATGAAAAATGATTTGTTTTATAGAACGCTTTGTTTGCTGGTGGCGATGCTCGCCGCCGCGACAGTTTGCTCTGCGCAGAACAAAGTCAATTCGCACCTAACGGATAAGCTCAGGCTGTATGTAAATTATTTTGATGCAATTGATTCGGAATACGCCGTTAATTATGTTCCCAACGACAAGGCCGTCGACTGGCTGTCGAAGAACATTCCACTCTTTGAATGCCCCGATACCACGCTGGAAAAAATTTACTATTACCGGTGGTGGGCGGTTCGCAAGCATTTAAAGCAAACTCCCGACGGGTTTGTGTTTACCGAATTCATCACACCCATGAAACATGCCGGGAAGCACAACACCATCAGCAGCGCTCTGGGACATCACATCTACGAGCTTCGCTGGCTGCACGATCAGCAATACCTGGATGACTACATCAACTTCTGGCTGCATGTCGATCCGCAAACACCCAAGCCGCACCTGCACGCTTTCAGCAGCTGGCTGCAGAATGCCGTGTACAATCGCTATCTCGTCAACCTGGACAAAGATTTTTTGAAGAAGAACATCAGGGCGATGGATTCGGATTACAAAGCATGGGAGGCTGAAAAGTTGTTGCCTTCAGGTTTGTACTGGCAGTTCGATGTGCGGGATGCAATGGAAGAATCGATCAGCGGTGGCCGCAAAGAACAAAACCGCCGGCCAACGATCAACAGCTACATGTACGGCAATGCCGTGGCGCTGTCTGCCATGGCAAAACTGCTGCGCATCGACAGCCTGCAAAAAAAATATGCGGTAAAAGCGGAGACGCTCCGGAAACTGGTGCACGACAGCCTTTGGGACAACCGGGAACAGTTTTTCAAAGTGCTGCATCCAACCGGCCAGCTGGACGATGCCCGTGAAGAACTGGGATACATTCCTTGGTATTTTAACCTGCCTTACAAAAACGAAAAGTATGCGGCGCAGTGGAATGAATTGCTGGACAAAGCCGGTTTCCAGGCGCCCTGGGGCATTACCACGGCCGAACGGCGCCACCCGCTTTTCCGGACGCATGGCTCGGGTCATGGCTGCGAATGGGATGGGGCAGTTTGGCCCTATGCTACAGCGCAAACGCTGAAAGGATTGTCTCATTTGTTAACGAACTATCCGCACCACGCAAAGATGAACGCATCCGTTTTTTACAACGAGCTGCACAAATATGCCTGGTCGCACCAGAAAAGAGGGCTGCCTTACCTGGGTGAATACCAGGACGAAAAAAACGGTGAGTGGCTGAAAGGCGACAACCCCCGCAGCAGTTATTACAATCATTCCACTTTTGCTGACCTGATCATAAACGATCTTATGGGACTAAAACCCCGGGAAGACAATGTGCTCGAACTTGAACCGCTGATTCCAAAAGGCAAGTGGGACTGGTTTTGCCTGGAGAACGTTTTTTATCACCACAAAATGCTGACGATACGCTGGGATAAAAATGGCCGGAAGTACGGCAAGGGAAGCGGGCTGGCTGTCCTGGCAGATGGGAAGCTGTTGTACAGGGGAAAGGAGCTGAAGCCGGTAAAAATAAAAATGTAGCTGGCGCTTTTTTAAAGCAATCAAGAGTTATGAAACGATCAGTCATCATCTTTTTTTTGTGCTTGTTCTTTCACTCCCTGGAGGCGCAGTCATGGTACAACGTGCTTTCCTACGGCGCCAAAAATGACAGCAGCAAACTGTCCACCACCGCCATTGCGGCCGCTATCAATGCCGCGGCAAAAAAAGGCGGCGGCACGGTTTATTTTCCCGCGGGAAAATATCTCACGGGCCCCATTCACCTGAAAAGCAACATCACCATTTATATCGACGCCGGTGCGGAACTGCACTTCAGCGACAATTTTGATCACTACATGCCCTTTGTGGAAAGCCGGTTTGAAGGGGTGGATGTCAAAAGTTTTTCACCGCTTTTTTATGCGTACAAGGCCGAAAACATTTCCATCATTGGCCGTGGACTGATCAATGGCCACGGTAAAAAATGGTGGGATGTAGCGGAAGGCTACAAGGAAGACCAGCCTAAAACAAAATGGCAGCTTGCCTTTGAAGCGGCCAACAAGGACATGATCCAGCCCGATGACCTGGGACAGATCAAAAAAGGATTTCTTCGGCCGCCCTTCATTCAACCGATGTTTTGCAAAAACGTCCTGGTGCAGGGCATCACGATTGTCAACTCGCCGTTCTGGACCGTGAACCCCGAGTTCTGTGAAAATGTCACGGTGGAAGGCGTTACCATCAACAACCCGCATTCGCCGAACACGGATGGGATCAACCCGGAAAGCTGCAAGTATGTGCACATTACCAACTGTCACATCAGCGTGGGCGATGATTGCATTACGATCAAGTCGGGCAAGGATCTTCCGGGTCGGACAAAGGCGGCGCCGGCCGAGAATTACACCATCACCAACTGCACGATGCTGTCGGGGCACGGCGGCGTGGTGATCGGCAGCGAAATGAGCGGCGATGTGAAAAAGATCACCATCTCCAACTGTGTGTTTGACGGCACCGACAGGGGGATCCGCATCAAAACGGCAAGGGGCCGAGGCGGTGTGGTGGAAGACATCCGAGTGAGCAATATCGTGATGAAAAACATCCGGCAACAGGCCATTGTGCTGGACATGCAATACGCCAAAACGGCACCGGAGCCCGTATCGGAGCGGACGCCTCGGTTTCGCAACATCCACCTGAGCGGCATCACGGCGAAGACGGCACAGGCCATTTACATCAACGGGCTGGCAGAAATGCCGGTGGAGGACATCAGCTTCAGCGATATCCAGTTTGAGGCACAAACCGGCGTTGTCATCAAGGAAGCAACGAACATCGAGTTTCACAATGTGCGCATCACGACCAACGAAGGCGCTTCGCTGGCGGCAGAAAATGTAAGTGACCTGACCATCGATGGCGTGAAAACCCTGCAGCCGCTTGCCGGCAAGCCAACCATTGACCTGAACAATGTGCAGAACGTGTTTCTCTACAACTGCAACCCGGTAAAGGAAACTCCCGTGTTTTTGCAGGTGAGGGGAGAGCGGTCGAAGGGCATTGTGCTGAAAGGCAACAATTTTGCCGGTGCGGTAAAACCGGTGGTGCAGGAAGGCAGCGTGGCGGAAACCATCGCAGTGAATTAATCAACAACGTAGTTGTATGCAGCACAAATTGGAATACAGGAGAACCACAGGGACACAGAGTAACACGGTGTTCCTCCGTGTCCCTGTGTCTCCGTGGTTCAAAAACCTGCTGCATAGACTTACCGAACGTCCAAGAGTGCGACGCAACGGCAGCCAAATAATAGTACTATCGCTTGGTACATAAAAATATTCATGTGAAAAAAAGCAGTCTTTTCATTTTTTGTTTTCTTCTGGTGCTTGCCGCCCCGGCACAGGACCTGAAACTCTGGTACCGGCAGCCGGCAGCCAAATGGACCGATGCGCTGCCCATCGGCAACGGCCGGTTGGGCGCCATGCTTTTTGGTGGTATCGAAAACGACCGGCTGCAATTCAACGAGGAAACCCTGTGGACCGGCGAGCCAAGAGACTACAACAGGAAAGGCGCCTATCAATATCTTTCACAGATCAGGCAACTGTTGTTCGACGGCAAACAGAAAGAAGCAGAGGCGCTGGCCGAAGCGCAATTCATGGGTTTGAAAAGCAACGAAGGAAAAAGAAGCGATTGGGTAGCGGATATGCGATCACTGAAAGGCGTGAAGGGCGATCCTTCTTCGGCAGGTTATGATGACGGCCAGTGGAAAGAAATGGTTGTGCCTTCTTTCGACGGCTGGGAGGCGGTGGGCTACGAAGGGCTGGATGGTGCTGTTTGGTTCCGCACCAGCTTTGAATTGCCACCAGATTGGGAAGCCAAAAACCTCGTGCTGGACCTGAACCGTATTCGCGACGCTGATTTTACCTATGTGAACGGCAAGCTGGTTGGCCGTACCGAAAGCAACGAGCCACGCAAATACATTGTTCCGAAAGAAGCGCTGGTAAAGGGAAAAAATACCATTGCCATCCAGGTGCTAAATTTTTCCGACAAGGGCGGCATTGCCGGGTACAAAGACACCACGCGGCACATTGGCGTTTACCCGGAGGCTGAAGAAAAAAGCAAACTGTCGCTCAACAAGAAATGGAAGTTTTTCATCCAGAACGACAACCCGCCGGCCGTGCCGCATTACCAGGCCGACTACCAACCCTTTGGTGACCTGTGGCTGCAATTTGCCAATGCGACGAGTGCAACGAACTACAGGCGGGAACTGGATCTGAATACCGCCATTGCCCGAACCACCTATACACTTAAAGACGTTACGTATACAAGAGATTATTTTTCATCCCAGCCAGCGCAGGCGATCGTAGTTCACTTAACGGCAACAAAGCCCGGGAGCATCAGCTTTGCCGCAGCGTTGAGCAGTCCGCACAAAGCCTATGTCATCAAAAAGATCAATGACAAAACACTCGGTCTTTCGGTGCGAGTTCGAAACGGCGCACTGGCCGGTGAAAGCCACCTGCAGGTACAAATCCAAAAGGGTTCGGTCAGTATCGAGGATGATAAGATCGTGGTGAAAGGTGCAGATGAAGCAACGCTTTATTTAACCGCTGCCACCAACTTCAAAAGCTACAATGATATTTCTGCCAATGCTGCTGAACGTTGCAATCGTGTCATGCAAAACCTGAAAGGAAAGACCTACAGCCAGGTTAGGACCGCCCATATTGCCGAATACCAACGTTATTTCAAAACCTTCTCGCTCCGTTTTGGAAACGACGCCAATGAAAAGCTGCCCACGGACGAACGCATTGAAAAATTTGCCACCTCCAACGACCCTTCCTTCGTGGCGCTCTACGCACAGTATGGCCGCTACCTGCTGATCTCGAGTTCGCGGCCGGGCACACAGCCGGCCAATCTGCAGGGCATCTGGAACGACCTGTTATCCCCGCCCTGGGGCAGCAAGTACACCACCAATATCAACTTGGAGATGAACTACTGGCCGGCCGAAAGCCTGAACCTTTCGCCGCTGCATCAGCCGCTGTTTTCGATGATTGAAGAGCTGTCGAAAACCGGCGCCGAAACAGCAAAAGAATATTACAATGCACCGGGCTGGGTGCTGCACCACAACACGGACCTCTGGCGGGGAACGGCCCCGATCAACGCGTCCAATCACGGCATTTGGGTCAGTGGAAGCGGGTGGTTATGCACGCATTTGTGGGAGCATTACCTGTTCACGCAGGACAAGGAGTTTTTACGCAACAAAGCGTATCCCATCATGAAAGAGGCGGCCCGCTTCTACAACCATTTTTTGATCAGCGATCCTCAGACAGGCTGGCAGGTCAGCACACCGTCCAACTCACCCGAGCAGGGCGGGTTGGTGGCCGGTCCATCCATGGATCATCAAATCATTCGGGCACTGTTTCGCGATGTTGTTGCAGCCGGTAAAATTTTGAATACCGACCAGGCTTTCCGCGACAGCCTGCAACAAAAGCTGCCAAGGATTGCTCCCAACCAGGTCGGAAAATACGGCCAGTTGCAGGAGTGGATGCAGGACGTGAACGATACGGCCAACAAGCACCGGCACGTGTCGCACCTGTGGGCCGTTTATCCCGGCAACGAGATCAACTGGGACAGCACGGCCAGCCTGATGAAAGCAGCACGCCAGTCGCTGCTCTACCGCGGCGACGCGGCCACAGGCTGGAGCCTGGGATGGAAACTGAACCTGTGGGCCCGTTTCAAGGAGGGCAACCATGCCTGGAAGCTGTTGCAGATGCTGATTAGCCCTGCGGAAAAAGGTGGTGCCGGTTCGTATCACAATCTGTTCGATGCGCATCCGCCCTTCCAGATCGATGGCAACTTTGGCGGTGCCGCCGGCATCGGCGAGCTGTTGGTGCAAAGCCACACGCTATACATTGATCTTTTGCCGGCCCTGCCCGACGCCCTTGCAGATGGCGAGGTCAAAGGCATTCGTGCCAGGGGCGGTTTTGAGCTGAATATGAGGTGGCGCAATGGCCGATTGCAGTCGGTGGAGGTGCTGTCCCTGGCGGGCAACAATTGTTTGCTGCGGTGCAACGGGAAAACCATTTCTTTCAAAACAGTAAAGGGAAAAACGTACAGGTTTAACAGCGAGTTGCTGGCGATGAAATGAAAAAACAAAATCAAAAAAATATATTTCATGGGGCCGGCTTTTGGACTTCGATAAGGCGCCTGTTGCGTCGCACGCTTGTGCGTTCGGTAAGTCTATGCAGCAGGTTTTTGAACCACGGAGACACAGGGACACGGAGAGCCTCTGTGTTGCTCTGTGCCTTTGTGTCCCTGTGGTTCAATGTTTCCGCACAAAATCTCCGCACTGATGTTTTATTGGACAAGAGCTGGAAGACGGTCGCTGACGACAGCGACAAGCATGCGTTTGATGATTTCAAAACGGCTTCCTTCAATGATGCAAAATGGAAAATTGTTGCTGTTCCGCACAACTGGGACCAGTATGAAGGGTACCGTCGCCTTCGCCACGGCAACCGCCACGGCTATGCCTGGTACCGGAAAACATTTACGCTAAAACAGCAGCCAAAAGGCAAGCGCATTTTCCTGTTTTTTGAAGGCGTGGGTTCGTATGCCACCGTGTGGCTGAACGGCCAACAGGTGGGTTACCACGCAGGGGGACGAACAACGTTTACGATTGACATTACCAACGCGGTAAAATACAACGCAGGCAATTTGCTGGCTGTTCGCGCCGATCACCCGGCCAACATCCAGGACCTGCCCTGGGTGTGCGGCGGTTGTTCCGACGACCGGGGCTTTTCGGAAGGCTCGCAGCCGATGGGAATTTTCCGTCCGGTGCACCTGGTGATCACCAATGATGTTCGGGTAGAACCGTTCGGTGTCCACGTTTGGAACGACAGCACAACATCAGAGAAGGGTGCACAACTGTTCACGGAAACCGAAATCAGGAACTACAGCAACAGGACGCGGAAATTGACAGTCCTTACACAGTTGCTCAGCAAGGGCGGCGCAACGATAACGTCGGTTACATCACTAAGGAAATTGGCAAAAGGCTCATCGGCTATCATCCGGCAGCAATTGCCGTTTGTATCCAATCCAACACTTTGGTCATTGGAGAATCCTTATTTATACCAGGTCAGCACAACGATCGTTGACGAAGGAAAACAGCTCGACAACCTTCTTACACCTTACGGTATCCGAACCATCAGGTGGCCGATCGGCAAGAATTCGTCAGGGCAATTTTTTTTGAACGGCAAACCTGTTTTCATCAACGGCATCGCCGAGTATGAACACCTGCTCGGTGGCAGTCATGCCTTCAGTGCGGAGCAGATCCGCACACGGGTGATGCAGGTAAAAGCAGCCGGCTTCAATGCGTTTCGCGATGCGCACCAGCCGCACAATCTTCGCTATCAAAACTACTGGGACAGCCTTGGTCTCCTGTGGTGGACGCAGCTCAGTGCCCACGACTGGTACGACACCAAAGCCTTCCGCGACAATTTCAAAACCCTGTTGAAGGAATGGGTGAAGGAACGGCGCAACTCGCCATCGCTGGTGTTGTGGGGATTGCAAAATGAAAGCAAGCTGCCCAAAGACTTTGCCGAAGAGTGCGCCGCCATCATCCGCCAGCTGGACCCGACCACGTCGTCGCAGCGGCTGGTCACGACCTGCAACGGCGGCGAAGGCACCGATTGGGATGTGCCGCAAAACTGGACGGGCACCTACGGCGGCAACCCGGCAACCTACGGCGACGATCTGAAGCGGCAGGTCCTCGTTGGCGAATACGGTGCCTGGCGCACGCTGGACCTGCACACCGAAGGCGCTTTTGTGCAAAATGGTTCATACAGCGAAGACCGCATGACACAGTTGATGGAGCAGAAACTGCGTCTTGCCGAAGCGGCCAAAGACAGTGCAGCCGGGCATTTTATGTGGCTGCTCACGTCGCACGACAACCCGGGCCGGGTGCAGGGCGGCGAAGGCTATCGCGAACTCGATCGCATTGGTCCTGTGAATTACAAAGGATTGCTCACACCCTGGGAAGAACCGCTGGATGTGTTTTATATGTTCCGATCCAATTACGCACCGAAAGAAACGGAGCCGATGGTTTACATCGTTTCTCACACCTGGCCCGACCGATGGACAAAGCCCGGGAAAAAAGACGGCATCGTGGTTTATTCCAATTGCGATGAAGTAGAGCTTTTCAATGACCTACGGTCGCAATCGTTGGGACGAAAAAAAAGGAGAGGTGTTGGAACACATTTCCAGTGGGACAGTGTCGACATTCGGTACAACGTGCTTTACGCGGTTGGCTATGTCAACGGCAAAGAAGTGGCAAAGGATTACATCATGCTTCATCACCTGCCGCAGGCGCCGCATGCCGGAGCCTTTGATAACGATGCAAAAAATAGTACCGCTCCGCAAGGCGGTTACAACTATCTCTACCGCGTTAATTGTGGCGGACCGGATTATGTCGATGGCAACGGCAACACGTGGCTGGCCGACAGGGAGCGAAAAAGCAAGGGCACCTGGGGATCCGTCTCGTGGACGGCCGCCTTTGAAGGATTGGCGCCCTACTTTGCCAGCCAGCGCACCACGGCCGATCCGGTGAGCGGCACAAAAGATGACCAGCTGTTTCAAAGCTTTCGCTATGGCCGCGAGAAACTGCGTTACGACTTCCCGGTACAGGACGGCGACTACCGCGTGGAATTTTATTTTACAGAACCCTGGTGGGGGACAGGTGGTGGTCTGGATGCAACCGGCTGGCGCTTGTTTGATGTGGCCGTGAACGGAAAGACGGTTTTAAAAGATATCGACATTTGGCACGAAAGCGGGCAGGCCGCTGCGCTGAAAAAAACAGTGCAGGTGACGGTAAAAGGCGGGCTGCTGTCCATTACGTTTCCGCATGTGGCTTCGGGCCAGGCGGTGATCTCTGCGATCGCCATCGCGACAAAAAATCAAAAAGCAAGACCCGCTCCGCCACCACCGTCGCTGTTGGCAATGGAAGGCGGAACAACAAAACAGCCGCTTGAAATCCGTGACTGGCTGACGACGGGTGATGCTGCGTTTGTGGCAGACAGTGTCCGTTTCAGCAATCTTGCGCCAGAATTGTACGGAGCCCAATGGCTGAAGAAAAGGAGGGCTGAAAACCTGGCGGGCAAAAGCCTGTTGGTAACCGACACTGCCGATGTGCTGATCGTGAAAGATACAACAGGGAAAAGCACACCGGCGTGGCTGCAATCGTTCAACGCAACAAAGGCACTGATGCAACTTGACGACGGCTCGACCTATTGGGTCTACAAAAAAAGGATGGCAAAAGGTGAACGTCTGGTACTGGACGAAGGGAATTATTTCGTCATGGCGTTGCCGGCTACCTCCATGGAACCGGCCTACGACCTGAAGCCGGTGGCAAGCTATAAAGCCGTTAACGCCGTGTTGAACGGTCCCGGTCTGAGCAAGGGAAAAGTCGATGGAAAGGACCGCGTTATTTTCGAAGCGGCGTCACCGCAGAACAGCGTGGAATGGCAGATCGCTGTTGGGGTGGGGGACACCTATTCCCTCACGATCTCGTATAACAACCCAACGTCGCAAACGCTCCGGGGACAATTGCAACTGGTTGCCGCCGACGGTACGCAAATGAAACAAGAAGCCGTTGAATTGACACCAACAAGACAGGGAAAATCGAATTACATCAATACCACCACAGGCAGCATGATCAACGCCGGCAAGTACAAAGTTGTGTTCACGGCCGGTGACGCAAAGGGATTGTCCATAAATGCGCTTGATGTGCAATAAAAGAAGAAACAAATGAAAACATTGGTATGCACCAAACCGGGAGAATTTGCCTACGAGGAACGGGAGAAGCCTGTTCTGCAAAAAGGGCAGGCCATCATCAAAATAAAACGCATCGGCATTTGCGGCACCGACCTGCATGCGTTTGAAGGCACGCAGCCTTTCTTTGAATACCCGCGGATCCTGGGGCACGAACTGGCGGGAGAACTGGTGGCGTTTGACGACGCACCGGGATTCCAGGTTGGTGAACGTGTTTCGTTCATTCCCTATTTCAATTGCGGGACCTGTATCGCTTGCCGTTCGGGATTGCCAAACTGTTGCGTCAACATCAAGGTCTGTGGCGTGCATGTAAACGGCGGCTTTGTCGAATACCTCTCCGTTCCGTCGTCTTCACTCCTGCACGGCGAGGGTCTGAGCTACGATGAGTTGAGCCTGGTAGAGCCGCTGGCAATTGGTGCACACGGTGTGCGCCGGGCCGGTGTAAGGGAAGGAGAATTTGTACTGGTGGTGGGTGCCGGACCCATTGGCATGGGCGTGGCTGAATTTGCGAGGATTGCCGGCGGCAATGTGATTGTCACGGACATCAACGACAACCGCCTCGCCTTTTGCAAAGAAAAGCTGGCTGTTCACGAAACCATCAACCCGCTGCGGGAAGATGCGTTGGAACGGCTGAAGCAAATCACCAACGGCGACATGCCAACGGTGGTGATCGATGCGACCGGCAATTTAAAAGCGATCAACAACGCCTTTCACTACATGGCGCACGGTGCCCGGTATGTTTTGGTGGGTTTGCAAAAAGGAGAGATCTGCTTTTCGCATCCCGAATTTCACAAGCGGGAGGCAACGCTCATGAGCAGCCGCAATGCCACGCGGCAGGATTTTGAACACGTGATGGAAAGCATGAAAAAAGGCCGGGTGAAACCGGCAACCTATATCACACACCGCGTACCGTTCGACAAGGTAAAAGAGCAATTTGAAAGCTGGCTCAAACCCGAAACAGGAGTCATCAAGGCCACTGTAGAACTGTAAACCGCAGGAAAAATGAAACGACACTGGCTGGTACTTCTGTTCTTTTTTTCGCAAACTGCCTTTTCGCAGACCATTGCTGTTACAAAGCTTTTCTGTGAAAGCGCAGAAGCGCCATTGGGTGTGGAGAAACCAACGCCATCGCTGGGCTGGCAACTTAGCTCACCAGGCAGGGGCGTGTTGCAATCCGCTTACCGCATCCTGGTGGCGGAAGACCCTGCGCTGCTGAAGAAGAACGAAGGCAACATTTGGGATTCGCACCGGGTGGTTTCGGGCCAGTCGCTGCATGTTTCGTATGCCGGTAAAAAGCTGGTGCCGGCAAAAACCTACTACTGGAAAGTACAGGTGTGGGACCAGCAAAAAAGACCGTCTGCCTGGAGCGCTGTTTCCTCCTGGCAAATGGGACTGCCTGTAAAAGAAGACTGGAAGGGAGCGCAATGGATCGCTTATGAAAAAATGCCCGATTCACTGTTGACGATACCGGCCGAACATGGAAAAGGCAGCGGCAAAGGCGCCAACGTTAAGGAGGTTTTACCGCTTTTCCGGAAAACCCTTCCGTTGCAAAAGCCACTGGAAAAAGCAACGGTTTTCATTTCCGGCCTGGGGCATTTTGAAATGAGTGTGAACGGCAGGAAGATCGGTGATCATTTTTTGGATCCCGGCTGGACGATGTATGACAAAGAAGCCCAGTATGTCACCTTCGACATCACAAAAAACCTGCAGCAGGGAAACAATTCGGTGGGTGTGCAATTGGGGAACGGTTTTTATTTCATGCCCCGCCAGCGCTACCGCAAGCACACCGGCGCCTTTGGCTTTCCCAAACTCATTTGCCGCATTCACCTGCAATACAGGGACGGTTCTGCCGATGATGTGGTTAGTGATCAGTCCTGGAAGACGTCGGCAAGCCCGGTGACGTTTTCAAGCATATACGGCGGAGAAGACTACGACGCCACACTGGAACAGAAAGGCTGGAACACAAATGCCTTCAATGACGCTTCCTGGAAGCAGGCCGTTCTTGTTGACGGGCCGCCTGTCTTGCAGTCGCAAAAACAAGATCCGGTGAAAATCATGGATACGCTTTTGCCAACGAAAATCACCGTGATCAGGGACAATGTGATTGTCTACGACATGGGGCAAAACGCTTCGGGCATTCCATTTCTTTCCGTGCGTGGACAAAAGGGTGATTCCGTTCGTTTGATTCCGGGGGAATTGTTGAAAGACGATGGCTCTGTTTCGCAGAAAGCCACGGGGAGTCCTGTTTACTTTACGTATATCTTAAACGGTAAGGGCAAAGAGAACTGGCAGCCCCGGTTTTCATACACCGGTTTTCGGTATCTGCAGGTCGAAAAAAAACTGTCGAAAGAAAGCAAAGACACGACGCTCTTCCCCGAAATCGTTGCCGTGAAAAGTTTGCACACACGAAATGCCGCTAGAACAGTCGGGAGTTTTTCTTCGTCGAGCCCCTTATTCAACCAGACAAAAGACCTGATCGACTGGGCGGTGCGCAGCAACATGCAGAGCATCCTTACCGATTGTCCGCACCGTGAAAAACTGGGCTGGCTGGAGCAACTGCACCTGATGGGCAATTCCATTCATTACAACTACGATATGGAGCGGCTGTTTCAGAAAGTGCTGGCCGATATGCGCACGGCGCAATCCGACAGCGGCTCCCTTCCCGAATATGCGCCGGAATACGTGAAGATGTCGTTCATGGACGGCATCTTCCTGGAATCACCCGAATGGGGAAGCGCCAGCATCATCCTGCCCTGGTACCTCTACCAGTGGTACGGCAACCGGGAGGTGCTGGAGGAGAATTTTTCGGTGATGCAGCGGTATTTCGCTTACCTCGGGAATAGGGCAAAAGACAATATTCTTTCGCATGGTTTGAGCGACTGGTATGACCTGGGTCCTGAGCGGCAGGGCCTTGCCCAGCTAACGCCAATGGGACTTACCGCCACGGCCACTTATTTTTACGATGCGAAGATCTTAAGCAAAGTTGCTGCGCTGCTGGGTAAAACAAACGACGCGACGACCTACCGGGCTTTGGCGGAAAAAATTAAGCTGGCCTTCAATAAAAAATTCTTTGACGCGAAGGCGGTACAATACGGCACAGGCAGCCAAACGGCCAACGCAATGGCTCTGTACATAGGCCTTGTGCCGGAACAATACAAATCCCGCATTCTCGACAACCTGGTAAAGGACATCAGGAGCCGGAACAACAGCATTACGTCCGGGGATATTGGTTTTCGCTACCTGCTGCAGGCGCTTCAGAACGAAGGCCGCTCGGACGTGATCTACGACATCAATTGTAGGTCCGACGTTCCCGGTTATGGCTACCAGTTGGCCAAAGGCGCGACGGCGCTGACGGAATCCTGGGTGGCGTCGCCGGTTGTGTCCAACAATCACCTGATGCTGGGGCATTTGATGGAGTGGTTTTACAGCGGCCTGGGTGGCATTGGCCAGGCGGCCGGCTCGGTGGGATACAAGTCCATTGAGATCAATCCGCAGCCGGTAGGTGATCTGCGCTTTGTCAGCACGTCCTATGAATGCCCCTACGGGTTGATCCGGTCCGGGTGGAAAAAAGCACAAAACGGTTTTACACTGGACGTGCAAATCCCGGTCAACACGACGGCCACCATCCTGTTGCCGGCAACTGCCGCATCAAAAATCCGTGAAGGTGACCGTGAACTGAAAGGCCGGAAAGATGTGCGGTTTTTGGGATTTGCCAACGGCAAGGCAAAGATCAAAGTAGGATCGGGCCGTTATCAATTTACTGTACTGGAAAAAGACGCCAAAGAATTGGTGCTGTCAAAATAAAGCTATGAAACGTAGGTTCATCATTGTGCATGTTCTCCTGTTCTTTTTTGCGACAACCTGTTTTTCACAGACAGGCAAAAGCACCGTTCCGGATCAGCAGATGCAGGCGATCTACCAGGAAATCAAAACACCTTTCAAATATGGATTGGTGGTGGTGCCTAAAAATGATTCGCAAAAAGTGGATTGCCCAACGGTCTTTCGCAAGGGAAAGATGTGGTACATGTCGTACATTGTTTTTGACGGACGCGGCTACGAAACCTGGCTGGCGAAAAGCAGGGACCTGCTGAACTGGCAAACCCTGGGACGCATCCTGGCTCACAGCAGCGATACCACGCAATGGGACGCCTCGCAAAAGGCGGGTTACCTCTCCCTCGTGAATACGAAATGGGGCGGCGATTATTCCCTGCAGAAGTTCAATAAAAACTATTGGGTAAGCTATATCGGCGGTAAGGAAAGAGGCTATGAAACCGGGCTGCTCTCCATCGGGATGGCTTATACAGGCAAAGACGCCACCACCGCCCATGGCTGGCTGCGGCTCGACCACCCCGTTCTGACTTCGCACGATGCGGATGTCCGCTGGTGGGAGAATAAAAAAGAATTCAAGAGCACCGTAATCAGGGACAAGGCTAAATTGACCGGTTACCCGTTTGTGATGTACTACAATGCCAACGGCGATACGGCAAAGGACAACAAGAAAACAAGGTGGTTCGAGCGGATCGGCATGGCTGTCTCCAACGACATGGTCAGCTGGAAGCGTTTCCAAACCAGCCCGGTCGTGCACCACCCAGTGGGCATTACAGGTGATCCTTACCTGCAGAAAATCGGCGACCTGTGGGTAATGTTTTATTTCGGTGCGTTCTGGCAGGACAGGAAAGGCGCTTTCAACCGTTTTGCCTGTTCCTACGATTTGGTCAACTGGACGGACTGGACGGGTGAGAATCTTATCGAGTCTTCCGAGCCGTTTGATGACCTCTATGCACACAAATCCTGCGTGGTAAAACAGAAGGGTGTAGTGTATCATTTCTACAATGCCGTCAACAAAAAAGAGCAGCGCGGAATTGCAGTGGCCACCTCGAAAGACCTGGGCAAAAGCAGGCTCAGTTTTGTGCCAGTAAAACAGGCCGCTGTCGAAATACCCTAATCGAATCATTACGACAAGAACGTTTACCGTGAACAAACTCATTTTTCTTTTTCTTTTTTCACTTGTTTCCGCCGCGCTGCCTGCCCAGCCACGGCAGGTGATCGGCTTCAACAAAGACTGGAAGTTTTCTTTGGGCGATGATGAAAAGGCGAAGCAGGCAGTGTTTGATGACAGCCAATGGCGAACCCTGGACCTGCCGCACGACTGGAGTATTGAAGGTGAGTTCAGTGAAAAGCACCCGACCACGTTCAACCAGGGTGCCCTGCCGGCCGGCATTGGCTGGTACAGGAAAACATTCAGCCTGCCGGAGAACCTGAAGGCAAAACGGGTGTACATCAATTTCGACGGCGTTTATCGCAACAGCGAAGTGTGGATCAATGGCCATTTTCTGGGAAAGCGTCCCAATGGCTACATCTCCTTTCGCTACGACCTGACACCTTTTCTGCATTTCGGCAAAGCAAAAGATGTCGTGGCCGTGCGGGTCGACAATGAGGCGCAACCCAGTTCGCGGTGGTACACCGGGTCCGGCATTTACCGCAAGGTGTGGCTGGAAGCGACGAATGCCGTTGCGGTTGATCAGTGGGGAAGTTTTGTGACCACACCGCAGGTAAACCCATCCGAAGCATTGGTCCAGATCAAGACAACCTTTACCAACACATCGGGTAAGCCACAGTGGATAGAACTGCTGTACGAAATTTTTGATGAAAGAGGTCGCCTCGTGACATCGGACAACCTCACCGGTAAATACCTGGTTGGCAAAACCGGGACTTCCCATACACTAGCGATGACTGTCAAAAATCCTGCATTGTGGTCGGTCGACAGGCCATACCTGTACAAGGCTGTTACAAAAGTGATGAAAGAGGGGAGAGTGATCGACCGGTATGAAACAGGCTTTGGCATCCGGTCGTTCAACTTCGATGCGCGGAAAGGTTTTTTTCTCAACGGAAAGCCACTGAAAATTCTGGGCGTTTGCAATCACCATGACCTTGGTGCCCTGGGTGCCGCCGTGAACAAAAGAGCCATCGAACGCCAACTGGAAATTTTGAAGGCGATGGGTTGCAACGCCATCCGCACCGCCCACAACCCGCCGGCGCCTGAGCTACTCGACCTCTGCGACCGCATGGGTTTTCTTGTCATGGACGAAGCGTTTGATATGTGGAAAAAGCGCAAGAACAAATTTGACTATCATGTTGAATTTGCTGACTGGCACAAAGTTGATTTGGAAGACCAGGTGAAACGCGACCGCAATCATCCCTCCGTATTTGTCTGGAGCATTGGAAACGAGATCAGGGAGCAGTTCGACAGCTCCGGGACAATCCTTGCAACAGAATTGGCGTCAATCGTGAAAAACCTGGACTCCACACGACCGGTCACGTCGGCGCTGACAGAGAACCTGCCCGGGAAGAATTTCATTTACCGGTCCGGTGCATTGGATGTGCTGGGCTTTAATTACAAGCATGCGGATTACGATTCGCTGCCGCACCGCTTTCCCGGCCAAAAATTTATTGCCACGGAAACAGCGTCGGCACTGTCTACGAGGGGGTACTACGACCAGCCTGCCGACAGCAGCCGCATCTGGCCGCCGGATTCCAAATCCAAAAATCATGGAAATCAGGATCACACGGTTTCCGCATACGACAACACGTTTGCCTATTGGGGCGCCACGCATGAAGAAAGCTGGAAGGCTGTGAAGCAGCGGCAATTCATGTCCGGGCTTTTTGTGTGGTCGGGCTTTGATTTCCTTGGTGAGCCGGTGCCTTACCAGTGGCCGGCGCGGAGCTCGTATTACGGCGTTGTTGACCTGGCTGGTTTCCCCAAAGATGTTTACTACCTGTACCAGAGTGAGTGGACCCAAAAGCCGGTGCTGCACCTGTTTCCGCACTGGAACTGGAAGGTTGGAGAGGAGGTTGATGTGTGGGCTTATTATAATGCCGCCGATGAAGTGGAATTGTTCCTTAATGGGCGGTCGCTTGGCGTGCAAAAGAAAAGCAGTGGCCGGCTGCACGTGCAATGGCGGGTGCCCTACCAGCCCGGAACGCTGAAAGCC
This sequence comes from Flavisolibacter nicotianae, assembly GCF_003628535.1. Lineage (GTDB taxonomy): Bacteria > Bacteroidota > Bacteroidia > Chitinophagales > Chitinophagaceae > Flavisolibacter > Flavisolibacter nicotianae. The sequence goes on from NZ_RBCI01000007.1 coordinate 199,860, forward strand.
GTATCAAGAAAAAACGGCAAAGTCGTTCTCACCAAAGAAATAAAAACAGCCGGCAGGCCCGCCAGGATTCAATTGCTGGCCGACCGCAGCAAGCTCAGGGCGGCAGATGACCTTTCATTCGTCACGGTAAAAGTGGTGGATGCGGAGGGAAACCTGGTGCCAGATGCAGCGAACCTCATTCAATTTACACTAACAGGACCCGGTTACCTTGCCGGTGTTGACAACGGACTGCAAACAGGCACCGAATCATTTAAAACACCTTTCCGCAAAGCCTACAACGGGCTTTGCCTGGCCATTGTCGGTACCAACGGAAAAAAGGGAACAATTATGCTGCAGGCAAAGGCTGATGGACTTGTTTCCTCTTCAATTCAATTGCAGGTCTTTTAGCCAACAAATTCTTGGGTTCAATTTTTGGACTGTTTTTCCTGCGAATTTAGGCAGGCAATTTCCCGTTAGCACAACAGCGGAAAGTTCCGCAATCGATTGCGTTTTTTATGCGGTCTGAAATAAGGAGAAAATAGTAAAATTGTCCATCATTTTAAAAAAAGATGCCATTGTTCTCCCTTCTCTGTCAATCTACCTTTAGGATCATTAAGGAAGTAGCGGTTTTAGCATGGAGTAGAATTTAAAAGAATAGTACAGGAGGAGATCGGGGTTGCTACCATTCTTTCATTGACCACAGCATTAATACTTGCTATATGAAATTTGCCTTTTTTCTTTTTTCTGTGCTGTTATCTTCATCCGCACTACAGGCCCAGGACAATGCCACCCCGGCAGAGAAAGAGGCGGCCTATACCCGAACCATTACCACAAGAGCCGAAAAAATTGTTGCTGCCTTGCAGCTAACCGATACCAAAAAAACAGCGAAGTTGACAGGGTTGGTCGCCGGCCAGTACCGCAACCTGAATACCGTTTATACATTTCGCGACGAACAGGTAAAGAAAGCAAAGCAAGACCTGGGCAGTGACAAAGAAGCATTGGCAGCCCGGTTAAAGTCCATCGACGAAGAAACCACAAAAGCCACGAGAGCCCTGCACGCAAAATACCTGCAAGACCTTGCAAAAGAACTAAATCCCGACCAGGTTGATGCAATTAAGGATGGCATGACCTACAATGTGCTTCATGTAACTTATGATGGTTACCTGAGCATGCTGCCCAATCTTACCGCTGCACAGAAAGAACAGATCTGGCAGTGGCTCGTGGAAGCCCGGGAAAATGCGATGGATGCTGAATCATCGGAGAAAAAGCATGGCTGGTTTGGAAAGTACAAGGGCCGCATCAACAATTATTTATCGGCTGCAGGCTATGACATGAAAAAAGAAGGCGAGGCGTGGCAGAAACGATTGGCAGAAGAAAAGCAAAAGGGAACACACTAACGATTCATTTTCTTTCAGACGTAAGCATTTACACAAACGTGTCAACAAAGGATAGAGAACCATCTCCGTTATTTATTTAAAACTGCTATATGCAAAAAGATCTACAGCGCTTTATTTTTCTTCTCGGCATGTTACTGGCATGTTCCGTAGTGTTTGCGCAGCAACGCACGATCACGGGTGTGGTCACCAACGACGAATCAAAAGAACCGCTTTCCGGCGTTTCGATTTCCGTAAAGGGTACAGACCGCGTGACGTCAACGAACGAAAAGGGCCAGTTTTCCATCCTGGTGTCCGGCAATGAGTCGGTACTGAAAATTTCCAGTGTCGGTTATCTCTACAAAGAAATCACCGTCGGTGGGCAAAATTCGGTTTCCATTTCACTGGCCAAGGATGTCAAGCAAATGGACGAAGTGGTCGTGATCGGCTACGGCACACAACGAAAAACGCACCTGACAGGATCGGTCGGAACGGTTGATGTAAAGCGGATCGAAGATTTCCCCGGGGGCAACCTTTCCCAGGCACTGAAGGGACAGGTGGTTGGTGTGAGTGTATCGGGTGGTTATTCCCGTCCCGGTGAAGCTGCCACCATCAGCATCCGCAATCCAATTTCTTTTTCGAAGGATGCACCGAAAGACCCTTTGTACGTGATCGACGACATTATCAGGACCAAGGCTGATTTTGATCTTCTCGACGCCACGGAGATCGAGAACATTTCCGTGCTGAAAGATGCATCGGCCGCCATTTACGGAATCATGGGTTCCAATGGTGTGATCGTCGTGAGGACAAAGCGGGGTAGGGCCGGGGCTCCCGTCATTAGTTATACGGCTTCCGCCGGGATATCCGACGCCACGTCAATGCCAAAGATGATGACCGGCTACCAGCAAGCTCTTTATATGAACGATTACCTGAATGGTTCCAAAAACTGGGACCAGGCGGCAGTTGCGCAGCTTTCGGGCATCTACACACAGGACGAGGTGGACTATTTCAAAACGCACAACTACGACTGGCTGAAAAACGCCTGGCAGAAAGCGTACAATACGCGTCATGCACTGAACGTGTCCGGCGGTTCGGACAGGGCCACCTATTTTGCCGGCTTTACCTACAGCTCCGAAAACAGCAATTTCGACGGGTTGGGCTACAAACGTTATTCCTTCCGCTCGAGCAGCGATATCAAACTCGCCGCGGGCTTAAAACTTGGCCTGGCATTGAGCGGTAATTTGTCGGACAGGAAAAACACGTTCAACAAGCAGGGAAATGAAAGCCTCGACAACGACTGGAAAACACTGATCGGCGAAAACCAGGGCTATACACCCTACATCAATGGCCTGCCGATTTTAATTCCGGGTGCAGGCACAAGCTCCAACATCAATACCTACCACTACTTTGCAGTTCACGAACTGAACAACTACACAAGCTCTTATAATACAGGACTGAACTTCCAGGGCCAGTTGTCATACGAAATTCCCTTTATCAAAGGCTTAAAAGCGGCTGTCAACTACAACAAGAACATCGCCAACTCCTGGGGCAAACAATACGGTACAAAATACACGGTATATGACTTCAACAAGCTGGGATCAAATGGTCACATCCTTGGCGATTCAGTGATCAAGACCTACACATGGTCGAACGGTGACCGGGTGCGTCTCAACCCGACCATCACGAAGACTTACCAGTTGAACACAACCGTGAATTACGACAGGACATTTGGCAAACACCAGATCGGGGCCCTGTTTGTGTATGAACAAGCTGAAGCGTTTTCCGACGGCGTAGCCGGCCAGGTGGATGGTGTGGTTGTTGGCGGTTTGGACAACCAGAATTTTGCGGTTGGTACGTCAACAAACCCCGATGGATCGTCAAACGAAACGATCTCCGAAGCCGGTCGCATGGCCTACATCGGTCGCCTCAACTATAGCTTCGCGAACAAATACCTCTTTGAAGCCAACCTGCGGGCTGATGCCAGCCAGAACTTTGCTCCTGAGAACAGGTGGGGTTATTTTCCTTCTCTTTCCGCCGGCTGGGTCGTATCTGATGAAAACTTCTTCGACAATCTGACAAAAACAGTGAATTATTTAAAGATCAGAGGTTCGGTTGGTTTCATGGGAATCGACAATACCAAATCTTACCAGTGGCTGCGGAGCTACGCCATTCAAACCGGCAAGGCTGCCGTGTTTGGCGGCAACAGCGACCGCGGTCTTGCAACTGTCATGAACATTGACTTAGCCAACAGGGCTGTGCATTGGGACAACCAAGACAAGTACGACATTGGTTTGGATGCCCGCTTCCTGCGCAACCGCTTATCGATTTCAACAGACTGGTACATCAACAAGTCGTACAACATGCTGTCCAGCCTCACTTCTTCACCATCGATCCTGATCGGAACGGCCCTGCCAACAGAAAACTTTGGAAAGGCCAACGTGTTTGGCTACGAGCTGTCGGCAAACTGGAGAGACAACATTGGAAAGAACTGGAGCTACAACGTGACCACCAACTTTAACTGGAATGATAACCGGGTTCTTGTTGCAGATGTGCCGAAAGGTGACATCGGAACCTTCAAGGACCAGAACGGCAAATCGAACGACATGGGCTTTTATGGCTATCATTCACTGGGTATTCTCAGAACACAGGCAGAAGTGGACGCCTACGTTGCACAATACAATATCACAGACATGTTGGGTTATAAACCGGGTACCAATAACCCGATCAGGCCGGGCATGCTGGCTTTTGCCGACGTCAGGGGAAAACAAAATGCCACCACCGGCAAATATGATGGTCCGGACGGTGTAATTGACGTTAACGACCAGGACTTTCTGAAAGCAAAACAGGACAATCACTACGGCCTTGGCATCAACTGGGGTGTTTCGTACAAAACGGTAAGTCTGAACGTGGTGATGGGCATGAGCTGGGGCGGCATTAGCTCTGTTGAATCGGCTGCACGGAAAGTCGGAACGGCTTATTCCAACCGTCCTTCCTTCTGGTCCGACCACTGGACTCCTGATAATATCAATGCAGCCTATCCTTCGCCTTATTATACCAGCACCTATGATGTTGCTTCTGATTTCTGGTGGAGAAGTTCTTTTACATTCAGAGTAACCACGTTTAACCTTTCGTATACATTGCCCCGCGATTTGACAAGAAGGGCCGGATTGAACAATGTGCGCCTGTTCCTGAACGGCACCAACCCGGTCAACTTCTTCAATCCCTACGACTACAAGGACAATATCAACGGATCGTACGATGTGTTCCCGCAACTGAGAACCTTCAACTTCGGATTAAATGTGAACCTCTAATTCAAACATTCGAACAATGAAAAATTTCAAGCTCTATACATTCTGTGCCGGACTTTTGGGATTAACTGCCTGCACCAAGGTTCTCGATAAAACCGATCTTTCAAAACTGACTCCCGAACTGGTCTTTAACGACTCCACGCTGGTGCAGTTGAACATGGATAATATCTATGATGTCAATCTCCCGTTGTGGGGCGGACAGAACACCAGCAGTGTACTGAGCGGGGTTCAGCCGCAGTTGTCCGACGAAGGACAGGCCTCCGGCAACAAGTTTATGGAAGGGAGCATGAGCTACGGTACCGACGAACCGAAGGATTACGGTACCTCGCTGAACACCAACAATACGCAACCCAATACCAATTGGGGTAAAATACGACAGCTGAATACCTTTATCGTATCGATGAACCAAAGCCCCTTGCCCGATTACACCAAGCGTAAGTTTATTGCGCAGGCAAAATTCTTCAGGGCCTTTCGTTACTGGGACCTGGTGCGGATCTACGGCGGTGTGCCCCTCGTGTTAACCCCGCTGGATGGCGTGGGCAACGAAGCAAGAGACGCCGCCCTGCTGCCGAGAAATTCCACCTCCGAGTGCATCAAGCAAATTGTAGAAGACCTGGATTATGCTGCTGCTAACCTGCCCGGCAAATGGTCCGGCTCGTCCAACTGGGGCCGGATTACCAGCGGCGCTGCTGCTGCCATGAAAGGAAGGGTATTGTTGTACTGGGCAAGCCCGTTGTTCAATCCAAATGACGATGTGGCCAGGTGGCAGGCGGCTTACGATGCCAACCTGCAGGCAAAAACCATCCTGGATGCAAATGGATTTGGGCTCAACGCCAGTTATAAGAATATGTGGTTTAGTGAAGTCAACAACCCGGAAGCCGTGATGGTAACCAGCTACAATACAGCTACGGGTGACCAGCAGAAAAAGAACAACGGCTGGGATAAATCCTGCCGGCCGCAGTACCTGAACGGCAGCGGGTCGAACACGCCAACCTGGGAATTTGTTCGCTCTTACCCGATGAAAGACGGGAAAATGCCCGGCGACGCCTCCAGCACATTTCCTTACTCCGACACGCTTTATTACAAAAACAGGGATCCCCGTTTTGATGCCACTATCGCTTATAACGGTTGCGTATGGCCGTTGGACGGAAATGCGGCCTACCGGTTGTGGACCTATTATGAAACGTCAACCAAGTCAACCGAGGCCAATGCCTCCAATACCGGTTTTTATTGCCGGAAGGCAGTGGCCGAAGGTACCTTTACATTTGGCGACCCACAGTACAGCGGCACCGATTGGATGGAAATCCGTTATGCTGAAGTTTTGCTGAACCTGGCTGAAAGTGCCGTGGGTATTGGCAAAACAGGTTCCGGCGAAGAAGGATACAAAGGTTTGATCGCTATACGGCAACGGGCCGGTATCACCGCAGGCAGCAACAACCTCTATGGCTTAACTGCCGGCATGAGTCGCTCGGAATTGTTCAACGCCATTCTCTTTGAAAGGAAGATCGAGTTTGCCTTCGAAGGAAAGCGGTTCTGGGATTTGTATCGCTGGAAAAGAATGTCTGATCTGCAGGGCTGGACAAGAAACCGTTTGCGCATTTTGTTGAAAACAGGTTCCGGCATTCCCTCGGCGGCAGCGTTGAAAGACCCGACCAACCCGAGTTTCCGCGACGTGCAAAACCTGGATACAATGATGACCAAATATTTTACCGTGATCCGGAACAATAATCACGATGCCAGCAATTCCACGACAAAACTGGATACGAACCCGATCAACTTTTTGTCGACCTATTATTTCTTCCCCATTCCGTATGCAGCGATCACCAACAATCCGAACCTGCAGCAGAACAACAACTGGGGAGGTTCTTTCGATCCGCTTAAATAACACGAGCGGAGCCTGTCTCCGCTTACTTTTTACATCATCGTCCTAATCTTATTTCACGTATGAAGAATGCCTTGATCATCACCGCCATCGCAACCATCCTGGGAACAGCAGAAAAAGCAGCGGCGCAATACCCGGATGTGCCCGCCGCCAATAAAGCCTGGGCCGACTCGATTATGAAAGCGGCGCAAAAACATTCCGATGAAGCCTGGGACAAAGCCTGGCCCATCATTGATGCCGATGCAAAAGCCGGCAAGCCCTTTATTCCCTGGGCCTCCCGTCCAACGGATCTGCCGCAGGCCGACATTGCCGCCTTTCCCGGCGCGGAAGGCGGCGGCAAGTACAGTTTTGGCGGTCGTGGTGGCCGTGTGATCGTCGTTACCAATCTGAACGATGATGGTCCCGGCAGTCTTCGCTGGGCCTGCGAGCAGGGAGGTGCCCGGACGGTTGTGTTCAACGTGGCCGGCATCATCCGCCTGAAATCACCGCTGATCATCCGTGCGCCGTACATTACGATTGCCGGTCAGTCGGCACCCGGCGACGGCGTCTGCGTGGCCGGTGAAACGGTTTGGGTCAATACGCATGACGTCGTGATCCGCTACATGCGTTTCCGCAGGGGCGAGACCAATGTGGGAAGGAGGGATGATGCCATCGGTGGAAATCCAATCGGCAACATCATCATCGACCATGTGTCGGCAAGCTGGGGACTGGACGAGAACATGAGCATGTACCGGCATATGTACAACGACAGCACCGGCAAGATCGAAGACAAATTCGGAACAGTCAACATCACCATTCAGAATTCCATCTTCTCCGAGTCACTCGATACCTGGAACCATGCCTTTGGTTCTACTTTGGGTGGCGAAAACTGCTCGTTCATGCGCAACCTCTGGGCTGACAACACGGGCCGTAACCCATCCGTCGGCTGGAACGGCATCTTTAATTTTGCCAACAACGTTGTGTTCAACTGGGTGCACCGTTCCATGGACGGCGGCGACTACAGGGCGCAGTTCAATATCATCAACAACTACTTCAAGCCGGGGCCGGCCACACCGAAAAATTCACCGGTGGGTCACCGTATCCTAAAACCAGAGGCCGGCAGAAGCAAGCTGAAATACCTGGTCTTCGGCCGTTGTTATGTGAACGGCAACATCATGGAAGGCTACCCTGAAATCACCAAAGACAACTGGGCTGGCGGCGTGCAGGTGGAAGAATTTCCAAACACCGACAAGTACACCGACTACATGAAAGTAAACAAGCCCCTTCCCATGCCGCAGATGACCATTCTCCCCGCAAAAGAAGCGTACGATTACGTATTGGCTAATGTGGGTGCTACCTTGCCGAAACGTGATGCCGTGGACCAGCGCATTACCGAGCAGGTGCGTACGGGCAAGATCAGTTATGCAGCCAATGTAAAGCTCCCCGAAACGCAGTTCAAGCACCGCCGCCTGCCAATTGACTCCTACAAGATCGGTATTATCACCGACCCTTCGCAGGTGGGTGGCTACCCGGAGTACAAAGGCACGCCCTACAAAGACTTGGATAATGATGGTATGCCCGACGCCTGGGAAACAAAGAATGGTCTCAATCCAAAAGATGCATCTGATGCAGCGAAGGATAAAAACAAAGACGGGTATACCAATATTGAAGACTACCTGAACAGCCTTGTCAACGTGAAAAATGTCGTGCCGGTGGCAACGACCATTCACGGAACGAGTGAGACAGCCCGCAAGTAATCAACAGTGCGAATCCAATTTTTCCGGACGTGAATTTATCTTACTTATTCATACATAGCAGTAATCGAAAAGGAATGGGGACGCATCTGCGTCCTTTCCTGCTCCTGATGGGATCACTCATGTTGTTTTTTTCTCCTTTGATTTGCCTTGCGCAAAAAGGAAAAAAAGCGTGGAGCCCGTTGGAAGCAGGAAAAGGCGGCCTTACGTATGCTCCTGATTCGCAGGGAAATCGCATTCCTGATTTTTCGTATTGCGGTTATGCAGCCTCTAACGAAGTCATTCCGGATGTTCCGGTAAAAGTGGTGGTGCCGGTGGCAAAAGGGGATGCGACACTGCGCATACAATCAGCGCTGGATTACGTGGCTTTGCTGCCGTTAGACAAAAATGGTTTTCGCGGTGCGGTGCTGCTACAGAAAGGTTCGTATACCGTAGCCGGACAGCTGAAGATGACGACATCAGGTGTCGTGCTGCGCGGAAGCGGCATGGGCACCAACGGAACATTGCTGATCGGTGCCGGCAAGGACCGCGAAACATTGATCCGCATTTTTGGCAAGGACGATAAGAAAACCGGCAGTGAGGTGGGGATCACCGATGCATACGTTCCGGTGAATGCAACAAAATTCACTGTCGCAGACGCTTCTTCTTTTCACGTTGGCGACAACATCATTGTGCAGCGTCCGTCTACCGCAAACTGGATCGCAACGCTGGGCACTGCAACCTTTGGCGGCGGTATTTCCGCGCTGGGATGGAAGCCCGGTGAAAGAGACATTTTCTTTGAACGGAAGATCGTTGGCATCGACAGGAACACACTAACGTTGGATGTACCCTTGACCACAGCCATCGATACAACCTATGGTGGTGGAACGGTGGCGAAATTTTCCTGGCCGGGTCGCATCGAAAATGTAGGTGTTGAAAATTTATGGCTACAGTCGGAATATGATAAGAGCAATCCCAAGGACGAAGCACACCGCTGGATAGCTATCACGATGGAAAACGTTGCCGATGCCTGGGTGCGCCGGGTGATCTTTCAGCATTTCGCCGGTTCTGCGGTGGCTGTTTTGGCGTCAGCAAAAAAGGTGACCGTGGAAGACTGTAAATCATTGGCGCCCGTTTCGGAAATCGGCGGACAGCGCCGCTATACTTATTTTACCGCCGGGCAGCAAACACTGGTTCAACGGTGCTATGCTGAGAACGGCTATCATGATTTTGCGGTTGGCTTTTGTGCGCCGGGTCCCAATGCCTTTGTGCAATGCCAGTCCGATCGTCCTTACAGTTTCAGCGGCACCATAGACAGCTGGGCCTCCGGTGTTTTATTCGACATCGTGAACGTCGATGGAAATGCGCTCCGTTTTGGCAATCGTGGACAGGACGGGCAGGGCGCCGGCTGGAGTGCGGCCAATTCTGTCTTCTGGCAGTGTTCTGCTTCACGCATCGATTGTGAAAAGCCGCCAACCGCCAACAACTATTCCTTTGGCTCCTGGGCACAGTTTCACGGCGATGGCTACTGGGAAAGTTCCAACGAGCAAATTCAGCCCCGCAGTTTGTATTATGCGCAACTGGCGCAGCGGCTGGGTGCTGATGCCAGCAAAAGAGCCTTTATTCTTCCGTTGGAAACGGAAGCATCCAGCAGTCCGCCCGCCGATGTGGCGATAGCACTGACAAAAAAGGCGTTTACGCCGGCGCCGCGTCTGTTCGACTGGATCGATTCGGTTGCAAAGCAAAATCCCATTTCACTCCTTTCGAACGGCGCAAAATCAATTGATCAAATTGGCATCAGGAAAGCAGTCGTTATTAAATCGGCTCCTGCTATGCACGTTAGCAACGGATGGCTGGTGAGAGGTGACGCGATCGTGACCGGCAAAAGGAGTGAAGTGCCCTGGTGGAACGGCAGCGTTCAACCGAAAGACCTCCCGAAAATGAAGCCCCACATCACCCGTTTTGTTCCGGGCAGAACTGGTACGGGACTAACAGATGACCTGGATAGTTTAACAGACTGGATGCAGCGATCCGGAACAGTGGCCATCGAGCACAATTATGGCTTGTGGTATGAGCGTCGCCGAGATGACCACGAACGCATCCGCCGCATGGACGGTGAGGTGTGGCCGCCGTTTTACGAGTTGCCCTTTGCCCGCAGTGGCAAAGATTCGGCCTGGGACGGGTTGAGCAAATACGATCTCACCAAATACAACAACTGGTACTGGAGCCGGTTGAAAAAGTTTGCCGACTTGGCCGACCAGAAATCACTGGTGCTCGTTCACCAGAATTATTTCCAGCACAACATCATTGAAGCCGGTGCCCACTACGCCGATTTTCCCTGGCGCACGGCCAACAACATCAACCACACAGGCTTTCCCGAGCCGGTGCCCTACGCTGGTGACAAGCGCATTTTCATGGCGGAGCAGTTTTACGATGTGACGGATGCGGCCCGCCGCAAACTGCACACGGCCTATATCCGCCAGTGCCTCGACAATTTTAAAAACAACAGCGGTGTTATTCAGCTGATCGGCGCCGAATTCACAGGTCCCCTGCATTTCGTACAGTTCTGGCTGGATGCGATCAGGCAATGGGAAAAAGAGACCGGCAAAAAAGAGATCATTGGTTTAAGCACGACCAAAGACGTACAGGACGCCATCCTTGCCGATCCTGCACGGGCGGCGGTCGTAGACCTGATCGATATCCGTTACTGGCACTACCAGCAGGACGGAAAAGCGTATGAACCAAAAGGCGGGCAAAACCTGGCGCCACGGCAACATGCACGTCTGCTGAAGCCAAAGCGCACCTCGTTTGAACAGGTGTACCGTGCCGTAAGTGAATACAGGAAGAAGTTCCCGGCAAAGGCCGTGGTGTATTCCGGTGACAGCTACGACCAGTTTGGCTGGGCGGTGCTGATGGCCGGCGGGTCCCTGCCGGTGCTTCCGGAGCTGGACAAACGTTTTTTGACCGAGGTATCAGCTATGAAGCCAGTTACAACTACTGTATCGAATGGTCAGTGGGTGCTGAACGGTCACAATAGCTGGGTGGTGTATTCTGATGGTACCTCGCCTGTCCAGTTGAACCTGCCATCCGGCAGTTATGCGGTTCGCTACATCAATCCGAAAAGTGGTGCAGTGACGGCGGACGAATCAAGTATAAGCGGTGGTCAATCCGTCGAGTTGAAAAGCCCGCAGCCCGGTGCAGTGGTCCTGTGGGTGAGTGCGAATCAAAAAACGGTACAACATGCAACAAGTATTCAGAAATAAATTTTTTCTCTTCCTGTTTTTCTTCCTTGCCTTTGGCTTGTGTGCATCGGCGCAGGGAGGGAAGCGGTTGCTGATCTCACCCAACCACCGTTTTTTCACTGACGAAAAAGGCGCTCCGTTTTTTTGGCTGGGCGACACCGGCTGGCTCTTGTTTTCAAAGCTGACAAGAGATGAGGCAGAAACCTATTTGGAAGACCGCCGGAAAAAAGGTTTCAACGTGATCCAGGCAATGGTGCTGCACACCGTAGCGGCCGTGAACGTGTACGGCGATTCTGCACTCGTCAATAAAAATGTCGCCACGCCGCTGACTACGGCCGGAAAGGCTTCCGCAAATGCAATGCAATACGACTACTGGGACCATGTGGATTACATCATTGACCTGGCGGCAAAAAAAGGGATGTACATGGCCCTGGTGCCGGTGTGGGGAAGCAATGTAAAGGCAGGCTTTGTTTCCACCGAACAGGCAGGCATTTATGCAAAATGGCTGGCGAACAGGTACAAAAGCCGCTGGAACATTGTCTGGCTGAACGGCGGCGATATTCGTGGGACCGATTCGGCGGCAACCTGGAAGGTGTTGGGCAGCACGTTGAAAGCAGCCGACCCGGCGCACCTGGTAAGTTTTCATCCCTTTGGCCGCACTTCTTCGAGTGAATATTTTCCGCAGGAGCCCTGGATGGATTTCAACATGTTTCAATCGGGACACCGCAGTTACGACCTGGATACATCTGCGAAAGAGCATCGCTACGGCCCGGACAATTACCGGTTTTTACAGGTTGATTACAACCTGGCACCCACGAAGCCATCGTTTGATGGCGAACCTTCGTACGAGCTCATTCCTCATGGCTTGCACGATACCACAAAACCCTACTGGCAGGCGGCCGATGTGCGTCGCTATGCCTGGTGGTCCGTGTTTGCCGGTGGGGCCGGTCACACCTATGGGCACAACAGCGTGATGCAAATGCACAAGCCATCGGACAAAGAAACTGCCTACGGCTCAAAAAAATATTGGTACGATGCACTCAACGACAGTGGTGCACGGCAAATGATTTACTTGAAAAACTTGGTCCTTTCCAAGCCCTTTTTTGAACGGGTTCCCGATCAATCGCTGGTGGCCGGCGGGCAAGGCGACAAGTACAACTACATCGCTGCCACCAGGGGAAAGCGTTACGCTTTTCTTTACGATTACACCGGGAGAAAGTTTGAAGTCGTCATGGGAAAAATTGAAGGGGCAAACGTCCTGGCGAGCTGGTACAATCCTACAAACGGCAACAAAAAAAGCATTGGCCGTTTCGCCAACAAAGGCATCCGGTCCTTTGATCCGCCGGGCGGGGAAAAAGAAGGCAATGACTGGGTACTGATCCTGGAAAGTTTAAACTGAAAATTCAAAACAACGTGAGATCCTTTTCTGCATACGGCTGGTGCCTTGCACTGATTTTGCTGACGGCCTGTAACCGGAAGGTCTACCTTTTCTCCACCTTCCACGAACCGGCAACGGATGGCCTGCGGCTGGCCTACAGCCGGGATGGCTACCACTGGACTGATCTTGATACAACGTTTCTAAAACCAGCTGTCGACAGCAACGTGATGCGTGACCCGTCCATTGCGCAAGGGCCGGATGGCACCTATCACCTGGTGTTCACCTCCGCATGGAAAGGCACCAAAACCTTTGGCTACGCCAGGTCGAAAGACCTCGTCCACTGGAGTGCACAACGGACCATTCCCGTGATGCAGAACGAGCCCACCACTGTGAATGTGTGGGCACCCGAACTGTTTTACGACGACGAACAAAACCAGTTCATCATCATCTGGGCTTCCACGATCCCCTTCCGTTTTCCCAAAGGACAGGAAGACGAGGCCAACAACCACCGCATGTATTACACCACCACGAAGGATTTTCAAACCTTCTCGCCAACAAAACTCTTTCTCGATCCCGGCTTTAGCGTGATCGACTGCGAGATCGTCAGGCGGGGGAAGAATGATTATGTGCTGGTGTTGAAAGATAACACGAGACCTGCACGAAACATCAAGGTGGCGTTTGCGACCAGTCCGTTAGGTCCCTATACCAAAGCGTCCGAAGCGTTTTCGCCTTCGTTTACCGAAGGACCAACGGTGGCGAAAGTGGGAGAGGATTACCTGATTTATTACGACCAGTACCGCGAAAAGATTTTCGGTGCCATGAAAACAAAAGACTTTAAAACGTTCACCGATGTGACGAAGGAAGTCAGTTTGCCCAAAGGCCACAAGCACGGAACCATTTTCATGGTGAAGAAAAACGTATTGACATCCTTGTTACGGCAAACGCAAAAGGAGAAGAGCGTTCCTTTGCTGAGTAAAAACTGATTTAACCATGAATGAAAAGAACCAGGCTTCGCGCCGCCATTTTATCCGGAATACGACATTGGCCACCACGGCTGCCCTTTCCCTGCCCTCGCTGGTGACATCCGCTTTTGCAGCCGAGCCGGCACGCAAACGAATTTCACTTCAGAAAGAAGATATTATTCTTTTCCAGGGCGACTCGATCACCGATGCCGGCCGCAAAAAAGACGATGCCAATGCGAACGCCGCTTCAGCGCTCGGCAGTGGCTATGCCATGACGGCGGCATCCGAGCTGCTGTACAGGTATGCCGATAAAAACCTGAAGGTCTACAACCGCGGCATCAGCGGGAACAAAGTGTACCAGCTCGCAGAACGCTGGCAGAAAGACTGCCTGGACCTGAAGCCCAATGTGCTCAGCATCCTCATTGGTGTGAACGATTTCTGGCACACGCTGGTCAACAATTACAAGGGCACGATTGACACCTACCGCAACGACCTGACGGCACTGCTGAACCGAACAAAGCAAACCTTGCCGGATGTAAAACTGATCATCGGTGAACCCTTTGCGGTTACAGCCATCAAAGCGGTGGATGAAAAATGGTATCCCGCTTTCAATGACTACCGCACAGCGGCCCGCGAAATAGCGCAGTCGTTTGACGCCGTCTTTATTCCTTACCAGGCTGTGTTCGATAAAGCGCAGCAATCGGCACCCGGCGGTTACTGGACACACGATGGTGTGCATCCTTCACTGGCCGGGGCCCGCCTGATGGCCCATGCTTGGCTGGAAGCGGTGAAGGGATGAGTGATGGGTGGTGAATGGTGAATGGTGAGTTGCACACAGAAATATAAAATAACCAAATAATAAACAACCCGGCCCATCTTCCAAAAGGAGAAAGGACGGGGGTGAGGTATGAACAAATTTTTCAGCATAGCATTTTTGATCAGTTCCTTTTCTGTCTGTGCGCAGGACACGGTTCGCTACATGGGCCATACACTGGTCAATATCGATTATCACCATGGGCAATTGTCGCCGGCTGTGGGTGTGCACAACATCCAGGTCTTCCGGGCCAACCGGGAGCATCCCGAGTGGGCTGGCGGCATCAACTGGACGTACAATCATCAGCCTATGCTGGTGTATTGGAACAATCAGTTTTTCCTGCATTTCCTGAGCGATCCTGTGGGTGAACACGTGCCGCCGGGACAAACGTTTTTGCTCACCTCGAAAGACGGTTACCAGTGGAGCAAGCCGGTGGTGGTCTTTCCGCCGGTGAAAATTCCCGATGGCACCACCAAAGAAGGGCGCACCGAGGTTGCCAAAGATTTGCTTTCGGTGAATCACCAGCGCATGGGGTTTTATGTTTCGAAAAAGACAAATCGTTTGCTGACGCTGGCTTATTACGGCGTGGTGCTTGGTCCCGGCGATGATCCCAATGACGGTCGCGGCATGGGCCGTTCTGTGCGGGAGATTTACAAAAATGGCAGTTTTGGACCCATTTATTTCATCCGCTATAACAAAGGCTGGAACGAAAAAAACACAGCCTATCCCTTTTACACGAAAAGCAAAGACAAAGGTTTTGTGGATGCCTGCAATGAACTGCTGGCCACGCCGCTCCTGATGCAACAATGGGTGGAAGAAGCCGACAGGGACGATCCGTTGATCCCGTTGAAGAAGGATTACAAAGCGTTCAGTTATTATCACCTGCCGGATGGAAGAGTGGTGGGATTATGGAAAAATGCACTAACCTCCGTCAGCAAAGACGAAGGCAAAACCTGGCTTTACAACCCGCTTCGTGCCCCGCAGTTTGTCAACAGCAACGCCAAGATCTGGGGACAAAGAACCAGCGACAGCAAATACGTGACGATTTACAATCCTTCCGAGTTTCGCTGGCCGCTTGCACTTTCTGTAAGCAACGACGGCCTGCATTACAACAACCTGCTTTTGGTAAACGGCGAGATCACCTCCATGCGTTATGGAGGTGCCTACAAATCCTACGGCCCGCAATATGTGCGTGGCATCGTAGAAGGCAACGGCACACCGCCCGACGGCAACATTTGGGTTACGTATAGCATGAACAAGGAAGACATTTGGGTGGCGACCATTCCCGTCCCTGTGCAGGACAACGTGACGGCACACGCCAATGAAGTTTTCAACGACATGCCAGATGGTAAAGAACTGGCGCAATGGAATTACAACAGCGGCCTTTGGACACCGGTTTCCATTGAAAAAACAGGCAGCGGTGCAAAGGCATTGACTCTGCAGGATTGGGACCCCTTCGATTTTGCCAAAGCTGAACGAGTGGTGCCTTCATCAAAGCGGATCGTGACGGAATTTACCATCATCCCGCGACAATCAAACAACGGCTGGCTGGACATTGAATTCCTGGACAGCAAGGGCACACCGGGTGTACGGCTTTCCTTTGATTCAACGGGTAACGTCATTACCAAGGCCGGTTACCGCAACCGGAAATTATTCAGCTACGCCGCTGGCGAAACCTATAAAATCAGGGTTGAACTCAACACGGCAACCCGTTTTTACAACGTAATGGTGAACGGCAAAGCCCTGTCACCCCAACTGTTCTTTGCGCCGTTGGCCAGCATCGACCGTGTGGCATTTCGGACCGGGCATTTGCGCCGCTTTCCTGACGCCGACACGCCAACTGACCAGGATTTCGATTTGCCAAACGCCGGTTCGCAGGACAAAAAAGCAACGTATTACATCACGGCATTTAAAACCGAAAACAAATAAGCACGGACCCGGAAGCTATGTTGAACCGATACAAATTGATCTTGCTCTTTTTTGCATGGCTTGCAGCCGGGAAACTGGCGGCGCAAATGGTCCTGCCGCAGATCATCGGCAACAACATGGTTTTGCAACGAAACAAAGTGGTGCCCATCTGGGGCTATGCCTCACCGGGAGAGAAGGTTACGGTCAGTTTTAGCGGGCAAATAAAACAGGCCATCACGGCCGCAAACGGCCACTGGCAGGTGGTGCTGGATCCGCTTCCGGCTTCCGCAACCCCGCAAACAATGACCATAACAGGCAACACGTTTATTACACTGAAGAACATCCTGATCGGTGAGGTTTGGCTTTGCTCCGGGCAATCGAACATGGAATACACCATGCGTAAAAACAGCAAGGTGGGAAAAGGAGTTGGAGAAGGCCTTGGCCCTGTTGATGAACTGGATTTTGCCAACAACCCGGACATCCGCCTGTTTTTGGTAGACAGGAAGCAACTTCCCAAGCCCGACACCCTGCACATCCGCTGGAGCATTGCCAAAGATTCTGCCCTTCGATCGTTTTCTGCCGCCGCCTATTTTTTTGCCAAAGAGCTGAACCGCCAATTACACGTACCAGTCGGTGTTATTTCGTCGGCA
This sequence comes from Flavisolibacter nicotianae, assembly GCF_003628535.1. Lineage (GTDB taxonomy): Bacteria > Bacteroidota > Bacteroidia > Chitinophagales > Chitinophagaceae > Flavisolibacter > Flavisolibacter nicotianae. The sequence goes on from NZ_RBCI01000007.1 coordinate 217,068, forward strand.
GTACCGGGCAGTGCCATCGAGCCCTGGCTGCCTGGCGCCGTCACCAACGAAAAAGAACTGGCAGAAAATCATCCGCCGGTAAAACTGGACGAGCAACATCCCGGCAAGTTTTATCCAGACATGATTGCACCGCTGTCGCCCTATGCCATCAAAGGATTTCTTTGGTACCAGGGCGAAACAAATTGTTTCCAAAACGAAAGCATTGAGTACACGTACAAGATGCATGCCCTGATTGAAGGCTGGCGGCGGTTGTGGAAGGAACAGAATCTTCCGTTCTTCTATGTGCAGATTGCCCCGTTTTACTATTCACAAAGCGTCGGCAAATACCCGCTGACGAAGGAGACGCTGCCCAAATTCTGGGAGGCACAACGACTGGCACTGAACCTTCCGCATACCGGCATGATCACCACCACAGACCTGATTGATACCGCCACGCAACTTCACCCACCATTCAAATGGGAGATCGGTCGCCGGCTCGCCTTGCTGGCCCTGGCAAAGACCTACGGTAAAGCTCTGGAATATTCCGGACCGGTGTATCAGCGGATGAAAGCAGAAGGCCACAAAATTGAGTTGTCTTTCTCGCATGCAGCCAGCGGGCTGCAAAGCAAAGATGGCAAGCCGTTGAATGGTTTTGAAGTGGCTGGCAGTGATGGAAAGTTTTTGCCAGCGGAAGCAGTGATCAAAGGAAACAAAATCGTTGTCTCGTCGAAAGACGTTCCACATCCCCTTTCCGTGCGGTTTGAATGGAATGAAACCGGCCAGGCGAATTTGTTCAACAAGGATGGACTGCCGGCTGTTCCCTTCCGTACCGATCATCCGCTTCAGTTTATCAGCACATTGCTTGTGGCCGTTAAGAATAACCAAGAATGAGGGCCTTTTTACGATATGGAGTTTTGTTCCTGATCGGTCTTTTTTGCAACCGGGCATTCGGGCAGTCAACAGAGATCAAATACCTCTCCGGCACCGGCAACGACCACACAGTTAGCTGGCAATTCTATTGCACCGGTGGCATGAACGCCGGCCAATGGACAACCATCCCTGTGCCTTCCTGCTGGGAACTCCAGGGTTTTGGCAAATACGACTACGGCTTTGCCAAAGACAGCATTCGCGGGAAAGAAAAAGGCCTGTACAAATACAGCTTCTCGGTTCCGGCTGCATGGAAAAACAAGGTTATCAATCTTTGTTTTGAAGGGGTGATGACCGATGCAGCGGTAAAGGTGAACGGACGGCCCGCAGGCGCCATTCACCAGGGCGCTTTCTATGCCTTCAAATATGATGTGTCTTCATTGCTGAAATACGACGCAGCAAATCTGCTGGAGGTCACCGTTGCCAAACACTCCGCCAATCCCTCGGTGAATGAAGCGGAACGCAGGGCTGACTTCTGGATTTTTGGCGGCATATTTCGTCCTGTTTTCCTCGAAGCCTTGCCACAGGAACACATTGCCCAGGTAGCCGTTGATGCAAAAGCAAACGGTAAGCTCACCACTGAGGTTTCCACCAAAGGAGGCGACCGGTTGTCCCTCCAGCTTTTTAACGCAAATGGAAAAGCGCTAGGCAAAAAGGTTTCAACGGCTGTATCATCCAACAAGGCTTTATTGACCTCAACGTTTTTTTCGCCCAAATTGTGGTCGCCGGAATTTCCCAACCTGTACAAAGCCGTTTTTACACTTTACAAAAAAGGCAAGCCCGTTCATACGGTTAGCAAAAAGATTGGCTTTCGCACCGTTGAGGTAAAGCAACGTGACGGGTTCTACGTTAACGGCGTGAAAGTGAAAATGAAAGGTGTCAATCGTCATTCGTTCTGGCCTACCAGCGGACGAACCATCAGCAAAGCGCTGAGCATCGAAGACGTGCAGCTGATGAAGGACATGAACATGAATGCCGTTCGCATGTCGCACTATCCGCCCGACGATCATTTTCTTGATGTTTGTGATTCGCTGGGACTTTTCGTGATGGACGAACTGGCCGGTTGGCATGGGCACTACGACACACCCACCGGCACAAAGCTCTTGAAGGAAATGATTGCACACGATGGCAATCATCCGTCCATCGTGATTTGGTCAAACGGCAACGAAGGTGGTCATAACCGGGAACTGGATACGTTGTTTACAACCGACGATCTTCAAAAGCGTCCCGTTGTTCATCCCTGGGAACTGTTTGGCGGCTTTGATACGCAGCACTACCGCGAATACAACTACGGCATCGGCAACTACGAAGCGGGTCATGCGATCGTAATGCCGACCGAGTTTTTGCACGGACAGTTTGATGGCGGGCACGGTGCAGGGCTTGAAGATTACTGGGAAAAGATGTGGCAAAACCCGCTCAGCGCCGGCGGCTTTCTGTGGGACTTTGCCGACGAAGGCGTTGTTCGAAAAGACAAGCATGACTCCATTGATACCGACAAGTTTCGCGGTGCCGACGGCATTGTCGGTCCCTTCCACGAAAAGGAAGGCAGCTATTATGCCATCAAAGAAATCTGGAGCCCCGTGTATTTCGAAAAGCGGGAGATCACACCTGCGTTTGACGGCTCCTTCACCGTTGAAAACCGTTACCATTTTACCAACCTTTCCCAGTGCCGCTTTGAATGGCAACTGAAGAAGCTGCAGGATCTTTCGGCGCATAATTCCAAAGGCGTTATTCCTTCACCCAACATCAAGCCTTTACAAAAAGGCGTGCTGAAAGTTGTGTTGCCCAAAACATGGCGGGAGTACGATGTGTTGCATGTTTCAGCCTTTGGTCCGGATGGCAGGTTGATTTACAAGTGGAGTTTTCCCCTAACGAAACCGGCAGAAATCGCTGCGGCAGTTTTAAAAACAAAAGCAGCCGGCAAAGTGTCGATTGCGGAACAGGACTCGGTCTACTTTATTACGGTAAACGGTATCAGCATCCGGCTGAACAAACGCACCGGTACCTTGCTCGAAGCAAGAAACGAACAGGGTGCTTTCCCGTTGACGAACGGCCCTGTCGTGCAGGAAGGCGCCAACAATTTTGCCGGCTTCACACATCGTTATGACGGCGATACGCTTCTTGTCGAATCAGCCTTTGACCGGAAAAAAAGCTACAATACGCTGCAATGGAAGATTTATCCGTCCGGCCTTATCAAAACGCAGGTACGCTATTTTCCTTCGGAATATTTCACCTGGTTTGACGGGGTGAATTTTTCATTTCCGGAAAAAGAGATCAAAGCTGTTGAGTACATGGGCAGCGGTCCTTATCGTGTTTGGAAGAACCGGATGAAGGGGACCACCTTCGGTGTTTGGAAAAAAGAGTACAACAATACAGAGACCGGCGAAAGCTGGAACTACCCGGAGTTCAAAGGTTATCATTCCAAGATCTACTGGTGCAAATTCATCACCACGTCACAGCCGTTTACGGTTTACACCGAAAACGAAGATCTTTTCCTGCGCCTGTTCACGCCGGCGTATAAAACAGACCAATGGCACAACTATGAGCCGCTGTTTCCTTCCGGTGATATTTCGTTCATGCAGGGCATTCCCAGCATCGGTTCCAAAACCCAGCGGGCCGAAACGACCGGGCCGATGGGGATGAAAAATATTTTTTACGATTACGAAAAGGAGCCTTCCCGGGCCCTGCAACTCACCCTATATTTTGATTTCAGAACCGAAAAAGCAAAGCAGCCATAGACCATGAAAAAAGGGGCTTGCCATATTGTTTTGTTTGTGCTGCTGTTCGTTTGCTGTGGACAGGCATTTGCTTTCGATGGGTTGTGGGTCGGAAATCTCCGGTGCGAAATGCTGGACAACCCGAAAGGTATTGACGCAACCCAACCGCGATTTAGCTGGCAGGCATCCGTCGAAGACCGCGGCATGAAGCAGACCGCTTACCAGGTCATTGTTGCGTCTTCGTTGCGCAAACTGGCGAGCAACGAAGGCGACTTGTGGAATTCCGGTAAAGTGGCGTCCGATCAGTCCATCCTCGTCGCCTACGCTGGCAAGCCGCTGCAAAGCCGGCAGAACTGTTTCTGGAAAGTGCAGGTGTGGACAAACGATGGTGAAGTGGGATGGAGCCAGCCCGCTTCATTCAGCATCGGCCTGTTGAAGCCTTCCGACTGGAATGCAAAATGGATCGGTTTGGATCGTGCCTTTCCCTGGGACAGCATGAGCAAGTTTGCGCGGCTGTCGGCACGCTATTTCCGGAAAGAAGTGCAGTTGAGCAAGATCGTAAAAAAAGCAACGGTTTATATAGCGGGTTTAGGTCTTTATGAGTTCTACGTCAATGGGCAAAAGATCGGCGACCAGGTGCTGGCTCCGCCGCCAACCGATTACGGCAAACGGGTTTTGTACAACACCTTTGATGTGACGTCACAACTGAAACAAGGCCAAAACGCACTGGCGACAGTGTTGGGCAACGGCCGTTTTTTCACCATGCGCCAGAATTACAAGCCCAAGAAATGGCACACCTTCGGCTTCCCGAAACTGCTGTTGCAACTGGAGGTTGAATTCAGCGATGGCACCAGGCAAGTGGTCATGAGCGATGGGACCTGGAAAGCGACAGCAGACGGGCCGATCCGCACCAACAATGAATACGACGGCGAGGAATACGATGCCACGAAGGAATTGACTGGATGGGACAAAATTGGGTACGATGATCACAATTGGTTGAAAGCAGAAATTGTCAAAGCACCCGGTGGAATGTTGGTGGCGCAAATGAATACACCGATGAAAGTGATGGAGACAATAAAACCCGTTTCCATCAAGCAGCTTTCGAATAACAAATACATCCTGGACATGGGACAGAATATGGCGGGATGGCTGAAACTGAAGACGAAGGGAAAACGCGGCGACAGGATCATCCTGCGCTTTGCCGAAAGCCTGCAGCCCAATGGTGAACTGTATACCGCCAATCTGCGTGACGCCATCGTAACCGATGTGTACACGCGAAAAGGTGACGGAGAGGAAACCTGGTGTCCGACCTTTGTTTTTCACGGTTTCCGTTATGCTGAGATCACCGGTTATCCGGGTGTTCCAACGACGAATGATTTTGTTGGCGAAGTCGTGTATGATGACCTGAAAACAACCGGAACACTGGAAACATCCAGCGAGATCATTAACCAGATTCACCGGAATGCATTTTGGGGCGTTCGCAGCAATTATAAAGGCATGCCCATCGACTGCCCCCAGCGCAACGAACGCCAGCCCTGGCTCGGCGACCGGACCATGGGCGCTTATGGTGAAAGCTTTTTGTTCGACAACGGCAGGCTCTATGCAAAGTGGCTCGATGACATTGCCGATGCGCAAACACTGGAAGGAAGCATTCCCGATGTGGCGCCCAGCTTCTGGTACTATTACAAAGACAACATGACCTGGCCCGGTGCCTTCCTGACCATTTCCGACATGCTCTACCGGCAGTACGGCGATGTAAAACCCATACAAAAACATTATCCGGCCATGAAAAAATGGATGATGTACATGAAGGGGAAATACATGACGAAAGAAGGCATCGTCACCAAGGACAGCTACGGCGACTGGTGTGTGCCGCCGGAAGCGCCGGAACTGATTCACAGCAAGGACTCCACCCGCAACACCGACCCGCAACTGATCGCAACAGCCTATTATTCCTATTTCTGCGGAGTGATGCAACGCTTTGCAAAGCTGACAGGGAATACGCAGGATATCACACTGTTTGAGACGGATGCGCAACGGGTAAAAGAAGCCTTCAATAAAAAGTTTTACCGGCAAAGCATGGCCCGTTACAGCAACAATACTGTAACGGCTAATTTGCTGCCGCTGGCATTTGGCTTGGTACCTGCCAGCGACACACAGAAGGTATTTCAGAATATCGTTGATAAGATCATGCGGGAGAACGGGGGACACATCAGCACCGGCGTCATTGGCACGCAGTGGCTCATGCGCTGGCTGACAATGTTTGGTCGTTCAGACATCGCCTATCAACTGGCCAGCAATACAACCTATCCGAGTTGGGGTTACATGGTAAAAAATGGCGCGACAACCATTTGGGAACTCTGGAACGGCAACACTGCCAACCCGGCCATGAACTCGCAAAACCACGTGATGCTGCTCGGCGACTTGCTGATCTGGCTTTATGAAAATCTTGGCGGCATCCAATCGGACACCACAGAGGTGGGTTTCAAAAAGATCATCATGAAGCCTTCGTTTGTGGCTGATTTAAGTTTTGTCAATGCCTCGTATCAATCGCCTTATGGCACCATCAAAATCAATTGGAAGCGGGATGGTGAAAACCTGTCATGGCAGATCAGCGTTCCGGGAAATGCAACGGCGATTGTCTATGTGCCGGCAACATCTACAGACGATGTGAAGGAAAGAGGCCAGGCAGTGGCCAAAGCCGCCGGTGTTCAGTTTTTGCGCATGGAAAAAGGATGTGCCGTGCTCCAAGTCGGCAGCGGTCATTATTCATTTACAACCCAAGCAAAAAACCCTTTTTAGATGAGAAAGAAACCATACATGTACATTCTCGGTGCGGCATTCTTTATGAGTGTGGCCACAGTTCACGCACAAACCGGAAATGGTGCAGTCATTCCGGTGAAACAAACGACAGAAGATGCCAGGGCAAAGTCTGATGCGGAGATAGACAAAAAAGCAACGGAATGGGTTGTTGGTTTAACCCTGAATGACGCGGCCAAAGAACAGCGGGTTGTTTCCGCTATTGCCAGGCATCTGAAAGCTGTTCGCGACTGGCACAACGAGCACCCGGCGGTTACGGTTCCTGCCGGCATCAACCCGGCAACCGGCAACAAATTATCGGAACTGGACCGGCAGGTTATTGCCAGTTCAGCTATTCCCAACATGGTGCACGAAGAGCTGATGACGGTTTTAAAAGCGGAGTTATCGCCGGAGCAGGTGGACGCCATTCTCGACAAATACACCATCGGCAAGGTGGCCTTTACGCTGAAAGGTTACAAAGCCATCGTACCTGATTTGACTGCCGAAGAAGAAGCAAAGATTCTCGGCAACCTGAAACAGGCACGGGAGCAGGCCATCGACTACAAAAGCATGAAAGAGATCTCCGCCATATTTGAGATCTACAAAACCAAATGCGAACAATACCTCAACGGCAACGGCCGCAACTGGCATGCATTGTTCAAGGCTTATGTAGACAAAGTCAAAAAAGAGAAAGCACAAAAGCAGTCGAACTAATCAACGCAGCAAGTCTAAAATGAACAAAGTAATTACAATCATCGCCTTCTTTCTGCTGTTTGTTTGCAGTCAGTCGGAGGCGCAGCTGAGCAAATGGCAAAAGGGCATTCTGGTCGATGAATTCATATTCGATACCGCTTCCTTTCCCGAATCGCATGCTGCAACCATTGCGGAGACACCAAAGGGTTTGATTGCAGCCTGGTTTGGCGGTACGAAAGAACGGAACCCCGACGTGGAAATTTGGATCAGCAGGAGAGAAGGCAATCACTGGACAAAACCTATCTCTGTGGCGAACGGCATTGTCAAAGACTCGCTGCGCTATCCCACCTGGAACCCCGTTTTGTACCAGGTGCCAAACGGAAACCTGCTTTTGTTTTACAAGATTGGTCCGAGCCCCGGCACCTGGAAGGGCTGGATGAAAACATCGAAAGACAATGGCGTCACCTGGTCCACTGCCAAAGCCTTACCCGAAGGCTTTATCGGCCCGGTAAAAAACAAACCGGTGATGCTCTCAAACGGCGTGTTGCTCTCTCCCTCGAGCAAGGAAGGAAAAGGCTGGACCGTGCATTTTGAAGCATCGCCGGATTCGGGAAGGACATGGCAGATGATCGGTCCTATCAACGACGGTAAAACCACCAACGCCATTCAGCCTTCCGTTCTACTTTATCCAAAAGGGAAACTGCAAATCCTGGCGAGAAGCAAGGACAGGGCCGTGGTGCAGGCCTGGAGTACCGACAACGGCAAAACCTGGTCGGACCTGACACCGACGTGCCTTCCCAACAACAATTCGGGAACCGACGCCGTGACATTAAAAGACGGACGGCAGTTAATTGTTTATAACCACGTGCTGCCGCCTGCTGATGCCAAAAATGGCAAAGGCGCACGAACGCCGTTGAACATTGCCTATTCAAAAGACGGAACAACCTGGTACGCTGCGTTGATCCTGGAAGATTCACCCATTAGCCAGTATTCGTATCCGTCAATTATTCAAAGCAAGGACGGGATGGTGCACGTGGTGTACACCTGGCGCCGCAAAAAAATCAAGTACGTGAAGATTGACCCGGCGAAATTGAAGGGTATCAAAATTGAAAACGGGCAATGGCCTGCGCTGAAGGGGTATCAAACGCCATCAGGAGCCGTTGTCACAAATGAGTAGCCATGAAAAGAGTGCTGTTGTTCCACTTGCGTATTAGTTTTCTTTCCCCAAAAAAGGTCTTGTTATGGCTTTGTCTTTTTGCCTGCGTCAGCCATTCGTTTGCGCAAACATCGGATGATCAGTTCCGGCTTCCGCTGAAAACCGTGATCACGGAAATCAGCAACAGGTACGGTGTGGCCATCCGCTACCCCGAAGACCTGGTGAAGGACAAATGGGTCACGTTTGCCGAATGGCGCTACCGTCCCGACCTTGAGCAAACACTTTTCAATGTGCTGACATCGCAAGACCTCACTTTCGCCAAAGAAGGCGAAAAAAAATACAAGCTCCAGGCCTATCAATATCATTTAAAAACAGTGGAAGAAGGGAAGGCACAAATGGCATTCCTCTCTTCATTATACAACGACGTGCAGAGTTGGCAACGCCGCAAGGATTCGCTGCGTCGTTGCTTTTGGTCGGCACTCCGGCTGACGCATCTGCCACAAAAGCCCGCATCGAAGCCGATCGTTACGGCTGTACGAAAATTTGCCGGTTACACGGTGCAAAACATTGCGCTGGAAACCCTTCCCGGTGTGTATGTCTGCGGGTCGCTCTATCGTCCACTGAACGAAAAAGGAAAGTTACCGGTCGTGTTAAATCCTGATGGCCATTTTTCAAAGGGTCGTTACCGGGAGGACTGCCAGTACCGTTGTGCCATGCAGGCAAAGATGGGCGCACTTGCTTTTAGCTATGATCTTTTTGGCTGGGAAGGTGAATCCATTTTACAGATCGACCCGAAAGACCACAGGAGGAGCCTTGTGCAGAGTATCCAGGTGCTGAGCGCCGAACGCATTTTGGATTACCTGCTTTCGCTGAAAGAGGCCGATCCGGCCCGTGTAGCCATTACCGGTGCTTCGGGCGGCGGCAGTCAAACGATGCTGATGACCGCTCTGGACGATAGGATCACACTGAGTGTGCCCGCGGCAATGCTTTCGTCCTATCACAGTGGCGGTTGTCCCTGCGAAAGCGGCATGGGTATTCACTTGTGCGGTGGCGGTACCAACAACGCTGAAATCGCCTCTATGGCAGCACCGCGTCCGCAACTGGTCGTGTCGGATGGCGGCGACTGGACACAACACGTGCCCGAAAATGAATTTCCTTTTTTGCAAAGGATCTACGGTTTCTATGGTAAAACCGGGGCCGTGCAAAATGCACACTTTGCTACCGACAAACATGATTACGGCATCAACAAACGCAAAGCGATGTATGCATTCCTGGCCAAGCAATTTGGTTTGAATGCCGGTAAAATCAAAAATGCACAAGGTGAGTTTGATGAATCAGGTGTTACGATTGAAAACGAAAATGCGTTGAAAGTGTTTGGTGACAAAGGAGAGAACCTGCCATCTACTGCGGTGAAAGGGTTTGATGCCGTAACAAAAGTTTTTACTGATGCCGTTGCGGCTACCGCCAACGCTGACGCGTATGATTTTTCATCGCAGCGGTACAAGGTCGCTGTGGTGGACCTCATGATCCTCAAACGACAGAAGCTGGGCGCCTTTCCGCTCACCAAAGAAATTGGGGCCGATGGTGTGGAGGTTGACATGGGTGGCCTGGGCAACCGACCGACGTTTGACAACAAGTTACTGGTTGACTCCGTAAGGCATCAATTTTTGTCGAAAGCGGTTGAACTCGACCTGCAGATTCCTTCTCTGGGCATGACCGGTTATTATGCGCAGTCGTTTTGCCAGCGGGAACAGTTTGTTCAGTCGATAAAGGATTGCATCAGCACCATGAAGGCCATGAACGTAAAAATTGCGTTTCTCCCGCTGGGTATTCAGTGCGACCTGGTGCAGAGACCCGAACTGCGTGATTCTGTCGTTCGCCGCCTGAGACTGGCCGGCTCAATGGCGGAGCAGGCGGGTGTTGTCATCGGCATTGAAACGGCGCTGGATGCTGCAGGTGAAAAGAAGTTGCTGAAGGAGATTGGCTCGCCGGCGGTCAGGAGTTATTTCAACTTTTCAAATGCATTAAAGAACGGCCGTGACCTCAACAAGGAACTGGAGATACTGGGCCGCGACATGATCGTACAAATTCATTGCACGGACGACGATGGCGTTTGGCTGCAAAACAACACAAGGCTGATGATGCGCGGGGTAAAAAAGACATTGGATAAAATGGGCTGGCGGGGCTGGCTGGTGATTGAGCGGTCAAGGGATGCCAACGATCCGCTCAACGTAAAAAAGAACTTTAGTGCAAATGCCGCCTATGTCAAATCTATTTTTCAGCAACCGGCAATAAAGTAATGAAGCAACCGTCGAGCATCCTCTTCCTGCTTTTTTTTCCATTCGTTTCGTGGTCGCAAATCTACGTGGCACCCAACGGCGCGGACAGCAATGCCGGCACACAGGCCAGCCCGGTGGCATCTGTTGCCATGGCTTTGCGCAAAGCAAGGGAGTGGCGCCGGCTGCATGATCCTGCGGCGGCCAACGGCCTTCACATCTACGTTGCCAATGGCATTTACCACCTGAGCGAACCGCTGTTCATCCGGCCGGAAGATGCCGGAACGGAAACGGGTGTCACCACGATCGAAGCCCTGCCGGGTGCTAAACCTGTGCTGAGCGGCGGCATCAATGTCGGCGGATGGAAGAAACTAACCACACCTGTAAAAGCACTGTCCAAAAAAGCGCAGCAACAGGTATGGGTAACCGATGCACCAACCGTTAGCGGGCAATGGCTCGACTTTCGGCAGTTGTGGGTAAACGATGCAAAAGCCGTCAGGGCCAGGGACAGGGACGAGGCTCACCTCCACCGCATTCTTTCCTGGAACAAAAAAACAGGGCAGTGCTGGATTCCCAAGCCGGCTGTTCCTCTTTCCGGCATCAACGGGCTGGAGTTTTTTATTCACCAGTGGTGGGCAATCGCCGTGTTGCGGGTTAAGTCTGTTGACGTAAAAGGCGACAGTGCGCTCCTCAGTTTTTACCAGCCTGAAAGTCGTATCCAATCGGAGCATCCCTGGCCGTCACCCTGGATTTCTTCCGAAACCGGGAACTCCGCTTTTTACCTCAGTAATATCCTCGAGTTCCTGGACGAGCCGGGAGAGTGGTACCTCGACAAAACAGCCCACAGGCTTTACTACTGGCCGCGGGCCGGAGAAAACCTGAACACCGCAACCGTGGTGGCACCGGTATTGGAAACCCTGGTGAAGGCCGAAGGAACACCTGAACGAAATCTTTCCTCCATCCACTTTAAAGGCATCTCGTTTCAACATACAACCTGGATGCGTCCTTCGCAACAGGGACACGTGGCGCTACAGGCCGGCATGTATCTGCTCGATGCCTACAAATTGAAAGTACCGGGAACACCGGAAAAGAAAACGCTGGAAAACCAGGCCTGGGTGGGACGTCCGGCAGCGGCCGTGAACCTGCGTTACGCAACCAATATCCAGTTTGAAAACTGCCGTTTTGAACACCTGGCCTCGACGGCACTTGATGCGGAAAAAGGTGTAAGGAACGCTCTTTTTCGGGGTAATGTTTTCAAGGATATTGGGGGTTCGGCTTTTGTTGCCGGTGTGTTCTCCGATGAAGCCATGGAAACGCACCTGCCTTACAGTCCGGCCGATAAAAGGGAGGTCACCGAAGGCATCACCATTAGCAACAACGTCATCACCAATGCCGCCAATGAAGACTGGGGCTGTGTGGGCATTGCCGCCGGCTTTGTCAAAGAGACCACTATCGCACACAACGATCTGTCCGAACTTCCCTATACGGGTATTTCACTGGGCTGGGGCTGGACAAATGCGGCCAACGCCATGCAGAACAACAAGATCATTGGCAATCGGATCGTCCGGTACGGACGGCAGATGTACGATGTGGCCGGCATATACACGCTGAGTGCACAACCGGCCTCGCTGATCGCCGAAAATTATATCGACAGCATCTACAAAGCGCCGTATGCCCACCTGCCGCATCATTGGTTTTATCTCTATACCGATGAGGGTTCTTCCGGCATCACCGTAAAAAACAATTGGACACCATCAGAAAAGTTTTTACAGAATGCCAACGGCCCGGGCAATGTGTGGGAGAACAACGGACCCGCCGTTGCCGACAGCATCCGGCAAAAGGCCGGTGTACAGGAGCCGTTTCGTTCCTTGCTGCAGGAGAAAGTTGCCGTCAACAATAAGCAGGCCATCAACCATGAATTACCGGTGATCGTCGAGGTGATCAACAAGCCCGGGCAACCGGTAAACCTTGACACCCTGAAACGCGTACTTGCCGAAAATGGCATCGCATCACCGGCCCTGTACCAATGGAAACATCACGTGGTGCTGTTCAACAAGGTCAGTGACGCGGCCGTGTTGCAGGGGCGGCTGGCAAAAGCCTTTCCCGGCGCACAGGTAAAGCTTTACGACAATGCTTTTTATGAGTTCAACCGACAGCGCTGCAGTGACACCGGTACGGCGAGGGAGTGGGGCCATGTTTTGCTGACCGCCAACCTGGTTGCCGATCCCAAAATGCAAAAGGAATATCTCGATTACCATGCGACGCAATTCGAGCAGTGGCCCGAGTTGTCAAAGGGCTTTTGCAACGCCGATTTTCAGCAATTGCTGGTGTACAAAAATGGACGTCAGTTGATGCTGGTGATCAGCATACCTAAAGGCGCAAGCCTCGACCAATTGAACCCCAAAACAACGGAGAACAACCCAAAAGTGGTCCAGTGGAACAACCTGATGAAAAAATACCAGGAAGGAATTGAAGGCACAGCGCCGGGTGAAGGTTGGGTGTTTTTGAAAAAAGTGAGTAGTGAGTAATGAGTGGTGAAATAACGAATAGTCGTCCCGGCAAAAAATGACCCCGGAGGGGTCAACTGTTAGTAGCCCCGGGTGCAACCCGAGGTATGCGGAATAACCGAAGGACGAGCGGCCCTGAAGGGGTCGAACAGCAGCTGAATTAATTATAACAAACAGACATTATCAACCATGTTACGATTAGGAATACTTGGATTGGGTGAAGGAAGAAGCACCATCTCTGCTGCGTTGGCAAGCAGGAAATACGAATTGAAAACGATCTGTGACCGGAACGAAGAACTCTGTCGCCAACGGGCCAAAGAGTTTGACTTTCCGCATTACACCACCGTATACCGGGACATGCTTGACGATAATGACATCGATGTCATTGCCATTTATACACCCGACCACCTGCATGCGGCGCATGTTAAAGAAGCCCTTTTGCACGGCAAGCATGTGGTCTGCACCAAGCCATTGATCGATGACCTGTCAAAAGCGAAAGAGCTGCTGGACCTGCAGCAACAAACCGGTAAAAAAGTTTTTGTCGGCCAGAGCTCCCGTTTTTTCGAACCCGCCAAACGGCAACGGAAGGATTACGAAGCGGGCCTGCTGGGAGAACTGATCACGATCGAAAGTCATTACCACGCCGACCACCGCTGGTTCCTGGAAAAACCCTGGGCCCTGGAGTCATCCTTTAAATGGTTGTATGGCGGCTTAAGTCATCCCGTGGATTTCATTCGCTGGTACCTGCCCAACATCGACGAAGTGATGGGTTACGGCATGATCAGCGCCAACGGCCGGAAAGCGGGACTGAAAAATGAAGACACCATGCATTTTGTTTTCCGGGCGACGGATGGACGAATTGCACGGGTGAGTGGTGCATTCACGGGACCCATCCAGCCGGCACAACGCGACAGCGGCATGACCTGTATCCTGCGCTGCACGGAAGGCGCCAGCCAGGCCGACTACCACGAGCTGCGCTATTCGGTCACGGACAAAAAAGGTGAAGAAAAGGTCGTCACCTGGGGCGATGCGAAACTGAAACATTACTTCCGTTTCGAAGGACAAAGCCACCACGCCGGTGAGTATCAAAACTACCTGGACTATTTCGCCGACAGCATCGAAAAAGACTTTACCGCTTTTCCTGACCTGAAAGAAGGCATTGGCACCATAGCCTTGCTGCAGGCATTGGACAGATCGTTGAAGACAGGAAAGCCGGTGACCGTGGCGGAGATCTTAAATGAATTTGGGTTAAATGATTTGATCAATACCGGCAAGGCCTTACGTCCTGTTGAATAGCGAGATAAACCTAGAAGAGTGCGACGCAACAGCCGCCGAACAGCGGCAAGGCGCTGGTAACAAAAAACAAAGCTGATTTCTGAATGGGTACAAACATATTGGCAAGACTGACAACACTGGATTATGTGATTATCGCAGCTTACCTCGTAATCCTGTTTGCGATTGGCGTGCGGGCTAGTTTTTCCAAAAAAGAAAAGGGCGTCGAAACGCTTTTCCTCGCCAACAAATCGCTGGGCTGGGCGTCCATCGGCTTCAACATGTGGGGCACCAACGTGGGCCCTTCGATGCTGCTTGCCTTTGCCAGCATTGGCTACAGCACGGGGATCGTCGCGGTCAATTTCGACTGGTACGCCTTTGTGTTCCTGTTCCTGCTGGCCGTTGTGTTTGCGCCGCGTTACCTGGCGGCCAAGGTCACCACGATGCCGGAATTCATGGGCAACCGCTACGGCGATTCCACCCGGGACATCCTGGCCTGGTATGCACTGATAAAAATTTTGATTTCCTGGCTTTCACTGGGGTTGTTTGCCGGCGGCTTCCTGGTGCGGCAGATCCTCCGCGTGCCGATGTGGCAATCGGTGACGGTGCTTGTGTTGTTTGCCGGTTTTTTTGCATTTGCCGGCGGACTGAAAGCCATCGCCCGGGTCAATGTTTTTCAAATGCTGCTGCTGATCGGCGTCTCGCTGACGCTGACGGTACTGGGCCTGCAAAAGGCCGGCGGGATAGCAGCCGTTTACCACAAAACGCCGAACGATTTCTGGAACCTGGTACACCCGGCTTCGGACCCGAAATATCCCTGGTATGCGATCCTGCTGGGTTACCCGGTTTCAGCCGTCGCCTTTTTTTGTACCGACCAGGCAATGGTGCAGTCAGTGCTTGGGGCCCGCAGCCTGGAGCAGGGACAGCTTGGCGTCAACTTCATCGGCTGGCTCAAGATCCTGTCACTGCCGCTGTTTATCCTTACCGGCATTCTTTGCTATGTACTGTTCCCGCACCTCAAAGATCCATCCGAAGCCTACATGACCATGGTGACAAACCTGTTCCCGGCGGGAATGAACGGCCTTGTGATCGTGGTGCTGGTGGCAGTGCTGGTGGGCACTATCGGTTCATCGCTCAACGCGTTGAGCACCGTTTTTACCACGGATGTCTATGCGAAAAAGATCAACCCGGCCGTAAGCGGTGCGCAGCTGGTCAGGGTGGGACGAATAACCGTGGTGGCGGGCTGCCTGTTTGCCATCGGCATGGCGCTGGCGATCGACAACATCAAAGGCCTGAACCTGTTTGATGTTTTCCAGTCGGTGCTCGGCTTTATTGCACCGCCGCTGGCCGTGGTTTTCCTCCTGTCCGTTTTCTGGAAGCGAACCACACGCAAAGCCGTGAACGGTGTGCTGTCGATTGGCTCGGCTTTCAGCCTTGGCGTTGGCGTGCTGTATCTCTGGGTGCTGACTCCGGACCGCTATCATTTCTGGCCGCATTACCTCTTGCTGTCGTTTTACATTTTCGTTTTGTTGCTGCTGATGGCCGTTGTGATTTCACTGCTTGATCCCTCGCCGGTACGGAACGATATAAAGCTCCAGCCGGTGGCGGCAAAAACCTCGTCGCGGGTTTGGACAATGTGGAGCGCTCTGGCTATCGTAATGGTGGTCTTGTATTTCTTTTTTAACGGACATTAATGACGAAAGACCGATTTGACATTGTATGAACCTTTCCAAGTATAACTTTTTTTGTGTGACCAGCTTCGGCTCTACGATGAAGCGTTCGTTGCGTCGCACCCTTGTACGTTCGGTAAGTCTATGCAGCAGGATTTTGAACCACGGAGGCACAGGGTCACGAAAGTTCACCGTGCTGCTCTGTGTCTCCGTGTTCCTGTGGTTCAACCTATCCGCCCAGCAGGCAACCTGGATCTGGTATCCCGGCGACTACGAGATCTGGCTGAGCAACAACATGCAAAACCGCCGCACCGACCGCGGTGCCTTTTTCCCGGTGTTCTGGAAGATCGACAGCCATTACCCGCTGATGGATTTTCACAGGGACTATGTGTTGTCGCAGCCAGAGGATGTGACCGTTTATGCCGAAGGAAAATACAACGTGAAGCTGGATGGCAGGCTGCTGGAAGGCACACCGCAGACAGTGACGGTGCCTGCCGGCAAGCACAGGATCAATATCAAGGTGTTTAACCAGGCCGCCGTGCCGGCGATTTACGTGGCGGGAAAAACAATTGTCACCGACAGTTCCTGGCTGGTCACTTTCGAGGACAAGGAATGGATCGATGAAACGGGAAAGACCTCGGATGTGTCGGCAACGAAGTGGCTCAACGCGGGCAGCTGGACCTTTACTTCACCCATCCATCCGCCTTCCCAATTCCGGTTGCCGGTAAAGGCGCAATCGGCCGTTTCCGTTACGAAAAATGGCTCTTCTACTTTGGTTGATTTTGGAAAGGAAACCTTTGGCTTTGTCAGGCTGCACGGCCTGCAAGGCAAGGGCAAGGTCACCGTCTACTATGGCGAATCAAAAGAGGAGGCCCAGTCGCAGGAAGGGGCCATTGCGTTGGACAGGCTGCAGATTAACAGTGCATCGAAAACCGATTCGGTGATGCCGCTGTCGAAAGCATTTCGGTATGTCAACATCGAGACCGAACCGGCTGTTCGCCTGGATTCCGTTTCCATGCTGTACGAGTATGCCGACCTGAAAGACCGGGGTTCGTTCCGTTGTTCGGATGACGAGATCAACCGCATTTATGACGTGTCCAAATACACGCTCCACTTAAATACCCGGGAATTTTTTATCGACGGTATCAAGCGTGACCGCTGGGTGTGGAGCGGCGATGCGTACCAAAGCTACCTGATGAACTATTACCTGTTCTTCGATTCGCCAACGGTGGAACGAACCATGGCGGCGCTCCGCGGAAAGGATCCCGTCACGGGACATATCAATACCATCATGGATTACACGTTTTACTGGTTCCTCGGTATTTATGATTACTACCTCTACACCGGTGATAAAACCTTTATCCGGCAGTTTTATCCCCGCATGCAAAGCATGATGGACTATGTGCTGGGCCGGCGAAACAAGGATGGCCTGCTGGAAGGCTTGCCCGGCGACTGGATCTTCATTGACTGGGCCAATGGCCTGAGCAAAAAAGGAGAGGTCAGCTTTGAGCAAATGCTTTTTGCCCGCAGCCTGGAAACGATGGCCCTGTGTGCGGACATCGTCAGCGATGCAGACAGTAAGCACGCCTATACGAAACTGGCAGCCGGCCTGAAGCAGAAACTTTTTTCCCTGTACTGGAACCCGGAAAAGCATGCGCTTGTGCACAGCCGTGTAAACGGAAAGCAAACCGACAATGTGACCCGCTACGCCAACATGTTCGGGATCTTTTTCAACTACTTCAGCGAGCAGCAAAAGCAGGAGGTCAGGCAGCATGTTTTGCTGAATGATGCCGTGCAAAAGATCACCACGCCCTACATGCGGTTCTACGAACTGGAGGCACTGTGCGCCATGGGCGGGCAGGACTATGTGCTGCAGCAAATGAAGGACTATTGGGGCGGCATGCTGAAGCTGGGTGCGACCTCTTTCTGGGAAGAATACAATCCCGCCAAAAAAGGAGCGGAGCATTATGCCATGTACGGCCGTGAATTTGGCAAAAGCCTTTGTCATGCCTGGGGTGCAAGCCCCATTTACCTCCTGGGTAAATATTACTTGGGTGTGAGGCCGACATCACCGGGTTATGCCACCTATACCGTCGAGCCGAAACTGGGCGGCTTGAAATGGATGCAGGGAACCGTGCCGACACCGGCAGGCAACATCGAATTGTCGTGCAGCGAAAAAGAAATTAAGGTGAAAGGGGCCGCCGGCCTGGGAACGCTGGTGGTGCATAGCAAGCGGCTGCCGGTTTGCAAAGAAGGTAATGTGGAAAGGAAAGGCAACAACCTGTATGAAGTGAAGCTGCAACCGGGCAAAAGCTATACGATCGCCTATGCCGCAAACTGATCATTCAAAAACTGATTTGAACAGCATAAAGCGCTTTGTGACTTTATGCGCAAGAACTGACCATGAAAAAAGTTTTCTTTCTGTTGATAGCGCAGGCGGGACTGGCAACGTTTGCCGGTGCGCAACTGGTTGATAAAACACCTGCGCCTATCCCGATGGTGCCTGCTGTTTTCAATACCGAGCCCTGGGAAGACCCGCTGGTAAGTGGCATCAACCGGGAACCTTCGAGGGCCACGGCCTATTCGTTCAGTAACATCGGTGATGCCGTCAACGGCGATCGGACAAAGTCCCGCATGCTGTCGCTGAACGGGGAGTGGGATTTTGCGTTTGCTTTAAAACCTTCCGATGCGCCAACGGATTTTTACAAAAACCGTGTGAGCGGTTGGAAGAAAATAGAAGTGCCGAGCAGTTGGGAAATGAAAGGGTATGACAAACCGATTTACAAAAGTGCCGTATATCCGTTTCGTCCGGTCAACCCGCCGCATGTGCCGAAGGATTACAACGGTGTAGGCTGCTACCAGCGAACATTTGCGGTTCCTGCCGGCTGGAAGAACATGAACGTGACCCTACACTTTGGTGGGGTAAGTTCGGCGTACAAGGTCTGGCTGAACGGGAAGTTCCTGGGCTATGCGGAAGACAGTTTTCTGCCCAGTGAATTCAACATCACGCCGTACCTGCAGGAAGGCGAAAATGTTCTATCGGTTTGGGTGATCCGCTGGAGCGATGGCAGCTTCCTGGAAGACCAGGACCAATGGCGGATGAGCGGCATTCACCGCGAAGTGTACCTGATGGCAGAACCAAAACTGCGCATCGCTGATTTTTTCTACCAAACGAAACTGGACAAAGACTACAAGGATGCGTTGCTGAGCATTCGTCCACGCATCGAAAACCTGACCGGCAAGGAAGTTCCAGGGTATGTGCTGAAAGCACAACTTTTTGACAGGAATGGAAAGGCGGTTTTGGAAAAACCCCTGGAGAGATCAGCCGAAAGCATCATCAATGAAATCTACCCGCGGCTGGATAACGTGAAGTTTGGCTTACTGGAAACCACGGTGAAAAACCCGGACAAATGGAGCGATGAAATTCCCAATCTCTATACACTGGTGCTTTCGCTGGAAGACAGTACCGGCAACCTGCTGGAGGCCAAAAGCTGCAGGCTGGGTTTCCGCAGTATTGAATTTGCCAAAGACAACAGCAAGCTGTTGATCAACGGGAAGCTGACCTATCTCTACGGCGTTAATCGCCCCGATCATCACCCCACCAAAGGCAAGGCATTAAGCCGGGAAGATATTTTGCAGGACGTGAAAACCATCAAGCAGTTCAACTTTAACTGCATCCGCACCTCGCACTACCCGATGGATCCTTACCTGTACGATCTGTGCGACGAATACGGCATCCTGGTGATTGACGAAGCCAACCTGGAAACACATGGCTTGGGCGGTAAATTGAGCAATGACCCGCAGTGGACCGGCGCCTACCTCGAACGTTGCAGCCGCATGGTGATGCGGGATAAAAATCACCCGAGCATCATTATCTGGAGCCTGGGAAATGAATCGGGCCGGGGGCCGAACCATGCAGCCATGTCGGCCTGGATCCATGATGTTGATATCACCCGTCCCGTGCATTACGAGCCGGCGATGGGCAATCCGCGTTTGGAGGGTTACATGGACCCTTCCGATCCGCGTTACCTGAAGCCCAACGACCATTCGCACCGCCTGCAAAATCCGCAGGACGAGCCCTATGTTGATATCGTGAGCCGCATGTATCCCGGCATCTACACACCCAAGCTTTTGGCCGGACAAAAGAACGGCGACAGCCGTCCCATCTTCTTCGTGGAGTATGCGCATGCCATGGGAAATTCCGCCGGCAACATGAAGGATTTCTGGGATGTATTTCGCTCGACGCCACGTGTGATCGGCGGGGCGATCTGGGAATTCAAGGACCAGGGCCTGCTGAAAACCGACAGCGCTGGCGTTCCGTTCTATGCCTATGGTGGTGATTTTGGCGAGAAGTATTTTGACAACTTCACCATCAAAGGGGTGGTGGCTTCCGATGGAAGACCGAAGGCTGCGATCTACGAGTGCAAGCGGGTGTACCAGGGAGCGCAGGGCGAATTGATCGATGCGGCCAAAGGGTTGGTCAGGATAACGAACCGGCACGCAACGAAATCATTGGGTGCCTATGATGTCAGGTTGATTATACGGGAAGACGGGAATGCAGTGGTGACGCGGATGCTGCCGAGAATAAATTTAGCTGCAGGGAAGGACACGGTGATCAGCCTTTCGCCTTACCTGCCTAAACTGAAAGCGGGGGCGGAATATCTTGCCGATCTCCATTTCCTGTTATCGCAGGATGAACCGTGGGCACCGAAAGGTTTTGAAGTCGCTTCCAACCAGTTTGCGCTGACAGGCCTTTCAAAAATAGCGTCGAAAGGGAAAACCTACCCGGCCGCTTCGTTGCAGGAACAGGGTAATCGCTACGTCATCGACGGTAAAAATTTTAGTGTGGAATTTGATAAAACAAGTGGTGCGCTGACCTCGTACAAGTGGAAAGGAGAGGAACTGGTTTTTGCACCGTTCCTGCCGCATTTCAAGCGTCCGCTGACGGACAACGACCGCCGTGGCTGGAAACCGAACAGGAAGTTGCACCAGTGGTATGAACCCGAACTGCAACTCCGGGAGATGAAGGCCGGGAAAAATGCGAACAACACGATCAGCATCAGGAGCCGCTATTCGCTGGTGCACGACAGCGCTTCCGTGGAGATCAATTACACGGTCACAGGCGACGGGGTAGTGAAAGTGGATTATGCATTCAATGCGAAGGATGGCCTGCCCAACCTGCCGAAAGTCGGCCTGCAGGGCGCTATCAAGCGTCAATACGACAATGTCACCTGGTACGGACGGGGCTTGCTGGAAAACTATATCGATCGTAATTACGGTTTTGATGCGGCTATTTATTCGCAGCCCATCGCCGAATTCATGGAGCCTTATGCCGTACCGCAGGAGAACGGCAACCGCACGGATGTCCGCTGGATGCTGTTTTCCGATCAGCCAAAAAAGAACGGGTTGCTCATAGTTGCCGACAGTTTGCTAAGCATGAGTGCCTGGCCCTACACGGAAGAGAATCTGGAGAATGCAAAGCACACCAACAAACTGAAGGACGCCGGCCTTCTGACGGTGAACATCGACCTGGTGCAAATGGGCGTGGGGGGCAACGACAGCTGGAGCGAGGTGGCAGCGCCGCTGGAAAAATACCAGGTACCTGCCCGGCCATACCGCTATCGCTTCTATTTGACGCCTTACGAAAAAGACGGAAAGGCTCCTGGCAACAAAGCACGGGACGTGAAAGCAACGGCTTTTTAGCTGCCATCTGCTGCTGTTTCGCATAACAAGATAGTCCAACCTTTCAAAAGCGGCCTTTGCCGATAGTGCACAAACTCTTCGTTTGACCGGTTGATCTGTAATAAGATAATCCATCAGTTTGCGAAAAGATGTCATTGTTTCCACCTGCCTGCTACGGTATTTTTAACCTGCTGATTGGTAAATCCGCTTTTCTGCTTTGCTGAAGCGTCCCTGCTCTCGACAAAGCCGACGAATTGCTCAGAAAAATTGCTTGCCAGAAGCTACCCTCAGCCTTTCTGCAGGTTTCAACAGCAGCTCATTTGTTTGTTATCAATGTGCGTGAATGAAAGAAAAAATCATTTTAAAGGGCATTACCTGGGGGCACAGCCGTGGCATCACACCCTTGCTGGCATATGCACAGCGGTTTTCGGAACTCTACCCGCAGGTGGACGTGCAATGGAAAAAAAGAACCCTGCAGGAATTTGCCGATTTCCCGATCGAACAACTGACGGCACACTACGACCTGCTCATCATCGATCATCCCTGGGTGGGTTGTGCCGCCGCCACCAACTGCGTGCTGCCCCTGGAGCGTTACCTGTCCGAGGCCTATCTTAAAGACCAGCAAAAGAATTCCGTTGGCGGCTCGCACCAGAGCTACCGCTATAACGGTCATCAATGGGCGCTGGCCATCGATGCGGCCACACCCGTTGCCAGCTACCGTACCGACCTGTTGCAAAAACACCGTGTCGCCGTTCCCACCACCTGGGAAGAAGTGTTGGCGTTGGCCAAAGACGGTAAAGTAGCCGTGCCGGCTATTCCCATCGACCTGCTGATGAATTTTTACACGTTCTGCCTTGCACACGGCAAAGAACCCTTTCAAAACGACGAAGAGGTGATCGACAGCGAAACGGGACTGCAGGCCCTGCACAGCATGCAGGAGTTTTATTCGCTGGTCAATAAAAAAATGTTTGGCTACAATCCCATCGCTGTTGCCGAGGCCATGACAAAAGGAGACGAGTTTTGGTATTGTCCGTTTGCCTATGGCTATTCCAATTATTCTCGGAAGGGCTATGCAAAACACCGGCTGCAGTACACGGATGTGGTTTCTTTCAACGGTGAAAAGCTGCGTACAACCGTTGGCGGTACTGGCCTTGCGGTTTCGGCTTACAGCCAGCACAAAGAGTGGGCCCTTCGTTTTGCCAAAGAACTGGTTTCACCGGAAGTGCAGGCCACGTTTTATGTACAGCACGGCGGGCAGCCGGGACACCTGTCGGCCTGGAAAGATGAAGCGGCCAACCAGCTTTGCAGCAACTATTTCACCAACGTGCTGCCGGCCATGGAACGTGGCTACATCAGGCCCCGGTACAACGGCTACCTGCATTTTCAGGATGCCGCGGGTCATCCCATCCGTCGTTTCCTCTGGCATGGCGGACAACCGGCCAATGTGCTGAAAGACCTGAACAGGATCTACCAACAGTCCCTTTCACTTCAACCTGCTAAAGCTGCTGTATGAAAAACCGTCCACTGCACGGATTGAAAGTTTTGGAATTTAGCCAGTATCTCTCCGGCCCTTCAGCAGGCCTGCGGCTGGCCGATCTGGGTGCACGGGTGATCAAGATCGAACGGCCCAAAGGCGGCGATGCCTGCCGGCAACTGGCCATAAAAAACATGTGGGCCGATGAAAGCAGCCTGTTGTTTCATACCATCAACCGCAACAAGGAAAGCTTTGCCGCTGACCTGAAAAATCCCGAGGATATTATTTGGATCAGGCGCCTGATTAGGGAGGCCGACGTAGTGACGCACAATTTCCGTCCCGGCGTGATGGAAAAGGTGGGATTGGATTATGCATCCGTGCAGGCCATCAACCCAAAAATTATTTACGCTGAAATTACCGGCTATGGAAAGGAAGGACCCTGGAAGGACAAACCCGGGCAGGACCTTCTTCTGCAATCCTTGTCCGGTCTTGCTTATACATCCGGCAACGCCGATGACGACCCGGTTCCGTTTGGCATTGCCATCGCCGATATCCTTTGCGGGGCGCACCTGGCGCAGGGCATTTTAGCAGCCCTGATCCGTCGTCATAAAAAGGGAATGGGCGCACTGATCGAAGTGAGCCTGCTGGAGTCACTGCTCGATTTCCAGTTTGAATTGCTGACGACCTATTACGCCGGCGGCGAACAGCCGGTGCGCAGTAACGTAAACAACGGTCACCCGCTGCTAAGCGCACCCTATGGGATTTTCGAAACGGCTGACGGCTTTTTGGCCATCGCCATGGTGCCGTTGAAAAAGCTGTCACTTGCCTTGCTATGTACACCGCTTGCCAACTTTTCGCAGGACGATGCTTTTAGCCGACGGGATGAGATCAAGCAGGTGCTGGCTGACTTTTTAAAGCAGCAGCCTTCTGCGGTTTGGCTGGAGCGTTTGCAGCAGCACGACATCTGGTCGATGGAAGTGCTTAACTGGCAGCAGATGAAAGCGCAGGAGGCGTACAAGGTGCTGCAGATGGAGCAAGCGGTTCGAGTCGGTGACAAAGACATCATCACCACCCGTTGTCCCATCCGTATCAACGGCGAACGGCTGTTTGCAGATAAACGAGCTCCCAGGCTGGGCGAACAAACCGAAAAAATCAAAGCTGAACTCGTAAACCAACTGATATGAATTTGCTGGATGATATTGTGGTGATTGACTTTAGCCAGTTTCTCTCCGGCCCGTCAGCGGGCCTGCGGCTGGCCGATCTGGGTGCACGGGTGATCAAGGTGGAGCGGAAAGGCGTTGGTGATATCTGCCGAGAACTATACGTGTCCGATGTGATGATCGAAGGCGAGTCGACCATCTTCCACGCCATCAACCGCAACAAGGAAAGCTTTGCGGCCGATCTCAAAAACGAAGAGGATCTGCAGGCCATCAAAGAGCTGTTGAAAAGCGCCGATGTGCTGCTGCATAATTTTCGTCCTGGTGTGATGGAGCGCCTGGGTCTTGGCTACGATACCGTTAAAAAACTTAATCCTGCGCTTATTTATGCGGAGATCAGCGGTTACGGAACGGAAGGCCCGTGGAAAGATTTACCGGGGCAGGACCTGTTGCTGCAATCGGTTTCGGGTCTGGCCTGGCTGAGTAACAACCATGGACACACGCCAACACCGATGGGCGTTGCCGTTGCCGATATTCTCGCCGGCGCACACGTGGCGCAGGGCATTCTGGCCGCCCTGTTCCAACGCTTTATCAGCGGTGAAGGAGCCCTTGTACAGGTGAGCATGTTCGAAAGCATTCTTGATTTCCAGTTCGAGGTCCTGACCTGTTTTTACAACGACGGCAATGAACTGCCGGTGCGAAGCAGTGTCAATAATGGGCATGCCTACATTGCGGCGCCCTATGGTATTTACAAAACGGCAAACGGTTATCTTGCACTGGCAATGGGTGACATCCTGGTGCTGGCCGGCTTGCTGCACTGTCCCGGCCTGAACAGGTTTCAGGACAGGAGCGAATGGTTCAGCAAGCGGGATGAGATCAAGAACGAACTGGCCATTCACCTGGCAAAAAACACAACGGAACACTGGCTGGCCATTTTGCAACCGGCGGACATCTGGTGTGCAAAAGTGCTGAACTATGATGAGCTGGTGCAGGAAGAAGGCTACCAGGTGTTGGACATGGAGATCACAGTGAAGACCTCAAACGGTCTTGAAATCACCACGACCCGTTGCCCGATCCGCATGGATGGACAAAAGCTGGTGTCGTCCGTCGGGGCACCCCGCCTGGGCGAACACAACCGGCAAATTGAAGACGAGTTCCTGGTACCGGAAGAAGTTGTTAAAAACGAAAACTGAAATGACAGACCGCATGATCGATACGCATTTGCATGTTTGGAATTTTGAGAAAGCCGACTATCTCTGGCTTGAAGGCGACACGTCTATCCTCAATCGCACCTATCACATCGAAGA
>NZ_RBCI01000059.1 GCF_003628535.1 Flavisolibacter nicotianae
TCCGTTGGCAGCCATTTATGAGAACACTACCATTCATACTGCTTTTGACATTGGCAATGGTTAGTTGCGGACAAAACCAAAATTTTATGGAATATGCGTCTTCTGATTATTACACTAATAACGAAGACAAATTTGGTTTTCTGGTATTTGACAAAGAGAAAGTTGACACATTCTTTAGTGAGTATTCACCACCTCAATTCAGAAATGGAAAGCTGGACAGCTGTTTCAAAAGGCTGTCGGAAAGTCAATCATCCGTTGTAACGGGCGAAATGAGGTTCAGTAAACACACCCGTTCCCCAAACATATCAGACTATGACCTTGCAGGAAAGGTTTTAGCTGCAACAACAAAGAATGACGGCGAAAAATACTTTGGAAGTAGCCTTCATTACCTTTTCTTTTTTGAATGTTTGCCTGACACATTTCAAAAGAAATGGGTGCAGACAAGTTTAGGCGACTTTGAGTTCAACGTGACATTTTTCAACCGGCTACGAACCAAGTGTAAAGTGTTTGACGACCACATTTATGGCAATACCGGATATTGGGACAAAAATATTAAAACGGTTTTTCGAGACGAGATTTTTAATGAGATAACTGCAGACAAAGCCAAATTGATTAAAAACTGCATCAATCAGGACAGTGCTTTTAATGACAAAAGGCTTCAGCCGGACAGGGATAACTTTATTCATTTCTTAGACCAGGTGATACAGAAGAAATGGAGATTGTTACTTATTGATAAAAATTAAACGGCTGCCAACAGCGCATTGCTGCAAGTGTGGCTATACGTATTACTATTCAGCTTGACGAATAACATGGCATCTGATTAACTTTAATCATCGGCAATGCTGCCAAGTCCACACCTGACAGCAATGCTTTAACGTTGGCAGAAAT
>NZ_RBCI01000060.1 GCF_003628535.1 Flavisolibacter nicotianae
AAACCCTCTCCAGGGGGTTTGAACATAGGGGAAGGTGGTTTTCTGTGTGGTGTCGTTTTTTGTTGGTCCGGCGGTAAAGCCAAGGACTTTTTGAAGCCGGGGTGTGACGGGGCTGCCGCTGCCGCTGTAGTCATCGTAAAAAAGACCCAGGGCGGCTAAGACCACGCCCGATACGGCCTGCAGCTCAATGCGGGTCACGTCATCTTCCAGCCTTCTGCCATTGGGAAAGCCGTCCATGTTGGGAATGTTTTCGAGGTTGGTCGTGGTGTTGAAGCGGGAGTCGGTCAAACCCAAAACGACCGCCCATACCAGTCCCAGGGAGTTGAAGTCGGCGCTGTTCCGGGGGGTGGGTGGCACGGCCATGTTCAGGCGCAGCATGTCGCCAAAGGTGGGCAGGAAATTGTTGATGAAGGGCTTGCCCGCAGCCAGCGGGTTGCCGTTCTTTCCGGTGGCCAGCTGGTAGGGCCGCAGGTTGGGCACACCGGTGTGAAAGAGGGGCAGCAGGTCGACGGAACGGGGAGCGGCAGGGCGGAGCAGGTAGTTGCCAAAGACCGCGTCATCGAGCGCTGTGCCGGCAACGGCGGCTGTGCCTTTCAGGGGAAAGAGGCCGGGGCGGCCGTTGCGAAAGTCGAACTGCCCCAGCGAATTCGATTGGATGCGAAGGTCGGAAAGCGCCGGCACGGCACCGCCAAACTTGGAGTCATCCATGTACAGCGCCAACTCCGGGTTGACAAAATAGGGCTCAAACTGACTCTCGCTATTGGTCTTTGTAAAATTCCACTCGTCCTTCCTGCCAACAGGTATTATCACTTCGTTGGTAAGGGGCATCCCTAAACGGGACACCTGCACCCA
>NZ_RBCI01000061.1 GCF_003628535.1 Flavisolibacter nicotianae
CAACGGAAAACGGCTTGGCGTTCGGTGGGGTATTTTATAACGTCCAGCCGATAACCAAAGCTGATTAGAATTATTGATGATGAATGTAAGAACTAAAGTTCAATATTGAACGTCGTGCTGGGACTACAGCCGAAAGATGCAAATAGTTGATATTCTATTCGTCACGCCCCACTGACGCCAAATCGCTGTTGTAGGCAGTTTTATTCCGCCCACTCATTGAAACTCTTAACCTTTCTCCAAGTGTTATCCTCTTGTCGCTCATACAGGTTATAATAACCGCCTCCGCAGACAAGTCCGCAGTAAAAGGCTTCTACGATGACCGCATATTTTCCGTTTATCGAAATCAGCGGTAACGAATAGGAAAAAAGGATGGTCTCAAGACGATTGTTTACAAGTTCCACTGTGTCATATAACCGAATACGTTTGTTTTTCAGGTTCCATTTATTTCGACGTTGACTATTTATTTGTTCAGCGAAATAGGCTGCGTCTTTACGGCTCAGAAGTTGTGTCAATCCAGTGCGGTTGTTAAAAATAGTCCCGTACTCATACGGTACGATTTCACTACTGTCTGGATATGCCACGTTGTTAACATGCCATTTTAAAATATCGTTGTCAACATGTCGAACCGCTTTTAAAACTGTGTCGCTTTGGAAAAGCCAAGTCATGAAATTTGTAATGCTTGTGTCTTTAACTGACTTGTTGAATTTCTGACTGAATGATGTGAAGAATGAAAAAATCAATATAATCGTTAGGAACGGTCTCATAAAAATTGCCTACAACG
>NZ_RBCI01000062.1 GCF_003628535.1 Flavisolibacter nicotianae
AGTCGGGTCACACCGGGGAGTTTCACCCCGATGTTCCCACAGAACCGTGCGTGAACCTCTCGATTCACACGGCTCTTCCTGTTCCGTCACAAATGTAGGGTATACATCCAGGATGTACCACTCGAGATGAGCGGCTGTGACGTTGGTTTTCCGCTGGAGCATCTTCCCGTCCCCGGTTGTGCCATAATGCTAAAACCCAAACAGGCCAGCCCCTTCGCTCCCCCTGCTTTCACAGGCTTCTTCACTACTACGAGCTGGTCCGCCACCGCTGCTTCCTGCCATCCCCTTGCAGGCCTGCCTCCTTTTTCAGTTAAACAGGACAGCAGCGACTTCTCTTGTTCCCTACAAACGCCCATGATACAGTCCTGCCAGCTTTACCCCGGATGTTATATGACCACTAAACAGGTTCCGCGTCATACTTTGCTCGTGGACACAAACGTATCTATCCACTTTCAACATCGCTTAATTGCCCTTACGAGGCTTCAATCACTGGTTTAGGTTCTTCAGCTCTGCATCACCCACCTGCGGAAATCAGGTTCCCGCTTTTCCCTATCGTTCACCACCAAAAGCGTTTCCGCCTTCAGCAGCATAAGGCGGTTTGCAGACTATCCCTGCAGATCGTCTGCGGAAGGCCACTTCTTTTCCATTGCTAGCTGACGCCGGCCATTCAGTTCGCTCGAACTCCGCACACCCATGCTAACTAAAGAAAAGCTTCCATCATTTGTAGAGCATTCACTCCAGATGAACACTGGAGCAATTCAAGACACACACG
>NZ_RBCI01000063.1 GCF_003628535.1 Flavisolibacter nicotianae
AACGGACAGGGCTTATCGAAGTACAGGTATTCATTGTTACTTCTGTTTAGCCTCTGTTCGTCTGTAAAATAAATATTTATTGTTGATGGCCTATTCTATCCCCTGTATTTTGATAAGCTCATGTTGTGCGAAGTATGTCAATTGAATGGATACTTCATTTTTTGTTGTCCATTGTAAGGTATACCTGTTTCGTTCAAATAAGCTTTCAAATCAGAAACGTTTTGCACGTTCTGCTCTGCAACTTGTACTGTTTTGCCATCGTTCAGATTAATTAGTAAGCCATAAAAAACCTTTGCAACGTTGCGGTGAACCGTTTCAGAGTAACTGGCAATGTCGGTGGTTGCGATCGTTCGTTCAGTAAACAAACCATAGAATGTTATAGCGCCGTCGGTTATGTCCACACAAACTCTGTTGATGCTAAGTAGAGAAACAATCAACAACACTGCCAAGTAGACAACAATACCAAGCAACAGATACAACATGTATTTGCCTCGAAACTGAAAATCAATCGCCTTGACGGTAAAAACAACACGTTCACTTTTGGGGTCGCTCAGCCCAAAGTGGAAAAACAGGTAAAAAAGAAACAACGTTAGGAGAACGAAGAAAATCCGTCCGGTGAAGTTCTTAGTATTACTTGGAAGCAGTAGCATGATATTTCGCACAACG
>NZ_RBCI01000064.1 GCF_003628535.1 Flavisolibacter nicotianae
TCCTCGATGAATTTGGCAAGACCACTGTCCGTCAGCGGGTGCTTCAAAAGACCCAGGATCGAGTCGAGCGGGCAGGTGCACACATGGGCACCGGCTTCGGCGCACTGGGTGATGTGGTTGGGCGTGCGGATCGAGGCCGCCAGCACCTGGGTGCGGAAACCCTGCAACCGGTAGATGCGGACGATCTGCTCAATGAGCTGCACGCCATCCCAGCCACTGTCGTCGATGCGGCCAATAAACGGTGAGACGTAGGTGGCACCGGCCTTGGCGGCCAGGATGGCCTGGCCGGCCGAGAACACCAGCGTGCAATTGGTTTTGATGCCGTGGTCGGTAAACCACTTGATGGCCTTGATGCCGTCTCCCGTCATCGGCACCTTTACCACGATGTTGGGATGCAGCGCCGCAAGGGCCCTGCCCTCTTCGATGATGCTGTCAAAATCGGTGGATAACACTTCGGCAGAGATGTCCCCGTCCACAATGGAGCAAATGGCCTGGTAGTGCCCGTTGATGGCTTCACTTCCCCTGATGCCCTCTTTGGCCATCAGCGAAGGATTGGTGGTCACACCATCCAGTATGCCCAGCCGGGCCGCTTCACGGATCTGCAAAAGGTTCGCCGTATCAATAAAAAATTTCATG
>NZ_RBCI01000065.1 GCF_003628535.1 Flavisolibacter nicotianae
AGTCCTTCGAACCAGTTGAGGGTAAAGCCCGGGTCGACAACATAGAGCCGAAGGGTTTGCAGTCCGGCCGGAAGCGTGACGCTGCTGCTCACTGTCTTCCAGGTCTGCCAGCCACCCGATGAAGGAATGGCTACCGTGGCCAGCACCGATCCGCCTGCGTTCTTCACCTGCAGGCTGCCGCCCCAACCGCCCACGCGGAAGTTCATCGTGTAGGTTCCGGCCGCAGCCACATTGACGTTGTAGTCCATCCAGGAGCCCGAACCAAAACCACCGGCGCTTTGCCCGCCTTCGCTGCAGCTTTCCAGCAACACCCACTGCATCGCAGAATAGTTCTCTGCCTCTACGCGTCCAGGGATGGGATAATAACCCGGCGTCACCACCACCGGTGCACTCACCGTAAAGCTTTGCGTAACGGCTGTGGCAGCATTGTAGGTTGTGTTGCCCGCCTGCGACGCTTCGATAATCACCGTACCGGCTGTACCGGCAAGGGTCACGGTGTTGCCCGAAACGGTGGCAGGACCGCTCACCACCCGGTAGCTGACCGGCAGGCCCGAGGAAGCCGTTGCCGACAAGGTAAAGGGCAGATCCGTGGTCAGTTTATTCGAAATCGCCGGGAACGTAATGGTCTGCGGCA
>NZ_RBCI01000066.1 GCF_003628535.1 Flavisolibacter nicotianae
CGTTGTGCGTAATCAACTTCCATGAAGTACATTTTCTTACTCAGTGTTTTGTTAAGCTGTAAAAGCGGTCCGAGAAAAGTCGTCGTCGCTCATCATGACCAGGACACAGCCACACAATTAGCTGTTAAACGTGACACTTGTTCCATTGACCTACATGACCCTTTCGAGACTGGAAAAGATACGGTTCGATTGAATAAAGTAATTGGCAAAATATTCAAGTTTCCAGAAGTTGAAGCCATCAACAAACAAATTGACAAGTCGAGCAAAGGGACACATGGCGTTTCCATTATGGTACACGACGAATTTAACGGTGAAACATCCTATTATCATTTCATGGTTGGCGACAATTCACATGAAGACAGATTTGCCAATATTTTCAATTTTCTATTGGATAAGAAAACAAATGAAATCAAAGCTTACGACCCCGCACTTGACAGTGTATTGAGCTTGCAGGATTGGCGAAAAACCAGGAAATGAAATTCCATTTGACAACGACTACGCACAACAGTTGCTTTCCACAACAGCGGCTGAAATGCTACTATGAAATTGAAGAACAATTAGTTTACTTTATAACTTTATTCTAAGACAGAACTGCCAATATCGCTGCTGCGGAAAGCAGTTCGACGTT
>NZ_RBCI01000008.1 GCF_003628535.1 Flavisolibacter nicotianae
GGCCGGCTACTCGCACTCCATCGCCAACATCATGACCACCGCCGCCGCCCACACGGGATTGAAGGCCACCTTCGATGAAAAAACACAAGAAGTCATGGTCGGTGGAAAAGTGTTCAAATATTAGTTTGGAGTTTGGAGTTTGGAGTTTGGAGTTTGGAGTTTGGAGTTTGGAGTTTGGAGTTTGGAGTTTGGAGTTTGGAGTTTGGAGTTTGGAGTTTGGAGTTTGGAGTTTGGAGTTTGAAAAATAACCGTGTAAGATACAAAAGTTGCCCTGATAACAGCTCCGAAGGAGCGGTATCATCAGCCCGGCCTGCAAGGGCCGGGCGCAAAGAAAACGAGTTGAACCAGGAGCCCTGAAAGGGCGAAATAGCTATGACTATGAAAAAAGTAGTTTCCACCGTAGCCGCTTTTTGTTTTTCGCTTGCCGTCCTGGCACAAGGCAAAGGCTTTCAGATCATCGAAAGGCCGGAACAAAAACAGGTCGACGTTTTGTACAACAACAAGCTGCTGACGGCCTATTGCTACTTCGATTCGAGCCGCAAACCCATTCTATTCCCGGTGAACACAGTGGATGGTATAACGGTAACCCGTGGCTATCCCTTCAAGCCGGTTCCCGGCGAACGCACCGACCATCCGCACCACACCGGCATCTGGCTGAACTACGAATCGGTGAATGGTCTCGATTTCTGGAACAATTCAACCGCGATACCTGTTGAAAAACGGGCACAGTATGGCACCATCCGGCATGTAAGCGTGCTTGATAAAAAAACGGCAGGCAACACTGCTAGCCTCGTCACGGCCAGTGCCTGGGTTGGTCCCAATGAAAAGGTCTTGCTGAACGAGATCACCACCTTTACCTTCTCCGTACAGGGGAAGGATTTTATCATCGATCGCCAGAGTAAACTCACCGCAACCGATACAACCGTTTTGTTCAAAGACGTCAAAGACGGCATGGTGGCCATCCGCGTGGCACGGGAGCTGGAACTGCCTTCCCGGGAAGCCTCCAGTTTCGTGGATGAAAAAGGAAATGTCACCAAAGTGCCGCCTTCGGGCAGTGGTGTTACCGGGATGTATTATGCCAGCAATGGTTTGAAAGGCGATTCCGTCTGGAGCAGCCAGGGACCCTGGGTGATGCTCACCGGCCGGAAAGACGGACATGACATTACGATCGGCATCATCGATCATCCGGCCAATGTCGGTTATCCCACCTACTGGCATGCCCGCGGCTACGGCCTGTTTGCCGCCAATCCGTTGGGACGGAAAGTGTTCAGCAATGGAAAAGAAGAATTGAATTACGCATTAAAACCCGGTGCTTCGGTGGCCTTTCAATACCGTTTTGTTGTGCACGATGGAAAGGCCCTGACAACGGAACAGATGAACCGGCTGGCAGCCGATTTCAGACACCGCTAAACCCCACTGTCCACCGCTTCAAACCCGGTCATTGTTCCCCGTGTCGGGACGACTTCTGTTAGCCTGCTGTTTTGTATGAAAACACTTCTCCGAAAAAGGACAAAGCTTCAACAAATTGCCTCCTTCTCGCTACCTTCGCTACTGAATTTTTGTCCTTCTGACCCTAACCATGATTCCAAACTATCAATTACTATTCGAAACGCTCGGCGAAGCCATTCTTACGCTCGACAGGGACGGGTTTATTCTATACGCCAATCCTGCTGCAATCCAACTGACAGGCTATTCGATAGAGGAACTGGTCAACCTGCCGTTTCGCAAACTCTACCCCGACGACGAGGATATTGTCAAAGCCGAATACGAATTGGACCTTGCACAGAAACACGGCCGGTTTATAGTAGAAGGCTGGAGGCGCCGCAAAGATGGCAGCCAGTTCTGGTCCGAGCTGACGCTTTCGCCCATTCGTCAGCGAAACGAACTGGCCGGCTTTAGCTGCCTGCTGCGGAATATTTCTGAAAAAAAGACTCATGAACTGAACCTGCGTAAAAGCGAAGAACGCTTTCGCCTGATGGTGGAGGCCGTTAGGGATTATGCCATCTTCATGCTCGATCCCACTGGTCATATCATGAGTTGGAATGATGGTGCCCGTCGTCTGAAAGGATACAGGGCGGACGAAGTGATCGGGAAACATTTTTCTATTTTTTACACAACCGACGACCTCGAAACCGAAAAACCCCGGCGGGAACTGGAGATCGCCGTTGCCACGGGCAAGTACGAGGAGGAGGGCTGGCGCATTCGCAAAAACGGCTCGCTTTTTTGGGCCAATATCCTGCTCACGGCTTTATTCAACGAACAAAACCAGTTGATCGGTTTTTCCAAAGTTACCCGCGACCTCACGGAGCGCAGAGACAACGAAGAGGTGCTCCGGCAAAGCGAGGAGCGATACCGTGCACTGGTAGAACAGTTAAACGATTACGGCATTTTCATGCTCGATGAAAAAGGCCGCATCGTAAGCTGGAACGAAGGTGCCCGCCGCATCAATGGCTATACAGCCGAAGAAATCATCGGCAAGTATTTTTCGATTTTCTACCCCGAAGAAGACCTGATCAGCGGCAAGCCTGCCATGGAATTGAAGGTGGCACGGGCACAGGGAAAATACGAGGAGGAAGGATGGCGGCTGCGCAAAGACGGGACCCGCTTTTGGGCCAGCGTCGTCATCACGGCCGTGTACAGTAACAAGGGAAACCACATTGGCTTTTCCAAAGTGACGAGGGATCTGAGCGAACGCAAGGAAGCCGAACGGGCCCTCAAACTGAGTTTTGAACGCTACCGTCAACTGGCGAGTGAACTGAAGGAAGCCAATACGGAGTTGCAATATGCCAACCAGGAACTGGAACAGTTTACCTCCATTGTTTCGCACGACCTGCAGGAGCCGATCCGCACCATCAAAAGCTTTTTGCAGTTGATCGAATTGAAACTCAACCAGGGACAGCATGATGACCTGAAGACCTACATCAATAAATCCATCAACGCCGCCAACCGCATGCGGGAACTGATCCATAACCTCCTGCATTATTCGCAGTTGAACAAAAACGACGTGGTGGTGGAAAAGATCGTGGTCGGGGACCTGGTGAATGAAGTCATGCAGAATTTAAAGACCGCCATCGATGCCAGTCGTGCGGAGGTTCGTATCGAAAGCGATGTGGAGCAGATCGAAGGCGACCGGGTACAGATCGTTCAGTTGATCCAGAACCTCGTGAGCAATGCGCTGAAGTTTACAAAAGACAACAACCCGCAGGTCGTTATCCGGTGCAGCCGGGAAAACGGACAGGTGAAGTTTTCGGTTGCCGATAACGGGATCGGCATTGCCAGCGGCGATATGGAAAAGGTGTTTGAAATATTCAGGCGCCTGCACACCGCCAAAGACTATCCCGGCACCGGCATTGGCCTCGCCATTTGTAAAAAGATCGTGGACCGCCATCGCGGCCGGATCTGGCCCGAGTCGGAACCGGGCAAGGGAACAACGTTTTATTTTACACTCAACGAAGACGAAACAACAAGCTTGCCCCGCAAATGAAAACATACAAGATCATTGTAGTAGAGAACGACGAAGACGAGCAGTTTTTCATGAAAGAAGGTTTTGATTCAACCGGCCTGTTCGAGATCATCACCATGGTAAAGAGTGGCGATGAGTTGTTTGAATGGCTGGAAGCAAATATGGATAGCCAGCCGGATCTCATCTTATCGGATTTGAACATGCCGGGCAAGAACGGTTACGACATCATTGATGAAATGAAAGCAAGCCCGGTTTACGCTGCCATTCCGGTCGTCATCACGTCCACGTCGTCCACGCCAACGATCATCGCCAAATGCCTGACAAGAGGCGCGGCGGATTACGTGGTAAAACCCGAAACCTTTATCGAATACGTTCCTTATGTGCAAGGGCTTTACCAGCGGATAACCGATAAGAAACTGGTGAAATAGCCGCGTGCTGCTTTCGGCAGCGAAAGGTTTCCAGTCCCGTTTCGTTCTCTCTTTCCCCGTGCGCCTTTTACTGCAATTTTTTCGCAGACGTCTTCTGCGGTAACGCACCGGGAACGGCGTTTAAACCTCCTTTCAGCTACTTTTCCTTCCGCAAACCGCCGTTAGCCATCATATCGTTAGCCCTAAAATGTTCTGGCCATTTTCTGTTTCGGGGATATTTTTAGCTTTTACACCATTCGGCGTAAAACCAAATCTGAATTTTAAACGACCACATATGTCCAACGCTCCGAAAGCCTTGTTCGATAAAGTATGGGATGCCCATGTCGTCCGCAAGATTGAAGACGGTCCCGATGTCCTGTTCATCGACCGCCATTTTATTCACGAGGTTACCAGCCCGGTTGCCTTCTTAGGCCTTGAAAACCGCGGGCTGAACGTCTTATTCCCTGAGCGCACCTTCGCTACGGCCGATCACAACACGCCAACCATCAACCAGCACCTGCCGGTGCAGGACCCGCTTTCGGCCAACCAGCTGAAAGCGCTTGAGCAGAATAGCGCCAAGTGGGGGATTTCGCACTGGGGCCTTGGCCACCAGAAAAACGGGATCGTGCACGTGGTTGGCCCTGAAAACGGCATTACCCTTCCCGGCATGACCATCGTATGCGGCGACAGCCATACCTCGACCCACGGAGCTTTTGGCGCCATTGCCTTTGGCATTGGCACGTCAGAAGTGGAGATGGTGCTTTCCTCGCAGTGCATCATGCAGCCCAAGGCCAAAAAGATGCGCATCAACGTGAATGGCCAGCTGAACAAAGGCGTCACACCCAAAGACGTGATCCTCTATATCATTTCACAAATCTCTGCCAGCGGTGCCACCGGTTATTTTGTGGAGTATGCCGGCGATGTGTTCCGCAACATGACCATGGAAGGCCGCATGACGGTTTGCAACATGAGCATCGAGATGGGAGCCCGTGGCGGCATGATCGCCCCGGACGAAACCACCTTCGCTTTCATCAAGGGCCGTGAAAAAGCACCCAAAGGTGAGGCCTGGGAAAAGGCGCTGGCCTACTGGAAAACATTGAAAACGGACGAAGGCGTTGTGTTTGACCTGGAATACAGTTACAACGCAGCCGACATTGAGCCGATGATTACCTATGGTACCAACCCGGGCATGGGCATTGGCATCACGAAAAAAATTCCGACCAGCAGCGAGGTGAAAGACGGCAAAGCCTCTTACGAAAAATCGCTCAACTACATGGGCTTCCATGAAGGCGAAGAGATGATCGGCAAGAAGGTAGACTATGTTTTCATCGGCTCGTGCACCAATGGCCGCATTGAAGATTTCAGGGCCTTTGCCTCCATTGTCAAGGGCCGCAAAAAGGCCGATGGCGTTACCGCCTGGATCGTTCCGGGTTCGCATGTGGTAGAAGCACAGATCAGGGAGGAAGGTATTTACGATATCCTGACCGAGGCCGGCTTTCAGTTGCGTCAGCCCGGCTGTTCGGCTTGCCTGGCCATGAACGACGATAAAATCCCGGCCGGCAAATACGCCGTCAGCACCAGCAACCGCAACTTCGAAGGCCGTCAGGGGCCCGGCGCCAGAACACTGCTGGCCAGCCCGTTGGTAGCCGCCGCGGCTGCCGTTACCGGTAAGGTGACCGATCCCAGAGAATTGATTTAAGAGAAGCCAAAAGCTATCAGCTTCAAGCTACAAGCTGGTAGTGATAAAAGATATTGTTTGGACCAAAAATAATGCTTGCGGCTTGTAGCTTGAAGCTTGCAGCACACTCACAACATGGCTTACGATAAATTCACCGTCCTCCGTTCTTCGGCTGTTCCCATGCCGATTGAAAATGTCGATACCGACCAGATCATCCCTGCCCGCTTTTTAAAAGCAACAAAAAGGGAAGGTTTTGGCGACAACCTGTTCCGCGACTGGCGCTACAACAGCGACAACACACCCAAGCAGGACTTTGTGTTGAACAACCCGATCTACTCCGGGAAAATCCTGGTAGCCGGGAAAAACTTTGGCAGTGGCAGCAGCCGCGAACACGCCGCCTGGGCTATTTACGATTACGGATTCCGTTGCGTGGTGTCCAGCTTTTTTGCCGACATTTTTAAAAATAACTCCCTGAACATTGGTATCCTACCGGTAACCGTCAGTCCGGAATTCCTGGACAAGATCTATACGGCCATCGAAAAAGATCCAAAGACGGAACTGGAAGTGAACCTGCCGGAGCAAACCATCACCATCCTGGCAACCGGTGAACAAGAGAGTTTTGACATCAACGGCTATAAAAAGCACAACATGCTGAACGGGTTCGATGACATTGATTTCCTGCAGGACATCAAAGACGGTATCAAGACGTTTGCCGACACGAGCCTTTATTAAATAAGATCTTTAAAGAAGGCCCAACAGGTTTGCAAAAACTGTTGGGTCTGCCAACACAATCGTATGCAAACAGCAACAAGCCTGATGGAAAGTCCCTCACCGGAAGTGAAGACAGCGACGCAACTGGCAAAGCGGCACATCGAAATCATGGACACCACACTTCGTGATGGTGAACAGACTAGCGGTGTTTCGTTCTCTGCTTCCGAAAAACTGACCATTGCGCAATTGTTGTTGACGGAAGTGAAGGTCGACCGCATTGAAATTGCTTCTGCCCGTGTATCGGAAGGCGAATTCAAGGCCGTTAAAAAAATTACGCAGTGGGCCGCCGCCAACGGCTACCTCGACCGGGTTGAAGTGCTCACCTTTGTTGACGGTACAACCTCCGTTGACTGGATGATCGAGGCCGGTGCAAAGGTGATGAACCTGCTTACCAAAGGTTCGCTCAATCACCTGACCCACCAACTCAAAAAAACACCAGAAGAACACTTCGCCGATATCGCCGCTGTGATTGCGTATGCAAAAGAAAAAGGTATTGAGACCAATGTGTACCTGGAAGACTGGAGCAACGGCATGCGCAACTCAAAAGAGTATGTGCTCCAGTACCTCGACTTTCTCCAGCATCAGCCCATCAAACGGGTATTGCTCCCCGATACACTGGGAGTCTTGATTCCAACCGAAACCTACAACTATTTGCGTGAGCTGATCCATCGTTATCCGGCTTTGCATTTTGATTTTCATGCACACAACGACTACGACCTGGGCACCGCCAATGTGCTGGAAGCCGTTAGGGCTGGCGTGCACGGCTTGCACCTTACTATTAACGGCATGGGCGAGCGGGCCGGTAATGCACCACTGGCCAGCGCTATTGCCGTGTTGAATGATTATGTCAAAGACGTCCGCACCTCGGTTGTGGAGAAGTCATTGTATACCGTGAGCAAGCTGGTGGAAACGTTTTCGGGCTTCCGTATCCCGGCCAACAAACCGGTGGTGGGAGAGAACGTGTTTACCCAAACCGCCGGCATCCATGCCGACGGTGATAAAAAGAACAAACTGTATTACAACGAGCTGATGCCAGAGCGTTTTGGTCGGCAACGCAAATACGCCCTGGGCAAAACCAGCGGCAAGGCCAACATCGAGAACAATCTTCACCAGCTGGGCATTCAGCTTTCGGAGGAGGACCTGAAGAAGGTGACGCAGCGCATCATCGAGTTGGGCGATAAAAAAGAAGTGGTCACGCAATCCGATCTGCCCTACATCATTTCCGATGTGTTGGACAGCGATGCTATCAAAGAAAAAGTGCAGGTGGAGAATTATGTGCTGACGCATTCAAAAGACCTGCGTCCTTCTGCCACCATCCAGGTGACCATCGAAGGCGAAAGTTTTGAAGAGCATGCGCAGGGCGACGGCCAGTATGATGCGTTTATGAATGCACTGAAAAAGGTGTATGTGCAGAAAGGAGTTGTGTTGCCGCAGCTGACCGATTATGCGGTTCGCATTCCGCCCGGTGGTAAAACCGATGCGCTCTGCGAAACGATCATCACATGGTGTGTTAATGATCGAGAGTTCAAGACCCGTGGTCTCGACAGCGATCAGACAGTGTCTGCGATCAAGGCCACACAAAAAATGCTGAACCTGATTTGATGCAGTTATTACCATAGAAATATTCGTAGGGACACGCCATGGCGTGTCCTTTTCTTAAAAAATACAAACCAACAGCAATGGCAAAAAAGCACATTTTAATTGTACCCGGTGACGGAATCGGACAGGAAGTAACAGCCGTGGGTAAAAAAGTTCTGGACAAGATCGCAGAGAAGTTTGGGCACGAGTTTACCTATGATGAAGCCCAGATTGGCCACGTGGCCATTGAAGCAACCGGTAATCCTTTGCCGGATGAATCACTAC
Source organism: Flavisolibacter nicotianae (assembly GCF_003628535.1). Lineage (GTDB taxonomy): Bacteria > Bacteroidota > Bacteroidia > Chitinophagales > Chitinophagaceae > Flavisolibacter > Flavisolibacter nicotianae. The sequence continues at coordinate 8,183 of NZ_RBCI01000008.1, forward strand.
AAAAAATGAAAGCTTCCGATGCCGTTTTGTTTGGCGCTGTGGGGCATCCGAAGTACGACAACGATCCTTCTGCCAAAGTTCGTCCCGAACAAGGCTTGCTGAAGATGCGAAAGGAGCTGGGCCTTTATGCCAACCTTCGCCCCATCAAATTATTTGACGAATTGCTGGATGCGTCGAGCATTAAGCCCGAGATACTCCGCGGTGCCGATATCCTGTTTTTCCGCGAACTGACCGGCGATATTTATTTCGGTGAAAAAGGCCGCAAGAACAATGGTGACACCGCTTATGATGTCGCCGAGTACAGCCGCTACGAAGTGGAGCGCATTGCCCGCAAAGCCTTTGAAGCGGCCCGTACACGCCGAAAGAAATTGTGCTCTGTTGACAAGGCCAACGTGATTGAAACAAGCCGCTTGTGGCGTGAGGTGATCCAGAAGGTGGCACAGGAGTATCCTGATGTGGAAGTGGAACATCAGTTTGTAGATGCCACCGCCATGTTGCTCATTAAGGATCCGCGCCGTTTTGACGTGGTCGTGACGGCCAACCTGTTTGGTGATATTCTCACGGATGAGGCCTCGCAAATTGCGGGCTCCATGGGCATGCTGGCTTCGGCTTCCATTGGTGATGGTACCGGTGTGTACGAACCCATTCACGGTTCTGCACACGACATTACCGGGAAAGGTGTCGCCAACCCGCTGGCGTCCATTCTTTCTGCGGCTTTGTTGCTCGATATTTCCTTTGGGATGAAAGCCGAATCGGAAGCGGTGATCAACGCGGTTGATGCTGTCCTGAAACAGGGCTTCCGCACCCGTGATATCGCCGATGCACAAACGCCGGCAGAAAAGGTCCTGGGCACTGAAGCGATTGGTGAAGAAGTGCTGAAAGCATTGTAATCGGTTTCCTGATCGGGTAAGATTTTTTGGTAAGGGCTTACACGTCACAGTGTGAGCCCTTGTTGTACCAGCAACAGGCCGCTGTTAGCGGAAGGGCAAAAAAAAGTCCACTGTAGAAACAGCGGACGCTAACGATTGCTTGCTATACGAAAAAGTTGAAAATTTCTTTTGTCGGGTCAGTCGCTTTGACTGATGAAACAAAAATAAAATACCAAAACCGCCGCTGCACACCAATGTCAATTCTGTTTTACGATGCTCAACCCTGATTTCGATCGTTAAAATCCTTTCTGGTGGCTGGTTTCGGCGAATAGTAAGTTCGTGTTCAACGTGTTTTCCCACGATGGATTTTTCTTTTTTGTATGCGTTCTGCTAAAAAAATACGGGCCTGTCTGCACGATTGCCGGAAAAGCAGCCACGGCTGACACGTCCATCACTAATCCTTGTTGAATACTTTTATTTTGACCATTCTTCTCAGTTGATCCCTTACCATTTCACCACCTCCCAGTAGGCTTTTTTGGGCTTGAGGTCTTTGTCGAATAAAAGCGGGTAGTCCTTCCGGTTTTTCACCGGGAAATTATCCAGCCAGCTGTACCGCTCGGAGATGTTCCAGAACGTAACGCCGGAAATTACTTTTTTGTATTTGCGGAAAAGTTCAAAGGCCATTTTGTATTTCTCCAATTGCTGCTGTTCACGTTCAGCAGTGAAAGCGGTATTGGCATCTTCGGGTCTGCGTTCCCGTGCGTCGTGCTCTTTGGGATAAACGGAGATATCCAGTTCGGTGATCTGCAACTTCAGCCCCAGGCCGGCAAAGCGCTGAAGTGTACTTTCCAGTTGTTCTCTTGATGGTTCGTTCACCGCCCAATGACCCTGCAATCCTATACCGTGAATGGGCACGCCGGCGTCTTTCAGGCTCTTCACCAGGCGGTAAATCTTTTCGCGTTTGACAGGACTGATCTCGTTGTAATCATTGTAAAAAAGAACGGCGTTCGGGTCGGCTTCGTGTGCCCATTGAAAGGCTTTGGCAATGTATTCTTCACCGCAAATTTTTAACCACTGCGAAGGACGCAGGTATTCATCCGGTTTGTCGGAGATGGCTTCGTTCACCACGTCCCAGGCATACACGCTGCCCTTGTAGCGGTTGACCACGGTGAAGATGTGGTCTTTCAATCGCTGCAGCAACACCTCTTTGCTCACAGTGTTTCCTTTGTCATCCACAAACAGCCACGAAGGTGTCTGGTTGTGCCAGCAGAGGGTATGCCCACGGACCTTTAATTTGTTTCGCTGCGCAAACTGCACAATACTGTCGGCGCCTGCCCAGTTGTACTCGGTCTCCTTTGGATGGATAGGGCCCATCTTCATGGCGTTCTCCGGCGTCAGGCTGTTGAACTGCTGCAGCACCAGGGCTGCTTCATCGGTTTTCAGGGCCCGCGGTGAAACAGCTACACCCATCGTAAAGTAGTCGGCGTAATAATCTTTCAGTCCTTTTTCGGAAGAGGCCGTGTTGCCGGACGTCGATTGCAGCTGCCTGCTTTGGCTGCAGGAGAGAAGCAGCAGGAGGCCCGCTGCGCTGAAAAGTTTTTTGATCATGGTTGTTTCAGGTTTTATTTTTTGTCACCGGCTTTTGTTCCTCGATGGAGCTTCCGTTGCGACGCTCCGTTCATCGTTCCATTCGCTAAGGAACTTTTTAAAACCACAGTGACACGGTGGACACAGAGAACCACAGAGCTCTCTGTGCACCTTCGTGTCTTTGTGTCTCCGTGGTTCAAAAAACACAGTAGTGTTCAGAACCCTGAAGTGTGCGACGCAAGAGAAGCTAAATAGAATTTCTGCTGCCGGTTACATCATTCTCATTTATGTAAAAGAGCTGCGCAATTATCTTTTCCAATACCGCTCTGCAAACTGCAGAAAGGTGGGCCAGTTGGGACCCGTGGTATGGCCGCCGCTGTGCTGTCGCCAGGCAATGTCGCCGTTGAGCAAAGCAACTTCCTGCGGCGGCATTTCGGTGACGCCCAGGTCTTTTTTACCCAGCAGGCGGTACACCGGTCCTGCGTGCACGCCGGCGATGAACATGCCCTTTGCATCGATCCACTGGCCTTCCACGGTTGGCGAACCCACGCTGATGAACACGGGTCGCGGCGCACATAGCGCAATCAGTTCGTGGGCATCAACAGGTAAATCATTCGGTGTCAGCGGGCCTGCGTACTTGATAAAGTTGCCGGCAAACCAATGGTATTCGCCGGAAGAGGCCAGGTTCTCCACCTGTTCGCCAAACACACGGCGCAGGATCTTGGCGCCACCGGCTCCCGACGATCCAATAAAGCCAATGGCAAAACGCGGCTCGTATGCCATGGCCACCAGTGCAGCCTTGCCGTAGCGGGAGAGGCCTTCAATGCCCACCCGTTTGGCGTCAACCGCTTTGTCAGTTTCAAAATAATCCAGCGCACGGCTGGCGCCCCAGGCCCAGGCTTTCAACGTGCCCCAGTCATCGGGTTTGCGGGGCTGGCCCCTGTTCACCAGGCCAATGATGCCCTGCGTAAGCCCTGCACCGTTATCGGCCTGGTAACTCGTTGGAACAAGAATGGCATAGCCCCAGCCTTTTGCCAGCACCTGTTCCTGCCAGGTAGGTCCCGGCGTTTGCATGCTGGCCGGCAGGCGAAAACCGGCCGGGAACTGGAAGCCGAATTCCATCATCACCGGCACCGGGCCCCGGGCTTCGGCCGGCGTGGTGAGGGTGAGTTGAATGTCGACTTTGATCGCCGGGTGAGATGAATTATCCACGTGACCGATCAATCGTTTGGTCACCGCTTTTATGCTGCCAACAGTGTCATTGGAAACCGAGGCCATTTCCCATTTTACGCCGGGAACATTGGCCGGCACCCGGCCGTAAATTTCCCGGTCAAACTCTTCCACGATCTCGGGCCTACGCTTTTCCCACCAGGATTTTGCATTGGCTACTTTCTGTCCGTTCTTCAACGTTAGCGGATCGGGCAGGGTAGTGTAGGGAGTAGCCTTTGTTTCATCGCTGTTGGCTGCGTTGGGCGCCTGCGGATTACCGGAGGGACCGGGCCTTGTGGCAGTGATGCCCAACTGCTGCAACATGTTTTTGTAATCCTGTTGCGTGAGCTTGTTGATGCTGTCCATGCGCAGGCTGTCGGCGCGGCTCAAACGAAATTGCGCCTGCCCCTGCAAGGCGGCCAAACAGAAAAAAGTGATCGCCAGTTTTTTCATGATGATTTTTTTGACTGGTGGGTTTTGATGTATTCGGCTACGTCAAGCATGGGGGCCACCCAGATTTGCTTTTGGTTTGCTTTCAAAAATTGCAGCAACTGGCGGTGTGCCGGCAGCGAAACATTGAGCCCGTGCTCGCCACCCACACCGTGGAAAAGAAAAACCAGCAGGGTATGGGTTTGCATGGCCTGTTTCACCAGGGTAATCATTTCCGCGCCGGACTGGCCGTTGATCATGTAGCAGGGCAGATCGTAGAGGTTTGCCTTATCGATAGTCGGCATGTCGCCGTGAACACCTCTCGCCGCAACAAAATCGTCTTTCAGGCCTTCGATGTAAACAGTATCGTGAATTTTGGTGTCGCCACAGGGAAACGCAAAGGTTCGTTTGTCTTTGCCGTCAATGGCTTTGAGAATGTTGTTCATTCCTCTTGCTTCATCGGTGGCCCTTCGAACAGTGTAGTACCGCAGGTCATAATCGCCTTTCACAAACTCCCGTCCGGGGCGGCCGCCTTCACAGGCATGCCAGATGGTGTGATTGGCGAGTTCGTGTCCTTTGGCAGCCGCTTTGCGCCAGCCGGCAATTTGCTTGTTTAGCTGGTTGGCATAATCGGAGATGTAAAACGTGCCTTTCAGGCCAGCCGAATCAAGTGCGGGAATGGCATTGGTTAAATCAACGTTCAACCCGTCGTCATAGGTCAGCACAACCGCACAACTTTTTCCATTCCAGGTAGTAGCTGTTTGTGCGTTGACTTTTCCCTGAACAAGTGCAAAGAGAGAAAGCGCCAGAATTGTTTTTTTCATGTGTGCAAATTGTTTTTTAGGGATTGACAGTGGCCCCAAACGGCGATGCCGGCAGGCCTTCCTTGTTGTACAAATTGGGGTTCACTGGGTTGTCGGCCCAGGCATAGCGGACGTGCACGGGGTTTTGCACCTCGTCGTTCCACACGATGATCTTGTCGCCTTCGATTTTGGCTTTGGCCCACACAAATTTTTTGTCGGCACCGGCTATGGCAAATTCACTCAGTTCTTCGCCGTCGTTGGTGATGAGGCCACTGCCTACATTGGTAAAGGAAAGTATGATCCTGGCCCCATCTTTTTGTGCCGATTGATACAGCGGACCGCCAGCAACCAACGCCTTTTCACCGTACGCCACTTTCATGGCCTGCAGCGCCAGGCGTTCGCCCACTTCTTTTTTCCGGTCGGGATGAATGTCATTCCATTCACCCAGGTCAATGGCCACGGCCATGCCGGTGTTGGGAAGCGAAAGGGATTTCGTTTGTGCTTCCCTGAAAGCTGCCCAACTACTTTCGGTGGGCAGATAACTCATCTCCATGAATCCGGGCAACTGTACAAAGAAGAAAGGAGCAGTGGGAGCATTCCATTTCTGCAGCCAGTCCTGGATCATGGCGGGTTGCAGCCTGGCGTATTCCTCCGGCCGGCCGGCATTGGATTCGCCCTGGTACCAGTTGAAGCCTTTGACGGTGTAGCTGGTGAGTGGTGCAACCATCGCATTGTACAAAGACGCCGGTTGATTTTGCAAAGCAATGCCGGGGACAAAACTGCGTTGTGGTGTGAAGACCTGTCCCACTTTGTAATGCCATTCGCCTTTCAGATCAACCGTGTCATTGCCGGCAAATAATTGGTAAGGCTTGTCGGGTACAAAACCGCCCTTTCCTCCGTTGTTGGTGACACGGACGACGAACAGATTTTTTCCCGGCTTCAGTAGTCCCGCAGGAACTGTGTAGCGGCGCTGGGGATACATGTAACCGGTGTTGCCCACCTGCTTGCCGTTGATGTACAAGGCATCGGCATCGACGATTCTTCCCAGGAAAACTTTTGCTTGTGTATTCGTCATTGATGCCGGAACATCAATTTCCCTGCGGTACCAAACAACGCCATCCAAATCCTTGATGCCCTGGTCTTCCCAGTAACCCGGAATGTTAATCGGTCGCCAGCCTTTGGGTTCATAGGTTGGATCGTGCCAGGGTTTAGCGCTGGTCATGCCTTTGTCTTCTCCACGGGGCGGACGGGCTGCCAGAGCAGTTTTCCGGTTGGTGCCGTTGACATAGGCCGTGTCTTTGTTTTTTTCGACGGTGCTTAAAATGTTCGGGAATTCTTTGAGGCTTGCTTCGCTCATCATGGCCTCGATAGGCACGCCGCCCCAGCTGGCGTTGATGATGCCTATGGGCACACCGTATTTTTCGTAAAGCGATTTGGCAAAGAAGTAGGCCACGGCTGAAAAGTCCAGCACATCCTTCGGGTTGGCGGCTTTCCAGCTTCCGCTTGGCAAATCTTCCTGCGGGCCTTGCAAGGCCGTGATGTTGGGCACCCAAAACTGCCGGATCTGCGGGTAGTTTGCTTTTGCAATTTCATCGGCGTAGCGTACGCTGTGCAAACTCATTTGGTGCACCATGTTCGACTGGCCGGCGCAGACCCACACATCACCAGCCAGCACGTCTTTTAACGTGATGTGATTACTCCCATCAATGTTCAGGGTATACGGCCCGCCGGCTTTGGTGGGCTGTATAAACAAAGACCATTTTCCATCAGCAGCCGTTGTGGTTTTGTACGTTTTTTTGTTGAAGGTGACCTGCACTTTTTCTCCCGGTGCAGCCCAGCCCCAGACTTTCACTTTTGTGTCACGTTGCAACACCATGCTGTCCCGTAGTAATCGCGGAAGGCGCACCTGTGCATCGGCGGTGGAGAGTACGCAAAGGGAGAGGACACTGAAAAAGAAACGCATCATGGAAAGGAGTCTTGAAAAATTTTCGGTTGATCGTTTTGGCTAGGTTGGTGTTTTAGACACCGGAGGTTTTTAAAACCTCCGGTGTCTTTGGTTGCCTGTTATTTCACAGGCGTGATCGTTTGGATGGTGCCATCCGGGTTGAATTTCAGTTCGGTCACTTTTACATTGCGCAGGTGCGTTTTTCCGCTCAGTTGCGTGTCGTGGTAAAACAGCCACCACTTGCCGTCTTTTTCAATGATGGAATGGTGCGTGGTCCAGCCTTCAACAGGATTCAGGATCACACCCTGGTAGGTGAATGGGCCATACGGCGACGTGCCGGTGGCATACACCAGGTTGTGTGTGTCGCCTGTGGAATATGTGAAGTAGTATTTGCCGTCTTTTTTAAACATCCAGGGCCCTTCAAAATAACGTTTGTCGTTGTCCTTCTCGTAAAACGGCTTGCCGTCTTTGCCCAGGATCTGCACTTCCTTGACGGGTTCGGCAAAGCTCTTCATGTCTGCACCCAGCTTGGCCACGCGGGGCAGGATGGCGGCTTCATCGGGCTTGCGGTTGCCTTTTGTGGAGTCGTACCGGTTGTTGTTCCAGCGCTGCAGTTGACCACCCCAGATCCCGCCGAAATACATGTAATGTGATCCGTTGTCATCCTTGAAAACGCAAGGGTCGATGCTGTAGCTGCCCTGGATAGGTTGCGCTTCGGGTTTAAACGGTCCTTCGGGTTTGCTGCTGGTGGCCACGCCAATGCGGAAAACATCCTGCTTGTCTTTCACGGGGAAATACAGGTAGTAGGTGCCGTTGGCAAAAGCGGCGTCCGGTGCCCACAGTTGGCGGCCGGCCCAGGGAATGTCTTTGATGTCGAGTGCCACGCCGTGATCGGTAACGGGTCCGCCAACGCTGTCCATGGAAAGAATGTGGTAATCCCGCATATCGAAATGGCTGCCCAGGTCATCTTCCTTTGTGCCGGTGGCGGTGTCATGTGAAGGATAGATGTAGATGCGGCCGTTGAAGACATGCGCCGAGGGATCGGCGGTGTAGATGTGCGTTACCAGCGGTTGCGACAGGTAGTGCTTGCCGCTGGTGTCGGCTTTAGCTGTTTGTTTTTCTTCCGTGCTGTTTGCATTTTGTGAATTGCTGCAGCCCAGGAGCGCTGTGGCGAATAAGCCTGCTGCAAAAAAGAGTGGTGATTTGAAAGGTGTCATAAGAAGTGATCGTTTGAAAAGTGTATGCGTTTAAAGTTTCTGCTTACCGTTTGGTTTCCGGTGGTCCGAGATAAGATGGTGTTGCCCCTCCCAGATCCACCACGAGTTTTTGCAACACCACCGCCGGCGAGATCATCCAGTATTTGAGCGTGTGCTTACCGGCTTTGGACAGCGAATGCGCTGAGTTTTTGCTGATACTGTTGTTGGCGACCCAGCTTTCCCAGGCCCGCACATTGTTGTCGTCCTTGTTCAGCGAAAAGACCTGTGGCTTTTCGTCATCGATGGACACGGCGTATTGCAATCCTTCGTTGTTGTGGAAATTCAGCGTAGGAGAGAAGTACAAATCCAGTTTCACCGCGCCGCTTCTAAGGGTATAAAAATCGTACTCCACATGCGGGCTCGTTGTACTTAGCGAAGTTGACGCCGTCACTGGAAACGTAGTGATGCCGGAGCCGGTTCGTCCGATGTCCGGGATCACTTTCCATTTGACATTGTTGGTGTTGACTGTCCTTGTCCAGTGTTCTGCTTCTAGGGAAACATAGCCGTCTTGCTCATAAAAAAGATTGCCCTTGCTGTTTTTGGGAATCAGGCTTTTGGCAGAGGGAATTTTATATCCTGGGTTCATTGCAGTATCTGTCAGCTTACCATCTGAAACATACGTCACAGCGGGCAGGACGTTCACATTGGGCTGTTGCCAGTAGGTATAACCAATGTGTGTTTGTGCCATCATGTGGTTCCACTTACCATTAGCCAGTTGATGGTATTGTAAGGTAATCAACGAGTCTTTTTGGTAGAGTTGCTTTGCTACATCTGCATAGGCGTTTGCACTCAGGTTGCTGTCTTTTGCATTGGCCCTGTTCAGCGCGACGGCAAAGTACAACTGGTACAGGTTGGCAAACGCTTTCACCGGGTGGAGCACCAGCTGAAAAAAAGCCCCTTTGTTGATTGCAGGTAACTGCTTGTTGATTTTTTCCGCGTCTGCCTCTAAATCTTCCCATTGCTTTTCCACTTCAAACCATTCATTGTAACTGGTCAGATCATACGTATTTGCATCGAGCAGTTCCGGTTTGCGCCTGGCGCTGTATTGCGAATAGCGGCGCAGGATGTCGCCAATTTCTTTGGCTTGCTTTTCGCCAAATTGCTGTGCCGCCCAAGAGGTGTAATACGAACGAATGTTGTCTTCGTTCCACCGGTCAGGATTCCAGGCGTAATCCAGGAAAAAGGACGTGGGCAGTTCCATGGGTTTGATGTCGCCAACGTTCACGATCCAGATATTCTTTACGCCGTATTCGTAGGCCAGGTGCATTTGCTCCCACACCCGTGCCAGGTTGTTGGTGTTGATCCATTTGTAATTTCTTGGACCACCGACATAATCAAAATGGTAGTAAATGCCATAACCACCGCTGCGGGGTTTGTCTGTCAGCTTCGGCAGCTTGCGGATGTTGCCCCAGTTGTCGTCGCAAAGCAAAAGTGTCACATCGTCCGGCACCCGCATGCCTTTGTCGTAGTAGTCCTGCACTTCTTTGTACAGGGCCCAGAGCTGTGGTGTATGGGAAGCGGGTTTGCCGGTCACCTCTTCAATGATCTTCCGCTGGTCTTTCACAATGCGTTCCAGCAACGCCGTTGCAGTTTCGCGGCTCATGGGTTCGTCGCCATCTCCGCGCATGCCGATGGTGACGACCTTTTCATTGGTGGCCCGCTGCACACCTTCCCGCCAGAATTGTTGCAGCCGTACGTCGTTGCTATCGTAATTCCATTTGCCTTTGCCGTAGCGACGCCATTCGTCGTGGGCCCGCATCAGCGGTTCGTGATGTGAGGTGCCAATGACAATTCCATAGGTATCGGCGGTTTGCCGGTTCTGTGGATCATCATCGTAAAAGGCATTGCCCCACATGGCGGGCCAGAGGTAGTTGCCTTTCAGGCGAAGAATGAGTTCAAAAACTTTTTCGTAAAACAGGTGATTGAAGCCGCCAAACTTTTCCTTGCTCCAGTTGCTCAATGCCGGCGCTTCGTCGTTGATGAAAATGCCGCGATATTTGACCTTGGGTGCATCGGAGAGAAATGCATTTTGCTTCACGTAAATCGCAGCCTTCTTTTTCACCGGCACATCGGCCCACCACCACCAGGGCGATACCCCAATTTGTTTCGACAATTCAAAGACGCCATAGGCCGTGCCCCTGCGGTCACTGCCAGTAATGACCAGTGCCTGTTCAATTCCTTTGAAAGGATTCTTTACCACCTTTATCTGGTAGGCTTCCCATTTGTTTTGCAGCGAATCAAGGACCAACTTTTTTGCCGCAACGAGTTGTTGGATGAACCGGGACTTGCCCATGCTGCCAACCAGGATAATGTTCTTTGTGGCGGCAGTGGAGGTGGTTTGCAGTTTTTTGCCGCTCACCATTTCGATGTCATTGGCCAGCAACTGCGCTGCTTTCTGCACCAGCGTGTCATCGGCTTCATCAAAAACAATGGTTGCTTTTTGCGCGGCCGAAACGATCGGGAAAGCGCCTGCTTCCGCTTTGTCTGAAATAATGTTTTGAGCATGTGGTACAGACTGGAGAACAGCAACCGACAACAGCAGGCCAATCAGTTTTTTCATCAGCAAGTTTTTCGTAGCGTTTTATGTATTAAAAGCCAATCGAGTTTCCGCCATCCACCGGCAGCACCACGCCGGTAATGTATTTGGCTGCGTCTGAGGCAAGGAACAACGCTGCATCACCAATGTCGGCAGGATCGCCCAGGTAGCCCATCGGCGTTCGCCCCAACGCCTTGGCCTTGCGTTCGGGATCGTTGTTGAGGGCTTTGGCCGACATGTCGGTTGCAATAAATCCCGGGGCAATGCAGTTGATGCGAATGCCTTTGGGTGACAGCTCGGTGGCCATGGCTTTGGTCATGCCTTCGATGGCCGCTTTGGACGCTGTATACGCAATCACTTTGGGTATGCCGTATTGCGAGGCCATAGAACTAATGTTGATGATGCTTCCCTTGATCCCTTTTTCCAGCATGCACTTCACCACTTCTCTCGACAGCGCAAAGACAGCCGTGAGGTTGGTTTGCAGGATGCGTTGAAAATCTTCATCGGTTACGTCGGTGAATTCTTTTTTCAGATTGATGCCTGCGTTGTTCACCAGAATATCAATGTGACCGTGTTTTTGCACCAGCTCATTAACCAGTGCGGGAATGGTAGCGAGGTTGCTCAGGTCGCAGGAGCTGGTTTCGCACAGCGTACCGAATTTTTCTTTTGCAGCTTTCAGTTTTTGCTCGTCCCGGCCAACAACGATGGTGCGGATACCTGTGGCGATAAATTTTTCAACGATGGCCAGCCCGATGCCGGAGCCGCCACCCGTTACAATTGCGATTTTTTCTTTCGTCACGTAGTTGTGTCTGTTGTAAATGAAGAAAGGCTCTTGCTGTTGCCTGAGCCGTTCGAAACTTTTTTATTTTTTCTTTCGCACTGATGAATTCCGGATAATCAGCTCGGAGCGAACGATAACCGTATTGGTTTGCTGCAGGTTGCTGATGCCTTTCAGGTGATTGATCAGGTTGCGGGCAGCAATCTCACCCATGTCAATACCCGGGTAATTGATGGTGGTCAGCGTTGGCTCGATCAGGTGTCCAATGGCGTCGTTGTTGAAGCCGACAACAGCAATGTCTTCCGGAATGCGGATCCCTTTTTCTTTCAGGGTGCGCATGCACACGGCGGCCACAAAGTCATTGGTGCAAAAAATGCCGTCGGGCCGCGGCTTCATCTTCATGATCTGGTTGGCGGCGTCGATCCCTGCCTGTTCGCTCAGGTCGCCAACGAGTAAAAGCTTTTCGTCAAACGGAAGACCCTTGTCATACAACGCATCGCGGTAGCCTTTGTAGCGCTGCGCATACACATTCCGGTTAAGGCTCGACGTGACATGGGCAATGCGCTTGCATTCCTGTGAAAGCAGGTGTTCTGTTGCCATATAGCCGCACTTGGCGTTGTCGATCACCACGACGGTGCGGTTACCATCCTGCTCCACGCGGTCAAAGAAAACCACCGGCACATCCTTGTTCAGAAAGGGTTGAAAATGGTCCAGGTCCGTGGTATCAAATGACAACGAAGCGATCAGGCCGTCCACCCGCTTTTGAAACAGGTTGCGGGCATTGGCGGCTTCTTTTTTAGCGCTTTCCGACGAGTGCGCAATGATGAGATCATAGCCGGCCTCGGTGGTGACCTTTTCAATGCCGGCCAGCACTGAAGTAATAAAATTGCTGTTCAACTCGTGCACCATGACGCCGATCGTATGCGTTTGTTTCTGGCGGAGGTTGCGGGCAAAATGGTTGGAGCGGTAGCCCATTTCCTCCACGGTGTCAATGATTTTTTTCTTTGTTTTTTTGCTGATGCCGGGGTGCCCCGCCAGTCCCCGGCTGACGGTGGCAGGGGAGATGTTCAGCTTTTTGGCGATGTCGTAAATAGTGACTTCTTTGGCTTCCCGCATACAATCGTTTACATATTTAATTACTTAGCTAAAGTAAATTTTTTTTGAAAAGATTTATGTAATCGGTTGCATGAATTTTTTTTCTTCCTACATTAGTCCCTGAAATCGCATTGTTTTCGTGCTTGCTGAAGGGATCTTTCGCATTTGTAGGCTGCCGGGTTTTCACTCTTTTTTCCGTCTTGCCACAAGGCTGGTTTCAGGAACGGCAAGCTGCTGACAATCGAAAAACGGGTGTCGACATGAATTTGAATAGGCGATCACGAATGCCGTCATGCCGTTTACGGGACTCCATGCAGCAATGGGCCTGTTGAGAAAAAACCAATCGCCAAATGCTTGTGCAAAAACTAACCATCGTCTTCCGGCTTTTCCTGGCTTTGCGGGTTCTGGCAGTTTTTGCCTGTAAGAAAACAGATGGTACAGGAGGCTGTCCTTTCGTCGAAATCACCCGTCGTGGAGAATTCTTTACCGCTGAAGGCTGCAGGGATGACGGTCTGGGGAGCAACAGGTTACGCGCTGCTGTACGACAAGAACTAAAACCAGAAGCCGGTCTATGCCGGGTGTCTGTCGGCGTTGCGGGAGCCGTGACGCTTTTAACAGAAGCAATTGTTTTTGTTATTAGATAAATAAATAGCAATGATTACGGAGGGGTGATTCCTCATCCTTCCTCTTTTTTTCACTGGCGGTTGCCTGGAAATCGGCCTGTATTTTTCCCGGAAATACAGGGGCAATTCGTAGTTTAGAACTTTTCAACTATGTTGTTACTTGGAATCGACATTGGTACATCGTCCATAAAGGTTTCGGTGGTAGACGCCGGAATAGGAACCTCCCTGGCCTCGGCACAATTTCCCGAGACGGAAGCCGACATCCTTGCGCCCCAGCCCGGCTGGGCTGAGCAAAGCCCCGATCTGTGGTGGGAACACACGGTGCAGGCCATTTTAAAATGCAACAGCACCGGCGCTTACAATCCAAAAGACATCCGGGCCATCGGCATTGCTTACCAGATGCACGGGCTGGTGCTCGTGGACAAAGAGCAGGCCGTGCTGCGCAATTCCATCATCTGGTGCGATGGCCGTGCCGTATCAATTGGCGAAGCGGCCTTTGATGCCATCGGTGAGGATCGTTGCCTATCGCACCTGCTCAATTCACCGGGAAATTTTACGGCCGCCAAACTGGCCTGGGTAAAAGAAAACGAGCCGCAGGTGTACAGCCGCATCGACAAAATTTTGCTGCCCGGCGATTTTATCGCCATGCGGCTTACCGGCGAAACCACCACGACCACATCAGCGCTGTCGGAAGGCATTTTTTGGGACTTTCAGGAAAATGCTGTTTCAAAAGATGTGATGCGCTATTTTGGTTTTGACGAGTCACTGATCCCTTCGCTACAGCCGCTTTTTGCACCGCACGGTGGCGTGAAAGAAGACGTGGCAACGCGGTTGTCGCTTACACAGGGAATACCGGTTACATACAAAGCCGGCGATCAGCCGAACAATGCATTTTCATTAAACGTTTTAAACCCCGGCGAAGTGGCCGCAACAGCCGGAACTTCCGGTGTTATTTATGGCGTGAGTGATAACCTGGGTTATGACCTGCAGTCTCGCATCAATTCATTTGCACATGTCAACTATGAAGTGGCGCAACCCCGCATCGGTATTTTGCTTTGCATCAACGGCACAGGCATATTCAACCGGTGGGTCCGCAACATGGTGGGGGCACAGCACAGCTATGAAAGCCTGAATACCGAAGCTGCAAGGATCGCAGCAGGAGCCGACGGGCTGATGGCGCTTCCGTTTGGCAATGGTGCCGAGCGAATGCTGAACAACCGGATCGTCGGTGCCCATTTTCACCACATCGATTTCAACCTGCATACGGCGGCACACCTGGTTCGTGCGGCGCAGGAAGGTATTGCCTTTTCGTTCCGCTACGGGCTGGACATCATGCGGGAAAACGGCATGGAGCCAGGCATCATCCGTGCCGGACGGGCCAATATGTTCCTGAGCGATGTGTTTACCCAATCATTTGTGAACGCCACCGGTGTGCCGGTGGAACTTTACCAAACCGATGGCAGCGTGGGTGCAGCCCTGGGTGCTGGCGTGGGAGCAAAGATCTTCGGCAACCCGCAGGAGGCCTTTGCCGGACGAAAGCCTCTGCGACTGGTGGAGCCCTCGCAAACGGCCACTTACGATTCCTTGTACGGGGAATGGAAAGCCTTGCTGGAAGCACAATTGCAAAAGACAACCGATTTGACACAAATCGTTAATCGATAACAAAGCTTAAAACAATCACAATGGAAGCAGTAGCAACAAAAACATTCTTCAAGAATATCCCGCAAATCAAATTTGAGGGGCCGGAGAGCGACAACCCGTTTGCATATCGCTGGTACGATGAGAACAAAGTCGTGGCCGGAAAAACCATGAAAGAGCACTTCAAATTCGCCTGTGCCTACTGGCACTCTTTCACCGGAACAGGCAGCGATCCCTTTGGTGGGGCAACGCACATTTTCCCCTGGGATGAAAGCGGCGATGCATTGGAAAGAGCCCGTGCAAAGGCTGATGCAGCGTTTGAATTCATCTCCAAACTGGGCCTGCCGTATTATTGTTTTCACGACGTGGACGTGGTGGAATACACGGACGATGTGCTGGAAAACGACCGTCGCCTGCAGGCCATGACCGAGTACCTGAAACAAAAGCAAAGTGAAACCGGCATTAAACTGCTGTGGGGCACGGCCAACCTGTTTTCGCACAAGCGCTACATGAACGGTGCGGCCACCAATCCGGATTTTCATGTGCTTACTCACGGTGCCGCACAGGTGAAAGCAGCCCTTGACGCCACTATTGCACTGGGAGGTGAAAACTACGTGTTCTGGGGCGGACGTGAAGGTTACATGTCGCTGCTCAACACCGACATGAAGCGGGAGAAAGAGCACATGGCCCGTTTCCTGCACGCTGCAAAAGACTATGCCCGCAAGCAAGGCTTCAAGGGCACTTTCTTTATCGAGCCAAAGCCGGCCGAGCCTTCCAAGCATCAATACGATTATGATGTGGAAACCGTCGTAGGCTTTTTGCGCCAGTTTGATCTGCTGAATGATTTCAAAATCAATATCGAGGTAAACCACGCCACCTTGGCGGGCCACACCTTCACGCATGAATTGCAGGCGGCTGCCGACAGCGGCGTGTTGGGTTCCATCGATGCCAACCGCGGTGACTACCAGAACGGCTGGGATACCGACCAGTTCCCGAACAACATCAACGAGCTGGCAGAGGCCATGCTGGTGATCCTGGAGGCCGGTGGCCTGCAGGGCGGCGGCGTGAACTTCGATGCGAAGATCCGTCGCAACTCCACCGACCCCGAAGACCTGTTCTATGCGCACATTGGTGGCATTGACACCTTTGCCAGGGCACTGATTGTTGCCGACAAGGTGCTGAACAAATCCGAGTATAAAAAGTTCCGCCAGGAGCGTTATGCTTCTTTCGACAGTGGCGAAGGCAAGGCCTTTGAACAAGGAAAGCTGACCCTGGAAGACCTGCGCCAGTATGCCATCGAGCACGGCGAGCCCCAGGTGCGTAGCGGAAAGCAGGAGTGGTTGGAGAACATCATCAACCGTTATATCTAATATCGTGGATGGTCAGTGGTCAATCGTGAATAGAGGCAGTCTGCTTTTGCCTGCAGCCGTGCGTTAGAAAACAGCGTCATAAAATTCACCATTGACCATTGACCATTCCCTATTACATTTACACCAAACCTGCTTGTTCATTCCTAAAGAAAATTTATGTCCCGATTGCACCTGAACGACTACCTCGTTTTTATCGTTTATTTTATCGTGGTAGCCGGTTATGGATATTATGTGTACCAGAAAAAGAAAAAAGCGTCAGTCTCTGCCTCGCACGATTATTTCCTGGCCGAAGGTTCGCTCACGTGGTGGGCCATCGGTGCCTCGCTGATCGCCTCCAACATTTCTGCCGAGCAAATGATCGGGATGAGCGGAAACGGTTTCAAGATGGGATTGGCCATCTCCACCTACGAATGGATGGCAGCGGCTACCCTGATGATCGTGGCCATTTTTTTTATCCCCATCTACCTGCGCAACAAGATCTACACCATGCCGCAGTTCCTGAGTGAACGCTACAACGGCACGGTAGCCATGATCATGGCGGTGTTCTGGTTGTTGCTTTACGTGGTGGTGAACCTGACATCGATTCTTTTCCTGGGTGCGCTGGCCATCAGCAGTATTTCCGGTATTAGCTTAACGGCCTGCATGTTGTTCCTCGCCGTTTTTGCCATCATCATCACACTAGGTGGAATGAAGGTGATTGGTTATACCGACGTGATCCAGGTGTTCTTCCTGATCCTTGGCGGGTTGGTGACAACCTACCTGGCGCTGGATCTTGTGGCCAAGCACTACGGCGGTAGCGGCATGCTGGAAGGCTACAAGCAACTGACCAAAAATGCCGGCGAACATTTTCACATGATCTTCAAAAAAGACAATCCCAACTACATTTCGCTGCCGGGCCTTTCGGTCCTGATCGGGGGCATGTGGATCGTGAACCTGAACTACTGGGGCTGTAACCAGTACATCACGCAGCGGGCCCTGGGCGCCGATCTGAAAACAGCCCGTGGCGGCATCCTCTTTGCTGCTTTTCTGAAACTCCTGATGCCGGTGATCGTGGTGTTGCCGGGTATTGCGGCTTACCTGCTGCACAAGGAAAACGTATCGGTTGGCGATGTCAACATGCAATCGGCCATTGGCATCGGCAATGAACTGGTGCAGGACAAGGCCTATCCTATCCTGCTAAACTTGCTGCCCCCGGGACTGAAAGGACTTGCCTTCGCGGCCCTCACAGCGGCGATCGTGGCTTCACTGGCCGGCAAGTGCAACAGTATTGCTACCATTTTTACCCTCGATATTTACAAGAAAAAGATCAACCCCGAAGCGACTGAAAACAAGATGGTCTCCATCGGTCGCGTAGCGGTTATTGCTGCCATGCTGGTTGCCGTGCTGATCGCACCGTTTTTGGGCATTGATAAAAAAGGGGGCTTTGAATTTATCCAGGAATACACCGGCTTTGTCAGTCCCGGCATTTTTGCCATGTTCATCCTTGGCTTTTTCTGGAAAAAGACCACGTCGAACGCGGCCATTTTCGCCACCGTCGGCGGTTTTATCCTGTCAGTCATCTTTAAGTTTTTACCGCTGATAATGAACCTGCAGTTTCTGAATCCACTGGGCTTCTCCGTGCCGGTAACGCAGGCAAATGGCAATACCGTTTACGAGATCCCGTTCATCGACCGGATGGGTTTTGTGTTCGTGATTGCAGTGATCGGCATGATCATCATTAGCAATATCGAGAACCGCAAAGGCGTCACGCCGCACGGCATGATCGTCGACCGCAAGATGTTCCGCTTGTCGCCCAGTTTTGCAGTGGGTGCGTTGCTTGTGTGCGGAATCCTTCTTGCCCTGTACAGTGTTTACTGGTAATCGATGAAGTCAACAGAACGATCATATCATCAAAACCTGTCCTTCTGGGACAGGTTTTTTTAAAATCAGTCAATTATGCAAATGGAACAAACAATGCGCTGGTACGGGCCGAACGACCCGGTGAGTTTATGGGATATCCGACAGGCCGGCTGCACCGGTGTGGTCACGGCGCTGCACCATGTACCGGTAGGGGAGGTGTGGACGATCGAAGAGATCCGCAAACGCAAAGCGCAGGTGGAAGAAGCGGGCATGACGTGGACCGTGATTGAAAGCCTGCCGGTGAGCGAAGACATTAAAAAACAAACGGGCAGCTACCGGCAGCACATCGAAAACTATAAGCAAAGCCTGCGCAATGTGGCCGCCTGCGGCCTGAAAGTGGTGACGTATAACTTCATGCCCATCCTCGACTGGATGCGCACAGATGTAAATTATGTAATGGCCGACGGAAGCAAGGCGTTGTACTTCGAAAAAGCCGCTTTTGTTGCCTTTGACCTTTTCCTGCTGAAGCGTCCTGGCGCTGACAACGATTATACGGAAGAGCAAATTCAAAAAGCAAAAGATCGCTTTGCCACCATGACCGCCGAAGAAAAGGAAACACTTTACCGCAATGCCTTACTGGGGTTGCCCGGCAGCGAGGAACGCTTTACCGAAGAACAGATATTAACGGCCCTGAAAACCTACGAAGGGATTGATGCGGCCAAACTGAAACAACACCTGTTTTATTTTTTACAGCAGGTGGTGCCGGTGGCAGAAGAGACAGGATTGCAGATGGCGATCCATCCCGACGATCCGCCTTATCCCATCCTGGGCCTGCCGCGGATTGTAAGCACGGAGCAGGATGCAGCGGACTTGCTGGCCGCGGCTCCATCGCCGGCCAACGGGCTTTGCTTTTGTACCGGCTCTTACGGCGCACGGGAAGACAATGACCTGGTAGGCATGGTACGGCGCTTTGGCGACCATATTTATTTTCTTCACCTGCGCAACACCAAGCGGGATGGCGACGGCAATTTTTACGAGGCCGACCACCTGGCCGGCGATACCGACATGTATGCCGTTGTGAAAGAGATCGTGCAGGTAATGCAGCGGCGGGCCGTTTCCATTCCCATGCGTCCCGATCATGGCCACCAGATGCTGGACGACCTGAAAAAGAAAACCTACCCGGGTTACAGTGCGATTGGTCGTTTGAGAGGACTGGCTGAACTGCGGGGACTGGAGCTGGGTATCCGGAGAGGTTTGGAGGAGACATCAACTGAATAATTTTTTTGAACCACGGAGGCACAGGGGTACAGTGTTACACGAAGCGCTTCTCTGTGTTCTTCCGTGTTCACCCTGTCTCCGTGGTTCAAAAAAAAGTGGATTAAAATCATACAAGCATTCGTTAAACAAGCGTCAGTGCAAACAAGCTGCGCTGGCTAACTTTCACTTCACATAAACAGGACACTTATGCTGCAAAAAATCTTTACCGCCGTTTTTGTTTTCCTGGGTTTTACTGCCTTTGCGGATGTACGCCTGCCGGCTATCCTGGGCAGTCACATGGTCTTGCAACAAAACAGCACCGTTACCTTCTGGGGCTGGTGCGAACCGGGAGAAACGGTAACAGTCAGGCCGGGCTGGGACACGGCAACCTACACGACGAAGGGCACGTCTGCCGCTACCTGGCAACTACACATTCAAACACCGAAAGCCGGCGGGCCCTATGCCATCGTTGTAAAAGGCACGAATACCATTCAACTGGATGATGTGCTCATTGGTGAAGTGTGGCTGTGCAGCGGCCAAAGCAACATGGAGATGAACGTCGGCTGGGGCCTTCCCTACGAAAAAGACGTTGCGGAAGCCACCAATCAAAAGATCCGTTTCTTTTACATTCCCCGCACTACGTCGCTCTACCCGCAGGATGATGTAAAGGCAAGATGGATGGTTTGCACACCGGACGAAATGAAAAAGTTCAGTGCCGTCGGTTATTTTTTCGGCAAGGAGGTAACCGGGAAGCTGAACGTTCCTGTGGGCCTGATCAATGCAAACTGGGGTGGTACACCGGCAGAAGCATGGACACCGGATTCGGTAGTGCAGGCCAACGCGGAACTGCGGCAGGCAGCCGGCAAACTGACGCCTTCGAATGGCTGGCCCATCCGGCCCGCGGCCACGTTTAATGCCATGATCTATCCCTTGCAGAACTTCGCTATCGCCGGCAGCCTTTGGTACCAGGGCGAAAGCAATACGGGAACCGCCAGCACTTATTATCCGCTGCTCACCAGCATGATTCAAGCCTGGCGCAAGGGCTGGAACAAAGACTTCCCGTTTTACTTTGTGCAGATTGCACCGTTTGCCGATTATGGTAACCAGAACGTCGCCGCGTTGTTGCGGGAACAGCAGACAAAAATTGCGGGCTATCCCAATACCGGCATGGTGGTCATTCACGACCTGGTGGATAACGTCCACGACATTCATCCCAAAATGAAAAAAGAAGTGGGAGAGCGGCTGGCCAACCTTGCCCTGAGCCGCACGTATGGTTTGAGCGGTTTGCCCATTCACTACCCGCAGTATGAAAGCATGCAGGTGGAAGGCGACAAGATCCGCATTCGCTTTGCCAACGCCGGTGCAGGACTGGTGACAAAAGGTGGTGAGCCCACGGAGTTCTATGTTGCCGGTGAGGACAAGGTGTTTCACCCGGCAAAAGCAAAGATCAGCAGCAATTCGGTGGTCGTTTCAAGCAAAGAGGTAAAGAAGCCGGTGGCCGTTCGCTTTGGTTTCAGCAATGCGGCCATGCCCAACCTGTTCAGCAAGGAAGGACTGCCGGTTAATATTTTCCGCACCGATAACTGGGAGGTCGACACCAGCGCGGTGAAGAAATAGAACTGCGCGGCTGTGTTCAAAATGGATAAGAAAGTATCAGCTTGGCAAAAGAGGCGGGATGACGATCCTGCCTCTTTTGTTTTCTTTTTGTTCGGAGAAAACAACAGAAAAACAGCATGGAATGGTTAAGAAAGTATCCAATTGTTGTAGGCATTCGGGATAGCTTTGCCCGCTGCTGGCTGTAGGAGAGGGTTTGCGTGTTTGTAAAGTGACCGCGCTGTAAAAGGCGGTGCCGGCTATTCATCACCGATAAAATTGCTATCCATGTTCCGTGCGTCACTCAAAGCTTTGTTTTGCCTGTTTGCAGTCCTCTTCATTTTCAGTTGTAAAAAAGGTGAAGGACAGATCACGCCACCACCACCACCGGCACCGGCCCCACCCGAAGCGCCACGGTTTGCCATCAATGCAGGTCTTGTAACACCCGGTGCGACGAAAGAGGCGACAGCGCTGTACCAGTTTTTGAAAGACAACTACGGCAAGAAAATTCTTTCGGGTGTGATGACGCTGAACAGTTTTGACGAAACATCCTGGCTGAAGACCAATACTGGCAAAGAGCCGGCCATCGTTGGGCTGGACTTCATGCATTGCAACCGGAATTATACCTGGTACGATAACGAGCAGCCCATCAAAGACGCCAAAACGTACTGGGACCGCAACGGTATTCCGGTCCTCTGTTGGCACTGGCGTGACCCATCCCGGAAAACCGAGGAGTTTTATACAAGCAAAACCAGTTTTGACGTGTCAAAGATCAACGACCCGGCTTCCGATGAATACAAGGCTATGATCAGTGACATTGATTTTGTGGCCGGCCTGCTGAAAAAGCTGCAGGAGCAAAACGTGCCGGTTATCTGGCGTCCCCTGCACGAAGCCGCCGGCGGCTGGTTTTGGTGGGGGGCCAAAGGGGCGGCGCCTTGCAAAAAGCTTTACCAGGTGATGTACGACCGCATGGTGAATTTTCACGGGCTGAAAAATCTGGTCTGGGTATGGACGAGGGAACCCAACGACAACGACTGGTATCCCGGTGATGCTTACGTTGACATTGTGGGAAGGGATATTTACAAGCAGGGCGACCACAGCTCGCAGATCAACGAATTCAATACGCTCAATGCGCTGTACGGGACCAAGAAAATGATCACGCTTTCCGAATGCGGCTCCATTCCCGACGTGGACAACCTGGTGGCTGATGGCGCGGCCTGGTCCTGGTTCATGCCCTGGTACGGCGACTATACCCGCAAGGATATCCACAATTCGCTCGACCTGTGGAAGAAACTATTTGCCAGCAGTTATGTGCTTACGCTGGATGAAATGCCGTCGCTGAAGTAAGCCAAAATACCGAGGAGAAAACTGGCAGTGGAGGGTGGAACTGGCAAGAGTTGGCATTGTGAACGTGCATTCCGCCAAACCTGCTGTTGCCATGCTGCTGGTGCGTATTCGTTTACCGGCACAAGAAATGGAACGTTCATTGAAATAGCAGAAATGGCTTATTGATACCTTACCGGCAGCATGTTCATTTTGAGCAGGAATAACAATAAAATCAGTAAAAACGTTCCTGCTGCTGCAAGTTTGTTAATGAATTTTTGTGCCTTTACACTGCTATTGAATGCTTTTTCAATTGATTTAGCGATTATGAATCCAATAACTCCGCCTGAAGTATTGGTTATCATATCTGTAACATCAAAAGCCCCAAGACGAAAAATATATTGAAGTCCTTCAACCAGTAAACTAAGGAAGAAAAAGAGGAAAAGTTTTTTACCGAACGACCATCTTTCAAATAAAATTCCTGCATATACACCAAGCGGAATAAAAATCACAACGTTCAAAATATTTTCACTGGTTAAAATGACGTGTTCATTGAACGGGATGAAGTTTGCCTGCCTGTTTCGCATATAGGAAAAATGTACACCGAGCTTTAATAGTAAAATCCAGTAGATGGCACACAAATAAATGATAAATAATAGAGTGGTCAACCTGTTTGTTGCGTGATCAACGCCTGATTGTTCTTTCATTTTTTTGCCAATTGATGCGATGGATGATTGTGTATAAATAACTGCCGGTTGCTATTGAATATTGTGTTTGAACAGAAACGCTGCGTTGTAACTTGGTTGTTCAGGATAGACGCCCAACAAACAGGTCCCGGAGCAGTGGCTATTTTAAGTACCGGCGTTGGATAGAAGCGCTGCTGTCCGGTTCTACAAGCAAATTTCATAGAAACACTTCCCTGCTCTTCGCGGCAAGATTATATTACCGGCATTGCTCTACGCAGTTCATGAAATTGCGACGTCACAGGTTCGAATTAATCTGTTCCCGAAGCGATGAATCACTCCGATTTCCGTGGTGTAAAGTCAACTGATTTCTTAACTGCCCCTTTTGGCGGGTTGATCGTTTTCAGGTTTTATATTCCTGCCATTTCGCAAATTCCTTTCAACTACAGTGGCGGCAACAGCGATGACGATTGAGCCCAAAGTGATGAGGATGCCCATGAAAAACCCGCCTGAACGGTCATCACTATCGCTCAGCATGATAAAGATTTCTCCGATCGCAACAAACCCAATGAGGGTGATTGCGCAATACTTTATCATCCGCAAAGCTTTCATGGCCTTCGGGGAAAACGCCTTGTTTTGGCCGGCATATCCCACCACCCTGAATGCCTGGTAGAGCGCCACGAAAAATGGAATGGACCCAATATAGGCATACGCCAGAAAGGGGTCTTTGAAATAGATTTCAAATAGCGTAGCGTGAGCATTCCTGCCTTCAAGGTGAGGCTCCCAGAGCAGGAATGCAAGCGCACCTATGCCAACGAGCACAATGACAGCCTGTAGAAATATTTTTGAGCGCTGTTTCATAAAACAGGATTGATAAGTTTTAGCGACGCTGGATAGTAATAGTGGCGCCAGGTGGTTGCTCCATACATTCATCACATTAAACTTTGAAGTCGTACTGTGACTAATTAACATATTCGTGTCAGCATTCTTCCGCTTTAAGGCCAATCTGTTTTGTGCCTATCCCAAAAGACAACAATAGCTCGACAAAAAAATTCGTAACCTTGGTTTCATAAAATTAGGCCTAACAGTAGTATTCCTGCTAATACATACGCGACATTACCAGCCGTATTTATTTTTCTACCCCTCCCCAGCAAGCCGGAAAAATAAACGCGAATAGCGCCCCCTTGCGTAAATCCAATCTGCGGCAAGGTGGGGAACAAGGGAAATGGTTTTCTTACACAAAAAGCCGCACGCCGGACGTGGTGTATTCTTCGCGGAACTCTTTGGGTGTGCACTGTTTTTTCTTTTTAAAGATCCGGTTGAAGTTGGACATGTTGTTGAACCCGCAGCGGTAGGCAATTTCGCTGACGCTTTGGGTGGTGTCGATCAGCAGGCGGGAGGCGTGCCCAAGACGAATCTCGTTCAGTGTATCCACAAAGGTTTTCCCGGTTCGCATCTTAAAAAACCGGCTAAAGGCCACTTCCGACATGGCAACCAGTTTTGCCACTTCCGACAGGGAGATCTCCCGTTCAAAATTTTTATTGAGGTGAGCCATAACGGCCTCGATGCGGCGGCTGTTGTAATTGACGGTGTCGGCTGCCTGGAAGGAGATGTCGGATAAAATACGCATGTCCTTCGACGTGGAAAGGGCGTGCAGGATGGAGAGGAGCTCGAGCACCGATTCGAAGCCTGTTTTCTGGTGAAGCGTGTCCAGGCGCGGTGCCATTGCTGCCGCCGTCTCCCTGGTAAATAAAATGCCCCGCAGCGACTGCTGGAACATGTTGCGGATAAAGCTTGCCTGGTTGCGCTGCAAAAACTTCTCGTCCAGCAGGTCGCGGTGAAACTGGATGGTCACTTCGTGAATCTCCCGGCTCCTGCACTGGTGGGTAAACCACCCGTGGCGCAGGTTGGGCCCAACGAGTACCAGCTCAACGTCGCCGATCACTTCAATGTGTCCGCCAATGACCCGCTTGGCGCCCCTGGCGTTTTGGATGAAGTTGAGTTCAAATTCTTCGTGTTGGTGCAGGGGAAAGTCAAATTCGTTTTTCACCCGCGAAAAGACGGTGAAGCAATCACTTTGAGTCAGCGGCGTGATTTCCCGGAGAAGTTTGTCCTTCATAAGCAAGTCGGGTTGTCGGCAAATTCTGCCTGGATGAAGTTAAGATAATACCACAATCGGTTGCATAAATTTTTTCCCCGGCTGAATCCCGGTTTTTGTTCATTTTCAATACCTGTTTTTTACCGTTTATCCATAACTGTTGAAAAAAATACACCCCTTGGATAAAAAAGTATCTCTTTTTTAGACTGCGACAAAATAGCTTTGGAACAAATTATGTAAGCTATATGAGAAAATGCCTACGCTTGCGGGTGCATTTATTACTGCTTTTTGCACTCGTTTCCACTCTCGCTTTTGCTCAACGAAGAATTACCGGAACGGTTACCGACGATAAACAGGCACCGCTGACAGGCGCCACGGTTGCTGTGCAGGGAACCAAAACAGCAACGACTACAGATGCCGCCGGGAAGTTCTCGCTGACGGTACCGCCCAACGGAAAAACCCTGGTGGTGTCGTTCGTAGGCATGCAGCCGCGAACAGTTTCGATTGGAACCGGCGATGTCGTGAATGTTTCGCTGACTGCCACCACGGGTGCCATGGCCGATGTGGTAGTGGTGGGATACGGCCGTGCACGAAGGGCCAACCTTACCACGGCGCAAACATCGGTATCGGCCAAAGAAATTGAAAAGACCGTCAACACCACTGTAGAGCAAGCCCTCCAGGGCCGCGCTGCCGGTGTGTATGTGACGCAAAACTCTGGGCAGCCCGGTGGCGGTATCTCCGTGACCATTCGCGGGGTAAGCTCGCTCAACCGGACGCAACCTCTTTACGTGATTGATGGTGTGCAGATTCAGCAGGATCAGGATGTGTCGTTTGGTTCGTCCAGCACGTCCAACCCCCTGGCTGGCCTCAACCCGGCCGATATCGAAGACATGCAGATCCTGCAGGGACCATCGGCCACAGCAATTTACGGCGCCCGTGGTACCAACGGTGTTGTGCTGGTTACAACGAAGCGTGGCCGGGCAGGTGATTTCAAGATCAACTATGCCTATCAATACAACCTGCAAACGCCGCCAACCAGCCTGCACGTCATGAACCTGCGTGAGTATGCGCAGATGGTGAAGGAGTACCATGCCATTGCCGGCGGTACCACTCCCGGTGAGTTCCTAGATCCTTCGCTCCTGGGTGTGGGAACCGACTGGCAGCGGGAGTTGTTCAACAACGCTGCCATGAACAAGCACCAGTTGAGCCTGAGTGGTGGCAGCAACAACACGACGTATTATATGTCGGGAGAATACCTGAACCAGGATGGCGTGGCTGTTGGATCCGGTTTCAACCGCTATAGTTTCCGTCTGAACCTTGATAACAAACCAAGGGAATGGTTTACGATCGGTGCCAATTTGAGCTTCAACCAAACGAATGAAAACCTTACCGCTACCAACTATGGCGACGCACAAAGCCCGCTGATCGCAAATGCCCTGCGGTTGACACCGCAGATCCCGGTGCGGAACCTGAACGGATCCTGGGGCGGCAGCGACCCGGTGAACGGTGCCAACCAGTATGCACCCATTAACCCGGTGGCCCTGGCCAACCTCATTACAAACAAAAACATGAAGCGCCAGTTCCTGGGCGGATTGAACATCGGGGTGAATTTGACCAAAGAACTTGTTTTCCGCAGTTCCTTTAATGGCAACATCGGCAACGGCATTTCGACTTACTATACACCGACTTACCAGATCGACCAGTGGCACTACAACACGACATCGTCGCTGCAAACAGGAACGTATTCGAGCTGGTACTGGAACTGGAACCAACTGCTTGAATACACGAAACAAATCGGCAAGCACAATATTACGGTCATGGGTAGCCATGAAGCCCAGGAGTCGGAGTGGCAGGCGCTTTCCGCCGGCAGAACAGGTTTCCTGACCAACGACATTTTTGATGTAAATGCCGGTAACCCCATCTCGGCTACAAACGGTGGTGGCACCTACCCCTGGTCGATGGAATCCTACCTCGGCCGTATCAACTACAACTACGACAACCGCTACCTGCTGACCGGTACGTTCCGGCGGGATGGCTCGCCTTATTTCGGTTCCGAAAACAGGTGGGGTAATTTCCCTTCGGTGTCGGCTGCATGGCGGGTAAGCCGTGAGAAGTTTTTCCAGGTCCCGTTTATCAGCGAACTGAAATTGCGTTTTGAAACTGGTTTGACCGGTAACCAGGGAACAGGTTCCGGTATCTATGCACCGCTGGCTACCGGCGCAACGCCGTGGGGTACGGGTCTTCGCCCGTCCACGTTCACCAACGCCAAACTGAAATGGGAAGAAACAAAGACCAATAACCTTGGTTTGAACCTGGGTGTGCTGAACAACCGGTTCACCGTGGAAGCCGATTACTATGTGAAAAATACCAACAACCTGATTATGGCCGCCAGCCTGCCCTGGTACATGGGTACAAACGGAAGCCCCGGCTCAGTTGGTGCACCGCTGGTGAACACCGGTTCGCTGCAAACGAAGGGATGGAACCTCACGTTCAATACGACCAACATCAACAAAAAAGATTTCCGCTGGGAGACAAACCTGAACCTGTCGCATTTCAAAACAGAGATCACCTCTCTGAACTCGGAAAATGCGTTCATCGACCGAACATCCTGGTGGATGAACAACTGGACACAGCGTGCGGCCATTGGCTATCAGCCCTGGCTGTTCAGGGGATATGTCGAAGAAGGTATCTTTCAGTCAGTCGACGAAATCAACAAAAGCGCCGTACCGGTCGATAACAGCGGCAACCGCCGGCCGACCGATGCAAGCACCGGTATTTGGGTGGGTGATGTGAAATACAAAGACATCAACGGCGACGGGAAGATCACGGTTGCCGACATGACCAACATTGGCAACCCCTGGCCCAAACTGACTGGTGGCATGACCAATAGTTTTTCGTACAAGGGCATTGACCTGAGCATCCTGATCACCGGTACGTACGGTAATGATATCTACAACTACATCGCGGCCGAAGCCAGCAATCCAAACAACATCAACTTAAGCCGCAACCTCCTGATCGAGGCAACGCACTATGCGAAGGTGACCACCGATGGCAACGGAAAACCCGTTCTGGCCAACGCCGGCACCCGGATTCCCCGCATGTCAAACAACCAGATCGCCAACGACAACAACTACGGACGCATCACCAGCCGCTTTGTAGAAGACGGTTCTTTCCTCCGCTTGAAGAACGTGTCGCTCTCGTATAACCTGCCAGCGAAATACCTGGGCTATACCAAAGTGATCAAAGGCCTAAAAGCAACTGTTGGCGCACAAAACCTGTACACGCTGACGCACTATAAAGGATACGATCCGGAAGTAGGAGCCTATGTCGGCCAGGGTGCCAGTGCGCAAAACCAGGCCATCGGTATTGACTTTGGTCGCTACCCGTTAACGCCAATGTATACCGCAACGATTAGTGTGAATTTTTAAACTATTTATATGAAGACGATGAACTGCATAAAATCTCTCATGGGTGCATTGCTTGCCTTTGCAGCGCTGACAAGCTGTAAAAAAAGCTTTTTGGAAAAACCACCATTAAGTTCCGTGGTGGATGCCAACTTTTACAAAACCGACGACCAGGTGATGTCTGCCACGGCGTTGCTCTACAGCGAAGTGTGGTTCGACTACAACGACAAAGCCATGTACAACCTCGGCGACTTCCGTGGCGGTACGGCTTTCTCCGCCTGGAACGACCGTGGCAACGTGATGTTCAATACGACCGGCGATAACGGCGAGAACGGTGCCTCCTGGCGTGCTTTCTTCAATGTGGTAGGCCAGTCGAACCTCTTTCTCTACAACATGAAAAAATACGGTGGCCCGGCCGTGTCAGAAGGCGTGCGCAGAACGGCCATTGCCGAAGCCCGTTTTATGCGTGCCCTGGCGTACCGCTTCCTGGTGATGAACTGGGGACCCGTACCGGTAATCGAAAACAATTTTGATCACCTTTTCGATTCGTCCATCACCCGCAATACAGTGCCCAGCGTATGGCGCTTTATCACCCGTGAGATGCGCGCCGCGGCAGCCGATTTGCCGGAAGTTGCTTCGCAGGAAGGACGCTTGACCAAATGGTCGGCCGAAGGGATGCTGGCACGTTTTTACCTTACCAGGGCCGGCGTGGAGGCAAGCGGGGGCACCCGCAAGCAGGAGTTCCTTGACAGTGCAAAATACTATGCGCAACGGGTGATCCAGAACAGCGGCAAAAAGCTGTTAAGCAACTACGAGAACCTGTTTAAATTTCCTTACGACAACAACACCGAATCGCTGTTTGAATTACAGTGGGTGTTCTCTGGGCCCAATGTATGGGGCACACAAAACAGCATGCCCGAATACCTGGCCTACAACCCCGATATTTCCTTTGGAGGCTGGGGAGGCGACAAAGGGGCTACCTGGTGGATGATCAAGCAATACGAAGGTTTTGCCGAACAACCGGATGGCTCCTTAAAAGGCCGCACGCTGGACCAGCGCCTGCACGCCACCTTTATGCTGCCCGGTTTCTACTATCCCGAGATCACCAAAGTTTCGGATAAACAAAAACTGGTCTTCCCGGCACCGGCAGCCAGTGCTGATCAAAACTTTCTCAGCATCAAAAAATATGTGATCGGTTCGCCCATTGACCTGGCTGGCCAGGCATCACAG
The DNA here is from genome assembly GCF_003628535.1 of Flavisolibacter nicotianae. Taxonomy (GTDB): domain Bacteria; phylum Bacteroidota; class Bacteroidia; order Chitinophagales; family Chitinophagaceae; genus Flavisolibacter; species Flavisolibacter nicotianae. Next base: position 37,748 of record NZ_RBCI01000008.1, read on the forward strand.
CAACACTACCCGAACAACACCTACATGATGCGTTTGGCCGAGATGTACCTGATCTACGCCGAAGCAGCGATCGGCAACAACACGTCCACCACCGATGCGGCGGCGGTGAATTATTTCAACGCCGTCCGTACAAGAGCAGGACTGGCGCCGTGGACGGTTTCGGGGGCCAATGCCAACGGGCCGCTGACGCTGGACGTGGTGCAATCGGAGCGCTTCAAGGAGTTTGCAATGGAAGGCATGGCCTGGTACGACCTGGTGAGCCTGCACTACTGGAATCCCTCGAAAGCCTTCTCGATTCTCAATTCGCAGGACAGGGGTTTGTTTGTGACAAAACCAGACCAGATGCCGAACCCGACCCAGTGGACGTTTACAAAAACATCCTGGTTCAGCGAACGGACCATCAGCGCCAGCGACGGCAACTTCCTGCTGCCGATACCGAACGTAGAATTAGCACAGGCGCCGAACCTGCAAAAAGCTCCGGTTGACTATCCATAAACAAAGCGCAATCAAAATTTTCTCAAAAGAAATTGAAACACAAATGAAATTCCTCCATAAAATCATCCTGGTCGTACTGCTGGCTGCGGGTGCGGTAAGCTTGCTGGCTTCCTGCAAAAAAGAAGAATCGACCGGTGCCCCCCGCATCGATTATGTACGGGTCACAAGACCGGAAGCTTCCGATTCCCTGCTGGTCGGTGCAGGCCAGGGTCAGCTCATTGCCATCATGGGCGATAACCTGCAGGATGCCGTTGAAGTCTGGTTCAACGACCAGCCGGCACGGTTGACGCCTACGTATATTACCAAAACAACACTCTTGGTTTCCGTGCCCAGCCAAATTCCAAAAACGGTTTCTAACCAGATTAAACTTGTCTTCAAAAACGGCAATACCCTTTTGTACAATTTTACCGTTCAAATCGGAAAACCAGTGATGAGCGGAATGGTGTCGGAATATGTCAATGCAGGTGATGTGGCCACCATCCGGGGCGATTTTTTTTACGAACCGCTTACAGTAACCTTCACCGGTGGCGTAGCCGGAGAACTGGTGTCCGTGAAAGACCAGGAGATCCAGGTGAAGGTGCCAAACGGCGCACTGCCCGGACCCATTACGGTGAAGACCAATTTCGGCGAAACCAAATCCGACTTCTGGTTCCGCGACAACCGGAACCTGCTGATCACCAGCGATCCCTGGTCGGGCTGGTGGGGACAGGACATGGTGGTTTCCGGCAACGATCCGCTGGCCATCAGCGGCAACTTCCTGCGCATTACAAAAAACATCGGTTCCTGGGCCTGGACGGAGTTTGCCGGCGGCAAGGAAGATGCACTGGCATCGAGTCATAACCTGCCCGATGATGCGGTGATTAATCCTTCCAAGTACAACCTGAAGTTTGAGATCAACACGCTGAAGCCCTATAATGGGAATCGTATCAAAATCATGATCGGCCAGATCAATGGCCCGGATCCCGACTGGAACACGGAGCCGTATTTCTGGGAGCCGCCGTTCGATACAAAAGGCAAATGGCAAACCGTTACCGTTCCCTTCAATGAAGTGGTGGCGCATTACACGACCAATTGGGGCCTGCGTCCGCAAGGCTATGGCGTGAAGGTGTGGTTCCATGGCCCGGGCTCGCTGGATGCAGACATTGCTTTCGACAACCTCCGGGTCGTTCCAAAAGTTGACAAATAAACTATCCTTTAAGACATAACTGATTCTAATGATCCAGCTAACGAATTCCAGACTGCTTACCATGCTTTGCCTTCTCCTGACGATAGGGGTGCTGGCATCCTGCAAAAAAGAGAATGACAACGAAAACGACGGCACTGTGAAATTGCTCAGCTTTGGGCCTACAGGTGCCCGCCACGGTGATACCCTGCGTTTCTTCGGCCAGAATTTAGACAAGGTCACAGAAGTGGATTTCACCGGCACCAATGCCGCGGTAAAACAAGTGGCATTTAAGCAACAATCATCCGAACTGATCTTGCTGCTGGTGCCGCAGGGCGCCGAAAAAGGCTACGTGACCCTGAAAACAGCGCAGGGCGATGTGGTTTCCAAAACGCAATTCAACCTGAACGTCAAGACAAGTGTCACCGTGGCCTCCATGACGCCGCAGGCACGTCCCGGCGAAAACATTACCCTGACTGGTAATTACCTCAACTGGGTGAAAAGCATCACGTTTTCCCGGAACAAAACGGTCACCAGTTTTGTGAGCAAGTCGCTCAACCAACTGGTGGTGGCGGTTCCGGCCGATGCACAAACAGGACCGCTGGTGATTGCCTACACCGGCACGGATTCGGCCGAATTTCAAACAGCCGATACACTGAAAGTAACTTTACCCATGGCAACGGGCCTTTCTCCAACACCAGTGAAAAATTCCGAAAATCTGACTATCACCGGTACCAACCTGGATCTGGCCCAGCAGGTATTGTTCAACGGCGTTACAGCACCGGTTACTGATTTTGTCAGCAAGTCCGCGACGCAGCTCGTGGTAAAAGTTCCAGCCGGGGCAAAAAGCGGGAAGGTCAGCCTGGTGGCGGCATCCGGTGTACAAACGCAGTCGTCTTCCGACCTGGTCGTTTTGCTGCCGACCATCACGGCATTTTCGCCCAGTCCAGTTGATCCGGGTACCAACGTCACCATCACCGGTACCGACCTTGACCTCGTTGACTCAGTGATGTTTGCCAATGCGCCGGCCGTGAAAACGTTTGTCAGCCAATCAAAGACGCAATTAGTGGTCACCGTTCCGATGGGTGTGCTGAGAGGGAAAATCGTTTTGGGTGTGCACAATTCCACACTGACCGTTCAATCGGCCGATGCGCTGGAAATTACCGGCGATGCGCCACCACCAACGATTGCGTTGCCCCTTTATAAAGACGCTGTAACAGCCAATTGGAATGGCTGGGTCGGCGACGGTTGGGGCGGCACCAAAGACTATAACAACACCGCCCCGGTACGGGAAGGCGCCAAGTCGATCAAGATTAACTATGTCGGCGGCTGGGGCTCTCCCTTTCAACTGGGCGGTGCCAACGTAAATACCGGTGCTTATACCACCTTCAAGCTTTCCATTTTCGGCGCAGCTGGCAGCGGTGGTAAAAAAGTGAACCTGGGCATCAATGGTGCCGACAAATACACGATTACCGTGGTAGAAGGCAAGTGGACCGACTATGAAATTCCCCTTTCCAGTTTGACAACTACGGGGAATATCACGGATGTCATCCTGAAAGAGTGGAACGGAACCGGTGGATTTACCGTTTTTGTTGACGCCGTTGGCTTGAATTAAAAAAGTCACAAACGGGAGGCAGATCAGCAACGACAGCGTTTTGTTTACTCATCTGCTCTTCCGCAACGGAAACTGGTTCATTTCACCCGCTGAAATGAACCAGTTCTTTTTACCTTGTTCCTTTCCTTACAACAAACCCAGTTTAATCAATGACCGGTTCAGCGAGATACCTGGCTACACTTTTGATCCTTTGCAGCTCGCTGCTGGCAAACAGCCTGGCGGCGCAACAGGGCTTTGTAAAAACTGAAAGTTCGCATTTCGTGTACAAGGGTAAGCCGTACTATTACATCGGTACAAACTATTGGTACGGTGGTTTGCTCGGGCTGGAAAAAGATCCGCAACGGGGAAAGCTGCGCCTGCAAAAAGAACTGGACTTTCTGAAACGCAAAGGCGTGGAAAACCTCCGCGTGGTGGTGGGTGCGGAAGGCAGCGGGTTGATCAACGGCGTGGAACGCATTGGACCGCCCCTTCAACCCGAACAAGGCAGGTTTAACGAACAGGTGTTGAAAGGCCTTGATCTTTTGCTGGCCGAAATGGGCCGGCGCAACATGAAAGCCGTTTTGTTTCTCAGCAACAACTGGGAGTGGAGCGGTGGCTTTCAACAATACCTGATCTGGAACAACCAGGTACCCGGCGATCAGAAAACACGAAAACTGACATGGGACGAACAGCGTGACATCGTCGCTAAGTTTTACACCTGCGAACCGTGCAAGGAAGCCTACAACAAGCAGGTGACCCTTCTCCTGGATCGGACAAATTCGCTCACCAAAAAGAAATACAGCAGCGATCCCGCCATCATGGCCTGGGAACTGGCCAACGAGCCGCGACCCATGCGTCCGTCTGCCAATGAAGACTATCAAAAATGGATCAGCAGCGTGGCGGCGATGATTAAAGCAAAGGACAAGAACCACCTTGTTACCATCGGTCACGAAGGCTATATGGGCACCGAGAACATGGACCTTTTTAAAACGGTTCATGCCGACAAAAACGTTGACTACCTCACCATTCACATCTGGCCCAAGAACTGGAGCTGGTTTCGTGACACGGCTATTGCCAAAGGCTTCGGCAACGTGATCGAAAAAACAAAAGACTATATCGAACAACACGCTGCCGTTGCGCAAAACCTGCAAAAGCCGATGGTGCTCGAGGAATTTGGCCTGCCGCGTGACGGACATTCGTTTGATCCTTCTACGGCCACAACCTACCGCGACCGTTTTTACGATACGATTTTTTCTTACCTGCAAAAAAGCGCGGCTACAAGTGGTGCGATCGGGGGTGCCGGATTCTGGGCCTTCGGCGGTTCGGCACGGCCGCACAAAGGGCAAATTTTCTGGAAGAAAGGCGATGACTACATGGGCGATCCGCCGATGGAAGAACAGGGGTTGAACACGGTATTTGATAGCGATTCGTCTACCTGGAAGGTGATCACGTCGTATGCCAATCGAATCGGTGCAAGATCATCTTCCTCCAATTTGCCGATCGATCAAAAAGCAACCAATGAAACGGTTGCGCTCTATAAAAATCTAAAACGCCTGTTGGCAAAAGGCATCCTGTTCGGTCACCAGGACGACCTGGCTTATGGCGTGGGCTGGAAGTATGAACCTGGCCGCAGCGATGTAAAAGACGTCACCGGCGATTACCCGGCCGTGTATGGTTTTGAGCTGGGGCGCCTGGAAGTGGATCATCCCGTGAATTTGGACAGCGTGCCCTTTGACAAGATGCGTGGCTTTATCCAAAGTGCCTACGATCGCGGTGGTGTCGTCACGCTGAGCTGGCACCTGAACAACCCACTGACCGGCAAGACCGCCTGGGATCCTGCTCCCGGCACAGTTGCCGCTGTTCTTCCCGGCGGTGAAAAGCACGCCCTGTACCAAACATGGCTTGACAAAATCGCCACCTTTTTGCAAAGCCTCAAAGGCAAAAAGGGCGAAGCCATTCCCATTATCTTCCGGCCCTTTCACGAGCTAAACGGGAACTGGTTTTGGTGGGGGAAAGCACATTGTACACCGGGCGAACTGAAACAGCTTTATCAATTCACCGTTGGCTATCTCCGCGACACGAAAAACATTCACCACCTGCTCTATGCATTCAACACCGATCGCTTTGCTTCAAGGGAAGAATACCTGGAACGTTACCCCGGCGATGAGTGGGTGGATGTGATCGGCTTTGACATCTACCAGCGGGAAAACGGAGAGAAGGCCAACGCAAATTTTGTCAAAGACATCGACGCCATGCTGACCAGCCTCGAAAGCATCGCGGCTGAAAAAAATAAGCTCCCGGCACTGACCGAGTTTGGCTACGGCACCATCCCCGACAGCACCTGGTGGACAGGCGTGCTCTGGAAGAGTTTGCAAAACCATCGCATCTCCTTTGCACTGGCTTGGCGAAATGCCGGTTTCAAACCTAACGGAAGGGCCGAGTTTTACGTGCCGTACAAAGGCGAAAAAAGCGCACCGGATTTTCAAGCGTTTTTTGCCGAACCTAAAACCTTGTTTCAAAATGAAGTGACGAACGAGAACATGTATAAATGATATTCGCGCAAAGCAAAGGAGCAATAAGGAGTAATGAAGAATCCCTCTGTTGGCTCTCTGCAAAATAATTTGTTGACCGGTCGTCAACAGCCATAATAAAAATAACTATTGAAAACCATGCGCTTTCCTATTTCGCTTTTTGTTTTAATCGGTTCGATAGCCCTTGGATGCAATCACAAATTGGCGGTTACAGGTTCTTCGTCAGGGACGAGTGCAGAAAGTCTTGTTGATGAAAAAGCAACACCCGAAACAAGGGCCCTGTTTCAAAACCTGCTGGCGCTATCCAAAGAACATACCCTTTTCGGCCACCAGCATGCCACCGAGTACGGGCATGGATGGGCAGGAGAAGAAAATCGTTCGGATGTAAAGTCGGTGACCGGCTCGCACCCCGCCGTGATTGGCGTGGACCTGAGTGGCTTTTCCGGCCAGCCGGCGGCGACTGTGCAAAAGGAAAAAGAACGGGTCCGCAAAACCGTAGAAGAAACCTACAACCGCGGTGGCGTGACAACGGTTGCCTGGCATTTCAACAACCCCGTTTCTCCGGGCGGGTTTTACTGGAAAGATTCCGTTTCGCTGCCGGCCGTGAAATACATCATTCCCGGCGGACAGGCCAACAACACCTATAAAGAAATCTTACGCGGCATTGGCGACTGGGCCAAGAGCACAATAGGAAAGGACGGAAAGCTGGTGCCGATGGTCTTTCGTCCCTTTCATGAATTTGATGGTGGCTGGTTTTGGTGGGGCGCACCGCATTGCACCAAAGAAGAATTTGTCTCGCTGTGGCGCTTTACCGTTTCGTATTTACGAGACAGTGTTGGCGTGCACAATTTTATCTACGCGTTTTCCCCCGACAACCGTTTCAACAGCGAGGAGGAATACCTGCAACGCTATCCCGGCGACGCGTGGGTGGATATGGTGGGCATCGACAACTACGGCGACATGGGCCGCGACGGAAAGTACAACCTCGATGCCGCGATCCGGAAGTTGAAAATCGTTTCGGACTATGCGGTGAAGAAAGGCAAGCTCGCGGCGTTTACCGAAACAGGACTGGAGTCTCTGCCCAATTCGAATTGGTGGAATGATGTGTTGCTGAAAGTGATGAAGTCGGAAGGTATGCGTCTTTCGTATGTGTTGGTTTGGCGCAACGATCAGCACAGCCCGACACACTACTATGCACCCTTTCCTGGTCACAGCAGCGTGCCGGATTTTTTAAAATTTTACAATGATCCGTACACGTTGTTCGAAAACGATTTGAAGAATATTTATGAAGTCAAAAGGCAAAACTAAAAAGTGAAAATCTGGCTGATTTGCTGCGGCGTTTTATCTTTTGCCTTTTGAATTTTTACTCAAGAAAATGCGATTACAATTCATAGACATTGCCTGCATCGTTGTTTACCTCTTGATGATGGTAATGATCGGGTGGTACTACCGCAAGAAGGCAAGGCAGAACAAGGAAAGCTACCTGTTGGGCGGCAAGCGACTGCCCTGGTACCTGCTGGGGCTCAGCGATGCGTCCGACATGTTCGACATCAGCGGCACGATGTGGATGGTGGCGCTGTGCTTTGTCTACGGTTTCAAGAGCATCTGGATACCCTGGCTCTGGCCTGTGTTCAACCAGGTGTTCAACATGATGTACCTCTCCAAATGGCTGCGCCGCTCCAATGCAGATACGGGTGCCGAATGGCTGGCCACCCGCTTTGGCCTGAAGGGAAAAGGTGTCAAAGCGTCGCACAATGTGGTGGTGGCCTTTGCCCTCATCGGCTGCCTCGGCTTCCTGGCTTACGGCTTTGTAGGACTGGGAAAATTCATCGAGATCTTTGTTCCGTGGAGTGTTGTTTCGCCTTATGTTCCTTTTCACGTGGCACCGCAGTACGTGGCCCATTTCTACGGGATCGTGTTTACGCTTTTCGCCATGTTTTATTCCATCCTTGGTGGGATGCACAGCATCGTGATCGGTGATTTTATCAAATACCTGATCATGACCGTTGGCTGCCTGGCCATCGGCTTCATTGCCTGGTCGCATCTGCAAGGGCAAACCTTGCATACACCGCACCACTGGTCCGATCCCTTCTTTGGCTGGCAGCTCAACCTGGATTGGTCAAACATCATTGCCGATGTCAACCAAAAGATCACGGAAGATGGTTTCAGTCCCTTTGGCTTTTTCTTTATGATGATGTTGTTTAAAGGTGCGCTGGCAAGCCTGGCCGGCCCGGCACCCAATTACGACATGCAGAAAATTTTGTCGACCCGGTCGCCGAAAGAGGCGTCGAAGATGACGGGTTTTGTGTCTATCATCCTGCTGCCGATCCGGTATTCCATGATCATTGGGTTGACCGTGCTGGCCCTGTTGTATTACAACCAGCTTGATCTTTCTAATGGTGCCGGCGGCACCGATTTCGAACGCATTCTTCCCGGCGCCATCAATAACTTTTTGCCGGCGGGTATATTAGGTCTTGTGCTTACCGGTTTGCTTGGTGCCTTCATGGGCACGTTTTCCGGTACACTCAATGCAGCGCAGGCTTATATCGTCAACGATATCTATCTCAAATATGTGAATCCGAACGCTTCCAACAAACGGATCATCTCCATGAATTATCTCGTGGGGATCGTGGTGGTGGCCGTGGGGGTGGTGCTGGGCTTTTTTGCCCGGGATGTCAACAGCATTTTGCAATGGATTGTCGGCGCCCTGTACGGCGGTTACATTGCAGCAAACATGCTCAAGTGGTACTGGTGGCGCTTCAACGCCAACGGATTTTTCTGGGGCATGATGGCCGGTATCCTGGCGGCACTTGTATTTCCCTTTGTGTTTACAGGACTACCGCTGTACAACTGGCCCCTGCTGTTCCTGATCTCGCTGGTTGGCTGCATTGCGGGCACATACTCCGCCCCACCCACTGACCGGGACGTGTTGAAGAAATTTTACAGTACCGTCCGTCCCTGGGGTTTCTGGAAGCCGGTGCATAACGACGTGGTAAAGGACGATCCTTCCTTTCAACCCAACAAACGCTTCCGGCTTGATCTGTTCAACGTGGTGCTGGGCATCGTTGCGCAGTGCTGCCTCACCATCCTGCCCATGTACGTGGTGCTGTGGATGAAACTTCCGTTACTCATCACGATTGCTATACTGACGGTCATTATCCTCGTTCTGAAAAAGACCTGGTGGAACAAACTGGACGAGGATGAAGACATGCTAACCAACCAGCCGCAAGGCAACAAAAAAAAGGAACATGAATACAGCATTTGAAAAACGGCTGACCGAATTGCAGACGGCCTATGAACAACTGGTCACCCGGCAAAACGGAAAGGAGATGCCCGGCAACGGTGTGTATGACCGCTACCGGCATCCTGTTTTAACCGCCCAGCATGCGCCGGTTTTCTGGCGATACGATATCGATAAAAAAACGAATCCGTACCTGATGGAGCGCTTTGGCATCAACGCTGCCTTCAATGCCGGCGCGATAAAGTTGAACGGTAAATATTACCTCGTGGCAAGGGTGGAAGGCGCCGACCGCAAATCGTTTTTTGCCGTGGCCGAGAGTCCCAACGGCATCGACAACTTCCGCTTTTGGGATTATCCCGTACAACTGCCGCAAACCGGCGAACCCGATACCAACGTGTACGACATGCGCCTGGTGCAGCACGAAGACGGCTGGATCTACGGCCTGTTCTGCACCGAACGAAAAGATCCCGATGCACCGGCGGGAGACGAGTCTGCGGCGATAGCGCAGTGCGGCATCGTCCGCACCAAAGACCTGGTGCAATGGGAGCGCCTGGCGGATCTGAAAACAAAATCACCGCAGCAACGCAACGTGGTGCTGCACCCGGAATTTGTGAGCGGCAAGTATGCGTTTTACACCCGGCCACAGGATGGCTTTATCAATACCGGCAAAGGCGGTGGCATTGGTTTCGGCCTGAGTGCCTGCATCGAGTGCGCCGTGGTGGAAGAGGAAGTGGTGATCGATCCCAAGGCGTATCACACTATTTACGAAGCCAAGAACGGCCTGGGTCCTGCGCCCATCAAGACCGGAAAAGGCTGGCTGCACCTGGCGCACGGCGTTCGCAACACGGCGGCCGGTCTGCGCTATACGTTATACCTGTTCATGACCGATCTGCACGACCTGACAAAAGTGATCTGCAAGCCGGCCGGTTATTTCATGGCGCCGGAAGGAGAGGAGCGGGTCGGCGATGTTTCCAATGTGCTTTTCAGCAACGGCTGGATCCTGGATGATGACGGCACGGTGTTCATTTACTATGCTTCGTCCGACACACGCATGCATGTGGCCACGTCCACCATTGATCGTTTGCTGGATTACTGCCTGAACACGGCCGCCGATGGGATGACATCAGCAACATCAGTTGACGCACTGATTTCCATCATCCGAAAAAACAAGGAAAAAGAAAACCTTGCCCTCCGGGAAGGAGCAAAAAATACTCATGTGAGCGCATAGCAGTTTCTCACAAAACGGGGTGGCTGATCGCAGCCGCCCCTCTTTTTTTTTACGTATGAAAACAGAACTGGAACGATACAAAAGCGAAACGGAAAGGGAGCTGGAAAACATCCTCGCGTACTGGATGAAGTACGCGGTGGACGATGTGCAGGGCGGCTTTGTCGGCCGGATCGATCATGACGAAACGGTTCATACGAAAGCACCCAAAGGATCGGTACTCAACAGCCGCATCCTGTGGAGCTTTTCCGCTGCCTACAACCTTACAAATAAAAAAAAATACCGGTCGGTAGCAGAAAGAGCGTTTCATTACATCACTGAATTTTTTATCGATAAAACATACGGCGGTGTGTACTGGACGGTTGACCACGAAGGCCGGCCGCTCGACACCAAAAAACAGATCTATGCGCTTTCATTTGCCATCTACGGGCTGAGTGAATACTACTTGGCCACGGGAGACGAAAATGCGAAGGGGGTTGCCATCCAGTTGTATCAGGACATTGTTGCGCACAGCTATGACAAGCAACATGGCGGCTACATCGAGGCGCTGACAAGAGACTGGAAAGAGAGCAGCGATTTGCGCCTGAGCGCCAGGGATGCCAACGAACGCAAGTCCATGAACACGCATTTGCACGTGCTGGAAGGCTTTGCCAACCTGTACCGCGCCTGGCCCGATGAAGGCTTGAAAGAAAAAATTAGGGAACTGGTTGAACTTTTTCTGCAACACATTATCTCTGCTGAAACGGCTCACCTGATTTTATTCTTTGATGATGAATGGAATGGTAAATCCAGCATCGTTTCCTATGGCCACGACATTGAAGCGGCCTGGCTGATTCAGGAAGCAGCGGAACGTATTCATGATGATGCACTGCTGGATAGTGTAAAAAGGCGTTCGACACTGATAGCAGATGCTGCAGCGAAAGGCCAGGATGAAGACGGCGGATTATGGTATGAGTATGACACGGATGAACAACACCTGTTCAGGGAAAAGCACTGGTGGCCGCAGGCCGAAGCGATGGTCGGCTTTTTCAACACCTGGCAGATCACCGGGGAGAAAAATTGGTTGGAAAGATCGCTTCGCAGTTGGTATTTTGTAAAAGCATACATAAAGGACAACACGAATGGCGAGTGGGTGTGGGGCGTGAAGGAAGATTATTCGCCAATGGCCGGAGAAGACAAAGTCGGTTTGTGGAAATGTCCCTATCACAACAGCCGCGCCTGTATGGAGATCATTCGCCGCATTTCGGCCCTGCCCGATTTTTCGTTGGCAGCAGGGGAAAGCGGAACAACAGCCAACAACAAAAGCGCTATATGAAAGCAAACATTCCTTCGGTCATTGCTGCTTTTCTCTGTCTTGGTTTCCTCGGCACAAAAGCAAGCGCACAGGACACCGGCATTTTTGAATCGCACAACGATATCGGGCCTGTGCTGCACAAAGGAACGGTCGCGTATGACGCCAACGGCGGAACCTATGTGATCACCGGTTCTGGTGCCAACATCTGGGGCGCTAGCGATGAATTCCATTTTGCCTGGCGCAAACTCAAAGGCAATTTCATTTTACAGGCAAGAGCAAAGCTGATGGACAAAGGCGTGGATCCGCACCGTAAACTGGGGTGGATGGTCCGGAAATCACTCGACACAAGTTCTTCTTCTGTCAATGCGACGGTGCATGGCGATGGCTTAACCTCGCTGCAATACCGGAAAGTGGCCGGTGGCACTATGGAAGAAAAAAAGTTTGACACCAAGGCTCCCGATGTGATCCAGCTCGAACGCAGGGGCAATCGCTTTATCATGTCGGTGGCGCATTCCGGCGAACTGTTCGTCTCGCAGGACATTTCCGACATTGACCTGGGTGATGACGTATATGTGGGTTTGTTTGTTTGTGCCCACAACAAAGACGTAGTGGAAAAAGGCAGCTTTGACAATGTACGGATCACCGTTCCAGCAAAAGAAACCCTGGTACCTTACCGTGAATACATTGGCAGCAACATGGAGTTGTTTGACATAGCAAGCGGCAAGCGGAAAATCATTTACAGCGAACCCGGATCGTTGCAGGCGCCCAACTGGATGAAAGACGGCAAGTCGCTTCTTTACAACAAAGACGGCCTGATTTACCAGTTCTACCTGAAGCAAAAGAGCGTTTCGCAACTCAATACCGGCGAGGTCCGCAACAACAACAACGATCACGTGATCTCCTTCGACGGGAAAATGCTGGGACTGAGTTCGACCAGCCCGGATAAAAAATATGGTTCGGTCGTGTACACCGTGCCCATTACCGGTGGTACGCCCAAACAGATCACCCCCATCGGTCTTTCCTATTTGCACGGTTGGTCGCCGGACGGCAAATGGCTCACATTTACCGGCCAGCGCGACAATGAATTTGATATCTATAAAATCCCCTCCGCCGGTGGCGATGAAGTGCGCCTGACCACCGCAAAAGGTCTGGACGACGGTCCGGAGTACAGCCCCGACGGCAGGTACATTTATTTCAACTCCACCCGCAGCGGCAAAATGCAGATCTGGCGCATGAAGCCCGATGGCAGCGAGCAAACGCAGCTCACCAACGATACGTTGAACAACTGGTTCCCGCACATTTCGCCGGATGGTAAAACAATGGTCTTCTTAAGCTTTGGAAACGATGTCAAACCCGACGATCACCCGTTCTACAAACATGTGTACATCCGCAACATGCCGGTGGGTGGCGGTGAGCCCAGGGTGCTGGTGTATTTGTACGGCGGACAGGGCACCATCAACACGCCGTCGTGGTCGCCGAACAGCAAGCAGTTTGCCTTCGTATCCAATTCTGACTTACTCTTCGAAAAATAAAGTTCACATGAAATGTATCCATCCTTCGTTGGTAAAAGCGGGGTGTGCGGCTGTTGGCTTCCTGCTGTTTTCATTTTCTGTTTTTGCAGGTGATTTTACCAGGACAAGTGACGGCCTTATTGTGCATCCCGATGCGCCGTTTAGCGGCGGGGCTACAGACGTGCAGTTGAAAGTGATAGCTGACAATATCATCCGGGTGATCGCTGTTGCCGATAAAAAAATGCAGCCTGATACAAGTCTTGTTGTGCTGAAGCAAACACCAGCGGCAAAGTGGACGGTAACCAACACAAAAGCAACGGTGAGCCTGAAAACCGCAAGACTGACGGCCGTCGTCAGCCTGCAAACCGGCGCCGTGCAGTTCTTTGATGCAGCGGGAAAAAAGATCCTGGCAGAAAAAGAAGTGGGCCGCCAATTGCAGCCGCAGGTTTTTGAAGGAAAACGTTTGTACAGTGTGCGGCAGGATTTCGCAACGTCGTCTGATGATGCCCTGTATGGCCTGGGCCAGCACCAGGATGCCGTGATGAACTACAAGGGGAGCCAGGTATTGTTGTGGCAGAACAACACCGAAGTGGCTGTGCCCTTCCTGCTCTCTAAAAAGAACTACGGCATTTTGTGGGACAATGCTTCCGTCACGCAGTTTGGCGATGTGCGTCCCTACCAGCAATTGAATGCGCTGAAACTTTATTCAAAAGACGGGGACCAGGGCTGGCTCACCGCCACCTACAGCAACGACAAAAGCAAGCCCGCCGACGCCGTTTTGCAAAAAGCCGAATCCGGCATCAACATGGAATTCCTGGGTGATTCCAAACTCATTTTACCCGCAGCCTTCAAGCCGGAAAACGGCGTGGTGACCTGGGAAGGAAGCATCGCTTCCGAGTGGAACGGTGTGCACAAATTCCGGTTTACCTACGGTGGGTATGCAAAGCTTTGGATCGACGGCAAGCTGCTGTTCGACCGCTGGCGGCAATCCTGGAACCCCGGTTCCGTCGTAACGGAAGTGGCGCTGGCAAAAGGAGAGAAGCACAGTTTTAAACTGGAATGGATTCCCAGTGGCGGGGAGTCTTACCTCACCGCGAAATTCCTGCCGCCGCAAACCGAAGAGGAGCGGAACAGCTACAGCTTTGCTTCCGAAGCCGGCAAGGCACTCGATTACTATTTTATTTACGGCCAAAACATGGATGACGTGATCGCCGGTTACCGCAAACTAACGGGCAAGGCAACACTGTTACCCAAATGGACCTTTGGCTTCTGGCAGAGCCGCGAACGGTACAAAACGCAAAAGGAAATCATGGATGTGGTGGAAGAGTTCCGCAAGCGCAGAATTCCCCTCGACAACATCGTGGAAGACTGGAGCTACTGGAAACAGGCCGAGTGGGGGAGTCAGGAATTTGACGAAGAGCGTTTCCCCAACGCGGAGAGCATGATCCAGGCCCTGCACAACCAGTACCACGCACATTTCATGATTTCGGTGTGGCCCAAGTTTTACGAGGGCATCCCCAATTATACAGACTTCAACAACAAGGGCTGGTTGTACAAGCGCAACATCGCCGACAGGCAGCGCGACTGGATCGCACAAGGCTATATTTCCACGTTTTATGATCCGTTCAACCCCGCCGCGCAAAAAGGCTTTTGGGACCTGCTCAACAAAAAGCTGTACACCAAAGGCGTGGATGCGTGGTGGATGGATGCCAGCGAGCCGGATATTCTTTCCAACGTGTCGCCGCAAAAGCGCAAGGAGCAAATGGTGGGACTGTACAACGGTCCGGCTGCGGCTTACCTCAATGCCTACCCGATGCAAAATGCCAAAGGCATTTACGAAGGACAAAGGGGGACCAATCCGAACACCCGTGTGTTCATCCTCACCCGTTCGGCCTTTGCAGGGCAGCAGCGCTACGCAGCTGCCACGTGGAGCGGCGACATCGCTTCCCGCTGGCACGACATGAAAGACCAGATCGCTGCCGGCACCAACTTTTCCATGTCGGGGAGTCCCTACTGGACGATGGACATCGGTGGTTTTGCCGTGGAAAGAAGATATGAAAGACCCAACGAAGAAGACCTCGAAGAATGGCGGGAACTGAACACCCGCTGGTTCCAGTTTGGCACCTTTGTACCGCTTTTCCGTGCACACGGCCAGTTTCCCTACCGCGAAATTTTTAACATCGCTCCCGAAACACACCCGGCTTATCAAAGCATGTTGTACTACAACAAGCTTCGTTACCGCCTGCTGCCCTACATCTATTCGCTGGCCGGTGCCGCTTATCACAACGACGGCACCCTCATGCGGGGACTGGTGATGGATTTCCCCAAAGACACAGCGGTGAACAACATCAACGATCAATACCTGTTTGGTCCTTCGCTGTTGATCAATCCGGTGATCAATTATAAGCAACTGAGTCGCGAGGTGTACCTGCCAAAAGGCGCCGGGTGGTTTGATCTCTACAACGGAACCTTTGTAAGCGGCGGCAACCGCATCAACGCCGATGCGACCTACGAACGCATGCCGGTGTATGTAAAAGCCGGCTCCATCCTGCCGTTCGGCCCGGAGCTGCAATACACGTCGGAAAAGCCGGCTGAGGAAATCACGCTGTACGTGTACTCCGGTGCAGATGGCTCGTTCAATCTTTATGAAGACGAAGGCACGAATTACAATTACGAGAAAGGTGCCTTTGCCGTCATCCCGATGAAATACAACGAGGCTGGCAAAACATTGACGATCGGTGAACGCAAAGGTTCGTTCAACGGCATGCTGCAGCAACGCCGGTTCAACATTGTGTGGGTTACCAAAGACAACAAGGCGGGCATAGATGTGCCGCACGGTGCCGTTGATTCCGTTACATATAGCGGAAAGACATTGACGATAAAAATGAAATAATCCAACCGAATGAAAAAGCTGCATTTTTTGAGCGTATTGCTGGTTCTTGTCTTTTCATTTTCATGTAAAAAAACCAGCAACAGTGGCAGCGGCAACGCGAACGGCGGCAACACAGGCGGCGGCGCTGTGGTGACGCCGACGGAGCCTGCTGTTGAAAACACCATCGGTTTTTTTCTTGATACATGGACGCCCAAAAACTTCACCGTGCCTACCGCTTACACCGAGGCAGCAGTTCCGACGGAATCCCCGGCCGCATTGGTGACAATCGATGCGTCGAAAATCATCACGAAAGTGTCTTCGTTCACCTTTGGCCAAAATACCAATACCTGGATGACACAGATTGTTACGGAGCCTGCGCTGTCTAACCACCTCAGCACGCTGAAGCCAACCGTTCTTCGCTTTCCGGGCGGAAGCATCAGTGATGTGTTCTTCTGGAATGCGGAAAACAACAAACTGCCGGCAGATGTGCCGGCATCCCTGCTGGATGCCGAGGGGAAACCGTTTACGCCGTATTACTGGTATGGAAAAAACACGGACCCGTGGACGTTTTCTGTCGATAATTATTATCGCTTGCGGCAGCAAACCGGTAGCGAAGGACTGATCACTGTTAATTACGGTTATGCCCGTTATGGTACCGGTCCTAACCCGGTTGCGCAGGCGGCGCACCTGGCGGCAGATTGGGTGCGCTACGACAATGGCCGCACCAAATACTGGGAGATCGGCAATGAGAGCAACGGTACCTGGGAAGCCGGGTACCGCATCAATACTGTTGCAAACAGGGACGGGCAACCGGAAATGGTAACCGGCGCTTTGTATGGACAGCACGTCGGCGTGTTTATCGACTCGATGCGCAAAGCCGCGCAGGAGATTGGCAAAACCATCTACATCGGCGCTTACATTTTAGAGAAGCAGCCCGAAAACTGGCAAACGTCCGCCGACAAAGGCTGGAACAGCGGAGTCTTTGGAGCTGTTGCCAACAAGCCGGATTACTATGTCATTCACAGTTACTATACGCCGTACAAAACCAATGCGTCGGCCGACGCGATCCTGGCAACGGCAAGCGATAACACCACGGCCATGATGACGTATGTAAAGCAAAACATGACAGCGGCGGGAGTAACGATAAAACCGGTTGCGTTGGATGAATGGAATATTACGTCGGAAGGTTCGCTGCAACAGGTGTCTTTCATCAACGGCATGCATGCAACGATCCTATTGGGCGAAGCTATCAAAAACAAATACGGCATGACAAGCCGCTGGGACCTGGCCAACGGATGGGCCAACGGAAATGATCACGGCCTGTTCAACATCGGCGATGAACCCGGTGTAAGCAAATGGAATCCACGGCCGGCCTTTTATTACATGTATTATTTTCAAAAAATGATGGGCGACCGGATGCTTTCCTCCAGTTTTCTGTATGGCGGTACCGGCCTTTTGGCTTATGCGTCGTCGTTTACTTCGGGTGAAAAAGGCGTGATCCTGGTAAACAAAGACAAGACTGCAAAACTTGTGCAGGTAGGATTGGACAACGCTAAGCCGGGCAGCCGGTTTTACTGGTACACCCTGGCCGGCGGCACCGACAATGGCGAGTTTTCGCGAAAGGTTTATGTGAACAATATGGGTCCCAGTGAACCATCGGGCGGTCCTGCAACGGAATACACGACCATCAAACCCTATTCCGCATCAACCAGCGGCGGTATCAAAGTTGCCCTTCCCGCCCGTTCGGTCGTGTACATGGTCATTGACAAATAATTCGAATATACAGTGACGTCTAAAACCAATCATCTTTTCAATTATCAGATACAAATGGACAGAAAAATATTTCTTGGGAATGTAAGATGGCTGGCAACAGGTAACGGTATGCTTCCGTTGTCAGGCAGATTAGCAGATAATACATGCCGGTTAAAAGAAAAAAAGGGAAAGCGATTGTCTAAAAACGTTCTGTCCCTTTGCGCATGGCTTGTTTCAGTGACAGGACATGCACAGACCGTACAAGAGCGTATTCAATTAAACCAGGTGGGATTTTATCCTGCAGCGCCGAAGATTGCGGTTGTGACCGGAAAAACAGATGCGAAGACCTTTTTCATAACCTCGCCTGATGGCCGGGTGAAATTGTTTACCGGTAAGCTTTCAGACGAGAAACCATCGCGGTATTCGTCCACCATCACACGGACTGCAGACTTCAGTGCGTTCACCAAAAAAGGCCGATACGTGGTTTCGGTACCGGGAGTGGCAACATCCTATGCATTTACCATCGGCGACAACGTTCACGACAATGCGGCAAAGACCGTGTTGAAAGCATTTTACTTTATCCGTTCCGACATGCCGCTCGAGAAGAAATTTGCGGGCAAATGGAACCGTCCTGCCGGCCATCCCGATACCGCTGTTTTGGTGCATCCGTCGGCGGCCACTGAACAGCGTCCCGCCGGTACGGTGCTTTCTTCTCCCGGTGGTTGGTACGATGCCGGGGATTACAACAAGTACATCGTCAACTCGGGTATCACGATGGGTACGTTGCTTTCGGCTTACGAAGATTTTCCGCAGTACTTCAGCAAGCTGAATGTGGTTATCCCGGAAGGCGGTAATGACGTCCCCGATATTTTAAATGAAGCGCTTTATAACCTTCGCTGGATGCTCACCATGCAGGACCCGGCTGATGGTGGTGTGTATCACAAACTGACAAATGCCGCCTTTGATGGTATGGTGATGCCGGGAGTGACCAAACTGCCCCGCTACGTGGTGCAAAAAGGCACGGCGGCCACGCTTGACTTTGCGGCCGTGACCGCACAAGCCGCACGGATCTTGCAGAAATTTTCAAAACAGTTTCCGGGACTGGCCGACAGTTGCCGCGCCGCAGCCGTGAAGGCCTGGCAGTGGGCGGAGAAGAATCCTGCGGTAATCTACAGCCAGCGGGAGATCAATCCGAAATACGATCCCGACATCACCACCGGTGAATACGGCGACAGAAATTTTAAGGACGAATGGCTGTGGGCGGCTGCCGAATTGTTTGCCACCACAAAAGAGACAATCTACCTGTCGGTTGTGCAGGAACGAATGAAAGACCCGGCGCAGTTGCCTTCCTGGGGCAACGTGGCCATGCTGGGTTATTACACAATGATCCGCATGGAAAATAACCTTCCGGCAGCAAAAGCAACGATTGCAGCAATGAAAGACACGGTGCTCAAAATAGCTACCACGTACCTGTCGAATGTTGGCGCCAATGCCTTTGCCACCGTGATGGGACAAAACGTAAAAGATTTTAGCTGGGGCGGAAACTCCGTGGCGGCCAACCAGGGCATTCTCTTGCTCCGGGCTTACCTGCTCACCAAAAACAAAAACTACCTGGATGGCGCACTGACTAATCTGGATTACATCCTGGGAAGAAACGCAACGGGCTATTCGTTCGTTACCGGCATTGGCAGCAAGCGGGTGATGCACCCGCACCACCGTCCGTCGGAAGCGGATGGCATCGATGATCCCGTTCCGGGCCTGCTGTCCGGCGGGCCCAACCCGGGCATGCAGGACAAGTGTCAATATCCTTCTGCCGAACCGGAGCTGGCTTATGTGGACAGTGTTTGTTCCTATGCTTCCAACGAAATTGCTATCAACTGGCAGGCGCCAATGGTTTATCTCGCCTGCGCCATCGAAGCGCTGCAAAAAGAATTGAAGTAAAATAGGTTGCCGTTTTAAACTGGATGGGCCGGTTGAGAACGAGGAGGCAGTCGGCAATCAGCCATCCGTGAATGTCCTAATCGACGCCAATTGCTGACTGCCGACACATTATCTATTCATTAGTAAAATAGCCTTATTGTTCCTCAACTGTTTTCAGCATGGTCAGGCGCCGTTTGCCGTGTAAAAGAATCTTGAGTGTTCTTCTGCGCAGCGAAATATGCGTGCTGGCTTCGTGTTCGGCAAACTGGTGTTTGTACGCCTGCAGAATATCCTTGTACGATAAAAGCCCCACCACTTTTTGGGTGGCCGGATCCGTTACGGGCAACACATCGATGTTTTCGTTTGCCATCATTTCAACGGCCGCCTTCAGCGGTTCGTTTTGGGTAACAGTAAAGGCTTTTCGTTTGATCAATTCACCGGTCAGGCGGTCGGTAGGATGGTGCATGCTGAACAGGTTGGACCCACTGACGACGCCCCGGAACGTACCGTCGGATGTTGCCACGATGTAAAAATTGCGCTGGGCCTTTTTGTTTGCCGTGAGCCAGGCCCGCACTTCTTCCAGCGTGCTGTCGGCACTCAAGACAAATTCTTCTGCGGTCATGACCTGCTGCACGGTCAGGCGGTCTAGAATATCGGGCTCGTAAATGTGTGGTGTTTGCACGCCGCGGCGGGCAATCTTTTCCGTCATGATGGTGTTCTCCATCAGGAAGTACGAGATAAGATACGAAGCGATACAGGCCGCCAGCAGCGGCAGCAAAGCGTTGGCCTGGCCGGTAGTTTCCACTGCAAATACGATGGAGGTAAGCAGCGCCCTGGAGGCGCCGGCAAACATGGCCGACATGCCGATCATAGCCGCAACAGGCAGCACTACGCCAGCGCCGGGAAAAAGAGAGGTAGCCGCCATGCCCAGCAGGATGCCCGTGGCGCCACCGATTGTCAGCAGCGGTGCCAGTGTTCCTCCCGATGTGCCGCTGCCAAGCGCAATGGCCCAGGAAAGAAATTTCAGCACGCAAAGCGATGCCACTACCTGCAAGGCCAGCTTGCCGGAAAGAAGTAACGTGATGTTGTCATAACCCACACCCAGCGTGCGGGGAGCAAAATAGCCGATGATGCCCACGGCCAGTCCGCCGATGGCCGGCCACCACATCCAGTGTATGGGAAGTTTTTCAAACGCATCTTCGACCCAGTAAAGAATGCGTGTGACGAGTGCGGAAAGCAGGCCAATAACGATCCCGATCACACTGTAAACAGCCAGCGCCTCGTTGCCGGGAACAGAAACGGCCGGCATGGGAAAAACGTAACCATCTTCGAATAAAAGATGGTGACCCGCCGCACCGGTAATGCAGGCCAGTGCTACCGGAATAATGGAGCGTGGTGAGAATTCGAACAACAACAATTCAATGGCCAGGAAAATCGCCGCGATGGGTGTTCCGAAAATCGCCGACATACCGGCCGTGGCACCTGCTGCCAGCAGGATCTTCCGCTCGTAATGCGAGATGCGCAGGATTTGCCCGATGGTGGAACCAAAGGCGCCACCGGTTGCGATGATCGGTCCTTCGGCACCAAACGGTCCGCCGGTGCCAATGGAGATGGCAGCTGAAACAGGCTTTAAAAATGTAATGGCCGGTTTGATCTTGCTTTTGTTGGTCAGGATCTGTTCCATGGCCTCGGGTATGCCGTGTCCGCGAATGGCTTTCGATCCGTACAGCGCCATCAGGCCGATCAACAGGCCGCCGACAACGGGAATGACAATAACCCACAGGCCATAGGTGTTTGTCGCAGGACTTGCAGCTTCGATCGACAGGCGGTGATGAAAAGAAAGGTTGGTAAAAAAGTTGATCAGGTAAACCAGCAGTTTGGCAACGACGGCAATTACACCACCAATACCAACGGCCAAAAGGGAGATGTACAGGAGCCGGCTTTTATCTGATGTCGTTTTGGTGCTGCTTCCGGATTGGATTAGGGTATCTTCAAGGGAAAGCGAAATGGGAATGCCGCCGGGAGCGGTGTGGTCTTTCTTCAGCATGCTAAGTGTTTCGTTGATGAGTGAATGGCCGCAAAGGTAGGCAAGGATTGCGTTTTGGTCGGGGTTACGGCCGTCAGCGTCTCTGTCAAATGGTACTTTTGCTCACTGTGGCGTTTCGCCAACGTGCCGGTTCAAGGTTCTTTGCGCCGATGAAAAAAAGCCGTTGGCGGGAAGCCATCAACAGCCTTTCCCGCTCTCTTTTTACCCAAACGAATCCTGCCCGATTTGACCTGCATCCTCGCCTATGTCCGCCAAAAATTTGCGCTCTATGGGTTTTCTTAAAATTGCTGATAGCCCTTGGCGATCGGCTTCGTTGTTTATCTTTAGCGCAAATTCTTTTTATGAAAAAAGCCCTTGCTCTTTTCGCTTTGTTGTTTTTGCTCGTTTGCCAGTCCAATGCACAGAATCCTGTGAACTGGACAAAGGAGCAATTGATGGAACCGGCCGACCTGGCGAAAACACTGGCAGCAGGAAACGAGTTGCCTCTCATTCTTTCTGTTGGTCCCGGAGCGTCCATTCCGCATTCCACCGCCATCGGCATGACCAATGACAAAGAAAACGTGGACAAGCTCAAAAAGCAATTGAGCGGCGTTGCCAAAGATGCCTCCATTGTGGTGTATTGCGGCTGTTGCCCCTTTGAGCATTGTCCCAATGTGCGTCCCGCCATTGCCACGTTGAAAGACCTTGGCTATTCCAATTACAAACTGCTCAACCTTTCGCATAATCTCAAAACCGACTGGATCGACAAAGGGTTTCCGACGGTGAAATAAACGCACAGGAAAACCAGCACGATCGCCAAACCATTTACCATGCAACCCATCAAAACCGCTGTTCTTTCGTTCGGCATGTCCGGCAGTGTTTTTCATGCGCCTTTTCTGAACGTGCACGAAGGCTTCGACTTTTATGCCGTTTGGGAACGCACAAAGAACGAAGCGCAAAAGCATTACCCGGATGTAAAAACGTATCGCACCCTCGACGAATTGCTGGCCGATGAGTCGGTGGAACTGGTGATCGTCAACACTCCCAACAGCACCCATTTCGACTATGCAAAAAAGGCGCTGGAAGCCGGCAAGAACGTGGTGATGGAAAAGCCCTTCGTGGTGAACGCAAGCGAGGGAGAAGAACTCATTTCACTGGCACAGCAAAAAGGCAAGCTGCTGTCGGTTTTTCAAAACCGGCGCTGGGACAGTGATTTTAAAACCGTAAAAAAAATCGTGGCCGAGCAATGGCTGGGTGAGATCGTGGAGGCCGAATTTCATTTCGACCGCTACAAAGAAGAACTCAGTTCGAAACAGCACAAGGAAATCCCGATGCCCGGTACCGGCGCACTCTACGACCTGGGCTCTCACCTGGTCGACCAGGCCCTTCACCTGTTTGGCCTGCCGCAAGCCGTGTTTGCCGACATCCGCATCCTTCGTCCCATCAGCAAGGTGGATGATTATTTTGAACTCCTTTTGTATTACCCGGCGCTGCGGGTTCGCCTGCACGGCAGTTACCTGGTGCGGGAGCCCCTGCCTTCGTTTATCCTCCATGGTTCAAAAGGTTCGTTCATCAAGTGGCGGGCCGATGTGCAGGAGGCGGCCCTGCAAAACGGTAAAACACCCGGCACTCCCGACTGGGGCATCGAACTGGTGACCGAAAGAGGACTGCTGCATACCGAAGTGAATGGCGAAGTGATTCGCGAAACGGTGCCCACGCTGCAGGGCAATTACATGGACTATTTTGAAGGCATCTACGAAGCCATCCGCAATGGTGCGCCGGCGCCGGTGGCGGCGCAGGACGGTGTCAATACCGTGCGGGTGATCGAAGCGGCCTTCCGCAGCAGCACAGAAAAATGTGTTGTTTCGTTCTGAGGCTTAAGGGCCGGTTTGCCTGGTTGAAAGACTGCACCATTGGATCCGGCAACACCATGTGCGGGTCTTTGTTGGCGGTGCAGTGTTGATTGTCGATCAAGTGGACAGTGGCGATAGGCTCATAGCAGGGGCGATCTTTGGAAGCAGGCAGGAATTTTCTCCGCAGGAGACTATTGATTTTGCTGGACGGCGGCTTTCTCCAAACACTTTATCAAAGGCGATGCGACCGCGGCGACCGTAGACCAGATTCACAAAAATGCACGACATCATGGATAAAAAACAACAAGCGCTGGACCTTCTTTTTTCGCAAAAAATATTGCCGCTTTACTACCACGACAGTGCGGAGGTGAGCACAAAAATTCTCGAAGCGCTGTACGACGCAGGCATCAGGGCCGTGGAATACACCAACCGGGGAGAGGCCGCACTCGACAATTTTCAACAGCTGCGAAAGGCGGTGGATGAACGGATGCCCGGATTGTTGCTGGGTGTGGGTACTATCAAAACAAAAAAAGCCGCCGGTGATTTTGTCGATGCCGGCGCCGATTTCGTGATCTGTCCTTCGCTCAATACCAAGGTGGGCAAACTGGTTTCAAAAGCAGGCCTGCTCTGGGTGCCGGGCTGCATGACAGCCACCGAGATCGCCAGGGCCGAAAACGCCGGCGCCACGCTGGTGAAAATCTTTCCCGGCAACATCCTGGGACCTTCTTACATCACTGCTATCAAAGATATTTTTCCCGGACTGCGTTTTGTGGTGACAGGCGGCGTGGAAGCCGAAGAGATGAATCTCCGTAGCTGGTTCAGTGTAGGCGTGGCAGGCGTTGGGCTGGGCAGCAAACTGATCTCGAAAGAACTGATCGAGCGGCAGGATTACGAAGGCCTCAAAGAGGCCACACAGAGAGCTTTGGCGCTAGTAAAGGACATTGCATAGTTTCGCTCTCTTTTTTCCGCAGGAGGCTGAGTGAATGCTTTGTTCGGACTGCCGCAACACAATTTGCCTTATCTTCCTTGCGGATCGATTGCTAACGCTTTAACTCCCTTTCATGATCATCAAAGAAGTAGAACCAAGACACGTTACCACCAACCTGCCCGCGGAAGCGAAACCTGCCGGGAACTATCGCTGGACCATCTGTGCGCTGCTTTTCTTTGCCACGACGGTCAATTATCTCGACCGGCAGGTATTGAGCCTGCTGCAGCCTACGCTGGCTGAAAAATACCACTGGACCAATAACGACTACGCCAACATCACATCGGTTTTCCAGTTTGCCTATGCCATCTCCATGCTTTTTGCGGGCCGCATTATCGACCGCATGGGAACAAAGCGTGGCTTTACCTGGGCCATTATCATCTGGTCGGTCGGTGCCTTGCTGCACGCCCTTGCAATTCCCTTCGGCACGGCGGTGGTGACCGCCCTGGGCTGGGTGGGCATTACGGCATTTACGGTTTCGGTTGCTGGTTTTATGGTGGGACGGCTTGTACTGGCGATAGGGGAGGCGGGAAATTTTCCGGCCGCCATCAAAGCCACGGCGGATTATTTTCCCAAAAAAGAACGTTCGTTTGCCACCGGCATTTTCAACTCGGGCACCAATGTGGGTGCTATCCTGGCACCGCTGACCGTTCCCTGGATCGAAATGAAATGGGGCTGGCAGGCCGCTTTTATCCTCGTTGGCGTGATTGGTTTTTTATGGCTTTTGTTCTGGCACCGGTATTATGATAAACCGGAAAAACAAAAGCGCCTGTCGGCAGAAGAATGGGCCTATATCAACAGCGACCGTGATGATACATCGGCCAGTGGCGTTCCATCAGCAACCACGACACCACAACCGCAAAGCATTTCCTGGCTGCGGCTGCTGGGCTACCGCCAAACCTGGTCGTTTGCCATCGGCAAATTCCTGACCGACGGCGTGTGGTGGTTTTTTCTTTTCTGGCTGCCGGCTTACCTGAAGGCGCAATACGGGATGGAAAAAATGCAGATCATGCTACCGCTGGCCGTGTTGTACAGCCTCACCATGTTTGGCAGCATTGGCGGCGGATGGTTTCCCGTGCATTTCATGAAGAAAGGACTGGCGCCTTACGATGCCCGAATGAAAGCCATGCTGGTGATCGCTCTTTTCCCGCTGGTGGTGCTGGCGGCGCAACCCCTGGGAGGAATCAGTTACTGGCTTCCGGTATTGCTTATCGGGATCGGGGCCTCGGCTCACCAGGCCTGGAGCGCCAATATCTTCACGACGGTTTCGGATATGTTTCCCAAAAAGGCGGTGGGCTCCGTTGTGGGCATTGGCGGTATGGCCGGCGGCCTGGGTGGTGTAGTCATCTCTAAGGTCGGCGGGGCTTTGTTCGATCATTACAAAGCGCTGGGCCACGTGCAAACCGGTTACACGATCATGTTCACGGTATGTGCCGTGGCTTATGTTATTGCCTGGGTCATCATGAAATCGCTGGTGCCGCGCTACAGCCCGATCACGACGCTCTGAGAACGGGTTCGCGATCTTTTTATCCAAATTCGCTTTGATGCTTTTCCAACAACGGAAGGCTGTGTATTTCTTTTTAATTTGCCCTGGTGAAAATCAGAATCAGGGAAGGAACGCTGGTGGCACGCCTGGCCGCCCGTAAGCTGAACGCAAAATCTGTGGCGATCGTTGTCGGGCAGACGATCCATCTCTGGAATGTGCGCCGCGACGATTTTTTGCAGTGCCCTTCATGGGTGCGGCACGAAGTGGAGCATGTGCGCCAGTTTCGTCGCTACGGTTTTTTGCGGTTCACGGTTTTGTACCTGTGGGAAAGCCTTCGCAGGGGCTACCGCAACAACCGGTTTGAAGCCGAAGCAAGAGCTGCCGAGAACGCATTACCTGATCCTGCCGGGATTGAATTTCTCTAACACACCAAAAAATGTTTCCATGCGAAAAATTGTTGCCGGTTTTGCCGCCAGTGTTGATGGCTACATTGAAGGGCTCAAAGGGGAATATGACTGGATCATCATTGACGAAAAGATCGATTTTGCCGAAGAGCTGAAACGATTCGATACCTTTCTTTTCGGCCGCCGGTCGTACGAAGCTGCACTGAAGATGTACGGCGGCCCGCAGGAAGGCATTACTAATTATGTTTTCTCTACCACGCTGCAGGAGGCCGAAAAAGGTTTTGTATTGGTTCGCGACGATGTAAAGGCCAAAATGGAAAGCCTGAAAGAGAGGGAAGGGAAGGACATTGCACTGTTTGGCGGCGCCAACCTTCTTGCCTCGTTCCTGGATCTTCGCCTCGTTGATGAAATCGCGATTTCGTTCATCCCTGTTTTACTGGGCGCCGGCAAGCCGATGGTGGATGTGCTGAAGCAAAAAGTTTGGCTTTCCTTTCTCAACAGCAAGCGCTATGGCAACGGCACGCTGCGGGTGAATTATGCCGTCAACTATGATCCTACCTAAGCGCTCCGAATTTACCTTTGCCGCCTCAATTCTTTTTCTATGCATGTGTTGGCGCTGAGTAGTTCACGAGTCGGAGACGGCGGTTACCTGACTGCGGCTGTTCCCCTGATCAACGGGTTTTTGGGTGCCAAGCCCCTGCGGCTTGCCTTTGTTCCTTTTGCCACAGCCGATAACAACGACGAATCCTATCTCGCGAAGGTGAAAGAAGGGCTTTCTTCCTTGCCGCACGAGCTTTGCCTGGTAACGCCGGAGAACGGAAGAGCCGTGATCGAAGCGACCGACGGCATTGTAGTGGGTGGCGGCAATACCTTCAAATTGCTGCACGATATTTACCGCTATGACCTGTTTGCGTTGATCCGGGAAAGTGTAGAAAACGGAAAGCCCTACATCGGCTGGAGTGCCGGTTCCAACCTTGCCGGCCGAACGATCTGTACCACCAACGATATGCCCATTATTCAACCCCAGAGTTTTACGGCCTTTGGCTTTTTGCCCTTCCAGCTCAACCCGCATTATTACAACGTGGTGATCGAAGGATTTCATGGCGAGACAAGGGACCAGCGGCTGAACGAGTTTCTGCTGGTCAATCCCGGTGTGCCGGTGGTGGGCTTGCCCGAAGGCACAGCCTTGCACAGGAACGGGGATCGACTTCAGTTCCTGGGAACGCAGGATGCTGCCTTGTTTCAACAACCTGCGCTTACGGCCATTGCTGAGAGAAAATTCCTTTCTCCAGGCAGCGATCTTTCTTTCCTCCTGCAAGCCTGATGTATGCAAAAGCGGCGGTTGCCAGGCCGTCGTGAAATGTGAGACGTCAGACGTGAAGCCGTGGGACTTTTTCGATTGACGTACACTTCGGTCTCCCGTTTCACATTTCACAAAAGCAACAGCACTTCTTAATGGCAGTTGGCTATTATTGATTCAGGTAGGTGGCAAAGTCGAGCAGCCGTCGCTGGGCCTTTCGTACATCAGCTTCGTTGCGCACCAGTGCAAAGCTGTACGAGGCATGCGACTCGTCCAATTCTGTAACCAGGGTAATGTTGATCGTGTTGGCTCCATCGATTTCGGTAGCTAAAAGGATCGTTGTGTGGCCGGCGGCAATGGTGTCGAGGACACTGCTTGCCGGTTTGCGGTCAACGAGTTTTACCGCTTCGTCCACGGCATCGGTGAGGTTCTGTACATCTGCAGCATACACCGGGAAGGTTCTGCGCAGGTAGTGCTGAAGTGTGAATTCGGTTGATTGTGCCGGTGGATGTTTCAGGTCTCTGTCGACGATGAGGAGCGAATCATCGGAAGCGTTCAGAAACAGGAACGAAAAGACCGCCAGAAGTGATTTCATGTTTGTGTGGTTTTGGGAGGTAAACTAGATTTTTGTTGCGCGGCACTGTGCAGGTCCTGGCTGTTAAAATAGCGTTGGCTTGTGCCCTGAAGCAAGTCTTTTTACAAGTGCGGAACGGGAGTTTTTGCAGCCCTGTTCCGGGTATTGAAATTCCTGTTTCAACAGCCGTTTGCCTTGCTTTAAAAGCACTGCATGAACGAACGCAGAATGAGCTTTTTGATGAGCGGCAACAGCTATCGGCCGGGTAAGCGCTGCCATTCATTCACGACCTTTTCTTGCAGTACGATGATCGCGGGGTAGCGGCGTCCCGGTTTAAAAAGACAAGCTGCCGGAATGCCGGAAAAATGAGCCGGTAGCAAACCAATACAGGATACTGCGTGCTTTTTTGCTACAATTTTTTGGGTGCAAATGAAAGGGGAAGGGAAACGGTTTTTTGCAACAATAATGCGGCTTTGCCACCGTTTACCACTTATCGATAAATACTTCCGAACGAATAAATCAGACGCCCCGGTTGCTTTGCCTATGATAGATTTGAAATGACACCAAAAACGAACACGGTCATCTCTTATGATCAAAGACCAACTCATCAAACGACTTTTCATTCCGCTGATGGGCTTTTGCATTCCGTTGCTGGCAGGTTTGGTGCGTTTTCATTCCGAAAATTTTTTACAGTTTGCACTGGCCGGGTGTTTTTTTACGGTTGCCGTATACCTGGCCTGGGTTGGCGTGGTGCGCTTTACCGGTAACCTCCGGACCTTTCCCCGCTTGAAAAAAAACATCCTTTTAAAGCTGCTGACTCTTTCCCTGGTACCGGGCCTGTATGCGGCTGTCCTGTGCTTTGTCTTTGCCGTGGTTTGGCTTCGGCTGGCAGGACTGACTTTTCTTCCCGGGCCGGTGATACGGGCCACACTAATTGGCGGTGTTGGCGGAATACTCCTGTCGCTGTTGTACGAGGTTGTTTTTCTGAGTATCGAAAAAGAGCTGGATAACCGGGTGTTGCAGCAAATCGACAGGGAGCGGCTGCAGGCCGAAGTGACGGTGTTGAAGAACGAACTCGATCCGCACTTCTTTTTCAACTGCATGAACACCCTGTCGCTTCTTGTCAAGGAAGATGCCGTGAAAGCGCACAAGTTTGTTCACAAGCTCTCCAACATTTACAAGTATTTTTTACGAAACAAAGAAGTGGATTATGTGCCCCTGCGGGAAGAGCTGGAATTCCTCGACAATTATCATTTCCTGCTGCGCATCCGCTTCGACGACACAATCCGTATCGAAAACACCATCGAGCCGCAGAACGGCGCAACCTTTATTCTTCCCTGCACCCTGCAGGTGCTGGTGGAAAATGCCATGAAGCACAATTTTTTTTCGGAGAAAGAGCCGCTGGTTGTGTCCCTGGCGATGAACGGTGCCTACATCTGCGTATCCAACCCGGTACGGCCCAAGCTTCATGCAGCCGACTCCACCAAAGTGGGGCTGCGCAACCTGAAGGCACGTTACCGGCTCATCACCAACCAGAATGTGCTGGTGCACCGAACGGCCAGCCGGTTCCTGGTCAAACTTCCAGTTGTAAAACAAACCAACCGTTATGATAAAAGCAGTGATCATTGAAGACGAGAAACGGGCCGCCAGCTACCTGTCGGCAATGCTGCGTGAAGTGGATCCGGAGATCCTGATCCTGAAAGTGCTGGACAGCGTGGAAAGTGGCGTTTCTTATTTGTCCGCCAACGGCAAAGTGGATGTTATTTTCAGCGACGTGCAACTGGGAGACGGCCTTTCCTTTTCCATCTTTGAAAAGGTGAACAATACCGCACCGGTGGTCTTCATTACCGGCTATGACCGGTTCATGCTGGATGCCTTTGAAAACAATGGCATCGATTACCTGTTGAAGCCCGTTGATAAAGAAGACCTGGCAAAGGCCCTGAAAAAATACAAGGGCCTGGAGCGCCATTTCACCCACGAAAAACCGGAAGAGGCCATGAGCCAGTTGCTGCAGTACATCAATGGGGGAAGAAAAAAACGCATCCTGGTGCGCAAGGGTATCGAGAACATTACCATGCCACTGAGCGACATCGTTCTTTTCTACACCGAGAACAAGATTGTGCATGCACTCGACAGGACGGGCCGCAAATTCATGGTGGATAAAAACCTTTGCGACCTGGAAACAGAGCTGGATGAAAACACATTTTTCAGAGCCAACCGGCAGTACATTTTAAACATCAACTACATCAAAAGCTTTAAGCCTTACGAGCGAGTGAAACTTTGGGTGGATCTTGTCCTGCCCGATATCGATCACTCCATCATCATCAGCCAGGAAACGGCACCCATGTTCCGCCGGTGGCTGTTGGAAGCCTGAATTAAGGATCATTGGTTCACCGGTTGGCCCTCTACTACCGGTTGTTTGTAAAAACCGTTTTTCTGGTAGCTGCTGCAAATGCCCATGGTGGTGTTTTGCTTGATGCGAAAATCCTTGTGGCACATTTGCCAGCATTCGCCGTTTTCTTTGAGGATGATGGTATACAATGTATCCGAATGCGGGCCGTAGTCGATCATGTACCAGATATAGCCATCGCCTTTGGGGGTGCTCACTTCCACCAACTCCTTAAATTCCAATGCTATCATGGCAAACTGTTTTCCTGAACAGTGTAAAACCTGTGCCACAAATACTTCTTGCTACGGGTGTTTAGCTGGACGGCTAAAATCTGTGGCGTCCTTCAACAAATTTTCCTGGCTTCCCCATTTAAACAATCGACTGGATCAACCCCTTTAGTTTTGTGGCCGACTTTTTCAGCAGTTCTTCTTCCTGTTCGCTGATGGACAGGGGCAGAACCTCGCGGATTCCCGACCGGTCTACCACGCAGGGAATCCCGAGGTACACGTCGCTGATTCCATGGTAGTCGTTCAATAAAGTGGAAACGTTGAGCACGGCAGCTTCGTTGCGCAAAATGGCTGTGCAGATGCGGTCCAGTGCAAGCGCAATGGCATAATAGGTAGCGCCTTTCGCATTGATGATCTTGTAGGCGGCATCCCGGGTGTTTGCAAAGATTTCCGCCTTGTCTTCTTCGCTCAGCGACAGCTCCGTACCGGCTACGTTGGCCAGGCTCCAGAGAGGCAGTTCCGAATCGCCGTGCTCGCCAATGATGTGCGCATGGATGCTCCGAGAATCGATGTTCAGTTTTTCGCCAATGAGATAACGAAAGCGTGAACTGTCGAGCAGGGTGCCCGACCCGATCACCCGGCGTGCAGGCCAGCCCGATTTTTTCCAGGTGAAATAACTCATGATGTCAACCGGGTTGCTGGCGATGAGCAGGATGCCGTCCTGGTTGTGTTTCAGCATTTCGGTGGTGATGCTTTCAAAAATGGCCACGTTGCGTTTGAGAAGGTCTACCCTTGTTTCGCCAGGACGCTGGGCTGCTCCCGCCGTGATGATGATAATGTCGGCCTCGCGGCAGTCTTCGTAGGTGCCGGCCCAAACACTGGCCGCGCCCAGCAGCGGCAGTCCATGGTTCATGTCGAGTGCGTCGCCAACGGCTTTTGCTTTGTTTGCGTCAATGAGCACCAGTTCATCCACGCGGTTGCGAAGCAGGAGGGTGTAAGCCGTTGTGGATCCAACGGCACCTACGCCGATAATGACGATCCGTGTTTTTTTGGTTGTTGCAGACATAGTGCAAAAGTGAAAAAAGATCGCACGATTTGGTAGTGATTTATAAAGCCATTCTACGGTATTCAAACGCCGAGTCAGTAGCAATACAATGTTACCGGCATGTACAGCAAGGTGCCCCGAAGCGTCTGGCAGTTTGCACTTTTCACAAGGCAGGATTCGTTTTGGAAAAACGTAAGCGAACATGCCTGTCATTGGCATCTCGCCGACCGCTTTTGATTGCGAAAAAACTTGGATCTGGCACAGGCAATCTGCGCAGCAGTGCCATTTGTTGTTCACCTGTGTTTGGAAATGCAGTGGCAAAATTTAGTTATATTTATAATGTATAATCAGACTGCAATACGGGAAGAAACAGAACGGCTGTGTTGCAACACGTTTGCCTTGCTGTATACGATTGTTCGTGCGGCGCAACTTCTTTCGATGTGAAGAATACGTGATTGGCCAGAACAAAACATTTTATCCCGTTGATTCCGTTGCATGTCTCCTGTTGTTTTCGGTACCCCATTTTCATGCTTTGGTGGAATAAAGTCATTGCTGAAAACCTGCCCAAAGAAGATGGTAAAGGTGAATCCTCATCTTGCCGGTTTTAACGAATATCCATAAACGTCAACCCTTCAATTTATGAGAAAGATCCAGGCGCTTTTGCTCTGCTTTGCCCTGTTGGTAACCGGGCTGGCATTTGCACAAACGAGACAGGTGAAAGGTGTGGTGACCGACAGTGCCGGTGCCCCGCTCCCGAATGTGTCCGTACAGGTGCAAAACACCCGCGTAGGTACACGAACCAACGAAACCGGAACGTTTGTCATTGACCTGCCCCCCGGCAGCAACACGCTGCTACTCACCAGCATCGGTTTTGAGCCGCAGCAAGTAAATGTTGCGGGCAAAGACGATGTGTCCGTCACCCTGAACACGGCCCGCCAGAATGCGATGCAGGAAGTGGTGGTGACGGCGATGGGCATCACCCGTACGCAAAAATCATTGGGCTACAGTACCACCAACCTGAAAGGTGATGAACTCATCAAGGCCCGTGAATCGAATGTCGTCAATTCGCTGGCCGGTAAAGTTGCCGGGGTGCGTGTTACGTCGCAATCGGGTACCCCTGGTGGTTCATCCAAGATCATCCTTCGCGGCCAGTCGTCATTTTCCGATCCCAGCGGCGGTCAGCCCATTTTTGTCATTGATGGCTTGCCTATCGACAATTCGTCGCAGCAACTGGCCACCACGCCATCGGCCGTGCCACAGGGATCGGCCGGGGTGGATTTTGGGAACAGGGCCGGCGACATTAACCCCGATGACATTGAATCGGTCAACGTGCTGAAAGGTGCGGCGGCAACAGCCCTCTACGGTGCCCGTGCTAAAAACGGCGCCATCATCATCACCACCAAGCGGGGAAAACGCGGTGCCTCGGTGGTGCGGTTCAATTCGTCGGTGCGCTTCGATAAGCCCTTGCGCCTGCCCGACTACCAGAACGAGTATGCACAGGGCAATTACGGCGTGTATTCTATCAACAGCACCAACGGCTGGGGGCCAAAGATCAGCGAAGTGCAGGACCGCACCTTTCCCAATTTCCTGGGCCAGCAGGTAAAACTGCAAGCCTATCCCGATAACGTGAAGGACTTTTACAAGACGGGCAACACCTACATCAACTCGATCTCCTTTGAAGGCGGCGGCGAATCCGGCGATTTCCGCCTCGGTTATACCAACTATTACCAGACGGGCATCGTGGAGAAAGAATCGTTTGGCCGCAACAGCATCAACCTGAATGCGGGCCGCGCCGTGTCGGCCAAATTTGATGTGCGCACCACGCTCAATTACGTCAGCTCCATCGGGAAGAACCGGCCCATTCAATCTTCGAACAACTCCAATTCGCTGGTGCAGATCGTGCAGTTCCTGCCGCGAACCGTCGACAGCCGTGCGTTGAAGGCCAATTATGTTGACCCGGTTACCGGGCAGCAGATTACGCTGACACCGACACGGACCGGTAACAACCCTTACTGGGTGATTTACAACAACACCTCCGAAAACAACGTGGAACGCATCTATGGAAACGCGGTATTAAGCTACAAACCCATTTCCTGGCTGACCATCTCCAACAACTTCGGCAGTGATGTGTACAACGAGTTTCGCAAGCTGGTGACCCGTCCCGGTACGGCCGGCCAGTTGCAGGGAAACTTTTTCCAGGCGAACCTGTTCAACCGCATCCTGAACAACGACTTTATCATCACCGCCGACAAGCGGGTAACCAACGATCTCAATATCCGTGCACTGGCCGGTTTGAACAATTACGAGGCCTATTACCGCCGCGACCAGGCCGATGCCCAGCAGCTGACTGTGGACGAGTTGTATACGTTTAGCAATGCGGCAACGGTGACCAATTCCAATACTTCCAACAAGCGCCGCATTATCGGCGTTTTCGGGGAAGTTGGCCTGTCGTACAAGAACTATCTTTATCTGAATGCAACGGGCCGCAACGACTGGAGCTCCACCCTGCCTGTCGAAAACCGCTCTTATTTCTATCCCTCCGTCAGCACCAGCTTCGTGTTCACGGAGCTGTGGAAACCCAAGCCGCTTTCGTATGGAAAGATCCGGGCCAGCTGGGCCAATGTGGGTAGCGACACCGATCCCTACCAGCTTGCGTTCAACTATACGGCCGTAAGCCAAGTGTTTGCCCAGTACGGACAGGGTTCGCAGTTTCCCTTTGGCGGACTGCTGGGATTCACCATTCCACCAACGATCCCCAATGCGCAACTGAAGCCGCAGAACCAGCAATCGTACGAGGCTGGTATCGACCTGCGCTTCCTCAAAGACCGGGCACGGATCGACTTCACCTATTACAACACCAAAACGGCGGACCAGATCATTGCCCTGGCGTTGCCGCAATCAACGGGTTTTGCGACGAAACGTGTAAATGCAGGCGCCATCAAAAATGAAGGCATTGAACTGACGTTGAGCGGACGGCCACTGATGCTGAAAAGCTTCAATTGGGACATCGACGTGAACTTCACCAAGAACCGGCAAACAGTGGAAGACCTGCCGGCCGATATCAAGCAATACACGCTTGCCAGTGCCTACAACGGCTTGCAGATCCGGGCCCGCAACGGGGAGCAGATCGGTATGTGGGGCACGGGTTTCGAACGGGACCCCAGCGGCAACATAGTAATCAATCCCAACAACGGCTTGCGCCGCGTGGTGACCGACCAGCGCTTCGGTAACGTGTTCCCCGACTGGACCATGGGCATCAACAACAGCTTTAGCTACAAAGGACTCAACCTGAGTTTCCTGTTCGATTTCCGCCAGGGCGGCGTGTTTTATTCCGGTACCGTGGGCACCCTGCGGAGCCTGGGGCTTGCCAAGGAAACCGCGATCGACCGCGACAAGATCATTATCGACAAAGGTGTTCTCCTCGATGCAGCTACCGGCAAATATGTTCCCAACACCGTTCCGGTGCAGAGCATGCAGGATTTCTGGGGACAGTTTGGCAACAACACCGCTTCGGAGCCGGCTGTCTTCGACGCCTCCTACATCAAGCTGCGGGAGGCCGTGCTGAACTACAGCTTCCCGGCCAAATGGTTCACCAACCAGGCCTTTGTGAAGGGACTGAGCCTTGGCGTGGAAGGACGAAACCTGTGGCTGATTAAATCCAACGTGCCGCACATCGACCCCGAAGTGAACCTGTTTGGATCGGCAAGCGTGGGTGAAGGCGTGGAATTTTACAACCTTCCGTCCACCCGTTCATTTGGTATCAATCTGCGAGCAACCTTCTAAAGAAAACAACAATGAAAAGAGCAACAATCAAGATACTCGGTGCACTGTTCCTGGTGAGCACACTGGGCACCTCCTGTAAAAAATACCTCGACATCAACAAGAACCCCAATGCCGCGGAAGTGGTGGATCCCAAACTTCTTTTTTCCAACGCAATTGTGAACTATGTCAACGTTCGGGCGGGGGGCGACCTCTATATCCCGATCTCATTAACAGGACAGGCCATTGCGTCGGGAGGCAACAATCCAACCGCCTGGGGCTTTCCCTCGGAAGAGCAATACGATGTCAATGCCCTTTCGCTGGGCAATACCTGGCGGACGCTCTACACGTTTGCCGGCGTCAACCTGAAAGAAGTCATCCGGCTTGCCGAAGCGGCACCGGTAAAAAACAACAATGCTGCGGCGCAAGCCAAAGTGCTGCTGGGATTTGTGTTTGAAGACCTGACCACCCTGTATGGCGATGTGCCGTTTACCGAAGCATTGAATACGGATATCGCGTATCCGAAATTTGACCCGCAGCCCGTGGTGCTCGAAGGCATCATCAAGCTGTGCGACGATGCCTTGGCCCAGTTTGACGAGGCCAGTCCTTTGAAAATTTCAGACTATGACCTGTTTTACAAGGGCGACATCGCAAAATGGAAAAAAGTGGCCCGGTCGCTGAAACTGCGCACCCTTATGATCATGGTGGACAAAGATCCCAGCAAGGCCGCGGCCATCGGGCAAATGGTAACGGCAGGTGGGATGCTCAGTTCTCCGGCCGACAATTTCCTGGTCGCCTATTACAATACGGCCGGACGTTACAATCCGAAGTATGGTCTGAACAAACAGTACAACAGCGAACAGTCATTTTTTGGTGCGTCCAAGTGGCTGGTGAATTTCATGAATCCCATCAACGATCCCCGGCTTGGCATTTTCTTCGAAAAGCCGGCTACGGCGGCAACCTATGTGGCACCCGATCCCGGCGAAGACCTCGATGACGATGTGCATGCGCGGGTCAACCGCAATTTTCACAACGCCAGCGAGCCTGAAGTTTTGTTTAGTTACCAGGAAGAGTTGTTTTACGAAGCCGAGGTTTATGCACGTGGATTGGGCGTTTCTGTCGACATGGCCAAGGCAAACACGCTGTACAAAAAAGCCGTGGAAGAATCGGTGAAGTTTTATGCCGCCCAGGCAAAAGCCGCCACCCTCGTCACTTCGGGTGGAAACAGCGCAGCTTTCCTTGCTGCTGCCGACAACGCCGCTGCTACGGCTGCCACCTTTGCCGCTTCGCTACCCAACCTCAGCTCCTTCGGTTCGCAACGCGAAGCGGTCAAATACATTCATTACCATCACTGGATCGACAAATGGGACCGTGGCCTCGATGCCTTTACCCAATGGCGCCGTTCGGGGCCCGAAGGCGACGAGGTGCCGCCGCTGACCCTTCCCACGGGTGCGCCGGCGGGTGGCCTGTTCCGCCGGTACGAGTACCCGGTCACGGCCGAAATTGCCGCCAACCCGAATGCGCCCAAA
The DNA here is from genome assembly GCF_003628535.1 of Flavisolibacter nicotianae. GTDB lineage: Bacteria > Bacteroidota > Bacteroidia > Chitinophagales > Chitinophagaceae > Flavisolibacter > Flavisolibacter nicotianae. The sequence continues at coordinate 74,922 of NZ_RBCI01000008.1, forward strand.
GAAAAGATCCGCTACGACACAAAAATGTGGTTTGACCTCTAAAACTTGAATATGAAAAAAATACCTGCAACCGTATTTTTCTTCGTGGTGCTGTTCGTTGTTGCGGCCTGCAACAAAGACGAAGCCGCCACGAAAGGATTTGACTTCAGCAACTCCCTGCCTCCCTACGTGGAGCTGACCAGCACCAAGGCCAAAACGGTGAAACAGGGCGAATCGGTGGACATTGCCTTCCAGATGCGCACCGGTTTGCAGCAAAAGGTGACCGTGTATTACGATGTGACCGGCGGGGGTCTTAACCTCACCAACCAGACCGTGACTTTCGATAAGGAAAAAACCGCGGCAACAGCCACGGTGGCCATTCCCAATAACGTCATCACGCCGCCGGCCACATCGGCAACGGCCACACTGAAAGTGACCAAGGCGGTAAAAGAGGACGGCACGCAGCTAACACTGGGTTCAAAGAATACGCCGGCAACGCAAATGCTGACACTGAAAATCGTGCCCTAGTTGGTTCTTTTTCGGTACCATAAGGCCATCCCTCCGGGGTGGTCTTTTTTGTGTGCGAAATGTTTCGTACAACTTGCCGCTTATCCAAAATTCCGGTTTTTTGTTGCAACGGGAATGGCTGGTTCGGGTGGCGTGTTACATGTTTCGGTGTGAAAAAAGATTCCTTCAGGCAAACAAAATAACGTTTCGCCGGAAGGTGAAAGAGATGTTAAGGGCATTGCTTGCCGGTTCGGTTGCCGTTGGTCGTGATTTGTCTTTTTTTCACTCTTAGCGGGGTCTAATTTGACGGTACAATTCACTCACTCTCAAATTTGTTATTATGAAAAAGACCCTCGTACTTCTTGCGTTTATCTTGGCTGCCGCAACGTCATTTGCCAATCCTCCCATTGGTGAAAAAGTATTGAAGCAATTTGCTGCCGTTTTTCCGGCAGTGGATGATGCCAAATGGTTTGAAGGCGAAAACCATTACGATGTTTACTTCGAAAAAGACAAGGTGAAATACCATATCCGCTACGATCTGAATGGCAAGATCGTCAGCACTCGGAACTATTATTCCGGCGACAAGCTTTGCGCTTTTCTGAAAGCAAAAGTGGCCGAAAAATACCCGGGCAAATCCATCTTCGGTGTAACCGAAATCACCAACAGCGAAGAGATGTTCTATATCCTTAACCTGGAAGATAAAAAAACGTGGACAACCGTGCGGGTGGATGCGATAGGGCAAATCACCCAATTGGATAAAATGACAAAATCCGGTAACTGAGTTCTCTTGTTTTAAAAGGTGCACAGCGGGGTTGACCCCGCTGTTTTTGTTTGACCTGCCTGTTCCCTTCAAGCAATGCTGTAACTGCGCTGGATCGGAACCTCGTAGAATGCGGCTCTTAGCTCAAGTTAAGGAAAAACCTTTAGGCTGTTGATTTCGCATTTGTGCTTGCGGTGAAGCGTGTAATTTAGTTGAATGAAAATCCAATCCGTCCTTACGGACTCCGCTTCCCGGAGCCAACCAAAACCTTTTGCCATTGATCCCCAAAAACTGCTTGCCTCCATCGTTGACGTGGTGTGTGTGATTGACCTTACGGGTATCTTCAGGTATGTCAGCCCTTCGGCTCCCCACCTGTTTGGCTACGAGGCGGACGAAATGACCGGGGCCTCTTTCCTGAATTTTATTCACCCCGATGACGTGGAAAAAACTGTGCGGGAAGTGCAGCAACGGACGGACAACTGCCGCACCTCCGATTTTCAAAACCGCTATATTCATAGAGACGGCACCGTAAAGTCCATCATCTGGTCGGGGCGGTGGGATGAAGGAGACCAACTCCTGTATTGCGTGGCAAGGGATTGTTCGGAAAAATGCGAGATCGAACAACGCCTGCTGAAAGCCCAGCAAATTGCCCGGATGGCCAATTACGAATACGATGTGCTGGCCAAACAATACACCTACACGTCCGATACACTCTTCGATATTTTTGGAATCGACCGCAAGGTCCATCCGAAGTTTACGTCCGAACTGTTTTGGAAAATGGTTCATCCCGATGACATGGAACGGGTGCGGGAAAATATTTCGCGAATGGACCAGCCGCACGAAGGCGTGGTGGAATACCGGATTGTTTGTCCCGACGGCCGGGTTGTCTACATCAGCCGCCTGCGGGAAGTGATCCGCGACCTGGCCGGCCAGCCGGTGAAAACCATCGGCATCATCCAGGACATCACCGAACGCAAACAAAGCGACCTGGCCCGGCAACAAAGCGAGGAGCGTTTTCGCACACTGGTGCAGCATGGCAATGACCTGATCGGCATCATTGACCTGCAGGGAAATTACCAGTTCGTTGGTAGTAATGTGGAGTCTCTTCTGGGTTTTACGGCCGGAGAGCTCAATGGCAAAAACGCGTTCCAGTTCATCCACCCCGATGATATCGAAAGAACGGCAAGCTGTCTGCAGGACATTGCCAATCATTCCTCGCTGACAGTGCCGCCGTTTCGCTTTCAAAACAACAAAGGTGAGTGGCGGTGGATGGAAACCACGGTCTCCAATCAACTGGACAACCCGGCTGTTAACGGACTGGTGGTGAACACCCGTGACATCACCGAGAAAAAACACAGGGAGGATGCGCTCCATGAAAGCGAGCAACGTTTCCAGGCACTGGTGAAGAACGGTTCCGACATGATCGTGGTGATTGACGACACGGGTCAGTTCTCCTATTGCAGCGACAACGTGACCAACGTGCTGGGTTACTTGCCAGCGGAAATGACCGGCCGCGATGCCCTAGACTTTATTCACCCCGACGATGTGCAAAAAGTGTCTGGCGAAATGGAAATCGTGCTCCAGGATCCGGAAAATGCCAAAGGTGTGCAGCACCGTTTTCTGCACAAAAACGGCGACTGGCTCTGGCTGGAAACCCGCTGCACCAACCATTACCTAACTCCCTCTATCCAGGGTATCCTGGCAAACTCCCGCAACATTACCGACCGCATCAGGCTGCAAAAAAAGCTGAACCGCGAAATGCTCAACAAGCAAAAGGAAATTACATCGGCGGTGATCAAGGCGCAGGAGGCCGAGCGGTCGCAAATGGGACTGGAGCTACACGACAACGTGAACCAGATCCTGACGACGGTGAAGCTATACAACGAAATGTACCTGACCGGGTATGTGCAGGACAAAGAGTTGCTGAGCAAGTCGGCACAGTACACACAGGACTGCATCAATGAAATCCGCAGCATCTCCAAGCGCCTGTCGGCACCCACGCTGGGCCGTATTTCCATGCAGGATTCGATTCGGGAACTGGTAGATTCCATCAACCTCACGCGACGCCTGGAAATTATTTATATGCCCAAAGGCGTGAGTGCCTGCTGCGTGTCGCAGGACCTGCACCTTGCTGTTTACCGCATTGTACAGGAGGGGCTCAACAACATTCTCAAATACTCGCAGGCCCAGGTGGCTTGTATCGAACTTTACCGCAAGGAGAAAAAACTTTGCCTGCGAATCACCGATAACGGGCAGGGATTCGACACGACTGCCAAACGCATGGGCATTGGCATTACCAACATGAAAACGAGGGCCGAACATCTCCACGGCGATTTTCGCCTGAAAAGCGAGCCGGGGAAAGGCTGTGAAATCGAAATCTGTTTTCCGTGTGAGGAGTGCAAGATGTAAAGAAGCGGAGCGGGGCATTCAGTTCATTCGCTGCCGGATACGTGCCAATAGTAAAGCAGCCGACCAGTTGAAGATTGACCAATTGAAAACGCGGTGATTTTTACCGGCTGTTCTTTGGTGTCGTTGTTGTCAGCATGCCCGTTGAAGATACTTGATCCAGTTTCCGTACCGAATGGTTTGAAGTGCATCGTCCTTGTCGAAAAAGAAAGAAAGTTCCTGGTTCAACCAACTCTCCACCTGTTCATATGTAAACAGGTTTTTTTCTACCGCTGCAATGATGTTACTCTGCGTGGTAAAATAAAGCGCCAGTTGTTTTTTCGTGAAGGAAACGGCGTTTTTAAATCTTTCCTCCATGACAAAGTTGAAATTTTTTGGAGCCAGGTTTTCCGTGGTCCAGGCGTAGGCATTGTTGCGGGGTGGAGACGGGAATTTTTTTAGATAGACAGCGAAAAACCAGTTGGTGAAGTTGTCATTGCCGGCCATTTCGGCAATAAAGTGATTTTCGTAAAGCACTAGCCAGGCATTGGGTTTTAAAAGCCGGTTCGTTTCTGCCAGGAACCTATCAATGTCAAACCAATGGACGCCGGAACTGACTGTAATTAAGTCGAAGCGACTGTCTTCAAACGGTTGTTGTTCTGCCGGGGCAACAGCGTACCGAATTTTATCGGGCTGCGCTGCCAGGTTCAACATCTCTTGCGAACTGTCTGTCCCGTAAACATGGGTGGCAATTTCCAGAAGTGCTTTGGTGGAAAGCCCGGTTCCGCAGGCAATGTCCAATGCGTTATCCAGTTTTTTGTCGAGGTGCAAATAGTCTTTGATATGCCTGATCGTGTTGCTGTGGAAGTCGGGTCGCCCTTTCGAATACCGTTCGGCTGCTGTCCTGGGTTGAAAATAATTCATTGTTCGCTGGTGCCGTGTTTGCGTTGCCTCTTGGCTTAAATATACGCACCTTCCTTCTTTTGCAGGAAGGCCTTACAGGTCGTGATGTAGTAATGCCTTAGTTGGCTGTTTTTACATCCGGTGTGTCACCGCTGAGATTTGCTTTCGTGGCAAAATATAGCTGCGGGAGACGCGTCGGGAAAGACGCCGCAGTGTGTTTCGAATGAGTTGCCTTAATATAAAAAATTTCCATAGATTATCAGCGGGTCGGTATTGTCTTTCACGCTAAACCGTATCGGCAGCCCCATGCTGTTGTACTGGTATTCGTAAGAAAACTTTGTACCATCTGGATAGCTTTCGCTTAAACAATTGTTTTGGTTCAAACTATAATAGTTGCCTGTAAAATATAAAACCAGTCCAAAATGGCTGTAAGGATTTGGCTTCGTATCGTACTGCGCCTGAATGGTTTGTTCTAATGCACCTGTCGCATCAAAGGTCTTTCGTTCAACAATGTTGTTGTTTTCATCATAACGATAGGTGGTGTATTGATAGATCATCCTGGACCAAGAACTATACGTTGTATCAGCGATAAGCCTGCCTTTCTGGTCATAGGCATAGGTGTTCTGCAAGGAATTCCCAGATCCTGAAGAAGAATTGCTTATTTTTTGTACAATCCGACCCTTGCTATCGTAAAGAAAGGAAAAGGAATCGTTTAAGGCACCGTCAAAGCTGTCTGTTACTACCGCAAGTCTTCCTTGTGTATCATACGTCAAACCCTTTATGTATTTGTGACCGCTGTTAGAACTATCCGAGATTATGACAATTCTGTTTTGACTGTCATAAAAAAACCGGGTATAGTTAAGTGAATCATTGGCTTTGGTAGTCGTCATTTGAATGAAGGAGTGATCTGTAGTACCCGTAATTTCCTTTTGGCAGGCACAAACAACAAAAAGAAGAATAATCAATGAAGCAGGAATGGAAAGCTTAGTCATGGTTTATGGTTTTGGACTATAATAATAATTGTTGCGAATTTTAACTTCTGTTAAAGTTTACTAGCAGTATGATGTTGTTATTGCAGGCAACAATTCTTGCCACCCGCTTCTTGCTTCCAACTACATTTAATTCCAAATCCAAAGGCGCAAGACCAAACTTCACTTTTACACAGAAAGATTTCATTCACCTGCGCTTTCCTTCTTAATTTAGAATTATGTTCCATCTCGAAAACGACAAGGTGAAAGTTACCATCGACAGCAAGGGCGCTGAGTTGAAAAGCGTGGCTCACAAAGGCCACGGGCTGGAGTATATGTGGGGTGCCGACCCGGCCTTCTGGCCCAAAACCTCGCCAGTGCTTTTTCCCATCGTCGGGCAACTGAAAGACAATGCATACAGTTACAACGGCAAGAGCTACCAATTGTCGCGGCACGGCTTTGCTCGCGACAAGGAATTTATCGTGGTAAAACAGGACGTTCACCACATCCTGTTTTCGCTGCAGTGCAACGACGAAACGCGGCCGGTCTACCCGTTCGAATTTACATTTTACGTCGCCTACCTGCTGGAAGGGGATGAGTTGTCCGTGACCTACCGGGTGCAGAACACCGGTGCTTCAGACATGTTCTTTTCTGTGGGCGGGCATCCGGCATTCAAAGTGCCGCTGGCAGAGGGTACGTCCTATGCCGATTACCGCCTGCGTTTCAACAAAGCCGAAACAGCCGGCCGCTGGCCCATTACAGCCGGAGGACAGATCGGCGCGGAACCGGAGCCTTTCCTGCAAAACACCGACGTGTTGCCACTGGCAAAATCGCTTTTTGAAAAAGACGCGATCGTGCTGAAGCACCTGCAGTCGGACGAAGTGCGGTTGGAGTCGGACAAGACGCCCCACGGCTTGCGGTTTTCGTTTGCCGGTTTTCCTTATCTCGGTTTGTGGGCAGCACCGGGAGCGGATTTTGTCTGCATCGAACCTTGGTGCGGCATTGCCGACAGCACCGAAGCCGATGGCGAGTTGGCGCACAAGGAAGGCATCAACAAACTGGCGCCGACGGAAACATTTTCCGCCACCTGGAAGGTGCAGTTCTATTAAATTTTCACTAAAAAATTAAGGTGTAAGCAGTCGGCAGTTTGCAGTGTCTGAAAAAAATGAATTCTATCCATTGAACACGCTGCGTTTTTGCTCAGAATGTTTGCGAAGGGCAGCCTGTATCGACTAAGAAAATGTCCACGTAATTGAAAACACAATAACGATTGGAATTAAAAAGGGCGGAAAATGACTTTCCGCCCTTTTGCTTTTATTTTCTTTACTGAAACTCTACGGGTCTTTTACTTCCGACTGCTCATTGCCCCGCTATTCTTCCACAACCTTCTCGATAAACTTACCGGAGGCTTTGTTTTTCAGGATCAGTTTTTTGGCACCGTAGTGTGTCACTTCTTCTTTTACAAAATAGTGGTCCGCATCGTATTCGGTGAGATGGCTGTCTTTGCCCACGCCGGTACGGCCACGCCAGTCTTCCAGTTGCACCGGCTCCCACAATTTGCTTTTCGACGACTTATAGGCTGCATCCAGCACGGCGTTCACCACGTAACCGTCGTAGAAAGTTTCTTTAGGTGCCCGTCCTTTTTCAAAGGCGCTGAACATATCCAGGAACATATGATTGTAGCCCAGTTCATTCAGTTCGTCGCCCACGGGAAAAAGCCAGCCGCTGTTGCTCTCCGCTTTTTCGGCCAGGTAATCGGCGCTTTTGCCGGAGGTGAACATTTCAAAACCGGTGCGTAAAAACGAATTGATCCAAATGGTACCTTCCGTACCCATCACTTCATCGCGAAGGTCAAGACCGCCGCGGAACGTCCAGCTTACCTCGAACTGCCCGATGGCGCCGTTCTCGAACTTTACCAGGCCGATGGCATGGTCTTCCGCATCGATGGGTTTCACCTGCGTATCGGCCCAGCACATCACCTCAACCGGTTTGATGTCTTTGCCGATATAGCCGCGGGAGATCTCTACGCAGTGGCAGCCAAGATCGAGAATGCAACCGCCGCCGGCCTGTTCCAGGTCCCAAAACCAGTTGCTGTGCGGCCCGGGGTGGGTTTCCCGCGACTTGGCCCAGAGGATACGCCCCAGCGAACCTTTCTGCACGCTTTCCTGCGCCTTCAGGAACTTGGGCGTATACACTAGATCTTCGAGATAGCCGTTGAAAATGCCGGCCTGTTCTACCGCGTCCAGCATGCGTTTGGCCTCGGCAGCATTGCGGCCCAGCGGCTTGGTGGTGATCACGGCTTTTTTGTGCTTGCAGCAAAGCATAACGGCTTCTTCGTGCAGGTTGTTGGGAAGGGCGATGCACACCATGTTCACATCGGGATTGGCGATCGACTCTTCCATGTTGAGCGTCCAGTGCGCCACCGCGTAATCGGCTGCAAACTTTTTGGCTGATTCTTCCCGCCGGGAATAAATACTGACAATCTTGTCGCCGCTGCGGTTTCCCTGAATGGAGTCTGCATAGAAGCGGCCGATAAAGCCTGATCCAAGCATTGCAATCTTCATCATACTGTGTTGTTTTTATCGTTCATTTTAACAGTGTACTGGTGGTGTTCGCACGCCGGTTGCAGTCCCTCGCAGTTCTTTGTGGTGCCCGTGTTTTGCTCCATTTCCCTGCAATTCCGCGGCGAACCGTCTGTCCCGAAGAGGCCGACCCGTGCCCTCGTAACTGTTGGCGGCTGGGAGATTGGTTTTGCGAAAAAAATGGTTGAATCACTGGGCATAGCAATCTGGTTGACGTCCTGCAAAGACCTGTCGCCGGGTGTACATGCCAAGTTTACAACATCCTTTTCAGACTTGGTAAAAAAGAATTTTTTTATGCAAGCGAACAAGCATTTTGTCCATCAACATCAAGAACCGTGAAAAAAACGGTTTTTGCCGGGAGCGAAGTTGCAGCAGATGGATTATCTTGTTGGCAAAACACAAACCAGGCTATATGAATACAACCCGAAGAGCCTTTCTGAGGCAATCCTCCTTTGCCCTCGCAGGCGCCGCAATCTTCACACACCCGTTGTTTGCCTCGACGGCAGCAAAACATCTTACCGGCGTTCAACTGTACTCAGTCCGCGATGACATGAAAAAAGATCCCGCCGGCACGCTGAAAGCGCTGGCCGATATGGGCTACCGCTATGTGGAACATGCCAATTACGTGAACCGGAAATTTTACGGTTATACGCCCAGTGAGTTTAAGAAACTGCTCGACGGTCTGGGCCTGCACATGCCCAGTGGGCATACGGTCATGCGGGCTACGCATTGGGATGAATCCAAAAAAGACTTTACGGACGAATGGAAGGCCACGGTGGACGACGCGGCGCTGATGGGGCAGAAATATGTCATCAGCCCGTGGATGGATGAAAAGCTGCGCAACGATCACGATGCGCTGATGCACTTTCTGGACCTGTTCAACAAGAGTGGTGAGTTGTGCAAAAAATCGGGGATGAAGTTTGGCTACCACAACCACGATTTCGAGATCAGCACCAAAGTGGGTAATGAAACATTATACGATGTGATCCTTAAAAACACTGACCCGGCCTTCGTGATTCACCAGTTGGACATCGGCAATTTTTACGGCGTCGGCGGACGGGGAACCGATTTCATTAAACGGTATCCCGGTCGTTTCCAGTCCATGCACGTGAAGGACGAAATCAAAGCCGCCAACAAGGGCGAAATGGAAGGTGGCTACGAAAGCACGATCCTCGGCAACGGCGTGGTAAAGGTGAAAGAGATCCTTGACATGGCGAAAAAAATGGGTGGAACGGAACACTTCATTATCGAGCAGGAATCCTACCAGGGACAGACGCCATTGGATTCTGTCAAAGCCGACCTGGCCATCATGAAAAAATGGGGTTTCTAAAAATAGGATCGCCATTCGCGATTGTGTTTACAAATTGTATCGAAAAGACCGGACGGGCAACCGTCCGGTCTTTTTTTCTGATCGATTCAACGTGTTTCGTTTTTGTTCGATAGCAGCCTGCCTGAGTGTAGCGCAGCGGTGCATTTTCAAACGGGTTGCCGGTCATGTTCTGTGTTTACGCGTAACCGCAATCATCGCGAAAAAGCCCGCTATCTGCGTTGGCTTAAATATTACTTTTGGCTATGACTCCCGATAAGAACATTCGCCAGACCGTCATCAAAGTTCATCCCGGAGACAACGTGCTCGTGGCACTCCAGGATCTGAAGAAAGGAGAAACGGTACATTTTCAAAACGACAGCTACACAGTTGTCGACGCCATACCGGCCAAGCACAAGTTTTTTTTGCAGGACATGGCCGCGGGGGATGCTGTTACCATGTACGGCGTGCTGGTGGGTAAAACGCAAATGGCTGTTCCGCGTGGCGGGCTGATGACGACCACCAACGTGAGGCATGCGGCCGGCGCCTATGACTACAGGGGCGCTCGGTACGAGTGGAAGGCACCGGACGTCAGCCGCTTTCGACACCGGACGTTTAATGGCTACCACCGGTCCGACGGCCGGGTGGGGACAGCCAATTACTGGTTGTTTGTTCCAACTGTTTTTTGCGAGAACCGCAACCTGGATGTGATCCGCGAAGCCCTGCACAATGAACTGGGTTACGCGGTATCGGGCAAGTACCGGCAGTATGCCCATCAGCTGGTGGAAGCGTTTCAAAAAGGCGGCACGCTTGAGGAGGTCAGCTTTGGCCCGGAAGCCACGCAACAAAACCGCCTGTTTAAAAACGTGGATGGAATTAAATTCCTCAATCACCAGGGTGGCTGTGGTGGAACCCGGCAGGATGCGGCCACGCTAAGCCGCTTGCTTGCCGCCTATGCCGACCATCCCAACGTGGGTGGTGTAACGGTGCTGAGCCTGGGTTGCCAGCATTTGCAGGTAGCCGATTTTGTCAAAGACCTCCGGGATCGCAACCCTCATTTCGATAAACCGCTTTACATCTTCGAGCAGCAGGAGGTGGGCAATGAAGACAAGCTGATTGCCGATGCCATTCGTCAAACGTTTGAGGGGCTGGCCCTCATCAACCAGTACCAGCGCACTCCCGCCGGGCTGGACAAGTTGGTCGTTGGGGTAAAATGCGGCGGCAGTGATGGCTTTAGCGGGATCTCGGCCAACCCGGCCGTGGGGCACTGCGCCGACCTGCTGGTGGCTCTCGGCGCAACGGTGTTGCTGGCCGAATTTCCCGAGCTCTGCGGGGTGGAACAGCAACTGGTGGATCGTTCGGTGAGCGAACCGGTTGCCCGCAAGTTCATACAACTGATGCAGGATTACGAAGAACAGGCAGAACGGGCCGGCTCCGGTTTTTACATGAACCCTTCACCGGGCAATATCAAAGACGGCCTGATTACCGATGCGATCAAAAGTGCCGGCGCCGCAAAAAAAGGCGGCACCTCGCCGGTCGTGGATGTGCTGGATTATACCGAACCGGCAACGAAGCCGGGCCTGAACCTTGTGTGCACACCGGGCAACGATGTGGAAGCCACCACCGGGAAAGCGGCATCGGGTGCCACACTCATCCTGTTTACCACTGGCCTGGGAACACCAACCGGCAACCCGGTTTGTCCCACCATTAAAGTCGCCACCAATTCGCGGCTGGCCAGCCGCATGAAAGACATTATTGACATCGACACCGGGCCAATCATTGCTGGAGAGAAAACCATCGAAGAGATGGGGGAAGATATCCTGGACTATTGCATTCGTGCTGCCAGCGGTGAGGTCACACCCAAAGCTGTGTTGCTGAACCAGGACGATTTCATTCCCTGGAAACGCGGCGTGTCACTGTAACCGGCCTCTTTCGAAATTCCCGGCAATGGTGCTGTCAAGGAATTTTGGTCGCAAAGGATTTGCGTTCGTCAGAAGCTTTATTTTCTCTTTGTCATCAATGCGATTCTTTTCGCTTGATGATCCCGCCCGATGCTTCGCGGATGGTGTGGGCAAAGACGAAGGCTTTGGGATCGGTTTCGTACACGAGGTTTTTCAGTTTGCGCAGTTCCATGCGTGTAACCAGCGTAAAGATGATATCGCATTCGTTGCTCACATCAAAATTGCCGGGCAGAAAACCTCTTTCGCCTTTGTACACCGTGATGCCGCGGCCCAGTTCATTCACCAGGACATGCTTGATGGTTTCGCTTTCGCGGGAAATGATCGTTACGCCGGTATAGGCCTGGATGCCCTCGATCACGTAGTCGATCATGCGTGAGGCGGCAAGATACGTGAGCACCGAATACAGCGCCGGCTCCAGCCCGAACTCCAGGGCATCAATGGCGAAGATGATGATGTTCATTCCCATGATGATCTCGGTGATGGTGAAACTGGTGCGCTTCAGCGTGTACAGCGCCAGCACTTCGATACCATCCAGCGCACAGCCGGCACGCATGGTAAGCCCGATACCGAGGCCCAGGAAAACACCCCCGAAAATGGAGATGAGCAATTTGTCAGAAGTCACGATCGGGTAGGGAAGAAACTTCAGGCAAAGACCGAGCAGGATCACGGCCGCCAGTGTTTTGAACGCAAATTTTTTGTTGACCGAATAATAGCCGGCGATGATGAAGGGAAGATTGAACGCAACAATATAATAGGCGAGAAAGTTATCGTGGTTCAGTTCGTGGACGAGCAGCGAAATACCGGTTACGCCACCGTCGACAAACCCGTTGGGCACCAAAAAACTTTCCAGTCCCAACCCGGCAATCAACACACCAAGAACAATCAGGAAGATATCCTTGATGGCGTCGTGCTGGTGGTGCCATTTAAATTCTTTTAAGGAGAGGGATTTCAGGTGCTCGTTCTTTTTTTCTTCGTACCATTTCTGCCCCGACGGCGTAAAAAAACGATGGGCTTTTAAAAACAAAATCTGTTTTTCCTGCCACTCGCCGCGGGTCTTGACCAGGCCTTCTTTTTTGAATTCGTAAAACAGCTTTTCGGCTGTCGTAAAATAGTGGTCCGTGCCCACGTAGTGCAGGTCTGCGTCGCAAAGGATTTGCTGCAGTTTGCCGACGGGGCGGTTGGGCAGGCGGGTGGCCATGATGATGCGGCAAATTGTTTCCACCTGCGCCGTCGAATAGCCGTAGGCCGGCAGGTTTTCCTTTGCCATTTCGCACGATGCTTCTTCGTGATTTTTGTAGGTGCGCAGAAAGCCGCTGTCGTGGAAAAGTGCTGCTGTTTTTACCAGCAGGGTTTCTTCTTCGCTGAGGCCTTCGGCTTCTGCCAGCTTTTCGGTGGCCTCAACCACGCCCACCGTATGTGCCGGATTGTGATAGGTGAGATGGGCCGGAAGGTTTTCTTCCAGGAGATTTAAAACCGTGTTGTACAAGGCCGGGAAGTCGATGGATTTGGCCGGTACGGCCGCTGTTTTTTCACCGGGTTCGGGAACGCCGTTGTCGTTTATTGCATTCATGGGAACTGAGGTTTAGTTGACATAGATCCTGTCGTCGAGCGGTTCGGCCGTTTCCGACACCGCTTTTTCATCCGGTACGCCAATTTCCTGTTGCACGAAATACATGTCGATCTCACCCACGTTCTTCGCATACAGTTTGCCGCGGTGTGTGCAGACGTATTTTTCTTTCACCAGTTCGTAAGTAGCTGCGGAAATGTTGATCTTTCCCGGCTCACCGTTGCTTTCCATGCGGCTGGCAATGTTCACCGTGTTGCCCCAGATGTCGTACGCATATTTTTTCTTGCCTACCACGCCGGCTACCACCGGGCCAACGTGGATGCCGATCCGCATCTCGAGCGGCTCATGGCCCTCGTCCTTTCTCCGCTGGTTAAAGGTTTTCATGTAAGCCTGTATTTCCATTGCCGCCTGCACAATGCGGAAGGGATGACTGATATCGGCCGTGGGAATGCCACCGGCACACATGTAAGCGTCGCCAATGGTTTTGATCTTCTCGAGTTTGTTTTTTTCAATGATGTTGTCGAAAGCCACGAAGCAGATGTTCAGTTCTTTCACCAGTTCTTCGGGAGTCATTTTTTCGGCAATCATGGTGAAGTTGCGAAAGTCGCTGAACAGCACGGAGACCCTTTCGTAGCTGCGGGGTTTGGCATGGCCGTAGTCCTGCAGTTCTTTTACCACTTCGGCCGGCAGGATGTTGTTGAGCAGGGTGTGAATTTGTACCCGCTGCCGGTCGAGCACCTTGTTGATTTTTTCTTTGTGCCGGTACCCCCGGAAAATAATGAAGGCGATGAGGCAGAGAAGCACCACGCCGATAGCGAAGGCTGTCTTGGCCTGCCGCTCTTTTTGCACCTGTACTTCACCGAGCTTTTTTTCGTTGGTCAACAGCTTGATCTGGTCTTCTTTTTTTGACAACTCGAAATCAAAATTCAGCAGGCCCAGTTTCTTCAGGCTTTCGGTATTGTACAGCGTATCCTTGATCCCGGCATACTTCGACTGGTAGAGATAGGCGTTCCGGTAATCCGCGGTTTTCGAATAGGCGAGGGAAAGGTTTTGGTAAATGTCCCGCAGGTCCACCTTGGTGCCCAGTTCCTGCGCTCTTGCTTCGGCCCGTTGAAGATAGGTGAGGGCCGAGCCATAATTTCCTTCCTGCAACTGGACGTTCGCAATTCCCTGCCAGGCCCGCATTTGCTGCGACTGGTCGCCGACTTTTTCCGAAAGAAGAAGGGCTTTTTGGTGGTTGTGGAGAGCGGCGTCGTAGGCTTTTTTTCGCAGGTAAATCTTGCCAAGGCCGTTATAGGCAAAGGCCACCTGTGCGGAGGAACTGTCGGCGACAATGGCTTCTTTGTAATAAGGCAGGGCCTTGTCGTCCTGCTGTTCGTCGTAATAGATCTCGCCAAGGTTGCTTAGTACGATGGAGTTGGTGCGCTGGTCACCCTTGGCTTTACTCAGCGGCAGGGCTTTCAGCAGGTAATCGAGTGCCTTGGGGTCGCGGGTATTGTGGTAAATACTGGCGGCCGTGACCAGCGAAGAAATGATCCGCGTGGTGTCTTTGGTCTTTTCGGCCAGCTTCAGGGCCTGCAGGCAAAAATCCAGCGCCTTCACGTCGTCACCGCGGTCTTTGTACACCGCACTGATGTTGTTCAGCAGGTTGGAGATCCCCACATCATCGTTCATGCGCCGAAAGATGGCCAGCGACTGGTGCCAGTAATTCAGCGCCATGTCGTATTTCTGCTGGTAGTAATAGCCGATGCCGATGTTTTTCAGCGCAACCGCTTCCCCTTTCTGGAAGTGTAGCTTTGCCGCCAGGCGTTGCGCCTCGCGGGAAACGTCGATGGCTTTGACAGGATCCTCGCCAAACAGTGATTTGCTTTTCTCCAACAGGTGGTTGACCGTTGCGGTATCTTCCCGAGAGGCGGTTTGTGCGGCCGCCGTGATACAGAAAAACAACACCAGCACCAGCAGGCAGGATAGACGTTTCAGCATCACCAACGATTTCCCTCCAACGAAACGTTTACGTGTCGCCATTGCATATTTTTTACAGGTTCACAATCAACTTCCCATGGTACGGAGATATTCATTTGGCAGCAGTACCGTTTAGAGTTTGGTAAAGCGCAAGGTGCGGTAGCCTTCGGCTGTTTTTACCCGGACGAGGTAGATGCCCGGCGACAATGAAGTTACCGATATTTCCAGCGTCTTTTCATCAATCCTTTGCGCAGCCAGTCCTGCATACCGTCGTCCCGTGGCATCTACCACCATAAAATCCTTTTCCGATTCAATGCTGACCGTTGCATGAACCCTTACCCTGTCGTGTGCCGGGTTGGGGTAAACAGAGGTGGCGACAGCCGTTGTTTCAACTTCCGGCGCTCCCACTGCCTGCTTCTGCGTGATGACGGTTGACTGGCATCGTGGTGAGTTGGCATTTACGTCGCTGGTAACGGCCGTTTTGTGGTTGGATTCCAGGGAGCGTAAATTCCAGGACATCGGTTGACCGTTGAACAGGATCTGCACTTCGTGTACGCCGGGTTCAAATACTTCCGGCAACGTGTTTCGGTAGAAGCTTCCCGGTGCACTGGAAATGTAGTTGTCCGGTCCTCGCGGAATGTACACCGGTGTTTCGTTGCGGTTGTTGTAGCTGAACACGACCACGTAACGGTAGCCATATAGTGCCACTTCGGCTGCACTGAGTGCCCGCACGCATTCTGTTTTGACCAGGATCTTTTTCGCGCCATTGCCATACGGGTTCACGTACAGGCGACCGGTATCCATGATCAGGGGCCTGTAATTGGCCAGGACAAGACCATTGACACTAGGCTGGATGATATACATGCCGGGCTGGCCGTTATACACCGGCGACAGGCTGTACGTAATGCCCGTTACAATGCCTGGCGGATCGTTGTAAGCCAAACCTGTGATGGTCGATGTAAAGAACGATTGCGGCGGCGTCGGATCGCCCTGGTTGATGAATTTCCAGTCGGCATCAACTGTTAGCGGTGCCGGCAAAATGGTGATATCGGCCGTGCCGTAGGTGATGTCGAAATTTGGATCGAACAGGGCACCGGGAACCAGTTTTTGTACACCTGCATTCAGCCCGGTAATCATGTTCACGGAGAACAGGCCGCCAATGGCGCCCTGCTGCAGCAGCAGGTCATCCCGGTCGATGACAAGAGCCGCGTTGGAATTGTTGGTGGCGCTGATTCCGCCGATATTGTTGACAAGGGCCTGCAACTGTCCATTCACAAGTGCCTGCAACTGCCCGTTGACCAATGTGTACGATTCGCCATTGACCATGGCTTGCAGTTGCCCGTTCGTGATGGTGTAGCTTTCCACCGGCTGAACGGTGCCGTTCACCACCGCCATTAACTGTCCGTTGACCAAAGCCTGCAACTGCCCGTTCACAAGAGCCTGCAACTGGCCATTGACCAGTTCTGCAAAGGTGAACCGTCCATTTACGACAGCCATCAATTGCCCATTCACTATGCTGAGTAGCTGCCCGTTGACTAGCGCCAGCAACTGGCCATTGACAAGGGCCTGTAACTGCCCGTTCACCACGGCCTGCAATTGCCCGTTTTCAAGGACGGCATAATCAACGACGGTCAGCTCTCCGTTTACCAATGCCAGCAGTTGTCCGTTGACGATGGCCTGTAATTGCCCATTGACAAGAGCCTGCAACTGGCCGTTCACGACCGGCATTAGCTGGCCGTTGACGGCAGCCTGCAATTGTCCGTTGACAAGCGCCAGTAATTGTCCGTTGACAATGGCTTGCAGTTGGCCGTTCACCAATGCCATCAACTGGCCATTGACGATAGCCTGCAACTGCCCGTTCTGCATGCTCAGGTCAACCGTCACGGCTACACCATTGACGACTGCCTGGATTTGTCCGTTGGTGACGGGCACCCACACGCCGTTCACCATGGCCATCAACTGGCCGTTAAGAACCGTAAAGTCTTCGGCTGGCTGCCAGACACCGTTCACCAGTGCCTGCAGTTGCCCGTTCACAATGGCTTGCAATTGTCCATTCACCATACTGAGTAATTGCCCATTGATCAGTGTTTTTGTCTGTCCGCCCGGCGGTGTGGCCTGGGCAGTACCATTCGCCAGTGCCCGCATACTCACAAGCCCTCTCAGTTTGTTTTCGGGTGGTGTGGGCAGAAGTTGGATATGTGCGGAATCCGTTTTGTAGGCGGCCAGCGATTCAGCCGAAAGATCAACCAGGAAACGTTGGTTTTTCGCATCGGCGGAAGAAACCAGTCCGGTAATGGGAACCAGTTGCCCGTTTCGAACAAGGTATTTCCGTGCATTCCTAACCGACTGGAAGCTGGCCAGCGTGCCCATGTTTTTGAGTGCGGCTACTTCGTCTGCTGGTGGCGGGACCGCCAGGCCGTTGACCACGGCCAGTGTATTGCCGGACAGGTATTTCAAATACCTGGCTTTTAAAGATTCAACCACCGTGTTATCAATCAGGCGGCCACCAAAATCGAAGTCGTAGGCAATACCTCCTACGTATTCGCCATAGGTGACCGTCTGGTTACGTGGCATGATTTTCACCGGCAGTTTTTGCACGGTGAGTGTGCCGGCCTGGAACACGAAATCGTATTTGGCGAGCAGCGCCGCGTCGGTAGGGTTCGAAGGGTCAAGTGGTGTGGTGCGGGAAGGCGTGATGCTGTAGTTGGCGGCATTGCTGGTGGCGGTGGCAAAGGTTTCGTAATGGATGTTGGTGCCGTCGAGTTTGAGGCTGGCAAGGGTTTCGGTGGTGGTGCTCAGCGGCTGCCCGTCGATGGTCACTGTTGCCGTAAATTCCGGCAAAGCTTCGCCGAAGGTTTTTGTTTTGTTATCCGCCTTAACCAAAACGGTCTTCCTGCTGCTAAACAGGTGCAGGGCGTCCGAAAAACCGCCATCCAGCCCGCTCAGGCTTTTCGGCGGATTGTAAAGCTGGATGGCCGGATCGTCTGCTACCGAACCGGTAATGTGTGCGGCGACTTCCTGGTTGTTGACAAAAGCAGTGGGTACCTCTGCGCCCCGCACATACACCTTTGTGGTCGGAATCAAATACAGGCCCCTGACGCGGAGTGTAAAGTCGACGTTTGTTGAAGGCGTTAAATCCGGTGGGGCGATCAGGCTGCTGATGACCGGCCGTGCATTGGCAATGGTGAGCATGGCTTCATCGGCGCGAATGGCACCATAGCCGCTCTTGAAGTCAAACCCCGGTTCGTGCAGGTCCAGTGCTGTCGTTTGCAGTAGCTCCTTTACTTCTGCCGGTGCCACCGCAGGCTGGAGGTTGAATTTCTTTTTACCCTCGATGAGCAGGGCTGCAGCACCGGCGGCGTGCGGTGCCGCGGCCGATGTGCCAAAGAAGTTCGGGAAGGGGTCGCCTTCGATATTGGTGACAGGATCGGTGTTGATGGTAACGGTTGTATTCACGCCATTGGGCGCCACCACGTTGGGTTTTCTCCGGACAGTTCCTTCCACCTCAGTTCCACCGCGGGAAGAGAACGAGGCCACGCTGGGGTAATCCGGAACGATGTTGTTGACGTTGTCGTACAGCATGGCACCAACCGAAATGGCACTTTCCGCATTGGCCTGGCCAACGATCGTTGACGAACCCGGATAACCTGCAATGGAAGCGTCGCCGCGGAAAACAATGTACTTGAACCTGACGTTGGTGGCACCCGTGGCGCTGACGATCAGCAGGTCGGCATCCGTTTCTTCGTTGACATTGAAGGGCAATACTTCAAACGGGTCGGCGGTGCGGCTGTCACGGTTAAAACCAAAATAGCTGCCATCGGGTTTGACAAGGTAAATATCAAGGTCCACCAGGGCGCCCGGGTCTTCGCCCAGCGAATAAAAATTGTCGTCCCACTGCAATACAATCGTGTAAATCCCTTTTTTCAGGTGAATCGTTTGCCGGATGCCGTCGCCGAAGTTGTGAGGGACGCCAGTGATACCGGCCGGTAATGCTGTTGCGTCGCCCGGCGAGAAAGTTCCTTCAAACGAACGGCTGCCAAAGTTGCCTGCGGAGGTAATGTAGGTCACTTTGTTGTTCACCACCACATCATTGACCGCCTGTGCAATCAAGCCATCTTTCAGGAAAGGCTCCGTGATGTAGGTGATATCGTCAACCAGCACATTGGCGCTCCTTGGCGGCAATGCCAGTTCTTTAATGCCCAGCGAAAAATCGAGCGGGCTGAGGATGCCGGTGCGGAACAAAAGCTTGGCCTTCGGCGCCACGTCATGAACAATTTGCACCATGGCCCTTCCTTCGTCGGAGCGGGGCGGGTCGGGAAACTCCCTTACCACGGTAAGATCGGCAGGCACATCGCCTTCCTGCTTGTCGTGATCCGCTTCCTGCTTGGTGTCGTAGCTATCCGAGAAAACGCCGACTGTCACACCATTGCCTTCAATCCCCCATTGGGAACGTACAAAATTTGCCTTCATGGTCAGGTCGCCCTGTGTCGTTACCTGGCCAACGTTATTAATCGGTTCAAACAGGGGGCGTACATAATCAATGTCATCGCGGAGGTTCAGCAGGTTCAGCTTCGCAATCGGGAACTTGCCGGTGAGCACCCGGTGTGTCGATAAGGTCGACACCGAGTCGAAGCCCTCGCTTTTCAGGTAGTTGAACAGCGTGTTGTAAACGGACGGCTCGGTCGATTTTGCAACGACTTCGATCCAGACCTTCTGCGTCGCCTGGTCGATCCGGAAAATGATGTTGTCGGGAACTGTCGTGATGATGTCAGGGTTTTGGTTCAGTGATGTCAGTTCCGATCCGATCTTGTTGGTCACTTTTCCGCCGGGCGGAGGTGGATAGTAGGGATCGATGACGACAGGAGTAAAATTGAGCGGTTGGTAGTTGATCCTGGCAGCGTCGCCCACTATGATCTTTGTTTTGCTCCAGAAAGCGCCGTATACCTCCGCATAATTACCTTCCAGTGCATTCGGCGTACCGATGGCAATGCTGCCATTGGGCGCATAGACGGTACCGGCCCAAAAAGCGCTGATCTCTGCACCGCGGGTGGTATCCCTGATGCGAAACGCATTCCCACCGGGAACGGTGCTGCCATTTCCGTGCACTTCCAGGTAAACCCGCGAGGCTTCGGGATAGTACCCGTTGTTGGGAAAATTGCTGCCGACGATCATGTCGGTGGGACCCAGGTCAACGTCCTGGTGCACATAGATCCGGTAGCTTTCTTCACTGGATGGCGGAATGTCAAAGCTGATCGTATTTCTCCCGCTGGTGCGGATGGATCGGAACACATAAATACCCGGCGTGGTAAAAACAACCCTTCCATTCCCGGTTAGCACCAGGTCGCCATAAGCACCGGGCACAATCGAGTCGCCATCGACGACATTTTTGCTGGTGAAGGGTGGAAACGTTGTTTGAAACGGCAGGGAGGGTAAAATCGGAAGGGGAAGTGTATCCAAAAACTGCACGGGGCCGAACGTGGGGACGGGACCGAGGTAGGTGTAGGGCTTCTGAAGATAAACCGGTCCGTCAACAAGATCACCCGTGTCAAAAACCACGTGTCCTCTTGCCTGAACCAGGCCGCCTTGTGGCGGGTCCTGCAGGCTGTTGAACGGATCGTATGTCGTTACCGTGTTTAGTGGAGCATTGATCACAGGGAAATTGACGAAGGCATCGTTACGGGCCACCAGGTTGCCCCCAATGGTGTTGCCACCGGCCGTCATGTTGATCCGGTTGCCGCTGTAGATATCGGTAACAAGATCGTTGTGGTTGCCAACGGTCACCAGAAAATTACTGCCAATAATGGTTCGCAACTCCTGGCTTCTGGAGATGCTGCTGTTGGCCGACAGTTGCAAACCGTAGCGGACCGAATCGTTCATGCCGCGGTGGGTGCCATCGGCAAAAAGCACGTACTGGGAAATGGTGGTAGTGTCGGAAATCGGGCGGGGCAAGGTTTGTGCAAAAACAGTCGTCGTAAAACACAGCCATAAAAGAATCGATAAAGAAGTGCGCAGTTGGTTAGGCATACGTCAGGTGGTTTTAAGTTGGTAAAAATCATTCTACCGTTGCCAACTGTCATTTGGCCGTACAACGATCTTCCGGCTTACAAAAAAGGAAGAAGGACTCTGCGGCGCAACAGGCAGTTAGCGTCATAGGGAAACGAAAGAGAACTGTCTTTGAAGGATAAAAGGGATCTGAAGGATAGGTCTAAAATATTCCTTTTTTCTATATAGCGTAGATTTTTCTAATCTTTATTTTTCAGGCAGTTAAGCTTTGTTGCAATGCGGGTTCCCGGTGCCCGTTCCCTGTTGTCCCGCATGAAGGTGCTGCAAACGGCCCTGTATTTTGATGGCTTGTCGTGCAGAAGAATTCAGTGCATAACAGGCACGTCTATTTGTCGGCAAGTTCAATCCAGACCGGTGCATGGTCGCTGGTTTTTTCCCATCCTCTTACCTGTTTGTCCACGCCGCCGGCGGTAAGACGTTTTTTCAATGGCGGGCTAAGTAAAAAATGATCGATCCGCAGGCCGGCATTACGGCCAAAGGCATTGCGGAAATAATCCCAGTAGGTGTAGATCGTGTCGTCGGGATTTAATTTGCGTAAGGCATCGGTCCAGCCCTGTTCGAGTATCTTGTGAAAGGCCTCGCGGGACTCGGGTCGGAAGAGCGCATCTTCTACCCAGCGCTCCGGTTTGTACACGTCTTTCTCGGTGGGAATCACGTTGTAGTCGCCGGTGAGCAAGGCGGGCTTTTCTTCCTTCAGCAAAGCGGCTGCATGACGGGTAAAAATGTCCATCCACCGAAGTTTGTAATCGAATTTCGGTCCCGGCGCCGGGTTGCCGTTCGGCAGGTAAAGACAGCCCACAATCACGTCGTTGATCTCGGCTTCGATGTAGCGGCTTTGTTCGTCCTCGTCGTTGTCGGGCACACCGCGGTGCCGTTCTGTTGGCTCACCGATACGCGAAAGAATGGCCACGCCGTTCCAGCTTTTTTGTCCGTGCCAGATAGCCTTATAGCCGGCATTTTCGATGGCTTCCAGCGGAAATTTTTCCTGCGGTGCCTTAAGCTCCTGCAGGCAGGCCACATCGGGCGCCGTTTCCTCCAACCAGCGAAGCAATACGGGCAAGCGTGCCGTAATTCCATTGACATTGTACGTGGCGATCTTCATCATTCAAGGCTTTGGTTAAGGTGCTGCAGACCTTCGCCTGCTTACTATCCTGCCTGCAAAGAGTCCGTTCACAAAAAGGTAAAATACAAAACTCCGGCAAACAAGGCAGACGAGCTGCAAATTTTTCAATGTCGCACTGCAGCCCGGCTGGCTTCTGCCCATGATACAACCGCCCGGCTGCGGTTTATTTCCATTGTATACCCTATCATCAGGCGCTTTCACTTGGAAAATTTTACTGGATGGCAGCTGGTGGATGACTGCAGGGCGATGGCCTGGCTTTTTTTCGCAGGCTTTGATTCATCTTTTGCCGATTGCCTGTAAAAAGCAAAAAGGCCTGCTCCACTGTGCAGGCCTTGCGGTTTTTTAGGAAGGATGCGTTTATTCGTTTACAGAAATTTCGTAACGCCGGGAATGGCAACGGGGTACAAACCGTTTTCGTCGGGCAACACCGGCGGCGCAGCATTCCAGGCATACTCTTTCGGTTGCAGGCTGATGCCGGATTGGAGTGCCTTATCCCATTCCACCACCTGCCCGCTGTACGTTGCCATGCGGCCCAGGATCGACGTCATGGTGCTGTAGGCACCTCTTTCCGCGTCGGCATATTTGTAGTCGCCTTTGGCAATGGCGGCAAACAGTTCATCGTGCTCCGTCTGGTAAGGATTGTTTTCCTGTTGTTTATCGAACTGGTAAACGACCTTGCCTTTGTTGTCGATGATCCGAGCGGCACCGCACTGGATTTTTCCCTTTGTACCCACCAACAGTTCGTCCACGCGGCTCATGGTCTTTGGCTGGTGACGGCACTGGCTGTTCAGCACCGAGCCATCGGCATATTCAAATTCCACGAAGTGGTGATCAAAGATCTCACCGTAGTCTTTTCCCTTGCGCACTTCCCGTCCGCCCATGCCCTGGGCTCTTACCGGGTAGCCTTCTTTGAACCAGTTGATTACGTCGAGATTGTGGATGTGCTGCTCGTTAATATGGTCGCCGCACAGCCAGTTGAAATAATACCAGTTGCGCATCTGGTATTCCATTTCGGTTTGGTTGGGCTGGCGCTTGCGCACCCATACGCCGTCGTTGTTCCACCAGGCCTGTGCGGAGGTGATGTCGCCGATTTCTTTTTTGCGCTTGTACAGTTCGCGGTAGGAGTTCTGGTAACGACGTTGCAGTCCCACCACTACGTTTAGTTTTTTTTGCCTGGCCAGTTCTGCCGCGGCCAGTACTTTTTGAACGCCTGCCGGATCGGTGGCGACCGGCTTTTCCATGAACACGTGTTTATTCTGGCGGATGGCCTCTTCAAAATGGATCGGGCGAAAGCCCGGAGGCGTGGCAAGAATCACCACATCGGCCAGCGGGATGGCTTTTTGGTAAGCGTCGAAGCCCACGAACTTGCGGTCTTCCGGCACATCGATCTTTGCCTTTACGTTTCCTTTTATTCCCAGCGAGTCCGAAAGATCGTCGGCGTTGATCGTTTTGTAGCAATCGTCCAGCCGGTCGCGGAAGGCATCGGCCATGGCCACCAGCTTAATGTTTTGTTTGGTGGAAAGGGCCTGCATGACGGCACCGGTGCCGCGGCCGCCGCAGCCCACGAGGGCAATTTTGATGACATCATCGGCTCCGGAAAAAAAGTTGGCACCGGCCATGTTTGGCAGCACGAAAAGGCCACCGGCCAGGACACCCGTTTGCTTGACGAATTCTCTGCGGGAGTTAGTTGATTTCATAACTGTATCGATAAAAGGTTATTGACCTAATTGCGCTTTGTAAAAAGCATCCGCTTCGGCGGGTGCCGGTTGTTTCAGTGGCCGCACCAGGCGGAAGCCGACAAAATAAGCATCAGTCAGCCACCAGCGGCTCTTGGGAATTTGCGGGTCCCGCTTGTTCCATTCGGCGATCCAGGAACGGCGGGCTGCCGGCCGCAGCGCTTCCGCTTCGTCTTCGAATGAGCCGCCACGAACCGCACGGGGATGGCGGCTGCTGGGCATTGGCAACGGGTCGGCCGCACCGTCGGCGATTTTCGAATAAGCCTGCCCGTCATACTGGTCCAGGGTCCATTCGGCAACGTTTCCCAGCATGTCGTACAATCCCCAGGCATTGGGTGCTTTCTGCCCGACTTTCTGGTAGGCTTTCTTGCTGTTGGCCTTGTACCAGGCATACGTGTCCAGGTCTTTGGGGTCGTTACCAAACGGGTAGAGGGTTGTAGCGCCTGCCCGTGCAGCATACTCCCACTCGGCTTCGGTTGGCAAACGGTAGAAAACGCCGGTCTTTTGATAGAGCCAACGGCAATACATCAGCGCCGTGAACTGCTGCATGCTGTTGGCCGGGTAGCCGCCTTCTTTGCCCATGCCCCACGACAGGTCGATGTACTGCGGCGTCGGACGTGTGACGGCGTCAACTTTCGAGTTTTCCGCAAACTGCATGTCGTTGAAAAATACGTCGAATTCATCATGCGTCACTTCATAGGCGCCCATCCAAAAAGGACTGATGGCAATGGATCGCTGTGGCTGTTCATCAGCTTTGGCGGCCTTATCCGATGCCGGGCTTCCCAGGGTAAACCGGCCGGCCGGTATTGGCACCATCCTGAACTGAACGGCAGTGCCGGGAATGGTTTGTTGATAGGGACGGAAGGCCGTATCGGCCGGCTGTGCAAACAGGCAAGTGTATCCGAAAACGACAGCAAGCAGGAGGCCGGTTCTTTTCACAATTGTCAATTTAACGGTTTTAAAAATAAGCAAACTGCGTAAGAATTATGGATTTAATCGCGACCGCATTTCGTCTGTCATGAAATAGGAGACATGGTTGTTGTGCAACTGCGTGATGAGCAGTTGCGCATTGCACCGCTGCACGAGTTTCCGGCAGCTTGCCAGCGGCAGGATGCTGCAGGCGGTCGCCAGCCAGTCGGCCGTAGCGCCGTCGGGTGCCACGACGGTGACGTTCCGTTGAAACTGCACACCATAACCCGTTCGCGGATCGATGATGTGCGAGTAGCGTTTCCCGTTGTACTCCATGTACTGGTAAACGTCGCCGGAGGTGGCAACGGCACTGTTGCTGATGGTGATTGTTTCGGCCAGCAAACCGGTTTCGCTTTCTGGAACGTTGATGCCAACGGTCCAGCCCTTTTTACCCGGTGGCGCGTCGGTGCAGGCCAGGTCGCCGCCGGCATCGGCAAGGGCGGAGGCGATTCCTTTGTCTTTTAAGTAGTCCACAACTTTCTGCGCGATGTGTCCTTTTGCAATGCCCCCAAGGTCGAGCCGCATTCCGGCTTTCAATAGCCTGGCTTCGTTTTTTGCCGTATCCAAAACCATGTTTTTGATACCAACCGTTTTCTTCGCCTCCAGCACGTCGGCTTGTGAAGGAAAGCGTTTGTTCTTTCGTGCGCTGCGCCACAAGCGGCTGAGCGGCCCGATGGTGATATCATAGGCCTGCTCACTTTTCCCCGCCGCTTTTTGGCTCTGAAGCAGGAGAGCAAAGAGGGAAGGAGACACAGGAACGGATCGTCCGCTGCCGGCTGTTTCGTTCAACCGGTTTAGCTCACTGGTTTCGAGGTAGTCGCTGAAAACGGCATTCAATGAATCCACCAGTTCGAACGCCTGTCTGGCCAGCGTTGCCGCGCCAGCCGAATCGGGTGCGTAAAAAACGAGGTGAAACGGCGAACCCATTTTGGCCTGCGTGTACTGGAAACGTTGTTGCGAAAAAGAGGCTGTGCAAGTAAAAGCCAGGAGAAGGAGAAACAAGCGGTGCAAAGGAAATGTGTTTACGGGTTGAGAGGTAAATGTAAAAAAGTTTCGCTTCCGGCCGGCCGACGGTTGCTTTTCAATTGAACAACGAAAAGGGAAGTCGGGAACAAAACAATTGTTTTGTACATTGGTGAGCAAACAGTCTTCCAGCTATGCGATCCATCCGTTCAATCAACCATTTCCAGGCGCACCGGTTTGCGCTGCTTCTGTCATTTTGTTTCGTGCTTGCCGCCAGGGCGCAAATGCCTGTTGGTTTGCAGTTGTATACGTTTCGCGACCAGATTCCCAAAGACGTTCCGGGCATGCTGAAAAAGATCAGCGAGATGGGCTTTCGCTACCTTGAAGGCGGCGGAACCTACAAACTGCCGAAAGAAGAATTCAAAAACCTGTTGCAGCAAAACCACCTGCAGATCGTCAGTTACGGTGCGGACTTTAAAGAACTGCAGGATCAGCCGGAAAAGATAGCGGAAGGAGCCCGTTTTTTTGGCGCAACCTACGTGATGTGTGCCTGGGTGCCGCACGACGGAACAACCTTTACCTTCGACGATGCGAAAAAAGCGGTAGCGGTGTTCAACAAGGCCGGCAAGCTGCTGGCGGCAAAAGGACTCAAACTCGTTTACCATGCACACGGTTACGAATTTCAGCCCTATGCGAATGGCACCTTGTTCGACTACATGCTGAAAAACATGAACCCGGCTTATGCCAATTTCGAGATGGATGTTTTCTGGTTCAGAAATTCGGGCCAGGACCCGGCCGCCTGGCTGCTCAACTATCCCAAACGTTTTTTGTTGCTGCATTTGAAAGACCGCAAGCCCGGTACGCCGGAAAACGTAACCGCCCAGACAGATGTGGAAACCAATGTCGTGTTGGGTACCGGTAACGTCAATATTGCGGCCGTGATGAAAGCCGCGAAAAAGATCGGCATCCGCTATGCTTTTATTGAAGATGAATCGTCGCGGTCGTTGGAGCAGGTGCCGCAAAGTCTTGCTTACCTGAAGGGTCTGCAGAAGTGATGCGATGATAGGATATTTAGATATTGGGATATTGGATATTTTTAGTGGCTGCTTTCAATGCAAATACACGTCGTCAAATTGAAAACGGAATAATGCCGTGTAGCTTTCAGCAATATCTCACTATCTCAATATCATAATATCGAATATCCAATATCAAAAAGGTTCCTACAAAAAGCTATCGTTCTCCCTGTACGCCTGTATCAGTTTCATCTCACCTTCTTTGCCCGGGTAGGCATTGCCGTGTTCCATCCCCAGAACGCCCTTGTAGCCCTTCTCGTAAATGAACTTGAAAATGTTTTTGTAATTCATCTCGCCGGTGCCGGGTTCTTTGCGGCCAGGGTTGTCGCCGATCTGGATGTAGCCGATCTCGTCCCAGGCGGCCTTGAGGTTGTTGATGATGTTGCCTTCGTTGCGCTGCATGTGGTACATGTCGAACAGGAACTTGCATGCAGGGCTGTTGACCGCTTTGCAAATGGCAAAGGTTTGATCGGAGTGGCGCAGGAAAAGATCCGGTGTATCACTCAGCGCCTCCAGCACCATCACGAGGCCGTGTGGTGCCAGGATATCGCAGGCAGGACGCAGGGCTTCTATTACGTTGGCGGTTTGAAAATCTGCAGGCAGGCTTCGTTCATAGTTGCCGGGAACAACGGTCATCCATTTGGCATTGCAACGTTTGGCTGCTTCCACGGCTTCGCGGCAGGCTTTCAAAAATTTTTCCCGCCATTCTTTGTCACCCGAAGCCAGCGACGTTTTCACGGGCCAGTGGTCGAAGTTCACCACGAACACGCCCATGCGCATGCCCAGTTTTCCCAGCAGGCTGCCAATGGCTTCCTGCTCTTTGACCGGGCGGTCCATAAAGCCATTGTCTTCGATGGCGCGGAAGCCCATGTCGTAACTGAATTTGATCTGGTCGAGGAACGAGGCGCCGGCACTGTTCCGGAACATACCGTCGTGTGGGGCATAATCAAGATGAAACGTCTTTTCGGCTAAAGACGTTTTTTTGACGTGTGCAAAAGAAAAAGCCGGGGT
Organism: Flavisolibacter nicotianae; assembly: GCF_003628535.1. GTDB lineage: Bacteria > Bacteroidota > Bacteroidia > Chitinophagales > Chitinophagaceae > Flavisolibacter > Flavisolibacter nicotianae. The sequence goes on from NZ_RBCI01000008.1 coordinate 102,740, forward strand.
GAGAAAAGCTGCGCCGGCCAGTGCGGATTGCTGAATAAAATTTCTTCGTTGCATGGCAATGGTTATCGGCACTATGTTACGAAAATTATCCAACCACGGGTTTATTTTCTTCCAACAGTTTTCCACGGTGCGCTGCCGTTTGCCTATTTTGCAACAAAAGGACACCTGGTCCATCCGCCATGAAAGTTGTCATTGCTGCCGATAAATTCAAACACTCGCTAAGCAGCCTTGCTGTTTGCGAAGCCATTCACCAGGGACTCTTGCTGGCTTCACCGGATTTTAACGTGACGGCGCTGCCGCTATCAGACGGCGGGGATGGCCTCGCCGACGTGCTGGCACATTACCGCCCGTTTGAAAAAATCAAAGACATTGTTTGCGACCCGCTTTACCGGCCGGTGGAAGCCGCGTTCTTGTATGATGCAAATACGAAAACCGCCTTTGTTGAAATGGCCCAGGCCTCGGGTCTGCATTTGCTGAAACCTTCCGAGTACAACTGTGCGGAAACCACAACATATGGCACCGGCCAATTGATCAAAAAAGCGCTGGAATGCGGTGCCCGCAAAATCATTATCGGTATAGGAGGCAGCGCCACCAACGATTGCGGCACCGGCATGGCGGCAGCCCTGGGCTATCGCTTTCTTGATGAAAACGGAAAAGAGGTAAAGCCGGTTGGCAAAAATCTTTCAGCCATCGATACCATTCTTGCTCCCGAAAATAGTACATGGCGGAACTGCGCCTTCCTGGTGGCCTGCGATGTCACGAATTATCTCACCGGAGCAGCGGGAGCCACACGGGTTTACGGTCCGCAGAAAGGCGCTTCGCCAGAAATGGTGAACGAACTGGAAAGTGGTATGAAACGGTTTGCCGGTATCCTGAAAAAGCAGCAGGGCGTAGACGTGGAGTCGGTCCGGGGCGGTGGTGCGGCCGGTGGTATCGGAGCCGGTTGTGTGGCCTTTCTCGGCGCGGAGATCGTCAGCGGGGCGCAGGTGGCATTCTCCTTCAGTGGGGCGGAGCAACACATTCGGGAGGCCGACGTGGTGTTGACCGGAGAGGGCAAACTGGATGAACAAACGGCAAATGGAAAACTGGTGGATGCTGTTGCCCGTTTGGGGCTTAAACACGGCAAGCCGGTAATTGCCTTGTGTGGAACGGTGGCTCTTTCGCCAGTACAAATTAAGGCCTGCGGCTTGACGGCTGCTTTCTCTATCCTCAACCAGCCAATGCCAAAAGAAGAAGCGTTTCAACAGGCCGCATCCTTGCTTTCGCATACTGCTTTTTCCGTGGGACGCATGTTGACGTTAAACGAACCGTATAAAAAATGACTGTTCCGGTTTGGTCAGGCAACCCGGTTGACAGGCGAGCCGTTTAAAAATGCTTGCATGTTTTTCTCCGTCATCTCCATGATCCGCTGTCTTGCTTCGCGGCTCATCCAGGCGTTGTGTGGCGTGATGAGGCAGTTCTTTGCTTCTATCAAAGCCCGGTGTTTTTCCGTCGGCGGTTCTGTGGACAACACATCCAAAGCAGCACCGCCGATCAGGCCTTCATTGAGCGCAGCGGCCAGGTCGTCTTCGTTCACCAATGGACCCCGGGCGGTGTTGATCAAATACGCTGTCGGTTTCATTTTTTGCAGCAGCGCTTTGTTGACCATGCCGGTATTTTCAGGCGTCAGTGGACAATGCAGCGATACGACATCGCTTTCTTCAAAAACAACCTCCAGCGGCCGCTGTTCACCGATATCGGATTGCTTTTCCCTGGGGTTGAAATAAATCACCTTCATGTCAAACGCATCGGCAATGCGGCCCACCTGCTGGCCAATATTGCCAAAGCCCACAATGCCCATTGTTTTACCGCTGATCTCTATGATCGGTTGCAAAGAATAGCTCCAGTCGGCGGCCCGGTTCCAGTCACCGTTTCGTACCGACGTGCTGTGCCGGCCCGCGGCGTTGGTCAGTTCCAGCAGCAAGGCAAACACATGCTGGGCTACAGAGGCCGTACCGTAACCGGGAACATTGCACACAACAATCCCTTTTTCCGCCGCGGCTTTCGTGTCAATGATGTTATAGCCGGTGGCGGTGACGCAAATGCATTTCAGCTTGGGCAGGTTCGCAATGGTTTCCCTGCTGAACGGCGTTTTATTGGTAACGATGATCTCTGCCTCGCGGCATCGTTCTTCGATCAGGTGCGGCGGCGTCCGGTCATGCAAGTGAAGCGGACCAAAGCGGGCAATTCCATCCCAGGTCAGGTCGCCGCCATTCAGCGTAAAACCATCCGTTACAACAATGTTCATTTTTGAAAAGATTGTTTGCGGCTTTAAAATAAGAAAGGATCGCAAAGAGAAGTGCAGGGAAGAAAAAGATGTGTCCATCCACCTTTCAACTGCCTGGCAGTGGGATATTGCGATATTGGGATATTGGATATTGGTGGCGGAAAATTGTCTCTCTGTCTTACTATCCCAACATCTTGCTATCAAATTATTTATCTTGTCCGGGAAAGAAAGATTGCTGCGATCATTTGCGAAACGCATACGAAACGACAGCTTGCTATGCGGCTAAACAGGTAGAACAATGCATGGCGCTGCCGTTTGGCTTGCAGCTTCAACTACAAGATTGACACAACGAAAGCAATACCATGGAAGAGCAAAAATTACGGAGTGCCGGGTGGTTTGGACGAACGGGAAAAGACGGGTTCATTTACCGGGCCTGGATGAAAAAGCAGGGCGTTCCCTCGCATGCCTTCGACGGCCGTCCGGTGATCGGAATCTGCAACACCTGGTCGGAACTCACGCCGTGCAATTCGCATTTCCGCGACCTGGCCGAACACGTGAAAAGAGGCGTGTACGAAGCCGGTGGATTCCCCGTGGAATTTCCCGTGATGTCGTTGGGCGAAACGCTAATGAAGCCAACGGCCATGCTCTACCGCAACCTGGCGTCGATGGACGTGGAGGAAAGCATTCGGGCCAACCCGCTGGACGGCGTGGTACTGCTCTGCGGGTGCGACAAAACCACGCCTTCGCTGGTGATGGGTGCCTGCAGTGTGGACCTTCCGACGATCGTCGTGTCCGGCGGACCCATGCTTACGGGCAAGCACAAGGGAAAAAGCATCAGTACCTCCGATATCTGGCGGTTTTCGGAAGCCAATCGTGCCGGGCAGATGGACGATATGGAAATGACGCTGGCCGAAGCCGGCATGTGCCGCAGCGATGGCCATTGCGCGGTGATGGGCACTGCCTCCACCATGGCCTGCATGGTAGAGTCACTGGGAATTTCGCTGCCCGGTAATGCCGCCATACCGGCACCGGATGCCGCACGAAAGATTATGGCACAACGTTCCGGTTTCGAAATTGTTCGCATGGTGAAAGAAGACCGCAGGCTGTCGGCTATTTTAACGAGGGAAGCGTTTGAAAACGCCATCATGGTCAACGCGGCCATTGGCGGGTCCACCAATTTCGTCATTCACCTGCTGGCCATTGCCGGACGCATTGGCGTTGACCTCGCACTCGAGGACTTTGATACCCTGTCGGCCCGCATTCCCCTGTTGGCCAACCTGCAGCCATCGGGGGCTTATTTTATGGAAGACCTGTATTATGCAGGGGGCCTGCCGGTTGTCATCAAAGAATTGCTGCCGCACCTGCACAGGGATTGCCTGACCGTGAATGGCAAAACAGTAGGGGAGAATTTTGCAACGGCCGAATGTTACGATACCAACATCATCACCGGCATGGACAAGCCATTCAACGTCTTGTCGGGTGTGGTGGTGTTGAAAGGAAACCTTTGCGAAAACGGTGCGGTCATCAAGCCCTCGGCTGCCTCAGCCTCGCTCCTTCAACACAGGGGGCGTGCGGTGGTCTTTGAAGACATCGACGACTATAAAGCCTGCATTGATGATCCGGATCTTGACGTGGACGAAACCAGCGTATTGGTATTAAAGAATGTGGGACCAAAGGGCTATCCCGGCATGCCGGAAGTCGGCAACATGGGACTGCCGGCGAAGCTGCTGGCCAAAGGCGTGACGGACATGGTGCGCATTTCGGATGGGCGCATGAGCGGTACCGGCTTTGGTACTGTTGTGCTGCACGTCTCCCCCGAAGCGGCGGATGGCGGAACGCTGGGCATAGTGCAGGACGGCGATGAGATCATTCTTGATGTGCACCGGCGGTTGCTGCAACTGAATGTTCCGGAGGAAGAAATTGCCGTCCGGAAACAGGCTCAAAAACAACGGACGAATGGGGTGAGCAGGGGCTATGTGCAGCTTTACCAGCAACACGTGGAGGGGGCGCATTTGGGCGCCGATTTCGATTTTTTGCGAGGCCGCTCAGGAAGCGAGGTGACGAAGGATTCGCACTAAGAATTTTGAATAACAAACGAAACGATTTTTCTCATTTCCTAACAACAAGGACGTATGATGCTCAAGGAGAAAGTAGCCATTGTCACCGGAGCCGGGCAAGGCATAGGTTTAGCGATTTGCAAAAAACTCGCAAAGGCCGGGGCGAAGGTTATTGTCAATGATTTGGACGAAGCATTGGCAACGAAAGCTGCAGAAGAAATTACGGCCAGCGGTGGGGTTTGCCTTCCGGTACCAGGGGATTCAAGCGATCTTTCGATCATCCATCAGCTGGTGGAAACAGCCGCTTCTCATTTTGGGCGGTTAGATATCGTTGTGGCAAATGCCGGCATTACGCTGTTCGGTGATTTCTTTGCCTACAGGCCCGATGATTTTTTTCGTGTGCTGCAGGTGAATTTGGGCGGTACGTTTTTCCTGGCGCAGGCGGCTGCCAATCAAATGAAAATGCAGGAGAGTGGCGGCACCTTGCTGTTCATGTCCTCCGTGACGGGCCACCAGGCGCACAAAAACCTGGCGGCTTATGGCATGACCAAAGCCGCCATCGAGATGCTCGCCAAAAACCTTGTGATTGAGCTTTCGCCTTTCCGGATCAATGTCAACGCCATTGCTCCCGGCGCCACGGCCACCGAGCGGACACTGGAAGATCCGGCATACACAAAAACCTGGTCCCGCATTACACCCATGGGCCGGCCGGCCAGTGTCGAAGACATTGCGGCTACGGCCTTGTTTCTCGTCTCCGACGAAGCCAGGCACATCACCGGGCAATCATTGGTGGTGGACGGTGGGTGGACGAGTGTCAGTCCCTCGCCGTATTGAAAATTTCAGCCGTTGCAAATGTTAATCACCTTCCCCGATGTGTCTCCCGCAGCGAACTTTTTTTGAAGGAAAATGTTGGCGGGGACGGATCGGAGAAGTCGATCCGCTCCATCGGCCTTATCCGCATTCCCATGTTGATCCAAAAAAATGGAAACGATTTCAAACCATCATTTGCAATAAAGCAAAAAAGGAGAAAGGATATCTAAACCAGATATTCTTTCTCCTTTTTGGAAATTTATCATTGAAAGGGTTAGTGAACAGCCATCGTCATTTCACTTTCCGTCGCTTCGGTCTTTGCATTTTTTTGCCAGATGAAGAAGATGATAAACGCCACGATCAGGATCGCAGGGAAGGTCATCATCTTTATCAATGACTGTTGGCCGGTGGCCAATTCCAATGCCGTTCCGGAAAGGCCTTTGGCCGTATTCGCGGCCCGGGCCGAATCAATCCAGCCACCGATGATAGGCTGGAAGATAGAGGTGGAAAACATGCCGACACCACCCACGATGGACATACCCAATGCACTGCTGCGGGGTACCCGGTGAGCAACCGAACCAATCATAACCGGCCAGAAATAACAGATGCCAAGCGCATAGACGATTGCCGCCACGTAGGCCATCGGTCCCGTGACGCTGCTAAACAAATAAATGCCGATCGTTGCCAGAATAGCACCCATCAGCAAAACACCCGTTTGACCCAGGCGTCCCACAACCGGACCGGCGAAAAAACGGCCGACAGCAGAAATGCCGTTTGTTAACGCCAGGATGAGCATGGCGTTGGCACCACTGGCACCCAACACGATGCTAACCCATTGACTGGGGCCAAACTCGGTGATTGCGGTGAGCGCCATGCAGCAGAACAGGAAAATATAAACCGGGCTTCCCATGGCCTTGAAGTTCTCCTTGAAAGAGGTCGCCTCGGCCACGTGTGATTTTGGAAACGTCTTGCCGAAAAATAAAACAGCATACGCAACAGTCGGGATCATTGTCACCCACATTTGAGCCTGCCAGCTTGCCCCCATCTTTGTCATGAAGAAGGAGATGAGGGAACCCACCAAAATGCCACCCGGGAACCACATGTGGAACCGGCCGAGCATTTTTTGCATGGTTACCCCCGAATACATATCCGCGATCATCGGGTTACAGGCGGCCTCGGTACAGCCATTTCCCACACCGATCAGGAGCGTGGAGATGAGCAGGGTGTTGTAGCCACCGGCAAAAATGGTTAACAGGATACCGGCGGTGTGACAGAAAAAGGCAACGGTCATAATCGTTTTCGGACCAATCGTATGGTAAAATATTCCGCCCAAAATCATGGAAATCGGGAAGCCTAAAAACCACATGGAGTTGATGAATCCAAGCTGTTCGGCTGTAAGCCCGAAACTTTCCCCCAATTGCGGGAGGATCCCGGCACGGATGGAAAATGTAAAGGCGGTTGTAATGAGTGCAAAGCAACTCCCGTTAAACAGGGCGCTTTTGTTGATGTTTGCGTTTGATTGACCTGTGTTAGTGGGTTTCATGATGCAAGCTGTAGTTTTTTTTATAAAGGTGATGAATGTACTGCTTTCCCTTTTCAAACGAAAAGGTTTTCATGCAGGTAAAATAAACACATAAAGAGCAATTTCCTGCAACAAAAAAAGGAAGTTTAAATCTAGTGCTGCGTCACCGTTCTTCTTCGGGTGGACAGGCCTCACAGGTTTTCGAAACCTGTGAGGCCTGTCCGGTTTTACCTGAAAAGAAAATCCTGAACGAGCAGGAGTGTTTTTAAGGCATTGCCCTTTGTCCTGACAACGATAATCCGGCAAATGAATAAAGGTCGATTTGCCGGCGTTTTTAAACTTTGACCGAAACAGCGGTGCGGAAGATCGCCTGTGTGGGCTATTATTTGGCGGGTAAAATGGAGCCGGCAGGCATTAGCATTTAACAGGCAAGTATAATTTTTGCTGCGGATAGCACATGCAAAAAATTGTGACAGACCTGCTGCGGCAATGGAACCTGAATCCGTATGTCTGGAACTTTCTTTTGATTGCTGCTGCACTGCTGGTTGGTGTCGCCGTAAGTTTTTTTCTCCGGTTATTCATTCGCCAGAAGACCGGGACCGAAATGAAATTCAGCCTGGTGCAGTCGCTGCTGCGGCACCTTTCCAGTCCTGTTGCGTTTTTGATCCCGCTCTTTTTTTTTGATGCCCTGATCCCGCTGCTGCAAATGCCTTCTGCGGTGCGGCAATACATCGCCAGGGCAAGCGAAATCGTCATGATCATTGGCTTTGCCTGGTTGCTGATCCGCTGCATCAAGGTAGCGCAGGACATTGTGCACGACAAGATCAACATCAACGTCAGCGACAACCTGCGGCAACGGCAGATCATGACTCAACTGATCTACATCCGGCGGGTGGCAAGCAGCATCATTATCCTCCTGGCCATCGGCGCCGTGCTGCTTTCGTTTGATACGCTGCGAAAGATCGGTACGGGTTTGCTGACCGGCGTAGGCATCGGCGGCATCATCATTGGCTTTGCGGCACAGCGGTCGCTGGCCAATTTGCTGGCGGGCTTCCAGATCGCGTTTACGCAGCCCATCCGCATCGACGATGAAGTGATCGTGGAAGGCGAGTTTGGCAAGATCGAAGAGCTGACGCTGACCTACGTAGTCGTACGCATCTGGGACAACCGTCGTATGATTCTTCCCATCAATTATTTTTTGGAAAAGCCGTTTCAAAACTGGACCCGCACAACGGCCGAGATCATCGGCAGTGTTTATTTCTATGCCGATTACACGTTGCCGATGGAATGGGTGCGCAACGAATTCAACCAGATCATCAAAGACCACCCGTTGTGGGACGGGCAGACCGCCGGTGTGGTGATCACCAGTTTGAACAAGGATGTTATGGAAATCAGAGGGATCGTCAGTTCACGGTCTTCGGGCAACAATTTTGACCTACGTTGTCACATCCGCGAGCAATTACTGCAGCGCATCGTGGACGTGTACCCGCAATGCCTGCCGCGGACAAGAGCCCTGTTGCAGGAAGAGGTCACCCAAAAAGAAGACTTGCAAAATGCCGGGTAAATAAACGGCAGACTCTTTTTCAGTAAGATGCTGTTCGAAACGAACAGTGTACCCAGCCCGGTTATAATTTGTACACCGCGGCCTGGTAAGGTTTCAATATCAGTGTTGTTTTTTCTTTACCAACCAGTGGCGCTTCTTTGTAGTTGGACAAAAGCAGTTTCGCCCTGGAAAGATTGAGCCCAGGCCTGGTCTGTGCATTCGCGGAGGAAAAGTTCAGGACGATCAACATTGTTTGCCCTTCGTCTTTTCTTGTATAGGCATACACGGCAGGGTTGGTTTTATCCAGCAGTGTATAATTGCCATAAACGAGAACGTCTGTGTTTTCTTTCCGCAGTTGTACCAGGCGTCGGAAATAATTGAGACAACTGTTGGGATCCGCTTCCTGCGAAGCGGCATTGATGCGACGGTAATTGGCAGCTGTTTTGATCCAGGGTTTGCCGGTTGTGAAGCCGGCATTGGCACTGCTGTCCCACTGAAACGGTGTTCGCCCGTTGTCACGGCTTGTAGCCTGCAGGCGCCGGAAGAGCGCCTGTACATCACCGCCTGTATTTTTCACATGTCGGTATTCGTTGAGCGTTTGCACGTCCCTGAAATCATCAATCTTTTCAAAGCCGGCATTGGTCATGCCCAACTCGTCGCCGTTGTAGCAGTACGGCGTTCCCCGCATGGTCAGGATGAAAGTGTTCAGCAGTTTGGATGAAGCCTCCCTGAATTTTGGACTGTCGTTTCCAAATCGGCTGACCATCCTTGCCTGGTCGTGGTTGGCCAGGAAGACCGAAAGCCAGCCGCTCCGGGCAAAAGCGCTGTCCCAGCGGGAGAACACTTCTTTGAAGTGCAAAAGGCTGTAGCCTGCGGGTTTGGCAATATCAACGCCTTCAAAGGCGTAAGCCATGTTCAGCTCGCGACGGTTTTCATCCACCAGGTTGTGCGCATCGGTGAACGAATTGCCGGCGCCTTCCGCCACACTCATCACGTTGTATTTGCTGAGCACTTCCTTGTTCATCTCCTGTAAATAGCCGTGCAGGTTTCCCTGCATGGCGTAGTACTGCACAAAGGACTTTTCAAAGCCTTCAGGGAAGGCCGGGTAGGTGGTGTCTTTGGCCACAAACTGGAACGCATCCAGCCGGAAACCGTCGATGCCCTTTTCCGCCCAAAACCGCATGATGTCGTACACCTCCTGCCGCAGCTTCGGATTTTCCCATTTCAGGTCGGGTTGTTTTTGCGAGAAATAATGCAGGTAATAGGCATTGGTCAGCGAGTCGTATTTCCAGGCATCGTGCGCCACATCGAACAGGCTGTAACGGTACGGCGGCTTGCCGTTTTCTGCGTTCCACCAGTGGTAATAATCCCGGTAAGGACTGGTCCGGGAACTGCGGCTTTGTTTGAACCATTCGTGCTCGTCGCTGCTGTGGTTCACCACCAGGTCCATCACCAGTTTGATCCCGCGGTCGTGCAGGCCTTTCAGCAGGGCATCAAAGTCGGCCATCGTTCCAAAATCCTTCATGATGTTCCGGTAGTCGCTCACGTCGTAGCCGTTGTCGTCGTTGGGTGAGCTGTAAATAGGGTTCAGCCAGACAGCCGTAATGCCCAGGCTTTTCAAATAATCGAGGCGGGAAAGGAGGCCTTTCAGGTCGCCGATGCCGTCGCCGTCGCTGTCCTGGAAGCTGCGGGGATAGACCTGGTAAACGATCGCCTCCTTCCACCATTTTTTTCCTGAAGCCGTAGAAGTTCCAGGCTGACCGTATCCTGTCTTGAAGCAAAGCACAAGAAAAGAAAGTAGGGTCAGTAAAAGCAAACCTCGTTGCATAAGCAAATTTTGAATGCGGGTAAAGTGTCAGCGTTGGAAAAGGCGCCTGTTTACTAAGATACGATATTGCGCAGCGGCAGCGCCGTTCGATGCGGCGAACGGCGCGGACCAGCAGATAGGAAAGACTTTCCTCAGTCGTCTTGGTTCCGGTTGCTACAACGCCTTTCATCAAGAAAGGAGCGCAAACGAAATAAGGTATTGGGAAGAACCTTTACCATGCAGCACAGTGTTCGCATTTCATCCAGGCGGCAGCAATGTCGTATCAACCGGTGCGCCGTTTTCTACCCGGGAATTTGATAAATGGCCGCTGTAAACTATACTTGCCACCGGGACATAATGATTACAACATGAAAAAACAAAAACCCGGTGAAGCCGGTTTGTTACCTTTTTATTGCAAGAAAGTAGGACTTGCCGTGATGCTGCTGGCCTTTGTTCCTGCCGCTATCGTCAAAATCCTGCATGTTGCGATAGAGCCGGCAAACAAGGAATTTTTTCGATTGCTCACGATGAATGCTTTTATCCTTGGCCTGCTCCTGGTTGCCCTGGCAAAGGACAGGGTGGAAGATGAAACGACAATGGTCATTCGCCGAAAAGCGATGGCGTGGGCCTTTGTCACGGCCGTTCTGCTGGTCATCATCAAACCGCTCGTTGATTTGCTTATGAACGAACGGGTTGCCGACATGAAAAGCCAGGAACTTGTCGTCAGCATGCTCTTTGCCTACCTGTTGATGTATTACCTCCAAAAGAAAGGCCGCCGCGTTGCGGCAAACGGGCAATCGGATTAAGCACAATAGTGTGAAAGTAGCCTGCTTATTTTTCCCTGACGATTAGGAGACAGGCGGACAAAGTATCCTTGTTTTAGGTTGGTGTATCGACTCTCTCTCTTGTCGCAGTGGGAAAATCGTTCGAAATTCTTCCAAGCGAAGGCAGGGATTTCCGTACCACCGCTTAATAGGGTTATGAAAGCAGGCGCATTCCGTTTGCCGGGAGAATGCTGTCAGCGGCGTTCTTGGCAATATGATCTCGTAGCGTGTTTATCAGTTGTTCGGTGGTCAGGTCAGTTTATAGATAAATTCTTCAATTTCTTCCCCGCGTGCATTTGCAAAACCTTTGTCGGAACCGATTTTGACAAACCCGCATTTTTCCAAAACTTTTTGTGACCCAATATTGTCAAACGCAACGCGTCCAAAAATCGGTCTGGTAGTTTCAATGGCAAGAAAGTCTGTTAGCGCTTTTGTTGCAACTCCCTGGCCCCAAACGTTCCTGTCTATCCAATAGGTGATTTCGGCATCGCCGTCCATTACAAACTTCGCGATACTTCCGGCTATTCGATTGTCGATAATGATTGTCTGGTTGTTTATTGCCGGGTCGCTCAACAACTTTGTGTATTTGGTTAAGTATGCTGATTTGTCTGTTGGGTCCTTAGGTGTAAATGCAGCCAGGTAGCCTGCTTCTTTGTCCAGTTGAAACTGAAAGAGATTGTCTAAGTCTGAAACTTCTGTTCGCCTAAGTTTTATGTCCAGCTTGTTGTTCGTCATACAGTTTGTATAGATAGAGTTTGCAATTGGTTCCGGTCGTCCTGAGAAGTTTTTTGGCGGTTCATGGCGATGGCAGGGCATTTGACAACCGTCCGACGGAATCATCCACAAATGCAGGTAGAAGTTCAAATGGTCAATTACTTGTGTCAGCCCTGCCTTCCAGTTACCATGCAGGCTTCGTTTTTTTCGTCCCTATTTTTCCGCTGTATTTTTTGGGTCGAAATCCACCATCCATTCAATACCGTATTTGTCTCTAAAGCATCCAAAATAGGAACCCCAGGGACTGTCACCAATCGGGCCTTCTATTTGTCCTCCTACCGAAAGGCCATTAAATAGTTTGTCTGCTTCTTCTTTGCTTTCCGCACTGATTGCGATTTTGCTTCTGTTCTCATTTTCGTTTGTTCGTCCCATACTTTCCGGGACATCATTCGCCATCAACAGATTGTTTTTACCGATAGGTAAAGCAATGTGTAGAATTTTGTCCTGCTCTTTTTCTTCTACCGGGAACCCGGAACTTGCAAGGTCTTTGAAACGAATAACCTTTGCAAACTCTCCGCCAAATACTGATTTGTAAAAGGTGAACGCTTCTTCGGCGTTTCCGTTGAAATTAATGTGAGGATTGATGCGTGCCATAGTTGAGATCATTGATTTGTTAGTGTTCAAACATACCACTTAACCACAAAATAAATAAGGTAGAATCGCGGCAAAAAAACAGGTCGATTGCGCCAAGAGTCAGATGGATATGTCGGCCTGAATTGGTGCAGTTTGTTAATTGCAATGACGCCTTCGTTTATCCGCTTTTGCGCTGGGTATTTGATATCCGCATGCGCAGCCACTGTACATAAACTATCAGTTGACAACGACCCGTTGAAAGGGATTGATCGAAACACAAATTGCCCTTGACCGCAAGGCGGCTTCCTTGCCTCTGGGGAATATCTGGCGGACGGATGTTCATCTCTCCCTATCTTCAAACCATCCAATCAACTGTACATGAAAAAAATTGTTTTTCTCTCCACATTGCTTCTTTCCCTTTTCCAACTGCAGGCGCAGCAAAAGCCTGGGAAGAAAAAAGAAACACAACCCTTGCCAACCATTTCCTCACCGGCCGAAACCGACTCCAGCCTGCGGGCCTTGCGGTGGCGCAACATCGGGCCTTTCCGTGGTGGCCGTTCGGTGGCCGTATCCGGCGTGGTGCATGATCCACTTGTTTATTACATGGGCACTACCGGCGGCGGCGTCTGGAAAACGGTTGATGCCGGCGCCAACTGGCAAAACATCTCGGATGGTTTTTTTACCACGGGCTCCGTGGGCGCCATCGCGGTGAGTGAAAGCGATCCGAACGTGGTCTTTGTAGGCATGGGCGAACATGCACCACGCGGTGTGATGACTTCCTATGGCGATGGCGTTTACAAATCGACCGATGCCGGTAAAACCTGGAAGAAAATGGGGCTTGCCCTTACCCGCCACATTGCGGCCATTCGCATACATCCATCCAACCCCGACGTCGTGTACGTAGCAGCACAAGGTGCGCTGCATGGCCCGTCCGAAGAACGCGGCATTTACAAATCAACGGATGGTGGAACAACCTGGAAAAAGATTTTGTACGTGGATGAAAACACCGGTTGTGCAGACCTGAGCATGGACATGAACAATCCGCGTATCCTGTATGCCGCCATGTGGGATCACCGTCGCCTGCCCTGGGAAATCCGCAGCGGAGGGCCCGGTAGCAATTTGTACAAATCAACGGATGGCGGCGAAACCTGGACAAAACTGACAAAGGGCCTGCCGGCCGAAAAAGGCAAGATGGCTATCGCGGTCAGTCGTGCTAACGGCGAAAAAGTCTATGCCCTTATCGAAAGTGATACGCAAAAGGAACAGGGTGGCCTGTTTGTGAGCGACGACGCCGGCAAAAGCTGGAACCGCATCAGCAAAGACCACCGCCTGGTGCAACGGGCCTGGTATTACATCGAGATCGCCCTGGACCCGCAAAACGAAAACGTGGTGTATGTGTTCAACTCTCCCGGCCTGCGTTCGGCTGACGGGGGAAAAACATGGACCAATATCCGTGGTACACATGGCGACTACCACCAGCTCTGGATCAATCCCCTCAATGGCAAAAACATGATCATCGCCAACGACGGTGGTGCAGCCGTGAGCTTCAATACCGGCAAAACTTGGTCGACGCAAATGAACCAGCCCACGGCCCAGTTCTATCGCGTCAATGCCGACAACAAGTTCCCGTACAACGTATACGGTGGCCAGCAGGACAACACCTCGGTGATGATCGCCAGCCGCAATCTTTCCGGCTTCAATATCAGTGAACGCAACTGGGCGCCTTCGGCCGGTGGCGAGAGCGCCTTTTTGGCCTTTAACCCCGACAATCCGCGCTACGTGATGGGCGGCAGCTACCAGGGCACCATCGAAGTGCTGGACCAGCAGTTGAACGAAGGCAAGGGCGTGATGGCGGCACCGGTGCAGTACCAAAGCCTGCAGCCCAAAAACATGAAATACCGGTTCAACTGGAACGCACCTATCGTGCATTCGCCCAGCGATACGGGAGTGTTCTATCACGGCGGCAATGTCCTGTTCCGCACAAGGGACAGGGGCCTTAACTGGGACGTGATTTCACCCGATCTCACCCGGCACGACACGGCCAAAATGGGCATGAGCGGCGTGCCGTACACCAACGAAGGCGCCGGTGGTGAGAACTATGCAACGCTTGCATATGTAGTCGAATCGCCCTACGAAAAAGGCGTGATCTGGACCGGCAGCGATGACGGCCTGGTGTACCTGACACGGGACAACGGCAAAACCTGGAACAACGTCACGCCGGCCGGACTCAGTGAGCGGCTAATCAACTGCATCGAGGTTTCGCCACACGACAAAGGCACTGCTTATATCGCTACCACACGCTACAAGTTCAACGACTTCACACCGGCTTTGTACAAGACGACCGATTACGGCAAAACATGGACGGCTATCAACAACGGCATCCCCTACGGTGCATACACCCGTTGCATCCGCGAGGACGATGTGCGCAAAGACCTGCTCTATGCCGGCACCGAAACAGGTTTTTACGTATCGTATGATGGTGGCCGCCACTGGAAACAGCAGCAACTGAACCTGCCTGTTACACCCATCACGGACCTGAAGGTGCACAAGGGCAACCTGATTGCCGCCACCATGGGCCGTGCGTTTTGGATCCTGGATGACCTGTCCGTGTTGCGGCAGATGGTGGGTCGCGATACGACAAAACTGTTTGCCCTGCTAAAGCCTTCCGATGCCTATCGTGTTTCGGGCCGCAGTGCGCTGGATGTGGTGCGGGAAGAAGATGATGATGCTCCTGTGATGGGCAATGCAGGTACCAACCCCACATCGGGTGTTTCGCTGTATTATATTTTGCCGGCAAAGCCGGATTCAGCAAAGTTGACGCTGGAGATCCTGGACGACAAAGGCGCTCTCGTTCGCAAATATTCCACCAAGGCCGATCCGAAATTCGTTGCCTTTCCCGGCGGCCCGGAAGCCGACCCGTTGTTGCCGAACAAACCAGGGTTGAACCGCTTTGTGTGGGACCTGCGTTATGCCACGTTGCCCGGTGTACCCAATGTCTTCATCGAAGGCAGCTATGAAGGCCGCAAAGTGGCTCCCGGCACGTACACGGCCCGCCTGAAGCGAAACAACGAAGAGCAGACAACAACGATCAGCGTACTACCCGATCCGCGCATCAATGCAACCGCTGCAGCCTACGCGGCGCAGCAGCAAACACTGTCGGAAGTGGACAGCAAGATCGGTGAGATACATAATGACGTGAACCAGATGCGGGTGGTGCGCAAACAGGTCACGGACCTGGTGGCCTTGCTGACCGACACGGTGGCGTACAAAAACGTGATCGACAACGGCAAAAAGCTGGTGAAAGACATTACGGCCTGGGAAGAAAAGCTGGTGCAGCCCAAAGCGCAAAGCAATGATGACATCATCAACTTTGTGAACATGCTGAGCGCCGACTACATTTTCCTGCGAGGGGAGATGGACACCAACATCCCGGACGTGACCACCGGTCAAAAGCAACGGCTTGCCGAACTGAATGCCCAATGGCAGCCGCTGAAAAATGAATACGCCGGCCTGCAAAAAAAGGTGGCCGATTTCAATGCACTTTGCCGCGGCGCCAACATCGAGAAAATTACCATCCCGGCTGCTGCGGAATAGGCAATTGGTAACCAAAAAATAAAAGCGGGCCGACGAAACGTTTGTGTTGTCGGCCCGCTTTTATTTTGTTCCGGTGCAACGGAAAGACGGCGTACAGGATTGATGCTTGCAAAAGCACTGGCAGTAAAGGATGGTAGTTTAAAAAAAACAAGTAGTTTAGTACGCGACAGCAAGAGGTATTTCCGTAACGACTGGCGATTGCAATCCACCACTGTAAAAAAACAGTGAACCATTCTCCAAAGTTTTTAGTGCCCTTGTTCTTTAAACGCTCAACAAACATGAAACGATTTCCGAAACTTCTACAACCATTCGCATGGCTTTTGGTTTTGCTCGTGGCCATTTCATCGTGTTCCAAACGCTCGGGTAATCCCCGCATTCTTGTTTTCAGCAAAACGGCCGGGTACCATCACGAGTCCATTCCTGATGGCATTGCCGCTATTCAAAAACTGGGAAGCCAGAACAAGTTTTCCGTCGACACCACCAGCAACGCCGACTGGATCACCGAAGACAGCCTGAAAAATTATTCCGCCGTTGTGTTTTTAAGCACAACGGGTGATGTGCTCAACAACTACCAGGAAGCGGACCTCGAACGTTACATACAGTCCGGTGGCGGCTTTGTAGGCATCCATGCCGCGGCCGACGCCGAATACGACTGGGGCTGGTACGGCCGGTTGGTGGGCGGTTATTTCCTGACCCACCCGGGGATCCGTGATTCGTTTCCGAACGTGCAACCCGGCACACTACAGGTGGTGAACAAAAATCATGTTTCTACCAAAGACCTGCCGGAACAATGGAAACACACCGACGAGTTTTATTCGTTTAAAAAAATGGACAGCACCGTCAACGTGTTGATAAAAGTGGATGAAGGCAGCTTTAAAGGTGGCTACATGAACGGCAACCACCCGATGGCCTGGTACCACGATTTCGATGGCGGCCGCTCCTGGTATACCAACCTAGGTCATACAAAAGAAACATTTCGCGAAGACCTTTTCCTGAAGCACTTGCTGGGTGGGATTCAATATGCCATCGGCGACAACAAAAAACTGGATTACGACAAAGCCAAAACAGCCAGGGTGCCGGAAGAAAACCGCTTTGCGAAAACCATGCTGGTTACCGGGCAGTTGTTTGAACCAACCGAAATGACCGTTTTGCCCAACCTCGACATTCTCATTGCGCAGCGCCGCGGCGAGATCATGCTGTACAAAAAAGGCGACTCCATCCTGAAACCCGCCGGCTTTCTCAACGTATACTGGAAAACCAACACTCCCGGCGTAAATGCTGAAGAAGGCGTGCTGGGACTGAAAGCCGATCCGAATTTTGCCAAGAACCATTATGTCTATGTGTTCTACAGCCCCATCGATACATCGGTGAACCGCTTGTCGCGTTTCAAATTCGAGAACGACAGGATCGACTCGGCTTCCGAAAAGGTCGTGTTGCAGTTCCATTCGGACCGTGAGATCTGCTGCCACACCGGCGGCTCGATTGCCTTCGACAAGGACGGCCTTCTCTACGTTTCCACCGGCGACAACTCCACGCCGTTCGACGAGCCCAAGCAACCGCATCCCAATGGCGGCTATGCACCACTCGACGACCGCCCGGGACATGCGCAATACGATGCCCGCCGCACCGCCGGCAACCCCAATGACCTGCGCGGAAAAATCCTGCGCATCCGTGTAAAGGAAGACGGCAGTTATGAAATTCCCGCAGGCAACCTTTACGCGAAGGGCACGCCGGGCACCCGTCCCGAGATTTACGTGCAGGGCGACCGCAATCCCTATCGCATTTCCATCGACCAGAAAAATAACTACCTCTATTGGGGTGAAGTGGGTCCCGACGCCGGCAAGGACAGCCTGGCGGTAAGAGGCCCCCGCGGATACGACGAAGTGAACCAGGCCCGCAAGGCCGGCTTTTTTGGCTGGCCGTTCTTTATCGGGAACAACTTTGCTTACCGCGAATTTGATTTCAACACCGGGGCCGCCGGGCAATTCTTTGATCCGGCCAAACCGGTCAACACGTCCCGCAACAATACCGGCATGCAAAACCTGCCACCGGCACAACCGGCATTTATTTGGTACCCCTACGGCGATTCTCCTGACTTTCCGCAAGTGGGCAGCGGTGGCCGCAATGCCATGGCCGGCCCGGTTTACTACACCGACATGTTCCCGAAAGAAACCCGGCTGCCCGATTACTATAACAACAAGCTGTTTATCTACGACTGGATCCGCGGCTGGATCAAAGCCGTGACGATGTTGCCCAACGGTGACTTCGACAAAATGGAGCCTTTCATGCAGCACACCAAGCTGAATAACGTGATCGACATGGAAGTGGGACCAGACGGGAAAATCTATATGCTGGAGTATGGCACCGGGTGGTTCAGCAAAAACCCCGATGCGGGCCTGTCACGGATCGATTACAACGGCGGCAACCGTGCGCCCTTAGTGGCTGGATTGGATGTAGACAAAACCTCTGGTGATCTGCCGTTCAAACTGGTGGCAACCGTCCATGCATCAGACCCCGAAAACGATCCGATGACATACGAGTGGCACATCGGCAATACTGTAACAGAAACTAAAGTGCCACGGCTGGAGCACACCTTCAGCAGTGCTGGTGATTATGCCATTTCCGTAGTGGTAAAAGACAAGCAGGGCGCTGCTTCAAAGAGTGTTCCCGTGCAGGTTTATGCCGGAAACGAAGCGCCGGTTGTTGACATCGATATTAAAGGAAACCAATCTTTTTATTTCCCCGATCAGCCGGTTAACTATGCCGTGCAGGTAACGGACAGGGACGACCCGTCGGCAACAGCCGATCCAAAAAACATTTGGGTCTCGGCCGATTACGTGGAAGGCTACGACAAGGCCGGCGCTTCGATGGGCCACCAGGTTATGTCGGAGGCCATGGCAGGACGCAGCCTCATGGAATCGCTGGACTGCAAGAGCTGTCATAAAGAAGCGGAAAAATCCATCGGCCCTGCGTACACGGCCGTGTCTCAACGCTACCAAAAGAATCCCGATGCCGTTTCGCACCTGGTCAACAAAATTATCAAAGGAGGTTCAGGTGTGTGGGGTGAAACCGCCATGCCGGCGCACCCGAATTTGCCGGAAGGCGATGCCCACCAGATCGTGACCTGGGTGTTGTCGCTGGCTGCCGAAGGGCAAAAGCCGCAATCGCTGCCCGTCAGCGGTACCTTAAAACCCACGCTGGCCAAGGCGCCGAAAGACGACGGTGTATTGGTGGTCTCCGCCAGCTATACCGATAAGGGTACGGCGGGCACAAAGCCGCTGACCGGCAATACCTCGGTCGCTTTAAAGAACAGCAAGGTCAGTGTTGCGTATGCTCACCACCTGGAAGGCATGTCGAAGCAGGCCTTTAACGGAATGCTCTTTTTGTTGGTGCCGAAAAACAAGGCCTCCTTTAGTCTCGACAGCATCGATCTGACCAACGTTTCTATTGTGGAGCTGCAGGCAGGAGGCGACAAGGCGCCGAAATACGGCTACACGTTCGAGCTTCGCCTCGATAGTCCCACGGGCAAAAAGATCGGGGAGGGAACCGTTCCGCCCGGCAACAAAGGCGCAAAGACAACGGGTGGTTACCGTGCAGTAGTTCCGGTAAAAATGGAACCCGTGACGGATGGAAAAATGCACAACCTTTATTTTGTGAGCAACGTGCTGAACCCGCAGGAGGAAGGCAACTTTGCCCTGACGGCCGTACGGTTCCGGGCAAAATAAAAGACCGGCTGCAACACAATGCAAACAGCTTTATAGCCCGAAATAATTCTATGGTTTTTTGAAATGGCATGTGGCAACACATGCCATTTTTCTTTGCCGGTGAAACCTGTAGCGACACGCCGCGGCGTGTCGCTACAGGCTGGGTATTTAACCACCGTCATCCCTTGCCCTAATCCCCGTCATGGCCACCGCTCTTTTGCCGGTCTACCTTTACGGAAAAAGGAAAATGGAAAAGATTGTCCTTCTCCTCAATGCCCATAAACCCGATGTGGCCTCCATTGATTTTGCCTGTCGCATTGCTACGATGGAAAAGGCAAAAATCGTCGGGCTGTTCATCGAAAACCTTTTCGAGCCTTCCGCGAAAAAAGAGTCATCATCGGAATCGTATTTTACGTCTTCGCAGCAGCCGGATACGGTTGCCGTTGCCACAGATACAGACCAGTCCATCCGGTTTTTTGTACAGGAATGTGCCCGGCAGAATGTGCAGACAGAAACCTATCTCGACAAGGGTGAGCCGATCCAGGAAACCCTGTTCGAAAGCCGTTTTGCCGACCTGCTCATCATCGATCCCCACCTCGATTTTTACGAGGGCACCGAGCAGTTGCCTTCGCATTTTGTCAAAGAGATCCTGGCCGGCGCCGAATGCCCGGTGCTCCTGTCGCCGGACAAATTTTCTGCCTTCGATGAAGTTGTTTTTTGTTACGATGGCAGTGCTTCTGCCGTCTTTGCCATGAAGCAGTTTACCTACCTGCTGCCTTCTTTCCAAACCAAAAAAGCCTTGTTGCTTGAAGTGAATAAAACCGGAAAAGAAGAATTTGGCGAAGACCACCGCCGCATCATGAGCTGGCTCCAGGCGCACTACCCGGTCGTTCACTTCCAGGCCCTTGCCGGCCGTGCGAAAGACGAACTTCTTTCGTTCTTTTTTATGCGGGCAGGCCTGCTCATTGTTATGGGGTCGTATGGCCGAAGCCAGTTATCCAATTTTTTTAGCCACAGTGCCGCCGAAGGCCTTATCCGCACCGTTGACCTGCCCATTTTTATTGCACACAACAACCTGTAACAGGCTTGTGCCTGCGAGGCGGCATGGTCAAAAAACAACCCAATTGCCCAACGCCGGCACCTGCCGGGCCAACCGAAAATTTATGAACACACTTACCAAGCGTTTTCAGGATATCAGTCTCAACAACCTGCCGGATGTAGGCGGAAAAAATGCATCGCTGGGAGAAATGTACGGCAAGCTCCAGCAAAAGGGAATTCGTGTACCCAACGGTTTTGCTACCACGGCAAACGCCTTTTGGCTTTTCCTCGATCAAAACCAATTGCGTGAACCCTTGCGCCGGTTGCTGGCAACACTGGACCGCACCAGGTTCTCCAACCTGGGTGAAGTGGGGCAGCAGGCAAGAACCATGATTCTGCAGGCTTCCCTTCCGGCAGAACTGGCCGACGCCATCCGTGCCGAGGCGGCACAGCTCTGGCAAAGCGAAAACGGGGCTGTTGCCGTGCGGAGCAGTGCCACGGCCGAAGACCTGCCACAGGCCAGCTTTGCGGGCCAGCATGAATCCTTTCTGAATATTCAAAATGAAGAAGAGCTGCTGCTGGCCGTCCGGAAATGCTTTGCATCCCTGTATACCGACAGGGCGATCAAATACCGCGAGAACAACGGCTTTGCCCACGAAAAGGTTGCGCTGTCGGTGGGTGTGCAGAAAATGGTGCGTTGCGATAAAAGCTGTTCCGGCGTAGCCTTTACGCTGGAGCCGGAATCGGGGTTCCGCAATGTGGTGCACATCAGCGGCGTCTGGGGACTGGGCGAAAACCTGGTGCAGGGCACTGTCACTCCCGACGAGTTTCTCCTGTTCAAGCCCAACCTTCGCCAGCAGCGTTATTCCATCCTGCAAAAGCGGCTTGGCGACAAGGCGCTGATGATGGTCTATGCCGAGGAAGGCGGCGCCACACGAAACACTTCGACTCCTGCATCGTTGCAGGCCCAGTTTGTTTTGACCGATGAAGAGATCATGCAACTCGGCTCCTGGTGTCTTGCCATTGAAGACCACTATGGCAAACCAATGGACATCGAATGGGGAAAGGACGGCATTGACGGCCGGCTTTACATTTTGCAGGCCCGTCCCGAAACGGTGCAGTCGGCAAAAAATCCATTCCTGTATTCCGAGTATCACTTAAGCCAAAAAAGCGAGGCAGTTGTTTCCGGGCAGGCGGTTGGCAACAAGGTGGCTTTTGGCCGGGCCAGGGTGTTGCATTCGGTGCGGGAAGCGGCGGCCCTGGAAGAAGGCGATGTGGTGATCACCGAAACCATCAGTCCCGACTGGGATCCCCTGCTCACCAAAGTGGCAGCCATTGTTACCGACAAAGGCGGACGCACCAGCCATGCGTCCATCGTGGCACGGGAACTGGGTGTGCCGGCCATTGTTGGCTGCGGCAATGCCACGCAACAAATCAAAAACGGGGAAGTGGTCACCATTTCCTGCAGCGAAGGAAAATCCGGTTTTGTGTACCGCGGCGAACTGCCGTTCGAACTGGTGGAGGTTGATTTATCGGCCGTGAAAAAACCAAAAACAACGGCGGTGATGCTGATCGTCGGCGACCCAGACAAGGCCTTTCAGCTTTCGTTTTATCCGTGCGATGGCGTGGGCCTGCTGCGGATGGAATTTATCATCAACCATTTTGTTCAAATTCACCCCATGGCCCTGGCCCGGTTCGACAGTCTCCCGGACGACAACGTGAAGCGGCACATTGACCAACTGACACAGGGCTACGCCGACAAGAAGAAATACTTTGTTGAAAAACTGGCGCAGGGCATCGCCACGATCGCCGCCGCCTTTTACCCCAGGGAGGTCATCGTCCGCATGTCCGATTTCAAGACCAACGAATACGCCAACCTCATTGGCGGCACAGGATTCGAGCCGAAAGAAGAAAATCCCATGATCGGTTTTCGTGGCGCATCCCGGTATTACCACCCCTTGTACAAAGATGGTTTTGCATTGGAATGCGAAGCCATCAGGCGGGTGAGGGAAGTCCTGGGCCTGGCCAATGTGAAGCTGATGATCCCGTTTTGCCGCACGGTGGAAGAAGGCGAACGGGTGCTTGCCGTGATGGCGCAAAACGGTTTGGATAAACGACGCGACGCCGGTTTGGCCATCTACATGATGGCCGAAATTCCGAGCAACGTTTTGCTGGCCGAAAAATTCGCTGCCTTGTTCGATGGCTTTTCCATCGGCTCCAACGACCTCACGCAACTTACACTGGGCGTTGACCGCGACTCTGAAATCCTGCAGGACCTGTTCAATGAAAAGAATGAAGCTGCGCAACGCATGATCGGGATGATGATTGAAAAAGCCGTAGCAGCCGGTGTCCGTGTAGGCTTGTGTGGCCAGGCGCCAAGCGACGATCCGTCCTTTGCCCAATTCCTGGTGCAGAAAGGCATCAGCAGTATTTCCTTTGCGCCGGACGCGGTGCTGAAAGGAATTGAGAACATCTGCAAGGCCGAAGAAAAACAGCGGGCTGCCGGCCAGCCTCTTTCGGCCTGATGCAGGAGGCCTGAAAGATTGCCGGCCTGATAAACCCTTGTTACGGGGATGAAATGGTGGAGTGCTTTCGCTTCAGTACCCACCAAAAGCCTTTCACATTGGCCCGCCAGGAGGGCAGTAGTGCAACGAGTACCAGTTCTTCCAAAAGGTCGTAGGCCGTTAGAGCGGCGGCAACATGGAATAGCGTTACCGGCCATTCGTCGGAAAAAAAGAAGATGATCAGGAAGCCGCCTTGCGCAACGGTGGCGACCTTGGCAGCATAGGTGTGAAAACTGGTAGGCCGTCCGTATACGATCATGGCCACCAGCAATTGCAACAGGTAAAGACCGATCAGGATAAAAAACAGCGGCAGTTCCTCCCACACAAAATCTGGTTGAAACACGAGGATGCCGATGATCGCAACGAGCACGGTGGCATCGTCGGCTATCGAGTCCAGCCGGGCGCCGCGATCGCTGGTTACTTTCAGCCGCCGGGCCAGCCAGCCGTCGAGGGCATCGGTAAAAAAGCTGATGGCCAGCAGCCAGCGAAAGGCCGGCAAGGCCTGCTTTGCAAGACAAACGGCCAGCACCAGCGTCGCCAGCAAGCGATAAAGTGTAATGGCATTGACGATATAGTAATGGGTTCTGTTCATACAGGCCGGCTCTATCAGGCCGGTTGGCGAAAATGCCCGTCTTCGCCTGTCTTCCTTTTCGTGTTCGTTGAAAATAAAGCCTTGCCTGCTGATGCCGAATGACCGCGGTTAGTTTGCCGGCTTATCCGTGTCATTTTTTTTGCTGGAAGAAGGCTATCCACGTAAAAAGACCGGCAGGCAGAGACCTGGAAGATGGTTGCAAATCCTTGTTTGGTGCGGCGGAAAATCGTTGATCGTGTTCACTGACCACAAACAGGCAATGCGATGATAACCGTCTTACTTTCCGGCATCCGGCTGCAGGTAGCTTTGTCTTGTTCACCACTATTGCTCACTTCAAATCATTTACCATGTCAACCCGCGCAATGACAAAACCGAGCCGGATGCCTTCCCTGTTGGAAGATTTTTTCAGACCATGGAACGAGTGGTATGACGATAGCAGGCTGGTGGGCCGCGTGACCAATATCCCGGCTGTCAACATCAGGGAAAACGACCACGATTACCAGATTTCCCTGGCCGTTCCCGGCATGCAGAAAGACGATTTCCACATTGACCTGGACGGCAACACGCTGACCGTTTCTTCCGAAAAGGAAGAGAAAAAAGAACTGTACACCCGCTGCGAGTACAGCTACAGCTCTTTTTCCCGCAGCTTTACGCTGCCCGGTGATGTAAAGCCCGAAAGCATCGATGCCCGCTACCAGGATGGCGAGTTGCGGATCACCATCCCGCGGAAAGAAAACGCAAAAAAAGCGACAGCCACCAGGAAGATCGCTGTGAAATAAGTCATACACGTTATGACAGAACTGCCCTGCAACCAGCCCTGTCGCCCCACGCGGTAGGGCTTTTTGGCTAACCCTAACCGATACATCATGAAAGGATCTGTCAACCTTGTTACGGTAAAAGGCATGCAGGTGCGCCTGCACCTTACCCTGCTTCTGTTTGTAGGGTTCGTGCTTTTTGCTGCCGCATCCGGCGGCATGACCGGCGCTTCGCTGGGATGGTATGCGCTTTTTATTGCCGCAGTTTTCGCCAGTATCATCTTTCACGAGATGGGGCATGCAGTCGTGGCGGCTTCTTTCGGAATCGCAGTAAAGGATATTACGCTTTATCCCATTGGTGGTGTGGCCAGTTTTGAATCCCTGCCCGAAAAGCCACGGCAGGAATTGCTGATCAGCGCCGCCGGTCCGGCCGTAAGTTTTTTGCTGGCTGGGCTGTTTTGGTTGTTGTCCTCTGCTAACAGTGGGGTGCCGCCTTCAGCCGATGTGGCCGTCATTAGCGGGGCTAATTTCTTTTGGTTCCTGCGCACGGTGAATTTGTACCTCGCCCTCTTTAATCTTTTGCCGGCTTTTCCCATGGACGGTGGCCGCATCCTCCGGGCCCTGCTTGCCCTGCGATTTTCGTATACAAAGGCCACCACCGTTGCTACGGCTATCAGCAAGGTAATTGCTTCGGTGATGGTTATTTACGGCCTCGGCTCATTCCATTTCCTGTTGGTCTTTATTGGCATATTCGTTCTCCTGTTTGCCCGTGCCGAAGAAGTTTTTGTGCACCTGAAACGGCTGGTAAAGGGCATGCGGTTGAAGGAAATGCTGATGTACGATTATAACGGCATGGACGCCGAACTGACCGTAACCGAAGCGGCAAACATGCTGCAACACAACCACCACAAAACCTTCCTGGTGATGAAAGACGGTGTGCCTGTCGGCTCCCTCGACCGGATGGATGTGGTGAAAGCGGTTGCAGAAGAACGGTGTGCCGAACCGCTGACCGACCTGATGAAAAAAAACCTGGTGATGCTGGATGGAGAAACGCCTGCAGACTCCGTTTTGCAAAAACTGTCTTCGCACGAAGAAACGGTTTACCCCGTGATGGAAAAGGGCCGTTTCCTGGGTGTGATCAATTTTCAGCACATCGTCGAATACCTGCTCCTGCACAGGCAATTCAGCGATGAATCGTACAGGGCCGGTTCCCTCGCCCAGCTTGTTTAAGCAGAGGCCACATGCCCTTTGAAAGCCGCGTTCCGTTTTACCCCTTGGATCATCCGTTTCCGGGAAGGCAACATTGTCAAACCAAAATAAAGCGATATGAAAAAGAAATGGATATTCATGGCCCTGGCACTCTTGCTGGCCGGTACCGTGAACCGCCTGCGTGCCCAGGATGACAGCATGAATGTATTGGAGCCCGTCGTCATCCGCACAACCACCAACGTAAACGCAGCGGTGGACAAGGCATTCAAACAGCAGTTTAAGGACGCAAAGAACCCGGAGTGGTTCCGCATGAACAAAAACTTCCTGGTAACCTTTATCAACGAAGACATGCGCAACAATGCCCTGTTTAAAAAGAACGGTAAGCTCATTTATCAAATCCGCTTTGGCTACGAGCAAAACCTGCCCGCGGAAATCCGCACAAAAGTGCAGCAGGCTTACGGCGACTACAACATCACCCGGGCCGTGAACGTACGGGAAAACAACCGCGATATCTGGGTGGTGAATCTGGAAGGATTGAAAAAGCTGCTGATTGTCCGCGTGGAAGAAGGGGAGTTGGAAGAAGTGCAATCGTACAACAAGGCGGGTTGAAAAATGCGGTGGAATAAACGGAAGAGGAGTGCCGACAACCCGCTTCCACCCGTCTTTTGCAGTTCTGTAGCCGGTGATGAAAATTGCGGGATTGTCCCGTCTAAAATTAGCGATCATGGACGCATCCATTCAACACAAAATACCGGTGCGCATCCCCGTGGACGACGTCGTACTGGAAGGCGATCTGGCTGTTCCGGAACGGACACGGGGCCTGGTGTTGTTTGCCCATGGCAGCGGCAGCAGCCGTTTCAGTTCGCGCAATACCCTGGTGGCAAACTTCCTGAATGAACAGCGCATGGCGACCCTGCTGTTCGACCTGCTGACGTCTGCTGAAGACACGCTCTATGCCAACCGGTTCGACATCCCGCTGCTGGCCCGGCGCCTGAAAAAAGTAAAGGAATGGGTCCGTGCGCAGCAGGTCTGCAAGGGACTGCCCCTGGGTTATTTTGGCGCCAGTACCGGTGCGGCGGCAGCGTTGCTGGCAGCCGCCGGCGACAAAGACATTGCTGCGGTGGTAAGCCGTGGTGGCCGTCCCGATCTTGTACTTGATTCGCTGCCTGCCGTGCAGTCGCCAACCCTGTTGCTCGTTGGCAGCCTCGATACGGAAGTGCTGTGGCTGAACCAGCGTGCTTTCGCTGCATTGACCTGCGAAAAGCAATTGCAGGTGATCGCGGGTGCCTCGCATCTGTTTGAAGAACGCGGCACAATGACACAGGTATGCGATGCAGCGGCGGTCTGGTTCAAACAGCATTTTAAACTGGAAGCAATTGCCTAAAAACTTCGGTATGAAACGCTTTTTAAACAGGGCAGATGCGGGTCGCCAACTGGCGGACCTGCTTTCGGCTTACCGAAATACCAACGGCGTGGTGCTGGCCGTGCCCCGCGGCGGTGTGCCGGTGGCCTGCGAAGTAGCCCTGGCACTGAACCTGCCCATGGACGTGGTGCTAGTAAAAAAACTCGGTCATCCGCTGAACAAGGAATACGCCATCGGGGCTGTGGGACTGAACCAGACGTTTTTTGTTCCGCACGAAGGCGTGTATGATTTTTATTTGTTTACCGAAGCAAAAAAACTGCGGCAGCGGCTGCAGGAGATGAAGGAAAAATTCATGGGCGATCTTGAGCCCGAAGAATTGGAAGGAAAGACCGTGATCGTTATAGACGACGGTGTGGCCACGGGCAAAACCCTGCTGGCAACCTTGCACATCTTGCGCAAAAGCAAGCCGGATCGTATCGTTGTGGCCGTGCCGGTCATTTCGCCGTCGGCTCTCCGGTTGCTCGCGGCAGAAGCCGATGAAATCATCGCCGTGTTACAGCCGGAAGTTTTTCACGGCGTGGGTGCTTTTTACGACGATTTCCGGCAACTCACCGACAAGGAGGTGGTGCACTGTATCCGCCAGTTATCGGCACTGCGCCGTACCGGCTGAAGGAACGTCGTGTTCAGGCGTTGCAGCTAGAAAAACGTACCTCAGCATAACCGCACGGAAAACCTGTTTATGGATCATCATACCCCGGCAAACAAAGAAGAACTGGGCCAGTGGCTGAAAGAGCTGGCAATGGACCTGCACTGGAGCTGGAACCACGCAACGGATAAGATCTGGCGCCAGCTCGACGCAACCTTGTGGGAGCTCACACACAACCCGCTTGTGGTGCTGCAAACGGTTTCGCACAACCGTATCAGCGAAGTGCTGGACGATCCCATTGTCCGCGAGATCATCGAAGAACTGATCGGGGCGAGGCGGCAGCGTGCCGTGTCGCCGGCCTGGTTTCAAAACACCGTTCCCTCTTCCCCACTCACACAGATTGCCTATTTCAGCATGGAATACATGCTCAGCGAAGCGCTCCCCATTTATTCGGGCGGACTGGGAAACGTTTCCGGCGACCTGTTAAAAACCGCCAGCGACCTGGGTGTGCCGGTTACCGGAGTGGGCCTGTTGTATCACCAGGGTTATTCACGGCAGGTTATCCAGCCGGATGGTACGCAGCAATATGTGTCACCATTCAACGACCCGGGAAATCTTCCCATTACTCCTTTGCGTACGCAAAGCGGCGAATGGCTGCGCATCGAAGTACCGCTGCCTGGCTTTTCTGTGTGGCTGCGTGCCTGGGAAGTGGAAGTGGGGCGGGTGAAACTGCTGCTGCTCGACAGTAACGATGTGGCGAACTTCCCGCTCTACCGCGGTATTACCAACCAGCTTTACGGAAGTGATGCCACCCTGCGGCTGATGCAGGAACTGATCCTTGGCCTGGGTGGCTGGCGCCTGTTGCAGCGACTGGGCATCCGGCCCGACGTGTGTCACCTCAACGAAGGCCACTGCGCATTTTTGGTGCTCGAACGAGCCCTCGACCGGATGCAGCAAGACGGTCTTTCGTTTGACGAAGCGCTAACAGTCACCCGTAGCGGAAATATTTTTACCACGCACACAGCCATCGGGGCGGGGTTCGATTTGTTTCCTGCAGCGATGCTGGAGCAATACCTGGGCAGCTATGTCCGCGACCAGCTCAAAATTTCGTTTTCCAATTTCCTGGCCCTCGGACGAAAAAATCCGGCCGATGCGAATGAACCGTTCAATACCAGTTTTCTGGCCTTCCGCGGGTGCGGATCTGTCAATGCCGTCAGCCATTTGCACGGGGAAGTAAGCCGGCAACTGTATTCACCACTTTTCCCGCGATGGCCACTGGATGAAATTCCCATTGGCTATGTGACCAACGGCGTGCACATGTCGACCTGGGATTCGCCTGCAGCCGACGTGTTATGGACGGAGACCTGCGGCAAGGACCGCTGGCTGGGCTCTTTGGGCAACCACGAAAAAAATATCGCAACGGCTTCGGATGAACGACTCTGGCAGTTGCGGACGCTGCGCATTGCCGATTTCCTGGATGATGTGCGGGAGCACTATGCCAGCCAGCTTGCCACGACCGGCGCTTCACCGGCCGATATAAAGAATGCACGAAACTTATTCGATCCCTCTTATTTGACTATCGGCTTTGCCCGGCGGTTTGTGCCATACAAACGGACCAACCTGTTGCTCCGCGATCACGAAAGACTAAAAGCGATTCTGCTCCATCCGCAACGGCCGGTGCAACTGGTGCTTGCCGGTAAGGCCCATGCCGCCGACACCGGGAGCCAGGAAATGATTCGCGAATGGGTGCGATTTATCCGCGATGCCGGCGTGCAGCACAGGGCCGTGTTTTTAAGTGATTACGACATGCTGCTGACCGAACAGATGGTCCAGGGCGTGGATCTTTGGATCAATACGCCGCGCCGTCCCTGGGAAGCCTGCGGCACCAGCGGCATGAAGGTGTTGGTCAACGGTGGATTGAACCTTTCCGAATTGGATGGCTGGTGGGATGAAGCCTACTCACCCGATGTGGGCTGGACCTTTGGCGACCGCCGCGACATGCCCGATGACCGACTCCACGACGAGGAAGATGCGGAACGGTTGTACGCGGTGCTGGAAAACGAGATCGTACCGCTTTTTTACCAACGCAACGACATGGGCCTGCCGGCCCTGTGGCTGGAGAAAATGCGCAACAGCATGGCGCAGCTCACCTGGCGTTATTCATCAACCCGTGCCCTGCAGGAATACACACTCCATTATTACCTGCCGGCCGCCTCCAGGTACCACCAGCTTGCTGCCAACCGGGGCGAGCAGGGGCGCAGACTCCTCGACCGGAAAAAACGCTTTGCCGGTGAATGGACCGGCCTGCGGTATGGCCAAACGGTGGTAACAAAACAAGGTGCCCGTTACCACTTTGCAGTGCCGGTTTTTCTCAATGGCTTGCATGCCGACGAAATTGAAGTGGAATTGTATGCTGAAGCCGTAGGTGAAGAACAGCCGACCCGCCAGAAAATGAAGCCGCTTCGTGAGGTCGATGGTGCCTTGGTCTACGAGACGGAAGTGCCGGCCAATAAACCATCCACGCATTACACGCCACGGATTGTTGCGGCGGCGTCACAGGAATTGGCATCGCCGGAAAACAGCTTTATCCTTTGGCAATAAGCGAAAAAGACACATTAATCGAGCATCGCACCGTTGGATGACGTGCGTTCGAAAAGACCCGTCTTTTTGGAAAGATTGATCCGGAAAACAACGCCGGATATCTGGTCTGTTTCGTTGGCAGAAAAAGGCCAGGTTCTTCCCAGGTGCGTCGTCACGCTGGAGCTTAAGGGTAAATGGCGTTGCAGTAAAATCTTAAGGCCTTTGTCCCGTTCTTCCGCCTGCAGTTCTTCAAACTCACCCCATGCGATCACACTCCTCCAATTGGCCATATCGGCAATGTCGTCCACTTCAAAACACACCCGGGGATTGTTGCGCATCAGGTTGACCTTTGTGCCTTCCAGTGAGCGCACATAGATTTTGTCGTTATCGTAAGCATAGCTTACCGGCACAAGAAAAAGGAAGTCGTCGTTGTAGCAGGCAATGCGGCCAACCACTTGCTGGGCAAGCAGGGCCTGGATTTCGGTTTCATTCAGTTTGCCGATCATGACGGAAGATTTTCTTCCCTAAAGCTACAGGTGCGGCAAGAGGTCGGGCTATGATGGCTGTCACCGGGTGCTTTGATCCCTCTCATGATTTCAGTGAAAGCAACAGGGCAGGTGCCGGATTTCGATTGGGGTTTACCGTTGCAACCAATCCTTCGTTCAACAAATACTTTAAACCTGCATCAACGGCTTTACTTCACTGCAACTGTTGCCAGTATTTTTCAGCCTTCACGTTGAATCCATCACGAGCACAGCCGCACCCTGTAAGCGTCCGTTGCGAAGGTCATTCAGGGCTTCGTTGGCCTGGTGCAGCGGGTAGGACGTGGTGGTGGTTTTGACCGGCACCTGCGGCGCCAGTTGCAGATAGGTCTTACCATCCTGCCGGGTTAGATTGGCCACCGAACGAAGCACCCGTTCTTCCCACAAGAGGTGATAGGGAAACGAAGGAATATCGCTCATATGAATGCCGCCGCAAACCACGATGCCTCCTTTGTCAACGGCTTCGAGGGCCTGCGGCACCAGGTTTCCGACCGGGGCAAAAATGATGGCCGCATCGAGCTTTTCGGGTGGGAGTTGCGCCGAACTGCCCGCCCAGACCGCGCCAAGCGACAGCGCAAAATCCTGTGCCTCCCGGTCGCCTTCCCTGACAAAGGCAAATACATTTTTGTTTTCCGAGCGGGCCAGTTGAATCAGGAGGTGAGCAGCGGCCCCGAAGCCATAGATACCAAGGTTGACTGCCTGCCGGCCGGTGAAAGAATAGGACCGGTAGCCGATGAGTCCTGCACAAAGAAGCGGGCTGCCCGAAGCGTTGGCATAGCGGCGCGGAAGCGGGAAGCAATACGACTCGTAGGCAACTGTGTATTCGGCAAAGCCGCCGTCAAGGGTGTAGCCGGTAAACCGTGCATGCTCACAGAGATTTTCCTGGCCCCGAAGGCAATACCGGCAGGAACCGCAGGTATATCCCAGCCAGGGAATGCCAACGGTTTCTCCTTCCCGGAGTGTCGTAATCCCTTTTCCCTTTTGCACCACGACGCCAACAATTTCATGGCCGGGAATGAGGGGCAGTTTTGCGGCAGCCAGTTCTCCGTCCACAATATGCAGATCGGTACGGCAAACGCCGCAGGCAATGACTTTGACCAAGACCTGCCCGTCTGCGGGTGCGGGAATAGGGACCGTTCGAAGAACGAGTGGTTGTCCCGGCTTTTCCAGTACCATGGCGTGCATCGAACCTTGTGGCAGCATTAAAACGATTTTGAATGGGTTTCCTTCCAAAGGGAGGAGAGAACAGGGTTGCAGTTTTATACAGGGCGGTAGGGGAATTACCCGTTTGCAGTCGGCGATGTGCAAAAGGCTAACCTGCCATAAAACCGCCGTCCACGGCCATGGAAATCCCTGTGACGAACGATGCTGCCTCGGAGCAAAGCCACACCACCGTCTCCGCAATTTCTTCCGGCCTTCCCATGCGACCCATGGGTTCCATGGCGGTATACTGTTTTTCCACTTCCGGGTCTCCGCGTGTAACCCGGTCGATCATTGGCGTACGGATTACACCCGGGCAAACAGTACAGACCCGGATACCGGCCGTGGCATTTTCCAGGGCCGCCGTTTTGGTCAGTCCAACAACCGCATGTTTGCTGGCAACATAAGCCGGCAGGTTGGCAAAGCCGCCCAGGCCTGCGATCGAGGCACAGTTGACGATCACGCCGCCGCCCTGTTTGCGCATCCGGGCAATTTCTTCTTTCATGCAGAGCCATGTGCCTTTGAGGTTGATGGCAATGGTGCGGTCCCAGTTTTCTTCCGTGCACTCGTGCACCGGTGCCATTTCGCCTTCAATACCGGCATTGTTAAACGCATAATCGATCCGGCCATCGATCGCCATGATTTTTTCGAACAGTGCTTTCACGTCCGCGGTCTTTGCAATATCTGTTTTCACAAAAAGGCCTTCACTTCCGGCCTCCCGTATTTGCTGCAGCGTAAGACCGTCGGGGTCTTCTTTCCAATCGGCGATCACAACCCTGGCGCCTCGTTGCGCAAAGGCTACAGCTGTGGCCCTGCCAATGCCAAAGCTGCCCCCCGTGACGAGAGCGATCTTGTTTTGGAACAGTTTTTCCATAACGGGAATTTTCCTGAAAATACACTTGAGAAAACAAGCGGCACATGATTCGGGTCAGCGGAAAAGCTGATGCGCAGCAAGCCGCCTGGCGAAACATATGAAGCATGCGACAAGCTGTCCGTTATTGCATAGCGTGTCGTCGCCTGGAAAAATAACCACCCTTGCCTCTGCCTGCTGCGCCTGCGATCATGTGCAGTGAATCGCCACTGATAGCTGTCACTGCTCTCACCAACGGTCGTCATTCCTGCGGCCCTGTTGATTTGACAACTTTGAATTGCCTCCGAAAAACAAACGCCATGAAAAAGATATTGGTCCCCACCGATTTTTCAGCAGCTTCCCGTAACGCAACTGTGTATGCCGCTTCCCTGGCAAAAGAAATGCATGCCATGGTGCAGTTGCTGCACGTTTACCAGGATTATCCCTCGGGGGCCATGGGACCGGAAACCTGGGTTGTTCCGTTAACGGAAATGCGGGTATATCTCCAAAAACAACTGAACCAGGAACTTTCTTTCCTGGAAGAAAAGGGGATAAAGGGAGAAGTTATCCTGGAAGAAGGATTTCGCGGCAACACCATTAGCCGCGTAGCGGAGGAAAACGGTGCGGAACTGATTGTGATGGGTAGCAAAACGGAGAACCGGAGCCGCTTCTGGGGCAGTACGGTGAACAAAGTGATTCGCGATACGGCTGTACCGATGCTCGTCGTGCCGGAAAACCTGTCGTATCGTCCGCTCCGCAACGTCCTGCTGGCCGTGGACTTCGAAAGCATGGTCACACATTCGCTTTTTGCACCGCTGCAGGATGTTTGCCAGGCTTTCCATTCGTCGGTGACCGTGCTGCACGTAGAAAAGCCGGAAACCCCACTCCGTGGCCGGGAGGTTCCGCAAAAGCTGCAACTCAGCCAGGCGCTTTCGGGATTTGCCGGCCGGTTCGAAACAATGGAGGCCGACAAGATCGAAGAAGGCATCCGGGAGTATGCCACAAAACATGCGATCGATTTGCTGGTTATGGTGGCCCATCATCACAACATTTTTGAGCGGCTTTTCGGAACGGTTCATACACGGTCCATCATCTTTTTGTCGCAACAGCCGTTGCTGATCCTGAAAAACGACTGACCACCGGCAGCCGGGTAAGGCACCAGGACGGTCATTCATTCACGTAAAAAAAAGCAGCATGAAAACAGGTTCGATTAAAAAAGAAAAAACGGCACTAACGCCCTTCCTGCAGGAGACAGACAATGCGATCTGCGTGTCGGTCATTGTTCCCCTGAATCCTCTTTCGCCGGGACGGAACGGCGATCCGCTGCGGGTGGAGAAAGCCATTGACAGGGCCAAAGAGGCGCTGCAACACAGTGTTCCTGAAAACGATGCCAGCCGGTTGCAGCAGGACCTGGATGCATTGTACAGCGATGTCGATTTCCAGCAGGCCGCTCAAGGTATTGGTCTCTTTGTCTCCGCTAGCATGAAGCAGGTTGTTTTGTTTTTTTCTCCGGTCAGGGAGGAGGTCTCCGTTTCGAATGTATTTGCCCTGCAGGACCTGCTTTATGAGCAGTTTTATGCAAAGCCCTACAGGCTGCTCCTGCTGAGTGGCGATGAGGCCCGACTTTACCGCGGCCAGTTCAACAAGCTGGAAGAAGTGAACGATTCGAATTTTCCCATGAACAACGATGCGGCCTATGAGTACAGCAAGCCTTCACGGGCTCTTTCCTATGGCGGTAATACAATGCTGCAAGCATTTGAAAAAGACAAGGCGCAGGTAGCGGCTTTCCGCTTCAAGGCCTTTGCCAGGAAGGCCGACAAAGTGCTCGATAGCTATCTGGATAAGGACGACCCGGCGCTTGTCATTACCGGGACCAAAAAAGATATTGCCCTTTTCAAATCCGTTGCCAGGCACAAGGCAATTGGCGAAGTTTTCGGCAACTATTTTTATGTGCCGGTCAATGAACTGTCCATGGCAAGCTGGGACGCCGTAAAACTATTTTTAAACCGGCGTAAGGACGAATGGGTGGAGGCATTGGCCAATGCTCCGAAGGAAAGGGTGCTTACCGGTGTTTACGAAATCCATAATGCGGTGAATGAAGGAAAAGGCTTGCGGCTGTTTGTGGAAAAAGAGTATGCGGTGACCGGCTATGTGCCGAAAGGCGATAACCGCCATTTGTACCTGCGCCGACCCGCCAGGCGAGATTACACTGTTGTGGATGTTGTTAATTCACTGATCCGGTCCACACTCCAAAAAAACGGCGACGTGGTCATTGTCGAAAACGGTACGCTCAGCGCTTACCAGCGTATGGCGTTGCAGACACGTTATTAAATCTCCGGCAAACGCTTGCGACAGGAATTTGCCCCGGCGGTGTAAAAGCCGCCGGGATTTTTATGTGATCTCTCACGATGAAAAGCCAACGCCAGTGCCGGTTTTATGCCATTTTGAAAAATGTACGTACGATATTGCATTGGCAGTCGGATCGCCCAGGTTGCCCATTGCTCATTGCTTCCGGATCAATCCGTTAAAACGGCACTAAGCCTTTTTCGTACGCTGGTAGCGGCCCATCAGTACTCCGAAGGCCAGCACATGGCCGGCCATGGCTTTTTCAATCTGCGGCTTGTCGGATGTCACGGGGTTCTCGAGTGTACAATCCAGTGCGTACACATTAAAAAAATAGCGGTGCATGCCCGACGGTGGGCAGGGGCCACCATAATGCTGGTCGCCGAAATCGTTGGTGCCCGTCATCCCGCGGCTTTCCTTTTCCTTGATAAAATGGGTAACCGGGATGTTCCAGGTAACCCAGTGGCAAAAGCTGCCACCCGGCGCATCGGGATCGTCCACAAGTATAGCAAGGCTTTTGGCTTCCTCCGGAATGTTATGAATAGACAGGGCCGGGTTGATGTTGATTCCATCACAGGTGAAACGGGAGGGGATGATGGCATGTTGTTCAAAAGAAGGACTGGTGATCTCAAGCGTTTTGAAATCCTCAACCTTGCTTGCGGTAAAGGCTTTTGCGAAGTCCATAGTATGCTGTTTAAATGATGACGACTCTCACAGGCAGGTGCCGTTTCGATA
This sequence comes from Flavisolibacter nicotianae, assembly GCF_003628535.1. Classification (GTDB taxonomy): domain Bacteria; phylum Bacteroidota; class Bacteroidia; order Chitinophagales; family Chitinophagaceae; genus Flavisolibacter; species Flavisolibacter nicotianae. The sequence continues at coordinate 138,631 of NZ_RBCI01000008.1, forward strand.
CCAGCCAGCCCATTTCGAAACAAGTCAAAACGGGCATTCGTTTTTTGGCACCGGCTTTCTGCAAAGGCAACAGGGCAAGGCGAAAATAGACAGGCGAAAAGTGGTAGTTGAATGATGCCGGATAGGGAGGCGGATGACAGGTATCATTGCCGGCAGAGAGGTTGGCCATTACCTTCAACGCTACAAACCAACCGACCATGCGCCTGTTTCTTTTCCTGCTGTTGACGGGTGTTGTGCTCACTGCAATTCCCTGTGGGCTGTTCCTGATGGCACACCCCGACGGCAGCCTTCTGGACCTTCCGCTTTCTTTGCTTAACAACACACCGTTTACCAACTTTTTCATCCCGGGCCTGATCCTTGCCGCTGTTGTTGGCGGCACCAGCCTGGCCGGGCTTTTCTTCCTGTTGCAACGTCATCCGCTAGCCTACAAAGTGACGTTGGCGAGTGGCCTCGTACTGGCCGCTTGGATCCTGGTGCAGGTTCTTTTGCTGCAATCCTTTCACTGGCTGCATGGCCTTTACATCGGTGCGGCCGTATGCATTAGTTTTTCTTCGTATCACCTCCTGGGGCGGGCTGCTTTCTGAACCTGGAAAATAGCGGTCCGACTGCCTTTCAAAATCAATGCAGGGACTGTCTTGCCCGCTGCGGACAACGATTGCGATTGTGGTGCTGACAGTCATTTTTCGCCTGCGAATGGGACAATTCCCGGCTGCGGAATCCTGGTGTCGAAAGGCCTTGCGTCACTCACTACAGCGCCTGCAAGTGATGCGTGGCGGGCTGCCGGTTTGTGCTTCGAAATCAAATCACCATCAAGGTTAAAACAGCCTGCCACTTATTCCTGCTGTCATCCCTTATCTCTTCCATCTTTTTGAGATAGCAAGCGTTTTTGCCGGCAAGAAAACGGCCGTTTCCCGTCCCTGCAGAATACGGCGTTTGAATGTATTTATGTTATATATTTATAATAACAAAAAAGACCGGCCATCTTCCATCGATTGAAACAACTAGCGTGATTTTGTTTTACCCGAGTCGTATTCGAAGCCATCATCCTGATCTGTTACCTCCGCGAATAGGCGCATTTGTGCATCGCTGCAAAAACCGGATTGCCTAACGTAAAAAAGCACCACATGAAAAAGATTTTGGTTATTGAGGATAGTCCTGATATCCTCGAAAACACGGCGGAAATCCTGGAACTTTCCAATTATGAAGTCTATACCGCCCTCAACGGAAAAGAGGGGGTGGCACTTGCCCTCAAAGTGAATCCCGACCTGATCCTTTGCGATATCATGATGCCGGAACTGGATGGCTATGGCGTATTGCACATCGTGCAGAAAACGCCGTCGCTGCAGCATACTCCTTTCATCTTTTTGACAGCCAAGTCCGAGAAGCACGAAGTGCGCAAAGGCATGTCGCTGGGTGCCGACGATTATATTGCCAAACCCTTTGATCCCACCGACCTGTTAAACGCAGTGGAAGCCCGGCTGCGTAAGGGCGAACTGGTCAAGCGTTTGCTGCAGGGGCCAGCCCACACTAGTGAGCCGTTTTCCGGTGGCGATGGCCAAAAAATACTGCAGGAATTTGTAGAAGGCCGGCAGGTGGATGTATACAAAAAAAAGCAGCGGATCTACACGGAGGGCAATCACGCCCTGCGACTCTACTACGTGCAGAAAGGCAAGGTGAAAGTGTACAAGTTGAGTGACGAAGGAAAGGAACTGATTGTGCGCATTGCCAACGAAGGCGATTTTTTTGGCTATACCCACCTGCTCGAAAATTCCGTTTACCGCGAAAATGCAGAAGCGCTGGAATACGCCGAAATCATTGGCCTGCCCAAGGCCGAATTTGAAGAACTGATCCAGACCAACCCCGACGTGTCGCGAAGCTTTATCCGTATGCTGGCAAGCGACGTGGCAGAAAAAGAAACGCAATTGATCCACATTGCCTATAATTCGTTGCGTAAAAAAGTGGCCATCGCCCTTCTCTCGGTACAGGAGAAATACAAAAATGCGGTCGGTCAAAACAGCATTCACCTGAGCCGTGAAAACCTGGCCGCTGTTGCCGGCACGGCTACCGAATCTCTCATCCGCACGTTGACGGATTTCAAAGCCGAACACCTGATCGACATTGCCGACGGCAAAATCACCATTCTCGATCCACGAAAGCTGGAACTCATGATCAATTAAGGCTGCTCAGGAATGCAAATCAGTTTCGACAGCCGTGTAGCAAATTATTGAATCAGGACGCCAACAAGCAGGCAAGACCATGCCTAAGCTGCACCGAATTGTTTGCCAAAAAATAGCGTGAATTCGCCAGTCAGAATTGTTGTGGGCAAGCGACGCACGGCGAAATGATCCTGACAGCAGATTTGTTTTTGCGACCTTAAATAATTGCCCGGTATTGCCTTCTCTTCCTGGTCAATTTTTCAGGATAGAGACTTTGTGAATGACATCAAGCCCCGGAAATGTATCTATGAATCGTTTCCGGTTTCGATACATCGCGCCCAGTCGCGGCATTGTTTTGTCGCCATAGCCGCTGTAAAGCGCCGACACGACATCCATGCCGCTGACAACATCGCCAAAGGCAGGAAATCCTTTTACGCCGTTGTACGTGATCGTGTCCAGCCGGGGATTGTCTTTGAGGTTGATGAAAACTTCGCGGCCCCGGGTTTCTTTACCGCTGCGGGCAAAGGCGAGGCTGCCTGTTTGATTCGGGTGCACAACCGCTTCATCCGGAATTTTGTAGGGCATCCATTTTTCGATTTTGGCCGTGTCACTGCTTCCGAATTGTGCAACGAAGTTGGGCACAACGCGGTAAAACAGCGCATTGTCATAAACCCGGTGCCTGATCAACTGGTAAAAGCGGTCTGCAGCCAAGGGCGACCATTCTCTTGTGATCTTCACGTCAAACGATCCCTTCGATGTTTCAAACCGTACGATATAGGTTGACGGTGCTTGCTCCGTAGTCCATTTCGATTGGAATGCGGCCCTGTTGCAACTCATGCACAACAGAACAAGAAAGCCATAGAACAGGTATTTCATGCAGTTGGTTTTGTGCTACACAATGTAAGGAATTGCTTAGAATGACACTGGCGATATTTCCGTCCTGCCCGAGACGTCCATACAAGTGAAACCATCGCTCAATTTCCAACGAATGGCGGATTGAATTTTTTGATTTCGGTTTTGTTCGTCATGCCGGGATGGCTGATTCATTGCGTTTGTAAATATTTGCACTTTGTGTTACCGGTGAATAAATCAAATTGGTGCGCAAATCGTTTTGCCAATTATTTGGACGTAATCAAATCCAGGGCATCCGAAAATGTCGTCACCCAATACACGTCCTGGTGCTCTTTCAGGTAGTTCAAAAAAGCGCTGTGCGTTTCTTTTGAAATTTTGAAAAATTCAGCCCCAATGCCGTGGAATTGATAAATCCCCATACCGTTCGAATCCCTGACCTTTTCAGCAAAGGCGATCAGTTCGGCCAGTGTCGTGCCTTCCTCCACCATCCAGCTTGGCATCTTCATGCTGTTGATGTTCCCGAATTGTGTGATGATGCTTTTCCTGTCGCCACCGATTCTCCCGTATGTCACCAGGTTCTGTTTCCTGATCAGGTCTGAATAATCTGTACTGCCAATTAGAAAGTTGTTGCAGGGGAATGCAAACGCTCTTGCCTTTCGTTTGGGATCTAACAGGGAAAGCAGGGTATTTTCAGTTTTGATCTCCGTAATAATTTTTTCAACCGTGTAGCTTTCGATGGCAAATGCTTTTTGCCATCCCAATCTTTCGGGGCAGGCATGGAATAGCGTATGGTTCGCAAGCTCGTGCCCGTTGCCTGCTGCACGTGTCCAGGCGGCAACAGCGGGAGAAGCCTCGCCGATGGCTTCAGATGAACCCTGTATGGCATTCAGGAAAAACGTTGCCTTTAGTCCTGCGCTGTCCAACTGAGGAAGGACTGTGGAAAGATGCGATTGCAGTCCATCATCATAGGTCAGGCAAATGATGGCTTTCCCCGTCTTTTTTGTCTGCGCATGAATACCTGCCTGAAGCAAAAGAAGAACGGTCAAAAAAAGACAGTATCTCATATGAAAAAATTTATCGAGAGGCGGTGCGGTAAAGCCAGGCTTCGCGGCCTTAGGTGAGCGGAGGTCAGTTTGCCTGTATCCTGATTTGTCTGAAAGTAGTTCGTTACCGCGACGATTCAAATTTAATCGGCACAATATCCCCCCGCATTACACGACTTACCGGCATGCAAAGGTCAACTTTCGCTGTATCGGTAGTGGACTAAATTGGCATGACGAAGAATGGTTCGCCGGCCAGGATTACAGGAAGGCGCTGGCAATGTAGTGGACCTTTTGCGCTTGCTTCAGAGCCTGAGTTTGACACCGCCGTTTACCACAAATCCGTCTACCGGAGCATAAATGTCTTTAAACTGAGGGTTGTCAATTGTACCGGTATAGAGAGGGCCAAATTTTGTTTGCCTGGTATCGGTGATATTTTCAAAGTTTACAAACAACGAAAATTTCTTCCATAACCGTTCCGCCATAATACCCGCCAGCCAGTAAGGTTGCCCGAACGTGCCGTCATTCAGTCGTTGCCGGCTGAAATGATAGGCTTCCACACCCAGCTTCAGTTTGTTTTCGATCTCGTACATCAACACGTTGTTGAGTCGGTGCCGGGCTGTCAGGGGCAACCATTCTTCGCTGTTTGTGAAGTGCGTACGGGCATCGGTATAGGTATAGCCGACAAATAGTTTGAAGTCGCCATACACGACCCGCAAATTTGTTTCCATTCCCCTGGTAGCAAGATGGCCTGTTGCGTTTTGGAATTGCAGTTTGTTGCCGGTTGCTGCTGCCAGGATCAACGGATGGTTCAACCGGGTATAGAAAAACAGGTGATTCAAACTCACATCCAGATCGCCCATTCTCGTTCGATAATTGATGTCCCAGTTGCCGCCAGCCGAACGTTCGTTCACCAGGCCGTTTACCGGCAGTATATTTTGAAACTGTCGTCTTTCGGCTTCTTCGGTAAAGATGGTTGGCGTTTTATAGCCAAAGCCGCCACCGATACGGGTTGTGAGGTTGGGTGAAATCCGGACCATAGCCGAAACTCTCGGGAGCAGTGCGAATCCATATTCGTTGACATAGTCTCCGCGAAGACCGCTTTCCAAAACAAACTTGTCGGAGACCGACCAGGCATTTTGCACAAACAGGCCGTAGGTGTTTATGTGGTAGTCTCGCCGTGGATCTGTTGTCTGTCCGTTCTCGGCCAAATCATCGGTCAGCACGGTTGCACCAAGGATCCAGTCCGCTTTTTCATTTTTGCGGTTCCATGTAAGTTCGGAAAAGGACGATTGCTGCAGGGCATCGAACGTATAGGTTGGAATGCGCAGTGTACGGGCAAAACGGCTGTAGCTGTTTTTAAGTTGCAGGGTTGAATGAGCAGTAAGCGTATGAACAATCCCGAACTGCGAGGTGAGACGGTTGGTGTTATTCTTTTCGTAGAAACCGCTGCCGCCGTTTCGAATGTAAGCGATGCTGCCACCGGTGCGGTCTTCCGTGATGTAGCTGATTCCCACGTCAGCGGTTGTATTCTTGCCGTAAAGAAAAAGCCTCGGGTTGATGGTCGATCGATCAAATTGGGGAATGGCTGTCAGTCCAATGCCGGCAGGGTCAAAGGGCCGGTTGCGGTTGTGTGCGGCATACAAACTGAGACCGGTTTTGCCGTAGCGTTCGCGGTAGAATCCACTGAGGTCGAGGCCACCGGCCGATGTACCGTTTGCCAGGAAACTGGTTTCCCTGTTTGCTCCCGGTGTTTTGGAAACCAGGTTGACCAAACCTGCAATCGCACCGCCCCCGTAAAGGGTAGACGCTGCACCTTTGATGACTTCTACCTGCCGCAGATCCAGCGGTGCAACCTGTAGGATGGACAAACTCCCGGAAAAACCGGAATAAAGCGGGTAGCCGTCTCGCAGGATCTGCGTGTAACGGCCGTCCAGGCCCTGTATCCGGATACCGGCATTGAAAGAAGTGGCAGAGGTTTGCTGTGTTTGAATACCGGTGCTTTCGTTCAGCAGCATGCGAATGTCGCCGGGTTTCATATTGCCTTTCTCCTGCAGCTCTTCCCCCGAAATAACTTCAACCCGCGTTGGCATGTTGCCAATGGTCCTGCTGATACGGGTGGCGGTTACCACCACTTCTTCCGTATGTTCTTCGGCTTCTTCCAGCAAAACGGTAATCAGTATGCTGTCGTGCGGCACCCGCACGCTTATGTTTTGCGCTGCAAAGCCCGTGTGCGTCACGTTGATCCGATAAGTGCCTTCTGCAAGGCCTGCAAAACGTGCAATACCAAGGCTGTCGGCCAGGGTGGTTTCCCGGAGAGCAGCAATCGTTACCGTGGCACCGGCAAGCGCTGTTTTTTCTTCCCTGCTTTGGATGGATAACCTGAGTGAATGTTGTGCAAACGAAGAGAAGGCGAAAAGCAAAACAAGGCTCAGCGAAAGTATTTTTTTCATTTCGTATCAAAAGAGTGAAGGGGCGAAGCCACCCAAGGCATTGGACAAAACCGGAAGCAAATCGGTGATCTGTTTTTTTTACTTCCCTGCAAAACTAATCCGAATGCGGTAATGGAATGGTGCCGGCAAATGTTTCGCGATATAGGAAAAGACAACCCGGCTGGTTGCTGGTTACACAGCAACGGATGTAGTGGGCCAGGCCTTCGAAAAACATACGGCAGCGGTATAAGGCAGTAAACAGGATGTATTTTAAATTATTGTTATAACAAGTTAACTTACTGTCTAACTGTTCGCATATGCAAACAAAGACTGTCACCTTCCGCTTTGTCACGGGTTTGAAAAGACCCATTTTTCGCAATGCCCGGTTGCTGGGCAGTTGGGATGCAACGGGCCATTTTACCGATGTCTGGACCGAAAGCCCGATGACGGAAATCACGGGCGAAGACGGGTGCCCGGTATTTACCGCTTCTGTTTCGCTGGACCTCGCCGACAGCCATCACACCTTTCGGTGGGGGGTGTTGCTCGATGGGCCACAGGGAAGTAATTTCTGGGGCATTCCTACAGAATTGCAGGATGTCAATTCCACGGAACGCTTCCGGCAATTTCGTCTTCAGAGCGGGAATGAAGGGCAGGAGGAAACCTATTATTTCACTTGGCTGCGTCGGCTGGGTGCCAACAAGCACAGTGCAACAGCGGGTGCTGCACCGTTGGTTCGGTTTGCAGTTTGGGCACCGAATGCCAGGAAGGTGGAAGTCGTGTTTGGCGATCCATCCAACGGTTATATCGACGACAACGGCGGCGGCATCGACCCGGCCAGAAGCGTTCTTCCGCTTGCCGCAAACGATGCCGGTATTTGGGCTGGCGTGCTCAGGGAAAACTTTGCATCCTGCCTGGGTGTGCCTTACATGTACCGCATCGAAAATGCGCAGGGAAAAACAGTGTATCGCACCGATATTTTTTCCCGCAGCCAGATCGGCAAGGGTGCTTTCAACCCTGGAGGAAATGCGTATCCCGGTACCCCGGACCAGTTGGATGGCACGGTGAGTTGCAGTGTGGTCATCGACCCGGATGTCGTGCGGTCCACATTTTCTTCCGTACCTGCGGGCACGGTGCCGCCAAACCTAGTACCGGCCGAGGATTTCTGGGCAACCGAGTTTACTGCCGGCCTGCCGGTACCCACGGGGCTCGAAGACCTGGTGATTTACGAACTGCATGTGGGTTCGCTGGGTTTTGGCAAAGCCGGTCCCGGGAACCTGGCCGACGCCCTGGCCTTTCTCGATCACTTGGTGGATCTTGGCATCAATGCCATCGAACTGCTGCCCATGGCCGAATTTTCGGGCAATGTTGCCTGGGGCTATGGCGACAGCCACCATCTCTGCATTGAGGCAAGCGCTGGCGGCCGCGACCAGTACCGGCATTTTGTTCGCGAATGCCACCGCCGCGGTATCGCGGTGATCCAGGATGTCGTTTACAATCATTACGATCCCGGCGCCGAAAGAGCCCAGTGGCAATACGATTCGACCGTGCCGGAGCAAAATATTTACTACTGGTATGAAGGCCGCTCCACTGATTACACATTTGCGGAAGGCGGGTATCTCGACAACGGCTCGAGTGGCTTTACACCGCGTTTTTGGGAAGAAACCGTGCGCCAGCAATTTATCAGTGCTGCCGCTTTCCTCGTGGAAGAAATGCATGTCGACGGCTTACGGGTAGACCTGACACAGGCGCTTCACCGCGACAATGCCCTGCATGCCGATGGGCGTTCAGTGGGAGCAGCCAATGTGTTTGGGCAAAAATTTTTGCGGGAGTGGAGCCGCACCCTGAAAATGATCAAGCCAAGCGTGTTGCTGATTGCGGAAGACCATACCGAATGGGATGCTGTGACCAAGCCGCCTGCCCAGGGCGGACTCGGTTTTGATGCCAGGTGGGAGGCGGCCTATTATCATCACCTGGTCGGAGATTCGGATATGGCCGGCGGTAAAGCAAGGTTGTTGAAACAAGCCGGATTCGGCGGAGATGATCCCTTGCCCATGGACAGCTTTTCTGCGGCTTTGTACAACACCCAATACCGGCAGGTGGTCTTTCACGAGTCGCACGATGAAGCCGGCAATGCCGGCGGTACGGCCCGTACACTTGTAACGGCGGTAAACCATGCAGCCATCTTTGGCGCTACCCGGATCGCTGCCGAGTCGCGGTCGCGGGTTTGTTTTGGGTTGACTCTTCTCTCGGCAGGGACACCCATGTTCTTCATGGGAGAGGAGATCGGTGCGCAGCAGCCCTACCGGTTCAATAGCTTTTTGGCTCACCGCGAAGACATTACCGGCGAACGCATTGCAAACGGTGGCGCACTGTTTCATTTTTACCAGGACCTGATTACGCTGAGCCGCCGGTTGTCCTGCATCCGCAGCCGGAATATCGACATCGTGCACCAGTCTAACCAAAACCGCGTGATCGCGTTCAAGCGCTGGAGCGGGCAGGAAGAAGTGATCGTGGTCGCAAGTCTTAACAACCGGCCCTTCGATAACGGTTATGTCATAGCGAAAGATGCGGCGGCCATCCCCGGTGGCGGATGGAAAGAAATTTTCAACAGCGATGCGGCCCTCTATGGTGGTCAAAATACAGGCAATGCGGGTGCGGTCATCGCTGCTTGGCCGGGACAGCTTTCACTGGTTATTCCGGCCAATGGGTTTGTCGTGCTTGTGCGGCAATGAGGACAAGGTCTATAGCGTTTGCAATTTTGCGATATGGTAAAATGGATATTGCGATACTGAGATAGTGGGATATGACCTGCTGTTGTTCTCCTTTGCATTTTGCAATACGTTTCGTTGAAAAATGAAAATCTCATGTTGAAATAGCCGCTAAATCTCCACGGCTGTCAACTGCGACCTGCCCACCTGTTCTTTCCCGATCCATTCAGTTGATTCAATCGGTGGAAAACTCGCGTAAAAACTTTGCTAAAAAATTTAGTAATTTTGTTTTCTTACTAACCACGACCACATGCCAGCAAAAGCAGACATCCTTGCCCGTTTGCAACGCGACATTCTTTTGTTGCAGGGAATCAAATCGCCTTCTCTTCAAGCCGTGGATGAAACCGGGTTGGGGCGCATAAACGAAGCCTTTCCACATGGCGTCTTCCCACGGTCGGCACTCCATGAATTTTTTTGCACCAGCCAGGAAAGTGCCACTGCATCCATGGCTTTCATTTCCGGCATCGTTTCGGCCCTGACGAAAAGCAAAGGTGTTGTGATGTGGATCAGTTCTTCCCGCAGGATTTTTCCGCCTGCCCTGAACGCTTTTGGCATTCAGCCCGGGCAGGTTATTTTTCTCGAGCTGCAAAAAGAGAAAGAGGTGGCCTGGGCGGTGGAAGAAGCCCTGAAATGCCGCTCACTTTCGGCGGTTATTGGTGAAATGCAGGAGCTGAGTTTTACGGCCAGCCGCCGTTATCAACTGGCGATTGAGCAAAGCGGCGTGGGTTGCTTTGTTATTCGCCGGAATCCCAAAAACCGCACGACAGCTTCTGTAACCCGCTGGCAGGTAGAAACGATCCGCAGCGGCCAGCCGGACGATCTTCCCGGTGTTGGTTATCCACGCTGGCAGGTTAGCTTGCTGAAGGTCCGAAACGGCAAACCCGGAAGCTGGAACGTGGAATGGGTGAAAGGTGCCTTCCGTACTGTTTCGAAACTGGCGATTCTTCACCGCGAGGCACAAAAGAAAACCGGTTGATATGGCCAGGCGTTTTGTTTCCATCTGGCTTCCCTGCCTGGTTACGGATTGGCACATACGTAAACAGCCGCAGTTGCACAACATGCCTTTTGTGCTGAAAGCACCGGTGCGCAACCGCATCGTCGTGACGGCTGTGAGCCCGGCGGCGCTTTCCCTGGGCATCCGCACCGGCACCACGCTGGCCGATGCAAAAGCGTTGGTTCCTTCTTTACAGGCACTGGAGCACAAACTAGGTTTGGCGGAGCAATTGCTCCAGCGCATGGCCGAATGGTGTATTCGTTTTACACCCGTTGCTGCTCCCGACCCACTCGGTGGCCTTCTACTCGATGCAAGCGGCTGTGCGCATCTGTGGGGTGGGGAAGATGCCTACCTGGCAGATATCTGTAAACGCTTAACGGCAAGGGGGTATTCGGTTCGTGCAGCCATGGCCGACACCATCGGCGCTGCCTGGGCCGTGGCCCGTTACGGAAACACTGCACCGGTCGTGGACAGCGGCCACCACCGGAAAATATTGCTTTCGTTGCCGGTTTCTTCTCTCCGTTTGGAAGAAGAGATGATTGTTCGCCTGCACAAGCTGGGACTGCGGCAGATCAAAGACGTGATGGCCTTGCCGCAAACTTCCCTGCGCCGCCGGTTTGGTGCACAGCTTATCCAACGCATCAACCAGGCCTTGGGTGATGAAGAGGAATGCATCCAGCCGGTTTATCCCCCGGAGCCTTTCCAGGAACGTTTGCCCTGCCTGGAACCCATTCGCACGTTAACAGGAATTGAAATCGCCTTGCACCACCTGTTAGCGGCTTTGTGCGACCGGCTTCGCAAAGAAGGCAAAGGTTTGCGAAGCGCTTTTTTTCGCGTCTACCGCGTGGATGGCGGCACACAGGGCATCGAGATCGGCACCAACCGTTCTTCCCACAACGAAGAACACCTGTTTCATCTTTTCAGCCTGAAGCTGTCGACAATCGAACCCAAAGAAGGCATCGAACTTTTCCTGCTCGAAGCAACAAAAGTGGAAGATGCCACACCGCTCCAGGAAAGCTTGTGGGAGGAGGGGAGCGGCCTCCAGGATCCGCGGCTGGCCGAACTGGTGGATCGTCTTGCAGGCAAGCTGGGACAGGAAGCCATTTGCCGTTACCTGCCTGCAGAACACTGGTGGCCCGAGCGTTCGTTTAAAAAGGCAGCCTCGTTGGACGAACTGCCGGCTGCCGGCTGGAAACTGGATCGTCCGCGGCCTTTGCAATTGTTGTCGCCTCCCGAACGGATCGACGTCACGGCACCTATTCCCGATTACCCGCCGATGTTGTTTCGTTACAAAGGCTCAGTGCATAAGATCGTCAAAGCCGACGGACCCGAACGCATCGAACAGGAATGGTGGATACAGGATGGCAAACACCGGGATTATTACTGCGTGGAAGACGAAGAAGGCAGGCGGTATTGGTTGTTTCGGTCCGGGCATTACAACGAAGAGGAAACACCGTCGTGGTTCCTGCACGGGTTCTTTGCATAGAGAATAAAAAGCCAGCACTATAAAAGTTGGAAGATTCTTCGTGAGGCTCCGTGCCTTCGTGGTTCAAAAAATCAAACATGATATACTCCGAACTCCAGATCACAACCAATTTTTCTTTTCTCCGTGGTGCGTCACACCCTGAGGAGTTAGTGGAATACGCTGCCGTCCTGGGCTATACTTCGCTTGCCGTCACCGACCGCAATTCAGTAGCCGGTGTTGTTCGAGCCCATGCGGCCGCCAAAAAGCACCACATCCGCCTGATACCAGGCTGCCGGTTAGCTCTTCTCGATGGCCCGGGGCTGTTGGCTTATCCCACTAACGTTCATGCATGGGCTAATCTTTGTACGCTTCTTTCCACCGGTAACCTTCGTGCGGAAAAAGGAGACTGTCATCTTTACAAGAAAGACGTTTTTCAACGGGGTGCAGGTCTTCACTTCATCATCTTGCCACCCGAAACCCTCAACGAAGATTTTCATTTTGATCCCTCTTTCGAAGCGGCGCTCAGCGAATACAAAGCAGCGTTTGGCAACCAGCTTTCACTTGCCATAACCCGTCGTTACAACGGTGACGATGGCAAGCAACTTCACCGTCTGCGTCAGCTAGCAGAAAAATGTGATGTTCCGCTTGTTGCCACCAATGACGTGCACTACCATAACCACGAAAGACGGCAGCTCCAGGACATCCTTACCTGCATTCGCGAAAAATGCACCATTCACAATGCTGGCTTCCGTTTGCTTCCCAATGCCGAACGCTATCTCAAACCGCAGGAAGAGATCTTTCGCCTTTTCCGCCGCTACCCCGAAGCCATTCAGCGTACACAGGAAATTGCTGCGGCCTGCCGGTTCTCACTCGACGAACTGAAATACGAATACCCCGAGGAGATTACGACCGAAGGCCGCACCCCACAGCAGGAACTGTCGCAGCTGGCCTGGAAAGGGGCGATGGAGATCTTTGGCGAACCGTTGCCGTCTAAAACTGTCGCTGCCATCAACCACGAGCTGCAGTTCATCGAGCAGATGAATTATGCCGCTTATTTTCTGACGGTGTACGACATTGTGCGCTTTGCCCGCAGCCGTGACATTCTTTGCCAGGGACGTGGCTCGGCAGCCAATTCTACCGTGTGCTTTTGTCTTGGCATTACGTCTGTCAACCCCGAAAAATTCGACCTCCTGTTTGAACGTTTTATTTCCGCTGCCCGCAACGAGCCACCCGATATTGACGTGGACTTCGAACACGAACGCCGCGAGGAAGTGATTCAATACATTTATGAAAAATACGGCCGCGACCGGGCTGCCATCGTGGCTACCGTCACGCAGGTGCACGGGAAAGGTGCCATCCGCGATGTGGGCAAGGCCATGGGTCTTTCGGTAGATGTGGTGACCAAACTTTCCAGCCTCTTGCACCACTTCAGCGACGAAGCGATCAGCGATGCACACGTAAAAGATGCGGGTATGAACCCGGCCGATCCGCACCTGCGCAAGACACTGCAACTCACGCAGCAGTACATGGGTTTTCCCCGCCAGTTGGGACAGCACACCGGCGGCTTTGTCATTACCCGGCATAAGCTCTCGTCTCTTTGTCCCATCCTCAATGCCCGCATGCCGGGTCGTACCTGTATCGAATGGAACAAAGACGACATCGACGTCCTTGGCTTTCTCAAGATCGATGTGCTGGCGCTTGGTATGCTTACCTGCATCCGCAAAGCGTTTACCCTCGCCAAACAACACTACGGTTTGCACCTCACCCTTGCCAATATTGAGCAGGATGATGCAAGGGTTTACGACATGATCTGTGCTGCTGATACCATCGGTGTTTTCCAGATCGAAAGCCGTGCCCAGCAGGCCATGCTGCCGAGGCTGAAGCCGCGAACTTTCTATGACCTCGTAATCGAAGTGGCCATTGTGCGGCCCGGGCCTATCCAGGGCGATATGGTGCATCCCTACCTGCGTCGCCGAAACAATGAAGAACTGGAGGAATATCCCTCGGAAGAACTGCGTGAAATTCTGCAGCGAACAAAAGGGGTTCCGCTTTTCCAGGAGCAGGCCATGAAGATCGCGATTGCAGCTGCCGGCTTTTCTCCCGCCGAAGCCGACGAACTGCGCCGCAGCATGGCGACGTTCAAACTACCGGGCAGGGTCAACCTTTTCCAGCAAAAACTGGTGAGGGGCATGATGGCAAACGGTTATGCAAAGGACTATGCCGAGCGGGTGTTCAAACAGCTTGAAGGGTTTGGATCCTATGGTTTTCCCGAGAGCCATGCTGCGTCGTTTGCACAATTGGTTTATGTTTCGAGCTGGCTCAAATGCTATCTTCCCGACGTCTTTGCCTGTGCCATTCTCAACAGCCTGCCCATGGGTTTTTACCAGCCGGCGCAACTGGTGCAGGATGCCCGGAAACATGGTGTAAAGGTGCTGCCGGTTGATGTAAACCATTCGGGATGGGATCATCAATTAGCCCCCCCGCCCCCCAAGGGTGGAGAGGCCTCCGCACCTTCCTCGCTTTGCAACGATGTTGTATCCAAGTTTGGTTCTTGCTTTAACGAGGGGTGTGAGTTGGAAAGCCCCTTCACCAAAGGGGTTTGGAGAGGATTTCCCCTGGGGGGGAGGGGGACTCTTCGTCTCGGCTTCCGCCTCGTAAAAGGATTGCGGGAAGACGATACACGGTTACTCCTTGCCGGCAGAACGAGTGCTTACACCAGCATCAACGACTTGCGGGACGCAGGCCTTTCCGATGCGGCACTGGAACGGCTGGCCGATGCCGATGCTTTCCGATCCCTTGGGCTCGACCGTCGGCAGGCTTTGTGGGAAGTCAGTACGAAGGACCGTCCGCAGGCTCTCTTTGCCGGGCAGTCTTCACCCGATGCCGTTGGCGAAAATGTGAAACTGCCGCTGCTCCGGCCCTCCGAACACGTGGTACAGGATTATGCCACCACATCGCTTTCCCTCAAGGCGCACCCGGTTAGTTTTGTGCGGCCGCAGTTGGAGCAATTGCACGTGTGCTGCACCAAAGACCTTGCAAAATTGCAGAACGGGCAGCCCGTGAAAGTAGCCGGCCTTGTGTTGGTGCGGCAGCGGCCCGGCACAGCCAAAGGCGTATGCTTTATGACCATCGAAGATGAAACCGGTTTTGCCAACCTGGTGCTTTTTCCAAACGTGATGGAGCAATACCGCAAAGCCATCATTGGTGCCCGGCTCTTTCTCGCTGAAGGCACGGTGCAGAAAGAAGGCGAAGTGATTCACCTGATCGTGAAAGCAGGCTACGACCTTTCAAAGCTGTTGCGCAAACTAACGGCTACGGGTAACGAAGACCTGCCTTTACTTACCCTGTCACGTGCCGACGAAAAAGTCCCGGTACAGGATCAGCGGGTGACGAAGCAGGAAAAGCTTTTCCCCGATGCAAGAAATTTTAAGTAATGAATGGTGAACGTTAATTCTGCTTACCAGTTGCCTACCGGGTGACAATTCAGTTGCTGCTGCCGTTGGCAGAAACATCGGCAGCAGCAACTGAATCAGCAGTGATGGCGATTCGACAGCCAACTGCGTACTGTCGACTGCCTATTTCAACTGCCACAGTATCGGCCATGCATTGCTTCGGCTGTTCATTTTGTTTTAAAGTTTACGTCGTAGGGCCGGAGCGGGTAACCTTCTGTTGACCGGAAACTCTTGTCGGTCACGCTAAACTCGTACTCGTGCCCCGGCTGCATGTCGACGCGAAGGGAAAACGACTTTCCATCTTCGGAAAAGCCGCCCACGCCGGAAATGGGTGCATATGCTTTGCCGCGTTTTCCGTAGTTGATCGAAAAACCCTTTTTGTTCATCGGCGCCGAAAAAACGATTTTGATTTCTTTGATAGACGCATCGACCAACGTATCGCCATTGGCAAATGGTTCCAGCCGTAAAACAGTTGGCCGCCTGGATTCAAACTGTTGGACCAGTTCTGTTTTGTTCAGGGGTGTATCGTAGTAGGCCGATTTTTGCAGGAAGGTTTCAACGGCTGTGCTGTCCGCGTAATTCAATTCAATGATTTCGCTGATGGCTTTTTTCCTGTCTGCCGCGTGTGTGTAATAGGCCTTGCAAATGGCATAGCCCATAAAATAGCCCAGGTCTGCCATTGTTTGCGCAGCACTGCCGTTGTAAAGCCAGTTGTAATACGCCGTGGTGAACATTTGCTGTTTGAACGGTTCTTTCAGTTCTGCTTCGTGCTGCCGTCCGTACTGGAGATAGTTGCTCTGCAGCGGCTGTTGCATGACCAGTTCTGTAATGAAATCACAGGCGCCTTCTTTGATGGCCTGGCCCAAAAGATTTTGCGCTTCCCCGTTTTGCTGCGTATGGATATATTCATGGATGTTGAGCGGAACAAGATTGTTGGTTTCCTGGCTTTTAAAAACACCCGCAAGCCAGTTATCGGGAAATTCCGATACATCGGTAGCCGCGTTTCCTGTTGCAATTTCTGTCCCGATTAGTACCATGTCCTTCATGGTTGTACCGCCGGAACGCAGGCCACCAATGGTAAAATACATTTTGGCTTCCTTCAGCGCAGGATAAAGCTTTTTCAGTGCCTGGATGCTTTTCTCTATTTCTTTCGCCTTTGAGCGAACCGTAAGTGTATTGGGCCGGATGGAGCGCCAGAACCGGGGATATTTGCGAATCAGGTCAACCCATCCTTCTGCCGTATAGTCCCTGGCTTCCATAAATGCTTTTAATCCTTCGGTGCCCTTAGCAATGTAGAGGTCACGGATCATTCGGACCTGCTGTACACTGTCTTTTGTTGTTTGTAGGCTGTCATAAGCACGCCAGAAATTGCCGATGTCGGACGTAAAAACCGTTGGCCGGGAGCTTTGCCCTGCAGACAGGAGAGAAAGTGTCAGTAAAACAAAAATGAGATAAGCAGCTTTTTTCATCATGAAGGTTGGAATTGATTGGCAAAGATTCAGGGCCTTGCATGGTGCGTAACGTCCTTCAATGCCTGTGATAAAGATAGACGTTTCGAGTTTTTTCCTTGCCGATGATGAACGCCCCGTTTCGGGATGCAGGGCACTTTTTACATGGTTCCAGTCAGCGATAAGAATTTTTAATTGTGATTGTGACACAGGTAGGCAAATTGGCGCTTGCCCGTTGTGCGCTGGTGTTATTGATCCGGGGACCCGTCTTTATACACCATCCCGTATTTTTCTTCGGTGGCTTTGTATTCTTCGGCCGTTCTTTCTTTTGCCGGCATTCCAACCGGTGTGCCGTTTTCGATAAAATACTCCTCGAACCCCGCAGGTGTATACTGGAAAACCATTTGCAGCTTTTCCTGGCCGGTATTATCCAGTCCATGCCAGGTGCCTTTCGGAATATAGGCCACTGTGCCGGTGTTGACGTTAATGGACTGCTCGCCTAAGGTGAGGGTGCCTTGTCCGCGGTGAATAAACACAAGTTCGTCATGATAAAGGTGCTTGTGCACCCGCATTTTGCGCCTTGGCTCCATTTCCTCGATACAAAACGAGATGCCCTGAACACCATGCTTCGCTTTGGAGATCTTTATGGTGATTGGAATCTTGCGCCTTGTGAGAATTTGAATCCCTTCGTATTCGTGAACGACGATACCGTCGTTATCACCGGAAAGTGCGTTTGCAAAACCTGTTTGCGGAAGGCTTCCGAAAAGTGACGCAACAACAGCTGTAACCCCAGTTTGCAAAAACTGCCTGCGTGGTTGCCGATGGGTAGCCATAAGAACGATTTTATCAACCTGTAAGGTAGTCTTTTTCGCGATGGCCGGTAAACCGTAAGCAGCTTGTAGTTTTTCTGTTGAAAGATTGAGTTGCCGGACGAAGGTGGCCAAACAAAGGTTGGCAAATGCCACACAAAAGATGTCTTCTCCGGGGCGCATTTCTCCCGAAGCGTTAAGTCATTTTTTTGTTCACAGTTTGGCTGTGTCAGGCTGCTTCCATCGGTGTTAAAACCTGTCCAAGCTGTTGGTGCATGCCAAGGAAGTCGTAGTGATTCCATGCCTCCGCGATTTTCCCGTTTTCCACCCTGACCATGCAAAGACCGGAAAATTTTACCGCCTTCCCGGTTTCGCGGTGCCGGGCCGTTACTTCCGTCAGCCCGCATTCCATGTCGTCCTGGGCAACGACATCTTTCACCGCAATATGGATCGCGTCGAATTGTTTTTTAAAGTCGCGGTAAAAAGTTTTGAACCCGGCTGCGCCTTTCGGTTGCCCGGGAGCGATGATCCCATGCGCATGAGAGTCTGTCGTCATTAATTGGTCGATGGAATCTTCCCGGTTTTGATTCCATACTTCCTCGAACCAGCGATAGAGCAAGGTTGATTTTGTGTTACGCATAAAAAGCAGTTTTGAGTGAACAATCAGTGCGATGCCTCCTAAGGCAGAGGGATGATTGGACATGCCGTGCAACGGCGAGCAGCTTTGCGCAGTAGGGCGGTTTTGATCTGTTGCCTTGCTTTTTGCAAAGACCACAGTAAAGGTACTTGATTTGACGTATGATGGAAAAATAACATGCAAAAGCCGTTCGTAGCGATACGCTTTATGTGGTATGACTCGTCGGGTAAGTCGCGATCGTAAGATTGAAAGCAGATGATGGATGAGAGGACTGCAGGCAGAAGTGCACGGCATTGTAGAAAGGCGATCGGTTTGTCCTGGCCTCATTTGTGTTGACCAGGTGTGGATGCTGCCATTGGATCAAAACAAAAAAGCAGGACCCGGAAGTCCTGCTTTGACAAATCGTTTGTATCCCCTTTATTGTTTGACCAGTTGCATTTGTTTCTGGACAGAAGGGCCCGAGAGCTGGAAGGTGTACAGTCCCCTGGAAAGCGTGTTTACCGGAATGATCACCTGGTTGCTTCCTCCCTTTAATGAAACAGACGCGGAGATCACCACTCTTCCACTTTGATCAATGAGGCTGTACTGCACTTGTTGTGCAGACGGCAGGGAAATCATCAGCGTCGCCTGCTCCTGTACCGGGTTGGGGTAAAGCAAAACCACGCTGCCGTCTTTGCGACAGGAAACGGCCACCACTTTTGAATAGGAGAAAGAGCCGTTCTTATCAACCTGTTTCAGGCGGTAATACGCAACGTCCTGCATCGGGGAATCATCCGTAAAGCGATAGGCTTGTGTCGCCGAGGAATAACCAACCGCGCTAACGCTACCGATGGCCGTGTAGGTTCTTCTGTCTATACTTCTTTCAACGATAAAATTGAGACTGTTTTCTTCTTCCGCGGTTACCCAGGTGCACACCACTTTCGCTGCAAGGGTGTGTTGCGCAGTGGCGGTAAACGAGAGAAGTTTTACCGGCAGTACAACAGAAGAAAGGGCAGCGAGGTTACCTGTCGCCGAAGCACCCATGGTGGCAAACTGGCCACCTGTATATACCGTGCTGCCGTTGACAGCAAGGGCATAAACACTACCGCCAGCGTTCGGATCCCAGGCCGCAGGAACACCAGCCGACGCATCGATTGCGGCGATCCGGTTCCTGGTTTGTCCGCCGATGGCCGTAAAGTCACCGCCAACATATACAGTGTTGCCACTGGGCACAATGGTATTAACCGTATTAGATGCATTCGGATCCCAGGCTGTGGCCGTGCCGGTGGCGATGTCCAGCGCCGCGATCTTGTTCCGTGTTTGCCCGCCAATAGAGGTGAACGTTCCTCCTGCATAAATGTTGCTGCCATCCGTAGCGAGGCTCAAAACATAATTATTCGAATTGGGGTTCCATGTCGTAGCAGTACCGGCAGAAACATCCAGTGCCGCAATGCGGTTTCTGGTTTGTCCGCCGATGGAAGTGAAATAGCCGCCGACATACGCGTTGCTTCCATTCAGAATAATGGACCAGACGTAGTTGTTCGAATTGGGGTTCCACGCTGTAGCCGTACCGGTTGTGGCATCGAGTGCGGCAATGCGATTTCTTGCCTGTCCGCCAATAGATGTAAACGATCCACCTGCATAAACCGTGCTGCCGCTGACAGCCAGCGTAAGCACAAAGTTGCTTGCGTTGGGGTTCCAGGAAGAAGCATTGCCGGTCGTGGCATCCAGTGCCGCGATCCGGTTTCTTGTTTGTCCGCCGATCGACGTAAATGCTCCGCCGGCATAGACGGTACTACCGCTGACGACCAGCGAATACACCGTATTGTTTGCATCGGGGTTCCAGGCTGTTGTTGTTCCAGTTGAAACATCGATAGCAGCAATGCGATTTCTTGTTTGTCCGCCGATAGAGGTGAATGCTCCGCCGGTATACACAGTGCCTCCGCTAGAGGCGACAGTATAGACCGTATTGGTCGCATTCGGATCCCAGGCACTTGCTGTACCGGTCGTGATATCCAGTGCCGCAATGCGGTTCCTGGTTTGTCCGCCGATCGAAGTGAAATCACCACCGACATAGATCGTGCTGCCCGTGATGGCCAGCGAGCGGACCGTGTTATTGGCATTTGGATCCCAGGCCGTTGCGTTACCAGTTACGGCATCGAGTGCAGCGATCCGGTTCCGCGCCTGTCCGCCGATCGACATAAATGCACCGCCTGCATACACGATACTACCGTTGACAGCCAGCGAATGAACAAAGTCATCTGCACTTGGATCCCAGGTGGTAGCGGTGCCGGTTGTGGCATCCAGTGCAGCAAGGTAGTACCGCACCTGTCCGCCAACGTTATTAAACGTTCCACCGGCATACACGGTGCTGCCGTTGACAGCCAGCGAATACACTTCGCCATCAGCGCTGGGATCCCAGGCTGTGGCACTCCCTGTTGCGTCGATAGCTGCAAGGTAGTTCCGCGTTTGTTCGCCGACAGCGGTGAATGCGCCACCTGCATACACGGTGCTGCCACTCATGGCCAGTGCGTAAACCGTATTATTGACACTTGGATTCCACGCAGTCGCATTTCCGGTGGTGGCATCCAGTGCGGCAAGAAAATACCGCGTCTGTCCACCGATGGAAGTGAAATCACCGCCTGCATAGATCGTATTGCCGCTCACGAGTAAGGAGTGAACCGCATTATCCGCGCCGGGGTTCCAGGGATGAACCGTTCCATCTGCATTGATCCGCGCAATCGAATTGCGGGGTACGGCACCAACGCTGGTAAAATTTCCGCCGATGTACCATCCACCGCTTCCGTCGGGTACCGCTGTATAAACAGCTCCATTTGGCCTGGCAACAGAAAGATCGGGAGCGCCGGTGCTGACACTTAGCGATGTGCCGTTAGGAACGTTGGGACCGACATACGTAAAATCGCCGCCGATGTAAAGAGTTGATCCGCTTTGAACCATTGTGCGAACCGTACCATTGGTCAGATACCAGCCGGTGAGAGGCGCCTGGCCATTCGATTGAAGGAAGGCAATAAAAAGCAGGGAAAGGAAAAGTGTAAACTTTTTTCTCATAAGAATTGGAAGTTTCGTTTTTACAGGGACTACGATTTAATAAACAAGGCGTAAGATAGGAACCATTTGCAGGAAATTATATTTCGCGACAACGTTTTATCCGCCTGTCAGGAACAAAAAGTGGAAAAGCGTAAGAATACCAAGGGAATTTGACCATTCCTGTTTCCGGATGCCGCGGACATTTGCGATGATCTATGATTTTTACAAAAAAATTCAGGCGATCAACAATTAGGTCACAATCCTGTGTCAGCCTGCTGCAGTCAAACAAAATCTTCAAACGGGGCAGGATGTAAAATTTCAGACTCGCAGTGCGCCGCGAAACGCCCTGGCCGCATAATAAGAAGGAGCGCCATTGTGATAGATAAAAACCTGGCCGTATCGGTAATCGCCAAAGAGGGCGCCGCCGAGTTTTCGAATACCGGGAGGTGTTTTCACCCAGCTCGATGTCTTAGTATCGAAGTGCCCCAGTGTTTGCAAATCCCTGTATTGCTCTTCCGTTAAAAGTTCAATACGCATAGCCGCTGCCATGTCTAGTGCGTTGTTTTCGGGTTGGTTCTCTTTTCGTGACTCTTGCGCTTCGCGGTCGTAACAAACACTTCTGCGGCCTTTGGGGCTTTCGGCCGAACAATCGAAAAAAATGTATTCCCGGGTCTTTTGATCAAAACCAACAACATCCGGTTCGCCACCGGTTCGTTCCATTTCATGGAGCGACCACAGTTTGTCCCAATTTGACTCCAGCTTTGCCTGTACGGCAGCCCATACCAGGCCCGGATGACGATTCATGTTTTTTTCGAAACGGATTTTTTACCGTCCGGAATAATTCTTCCCGTTGTTCCGTTGATAAGCCTTTTTTATTTGCCATGCAAGTAAAGATTGTTTTATCAATAGGTGCCGGTTTCCGCGGTCAGCCGATAGCACAGGTATCCATAACGGCATTAGGTTATTTTAAGTGATGCTACAATTTGGTCGGCTGTCTGTTCCCATTTTTTTTGCAACTTCTCAATACAGTTAAAGGAGAAGAACAATACTTTTCCATCGACAATTGTAAAGAAATAATAGTTGAAAACCTTCTGGTCAATGGCCTGGGTGACAAACGTAAAATAGCCTACTTTTTTGCCATTGATTGTTTTTACCCCGTCTGAAAGCAATTCCAGGTCAGGTCGCCTGGATTTCAGTTGTTGAATTTGAAAGTCTTTGAAAGAGGCCAGTTGGCTTTCTGCCGCCGGTTGCGGGGTCATATCGGCCAGAAGATTCACTTCGCCATCGTCGTCACTCAAAACGAGCAAAGGGCGTGCTCTTTTTTGATATTTAGCAGTCCACATTTGGTCAGACATCGGCTTTAACTCCTGGGGAGCAAGGATTTTTACTTTGCCATTCAGGAAACGAAGAGTGTCCAGCCTCGACTGGCTAAAACTAAGAACGGGGAAAAGAAGGAGGATTAAAAATCTCATAAGTGGTTGGTTCGTTTTGAACGGTTCCGAAAAGCTGCTGGCAACGTTCAAGACCAGCTATGGTGCTGGCATTTTATAACCGTTAGCCGACAACTGAGGACCTGTGAAAATACCGATGATCAAATTAACAACAAATGCGCATTAGAAATTCGTCTCGTGGATACTCGCTGCAGGTTTTACAACGGCAGATTTGTCCTCCCCATGCCAGCATTACAGCCAAATAAATTGTTAGCGGTTGGTGCTTTCTCCTTAAGCGCCAATCGTACCGGTCTTCACTTTTTCGGCCCGCTTGTAATTCACAACCAAAACGCCACTCGGAGTAACGGTGCTCTCTGTTACTTTTAATGCTGCCGGAATGGTTCCGTTATCAAAAATTTTTTTTCCCTTACCAAGGGTCAAGGGGTAAATTTTAAGCCAGAGTTCATCCACCAGGTCTTTTTTTAGGAGCAACTGAACAAGTTCGCTACTGCCCCAAACCTTAATGTCCGAACCTTCAGAATTTTTGAGCTTTTCGATGTCGGCGAGGCTTTCAAGAAAAACGCAGTTTGTCCAGTCTGACTTTCTCACCGTCGTAGACAGGACGTATTTTGTGACGTCATTTATACCCGGCCAATAGGCTGCATGTTCCGGCCAGTAGCCGGCAAAGATCTCAAATGTTTTTCTGCCCAAAAGCAGATCTGCGGGTTCCATCTGCTTTTGCATGATCTTACCGGAAACTTCGTCAGAATAAGGGGCAGACCAACCGCCAAATTCAAAGCCACCTGATGTATCTTCGTCGGGCCCGCCGGGCGCCTGCATTACGCCATCCAGGGTGATAAACTCTAACACGATTATTTTTCGCATACGATGTTGCCTCCACTTAAATTTTATTTTTAAATGAATGGGTTTGTATTGCACAAATCTCGTCAACAAAGGCCATGTTAGCATAGTGTAAATGCGACAATCTTGGTAACTGAATGCGACAACGCTCGATAGCCCGGTAAAGACAGGCGAATCTTTCGCTATTGTATGCACACGAACGAACAGGGCTTTATGAAGACGTGCATTTTAAAACTGCCGGGACTGCAGCTGCATGCAATAAATCGCCGGTTTATTAGCGTCCGGTGCTACTTGCAGCAATGCTTTTGATAGCAGCCCAACCAATGCATTAACCTGCGTTGATTTCTTCGAAATACGCCATTACTCTTTTTTCTGTTTTACCATTTAAGGTGACATTGGTCGTAAACAATTCATTCCGTAACTGCCGGTAGAGTGTTATGGAATTCTGTAAACTGTCTAACAACGAGCTTTTAGAATATGTTGGAATGGTTGCTTTCAATTGCGCAAAGTCTTTTGCCGGCAATTGTGTTTCAACCTTGCGAACCGCTCTTGGTAAGTTGCCGTTTTTTATGTGCAGTAATGGACCAAATACAACCATTCGTAGAAAACCAAAAAAGTCGTAAGCTTCCAGGTATTCTCCCCGCCCGATTTTTAATAAGGCATAATGAACCCAGGTCCAAAAGCGGTCTTCGATCCATTGAAAATCGGGATAAGGAAACTTTGGTGTTGAGTTGTTTAATGCGTGTTGCAACTGTCCATCTTTGTCAAGCAGGAGAGTCGGTGTTTCAATTCTTGTATGAAACTCCTGCAGCGTTACGAACTTGATGTCTACGTGTAGCAAGGGATTGTCGTACAGGCAAATCAAAACCCTGGGTTCACCGACGTGTTCACCCGTAAAACCAGACAGAAGCTGTCCAAGGCGATTGGCATAGTCCAGCATTCTGTTTTTATCACTGGAGATTCTTTCATGGGTAACAAGAATTAAATCAAGATCAGAAAATTCGTCCATCTCATTTGTCAGCCAGGAACCCGCAACGGCTAAACCGATAACATTTTCGTCTTCCTTTAAAATCTCTGCAGCCTTGCCTGCAAATTCTTTCTGTAACATCTCTATATCCTCTTGATTGTGATGAGGGGTTTTATGGGATGCCGCTACCATAAAACAGTTGTCTCAAGCCAGGACATATGAAACAAGTCTGTTACTGGAATTGTACAGCCAGTGAGAAAAATGGGTATAAGCGCCGATAGTTTCCACATGGTTACCTGGTTGTTTGCACACAGCGTTCGAGTATTGGCGAAGGCTGGATAATTATTGCTTGCCCAGCCCGGAACGGCAGACGGGTAAGGAAATTATAGCCCAATCAATAACGAAATGGTGAGCAGAATTCCCTCGTGCCTGGTGCAGTACAGGAACGATTACTGCCGATTGATCTGCCGTCTGCCTTGCATTTGCCAGTACGTTTGTTAGCGTTTCGTTGTTATTGTTTGTCCACCGCGTAATTCAGTTCAATTACTCCGCAAGAAAATTGCCGGGAAGTCAAAAGTTTTAGTGCTATTTTGTTTTTGACATCGACAAACAAAGGAATGCCTTGTCCCAGGATAATTGGATTAACAAATAGCCAATAGCCGTCAATTAAGTTCAGTTGAATAAGTGAATGTGTTGCTGTCGGGCTACCAAAAAGCAAGATCTCTTCACTCCCGCCATTGCGGGATTGTTTTATTTCATTGATCCTGTCCGGGAGGTTATCACTGATGATTGTTGTATTCGTCAAACTTGCACCTTTCATCGTTTTTGATAAAACAAGTTTGTGCGCCTTGTTATACCAGGTGGAATGTTCGATGTCATGTTTGGATGCTCCTGGTTCGTCTCCTGCACTCGGCCAGTAATTTTGCATCATCTCATAGGTTACTCGTCCATATAATGCAGCATCAGTTTCACTAATCCGCTTACCGATGTGATCGAAAATTTCTTCATTGACTTTAATCCAGTTCATTTCTCCGTTTGGTCCTGCTACAAAACCGTCAAGCGATATGTGCATGAATGAAATTATTTTTCTCATAAGGTGCTATTTTTTTATTGTGGTTTATGGTTTGTTACTGACTTTTTAAAATGATTGCCAATAGTCGTATCAAGCGATCTCCCGAAACTAACAATTTTTTTATGTTCTTCATTTTCATCACTTGCTTATTTCACTTTTGTATTGTGCCGTATCGTAAATATGAACAACATCGCTCTTGCCAATCTTTTGTTCGCCAACAGCAATCAATTGCCCTTTTCCCATGCGGAACGCACCGGATGTGTTTGCTGCCGGAATTTATGAGATGACAGTCCTTCTTTACAGTTGTCCCAAATCGGCCCAGTGCAAATCAGGCTGTATGCGATTCCGCATAACCTTTCACATCACCTGCCTACAGTATTTGTTGCGAGGAACTATATCCAATGAAAAACCCCTTTTTCAAGGGGTCTTTGTCGTGCAGGAAAGACACAAGGCTGCTATTGCGGTGAACCTGCACTATTCGTTCCGGATCGCCGAAAATTTGGCATTGACTGGTGCTGTCAGGTGTTCCGTGACATCATCAACTGTGCGCTGGAAATGCAGCGTGCCTGAGATCGTACCGGTGATCGGTTCCCCGATACGCCCATAGGAGGTAATGGTCACTGAGCCGCTGCCGAATTTGGGCGTCGCGTTGTCTTTTTCAAAATACATGGTTTCCCATTCGTACGGGTAAGTCGTGGTAGTGCAGGCAACCTGGTTTTTTTCGCCAAACGAATACGACCCTACGCCTTTGAAACCTTCGCCCATTGCCAGCACAAGACTGGGGATCTTGTTGCCTGTTGCATTTTTTGCCATCATAAAGATGGAGAGTGTACCCGCGGTTGTGGAAGCGTTGATGCTTCCCTCCAGGTCTTTGAAACTTTGCCCGTAGCAGCTGAATTCAAAATAGCGGTCCTCCACGACTGTTATGTTTGACACAACGGTGAAGTAGCCCCGCGTTGTATGGATCTGCGCACTGACAGCAACCGGGTTGGCAGCCGGCTGGTGTGCCGGCGCATGATAGAGTTTTTCGTTGGCCGCCGTTCCGGTCAGCCAGCCATTTGCACTATTCGCCGCACTGGCCTCGCCATTCACAAGCCAGTTGCTTACGTCGGCGTCGGCAACCGGTTTAGGCTCACCCAGTGTATGCAAAAGCTCCTCCATGTTGTTCGGGTCGGGGTCTTCGGTATACGGCAGCTTCATGGCCTGCAGGTTAACCGTTTGATTCACCGGCAACGTTTTTTGCTCCGGCTGCAGTTTAAAGCTTGCATAGAAAGACCAGCGGCTGAAATGGTTAGTCGTTGCCGTTATAGTGCGTGCCGTAGCGTTTACCTGGAGGTTGGCTTTTCCCTGCCAGTTATTCTTGGCGTTTTGGAAACCAAACTCCAGCAGTTCCGGCGCTGTACCCGCCAGTTCGTCGTCGGTATAATGGAGCGTGACGGTTACCGGTTTGGCAAATTTCTGCCCGTTGGGAAGGAAATCGTAGGAGAGTCCAACACCCAGTGGCGCCGTGTTCTCGATGGGCTGAATGGAAATGGTTGTGGCCGTGCCCAGGGCGCCGGCCGGGATGGTCAGGGTTACCCGTCCGTCGGGTGAAGTAATGGAACCACCGGCAGCACCGATGCTGGCGGTACTGGCAGAGCCCACGGGTTGACCGATGGTTGTTACCAACGGGACGACGGATTCCGTTGGCGGTTGCGGACTTGCCGGTTCTTTTTTGCAGCTGGCCAAGAAGGCAATGCCGGCAAACAGGGTTGCGTAAAAAAAGGGTTTGAGTTTCTTGTTCATGACTTAGTGTTTGATGTTGGAATGGGTTTGCCTAAAATCAACCGGCAATCGTCCTGCTGCCTGACCGGCGAAACGGCCGGAAAGAATGGCGTCCGTATTTTACGGTTACACGAAACTGTTGCAGTTGTTTCGCGTTGACCGAACGAAAATAGCCGCGAGCTATGCTTGTTTGCAGGGCAGGTGAATGAACTGCCGGAAGTCAAACATGAATTGCCGAAACGGCAAGAAGGAGAGCGGCATCCGGCCGGTGAAGATTGCAGTCAACACAAAGCATAACGGTAAAAGATTGTCAAAACGGAAAATGATGGCTCCTGGTTGCTGCTGGCCCGATCGCGTTCTGCAGCCAAAACGTACATTTGCCGGCTATGAGATCAATCTGGTTTGCCTTTTTCCTGTCCCTTTGCTTTTCTGCATTTTCGCAAACAAAACCCTTTCGCTTTGCCTTTATTTCCGATACGCATATCGGTTCACCTAACGGTGGTGCGGAAGAAGATTTGCGGCGTACCGTGGCCGACATCAACGCCATGCACGA
This sequence comes from Flavisolibacter nicotianae, assembly GCF_003628535.1. Lineage (GTDB taxonomy): Bacteria > Bacteroidota > Bacteroidia > Chitinophagales > Chitinophagaceae > Flavisolibacter > Flavisolibacter nicotianae. The sequence continues at coordinate 166,358 of NZ_RBCI01000008.1, forward strand.
CATTGCCTTCGTGGTGCTGACCGGCGACATTACGGAGCTGGGTAAAAATGAACAACTGGCACTGGCCAAGAAAATCCTCGACAGCCTGCAGGTACCTTACTACATTATTCCGGGCAACCACGATACTGGCTGGAGCGAAAGCGGTGGACTGCGTTTCAACCAGGTTTTTGGCGACGATAAATTTTCGTTTACGTACAGCGGCATTCATTTCATCGGCTGCGCCTCCGGGCCTTATGTCCGCATGAGCGACGGACACGTGCCCCGCAACGCTGTGAACTGGATGCGGGACAAACTGAAAACGATCGGTGAAAAAGAACCGGTGATCTTCCTCAACCATTATCCCCTCGACAATGGCCTGGACAACTGGTACGAGATCATCGACCAGTTGCGGGCAAAAAATACGGTGCTGGCCCTGTGCGGTCATGGTCACACCAACCGTCCCGTGAAGGCCGACGATATCCCGGCTGTGATGGGGCGGTCGAACCTGCGGGCCAAGGCATCCGAAGGTGGCTACAACCTCGTTGATGTCCGCACTGATTCAATCACGTTTACCGAACGGAAACCGGTAAGCAAGGCGGAACGAAAATGGACCGGCGTGGCGCTGGCCTTGCAGCAATACGACAGGACAAAAGTTTTCCCCCGACCTGATTTTTCCATCAATCAAACGTATCCGCAGGTAAGCCCTGCCTGGACCTATCAATCGGGTGCCAACGTGATCTCGACACCTGCCGTGGTGGAAGGACTGGTTGTTTTTGGGAACCAAAACGGGCAGATAGAAGCGCTGGACAAAAAAAGCGGCAAACGAAAATGGACGGTGCAAACCGGCGGGCCGGTTTTTTCGTCACCGGCTTTTACTCCTGTCGTCAAACAAAAGGAAACGCGGCTGGTTGTGGGTTCGGCCGACGGCAAGGTTTACTGTTTTTCCATTAATGGTAAGGTACTGTGGACACACACAACCGATGCGGCCGTCCTGGGATCACCGCTGATTGAAAACAGCTTTGTTTATATCGGTGGCAGCGATCACGTGTTTCGTGCTCTTGACCTGAACACCGGCAACGAACGCTGGCGGTTTGCGGAGCTGAACGGTCCGGTGGTGAGCAAGCCTGTGATCAGCGGAAGCACCATCATCTTTGGCGCCTGGGACAAGAACCTCTATGCACTGGACAAAAATGACGGCCGCCTCCTGTGGAAATGGAACAACGGCTCACCGGTGATCAATTATTCACCAGCCGCCTGCATCCCGGTGATCAAAGACAGCGTGGTTTACGTGGTGGCCCCCGACCGCTATCTTTCGGCCATCGGCCTGGCTTCCGGCCAAACGCTCTGGCGCACCAACGAAGCCACGGTTCGCGAAAGCATCGGTCTGTCAACCGACGGCAACTGGATTTACGGGAAAACCATGCAGGATACGGTTGTGGCGCTGCGCACCAACAGCCGCGAGCCGCAGTTTGCCTGGAAGATGCACGCCGGTTTTGGCTACGAGCATGCGCCTTCGATGCTGGTGGAAAAAGACGGCCGCCTGTTTTTTGGAACCCGCAACGGCGTCGTCTACGCCATTACGCCAGCCACGCAAAAAATAGCATGGGCCTATAAAATCGACAACTCCATGGTGAATACCGTCAATGTGATCAGCGGAAAGCAGGTCATTGCCGCAACGATGGACGGGAAGGTCTGCTTGTTGCAAACAACAGAGTAAGGCTTCCGGCACCTGCAGCAAACGGGCATCGCAATGCCAAAAGGAAAGGAAGCCTGCGGTAAAAAATGTCAACCCAAAGCAAACCATATGAACTGGAATGATGTGCTCAGTCACAGCCAACACAATTTGGCTCCCGACAGGGAAGTCAGCAAAACGGATGCGGAATGGAAAGCCCAGCTCACAGCGGAACAGTACCGCGTCACGCGGCAGCACGGCACCGAAAGGGCGTTTACGGGTGAGTATTGCGAAGCGCATTCACCCGGTGTTTATGCCTGCGTCTGCTGCGGCACGGAACTTTTCGATTCATGGGTGAAATTTGAATCGGGAACCGGCTGGCCTTCTTTTACGGAACCCGTCAAAGAAAACGTCATTCGCTATGAAAAAGACAGCTCCTGGGGCATGACCCGCATCGAAGTGCTGTGCAATGTGTGCAAAGCGCATTTGGGCCATGTTTTTCCCGACGGGCCGGCACCTTCGGGCCTGCGGTTTTGCATCAATTCCGCATCGCTGAAAAAGGTGGATTCCTGAGAACAGGGTTAGTAAGGGAAAAGAAAATGCTGCAGACCGGCGAGAGACTTCCAAAGAGGCCTTTGACCGAATCAATTCCTTTCGTTAATGCTGGGTAAGGTTTTGCTTGATTGCTTCAGGAGAGCGGTTCGGGCTTTGGCGCACTGCCGGCCGGCCGGGATTTGTATTCGGGCAGGGGGATGAACTCCTTGTTATCGTTGGGCGGCAAAATGATGCGACCCTGTTTCCAGTCTTCCTTGGCCTGCTCGATTCGTTCCCGCCGCGACGACACAAAATTCCACCAGATAAAGCGTTCTCCCAGCGGCTCCCCGCCGAGCAACAGGAGCGTGGAGGCTTCTTTCGCCAGGAGCAGGGGATCGACGCCTTTGCTGAACACCAGCATCTGTCCTTCGCGATAAGTCGTCCCGCCAACTTCCAGGCTGCCCCTGGCAATGTAAATGCCGCGTTCCGGATGTTCTTTGGGCAGGCCAAACCGGGCTCCCGGCTGCAAAACCACGTGCAGGTAAAACAGGGGCGAATGGGTTTTTACTCCGTTTTGCAGGCCATAGGCATCGCCGGCGATCAGGCGCATCCAGACACCGGTGTCGGTAAAAACAGGCAATTGGTCCGGCGTGTAATTATGAAAGGAAGGAAGGTCTTCTTCGTCTTTTTCCGGCAGCGCCACCCAGGTTTGAATCATTTCCAGCTGGCCGCCGGCCAGTGCGGCAGGGTCTTCGAACCTTTCGGAATGGGAGATTCCACGGCCGGCCGTCATCCAGTTTACTTCCCCGGGACGAATGATCTGCTCCACGCCCAGGCTGTCGCGGTGGGTAACCTGTCCGCCAAACAGATAACTCACGGTCGAAAGGCCGATGTGGGGATGCGGCAGTACATCCAGCGAAGACCGGTTGGCCGGGGCGGATTCCACCGGGCCGGCATGGTCCATGAAAATAAAGGGGCCTACCATCCGTCGCAGGCGAAAGGGAAGAATGCGCTTCACCTTCATGGATTCGCTAATGGCGGCAGGACGGGCATCAATGACTAGGTCGAGCATAGGCTGGGCAACTGCGGTTGGACAGGAATGGGAAGGTACAGCGTTTTGTGTATCCGCTGCGTGAAACCGGAGGCGCTCACTCGGTCGCCTGCAGGGCAAGGAAAGAGTCGCGGCGATTCAGCCACACCATCTTCGGGTCGTCACACATCCACTCCATCGTTAACCGGCCGTTTTTGATCAGGCCCACGAGATAAGACTCCTGGCAGTTTTCAGCGGTCGATTTCTCAATGCTATACAGGGACCGGCCGTACTTTTTCTTTGCCCGCTCAACAACTTCCGGCGGTACATAGGATTTGTGCACGGGCAGCCCGTAGATCGTTGTGCCGATATCTTCCGCAGCGCGGCGACTGCTATCGGCAACGGTCGTGTTTTGCGCAAAGACGGAACTTCCCATAGTGGTCATTAGCAGAACAAGGATGACGTTTTTCATGATGTTTTATTCAGTGATAACAAAAATCCGGTTTTCAAACCATATGCGGTCCGCCGTCTTCCGCCAACTTTCCTAAATTAGCCGGCAACTTTCCCTCATGTCGCAGCCTGCACCCATCAACCACCGCAAGATCATCCACGTGGATATGGATGCCTTCTACGCATCCGTGGAGCAGCGCGACAATAGCGAACTGCGGGGCAAGCCGGTGGTCGTTGGCGGGCAACCCGAAGGCCGGGGAGGCGTGGTGGCCACGGCCTCGTACGAGGCGCGGAAGTTTGGCATCCGGTCGGCCATGCCCTCAAAAAAAGCGCAGCAGCTTTGCCCGCAGGCAATCTTCGTCCGGCCCCGCTTTGAGGCTTACAAAGAAGTCTCGCAACAGATCCGGGCTATCTTTTACACCTATACCGATCTTGTCGAACCACTCTCTCTCGATGAAGCCTACCTCGATGTAACAGTCGACAAAGAAGGCATCGGCTCGGCCATCGACATTGCGACGTTAATCAAAAAACGGATCAGGGAGGAACTGGGCCTCACCGCTTCAGCGGGTGTGTCGGTAAACAAATTTCTCGCCAAGATCGCTTCCGATCTTCAAAAACCCGACGGGCTTAGTTTTATCGGTCCGTCGAAAGTGGAACGCTTTATGGAAAGCCTGGCTGTAGAGAAATTCTTTGGCGTGGGCAAGGTCACAGCGGCCAAAATGAAAGCGATGGGACTGCACACCGGGGCCGACCTGAAAAAACTCTCCGAAGCAGCATTGGTACAGCAATTTGGCAAGCCGGGGCATTTTTATTACAGCATTGTGCGGGGCATCGACAACCGCCCGGTGCAACCCAACCGCGAAACCAAGTCCGTCGGTGCGGAGGACACTTTCCCGGAAGACCTGGTTACGCTGGATGCCATGTGCGAAGAGCTCGACCGGCTGGCCGCACTCGTTGAAGGCCGGCTCAAGCGCCGCGGGCTAAAAGGCCGCACGGTTACGGTAAAGATCCGCTACCATGATTTTAAAACCGTGACCCGCAGCCGTTCCCTGGCAGTACCGGTGGACGAACAGGAAGCATTGGCATCCACAGCCAAAAGCCTGCTGGCGGAAACCGATCCGGCCAACGCGAAGGTTCGGTTGCTGGGACTCACTTTGTCCAACTTTGGCACGCCAGCCGGCGATACCTGCGAACAGCCAAACGGGCAGTTAGTCCTGTTTTAAACTGGCATTCGTACCCAATTGCTTTTTGCCTGGAAAGGTTTCGTTGATGACGGATGTTAGAGGATAGATGACAGCAGGGAGAAAATTGCCTTTTTCAACAGAAGATGGATTTATCCGGATAGCGGTTGGTATCAGCTGCCTAGTTGTTCCACCAGCGGAAGGAGGACGGTAAATTCCTGCTCCGTATTTTGTAATTGCACATCCGGCAATCCAAGCAGGCGGTATTTCTCCCGGATATTATTCAACCCAATGCCGGTCGAATCCACAAATCCCTGCCTGGGCTGCAGGTTATTTTTCACCCAAAGCCAGCCCTCCTGCGTACAGCCAATGCCAATCGACAGGGGCGTGTCCTTGCTCACGTTATTGTGCTTCACCGCATTTTCCACCAGCATCTGCAGGGTAAGCGGCGGCAGCAGCGACTGCGCATACCGCTGTGGCACATTCACCGCCAGGTGAATGGCGCTGCCAAACCGCGTTTTCAAAAGATGGTAATAGGAAGAAATAAACTGCAGTTCGGTTTGCAGGGGCACCAGTTCGTCGTCGTTGGTGCGCAGAAGATACCGGTACACGCGGCTCATTTCTTTTACATAGCGTCCCGCCTCTGCCTTGTCTTCCGTGATCAGGCTCGATAGCGTGTTGATGCTGTTGAAAAGAAAATGCGGGTTCACCTGTTGCTTCAAACCCTCATAGCGGCTTTCCCAGTTGATCCTTTGCAGCCGCTCGGCTTCGGTAATGGCTTCCTTCCATTGGTGGTAGGTAAACTGTCCTTCATTGACAATGATGGCGATGATCGTGGCCACGGCGCCCAGCAGCAAGGCCCAGGGCAGGCTGCCGCCTTGCACATTGCCGGCAAAGAACGGAATACGGGTAAATGCGATCCAAAGCGAGGCCATAGCCGCCAGCGTTAGCGGTAACGAAACAAGGAGCCATCGGGCAAAACGAAGCCGCCGCTGTTCGAACCGCGGATACTGTGCCCGCAGCCGTAATGAAAGCTGTACCTGTACCTGCGAGAGCAACAGGACGGTTGGAAGGGTAATGGCGGTGGCGCCACCTAAAAGAGGCAGAATGGAAACGTAAGCTTCACCAAAAAAAACATGATTCAGGAGCAGCGCCAGGACAGGCACCCAAAGAAAGGTCAGAAGCGCAAAGCGGCTTTGTGCGGTCAACTGCTTCATGAGGCAACGGTTTCGGAAGTTGACAAAAGGGGAAGTGTAACGGTGACGGTACCCTTGGTTTCGGTGCGGGCAAAGCCGGTGAGGCCATGTTCTGCAAAACGGTCCGACAGCATAGCCCAGTCCAGGCTACCGGTATCCAGCAACCGTTGTTTGGGCTGATGGCGATAGTGCAATACCAGGTGCTCTCCCCGTGATGACAGGCGGATGACCAGCGGTTCTTCCCGCGAGAACCGGCTGGTGCGAACGGCTTCTTCTATCATCAGTGCCAGGCTAAGTGAAGGAATTTGCCAATCCGCCTGTTGCGGGTCCGTGCCGTTTTCAAACGAAATCTTGTTGCCATGCCGTACAGTGAGCAGGTAAAAATAGGAGGCAATACAACGAAGCTCCTGCTGCAGCGGAACCCAGGCGTGGGTGCGGCTGCGCAGCATGTAACGGTACACTTTGCTCATCTCGTTCAGGAACCGGTCGGCCGCATCGGGGTCTTCTTCGATCAACTCGGAAAGTGTATTCAGGTTGTTGAACAGGAAGTGCGGGTTGACCTGGGTTTTTAACGCATCAAACTGCTGCCGCAGGTGCTCTTTCTGCAAACCTTCCTTCGCAACCAGTGCTTCTTTCATTTTGGCAAACGTGTAAAACAGGTCGTACATGATTCCGTTTACCAGGTTGCCTACCAGTGCTACCAGCAGGCAGCGTTGGGTAAGTTGCGGTGTTTTTTCGAGACCCAGCAGGCCAACGCGGCCATAGATCCACAGGCTGAGGTGAATGGCAAGAAAAGAAGTCAGGAGGTAAAAAGCCAGGGCGGAAAGAAGGCGCCTGGACGTGTCCTGGTGCGAGGGAAAGCGGCGGCGCATCGCATAACTGATCTGCACCAGTGCCACGTGAAAAATGGTCACCAGCAAAAACGTGGGAACATAGCCTTTTACAAAATGAACGGGACTTTGAAAAAGGACGGTGCCAAAACACACCAGTCCAAACGCCAAACTGAGTACGGGGAGCACAAGGATGACAGCCCACACATCGTCTGCTGTCATCCGCATACTCGTTACCGCCGGACGCCTGTTGATCATGCGCTAAAAATAAAGGATTTGGGTTTGTGCTTTTGTTGCCCGCCCGTTACGGAAATCTAAAAAAAACTGCAGGGCCGGTGCCTTTTGGGGAAAAGAGTCATCGGTATCAGAACAGGCGCACTTTGTAACGGTAACGGCCACGGAAAAATTCTTTCATCTTCAGTACCTCCCTTGTTTTGTCGGCGATCCAGAACGTGGCGTAACTGCCGGGAGCATAGTCAATGCGCAGCAGCCAGCAGGCGGTCTTTTGTCCTCCCGGCAGCGGCAGATACTCTTTCCCGGTGACCGTCAGCGGGTAGTAGTTCGATTTGGGACTTCCCGGCTCGTAAAAGGCCATGGCAAACCGTTGTCCTGTTTTCTTGAAAGGAAGAAGTGCAAACAGCTCCAGGTCCATGGGAAATTCGAATGCCGGCTGCTCCAGTACTACATGAAAGGCACTGTCCCTCGCTGTGCGTTGTTTGTCCTGCGGTACCGTGACAACCTCGTTGGCAAATGCAAACGAAAGCTTGCCGCGACCGGTGTAGTCGGCATCGTGGGTCAGTGGCTGGAACGAGGGCAGCAAACCCGTGGCACTCACCGTTGCGGCCAGGGTGTCTTTGCGGTAAACGCTCCAGTCGAACCGGTAGATCCGCTGGCCATGACCGTTGGTCGTAACCTGCAGGCTGCGATCCCAGATGTCGATCGGCGCGGTGCGTTTGCCGGTGCTGTCGGCAAAGTAAACGACGTAGGACGCCCTGCTCTCTTTCAGGGCGGCGGTATTGAGCTGGTGGGTTTGCGTGTTGATGGTGTCGACCTGCGCCATGCTGCTGAATCCTGCCAGCAGCGCTGCAAAAAATCCTGTCACTTGTTTCATACAATGAAATTTGCCGCGAAACTAAAGGGCGGCAAATAGTTGCTCTTACCGTTCATGGATTTATAAAAGAGCGGAACCGCAATCGATAAAACAGGGGACTTCCATTTCTGTACTTATCGACCCGCTTCCCGGGCGGCAACATTGCCGTATCTTCAGGAAAACGACCCATCATGGACCAGCAGATCATCAACCTTTACGACGAATACACCCATCAGCCCCTAAGCCGGCAGGATTTTCTGAAACGTCTTGCGGTGCTGGCCGGCGGAACGGCTGCTGCGATGTCGCTGCTTCCGCTGCTCGAAAGCAATTATGCAAAAGCTGCCGTTACTACCGGTGACGAATTGTTTACCGAATACATCAACTATCCCGGTGTGCCCGGAAATGTCACGGCTTATGTGACCCGGCCGAAAGAAGAAAAAAACTACCCGGCGGTGGTGGTGATCCACGAAAACCGCGGACTGACACCGCACATCGAAGACGTGGCCCGCAGGGCGGCCAGCGCAGGCTACCTGGCCATCGCACCCAATGCCCTTTCGGCTTTGGGAAAAACGCCGGCCAATGAGGACGAGGCCCGCCAGTGGTTCAGCGAACTAAAAGCGGAGGACAGCCTGCAAAACTTTAAAAATGTTTTTCCTTACCTAGCCGGCCGCAAAGACTACAACGGGCATGTAGGCTGCGTTGGCTTTTGCTGGGGCGGCGGCATGGCCAACAGTCTTGCCGTGAATGTCCCCGAACTAAAGGCCGTCGTTGCTTTTTATGGACGGCAGCCGGCTGCGGAAGACGTGCCCAAAATTAAAGCGGCCGTACAACTGCATTATGCCGGTCTCGACGAACGGGTCAATGCCGGCATCCCCGCTTATGAAGAAGCGCTGAAAAAAGCAGGCGTAACCTACGAGTTGTATCTATACGAAGGCGCCCAGCACGCATTTCACAACGATACATCGGCGGCACGCTACAACGAAGCAGCGGCCAAACTAGCCTGGAGCCGCACACTGGCTTTTTTTGCGAAGTACCTGAAGTAGAACCGGGCTTTTGCCCGACGCTGTTCGTTTCTTGTATGCGAGTTGACAAGTACACAATGAATCATATTCTATCGGTTTCGGTGGCCTGTATCCATGATATGGAGATACTGTGATAGTGGGACGTGCGTGGTATAAAATATCCCACTATTTAATATCCCAATATCCTAACCAGTTTTACCTGCCCAACGCTTCTCTCACTTTCGGGGCGATTTTGGTTCCAAAGATTTCGATGGATTTCATCAGCGACAGGTGCGAAGGGCCACCCACATCCATATGCGCCGAAAACCGGGTAAGGCCAAACAGTTCCTGGAGGCGGAGTATTTTATCGATCGCTTCGCTGGCGTCACCGATCAACAGGTGGCCCTGCGGCCCGCGGCCAAGATCGAACTGCTGCTTCTGGTAGGGCGGCCATCCCCGCTGGCGGCCAATGCGGTTCATCTGGGCCGCATAAACGGGATAGTATTCCTCTGCCGTTTGTTTGCTGTCGTCTCCAAAAAAAGCGTGCATGTGCACACCTGCCTGCACGGGTGCCGTGTGACCAAAATGCGCATACACTTTGCGGTAATAATCGAACAGGGATTTGAAGTGTGCAGGGTTTCCGCCAATGATGGCGAAGATCACCGGCAAACCCAACCGCCCGGCACGGAGCACGGATTCGGGTGTGCCGCCAACCGCAACCCAGATGTCGAGGTGATTGTTGACTGCACGGGGTAAAACTTCCTGGTTTACCAATTCGGGCCTGAACCGGCCTTTCCAGGTTATACGTTCATCGTTGTTGATCTTCAGCAGCAGCTCCAGCTTTTCTTCAAACAACTCGTCGTAGTCGGCCAGGTTGTACCCGAACAAGGGAAACGATTCGGTAAAACTGCCACGGCCCACCATTAGTTCGGCACGGCCACCGCCAAGCAGGTCAAGGGTGGAAAAACTTTGGTACAGGCGCACAGGATCGGAGGAACTCAAGACCGAAACGGCGCTCCCTAGCCTGATGTTCTTTGTAACCGTTGCAGCACCGGCAAGAACAATTTCCGGCGTGGACACGGCATAATCGGGACGGTGATGCTCACCGATGCCAAAAAAATCAAGACCCACTTCATCCATCAGTTTGATCTCTTCGATGAGTTCCTGCAAGCGTTGCTGTGCCGGTTGCCACTTGCCGTTGCTGTGGCCGTGCAAATCGCCAAACATGCCAATGCCGATTTCCATGCTGAAAGGTTTTGCCGGCAAAGGTAGTTGGGGACTTCCGGAAAGCCGTCAACCAAGCGGTGACGAAGAATTGGATTCGTTTCCCTGCTCGTTGTATTGTTGCCGGAAATAAATTTGTTGCTCCTTACTCTTGTATTCAAATGTTATGGCAAACGCTAAAACCATTCTTTATGTAGACGATGATGCGGACGACCTGCATTTTCTCCAGGAAACCTTTGAAGCCTTCCCGGAGTATCGCCTGCATTCTGTCAGCACCGGTGTGGCCCTGATGGAATACCTCGCCGTTCATGCGCAGGAAGTTTGCCTTGTCATCCTCGATATTAATCTTCCCGTGCAAAACGGTATTGAACTTCTGGCCCAGCTCATGGATTCGGAGACGTATCGCCGCCTGCCCGTGGTGATGTTTACCACCGGCGCCAATTCGCCGCAGGCAAAGCAGTTGCACGACATGAACGTGGATGTGTTTGAAAAGCCGGCCACGTTCGGGGAGATGCAGAAGATCGCACAGCAGTTTCTTTCCTACTGTCATGCGCCGGAAAAGAAATCCGCGATGTAAGCAGAAGGTAAACAGCGGCGGGAGGCCGTGTTCTTAAAAAGCCGAGATCAGGCCGATCTTGTAAAAATTTGCCCGGAGCGAATTGTTCAGCAAATCCGATTTGCCCATCCACTCCCGTTCGGCGCCGACGAAGAGCGCATACCGGCGATAGGCATTCCACTGGATGCCGGCTTCCGCCGATACCACACCTGTTACTTCCACGTTGTTCTCAACCCGGGTAAAGCCCGGTGAAGCAGCCACGTTTGGCACCGATAAACGAACGGCGCCGCCGCCGGCTTTCAGGTACGGAAGCCAGTTGGCCTTACCAAACCGGTGACGGTATGCAAAGACAAATCCGGTTGCCTTCAGGCTGGTGTTGAGAGCGTACGAAGAGCCGGTAATTTCATAGCCGTAGCTGTCGAAATTGACCGCTGCCGTGAGGCTGGACTGCCGGGAGAACCTGTATTCCAGGCCCGGCGAAGTTTGGATGCTGTTTGAAATGCGGGGTTTGAATTCGTTGTCGATCACACCCAAACCAACCGAAGAAAGAAAGGCAAGGCCCGTGACCGGAGCATCGGCCGAACGCTGTGCGCCGGCAACAAGGGAAAGTAAAAGCGTTGAAAGCAGGAAATAGGTTCTCATAAAAAATGCGTTGTGTTTTGAGATCAATCCGTTTTTTAAAAGTAGAACTTATGGAGAAAAATAACAATGCATGTTTCTGGTAGTGGAAATATTGCGTGCCGGAAGTAAACAGACCTCGCGGTGTGGGCTACTGATGTGCGTGTAAGATCTCCTGCAATTGAAAATGCGGTGATCCGGTTTTATTGGAGCTGTTTGACAACAGCGGATTTTAATTTCATTCTTCTCGTGTTTTTTTCCAAAGATTTGCAACCAAGAAGAACGACTATGAAGAAAATATTTTTGTTGTCTATGCTCCTGGTGGCGATCGTTGACATTGCTGTTTCGCAGGAGGTGCATTCGCCTGGTGACAAGGTGCGTTTGCGGTTTTCACTCGAAGCGGACGGAACACCGGTGTACCAGCTTTCTTTCAAAGGCAAAGACGTTATCAGGCCCAGCAAGCTGGGTTTTTATTTGAAGAACGACAAGAATTCGCTGCTCAATGATTTCACGGTAGTGGATACTAAAACAACATCGTTTGATGAAACCTGGACGCCGGTGTGGGGTGAGGTCAACAAGATCCGCAACAAGTACAACGAACTGGCGGTAACGTTGAACCAGAAAGAATCTGCTAGGCAAATCCTGATACGCTTCCGCCTTTTCGATGACGGACTGGGTTTTCGCTACGAGTTTCCTTCGCAGAAGAACCTGGCCTATTTCGTCATCAAGGAAGAACGGACGCAGTTTGCCATGCCGGGCGACATCACCGCGTTTTGGATCCCAGGTGACTACGACACGCAGGAATACGATTACACCAAATCAAAGCTGTCGGAGATCAGGCCGCTGATGGCGAAATCGATCACGGCCAACCTGTCGCAAACATCGTTTTCTCCCACCGGTGTGCAAACCTCGCTGATGCTGAAAAGCAACGACGGGCTTTACATCAACCTGCACGAAGCCGCAGTGATCAATTACCCGGTGATGCACCTGAACCTGGATGACAAAAACATGGTGTTTGAATCGTGGCTGACACCCGACGCCATCGGCGACAAGGGATACATGCAGGCACCCTGCACGACACCCTGGCGAACGGTGATCATCAGCGACGATGCCCGTGATATCCTTGCCTCCAAAATGACCTACAACCTGAACGAACCGTCGAAGATCAGTGATGTGTCCTGGATCAAACCGACCAAGTACATCGGCGTATGGTGGGAGATGATCACCGGTAAATCGACCTGGGCTTACACCGACGAATATCCAACCGTGCAGTTGGGGATCACGGATTATGCGAAGGCAAAACCGAACGGCCGTCATGGTGCCAACAACGCCAACGTCAAAAAATACATTGACTTTGCCGCCCTTCACGGGTTTGATTCCGTGCTGGTGGAAGGATGGAATATTGGCTGGGAAGACTGGTTTGGCAACTCCAAGGATTACGTGTTTGATTTTGTAACGCCGTACCCGGATTTCAACGTGAAAGAGCTGCATGCGTATGCCGCATCCAAGGGCGTAAAGCTGATCATGCACCACGAGACTTCGGCTTCTACCCGCAACTACGAACGGTGGATCGACACGGCCTACAAATTCATGAAGGCAAATGGCTACGATGCGGTGAAGAGCGGCTATGTAGGACCAATCTTGCCAAGGGGTGAAAATCACTACAGCCAGTGGACGGTCAACCATTATCAATACGCCATCGAAAAAGCGGCAAAGTACCATATCATGGTCAATGCACACGAAGCGGCCCGGCCTACCGGCATTGGCCGCACCTGGCCCAACCTGATCGGCAACGAAGCGGCCCGCGGAACCGAATACCAGGCTTTTGGCGGTTCCAAATCCAACCACGTGACCGTGCTGCCCTTTACACGGCTGATCGGCGGGCCCATGGACTACACACCCGGAATTTTTGAAATGGACATCAGCAAGATCAACCCCGGTAATAAGTCGCATGTCAACAGCACGCTGGCCAATCAACTGGCGCTGTATGTAACGATGTACAGCCCCTTGCAGATGGCGGCCGACCTGCCGGAGAACTATAACCGCTTTTTGGATGCCTTTCAATTCATCAAGGACGTAGCGGTAGACTGGGACGACAGCAAATACCTGGAAGCCGAACCCGGCGACTACATTACGGTGGCCCGCAAGGCAAAAGGCACGGGCAAGTGGTTTGTGGGTAACGTCAACGGCGAAACGCCCAGGATATCGAACATCGGTTTTGATTTTCTGGAGCCCGGTAAAACCTACGTGGCCACCATCTATGCCGACGCCAAAAATGCGCATTACAAGACCAACCCGCAAGCTTACACTATCCGCAAAGTAATTGTGAATAACAAATCAAAACTGGCGCAGCTTTCCGCACCCGGTGGGGGATATGCCATCAGCATCGTGGAGGCCGACAAAGCGCAAACCAAGGGGTTGAAAAAATTATAGTCTGGCGTTTGCCTGTTGTTTAAGCAGCTGCTCATTTTGCCTCGCCCCATTGGAAGAGTTGAATTTGTACCCGGGTTTTGCATTGCATGCAGAACAGGGTCAATTCAACTCTTCTGCTTTTATCGAATAGGGGACCGGTGATTGAAACCGTGTGTTGATAAAGTTTCGCGGAAGCGATTGGCGAAACAACGAAATTTACGTCCGTGAAAAAAAATATGAAAAAGATCTTTCTCGCAGCCATTGCCGCTGCCGGATTTGGAACTGCGCCTGCGCAGATGGTTCAAAAAGTTGTTGACCCGGTGGAGTGGATCAACCCCCTGATGGGAACTGATTCGAAACCCAGTTTGTCAAACGGGAATACCTATCCTGCGATTTGTGTGCCCTGGGGCATGAACTTCTGGACGCCGCAAACCGGCCAGATGGGCAACGGCTGGGCCTATACGTACGGATCGGACAAGATCAGGGGATTCAAGCAAACGCACCAGCCCTCCCCGTGGATGAACGACTACGGGCAGTTTTCCATTATGCCGGTAACGGGCAAACTGCGCTTTCGCGAAGCCGAAAGGGCCAGTTGGTTTTCGCACAAGGCGGAAGTGGCCAAGCCTTACTACTACAGCGTTTACCTGGCCGACCATGACGTAACCACCGAGATCACTCCCACGGAACGGGCCGCCCAATTCCGGTTTACCTTTCCCAAGTCCGACAGTTCGTTCCTGGTGATCGATGCCTTTGACAAAGGCTCGTATGTCAAGATCCTTCCGCAGGAAAAAAAGATCATCGGCTATACCACCCGCAACAGCGGCGGTGTGCCCCAGAATTTCAAAAACTATTTTGTTATTTCTATTGACAAGCCCTTTGCCATCGCCAGTGGCTGGCACGACAGCACCCTGACGAAAGGCGTGTTGGAAACAACCGCCGACCACGCCGGCGCTGTCATCGGGTTTAAAACAAGCAAAGGAGAAAAGATCGCCCTGCGGGTAGCCTCCTCGTTCATCAGTTACGAACAGGCCGAACGCAACCTGGCTAGCGAGATCGGAAAAGACGGTTTTGACGCAACCTGCGCCAAGGCAAAAGCAGCCTGGAACAAGCAACTCAGCAAGCTCCTGGTGGAAGGCGGCACGGTTGACCAGGTGCGGACGTTTTATTCCTGCCTCTACCGCACCCTTCAGTTCCCGCAAAAGCATTATGAAATCGACGGGCAGGGCAAAGCCGTTCATTACAGCCCCTACAACGGGCAGGTGCTGCCCGGCTACCTCTTTGCTGGCACCGGCTTTTGGGACACCTTCCGGGCCCTTTATCCCTTCCTCAACTTTCTGTATCCCTCCATCAACCGCGAAATGCAGGAAGGGCTGGTGAACGACTACAAGGAAGGCGGTTTTCTGCCTGAATGGTCAAGCCCCGGTTTTCGCAACGTGATGGTGGGAAACAACTCGGCTTCTGTGGTGGCCGATGCCTACATCAAGGGCCTGCGGGGCTACGACATCAATACGCTTTACGAAGCACTGAAACACGGTGCCAACAACGAAGGCCCCCTGACCGCCGTGGGCCGTAAAGGCGTGGCGTATTACAATGAGCTGGGCTATGTGCCCTATGATGTGAACATCAATGAAAATGCGGCCCGCACGCTGGAATATGCCTACGATGATTTTACCATTTCCCAACTGGGAAAAGCGCTGGGAAAACCCAAAGCGGAAATCGAGCTGTACGAAAAGCGGTCGCAGAACTATCGCAACCTTTTTGATGCACAGACTAAGCTGATGCGGGGCAGGAACAAGGACGGCCAGTTCCAGTCGCCCTTCAATCCCTTCAAATGGGGCGATGCCTTTACCGAAGGCAACAGCTGGCATTATAGCTGGAGCGTTTTTCACGACATCGAGGGATTGAAAAAGCTGATGGGTGGAGGCGATATGTTTGTACGGATGCTGGACTCCGTTTTCTCCATGCCGCCGGTTTACGACGAAAGCTATTACCGTGGTGTGATCCACGAGATCCGCGAAATGCAGATCATGAACATGGGCCAATATGCCCACGGCAACCAGCCCATCCAGCACATGATCTACCTGTACAACTATGCCGGCCAGCCCTGGAAAACACAGTACTGGATCCGGGAGGCCATGAGCCGCCTTTACAAGCCAACCGTCGATGGCTACTGCGGTGACGAAGACAACGGGCAAACATCGGCCTGGTACGTGTTCTCGGCCATGGGCTTTTACCCGGTTTGTCCCGCCACAACGCAATACGTGTTAGGCACGCCGCTGTTCCAGAAGATCACCGTGTCGCTCGACAACGGGAAAAAGCTGGTGATCAACGCGGCAGGCAACAGCGAGACGAATAAGTACGTGCAGGCGGTCAATTTGAACGGCAAAGCGCAGGACAGGAACTGGCTGGATCATTTTGACCTGCAAAAAGGCGGCACACTCAATTTTACGATGGGTGCGCAGCCAAACAAAAGCCGTGGCACATCCGCCACAGCTTATCCCTATTCGTTTTCAACCGAAAAATCACCAGGGCTACCCTCATCGGCGCAAACGCCTGCAGCCGGTAAAAAAGCGCAATAGGACGTGCGGCTAACCGCGAAACAGCCACAGGCAAAACCTGTTGTTGGCTGCGCAATGTTATTTATCATTAAAATTTCGCGTAGGCAGGACAGTGGTTTTAGCCGGGTCGTCTATATTTCCGGTGAAATGAGACAATTGCTCCCTTTGCTGTTTTTTCTTCTTGGCTTCACCGCACGGGGCCAGGAAAGATGGAACATCAAAGGGAGTGTTGTTGATACCAGTGGCCAGCCCCTAAGCGGCGTTTCGATAAAGCTGCTGCAGGGGCATGACAGCGCGTTTTCCCTGACATCGCAAAAAGGCGAGTTTTCTTTCACGGGGCAAAAGACCGATTCGTTTACGATTGTCGCGACGTATACCGGTTTGCAAACCGTTCAGCAATCGTACAGGAGCAACAGCGGTTCATTTTTCCAGCTCGCCCCGATTGTTCTTTTGCCTTTCTCGCAATCGATGGACAATATCGTGATCCGTTCCGTGCGGCCGGTTACCTTAAAAGAAGACACGGTGCAGTTCAATGCGGATGCCTACAAAGTGAGAGACGGCGCTCCTGTGGAAGATGTCATTAAGAAACTGCCGGGAGTGACGGTAGACAAGGACGGCAACATTGAATCGGCCGGCAAGAAAGTGGCCCGGGTTCGCATCAACGGCAAGGATTTTTTTGGCGGCGACGTGCAAACCGCTACGCAGAACATCCCGGCCGAACTGATTCAAAGCATCCAGGTCATTGACGATTACGGCGACCAGGCAAATATCACGGGAATAAAAAGCGGCGAGCCGGAGAAAGTCATCAATATTATCACCAAGCAAAACCGCAACAAGGGTGCCTTTGGAAACAGCACGATTGCCGCTGGCGACAAAGGTCGCTATGCGGGAAACATCTTTGTTAACCGCTTTGACGAAGAGCAGCAAATATCGCTGCTGGGTGCCGTCAATAACACGAATGCCAACCTGTTCAACTTCAATGGCGGTGGCCGTGGCGGTGGTGCCCGCGGCGCCAATTTCGGCAGCGAAAACAGGGCAGGGGGCGGCGGCTCCGGCATTACCCTGTCCCGTTCCGTTGGACTCAATTTCAGGGATAAGTGGGGAAAGAAACTGTCGGTCTATGGCAGTTATAGTTTTTCTGCTCGCCAGACCTCGATCGTTTCATCCGTTTTTTCGCAGGACATCAACCCCCTGAATATTCGCACCACCCAGCGGGAAAGTGTCAGCCAAAACAGCAGTCAAAATCACCGGTTGACCTGGAACATGGAATATTCCCCGGACTCGTTCAACTATTTTAAAATTTCACCTTATCTCTCGCAGAGCCGTTCGGATAATGAAAGCCGGAGTCATTCCGGGATCAACCGCCACCAGTACTATACGCTGAACGAGAACCACAGTACGGTCAACAGCAACTCGCCCAATGCCGGTGGCAATTTGCTCTATAACCACAAGTTTGGCAGGCGTGGCCGCAATTTCAGTGCGAACCTGGCACTGGATTATTCAGGCAACGATGCCGGCCGTTTTTCCAACAGTTCGTACCACAACATTGACTCGGCTTCCACGCCTTTGTCTATCCGCGACACGCTGCAAATCCAACAAATCAATACCGCTACCACGAACCGGCGCACCAATTTGCGCTTTTCGTACACGGAGCCCCTGAATGCATCCGGGACAACCGTTCTCGAACTGAATTACGAATGGAACAAATCGGCAACCGAGAGCATTAAAGAAGTCAGCGACCTGCTGGATTCCGTGAGCAAAACCGGTGTTTTCAATGACCGGCAGAGCAATCATTACCGCTACCAGTTTACCACCAACCGGCGCGGGATCAGCCTCAAAGGACGGAATGAAAAATACAATTACAGCATCGGGATCCAATCGCAGCCAAACCGCCTGACCGGCAACACCGTGGGAAAAAATCAATCGACGGCCTACCGCAACAGCAACTGGATTCCGGAAGCACGCTTTGTTTACAATTTTGCCCGCAACAACACGTTTACGGCAACCATGGACGGCTGGGCACGGGAACCCAATTTTGTGCAGCTGCAACCCGTTGCCGACAGTTCCAGTCTCAATAATATTGTGCTCGGTAACCCGAACCTGACGAACGAATTAACCAACCGCGTTTCACTGCAATACCACAAGTTTGACCCAAAGGTGGGCAGCAGCCTCTTTCTGAATTTCTCGTATGATAAAACCAGCGACAAGATTGTCAGTAACCGGATCAACAACAGTACCGGTACGGGACGAACGACCACTTTCCTGAACACGGATGGTTTTTTCGGCTATAACGGCAATGCTTCTTTTACCCAACCTTTTGCCAACCGTAAATACACGGCCGGCATCAACATGGCTGCCAGTTACGACAACAATATCTCCTACACCGACGGGCTGAAAAACAAAGGCCGAAACTGGAGTGTACGGTCCGGCGTCAACTTCCGTGTTGACCTGGAAAACAAGGTCGATGTCACCCTGCGGGCTGATTATACCACTTACCAGACAACAACCCGTTATGCCGCCTTTACCAATGACACCCGTGCACAATCGCTCAACCTGGGCGTCAGCGGAAAAAATTATTTTGGTGATCTTGCTGTCGGCTACGATTTTTCGCAGCTGGTGAATTATGGATTCAGCAGCAGTGTAAACAGCAATCCGGCTATCTTGAATCTGTATACCGAATACCGGATGCTAAAGGGGAAAAAACTAACGCTTCGCTTGCAGGGCTTTGATCTTTTCAATAAAAACATCGGCATTACAAGAAGCGTGAACGAAACCACGATCACGGACAGTCGCACCACGCGACTGGCCCGGTATTTCCTTTTTTCGGTCAACCTGCGTATGTCGCGGTTTGCCGGGGCAGTGAAGTCAGGAAGAGGGTAGTACAGTTGCCAAAAGATTCCACTACATGTGCAGATGAATTACCTATGAATCTCAAGAATACTTAACTCAAACTTCTTCCTTCTGGGTTTGCGACAACAGGTTTCGATGTTTTAAAATCTATTTTTAAAGTATTTCGCATTTCTTAATGAAATTTATTTCTCAGGAAAATCTTCAATTTTCACCACATCTCTATGTTTTTATTCCACTGTATTCAAGTTCATGCAACTCTTGAATGCCTATAACTGAATTTTATTTCATTTGCTGTTATTACGGATTTCTCTTCCTCGTAAAGCTTCAAAGCTTCTCTATATTTATTTTGAAACAATTACGAATGAACAAATACATTTTTGGTCAGTATTTGAGAGACATCTAATAAAATTGCTTTTCTCGCTGCTTCTGCTCCTTTCTATTTTAATGCAAACATTAAATACAACGCAGTGAGTTCAAAGAAGGGACGAAGGGCCTCGCTTCGTCCCCCAGATTGCAAGGGAAGCGAAACCTGTATCTTTGTTGATGTCTAAAAGTCAATTCTCCCCGGAATTCGTCCTCGCGAATTTGAATATAGAGGCCCTTAATGAAATGCAGGCCGTTACATTACAGGCCACTTCCCAACACAACAATATTGTTCTTCTTTCTCCTACCGGCTCGGGAAAAACCCTGGCTTACCTGCTGCCTGCCCTTCGTGGTATGGATCGTTCCATTTCAAAAACGCAGGTGCTGGTTGTTGTGCCATCCCGGGAACTGGCCTTGCAGATAGAGCAGGTGTTCAAAGCAATGGGTACAGGCTTTAAAATAACCTGTTGCTATGGGGGACATAAACGGGAGATTGAAGAAAACAACCTCGTTCAACCCCCGGCTTTGATTGTGGGCACACCCGGCAGAATAGGCGATCACCTGCGCCGGGGAAATATAAAAGCTGATGCGATTCACACCCTTGTGCTTGATGAATTTGATAAATCACTTGAACTCGGCTTCCAGGAGGAGATGGCTTTTATTGTTAACTCCTTGCCTTCTGTTAAGAAAAGGATACTGACATCGGCAACCGAAGCTGCAGACATACCCGCATTCATCGGTGCCACGGATGCCGAAACGCTGAATTTTTTACCGGAAGGAGGCGCGCCGTCCCAGGCCCTCCAGATTCAAAAACTGCATTCACCGGAAAAAGACAAAATTGAAACGTTGTTCCGGTTGCTTTGCCATTTAGGAAACCGGTCTGCCGTTATTTTTTGCAACCACCGCGAAGCAGTGGAAAGAACAAGCAAACTGCTGGCGGAAAAAAGTATCATCAACACGTTTTATCACGGCGCTATGGAACAGCGGGACAGGGAAGTCGCGCTGGCCAAATTCAGAAATGGCAGTGTGAATACGTTGGTCACCACCGATCTGGCAGCCCGTGGACTGGACATTCCCAATATCCGGTATATTATTCATTATCACCTGCCCGATAAACAGGAAACATTTACCCATCGCAATGGAAGAACGGCAAGGATGACCGCCAGCGGAACGGCGATCCTGATTCTAAACGATGAAGAAAAAGTCCCGGCGTATATAACCCAGCCGGTAGAAGAAATTCAATTACCCGATGCGGCCCTTCTGCCTGAAAAGCCGAAATGGACGACACTCTTCATTGGCGCCGGCAAAAAAGACAAGGTAAATAAAGTAGACATCGTCGGGTTTTTGTCGAACCGCGGTGAATTGAAAAAAGAAGACATCGGGCTTATCGAAGTCAAGGATTTCTTTTCGTTTGTGGCCGTTCGAAAAACAAAAGCAAGCCATGTGTTGCATCTGGTAAAGGAGCAAAAGATAAAAAATAAAAAGGTGCGTATCGACATCGCCAAATAAGGCGGAGGTGGGCGTCGCCATTTGATTAGTCTGCGACACGCCGATGAAGTAATTGCATTATTAAGCTGCACAGGAACCTGAAAAATCGATCGGGAATGGGATCGTGATTGGGCGAGAAGTGCTGTTTCTTTGTCCTCCAGCAGCGAATAAATCGTATGCGGGTGGCTATAAATACAAAAGACCTAAAAACTTAGGTCTTTTGTCCGTTTTACCGTGAAAAATGTATCAGTATTTTTTTGTGTAACCGCTATTGTTGCTGCGGAACGGGCTAAAACTTGAAGAAGTCTTGTTTTCTTTGGGTTTGGCTTCCATCACCTTCACTGTCCTGCCTTCTACGGAAGCCTGGTCCAATTCGGCTATCGCTTTTTTGGCTGCTGAATCATCCGACATTTCAACAAAACCAAATCCGCGGGAACGGTTGGTCTCTCTGTCCATAATGATTTTTGCTGAGGTAACTTCTCCATAAGGAGTGAAAAATTCGCGTAAGTCTTCATCCTGTACGTTGAAGCTTAAATTGGAAACATAAATGTTCATGATCTGAAAAATAAAAAATAAAAAATGTTGAGAAGGCAAGAAGTAAGAGACGAACTACGATGCAGATAAAGCAGAATAATAAGTGATTACTGATGCGAGGCTCAAATTAGCCCGGTGAAGATAGGGTTTCTTCTTATATCCATTGCCAAAACTTTCATAAAGAACGTTTGTTCTTTATTCGTTCAGGTGATTAAGGTTACCTTTCGGGAATTCCAATGAGCTTTCAGCAAACAGTCTAATCATTTCCCAAATTTTATACTGCTCGCTTTCGTCTCAGGTCGCATTAAACATACATAATGAGCATAGAAGATATTCAAAAGTTCCTTGACAACAAGACTTCGGCAGGTAATGAGTACGTTAAGATAACCTTCAAGAAACGGAATCCGGTTTATGGTCTGTTTATCAGGGAGCATAGAGATTACGGAGATTTAAAATCAAAGAATTTCTGGCGCATTGTGCCGGAAAGCCAATTTGATGCTTATCACCAATCGAAAAATGTCGGCCTTGCTAAGATTTTCCAGGGCTCTGACTTTTCCAGGCTAACCTTGAGCAAGAACATTGTTGAATAAACATTGCAGCCAAACTGACCGCGGCCTGTTTACTCATGATCTAAACAAAATCCATGTACATGCAAACGTGGATTAAATCCTTGCCTGTCATTAGGATTCTTTTAAAAAGAGCGATCCCTGAAGATCAAACGTTTCAATTGAAACGCACCGGACTTTCAAAAGTCAGCTGCCGTTCGCAAAAGCGGTCATAAGTTTACCATTGGGTTTCGTAATGGCAAGGCCGACAGCAGCATTGGTTTGCCCGCGATCGCAAAAAATCTTTCTGCCGTTCTTTTGTTTGATCCCGCAGCGAACGAATTACGCAGGCAGAACGAGTACACGATTAGCTTTGAAGCAAAATGCCAACTGGCCCAAGGAAGGGTACAGTTCTTTTCCACGAAGCAGCAAGTCCCGCGGTTGAAAACCTTGCGGAATAACACTCCGGAAAACACAGCCCAAACGAATACCGTTCTTTCGAAGAAGGCATCGTCTCTTACTTATGGAACGTAGAATGATGAGCCTAAACTTTATTTTTTCGAATTTAAGCAGTCGCATTTGGGGCCAACGCTTCGTGATTCTTTTTTCGGCTTAGGGGAACACTCCTTTCGCAGAAGTGGCCCGGAATATTCACCGCTGCATAGTGGTCGTATTGTGATGGGGTAATGCCTCTGCACGCAATCAACGATTGCTTTGATGAAAAACAGTCCAGTACTGTCAACTGGAGGGAAAAACTGTTTCCTGCTAAAACAGCGAAGCCTTCCGGTTGTTAACCTGGAAGGCTTCGCTGTTTTTTGTGAACCCGCTGGGACTCGAACCCAGGGCCCATACATTAAAAGTGTATTGCTCTACCAACTGAGCTACGAGTTCATCCCGTTTTGTGATTGGGAGTGCAAAAATAAGGGGCGTGTTTATTGCTGCCAAACTTTTGCACAGATATTTTTTTAATTAATCAATTCCGTTTGGAGTTTCTGCATCATCTCCGTTTCGATCATCTTTTCGGCCAGCACGATCATATTCTTGAACGCCTTTCCCTTGGAAATGCCATGGCCGATAATCACCGGCTTTGAAATCCCCAGTACGGCCGTTCCGCCGACATTCTCAAAATTAAAACGTTCAAAATATTCGTGGTTGATCTGTTTGCGGTGTGTGATTTCAAACAGACTCTCGGCCATTTTTAAAATGATATTGCCCGTGAAGCCATCACACACAATCACATCGGCTTTGTCGATCAGGAGGTCCCTGCCTTCCACATTCCCCACGAAGTCGATGTGCCGGTTTTCTTTCAGCAGGGGATAGGTTGCCTGTGCCAGCAGGTTGCCCTTCCCTTCCTCCTCACCAATGTTCATCAGTGCCACCCGCGGGTTGTCGATACCCAGGATGGTTTGTGCATACACGGATCCCATGATGGCAAACTGGTTCAGGTGCTCGGGCTTGCAGTCGGAGTTCAGTCCCACATCGAGCAGCAGGCCGGTGCTGCCATTTTCTTTTGGGATGATGGTGGAGATCGTGGGCCGCAACACACCTTCCAGCGCCTTCAGCGAATACAAAGCACCAACCAGCATGGCACCGGTGTTGCCGGCACTGATAAAGGCATCGGTGCGGCCCCGTGCCAGCAGACCAAAGCCAACGGCGATGGACGACTGTTGCTTTTCTTTCAGCGCTTTGGTTGGCGATTCGTGCATATCAATTACCTGCGATGCATGCACGACTGTATACGTCCCTTCGGGGAGCGGGTATTGAAGAAGCAACGGCGTAATCTTTTCTTCGTCACCAATCAAAACCACGTGTGCCGGGCTGTCTGTCTTTTCTGCAAAATATTCCTGTATGCCTTTAATAGCTTCGAGGGGAGCAAAATCGCCACCCATCATGTCAATGCCTATCTTCATGTTGGCCCAAAAATAAAAAATCCATTATCCCGCCGGTATGGGGGAGAATGGATGGTGCAAAAATCTTTTTTGCTTACTTGATCGGAGACGTTTCTGCAACGACCTGTCCTTTGTAGTACAGTTTTCCTTCGCTCACATGTGCGCGGTGACGAACATGGATCTCGCCGGTCGTCTTATCCGTAGAAAGCGTAGCCGCTACTGCTTTGTAGTGGGTTCTGCGCTTGGCACTTCTTTGTTGCGAATGTCTGCGTTTCGGATTTGGCATAACTCAGTTATTTAAATTCTACGTGTTTTGTTGTTTATATTCGCCGCTGTCGGCTGAAAGCCGATGGCTAATCTTCCAGGTTTTTAAATTTATCCAGTCCCTTCCACAAGGGATTGTCTTTTTCTTCCCCGGCCTGCCGCATCTTGTTCAGCACTTCGCGGGCTGCCGGATTACAGTAGGGGCCGTCCATGTTTTCGTACTCACATTCCTTTTGCGTCGGTATGCTCAGGTTGATGAATTCGTAAACCATGGGGGCGACATTCAGGTGACTTTCACCACGGGAAATGTAGTACACGTCCGGATCTTCTTCCGTCTCGTTCATTTCTTCGGGGTTCTCCACAACTTTCACCGTCACCGTAAAGTCTTCGAACAGGTTCATGGGAAGGTTGGAATTGCAACGGTCGCACACCACTTTTACCGTGCCGCCTACCTGGAAACGCAACAGCATGAAACCGGTCGTTTTTTCCAGCAAAAGCTTCACCGTGGCGTTGCAGTCCCAAAAATCCTGTTCGCCGTAATCTTCAAAGAAACTGTTGGTAATCTCGTAATTGAACTCGTGAACACCCGGCTTAAGACCCACAAATGCAATCTCAAATTCACGCCTGCTGCTCATGACATTCGTTTTAAGAGTGTGCGAAGGTAAAGGAAAACGCCTGAAATGCATTATTTTGAGCAAAGAATTTAACGAATTGCCCTGCAAAACCCATGTTCAAAGCCCTCTTTCGTGACCGATACCTGATCCTGTTGCTGCTGGTCGCTGTCCTCCTTCGACTCTTTGCCCTGGACCAAAGTGGGGTGGAACGAATTTACACCGTTGGCGTTTACCCGGTGCTGTCGCGGATCTTCCGGGCAGTTTTTGGCTGGGTCCCATTCAGTGTTGGCGATGTCGTTTATTTTCTCGCCTTTGCCTGGCTGGTCTGGAAAACCTGGAAATTGGTGCTGGTGCTAAAACACAGGCGGGGAAGCAACCTTCTCTCCTGGGAGCTTTTTCGCAAATACCTGAAGCTCTCGCTGTTGGTCTATATCGTGTTTATGTCGTTGTGGGGGATGAACTACTACCGGCAGGGGCTCCCCGCACAACTGGGTTTGAAAGTAGAGCACTATTCTGTGCAGGACCTGTTCGACGTAACAATGGTCCTGCAGCAGCGGCTAAACAGTTTTGCCGAAAAAGTAGACTCCGTACAGCGGCTGACCTTTAACCAAAACGATTTTTTGTTCCGAAGAGGTGAGGAAGCCTATCAAACGGCTCAGCGGCAGTATCCTTTCCTGGCCTATCGCCAGCCTTCGCTGAAGCCTTCGCTTTATACACCGGTGGGACATTGGTTTGGCTTTACGGGATACTACAATCCGTTTACCGCGGAGGCGCAACTGCGTACGACCATCCCGGTTTTCCTGAAGCCCTTTGTTATCTCGCATGAAATGGCGCACCAGTTGGGCTATGCCAAGGAGAATGAAGCCAGTTTTGTGGCCTACCTTACCTGCAAGGCCTCGGCCGACGTCAACTTTCTTTATTCGGCCTATTTCGAGCTTTACCGGGATGCGATATTTGAATGCCGGCTGACGCCGAACAAGGAGATCACGGAGCCGCTCCGCCGCAACATCCATCCCCGTGTACGGATCGATGCACACGACCTGCAGCTTTACCTGCTGCGCAATAAAAACTTCGTCGAACCATTTATGAGCGGCTTTTACGACCGCTACCTCAAATTCAATAACCAGCCCAAGGGAACGGCGACATACGACGAAGTCATTGCCTACCTGATTGCCTACATGAAAAAATATGGGAAGGATGCGATCTAACCGGCTTTAGCTTTGTTGAAAAGGTGGTATGAAAAATTGGATGAAGCTTGTTATCAGTTTGGTGCTACCCCTGGCCGTTGGCGGCATTGCCGGCCTGTTTACGACCTCCGAAATCAGCGGATGGTTTCAAACCATCCGAAAACCGGCATGGCAGCCGCCCAACTGGGTGTTTGGCCCTGTTTGGACAGGGCTTTATATCCTGATGGGGATTGCGTTTTACCTGGTCTGGAAAAGCCCGGCACCGGCCAAAACAAAACGAATGGCCGTCACACTGTGGATTATCCAACTGGTATTTAATTTTTTTTGGTCGTTCATCTTTTTCAAAAAACATCAGATCGATTGGGCGCTGGGAGAGATCGTCATCCTCTGGTTTTTCATCCTGCTTACCATCCTGTCCTTTGGTCGCGTCAGCAAGCCGGCGGCCTGGCTAATGGTGCCTTATATCAGTTGGGTGACGTTTGCCACTCTCCTGACCCTGAACATCTACCAATTGAACTGAGGCCAGGTAATGCATAGGGACGATTTGATTTTTACCAACGCCAAACTCATTTATTCCATTCCCACAGGCCCCATTTCAGGGTGTCGGGTAACGGGTAACCGCTTTGTTTCAGCGTCAGCAAAATTGCGCCGCGGTGATGCGATTCGTGGGAAATGAGGTACGAGATAAAAGGGAGTAAGCCCGCTTTGAACGAGGGAAGCCTGCCATCCTTTTCCCAACTGGTATGAATAACGTCTGCAATCTTTTCTGCTGATCTGACAAAGGCTTGTGAAAGCGAGGAGAGGGTTAGCGCGGCGTCTTTGGGAAGAAGGAGGGATTTCTGGTAAATCGGCCTGGCCACGTGCTCAGTCCAGCTGATGCGAACATTTTGCATGTGCGCCAACTGTGCGCCCACTGTGCGGCTCCTGGCTGTAAGTGACACTGCCAGTTGTGCTTCGGTGAGGTGTTGCAGCAACAACAAATTTTTGGCGTTGTTGGTTTGCCATGCCTGCAGCAGCTGTTCTTTCATGGCGAAAGGTTTGGACAAAAAAATCCCCCGCATCGGCGGGGGACAGCTTGTTTTTTATTATGACTTTTTGGTCTTCGTTTTCACCTTGGTCACTGTTTTCGCATTGGCGTCGGCAGCCGGTGTCGAAACCTTTGTTTCAGTGGTGGCTGCTGTTGCAAGACCTGATGCGTTGGCATCAACCACCTCGCCGGTGATCGTTACGACTTTGGGTTCGTTAACGCCGGCCAGTTTAATGTTCACGACCTTGTCAAAATGACCCATAGAAGCCGCATTGTACCCAACCTTCAGCTTGGACGTGCCACCCGGGGCAATCGGCTCTTTCGAAAACTCGGGAGTGGTGCAACCGCAACCCGCCCAGGCGTTCTCAATCACTACGGGCTTGTCGGTGGTATTGGTAATCGTAAAAAACGTCGTTACCGGTACACCTTGCTTGATTTTGCCGAAATCGTATTTGTCGGCGCTGACTTTGATAACGTCATCTGCTTTTTGTGCCATTGCGCTGAGGCCTGCCACAAAAGCCACAGCTAAGAAGAGGAGCTTTTTCATTGCATTTGTTGTTTTAAAAAGTTGATAGAAGCATTGGAAGGAGCAGAGCCGGCAGGTGCCCGCCATACCTCTCCTTTTATTCGGATGAGTTTTGTGCTGTTTCCGTTGTATGTGACGGTCACTACTTTTTCAAAAGGACCTTCGGCAGCGGCATTGTACCCCACCCGGATCTTATCGGCTCCGCCGGCCGGGATCGGGTCTTTGCTCCATTCGGGGGTGGTACAGCCACAACTGGCCTGTACGTTATCGAGCTTAAGCGGAATGGCGCCCTTGTTGGCAATCTGGAAGACGTGGTACACCGGTTTTCCCTGTGGGATGGTGCCGAAGTTGTATTCCTGTTCCTTCACTTCCAACGCCTCGGTGGCCGTTTGTGCATGACCGGCAAAGGCGCAGGTCATCAAAACAAAGAGGGTAAAAAGCTGTTTCATTTTTCAGGGTTGTGCTCAAAAATAGCAGAAAGATTTTTGATCTGAAAGAGGCGGCGACAATTTAGCTTTTTTTAACGGTGGAGGCACGCTGTACGGCCCGGAGTACAGAAAAGAGAGGTGCCCGGCCGGTGGCAGCAAAGGCCTGGTTTTTTGGCATTTCCTTAGCAACAAAACCCGAACCCCTATTTTTGCGCCATGGAAAATTTCACGGAAGGAAGCCGGTCGTTGGAGCAACTGTCCTTTGATCATTTTCGCACCGAAGTGTTGTACGATTACCGTATGGCGTGTGTCAGCCGCGAGGCCAGCCTGCTGGGGCGGAAAGAAGTGCTGACCGGTAAGGCCAAGTTTGGCATTTTCGGCGACGGGAAAGAGGTGGCGCAGGTGGCCATGGCCAAATTCTTCCAGCCGGGTGATTTCCGTGCAGGCTATTACCGCGATCAGACCTTTGCTTTTGCTATCGGGCAGGCAACCGTGCAGCAGTTCTTTTCCCAGCTTTATGCCGACCCCGACGTGAACAACGACCCTTTTAGCGCCGGCCGTCAAATGAGCTCGCATTTTGCTACCGCTTTTGTCGACGAAAACGGCGAATGGCTGCCCCTGACGGAACGCAAAAACATCAGCGCCGACATTGCTCCCACAGCGGGACAGATGCCCCGCAGCCTGGGTTTGGCCTTTGCCTCGAAAACCTTCCGGAACGTCGAAAGCCTGAAACAGTTTACCCACCTTTCCGATAACGGCAACGAAGTTTGTTTTGTGACCATCGGTGATGCCTCCACGTCGGAAGGGCATTTCTGGGAAACGATCAATGCGGCCGGTGTGCTGCAGGTGCCGCTTGCGGTTTTCGTGTGGGACGATGGCTACGGCATCTCGGTTCCGAAAAAATACCAAACCACCAAAGCCTCTATTTCCGATGCGCTGGCCGGCTTTCAAAAAGAAGACGGAACCAACGGATTCAACATTTATAAAGTAAAAGGCTGGGATTACGCCAGCCTTTGCGAGACCTTCGAGGAAGGCGTACGCTTGGCCCGCGAAACCCATACGCCGGTGCTGTTTCATGTAGAAGAAATCACGCAGCCGCAGGGTCACTCCACCTCCGGCAGCCATGAGCGTTATAAAACGGCCGACCGCCTGCAGTGGGAACGCGAATGGGACTGCATCCGCAAGATGCGGGAATGGATCCTGTCAAATGCACTGGCAGTGGAAGAAGAACTGGAAGAACTGGAAGCCGAGGCCAAACGCCATGTCCGGGATGGCCGCACGGCAGCCTGGAACGATTACCTTCAGCCGATCAAGACCCAGGTAGAAAAGGCCGTAGAACTGCTGAACGATGTGGCGTCGAAGGCGGATGGTTTTTCCAACGAGTTGCAGCCGCTGATCAACGAACTTTCTTCTCTCCGCGAGCCCCTGCGGCGGGATATCATGCGGACGCTTCACACCGCGCTGGCAATTGTTGGGCAAAACGAAGCTGCTTTCTGGCTTAATGATTTTTACAAGGAGCTGCAGCAGCAAGCCCGGAACCTGTATAATACCTATCTGTATAACGAAGGACCCAAAAGTGCATTGAAAGTGCCGGAAGTAAAAGTGCGTTTTGCTGCCGACGCACCCACCGTCAATGGTTTTGAGGTGATCAACCACTATTTTGACGAGCTCTTCACGGCCAATCCCAAGGTCGTTGCCTTTGGCGAAGACCTTGGCAATATCGGCGACGTCAACCAGGGTTTTGCCGGTCTGCAGGCTAAACACGGCGAAAACCGCATTTTCGATACCGGCATCCGCGAACTGACCATCATGGGACAGGGCATCGGCCTGGCCGTACGCGGCCTGCGGCCCATTGCCGAAATCCAGTACCTGGATTACCTGCTTTATGGCCTGGAGCCACTCAGCGACGATGCGGCCACACTGCATTACCGGACCAACGGGCAGCAAAGTTGCCCGATCATTGTTCGAACAAGAGGTCACCGGCTCGAAGGCATCTGGCACAGCGGATCCCCCATGGGGATGGTGATCAACTCGCTTCGCGGCATGTGGGTCTGCGTACCCCGCAGCATGACGCAGGCTGTTGGCATGTACAATACCTTGTTGCGCAGCAACGACCCGGGCATTGTCATCGAAAGCCTCAACGGCTACCGCCTGAAGGAAAAACTACCGGCCAACCTGCTCGACTTCACCGTTCCGCTGGGTGTACCGGAAGTAGTTAAAGAAGGCCGGGATGTGACGGTGGTAAGCTACGGCTCTACGCTTCGCATTGTCGTTGAAGCGGCGCAGGCCCTTGAGAAGCAGGGAATTTCCTGCGAAGTGGTGGATGTGCAAACCTTGCTGCCCTTTGACCTGCACCATAAAATTCTTGACTCCCTGAAGAAGACCAGCCGCATTTTATTTGTAGATGAGGACGTGCCGGGTGGCGCCACCGCTTACATGTTTCAACAGGTGATGGAAGGGCAGGGCGGTTACCGCTACCTGGATGCAGTGCCGCGAACCCTGACCGCCAAAGCGCACCGTCCGCCCTATGGCAGCGACGGCGACTATTTCAGCAAGCCGAATGCGGAAGAAATCAAGACCGTCATCCGGCAAATGATGGCAGAATAAAAACTTGCCGGCATGTACTCAGGCTTTTTGAATTTGATCGACATACTGGGCACATTTGCATTTGCAGTCAGCGGTGTTTTTTCGGCGATGGAACGAAAACTGGACATCTTTGGCATCCTGATCATTTCGTTTGTGACCGCAATTGGCGGCGGCACCATCCGGGACATCCTGGTGGGCAATCTGCCGGTAAACTGGCTGCACAACGATACGGCCATTTGGGTGATTTTGGCTTCCGCTCTTCTTACCATGGTTTTTGGCTCCTACTTCAAACACCTGAATACGTTCCTTTTTCTTTTTGATGCACTGGGATTGGGCTTGTTCACTATCGTTGGGCTGGAAATTGGCCTGAGGAAGGGCTTTGGCGCTGGCATTTGTATTGCGCTGGGCACCATCTCGGCCTGCTTTGGCGGCGTGCTGCGGGATGTGCTGCTGAACAAAGTGCCGCTCATTTTCCAGAAGGAAATCTATGCGCTGGCCTGCATCCTCGGCGGCATTGCCTATTTTATGCTGAAGCGCACGGCGATCAACGGCGATGTGGTTACGGGGCTTTGCATCTTTCTGATCTTTTCTATCCGTATCATTGCCGTGAAATTCCATTTATCGCTGCCGCAGATCACCGTAAAATAAACCGCATGACGCTCCCCATTTACCAGGTTGATGCCTTTGCCGAATCTGTTTTCAAAGGAAACCCCGCTGCCATTGTTCCACTGGAAGATTGGCTGGACGATGCACTGATGCAGCAGATCGCGATGGAGAATAATTTAAGCGAGACCGCCTACTTTGTAAAGACGGATTCCGGTTATCATATTCGCTGGTTTACGCCGGAATACGAAATCGACCTTTGCGGTCATGCGACGCTGGCTTCTGCCTATGTGATCAAAAATTTCCTGGAACCGCACGTGGCCGAAATCCATTTCACCACGCAAAAAGCCGGTGTGCTGAAAGCCGCCGCCAAAGACGGGATGTACACATTGGATTTCCCGTCCCGCCTGCCAGAAGCCTGTGCCATTCCAGACAAACTATTACCCAGCTTAGGCATCGGCAATGCAGTGGAAGTGCTTCGATCACGGGATTATTTTGTGGTCTTGCCCAATGAGGAGGCGGTGCGGAATTGCGAACCGGATTATACACTGATGAAGGAACTCGACACGATTGGCGTGATCGTAACAGCCAGAGGACACGAGGCCGACGTGGTGTCGCGTTGCTTTTACCCCGGTGCCGGCATTCCCGAAGATCCCGTAACGGGTTCAGCACATTGCAACATCGTTCCTTACTGGAGCGAAAAGCTGGGCAAGACAAAACTGTTCTGCCAGCAGCTATCGGCCCGCGGCGGTGATTTGCATTGCGAACTGGCAGGAGACAGGGTACTGATGAGTGGAAAATGCGCTTTGTTCCTGCAAGGGGAAATCACCCTTTAGTCGTCGGTATTCATGTTATGAGACCAGCCCGCTGTTGCAAGATCAGCCTTTGGATGCGAAACTTGAAGGGCTTTTATATTATTAGCGCTGGTGCAGGCGGTGAAAAGTAGTTGAATGGAAGATTTTCCAAGGCACTTGGGACTCCATTTTGATCGTTGGTTTTGACGTGATGGCGGGTGATCCTGCCGCTTAAAGATAACGGCTTTGCATACCGGGAGCGGGCAGCATACAGGTCTTCTTTTTTCCAAACCATTTATAACGGTTTCTTGCAATGAAATTGTAAACCCCATCACGGATAAACGGTGGAACAATCCGGAACGCCTGTGTCCACTGCCAATACCAGGGTAGGTTGCTGCCAACACGCAAGGCTGCTGTCGAACGCCTGTACACTTTTCCGTTGTCCACCAAAATAAATGTGTCAAGGTTTTCTTTCGACAAACCGTATTGTGCCAGTAAAGCCTGACCGGCTTCCGACTGCAGCGCTGCAAAGCGGAAACGCTTTTTCTTATCCTGTTTGAGAAGGAAGTTCACCGTGCCGTTGCAAAAGTTGCAAACACCATCAAATAAGATTACGGGCTGCTGTTGAACTGCGTTTGTCGATGGCATGAAAAAAGCATCCAAATTCCTGGATGCTTCAAAATTATGACTGGAATGGACAGTCATCGAAAAACTGTCATTCGTATGCTCATCAGGCCAGGTTGTGAAAGACCTTCTGCACGTCTTCGTCCTGCTCCAGCTTGTCCACCAGTTTCAGCACTTCTTCTGCCTGTTCTTCCGAAAGTGATACTGTAGTGGTAGGAATCCATTCTACCTCGGCGCTTAGTGTTGCCAGGCCTTTTTCTTCCAGTGCTTTTTGCATGGCGCCAAAGTCGGTAAAGGCGCAACGCAAGACCAGTACGTCTTCACCATTTTCGCCGGTGCCTTCGCCCATTTCTTCCAGGCCGTGATCGATCAGCTCGAATTCCAGTTCTTCCGTATTCAAGCCTTCGGGATTCAATTTAAACGTTCCCATTTTTTTAAACTGAAAGGCCACGCTGCCGCTATTGCCCAACGCACCGCCGCCTTTGTTGAAAATTGATTTCACGTTGGCTACAGTACGGACATGGTTATCGGTGGCTGTTTCCACCAGTACCGCTACGCCGTGCGGGGCATAGCCTTCGTACAGGATTTCTTCGTAATCGGACGTATCCTTGCCCTGTGAACGCTTGATGGCGGCTTCCACGCGGTCCTTGGGCATGTTCACGCTTTTGGCGTTTTGCATGGCACGCCGGAGGGCCGGGTTGGTTGCCGGGTCGGGACCACCCGCTTTTACAGCGATCACGATTTCTTTGCCGACACGGGTAAACTGTTTGGCCATCCGGTCCCACCGGGCAAACATGGTACTTTTTCTAACTTCAAATATGCGACCCATAAAAAGTTTACGATTTGATGTTTGTCGTTTGATGTTAAATGTACGTTTTGCGCTTCGGTACCATTGCCTGGTAACCTCTCGCCGCTGTTCAATACGTACACTCAAGAGGCGCAAATGTACTATTATGGCGCAAAAAAAAGCAGCTCACCGGAGGAGCTGCTTTTTTCATATGGCGTTTTGTTTATTTTTTAGTCAGCTTCATCGCATACAGTACGGCATGAATCGCCGCGAAAATCAGAGAGAAATAAAACAAACCGGTATCTGAATCGTCAGCTTTCACCAGCGAGTGGTGAATAAAAGCGACTGCCGCCAGAAGCACAACCAGCACAAGACCGGTGCTCCCGATGATACGGTTGCTTCTGCCAAACGATGCCTTATCACCGCCGGAAAGCACACTTTTATGCATGCCGTACCAGGCATAGATATCAAAACCGATGATCATCCATACCAACAACCGGATCCAGGTATCCAGGGGCAAGAATACCATCATGAATAAACAGGTAAAGATGCCAAGGATTGGGATCAACGGCACCAGTGGTGTTTTGAACGCCCTGGGAATGTTGGGTTCATTTTTCCGTAACACCATCACGCCGATACAAACCAAAATGAAAGCAAACAGGGTACCGATGCTCGTCATTTCACCCACCACTCTTGCCGGAACAAAAGCAGCGAATAAACTAACAAACAGCATGAACATAAAATTGCTTTTAAATGGCGTTCTGAATTTCGGGTGAACATCAGAAAAGACCTTTGGCAACAAACCATCCCGGCTCATGCTATAGAATACCCGGCTTTGCCCCATCAGCATCACCAGGATAACCGACGAGTATCCGGCTAAAATCGCCACAATGATGGCTCGGTTCAACCAGGGATAATCCGGCGTGATCGTTCCGGCTGCAGTAGGCGTTCCCATGTGATCAATGGCTACGGCGACAGGGGCGATGCCGTCCTGTCCTTTGAACGACGTGTAATTCGTGACACCCGTCATCACGTGGGCAAACAAAATATAAAGCACCGTGCAAATCGCCAGGGAGCCTAAAATTCCCCAGGGCATATCCCTTTTTGGGTTTTTTGCTTCCTGCGCTGCCGTGCTCACGGCGTCAAAACCGATATAGGCAAAGAACACAATGGCCGCTGCCCGGATGATGCCACTAAAGCCATATTCGCCAAACGTGCCTGTATTGTCCGGGATGTACGGCTTGTAATTGTCGTTGTTGATGTATTTCCAGCCTAAGAAAATAAAGACCAATACTACCGCCACTTTCAGTGTAACGATAATCGCATTCACATACGCACTCTCTTTTGTTCCTTTTATAAGAAGTAAACTAACCAGGATCACGATAAAAACAGCAGGTAAGTTGATTATCCCTCCGTCCCAGGGGCCCGTGGCAATGGCGGCGGGAAGGTGGATATCAAAGCCTTCCAAAAACTTTACCAGGTAACGGCTCCAGCTAATGCTAACCGTTGCGGCTCCCACCGCATATTCCAATACTAGGTCCCAGCCGATGATCCATGCAATGAATTCGCCCATCGTTGCATAACTATACGTATACGCACTTCCGGCTACCGGGATCATGGACGCAAATTCGGCATAACACAAACCTGCAAAAGCACAGCCCAGGGCAGCAACGACAAAAGAAATGGTAATGGCAGGGCCGGCCTGGTTGGCGGCAGCACCGCCGGTAATGGAAAATAAACCCGCACCAATAATGGCACCAATTCCCAAAGCAATCAATCCGCCGACGCCAAGTGTTTTCTTGAGAGAGTGACCACCTTCATCTTGCGCTTCAGCCATCAAGCCGGCGATAGGTTTCTTTACAAATAAACTCATAAATGTGAATTAGAATTTAGTTTTTTAAGCTCGTAAAATAAAGGAATAAATTAATTGCCTCTTCAATTCTTTGTATGATGAGTCGGTGCGCAAATCGCAAAACTTTCACCAATGCCTTTTTTTTACCGATATTCGGCCCTCGTTTATCAACCCTGCGTATGAAGAAAGGAAACCGGCTGACGATCTATATTATTGCTGCGATGGTGTTGGGTGTTTTTGTCGGATACCTGGTGCACACGTCAACCGGTTCGGATTTTCAAACAACGTTTTCCAACAATATCAAACTTCTGAGCACCATTTTTATTCGCCTGGTGCAGATGATCATTGCGCCGCTGGTGTTTACCACCCTTGTCGTGGGCATTGCCAAACTGGGCGACCTGAAAACAGTGGGACGGGTAGGCGGCAAGGCCATCCTCTGGTTTGTCTCCGCTTCACTTGCATCGCTGTTGATTGGTTTGGTGCTGGTGAATTTTTTTCAACCGGGTAAATACATTGACCTCTCCCAGAAAGACGTGGCCAGCCTGACCGACCTAGCCGGCAAACAAAAAAGCTTTTCCCTTCAAAACTTCGTAGAGCATGTGATCCCGAAAAGTTTCATCGAAGCGATGGCCAACAATGAAATTTTGCAGTTGGTGATCTTCTCCATTTTTTTTGGTGTGGCCGCAGCGGCTATCGGCAATTATACCAAGCCCCTGATCAAAGCCCTCGAAGTGGCCTCGCATGTGATCCTGAAAATGGTCAACTACGTGATGAACTTTGCGCCGGTGGGTGTGTTTGGTGCCATCGCTGCCGTGGTGGCGGCGAAAGGCCTGGGCATTTTTAATTTTTACCTGAAATATTTCCTTTTCTTCCTGATGGGTATTGCGGTGCTGTGGGTGCTTTTACTGACGGTTGGTGGACTGATCCTTGGGTCGCGGCTGAAGGAATTGCTGAAGCGCATTGGCAGCCCGCTGCTGATTGCGTTCAGTACCACGAGCAGTGAAGCCGTCTTTCCCAAGCTGACCGAAGAACTGGAGCGTTTTGGCTGCCGCGACCGGATCGTTGCCTTCGTGTTGCCGCTGGGCTATTCGTTCAACCTGGATGGCAGCATGATGTATATGACTTTTGCGTCGCTGGCCATTGCCCAGGCGTATGGCGTGCACCTGCCGCTTGGCACGCAACTTACCATGTTATTGGTGCTGATGCTGACAAGCAAGGGAATTGCCGGTGTGCCACGGGCTTCGCTGGTGGTGGTGCTGGCTACCTGTGCCATGTTTAACATTCCGCCAGAAGGAGTTGCGCTAATATTGCCAATCGACCATTTTTGCGATATGTTTCGCACGGCCACCAATGTAGTCGGTAATGCGCTTGCCACCAGTGTGGTAAGCAAGTGGGAAGGAGAGTTGGAACATGCAGAGACTGAACTGGCTGCCTGATCCGGCAAGTTTTGAAAAACAGAAAATCCATTTCAATCAATGACATATTTGCTCGACATCGTGCTATTAAGCGGCGGAATTATTAACCGGCTAATCGAATGGATTTTGAGCAACGGCGGGTTGTTCGTTCTGCTTTTTGTGGTCTTTGCCGAAACCGGCTTGTTCGTGGGTTTTTTCCTGCCCGGCGATTCGCTGCTTTTTGCAGCCGGCATTTACCTCCGCACCTTCCCGGAAGGTTTTTACCATTTGCACTACCTGGTTGTTGTGCTGCTGATCATCCTGGCTTCCACCCTTGGCAACATGGCGGGATTTTGGTTTGGACAGCGCACCGGGCCGCATTTTTTCAACCGGAAGGACAGCTTTTTTTTCAAGAAAAAACATCTGTACCGGGCCAAGGAATTTTACGACCAGTATGGAAAGTCCACCGTTTTCTTGGCGAAATTTCTGCCGGTGATCCGCACGTTTGCCCCCATCGTGGCCGGTATCGTTAGGATGAACGCCGCGGAGTTCATGGTCTACAACCTGCTGGGCAGTGCAGCCTGGGTGTTGTCGATGGTGCTGGGCGGCTATTTTTTGGAGCAGTGGGTGCACCGGCAGTTTGGCATCAGCCTCACCGATTATATTGAACTGATCGCGATCGGCATTATCCTGATTACCACCCTGCCTGTTTTGTACAAGCTGTTTTTTACCAAAAGTGCATCGAACTCCGACCAGAAAAAAAATCCACCCACTGTTTAATGTATGAAGCCAACGATTGCGCCTTCCCGCCGCACACAAAGCGTCTTCAGCCTGGCCGTTCTTGTTGCGGCACTGGGTTATTTTGTTGATATCTACGACCTGTTACTGTTTAGCATTATCCGTGTTCCCAGCCTGACTTCACTGGGTTTGACCAAAGAGCAGATCACTATCGACGGCGAAAGCATCATAAGCTGGCAGATGGCGGGGCTGCTGATTGGCGGAATTATCTGGGGTGTCATGGGTGACAAGCGGGGCCGCCTGAGTGTCTTGTTTGGCTCCATCATCCTGTACTCACTGGCCAATATCGGGAATGGGTTTGTGCATACCGTTGAGCAATACAAACTCGTTCGGTTTATCGCCGGCCTGGGTTTGGCGGGAGAACTGGGTGCCGGCATTACACTGGTATCGGAGCTGACTCCAAAAGAAAAGCGCGGCGTGGCAACTTCTCTTGTTGCCGGCATCGGGCTGACCGGCGCCATCGTGGCCTTTGTCATGAAACAGAACTTTGACTGGCGCACCTGCTATTTCATTGGCGGCGGCCTGGGCTTGCTCCTGCTGCTGCTGCGTATTTCCGTTTTTGAATCGGGTATGTTTCACGAGGTCAAAAAGCTGGAAGTGGAGCGGGGAAACCTGCTTATGTTTTTCACCAACGGCAACCGTTTCAGGCGATACCTGATGGGCATACTCATTGGCCTGCCCACCTGGTACGTGATCGGCGTGATGGTGACCTTCTCCGGTGAGTTTGCCGAGAAAATGGGCATTACAGAAAAAGTCGACCCGGGAAAGGCCATCATGTATGCCTATGCCGGGATTTCGGCAGGCGATATCCTGGTCGGGTTGATCAGCCAGTGGTTCCGGAGCCGCAAAAAAGCCTTGTTTTTGTTCTATGGCCTTACCATCATTTTTATGGTCCTGTTCTTTACCACGCAGTGGAACGGCACGGCCAGCCGAATGTACTGGATCTGCGCAGGCCTTGGATTCAGCACGGGCTTTTGGGCCATTTTTGTGACCATGGCGGCCGAGCAGTTTGGCACCAACCTGCGGGCAACGGCCGCCACCACCATTCCCAACATGGTGCGGGGCATGTTGACCGTTTTTATTCTCCCGCTGTTCAAAGTACTGCGTACTGCCACCGATTATTACACCGGCGGCTGGATGACGGCTGTTGTGATCATGGTCATTACGATCATTGCGGCGCTGCTGTCCAAAGAGAGTTTTCACAAGGACCTGAATTTTGTGGAAACCTAATTCCACTGCAATCTCCCTGAAGTTTCGTTTTACGGCATTCCCCGTTCCGTGCTTTTCTTTGCACGGGATTGGCGGACCGGCAGGCAGGTTTCTATCGTGAAAAAGCCGGCCAAAACGTAGGTATACCGCTTCCCTATAAAAACGAGCAGAGACGACGAATGAGCACTGAAATAACCGATACAGCCATGGCCCCACTTCAGCAGGAAAAGCGAATTAAGTTTTTGGTTATCCGCTTTTCTTCCATTGGCGATATTGTGCTGACCACGCCTGTTGTGCGTTGCTTGAAAAAGCAGGTGCCGGGCGCCGAGATCCATTACCTGATCAAACCGCAATTCCGGATGGTGATGGAGCCCAACCCGTACATCGACAAGCTTCATTTGCTCCAGGCCGACTGGGACGCCATGATAGAGGAACTGAAGGCGGAACGCTTCGATTACATCATCGACCTGCATCATAACCTCCGCACCCTACGGGTAAAAAATGCCCTGAAGGTGCCGTCCTATTCGTTCAACAAGCTCAATATCGAGAAACTCATTTTCGTCAAGCTGAAGTGGAACGTGATGCCGAAGGTGCACATCATCGACCGTTACATGGAAACCGTGGCGCCGTTTGGCGTGTACAACGACGGGGAAGGCATGGATTATTTCATCCCGGAAAAAGACAGGGTTCCGCTGAGCGATATCCCGCACTCGCATCATGCCGGGTTTATTTCCATTGTTATTGGCGCTTCCTTTTACACCAAGAAACTGCCGGTGGACAAATTGCAGGAGCTGTGCAAAAAAATCAATCACCCGATCATTCTTTTGGGTGCCAAAGAAGAGCGGGAAGAGGGCGACGCCATCGCTTCGGTTGATCCGGTAAAAGTGTACAACGCCTGCGGGAAGTTTTCCCTGCACGAAAGCGCCGACCTGGTGCGCCAGTCCAAGGTGGTGATTGCGCATGATACAGGGCTTATGCACATTGCCGCTGCCTTGCGAAAGCCGGTCATCGCCGTCTGGGGCAGCACGACGCCTTCGTTTGGCATGGTGCCCTATTATGGAAAAAATTACCTCCAGCGAAACCCCGCACCGTACGACGACGTGCAGGTGCTTAAACTTTGGTGCCGTCCCTGCACCAAGATCGGCCGGCACAAATGCCCGCAGGGGCATTTCAAATGCATGAAGCAGATTTCGATCGATGCTATCGTGGCAAACGTAGAAAAGAGGCTGCGGCAATCGTAAAGGAATTTTTTATATTTGGTAACGACTGCCCCTTTCCTGCCAACCCAATTATTGGAATATGGCCTACGCTATAGAACTGATCCTGAACCGCCAGATTGCCGACTGCCTTGCCATCCCTGTTTTTATTACAGATACGGAAGGCAACCTTCTTTTCTATAACGAACCCGCTGAAGAAATTTTGGGTAAGCGATACGAGGATACCGGCGAGATGGCGGTAGACGAATGGTCGACCGTATTTAAAAACAAGGATGAAAATGGTGAGGTCCTGCCGCCTGCCGAACTGCCGCTGGTGAAGACCTTGACAAATCAGCAGCCCTATCACAAAACATTTTGGATTGAAAGCCTGCAGGGGCGGGCCGAACGTATTTCGGTGACCTCGTATCCCATTATCGGCCGTTCGGGGAAGTTTTTAGGAGCCGTGGCTATTTTCTGGCGTCCAACCGAAGAATGAACATTACCATACATGGTGTTCGTGGCTCCATACCCACGACGACCCTGGAAACAAAAAAGTATGGTGGCAATACCTCTTGCGTAGAAGTGGAAGCCGACGGGTGGCGCCTGGTACTGGATGCCGGAAGCGGCATGCAACACATTCATGCCGGCAATGGCTTTCGCAACAACCGGGTCGATATCCTGCTGACCCACCTGCACATCGATCATATCCAGGGCCTGGGTTTCTTCAAACCGCTTTTCAACCCCGAATCGGAAATCCATATCTGGGGACCTGCCAGCAAAACACAAAGTCTTCGTGCCCGGCTGGGCCGTTATTTTTCACCACCGCTTTTTCCCGTTTACTTTCGTAATCTGACCTGCAAACTGGTCCTTCACGAAGTGGACGACAGCTCGTTTGCCATTGGTCCGTTTCATATCGAATCCTGCCATATTATGCATCCCGGTCCCACGCTGGGTTTCCGGGTTCGGCACCAGCGGGGAACGCTGGCCTACCTGCCGGACCATGAGCCAGCGCTGGGACGCGACGGCCTGTTGCATGATGTAAAATGGTTGTCGGGAAGCGACCTGGCAAAGGAGGCCGACCTGTTGTTGCACGATGCCCAGTACACGCCGGAAGAGTACAAGGATCGCGTCGGATGGGGGCATAGCTCGCTTACGGACGCTTTGGAATATGCCGCTTTAACAGGAGTAAAAAAACTGCTGCTAACCCACCACGATCCCCTTCGATCGGACGAAGAACTGGAAAAAGCATTCAGGCACCTCCAGGAAACAACGTCGTATCAATTTCCCTATGCGCTAGCTTACGAAGGGCTGGCCATTCAATTGTGATTTGCTCCCTGCGGCGAAGTAAAAATACTCATTCCGCCCGGCGGGCAAAATGAGCATTAGCAACCTTGCACGATTATGGCCGGCCAGGCTTTACTTTTTTCAATGTTACTGGATCTGAATCATTCTTGGCGGCTTTTGCTTTGCTTCTTCCCGCTTGGGGATCCGCAGTTGCAAAAGGCCGTTTTCGTATTTGGCATTGATCTGGTCCACATCCACTACGTTTTTCGGCAGGGTAAACGTGCGTTGGAAAGATTGGTAGCTGAATTCACGCCGCGTGTACCGTTCATCTTCTCTTTCCTGGTTTTGCCAGTCGCTGCGAATGGTGAGGTTGTTGCCATCCAGCTCCACGCTAAAGTTTTCCTTTTGCATACCCGGTGCAGCCATTTCAACTTCAAAGCTGTCGGCTGTTTCTTTGATGTTGACAGCGGGAATGGTAGTGTTGGTGGATGAATTGTTGTCTAACCCCCAGTTGAGCAGATCTTTGGTAAAAAAATCGTCGAAGAGGTTAGTCATTGCCGGAAATTGGTTCCATCTGAATTGTGACATAGTGACCTCCATTTTAGCGTTAGGAATATGGGTTAACAGCTCCTCTTTTTCAACTCTGGTACCAAATAAAAAATGCTGAAAAATTTTCAGCATTCTTGAATCATTGACACAACGGGCCTGCAAAAATTTCAATCCCTCCCACTATCTACTATCTGCCTATGCCCCGGTCCTGTTCTCGTTCGGCTGGTCCCTGTCCGTGTCTTCCACGCTGTAGTCCCTGTTTTCTTCATCGTCCATAGCATCAGACTGCGGGCCTTCCTGCTCGGTGTCGGTATCGAGGTCGGAGGCCGACAGGCGTTGTCCTTCGCCAAAGCTTTCTTCATTCAGGGGCTCACCCTGGAAGTCCACATTGTCCATGCGGGCCTGCCGCAGGTTGTCTTCGTCGCGGGTTGGCATATAGGTCGTGTCGCGGAGGGCCTGTAATTCATCAGGTCGCACGTCGGCGTCGTTGCCGGAACTGAATCCGCGGCTGTCGTCGCGTTCAAAAATACTGTCGCCTTCTTCGTCCGAGGAGGACGCGGTGGTATCGGCCATTTCCCCGATTGAAGGTGCGTTGACAAATTCCTGTCCCGGTATATCTTTTACATCCGGCAGGTTGATGGTGGTTTCTTCCGGTTGCAGTTTTTTGCTGTCCTCCGGGCTGTCGGGAAGGTCGCCGGGAATGGACGACCGCCCTTCAAGTTTGTTCATATTCATGTCCCTTTCGTTTGCGGGATTTGTTCTTTCCGTTGCCATAAAAAAGTCTTTCCCTGCATGCTTAAAATTTTATGCCCGGTCTGGCAACCGCACCGGAGCGGGTCCCTGGCACCGATTGCTTCGGCATCAAATTGGAGGCGAGGTTAAAAACAGCCTTTATGAGCAAATACAGTTTCAAAACGAACATCAATTGCATTGGCTGCGCCTCCCAGATCAAGCCACACCTGGACAAACTGGAGCAGGAAGGACAGATCAAACACTGGCAGGTTCATCTCACCGACCCCGATCATACGCTGGAAATTGAAACGAGCAAGCTGGCGCTGGAGCAAGTGCAACTCTATGTGGAAAATGCCGGTTTTAAGGCCGTTCCTAAGGAGCAGGCCTAAGACTTTTATGCCTGGTTATAGGTTGAATGGAACAATCCCATTAGTTTTCGGGTGACAGGATTTCGTGCAAATATTTTGTCGTCGATTTGGGCAACCGGAAGAATTTGCTTGGTGGTGCTGGTGATGAAAGCCTCCTTTGCCGTTTGAATTTCTGCCAGGCCTACCGGTCTTTCTTCCACCTGGAAATATTCTTTGGCCAGGTCCAGCACTTTTTTCCGGGTGACGCCGGATAAGATGTTTTCCGACGGTGTAACAACGCGGTCATCGGCTGTGACCAGGAAAAAATTGCTGCGGGGGCATTCGCTGATGAAACCGTTGTGGTGATAGAGGATATCGTCTGCTCCCTGGACAGCCCGTTGGGGCTGCAACCAAATGGCCATGAGGTAGTCGATCGACTTGATATGCGGCAATTGCCGTTGATAAGAGTAGGTGAGGAGCCGGATGCCTTTGTCCAACTGGCTGGCCGGGGGTGGCGTAAAACTGTGCTGGGAGACCAGGAAATTTGGCTGGCCAATGTTGAAGCCGTCTTCAGAATATCCCCCCGAAAGGCTAAGCCGAATGCCCGTACCTGGCAGATCGTTTTTCTGCACCAGGTCAAGAACGATGTCGTTCAATTCTTTTTTTGGGGTAGGCAAGGGGAGATGCAGTCCTTCTGCCGACCGGTTGAACCGGTCGAGGTGGTCATCCAGGAACAGCGGCTTAGACCCCGCCAGACGGAAGAAATCAAAAACGCCATACCCTCGTTGAAACGAAAGGTCACGGAAATGCAGCATCGCTTTCTCTTCTGCCACGAACGAGTCGTTCAGGAAAACCCATTTTGCCATAGAAAGGCAAAAGTAAAAAGGCGAAATTCAA
The DNA here is from genome assembly GCF_003628535.1 of Flavisolibacter nicotianae. GTDB lineage: Bacteria > Bacteroidota > Bacteroidia > Chitinophagales > Chitinophagaceae > Flavisolibacter > Flavisolibacter nicotianae. Next base: position 210,056 of record NZ_RBCI01000008.1, read on the forward strand.
AAGGGCTATCAAAACATTTGAACCTTATTTTTAGGTTTCACTTTCGGATTTTGCCTTTGTTATTGCCAACAAACTTCTAAAATCTGAAAAAAAAGTCAAACCGCTTTCCCATTCTCAAATCTTTCCCCTACCTTCGCCGTCCCAAAATTTAAGGTTCGTAATGCCTACTATACAACAATTAGTACGTAAAGGAAGAGAGATCATTCGTGCAAAAAGCAAGTCAAGAGCGCTGGACGCTTGTCCGCAGCGCCGCGGTGTTTGTACCCGTGTGTACACAACCACGCCAAAGAAGCCGAACTCAGCTCTCCGCAAAGTTGCCAAAGTTCGTTTGACCAATAAAGTGGAGGTCATTGCCTACATCCCTGGTGAAGGCCACAACCTGCAGGAGCACTCGATCGTCCTGATCCGCGGTGGTCGTGTAAAGGATCTGCCGGGTGTACGTTACCATATCGTACGCGGTTCTCTGGATACGGCCGGTGTAAAAGACCGCAAGAAGAGCCGTTCCAAGTACGGTACCAAGAAGGAAAAAGCCGGTGCAAAAGGTGCGCCTGCAAAAGGAAAGAAATAGTTTTTCGTAATACCGGCCGCAATACAGAGTAAAGTTTTAATACTTGAAGACATTCTGCCGTTGCGGTGACTTAAAAATTAAACTACATGCGTAAAGCACAAGCCAAAAAACTTCCCCTCGCCCCGGATCCCCGTTACAACGACAAACTGGTGACCCGTTTTGTGAACAACATTATGTGGGAAGGAAAGAAAAGCGTTGCCTTTGATATCTTCTACAACGCCCTGGAAAGAGTTTCGAAAATAACCGGTGAAGAAGGTTATGAAATCTGGCGCAAAGCCCTGGCCAATGTAACACCAGCCGTGGAAGTACGCAGCCGTCGTATCGGTGGTGCCACCTTCCAGATCCCGTCTGAAGTTCGCCAGGACAGGAAGATTTCCCTGAGCATTAAATGGCTGATCCGCTACAGCCGCGAAAGAAACGGTCGCAGCATGGCTGATAAGCTGGCCAACGAAATCGTTGCCGCTGCCAAGGGTGAAGGCGCCGCTTTCAAAAAGAAAGAAGATACCCACCGTATGGCCGAAGCCAACAAGGCTTTCGCTCACTTCAAAGTCTAAGGAACATCGGTTCTATAAATGAAAATATCCCGCTTCTGGCGGGATATTTTTTTATGTCTCGTTCTTTCTTGTTTTTAGGAGGCAGAACCCGGATTCTCTTCGCCTTCACCGTTGGTTGGGCCACCGGCAATGCCGCTGTCAAATACATCGGTCGAAGGTGTCGTGATACCTTCCGGCGTTTGCGAGCCCGTGGCAAAATCAGAACCTTCGTAAGAGCCGCCCGTACCGCCGGTCATGCCACCAATAGGTAAGGTCGATTCATTGCTGCTACGGCGGCTTGCGCCTTTCTTGGCTGCGCTGCTGCGTGTGCTTTTTGAAGGCGATCCTGCGCTCTTCTTTGTTGCTGATCCGCTTCTGGTTGCGGAAGAACCACCGCTACGGGTTGCGCTACGGCCACCGCTTGTGCTTTTTACGGCTGTTTTTGTTGCGCTTTTCGATGCACTTGAACTTGCTTTTTTGGCTGCACCTTTGGCTGCGCCGCCCTTCGACATCATGCCGCCTTTCTTGGCTGCTGTTTTCTTCGCAGCACCTTTGGCAGAGGATTTAGACGCAGATTTGGAAGCGCCGCCTTTTTTGGCTTTGGAAGCACCACCTTTTTTAGCGGCTCCCTTTGAGGAGGCACTGCTTTTTTTGGCTGCACCTTTGGCTGCGCCGCCCTTCGACATCATGCCGCCTTTCTTGGCTGCTGTTTTCTTCGCAGCACCTTTGGCAGAGGATTTAGACGCAGATTTGGAAGCGCCGCCTTTTTTGCACCACCTTTTTTAGCGGCTCCCTTCGAGGAGGCACTGCTTTTTTTAGGGGCTGCTTTTTTTGTTGCTTTTGCCATGTTTAATGGGTTTTAAGTAAGGGTTAATAAATATCCGTAATGAAATTACGAATGATAAATTATTTGCAAAAATTGTGCACACCTATTTTTTGCTTCTGCAAGACTGTCTTCATGTGAATCTGCGAAGGAAGTTGACAGGTGCAATGCAAACGCATGCATGGGAAATGTGCGCTGCGTCTGCGTCGCAGGTCGTTCTAACTGGTTTGCTTATGCTACTCGTGCTTCGACCTGCGCAATCGCAGCGTGTGAAAAATGTCATCCGAAATTTTCTGGTAGAGTTGCAACATGCCGTGTCGTTCTTTTGTTTGTTTCTTTTCACACCATCCGTAAGTACTTTAGAATAGTGATTGTTGGACTTTGTTTTTTTACGTCCTTGTTTACAGCGACCGTTCAAGAGTGCTTTCCTGCACCAAACAGAAGGCGCCGGATTTCAACCGGATTTAATCTAGGGTTAACGATTTTGGCCCTTTTCTTTTGCCGGATTTCAGGGCTAAACGCTTACCTTTGCGCTCCAAATTCAATTTTAATCAATCATGGCAGACTTAAGATTTCAACGCAACTTTGGTATCGCCGCCCACATCGATGCGGGTAAGACGACCACTACAGAGCGTATTTTGCGCTATACCGGCATGATCCACAAGATTGGTGAGGTGCATGACGGGGCTGCTACAACCGACTGGATGGAGCAGGAAAAAGAAAGAGGGATTACCATTACCTCTGCGGCGGTAAGCTGCCAGTGGAATTTCCCTACTGTATTAGGTAAGGCAACTCCCGATACAAAAAAATACTATTTCAACATTATCGATACTCCGGGTCACGTGGACTTTACCGTAGAAGTAGAGCGTTCCATGCGTGTACTGGATGGCCTGATTGCCCTGTTTTCTGCGGTTGATGGTGTAGAGCCTCAATCGGAAACCGTATGGCGCCAGGCAAACCGTTACCGTGTACCGCGGATCGGTTTCGTCAACAAAATGGACCGCCAGGGTGCCGACTTTTTGATGGTGGTAAACCAGGTAAAAGAAATGCTGGGTGCGAAAGCCGTTCCCCTGCAGCTTCCGATCGGCGCTGAAGATGATTTCAAAGGCGTGGTTGACCTGATCAAAATGAAGGGCATCGTTTGGCACATGGAAACAGAAGGAATGACGTTCGACGAGATCGCTATCCCTGCTGACATGGTGGACGAAGTAAACGAGTGGAGACAAAACCTGATTGAAGCCGTTGCTGAATACGATGACAAGTTGCTGGAGAAATTCTTCGACGATCCGAGCACAATTACGGAAGCCGAAGTGCACGAAGCGATCCGCAAAGCAACCATCGACCTGAGCATCGTTCCAATGATGTGCGGTTCTTCTTTCAAAAATAAAGGTGTACAAACGGCACTGGATGCTGTTTGCCGCTACCTGCCTTCTCCGGTTGATATTGAAGCCGTAACAGGTACAGATCCCAACACAGGTGAGGAAATCACGCGGAAACCGGATGCCAAAGAACCTTTTGCAGCCCTGGCCTTCAAGATCATGACTGACCCGTTCGTTGGTCGCCTGGCCTTCTTCCGGGCTTATTCTGGCCACCTCGATGCCGGTTCATACGTACTGAACGTACGCAGCGGTAAGAAGGAGCGGATCAGCCGTATCATGAAGATGTTTGCCAACAAACAAAACCCGATCGACTTCATCGAGGCTGGTGATATTGGTGCAGCGGTTGGTTTCAAAGAAATCAAAACCGGTGATACCCTTTGCGACGAGAACCACCCGATCACGCTGGAGAACATGTTCATCCCGGAGCCGGTGATCTCTATCGCCATTGAGCCGAAAACGCAGGCCGACGTTGACAAAATGGGTATGGCCATTGCAAAGCTGATTGAAGAAGATCCGACACTGCGTGTAAAAACAGATGAAGATACAGGCCAGACCGTGTTGAGCGGTATGGGTGAATTGCACCTGGAGATCATCGTTGACCGTATGCGTCGCGAATTTAAAGTAGAAGTAAACCAGGGTGCTCCCCAGGTTGCCTATAAAGAAGCATTCAACACAACTGTCGAACACCGTGAAGTGCTGAAAAAGCAGTCGGGTGGTCGTGGTAAGTTTGCCGATATCGTCTTCAACCTCGGACCGGTTGATGCTGATTGGAAAGAAGCAAACCCGGACAAGAATTTCCAGTTCGTGAACGATATCTTCGGTGGTTCCATTCCGAAAGAATTCATCACGCCAATCCAGAAAGGCTTCGAAGCGTCGATGGGTACCGGTGTGCTGGCCTCTTACCCGGTTGACAACATGAAAGTGCGCATTTTTGATGGTTCGTTCCACCAGGTTGACTCGGACGCCATGTCGTTCGAACTTTGCGCCAAGCAAGGTTTCCGCGAAGCGGCAAGAAAAGCAAAACCTGTTTTGCTGGAGCCGATCATGAAAGTGGAAGTGCTGACTCCTGACCAGTACATGGGTGATGTTACCGGTGACCTGAACCGTCGTCGCGGTATGATGGAAGGTATGGATACCCGTGCAGGCGTACAGGTGATCAAGGCCAAAGTTCCGCTGAGCGAAATGTTTGGTTATGTAACCCAACTGCGTTCGCTGTCTTCCGGTCGTGCATCGTCTACGATGGAGTTCTCTCACTACTCTCCGGCTCCGAACAACATCGCTGAAGAAGTGATCGCGAAGAGCAAGGGCAAAGTGAGCGCTGAATAAGAATTGGTATTCTCGAAATAAAAATCCCGTCGGGCAACTGACGGGATTTTTTATTGAAAAAAAATCTAATTAGAAACAGCATGCAACCGTTTAGGCATTGATTTTGTCTTTGAGTCAAGATAATTGCCCCTCTTCATACTGGCCGTTACTGGCCTATGAAAAACACCAACCGGGTCAATTGTCCTGCGGGCTCTTCGGAGCCCATTTTCACGTTCTTTAACATTGGCACCATCCTTGCCCGTGACAGGAAAATTTTTCTGTCATGAAAACTAAACGTTTCCTCGTATTGGCTGCTGCAGCTACCGTTTTCTCTTTTTATGCTTGTTCCAAAAATGATGTTTCCTCCGGCGATGGCAAAGCCCACATGCAGGTGGCGCTGACCGATGGCCCGGGCAATTATGATGAAGTGAACATCGACGTGCAGGATATCCGCATCAATTATTCAAACGATACCGCAAACGGCTGGGTAAGCCTGAATGGCGTAAAAACCGGCAGTTACGATATCCTGCGGCTGGCCAACGGGAAAGATACCGTACTGGCCGATGCGCAGATCAACACCGGCCGCATCGAACAAATCCGTCTCATTTTGGGCGATAACAATTTTGTGCGGGTCAACGGGCAAACAATTAAACTCCAAACGCCCAGTGCACAACAATCCGGGCTGAAACTGAATATCCACCAGGATGTAAACGAAGGCGTGACGTACAAACTGTTGATGGACTTTGATGCATCCCGTTCAATCGTTCAGACCGGGAATGGAAAATACCTATTGAAGCCGGTGATCCGCACAACCCTGGAAGCCATCGGCGGCAGTGTACGTGGTTTTGTAACGCCGGATAGTATTGCCACAGCCGTTTATGCTTTGCAGGGAACCGATACGGTAGCCGGAACGCATACCGTGAGCGGTGCCTACATGCTGAAAGGGTTGAATGCAGGTTCCTATTCACTGGCCTTTGTGCCTGGCAACAGCACATTCAAGTCGCAGACAAAAGCAGGTGTCAACGTAACCGTGAACAATGTGACTGTCGTGGATACTGTGCATTTGGTACAGTAAGATGTTTTTTTACAATAGAGAAGGCCGGCTTTGTAGCCGGCCTTTTTTATAACGATGCCTTTCGGCCATTATTTGGGAATTCGTTTACGGTGATTGTTTGGAGGGTGTCATTCCCTGCAGCGGATCGTGAAAGACGAAATAGGCGCCCCAGGCAGCGCCAGCCACGCTGCTCAGGTAAAAAAGAAGGCTGATGATGACGGCAACATGCGGATCGATATGAAAATAGGTGGCGCCTTCGGCAAACACGACTTCCCTTGTGCCCAGCCCTCCGCCCAGTGAAAGCGGCAGGACCGAAACGACCGAGGCAAAAAGAAAGATAAACACCCATTCCTTGCCATTTGCAGTGATGTGCAGGGCCGATAAAATCAGGTAGATGCCCCCCACCTGGATGGCCTGCACGACAAGACCCCAGAAAAACGTGGGCAGAAAGCCGGGAAGAAAATCGGTGAAAAATTTTGCAATCGTAAAATACAAAGCCGCAATGGCGAGCAGGCATCCGCCAACCAATACCAGGTCGTACGTTTTATTGTCAAACACAATTACGCCGTAAATACAAAGCAGAACACCCAGGCCAAGCAAGCCGCTGAACCGGTCGAGCAGTACGGCAGCACTGGTTTTTCGATAGGATGCACCAAACCGCTTGTTCAGCACAACCACTTTGTAAGCATCGCCACTGATAGATCCCGGTAGAAAAAGATTGTAGAACATGCCGAGCCAGTAAAGCTTGATGTTTTGCCACTGCGGCAGATGGAGGCTGATATTTTGAAAGTAGATGTTGAGCCGGTAAGCGGCCACCAGTTTTGAAAGAATGTAGGCCAAAACTGCCAACACGAAAAAGGCCCAATTGGCTGTTTGCAGGGCATCGAATGCTTTGCCGAAATCAATCTTCCGGGAGATATACCAAAAACAAAGAACAGTAATCACGATCTTGACAAGCAACTTCACCAGTTTCTTCGTCCTCGATTCTTTTTTTTCAGGGGTGATCTCTGTCGGCATTCATTAAATTTAGCGCTCACAAAAGCGGTGCAAGTAAAACGAAAAGGATGAATAAAAAAATAGGATGGCTCGTTTTCCTGTTGCTGATATGTTTCTCGGTTCAGGCGCAGGTAATGCTTCATCGAGGCATGACCATCACCCGGTCGGCAACAATCAAAAAGGGGGTGTATGCATTGAATGGTTTCGACAGTTTGACCAAGAGTGCCATCGTAATTATGGGAGACAATATCACCGTCGATTTCAATCATGCGGTGTTGCGGGGAAGCTCCACCAAAAAGAACCCGGATGAATTTTACGGCGTGGCGGTTCTGATCAAAGGCGGGAAAAACATTACGATCAAAAACCTGACAGCCAGGGGCTATAAAGTTGCCGTGCTGGCCCGTAATGTTGAAGGGCTGAAAATCGAAAACTGCGATTTCAGTTATAATTACCGGCAGCGCCTTAATAGCACGCAGGAGAAAGAAGACATTTCCGACTGGCTGAGCCATCACCACAACGAAAACGACGAATGGCTTCGCTACGGGGCTGCTATTTACTTAAAGGGGTGCAACGGCGCCGTGATTTCTGGCAACAAAGTTACCGGCGGTCAAAACGCCCTGCTGATGACGGCCTGCGTTGGCGCCATGATCTACAACAACGATTTTTCGTATAATTCAGGATTGGGCCTGGGCTTTTATCGCAGTAGCTACAACAAGGTACTGCATAACCGTCTAAACTTTAATGTGCGTGGCTATAGCCATGGGGTGTATAACAGGGGACAGGATAGTGCCGGCATCCTGGTTTATGAGCAAAGCAGCGGCAACCTGTTTTTTAAAAACTCCGTTACGCACAGCGGCGACGGCTTTTTCTTATGGGCGGGCCAGTCGACCATGGACACGGGACAGGGCGGCTGCAACGACAATCAACTTCTCTTCAACGACTTTTCCTATTCACCCACCAATGGTGTTGAAGTAACGTTTAGCCGCAACATCATTGCTCACAACCGGATTTACGAATGTGATCATGGGGTGTGGGGCGGATACAGTTTCCACTCGGCCATTGCCGATAACCAATTTCGCAACAACCGCGTTGCCATTGCCATCGAACATGGGCAGCACAACGAGATTACTGGCAATACTTTCCTGGAGAACAAAGAGGCCATTAAAATTTGGTCGCGGCCACAGCAGCCTTTGGATTGGGGCTATGCAAAATTCCGCGATACGCGAAGCGTGGACTACACGATCGGTACCAACAATTTCAGCCGCAACGGAACAGTCTTTGACCTGCAGCGGACCGATAGCCTGGCCATTTTTGACAACGTCTATTCCGAAAACGCGAAACAATACAACAAAGACAGTACGGTTACCAACCTAGACAGTGTGCCGCAACGGGTTTACGATACCGCAGCATTCGACTACAGCCTGCCAAATGGAATGGATGCTTTTAAAGGAAACGGCAAGCTGGCGGGACGCAAAAACATTCGCATGACAGAATGGGGACCTTATGATTATGGCTACCCGATTCTTTGGAATTCGAATCCAACCGATACGGCAGGCAAAATGGAATTTGACGTGTTTGGTCCCAGGGGTAAATGGAAGATCGTTTCGGTGAAAGGAGCGGTAGATTACCAGGCGGCAGGCGACAGCTTTCCCGGTAAACTCAGGATAACCAAAAAAGCAGGAGCGAAGCATGACATTGTTGTTACGGCCGAATACCGCGGGCCGGCATTTACCGATGTGTTTGGAAACCGGGTGGCAGCAAACCGGCCATACCGCTTCCAATTCAAAAAGTTTTTTCAGCCTATACCGTTTACGGTAAAATGGTTTGCCTTTGATAGTGCCAGTAACCCGGTCAAAAAGGAAACATTGAAAAACCTGGAAACACAACAACCCATCAAGGTAGAATCTGTGGACAGGCTTGACTACGCCTGGTGGAGTGGAATCAAAACGAAGGACAGTTCGTACCAGCAGTTTCTGACTATCGCCGAGGGTAAGGCCGAGATGGACAAAGGCCTCTACGAGCTGAGCGTTACCTGGGACGATGCCGTAAGGGTATATATTGATGGAAAGCTGGTGATCGATGAATGGGAGCCGTCGAAGTATACATTCGACGAGGCGCCAAACAGGAGGGTGGGCATTAACCTCGGCGGATGGCATCGCTTCAGGATTGAGCATGCCAACCTCCACGGTTTTGCGACCTTAAGCCTGAAACTGGCCAAGAAGAATTGATCGTGATTCTTTCCTTAGCGCAGTCAGGAGCGATCTGTTCTATTTAAAGTAAATCGCCTTCGCGAACCTGGAAAGCTCCAATCTTCTAAGAATCTTGGCCGACCTGGGCAATTGAGTTTACCCTAAGATTTGCCTTTTTTTACCCAAAGCCGGTCGCCGCCTGCCCATTTCCGGTTGCTTTAGGCCTTTCTTCACAAAAAAACTTTTGTCTTTCTTTGTGCATATGAAATGATCCCCTACTTTTGCACTCCCATTGTAAAAAATGGGAATCGATTATGTCACAACGAATCAGAATTAAACTTCAGTCTTACGACCACAACCTGGTAGACAAATCAGCAGAGAAAATTGTTAAGACTGTTCGTAGCACCGGCGCCGTAGTTACAGGTCCAATTCCTCTGCCTACCCGCAAGAAGATCTTTACCGTGTTGCGTTCACCCCACGTGAACAAAAAGAGCCGCGAACAGTTCCAGTTGGCCACTCACAAGCGCCTGCTGGATATCTACACTTCTTCTTCAAGAACCGTAGATGCCCTGTCGAAGCTGGATTTGCCCTCTGGTGTTGAGGTTGAAATCAAAGCGTAAAAGAAGTCCTTACCAAAGGCAAGCAGTTCTTATAAAACCATTTCTCATCTCTCAACCGAATCCCGTTTTCCGGGAAGCGAAAAAAGAGCTCTGAAACAAAATGCGGGTAAAACCGCACATTACATATAAACAAGCCCTTCGAGGTTTGTTTGTCGCCGGTACTTCTGAAGCCGCCACGAGCGGACCGCGTAAAGCGAGATAAAAGAAAAGGTCGGATGATGAACCAGGATTGAAGACCCAACTATACCAATGGGTCTGTCTTGCACAACCTTGCGGGGATTAAACCGCAAAACAAATGAAAGGTATCATTGGTAAAAAAATTGGGATGACCAGCGTCTTCGATCCGAGCGGCAAACAAACCGCTTGTACGATTATCGAAGCTGGTCCTTGCGTCGTTACGCAAGTCAAGACACAGGACACAGACGGCTACAGCGCTATCCAGGTAGCCTTCGGCGACAAGAAAGACAAACACGCCACTGCAGCAGAAAAAGGACACTTCTCCAAGGCCAGCACTCCGGCTAAGAAATTTGTAAAGGAATTTCGCAACTCTTCTCTCGACAAAAATATTGGTGACACCATCACAGTAGACATCTTCGCCGAAGGCGAAAAAGTCGAGGTTGTCGGTACCACAAAAGGTAAAGGCTTCCAGGGTGTTGTTAAGCGCCACGGATTTAGTGGTGTGGGTGAAGCTTCTCACGGTCAGCACGACCGTCAAAGAGCTCCGGGTTCGATCGGTGGTTCGTCTTACCCTTCCCGTGTATTCAAAGGCATGCGCATGGCCGGCCGTATGGGTACCGACCGTGTAAAGGTGAAAGGCCTGAAGATCGTTAAGATTTTCCCTGAGAAAAATTTCATTTTGGTAAGTGGTTCAGTTCCGGGCCATAATGGTTCAATCGTTTTAATCCAGAAATAGGGACACGCCGCTGGCGTGTCCGTACGGATAAGCCAGTGATAAAATAAAAATTATCATGCAAGTAAAAGTATTCAACATACAAGGACAAGAAACAGGTAGAACTGTTGAGCTTCCTGAAGAAATCTTTGGTATCGAGCCAAACGACCACGCCATTTACCTTGCTGTAAAGCAATACCTGGCAGCCCAGCGCCAGGGTACACACAAAGTAAAAACCCGTGCCGAAGTGCAAGGTGCCAGCCGCAAACTGCACAAGCAAAAAGGTACCGGTGGCTCTCGTAAGGGCAACATTCGTAACCCGCTGTACAAAGGTGGTGGTACTATCTTCGGTCCCAAGCCGCACAAGTACGAAGTCAAGCTGAACCGCAAGGTGAAAGACCTGGCGAAAATGTCAGCCCTTGCGCACAAGGCAAAGGAAAATGCGATCGTCATCGTTGAAGATGTAACCCTGGATGCACCGAAGACAAAAACCTTTGCCGGTATCCTGAACAGCCTGAAGGTAGGCGAGAAGAAGAGCATTTTTGTTCTTCCGGAATACAACGAAAACGTATACGTATCGAGCCGCAACATTCCGTCAGTATTGACCACGTTGCTGAGCGATGTAAATACCTACGATATCGTGAATTCCGAAGTGCTGGTATTGACCGAAGGCGCTGCCAAGATCTTTGCCGGTAACGAGGAAGAAGCTGCAGCTTAAGCCAACTATGAAAATTTGAAAATGGCCGGTTCGTTCCTTTTCAAATTTTCAAATTTCTAAATTTTCAAATTTTTTTCAGATGAGACCTTCTGAAGTATTAATAAAACCCATCCTAACCGAAAAGGCAAACGGCCAGCAGGAAAGCCTGCGCCGCTATGCTTTCAAGGTAGCCCGTAAAGCCAACAAGCTGGAAATCAAGAAAGCTGTTGAAGCCGTTTACGGTGTAACAATCGTTGATGTCAACACAATTGTGGTTCCTGGTAAAAACAAAACCCGCTACACTAAAAAAGGTTTTGTACAAGGACAAAAATCGGCTTACAAGAAAGCGCTGGTAACAGTTGCCGAAGGCGAAACAATTGATCTTTACTCGAACATCTAAGAAGTAGAAAGACAAAAGACCAACTTTTGACTTTTGAATTTTGACTTAAAAAGAATGGCCCGCAAGGCCGCAAAAATTGCAAACATGGCACTAAGAAAATACAAACCCATTACAGCCGGTACTCGTTGGAGAATTGGCAATGCATATGCTGAGATCACAACAGACACGCCGGAAAAATCTTTGCTCGAGTCAAAGAAAGGTTCCGGTGGTCGTAACTCCTCTGGTCGCAGAGCGATGCGTTACATCGGTGGCGGTAACAAGAATGCGTATCGTATCATCGATTTCAAGCGGGATAAAAAAGAAATCCCTGCAAAGGTGGCAACCATCGAGTACGATCCGAACCGTACGGCGTTCATCGCCCTGCTGAATTATGCAGACGGTGAAAAGCGTTACATCCTTTGCCCGCAAGGTCTGCAGGTGGGAATGACGGTTGTCAGCGGCGAAGCCGTGGCGCCTGAACTGGGTAATACGCTCCAGTTGAAAAATATGCCGTTGGGTACTGTGGTTCACAACATCGAAATGCAGCCTGGCCAGGGTGGTAAAATTGCCCGCTCTGCCGGTTCTTCTGCGCAGTTGTCGAACAAAGAAGAGAAGTATGCTGTATTGAAAATGCCGAGTGGCGAATTGCGCAAAGTATTGATTAATTGTCATGCAACAGTCGGCGTTGTTTCCAACTCGGATCACCAGCTCCAGTCAATGGGTAAAGCCGGTCGCAACCGTTGGAAAGGGATCAAGCCAAGAAACCGTGGTGTTGCCATGAACCCTGTGGATCACCCGATGGGTGGTGGTGAAGGTAAAGCCTCCGGTGGCCAGCCTCGCAGCAGAAACGGCCAATACTCTCGTGGGTTGAAAACACGCACCAAGGGTAAAGGAAGCGACAAGCTGATCATCCAGCGTAAGAATGGTTCCAAACTGGCGAAATAATCAATCTTTTAACATCAGTAATTCGAAATAACACATGGCTCGTTCAATTAAAAAAGGTCCTTACGTAGCAGCTCATTTAGAAGATAAAGTTGTTGCGATCAATGACGGTAAAACAAAAAGAGGTGTGATTAAAACCTGGAGCCGTCGTTCGACAATCACTCCTGATTTTGTTGGTCACACGTTCGCTGTACACAACGGGAACAAATTCATTCCTGTGTATGTAACAGAGTTCATGGTTGGTCACAAGCTCGGCGAGTTTGCACCTACCCGTAACTTCAAAGGACACTCAAGTAAAAAAGGATAAAACAGTTTTGAGTTTAACGTTTAGAGTTTTGAGTGAAGTACACGAAACTCAAAACTCAAGACCCAAAACACCAAACAAGATATAAAATGGAAGCAGTAGCAAAACTGAGAAATTACCCGACATCGCCCCGTAAAATGCGCCTCCTGGCCGATTTGATCCGTGGCATGCAAGTAGAAAAGGCCCTGGCGGTTCTGGAGCACAATCCAAAACACCCGGCGGTGCCTATGCGTAAACTGGTGCTGAGTGCCATCAGCAACTGGAAGCAGAAAAACGAAGGTGGTGACGAGGGTTCTCTGTATGTAAAAACCATCTTCGTTGATGGTGCCAGAACGCTGAAGCGCATGCGTCCCGCTCCGCAAGGTCGTGGTTACCGCGTTCGCAAAAGAAGCAATCACGTCACTGTCATTGTAGACGCAAAACCTTAATTCAAAATCGTACATAAAATATAATCATGGGTCAAAAAGCAAATCCGATTGGTAACAGGTTAGGTATCATCCGCGGATGGGAATCTAACTGGTATGGCAACAAGAAAGACTTTGCCAACAAACTGATTGAGGATAACAAAATCAGAACGTATCTGAATGCCCGTATCAATAAAGGTGGTATCTCCAAGATCGTGATTGAGCGTACGCTTGGAAAACTGATCATCACCATCCATACGTCAAAGCCTGGTATCATCATCGGAAAAGGTGGTGGCGAGGTTGATCGTGTGAAAGAAGAATTGAAGAAGCTGACCGGTAAGGAAGATGTTCAGATCAACATTCTCGAGATCCGTCGTCCTGAACTGGATGCAATGATCGTTGGCGATACCATTGCCCGCCAGATCGAAAACCGCATCAACTTTAAGCGTGCCACGAAGATGGCGATTGCTTCTGCTCTCCGCATGGGTGCCGAAGGAATTAAAGTGCAGCTGAGCGGACGCCTGGGCGGTGCGGAGATTGCCCGTAGCGAAAAGTTCATGCAAGGTCGTGTTCCCCTGCATACATTCCGGATGGACATTGATTATGCAAACGTTTTTGCGCAAACTGTATACGGAAAGATCGGTATCAAAGTATGGATCTGCCGTGGTGAGGTATTGGCAAAGCGTGACCTGAACCCCAATATCATCGGCGGAAAAGAAGGCGGTGAAATGGGCGGAAGAAGAGATAACCGTGGTGATTTCGGTCGTCGCGATGACAGAGGTGAGCGCCGTGGTGGCGGTGGCGATCGCAGAGGCGGTGGCCGTCAGGGCGGACAAGGTGGTGGACGCCGATAAGAGCCGCAAGCTGCCAGCCATAAGCTGGAAACGAGGAACAGTACAAAAATTGTAAAGACAGGTTTTAGTTGAAGGTTTTACCACGAACTACAAACCACAAACGATAAACAAGTTATGTTACAGCCGAAAAGAACAAAGCACAGAAAGATGCAGAAAGGTCGCATGAAAGGCGACGCGAAAAGAGGCACAACCATCTCTTTCGGTTCTTATGCATTGAAAGCTTTGGAAGACCATTGGATTACTGACCGCCAGATCGAAGCTGCCCGTCAGGCCCTGACCCGTCACATGAAGCGTGAAGGGAACGTGTGGATCCGTATTTTCCCAGACAAGCCGATCACCAACAAACCTGCAGAGGTGCGTATGGGTAAAGGTAAGGGTAACCTGGAGTACTGGGCTGCCGTGGTAAAACCCGGTCGCATCATCTTCGAAATTGATGGTGTATCGGAAGAAGTGGCACAGGGCGCCCTGAAACTGGCAGCCGGTAAACTGCCTATTGCAACAAAATTCATCAAGCGTCACGACCTGGCTGAAGCTTAATTAATGTGATAATGTGAAAATATGAAAATGTGAAAATGGCTTGAACCATCTCTTCATTTTCAAATTTTCAAATTTTCGAATTTTCAAATTACAATACAATGTCAAAGACAGTTGATTTCAAAAAAAGCATTCAGGCGCTGAGCGTGGAAGACTTAACTGCCCGTATTCAGGAAGATGAGCTGCGTTTAAAGAAGCTTGAATTTGCACACGCTATTTCTCCGTTGGAAAACCCAATGAACATCCGCAACCTGCGCAGAGAAGTGGCCCGTTTGAAAACTGAATTAAAAAAGAAACAACAAGGTTAATAACAGCTACAAGCTGTTAGCTACGAGCCGCAAGCTTGTAGCTTGAAGCTAGAAGCTAAAAGCTTAAATATATGGCTGAAGCAACAACAACAAGAAATTTACGGAAAGAAAGAATTGGTGTGGTTACCAGCAACAAGATGAACAAAACCATCACTGTTGCCGTAGAGCGTAAGGTAAAGCACCCAATCTATGGTAAATTCATTAAAAAGACGACCCGGTTTCATGCGCACGACGAAAAGAACGAAGCGAGCATCGGTGACGTTGTCCGCATTCATGAAACCCGTCCGCTGAGCAAAACTAAGCGTTGGAGACTGGTAGAGATTGTCGAGAAAGTGAAGTAAGAAAAGCTGCAGGCTATTAGCGACAAGCCACAAGCTTTGAGCTACATAAAGCAGGCAGTTAGTATAATAATAATGATTTTAAAACAGTAGGAGGCAGGCTTGCAGCTTGCAGCCTGAAGCTAAAAGCTAAATAAAATGATCCAGCAAGAATCTCGTTTGGCCGTAGCGGATAACAGTGGTGCGAAAGAAGTACTGTGTATCCGTGTATTGGGAAACAGTGGTCAGCGCTACGCCGGCGTAGGCGATAAAATTGTGGTGACGGTAAAGGATGCCATCCCTGCCGGTGGTATTAAGAAAGGTACCGTTGCAAAAGCGGTAATCGTTCGCACAAAGAACAAATTGCGTCGCAAAGACGGATCTTATATCCGTTTCGATGATAACGCGGTTGTGATCCTGAACGCCGCCGACGAGCCAAGAGGTACCCGTATTTTCGGCCCTGTTGCCCGTGAGCTCCGCGATAAAGGCTACATGAAGATTATTTCTCTGGCACCGGAAGTGCTGTAAACGTGAGACGAGAAACGTTAAACGTGAAACCGGAGGAACTCTCAAATTGTCGTTAACTCCGGTCTTCCGTTTCACCTTTCCCGCTTCACTTAATTAATTTTGCAAACTCCTCCTCCCGTTGGAATGGGAGGGAAAAAGGAACCATAAAAAATGAAGACAAGATTTAAACCCAAGTACAACATCCGCAAAGGCGACCAGGTGGTTGTGATTGCCGGAGATGACAAGGACCTGAAAAAGCCTCGCGAGGTGAAAGAGGTGCTGGTGGAAGATGGTAAAGTGATTGTAGACGGTGTGAATATCATCACCAAGCACACAAAACCTTCTGCGCAAAATACCAAAGGCGGTATCGTGAAGAAAGAAGCTCCCATCGCTATCTCCAACGTGATGCTGTGGGACGGCAAGCAAGCCACCAAGGTAAAGCGTGAAGTAAAAGACGATAAAAAAGTTCGTATATCTAAAAAATCTGGAGGGATCATCTAATGGCTACGAAAACTAAAGTAACTCCAAGATTAAAGGAAAAATATGCCAACGAAGTGGCACCGGCATTGCAGAAGCGGTTTAACTACAAATCCTTCATGCAGGTTCCCCGTTTGGAAAAGATCTCTATCAACCGTGGTGTGAACGGTGCGGTGAATGACAAGAAGTTGGTAGACATTGCTCTTGAAGAATTGTCAACCATCAGCGGTCAGAAAGCGGTTGCGACAATGTCAAAAAAAGACATTTCGAACTTTAAGCTGCGTAAGAACATGCCGATTGGTGCAAAAGTTACGCTGCGCGGTGAAAAGATGTATGAATTCCTGGATCGTTTGATCTCCGTTGCGCTTCCCCGTGTACGCGATTTCAAAGGGGTAAACGAGAAGTCATTCGATGGTCGCGGTAACTACACCATGGGTGTAACCGAGCAGATCATCTTCCCGGAGATCGATATCGACAAAGTGAGTCGTATCACCGGTATGGACATCACGTTTGTTACCAGTGCTCAAAATGACGAAGAAGCATACGAGCTGTTGAAAGAACTGGGTATGCCTTTCAAAAATGTCAAAAAATAATGAGCAAATGTGAAAATGAGAAAATGTGCAAATGAAACAGCCATTTTCAAGTTTTTCAAATTTTCAAATTTTCAAATTAAAATAAACTATGGCTAAAGAATCAGTAAAGGCCAGACAACGTAAAAGAGAGAGAATGGTCGCACAGTTTGCTGAAAAAAGAGAAGCACTGAAAGCTGCCGGCGATTGGAAAGCATTGGATGCCTTGCCAAAAAACTCTTCGAAAGTGCGTTTGAAAAACCGTTGCCAGATGACCGGCCGTCCCCGTGGTTACAGCCGTTATTTCGGTATCTCCCGTGTGGCACTGCGCGACATGGCGTTGAACGGTACCATTCCAGGCTTGAAGAAAGCAAGCTGGTAAGAAAAAGGTTTGCGTTTAGTGTTTTAAGCTTTGGGTTAGTCAAAGTTTGAAACATGCACTAAACACAAGACACAAAACTTTAAACAACTTAAAACATCCAATTGCTCCGGGTGAACCGGGGTGTAGGAGGACAATAAACATGGTAACAGATCCTATTGCAGATTTTTTGACAAGAATTCGTAATGCGCAAATGGCCGGTCACCGCATCGTGGAAATCCCTGCGTCGAACCTGAAAAAGCGTATGACTGAAATTTTGTACAACCAGGGTTATATTCTGAAATACAAATTCGAAGACGATAACAAGCAAGGCGTGATCAAGATTGCCTTGAAATACGATGCCGCCACCAAGCAACCCGCCATCCAATCGCTGGAACGAGTAAGCCGCCCGGGTCTGCGTACCTATGCGAAGCCTGCCGAGTTCCGTCGTGTGAAAAACGGCCTGGGTATTGCGATCGTTTCTACGTCGAAGGGCGTTTTGACCGACAAGGAAGCAAAAGCACAAAACGTAGGTGGCGAGGTTCTTTGCTACATCTACTAAGCGTTGCCAGCTAAAGTTGCAGATACATTAAGCCGAGACTATACTAGGCTGACCGGTCGGCAACGTAAAACATAAAACTTCATACTTAAAACTTTTTAGAACATGTCTCGTATAGGTAAAGCCCCAATTACAGTTCCCAGCGGTGTTACGGTTACCGTCGGAAAAGACAACGTGGTTTCTGTAAAAGGTCCGAAAGGCCAGTTGCAGGAAACAATTGACCGTGATATTACCGTGGAAGTGAAAGATGGTACCATCAATATCACTCGACCCACCGACCAAATCCGTCACCGTGCCCTGCATGGTTTGTCAAGAGCCCTTGTTGCCAACATGGTAAAAGGCGTGACAGAAGGCTACACAAAAAAGCTTGAACTGATTGGTGTGGGTTTCAAAGCTGCCAATACCGGAAATGTACTGGACCTGGCTTTGGGTTACTCGCACAACATCATCTTCGAAGTTCCAAACGAACTGAAAGTGGCTACCGAACAGTTGAAAGGTCAAAACCCAACTATCACACTGGAAAGCACTGACCGCCAGCTGCTCGGTGCAGTTGCCGCGAAGATCCGCAGCCTGCGCAAGCCTGAGCCGTACAAAGGAAAAGGTGTGCGTTATGTTGGCGAAATCGTACGCAAGAAAGCCGGTAAAGCTGCTGGTAAATAAATTTGAAATTTCTTATTTGAGATTTGCGATTGGAGTTTTCCAATTTCAAATCTCAAACTTCAAACATCAAATCATTCACGGCAGAATCGTGAATTAAATACAGAAAAATGAGAACAAGCGCAAAAACAACAAGAAGGCAGAACATCCGCTACCGCATCCGTAGAAAGATTGCCGGTACTGCACAAAAGCCCCGTCTGTCTGTTTTCCGTAGCAATAAGGACATCTACGTTCAGTTGATCGATGACGATGCAGCCGTAACTATCGCTGCCGCCTCTTCGAGGGACAAGGACATTGCTGCCCAGGCAGGAAATAAAAGCGAAAAGGGCAAACTGGTAGGCCAGGCCATTGCCCGCAAAGCAAAAGACCTCGGTATCGAGAACGTGGTATTTGATCGCAGCGGTTACCTGTATCATGGCCGTGTAAAGTCTGTCGCTGACGGCGCAAGAGAAGGTGGACTGGTATTCTAATTTTTAACTACGTAATTACGAAATAATAAAATGGCAAAAGCAATTTTAAACAGAGTAAAAGCAGGCGACCTTGAACTGAAAGAAAAGGTAGTTGCTATCAATCGTGTAGTCAAAACTACCAAAGGCGGTCGTACGTTCTCTTTCTCTGCACTGGTGGTAGTGGGCAACGAAAACGGTGTTGTTGGCCACGGCCTCGGTAAAGCCAAAGAAGTACAGGAAGCAATTACCAAAGGAATTGAAGATGCAAAGAAAAATCTCATCAAGGTTCCGGTAATGCACGGTACAATCCCCCACGACCAGTTGGCTAAAGTTGGCGCTGCGAAAGTCCTGATTAAGCCTGCCGCTCACGGTACGGGTGTGATCGCCGGAGGTTCAATGCGTGCTGTGCTGGAGAGCGCCGGTGTAACCGACGTACTGGCAAAGTCACTGGGATCTGCCAACCCGCACAACGTGGTAAAGGCAACCTTTGAAGCCTTGGCTCTTTTGCGTGAACCGATCTCTGTTTCCAAAACAAGAAGGGTTGCGTTGAAGAAAGTATTTAACGGATAAGAAAAGTTTAGAGTTTAGAGTTTTAAGTTTTGAGTTGGTCAAAACCTCAACCTTAAACACTAAACCCAAAACCTTAAACTACTTACAATGAAAAAGATAAGAATAACTTTAGTCAAAAGCCCAATCGACAGACCCGAGCGTCAGAAACTGACCTTGCAGGCCCTGGGTTTAAATAAGTTGAACGCTTCGAAAGAAGTGGAAGCCACTCCGCAGATCCTTGGCATGGTGCGCAAAGTTGAGCACATGATCAGCGTAGAAGACGTCGCATAAATTATTTGAATGATAAGTGTTGAATGTTGAATTAATGAGTAGTTCCATTCAACATTTATCATTCAGCATTTAACATCATTCTTAAAGCGAGGGGAGAAGAACCCCGTAAGTAAAAATCAATCAAAGATGAAACTACACAATTTGCGTCCTGCTAAAGGCGCCGTTCACAAAGAGAAAAGATTAGGTCGTGGTGAAGCTTCCGGACATGGTGGCACATCAACAAAAGGTAACAAGGGTGGCCAGAGCCGTGCAGGTTACAAGCGCAAGCGTGCCCATGAAGGTGGCCAGATGCCGATCCAACGTCGTGTTCCGAAGCGTGGCTTCAAAAACCCCGATCGTATCGAATACAAAGTGTTCAACCTTGGACAAATTGAGCAACTGCAGGAAAAATATGGTTTGCAGGAATTTTCTCTTGAAAACCTGTACACCAACGGCCTCATTAACCAGACTGACAGGGTAAAAGTGCTCGGAAACGGAGAATTGAAATCAAAGCTCACCTTCAAAGTGAACGCAATCAGCGAAAAAGCCAAGCAAGCGATCGAAGCCGTTGGCGGTAGCGTTGAAATCGTGAAGTAAATTGTCTTATATTGCAAGGCACCGTAAATGTCTTGCATTTAAATGCTATTGAAAAAAAAGTCAAAGGTAAAAAAACAGAGTTCAAAAGGGTTTTCGCAAGCCACCCAACCTCATTTTTACTTTTGACTTTTGAATTTTGACTTCAAATAATTCTCTTCTGTGAAAAATTTAATTAAGACCTTAAAAAACATCTGGAGCATAGAGGAACTGCGCAGCAAAATCCTTTACACCCTGCTCCTGTTGTTTATCTATCGTGTCGGTACGCATATCGTGTTGCCCGGTGTGAATCCGGAAGGACTGACCCGTGTGGCCGAACAAACAAAGAGCAACGGTATCCTGGGCCTGATCAACACGTTTGCAGGTGGTGCCTTTTCACAGGCATCCATTTTTGCATTGGGTATCATGCCTTACATCTCCGCGTCGATCTTTGTTCAGTTAATGACCGTTCTGGTTCCACAATTCCAGAAGATGCAGAAAGAAGGTGAGAGCGGCCGTAAGAAAATCAACCAATGGACCCGTTACCTGACCGTTGCGGTGACCATGGTTCAGGCTTCTGCTTATGTAGCCTACCTGCGCCAGATCACCGGTCAGGCCGGAGGTATCCTGCCTTCGTATATCGATTATTTCTGGTTGTCGACCGTTGTTATCCTGACGGCCGGTACGATGTTCGTTATGTGGTTGGGTGAAAAGATCACGGACAAGGGATTGGGCAACGGTACGTCGCTGATCATCATGATCGGTATCCTGGCCCGCCTACCGCAGTCGTTCATGCAGGAACTGGGAAGCAAGTCAACCCGTTCCGGTTTGATCCTGCTTTTCATCGTTGAAATCGCTATCCTCATTGCCATCATCATGGGATGTATCATGCTGGTGCAAGGTGTTCGCAAAATACCGGTTAACTATGCCAAGCAGATTGTTGGTAACCGCCAGTTTGGTGGTGCCCGCCAGTTCCTGCCCATTAAGGTAAACAGTGCCGGTGTTATGCCGATCATCTTCGCGCAGGCTGTTTTGTTCCTGCCCACGTTGTTCAACCTGACTGGCACAGCAACCGGTACCGGTATTGCCAGCATGTTCCAGGATCACTCGAATGTTGGGTATATGATCGTTTACGCGGTGGTTGTAATTGGATTTACTTTCCTTTACACAGCCCTGATCTTTAACCCCAAACAAATCGCCGACAACCTGAAGCAGAACAATGGTTTCATCCCGGGTGTAAAGCCAGGTCAGCCAACAGCCGACTATATCGGTGGCATTATGGATAAGATCACGCTGCCCGGCGCCATCCTGTTGGCACTGGTTGGTATTCTTCCCGGTATTGCACAACGCCTTGGTGTTCAGCCGAGCTTCTCCACATTTTTTGGAGGTACTTCGCTGTTGATCATGGTGGGTGTCATCCTCGACACGCTTCAGCAAATTGAAACACAATTGCTGATGCGTCAGTACGATGGTTTGATGAAGAGCGGCCGTATCCAGGGCAGAACTGTAACCCAGGCTTCTTACTAAGAAGACACGTATAAACTTTTTACAAATCAAAACCTGGTGAGACATCTTACCGGGTTTTTTTGTCAATGCCATCAGCTTTCTGTCATCGGCTACCTATAAAATTTCATTTTCCGGTAGTTTTAAACCGAAAGACAGCGGCTGGTAACTGAAAGCGCAAGATTATGATTCATTATAAGAACGAAGAACAAATTGAACTGATGCGGCACAGTGCTTTGCAAGTGAGCAAAACATTGACCGAAACTGCCAAAATTCTAAAGCCCGGGTTAAAGACGATCGATATCGATGGCTTCATCGGCACTGTGATCAAGGACCTCGGTGGCAAGCCGTCGTTTTTGCATTACCACGGCTATCCCTTCAATTCCTGCATTTCCGTAAACGATGTCGTGGTGCATGGTTTTCCGGGGAAATACGAGTTGAAAGAAGGGGATATTGTTTCTATTGACGTTGGTGTATTTAAAAACGGCTATCATGGCGATCATGCTTACACATTTATGATTGGCCGTCCATCGGATGAGGTGATCAAGCTGGTAAAAATTACCAAGGAGTCGTTGTACAAAGGCATTGAAAAAGCCGTGGCCGGCAATCGGATCGGTGATATTTCCTTTGCCATCCAGGAACATACCGAAAAAAAGAATGGCTATGGTGTGGTGAGAGAATTAGTTGGCCATGGTCTTGGCAAAAGCATGCACGAAGATCCGCAGGTTCCGAACTATGGCAAACGTGGTTCAGGTCCGGTCATGAAAGAAGGGCTGGTGATTGCCATCGAGCCCATGATCAACCTGGGCAAAAAAGAGGTGTATACTGAAGACGACGGTTGGACCGTCCGCACAAAAGATGGCAAGCCTTCCGTACACTTTGAACACGATGTTTGCGTTAAGAAGGGAAAAGCCGATGTTCTTTCCAATTATACCGAAATTGAGAAGGCTGAGAAAGAAAACGGCAATCTTTTTGCTGACTACTGAGCCGCAGAAAAAGACAATGCTTATGAAAAATTGTTTGCTGTTCCTGGCAGCAATCTTCTTTTTGACCGAGAGCCGTGCGCAGTCCGATACAGCAGTAGTGTCGCCTGTGCCATTAACGGTTTTCCAGGTGCAGGCGGTCGACAAAGTGGTTTTGCTGAAATGGTCTATCCAGGAAACAGAGGATTTTAAGAGTTTCGACATCGAGCGGTCGGAGGACGGAATCAATTTCACCAAGGTGGGGAGCAAACTTGCTATCAGCAAAGGCAGCAATGCCGACTATGATTTTGTCGATGCCACACCAAAACAAAACGTTTCTCTGCGGTACCGGTTGAAATTGATTTCAAAAGACGGGATCAGTGTGTATTCCGATTTGAAGGAAGCCAGGGTCAGCGAAATGCAGATCGTGGTTCGCTTAAAGCAAAACCCTGTGCGGAACAACATCGAGGTAGAACTGACTGCAGCATCAGCCAGGCAGGCTTCGCTAACCGTGGTATCGCAGAATGGCCTGCAGGTCGCAACACAAACATTTCGTTTATCAACCGGTATCAACCAGCTTTCGCTTTCTGCCCAATCCCTGCTGCAGGGGCTTTACCAGCTGGTGGTTGAAGCCGGATCAGAAAGAAAAACACTTTCCTTCATTAAAGAATAAATGCGCAAACAACTGGTTGTGATTGGCGGTGGTGCCGGTGGCTTGTTCTGCGCCGTCAATGCGGCGAGAATGAATCCTGGCCTGCAGGTAACCATCGTAGAAAAAACATCCAAATTACTTTCCAAGGTCAGGGTTTCTGGCGGTGGCCGGTGCAATGTCACCCACGCTCTTTTTGACATTGCGGAGATGAGCAAACGCTACCCCCGCGGACAAAATTTCGTCAAGAAAACCTTTCATCAATTCTTTACAACCGATACCATCAACTGGTTCGAGCAACGCGGCGTTAAGATGAAAGCCGAAAAGGACGGCCGCATGTTTCCTGTTACCGATTCTTCGCAAACCATTATTGATTGCCTGCTGCAGGAAGCCAACCTGTATGGTGTTGATATTCGCATGAATGCAGACGTAAGAGAGTTAACAGTCGGCAGCCGGCAGTTTTCCGTAAAGTTTCAAAGCGGTGAACAAATTCAGGCCGATTTTGTGTGCCTGGCAACTGGAGGTTATCCCAAGGCATCCATGTTCGACTGGCTGCAAAATCTTGGGCACAGTTTTGCCGCCCCCGTTCCCTCGCTGTTTACCTTCAATTTGCCCAAGCATCCCATTACGGCGTTGATGGGCGTAAGCGTGGAAACGGCGAGAGTAAAAATCGAAGGCAGCAAGCTGGTGGAAGAAGGACCTGTTCTTATCACCCATTGGGGCCTGAGTGGTCCGGCTGTTTTGCGTTTGAGCGCATGGGGTGCAAGAGAACTGGAACAAAAACAGTACACCTTCAAACTGCACCTGAACTGGCTTCCCGATGCCAATGAACAAAGCCTGAAAGAATCATTCAGCGAAATCCGCAAACTGCATGCGGCTAAAAAAATCAGCAATCACAACTTTGGTTTGCCCAACAGGCTATGGCATTTTCTGCTGGAACAATCGGGGGTGAAAGAAGATCTGCGTTTTGCCGACCTGCCTGCAAAAACCGAAAATGCACTCATCCGGAACCTGGTTGATTTTGTCGTAGACGTTAAAGGCAAAACCACCTTCAAGGAAGAATTCGTAACGGCCGGGGGTATTAACGTATCCGAAGTGGATCCCAACACCCTGATGAGCCGCAAAGTGCCGAATCTTTTTTTTGCAGGCGAAGTGCTGGATGTCGATGGCATCACCGGTGGCTTCAATTTTCAGCATGCCTGGACCAGCGGGTGGATTGCTGCTAAAAGCATCAGTGCACTAGCAGAAGGGTGAAAGATTTCTCTCTTGTAAGAAAGCCCTGGATCCCTGAGGAAATTATCTCCCTGCCAATTTACCATGGCCGGGGTTTGCACCATTTTGATTAATGCTCCATTTTCGTTCGGTTAGAGATCAGCTCTTCTAATCACGGGAGGCTGTCGCCGGGAAAGCTCATGATGGGAAGAATCTCGTACGTGAAAATTTCTTCGCGGATGGCCGGATCATCCTTCATGCGTTCGTGAACAGTTGCTTCATCTGCATTGAAAATACCGATGCCGACGATATCGCTTTCTTTCGTCACAGGGGCGACGATGGAGAGCAATCCTTCTGCCCGCAGGCGGAAGTTGCTTCGTCCGTGTTCCCAAATAATTGATTGCAAATCCTCCCGGTTAAGATTCGGTCCGGGCTTCAACAGGAGCAAGGAATATCCTTTCGTTTTCGCTAGCATCTGCTGCATGAATTCGTCTGTGATCGGTTGCATGGTGGTTTGTTTATGTTGTTCGCTTGAAGATAATTTCCTTTTTTGCAGGGAAGAAAAACGGCAAGACAACACTTCCGTTTCTCTTCCCGGCGCATTTTGGGTGGCAATGGTATTAAAAATTATCATATCGCATAACTGGCTGATCCGCAGCGTTGCTGTTGAGTTTGCACAGAAAAAACGTTTGTTGAGAAAACTGTGTTGTTGTAATTTTAGATGCGGATTGTTCTTGAGGAAACTGGCTGTGTGCTTCGCCTAACATCGTAATCGCTTCATCGTATGTTTGGAAAGCAAGATATCACCAACCTGCCTTTTTTATCAGAGATTGCTACCCCTCTATCCTCCACTGATTCCATCTTTGATAATTCTTCAATTTCCTGCTTGCTGACGCTATCGTTGTGGCAATATGATGCCTGCTTTTTGTTGTTGCCTGCGTAGGGTGCAGGCAATCTTTCCCGGCAGTCCGTTGTTTTTATTTCTTACATCTTAAATCAATTGTTATGGCACCAAGAATGATTGACACACCCCAGCAGCCAACTGTAGAAACGCCTCCTGTCTCTAACGACGCTGTCGTAAAACAACGACCAGCTGAAGCAACCGCCGCCGGTGCAACTGAAGTGGAAGAAGTGGAGGGAGGATTTGTATTGCTCAACCCCAACGATGTAGACAAAGAAGTTTCCAGCTTGCCTACTGAAGCATTTGAAGAAGATGCAATGATAACACTCGAAGAGGCCGGCTACGAAGGCATTGTAACTGAAGAAGAGCCGCTCGATGCCCTGTTTGCGAGTTACAGCGAATTGCTGCCAAAGGCAAGAGAGCTCGCAGAAGTGATCATTGGTCCCGACAACCGCGTACGGATCCTGAACACAACAATTTATCCCTGGCGGGCCGTTTGTGCGCTGAAGATCACAGCACAGGATAACTCCCGCTGGATCGGGACCGGTTGGTTGATCTCTCCCCGTACGGTCATCACTGCCGGCCACTGCGTATTCATGCACGATCACGGCGGATGGGCAAAAAGTATTGAAGTCATCCCGGGTCTCAACGATGCGGCACGGCCCTATAAATCCGGTGCGACCAACAACCTACGGAGCGTATTGGGATGGACCCAGAGCAAGAACAGGAACTATGATTACGGTGCTATCATTTTACCGCAATCCTACCGGCCGGGTGCCACAACTGGTGTATTCGGGTTTGGCGTAAAGGACGATGCATACCTACGGAATTCTATTCTAAACCTTTCCGGCTATCCCGGCGATAAAGGCGGCAACCAGCAGTGGTTTATGGCCCTGCGAACAAAGTCTGTTTCTGCACGGGTAATCACCTATGACATCGATACGTTTGGCGGCCAAAGCGGTGCGCCTGTTTGGATCAAAGTTGGCAATACCCGTACGGCTGTGGGCATTCACACGAATGGTGCCGCTACAGGGAATTCTGCCACCCGCATCGTACAGCCGGTATTCAACAATTTACAGGCATGGAAAAACCAGGGCTTGTAAGCCCTTTGCCGGGAGCAGGGACCTTTCAAATGGCCCTGCTCTTTTTTATTTTTTTGATTTTGCAGGCCTGTACTTCAAACAACAACCACATGGAAACGAGAACAACCGTCAAGGGTATCCTGCATGATGCATCCGGCAGGCCGGTAAGTAATGCCATCGTGATGATTGCGCAAGGCAGTCATTCGCATCACGACATTGCGTCGGTTACCAATGACAGCGGCGAGTTTTACCTGTCCGACATCGTGGTGCCCGGCGATTATGTTTTGCTGATCAAAACTGACAGTGGTTCCAAACAACAACCGGTTTCGCTTTCCGGTAATGAGCAGATTCAATTACAGTATTGAGACAGCTTTTGGTGTTGCACTAGCCCCTTGCCGGCACCAAGCCGTGTTCGCAAAAGAGGATATGATTGCAAGCGAATTTTGTTTGCCATTGCTGAACGGTAACTGTCATTCCGCTCGTCGATACCTTTTCCTTCCCTCATGCGTCAGGAACCTATTTTATCTCGCAAAGATGGGTTGGCATTTTTGCGCTTCGCGAATCACAGTTTCAAAACCAGGGTGTTCATTTTCTTGCACATCCGGAGTGATAAACTGCTGAAATCATCTATCTTCAGAGTGAATGCAAGGGCGTATTGAACGCTGTCCCGGAAAGATTGTCGGAATGCTCCTATGCAAAAAAATCAAAGCAATGTCACTGCGCATTTTACTACTGCTGCTTTTTGCTTTTCAATTGGGAAAAGCGCAAACAACCGATTCGACGTATGCAGAACGGTTGGGCTTTCCTAAAGGAGCCAAAGTTTTGATCCTGCATGTGGACGATGCAGGAATGAGTTATGATTCCAACGAAGGCGCTGTTGCCGCTTTAACTAAAGGCGTGGCCACCTCGTGCAGCGTGATGATGCCCTGTCCGTGGGTGCCGGCTTTTTTACGTTTTTTAAAAGAGCATCCTTCTATTGATGCGGGCCTTCACCTCACGCTGACATCGGAATGGAAAGACTACCGCTGGGGACCACTGGCCGGAAAGCCGGCCGTTCCCGGCCTTGTAGATACTGCAGGGGATTTCTGGGCTTCGGTAGAAGAGGTGGCGGAACATGCATCCGCCGAGGAGGTAGATAAGGAAATGCGGGCACAGTTGCAGCGGGCAGAGCGTATGGGATTTCAGCCAACCCATCTCGATACGCACATGGGCACTGTTTACGCAACGCCGGTTTTCCTGGAGCGCTATGTGCGGCTCGGGATTGAAAAAAAAATTCCGGTGATGTTGCCCGGCGGTCACGCCACGCTGATCCAGGCGCAAACCCATTTTTCCAACGAACAGATTCAGCAAATTCGCAACATCGGGAAACTGTTGTGGAATGCAGGGCTGCCCGTGCTGGACGATTTGCACAATGACAGCTATGGTTGGAAGGTGCCCGGAGCCATCGCCGGCGATGACAAGAAACTACAGGCCTTCAAAACGCAAAAATATAGGGAGGCGATCCGGATGCTGAAGCCGGGAATTACCATGATGATCATGCACTGCACCGCGCCGACAGACGTATTCCCGTACATTAGCGACAGCGGCCCCGTTCGAAAAGGAGACCTGCTGGCCATGCTTGACCCGGCCCTTAAAAAGGCCATTCAAACGGAGGGAATTATTCTAACGACCTGGCGTGAACTGAAACAGCGAAGAGCGCAGCATTGATCGGTTCAAAGATCTTTTGCGGCTTAATGCATCGTTGCCTGAGATCTTGAAAAATGAGACTGCAAATTGTGGAAAGCTGGCCAGTATTAATGAAACCGGTAAGAGGACAGCGTCGCTTCGAAGCTCCTGTAAAAATTCTGGCCGGATGCTTTTCGTTTGTAGGAGACCTGCCGGCTTAGGCCAATGCCTGGTTTCAGGTCCAGCTCCAAATACGAGGTCATCACACCTTTTTCCCAATTGTTGATGGTTACATGGTTTGTCTGCGCCGTGTCTAATGATAATGCGGCTGCTGATGCAATGCATTCCTGCTTCTGATCACCGAAGGTTTCGGAAAAAAGAACTTCCCCTTCCTGGGTGGGTTGCCTGAAAATTGCCAGTTCATGATCCGAACTGTCGGAGTAAGCATATACGGCTGATTCTTCTGAACGTAAAAAGGGAAAAGTTTCGGTCGTGGAATTGCGCCAGCTAAGTTGGTAATAGAGTTTCTTCTCTTTTCGCAGCGTTGTTGTAACGATCAGTGTATCGGCAAAGCTGCTTTTCAGGGTGCCATCTTCAAAATAGGCGCTCCTGTTGTAGATCCACATGTTGCCCATCGCAAGTGGCCATACTTGCCTGGGGGGCTCGGGCTCCGCTGGTGGTTTGCCAGCTTCTTTTTGGCAGGCGCAGATCACGAAGGTGGCCAACAGCACGAAAAAGTACGTTTTCTTCATGGCTAGTGAAATGAATTTAAGTAGTGTCATGGGTATTCACAAAGCCAACAGTTGATGTTGTAAATGTTCGGAGAGGTTCAACGAAGAATAAAGGAGATTTGGCAAGACGAAACTAAAAAAATGTACATCAAGTACAAAAAATTACACTTAAAAAATATTTTATTTATCCTGCAATTGTGCGAGTTCGTTAATGATGTTCTTCTATTGCAGATGAATCGGAAAGGGTGAACCAGTCATTCATATGGTGATTTATCGGTTAGTTACACAAGTGAGAACGTTGCGAGGCTATTGGAGCCTGGTTCGTTAAAACAGCTGCCTACTTCAATACACGGTCAGGAATAAGGCCCTGGGATTTTTACTGAAAAAAAGTGGATTTACTTGGTAGAAACCCTCTTTCATATACAAGGGTTAAACCTTATTTTTGGCTGTTAAATCTGCCTATGGGAAACACGCAAATCTTGCTTATGAGAAACACGTATTTGCCTCGTACTTTTCTTTCCGCGCTGTTGTTGGCATCCAGCCTTTTTCTCCACGCACAATCCGGCACATCCGACGGTACATACAATTTCAGTGCTCTTGGCGCTGAAAACAGCGGCGGCACGGGTTTCCGAAAACAGGGTGATAAGTTCAAGGTCAGCAATGTTTTTACGCAGGACCGGACAACCATGTACGCCAATGATGCTACACCGGGTGCAACCGAAACTGTTATCATCAAGGCCGAAGGCGGCACAAAAAATAAAACCTTTACGTTCAAAGATCTGAGTTTACGCAACTTTGGACAAAACACCACGTTGGACGTCTTCACCGTTACGCTCCGCAACTACTATGGTGTGGAAATCGGGCGGCTGACACTGGCTTCCCCGCAATCACTGGACGTTTATGCGACCGCCATTTCATCCTTTGCTTTTTCCGTTCCTTTTCCGTCTGGCGGATTTGCCGACGTTTCAGAAATACAAATTGACTTTCACTACGCGGATGCCGGAATTGCCCCCGACGAGATGACCTTTAACAACATCTCCATTGCCAATGTATCGAATGCTGTTCCCCTTCCGCTTACGCTGGTAGAATTTACGGCCAGGAAAGAAGGGACGGGTGTGCGGGTACACTGGGTAACAGCCAACGAGCAAAACGTAGATAAGCACGTGATAGAGCACAGCACGGACGGTATCCGCTTTGCACCGATTGCCAGTTTCCCGGGACAAAAAAACCTCGCTACCGGATCGAACTACTCGTATTTTCATGCGCAGCCCGAGAGCGGGAAAAACTACTACCGGTTGAAAGAAGTGGATGTTGACGGCAGCGAAAGAAGCTATGTGGTGAGGACCGTTGACTTTGCGAAAAGTGCAGTCACAGTATCCGGTTCCATTCATGGATCGGTTGTCATCAAGGGGCTCAGTGCGGGTCCTTATGCGCTGGAGATAGCTGATATGAGCGGGCAGGTAGTGCTGAAGAATAAAATAGCGAATGTTTCCGGCGATTACCTTTTGCCGCTGCCAGCCACTTTCTCCCACGGAACCTATATCATTTCACTTTCTGGAAACGGCGTTTCTCTGGCACAAAAGATCCTGCTGCAATAACAGGCTCGTTACGGAGCTACCTGCTGTCAAATGAAAGAAATGAAAAGCCCCGCATCGCGGGGCTTTTGAGATAATCGCTATCGATTTTTATGCGCCAACGGTGGCTGCCATTTTCTTTTTCAGATTCTCGTCGATTGCGTCGAGGAATTCTTCGGTGTAGAGGTAATCCTTGCCGTGTTCGGCCTTCGACTTGATGGTCAGTGCCAGGTCTTTGGTCATCTTGCCGCTTTCCACTGTTTCGATGCAGACTGCTTCCAGAGCGTTGCAGAAATCAATCAATTCCTGGTTGTTATCCAGTTTGCCGCGGAAGGCCAGGCCTCTTGTCCAGGCAAAAATGGATGCGATCGGGTTGGTAGAGGTTGGGTTGCCTTTCTGGTGTTCGCGGTAGTGCCGTGTCACGGTACCATGGGCTGCTTCCGCTTCCATTGTTTGTCCGTCAGGCGTTACCAGCACCGAGGTCATTAAACCCAACGACCCAAAGCCCTGTGCAACCGAATCGCTTTGTACATCGCCATCGTAGTTTTTACAGGCCCAGACAAAGCCGCCGTTCCATTTCATCGCACTGGCGACCATGTCATCAATCAGGCGGTGTTCGTAGGTGATGCCGGCCTGCTTGAATTTGTCGGCAAATTCCGCTTCGAACACTTCCTGGAAAATGTCTTTGAAACGGCCGTCGTATTTTTTCAGGATCGTGTTCTTGGTACTCATGTACAGCGGCCAGCCTTTTTGCAGGGCCATGTTCATGCAACTGCGGGCAAAGCCACGGATGCTCTCGTCGGTATTGTACATGGCCAGCGCCACGCCACCTTCGCCCTTGTACTGGTATACTTCGTACTCCTGTTTGGTGCCATCCTCGCCTTCAAAGGTGATGGTCAGTTTTCCTTTTCCTTTCACCACGAAATCCGTAGCCCGGTACTGGTCGCCAAACGCATGGCGGCCAACCACGATGGGGCGGTCCCAGGTAGTTACCAGGCGGGGAATGTTGTTGATAACGATCGGCTCGCGGAAAACCGTTCCGTCCAGGATATTCCGGATGGTGCCGTTGGGGCTCTTCCACATCTGCTTCAGGTTAAATTCTTTTACCCGTGCTTCGTCCGGCGTAATCGTTGCGCATTTGATACCCACACCATACTGGCGAATGGCATTGGCGGCATCTATTGTTACCTGGTCGTTGGTCTGGTCGCGATACTCAACGCCGAGGTCAAAATATTTAATGTCAACGTCTATGTAGGGAAGGATAAGTTTGTCCTTGATAAATTTCCAGATTATTCGCGTCATTTCGTCGCCATCCAGCTCTACTACGGGATTGGCCACTTTGATTTTTTTTGTCATAAGACCAGCGATTTTTTTTAAAAAATAATGCGCAAAACTAAGGGTTTCGTGTAGTTGTAGAACAAAAATACCGTATGTTTATAGTAGAGCTACTATTAATGCTCCTTCTATGGAACCGCTTGAACTCTTTTTGAGCTTCCTGAATAAATTCATTCCACTCCAAACAGATGAATTTTATTCGAAGATTGTTCCTTTCATCGAAGTGCGGACAATCAAGAAAAAAGAAGTGGTGACGCGTATCGGTGAGGCGGAAAACTATATCAACTTCATTGGTACCGGATTGTTACGGAAATACTTTGTCAAGGATGGCGGTGAAATCATTACCCAAATCTCCCGGGAAGGGCAGATCATTCATTCGCAAGAGTCTTTCTACAGCCGTTCGCCTTCGGAATATTGCATCGATGCCATCGAAACTTCCACCTTGCTTTCCATCAGCTACGATAAACTCGAAACCATCTTTTCTTCCGGTGCAGCCATGGAGCGACTGGGCCGTCTGATCGTGACGTATATGATGGTGCTGAACGAACGCTGGCAAATGAGTCTGCTGAAGCTGTCGCCCCGCGAACGATTCCTGGATTTCGTCCAGAAAAATTCCGAGCTGATGCAACGGGTGCCGCAGAAATACCTTGCGTCTTTGCTCAACATCCAACCCGAGACGTTCAGCCGCTTTAAACATTTGCTTAAAACGCCACCCGCTCATCCGACAAGGGGAGTGGCATCGCAGGATTTTTCGCAGGGCAACGCTTTTTAACCAGAACGTCACGTCCAAAAAAATTCTTTGAATGGCAGGTGGTGAAACTGCAGGCACCGCGAAAAGCCATTTTGTCGCTGCGTTTTATTTACCCGTTCTGTAAATAACGATGAAGGCGATGATAACCATCAGCAGGATCATTACGATGGCCAGCAGGAGCCAGGGTTCGATCCTGACGTCGCGCCGGATTCGCCTGCTTTTTTTACGGGCTGTTTTTTTCTTGAGATCGCGGTTTAACTGCTCAACAAGATCGGAAATGTGGTTTTTGTCCGGAATGGTCTGCAACCCTTCCATGGCCTCGGACTCAAAAGGATCGTCGAGCAGATTCTTTTCCACGGCATTTTGCTCTTCATCCGTCAGGTGTCCCTGCAGGTATTTCAGCAGCGTTTCCTGGTCAACTTCAGAGTGCAAATTGGATAATATGTCTTTCAACTTTTCGTTCATGATCTCCGTTGCCTCTTTTCTTTCAATTTTTTTTCCAAAAGTATTTTCAAGTTACGCTTTCCGTTTTGAATGTAGCTTTTTACCTGCATCAGCGAGTAGCCGGTTTGGTCGGCGATCTGCTGGTAACTTTTCTTCTGCAGGTAGAACAGCGTGACGCTGACTTTCTGTTCAGCATTGAGATCCCCGATTGCTTCTTCCAGCAACTCATAGGTTTGTTCGTTTTGCAGCAGGTCGTGCCGGTCGGTTTCATTGTGCGCAATGTTGCTTTTTTCAGACAGCTCTTTTACATTCTTGTCTTTTTCCCGCAGCCGCATCAGGCAGTGGTTCTTTGCCACCATGTATAGCCAACTCTTGAAGTAGTCGATTTTGTATTTCGGCACTTCGGTCAATACCTTCAGGAAAATCTGCTGCACGCAATCTTTCGCTTCGGTTTCATCTTTCAGGTATTTCATGCACAAACCCAGTAGCAGAAGGGTATACCGCTGCAGCAGGATACCCACCCATTCCTGGTTGCTGTCGGCATAAAAATGCTCCAGAAGCTCGTTGTCGGTCATATGGTTGTATCGGTCGGCCATGGTACGTGAAACAGCAAACGTGAGACGCGAGACAGGAGAAACTTTTTATTTTATTTGAACTCCTGCTTCACGGTTGACATTTTATTTCTCCCGTTTGATAATAAGATGCAATGCCTGCAAATTTGCATAATCAAAACGGTATAATTTTCATGCAGTCTGCCATTTGTTTATTATCGGTTGTTCCCATGCGCAAAGAGCCTTCGCACTGCAGCGAGATGGTGAGCCAGGTCCTGTTTGGCGAATATGTGACGCTGGGAGAGGAGAAAGAGGACTTTGTATTTGTTACCTGCCAGTCTGATGGCTACCAGGGCTGGGTTCAGGCAAACCAACTGACAACGGTTGCAGACGAGCAGGTGTTGACCACTTCGGAATATATCGGTGTGTTTACCCAGGAAGTTTTCGTCAATGGGCGCCGCCGTCTGATGCCGTTTGCCATTCCCGTTTATTCTTCGGGAAAGCCGGGAGACCCGTTGCATTTTGGTAACCAGCAGGTCAGCTACAAGGTATCGGGTACGGCCGTTTGGAACAGCAACAGCAAAGGGTTTTCCAAACCAAATTTGGACGCCATCATCCAGGTGTTTCTGGACACACCTTATCTCTGGGGCGGTAAATCAATCTATGGCATCGACTGCAGCGGTTTTGCACAACAGGTGTTCAAACTTTTTGGGCTGCCACTTTTGCGGGATGCCTACCTGCAGGCAGAACAAGGCACAGAAGTAAAAAGCCTGAAAGATGCACGCCTGGGTGACCTGGTTTTTTTCCAAAACGAGAAAGGCAGAATCATGCACGTGGGTATTTTGCTGGAGAACAAGGAAATTGTTCATGCATCAGGCAAAGTGCGCATCGATACGATAGACGAGGAGGGAATTTTCAATCGGGAGACCGGGAAGCGTACGCACCGGTTTCACTCCATCAGAAGATTTTTTTGAAACCCCGGGCCAACAGGTCAATGAAGTCGAATCCCAGCATCTTGAAACCGGTATAAAAAAGGACAACCGCGAAAATGCGTTTTAGCGCCGCTTCCGAAATGGCGAGGGCAATCTTACTGCCCACAAAACCGCCTAGTAGAAAGGCAACAGCCATGATACCGACGACTTTTATATCGATCAGTCCTTTTTGATAATAATTAAATACGGCCAGAATACCGATCGGCAGCAACAGGAGTCCCAATGATGTTCCCTGGGCCTCCTTTTGTGTAAAGCCCAGGAAAAACACCAGTGCGGGAACGATGATGATGCCGCCACCCACACCGATCATACCACTTAAAATACCTGCCAGTAATCCAATGATGGAAAGCAGCAAGATCAAATGCATCGTCATGGGTGTCGGTTTTTTTTGCATGAATTATGCAAAGGTCATTTTGTAATGCGAAATGGCTTCGTTGATGATTTTATACGCTTCTTCCTTGTTCTGGAAATTTTCAATCTGCACCTGCTTATTTTCAAGCGCCTTGTATTGCTCGAAATAATTACGCAATTCACTGATGAAGTGCGGGGGCAGTTCTTCAATGGACGTAATGTGGTTCACGGAAGGGTCTTTGGTTGCAACGGCAATGATCTTGTCGTCGTGTTCGCCACTGTCAATCATCTGCATATTGCCTACGACGGTTGCTTCCACCAGGCAAAGCGGTTGAATGCTTTGTGAGCACAGCACCAGGATATCGAGCGGATCGCCGTCCCAGCCCAGGGTTTGCGGAATAAATCCATAATTGACGGGGTAATGAAACGAGGAGTAGATCACCCGGTCCAGGATCAGCAGGCCGGTTTCTTTGTCAATTTCATATTTGGTTCTGGATCCCTGCGAAATCTCAATCATTCCCATCACTCTCTGCGGTGCATCCTCTCCATACGAAGCGCCGTGCCAGGGGTGTAATACTTGTGTTGTTCGTGTTTTCATGCTCAAAAAATTTAAATCCGTATTCTCGGCTGCTAAGCCCAAACTAACTTTTGCAAAGGTGTAAAGAAAAAGACGAAAAAGATTCCGGTTTCTTCGTTTGCCAATTTCCGAATGCAAGAATGAAACAGACTGTAAATCCCTTGCCAAAATCGGGCATGGAAGTTCAGGCAATGCGCGACCGGCCGGAAAAAAGTGGCTAATGGCGCATGCTAAATGCCATCGTCACAAGGATTCCTGTTTCAAATGCGAGGCAGCCACCGGCAGAAAGCACATGCAAAGCGCTGCCATCAACAACCGGGCAAGGCTCACTGTGTGATCGTGGTTTGCGGAAAAGAATACTTCAGGTCAATCAGCCAGTCGTCTCCGACCTTTACGGCTTTGACAGAATCTTTTTTGTTTTTGAACGAATTGGAATACACAACCACCGAGGCGGTATCGTTGAGCTTTTTGGTTTCATGCACCCGGATGGAAGATTGCCGGTATCCTCTCTGTTCGGTTACATCGTTGTTGTGCAAATAGGCCCGTTCCAGGTTGTCGAGAAGCTGTACGTTGGAAGAATCGGGCAGGATCAGCTTGCGGGCCTGTTTATAGTTTCCGTCCAGTGCACTGCGGATGAACATGCGGGCTGCATCCACGTCGTTCTCCGGCTTGCCGGTCGCGTTTTCCGTGTCGGAACTATTGGTGCAGGCCCAGGCAAGTGGCAGAAGGAGACAAATGGAAAGGAGTTTTTTCATCGGTCCAAAGCTAAAGGGAGATTTAGATATTGGGATAGTGGATATTCGACATTTAAAAGTGGACAGTTTCCTTATTATCTGAAGCAGAAGCTGATGAAATTAAAAAGTGCCTTATTTCTAAGGCACTTCCACGTTCATTTGTTCTGTCAGTTACTATTCTCTTTCCCGGTCCCTTTCGCGATAGTATTCCCTTCTTTCGCGGCGCTCTTTCTTTTCGGCTTCCTCGAGTTCCATTTCGCGTTGGTTCTCTTTGTCGTACGCCTTCAGGATCGCCTTTACCAGTTTGTGACGTACCACGTCTTCTTCATCCAGTTCAATATAACCGATGCCGTCAATGTTGCGCAGGATCTTACTCGCCTTGGCCAAACCGCTTTTCTGGTTTTTCGGCAGGTCCACCTGGGTCAGGTCACCCGTGATAATGGCCTTCGCATTGGCGCCGATACGGGTGAGGAACATTTTCAATTGCAGGTCGGTAGCGTTTTGCGCTTCGTCCAGGATAATGAAGCAATTGTCCAGTGTCCGTCCACGCATGTAGGCCAGCGGTGCGATCTCGATGGTACGAGTACTCATGTAGTAGCCCAGCTTATCGGCGGGGATCATGTCATCCAGCGCATCGTACAGGGGGCGCAGGTATGGGTCGATCTTTTCCTTGAGGTCACCGGGTAGAAAACCGAGGCTTTCGCCGGCTTCTACCGCGGGGCGGGTGAGAATGATCTTTTTCACGCCTTTGTTTTTCAGTGCCCTGACAGCCATGGCAACGGCCGTGTAAGTTTTACCCGTACCGGCAGGCCCGATAGCAAATACGACGTCGTTTTTTTCGGCTGCCGTCACAAGGCGTTTCTGGTTGGCCGTACGGGCCCGAACCGTTTTGCCGTTGGGACCAAAAACCAAAATGTCGTTCGGGTTCCGCTCCACAAAATTGTCGACGGTCTCGGCATCGTCGCCACCTAAAATCTGTTCAAAATAATTTTCGCTCATGTGACCATTTCTTTCTAAGTATTGCACAATGAGGTCAATCTTTTCTTTGGCCCCGTCTACCTGTTCGGGAGCACCGCTCAGTTTCAGTTGCGTACCCCGGGAAAGAATTTTCAGGAGGGGAAATTTGCGCTTCAGAATGTCCAGTTTACCATTATTTACACCAAAGAACTCTATAGGATTAACCGTTTCAAGGTTGATGATTGTTTCTCTCAATTCCAGTAAAATTTAATTTTCAAAATCCGTTTCGCGTACGGTTGGCGTTTGCTGGTGTAGCAAGTTTTCAAGACGACAATTTAGCACATCTGATGGTCTTAAACCGCCGTTTCTTGTACACAGAATGATAATTAAAAAATAGTGCCATTTATTCGGACTTGCAAAGGATTTACCGCAAAAAGTAATGAACGAATGTTAATAAAATAAATGGCAGCCGGTTTAGGTTTTGTAAACATTAATTGCTATCGTTTTCATGGTCCAGAATCGATTCTGCCCAATGACGGAACTCCTTTTTTCAACGCCTTGAACCTTTGTTAACAATCGACAGCTTTTCGGTGAGCTGATCTCCCGGTCCATCCGGTTGCCTGCCTTACCGTCAAAAACGCCACCCGTTTATTTGATCTTGAACGTGCAGAATTGTCACAGGCATCTTGTCATTCTAAAAAAGAAATGTAGGGAGCAAAAGAAAGCCCCTCTTGCAGGAGGGGCTTTTACTGTCCTGAAACCGAATCTTAAAACCGGATATTCAGGCCAAGTGTCCACGTGGTTCCTGCCATAGGATAATAATAGTTTTCTGTTGTCAGGGTTGTGTTATACAAATAACTGTAGGTATAGCCCGTGGGCTCATATTTCTTGTCGAAAACATTGTTCACCTGGAAAATGATGTCGGCATTCTTCAGCGCACCTTTTTGCAATGCATATGCAAGACGTACATCTTCGGTAAAATAGGGATTGAGCTTTCGGCCTTCGTTGCTGGTGTTGTCCAGGTATTGTTTGCCGACATATTTGCTCAGGAGATCAACCGTAAAATGCCGGAAAGGCGTGGCGGTTACCGTGGCTGCACCAATCGCAGACGGGGAGAAGGATATGTCGGTTTCCTTATAAAGGTTCGACTTTTGTCCCCCGTTGTCGTAATCGTCGTAAAACTCCCGGAAATTTTTCACTTTGTTCCGGCTCAGGGTAAGATTGGCTGATGCCTTGAGCCAGCGGGCAATGGCTGCCCCTCCCTGCAACTCAATCCCCATGCGATAACTTTCGTCGATGTTCGTCCTGGTGTAGGAGCCGACATCGTTAATTTTACCGGTCAGCACCAGCTGATCTTTGTACTTCATGTAATAAAACGTTGCACCTACACTGGCTTTTTTCCCCTTGCTCTCCCATCCCAGTTCCACATCGTTCAACCGCTCCGGTCTTGGCTGTTCGTTGGGCGAGGCTTCAAAATCATCCCGGTTTGGTTCCTTGTTGGCAATGCCGTACGAGCCAAAGACCGTCAGGTTATTTTTGTGATAGGTCAGGCCGGCTTTGGGATTAAAGAATGTGTTGGTCTTATTCACTGCAATCCCCGGGTTGTAATCGAAACCATTAATGGCGTAGTTGACGCGGCGCACCTGGAAGTCGGTAAAGAACTGCAAGTCTTTGGCCAGGTCCTGTTGCCACTTCAGGTACACATTGCCGTCCTTTTTCTTTGCATCATTCAAATAATACTGACTGTTGCCATTGATGCCTTTTTCGGCCCAGATGACCTTGCCGAAATGGTCGCCAAGATAGCTGGTGACGGCGCCGCCCAGCGTCAGTTGGGTCTTGTCTTTAGCATAGTGCAGCGAGAAGATGTCGCCGTAATAATCATTGTCCAGCCAGCGC
The DNA here is from genome assembly GCF_003628535.1 of Flavisolibacter nicotianae. Taxonomy (GTDB): domain Bacteria; phylum Bacteroidota; class Bacteroidia; order Chitinophagales; family Chitinophagaceae; genus Flavisolibacter; species Flavisolibacter nicotianae. The sequence continues at coordinate 248,986 of NZ_RBCI01000008.1, forward strand.
TGGCGCACCAGGTCGGACGCAGTGATCACCGTGCTGCCGTTAGTCACGTTTTGCAGACCGTAATCTGTATAGGTTTGGTCGGCCTTGTATTCTTCGTAATAGCCCTTGCCTTTTACATAAAACAGGCCTGTGTTGAAGATCAACCTGGGTGAGAGCTGCTGCGTCAGGAACAACTGGTAGTGGGTCTGCGTATAGTTGTCTGTCTGGTTTTCGTACGGCGTTCCCGGCTTTTCCATTCCGGCATAATTGATCCGGCGGTTGGTTTTCAGGTCCGCCTCCGACACGCCATACCAGGCCTGGTAGGTTTTCTCCCGGCCTGAAAACGTTGTAAAGCGAAGGGTAGTCTTCTCTTTTACATAGGCAGTGGAGAAATAATATGATTTCAGATTGCTCTTGGCGCGGTCGACATAGCCATCGCTGCTGATCCGGGAGAGGCGCAGATCGGTCACAAAATTTTTCCCCCACATACCCGTGCCCAGCCTGATGGTGTTTTTAAGAGTGTTGAACGAACCGTAGCTATTGTTGCTTTCGAAATATGGCTGTTTGTTCACTTCGTTCGTACTGAGGTTGATGGTTCCGCCAAAAGCGCCGGGTCCATTGGACGAAGTGCCGACGCCGCGCTGGATTTGGATGCTGTTGACAGAAGAAAGCAGGTCGGGCAGGTCGACAAAATAGGTGCCATTGCTTTCTGCATCGTTAAAGGGCACGCCGTTGATCGTAACGTTGATCCGGGTAGCATCCGTTCCCCGGATCCGGATGCCGGTGTAACCAACCCCGTTTCCCGCATCGGAATTTACCACGACGGACGGTGTCTGGTTCAGCACAAAGGGAAGATCCTGTCCGAGGTTCTTCTTTTCGATTTCCTTTTTGTTCAAATTGGTTTTTGCAAATGGTGCAGTAGCACTTGCCCTGATGGTTTTCACTTCCACCGGCTCCAGGTCGGTGGTGTCTTTTTGCTGTGCAATGGATGAAATGCTGGCGGTCACGCCAAGAAAAAGTAGAATCCTTTTCATTTTAAAAAAATGGTTTAAAAATGAAAGGGAAACGCTGAAGAGAGAGTAGTTCTTAGTCTTCGTTTTTAGACTTTGGTCTTTCAGTTTACCTTTTGCCTGCTAGTAAACGAAAGATTGGAAACTAAAAACGATAAACTGATTTGCTCCCTGCGCAGGCATTACCCTGATCAGGTTGTACGGGTTTAATCTCAGCCTTTCGTTTCGGAAAAGCACCCCGGTAACACTGAAAAACTAATTGTCGCTGCAAAAATAAAGAAGGATAAATATTCAGGGGCTGTAACTTTTCAGCCGGAGCCGCGTTAAACGGGAAAAGCCAAAAATGAAAAAGCTGTTTACCCTTTTTTGCCTGCTTTCTGTTGCGACATTCCTGCATGCACAAAAAACCATTAACGATCCCAATGCTGAACCACGAAAAATCGGTTCGTTCACCGGTATCGATGTCAGCGGTGGTATTGATATTTATATCTCCGCCGGCGACGAGGCGATTGCCGTGAGTGCATCAAAGCCCGAATACCGCGACCGGATCAGGACGGAAGTGCAAAACGGCGTCCTGAAGATCTGGTACGATAGCAAATGGGGGATCAGTATCAACGGTAATAAAGACCTGAAAGCTTATGTTTCGTATAAGACGCTGAAAAGCCTGGAGGCTTCCGGTGGTTCCGACATTACCGCCGAGAGCACCATCAACAGCAGCGACCTGGCGCTGCATGTTTCCGGCGGTTCAGATTTCAAAGGTGCGGTGGACGTAAGCAAGCTTTCGGTACGGCAAAGCGGCGGCAGCGATGTAAAAATTTCGGGGAAGGCAACAAACCTCAGCGTGGATGCCAGTGGCGGGTCGGACTTTAAAGGGTACGACCTTGTTGCGGATGTATGCGACCTCGAGGCCAGCGGCGCCTGCGATATTGAGATCACCGCCAACCGGGAACTTTCGGCCCGTGCCAGCGGTGCCAGCGATATCCACTACAAAGGCAACCCGACCATCAAAGAGGCCAAAGCGTCGGGGGCCAGTTCGGTCCGATCACGGTCATAGTTTTATAAAAGAAAAAATGGGCAGCCCTGCAATTCTGCGGGGCTTTTTGCTGTCTATGGATGTCGTAATTCGGTATTTATTTTCCTGTGTGGTTCTATTTTGCATTATTGTACCTTCGCCACGCATTTTTTAAATTTAAAACAACATTTGATATGTCAGTAAAAGTTGCCATTAACGGTTTTGGACGGATCGGCCGGCTGGTGTTTCGTCAAATCCACGACATGGAAGGAATTGATGTAGTTGCCATCAATGATTTAACCTCACCTGCAGTATTAGCACATCTTTTAAAATATGACTCGGCACAAGGTCGCTTCAACCAGGAAGTAACTTCTACCGACAACTCCATTTCCGTTAACGGAAACGAGATCAAGATTTACGCACAGAAAGATCCGGCACAAATTCCCTGGGGCGATCACAATGTGGACGTTGTACTGGAATGCACCGGTTTCTTCACGGATAAAGCAAAAGCCGAAGCCCATATCAAGGCAGGCGCCAAAAAAGTTGTCATTTCTGCACCGGCAACCGGCGACCTGAAGACCATCGTGTTCAACGTAAACCACGACATCCTGGACGGTTCTGAAACGATTATTTCCTGCGCTTCCTGTACCACCAACTGCCTGGCGCCAATGGCCAAGGTACTGGATGATACATATGGCATTGTTGGTGGTTTAATGACAACCGTTCACGCCTATACCAACGACCAGAACACGCAGGATGCACCGCATCCGAAAGGCGATCTGCGCAGGGCAAGAGCGGCTGCACAGAACATTGTTCCCAACAGCACCGGTGCTGCCAAGGCAATCGGTCTTGTACTGCCTGGCCTGAAAGGCAAGCTGGATGGTACGGCGCAGCGTGTGCCGACATTGACTGGTTCACTGACGGAATTGACGGTGGTTTTGGGTAAAAAGACGTCGGTTGACGAAGTGAACGCTGCCATGAAAGCGGCTGCCAACGAAAGCTATGGTTATACGGAAGACGAAATCGTCAGCAGTGATATCATTGGCATGTCATACGGCAGCCTGTTCGATGCCACGCAAACAAAAGTGCTGACGGTTGGTGACCTGCAGATGGTGAAAACGGTAAGCTGGTACGACAACGAAATGAGCTACGTCTCGCAGTTGGTACGGACCGTGAAATACTTTGCAGAGCTGATCCAAAAATAAAAAGCTGAAAGCCGAACATTCGTTCGGCTTTTTTTTGCTCCGTATTTGAATTTACCTTTAGGCACATTTCAAAACCAATTAATCTATGAGTAAGTTTCAGGAGACGAATTTTCGCGGGAAGAAGGCGTTGATCAGGGTGGATTTTAATGTTCCGCTGGACGAGAACTACAATATTACGGATGATACCAGGATGCGGGCAACCATCCCGACCATCAAAAAAATACTGAGCGATGGCGGCAGCGTGATTCTGATGTCGCACCTTGGCCGCCCGAAAGAAGGACCTACAGAAAAGTACTCCTTGAAACACCTGGTAAAGCACCTGAGCGAACTCCTGGGCACCGACGTGCAGTTTGCCAATGATTGCATTGGTGAAGAAGCCGTGCAAAAAGCTGCCTCGTTGAAAGAAGGCCAGGTGCTGCTGCTCGAAAACCTGCGTTTTTATAAGCAGGAAGAAAAAGGAGATAAGGAATTTGCCGAGAAGCTTTCCAAACTTGGCGACGTTTACGTGAATGATGCGTTTGGTACAGCGCACCGTGCCCATGCTTCTACGGCAGTTATCGCCCAATTCTTCTCCCCTGAAAACCGGATGTTCGGTTTGGTGATGGAAGGAGAGGTTGCCAGCGCAGAAAAGGTTTTGCACGGTTCTGAAAAGCCGTTTACTGCCATCATCGGAGGGGCCAAGGTGTCGGACAAAATCCTCATTATAGAAAACCTCCTCGAGAGAGCAACCGATATCATCATCGGTGGCGGTATGGCCTACACGTTTTTTAAAGCGATGGGAGGCCAGGTCGGAAATTCGTTGGTCGAACAAGACCGCCTGGAAACAGCGAAGGAGCTGATGTCCAAAGCGGATGCGAAAGGCGTTTGCATACACCTGCCTTCGGATTCCGTGATCGCGGACAAATTTGCGGCCGATGCCGATGTCTCTTCTTCGCTAAGCAATACCATTCCGGATGGCTGGATGGGCTTGGACATCGGCTCTATGGCCTGTGATACGTTTACCAAAGTCATACACAATTCTAAAACGATCTTGTGGAACGGCCCGATGGGTGTTTTTGAGATGGATAAATTCCAGCACGGTACGAAGGCCATCGCCAAAGCTGTGGCAGAGGCAACCGAAAATGGTGCTTTTTCGCTTGTGGGTGGTGGTGACAGCGTGGCTGCTGTAAACCAGTTTGGCTTTGCCGATAGAGTAAGCTATGTCTCTACCGGTGGCGGTGCCATGCTGGAATATTTTGAAGGGAAAGAGTTACCCGGTATCGCTGCTGTGAAGTAACAATACGACAGAATTGCAGCCTGCAAAGGCTGGTGCGCAATTTGAATAGTTCCATCCAAATTCAAACAACTAAAATTCACCAACATGAGATCTCGCAACATGACTCTTTGGGTTGTACTGGGTATTGTCTTGATCCTGGCTTTTGTCGGGTGCGGACAATACAACGGCATGGTCAAAGAGGATGAAAACGTAAAAAATGCCTGGGGTAACGTGCAAAGTGCTTACCAGCGCCGCGCCGACCTGATACCAAACCTTGTTTCCACTGTTCAGGGTGAAGCAAACTTTGAACGGGGAACATTGACAGATGTGATCAATGCAAGAGCAAACGCCACCGCGGTAAAGGTGGATCCCAACCAGCTTACTCCGGAACAACTGGAGAAATTCCAACAGGCGCAAGGCCAGTTGTCGCAGGCCCTCGGCCGGCTGCTGGTGGTAACCGAAAACTATCCGAATCTTCGAGCCAACGATGCGTTTCGCAATTTGCAGTATGAACTGGCAGGTACGGAAAACCGCATCAATACAGAACGAAACCGCTTTAATACCGTGGTGAATTCGTATAACACCAAGGTCCGTTCGTTCCCCAATAACATCTTTGCCGGCATGTTTGGCTTCCGTGCCCGTCCGCCGTTCGAAGCAGAACAGGGTGCACAAACGGCGCCGCGGGTAAATTTCCCGACCAACCAACCGGGTACGGCAACGCCCAATCAAAGGACTTTAGATACTTCAAAAACACGGTAAGTGAAGCTCTTTCCCTGGCAAAAGCAAAAAGAGTTTTTTACGGCACCACAAAAAGAGCAGTTGGTGCAGGCCATTCGGAATGCCGAAATGCGCACCAGTGGTGAAATCCGGCTTTTCGTCGAGTCGAAGTGTCGATTCGTTGATGCCATGGACCGGGCCAAGGAAATTTTCCTGCAGCTCGGTATGGAGAAAACCGACGAGCGGAACGCCACTTTGGTTTACGTTGCCGTAAAAGACAGGCAGGCTGCCGTTCTGGGCGACCAGGGCATCCACCAAAAAGTGGGGCAGCAATATTGGGAATCAGAAGTGAAAAAGATGTTGCTTTATTTCAGGAGTGAACAACTGACAGAAGGGCTTTGCAATATCATTACCGATATTGGAGAAGCCCTTCACTTTCATTTCCCCTACAGTGCGGAACACGACAAAAATGAATTACCGGATGAAATTGTATTCGGCAGGTAAACAATGAAGCAACTCCTTTTTTTTATCGGTATCCTTTTTTGTGTTCTTGTACAGGCACAGGATATTCCCATTCCTCCAAAGCCCAATCCGCCCCGGCTTGTCAACGACTATGCAAACCAATTGACGCCTGAACAGGAAGAAGCACTGGAAAAAAAGTTAGTGGCTTATGATGACAGTACCTCCAACCAGATTGCCGTTATCATTGTCAAAAACCTGGGTGGCTATGAGCCCGATGTTTATGCCACGGAGTTGGGGCAGCGTTGGGGTGTGGGTGGCGCTAAGTTCGACAACGGGATCGTAATCCTGGTTTCCATGGGAAATGAAGAGGAAAGCCGCAAAGCGTTTATTGCCGTTGGCCGCGGACTGGAAGGCGCTATCCCGGACATGACGGCAGGGCATATTTACGAGGATATCATGATTCCGTACCTGCGGTCTGGTGATTTCTACGGAGCATTCGACAAGGCAACCGATGCTCTCATCAGGGCTGCAGCCGGCGAATACAAGGCGCCGGAAGGGTACCGAAGCCGTGGAAAAGGCGGTGGCTTCAATTTGGGAAAACTCATTGCAGGCATTATCATTTTGTTTGTTATTTTATCCATCTTCGGCGGTGGCAACCGTGGCGGTGGATACATGTCCCGCCGTGGTTATCGCGGGTTTGGCGGTCCCATGATTTTTCCGACGGGCGGCTGGGGAAGCAGCGGTGGCGGAGGTTGGTCAGGTGGCGGCGGCGGCGGTGGCTTTGGCGGCTTTGGCGGTGGCGGTTTTGGAGGCGGTGGTGCCGGCGGAAACTGGTAAATCGCTCGAATCTGTACATTCCTTTCCTGATTTTTTACGCAGGCGGATTGAATTGCTGCAGGTGCCTGTTTCCCGGACTTTGCATTCCTTTATCATGCGTTCTTCCGGATTCCTTTAATTTTGGTTGTGATGAAGAAAGTTTTTTTGCTTTTACTGGTGGCCTGTACAACGGTGATGGCTTCCGCCCAAAAAGTTTATTTTATCTATCTGCAAACCGAAACGCAGGCACCGTTCTATGTACGGATGAAAGATAAAATCTTTAGTTCAGCGGCTTCCGGCTTCCTGATCCTTCCCAATCTTACCGATAGCACCTATCAATTGAATGTAGGCTTTGCAAACAGCACGGAGCCGGAGGCAAAGTTTTCCATTGCCATCAGGCAAAACGACAAGGGCTTCCTCATTAAGAAGTTCGATGACGAACTGGCGCTTTTTGATTTTGGTGATTTATCTATCGTGAAAGCCAATTCGGCGCCGAAAGACAACACGGTTTACGAAACGAAATCGGATAATTTCTCGAGCGTTTTATCCAAAGCCGCCAATGATCCAAGCATCGTAAGGGTTCCGGTTGCGAAAAAGGAAGAACCGGTGGCAGAAAAGAAAGAGAAAAAAGAAGAAACGGTTGCAAAAACGGAAGAAGCGAAACCTACAGAACAACCCGTAGCAGATAACACGCATGCTTCCCAGCCTGATAACACGGCGGAGACAAAAATAAAGGTGGAAGAAAGTACGGCATCGACCCCCTCAAAAAGTAATGCATCCGATCTCAAAGATAATAGCATGGTAAAAAGCGATACCAGCGCAGCACAGCAAACCGTAAAAGAAACGCCTGCGGTGATTAAAGAAGAACCGGCAATTGTGGAAACGGATTATAAACCTTCAGTCGTAACGCGGCGTGCGGAGAGTTCAACAACGGAAGGCTTTGGGCTTGTTTATCTTGATAAGGCCGGAGATGTAATCGATACCATCCGCATTCTGATCCCCTCGTCGAAGCTAAAGTTTGTTGCGGAAACCGAACCAACTTCGGTACCGGAAGCAAACCCGGTGAAAGCACAAGCAGATTCTTTGATCGAAAGAAAGGAGATGGAGCCTGCTAATAGTGTAAAAGAGACTGGCTCAGTTAAAAAAACGGGTAGCAAGGTGGGATGTTCCAATGCAGCTTCCGATAAGGATTTTATGAAGTTGCGCAAGAAAATGGCGGCGCAGGACAACGACGATGAAATGATTACCGAAGCGAAGAAGGAATTTAAAAACAAATGTTACAGTGTGGAACAGATTCGCTACCTAAGCACACTGTTTCTCACTGCCGCGGCGAAATACCAATTCTTTGATACAGCTTACCTGCATGTTTCGGATACGGAGAATTTTGCATCGTTATCATCTGAGATTAAAGATGACTATTATCAGAAGCGCTTTAAAGCCCTGATCGGAGAGTGACGTATGGCACGTTACTTTATTGAAGTGGCCTATAAGGGAACTCGCTACAGCGGTTTTCAGATTCAGGAGAACGCAGCCACCATCCAGTCGGAAGTTGAAAAAGCCATACAAACTCTTCACCGTACACCGGTACAACTAACCGGTTCTTCCCGTACAGATGCCGGCGTGCATGCCTTGCAAAATTATTTTCATTTCGATTTTGAAGGAGAAATTCATCCACAAGCTGTCTATAAGTTAAATGCAATTTTACCTGGCGACATCGTGGTCTACAATATTAGCCGCATGCCTCCAGAAGCGCATTCCCGTTTTGATGCAATTAGCAGAGAGTATATTTATAAAATTCACCGGTTCAAAAATCCGTTTTTAGACGGGGCATCCTTTTACTACCCATACAAATTGGATATCGCCCTTTTGCAGCAAGGCGCTTCTTATATACTGCAACAGCAAAACTTTTCTGCATTTTCAAAAACGAACACGCAGGTAAAAAACTTCAATTGTACAATTCATAAAAGTATTTGGATAGAAGAAGGAGAGAATCTAACCTATAATATACAGGGAAATCGATTTCTCCGAGGAATGGTTCGTTTATTAACGGCCACTCTTTTAAAGCTTGGACGGGAAAAAATTACCGCCTCACAATTTGAAAATCTATTTGTTGAGGGTCAAAAAACAGTCTTTTCTGTACCCGCACATGGTCTTTATTTGAAGAAGGTCGAGTATTTGTACAGAATTTTTTAGTTGGGTGGGGACTGTGTTTCACGGGGAATTGGGGATTTATTTTTGGAAGGATTTGGGTGGGAGGTTGGGGGTGCTTATCTTTGCGACCGCTCTTTTAA
>NZ_RBCI01000067.1 GCF_003628535.1 Flavisolibacter nicotianae
TGGCAAATGCCCGATCAGGCTTACTTCCAGGGCAAACAACTCTATAACACCATTCGTGAATACCAGGAGCAAATCAAGCGGTTCAATAATCAGTTGCACAGCCTTCGGCTCTTGCCCATTCAAAGCAAAGCAGCCATCCGGTCCCTGGAGAAAGTGAAAGCTGGTCTGCAAAAGGAAGTTAAAAACCTGGAGGGCGAACTGCAGGAACTGCTGCAGCGTTGGCAACCCGAACAGCTCAAAAACATCAGCAGTGTCAAAGGCATTGGCAAGCGTGCTGCCGCTATGCTGATCATCTTCACACAAGGCTTTAAACACACCTACAGTCACCGGCAGCTGATCTCTTTTGCAGGACTCAGTCCGACAGAATATAGTAGCGGCACCAGTATCCAGGGTAAACCTAAAATCTGCAAACGGGGTGGCAAGCCGCTCAGGGATGTCCTGTACATGTGTGCGATGAATGCAATGAAAACCAATCAGGCATGCAAAGCCCTCTATGAACGATTACGAGCAAAAGGAAAAACAGGAAAACAGGGACTGATTGCGGTATGCAATAAACTCCTGAAACAGGTCTTTGCCGTCATGAAAAACAACACTCTTTACCAACCCAACTACTGCTCGGCAAAA
>NZ_RBCI01000068.1 GCF_003628535.1 Flavisolibacter nicotianae
ACAACGGAGCGAGGCTTTAAGCAGTACGGGAATTTGTAATTCTTCAGCCCCACTCATTTGATGAGGCAAAATAGATATTCTTCCGCTGAAAACATATTCATCTGCCCGCATTGCTAAAAGCCTGTGTTACCGGCTGCTTTGTTTGTCCAAGAATGTTTGCCAGTTCTTTTTATTGCTTTCCAGGTCCATCCGTTTTGCAAATAAATGGTTTTGCTCGTCTGCGTAAAATGTAAACCCTGAATAAAGCACCTGTAATGAAATATTTTCTAATCCTTCAACAGGAGAAACTCTACTGCCAATTCTATGTCCAGCTTTTGACAGTTCATTAGCCCAGATGTTTGATAAAATAAAATGTGCTATAATCCCTTTTGTTGTGTCATTAAGAACATTAAACAATTGTGTCGTAGCAGGTTTGCCAATTGCAATCAAAGTGTCACCCCAAGGACTTTTCATTTTTGGATACCACACATATTGCATAGCTATTCCAACTTGGTTGTCGTTTATACTGTCAACAAGTCTTTCCACTCTATCGGTCTGCGCCAAAGTTGTCAAGCTGATAAACTTCAAACTTATTATAAGTAGGAGTTGTCGCATAAAGTAGCCGGTAACG
>NZ_RBCI01000069.1 GCF_003628535.1 Flavisolibacter nicotianae
TAACGGTTAACAAATTTCTGAAGCCAAGGCATTCCGTGTTTCTTCCGTTTCACTTTTGTTCTGTAGCTTAATAAAGCTACTGCGTTTGGCGCTTGTTCGTCAGCCTTGGTTTTAGAAATTTGATGTTGTGCGCTGTTTGTTTAAATACACTGGCGTTTTCTTTGCCAATTCAAACTCCTCCTTATTCAGAAATGGCCAATACTTTATATCTCCCGCAGCTAAAAACTCCTTGTCCTTCTTTCTGGTGTAAATACCCAATGTAAAGACGTTTGCCAGCAGGCGTGTGAGTGGCTCACGAATGTTGGTATAGGGCCACTTGTACTCTTGGTCTGTTTTCAAAAACAGAATAAAACGTGCGAAGGTCTTGTTGTCCTCCGATGTAAATTTATCAACCTCCAGCTTGTGTTCTCGCAAATCATCATAAAGGCACCAGATTGTGTTTACCAGGTCTTTAATTGCTGCATCTTTGATGTTCACAGAAAAGATGGCTTCTTCGTACTCAAAGTTGGTCGTTATTCCTGCCACCAAATGGCGAATGTTTTCAGCTAAAATGCCTCTTGATTCTCTATCAATCATAAACGACTTTTAATAGCGCACAACGGAG
>NZ_RBCI01000070.1 GCF_003628535.1 Flavisolibacter nicotianae
GTTATACGCGACTAAACAACCTTCCCTTTGATGCGAGCTTTTTACATTCTTTCTGGTTTATTTCTTCTCACCTTTGTTTGTCTCATTCCATTGCCTCGACATTTTCGGGAATACAGGGTTCAGACACACGGACAGCTCGTAAACGTTCTGATCACCTATGTTCCGCATTCCGTCGGTTGCAAAATCAAATATTCCATGAAGTTTGACTTTGCTGGTAGTGAATACTCCAAGAAAGTGGGATGCAACTTTGATGAAACACATAAAGCAGGCGACATCATCCAATTGAAGCACTTGGAAGGGACTGATATTTTTCTTTTCCCAGATGAAAGCATCTCCAAAGAGTTCTTTGCTTTCGGAGCACTTGCTCTATTTGCTGTATTCCTGGTTATTTATGGAAGCAGGAAGAAGCCGGTTATCGCGTATAACATGGCCTTGGCAAAAAAGCGGCTGAAGAATTAAATTTGAACTGTAAAACACTATATGACAGAGGTGCTAAAGTGAAGCGGCATATCAAAGAATGCCGCTTCTTCGCCAAGTCCCTCTCCGTTGTG
>NZ_RBCI01000009.1 GCF_003628535.1 Flavisolibacter nicotianae
TCACTTCCCCTGATGCCCTCTTTGGCCATCAGCGAAGGATTGGTGGTCACACCATCCAGTATGCCCAGCCGGGCCGCTTCACGGATCTGCAAAAGGTTCGCCGTATCAATAAAAAATTTCATGGACTATTTGCTTATGCGGATTGGAGAGAATTTGGTTTACTGAACGGTGAGTTTGTATCTGGTAACGGTATGGTATTTTTCACCGGGTTTTAGAATTGTTGAAGGAAACGAAGGTTGGTTGGGAGAGTCCGGAAAGTGCTGGGTTTCCAGGCACAAAGCACCGTGTTGCGGAATAGGTTTTCCATCCCTGTTTTTGATGGTGCCGTCCAGGAAATTGCCCGAATAAAACTGCAGTCCCGGCTCGGTGGTGTAGACTTCCAACTTCCGGCCTGTCGCCGAATCCGCCACCCAGGCCACCAGGGCCAGATCAGTTCCTTTCCTGTTCAAGACAAAGTTGTGATCGTAACCACCCTGCACCTGTCCGATGCGTTCACCGATTTTATGCGGAGAAGTAAAGTCGAACGGTGTGCCCTTTACCGCCAGCAATTGCCCTGTCGGGATGAGCGTGGTATCAACCGGTGTGTACCGGTCGGCATCAATCCAAAGCGTGTGGTCCAAAATGCCTTTGCTCACATCGCCGCTTAGGTTAAAATAACTGTGGTTGGTGAGGTTTACCGGCGTGGCTTTGTCTGTTTCGGCAGTGTACTCAATCTGCAATTCGTTGTTGTCAGTCAGGGTGAACGTCACGCTTGCTTTCAGGTTGCCGGGGTAGCCTTCTTCGCCGTCCTTGCTGATGTAAGAAAGGGTGAGCGCCGGTGTGCCATCATTGGCAGGCGCTGCATCCCACACCACTTTGTCAAAGCCCTGGTTGCCGCCGTGCAAACTGTTTTTGCCGTTGTTGGCTGCCAGTGTATAGGTTTTCCCATCAAGGCTGAATTTTGCATCGGCGATGCGGTTGCCATAGCGGCCGATGGTAGCCCCGAAATAAGGTGGTTTAGCCAGGTAGCCCGAAAGGCTGTCAAAGCCCAGCACAATATTGCTCTTGCCACCACTTTTATCAGGCGCTATCCACGAGGTAACGGTGCCGCCGTAGGATGAAATTTTTACTTCCGCACCGTTTTTATTCGTCAGCGTAAAGAGCTGCACTTTTTTGCCGCCGGCCTCGCCCCAGTCGGCCGCCGTCACTGCTGCCGTATGCGTGGTAGTGTCGCCTTTGCCGGCCGCGTTCTCGTTTTTCGTTTCTGTGTTTCCGCAGGAAGCAAATAAACCACTGCAAAAAACCACCAGGGAGAAGAATGTCACTCTGTTCATAAAGCTGACTTGTTTTAATTGATTGAAAAATGATTATTGTTTTGTACTGTTTTTTTTCAGGGAAGGTTTACCGCCAGCCATCCTGATTCGAACGACTGACAATGAATACGCCGGGGCACTCAGCGCCAGTTTATTGCTTTTGATGGAAACCGTAGATTCTTTGGGCGCGACCTGTGCGGGCTGACCGAAGGTATTCACTGCATCCGGCTCATTGCCCTGCAGGACGGTCAGCGTGCCTTCGCCCCTCAACGACTGTACACCTTCCAGTGAGAGGTTGCTGCTCTTGCGTTTACCGGAAACATTCACCAGTTTAATGATCAGGTCATTGGACTTTTCATCTACGACGGCCGATGCATACAAGCTGTCCTGGCCCGCAATCGTTTTCCCGTTCGCTGTAAGAGAGACCACCTTGGTGCCTTTGTTCAGCGAAAACAATTTCTGCACGTAGTAATCCGGTGTGCCGATGATGTGCAGGTTATCCACCCAGATCAGGTCCGGCGTCCATTGCCAGCCGTCGGCATGGGCAAACAGCGGCGCATACGAAGCCATGGTCACCACGTCGGCATTGCGTTCCAAACCGGTCATAAAGGCCGCCTCCGAAAGGGCCGTCGTGAGGTTGTTGCGGTTGCTCACACTCACGGTCCTGTCGCTTTGTGCGGCATATTCACCGGCAAAGACTTTCGAGCCGTTGCGGGGATAATTGTCGTAGCGGCCCGCGTTCTGCAGAAACCATTCCGGGCGGCGGTAGTAATGTTCGTCAATGATGTCGGCGTTGTTGCTGCGCAGCGCTGTATTCAACTGGTCAAATCGTTCGCCATTGGGATCGGTGCCCGAGCTGTTCACCAGTTGAATACCGGGATATTTTGCTTTGAGGGCTTTCGTAAAAATGGCCAGGCGCTCGAGGTATTGCGGTCCCCAGTTTTCGTTGCCAATGCCCATCATCTTCAGGTGGAAAGGCGCCGGGTGTCCCAGGTCGGCACGCACCTTTCCCCATTTCGTCGTTGCATCGCCGTTCGCAAATTCCACCAGGTCCAGGGCGTCCTGCACATAGGGGCCCAGTTCATCCAGCGGCACCACTTCGGCGGAATTAAACTGGCAGGCCATGCCGCAGTTTAAAATCGGCAGGGGCTCCGCCCCAATGTCTTCACACAATTGAAAATATTCCAGAAAGCCCAGGCCAAAGGATTGAAAATAATCCGGCGCCGGGCGGTGGGCAAATTCGAAGTTCCAGCGGTTGATCTTCATCTGGCGGTTTTCCACCGGTCCGATGGTTTTTTTCCATTCATACCGCTGCGACAGGTCGTAGCCCTCCACGATACAGCCACCGGGAAAGCGCACAAAGCCCGGCTTCATATCGGCAAGCATCTGCACCATGTCGGCACGCAGCCCGCCCGGACGGCCTTTCCAGGTGTCCGAAGGAAAAAGGGAGATCATGTCCAGGTCAATGATCCCCTCGCCTTCAAACCAGAGATTCAGCCTGCCCTTGGGTTCCGTGGCAGTTGCCTGTAAACTGACCGCCTGCCGGTTCCAGTTGGTATCGCTTTTTTCCGGCGTCAATACCGTTTCGCCAATGACCCCGCCTGCTGCATCCAGCAATTCGATATGCAGTTTCAACCCCGGCTTTTGCTGGCGATAAAGCACCGAAAAATCGTAGCGCAGGTCTTTTTTAAACCCCATCCCGCGGAAGCCTTCGTTGAGCAAACTGACATCGCCTTTTTGCGGATGGCGGGCCGCCACGCGAAGGAAGCGGGGGTTGGTACTGTTTACCTCCTTTCGGTTCAACACCAGCACGTCACCTTCGGCCTGCCGCGTGATTGTCCAGCCCATGGTGGGCTTAAAAAACTCAAACGAACGGTTCTTCACCAGTTCCGCATAAAGCCCGCCATCCGCACCAAAATTGATGTCTTCGAAAAACACGCCCCACATGGTGGGCTGCACGCTGGCCTTTACCTCGTTTACGTTGACCACCATCGCCGCCGGCTGCGCCGTAAGCTGCAGGTAAACCGCGGTGGCAACCAGCACAATCGGTATCCGTTTTTTCATGCTATCGTTTTAATTCGGTCCTGAACGCATCAGGTTTGTGATTTACTCAGCTCCCCCGGCTGTTATCACTTCATCTCCAGCACCACCACCGAGAAAGGCGGTAGCTTTACATTCAACGCCCCCCCGGCAAGGGTCGCACCGTTAAATACAGCCGGCTGAATTTTGGCAGGATTTTCAAATGAATTGTAATCCTGCAGTTTGCCGGACTGCAAAATGCGACCGGTCAGCGTGCTGTATTTTCCGCCTTCAACCTGCAAACTTACGGTCTGCTCTTTTTGGGCGTCGATGTTCACCAATGAAACGTGTGTGCGTCCCAGCGAGTCTACTGAAGCGGAACCGGAAACCGCCGGTAGTTTTTGCCCGCTCACCACGTAATCACCCGAGCGGATCGTCAGCGGCAACAGCCTGGCATCCTGGTGCACGTTGTACATCTCCATCACATGATAGGTCGGTGTCAGGATCATTTTATTCCCCTTTGTCAGGATCACCGCCTGCAGCACGTTGATGGCCTGTGCGAGGTTCGCCATCCGCACACGGTCGCTGTGGTTGTTGAAGATGTTCAGCGTGGTGCCGGCAATCATGGCATCACGCATGGTGTTTTGCTGGTAAAGAAAACCGGGGTTGGAGCCTTTCTCCACATCGTACCAGCCGCCCCATTCGTCCACCACCAGGGCCACTTTTTTCTGCGGATCGTATTTGTCCATGATGGCGCTGTGATGCTGCACAAGGCTATCCATGAAGAGGGCCTGTTGCATCGTTTTAAAATACTCGTCCTCGCTGTAGTTCACCGCATCGCCTTTCTTCGACCAGTTGATGACCGAATAGTGATGCAGGGCAACGCCTTCCACCATGTGGAGCGGGATGTTCTTCATCAGTGTTTCGGTCCAGTTGTAATCAGCGGAATTGGCGCCGGAAGCGACACGAAAGATATGGCTCGTGTTGCTCCAGTCGGACATGAACGTGGCATATTTGCGATAGAGATCGGAATAGTAATCGGGCTTCATGTTGCCGCCACAGCCCCAGGCTTCGTTGCCCACGCCCCAAAACCGCACGTTCCAGGGTTTGCTGCGGCCGTTGGCCTTGCGAAGATTGGTCATCGGGCTTTCGCCGGGAAAGTTGACATAGTTGACCCAGTCGGCAACATCCTGCACGGTGCCGCTGCCGATGTTGGCAGCAAGGTAAGGTTCGGCACCAATCAGTTCGCACATGTTGAGAAAATCGTGCGTACCGAAGGAGTTGTCTTCCGTAACACCACCCCACCATACGTTCACCATTTTCGGCCGCTTGGCTTTGGGCCCAATGCCGTCCTTCCAGTGATAGGTATCGGCAAAGCAGCCACCCGGCCAGCGCAGCACCGGCACTTTTAATTTGCGAAGAGCGGCCACCACATCGTTCCGCACACCGGCCGTGTTGGGAATGGCGGTGTTCTTTTCACCCACGTAAAAACCATCGTAAATACAGCGGCCCAAATGCTCGGCAAAATGCCCGTAAATAAACCGGCTGATCGTACTTTTTGGCGTACCGGCCTGCAGCACACCGGTGCTGGTTTGCGAAAATGTTGCCGATACAAAAGACAATAGAAATAAGCAGCAAAGAATCGTCTTCTTCATCATTCTTTTCATTTCAAGGTAAACACAAAGGACCGGATCGCGACTGGATTTTAAAAGCTGCCAATGAAAGTGGGGTTACCCGGGAGTCCTCTGCACTGTTACCACTAACCAGGAAATGATCGCTGATTTTTCAGGGCAATTGCACTCGTATCGATATCACCTATTCCAAACGATTTGTACTGTTTACCCTCAAGCGCAACCGCCTTTTTTCATAAGCAGGAAAATCCTACGAAGGTCTTTGGGTGGTGAAGTTGCGGAAATTTGCTTTTGTTTTCTATTCAGATTGTTTCAATATTTCGACAAATCGTTACATTTTTTTGGCTTTTGCAGATAACGACGCCTACTTTTTGTCCTTACAAAGAACCCTGCTCTCACACAGGGCAAACGCCAGTTTTCGATCTGGTACCGGTAGCCGCACCGGTCGTCCTTTTATTTCCAGAAGTGCCCACGGTATTTTCATCGGCCAGCAACGGTGCTTCTTCGCTCCAGCAACACGGTATTCCGCCAAAGACCGTTAAGTTGGGCAATTCTTTCGCGGTAGCCAATTTCACGGAAACCGAACTTCTTTTGAAGTGCGATACTAGCGGTGTTTTCCGGAAAAGTGCTTGAGTAAAGCGACCATACGCCGTTCGCTTCACTGCTTTTGATCACGGCTTCCATGAGCCTACTGCCAATCCCTTTTCCATGAAAAACCGGGTCAATATAGATGCTCAATTCGCAGACACCCTTGTAATGCTCTTTGGCTGATGTCGGCGACAAGGCAACCCAGCCAACAACCACATCGTTCTGTACGGCAACAAACCTCGAATGATTGAGGTGGCCACTGTTCCACAAATGCCAGGAGGCAGGAGCCAAAAGCTGGAAAGTGGCATTGCCCGAGGCAATGCCACTTTCATAAATCTTCCTTACGGCCTCCCAGTGCCGGGGCAGCAAAGGCTTAATTTGCACAGCGGTTACAGCTCGCTTCATTTGTTTTTACGTTGCTTTCGGCAATCGGTAATTCAGCATTTTTTCCGTCGTTACCCATCCATTGTTCCATTGCTTCCGGCGCTGGTCTTGCATTGACGCCTTCTCCGTAAACGGTCGCCGTTCCGTGTGTATAGAAGGCTTCCCAATCCACTCCCTGCGGGTCTGTAATCCAGCTTTTTTGCGACTTGGAATAACAGCAGGTGCATTCTCCTTCCTCTCTGACCGTTCCTTTGGCGTTTTGCATGTTCCGGTATACATCCTGCAGTTCGTCCGTGCTCTCCACCTGCAGTCCCAGGTGCTCGATGCCGGTTTCCGCATGACCGGTGGAGATGGCAAAGTTAACACGGGGATCGTCCAGCATCCACTTGGCATAATCAGCCTTTTCTACACTTGGCTGTATGTTGAACAAGGCATTGTAAAAGCTGATGCTGTCGGCCAGGTTTTTTACTCGTACGTGAACGTGAAAGCGTTTCATGGTTGTTGTTTTTTGTGTTTGTGTGGCTGGTTTACATCCTAACAACGGCAGCCTGTAAAAAAAGACGCAGGTTTTTTTAGAAATTTCATTGATTTATTTTTTCCGATTCACCAGCCGCATTCATCGTAATATTGCAATTAATATGGGAACTACGAAAGCGGAAAACTTTACCGACCGGCAGAACCGGCTGGCGCAGATGATGAAGGCACTTGGCCATCCTGCCCGGATTGCCATCATCCAGGAACTGCTCAATGCGAAAACCTGTATCTGCAATGAGTTGGTGAATGAACTGGGCCTGGCGCAGGCAACCATCTCCCAGCATTTGAAGGAACTCAAAAATGTCGGCCTGATTAAAGGCACGGTCGAAGGAACCAGCACGTGCTATTGCATCGATCCGAAAGGATGGAAGCAATACAGGCAGCAAATGGATGCTTTCTTTGTCAGCTACGAAGGAAAAAACAACTGCTGTTAGTCCTTTTCGAAACCACATCGCGTACTCATCTACTCATTTGAATATGTCAGCCACTCATTGTACACCGGCCAACGAACGAAAGCGCCTTGGATTTTTAGACAGGTACCTCACCCTTTGGATCTTCCTGGCCATGGGAACTGGCGTCGCCCTCGGCTATTTCTTGCCTTCTTCTTCGGGTATCATCAATTCCTTTTCCTCCGGCACCACCAATATTCCGCTGGCCGTTGGACTGATCCTGATGATGTATCCACCCTTTGCGAAGGTGCGTTACGAAAAGCTCGGGGAGGTTTTCCGGAATACAAAAGTCCTCGGCATGTCGCTCCTGCTAAACTGGGTGATCGGTCCCGTGCTGATGTTTATCCTGGCGATTGTTTTCTTACACGGCTATCCCGAATACATGGTGGGCCTGATCCTGATCGGGCTTGCCCGCTGCATCGCGATGGTGATCGTTTGGAACGAACTGGCAGAAGGCAGCCGCGAATATGCAGCCGGCCTGGTGGCGCTGAACAGCATTTTCCAGGTGTTGCTTTACAGCGTATATGCCTATGTGTTTGTCACCTTGCTGCCGCCGCTGTTTGGCATTACCGGTGCCGAAGTCAGCATCACCATCGGGCAGATTGCCAAAAGCGTGGCCATTTACTTAGGCATCCCTTGCGTCGCCGGCGTTCTCACACGAGTTCTTCTGCGCCGGGCACTGGGTGAGACGTGGTACCAAACGAAGCTCATCCCCTTTGTTGCACCCGTCACGCTGATCGCCCTGCTCTTTACCATTGTCGTGATGTTTAGTCTCAAAGGCAAACTGATTGTGCAGATCCCGTTTGATGTCATCCGGATTGCCGTTCCGCTGGTCATTTATTTTGCCATCATGTTTACCGTGAGCTTTTGGATCGGCAAAAGGATGGGCGCCGATTATTCCACCAACGCCTCCATTGCTTTTACGGCAGCCGGCAACAATTTTGAGCTGGCCATTGCCGTAGCCATTGGCGTTTTTGGCATCAACAGCGGGCAGGCATTTGCAGGCGTCATTGGCCCGCTGGTGGAAGTGCCGGCGCTGATTGCACTGGTGAACCTGGCCTTTTGGTTCCGGAAGAAATTCTATTCTACCAAACCTGTACAGGCAACCTGAAACCAATGAATATTGTCTGGACAACTGAACGTGATTGACACGAACCTTCACGCACAGGAATGGCGCAACGTAATGCATACCAGAACCGATCTGCTACTTGCCTTAAGCATGATAGCAGCCTAACGGATAAAACCCGTTTGACGAATTTTGTTAGATTTGATTTCAAGCGACAGTTGAAGATTGCCGCCTGCCGCACGATAGATTGACCTGCTAAAAAGAGAGCAAACCGATGGCTACAAGCACACTGACCGCTTCACTATGGAAAGAACACAGCGAGAAACTAAAACAGTTCATCTGCCATAAGGTGAACGATGATGATTGCTGCAATGACATTCTGCACGACCTGTTTTTTAAGATCCGGGACAAAGAGGAAAAGATCGCCCTGCTGGAAAAACCGGCGTCTTATATCATCAAGATGGCCCAGAACGCCGTGATCGATTATTACCGTTCACAAAAAGAAGAGCCGACCGAAATCTGCGAATATGGCCCACTGGCGGGCAGCCAGGAATTTTCCTCTACGGAACTGTACAATATTACCCTGCTACCGTACATTGAAAACCTTCCCGCCATTTACAGGGACGCACTCATCCTCAGCGACCTGGAAGGACTTCCGCAAAAAGAGCTGGCGGAGAAGCTGAACATCTCCTATACTGGTGCAAAGTCGAGAGTGCAACGGGCAAGGCAAATGCTTAAAGAGGCCATCCTCAAGTGCTGTAACTACAAATTCGACAAATTTGGAAACGTGATCGGCTGTTGCGAATAAATTCATTGCGTCTTTTTCGCAGGGCTCTGTTGGTAGGGCGAAGGATAATAAAATCTGCTGGTATGCATTCCGCGACCAAAATTTCCCGGCTTCGGCAAAACTGTACAGCAAAAAGGCAATGGCCTGGAAAGAATCTTTAAAAGTCCTTGTTTCGCGAAGCAAAATGGTACGGCTGCAATTCGGTAATTTTGGTTTCACCGTCAAATTGAAAATTATGCCTGCTAAAAAACTGTGTCGCAGTCTCCCTGTCTTCCTGTTTGCCGTATTCAGTGCCCACTTCGCAAACGCACAAAATGAAAAGGGCCCCAACCGGGTCTTGCCTTTTTTGGACACGGCCGTCATTGAACAGAGCGTAGGGCTGAAAGGGAAATCCAGTAACGGCGAATACAAAATCACGATCCCGCAAAACGACCTGCGCGTCGATGTTGATGGCTTTACAATTATCCCAGCAATGGGACTGGGAACATGGGTTGACTTTGCGCCTTCGGCTGACGGCGCAATGGTCATGGGT
This sequence comes from Flavisolibacter nicotianae, assembly GCF_003628535.1. Classification (GTDB taxonomy): domain Bacteria; phylum Bacteroidota; class Bacteroidia; order Chitinophagales; family Chitinophagaceae; genus Flavisolibacter; species Flavisolibacter nicotianae. Next base: position 9,283 of record NZ_RBCI01000009.1, read on the forward strand.
GACCTCGTGCTGACCGAAACCGATCTCAAGCCCGTGCAACAGGAAGTTATCAGGCAGGGACTGACCATTACCGCCATTCATAACCATTTTGTCCGCAACCATCCCAATGTATTGTACATGCATGTGGGCGGCTCCGGACCCACTGCCGGGATAGCGCAAAAAATAAAAGCCGTGTTGGCCAAAATAGCCGAATTGCGGGGTGGCGATCCGGCGAAGGGAACGGCTTCCAACCAAAGCGTACAAAACACCCTTGATACCAAGCGCCTGGATGAAATACTGGGATCGAAAGCCGAAATGAGCAAGGGGGTATACAAATACACCATTGGCCGGCCCGATGTAACCCTGAAGGAACACGGCATGACCGTTACGACGTTCATGGGTTTTAATACCTGGGCCGCCTTCCAGGGTACACCGGAAAAGGCGGCCGTTGCCGGTGATTTTACCATGCTTGAAAACGAGGTTGCCCCGGTGATCAAAGCGCTGGTGGAAAACGGGATTGAAGTCGTGGCGGTCCATAACCACATGGTGCACGAGCAACCGCGAATATTCTTTTTGCACTACTGGGGCATTGGCAATGCCGAGCAGTTAGCAAAAGGCCTTCGGGCTGCGCTGGACCAAACCGGCAAAAAAAATGCGTCGATGGGTGAAATGAAAATGGGCAATCATTGATCTCCGTTTAAGACCAGTGAAGCATGGAAATCGACGGCGCAGGCAGGTGGCAGAACCGCATGCGCTTTTGCCAAAAACCCAAGGCACCCTTCTCCGGTGTATTAGGGATGCACAATGGCCCAGCCCTGGTATTGCCGGATAATGATTTCCCCGTTGCCACTCGGAACGTAGGAAACGAAGGGCCACAGTTCTTCTTTGCTGATGTGCCGTTCCCGAACGGTGTTTTCGCACTGGGCAAGAATGACACCTTTGTTTTGCAGGGCGGTCAGCAACGTATCGTAGTGCGCCGTTTTCCGGTACATCTCCACACCGTCTCCAAACGCAACCAGTTCCACCTGCAGTTTGCCTTTCAGGCGTGGATCTGCCAGGGCATTGTTGATGTTGCGGATGATACCCCGGATCTTCTTGTCGTCCGACTGGTTGAGAATATAGAGTGCCTTGTATTCAGTTAACGTGGCTTCCGCTCCGCGAAACGCCTGTGGCCTGGTGGTTTTCTGTGCATGACCGGTAACGGAAAAAAACAGGATCAAAAGGGCCGGAATGATTTTCAGTTTCGTCATTGTTCTTTTAATTTTTCTGATTGGCTAAACTCCTTAACCGCCTCACCAAGATCCAGCACGGTAACACTCCCGTTGCGTTTGGAATGGATCAGCGAACTGGCGGCCGCACTGCGGTAGCCGCCGGCACAATGTACAACGATTGGTTTGTCCGTTGGTATCTCCCCGACCCTGTTCCGCAATTCAGCCAAGGGAATAGCAAGACTGCCCGGAAAGATTTTACCGGCTTTTACCTCCGGTGTGTTTCGCACATCCACGATGGTGTACTTGTCAATGTGTCGCCGGAATCGTGCCACATCCATCGTTGCTTCCTTCACTCCACCACCGGTAACGACCAGGGCCGCGATAATCGCTGTTTCGTACCCGATCGATCCCGCCCTTTTCATCATTCGTTGCAACTGTTCTTCGTTTTCACCGGCCAGGTAAAATTTTTCGCCGGGTCTGATGATGCTGCCCAACCAGGTTTCAAACTTTCCATCTTCCATCAGGTTCACGGAATGGGGTAAATGCCCATTCTTAAACGCTTCTCCTTTACGTGTATCCACAATCCACGCCGTTTTGTCGAATCCATTGATTTGCCCCTCGCTTTCCAGCACAGCAATCCTGGACAGGTTTTCGGCCAGCGGCGCAACGCCCTGCCTGTTCAATTCGACGGCATACGGGAAATACTGCGGAACAAAGGGCTGATCGGCCAAAAGGTTTTCAACGAATTCCGCTTTGCTTGCCGGTTGCAAACTCCAGTTGGTCTGCTTTTCCCTGCCGATCGTGCTGCTGCTTTCTTTGCCGAGGCTTTTGCCGCAGAGGGTGCCGGCGCCGTGTGCCGGGTAGACAACAACATCATCGTGCAACACCATCAGTTTTTCACGCAGCGAATGAAACATCTGCCCGGCTAGTTCTTCCCGCTTCGTGTGCATCTTGCTGGCACCTTCGCGCAGGTCGGGCCGGCCGCAGTCGCCAACAAAAAGTGTATCGCCGGTGAAAACGGCTTTCTGTTTTCCATCGTGCGCAAGCAAAATGCAAATGCTGTCGGGTGAATGACCGGGTGTAAATAGAGCGGACAGGGTTATCTTACCCAAGCGGATCGATTGCCCTTCGTCGAATGACTGGTGCGGATAGGTTGCATCCACCCGTTTGCTGGTGTAAACAGGCGCACCGGTCAGCCGGTGCAGTTCCAAATGTCCGCTGACGAAATCGGCGTGCGGGTGCGTTTCAATGATGCCGGCAAGTTGCAGCCCGTTTTGCTGTGCAAAGTCAAGGTAAGGCTGCACCGTACGGGCCGGATCGATCAGGATCATCTTTTTCTCGCAGTCGCTTACGACTGCGTAACTGTATTGCGAAAGGTTTTTGTCTTCGAATTGTTTTATCTGCATCACGTCGAATGTTGATTGTAAAGTAAAGACAAACTTATCTTGTGCCTCTCATCCAATGCGTGACTTCAGTCACTCAATAAACGTCAATTCTTTGGTTAATTTGTCGGGTAAATGTTTCAGGAAATGCAGGGATTAAAAGAAAATCGCGGCCAGTTTTATCTCCTGGTGCTTATCAACGCTTTTGTCGGCAGCATGGTAGGCCTGGAACGGTCGGTATTACCGGGATTAAGCCAGTCTTTTCACCTGGACAGCTATACAGCCATGCTTTCGTTTTTGGTTGCATTTGGCAGCAGCAAGGCTCTTTTTAACCTGCTGACCGGTAAACTTTCAAAAAAGCTTTCCCGCAAAAAGGTCCTGTTGCTGGGATGGATCGCCGCCCTACCGGTTCCGTTTCTCCTGCTCTATGCACCCAATTGGAATTGGATCATTGCGGCCAATATTTTTTTGGGAATCAACCAGGGACTGGCCTGGTCGTCAACCGTGATCATGAAGATTGATCTCGTGGGCGAAAAAAACCGTGGTCTCGCGATGGGCATTAACGAATTTGCCGGCTATCTCTCTGTTGGCCTGGCAGCCTACCTGGCCAGCGAAATCGCTGCGGCCAAAGGCTTTGCGTTCTATCCCTTTCTGCCGGGCATCTTCTTTTCGCTTGCCGGCCTGCTGCTTACTGTTCTCTTCGTGAAAGACACAATGCCGCATGTGTTGCACGAAGCCGAAAAAAGCAAGCTTCCCTTGTTGCCCAATATCTGGAAAGAAACCTCGTTCAGGCACCACAACATCGGCAGTGTAACCATCAACGGCTTTGTCAATAACCTGAACGATGGCATCATTTGGGGACTGCTGCCCGTGCTGCTGGCAAGCAAGCATTTCTCGGTAACGCAAACGGGACTGGTTGCCGGCATTTATCCCGCCATCTGGGGTCTGGGACAACTCTTTACCGGCCGGTTGGGCGATCGCTATTGCAAAAAGCAATTGATCTCGGCCGGCATGGCGATACAGGCTGTTGGACTGATCGTACTGGCGCTTGCAGCAACAGTTTCGACAGCCATTTTTTCCATGACGCTGTTAGGCCTGGGAACCGCCCTGGTTTACCCCAATTTTTTGACTGTCGTGGCCGAAAACACGCATCCGCACCAACGGGCACAGAGCCTGAGCATTTTCCGGTTTTGGCGGGACAGCGGTTATGTTGCCGGCGCCTTGCTTTCGGGGATGCTGGCAGACGCATTCGGCATAGTTGTTACATTGCTGATCGTTGCTGCACTGACGGCGCTGGCAGGCCTTGTCGCCCAGGTTCGCATGTGCTGCACGATGAAGCTCTTCTGGAAAAGCAGCGTTTGTGCGGATCTATATTGAACCGAACCACGCAGCGAATGGAGAAAAAAATCTCCGGGAAAGACTCTTCTTTTTTATTGCAACAGGGCTTTGTACCTGGCCGTATTGTAATCATCACTGCCGCCCACCTGTTTGATGAGTTCTCCCTTTTCATCAAAAATGAATGTAGCAGGGATATAGGGGACGCGGAACATAGCCGGCAGGTTTTCGGTGGGATAGTAAACCGGCAATTGCATTTTCTTCGCTTTTACAAACTGCTTTGCCTGTTCAAACTGGTCGTCCAGGGAAATCATCACAAACATGACCCGGTTCGCATCGACTGCTTGCGAAAGCTTCTCAATCGATGGCATTTCCCGCCTGCAGGGCGGGCACCACGAAGCCCATAAATTCACAAATACCTTTTTACCTTTCAGGCTTTGCAGGTTCAATTTACGGCCCTGCATGTCCTGGATGGCAAACGAAGGCAGGCTGGCCGCAACCACCGGTGCGCTTGCCGTGTTGTGATCCGTGCTGGTTTGTACGACTTCTGTTGTTGCTGCGGCGTTTCCGTTCTTTTTGCTATCCGAGCAGGCTGAAAATGTTGCCAGGAGAACACTTGCCGAAATGATTAGGGTCTTCTTCATCAGATACGTTTACGCATGAAATATACACCGTCTTTTACCGACGCAAGACTCTTTAACTGTGCTTTAAATGTTGCATGATTGTAAGCGCCGATCCCCTCGTTCCGGTAAACGAGTTTCCCTTCCCTGTTTAACACCACGGTAGTGGGAAGGGTACCACTGAAAATTTCCGGCGGCACCGTTCCGGAGCGTGCCAGCAAGGGCATTGAAAAACCCTTGTCCTGCAAATAGCGTTTTGCCTTCGCTGCATTGTCGTCTTCGCTGATGAATAAAAACACAAGGTTGCTATCCCCTTTCAATTCGTTGTACATGTCGTTCAGCGAGGACATCTCGGCACGACAGGGCGGGCACCACGTTGCCCAGAAGTTGATGAACACCACCTTTCCCCGAAGATCGGCGGTCGATACGGCTTTCCCGCTCTCATCACGAACGGCAAACGAGAGTCGATCAGCCGGAACATCGGCCAACGGCGCCTCTTTTTTAATTTCCGCCTTAAAAAGGCCGACGTTGACCAACTGTTTCAACAGCCAGGCTTTTGCATCGGTATTTATCAACAGGACGATCAGTAGTCCCCAAAAAAGGAAATTACCCGCCCTCTGCAGATTTTTTTTGTTCACGAGTTTTGTCATCCGCGTATGATTCATTGCCCTTGGTGATTTTGCAATCTTTCCTGCCAGGCTGTATGCCTTCTTTTATTTTGCTGCTGTTTGGAACAGGATCTTGCTAAAAGAATGAATACTCATTCCGCCTGGTTTCATGAAACATTTGTCGTAAAAATAAGCCGGAAGTCATACTTGCTTCGTGACAAGTATCACACTTATTGGTTTCAGTATGTTTGGTAAACGCCTTGCGGCAAACGGGCCGCTCTTACCTGTTTGACAGGGAAGGCTTATGGCGTTTGCCTGTCGCTTTTTTGTGTTTGCCTTGGAGAACTACTTTGTCAGACTTTTTCCTTTATTGCCTGCTGCAAATTGGGCTTAGTTTGCCGCGGCAAGAATGTGAAAGTCTTCCAGCAAGCCGTAGGGATAGGTGTCGTAATCCTTACCGGCCGGATAAACGGTGGCCGTTCGCCAGTGCCAGGGAGAAACCAAGCCGGGTGCCGGTTTACCGTGATGCGGGCCCAGTAAATTTTTCAGGCTTCCGGTTACTCTCACTTCGACGGTGTTGCTCCCTTTTTTCAGGTAGGACGAAATATCCAGTTCGTACGGCTCATAGGCAATCATGCCCACCCTCTTCCCGTTAACATACACGGCGGCAACCGTCCCCTCCCACCGTCCCAGGCGAACTTTGTAAAACCTGTTTGCAGAAACATTGATTGTTTTTGTGTAACTGACCTCCTGCCCGTACATCGGCATTCCCTGCTCTTTCCAGCTTCCGAAAGTGAGGGCTGCAGGCGGCGCAAGCGTCCAGCCTTTTGCGGCCGACTGCAAGGCAAAATTGCCGATCAAATACGCCGGCTCGATCTCCGAATGCACCGTCATCTTTGGTGCCACCAGTGCCAGCTTATTCTCGCCGTATTGAACTTCGTTACCGATGGTGAAGACCTGCATGCTCCGGTCGAGCCACCACTCGCCTTTGCGCGGGCTTAAGCGTTTGCCATTGAGATAAACCTGCCACAACTGCGGACGCTCCACCACAGCTTTCAGGGAGGACAGATCCACGCCTTCGCCTACGGTAAACGAATAGGTAGCGGTAAATCCCGTACCGGCCGAAAATGTATCCCTGGCGAGTGTCCTGTCCCTGAACTGCACGGACGTGTTCCAGGGATTGCCGTTGGCAAATCCAAAATGTTTGAACAATGTATCGGTGGCACGATACACATGAAAATCGTTGAGGATTGTTCCGCCCAGGACCAGGTCGCAAAAATCGATCATCAACGTGTTGCCGGATGCCGGCCTGATAGCGGTTGGCGCGGTGAGTTCTTTCCAGTTTTTCGGAGGGTCTGGCAGCTGCCTTATACCCTGCTGTTTTTGATCCGGTATAAAAAGCAGCAGGCTCCCCGCCGGCGGCAACTGAAAGAAAGCCTCGACCGATGCGACCGTTTTGCTTTGGTTGGGATAGAGCTGATTTTTTCCTGTAAATAAATCCATCCGGATAAGCGCTGCACCTTTCGCCTTCACATGTCCCGAAACCGGCTGTTCCAAACTTGCATTCGCTAAAAACAGCAACTTCCCGTCTTTCATTTGCCGTTGGTGATGGAACAAATTGCCCTGCACCGGCTCGTCGATTTCGACCAGCAGGTTTTTGTTCTGCAATCGCTTTTGAATCACGGTTGTGTTCAGGGAATCAAGGCGTGCAAATCCGGCGGATTGCGTTTGGTAAAATGCATCGAGACGTTTGTCCGGCTTTCCGTCAATATACCGGAGGCTGCTGAATTGCAAAATGGTGCCACCCGCAGCCCCGAATGCTTGCAGCAGGCTAAACGTGGAGGCCTCCACGTTTTCGATTCCGTACGGCAACACAACCGTTCCATACGCTCTTTCGCCAACCACGAATTTGCCGCTCCGTACGCTGCCGTGATCCCTGATAATATTTTCAGAGCCGAGGTCATATTCCACCTGCGCTTTTTCCAGCCGGGTCAGGAAACCCTGGAAGCGGATGCCGATATCGCGGATGAACTGTTTTGGTTTGTCGTAATTGAAATACATCCACGTGGTGGTGGTAGGTTCCAGTACGAGAATGTCGTTTTGCTGTTTCCCGCTCGAAAGGGCAAGTGACAGGCGTGCAAAATATTTATTGAGCGAGCCGTAAGATGGCCACCATGGATTCTGGTACGAAAACGACTGCGGGTAGTCGTATTTGCGAGCTCCTTTCAGGGTCATGTAAGAAAGGTGCTGGTTCAGGGTGTTGACGCCAAGTACGAATTCCCAGTCGCCCAACCGTTTTAAATCTTTGAAGGTGATCTCCCAGCCCGCCCCGCCATAAGTTTCGCTCAGGGTACGTTTCTTTCCCAACTGGTTGGCCACGCTTGCCAGTTCCTTCACCGAACGGATGTTACCAAATTGTGCCCCGGGACTGGCTTCGTTAAACTGGTTGAACAACATGTCGATACCGGGCCGCTGGTGCCAGGCGTACATCGCCATGTTATCGGGCCCCCAGTTGGGATTGGGCCAGGCATGTTCCCAATAATGGCCGGTCCATTCCAAACCTTTCTTTTGCGTGAAGGCATAATAGGGCTTGCTCCACCGCTCGATAAACAAAACCAGCAAGGTTGAAAAATAGTCATGGCGAACTTTTTTCCAGTCGCCCACCTCCTCGAGCAAGGAAGGCAGGTTCGGCACCAGGTCGTACCCCCATTTGCTGCGGAAGATGCCGAACAGGTCGGGTGTCCACCGCAGGCTGTGTTCGTCCTGCACTTCAATATTCGGCTCGTCGGAGAAAACACCGGGAACCGATTTGCCAAAATCCTTGCCGAAGATTTTTTCATATGCCGGCATGGTTACGGAAATAAATTTTTCCGTCACTCCCTTTACCAGCAGGTCCACGTACGAGAAACCACCGTACCAGTCGGAATTGTGGTAGAAGGTTTTTTTGTAGAGATAAAATTTGCCGGTCTTGTTTTTCTCGGCATCCACCGTTTTGGTGATGTCAATAAAACGGTCTCCTTCCCTCTTCAAACAAAGAAAGAAACTGCCTGCCGTATCCGGAAGCTGCGTTGTTTTTGTCAACTGCAACATTTGCCCCTGGTTGTAGGACGAAGGCATTTCATCCGGCACATGCCCGCCGCCAAAACCACTGGGATACGAGTTCTCGTCATAGATCCATACATCGAGGTCAAGTCTTTTGGCTTCTTTCAATGTGTAGCTGCACAGGGCAAGCCATTGTGGCGAGAGATAAGGCGTGATCAGCCCGGGTCGCGGGTGAATAAACACACCGCCGAATTCGTTTTGCTTAAACTCCCTGAGCATTTGCGAAATGGTGCCGGAATCAACATCCGTATTCCAAACCCATAGCGGAGCACTGCCGTACTTCCGTCCCGGGTTTTTAAATTGTTTGGTTAGCGAACGAAAATCATCCTGCGCCGTTGCCGGGTGAAAAAGGAAGGCCAGTAACAGCGTACAGAAAAAAGGGGGGTTAACTAATCTTCGCACTGCTTTTTGTTTTCGCATACGGTTGTCTTGTCGAAGGAAAAAGAAAGATTCAACGTGTTACCTGTTGTGTTCCGCCATGAAGCAGGATCTCCTGGCCATTCCAGCGAAAGGTTCCGCGAAGTGAAGCAGGAAGCGTGATCGTACCACTGATGCCCTCCCGGCCTTTCCGTTTGAAAGACACGGTAATGGCACCAGCCGGGTGCGGCATGGTGGCAGAAACCTCGGTTAATTCGCCGAGTGCCGGTTGAATCAAAACGGTTTGAAATCCTGCACTCGCCGGCATGATGCCGCAGACCGTTGCCAGGAAATCATAATCCGGGCTGGCACTCCAGGCATGACAATCCGAGCGGGTGGGTTCGGGGTTTTCGGCAAAGGTGGTCAGCCCCATAGCAAGCATGTCACGCCAGGGTTTGAGTTGGGCATAATACAGGTCGGCCATCCCCGCTTTTTTCAGGGCCTGCGTCAGGTAAAAGCGGTAGTAAAACGTTGCCTGGCTCAAGCTGCTGTCGTGAAGCACTTTCTGCATTACATTGACCGCAGCCGCTTTCGGAATACTCCCGGTAAGAACACCCATGATGCTCGCATGCTGACTGAAAGTTTTCTTTTCCGGCGTATTTGCCATCAGCCCTTTTGCCCCATCGAAACAGTGCGCATAGGTTGAAGCAAGCAGTTTTTTTGCCAGCGCTTCGTAGTGCAGGGCTTCCGGCTTGCGGTTGAAATAGCTGAACAAAGCGGCCGCCTGCTGCAAGGTGTAGGCGTATTGCAGGGTAACGACAGAACTGTTTCCATCCGTTGCACCATCCGGCGTTCCGCCTGGCCAGGACGTGTTCCAGTCGGTAAAATTCCACCAGGTCATCGGCCCAAGCATCCCTTTTTGCTGATCAATTTTTGTTTCGTACCAGTGCAAGACGCCATTCGCCGCAGTTAGAAAGTTTTCCAGGAAGGTATCGTCTTTCCGGTGCATCCAGTAGTCGTACAACATGCTGACCCAATACAGCGAAAATGGCGGGATGACCTGCAACCGGTTGCTCGGATAACGACCCTGAGTCAAGCCTTCGGGCACACGTGAATTGTAAAAATCACGGATGGCCTTTCGCATCAACCGGTCGTCGCCCGTTACATAAAGCGAAATCAGGGATTGGATCCGCGTATCGCCTTCGTATTGCAATTGCTCATAGTACGGGCAGTCGAAATAGGTTTCGCCTGCGCACAAACGGGCCGTCCGCCAGCCTACATCCCAAATCGTTTGCAGCGAAGCGTCATTGCTGGCAAACGAAGCCTTCGGCTGGAATGGATAGGCCGAAAACATACCATAAAGATCCTGGATAGTGATTGGCTGATCTTTTGTCCGGACATCCAGCTCCAGGTACCGGAATGTGCGCAGCCACAACGGTCGGAACAGGCGGTTTTGCGCACCATCGGCAATAAATACATCATGATTGCCGATCACCTGCTTGCCTTCGATTTCGTTGCGGTTGCCTTTCTGCCGGTTTTTGTCGAATAAGGCTTCAGCATAGGTCAGCGTCAGCACGGCATCTTTGCCGCCACTGACCAGCAGTTCCGGGTAGGCGATGGTTTCAAAAGTCTGGTCGAGTAAAATGCGAACCGTGGAATTGGCCGGAACGGTCAGCGGGTTTTGGCCGGTAGTAAACGTGGTGCTGTTTGCCAGTCCTTCGACCTTTCTTACCAGCGGAATGCGCTGCAGGCGTTCTTCCATCAACGGGATGGAACGGGGAACAAGGGTCCATAAATTATCGGTGCCGTAGCCCGCCGGAACCGGGTTCGTTACAACGGCAGCGTTTGTCCATGCCTGGTCGGCGAAGCCCGGTCTTTCCCACCCCCACGGATACACTTCGGCCCTTACCGAATCGCCGGGGCCGATCACCATGTACGAATGCAGCCTGGCACCATTGTCCAAAGAACAGGGATGATAGGCTTTGTTCTGCAGTACTTTCCAGCTCTTGTCCGTGTTGAGGATGGATTCCGCTTTCGTGTCGCCCTGCAATAAAAACGCCGTTTGATTGGAGACCTGCGCAACGGCTGCATATTCGCCCATGTTCCAGACCTGGGCCGCAACCGTGTTCTCACCGCTATTCAAAAACGGGGCAAGGTCGATGGTTTCAAAATTCCAGTTGTACAGGTCTCCCCTGGCAGGGCCCGCACAAACAGCTTTACCGTTTACGAACAGCCGGTACCGGTTGTCGGCAGAAACATGCACCCGAAAGCTTGCGGGCTTTTTGTCGAGTGAAAGGGTTTTGCGGAAATGATAGACGCCGTATGCCTTTTGTGCAACGCCGGGACAGGTGATCCAGTTCGCCGACCACGTTCCTTTCAAAAGCGCAGGATTGACCGGATTGTCCTGGGCCAGCAGACAGCTACCTACAAGATGCGACAGCAGGAGAAGCAGTAATCGATTCATATAAGCGATTTCTTTTTTTGCAAACTAACAGTGCAGCGCCGGAGCCGCCCTTTACATTAGGGTTTACAGCGATGAACGGGATGTAAAATAAAAGGGCACCTCCAGGTGCTCTTTCGAGTTATTTAAAATCAGTTGCGCCGCCATCTTTCCCATCTGTTGAAAATCGGTTGAAACCGTCGTGATGCCATTCAGGATGATTTTCTTCAGCGGCGTTTCGTTGTACGAGATGACGCCGACCTGTTTGCCCACGTCGAAGGACAAGGACACGATGCGTTCGATCAGGGTTACCAGGTCCGATTCCATCAGGTTGATAAACGCATTCCCTTCTTCAATTTCCTCGGTTTCGATATTGTCCAGCACCTTGCAGGTAAAAGCGTATTCCAGGCAAAATTTTTTAAAGCCTTCCACGATTTCAACGGGGTAATAGCTTTTTTGCGGGAACACCAACTTCAGCGTGTGGTACTTGCTCAGCAGGTCCTTTGCTTCTTCCAGCGCATGGTAAATATCGTTCTCGAAATTTTCGTACACGGCACCGTATTCGCCGTTCACACCGGGTATCTTTTTATCCAGTAAAATCAGTTTTTCTTTTGGAATGGTGTTGATGATTTCACTGGCGTTTTCGCCCCCTTCGATGAAATGCGGGATAATGACGTAATGCGTGTAGCGGTCGCCTGCATTCAGGAGCAGCTTTTTGAACAGGCCGAAATCATTGTTGTAAATGTAAAAGTCGATCACCGCGTCATCACCGATCGTTTCGACAAACGAGTCGTAGATGATCTTTTTGTGTGCACTCAGTTTATTAAAGAACAAAACAATGCGCAGCTTTTGATGAAAATCCGTTTTGACCACATAATATCCTTTGCCCGGCACCGATCCCAAAACACCCAGGCTTTTCAGGTGTTTGTATCCTTTTTCGGCCGTGTCGCGGGAGATCTCGAATTCAAAACTGAGCTCGTTGATCGAAGGCAGCATATCGTCTTTCTTCATTTGACCTGCGTTGATCGCATTCAAAATCGAATTGGTGAGCTGCAGATATTTTGGGGTGGCCGAAAATTCGTCGATTTGGATCAGGTCAAAGATTTTGCTTGGTTTCATACAGCAGCAACTTAAAGAAAACAACGCATTTTTGGTTAGGGTTTCATGAAATACTGCGTGACCGGCCGAAAGGCCTTTGCTCCTGCACGAAGGCAACAGCAGCAATTCGTTCCATTGTCAGATCGCTCCGCCAATTGCCTTTCCTCCTATCGGGTAACGATACCCGTTGACTTGTACTGATAAAGCAATTGCTTCTGACCCGGCTGGTTGAATGTCACGCCGTTGAATGTTGCCTGCTGCACATCATCCAGCACGACAGGCAAACGGTAATCCGTTTTTTCACAGGTCATGGCAATGTTGCTGAACTGCAGGTCCTTTGCATGCCGCACATAAATTCCCCAGGCAGGCAGTTCCTTGAACATGGAAAAATCGGGGTACTGTGCCGGAATTTCCGGTACGTTGTCGAGCTGCGTCAACGACACCTGCGCATACTGCGGATTGCCGCCACCCGGGTGTTTCATCACCACATTGCTGATGCGAACACCCGTGATCTTTTTGTTGGCCAGGCCGGTAATGATGATCCCCGGCGAAATGTTGCGCGGCAGGTCTTCCACAGGGCCTTCGTAGCTGTAACCGGCATCGGGCTTTGTAGCCGGCACTTCCGCATAGACATTCCTGATAACGACATCGTTCATCCGTGCCGTTTTATCGCCCCAGCGTTCGCCAACCCGCAAAAAAATCACGTTACCAGTTTTGTATACCTGCAGGCTGTCCACTTCAATGTGCTCTACATAGCCGCCATCCACTGCTTCTAAGGCTATGGCGGAACGATAGGTATCAAAGACCTTGTTATTAATGATGCGGACATTTTTAAATCCGCCGCGGGACACGGTGCCAAACTTGATGCCATTGGCGCTGGTGCGTACCGTATTGTTGCGGATCAGGATGTTGTTGCATGCCACTTTCGGATCGTGCGATTTCAGGCAGATGCCGTCATCGGCCGCATCGATATAGGAATTGGTTACCGTGACATTTTCACAGTCAACGATGTCGATGCCGTCCTCGTTCCAGAAATCCTTGTTGTCGACATAAATGCTATCGATCAACAGGTTGGCGCACTGGTCGTAGGTTTGGTTCCAACTTGCGGAGTTTTTCAGGATGATATTTTTGATCGTAATGTTTTTGCAATTGCGGAAGTAAATGTTCATCGGTCTCGTTTCCGCTTCGGGCCGGCCATTCCTGAACTTGTCCTTGATCAGTCCTTTGTCAATGAGGTCGACATAATTGCGGGCAACATATTTACCCTGCCCGTCGATCATGCCCTTGCCGGTGATGGCAATGTTTTCCACGCTGTCGGCAAAGACCAGGGCCGTCCAGAACGGGTTGGTCCGCGACTCGTAGTCAAACGGGTTTAAAGAACCTACCAGCACGGCGCCCTCTTCCAGTTGCAGCGTCACATTGGAGCGCAGGTGAATGGTGCCTGTAAGATAACGCCCGACATGAAAAACCAGCCGGCCGCCGCCGTTTTTATGAATGTAATCGATGGCGAACTGGATGGACCGCGTGTTCAATACCATGCCATCGGAATGAATGCCGAAATACGAAGCCAGGTAGTCTTTCGCCCATAGCACTTGCACCTGCAAAAGCAAAATGGAAACAACGATAAATTTTCTCAGTTGCATGATTCCTCCTTTTAAAAGAACAATAATTTTTTCAGGGTACCCCTGCCTGCGAAAGGCTGCGCTTTATTTGGTTGTGATGCCTGTTGACTTGTAGAGTTGCATGATCTTGTTTTGTACGCCGGGAGTGGCCGTTACCGCTGTAAATCGCGATTGGTGCACATCATCCAGCACGATCGGCAGGCGGTGATCTTTTTTCTCTGTAGTCAGTGTGACATGGCTGAACTGCAGGTCTTTTGCATGGCGGATATAAATACCCCACGCCGGCAGTTCCTTGAACATCGAAAAGTCCGGGTACTTGGCGGGAATTTCCGGAACGCTGTCCAACCGGTCGAGCGGTACATCGGCAAAAAAAGGCGTTCCACCGCCGGGAGAAACGATGGCAATGTCGGTCAACACAACATCCTGGATGTATTGTCCCGGCAGACCGGCAATCACCACCGGCGAAACGTTGCGGGGCATGTCTTCCACCGGTCCTTCGTACTCGTATCCCGCATCTGGTTTGGTAGCCGGGATCTGCACGCTGACATGGCTGATTCGAATGTGCTGCAACCGCCCTTTCCGGCCTGCGGCCCTCTCGCCCAGGCGCAAAAAAATGGCGTTGCCCGTATTCACGGCTGTGAGTGTATCCACCACTACGTTTTCCAGGAATCCGCCGTCCACAGTTTCGAGGGCAATGGCCGAACGGTAGGTATCAAAAACCCTGTTGTTGGTGATGCGGATATTTTTAAACCCACCCCAGGAAGCTGTGCCGAACTTGATGGCATTGGCGCTTGAACGAATGGTGTTGTTGCGAATGACGATATTGTTGCAAAAGGCCTTGTCGTCGTGCGACTTCAGGCAAATGCCGTCATCGGCGGCATCAATGAACGAGTTGGTCACGGCAACCTCTTCGCAATCGACAATATCGATGCCGTCGTTGTTCCAAAACGCCTTGCTGTTCACGGTAATGCTGTCGATCACCAGGTTTTTGCACTGGTCATAGGTCTGCACCCACGACGCGGCGTTCTGGATGGTGACGCCACGGATCGTGACGTTATTGCAATTGCGAAAATTCAGCAGCATGGGACGTTTGTCTTCCTGGGGCCGATCGTTGCGCAAGGCATCCTGGATCACGCCGCTGTGAACCAGGTGAACCACGTTTTTCGCTACTTCCCGGCCTCGCCCTTCCAGCACGCCCTGTCCTGTAATGCCCACGTTGGTCTGGTCGTAAGCGAAGATGAAAGCCGTGAAGATTTTTTTATCGTAATCGTACGGGTTGGTGGAACCGACCAGCACCGCACCTTCCTGCAGGTGCAGGGTCACGTTGGACTTTACCTGCAGAGAGCCGGAAAGATAACGGCCAACGGAAAACACGAGCCGTCCGCCGCCATTGGCATTGATGTAGTCTATCGCCGCCTGGATGGACCGTGTGTTCATGGTCACGCCGTCGGATGCAATGCCAAACAGCGAGGCAGGATAATCTTTTGCCAGCAAGGGCAAGGACTGCAGGGCAAAAACGATCAGGAAAAGACAGGTTCTATTTTTCACGGAAAACGGTTTAGATGCTCAGGTTTTTTTCATCCGAAGGTTGGTAACAGGTCACCGGACCTACCAAACCCATTGACTGGATCGGCTGATCCTTTCTTTTTTCGTTGGTCCAGTACTGGGCAACCAGGTTGTCTTTCAGTGTCTTGAGGTAATTTCCCATCGTGGTTACAACCCGCACTTCAATGGCGTTTACGCCAGGTTTTACCTGATTGGTCACATCATAGATATGACGGCCATACCACCGCGTGCCGCAGGGCACACCATTCACCAACAACTCGGAAACCCCAAACACTTTTCCCAAATTCAAAAAACGTTCTTTACCCGACTCCGCCAGCTCCAGGCTGGTGCGATAGACCGCCGTGCCGGAAAACGAAACTGTATCGGGAAGCTCTTTCAGGTCTTTTAACGGGTTCATTTGCAGGGTGCGTGTTGTTCCGTTGAGGTGACGGAATTCCACCTGCCAGTTGCCGTTCAAACCAACGGTGGCGGCACCTCTTACCGGCGCCGGCTTCCAGGTCGGCCCTTTTTTGGTTTTGTCGAACACCACCAGTTTTGCATCGGCAGGACCAAGGTCCAGCGTGATGCCCGACGATGAACCGCATTTGTACCGCTCACCGGTTTCCGCATCCCAGATCCAGGCCTGTTTTCCATTGGCCAGTTCACGGGAAGGCGTGATCTCAACGCGGTGCGAATCTTCGGTGCTTGCATTGGTCACGAGCAAAACTTCTTTACCCGGCATCTGGTAACGCACCTGCGTGACAAAAACATTCGGATCGCGGAAGTTGACGTATGGTGCAAGGTTATACTGCTGCTGGATGGTTTTGTACCACTGCAGGAAATCTTTTTCCGGCTTTTTCAACAAAACAAATCGATCGGGATAGCCTTTGAGTTGCGAAACAACGTCCTGCACCTCTCTGTCTTTTTGTTCGTACTGGTGCAGGCCGAGTGAGAATTCGGGAAGGGTTTCAAGGCAGAAGACACGGCCGCCATTTTGTACAAACTGCAAAAGTTTGCGGGCTGTGGCCGGTTCCAGGCTTTGCACTTGCACCAGGAAAAGGGTATGGTATTTCCGCGGCCCGAATTGCAGGTTCCCATTTTTCATGTCGCCGTCGCGTATCACCGCCTCCGAAATGTAATCGCAGGCATTGCCGTTCTGGTGCATCGCCTCCCAAACCAGGGAAAGATAGTTGGGATAGTAGAACGAAGGGAAGGGTTCGTTCTGTGCGCCGAACTGGCTCCACATATCGGCAACCGGCGGCAGGATGGCAATATCGGCAAACATCTCTCCCTGTTGCAAGAGGGCAGACAGGCGTGCTTTATAATCGGTAAATTTTCTGAAATAAGGCCACCAGTTGTTTCGTTCGTTGATGAAGGTGCCATACCGCACCCACCCGGGAAACGGCGCTTCCGGCGGCGAGTAGTTAAAGCCGTGGAAGACCGGGTGCGTAACACCGGAAATGGCACTTTGGTCGCCGGCAACCTTCAGAACTTCCAGTGTTGCGTTGAACACCACGTCGGTGTTGGTGAGTTCTTCGCAGCTAACAAGGCGCTTGCCTTTCAGGTGCGCTGCAGACGAAACAAATTTGTTGATCATCGTGTAAGCCCTGCCAACCCGGTAATCGGATTCGCCCATTTCTTTTCCAATGCCGTACTTGATCCAGGTTTCGCATTCGGGGATGTCCATGTCGAAGCTTCCTTCCAGCGGGAAATAACCGCGTCCGTAGGCCTGTGCCCGCGATTTCACGCCATTGTCGCTGCACCACCGGGTAAACGTATCGATAAAGCGCTCCTGCAACAGCTCCGTTTTCGTCAGTTCAAAATCGTAGCGCACCCGCTGGATGATGTTCTTCAATTCGGGGCCGAGCTGTGCGCCATAACTGTAGTCCCACACATTGCCCATACCGCCGATTTTGAATTGCGTAAACGGCAGGTAAGGAAGCAAATCATACCCCCTGCGCTTTTTGAATTCATCCGCCATATCAGCAGTCCAGTTGGCACCTTCCAGTTCCATGCTGTCGGTAAAGAAAGAGCGGATATGCCTGGAGAGCGGTCCTGTCTTTTTCTGAATGGCATCAGACATATGGTGCAGGTATTTGCTGACCGCCGCTTTGTTGTAGTGGTTCAACACGGGACCGTTGGCACCGGGTGCACCGTTGATCACTTCCAGAAAGCCGCTGCTCCTGACCAGCGTGTATAAAACGTATTTGCCCTGGGGTAGGGTAACGCTGATAAAGCCCGACTTGACCTGGTCGGTCAGGTCTTTGATTTCGTCCATCCGGCTGAGCGGATCGGGAGCCAATTGCACGGAAATGATTTCCATTTTACGGCGGGAAAAGGGACTGGTAACTGCCGGATCGGCATCTTTCAAGAGATCGAAAAGCGATGCCTCAAAATCCATCGCCCCCTCCAGTTTTTTCGCCCCAAGCACCATCAGTTGGGCCCGTTCTTCGCCTTCCAGGTATTCCGCACCAAACGGCCACCCGGATCCCACAATCAGGTCGCAGGTGAGCCCCAGGCTCTTTGCTTCGGAAAAAGTAAACTGCAGCATTTCGATCCACTCGTCACTTAACCAGGTCAGCGATCGTTTTCCCAGGTCGTCGGTGCGTTGCGGGAATTTAATGGGGTTGATTTCTACACCGCCAATACCGGCTTCTTTCAGCAGGTGCAGTTCTCTTGCCAGTTCTGCTTTTTCTACCTTGTCGCCGTTCCACCACCATCGTACAAAAGGGCGATAACCTGCGGACGGGTTTTTGAAAAGCTGGTAAATATCGCTTGAATCGTCGGTGTTTGTTTCCGCCAGGATATTGCGGGCAAAAGCGGGCACGGAAGAAAACAGTGTATATCCTGCCGTTACCAGGGTGCTCTGGCTTAAAAATGTTCTTCTTTTCATTCTTCTAGGTTCAGTCGTTCGAATATCGTTTTTGCAACAGGTCTTTCATCCAAAGGTTCAGGCGCCATTGCTCCTCGTGTGGTGCGGCTGTGCGGCCGGCCGTTACCAAATAAGGCGGCGGACCAAATTCAGGTGTGATGCTGCACCAGGCGGCGCCACTTTCCTTCCGCTGAGTGATCCATTGATCCCACACCTTCAGGTGCTCGGCCAGGGCTTCGGCATATTCGGGCAGGGCCGGGTCGTACACCTGCGGCCCTTCGGGAAAGCCAACCCGGGCATGCACGTGCCGGGCATGGCGGATGGCCTTTTGCACGCCGGCCTGCTGATCGCTTAAATAGCTTTCCGACACGCAAAACCAGTGTGAAAGATCGAGCGTTAACGCCAGTTCGTCGCGTGCCTGCAAAATGGGTGCAACCGTATGCACGGCGTAAGACCATTTGTTGCGGTGGGTTTCCTGGTAAATGGGAATGCCGGTTTGCCGGCTAACATCGAGGCAGCAATCCAGGCAGGCATTGATCTCACCAATTGTATAAAACTCGCGTCCTGTTTGCGCACTGATGAACAAAGGCTTTTTGCCGTCTGCCTGCAGTGCACACAGCTCCAGCAACTGCGTTCGTAATTCGTTCAGGTAATCGCTGCTGTTGTCGAAGGTTTGCAGCACGGCCATCACGATACAAAACTCCAGGTCATATTTTTCCAACAGGCGCAACACGTCCTGGTGATCGCAGCGCTCCCCAAACGGGAACCATTCTATTCCGTCATAGCCGGCTTGTTTTACCGAAGAGAGGAATGGTTCCCAGGGAAGGTGTTCGTAACCCCACCGCGGCGAAAAGAACTTTATCCTCATACTCCTACCGGCATCGATGCATGGTAGATGAGCGGGTTTTGCGCATCGTTGTTCAGTTGATCACCCACCTGTAAGGTTCGTAAATATTCTTCCGGCAGAATGTTGGCCTGCCCGTTGAACGTATTGCCTTCGGGCATGTAGGCACAGGTCATGGCACGACGGAAGCCATTGGTCATGTTGGCGCCGGCCCCGTGAATGGTGAGACCGTTATGAAACGAGCAACTGCCGGCTTTCATTTTTGCCGCAAAGGATTTCATCGTGGCGCATTGCGGATACACCTCGAAAATGCCGTCCATGTTTTTGCCAATGCCACTGTTTTTAAAATTGGTGAGTTTGTGCGATCCGGGAATGAAATACAGACAGCCGTTTTCCAGTGTCGCATCGTCGAGGGCCACCCAGATCGAAAGCGCCCTGCGATCGGAAAACGACCAGAATGGCGTATCCAGGTGCCAGGCTGTTGGATTGGCCCATGGCCGCTTGATCAGCGCCTGGTCGTGCCAGATGCGGATGCCATCGGCACCGGATAGTTTGGCCGCCATCTCACCAATGCGTTCATCCACCATCAGCTCTTTCACACGGTCGTTTGTTTGCCATAGATTCAGGAGCTGGTCAAACACTTTTCCAAAATAATCGGCGTCTTCGTTGATGCCGTCGTCTTCGCCGACTCTCACTTCCTTGCCAGGCATCTTCTGCCCGCCACGTTCTTTTACCGCTTCTGTCACGGCGCCACGCCATTCTTCCAGTTCTTCCGGCGAAAGGAAATCATCTATGACGATGAAACCATTTTCCTGGTAGGAGTCTATTTGCTCCTGAGAGAGTTTCCAATTCATATGCAAGACGTTTTAAAAATTAATAACCCGGGTTTTGCGTCAACTTGGCGTTCAACTGGATTTCCCGCAGCGGAATGGGATACAGTAAACGATCCTGGGTGACATTATAGCTTTGCGGTAAAAGGTAGGGATATTTTAGCTTCAGGGCTGTGCCATAGGCCGTCATCACCTGGATGGCCTGTCCCGTGCGAATAAGATCCTGCCAGCGCTTGTTTTCAAAAGCCAGCTCCCTTCTTCTTTCATCCGCGATGATAGTGCGTAAGGCCGCCTGGTCGACGGTCGTAATCTGGCCGTTGCCGGCACCAAAGGCCCGGGTTCTGACCTGGTTCAGATAGGTCAGTGCTTCGGTTGATTTGCCGGTTTCGTTCAGGGCTTCCGCCAGCAGCAGCAACACATCCGAATAGCGGTACAGGGGCCAGTTCTGATCGGTATTCTGGTTCAGGTTGGGGTAAGGAGGATAATAAAACTTCCTTGCAAAATACTTGGCCACCACACCGGCGGGTTGCGTATAGCCTACGGCACTGACAACCCGGGTCGGCGTAAAGTTGGTGTTGGCATCCAGCGTGCCTTCAATCACACCAATGGTCGCATCAAAACGGGTGTCGCCGGCTTCGTAAGTGTTGATCAGGCTTTCGGTCGGAACGTTCCAGCCGCCGATCGTGTTGTTGAAGCTCACACCCAGGATATTCAGCGTATTGGTGGTCACCGGCGTAAAGCGATAAATAAAATTGCTTTGCTGCCCTGTTGTGCCGGACTGGAACTGCACATCCCAAATGATTTCCTTGTTCCCGTTTTTATTGGCAGGATTGAAGACGTCGCGGAAGTTGGGCATAAGTGCATAGCCCATCTGCGTCACGCTTTGCAGCAAGGGAATGGCTTTGTTATACTCCTTGCGCTGCATATAGACCGCAGCCAGTTCGGTGGTAACCGATCCTTTCGTTACACGTCCGGTTTGCGCAGCCGCAAAGGTTGGCGCAGCCAACAGTCCCGCAGCTTCCGTCAGGTCGGCAATGATCTGCGCATAGACCTGTTCGGCGGATGAACGTTCTACAAAGGCATCGGACGGATTTTTCACCTCGTGAAGATGCAGGGGCACCCCGCCGAAATTTCTCACGAGGTCGAAATAGTAATGACCACGAAGCGCTTTTGCTTCACCGGTGATTTGCTTTTTGTCGGCGTCCGACATGGCAAATGTGATGGCTGCCAGCCTGTCGAGAATGACGTTGGTGCGGGATATGCCGTTGTATGCGGCCTGGTAACGGTTTTGCGTGATCACGTTGTTCGCCTGGTCGAGAAAATCCACCAGGTTTTCCGTTGTGGCATTGCCCCTGTCTTTTTGGTTGTAGTCGTAATGCGCATTGTCCGAACGCATTTCGTCCATCCAGTAGGCGTTGTTGGCAATGTCCCGCAGGGGTACGTAAGCGCCGTTTACTGCTTGCTGAAAATCCAGCGTTGATTTATAAAAGTTCCCCTCGTTCAGGTTTCCTTCCGGGTAAAGCGTCAGGAAGTCTTTTTTGCAGGAGCCCATCAGGACAACGGATGAAAAGAGGTATAGGAAAATTTTGACTTGTTTCATATAAGAAGAATTTTTTCTGATCACAACGGTGATGAACATTTCAGTTTTTTGTTACAGACCCAACGTTTCCTCACGCAAACAGCAAGGTCCGTTTACGTTAGAAGTTGATGTTGGTCCCGATCATGAAGGTTCTTGGTACAGGGAAGGTGCTCAGGTCCTGTCCATATGTACCGATCGCATCATCGCGGCCTATGCTGGCTTCGGGATTCTGACCCGTGTAGTTGGTGATCACGAATGCCTGCTGCACGCTTACATAAAGCCGGGCCGACTTGATATACTTCACCGCGTTTGGTTTCAGCGTGTATCCCAGTGCAATGTTCTTTGCCGTCAGGTAGCTGCCATCGGAAACCCAGGTGGTATTGGCCAGGCGGTAAAGTTCAGTGGTACCGGAACGAGTTCTCGGCGTTTTGCCGTCGCCGGGATTTTCGGGAGAACGCCAGCGGTTGATCATATCGCGGCTCATATTGAAGACACCATCGTTGTTGTGAAAGTCCTGGAAGTTTACATTCATCACCTTGTTGCCATACTGTCCCGCCAAAACAAAATTGAAATCGAAATTTTTGTAGCGCACCGTATTGGTCATGCCGTAAATAAACTTCGGATTGGGATTGCCGATGAAGGTCCTGTCAGCGTCATCGATCTTGCCGTCGCCGTTGGTGTCTTTCATACGGGTTGTACCGACCATGGACGTGGCTTCTTTGGGGAATTTCGCCAGTTCGTCGTCGGTCATGTAAATGCCGTCAAAAACATAGCCGTAAAACTCACCGATCCGGCGCCCCACAACCGACCTGTTAAAGCCGGAATAACGCGGTCCGCCACCGATGAACGGCGTATTCGGTGGCAGTTCCATCACCCTGTTGTCGTTGAATGAAAGGTTTAGATCCGTTGTCCAGCTAAGAGGGCCGGTAAGGTTCCGGGAGCTTAACTGAAATTCGTGTCCCCACATTTTAAACTTGCCCACGTTCAGTGTAACGCTTCCGTAACCGGATGCAAACGGCAGTGATGTTGGATACAGCATACCCTCTGTGGTCTTTTTGTAGTAGTCGTAAGTGAACGTCAGCCGGTTATTCAGCAGGTTGGCTTCCAAACCAAAATCGGCCTGATTCGAAACTTCCCAGGTCAGGTCTTTGTTACCCAAGGTTGTGATGGACAAACCGGGAGTCAGGTTGCCGCCAAAAACATAGTTGGTCGCCGTGATGTTGGAAATCTGCAGGTAGTTACCGATGTTGAAGTTCCCGGTTTTGCCGTAGCTGCCACGCAGTTTCAGGAAGCTGACGAAATCATTTTTCGGAAAAAAGCTTTCGTCACTCACCACCCAGCCTGCAGAAACGGACGGGAAATAACCGTACTTCTTGTTTTCACCGAAGCGGGACGAACCATCCTGGCGAATGGTTCCGGTGAGGTAGTATTTCGACTTGTAGTCATAGCTCACACGGCCAAACGCAGAAGCCAGGCTCCAGGCCTCGTTGTTGTTGGTACCGCTGGTGACAGCTGCACCGGAGATCCATGGAATGGCATCGCCGGCAAAGTTGCTGCCGCCAATCGAGCGGTAGTTGCGATTCCATTTTTGTGCACTGTAACCGGCCAGTAGATCAATGTTGTGGTCCTTTACTTTCAGGTTATACGTAAGCGTGTTTTCGTTTAGCCAGGAAACATAGTTGTACGAGCTGTGCGTGGCCGAAGCAGACGTTGCGGCACGGGGCAGCACAGGCGCATTTAATCCGATACCGAACATGGTGCCGAAGAACTGGTCGTATTCGGCCGCACCGTAGTCTGTATTAAAGCTCGAACGGAAGCGAAGATTTTTGATGATTTCCAGTTCGCCGTAAAGGTTACCCAACAAACGCAGGGTGTTTTGATTACCGTCCAACAATTCGAGTTGCTGCACCGGGTTGTTGATTCCCAGCATGCCAAACGAACTAACCCTGCCGGTGTAGTTCCCATCTACATTGCGAATAGGAATTAACGGGGAAGCCGCCGTCGCCAGGCCGATGATCTGGCGGCTGCCGTCGGTGTAGCCTCTTGTGTTGTGATCACGCTGGAAGGTCGGGGCAATGTTGAATCCGACTTTCACCCGATCGTTTGGCCGGTATTCGTTGTTGCTGCGGAAAGAATAACGCTTCATGCCGGTATTGAGCAGCACACCTTCCTGCGTGAAATAGGTGAGCGTGGTGCTGGAGGAAACTTTGTCGGTACCCGTAGAAAGGTTCACCGAATAATTTTGCATCGGCGCTGTTCTGATCAGCGCATCATACCAGTTTGTTCCCTCACCATATTGTTCGGGGTTGGCATAATCGGCCGGTACGCCAGCCGTGTACCCTTCGTATTTTGCTTTGTCTTCGTAGAACTCCTTCATGAAAGTGGCAAACTCCCTTGCGTTCATCAGGTTTGGTCGTCCTCTTTGCGGAACGGTTTGCCAGCCGGTGTAGGCATTCAGCGACACATTGGTACGACCCGATTTGGCCTGCTTGGTGGTGATGATGATCACACCGTTGGCGGCACGGGAACCGTAAAGTGCCGTCGCAGAGGCATCTTTCAGCACTGTGAACGATTCAATTTCATCTGGGTTAATCAGGTTCATGTCGCCGTTGCGTGTATTGGCACCGGTCAGGGGCTGGCCGTCCACCACGATCAGGGGCTGGAAACCGGATGAGAATGAAGCCGCTCCCCGAATGCGAAAATCCATTCCTTGGCCCGGGCGGCCGGTGGACTGGTTCAATTGTACGCCGGCAACTTTTCCCTGCAGTTTCTGACCGAATTCGGCCGCAGGAATATCCTGCAGTTCCGATGCATTGACTTTGGATACGGAGCCGGTAATGTCACGCTGGCGCTTGGTACCATAACTGACGACCACTACCTGGTCCATGCTCTTGTTATTTGCGTCCAGTACGGGATTGATCTGCGTTTGCGTTGTAACACGTACTTCATAGTCGTTATATCCCACATGCGAGAAAACGAGTATCGCCGGCAATTTTACAGAGATGGAATAGCGGCCATCATTGTCCGTAGTAACACCTTGTGTAGCGCCTTTCACCTGGACCGATGTACCCGACAAATCAGTCAGGCCGTTTCCCAATGAAACTTTCCCACTGATTGTTGCAGTGGCACCGTTTTGTGCCGTTGCAGAGAAGAAAGAAAGAAAAAGCAGAAAGGTTAAAAAAGGCAATCGAAGAAGTCGAAAATATTGCGACTTCCAATAAAAGCAGCTGCTTGACTTCATATAACAAGAGTTTTGTTTGGAACAATCGATTAAGTTTCTAAAAATAATTTTCACATGCTGGTTAACCATCCTGCACCATACTGTAGATCAAAAAGTTTGAACGATAAAACAGGAGTCGCTAATTTCTTTTTTGCGATAATAGGCCACACCTCCACCTGCCTGAAACGGACTGACGACCGGATTGAAAAACGCGGCACAAGTAGCAACAAATATGCGATGGATTTACTTGCGAATCGGAAAAGAATAACTGCCGGAGCCGACGACCAGGACCGTCTGCCTTCCTTGAATACTTCTGCCGTTGCCAACCGGCGACGACAATGGTTTACTGCTTTCGAATAGTTTGTTTGGCACCGTTTCGGGCAGGTGTACTTCGGCTACTGGGATTCAATGTGCATTGGAGATAATTTAAGGTTTGTCACCAGTGAGGCCAACAAAATAAAAAAGGCAAACAAAAAATAGATTTTTCATTTTGAGCGGATAAGTCGTTTAACAAATTTGGATGACCGGGATGTTCAGAAGCATGCCCAATTTATGAATGATGCCGGCAACGTGTCCCACACCGATGGCACAATGATGCGAAGGCCCCTGCTTTGACCAGCGGTTGACAAATTCTTTTGCCGGAATAGGAAAGCGATACCGGCTATTCGTATTTCCAATCTGAAGCACAGGACCGGGCACGGAACTGCCTTCGGCCACCAGCAAAAACATTCCCGCCTTGCCTTCCACAACGGAGAGCAGCGTTACAGGCCCGTATTTGACGGTCATCTGAATTGACAGGCCTTTACCAGGTTTACCGTGATAGACCGGCAACGGAACAAGTTTTACGCGGCCTTCCGCGATGGCAAAATGCGCCGGCCCATCATGCCCGAGAAGAACAGCATCATCCGCAAAATCCATTGCATAGAATTCGGAGAACGAGCCACCCGCATTTAGCGAGTCCATGATCTTCATGGCGTGGGCATTTTTGATCTCCAGTTCACCGGCAACGGGAAGATTTCTTCCGGTGAGAAGCGTGTTACCTGCAATGACCGATGTTACGATGTCTTCATAATCATTTCCGGCTTCTCCTTCATAGTAATAAGCCAGTGAACCCAGTTGATGATTCTTGACCAGTGCATCCAAAGCGATTGATGTTTTTGCAGCCCGCACCAGTTCATCGTCCGGACACTCATCGGACACATCGAAGGTTGCGTGAAACTCCGCCAGTTTTTGTTGGACCTGATCGCCGGAGACTGCATCACGGTATTTTTTCAGTTCGCACATCTCCACAATTTCCATATGCGTACCAAAAACGATGGAATGCTTTGTCAGGTCGGCATACACATCGAGCATGCCGCCGTAATAATGCCCCAGGACGCCCAGACGGTTGTGACGCATGATGCATTGCACGTTTGCAGCGCTAATCCATTCGGCAATCTGCTTCCAAGCGGCTTCCTCTTCCAGGTAGCCGGAAACAATTTCGTAGCGGATCGAAGAGCGATTGAACACCGAAGCGATTTCAGGGACCGAACAGGCCTGGCAATGGGCCAGCCACTCACCGGTCATTTGCCCGCGATCGCCCAGGAGATTGAAAGACTCGTAATCGATGGCGGCTACCGGCTGGAGATTAAGAATGATCACCGGCACGTTTAGCCGTTTGGCAACCGGCAATACGGTAGAGGAAAGTGCATAGGTGGAAATAAAGAGAAACAGGATGTCAACGTTTTGACTTCGCAGGTAGTCCCCCGCATCAGCGGCTTTCTGCGGGTTGTCTACCAAACCGGCATCGATCACGGTTACACCCCTCTGCTCCATTTTTTCCCTGATTCGATTTTGATAGCCTTGCAGCCGTTCGTACAGACCTTCGAACTGCGGCCAGTACGTGTCAAGCCCAATGCCGTATAAGCCAATCTTCAGCTTTTGCATTTTGTCGTTTGTTCCAGTTGATCAAATTCACTTTCACCGGCCTTCCAATGGGATTGCCATTAGCGGGAAGGCAAGCATTGTTTATGTTGCTACCCTGCTTTTAAAGGCAGGTCGTTCCGGCACGATTGCTACTTCGTCAAAGCCGTTGTGGTTCCATCAGCCTTCAACGTTACGGTATATTTTTTTTGATTCAACGCCATGTGCAGCACCTCCCCTTTATGCAACGGGTCGCTCACAAAAAGACTGTTGCCCACCAGCTGTACGAGGCAGGGCTTGTCGACGGTGAGCCACGTTGCACGATCGACCTGCAATGTGGCGTTGGCATAAAAAGCTGCCATCACATTCTTGTTTTGAAACACCACTGCCTGGCAATGACCGGTGTTTGCCAGGACCTTCCAGGTTGGATGCGCCACCAGTGATTTTACCGCATCCGCGCTGGTGCACGACGCCAGCACATAACCTGTTGCCGGCTCCGATGGACTGTGATACAGGAGCGGCAGAAAAACACTGTCCTGCACCGGTGGAGCAACGATCGACTGGTTGATAGCGCTCCAGGTACCAGTTCTTTTTTCCAGTTCAAGCTTTATCGTAGATGGCCTGAGCGGAATGTAGGCAAATTGCGCATGGTAGATCCACCGGGTGTCGGGCAGCAAAAAGCGGCCACCCTGGCGACCATCGAACCGGCGATGATTCGTCATCACCGGACCCTGCCACCGGCATTGATCCAGCGCCGTGAAGATGCTATCGGTAATGTTTTGCCCGGTCAACCCGGCGACCAGGCAAACCGTAAGATTTTGATCGGAAGCCCAAAATTTGTGCGCAGCGAGTGTTTTCCCCGCTCCTTCCAGCCCATAGACCATCGCCGTCGCACCCGTGCGGCCATCCGTTACACTTCCCGCAAAACTGTTGCGAACAATGGTCAAATCGCTGCCTGCATTGGTGATGCCCGGCAGGAAATTCCAGTCCCAGACAGGCAGCAGGTTGAAATATTCCGTTCCGTTTCGAACCAGGTAGGTATCGCCGTTGTTCAGCAAGCGTCCTTTTAAATTTTCCGAAATGATCGATTCACTGGGCAGTGTTCTGTCGGAAATTGTTTTGACGAAAACGCTGAAGTCGTTTTGCTGGTAGGCGGCAAAATCCGAGTACGGATAATAGCGAAACCCACGTAAAAAAGGGCCCGTGCCGTTTTGCTGTCCCGCAATTGCATCGAATTGCGGTTTATGTTGCGGATCGAGTTCGCGCAGGTAGGGTAATAACGAACGAAGGTCGGCATAGGTCAGCGCATTGATTCGTGTCGCAGACCGGTCGATGGTGCCCGGAACAACGTAGATCCCTCTTGCCATCCACTGCCAGCCTTTCAACACAAAATCGGTGAGAATGCGAATTTTTTCCTGCTCAAAGGCCCATTTGCTGTTTCGCAATTCCCAAGCGATACGCACGGCTTCACTTAAAAACGACGAGCCATAAGAATGCGTTTGCAGCCTGGCTTCGTGCTGGTGGAAACTGTAGTCTGGCTGGATGCCCTCGTCCGTTGACACCTTAATTTCCCGGGCAATCAACTGACTGGTTTTAGCCACCAGGTCTTCATCATGGTTCAACAAACCGAAATGCATTCCCAGGTCGGCACTCCAGATCATATTGGCGCCTGTACCTTTTACTTTGTGCTGTGCAAAAACCTCCATTGCACGATGAAATTGCTCCGAGCTTAAATGATCCCGTGTGAGGACGAGAATATTGCGCATGCTTCGCGGCACGCCGATTTCGTTGTGCCACCAGTTCCGGTTCTGGTAGCGCTTTTCCAGCCAGTGATCCAGCGACTGGCTCAGTACTGCCCAGAGTGAAGCATTTTGATAAAAAGCGGATGCGGGATCGGCCCACGCATAGGCCAGTGTTTCCACCCGTCCGAGGTGACCCATGACCTGCCAGCTGGCGGAACTGGTGTCATTGTAATTTACTTCGGTCCATTGCTTTGCAGGGGAGTAGTGCGCAACATAAACAGCCACGGCAGAATCCAAAACCCGGAGGTTCACCGATCGGAAAAGATACAGGCGGTAGTTCGAAAGGATGCTGTCCATTTCGGGTTCGGAACGGCTGAATACGGAGGTCGAAAACACGAGTAAATGCAAAGCAAGCAAAACGACACGCATAAAAAATAGTATTCGTTACGACAAGAAAAAAACCGCCATCCGGGAAACTAGGCAAACAAAAATCAGATCAAAAAATCTTCGCGTTGCGGTGTAAATACATCTATCAGCACACCGGCTTCAAGACAATGGCAGCCGTGTTCAACGTTCGACGGAACATAAAATCCGTCGCCACCCCGGAGTGTCTTTTTTTCGCCGCCGATGATCACCTCGAAAACGCCACTTTCCACGTAGGAAACCTGTATGTGCGGGTGGTTGTGCAAAGCGCCGACGGCATCCTTTTCAAACAGCACTTTTACCATCATCACCTGGTCGCCATACCCGAAAATTTGCCGTTGAATACCGGGGCCGGCCGGCTGCCAGTCGATCTCCTTGTTTACCTGGAAGATGTTTTCATTTTTGTTTGTTTCCATAAATCCTGCTTTATCGATCCGAAAAAAGGTTAGCTGTCGTTGGTGCTGGTGCGGCAGAAATAACTGCCAGGACTTTCTGCATTCCACACAAGCAATCATTTCGGGCATTGTTTTAACACGCTGAACAAAGCGTTGTAATGTTCAAAGCGAAAATCACGTTTTTCAAGATAAAAACGGATTCCTTTTCAACTATCCTGCACCATCGGGCCGACGACTCTGGCTTTAGTTGCTCACTCCCAAAACGCAGCACATTGTTGGAGATTCATTTTCCATTTCCTGCTGTTGAAGTGCATTTCTATCACCATTTTTTTTACGCCAGGAAGGTACCGTTAATGAAATAACGTCTCTCCCGCCAACGTTTCGCCGTCACATTTCATTTGCTTTCCATAACTTTCATTTTCACAAATGCCCGGACCGGGCTTGATTTCCAGACGTAACCATCCATGACGCCAACTTATTTTTACAGGGTTGATGAATTTGTCGCCACTTCAGGCAGAGGTGAAAGAAAAGAAGAGTCGTTCTCACATTCGCTGGATTTCCATTTCGACTCGCTTGCAGAAAGCAAAAAACAGGCATATGAATATTATACCGACAGGCTGTTGTTTCTCGCCAAGGAAAGCGATTATTTTTTGCCGTTCACACCAGCTACAGATGCCAGTCCCGGCCTGATTGCCGCCTATTCGCTCACCCTTTATTTTGTAGAATGCTATGACGAAGAGGAGTATTACCTGCATGGCCTTGAAGGTGTGGATGACGACGAAAAAAGGCGGGCTGGTGAAATTGAAGCGGAGGTTTTTGCCCTGTAACAATCAGCCTCACTGCTGCGAATCGTCATTCACCGTGAAAAAATAAAACAACTAACGGAAAAGAGGATACGTTTTTAAAACGTTCGCCTCCTGAAAAAAAATTTTTCCTGCTGATTTGCAAATTTGAAATTCAGGGTTTATGTTTGCTCTCAAGCTACACCATCTGATCCGCCCTATCCTTCTCAAAGACCTCCTGATCTAATTTCCATTTTACCATTTTTTTGAATAGAGAATTCTATTCCTGTCTTGCTGTACCTATTGACTACCGCCGTTCGTTTATCGATCCGACCATCCTATCAATGTCCGCACATATCTCCAATCCGATGAGCCCCCAATACTGGATGTAACCAAAACATCATACATCGATTTAACGGCATTTGTAAACTATCAAAAAAAGTTTTTATGAAAAAACTGCTACTCTCCTGTGCCCTTTTGGCATCAACCTTCGCTTTCAACAAACTGAATGCACAATGTACCGTCACCCAACCGGCGGTGTCAAACATCCGCAAATCCGGTTGCAGCTTTACGTTTGACCTGAGCTTTAACCTGACCGGAAACGGTGGCAACAAGGTAACGGCCCTGTACTTGTACAGCACGGCCGATTACAATGCACTCCCAGCAAATTTTTATGGCAACGACAACCACGTTCCGACTTCTGCTGAACTGAATGCCGCCAAGGCGCTGGCAACGATCAAGATCAACAAAGACAGCGCACTGACTGTGTACAACTACCAGAAATCCGGTAATTCTTTTGAACGTCCTGCCAGCATGGAAGGCGGGTTGACGTACAATATTGATCCTTCAGGTCAAATAACCGTCAAAGATGTAACGGTTACGTTTACCGATTGCGCCAGCCTGATCACGCTGAAGGCAGACGTCATTTCTTCACAGTCGCCTGACTTAAGTAGCATTGGCTGTCTGTCAAAAGGTCTGGCCTTTTCGCCCAACGAACCGATTATCAGGGCGCTGAGCAAAGGTTGTGGTGCAAGCCGCCTGGTAACGACCACCTTCATTACCACCCAGGCCCGTTCGATTGGCTTCCGGCTTTATAAAGATGTAGCGCCGGTTGGTGTATTCACTGCAGACGATACACTCGCTGCCAACGCCGTAAGCCCGGTTTACTACACAACCACCACGTTCAACAGCGCTACGAACGACTACCGCTCTGTTGGCGATTATGCCTACAGCGTTCAGCCGGGAGAGCAATTCAATGTTTGGGTTGTTGCCAACACACCTGGCATTCCCAACGTGTCGACTGCCTATGCCACCAACACTTGTGCACCGCTTGCCGCTAATTTCCGTTCCATCTCCGCGGCCCGCATCAAGCAAAATGTTGCCGTGAAATGGGAAACAGCCATGGAAGAAAACAGTCGCGGATTTTATGTACAGCGTCAACTGGGCACCAGCGAATGGCAGAATGTAGCCTTCGTGGCTTCCCAGGCGATGAACGGTTCCAGCGCCAGCCTGCTATCATATGCATACACAGATTTCAATCCTGCAAAGGGTATCAGCCAATACCGCATCCAGCAAGTGAGCTTCGATGGTAAAACCAGCATTTCCGAGATCCGCTCGGTGCGCAGCGAAGACCTGGCCGGCAAAGTGGTTGTTTACCCCAACCCGACAACCAATGGAAAAGTCAACCTGGCATTTGAAACTGCAAACGAAAAAGACGTTGTTGTCAGCGATATGGCTGGCCGCGTTGTGAAGAAATTCAGCAACGTACGTTCCAACAACCTGGTAATTGAAAACCTGAACGAAGGATTTTACACGATCCAAATCCTGGATAAAACCAACTCAACTTCAAGCATCGAAAAAGTTGTGGTAAAACAGCAGTAGTTTCAATGCCTATAATTCAAGACAAGGGTGGCTCTTCGTGGCCACCCTTCCCTTTTTATATGCTTTACCTGCCGGCGCTGACACTGTAATCCGCCAATTTACCGTCTCCGAAAACGCAAGGCAAATGACTTTCGCTATACCCGGCACTCCCGCCGGAAACTACGCCGCAGGGCCGATTTGAAATTTTCACCTGCATAAAACAGTATTTTCTTCAATTTTGCGACTTATCAATGAATGCAGAATCGTTGTCGCAACAGACCAGTATGAAAGACATGCACGACCGGGTGAAAACTTTTTCTTCCAAGCAACCCTTTGCGCTGGAGACCGGCGCCGTGCTTCCCGAACTGACAATCGCCTATCACACCTGGGGGCAACTCAACGAAGGCGGTGATAATGTGATCTGGGTTTGCCACGCCCTGACGGCAAACTCCAACGCCAGGGAATGGTGGCCCAACTTAATCGGGCCGGGACTGGTGTTTGATACCAACCGGTATTTTGTTGTTTGCGCCAACATCCTGGGCTCCTGTTACGGTACAACGGGGCCTTCCAGCATCAATCCGGAAACAGGTCAGCCATATTTTTATTCATTTCCCTTTATCACCATCCGCGACATGGTCAATGCCCACGACCTGCTTCGCAAACACCTGGGTATCCAAAAAATTCATTTGCTCGCCGGGGGCAGCATGGGCGGTTACCAGGTGCTCGAATGGGCCGTAAAAGCGCCGGCGCTGTGCGAACACCTTTTTCTTATCACCACTTCGGCGCGGGAAAGTGCCTGGGGTATTGCTATTCATACAGCCCAACGCATGGCCATCGAAACCGACAGCACCTGGAAAGAAGGCCGGGAATCGGACGGCCTGAACGGCCTGAAAGTCGCCCGGGCCATCGGTATGCTGACGTACCGGAGCTACGACTCGTTTGTAAAAACGCAAACGGATCACAACAACGAGAAGGTTGACGGTTTTATGGCCTCGTCCTATATTCAATACCAGGGCGAAAAGCTGGCCAACCGCTTTACGGCGCACAGCTACTGGCACCTGAGCAAGGCACTGGACTCCCACAACCTTGCACGGGGAAGAGGAGAAATGAACGAGGTGCTGAAAAGCATCAGCGCCAAAACGCTGGTGATGGGCATCGAATCCGATCTTTTGTGCCCGGTGAAAGAGCTTGTTTTTCTCGCCGAACAGATTCCATCGGCCCAGTTGATCACCATCGGATCGCTTTACGGGCACGACGGCTTCCTGGTGGAAACAGCAGCCATCAGTCAACATCTCTCGCAATGGTTATACGCTTAACACAAACACACGTACAATGAACCAACACCGCATAACAAAAGCCATCCGCAGCCAAGTAGAACGCACCAACGAAATGGAGCACTCCTCGCCCCTTTTTCTGACCAGCTCTTTTTGTTTTGAGAATGCCGAAGACATGCGGGCCGCCTTTGCCGACGAAACAGACGACAATATTTACAGCCGTTTTTCCAATCCCAGCGTGCAGGAGTTTGTGAACCGGGTTTGCATTATGGAAGGTGCGGAAGCCGGCTTTGCCACCGCTTCGGGGATGAGTGCCGTTTTTGCTTCGTTTATGGCCCTGCTGAAACAGGGCGACCACTTGCTTGCCTGCAATGCCATCTTCGGCAGCACACATACCGTCATCACCAAATACCTCCCCAAATACGGAATTGAACACACGTATTTTAAAGCCGACAAACCCGAAGAATGGGAATCACTGATCCGGCCCACGACCAGGATGATCTATGTGGAAACTCCAACCAATCCCGGGTTGGATATCCTCGATCTTTCGGCCCTGAGCGCCCTGGCTAAGAAACACAACCTTATTCTGAACGTTGACAACTGCTTTGCCACGCCGGTCTCGCAACAACCCATCCTGTTGGGCGCCGACCTCGTGGTGCATTCGGCCACCAAGTGGCTCGACGGGCAAGGCCGGGTTCTGGGCGGCGTCGTTGTAGGCCGCAAAGACCTTATTAAAGATATTTACCTGTTTTGCCGCAGCACGGGCCCCGCCATGTCTCCCTTCAATGCCTGGGTGCTGAGCAAAAGCATGGAAACACTGGAAGTTCGAATGGAGCGCCATGCCTCCAACGCACTTTACCTGGCTGAAGCGCTTTCAAACCATCCGAAATTAAACTGGATCAAATACCCTTTTCTTTCGTCCCACCCGCAACATGCCATTGCCAAAAAACAAATGCGGGACGGCGGTGGGATTGTTTGCTTTGAACTGAGCGGCGGCCTGGAGGCAGGACGAACGTTCCTCAATTCCCTGCAGATGCTTTCGCTGACGGCGAATCTTGGCGACACACGCAGCATTGTTTCGCACCCGGCCAGCACCACGCATGCCAAACTAACGGAGGAAGAACGGCAAACCGTTGGCATTACGCCGGGGCTTATCCGTATTTCCGTTGGCCTCGAAAACAAGGACGACATTCTGAACGACATCTTGCAGGCACTGAACCGTCTTTAATCATTTGCTGTTGGCAGAAAACGTACACGGCAAACGGGGAGAATTTCCCTGCAGGCTGCCCCGTTGACTGATATGTGTAGAACCGGACTTACCGGCATTTCCACACTCTGGCAAATATCTTCCTCTGTTTTTCCGTCGTTTCACGGAGTTTCACTCCATTTCAGGCAGAGACAAACTGGCACAATTACTGTACAGATTGTTGTTATATGAACCATTTTTTAGCCTAAATTGTGTTTGCATGTTCAACTCTACCGATTTTTATCAACTCAGCTATCAACAACAAGCAGATGTGCTTTTATCCGATGCGACCTTTTTGCTATCCCGGATTGAGGACAGCTTTATCGTTGATCTTTACGAACTGGACCACCTCCTGGTAGAAGTTTTTTACCAGAAAGAAAATGAGGATCTTGTTTCCGTGATGGCTTATAATTCGTCGGAGAAACTACGGGCTTTGACAAATGGCGCAAACCTGAAACCACGCCTGACCTTTAAACAGGGTGGTTCACCTTACTCTTCTCACGCAGAGTTTTATGCATAAAAAAATCCCGCCTCTCGGCGGGATAATAATTTCAGGCGGTTTTTGGTACGTGTAACTTAGTTTTCATCTGATTGGACGCCTGTGTTTTTCATAAGAATGGATTTGTTTTCGGGTACAAAACTAAAAACGGACGTAACGAGTAAAAGTCCTGGTTTTCGAAGGATTTGGATGGTTGGTTTTCTTTGGATATCGGCTCACCGCTTTCGCAATGATCTGGTACAAAAGTAAGCTGGCCGCACGACCTGTACAATTGCGCTTTTTCTCTTTTTTCACCCTATGGTTATTACGCCAACCCGGGTAAACAACCCACCCCTCTACAAGCAGTTATACGGCACGTAATAGCGTATTTTTACGAAAAAAGCAGCCCGGTGTCGGACTGCTTCTCTTCAATGTATTGTTTTTTATTTTTCGATGGTAATGCTCTGCTTGATCTTTTTTGCCACCGGTTTGCCATCGAGGATCGCCGGTTCCCATACAGGCATTTGCTCCAGTACCGAGATCAGTTCATCGTCGAATTCTTCGTTCACGCCCTGCAACACCTTAAAATTCGTCGGTACGCCGTCGGTGTCCACGATGAATTCAATCTGCACATGGGCTTTTTTAACGGTTGGAGGAAGACTTGACGATAGCGCCTTTCCCATTTTATCGAGATATTTCAAAAAGCCCTCGCCCCCACCGGTGAACTGCGGCCAGGTCAGCACCACATCGGCCAGTTGTGTAATGTTCCGGACCCTGTGTTGCACGGGTTGTCTCTTGGGCTTTGGCGGTGGCGGCAGTTTTTTTGCAAGACCGTCGTACTGGTATTCGCCCTGTGTATCGACCATGATCACCGGCAACTGGTGGGTCAGTTCAAAATGGTCATAAACGGATTCCAGTTTTGTCTCAAAAGCGTTCAGCTTTTCGTCGTTCTTGGTCAGTGTCGTGAGATAGTCAACACTTTTTTGATTGTTGTAGCGAATCGGAAAAATATGTACCGGGATATAGTCCTGCCCTGCATTTTTGGCAAACGCTGCCAGCAGGTAAATTTCATCAATCTGCTGATCGGTTACCGGAATGCAGCCAACGGTCACACAGCTTCCGTGGATATAGATGTCGCCACCGGGACGCACGGGGTCGGCAAGAATTTTATCCGAAACATTGGGATAATTCAGGCCGAGTGACAGGTAGTAATTGCTGTTGGGATTGAATTCGCTGATGTAGTAAAAGCCTTCCGGAACCTGGTAATCGCCGGCCATGCGCTTGGGTCCCAGCGAACCGGCCAGTGCACAAACGCGGTAGGTCTTGAAAAGCTTATAGGGCTCCTTGCGGCTGTTGCTTACCCACACTTCCAACTGCCCGTCATACTTAAACGAACGGATGTAGAGATTGCGGGCCGGCCATTGGAAACCTTTTGCGGCAAACTGCTTTTGCAACGTGTCCAGCTTGTTTTGCATGGCCTGCGACGGGCGGGTAAAGTTTCGCTGAAACTCGATAAACGAAACCGTGGTTCCTTGTCCGAAGCCGGCAATTCCCAGCAACATTAAAACAGCCAGAAGAAGGTTTTTCATCAAATTGATCGCTTTATGGTTGGCAAGTTCACTATTCAAGTGTAAAGAAAAGTTCAAAAATCGTTCAAGCAAAGAGTTTGTTCGATTATTTCGGCACGGCTCGCTGCCACGGACAATCCGGTGGTGAACCATTGCAGTGCATCACATTAACGTCAGTAACCGCTTAAAGATTGCCCCGTTCCGCCTGTTCCCGTTCAATGGCTTCAAAGAGGGCCTTGAAATTACCTTTGCCGAAGCTTTTGGCGCCTTTGCGCTGTATGATTTCGAAGAAAAGTGTTGGCCGGTCCTGTACGGGTTTCGAAAATAGCTGCAAGAGGTATCCCTCGTTGTCCCTGTCTACCAGGATGCCCAGTTCTTTTAGCGGCTCCAGGTCTTCGTCGATTTTACCGACGCGGTCAAGCAGGTCGTCGTAATAAGAGGTGGGCACTTTTAAAAATTCCACGCCGCGGCTCATCAGGTCCCGCACTGTTTTGACAATGTCCTGCGTTGCTAGAGCAACGTGCTGTACGCCTTCGCCGTTGTAAAACTCCAGGTATTCTTCTACCTGCGACTTTTTCTTGCCCTCTGCCGGCTCGTTGATCGGGAACTTGACAAAGCCATTGCCATTGCTCATGACTTTGCTCATCAAAGCTGAATAGTCAGTCGAGATATCTTCATCGTCGAAGGATAAAATGTTTTTAAACCCCATTACGTCCTCGTAAAATTTTACCCAGGGATTCATCTGGTTCCACCCCACATTTCCCACACAATGGTCAACGTACAGCAATCCGGTATCGGCCGGGGCAAAATGCGGGTTATTCCAGGGCCGGAATCCCGGCATGAAAGCGCCACTGTAATTTTTTCGCTCGACAAACAGGTGTACGGTATCGCCGTAGGTATGAATTCCGCTTAGCACCACTTCGCCGCTTTCATCCGTTAATCGCTGCGGTTCCTGGTAGCTCCGGCCGCCGCGTGCCGTGGTTTCTTTCCAGGCGGATATGGCATCATCCACCCGCAGGGCCAGCACTTTTACCCCGTCGCCGTGTTTAAACACATGATCCGCAATCTCGTTGCCAGGCCGTAAAGGTGTCGTCAGGACAAAGGTCAGTTTGTGCTGGCGCACCACGTAACTTGCCCTGTCTTTGACACCGGTCTCGGGGCCCGCGTAGGCGATGGCCTGGAAACCGAAGGCGCTCATGTAATAATGCGCGGCCTGTTTGGCGTTGCCCACGTAAAATTCAACATAGTCGGTCCCCTGGAGAGGAAGAAAATCGGTCGTTGCAGCAAGCGATTGTTTTGCAGATGTCAGCGTTTCCATAAAACTGATTTCGGTGAAAAAAGCGTGCTACAAAATTAGCTATATTCGACCGACAAAATCGTGTTCATGGAACCCGAAAAAACCATTCACCAAACCAGCCCTTCGCAAATCGTAAACCTCAAATTCTTCCTTGTTTGCGGCTTGCTGGCTGCCGGTATCATTGTGCTTTCGTTTGTGCTGAACAACCCGGTCCTGTTGGTGTTCCTGCTGGTGCCGTTTGCCTATGCGTGGTGGAAATGGATGCTGGTAAAATCCATGAAACTCACCCTCACCGACCAACGTCTCATTGTTTCGCAGGGTGTGTTCAACAAAGTCACCAACGAAACGGAGCTTTACCGCGTTCGCGACACCTCGATTGAAGAACCTTTTTTCTACCGGATGTTTAGTGTTGGAAATATCGTGGTGTACAGCACCGACGAAGCGGAAGGCAAGCTACTCTTTACGGCCTTTCGAAAACCGCACTGGATTAAGGACCAGATCCGGAACTATGCGGAAATCTGTCGCAAAAACCGCCGCTGGGGCAACGACAATGTTTTGATCCACGAACACCAGCTTTAATAATTGAAGGGGTAGGTTTCCGGGATTTTTTCTGCATGCGGCTTTAAATGCAGCGGGTGCAAAGCCCTCGTGGCATCCAGGAAAACAAAGGCATCATACCGGTTCGACATAACCGACGGCACATAGTTGCCGAATTTTTCCCTGCTTGGATGATACACCACGCCAATAGCCCGGTGACGAATTGCTTCATCCCACTGCCGGCGCATTTCTTCGGCGTTGAACAACAGGTAACGGTTTTGCGGGCTTTCGCTGTGCAACTGGTGTTCTATGCTACCTTCTCTTGCCTCGGGCACGTCCATTACTTTCATTGGTGCCCCCCACTCCTCGCCAGCGATCACTGTTCCCTGGTAAGACCCAAAACCAACTAGGTAAACCTTATTAATGCCATATTGTTCCCTTGCCAGCTGACCGATGTTTACCATCCCGGACCTCCTCATATCCGTTGCCCGTGCATCGCCGATATGGGTGTTGTGCTCCCACACAATGCCTTTGGCTTTGGGCCCGTGAAATGTCATCAGCCTGTCCAGCGTTTCCATCATGTGGGTGTCTCTCACATTCCAGCTATCATTATTAAAGCTCATCATGGTGCTGTAATATTTCTCGGCATTCACGGCAATGATGGCGTTTTGTTCCGTATTGAAACCGGCCTCACGGTCGCCGTCCAGGAATTGTGCTTTCAGCCGTATTTCCCGCAGCATGGCCAGCACCTTATCGCGGCAGGAGTGCTCTGTCAGAGAGTAGCGGGCATAGGCATGCTCATCTTCCTGGAAAGGCTCAAAGCATTGAATGGCCTTCTTCACCGATTGCGCCGCCTGCGGATCTTCCTTTTCAAGATAATTGATCATGGCATAAAGGCTGTCCCAAAGACTGTACACGTCCAAACCGTAAAAGCCGACCTTTTGCACCAGCGGTTTTGATTGATTGTATTCACGCAGCCAGTCGGCCAGCGCCGCCACTTCCCAGTTGGCCCACATCCAGGTTGGCCAGCGGTCGAAGTGCAGCAGCACATCTTTGATGTTATCGCCAGCGTCTTTGTAGCCTTTAACAAAACGATTGATCCGGTAACAGTCGGGCCAGTCGCCTTCGACGGCGATGAAGTTGAAACCTTTTTCCCGGATCAGGCGTTTGGAAATAGCCGTCCGCCAGGTATAGTATTCGTGGGTGCCGTGCGAGGCTTCCCCCAGCATCACTACGGGGCGATCGCCAATGTCATCCAGCAAAGCATCCAGATCGTTGGCAGAATGAAGGGCATGCATGCTCTATGCGTTTAGAAATTGCGTGCAACTGTTGCGCCAGTGTTTCGGCTACAACGAATCAGGGACAAGGCACAGACTGGAAGAAACAGATTCTAACTGAATCATGTTTAAAAACAGTCCTGGCCCAGCGCAAAAGAAAAATGCTGGAAGAAAGCGCAGCGTTTATTTTCCACTACCTTCCAGGGCTACGACATTTTGCTGCTTCTTCGGTGCCAGTTCGGCGATGGCTGTTTTGGTAAAATACTGGTGCTGGTGAAGGAAATTCAATTGCTTTTCGTTCCACTCCTCCTCGGTTTTGATGAAGCCAACCGCTTTCAGTTCCTTGTAGAGATTGTTGGCTATGGGCAGAAAGCTGTCAGTGCCCAGGTAATAGAGGTCGGCATCGCAAAGAATTTGGCTGTAATGATCAAGGGGCGTTTGCGGCAGCTTTGTCGCCATGATCAGGCGGCAGATGTCGTCGATATTTTCGGCGCTGTAGCCGTGAACCGGGAGGATTTCCCGGGCAATATCACACGAAAGTTCCTCGTGGTTCTGGTAGGCTTTCAAAAAACCGCAATCGTGTAAAAGTGCCGCCGTCAGGATCATCCAGCGCTCCTCAACAGGCACGCCTTCCTTTTGCAGGAGGTAATCCGTTGCCCGGATCACGCCAAGGATATGGTCGAAATTATGGTAGGACAGTTGGGAAGGAAGCTTTTTGAATTGCGGCAGCATCGCGTTGCAGACGCTGTCGTACTGTTGCTTCGTAATGTGAGTGATCGGTGGCACGTTCATCGTTAGTGGTTTGTGATGTCAATTGAGTACTTCATAAGCAACCAGGGGCTTTTCTTTGTTTTTCACGGTAAACTCTCCCACTTTCCTGCAATTAAAAAACTCCTTTACTTTTTGATAAGATGATTCTTCAATAAAGATTTGTCCGGCGGTCGCCGCGCTTTGCAGGCGCTGGGCGGTGTTCACCACATCGCCAAGCACCGTATAATCCAGTCGCTTCAAGGTGGCCGAACCGATGTTCCCGCTGATCATTTCCCCGCTGTTGATGCCGATCGAAACTTTCGGCATATAGCCGGCCCCGTTTTCTTCCGGTGGCAGGGCTTCGATCTGTGCCCGAAGCGTCAGGGAGGCTTCAATGGCCCGGTCGAGGTGAAAGTCGCCGCGAAAAACAGCCATCACGGCATCCCCCATGAACTTGTCGACATGTCCGCCTTGCGCAATAATGGCTTTCACCATCACGTCAAAGTATTTGTTCAGTAGCTTCACCACCTTGTCAGCCGGTTCTTTCTCCATGATGGACGTAAAGCCACAGATATCGATAAACACCACGGTAGCGTCAATGATTTCGTTGGCCATCAGCGCCTTCTCAAATTCCTTGCTTTTCATGAAGTGCAACACTGATTCGTCAACGTACATGCGCAAAATGTCATTTTCCTTAATCGCCTGTAATGTTTTTTTTAACTGGTTGACGTGCTGGACGGTTTTCTCTATCGTCAGTTCAAGGTCCTGGAAGTTCACCGGCTTGCAGATAAAATCGAAGGCACCACGGTTCATGGCCGTCCGGATATTGTCCATATCGCCATAAGCCGATACAATCACGGTTTTGATGAGAGGGCTTAGTTCCGTCAACTGGCTCAACAGGGTCAGGCCATCCATCTCCGGCATGTTAATGTCGCTGAGCACCACGTCAATGTCCTTTTCCACCTCCAGTTGGGCCAGCGCCTCCTTCCCATTCAGCGCAAAAACAAACTGGTACTTGTTTTCACGGATCTGCTTGCGAAACCGCTGTTTGATCAACAACTCAAGGTCCGCTTCGTCGTCTGCCACTAGAATTTTGGTCATACCACTGGTATTTTCAGTTTTTCCCGTAACAACGCAAAGTCAATTGGTTTGGTGAGAAAGTCATCAGCACCCAGGGTCATTGCCTGGTGGTAATTTTCCTCGTCGCCGTAAGCCGTCACCATCATGACCACTGGCGGTGGTTCATAATGATTCTGCTTAATTTTTTGCAACAATTGCAAACCAGTCATCCCGGGCATGTTGATGTCGGAAAGGATCAACACCGCTTCGTGGCTGTGCTGGTTGAGATAGTTCAAAGCCTGTTCGCCGGAAGACGCAAACGCAAAATTCACATTTCCATTCCGGATATCTTTTCGAAAGCGCTGCTCGAACAGCGCCTGCATGTCTTTTTCATCATCTACCACTAATATCTTCATAAACAGTCTGGCTCTTTTAGTTAGGGAATTTAGTTAATTTGTTTTGGCAGGTAAAATAATTTTGAACACTGTTCCCACGCCTTCTGTTGTTTCCACCTGCAGTTCACCGCCATAAGCTTTGGTCACGATGTCGTAGCTCAGCGAAAGGCCCAGGCCCGTTCCCTCGCCGGTTGGTTTGGTGGTGAAAAAAGGCTGGTAAATTTTGTCAACCGTTTTTTGGGGAATACCGGTACCATTGTCGCTCACCGATATCTCTGTTCCCCTGCCCGTTTTTTTCGTGGCAACCGACACGATAGGTTCAAAGGTTCCGTTCAGCATCTGCTTTTTCGCATTCACGGCGTAGAACGCATTGTTGAATAAATTGAGCAACACCCGGCCCAGTTCTTCGGGTACAACATGCACTGGGTCGATGCCGGAATCAAAATGCGTATTAATGGTGGCATTAAAATCCTTGTTACCGGCGCGGAAACCGTGGTAACTCAAGCGCAGGTATTCGTCCGCCAAGGCATTGATATCGGTTTGTTCTTTCTCGCCGACCCTGAACCGTGAGTGTTGCAGCATGGCTTTTACTATGGCATCGGCCCGCTGGCCGTGTTTGAGCACTTTCAACTGGTTCACCCGCAGGTCGTCGGCCAGCGGGCCAAGTGCTGTATTAGCTCCTGCCTCGTTTTTGATCTCGTCGATGATCTCGAGATTGAGCTCCGAAAAGTTGTTGATAAAGTTCAGCGGGTTTTGAATCTCATGGGCGATGCCGGCAGTGAGTTCACCCAGCGACGCCATTTTTTCTTTTTGAATCAATTGAGCCTGCGCTTCCTTCAGGTCGCGCAGGGATTGTTTCAGTTCCAGCGTTCTGGCTTCCACCTGTTGTTCCAGTTCGGCCTTTTGCCTGGCGATCAACTGGTGACGCTCCGCCTCTTTCTGCTGCTTCAACCGCTCGTTGCGAACCGCCTGCTTCAGCACTTTATTTTGCAGGTGGGCAAACCGCTGAACCAGGAGCGAGGAAAACACCGACACGATCCAGAGAATGCTGACCAGGTCTACCACGTAAGTATTTTCATTCATCCACCGGATCAGGCCGTGGGCCTGGAAAGCGGGATTGCTGGCCTGCAACAGGTTGTGCACCAGTTTATAGGTTTGGCCAACGCCCCATAAAAGCAGGGCCGGTATTGTGGCCACAATGCCGGCCGAAGCCCGGTGGGTAAAAATGAAAAGAACGGCTGTCACCAACAGCGAGTCCAGGACGAGGATATAGCTTCGCCCACCCCAGGGAAGGGTATGTACAAGCACCGGCGGCGGCAACAGATTCACAAATACATAGTTCACGAAAAAAGACAGGAGGGGCAGCACGCTCACCACGATCAACCACCTGTCCCACCGCCGGTAGTTGACCTTTGTGCGTAAGTAAGAGCGGAAGAATTGCGTAAAATAAAACAGCCCGAAACCAAAGGCCAGGTTTCCCACATAAAGATCTACCAGCGGAAAGGACTGGAACAGGACACCGAGCGGCGAATACAGCAACGAAAAGCCAAACAGGAAAAGGGCATAATGGAGATAAAACTGCACCCGGACAATACGGTAAAAGCGCCAATAAATGATTCCTGCAAAAAGCAAAATACCCGCGATCATTGCCGACAACATTTTGTTGGCCTGCGCCGAAAGCGGCGGGATCGCCTGCGCCTGCAGGTACTGAACTTCGGCCATCTTCCGCGGCACCTGCACGGCCGGCTGCACCGATTTGGGCACCTGCTGCCAGTAATCATCCCGTTGGTACACCTCCACCTCCTCACCAGGGGAGAGCAACAGTGGCAGGCTGTTTCCTTTTTTTATGCCGTCTTTTTTAGTCCAGGATTGTAGCCAGCCGGTTTGCTTTTTTTCCCAGGGTAAGCTTCCTTTTTTCACAAAGCAGGTAGCGAAATTGGCGGCCGATGTCAGGGCGATATGGACAGGAGAATCGGATGCATTTCGCAGGCGGTAGTGCAGCCAGTATACACCGGGATAAAGCGTTTTGGTCCATTCGCCAAGTTTACGAAATTCCGGCTGGTAGGCACCGGAAACCACGTCGTGAAAAAGGGCCTTTTTTTCATCGTCGCGCCATACCCTGACATAAGTCTCCGGTACGGTGATGACAGGTTCCGTCTCTCCATGCAGGGGAAAC
Source organism: Flavisolibacter nicotianae (assembly GCF_003628535.1). Lineage (GTDB taxonomy): Bacteria > Bacteroidota > Bacteroidia > Chitinophagales > Chitinophagaceae > Flavisolibacter > Flavisolibacter nicotianae. The sequence goes on from NZ_RBCI01000009.1 coordinate 53,088, forward strand.
GCCGGAAAGCTGTCCTGCGCCTGTAAGGTGGCAAATGAAAGCAGCAGAAAAACTATAAAAAGAAAAGCTCGCATGGGTGGTTGGCGATCGTTTTCGAAAGGAATTTACGGAATTATTCGTGTTTGTCTACCGATGCCGGAGCTGGCAGTTGAACAATGAACGTGGTGCCTTCACCTTCCTGCGTCTCCACAAGCAACGCGCCGCCGTGACCTTTGGTGATGATGTCGTAGCTCAGCGAAAGGCCCAGGCCTGTTCCCTCACCGGTTGGCTTGGTGGTAAAAAAAGGCTGAAAGATCTTCGCCAGTGCTTTTTGCGGAATCCCCTTGCCGTTGTCCCTGACAATAATTTCAATTGCATTGACGCATTTTTTTGTGCTCACCCAAATCGTTGGCTCAAACCCTTCCCTGAGTTGTTTTTTCTTCTTGTAGATTTCATAAAAGGCATTGTTAAACAGGTTTAAAAGCACCCGGCCGATGTCCTGTGGTATCACGTTCACCTTGCCAATTACCGCAGCAAAATCCGTTTCGATGGTCGCATTGAACGCTTTGTCCTTTGCCCGCATACCGTGGTAACTCAGGCGCAGGTATTCATCTGCCAGTACATTGATGTCTGTCGGCTCTCTCTGGCCGGTGCTTTTGCGACTGTGCTGCAGCATGTTTTTCACAATGGCATCAGCCCGCCTTCCGTGATAGGAAACCTTTTCCAGGTTTTGCTGAATATCATCTGCCATTGCCACTGCATCCTCGCTCCTACCCTGCTGAAGCCCGTCTTTCATTTCGGTGATCAGTTCCAGGTTCAGCTCCGAAAAATTATTGACGAAGTTGAGCGGGTTCTGGATCTCGTGGGCAATGCCGGCTGTGAGCTCACCCAGCGACGCCATCTTCTCCCGCTGGATCAACTGCGCCTGTGTCTCTTTTAACTGCACCAGGGAATCTTCGGCAATCTTGCGCTGGTTGTCTGTTTCTTCTTTTTGCTTTTTCAGCTCTTCGTACAGAGCCGCCAGCTCCTCGTTCTGCAAACGGAGGTTTTCGGCTTCCTGCTTTGTCTGTTCGATGCGGTGGGAGATCTGCAGGTTGATCACCTTTTCGGCCAGCGCATCTTTGTGCAATTCCCGCTCGATCTGGTTGTAGGTTTCCAGGCTTGCCAGCGCCTGCTCAAATTGCTCCAGCTTTTTATACGTGGTGTAATAGTGGAAATGTACATTGGCCAGCAGGTCCTGTGCCTTGATCTCATTGGCCAGCAAAAACGCTTCGTTCAAAAATACAAGCGCCGTCTGCCGCGCAGGAAAAGAACAAAGAGAAAGTTGCGAAAGAAAAAGTAGCGCTTCGGCCTGCCCCCGCTTGTCGTTGATGTCTTTGCGGATCTGCAAACTTTCGTTGGCGGTAGCAAGCGCCTTTTCTGTCCTGCCCTGCTTGTGATATACCTGGCTCAAATGAAACAGGGTGTTGGCAATGCCTTTTTTATCGCTGGTACACTGGCAAATACCAAGACTCTGTGTGCACATTTCAATAGCCTGCTCGTAAGCGCCGATCTTGTAGTAAGTAAATCCAATGTTATCGAGGCATCCTGCTTCGCCCCACTGGTCGCCGCTCGACCGGCGGATTTGCAGGCTTTGCTGGTAATAAGCAATCGCCTGCTGGTAGTCGCCGGTCTCAAAATAGATCTGCCCGATAAGGTTCAGTGCATAAGACTCAGCTACCCAGTGTCCAATTTCCCTGGCTGTTTTCAATCCCTCGAGCAGGTAGTGGATGGCTTTCTCGTAACTGCCCATGTATTTGTACGTCACGCCGAGATGGTAACAGGCCAGCGAAGCCTCTTCCAGGTAGTTGGTCCGGGTACAGATGTCCAGCGCCTTGAACAGGTTTTCCAGTGAGGCATCGAAATTGCCAAAGCTGCGGTGGATAATCCCGAAATATTCATGCACTTCCGACAAGCCCCGGTTGTCGCCCATTTCAGCAAACAACACAAAGGCTTCGTCCAAGACGGCCTTTGCTTCCTTGTGTTTTGAGAGGCGGATGAGACCGAAACCGTAGGTCCGCAATCCCTCCGCCAAACCTTTTTTATAACCGGCTTGTCGTGACAGTTCGGCGGCTTCCTTTCCCATAGAAAAGGCCTTCCCCGAATCATTCACACGGATCTCCCATGCCCTGGCATTCAGGTCGTCAATTCTTTTCTGCAACTCGAACAAGGTGCTTTCGGTTTCCATGCGAAAACGCTTGTTTTACTTCATGTAAAACTCCCATTGAATGCGGTCGGGATCTTTGAAAGCCACGTAAAGCTTTTGCAGGGTCTCGTCTTTTTTCACACCGGTGTTTTCCACGCCGGCGTCGGCAAGGCCTTTGGCAAAGCGGTGAAGTTCGTCTTCCGTTTCACAGACCAGGGCAACGTGGTCTAGACCAATGTTGAAAGGCGTAAATACGGCGTCGGGGTTCCCGTTTGTTTCGGCTTTTTTAAACGCAACGATCACCTGTCCTGCGACAAAGGCGATCAGGTCGGGACTGTCAAGCGCCAGCGGCAAACCAAGGACGTTCTGATAAAAGTCTTTGGTCACCGAAAAATTTTTGCAGCGTAATGCAATGTGGTGAATGCCGGGAGTTTGCGGTTGGATAGCCATGGTTATAATTTTTTAATAGTGGCTGCTTTCAACAGGTACCCAGGTCCATAAAAATAGATGATGATTTTTTCTCCTGCAACGTATCAACCGGTCACCGCCCGCGGATCAAAATGGTTTTCCTGCTCGATAATCCGGCTCTCTTCATTTACCGTAAAGCGGTCGGCTACGCGAAGTGTTACCGCAGGCGCTCTCAGTGAAATTTCCGCCTCGCTGATGATACCGGACAAATCTTCCTGGATGTAATGACCAAGAATGTTCACCGTTATATCTTTCAACGCGGGCCCGAGTGGTAGCCACCACTTTTCATAGACGTCTTTCCCGCTGGTCGGAACCAGCACGCCGCCAGGATCGAACGGTGTACGGATGGATGCCGTTTCCGCACAGGGGATGGTTTCAAATTTTGCGTTGCGCAAGGACTCAAAATAGTCCTCTGCTACCTTTTTCAATTGCGCTACCCGGGTCGCGGCCGATAGTGATTCAAGATTCATAAATCCTCCTTTTGTTTTAATGAATCGATCAGTGCGTTGTTTGGGAGTTGTCAAGTGGAAGCCGGATTACGAACGCCGCACCTTCCCCTTCTTCCGATTCCACCTTTAGTTCGCCGCCGTGGGCCTTCACCATATCGTAGCTGAGTGACAGGCCCAGGCCCAGGCCCGTTCCCTCTCCCGGCGGCTTGGTGGTGAAGAAAGGCTGGAAGACTTTTTCTTTTGCATTTTCCGGAATGCCGGTGCCGTTGTCTTTGACCACGATGACAACGGAGTTTCTTTCTTTCCTTGTGCAAACATTCACTACCGGTCCATAGGGTCCATTCAACTGCCTCTTCTTTGCACTGACAGCATAAAAGGCGTTGTTGAAAAGATTGAGCAGCACTCTTCCGATTTCCTGCGGTACCACGTCTATTTTATCCAGGGTTTTGTCAAACTGCGTTTCCACCACCGCATCGAACGATTTGTCTCTTACCCGCATTCCGTGGTAAGAAAGTCGCAGGTAGTCTTCCGCCAGGGTATTGATATCTGTGGACTGCTTCTCTCCCTTTGACGTACGGCTATGTTCCAGCATGCCTTTCACGATGGCATCGGCCCGTCTGCCATGGTGCAGGATTTTTTGCAGGTTTTCCGTTGCGGCATTGATTCCCTGGAGAACGGCGTCTTTTTTACCAGAACCGATTTCTTCTTTTACCTCGGCCAAAATTTCAATATTGATATCCGAAAAGTTGTTGATAAAATTCAGTGGATTTTGTATTTCGTGGGCAATGCCCGCAGTCAGTTCACCCAAGGAAGCCATCTTCTCCCGTTGAATCAACTGAGCTTGTGTCGACTTTAACTCCGCATAGGCCCGCTCTATTTTTGCTTTGGCTTTTTGCTTTTGGCGGTTGCCCTGCCATAGCACAACGGAGAGAAAAAGCAGAACCAGTAAGCCGGCAATCAGTGCATATATCTGTATCCTGCTTTTGTACTTCTCCTGGCCCGCCTTCATTTCTTCCTCCTTTAGCTTTGCGTTGAAGGCGACCTGCTGTATTTCGCGGTCTTTTTCGGTGTTGAAAATGGTGTCTTTTATCGCGTAACTACGCTCGGTATATTTAAGAGCGCTGTCTTTGTTCCCAATTGCTTTGTAGGCCTGTGCCAGGTTGCTGACTGCCTCCAGAAGATTTTTAAACTCTGATTGACTCTTCCATCCCTGTTCGACAATTTTTGCATAATGAATCGTCGAATCGTATTGCCGCGCATTTTTGAAAAGCGTTGACATGCCGCTGTATATCTGTAATGTATCCCATGGAATTCCGTTTGGCACACATAAGGCCAGTGCTTCGCGATATTTTTCCAACGCCGGTTTATATTCCCCTTTCCTGTTTAGAATGGTTGCCAGTAGGTAAATAGGAAACTCCCACGTTGTGCCATTAAAAAGTTCATTCTGTGCAATGGATTTCTTCGTGAAAAAAAGAGCGGAGTCCAGTTTGTTCATTAACACGTACGTCTGCCCAATCTCTGCCAGTAACAAAGGAAACCAACGATGGCCGGGGAAAACAATTGACCCGTTAACCTTGTAGTCTTCGGCTATCTGCAAGCCAAGAAACGCATGGGACAGGGCTTTGCGATAGTCGCCTATTTCGCGATAAATGCCTTGCAACATGGCATGTGCATTGGCCATGCCGGCATGATCCCTACTGTCTTCGTAAATCGCCAAAGCATCCAGATTGGCCTGTATCGCCTGATTGAAATTGCTCTGCTGACCATAACAGTTTTGAAGAATCAAAAGGCAATCTGCTTCTCCTTTCTTATACCCAATTCTCCTGGCCAGTGACAGGCCTCTCTGCGCATACCAAGTAAGCGAATCCAACGGTTGCCCGTAACTTAATTGGACAAAAGCGTTGACTTCGGCACTATCGCCCTTGTGCTGGTTGATAAGGGCCCTCAGATCGCCTTCATTCTGCTGCGCATTGGCCGCATGAATGCCAAGCAAGAAAAGCACGATGATCAGCCTGTTTTTCATTGACTATTTGTTGGCTTCTGTTCCTGAAAAGGTAACTGCACGATAAACGCTGTCCCCTCGCCTTCTTTGGTCTCTACGATAATTTCGCCCTTGTGTCCATTGGTAATGATGTCGTAGCTGAGTGAAAGGCCTAGCCCTGTTCCCTCTCCGGCCGGTTTGGTGGTAAAGAAAGGCTGGAAGATTTTATCGATAATTTGCTGGGGGATACCGGTACCGTTGTCGCGGATGCATAACGCAACCCTGTCGCTTTCTTTTTTGGTGGTTATGGTGACAGTGGGTTCGAACGTTCCATTGAGCAGTTTCTTCTTTTCACTCACTGAATAAAAGGCGTTGTTAAACAGATTGAGCAGCACCCGTCCAATGTCTTCCGGCACAACGTTCAGTTTACCGATCTCCGGATCGAGGTTTTTTTCGATGACGGAACGAAAACTTTTGTTCTTGATTTGCATCTCTTCATAACTGGCATGGAGATAGGTTTCGATGAGCTCATTGAGATCGGTTTGCTCTTTTATTCCTTTTGATGCCCGGCTGTGCTTCAACATGCTCGATACGATGCTGGATGCTTTTTTCCCGTGCTGCACCATTTTCTGAAAATTTCCAGTGATGTCATCCAGGAGGCTGTTGACGTTTTCCTTGTCGATTTCCACTTTGTTGATCTCCTCCCGCAACTCGTCGGCAAGATCTTCGCTCACTTCGGAAAAATTGACAATAAAATTCAGCGGGTTTTTGATTTCGTGGGCAATGCCCGCGGTGAGCTCGCCCAAAGACGCCATTTTCTCCCGCTGGATCAGTTGCGCCTGCGTGGCTTTCAGGTCGTTGAGCGATTGCTGCAACTGCTTTGTCCGGGTTGCGACTTGAATTTCGAGGGTCTGCGCATAATTGGTCAATTCATCCTGCGCCTTTTTCATGCTTTGCGTCATGTGGTTGAAGTTCTCGGTCAGCAGTCCGATTTCGTCCCGCAATCCCACTTCCACATGCGTATCCAGTTGGCCGGCGTTCACCTTCTCCACGCCTTCCAGCAGCCGTTCCAGCGGCCGGGTAAGGCTGGCCCGCAGCATCAACGGCATCAGGGTAACGATGAGCAGGGCCACCGACGGAACGATGATCACGAGTCGGGTCAATCCCTGCTGCTGCGCCATTTGGGCAGCGAGATCGGCCGAGTAATCGGGTGGGTAAAATGTCATGGTGATGATGCAAAGAATCGTTGCCGCCACGATGAAAGAAAAGCCGGTGATCTTGGTTTGAAAACCCGCAGGCACAGCTGCCGTCACAATATAAAGAACGATGGAGGCAAGATTGCCAAGCCACACAAACGAAAAATACGACCACGAACCCGGAACGGTAAGAAAGCCAAAGACAATGGAGATCGTGCTTCCGATCACATAGCAGCCGTTGATACCGGCATAGATATAATGCGCTTTGGAGGCTTTCGGATCGGTGCCATGCAGGTAGCGTGCCTTGCGCAGGGCCAGCGCAATCATCCACAGGGTAAAAAACGCACTAAAGACAAAAGCCGACATCCGGGTATAGGCAAAATTTCCCGTGCCGAAGAATTCGTTCCAGACAGCAAAGGCGAATTCTGCAAGGAAGAAAACAAGACTGATAAGGAATACTTTTTTCCTTTCGCGAGGGAAGGGATCTGCCAGGAAGCAATAAACGTATTGGGTGTGGCAGATGAGCGTAAATGCAAGTCCCGGGATGAGGATGAACGTGGCAGAAAGTTTTGGCAATAAAAGTCCTTCGTATTCCGGCGGAAGGCTGTAACGGACCATATTTTCCACCTGCCAGCAAAACAACGAGAAATAAAAACCAAGGAGCCATTTCTTCGCATTGACGGGACGTTTCAGCCGCACAAGATGAACAACCATTCCTGCCGCCGTTAGCGCCAGAATCAGGGACATGACTGAATGCGTGTGAAGCATCATTTTCCGGGAGCGTTTTAAAGTGGTATCGATACGATAAATTCACTTCCCTGCCCTTCTTTTGTTTCCACCTTCAGTTCACCGCCGTGGCCCTTGGTTACAATGTCGTAGCTTAACGACAACCCAAGACCAGTTCCCTCACCCGTTGGTTTTGTGGTAAAAAAAGGCTGGTAAATTTTTTCTTTTACTTTTTCGGCAATGCCCATTCCATTGTCTTTGACACAGATCTCCAGTCTGCCGCCTCTTTTCCGGGTGCTTACTTGCACCGTCGGCTCGTAATCACTGCCTTTATTTTTCTTTTTCTCCGTTACGGCATAAAAGGCATTGCTGAACAGGTTGAGCAAGACCCGCCCGATCTCTTCGCCGTTGATGGTAACCTGTTTCAGCGCCGGGTCGAAATGGGTTTCGATGATCACGTTGAACATGCCGTCTTTTGCGCGGATGCCGTGATAGCTTAACCGCAGGTATTCTTCTACAAAAGCGTTAATGTCAACCGGCTGTTTTTGTCCCGACGTTTTGCGGCTGTGTTGCAGCATGGCCTTTACAATCGAATCAGCCCTGTTGCCGTGTTCGTAAATTTTTTTCTGGTTCTCAACAAGGTCATGCAACAACAGCGACAAGGAGTCTTTTTCTTTGTTGCCAATCGCCATTTGGTTGATAGACTGCCCGATTTCTGCAGCCAGTTCTACATTCAGCTCAGAAAAATTATTGATAAAATTTAATGGGTTTTTGATTTCATGGGCAATGCCCGCGGTGAGCTCGCCGAGCGACGCCATCTTCTCCCGCTGGATCAGCTGTGCCTGGGTGGCCTTCAGGTCTTGCAGCGCATGCAGCAGTTCTTCTTTTTGTTGTTGCAATTCGGCCGTCCGTTCGGCTACCAGCGCTTCCAGTTCGGCTTTGCGTGCCGTTACGATGCGGTGCTGTTCTTCTTCCTGGAGTCTTTTTCGGCGCTCTTCTTTCAGGGCTTTCAGTTGCTTTCGTGACAGGATGAGCAGGGCGATCAGCCAGGTCGCGGCTACGGGATAAACATAGGCTTCGTATTGATACAAGGTGGGGCGGCCAGCCGGCCACAAAACAAGGAGGCTATTTGAAACGATAGAGATGACAACAAGGGGCAAAACCGCATAGAGTGTCATGCGCACGGGAACAAACCGGGGTTCCCGGAACGAGAAGATAAGGATACCAACCAATGCCAGGTGCCAGATCCATTGCGTGGCCGTTTCAATGCGCAGACCGTTTGTCAGAAAAAACAATACGGCGGACGCAAGCATCCCCCATTTCAACCGCCGCTCCCAGAGAGGGTAAGGCGAAAAGGTTTGCAGAATTTTCCGCAAACGCATCAGGAGAAGAAATGTTAACAGGGCTTCTAAAAACATGATCGTATTCCTGAAAATTTAGGTTGGTTTCTCGAGCCGGATGTAAAGGTGATTTTGTTTTTAAGGGCAGAATGTATCATGTTGAATCGCTGCGAACGACCTTTTCTCACCTTCCATACCGTACAGCGAGAGAATAAAACAAGCAGGCATGGTTGCAATCAAAAAAACGCCTGGCAGATACGGAGGCGGCATTCGCCGCATGGCTTTTTTCCCACCAGCATTATCCCTTTTTTCGCGTTGTTTTGTTCAACACGATCGTAAACTCGGTTTCCTCGCCTTCAATGCTTTTCACTTTCAGTTCGCCGCCATGGGCTTTCACGATGTCGTAGCTCAGCGACAGTCCCAGGCCCGTTCCGGAACCGGCCGGCTTGGTGGTGAAAAAGGGCTGAAAAATTTTATCCATGGCGGCGGCTGGTATGCCAACACCATTGTCCTTCACGCGGATCTTGACCTGGTTGTCGTCAAGCCGGGTCATGACCTGGATCGTGGGCTCATAATCGTCGCCGGCTTTTTTCTTCCGTTCGGTCACAGCATAAAAAGCGTTGTTAAAAAGATTGAGCAAGACCCGCCCAATGTCCTGGGGAATCACGTCAATCTTCCCAATACGTTCGTCATAGCGGGTCTGCATGATTGCGTTGAATGCCTTGTCTTTTGCCCGCAGCCCATGGTAACTCAGGCGCAGGTATTCATCCACCAGGGAATTAAGATCGGTTGGCAGCGTTTGCCCGTCGCTTTTGCGGCTGTGCAGCAACATTCCTTTGACAATGGAGTCTGCCCGCTTGCCGTGATGGTTGATTTTTTGGAGGTTTTGTTTTACTTCTTCCATGATCACACCGGCTTCGTCCACGCGGCCATCCTGCAGGCACTCTTCAATTTCTTTCAGCAGGTCTTCTGTCAGCTCCGAAAAATTATTGACGAAGTTGAGCGGGTTCTGGATCTCGTGGGCAATGCCGGCAGTGAGTTCACCCAGCGACGCCATCTTTTCCGCCTGGATCAGTTGCGCCTGGGCCGCTTTCAGGTCCATCAGGGCCCTGGTCAGGTCAATATTGGCTTGCTCTACCGCAAAGGTTTTCTTTTGCAATTCTTCGATGGTTTCTTCCAGTAAAATGGAAAGGGATTTTTTCTCCTTTTCGTATCGTCCCAGTTTGAATTCGGTTACGACCAGCGCTTTGTCGGCTTCCTTCAATGCCTGGTCCAGCGCCGCCTTTTCAGAGTCGGTCAGGGCCGTTAGAGCAGTGATGGCATCCACCATTTTCTTTAGTGCTTTGTGCATCCGGTAGCTGTTTTATCGCTTGGGTTTTATCGTCCTTTCTATTTATGCCGTCGCCGGTTTTTCATCGATTTCCTTTAGCGCCACAAGGCAGCAGGTATTGTTGTGAAACTCGTGTTTGCCATAGGCTGTTTTACCAATTTCGCCGTAGCTGAAAAAACCAATCAGCGGTGAGCCCCAAACCTTTTTCAATCCTTCAATTTCGTCGCTGACCATAGGCCCGAGAGTAAGGTGACGGGCCACGCAGGAAAACATCACGAGTGCATCGGCCTGCGGCAATTGCTGCGATTTGATTTCCTTCGATTGTTCAATCACCTCGTCCACCACGTCAAAATCCGGCGGAAGTGCAAACCGGAACCGGGAGCCCTGCGGCACATTGCCGCTGAATTTCAAACAACGCTCCTCGAAGTTCGCAAACATTGTCGTACGCACGACGGGGTCGCCGTTTGGTCGTTGCATCAGGATCGGGAAATAAGATCCCATTTTCGTCAGCACCTCGTTTGCGGCCGTGTTGGTTTCGGCGCTGACGCCCAAAAATTTCATCACCACGTCCAGCGCCGGTTCGTCGTCGATGGTGTATACAACACTTCCTTCGCTCCGGGTGATGGTGCGTTCGGTGCCTACCGGTTTCCATCCGCTGGTGGCGTGTCCGCGCAGCGAAATTTTATCCGCATCAATGATTGCCGCCACAATGGCTTTGTCGCTGGCACTGTCGTTGGTAAAAACGCAAGGTCCCGACCAGGTCATATCGTCGCCGGCCATGCCACCGAAGATGGCAGTTGCTTCGCCGGCCGTGTCCTCTATCCCCCGCACGATCTGTTCGCCATCTGTATACAAACCACTGTACGAAACCAAAAAAGCCGGGTTGGCAAACGTCTGCTTGCCTGCCAGGCCGATTTGCCGGGCCAGTGATTTCAGGTCGTTTTCACCGATGTTTTCAAAAACGATCCGGAAGTAACGATCATCAAGATCGAGCAGCATGATCACGACCGAACCTTCTGCGACATCGCCATCGATAAATTCGCCGGCGGTGGTTGCACCAAAAATGCGAATGCCCATCGCATCCAGCAAACGGCAGATTTCCTCGCGGTTTTGCCGGATGGACAAAAACACCAGCGCCAGCGTAGGACGAAACCCGTCGGACGTGGTTTGCTCCAGTTCCGCCTTTAGCTGGTCAACCGACTGGCCTTTGATGGTTTTTGCTTTCATAAAAACGTGTTTTTTTATCTGCCGATGGAAGTTGAATTAAAAACCTCGCACCTTCTTCTTTGGTTTTCATCATAAACCCTGCGTTATGCGCTTTCACACTATCGTAGCCCAGCGACAGGCCCCAACCTGTGCCTTCGCCAGCCGGTTCTGCTGTAAAGAATCGCTGAAAGAGCCTGTTTGTTCCTTTCCACAAAGTGTTTGTTTTGACGCCTGGGTTTTTCATACTGTTTTCTTTACCGGCAATTCAACGGTAAACTCGGCGAACTGGCCTTCTTTCGTTTCTACACGCAAACTGCCGCCGTGCTGTTTGGTCACGATATCATAACTCAGGGACAGGCCAAGGCCTGTTCCTTCACCAGCCGGCTTAGTGGTGAAAAAGGGCTGGTAAATCTTTTCTTTTACATTCGGCGACATGCCGGTGCCGTTGTCGCGAACACCGATGGCTACCGCGTCGCCTTTTTTCCTGGTGTAAACAGAGACCACGGGTTGATAAGTGTCCTGCAGTCTTTTCTTTTTTTCCTGCACAGAATAAAAAGCATTGTTGAAAAGGTTTACCAGAACGCGGCCGAGATCTTGCGGCACAACTTCGAGCCGACCGACGCTTTCATCGAAATGGGTCTCTAAAATGACCGTGAGGTTTTTTTGCTTGGCCCGCAAGGCGTGGTAAGCGAGGTGCAGGTGTTCTTCAACAAGTGCATTAATATCGGTCGCTTCGCGTTTGCCGGTGCCAAGGTGCGAATGGTGCAGCATGCCTTTTACAATGCTGTCGGCACGTTTGCCGTGGAAAAGGATCTTGTCCAGGTTTCCTTTCAGTTCGGTCAGCAAACCGGCGGCTTTTTCCGTTTGACCGCTGGTGACCTCACCGCGGATCTCTTCGGTTAGTTCATTGCTGACTTCCGAAAAATTGTTGACGAAGTTGAGCGGGTTCTGGATCTCGTGGGCAATGCCGGCAGTGAGTTCACCCAGCGACGCCATTTTTTCTTTTTGCACCAGCTGCGCCTGTGTTTCTTTCAGGTTGCGCAGTGCCGTCACCAGTTCGCGGTTGGCCTGCTTCCATTCTTTCGTGCGTTCTTCCACCCGTTTTTCGAGCAGGACATTTTGTTCTGTAATCAGCTTCCGGTTTTCTTCCAGCGAGTGAAGGGCTTCGGCCTGGGCCGCCATTGTTTCCTTTTTATACACGTTGATTTTATCGGCCAGTGCCAGCGAAAGCAGCAGGGCCTCCACGGCCGAGCCAATCTGCAGCGAACTGGCGGTGAGCGCCGTGTACGGCAATATCTTGTAATCTTTCAGAATGTATACTGCCACGCTCAAGAGCAAAAGGCTCCAGGCAATGAGAAAAAACTTCGCGGGAGAATACCCCTTGCGCAGGGTTTGATAGGCGGCGACAAAAAAACTTCCCACCAACACCAGCGACGTAAACTCCAGGACAACTGTGCCCAGCAGCAATTGTCCCGAAAGCACGATGCCGATGATCACCACGTAGCTGCCCAGCAACCCCATAAACAAACGGTGAAAGAACGGAACGTTTTTGCGGGTGTTGAGAAAATTGGCGGCAAACAAGATCCCGGAGATCGCAACCAGTGCGGCGATTACATCTTCGTACCGGTTTGGTGCGGTCCAGGAGGGATAGGCAAAGCGGAAAACATACCCGGATAAATGCGCATTGAAAAATGCCATCATGAAGGTATAGGCAACGTAGTAGAGATAAGACCGGTCGCGGAGGGTGAAGTAAATAAAAAGGTTATAGAGGATCATCACCAGCATAAAGCCGATGTAGATTCCCATGGCAAGGTTCATTTTGGCGTCTTTGATATAAAACGCATTCAGCGTGCCGGCGCGGAGAGGAAACTGGGTGCCGCGGTAGTGCATGACCCGCAGGTAGACCGTGGCCGTTTTACCGGTGGGAATGGAAAGGGGGAACAGGTAGTTGACGCTTTTCACCACCCGCTGCTGGAACGGTTGCCAGTTGCCGGCGTGGTATTGCTTTACGATCGTGTTGTCAACGACGGAGTAGGCGGCAATGTCGGTAAGGGCCGTGGAGGCCAATTCGAGCAGCAGGTCCGAATCTGTCGCATTGCGGATGTCCGATCGGAGCCAAAAAAAAGAAGGCGTGACACCAAACGAAATATCCTCCTTGCCGTTTCGCTGGAACGAACCGGGCTGCTTTCCATAAATGAAATCCGAAACGGTCAGTCGTCCGTCTTTGTCTTCCAGGTAGCGGGCAGACGGTGCAAGGTTTACGATCTCGTCTACCTTTTCAACAACCACTACCTCCTGAGCGCTTGCAAGCGTTGCCGTCAAGCCCAAAAGCCAAATGAGTAGATAACGCATACAAGAAAATTGTTCGTTCAGCAATCTCTCCGGCAATTCCCCTCTTCTGTTTCTCCCTGCAATGTTTGGTTTCAACCGACCGGTTGTTGAACCGGTCGCGTTCGTTGCTGCGGCAACCGGAAAGACATTTGCTGAAAAAAGGTTCAGTACAAGCGTCTTGCAACAGAATGCCATGAAAAAGATAATATTTTTTCATCAAGGAACCGTTTTCCGAAATTTCTTTTTCCCTTCAAGTGGAACGATCCCCTTTATTTTTGCGCCATGCAAAAAGTTGGAATTCTGGGAGGTGGTCAGTTGGGACGAATGCTGTTGCAGGCCGCGGCAAATTATCCTGTGGAGACTCATGTACTGGAGAATGACGATGCCTGCCCGGCGGCCCACCTTTGCCGTTATTTTGTAAAAGGCGATATCCGCGATTTTGATGCCGTGTACAATTTTGGCAAAAGCCTCGACGCCATCACCATCGAGATCGAAAATGTCAACATCGATGCGTTGGAAAAGCTCGAACAGGAAGGCATCAAAGTTTATCCCCGTACATCGGTGCTTCGTCTCATCAAAAACAAGGCACGCCAGAAAAAATACTATACCGATCACCAGATTCCAACGGCGGCCTATGCCATTTTGCAATCGGCTACCGAGATTGCCGATCATTCCCACCTTCTTCCGGCGGTGCACAAATCGGCCGAAGGCGGATACGACGGCCGCGGCGTGCAGCCGATCGATGCGCTGGCCGATGCCGTAAATGGATTTAACGAGGAAAGTGTGCTGGAGAAAAAAGTGGTCATCAAAAAAGAGATCGCCCAGATCGTGGCGGTTGACGAGGCCGGGAAAATGGTTCTTTACCCGCCCGTGGAGATGGTCTTTAACCAGTCGCTCAACCTGTTGGACTACCAGCTTTGCCCTGCCGATATTCCGCAGAATGTACTCTGGAAGGTTGAAGCCATCGCCCTGGCCGTGGTACGCAATTTTCACTCACCGGGCCTGTTTGCCGTGGAGCTTTTTGTGGATGCAGCCGATGATGTGCTGGTAAACGAAACGGCCCCCCGTGTTCACAACAGCGGCCACCATACCATCGAGGCGCATTACAGTTCGCAGTTCGATATGCTGTGGCGGATCATCCTGGGATACCCGCTGGGCAACACCAAAAAAATCCTTTCGTCGGTGATGGTGAATATCATTGGCAGCGAAGGCCACACCGGCACGCCGGTCTACGAAGGGCTCGAAGAAGTGCTGCAGATCGACAATGCCTTTGTTCACCTGTACGGCAAACTCCAGACAAAGCCCGGCCGCAAGATGGGGCATGTAACAGTGCTCAGCAACGAAAAGCAGGACCTCATTCACAAAGCCAACAAGATCCGGCAAACGTTAAAGGTCATCACCAAATAATTCTTTGTACGGAATAGCCAATTCCACGCTTCGCATTTCACAATGGCGGTTGCTGTTAATTTCTGCCGGAAACAGTAGAAAACACCGCTGTTCGTTCTCTTATGGCACGTTAAATATGGTTAATGGTTAACGTTGTCGCAACAATCAGGGGAATGCACACGGGGGAAGTCTTTATTTTTGGGGTTCAACATTGTAAGCCGTTAGAATGAAGTTTCCACTACGCAGTTTTTGTTTTTTTTCAGCTTTGGTTTTTATCGTCTCCTGCAGCAGTACCGAGCGGAAGCAGGAAGCGCAACAGCAAGGTCCACGCGGTGGAGGACAGCGTCCGCCGGTTCGTGCCGAAGCCCTCACTGTTACCACCACGACGCTCCTGAACAATATCGATGTCCCCGGAACCATTGTGGCCAATGAAGCCACCGAAATTCATCCCGAAGTCGCCGGACGGATTACAGGCATCTACTTTCGCGAAGGCGCAATGGTCGGCAAAGGCTCCACCCTGTTCAAATTAAACGATGCCGACCTGCAGGCGCAGTTGCGGAAATTGCAGGTGCAGGAACGCATTGCACACCAAAACGAAAACCGCTCGGCGGAACTTCTGAAGATCGGCGGCATCAGCCGGCAGGATTACGAGGCCACGCAACTCCAGGTGAGCAACACGGCTGCCGATATTGCTATCACGCAGGCACAGATCGCCAAAACAGTTGTACGGGCACCGTTCAGTGGTAAAGTTGGTTTGCGGTTGGTGAGTGTCGGCGCCTATGTCAGTCCCACGACGATCATGACGACCATCAGCCAGGTAGGGCAAATGAAGATCGACTTTACCGTTCCGGAGAAATACATCCCGCAGATCAAGAATGGCCAGTTTGTCAATTTTACCGTGGAAGGAAATGACCGGACCTACGCAGCCCGGGTAGCGGCAACGGAATCGAACATTACCGAAAACACACGGACCTTGCAGGTGCGGGCTATCGTGCAGGGCGAAAATGCCGGTCTGACTCCCGGTGCGTTTGCAAAAGTGAAACTGAGTTTCGAACCGGATCCCAATGCATTTGTTCTTCCTACGCAGGCCGTCATTCCGCAGGCCAGGGGCAAGAAAGTGTTCGTTTACAACGGTGGCGTGGCAAAGTTTGTTGATGTCACAACCGGTATTCGCGACTCATCGACCGTACAGATCACCAGCGGCCTGAAAGTTGGCGATACGGTGCTGCTGACCGGTTTGCTCAGTCTTCGCCCCGATGCCAAAGTGATCCTGACAAAAGTGAACGGGAAACCCATAGCCAACGAACGGCCGACTGCCGATACAACGAAACCAGTAAAAAAATAAGGCATTCACCCAATGCCAAGCCCGAGGTGTTATGAATATTTCAGAAATCAGTTTAAAGCGGCCTGTCCTGGCGATCGTCATGAACATCATCATCGTGGTGTTCGGCGTGATTGGTTTTAAGTTCCTGGGCGTACGGGACTATCCCGCCATCGACCCGCCCAATATCAACGTCTCCACGTCGTATGGCGGTGCCAACCCCGATATCATTGAAACGCAGATCACCGAGCCGCTGGAAAAAGCCATCAACGGGATTGCCGGGGTGAAAAACATTACCTCCAGCAGCAACCAGGGCCGCAGCAATATCAACGTGGAATTCGACCTGGGCATCGACCTGGAAACCGCGGCCAATGATGTGCGGGACAAGGTGTCGCAAGCACAGCGTTCACTTCCGACAGACCTGGATGCACCACCCGTCGTTTCAAAAGCCGACGCCTCTTCCGACCCGATCATTTCCATGACGGTACAAAGCAATACCCGTAACCAGTTGCAGGTAACCGAATATGCCAACAACTTTTTGGTAGAACGCCTTCAAACCATTCCGGGTGTGAGTGGCATCCAGATCTGGGGTGAAAAGCGGTACGCCATGCGCATCTGGCTCGACCCGCAAAAACTCAGCGCTTACAGCCTTACGCCTGCCGATGTGCAGGCGGCCCTGCAGCGGGAGAACGTGGAATTGCCGAGCGGCAAGATTTCGGGCAGCAATACAGAATTGATCGTCCGCACCTTCGGGCAACTGAACACCGAGGAAGAGTTCAACAACATAATCATTAAAAGCAGCAACGGCGGCGATATCCGGGTCAAAGACATCGGCGAAGCCGTGCTAGGACCCGAGAACGAAGAAAGCTCGCTGAAAGAAAGCGGTATCCCGATGATCGCCATGGCCATCATTCCACAGCCCGGCTCGAACTATGTCGAAATTTCAAATGAGTTTTACCGTCGACTGGATCAATTGAAAAAAGAGCTTCCCTCCGACTTCACCCTGAACATTGCCCTCGACCAAACGAAGTTTATCAAAAACTCCATTTCGGAAGTAGAAGAAACCCTCATCATTGCCTTTATCCTGGTGGTGCTGATCATCTACCTGTTCTTCCGCGACTGGGCCATTGCCCTGCGTCCGCTGATCGACATCCCGGTTTCACTGATCGGTGCCTTCTTCATCATGTATGTCTGCGGCTTTACCATCAACGTGCTGACGCTGCTGGCCATCGTTCTGGCAACGGGCCTGGTGGTGGATGATGGTATTGTGGTCACGGAAAACATTTTTAAAAAAATGGAGCAGGGCATGAACAAGTGGCGGGCTGCTGTGGAAGGCTCCAAGGAAATTTATTTCGCCGTGATTGCCACGTCCATCACGCTTGCCGTGGTGTTTTTGCCCATCATCTTCCTGCAGGGATTTGTGGGACGCCTGTTCCGTGAATTTGGTATCGTGGTGGCCGGTGCGGTATTAATCTCCGCCTTCGTATCGCTGACACTGACACCGGTACTGAACGTCAAGCTGACCAAGAGCGTACACAAACATTCGTGGTTTTACCAGAAGTCCGAACCTTTTTTTCGTTGGATGGAAGACAGTTACAAAGCAGCGCTGAGCGGCTTTATGCGGGTCCGCTGGTTCGCTTTCGTCATCATCGTCATTTGCGGTGCCATCATCTATTTTATCGGCGGTTCCATTCAGTCCGAACTGGCACCGATGGAAGACCGCAGCCAGTTCCGTTTGCAGGT
Organism: Flavisolibacter nicotianae; assembly: GCF_003628535.1. Classification (GTDB taxonomy): domain Bacteria; phylum Bacteroidota; class Bacteroidia; order Chitinophagales; family Chitinophagaceae; genus Flavisolibacter; species Flavisolibacter nicotianae. Next base: position 70,729 of record NZ_RBCI01000009.1, read on the forward strand.
GACCGCACCGGAAGGGGCCTCTTACGAATACACCGATGCCTTCATCGACAAGCTGACCAATCTTGTCCTGGATTCCGTTCCGGAAAAACGCACGGTGATGTCGCTGACTGCTCCCGGTTTTTCCAGTGGTGCAGCCAATACCGGTTTTGTACGGGCCACACTGGTTGATCCGAAAGAAAGAACCCGCTCGCAAAAAGAGATCGTCGCCATCATCAACCGCAACCTTCCAAAATTTTCCGAGGGCCGTGCGGTGGCCATTGAAGAACAGACCATCCAGCAAAACCGCCGTGGCGGACAACCGGTGCAGTTTGTCATTCAAAACAACGACTTCGAGAAAATTGCGGCCGTGTTGCCGAAATTCCTGGAAGAAGCAAGTCGCAGCAATGTGCTGGTAGGTGCCGATGCGGACCTGAAATTCAACAAGCCGGAATTGCGCATCTCGGTAGACCGCCTAAAAGCGGCACAGCTGGGTGTGTCGGTAGAAGATATTTCCAACACGCTGAACCTTGCGCTGAGCAACAGGCGTCTTGGCTATTTTACCAAGGAAGGAAAACAATACCAGGTGCTGGGCCAGGTGGCCCGGTCCGACAGGGACGATCCGAATGACCTGAAGAGCATCTATGTCCGCAACAATGCCGGGCAAATGATCAGCCTCGATAACCTGGTCAGCTTCCAGGAAGCAACGACACCGTCAACGATCTACCACTTCAACCGTTTTAAATCGGCTACAATTTCAGCAGGCCTTGCGCCAGGCAAAACAGTTGGCGAAGGTATCGCTGCCATGCAAAGCATTGCCAAAAAATTACTTGATGAAACCTACACCACCTCGCTTACCGGTTCGTCGCGTGATTACGCGGAAAGTTCGAGCAATGTGGGCTTTGCTTTTATGCTGGCGCTGGGGCTGATCTTCCTGATCCTGGCTGCGCAGTTCGAAAGCTTTGTCGATCCACTCATCATCATGATTACCGTACCGCTGGCGATCGCCGGTGCCCTGCTTTCACTATGGATCTTTAACCAGACGTTGAATATCTTTTCCCAGATCGGAATGATCATGCTGATTGGTTTGGTAACCAAGAATGGCATCCTGATTGTGGAGTTTGCCAACCAAAACCAGGAAAAAGGAATGGAGAAAACCGAAGCCGCCATTTATTCGGCCTCGCAGCGTTTGCGTCCCATCCTGATGACCTCACTCGCCATGGCGCTGGGTGCGATGCCCATTGCGCTGTCGCTGGGTGCTGCCGCCACCAGCCGCATCCCGCTGGGAATCGTGATCGTGGGTGGTATTATCTTTTCGCTGATCTTAACCCTTTTTGTGATACCGGCCATGTATTCTTACCTCTCCTCAAAACACAAGAAGAACGAGCTGGAAATGATGGAAGAAGAAAAGGAACACTCTAAACTGGAAAATGCACGCTACTAACATGATGAAGAAAGGTTTTGTTTTGATCGGGATCGCACTCGGAATGTTTGGCAGGGTCAGTGCGCAGCAGGACTCTCTGACAGTAGAACAGGCCGTGGCCTATGCGTTGCGGAACAATTACGCCATCATGCTGGCAAAACAGGATTCTGCCGTAGCGGCCATCAATTACGAATACCGCAATGCCGCTTTCCTGCCGCGTCTCAATGCAACGGGAACGGCTCTATTTTCGAACAACAACCAAAAACAAACCCTGGCCGACGGTTCTGAGAAAAACAGGACCGGCATCAGGTCAACAAACCTCTCCAGCGCCCTGAACCTGAGTTGGACGGTCTTTGATGGTTTCCGGATGTTTCTGTTACGCGATCAGATTGGCATTGCCGTCAACCAGGGAAACCTCCTGATCAAAAGCACCGTCATCAACACGGTCGCAAGCGTGATCAACACCTACTTCGATATTGTTCGGCAAAAACAGCAGTTACGCAATGTGGACGAGCAGTTGCAACTGGCTGCCGACCGTTTGCGCCTCGCACAGTACAAATTCGATATTGGTGCAGGCATCAAGCCCGATGTGTTGCAGTCGCAGATTGATTTGAACAATAGCACGGCCGCCCGCCTGAACCAGCTGGCATTGATCGACCAGCGCAAACAAACCCTCAACCAGTTGATGAACGTGGCACCGGCCACCGATTATAAAGTGAGCGACACCATCCCGGTGCAAACGGACCTGGTGCTTGGGAACCTGCTGAGCAATTTTTCACAGTCCAGCCCAGACCTTCAGTTGGCACGAACCAATATTGAATCAGCCGAACTGGCCGTACGCCTGGCCAAAACGGCCCGTTACCCGACCGTGTCGCTGATCTCTGCTTACAACTTCAACCGCACCAGCAACAACCAGGTGATCAACCAGTTTTCGCCACTGTTTAACCTGAACCACGGGTGGAACTGGGGTATCTCAGCCACCATCCCGATCCTGAACAATTTCACCGTGCGACAGCAGATCCGCCAGGCCCAGTTGGCAGTGGATTTTCAGAACCTGCAGTACAAAAGCCAGGAGCAGTTGCTGAATACGAATTTGCTCAATACCTACAGGGGCTACGATGCCCAAAAGCAAATTGTGACCACCCTGGATACCAGCGTTGGCCTGGCAAGGGAAAATCTCTATATCGAACGGGAACGCTATCGCCTGGGCCGCACCACCTTTATTGAACTGCGGCAGGCCGAAGAAAATGTGTCGACAATCCTTACAAACCTGATCAATGCCCGCTACAACTTGAAGGTTGCAGAAACAGAATTGCTACGCTTGAGAGGAGAACTGGTGAAATAAGGCAGGCATTTGGAGTTTGGTGTGATTACCTTTACCGCTGTTATCCCCCAAAGCAAAATCACGCAAATTGACTACAATCCTTTTTAGAATAAACTGAAAGAAAGAGAGACAGATGGTACAACCCCAAACACCAAACACCAAACAGCAAACACCCTTAGCTGGTATTATCATGGGCAGCGACAGCGACCTGACGATCATGCAGGCGGCGGCCGATATCCTGACCTTTTTCGAAATCCCGTTTGAACTGACCATTGTTTCGGCCCACCGTACACCACAGCGCATGTTCGACTATGCGTCGACAGCGAAAGCCCGTGGACTGAAGGTAATTATTGCCGGAGCCGGTGGCGCAGCACACCTGCCCGGGATGGTCGCTTCATTGACGCCACTGCCCGTGATCGGTGTTCCGGTAAAGAGCAGCAATTCCATCGACGGCTGGGATTCCGTGCTGTCCATCCTGCAAATGCCCAACGGCATTCCGGTAGCAACCGTGGCGCTGAACGCCGCGAAAAATGCAGGTATCCTGGCAGCCAGCATGATCGGCGCTTTCAATTCTGAAATCGGAGAAAAAGTGCAGGCCTACAAGCAAAGCCTGAACGACGAAGTGCTGGCCAAAGCGGAAAAGCTTAAAGCGGGTGGCTGGGCGAACCAGTTTGACTCAAAATCGTAAATACCTGCTCCAGCGCTGGCGAATGCCGCAGTAACTCGGCAATAAAAGCCGCCCCCCACTTGGCATAAAAGCCACTGAAGTTCTCCACCCGTTCCTGTAGCCCATTTCGAGGAAAGAGTGTTTCTTTCAAGGCCTGGATCTGGCGCTGCTGATCGGCAAATTTACGTTTCTCGGCCCGCAGCATCTTCTTTTCCAGTTCCTGGAGTTCCTTCAGCGATCGCGTCCTGATTGCGGACACATATTGTGAGAGGGTTTGGTCGATGGTTTCGGCCTGTAAACGGAGCTGCTCGTACAACGCTTCTGCCTTTTCAAAATTTCCGTTGAGGGAAACAGAATTGCCCGATTGCCGGGTCACGATCTCTTTCATCAAATCGTCGTCGGATTGGAAAAGATCAGCAGCCGACAGTCCGATTTTTTTTAACCGTTCCTGCCATTTTTCCTCCACGATCAAAAAGGAATTGCGCAGCACAAGCACAGGATAGGGCACACCGTAATGCCGGAAAATATCCTGCAATTGCAACCAGTAGGCCGTTTCTCCTCCCCCTCCAATAAAAGCCAGATTGGGAAGGATGGTCTCCTGGTAGAGTCCGCGCAGAATCACGTTCGGGCTGAACCGTTCCGGGTGGCTTTCCAATTCCTGTTTCAGTTCGTCTTCTGTGAAGCTTTTATCCGTGTTGAGAACGTAGAACCGGTCCTCCCTTTTTTCAATGCGTTCCCGGATGTTTTCATACAAGTAAAACAAATTGATCTCGCGGGGATAGGCCTGCACTTTGTAGTGCTCATCCAGCCTGGCAGACGTCTGTTCCACCAACAGGGAAGATGTGTTTTCGAAAATATCTTCGGCGAACACGTTTTTCATGAGGCCTTTCAACGAAGGATTGTCCGGGATCAGCACAACCAGTCCCCATTCTCCGTACAATTCGTTAACCAATTCGAACGTGGCATCCTGGATGGTGCGACCGGTCGTGTAACATTTGCGCAGCATGGCCACAACCTCTTTACCAAAAGGCTCGTAAACCAACTGCCCTTCCAGTTCATCGATCAGTTGCAACAGCGTCTTGTCCACCTTCATGCGACCGACCGCGCCTTTTTGTTCTTTTTTCCACTCGATCTTTTTACCATCCACATAGGTGTGGTTGAGTTCTGCAAAATCCGCGTCCTCAGATCCCATGTAGTAGACCGGCACAAAATGATTCGCCGGGAATTGCTCTTTCAGAAAAGTGGCGAGTTTGATCGTGTGAAGGACCTTGTACACGAAATAAAGCGGACCGGTAAACAGGTTGGGCTGGTGTGCCGTGCAAACAGTAAATGTGGCCGGATTGAGCAGCGCATCAATATTTTCCTTCACGGCCTGCGAGTGTTCCAGTATCGCATATTGCTCTTTTAGCACCTGCACCAGGACCGGGCGGTTAGTTGGATACTGCTGCCGCTCGGCGAGCATTTTTCGCATGCCGTCAAGATCGGGGCGGTTTGAATAAAATGGACGAAGCGCATCGGCGCCGTTTAGGTAGTCCAGAACAAGTCGGGAAAAGCTGTTGGTTTGTTTGTAGGGAATATGCTGTGCAGCAAACATGGGGTAAAAGTAATCAAGAGTGTGAGATTCGTCACCAATCGTTTTGGCGTTAACACATTCTTCACGACCCTGTTTTCCCTTCGTTTCAGTAAAGGAACCAGGATGGATTGAATAAAGAAGGCAGGCGATGCGCCGCCTTTTATTTGTACCGGAAGCGTTGTATTGTACGTATCGGCAAACCAATCCATTTTTCTGAATTGGTAGCGAAACGGAAAGAAAATAACAAAGGTGAAGTCCGTTAAGAGCTTCACCTTTTTACAACAGGAAATATCACCTGTTTGAATGAAGCAGCTTGCGCTGCCTTACGATTGGAAGTAAAGGTATAAACTTTATGAATGCATCCGCTCTTTTTTTGCCAGTAATTCTTCCACCGTTTCGCGGTACATTTCGTCCGGTACGCAGCAGTCAACGGGGCAGACCGCCGCACACTGCGGTTCTTCGTGAAAACCCTGGCATTCGGTGCATTTTGTTGGCACAATATAATAGGTATCCACAGCGATCGGGGCATTGCGCTGGCCAGCGTCCACAACGGTACCATCGATCAGGGTAAAACTTCCTTTGACATCCGTGCCATCGGCAATCGCCCATTCCACACCGCCTTCATAAATCGCGTTATTGGGACACTCCGGTTCGCAGGCGCCGCAGTTAATACATTCTTCTGTGATCTTTATAGCCATAACATTTCTTTGCTTTTAAAGTGAATTAGTTTTGCGACAAAAATAATCTGCCAACATGAATTTACAAGAAAGAAAGGAAATACTTGTGCGACTGGGCAACTACCTCCGAGCCGCAGACGAAGACTGGCAGCGGGCAACAAAAAAAGCATCGGCAGAAAACGCCTGGTTTACACCTGAATTCATTGCACTTTCCGTCAATAATATCAGCCGGCAATTCCTGACCGAACAAAGCCTGCAGGACCTGATTGATCGCTATTCCATTCCTTCGGACAATCCATCCCCTAAAAAAGTCGGGATCGTTATGGCGGGCAACATTCCGCTGGTGGGATTTCACGACCTTCTCTGCACGTTCCTGACAGGACATTATGCTGTTATCAAACTCTCGTCGAAGGACGCGGTGCTGATGCGGTTTATGGTGACTAAATTAATCGAATGGAATGCCGCTGCGGCGCCTTATTTCACGTTTGGCGAAATGCTCAAAGGCTGCGATGTCTACATTGCCACCGGCAGCAACAATACGTCCAACTATTTTGAATTCTATTTTGCCAAATACCCGCACATTATCCGGAAGAACCGCACGTCGGTGGCCCTGCTAACAGGACAGGAATCAGCGGTTGAGCTGGAACAACTGGCCGATGACGTGTACCAGTTCTTCGGGCTTGGCTGCCGGAATGTGACCAAAATTTTTGTACCGGAAAACTACAACTTCGAGCCCCTGCTCGAGGCTTTTAAAAAGTACAACGACCTTGCCGATCACCAGAAATACAAAAACAATTACGATTACAACCTGGCGATTTACCTGTTGAACAAGCGTTATTTCATGAGCAACCAAAGCTTGCTCCTGGTTGAAGACGCGTCGCCTTTTTCCCGGATCGGCGAACTGCATTACGAATACTACCAGGACGCCGAAGCGGTGCGGGAAAGGCTGTCCGGCGATGAGACGATTCAGTGCGTTGTTGGCCGCGGGGACGTGCCCTTTGGCAAGGCCCAGCGCCCCGGAATTTGTGATTTTGCCGATGGCGTTGACACCGTCCAATTCCTGCTGAATTTACAGTGATAAAGAAGTACGAAAGTCTTAGTAAATAAATGTTAAACTGTTTTACCGGTTTAGCAAAGCGACTGCCAATACGTAAGTTTGGATGTGAAGGCATACTATTTGAACCATATAAATAACTCTCTAATTGACGAACTATGAAATTCAGACAAATCTTACTCACCGTGGCCATCAGCGCTGCTTCTGCGTTGGGTAGCATTGCGTTGTACAATCATTTCAGCAATAACAAAGTGGCGGCAATTGGTTCTGCCCAAAACGGCTACCCTGCCAACTATGCAGGCTATTTTGACGGAAAGAATTTTACCCCGGCCGACCCGATCGACTTTACAAAAGCTTCCAGCACCGCCGTACCGGCAGTCGTTCACATTAAAACGAAAATCCCGGCCAAGAAAATCTCGAACGACCTCCCCCGCCGCCGCAGCATGCTCGACGATTTCTTCGGCGACATCTTTGGCGACATGGGACCCAACATCGTTCCGGAGCAACGGGCTTCGGGCAGTGGTGTCATCATTAGTGAAGACGGTTACATCGTAACCAACAACCACGTGATCACCAACGAAGCCAATGGCAACATCGCCGACGAGATCACCGTGACGATGCACAACCGCAAGACTTACAAGGCCAGGGTCATCGGCCGCGATCCGAGCAGCGACATAGCGGTGCTGAAAATCGACGACAAAAACCTGCCATACCTGATCTATGGCAACTCCGACCAGATCAAACTGGGACAGTGGGTACTGGCGATTGGTTACCCGCTGACACTGGAAACCACCGTGACGGCTGGTATCATTTCGGCAACCGGTCGTACGATCAATATCAACAGTCGCCAAACCAAGCGTGGCGACACGCCTGTGGAATCGTTTATCCAAACCGATGCGGCCGTAAACCAGGGTAACAGTGGCGGTGCGTTGGTGAATACCGACGGTCAACTGATTGGCATTAACTCAGCCATCCTGGCTCCCACCGGAACCTATGCCGGTTATTCGTTTGCCATCCCTGTTAACATCGTCAAGAAAATCGTTGGCGACATCATCCAATATGGCGATGTACAAAGAGGCTACCTCGGGGTGAGTTACATTCCGACAGACGGCCTGAACGAAGAACAGGTGAAAAGCCTGGGGATTCCCACCAACATCGACGGCGTGTATGTTTCGGATGTTTCGCCTGATGGCGGCGCCTTTTCTGCAGGCTTGAAAAAGGGTGACCTGATCACCAAAGTCAACAACGTGTCGGTAACGTCGGGTCTGCAAATGAGTGCGCAGATCGCCGGCTTCCGCCCGGGCGACAAAGTGCCTGTGACATATTTGCGTAGCGGTAAAGAATCCACTGTCGACGTAATCCTGAAGAAAAAAACTGATGTGGTTTCAAACAATATTGGTACAAGGCTCGGTGGCGAGCTAGCGACGCTGGACAAAGCCAAAGCGGCCCGTTACGGTATCGAAGGTGGCGTGGTGGTCAATAAGATCAACACAGACGGCATACTGGCCCGCTCCCGGGTGCAGACCGGCTTTATCATCACCGGTTTGGTAACAAACGAAGGCGAACATGAAGTGAGCAGCGTGGAAGAACTGGGCGATGCGCTACAAAACCTCGTGGGTTCTGTGCGCATAACCGGTGTGTACCCGGGCAACCCCGAACCCTACACCTACCCGCTGAATTTGGGACAGTAAAATAAAAAATTGAATAAAAGAAAAGCCATCCTGAGGATGGCTTTTCTTTTATTCAAAATATTGATGCTGGTACCAAACCGGCACCAGGGCGGAACAATCACGTGCAGTAAAAACGTTTTTTTCTCTTGTCATCCCTCATCGACCATCGAATACGGTTTGATATGATGTATCAAGACTATCCCCTAAAACCAGTTTTTACCTAACCGGCGCAGGCTAATTCCTGCTCGTACCGAAACGTGTTTTTTAATACGAGTTCAGCCCAGTTAAAAATTTCATGTTCTGTGTTGTTGAGTATTTCATCATAGGTCTGCTGGTATACCTGCATGAGTTCACCCAGGCGCTGTTGTGCAAAGCGATTGAACATCTCGACCAGCGGCAGATCTTCTTCAATATTGCCAATCCTGAACCGTTTTGAACACCCATGTGCAATCGGCAACAGGTCCCCGTGCTCATCAATGATCAGTTCCCGGAACAAACAGGAAAAATCGCCTAAATCGCAGGCTGACAGGGCGTCGGCATGAAAACAAAATGCCGGATTATCGCGTATGTGATCGCGATGCAACAGGTCAAGCTGAATGAAAAGTTGTGGTTCGTAATATGTTTTCAGGTAATAATGCGTGATATAGGTTTTCAGCAAGGCTTCTTCCCCAAAGATCATATTTCCAAAACTGGTGCTTGCACGGCCGGCCAATTCAAGCGGGTGTAGATGCAGTAAGGCTGCACCTTTGTCAACGGCGAGACCTGCCAGCCAGGGAAACAATTGCCAGCTATCTGGTTGAACAGTATGAATAAATCCGAAGTTGGGTACATGTGCTTTGACAATATCGACTCCCTCCATCATTTTTTGATACGCTCCCGGCATGCTGCGCATTTCGTCGTGCTGTTGCTCCCGTCCGTCGATGCTGATCGCCACCAGGTTGACATGCCTGAATACACGCTGGGCAGATGCAGACCGTAATAACATGCCATTCGTGGTAATGGAATTAAAATAACCCAGTGCTTTGGAGGCCTGCACAAGTTCCTCCAGCGGACGGTATAAAAAAGGTTCTCCACCCGAAAGGCTGACAACATTGTACCCCATTCCTGCTCCTTCTTCGAGGATGCGCAAAATGGATTTTACCGAAAGTCCTTCTTTGTATTGCGGTGCGGAAGACGAATAGCAGTGTTTGCAAAACAGGTTGCATTTCAGGCTTGGGTGAACCTGGATAATTTTAGAAACCCTGCCTTGCGGCAGGGTTTCGGCAGGCGTTTCTGTTCTCATACTTGTGGCATTTGTGAACGGATGTTTTGGATCGTAAGTTTCACCTGGAAAAAATCAGGCTTTGGAATGCCTTTGCGGAGGATGTCTATCCCTTTGAATCGCTCATTCAGGATTAGTTTGTTCAGCGTGTTGGTTTCAGCGATGGGAACGTGCGCCTGAATGATTACCTGCTCAAAGGCAGGAATTCCAAGGATCCACCAATCGACGATCTTAAATCCGCTACCGACAGACGCCGCAATGGACTTCGAAAGTTCGGATAGTTGTTCTTTGGTCATGTTGGCAGCTGCCAGGTGAGAGATCAGGTCCTTTTCAAGATCGACTGCAGTTTTACTTTCCATATTTGTTGTTTTAATGGTGAAAAATAACCGTCGGAAAGCATTCTTCGGGTAAGGAACAACAGTAAAACAAGGGCAGCAGAACGGTTCAAAAAAATACGGAACAGCAGTTCTCTGTAAGGGTTTTGTTTTCAAAGCGGGAACGACGATATGCACTAATATCAGCCAAGAAAATTAAACTTTTTTCACATATTTAAAGATTAAATTATTTTATCTGGCTTGCGATTTTTTCCAACAGCATCAAAGGGCTACAAAATGGCATTTATCACCAGGTCCACCAACTCACCGATCTTGTTTGGTTCCAGCCAACGGGCGACAATAACGAGATCGTGCTCGCTGTCCACCACGACAAAATTTCCCCCAAATCCCTCGGCCGCGTATACCGACTTCGACCGTTTTCCCAGGTGGTTATCGCCGTTTGTCCACCACAGGAGTCCATAGGCTTTGTTTGCCGCGGAGGGCTGTGCCACTGAAGCTACCCAGTGTGGTGAAAGCAGTTGCTTGTTCTTCCATTTTCCGTTCCGGGCAAACAGCAATCCAAATCGGGCATGGTCGCACGTATTAATAAACAGTCCCCCACCGAAGTGACCGCCACCACTGACCGATTGCATCATCTGGCCGTCCATGTTGACAAAAGAATTTTCGTAACCATACCAGCGCCAGGTGGAGGAGGCACCAATCGGGTCCATTATCAGCTCGCGGAGGACTACCGGCAGCGGCTTTCGCCATACCTGCAGCAACGCATAGGCAGTTAAATTGACCCGTACATCGTTGTATTTAAAAACAGTTCCCGGTTCATTCAGCTTACGGGCCTTCCAGTCATCGATTCCACCGGTTCTCGGTGGTCGGTCGGCCCAATCGCATACGTCAAACAGGCAGCCCGACCAGTCGGATGATTGGGTCAGCAAATGCCGCCAGGTGATCTTTGCATTGTGGTCTCCTTCGAACTTGCCGTCCCACACATAGTCGGCGACCTTGTCATCGATATTTCTGATTAGCTTTTGATCAACGGCCAATCCGGCAACGGTAGAGAGATAACTTTTGGTTGCACTAAAGGTCATGTCTACCCGTTTTACATCTCCCCACTGTGCGACGATGTAACCGTTCTTTATGATTAGCCCGGCCGGCTTTCCCCGCTCCCGCATCGGTCCCAGGATTCGATAATCCGGTTCATGTGCATTCACTGCATAGGCTTTGATATTGGCAAGGCGCAGATCGGTATCCATCTTCACTTCATTTCGAACAGCAAAGCGCACAGCGCTGTCCAGCAGTGTGGCATTCATTTTTACCTCTTCGGGCTTTTTGACCTTCCAGCTTGAGTCGGGGAAATAAAGGGTTTGGCTATGAACTGCCTGCAGTTGAAGAAAAAGAGAAGCGAGAAAAATGAAACCAAGTTTCGAACGAAAACGCATGACCAGTTGGGTTTGTGGTTAAAGATAGTTTTCACGAAAAGATTTTTTTTGCAATTCTTCCATCGGAAGATTTTACAAACGGCAATACCTATTTTTTCAACAGGATGATAATTACTGAACCGGCAATCATGATGACGGAACCGATCATTTTTTTTCGAATCTCGGTTTCCTGGAAAAGCCGGTTACCGAGCAAGACACTGACGATGACGGAGAGCTGAAAAAGGGACAGCGCATAGCCAACCGACATGTGGTCAAAAACATAATTGGTGGTGAATTGCATGGTGCCAATGCATGCCACAAGCAACGTGTAGCTGCCGGCATGGGCAAAACCAATCTTCCGAATTTCTCTTGCCGGGTTCAACCGGTAAACCAGGAGAAGAATGAAAGAAAAGACAGCACCAAACCAGCACCAACTAAAAAAAGCGATCGTTGGCGATGACGCCAAGATAATTTTTTTGATCAGCACCGCTTCGATCGCTGTCAGGATCATGGCCCAAATACGGTATTGAATTTCGCTTTTCCGGAGCAGCGCCCAGGAGAATTTTTCATCTGTCGTATCCAGCACGAAGTAGCTGCCGTAAATGATCAGGACAATTCCCAGGACACCCCATACATTCGGCATTTCACCCAGTAAAATAATTCCCACTATAATACCGACGACCGATTTGTAAGCATTGATCGGGCCCAACACAGACAAGGCCCCTTTTTCCAGCGCTTTTACCAGGAAGCCGTTGCCACTGGCGCCGGCAATACCGGCCAGAATCGAGTACAGCCAGAATTCCCGGGGCAGCGTTTGCCATTGCACACCAATGGCCGTCAGAATGCAGATGACCGACAACAGGAAGTAGGTAAGAAAATTGACCGCCAGCGGATGGTTGCCTTTTGCGGTCAGGTTTTTTTGCACGACATTGCCGACCGGGTTGGAGAGAATGCGCAACAGGACAGCAAAGGCCGTCAATATCGTTTCAATCAATGAAAGAGTTTTAGAAGGATAGCAAAATTAGGAGTCGGAGTTTTTGCAGGATTGACAAAATAAAAAAGGGATGGAAACCCATCCCTTTTTCGTTAGAAAGCTCCGGTGTACTTCCGTTTGTATTTTTCGTACAACTGCGTTTGCTTGTTGTCCAGGTTGATCTCCCGTCCCTGGATAAGTGCTGTTGTCACCTGGTTTGTCTTCATGTCGAGGATGTCGCCTTCGCTGATCACGATATTGGCGTCCTTACCCACTTCAAGGCTGCCGGTTTTGTCGGCAACGCCCAGGATTTTGGCGGCATTGAGCGTGATGGCCGCAAGCGCCTGCTCTTTGGTCAGCCCATAGGCAGCGGCCGTCCCTGCATTGAACGCCAGGTTCCGTCCGCGGGTTTGGCCATCTTCATCGTTAATAGCGAAGAGCACACCTGCCTTTTGCAGGAGAGCCGCGGTTTTGTAAGGCTGGTCCACATCATCATCCGGCAGGATTGGAAGGGCATGCGGCTGGCTCAGGATCACCGAAATGTTGTTTTGCTTCAACAGGTCGGCCACCTGCCAACTGTCTTCACCGCCCACGATCACAGCGTCCAGGTCAAACTCTTTGGCGATATCGATCGCTACCAAGATTTGCTTGACAGTGGTTGCATGGATATAGAGCTTTTTCGATTTGTCGAACAGCCCTTTGACAGCCTCATATTTCAGATTGGTAGCTTCGGGCTTGCTCACGGTGCTGTAAGCTTTTGCCTGCCGGAGAAAGCTTTTGAATTCATCGATTTTATCCAGGCCCTCTTTTACCGGGTCGGTTTCTGCTGCAGCGCCGGCCCTTCCACCGCCGCCAAATCCGAAGCCGCGGGGACGTGCCATCAGGGAAGGCACATTAAAGTGGACGCCGTTGTCGATTTTCACCGCTGCATCTTCCCAGTTCCAGGCATCGAGTTGCACAACGGACGACTGGCCGCTGAGCATACCGCCTTCGGGTGTAATACTGGCAAGCAGAATGCCGTTCGGACGAAGGGTGTTGATCACTTTTGAATCGGTATTGTAAGCAATGATGGAACGAACATTCGGGTTCATTTCACCGATCTCCCGAACATCCGAACTGGCCCGAACGCTGTTAACTTCCACCAGGCCAAGATTGGTGCTTGAAAGAATCAGTCCGGGGTATACATGTTTACCCTGTGCATTGATGGTTTTTGCATTGGCGGGGGCGGCAACGTTCGACCCGATGGCTGAAATTTTTCCGTTGGTCACTACCACGGTGGCGTTGTTCAACACCTGCCCGTTCCCCACATGCACGGTGGCATTAGTGATCACAACGGGTTGAACCTGTTTCGGAGCCGGTGCAATGTTTTCCTGTGCCTTTACAGTCACCAGAAAACAAATGGCGGCAAAACTTAAAACTATTTTTTTCATGAATGACTGTTTAATTGTTTTCTAATTGGATGGCATCGATAACAAGCAAACCATGATTATGGAAATGCTCACCGCAGGACTGCATCACCTGGTAGCTGGGTTGCACCGGTGAGACCGGCATACCGCTGCGTTTCTCGCTGTTCATTTTGCGAACGATGCGCATGCGTTCTGCTGCAACCTGCTGCTCCATTTGCCTGTCTTTCTCTCGGTCGAAATATATTGTACCATCCACAATGGTATAAAGGGATTTTGCGTAGATGCTCAAAGGGTTGTCGCTCCACAGCACCACGTCTGCATCTTTCCCTACTTTGATGCTGCCCACTTTGTCTTCGACGTGCAGCATTTTTGCGGGATTGATCGTAACCATTTTCAGTGCATCCACTTCACTCATGCCGCCGTACTTCACGCTTTTTGCAGCTTCCTGGTTCAGGCGGCGGGCCATCTCCGCGTCGTCGGAATTGATGGCAACGTTTAAGCCGGCCAGTTGCATCAGGTAGGCGTTGTACGGAATGGCGTCGATCACTTCCATTTTGTAGTTCCACCAATCGGAGAACGTCGAGGCGTTGGCACCGTGCAGCTTCATTTTATCGGCCACTTTATAGCCTTCCAGAATGTGCGTAAAGGTGTTGTAGTGGTAACCCATTTTATCAGCGATGTGCATGGCCATGTTGATCTCGCTTTGCACATAGGAATGGCAGGTGATAAAGCGCTTGTTGTTCAGGATTTCCACCAGGGCATCCAGCTCCAGGTCCCTTCTGGGCGCAAAACCTTTTTTGCCGCCGGCTTCCCAATCCTTCCATTCTTTTTGGTATTCATGCGCACGGGTAAAGGCATCTTCCAGGACCTGCTCCACACCCATGCGGGTATCGGGATAGCGGTTTTGCTGACCGGCGATGGCAGGCGTGCGTTTTACGTTTTCACCCAGGGCAAACTTGATCTGGCCGGTCCAGCCTTTGAATTTCAGACCTTCGTCATCGGCGCCCCAACGCAGCTTGATCAACTGTGTTTGTCCACCGATCGTGTTGGCCGAACCGTGAAGGATATGAGACGTCGTCACACCGCCGCTCAACTGGCGGTAGATGTTGATATCGTCCGGATTTAAGTTGTCGGCAATGCGCACTTCAGACGTTACACTCTGACCACCTTCGTTGATAGAAGCCGCCGCAATGTGCGAATGCTCGTCGATGACACCAGGAGTGAGATGCTTGCCGGTTCCATCGATCACCCGTGCACCATTTTCCGACAAATTCTTTCCGATGGCAGCGATCTTTCCGTTTTTCAGCAGTACATCGGTATTCTGCAGTATGCCTTCTTTTTCGCTGGTCCAAACAGTAGCATTTTTTACCAGGATGGTTTCCTGTTTTGGTGCCTGGGCTTCTTCCCAGCCATACGGCATGAACGGATAGGTCACTTTGCCCAGAACCAGTGGCTTTTTGCGGGCACTGTCCATCCGTCCTCTTGCGCTGTCGGCCGCAGCAAATGCCGCTGTCCAGGTAATGCGGTTGCCGGCGCTGTCTTCGCCGTAGCCACGCCATTCGTTACCGCTCACGGTGCCGGTCAGGCGAATATTGGCTTCCCCCCTTCTCTCCGGTGCCACGTTGATACGCACATTGCGACCATCATAGTAAAAGCGAGACGTTACCGTATCGCGGCCACGCAAGGCAATCGCGGAAGAAGGGGTTTTGAAATCAAGCAAATAATTGACTGGGCCCGAAGATGTATTGACCACCACGTTGTAGCGGCCACGCATTTCGTTGTACACTTCGTCTTTTACGTTGTGTTTTTTGCCCTGGATCCAGTTTTGGTAAATCGTGGTTTTCTCGGCGAAAATCGGTCCGCTGGTGACGAGGAAGTTCGCCAGTTTACCAGTTTCAAGACTTCCCACCTGGTTGCTGATGCCCAGAACTTCTGCAGGTGTCTTGGTCAACGCGGTCAGGGCTGCTTTTTCTGTCAGGCCGTAGTTGATGGCCGTGCGAAGATTGGTCAGAAAACTTTTCTGATCCCGCAAGTCGGCCGCGGTGAGGCAAAACGGAATGCCGGCTTTTTCAAAAGCAGCAGGATTGGTTGGTGCCAGTTCCCAATGTTTTAGATCGGTCAGCGAGACAAAACGGGCATCGGCCGGATCTTCCACATCCTGTGCCTGCGGGTAGTTCAGGGGAAGAATGAACGTGGCCTTGGTTGCTTTGATATCATCCAGTCGCTGGTATTCATTGCCGCCGGCTTTAATGATGTATTGCACGCCGGCTTCATCGCCGATGCGGTCGGCACGAAGGTCGTTCCACTTATCATTTGCTTCAAAAACCTGTGGCAGCTTTTGGTTTTCACTCCACGCCTCGAGACTGATGTTCACGCCTTCTTTCGCCGGGTGGTTTTTATACCACTGTGCATCCAGGTAAGTTTGTCGAAGAAGCGCAATGCTACCCATAATTGAGCTGGGATAGCTTTGCGTGGATGAACCTTTGTCGAACGAATAATGGGCTGATGCTCTTTCTTTCAGCATGGCCAGGTTTTCGTTTTCATCGGCCAGTGTTACCACGGCGCCTGTGCCCCGTGCAATTCCGTCTTTCACATGGGTCAGCACCGTACCGAAACCAAGATCACGCAATGTTTTGGCTTTGGCAGGATCGGCAGCAAACAACTTAAATGTCTCTACCTCTGGACGAACGGCCTGGTTCCAGCCATAAGCTCCTTTCGTGTTCGAAGCAAGTTGGGCCTGTCCAAAAAAATTGAAGCCTCCTTGGCGAGGTTGCTGTGCTGGGGTACCATAATCGCTGTAGATGTCGATCAAAGAAGGATAAATGTATTTGCCGTCGGCTTTGATTTCGATGGCGCTTTGCGGCACCTTCAGGCCCTGGCCGATGGCAACAATTTTCCCGTCTTTGATGATCATTGTTCCGTTGGTGATGGTGGTGTTGGCATCTTTCACAATGGTGGCGCCGGTAAACGCATAATACGTGTACTTCGGATCCGCAACGTCATTCTGCGGAAACGTTTCCTGCGCTTTGCTCACCATGGAAAATGCCAGCACGCCACAGAACAAAAGAAATTGTCTGGTTCTTCTCATGTTTGCTTGCTTTTAAATTACTTTGTAAAATATAGAGTGTTAAAGAGGGGCTAAAATAAAGACTTTTTCAGATGCAGCTTTCGAAATTGATCGACCATACCACGTTAAAAAACGTTACAACCACCGGTGATATTGACAAGATTTGCAGTGAAGCGCTGGAATATGGTTTTGCTGCCGTGTGTGTCCCTCCTTATTTCGTACAGGATGCTAAAAAACTCGTTGGTGGTTCCGCGGTAAAGGTCGCCACCGTTATCGGCTTTCCGTTCGGCTATCACCATTACAAGACAAAACTGGAAGAAGCCCGCTTAGCGATAGAGGAAGGCGCCGATGAACTGGACATGGTGATGAACCTGGCCGCATTCCGCAGCAACGACCTGGCCTACGTAGAGACCGAGGCCGAACAGCTATCGCGGCTGACAGCCGAAAGCGGGAAGATATTGAAAGTGATTATTGAAAGCGGCATCTTAACAGACGACGAAATCATCCGGTGTTGTGAATTGTACAAACATTTCCCGGTGCAGTTTCTTAAAACGTCTACCGGTTACGCCGAAAGAGGCGCCACAGTGGAAGCCGTCCGCCTGATGCGCGAGCACCTTCCTTCACAAATCCAAATCAAAGCCAGCGGCGGAATAAAAACAGCAGAATTTGCGAAGCAACTGGTCGATGCGGGTGCAACGCGTCTTGGGTGCAGTGCCTCCGTTGCGATCGTCAAAGGCGAAACCGGTAGCGGCAGCTATTAACAGTACCGAAACAAGTGGAAGCGTATTTTTGAACCTGACCCTTTCAATGAATTGTGCATGAAAAAGCTGGCCCTCGTTATCGCGTTATTTGTTTTAAAAACATCGTTTGCACAAGACAGCGTTTTGCTCACCGGCCCCGCCGTGATTGTACATTCCGACCCCCGTGCCGACATGCTGGCAAAAAAGCAGGCCGAGATCAATGAACGGTCGAGAAAAATAACCGGACGCACCATGCGTGGTTACCGCCTGCTGGTGCTGAACACCAACAACAGGGATGAAGCCATTGCCGCCAAAACAAAAATTTACACGCACTTCCCGGAACAAAAAGCGTATCTCACTTACCAGTCACCTTTCTTCAAATTGAAAGCGGGTAACTTTAAAACAAGAGACGAAGCCAAACGCTACCAAAGCCTGATGAATACCATGTTTCCCAAAGGTGTGTTTATTGTCAGCGACATCATTGAAGTGGCACCGGTGAAGGATCCCGACGAGCAGGAATAGCGGCTCCCTCACCTCGGCCTTCTCCTCATGGAGAGGGAACCACAACACACAGGGCCAGTTTAAGCAGGATTCTTTTCTATACTAGAGATGCCATCCCTTGAAGGGATGGCATCTCTTTTTGCCCGGCCGTGTTCCGAACGCTGAAGAGTGCGACGCAACAGGTGTTCAATCGACGTTCTATCGCTGGTACCACAAAAATATTCCGCTCCTACGAAGCTTTATTCTTCCCTCTAGCCTTTTTCTACTAACGCGATGCCCCCACCATGGCAAAGAAAAGCTGTTGGCGAAGACGCCGAACGGCAGCAAAAAGCCTCCACCAAAATGCATGATGAAGGCTTTAAAATATCGTGCAAAAGCAAGGGTCTGTGTAAATGCCACTCCCTCCTTTGGAGGGCAGGGAGGCCTTTAATGAAACTCGTGTCCCATTTTATCACGCTTGGTTTGCAGGTAGCGTTCGTTGTGCGGATTGGGATCAACTTTAATGGGAATATTATCGACGATCTCCAGGCCATAACCGATCAGGCCCACACGCTTTTTGGGATTGTTGGTGATCAGCCGCAGTTTGCAAATACCCAGGTGCCGCAGGATCTGTGCTCCCACGCCGTAATCACGCTGATCGGTCTGAAACCCAAGGTGAAGATTGGCTTCCACGGTGTCCATGCCTTCTTCCTGCAGGCGGTAAGCCTTGAGTTTATTCAGCAGGCCAATGCCCCTTCCCTCCTGGTTCATGTAAAGGATAACGCCTTTGCCTTCATTGTCCACCATTTGCATGGCCTGGTGCAACTGCTCGCCACAATCGCAGCGCAGCGATCCCAAAATATCACCCGTGAAGCAGGACGAGTGCACCCGCACCATGACAGGTTCCCCGGGTTCCCAGGTACCCTTGATCAGGGCCAGGTGCTCGTTGGAAGAATTTTTTTCCTGGAAGGCCACGAGTTTAAAATGACCATATTTCGTGGGCATGTCCACCCGTACAATTTCATCAATCAGCGAGTCTCGCTTGATGCGGTACTCGATCAGGTCTTTGATGGAAATAATCTTGAAATCAAATTTTTCGGCAATCACCCGCAGTTCCGGCAGCCGGGCCATCGAGCCATCGTCGTTCATGATTTCCACCAGCACGCCGGCCGGCTCGAAACCTGCCAGGCGGGCCAGATCGACCGTGGCTTCGGTGTGGCCGGCCCTGCGTAATACGCCACCTTTTTTGGCAACCAGCGGAAAGATATGCCCGGGTTTTCCGAGGTCGGCCGGCTTTGTTGCCGGGTCAATCAGCGCCTGTATCGTTTTCGCCCTGTCGTGGGCCGATATACCTGTTGTGCAGCCATGCCCCAGCAGGTCTACCGAAACGGTAAATGCTGTTTCGTGAAGTGCCGTATTGTTGTTCACCATCAGTTCAAGACCCAGTTCCTTGCAGCGTTCTTCCAGCAATGGCACGCAGATCAGCCCACGGCCATGTTTGCTCATGAAATTGATCACTTCAGGGGTCACGTTTCGTGCGGCGGTGATAAAGTCACCTTCGTTCTCGCGGTCCTCATCGTCCACCACGATCACCATTTTGCCGGCCTTGATGTCTTCAATGGCACTTTCAATACTATCCAGCATAAAAAATCTTTGTGCAAAGGTAAGCCGAAGTCATGCTGCAAATGCGGTGCAGCATGGTTTTAAGATTTGGTTACGGCTGTAAAAAAGAATGGTTTGGCGTTTACAACAACCGTCTTGAAGACATCGCAGTGGCATACCTGCATCCTCACCAGCGCAAGCCTGGTGCGAATGCCAAACCGGAATTGGCCTTAGTGAAAATCCTGCTGGTCATCAATCGCGTCAAAAAGCATTTGGGTTGCCAGCGGCGGCAAGGCCCACAGCAGGAAGTGCGGCAGCGCTTTGCTCCAGGTGGCAAGATCGTGGCGACCTTCCTGGTCGTTGACATAACAAATGTCGCTGCCGTTTTCGTAGCCGATGGTTTCCAACTCCCGAATCAGGTCGAGGGTATCGTCGATGGAGTCGATCACACCATTGTTGTTGCGGTCGGCTGTCTCGTCGAGCGAACCGGTCATAAAATAAAAACGCCTGCCGGCATGGTAGCTTTTTTTCCGAATAACCTGGTGAATGATGCGGTGCCGGTCGTCATCGTATTCATCGTGCAGATCCCTCGACCGCCACCAAAGCGAACCGGAAAAAACACCGGCAACGGAAAAGACATCCGGGTAGTTCCACAACGTGTCGATTGCGGACAGGCCTCCCATGGAAAAGCCAGCAATCATCGTTTGGCGGTATTGTTCGACACCGTAATGCAGGTGCAGAAACGGCAGCAGTTCTTCCACCAAAAATCGTTGATAGGCATTCGCCTTTTTCCCCCGGCCGGCAAAGTCCAGGTTTTCGGCTGTTCCGTATTCGTCGATACGGTCTTTGTTGCAATGCACGCCAACACAAACGACGGGAGCTATCTGGTTTGTTTCGAGCAAACCATTCAGGAGCGGGGCAAACTGCATTTCATCAAGATTTTGCCCGTCGTTCAACACAAGCAGCGACAGCGAAGAGGGCCTGGCAATTTGTTTGGGATGGTAGACATCAACGATGACATACCGTTTTAGAAAATGTGAGGCAAGGGCTTTTTGTTCTACCAGGATAGTGGATAACTCGTCGAGAAGCATAAGGCCAAATATAAGTGCAGCGACAGAATTGCCCGGAGTTGGCGTGGCAAAATATTTTTTGTGGCTTTATTTTATATTGTATTTTTTGACCCTGATTAGGACATTAAACCCAGCGACATGAAAAAGATTGGCATTCTCTTCGGCCAGGAACGCAGCTTCCCCATGGCATTGATCGAGCGGATTAACAGCAAAGGTGTCGAAGGCATCACGGCCGAACCGGTACGGATCGATAAGGTGATGCAGGGAGAGCCGTCCGGCTACGCGGTCATCATCGACCGGATCTCGCAGGATGTCCCGTTTTACCGCACTTATTTGAAAAATGCCGCCATGACAGGAGCCGCCGTCATCAACAACCCGTTTTGGTGGAGTGCCGACGACAAATTTTTCAACAACTGCCTGATGGTGCAGGTTGGCGTACCGGTGCCCAAAACCGTTATTCTCCCCTCGTACGAAATGCCTACCGACACCAAAAGCGAATCGTTTTCCAACTTGGCTTATCCACTCGACTGGCCGGGCATTTTCAATTATGTTGGTTTCCCGGCCTACATGAAGCCTTATGCCGGGGGCGGCTGGAAAAACGTCTACAAGTTGAACAACATCGAAGAGTTTTACGAGAAACATTCGGAAACGGGTCAACTGGTCATGCTGTTGCAGGAGGAGATCATATTCGAAGAATACTATCGCTGTTATTGCATCGGCTGCAAGCATGTCCGCATCATGCCTTACGAGCCGCGTAACCCGCATCACCTGCGGTACCAGGCTGCATTCTCCCCATCGCAGGAACTGCTGAAGCAAATGGAAGAAATCGTGCTGCGCATCAACCATGCATTGGGGTATGATTTCAATACGGTGGAACTGGCGATCCGCGACGGTGTGCCCTATGCCATCGATTTTGGCAATCCTGCACCCGATGCGGAACGCAGCAGTGTGGGAGAAGACAATTTTGAGTGGGTGGTGGAGACCGCCGCCAACTATGCGATTGAAAGGGCACAGGCACAATTGGAAGGACAAGACAACCTGACCTGGGGCGAATATGTGAAAAAGAGCGCCACCTCAAATGGCCTTCCGGATAGCGGCGTTTAGCACCGGACTGCTGTTGTACAACTACCAATAAACTTCCTGGAAAAACATGTAACCCCGCATGCTGATTGCGTGAATCAGGCAGCATGACCGTTAAATACCAAACAGTGCATGGCAAACATCAATTATAAAACTTTCACGCTTGGCGTAGAAGAAGAATACATGGTCATGGACCCCGTTACGAGGGAGTTGAAAAGCCATGAGCAGAAGATCGTGCAGGAAGGCCAGAAAATCATCAAGGACAAAGTAAAGGCCGAGATGCACCAGGCAGTGGTGGAAGTGGGCACGGATATCTGCGCCGACATTGAAGAAGCCCATAAAGATGTGTCCGTGCTTCGCAAAACCATTTCCGGCATCGCCGGCGACCTGGGGTTTGCCATGGGCGCTGCCGGTACCCACCCGTTCAGCCACTGGGAAAGCCAGTTGATTACGGACCATGTTCGCTACAACGAAATCGTGAACGAATTGCAGGATGCGGCCCGCAGCAACCTGATTTTCGGCCTGCATGTTCACGTCGGAATGGAAACAAGGGAAATGGCCAACCATATTGCCAATTCTACCCGCTATTTCCTGCCACACGTTTATGCCCTCAGCACCAATTCGCCGTTTTGGGAAGGACGGAAAACAGGCTACAAATCCTTCCGTACAAAAGTGTTTGACAAATTTCCCCGCACCGGTATCCCCGAAGCATTCGACAGCATTGAAGCCTATGACAACTACGTGAAGCTGCTGATGAAGACCAATTGCATTGACAACGCGAAAAAGATCTGGTGGGACCTCCGGGTGCACCCGTTTTTCAACACGGTGGAATTTCGCATTTGCGATGTGCCCATGACGGTGGATGAAACCATTGCCCTGGCTGCGCTCTTCCAGGCCATCTGCGTCAAGATCTACAAACTGCGGCAGCAAAACATGAATTTCATTCAATACCCACGACCACTGATCAACGAAAACAAGTGGCGGGCAAGCCGCTATGGCATTGACGGTTACCTGATTGATTTCGGCAAGGAAGAAGAAGTGAACACCAGGGTGCTGGTGTACGAATTGCTCGATTTTGTCGATGATGTCGTGGATCACCTGGGTTCACGAAACAGGATTCAGCATATTCACAAAATCCTGGAAAAGGGTACCGGTGCCGACCGGCAACTGGCCATCTATGAAGAAACAAAAGACCTTGGTAAAGTTGCCGAATACATTTCCACGCAATTTCTTGAAGGAACTGCCTGATGGTTATTTTGAATTACGGGGCTTTTTTTTGTATCTTGTTTTTGGCGGAATTTTCAGAAAAGAATTGATCACAGAACGCGGCTGTACTCTACTTGAATACTTAATTCAATACGATGGCACGCATTTTCACAATCAGCTTCACTTACGACGATGCATTGTACACAACGATGGTGACCGTTCGAACCACGCCACTTTATATCGAGTACCTGCTAACGACCCTGGAATTTGATCTTCGCCTCCTGCTGCCCGGAAACAGGATCATCTCCCCTTCTCCCGGGAATTACATTTTCCCCGATGCCACAAGCGACAATTCCGCGTTGCTGATGAAGACCATCATCGAGGCGGTGGCAACGCATATGCAGGCAGTGGGAAGTTAGCAGGATATTCGGGGCTCGACGTTATGGAAAACTTATTTTCCAACATGCCCAATAACATTAGGCAGTTCACTTCTTCTCATCCACTTCCCTGATCCATTTAATCACACCGTTCATAAAAACCTGCTGGTCGTCCCACATGGCCAGGTGACTGCCGTTGGGACAATACAGGTAGCTGCCGTTTTTAACCATTTTGCTTTGCTCCTCCATCGCTTTCGGGTCCATTGTGTCATACTTCGCACCGATCATCAGCGTTGGTATGGCAATTTCGTGCAAACGGTTTTTAATGTCCCAGGCCGCCAGCCGGCCGCGAATGCCGAATTCAGAAGGTCCCTGCATCATGGTATAGATAACTTCATTGCCATGTTTGAACGAACGGTTGATGGGATCGGGCCACTCGGCCAGGCGGCAAAGGTGCTGTTTGTAAAAATTAGGAAGCAGCAGTTCCATGTAACGTGGATTGCTGAAATCGTTCCTGGCTTCGATGGCCCGCACTTCGTCCAGCACGTTCGGATCCATTTGTTTGGCCAGTACGTCAGCGGCGTAGCGGCCGTATTCGGGTGCACTGGCCACCATATTGGCAACGATCAATCCTTTCATGCGCTGCTGGTATTTCAGCGCATACTCCATTCCGAGGATGCCGCCCCAGGAATTGCCCAGCACATAGAAATTGGTTTGATCGGCGCCAATGGCTTTGCGCACCTGTTCCACTTCGTCGACAAAGCGCTCCGTTACCCACAAGGAGCTGTCTGTTGGTTGATCGGAATAGTAAGAACCCAGTTGATCGTATTCGTAAAACTCAAAGCCTTCCTTTGGGAAAAAGCTTTCAAAACACTCCATGTATTCGTGCGTCATGGCCGGCCCGCCATGCAGGAGCAGGATCTTGATTCGTGGATTGTTGCCAAAGCGCTTGGTCCAGACCCTGAAATTACCGACCGGCGTTTGAATGGGAATCAGTTTGATGCCGGCCGATTGAACGCCGGTGTCGCCGTAGTTGAAGTATTGCCGGACGGTGACATCGTTTATACCGGAGTTGTTTTTGCCCTTTGTCGTACAGGCATACAAAAAAACGATCGCTGCAAGCACAAGCAGGCTCTTTCTCATATTGAATGGCATTGGCCGCAAAAGGTAGAAAAGTTTTGCTTTATTTTCACCCCGCACATCCACATGTAATGACGGCATATGAAAAAAATCATTCTCTTCCTGGCCCTTGGCGCAGGCCTTATTTCGAATGCACAAACCCGCAAAGACTCGCTGCGCCTGTTGCAGCAGACCGCCGGTTTATACGACCTGGATTTTACCGAAGCAGAAACGGATTCGCTATTGGCCAATGTGCTGGCTGCAAAAAGCATCCTGCAGCGCATGCACCAGGAATTACTGTCCAATGACTTGCCTTTTCCATTTGCTTTTCATCCCGCACCACCCGGATTTTCCATCCCTGCAAAACAACAGAAGATCGCCTGGGATATCCCAGCCAATGTAGCACTACCCAAAAACAAATCTGACCTGGCATTTTATTCCATCCCGCAACTGGCGTCATTGCTGAAGAATAAAAAAATCAGCTCTGTCGAACTAACACGGTTCTACCTGGACCGCCTGAAAAAATGGGGCGATACACTGGAGTGCGTCGTCACACTAACCGAAGACCTGGCGTTGCAGCAGGCAAGAACAGCCGACGAAGAACTGCGCAAAGGCCTATACCGGGGCTTGCTGCATGGAATCCCTTACGGCCTGAAAGATTTGTTTGCCGTAAAAGGCTATAAAACAACCTGGGGCGCCATGCCTTACAAAGACCAAATGGTGGAAGAAGATGCCTTCGTGTACACGCAGCTTAAAAACGCCGGTGCCGTTTTGTGCGCCAAGCTTACGCTGGGCGAACTGGCCATGGGCGACAGGTGGTTTGGCGGACTGACCCGCAATCCCTGGAACCTGAAACAGGGTTCCAGCGGCTCATCAGCCGGCAGCGCATCCTCGGTGGTGGCAGGCCTGCTACCGTTTGCCATCGGTACGGAAACGCTGGGCTCTATCGTATCACCTTCTACACGTTGCGGTGCTACCGGCTTGCGGCCTACGTTTGGGACCATCAGCCGGAGCGGCGCCATGGTCTTGTGCTGGAGCCTGGATAAGGCGGGCCCGATTTCCCGCAGTGCCGAGGACGACGCCATCGTTTATTCTTACCTGAAGGGTACTGATGGAAAAGATGCTGGTGCGGTAGACCATGCCTTCAATTACAATCCCAAACGCGATATCAAAAAGCTGCGCATTGCTTATGCGGAAAATTATTTCAGCCGCTTACCGAAGGATGCACCGGAATGGAATGTACTGGAGACGTTCAAAAAGATGGGCAACACCCCGCAAGCGGTCAGCTTTCCCGACTCTACGGTCTATCCGGCCAACCTCGTTGGCATTATCCTGAATGCGGAAGCCGGTGCTGCATTTGATGAACTGACGCGATCGGGCCGGGATTCCATCCTGGTACAACAATCCCGGTTTTCGTGGCCCAACACGTTTCGCTCGGCGCGGTTTATCCCGGCTGTCGAATACATCAATGCCAACCGCTACCGCAGCCGGCTTTGCCAGCAGGTGCAGCAATTTCTAAAAGACTACGACGTGGTGATCGTGCCCACGTTTGCAGGTGCCCAGTTGCGCATCACCAACCTTACCGGCAACCCGGTCGTATGCCTGCCGATGGGTTACGACAAAAACGGCCTTCCGCAAAGCATTACCTTCGTGGGCAATCTTTATGATGAAGCCTCCATCCTGGAAGCAGCGAAAGCCTACCAATCCAAAACAGAACACAACAAAAAGCACCCGTCTCTCTTTACCAATCAATCATACTGACTTTTGAAATGATGAAACAACTCTTGATACTTTGTGTAGGCAGCCTGTTGTCGCTGACTGTGGGTGCGCAAAAAAAGCAGGCGGACCTGCTGCTGTATAACGGGAAAATTTATACGGCGGATGCACGGTTTTCCGTGGCATCGGCTATGGCGGTAAAGGACGGCAGGGTGCTGGAAACCGGCAGTAGCCAGCAACTGCTGGCTCGATACGAGGCAAAAGAAAAAGTGGACGCCGGTGGCCGGCCCGTTTACCCCGGTTTTATTGATGCGCATGCCCATTTTTTTGGCTATGGACTCGGATTGCAAAACGCCGATCTCGTTGGCACCGAAAGCTGGGAAGAAATCCTGCAACGACTGCAGGCGCATGTGGCAAAAAAGAACATCCGACCGGGTGAATGGATCATTGGCCGCGGCTGGGACCAGAACGACTGGGCCGTAAAAGAGTTTCCAACAAAAGAAAGGCTCGATAAACTCTTTCCCAACAATCCCGTTTTCCTGACCCGGGTGGATGGCCATGCAGCCATTGCCAGCACGAAAGCGTTGGACCTGGCCGGAGTCAATACATCTTCGAAAGTCGAAGGCGGCGATGTGGAAGTAAAAAATGGCAAACTGACGGGTATCCTTGTCGACAGGGCTACAGCACTGGTCGCGTCGCGGATCCCTGAACCCTCTTTGCAAACCTACCGGACCGCTCTTCTAGAAGCGCAGCAAAACTGTTTTGCCGTGGGCCTGACCACGGTGGATGATTGTGGGATTGGTTACGAAGAGGTACTCTTTATGGACAGTTTGCAAAAAGCAGGACAGCTCAAGATGCGTATTTACGCCATGCTCAGTGATAACAGGGCAAACTTCCAGTTTGCTTTGCAAAAAGGCAGGATCAAAACGCCATCCCTGCATGTCGCATCGTTTAAGGTATATGCTGATGGCGCCCTTGGCTCCCGTGGCGCAGCGCTTTTACACCCTTACACTGACCGGCCCGACTGGACAGGTTTCCTGTTGAGCAGCCAGCAGCATTTTGATTCCGTAGCGAACGTGATTTACAAAATGGGCTGGCAAATGAACACGCATGCCATTGGCGACTCCGGCAACCGGACGATCCTCAGGATTTATGGCAGCTATCTCCGCGGCAAAAACGACCGCCGGTGGCGAATCGAGCATTCGCAGGTGATAAACCAAGCCGACTTTGCGCTTTTCGGCCGCTACAGCATTATCCCTTCGGTTCAGCCCACCCATGCCACTTCCGACATGTACTGGGCAGAAAAACGGCTGGGACCCTCGCGGGTGAAAGGTGCTTACGCATTCAGGCAATTATTGAGTCAGAACGGCTGGCTTCCATTGGGTACCGATTTCCCTGTGGAGGACATTTCTCCTTTCAAGACCTTTTATGCGGCGGTGTTCCGCATGGACGCGAAAGGCTTTCCGGCAGGCGGCTATCAAATGGAAAATGCACTGACCCGCGAACAGGCAATCCGGGGTATGACCATCTGGGCGGCTAAAAGCAATTTTGAAGAATCGGAAAAAGGATCGCTCGAAAAAAACAAATGGGCTGATTTCATTATCCTTGATCAAGACCTGATGAAAGCAAGTCCCAAACAGGTGCTGGAAACAAACGTTTTGGCGACGTATGTAGGCGGCTCAAAGGTTTATGGCAAATAGCTTGCAGAGAATCTCCTAAGTTTGGAGCTTCGATATGATACGAGTAGCAATTTTGGACCTTTACGAAGGGCAGGCCAACCAAGGCATGCGGTGCATCCGGCAGATCCTTGGCGAATGGAGTGAATTTCATAACCTGCCGATGGAGTGGAACGAGTTTGACGTGCGCCTGGAAAACGATGTACCCGACCTGACCTATGACATTTACATTTCGTCCGGTGGACCCGGTTCGCCGCTCGAGAGCGAAGGGTCTGACTGGGAGAAGGCCTATTTCCACTGGCTGGAAGGCGTGGAAGGGTGGAATGCCAACCCGGCCAATACCAATAAAAAATTCGTCTTTTTCATTTGCCATTCGTTCCAGCTGGTGTGCCGGCACTATGCCATTGGCAACATCAGCAAACGCAACAAAACCTCTTTTGGCGTTTACCCGGTTCATGTGACTCTCGAAGGCCAGCACGACGGTGTGTTTCGCGGCCTGGCCGACCCGTTTTACGTGGTGGACAGCCGCGACTACCAGGTCACTTCGCTGGATTTCGAAAAGATCGACATGCTGGGCAGCAAAATCCTCTGCATTGAAAAGTATCGCCCCCACGTGCCTTTCGAACAGGCCTTGATGGGTATCCGTTTCAACGAGTACATGATCGGAACCCAGTTTCACCCCGAAGCGGATGCGATCGGGATGAGCATGTACCTGCAACGGGAGGATAAGAAACAAACCGTGATTGAAAACCACGGCGAGGAAAAATGGCAATCCATGATCGAGCAATTAAATGACCCGGACAAGATCATGTGGACCTATGCCCACGTTTTGCCCAACTTTTTGGGCGAAAGCATCCGGCAACTCCGGCCCGTTCTGGTAGCCTGATACCGTTTTCATTTGGATTCCCTGGATTTGCTTTTGTAGCAATGCTTTGTCAGACCTGCGCTTCCCCGCTTGCTGATTGCAAATTAAAAGGAGTGGCAGCCTGAAAGCTTTCACAAACAAACGACATAGAAAAAGCCCCGCAGTGCGGGGCTTTCCGGTTTTCAACCAAAGCGTTTAGTTGCAGCCTAAAAGCTCGCAAAGTTTTTTATCAAGATCCTCTCCGCGTAAATCTTTCGCCACAATTTTCCCGGCCGGGTCGATCAGGAAATTTTGCGGGATCGATTGTACGTGGTAAAGTTCTGCAGCGGCATTGTTCCAGAATTTAAGATCGCTTACGTGGGTCCAGTCCAGCTTATCGGCGGCGATGGCTCTTACCCAGGACTCTTTTTGCTGGTCGAGTGAAACACTGAAAACAGTAAAGTTTTTCCCCTTGAATTTGTTGAAGGCTTTTACCACGTTCGGGTTTTCCTGGCGACAGGGCTTGCACCAACTGGCCCAAAAGTCGAGCAGCACGTATTTGCCGCGGAAGGAAGAAAGCGAAATTGGTTTGTCGTTTACGTCCGCTTGTATGAATTCCGGCGCTTCCGAACCAACGGAGCCAATCTTGGCAAAGGAAATATACCCTTCGAGGTCCTTTCCGACAGTTGAGGATTTCAGTGATGGATTAAGGGCGTTGAACCGCTCTTCCAGTTCGGAAACATTCTCATTGATTTGTTTCGTAATGGACAGCAAAAACACCGACACATACGAAGCCGGCCTTTCCCGAATAAACTCGCCAACCGCTTTGTTCATGTTCGTAATAGCGGTCGTGTATTGCTGCATCAGGGCCGGTTTCTTTTCTTCAGCGGCCTGCTGAATTTGGAACGAGATGGCATTCAGGTTGGCAAACAGCGGGTCGAAGGCTTTCCGGAACTGGAGAAAGTCCTTGTGCGACTGCGAACCCTCGATCTGGATGTTTTTAATATCGGATTGCTTCCCGGAGATTTTGATCGCTGTGTTTTCCAGGAAAATGTATTGCGGCTGCTCTTTGCCCATCGTGAGCCAGTACAATCCGGGTTCCTCCACTTTACCGGCCAGGTTAAAAACGCCGTTTTTTGCAGCGCCTTTTACCAGCACCTGCTCTCCCTGGGTGGTGGTAATTTTTACCTCACCATCGGCAAGTCCCTGTACATTTCCGCTGATTGTAAATCCATCGGCGGTTTTAGCAGTGGCAGTTTGGGGTTGTGCGGAGGATACAGGTTTTTCGCCAGCCTTTACCTGCGCAAAAGTCAAGGCGGGAACGAACAGGAATACAAAAAGTTTTTTCATACTTTATTTCGGTTGATGACGGTCTTTCAGCACCTGGATGACATCGGCCAGTGAGCAATCTTTCGCTTGCAATAATACAATGTAATGAAAAAGCAAGTCCGCTGCTTCGCCTAAAAATAACGCACGATTAACGTCTTTTGCCTCGATCACCAGCTCCACGGCTTCCTCTCCCACTTTCTGGGCAATCTTGTTAATGCCCTTATCAAACAGCTTTTTCACATACGAGGTTTCGTCGTTGCTGGTTCGGCGCAGTTTGACAATTTCTTCCAGGTAGAGCAGGAAATCCTCTTTGTGATTTCTCTCGCTCCAGCAAGTGTCGGCTCCTGTATGGCAAACAGGCCCTTTCGGTTCGGCCTTGATCAGAAGGGTATCCTTGTCGCAATCGGCCAGGATCTGGCGCAGTTGCAGGTGATTACCGCTTTCTTCTCCTTTGGTCCAAAGACGTTTTTTGCTGCGGCTGTAAAAGGTCACCAGGCCTGTTTCTTCCGTTTTTTTCAGTGCCTCTTCGTTCATAAAACCCAGCATCAGCACTTTTTGCGTTGTAAAATCCTGCACGACGGCAGGCACCAGGCCATCGGCGTATTTGGCAAAGTCGATGTTCATAGCGGGCAAAGTTAGGGTTTGGCAGTTGGAGTTTGGGTTTAGCGGAACGTTCCCGGCCACACTCCCGTTGAAAAAGACGAAAAGACGGGCAATTCTAAAAGAAAAGACGTCCGGTTGCAGGACGTCTTCAACTTAAAAGCTATTGGTAGAAAAAGAAGTGAATTGTACCGAAACAACCCAACTCCAGGCACGAACTTCGAACTAGGCCAGCGCCTTGTTCACCAGGTCGGCCGCTTCACTGAGCTGAATAGCCGATTGCACTTTCAGGCCACTTTCATCGATTAGTTTCTTGGCTTCTTCGGCATTGGTTCCCTGCAGGCGCACGATAATCGGGATATCGATGTTGCCCATGTTTTTATAGGCGTCGATCACACCCTGCGCCACACGGTCGCACCGTACGATCCCACCAAAAATGTTGATCAGGATGGCCTTTACTTTCGGGTCTTTCAGAATAATTCGGAAGCCGGCTTCCACGGTTTGGGCATTTGCGGTACCACCCACGTCCAGGAAGTTCGCAGGTTCGCCGCCGCTCAATTTGATCATATCCATCGTGGCCATGGCCAGGCCTGCACCGTTCACCATGCAGCCTACGTTCCCATCGAGCTTTACAAAATTCAGGTTGTATTTACCCGCTTCTACCTCTGTAGGGTCTTCTTCGCTGATGTCACGAAGACCGGCCAAATCAGGATGGCGCATCAGGGCATTGTCGTCCAAATTCATCTTGCAGTCAACTGCAACGATCTTGTCATCGGACGCCTTGAAGAGTGGGTTGATCTCCAGCATGGAGCAATCCAGTCCCACATAGGCATTGTACAAGTTGGTGACAAACTTCACCATGTTTTTGAACGAATCCCCTTTCAGTCCCAGGTTGAAGGCGATCTTTCTTGCCTGGTAGCCTTGCAGGCCGGCACCCGGCCATACCCATTCCTTATAAATTTTTTCGGGTGTTTTGTGCGCTACTTCCTCGATGTCCATGCCGCCTTCGGTACTGTACATAATTACGTTCTGGCCTTTGGAGCGGTCGAGTAAAATGGAGAGGTAGAACTCCTTGCGTTCGCTCGGTCCATCGTAGTACATATCCTGCGCAACCAGGATCTTGTTGACCACTTTGCCGGCTTCGCCGGTTTGGATCGTTACCAGCGTACCGCCGAGGATTTTGGCGGCAACATCCATTACTTCGTCCATATTCTTCACCACCTTTACACCGTTGATACCGGTCTCTTTCACCTTACCTTTTCCACGACCACCTGCATGAATTTGGGCTTTAATCACCGAAAACGGACTTCCATAATCTGTTTTGATCTGACGATATGCTTCCTCCGCTTCGTGCGGTGTGCTGGCGGCGATTCCTTCCTGAACCGGAACACCGTATTTTTTCAGCAGTTCTTTTGCCTGGTACTCGTGCAAGTTCATGTCGTAAAAAATTTTGTGGGCAAAGATAGGTGGAATAGCGAGTAGTAAGAAGTAAGTAGCGGGTCGCCTTTTCGCACAGTCGTTTCTTACAGCAAAAAAACCTCCTGAAAAGGCAGGAAGGTTCGAGTATAGAAAGTTTGTCAAATAGGAGTGGCTACCTGCTATTTGTCACTCGCCATTTGCTCATTAAAAAAAGTTATCCAACGATTTCAGGCTGATGGGTTTTTCCCATATCGTCAGCTTGGCGCCATCCAGCTCCTCGGGAAGGGTCGGGCGAAATGCACTGATCAGGTGGTAGTGCACTTCCGGGTAGTTCTGGTACATTTCGGGAAGTTTGTCCCAGCCCAGGCCATCCGGCAGATTGTAGTCGATGAAAAGAAAATCCGGCGTGTTCGATTGCAGGCGGGACATCCCGTCGGCAAGCGTATGAGAAATATAAACCTCGTAATTTTTGTTGACAAAATATTTTCTCATCAGCAGACACAAGTCCACTTCGTCGTCAATAATTAAAACCTTTTTACGTGTTGTCATAGCTCGTCAGCAAAGCTTAATGTCAATAATTATCGTACCAATGCAATTCCATCTATCCGGATGGGTAAAAATAAGGGTTCACCCACACATTCAATCAATTCATTTTGTCCTTGTTCAGAGGAAGTTGGTATGATTATTTAACCACGTTTCACATCGATTCATCATTTAAAAACCAATCATATGAGTGCAAGAACAAAAGTAATTCTGGGTTTAGTGGGAGCGGCAGCCGTGGGCTTTGCCGTTGGAATGTTAATGGCTCCTGAAACAGGTGCAGATACCCGCAAAAAAATTGCTTCAACCGCCGGCGATTGGGGCACCTCGCTGAGTGATCTTTTCTCCAGTGCGAAAGATGGTGTTGACAAATTGCGTCGCAGAGGGGCTGATCTGGCCTCGGAGGCAGCCGATCGGTACAGCACCGCAAAAGAAAGCTTCAGCTAATAATTTAGCAGGTCAAGGGGCCTGCTTCTTTTTTTGCTAATTTACATATATGGAAGATCTGAAAACCAAAGCAGCCCACCTAAAGGACCACGTCAGTGACTATGCGAAAACAACGATTGACCTCGCAAAGTTAAAAGCCACCAAAGGTGCATCCAATGCGGCGGCCGGCGCGGCCATCGGCGTGGCGGCATTTTTCCTGCTGCTATTCTTTCTGATCTTTCTGTTCACCGGAGTAGCCTGGTGGCTCGGCAATGTTTTCAACAGCCCGGCCTTAGGTTTCCTCACGGTTGCCGGATTTTTTTTGCTGCTTCTCGTTCTCGTTTTTGCCCTGCGCAAAAAGGTGATTGTTCCACTTATCCGAAATGCCATTATCAGCAAGGTGTATGAGACCAAAAATTAAAACATACGAAGACTTGTTGCAGGAGGAACAACGACTGACTGCGCAACTGGCTTCTTACAAAGAGGTGATCCGGGAAGATATCACAGGACTGAAAGCAAGTCTCAACCCTGTGAAGAGAGTGGTGGCCGGGGCCAAAAACCTATTCACCTTTGACGACAACGGCCCCTTGTTGAACTTCGGGCTGAAATTCGGCACAGACGTGTTTTTGCGCAAGCTTTTACTAGGCCGCGCCGGCTGGATTGCCAAGGTGGTTGTTCCGTATGTCATTAAGAACTACGCCTCCCACCTAATCACCGAAGGGCAACGCAAAGCGGTGGCGAAAACTGTGAGTAACCTGGTTAGCAAGTTCATGATGAAGAAAAAAAAGGAGCCATTTGAAGCCGCCCCGCCGGCCTGATACCCAATCCAAGTAAAAGGCTTCGCACTTTCACCCGTTTGAGGAAAAATTTCCGTTTCCTTCCACCGGCTTTCTGAACAAAAAAACAGGTACAGTTTTTAGACATTAGAGGTAGCCACCTGTAAAAATATCGTTATGAGTACAGCCCCAGGCCCCAAAAACAAGGAAGACAACTCGAAGTCAACATTCGAAACCAGGCCGGACGAAACCCCGCGCCGCGAGGGCGGCGATGATGCCTTGGCGGAAACCAACCCGGAGGATAGCCGCCTGGATGAAAAAGTGATTGTAAATACACAGAGCGAAAACAAGATCGTTAATGCGCCTTCGCAATCCGAAACGCATGTGAGCGAAGGCGAAAACAGAGTAGACGAATTATAGAACAGGTTGTATTGAAACGAAGAACCGAATGGCCATTTTGGAAGGCAGCATGAGTTTAACCTCCCGGTGTGATAGCAAGCGGCGGATGTGATGATGGAATTCCGGGAGGTTTCATTCGTTTTTAGGAAGTAGCAAATGGCTGGTGAACACTGAATAATTTTGGTTTTTTATACCTTGTCTCTCCTTCCCGTAAAAGAAACGCCGCAAAATTGCGGAAGTGGGGTGAAAGGGGTTATGACATCAGCAATAAGATAGCATTGAAAGCCGGTAAGATTTATTCCATGACAAAGTCCAAATAGAATGGTAGAAGCGATTTCCAAAACAGCGTTTTGAGGAATTTATTCTACTAAAATCGTTCTCAATTGTAGTGATCTGCAATCCTTTAAACGCCAATTTTTTTTGGTATATTTTTTAGACTTTCCTTAGCCAAGTCCTGAAGTATGGTACAGATGAATAGTTCCCAAAACGACCGTAAGTCTGGTTTGCCCTTTTTGCTAAACAGCCGGCCAACAGCACCACTTAGCAGTCGCGAACGATATGCAGACAGAAGAAGTACAGATCCTTCGTCTTCGGCGCCGGGTGGCATGTCCTACCCGATACCTGCATTTTTTTACTACCGCTCAAAGCCCAGAGGGCAAGAATTGCTCTAGCGGAATAAACGAGTTTTTTTAGCAAAAGCGCAACCTAAGGTTTGCGCTTTTTATTTTTGGCAAAGGCATCGCCATTTCCCGTTTCGTAGAAATGCTTCCACACCCATGGCTGGGGTTGCTTTCAAAACTACAGCCAAGCTTAAAGGCCACCAAGCTGATGTTTTTACAAAATGCTGAATATCAGTATAAAAAAAGAATTTTTCCTAGTACTAATCAGTTTGGAGCCACACTTGTCTTATGACGGTTGCGCCAAAAAATAAGCACCATGATCAATCAACACCTCGCCCAAAAGCAGCGGCTGAAAATTTTGCCGCAACAGATCCAGCTGCTTAATTTTTTTCACCTGAATACGCTGGAACTCGAACAGCGTATCCAGCAGGAAATTGAAGAAAACCCGCTGTTGGAAGATCAGAAAAATGATTTTGACACAGAGATTGAAAAGTTCAACAAGGATTCAGTTCAGGATTACCAGGATTGGGAAGAGTTTATTTACGACGACATACCCGACTATAAGGCAGAATATGGAAATTTTCTGCACAACGATAAGCTTCCCGAACGCCCTATCGTCAACTCCTTCGATTACCGCGGCTCGCTGAAACAGCAGTTTCAACTGGTTTCGGAAGATGAGAGGGAAACCGAACTCGCAGAATTCATCATTGATTCGCTCAACGACAGCGGCCTGATGGAACAATCGCTCGACTCGCTTGCCGAAGACTATTCGTTTAAAAAGAACAAATGGATCGAACCGGAAAATCTTCTGGAGATTTTGCTGAAAATCCAGCAACTGGAACCGGTAGGCATTGGAGCCCGCAGCATCAAGGAATGTCTGCTGATCCAGCTCTATCGCCTGAATACGAAACGGCCCGATGTAAAAACGGCCATCCGGCTCCTGGAAGAACATTTTGCCGACCTGCATCACCGGAACATGGACAAAATCAAAGCACACCTGAAGATCGACGACGAAGAGTTGAAGATCGTGCTCACGCTGATTGCTACATTGAAAATGCGTCCGGTTTGCGAACTGCAGGAAGGTGTCAATACCAATCAAAATATTCTTCCTGATTTTATTGTGACCCGCAACGGCGATAGCATTGAAGTACAGTTGTACCGCCAGCGTTCCGAAAGCCTCAACATCAATGCGGCCTGGAAAGAGATGGCGGAGAATAATGCAAAAGTGACGACCGATAAATCTGCCGTACAATACATCAAAAACAAGCTACAGTCTGCCCAATGGTTTATCCATGCGGTACAGCAGCGGGAGTCGACCATGCTAAAGATCATGCACTCGATTGTACATCTCCAACACGATTATTTTCTGACCGGCGACATCAACCTGCTGAAGCCGATGATCCTGAAAAATGTGGCTGAAATGGTTGGCGTCGATATTTCGACGGTTTCCAGAATCACCTGTAACAAATATGCCGAAACACCATTTGGACTCATCCTGCTGAAGGATTTATTTACCGAAGGGATTGCCAACGAAAAAGGCCAGGTGATCAGCAACCGTGTCATTCAATCGGCCATTGAAGAAGTCATCCAGAGCGAAGACAAACACAATCCCTACACCGACCAACAGCTTGTCAAAATTCTTTCCCAAAAAGGATTTTCCGTTGCCCGCCGCACGGTGGCAAAATACAGGGAACAATTGCAAATTCCTGTATCGCATGTACGCGGCTTGTGGGCATAATTTTCTATTTTCACACACACAAAAAAAACACATCTTAGAAACAATGCAAACCATCTTAATTGTAGACGACGACCGTGATATTTGCTTGCTGCTGAAACGCTTTTTAACCCGCCATGGCTATGAAGTACTGGAAGCGTACAGTGGAAAAAAAGCCCTTGAACTGCTGGAAGGAACGCAACCGGACCTTGTGATGTGTGACTTTCGCCTGGAGGACATGGAAGGCAATA
This sequence comes from Flavisolibacter nicotianae, assembly GCF_003628535.1. GTDB lineage: Bacteria > Bacteroidota > Bacteroidia > Chitinophagales > Chitinophagaceae > Flavisolibacter > Flavisolibacter nicotianae. The sequence continues at coordinate 107,531 of NZ_RBCI01000009.1, forward strand.
CACTGCTGGCCAAAATTAAAGAACGTTATCTCCATGTGCCGGTGATCATCATGACAGGTTACAGCGATATCAAGATCGCGGTAGAAGTGATGAAAATGGGTGCCTTCGATTATATTACCAAGCCCCTCTTCCCGGATGAAATTCTTGTCACCATCAAGAAGGCCCTGGAAACACCGCCCGAAGAAAGAGACGCCGTGCGGCAGGAACGTGTCGTGGCAGAACCGGCGAAACCTGCTCCTGCTTCGGCGACGTCGGCCGCAGCACCAAAAGAAAAAGGCCCGGCCATCACCATTTCAGGCGATTATATCTTTGGCGACACACCGGTCTTCCGCCAATTACTGCAACAAATCGATCTCGTGGCGCCAACCAATTATACGGTGATCATTCACGGTGAAAGCGGTAGCGGCAAGGAAGCCATTGCGCAGGAAATTCACAAGCGCAGCAAGCGCAAATCGAAGCCGTTTGTGGCAATCGATTGCGGTGCCCTTTCCAAAGAACTGGCCGGCAGCGAACTGTTTGGCCACGAAAAAGGCTCGTTTACCGGTGCCCTGAACCAAAAGGTCGGAAGCTTTGAAACGGCCAACGGCGGCACCATCTTCCTTGACGAAATTGCCAACCTCTCCTACGACATCCAGGTTTCGCTATTGCGGGTAGTACAGGAGCGCAAAATGCGCCGTGTGGGTGGTTTGAAGGATATTGAACTGGATGTGCGCATCATCATCGCCTCCAACGAGCGGCTTTGGGATGCTGTGCGCAGGGGCAAGTTCCGCGAAGATCTTTATCACCGCTTCAACGAATTCAGCATCGATATTCCACCGCTGCGCCAGCGTCCGGACGATGTGCTGTTATTTGCCAACCACTTCCTGCAGCAAACGAACATGGAACTGGGCAAGAATATCAAACGCCTGAGCCCTGAAGTAGAGCAGATCTTCCGCAGCTATGTCTGGTACGGAAACCTGCGGGAACTGCGAAACGTCATCAAGCGGGCAACGCTCCTCTCCGATGGCGAAGAAATTGAACCAAGCGCACTGCCGTTCGAGATCTCTAATTTCAGCAAGCTGCAGTTTGAAAAGCAGATGCAGCCCGAGCCGGTTACCAGTTCGTTCGCACCGCCGCCGGTTGCTATGAAAGAAGACAGCGATCTGCCGCAACGCGACTTATCGGAAACTTCATTAAAGGGCGCCAGCATCGACGCCGAGTATGAAATGATTTTGAAAGCGCTGAAAAAAGTCAATTTCAACAAAAGCAAAGCCGCCAAGCTTCTGAACATCGACAGAAAGACCCTGTACAATAAGATGAAGCAATACCAGGAATTCAATAACCAGTAAGTGTTTCTAGTCCATTATGTCCGAGATCCATTCAGTGCCGCCAGCCTCGGAGCGAATGATAAGGGAAGCGGAGCGAAAGCTGGTCAACACCAACGCCATATTTAAAAAAGCGCTGGCGCAATTCAGTAAAGATCTGCGTAAAGGAATTGCACTTCGCTGCGACGACCTTCCGGCTGTGCAGGGAGCAGAAGCCGACTTTGAAGCCGTTTTTTCGCTGTTGCTGCAGACCATTCTGCAGCGCAGGGCAAACGTATCCAGGTTGTTTCTCCATGTTCATTGCACGTCGGAAGATATCGACACGGACAACGCGGCGGGATTGAAGCAATTCAGCATTCAATTCAACACCAACATCAGTCCGTGTGCGGATTGGTTACAACAAAACGAACAACAATTAACAAACGTGGCAGCGATCCTGCTTCGAAATGGAGGCCGCCTTTTGGTAAACCAGTTAAAGACTACAGGTTGTATCTTTTCGGTTTCCTTACCCGGCAAAACTTTGTAAACTATGGCGATTACCGATGACGTGATAAAGGTTTTGATCATCGATGATGATGAAGATGATTTTTTCATCACGTCCGATTATATGAAAGGCATTGAAGAGTACAAGCTGAAGATCGACTGGGCCTATAAATTCAACGAAGCCGTTGAGTTGCTCCGCAAAAAAGCCTACGATGTTTATTTTGTAGATTATCGCCTGGGTGCAAAGACCGGGCTGGATTTTCTGCGGGACGCCATGGAGACCGGTGCGGAAGAACCGATCATCCTGCTAACCGGTAAGGGCAATAAGACCATCGACGTCGAAGCCATGCAGATGGGTGCCACCGATTACCTGGTCAAAACGGAATTGACAACAGAAAAACTGGAGCGCTGTATTCGTTATTCACTCGAGCGAACAACGTACCTAAAGGCACTTCGGGCCAACGAAGTCAAATACCGCAGCATTTTTGAACTGTCGAAAGACGCAGTCTTTATTTCCGATAAAGACCTTTTTTTTAAAGACTGCAACCCTGCCACCGCCATTTTACTCGGTTATTCCAAAGAAGAATTGCGCAGCCTTTCGATGTATGACCTGATCAGCGACGACAACGACAGGGTGCTGTTACAGTTCCGGATGGAAAATGAAGGGCAACTGGCCGACCTTGAAGTGGAAATTCAAACCAAGGAAGGAGAAAAAAAATCCTGCATCCTGTCGGTGACTGCTACCGTCGATAAAGAAAGTACCTACCAGGGACTGATCCACGATATTACCAACTTACGCCGGGCCGAAAAAGCCAACCTGATGGTGGAAAAACTGGGTGCGACCGGGCGCCTTGTCCGGACGCTGGCACATGAAGTACGCAACCCGCTCAACAACATCAACATGTCGGTAGAGCAATTGGCGCACAGCGGTACGGAAAACGAGGAAAATACCCTCTTCCTCGACATTATCCAGCGCAACAGCAAACGCATTGGCGACATCATCACCGAACTGCTCGATACGGCCCGTCCAACAGAACTGACGTTTGATAAACACTCGCTGCAGTCGATCATGGACGAAGCCATTGCGGAAGCACTCGACCGCATCACCCTGCAGCGCATCAACATGCAGATCCGCTATGCGAATTCTCCCTGTTACATCATGGCCAACAAGGAAAAGCTGCGCATTGCTTTTTTGAACATCATCATCAACGCCGTAGAAGCTATGGAGCCCGGCAACGGCATCCTGGCCATCAGTATCGACACCTCAAAGAATCTTCACACAGTCGTCATTCGCGACAACGGTTGCGGTATTCCGGAAGAAAATCTTTCCCGCCTGTTTGAACCCTATTTTACATCGAAACGAAATGGAATGGGGCTGGGGCTGGCTGCTACGCTGAACATTCTCCAGTCGCACCGAGCCAATATTGATGTCAGTTCTGCATTAAAGCAGGGAACAACATTTACCATCAGCTTTCCTGCCGTGTCCGATCATTAATCTACGATCGTATTTCGCTTGCTGTGCATCATGTGGTAAAGCATTCCCCCGACAAACGGAATTGCGATCACCGCAATCAGCCAAAATTTTTTTTGACTGCCTTCAAGGGTGTCGGTTTTTGCCACTTCGAAAACAGACCAGACCCAACAGACAACCATCAGAAACGCACCGGCAAGCGTCAGGAAATCGGCAACCTGGCTATTCCGGCTTGATCGCATTGCAAGCGCAAAAAGATGCAACAATACCGCGGCAAGGCCGGTCAGGAACAAGGGGTGTCGAATGTTAGCCATACTGAACAATTTTTAAGGCTGTAAATCCCGCATAGCTTTTTGTTGGGCAAAAAATCTGTGCCATTCGCAGGCTGTAGCAGGGAATTTCTTTTCTATGGTTTCAGAAGAATTATAATGTCAGCCTCGACTGCGGGATTTCTTTTTCTTCCCGCTTGATGATGAAAACGGCTGTTGACTTGGCGCGGATGCCATGCCCGCTTTCCAGCGCAAAGGCTTTGGTAAACTCTGCCCCGAAATACAAAATGATGGAAGAATAATACACCCAGGTTAAAATGATGATGATGGAGGCCGCGGTTCCGTACGTGACATCGAGTTTGGAGTGGCCAAGGTAAATGCCGATGATGTAGCGGCCTGCGAGGAACAAAACCGAAGTAAACAATGATCCTACCAGTGCGTCGCGCCACGAAATGACGGCATCAGGAAGCACTTTATAGATGACCATAAAAAGGCCGGTAATGGAGATCAGCAGCACGATAACGTTAACGGTATTGACAAGGTAAATGGTATAGTCGGGAAAATGCCTGGTGAGTTTATCATCCAACACGGAAAGCAAGGTGCTGACGATCAGTGAAAAGATCAGCAGGAATCCTAGCGCCAGTACCAGCACGAACGACAACAGCCGGTTAATAAGGTATTTTAACCATCCCTTTTTGGGTTTAGCCTTCACCGACCAAACAAAATTGATCGATCCCTGGATTTCTGTAAAAACACCGGTGGCCCCAATGAACAGGGCAATGGCGCCGATGACCGTTCCGATAGTAGAATGATGGGAGCGTTGCACATTGGCAATAATGTCCTGTATCTGCAGGGCGGCGCTGTTCCCCACAAGCAGCCGTATCTCGTCATACACCCTCCCCTGCACAGCGTCCCGCCCAAAAATGTAGCCAACAAGAGAGATCACGATGATCAGCAAGGGAGCAACGGCAAAGATGGTGTAGTAACTCAGCGACGCCGCGAGTTTCATACAGCCGTCTTCCGAGAAACTATCAGCTGCCTGCATCAAAATCTTCCATGCTTTTTTCAGAAAATTCATTGCTTCTGGATATAAATGACTTGCCGGAAAGAATGAGGCAAATTAACGCAGCTTTGGTAGAACGGCAAGACAAATTGTTTGCCTGTATTCAAAGCACTTGAACAGGACCTGCATAAAAAAACGCCTTGTGATGGCAAGGCGTTTCGCAATTGTTGAAAGAAATCAGGTTCGCAAAAAATGTTTCAGGCCAGAGTAAAATCGCTCAGATGGTTAGCACACTCACGACAAATTCTTGCGCATTCTTTAAAAGAGGATCCGTGATGACTTTCGCAAATTTCGGCGCATTCTTCGCAAATGCCTACACACAAAAGCGCCATGTTTTTACTGTTGACCGAGCCGGTTTTTAACGCATGAAAGGTACCGAGGCAAATGTGTGCACATTCGTCGAGCACATTGACCACTTTCTTGGAAATATAATTCCGGATAGACTGGATGTCAATCAGAAGATTCTCGCACTTGATCCATGCATTAAAAGCAGCATTGGTATGAAAACTTTTGATCGTTAGCATTTCTGTATTTTTTGGCTAAGGGGTTGGAAAATGGGTAGACGGACCGGTAACACGGCAACAGTTCAGAAACGTCGCCGCAAAGCGTACCGAACTCATAAAAAGCGAATAACCTGCCAATTTTTTTTAAACGGCAAAAGCCTTCCTGATCCGGGTTTGCTGAGTAGAGTTTTCCCCAAAAGGTGCTGCCCCGCTTCCGCAGGGCAGCAATATCAACGAACAAATTTATTTATTGGCAGCCTGCATATCCCGCAAGCGCCGCACTTCATCGTGGCCGGTTTTCAGTGTTGCTTTCTGGCGAACGAGCAGGTCGCGGAGCGAAGGTTCCAGTTCCACATCGGCATTCAGTGCCAGATCGTATGCCTTTTGCGCGGCATCCTCGCCAAACTCACAGTTGTCCAAAATGGTCTTGCGGTCCTTACCCGCGATGGCAGCTTTCAGGTCCATCCAGACGCGGTATATCTTTCCGGAATTGGTTGTTCCCTGTGCAGGGTCACCACCCAGACGTCCTACTTCACTTGTCAATTCCTGCGCATATTCGCGGCTTTCGCTGACATAGCGGGAGAACAAGGCTTTCAAATCAGCATCTGTATCTTTCAATTCATCAATCGCTTTTTCATATCCTACAACGCGGTCGTGGTTGATACGGACAAGGTCGTTCAAAATGCTTACAATCTTTTCCATAATTCGCTTTTGAAAGCAAGGGTAAAAAATCATACCCGTTTCGGTCGCCTTCGCAACGGAACGGTACTGAGAAAGACACCACTGTTTTTTTGCCTAGCAAGGCCCTGTTGTAAAAACAAATCCTAAACTCAACACTTCCTTTTTGGCCTTGCGTGGCGAACAATTTGCACAAACTGGTACAATAGTTTCATGCCTTTGTTTTATTACTAACTCAAAATCTCCTATTATGGCCAAGTATTCAAAAGGTGCAGGCGAGAAAGTAGAAAAAGCCATGCACGAACGCAAAGAAGGAACGCTGAAAAGTGGTCGCAGTGGCAAAAAAGTAACCTCCCGCAAACAAGCCATTGCCATTGGTTTGTCTGAAGCGAGAGAAAAAGGCGCAAAAGTGCCGGCAAAAAAAGGCGCTGCGAAAAAAGGTGCGACGAAAAAGAGCACATCGAAAAAATCAGCTTCGAAAAAAGGCGCAACCAAAAAATCGGCTACAAAACGATCGGCTACAAAGAAAAGCACCACCAAAAAAAGCACAGCGAAGAAAGCCAGTGCGAAGAAAGGTGCTACGAAAAAAAGCAGCAGCCGCAAGACAGCCGCAAAGAAATCTTAAGCAGAAAGATCCAACAGCATTTTACAGCCTGTTGGATCTTTTTTACACCAATTCTTCCAGGATTTTCATCAACAGCCGCTCTTCGGATGTCAAACCACTCAGGTGATCATCCTTTTCAATTTTGTCCAATTCTTTCAGGTATTTGTGAAGCGCCTGCTCTTCGTAAAGCCGGATGATACCGGGATGCACGTAATATTTTTTACAGACCGTTCTCGTATTGCCCAGCTTCTGACTGACTTCATCCAAAGCTGCAACAATATTTTTTTTACAATCGGCCTCGTTTCCGGGATCGTCCATCGTACAAAACGTTTGCAAAATATGCAGCGTTCCCGCCCATGTGCGAAAATCTTTCGCTGTGAATTCGCCACCGCCGGCTTCTTTGACATAGCGGTTCACCATGCCCGAATCAATGGAATGCCGCTCGCCATCGCTGCCGAAATATTGAAACAATTCTTTGCCGGGAATGTCTTTGCACATTTGCACAAGTCTTGCAAGTTTGCGGTTGCGCAGCGTAATGTTGTGATAGATTCCTTTTTTTCCCTTGAAAGAAAAATGGACCGTACTGCCATCGACTTTTACGTGCTTGTCCTTTAGCGTAGTCAGGCCGTAGGAGCCATAAAGTTTTTCGTAATCGTCGTTTCCCACCCGGATAAAAGTCCGCTCCATCAGGCTCACCACAGTTGCCAGCACTTTCTCCTCTGTCAATTCCTTTTTCGCCAGGTCTTCTTCCACTTTCAGCCGAATGGAAGGGAGAACTTTTCCAAATTCGAACAACCGGTGAAACTTGGTTTCGTTTCGCAGCGACTCCCACTGCGGATGGTAACGGTACTGCTTACGGTTTCTTGCATCGTAACCCGTTGCCTGGATATGCCCATTCTCTTTTTTACAGATCCACACTTGCGTCCAGGCCGGAGGAATCGCCAGCTTTTTAATGCGCTCCAGCGTGGCTTCATCTCTGACCAAATCCCCTCCATCATAATAGGCAAAACCGGTTCCCTTTTTTTGACGCAGGATGCCAAGGTCTTTGTCGCTGACATATACCAGGTCAGCAGCCTTGGCCGCCTTTGTATAATCCCTGTCTATTTTCAAAAACTCTTTGTGTGAGAGTTCGACCGCTTTTTCCATGCTGTTTAATTCGGGGACTGCTGTTTCGCTTCGTCGTGTTGGCGAATGCTGCGTTTATGCTCGTGCATTTCCCTGGCTTCATCTACCGAGTGCGAACTGTGCAGATCATTTTGTTCTTTGGCCAGATCGGAAAGGCGGACGTAGAATTTTTTCAGTATTTCCAGTTCGTCCTGCGACAGGTCTTCAACAACAATGAGACGATTGCTGGCCCTTTCTTCTGCTGCGATCAGCTCATTCAGCTTCAGTTGGATGGCCAGGGAATCTTTGTTCTGCGACTGCTGGATGATGAATACCATTAAAAACGTGACAATGGTTGTTCCTGTATTAATGACTAGTTGCCAGGTATCCGAGAAATGAAAAATGGGTCCAGTCACCCCCCAGGCAACAATGATCAGAACGGCCAGCAAAAAAGAAGTCGAAGAGCCGGCAACCTTCGTGATCCGAGCAGCCATTCTTTCAAACCAGATCTTAAAGCCTTTTTTTTGTTTCTGTTTCATGCCAAGCGCCCTTTCTACTGTCGACGGGCTGGGGCCGTATTTGTCCATATCGCGATATTTTCTCTATAAATGAAAAAGCCAGACCAAATTTGATCCGGCTTTCTCAGGCGTTGCAACCATCTGTCGAAAAACAATGGTTTTCTTACTCGTTTTCTTCGCTTTCTGCACCCACGTTGATACCGCTCTCAGCCAGTTGGGTCAGTAACTGGTCGGCATTTTTTTCTTCGTTCAGCGTTGCTAACAGCAGGTTGGCGATGTTGTTTTTACCCATTGTTTTTGCCAGTTGTACCAAGCTGCCGTAGGCGGCTATTTCATAGTGCTCCACCTTCTGCGCGGCGATGATCATGCCTGCATCCCGCACCATAGAACCTTTGGGTAATTCTTCCATCAGGCTTTGCGCCTCTTTCACCAGCCCTTCCATGGCATCGCATTTCTTTGCTTTGGCTGCCATACCCAGGAGCTCAAAAACGCTTTCGATTCGCTTAATTTGTCCCTCGGTTTCGGCCAGGTGGTTTTCAAAGGCAGCGGCGAGTTCCTGCGAGGTGGCTGCCTTGCGCATCTTTGGCAAAGCCTTCGTCAGGTGTTTTTCGGCCCAGTAAATGTCTTTCAGCTCATCTAAAAACAATTCGTTCAGCATCGTCTCATCGCTCTTTTGTGCAGCACCGTTGGTGCGTCGGGATGTAGCCGCCGCCCCGGAGGATTTACCAGCCGTCTTAGTAGTTGTCGCGGTTTGCCGTGAAGCCGGTTTTGCTACTGAATTTCTTGGCATAACGTAAGGGTTTTAATGAAAAAATTTTTACGACGAAACATGCATAAAATCGCATGCCATTGAGTAAATTTAAGTAGCGACAACTGCCAGGGTTTTGTAGAGTTTTGTACACAAAGGCAGGCCGGACAGTAAGCTGCTCATAATAGATTTTTTGTGGTATCCTATTTGGACTATCTCCGGTACGTTCTCTTTGATTACAAACAAAAACAAACCGTTATGGACGCAAATCACCAACTCAGTTTCTTACAGGAACGGATAGAGGAGATTGGAAGTGCAATTTTTTACAACTTGAGCGACTCCGTACTCAAACTACCGACATCCATTGTATCTACATTAAAAGTTGACGAATATGGATTCGTCTGGTTCTTTGTTCAAAAACCCACACAGCAATTGAGTGAATTTGACCGGGAGTTCCCGGTAAAACTCGACTTCTATAAAAAAGGTGCTGGGTATTTTCTGCAGGTCGTGGGCAAAGGCTTCATGGTTAGCGATCCGGAAGAAATGAATGGTTATGTATCGCTGCCGGAGGACGTGAAGAAACTGGCCACGGGAAACATGGCGCTGGTGAAGGTCAAAATCCAAAAGGCCGATTACTACCAAACCAGTTCGCTGCACAAAACATCCTGGTGGCAAAGCGCCTGGCACACACTGACCACCTGGTTCCGCCACAACTCTTACCGCCACGACAACACGTATTTCCCAGCTTCTTAAATCTGGTTATATGAAAGGTGCACGGTCTATCTGGTCGGGGGCCATCAGTTTTGGCCTCGTCAATATCCCGGTGAAATTGCAAAGTGCGGTGCAGGACGACAACATCGATTTCGATATGTTGTCCAAAGACGACATGGCCCCGATACGGTATGCCCGCATTGATTCCAAAACCGGCGAGGAAGTCGCTTATAAGGACATTGTAAAAGGCTTCCAGTATGCCAAAGGAAAATACGTGGTGGTAACCGACGAGGATTTCGAAAAGGCCAGGCCGGACATCGCCAAATCGATCGACATCCTCCAGTTTGTAAAAGAAGAGGAAGTGGACCCGATCTATTACGAGAAGCCCTATTTTATCGTCCCGGCAAAAGGGTCTGAGAAAAGTTACAAGCTCCTGCTAAAAGCACTGGACGAAACCAAAACGGTTGGCGTGGCCGAGTTCATGCTCCGCAACCGTGCACACATTTGTATCCTCAAAAATCATGAAGGCGTGCTGCTTTTGAACCAGCTTCGTTACCACGAGGAAGTTCGCGACTTACCCGACGTAAAAACTGGGACGGAACGCATCACGCCGAAGGAAATTCAGCTCGCCACAAAACTCATCAACCAACTAACGGAAACCTTTAACCCGGCGGCCTACAAAGACACCTACATTGCCGAATTGAAAAAAGTGATCAAAGCCAAAGCAGCCGGCAAAAACATCCACATCGCCGAGCCGAGGAAAATACCGGCGGAAGTCAGGGATCTCATGGAAATTCTCAAAGAAAGTTTAAGCAAGGGAAAGAAAAGAGCGTAGGTGCACATTTGTAATCTGCAATCAGCCATCGGCAAGTTCTCCATCAACTGTTGGTAAGATTAGTTGCATTCCCAGGCAGCGGCTGCAGTTCTCTACATTTTGTTTCCCTCGGTTCGCTCCGTTGCTTTCTCCCCTGATTGCTTGCCGGCCGCCGGATTGTCTTCGCTTCCATCGTTCTCACCGGTTGCCTCTTCCACACTTCCTTCCCTGTTGCCAAGGCGGTTGTTGTAAGAAGACATTGAACCGGGTTGTTCCTGCGCTTTTTCCGCATTGCGCTTTTTTCTTTTATCGTCCATAGCGTTTCTGTAACACAGCCGCAAATCCGTGCCACATCCTGCAACACAAATGGCACTAATTTTTCACCGTTTCAGTGTATGAGCCTATCGCTTTACAACCAGAAACGGGATTTCAAAAAAACGGCAGAGCCGAAAGGGAAACCACAGCACGAAAAAGGGCAGTTGCGTTTTGTTGTACAAAAGCACGATGCGTCAAGCGTGCACTACGATTTTCGCCTGGAAATGGAAGGCGTGCTCAAGAGCTGGGCAGTGCCCAAAGGCCCCTCTTGTAACCCGGCTGATAAACGGTTAGCCATGATGGTGGAAGACCACCCGTTTTCCTATCGCAATTTTGAAGGTGTCATTCCTGCAGGCGAATACGGTGGTGGAACGGTGATCGTGTGGGATGAAGGAACCTATGTTCCTGCCAACGCAGAGGGCAGTTCAAGAAAGGAGCAGGAAGCTTTGTTGCTGCAACAATTGAATCAGGGGAAAATCAGTTTTGTTTTGCATGGCCAAAAATTGCAGGGTGAATACACACTTGTGCGGATGAAGGGCCGTGGTGAGAACACGTGGATGCTGATTAAAAAGAAAGACGAATGGAGTGGTACGGCCGATATTACACAAAACGAAGTATCGGTAAAGACCGGGAAGACCCTGGTAGAAGTGGCGCTTGCCCATGGCACCACTGTCAATCACCCGAAGGAATCAAAAACAAAGGCAGCGCAGGCTGCAAAAAAAGCAACGCCTCCCCCACCGGTGAAAGTCGCGGCAAAAAAAACAAAACAGCAAAAACTTTCGCCCAAAACCAAAGCACTTTTGAATGGCTACGCAGCGCTTGCCGAGCCGGCGGAAATGCCACAAAAAATCCTTCCCATGCTGGCGACACTTGTTGACGAACCGTTCGACAACAAGGACTGGATTTTTGAGATTAAATGGGATGGCTACCGTGCCTTGGCATATTGCGACGAGAAGAATGTGGAACTGGTGTCCCGCAACCTGAAAACATTTACACAAAAATATGCCCCGGTAGCCGGTGCGCTGGCCGGCCTGAAGCTAAACGCGGTGCTGGACGGGGAAATTGTTGCCGTGACGGAAAACGGGCTGGCCAATTTCCAGCTCCTGCAAAACTGGCAAAACACTCCCGTGCACCTGCAATATTTTGTATTCGATATCCTATGGCTGAACGGCCTTGACATCACCAGGATTCCACTACACCAACGGAAAAAAATCCTGCGGGAGATCATTCCTGCCGAACACGAGGTCATTCGCTACAGCGATCACGTGGTGGGCAAGGGAAAACATTTTTTTGATGCCGCCCTGCGCCAGGGTCTCGAAGGCATCATGGCAAAAAGGGCCGACAGCGTTTATCAATTCGACACCCGGACACCCGACTGGGTAAAAATAAAAGTGGCTCGCCGCCAGGAAGTGATCATTGCCGGCTACACGGAACCCCGGCGAACAAGAAAGTTTTTCGGCTCTCTTTTGCTGGGTGTTTACGAGGGGAACGAACTGGTTTATGTGGGCCATACCGGCAGCGGTTTCAACACCCAAAGCCTCGAGCAGATTTACAAACGATTGCAACCCCTGAAAACGCCTGATTCGCCGTTTGCAAAAACACCGAAAACCAATATGCCGGCAACCTGGGTAAAGCCACAGTTGGTTTGTGAAATTAAATTCACGGAATGGACAACCGACCGGCAGGCCCGCCATGCAATTTTTATGGGATTGCGGGATGATAAAAAAGCAAAAGACGTCACGTTTGAAAAAAGCACAACCATGGCCAAGAGTAAAACCACCGCGAAAAAAGCAGCGCCTGCAAAGAAAAAAGCGGCTCCAAAAAAAACAGCGAAGACTGCACAAAAACGCAGCAGGACCCAAAAAACGTCCGGCCTGAAAGCTGACCCAGACACCGATAGTGAGCAAGTATTGCCGTTGGACGGGCACGAAATAAAACTCACCAACCTGTCAAAACTTTACTGGACAAGGGAGGGTTTTCGCAAAGGCGATGTCGTGAACTATTACCTGCAGATGGCACCGTTCATTTTGCCCTACCTGCTCGACAGGCCACAGTCGCTCAACCGGCATCCGAACGGCATTGCAGCGCCCAATTTTTTCCAAAAAGACGTGCGGGGAAAAGTACCGAACTGGATCGAAACCTTTGAAGAATTCAGCGAGTCGACTAACGAAACAATCGAATACCTTGTTTGCAGTAATGAAGCGTCACTGATCTACATGGCCAACCTTGGCTGCATTGAGATCAATCCCTGGCATTCCCGCAAGCAACATTCGCTGCAGCCCGACTGGTGCCTGATTGACCTTGACCCGGACAAAAGCAATTCGTTTGATGAAGTGGTGGACGTGGCAAACGTTGTAAAACGTGTTCTCGACAGCGTGGGTGCCAGCGGTTGTGTAAAAACATCCGGCTCTACGGGCATGCACGTTTACATACCGCTGGGTGCGAAATACGATTTTGAACAATCGAAACAACTGGCCGAAATCCTGGTTTCAATTGTCAACACCGAGCTTCCCGAGCTAACCAGTATGGAGCGGTCGCCGGCGAAACGCAAAGGGAAAATTTACCTGGATTTTTTACAAAACAAAGAAACCCAAACAGCCGCTGCGCCATACTCGCTTCGGCCCAAACCCGGCGTACCTGTATCGACACCGCTGGACTGGAGCGAAGTAAAAAAAGGACTGACTCCTACAACCTGGAATGCCCGGAACATTTTCGACCGTGTAAAAACCGAAGGCGATCTGTTTGCTCCCGTGCTGCAAAAAGGAATAGATTTGGAAAAAGTTCTAAAAAAATTACAGGGCCTCAGCCAATAGCTATGCATCCATCCATTCAAATTTTTGACGAAGCCGCACACCAGGCGATTCACACGGACATTGACATTGAAACACTCGTTGCTGATTGCCAGTTCACCGAAGGCCCGGTTTGGGAAAGCGAGGGTCATTATGTTTTCAGCGACATTACCGCCAACATCGTGTACAAAATGGTGCCCGGCCAGAAAAAAGAAAGTTTTATTTCGCAGAGTGGAACCGCTGATCCCGCGGATGAAGATCTGAAGCCCGACCAGGTAGGGTCTAACGGGCTGGCCCATGACCTGGAAGGCGCTTTACTTGTGTGCCGGCATGGCAGCCACATGGTGGCCAGATGGAAGGACGGTCAACTGGAACCGTTTATCACGAACTACCTCGGCAGACCATTCAATAGTCCCAACGACATCATCGTAGACAGAAGGGGCCGTGTCTTTTTCTCCGATCCACCATATGGACTGAAAAACGGGCAACTGAACCCCGCAAAATTTCAACCGCTTGGTGGCGTTTATTGCTTTGACAAGGGAGAGCTTTCGCTCATTTGCGACAAATACCAGTACCCCAACGGCGTTTGCATCACACCCGACGGCCGGCAGCTTTACATCTGCTCCAACAAGCCCGTGGAAAAATTTATTTCTGTTTACGATCTGGAGACACTGCAGTTCCAAAAAATCCTGGCCGAGGAAAACAGCGACGGTATCAAGTGCGATCCGAAAGGAAACGTTTACCTAAGCAACAAAGACGGAATTCTTGTGTTGAACAACGAAGGCAGGCGCCTTGCCCTGATTCAGTTTCCAACGGTCCCGGCCAACCATTGCTTTGGCGGTGCGGAACGGAAAGATCTTTTTGTAACCGGAAGAGAACGTGTGTACCGGATAAAAAACCTGTTGCGCTAGTCTTCTTTTCGGGGAAAGTGTTGTCTGACAAATCCTTCCTAATTTTGAGCCCATGCTACAAATCAGTAACCGTGGGCAGCAGATGCCACCCTCTCCCATCCGTAAATTGGTACCTTACGCCGAAGCGGCAAAAAAGAAAGGCATCAAGGTTTTTCACCTCAACATTGGTCAGCCTGACATTGAAACGCCTCCGTCGATCCTGGACGCCGTTCGCAAAGCAGATATCCCGGTGCTGGAATACAGCCATAGTGCCGGTAACGAAAGCTACCGCCGCAAGCTGGTGCATTATTACAAATCAGTTGGCATCGATGTGGCCTACGACCAGATCCTGATCACCACCGGCGGTTCGGAAGCCATTATGTTTGGCTTTTTTGCCTGCCTTAACCCGGGCGATGAAGTCGTTATTCCCGAGCCTTATTACGCCAATTACAACGGCTTTGCCGTACAGGCGGGAGTAACCGTCGTGCCCATCACGTCTCGTATCGAGAACGGTTTTGCACTGCCGCCGATCGCAGATTTCGAAAAGGTCATTACCCCGCGAACAAAAGCGATCGTGATCTGCAGTCCCAACAATCCCACGGGCTATTTATACAGCCGACAGGAAATGGAAGACCTGAAGACCATTTGCATAAAATACAACCTGTTTCTTTTCTCCGATGAAGCCTACCGTGAGTTTAGCTATACCGGCGAAGCTGTTAGCGCCATGCATCTCGACGGCATGGACGAAAACGTCATCGTGATGGATACGATCAGCAAACGTTACAGCGCTTGTGGGGCACGATTGGGTGCCTTTGTCACCAAAAACAAAGCGGTCTACGATACGGCCATGAAATTTGCACAGGCCAGGCTCAGTCCTCCGGGCCTTGCGCAGATCATGGGCGAAGCTGCGGTGGATCTCCCGGCTTCTTATTTCGACAAGCCGAAAGCGGAATACCTGGAAAGGCGTAACCTTTTGGTCAGCCGGCTGAATGCCATGCCCGGTGTCTTTTGCCCGAATCCGGGTGGTGCATTTTACGCTATGGCCAAACTGCCGATCGACGATTCGGACGCTTTCTGCCAATGGCTGCTGGAATCGTTTTCCTATGAGGGAAAAACGGTGATGCTGGCACCGGCAACCGGCTTTTATGGCACACCGGGTCTCGGGAAAGATGAAGTGCGCCTTGCCTATGTGCTGAATGTGCAGGACCTCGGCGAAGCGATGGATTGCCTGGAAAAAGCACTGGAGCAATATCCCGGAAGAACGGAGATTGTCCAGACAGAGAAAGTAATGAGCACTGTGCAATAAGCAATAGTGAATGCGCAGAAGCGATTGATAGAATTCCAACCCCGGTCATTTTGCCGGGGTTTTTTGTTTGCTTTTTACCCAATGTGTCCAACCCGATTTTCAACGAAGCAAGGGCATAATAATTGCAAAATCTTCTAGAGCCAAAGGCAATTCTTTCATTACTAAAAAAATAGCAACATGGCGAATACAGAAAATTATGGTAGCTGGCATGCTGAAAATGAGTTTCAGCCGAATGAAGCGGGCGGCGTTGTCAACGTCGGTCAAAATGAACGAATGATCTCGGTTGGACTGGGCGCATTCCTGCTCTCGTCCGGCCTGAATAACCTGACCCGTCATCCCATCCGCGGTCTTCTGCGCACAATGTTGGGAGGCGCCTTGCTTTACCGCGGCGTATCGGGTCATTGCCCGGTTTATTCCAGCCTGGGCAAAACCAAGGATGTCAGCCACACACCGGCGATTAACATCCGCACGGGTCTCATTGTAAACAAGCCGAAAGAAGAAGTCTATGCTTTCTGGCGCAAGCTTGAAAACCTACCTCTTTTCATGAAACACCTGTCGAGTGTAACGGAGATTGACACCAAGCACTCGCACTGGGAAGCCGATGTTCCGGGTGGTATCGGCAAAATAAAATGGAACGCCGAAATTGTAAAAGAGGAAGAAGGTTCGCTTATCGGCTGGCAGTCGATCCCCAATTCGATGGTGAACAATGCCGGTAAGGTTACCTTCCGGGATGCCCTGGGCGGCGAAGGAACAGAGCTGGATATCGTCATCACGTATCATGCACCGGCCGGCGAACTGGGAGCAGGTATCGCGAAAGCCCTGAATCCCGTACTGGAAAAAATGGTGCGGCAGGATATTATGAATTTCAAAGACTACATTGAGACCAAGCATGTTTCTTCGTCCAATGTATCGACTGCTGGTGGCAGCAACCGGAACGACAACCCAAATATTCTTCGCACCGAAAAGGAAAGCGTGGAACAGGGAAGCAGCAGAATATCCGGAACCACCAATGGTGATGGCATCTGATTTTTTGATTGGTAAATAAAAAGGCGGCTGAAAGTTTCGGCCGCCTTTTATTTTATGGAAGGCTTGAATTTTTCCCGGCTAAAACCTGTACATGCTAAACCATCGCTTACATCTTCCCTGCGCTACTTTTCGCTTGCTTTGGAAAATACAGTAGCAATAGGATCAGGCTAGTCCTTCCTTCGCCATGGTGGTTGGATTTAAGAGGTTTTGAGTTGGTAATACAGGTCGTTCCAGCGGAGTTCCTGTTTGAAGCGGTAGAGGTCCGTGTCGCGGCCGATCTTCACATGTTCGATGCCGGCCATGTCGGCAAAGTCTCCCAGGTGGGTGGCGGCGATCGCCTGGATCCTGGCAGGTGTGGTGGGCACCGCCAGCCAGGATCCAGGCCGCACAGCCGGTCTTCATATCCGGCAGCGGTTTCCAAAGCACCCGTGCTGCGGGCAGTTTAGGCAGGTCGTGCTGCGGCGCTACGGCCTCCACTTCGCTGACCAGCAGGCGGAAACGGTTGCCCATGTCCATGAGCAAGGCATTGATGATGGCCGGGCCACCGGCGACATTGAACACCAGGCGCACCCGGCCGGCTTTGCCGCCACCACCTGCCTGAGTGTCTCTTCTCCATAAAGGTGCTGGCTCCCCGTGACAAACCATACCTCCAATCGCTTTAAATCTTCCATGACAATAGCGTTTTGTCAAAATTTATTTCTGGGAAGTCGACGTATTGTTACTGCGGGTAATGATGTCGATGTCCTGTACCTGTTGCGGAAACCATACGGTCATTTCTCCTTCACCGCGGTTGGCCCAGGCATAATAAGGGATTAGCGTAACCGGCCTGGCACTAGTAGCCACACTGGTTTTATCGCTGCTTACCTGTACTACAGGAGCTACTGTCCTGATCACAACCACCCCGTTTAGCATTTCCGGTTTTACTTCCTGGTTATACCTGGCAGAAGCGGGTAAAAGAATGTTGGCGGCCCTGCCGCCGTTGTCAATGGCCTCGGCACAGTAAACCAGCGGACCGCGTTCAACCGCCACTTTCCCCGCGTCTGCGGCCAGCTTTTCATTTGCCGTCACCGTTCTTACTTCCATCGGCAAATCGACCTTCACCACATCGCCGTTTTTCCATTTGCGGTTGAGCACTGCATAACCTTTTTGGATCGTATAGTCAACCGGCTGTCCATTGATCCGGATGGCCACCTTGCCAGATGCCGCACCAGCAAACTGATAAAGATCAGACGGCACGACCTGATCCTGTGCCCATCCCGGAATACGTAGCAGCAAATTGAACGGATCCGCCGATTGGGGAGAAACCACAAAGGTCAATGCACCATCCCAGGGATAATTGTTTTGCTGCACAATAGAAACCGGCTTGTTGTGCACAATTATTTCCGTTGTGCTGCTAGCAAAAAGATTGACATAAACATTGTCACCTTCCTGCGCATACATATACCCCGGCACAGACGGCAGCAAACGCACAAGATTGGTAGGACAGCAGGAGCACTCAAACCAACCGGCACGGCTTCGTTCCAATGCAGGATGCGTATAGCTGTTCTTCACTTCCATGGCATTGCTGTAAAAAAAACTCTTTCCATCAAGACCGAGCCCCGAAAGCAAACCATTGTAAAGACTTCTTTCGAGTACATCGATGTACCTGGCATCACCGTGCAAAAGAAACATGCGGTGATTCCAAAACACGTTGGCAATGGCGGCACAGGTTTCATTGTAGGCCGTTGCATTGGGCAATTCATAATTATCGCCAAAGCGTTCGCCACCCGGCACCGCACCAACGCCACCGTTGACATAAAACTTTTTTGACACCATGTTTTCCCAAATGCGGTCGATGGCCTGTACCATTTCCCGATCGCCGGTGAGAGCGGCGACATCAGCCACGCCGGAATAGAGATAGCCGGCACGCACCGCATGCCCAACGGCTTCATCCTGCCCGGTCACGGGCTTGTTGTCCTGCCAGTACGAACCGTTGCGAAACGGGTCCTTGTTTTTGGTGTCATAGCCATCGTAATGGCCACGTGCCTCGATGAAATCTTTTGCGGTTTCGAGGTATTCTTTTTTACCGGTAATGCGATACAGTTTTACCAGGCCCATTTCCACAATTTCGTGGCCCGGTGCAACATGGCGTTTGCCGGGGCCAAATACAGAACAGACCAGGTCGGCATTTTTCAGCGCAATGTTGAGCAGGGATTTTTTGCCGGTGGCATAATAGTGTGCCGCGGCTGCCTCGTACAGGTGGCCGGAATTGTACAACTCGTGGCTCATATCCCGCTCCTTTTCCCATCGCTCTTTGCCCGACCATGCATGCGGATGTGCAGGGTCAATGGTGCGGGACGTGTAGAGGTATCCGTCGGGCTCCTGTGCCGCACCAACTTTCCGGATCAGTGTATCCATATAGGCTTCGAGCTTTTTATCGGGGAAAAGAGCCAGCGAGAAGGAAGCGCCTTCAATGGTTTTGTAGATATCGGTATCGTCGAATGGGAACTTGGTGCAAAAGCTCCCGCTCCGTGCGGCGGCCATTTCAAAATTCTTTACACGGCCGGTGTTCTGGCAGCGTTCGAACGAAGCAGGAATAGTGACGGCATGGTTGGTTTTGAGACGGGGCAACCAAAACTGATCCGTAAGCTTAACCCTGGTAAAGTTCACCGCCTGGATGCCATAATCTTTTTGCTGGGCAAATATGGCGGTGGAAGCAGTCAGACAAACCAATAAAAAAAACTTTTTCATAAGCAAATCTTTATTTCATTTCAGAATAATAGCAAGTTGAATTTTCTTGTTTCCAAGCCTTCGTTTTTAACAGCGCCAGGTGTATTCACATTGTGCTTGAGGTTCGGGTTTGGGTTGTTGAACAGCAGCTGCTATCCAAACCAGGAACATCTTTTTTGCGACGCCATAAGAATAAACGTGAAACTAACGATTATTATGTAATTCCGTCCTGGTCCGAGAGTGTCGTTTTCCCATTCAAAAACACTGACCCATTCCGAGCTTCCCCTTGCCCTGGCGCTTTTAGTGCTTGCAGGGTGAATAGGAATTTGGAGAAAGCATGCCCGTTTCCACGGGTTCAAGGATGGTTGTACGGATCAAAGAATGGTTGGATGAACCGGGAAAGCGCTGGGTTTCCAATTATAGGTCACCTGTCACCGGCCATCCTTTTGCATCCCAGGTTAATTTCCGGATGCGCAGTTTGGACTTCCCGCCATCAGCCGGATCGTAACCGTGGTAAACGATATAGTCTTTGCCACCGGCGGAAAATACTCCGTTGTGACCGACACCGTACCAGTTTTTGTCACCCTGCAAAAAAACAGACCCTCCACCGTTACGCAAGGCCACGCCGTCTTTGTCAACATAGGGGCCCTGCAGTTTTTTTGAACGACCGATGATCACTTTGTACGTACTCTTTTCTCCCCTGCAGCAGTAATCGATGGAAGCAAAAAAATAAAAATAAGCGCCCTTTTTGAAAATGAATGGTGCCTCAATGGCATTGTCCCCAGCATTCGCGGAATGGTTGTCGGCCACTGCTTTTTTTCCTGAAATATCTTTTTTACGGCTGGCCACTGTTGGAATGTTGTCTATTTCTTCAGCCGGCAGAAGAAAATCCCGGGTAAGCTTCACCAGTTTCAAACCATCCCAAAAAGAGCCAAATACCAGGTATCCGAGCCCTTTCTCGTCCACCACCAGGTTCGGATCAATCGCATTCCAGGGTGTTTTACCTGGATAAAATTGAATGACACGGCCATGATCGACCCAACAGAAATCCGGTGAAGCAGAATCCAGGGTTTTGTTGGTAGCGACACCAATGGCCGATGTTTTTTTCCGAACGCGGAAACGGAATAATAGAGATAGTATTGCCCATTGTGAAAACTGATGTCCGGCGCCCAGATATGACCTTTAAAATTCGGAATGGTGTCGACCGCCCATTGCGGTGCCCTGCCAAAAACCGGCTCTTCCTTCTTCCAGTTTTGCAAGTCCTTCGACGACCATACCGCGATCCCAAACCCGGTACAAAAAAGATAAAAGGTGCTTCCCTCGTTGATCATGACCGGGTCGTGAACAGGCACTTGCCCCATTGGCAAGACAGTTCCGGCAGGTAGTGGACCCTGCGCCAAGAGCGCAAGATTCCAAAGAAGAAAAAAACAGGTCACCAGCCGCTTTATCACGTTTTAAATTTTAATCGATCACAGATCAGATATGCATTCAGCCGGTTGACTGTACGCTAAGACACAAAGATGTATTTCTTCACCATTTCAGTCAGGGAAGTATCGCCGGGTTTGTATCCAACCTGGAATATTTCATTAGCAGGAATGATTCCTCATTGTCCTGGCCACGCAAGCCACTCATGTGCCGCAACACATGTGTCTATAAGCCGAACAGGAAGTTGAAATAAAACTGCGTTGTTTCTTCGGAATGGCCCACCATGGCCCGGATCAGGAGCACGTTAGCAGGCAAAATGTAAATACCGCCGCCATAGCCATCATGCCATTTGGTGGACGACTCATTCGGCATCCATACACGTCCCACATCATTAAAGCCGACGATTCCAAAAGAGCCGGGAAACAGGTAGGATGTGAAATCAAAAAGCTTCACCCGCAATTCAGCATTGTGAAACAGCATGGACCGGCCGGTAAAGCGGGACGTATTAAACCCACGAAGCATGCGCATACCGCCCAACTGCATCATTTGGTAAAAAAGCGGGTCGCCTGCGGTTGTGCCGGCACCTACCCGGTTGACCAGTACAATACCGGAATCCTTGCGCAAACGGGTATAAAAACTCAGATCGGTTTGCAGCGCACCAAAGGTTCTGCTGTCACCCCGCAGTTGCGTCATTGCACGCAGGTCGGTAATCCAATGAATGCCGTTGGCCGGCAAAAGAGAGTTACGTCGCGTATCCACTTCCAGCCCTGCGCCGATGCCAGCGTGCACCCGGTTGGTAAAGACTTTTTCATCGGGATGTGTGCGGTTGTATTCACTCAAAAACCGCGACTTGTTATTGTCCGGCGAACTGTAATAGTACTGTGCCGCCAAGCCAGCGCTCCAGGCAATATGCTGAGTCATATAACGCTTCACCCGCAAGTCTGCATGTACGATGTCGATCAGGTTGCGATAATACAGGATATTTTTTCCGTTATTGTTCCCGGCCGGAAAATACGTTTCGTTACCTGTGCCAAAAAAATTCTGCAGGTTTCTCGGGCCCACCGATACGATTTTGAAATTGAGACCGCTCTTGCCAAACACATGGCGCCAGTCGGCTTCGTAGCTAAAGGCAAACGAGCCACGCGAAGGTGAGTAACCGCCAACGAGCTGATGACGCGACGCATATGGTTCTTTGCGAAAACCATTTTTTTGCCAGATCCAGCCAAGACTCATCATCGCACGCTGGTCGATGTTGTAAAAAAGGGAGAAAAAAGGCATCGACCGGTTGTAGCGGAAACTACGGCGGTCAAAGCGGTTGACATTTGTATCAGCGGCCGTTCGAATCAAAGCAGGGCCTGCATAACTATTTTCCTGGTCGCTGCGGTCGTAGATCAGCAGCCGGTGTTTATTCGGATCTCCGGCATTGACCTCAAAATGGTCGTTACCGTCGCCGCCAATCATTCGCACTTTGATTGGAGAGGATTCACTTCCCTCCACCCGGAACGAGTCATCCCCACCCAACCCATACAGACGAATCTCCTTTGTTACGGCAGGATCAAATTCCCGCCGATATAAAACAGCTTCTGCATTTCCGGCCGAAGCTATCGTCACAAGAACATTACCACCGGGTTTATGCTCAACAGCCACTTGTTCCGGGCCCGCTGTTGCCGGTATATCAACGGTATTTGCCAGGAAGCGGTAATAGGTCAGCGCATCCTCTTTAAGATTGTTACGCCGGTTTTTCAGCGTTTCAATGATATGCTGCCCCGTTAGTGCATACACGTTTTCCGGCATTTGCCGGACAGCAGTTTCCAGTACATCGTCGGTGAGTTTTTTTTGTACGAACTCGATCTCTTCGTTCCACTCATTGGCGGTTAAGGCCGTCAAAAAATAACGGTCGAAATACCGGTTATTGAAGTTGTAAATAGCGATGTTCCGGATATGGTTGTCGAAGCCCTGGAAGCGGGAGTTTTGGTACTGCTGCGATACCAGCCACGGAAGGACGCCGCTGGTATTGTAAAACACGTAATCCCGGTCGAAGGGCACCGGGCTGAAAATAATTTCGCCGCCCTGTTTTCTGGCTTCCCATCGCCACTGTCCCTCGTGGCGGTCCCAGTCGCCAAGCAAAAAATCGAGCAAACGTGCCCGCAACACCATGCGCTGGTTGATCCGTGACCGGTTGTCGGTCTCAACCTCCATTTGCACCTGTTCGGTATTGATGGTGCGAAACGTATCGATAGCGCCTCGTTCTTCGAACAGGAACACGCCGTTGCCAAATTCAGACCGGTACTGTCCCAGTGCAGGATCGTCGGCCACATAAACAATCTGCGGGTTGGTATGGACCAGGCCAAGTGCATTTGCAAATGTTGGTACTGTAAGTGCACCGAAAGGATGGACGGTCACAACCTGGTCCTGGAGAATTCGTTGTGCAATGGTGTTACGCAAATAGTCGGGAAGCCGGCGCTCGGGATATTTCTGCACGCTGCGCAATACCCATTGCTTACTGCTTGCGTCCCGCAGGCGGAGCGACCGGGTTTGAAAACCGCCGCCCAGTTCCAGTGGCGTCAGGCCACCTTTTTCTTTACCCAGGTAAAGTATTTTTAACGGTACCGGGGCGGCCCATATTTTCCGGTAACCTGTGCCCAGCCAAAATCGATGAAAACTGCCCACGCTGTCATAAGAAGGCGCAATGGCGACAACTCTGGTTTCGAAAGGAGGGTTTTGTTGCGCGACTGCCGGCAAAGAGAATAAAACGAAAAAAAAGACGAGGAGAAAACATTGACTACGGTAAAAAGATTCCGGGTGCAAAATTCGTTTCATACATGTTGAGTTTGGTCTCGGTGACGTTTTGCACGGGGCAGTTGGTGAAGACGACAGTTTTCCATGAAGTGCGGAAGCGAAGCGATGGTGTGTTTCTGGACAGGAAAGCGACAGGACACTTGCAGCAGTTCTAACGATCACCTGTATGTTGCTTTAAGTTACACTAATTTGCGATAATCGACACGGATGAATGCAGATCGTAATGCCACCTGCCAACGACGCACCGCGATATGCACGTTTTCAATCTCTGGAGACAAACGGCTTTACCCCTTCTGTCCTTGCTACCCTGCTAATTAATTTTTTTCCGCCATCTGCCTATAGGGACAGAGCACGACAGAAAACAAGCGGCGGACGACTTCAGGATTTTTATCAATAGCCGGGTTAACAACCATCAGCGTCAGGGTCAAAAAACGACCGTAGTTCTGTCACTTAAACCTATAGTTTATGCCTGCAAAAGCATTTCAGGCGATGGCTGTCACCGCCATCAGTGCACTTAGCCATACGGTTTACCATGCTGAATCCCACAAGCAAAACGAAAACGAACCCACAGGTCTTCAGGCAACGGCTCCCGTGTCGGCAATAAAAATGGTAACTGCAAAAAGGAAAATTCGTCAACAACGTTCGCCATCAATATCCCCAGCTATTGCAACCCGGAAGAAAAAACCCGGTAAAGCAAATCCAACGTGCACGGCGAATGCGATGTTGAATAAAAATTGTAACGGAAAGACTACCATCTGGACCATTGCTGGATGTCTTTTATCGGACGATGGAGCGGCACTGTTTCTTAGGTTGAAAGATTGTGGACCGGCCAATTACAAACAGCCGGCAGCCAGGTAATTTTCGTAGTGATACAGAAAGATTTGTAATATTAAAAAATGCCGCTTTTATTTACAGCCCGAAAACGTACTGTTTATGAAAGCGAACAATCCGACGCCACTGGATATTGAGACATTGATTCTCCAAAAAGCAGCCCTTCATTACAGGGCCATTAACCATAAACTTCGCCAGCAAATCCTGCAGCTTCTCCATAAGAATGGACGCATGATGGTGACCAACATTTATGTCAAACTTCGCATAGAACAATCGGTTGCCTCGCAACACCTTGCCATTCTGCGGAGGGCAAAGCTGGTTAATTCAGAAAGAGAAGGGAAAAGTATTTTTTACAGTGTCAACTACCAGGAAATAGAAAAGCTTCACAAGGTAGCCGCACAGCTCACAAAAAAATGATCCGCAAGCGGTCGCTTTTTTTCCGATCACCGAACGAGTAAATCGTTGCAGAAAGCCCATTTGCCATCGCATGGCAATACCTTCTTATTGGCCATTGTTTCTATCTGGCCGTCATTTTCTATTACTCCAAATTCGACAATCGGCAAAAAGGGCTTATTTGTAGGTGACCAATTGAACCGACAACAGCCTTATCTAATTTCGAAAACAGTACTACCCTAACCAGCCGGCAGCCGGCTGTTGCATTTGTTATTGGAGAAGGTTATTTTTATGCGATACTTTTTGCCTATGGTTTGAACAACGGAAAAAATAATTTTTCTTCTGCTTGTTCAAACCATTTTCAAGAACGTCCGCAAACAGGTCTCACCATGCAAAAGGTAACACTCAAGTTTAAGTCAAGCAAACAGCTTTGGGACTTTAAACAGGGAATTAAGGCCCAGGACGTTGAAATCAACCTGCGAAATTGTACAATCACCTGCAACTGCTCGGAAAAAGAAATCTCCCAAGCCATAGAAAAATTTGGTGCGGAAGTCGTTTCCGGATCATCTACGCAATAATCCCGTTTAGAAGCCATAAAAAAGGCGACGCATTCGTCGCCTTCTACTGGAGAGATCTCATAAGCAAATTACTTTCACCGGAACAAGTCTATTTTTATCACCTCACCAATTTGGTGATGCTGCTGATGTCGATAGAAGCCAGAAAATCATCGATTTCCTGGAGTGTGCAGGATTTGATCAACCGGATGCGATTGGGAGTTGTACAGGTCACTTTCACATAAAAGCCATCTACCTGGTAAAGCAGCAATTGGATGTCTTCGACCTGCTGGTTTAATAAGAGTATCCCACGGAGTTTCAGGAGCACTTCCTGCACGTTGTGCGATACCGCACGAAATTGTTCAATTGTCATTTTTCACGTTTAGCAAGTCTTCACGGAAGCCACGGACCCTGCGTTCGATACACAGAAAAGGTTGATAAACAACAATAAGTTTTTAAAGATAATGTTTTTGTTTAATGAATAACAAATGAAGAAAGAAAAAAATTTGACAGATATTTCGGGGAATAAAAAAAGCCCTTTGTAGAAACAAAGGGCGCAACCAAAACTAACTGCTTATAAGATAAGACAAAGGTATTGTTTGTTCGTTGTAAAAAAGAATAAAAGTTGCTTAACCGCGATCATTTTTTTCACATTGAATTTTTAGTTGATGAAATTTAATTGAAAAGATTATCCTTTACCTTCCACCCAAGGCCATACGACCCGTTTTGCAAAGGCTGCGCGGCTATAAAAAAATTTGCACATACAATTGTAAAAAAAAGTCCCCTGGCAGAGAGGGGACATTCAGTCATAGACAGACTGGGTTAATCTTTTCGAATGGCTACGGAATGAATAAATGGTTGCCGCTTTTACAGGGTCAGAAACTATATATGAAGCGGGCTTAAACGTTTTCACGGGGCAACGACACAAAAAACGGGCTTCTAACGGAATAAGAAGGGCAAGCAGCAAAAAAGTTTAATCGCCTGTATAATTTCCTTTTAGAAACGTGTTTTTACGCCCCCGCAGGTTGAATGATGGCCCCGCTTTCAAAGCAGCAATCACCTCCACCAACTTCTATAATCCGTCGTGGAGCCTGGAGGTCAGCGTCCGAATGGTTTCGGAGAGAACAGGCTGCATATTTAAAGGCTGTCCAACTGTGCGGCTTCCGGCCATTCTGTTCGATTTGAATCACCAAGCAATTTCTCCAATCCCCGAAATGCCAATCGCTCAATTTCATTTTCCGTGTGCCAAAAACCAGGTGCCTGAATAAAGTCATGTATTACAACATGGCCAGTGCCGTTGTTTGTTATCCAAAAACGACAACCTGTAGGATTATTTGACAAAAAGAATGTATTTTTTCAAAGAATGATGTCTTCTTTGCAACGTTTACTTATGTTTACAACATTGGCTGAACATTGAATTTTCTTTACCCGACAAGCGCCTATTCTCTCATGACAAATTACGCCGAACATTCCCCAATACTGGTTGCCATCGACTGTATCATTTTCGGATTTGATGGAAATGACATCAAACTGCTGCTTATTAAAAGAGGTTTTGCGCCGGCAAAAAACAAGTGGAGCCTGATGGGAGGCTTTTTGCTTCCCAATGAAACGCTTGACGAGGCGGCCAACCGGATCCTGAAACAGTTGACGGGCCTCGAAGGCGTCTACCTCGAACAACTAAATGCCTTCAGTGCAGTTAACCGCGACCCCGAAGAGCGAACGATTTCCGTCGCCTATTTTGCCCTAATCGATATTCATAAATACGAAAAACAAATCTCCGATCAATACCATGCCGAGTGGTTCTTGCTTTCGCAAAAACCAAAGCTGATTTTCGACCACGATGAAATGGTCGCGCTGGCGCAAAAACAACTCCGCTACAAGGCGGCACTTCATCCAATTCTTTTTGAACTGTTGCCCGACAAATTCACGATTCCACAACTCCAGAACCTGTACGAAGGCGTTTATGATACGGTTTTTGACAACCGGAACTTCACCCGTAAACTGTTGTCGACCGGCCTTTTTGTTAAGCAGGCGGCAAAAGACAAGTCCACATCCAAAAAGGGAGCGTTTTATTACAAGCTCGACAAACGCAAATACAAGGTAAAGCAGGCGGCTTTCCTGAATTTTGTTCCGAAGGCCGACAAATTTCTTTAACCGTTTTCACACAAGACTAAAAGGGAAAGCCCTCGTTTTGCCTGAACGATTGCAACGGAAACCGTTGGACACGCTTTTCGTTCGGAAAAATTTAACTGTAGAATTGACATTTTTATTTGAAAGCCGTATATTTAAACTTACAGAGACTTTTCTCATGAAGCAGTTTTCTTAAAGCAGTCAATGCCTGCTGTTTCCACAGCAGGCATTCTTTTTTCCTTTCCGTTCCGTTCTTCACATTACGATCTATCGTTGTTACCCATTTGACAGGAAGATTCTAGGATATTTCTGCTATCACGCAGTCCCAATATCGCAATCCCCAACAGGCTACCGAAGCGAAACGGCAGAAGCGTCTTCTCCTATCTCAATTGGATTGAAGGGCAATTGTGGCCAGTGGCAAGCCGGCTGCCTTTGCAGTCAGGCTGATTGTGCCTTTGGATTTCTCCGTTTTTACCACAACCAGGCACCGGCCCTG
Organism: Flavisolibacter nicotianae; assembly: GCF_003628535.1. Taxonomy (GTDB): domain Bacteria; phylum Bacteroidota; class Bacteroidia; order Chitinophagales; family Chitinophagaceae; genus Flavisolibacter; species Flavisolibacter nicotianae. The sequence continues at coordinate 135,464 of NZ_RBCI01000009.1, forward strand.
CCATGCTTTCCGTTTCGGTTGCTGGTAGCTTTCGAGGCTAACCGGATTGGCATTGCCAATACCCACAATTTTTCCGGGCCCGCTGAGAGTAAACTGAACCAGGTTGGTTGCTTTCGGATTCCGTTTCCCTTTACTATCCAGCAATTCAACAGTTATATAGGCTAGGTCCTGGTTGTTGGCCACCAGTTTTGTGCGGTCCGCCGTCAGCTTTATTCGGTCCGGTGTTGCTGCAGTGCTCAAATCCATTGTCTTTACCTGCTGCCCATTTCGGTAGCCGATCGCTTTCAATACGCCAGCCTTGTAAGGAACATCAAACACTGCCATGTATCTGGTTGAGCGGTCGGTCCGTTTCCGGCCTATCGACGTTCCATTTAAAAACAATTCTACCTCGTCGCAGGAAGAGTACACGTTCACCTGCAGTGGCTTGCCTTCATAACCCTTCCAGTTCCAGTCGGCTACTACATCGTCCCAATGCCATTTGCTCCAGGATTCGCGGTTTGGATTTGGCTCGAACGATGGCTGCGGCGGTTTTACGAAAAGGGAAACCTGGTTTTCTTTCCACAAGGCATCGCGGTAATAGGACTGCGCACGCTTCCAGCCGCAGATATCGATATCGCCGCAATAGGCAAGATTCCAAGGGTAAAAATTAGCGTATTGGAAATACCCCCGCCAGCCAATCGACGCTTCACCGATATAGTCAAAGGCTGTCCATACAAAATCACCAATCACGTACGGGTGATCTACGACTTCCATCCAGGCGCCAAAGGCTTCCAGCGGGTAGGATTCTGTGCCAACGATGATCCGCTGCGGTACCCGCTCATGATCCACTTCGTGCAAACTGTTGGTATTGTGATCGCCACCAAACGCATAATTATAGCCCGCTACATCGAGGGCAGCGAAATAAGGGTCCTTATCCGGCTGAAGCCCGTTTACCGCCGACGTTACTGCCCTTGTCGGGTCCAGCTTTTTGATGTAACCGGTCAGCATTTGTGCAGTTTGCACGCCTTCCGGCCGTCCCCTTTCGGGAATTTCATTTCCAATACTCCACAGGAAAACAGACGGATGATTGCGGTCCCGCAGCACCATGCTTTCCACGTCGCGCTGCCACCAGTCCTTGAAAAAAAGATGGTAGTCTGCAGGATTTTTTCCTTCGCTCCACATATCAAACGTTTCATCGATCACCAGCATGCCCAACCGGTCGCAGGCGTCCAGGAAGGCTGGTGATGGCGGATTGTGCGCCGAACGAATGGCATTGTAACCGGCGGCCTTGAGCAGCTCCACCCTGCGTTCTTCTGCCCTGTCGTAAGCTCTTGCGCCCAAAGGCCCGTTGTCGTGATGCACACAACCGCCTTTGATCTTCAGGGGATGACCGTTTAGTTGAAAACCGTTTTTTGCATCGAACGAAAGGGATCGGATACCAAAGGCCGTTTCGGTGCGATCTGTTATTCCAGTTCCGGTTTGAACCTCTATAACCGCTTTGTAAAGGTTTGGCGTGTCAATCGACCAGCGTTGCGGGCGATTGACGGAAACATCCTGTACCACCTCAGTAAATTGTTTTTTGCCCACAGAGCGTTTGGTCTCGGCCCGTGCAACTTCCGTCCCTTTTGGATCGATGATCCGCGTGACGACCGTTGCCGCGGCATCCGCCTCACCGTCATTGCGAACGGTTGTTTTTATATTGATAGCGGCAGAATTTTCTGTTACCTGCGGCGTATTCACGAAGGTGTTCCAGTGGGCCAGGTGCACCGGGTTGGTCACAATCAGCCATACGTGCCGGTAGATTCCCGAACCACTGTACCAACGGCTGTTTTCCCCCTCGTTGCGCACTTTCACGGCCAGCACATTTTTGCCATCAACGTTCAACTGGTCAGAAATGTCGTACCAAAACGACGTATATCCATAGGGATGCGTTCCCAGGCTTTTGCCATTGATCCATACATCGGCGTTCATGTACACGCCATCAAACTGGATGATCGTCCGCCTGCCTTTCTGCGCCGCCGGCACGCGAAATGTTTTGCGATACCATCCTGTTCCTCCCGTGGTAAATCCTCCACTCACCTGGCTGATGGCAGCCGGACTGAAAGGCGAGGAAGTACCGGGCAGGTCTTCAATACTCCAATCGTGTGGAAGATCTATCCTGCGCCAGTTTTTGTCGACAAAAGAAGGGCTTTCGGCACCCTGTGCACCACCGCGGTAAAAGCGCCAGTCGTTGTCGAAAAGAAACGTGCCGTTTGTGTTTTGTGCAAACGTGCTGATAGGGATCTGCAGCAGGAAAACGATGAGAAATTTCTTGTTCATCTGATAGTGATTTTTGGCAAAACCATTACGTACCAAGCAAAAGAAAAAGCCACGAAACATTTTTATCATACACTGCAGGTAATATCAATGGATTGTTTTGTTGTTTGGTTTACCTCATAAAAAAAGTAAGCTGCTTTGCGGCAGCTTACTTTATCGTTTAAAACTGTTAATACAACGGGTTTTGAATCAGGTTCTTGTTCCTGTTCATTTCATCCATCGTAATCGGCAGGAAATAGAACCGTGGATTCCAGGCCCTGTCCTGTGCATTGATCACCGTGTAAACAGGTGCGGAAATGACGTTACCGGCTGCATCCACTTTGTACCGGATGCTGATACCTTGCGCATTCTGATAGGCTTGCGGCGCAATCATCCAGCGGCGCACATCACTGAAACGCTGATCCTCAAACGCCAGTTCAATGCGGCGTTCGTTGCGGTAACGCTCAACCAGCGCAGCACCGGATTCGGTTACAGCCGGCATGCCGGCCCGCTTCCGGATCATGTTGATGTATTTTCTTGCCTCTACTTCATCACCCAAAGCCAGGGAAGCTTCGGCATAGTTCAACAGAATTTCTGCATAGCGGATGTAGCGCCATGGCTGCTCCTGTTTGTCATACTGTGCATTGATGGAAGGGTCGATGAACTTGCGCATGTAGTAACCGGTGTACGTACCGTTCCAGTCTTCCAGCGGGCTGTTTCGTGTATCCAAACCGGGGATCAATGTACCGTCAGGCTTTTCATAATAACCTGTTTGCACAATGCCAACCGGGTCGCGGCCGGCGGCATCGGAAGGACGCGGCCTCCATTTGGCGCCATCGAAGTTGATAGATGCATAAAAACGCGGATCCCGGTTCTCGTAAGGCTTTGCTTTATGAGCGGGATTATTCCAGTCAAACTTGGAGCCATCCGCCATTTCGTAGGCATCCACATGCTGGCCGATCGGCGTGTTGCTACCCCAGCCATGCCAGCCGTTCGGGTTGTTGTACAGGCCCGGGTTATAGCCGTCCCAGTTTTCGTCAATTTTTGCCGTGAAATAGCGGACAAAAATGTCTTCCGTTGTTTCTTTCTGCAGGAAGATGTCACCATAGTTTTTGGTAGCTTCGGCCGCATTTGCCGGATCGGGTTTGTACAGATCATAAAGCTTCAGGTCAATCACCGCTTTTGCCGCATCTCTTGCTGCCTGCCAGCGTGCTGTACGGTCGCCACCAACGTAACCGATCAATTCTTTGTGGGCATAGCCACCGGCCCAGGCACTGCCGGTGTTGTAAAGATCAGAGGCTGCCAACAACAACATTCTTGACTTCAGGGCCAGGGCGGCGCCTTTGGTTGCACGGCCTTTGTTAACACCGCTTTGTGTCAGCGGCAACAGATTTGCGGCTTCGTCAAGGTCGGAGACAATAAATTTTATACAATCATCAAACGAGTTACGGGCAACAAAATAATCCTCACCAAGGCCGAATGTTTTTTTAATGATGGGAACGCCACCGTACATGGACACCAGGTTTGAATACAGGTAAGCCCGGAGAAAATAAGCTTCCCCTTTCAGTCGGTTTTTATCCGCATCGGCAATGGGTGAAGCCTCAATTTTTTCGAAGAATAAGTTGGCCGCACGGACAAACTTGTACACCGCGTTCCATTGCACGCCGCGCTGGCGGTTGGCAGTCCAGAAACCCTGGTCAAAAATGCCAATATCGGATGGCGTGAGCAGGCTTTTGGTGACGTTGCTGGTCCCAAAATCGGCATTATAACTTGTTTCATCCACCATCGAAGACATCATGATGTTGCTGAAGCCATGCGGTATGCCGAGGTAGATGTTGTTGACAAACGTTTGCGCCAGCGCGGGGTCTTTCCACACCTGCTCGTCGGAATACCTGTCCAGCGGCGCAATATCCAAAAAATCTTTTTTACACGAAGCAGCGCTTGACACAATCGCTGCCAAAAAAATCCAGGAAATGATACGTTTCATGATTGACAAAGTTGTGTTTTTAGAATGTTACAGAAGCACCCAGGTTGATGGTTTTTTGCAGGGGGTAACCCTGACCGCTGCCCGTGCCCAATTCAGGATCAAAGTCCTTGAACTTGGGGCTGTACGTCAGCAGGTTGTAAGCATTTACATACACCCGGAGGCCTTGCATACCGGCCTTGCTTAACAAAGAAGCGGGCAGGTTGTAGCCAAGCTCAATGTTCTTCAGGCGGATGTAATCGGTGCTTTGCAGCCAGTTGGTATTGCCTTGTCCTACCCAGTACTCGTTTCCCCTGTTAAAGGTGCGGGGTCCCGAGGCATTGGGGTTATCTTTTGTCCAGCGGTTTTCAGCAAACGACTGCAGGAAATTTCCAATCTCGCCCGACTCGGTGCTGATGTAACGGACAGCACCTGCAGCGCCTTGGATCAGCAGCGACAGTTCAAAACCGAGGTATTGCAGGTTACCCGTAATGCCGCCGGTGAAGCGGGGAATATCGCTGCGGTAAATGCGAATCCGGTCCCAACCGTCAATCTTGCCGTCAGGTTTCCCATCTGGACCGGAAAGATCTTCAAAGATCACGTCTCCCGGGCGGGCATTGCTCCAATGCGGGTATTTTTCAACATCGGCCTGCGTGTGAAAGATGCCGATGGCTTTGTAATAAAGGCTGCTTCCAATCGGATAGCCCGTGGTTTTTTGATTGGCAGGAACACCATCGGCCTCGTCCCAAAAATCAATGCGGTTCTTTTGATAACCGCCATTAAAGCCAACGGTATAAGACAGCTTGCCCGCATTGTTGTTGTAGTTAATGGAAAAGTCAAAACCGCGGTTGGATGTTTTGCCGATGTTTTCGGCCGGTGCTTCAAAGCCTGCCGTACCCGGAATGGAATTGCGGCGCTTGATCAGGATGTCCGAACGCTTGTACACAAAATAATCGGCGGTTACGGAGAGGCGCCCCTTTAGGAGTTGTGCATCAAAGCCAACGTTGCGCTGATCGGCCGACTCCCAGGTTGCCATGGGATTGGGCACCTGCACTTCATACAAGGTTTTGTTTTCCGTGCTGCCATTGGTGATAAACGGCAGCGGTGGGTTCCAGGACTGTGCCCGCATGCCACCTTCTGCATACGTGGTGAGATAGTTCCATTCAGGAATTTGATCATTACCTGTTCTTCCCCAGGAAGCCCGCAATTTCAGGTCGTTGATGAATGAAACATTGTTGCGGAAGAAATCTTCATTTGAAATTTTATATCCCAGCGACACCCCCGGGAAGAAGCCCCAACGGTGACTCTTCTCAAAGATGTAAGAGGCCTGGTAACGCCAAACAAATTCTGCCAGGAACTTTTCTCTGAAGTCGTAGTTCACACGACCAAAATAGTTCAGGCGTGCCTGGTGGTAAGCTGTCCCGCTGTTTGACATGAATTGGTCTTGAGCACCAAAGCTCAATTGGTCAATAACAGCTGTCTGGAAGTTACGGCGGTACGCACTGAAGTAATCACCGTTGCCAGAAATACGTTCCGCACCAAAAAGGATTTTTCCATTGTGGCCACCAGCAAAACGGTGCTCGTAATTCACAAGGCCGTTCAGTAAGATGTTTTGACGGTCATTCATTTCTTCTGTAAGCGCAGGGCTGGCAAAACCTTTCGATGCCGGTTTTACAACAGGGTTGCCGGCCTGGTCAACCGTGGTTCCATCCCATGAGTACAGCGTCCATGGCGTTTGCCAGAGCTTGTGAAACTGGAAGGTCTTATCAATTGCCGCATTACCGGTCAGTGAAAGACCAGGCACCTGCGGCACCTTGATGTTGATCCGGCCGTTGGTGTTTACCACATAGCGCTTATCGTGATCATATCCAGTGGCCTTTGTGCTCACCACCACCGGGTTGTCGCCATATTCAATATCGGGACCCGGAAGACCATTGGGCCAGTAGGCGATCTCGTTGGGCTTGCCCCGCATGACCATACGGAAAATGCTTCCGGCAGAGCGGGTGGGAAAGTTGCGGTCCTCCATGCGGCCGGCAACATCGAAGCCGAAGCTAATGTTCTTGTTGATATTGCCATCAAGGTTGGTACGCAGGTCGTATTGGCCAAACTTGGTTCCGCTGTTGTAATAAAAACCCTCCTGCGAACGCTTTGTCAGTGAAACAAAATACCGCATTGCCTCCGAGCCTCCGTTGATGGAGACATTGGCCTGGTTTTGTCCCGACCAGGGGCGTAGCACCTCGCTGAACCAATCCGTGTTGGGATAGCGCCAGGGATCAACACCGGAGCGGTATTTCTGGATTTCCTCGTTAGAAAATTTCGGCGCACGGCCTGCGTAATCGTTGATTTCGTTCAGCATAATGGCATAGGTGGCGGCATCGGCCATCTTCGGGAGGCGGGTGGGACGGCTATAAGCCTGGTTGAAAGAAGCGGTAATCGTGGGTTTGCCGACCTTTCCCCGCTTGGTGGTAACAAGGATTACACCGTTGGCAGCCTGTGCTCCATAGATGGCGGCCGATGCATCTTTCAACACTGTTATACTTTCAATCGTGTTTGGATCGAGGCGCTCTAATGATCGGCCGGGAACACCATCTACCACCACCAGCGGGTCGTTGTTGCCAAGGGTGTTGATGCCTCGGATGCGCAGCACTGTGCCATCATAACCCGGCTCGCCACTCGGTGTAACAGTCACCAATCCTGGCAAGCGTCCGGCAAGGCTGTTGCTCACATTGATGGTCGGCGACTTGGTGATTTCGGAACCTTTTACGGCTGTTACCGACCCGGTTAAAGTTGCTTTTCGCTGCGTTCCGTAACCAACGACAACGACCTGCTGCAATTCAGCGGACGTGGAACGCATTTCAACATTCACGCTGGAGCGGTTGTTGACTTTGATTTCCTGTGGTTCGAAGCCCACCGAGGAAACGACCAGGGTCGCATTGCCCGGCGCTGTTATGGTAAACTGTCCGCCGGCATCCGTTTGTGTGGCCGTTGCGGTTCCCTTTACCTGCACTGTGGCACCCGGGATGGCCGTACCACCTTCGCCGGTAATTTTACCGCGAATGGTTTGCTGTGCAAACAGCAGCATAGAGGTGGCTGCAAAGCAAAGCAGGAACATAGCCCGCAAAGCGGTTTGCCGGTGCAGGCGCCGGAGCAAAAACTGGTTTTGTTGTGTGTGGAAATGATTCATATGAATAGGTGATTTTGAAGAAAGAAAATAGAGGTTGAACCGACCGTTCCCGAAAGGAAAAACAAATCGTTAGGTCGGTGGACGTATGGACGCTTGGGTTTGGTTTTTCTGCATAACAAAGCATTGCAATCATCAATGTTTACAACAACCACGGCCGTCTTCTTTGAATCCGAAAAGACACAGCAAACCGGCCGAGGCGAACTGCTCAGACAGCGTAACGGATAATCAACAATGTTTTAGGGGAACAGATAAGAATCGAAATGGAATGCAATCGTTGAATGGTGTTACAGTTGTCCTTTCCATACAGCAGTTTAAAAAGTCAAACAATCAGGCAATCACCCACAATAAACGTCGATTTTACACTTAATAAAACTAAACGCTCCAATTTAGATAACCAAAATTTTTTGTAAAAAGTTTTAAACACTGCCGGAAAAGCATTTCTTGTATTTTTAGTACATTCCCTACTTCTGCGCCACTGCAATTCAGACATGAAACATTTGCTTGCCAACCGAAAAACGATTATCCTACCGATCACCTTGCTGGCCCTTGGTGCCCTTGCCGTTTTCAGTACACACCGGCCTGCAGTCGACTTCAATACACAGGTCAAACCGATCCTGAACAGGAGTTGCATCAGCTGCCATGGCGGCGTGAAAAAGCAAGGTGGCTTTAGTCTTTTGTTCCGTGAAGAAGCCGTGGCGAAATTGAAGTCGGGTCATTATGGAATCGTACCCGGAAAGCCCGACCAAAGCGAGATGATCCGGCGGCTCCGGTTAACGGATCCCGAGGAACGCATGCCGTACCAGCACGAGCCACTTAGCAAGGATGAAATTGCAACTTTGACGCAGTGGATCAGGCAGGGAGCAACGTGGGGTGTGCATTGGGCTTATGCACCAGTGCAAAAAGTGGAGGTGCCCAACCCGACGACTTCTTTACTGGGACTTTTTTCTTCAGGGAAAAAAGCCTGGGCAAAAAACGACATTGATTATTTTATTGCAGAAAAACGTGAAGAACACAAGCTGGAGCCATCGCCGGAAGCTGACAAAGCAACGCTTCTCCGGCGGGTTAGTCTTGACCTGACCGGCCTCCCTCCTTCTCCGCAACTGGCGCAGCAATTTTTACAGGACAATCATGAACAGGCATACGAACGATTGGTCGATGCCTTACTCGCATCGCCTGCCTATGGCGAACGCTGGACCGCTGTTTGGCTTGACCTGGCCCGCTATGCTGATACCAAGGGTTACGAACGCGATGCAGGCCGCAGCATCTGGCGTTACCGCGACTGGCTGATCAAAGCATTTAACGAAGACAAACCGTATAACCAGTTTCTCATCGAACAACTGGCCGGCGATCTTTTGCCCGATGCCACCGACGAACAATTCATTGCCACCGCCTTTCATCGCAACACGATGACAAATGATGAAGGCGGCACCGATAATGAAGAATTCAGAACGGCAGCCGTCATCGACCGTGTGAATACAACCTGGCAAAGTTTACTGGGCACCACCTTTGCCTGCGTGCAATGTCACAGCCATCCCTACGATCCGTTTACCCACGAGGAATATTACCAATTCATGGCCTTTTTCAACGACACGCGGGATGAAGACACCAATGCCGACTATCCGCTTCTTCGCCACTATTCTGCAGAGGACAGTGCAAAAATCAAAACGGTCGTGCATTGGTTGCAGCAAAACAATTACAGCGAAAAGGCAAAAGAAATCTCCCGGTTTCTAAAAACATGGCAGCCTGCGATCAATTCCATTCGCGCCGACCAGTTTGTGAACAGTGAATTGAGTGATACCAAATGGCTGGCTTTTCGCAACAGGGCATCCGCACGGCTTTCACAGGTTGACCTGGAGGATGCCGACCAGTTGTTGGTCCGGTACATGAGTTTTGCTCCCGGTGGTGTGTGGACGATTCGATTGGATCAGCCGAACGGCCCGGTTGTAAAAACCATTTCGGTTCCGCAAACAAAGGGATGGCAGATACAGCGCATCGATATTCCTGCACAAAAAGGCACCCATGACCTCTACTTTGCCTACATCAACCCAACCCTGAAAAAACCAACGGATAACGGGATGTTATTTGACTGGTTTTACTTCACAAAAAACTTTCCCGGGAAGGAAAAAGCGGGCTATGACTCGATCCGGCAAACCTGGTGGACCTTGCTCACGAAAGATGTGCCCACCACGCCGATCATGGTGGACAATCCTTCATCCCTTCACCGTAAAACGAATGTTTTTGTAGCGGGCAACTGGCTCGTGAAGGGAAAAGAAGTGGAAGCCGGCGTACCAAAATCACTGAACCCGTTTCCGTCTAACGCACCAAAAAATCGCCTGGGCCTTGCGTATTGGCTTACCGACAAGAAAAATCCGCTGACCGCACGAACAATGGTGAACCGCTTATGGGAGCAATTGTTTGGAACCGGTTTGGTGGAAACATTGGAAGACATGGGCACGAAGGGGGCCGAACCCACGCATAAAGAATTACTGGATTTTCTTGCCTGGCAGTTCATGTACGATTTCAATTGGAGTGTAAAAAAGCTGTTGAAAGAAATCGTTCTTTCCGCGACGTACCGGCAGGATTCGAAAGTGAGCAAAGAAGCATTGGAAAAAGATGCTACCAATAAATATTTCGAACGCGGCATGCGTGTCCGTTTATCGGCAGAGCAGGTTCGCGATCAGGCACTCGCGGCCAGTGGCGTGCTGAGTAAAAAACTTTATGGCCCCAGCAACATGCCCTGGCAGCCCGAAGGCATTTGGATGTCGCCCTGGAATGGCGAGTACTGGAAACGAAGCGAGGGTGAAGAACAGTATCGGCGGGCACTCTACACATACTGGAAACGTACAGCCCCTTATCCTTCGATGATTACGTTCGATGCGGTGGGAAGAGAAGTGTGTGTGTCGCGCAGAATTCGAACCAATACACCGCTGCAGGCGCTGGTTACGCTGAACGATTCCGCCTATCTTGACCTGTCGCGAAAACTGGCTTACCGGATGCAACAGGAAGCAAAAACAGGCGATGTAAAGACAGCGATCAGCAAGGGCTACGAATTGCTTTTGTTCAGGCCAATCAATGCGGCGAAGCTGGCAGCGTTGCAAATGCTTTATACCGCAGCGTATTCCAAATTTAAAAGCGACCCGGTGAAAACCTGCGAGATGATTGGCGTGAACGACTCGCATAACAATCCCGAAACGGCCGCACTGGTCGTAACGGCAAATGCCCTGTTGAACCTGGATGAAGTCATTACCAAAAATTAATGTCAAAACGCTTGCATGACGCAAAAAGAAATCCATAACCAGCGGTTGGTGAAAGAGGCAGAGGAAGCGATGATCCGCATGCACACGCGGCGCCATTTCCTGAAGGAATGTGCGATGGGCTTTGGCGGACTGGCCCTGGGCTCACTGCTGCAATCCTGTAGTCTCGGTGCGGGAAAGCCGGCAGCGGTTGATTTCGACCCGGCACACCCGCTGGCACCCAAGCTGCCCATGTTTCCCGGCAAGGCCAAAAGCGTTATTTACCTGCACATGGCCGGTGCTCCTTCGCAACTGGAAATGTTCGATTACAAACCGGAGCTGATGAAGCTGGATGGCCAGGATTGCCCGCCTTCTTTGCTCGAAGGAAAACGGTTTGCCTTTATCCGTGGTGTACCGAAGATGCTGGGACCACAGGCAAAGTTTGCGCAGTATGGGCAAAGCGGCGCCTGGGTGAGCGAGCACCTGCCGCATTTTTCCAAAATCGTTGACGAAATCAGTTTTCTGAAAGCCTGCAGTTCCGACCAGTTCAATCATGCGCCGGCGCAACTGCTGATGCAAACCGGTGGCGCACGATTGGGCAGACCAAGCATCGGATCGTGGGTTACCTATGGATTGGGAACAGAAAACCAAAACCTTCCCGGCTTTGTGGTACTGACCTCCGGTGGTAAGTTTCCTGATGCCGGCAAAAGCGTGTGGGGCAGCGGCTTCCTGCCTTCGGTTTACCAGGGCGTGCAATGCCGCAGCGAAGGCGACCCGGTGCTGTTCATCAAAGATCCGGCAGGTATGGACCGCGACCTGCGCAAGGCCTCCATCGATGCCATCAACAAGGTGAACGAAGAAGAGTACAAAGAATACAACGACCCGGAAATTCTCTCCCGCATTTCGCAGTACGAAATGGCCTACAAAATGCAGATCGCGGCTCCGGAAGTGATGAACATCAACAACGAACCGCAATACATTCACGACCTCTATGGGACGAAACCGGGCAAGGCAGCACTGGCCAACAACATTCTTTTAGCCCGGAAACTGGTGGAAAAAGGCGTCCGCTTTGTACAGATCTTCGACTGGGGCTGGGACAGCCACGGTACCGATGCATCGCTTGCCATTGACATTGGCTTCATCAACAAATGCCGCGAAGTAGACCGCGCCATGACGGCCCTGATCCTCGATCTGAAACAACGTGGACTGCTGGAAGAAACACTGGTGGTGTGGGGCGGCGAGTTTGGCCGTACGCCAATGATGGAAAACCGCGAAGGCAAGCAAAACCCTTTTAAAGGACGCGATCACCACGTGGAAGCGTTTACGATGTGGATGGCGGGTGGCGGCATCCGCAAAGGCGTGACGTACGGCGAGACCGATGAAATCGGCTATAGCGCCATCAGCGGCAAGGTCACGCCACATGATATCCAGGCAACCCTGCTCAACCAGTTGGGCTTCGATCACGAAAAATTCACCTATCAATACCAGGGCAGACCGTTCCGTTTAACGGATGTTTCGGGAAAGGTCATTGAAGAAATCATCACGTAACCCAAGCGAAAAACAACATGCACAATACCCGACGAAAATTTATCAAGACAACCGTATCGGCATCTTCTGCATTCTTTCTTTCATCTTTTAATACGTTTGCCACGCCTATGTCAACGAATATGGAAAATAAAAATTTTGACCTGAAAATCCTGGCTACCAACTGGGGGTTTGAAGGCACGCTAGATGCGTATTGCAATAAGGTAAAAAAAGAAGGTTACGACGGCATCGAGATCTGGTGGCCGATGGAACAAAAAGGCCAGGATGAACTGTTTGCCGCCTTAAAAAAATATAACCTCGAGGTGGGCTTTTTGGTAGGTGCTTATCACAGCACCTTCGAGGAACACCTTCCCTATTTCAAAAAAATGATTGATGCCGCTGCGACCAACAAGATTCAACGGCCCCTTTATATCAACTGCCACTCCGGTAAGGATTTTTTTAGCGTGGACGAAAACCAGGCATTTATAGATCACACCACTACGCTGGCAAAACAAACAGGCATTCTTATCTGCCACGAAACACATCGCTCACGCATGCTGTTTGCGGCACCTGTAGCAAAACAATACCTGCAAAAAAATCCTGACCTCAAGATCACGTTCGACGTATCGCACTGGTGCAACGTCAGCGAATCGCTGCTGCAGGACCAGCCGGAAAACATTGCGCTGGCGCTGGCCCATACCGAACACATTCATGCCCGCATTGGGCATCCGGAAGGCCCGCAGGTGAATGATCCGAGAGCGCCGGAATGGGAAGCGGCTGTAAAAGCGCATTTCGACTGGTGGGATAAAATTGTCGAACGAAAAAAAGCAAGCGGCGGCCGTCTGACGATTCTAACGGAGTTTGGTCCGCCCGATTATATGCCCACCACGCCCTATACCCGCCAGCCACTGGCCGACCAGTGGGCGATCAATGCCTATATGATGCATACCTTGCGCAAGCGTTATGCATCCTGAATCCTAAACCAGTTTTTGTGCTGCTCACCGTCACTGAATTCATCGGACGCTTTCATCCCGTTTTGGTACACTTGCCCATCGGCATCCTGCTGATTGGTATTTTACTTCAATGGCTTTCGGCCTATCCCAAATACAACGTTTCCGAGCCGGTTATCAAGATTGTTCTGCTGATCGGCACGTTCTCGGCTATCCTGTCGTGCATAACCGGCTTTTTACTTTCGGGAAGCGGCGATTATGACGACGACCTGGTGAGCTGGCATATGTGGATGGGCATTGGTGTGGCAGCGGCATCTCTCCTCTTCATGCAACGGATTTTGGTGAAGAAAAATGACATGGTCACGAAAGCCACCTCCATCTCTCTGCTCATGCTGATCATTCTTACAGGACACCTTGGAGGTTCACTGACTCACGGTAGCGATTATTTAACCGCAAGCCTGGAACCCATTAGCGATACACTTCCCAAAAGAAAACCGATCGCCAACATCCAGGAAGCAAACGTATACAACGACGTCATTCAGCCCGTGCTGCAAACCAAATGCTATAGTTGCCATTCGGCCCGCAGGCAGAAAGGCGGCCTTCGCATGGATGATCCACAATTGCTGATGAAGGGTGGAAAAGACGGCGAAATTATCCTGGCAGGCAAATCCGACCAAAGTGAAATGGTCAAGCGCCTTTTGTTGCCACGGGAAGACGAACACCACATGCCGCCGAAGGCAAAGCCACAGGTAAACGAAAGGGAACTTGCCCTGATCCACTGGTGGATTGACCAGGGTGCCGATTTTACAAAAAAGGTTAAGGACCTGCCGCAACCCGAAAAGCTGAAGCCTGTTTTGCTGGCCTTGCAAAGCAACCATCTGCAGCCCAAAGCTCCCGCTACTGTGCCGGCAGCGTCGGTTGAAAAGGGAGATGAAAATGCCATTCGGGCACTGAGGGAAGCAGGTGTGGTAGTGGTGCCGGTAGCGCAGGAGAGTAATTACCTGCAGGCCAATTTCGTGACTGCTCCGAACCTGACGGATGAACAGGTAAACTTATTGCTGCCGCTGAAGAAGCAACTGGTCTGGCTAAAACTAAGTGACACAAAAATTTCCGATAAAGCGTTGGCCACCATTAGCGGATGCACAAATCTCACCTTGCTTTACCTGAACAACACGGCCATTACGGACAAAGGATTGGCGTTGCTGAACGGGTTACACAATCTCCAGGTGTTATCGCTGGTCGGCACGAAGGTGACGGCGGCCGGCGTTTCACAACTGGATTCGTTGAAAAAACTGCAGTCGCTTTACCTGTATGGAACCGGTATTGGAAAAGAAGATACGGCCCTGCTGCGCAAGCGCTTTTCCAAAGCGCTGATCGACATTGGTGGCTATTCGATTCCCTTCCTCGAAAGCGATACGACAAGACTTAGCAAACCACAGGTAAAATAAGACCGGCTGTTTTTCAAGAGTTCGGGCACTGCGGGTTTTAAAAACCTCGGGAGTGTTAAGAAGGGAGCTTTATCCAAAAAGCGTCGACGAAACAGTGCCCAGGACTTTTGAAGCCGAAAACACTTTTACCAGAGATGCAGAAAATTGAACAAACAATTTTGGAAAATCTATGGAATAAAAAAAGCAATGCATCTCACCTAAAAAACCACATGCACCAACCAATTGCTCCCCACTGCTTACTTCACAGTTCCCCGTTTACGAAAACAGGCTATTTAAAAAGAAAAAACGTCGGTCAACGTCCCCCTTATTTTACAACCTGCCTGTTTTTTGCGGCGCTGGTTTTCCTTGCCTGTTGCAACCCTGCAGAAACAAAAAAAGAAACGATCAAAGTGGCCGGTGAAGGCAAGATCAGGGTCAAGCCAAACCTGGTTATCCTTACCCTCAACGTTTCTTTTACCCAGCCAAGAATGGTTGATGCCGTGCGGATGACCCAGGGAACAGTCGATTCGGTTGTCAGTATACTGGAGCACTATGGCAGCAAAGAAAACGACATCAAGACCAGCAGCATTTCTGCCAACAAAGACTACAACTACGATGGCAGAAGGCCGGTATTTACCGGCTACCAGGCCTCGCAGTCAATCGACTTTGTGTTGAACGACATTGAGAAATTTACAGAACTTACCGGCAAGCTGCTGGAAACAAAGATCAACAGCATTTCCGGCATACAGTTCGGGCATTCAAAATCCGACAGTTTGTTCAGGGAAGCCGATCTCCTGGCTTATGATGATGCGCTGAAATCGGCCAACAAACTTTGCAGCCGTGCCAATGTGCAATTGGGAAAGCTGGTCTATATGAGCAACACCGTTGGCACAAACGGTGATGAAGAAACGTTTTCTTCCGGCGAACAGATCAACACCTATTCAAAAGCCTACGGTGGAAGAGGCTTCAAAATCTCCCCCGAGGTCCTGGAATTTAAGCGGAAGGTGATCTCTGAATACGAGATCGCGAACTGAAATTGATCATTCAAACCCTTTGTTTCTTCACCGTTTTCACATCGGTGAAGCGGATGTTATTTCACATCCACTTCCTTCTCCCACCCTGTTTCTTTTAGTGCCGGGTCATTTTCCTTTTTCAGAAAATCGGCGTTGGAAAGCGACTCGGCGGCCCAATTCAAAATAGACTCATCGGGTACAATGGAGACAGGCGTTTTCCACGACGTCGACGTTTCATTGTAGGCAAGATTGGATTGCGAGCAATAGCAGGAAATGATCGACCAGCGCGGCTGATCGGATAAGTTAGCTTCCGAACGATGCAAAAGATTGGGATGAAAGAACAGGGCATCGCCGGGCTGCAAATCGCAATAAAGCAGTTCCATTGTTTTAAGCGCATTGTTCACCATCACCATATCGGCACCTACCTGTTCGCCGGAAAAACCGTGATTGACGCGTCCTAATTTGTGCGAACCTTTAATCACCTGCAGGCAGCCGTTTTCCTTGTTGGCTGGCGTCAGCGCCACCATCACCGAAATCAGTTGGTCGGGAAACATGAACTGGTTTTTGTACCAGTACCCATAGTCCTGGTGCCACTCCCAGGCACCGCCCACCCGCGGCTCCTTTTGCATCAGCTTGGAGTGAAAATGACAGACCGGTGCATCGCTGTCGAGTAGCTGGCCCACAGAGTGAACCATTTTTTCGCTGCGGGTGAGGTAGCCAAACACGTCGTTGCCCGGTGTGAACCAAAGCGAGAGTTTGGTTTTTTTTCCACTTTGATCATTCAAATCAAGTGCATTTTTACGCATGGCGTCGTCTTCGAGTGCCGTGCCGTACAAACGCTCAATTTCCCCTGACGAACAGAAGTTGCGCACAAAGACAAATCCATCACGATGGTAGGCAGAAACCTGTTCCGGTGTTAATTGAAAAGACATATAGCAAGAAGTTTGTTAAGTGAATTAAGGATGGCTAAACTACAACTTTCCGGCTTATGTTCAAGCCTTCTGAACGGCCCGTAAATGTCTGTTTTCGTGAAAAAAAATGACTCATTCCGAGCATCTGGCGAAGCATTTGCATCGACTGAAGAAACAGGAAGAATGGACGAACCTTTTGACCTGCCGGTTCTATTCAACGGAGAAGAACGGCTTTTCCCGGCGCAGCTGCAACAGCTTGGCTACACCCATCGCATTTTGGTCAATGTCAATGGCATAGACGTGGCGTTTGAGCCCGACGAAGAGCGAAATTACCGGGCGATTGTTGACCCGGAGAAAACGGCCGGTTCTGTTCCAACCGATCTTTTAAAAGCCATTGCAGAAGCGATTGAGAGCATCGTAAAATAAGCGATAGCGATGGCAATTATCTCCCTTTAGCTTTATTGCCGGCGAGCGGCTTAACCGATACTTCTTTGAAGTACACCACATCATCCTCGCCATGATTCTGAAGGCCGATAAATCCGGCAAGCGGACGGGGACCGCGAAAAGGTTCGAAGTCAAATTTGCGCTCCGGTACCGGGTCGCCTTCTTTGTAATCCGTGACTTTAACGCCATTAACAGTTACAATGGTGCGAAGACCATCCAGTGTGATCTCCATCGTGTTCCACTGCGGTCCGGGCTTACCGGGTCTGGATAACGCTTTCGTCATTGAGTAGAGACAGCCGGTGGCGTGGGTATCGTCTTCGTTTGATGCTTCGGGATTGTTGTCGATCTGCACTTCGTAGCCGTAAAACACCGGCATCCATTCTTCCCTGGGCTCGATCGGGATACGAATGAACACGCCGGAATTACTGTTTTCCTTTTGCATTTTGTACACCACGCGAATGGTGCAGTTGCTGAATTTTTCGCCTGTGTAGTAGAGCAGGCCCATGCCGCCGTGGCCGCGGATAAGACCATCCTCCACCGACATGCTGCCCTTGCCGACGTGCTTCCAGCCGGTGAGGTCCTTTCCGTTGAATAATGGCCGCCAGCCCTGTGCAGCGGTATTCGAAACCGTCTTTTCGAGACCAACGCTCCTGCTTTCTTTTTCCTTTATAACTTCACTCGGCCCTGAGTTGAACGCGGATAGCAGGACGAGGCAAAGCATACCAGACAAAGTACCTGAGTACATTCTGTTCATATCAACGTTTTAGAATTCTATCTGCAACCGGCAGCAAAACAGTTCTTACAGGCGAATAAGATTGCAGAGGTAAAATACGGGTATTTTGTTTTCGCATAATGAGGTGACGGTAAAGGATAAGGCACCATAGAACCGCTGTCATCAACGAAACGATTCATAAAAAAGCAGTTCCTTGTCCCGTATGCTTACGGGCAAGGAACTGCTTTCAAAGTGTCTATCAATTATCGCCTCGCAGGTGACCTAGGAGGTGGGATTTTGCCCATCATAATCACTTCCTGTAACACCTTTCTTTGGATGGAGGTCCGAACCCATTCCATGCCGGAAACCCGAATTATGCCCGGCGCCGCCGGCTGCCTGGTCATCCATATCGGCGAAGCCGCCACTGCGAACACCCGATGCGTCATTGGGTGTGTAATTCATCCCTTTTGTTCTGTCGGTACCAAACGCACCGGGACCACTTTCACCGCTGCTACTTGTCTGTTGATCAGTGTCCTTTAAATCATTCAAATCCATATCCGGATTGCCCTGCACCTCACGAATAACCTCCCTTGTTGTCATTGGATCGTCCTGGTCAGCTGTTCTGCGCTCTTCGATTCTGTTTTTTCTATTCTTTTCTTCCATCGTTCAATATTTAAAGGTTTATCAATAAAATAATACCTCTTAATAACCGGGGCGGTAATGTGGTGGAGATCGCTGCAATAAATGCAGCAAAAAGATCGCTGGCTATAGTTTGTAAAGCCACAAATTGTGCCGTATTTGTTTGCCGGCAAAATGGGAGGAAAGCGAACAGTGCCTTTCAATAAGTAGGAACTAAATCTGCGCAGAAAATGGAAGGACTTGACATCGTTTTTGAAGCAGAACTGTCTTGCTGTTTGCGTTGGAATTCATGAAGATCAACATTGCCAACAATCGGGTTACAGGAAGGGATTGCATGCCTAGCGTTCACAGGTTCATCTTCTTCATTTCCCTGACGGCATGATCACAGGCCCTGGCGATCAATGCCATATAGGTAAGAGAGGGATTGACGCAAGATCCTGACGTCATACAGGATCCATCTGTAATAAAGACGTTGGGCACTTCGTGCATTTGATTGAACCTGTTCAGTACCGAGGTACCGGGATCGTTTCCCATGCGGGCAATTCCCATTTCGTGGTTGGCATTGCCGGGAAACGAAATACTCCCCCTGACGGAAACGTTTTTGAAGCCAGACGCGTCCAGTATCTCTTTGCCTGTTTCCACCACATCTGCATGCATGGCTTTCTCGTTTTCTTTAAACGCACAGTCGACGGCAATCAGCGGACGCCCCCATTGGTCTTTTTTGTCTTTGTTCAAGGTGATGCGGTTCTCCTGGTACGGCAAACATTCGCCAAAGGCATACAGGCTCATTTGCCAGTGCCCTAATTCAGATAAGGTTTCTTTCAGCGCTGCGCCAACCGGAATGTCGCTTTGATGCCGCGAACGGTAGGCGTTGCCACCAAAATGATAACCACGAACAAAACCCGGGTGCTGAGCTGCCACATTTCGAAAGCGTGGAATGTAAATGTTGGTAGGCCGGCGGCCATAGTAATAACTGTCTTCGAAACCATCGACCTGCGCCGAAAACGTAAGTCCTTTGTGGTGATCCATCAGGTTGCGGCCCACCTGGTCGCTGCCGTTCCCAAGCCCGGTTGCAAAACGGGAAGAGATTGAATTCAATAAGATGGAAGCAGTGGCTACCGTGGAAGCATTGAGGAAAATAAGCTTTGCATAAAACTCCTCGGTTTGTTTGGTCGCCGTATCGATGATTTCAACACCACTTGCTTTTTGCTTTTGCTCATCGTACAGTACCCGGTTCACCAGCGAATGCGGCCGTACGGTAAGATTGCCCGTATCGTAAGCGGCCGGAATGGTGCTGGCATTGGTGCTGAAATAAGCGCCGTAAGGGCAGCCGCGGTGGCAAAGATCACGGGCCTGGCACTGCCCACGGCCTTTCACTGGCTTGGTTAGGTTGGCGGTTCGGCCTATAATCACGTTCCGGTCTTGAAAGGATTTTTCCACCTGCACTTTGAAATGCTTTTCCACGCAGTTCATTTCAAATGGAGGTTGAAACTGCCCATCCGGGATCACAGATATGCCGTCCCTGTTACCGCTGACGCCAATAAAGGACTCGACATAGTCGTACCATGGAGCGATGTCTTTATACCGGATTGGCCAATCTACGCCATGACCGTCTTTCAGGTTGGCTTCAAAATCAAGATCGCTCCATCGATAGCAGGCCCTTGCCCAAAGCAGCGAACGGCCGCCTACAATGTCACCGCGTATCCAGTCGAAACGCTTGATCTCTTCGTAAGGATTCTCGCTGTCGTTAATGTAGAAATGTTTGTTGTCCTCGCGGTAAGAGTAATGGCGGCTCTGTATAAAGTTTTGCTTTTTATCTGCTTCACTTAAGTTCAGTCGGTGCAGGAATTCCCATGGCGCTTTGGTAGCAGTGGGATACTCGCCATGGGTCACGTTGCGGCCCCTGTCAAGTAGTAATACCTTCAGCCCTTTTTCACATAATTCTTTGGCTGCCCAGCCGCCACTGATACCCGAACCAACAACTATAGCGTCATAGGTATTTTGCTTCCTTGCTTTTATATTGATGCGTGTTGAGTCGCCAGGCATCGAAAAATAATTTAAGGTATTTATAGAAGGATATTAGCTGCTCCTTTCGTTTGGCTTTGTTGTAAAAAAATAGTTTAGCTGTAAACCACAAACTAACCATTCTACCGACTGTTGAAATGGTTTTTCATTTTAACGGGGTAGTCGGCGAATGCGATTTCCGGCTCGGCAATTTCCGGGTGCCACAGCTTTTCCCATTCAAAGCTGTAATGCCCTTTATAACCACCTTTTGCCAGTGCATCGATCGCTTCAAAAATAGGAACGTCGCCTTCTCCGAGAAACGTGTATTGGATTTTGCCATCTATCAGTTTGGCGTCCTTGATATGCGTGTGCCTGATATAATTTTTTAATTGTCTGTAGGCTTCATCCGGCGGCTCTTTGGTGATCGTCCACATGTTTGCCACATCCCAAATCAAACCAACATTCGAATGTTTAGCAGCTTGCATGATGGTTACCAGATCGTCTACCCTGACCGCATCACCATGGGTTTCCAGGAGCACCGTTACTTTTTTATCCCTGGCATAATCGCCTAGCTCCAACAATCCTTTACTTATTAAATCTATGGTCTCGTTTTTTTCCTGCTCTTTTGGAAAATTATTCGGAAACACTCTTACGTAAGGGCAATCGAGTTGGTTGGCAAGATCGATGAAACGTTTTCCATCTGCCAAATTCTTTTGCCGTTCAGTTCCTTCGCGAAAGTGCAATGTTGTGGAAGAACCTAAATTCACAAAAAGCAAGCCTTTCTGTTTCATGATTGCAAGCGTTTTCTTCCTCGCTTCTTCTGAACGAAATTCTTCACAGAGTGGCAAATCCATTTGGCGGCGAATGCCTCTCACTTCAATGCCTTTGTAGCCATGTTGTGCAGCAAAATCAGTAATCTGCTGAAAAGACCAGTCGGGGCAACCCAATGTGGAAAAAGCTAAAACAGGCTCTGGTTTTCTACTAAAGCCAAGAACTGGACCTGCAGCCAACGCTGCTAAAAAAAATGAAGAATTCTGCAGAAACTGTTTACGGGAAATGGGGTTCATTGCGGAATGTGACTATTTAAAGTCCAACCAAGATACAGAATGACCTTTGAATGCGAGGCAAAGAAAGTCACCCTTCCTTTTCATTTTTCGGTGATGTGCATAAAAAAAGCCTTTCATTTCTGAAAGGCTTTTTTTTAATAAATATGGCAGTTACCTACTCTCCCGCATTGTGGTGCAGTACCATCGGCCATGAGGGGCTTAACTTCTCTGTTCGGAATGG
>NZ_RBCI01000010.1 GCF_003628535.1 Flavisolibacter nicotianae
GGCCGGCTACTCGCACTCCATCGCCAACATCATGACCACCGCCGCCGCCCACACGGGATTGAAGGCCACCTTCGATGAAAAAACACAAGAAGTCATGGTCGGTGGAAAAGTGTTCAAATATTAAATCGCAAAAAGGAGTGGTCAGTGGTGAACGAGACTTCAGGCTGATCACTCTTTCTTCATAATAAACAGTACTGATCTGACAGCCTGCGTCATGTGCCGCAGCCTGGATCAGAACTAAAAAAAGATCATCATACAAAGACATTTGCCTGTAACCGGTTTTGCCTGCCGGAGAACGCTGTTCCCCACTCATTTTTAAACAAACGTTTCCATTCAAAAGAGATGAATGAAGTTCTTTCTCTTATCTAATTATTTATCAAAATTCCACACGTTCAAATTTGATCAAAACTAAAATGTTATGAAAAATTTCTTGCGCTTCCGAAAGCGAGATTTTACCCGGGATAAGTATGCCCAGGAACAGCCAAGAAGCCTTGGTTTTCTGCTGGTTTTCTTTTTAGCGCTTTGCCTGCCGTTTGGGTTATTGGCGCAGGTTTCGTCCATGACTGTTTCCGGTCAGATCACCGATATGGCAAACAGCCCGCTTTCCGGCGCCAGCGTTGTTTTAAAGGGAACCAAACGAGGTGTCACCACCAACAATGAAGGAAAGTTTACGATGCCCCAGGTGCCCGGCAACGGTGTGCTCGTCATCAGTTACAGTGGCTATACCTCCCAGGAAGTTGCGGTCAATGGGCGATCGTCGATAAACATCAGCCTGGAAGGAGGGACGTCCAATATGAACGAGGTGGTGGTGATTGGCTATGGCCAGGCACGAAAGAAAGACCTCACGGGGTCGATCACCCAAATCCGCCCCGACAAAATTGCGGATGAAAACCCAAAGACGGTGCAGGATCTTCTTCGCGGAACGCCTGGATTGAGCGTGGGCTTCGACCCTTCGGCAAAAGGAGGGGGTACCATCCGCATTCGCGGGCAGCGTTCGGTGTATACGGATGGCGGACACAACGACCCGCTGATCATCCTGGATGGCACCATCTTCTACGGAGAATTATCGGAAGTCAATCCCGATGATATTGAGCAGATCGATGTGCTCAAAGACGCTTCGGCTGCGGCCATTTACGGAGCGAAATCGGCTAATGGTGTTTTGATCATCACCACCAAAAAAGGGAAAAAAGGCAAGCCAAAGATCAACCTGACGTCCAATCTCGGTATTTCTACCATGGCGAGCAATCGTAAGGTTTTCGGGCCGGAAGGCTACATGCAATACCGGCAGGATTGGTACAAGGCTCCAACGTACGGAATCAATCCGGCGACCGGTAAGTACGAAGCCTATCAAACGCCTGTTTCGGCGACGCAAAATAAAAACCTGCCCGGCTTCTACGACAGGCCGACAGACGAAAACCTGGCCCAATATGGGATTACCGTTGACCAATGGAAAGCCTATACGGCTGCCACAAACGGTACGGCTTCTGCGGAGGAAATCTGGGCCAAGCGACTGCTGCTGCAGGCAACGTCTTTGACGAATTTTTTGAATGGCCAGACCTTCGATTGGTACAACCAGAGCTTTCAAACGGGCATCAGCCAGGATCACAACATCAGCGTGTCGGGAGCCACCGACCAGTTGAATTATTACATGTCACTCGGTTACCTGTCGAATGAAGGGGTGGCCCGGGGCAACACCTACAGTGCCGTTCGTTCAAACCTGAAACTGGATGCCAAAATCACCAAATGGCTGGACATCGGTGCGAACATCAATTTCCAAAACCGTACGGACGGTGACCTTGCCGTGGATTGGGGAGCGCAAATCTTACGCAACTCTCCCTATGCCGCGTACAAGGACGCCAACGGAAACCTGACGGTTCACCCGATGGGTGATGGTTCGGTCGCCAACTACGGTTACAATTACGCGTTTAACCGCCAGTACCTCGACCTGGACAAAGGCTACATGGTACTGAACACCATCCTGAACGCCAAAGTGAAACTGCCGTTCAATATCACCTATTCCTTCAATGCGTCGCCGCGTTACCAGTTCTTCCACGACCGTTACTGGGAATCCTCGCAGCATCCCGACTGGAAGGGAACCAACGGGCTGGTGAACCGCGAACAAACCCAGCGTTTCGACTGGTCGCTGAACAATACCATCAACTGGGAACAGACCTTTGCCCGCAAGCACCGTGTAAATGTTACCCTTGTGCAGGAGTCGGAAAAACGGCAACGCTGGCAGGATAGAATTGAAGCCCGCAACATTCTGCCGAGTGATGTGCTGGGTTTCCACGAAACGTTTTACGGGGATAAGAACAAGAGTACGTACAATACCGACGATATTTTGGAAACCGCCGATGGGATGCTGGCCCGCCTGTTCTATGCGTACGACAGCCGCTATATGCTGACGACTTCTGTTCGTCGCGATGGCTATTCGGCATTTGGTTCGTCCAATCCGAGGGCCACGTTTTTCTCTGCGGCGCTTGCCTGGACCTTTACCAACGAAAAGTTCTTCCACTGGCAACCGTTGAGCACCGGTAAGCTACGTTTGTCGTGGGGACAAAACGGTAACCGGGCACTGGCCAACCCTTACCTGGCGCTGGCCAACCTGGGTATCGGCGCCGGGGCTACCATGGGTTACCTGGATCCCAGCGGCAACCTGCTGCAGTACCGGTACCTTTTGATGGATCGCCTGGCCAACCCGGACCTGAGCTGGGAAAAATCAGAAGCCTTCAATGCCGGTCTGGATTTCGGTTTCCTGAACAACCGCATCACCGGAACGTTTGATTACTTCATCACGCCAACGGTAGATATGATCATGAACCGGTCACTGCCCGGCTTCTCCGGATTTGGCAGTATCACCACCAACCTGGGTAAAGTGGAGAACAGGGGCTTTGAGCTTTCGGTGATTTCCCAGAACATCCGCCAAAAGAATTTCAACTGGAATACCACCTTCGGTTTTTCGAAATACAAAAACACGATCAAGCATCTTTACTACGATTATGTTGATGTGCTGGATGCGCAGGGAAATGTGATTGGATCAAAAGAAAGAGATGACGTTGGCAATGGCTGGTTTATTGGGCAGCCCATCGGTGTGATCTGGGATTACCGGGTTACCGGCATCTGGCAGCCCAACGAAGCGGCAGAAGCCGCCAAGTATGGCCAACGTCCAGGCGATCCGAAGGTGGCCAATAACAATACCGCCAACGATGTGAAAAATCCCAACGGCACCATTACACCCGTGTATGATAACAACGACAAAGAATTCCTGGGTCAGACCAATCCGCCCATCATGTGGTCGCTCAGAAACGAGTTCAATTATAAAAACCTGGACTTCTCGTTCAATATGTATTCGTATTGGGGACATAAAAGCCTGAGTGGTTCTTACCTGAACCAGGACAACGGCACCTCGCAGGTCACCTACATGCAGAATACGTATGAAAAAACTTATTGGACACCGGAAAATCCAACCAACGAGGTTGCACGGCTGGACTCCAGGGGACCGTCAAACCTCAATTCGCCGGGTAAGCTTTACGACCGCTCGTTTATCCGACTGGACAATGTCACGCTTGGCTATGCACCGACGTTAGGCTTTCTTGCCAAACGCGGGATCGAAAAACTGAAGCTATACGCCTCCGTGCGCAACGTGGCTGTCTGGAAAAAAGACAAGACCTGGAAATACTGGGATATCGAAACCGGTGGACTTGCACCGAGAATCTACACGTTTGGATTGAACGTAAGTTTTTAAAGAAAAAGAGTCATGAAAAAATATTATTCTAAGCATAGAACCTCTCCTCTATCACTCACTTTCCTGCTTTTGGCGGGAATGGCAATGAGCTTTTCGAGCTGTAAAAAAGATTTTTTGAAACCAGAGCCGCAATCGTTTTTCGAGCCCGACGCCACCTTTTCAACGAAGAGCGGCCTGGATGCGGCAATGGCTATTTGCGATCGCCACCTGCGGGGGTACTGGACGAATACGTCCTCGCAGGACATTGGTCTTCCGATCAATTCGGAATACATGTTTTCTGACGTGGCGGTGGCCGGTAAAACCGATGATGGTGCCATATTCGCGGATATTGCCACCCGGTTGTCGCCCACCAGTTTGCCGGAACAACTGGGTCATTTTTGGACAGAGACCTATAACGGGGTCAAATATGCGAATACCATTCTTCGGTACGTTGGGTCGGTAGACGGACTGGACGAGGCCACGAAGAACCAATACCGGGGCCGGGCCCTCTTTCACCGGGCCTTCCGGTACATGGCGCTTTGTTTTCAGTTCAAAGACGTGCCCCTGGTCACGAAAATCCTTGAATCCCCGAAAGTGAATTATCGCACCACCAGGCGTGAAGCGATTTTGCAGAAAATGACGGAGGATATGGAGCAGGCGGTGCAATGGGTGCCCGACCAGTCACAAATGAATATGGTTGGATTGGTGAACAAAGGCGCCTGCCGCCAATTGCTGATCAAATGTTACCTGGCAACAGGACAATTCGAGAAAGCGATCAAACAAGCCGATACCCTGATCAACCTCTCGGGCTACTCCCTGATGACAAATAATTTCGGAACCTTCATCAGCCCTTACGCAGGAACCTGGCCGATTACCCGCAACGTAGTTTGGGACCTGCACCGCCCCGAAAACAAAGCCATCGGTGCGAATAAGGAAACCATCCTGGTCATGATCAACCGGAACAATACCGATATGGGGGTCAAGATGAACTCCATGCGTAACTGGCTTCCCTTCCTGGACAATGGTTCTACCAAAGCTCCCGATGGGAAACAGGCTGTTCGGTTTTACCCGACGTCAAATGCAAGCTTTCGGGCACAATACGATTACGTTCATGCCATTGGCCGCGGGATTGCCCATATCCGCCCGACTTACTTTGCCCAAAAATCCGTGTGGTATGTAAACGGTGTGGATGACCAGGGCGATCTGCGCCACAACAGCGCAGTCGGCAACTGGGCACGTATGGACTCCATCAAGTACAATGATCCCAGCAGCACGGCGTGGTTTGGCAAAAACCTTCGCCTTTACAGTGCTTCCGGTGCCCTTTTGTGTACTGATACCGTTCGCAACTGGTTCGACTGGCCCCATTACAAGTATTACATCGAAGACCCGACTGAAACTCAAAACCCCAATGAAGCGAACCACCGCGGTGGTGCTGGCGACTGGTATTGTTACCGCCTGGCGGAAACCTACCTGCTGCGTGCCGAAGCCAAATATTATAGCGGCGATATTGCCGGTGCAACGGCCGATGTAAACGTGGTCAGACAGCGTGCAAAATGTGCCCAACTGTTCACAACCGTAACGATCGGCGACATCATGGATGAGCGTGCCCGCGAACTGAACATGGAAGAATGGCGGTTTACTGAGCTTAGCCGCGTTTCGTATTGTCTTGCCCTAAGCGGCAAATCCGATGAGTGGGGCAATACCTATTCAGTAGACAACCTGTCTGAAAACAGTTACTGGTTCCAGCGCATCCAGCATTACAGCGATTTTTACAACAAGGGAAGAGTAACGGTGAAAAACCGTTCCTATACCATGGCGCCGCACAATATCAACTGGCCGATCCCCCAGTCCGCTATCGACGCCAATAGTGGAGCCCGCATCCATCAAAATCCGGGTTACAGTGGTTACGATGCCGGCACAGCGATGTGGGAAAAATGGCAGGATGCCGTAGCCGACGAAGACACGCATTAAAGCGCAGATCTTTCTAACATATAGCAATCGGGAAAGGCCGGAAGAACTTTTCTTCCGGCCTTTCCCGATTGCCTGCTGGCGGCCCGGTAATGCGATAATTTGTTGCAATGCATCTGTTCTTTGTTTTCAACGTTTTTCCCCGCTGCCTATTCTTTGCCGGGCAGAAAGACCCAGCCGTCATTGCAGTATTACAATGACTTAAAACCACCGCCAGCGACAAAATGATCAAACGAACAAACAGCAAACCGACCATGACAAAACTTTGTCCCCAATTCTTGACCCTTTGGCTTTTAGGAATTTTCTTTCCGGCCAATGCCCAGGTAAAACGGGCACTGGCTTACCCGCTGATCACGCACAATCCTTATTCCAGTATCAGGTCCAACACCGATGAACTGGCGGCCCCCTCGACCCGCCACTGGACAGGAAAAGTCCAGTCGCTCATGGGTTGGATCAACGTGGATGGCAACGTGTATCGCTTTTTAGGAAAAGACCCAGATCGTTACCGGCCCATTGCACCGACGTCCGATCTCGAGTCCTACACGGTACGCTACACCGAACTCCCCCACCCGGGTGCCGCTGAGCGACTGGCACGAGACAACCAACGGACGACAGGTAGGCTTCCAGGCAAGAAGTGGTGGGCGGTTATTTCACCAAACTGCTCGAGCAAAAACAAAAAAAATAGACGGAGAGGACGCAAGGTGCAGCTCACACCAGCTTGGACGGTTTGCGGCAGGTTGCCTGCGAAGGAGAACAGAGGGAGAAAGGCTGCCCGCCACAGAATGCATTTCCCTTTTTTGGGGTCATCAATTGATACAAAAACCTCCGGCTTGCTCATCCGGTTGTAACATTGTAAAACCTGTTTATTTTTTTTGTAGAAATAAGAATACGCAATGTCTTTTCGTTTAAGCCTAACATTTATTCCTTCTAACAAGTTCAGCCTTTCGACCTATGGAAAACTGTTTCCGGTCGTTTGTGCGATCTTCTTCCTGGTAGCCTGCCATTCCGGCGAGCAAAGAACCGATCAGGCTTCTGTGGATACCGCAGCGATTAAAAATTCCATCGCGAATGCACCGGTCCTTTCCCCGGAAGAGTCCATCAAAAAGATGCGAATGGAAGAGGGCTTTGCCATAAAGCTGGTGGCGGCAGAACCGCTGGTCAATTCACCGGTTGCGATGACCTTTGATGAAAAAGGGCGCATCTGGGTTTGTGAAATGCAAAGCTATATGCCGGATACGTCGGGCACAGGTGAAGAGCAGCCAACCGGTACGATCGCTATCCTCGAAGACACGAACAAAGACGGCGTTATGGACAGCCGGAAAGTCTTCCTGGACCACCTGGTTTTACCAAGGGCTTTGAGCCTGATCGAAAACGGGCTGCTGGTTGCCGAACCGCCCAATCTTTGGTTTGTTGAAAACAACAACGATCAACCCGGCCGGAAAACACTGGTGGATTCAACCTATGCAGCCGGCGGCAATCCCGAGCACCAGGCCAATGGGTTGTTTCGCGGTCTGGACAATTGGATTTACAGCGCCAACTGCACGAAGCGTTACCGAAAACAAGGTGCAAAGTGGCTGGTTGAACGGACACATTCCAGAGGCCAATGGGGGATCTCGCAGGATAATGATGGCCGGCTGTTTTACAACAACAACTCCGAGAATTTATTGGGTGATTATTACCTGCCGGGTTTTGGAGCGACCAATCCGGCTCAAAAAAACATCGCCGGGTTTGAAGAAAAAATTATCCCCGATAACCGGGTTTATCCCATCCGGCCTACACCGGGTGTGAACAGGGGGTATATGAAGGGTGTGCTGGATGACAGCCTGCGACTACGAAATTTTACGGCGGCCTCCGGGCCAGTCATCTACCGGGGCGGCCTGTTTGGCAATGATCACCAGTTGAATGCTTTTGTTGGGGAACCGGCCGCGAACCTGATCAAGCGAAACATCTTAGACGAAAGTGGGTTTCGGGTAACCGGCAAGCAGGCCTATGAAAAGAAAGAGTTTTTGGCCAGCCTGGACGAACGCTTCCGCCCTGTGACCTTGTACAACGGGCCTGATGGCGCCCTGTATATTGTCGATATGTACCGGGGCATCATCCAGCACGAAACCTATTTGACAGACTATCTCAAAGGCGAGATCAAAAGCCGAAAACTGACACAACCGCTGAATTGCGGAAGAATTTACAAAATCGTACCGAAGGGGAAGGCTATTGCCGCAACAAACGTTCTGCCCTCCAATCCCGACAGCCTTGCCCTGCTGCTCAACCATCCGAATGGATGGCTGAGGGACAAAGCACAGCAGTTCATCGTGGACAACAAGCTGACGCAGTTGGCTCCTTTGCTCAGGCAAAATTTGCGGCAGGTAAACAATGCGGTTCTGGTCAATCATTCCTTATGGACATTGGAAGGATTGGGCTTACTGCAGGAGGAAGATATCTTCCCGCTCCTGCAGCAGGCAAACCGCCAGCTTCGTGTGCAGGCCCTCGGTGCCATGGCATCTCTGATCAGCAACGGGAAGATGCACAAAACCGGCCTTCCCGTTCTGAAACAGCTTGCCGGGCAAAAAGATACGCTGCTGGCGCCATACCTGGCCTTTGTCGCCAATTCGATAATGCCGTCTAACGGAGTTGCAGCAAATCAGCTTTTGCTTCAATTGGTGCGCCTCTATCCAAACAATATTTATGTTGCCGATGCGGTGATCAGCGCTATGAAGGGAAGGGAAGAGGTGTTTGCAAAACAGGTGAAATCAGTGATCGCCGATACAGCAATGGTGATCAATAAACGGTTGGCAACCGTCATCAACAACCGTAAAAATGCCCAGGGAAAAAACCCAGACATATTGAAAAAAACCTTTCCCAAAGGATATCAGCTTTTCAATGCAGTCTGCCAGACCTGTCATGGTGAGGACGGCAACGGGATCAAATCACTTGCCCCGCCACTCAACAAATCAGAATGGGTGGTAGGCAGCAAGAACAGGCTTATTCCGATTGTTCTGTATGGATTGACCGGGCCTATAAAAGTGAACGACAAAGTGTATAAGGCACCGGAGATCAACGGCGAAATGCCGGGGATTGGGAATAATAAGAGTTTCACGGATGAGGACATCGCACAGGTGCTCAGTTTCATCCGCTCTTCGTGGAGCAACAAAGCCGGGGAGATCAAGCCGGCAGAAGTCATGGAAATTAGAAAGAAGTACGCCGGCAGGCAAGCTGTATTGACTCAAGCGGAGCTGGACAGGCTGAAATAGATTGTTGGGGAACGGCAGGTTGGCCGGGGTACCCGCTGACGTGCGGCTGATTCAAATTGACAACTGAACGTCAAAAAAGAAAGGTGTAAGACCATACCCGGGAAAGCCAAGCCCTCGCAAAGACCCGGGTAAACGGAGAATCTTATTTTTGCATGCTAAACTATTTACCTGTTGTTTATATCCTCTACCGGAAGTACCCCAGTGCAGTTAATCAACCAGCAGGATACGCTACTGCAAAGCCTGCAGGAACTGGGGCGCTGCGATACCCTCAGCTTTGACATTGAATTTGATAACAACAGTTATGGTTATGGTGTGACCCTTTGCCTGGTGCAGGTGGCAACGCCCCAGGTCTGTTTTGTGTTCGATGGATTGAATAGCCTTGACCTCAGCGGACTGTATGCCCTGTTTGAATCGCCAGACATTCAAAAGATCGTGCATGCTCCCGGCGAGGACCTCCGGCTGCTGCACAGCCTCGGGTGCTTTCCTAAAAACCTGTTTGATACCGAAGTGGCGGCCCGTCTCCTGAATTATGAGCCCACTTCGCTAACCGTATTGCTGCAGGATAAGCTGAACTTCCGGATGGATAAAAAGCAACAACGGAGCAACTGGCTCCGCCGGCCGCTTTCGCCGGCGCAGGTGCAGTATGCGGCTGAAGACGTGATCTGGCTGCACCCGCTGAAAGCCATCTTGGAAGCCGAGGCCGCGGAACGGGCTCTTCTGCCCTTTGTTCGAGAAGAGCAGGAGATGCTAAGCACCATCGTTTACCCGGCACCAGCCAAAACAAATTTTTTGAAGCCGTCTGACCTGTATACCCTGAGTCCGCGGGAGCAATACATTGCCAATGAGCTGTTCCGCTATCGCGATGAGTTGGCCCGGTACATGAACCGGCCGGCTTACCAGGTAATGAGCGAAGAACTGGTTAGAGACCTGGCTACCGGCACCCGCCAGCCGGAAAGCATTTTACGGGAACCGGGGGTGCATCCCCGGTTCAAAAACAGCCGCTTTACCACCCAACTCCTGAAGCAGCTGGAACAGGCCGGAAGAGCAGCTACCGCCCAAAACCTTTCTCCCCAAAAACAACACCGGCCGAAACCGACACCTGCCCAACAGGCAGCCATGCGAAAAGCTGCAGAGGACCGGGAAAAAATATTTGTCCCCATCAAGCAGGCATTGGAGCAGCAATATGGGAGCCATGCCGCCAAATTCATACTTAGTAATAAAATGGTGAATAGCCTGGTGAATGGTGTCATCACCCTGCAGGAATTGCCCTCCTACCGGCAGGCGCTGATCCGTAACTATGCCGCAGCAGCAGGTATCAACCTGGATCGCTATGCCACCGGGACAGGAATGGGTTGATGAAGTCCTTCACAACGGCAATGCATATGTACCTGCTGAAGGTGGCGTCTTTTCCTTTCCCTTTTTGCCGCCCCTTTTTTTGAACAAAATCTGCCGGGACAAACCGGCCCCCGGCACCGCATTGAAGGGGCTCGCAACGATCGCCACACAATGCCAGCGAAGGCCCTGGGCGAAGAGGACGGCAAGGGAAGTGGTTGATCACCTGGCGAAAGGCTTTCATCTCCAGCTAATCACCTGGGAAACCAGTTAGCTAAAATGCGGCGTGTTGATCTATGTGAGGCGGGGAGTTTACTAACTAGCAACAGCGGGGGAAAAACGCTCCCATTTGGCGCAAGGCAATAGTGAGAATAGCATCAACAAACTGATCTATTATCTTCCTGTCAAATAAGTAAAAATACTTATCGTCTACTACAATACTTTGTTTAAGGTTTGAAGTTTTTTGAGAAAGTTTGATTATACCGAGCCAACGGAATTGTTTTTGTGGCGGTTTCCTGCCATGCAAAAACCTGGTTCGTATTTCAACAATCGAACGGGAATGGATTGATCATCTCATAAAAGCAGAAGTCTTATGAAAAGGGTTTGTTTAAAGTTCGAGACCATTCTTCGCCTTAGAGAGTTTTTAGATGTTGTTGCCCTTACAAAATACCAGCTCGACAGGATCAGCAACCGGATCATTGCAGAATTGAGCATAACAGATATAGAACTGGCCCAACGATGTTATCATGCGAAGGTTGTTCACTTGCAGCTGGCTTAGGTGTTTTCCTGATGAAAAACGATGAGTAGTTGTTATAGCTAAGATCGCCGGTTTGTGTACCAAAGGATAACTTCCGCATTGCCGTGTAAGGGATTGCCTGGAAGTGAAACAACATGTGCGGATCCTGAGGGACTCGGGCCTTTTTAGCGAAGTCGTTATTAAGTAACGACTCATTTCGCCGCGTCTTGACCTGGTTCAGGAACGGCATCAAAAGCAAAGGACAATTTCATCTTGGAAGGCTGGTTCGTTTTCATCTGCAACCACCAAATATGTCGAACGGCCTGCGTAATTGAGAGTTGCGCCAGCTTTTGGAAATAATCGTCATCCAGAAAAAAATACCTATGTCTGTGCAAGTACAATCATGCGACAGCAATTTCATTTGCCGCAGGCAATCGTAGCAGGCAGTCCATTTTCTGCGACTGCAAAAGAACCAGACTTGTTGTAGTGGATTGTTCCTCTGCATAAACGCCGGGATGATAAACGCTGCACTTCATTAAACGTAAGCAGGCTTGTGCGATTTCTCCATGGATTTTAAAAGGAGGGGACATTCAAATTTGCAGGCTACTACTTGCCTTTATTTCGAGATTGTTTTCTCCACGTGGATCATCTTTCCTTCGGCATTGATGCCCTCCATAATCAAGCGAAACCGCCTAGTGATGTCGCTGTTGTAAAATTGAAAGCGAAGATGCTTTCGACCTTTGTCCATGTAAATGGCCGGGTTCCAGTACAAGGTGATGCGTGCATCATCTGCTGCATCCCTTTCACCTGGCATGGCATAATCGGGTGAGTAAAATTCTTTCACGGGAGAGTACCCCATCAACTGCACGGCATTCAATCCTTTTGCAGTGGTGCTAGGCTGCACGTCGCCACCCTTGCGGGTATAAATAGCAATGACACCACCGCCGCCGCCCGACACAATGCTTTCACCCGGCCGGAAGACCTTTATATAGGCAATGTCGTTGACCGGCATGGAAGCGATCATGCTGATGTCGGTTTGCATTTCATTAAAGTAAAGAACCGGGGTACCGCCGCGCCAGCTAAGAGAAGTGTTGCTGCCGTTGCCCGTAATTTGCAAGCCGGCCACCTTTCCCTGCAGGTATTGAAAAATGTCCATGTAAGCGCCGGCCAGGGGATCGTTCACCAGGTCAAAGCTGTTGGCATTACCGGAGAATAGTCCACTCACATATTTTTCATCCATCATTTCCTTGGGCGTCCTGGCTTTTGCCCTGACGGTAACGTTTTCCAGCATGCCTTTTTGCGCCAATTGCTGCCTTGCCTGAACTGCCAGTCTGTTGCTGCTTTGGTTGCCGGCAAGGGCTGTGGTACTCACCTCCGGCAGGTTTAGCAGGACAGCGGAATCAAGTGCTGCTTTTTTGTAGCTTTTGTACAAACCATTGTCCAATAGCAGCATGCTCTTGTCGAACGAAAGGGATTTCTTGTTGAAATTAAAATAAAGCCTGGCCTTGTCATAAAACACCAAACCTTCGGTAAAGACATTCCCCTTGCGATCAATTGGCAGGTTGATAATGGTCTTGGCAGAGTCGGCCGTTTCTAAAATCCCGGTTAGTTGCAGGTCGGGACTGTAGCTGCCCGGTGGCATGCCGGCAACCTGCCCTTTCAGACTCAGGTAGTTGCTTTCTTTCCATCGCGGTACGGGCAGCGTGGCGGCAAACACATTATCCCAGTTGTAGCGCCGCCAGCCATGAGTCATCATCACCAGGTCGAGGTAAACGGAAACGCTGTCGTCGTTGCTGTAGAAATAATAATAGGGATCGTTGATTTTTCCCCGTAGCTCACCAGTCAGCAGCATGCGGCTGATGATGTTGTCGTCGAGACGGTTGGTTTCGTGCAGGTCTGCGTCTGTGATAGACAGCGAAAGATTGGCCGGCAAGGTATCCGACATGATCACTTCCACGCGGTTCAACTGCCGGCGGGCCAAACCTTTTTGCGAAAGGAATACATCGCCGTCAAATTCATAATCGTGGTTGTTGACAAAACTGATTCGTTCTGCCAGTGGCTTGTTGTTGCTGTCGAAAAGCGTAATGACCAATATGCCCGATGACAGGTCTTTTGTGGGAAACACGCCGGAGGCTGCATCTTTATTCCGCAGGTCCACATTGGCCTGAAAGGCCAAACGCTGGTTTATCATTGCCACCAGGTGCAGTTGCTGTTTTGCTTCGGGCACTTGCGCCGTGCGCTGGATGGTGAAGCGCTTGCCCGCTGCCGCATCGGTGATCCGCAACGCCACGCCTTGTGGCTGGGCGGCCGGCAGCGGTGTTTGAAAGGTTTTTCCGTCACTGGTTTTCCAGGTGGCGGTATAGGTCTTCCCTTCCTGTGGCATGAGAACAAAGCGGCCCATGCCATCGTGCAGTGTTACTAATTCAGCCACTTTGATGCCGGTGTTATCTGCCACGCTTCCGGTAACAGTAACCGGCCCGCCCGCCTGGCTAGCGGCAATAAAGGCCACTACCGTGGGAAGACCATTGGTCAGGTCACCGCCCTCCGGCAAAAACCGCAGCACTGGCTTTGTTTGCGAAAGGGGCGTGTTTGTTGCCGCAGCTTTTGGCGAGAGCACTCGCAGGGCTTTTGTAAACAGGAAAGCGGTATCGCTGTTCAGTTCGGAAATGGTGTAGCCTCTGAAGTAAATGGCCGCTTTGCGAAAATTGGAGTCGAGGTCGAAGCTGCCAGCCGCTCCTGAAAACCGGATGGGAGCGACTTTTTGCTGTAGCACATTGCCTTGAAAATCGATCAGCTCCGCATAAAAATTCCTGCTGACATCGGCAGGCTCGTTGCCCGTGAAAAAATAGGCTTTGTACCAGATGGTTTCGCCGGGATTGTAATAACTCTTGTCGAACTGAACATACACTTTCTCCTGTGGGTCGGCTTTGTGTTGCAGGTCCACCAGAGAGTCGAGTGCTTGCGACGATGCACTGAAAAATACGGTGCTCAGAAAAAGGAGAAAAGCGAGTTGTTTTGCCATGGTAGCGGGAATCACTTGCTAAGTAAAGCGGTTTTCATCTTCGAAGAACGACATTAACAAGCTTTTTGTTTTGTTGTCGCGGTTGGTGTGCCGGCGGACACTTATACTGTGGCTAAACCGCCAATAAGGGCAGCAAACGTAAAATAACCTACATTTCGGCAGCATAAACACCCAACAAGAGCATTATTCACTTTCCTGGCTCCGCCTTTGTTTTTCCCTTTACTAAAAATCAATTGCATGCGTCTGCGACCTGTTGAAGATCGACCCAGTTGCAGAAAAACGTTGTCGTTTATTGTGAAAGAATGAAATGCCAGGACCTGGCACTTTGACCAACGATACAGCATAGGTGTTCTTCGAATTGCTCTTTTCTGTTTTAAACATTTATCGCAAATCCAGGCAAATCTGCTGGAGGCTGCCATTTTTAAGAATTTTGGGAAGTTGTTTTCGAAGATCCGTTGTTCTGCAGCTTTCCTTGCTTCTTCTTTCATAACCTTGTGTACCTAGTCGCATCCATCGCTTTGCAGAGTGGGTTGGCCGCCCTGGATTCCAGCCCGTTTAGCACTTGCTTGCTATCGTCCTGTTTAGGCAATTGGCCGGGTAATTGCTTGGTTTTTGCTGCAGCTTTTTGCTTTGGCTAAATGCAGCTAAATGACCGGTTTAGCAAGTTTCATTTCAACAAGGATTTGCGCTGCTGGTTGTCAATAGTGATCTTATTTTGTTCATACCTTCAACTAGAGGAACGGGAGCATCGGGATTGTCGGGGTAAAAAGCAAAGAGGCTGCTAGGAAGAACAAATCTGTTTGAAGCGGTTCACCCACTAAATAAACCAGACATGAAAAAACTTACCAGTATCCGGGTTTTACAAGTTGCACTTCTTTTTTCTGCCTTGCTGATCGCCGGTATGGCCGGTGCCCAATCGGCAAAAGACAAAAAATTGATCAAGGACGCAGCCGCCGGAAAAGAAGCCTTTCTCAGCTCTGATGCGTTGATGAAAAATCTCTTTAATGAGGCCTATGGTTATGCCATTTTTCCCAATATCGGAAAGGGAGGGATTGGCATAGGGGGCGCTGCCGGCAATGGCATTGTCTACGAAAAAGGAGCGATGATCGGGAAAGCAAGTATGCGACAGGTCAACATCGGCTTTCAATTCGGCGGCCAGGCCTACAGGGAAGTGATTTTTTTTGAAAACAAAGAGACGCTTGATCGGTTTAAAGAAAACAAAGTGGAATTGTCTGCACAGGTCTCGGCTATCGCGGTGAAAACCGGTGCTGCAGCAACAGCAAAATATGCAGAAGGTGTTATGATCTTTACCCAGCAGAAAGGCGGGTTGATGTACGAGGCGACTGTTGGCGGACAGAAATTCGAGTTCAGTCCCTTCTAAACGTTTTTCATTGTCTTTCGCAAGTTGCCAGGCAATCGATCGTCTCTGCGACTGCTACTGGTGAAGGAGCCGTTTTCCTGTTTGGTTCAAATGGGTTTCCCGCCGTGGTGTTGAGCCCCTGGCGATGAGCTCACCCGGAATAAACTGGTGGGTGCTTTTTACAATTTCTGTCGTTGATTTCAGTTGATCGAATAAAATGGTCATTGCCGTTTTTCCGATTCTTTCAATGGGCTGGCGGATGGCAGAAATCCCGGGGGGTAGAAGTCAAAAGGTTCGCGGTCGTCAAAACACAAAACAGCCAAGTCAACCGGTATTTGCATATGGAGTTTTTGAAGGCTTTCCAGGCCGTCGATGCATAAATAGTAGGTAAAAAAAAGCATCCAGCCAGGGTCGCGGGGGCTTCGATTATTTCTATCCTTCTCTTCAGCAAGTACTTACCGGCCATTCGCTGAACGTTGTTATCAAAAAATCGACGTTACATGAACATGCTTCTTTGCGGTGCAGAAAGTTGCTGGTCGCCGCCGGTTGAAATAGTAACTGATTTTCTCACATAGCATCAATCAATCGATCATACCTCTTGTTTCGACAAGGGTTTTTTTGTGCAAGTGACATGTACTACCGGGAGCAGGCAATTTGCGTTGAGTCGAAACATAAAAGACGGGGTAATCTACTCCCGGAAGGTTGGTGATTGCGAAACGCCAATTCCTTGGTGTAGATGGGATGGTCAAATTCACGGGTAATCAGAGATTTTTGGTTCAGCCTGTGAAATATAATTACAAGACCAAGTGTTCTGCAAAGGGAAACCTAAAAACGGAACCGTGGATTTGCTTCACAAAAGGGACTTTATTTTTGCCGCAAGGGGCGGGAAAAACAACGACATAAAATTCTATCCTCTGCATGCATGCAGCTGGCTGAAACCGTCCTAGTAAAAGAGCGGCCGAAGTTGTAAATTGAGCTATAAACCAAAATGCAACGGTACTAAAAGGCGAAAAAACAATGAATGCCACTTCATCGCAGGCCTCACTTTGTTGAACGGCATAATTGACAAGTCATCATTCGGAAATAAATTCCTGGACTAATTTTTACAACCATAAAATTGGCAACAATGAAAAGTAAAAAGGGTAAGGGCATATTTCTTCTTTTCTTTATTGTCGCTGTGTCATGTGCAAATGCGCAATCTCCAATCAAGATTACTTTATTGGGAACCGGTGCGCCGGTTCCATCCATCGAACGGTTTGGCCCCAGCATATTGGTTGAAGCAGGCGGACAAAAACTTTTATTTGATTGTGGACGCGGGGCAGCTCAACGACTTTGGCAATTGAAAATTCCTTTGGGGCAGATAGATGCCTTGTTCCTCACGCATCTTCATTCAGATCATATCGTTGGCATTCCCGATGTGTGGCTTACCGGGTGGATACCGGCAGTGTACGGAAGAAGAGTATCGCCGTTCCAGGTTTTCGGACCCGATGGCACAAGGACAATGATGGCAAATCTTGTAGAAGCATTTTCCTGGGATATCAACACTCGCAGTAAAGAAAAAAATAAGGCTGACAGTGGCGTTTTTGTGAATGCTACCGATATTAAAGAAGGGTTCATTTGGGAAAGCAAAGGAATTAAAGTAACACCTTTCACTGTTCGTCATTCCGACATCATTGATTCGGCACTCGGTTACCGAATAGACTATGGGGGTCATTCAGTCATTCTTTCCGGTGATACGCGATACAGTGAAAACTTAATTAAGCATGCAAAAGGAGCAGACGTCGTTATTCATGAAGTAGCGGCTGCGCAGGCAGATTCTGTACGTAATTCACCGTTGGTTAAACAAATTCTCGGCTTCCATACATCGCCGGAAGATGCAGGAAAAGTGTTTGCACAAATAAAACCCAGGCTTGCAGTTTATTCGCATATTGTCCTGTTAACGTCCGATCCTTCCATTCCTCCACCGGCCATTTCTGAATTGGCCGTGCGTACGCAAAAAACTTATGGCGGACCCTTACAGATTGGCGAAGATCTTTTGACCATTGAAATTGGTGACAAAGTAAAAGTTTCCAGGTATACACCGACAGGTAACAAAGGCTCGGAAGGTATCAGGTAAAAAGCAAAATGGCTCCGCACAACGGGATCATATGTAAGAGGGGCGGCTAAAATCAATCAATGAACAACTGTACATTTGCCCGGCATTGCTTCCCGGCTGGACAAACAATGAATGCAGCCGTAGCGTCAATGCTTACACGATAACGTAGTTCAATCCCTATCTCAAAAAGTGGAAATGACCATTCGACACAACTTCAGGGGAAAATATATTATAAAGGCAGTTCTGTTTTGTTTTGTTTTTACCGCACTTTTGGTCGTTTT
Source organism: Flavisolibacter nicotianae (assembly GCF_003628535.1). GTDB lineage: Bacteria > Bacteroidota > Bacteroidia > Chitinophagales > Chitinophagaceae > Flavisolibacter > Flavisolibacter nicotianae. Next base: position 17,767 of record NZ_RBCI01000010.1, read on the forward strand.
TTCATTTGCAAAAAACTGGATTCCGAATGAATTTGAAAGACTGGCTCACGGAATTATTGGAACACTTGCCGCTTTTTTAGCGACAGTTCTGTTTTTAAAATTTGACAGAAAACGGTTTTCAGACGTCGGGTTAACGTTTGAGCGAAATACTATCGTGAAGTTCTTTGGAGGCGTTATGGTCGGTGTCTTATTAATGGGGCTTTTGGCAGGAGGTGTTTTGTACTTTACTAACATGGAAATTGCTGTTAATCCTGGAAGCAATCTGTTGCATTTTCTCCTTGTGACAGCGCCATTGCTTCCCCTTGCGTTTATGGAAGAACTGGGTTTTCGGGCTTATCCTCTCCAAATCCTAAAAGAAAAAACCGGAATACGACTGTCGATTATCATTACATCCGTACTCTTTGCCGTCTACCACATTGCTAACGGCTGGACAATTGCAAGCTCATTTTATGGACCTGCCGTTTGGGGATTGGTGTTTGGATTGGCTGCAATCTATTCCAAAGGTATTGCCATGCCAACGGGAATTCATTATGCCGCTAATTTGACGACTTCTGCATTGGGGGCAGCAAATAGCACTGTTAGTATATGGACTGTAAAGCAATCTGGCAGCACCGCAGCAAAACAAGAAGGAATTGATTGGATTACCATCCTTCCCGCCTTCACTCTTTTCGTTTTCGCAATCGTTTGCATAGAGGCGTACATGGGAGAAAAGAATACCGCTAACTGTAATTTGGGAAAACCAGGAATGTCGAGGGGAAATGAGCACTAGCTCGTTATCACCACCAGTTACCTGCTGGACTTTTTGACTCAGCGTTGAACGATCATTGTATATCAAAATTCGAATTAGCATTTGCCTCAGCAGGCAAACAAAAAACCCGACTTTAACCAATACTCCATCGTGAGCAACATCCTTCAAGATTGAACGGCTTTTCATTGTTGCCTTTTCGACATGTTTCTCTTGCCAGCTAGAAATCAAGTGACACTTTTTGTTTTTCATTTTAAGAGGAAGGATTATAAAAAGTCATTGAAGTCCTATTCTGACAAATTCACTTGCCAAAACCCGAATCAGAGCCATCTACTCAACCTGCGTAAGCTGTCTGCATTGTGAACCGGTGCAAACACATCGACATACGGCAACGCGGCCTGCATACCGGCGGTTTCCGGCCGGTAGCCGGTAAAGCCCGCCAGCGGGTTTAACCAAATGATTTTTCGCGAAAGAGCCTTTATCGTTTCCATGCTTTGGCGGAGCAGTTCTGCATTACCAGTATCCCAGCCATCGCTGAGGATGATGACAATGGTGCGTTTATTCAGCACGCGGGAAGCAAATTCTTTCACGAAGCTGTTCAGGCTTTCGCCAATCCGGGTACCGCTGCTCCAGCTCTCACCCGCAGCACTGACCTGGCGCATGGCCTGTTCAAAATTGTTTTGCTTTAAAAGCGGCGAGATGTATTGCAGCGACGTGCCAAACACGAAGGTCTCCATCCGGCTGTACACTTGCTGAAAGGAATACATGAATTGCAAAAGGAAGGTGGCATAGAGTTCCATCGATTTACTCACATCGCAAAGAACCACCAAACGGGTGCGGTTGCGTTTTGGTTTTCGAAAAGCAAGTTCCAGCAACTCGCCGCCGCGACGCATATTTAACCGTAACGTCCTGCGCAGGTCCGGCAAGCCAGTTTTATTGGTTTGTTTGTATCGCCTGTTGACCTGCGCAGCCAGGCGCTTGGAAATGGCTTTGATGGTTCGCATCAATTCTTCCAGTTCGTCGGCAGGGACCAGCGAAAAATCTTTTTGCGACAGGTTCTCGTGAAAGCTGTACAAAGCCGTTTGTTCCTCTTCCTTGTTTTGGTGCGTATTCAGCCACGATTTCAATGATCGAAAGGACGGTGCCTTGCTTGCCGGTTTTACTGTCGCCTCTTCGTTGCTTTTGACTTTCGAGTCAACGGCCTTCGCCAGTTCTTTCCAGTATTGATTGAACAAGGGCTCGAATGCCTCTACCTGTGCCCGCGAACGGCACAAAACGGCTTGGAGTGCCAAACGGAATACCTGGTTATTGCTATAATCAACGGCCTGCAACGCGTTGAGTGCGGCGAGTTCTTCTTCCGCACCAACGGTAAAATTTTGCTTCCGCAGGAAGCGGCAGAACTGCACAACATTTTTCGAGAGGGAAGTCTCGCGGAAGATCATACGTCTATTTTTGAAATGACGCCGGTTTTTTCAAACAACTCGCTCAGGGAAAGTTGCGCCTGGCGGGTGTCTCTCCAGTCTTTCAGCACCACGCCCAGTGTTTGCTCAACAACGGTTTTATCCAGATGGTCGATGTGCAACGCCGACAAGGCCGTTGCCCAGTCAAGTGTTTCGGCTATGCCGGGTGTTTTCTCCAGTTTCATGTTCCGCAGGTTTTGCATGAAGCGGCAGATCTGTTGCCCCAGCTTTGCATCCACGCCGGGTAGTTTACGGGCAACAATCAACCATTCTTTTTCAAAGTCGGGATAGTCGATGTACAAATACAAACAACGCCTGCGCAGGGCTTCCGACAGCTCTCTTGTGCGGTTGCTGGTTAAAATGACCTGCGGAATGTGTGTGGCGTTGATGGTGCCGATTTCGGGAATGGTGATCTGCCAGTCGCTCAATACTTCGAGCAAAAAGCTTTCAAATTCCTCGTCCGAACGATCCACTTCATCAATGAGGAGCACCGGCTTCTGGTGGTGCGTGATGGCTTGCAACAGCGGCCGTTTCAGGAGGAAACTGTCACTAAAGATTGTTTTTTCTTTTTCGTCAACGGACTGCTGGTTGTGTTCCACCATTTTCAGGTGCAGGAGTTGGCGCTGGTAATTCCATTCGTACAGGGCATGCGTGGCATCGAGGCCTTCGTAGCACTGCAGGCGGATCAGGTCTGTTTGCAGGGCCCTTGCCATGACTTTGGCGATCTCCGTTTTTCCCACACCCGCCGGGCCTTCTACCAGCAGGGGTTTGTCCAGTTTCAGGGAGAGAAAAACAGACATGGAAACCGCATCATCGGATATATAGCCCTGTTCTGCCAGCAGGGAGCGGATGTCGCTAAGTTGAAATTCGTTTGTGTTGTGGGTGGACATTTATTGCGATTGCGGAAGTGACCGTTTTGAAAACATTGCCTGGTGCAACAGAAAAGCGGTATTTCTACCGCCTTCCATATGAATTCACCTTCGTTCAGGCAAGGGCCTGCAAGGCTCTTTTCAAATACACTTTTGCCAGGTGCCTGCGGTATTCAGACGACGCAAAATGATCGCTCAAAACATCCACCTCGCCGATGGCCGCATCCACTGCAGTATCGATCGTTGCGGTGTCCCAAGACTTGCCGTCAAACACCGCCTCGGCCCCACGGTCCCTGAACGGGGCTTCCGATACACCGGTAAAGGCAATGTTCACCCTGCCATCGGCTTTTCGTAAAACGGCACAACCCACAATGGCAAAGCGGGAAGCCGGTTGTTCAAAGCTCAAATACACCGACCGGGCACCTTCCTGAACTGGAATGCGAATGGCCACAATGATTTCATCCGGCAGCAACTGCGTCGAGAAAAGCCCGGTAAAGAAATCCGTTGCAGGAATGCTTCTGCCGCCCCCCGTGCCTTTTACATCAATGATCGCCTCGGCTGCCAGTACGGGTGCTGGCCAGTCGGCAGCCGGGTCGGCGTGGGCCAGGCTGCCGCCGATTGTGCCCCTGTTGCGTACCTGCACGTCACCGATAATACCCGCAGCTTGCGTGAAAAAAGGCAGGCGGTTTTTGATGAGGTCATTTGTCAGGATCTCGTAGTGGGTGGTACCGGCATTGATGACAATTTCACCGTCTTCCTCCTTTATTCCTTTTAAGGACGGGATGCCGGAGATGTCAACCAGTTTTGACGGCTGCGTCAGGCGCATTTTCATGGCGGGGATCAGGCTGTAGCCACCGGCTAAAAGTTTGCTGTCGCCGTCTGAAAGGGCTGCAATAGCTTCTTCCACCGTTGCGGGTTTTGTATAGTCGAATGCAGTGGGTATCATGTTGGAGATTTTAAAATGAAAGTTGTTACGCTGTTTGCATGGCCCGCCATACTTTTTCAGATGTGATGGGCATCCGGAGGTCTTTTACGATGTGGCCACCACTCCAGAGCGCATCGATCACGGCATTGACAACCGCCGGTGTGGATCCGATGGTTCCGGCTTCACCGGCTCCTTTCACGCCAAGCGGATTGTGTGGGCAAGGCGTGACCTGCCCGGCCGTTTCGATCATGGGCAGGTTGTCGGCCCGGGGCATGCAGTAGTCCATGTACGTCCCGTTGGTTAATTGTCCGTTCTCGTCGTACTCGGCACCTTCGAAAAGCGCCTGCCCAACGCCCTGCACCACGCCGCCGTGTATCTGGCCTTCTACGATCATGGGGTTGATGACATTGCCCACATCGTCAACGGCAATGAAACGCCTGAGTGCCAGGGTCCCGGTTTCCTTGTCCACTTCCACAACGGCGATGTGACAACCGAAGGGATAGGTAAAGTTGGCGGGATCGTAAAAACTGCTGAAGTCCAGTCCCGGTTCCAGGTCTTTCGGGTACACGTGCGGCACATAGGCTGTCAACGCCACATCCGCAAACGAAACCGATTTGTTGGTACCCTTTACAGTAAACCTTCCGCCTGCAAACTCCAGGTCCTCTGCGTTGGCCTCCAGTTTATGGGCCGCGATTTTCTTTCCTTTTTCAATGATCTTTTCCACACTCTTCATGATCGCAGAGCCTCCCACGGCAATGCTCCGTGAGCCGCAGGTGCCCATCCCGAAAGCAACGCTGTCGCTATCGCCGTGAATGACTTCCACATCTTCAAACGCAATCCCCAGTTTGTCGGCTACCACCTGGGCAAAGGTTGTTTCATGTCCCTGGCCATGCGAATGCGTACCGGTAAAAACACTGACCTTACCGGTTGGCTGCACCCTGACCTGTCCCACTTCGTACAGGCCGGCCCTTGCGCCCAGGGCACCCACAACGGCCGACGGTGCAATGCCGCAGGCTTCGATGTAGGTGGAAAAGCCAACACCCAACAGTTTGCCGTTTTGCGCCGCTTCTTTTTGCCGCTTGCGGAAATCTTCATACCCCAGCATCTCCAGGCCTTTCTTTAGCACGCCTTCGTAGTTGCCGCTGTCGTATTGCAAGGCAACCTGCGTTTGGTAGCCGGGTTGGTTGACTCCATCGAAGGGCGGAATAAAATTTTTAAAGCGCAGTGCTGCCGGGTCGATCCCCATTTCATGCGCAGCCAGATCCATCAACCGTTCCAGCAGGTAGGTGGCTTCGGGGCGACCTGCACCGCGGTAGGCATCCACCGGTGTGGTGTTGGTGAAAACCGCTGTGACGTCAACGTTGATCTTGGGCGTGGTGTACAGGCCTTGTAGCAGGGTGCCGTGCAGGTAGGTCGGAACACAGGTGGAAAACGTAGACAGGTAAGCACCAAGGTTGGCAAAGGTTTTTACCCGCAGGGCCACCGCTTTCCCTTCCTTGTCGAAACCCATTTCGGCTTTGGTGATGTGGTCGCGGCCGTGTGCATCGGTTAAAAAACTCTCCCGGCGGTCGGCCGTCCATTTTACCGGCCGGTTGATCTTGTGCGAAGCCCAGGTAAGCAGGGCTTCTTCGGTGTAATGGAAAATCTTGCTGCCAAAACCGCCACCCACATCCGGACCCACCACCCGCACTTTGTGCTCCGGGATACCCAGGACAAAGGCACTCATCAGCAGGCGGATCAGGTGCGGATTTTGGGTACTGGTGTACAGCGTGTACCGGCCGTTGGCCGCGTCGTACGACGCATTGTAGCTGCGGGGCTCAATGGCATTGGGGATCATGCGCTGGTTCACAAATTCTAGCATGGTCACGTGGGCGGCGGTGGCCATCGCCTGGTCCACTTCGGCTTTCGGATTGCCCAGTTCCCAATCGTAACACATATTGTTTGGCGCTTCATCGTGCACCTGCGGGGCTCCGGGCTTTACGGCTTCTGCTGCATTGACCACCACCGGCAGTTCCTCGTATTCCACCTGCACGGCTTCCGCCGCATCGCAGGCCTGCTCCCGTGTTCCGGCAATCACAATGGCAACGGCTTCCCCGGTATAACGAACCTTGCCTACGGCAAGCAGCGGATGCTTGGGCTCTTTCATGGTGTCGCCGTTCTTGAAGTTGACCTGCCAGCCGCAGGGCACGCCATTGATGGCGGCAACATCGGCACCGGTGTAAATGGCCACTACGCCGGGCATGGCCAAAGCCGCTGCCGTATCAATGCTGCCAATCTTTGCATGTGCATACGGCGTTCGTACAAAGGCAGCATAGGTTTGCCCGGGAAGAATGATGTCGTCCGTATAGTTTCCCTTACCGGTAATGAATCGATTGTCCTCGACCCGCTTTACCGATTTCCCGATCAGTCCATTTGTCGTGCTCATACAACCACCTCCTCTTTCTTTTCTTTTGTGACTGGTTTGGATTCGCTCATTTTTTCTGCCGCCAATTGCACTGATTTGACAATATTCTGGTAACCCGTGCAGCGGCAAAAGTTCCCTTCCAGGGCAGTGCGTATCTCTTCTTCCGTCGGATGGGGATTTTGCTTTAGATAGTCAGCTGCCGTCATGATCACGCCGGGTGTGCAGAAGCCACATTGCAGGCCGTGCATTTCTTTGAAGCTTGTTTGCAAGGGGTGCAGTTCGCCGTTTTGTGCGAGGCCTTCAATGGTGGTGATTTCGCAGTTGTCTGCCTGAACGGCAAAGAGGGTGCAACTTTTGGCAGCCTTGCCATTGACGTGAACCGTGCAGGCGCCGCAAATGCTGGTTTCGCAGCCGATGTGTGTACCGGTCAGCCGCAGCACATCCCGCAGGTAATGCACGAGCAGGAGCCGCGGCTCCACATCATGCTTATATTCCACTCCGTTGACCTTAACGTGAATTTGCATAATCAGGAAGTTTGGGTTTATAAAATAATATTGACTGGTAACCGTGTTGTTCATTTTGCATTCCTTGCCGGAATGCGCAGGGCTTCTCTTTCATGGGGTTTCCGTAAACAGGTTGTCAGGCAGAAACCGGCTTTTCCAGTTCTTTTTCGAGGTTGTGAAAAAACTGCTTTGTCAGCGTGTTGGCCACGCCGCCAATCACACGCTGGCCCATGGAGGCCAGCAGCCCGGATAATTTTACATCACCATCGAAATCGAGTTCCGTTTGCGAGTCGCCAACCGGCACCAATCCGATTTTCACAACGGCGCTGGCATTGCCGATTTTGCTGTTTTGTTGAAGTTTGAGCAAATAACCTTTGTTCTCCGTGATGTCCTCCAGTTGCAGATTGCCGGTAAAAGAACCGCGTACAGGTCCCAGCTTGATATCAAAAACCGATTTAAAACGGTTGTCGCCGACTTTTTCCAGGTTGGTAATACCCGGAACAAGGCGCACCAGTGTATCGGGGTCCATCAACAAAGCCCAGATCTTTGGCGGCGCTGCAGGTAAGACTTGTTTGCCGGAGAGTTGCATACAACTGAAATTATGGTCTGCGTAGAGTAGCGGTTGAATGAGCAAGCTTTTCGGCGTGGTAGGAATTGTATAGTAAGATAATAAAAAAGAAGACATCAAATACGGCAATAACCTGATTCTCTTTTACCCGAAAAAGGGTCAGGAAAAATCCGGGAGAATTGTCCTAATTTGAATTTTGTTCAGGCCTGCGCCGGTTGCCAGCGCTGCTCTGGCTGACAATTTCCATCCGGTAAGGGCAAAACGATTGCAAAAAAAGCCTGCTGCTATGATAACCGCCATCTTCCCTGAATGGCAAAGAAACGTACCATCCATTTCAGAACTTTATTTTCGTGAAGAATGACAAAAGAAATCAATGACATTCTCGCTGCATACGAAGCAGCCAGGGAGGCGGGCCGGCAGACGGCTCTTGCCACCGTTGTACATGTGGAAGGCTCATCTTACCGGCGGCCCGGTGCCCGCATGCTGGTGGAAGACAACGGCAAAATGACGGGGGCCATCAGTGGCGGCTGCCTGGAAGGCGATGCCTTGCGAAAAGCGCTACTGGCCATCAACCAACAACAAAACAAGATTGTGACCTATGACACGCTGCACGAAGATGATATTGAGTTCGGCGTGCAGTTGGGCTGCAACGGTATTGTACACATTTTGTTTGAACCCATCGACCCGGGGCAGGCCAACAACCCGGTTGTATTGCTGGAGAAATCGCATGCGCAACGAAAGGACTGTGTGCTGGTGACCTTGTTTTCGCTAAAAAATTATCATGGTCATCAGCCGGGAACCTGTTTTTTGTATGACAGCGAAACGACGTACAATAAACTCGAAGACAAAAATCTCGAAGCCGAAGTAAAAAGTGATGCAGCAAACGTACTTGCCAACAAGGATTCTTTTTTAAAGCCCTATGGCGATAATGGACTCATGGGCTTTGTTGAGTTGTTGCGGCCTGCGGTTTCGTTGGTCCTCGTTGGCGCCGGCAATGATGTGCTACCAATTGTCGACATGGCAAGCATTTTAGGATGGCCAACAACAATTGTCGATGGTCGGTCAACACATGCTAACACGCACCGGTTTCCGAAAGCAACCAGGATTATCGTTGCGAAACCGCCAGAAGCCATGGAACAAATCCCTTTCGATGAGCAAACCGTATTTGTGCTGATGACCCACAATTACAATTATGACCTGGACATGCTGCGGCTTTTGTTAAATAAAGACTGCCGGTATATCGGTACGTTGGGACCAAAGAAAAGACTGGAACGGATGCTTGCTGAATTAAAGGAACAGGGGATTGACGTCACCGCGGAACAAAGAGCAAAGATCTATGGTCCTACAGGCCTGGACATCGGCGCAGAAGCAGCCGAAGAAATTGCCTTGTCCTTGTTGGCTGAAATAAAAGCCGTGTTGACAGGGCGCCAGGGCAGCTTTTTGCGGGACAGAGCTGAAGGAATTCATGCCCGCTCAGCACTTTCGGTCCACAGGCTATAGACAAAAACGAAATCTTTTCATTATCGCAATGAAGTACGGCAAATAGTTGCACGCTGGTTCTTTGTTTCGCAATACCATTCAAAGCGGCGTTTTGGCACCGGATCTACGATCCATCCTGGGTCCCGGTCTTCTTGATTCTGCCATAACTGTATAATGATGGAGGTGCGATGAGCGTTGATGTCGGCACTTAACAAATTGCCGGGCAAGTAAAGGGGCTATTTTTTACAATAATGCAAAACGATTTTGCGCAACCTGCTAAACAAGTGCGGCAAGCAGTGTTTTTAAACAGGGGTTAAAACATGTACTTTTAGCCAGATGTGCCTGCTTGTATGGGTTAGCATTACTTGCATTCCAATTTTCGGACAAGAACTGTTGTAAAGAAACTTTCTCCCCAAAATGAATTTTGACAAGAGATCCAAATGAAAAGAAAATCGACTAAAATCTGTAACATGAAAACACATCGCTTTGCCCTCTTTTTTGCCAGTCTGCTTGTTGTTTGTTTTTTACAAGCGCAGCCGGTAAAAAAATGGGGACAATTGCAAGTGAAAGGAACGCAGTTGTGTGATGCAAAAGGCAAACCTGTGGTGCTGCGGGGCATGAGCTTTGGCTGGCACAATTTCTGGCCGCGTTTTTTCAACGAAGCCGCCGTAAGCTGGTTGCACAAGGACTGGAATGCAACCGTTGTGCGGGCTGCCATGGGCGTGGAGCCCAAAGGCGGCTATGTGCACGACTCCGCAGGTGCGGTACAAAAAGTAAAGGCTGTTATTGACGGCGCCATCAAAGAGGGTATTTATGTGATCATCGACTGGCATAGCCACAATATTCGGTTGAATGAGGCAAAAACATTTTTTACCCAAATGGCAAAAGCGTACGGCAGCTATCCCAACGTGATCTACGAAATCTTTAACGAGCCCGAACGGCAAAGTTGGGCGGATGTGAAAGCGTATTCAGAAGAACTGGTCAACGTGATCCGGGCTTATGACCCGGATAATGTAATTCTTGTCGGCAGCCCTCATTGGGACCAGGATGTGCACCTTGCCGCCGACCTGCCTTTGCAGGGATTCAGCAACATCATGTACACCCTGCATTTTTATGCAGCCACGCACAAGCAGTCGTTGCGAGACAGGGGTACGTATGCATTGCAAAAGAGCCTGCCGATCTTTATCTCGGAGTCGGCCGGTATGGAAGCAAGTGGCGATGGTCCGCTGAACGAATTAGAGTGGCTGAAATGGATTGACTGGGCGGAGCAAAACAGGATTAGTTGGGTGACCTGGTCGGTGTCTGATAAGGACGAAACCTGCTCGGTACTAAAGCAAACAGCCGCTTCGGAAGGCGGATGGAAAGAGACGGATCTGAAAGAATCTGGTATCAAAACAAGAGCGCTGCTCAGGAAATACAACAAGGGGAAAAACAAATGAAAATTCAACCTCAGACATGAAAAGTGTAAAACAACCTACGTTTCGACTGCTTGCAGCAACTGTGCTTTCGCTGGCTATGTTGTGCACGGCATCAGTTTGCAATGCCCAGGCAACGCCCCGCCGATCCTTGCTTGCCCTGTCAAAAGCCAATCATACACTGGCGATTGTAGACCCTGTAAATTTAGCGGTTGTTGCCCGCATCCCTGTTGGTGAAGACCCGCACGAATTGGTGGCCTCTTCCGACGGGCGGATGGCCTATGTCTGTATTTATGGCGGCGGCAGCTTCCATGAACTGAACGTCATTGATCTTGTTGCACAAAAACCTTTGGCGAACATTGATACGAGACCGCTGTATGGACCGCACGACATAACCTTTGTGAACGGGAAGGCATGGTTTACGGCGGAAGGTTCCAAAGCAATTGGTCGATTTGATCCCGCAACCGGCAAACTTGACTGGAGCATGGGTACGGGGCAGGACCGGACACACATGCTCTACGTGTCTCCCGATGGCAAAAAGATCTACACCACAAACGTTTCTTCCGGCACCGTCAGTATTCTCGTGGACACGTTGCTGCAGCCGGGACCCATGGCACCTCCCGGTGCAAAACCCCGGCAAGAGTGGATCCAGCAGGTCATTCCAACGGCAAGGGGGGCAGAAGGATTCGATGTGTCGCCGGATGGTCACGAATTGTGGACCGCCGCCAGTGACGATGGAACCATCGCTGTCATTGATCTCGATGCAAAAAAACTGGCCGTGAAAATAGAGGCGAAGGCCCTCGGCGCCAACCGGTTGAAGTTTACTCCCGATGGCAGGCTGGTGTTCATTTCCAGTCTGCGAACCGGCGAACTGATTGTTTATGATGCACGATTGCGTACCGAAAGAAAGCGGTTGAAACTTGGCCGGGGCGCAGCCGGCATTCTTATGGACCCCGAAGGTTCCCGTGCATTCGTGGCTTGTTCAGCCGATAATTACGTGGCCATTGTCGATCTGAAAACCCTTGAAGTGACGGGCCGCCTCGACGTGGGTGGGGTGCCCGACGGTCTTGCATGGGCAATCCGGCCTTAGCGCTTTGGCCACTGGAGAACTGGCGTAAGGGGTGTATTCGTGCAAAGCCTTCTTCTTGCCTGAATGGCGCGAATCAATCAAGCCAGGAATCGTCGGTGAAGGGCTTTACCGGGATGAGTTCTATCATGTTTGCCCGCCTTTTAAATCATTGCAACGCCGCTAACAGGGAAGATACCTTTATGCAAATGCATGCTAATGAACCCCTCAATCAACAGGTTGGGTTTCTGGTCGGGACTTTTCGCATTTACAGCAACCCTGGCCTACTGCGTTGTCCAGCTATTGCAGCTTTACGGCGTGCTGGCATACCCGGCCGATGAACGGTTTATTTACGGCACATCCCTCCTGATTGTTCTTCCTTTTTTGCTGGAAATGCTTGCCCTCCATTACGCAACGCCAGGGAACAAGCGGTTCTGGAGCCATGCTGCCCTGCTCTTTTCGGTCTTGTACTCGGTGTTTGTTACAGCGAATTACGTGGTGCAGTTGGCCACGGTTATTCCTTTTACGCTGAAGGGGTCATTGAATGAAATTCGTGTGCTCAGGCAAACTCCGCATTCGATGTTCTGGGACTTCGATGCATTGGGCTACATCTTTATGGGGCTGGCAACTTTTGCTGCGATCCCCGCCTTTGAAAAGCGTGGCTTTCAACGATGGGTGAGAAGGTCGTTTATCGCCAATGCGTGTGTTACCCCCCTGATTTCCGTTGTTTATTTCTATCCCGATTACTCTGACAAACTGTTGCTGCTTGGTTTCCCCTGGGCGATAACCGCACCGCTCTTTATGTTGCTGCTTGCGCTCCGGTTTCGAAAGGATGAACATCGCATTAAAAAGGAGAGCGGGCATAGTCGACCACAGAAGAAAACCGTCTCTGTTCCGGGTGCTACACGATCGATTTAAAAGAGAGCAAGACAGCCGGGGAAAAGCTACAGCGGAAGCTTTTTGTCAGCATTCGGTAATCGACAACAGTCGAACCAAACTAAGTGGAAAACAGAACCGCCATTCGTTTACTTGTACCGCCGATTGTTGTAGCGGCTCATATGGTAACAATGGATATTTGCTTTGCAAAAAGTTCCGGGCTGTCTGGGTGCCTGTCTATTCGTAGTAAAATGGTTGCCACCTATGGAAAAGAAAACCTGTACATAAACCGAGGAAGCCTAAACCTGCAGGTTGTTGCATTTTTTGCAACATGATCGTGTCAATATCCCAGAAATGTTTTGAGTAAGGCCCTGTTGCGGATGGCTAACCGCTTGCCATCGACGCGGATCACCTCCTCGCCGGTGTATTCGTTCAGTACCCGGAAAACCGTTTCGTATGTGGCGCCGACAAAAGAGGCGAGATCCTGGCGGCTGAGGTGAATGTTCAGATAACCGTCCGCTGTTGTTCCGAACTTCTCTTCGAGGGTGAAAATGGCCTGTGCAATCCGCCCCTTGACCGGCATGTGTGCAAGGTTGCGCATATTGCGTTCGCTTTCTTTCAGCTCGCTGGCAAAAAATTGCATCAGCGCATAAAGAAAATCATGATTGACTTTCAGTGATGCCTGGAAAAACGCCAGTTCTACAAAACAAACTGTCGTTGGTTCAATCGCTGTTCCCGATACAGGGTACACCAGCTCCTTTCCGAGTCCGCGGTGGCCAATGATATCTCCCTTCTTCGCAAAGCGTAGGATCAGTTCTTTCTCCTCGCCCCAATGTTTGTGTACCTTGACAGTGCCGTCATAAACAAAAAAGATTCCCTTCACTTCGTCGTCTTCCCGAAAGATCCTTTCGCCTTTTTCAGCCTTGAAAGTGGAACGGTTTGGCGCTACGGCAGGGATCCATTCTTTTTGACACAGGCGGCAGAGCAGGCAGGTTTTTAAATCGCACCCGGCTTTTGTTTTTTTCATACTCTTGTTTTCGCAGCTGAGTAGTAGTAAGCAAAGCAGTTGGTCATGCTTTCTGTCTTTCGCTGCTGGGGATAATGGAAATTGCGTCGGCCAGTGCTGGAGACAGCTTCACCACATCGCCGACGACGATGATAGCGGGGTTGCCTAAACCGGCATACTGGGCTTTAAAAACGATGTCTCTTACAGTGCCGGTTACCATCTTCGCTTTTGGCGTGGTGCCATCCTGGATGATTGCCACCGGGGTTTCGCTTTTCCCATAGCTGGCGAAAACCTCCATGATCTCTTCCAGTTTGCTCATGGCCATCAGGATGACAACGGTTGCCGAAGACCGGGCGGCCAGCCGGATATCATCCGAAATCCGGCCCGACTGCGTTGTGCCGGTTGTCACCCAGAAACTTTCGTTGATCCCTCTCGCCGTTAACGGGATCATCATGGAAGCCGGGACCGCCACTGCGCTCGATATGCCGGGAATAACCTCTACGGCAATGCCCTGTTGTTTTGCGGCTTCTATTTCCTCCAGTGCCCGGCCGAAAACAAAGGGGTCTCCGCCTTTTAACCGCACAATACGCCGGTGCGAAGAAGCGTACTCGATGATCAGTTGATTGATTTCCTGCTGCGAAAGGGCATGGCAGCCATAACGTTTTCCAACGAATTGTTTTATGCACGTGGACCTGGCGTGCAAAAGCAGATCTTCGTTTGCCAATGCATCATACAAAATGACGTCCGCTGCGGCAATCGCTTTAAGCGCCTTTAGCGTGATCAGCTCCGGGTCTCCCGGGCCTGCACCAACCAGTTGAAGGACAGAATTCATAAATTATAAAAAATAATATTTGAAATTTAATTCGCGAATCAGGAATAAAATCAAATTATGAGTCTAAATTTATGATATAAATGATAAAAATATATCTAACTAAATGATGTTTGGCTTAGTTTTTATTAGATATAATAAATAATAATACGATTGCTTGCCAATAATTGGTCATCAAAAAACAAGACGATGAGAATTGTAATTATTGGTAATGGCATGGTCGGTTATAAATTTTGCGAAAAGCTGGTTGGAAAAACGGCACAGGGTTTTGCGATTACTGTTTTTGGTGAAGAAATGCGCCCCGCATACGACCGGGTTCATCTAAGCGATTATTTCGCCGGCAAGTCTGCGCAGGATCTTTTGCTTGCGCCGGCCGAGTGGTATAAAGACAACCATATTACCTTTTATCCCGGCGATCCCGTCCGGTCGATCGATCGGGAGTGCAAAACGGTTTATTCCCATAACGGCATTACGGCAGCGTATGACTACCTGATCCTGGCAACGGGTTCGGCCGCTTTTGTCCCGCCCATTCCCGGTACCGAAAAAGAAGGCGTCTTTCTTTACCGCACAATCGAGGATCTGGAACTGATGACTGCCTGGGCAAAAAGGGCGAAAAAAGGGGCGGTCATCGGCGGCGGGCTTTTAGGCCTGGAAGCCGCCAAGGCCATGCTCGACCTGGGTATTACAGACACCCAGGTTATTGAATTTGCGCCCCGCCTCATGCCCCGGCAAATCGATAGTGCCGGTTCGGAGATCCTGCAAAACAAGTTGCAACGTTTAGGACTGCAGATCCACACCTCTACCAATACCACGGAAATTATCGGTGAACAAAGCATCCGGGCCATGCGTTTTGCGGACGGCACCGAGTTGGATGTGGACATGCTGGTCATCTCCGCCGGTATCAAGCCGAGAGACGAGTTGGCAAAAGCCTGCGGACTGGACGTTGGTCCCCGCGGCGGTATCGTCGTGAACGACCTGTTGCAAACGTCCGACAGGGCCATTTTCGCCATAGGCGAATGTGCTTTACACAACGAAATGATCTATGGCCTGGTGGCGCCGGGCTACGAGATGGCCGATGTCGTTGCTGCCAATCTTACCGGTGGTTCCAAAACCTTTACCGGCTTCGACATGAGTACCAAGCTGAAACTGATTGGCGTGGACGTGGCCAGTTTTGGCGATCCTTTCCTGCAAACCAGGGAAACAAGAACAGTCGTTTTTGAAGACCGGCATAAGGGAATCTACAAGCGCATCAACGTCAGCGAGGACGGGAAATATCTCCTGGGCGGGATTCTTGTTGGCGAAGCCTCGGCGTACAACATGCTGCTGCAAACCTGCAAGAATAAGGTCGTGCTGCCGCCCAATCCCGAAGACCTGATCCTGGGTGCCCGAGGCGGTGAAAGCGACAGTGGCGCCGGGATGACGGGCCTGCCGGATGAAGCCATGATCTGCAGTTGCGAAAACGTAAGCAAAGGCGACATCTGCAACGCGGTGAACGACGGCTGCGAAACCGTTGATGCCATTAAAAAATGCACGAAAGCCGGTACCGGCTGCGGCGGTTGTGTGCCGATGCTGAAAGACCTGATGGTGCATACCATGAAGTCGCAGGGCAAATACATCCGCAATGTTTTGTGTGAACACTTTGATTATGCTCGCCAGGAACTGTTCGACCTCGTTAAAGTAAAAGAATTAAAATCCTTTGATGCCGTTTTGGACACATTGGGCCACGGCGATGGCTGCGAAATTTGCAAGCCGGCCATCGCCTCCATCCTGGCCAGCCTTTGGAACGAGATGATCCTGAAAAAAGGCAACGATGTGGCGCAGGACAGCAACGACCGTTACCTCGCCAACATCCAGAAAGGCGGAACGTATTCGGTGGTTCCCCGCATACCCGGCGGCGAGATTACACCCGAAAAGCTCATTGTCATTGGCCAGATCGCCCAGAAATACAACCTCTATACAAAGATCACCGGCGGGCAGCGCATCGATATGTTTGGTGCGCATGTCAACGACCTTCCACAAATCTGGGAGGAATTGATTGCAGCTGGGTTCGAAAGCGGCCATGCCTACGGCAAAGCCCTGCGTACCGTGAAAAGTTGCGTGGGATCTACCTGGTGCCGTTTTGGCCTGCACGACAGCGTTAGTTTCGCTATCCGCGTGGAAGAGCGGTATCGCGGACTTCGTGCCCCGCACAAAATCAAATCGGCGGTTTCGGGTTGCATCCGCGAATGTGCCGAAGCGCAAAGCAAGGATTTTGGCATTATCGCCTCCGAAAAAGGCTGGAACCTGTACGTGTGCGGAAACGGCGGCTCCAAACCGCAACATGCGCTTTTGCTGGCGCAGGACCTGGATGATGAAACCTGCATCCGCTACATCGACCGCTTCCTGATGTTTTACATCAAAACGGCTGATCCACTGGCGAGAACGGCCACCTGGTTGAACAAAATGGAAGGCGGGATCGATTATCTCCGCAACGTGGTGGTGAACGACAGCCTGGGACTCGCCGAAAACCTGGAAAGAGAAATGCAGTCGCTCGTGGACAATTATACATGCGAGTGGAAAGAGGTGGTGGAAAATCCCGAACTCCGCAAACGCTTTAACCATTTTGTCAATGCTCCCGAGGAAAAAGATCCTACCGTGACGTTTGAACAGCTGCGAGAACAGAAAAAAGCCAGGGAATGGAAATGAGGATGTGAAACGTCAAACGTCAAACGTGAAACCAGTCAGGCAATAAAAAGCATCGTTCACTACTGGTTCTGGTTTCACGGTTCACATTGGACGTGCATTCCCGCATAACGATTCCTTGCTCATAGCGATGATGGAACAATGAACAAACACAGGGACATGCGCCTGCTTGTCTCTTTTGCGTAACCAACAAAAATTCTATCAATATGAGCAACACGCTGATCGCAAACATGACCTGGTTCGCCGCCTGTAAAATTTCCGATGTTCCGCGCAACGGCGGCGTCTGCGTCAAGTACAAAGACGAACAAATTGCACTCTACTATTTTGCCCGGAGGGAAGAATGGTATGCGACGCAAAACCTGTGTCCGCACCGGCAGCAAATGGTGCTGAGCCGCGGTATGATTGGCTCGCAGACCGGTGAGCCGAAAGTGGCCTGTCCCTTTCACAAGAAAACATTTTCGCTGGTCGACGGGCATTGCATGAATGACGATGAATGCGAGAGCATCAAGACGTTTCCCGTGAAAGTGGAGAACAACATTGTGTTTATTGGCGTAGAGGAAGACGACGAATATACTGTCAATAAGTAGGCCCGGGAGATGGCAGTCTCCACGGGCCGTTAGGTTTCAAACGAAGGCGTTCACTTTAAAACCCTCTCAAATCTACATGAAAAAAAGGACCAAAACCTTTCCCCTCGTGCTGCTCGTTAGCAGTGTTTTTTCCCTGCAGGCAACAGCACAGGTGACACTCTCCGGGCAGGTGCGTACTCGCACCGAGTTAAGGGACGGACAAGGCGCCCCGCTGGCCATCGGCGCCAGCCCGGCATTCTTTACATCGCAGCGCACCAGGCTGTCATTTGGCTACAATGCCTACCGGCTGAAGTTTGGCGTAACGGCGCAGGATGTCCGCGTATGGGGACAGGATGTTTCAACCATCAACCGCACAACCACCGCAGACCTGAATGGTTTGATGCTTCACGAGGCCTGGGCTGAGCTGGGCCTGACCGACACCGTTGTAAAAAACAAATCCCTGTGTTTGAAAATCGGACGGCAGGAACTGGTTTACGATGACCAGCGGCTGTTGGGAAACCTCGACTGGCTGCAGCAGGGCCGGCGTCACGATGCAGCTCTGCTGAAGTTCGAGACCGTTCAGTGGATGCTGCACCTGGCTGCTGCATTCAACCAGAACAAAGAAGGCGCATCCGGCACGCTGTACAATAACACGCCGCCCGGCCCCTATGCAGCAACAACCAACGGTGGCAGCATGTACAAAAGCCTTGTGTTTCTGTATGCTGCCAAAAAACTCGAAAAAGGGCATGCTTCGTTTTTATTCCTGAACGATGCGTTTACCGGCTATCACAGCGACCCGGTTACATCCACGAAGGTGTATGACAGCACCACCTGGAGCCGCGCCACGACCGGTTTTTATTTCAACAATAAGTTTAACCGCTTGCTGCTGACCGCGGCGGCCTATTATCAATTCGGCCACACGGCTACGGGGCAAAAACTACAGGCGGAACTCTTTAGCCTGGCAGCCCAATATGCTTTCGGCAAAACGTTCAGCAGCGGTGCCGGTGTTGATTACTACAGCGGCGGCACCAGCGGTAGCACCAGCAATGCCTTCGACCCGTTGTATGGAACGCCGCACAAGTTTGCCGGACTGATTGACTATTTCTATGCGGCCAACGCTTTTGGCAAAAACGGGTTGGTGAATTATTCTCTCAAAAGCCGGTACAGGCCCACAGACAGGCTAACGGTCACGGCTGATCTTCACCAGTTCAACAGTGCGGCAGCCGTAACCGGTTTTGCTACGAAAAACCTGGGGCAGGAAATTGATCTGGTGGGCACCTACGCACTCACCAGGCAAATTGGTCTGGAAGGCGGTTATGCCCGCTATTTTACAACGCCGTTGCTAACATCAGCCGCCGTAAAAAATATTCCCGACGCGAAGCCTTCGGCCAATTGGGCTTACCTGATGATTTCGGTAAAGCCCGAATTCCTTTTCAAATAGAATGCTGCGAATGTTTGCTAGCTGACGATTGCCTTGCCCATTTTCAAATTTCAAAAACACTTTTCATGTCAGCAACAACAAAACCACTTACGCGGTTAACGATATTCTCGCTCCAGGGTGTACAGATGAAAACCTTTCATACCACCTGGCTGATGTTCTTTGTTTGCTTCTTTGGATGGTTTGGCCTGGCACCGCTGATGCCCACCATTCGTGAAGACCTGCACCTGACCAAGTCCCAGATCGGTAACCTGGTCATTGTGTCGGTTTCTTCCACCATCATTGCCCGTTTGGTGATTGGCAAACTGTGCGACACGTGGGGGCCGCGGATCACAGCGATTCGCCTGTTGCTGGTAGGGGCCATCCCGGTTTTTCTCGTTGGCCTCGCCAAAGACTATACGACATTTTTATTGTTTCGTGCCGCCATCGGTTTAATCGGGGCATCGTTTGTGGTGACGCAGTTTCATACCTCGATGATGTTCGCCAAAAACATCAAGGGAACAGCCAACGCCGTTGCCGGTGGCTGGGGCAACCTGGGTGGCGGGGTCACCAACATGGTGATGCCCCTGATATTTGCAACCATTGTCGGAATGGGTTACACCAAAAGTGAGGCATGGCGCTATGCGATGATCGTTCCCGGTGTGATGATGCTCGCCGTTGCTTTCCTTTATTACAAATTCACCAAAGACACACCGGCCGGCAACTACAAGGAAATTGGCCATACAGAGTCCACGCAGGAAAAAACAGATTACCGCATCCTCGCCGACTGGCGAATCTGGTCTCTTGCACTGGCCTACGCCATGTGTTTTGGGATGGAAATCACCTTCGACAACGTGGCGTCTTTGCACTTCGTCGATACGTTTGGCCTGTCGCAATCATCTGCCGGTTTTTGGGCGGGGGTGTTTGGCTTCATGAACATTTTTGCCCGTGCCCTGGGCGGCATCGTTTCAGACAAGGCCGGCAGTCGCTTCGGAATGAAGGGAAAGGGCTTGTTGCTTGGTTTGATGCTGCTGCTCGAAGGCGTCGGGATCGTGTTGTTTGCAAGGGCTGGATCGTTTCCGCTGGCCATTGCGAGCATGTTGACGTTTGCGCTTTTCCTGAAGATGGCCAACGGCGCAACCTACGGGATCGTGCCGTTTATCAACGAAAAAAATGTTGGTCTTGTCAGCGGGATCGTGGGCGCCGGCGGAAATCTCGGCGGGATGATGTTTGGCTTTCTCTTCAAAAGTAAAGCGCTGACCTACGTCGACGCATTTACCTATATCGGTTTTGCTGCCATGCTTGTTTCCGGTGTAGTGTTGATCACCCGGTTTAAAAAGAGCGAGGCAGCCGAACTGGTGTTGGCGGAAAAAGAAGTGGCAGTGGCTTGAATGTCTGAACCTGGATTGGGTGGATTGATAGGATTAAAATGGAAATGGAACCAGCTTATAGCAGCAAAAGTTTTTTCAAGCAGAAGAGATTTATCGTTTCCTTTTCATCCAGCCGAATCCAGGTTCAGGAGAATATCCTTCCCAAAAGAACCAGTGTGCGACGCAACAGAAGCCTGATTGCAGCAATGCAGTTCGGTTCATTAATAAAAAAAGAAAGGAATGGCAGACGGAACAAATAAGGAACACACAAGTCCCGGCTCCCGCACAGGAGCGCAGGGGTTCAGGACCACCTGTTGTTATTGTGGTGTGGGATGCGGGATCATCGTGCACAAGGACCGCGACGGGAAACTGCGTGTCGAAGGTGACAAAGAACACCCGGTGAACAAGGGGATGCTGTGCAGCAAGGGAATGAACCTGCACTATACGGTCATGGATAAAAGCGACCGGCTGTGGTATCCCGAAATGCGCCTGAACAAAGGGCTGCAACGGCAACGGGTAAGCTGGGAACAAGCGCTGGACAGGACCGTTGCTGTTTTTAAAACGCTGATTGAAAAATACGGTCCGGAGAGTGTTGCCTTTTATGCATCGGGGCAATGCCTTACGGAAGAATACTATGTGCTGAACAAGCTGGTAAAAGGCTTTCTTGGAAGCAACAACATCGATACCAACTCCCGCCTGTGTATGAGCAGTGCCGTGGCGGCCTACAAAATGAGCCTCGGCGAAGACAGCGTGCCGGTTTGTTACGACGACGTGGAGTTGGCCGATTGCATTTTTGTGGCCGGTGCCAACCCTGCCTGGTGCCACCCGGTTATCTGGCGGCGTGTGGAAGCGGCAAGGGCTGCAAATCCAAACCTGAAAATTATCGTCAGCGACCCGCGCCGAACACAAACGGCATCGTATGCCAACGTCCATTTGCAGCTCAGGCCGGGAACCGACATCGTGCTGCACCATGCCATCGGACGGGTGTTGCTGGAAAATGGCGATATCGACGTAGAGTTCATCACCAACCACACCGAAGGTTTTGAAGCTTACCGAAAAAAACTCCTGCAACGCACCGTTGCGGAAGCCGCATCGATTTGCGCTGTGCCGGAAAAAAGCATTCGTGATGCTGCCGCCTATATTGGCGCGGCCAAGGGCTTTCTGACCCTCTGGACGATGGGACTGAACCAAAGCGTGGTGGGTGTCAACAAAAATCTTAGCCTGATCAACCTGAATTTGATTACGGGACAAATCGGTAAACCCGGGAGCGGGCCGTTCTCCCTGACCGGCCAGCCCAATGCGATGGGAGGAAGGGAAGTTGGCGGGCTGGCCAACCTGCTGCCGGCACACCGGAACCTGGCCAGCGAAGAAGACCGGAAATTCGTGCAGCAGTTTTGGAGCAGCCCGCCGATCTCCGAAAAGCCCGGCTACACGGCAACGGAAATGTTCGATGCCCTGCATGATGGCCGGTTAAAAGCCATCTGGATCATCGGCACAAACCCGCTGGTGAGTCTGCCCGATGTGCGCAAGGCGGAAGCAGCCTTGCAGAAAGCAAAATTCATCGTGGTGCAGGACGTCAGCAACAAGCCTGAAACAATGGCCTATGCCGATGTTGTTTTTCCGGCTGCGGCATGGGCCGAAAAAGAAGGAACGATGACGAATGCCGAACGTCGCATTACCCACCTTTCCAGGATCGTGGAGGCGCCGGGCGAAGCGTTACCCGATGCCGAAATTCTTTGTCGTTTTGCAAAGAAAATGGGATTTGCAGGTTTTGATTTCGAATCTCCTTCGGGTATTTATGCCGAGCATTGTGCGTTGACGAAGGGGACAAGCCTCGACATCAGCGGCTTGCACTACGATGCCTTGAAAAAGCGAAGAAGTGTGCAATGGCCCCTGTCGAAGGAAGGGAACGGCACGGCAAGATTGTTTACGGACGGCCTGTTTTACACGCCTTCGAAAAAGGCCATCATTCATGCGGTGGATGACGAGAATTTATCCGAGCCTACGACAGATGATCTGCCGCTCATTTTGACCACTGGCCGCATCCGCGACCACTGGCACACCATGACCAAAACAGGCAAGGTGAGTAAACTGAAACAGCACATCGCCAACGCCTTCCTGGAGTTGCACCCGGATGATGCGCGGGAAAGAGGCATTGCTGAAAACGACCTGGTCGAAGTTGGCAACGGGAGAGGCAGCGTCCGCGTCAGGGCGAAGGTTTCGGCCGACATCAAACAGGGTGTTGTGTTCCTGCCCATGCATTGGGGTAAGATTATAAACAGTGATTTAAACAGGGCCAATAACCTCACCAGCAATGTTGTTGATCCCACTTCCAAAGAACCGGATTTTAAGTTTTCGGCCGTTGACGTGAAGCGGTACGAAAAACCAGGGCAAAAAATTGTGGTGATTGGTGCCGGTGCCGGTGCGTTTGGTTTTGTCAAATCTTACCGTGCGCTCAATACGGAAGACGAGATCGTGGTATTCAGCAAAGAAAACTTCCCGTTTTACAACCGGGTGATGTTGCCCGATTATATCAGCGGCGTGCAGGAGTGGGGCAAGTTGGTAAAGATGAAAGATGAAGAAGAGCGGAGCTTCAACATCACGCTTCACCGTGGCGTCAGCATTGAGCACATCGACCGGGAGAAGAAGGTGGTGACGGACAGCCATGGCAGGCAACATCCCTACGACGTCCTGCTCCTTGCAACCGGGAGCCGTCCGTTTATGCTGAAAGATATTCCCGACCTCCGCGGCATTTTTACCATGCGCAGCCGGACGGATGCCGACAGCTTTAAACACCATGTCGATCCTGCGAAGGGAAAGGTGGTAATCGTTGGTGGCGGTTTGCTGGGCATCGAGCTGGCCGCGTCGCTGCGCGAAGTTGGTGTAGAAGTGTGCATCGTGCAACGCATTTCCCGGTTAATGGACAGGCAGCTCGATGTGCTTGGCAGCCAACTGCTGCACGAAGAACTGGAAGAGAAAGGCGTTGATATTTATTACAACGATGAACTCGAACGGTTTCTCGGGGTTGAAAATGTGACTGGCGTTAAACTGAAAAGTGGTTTGCAGGTCGACTGCCAGGCCATTGTCATTGCCATCGGTACGTTACCGAACATCGAACTGGCAAAGGCCTGCGGATTGGAGCACAAACGCGGCGTGGCGGTGAACGAATACCTGCTGACTTCTGATCCGGCTATTTATGCGGTGGGGGAAATCGCGGAGTTCCGTGGCTTTTTGTATGGGATCACCGCCGCCGCAGAACAACAGGCCGAGATTGTTGCCCGGCATCTCAGTGGCGACATTGCTTCTGTTTATGAAGGATCGCTGCTGATGAATATCCTGAAGATGCACGGCACCGATTTGTGTTCGTTGGGTTTGCCGGAAGCGCCGCCCAATGATCCGGCGTACGAAGAAGTGGTGTTCATCGACAAGGCCAAACGGTATTACAAAAAATGCGTCATACACAATGATCGCCTGGTGGGAGCCATCCTGATTGGAGACAAAACAGAATTTCTGGAGTTCCGCGATTTAATCCAAAACAAAATTGAATTGTCGGAAAAACGCCTGGAGCTGTTGCGCTCCAACAAGAAAGCAGAACCGGTAATGGGTAAGCTGGTCTGCTCGTGCGGCGGCGTTGGCGAAGGAAATATTCTCGCTAAAATCAGGGAGGGATGTACCGAATTGAAAGCACTGTGCGTTGCGTCCGGTGCCGGCCAGGGATGCGGCAGCTGCAAGCTGGAGGTGCAGGTTCTTTTGGAAAATGCCCTCGGGGAAAGACAGGCAAAGTCAGCAGTGGAGAAAGAGTTGACCGTTGTCAGAGCGTAGAATTCGATTAAACCAGTAAACCATGCAAACACAAACGTTCGTTATCAATTTCAGGGGTGGGATTGTATCGCCGGGGTATTTGAAAGACATTCTTGAACTGGCCAGGGAAGCGAGGGTAACGCATGTGCGCTTTGGTTTGCGACAGCAGTTGATCGTGGACGTGTCGGCTTCTTTTTGCGAGGCGTTCAGAAATGCATGTGAAGAAAAAGGCATTGCCGTTTACCGTAAAAAAAATGCCTTGCCCAATATTGTCAGTTCGTACCCGGCGGCTGATATTTTTACGACGGACAACTGGATGCGGCAGGGTGTTTACAAAGATATTTTTGATTCGTTTCAGTACACGCCAAAGCTGAAGATCAACATCTGCGACCGCCAACAAAGTTTCGTTCCTTTTTGCACCGGCCATATCAACTGGGTCTCGGCCGAAGCGCAGCATTTTTGGTCCCTGTTCATCCGCTTTCCCAAAACCAACACTGTTTTCAAATGGAAAGAACAGGTTTACACCAATGATGTTCCGGCCATGTCGCAGGCGATTGAAAAAGAAATTTTACAAAACAGGGACTTGTTCTATGGGAAGGAAGCAGCCGATGGCGATGCGCTGTTCCGTCGCGTAAAGGGCAACACTCCCGGCATTGCAAAAGAAGCAACCGTCACTTCCTTTCCGGAATTTGCGCTGCCCTACTACGAAGGGTTCAACAAGATGGGCAACCAGTTGTGGCTGGGCATCTACCGGCGCGACGAACTCTTCCCCGTTCCGTTTCTCCAGGACCTGTGCAACCTCTGTTTGGAAACAAGAATCGGGCAGTTGTATACAACGCCCTGGAAAAGTATTATCATTAAAAATATCGATGCAGGACAGCGCCGGCTGTGGGATGTTGTGCTTGGCCGCTATCGCATCAATGTTCGCCATGCAGCGAACGAACTCAATTGGCAGGTGGAAGACTATACAGACAAAGGCCTCCAGTTAAAGGGCCAGGTCATCCGGTATTTCGACAAAGAAGATGTGCGGACTTATGGATTGTGCTTTGCCATTCAAACAAAGCCTTCCTCCAGCATGTACGGCACCGTTGTGATTCGGAAACAGCAAAACAAGAACCCGCACCGGCTTAAAGCGCTGGAGCGCTACGATATTTTTTATAAAAAAAATTTCAACCCCAATGGGGAAGAATTGATCTTGTTTCGCGATGCCGTGCAAAAAGATCATATCGGAACTTACCTGGTGAGTCTCTGCAAAGACTTCTACGAACGGCAGAGCCGGAGTACCGCCACGGAAAAACCCGTTCCGCCGCAACCGGAAAAGAATGCGGTCCGGGAGGTTACGGTCATGCACCAATGCAGGCATTGTCAAACGGTCTATGTTCCTGCACTGGGTGATGCGCTGCAGGGTGTTGTTCCGGGAACCGGTTTTGACGCGTTGCCATCCCATTATTGTTGCCCGCTTTGTGAGGCGCCGAAAGAATCGTTTGCTGTGCTGGAAGAAGCCAGCAAGGAACAAACGGCAACTGCCGGGTAGAACCTTTTGCCATTTTTATTTGCTTACCTGTATTTGCCGACGGGGCAATGCCTTGGTATTATCCTTCCTGTGGACTGTTGTAGTTATTAAAAAAGGGCAGGTCTTCCTGGTTGACGGAAATGGAGTCGGTGGGCAGAAGTTCCAGAACATGCATCATGCTGAAGCGTTTTAAATTTCCCTCCCGGAACAGGCGATAGATCTTTCGCAAACCTTCGGCCGTATAAATGCTGCAGAGGGGCTGCGGCCTGTCGCCGGTTTGATAAACATAGCACTCATCTGTTCCCTGGTTATACCGGTCAAGCAAATGTCGGAGCAGGCGTTGGTCTATGTCCCTGATGTCGCAGGCTAAAACAAACAGGTCTTCCTGCGGCAATTCCAGGTGAGCGGATAAAAGGCCGAACAGGGGTGCTTTCGCATCGAACTGTTCGTGGTCGGGAACAAGTTGCCCATGGCGAAAAATCTGTTCGTAGGCGGGCAATTGCTGCCTGTTGATGGAAACGATCACCGGGAGGTGCAGGGCAGTCAGCTTTTGCGCAGCAAGTTCTGCCCAGGTCTGTTCGCCTTGCTTCAGAAGTCCCTTGTCGGTCCCCATGCGGGTGCTGTTTCCGCCGCATAAAACAACGCCAGTCATTGCTTTTCGTTTTGCCGGTCCGAATGTCCAAGGCTTTTTTGGGGAGCGACCACATCCCGTACAAGCTGTTTGATTTCTTTGATGTCGGTAAAACCGCCCTGCCGTTTGCGGTCGAAGATGATTTCACTGCCGACAGAAATCTGGTACCGGCCAGCAACCTCGCTCGGCTTTAAGGTGACGGCCCCGATTTCGTCTTCAAATGTTGTGAGAATTTCCTGCGCCATGTAAGCAGCCCGCAGAAGCCAACGGCATTTGGGGCAGTATTCAATCGTGATCGTTGGTTTCATCTTATCCTCCGATGGTGATCATGCTCCGGTTTTGGAGCGTTTCGGAATGAATGGCTTCCATCGTTGCGGCAAACTGGCCGCCATGGGAGGCGTGCTTGCGCAGGATCGTTTGCCGGATCAGTTCGGCCACGTCTTCACCGTTGCGCAAAGCGCTGAGCAGGTCCGTTTCTTCTTTTGAAAACAAGCAGTTTTTCATCTTGCCATCGGCTGTCAGGCGCATGCGGTTACAGGTGCTGCAAAACGCATCGGTCATGGTGCTGATCACGGCAAAGGTGCCCTGGTGCCCCGGGACGATATATTTTTTGGTTGTATCGTGCAGCTCATCTTTCAGCTTGACGACATCGTATTGCTGTTCGATCGTTTGCAGGATTTGCTTGTAGGTAACCACGTTTTTGCTGTCCCAGTGGTTGCCGTCAAACGGCATCAGTTCGATAAAGCGAACATGAACCGGCGTGTCTTTGGTCCAACGGACAAAAGCTGTGATTTCATCTTCATTGATGTTTTTCATCGCCACCACGTTCACCTTCACATGCATTCCGGCTGCAAGCGCGGCGTGAATGTTTTTCCAAACCGTTTCGAATTCATTGCGACGCGTAATGAGGGAAAATTTTTCGGGCTGCAAGGTGTCAAGACTGATGTTGAGCGAACGGACACCCGCTTCCTTCAGCAGCGGTAAGAATTGGTCCAGGCGGATGCCGTTGGTCGTGAGCGTCAGGGTTACCGGCAGTTGCGACAGGGCCTGTATGATCCGGGCTACATCTTTGCGCACCAGGGGCTCTCCACCCGTCAGCCGGATTTTATCGACACCCAAACCAACGAACAGTTTTGCCAGGGTTTCGATTTCTTCGGCCTGCATGACCTGTGACGAAGGCATGAAGGCATAGTCCTCTTCCGGCATGCAATAAAAGCAACGAAGGTTGCATTTATCGGTCAGCGAAATTCGCAGGTAATTGTGCTGCCTGTTGAAGGTGTCGAAAAGCATGGTATAAAAATAAACCATTGACGGCTGCAAACTGTCATGCCTTCCACATTTATCAGGCACTAATCATTTGAGTGCCGCATGCCTTCTGCTACGCGGAAGATGTGCAGCACGTAGGGGAAGAGGGCATCCATCGTTTCCTCCGCTCCCCGGGTAGAGCCGGGCAGTGTAAGCACCAGCGTACGATGGATAAAACCGGCAACACCCCGTGAAAGCATGGCATAGGGTGTTCGCTGCTGCCCATAGCTTCGCGCCGCTTCCATCAGTCCCGGGATATCACGGGAAAGCAACGGTGCAATCGCTTCCGGTGTCACGTCTCTCGGAGAGAGGCCGGTGCCACCGGTAAAAAGAACAAGGTCGTATCCTTCTTCGCTCAACTGCTTTGCCTTTGCCTGGATGGTTTCTTTTTCGTCCGGAATGATCAGGTAGGCAGCCGTGTTGAGCCCCTGTTGCTGCAGCTTTTGAATGATCGCCTTGCCTGCGCTGTCCTGTTTTGAACCGCCGGCTACGCTGTCGCTGCACACCACCACCGCGCAACGAAGCGGGGCGGCAACCTTGTCGCTGAAATCGGTCTTGCCGCCTTTTTTCTGCACCAGCCTGATGGTGGAAATTTCAATCTCCTTGTCGATGGGCTTGAGCATGTCATACATCGTTAGCGCCGTGATGGATGCGCCGTGCATGGCTTCCACCTCCACACCGGTGCGGTAGATGGTCTGCACTTCCACTTCCACGACAATGTTTAAGCCATCCACCGTGTGCCTGATGGCGGCAGACTCGATGGGCAGCGGATGGCAGTCCGGGATCACATCGCTGGTTTTTTTGATGGCCAGTAAACCGGCTGCCCGCGAAAATTCAAACACGTCGCCCTTCGGCACCGTTTTGTTCTGTATGGCCGCAATGGTTTGCTGGCTGGATGTTTTGACAATGGCTGTTGCAACTGCTTTGCGCAGTGAAGTGGGTTTATGCGTGATGTTCACCATGTTTCAGGGATGGTTTTCTTTCCATTGGTATGTTGTGTCTTCGAATACTTCCTTGCCCCAGACCGGGAGTTCTTTTTTGATGCGCTCCACCACTTCTTCGCAGGCGGCAATAGCGGGTTTCCGGTGCTTTGCGGACGTGAAAACAAAAAGCGAGATTTCGCCGGCCTTCACGGTGCCGAGGCTGTGATAAACATGCATACAGGTCAGCTCGTATTTTTCGAAAATGGCTTCGCGGATACCGTGCATCTGCTCCAGTGCCATTTCTTCATAAGTGGTGTAATCAATGGCGGTCACGGTCTTGCCGTTCACCACATCGTTCCGCACCTGGCCTAAAAAAATACTGTGGGCGCCGATCCCGGTTTGCGTGCTGTGTTTTTGAATGCTGTCGGCAATGAAAGCGGCTGCGACAGGTCCCCGCACGAAGATATTTTTAAGCTTCTTTTCCATTTGCTTTCCAGTTGAGAATGCCCCCTTTCAGGCTGTAAATTTTTTTTGTTTTGCCAAATGTAGCCGATAATAGCGCTGCAGCTTCGCGGCTTCGTTTGCCCGACTGGCAGAAAAGTACGACGGTGTTTGCGTCGATAGCCGGTATATTTTCTTTCAAGCGGGACAAAGGCAGTTTGCGGTGTGAGAACGAAGTGATTTCCGGTTGCTCTCCTTCTTCCCGCACATCGATGACGAGAGTTTTATCCTCGTGCAGGCAGGCATTGAACGCTGCCGTGTCCATTTCTTCAACAACGGAAACCGGTCCTTCGCACAGCCATTCGTAATCCAGGCGCTCATATTCCGCGGCCGTTTTTGGCAGTAAGGATGCTGTTTGCTTTTTTGTGGCCAGGTCAAATACAAAGCTTTCGTTGGTCAGTGCATTGTAGGTGAACAGTTGGTTGACCAGGGGTTTGCCAATACCCGTGAGCAATTTGATCACCTCCGTTGCCTGCAAGGTGCCAATGATTCCCGGCAATACACCCAACACACCGGCTTCGGCGCAATTCAAGACACTGCCCGGCGGCGGTGGCTCCGGAAACAGGTCACGGTAATTGACGCTGTTTTCTGCAGCCTGGAAAACAGCTACCTGGCCTTCAAACTGTGAAATGGCTCCATACACCAGGGGTTTGTGCAGCAACACACAGGCGTCGTTGATCAGGTAGCGGCTGGCAAAATTGTCGGTGGCGTCCAGCACGATGTCGAACTCCCCGATGATGGTCAATGCATTCTGGTTGGTGAGACGGAACGGAAAGGTAGCGAGCTCGATCTCCGGGTTCAGGCTTTCGAGCCGCTTTGCGGCCACGCCGGCCTTTGCCTTCCCGATATCTTCGGTTGTAAAAAGTACCTGCCGGTGAAGATTGTGCAGGGAAACAAGATCATCATCCACGATGCCGATTTTCCCGACACCGGCTGCCGCCAGGTATTGCAACGCAGGACAGCCTAGGCCGCCGGCACCAACAACCAGCACGCTTGCACCAAAAAGCTGTTGCTGGCCTTTTTCACCAAAGTCCCGGAGCAGGATTTGGCGCTGATACCGTTCGTATGATAAATCTTTTCTGCTCATGGTTAACCGCCACTAAACGGAGGAAGAAGGGCCACGATGGCATTGTGCTCCAAGCTGGCGGAGCCGGTCACCAGTTGTTTGTTTACGGCAATTGCATAGGGAATGTTTTTTAAAGCCGGGTATTCCTTTTCCAGTTGCTGCATCAATTCATCGGTTGATGACAGGTTTGACAGTTTGAGATTGCTTTGCCCTAAAATATCTGCCACAGCGCCAAATGATAACACGGTAATCTCTTTCATGGTTTATGCAGTTGTAAACAACAATTTGTAAGCGGCGACCAGCAGCACCGATGCCAGTACATTTTTTAAAATCGTTTGCCTGAATTTGAGCGCACCAAGGTAGGCACCGCACAAACCGCCAGCAAAGGCAATGACGACATAGGCATACATGTCGGTGGTGAACTGGATTCCCTTGGTAAACTGGCCGGCCAGTCCCGAAAGCGAGTTCACAAAAATGAACAGGGCGCTGATGGCCGCCGTTTGTTTTTGATCAGTCCATTTCAGCAGGAGAAGCACCGGCGAAAGCAGGATGCCGCCGCCGATTCCGATCAGCCCGGATAAAAAACCGATACTGCCGCCAACCAACAGGGACAGCGCCAGGTTGTTTTTTCTTTTCTCCTCCACTTTTGCATTGCCGAAAAAGAAAAACCGGACAATCGGGATCAGTAACAGCACGCCCAGGATTTTTTTATACACCACGGCATCCACCATCACCAGCCCGCCAAGGTAAGCCAGCGGGATGGATGCTGCCGCAAACGGCCAAAAGATACGCCAGCGAAAATGCCCGCCGCGGTAGAATTGAATAAAGGAGGTCAGCGAAACAAAGAGGTTAAGCAGCAGAGCCGTTGGTTTCATGACGGCAGGCGCCACATTGAAAAGCGCCATCAGGGCCAGGTAGCCGCTGGCACCGCCGTGGCCCACGGAGGCATAGAGAAACGCCACCAGAAACAACAAGCTAAAAAATAGAACCAGATTCTCCATTGGTCAGGTTTAGAAGGGTAGAAGATGGGTTGTTACCAGTGTTCCGCTTTTGCACGCTGACTGGTCTTCATCAATTTGTATCAGGCAGTTGGCCTGCGCAAACGAACGCATCCGGTAGGATTCCTGCGCACCCAGGTAGCGGGCTGTTTGCCCGTCGAAATACCCCTTTAAAAAATGGGTCATTCCTGCTGCTTTTTGATAACCTTCGGCAATGGGCGCCTGCACCGTGTAAAGACCGGAGGCTTGTCCGCCCAGTTGCCTGAGGGCCGGAAGCACATACAGGTAAAAACAGGTCATTACCGAAGAAGGGTTGCCGGGTAAGCCAAAAACCAGTTGCTCTTGCCGTTTACCAAAATACAGCGGTTTCCCCGGCTTTTGCCGCACTTTATAAAACAACTGTTCAACCTGGCAGCTGTTGGCGGCCTGCAGCACGAAGTCGTAATCACCGACACTGATGCCGCCTGTCAGCAGTACGGCATCGTTTTCGTTCAAAGCCTGTTGCAGTGTTGCGGTCAGTGTATCGGGATCATCTTTCACCCAGTGAACGTTTACATTTTGAATCTGAAGTTGCTGCAATGCCGCTTTCAGGGCGAATGAATTGGATTCGTATACCTTGCCGTACTCGAGTTGCCGGCCCGGCTGCTGTAATTCGTTACCGGTAATGATGATGGCAACAGACGGTGCGGGGTAAGCGGAAACGGTGGTGGTGCCGATCCCGGCCAAAAAGCCCATGGCCGCAGGTGTTAGCCGCATGCCCTTCTGCAGGGCCAGTTCACCGGCTTTTATTTCCGATGCCGGTGGCCGTACGTTGAGGCCCTGCTGCAGTTGCCTGTCTTCGATAATCAGTTTGTTGTTTTCTACCTGCACCTTTTCCTGCATGACGACGGTATCGGCACCCGGCGGAATGGCAGCCCCGGTAAAAATGCGAACCGCTTTTTGCGGTTCCACTTCCACCACGCGGTTACTGCCGGCAGCCATCTCACCTTCGATCAGCAGTTCTTTGTGCCGGTTCCACCCTTCAAACGAAAACGCATAGCCATCCATCGCCGACTGCGGATACGCAGGGATATCCGCCATGGCAAAAACGTCTGCTGCCAATACCAGCCCGGCGGCCTGGTGCAACGACAATTCCGCCGGTGCTGTCGGCCGGACAGAGTCCTGAATAATTGTTTTCGCTTCCGTTATACTTATCATTCGTTTGAGCGGTGATCCAAATACAAATTTAGTTGACGCCATCCGTTTCCGGCGCAGTATGAAAACCGGTCATCTACGGCATATGGAAAGAACGAGCATGCGTGGTACAGTTGATTATTTTGTTCCCGTGCTTTTTTCGTTCTGCAGTAAACGGTTGTAATCGGCCTCCGTGTCGATGTCAAACGATCCTTTCGGGAAAGGAATGATTTCTGCCGCGTCGATGTGCCGTCTGACGATGCCTCTTGCCCCGGTGTCGCCGGTTAACCGGAGCAATTCCGCAAAAACGGTATGATGGAAAAACACAGGCGGCCCAAAGGTGTTTTCATAGCCGCAGGCGACAATGGCTTTGCCGGTCTTTTGATGTGCGGTCACCAGGTCATTCAGCAAGGCGGCCGTTACAAAAGGCTGGTCGCAAACCATCAGGATGATTCCTTCCGCGGCAGGGGAGAGTTTGGTGAAGGCTTCAAGGCCGCAGCGTATCGAAGAAGCCATGCCTTCTTCCCACTGCGCATTTACAACAACATGAACATCGGTATCCTTTGTCTCCAGGACGTTTTCGCTGGCACCCAATACAACAACAACGGGGTGCGCAGGGGCGGCAAGCGCCGTCTCTATCGTGTGCTGCAACAGGCTTTTGCCGTTGTACGGCAACCATTGTTTGGGTCTGCCCAACCGCGAGGACGAACCGGCAGCAAGAACGATGACACCGGTGTTTGAAGATTTTTTTTCTGCTGGCATAGGCTGGTTTTACTGTCAGGTGCGTATGATGGAATCGGTGGCAGTCGCCGGCCGCGAAAGAAACACCTTTGTCCTGTCCCTGGAGGTGCCACGTCGGCACGGCTTTTATTTCAGAAAGAATGGCCAGGGCTATTTTCTCTGTGCCTGCTGCGCCGATATGCCAACCTGTTGGTCCGATGATCGGCAGGCTTTGCGAAAGCTACGAAAATCAAACCGTTTTTGCCGGCATTCCGTTTATGCAATCCTCCGGGCTCATTCCGTGAGGTATTGGAAAGACCAGGAAATCTTGCGGTGCTTAATTAGCCCACTCAACAGGAGAGGGTCCCTGTCTCCATTCATAAAGAAACTTCGCTTCAGCTTATTACCGGAAAGTAAATAAATTGTTGCGCAGGAGCCGAAGCCATGAGGGCTGTCTGTTCCGATCATTTTGTACAAAGGCAATTCATTGAAAAAATATGCAAAAACCAACCGCACTTGTTTCGTTACGCAAGAATTTATGCTGCTGTCTTATTGTTCTCCTGTTTTGTTCCGGCCCGCTGCACAGCCAGGACTTTTTACAGGCACACGGCCACGTGATTACAAACGGAAAAGGAGACACGGTCTTGCTCCGGGGCATTGGTCTTGGCGGCTGGATGCTGCAGGAGGGATACATGCTGCGCTTCCAGGGCGAGGGCCAGCAGCACCGCATCCGCGAAAAACTTACGAGTGTGGTGGGTGAAGAAAAGGTCGAACGGTTTTATACGGCCTGGCTCCGGAACCACATGCAAAAAGCGGATGTGGATTCTCTCGCTGCATGGGGCTTCAACTCCATTCGCCTGCCGATGCACTACGCTTTGTACACCCTGCCTGCTGAAGAGGAACCGGTCAAAGGAAAAGATACCTGGCTCGAACGCGGTTTTGCCCTGACCGACAGCCTGCTTTCCTGGTGCAAAGCCAACCGCATCTACCTGATTTTAGACCTGCATGCTGCCCCCGGCGGGCAAGGCAACGATTTGAATATTTCAGATCGCGACCCGGGCAAGCCATCGTTGTGGGAGAGCGAAGAAAACCGGCGCAAGACGATTGCCCTCTGGCGAAAACTGGCGGAGCGTTACAAGGACGAACCCTGGATGGGTGCTTACGATATCCTCAATGAACCCAACTGGGGATTTACGGATCCGAAAGACAAAAACGGCTTAAAAGAACAGGCTAATGCGCCGATCCGCGACTTGTATGTTGGGATCACACGAGCCATCCGCGAAGTGGACCCGAAGCACCTCATTGTGATTGAAGGCAATGGCTGGGGCAACAATTACAATGGTATGTTCCCGCTTTGGGACAACAACCTTGCACTCAGCTTTCACAAGTACTGGAACCGGAATGACCAGGCTTCCATCCGGCATTTTTTGGACCTGCGGAACCAATACAATGTGCCGCTTTGGCTGGGAGAAACTGGCGAGAACTCGAATGTTTGGTTTACCGAATGCATTCGACTGGCGGAAAGCAATGGAATTGGCTGGTCGTGGTGGCCCCTGAAAAAGCTGGGATTCAACAACCCGCTTCAGATCAGGGAACCCAGGGGTTACCAGAAACTCCTCGATTATTTTAACGGTAAGGTGCCAAAGCCGGGCGAAGAGGACGCCTTCTCAACGTTAATGGAACTGGCGGAGAACACCCGAATTCAAAACTGTCTTGTGCACCGCGATGTGATCGATGCCATGTTCCGGCAGGTCTATTCTGCTGATGCAAAGCCATTCAGGGCGAATGTCATAGGCAAGAGCACGAACCTTTCGGCGGTGGATTATGACCTTGGCCGAGTGGGCGTTGCGTATTTTGACCTGGATACGGCGGACTATCATATTTCTGCAGGCTCGGGCCGGATGGTTTGGAACACGGGCCGTGTCTACCGCAACGACGGCGTCGACATTGAAGGCGAACCGGGACATTACCATGTCAGTAAAATGGAAGCAGGCGAGTGGCTTCGCTATACGATCGACGTGACCAAAGCGGGCAAATATGATCTTGCGCTGGTTGTGCAGGAAGCCGGGGATGGAGGCGAAATTCAGGTAGAGGTAAATGGGGTCGTTTACACGGTTTCGGTT
The DNA here is from genome assembly GCF_003628535.1 of Flavisolibacter nicotianae. Taxonomy (GTDB): domain Bacteria; phylum Bacteroidota; class Bacteroidia; order Chitinophagales; family Chitinophagaceae; genus Flavisolibacter; species Flavisolibacter nicotianae. The sequence goes on from NZ_RBCI01000010.1 coordinate 52,701, forward strand.
GCGCCGGGAAAAACGGAATGGAATGCCCTGCCTGTAAAAGGAGTTTCGCTTCGGACAGGCAAAAACAGCCTCCGGGTCATGGCATCCAAAGGCAGTTTTCAGTTCAGGGAGATTCAATTCCAGCGAAAGTAACCTGCGAAAAGGCAACCGTGGTAGAATTTTGGTACGACAGCGATGGAAACAGCGCAGTCAAACCAAAGAAACTGTAAAGGTCCACGAGCGGTGTGGCAGGATCACGGGTTGCGAAGAAAAAAGGTTTTGCCAATGCCAAATGTCAACCGTTTGATAGGGTTTACCTGGTTCATCCGTTGCGTTCCGTTTTTTGATACTTTTCATTGACAGCGTAACCCAACCGGGGCAGCAAGCAACCCAGGCTCCCGCTCAAAACTAAACCTGGGGCTCACAGGGAGACTGAGCCTGATATGAAAAGGCGAACAAAGCCGGTAAACAACGAACGAATCCTCGTGTTTGTGATCGGGAGCCATCAATAGCTGTTTGCAAGGAACCAGGCCGTTTTTTAGATAGAGCTTCTGATCGTTAACGTAAACGGAACTTCCACCTGTACCCTTTCTTTTTGCAGGATCATACGGGCAGCCATTTCGCCCATCTTCTTAAAGTCGGTTGACATGGTAGTGATCCCATCCAGAATAAATTTCTTCCACGGTGTTTCGTTGTAGGAAATGATACCGACATCTTTTCCGACCACCAGTTCGGTGCTTTGGATTTTTTCCAGCAAAACCACCAGGTCGTCTTCCATCAGGTTGATATAGGCTTCTCCCGTCCGGATCTCCTCCTGTTGGAGCTTGTGCACCACTTTGTAGTCAAAGGCAAATTCCTGGCAGAAAGACCGGAAGCCTTTTACAATCTCTTCGGGAAAATATGTGTAAGAGGGAAAAACAATCTTCAGCGTCTGGTATTTCAACAGGGAGGGCAAGGCCTCTTTCAGTGCCGTATAAATATCCTTTTCAAAATTTTCGTATACCGCTCCGTGTGCAAGCGTGACACCGGCAATCAATTTGTCAAGCAGAATCAACTGCCCTTTTGACAATTCGTTGATGATGTCGGCGGCATGTTCGCCACCTTCCAGGAAATGCGGGATGATCACATAGTAATGGTAGTCGTCTTTGCGTTGCTGCAGCAGTTTTTTAAACAGGCTGAAGTCATTGTTGTAAATATAAAAATCGATGGCTGCCGCATCGCAAAGCGTCGAAACAAAGGCGTCATAAATGATTTTTTTGTGTGCACTCAGCTTGTTGAAGAGAAGGAAGACTTTGATGATTGGTTGAACGGTCGATTTGCTGATAAAATAGCCTTTGCCAGGAAACGAGTTGACGATGCCCAGTTCTTTCAGGTGCCGGTATGCTTTTTCAACAGTATTTCGGCCCATGTCCAGTTCGTAGCTCAGGTCATTGATCGACGGCAGTACATAGTCCTTTTGAAGCTTTCCTTCCTGCACGGCTTTGATGATGCAGTTGGTCAACTGTAAATATTTTGGCGTGGCCGCGTGTTCGTCAAAATCAATCAGGCGGTATATGTTTTCAGAACTCATTCGATGTGGTAATTGAACAGAAGACGGAATTATGAACGGTGTCAGCAAAGTTAGAAAGCCAATTCGATTTCTTGCTTTAACGCCTTGTCGTAAGCCTGCCTGTTGAATTTATAAAGCGTTGGCGAACGGTGATGCGCAGCCCGATTCCAGGCAAAAGATCACCTACAACACGATGCCTTTTTACAACGCAAAGTCTCCTTTGCAGTCTTCGGGTTTGTTAGGGCCGGTAAAAATCGTTGCGGTAACTTCGAGATAATGCAAACCGCTTTTACCATTACTAAAAACGAGCCATGAAAAAAATAGTGATCGTACTCTTTTTGTTCGTTGCTGTTCATTCAACTGCACAAAAACGAATCCCGCTATACAACGGCGCAGCACCGGGATCGGAGGCCTGGAACTGGGATGAAAAAGTCGTCAACACTCCCCAGATTGGAACGATCGTTCTTGAAGTGTCGAAACCGAGCCTGGTGGCTTTCGTGCCCGCAAAACCAAACGGCACGGCGGTCATCATTGCACCGGGTGGGGCTTTTCATGCGCTGGCTTTCGATTTGGAAGGAGCGACCGTTGCCAAACGACTGACCGAAAAAGGCATCACGGCATTTGTACTGAAGTATCGCCTGGTGCGGGATGATCCCGCTCATCCCGAAAATGGTTTGATGGCACTGATGGCAAGGAAAGATTTCAAAAAACTTGACTCGATCAATGCGGCGATCGTGCCGCTCGCCATGCAGGATGGGCTAACTGCGGTGACCTACGTACGGAAACATGCAGCAGCGTATAAGATTGATCCGGCTAAAATTGGCTTCATGGGTTTTTCGGCAGGTGGTACGGTCACCATGTCGGTTGTGTACAACGCAACCAATGAGAGCCGTCCCAATTTTGTAGTACCGATTTATGCATATGAAGGAGCGATTATTGGTTCCGCGGTTCCGGCTGTAAAAACCCCCATCTTTCTTGCTGCTGCAAGCGATGATGATCTTGGCCTGGCCACACACAGTGTACACATTTACCTAAAATGGCTCGAAGCGAACCAGCCGGCAGAGTTGCACATGTATCAAAGCGGCAAACACGGTTTTGGTACAAAAAAACAGGGTCTTCCTGTTGATACCTGGATGGATCGGTTCAGCGACTGGATGATTCAGCAAGGGTTGCTCAAACGGGCGCCATAAGCCCCTGAAACCGGCGCACCAGAGGATTTGTCTTTCCCGTCTTTTTTGAAAAAACCGGCGATCGGTTCCGTTTCCAATTCCTGAGCAGGACAGTAGGGGACGGCGGAACCGGAAGGGTGCTCTATTTTTATCAGCGTAAATTTATCTCTAAAACGATTCTGTTATATGCAAGCGATTCTTGGTGTCATTTTCCATTTCATCGGCGGTTTCGCCTCGGGCAGTTTTTACATGCCGTACAAGAAAGTGAAGGGCTGGTCGTGGGAAAGCTACTGGATTGTCGGCGGGATTTTTTCCTGGCTGATCGTGCCGCCGCTGGCCGCGTTTTTAACCATCCCGAATTTCTGGGAGATCATTGCGCAAACGGATAGTTCCACCTTGTTTTACACCTATCTCTTTGGCCTGCTGTGGGGCATCGGCGGACTGACCTACGGCCTGGGTGTTCGCTACCTCGGCGTGTCGCTCGGCAGCAGCATCATTCTTGGGTTGTGCATGGTCTTTGGCTCGCTGGTGCCATCCTTCTATTACCAGTTTTCGCCGCAGGAAGGAAAAGACACCATCGGCGCCATCGCCGGCAGCACCTGGGGACTGACAGTGTTGACAGGCTTGCTGGTCTGCGTGGTGGGCATCATCATCTGCGGCAGGGCCGGTACGCTGAAAGAAAAAGAACTAAAAGAAGGATTGTCGGGCAGCAACCCCAGTGGCGGTAACGGGGTGGCGGTAAAGCAGCGCAGGAAAGTGCTGGTAGCCGAGGCCGTGGCCGCCGACAACGGGTCGCACACGCCGGTGTTTGAAGAAGTGGCCATTACACCGGAAGCGCCACCTTCGGCACATGGCGCACCGGCAAGCAACGCCATCGAATACAAGTTTGGCCTGGGGCTGACGCTGGCCATCATCTCCGGCCTGTTGAGCGCCTGTTTCAACTTTGGACTGGAGGCCGGCAAACCTATGTCGGTCGTGGCCAATACCTTGTGGAAGAGCGCCAACCCGGCCAGCACCACCGAGTTTCTTTTCCGCAACAACGTGACCTATGTGGTGGTGCTTTGGGGCGGCCTGACCACCAACCTGGTGTGGTGCGTCATCCTGAATGCCCGCAACCGTTCCTTTGGCGATTATGCCAATAAAAAAACACCGCTGCTGAAGAATTATATTTTTTCGGCGTTAGCGGGTACGACCTGGTTCCTGCAATTCTTTTTTTATGGGATGGGCGAGAGCAAACTCGGGAACGGCGCTTCCTCGTGGATCCTGCACATGTCGTTCATTATCCTGATCGCCAACATGTGGGGCCTTGTTTCCAACGAATGGAAAGGTGTTTCCAAAAAAACAAGAATGCTGCTTTTCGCCGGTGTCGCCGTCATTATTGCGGCCGTCCTGGTGGTGGGTTACGGCAATTACCTGAAGCAGTGAAGTTCACCAGTTCGCGAGTTCACCAGTTCACAAGTTGGTGGACGGTGACTGGTGAACTGGTGAACCGGTTTAACTAGATATTATCTCGCAAACAAATAATTATGAGCACAACGACAACAACGCAATTTAAACACGTGAGCTACCTGTGGGACGAGAAAAAAGCCGCCGAGCTGGAAGGCGATGAAGTAGCCCTGTTGGTTTACCGTTCCAATTTATTGGGTGCTGATTTGCGCCTCACCAACTACGGTGGCGGCAACACGTCCTGCAAGGCCATGGCCAAAGATCCGCTGACGGGAAAAGAAGTGGAAGTGATGTGGGTGAAAGGCTCCGGCGGCGACCTGGGCACCATGAAGCGCAGCGGCCTGGCGGCACTGTATGTCGATCGCCTGCGCAGCCTGAAGAATGTCTACCGTGGCATTGCTTATGAAGACGAGATGGTGGAACTATTCAACCACTCGATCTATGACCTTGCCTCCAAGGCACCATCCATCGATACGCCGCTGCATGGCTTTTTACCGTTCAAACATATCGATCACCTGCATCCCGATGCGGCCATCGCCATTGCCGCTGCTAAAGACGGCAAGCGCATCACCGAAGAACTGTTCAATGGGACCATCGGGTGGGTGGAGTGGCAGCGACCGGGTTTCGACCTTGGCCTGAAATTAAAGGAATGCCTCGACGCCAACCCCGGGATCCGCGGCATCATGCTGGGCTCTCACGGCCTGTTCACTTGGGGTGACACGGCGTACGAAAGCTATCTCAACACGCTGGACGTAATTGAACGTTGCGCCCAATACATTGAAGATAATTCAGGCAAAAAAGGCCCTGTGTTTGGTGGTGAAAAAAGAAAGTCGCTGCCGAAAGAAGAGCGCCTGAAACAGGCCGCGGCGCTGGCACCTGTGCTCCGTGGCTTTTGCTCCAGCAAAACAAAAATGATCGGTCATTTTACCGATGACGAACGGGTGCTGCAATTCATCAACTCCAACGATCTTGCCCGCCTGGCGCCGCTGGGTACGTCCTGTCCCGACCATTTCCTGCGGACAAAAATTTCGCCGCTGGTGCTGAACCTGGAAGCCGGTGAAGATTTGTCCAATGTGGAGGCGATCAAACAAAAACTGGCACCGCAATACGAAGCCTACCGCAAGATGTATGAAGACTATTATAACGGCTGCAAACACCCGAACAGCCCGTCCATCCGCGACGCCAATCCGGTTGTGCACCTGTTTCCCGGCGTGGGCCTCTTCACCTTTGCCAAGGACAAACAAACGGCAAGAGTGGCGGCTGAATTCTACATCAATGCCATCAACGTGATGCGGGGTGCCGAAGCGATTTCGGAATACACGTCGCTGCCGCGGCAGGAAGCGTTTGATATTGAATACTGGCTGCTGGAAGAAGCAAAGCTTCAGCGCATGCCCAAGCCCAAGCCGCTCAGCGGACGTATTGCCCTTGTGACGGGCAGCGCCGGCGGCATCGGCAAAGCCATCGCCAAAAAGTTTGCGGAAGAAGGCGCCTGTGTCGTGATCAATGATATTAACGAAGAAAGGCTGCAGGGTGCTATGGAAGAATTTCAAAAAACCTTTGGCCGCGACACGGCTGCTTCAGCCGTGCTGGATGTGACCAGTAACGAGACCATCGAAAAAGCCATTGATGCTACCGTGCTAGCTTTTGGTGGTGTGGACATCATCGTCAACAATGCCGGTATCTCCATTTCCAAAGGTTTGCTGGACCACAGCGAAGCCGACTGGGACAAGCTTTACGATATTCTCGTAAAAGGACAGTTCCTCGTTTCCAAAGCCGGCGTTAGCGTGATGCGCAAGCAGGGAATCGGTGGTGATATTGTAAACGTGGTGTCCAAGAACAGCGTGGTGGCAGGTCCCAACAACGCAGGTTATGGATCGGCAAAAGCGGCGCAGGCACACCTGACACGGCTGCTGGCTGCGGAACTTGGTCCCGACAGGATTCGTGTCAACACGGTCAACCCCGATGCGGTCATTGCCGACAGCAACATCTGGGCCGGCGGCTGGGCCGAAGGACGGGCAAAAGCCTACGGCATTACCGTGGCTGAATTGCCTGCCTATTATGCCAAGCGCACCTTGCTCAATGAAGCCATTTTGCCCGAAGACATTGCCAATGCCTGCTTTGCCTTTGTGGGTGGACTGCTGGGCAAGTCAACCGGCAATGCATTGAATGTGGATGGCGGCGTAGCAGCAGCGTTCCTGCGGTAAAAACAACGACTTTGACTGGCAAGCAATCATAGATACGGGAGGGATATATCGATATCGGCTCCTTTCTTTTTCCTTCTTTAACCTGATTTATTTTATGCAAGTAGAAAAATACAAACTGGAAGAATTCAACCAGGAGCAGGCGGACCTGCACAAGCGAAAGTTTGAGACCCTGGCAGCAGAAATAAAAAACGTCGACAGCATTTTGCAAAAGCTCATCGACTTTCAGATTGCCATTCCGTCCTGGGCCCTGGGAACAGGTGGCACCCGCTTTGGCCGTTTCTCGGGCGGAGGCGAGCCGCGCAGCCTGGAGGAAAAGATTGAAGACGTGGGCCTGTTGCATTCGCTGAACGCCTCCAGCGGTGCCATTTCGCTGCACATTCCCTGGGATATCCCCGAGAACGCCGCCTCCATCAAAGCGCTGGCCGCACAGCACGGGCTTCGCTTCGATGCCATGAACTCCAACACCTTCCAGGACCAGCCGGGACAAAAACTCAGTTACAAGTTTGGCTCCATGCAGCACACCGACAAAGCGGTGCGCCGCCAGGCCATTGAGCACAACATTGACGTGATCAAATACGGGATAGAACTGGGCTCCGAATCGCTGACCGTCTGGCTTTCGGACGGCTCGTCGTTTCCCGGCCAGTTGAATTTCCGCAAAGCGTTTCAGCGCACGCTGGAGTGCCTGCAGGAAGTGTACGCGGCGCTGCCGGAAAACTGGAAGATGTTTGTGGAATACAAGGCCTTTGAACCCAGTTTTTATTCGATGACCGTTGGCGATTGGGGGCAGTCGTTGACCTATGCCAACAAGCTGGGACCGAAAGCTTACACGCTGGTTGACCTGGGCCATCACCTGCCCAATGCCAACATCGAGCAGATCGTTTCGCTCCTGCTGATGGAAGGAAAGCTGGGCGGCTTTCACTTCAACGATTCAAAATACGGCGACGATGACCTGACGGTTGGTTCCATCAACCCTTACCAGCTCTTTTTGATTTTTAATGAACTGGTGGAAGGTATGGACGCCAGGGGTATGAACCATGCGTCCGATTTGGGCTGGATGATCGATGCCTCGCACAACATCAAGGACCCGCTGGAGGACTTGCTGCAGTCAGTGGAAGCCATCAAAATCGCGTATGCACAGGCGCTGCTCGTGGATGCGAAAGCACTGGAAGCTGCCAGGGAAAGCAACGACGTGGCGGCAGCGCAGGAGATCCTGCAAACCGCTTACCGTACCGATGTGCGGCCGCTGGTAGCCGAAGCCAGGCGCAAGGCCGGCGGTGCCCTGCAACCCCTGCAGGTCTATCGCAGCCTGAAGGTGCGGGAGAGCCTGGTAAAGGAAAGAGGCGCAAAAACGGTGGCCACCGGTCTCTGATCTGATTCCTTTGTCTATTGTTTATTGCCAATTGTTTATTGATATATGCAAGCCACGCCGGTCATAGCCATTTTTGATGTGGGAAAAACAAACAAAAAGGTGTTCCTGTTTGATGAATCCTACCGCATCGTTTACGAAGAAACGGTTTGCTGCCCTGAAACGGTGGATGAAGACGGCGACCCCTGCGAAAGCCTGGAACAGTTGCATGCTTTCGTGTTCAATTCGCTGCAAAAAATTTTTCAGGACAAGGCCTTCGTGGTCAAGGCGGTCAACTTTTCTACCTACGGCGCCAGCTTTGTTCACCTCGATGAAAAGGGCGTGCCCGTGGCACCGCTTTACAATTACCTGAAACGTTTTCCCGCGGACCTGCTGCATCAATTTTATGCAGCTTATGGCGGCGAGAAAGCTTTTTCCGTTACCACGGCATCGCCTGTTTTGGGACATCTCAACTCGGGCATGCAGCTCTACTGGCTGAAGCATTGCAAGCCCCATGTGTTCAAAAAGATCGCTCATTCCCTGCACCTGCCCCAATACATCAGTTACCTACTGTCGCGGCGGTATTTTAGCGAGCTGACAAGCATCGGCTGCCATACCAACCTGTGGGATTTTTCCAAACAAGCTTACCACGACTGGGTGTATAAAGAAGGCATCAGCAAAAAGCTGGCGCCGGTAGTTCCGTCCACGCATGTTGTGACTACTTCCGTTCGCAACGGCATGTACAATGTCGGTGTAGGCCTTCACGATAGTTCGGCGGCGCTGATCCCTTACCTGGCATCGTTTCACGAACCGTTTGTGCTGATCTCCACAGGGACCTGGTGCATCAGCTTTAATCCGTTCAACCAGTCGCCGCTGACCAGTACGGAGCTGGAGCAGGATTGCCTTTGCTACCTGACCTACGAAGGCCGGCCGGTAAAAGCGTCGCGCCTTTTTGCCGGCAACGAACACGAGCAGCAGGTGAAGCGGCTGGCGGTACATTTCGAAAAACCGGTTGATTATTATAAATCCGTTCGGCTGTCTGCGGACCTTGTTCGTCCTTCAGCTTTTGAGCCCGTACAGGAGGAAAAAAGCGGGACGATGGTTTCGCTGAAAAGTTCTCTTTTTGCAGAGCGGGAGCTATCGGCATTTGCCAGTTACGAAGAAGCCTATCACCGGTTGCTGCAGGATATTATCCTGCAGCAGGTTGGTTCCACGCAGCTGGTGCTGCAGGGAACCAACGTAAAACGCATTTTTGTTGACGGCGGGTTTAGCAATAACCCCATTTACATGCACCTGCTGACCCTGGCTTTTCCCGAAGTGGAAGTGTTTGCCGCGTCGATGGCACAGGCCTCGGCGCTGGGGGCAGCGCTGGCGATCCATTCATCCTGGAACAGCCGGCCACTGCCGGGCGATATTATTGAACTGAAATACTACGGCGTCGCACAAGGTGTTTAGTGAGTCGGAAAGAAAGGTGCGGCTGTATACAAACAGATAGTTGAGAACATGAGAGTTGGTCTTTTTATTCCGTGTTATGTGAACCAGTTTTACCCGCAGGTCGGCATTGCCACGCTGCAACTGTTGGAAAAGTTCGGCTGCGAAGTGGACTACCCACTGGCGCAAACCTGCTGCGGCCAGCCGATGGCCAATTCCGGTTATGAATCGCTGACGGGAAACTGCAACGAACTCTTTACAAAAAACTTTTCTTCCTTCGACTATATTGTTTGTCCCTCGGGCAGTTGTGTCCTGCACATCAAGGAACATTTGCATTCTGCAAAAGACAGAACGGCCGCAACCGCCATCCGGCGCAATGTCTACGAGCTGACCGAATTTCTCACCGATGTACTAAATGTCGATCGACTGCAGGCAGCGTTTCCGTACAAAGTGGGTCTTCACCAGAGCTGCCACGGGCAACGGGGCCTGCACCTTTCGCAAATGAGTGAGCTGGTGGCAAAGCCTTATTCCAAGCCCGAACGCCTGCTCAACATGGTCGAGGGACTGGAGCTGATTGAACTCGACCGCAAAGACGAGTGCTGCGGTTTTGGCGGCACTTTCTGCGTGACCGAAGAAGCCGTCTCAGTCAAGATGGGAAAGGACAGAGTGAGGGATCACGAAGCACACGGCGCCGACTACATCACCGGGGCCGATATGAGTTGCCTCATGCACCTGCAGGGCATTTTAAAAAGACAGGGAAGCAAGGTGCAGGTCAAGCACATTGCCGAAATACTGAACGCACAATGAGTAACAGCAACCACCATACAGATCATGCAACGCTGGCTGAAAAATTCAACCGCGATGAAGCCCGTGTGAACTGGCATGACGAAACCCTGTGGTTCATCCGGCAAAAGCGGGACAGGGCTGCCTGGTCGCTGGGCAACGAGTGGGAGCCGTTGCGGGAAACGGCTTCGGCCATCAAAGCGCATACGTTGTCCAACCTGAGCGACTACCTGCAACAGTTTGAAAAAGCGGCGCAGCAGAACGGCATCACCGTTCATTGGGCAGCCGATGGGGAGGAACACAACCGGATCGTTCACGGCATTCTTGCAAAACACAACGCCACGCAGCTGGTGAAAAGCAAGTCGATGCTCACGGAGGAGTGCCACCTAAACGACTACCTCAAAGAAAAAGGCGTAGAAGTGATTGACACGGATCTGGGTGAACGCATTGTGCAACTGGCAGAAGAGCATCCCAGCCATATTGTACTTCCCTGCATTCACTGGAAAAAAGAAGAGATCGGGGAATTGTTTCACAAACACCTGGGTTCTCCCGAAGGTGTCATCGACCCATCATTTCTTACTAATACGGCAAGGGTTCACCTGCGGGAAAAATTTCTGACACGGCGGGTAGCCATCACCGGTGTCAACTTCGCCATTGCGGAAACGGGTGAATTTGTAGTCTGCACCAACGAGGGTAATGCAGACATGGGTGCCCACCTGAGCGATGTGCACATTGCCTGCATGGGCATTGAAAAGCTCATTCCGAAACGGGAGCACCTGGGCGTCTTTCTTCGCCTGCTGGCAAGAAGCGCCACGGGCCAGCCCATCACCACCTATTCCAGCCATTTTAAAAAGCCGCGGGAAGGGCAGGAGATGCACCTGGTGCTGGTGGATAACGGCCGAAGCACGCAACTGGGAAGGGAGGATTTTCGCAACTCACTCAAGTGCATCCGGTGCGGTGCCTGTTTCAATACCTGTCCCGTGTACCGCCGGAGCGGTGGCCACAGTTATCACACCGCCATTGCAGGGCCGATCGGTTCCATCCTGGCACCGAACCTGGACATGCGGCAGTACAAAGACCTGCCGTTTGCCTCTACGCTGTGTGGCTCCTGCAGCAACGTGTGCCCGGTAAAAATCAACATTCACGAACAGCTTTACCAGTGGCGGCAGGTGCTGACCGAAGAAGGCTATCAGCCCAAATCAAAAACGGTGGCCATGAAGGCAATGGCGGCCACTTTATCCAAACCTTCTTTATTCTCCATTGCCGGCAAGTGGGGGAGAAAAGTGATGGGGCTTGTCCCCGGTCTCGTCAGCAATCGATTGAATCCATGGTACAAGCAACGCGAAATGCCGGCGCCGCCGGAGCAATCGTTTACCGAATGGTACAAGCAAAACAGGAAAGGAGGAAAATCATGAGCAGCCGCGATGCCATCCTACAAAAAGTAAAAGCAGCACAGCCTTCTTTACTACCGCTGCCTTCCATTGAAAAACAGCCGCGAGAGGTTGATGCGGTCAAGCAGTTTCAAGCGGTGCTGGAAAGCATCGGGGGAAAAGTAGTTTTTCTGAATGCAGAAGAATCAATTGCCGAAAAAACGGTCGCACTGTTCCCGGAAGCGAAACGCATTGTTTCTTCCATCACCGCAGTTCAAAACTATTTTTTCAGCGACTACAAAAGCCTCCGGCATCATTCCCTGCAGGATGTGGATGTCGCCATCATCGAGGCGCAGTTTGGCGTGGCGGAGAATGGCGCCGTGTGGGTAACGGAAGAGGACCTGAAAATCCGGGTGCTGCCGTTTATCTGTGAGCACCTGGTGGCGGTGGTGGATTCAACGACGATCGTCGCCACCCTGCACGAAGCCTATGAACGGATCGGTGCATCTGCTTATGGCTTTGGCGCTTTCATCGCCGGCCCTTCCAAAACGGCCGATATCGAGCAATCGCTGGTGCTGGGTGCACACGGCCCAAAAAGCATGACAGTTTTCCTGTTACACTAGCGCACTTTACTGTTTGGTTTTATTCCAATATTTGATCCACTTGCCGGCAATTCCCCGGCGAGTTTGAACGAACGTAGATTTTTCTTTGCTGGCTGGGTGTGTCAAACAACCAGCAAGATGAAACAGCAGGCTCTCTTTCCAAGCTGTTACCTGCCAGCGACGAAAAAGCTTTCCGGCAAAAGCTGTTTGCGTTTAATTTCGCCGGATGCCCCCTATCACCACAAAGAATCCATTGCCTGCTGTCGTATTCGTTGCCCTTGTATTTTTTGCAAATTCCGCCTTCGCACAAACCGCCAAACCAACTGTAGCCAACGCTCATTCGCACAACGATTACAACCAGCGATCCGCTTTTTATGGTGCGTACAAACAGGGTTTTGGTTCGATTGAGGCCGATATTTTTGCCGTGAACGAGCAATTGTTTGTAGCGCATGATAAAAAGAACATTCATGCGGATCGCACGCTGCAAGCACTCTACCTGGAACCTATCGCCAAAGGCTTGAAAAAAGATAGTGCCCGTCGCCTTCAATTGCTGGTTGATATCAAGGAAAATGGCGACAGTGTTCTTCCCCTTCTTATCCGGCAGTTGCTGCCGCTCCAACCGTTTTATTCCACCGGCCGGTTGTTGGTCCTGATCAGTGGAAACAGGCCACTGCCTTCCAGTTATAACCGGTACCCGGATTTTATTTTTTTCGATGACGACCTCGTGCACCAACATACACCGGAGCAATGGAAAAGAGTCGGGCTGGTGAGTTTGAAATTCAGCTTGTTTACAACCTGGAAAGGAACGGGTGTGATCCCGGAAGAAGACGAAGACCGTTTGCGACGAATCATAAACAGCGTGCATGCATCGGGCAAAGGCATTCGCTTTTGGGACGCTCCGGATACTGTAGCCGCCTGGCAGGAACTGGTAAAACTGGGCGTTGATTTTATCGGTACAGATTCTATTGAGAAGCTGGCGCATTTCCTGGAGCGATAGTCTGAGAAATGTGGGCTTGTTTTTAGTAAAGGGTTGGTCCGTATACTGTCCGTATCTGTTTCGATTCGTTATTCCTCTCCGCTTTTTTTTACCCGTACAGCATGCATCGTGCAACACCGGCAAACGTTGAGGGGCATCAAAGAGAGGTCGATATTCGTTCTTTCGTGTGCATCGCTGCCGGTATGTCATCCCGTTTTCCGGAACATCCTGGTGATTGTTTGTGCGTAACAATCCGACGCATGTAGCAGGAGGCGAAATAGAAAATAGTAATTTTAGCTGTCTTTTTCTGCTGCCTTACGATCGAGTCCTCCCGTGAAATGATTTTTTCTTTTACCAAAAACGGTGTTTATGCAAAAGGAAATTCATTTTCGACTGCTCTTCTTCGTGTTGTTTTTTAGTGGTTTTACCGTTGTTCATTCACAAGTCACAACCGCAACGCTAACCGGCATTGTCCGCGATGCCAACAACGCACCGCTGCCAGGTGCAACGGTCGTGGTGGAATATCCCGATGCGGGAATCAAGCGAACCGTTTTGACAAAAGGGGATGGCCGCTTTACCCTGAGCAACCAGCGTGTGGGTGGTCCCTACCGCATCACGGTGAGTTATGTAAATTACCAGCCGTCCACAACGGAGAATGTTTTTTTGGAACTGGGACAAAACAATTTTGTCGAAATCGCCCTGACTGAAAAAGCCGCTCAATTAGCCGGTGTGACAGTCAGCGCCACGGGCTCCCGGATATTCGACAACAAACGTACCGGTGCAAGCACTAATATCAACAGCACCGTTATCCGGAACCTGCCGACCATCAGCCGGTCGGCAGACGATTACCTGCGGCTGGCTCCGTCCGCGGCGCCGACCTATAACGGGCTTTCGTTTGCCGGACGAAACGGCCAGTACAACAACTTTTCGCTGGACGGCGCTGTTTTCAACAATCCCTTCGGACTGGATGCGCCAACACCCGGCGGACAAACCAATGCGCAACCGGTTTCACTCGACGCCATTGAGCAGATACAGGTAAACCTTGCGCCTTACGATGTAACGCAGGCAGGCTTTACCGGCGCCGGCATTAATACGGTAACCCGTTCGGGAAGCAATAAGTTTTATGCAACGGTCTACAGCTTTTACCGCAACCAATCCTTCACCGGCAATAAAGTCGAGAAGAACAAACTGGTCGTGCCCGATTTGAAACAGTACCAGGGAGGTGTATCGGTTGGCGGGCCAATTATCCGGAACAAGTTGTTTTATTTCGCCAATTTCGAAACGGAGCAACGCAAGGATGCGGCATCGGGCTATGTAGCACAGAACAGCGGCAATGCAGGTAAGACCAATACTTCCCGCGTACTCGAAGACGATTTGATTGCCGTGAGCAAGATCCTGAAAGACCGTTTTGGCTACGAAACCGGCCCCTACCAAAACTTCACGCATAACCAGAAAAATTATAAGTGGCTGTTCAAAACCGACTGGAACATCAGCAACCGGCATTCGCTTTCGTTTACCTACAACGGCCTCGATGCCAAAAAAGACAAGCCTGCACACCCGAGCGCCATCGGCCGGCGCGGTCCCGATTTTACCACGCTGCAGTTTCGCAATTCCGGCTACACGATCATCAACCGTTTGCATTCGTTCGGCACGGAGTTGAAGTCCAATTTCAGCAGCTCCTACGCCAACAAGCTACGAGTGGTTTACACCATCTTTCGCGACACCCGCGATCCGTTTTCCGCGCCATTCCCCGTCATCAACATCACCAAGAACCGCGTTCGGTATATCATCGCCGGGCACGAACCTTTCTCCATCAACAACCGCCTGAACCAGGATGCGTTCCAGGTGACCGACAATTTCAACGCCTATTACAAGAACCACACGCTGACGGCCGGTGCGTCTTACGAATCGTTCAAGTTTGGAAACTCGTTTAACCTGACCGGGTATGGCGCCACGCTTTTCGCCGATATCGACATCAACGATTTCCTGACGAAAGTGCCTACGGGTGGCAATGTTGTTTTTGGCGCTTACCCGCTCGATGTGGATGTGAACTATGCACGAAAAAGAGCACAGTTCAACGACTGGACCTGGTACTACCTGACGGTCGCCCAGCTATCGGCCTATGTCCAGGATGAATGGGCGGTATCGTCGCGTTTTCGCTTTACCTATGGCCTGCGGCTGGATAAACCTAATTACAGCAATGAGCGCTACCGCAGTCCGAATATCAATCCCGATGGAAGCTTTGCAGGCTCGTACACGGAAGGTTCGCCCACGGTTCCCAACAACGATAATTTGGTGCTGTTCGACGAATCCGGCAAACGCCTGTCCAATGGCGTTGGGAAGGATGTGGACAATACCCGACTGCCCAACAAAAAAATTCTCTTTTCGCCCCGTGCCGGATTTAACTGGGACATCAACGGCGATAAAACGGTGCAACTGCGGGGCGGATCGGGCCTGTTCACGGGACGTTTTCCATTTGTATGGATCGGCAATCATATTGGCAACCCGTTCAGCTTTTTTTACAACGTTACGAGTAAGGATTTTCAATGGCCGCAGGTATGGCGAAGCAACATCGGTGTCGATTACAGGATTCCGTTTGGGACCATCTTTACCACCGACATTGCCTATACCAAAGATGTGAACGCCATGATGGTGCGCAACTACAAACTGGGCACGCCTACCGGTACGCTCAACTCGGGCACGGGTGACCGCCGCAATGTGTACCTGGCCACCGACCAGGGCGGGGCCAATGCCTATGTTTTTACCAATACCAATGTCGGCTACCAGTTCAACTGGTCGTTCCAGGCACAGCAAAATTTCCGCAATGGCCTGTTTGCCATGTTTGCGTACAACTACCTTATTGCAAAGGATGCCAGTTCGATTTCTGCAGAAATTTCCAGCGATGCCTTCGACCGCAACCCGATCCTGAACAATGCCAATGAAGCGAAGGAGTCGAATTCCCTGTATGGCAATACACACCGGTTCTTTTTGGCAGGGTTTAAAAAATTTACCTACGGCGCCGGTAAAAACCTGGCAACGACCATTTCGCTTTTCAGCACTTGGACCTCGGGAAACCGTTTTGCGTATGTGTATGGCGGTGACATCAACAACGACGGCACCACGACCAACGATTTGCTTTATGTGCCTACCGATGCGGAAATCAATACGATGAGTTTTTCCACCCTGACCGACGTTTTTGGAAACGTGAAAACCCCGGCGCAGCAACGGGATGCTTTCAAAGCGTTCATTGCCCAGGATAAATACCTTCGTGGCCGCAGGGGACAGTACACCGAAAAATACGCCGGTGAAAATCCCTGGACCGGCGAGTTGGATCTTCGCCTCCTGCAGGATTTGATGCTTTCAGGCAAGGGGCCAACGCTGCAGTTCAGCTTTGATGTTGTAAACCTGGGCAATTTGATCAACAGTTCGTGGGGTGTGCGCAAATACGCAACAACGTCGGGTTATTACCAGCCGGTTTCCGTGACCGTCAGCAACAATGTGCCCACCTATCAGTTTGATCCGTCGTTGCAGTCGACGTTTACCACCAGTCCCGATCTTCCCTCGCGTTGGCAGATGCAATTTGGCCTGCGGCTGATCTTTTAAAAAACGTGGCAGGGCTTTAGGCGGGATGCGTGGCGAAATCTTCTCCGGAAACCATCCGGTTTCGTTCGGTGTGGAATAGTTTTGTTGGTTGATTCAGGTGTTTGCCGGCTCCGCAAGAGCGGCGCAAAGGGATAAGGAAACAAACTAAAATCGGACGTTTTATGAACGAGACCAAAAAAGTTGTTGTGGTAGGTGGCGGCTTTGCCGGCATCGAACTCATAAAAAAACTGGCGAAAGACAGGCGATTTCACATCACACTCGTCGACAGGAACAATTACCATTTTTTCCCGCCGCTGCTCTACCAGGTTTCTACGGCCTTTATCGAACCTTCAAATATCAGCTACCCGTTCCGGCGCCTGTTCCAGGAAAAAGAAAACATCCGCTTTCATATGGGATCGCTGGTGAAGGTGAACGCAGAGCAAAACGAAGTGGAAACCGATACCGGTGTGTTGCAGTACGACTACCTCGTGCTGGCACTGGGAACGGAAACCAATTATTTCGGCATGCAGAACGTCAAAGACAATGCACTGCCGATGAAAACGATTGATGAAGCGCTGAACCTGCGCAACACCATCCTGCTGAACATGGAAGAAGCCGTGCGAGCAAAAAGCAAAGAAGAAAGAGACCGGTATCTAAATATCGTCATAGCCGGTGGCGGACCCACGGGAGTGGAACTGGCCGGCATGCTGGCGGAACTGGGTCAAAACACGGCGCGGAAAGAATACCCGGAGATCCAGGATTTTGGTTCGCATATTTACCTCGTTGATGCCGGCCCGGTACTGCTGGCGCCCATGAGCAAAAAGGCGCAGGCGGAAGCAAAGGACGTCCTGGCGAAACTGGGAGTGAACATCATCCAGAATACGGCGGTGAAGGATTATGCGGACGGGAAAGTACTACTCTCCACCGGCCAAACGCTGGAAACCTGTGCGTTGATTTGGGCATCCGGCGTGGTGGCGCGGGAAGTTCCCGGTTTGCCCAAAGAAGTGATCGGCCGTGGCCGCAGGGTGATGGTGGACGAAGTCAACCGGGTGCAGGGCTTGCAAAACGTGTTTGTCCTGGGAGACCTGTGTTTGCAAACCACCGATAAACCCTTCCCGAATGGTCACCCGCAAGTGGCGCAGGTTGCCATCCAGCAGGGACAGTTGTTGGCAAAGAACCTGGTGCGCCTTCAAAACAACGAAGCGATGAAACCCTTTGCCTACAACGACAAAGGAAGCATGGCCATCATTTCCAAATACGAGGCCGTGGCCGACCTGCCGAAATTTTCATTCAAAGGGTTTTTTGCCTGGCTGGTCTGGCTGTTCATTCACATCATCCCCCTGATCGGTTTTCGAAATAAAGTAAAGCTGGCCTTTAGCTGGTTCTGGTCGTTTATCACCAACGATCCAACGCTGCGACTGATCATCCGGCCACAAAAAAAGAAAGCGGTTGAAAAAGAGGAAGTGAAGAGTCAATAGTGAATGGTGAGTCTGGAAATCTTCCATTCACCATAGCCAATTGCCTAACCTCAAACAGTCTCCAATACCCGTTTTTGTTTCGTTGCCGGTTTCAGCCCGGCCTTGTGTCCCCACACAGCAAAATAAAAGATGTACAGGTACGAGGGCAGCACGCATATAAAGAAGGAGGCGTCGTTGGATATCTGCGCATTTACTTTTAAGCCGGCGTACATAAGCGGCATCAGTGCGCCGCCGGCAATGCCCATGATGAGCAGGGCCGAACCAATTTTTGTAAACCGTCCGAGACCCCTGATCGCTAGCGGGAAAATGGCTGGCCACATCAGCGCATTGGACAATCCCAGCAGGGCAATGAATGTAATGGCAACATATCCCTTGCTCAGGAAGGCGCCGGTTGCAAAAACAACGCCTGTCACTGCCGAAATCGAAAGCGCTTTTTGTTGGGAGATGTATTTGGGAATCGTAAAAATCCCGATCACGTAGCCCACCAGCATGGCAAACAGGGTGAAGGATGTAAAGTACCGTGTTTCTGCCAGCGGCATGCCGAGTTCCTTTCCATAGATGCCAATGGCATCACCGGCCATGACCTCCACACCAACATAGAGAAAAAGACACAGCACGCCGAGCAGCAGGTGCGGGTAGTGAAAAACACTTTTCTTCTGACTGGCTGCAACCGGGTCGGCAGATTCCTCGCCATCCATGTCGATTTCGGGCAGCGAGGATTTGCGGATCATCAGCGCCAGCAACAACAGGATCGCTGTGATCACCAGGTAAGGGGCGATTACGCGGCCTGCCATTTCATCGAGCAAGGCATTTTTGGTGGCTGTATCCGTGGTATTCGCCAGTTGTGCTGTCAGTTGGTTGGTGTTCTTCAGTACAAGCGTTCCCAGCACAATCGGGCTGAGAATGCCCGCCACTTTGTTGCAAATGCCCATGATGCTGATTCGTTTGGCCGCACTTTCGATAGGACCCACGATGCTGATGTAGGGATTGCTGGCAGTTTGCAGCAGTGCAAGTCCTGCACCCTGGATAAACAAACCCGTTAAAAACAGGGAAAAGCTTCTTGCATTGGCCGCGGGGATAAACACCAGTGAGCCGAGCGCCATGACGGCAAGCCCCCATGCCATACCGTTTTTGAATCCTGTTTTCTTGAGCAGATATGAAGACGGAATGGCTAGGAAAAAATAGGCCATGTAAAAAGCGAACGTTACAAAAAAAGCCTGGATATCGTTTTCCAACTGGCAGGCGATTTTCAGAAAGGGAATGAGCGTGCCATTGAGCCACGTCACAAAGCCAAAGACAAAAAACAAAATGCCAATGATGACGATGGCGTAGCGGTTCGGGTTGGTAGACTTCTCCATAATGCGCAATTTACAGCGCTGAAAATAGCAAACTGTTTTTTCTGTTCAGCGGTCAAACGATTGCGCAAGTTCAAAGTTGCTCAATCGTTTGCACGTGTTTCCTGCCCCGATCGGGGCTAAGTTTGCCGTTTGAAAAGGGATTGCCATGTTGCGCAATCCCTGTTTGCACAGGTTGTATTTCCTAACAGTAAGGGCATCGTGGGCCGTGTTGCGGCAGCGGTGTGCTTACCTGAAAAATAAAAATCATGATGGTTACAGAAGTATTCTCGCCACACAAATTGATTTCGTATGAAAAAGTGCCCACGCAAATTTTCGCTTCGGCAGCAGAGGCCTCGCTTGCTGCGGCAACTGAAATTGCGGCGCTGGTAAAGTCCAAACAGGAAAAAGGTGAATATGCCGTGCTGGGCCTGGCCACGGGCTCCACACCCAAGCGGGTATACGCCGAACTGGTTCGCATGCACCGCGAAGAAGGACTGAGCTTCCGCAATGTCATTAGCTTCAATCTCGACGAGTATTATCCCATTGCCAGCGATGCCCTGCAAAGCTATCACCACTTCATGGCGGAAAATCTCTTCCGCCACATCGACATTCTCCCGGAGAACTGCTTTATCCCGAATGGCGCCACCACGCAGGAACTCGTAAAGATGGCGTGCGAAGAGTACGAGGAAAAAATCAACGAATTCGGGGGCATCGATTTTCAGCTCCTGGGCATCGGCCGCAACGGCCATATCGGGTTTAACGAACCTGGGTCGCACAGCAGCTCGGTTACCCGGCTAATCACCCTCGACCAAATGACCCGCTCCGATGCAACCCGGGATTTTGGCGGCCCGGCCCACGTGCCCCGCAAAGCCATCACAATGGGGGTTGGCACCATCATGAAAGCCAAGCGCATTGTGTTACTGGCCTGGGGCGAAAACAAGGCCGGCATTGTTAAACAGGCCATCGAAGGCCCAGTGATGGAGTTTGTGCCGGCATCGTACCTGCAGGGACACAACAATGTGTCATTTGTGCTGGATGAATCAGCCGCTTCTGAACTGACCCGGAAAAAAACGCCCTGGCTGACGGATACGGTTTTGTGGAGCCAGCAACTGATAAAAAAAGCGGTTACCCACCTTGCATTGACCGTTGGCAAGCCCATTCTGAAACTGACCAACAACGATTACAACGAAAACGGCCTTAGCGACCTGCTGGCCCTGTACGGCCAGGCTTACGATATCAACATCGAAGTGTTCAACTGGCTGCAGCATACCATCACCGGCTGGCCGGGCGGCAAGCCGGCTGCCGACGACACGAACCGGCCGGAGAGGGCCGAACCCGCACGTAAACGGGTGCTGATTTTTAGCCCGCATCCCGACGACGATATTATTTCCATGGGTGGAACGTTTCAGCGCCTGGTGGACCAGGGACACGATGTGCATGTAGCCTACCAAACCAGCGGCAACATTGCAGTGGCCGATGATGAAGCGTTTCGCTTTATTGAATTTGTCAGGGAATACAACGAAAAATTTGGCATTGAAAGTCCGAAAGCCGAACAGGTTTACAACGACGCACTGGCTTTTTTGCAGGTGAAAAAAAACGGCGAAAAAGATATTCCTGCTTTGCGCTATGTCAAAGGCCTGATCCGCCGCGGCGAGGCGAAAAACACCTGCCGCTACGTTGGTGTGCCGATGGAGCGGGTGCACTTCCTGGACCTGCCGTTTTACGAAACCGGCACCATCGATAAAAAGCCGATCGGCGCAGAAGACATCGCCCTCATCGCGGCGTTGATTGAAGTGGTGCAGCCGCACCAGGTTTATGCAGCCGGCGACCTGGCCGATCCGCACGGCACCCACAAGGTTTGTCTCGATGGCATTTTTGCCGCTATGGACTCCCTGAAGAACAAGCCCTTTATGAAGGACTGCTGGCTCTGGCTTTACAAAGGCGCCTGGGCCGAGTGGGATATCGACCTGATTGAAATGGCGGTGCCGATGAGTCCCGACCAGGTATTGAAAAAACGCAACGGTATTTTTAAGCACCAGTCGCAAAAAGACGGCGTCGTGTTTCAGGGTACGGACAGCCGTGAGTTCTGGCAGCGGGCCGAAGACCGCAACCGCACCACGGCCGAACTGTACAACAAACTGGGCCTGGCCGAATACGAGGCAATGGAGGCCTTTGTTCGGTGGAAAGTTTAGGCCACACAAACTGTTATTTCAAGGGCTGTTGTTTTTGCAATAGCCCTTTATCTTTAGCAAGAAAGAATGGCTGGTGGACCATCCGAAACATTGATCGCAAAAGAAAATGAGTCATGAAGCAATTGCGTGCAATTCGCCTGCCTGAACCTGCGCAGCCGATGGCAATAAAAGACATCGCAGCCCGGTTGACTGAAACCGAAAAACATTCCCTGTCGTTTGCTCCCTGGCCGGCCTTTCCCTACAGGCCGGATGTGCAGTTTTCCATCGCTTACCGCGAAGGCAGCATTTGCCTGCAGTACACCGTCAGCGAAAAGGATCTGCAGGCGGCTTATGGAAAGATCAACGAGCCGGTTTACCAAGATAGCTGCGTGGAGTTTTTCATCAGTTTCGATGAGGGGGCCACGTACTATAATTTCGAATTCAATTGTATCGGGACCGTGCTCGCCGGTTACGGAAAGGGGCGTGGCGACCGCCAGGTGTTGCCCGAATCTGTCCTGCGAAAAATAGATTTTCTCGTGTCGATCCAAAAAGGGGGGGAAGGTATTGTGCGCTGGGAGCTGACGGTTGATTTGCCGTTGGAATGCTTCGTGTTTCAGCCATTACGGTCGCTGCAGGGACAACAGTGCCGGGCAAATTTTTACAAATGTGGCGATGCCCTCCCGCAGCCGCATTTTTTAACCTGGTCGATGGTACAAAGTGAAAGTCCGGATTTTCACCGGCCCGAATTTTTCGGCTCCCTGTGGTTTGACTAAATTATAGCGAAAGCATCGACCACCGTCTATCCGCCGCATGAAAAGCAGGCCCGATACGGCGTTTGGCCTGTGCCGGCTTCCGCTGTACCAGGGCGGGTAAGTAAATCAATCTGTATCTTGCTGCGGCATGGAGAACAAGCTGCCCACCATAAAGGAAATTGCCAAACAACTCAATGTTTCCGTTTCCACAGTTTCCCGTGCCTTAAGCGATCATCCCCGGATAGGGCTTCGCACAAAAATGCAGGTGCAGCAACTGGCCAAGGACTTGGGTTACGAACCCAATGCAAAGGCAATTTCCTTCAAGCAAAAAAAATCCTTTGTTGTTGGTGTTGTGCTTCCGTTCATCCGCGAGGAGTTTTTTTCACAGGCGATCAGCGGTATCGAGGCCGCTGCGATGGAGTCGAATTATACCATTCTTTTCGGGCAGAGCTACGATGATGTGGAAAGAGAAAAGACGGTGGTGGAAGCCATGCGGAAGCAGCAGGTCGATGGACTGCTGATTTCGTTGTCCAAGGAAACAAATACATACGATCACCTGCGCTTGCTGGAAAAGTATAACATACCGGTGGTCTATTTCGACCGTGTGCCCCCGTTTGAAAATGCCAACAAAGTGTATTGCAATTTGTACAAAGGCACCGTGGAAATGATTGGCTGGCTGGTGAGCCGGGGCTACAAGCGCATTGCACTGTTAAACGGGCCGGAAAAGCTGGGTGCCAGCAAAGAACGGTTGAAAGGATACATTGAAGGACATTCCCGCAAAAAACTGAAAGTGGACATGCAATTGGTCGAGGTGACCGACCTGTCGAAGGAGGGCACCTATGCGGCGATGGAAAACCTGTTGCGTGCAAAACATCAACCCCAGGCCATCATTACATTTAACGAGTATGTGCACATGGATGCCGTGCAGTATGCGCAGTTGCAAAACAAACAGGTGAACAAAGAAATTGTTTTTGCCAGTTATGCCAACCTGCCGATCACCACGTACACGGCGCACCCACCGCTGGTTTCGGTGGAGCAATATCCCTACGGGCAGGGCGAAAAGGCCATGGAAATTATGATTACCCTTTTACAGGAAAAAAAGGAGGAAGGGTTGAGGTTGGACCACTGCTATACGGAAGAAATACCCGCCACGCTGGTGATGCACCCCGCTGTAAGAGGACAGCTCTAACTGCTGCCATTTTAAAAGAAGTAAAGTATTGAGTTGGCAGTCAATTCTTCTGCTTATTTCTGGTCTATGTTATCCGGACCATACGCATTTAAGCAGCAGCAAACACGCAGCAACCTGTTATGCTTTTTTTCTACGCTGTGGTAAGCGGTAACGTCCGCAGCGGTGCTTCAAGAGCAACGTACAGGCAGACACAAGCGTTTGCAGTTGCACCTGGTTCTTGCAGTACATGCAAACGGTGGACGTGGATCTAGTAAAAAAAATCCTATCCATCTATTTCCAAAAAATCAGCGAGGTTTTTAGGCCTAGTCAAACAGCCGGGCAAAATGATTTTCCAGGTGGTTGCGCATGGCGTTGCGGAAGAGTTCCGGTGAGCCGTTTTCGAGGATGTCCACCAGTCCTTTGTGTGAAACGAATTTGCGCAGCATGGGTTGCTTTTTCAGCAGGCCGCTGTTGTGCACATAGTCGAAGATGGGCAGCAGCAGTTTCTGGAATTTTTTCAGGGTTTGGTTACCCGTGATCTCGTATAATTTACCGTGAAAGGCTATTTCGTGTTCGATGTTGAAAAGGTGGTAATCGGTAACGGGCGGTTCTTTGCTTACGATCTCCTTGAGTTCATCCAGGTCTTCTTTTTTGATGCGCTGAAACAGGAAATCGGCCATGCCGATCTCCAGCACCAGGCGAATCTCAAACATCTCCCGTAGCGTATCCTGGTCCAGCACGTGGGGGTTCATGCTTTTGCTCATGATGCCAAACAGGTCGGGGCTGGTAATGACGGCACCCTTTTTCTTTTTTGACTCAATGAGTCCCATCATGCGCAACCGCAGCAGGGCTTCCCGGATGACGGTGCGGCTGACGCCCAGCGCCTCAGCCAGTTCAATTTCTTTGGGGATGGCATCGCCAACTTTCAGCTTCCGCTCCTGCAGTAATTCTACCAGGCTGCCTTCCACTTTATCCACCAGTGAAGCCGTGTCTACGGCTTTGAGGTTATTTTTCAAGGATGCGATATTCATATTATGTTAGACTTAATAGTTGAAGAATGTATTGACTGCCAAAGGTATACTAATCCGGTGTTACGGAATTTGTAAGGAAGATAAAAATATTTTTTGGCAGAATGGAAAATTCTTCTACTTTTATTATGTCATACATAATACATCATTTAATTAAACTGCCTTTCATGAAATCTGCTTGCTTAAGAGCCGGGTTGTTTCTAACCTGCTTTTTACTGACCACGCTTACATGGGCCCAAAACCGACCTGTTTCGGGGTCGGTCATTTCGGACGAGGACAAAAAACCGCTGGCCGGCGTCAGCATCCAGTTGAGGGGAAAAGCCGCCGGTACCCAAACCAATTCCAATGGCGAATTCACGATAGCGGCAGCCGACGGTGACCTGCTGGTGTTTTCCTATACCGGCTACACGCCGCAGGAAGTGAAGGTGAGCGGCACTTCCGGCCTCCAGGTAATGCTGCGGGCCGATGCATCCAAACTGGGTGAAGTGGTGGTTGTGGGCTATGGCACACAGAGCCGCCGCAACGTCACCAGTTCGATTGCCAAACTGGATAACAAGGTCCTGGAAAATGTGCCCAGGGGCAACGTGGGCAGCGCCCTGCAAGGAACCGTGTCGGGGCTGCAGGTGGTGAATGCAACCGGGCATCCCGGTGCTTCGCCCATGATCTTGTTAAGAGGTGGCGCATCCATCAACAGTCCCGGGGCACCGCTTGTCGTGGTTGACGGGATTATCCGGTCGTACAATGACGTGGCATCGGAAGACATCGCATCGATCGAAGTGTTGAAGGATGCGGCAGCAACGGCAATCTACGGGGCCAGGGCCAACAACGGTGTGATCCTGATTACCACCAAGCAGGGCAAGGCAGGCGTTGCGCAAATAACCTATAAGTTCACCGGCGGTTATAACAAAAGGCGCGACGGGTATACCTACCTCAACGCAAAAGATTACATCTACTACAACCGTTTGGGTAATCTCAACTCTGGCCGGACCCTGTCCCAGGTGAACAGTTCGAGAGGATACGGCTTGTTGACAGGTGCTGCCGATTTAGCGGTATTTGACATTCGGAAGTACGACGCAACCACGTCCAATCTTTTGGGCATGGGTTGGGACACCGTTGGTGATCCCTATGGCGGTACCATTATCTTCAAAGACCACGGCGGGGAAATCGAAAATCTTGTCTTCAGAAACACGTACACGCAGGATCATTACATCAATGTTACCGGCGGAAACGACAAGGGGCGGTATTTTGCCAGCTTCGGCTACTACAACGAGGAAGGTGTGATTGTAGGCTCTACGTACAAACGTTATTCCGGTGTGCTGAATGGCTCTTACAAAGTAAAACCTAATGTGGAAGTCAGCACGGGAGTCAATCTCTCCACCTCATCCCAGTTAGGGGTCAACGGCTCTGAAGTCAATAATCTCTACCGGAATCTGGCGATCTGGCCGACCATGAATCCCTGGCTGGATTCTGCGAAAACGGTGCCTAACCCGGGCAACGGCATCAATGATGGCAACCCGCTGTACTGGCTCGGCAAAACCGACAGAAGCAACGAAGTCAACAGGGTCACCGTGAACGGTTCTGTGAAATGGGATTTCCTGCCGGGATTTTATCTGAAGGCCACGGGTTCGGCCTACCTGTCGGAAGAAATCAACCAGGGTTTTCAACGGGCCACGCAAACCTATTCCAACATCTTTGCCAACCCGCCTTCGTTCAGCAACACCAGCCGCACATCCTATGCGGCGTATTCAAGGGCTTTCCAGCAACAGTACAATGCCATCATCAATTACGACAAACGGTTTGGCAACCATCATATCAACCCGATGGTCGGCGCGGAGTATTTCGGTACAAAAGCCCTCGATATGCAGGTGCTGGGTTCCAACGCCCCAACAGATGATATTCCAACCGTGAACGCGGCCACGACGTTTACAGCCGGTAATAACTTTTCTTCCAAATCGGAATATCGCATCGTTTCCACCTTCGGACGCCTGAACTACGATTACGACCAGCGCTACCTGTTCACGGCCGTTTTCCGGCGGGATGGGGTGTCGAGCCTTGCAGAAGAAAACCGCTTTGGCTTTTTTCCCGGTATGTCGGGCGGCTGGAACGTACACAATGAAGCGTTTTTCCAGAAGTCGGGCCTGGGCAATTATATTTCGACGTTGAAACCGCGGGTAAGCTATGGCCAGAATGGTAACGTGGCTGGCCTGGGCCGGTACGAAGTGCAGGGCGGATATGGAAGCGTGGGCCTGTACAACGGCGGTGCCGGTTTCCTGAACACAGGAGTCATTAACTCCAGCTTACGGTGGGAAAAAAGCAAGACCACGGATGTAGGGGTAGACCTCGGCTTTTTGCACAACAAAGTTTCCGTCATCTTCGATTATTTCGACCGGAAAACAGAAGACCTGTTAACAAACCTCGCTCTTCCCAGCTACACGGGCTTTGGTTCGGTAAGAACGAATTTGGGAACATTCCAGAACAAGGGCTACGAATTTGCCGTGAATGCCAATGTGCTGAACCAGCCAAACGGGCTGCGGCTTGATGTTGGCGCCAATGCGTCTTTTGTGAAGAACAAAATCCTGAAGCTGCCCTTCAACGGCAACGACCGCAACCGGCAGGGCGGCATGCAGGTGTATGATCCTGCATCCGGCAAAGTGATTTGGGTGGGCGGTTTACAGGAAGGTGGCACGCTGGGCGATATTTACGCCTTTAAGCAAGTGTCCATTTTTGGCAGCGATGCGGAGATCGCGAAAGAGGCGGCAAACAGGGTAGACCTGGTGGCACAGATCAGCGGCCCGGGAGTAACTTATGGTTCCGGTAAAATCACACCGGGTGACGTGAACTGGCTGGATGTTGACAGGAATGACACCATTGATTCAAGAGACCAGGTCTATATCGGGAACATCAATCCAAAGTGGACAGGTGGTTTCAATGCCAACCTTGCCTATAAGAATTTCTCCCTGTACACACGCTTTGAATTTGCGTTGGGTCACACGATTTACAATGATCTTATTGCACGGACACTGGGTAACTACCAGGGCACGTTCAACTACATTGACTGGCAAAAAAATGCCTGGTCGCCAACCAACACCAGCACCGACATCCCCAAAGTGTATTATGCCGACCAGGTAGCCGCACCGCTGGGAAAGAAAAATTACACCCGGATCAATAACGCAAATGCGAATTTGAACAGCAACAACTCGCGGTTTTACGAGAAAGGCGATTACCTGGCGATGCGGGAGATTACCCTTTCCTACGATTTCTCCAGGTCGTTACTGGCGAGGACGAAAGTGTTGTCACAGTCGAGGATCTATGTCAGTGCCAACAACCTGTTTTACGTGACGAAGTTCAGTGGTCCGACACCTGAACCACCGGTAGTTCCGGGTACGAGCACGGTGACGGGTGTCTATGCAGGTACCTATCCAACACCACGCACCTTTGTTTTAGGCGTACAGATTTCATTTTAAATTTCTAACGATTACCATCATGAAAAAAACAATCCTATACTTCATCGCTGGCGCGGCCATGCTGACGGTGATGAACTCTTGTTCCAAGCAGCTCGACCTGGCGCCTGTCAGCAGCATCAGCGATGCGAATTTCTGGCAAACACCCGACCAGGTGGATGCCTTTGTATCGGGCCTCCACAACAGGTTTCGGAGCAATACGTCTGCCATTCAATTCCTGGGCGAAATGCGGGCCGACATCTTTGGCACTGATCCGAATACCAATTCAACGTTTACAGGTGAAGCCACGCAGGGTACAGAGCGTTTGTGGACCAACAACCTTGACCTGGATAATCCCGGTGTTTCCAATTATGGTGGCTTTTACAACAATATCAACCAGCTCAATTTACTCATCAGCAAATTGAACGGTGGTGTTGCCGTTGCCGAAGCCAACAAAAATTATTACCTGGGCATCGGTTATGGCATGCGGGCCTTCTATTATTTTCAGCTATACAAAAGCTGGGGCAAAACAATTATTCAAACTGAGCCCACGACTTCGATCGATATTTCAACGCTTGCAAAACCGGCCTCCAGCGAAGAAGAGGTAATGAAGCTGATAAAAGAGGATGTTGATAAATCGGTGACGGCCTTTGGAAATGACTATAGCTTTCGCAATCAAAAAGGATACTGGTCAAAAGCCGCAACGCTGATGTTGAAAGCGGAAGTGTACTTGTGGACAAGCTACAGAGGTGGCGGCGCGGCCGATGCGGCCATAGCAAAAACAGCCTTGGCCGATATTCAGACCAATGTGCCGGGGCTAAGTCTGCTTCCATCCTTTGCGAATGTATTTGCATACAACAACAAGGGCAATAGCGAAATCATTTTTGCCATCCGCAACAAACTGGATGAAGCGCAATTGCCGTTTGCCGGGACGTTCCTGCCGCAAACGGGTTTGCTGGCCAATTTTTACGACTCCGTCGGCAACCGCAAGTTCAACGTCACCACGGATAATTGGGGCGGATTGTTACGGGCACCGGTGATGATTTCAACCTTCCGGAAATTTGACAACAAAGACTCAAGAAAGTGGGCATCCATCACAGCAGCGTATAACCTGGCAGGCGGCAACTATCAAATTGCAGGGGCCTTTGCAAGCAAATACCAGGGCGAACAAACACCCGCCGGCCGCCAGTATTCGAATGACTTCCCGGTTTACCGCTATGCCGACCTGCTTTTATTGCTGGCGGAAGCAAAAGTTGTTTTGGGCGAAAGTCCGGCTGCGGAAATCAACCTTGTGCGGCAAAGGGCTTATGGCGCAACTTATGACGCGGCAACCACCGGTTATCCAAACCAGCCTGTTGACGCCGATCCCAAAGAAGCCATTCTGCAGGAGCGCTACTTCGAATTTGTTTTCGAAGGAAAGCGGTGGTATGATTTGAGAAGGATGGACCCGGCAGGTGCGTATGTATTTAAGTACACCACCGTTCCGTCCAGCCAGGCGTACAAACTGCTCTGGCCTGTCGACAGAAATACGCTGACCAATAACAGGGCGTTGGAGCAAACACCCGGATACCCGAAGTTTTGATTCTTCCTTTGAACCGAAAAATTGTTTTTCTCACACAGCATAGCAATCGTTCCGGGGGTAATCTTGCCCCTGGTTTTTTCAAACGCTTAGATATTTACTTCCATGCATACACAAAAACTAAAAGGACTGATCGCGGCGCCGTTTACCCCGATGCGGGAAGATGGCTCGCTGAATCTCTCCCTTATTCCACCATACTATGAAATGCTGGTCGCCAACGGTGTGACCGGTGCATTTATCTGCGGTTCCACCGGCGAAGGCGTTTCCCTGACCACGGCCGAAAAAAAGGCGGTGTCGGAAGCCTGGGCCTCGTGTACCCAATCCAATCCCGGTTTCAAGGTAATGACACTCCTGGGCGGTACCAGTATCGCCGATTGCATCGACCTGGCAAAGCATGCCCGGAAACTGGAGCTCTACGCCGTATCGTTTACCGCGCCGTTTTATTTCAAGCCGGCCACGGTACAGCAACTTGCCGACTGCTGCAAGGTCATCGCCGCCGAAGTGCCCGACATGCCCTTTTATTATTACCACATCCCGGTTTTAACGGGAGTCAATTTTGCCATGTATGATTTGCTGCAGGCGGTGGACGGATCGATTCCCAACTTCGCGGGCATCAAGTACACCCACGAAGATTTCATGGACTTTCTTTCCTGCCTGCATTTCCAGGGCGGCAAATACGACATGCTGTGGGGACGGGACGAAAACATGCTGCCGGCACTTTCGCTGGGCACGCAGGGCGCCGTGGGTAGCACGTTCAATTATGCGGCACCGCTTTATTATGAGTTGATGGAGGCGTTCAACAACGGTGATTTGCTAAGGGCCCAAAAGCTGCAGCAGCAGTCCATCGATATGATCCGCCTGCTGGGCAAATACGGCGGCATCGCCACCGGCAAGGCCTACATGAAAGTGCTGGGCGTAGACTGTGGTCGCTTTCGCCTGCCGGTGCGCAACATGAGCGAAGAACAATTCAACGCCTTTCAAAAAGAGGTGGAAGCGCTGAATTTCCGTAGCTTTTGTTCCCGCATGCCGTCGGCCGTGAACACCTGAACCAAATGATAAAACACATTCCTTTTTACCTGATGCTCATGTTGACGATACCTGCCTTTGGCCAGGCGCAAAAACGTTCATTGCCCATCAACTGGAAAATTGCCGGTGCATTACCACCTGCGCAGGGGCAATCACAGGCTCTCGGTGTGGCTGGCCCTGTTGCGGGCCTGCACGACGACATGTTGCTCGTAGCAGGCGGCTCCAATTTTCCCGAAGGCATGCCCTGGCTTGGCGGTAAGAAAACATACTATAGTGAAGGCATTGTTTTTCGCCGCGATGAAAACAGTGCAGTGCATTCATGCAAAACATTTCGGCTCCCGTTTTCACTGGCCTATGCCGCCAGTTGTTCAACACCGCAGGGAATTGTTGCTGCCGGCGGGGAAAACGGGCAGGGACTGAGCAACAAGGTGATTTTGCTGCAATGGCAGGCTGCTGATTCAACCGTGGTATTGCGGCAACTGCCGGAACTTCCGTTTGCCGTAACCAATGCCGCCCTTGCCCTTCATCAAAACAAGCTTTATCTCGCCGGCGGCGAAAGGGCAACCGATGTTTCCAATGAACTCTTGGTGCTCGACCTGCTTGATACGGCAGCAGGGTGGAAGAAACTGGCGTTGCTTCCCAGGCCGGTTTCCCATACGGTGCTCGTTGTTCAGTCAAATGGCAAAGAAGACGGCCTTTACCTGCTCGGCGGACGGAAACGAAATCCAGGTGACCTGAGCGACCTGTATTCGTCCGTATACCGGTTCGACTGGCAAAAAAGTGAGTGGGCCGAAGAATCGCCTTTGCCCTACGCCATGTCTGCCGGAACGGGTGTGGCTGCCGGTTCACACGCTATCCTGCTTTTTGGCGGCGACACGGGAGAGACCTTTCATAAAACGGAAGCACTGATCGCTGCCATCGGCAAAGAAACCAGTGACGACAAAAAGAATCAATTGACCAAAGAAAAAATGGCGGTGCAGTCCTCTCATCCCGGCTTTTGCAGGCAGGTGCTCCTTTACGATACAAAAATGAAGAAGTGGATGCCGCAGGATTGCATTCCGTTTGCCGCACCGGTAACAACGACAGCGGTGCACTGGAACAATATGGTGTACCTGCCGGGCGGCGAGATCAAAGCCGGCGTTCGCACGCCGCAAATTTTGGGTGCAGACGTTGGAGGTTTTTAAAACCTCCGATGTCTGCCGATGCTAATAGACTTAACAGGTTTTTAAAACCTGATAAGTCTTTCGTTCGCAACCGTAAAAACAGACCGTGAAGAAATCGAAAACATATCCCTGGATTGTGGTGGCCCTGTTGTGGTTTGTGGCGCTGCTCAATTACATGGACCGGCAGATGCTGGCCACCATGCGGCCGTCCATGCAGGCGGACATCCACGAACTGCAATCGGCGACCAACTTTGGTTACCTCATGGGAATCTTTCTGTGGATCTACGGCCTTATGAGCCCCGTATCAGGGATTGCGGCCGACAAATTCAACCGCAAGTGGCTGATCGTGGGAAGCCTGGCCGTGTGGAGCGGCGTAACCTGGATGATGGGCTATGCCGATACGTTCAATCAGCTTTACTGGCTGCGGGCCGTGATGGGCGTCAGCGAAGCGCTGTACATACCGGCCGGCCTTTCGCTGATTGCCGATTACCATA
This sequence comes from Flavisolibacter nicotianae, assembly GCF_003628535.1. GTDB lineage: Bacteria > Bacteroidota > Bacteroidia > Chitinophagales > Chitinophagaceae > Flavisolibacter > Flavisolibacter nicotianae. The sequence continues at coordinate 84,773 of NZ_RBCI01000010.1, forward strand.
CCGACAAAACCCGTTCGCTGGCAGTGGGCATCCACATGACGGGCCTTTACATGGGACAGGCGTTGGGCGGATTTGGCGCCACGCTGGCGGCACGGTTCTCCTGGCATACGGCCTTTCATTATTTCGGCTTGGTAGGCGTGGCCTACGCAGTGGTCCTGCTGCTGTTTTTGCGGGAGAAAAAACACCCGGCAGATACTGCAGCCACGGCCTCTCTCGCCGGCCGCTCCTCCTTGTGGAAAGGCCTTGGCATCCTGTTCACCAACCTTTCGTTCTGGGTGATCCTCTTTTACTTCGCCATTCCCAGCCTGCCCGGCTGGGGGGTGAAAAACTGGCTGCCGACATTGTTTGCCCAAAACCTGAACATCGACATGGCAACGGCAGGACCGTTGTCCACGATCACGGTAGCTGCTTCTTCGTTCCTGGGCGTCATCTTCGGCGGGATTCTTTCGGACCGCTGGGTGCAGAAAAATATTCGCGGCCGCATTTATACCAGCGCCATTGGCCTGGGACTGACCATCCCAGCCCTTTTGCTGATTGGCTTTGGCCATTCCCTTTTTAACGTGATTGGTGCCGCCTTTTGCTTTGGCTTTGGTTACGGCATGTTCGACGCCAACAACATGCCGATTCTTTGCCAGATCGTATCGGCAAAATACCGGGCAACGGCCTATGGCCTGATGAACATGGCCGGCGTTTTTGCCGGTGCTTTTATCACCGATTTATTGGGCAAATCCACCGATGCCGGCAGCCTGGGAAAAAGCTTTGCCATGCTGTCGGTGATTGTCTTGCTGGCCCTGCTGGTACAGTTGTATTTTTTACGACCAAAGGCGAACGATTTTAAAGATGCAGTGAACGGAACAACCGGTTAACTGATTAAAAGAGATTGACGTCACAATAAACTATGCAATGAAAAAAATAAGCGTAACCCTTGTCCTTTTTTTCCATTTGATCGTCTGTTTCTGTCAGGGGAAAATTCCGGTTTTTGTGTCGGGAAGGGAAGGCCACAAAAGCTATCGCATTCCGGCTATAGTTGGTTTAACGAACGATGATCTTCTTGCCTTTTGCGAAGGCCGGGTAAACGGCGCCGGTGATTTTGGCGATATCAATATTGTCATGAAACGCAGCAGCGATGGCGGCAAAACCTGGACAGCTTTGCAAACCATTGTTGATGCCGATTCCCTGCAAGCCGGCAACCCGGCCCCGGTAGTTGATTTGACCGATCCGGCCTATCCGAGCGGGCGGATTTTTTTATTCTACAATACCGGTAACAACCACGAAGGGGAAGTGCGCAAGGGCGCCGGCTTACGCGAAGCCTGGTACAAAATCTCAACGGATAACGGACACACCTGGAGCGAAGCCGTAAACATTACGGCACAGGTGCACCGCCCCAAACAACCCCAGTTAAATCCGGCTTACAATTTTACTGAAGACTGGCGCAGCTACGCCAACACGCCGGGTCATGCGATGCAGTTTCAAAAAGGAAAATACAGGGGCCGGATTTTTGTAGCTGCCAATCATTCAGCTGGCGATCCGCAAAAAGGGTTTACCGATTATGTGGCCCACGGCTATTACACCGACGATCACGGGAAGAGTTTTCACCTTTCCACGACGGTTGCAGCGCCCGGCAGCAATGAATCAACGGCCGCCGAATTAAGCAATGATAAATTGATGATGAACAGCCGCAACCAAAAAGGCGATGTCCGTGCACGTATTGTTTCCATCAGCAGCACCGGCGGCGCCACCTGGGATACAACTTATTTTGATCAAACACTCATTGATCCGGTGAACGAAGGAAGCCTCTTAACAGTAGGACAAAAAGGCGGCAAAAACATCCTTGCGTTTTGCAACGCAGCCGATGCAAGACGCCGCGATAACCTTACGTTGCGCATCAGCAACGACGACGGTCATACCTGGAAGAAAACCTTCGTCATTGATAAAAGCTCCGACGGTACACACGGCGATTACACGGCCTATTCTGACCTGGTAAAACTGGGCAGGAAAAAGATCGGCGTGCTGTATGAAAAAGACGGTTATAAACAGATTGTTTTTACCGCGGTGAAATGGAAATGAACAGCAGCGCACCGCGACCTTCCCCACGATGGTCGCGGTGCGCTAAAAACAGAATCTTATGAATTATTCGAAGCAAGACTTACTTGCGCTAAATGATTTTTATTCCAGCCAGTTGCTGAACGATACCGTTCCGTTCTGGTTCCCGCGGTCGTACGATCACGAATACGGTGGGTTTTTACTGATGCGGGATGCGGACGGTTCTTTGCTTGACGATGATAAAGCCGTGTGGATACAGGGACGGGCCACCTGGCTGCTGTCAACCTTGTACAACACGGTAGAACAAAAGCCTGAATGGCTCGAAGGGGCAAAGCTGGGATACGAGTTTTTAAACAGCCATTGCTTTGACAGTGACGGACGCATGTTTTTTCATGTGACGAGAGAAGGAAAACCCCTTCGCAAGCGGCGATATTATTTCTCCGAAACCTTTTATGTCATAGCGGCGGCCGCCTATGCCAAGGCCAGTGGCGATGCGGAAGCCGCGGCGAATGCACGGCGTGTCTTTGGAGACTGTCTTGCCTACGCTTCCGGCGAAAAGAGACTGGAACCGAAGTTTACCGACACCCGCCCGGCAAAGGGCATCGGTGTGCCGATGATCATGTTGAACACGGCACAGCAACTACGGGACACCATCGGAGATGAGCGGTGCGACGAATGGATCACCAAATGGATAGAAGAAATCGAAACGTTTTTTGTGAAGGACGACATCCGTTGCGTTATGGAGCAGGTGGGGCCTGATGGAAGCATCATCAATCACATCGACGGGCGAACGCTCAACCCCGGCCACGCCATTGAAGGCGCCTGGTTTATCCTGCACGAGGCAAAGTATCGCAACAACGACCCGCACCTGGTTGATCTCGGCTGCCGCATGCTCGACTACATGTGGGAGCGGGGGTGGGACAAGGAGTTCGGTGGTATCCTGTACTTTCGGGATGTGTACAACAAACCCGTCCAGGAATACTGGCAGGACATGAAGTTTTGGTGGCCGCACAACGAAACCATCATCGCCACGCTGCTCGCTTACCTTACGACCGGCAACGAAAAATATGCGCAGTGGCACCGGATGGTGCACGACTGGGCCTACCGGCATTTTCACGATCCGCACCGCGGGGAGTGGTTTGGTTACCTGCACCAGGACGGCCGCCTGGCGCAAACGGCCAAAGGCAATTTGTTCAAAGGGCCGTTTCACCTGCCACGGCAGGAGTGGTATTGCGCAAAAATTCTCAGCGAACATTTTTCTGTAAACCAAGGCTCCGGTTCTACGCATGCAGCGCACGTTTAAAAATACAGGCTGGTTTGCCGCCGGGTTTTTCTTTGCCGCCCTGTGGGCCTCCGCATCCACCGCTACCAAGATTGGCCTCGCGGTAGCGCAGCCGCTGGTGATAGCCCTGGTGCGTTTCGGATTGGCGTCGGTAATCCTTTTGTGCCTGGCGCATGTCGTAATGCGGCAGCCGTTACCTACCCGACGTTATTGGAAGCCCTTGGCCCTTTATGGCTTTTTGAACATCACCGTCTACTTGGGTCTTTACGTGATGGCTATGCAAACGGTTACCGCCGGCATTGGTGCACTGGCCGTGGCGTCCAACCCGGTGTTCATCAGCTTTCTTTCGGTGTTCTTTCTGAAAAAACACATGACCCTGGCAGTAGTCGCCTCCATTTTCGTTTGCACCATCGGTGTGCTTTGTGCTGCCTGGCCTTTATTGGGAACGACAGCCGTGACAGCAAAGGGGCTATTGCTGTTGCTGGCCAGCATGCTATCGTATTCGGTAGGTGCCCTTTATTTTTCCTCCAGGGACTGGAACGGCCTTTCCTTACTGGCGATTAACGGCTGGCAAACCTTGTTGGGCGGTCTCTTTTTATTGCCGGTAGCGCTGATTTTCTACCAGCCGTCTGCTAACCGGTTCAACGCGACGTTCTGGCTGTCAGTGAGCTGGTTGGCGTTGCCCGTTTCCATCGTGGCCGTGCAGTTGTGGTTATGGCTGTTGCAAAAAAATGCGGTGCAGGCGGGGCTCTGGTTATTCCTTTGCCCGCTGTTTGGCTTTGCGCTGGCCGCCTGGCTGGTGCATGACCCCCTCAGCCTTTATACGCTGGCCGGTATCCTCCTGGTGATAATTGGACTGTTGCTGTCGAAAGTCAATGCAAGAAAAAATGAAGTGGTATTTGACTGAACCTTTGCAATGCGTTTTTCGCGGCCGTATTTTGTCCGCTCAGGTAGTATCGGCCATGCCGGATCGCCGTGGCCTTCGACTGTTCCCGCTTTCGCTCTTGCTCCTGCCGATCCTTTCTTTCGGGCAGTTGCAGCTGTCCAATATTTTTTCCGCCAACATGGTGCTGCAACGAAATGCACCCATTCACATCTGGGGCAAAGCCGTTCCCGGCAGGATGGTCACCGTGTCCTTTGCACGGCAGTGCCGGCAGGCTACGGTGCAACAGGACTCTGCCTGGAGCGTTTCGTTTCAAAAGCAAAAAGAAAATGCCAGACCGCAATCGCTTTTTATCGCCTGTGGAGATGAAAAAATTGAATTGCAAAACATCCTGGTCGGCGATGTGTGGCTTTGCTCAGGACAGTCGAATATGGAGTGGCCGGTACAGCGGGAAATGCACTGGAAGGAAGAAAGCAGAAACGCCCATCAGTCACTGGTGCGCCTGAACAATCCACCGCCAGCCGGCCGGAATGTTTATGGCGTGGCGTATACCGATTCATTGAACAGGCGCCTCACCACAGACAGCTTTTACGCATGGCATGGCTGGGACACCTGCGACAGCAACACGGTAAAAGACATGAGCGCCGTCGGCTATTATTTCGCCAAAAGAATCGTGGAAAAAGAAGGTATTCCTATTGGCCTGATTAACCTGTCCATTGGCGGGGCGCCGCTGGAAACCTTCATCAGCAGGGACGCCTTGCAAAATGACAAACGCTTTGCCGCCAAGGTCCGGGGCGACTGGCTTCGGAACGAACAACTCCCCGGATGGATCCGGGAAAGAGGAAAGCAAAACGTTGGCAACCACCCCGAGGGCTACAAGGATGACCTGGGATTGAACCACGCTTACAAACCCGGCTTTGCCTACGAAAGTGGTGTGAAGCCCCTGCTCAACTTTCCCATTAAAGGCGTGCTTTGGTATCAGGGTGAAAGCAATTCGCTGGAAAAAGAGCGGGTGGATGAGTACAAAGACCTCCTGCATTTACTGATCGACGATTACCGCAGAAAGTGGAAGCAACCGGACATGCCTTTTTACTGGGTGCAACTTTCTTCCATTGACACAGCAACCTATTCATCGCAATACTGGCCGCAGTTTCGCGATGGGCAACGCCGCTTATTGAACGAAGTGAAACGGGGCGGCATGGCGGTGTGCAGCGACATCGGCTTTCAAAACAACGTGCATCCGACAAACAAAAAAGACGTTGGCGAACGGCTGGCCCGCTGGGCCTTGCAGCAGGTGTATGGCGAAGACATTGTTCCCTCGGGGCCCCTGCCGTTGAATGCCGTTTATCACAAGGGAAAAATCATTGTGACATTTCGCTATGCCAGGCAGCTGCGAACCGCTGATGGCAATGGACTGCGCGGCTTTTCGCTGGACGGGAAGACCGGCGCGGCAGCCACTATCGTAAATGACCGGGTAGTGATTCGGTCTGAACAAACGCCGGCTTTTCTTTATTATGGATGGAAGCCATTCACGGATGCTAACTTAGTCAACGACGAAGGCCTCCCTGCGTCTACGTTCAAACTAAAAATCAACGACCGATGACAAAAAAAATTTTCCTTTCGTTTTTGCTGTTTTGCCAGCTGGCAATTGCGTTTGCACAATCCTACCGTCCGGCCGCCGAAAACCTGGCCGCCCGCCGAAGTTTTCAGGACAACAAGTTTGGCATGTTTATTCACTGGGGGCTGTCGAGCACTCTCGGCGCCAACGAATGGGTGATGAACAACCGAAGCATCAACAAAACCAATTACGCACGGCTGCTGCAGGTCTTCGACCCGGTGCATTTTGACGCGGCCAAATGGGTGGCAGCGGCCAAAAGCGCCGGTATGAACTACATCGTCTTTATCACCCGTCACCACGACGGCTTTTCCAACTGGGATACGAAATACTCCGACTGGAAAATCACCAACACACCCTATGGCAAGGACGTGCTGAAACAACTGGCCGATGAATGTAAAAAGCAGGACATGAAGCTGGGGCTTTATTACTCCCTGCTCGACTGGTACCGCGATGATTATCCCTACGAAACCGGTCGCACAGGCAAGGGCAGCGGCCGGACGGCCAAAAGCAACTACGCCTCCTACCTCCAGTTTATGAAGAATCAGTTGACGGAGCTGCTCACCAATTACGGTCCCATCATGTCCGTCTGGTTCGACGGCCACTGGGACCAGACCAATCCTGAAGGCAGCGCCGACCTTCGCTCACGGATCGACTGGAAGTACGACGAGATTTATTCACTTATTCACCAATTGCAGCCGGCCTGTCTGATCGGCAACAACCACCACCAGACGCCTTTCGATGGCGAAGATTTCCAGATGTTCGAAAAAGACCTGCCTGGCCAGAACAAGTCGGGGCTGAGCTACCAGCGGCCCTCCAACGAAATACCGCTCGAAACCTGCGAAACCATGAACAATTCCTGGGGCTACAACATTACCGACACGCAATACAAGTCGGTAAAAAGCCTGGTGCACTACCTGGTGAACGCGGCAGCCAACAACGCCAATTTTCTCCTGAACATTGGTCCCATGGCTGACGGCAGCGTCCAGCCCGAATTCACCGATACGCTGAAGGCCATCGGCCAGTGGATGAAGCGCAACGGCGAAAGCATTTACGGTACCCGCGGCAATGTGTTTCCGGCGCAGGACTGGGGTGTGGTAACGGCCAAAGACAACACCCTGTTTGTGCATGTGCTGAACAGGCCAAATGCCGGCTACATTTTTCTGCCCGGCCTCAACGAAAAAATCGCCGGCGCCAGGTTATTCGACGGGAAGCGCAAACTGTCCTTTCGCCAGCAGCCCGAAGGCGTGTTTGTGTACACCGAAAAGCTTTCGCAACCTGACATCGACACGATCATCGAATTAACCCTTTCGAAATAAACATGCAGACCAGCCGGCCATTGTTTTTTCTCCCGTTTTTCATCCTTTTTTTGGCAGCCGTACACGCGACGGCACAGGTTCGCCTGCCGCATTTCCCCGACACCCTTTTCTCCACCTATTACCACCAGCGGGTGACGCATTTCAGGAGTCTGCCGCAAACAAAAAATGACATTGTTTTCCTGGGTAACAGCATCACCGATGGCGGCGAGTGGAGCGAATTGTTTGGCGACCTGCGGCTCAAAAACCGCGGCATCAGCGGCGATGTTTCCACCGGGGTATTGAAACGTTTGGATGAAGTAGCGAAGCGAAAACCGGCTAAAGTTTTTTTGCTGATCGGTGTCAATGACCTGGCCGGAAATATTCCACCCGACAGCGTGGTAAAAAATATTCTTTTGATCGCCGACTACCTGAAGCAGGAAACGCCGGTCACGAAGCTGTTTGTGCAAAGCCTCCTGCCGGTGAACGACGGGTTGAAGAAATTTGCCGGTCATACCAGCAAGGCCGTACAAATAAAAGAGGTGAACGAACGCCTGCAGCAGGAAGCTGCAACGCATCACTACAGTTACATCAACCTGCACGATTCGTTTTGCAACCCGAACGGAAAATTGAAAGAGGAGCTGACAAACGATGGCCTGCACCTGACCGGCAAGGGCTACCTGTTGTGGAAACACCTGGTTTATCCCTGGGTGTACGACCTGCAAAAACAGCCCGCCATGTTGCCGCTGCCGCAAAAGACACAATGGAAGGAAGGCGTTTTTTCGCTGGCAGACTGCCGCGCAATTGTTTTCAGCGAAAAACAAAGCCAGCAAGAAGCGCTATTGCTCCAGGAGGCGTTGAGAAAGAAAGGCCTTGACATCCCGGTGCAAAATCAGCAAAAGGGAGCGAATAACATCGTGCTGCAAACAGGCAGGGTCATAGCGCCGGTGCAGCAGGAAGAAGCTTACCAGCTAGACATAACCGAAAATGGGGTGGTGCTGATCGCCAATACACCGCACGGTCTTTTCAACGGCATACAAACGCTGCTGCAACTGGCCAGGGATGGTGTGCTACTGGATGCCTGTTCCATTAAGGACTGGCCTTCATTTTCCTGGCGGGGCTACATGATCGATGTGGGCAGAAATTACATGTCGCTGAAATTGCTGAAAGAACAGATTGACGTCATGGCGCACTACAAGCTCAACGTGTTTCACTTCCATCCCACCGAAGACATCGCCTGGCGCATAGCCAGCAAACAATACCCGCAACTGACGGCACCCGAAACGATGCTGCGCAACAAGGGGCAGTATTACACGGAGGCCGAGATCAAGGAACTGATCAGCTATTGCCGGCAACGGTACATCACCTTCGTTCCCGAGATTGATATGCCGGGCCATAGTGCAGCATTCCGGCGTGCCATGCATACCGATATGCAAAGTGATTCGGGACTGGCCATTGTCAAAAACATTTTAAAAGAATTTTGCAAAACCTATGATGTTCCTTTTATTCATATCGGTGCGGACGAGGTAAAAATCACGAACGAGAAATTCGTTCCCGAAGTCACCACGCTGCTGAAAAGCCTTGGTAAAAAAGTCATCGGCTGGGAGCCGGGCGGCAATTTTTCACCGGAAGTCATTCGCCAGTTGTGGATGGACGATAACGGGAAAATCGCCGCCAACAAAAACATTCGCTACATCGACTCCAGGCATCTTTATGTCAATCACATGGACCCGCTGGAAAGCGTGGTGACCATTTTCAACCGGCAGATCTGCAACAAAAATGCTGGCGACGCTGCTGCACTGGGGGGCACATTGTGTACCTGGCACGACAGGGCGGCAGGAAACGAGGAAGACATCCTGCGCATGAACCCCGTTTACCCGGGCCTGCTGGCCTTTGCCGAACGTTGCTGGCAGGGCGGCGGAAAGGCCGGTTGGATCGCAAATGTGAGTGACGGCGATGAATCCCGTTTCCGCGAATTTGAAAGCCGCTTGCTGGATCAAAAGCAACTGTTTTTCCCCGGCAAACCGTTTCCCTATGTAAAGCAATCCAACATTACCTGGCAGTTGGTCGGACCCTATGCAAATGGTGGTGATGTAAAGAAAGCCTTTGCACCCGAAACCGCATCGACGAGCCAACTGAAACCGGTGAAGCAGGTGTCAGGCGGCACGGTGGTATTGCGTCACTGGTGGGCGCCGTTGATCAAGGGTGCAATCGACCAGCCGGAAGACAGCACGACCTGGTATGCCACGACACAATTCTGGAGCGATGAAGAAGGAGTGCAGTCGTTTTGGATCGGCTTCAACAATCTTTCCCGTTCGCCGGCCACCGACTCGCCACCGGCCGGAGCTTGGGATAACAAAGAGAGCAATGTGTGGGTGAACGGAAGCCGGGTGGCACCGCCACTGTGGCGCCGCGGCGGGCAAAAAGGGCTTTCGGAAATTCCATTGATCGATGAAGGCTATGAATACCGCCAACCAGCAAGGATTGCTGTTAAGAAAGGCTGGAATACGGTATTGATCAAGGCGCCGGTTGGCAGCTTCAAAGGCAGGGACTGGCACAACCCGGTTAAATGGGAGTTTACGTTTGTGCCCGTGGAAGACTAGTGGTATCACACAGAATTAGCCGTGTGACCGTTCGCAGAAAAAAGTGCGTACTGTTCGTAGCGTTTTACCCACATGTCTGAAAGAATCGAAGCGCAAATCCTGCTCTCAATCTGCACAAACGTTTGCACAATTGTTCGTGCGATGTTCTTCGTAAGTTGGGTCGGCGAAAGAAAAGCCTGGTCAATTGAATGATCAGAAAACTGCTTTCTCCCAATGGCCTCATAAATCAAGACAAATGATGAAAAAACTCGTGTTGCTATTCACGCTATCGTTTCCCTTGTTGTTAATCGCACAGCAGGTCAGCATCATTCCGCAACCTGTCAGCCTGCAAATGGGCAAGGGCAGTTTTGTGATTGACAACAACACTGCACTGCAGTACAATCCAGCCAGCAAAGACTTGAAAGCGGCGGCGGCCTTCTTCTCCTCCGCCATCAAAAATATTTCGGGTGTCAACCTGCCTGCACAGGCAAAAAAGCCAAAAGCCATCACGCTTAGCCTGGCCAAAACGGCGGACCTTGGAGACGAAGGATACCTGCTGAATGTGACTCCTGCTTCTGTCGTCATAACGGCCAATACCAGGGCGGGAATTGTGTACGGCCTGCAAACAGTGCTGCAAACGCTGCCGGCCGTTCGCACCAATGCGGCCCTGCAAATTCCGACCATGCAGGTGAAAGATTACCCACGTTTCAAATGGCGCGGCATGCACCTCGACGTCAGCCGTCACTTCTTTTCGCCGGACCTGGTAAAACAGTACATCGACCTGATGGCTACCTACAAGATGAACACCTTTCACTGGCACCTCACCGACGATCAGGGCTGGCGCATCGAGATCAAAAAATACCCGAAGCTGACGCAGGTTGGCGCATGGCGGGTCGATCAAAACGACAAGGTGTGGGGACAGCGGCCGCAGGCAACCGAAAACGAAACGCCAACCTACGGTGGCTATTACACGCAGGACCAGGTCAAAGAAATTGTCCGTTATGCGGCAGAGCGAAACATTACGATCGTACCGGAAATTGAAATGCCGGGCCACAGTGCGGCGGCCGTGGCATCGTACCCGTTTTTGAGTTGTACGCAACGTCCGCAATTGCCAATGACCGGTGGCAACTACCAACATATTTCGTCCAACTATTGCGCAGGCAACGACAGTGTGTTTCATTTTCTGGAAGATGTTCTTTCAGAAGTGATCAACCTGTTCCCATCCCCTTACATTCACGTCGGCGGCGATGAGGTGGACAAAGGGCCGTGGAAGGCCTGCCCGAAATGCCAGGCGAGGATCAAAGCCGAGGGCTTGAAAAACGAAGAGGAATTACAGAGTTATTTTATCCGGCGCATGGAGGCCTTCGTGATTCGCAAAAAGCGAAAGATGATCGGCTGGGATGAAATCCTGGAAGGCGGCCTGGCACCGGAGGCGACTGTCATGAGCTGGCGGGGCGAGGCAGGTGGCATTGAAGCGGCGAAGATGAACCACGACGTGGTGATGACGCCGGGCAATCCCGTGTACTTCGACCACTACCAGGGCGACCCCGCATCGGAGCCGCTGGCCATCGGCGGCTTTAATACCCTGAAACGGGTGTACGAATACGAGCCGATACCCAAAGAACTGAACGAAGAACAGGCGAAACACGTACTGGGTGCGCAGGCCAATTTGTGGACCGAATTCGTGACCACGCCTTCGCATGTTTTATACATGGTGCTGCCCCGGATGCTGGCCCTGGCCGAAGTGGTATGGAGCCCGAAAGAGGCCAAGAACTGGAGCAGCTTTAATGACCGCCTGCAACACCACTTCAAAACGTTTGACCAAAAGGCGCTGCCTTACGGCAAGGGAAATTTTAAAGTGGACATCAGGCCCGCTTCGCAGGCCGGGCAGCTGTTGGTGACGTTGGGTACCGAAGCGTACAAAGGAGAGATTTATTACACCACGGATGGCTCGCAACCCACGCTCCAAAGCCGGAAATACACGAATCCGGTTCGCATCGATTCTTCACTGGTGCTGAAAGCCGTAACGGTGGTAAACGGAAATGTGATGAGCCTCATACCGGCGCAACAGGCCTTTGTGCTGCACAAAGCCATCGGCAGGAACGTGGTTTATGCCAATCCCGTAAGCCAATACTACCTGGCCGATGGTCCGAACTCGCTGACGGACGGTGTTCGTGGCACGACGACCGTGGGCAAATACTGGCATGGCTTCTCGGGAAAAGACTTGATTGCCACGATCGACCTGGGTGAAGAGCAAAACATTCACAGCCTGGCATTGGGTTGCCTGCAGGCCTACCGCGACTGGATCATGCTACCGCAGTGGGTAAAGTTTGAAGTTTCCAGCGATGGGAAAAATTTTACCGAAGTGAAAACCGTTTCAAACGATGTTTCCGTCAACGAGCAGGCGGCCGTGATCAAAGATTTTACAGCCCGTTTCCCGCAACAGAAAGCCCGCTTTGTGCGGGTTACGGCAAAAGTGCTGGATCAATTACCCAAAGGACATGCCGGTGAAGGAAAACCCGCCTGGATTTTTGCGGATGAAATTGTGGTCAATTGACCGGGTTGTGCGCAGCAGGTTTTGTAGATTCGCAACAGTGCCAGGATGGGCTGCGGCAGGTGATCAACTGAGTCCGAATTAAAACAAGAGCAATGAAATTTCTTCAGCGGTTATTCGTTTGCGTGGGCCTGGCAATTGCGATTGATCTGCCGGCGCAACAACGGCCCAATATCCTGCTCATCGTTTCCGACGACCATGCCTACCAAGCCATCAGCGCCTATGGCAGCAGGTTGACGCAAACACCCGCCATCGACCGCATCGCCAAAGAAGGTGTTTTGTTTAAAAAAGCCTACGTCACCAATTCGATTTGCGGTCCCAGCCGCGCTGTGATCCTGACAGGAAAATACAGCCATAAGAACGGGTTTAAAGACAACGAGAATTCCCGTTTCGACGGATCGCAAAATACCTTTATCAAGGAGCTGACAAAAAGCGGCTATCAAACTGCGTGGATCGGGAAATGGCACCTGGAAACGGTGCCGCAGGGATTTACCTACTGGCAAATTCTTCCGGGCCAGGGACAGTATTACAATCCTGATTTCATCGGGATGGACAGCAGCCGCAAACGAATGGATGGCTATGTGTCGAACGTGATCGAAGATGTGGCCGAACAGTGGCTGGATCAAAGAGACACCTCCCGGCCGTTTTGCCTTGTCATCGGTCACAAGGCAACGCACCGAACCTGGATGCCCGATACGACTGACCTTGGCCGGTTTGATAACGTTACTTTTCCCTTGCCGCACAATTTCTACGACAACTACGAAAGCCGCCCGGCTGCAGCCGTACAGGACATGACGATTGCCAAGACAATGCGGATGGATTACGACCTGAAAATGTTTGCCATCGAAGCAGCCGAAAACAAGGAAGGAAGTATCAGCCGGATGAATGCCGCGCAGCGGGCAAAATTTGATGCGTATTACAAACCGGTTTACGAAGACCTGCAACGCCGCAATCTCTCGGGGAATGCGCTGACGGAATGGAAATACCAACGCTACCTGCGGGATTATTTAAGTACCGCCGCTTCGCTCGATCGCAATATCGGGCGGACCTTGGACTACCTCGATAAACACGGGTTAACCGGCAATACAGTGGTGATTTATATGTCCGACCAGGGGTTTTACATGGGCGAGCACGGCTGGTTTGACAAGCGTTGGATGTACGAGGAATCGTTCCGCACACCAATGATGATGCGTTACCCCGGCGTGGTAAAACCCGGCACCGTCAACGAGAACTTCGTGATGAACCTGGATATTGCCCCAACGGTTTTACAGGTGGCCGGTGTTGCCATCCCGCACGACATGCAGGGCAAATCGTTTTTACCCCTTTTGAAAAACAGAAAGGCGAAAGGCCGCGAAGTGATGTACTACCATTACTATGAAAACGGCGAGCATTCCGTTTCGCCGCATTTTGGCATCCGCACGGCGCGGTATAAACTGATTCGGTTTTACACCCGAGTCAATGGCTGGGAATTGTATGATCTGCAAAAAGATCCGGCTGAAACACACAACCGGTTTGGACAAAAAGGATACGAAAAAATTACAGGCGTGCTGATGAAGCAATTGACTGCGCAGGTCAAAGAATACGAAGACCAAGATGCCGCAGCGATCCTTGGTCAATCCGGCAAAAAAGCATTTTAACCCGAACCATGCACAGAACAATCTTTTTAACCGTTACAATATTCCTGTTTCATTCCCTGGCTTTTTTTTCTGCAGGCGCACAGGACGCTGCCACAGGACGCAGTGCCGTTGTACTAAACCCGACCGACACGGAAACGGACATCATCCGCAAGGCTGCCACTGTTGTTCCGGCGCCACGGCAGTTGCGCTGGCAGCAGTTGGAACTGACCGGATTTTTTCATTTCGGGGTGAACACATTTACCAACCGCGAATGGGGCGATGGCAAAGAAGATCCCCGTCTTTTCAATCCCACGGAACTGGACGCAGGCCAGTGGGTGAAAGCGGCGAAGGATGCAGGGATCCGGCAGGTGATTCTTACCGCAAAGCACCACGATGGTTTCTGCCTTTGGCCCACGGCAACCACGACCCATTCGGTGAAAAGCAGTCCGTGGAAAGGGGGCAAGGGTGATGTGGTGAAGGAAGTGGCCGAAGCCTGTCGCCGTTATCAAATGGGTTTTGGCGTTTACCTCTCGCCGTGGGACCGCAACTCTTCGGTCTACGGAACCGATGCCTACAATGATTTTTTTGTACAACAGCTAACCGAACTGCTGACGCGTTACGGTCGTGTGGATGAAGTGTGGTTTGATGGGGCCAATGGGGAAGGACCCAATGGGAAAAAGCAGGTCTATGATTTTGAGCGTTGGTACAAACTCATACGCCAACTGCAGCCCGGGGCCGTGATTGCTATCATGGGTCCTGACGTTCGCTGGGTTGGTACCGAATCGGGTTACGGGAGGGAACAGGAGTGGAGCGTGGTGCCGGCCAACAATCTTGACCAGTCGGCCGTTGCTGCCAACTCGCAACGGGGGATTGCGTTTAAGCCCGAAGGCGATATGCGGGGCGATGACCTCGGAAGCCGGCAGCAGATCCTGAAGGCAAAAGGCCTGGTGTGGTACCCGGCAGAAACGGACGTGTCCATCCGGCCGGGTTGGTTTTTTCACGAGAGCGAAAATGGCAAGGTGAAAACACCGGAAAAACTGCTTGACATTTATTTTCATTCGGTGGGCCGGAACGGTGTGCTGTTGTTGAATATTCCACCGGATAAACGTGGCCTTGTGCACGAAAACGACGTGCGGCAGTTGAAAGAGTGGAAGCAATTGCGGGACGAAGTTTTTAAAACCAACCTGGTGAAAACGGCTGCCATCCAGGCCTCCAACGGCAGCCGCACCGGCGTGCTGACCGATGAGAAAACGGGTACCGATCTTGCAACACGGGCCCCCGATTCTGTCGTCACGGTGAACCTTTCGTGGAAAACGCCACAAACGTTCAGTGTTTTATGCCTGCAGGAGAACATCCGCAAAGGGCAGCGTATCGAACAGTTTGTGCTGGACTATTGGGATGGAAAAGACTGGAGAAAAGCTGCCGGTGGAACAACGGTTGGGTACAAGCGACTGGTACAGTTTGAAGCGGTTCGGGCAAGCAAGGTCCGCCTGCGCATTTTGTCATCGCGACTGAATCCCTGCCTGGCTGAACTGGGCCTGTACAATTACACCGCGAAATAAATTTATCTGTTGCAGGGTAGAGAAAAATCCTGCGTACAAACAGTCAGGCATGAACAAGACAACCGGCTTGCTTTTCAGTTTTTTGCTCTTTGCCTTGGTGGCGATGGCGCAACGGAAGCCCAACGTTGTCTTTATTCTGGCCGATGACCTGGGCTATGGCGACCTCGGTTGTTACGGGCAAAAGCTGATTAAAACACCCAACCTGGATTCCATGGCCGCAAGGGGAATTCGGTTTACGCAATTTTATGCAGGCACCGCTGTTTGTGCACCGTCCCGTGCATCACTGATGACGGGCTTGCATACCGGCCACACGCCGGTACGGGGCAATTTTGAAATCCTTCCCGAAGGACAGTTCCCGCTGCCCGATTCCAGTGCCACCATGGCCGAATTGTTTCGAAAGGCCGGCTACGTCACCGGCGCCTTTGGCAAGTGGGGACTGGGCTACCCGGGTTCGGAAGGAGAGCCGCTGAACCAGGGTTTCGACCAGTTTTTTGGTTATAACTGCCAGCGCCAGTCGCACAATTATTTTCCCGATCATTTGTGGCAAAACCGTCATCGCGTTGAGCTGGAGAACACGCCGGCACACCAGGTGCAGTATGCGCCTGACCTGATACAGGCCAGGGCCGTTTCGTTTATCGACAGCAACAAACAGCGACCGTTCTTTCTTTACCTCGCTTATACTTTGCCGCACGCCGGTCTGCAACTGCCCGCCGGTGATTCGCTGTTTGCTTTTTATAAAAAACAATTCAACGAGTCTCCGAAACAAGTGCCGGCATCCTGGGACGGAGTGGGTTACCAGCCACAGGCCTATCCCGTGGCTGCCTATGCGGCGATGGTGTCGAAGCTGGACGCTTACGTGGGAGAGGTGCTGGCAAAACTTAAATCCCTGGGCCTGGAGGAGAATACGCTTGTGGTGTTTACCAGCGACAACGGCCCGCACCGCGAAGGAGGCAATAAGCCGGAAGCATTTGCAAGCAGTGGGGGATTGAACGGTGTCAAACGGGATTTGTATGAAGGCGGTATTCGCGAACCGGTGCTCATTACCTGGCCGGCGGTCATCAGGAAAAGCCGCACATCGGATTTCGTGGGAGCGGCCCGGGATTTCCTGCCCACGTTTGCTGCGTTGACAGGCCAGCGGCTGACTGTAAAAACAGATGGTTTATCGCTGTTGCCTCTCCTTCTGAAAAAAGGAAAACAGCGTGAGCATGCTTTCCTGTATTGGGAGTTCCACGAAGACGGTGGCCGCCAGGCCGTGCGCATGGGCAAATGGAAAGGCGTAAAGCTGAATGTGATGAAGAACGGCAGCGCGCCGCTGCAGTTGTTTGACTTATCTGCCGATCCCGGCGAAACAAAAGACCTGAGCGCCGTCCATCCGGACGTGGTTCGCAGGGTTTTACAGGTGATGAAACGAGAACATGTCGAAAACAAAAATTTCCCCTTACTGGTCGATTCGCAGCAATGATGCCATGCGCAATGCCTCACCGGAATAATGAATAGTAGATGGTAGATGGCGGAGGACTTTCCAGCTCCTTGTATTATTCCTGCACAAAAGTGGAAGCATAAGGTGCCCAACCGCTATCAAGTTGGAGAAAAATGGCGAAGCGGTCACCGGTTGATAGCCGGTGAAACCGGCGGTAAAAGAACGTGTGACTGGCAACGACCCCGAAGGGTTTTCCTGTGAAGGCGGGTTTTCGCACAGAAACCATCTCTCTTGCTGATGGCGGTTTTGCATTGGCAACCCATGAGGGGGTAAATCCAGCTGTGGCCGAACAAAGGAAAAGGAAAAAAAGATGATTGCGGTAAATGCAAGGTTATTTTTCCTTGAAGGCTTTTGGCGTTACGCCGAATTTCGACTTGAACACGGTTGAAAAATACGCCGGCGAAGAAAAGCCGACTTTGAAAGATATTTCCGAGATGCTCAGTTCTTCATGCTGCAGGAGATACCGGGCTTTCTGCAGCCGGGTGGAAAGGATGTAATCGTTCACATTCACATTCATCAGGGCTTTTACTTTACGGTAAAGCTGCACCCGCGAAATGCCCAGGTCTTTGCAGATATCTTCAATGGTGAAGTCTTCGTTGGCCAGGTTGCTTTCCACAATGGCCGTAAAGTCACTGATAAACTTGCGGTCGATTTTTGCAACCGTCTGCGTTTTCAGGTTCGATGGCAGTTCGGCGGAATAATGCTCTTTCAGCATGACCCTGTTTGCCAGCATGCATTCAATGGTTGTTTCCAGGAACTCGATGTTGAACGGTTTTGTTATGTAGGCGTCGGCCCGGTTTTTCAGTCCCTCGAGCTGGCTCTCCATGTTGGTCTTGCCTGTCAGCATCACGACGGGGATGTGCGAGGTCCTGATATCCGATTTCAGGATATTGGTCAGGGCCATTCCGTCTTTACCCGGAATGATCACGTCTGTGACAATCAGGTCGGGCACTACGTCGAAAGCCTGTTGCAAAGCGCTCTGGCCATCGAAGGCTTCAACGACTTCGTAATGGCTTTGCAGGCGCTGTTTTAAAAATTTGCGCAGGTCTTCGTTGTCTTCAATTAACAGGAGGGTATGCTCTTTTTCCAGCTTCAGTCCTTCCGGTTCCTGCTTCGCCGATTCGTTGACGAGATCCGTGGTGTACACTTTTTCGTCCTCATAAAGAACAAAGGGTGCGCTGGCTGCTTCGATGATTTCTTCCGGCTTCAAATGGTCCTTGCCGAGCGGCAACCGGATGGTGAACGTCGTGCCCTGTCGTTTCCTGCTTTCTACCGCGATTGACCCCTTGTGCAGCGTAATGAGTTCTTTGGAAAGCGCAAGACCCAGGCCGGAGCCTTTTTGATTTTCAAATTCGCCCTGGTAGAAAACATTGAACACATTTTTTACCGCATCTTCTGTCATGCCCACACCGTTGTCTTCCACTTTGATGACGACCTCTTTGTTATCGGCGCTGCGGTTCACATACACATGAATCAACCCGCCATCGCGGGTAAATTTGAACGCATTGGATAGCAGGTTGAACAGGACCTTGTCGAGCATGTTCACGTCAAACCAGACAGGCAGGCTTCGTTCGTTCGTCAGCAGGCGCAGGTCGATGCCGCGTTTCTGGGCGATCCGTTCGTACGACTGGAGGATTTCATTCGTAAACAGGATCAGATCGTTTTCGGAAGCCCGCAGGCGCATTTTCTCCACTTCAATTTTGCGAAAGTCCATCAGCTGGTTAACCAGCCGCAAAAGGCGAATGACGTTCTTGTGCACGAGCTGCAGGTTACGGCTCCATCGCTGGTTGTTTTTGGCGTCGGCCAGCATTTCTTCCAGCGGTGCAAGAATCAGCGTAAGCGGCGTACGGAATTCGTGCGAAATGTTGGTGAAGAAGCTCACCTTGGCTTCGTTGGCCACCTGTGCTTTTGCCGACATGTCTTCCAGTTCCTCCTTTTGCAAAAGGATCGCTTTGTTTTGCTCTTGCAGCTTTTGGTTGATCTTCCTGTTTTGCCGGAAAAGATAAAACAGCACGCCTCCGAACGTAAGTGCCAGCACAAGCGACGAGATCAGGATATATAAAAAGGTACGCTGGTGATTGGTGATGGTCTTCATTTCATCCAGCAGGGTGCGCTGCCGTTCGATCGATCGCTGCTGGCTGCTCATCTTGTCGGCCTGCAGCTTCATGTAGCGCACATTGGTGGAATCAATCACCGTGGTTTGAATCACGTTTTCTTTTTCGAAATTTTCCTTGTTGAGAATTTTCAGCGCGGTCTGGATCGCGTCTTCGCCGCCGGTTGGATAGAGCATGGTAGCCGTGACCAGTTTGTTGCCGACAAATTCCATCCCGCAACCGCTGCAGGGAAGGCCGTCCACACCGATGATTTTGGGCACAGGCAGTCCCTTGCTTTGAAAGACTTCGTAGGTTCCCGACGCCATCATATCGTTTTGTGCAAATACCAGGTCAACCGGCGCCTTGCCGGCAATTTCAGCCAGTCTTTCTTTCGCCTTTGTC
The DNA here is from genome assembly GCF_003628535.1 of Flavisolibacter nicotianae. Taxonomy (GTDB): domain Bacteria; phylum Bacteroidota; class Bacteroidia; order Chitinophagales; family Chitinophagaceae; genus Flavisolibacter; species Flavisolibacter nicotianae. The sequence continues at coordinate 104,180 of NZ_RBCI01000010.1, forward strand.
TTGTACCATTCGCCGTTCAGCCGTTCTACCTGTATCGACGGATAGGGCCGCAGCGCATCCGAAAAGCCCCGGTCGCGTTCCATGGCCGGCGTGGATTTGGGCAGACCGGTGATTTCAACAACGCTGCCCCTGCCTTTCAACAGGTTAACGGTGTATTCACCCGCCATCCGACCGATGTTGTAATTGTCGCCTCCCACATAAGCCGTATACGAGGGCGACGAAATCTTCCTGTCGACCACGATAACCGGCGTGCCTTTGCGAAAGGTTTCTTCAACAACGGGTGTGAGCGGTGCCGCTTCGTTGGGCGAAATGATCAGCAGGTCGATGCCTTTGCGAACCAGTTCTTTCACCTGGCTGATTTGCCGCTCGCTGTTCCCATCGGCGTCGCGGTAGAGAAAGGTGACGTTAGGGTAAAACGAAAGTTCCCGCTTCATTTCTTCGAGCATGGTTTTCCGCCAGGCGTCCGACTCGACGCACTGCGAGAATCCAATCACAAACTCCTTTGACTTTGGCTCTTTGTTACACGACCAGAGAGAGAAGAAAAGAAGGACCTGAAAAACGGCCAGGACAACGCGATAGCTGTTACGATGCTGCACAGGATAAAGCAATCATTTGGTGGAAAAGCTTTCTGCAAGTTAAGGAAGTTCAATAGAAATCAGGTGGCGCAATTCTGTCATGCTGCGAAAAAAACAAAACTGCGATAGCGAAGCCGGGTACTTTATTTTCCGATCGGGAAGAGCAGAGGTGAGAACGGACTTGTTGTATTTAGATGTTCAAACACCGGTTTGAGCACCAGAAATTTTTGGAAACAAATTCGAAACAAGCCGTTACAAATTTGAAATAGTGTAAAAAGGGATCATATTTAATCGGCTGATGGAAAATCGATTGTTGTTCGTTGGATTTTTTTTCCGTTTAAAAGCAATTGAAACAAAATCCAAAGGCTGGCGGTACCCGGCATTGGTATATTGGGTGAAATTGCTTGCGATATGAAACTGCGCAAATTCACACCGGGATATTTTTTTTACGTTGACAGGAATTTTCCGAACGCTCCTGCTCCTGTCATTCTTGCAGGTATACCAGCGCTCCCCGGTGTGGTTTTATCGTCCGAAACCCCGGCCCCTTTTTTCGAACCGGCAACGGCATTTACCTGTCTGTATCCTGTCCTGTTGCCTGCTTTCCGTATCCCGTCTATAACCGGTATATCTTAATTGTGCGGTCGCCTCCGAAAGAGTGCGGCCTTTTGTACTTCCGTCCATTGAAACTGCTTTCATCCATCACATAAAACAATACAAATGGAACGAACCTCTCTACACCAGGTGGTGTGTTTTGGCGAAGTGCTGTGGGACCTGCTGCCCACCAAAGCGCTGCCGGGTGGTGCGCCGATGAACGTTGCCTATCATCTGCAAAAGCTGGGTTCCCACCCCGCCCTGATTTCAAAAATTGGCACCGACGACTATGGGAAAGGACTGGTAGACATGCTTGCCAGCAACGGCCTCACTACGGATTTTCTGCAGGTTGATTACACCCATCCAACGGGACTGGTATACGCCAAACCCAACGAGCACAACGAAGTGGTCTACGATATTGTGTTCCCGTCCGCCTGGGATTTTATTACCTGGCAGGACGACTTTGCGCCGCTTGTGGCAGAAGCCGGGTTCTTCGTCTACGGCAGCCTTACCTCGCGGAACAAGGTATCGAGGGAAACGCTTTACCGCTTGCTCGAAATTGCAAAGACCAAAGTGCTCGACATCAACCTTCGTCCGCCGCATTTTAACCGCACCCACGTGGAGTCCCTGCTCCGGCATGCGGACATTCTGAAGATGAATATTGCGGAACTGGAACTGATCACGGGCTGGTTCAGTCAGTTTGCGAACACCGAAGACCGGATGAAGCTTATCCAGGACCGTTTTCACATCGACACTATTATTGTCACCATGGGTGGTGAGGGTGCAATTGTAAGCAACAAGGGAATTGTCTATCGCCACGAAGGCTTTCATGTAACGGTGGCCGACACCATCGGCAGTGGCGATGCCTTTCTTGCGGGCTTTATTTATCGCCTGTTGAACGGAGCCGGTATGGAGGACGCATTAACGTTCGCGTCGGGAACAGGTGCTTTCATCGCCACCCAATCGGGTGCCTGTCCCTCCTACGAAGTCTCTCAAATTACAGCGTTGATGCAGGCTGCTACGCACAAAAACGCCAATCTATTTTATAACAATTAAAAACGACAAATTATGAGAAAGCTTGTCTACTTTCTTTCTTTTCTTCTGTTGACCATGCAGGCGCTGGCACAGGAAAAAAAAGTGAGCGGTAAGGTCACCAACAAAGGTGAAAACGATAAACCGCTGGTGAATGCGACGGTGCAGGTCAAGGGCACGACCATCGCAACACAAACCAATGCTGAAGGACGCTACACGATTTCCGTGCCCAATGATTCAAGTATCCTGGTGGTTTCCTTTGTCGGCTTCCAGGCCGCCGAAATGCCGACTTCCGGGGCCACCGTTGTCGACGTTTCATTGAATCAACTTCCCCTGGAAATGAACCAGGTGGTGGTGGTGGGTTATACCTCGCAACGGAAGAAAGACATGACCGGCGCCGTGGCTGTTGTGGATTTAACTCCTGTTAAAAACAACAGCTCGGGCAATACCATGCAGGCCTTGCAGGGCAGGGTGGCCGGTTTGTACATCGAAAAAGACGGCTCACCCAATGGCGCCAACGGCAAGATCCTGATCCGCGGCGCCAATACGCTGGGCAATAACGATCCACTTTATATTATCGACGGAATCCCGACAACAAGGCCGGAAGTATTTCAAACCATGAACCCTGCCAACATCGCTTCCGTACAGGTTTTGAAAGATGCGTCGGCCGCGTCGATTTATGGTTCCCGCGCCTCGAACGGGGTTATTATTGTAACCACTAAAAACGGCGGAAACACGAACAGTAAAGTCGTTTTCCAGTTCGACAACAGTGTTTCGGTACAATCGGAAAAATATTCGCGGTTCAAAGTGCTCACTGCGGAAGAAAGAGGCCGCGCCTTGTGGCAGGCATCGGTCAACGACAGGCAAGACCCGGCGGCCGGCTATGGCGAGATTTACAATTTTGACTGGAACGGTGATTTCAATAACCCGGTACTCCGTTCGGTGACCGCCAAGCCCTTTGTCGGTGGCGACCCGAATACACCCGCCGGCAACACGGATTGGCAGGATGTGATGTACAAGAAGGCTTTCGTGACCAACAACAGCCTGACCGTTTCGGCCGGTAACCGGACCTCGTCCTTGGAAATCAACCTGGGTTATTATAACAATTCCGGGATGTTGCGCTACACGGGCTACCAGCGGTACAACGGCAGCATCAATGCCATCACCCGTGCCTTTAACGACAGGGTGACCTTTGGTGCGAATCTACGTATGTCCAACTCCGATGAAAGGCTGGTTGCCAAAGACCTGGGCGGTGAATCAACGACGTACCTGGCCGTTACCTTGGCTCCTACGATTCCCGTTTACCAGAAAGACGGCCAAACCTTTGCCGGTGAGTTGGGCGCCGGTTATTCCGACCGTAACAACCCCTTGCACATGCAGTACCTGGCCCGGTGGAACAATACCAACCGCCTGAGCACATTCGGAAATGTTTTCGCCGAAATACAGCCGATTAAGAATTTATTCTTCAAATCGAACATCGGTGCCGACAAGGCTGACTATCTCAACAAGGTGATTGCTCCCACGTTTACGGAAGGCGCACTAAGCCGCTCAACGAACAGCCTGACCTATGACCAGAACCGCTTTTTGAGCCTGACCTTTTCCAATACCCTGCGTTACAACTGGAACCTTCATGCCGACCATCGTTTTAATTTCCTCGTCGGTACCGAATACATCAAAACGGATCTGAACTTTCAAACGACGAAGAAAGAAGGCTTTGCCCTGCAAACAAAGGAATATTTTACCCTCAATGCCGCCACCGGCAACACCAACGTTTCCGGCGGTTCAACCGGCAACCGCCTGTTCTCGCAGTTTGGACGGGTGGACTACAATTTTGCCGACAGGTACCTGGCGGCCGTTACTGTCCGGCGTGATGGTTCCTCCCGCTTTGGTACCGAAAACCAATACGGTATTTTCCCGGCCGCTTCCGTTGGCTGGCGGATCGACAAAGAAGGGTTCATGAAGAACAACCGTTTCGTTTCCGAATTGAAACTGAGAGCCGGTGTCGGTCGTGTGGGAAACCAGCAAATCGGCGACCTGGCACGTTTTGGATTGTTTGATACCCGCTATGGAACCACCCTTGCGCAACTGGTGGGCGGCTTCTGGGAACAGTACATGAACATTGGTACGGCCTACTCGCTGAACGGTGCCAACACTGGTACGCTGCCGTCGGGATTTGTACAGATCCAGGCGGCAAACCCGGGACTGAAATGGGAAAGCACGGAAGAAATCAATACGGGTGTAGACTTTACCGTTTTCCAGAATAAAATTTTTGGATCGTTCGACTATTTCTCCAGAAAGACCACCGGCATCCTGATTACGCCGCCGGTAGCCTCGGCTTTGGGCGAAGGACAATCAAAGGCAGTCAATGGTGCTTCAAAGACCAACCAAGGATGGGAATTTGTGATTGGCTACCGCGGCGACAGGGTGGGTCAGTTGAAATACAATGTACAGGCAAATTTTGCGCACTTCCGTGACAAGATTACGGATCTGCCGGAAGCGGTACGTCCGGCCTACCCGGGCAACCTTGTCAACACCATCATCGGCCATTCGCAGTTTGATATTTTCGGCTACAAAACGGCTGGCCTTTTCCAATCGCAGGACGAAGTGACAAAAGCACCTACGCAGATTGGTGCTGCTCCCGGCCGCATTCGTTATGTGGACATCAACAACGATGGGGTGATCAATGACCTTGACCGCACCTGGATCGGTACCACGCTGCCGAAACTGGAATACGGAATCAGGGTTGACCTGACCTACAAGCAATTTGATGCCTCCCTGTTTGGATCAGGTGTGGCGGGCAGAAATGGTTTTGATGCCTACACCTTCTTCAATAACCTTATGCATAGCAGGGAAAATGTAGGCCCCGGCGTATTCGATGCATGGACGCCGCAAAACACTTCTACACATGTGCCGGCATTGACACTCAAAGACAACAACAACGAGGGACGCACGTCTGATTATTTCATTGTGAGCACGGCTTATTTCAAGATGCGCAACATCCAACTGGGGTATAGCCTGACGCCAAAGGCTGTCTTTTCACGGTTACGGTTCTTTGCCATGGGCGAGAATTTATTCCTGGTCAAGAGCAAAGACTACCAGGGCCCGGATCCCGAGCGGATCGATATCCGTCCGATCCCGATCCCCAAAACACTGACGCTTGGACTCAATGCATCGTTCTAATCCTTTTCGGCTTTTAATTCACCTTGTTTCACGATGATGGTATCATCAAAAAATAAAAACAAAATGAAAAATCGAATCATACTTGCTTTGTTTACGTCAGGACTGCTGTTCCTCAGCTCCTGCAAAAAAGCACTGGACTATACACCAACCGGTGTGTTGGCTTCGACGGATTTAACATCGCCAACCGCTGTTGAAGGCCTGGTAACGGCGGCCTATGCGGCCATCGGCAACGGCGACATGATTGGACCCATTTACAGCAAATGGGCGTACGGAAGTGTGCGTTCGGACGACGCGTACAAAGGCGGTGGTGGCACCGGCGACGTGGGTGAAATCGACGCCATGGAACACTATAATCTGGTGACGCCGTCGATGGATGCCTTCGTGTCCCGCACCTGGAAGAATTTGTTCAAATCCATTTCAAGAGCCAATGTGGCCATGCGTGCCGTGAACGGAATTTCTGATGCGGCCTTTCCCAACAAGAAAAGCCGGTTGGCTGAACTGCATTTTCTGCGGGCACACAGCTATTTTACCATGAAACTCCTGTACAAGAACATTCCCATCTTTGATGAGAATGCATCGGAAGCAGACATCCTGAAAACGTCGAACACCCTGTCGAATGAGGAGGCATGGAACAAGATTGCAGCCGATTTCCAGTATGCCATTGACAACCTGCCCGAAAAACAAGCGGAACTCGGCCGGGCAAACAAGCTGGCGGCACAGGCTTACCTGGCGAAGCTGCGACTCTACCAGGCTTACGAGCAGGATGCCAACCATCACGTAACAAACATCAACCGCACTCGCCTGCAGGAAGTGGTGAACCTGACACAAGCCGTGATTTCGTCCGGACGTTATTCGCTGAGCAAAGACATCGCCGATAACTTTTTGCCGGAAACGGAAAACGGACCCGAGTCGGTCTTTGCCATCCAGTTTTCCATCAACGACGGAACCACCGCCGGCCGGTTGAACTTTGAAGACGGGTTGAACTATCCGCACGGTGCACCGCAGTACGGTTGCTGCGGTTTTCATGCCGCCAGCCAGAACCTGGTAAATGCACACACAACGGACGCCAACGGATTGCCCAATTTTGAAACCTTCAACAACAGCATTGCCGACCTGAACACACAAACCGTTGACCCACGGTTGGATCACACGGTTGGTATCGACGGACATCCGTACAAATACGACAACACAAAGCCGTTCAGCAATAGCTGGGTGCGGGATGCGGGTGTGTACGGAAATTTTCACACCATGCGCAACCAGCAACTGGCAACAAGCAGCTCGTATTTGAAGCTCGGGCCTTTCATGGGTTCGGCAAAGAACTATGACATACTTCGCTACGATGATATTTTGCTGATGCAAGCCGAGGCGTATATCGAACTGGATCAACCAGAGAAGGCGCTGCCCCTGATCAATCAAATCAGAACAAGAGCTGCGGCGAGCACCGGCCGGTTGAAAAAAGCCGATGGAACATTCCCATCGAAATACAATATCAAGGAATATCCTGCCGCCGGATGGACAAAAGACTATGCCCGCAAAGCCTTGCAGTGGGAGAGAAGGCTGGAGTTTGCAACCGAAGGCGAACGCTTTTTTGACCTGGTGCGGTGGGGTATAGCAGAACAAGTATTGAATGCGTACATCGCCGTGGAAAAAGGGCGAAGAACGTTTTTGGCAACGGCAAAATTCACGGCAGGACGGGACGAGTATCTGCCCATTCCACAGTCAGAAATTACATTCACCAAGGGGTTGTACAAACAAAATCCCGGTTATTAAAACGAATGTATTTTTATAGAGCAGGCCTGTTGATGCCTGCTCTATATTTCCTGCTTTCAAAATTTTGTTTACATGAATCGATTGCTAAGCCGTTTTCTTGTAGTCATGTTCTTGCAGTTGTTTGCAGCTTCCGTGCTCCTTGCACAATCGGGTAAGGTGCCGCCGTTTCAGATGGTGCAGGCAAACGGTAAGATTTTCAGGGCGCAGGACCTGCCGGTCGGCAAGCCGATCCTGCTCGTTTATTTTTCACCCGAATGCGACCACTGCGAAAAAATGCTGAAGGCATTTTTTAGCCAGGCAAATCATTTTCAAAAAGCGTCTGTTGCCCTGATCACGTATTTGCCGGTTGACAAGGTTTCGAAATTTACAAAGGACTATAACCTGGCTAAGCACGCAAACATGTACACCGGCACGGAAGGAAGCACCTTTTTTGTGCGGAATTATTACCGGATAAAAGAGCTGCCCTTTGTTGCCCTGTATACAAAGAATGGAGACTTAGTTACATCCTATGAAAAGGACGTTGACCTTGCATCGCTTGCAGAAAAGCTGAAACGGTTACAGTAAGAATTCGACTCATTTGCAAAAGGGATGCTGGCTTCGCGTCGGTAGTCGATCTTTCACTCATAAATTTAAAAACATGTTTATAGAAGCAAATAAAACCGGGACAACCGTTGTGCGGGGAAAAGCAGCAACGAGTGCTGCTGCCGGTTATGTATTGCGCATTTCCCTGACGGCTGCGCTGGCGGGTTTCATCTTTGGTTTTGATACGGTGGTGATTTCCGGCGCCAATCTTCCCATCAAGGAACTGTGGCACACTTCCCCCTGGTTTCATGGCTTTTTTATAATGTCCATGGCTTTATGGGGAACTGTGATCGGTGCCATGTTTGGCGGCATCCCAACGGAGAAATGGGGGCGAAGAAAGGTGCTGATCTGGATCGGTATTTTGTTCTCGCTGTCGGCCATCGGAACCGCCTTCGCTCCGGAGCCGTACACTTTTTCTTTCTTCCGGTTTATTGGCGGCCTGGGCATCGGTGTGTCATCGGTGGCGGCGCCAACCTATATCTCCGAAATTTCAACACCAGCCAACAGGGGCAAACTCGTTGCCTTGTATCAATTCAATATTGTATTTGGAATCCTGGTCGCTTTTCTCTCCAACTATTTTCTGAAAGGTGTGGGCGGCGCCAATGACTGGCGCTGGATGCTGGGCGCACTGGCGGTTCCTTCCATCATCTATTCTGCCATGGTGGTTGGGGTACCCGAAAGCCCGAGGTGGCTGATCACCAAAAAGAACAACACGACGCTGGCCACGAGCATCCTGTCGAAGCTGGGTATTGTTGATGTCGAAGATGAAGTGGCGACGATCGTCAAAAGCTACCAGCACGAAACCTCTTCGGGTCACCGCAGTCCCAATCTCCTCGATAGGAAATACCGCATGATCATGTGGCTGGCATTCCTGGTGGCTTTCTTCAACCAATGGTCGGGAATTAACTTCCTGCTTTACTATGCACCTGAAATTTTAGAAAGGGCCGGGCTGGCAGCAAAAGAAAGTTTGTTCAACTCCATCGCCATCGGCGGAACCAATCTCGTGTTCACGTTTGTAGGCCTGCGGCTGATTGATAAACTAGGCAGAAAGACCTTGCTCACGATCGGTTCGTTGGGTTACATCATCAGTCTTTCCGCTGTTGCCTGGTGTTTTTCTGCGCATGCCAATGCAGGCGTGCTGATGGCGTTTCTCTTGCTGTTTATTGCTTCGCACGCCATCGGGCAGGGTGCTGTCATCTGGGTATTTATCTCCGAAATTTTTCCGAATAATGTTAGGGCCCTCGGGCAATCATTTGGCGCCTCCGTGCATTGGGTTTTTGCAGCGCTGATCACCCTGATCATCCCTGTTTTTTTAGATGCGCAAAACGGCATTTTCAAAGACAATCCCTGGCCCATTTTTGCCTTCTTTGCTTTTATGATGGCCCTGCAACTGGTGTGGGTGCTCACGAAAGTGCCCGAAACAAAAGGCGTATCGCTGGAAGAGTTGGAGAAACAGTTAGTAAAACCCTGAACTGGAAACGGCCGTTCAATTCGTTTTCGGTAAAGATGAATTTTGTAACAATGCTTAATCAAAAAACCATGTTCGTTTACCTGAAATACATTCCTGTCATCGCACTTCTTGCTTCTTGCACAGCCACAAAAAAAATGGCATCGCAGGACAGTTCGTTCGCTACCGAACAACATCGCCCCCAAATCCATTTTTCGCCAAAAACCGGTTGGATGAATGATCCCAACGGAATGGTGTATTACAACGGTACATACCATTTGTTTTACCAGTACTACCCTGACAGCACCGTGTGGGGACCCATGCACTGGGGACATGCGACCAGTAAAGACATGATGCACTGGCAGCACCAGCCCATTGCGCTGTATCCGGACAGCCTTGGTTATATTTTTTCCGGCAGTGCCGTAGCGGACGTGAACAATACCTCGGGCTTTGGTAAAAGCGGGCACGTGCCGCTGGTGGCCATCTTTACCAGCCATGATCCCAAGCGGGAAAAAGAACACCGAAACGATGTGGAAAATCAAAGCATCGCTTATAGCCTGGATGAAGGAAAAACCTGGACGAAATACAGCGGCAACCCCGTGCTGAAAAACCCGGGCATCCGGGATTTTCGTGACCCGAAAGTTTCCTGGTTTGAAGAAGGTAAAAAATGGATCATGACGCTGGCGACACAGGACCGCATCACGTTTTTTTCATCGCCCAACCTGAAAGACTGGACAAAGGAAAGTGAGTTCGGTAAAGATCTCGGTGCGCATGGCGGCGTGTGGGAATGCCCGGATTTGTTCCCGTTGAATTACGAAGGAAAAAAGCAGTGGGTGCTGGTGGTAAACCTCAATCCCGGCGGGCCAAACGGCGGTTCCGCAACACAGTATTTTGTTGGAAATTTCGATGGACACCAGTTCACCCCTTACCAGACGGAAACGAAATGGATCGACTACGGACCGGATGAATATGCAGGAATAACCTGGTCGAACACGGGGGATCGCAAGATCTTTTTGGGCTGGATGAGCAACTGGCAATATGCAAACCTTGTCCCGACAAAAAAATGGCGCAGTGCCATGACTGTGCCAAGAGAGCTCCGGTTGGAGAAGGTGGGAGAGAATTTCCTTGTTGCATCAAAGCCGGCAGAAGAAGTGACCCGACTTGCTGCGCAAACAATGAATTTGGAAAGCGGGACAACGGGCAAACTGAATGGTCCCGCGACAGTGCATATAGCCACCAGCAAGGCCGCAGACTTTGCCATTACACTTTCGAACGACAAAGGGCAGAAAGTTGTGCTTGGCTACGACAAAGCGTCCAACAGTTATTTTATCGACCGTACGCAGTCCGGCAAAGTGTCTTTTGAAAAGGGCTTTGCAGCGAGGCATACAGCACCGCGTTTTTCAACCAGTGAAAGCATTGATCTTACGTTAATCATTGACAATGCATCGGCAGAGCTCTTTGCAGACAATGGCTTAACCGTGATGACGGAAATCTTTTTTCCCGACAGTGATTATTCGGATTTTACCGTTCAGGCACCCGATCGCTCAACCATCCGTTCGGTTCAGATGAGCCGCCTTAAATCCATTTACGAAGGCAATTCGCTTGCACAGCAGTAGCGCCATCGCTTTCAGTTTTTCTCATGTTAGCTAATCAATCGACAGCCTGTTGTTTCTACAACAGGCTTTTTTTTGGAATGGGTTGGGTTACGGTAACCGTCTTGCAGCATGTTCTGCAAGGCGGTGCGAAGTCGCCAGTTCCTGGTGGAACCGGTAGAAATTGTTTTGTGAAAAAGCAGGGCACGTTTAACTTCTCCGTATTTTCAAAATTCAAATCAATCGTCCCTGCGGATGATCTGCAGGAAAATCAGTTTGCCTGTACATGAAAAGAAAAACATTCTGGGTCCTACTGCCCATTTTTGCCCTTGGTATTTTCTGGATGCGAATCACCCGGCTTCCACAGCCCGATCCTGCAAAAGGAGAGTGGACAACCTACGCCGGTTCAAAAGAAGGCATCCGCTATTCCGTTGCCGACCAGGTAACAACCGAAAACGTGGCGGGTCTTCAGGCTGCCTGGACCTACAGCACGCACGACCGCGACAGTGCCGGCAACCGTTCGCAAAACCAGTGCACACCGCTGATGATTGACGGCATTTTGTACGGCACCTCACCGCAGCTAAAACTATTTGCACTTAACGCGGCCAGCGGTGAACAGAAATGGCTTTTCGATCCGGCCTCGCTGGATACGGCCAGCAAGAAGGATCCCTTTGCTTTTTTTAAGGTGAACCGGGGAATTGCCTACTGGCAAAATGAAGAGGGAACTGAACGCCGACTTTTTTACAGCGTGGGACAAAAAACCTATTGCATCAATGCCGCGGATGGAAAGCTGATCGAAGGCTTTGGCAAAGGCGGCTTTATTGACCTTACTGAAAATCTCGATCGCGACCCTTCGACCTTCAATCCTTTTGTAGCCGGCACCACGCCGGGCATCATTTATAAAGACCTGCTCATCGTTGGTATGCGGGTGGCCGAATCGGCAGACGCGGCGCCGGGGCACATCCGGGCTTACGATGTCCGCACCGGGGAACGCAAATGGATCTTTCATACCATTCCGCATCCCGGCGAACTGAATTACAACACCTGGCCGGATAAGGAAGCCTATAAAAAGATCGGCGGCGCCAATAACTGGGCGGGTCTTTCGCTCGACGAAAAACGGGGCTTGCTCTATGTACCTACCGGAAGTATCGGAGGCGATTTTTACGGAGGCGTACGAAAGGGCCAGAACCTTTACAGCAATTCGCTGCTTGTACTGGATGCCGCTACCGGCCAGTATCGCTGGCATTTTCAAACGGTGCACCACGACCTGTGGGATCGCGATCTCCCGGCCAATCCCAACCTGGTAACACTGACCAGGGACGGGAAGACGGTGGATGCCGTGGCGCAGATCACCAAGCATGGTTATGTCTTCCTGTTCGACCGGGTCAGCGGCAAGCCGCTTTTCCCGGTTCGCGAGGTACCCGTTCCGCAAAAAGCCCTGCCCGGCGAATCGGTCTGGCCCACTCAACCCATTCCTTCTCTCCCCGAGCCATTTGCCCGCCAGCAGTTTGGTGCAAAAGACGTGTGGGGCATTGATGCCGCAGCAAAAAAAGAACTGCAGGAGAAGTTTCGCAAGGTCAGGTTTGCCACACCGTTCACGCCACCTTCGAAAGAGGGCTCCTGGATTTTTCCCGGGTACGACGGTGGTGGCGAATGGGGGGGTGCGGCCGTTGACCCGGAGAGTGGAATCCTGTATGTCAACAGCAGCGAAGTGCCCTGGTCGCTCACCATGATCGATGTGCCGGGTGCCGGAGCAAACGACCGTTCTCCCGGCGCAGCCGGAAAACGGGTGTACAACAAATATTGTCTATCCTGCCACGGTCCGCAATTAAAGGGCAATGGCACCAACTTTCCTTCGCTGGTCAACATTGGCCGCAAGTACAACGAAAGCCGTATCCGCCAGTTGCTGGATAATGGCCGCAACATGATGCCTTCTTTCCGCCAGATTTCTGCCGGCGACAAAGATGCGCTGATCGCATTTTTGCTTCACAAAGCCGTTGCCAGAACCGCCCCTGTTTCCGCCAGGAGTGCAGCCGTGCAAAAAGAACCGGCAACTGCACAGGGAAGAGCGAACCTTCCGAAAGAACCCACCGGTACCAAGACAGCGAAAAAAAGCATTCTCGACCAGGTGCCGTATATCATGACAGGCTACAACAAATTCGTGGACAAGAACGGTTATCCCGGCATTACCCCGCCCTGGGGTACGCTCAATGCCGTTGACCTGAACAGCGGCAAACTGCTCTGGAAGGTGACCCTTGGCGAGTTTGACGAGCTGACCCGGAAAGGAATTCCACCGACCGGAACGCAGGTTTACGGCGGCCCGGTGGTGACGAAAGGCGGGTTGATCTTCGTGGCCTCGACGCAGGATGAAAAGATCAGGGCATTCGACAAAAAAAGCGGCAAGGTGTTGTGGGAAGCCAAACTGCCGGCTGCCGGCTATGCTACACCGGCAGTTTATCTGGCCGGCGGCAAAGAGTTCCTGGTGATCGCCTGTGGTGGGGGGAAACTGGGCAGCCGGTCGGGCGATCAGTACGTTGCCTTTTCCCTGCCGGGAGGCGCAACGACCCAAACGCCGCCGTCGAACCGATAGAGATAGCAGGAAAAAATACGCACACAATCCTGTAAGCTAAAAAGCAGCATCGTTACGCCTCTCTTGCCGGGCTTTTTAAAAACGTTTAAGCCTATTCGATGCCCGTACCGAGTGGCCTTTTGTAAACCGGGTCAAACCCAATAGGAAGTTATAAACACCTCTGCCGCCATCCGCGGTTAGCGCTTACATTTGCTGCCCTTTCAGAAAAATTTGCGTTTCGCAACTATCCTATGAATCGTGATCTGACAGTAAAGAAAGAAGCCAGGGTTGTTTTGTTGTTTGTACCGGAAGAACTGTTGCAGCGCTTTGCTGTTCTCAGCCTGCTGCACATCAAAAAAAATGACGGCAAGATTGATTATACCGTTTCAGGCCTCAACAGGCGGGAGGTGCAGCAACATTTTGCGGCAATCCCGGAAGCTGGCCAGTCGCAGCTTTTACAATTTCAACCCGAAAGCCTGGCGGCGTTGCAAAAAGACGTGGAGGTGCGTTACAAAAAGCAAAAAGCCGGTATTCCCCTGTCCGTATTCCTGCCCCAGGCAATGCTTCGTCACCTGCACCAGCAGTTTAAGGAGCTGCTGCCTTTTTTAGCCGGTGTAAAATGCTACCATAAGACCCGCAAGCCGGGTGGAAAATTTTTCCAGACCCAGCCCTGTACATTTCAGGCGCAAAAGCCCAGGCTGCAATTCGAAGTGGTTAAAACCGGTAACCGTTTTCTTGTGAAGAATGTCATTGTTCTGCAGGAAGCCGTTTCCGAGCTTGGTGCATTTAACCGGACCGCTTTTTTCCTGGAGAAAGAAAACGAATACCTGCTTCTCTCGTACACGGATTACCAAACGCTGGAATGGCTGGACCGCAACCTGGGCGAAGGCCTGGAACAGGAGGCTTTCGTGGCAAAAATTCTTTCGCGGATTGAAGCGGATTACACGGTGAACCGGAACGGTTTGCTGGAAGAGAAAAAAGTGGACGGCCTTCCGGCCAGCCGGGTGGTTTTTTCAGAACTCAATAACGCCTTCCTCCTCCTGACACCGCAGTGGTTGTATGACGGGATTTTGATCGACGGGCCGTGGAGAGAAACGCAGGAAATAACGCTGAAGGGGGAACGCGTCGTGGTGGAGCGCCACCGCGGAACCGAGAACCAATTGTTTGCGCAGCTATCGTCGTTACATCCCAATTTCGCCAACCAGCATAACGGGTATTTTTATCTCCCGTTTGCAGAAGCACAAAAAAAGCAGTGGTTCATCAAAACCTATTACCAGTTGCTGGATAGCAATGTGGAGGTGGCAGGCATGGACCTGCTGCGGCACTTCCGCTATTCGCCCCACAAAGCAGAAACCACCCTCACGGTCGAGAAGGAGCAGGGTAGCCGTGTTCATCTTCGCCTGTCGGTATATTTTGGAAAAGAAGCTGTTCCCTTGTCTGTGCTGCAAAAAGCCATGCATGCCGGGCAGCGGGCCGTTGTTTTAAAGGATGGCAGTCTTGGCGTGTTAAGCGATGAATGGCTTGAAAACTACGGGACCCTTCTCAAACACGGAACGGTACGTGAGGGCGGGCTGCAGGTTTCGAAGTTCATCGCATTGCGGGAGCCGGAATCATCCGGCGCAGAAGTCGGATGGGCGCCGCCTGCCGATGCATCGTGGTGGGAACAATGGCGGCAATGGCAAAACAGCGAAGCCCCATTGTTTACACTTCCATCGACCGTGAATGCAACGTTGCGTCCCTACCAGCAGAAAGGCTTTGAGTGGCTTGTCTTGCTGGCGAAGCTTGGCGCCGGCGCCTGCCTGGCCGATGACATGGGGCTTGGGAAAACCTTGCAAACCATCTGCTTTCTTGCCTGGTATAGCGAACAACACCCGGACCTGCAGCACCTGATCGTTTGTCCCACCTCGCTGGTTTACAACTGGCAGAATGAATTGAAGAAATTTGCGCCGGGACTTCGTGTGGACGTTTGCCATGGGGCCAACCGGCAGGTAAACGGTGAAGCCCAGGTCGTCATAACCAGTTACGGTACGCTGCGGAGCAACAGTGAGTTGGTGCTTGCGCAGGCATTTGGCATTGTCGTCATTGACGAAAGCCACAACATCAAAAATCCTTCGGCGCAGATCACCCGCATTGTACAGCAGCTCGAAGGAAAGGTGCGAATTGCGCTGAGCGGCACACCGGTGATCAACAATACATTCGACCTTTATTCGCAGCTCAGTTTTGCCATCCCAGGCCTGCTCGGTTCACGGGAATTTTTTAAGCGGGAGTATGCCGACGCTATCGACCGCTATGGCGATGAAGCGAAGATCAAGGTGCTTCAGCGGCTCACGGCTCCCTTTATTCTCCGGCGTACCAAAGAGCAGGTGGCCACCGACCTGCCACCAAAGACAGAAACGGTAATGTGGTGCACCATGGGACCTGCACAGGAAGAGCTTTACCACGAGATCAAAGACCAGATCCGCAGCCATTTGTTCCGGGATATCCAAAGCCAGGGGCTTGGCAAGACAAAGTTGGCCGTCTTACAGGGAATGCTAAAGCTGCGGCAAATCTGCAACGACCCGCGGCTGCTTTCGCAGGAAGAACATGGCGGCCGGTTAGAGTCCGCGAAAACAGAGAACTTGCTCAGTGAGATACAACGCCTGCTTGGAAATCACAAAGTCCTGGTATTCTCACAGTTCAGCAGCATGCTGCAACTGCTGGCCGGTGAATGCGACAAAAAAGGCATGGCGTATTTCCTGCTCGACGGCCGCACACCGGCAGAAAAAAGAGCGCAAATGGTGCAGGATTTCCAGGAAAACAAAGAAGCGCCACAGCTATTTCTCATTAGCCTGAAGGCCGGCAACGCGGGGTTAACGCTGACCGCTGCCGACTATGTCTTCCTGTTTGATCCCTGGTGGAATACGGCTGTTGAGCAACAGGCGATCGACCGGACACACCGCATCGGTCAAACACGAAATGTATTCTCCTACAAACTGGTTTGCAGAAACACGATCGAAGAAAAAATTCTTGAATTGCAGCAACGCAAAAAGCAACTGGCGGAAGAGTTGATCACCGCGGAAGAAGATTTTGTCAAAAACCTCGATGAAGAGGAGATAGCCTACCTGTTTGCGTAGACCCGGCTTATCCGCTCCGGATCGCAGAAAAATTTCGGCGAATGAACCCGGCTCCCAATACTTTTCTTCCCATTTAATTTAGTCGTTTGACAAACCGGAAACAGGTCGGTCTCGCCGGCCTTTTTTACCTGCATCACTTCATTCAGCAGTTCATGAATAAAACATTTTTTCTGCAAGCAGTATTCTTTTGCTGAATGAAAATTGCGTATCGTTTTCGGTGTAAAAATTTGGTTTTTCATATGAACATTCTTATTTTGTTGCCTTATTAACTGCTTTACTCTTATATCCTTCCGAAACTCCATTCGCGTTGCATTTTGTCTCCTATTTTAACCAAAACAGATCAAGGCCCTACTTAAACTGCAATCAGATTTTATTATTGACATCTGCAGAAGTGCATCTGCATGAATTGGTTTCTGGTGATTAACCCGTATGCCCATGACCTTTCATCACTTGCATTAATATGCATGTTTATAATGAATATCCAGCCGTCCATCCTTGTTAGTCTTCTATGCTCAGTTACCGGTCTGTTCACTGATGGGACAGGTGTATGTGACTGAGGAGGCCGAAGGCTTTTCCTTTCCTCAACCGTTTTCCATTTTAATTGCCTTTTTTTTCTGCAACGTTGAAGCCATTGCTTCTGGAACGATGTGTGCCTGCCGTCAGAAACGTTGCAAAACCGGATCTGTGCCGTTTGATGTACTCCGTGCATTGCTGACCGGCAGTGCAGAAAGCAGCGATAAACCGTAACATGCAAATAAACCTCTCGCTCTTGAAAACACTTGTGTTTGCCCTTTTTGCCTTCGCCGTTGCCATTGCGGCGAGTTCGTGTACGTCATCAAAAAAGATAAACTACTTCACCGATCTGCCCGACTCCGCGCTCATCCATCTTCCGCCTTTGGCTCCTGAAGGCCGGGTGATTGAAAATGGCGACCTTTTGGAGATCGGTATTTCTGCCAGGTCAAGTGAGGCCGCTGGTTTTTTCAACAAAGTGCAGGGTAGTGCCAGCAGTCCGACAGCCGGTACATACCTTGTTGACGACAGCGGAAATCTTGAATTCCCAATCCTGGGCAAAGTCAGGGCAACCGGCAGTACCGCCGACCAGTTAAAGGAAAACCTGAAAAAGCTCGTAACTCCTTACTTGAAAGAACCCATGATCGAGGTTCGTTACAATACATTCAAAGTGACCATCCTGGGCGAGGTGCGGAGCCCGGGCACACACACGCTTTCCATGCAGCGAACAACCTTGTTTGAGGCGCTGGGTTCTGCCGGTGACCTTCCGAATTCGGCCAAAAAATACGATGTGCTTTTGTACCGCGACTACAACGGGCAGCGAACAATCCGCAGGATTGATTTGCGGACAAAAGACGTTCTGACAAACAAGGACGTGTTCTATGTCAAGCACAACGATGTCTTTTACATACAGGCCAGACCAAGTGCCCTTGCCAAAGAGAATTTTGGTTACGTCGCTTCTATTTTTTCCATTGTCGTCGGTGTGCTCAGCATCGCCGTTACATTATTTCGAAACTGACAAATACAACCTTCATGGATTACAAACTCCTGGAAGAGGAAGAAGAAAGCAAAGGCTTTGATATCAAACGATATTTTGTAAAGCTGGGGAAGAATTCTATCTGGCTGATCATGAGTGTCGGCCTTCTTCTTGGCCTCGCCTACCTCTACCTGCGCTATACAATGCCGCTGTACCAGGTTTCGACCTATATACAATTAAAGGAGCCCTCCGATAACATTGCCATGATTGGCGGCTCGCCGTTTGCCTCGCCGGGGACCGGCCAGATGCTTAGCAGCAGCCTCTCCGATCCGGGGAACGAGATCTTTAAACTCCAGTCCAGCACGCTGGTGGGGAAAGTCGTTGATTCGCTTTGCCTGTATGTGGCGGCAGAGAAAAAAGGAAATGTACGGAACCAGGCAATCGGCATGGATGTATTGCCGGTGGAACTGCGTCTCGGGCGGGCCGATGCCGAGGCAAAAAAAGCCTTGTACATTCTTGCATTGTCCAACGAAAGCTATAGAATAAAAGATGGGAAAAACGAGTTGACCGGCCGGTATGAGGAACCTCTCATCATCAATGGCGACACACTTACGCTTCTGCGTAAAATGCCGTCTTCGGCCATCGGCGGAACATATGTGCTTCACCTGTACGATCGTTCAGGCACTATCGAACGGTATCGTTCACGGCTAAAGGTGGCCCCCGCTTCCAAAACGGCCGTGGGTATGCTTGAAGTTGCGGTAAAAGACGAATTGCCCTCACGTGCCAAACAGTTCATTGACGTGTTGATCCATTGTTACGACAAGGACAATACGGATTTCAGCAACCAGGCACTCCGGAAGGAAATGGACTTTCTTAATGACCGGCTCATCACCGTTCGGGCCGAACTGGAACAGCAGGAAAACACCGTCAAAAATTTCAAAGTCCAGAACAAGGTGACGGAAGTGTCGGCCAAGGCCAACCAGCTTTTGGGCAGCCTGTCGGTGATCGACTCGAAGCGGAATGACAATGAGCTGAAAAAAAGTTATTTGAACCTGGTGGAAGCCAATATGCGGGATATGAACGGCCGCGATCTGACACTTGCCAATGTGGGCGGTACGGAAGATCCACTCATTGCAGGACGAATTGAAAAGTACAATCAACTGATTGCCGAGAAAAAGAAAATCCAGGAAAATGGCGCTCCGCAGGATCCCAGGCTATCGGCCATCAATGCACAGATCGAAGATGCCCGGATGAACATTTCCCAAGCCATCAAAAATGCCCGCCGGGAAGTTAACGCCAGCGACCAGTTCCTGGCTTCGCAGGAAGCCCTGACAACCGGACGGTTTGTTGAGATGCCGGAAAAAGAAAAAGATTATGTACAGGTGAACCGGGTACTCAATATTAAACAGTCATTATACAATTTCCTGCTCCAGCGCAAAGAAGACAAAAACATTCAATTGGCTTCCAAAGAAATCGCCGAGTCGCGGATCGTCGACACAACGATCAACAATGCGCAGACGCCGCAGCCTTTCATCATCTACATCGCAGCACTGGTTATCGGTCTTGTAGTTCCTGCATCGGTGGTGCTTATTCGCCTGCTGCTAAACAAAAAAATCGAGACCCGTAAAGACGTTGAACTGCTAACTTCCCTGCCCATCGCCGGGGAGATTGGCAAAACAAAACGCGGCAATGAAATCGTTATCTCGGCGTCGGCGGCAACGTCGGAGGCCGAGCAGTTCCGCACCCTGCGCACCAACATATCTTATCTTTTACATGGTCCCGCACCGAAGGTGCTTTTGGTGACCTCCTCAGTCAGCGAAGAAGGGAAAAGCTTTGTGAGCCTGAACCTTGCCACGGGTCTTTCCATCAGCAACAAGCGGGTGGTTCTCCTGGACATGGACCTGCGTGACCCGGGCTTATCGCGAAAGCTGGGGCTGGAACAAACAAAGGGCATGACCAATTTCCTGACCGGAGAGAGTGATATGCAGTCGGTCATTCAGCCCCTGTCGCACGCCGAGAACCTGTTCTTCATCAGTGCCGGAACGCCCTTGCAGCCCAATACAGGCGAGCTGATTTTGAATGAACGGATGGATGACCTGTTTACTTATTTGAAGCAATTGTTCGATATCGTTGTGATTGATACGCCCCCGGTCGCACCCGTGTCGGATGCACTGACACTGGGTAAACTTGCCGACATGTCATTTTTTGTTATCCGGCACAATTTCACGCAACGCTCTGCACTGAAATTGATCAATAAACTCCATGCAGAGCACAAGCTTCCCTCGATCAACCTGGTCGTCAATGGCATCGAGAACAAAAAGGAATACAATTACGGCAACGATTTCAGTTATGGTTATGGCTATCCGAAAGAGCCCAAAAAGGTCAGGAAAATCGCTGGTGTCAATAAAGAAAGAGTTGTCTGATTCTGACAACCTGCTATGGCTGCAAATCCACGTTGTTTTCCCGTTCTTCAATCAAAGGCTGCGCAAGCAGAAGTGGTAGGTCGTGCCATCCAATTTTTTAAACATTTATTCATCGGATCTGTACTGGAGACGTAAAACCGGTTTGGAAAATTTTGTAAGACAGGCAAAATGAAACTCTCTTTTCGTAACAATTTCATCGGCTATTTTTCTTTCTATCACCGGTTGGTGGGAAACGGCATTTTTATCTACCTGGGGCTGAGTATCCTGATCAGTGTCATGGATGGTTTGGGACTTGCCATGTTCATCCCCTTGCTGGAATTTGTCAGTGATGA
Organism: Flavisolibacter nicotianae; assembly: GCF_003628535.1. Lineage (GTDB taxonomy): Bacteria > Bacteroidota > Bacteroidia > Chitinophagales > Chitinophagaceae > Flavisolibacter > Flavisolibacter nicotianae. Next base: position 124,872 of record NZ_RBCI01000010.1, read on the forward strand.
ACACAAACAGGTCGATGGTGGAAAATCGTTGGGCCAGTTTCAGTTTATCATCAAGTTTATTCGCGGCCTGGGTTTCGATCTGAACATCACCGCCGTGCTGGCCGTTATCGCCGCGCTGTTTTTTTTGAAAGGCCTGTTGAAGTTTCTGCAATTAACCTATTACGCCGGCATGCGGCAAAGAGTTATCAACCGTATCCGTTACCAGTTGATCGATGATTTACAGGGCCTCAGTTACAGCGCCTTTTTACGGATGGATGCCGGCCGGATCCAAAATACGTTCACGCTGGAAGTGTCCCGCCTGTTCCTCGCCATGACATCTTACTTCAATGCGGCGCAGTATTTCTTTATGCTGTCTACCTATATCGTGCTGGCATTTCTGGCCAATTACCAGTTTGCGCTGCTTGTTTTTTTGGGTTCAGCACTCTTCAGCACCATCTATAAGCGGATATACCGGCGCACCAAAAATGCGTCGATCGAATTGTCGAAGAAAGGTACAGAGGTCGTTGGCTTTCTCATCCAGGCCGTGCATTCTTTCAAATACCTGAAAGCAACCAACACGTTTTCAAAATATGCGGATAAGCTTAAAAACGTGCTTGATCATTACGAGGGCTTAAACCGGAAGATGGGCAACATGAAAGCGATCGTATTAAGCATTAAAGAGCCCATTACCATCACCATTGTAAGCCTGGTGATTCTTCTCCAGATCAACTGGATGGGAACCGGGCTGAATACGATTTTATTGAGCCTGCTGCTTTTTTACCGGGCGCTGAGTTTTTTGGTGCAGGTCCAAAACGACTGGCAGGCATTCATTGAAAACATTGGCGGTATGCATGCCGTGTCGCGGGATGCGTTGCAGATGGCCGCCGAACAGGAAGTGCCGGCCGGCCGGCCATTCACGGGCATTCACCAACAGTTGCTCTTACAAAATGTAAGTCTCAACTACAATAAAGTAAAAGCGTTGGATGGGATCAACATTGAAATACCCTCCAAACAAACCATTGCGCTTATCGGTGAAAGCGGGTCGGGTAAAACGTCGATTGCCAATGTCATCGCGGGCCTGTTTGTACCATCCGAGGGTAAAGTATTGGTCGATGACGTGCCCCTGACCAAATTCGACCTGGGCAGCTACCGGCAAAAAATCGGCTACATCTCCCAGGAGTCGGTTGTTTTTAACGACAGCATTTATAACAACATCACCTTTTGGGCCGAACCCACGAAAGAAAACCGGGAACGATTTTACAAGGCGGTGGAAATGGCTTCGCTGCAGGAGTTCATCGATGCGCTTCCGGAAAAAGAATTTACACGGGTTGGCGACAATGGCATCCTCATCTCCGGCGGGCAAAAACAGCGAATTTCTATTGCACGGGAATTGTTCAAAAATTGCGAGTTACTGATCCTGGATGAAGCTACGTCTGCCCTTGATTCGGAAACGGAAAAAGTCATCCAGCAAAATATCAACCAGTTGCACGGCACGTATACCATGGTATTGATTGCCCACCGGTTGTCTACTATCAAAAGCGCCGACATCATTTACCTGATCGATGAAGGGAAAATCCTGGCTTCCGGAACTTTCGACGAGATGATCAGCAAATCTTCCCGGTTCCGGAAAATGGTCTCCTTACAGGCGGTTTAATTCGTTTCAGCGCATCGCCGTTTTTATCGTTTGCCTGCTTCCAAAAGAAATCAACTGCATATGATCCCCGTCACCAAACCTTTTCTTCCGCCGATTGAAGAATACCAGCCGTATGTAAAAGACATCTGGGACCGCCAGTGGCTTACCAACAATGGCCCACTCGTGAATGAACTGGAGTTAAGGCTTAAGCAGTACCTTGACCTGCCCCATATTTTGTACCTCTCGAGCGGAACGATTGCGTTGCAAATCGCAATCAGGGCACTGGATCTTCATGGTGAGATCATCACCACGCCGTTTTCGTTTATTGCCACCACCAGCAGCATTCTATGGGAAGGGTGCAAACCTGTCTTTGTGGATATCTGTCCCGAAACGCTCAACATCGATGTTTCGAAGATTGAGGATGCCATCACACCCCACACATCGGCGATCCTGGCAACGCATGTCTATGGCAATCCCTGCGATATCGATGCCATTGATGCCTTAGCGCAAAAGCACAATCTGAAAGTCATTTATGATGCCGCACATTGTTTTGGCACCAAATACAAAGGCAAATCAGTATACGGTTATGGCGATATCAGCGTTGCCAGTTTTCATGCTACCAAGTTGTATCATACGATCGAAGGCGGAGCTGTCTTTACTTCCTGTCCAGAGTTGTTGAAGAAGATGGCTTTCATGCGCAATTTCGGTTTCAATGGCCCGGAGGAGTTTGCCTGTCTCGGTATCAACGGGAAAAACTGCGAGCTGCATGCGGCGATGGGACTGGTAAATTTGAAATATGCCGATGCCATCCTGGAAAAACGCAGGGAGCTTTTCGCGTATTACACCGAAATGTTGAAAGGGCTTGACATGAAGCAGCAGGTGATTCAAAAAAATACCCAATACAATCATGCCTATTATCCCATTATACTTCCTTCGGAGGACTTGCTGGTGCGAATGGTAGAGATGCTGAATGCGCACTGGATTTTTCCGAGGCGGTATTTTTATCCGTCGCTGCACACCCTGTCGTTTGTCGACAGGTGCGAATGCGAGAATTGCCTGGATATTTCAAAACGCGTTTTGTGCCTTCCCCTGCACAACGACCTGTCGAAAGAAGAACTGCACCTGGTTATCCGCATCATGTTAAGAGTTCAAAATTATTAGGATGACGATCGCCCTGATGCAGCCGTACTTTTTTCCCTACATCGGACAGTTTCAGATCATCAATGCCGTCGACAGGTTCATCCTGGTGGATGAATTGCAACACATACAGGCCGGTTGGATACACCGCAACCGGATCCTGAAGCCAAACGGTGGGTGGCAGTACATTATCCTTCCGATCGGGAAGCATAAACTGCGATTGAACACGCTGATCAAAGACATCCAGATCGTGGAAAATGGCGACTGGAAACGCAGGATACTGGGGCAGGTCGAGCACTACAAAAAGATGGCGCCGTTTTACCGCGATGTGTGCAACGTGTTGCAGGAATGTTTTCGTTCCACGGAAAGAAACATTACCAAATTGAATGGAAGCTTTTTTAAAGTCGTGTGTGACTATCTCGGTATACCGTTCAACGTAGAGATTTCTTCCGAGTTGGATTTTGATTATTCAACCGTTACTGACAAGGAGGATCGCGGAATTAAAATGTGCCAGCAGATCGGCGCCTCCAGGCTGATCAACCCACCGGGCGGCATAAACCTTTACAGCAAGGAGAACTTCAGGCAGCACGGCGTGGAATTGGAATTTTTACAACCCGACCTCGGCGTTTACGACCAACGCAATGGAGGCTTTGAACCGGGATTGTCAATCATCGATGTCATGATGTTCAATTCCCCGGCCGAAATAAAAACAATGCTCAATGAATACCGGCTTTTATGAAAACAGGGAAGCGGAGAACGCCACTCTCGCCAGTGCCGGCATGAAGGAAGAAATTCATGCTTTTATTGCGGAAACGCAAAAAGAAAAGCCGTTCCTTCCGGCAGGGGTTGACCTGGCATCATATCTAGACAAGTTATTTGCTCATGCCGTTATTATTCCTTTTTTAGAGAAGGGATGCATTAAAGGCGTGATTGCTTTTTACTGCAATGATCTCGAAAACAAAAGGGCTTTTTTTTCAATGCTGGCCGTTGCTGCCGATCAACGGCGAAGGGGCGTCGGCTATTTCCTGATGGAAACCGCATTTCGTTTTTCGAAACTGAACGGCTGTGACACGGTGGAAGCCGACGTGTACAAGGACAACATAGAGTCCTTCAAAATGTGTGAAAAGCTGGGATTTGCCATCAAGGAAGACAAGGGCGATTTTTATGTACTGCAAAAGTTACTTGACTAAAGCGGGTTGCAGGCAATAATCCGTAACACGATGGCTTCGAAAGCAAAATTCAATCCGACTCTACCGGGAACAGCTTAACCATTAATTGACTGCTCATGACAAAAGTTTATTTCCCGAATTGTTTTGGTTTACGTTTCGTTGCTTCTTTGTTTGTGATCTGTTATCATATCGAGCAGGTCAAAGGCATTTTCAACATGCCGAATCATTTCAAAAATTTCTTTTTAAGCGCAATGGGCAATCTGAGTATCACGTCGTTTTACGTGCTGAGTGGCTTTCTGATCACCTACCTGTTAATGCAGGAAAAAAAAGAAACGGGCTCTGTCGATCTTAAGAAGTTTTATATCCGTCGTGCTCTGCGGATCTGGCCCTTGTATTATCTTGTCATTGGGTTAAGCCTGTTTGTGTTTCCGCACATTGATTATTTCTACCTGCCGAATCTCACTGAAAAACTGCACAACGATTTCGGGGTTAAAACGCTTTTATACATGCTGGCCCTGCCCAATGTCGTTATTATTCTTTATGGGATTGTTCCTTTTGCTTCGCAGAGCTGGTCAATTGGCGTGGAGGAGCAGTGCTATGTTCTTTGGCCTCTCATCTTGAAGCGGTTCAGGCAGCCGCACAAGGTTTTGGTGAGTGTCATTGGAATTTACCTGGCTGTAAAGTTTGGATTGATGGCATTGACAAAGGCCGGCTTCGTCTCTGCCGGCCTGACCCATTTTGCGTCGTTCTGGGGGACGTTCAGCATTGATTGTATCGCTATCGGAGGGCTGGCCGCCTGGATCGTGTTTGAAAAGAAGACCCGGGTGCTTTCAGTTGTTTTTAGCAGGTATACACAGATTGCACTGTACGGACTCATGGCTTTTTTGTTAATTGGCGGTTACACCGTTTACAAACCGCTGTTCTTTGAGTTTTATGCGGTGCTGTTTGCCGTGGTTATCCTAAACCTGGCGGCTAATAAGAGATCCATTTTATCTCTCGAAAATCGCCTGTTTAGCTACATGGGTAAGATCTCTTACGGCCTGTATATGTACCATGCCATAGCCATTGTCGTGGTCATTCGGCTGGTTATGACCTACGCACCTGGTAACACGTTTCTCCTTTATGCCGGCAGTTTTGCCGTCACGTTCGTCCTGGCAATCGCTTCGTATGAATTGTTTGAAAAGCGGTTCCTGCAGAAGAAAAAAATCTATTCAAAAGTCATCAGCGGCGAAACGGTGGAATTCCCGTTAGACAGCGTGCCCTCTCAGAATGATAGGGTTGTTCAGTCGCGTGTAATCACCAAACCCGTTGCCCCGGCGAATCCATAAACGTCAATGAATTTGATCTTTTTCCTGGTGCCTTCCTGCCGTACTATTGTTTGTTGCAGGTCACGTTTTTCACTGCAAAAAAAAATGTGCGCCGACAGCGTCGCCGGCAAAACAGTCTGCCTATGAAACTTGCAATCATGCAGCCGTACTTTTTTCCCTACATCGGGTATTTCCAGTTAATTAACGCAGCGGACCGGTTTATCCTGCTTGACGATGTTCAGTATATCCGGCATGGCTGGATTAACCGGAACCGGATTTTAAAACCTGAAGGGCCGGGCTTCAGTTACATCAGTCTGCAGTTGGCCAGTCATACCTCCAGGGCGATGATCAAAGACATTGAAGTCGTGAGCGAAAACGGATGGAAGGAAAAGATCGTCCGGCAACTGGACCATTACAAAAAAAAAGCACCTTACTACAAGGAAGTGCTGGACCTGTTGAAAACATGCTTTTCCTGCACGGAAACGAATATTGCAAGATTCAATGGGTGGTGCTTACAGAGCGTCTGTTCTTATATCGGGATCCATTTCAAAACAGAAATATCCTCTCAAATGAATCTTGATTACTCGCATGTTCATGCGCCGGGGCAGTGGGCCTTGCGCATTTGCGAGCAATTGGGTGGCACGGAATACCTGAACCCTTGCGGCGGAATGGAAATCTTCAATCGGAAACTGTATCAGTCCAGCAATGTATCGTTGCAATTTATGGCGCCGCAGATAGGTGAATACAATCAAAGTCGCGGGTTCTTTGAGCCCAACCTTTCCATCATCGATGTGTTGATGTTTAACTCGGCGGATGAGACAAAATCATTGTTATCAAAGTTTACTTACGCATGAAACCAATAGGCGGGTACTTTGAATTGGAATTGAAAAAAGGCAACGCCTGCTTCCATCAAACACCCTACACATTTAAAAGCGGCCGGTCGTCTTTGTATGCGATTTTATCGACAACAAAGCCCTCCTGCGTTTATATCCCGTTTTACATCTGTGGGGTCGTTTTTGAATCGTTTGCGATGGCAGGTGTTCCTTATAAATTTTACAGCCTTGATGAAAACCTGGAGCCCGCTCATTTGCCGGTACTGGAACAGGACGAATATGTTCTTTATGTGGATTATTTTGGGGTCAAAACGGCTTGCGTAGAACACTTGTCCGAGCGCCTTGGGCCCCGGTTGTTGGTCGATTGCACGCTTTCTTTTTTTACCGTTGGCAATGGCAAGTCCTGGTTTTTTAATTCCTGCAGAAAATTTTTCGGTGTTCCGGATGGTTCATTTTTATATACCCCGGATGGTATTGAAACAATGGTTTTGCAAACCCCCAACGAACAATATACCTGCAACCACCTTGTGAAACGCTTTAACGGCCACGTCCGGGAAGGGTATGTTTCATTCCTCGAAAATGAAGTATGGTGTGACGGCCAGGCGGTAGCAATGTCCCGGTTAAGTGAACACCTGCTTTCTTTAATTGACTATTCGGAGGTAGCGGAAAAAAGACGGTCGAATTTTCTTCACCTGGATTCATTGCTGGCTGGGTACAATCAGTTAAGTCTTTCATTACCCGACAGAGCCGTCCCCATGTATTACCCCTTTCTTCCCGACCGGCCCATCGACAAGACATTACTTTTCCGCGAAAATATTTTTATTCCAACATTCTGGAAAGACGTCCTGGAAAGGGATTCTGCGGGATATGACTTTGAAAAAATGCTTACGAGGAACCTGCTCCTGCTTCCTGTCGACCACCGTTATGACTGTGACGACATGAACAGAATGGTGGATATCCTAAAACAACTATTATGAGTAATTTGATTTACCTGCGGCCCTTGCAAATAAGCGATGCACAAATTTCTTACCAATGGCGCAACAATCCGGAGATCTGGAAATTGACCGGATCAAAGCCGGACCAGCATATAACGTCGGAAATGGAAACGGCCTGGCTGGCCGGCGTGTTGCGGCGAACAACTGACAAGCGATTTGCCATTTGCCTGAAGGAAACGAATCAATACATTGGAAATATTCATTTGGAAAACATCGAACTGTCGCAAGCGCAATACGGAGGCCTTTTCATCGGCGAGCCTTCCTATTGGAGCAAGGGCATCGGTACCCAGGCCAGCGCACTTCTCATTGACTATGCATTTGAAACTTTACAGGTGGAAAAGTTATATGGTTTTGTCCGGAAGGAACACAGCGCCTCCCGCCGCATGCTGGAGAAAGGTGGATTTGACGCCGTGGAGCAATCGGCTGCGTGGGTTAAAATTTCAATGGAAAGGACAGCCTGGCTTTCGCAGAAAACGCGGAAAGAAGTCGCAACTTCCCAATAGAGTCAATTGAATGCCGGCACGCAAAAAAATTGCCTTTCTACAGGGCAGTGTCGTCGGCTAATAAATGCAATGCAACCAAAATAAAAATTCTTTCGAATGACGCCACCGCTCGTGTCCATCGTAACCGTTACCTACAATCATGAGAACTACATCCGGCAGTGCCTGGAAGGGATCGTGATGCAGAAGACCACCTTTCCCATCGAGGTGATCGTCGGAGAGGACTGCTCCACCGACAACACCCGGGCCGTTGTCCGCGAATTCGAAGAACGCTATCCCGAAATTGTTAAACCAATTTATCACCAAACGAATGTGGGTGCAGGCAGAAATTTTTTTGAATTTTGCTATCCGAAATTGCAGGGTAAATATATCGCCATTTGTGAAGGCGACGATTACTGGACCGACCCGTACAAATTGCAAAAGCAGGTGGATTTCCTGGAACAAAACCAGAACTACGTCCTTTGCTTTCATCCACGTAGCATTGTTGACCAGGATAACCGGATGATTTATGAACAATTGCCCAAAAATTCCATAACGCTTTACCGCCCAAAAGATATTTTCCATGTTCACATTCCGACATTGACCGTTGTTTTCCGGTACTGTCACCAGATCGACATAAAGGCGATCCTGGAGCAAAAGCTATTTGGTGAATATTACTTTTTTTGGTTGTTCTCCCGCTACGGTGCTGCAGCCGACCTTGGCTTTGTAGGCGCCAACTACCGTCAACATACAGGTGGCCTTTATTCGGGCCTGACCAAAGCTGGGCAAAGCTTTATGGTCATCAGCGGATTCAAACAGGTGCGCAACTCGAATTTGTACGACAGCGACCAAAAGAAGGAAATAAAAAAGGAAATGCGTATCCGGAAAAAGCGCTTTTTAAAAACCATGCTGAAGAAAAAAGATTTCGTAAATGCCATAAAAATGGCGTTTACCTGAGTCCTGATACAAAGACTGCATTTCCACCAACCTAACTGAAATTTTTCAAACGATCGTTCGATGAAAACAATTCAACCCTTACTTTCTGTTTTAGTCATCACCTACAATCACGAGAACTATATCCGGCAGTGCCTGGAAGGGATCGTGATGCAGAAGACCACCTTTCCCATCGAGGTGATCGTCGGAGAGGACTGCTCCACCGACAACACCCGGGCCGTTGTCCGCGAATTCGAAGAACGATATCCCGATATGATCAAACCCGTTTACCACACAAAAAATGTGGGCGGCGGCAAAAATGCATACGAGTTTTGCTACCCGCTGATTAAAGGGGCCTATGTGGCGTTCTGTGAAGGCGACGATTACTGGACCGACCCGTATAAACTGCAAAAGCAGGTGGATTTTTTAGAACAGCATCCTGAATTTGTTTTGAGTTTCCATAAAGCAAACGTGGTAAACCATGCTGACCAAATCACAGTGCAGAAAACACCATCTAAAACGATCAAGACGTACAGCCCCAGCGATATTTTTCACATTCATATTCCAACCTTGTCGGCAGTTTTCCGGCACTGCATTCCAAAGATGCCAGATGATTTGCTGACAGTAAAGGGTGCTGACGCATTTGTCTTTGGCCTGCTTGCCCGTTTTGGCGGCGCTGCCGATCTTGGATTCGTAGGCGCCCATTACCGGAAACATGCGGGTGGTACGTTCTCGACAAAAAATGCAGTGCGGCAATACCGGCATGCACTGGAAACGCGGCAGATCATGAGAGAGAGTGCCGCATTTACCGACGAGCAGAAAAAGGAGATCGACAGGGAATTGCGCAGGCGTAAAAAGATGTATGCCAAAATCTGTCTGAAAAAGCGTGATGTCTACAATTGTGTCAGGTTTCTTTTAGCCTGACATGACTCTGCTATGACCCAACACAAATTTCGAAACATGTTTAGTGTTATCATTCCAACCTACAACCGCGAAGACCTTTTGCCCGTCGCTATTGAAAGCGTGATCCGGCAAACCTGCCCCGACTGGGAATTACTTATTATCGATGACGGATCTACCGACGGGTCCGAAGGCGTTGTGCAACACTATTTAGCTGACAGCCGGATCCGGTATTTTAAAAAAGAAAATTCGGGAGGGGCGCAGAGCCGCAATTTCGGTGTTTCACTAGCCAAAGGCGATTTCATTGTATTTCTCGACAGTGACGACGAAGCCTACCCGCACTGGCTCGAAACGGCGGCCGGCGTCATCAGGGAAGACACTGGTATTATCTGTGCCGGCGCCAACCGCAGGTTGTTGGATGGAACCATCATTGAAGAACCGCCTTATGCAATCAATGTTTATGGCGAGAAAGTGAAGGTCAAGTTTACGGCCGGTTCCTTATTCATCAAACGGGAACTGTTCCTTGAGTCGGGCGGTTACGATATGGAAATGCCCAGCGGTTTGCAGTCGCAGTTGGGATATACGCTGCTGCCTTACCTGCATCAATCACACCTGAAGATCGTGACCATCGATCAGTGCCTGGTGCAGATCAACATCCACAACGGGCAGAGGGCCAGGACTCAATGGGGCGAACTAACGGTCGATTGCCTGCGGTTCGTTAACAAATTCCATCCGTATTTCGAAAAATGGGACCGGCGGGAATTATCCAACAACTATACGGTCATTGCCTTTTATAATTACAAGGCCGGGCAAAGGAAACCGGCGATGAGCCACCTGGTCAGAGCCATCCGGTACAGGCCGCAACGGGTATCAAATTATTTACGGCTGGTGAAGTATACGCTTGGATAAGCATTGAAGAATAACCTCCTGCACCGCCAATTCCGCGATCTCTTTTGAAAGAGCTCAGGTGATCCGTCGAAAATATGGCTGCCAATTTTCTACTTTTTTACTTACCAAAACAATCAGCGTTATGCAGAACATATTTAAAAAGATAGCAGCGTCGCTTCGTTTCCGTTGGCAGAAAAGACTGCTGGACCCGCTGGCGGTACGGTTTGAAAAATTGACCTTCCCATCGATGGAGCGGCTGGTAAAAAAACGTTCAAAAGTTGGCGACCATACATTTTTTCGCAAGGAAGAATTTCCCTGGGTGAAGGAACTGGAAGCCAGTTGGCAGGACATACGACGCGAACTCGACGCCGTGCTAACGGTGGACGCCGATATCCCGTCATTCCAAGACGTTTCCTCACCGCAAATGCAGCTGACGCAGGACAACAAATGGCGAACCTTTTTCTTTTATTTCTATGGCCACCGGCGCGATGAAAATTGCCACCGCTGCCCGCGAACGATTGAACTGCTGAAAAAGATACCGGATATGAAGACCGCTTTCTTTTCAATTCTTTCTCCGAACAAACATATTCCGCCACACCGGGGACCCTATAACGGCGTGCTCCGGCTTCACCTCGGCTTGCGCATTCCGGTTGACCGAATGAATTGCAAAATCCGTGTGGGCAACGACTTCGGTTACTGGCAGCAGGGCGAGGCACTGATCTTTGACGATTCGTACGAGCATGAAGTGTGGAACGATACAGAGGAAATCCGCGTGGTGCTGTTCGTCGATTTTGTACGGCCCCTTCCGCAACCGGCCGCTCTTCTTAACAAACTTTACATCCGCTACATTGCCGGGTCGAAGTTTATCCAGGATGCTGTGGGTAACCTGAACAAGATCAAGGACGAAAAACATGTAAAAGAAATCAGGCCGCAACAGCAGGCAGTCTCGTAATGGAAACGTTTACAAAAGAAGCGGTGCATATTCGAACAAAAGAAGGCAAGGCCTGGCCGAAGGTTTTGTTTGTCATCGACACCCTCGAATTCGGCGGCGCCGAACAAAGCCTGTTGGAAAACGCAAAGCGATTCACGTGGCTTGAGCCGGTCATTTGCCATATCTATCGTGGCGAAACGCTCAAGCCAATGTTTGTTGAAAATGGAATCAGGGTGCATTCGTTCAACATCACAAAAAAATATGGTTTCCGGCAAGCGCATGCCTTGCTGCATGCGCTGGTGAAAGCCGAAAAACCCGATTTGCTGGTTGCTTACCTGACCCGGTCCGAACTATTGACAAGGATGGTGGCAAGGCAGTGCCGGCTCTCGGTTGTTGGCACTTTTGTAAACGACCTGTACTCGGCGACGTACAACCGTAATTTGTCGTGGACATCAAAAATTGTTGTCCGGGTTTTTAAATGGGCCAACAGGTTCACCAGCCGTTTTTGCTGTGGTTTTGTTGCCAATTCGCTTGCTGTAAAAGAAGCCAATGCCCGGTGGCTGGCTATTCCCGCAGAAAAAATCACAGTAATCAATCGAGGACGAAACAGTGCTACGATCAAGCGGAAGGAAAATTTTCAGGGATCGGGGCAGGCAATCCGTTTTGTCAATGTTGCCCGGTTGTTTTCCATAAAAAACCATCAGCAACTGATTCTCGGCTTTAGCGGGTTTGTCGCGAAATCGCCGTTTTCAACCCTGTACGTTATTGGCGAGGGGCCAATGCGTAATGAATTGACAGGGCTGATCGCAGACCTTGCTCTTGAAAACAATGTTTTTCTCCTGGGTTCACGCAACGATGTGCCCGAAATACTGTCCAACTACGACTGTTTTGTTTTCCCGTCGCTAAGTGAAGGTTTCAGCGGTGCCATCGTGGAAGCCATGTTTGCTGGCCTTCCGGTTCTTGCTTCCGATATCCCACCAAACCAGGAAGCCATCACGCACCTCGAGACAGGTTATCTTTTCCAGCAGGGATCGGCCGATGCGATTGAAAAAGCCCTCTGCTGGTTCAACGACAACCGGCTGGTAGCCGAAGGCCTGGCGCAGCAAGCTTATGTCTTCGCCAAAGAAAATTTTGAACTGGAAAAGATTGCCGAGACGTTTGAATCGTATTTGCAAACACTCATCGCCAGCCAACCATGAAAATTCTCCAGCTCATCCAAAAGCCACAGCGAAGAGGTGCCGAATTGTTCACCGCGCAACTGTCATCGCATATCAATGCGGCAGGACACGAAGCCGTGTTGGTTTTCTTGTACGAGGGTGAGGCGGACTTACCCTTTAGCGGAAAAATGTATCATCTGTGCGGAAGGCCGGGACGTCGCTTTGTTGATTTCAACGCATGGCGACGGTTGGCACAAATCATCGCCAAAGAAAAGCCTGACATTATCCAGGCCAATGCCGGCGACACGCTAAAATACGCTGTCTTTTCCCGCTTGCTTTTCCGCTGGAAGCAGCCGATCATTTTTCGCAATGCAAGTACCATCAGCCTTTACATCAAGGGCAGCATGGCTGTACGCTGGAATGCGCTTTTTTTCCGGCCTACAGCGAAAGTTATATCTGTCAGCCATGCGTCGGCTACTGATTTCGGACGCTTGTTTCCGGCATGCCGGGCTAAGATCAGTGTCATTCCAGTAGGAGTAGAGGACGTCCCTGATTCGATGCGGGAAAAAGCTGCTGGAAAAAATGTGCTGCAGCATAGCACTAACGGGCCGGCATTCATTCATGTGGGCGGCTTTACGTTTGAGAAAAACCACGAAGGGCTGCTGTCTATTTTTGAAAAAATTCTCCGTGACCAGCCAGACGCCAGTCTGCACCTGGTTGGTGATGGTCCCCTGCGGAAAAAAATAGAAACCCTTACCCAACAAAAAGGACTTGCCGCGCAGGTCCGGTTTTATGGCTTGCGCACGGATGTCCTGCCACTGGTCAGCGCCGCAACTGTGCTTTTACTCCCCAGTAAGATCGAAGGTTTGCCGGGGGTGTTGCTGGAGGCCTTTCTCTGCCGGACTCCCGTCGTGGCATTTGACGTGGGCGGGATCAGCGAAGTGGTACAAAACGGCCAAACCGGTTGGCTGGTAAAAGGTGGTGATAACGATGCTTTTGCCCTTGCAGCGTTGGATGCTGCAAGCGACACTCCCGGCAATATGAAGTTGGTGCAAAATGCTTTTGCACTGGTTCGATCCCGTTACCTGAGTCGTCAAATCGGCCAACAGTTTCTTTCGTGTTATGCTTCTTTGCTTCACAACGAGATAACCTCCCATCATTCTATCGGAACAACGAATGGCACTACGCCAATTGATGACGCCAACAACCTTGTCAATGAAAACACCTTATCCGGTATTGCACATCATTAAATCGCTTGGGCGTGGCGGGGCAGAAACCCTGTTGCCCGAAACCCTGGGCAAGCATGACAGGGAAAAATATTGTTTCCACTACATTTATTTTCTTCCCTGGAAGCACCAGATGGTGGCTGAAATTGAGGCCGCAGGCGGAAAAGTAACCTGCCTTCCGGCCAAAAATAACCTGGAGATCCTGCGGCAGGTTTTCCGGATTGTACAGTATGTGCGGCAGAACGGCATCAGGCTAATTCATTGCCATCTTCCCTGGGCAGGAATTGTCGGTCGAATTGCCGGCAAGCTGGCGGGTGTGCCCGTGGTATACACGGAGCACAATACCTGGGATAAATACCACAAGCTGACCTTCTTCGTTAACAAGCTGAGTTTTTCGGCGCAAACGAAAGTGATTGCCGTTTCGGACGACGTGGCACAATCCATCAAAACGCATTACTCCAAAAAAAGGCCGCAGGTACAGGTGATCAAGAACGGCATCAATACCGAGAAGTACTCCCATGATGTTCCCGTTCACCGCGACATTCGCCGTGAATTGAATATTCCGCCTGGCTCGATTGTCATCGGTACAGCCTGTGTGTTCCGCCATCAAAAACGCCTGGACACCTGGCTCGAAATTGCGAAGGCCGTGCACGATCGTTGTCCTTATACCCGATTCATTGTTGCGGGTGATGGGCTGTTACGCGACGTGGTGCATCAGAAAGCCCGGGACTTGCAACTCCTGGATGTCGTCCACTTTCCCGGGTTGCAGGCAGAGATCAGGCCTTACCTCGATGCAATGGATGTTTTTATGATGAGTTCTGCATTTGAAGGGCTGCCGATAGGCCTCCTCGAAGCCATGAGCATGGGCTGCATGCCTGCTTGCACAGATGCCGGTGGCATACCCGAACTGGTGGAGAAAGACAGGAATGGAATTCTTGTACCCGTCGAACAACCTATGGAGATGGTGGATCGCCTAGTTGCCTATCTGCAGCAACCAGCGAAAATAAAACGTCTCGGCGCAGCCGCACGGCAAACGGTGGTCCGTTATTTCAGCCTGCAAAAGATGGTAACCGAGTTGGAAAATGTGTACGATAACCTCCTAACCTAAACGGGTGATTGGCGCTTTCTTGTTAATGCTTGTGCTTTTCCTGATCAATCGCCCCATTTTGGATGCGATCAGGGGACGGCTTCGGTGGTTCCGGCCGGGGCTTATGGCAAAACTATACTGGTACCACATGCTCTTTGCCGCCGTCTATTATATTTCCGTCCTGTATGCGCCTTCCGATTCCGTGCAGTATTATTTGCAACCACAGGTGGCCTATGCAAACTGGTTTGAAGCCTATGATACCGGAACTGGATTCATGCATTTCCTGGCCTACCCGTTTATCAACTACTTTGGTTTTAGTTACGAAATGATGATGGTGCTGTTTGCCGGCATGGGGTATTGGGGTTTCGTTTGTTTTTACATTTTTTTTAAAGAGAATGTCCGCTTCCGCCACCTGTGGAAAGGCTACGACCTCATAACGATTTTCCTGTTTCTTCCGAACATGCATTACTGGAGTGCTTCGCTGGGAAAGGGAGCCGTTATTTTCCTTGGGCTTGGCCTTGCGGTGTATGGTTTCAGTCGAATCGGTTCGCGAAAGGTGGCGCTGGTTCTGGGCCTGGCACTCGTTTACCATGTGCGGCCACACATCTTCCTGGTGCTTGCAGCCGGTATAGTTGCTGGTCTTTTAACGGGCCGGCAGAAAGTGCCGCTTTACCAGAAAGTGCTGGTACTGGGTGGTGGCGCCGTCGCTTTGTTCTTTCTGTACGATAAGATCCTGGCCTTTGCCCAGGTGGATGCAGACAACCTCGTGAGCAGTTTTGGCGAACTGGCCAACAAGCGGGCTGCGGACCTGGCGAAATCGGGATCGGGGATTGATATTTCCAGCTATCCCTACCCCCTAAAGCTTTTGACCTTTTGGTTCCGACCGCTTTTTGTAGATGCGCCTTCGCTACCGGGAATGATGGTGTCGATGGAAAACCTGTTCTACATTGTTTTAGCCTGTAAAATGTTTCAAAAGGGGTTTGGAAAATTTATGTCCCGCAGTTCGGCGCTGGTAAAAACAAGTGCGGTAATTTTCCTGGGCACCTCGCTGGCACTTTGCGGCACGTTGTCCAACCTCGGCCTGATCATCCGGCAGAAAACCATGATCACGTATTTTTTTCTTTTTGTGATTATCTCTTACCTCGACGACCGGAAACTAAAGCGCCTGCGTTCGAGGCAAATCAAAGCGGCGGCTGAGACAACGGCTGCACCTGCATACGCAATAAACTGAACGGATGCCTGGAATTTTCACGATATCGCTTGACTTTGAACTTCACTGGGGTGTATTTGATAAAAAAGACCGGCAGCAGCGAAAGGCCTGCTATCTGAATACACTGGAATCCATTCCGAAGGTCTTGGCCTTGTTCGAAAAATACGGGGTGCATGCAACATGGGCCGTTGTGGGCAGCGTTATGGCAAAAGACCGGCAGGAGTGGGAGAGATGGAAGCCCGTAATTGAGCCCTGTTATGCGGTAGAAGATTATTCGGCCTACGCATGGGTGCGAAAGAATGACCTTGGTCCTGCATATCGCTGGGCACATTTTGCCCCGGAAACGGTGAGCGCCATTTTGCTCTGCCGGGGACAGGAGCTGGGCACGCATACATTTGGTCATTTTTATTGCCTGGAGCAGCAGGCTGCAAACGAGGCCTTCGATGCTGACCTGAAGGCAGCAACTGCGGCAGCGGAAAAATTTGGTTGCCGCCTCTCTTCGTTGGTCTTTCCACGCAACCAGTTTAATCCTGAACACCTGCGCACCTGCTTTGCAAACGGGATCAGGGTGGTCCGCTCCAATCCTTCCTCCTGGTTCTGGAGTCCAATCACGGATAAAAGCGCCAATCCGGTGCGTAAAATCTTTCGTACCGGGGATGCGTACGTGCCGTTGGCAACGAGGCGTACGTCCTATCCTTTAGCGGCAATTCAGGCACGGCCGGGAGAGCCGTTGCAGCTTCCGGCCAGCCGGCTTTTCCGTCCCTGGTCGCCCAAAATGCCTGTCCTCGGCAAGCTTTCCCTTCGGCGCTCCATTCGTGAGTTGTATGCAGCAGCCAGCCAAGGAGAGTGTTATCACCTGTGGTGGCACCCTGAAAATTTCGGAGACTATCCCCAGCAAAATCTGCTGCGGCTTGAGCTTCTGCTCACGCATTTTCAAAAATGCCGCGAAAAATATAGTATGGAAAGCTGGAATATGGGGGAGTACGCGTCGCTTTTGAATGAAGAAGGCGAAATGTGCAAAGACATTTTACAGTATTCCTCCTGATCGATGAAAACAGCGTTACGATGAACATTCGCCCCGCACGTCCTTCCGACAAGCCTGCAATGATCCGCCTCCTGAGCCAGTCTTTGGGTGATGATGTCATTCCGCAATCGGAAGACTTCTGGACCTGGAAGCACGAACAAAATCCATTTGGTCCTTCATACGTGCTTTTGGCGGAGGAAGACGGGGTGATTGTAGGCTTACGTGCTTTTATGAAATGGAAATGGCAATTGAATGATACAACCTTCGATGCCATCCGCGCAGTTGACACAGCCACGCATCCCGATTTCCAGGGCAGGGGAATTTTTAAAAAGCTGACGATGAATCTTGTGGAGACCTGCCGGCGGGACGGCGTGCATTTCATCTTTAACACACCCAACGAAAAAAGCAAGCCGGGATACCTGAAGATGGGTTGGGTAGAGCAGGGAAAAATGCCGTTGAAACTGAAGATAAGGAAGCCGCTGGCGGTGGTTTATTCCCGACTGGTCCGTAACGGAAAAACCATCGATAAGAGCGAGGATCCTTCTCCCCCTCAGGAGTGGCGTGCCGACGTGTTGGACTTGCTGAAAGGCTACGTTCAAAAAGCGGTCTATTTAACCACAGCGATCTCGCCGGCCTATATTGCCTGGCGCTACGCGGACAACCCGCTTTTTCGCTACAACTATTTTACTGACGGGAAAAGCTACCTGCTGATCAGCAGGGTCAAACAACACGCTTTTACAAAAGAACTGCGGCTAGTGGACTTTATTCTCCTTGACGAACAGGCAAACCCGCAGGCACTGAACGCTCTCCTAAAAAAAGAAGTCAGGAGCTTTTGCGCTTTGCACAATATCAACCTGGTCTCCATGTCCGGTGTGCAGTTCCAGTTGTACCAAAACTATTTCCGCTGGATGGGCATTGTCCCCGTCAGGGCACTGGGTCCCATGATCACCCTGCGTGACCTCAACATGGAAGACAGGTTTGCCAGCCTAAAAGAATCGAAGAACTGGTCGTACTCTCTTGGTGACCTTGAGTTGTTCTAAGCTGTTTGCAATTGAACGATGTACCTGCGTGACCGCTCCGGGTTTTTATCGCCATCAAACATTTACCGCTATTTTCTTTTTGCATGACTCAGAAAGCCAAATTGATCCGGATAACAACGGTGCCCATTTCACTGAAAGTTCTTTTGCGCCAGCAACTCCGCTTTATGGCCGACCATTACGATGTACTGGCTGTTTCTTCGCCCGGCAAAACGTTGGAGGACGTACGGGCCAGCGAAGGGGTGCGGGTTGCAGGCGTGCCAATGAGCCGTGCCATTACGCCGTTGAAAGATGCGAAAGCGCTGTGGCAATTGTACTGGCTGTTTAAAAAAGAGCATCCCACGATTGTTCACACCCACACGCCAAAAGCAGGCTTGCTGGGGATGCTGGCCGGGCGGCTGGCCGGTGTGCCGGTGCGCCTGCACACGGTAGCCGGAATGCCGTTGATGGAAAGCAGGGGCCTGAAGAAAAAACTGCTTTCGGTTGTGGAATGGCTTACCTACCGTTGCGCTACCAAAGTGTACCCCAATTCAACGAACCTGGCAAAGTACATCGAAGACCATAAGTTCTGTCAAGCCGGAAAGCTGAAAGTGCTGGGAAACGGTAGCAGTAACGGCATCGACATGGAGTTTTTTCAGTTGACCGACGGGCTCGAGGCTTCTGTGACACAAACCCGGAAAGCACTGGGCATCGACGAAAAAGATTTCGTGTACCTGTTTATTGGCCGCCTGGTTCGGGACAAGGGAATCGAGGAACTGGTCGATGCTTTCTGTCGTTTGCGAAGCACCGCAAATGCGATTAAACTGTTGCTGGTTGGTCCATATGAGCCCGAACGTGATCCCCTGCCGATAACGGTGCAGAAGGCAATTGAAGACGACAAAGACATTATCCGAATCGATTTCCAACAGGACGTGCGGCCTTTTCTTGCCATCAGTGATGTACTGGTGTTTCCATCGTACAGGGAAGGGTTTCCCAACGTGCCCATGCAGGCGGGTTGTTTTCACCTGCCTTCGATCGTCACGGATATCAATGGCTGCAATGAAATCATCCAGCATGGAAAGAACGGGTTGATCGTACCGGTAAAAAATGTTGACGCCCTTCGAAAGGCGATGGGAACCTTGCGGAACGACCGTGAATTGTTTTTGCGTATGAAAGCAAATGCCCGGCAATGGATTGGCGAGCGGTATGAACAAAAACAGTTTTGGAACATCCTGTTGAACGAATACAGGGATCAATTAACGGCTCATGGGATTGTATCGGAAATCTCTTAAACGGATCGTCGATTTTGCTTTCAGCCTGGCAGGACTTTGCCTTCTGTCGCCGGTTTTCCTGGTGCTGGCGGTCCTGCTTTTTGTTGCCAACGACGGGAGGCCGTTTTTCATCCAGCGCCGTCCCGGCAAAAACGGCCGTATTTTTTTGCTGGTAAAATTTAAAACCATGAACGACCGTAAAGGCGCAGATGGCCAGCTTCTGCCTGATGAAAAACGGTTGACTGCGCTGGGCAAGTGGTTGCGTAAAACGTCGCTGGATGAAATTCCGCAACTGCTCAATGTGCTGAAAGGCGACATGAGCTTAATCGGGCCCAGGCCGCTCCTGGTGGACTATTTGCCACTCTATTCAGCCCGGCAAAACCGCCGGCACGAAGTGCGGCCGGGAATCACCGGCTGGGCACAGGTAAATGGGCGGAATGCCCTGACCTGGGACCAAAAATTTGAACTGGATGTGTGGTATGTAGATCACCTGGATTGGAAACTCGATGCCCAAATTCTTTGGCTCACATGCAAAAAAGTTTTGAAAACAGAAGGGATCAGTCAAAAGGGGCACGCAACAATGCCGTATTTTAAGGGGGCAAACAGGGTATGAACATTCTCATTACATCGGCCGGTCAACGTGTTTCGCTGGTAAGAGCTTTTCAAAAAGAGCTCAAGAAACTTTATCCCGGTGCGAAAGTCTTTACAACCGACATGTGTCCGCAAATGAGTGCGGCCTGTCATGTTTCCGACCAGTATTTCCAGGTAAAACGGGTGACCGATTACGGTTATATCGATGACCTGCTTTTGCTCTGCGAGAAGAACCGCATCAGGATGGTCGTACCCACAATCGATACGGAACTCCTGGTGCTGGCGCAAAACAAACCGCGGTTTGATGAACAGGGAATCCATGTAATTATTTCATCGCCTGCTTTTGTGGCGCAGTGCCGCGACAAGCGTAAGATCCATTGCTTTTTCCAGCAAAAAGGAATACCGGTTCCTGAAACAATCGAGAAAAGCAATCCCCGGTTCCCGCTTTTCATCAAGCCTTACGACGGCAGCCTCAGTGCAGATAATTTCATCATCCGCTCGGCCAGCGATTTTACGGATTATCACTTCAGCAACGAAAAGCTCCTGTTTATGGAGTACATCGATAAAACCGAATACGACGAATACACGGTAGATATGTATTATGATAAGCAGCACGCCGTGAAATGCATCATTCCGCGGCGGCGGCTGTTGGTAAGGGCGGGAGAGATCAACAAAGGTGTGACGTGCAAAAACAGGATCGTCTCTTTCCTGAAAGAAAAACTGGGCGAGGTTGGCGGTGCCATCGGTTGTTTGACCGTGCAGGTATTTATGCACAAGGTCACAGAGCGGATCGTTGCCATCGAGATCAACCCACGTTTTGGCGGGGGATTCCCATTAAGTTATCGTGCTGGTGGCAACTACCCGTTGTGGCTGATCAGGGAATATTTTCACGACAAGCCAATCCCTTACACGGAAGATTGGGAAGACGGCATGCTGATGCTGCGATACGACGACGAAGTGATTGTTCATGCAAATCGCGACTAACAAGCGGACGTTTTTTGTTTTTGATCTCGATGATACGTTGTATCCGGAGATCGATTTTCTGAAATCGGCCTACCAGGCTCTTTCCGAAAAACTGGAGCCACATGCCGGACGTCCACTTTACGATGAGATGTTGCTGCGGTACTCCCGGAAGGAAAATGTTTTCCAGTGGCTCGTTGATACCTGTGCCTTTGCACCATCGACCCTTACCATCGAATGGTTGCTTTCCGAATACCGCACACATGCGCCATCCATCAAGCTCAGTGCGGAAACAGCAACGTTTCTGCAGCAGGTTCGCAGGATGGGTATTCCCTGCGGACTGATTACAGACGGCAGGCAAATCACGCAGCGAAACAAACTTCGGGCCCTGGGTCTTGAAACGACGTTTGCGGATGTGATCATTTCGGAGGAATTCGGTTCGGAAAAGCCGGCAGAAAGAAACTACCTTTTCTTCGAAGAAAAATATCCTGGCCGCGAGTTTTATTTTTTTGGCGACAACACGGCAAAAGATTTCCTGGTACCGGCACAGTTGGGATGGAAGACCATATGCCTGGAAAATACAGGCAGTCATATTCACCCACAGGACTTTTCCCAGGCCGCATGTCCCGACTTCATCATTACAAGCTTTGCTGACGTGCAGCTTTGCCCCGAGCCTGTCTTACCATTGGATAAACAACAGTTAAGACTGAAATCAAATTGCGACAAATAACCGGTTAGTCTTTCAGACAGCCTTTTACCTAACAACCCAACTGTTTATGAAACCCAAAATCTGGCTTTCGTCTCCGCACATGGGAGAGAAAGAACTTTCTTACATCAATGAAGCATTTGCATCCAACTGGATCGCTCCATTGGGGCCACATGTAGATGGCTTCGAACACGACCTGCAAACCTTTCTTGGCGGCGATGTTCAGGTAGCCGCTTTGAGTTCGGGGACGGCTGCCCTGCATCTTGCCCTTATTCTCCTGGGCGTTGGCGCCGGCGATGAAGTCATCTGCCAGTCGATGACCTTTGCCGCTTCTGCCAACCCAATTGTTTACCAGGGCGCACTGCCTGTTTTTGTGGATAGCGAAGAAAGCACCTGGAACATGTCGCCGGATTACCTGGAACAGGCAATTCAGCACCGGATCAAATTGGGAAAAAAGCCCAAGGCGATCATCGTTGTGCACCTGTATGGCATGCCGGCACAGATCGACCGTATTATGGAGATTGCACGGTTTTACGGAATACCCGTCGTCGAAGACGCAGCCGAGGCTCTGGGCTCGAGCTTTAAAGGACAGCCTCTTGGAACATTTGGTGACATTGGCGTATTGTCGTTCAATGGCAATAAAATCATTACCACCTCGGGCGGTGGCGCCCTGGTTTCCGCCAACGGTGACTTTATCCGGCAGGCCCGTTTCCTGGCAACACAGGCACTGGACCCTGCACCGCATTATCAACATTCACAAATCGGGTACAATTACCGGATGAGCAATGTCTGCGCGGCAATCGGCCGTGGTCAAATGGAGGTATTGCACCAGCGTATCCGCCAGCGACGCAATAATTTCCTGTTTTATAAAGATGCCTTATCGACAATCAGCGAAATACAACTTGCCGAAGAACCGTCACCGGACTATTATTCCAATCATTGGCTTACGACGATCCTTGTTGCAGAAAGCCACGTAACACGGGAAGATTTGCGCACTGCTCTTGTAGCCGATAACATCGATTGCCGCCCGTTGTGGAAGCCAATGCATCTGCAGCCGGTATACGCCGGTGCACCTTATTATGGTGGGACGACCAGTGAGCAGCTTTTTGCAAACGGATTGTGTTTACCCTCGGGGTCCAATCTCACAGAAGCAGACCTCGACCGCGTTGTAGGCCAACTGGTTAACGTTTATCAGAGACAGCTTATACAAACGACTCTCGTCAAAAATTAAGATTTCAATCCTGCACTTTTCATTCCAACCCTTCGATTTCCCATTCCTGCCCAGTCCCTCTTTCCTGTCCCTTTCGAATTCATGCGCCAAACACCAAAACCTTTAAATCACGAGGCTCATGAACAATTTACTGAATGCCAAAACTGCTCCCCGCTGGGTGATTCTGCTTGTTGACCTGGCCATTACCTGCACATCCTTTACACTGTCTTATTTTATCATCAAGCATTTTGAATTTTCCGGAATTCTGCGTGGACATTTTTTTATCTACACCGGCCTGTACGCCCTGATAGCGTTGGCAACTTTCTTCTGCATGCGCACACACACGGGATTGATCCGCTATTCGAACATCCAGGATATCTTCCGGATTTTCTCTGCTGTCTTCGTCATCAGTGCAGCTTATCCCATCGCTGTAAAGATGCTGATTTCACGTCCTTATCATATCGAGTCGCTGAATATTGCCGGCGTTGTGTTTATCAATTTTTTTGTTGCCTCTTCGCTGATGGTGATGATGCGGGCCTTTATCAAGTTGTTTTACTACAAAATCAAAAGTTCGCCCTTCAGCATGGCAGAAAAGGTGCTCATTTTTGGTTCGGATCAAAACGCCATCCTGATCAAGCAGGCCATCGAGTCGTACAACGAAAACAAATTACTCGTGGCAGGCTTTGTCGAAATGAGGCCAGGTAAGATCAATACCTATATCGAGCAAAAAAAAGTGTTTTCAATCGCGGAGCTGGCGATGGCAGCAAAAAAGAAAGGGGTCCGCAAAATGATCATGACGAATGAGCAACTGGACAGCTTTCACAAAAAGGCGGTGATTGACAAATGCCTGCAGCATGGCATTAAAGTCCTGGTCATTCCACCTTCGGAGCAATGGCTCAACGACAAGCCGCTTGCGAAGCAGTTGCAGGAACTCAGGATCGAAGATTTGCTGCAGCGGGAGCCGATTGTGATCAACAATGTGAAAATTTCGAACGAGTTATCCGGAAAGCGAATCCTCATCACCGGCGCTGCCGGTTCGATAGGTTCGGAGATTGCCAGGCAGGTATTGACTTATCATCCCGAAATGCTTATTCTTTGCGACCAGGCCGAAACTGCCCTGCATGAGATACAAACTGAAGTGGAAGCCAATTTCCCCGGGATCAACATCAAGATCATGATTGGAAGTGTTAGGGATTACAACCGGATGCAAGCGCTTTTCCGCGATTTCCGTCCGCAGATCGTTTTTCACGCAGCCGCATACAAGCATGTGCCGATGATGGAGAATCATCCCTGCGAAGCGATCCTGACGAATGTGATGGGAACGAAAAATATCGCCGACCTATCGGTGATTCACAGGGTTTCCATGTTTGTGATGGTGTCTACCGATAAAGCGGTAAACCCGGCCAATGTGATGGGTGCCTCCAAGCGCTTGGCTGAAATGTATGTGCAGACATTGAACAATCATGCGGAATGGCCACGGGAGTCATCCAGCTATATCGCGGTGAAGAGCGAAGGCGAAAGCCTTACCGAAGTGCGAATGAAAACAAAGTTTATTACCACCCGCTTTGGCAATGTCCTCGGCTCCAACGGATCGGTGGTGCCCCGCTTTCGCGAGCAAATCCAGAAGGGCGGTCCGCTTACGGTAACCGATCCGGAGGTCACCCGCTATTTCATGACCATACCCGAGGCGGTGCAATTGGTACTGGAGGCCGGTACGATGGGAAAGGGAGGAGAGATCTTCATTTTTGATATGGGCCAATCGGTAAAAATTGTGGACCTGGCCAGAAAGATGATCCAACTGGCCGGGTTGATCCCGGAACAGGATATTAAAATTGTTTACACGGGTCTTCGGCCAGGCGAGAAGCTGTACGAGGAGCTCCTGGCAAAAGAGGAAAAAACCCTTCTGACTCACCATGAAAAAATCAAGATTGCCCGGGTGGTTGCCGGTCCCGCCAGTGTTCTTTTTGACATTGAAGAACTGATAGGCATCAGCATGCTGGGCGACAACAACAAACTGGTAACGAAAATGAAGGCGCTAATCCCGGAATTCAAAAGCTGCAATTCAAAATACGAAAAGCTGGATCTGCCGGTAAACAGCAATTTTACGCAGGACGCATCGACGCTATTGTCCTGACAACGCAGTCAGCAATTTCCCTCCCAACATCCAAAATAAGTAATCTGTTATGTGCGGAATTATCGGCAGTATCAGTCACAGGTTTCAATTCGCTCCAGAAGATTTACGCGTTCTGCAACATCGCGGACCCGATGATGAAGGCTATTATTGCAATGACGGTGTGATGCTGGGGCAGACCCGTCTTTCGATCGTTGATGTAAGTGCCAACGGGCACCAGCCGATGCTGTCAGCCGATGGTGACTATGTGCTGGTCTTTAATGGCGAAATTTACAACCATCTTGATATCCGGTCCCGGTTAAAAGCAAAAGGTTATTCTTTTAAATCCGGTTCGGATACCGAAACGCTCCTGTATGGATTTATGGAATATGGCAAAGACATTCTTCCCCAATTGAACGGAATCTTTGCATTTTGCGTTCTTGATAAACGGAAACAGGAAGTGGTCATTGCGAGGGACCACTATGGCATCAAGCCATTGTATTACTACTACGAACACGACGGCGTCTTTGCCTTTGCGTCGGAGATCAAAGCGCTGTTGAAAATACCGGGTTTCGATAAAACCATAAATCCCTCAGCCTTGTTCAGCTACCTGCAATTGTTGTATTCTGTCGGTGGACAAACACCGTTTCAAAACGTGTTGAAGCTGTTGCCGGGTCATTGCATTACGTACTCGCTGGAAAAATCGGTCTTTACCGTTGAAGCGTATGACGAGATTCGATTTGAGGAGAGATCCGAGCCGCTTGGCGAAGAAGAGTGGAAACAAGAATTCAGGCAAGCCTTGCAAAAAGCCGTGGCCCGGCAGTTGATGAGTGACGTTCCGCTCGGGTATTTTCTTTCCGGTGGTCTTGATTCCAGTTTGATCGTGGCAATGGCAAAAGAGATAATGCCTGGCCAGCGATTAACTTGCTTTACAATCGACTCGGGCAAGACATTGAAAGAAGAAGGGTTTGCCGATGACCTGTTCTATGCCAAAAAAGTAGCCAGGCACCTGTCGGTCGACTTAAACATCATTCCCTCCGAGATCAACATTCTGGACAACTTCGACAAAATGATCTGGCATCTTGATGAGCCGCAGGCGGATGCCGCCCCTTTGAATGTATATGACATTTGTCTGAATGCACGCCAACAGGGAATAAAAGTGCTGTTGGGCGGTACGGCCGGCGACGACCTGTTGTCAGGATATCGTCGTCACCAGGCCATTGCGCTGGAAAGGTTTTTCAGGATATTGCCGGTGGCGGGAGGGCGGTTGTTGCAAACGGCTCTCGAGCCGGTGAAGTCTTTCAGCCCGACGATGCGACGCATCAAAAAAGTGATCGCCGAGTCGGGAAAAACAAAATCGCAGCGTTTTGCCGGTTATTTCATGTGGCTGGAGCGGACAAAAACAATGGCCCTTTTTGAGCCTGATGTGCAGGAAATGCTTGTAGGTAATTTGTTGCCGGAAGTTTACCTCGAACACTTGATCCAGACATTGCCACCGGGTGTCAGCGATTTGAACAAGATGTTGTACCTGGAGCTCAAGACCTACCTGCCCGATCACAATTTGAACTACACGGATAAAATGAGCATGGCCGTCGGCGTGGAAACCAGGGTGCCTTACCTCGATATAGAACTGGTTAAACTGTCGTCACAGTTGCCGTCTTCCCTCAAAATGAAAGGCACGACAACCAAGTATATTTTGCGAAAAGTGGCGGAGGATTATTTGCCCCACGATGTGATCTATCGCCCCAAGACTGGTTTTGGCGCACCCCTTCGCGGATGGGTGAAAAACGAAATGCGGGAGATGGTTAACGACCAACTTAGCGAAACCAATCTGAAAAGCCGGGGATTGTTCAATGCCGGTGCCGTGCGGGAGATGATCGATAAGAACCAAAAAGGCAAGCTGGATGCGTCGTATACCATCTGGTCGTTGCTGGCGATTGAAAGTTGGCTGCGGCAGTTTGTTGATGGCAGCTGACCCTGTTAGGCGTATTCTCTTAGTGATTCCATGTGGATTCCCTGCTTTGGTCACACGTAAAAGCTGTTATGTATTTGCAATAAAATATATTTATTAATAAGTATCAATAAATTTCAACTGCCTGTTTTTCAGGCACTCCTTTTGTTAGCTTCGCACTTGCTTTTTTTAAGGTCCTTTATTTTTTAGCCCATTTTTCATCCGGAGGAACATCGGGCAACAGTGTAAAGGATTTTGTTTTCAACAACCACCGCTCCAATACCGGTGATTTTTTATTATCCAATCTTTCATCAGAAAGTAAAAAATGCAAGTACGTAAACATGAAAAACCAAACAAAAAGAAACGTGACGTTCCTAGGATTACTCCTTTGTACCCTTATTCAGATTTCTTGTAGCAAAACATCCTCCTTGCAGGAAGATGAACAAGCGACCCAGTCGGCCAGTGCTGCGCGGTTTAGACGGGTGCCCGGAACCCTTAATCCGTCAAATACACCAACCAATACGTCGGGTACTGTAGTTGTTCCCGACTCCATTGATGCCAGCGGTAAAGTAGATGTAACGTTGGCTTTACAGAACTTTCTTAACAAGGTAAAAGACAACAGCCAGATCCAATTCAAGCAAAACGGTTTGTATCGCATGGATGGCAGCATTGTGCTCACCAAGCGTGTCGGTTTGCAGTTCTATGGCAATGGTGCAAAGTTCTTCACAGTTACGGATGGTACTTCCGCACCGCAGTCGAACCTGCCGGACGAGATCAAATGGCTGTGGCCCCGGAAACGCGGACAGTTCATGGTTCGTGGTGGCAGTGGCCATCGCTTTTATAATATCGAAATCCAGGGCGCTAACATTTATAATTGGGAAGAAGAAGCTTCGTATAATTCAAAGTTTGAAGCGCAGAATGCCTTTGATATCGAGGGTGCCAAAGATGTTGAAATTCGTGACTGCCACGTTCACAATGTATATGGCGATTTTGTGTATGTCGGTATTTGGAATGCAGGTTCAATGGAATGGGCAGATGGCGTAAAAATTAGCAACAACAATTTTCACGACAATGGCCGCCAGGGCGTGGCCATCGTAGGCGCCTCCAATGTGTTGGTAGAGGGAAACAACATCTATAACACCCGTCGCAGCACATTTGATATCGAGCCGGATAATGAAGGCTCCGGTGCATCCAACATTGCCATTCGCAACAACAAGATCGGTGAAGGCCGGCTCCTGTTCCTTGCTTCTGGCGGACAACAGGGCAGCATCAATAATGTAGAAGTAAGTGGGAACTACCTGAACGGCCATGCATTAAGCATTGGCGTTTATACGAAGATTGCCGGTAGCCGCAAAAACTGGCGGATTATCAACAATACATCGGAAAACTATCCTTTTGGTTCGCCTATTGCCCTGATGACATTTGAAGGCGTGTACAACGTGGAAGTAACGGGCAATATCCATGACTTCCAGGTTGGCCAACCAACCGACGCCGTAAAACTTATTTCGGTGACTGGTTACAAAGTAGAAAATAACATCTTTAAAGGTAACCGGCAGGATCTGGTACTGGAGAACACAACCCAGAAGGAGTTTGTACAGTAAAGTTGAACGCCTCTCAATTTGTGGTGACGCAGCTTTCTGGTACCGGATCGGAAAGATGCGATTTCCCGGCAAGCCAAACGATGGTTGTGATCCAGTGTTTCCGATCCCCGGCTTGCAGCAGAGGAGGTGAGTAGCTGATTTTACGATAAAGAAAAGTCCCCCTTCGTGGGGACTTTTCTTTTAGCTGAACAATTCCTTTTCTACGACTATGGCTAATCGAATATGCGGGTCGTACGAAATTGGTTGAAGAAAAGGCTCATAAACCAATATCTTCCACGGAAAGCACCGAAATTACCCCTCTCCATTACCTTTGCAAAAAATATCGCGTTACGATTGTATGTCCGAACCATTCCACCAGCTAGCCGCCATTCTGTTTGTTGATATCGTTGGTTATTCGGCCATGATGCAGGAGGATGAACACGCTGCCATTCAAAAGATCAACCATTTCAGAGACGTCCTGGAAGTTATTGCCGGCGAACTTGATGGGAAAATAATTCAATACTACGGGGACGGCTGCCTGTTGCTGTTTAACAGTGCTACGGATTCTGCGGAATTTGCCAAACTGCTGCAGGCCGATTTATTTGAAGATCCCAAAGTGCCAGCCCGCGTCGGTATTCATATGGGTGATGTGCTGATACATCACGGGAATGTATTTGGCGATGTTGTTAATATTGCTGCCCGTATTCAGGCCTTGGCACCAACCGGCGGTATTTATGTTTCGGAAATGGTCTATCGCAACATTGTCAACAAGCAAGGGCTTGACTGCATGTTTGTGAAAGAGGAGAAATTGAAAAACATCAAAGAACCGTTTCGCATTTACGAATTGCTCACACCCAATAGCCAACCGGTACAGGTATTCGTGCCGGAAATTCCGGTAAAGAGCAAGACCAGTATTGCTGTTCTTCCTTTTTTTAATATGAGCAACGATCAGGACCAGGAGTATTTCAGCGACGGTTTGACGGAGGATATCATTACCCAGCTTTCAAAGATCAAAGCATTGAAGGTGGTTTCGCGTACCTCCGTCATGCAGTACAAAAAAAATCCAAAACATGTAAAAGAGATCGGCCGCGAATTGGATGTAGCAGTTATCCTGGAAGGAAGCGTGCAACGATCGCAGGAGCAGGTCCGTATTACAGCGCAGTTGATTGATGCTGCTACCGATGAACATTTGTGGGCCGATTCCTACGACCGTAGTGTAAAGGACATCTTTTCCATCCAGAGAGAAGTGGCCCTGGCTATCGCCGATGTGTTAAACGCCAAACTTTCGCAGCAGGAAGAAAAGCAGCTCGATCAAACGCCAACCAGTAACCTGGAAGCCTATGATCTTTATCTGCGAGGGAAATTTCTCGTTGAAAAAAGAACGAAGCCGGAAGTGTTGGAAGCAAGGGAATTATTTGAGCAGGCCGTGTCAAAGGACAACAATTTTGCCAATGCCTATTCGGGGCTTGCCGTAACTTATTTATTGGCATCTTACCGGGGTTATGAAGATCCTGTAAAGATGTTGTGGATGGCGAAGAAATACATTGACCTTGCCCTGGCGTTGAATCCCATGTCAGGTGAAAGCCATGCCTCATTAGGGTATTGGTATCACCAAAAATTCGATTGGCACGCCGCGGAGATAACCTATAAGCGTTCCCTCGATCTTAGCCCCAACCAATCAAATGTGTACCTGTGGTTGGGAATTTTGCTGGAAGGAAAAGGCGAAAACGAAGAAGCACTGAAGATATACGAAAAGGGGTGCAGTATTAATCCGGCCTGGGATTATCTGACCGTTAACCAGGTGAGATGTTTGGTAAATGCCGGCAAAAAAGAAGATGCAATCGCATTGCAAAAGAAACTCATCGAAAAGAATGCAACAGAACCGGATATGCAAAAGGTGTATTACGGAGATCTGGCTAGGCTTTACTGGTCGGCCGGAAATCCGGAAGAAGCAATCGCCGCTGCAGAAAAAGCCGGTAACAAGGGATTGTTGTTGTTTTTCAAAGATGGAGATAATTCAGCATTGCAAAAGCGGGTGGATGAAAAATATGATCGCCTGAAAAAGAACAGCGATTATATTTCTCAACTGTGGATGGGAATCGATTACGCAAGAGCTGGGGCCAGAGAAAAAGCATTGGACTGCTTTAATAATGCCATTGCTTTAAAGGACGTCGCCATTACTTATTTGTTGATCAATCACTACGACTTTCTCAATATTAAGTACCTGAACATGGCCTTAATTACGCGGAAATTGCGGATGTTGGTCAACTTTTAGATCTCTCTGCGAGTATTTGTACAGAATTTTTTAGTTGGGTGGGGACTGTGTTTCACGGGGAATTGGGGATTTATTTTTGGAAGGATTTGGGTGGGAGGTTGGGGGTGCTTATCTTTGCGACCGCTCTTTTAA